>NZ_CP108054.1:0-5792500 GCF_036173125.1 Streptomyces sp. NBC_00286
AGAGTGGCTCCGCTGACGCTCCGCCAGATTCCCGCGCAAGCGCGGGAATCGAATTCCGCAAGCGGAATTCTGAATGCGTGTCAATTCGCGTAAACGCGAATTGAGGGACTCCCGCAAGCGGGATTCCTGGGGCTGGCAGCAAGGGCGGGTGCATCACGTGCGGGTCTGTGTAGGGCTTGGGATTCCCAGCTACTATCCCTGTAACGGATGTGACGGACCGTCGGACTGACGGACTGACGGGGTGGTGCCGGCCTCGTTGTAGTGACGGGTTCCGCTGCGCTCCACCCTGAACCCCTCCCCCATCGTCTGACTGTCCCAACGTGTTCACCAACGTCCTGTCAGCATACAGGGCAATCGGCCATTCGTGGATGGGATTGAGTCAGGTGTCATCCTCGGGCGCAGAAGTTGGTGTGCGGGTGATGCATCACGAGTCCTGGCTGTGTAGAGTCTGGGATAAGATGCTACACCCTACCGCCGCGCACCTTGCGCCTTGGATTCCATTTCTATTACGCGCTGCATTCCGCGAAAAGGAGAGCACGGGGCATGGCCGTGAAGCTGCGTGATCACCAGATCGAGGCCGTTGCTGCCATTGTGCGGGGTCTTGATGTTCCGCCGGGTGGTATTCCCTGGAATGGTCTTCGTGGGCAGGTGCACGCCGCGTGTGGGACGGGGAAGACGATTATGGCGGCGGCGTCGGCGAGGCGGCTTGTGCCCAGGGGGCGTGTGCTCGTGCTGGTGCCGACGTTGGATCTGCTGGCGCAGACGGTGAGGGCGTGGCACGAGGCCGGCCACAAGGGGCCGGCGGTTGCGGTGTGTTCGCTTCAGGACGATCCGGAGCTGTGGTCGTTGAAGGTGCGCTCCACGACGAACCCGATCCAGTTGGCGCTGTGGCACGGGCAGGGGCCGGTGACCATCTACGCGACGTACGCCAGCCTGGGCGTCCTGGCGGAGGCGTTCGAGGGTGTCTACGGTCAGAAGCTTGATCCAGTAGACCTCGCGGTGGTTGATGAGGCCCACAGGACAAGTGGCTCGATGGGGAAGGCGTGGGCGGACATCCACGACCAGACCGTCATTCCGGCGTATCGGCGGCTGTACCTGACGGCCACACCGCGGATCTGGGAAGAGCGGCTCAACCGGGAGGTTGCTGAGGGGGTGCGGGATCCGCTGCCGCGGAAGATGGCGGCGTCCATGGATGACGAGAAGGTCTTCGGGCCCGTCCTGTACAAGCTCTCGCTCGCGTCGGCCGTGTCGCGCGGGCTACTGGCGCGGTATCAGATCATCGTCCTGGAGCTCCAGGACCCCGTCGTCACGCCCGAGCGGCTGATGGGCGAGGAACGGCACACGGAAGAGGTCCGCGGGCAGCGCCTCGGAGCCCTCCAGGCCGCGCTCCTGCACACGATGGCGCAGCACGGGCTCCAGACCTGCATCACCTTCCACCACCGGACGATAGAGGCACAGGCGTACGCGGAGGGCCTGGAGCGGGTGGCCGCGAAGCTGCACGCCGACCAGCCGGAGATGTACCCGGCTCGGGTCTGGGCGGACTGGCTGTGTGGCGAGCACGTCCCCGAACGTCGGCAAGAAGTCCTGGGCTCGTTCGGGTCCACGGCGCAGCGGGCCGTGCTCTCCAACTGCCGGGTCCTGGGCGAGGGCGTCGACATTCGCGCGGTGGACTCCGTTGCCCTGTTGGACCCCAAGGGGGCGCCGCACGACATCGTCCAGGCCATCGGCCGGGCACTCCGCCAGAAGCCCGGAGAAGGCAAGCTCGCCTCTTTGATCGTGCCGGTGTTTCTCCAGCCCGGAGAGCAGCCCGAGGACATGTTCACCTCAGGCTCCTACCGGCCCCTGGTGAAAGTCCTGGAAGGGCTGCGGGCTCATGATGAAGAGGCCGTCGAGTTGCTGGCGATTCCGCAGGAGCCTCAGAAGGACGTCGCCCAACCGTCCGTGAACATCGGTGTCGCGCCCGCGGAAGGCGAGGATGAATCCCGCCTGCTGCTCCGTTTCGCCGCCCCACGCGACCCGGTGATGGTCGCGGACTGGGTCAGCTTCAACGTGATCGACACCGAACGCCAGGACTGGGCCCGCGCCTGGGCGAAGCTGAAGACATACGTCGAACGGGTCGGGAACGCCCGAGTCCCCTACGGACACCGCGAGGGCGCGACACCACTTGGACAATGGATCGCGGAGCAACGACGCGCCTATACAGCCGGGCAGATGAGCGGCCAACGCGCACGGCGACTCGAACAACTCGGCATGGTCTGGTCCCTGGCAGATGAACGCTTCCAGGAGAACCTGGAAGCCGCTAAGGCCTACTACGACCAGCACTGGACACTCTGCGCTCCCAGGTCCGCAGCGATGCTGGACAGGCCGTTGGGGATGTGGCTCGCGAATTTGCGACGGCCCGGTGCGCTGGACGGACACCCCGAATGGAAGACCGCGCTGGAGGCCGTGGACGAGGACTGGAACCCGGTGTGGCCGGCGGAGTGGCAGCGGCACTACGCCGCGCTGCGCGAGCTGGTGGCCGACGAAGACGGACAGGCCGGTGAGACCGAGGTGCTGCCCGGGTTCACGGTCCACGGCATGGACATCGGGAAGTGGCTGGCCCGGCAGCGCAAGCCGGAGGTCTGGCAGGCCCTTCAGGACGGGCAGCGCGAGCGCCTGGAGCAGCTCGGCATCACGCCGATCGCCCCCAAGCCAGAGACGCCCGCGAAGCCGCCCGCTACGCCCATGAGCGCCTTCGAGCGCGGCGTTGCGGCCCTGGCGCAGTACAAGGCTCGTACGGGCTCGGTGACCGTCCCCAGAACCCATGTAGAGGCGGTCGAGGTCGACGGCCAGGAGCATTCCGTCAAGCTCGGAGTCTGGATCATGAATCTGAAGGGACGCCGCGCGAAGCTCACCGTTGAGAAACTCGCCGCGCTCGCCGCGCTGGGATTGGAATGGGCACGGGAGGGTTAAGAGGTGGGCTAGATTAAGGAGTGGGCTAAGTTTTTGGTTAAGCAGTATCTGGTCCTGACGTGAAGGTGCAGGTAATGGCATCTGAGGAAGAGCTGTTCGCGTCTGTCGACGCTCTGTTGAACGAGGAGCCGCACCTCCCGCCTCCGGCGGAGCGGGCCCGGCTGCGTGAAGCTGCCGGCATCACCCAGGCCCGCCTCGCCACCGCGTTGAAGACGACGACCCAGTCGGTGAAGAACTGGGAGAACGGCCGCTCGGAGCCGAAGTCACCGCGGCTGGATGCCTACCAGCGGCTGCTGAACGGGTGGGCGGCGAAGTATCCGGCCCCCGGTGCCGTCTCGGCAGCCGCGCCGGTGCCAGCGGCGTCTAGTGAAACGGCCGCGTCCGAGGTGAAGACGGCAGACGCCCCGCAGGCTCCCACCGTTCCAGCCACCGGGCCGGCCCGTCCCGCCACCCCGTCGGCCGCGGCATCGCGCCGTCCGGCCTCGAAGAAAGCGGCTCAGCCCGCAGCTGATCCGCGGTTCCCGCATGGTCCGCTCGCGGTGCTGGACGGTGACGGGTCCGCGTACGGCGTCGACGGGATCGTGCTCGACTGCCCGGCGACAAGCGTGGTGGAGCTGGTGGAGTGGACGCTGCGCGAGTCCGGGCTCGGTGCGCCGCGTCTGCACCGCAACGGCAAGGACAGCGACCCGCTGATCGTGCTCACCGCCGCGGCCGCCGTGAAGCTCGGACTGCCCGAGCGCCTGGAGGGCCACGAGCAGCGCCGCTCCCTGCGCTTGCCCGAGGATCACCCGGTGGTCAAGCAGGTGGTGAAGGCGAAGTGGCGGCTCACGCAGCGCGGGTTCGGGCCGTGGGCAAGGATCTACCGCAAGGTCCAGGGGCGTGAGCGGCAGTGCGTGCAGCTGGCGGTCCTGTCGTGGGACGCGCTCGATGAGCGGTCCTGGCCCGGCGTGAGCGAGATGGAGCCGGCCGACGTCGCCCGCGTCCTGGGCATCTATGCCCAGCGGGTCATCACCCCGCGCGGCTCGACGGCCGTGTCCGGGCTGGAGCTGATGACGGCGCTGCGCCCGCCCACCCGCGCGGTGCAGGACCCGCAGACGGGGAACTGGGTGCCCGGCCACAACCCCGGCTCGCTGGGCACAGAGCCGATGGACCCGGCCCCGCCGGAGGCCACCGCCGAACACCCCGTCGTCGTCAACAGCGGCTGGAGCGGCGGGTTCCTGAACGAGGAGGCGTACCAGTGGGTGCGGCCGGTGGACCTGCTCACCGATGACGAGTGTGTGCTGCCCTTCGCCGTCGGCCTGGATCTGAACACGGCGTTCCTCGCGGCCGCGGCCCGCCTGGTCGTCGGGCTGTCGGAGCCAGACCACTTCCGCGCCCCGGCCTTCAACCCGAAGATCCCCGGGAGCTGGCTGGTGGATCTGTCCCACGTCGAGGTGGACCCGCGCCTGCCCTCGCCGTTCACACCGGACGGCACCCGGCCGACGGGACCGGCCTGGTACCAGACGCACACCGTCGCCTACGCCCAGGAACTCGGCTACAACGTCCAGCCCCTCGAGGGGTACCTGCGCCGCGAGACCGGCGCCTACCTCGACCCGTGGCACGACCGGCTCAAGACCGCCTACGTCGACACCCTCGCCGACCTCGGCGTCACCCGAGACCTGAGCGACGCGAAGTTCCTGGCGGCGATGGAACGGCACAAGGACGCCGCCCCGGCGATGGCCGCCGTCCTCGCGGCCATCAAGGCGACCGTCAAGGGCGGCATCGGCAAGCTCCGCGAGCGCCCCCAGGGCAAGAAGTACAAGGAGGGCGAGCGGTGGCCGGCCCTCCAGCGCCCCACCTGGCGCCCCGACATCCGCGCCGCCGTCATCAGCAAGGCCCGCATCAACATGCACCGCAAACTGCGCAACATGGCCACCATGACGGGCCTGTATCCGCTCGCCGTGCTCTCCGACTGCGTCGTCTACCCCTCCCCGGGCGACAGCCCGCTCGACTTCCTCCCCTACGCCGCCAGCGGCAAGCCCCAGCCCGGCGGGTTCCGCCTCGGGCCGACGCCGGGCCTGGCGAAGCTCGAGGGCGTCCAGTCGATGCTGTGGGCGGTCGACCTCATGGAACAGGGCCACAACCCCGCCCGCCACATCAAGGGCGGCGACGCCGTCCTGGACGAAGGCGAGTAGGCGCTGTGGGAGAGATCGAGGACGCCATCGAGCGGGCCAACCGGGAGAGCTTCACCCGCCAGCCGCCCAAGACCCTCAAAGGGCAGATCGGCTACCTGATCCGGCAGTTGGGCAGCGCGAAGGCCGTCGCACGCGAGATCGGGGTCACCGCCGACTCCGTCAACCGCTACCGGCGCGGCGCCCGCAAGCACGCCCGCCCCGACGTAGCCGCGAAGATCGACGACGCGGTACGGGCCCGCTGGCAGCCCCAGGTCCGCAAACGCCGACAGAAACAGGCCGCCACCACCGGCGGGATCACCGTAGAGACGAGGGCCCGGTTCGGGTACACCGCACCGGTCGGCACGACCGACGACGGACGCTTCCGCCGCCTGACCGTGCACCTGCCCCCGGCGTACGCACAGCGCCTCTTCGACGCCCGCAACACCGGCGCCGGCGACCAGCAGATGCGCCAGATCATCGCCGAAGGACTCAAGGAGATCTACTTCCAGGACGGCGGCAGCCGCGCTCTGGGACTCTCCGACGTCACCCTCAACGACATCGACTACCTCGACCTCGACTACTGATCTTTCATCTTCGCGTCCGAGGCTGCCTCGGTGCGGCTTCCGCAGTGGATGGCATCGGGTCGATCGAACTGAGACCGGCCTGCGCCTGCCGAAGGCGTCTGTGCCCTTACCCGCCTCCGAACCTGACCGGCAGACTGCGCTCATGCAGCTGCCCGCCGAAGCCGTTACCGCCACCGTGCTGATCGAGGTCGTACGGATCTCCGCCCTCCCCACCAGGCGGGACGTCCCGTACCCCGGCACCGCGGTTGCTCACTGGGCCGGGAGCGAGGCCGACGCCGCCCTGGCCTTGATCGAGAGCCTGCCCGGCAGTGAACAGCACCGCTGCGGCTTCTCGCCGGGCTGGAGCGTCCGGGCATACGATGACTCTCTCGATCTGGCGTTGTTCGAGGCGGCGTTCTGCTTCACCTGCCACGAGGTCCGCATGCAGGGAACGGCGGTGCCGCCCGCTCTGGCCACGCAGTTCTTCGACCCGGGCGCCCTGTCGGCCCGGACCCTGCTGTCTCTCTTCCGCAAGGAAGCTCCGTAGCCGACCGACTGGATGAGCGTCACGACAGAGGCCCAGGGCGCCTCCGTGCAGCCCGCCGGCCGCGTCATACGTCCCGCTCGTCAGCCGGATCGCCGCCGGTGGCCCGATCCTCGCCAAGGAATCGGTCGAGGACGTGTTCCCCCTCCCCCGCCAACTCGTCGGCGACGGTGAGCTGTTTGTGCTGAAGGTCGTCGGTGACTCGATGATCGAGGCCGCGATCTGCGACGGAGACTGGGTCACCGTCCGCCGCCAGCCCGTCGCGGAGAACGGCGACATCGTCGCCGCCACGCTCGACGGCGAGGCCACCGTCAAGCGCTTCAAGCGTGAGGACGGCCATGTCTGGCTCCTCCCGCACAACTCGGCGTACGAGCCGATCCCCGGCGACGACGCGACGGGGTGGCGGTACTACGGCGCGTCTAACAGCCGCGGCGGGCCAGTGGTGCGGGCGGGCTGAGCCGGGCCTGGGTTATAGCGGATCGACGGTGAGAAGGCGCTGGTCGAGGTCCAGGTGGATGATGCCGCCGTTCTGCTCGCGCAGCTGGCGCCATGCGGTGTAGCCGGTGAGGATGGCGTGCTCCCAGTCGGCGGCGCGGCAGATGCTGACTTCGAGGTGGGCGGTCATGTGGCCGATGGTGGTGAGTAGTTCGTTGTCGATGTGCTTGATGTCGTCGAAGTAGCGGTGGCGGGCGGCGTAGGAGAAGACGAGGGCGGAAATGCCTTCTTCGATGGCAATGGCGCGGCCGCCGTCTTCGGCTTCGTCGGTGTGGGGGCTGCTTTTTCGTTTGCGGCCGAGGAGGAAGCGGGTGACGGGGGACCAGCCGAGGACGGCGGCGTGGGCGAGGTGGAAGGCGTCGTGGAAGCGGTAGTCGTCTTCGATGTGGGAGGCGCTGGTGAGGGGATCGCCAGCGGGGGTGCCGTCTTCGCGGGTGAGGACGATGACGGTACTGCCGTCGTCTCGGGTGGTGGGGGTGAAGGTGAGGGTGGTCTGGCGCGGGAGGCGTTCGTGGTCGGGGAAGTGGTCGTCGAAGCGTGTGTGTTCGGTGTCGGGGGTGGTGCGCCAGCGGTCTTTGGTCTTTTCCAGGCTGGCGGTGGCGATGTCGTCGAGGTCGAGGTCGAAGCGGTGGGCGAGGGCGGCTATGTACCACAGAACGTCGCCGAGTTCTTCGCGTAACTGATGCTTGCCCTGCTCATGGGCGGGCCCGTCGCGCAGGTGTTTCTTGTAGGCGGTGGTGAGGGAGCCGACTTCGCCGGCGAGGCCGAGTAGGGGGATGAGGACGGGGTCGGTGTCCTCGGTGGGGGGTTGGAGGGTTTTGACGGCGGCCTGCTGGTAGCGCTGGAAGTCCACGCCTCACTCCTTGTCTGATCTTGGGACATGTCTGTCGGATTACTCGACGTTGTCGTATCGTAGGACACCGACGTTGGAAATGCAGACGATTGGGAGGAATGCTGAGCACCGTCACACCGGGCATCGACGACATCGTCTCGGTCGTCATCGAGTTCCTGGCCGAACTGCAGGAGAAGCCCGCACCCGAGGTGAGGGCCGAACTCGAGGACGGCGGAGCGGAGTTGCCGGTCGACTCGCTCCTGATCGTGGAGATCCTCACGCGCATTGAGGAGCGCTACTCCATCGCCATTCCTGCCGACCGCCAGTCGGCCGAGGCCACCCGGTCCGTGCAGGCGTTCGCCCGCGCGGTACGGGAAGCCATCATCGAAAGGCAGCAATCGTGACCCCTCCACCCTCCGACGCCCGAGCCCGCGATCCCGAACTCACCCGGCTCGGCGAACGGCTGAAGAAGACCCGCGACTACCTCAACATGTCGCAACAGTTCGTCTCCGACAACACCGGCATCCCCCGTTCGGCGATCAGCGACATCGAGCGCGGCGAGCGGCGTGTGGACAGCCTGGAGCTGAAGAAGCTCGCCCGCCTGTACCGGCAGCCGGTCGCCTACTTCCTTGCCGAGGAAGAGGATGCGGACGCCGGCGAGTACGCCCTGGCTGGACTGCCGCGCGCACTGGCCCAGTTGACCGACGGCGACCAGAAGACGGTGATGGAGTTCGCCGAGTACCTCTCGCTGCGGCGGGCGGCCGAGAAGGAGCAGGAAGACTCCGCAGAACAGGACAGCCAGCAGTGAACTGGGCGGTGGCGCACCGCATCGCCGGGATCGCGGCTGCCCAGGCCCACCGTGATCTGGGCATCGACCGCACCCGTTACGTACCCGTCCACCAGGCATTGAAGAGAGCCGAAGTAGTCGGCATGGCGCAGCCGATGCCACGCCTGTTCGGCGTCTACCTCTCCCCCGCCGACAACGGGCCGGCCGTGCTGCTCAACGCCAATCTGAACATCGTCACGCAGCGGCACACCGCGGCCCACGAGCTCGGGCACCACCAGTTGCGGCACCGTACGGCGGCCGACGACGACCTCAGCCCGGCGCTGCGGTGGGGCAACGGCAGCTGGCCGGACGAGGAGAAGACCGCGGAGGCGTTCGCCGCATGGTTCCTCATGCCGCGCCCGGCGGTGCTGGCCGGTCTCGACCGAATCTGCCGGGGACAGCCGACCAGCCCGGAGCATGTGTACCGGCTGGCAAGGGAGCTGGGCACCTCCTACGCGGGCACCGTGCGGCATCTGCAGAACCTTCGTCTGCTGGATGCCGACCGTGCTCGCCAGTGGGCGAAGATCTCCCTGGCCGCACTGCGCAGTTCCCTGGCGGGCGGGGCGGCCCTGTCTGCGGAAGCCCAGGTCCATGTCGTCACCACGTCATCCCATCGGCAGCAAATACACGTCGACGTCGGTGACGTGCTGACCGTCCGCAGCGCCGGAGCTGCGTTCGTCTCGCTGCCAAAGGGCCTGGCCCTCTGCACGGATGTAAAGCAGGCGGCCGTGGTGACCGACGAGCTGGGCGATCCGGTCGTGCTGGAGGTGTCGGCGGCCGACTGGGACGAGCCGGTCCGGCTGACGGTGGTGCGGGACGCGCCCCGCGCCGGTGTGCACGACGTCTGGCCGGACTGACCACTGCCGCACCGGACTCCTTTTTACCCCGTCGACCGTGCCAGGAGGATTCATGATCAGCTTCGATGTCACCGGCCGTGACGTCACCCGCGCCTGGATCGCCGCCTGCAATGCCCTGGACCGCAAGGACAACCCGTCGCGCACCGGCCTGCACACCGTCGTACGCATCACCGACCCCACCACTGACGACACCGGCTTCCGCACGGAACTGGACCGGCTGCGCACCGCCAAACGGCACGAGCCGATCGACACCGTCGCCGGCACCCTCTTCCCGGCCGGCCTCGCGGCCCGAGCCGCCGATCACGCCGACCTCGTGTCCCGCTACCGCGCCATGTACCCGCGGCTGAAGAAGTTCCCGGGCAACGCGCACGGCACCTACTTCGGCCGCCTAGTCGCCTACCCCGGCGCGAAAAAAACCGACATCGACCAGGTCGGCAACATCATCAGCCGGCTGCGCAAGCAGGCCTCGGGCAAAGGGCCGATGACCGCCGCCTATGAAACGGACCTCGCCCACCCCGACGACGGCGACGTACCGGCCGAGCTGCTCGTGCACGCCGCCGACCGCGACAACCTCTACCGCGGCTTCCCCTGCCTGAGCCACGTCTCCTTCCAGCTGGACCGTGACGGCCGAGTGCACGCCGCCGCGCTGTACCGCAGCCACTACATGTTCGAACGGGCCTACGGCAACTACCTAGGCCTGGGCAGGCTGCTCGCCTACATCGCCGACCAGGCCGACCTGACCGTCGGAACCCTGACCGTCGTGGCCGGGCACGCCCACCTGGACGGGCCGATCACCGCCATACGCCCGCTGCTGAGCGACACCCCGCCCCTGGCCGCATAACACCCACCTCAGCAAGGCGCGTTGATCCCCCACTTGGGCGGGAACCAGGCCGGCACCGGTGCCGTCGAGGAGCGGTAGGTCTGCTTGATACGGCTGCGGCCGCTGATCCCTGAGATCTCCGGGTGGGCGACGCGCGCGTACTTGTCGACCTCGCAGAACAAGTTCTGGCAGTCGATCAACTGCAGCGGACGCCCACGCAACCCTGCAAAGTCCAGGCCCAGGCGGGCGAAGTGCTCGTCCTGGGTGTCGGCCATGTACCGGATGACATCGGCCTCGATGCCGTCGGCGGCCACACCGAAGCACTTGCGGATCCCGTCCCTCGCGCCGGGCCCGGCCACGACGAAGTCCATCTCCGAAAACGGCATCTGTGCCGCGTAGTTGAGGTCGATCACGAACTGGTACGCCAGGAACGGACCGATGGCCGGATAGCCCAGCAGGACTTCGTAGGCATCCCGCAGCGTTGACGCCGCCAGGACCTTCTCCGGGGCGCCGGACGTCATCATCATCTCCAGCAGCCGCAGATGATTGCGGTGCTTGCGCTGCTCCCCCAGCTGCGGCGGCGGCACGATGTAGGCGGCCGAGTACAGCCGCTCCCCCGCCGCGAATGCCCGCGACAGCACCCGGTCAAAGACCCGGTGGTCGTACCCGTCCCACCGCACCTCGCCCAGCTCACCGGTCAGCAGCCGCCACGTGGACTCCTTGTTGAAGACCTTGAACAGCAGGGTGCGGAAGAAGACCTCCTCCCACTCCGGCTCGCCGTCGTAGATGACGTCACCGATCAGGACCTGGCTGACCCGGTCCGCGGCCCGGTAGCAGTTGGTGAACCGGTACCGCGACAGGATCGGATCACTCGTCCACGGCCCCCGCCCACCGGACAGCCGCGCCTCGTACACCGCCTGACGTGCCGCAGCAAAACGCCAGTACGTGTCGAAAACGGGAGTCGGGTGCAGTATCCGCCCCGCAATGCGGATCCCGGCCGCAGCAGCAGCCCCCGAGCCCTCCGGCCTCCGGCGTCCTTGCAGCAGCGTCACCATGCACTCAATATATATTTGATACAGGCTAGTTGGCACGGACAAGGGGGAACCGTGGACCTGCTGTGGCAGCAGCCCCGCCGCAACACACTCGTCACCTGGCCCAACGACGTCGACCAGCGCCTGGACATACTCGTGCGGGCCGCAGTCGCCGCCGGCGAACAGGCTTCCCGCTCCCAGATCCTGGCCGCACTCGTCGCCACCGCCGAAGCGAGCCCCGACGCCGTAGCCGATCTCCTCCACGCCTACCGGCGGCTGCCCACCGATGCCCTGGCCGCGGACAACGAACGCCCCGACCTCCCCACCATCCGCACCCCCGGCCCCACGCGCACACAGTGACTCAGCGGGGGCTTTCCGCAGCTGAAGTTGGGCGGTGACCTCTAGCCTTGTTCAGTCGACCCTCGGAACCCAGCCCACCGGAACACGCCGCCGCCTACCGGCGCCTCGCCCAGCGGCCCACACCGTTCACCAAAATCGAGCCCTTCGCCCGTCAAGCCGATATCGCCCGCGGCATTGTCGTCGGACGCCTCCAGTACGACCGCGCCCTGGACTGGACACACGGCAACAAGCTCAAACGCACCATCGAGATCACCCCCACCGGCGACCTCAAAGCCGACTAGCGACCCCCACCATCTGCACCACCCCCTGGCGGGCTCCGTAAGTCGACTCACAGAGCCCGGCAGAAACTGTTGGCTAGCCGCCCCTCACGCGAGTCACTCGCGTCTGTGGGGCGGAGGTCAGTGTGCTCATGCTCGGTGCGGGTTGTTGTGCGTCTGTGCGGGTGTCGCACTCAGGTACTCAAGTACGGCGTCTTCAGGTATCCGCCAGGATCTGCGAAGGGAGATAGCGAGACCGAGGGCCGCCCGAAGCTCTTGCAAGGTGGAGTCGTCGAGTTCATCGCGACGCAGGAGCCACAGTCGAAGGGCAACCCGACGTCGATGCCGCTCCACGAAAGCGCGTCCTCGCCCCATGTCCTCCGGGCCCCCCGGCACCAAGCATTGGCCTGCGATCAACCAAGGGGCAGGCGCGCAAAACTCTTTGCGGACGGCTGGGCTCAACGCAGTGGCGGCCCACCCCCGCGTTCGCGGGGAGGGCCGCCACCTCAACGAGTCGTCTGGCCTTAGCGTGAAGGCCTCATGGAAGCTGATCTACAAATGCGCTCCTGTGTGTGGACGCGTGACGCGCTGTCGTGTCAGCACCGCGGTCCGCCGGTCGTGTGGTCCAAGTGGGTCAGGAAGTCCTCGATCTCGCGGACCAGGTTCTGTGATCCCTCAGGCATTCGGACGCCAGCTTCTCCCAAGGCGGAATCAAGCCTGTCCGCAATGAGAAGAGGTGAGCATGCGAATGCACTCACGAATGAACGGAATGCTTCATCAGCTTGTTCTCTCTCTCGCCCGCAGCATGCCGATAGCTTTTCTTCGTTCTCGGCATCGAGGACATGGAGATAGTCCAATGCATCCTGATCACCCTTGAGAGCTGCTTTTTTCCACCAGCTTCGCGCTTCATCATCCCTGTCCAGGAACTCTAGGATCTCTGCTACGCGACGTGTTTCCTGTGGTGTTGCGGAGTCATCGATTTCCTTTTTCAGGAGAGAGTGCAGTTCACGGCGCACACCGAGTCGATGATTTCCGCTTCCGGGGGTTTCCGGGCAGGGGGCGGGGGCCGGGGGCCAGCCCGAAGGCTGGCCCCCTCCGCCTGAACAGGGTTCTCGCCGATCCGAGAACCCTTAGAAACTGCCTGCTCAGAGCCTTCGAGCAGCAGCCACAGGGCGAGGAGCCGGATGGCTCCCCGCTCCTCGGGGTGGTGCGTCCAAGCGGACAGGTGCGTCATACGGTTACCTCCTCGCTGTGATCGTTGATGGACTTCTTCAGGTTGTTGGCGGCGGCTTTGATGTAGCGCTTCACCGACTCCTCCTTAATCTGGAGGCGCTGTGCAACCACGTCAGGGCTGAGGTCCTGCAGAATGCACAGGGTGATGACCTCGCGCTGCCGTTCAGGGAGGCTTTCGATGAGTTCGTCGATGCCTTCCTTAATCATTTCGTAGGCGGCTTCGGGGACTCCGATGCCTGATTCCTTTTCGGGCAGTTCATGGACGGGAACCATGACCATCCGCTTGTTTCGGCGGAACTGGTCGATGACCGCCCGCTTCACCGCGGTGCGGCCGTAGGCGGTCAGGGAACCCTGCCCGGCGGTGAGGAAATCCCACCGCCGGTACATGTTCAGGTAGACGTCCTGCACAGCGTCCTGGGCGCTGTGCAAGTCGCCTGCCTGGACCTGGGCCAGTCGGGAGAACGCCTCGATGGTCTCGAGGACGAAGGACTCGAAGTCCGCTCCCGGGACGGCCTCGCTCACGCAGCCTCCCGCGTGGCGATCGCCCGGTGGCCTGCCGGCTCGGCTGCGTCCTTGCGGAACAGCCACGCCGGCCGTCCCTGCTCGAAGCGGGCCGCGGCGCCGCCGTCGGGCAGGGACTGCGCCATCGCAACCATGGTGGCGCGCTGCTCGCGCTCCGCCCGGGTCTCGATGTGCGCCTTCACAAGCATCTCCACGACACCCTTGGCGCGGCGCATCGCGAAGAACAGCAGGACCAGCACGGGAAGTGACACCCCGCCCGCTCCCACCCAGTACGACCAAGTCATCGACCAGGCCTTCCAGTAGTGACGAACTCGTTGACGAGGGCACAGGGCCCTCATCTCTTACACGCCACAGGAGGGCCAGATCCGGATGCCGGACGGCAAGAATTTTTCCCAACTCCCCCTGCCGACCCGCCCCTCACACTGTTTCCCCAGGTCACAGGGTTGACTGGGCTGGAAGATTGATGCAGATGGGAAGGATCCGCGTCGACTCCAGGCCCCCCGGGGGGCGCGCGGGCTGGGCGGGCGTCTGGCGCTCCGAGACGAGCCGGCACCGGGGCGGCCGCTGAGGGGCGCTTTGATCGCGACGGCTCCGGTCGGCAGGGGTGAGGTGGTCTCGATCTGCTGAGCATCCATTGCGAAAACCCCCGCCGGGACGGCGAACACGAGACCGTGCTGGAGTGACCCATTACCCCGGCCTCCTGCGGATCGCTCCCCTGCAGGGAGAGACGACCTCGTCGCTGATCTGCCGCATCGCGAGCCGCTACGGGCTGGAAGCGAAGGTGTTGCGGTCCTGCTGGCACTGGCGCAACTACCAGCCTGGGCACGACGGCGGGGGCGCTCGGGCCGACGCCGAGGTGCTGCTGAACGCGGCCGGACGGCAGGTACTGACAGCCGTGTGCGGTGTCGAGGAGGACGTGTTGGCGCGGGCGTTGCCGTCCTGGGGACAGGAGGGTGCCAAGCTGCCCGACAGGGAGGACGGAGTGCCGGCGGCGGCGTGGCGGATCGGCGGCGCGGTCGCGGGGCCGGTGGCGTTCGGCTGCCGCCTGTGCGCGGCCCGGCGTACGGGGACGGTCGTGCGGGCGGTGCGATACGCGCCCCGGTGGGAGCGGGTGTGTGTCCGGCACGGGAGGTGGCTCCTGGACGCGGACGCCGACCAGCCCCTTGAGCATCTGGACGTGCGGCACCTGCCGGAAGTGACCGCTGCGCAGCGGCGGTGGGCCGGGGTGGCGCGGCGGGCGGTGCGGGCAGGAGCAGAGCCGGGGCGGGTTTTCGCGCTGGCGCACGCGGTGGTGGCCCGCTGGTGGGAGCAGGCCTTCAGCTGGGAGCGGGAGACGATCTGGCCGCGGCGCCTGCACCAGGTCGCGGGCGGCAACGCCGGGACGGACTTGGAGCGGTGGCGGATCGTGGGGCGGGACGCGGTCGTCTTCCCCGAGGTGGTGGCCGTCGCCGACGCGCTGCTGGACCCGGCCATGGCACAGCTGGCATGGCTCGACAGCGGCGCCGGGCGGCCACGGGCGCTGCCCGCCGACGGGATGTTCTGCCGCCGGCTCGGCGAGCGGGTGGACCGGGACTGGCTGGGGCCGCTGGCCGCGACCGACTACGGCGGCCCGCTGACCTCCTGGATGGGCAGCGTCATCCGCATCCGCCGCGGCGCCGGCGGACCGCCCGGATACGACAACGACCCCTGGTGGCTGCGCCAGGAAAACCAGCCCTCCACCATGGCCGGACAGCTGCGCGTGCTGGGCAAGGAGAAGAAGGCGCCCGGCTCGGGGACGATGTGGCGCTCGGCCGTGCCCGCCGAGCAGCGCGCCCAGATCACCAGCCTCGTCGACGGCGCTCAGGAGCAGCTCATCCAGCTGCGCGGGGCGCAGACCGGTTCGAGTGCGGACGTGGCCCAGCATCTGCTGCGCATCCTCAGCTACAGTGCCGCCCTGCTCGAGAAGGCCCTGCAGCACACTGTCGTGGCGGCCGTGAACGCCGGGGTGCCGCCGCAGGATGTGGCCCAGTGGGCGAAGCTGCCCTCCGGCCCGTTGGCGGACGCGCTCAAGGCCTACCAGGACGCGGGCGACGGATAGGCGCCGGTTCGCCGGGGGTTGGGCGGCCCGGGACAGGTCTTTTGAGGCGCTGGCGTGGTGGCCCGGTATTACCGCATCGCGCGGCGCCACGTGATCGAAACGCGGAAACAGCCCCCGGCCGGCAGCCGGGCCGGTTTGGCTGGGCGGGTGAGCGGCAAGGGTGCGGCGGCCGGGCCTGGCAGCAGGCCGGGACAGGTGGATGTGAACATCGGGGCCGGGTTCGAGGCGGTCTTCCTCGACCCCGTCGGGCAGGCGGTGCAGCAGCGGTGGGCGGACGCCGCCCTCGCGGTCGCGTTCGAAGACCTCGATCCGGTGTCAGCGTTCCCGGTAGTGCCGGGACGGCGGTGGGGGCCGGGGCTGTGGTGGTCGGCCACCACCGGGCGGCACGTGGCCGCCGGATCGAACGCCATGCGTACGCAGCTGATGGCCCTGGACCGCGACCCGCAGGTCACCGGCATGGCCGGACGGCCAGTACGGCTGCTGTGGCGCAACCACCGCGGTCAGGTGCGTTCCTGGGTGCCGCAGTTGTTCGCCCGCTACGTCGACGGCACCGCCCTGCTGGCCGACTGCCCCGGCCGCCCCGACACCGGCGGTGAACGCGCCCTGAAGGCCGCGCAGGCGGTGGCTGCGGCGTGCGCGGACATCGGCTGGAGCTACCGGCGCCTGGCGCCGCTGGATGAGGTGGTGGCGGCGAACCTGAAGTGGCTGGCCGGCTACCGCCACCCCCGCAACCAGGGCAGGCCCAGCCTGATGACGGATGTCCTTGAGGCATTCGCGCGGCCGCGGCCGCTGATCGAGGGCGCCGAAGCGGCCGGCGACCCGATCGAGGTCCTCCCGGCCGTCTTCCACGCCCTGTGGCACCACACACTCACGACAACATTGGAGACGCCGCTGCACGAACGGGTCATCGTCAGTCCGGGCTCCCTCCGTCGGGGCAGTGGCGCAGTGCCCGCCAAAAACCTGCACGATGGCGCCGGCGCTGGGCGTGGCGAGGAGAGCCAGGGCTGCGTCCCCGCGGCCGAGTACCCGGCGTCAGGCGCGGGGCGCGGCGGGGCTGGGCGCGGGGAGGCGGTGTGAACAGCGGCCGGCAGAGCGGCCGGCCTGTGGTGGCGGTCGGGGCACACGTCCGCTTCCGCGGATCGCGGTGGCAGGTCGTCGCCCTGGCCGGGCAGCGCGTCCACCTGGCCGGCGAGGACGGCAGTGACGAGGCGGTGCTCGCCGGGCATCTCTTCGCCGATCCAGGCTTCGCCCTGCTGGGAACGGAGGCGCAGCAGCCTCAGGCGGCGCCGCGGTGGGGGCTGTTCGAGACCGCCCCGGCCGCGGCGCGGGAGAAGGCGCTGGCCTGGCAGCGCCACATCCGGGAAGTCGAGTGCGGGTTGCCCGGCGGGCTGGGCAGCGGCGGGCCGGTGCGGGAGGAGTACGACCCCGGGCAGCACACGCTGGCCGAACGGGAACAGGCCAAAGCAGCAGAGCTGACCGCGCTCGGCTTCGGCCGGGTGTCCCGTACGACGGTGCAGCGCATGCGCCTGGCCTACCGCAAACAGGGCCTGTGGGGGCTCATCGACCACCGCACCACCCGCGGCCCGAGCCCCACCGGGCGGGCCGACGAGCGGGTCGTCGCCGCGGTCAAGGAGGCGCTGCGCCGCCAGCGCGGCCGTTCCAAAGGCACCATCAAAGGGCTGATGCCGCTGGTCGCGCACATCCTTGAGGACCGGCACGGCGGCGCGGTGGCGATGCCGGCGCAGGCCACGTTCTACCGGCTCGTCCATCAGCTCGCCGGCCCCGCCGACCATCCCGCACAGCCGGTGCGCACCCCGCCCCTCACCGAGGACGGACGGGGGCACACGCCCACCGTCGCCCTGCGGCCCGGAGAGCAGGTGCAGATCGATACCACCCGGCTCGATGTCCTGGCCCTGTTCGACGACGGCACCCTGGGCCGGCCTGAGATGACCATTGCGGTAGACGTCGCAACGCGAGCGATCCTGGCGGCCGTGCTCTGTCCGGGCGGCACTCAGGCCGTGGACGCGGCACTGCTGCTGGCGGAGATGGCCGTCCCTCACCCGGCGAAGCCCCCCTGGCCCGACGCCCTGCGCTTCACCCACACCCAACTGCTCCCCCTGGCCCGGTTGCTGACGCTGGACGAGCGACTTCAGGGCGCGGCCGCCCGCCCGGTCGTGATCCCCGAGACGATCGTCGTGGACCGGGGCAAAGTGTTCCTTTCCAGGGCGTTCACCGCCGCCTGCGAGACCCTCGGCGTCAGCGTGCAGCCCGCCCCGCCCTATGCGCCCACCGCCAAGGGCATCGTCGAGCGGACCTTCGGCTCGATCAACACCCTGTTCTGCCAGCACCTGCCCGGCTACACCGGCTCCGACGTCACCCGCCGCGGGCGCGACGCCGAACGCGAGGCGTGCTTCACCCTCGCGCAGTTGCAGGACCTCCTCGACGAATGGCTCGTGCACTACCACCACCGCCCGCACCAAGGGCTGCGCCATCCCGTGCTGCCCAAGGCCGCACTGACACCGAACCAGATGTGGGCCGCCCTCATCTCGGTCGCCGGGTACGTCCCCGTCCCCCTCACCAGGGACGACTACCTCGAACTGCTGCCGGTGCGCTGGCAGGCCATCACCGAACGCGGCATCCGCCTGCACCACCGCACCTACGACTGCGACCTCCTGGCCCCCTACCGCGGGCAGCCCTCCCCCATCACCGCCCGCGGCGGTAAATGGGAAGTCCACACCAATCCCCACGACGCCCGCCAGATCTGGCTGCGCCTGCCCGACGGCACGTTCGCCGAGATCCCCTGGATCCACCGCGCCCACGTCCACCGCCCGTTCAACGAACAGACCTGGCAGCACATCCGCACCACCGTCACCCGCCACACCGACCCCGACAGCCTTGAGGCCGATCTCGCCGACGCCCTCGACCAGCTCATGCGCCGCACCCACGCCGGTAACGCCACCGCAGGCGAACAACGCCTCCTGGCCCGCACCCAGCCTGCCCGAACACCCCTGCCCCCACCGCGCTCCGGAAGCAGCCACCCGAGCGAAACAGAGTCCGGTGCCGGCCCGGCCGGGCCCGGGACGGACACCGACAGCCTCGACGACCTCGACGAGGAACAGGACCTGGACCTGGACGCGGAAGAAGACGACGCCGACGACGGCTCGCCCGCCGTCCCCTACACCGGACTCGGTCTCTACGACGCCCGTGCGGAGGCCCTGAAATGGTGAACACCCGCCCGCCCGCCACAGCCGCCGATCCCGGCAGCAACACCACACCCGACGCCGGCCGAGCGGGGCAGTCCACAGCGGACACAATGACCGCGTCTTGGCCGGTGACCACCTGGCAGGGCTGGCACCACTTCGCCACCACGGCGCCACCCGCCCCGCCACAGCCCGGCGAAGAGCCCCGCAGCCCGGAGGAACGCCTCGACTACCACTCCGCGTTCGTCACCGTCCGCACCCCCGCCATCGACACCCTCGCCACCAGCGTGCGCACCCTGATGATCCTCGGCCGCCACCAGACCACCACCGCACGGCCCTCACTGATCGTCACCGGCCCCGCAGCAGCAGGCAAAACCACCGCCCTGCTCCACGTCGGACGCACCTGCCACCTCGCCCACACCCACCGCACCCCCACCCCGCCCGGCCACCACCCTCACGTACCGGTCGCCTACGTCCTCGTCCCGCCCGGCGCCACCGCGAAGACCCTCACCGCCGAATTCGCCCGCTACCTCGGCATCCCCACCACCACCCGCATGACCCAGGCCCAGATCACCGAAGCCGTCTGCCACACCTACAACACCGCCGGCATTCAACTCGTCCTCATCGACGAGATCCACCGCCTCAACCCCCGCACCACCACCGGCGCCCAAGCCGCCGACCTGTTGAAGGACCTCACCGAACGCATCGGCGCCACCTTCGTCTACGCCGGAATCGACGTCACCGCCACACCCCTGTTCAGCGGCGTGCGCGGCGCCCAACTCGCCGGCCGCGCCACCCTCATCACCTGCGGCCCCCTCCCCGCCCGCCACGGCAACCGGCACCCCTTCACCGACGTCATCACCGACCTCGAAAACGCCCTCGACCTCCAACACCACCGCCCAGGCACCCTCCCCCGCCACCACGCCTACCTCCACCAGCGCACCGCCGGCCGCATCGGCAGCCTCACCCGCCTCATCCGCCAAGCCGCCATCACCGCCATCTGCGACGGCACCGAACGCATCACCAAGAAAACACTGGAAGCCATCCAGCTCGACCACCTCGCCGAAGAAGCAACGCGTCCCCGGACCCGCCGACCGTCCACACCGGCATGATGCGGACGTGAAGAAGACTGGGGAAACGCCGACTGACGATGAATTCGCTGCCGTCCCGGGCCAGGTGTGGGACGTCCTGATCCCCGCCCGTGCCGGCTACCTGGCAGGAGTCTCACCGCACTACGACGAGGTGTTCCACGACGTCGCACAACGGACCGAAGACGCCGGCAGCCTCGGGAAGACGGACATCGCGGCCCTGGTCGTCTGGAAACGGCTCTCCGCACAGACGCCGTGGGTATCGGCGCTCATGTCCCTGCCCGACGCACACGTACGCGAGGTCACCAAGCGGGCCGTCACCGCAGTCCGCGACACCGCGGTACCGCGCAGTGAGGCCGCCCGCACAGGACGCAGCATCATGTGGGAACTGCCCGGCTTCCGTACCGGCGACGCCCTCGCCTCAGCCGCCCTGACAGCAGCGGCACCCACACGGATGGCCGTCTACGACCGCCGCGTCCAACACGCCCTGGACACCCTGGATCTCACCCTCACCCGCGCACCGGGACGCTACGGCCGCTACATGCAACTCCTCGACGACCTCCTCAAGCACGGCGCAGCACCCGCCGACGGCTGGACCGCACGCGACATCGACACCGCCCTGTACTGGACCGGCAAAACCCCCAACCCACCAACCACCGAACCAGGAGCTACCAGCCCCCGACCCCGCCCGAACAGTCCCTCCAACACACCGACACCAGGCCAGGCCTACGACCAGGCACAACACGCCTGAACAGCCAAAACACACCCCAGACCATTAGACGCAGAAGCTACCCGCAACACCCCGGAAATTCCCACTACAACCCACACAACCCCAGGTCAGCCCCACCCAACCCCCGCCAAAGCCCATTCTCAACGAACACCCAACCCCGCAGCTCACACCCCACCCAGCACACCAACTACCCACCCCCGGATCGACATATGACGCTCCGTCATATCCCGGTGGGGCGGGCTGAACCGTCCCGGCGGCTTCGATGTCCAGGACATGAACCACGACGAAATCGCCTGGCAGGACGTGCTGTTCAAGGGCTGCGAGGTACAGGTCACCACGGCAGTGCACGGCGCGTGCGGGATGGTAGTACGGCTGATCGGCCGAGGCGACGCAGGCTCGTGTTCGGCCTGTGGCCGGACGTCGAGCCGTGTGCATGACCGCTACGAGCGTCGCTTGCAGGATCTTCCGCTGGCCGGGTACGCGGTACGGATCCTGCTCTCAGTGAGGCGCTTCGTGTGCGCTGACGGCACCTGTCCCAAGCGCACATTTGCCGAGCAGATACCAGGGCTGACCAGCCCGCACGCCCGCGCCACGGATCGGCTGGGCGCGTTGCTGGACCGGATCGCGCTCGCGTTGGCCGGCCGGGCCGGGGCGCGGATGGCCAGCGCCATGGGCCTGACGGCGGGGCGGATGGGGCTGTTGAACCGGATCCGGGCGATGCCCGACCCGGTCTACGACACTCCGCGCGTACTCGGCGTCGATGATTTCGCCACCAAGCGCGGCCATTCGTACGCCACTGTGATCACGGATGCCCAGCGGCACCGGCCCATCGAGGTGCTGCCGGGGCGCGAGGCGGCGCCGCTGGCCGCCTGGCTGACGGCTCACCCCGGAGTGGAGGTGATCTGCCGGGACCGTGCCGGAGCCTACGCCGAAGGCGCCGCGCTCGGCGCCCCGGATGCCCTGCAGGTCGCGGACCGCTTCCACTTGTGGCAGAACCTCGGTCAGGCGGTCGACAAGTGCGTCGCGGCACACCGCGACCATCTCAGGGCCGCCACCGTACAGCCTGAACCGGAAGACGCCGCGAGTGCCACGGGCAGCACCCGTGCGGTGGCACCGTCTGACGTCGTGTTACCGACTGGGCGCCGCGCCGAGCGCATGCATGCGCATTATGCTCTGGTCCACGGCCTGTTGAACGAGGGGATGGGCCTGCGCGCCATTGCCCGGCATCTGGGCTGGGGTCGCCACACCGTCCAGCGGTACGCTCGCGCAGCCCGTTGGCAGGACGCTGTCACCGGCTGCCGCACCCGCCCCAGCCGCCTCGACGTCCACCGCACCTACCTGCAGCGACGCATCGACGAGACCGAGGGCGCTATCTCGATCAAGGAACTGTGCGAGGAACTGGCCGAACAGGGTCGGCCGGTGCCCTACAGCAGTCTCCGTGACTGGGCCCGCAGCCGTCTGCGGTGGCCCGCCGATCCTGCCAGGCCTCCGGCGCCGCCGGGTGTCCGGCAGGTCACCGGCTGGCTCACCCGCCGCCCCGCCACGCTCAGCGAGGACGAACGTCAGCAGCTCCAGACCGTTCTGAACGGCAGTCCCGAACTGGCCACCGCGCACCGACTTGTCCGCGAGTCCGGCGACATGCTCACCCAGCAGACTGGTGTCCTGCTGCCTGCGTGGATCGAGGAAGCCGTCGCGGCTGACCTGCCCGGACTGACCGGCTTCGCCCGCGACCTCACCAGCGACCTCGACGCCGTCACCGCCGGGCTTACCCTCCGCTGGAGCTCGGGCGGCACCGAGGGCACCGTGAATCGCATTAAAAAGATCAAAAGGCAGCTATACGGACGTGCTGAATTCGACCTACTTCGAAAGATGATCCTGCTTCAGTGACCGTCCGTGACGACACCCGGCAGTAAAGGCCCCGTACTTCATCGCTGATGGCGGCCGAAACGGTCGTCAGCGCCTGTTCCTGAACCCTGAAATGGCAGGTCAAGCCCAAGGGGGCCGAGAAGAGAGGTTTGGGAAAGCGTTCGGGGAGCGGTCACCGTGACCGTTCCCCGAACGGTGCCTCTTCTCGCCTCTATGTTTCGCACGGCTTTGACCTGCCGCAACAGGCTTTGGTGCCGAGTCCTGTTCCTAGACCTCGTTCAAGCGCCACGGATCGGGAAGCGAGTTCACGGGTAGGTGACGCGGTAGGCGCTGACCCAAGCGCCGATCGAGCTGTAGCCCTCGCTGTCGATGGTGATTGCGCCCCCGGTGCAATTGTGGTTATCCCACAGCTCCACCCTGGCGGGGGCCCTGGTGCGGGCGGACCTGACGGAGTCGCTCCAGCTGTCGCCGACGTAATGGCACGTCCCCGTGGTTCCGGAGAACAACTTGTCCCCGCCCGTGAAGCCCGTGGACGCGTAGGCACGCCAGTAACCGGTCGCCTGAATGCCGGTATCGGTGGAGGACGAGGCGGCCGCGGTGCTGGCGGTGGCACCGACTGACAGCAGCCCAGCCGTGGCGAGCGCGGCGGCCACGGCGGTCACCTGCTTGAACGGGATTGCCTTCTTCATCTGTTTCCCTTCGACTGACGGCACCGGTCACAAGCGAGCACGACCGGTAGGGACGGCGAGCTTTCAACGGGTTTCAGCACTGCCTCAACGCTCCGTTGAAACGGTCCGACAGCGTGGCTGTTGCAGCCAGGCCATCCGCTCCAGGTGTAGCGGCCCTGGAGTTGTTCGCCTTCGGGGCCCTGGTGTCGAACAAACAACTCGTGAAAAATGCGACGAAGCCGTCGGGCTGTGACCTGGGGGAACGGGGAGCAACGGGGAGGTGCGGCGATGCCGCGCAGAGAGCGACCGCTGGACGCGGGGGACGGTCCGTTACTGGAGTTCGCCGCGGGCTTACGGCAGTTGCGGAAGAAGGCTGGCTCTCCGCTTACCGGAGACTGGCGGAGCAGGCGCACTACGCAGTTTCGTCGGAATCGAACAAACCCTCACCGGGGGTGATGGCTCCCCGTGATCGCTGCCAGATCCCACTGGACACCGTCATAGCCAATATGGCCGAACTCGCCCGCGAACGCGGCGTCAGCCACTACCACCTGACCACACTGGCCAGAGGATGGGACCTTGCGATCCGCAGCACGGAGCACCGCTACAACGCCATCGGCCACCTCGACCTGACCTGGAACCTCTCCCCAGCCATGCAAGCCGTGACCTCGTCCCCCACCGCACTCGACCGGCTGCGAACCCTCGTCCAGATCCCCGGCCACACCAGCATCGCCGCCGCAGCACGGGCCATCTACGACGGACGCGACGGCGCCCTCAGGCAACGCATCACAAAGATCGAAAAGATTGCCGGTTTCCAGATCATCGACCGCTCCGCCAGTCTCCTCGCACCCACAGAACCCGGCGGCGCATTTCTCCGAGAAGCCACCGAGATCCTGCGGATCGCCGAAAAAGCCATCCCGAGCAAAACGGCACCTTCACTGTCGGAGGACACCGATATCTTGGAGACGGGACGCCGGGGACCGCAGGGTCAGCACAGGCAGTAGTGACACAGGTCACGTCGGGCCGCTGAAGATTTTTTGCCGGAACGGCCTGCTCCCGCCACCAGGAAGTAGAAGCACTTCCGATCCAAGGAGGGCGCAGTGGCCACGTCGTTCCCCCTTCTTAAGAGCCGGTCCGAAAACCTAGTCGTGCCCGTCTTCTTCGTCGGGCACGATCAAGCCATGGAGAAAGCGCACCTGCCGACCAGCGAGGCCGCTGTCGTCGCGATACGCGAGATCGCGAAGGAATTCGCACTATCAATGTCGGTCACCGACGACATCGGCGCGGACCAGACGTCGCGCCGTACATCGGCCGAACTTTTCACGGTGCTCGACTCCGACGGCTCGCTGCCGCACGAGGCGTTCGTGGAGCTGGAGGGATCGCCGTCGGTGAGTGTCCAGCTCTTCCCCGAGGATGACGCGAAGATCACCGTCGACGGTGTGGAGTTCCATGACGTCCCCCGCGACTCCGTCCCTGCGTTTCTCAGGTCCGTCTACGGCGGACTCGCCTCTACGAAGGGCCGGCTGTTCCCCCCTGGCCAGTGGCTCATCGTGCCGCTGCCCGGCGATAAGACCTACAAGGAGCTGATCCTGGACTTCAACCTGACGCCCTGGCTGGCCCGCAGCGCGCGCGGCTAACGGTGTAATGCAAGGTCAATGTGCCGAATCAGACCAGGTTGGGGAGGAACACGAGATGAGCGCGGATGGTCTGGAGTCAGCCTCGAACCGAACCGTTTGCGGCCAGTTTCCGGAGATCCCCGAGGATCGTCGCATCGCGGTAGAGCGGTTCCTCGCCAAGCGGCCCGAGCTCGTGCCGTATGCCAGCAACCTCCTGCAACGGCCCGACATTGCGCCGCTCGCGGTCGATATGTTGCTGAAGTTCGAGGAGTTTGAGTCGGAGGAGCGGACACGGCACGAAACCGCTCCCAAGTCCCCAAGGGCTGCCGGCACTGGCAGGCGTAATGCATGGCTGGACCATGTCGCTGCGTTGTCAAGCGGCGATCTGCGACGCCTCGCTGTCGAACTGGACAGCGGGATCAGCCAGCACCGTGACGTCGCTGATCAGTGACCGCTGGCTGTTGGAAGGCGAGCTGAGGTCTTTCGACGGACACCACATCATGATGGCCGACCCGGAGGGCAACGAGGTCTGCGTCGGCGCAGCCTCCGTCTGAGGCTCGTGGAGGGCGGGGCCACCCCCCGCCCTCTGCCCGGACTGAGCACCGCCATTCACCACCAACACATCGCGACGGCGGAACCTCACTCAGAGCAAGCGAACTCAGCACCACAGGCACTCGAGTGCTCAGGATCCACCAACACGGCGAGTGCTCACCGGGACCGAATTCACGCGTTTCCCCAGGAGCCGGTGCTCACGGAATCGCGGACCCTACAGCGCATTTCAGGGTCCGCGACTTCGTGAGCAATTCCGCGTGATCATGAGCACTGTTCGAGCAACCGCAGTTCGGTGAGGCGGGTGACCGTGGCGGGCGAGAGGCAGGCCGAGCTGTCGAGGAACTACTCAAGCGCCGGGACGAAGTCAAGCTGAGGCCAGATCACGAGGTCTCAGATGGGGTGCCGTCCGCTTCGACGCCGTACGGCCATCGTCGCTCGAACCAGTCCTGGTACGCCCATGGAACGCCAGCGTCGGCGGCCTGCACCGCGAGGCGTTCGGCGCCCTCGCGATCCCCAACCTGCTCCCGCAACTCAGCCAGCCATATCAACGCGTCGGTGTAGCCGACGTCGGCGGCCTGCGCCGCGAGGCGTTCGGCGCTCTCCCGATCCCCGGCCTCCTCCCGCAACTCAGCCAGCCTTATCAAGACGCGCGTCTCGCCGGCGTCGACAGCCTGCCGGTACAGACGCTCCGCACCCTCCCGATCCCCGGCCGCCTTGCGCAGCTCAGCTCGAACCTCCAAAGCATCGATGACGTCGGCATCGGTGGCTGCCTGCCGGTACAGGCGCTCCGCACCCTCCCAATCTCCGGCGTGCACTCGCAGCTCAGCCAGACTCCTCAAAGCGCGAGGGTCAGTATCGATAGCCTGAGCAGCGAGGCGGTCGGCGCCTTCCCGGTCCCCGGTCTCCTCCCGCAACTCAGCCAGCCTTATCAAAACGCGGGGGTCACCGGCGTCGGCGGCCTGCACGCCGAGGCGTTCGGCGCCTTCCCGGTCCCCGGCCTCCTCCCGCAACTCAGCCAGCCTCGTCATAGCGCGGGTGTCGCCACGGTCGGCGGCCTGCCGGTACAGGCGCTCTGCACCCCTCCGGTCCCCGGCCGCGTCCCGCAGCCGAGCCAGCCTCCACGTAGCGCGGGAGTCGCCACGGTCGGCGGCCTGCCGGTACAGGCGCTCTGCACCCCTCCGGTCCCCGGCCGCCTCCTGCAGCTCAGCCAGCCTCCCCAATGAGTGGGCGTCGCCGCCCTGCCGGTATAGGCGTTTCAAACGCCTTCGATCGGCCGCCTCCCGCAGCCCGGCGAGCCTTGCCAACGAAAGAGTATCGCCTGCCTTCCGGTACAGGCGCCTTGCACCCCTCCGATCCCCGGCCGCCTTCCGCAGCTCAGCCAGCCTTATCAGGGAGCGGTTGTCGCCGGCGTCGCCAGCCCGACTCCACAGTCGAATCGCCCAGCGGCGGCGCTGACGTTTGTGGGCTGCCTGAGCGAGGGCAGCCAAGTCGTCAGGGTGGGTGAGGTGGGTGTGGCCAGCTTGCCAAAATGTCCCCGGTGGGCACAAGCGACGGCGGTTCTGGCTGGCGTGCTGTTCAAGATAGTCCGCCAGCCGGTACAGGGGGCCTGGCTGCTCGGCTTCTGTCGAAGCGGTGCGGCTGTGAGCGCCGCCTTCGCGAACGCGGCGCAGGGGCCCTAGTAGACTGTCGCGACTAAGTGTCGTTCTGGTTGGTGGAGTTGGGGTCGGGCAGGCTTCGCTTGATGCTTCCGTTCGGCCGGGCAGGGGTGCCGTGTCCTCGCAGAAGAAGTATCCGGTTGTCTTGAGTGCCGAAGACCGTCGGGCGTTGGAGCGTGTGACGACGACGGGGTCCGCAGCGCGTCGATGATCAGGCGGGCGCGGGTGCTGCTCGCGTTGGACACCTCGGCCGGCGAGGTCGCTCCGCGGGCGGTGATCGCGGAGCGGGTCGGGGTCTCGTGCGATTCGGTCCGCCTGATCTCGAAGCGGTACGCGGAGACCGGCGGCGATGTGTGGGCCACGGTCGGCCGGAAGGAACGCGCACTGCCGCCGGTGCCCTCCCCGGTGACCGGCGAGGTCGAGGCAAGGCTGATTGCGCTGGCCTGCTCGAAGCCGCCCAAAGGACACGCCCGCTGGTCGCTGCGCCTGCTGGAGAAGCACGTCGCGCTGGCCGAGGACATCCCGGATCTGGACCACTCCACGATCGGGCGGGTCTTAAAAAAACGGAACTGCGCCCTCACGTGAAGAAGTGCTGGACCATCCCGCCCGCTGCGAATGCGGCCTTCGCCGCGGCGATGGAGGATGTCCTGGCGGTCTACCACCGGCCCTTCGACCCGACGCGCCCGGTGGTGTGCATGGACGAGAAGCCGTACCAGTTGCTCGGCCACGTCCGTGATCCGCTTCCCGCGCGGCCGGGCCGTGACCGCCGCGAGGACAACGAGTACGTCCGCTCGGGGACCTGCTCGATCTTCTGCTGGGTCGAGCCGCTGCGCGGATGGCGACGCGTGGACGCGCAGCCCCGCCGGACCAGGGTCGACTGGGCGCACCAGGTCGAGCACCTGCTGACCGTGGACTACCCCGACGCCGCCACGGTCGTGCTGGTGATGGACAACCTCAACACCCACACCACCGCCTCGCTCTACGAGGCGTTCGACCCGGCAAAGGCCTTCGCGCTGACCCAGCGCCTGGAGATCCACCACACCCCCAAACACGGGTCCTGGCTCAACATCGCCGAGATCGAGCTCTCCGCGCTCACCCGCCAGTGCCTGGACCGCCGCCTCGACGACCTCGCCGTACTCAACGCCGAACTTGCTGCCTGGCAGCAACAGACCAACAGCAACCAGCGCCAAGTCGACTGGCAGTTCACCACCGACGACGCACGCGTGAAACTACGCCACCTCTACCCAACCACACAGCGAAATTAAGCCGCGACAATCTACTAGGTTGCCGTGCACCGGTGTGCTGGTTTCAGCAAATGCCTGTTCCAACCAGTTGTCGGCAAGGGTGTCGTGTTCGTCGCTGGTGAGGTAGTCCCCGGCTGCGTCCTCCAGGAAGGTCTGGGGCAGGTGAAGGCGAACGCCAAGGCGACGGGCGTCCATGGCTGCTTCCAGCACGGCCCGGGCCGGAGGGGATGCAGTGTGGTATCGGTGCAGCAGTTCCGGGGCGCCGGCCAGGAACTGGGCAAACCGCCCGTCTGAGGCGTGCTGCACGGCGTGTTCGAGCTGTCGGTCCCCGGCTGCGGCCTGGGTTCGTGCGGCGGTGAGAGCCGAGTCGTCGAAACGGTCAGGCAGAGTGATCTGCCGTCCGGCGAGCAACTCACGTACTTGGGGATGCTGGTCGTCCTGTCCGGCTGGGGGGCGGGTGGTGTATTCGCGGGGGTAGTGGGGCCAGAGGGTGGCCAGTACCAAGACGGGGCCGCGGGCGGGGTCGGTGAGAAGGGTGCGCAGGGCGGCGGCGATGCGCTCCCCCGCCCCCGCGGGAGCTCCGAGGTAGTGCTGGGCTTCGTTCAGCCAGACCACGGTGCGCGGGCCGACTCGCTCGATGTCGGTCAGTGCCGCCTCGGCTCGGGTGGGGTCGAGAGGATGCCACAACCTCCAACCTTGCGCGGCCAGCGGTTGTACGGCTTCCCAGCACGCCCGTGTCTTGCCCGTTGAGGAGGAGCCGACCAACACGGCCATCCGGCTGTGCCCATCCATTGCTGCCTCAACGATTTTTTCCAGGTCCTCGTCGTGCTGCCGGCGCACGTATCCAGGCAGCCGAAGGTGCGGGCCGGTCATGCTGGTGAGGCTGGCGCCTGTGGGGACGTCGGCTGCCGGATGGACTTCCAAATCATGTGGGTCCCAGTGTGCGATCGGCTTACCCAGAACGGACCCCGAGCCCTCGCGTGCTCGAGTCGCGACATCCAACAAGTCCAGCAGGGGACGGGCGTCAAGGCGCAGGGCATTCGCTAGCGCCCCCACCGTCTGCGCAGTCGGCGCGGGTGCATTCCTACTCAGGGCCTGGCTGACGGTCGTGCGTTTCAGACCAGCCCGGATGTACAGCTCGTTCTTGTTGAGTCTCATCGCGACGCGGGCCGCCTCTAACCGGGCGCGCAGCTCGCCTAGCGCTGCCCCCGGATCTTGGAACTCGCCTGTCGTCATGTCGGCCCCCGCATGTGTCGTGCTGCTGTTTGCCGTTGTTCATCTTCAGCTGGGTGAACCATCGGGAACAGGTGATTCGCGAGATTCGGCACCTCGACAACATCCACGGTGCCGAAGGGGACTGACACCATGTCCGACCGCATCACCCTCATCCTGCTCACTTGCGCCTTGATCGTTCTGTTCGCTGCCCTCACTGGCGCGGGCGCCGCGTACCTCGCCCGCCGCGACCACGCCAGCTACCCCGCCGCGTTGACCCGCGCGGCCGTGGCGTTCGCCACGACCCTCACCCTCGCGGCTGCCGTCACTACGGCCTTGGCCGCACTCAACGACTGACGCGCTCCCGACGGCATGAACGATCCGGTGGCTTTTCTGCAATCCTGCGTTCTGCGCAGGTCTGTGCAGGACGCAGGACGAGATGTGCAGGGCCAGTTGGCTGCCCATCGCCTCGGAGGGATGCCGTTCGAGACCCGCTTCGTGCCGTCAGTCCCACCCAGGTCGTAGCTCACGTGTACGTGTTCTGCGGCTGCCGCTTCGTTGGATGCCGGCCACCGCGTCTGTCACGCGCTCAGTGTCTCCCGTACGGTCCGCGCAATGGCCTGCGCCTGCTGCACCCCGTCGTCGTCCAGCACCCGGATTGCCGACTACGCAGGGCCGTGATCGTGGCGTCCGGGTCAATGCGTCGTGCCCGCATGGGTCTTCCTCATCGGTCCAGGGTCGGGTGCGCAGTACACAAAGGCGCGGTGCGCAGACCTGCGCAGTGATCACGGTGTCCGCGCATTGCACGGCGGATCAGGGGGTTCTTCTGATTGCGCAGCCTGTTGGGCTTGGCGGGAGACCCATGCGCAATCGTGTACGGCCGCGGGCTTACTGTTACGCGTCGGCGTGGTGGCGGGTGAGGGCCTGCCAGCGTCGCTCGAAGTCCTCGGACTCGTCGGCCAGGTAGGCGGGGGTGATGGGCCTGTTGTACTGGGCGGTGACTCCCCGGTCTGCGCATGCCTGCGCAACGTCTGCCTGCGCAGGAGCGTCGGTGTGCACCCGGTGCTCGGCCCAGACGTTGTAGACGCGCCAGCGTACGAAGTGCCGGCGCAAGTTGGCCGGGCTGATGGGCTTGCCGCCGCGGCCGAGGAGTCCCTTCTCTGCGCAGTAGGCCGAGAGTTGCTCGTCGCTGGGCTCGCTCCCCTTTTGGTCCTGGTACTCCATCCATGCGAGGTAGTACCGGTCAGGGGCGGTGAGGTCGCCTCCCCCGGAGGAGTGCTGCGGCGGCGCATCGACGGGAGCGTCCACCCTAGCGCTGCGCTGCCCCTTCGCAGCCTGTGGTGCAGCACCGCCAGGCACCGATTGCAGAGCTTCCGCTTCCGGAAGGGACTCATCGGTTTCCTGCTCGCCCGGACCGGCGACGTCCCCGGCAGGCGGTTTGGTGCTGCCGAAATCACGCTCCTGGAAGCTCGCGACGAAGTCCCCCAGGTCCTCACCCGAGATGGGTCGGCCGCCCGCGCCGGCGATCCCGTCCCGCTCGTGCACGTATGCCGCGAGAGCGGCCGCATCGGGGTAAGCGCCATGCTCCTGCTCATAGTTGCGCCAGGCGCTGTGGAAGTAGTCGTACCAGGACTGGTCGGTGGGCTGCGGTTCACCGGAGGTGGCAGTCTCCTCGGTGTGCGGTGCATAGCGCTTCTGGAGGACCTGGAGCAGGGGGTGCACCTGCTCCTCGGAGAGCGGGCCGCCGGTCCCCGTGGAGATGCCGTACGCGTCGCGGAGCCAGAACGCCCACTGTGCGGCGGTCGGTTCGACCTGGAACTGCGCGATGAACGCCTGGTAGGCCTCGGCGAATCGCTCGGTGTCTCCCTCGATGGATTCCTCGGGCTCACGTGGCCGCTCGGGTGCTGGGGCTGGAGCCTGCACCGGAGGCGTCTTCGTTCTCTTCAGCTCCGTTGTCTCCGGCTCGTGTTCTGGCGTGGCCTCGGGCGCGTGGCCTTCGGGCTGGACGGGGGCGGAGACCCGCTCGATGGTGAAGAGGATCGGCGGCTCTTCGATGCCGGCGGCGGCGAGGCCGGCAGGCGCGGTTTCGGCGAGCGGGACGCCGTACCGGGCCAGCCGCAGCGGCATCAGCGCCTCGACGGGGGCTTTGCGCCGCCATGCGCGACCGAAGCGGGAGCGGAGGCTGGCCTGGTAGACCAGGCGCTCCTGCTCCAGCTTGATCACGGCGTCGTAGGAGCGAAGTTCCCACAGCTTCATGCGGCGCCACAGCAGGAAGGTGGGGATCGGCGAGAGGAGCCAGCGGGTGAGGCGTACGCCCTCCATGTGCTTGTCGGCCGTGATGTCCGCGATCCGGCCGATCGCATGCCGGGCCGCCTCCACGCAGACGACGAACAGGATCGGGATGACACTGTGCATACCGACGCCCAGCGGGTCCGGCCAGGCGGCCGCGCCGTTGAACGCGATCGTCGCCGCCGTCAGCAGCCACGCCGTCTGACGCAGCAGCGGGAACGGGATGCGGATCCAGGTCAGCAGGAGGTCCAGGGCCAGCAGGACGCAGATTCCCGCGTCGATGCCGATGGGGAAGACGTAGCTGAAGTTCCCGAAGCCCTTGTCCAGGGCGAGTTCGCGTACCGCCGCGTACGAACCGGCGAAGCCGATACCGGCGATGACGACCGCCCCGAAGACGACGACCCCGATGAGGATCCGATGCGTCCGAGTCAACAGGATTCGGTGTCCCAGGGCCCGTCGGGGTATCTCCTCGCTCCCCCTGCTCACGTACCACTCCCCCTGTCTACGCCTCACAACTGAGCTGTTCTCACACTCCCACGCCGGGAAGGAAGGTTGGAGTCCTTCGCTGCCAGGCTCGACAAGAAGCCGTTGCCAGATGGCGACGAACATCTCGGTGTTGACGGCGATCACTATGCCGCAGGGCACCGACACAGAGTGACGGCTGACCGCTTCCATCGGCGCATACGTGACTCACTGACATGCGAGCCCACCCATCCCGACGCTGGGCTCCGTCCCTCACAGACTGACGCGGCATCCGCGTGCCCGCAGGCCAGCGCGGGCGAGGCTGGGTCCAACTGTTCTTCCGCCAGGCCCACCCGCACGGCAGGATCGAGCCCATGAGGATTCTGGTCATCGGTGGCACATGGTTCCTGGGGAAGAACATTGTGGAAGTAGCTCTAGCGCGAGGGTGGTTCGTCACCACCTTCAACCGCGGGCGCTCCGGCGGTGACATCGAGGGCGTCGAGCCGGTACACGGGAACCGTACAGACCGCGAGGACCTGCAACGCCTTGCCCAGCAAGGTCCATGGGACGCTGTGATCGACACGTCGAGTTCCGACTTCCCGCCCCGTGACGTCCTGCTGGCCGCAACTGCCCTCCGCAACGCGGCGCGGCGCTGGGTGCACATCTCCACAGTGTCGGTCTATCAGGGCTGGCCCCACCAACCGCTCACCGACGACTCGCCGCTGCTGGATGCCCCGGCTGACGCTGACGAGTCGTATGGGCATAACGGTGAGGACGGCAGTCCCACTGTCTACGGCTTCCAGAAGGCTGGCGGGGAACGCGCCGTGAAGGAGGTCTTCGGAGACGCTGCGGTGTTCCTCCGGCCCGGCGTCATCCTGGGCCCGGGCGAGTACGTTGGCCGACTCCCCTGGTGGCTGACCCGGGCCAAGCGCGGTGGGAAGATCCTGGCCCCTGCGCCAAGCGGCCAGCGCATCCAGCCGGTCGACGTCCGCGACGTCGCGGAGTTCGCGCTCGACCAGGCGGCGAGCGCGACGAGCGGCGGCTACAACGTCACCCACCCGGTGGGCATCACCTTCGAGGACTTCCTCGGCGAATGCGTGACTGTCACCGGCGCGGCCGGAAAGCCGGTGTGGGTGGAGCCGAGGGTCCTGGCCGAACACGGCGTAGCGCAGTGGACCGAGCTGCCGCTGTGGCGTACGCACGCGGGCGTATGGTCGGTCGACTCCCACCGGGCCGTAACCGCGGGGCTGCGGTGCCGACCGATCGCTGACACGATCCGGGACACATGGGCCTGGCTTGCTGCGGACGGGCGTCCCGTGGACCACCCGAGGTGGGCCGAGCACGGGATCGCCCGTGAGAAGGAGGCGAAGATCCTCGCCTCCTTGACCTAACTCAGGCTTCCAACTGGAGCAGGGCACTGCGGGTACTGAGCTGGTGGCTGCTTGCGCTGCGGGTGAAGTCCTCGACGCGGTCGCGCAACTCGCGGGGCAGGGTCGAGCGACGGTAGGCCGGCTGCGCGAGGAAGTGCTGGATCTGCCCCGTGCGTACGAGGACCCCGGTAACGCGCTGGTCCCCGGGGATGTCCCACAAGGGGGTCAGCGCATCAGCGGCTCCCTCGACGTCGTTCGACAGGAGCCGGGCCACGGCAAGGTCGGCAGCGGCGCCCCCGAGTACGTGTGGCGAACGGCTGGCCTGTGGTTTTTGACTGATGCGGTCCAGGGCGCGGCGCGCGGACCGCTCGGCCTGGTCCCCGTCGTGGATGAGTAGCGCGGTCGAGCTGCTGGACATGGCCAGGCGCTCGGGGGAGAAACCGAACTCGCCGCCGACACCGTCGTGAAGGTCGTCGCGGGACCCGCTCTCGGCCTGCAGGGAGAGCCGGAGCGCCTCACGGGCGGATTCTGTGTCGCCGAGGTATCCGTGTGCACGCGCCTCGATGGCGAGAAGCCGCTGCCGGGCAACGTCACCCAGGCCGCCGTATGTCTGGGCGCGCTGCGCCTTGCTTACGGCCTCGGCGGGCATGCCCGTGAAGTAGGCAATGTACGCGAGGATGCCGTCCGCGTACGCGCGCAACAGAGGGAAGCGGGCGCTCTCTCCGTAGAGATCAGCCGCACGGGCCATACGGCGGGCATTGTCGAAGGAGCCAAGGTTGAAGGCCGCTGCGGAGAGCAGGGCCATGGTCTGGCCCGTAAGTACGAGCAGACGCTGCTGCTGTGTGGGGATCTGCGTGCGGTCTCGCTGGCTCTGAAGTTCCTCCTGGAGTGCCCGGCCGCGCCGGAAGGCATCCATCGGAGGGAGGGAAGCGTAATCGCGCGCGAGCGATGTCACGTCGTCGGCAAGTTGGTCAAGGCTGGTATCAGAAACGGACGCTGCGGCTGTTGCGCTGGCGTCGTCCTGAGCGTCGCGTGCGGTCATGTTGATCTCGTGCTCCAGGTTGAACGCGGGTGCCTGGGGATCTTCGGCAGGAGGCGGAGGAGCCAACAGCGCCGTCACGGCGCAGCCGAACATGGCCTGTAACACACGGCGGGTGTCCGCGGACAGCGACTCCGGGCGGATCTGCCCTGCTTTCCAACGGAACACCGTCCGCTCGCTACAGGTCGGGTTGTTGCCGCCCTTCCCGACGACCTCGTCAGCGGTGCTGTCGAACAGTGCTACGAAGTCAGGGGCGCCCAAGTTGCGGCGGTCGCACAAGAGCTTGAGCAGCGTTTCGGGTTGTTCCCTCACATCGCCTCCAGTCATCAAGCCTGGCCTGTTGGCGGCCCGCCTACGGATCGATCCCTTCGTACGAAGGGGATACCGGCGCCCTCCTCCAGTTCAACACATCTTCGGCAGATGGCAGTTGGCTGGCAGTCAGATGGCAATCCGCCACATTTGTGGCGCGGAGACGGCAGCTCCCTGACCTGGCGGTGGCACCCCCTGCAGGACCACGCTGATCACCACCCTCGCTGAGAGTGCCGAACGCACTCAGGACAGTGGCCCTCTGTTCGGGACGGCCCAACATTCCCCAGAGGACGTGATGACAACGACAGCCGTACGAACGCCCCGCGCGACCCAACACCGCGACGGGGCAGTGATGAGCGAGAGGTTCGAGGTCGTTCCCCGTTGCGGTGACGACCCGCCTCGAGTCAAGGACGCATCCCGGGTAGGCATCATGCGCCGGATCGCCGCCGCACGGCTCAGACACCGGGGGCTCGAGGCGCTGCTCGATGACGTGATGCTCATACTCTCCGAGCTGCTGACCAACGCCCTGCTGCACAGCGGTGCCAAGGAAATCAGGCTGAACATCGCCGTCCGAGACGGCTTCCTGCACATGGCCGTCACCGACGGTATGCCGGGCAGCGCCACGCGCACGTACGTCAACGACAAGGCTGAGTCCGGGCGCGGCCTCGCCCTGGTCGAGGCCCTAGTGAAGGAGAACGGCGGGGACTGGGGCACCAGCGACGGCGGCGCGCAGACCTGGTGCACTCTCGCGGTGCCGGCGAAGGAGCGACCGTGACGGCACCGGCCACTTCCCCCGGCTGGGCGCACCCCGTGCGGGCGGCCGAGCTGCCGTTCGCCCCGGAAAGACTGCGCTGGGTCCTGGCGAAGGTCCAGAAGTGGCAGCCGTACGTCGACGGCTCTGTGCTCGATGGCCTCTCAGCCGTACTCGACGACTACACGCCGGACGAGGACGAGGTCGACGTGAACGCGATGAGGCTCCGCGGGCACCTGATGCGGCTCGTGAACCTCGCCGTCACCGCCAAGGTGGTCGAGCAGGACGCGCGTGTCGACCGGGTCGTCGATCGGGCGCGCACCGTCCGGTCCGAGGAACTGCCCGGCGACCACATGAAGGCCGTCGGGCACGTCCGCCAGATGGCTTGGACCCTCGACGAGCTGCTCGAGCTCCTGCTGGAGAACCAGTGCATCAAGGAGGCGCCGTGATCCCTCCGCTCCCGGTCAGCCCCTTCGGAGAGATGAGAGAGAAGAACCGTTCCGTGCGCACCTGGACCGAGCCTCCCCTGGTTCCCTTCATCACCCAGAGGGAAGGATACTTCCAACACCAATCCGGCACGAGGGAACTGGAGTCGATTGGTCCCACTTGGGTGCGAGCCGTGTGCGGCCTCGCGGTGATGGGCTGTCAGGCCAGAACAGCGGCTGCCCGCGGCGGTTCAGGCAGGGACCGCCCACCACATCGGGATCGTTAGAAGCGATCCGGGCGGCAACCTGACAGAGCCGACTCAACGGTTCCGTCGACCAACTCCCGCGCGACCAGGCGGCCCACGGCCGCGGCGAGCGTGACCGCCGAGTGCATCACTGCCAAGTAAAGGCCGGGGACCTCGGCGACCGGGCCGACGATCGGCTCACCGTCGGCCGGCATGGGGCGCGCTCCGAGTCGGGTGCTGAGCAGCTGGGCGCCGTCGTTCCCGGCCGGGGGCGGAGATCGCGGCGGTAGCACCAGGTAAACCGAATCGTTCTGGAGCAGCAGAACAAACCGCCGCCGCCCGTTGCATGACTCCGGGGCTGGCCTCCGACTCGTGCAGCAGTTTTGTGCTACGCGGGCCCATGTAAATCCTGCGCTGCGCTGCATCCCGACGACCACCACCAGGAAGGGAAAACAAGGTGTGTGGCTCACAGCAGGAGCCGGGTGTCCGCGAGCGAGGGCGGTCAGAGGACCGTGCCGTGCAGGGCGCGACGGTCGCCGGACATCGCGTAGCGGCGGGCGGCGAGCCCGTGCTCGAGGGGCTCGCCGATCTTCTCGCACAGCAGCGCCAGGACGTCGGCCGCGTCGGTGTCGGACAGGTAGACCGGCGCGATTTCGAGCATCAGCTCCCCGATCGCGTACGTGCTGGCGGTGAGTTCGTCGACGACGCGGCGCAGCGCGGCGAGCGCGGGATCCGCCGGCGGATCGGCGGGCGGCACAGGCGGTGCGGTGCGGACGGCGCGGACGGCCTGGCGGACCACCGCGCGCACCGTGGGCTCATCGAGGGCCTTCAGGCCGCTGTGGGCGAGCGCGGCGAGGCGGCGGGTGATCAGCTCCGCGACGTCGCCGCTGCGGCTGGAGAGGGCGATCAGGGCGCGCGCGGCCGTTCCTTGTGGGGCAAACGACCGGCACACTCAGCGACCGAGCCGGGCTACTGTGAGCCTCTGTCTCAGGCGTCCCACCGCAGTGCCACTGCGGGCGACGTTTCTGCAGGTCAGCGGGTGGGACGTCCCGGGATATGGCCACTTCCGCACCAACTGTGGCCAGGCTCCGCAGCGAACCGGCAGTCTCCTTCGCGGAACCAGCCAGTCGGCCCCGGCAAGCGCACGTCAACGGACGGGCCGGACGGGCGCATCAAGAGTCAGGAGAACGAATGTCCATCGGGAACGAACGTGGCGAGAGCATGCGCCGAAGGTCAATGTGACTGAGCCTCACTCGCCAGCTGAAGCACTCAGTCACATCCAGCGACACCGTTAGCGAATGCCAACGGAGGTTGGTGATCACTAGGTTTGTGTCATCAAAGAGGAAGATAACAACGTGCGTTTTACGTCTCACCGACGATCTCTGGCGACGGTCACTGGCGTACTGCTCAGCGCAGTGGTATCGCTCGGCCTGCAAGCGACCCCAGCCCAGGCTGCGTACGGCCCATGCAACACCACTGGGACCTACGGCGGAGAAGTCGTCATTCGGGTGCCAGCACGAACCGACAACGGGACTTCCTGCTACATCGGCTACCAGACGGGCTCGGTGGGCGCAGTGAAGGCAGTTCAGGACGCCATTTACTACTGCTACCGAGGGACGACCGCCTACGACAGGATGATGAACGCCGGCGGGCGCGATGGGATCTACGGGGATGGCATGGTCAGTGCCATGAAGTGGCTCCAGGCAAACAAGCTCGGTCTTTCCGGCTCCGCAGTTGACGGCGTCTACGGTCCGACGACCGCCTCGAGGCTTCTGTGGCCCCTCCGCTGGAGCGCCGGAACGCCTGTTGGGGTAGGAGACTGCACCAAGCAGTGGTGGTGAGTGTCGGCGGCGCCCCTCAATAACGCCCTGAGCCCGCCCGCCCACCATCACGCCAGGGCCCGCGACCAGCCGAAATCAAGATGGCAGAGGCTCTGTGCCCGTCGTACGGGGCTGACACCGGCCGTGGCGGGCGCGCATGACCTCACTCTCACGTTTCCGTTCATGCCCCGGGCCACGGTGCGTGCTGCGTACCAGGCCCCTTGTGCCATCTCCGACCGCGTCCCCTCGCGGGACGCTGACATACGCGCACACCAACCCACCTGACCTGCAAGTTGCATGGTGCACAGCACTCACTGGAGAACCATGTCACCGTCCCGCACCCGCGACCTCCGCCGAGCGGCCGCTCCCCTCACCGCCGCGGCCCTCGTTCTCGGCATCAGCGCAAACCCTGACCCTATGAGGGCTGGGGCTCCCCCTTCCGGTTTGGTCAAACAGATAACTGAATGAGGAAGATCGTGGTAAAGAAAGCTTCCGCCGGAGCGTCGGATGTCGTGGTCACCGGACTCGGAGCGGTCACGCCCCTGGGCGCCAACGTCACCTCCAGCTGGCAGGGCATGCTGGAAGGCCGGTCAGGAGCCCGGGTTTTGAACGAACCGTGGGCCCATGAGTTGCCGGTGCGGATCGCCGCACCCGCGGCCGTGGACCCCGCGGCAGCCCTCCCGCCCGCGCAGGCGCGCCGGATGGACCGCGTCACGCAGCTGGCGCTGATGGCCGTACACGAAGCCTGGGCGGACGCCGGCCTCGATACCGCTACGGAGCTGGACACCGAGCGGCTCTCGGTCGCGGTCTCCTCCACCATCGGCGTAGAGACCATGCTCGCTGCTCATCAGACGCTCCAGACCAAGGGCTGGAAGCACATGTCGCCCTACGCGGTGCCCTCCCTGCTGCCCAACAGCTCGGCGGCGCAGATAGCCATCCAGTACGGCGCCCAGGGCAGTGCCCATGCGCCGGTGAGCGCCTGTGCCTCGGGGACCGAGGCCATCGGGCTGGCGGCGGACATGATTCGCTTGGGCCGGGCCGACGTCGTGATCGCCGGCGGCGCCGAGGCACCGATCCACCCGTTCGGCCTGGGCGGGTTCGCCGCCATGCGTGCCCTTTCCCGACGTAACGACGACCCGCAGGGTGCCTCCCGCCCTTTCGCCAAGAGCCGGGACGGTTTCCTGCTCGGCGAGGGCGCGGGCATCGTGATCCTTGAGTCGCAGGCCCATGCCCGCGCCCGCGGTGCCCGGGTCTACGGCCGGATCCTCGGTATCGGAATGTCTGTCGACGGGCACCGCATCGCCCAGCCGCAGCCCGAGGGACTCGGTGCGGCCAAAGCCATCACCCGGGCGCTCGCCGACGCCGGCCTGTCGGTCACCGACATCGCCCATGTCAACGCCCACGCCACCTCCACACCGGCCGGAGACCTCGCCGAAGCCCGCGCCCTACATCGTGTGTGCGGCGCCCACACCGACCAGATCGCCGTCTCGGCTCCCAAGTCCATGATCGGACACCTGCAGAGCGGCTCCGGCCCCGTCGAGGCGATCACCACCCTGCTGGCCCTCTACCACCGCGTCGTGCCCCCGACCCTCAACGCAGAAGAGACCGACGACGCAATCGGCTTGGACATAGTGACCGGATCACCGCGCCAACTTCCTCAAGGACCACTGGCGGCCCTGAGTAACTCTTTCGGCTTCGGCGGCCATAACGCCACCTTGGTCCTCGCTTCCTGAACGGCCTCGCCCGCGGGTGATAGATCTGCCCATGACCAGCAGGTTCACTCCACTCCCACGCTGCCGCTGATGGTCAGGTCGCCCGGCAATCTCACCCACGGGAAGCCGACTGGCCCGCCCCGCCGCCTACACCCCCACCCTGAACCGCACCGGCGACGGCTGGGACCTGCGGCTCTCCCGGTAACGTTGTCGCTGCCGCTCACCCACATTGCCCAGAGCGCTTCAGCGTTCCCGGGCGATGTCGTCTCTGAGTGGGCGACCGGAGCAGGCAGAACGGGAGCTCGCCGAAGGCCTTGCGATGGGCCAGTGGACCGGGCCGTTCTTCCGTGCTTCGCTACGTGACGTGCCATCGGCCGTACGGTCCGGCCGGCTCATCGACGTGCTCGCCCCGGCCGCCGAGGTCCTGGACCAGGCCGACGTCGACCAGGACGTCGTGCACCAGCTGCGCGTCCTGATCGACGCGATCACGCCGGGTCTCTGATCCGCCGCCACGGGCGTTGGCCTCCTGGCAGGGTGTGGCCGTGATCGAGATAGCCGTCGGTGCCGCCCTCGCCGCAGCAACAACGCTCATGGGCACCTGGTTTGGCGTCTGGCTGACCCGCAGGAACAGCGGCGTGCGCAGATGCAGCGGCTGGTCATCGCCGTCTCGGAGTTGATGACGGCGCGCACTCTGTACCGGGAGGCGTGGCTGAGCCGTACGACACGGTGGCGTGTGGGCGGGATGGCCGCGATCGAGTTCTGGTCCGCCTGGCGTATGCCGGGCGGCAGTTGGGAGAGCGCGGTGGTCGCGCTTGCCCCCCGTCGGCGCGGGTGATCGAGCTGTGGCAGCGGCGCAGCGTCGAAGAAGCCGCTGCTCTCGCTCCGTACGCGGCCAGAGTCGCCGCGGTGGGTCTGCCGTTGGGCATGGTGAGCGATCCGGATCTCGCCACGGCCGCGCAGAAGCTCCTGGACGCGGTTCTGGAGGAACCAGGGCGAGGATGCGGTGCGGGAGGCCATCACGGGGCTTCATGCGGTGTTCTACGGATAGGAGCCGGAGCCGCCAACTCCGTAGCCCTTCAATGGAAGTGTGCGAATTGCCTGGTTGGCGTCTGGATGCGTTATACAGGGCGATTTTTAGGGGTGCCGGATTGGCTTTCCCGCCATAGAGGGGTGCAGGATGCGCAGCGGAGCGTCAGGCGTCAACTGCTGGTGCAGTTCAGCGTCGTTGATCTCTTCGCGGGAGGTGGCGGTCACAGCCAGGGCACGTACCTCCCCGCCCGACCATCGTGGCCCCGGCGCACAAAAAAGGGGAGCCCCGAAGGTCATGCCCAAGCTTTGGACGGCGGAGGGCACGACCGAGGACTCCCCGGTGTCGCGTTGAGATCACATCCGCGCGAGCGAAATCACGAGAGATGAATCCTGAAGCGACACCTCGGAACGGTACAGCAAGGGAAATTGTCGGCGTCGGCTGAATCTGGGTTCTGGATCACTTTCCGTGCCGGAGCCACGGAGGGTCACCACGACCGCGATCATGAACGGCCTCACGCCGCGAGGAGGACCCGCTTGCGGAGCAGGTCGAAGTTGGCGCGGCCGAACATCTGCCGCTTGAGCATCTTGATCTTGTTGTTGTGGCCTTCGACGGCGCCGGAGCTGTAGGGCAGGCTGAGCCCGGCGACGACGGCGTCGAGGTCCTGGCCGAGGCCGGTGACGAAAGCGTGCAGGGCGGGCAGGTCATCGGCCTGGACGCGCTCGATCCATTGGTCCAGTTGCTGTCCGTGGCGGTTATTCATCAACTCGGCGAAGGAACGCACGTGTTCGGCGGTGCGGTCGAGTTCGGGGCAGCGGGCGAGGATCGTCTTGAGTCGCTGGCCCTGGTCGTCGTCGAGGCGGTCGGGGCGGCGGGTGATCCAGCTGGTCACGTCTCGCACGGAAGGGTGCTTGCGAGGCGGATCGTCGTGCGGGAACGCTTCACGGAGCTGATGCACGTACCTCTTCACGACACTCTCGCCGCCGGGGTAGCCGCGCTCACGCAGTTCCTCGAACAGGCGGCGGGCGACGGTGCAGCCCTCGGCCCACCGCTGATGCAGATAGGGCTTGTAGGGATCGAGGATGCTGCTGCGGCCGGTCCACTTTCCCACCAGCAGTTCGTCTGCGGTGGCCGCTCGGGCCAGGCGGCGCACGGTGTTGCGGGCGAGGCCGAGCCGACGGGCGATCGGCCGCATGCCGAGCCCGTCGTCGAGCAGGGCGTGGACGGCAGAGTGCTGTTCGCGCACCCGGTCCGACAGACGGCCGGAGCGTCGCGGCTCGCCTGAGGGACGCGGCGCGAGCTCCGGGGTCTTCCCGGGTGCGGCGGCGCCGACCCGGCTGGTCTCCTCTGTCTCGCGCAGCAGGGCGCGGTGCTGGATGACCGTCTTCTCGACGGCCTCGACGAGGTTTTTCCAGATGTGCCACCGGTCCGCGACGTGGACCGCGTCCGGGGCGCCGAGCCGTCCGGCCTCGGCGTATGCGGTCGAGCGGTCACGGCAGATCACCTCGACGCCGGGGTGGTCGGCGAGCCAGGCGGACACCGTGGCCGTGGTGCGGTCGGGCAGCAGATCAACCGGACGACGCGTGTCGATGTCCACCAGGATCGTGCCGTAGTTGTGTCCCTTGCGCAGGGCGAACTCATCCACCCCCAGCACCCGCGGCGTGTGCACTTCGGGCTCCGGCAGGCGGCGTATCAGCCGCAGTAGTGTCGACCGGCTCGCCCGGACCGCGAGTGTGTCCGCCAGGCGGGCGCCGGCCCGGCCCGCCAGCATCACGGCCACCCGCTGCAGCACAGTCTGCAGCCCGGTGCTTCGCCTGCCGTGCCGGAAGGTCAGGCCATCGACCTGCTCTGCGAACGTGGCCTGCCTGCAGGCGCGGTCACGGCAGCGGAACCGCCGGACCTGTAACTCGATCACCACAGGACGCCCGGCGACCGCGGTGTCGGCGAGGCGGCGTACGTATCGGCTGTGCACCCGGCCTGACGACGTCCCGCAGGCGTGACACGCGGCCTGCTCCGCCGATGCACGGGCCCGCACGAGCACCAACTCGCCCTCGACTACTGCCTTTTCGATCACAACGCCTTCGGCCTGGTGGAACCACAGGTCCTGGAGGAACACATCACCCACGGCCGTTCATGATCGCGGTCGTGGTGACCCTCCGTGGCTCCGGCACGGAAAGTGATCCAGAACCAGGATTCGAGCGACGCCGAGAGAAATGACATCCCGTCTTGCCCAGGTGGGCCGGGTAGCCCCTGCCATCACTGCACTCTTGGCCATGGTTGCCATCTGCCTCCTGGCCGCACTCGGGCACACGGAGCAGATCACTGCTGTGGCGTTGTTCGGCGGAGCTGTCTTCGCTGGCGGCGCAATCGTCAACGTGACCGTCCATATCCGCCGCTGACCTCCATGGTCAGGCGCGGCTAGCATGCGAAACGCCCCGCCCCCGGCGGCTGCAATGCCGGGGACGGGGCGTTGTCGTATCTGCGGGCTATCCGAGCCAGGTGATGGTGAGGACGGACAGGCGGCGCAGGGGCCGGTTCACCCAGTAGGTGAGGGACAGCTGGCCGACGGAGGCGTGGCGGACGTCCTCACCCTCGGGGTCATCGGCGTTCCACTGCCGAAAGCCCCACGGGTCGCCGGCGGCGGCGTCCAGGACGTCCCACACCATGTCTTCCACGTGCTCGGGCAGGGTGTCGAGGACCTTCGCGGCCGGGGCGGAGAAACGGACCGCGTACGGCTGTGCGGTCACCGGCGCCGCCCGCGGAGCTCCGCCATGTCGATGAACTCGCTGTCGTCGTATCCGGAGGCGACGAACGCGTCGACGGCCGGGGCAGAGGCGAGGCGGCCCTGCCACTCCTGGAGGACCTCGTACAGCGCGGCGAGGGAGAAGGTGCGGCGCGATTCCTCGAGGGCCGTCGCCCACTCCTGCTCGAAAGCCGGCACCCACCGCTCCGCACGCCGGTCGGCACGCAGCTGCGCGAGCAGTTCGGCCGGAGCTCCCGGGGCGGGGGCGTACGGGGTGACGGGTGCGTGGTCGGGCTGCGCGCTCATCGGCTGGTCCTCCCGGCGGCGGGTCGTCACCTCACGGTACGCGCGCCAGGTGGCCGTGGATGCGGGCATGGGACAGATCCCTTCTGTCGGATCAGAGCGCCGGCGACAGCGTGGGGGCCGGTGGTGATGGCTGAGTGAGGAACTGGCCGTAGGCGGTTTCAGCGAACCACCAGGCTTCGGGGGAGTGCCGCTTCACTCGCCACGGCCGCGGCTCCACCAACGTCTCCAGCTCCTCGTCAGGGTGCTGGAGGCAGACGCCGATGCCGCAGGAGCCGAACTCCAGCAGCTTCTCGGGGAAGTACACGCTGGGGGCCCTGGTCGTGATCACCCGGCGCGCGCACAACGCCGTGAACTTCTCGGCCGCGTCCAGGGCCAGTTGAGAGGCGCTCGCCGCCCGCACCGTGGCCAGCCGCACCCGGCATGGCCGTGTGACGTGTCGGACGACCTGGTTGCCGGTGACGGTGCAGATTCCGGCCGGGCCCCGCGAGACGTAGGCGCGTTGGTGATCGGTGAGCGCCTCGAGCGGGACGGGAAGGCCGTGTGGGAGTGCCATCAGTACATCCAGGCCGCCGAAGCCGTGACCGGTGGCGACCCCCAGGCCGGCGGCGCGACGCCGTTCGTGCTCCGCGTCGTCGATGTCGAGCTGCAGTTCCGCGACGCCGAAACCCGCGGGCGCAGGGACCGTTGCGAGCATCGCGTCTCCCTCCCACAGGATCAGGGCCAGGGCGAGGCCCACCGTGCGCAGGCGGGTCGGCCCATACGAACTCCCGCTGCACCCTGAAGAGTTATAGGTACCTCTTCTGCGGCGGGGCTCACTACGGTGGCCGCGGTTGTCAGACCGCACCGACCACGCGCAGTAGTAACAGGGGGAGAACTCTCATGCGTAAACGCATCGTCACCGTCCTCGGCATTCTCGCGACGGCCTTCATGCTCGCCATCACGCCAGCTTCCGCACGTACCATCGGCCCAGGCGACACGATCTACGACGACGTCCCTGGCCACTTCTACTACGAGCGTTCGTGCGAGACCTACTACAGCCTGACTATCTCCTCTAAGAAGGCCGTGGCCAGCAAGAACCACTTGTCTGGCCACTGCGCCGGCCATGTCTGGCTCCGCATGATGGGCGACAGCTTGGGCGAGTGGAGCAACGACCCGACGTCGGTCAAGCGGACCAGCCCCAGGGGCAAGTTCCGCTGGGCGTACATCAAGGGCTGCGCTGACTGCCACGCCTACATCGTGTACCCGTAGGTTCACCGCATCAGAGAATCCGGGCGGGCCCACGTCACTGGCGGTGGCGGGGCTCGCTCGTGTCACGTTGCGGTCAGAAATCCTTCTGGCAGCCACACGGCGGCATGGTCGTCGGTGGGAGCCGTCTCCGGTGGCCGTGACGCAGGCTCGTACGCGATCAGGAGGGCGACCTCCTGACGCTGGCCGGGCTCGCGGGCAGCGTCGACGGCGGTGTGCCGAGGCTCAATAGTTGTCACCGTCATAGCCGGATGACGTGGCGCTGACGGCCGGCGGTCCACTTGCGGGCCGCCCAGGTTTCCCACAACCCGCCCTCGTGGCGAACTCGCCCGGCTATCCTCCCGAGGTGGTTCGAGCGCCCCTGGGCCAGTGATCGAGCGGACTGTCGCATGCGCCTGCAGGGCCTTCCAGGCCGGGCGGAGCACTCCGGGCAGCTGGCCCAGCTGCTTGTCATTGACCTTGTCCAGGTCGATGCCGACCATGTCTACGGTGTCGCTGACGCCGTAGACGAGGAGGCCGCCGCGGGTGTTGGTCATGGCGGCGACGTCCTTGGCGAACTCGTTCCACTGGCCTGGAACCGGTGAGACGGGCGGAAGGGCCTCCTTCCAGTCCAGGTCGTCACTCTCGCCGAGCTTGCGCTGCACGGCCTCGGCGACCATCTCGTACGTCACCGGCCCCGGCGGGTGGCCGAGGTATTCGTGCAGCCGGGTCCATGAACGTGCCATCCGAGCAGCGTAGTTCCCCAACTAGCGGGCAGTTCCGGGTTTCTGGCAGGAGCGCACTCGGCCGATGGCGACCAGCCGGTCGCTCCTCATGACTCGGCGCGTGGTGTCGCTCAACAGCGACCTGTGCCGCCCGCCGAGTAGCACCGCGCAGGCCCCCGACAGTCAGTAGCCCGTCGGCGAGGATCTCTAGAGCCGGTCGAGTGCAGAACGGACCCTGTCGACTACGTACGGGAAGGTCGTTCTGTCCAGCACAAGTTGATACGCCTCCCGGGCGCCTTCGCTGTCACCCTGCGCAGCGAGCACTTCGCCCAACTGCTCGGCGGCGATCACAGCCATGCCCTTCTGGCTGTTCTCCACAACGAACCGCAACGCGGTGATGGCATCCGCCGCGTGGCCCTTGCGCTTGCATACCTTCCCGACGTCCAACGCGGCAGCACAGGCGTGCTTGAGGCTGCTGGAATCCTTGTGGGAGTCCATGGCGGCGCGTAGCGCGATGCGGGCCGTGTCGATGTTGCCGGACTGCTCGCTGCTGAAGGCGAGCCACTCGGCGGCGACGGGAACGTAATCAGGGTGACCCGTGTCGATCACACGCTGCAACGCGCGATTAATCGCCGCCCCGCTCGCGGAGGCGTCGGCGACGCCGTGGCTCTCCTCGAGATCCTGCCACTCCAGTCCGGCGAGCCCCATCGCCGCGAGCGGCACGGACTCCGAGTCTCCGGAATCCATGCTTCGACGAAGGAGCAGACGTGCGGGCCGGACGAACTCACGCTGATAGGCCGCTATGTGGGTGCCAAGCTTCAAGCTTTTCTCGGCGACGGACTTCTCCTCGTCGGAGCCGTCATCTTCTGCGCAGAGGTCGGCTGCCAGCAGATACGCCTCGTCGGCGGCTCGCCGATCATTGAGCTCGGACCGCACGATCCACAGGTGCAGCGCCCCACGAACGTTGTAGCGGGGGTTGGCGGAGGTAGCGGCCCGCTCAAACGCCTCGGCCGCACCTTCCCTGTTGCCGCTGCTCGCCCGTCGGAGCCCCAGGTTGATCAACGCTCGTGCCGACCGGATCCGCAGTCTCAGGCTCGCCATACGGGCATGTGTACACCACCAGCCTCGGATTGGCGCCGCACTGGATAGAACTGGCCGGTGGGTACTCCCACCAGTATGGACACGGCAGCTGTAGTTCGTGAAGCGTAGGGCGTCGTCGCTGGTCAGTGTGGCGGAGTGGGGTACCTGTGGGCATGGGTACGGCCACCTGCATCGTGATTGTTTGTGACGACGAATCAGAACGCGGTGGCCCGCGAGGTCCGGCCCCGACATGCGGCGTTCGCCGTCGAGGACATCGTCGAGGCGGTGCGGCACGTCCGTGTGGCGGGCGCCGAACTCCTCAGGATTCCGGCGAATTACTGCGACGACCTGGCGGCACCCTACGAATTCCCCGACGGGGAGCTGGAGACGTATCGCGAACTTGGCATTCTCTGCGACCGCGACGAGCAGGGCGGGGAGTTCCGCCGCTGCTACACGGATACGGTCGGGTACGTCTTCTTCGAGATCGTCCAACGGACCGGCGGTTACCGCGGATACGGCGCCGCCAACGCCTTCGTACGCTTCGCCGCCCAACGACGGTAGACCCGTTGGGCGGCGAGGACCAGTGCCTCAGCGGGACACCGGGCGCAACCGCTGTTCCAGGAAGGAGACGACGGTCGGCCACGTCGGAGTCACGGGGCGGGCCGGCGTGCTGTGCCCGTTGCGTGTGGTCTCCTGGTAGGCACCCTGGCGGGTCTCGTCGTCGGTGAGCATGTCCTCCAGAGGCCCGTGCCCGGCTCGTGGGAAGGAGATCAGTCGTGCCTCCTCACCCGCGGCCGCGAGGGCGTCGTAGAGCAGGCGGCTCTGGTGGTACGGCACGAAGGGGTCCTGCTCGCCGTGGAAGATCAGGAACGGCGGGGTATGCCGCTCGCCGATGTAGGTGAGCGGGTTCGCCGCGACGACCTTGCCAGGGCAGACCGTGATGGTGCAGCCGAGCAGCAGCAACTCGGGTGAGCGGGCGTCGGAGTGGCAGTCCGTCAGCCCGAACGCCGAGTTGAACACCCTGCAGTCGTCCGGCATGTGTGCGTCCATCTGCAGGAAGTCGGTCGGCGGGTAGAACGGCACGGCCGCCTGGACAGCGCTGGACGGCCCGCGCGGGCCGACGTCGCCCTCCAGCTCCGGACGGTCGCCGGTGACCGCGGCCATCGCGGTCGTCCAGCCGCCCGATGAGTCGCCCATGATCGCGACGCGGTGCGGGTCCAGGTTGTACGTTCTGGCGTTCGCGCGCAGCCAGCGGATGGCGCCCTTGATGTCGTACAGCTGCGCCGGGAACTGCGCCTGCCCGCTGGAGCGGATCGCCACGCCCGCGACGGCGAATCCCCGCGGGTTGAGCTGTGCGGCCACCCTGTCGGCGCCGCGGCGTCCGCTGTCGGCCAGCCAGCCCGAGCCGCTGGAGAAGATCACCAGCGGGACCGGCTGCGCGGACCTGGGGACATAGAGGTCCAGCAAGTGGCCTTGAGTGCCGGGCGGTTGGGCGGGTGCGTAGGCGAGGTCCTTGGTGACTTCCACATCGGTCTGCGCCCGGGCGGGGGCTGCGGCCCCCGCAGCCGTGATGAGAACCACGGCTGCGGCGGCCGCCGCCAGTGCCCGAGGGATGCGCCCCGAGCGCAACTGACTCAGGTGTATCCCTGTGCGTAGCTGCATCGTGCCGACTCCTCTTCGAGGGGTTCGTGTGAGCTGAAGCCGAATGGAGCGATGGAACGAACGAGACCGGGAGACCGAACGCCGACTGTCCGATGCGCCCGCGCCGACAGTGGCCGTGACGGGTGCCGGGACCGTGGTGTCACTCCGGCTGATCCGCCGGGCGAGCGACACGAAGGAGATCGTGAGCACGCAATTCGTTCGCCTGGTGAAATGTGGTTCACTCTGAGCAGGCATGAGTCTCAGGTTGCGGTGGGCGAGTGTCAATGGTGTTGCTCGAGGCGATTCCCGATCCCGACCCTTGCCCGTACCGGCTGCGACGCGGCGTTCTGTGAGGAGTCATCCATGACCAAAAGCGAGTTTCCGGAGGCCATGACGGCGGCCGGTGCGGTCCGTGGCCGCCGTGAGGGCGGCCTGGCAGTCTTTCGCGGCATCCCGTACGCGCAGCCACCGGTGGGCGAGGCACGCTTCGCGGCGCCGCGACCGGCGGACCGTTGGGACGGGGTACGGGAGGCCTTCGCGTTCGGTCCGCCTCCCCCGCAGGAGCCGTTCGGGCCCGAGGCGGCTCCCGCCGGACCCCCTCCGGCAGGTGACGACTGGCTGACGGTCAACATCTGGACGCCGGACGCCGACCCGGCGGCGCGCCGACCGGTGATGGTGTGGATCTACGGGGGCGCCTACAAGTTCGGCTCCGCCGACGACCCCGCCTACGACGGCAGCCGCCTGGCGCGGGACGGCGACCTGATCGTGGTCACTCTCAACTACCGTGTCGGCATCGAGGGGTTCGCCTCGGTCGAGGGCGCTCCCGCGAACCGGGCTCTGCTCGACCAGGTCGCGGCTCTGGAGTGGGTGCGCGAGAACATCACCTCTTTCGGCGGCGACCCCGACCGGGTCACTGTCTTCGGCGAATCGGCCGGCGCCGGGTCCATCGCCGCGCTGATGGCCATGCCCCGGGCGCGGGGACTGTTCCGGCGGGCCATCGCGCAAAGCGTGCCGGGTACCTTCTTCTCGGACGCGCTGGCCGCGGACATCGCCGAGACCTTGGCCGGTGAGCTCGGCCTGCGCCCGACGGTGGCCGACCTGTCCGGTGTGGACCCGCGCAAGCTGCCCCAGGCGGGTGCCACGCTGAGTGGTCGGATGCGCGAGTACGTGCACCGCTGGGGTCCGGTCGCCCTCACCCCGACCCCGTTCTCGCCCGTCGTCGACGGCGACGTTCTGCCCACCACACCGTGGGAGGCCCTGGCGGGCGGTGCCGCACGCGACGTGGAGCTGATCGCCGGGCACAACCGGGACGAGTACCGTCTCTTCCTCATGCTGGGCGGGATGCTCGGGCGGGTGGACGAGGGTCTGGCTTCGATGGCGCTGGGCCTGTTCGGGCCGACGCCGGACGCCGAGCACGCCTACCGCGCTGCGTTCCCGGACGCCTCGGCGGAGTACCTGTTCGAACTGGTCCAGTCCGACTGGCTGTTCCGCATGCCATCGCTGCACCTGGTGGAGGCCCAGGTGGCCGGTGGCGGCCGGGCGCACATGTACGACCTCACCTGGTCCGCTCCGGCGAACGGCGGCGCTCTCGGTGCCTGCCATGGCCTGGATGTACCGCTGGCCTTCGGTGTGTACGGCGGGCTCGGCGGCATGCTGACCGGACCGGCGCCCTCGCCCGCGACCGAGGCGCTCTCCGCTCGCTTCCGCTCCGCGTGGACCGCGTTCGCGGCCACGGGCGACCCGGGCTGGGCGGCCTACGACAGCGAGCAGCGCCTCGTCCAGGTCCTTGACTCGGAACCGACGGTCGCCGCCTACCCGGAGGAGGCCTCCCGCCGCCTCTGGGAGCGGCACACCTTCGCCGCGTTGCCCTTGACGACGGCGTAGCGGTCTCCGCTCCCCACCATCCGGCCCGCGGTCGGCCAGGTCACCGCCTGGCCGACCGCGGTTCTTCGACACCGGTCGAGGACCGGCAACAACCACGGCCCCGGCACTCGTTGTGCACACGGCCGGTCACAGGCCGATGAGCCGCCGGTTCCCCGCCGGTGGACGCCGCATAGCGGGCCGGCTCGGTCGGCAGGATCATCCTGGTGGCTCTCGCCACCGCGATGGTGGAGCCGCCGGCGGTCACGGCGTCACCCGTGCCGGTGGCGACGGCGCGGGTGTCGCCCTCGTAGCTGTACGCGCCCTGCCCGGAGGGGTAGGCGCCGCGCAGATCGAGGTGGCAGGAGCCGCTCGCGACGGTGGCCCTGGTCGTGAAGCCCACGCTCGAAGGCAGGCCGTCGAGGGCGGTGCCGACGCTCAGCGTGGTGCCGATCGTCCGGCCGGGGGCGGGGACGGCTTCGTGGACGATCACCTTGTCGGCGCGGGAGACGAGCGCGCGGCGTCGGGTAGGCGCTGGCCGAGGTCCAGGGAAAACCGGTCGAAGAGCCCCCGGTCGTCGGCGATGTGTGCGGTGCGCAGCGCCTGACCCGCGAGGGCGCACGGCTGACGGTCCCGGGCAACCTGAACGACAACCAGATGCGCTTCGAGTCCCAGCTCTACGTGACCGCCGAGGGCGGCTCGGTCGGGGGCACGAACACCAAGGTGCGGGTCGACAACTCCGACGCCGTGACGATCGTCCTCGGCGCCGGCACGAACCACGCCGACAAGTACCCGGCCTACCGGGGCGAGGACCCCCACGAGCGAGTGACCAAGGTGGTCGACCGCGGCGTGCAGTAGGACTCCTGGGTCTTCGCTGAACACGTCCGCACCTCAGGCTTGCTGCTGCCGCGGTGCACCCGTCGGAACATGTCTGGATCTGGAGAAGGCGGCAGGGCGCGGTTTCGGGAGGAGCCTCGGCGGACCTATTGACGCGATTCGGGCAGGGACATAATCTCCGCTTGCATTTGTTCGGCACACGGACAGATGTTCGCAATGCGCACACACTCGTTCCTGTCAGGAGTCCCCATGCAAAGGCGCGTTCTCGGGCTTGCCATAGCGGTAGTGACGGTCGCAGCCGCGGCCGGATGCGGATCTTCTTCCGGGGCCGGTGGTTCGTCCTCCTCGGACGGGGACAAGACCACCCAGGTCAAAGTGGGGATCATCCCGATCGTCGATGTGGCACCCCTGTATCTGGGGCAGAAGAAGGGGTTCTTCAGCAGCCGCGGCATCGACCTGAAGATGGAGACCGCTCAGGGCGGTGCCGCGATCATCCCCGGCGTGGTGAGCGGTCAGTTCCAGTTCGGATTCAGCAACACCACGTCGCTGATGATCGCCCAGACCAAGGGTGTGCCGATCAAGTCCGTGGTCAACGGGACCGCCTCCACCGGTGACACCGGCAAGGACATCAGCGGAGTGGCCGTCAAGAAGGACAGCCCGATCAAGTCGGCCAAGGAACTTGCCGGCAAGACGGTGGCGGTGAACACCCTGCAGAACATCGGGGACACCACGGTCCGTGAGGTGGTGCGCAAGGACGGCGGCGACCCCTCGAAGGTCAAGTTCGTCGAGATGCCGTTCGACCAGATGCCGGCCGCGCTGGACGGCGGGCAGGTGGACGCCGCCTGGGTGGGCGAGCCCGCGCTGACCATCGCCAAGGGCCAGGGCGCCCGCGTCGTGGCATCGCCCTTCGCCGAGACCGACCCGAACCTCACCATCGCGACGTACTTCGCCTCCACCAAGCTGACCCAGGAGAACCCCGACCTGGTGAAGAAGTTCACCGAGGCGGTGACCGAGTCGCTGAAATACGCCTCCGAGCACCCGGACGAGGCACGTCAGATCGTCACGACCTACACCAAGATCGACGGCGAGGTGCTGAAGAAGTTGACGCTGCCGACCTGGCCGGCCGAGTACGACATGGCCTCCCTGGAGAAGCTGGCCTCGCTCGGCGAGCAGGACGGCATCTTCGGCGGTAAGAAGCCCGACTTGGATGCCCTGTTCTCATGAGCGCCTCCGGGAGCACTCCTGTACTGACGAAGCCCGCCGGGACCGCGACAGGTCCCGGCGGGCCGGGCGGGGTGGGCGGTGGCCGCGTGCGGCGCACTCTGGACAGAGCGCGCACCCCGTTGCGCGGACTGGCAGGCCTGGCCGGGCTGGTGGTGTTGCTCGAGGTGCTGCCGCACACCGGTGTCGTCTCCGCCGACTACCTCCCGCCCGCCTCCGACATGGGCCGGGCCCTGTGGCAGATGCTCGGCGAAGACGCGTTCTGGACCGCGCTCGGTGACACCCTCACCGGTTGGGGCCTGGGCCTGGCCATCGCCGTGGTGGCCGGGGTGGTGGCCGGGTTGGTGATCGGATCGGTGCCGGTGCTGCGGGCGGTGACCGCCTCCACCATCGAGTTCCTGCGCCCCATCCCGTCGGTGGCGCTGATCCCGGTGGCGGTGCTGCTCTACGGCACCGACCTGGAGTCGAAGCTGCTGCTGGTCGTGTACGCCTCCTTCTGGCAGGTGCTCGTCCAGGTCCTGGCGGGCATGCAGGACGTCGACCCTGTCGCCGAGGACACCGCCCGCAGCTACCGGATGGGCAGTTGGGGACGGGTGCGGTACGTCCTGTGGCCCACCGCGCTGCCGTACGTGATGACGGGCGTGCGGCTGGCCGCGACCGTGGCACTGGTCCTGACGATCACCGCCGAACTCGTCATCGGCTCGCCCGGCCTGGGCAACCAGCTCGCGGTCGCGCAGACCTCCGGCGCCGTGCCGCGGGTCTACGCCCTGGTCCTGGTCACCGGACTCCTGGGGGTCGCGGTCAACCTGGTGGCCCGGGCGGTCGAGCGGCGGGTACTGCACTGGCACCAATCGATGCGCAGGGAGGGACAGCGATGACCGTCCTCACACTCGCCCGGCGGACCGGGCTGGTCCTGGGCCTGCCCGCGGTCCTGTTCGCCGTGTGGTGGTTCGCCACCGCGGGCAGTACCGACTTCTACTTCCCCCCGCTGTCCAGCATCCTGGGCAAGTTCGGGGAGGTATGGACGGGCGAACGACTGCTGTCGGACGTCGTACCCAGCCTGGTCCGCCTGCTCGCCGGCTATCTCCTCGCTGTCGCCGTCGGTGTCGGACTCGGTCTGGTGGTCGGCATGCACCGTGGCGTGCGGGACGTACTGGAGCCGGTCCTGGAACTCTTCCGGGCCATCCCGCCCCCGGTGCTCGTACCCGTCATCATGCTGTTCGCGGGCATCGGCGACACCATGAAGGTCATCGTCATCGTCAGCGGCTGCATGTGGCCGATCCTGCTCAACACGGTCGAGGGCGTCCGAGCCGTCGACGAGGTCCTGAGCGACACCTGCCGGTCGTACGGCATCAGCGGCCCGTCCCGGCTGTGGCACCTGGTGCTGCGCTCGGCGAGCCCTCAGATCGTGACGGGCATGCGCCAGGCCCTGTCCATCGCGATCATTCTCATGGTCATCAGTGAGATGTTCGCCGCCAGCAACGGACTCGGCTTCACCATCGTGCAGTTCCAGCGGTCCTTCGCCATCCCCGAGATGTGGAGCGGTGTCCTGCTGCTCGGCCTGCTCGGATTCGCCCTCTCCCTGCTCTTCCGCATCGCCGAGAACCGGGTCCTGGCCTGGTACCACGGCCTGCGCCGGGCCCAGCGCAACCCTTGACAAGGAGACGTCGATGCTCGACGTACGCAACCTGCAGAAGATCTACACCGGACGCAATCGCAGCGTCGAAGCACTTCGGAATCTCACATTCCATATCGGTGCCGGCGAACTCGTATGCCTGGTCGGCCCGTCCGGGTGCGGCAAGACCACGCTGCTGAAGTGCATGGCGGGACTGATCTACCCGACCGGCGGCGAAGTGCGCCTGGACGGCCGCCCGGTCGACGGACCCCCGCCCGGCATGGCGGTCGTCTTCCAGGAGTACGGCCGCTCCCTCTTCGCCTGGATGAACGTACGCGACAACGTAGCCCTGCCCCTGCGCCGCAAGAAGCTCGGCAAGGCCCGCGAGAAGGAACTGGTCGACCACGCGCTGGAGGTGGTCGGGCTCGCCGACGCCCACCAGGCCTACCCGTGGCAGTTGTCCGGCGGAATGCAGCAGCGCGTCGCCATCGCCCGCGCCGTCGCCTTCGAGCCGAAGGTGCTGCTCATGGACGAGCCGTTCGCCGCCGTCGACGCGCAGACCCGCGCCGAACTGGAGGACCTCATCCGGCGGTTGTGGCGCGAACTGGGCGTCACCGTCCTGTTCGTCACCCACGACATCGACGAAGCCGTCTATCTCGGCCAGCGCACCATCATCCTGTCCACCTCACCGACCGTGGTGCTGGAGGATCTGACGATCGATCTCCCCGACGAGCGCGACCAGTTGCACACCCGCTCCAGCACCCGCTTCGCCGAACTGCGCGCCCACGTCTACGAGCAGATCCAGCGCGCCAAGCACCACAACGGCGACACGCATACAGCAGTGGCCGACCGCAGCGACGAGCTCGCCCTGCACAAGTCCGAGTCCTGACACACCGTCCGACACAGGGGCCGTAGCGCATGGACGACAACGAACCCGGGCGGTACTTCGTGCAGTCCCTCGAACGAGGGCTGTCCGTCATCCGTGCGTTCACCGCCGACACACCCGAGATGACCCTCTCGGAGGTCGCCAGGATCACCGGCATGAGCCGTGCCACCGCACGGCGCTTCCTGCTCACCTTCGCCGACCTGGGGTACATGGCCACCGACGGCCGCCACTTCCGCCTCACGCCCCGGGTCCTGGAACTGGGCTACGCCTACCTGTCCAGCATGTCCCTGACGGAGATCGCCCAGCCCCACCTGGAGCAACTGGTCGCCGAGGTCCACGAGTCCTCGTCGGTGGCGGTGCTCGACGACGAGGACGTGGTGTACGTCAGCCGGGTACCCACCCGGCGGATCATGACGGTCTCCATCAGTATCGGGACCCGCTTCCCTGCCCATGCCACCTCCCTCGGGCGGGTCCTGCTCGCCCACTTCGACGAGCGCCGGCTGCGGCACTACCTGGACACCGCCTCCCTCAAGCCGCTCACCCCCCGCACCATCACCTCAAGGGAGGCACTCGCCGCCGAACTGGAACACGTGCGGGCACAGGGCTGGTGTCTGGTGGACCAGGAACTGGAACAGGGCCTGATATCGATCGGCGTACCCATCCGGAACGAGGCACGACGGGTGGTGGCAGGCATCAACCTCTCCACCCACGTCAGTCGGCGAACGCCGGACTCGATACGCCACGATCTACTGCCGCCGCTCCTGGCCACCGCCGCCGACATCGAGGCCGAGCTGAAGGTCCCCGGCTAGCCGGTCCGGATGCCGTGCCCCCCGCGACGGCAGCACGGAGCAGCACCGGCCTTGGCGACTGGCCGGAACACACCGCCCTGCGCGACGGGCGTTCCCGTGGGCTCGTCACGGCCACCCGGACCTGTCGGCTCTCTGCCCCACCAGGCATCATTCACTGCAGTGCTGAGACAGTCGCCGCGGAGAGCCCATGACATCGCCCCACGCCCTGACGCCTATCGACCCCATGGCGGCTCCCGCGCCACCCGAGGAAGCCGTGGCCCCTCTCATCCGGGGTATCGCCGTGCTGCGCGAGCTCACCGACGCCGGAGGGACGGCCGGCCTCAGTGATCTGGGACGGGCCACCGGCCTGGCCCGCGCCACCATCGACCGGGTCACCGGAACACTCGCTCACATGGGGTACATGCGGATGGACGGCAGCAACGCCGTCCTTGCCCCCCGCCTGATGGAGCTGGGGAACGCGTACCTGGCCGCCCTGCGTCTTCCCGCGCTGCTGAGTGCGCACGCCGATGCCCTCGCCGAGGAACTCGACGAGTCGGTGTCCCTCGCGGTGGCGGACGGTGACGGCATCCGCTTCATTCACCAAGCGATCCGCCGCCGCGCCCTGTCGCTGAGCTTCCGCATCGGCGACCTGCTGCCCGCCGAACGCACCGCGCCAGGCCCGCTGCTGGCAACCGAGTGGAGCACGGAGGACTGGGCGCGGTGGCACAAGAGGCAGGACGCCGACCCCGAGGACCTCGGCTTCCCGGCGGTCCCCCCTAGATCGCACCGTACCGCCACGACAGACTTCGAAGAACGGGTGGAACGAGCGCGCACCCATGGCTGGGCGATGGACGACCAGTTGATCGAGCCGGGGCTCGTCGCCGCATCCGTTCCGGTTCGCGCCCCCGACGGCCGGATCGCCTGTGTGGCGAGCGTCGTGAGCCATACCAGTCGGCACAGCGCGGACTCGCTGCGCGACTCCCTTCTCCCCAGGCTCCGTACTGCCGTGACCATCATGGAGCGGAAGTTGGCCGACGCTCCGCCTCCCGAGCCGCCGAGCAAGAGCACTCCCGTCGGACTCGCCACCTGGACGAGCGCGTCCAAACAGGAACTGGGCGGGGAGTTCATCGAATCCCTGGCCCGCGGCCTGACCGTGGTCACCGCGTTCGGTGAGGGCCGTGCGGAGCTGACGCTCTCCGAGGTCGCCGAAGCCACCGGCCTGTCCCGCGCCACGGCTCGCCGTGCCCTGATAACCCTGGGACACCTCGGTCACGTCACGCTGCACGGGCGGGTCTTCCGGCTCACTCCACGCGTCCTCGCCCTCGGTTTCCCGCCACTGTCCAAGACGACACTCACCCGGATCGCGCACCCCCACCTCGCCGCCCTCACCCGCAAGGTGGAGGACTCGACGTCCCTGGCAGTGCTCGCCGGTGACGATGTCCAGTGCGCGGCCTCGGTCGCCGCGGGACGCATCATGGACGCTGATATCGCCGTGGGCGCGCGCGTGCCCGCCTATGTGACCTCCACGGGCCGGGTGCTGTTGGCGGGGCTGCCGGCCGAGGAGCGCACTGCCCGGCTGGCGCGCGTGCGGATGGGGGCGCTGACCGCTCGCACCGTCACCCGGCCCACCGACCTCGAGGTGATTCTCGACCGAGTGCGCGAGGACGGTTATGCCCTGGTCGATGAGGAACTGGAAGAAGGGCTTCGCTCGATCGCCGTACCGGTACGTGACCGCGACGGCGGCCTCATGGCGGCGATCAACGTCACCATGCACAGCGGTCGCCGCCCCGCTGCGGAGTGCGTCACGACCATCTTGCCGGAACTGCGGGCCACGGCTGCTCACATCGAGGCCGACCTGCACATAACCGGGCGATTCGTGCGAGTTCCGGCATGGGAGCTGTAGTTGGTGAGGAGTGAGGTTCCTGTCATGTGACGGCTACTGCAGTGACGTTGTTCCAGCGCGGTGACAGTCGGCTGCGCGTTGCTGGTGTTGGCGGCGCCAGCGGGACCAGTGGAGCGCGTGCGCGGGATCGGCGTCCTGGCGGGGCCGGGAAAGGACGAAGACCCGGAGCAGGGCGAGGAGTTCACGCGGGCTGACGGGCACCATGGCCAGCTCGTCGTCGCTCTCGCCGGAGGTGGTGCGTTGCCGCTCGCGGAGGGCGCCGACGGTGAGGAGCGCGTAGGCGATCATCGACATCAGGCTCCAGCGGTGCCAGGAGGTCCAGCAGGTGACCTGGCCCTGGTCGAGGGCCGGTGAGGCCCTTGGCTTCTTGAAAGTCCTCTTCGACCCTGCCCTTGCCGGAAGTTTCGTCCGTGCAGGTCATGCGGCATGTTCGTACTCGTGGAGGATTCCGCCGAGGCGGTCACGTCGTCGTACGTCGAGGCGGGCGATCCTGTCTGGGTCGGTGACCGGCGCGGGGAGCGGACGGAGCGGGCGGGTGTTGGCGATGCCTTGGTGGGGCCGGTGGGAGTTGTAGTGCTGTTCGAACTCGCGCAGGGCGTGGAGCAGGTGGCGCTGGTTCCAGACCAGGGTGCTGTCCAGCAGTTCGCGTCGGCAGGTCTGTACCCAGCGTTCTATGAGCGCGTTCATGCGCGGTATCCGGATGCCGCTGAATACCACGTCGATGTCCGCGTCGGTGAGGACGGTGTCGAACAGGGCGGGGAACTTCCCGTCGCGGTCGCGGATGAGGAACCGGGCCCGGCAGCCGGCGTCCTCGAGGTCCATGACAAGGTTTCTGGCGGCTTGTGCCACCCAGGAGGCGGTCGGGTGCGCGGTGGCGCCCAGGATCCTGATCCGGCGGCCGACGTGCTCGATCACCGCGAGCACGTACAGCCGCGTGCCGGTCAGGGTGACCGTCTCGAAGAAGTCGCAGGCCAGCAGGGCATCAGCCTTGGAGCGAAGAGAGGGCGGATTCCAGCGATCTTGGGCGCTCGTCGTGAACGAGTCGATTGGCCCCCCCTGAGCGAGGATCGCGTTGGGTGTCGACCGCCGGTTCAACCGCCCGCGATCGTAATCGGGTCGCTGTCGTTCCGGGCTCGCTGATACATATGTGCGATGGCAGGCGACGATTCCGGTGAGTTTCAGGCAGGGCAGTCGGGGCTCATCGTGAGGGTCCCCGAGGCAGAACCTGTTGTTCGAGCGTGGCGTGACCGGCTGGATCCCTCAGCCCGTACGGGTGTTCCGGCCCATGTCACGGTCCTCTTCCCGTTTCTCGACGAGAGCCGCATCGACGACGGTGCTTGTGCTGCCATCGGAGAAGTGATCGGGCGTCACCGGCCCTTCGAGGCCCGGTTCGAGCACTGCGGGCGATTCCCGGGGATCTTGTATCTCGTCCCCGAACCGGACCTCCCGTTCCGCCGGCTCACCGAGGCGATAGCGGACCGGTGGCCAGAGGCCCCGCCGTTCGGCGGGCAGTTCGACGAGGTCGTCCCGCATCTGACCATCGCCCAGGGGCAAGACGATGCCGTGCTGGAGAAGACCGAGGCCGACCTTCGCAGCCGACTTCCCGTCACTGCCCGCGTGTCGTCGGTCGATCTGATCGTCCACGACGGAACAAGGTGGCAGCAGCGGGCGTCGTTCGCGCTCCGGTGATTCCTCTGTTAGTCATCGGTCAGCCACCGCTCTGGTGGGCCTTGGTGTGGGCGAGGCGGTAGGAGTCACTGCCGGTTTCCATGATGTTGCCTCCGAAAGTGAGGCGGTCCACGATGGCCGCGCAGAGCCTGGGGTCGGTGAACGTCTTGGTCCGCGAAGAGAAGGACTCGTTGGAGGCGATGGCCATGCTGTTCTTCTCCTCGCGCTCGGTCAGAACCTGGAACAGCAGCTCAGCGCCGCGCCGGTCCAGCTCCATATAGCCCAGCTCGTCAATACAGAGAAGGTCGACCCGTCCGTAGCGGGCGATGGTCTTGGTCAGCAGTTTTTCGTCGGCGGCCTCGACGAGTTCCTTGACGAGTTTGGTGGCCAGGACGTACTTGACCCGGAAGCCGGCCATCGCGGCCTCGGTGCCCAGCGCGATCAGCAGGTGTGGGCGAAGTCGGCCGATTCCGCCGCAATCACCTCGTTCCCGTCCCCGAAGTCGCCAGCCTGGCCGAGCTCAACGCCCGGATCGACGCATGGGACCAGCAGGACGACCAGCGCCGGATCGGCGAGCGCCCGCGCACCGTCGGCGAGTACTTCGCCATCGAGAAACCCCTGCTGCAGCCGCTGCCCGAGGACCACTTCGAGAACGGCCGGCTGCTGACCCCGCGGGTGGACCGCTACGCGCTTGTCACACGCGGCGGGAGCCGCCTGGACCTGGACCACTACCTGGAAGGACTGCTGCGCAAGCCCGGCGCGCTGCCCGGGGCGACCGCACTGGACCAGGCCCGCGCGGCCGAGAAGTTCACCCCCGTGCACGACGCCTGGTGGGAGGCCTCCAGCCGCGCGCACGGCGACGCGGCCGGCACCCGTGCGCTGATAGAGGTCCTGCTGCTGCACCGGCACATGAGCCACGACCACGTCGTCGCCGGGATCGCCGCCGCACTGCGAGCCGGAGCCCTGACCTCGGACGCAGTGGCCCTGGAAGCCCGCCTGGCCGTCGAACGCTAAACTCCCGCCGGGGCGGGCCCGGACACGGCGCTGGGCCGTATCGCCTCTCCGGTGGTGTCTCTGACCGCGCGCAGGCTGGCCGCGCTGCCCCCGGACCCCAGGCCGCTGCCCTCGGTGGCCGCCTACGACCAGCTCCTTCGCCATACCCGGCCATCGGCCGGACGTCCCCCCAGCCAAGGGAGTCCCCTGCCATGAACGCCACTACTCGTCCCCGTGGTCTGACCGAGCCCGCCGCCGACGCGGCCATCGACGCGGCCTGCCGCAACCTGCGCCTGCCCACCATGCGGGGCCAGTTCCCCGAACTCGCCGACGCCGCAGCCCGCGACCAGATGACCTACCGCAGGTTCCTGGCCGAGCTGCTGATGGCCGAATGCGACGACCGCAACCGCCGCCGCTCCGAACGCCGGATCAAGGCTGCGGGCTTTCCCCGCGAGAAGGCGCTTCGCACGTTCGACTTCGACGCGAACTCTGCCATCGACCCGGCGGCCATCCATACCCTGGCCTCATGCGACTGGATCCGCAAAGGGCTGCCGCTGTGTCTGATCGGCGACAGCGGCACCGGCAAGTCTCGACGCCGCCCTTCTCGTGGGCGCCGTCGATGCCCGGCTTGCAGTAGAAGACCTCCAGGCCGGCCCAGGAGCGGAACGCGGTCCAGCGCTCGGTCTCCACCCGGGCGCGGGTGAAGCCGAGGACCTGGGCGACCGCAGAGCTGAGGTTGTCGTAGCGGACTTTTCCGCGCGGCAGCCCTCCCGTATGCGGCCTCGGTACGGGCGCACAACGAGACGGTGCTGCGCTGCTTCTATGCCTTTCACCCTGACATGGCCACCGGGCCCAGATCTCGTTGAACTCCTCGTCCGGGATGCTGCGCGGGATGCGCTTGGGGACCCGGGGCCGGTAGAGACGTTTGCGCTCATTGCGGTGCGGCTCCATCGGGTTGTGGTGTGGAGGGTCGGTCCGCGACAGGCACGAGCCAGTCCACGCCGGCCGCCCGCAGTTGCGCCTCGGTGGCGTCGAAGTCGTCGACGTGGAAGTTGAGGATGATTCGGCCCGGCTCGTTGTTCTTCGCGCCGATGTCGTCGCGCTGCTCGATGACGAGCAGGAAGCCGCCGAGACCGATCGGCCCTTCGCCTTCATGTTCGGGTGCAAGCGCCCTGCGGTACCAGTCACGCACTTCGGCAGGTCGGGTGGTGCCGAGCAGGATGCTCCCGGGTTTCCGGTGTTGTCATTTCGGATCTCCTCGTCCTTGTATGCAGATGGCTGTCGCGGTCGACTCGCGGTCGTCTCAGCACGCTGTCGTGATGGCTGGCCTATTGACCTATGCCGCGGCCAATCGTGGTCAGGGCTGCCCGTACTCGTCGTGGCGGCGGATCCAGGACTGCCAGTCGTCGTCGCCCTCGCCGCGACCGCGCGGTGCATGGTCGAGGATCGGGTAGTAACCCATGAGGAACTCAAGCCCACGCCATGTGGTCGTGTACGTCTGGTAGACGGCGCCGTCCTCGAGGGCGAACACGCTCACCATGGGTGTTTCGCAGATGTAGCTGAGGACGTCGGTCCCGCACGCGGCCGCGTTTCGATGGGCGATCGGCGGTAGGCCCTCGAGCGTCTCGGCGATGTTGACCTCTCGACCTCCGATCTGCTGCATCTGCTCGCGCATCTGCTCCTTGGTCGTGGAAGCCCCGAGGTCGAGGTTGAAGTCGCTGTTCGCCGATGAGGCCCAGGGAATGTCCCAACCCATCCGCCTCTTGTAGGCCTGAAGCTTCGGCAACGACGCACTCGACACGAGCATCATGGTGAGGTCGCGGGCGTGCAGGTGCGGCACGAGACCGCCGAAGCTGTCGACCATCGACGAGTTCACCGGGCACCCTGTCTCGTAGCTCGGCCCGAACATGAAGTGGTAGACCAAGAGCTGCGAGCGGCCATCAAAGAGCTCGGTCAGCGTTCGCTCGCCTTCGTCCGTGTCCAGGCGGTAGTCCTTGTTGACCGGCTGCCAGGGAAGCTCGAGTCGCTTGCGTGCGAGCTCATCGCCGCGGCGGGTGTGCGCCTTCTCCTCGGCGAGTAGCTCATCGCGTACGGTCCGCCATTCCTGAGGTGACACCGTCGGGTGCTTCGTCCTTGCGAGAGAGTCAGTCATCGGTACGTCCCATCTTGTCGCTTATCGATGTGAATCAGTCGGTTGTGCTAGGCGCCGTTGCCGGCTCGATCTGCTGCTCCAGCTGCTCTTCCCGTGATGTTCGCCGCGGCTGGCCGAGGAGCGCGAGCGCCAAGACGATCCCGATCCCGGTCAGGACGACGCAGGCCACGAACGCGGAGCCAAATCCCTCGGTCAACGCGAGAAGGGATACGACGGGCGCTCGGGGCTGACAGGCGCGGTCAGGCCGGCTTGAGCCCGTTGCTGGTGAGCAGGTACGCGGCGGCGGTGTCCGCCGGGTCCGTCTGCAGCAGCTCGACGAGCGCGGCGCCGGCGAGCTCAGGGGTCAGCAGGTCCCCGAGCTGCTTGACGAAGGCATCCTCGCTCTGGCCGCTGCGGGCCGCGTACGCCTGAATGCCTTGCCGGCCCACCGCCCCGAAGGGGGTCATCGCTGCCGGCAGCACCACGGTCACGGTGACGTCCAGTCCGGCCCGCTGCGCCTCCACCCGGGCATAGTCGGCGAGGAATCGCTGGGTGGCCTTGGCGCCCGCATAGCCGCCGCTGGCCGGGGAGCCCTTGACGGCCGCGCCGCTGCTGACGACCACCACTCGGCCGCCCGGAGCAAGCGGCTTGGTGAGTGCCGCCTGGAGCCAGTGGAATGCGATCTTGACGTCGGCGTGCCAGTTGACGGAGAACGTCTCCCACGTCTGGTCCTGCAGCCTGCCCATGACCGGCACGGCGCCGGCAACGAGCACGACAACAGCCGGCTTGTAGCGGTCCAGCAGGTCGGAGGCGGTCTGTGCGTCGGCCGCGTCCGCGGCCTCGGCCCGGATGTTCACGTTCGCGGCGGCCAGTTCGGCAACCTCGGGCCTGCTCCGGGCAACCGCGACCACCGACGCGCCCGCGTCGGCGAACGCGTCGGCGATCCCGCGTCCCAGACCCCGGCCGGCGCCGACCACCATCGCGGCCTTGCCCACCAGCTCACTCATGATGGTCGTCCTCCTGTGCTCATCTCGTGCTGTGCGGTGCCACGGCCGACTTCATGCACCGGTGGGTGCGGTCTGGACGAGTGCCGCGAAGTTGCGTTCCAGGGCCTTGACGGCTCCGGTGCACCAGCTGTCGGCCACCGCCTGCGACTGGGGATCGGGGAAGATGTCGTCCTCCCCCTTCTCCACCCCGTCGAAGACGGCCGTCGCGACCGACTGCGGCGACGCCTTGGGGATGTCGAGGTCACGGGACATGTCGGTGTCCACAGGGCCGGTCAACACGGCATGGACGCTCACGCCCTGTCCGGCCAGCAGGGCACGCAGCGACTGGGACAGGGAGAACGCGGCCGCCTTGGAGATGGAGTAGGCAGGGATGATCGGCAGCGAGGCCCAGGCGGCCACCGACAGCATGTTGACGATGGACCCCTGCGATCGGGTCAGGGCCGGCAGGAACGCCTGGGCGACGCCATGCGTGCCGAAGAGATTGACGGCGAGGTGCTGCTGGAGCACGGCGGGGTCTCTCAGGTCGTCGTACGCGGCCCAGCCGGCGTTGTTGACGAGGATGTCGAGCGAATCGACGGCGGCGGCCGCCGCCTGCCGCTGGCCGGCGTCGGTGATGTCGAGGGTCAGGGGGGTGACGCGGTCGTCAGGGTGGTCCAGGGGCTGCCGGGTACCGGCGTACACCCGCTTGGCTCCTCGGCTGAGGGCTTCCTCGACCAGCGCCTGTCCGATGCCACGGTTGGCACCGGTCACCAGAATCGTCTTGTCCGCGATGGTCATGCGTGCTCCTACCAGGTCGATTCGAGCTGTCGACAAGGCAGACACCACGACGGCGGAAAATCGGGCGGCCTGGGAGCGCCCAGTTCGCGGCCCGGCCGGTGTCATAACAAGGAAAGCCAACGTGGAGGGCGTCTCGGACGAGATGCCAGGGTGGAGTGATGGCAGATGACGGCAACCGACCTGATCGCCAGGGCGCGGGCCGGCGACGGTGACGCGTTCCGGCAGCTGATCGACCCGTACCGGCGCGAGATCCAGGTGCACTGCTACCGGATGCTCGGCTCACTCCAGGACGCCGAGGACGCCCTGCAGGACACGCTGCTCGCCGCCTGGCAAGGCCTCGCCACATTCGAGGGCCGGGCGTCGGTGCGCACCTGGCTGTACCGGATCGCCACCAACCGCTGCCTCAACGCGCTCCGCGCAGCCAGCCGGCGCCCGGCCAAGGAGTGGAACGTGCCCGACATCGAACCGCCCGAGCCCACCCGCCTCGGCGACGTCACCTGGCTTGAGCCATACCCCGACACGCTCCTCGATCAGGCCCACACCACACCGCTCGGCCCAGAGGCGCGCTACGAACAGACCGAAGCCATCTCCCTGGCCTTCATCACCGCGCTGCAGATCCTGCCCGCCCGCCAGCGTGCCGTGCTCATCCTCCGCAAGGTTCTCGGCTACCCCGCCGTCGAAGTTGCCGACATGCTCGAGACGACCGTCGAATCCGTCACCAGCGCCCTCAAACGCGCCCACGCCGGCCTGCAACGACGCCTGCCGCCAGACGGCGAATATGGTGCGTCGCCCGCATCCACCTCACCCGCCGAGCAGAAGCTAGTGGCGCAGTTCGTCCGCGCCTACGAATCCGGCGACGTCGACGCCATCGTCACCCTGCTCACCGACGACGTCCGCGTCTCCATGCCGCCGATCCCCCTCGAATACCACGGCCGCGACGCCGTCGCCCGCTTCTACACCGCCCTCATGGGCGCCGGCCGCCGCTATCACCTCGTGCCCACGCGGGCCAACGGCCAGCCGGCGTTCGGCACCTACCTGCCTTCCCCCACCGACGGCATCCGCCACGGCACCGGACTCCTCGTCCTCACCCTCACCGACGACCGGATCAGCGCCGCCACCCGCTTCGACAACACCGTCCTCCCGTGGTTCGGGCTGCCGCGATCCCTCCCCGCTCTCTGATCCCGCCCCACCGAAGAAGATCGACAACATTCAGCGCCCGGCACCCGTGCGTGAAAGCGGGGCGTGCCGGTGGACCTCGTGTGGCCACCGGGCGCTGCCCGCCACCACCGCGACGCGGCCCGGCCCGCGCTCTCGTGAACCGCGACGAGAAGGCGCGCGCCCCGTTGCTGGGCCGCTCGGGCGGCGGCCGAGAAGACGACGGCCTGCCGCCGGGACAGATGAGCAAGCTCGATGCGGTCCAGGCACTACGGCTGCTGTCCGGCGCCCCGTGGGGGAGGATCGTCTTCACTCAGCACGCGCTGCCCGCGCTCCGGCTGGCCAACCACCTCATCGACGACGGACAGATCATCATCCGGGCGCACACCGGGGCCGCCATCTCAACCCCGCCTGGGCGCACGCCGTGGTGCTCTACGAGGCCGACCACATCGACACCGACACCCACACCGGCTGGAGCGTCACCGTAACCGGCCTGGCTACCGCCGTAAGCGACCCGCAGGACCAGGCGCGCTACGAGGCCCAGCTGCAGCCGTGGGTCGCCGCCCGGATGAACCACGTCGTGCGGATCACTCCGGAGTTCATCACCGGCTACCGCCTGCACCGGGCGCCGTGACGCGTCAGCTACCGGAGCCTTCAGCGGATGTATCCCGGTGCGGGCCAGCGCCTCGCCACGAACCCGTCGCCAGCAGCCTCACGGATTCGCAGCCAGCCCCGCCGCGGCCAGCGGGCCGACTCCCGTCGCGCGGAACAACCGGCCCTGCACCTGAATAGCGCCACACCCCATCGCCCGCGCGCTCGGGGTACGCGGCACCGGCCGGTCCATGTCCCGCCACTTGCTGTCATAGACAACAAGTCCCGCCCATGCCGACCTCCAGGAGGTGCAGCCGAGGTGTTCGAGACGGTGGCGAGCCAAGTGTGTGTTCCGGCGCCATGAGAACGGCAGCCACTGCCCGAATCGCCACATCGCTGAGGGGGTACAGCCGCCATTGTCCGGCTCACAGGTACATCGGCGCACCAGGCGAGGGCGCGGAGCGTGGAGTCGGAGATCGGCGGTGCCGGGTGCCGCCACCCAGGCCGACGGCACCAACGCCTCCGCCTCTCATCTCCGAATGAGCTTTTGATCTTCCTTATCTAATTTTGCCCCTTTGTGCTTCGCGCCTTCTAGCTCCACGCCCATCAGCTTGGCGCTCCTCAGATCGGCACCCGCCAGGCTGGCACCCCTCAGGTCTGCGTATCTCAGGTCGGCACTCCCCAGGCGGGCGTACCTCAAGTCGGCACCCCCCCCAGGCGGGCAGCCCCCAGGTCGGCGCCCCCCAGGTCGGCGCCCCCCAGGTCGGCGCCCCCCAGGTCGGCGCGCCTCAGGTCGGCGGCACCTTCCAGGTCGGCACCCCTCAGATAGGCACCGGTCAAGTCCGCATGCGTCGTGGCGTGCTTGGTCGTGACGCTTCCGGAAGATAGGGAGGGGCTGAAGAGGACATTGAGGGCTGCTTGGATATCGGCCGCTGGGGTCGGCCGTAAGAAGGTGTTCTTGGGGGGCCTCTTGGGGGCGGTGGCGTGGGTGCGTACGTACGCGGAGAGGACGTTGACCACCGTGGGTTCGTCTCGTGTGGAATCTTGCATGATGCGTTGGAGGGCGTAGATGCCGCCGAGGCGTATCTCGAGGGACTTCTCACCCATGTGCTGTACGGCAGTGTTGAACCGGTCGGTGATCTGTCCCTGCTCGGCGATGGCGAGTTCCTCGCGGGCTTGATTGACAGAGACCCAGGTGAAGACCAGGGCGGCAACGGCGGCGAGGGCAGGGAGAGTAGTCGCGGCGAGACCGATCCAGTGAACCCATCCGCCCGTTTCGCTTCCTGCACTGGAGGCGAGGGGAACGGTGGCCCTGGTAGCGCTCGCCCGCTGAGGGCCGCTGGTCCGTTGTCCGGCGCGGCGGGTACCAAGCGGGGCGGCACGGCGACGGCGTGGATGAGGCTGCGCTCTACGGCCTGCGATGCGGCTAAGTTGTCTGCTACGTACCCCTGCGCGGGGCATTCCCCTGCTCATGGTCAATATTGGAACGGACGCAGCTAAGGCCTGTCCGGCGGATCATGAGTGTTTCGGCTTGCGGAGCCGTGTAGTTGGTCGTGGCCCGTGGTGATCTGACGAACGAGGAATGGCGCCGCCTGAAGCCGCATTTGCACGTCTGTGGACGGCGTGGTGGGCGGTGGGTCAGTCACCGCAGGGTGATCAACGGGATCCTCTTCCGTGAGCGGACCGGGATCCCCTGGAGGGATCTGCCGGAAAGGTTCGGCAGGTGGAAGACGGTCTACGAACGGCACAGACGCTGGTCCGCGGACGGCAGCTTCGACAAGGAGCAGTACAAGCGCCGCAACGAGGTCGAGCGGACGATCAACCGCCTGAAGAGCTTTCGCGCCGTCGCGACCCGCTACGACAAACGGGCCTACGTCTTCCACGGCACCCTCACGGTCGCCACGATCAGCCTCTGGATCCGAGCGTGATTCGCGGGAGACGCCTCAGACGGTGAAGGGATCTTCCACCGTCGGGGTGCACGGAGATAGCAGCGCCTCCGTGTGCTGCGTGACCACGCCCCGAACGAGCCTGAGCACGCGTACCTCGTTCTCGTGGTCCGGTTCTTCGTCATCGCGAACGTGGAGGAGCCCGTAGGAACCAGGGGCAACTACAGCCACATGCTCGAACAGTTCGACAACATCCGGCGAGGAGCGGTGATTGGAGTAGCCGCCGAGGTGGATGAACGGCTCGCCGTTCATCCACCTGAGGTCAAGCAAGTACGGGCTGTCCATCTGGGCGATGCGAAGCCGAAGCTCATCGACGATCTGCCGCAGACGGGCCTCATCGTCGTCATCAGCTGCTGTCTCCCTGACCGTGATCCAACCGTGGTACTCAAACATCCCGTGATCGTAGTGAGATGGCCTGCTTCACCGTGCCGATCGCAGCATGATCCGCCGGACACGCCTTAGCTGCCGCCGCGTCCATACCGGCGGACGGCCCGAATTGATGCCTCGCGGCAACAGCGGCTCAGGTCGGGCCCACTGGCCGTTCGTCAGATCCCCCCTGCCCCACAGGACATGATCATCAACGATCAAGATCAACTTTCGCAACACGGGTGTTCACGAGCGGGGTTGACGTGCAGCAATCCAGCCCTCCGAAGATCTTTCCCCTAGTGATGAGTGATCCCCGTTGGTCGGTGAACAGTCGGCTTGCAGAGACGAGTTGCGGCTCCGCCATGAGGTAGGCCCGCGGCAGCGACGCGTCGGTCTGCTCTCCAGGTTCATGGTGCCCCGCACCCGGCCGGGCCTCGCGGTGCGCAGCGCGGTGGGCCGCGCGGTCGGTCGCGCGGTCGGTCGCACGAGCCGGCTCGCCTCTCGCGAAGCCGCGAACCGGTAGACCGGGTCCGCACCGACCGGTCACCGGTCGGTGCGCAGCTCCGCGGTAGCTCTCAGCCGTGTCGGCGCCGCCATGTCCGACGAGCCCGGCTCGGCGTGGTAGGTCATCGCCGATGCGGCAGGTCGGCTGCTGTGGGCCTCACCCACCGTTCCCCCCGCTCCCGCCTGGACCTCCGCCAGCTGGCAGCAGAACCCGGCAACGGCCCCGGCCGACAGGTCAGACGATCTTCACCCTGGACACCCGCCGACGACCAGCGTGAGTACCCCGCCCGCTGACGGCGGCCGTGGCAAGCGGTTCTGATCCACTTCTTGTGGGGCGGTTGCGGAGTGTCACGATCCTCAGTGCTCGCGGTTGTACTCGGCGACGGCGCTGAACGCGGCCTTGGGCTCCCACGGCATGTCGGGGTAGGCGTCCCCATGGCCCTTCTCGAGGACCCTGACGATGCCGTAGCTGGCCAGGTCCAGGTCGTCGCGGGAGCCGCCGCCGGGGCGGTACGGATGGGAGTGCAGCGCGAACAGGAACACGAAAGCCGTATCGACGCCCTCGGCGTCGAACACCTCCAGAAGTTTGCGCAGGTACGCGGCCTGCCCTGCCTCATCGCGGGTGTACTCGCCGTTCAGCCGGAGCGGCTTGCCGCTGTCCGGGTCATTCTCGACAATCTCCAGGCCGCGGGCACCGGCGGCGCCCGCGCCGCGGTAGGTGGCCGAGCCGAACTCGGTGATCGCGACCGGCTTGCCCTGCGCGACCAGAGTGCGGACACCGTCGGCGAACTGGTCGGCAATCTCGGCGGATCGATACAGGTCCAGGGACACGATGTCGAAAGGGGTCCAGTCCACGTCATCCAGCGGCACGGCGGCGTAAGTGACGGGGCCGCCGAAGCATTCGCGGACCACGGCCGCGGCCTTGCCCAGGAAGTCGTTGACCCGTCCGCCGACCGCGCCGATGTGCTCCCATAGCCGGCCCGGCCGGCTCAGCAGAGCCACGCGCTCGGCAAAGGTGTCTCCGGGCAGGAAGCCGAGGTTCATGATGCTCATCTCGGCGCCGGTGACGAACACGACCTCGGCACCGCGCCGCCGCAGGCGCTCGGCCCGTTCGGCACAGTTGGCGAACAACGCCAGCATCTCCTCGGCGGTCTGTTCCAGAGGGTACGGCGAGAACCACACCTCCAGGCCGAGGTCGGCGGCGAGATGGGCGGCCTGCTCCAGCCGGTCGGGGTCGCCGCCCACGACACGGACCGCGGTGCAGTGCAGGTCGTCGCGGATGATGCGGAGTTCACGCTCGACCACCGCAGGGTCGAAGTGCTCGCGGGAGAGCCCGCCGCCGCGGATGAAGCCGGTGTCGTAGGTGATGCCCTTGGCGCGCATACTGCGGTCCCGTCGGTCGATTTTAGGTACGTGACGTACCCTATTTGCTGATGCGCCGAGGTCAAGACCACCATGAGAGGGAACGACAGGTACCGGTCACGGGAAGGACCCATGGCGGAGGCTTCGACACAACAGACGGGAGCCGGGCAGACCCGGCGCCGCGGCGCGGCCCTGGAAGACGCGATCCTGCAGGCGGCCGTCGACGAACTCACCGAGTCCGGATACGCCGGGATGACGATGGACCAGGTCGCCAAACGCGCTGGCACCAACAAGAACGCCCTCTACCGGCGCTGGCCGAACCGGCTGGCCCTCGCCGTCGCCGCATACCGGCAGATGACCACGACTGTCCAGCCGCCCGACACCGGCAGCCTGCGCGGCGACGCCCTGGAACTGCTGCGCGCGGCGAACCGGCACTGGAGCTCCCCGCTCGGCGCGATCCTGCGGGACCTGATGGCCGCCGGCGGCACGTCAGAGCTCCTCGCCCAGTTGCCCGGGCAGTCCACCGACGCCATGACCGGCACCTGGCTGACCGTCCTGGGACGCGCGATCGCTCGCGGCGAGGCCGCGCCGGAGGCGCTGCACCCCCGGGTCGCCACAGCGGCGATCGTCCTGCTCCGCAACGAGTTCGTCGTGCGCGGCGTCCCTACCGCGCCGGACGAGGTCCTCGTCGAGATCGTCGACGAGGTGTACCTGCCGCTGGTACGCGGCCGCGGCACGGACTGACGAGCCAGCGACGGCATGAGCGGCGGTTACCGGGAGTGTCTCAGTCAGCGAGGAGTATCTCCAGGCGGAGAAGGTCGAATCCGGCGCGACCATATCCGTCCCTCTTGATCCGTTTCACCCTATTGACGTTGCCCTCGACCTTGCCGGAGCTCCACTCCAAGGTGAGTCACCATTGTCGTACAGGGCGTGCACGGCGGCGTGGCGCTCGCGCCGCTGGATCGCACGCAGCCCTTCCATCGACCGCCTCGCACAGGTTCTTCCACAGATGGAACCTGTCCGCCACCTGTATCGCGTCGGGACCCAGCGCAAACGACCCACTCCGCGTCTTCCCCACTCACACGCGCCCCTGGCCAAAGCCCCCCCCCCAGAGAACTCAGCCGCCTATAGACGCACCACTACATCCACTGGAAACCCAAGATCGTCCCCACACAACTACCGGACCGCAGGCCGAGCACCCGAACAACCAAACCGAACACGCCCCCAGACCACGCCCATCACACCCGAACGCAGCCGCTCCAGCCGTCCCGAGTCCCACCCCAAAGACCGGACACCAGACCAAAGCAGTCCAGCTCCCTGAAGATCACTGCTCCGTCACAGGTGCCAGCGATTCAAGTCGGTGGGGATCTCGAGTGGGCGGGTGTCGGGCATGGCACCCTCCTTCGCCGAACAGGGCACGGTGCTCAACGTGTGACGACGCCGCGGGTGCCGGACAGGCGGTCAGATGCGCCAGGAGCGGATGCGGTCGGCCGCGTCGTATCCGTCGGCGCGGCCGGCGTCGATGTCGCGGGCGAGGTCGATCAGTGCGCCGTACGGCGGGTCGACGGCCTCGCCTGCGGCGTCCATGTAGGCCGTGACGATCGCGGCGGCGTACAGGGCGTTGCGGGCCGGGAGGGGGCGCAGTCGGATGATGGCGTGCATCAGGGCCGCGGCGCGCCAGGCGTTGTCGACGGCGACGCCGACCTGGGGGGTGTTGACCCGGTGGCGGGCGACGGCGGCCACGAGGTTGGAGAAGTCGTGGACCGAGGGGTGCTTGGGCAGCACTTCCGCCTGATGTTCCAGCAGCCAGCGGATGTCGATGTGGAGCTCCATGGTCAGGCGGCAGCTCGTCCGGAGGCGTCCAGCCGGGAGGGAGCATCATCGGGGAAGGCCGCGTCGAACGCGGCGGCGTTGTCGGCGACGAACGCGCGGAAGACGTCGGCTGCGCTGTCCAGGCGCGGGTCACGGACCGCATTGTGCGCGGCTTCGGTGATGAGCGCGGTGACCGTGGTGCCCTCTGCTTCGGCGCGCTCCTGCAGCTGCGCGTGGAGCTCTTCGGGGACCCGGATTGTCACTGACTTCGACATGTTCCGACTGTACAGCAGGGTGTACAGCACGGGGAGGAGTATGGCCGAACCGCACCCGGACGAGGACATCTCCCCGCGTCGCGCCTCGGGTGCCAATGACACAGATGACACAGCTGATCAGTGACACAGATGGTCACGACGACCTGGGAAAACAGGGGGTTGATGACACAGATCGGCGCCGATGACATAGATCCGCGGACCCAGGTGGACCCAGGTTCGCGGGGCCACCTGGGAAAACGCCGGACCCGGGACCCAGGGACCCAGGCGGCCCCAGGTTCGTACGGCGAGCTGGGTCCCGTCGGGCGGGTTGGGCCGGGGTCATTGGCCGGCCTGCGACAGGCCTTCCACGAGCTGGGTGACGACGTCCAGGATCGTCTGCCCGAAGGCGGTCGGCGCGATCAGCGCCCCGAACGTGAGGCAGATGACCACGGTCATCTTCTCGTCGAACCGGCTCCGGGAATGCGTACGCCGGCGCAGCCGCACGACGATGATGATGGCGAGCAGCACCGCCACGTTGATGGTCACGATCACGTGCCCGGACCTCCCGTCAGGCCACAACTGCCCTGCGAACACCTCACGTTCACTCCGGTGTTCTTGTGTAGCGCGAAACGACCCGTACCGCGCCGGGGTTGACGGGGGTTGACGCCAAAGCGGCGCTCCTGGCTTGAAACGCGCAGGTCAGGGGCTACGGCGAGTGCGGGTGAGCGAGGCTCGCGCGGGACGGGCACGGGCCGTGACGTCGCGGGCGGTCCGGCGGGGTGGCTGTCACGCGGCCGCTGTCACGCAGAACGCGGCCCGATCGGGGGTTCCAGGCCGTTCCGACACCCTAAAGAGGATCAATTCGGGCAGGGGCGGGTGCTGTCACGTACTCAGGAGGCGTGCGTGACAGGCAGCGTGACAAGGGGCGTGACGCGTGACGGTCACTCTGCGTCAGCCGGTTCGGACGTTCGAGGGTGGGCCGCTCTCCACTCAGGAGTATTCCGCTGCTGCCACGTCCGCAGCCAGGTTGTGAGCTCGTCCTTGGTGTAGCGCGTGGTCTGGCCGTCCAACTCCCCCACCGGCACGGGGACGCCGCGCTCGGGCGAGCGCCTGCGCATGTAGGTGCGGGTCGTGGCGGGCTTCCAGGGCAGGATGCCCTCCTTGAAAGCCTCAGTCAGCGATTACCGGACGGGACGGGGGAACTCCTCCCCGTCGCCCCGCAGGCGGCGCAGCCGGCGCACTCCATACAGAACTGCGTGGGGGTGCGCGGGCACCAGCAGATCGGGTTGTAGTCGGGGTCGTCGTCGCCCTGGAACCACGGCTCGCCCAGAGGGCCGGCCGTCGACGTGGACCTGGCCGTCGGCGGTGAGCGTCTCGTGCCGGGTGCCGCAGCCGGTCAACTCCACCCATACGGCGATGACCGTGTCCGGGTCGCCCGTCACGACGCGGTCCCCGAGCGCGAGCCGACTCCGGCTGCGTGGGCGCGGGCTAGTAGCGCGTTGACGGCGAGCGCGGCCGCGGGGTCGGAGTCGGGCAGCCGGTTGACGGCGGCCTGCTCGTCCTCGCTCAGCGAGTCCAGCAGGCCGGTGCGGGCCACGGTGCGCAGCAGGGCGTGGTGCAGCACGTCGGGGGCGAGGGCGGCGCTGCGGGCGGCTTCGGCTTCCTCTTCCTGGCGGCGCCGCTCGTCCTCCAGCTGCCGGGCGCGCTCGCGTTCGGCGTCGGCGGCCAGCTCGTCCTGGACGAAGGCGTCGGTGTCGGGGTCGTACGTGCCGCCGGCGGTGGCGAGCAGCTGCACTATGCGCGCCCACTCCGCGAGTTCGGCCGGGCCGCGCTCCTCGTCGGCCAGGTTCTCGCGGTCGCGGTCCATGTGCTGCTGCAGTTCGGCTTCCTCGAGGGCGGCGGCCGCCTCCGGGTGGGTCATGCCGGTGGCGCGCCGGCGGACCGCGCGGCGGCCGACCTTCGCCCAGTCGACCGGCTCACGGCGCGCGGCCGCGCCGGGCACGGGGACGCGCGGGCGCCGGCGGGATCGGGGTACGGGGGTGCTCACACGAGCCTCCCAATCGTCGCGGAAAAACGAACGGATGACGGATCCGCCGCGCGCCGGGCGCAGCCGATTACACAGTGTGACTGAGCACGCTAGTTGGCCACTTTGAACACCGCAGTTGGCCGTAGAGGGACGCCCCACAGCGTCGGAGTCAGGACTGACGGGGATGCGGCGGCATCGTCGGCTCAGGCTCGCGCGCCGCCGTCGACCCGCAGGACCGTGCCGGTCACGTAGGAGGAGCGGTCGCTGAGCAGCCAGGCGGCGGCCTGGGCGATTTCGTCGGGGTCGGCCGCGCGGCGCAGCGGGGTGCGCTCCTTGAGCCGCTCGAGAAGGCCGGGCGAATCCGCTTCCCAGGTACGGATCATCTCGGTCAGCGTGCTTCCGGGGGCGATCGCGTTGACGCGGATGTCTTCGGGGCCGTAGGTGACCGCGGCCGATTCGGTGAGGCTGTTGACCGCCCGTTTCATCGCACCGTAGGCGGGCAGTTCGGGGTTGCCCATCAGGCTGCCGACGGATGAGTTGTTGACGATGGCGCCCGTTCCGGCGGTGGCCCGGATGGCGGCGATCTCGGCGGCCATGGCGAGCCAGACGCCCTTGAGGTTCACGGCGTAGACGTGGTCGAAGTCGGCCTCCGGCATCTGGTCCATCGGCCCGGGTCGCTGGATCGTCGCGCCATTGTTGAAGGCGACGTCGAGCCGGCCATACAGGTCCACGGTCCGGTCGACGGCGGCGCGAACGCCGGCCGCGTCGGCCAGATCGCACGCCACGTAGTCCGCGATGCCGCCCGCCGCCCGGACCTCCTCGGTCACCGCCTTCAGCTGTGCCTCCGTGCGGGCCGCGAGCAGTACCCGGGCGCCTTCCCGGGCGAACAGCCGCGCCGCGGCGGCGCCGATACCGCGACCGGCACCGGTGATGAAGGCGACCTTGCCGGCCAGCAGGACCGGCGCGGCGGGGGCGGACGTGCCGGGGGTGGGTGTGTTGTCCATGGCAGCGAGCCTGCGTCCGTTCGTGGAGCCGATCCAGGCACTGGCGGTACCTGGATCGGCTCCACGCCCCCGCGCACACTGGGGGTGTGGACAGACGAGAACTGGCGGCCTTCCTGCGCAGCCGACGCGAGCGGATCACCCCGGCCGACGTTGGCCTGCCCACCGGGCCGCGCCGCCGCACTCCAGGGCTGCGCCGCGAGGAGGCGGCGCAGCTGGCGTTCATCTCGACCGAGTACTACACGCGGCTGGAACAGGCCCGCGGCCCGCGCCCGTCACGCGAGGTGCTGGCCCAGCTGGCCCGGGCCCTGCGCCTGTCGGACGCCGAGCGCGACCATCTCCACCACCTCGCCGGCGCACCGCCGGGCCCTCCGCCCGGGCCCTCGCGCGAGGTGCGGCAGAGCATTCTCGACCTGCTGCACCGGCTGCCCCAGGCCGCCGCAATCGTGACGTCCGCGACGTTCGAGGTGATCGCCTGGACCGATCTGGCGGCCGCCCTGATGGAGGACTTCTCAGCCCTCCCGCGGCGTGACCGCAACCTGGTGCGTCGCGTCTTCCTCGGCCCGCACCCCCAGGGGCGGCGGTTGTACGGGGTGTCCGACGCGGACGCGTTCGCCCGCAACTCGGCCCAGCGCCTTCGCGCCGCCGCGGCCCGCTACCCCGACGATCCCGAGATGAACGAGCTGGTGGGTGACCTTCTCTCCGGCAGCGAGGAGTTCACCCGGTTGTGGACCTCCCATGACGTGTGCGCCGAGCCCACCTTCTGCAAGACCTTCCAGCACCCATTGGTCGGCCCGGTTACCGTGAACTGCGACGTCCTCGACGTCACCGACCGGGACCAGCAGGTCGTCATCTACACCGCGACACCGGGCTCGCCCTCCGAGGAGGCCCTGCGGCTGCTGTCGGTCATCGGCACACAGCGCATGAACGTGGCCAATTGAGCCGCACCAGGATCGGATCTGACTCTCAGTCACCAACCTCCGCACCTAGGGGGAACCTCACCCGACACCGACGTCCTGACTCCCTCTGAGGGCACAACAATCATGCGGGCATGCGTGGCGTCGTGTTTCGCTGGCGCCACGCGGGTGAGCATGTGCGGACCCAGCCCTTTTCCCGCACGGAGGCGATGCGATGCCCGACCACGCCGACCATGTCCGCCCCGAGAGCGTCGAACCACAGTGGATCTCGCGATACCGGCCGCCGGAACAGCCGCTGTTCAGCGGCATTTACGGACTGGTGTTGGCCAGCGCCCTGGTGGCCGCGCTGGACGCGACGGGCGAGAAGGCCGATCCCGGCCCAGACGCGCTGTGGGTCCTGCTCACCGCGCTCGCGTCGGGCGCTGCCCATGGCTACGCGCACGTCATCGCCCAGCGTGCGTCCGCCGACAGGGCAGCCACCACGAGCAGACGGCGGTTGGTGCTCGCCGAGTGGCCACTGGTCGCCGCCGTGCTGCCCACGGTGGGAATACTGCTTGCTGCGGTAGCCGGATGGTGGGCAGAGGCCACGGCAGTGGACGCGGCCCTGCTTTTCAACACCGTCGCCTTGTTCGGCTGGGGCGCCTGGGCCGCCCGAACCGCCGGATACGGATGGCCGTCCTCGTGCCGGGCAGGAGGCTTGGACATGCTGATCGGCTTGGTGATCATTGTCGCGAATGCCCTGATCAAGTAGGCAGGCGATCGGGTGCCATGTCGGCGGGAAGGACCACGAATCCGTAATCCGTGGGCACTCTTTCCTGTCCCGCCATTGCCAGCATCGACAACCTGCGTCTTCAACCGGACCGCAAATCGGTCGGACACGATGAGGACGCTTCACAAAGCTGAGTAATGTCACGGACTGCAGAACAACAAAGTTTTCGGCATGCACTTCGCGGGGGCGAGTGCCCCGGTTACCAGAGCGTGACGATGGTCTTTGCAGCGTGCTCGACCCCGGATCGAGAGCAGAGTTGGCCAAGCAGCGGGACCGTTCGCGCATGGTGTGCGCGACGAGACCATGGTCGCTCACGCGAACGTGACCCAGCAGGGATTCCCGCGGCCGCCATGTTGGCGCGCACGTCGTCGGTAAATCCGGGCGCCGGTTCGGGATCTGGCGCTGAATGGCTGTGGTCGGCTGCCGTGTTGGAGCCCGCGTTTCCGGGTCGCAGGAGGGCGGCGACGGGCTCACCGGTTCCGCCCGGTCCATGGTCGAGGAAGGCCGTCAGCGGGTGATGGCCGTAGGTCTTCTTCCAAGTCGCCGCCGCGTCCTCCTTGCCGGAGTGGGCGATCACGAGGACGCCGTCGAGATCGACTACCACCTGGCCGTCGGCGTCCGGGGCGTTCTCGCCGGCCAACGACCAAACGCGGCCACGGACTTCGGATCGCTTCCGCTGCTCGTCAGCGGAGTGATCGAAACGCTGGTCGAGGCGTTGAAGGATGCTCCGGGCCCGGCGTACTGCCGTACGGCGTTTCCGCCGTTCGATCCGGGCGCTGTTCGCCTCCGCCTTCTTCTGCTCCTTCGGTGTCGCCCGCGGCCCGGGCGCTTCCCGTGGCCTGGAGTGCTTGCGCTGGGAACGAGGCGGCAGAGGGCGAGGGTGCAGGACAGTCCGGGCCGATCCGGGGCCGGGGAGGTGACCCTGCTCGCGGAGGAAGGCGCGGGCTGCCGCGACAAACGCATCCACCGGCGCCATATCGGTCCACGCCAGCGGGAACGAACACCTGCGGCCCCGCCCGTCCAGGACCAACACCACATCTCCGCTCCACGAGTTGAGCCGCTCGAGGAACTCGAAAGCCTCATGGCACCACCTATGAAACACCGCCATGCAAACCCGATGACAACAGACCGTCATGTCGGCTACAGAGAGCTACTTGGCACTTTCGCGCTATGCGAGCACAGGGCCGAGACGACGAAGATGACGAGCGGAGCGAGGCGCTCCCGCATGGCGGCGATTCGGATGGCCACGGGGCAGACGACGCCGTATGGGGTCAGCCCGAGGTAGACCGGGACGCCCCTGGCGTATTCCCGCGCCCTTGTCCGCGACGACGGGGTATCTGCCGGCCTCGCGGTGGACGAACTGCTGGTATCTCGAGGGCGGCCTGCTGTGCGAGGAGGGATGGACGGCAGCCTTGTGCCCGCCCTCCTACCGCGCCTTCTCCGCGTTTAGGTGGGCGGTCTCCGCGACGGCAAACTGCGGCGCCGTTCAGAGGATGCGCCAGGCAGGCAGGGGCTGCGGACGGGAGTGCCGCTGGTGCGGCACCACCCGCCCGGCGAACACCCACCGCAGGGACTCCGTGACCGGCACTCCCTGCGGGCCCCGCCTCCCGCTGGTTGCCGGAGAATTTCGCGAGACCCTCCCTGATGGCCAGGGTGCCGTCCACGGTCTCCAGGCGAGCCCACGGGACCGCCCCGAACCACGGTGCCCGCACCCGGTCGCTGAACCACACCGAGGACACCCCGTCCTCGAGCATCCGTTCCGTGCGGGCGGCTATGTCGTCCGGTGTGATGGGCAATAGCTGGGCTTCCAGGGCTGTCTTCCAGGCTCCGGCCGGGTCGCCCCGGAGTTGCGGGCGGCGGCCGCGCCGCCCTCGGGCGGGTTCTGCGTCCGTGACCGGTGGCGGGTCGTGCGTCGATCCACCCATCGGGCCGAGGAGGGAATGGGTATCGCGGCCGACGCGCACCGGGCCGTCGGGTTTCTAGCGTAGGCGTCATGAGAAGCCCCGACTCCGGCCGGCGCGCCGCGATGCCGGTCCCCGACCCGGACTTTCACCCGGTGCCCGGCGGACACGCGACGGGGTCCGCCACGCCGACCTGGTCGCCGGGATCACTCGTGAGTTCCTGGAACCAAGGAGAACGAACCATGACCACCCAACACCTCGAAACCCTGATCATCGGCGCCGGCCAGGCCGGCTTGGCGGTCGGCTGCCACCTCCAGCAGCTCGGTCGGGAGTTCCTGATCGTCGACGAGCGCGAGCGGATCGGTGACAACTGGCGCTGCCACTACGACAGCCTCAGGCTGTTCACGCCCGCCCGGGCTAATGGCTTGGACGGGATGCCGTTCCCCGGCGACCCGTGGGAGTTTGCGACCAAGGACGAGTTCGCCGAGTACCTCGAGCTGTACGCCGTCACCAACGGCCTGCCGGTGCGGATGCAGAGCCGGGTCGATCGGCTCGCGGCCCTCGAGGGCGGAGGTTTCACCGCGGTCCTCGGAGCCGACAAGGTCACCTGCGACAACGTCGTACTGGCGACTGGCACCTTCGGCCGTACGCCGCAGATCCCGGCCTTCGCCGCCGATATCACCCCCCGGATCCAACAGCTCCACTCCAGCGAGTACCGCCGGCCCTCCCAGCTGCCCGACGGGCCGGCGCTGGTCGTCGGTGCCTCACATAGTGGTTTGGACATCGCCTACGACCTGGCCGCTGACCGTCCCACCACGCTGGTCGGACCCGACCGCGGGAACATCCCTCTCGAATGGGGCTCGCGGCGGTTCCACGCGGCATTCCCGTTCATCGAGTTCGCCTTCAATCACGTGCTCACCCGGCGCACGCCGATGGGACGCAAGGTGATGCAGAAGATTCGCCACCACGGCGCCCCGCAGCTGCGGATCAAGCGCCACCATCTGGGCGTGCGCGATGTGGAATGGATCACCGAGCACGTCGTGGGCGTCGCCGACGGGCTACCGCGCATCGAGGACGGCCGCACCTTCGACGTCGCGAGCATCGTCTGGGCCACCGGGTTCCGGCAGGTCTACGACTGGATCGACCTCCCGCTGCCGATCGAGGACGGGTGGCCGGTGGAGTACCGCGGCGTGGTCGAGTCCGTGCCGGGCCTCTACTTCTGCGGCCTGGCGTTCCAGTACGCGTTCGCCTCGGGCGAGATCAACGGCGTCGGCCGGGACGCGGCATACGTCGCCGACAAGATCGCCGCCCACACTCGGGCGCGGCAAACCGCGGTCGCGGCTTGAGACGCACCCACGATGATCAAGGAGGTCTGCGATGAACGAGATTCGAGAACCCCTCGATGGTGACCAGCGCCGCCGCGTCGGGTCCGGCGTCGACAGCCCGCGCTCGTCGTCGCTGCCGCACCGGTGCTGCTGCTAGGCGCGCTGCTGTGGCATCCACTGCTCCCCGGGAGGCCGCCCGACAGCGCCGGCGCGGCCGAAGCGGCGGCGGCCGACATCACCCGGTGGGGCTCTCCCACCTCGCCGCGGTCGTCGCGTCCGCCGCGATCGCGCTCGCGTTTGTCGCCGTGCGCGGATTCCTTTGCGAGCGAGGTGACGGGTGGCTCAGCGCGGTCGGGCTCGGGTTCGTGGTGATCGGCAGCACCCTGTACGCGACGCTGCCAGGGATGGAGTTCTCCGTCGTTGCGGCACACGCGACCGGCGCTGATCTGGTGGCGACCCAGGACGCCCTGGTGTCGTGGTTCGTGCCGGTCCTCCTGGGAGGCTCGCTGCTGTTCACCGTGGGCACGGTTCTGTTCGCGGTCGCGGTCACCCGGACCGCGACGTTCGGCCTGTTGGCCACCGCCGTGGTCGGCGGCGCGCTGGTCGTGTTCGGGCTCGCCCGGCTGGTGCCGGTCGGTGTGGTGCAGTTCTACGTGCAGTCGGCCGCGGCACTGCTGGCTCTGCTGCCGTTGGCGGTCGCGATCGGGGCTGGGCGACGGGGCGCCCCAACCCGTTGATGGACGTCTCGTGAGCGCCATGGACGGGCACCGCTGTGCGAGGGGCCGGAGGAATCATGTGGATCGGCGGAATCGCCGGTCCGCTCGTCTTCACCGCCAGCTCCGTCGGACAGAACATCCTGGGCTCCGACGACGACTGGCTCCACGAATCCGTCAGTTCCTTGGGCGCCGGCAGTCTCGGCTGGATCCAGAGCATCAACTTCGCGGCTTCGGGTTCTGCTTGCTGCTGCTCGCCTGCGGACGGCACCGCGGTATCGAACCCGCGCGGCTCGGGTGGCTGGGACCGGCCCTGCTGGTGGCCGTCGGCTGTGGGCTCTTCACCGCGGCAGCCTTCCCACTCGCAAGCGACGCGACCGGGGAGATCTACGACCCCGGCCTCCACTGGGTCGATGGGTTGCTCTTCTTCGATGGCTCCACCCTGGCGTTCCTGGTGCTCTCCCGGCGGCTGGCAGCGGATCCGCGGTGGAGATCGCTCTCGGCGTCACGCTGGCCGTCGTCGTCCTCTCCTTCGGGAGCACCATGGCGCTCCACCTGCTGGCGCGTCCGACATACGCGCCGCTCCATGACTACGGGGGTCTGGTTCAGCGGGCAATCATCCTGGTGCTGACCTTCCCGTGTGACCGTGGCCTCGGCATCGCAGGCCGCCCGTGGGGCGAAACCCTGGCCGCCTACGGGGAGCACACTTCAAGGCCTTTGACGCCCGTTGATCATCCAGGCGAGGAAATGCTGCGGATCATGAGCGTCGACCACTAGCCTCGAATCAGGTGGTGCGAGATGAGCATGGTCGACGATCTACGCCGAGCCCGCGAGGAATACGAACGCCAGGAGTGGGTGGCGGCGTACCGCGCTCTCTCCGACCTGGACGAGACCGAGCTTCAGGCCGACGACTTCATGGCGCTGGCGGTCACCGCGCACCTCCTGGGCCACCGCAACGACTGCGTCCAGGCGCTGCAACGGGCGTTCCAGGCCTACCGTGACAGGGACGATACCCTCGGCGCGGTGCGCGCGGCGTACTGGCTGACCGTAGTCCTGTGGCAGGGCGGCGAGGTCGCCGTCGGCAGTGGCTGGCTAGCCCGGGCCGAGCGGCTGCTCGACGACCATGGCGGGGATGTGGTGGAGCGTGGCTATCTGCTCGAGCGGGCCACCATGGGGCACATCATCAAGGGAGAGTTCGCCGAGGCCTTCGTTGCCGTGCCAAAGGTCACCGATTGCGGCCGACGGTTCGACGACCCCGACCTGACAGCTATGGGCCTCCACATGGAGGGTCGGATGCAGATCTTCGCGGGCCAGGTCGCCGACGGGCTGAGCCTCCTCGACGAGGCGATGGTCTCGGTCCTGGCCGGGGAGGTCTCACCCATCTTCTCCGGGGTGATCTACTGCTCGTCGGTCGAAGCCTGCCAGCAGATCTCCGACTTCGGCCGGATGGGCGAGTGGACTCACGCGCTGACCACCTGGTGCGACGGCCAGCCCGGCCTGGTCGCGTTCACCGGTCAGTGTGCGGTCCACCGCGGCCAGCTGATGCGACTGCACGGCGCCTACCGCGACGCCGTCAGGGAACTCGAGCGCGCGGTCGGGCGGTACGCCGCGGCCGGCGGGGACCTGGCGGTCGGTCAGGCCCACTATGAGCGGGGTGAGACCCTCCGGCTTCGCGGCGACCACGAAGCTGCGGAGGCCGCCTTCGCGGAGGCTGCCGAGTTCGGCCACTCGGCCCAGCCCGGCCGAGCACTGCTGTGGCTGGATCGCGGCCGACGGGATGCGGCGTCGGCCGCGATCCACCGTGTGGTGGCCGAGGTGCACGATCCCGTCCACCGGTCGCAGATGCTCCCGGCGGCGGTCGAGGTGCTGGTGGCCACCGGCGAGGTAGACACGGCAGCACCCCTTGCCGAGGAGCTGGGGCAGATCGGGAGCTCGTTCGGGTGCTCGGCGCTGCAGGCATCGGGGCAGTACGCCGCCGCGACCGTCGCCCTGGCCCGGGGCGAGGCGGACCGCGGGTTCGTCTGCGCGCGGCAGGCGGCCGAGACCTGGGCGCAGCTCTCCGCGGTGTACGAGGTGGCCCGCTCCCGGGTGCTCGTCGGGCGCGCGCTCCGGCTGCTGGGTGACGAGGAGTCGGCCGCGGCCGACCTGAGCGCGGCCCGGAGGGCGTTCGCGGAGATGGGTGTGAAGCCGGCGGAGCAGGAGATCGCGGCGCTGTTGGGCGAGGAGAAGGCTCCCGGCGGGCTGAGCCCCCGGGAGGTCGAGGTCCTCCGGCTGGTGGCGGCGGGCAAGAGCAACCCGGAGATCGCCGAGACCCTCGTGCTCTCGGAGAAAACCGTGGCCCGGCACCTGTCCAACATCTTCGCCAAGCTCGATGTCGGTTCCCGAACCGCGGCCGCGGCGTTCGCCTACGAGCATCGCCTGGTCTGAGCCGCCCTTCGTTCTGAGCAGTCCCGGCTAGTAGATTGTCGCGGCTTAATTTCGCTGTGTGGTTGGGTAGAGGTGGCGTAGTTTCACGCGTGCGTCGTCGGTGGTGAACTGCCAGTCGACTTGGCGCTGGTTGCTGTTGGTCTGTTGCTGCCAGGCAGCAAGTTCGGCGTTGAGTACGGCGAGGTCGTCGAGGCGGCGGTCCAGGCACTGGCGGGTGAGCGCGGAGAGCTCGATCTCGGCGATGTTGAGCCAGGACCCGTGTTTGGGGGTGTGGTGGATCTCCAGGCGCTGGGTCAGCGCGAAGGCCTTTGCCGGGTCGAACGCCTCGTAGAGCGAGGCGGTGGTGTGGGTGTTGAGGTTGTCCATCACCAGCACGACCGTGGCGGCGTCGGGGTAGTCCACGGTCAGCAGGTGCTCGACCTGGTGCGCCCAGTCGACCCTGGTCCGGCGGGGCTGCGCGTCCACGCGTCGCCATCCGCGCAGCGGCTCGACCCAGCAGAAGATCGAGCAGGTCCCCGAGCGGACGTACTCGTTGTCCTCGCGGCGGTCACGGCCCGGCCGCGCGGGAAGCGGATCACGGACGTGGCCGAGCAACTGGTACGGCTTCTCGTCCATGCACACCACCGGGCGCGTCGGGTCGAAGGGCCGGTGGTAGACCGCCAGGACATCCTCCATCGCCGCGGCGAAGGCCGCATTCGCAGCGGGCGGGATGGTCCAGCACTTCTTCACGTGAGGGCGCAGTTCCGTTTTTTAAGACCCGCCCGATCGTGGAGTGGTCCAGATCCGGGATGTCCTCGGCCAGCGCGACGTGCTTCTCCAGCAGGCGCAGCGACCAGCGGGCGTGTCCTTTGGGCGGCTTCGAGCAGGCCAGCGCAATCAGCCTTGCCTCGACCTCGCCGGTCACCGGGGAGGGCACCGGCGGCAGTGCGCGTTCCTTCCGGCCGACCGTGGCCCACACATCGCCGCCGGTCTCCGCGTACCGCTTCGAGATCAGGCGGACCGAATCGCACGAGACCCCGACCCGCTCCGCGATCACCGCCCGCGGAGCGACCTCGCCGGCCGAGGTGTCCAACGCGAGCAGCACCCGCGCCCGCCTGATCATCGACGCGCTGCGGACCCCCGTCGTCGTCACACGCTCCAACGCCCGACGGTCTTCGGCACTCAAGACAACCGGATACTTCTTCTGCGAGGACACGGCACCCCTGCCCGGCCGAACGGAAGCATCAAGCGAAGCCTGCCCGACCCCAACTCCACCAACCAGAACGACACTTAGTCGCGACAGTCTACTAGTCCCGTACTTCGCGGGTCGTTGATTCGTATGGTGTGACCGGTCTGGGGGTGTCCCGGGCCGGTGGTGTGGCGTTGGGTGGGGTGTGTCGATGACTTCCCGGTCCCCGCGGCCACGGTCTGTCCGCCAGCGCCTTGATGTGGTGGTGACGTCCGTGGTGGAGAAGCGTCTGGGCGCTCTGCCTGTCGCTGCCGAGTTTCTGCGCTGGCTGGATGTCGCCGGGATCGTCGAGGGGGTGTGTCCGGGAGGTGCGAGCGCGCATCTGACCCATGGACAGGTGATCGAGGCGCTGGTGGCCAACCGGCTGACCTCGCCCGCACCGCTGGTGCGGGTCGGTGACTGGGCCCGCACCTGGGCGGTGGAGGAGGTTTTCGGTATCGAGCCGGACCTGCTCAACGATGATCGTCTGGCCCGGGCCCTGGATGCGATCGCGCCGGAGCTGGAGCGGATCGCGGGCACCGTCGGTGCGCGGGCGATCGCCGAGTTCGGTATCGACGTGTCCCGGCTGCACTGGGACATGACCAGCATTGGCCGGTGAGCAGGATTTCCTGATGGTTGCCGACTCGAAGCTGGTGTCCTACGCGAACGTCACCGCACTGCTGGCAGCCGGGGTGGATTTCATCGCGCCCGTCCCGGCCGCGCAGGTCAAGGACGAGGTCCATGCCGGTTTGGACCTCGCCCAGGCACCGGTGGTGGACTGGGTGCCCGAGCGGGACGCGCGCAAACCGGCCGGTGAGCGGGAGGCATACCGGGTCCTGGAAGACGTCCACACCCTGGCCGGGCCCCACAAGCGGGACCCGGTGCACCGGGTGCGCCGGATCCTCATCCACTCCACCGCTGTCGCGGCGGGCCAGCGCCAGGCCCGCGAGAAGCGTCTGGCCCGTGCCCGGGAAGAGATGGACAAGCTCGCCGGTGCGGCGGGCGGCCGCCATTACAAGACCCCCGAGAAGATCGCGGCCCGGGCCGGGGTCATCGCCGCCAGACGCCGCGTCAGCGCCTGCCTGCGCTGGAGTATCACCACCGACGAGCACGACGCCCCCGCCCTGGCCTGGCACTTCGACCAGGACGTCCTGGACGCCGAGGCCGCCGTCGACGGCTGGTACGCGATGCTGACCAGCATCCCCGCCGACCGGGCCGACCCGGCCCAGGTCCTGATCCACTACAAAGGCCAGGGCACGGTCGAGCGCCGCTACCACGACTTCAAGGGCCCCCTCGCGGTCGCGCCGGTCTTCGTGCAGCACAACCGGCGCGTCGCCGCCCTGATCCAGGTCATCTGCCTGGCCCTGCTCGTCTTCTGCCTGATCGAACGGCAGGTCAGATGCACGCTCGGCCCCGATCAGACCATGACCGGCCTCTACTCGGACAACCGCCGGGTCCGCCCCACCGGCCGCATGATCTTCTACCACCTCGGCGAACTCACCCTGCGCATCGGCAACGTCACCGACCCGCCCACCGTCCAGATCACCCGCGGTGTCCAACTCCACCTCCTCGACCTCCTCGACACCGATATCGCACGAACCCGCTGGCCTCAGACCTAAGACGACCCGCGAAGCTCCGGGGCTAGTTGGCAGGCCGTCGAGGGGGCGTTGACGCTGTCCCAGTAGTCCTCGCCGAAAAGACAACGGAGTAGCCGCTGACCTGGGCCGTTGCCGTGGAAAAGACGTGACGAGCACGCCCGGATGAGACGCCTTTCCTCCTGCTGGTACGTGGGAGGTTCTACAGCCCGGCGCCGGGCTCGTCGGTGGCCACGGTCCGCAGGGACCGGTGTCCCTGGTCGTCGAGCTGGGCGAGTCGTGCTCGTAGTCGACGGTGATGGAGCCGTAGTAGTTGACCAGCGAGCTGCGGGCCGGCGAGATGTGTGCCAGGACCTCGGCGTCCACCTCGCGGCCGACGCCGCGCAGTTCGTTGACGGCCAGGCCCACGCAATCGGTGTGCCAGCAGACCACCGCGTTCGTCGCTACCGTCAGGCACCACGCCTGCTCGTTCTGTTGCTCGGGCTGACGGCGGGTGGCCTTTCCCTCGCGGGCGTAGTGGAGCTGGCGGCGAAGGGCGTGCAGGGACTCGCCCTTGTTCAGCTGCCGGGCGATCTTCCGCCGGCAGCCCTCGTCCGACAGGTACTTCGCCGCGTAGATCGTTCTGCGGATCGCCCCATACTCCTTCAACGCGGCGGCCAGCGCGTTCTGCCGGGAGGATGCAGAAAGCTTGCCGACGATCAGGGAGGCGGTGGCGGGCCCGTACTTCAGCGATCCCGCCAGCCGCAGCAGGTCGTCCCAGTGATCGGCGATCACGTCGAGGTTGGCCTTCTTCGTCAGCAGCCGTCCTGCCTTCGGGAACCGCTCCTCGTAGTCGCTCTTGGCGCCCATCCGGTACAGCGTGATCTTGCCCAGGTCGCGGATACGGGGCGAGAGCTGCTTGCCGACCAGGTCGAACAGGCCGAAGTTGACCAAGGTGACACCATGCGTGTCCGTGGCGTGCTCGGTGATCGGCAGGCCGGTGGCGTTGCCCAAGATCTCGTCCAACACGTACTGCGCCTCGCGGTGGGTGGCCACGATCACCTTCGTGCCGAACGTGGAGTGCTGGTCGGAGACGTGGGTGTAGGTGGAGATGCCCTCGGACACGAAGTACTTGTTCAGGTGCCGGGCGGTGATCGACTTGCCCCGGGTGGGGAACCGCTGCCCGTCGGAGGAGGACAGGGTGCCGGAGCCGAACATCGCGGTCACCGGCAGCTTGTGGTGGTAGTTGACCAGGCAGATGTTCGCCTCGCGGAGCGTCTCCTCGCGGATGTACCACTCCGCGGTCCACGCCAGCACGTCGTACGGGATGCCGCAGGACGCGGCCATGCCGTGCAGATCGAGATTCGTGGAGAGCCCGGTCAAGCAGGCGATCAGGTTCCTCTTGAGCTGAGGGGAACGGGCCTGTTTGCCGCCGGCGTGGACGAAGCACGTTGCGCCCGCCCACCCGTGCCGTGCAGGACAAGGCGACCGGCAACTGGGTCTCCGGGCACAACCCCGGCAGTCTCGGAACCGAGCCGGTGGACCGGGCGCCGCCGGAGGCCACTCCGGAACACCCCGTGGTCGCGGGCTCCGGATTTGCGGGCGGCTTCCTGGACGAGGAGGCGTACCAGTGGGTGCGCGACGTCGACTGGCTGGACGGTACGGAGTTGGCGCTGCCCTACGCGATCGGCACCGATCTGAACGCGGCGTTCCTCGCCGCGGCAGCCCGCCTGGTGGTCGGCCTGTCCGGGCCGGAGCACGTGATGCACCCTCAGTTCGACAAGCGGATCCCAGGCAGCTGGCTGGTGGACCTGTCCCACATCGACCCGACCCGCGTCTGCCCTCGCCGTTCACGCCGTCCGGCCCGAGGGCCCGACCTGGTACCAGACACACACCGTCGCCTACGCCCAGGAGCTCGGCTACAGCATCCAGCCCATCGAGGCATACCTGCGGCGGGAGACCGGCGCCTACCTGGACCCGTGGCACGACCGGCTCAAGACCGCCTATGTCGACACTCTCGCCGACCAGGGCGTCACCAAGGACCTCACGCGTGAGGAGTTCCTCGCCGCGATGGAGCGGCACAAGCAGGTCGACCCCGGCCTGGTCGCCGTGCTCGCCGCGATAGCGGTGGCCGGCGCTGGACCGTCCGACCTGGCGCCTGGACATCCGCGCCGCCGTCATCAGCAAACTCGCCGAAGTCTTCGCCTTCCAGGACACGCTCGCGGCCGACCCACGTGTCGGTGTCGGGCTTGACCTTGCGCCGATGAGCAGCCGCGACCTGTACGAGATCTAGGAGCTCGCGTCAGCACCGAACAGAGCTGAGCCTATGCTCCGTCCGGTGGAGACGTTCTGGATCACCGCGGCGGCCGTCCTGTGGGGTGCCGGCACGGGGCTGCTCATGCCGCGCGCCGTTCAGCAACCGACGACGAACGACCAACACAGAAGACACCACAACCATCACCACAGCTCATTCAAGCCACACACGTTCCTGCAGTGCCGTCCGCGCAGCCCACCCGCCTACCCCCATCTGTGACACCGGCCCCGCCACCACCTTCAGCCAAGCGCGACACCCGTTTGGCCCTCCAGGCTCCGAACCAGCCGAGCCTGGAACTCCTCGTCCTGCGACGCGGGATGTGGGGTCTCTGTCCGCTGGTGATACCAGTAGCCGCCCGTGTCCGGTGTCACGTCGTCGTGGGTGGCGAGCCACACCTGCGTCAGGTGCCCTGCGGCCAGGTCATCCGACGCACCGGGACCGCCCATACGGGTGGGAACCCACCCTGGATCGACGGCATGGCTCGAGGTTCCTTCCCACCGGGACGCGAGGGCGAGGGCGAGGGTGGTGACCCACAGTTTGCTGTCGTCGTAGGAAGCGGTGCCGGCCGCCAGTCGTCCCAGGTCCGTTGAACCCGTGCGGTGCATCGAACTGCTCAGGTAGATGAGCCTGCCCGGCTTGTCCATCAGGGCCGTCAGTACGTAGGGCGCCACGGTGTTGACCGTGACCGCATCCGGAGATTGCAGGACACCCGCGTTGTGGATGATGGCGTCGAAACGCCCGAACCCAGCGGCCTGCCCGGCAACACCTCGGATCTCGTCCAGCTTGGCGAGATCCCCGACCACGACGCCTTTCCACCGTGCGGTGTCATCCACATAGGTGAGACGGGCCGGACTGCGCACGTGGATGACCACGTCATGGCCTTCGTCGGCCAACGCCATCGCCGTGTTACGCCCCAGACCACTGGATGCCCCCGTCACCAGAACCAGTGCCATACGCGTCCTCTCCCGTCCGTGTGATGTTTCCGTACGGTGCAATGGAAACCGACCTGCAGTGCCACCACCCGCCACGGCCCTGCACGACACCACCCACCCGGACCACAGCCTTACGGCCCAGCCACCAGCCGATCGGAACGAACCCCACGACCCCATGAGGCTTCCCTTTCCGGCGATCCATGCGCCGGAACAGCCGGGGACCGAAGACAAGCGGCAGAAGCCGTACCCCGGGTGACGCTCCAGGAAGCGAGCGCGTTCAGGCCTTCTCCGGAGGATGCAAGGGCGAGGTCACCGACCGACCCGATGGTGGAAACGTCTGCCGCAGGTGGCATGCGGTGGAGGTTGCGAGCCTCAGCGGGTGCGGATGGCGTCGCCGCGGGCCGACAATTCCCCGACCAGGCCGTACAGGTCCCACTCGTGAGGACAGCGGCCCGCCTCAGTGCACAGAATGCCACCGTCATACCGACGATGAGATCCCTGCCAGGGCAGAAGCGCCACGCCACAGGGATCAGGAACCGGCAGCCAGCGAGGGCCCCGCGCAGCACCCGACACCAACACTGACCACAGCAACCACCCAGCCCAGCCCCGAAAACCGCGCCGATATCCGGGATTTCCTCGCCCGTCGGCGCGCGAAGATCACCCCGGAGTGGGTCGGTCTGCCGTTCAGTGGGCGGCGGCGGGTGCCGGGGCTGCGGCGGGACGAGGTCGCCGTCCTCGCTGGAGTGAGTACCGAGTGGTACACGCGGCTGGAGAAGGGGCACATCAGCGGTGTGTCGGAGGACGTTCTCGACGCGGTCGCCAAGGCGCTGCAGTTGGACCAGGACGAGCGCACGTACCTCTTCGACCTGGCCCGGCCAGCCCGCTGACGATGGTCAGGGCGTCGAGAACGCGTACGACCGTGCCGTCGGGGCCCGTTCGGTAGAGCGAGCCCGCGCCGTGGGTGCCGTCGTAGGCGCTGGTGCCCGTGGCGGCAATCCCGCGTCCGGCCGGTCGTCCACCGGCGCCGCCAGCACCCCAACGACACGTCGAGTTGGGCCAGTTGGCGCGGAGTCGGCCCGGTCTCGGCACGCAGTTCGCGAAGCCGGCCGGTGAGGATGTCAACGTACACGTACCGGCCGTCGACCCGGCGGCCGTCCTCGGCGAGTTCGTACCGTCCGTCCACGACGACCGTCGCGCGCACAGCCATTGATGTCACTTTCCCTCTCCTGCGTCAGCGCATCGTCGTGCCGTCGGGCTGGTCGAACAGGCCGAGTTCGTCCTGTGTCGGGAGGCCCTCCCAGTCGCCCCGGGTGGCGACGGCGAAGGCCGCGGTGGTGACGGCTCGGTGCAGGCGGGCCGGGATGTCCGTGCCGTCGAGGAGGCCGGACAAGTATCCGGCCACGAAGGCGTCTCCGGCGCCGACCAGATCGACGGCGTCGACCTGTCGTGCCGCGCAGTCGGTTGCCCCGTCGGCGGTGAAGCTGGTCGCGCCGCGTGCGCCACGTTTGATGACCACCTCGTTGACGCCTGCGGCCAGGAGACTCTGCACGGCCTCCGACTCGTCCGCGTCGGGCCGTTCCAGTAGCGGCGGCAACTCGTCCTCGGAGGCGATGAGCAGGTCGGTGTGGGCCCTCATCGGCCTGAGGACGGTGCGGGCGCGGTCGGTGGTCCACAGCCGGGAGCGGTAGTTGACGTCGAGGCATACGGTGATGCCGGCGTCGCGGGCTTTCGTGGCGGCGGTGAGGACGGCCTCGGCCGCCGACGGGCCGAGCGCCGGCGTGATGCCGGTCAGATGCAGGACGCGGGATCCCGAATCCAGTGCGGGCAGTACGTCGGCCGGTGACACGGCCGAACCCGCCGAACCGGCACGGTAGTAACTGACCCTGGTCAGCGTGCCCAGACGGGGTTCGGTCAGGAGCAGCCCCGTGGGCCGGCCCGTGTCGTCGGTGACCGCGTACTCGGTGTCGACGCCTTCGGCCCGGAGCGTACGCAGCACAAGTGCGCCGAGTTCATCCGCACCGACCCGGCCGGCCCAGCGCACCCGGTGCCCGAGCCGGGCGAGGCCGATGGCGACGTTGGACTCGGCTCCCGCCACGGACAGGCCGAGGCTGCCACCGAGCCGCAGCGCACCGTGGGCCCGTAGCGCCGTCATCGTCTCGCCGAAAGTCACCACGTCGGGCGGGGCCTGGCGATCCCCTGTCGTCACGGCGTCTCCCCTGCGGCCACCTGGCGGAACTCGGCCGCGCGGGCGCGGAGTTGGTCCAGGTCTCCGCCGTCGGCCGCGTCTCCGACGAGGGGTGAGCCGACGCCGACGGCGGTGGCGCCGAGGTCCAGGTAATCGCGGGCGGCCTGCGCGTCCACTCCGCCGACGGGCACGAAGGGCACCTCGGGGAAGGGGTCGCGCAGGGCGCGCAGATAGCCGGGGCCGCCGAGGGAGCCGGGGAAGAGTTTGATCGCGGCGGCGCCGCGCGCGAGGGCGAGTTCGATCTCGGTCGGTGTCAGGGCGCCCATCAGCACAGGGACGCCGTACGGGTCCAGCCCATCGACCAGTGCCGGGGTAACGAGGTACGAGGCTCCGGCGTCCACGGCGCGGGCGGCGTCGGCGAGCGAGCGCACGGTTCCGGCGCCGAGGAGTGCTTCGGGGCCCAGTTCGGTGCGGGCCTGTCTGATCACGGTCAGAGCGTCGGCGGTGGTCAGCGAGACCTCGATGGCCGTGATGCCCTCTTCGGCGAGCGTGCGTACGGTGCGCAGTGCCGCAGCCGGGTCCTTGCCGCGCACGATCGCCAGCAGGCGGTGGGCTCGGAGCGATTCCACCAGGTTCATGGGCACAGGTACTCCTCGGGCTCGTGGGGCGCAGGGGTCCGACGGAGACTCACCACTTGGAGAGCGGCCCGTCGGCTCCCCGCCATACGGGGGTTGCGACAGCATTGTCCGGTTCGGCGGCGCCTCGTACCGTCTTCTAGTCGATCTCGACGCCGAGGCCCGGGGTCGGAGCTGGCGATGGCGTAGACGCCCTCGAAACGGAAGGGTTCGGGTTCGGGGTCCATCACGTACTCGAGCAGGCTGGCCTGCTGGTTGTAGTGGATGCCTATGTACGCGACGGCGGCCATCTGCTCGTGCCGTTTTTCTCCGGCCTCGTCGACGACTGCGACCGGGTTCACCTGGGCGGGTACCCCCCGCCGCTGCGCGAGGTACTGGGCTTGTGCGTCGAGGAGTTCTGGTCGCTGGCGGAGAAGGGGACAGTGGACGTTCGGCATCCGGACGGCACGGTCAGCCGTGCCGACCTGTGGTCGTAGGTCGTCGGGCCCGAAGGGGCCGAGGCGGTGGCCCCTATCGGTCCTTCCGCTGGCCGCCGCGAGGCCCGTCCTGCAGCGGTATTGGCATTCCGGTCTGACGCAGGGCAGCGTCAAGGGTTGACCCTCGCGACTAGAACGTTATACCTCTCGTGTCCGACGAGTACTTGACAGAGGCCTGCGGCGGCTGGCGTACTGCTGAGAGGGTATAGAACGTTCTAGTTCTCCGGGTGTCCGAGGAGAGGAGAGCCGCGATGCGAGCCGCGACGTACGCACTGGCGGTCTGTGCGGAGATGGTTTTCCGCGACCTGCCGATCGAAGAGCGCGCCCGGCGTCTCCATGAGGCCGACTTCCAGGTCGAGATCTGGGACTGGACAAAGCATGACCTCGACGCGCTCGCCCGGACTCCCGCCGAGTTCGTCTCCATGACGGGGTACGTGAGGGGCAGCCTCACCGATGAGGAGGGTGCCGCCGAACTGCTGCGTACGGCCGAGGAGTCACTCAAGGCCGCCGAGCACCTGGGCTGCACCCGGCTGAACCTCCACGGAACCGGGCTGGACGGCCAGGGCCTGCCCGTGGTGCCTGTGTCCGGGGAACCCACCGGCGCTATGTGGATGGCCGCGCAGCGCACTCTCACGCGGATCGCCGAGCTCGGCGAGAACGCCGGGGTCACCTTCACCCTGGAGAACCTGAACACCGCGGTCGACCACCCGGGCGTGCCCTTCTCGAAGGCCGCCGATACCCTCACGCTGGTCGCCGCCGTGGACCGGCCGGGGCTGCGTATGAATCTGGACCTGTACCACGCCCAGATCGGCGAGGGGAACCTGATCGAGCTGGTCCGCAGGGCGCACGGCGCGGGACTCATCGGGGAGATCCAGGTGGCGGACGTGCCGGGCCGGTGCGAGCCCGGCACGGGAGAGATCAACTATCCGGCCATCGCCCGGACTCTGGCGGATATCGGCTACGAGAGCACCGTCGCCATGGAGGCATGGGCCTCCGGCGACAGGGACAGGGACAGCGACAGCGAGGCCGCGCTGGAGCGGTTCCGGGCCGCCTTCACCGTCTGACAGGAACGTACGCGGGACATCCCCTGCCCAGCACCCACGCTCAACGGCAATCGCCACCACCCAGGCCACAACGCAGATCACGGAGCACCCGCCATGACCTCCCCCCAGTCCCTCGCGGTCGGCCTCATCGGCGCCGGACGTATGGGCTCCTTCCACGCCGAGACCCTGGCCCGCCGCCTGCCCGGCGTACGGCTCGCCGCCATCGCCGATCCCGCACCGGGCGCCGCCAAGGAACTGGCCACGCGCCTCGACTGCCCCAAGATGTACACGGAGATCGGCGACCTGCTCGCCGACCCCGAGGTCGAGGCGGTCGTGATCGGCACCCCGGCCCGCATCCACGCCGGACTGGTCGAGGCGGCGGCGCGGGCCGGCAAGGCGGTCTTCTGCGAGAAGCCGATGGCCGTCACCCTGGACGAGGCCGACCGCGCCATCACCGCCGCACGTGACGCGGGCGTGGCCCTCCAGGTGGGCTTCAACCGCCGCTTCGACCCGGGCTTCCACGCCGCCCACGAGAAGATCACCGCCGGTGACATCGGCACCCCGCAGCTGCTGCGCTCCCTCACCCGCGACCCCAAGCTGCACGACCCGTCGCGCATACCGCCGTGGACGATCTTCCTGGAGACGCTCATCCACGACTTCGACGTCCTGCGCCACCTCAACCCGGGATCCGAGCCGGTCGAGGTGTTCGCGATGGCCGACGCTCTGGTCCGGCCCGACTTCAAGGACCAGGGGCTACTCGACACCGCCGTGGTGACGATCCGTTTCGACAACGGCGCCATCGCCACCGCGGAGGCCAACTTCCAGGCGGTGTACGGCTATGACGTCCGCGGTGAGGTCAAAGGCTCGAACGGCATGCTCACCGTGGGCGACCTCCGCCGCACCCACCTCACGGCCTACGGCCCGGCCGGCACCTCCGCCGAGTGCGTCCCGTACGACCAGGAACTCTTCCACGCGGCCTACATCGCCGAACTGGCCGAATTCACCGACAGCATCCGCGACAAGCGCACCCCCTCGGTGACCGGCGAGGACGCGCGGGCCGCGCTCGGTATCGCGCTCGCCGCGATCGGATCGATCGCCACGGGCGGCGCCATCCGGGTGGGCGACGTCCGGGAGAGCCCCGCAACCATGGAGCCTGCGTCGTCCCGCTGAGCACACACCTCCTCGAGTGGTGCCGCTGCTCGCCCAGGCGGCTGGTCACCGAGGCCTCCGCGCTCAAGCCAGCAGCGCCAGCTGCATCCTTGGCAGCCTGACGCGAATGAGTAACGTCGCGGCCCGGGGCAGGCATTGCGTTGCGGACGAGACAGGCAGCAGCACCGACGCGATTCACCCCGTCGGCCACGACTGCCTTCCGCGCGATCCCTGTCGGCCCCTGTCGGCGATTGTGCAGCCGAGCCGGTCACACCCGCTCCGCCCGGCGTACGGGGCAGAGGCGGCAAAGGTGGCGAGCGGGGAGCCGGTGGCCGAGGATCCGGGCGCGCAAACACCCGATCCCTCCGGCGCCGGCACAAATCGGCGGCGAGAGACTGCTTCACCGGCCCCGGACCGCACTCCCCCGCCGCAAATCGCGGGGCTAGAACGTTTTACAATCGGGCGCCCAGGAGACGAGCCCAACCACGGAGGACACAGTGCCGGCGAGCTCAGCGGTCCCCGACGGCAAGCGGCCGACGCTCGCGGACGTGGCGGCGCGGACGGGGGTGTCCACTGCGCTGGTCTCCATCGTGATGCGCGAGGCGAAGGGCGCGAGCGCGGCCACCCGCGAGCGCGTTCTTCAGGCCGCGCGGGAGATCGGTTACCGTCCGGACGCCCGCGCGCGGCTGCTGCGCAGCCAGCGTTCCCGGCTGCTCGGGGTGCAATTCGGCCTCCAGCATCCGTTCCACACCGACCTGGTGGAAAGCCTCTACGCGGCGGCCGAACCGGCCGGCTACCAGATCGCGCTGAGCGCCGTGGCCGCCGGGCGCGGCGAGCAACGCGCCGTCGAGACGCTGCTCGACGACCGCTGCGAGGCGCTGATCCTGCTCGGCCCGCAAGCCCCGGCCGCGCAACTGGCGGATCTGGCCAGGCAGTTGCCGGTCGTCTCCGTGGCCCGGCGGCTACGGCCCTCCATCCCGGGCCTCGAGGTCGTACGGACCGCCGACGACAAGGGGGCCCGGCAGGCGGTGGACCACCTGGTCCATCTGGGCCACCGCTACATCGCCCACATCGACGGCGGACGCGCACCGGGCGCGGCCGACCGGCGCCGCGGCTACCGCACCGCCATGAACCGCCACGGCCTGGCCAGGCACATCCGCATTCTCCCCGGCGGGCTCACCGAGGAGGACGGCGCCGATGCCGCCCGCGCCCTGATGGCCGACCGCCCGCGCCCCACGGCCGTGATGGCCTTCAACGACCGCTGCGCGACCGGCGTACTCGACGTCTTCCTCCGCGCCGGCATCGCGGTCCCCGACGACATCTCCGTCGTCGGCTTCGACGACAGCCACCTGGCCCGACTGGCGCACATCGACCTCACCACCGTCGGACAGGACATCCCGCGCATCGCCCAGCTCGCCGTCGGCCGGGCCATCGCACGCCTCGAGGCCGACGAGACCGCAGATGAGACGGCCGCCGTCGGGGAGCAGGTCATCGCGCCCCACCTCGTCGTCCGGAGCACGACCGCTCCGCCCGCTGAGCCCCGCTGAACCCCCGCGCTTGTCTTCAAGCGCGGGGCACCACGGCTATCGCACCTCTGTCACTTCCTCCAGGCCCAGTGCAGGCGGTCGAGCCCGCTCTGGTTGTTCAACTTCAGGTTGAGCTTGGTGCCCGTGCCCTGGAGGGTGGTGAGGGAGTAGGTGTCACCGTTGCGCAGGCCGGGCCAGTAGACCGAGCCCAAGCCCATCTCCCGGATGATGTCGGTCGCGGCCTGGATGTAGGCGACCTCGTTGGAGCCGTTGACCGGGCCGCTGTAGTCCAGGCCGGTGGTCATGGAAGCGCCGAACTCGTCGAGGATGGTACGTGAGGCGCAGTCGCCGATGCGCTCCTTGAAGTCCGCTTTCCACTGGTCGACGCTGGTCCAGTCGGTGTGCCAGAAGCCGTAGTTGTGCAGGGCGATGCGGGTGCCGTTGAGGCGCCGGTCGGCGCACACCGGCTTGACGTCCTCGCTGTACTTGTACCCTCCGATCACCATCCGGTCGCGGGGCACCTTGCGGTGGGTGGTCACCCACTTCGCGGCGATGTCGGTCCACTCCTGGGCGGTGTAGCCGAACGGCTCGTTCATCGGCTCGAAGTACACCTTGGAGTTGCGGGCGTAGGAGGAGGTGATCCGTGCCCACATCCGGTCCCAGGAGGCCTGGTTGTCGATCTTGCCGTCCTTGGCGTTGTCGCCCTCCCAGTAGCCCAGGATGACCTTGAAGCCCTTGGCGGTGGCGGCGTCGATCGCACCACGGTACGACTTCCAGAAGGGGCCGTTCACGGAGCTGGGGTTGACCGGCAGCCGGACCGTGTTGGCGCCGAGCTTGGAGAACCCGCCGATGATCGCCCGGGACTTGGCGTAGGTCGTGGCGTAGCTGTCGGAGGTGGACAGGCCCGAGGGTACGACCGCGTCGTGGGCGAAGTTGTCGCGCGGGTCGGCCCAGTTGACGCCTTGGAACGCGCTGACAGGCGGCGGCGAGGTGTGGCCGGAGGTGGCTGCGGGAGCGGCGGACGCAGGGGAGGCGAGGGCTCCGCAGAATGCCGTGGCGGCGGCCAGCAACGCCCCCAGGCAAGCTGTCCCGCGAGGGTTCTTTCGTGGCACGACATCCCTTTCTGTGCAGTTGTGTCCGCGAAACCTCGACTACAGGTCGGCGGCTCTGTGGCTCCCGCAACGTAGAAGAGACCTCGAACAAAGGTCAACACATCTGCACATCAAATCTCATCAAGAACGCAGGATCACAAGCTGCCCACGGCCCGCTGCCCAGCCACGACGGACCCGCAAGCGACACACTGGATTAGCGGAGAGCCGTTCTCGCTGCCCCCACGACCGTCTCGCCATGTCCGCCCTCCTCACGCTCCGCCTTGGCGCGCGTCGTCCTCAGCATGCCGGAGGGCATCGAAAGGAGGGAGTCTCAGTGTGAGACGCTCCAGTTCGCGGGGACAGCTCCCTGCCGTTCGGCAACGGCCGCATGTGCGCGTGGGGCGGCCAGGGACCGCGTCCGCAGACGTACTGGCCTGATCCGGTCCGGCGACTGTTCGCTGAGACGAGCCGCGCCCGCGTACCTTCGTAGCAGGCTCCAAGGTCTTTACCCACGATCAAACGCGATGGCAGCGTCCTCGCCTCCGCTACCGAGGCTGACCGGAAGGCACGCAGAACATGAGCAGGCAACGCGACCGCTGGGCGGAACTGACAGGCGGACAAGCCGGAGAGAAGTACGCCCAGCGTTTCGCGCAGCTCGCCGAATCGGGCCACGACATCCACGGCGAGGCCACCTTCTGCGCCGCACTGCTGAAGCCCGCCGCCCGGATCCTCGACGCCGGCTGCGGCACCGGCCGGGTCGCGATCCGGCTCGCCGAGCTGGGCCACCACTGCACCGGCGTGGACACCGACCTTTCCATGCTCGCTGTCGCCCGCGGTGACGCCCCCGCGCTGGAATGGGTCCACGGCGACCTGGCACACCTGGATGCCCTCGGCCTGAAACCGGGCTTCGACCTGGTGGTTGCCGCCGGGAACGTCATCCCCCTGCTGGCCTCCGGCACCGAAGCAGCCGTCGTACAGCAACTGGCCGCCGTCCTGCGTCCCGGCGGACTGCTGGTAACGGGCATGGGGCTGGACGCGGCACACCTGCCGCTGCCGGAACCTCCAGTGACTCTGCCGGAGTTCGATCACTGGTGCACCCAGGCCGGACTGACCCTGCGCCAGCGCTACGCCACCTGGGGCGCCGATCCCTACTGTCAAGGCGGCGGCTACGCCGTCAGCGTGCACTCCCGCCCCACCACCTGACCGTGCCGTCGCGCAGCAGTTCCCGCTGCTCGCCCTGGTCGCCACCGCCGGCCTGCTGCTCGCCGCCGGGCTCACCGCTCCGGCGGCCGACGCCGCCCCACAGGTGCCGCGCGTGCCCGCGAAGGCCAAGTCCGCCAAGGACACAGTCGCCGCGATGGAGCCCAGCTGGAACCTCGGCAACACCCTGGACGCCTTCCCGAACGAGACCTCCTGGGGCAACCCGCTCACCACCAGGGCGCACCTGGCGAAGATCCGCTCGGAGGGCTTCCGCAGCGTCCGCATCCCGGTCACCTGGACCGACCACCAGTCCGCCACCGCTCCGTACGCCGTCGACGCCACGTACATGGACCGGGTGGAGGAGGTCACCGACTTCGCGCTGGCCGAGGGGCTCTACGTGGTGCTCAACGTGCGCCACGACTCGTGGCAGTGGGTCGGCAAGATGTCCACCGACCATGGCAACGTGATGGCCCGCTTCAACTCCCTCTGGACGCAGATCTCGTCGACGTTCAAGGACAAGCCGCGCACCCTGCTCTTCCAGAGCATCAACGAGCCCGAGTTCGAGAACGCCACGGACGAGCAGAAGGCCACGTTCCTGAACGAGCTGAACACGTCGTTCCACAAGATCGTCCGCGGCTCGGGCGGGCAGAACACCGACCGCCTGCTCATGCTGCCAACGATCTACTGCAAGCCTGACCAGCCGCTTATGGACGCGCTGTACAACACGATCAAGTCCCTGAACGACCCCAACCTGGTCGCCACCGTGCACTATTACAGCTGGTTCCCGTTCAGCGTGAACATCGCGGGTGGCACCCACTACGACGAGACCGCACGGAAGGACCTCGACGGTGCCTTCCAGCGCATGCGCGACACGTTCGTCGCACGCGGCATCCCGGTCTACCTCGGTGAGTACGGGCTGCTCAGCTGGCCGGACCACCACCCCTCCCGTCTCGAGCGGGGCGAGGCCCTCAAGTACTTCGAGCACCTCGGCCACGCGGCACGCCAGGCCGGAGTGACCACCGCCCAACCGCGAGTGGGGGCTCGTGTACTGGTCGCACCGGCTGTCCACCTGGGCCGACCTGTGGACCCCGGAGGGCAACGCGCAGCCGCAGTACGACCTGGCCTGGCAGGCGTTCCAGGCACGCCAGACCGCCGAATTCATCGCCTGGCAGGCCGACATCGTGCGCGAGTACACATGGCCGGAGCAGTTCGTCACCACCTGCCTCGCCCACGGTTCCCCCGGCCTGGAGGACGACGCGATGACCGACAGCCTGGACGTCACCGCGGGCAACCCGTACTACGACATGCAGGACAGCCTCACCATGCCCGGGCCGCCGCGCGAGAAGCTGCCGCAGCAGTGGATGGCGTACGGGGCGTGGGCACTGCACCACAGCGCCGACCGGATCTACTCCTCGCGCCAGGAGGATCACGGAGACCAACGCCCAGGCGATCGGCGGCAGTTCGGACAACCGGCCCGCCTTCGACGGGCAGTGGCGGCAGGCCGCGTGGGCGCTGGTCGCGCGCGGCGCCCGCATGATCGAGTACTGGCACTGGCACACGCTGCACTTCGGCATCGAGACGTACTGGGGCGGGATCCTCCCGCACAGCGGCAGGCCCGGGCGCGCCTACCGCGAACTCGCCCACCTCGGCGAGGAGTTCGAGCGGGCCGGCGACCTGGTCGCCGGCATCACCCCGGACGCCGACATCGCCATGGTGTACTCCGCGCCGAGTAAGTGGCTGATGCGCAAGCACCCGCCGCTCGCCGGAGCCGACGGCGGCCCGGACACGTATGCGTACGAGGGCATCTTCGAACCGTTCTACCGGGGCGCGTTCGAGGCGGGGCGCCAGGTACGGATCCTGCACGCCCGCCGGTTGCACGATCCCCGCGGCGAACGCCCAGGACTGGCACCGGAGTCGGCGGCCGAACGGCACCCCGTGCTCATCGCTCCCGCTCTGTACGTGGCGGACGACGGCATGCTCGACTGGCTCGCCGCGTACGCCGACGCGGGCGGCCATCTCGTGCTCGGGCCGCGTACCGGCTACGGCGACCACGAGGCGCGAGCCCGCCACGAAGTGACGCCCGCACGACTGGTGGAGGCCGCGGGGGTCCGCTACGAGGAGTTCAGCAACCTGCAAGCCGACCTGCCGCTGCGCACCGCACCGGAAAGCCCGCTCCAGCTGCCGGGCGACGCGGTGGCCACCCGTTGGGTGGAGGGGCTGGCCGTCGAGGACGCCGAGGTCCTGGCCGAGTACGCCCATCCGCACTTCGGGCGCTGGCCCGCCGTCACCACCCGCCGCCACGGTGCGGGCCACGTCACCTGCGTGGGCACGTGCCCGGCCGCGATCTCGCCCGCGCGCTCGCCGTACGGCTCGCCCCCGCCCCGCGCAGCGGCTGGCGGGATCTGCCCGGCTCGGTCACGGTCTCGACCGGCACCTCCCCCCACGGCCGCCGCGTCCACGTGGTCCACAACTGGAGCTGGGAGCCTGCGACCGTCACGGTACCCGTGCATCTGACCGACGCCCTCGACGGTGGCGCGCTCCCGGCCGACACCGCCGTGAATCTCCGTGCGTGGGACGTCCGTGTCCTCGCCGCCGAACCGGACGCCCCCGCGGAGGAGCGATGACGTCCGTCAACCAGGCTTTGGCCGTCTGCGGCGGCTGGGACGGACACGCCCCCGCCGCCCCCAGGGACCGCTATGTCACCGACAAGACCGAGTGAGCCCGCTCGTGCTCCGATGCCAGAATGGCGCCGTATGGGCGGGCGCACGCAGGGGCGGGCGAAAGGTCGGCCCCCCGGAACGAGGAAAGGCAGCTGTGGCGGTCAAGAACGAGGATGCGGCGAAGGACAGCGAGCAGCCCGCGTCGGGCGGCGGGCTGCCGTCGGTGACCATCGCGTACATCGCGGAGTCCGCGGGCGTCTCGGTCCCACAGTGTCCAAGGTGCTCAACGGCCGCTCGGGGGTGTCCGACGAGACCCGGGCCCGGGTCGAGGAATTGATCAACAAGTACGGGTACCGCAAGCCCCCGGGAAGCCGCCGCCAGAAGATCGTGGAGCTGGTCTTCCGCGAGCTGGAGAGCATGTGGGGCGTGGAGATCCTGCGCGGCGTGGAGGAGGTGGCCAGCAGGAACCGGATCGGCGTGATGGTCTCCAAGTTCGGCCTGCACGACTCGAAGGCCGCGATGGACGAGACCGCGGGGCGGCGCCCGCAGTGCGTCCTGTCGGTGTCCTGGCTCTCCGAGGCGGAGCGCGGCCGCCTCGCGGCGAGCAGCATCCCGTACGTCGTCTTCGACCCGATCGACGACGTCTCCGACGGTGTCCCGTACGTCTCCGCCACGCACTTCAGGGGTGGCCAGTCCGCGGCACGCCACCTGATCGGCCTCGGCCACCGGCGCATCGCCATGATCAGCGGCCCCGATCACGCGTTCTGCCTGGCGCGGATGGCCGGTTACCGCTCGGCGCTGGAGGCGGCCGGGCTTCCTGTGGACCCGGAGCTGATCGTCCGCGTGCAGCTCACCCGGGAGGACGGGCACTCCGCGGCGGCCGAGCTGCTCGCCCGTCCCGACCGGCCGACCGCGATCTTCACCGCCAACGACCTCCAGGCGCTCGGCGTCTACCAGGCGGCACGCGAGGCCGGCCTGCGCATCCCGGGGGACCTGAGCGTGGTCGGCTACGACGACGTACCGGTCACGGCCTGGGTGGACCCGCCGCTGACGACCGTGTACCAGCCACTGACCGAAATGGCTGCGGCGGCAACGGAGTTGGCGCTGACCCTCGGCCGCGGCGAGAAGATCCCTCAGCTCGGCCTCGAGATCGCCACCCACCTCGTGGTCCGCGAGAGCACGGCCCCGCCGCAGGACTGAGCGCCGCTGTGACCGGGAGCGCTACTTGGCACCGGGCAACGTTCGTGACCTGCGCCGATGCCAACTACCTTCCTTAGGTCCACGCCCGGATTCAGAGGTTTAGTTGGCACTTTGGTACACCGCAGGTCACATGGGGCCCGGGGTACCTCAATGGATCATCTGGTCGCTGGGCCAGGCACCACCGACAGGAGATCGACGCTGCGCCTGAACTACCGCACCGGCTCAATGCCCTCGAGGCAGCCAGCCCAGGGGCGGAGCCGGTCATCAGGAGCGGCCGGAACATCACTCCATCGGTATGAGCCCCGAACTCTACGGGGTGCATGGTGGAGGACCCAGGGGTGTCCCTCGTGACTGAAGCCGGTTCCCATCCAAGCGGTGTGCTGGCACGCAGCCTTGACCCGCTACCGGAAGGATCGCTGCCCGGGTTTCTCCTGCGCCTAGTACTCCAGCCGGACTTCTGTATTTGTCCTGGTCAACGGCCTGGCGGTGGGGAGTGTAGCGGGGGCTCAGCATGCGCGGGGCGGTCTTGGGCTGACCGTCCCACCAACGGGTGCCCACGCCGCATGTAGTGACAGCGCGGCGAGCAGTCCATTGTCGTGATCCACGATGTACCGACGAATGCCTGGGACTTGGAACTCGAAGAACTCTTCCTGATGACCGGAGCCCGCTTCAGCCGCGTAGAGGTCCGCCGGCGGATGCGGGACTACGTCCGCGGACTGCTCGGCCCGGTGGGTCGCAAGAACAGCTGGCAACTCGCCGCATACGCCGGCCACGCCACCCCGCACGGCCTGCAGCACCTGCTCTCCCACAGCCGCTGGGACACTGACGGCCTGCGTCATGTCCGGCAGTTGGCGCTCGGGCTGCTGTCGGACCTGCTGCGCAAGAACTGCTGGACCATCGCCGAGTGGACCGGCCCTCATACTGCTCTGCAACGAATCCAGCGCCTGTTCTTCATCCAGTCCGTCCGCTCCTGGGTGTGACTGTCTCGCCCACAGGTTCGGGAACGCGGCCGACCGGCCCGAGCGCCGGCCGCGGTACGGCTCGGACATGAGCGATGCCGAGTGGGCACTCGTGCGGGATCTGCTGCCGGTGCCGTCGTGGATGGCGGGCCGGGGCGGGCGTCCGGAGGGCTACTGCCACCGAGAGATGATCGACGCGGTGCGAAAGGCTGGGCCAACTGGAGATGAAGGCGGCCGCGACTACTGCGGCCGCCTTCACACTTCTGCTTACGCTCGGGCCCAGCGTTGGTTGACGCCGGTGTGGCAGCTCCACACGATCACCGCAGCGCCGTTGGCGGTGCTGCCGCCGTTGACGTCCAGGCAGAGTCCGGTCTGGACGTTGCTGACGGTTCCGTTGGTGTTCACATTCCATTGCTGGTTCGCGCCGCCGGTGCAGTCCCAGATCCGTGCTCGGGCGCCGGAGGCGGCGTTGCTCGGCACGTCCAGGCATCTACCCATCACCCGCAGGGTCTGTCCGGTCCGAGTGAACTGCTGGTTGGTGCCGGTGTGGCAGTCCCAGATGATCATCTGGGCGCCGTTGGACGAGTTGGCACCGCTGACGTCCAGGCATCGGTCGGCGGACTGGCTCCGCAGCCGGAATGTGGTCGGGTTCGGGATCGGGTCAGCACCCGTGAAGAAGCTCCAGATCTCTTCCTTGACCCAGCTCCTGGCGCCGCTCTCACAGCCGGCGCACCCGTCCACGGGGCCTTGCTGGTGACCTCCGTCGAACGCGGCCCAGACGACCGGATACCCCTCTCGGCAGCCCGAGTAGGCGGTGGTGATGTGGGTGCGGCTGCCCGGCGCGGGCTCCGGCGGGTTCTGGGCCGTACAGCCGTTGTTACTGACGAACCTGTCCCGCATCCCGCGACCGGCGCCGATGTTGTCATTGATGCCGTGGATCCCCATGTACGCGAAGGGCTGGGTGCCCCCGCTGCAGCCGCTGATCCCCCCAGGCGCGGCTATCGCGGCGACCGCGCGGAAAACGTTCGGCCTGGCACATGCGAGTGCGTAGCTCATGGCTCCGCCGTAGCTGAACCCGAGGGCGAAGCGCTGCGTGGTGTCGACACAGAGATCGTTGTCGATACGTCTGATCATGTCGTCGACGAAGGTCACGTCCTCGCCACCGGAGTTGCCCCAGCCGTTGTTGATGCCCTGCGGAGCAACGAAGATCGCGCTGTTGTTCGCCAGTCGCCGGAGTCCGTAGTGGGCATAGACATCGCCATCGCTTCCGCCGCCGGCGACTTGCCCGGCGGTGCCACCCAACCAGTGGAATCCGAAGACCAATCGATGTTGGCGGGTGTTGTCGTAGTTTTCCGGGATGCTCAGGATGAAGGAGCGATTCTTACCGCTGCTTTGAATCGTGTGCGTACCGTTCGTCAGTGTGGGGGCACGTCCGCATCCGGCAGTCCCCGCAAGTGTGGCCCCGGCGGTGGGCGACGTGCTGGCCACAGCGCTGGCTTCTGCCACGCAGGCCATGGCAAGCACGAGCAATGCCGCTATCACGGCTCGCCCAGAGAACAATCTATGGATCGACATCATGCGACTCCCCCGCTGCTCGGTGACATGGCTCTACCTGGTTGTTCGGGCCGCAGTTCGCCCTGGGGCTGGATGCGGTGCAATTCGAATCGCTGGTTGGTGCTACCAGTGGCTGCCCACTGGGAGATGCGGGCTCCGTCGGCGGTGGAGGCCTCCCACACGTCCAGGGCGAGGCCGCTCTGCCGGTTGACCAGACTGATCACGCCACCGCCGTGGTCGACTGTGCGCCACTGCTGGCCGGCGGCGTTGGTATCCGACTGCTGGGTGATGTCGGCGCCGCTGCTGCTACTGGCGACGTGCAGGACCAGACCACTGTGCCCAACCCGGATCTTGTAGTGCCCGGTGTCGGAGGGCAGGAACTCGAAGTGCTGGTTGAGACCGGCGGTGATCTGCCACTGGATCAGCCGCGCACCTGCGGCCGTGGACGCACCGTTGATGTCGGCAGCCTTGCCGCTGTGCTGGGCCACCAGCCGATAGGCCACGCCGGCCTCCACCGGCCCCGACCTGAGTGCGGACGCGCGGTAGGTTTTGCCGGCCTGGCCGGCGAACTCGATGAGATCGGCCTCGAGCCGCTTCGGCTGGACCGGCTCGCCGCTCGAATCGTCCCGCAGCGTGAAGTCGCCGGCGAAGATCCGACTGCGCACCCGGACGGCACCGGTTCGGTCGGGTGTGACGACGAACTCGATCCGGCCGCTGCTCCATTCGGCGCCGACGGTGTATCCGCCGCGGCCGCGCAGTCCGCTCACGCGCCCCGTGGGCCAGGCGGTCGGCAGCGCCGGCAGCACGTGCAGTTCGCCGTTGTGGCTCTGCAGCAGCATCTCCGCGATGCCCGAGGTGGCGCCGAAGTTGCCGTCGATCTGGAATGGTGGGTGCAAATCGAACATGTTGGGCGCGAGCCGGTCCGTCCGCACCAGGTCCCGGATCAGCTTGTGGGCCCGGGCGCCGTCCTCCATCCGTGCCCAGAAGTTGATCTTCCACGCGAGCGACCATCCCGTACCGTCGTCACCGCGCAGTTCCAGCGTCCGCCGCGCGGCCTCGTGCAACTGGGGTGTCCCGCGCTTGGTGATCTGGTTGCTCGGATGCAGACCGTACAGGTGGGAGACGTGCCGGTGAGCCGGCTCGGTCTCCACCCAGTCGGCCAGCCACTCCTGGATATTGCCCCTGGAGCCGACCCGCATCGGCGCCAGCCGGTCCCGGGCCGCCACTGCCTGAGCGCGGAAGGTGGCGTCCACCCCGAGTATTTCGCCGGCCCGGGCGGCGCTGTTGAAAAGATCGCGCAGGATCTGGTTGTCCATGGTGGGCCCCGCGCAGACGGTGGCGTTCGCATGGTGAGTGAGCTCCGGAGAGTTCGACGGGTTGGTGACCAGGTATCCGAGCGTCGGGTGGGCGACCAGGGTGTCGAGGAAGAACTGGGCGGCGCCCTTCATGGCCGGATAGTTCGAGCGGAGAAAGTCGATGTCACCGGTGAACAGGTAGTGGTCCCAGATCAGGGTGGCCAGCCATGCGCCACCGGTCTGCCACATCCCCCACTGCGCTCCGTCGACGACCGAGGCGCCCCGCCACGCGTCGGTGTTGTGATGCGTCACCCAGCCGCCGGCGCCGTACTGCGCCTGGGCCACCCGGGCGCCGGTCACGGTCAGGTCGTTGATCATGTCGAAGACCGGGAGGAAGCATTCGGACAGGTTCGTCGTGTCGGCGGGCCAGTAGTTCATCGGCAGGTTGGCGTTGATGGTGAACTTCGAGTCCCAGGACGGAGCCATCTGGTCGTTCCAGATGCCCTGCAGGTTCGCCGGCTGGGTGCCTGGCCGAGAGGATGAGATGAGCAGATACCGGCCGAACTGGAACAACAGGGCGGAAAACTGCGGGTCGTTCACTTGCGCGTGCTGTGCGATCCGTACGTCGGTCGGCTGGTCGGCCGCCGTCGTACGTCCCAGATCAACGGACACCCGGTTGAACAGCGCCTGATAGTCGGCGAGATGCCGGCTGCGTAGTTCGTCGATGCCGACGTTGCGGGCAGCGTTGAGGCGGCTCCGCGCGATCCCCTGGTAGTCGCCGTCGACGTTCCGGAAGTTGACGTAGCTGGAGCCGATCGACACCAGCACCGTCGCGCTGGTGGCGCCGGAGACCCGCAGCGTGCCGCCCGAGCTGCTGACCGTGCCGCCCGTCACGGCGGCATTGGCCAGGGCGAGGAACCGGACCCGCCCGGCGATGCCCTCCATGCCGGCGGAGATGCCGTCGAGGGCGATCGTGGCCCCGTCCGGGCTGGACACCGTAGTCCGTTGTGGACTGTCGAATGTGGCGTTGAAGGTGATGGAGTTGGCCCGGTCGGCCGTCAGCCGGACCACGATCACCTGGTCAGGTGCGCTGGCGAACACCTCACGCTGGTACCGCACGCCGTTCAGCACGTAGGTCGTGATGGCCGTGGCGGTGGTGAGGTCGAGCGTCCGGTTGTACTGCGACGCACCGGTAGCGCTGCCGAAGGAGAGCAGAAGGTTTCCGACCGGCTGGTAGGCCAGCTGTCCGGCCGGGCTGCCCAGCATCGTCTGATTGATCAGGTCCTGCGCCGGCCCCCACTGATCCGCGAAGACCCGCCGCCGGATCTCCGCGATGTTGGCCGCGCCGCGGGTGTTGGCGGAGTCGTACGGACCGCCGGCCCAGACGGTGTCCTCGTTGAGCTGCAGCCGTTCGGTGTCCACGTTGCCGAACACCATCGCGCCGAGGCGTCCGTTGCCGATCGGCAGTGCCCGCAGCCAGTCCGCTCCGGCCGGCTTGTCGTACCACAGGGCGAGGTCGTTGGCGGCCAGAACCTCCGGCGGCGCGGCCGAGCCGCTCCTGGCAATGGCCGTCCACCCACCCGGCACGATCCCTGCTCCAGCCGCCGCTCCGGCGGCGAGAAACCGTCTGCGTGTCACCTCGGACATGTCGTTCTCCCTTCACGGACTGGAGCAGGTCACTGACTTTGGTGATGACAAACCGCCGTGAGGAAGGCGACGGTCGTACGCTGTCTTCTCCGACGAGCCGCAGGCCGGCCACCGGCTGGGTGACCGGCCCTGCGCCGGCCTCAGTCCTTCCTCGCGAATGCGGCGTCGAAGGCGGGGCGGCCGGCGCGCCGAGCAGGACAGACCGCCACCCGCCATCGGGCACGTATCGAAGCGCGGTCCGTAACTGGTCGAGGGTCATCGGCCGACCCCCTTCGTCGCCGTCACGGTCGAGGTCTCGGCCGCCACTCCTGCCCCGATGGGCGCGAGGCGGGCCACGGCGCGCAGGAAGTCCAGTGAGCGGTGGGCCACCGCGGAGGCGGCGAGCGAATGCCGGGGCAGGTCAAAGGCGACCGCGCCGAGCGACCCGTTGATCTCCACGCGGAGCGCGTTCTTGCGCCCGGTGGCGAACCTCGTCGCCTCGTAGAACAGAACGACCCTTGAGCTGCCGGCAGACCGTCTACTGTGGCGTCGTTGTTGCCATCGGCTGGGCCGCGGCCGGCGGTCACCGTCCACCGTGTCCGCCGAGTCGGGCGTCGCGTCGCGCGTCAGTGTTCTGGATCTGCCATCTCTGGTTGTCGCCGCCCCAGCACGCCCACAGCTGCACCTTGAAGGTGGCGGTGTTCACGTCGAGGCAGAGGCCGGAGTGAACGCTGCGGATGGTGCCGTCAGCGCCCACCGTCCAACGCTGGTTGTCGCCGCCGTTACACGCCCACGTGCCGACCACGGTGCCGTTCGTCGTCCCGCTGCTGTACGCATCCAGGCACTTCTGGCCCCCGACTGCGGTGATCTGTCCGCCGGCCGTCAAGGTCCACTGCTGGCCATCCGTGTTGGCGCAGGTGTACACCTGGACCTGGATGTTCGCCGTGGTCCCGTCGGGAATGTCCAGGCAGCGCCCGGTGCTGACGTTGCGCAGCAGGCTGGTCGGGGCCGGGACGTCGCCATCCAAGCCCCAGCCGTATCTGAGGCGCTCGCGGCCGCCGGCGCTGGGGGTGCTGAGCGTGAGGTTGGTACCGGTGCCGTGCAGTTTCTGCATGGCATACCAGTCGTCGCCCTGGCCGGCGCGTATCTTCCCGCCCAGCCCGGGCCAGTAGATGGAGCCGATCCGCAGTTCTCGGAGCACCGTGGTGGTGGCCCGGAAGTAGCGCACGAAGTTGTCGGTGCTGCCGGCGTCGTGGTAGTTGAGCCCGATATCCATCGGCGCGCCGAACTCGTCGACGACAGTGCGGTCGGCGCAGGAGCCGATCGCGTTCCGCAAGTACGCCACCCACTGGTCGTAGGTCTTCGCGCCGCTGAAGAACGTGTAGTGGTGCAGCGACAGGAACGTCCCGTCAAGGCGGCGGTCGGCGCACATGGATCTGATGTCAGTGTTCAGGCCGGCGCCGCTGACGAAGATGCGGTTCCGCGGAATCGACGGGCGGCGGCTGATCCAGTTGCTCACCACGTCCGCCCACTCCCCGGCGCTGTGCCCTCCCGGTTCGTTCATCGGCTCGAAGTAGACGAGGCTGTTCGTGCCGTACCGGGCAAGCACGGTGTTCCACATGGTGTCGAAGGCGCTCGGGTTGACGATGCGACCGCCGCGGGCGGCCACCCCGTCGTCCCAGTAGGAGAGGACGACCTTGAATCCCTTCGCGGTGGCTGCGTCTATCGCGCCCGTATACGCGCTCCACCAGCTCGTCCCGACTGTGTAGGTGTTGATCGGGAGCCGAACGGTGTTGGCGCCGAGGTTGTTCTCGAAGCCGGTGTAGATGGCGTTGGCTTTCGCCACGACCGTCTGGTAGCTGTCGGAGCCGCTCAATCCGTGCAGGACCAGCGGTCCACCGTGGAAGTTGTCACCGAGCCGGGCCCAGTTGACGCCGCGGAACTGGGCGGTGTCGGCGGCGGCCGGCGAGGCGTCGCTCTGGTGCTCGACGACCGCGAGCGCGCTGAGAGCGGTCAGGATGCAGGCGAGCGCCCGGGCGAGGTAGCGCCGACGATGGGTGTGGGGCATGGTCGTGCCTTCCCGGTTGGCGGTGTGGTCACGTCTGCGCTGTGCAGGCTCTGTTGACGTTGGCCGCCTGCCGGCAGCCGGCCGAGCCGGCGCGGAGCTTGCCCTCTCCGCGCCGGCCTCCTCCCAGATCGCTCGCGCAGCGAGCATGTCAGCGTCATGCCGCTGCCGTTGGCGCCTGGAAAGCCTCACTCCCGGCTTCGCCCGGATCTCCGGTCAGCAGGTGGAGTTGGTCTGGGTGAGTAGCCCCATCCGCCACGGCAGGGAGATGTAGTCGCCGCCGGCGTTGGGGTCCATGCCCTGGTACAGAAACTGCAACTGGCACGGGTTCAACGGCACGGTCTGGTCGTCACCGGCCCCGGATCAGTTCCCCGTGGCTGAAGTCCCGGGTCCACGCCGGGCCCGAGAACGTCACGTTGTAGGAGCGGGCGAACGGGCTCGACTCCGTCATATCGTTCTCGGCGACGACGCTGTTGAACTCGCGGTTGAGAACCGACATGTAGGGGCTGTCTGAGAACTTGTACGTGCCGACCGCGGCGCCAAAGTAGCGGCCCTTTTCCGCCGCTGAGGCGCCCAATGTGGACGTCGCGTCGGCGGTGCCCGTGAACAGCGGCACCGTGCCGGCCACGACCAACCCGGCTGGCAGGGCTAACAGCAGGGGCAGGATCGGCTCGGGCCCGGGGCCACCGCGGCGGATCAGCCGAATGCACGAATTCGTTCATCACCGGCACCTTTCGAAGTCGGAGCCACCTCACTGTGTTGGCGCCAGCAATCCGTAGATCGCTTTTGGCTTCCACTTTCACAGGTCATGAATGAGGCACGTTACGCGTCGACGACTAGAAGATTGACAGATTGTCATGGTCCAATCAAGAGGGAGTCGTCGATATATGTGAGCCTTGGCCGTCGTGCAACTAACCGAAGACTCGGGACTATTGGCGGCCACCCCTCATAACCTTTTCAGGCGGCGAATTGGAGTGCCGGACGCGTGTAAATCGCGGCAGTTTTCGTTATCGGCGGCCGGCTTGAACAGTCGCAGTCGCCGTAGTGCCGAAAAGCACGGTGCCGTCACCGAACGCGAAGACTTGGGTGCCGACTCAAGCGGCCCTCAGGCGAGTTGGCCGAATAACCCAGCCTCGACGCGGGCAACCGGCCCGGAGCCGACCTCGGCCGATCGGCTCCCATCACGACGGCATTCTCGGTCGCCCCGGCGAGCGCAGGTTTGTCGAGCACCGTGGCCGACCGCGCCAGCGGGGCGGGGAGCAGCGCCAGGGCGACGATCAGCCGCTCAAGGGGCACCAGTTCGTCGGCGGTCCGGCCGCAGTCCGCACAGGATCGGGTGTGCCGGGTGATGCGCTTACGCCACAGCGTGCTCGGTACGCCGTCCCAGCCCCCCAGCGCGGCAGTCAGCTGTGGGCACCGGGGGCTGGCTTCCAGCGCGGCGACGAGTGACCGGCTCAGCTCCAGCTGGTTGCGCATGCGCTGGACACGCACACCCGCGTGAGCGACGCTCGTTCCCAGCGCCGCCGCGAGCTCCGCCCTCGTCAGCCGGCCCGCGGTCTCCAGCCACCACAGCGACAGCAGCGCCCGGGCGTCCGGGTCGAGCCATCGACTGGCGCGTACGGTCTTTCGGCGATGACCGGACAGCTCGACGTGGATCAGGGCCAGGTTCTCGGCGTCGGCGTCCGGCGGGTCGGCCATCTCGTCGAGGGGGGCCGTCCGTTCGGCGTCCGCCTGCCGCCGGTGCAGATGGGTGCTGATCTGTCGTGTCGCGATCGTGGCCAGCCAGGGCCGGAAGCACTCCGGGGCGCGCAGCGTGCGCAGCTCAGGAAGTGCCCGCAGCATCGTCTCCTGCACCACGTCGTCGACGTCCGCAAGCTCACCCATTGCCCTGCGCACGATCGCGTATACCAGCGGCAGGTACGTCGCGGCCAGGTCGTCGAGCGCTCGTGGATCGCCGGCCTGTGCGGCGACGACCAGGCTCGTCTCGTCGGCTCGGCCGGCTCGCATCACGGGCCCATACACGTTGCCTCGGGCGAGGCCGCCCCAGGTGCCGCGGGCGTCGCCACCCTCGGGTTCGCACGCACGATCGACTCGGGTGCGGCCGGCTGGTAATGCTGGGCCGCCCATCATCGCCCCAGCCATCCGCCATCAACGGGAAGAACGATGCCGTTGACACAGTCCGACGTCGGGGAGGCGAGGAACACCGTGGCCCCGGCGAAATCGTCGGCGCGTCTCCAGCGACCGGCCGGAATCCGGCCAAGGATCGCCTGGTCGCGCTGGGGGTCCGCGCGTAGCGCCTCGGTGTTGTCGGTGGCGATGTAGCCCGGTGCATTGACGTTGACGCCGCGCCCACCCCACTCCTTCGCCAGGGCCGGCGCCTCGGCGACCCGGCTCTCGATCTCGAGGGTGCGGGCCCCGCGGTAGACAACCGCCTTCATCGATCCTCCATCCCCATGGTGTCGAACGTCCCTTCCGCGGTGGATCGGCATGGTCCAGGGGTGACCGCGAGCAGCCGGCCGACCTGCTCCGGCCGTATGTGCGGTCCGTCGGGTGCATGTGCCGTTCGCTGACGGGCCGCGGTCATCACCGTTTCGTCGTTCCGGATGCCCAGGCCCGGCATGTCGCCAAGCACAAAGGCGCCGTCCTCGACGTGCAGGTCCATCGAGATGCCGATCGACGGCTGCAGGCCCTGCAGCTCGCTGACGAGGTGGTTGGGCACCGACGTCGCGGCGTGCAGCAGCGCGACAGGCGTGTTGCCGATTCGGGCTGACCGGCAGGGCGTAGGCGTGCGCCAGCGCGGCGACACGCAGGAAGTGGGTGACTCCCCAGACCGCGGCCGTCTGGACGATGTCGACGCCTCCGGCCGCGATCAGCGGGCGGAACTGCTCGAGGCCGGTGAGGTTCTCCCCACTGGCGACCGCCGTCCGTACGCCACGGCTGACAGCGGCCAGGCCGTCGGCGTCCCAGCGCCGGACTGGCTCCTCGATCCAGGTCAGGTCGAGTGTGCGTTCCAATTCACCGACGTGGCGTACCGCCTGCTTACGGCTCCAGGACTCGTTCGCATCCAGCATGAGCCCTGGCCGGGTCCCGTGCGCAGCCTCGGTCAATGCCTCGCGCACGAGCAACAGCCGGTGCCGGTCACGCTCAATGTCCAGGCCGCCCTTGAGCTTCGCCGCCCTCAGCCCGCGTTCGGCATAGAGCTGGTAGGTGGCGACGAGCTCGTCGTCGGTGGGGCCGATGTCCAGGCCGGAGGCGTAGGCGTGGACCATGCGGTCGTCGCCGCCGAGCAACCGCCACAGCGGCTCACCCACGGCCTGTGCCTTGGTGTCCCACAACGCCGTGTCGAACGCACCGATCGCGCCGAACACGACGCCGGCATGCCCGGCTTTGAAGGTGTGCCGCAGCATGCGGTCGTAGAGGGCAGTCACCGCGCGCGGGTCCTGGCCGTCGAGGGCGGCGAAAATCACGTCGGCTTCTACGTGCGGTCCCAGGCCGACTCCGGTGATCCCCTCATCGGTCTCGACGATGACGACCGGCACGGGCACGACGCCGTCGACGTAGATGCCATTGGCGTCACCGACAGGTCGACCCCAATGCTGCGCCGTCGTCAGGCTTCTGTACCCAGTGATGCGCATGCGTCAGCCCTTCGTCGCGCCGGCCGTCACGCCGTCAGCGATCTGGCGCTGCAGGAACAGGTAGGTCACCAACACGGGTAGCCCGGCGATCAGGACACCGGCTGCGAAGGTGGGGATGTCGGCGGAGTACTGCCCGCGCAGTGAGGTGATGCCCACCATCAGGGTGCGATGGTCGGCCGACGGCATCATCAGCAGCGAGATGAGCACGTCGTCCCAGCAGAACAGCGCGTCGAGGATGCCCACCGACAGCAGTGCCGGAGCACCCCTCGGCAGCATGATTCGCCGGTAGCCGCCGTACAGGGTGTTTCCGTCGATCCGTGCGGCGTCGACGAGCTCGGTGGGCACCGCTCGGTGGTAGCTCGTCATCAAGAAGGCGGTGAACGGCAGGAACTGCGCGACGTAGGCGAGGATCAGCCCCGGATAGGTGTCGATGAGACCGCCGCTGGCCATGATCCTGGCCAGCGGCACCATGATCACCTGGAACGGGATGAACAGTGCCGCGAGGCAGACCAGAGCCGGCGCGGACGAGCCACGGAACCGCACCTGGGCCAGCGCGAACCCGGCCATGGACCCGACGAGCAGTAACAGCGCCAAGGCGCAGGCCACCACGATCACGGAGTTGAGGAAGTACCGCCCCATGCCGACGCTGTTCCACGCGGTGCTGAGGTTGTCCCACTGGAGAGTGCTTGCCAGGGAGAATCGGTCGAGGATGTACTCCCGGCGGGTCTTCATCGCGACGTTGGCGGTGAACAGCAGCGGGTAGATCGTCGCCAGGGCGAGGAGCACCATCGGCACGGCGACCAGCCATCTGCTCGGCCCCAGGCGGGACATCAGTCCTCCCTCCCCGCCCGGCGCAGCAGGCCGACCTGCAGCAGGCCCACGACCAGCATGATGAGGAAGAGGGCTGTGGACGCGGCCGACGCGAGCGCCGGGCGGCTCATCTGTCCCTGTTGGACCCAGATGTAGTACTCCGGCAGGTAGGTCGACCCTTCCGGGCCACCACTGGTCATGACGTAGAGCAGCCCGAACAACGAGGTCAGCATCCCGATCATCGTGGTGACGACGACGAACTGGATGGTGCGGGACAGACCCGGGATGATGACGTGCCAGATCATCCGCGCGAGCGAGGCGCCGTCGACCCGGGCGGCGTCCGGAAGTGCGGAGTCCAGGGTCGCGAACCCGGCCAGGAACACCACCGGCGCCATCCCTGACGTCGCCCAGATGTGCACGCCGACAACGGCGAAGACGGCTACGTCGGGATCGCCGAGCCAGTCCACCGGGCCGACCCCTGAGCTGCCGAGCACGGTGTTCAGCGGACCGTCGCTCCGGAAGAACGGGTGTCCTGGCACCCGCAGGTAGATGAAGGTAGCGAGCAGTCCCGGGATCGCGACCGCGACCGGCAGCAGCAGCACCAGCAGTCCGACGTTGCGCAGCGCGGTGCGGAACAGCGGGTCGTCGATGAGTTCCGCGTAGTTGTCGAGTCCCACCGTGGCGCCGTTGCGTTCGCCGTCCCCAGTGAAGGAGAAGCTGACACCCAATCCCAGTGGCCATAGCCGGAGCACCACGATGATCAGGACAGCGGGAGCGACCAGGACGTAGGGGGCGAGACGTTCGGCGCGCCGGCCGTTCCGGACACGCGGAGATTTCGACGCAGGGCCGCGGCCACCTGCCGCCTCACCTGCTCGCGCCCCGTCGGTCCGCCCTGCTTGAGCGGCGCTGACCGACGAACCAATGGGTGACATGGCCTCAGCCTGCTTGGTCGGACGTCGCCAGCTGCTTGACCGCCGCGTCGACCGTGACCGATCCGCTCGGCAGTTGCTGAGACAGCCGCCCCATCAGGTCTACCGTCTTGGACGACAGGGCCACGTGCGGGGCGGGCTTGCCACGGTCGAGCTCGGACACGATGGTGACGACGGCTGGGCCACCGCTCGAGACGTCCACGGTGCGGTCGGCCGCGATGGCGCCCGCGTCGGCGTAGACCGACTTCAGTGCGTCGGTCGAGGTCAGGGAGCGCACCAGGTCGGCGGCGAGCTTGGGGTCCTTGGTCCACTTCGCGACGGCGTAGCCGATGCCGCCTCCATAGGGAAGGCTCGGCGTGGCGCCGGCCGTGACGACCGGCGACTTCATGACGCCGACATTGCCGGCGTCGAGGAATTCGGCGAAGTCCGTCCAGCGCCCGGTGTCCGACATCAACCCGATGACGTGGGCGGCCTTGCTGGACTGGAACCCCGCGAACGCGTCGTTGAACATCGCCGTCGAATTCGCCCCGTCGTTGTTCAGGCCTTTGTCGTTGGCCTCTTTCCAAAGCGAGAAGACCCGCTCGACCGCCGGCGAAGACCAGTCTCGTTTGCCGGCGATCCAGTCGTCGTACTCCGTGGGCGACAGGACCGAGCCGAGCCCGGACAGGAGGAACTGGATACCGGTGCCTTCCTTGTTGCCCTGCGTGAAGCACCTGGCACCGGTCGCCTTGGTGATGGTCTGGCAGTTGGCGACGAACTCGTCCCAGCTGGTGGCCGGCTGCTCCGGGTCCAGCCCTGCCTTCCGGTAGAGCGACTTGTTGTAGTAGATCGGGTGACCTTGCAATGTCACCGGAGCGGCGTAGGTCTTGCTGTCCTTGGTGAATGCCTCCCACCCGGCCAGCCGCTTCTTGTCATCACAGACGTACTCGTCCAACGGCAGAAGGGAGTCCCCGCGGTCACGGATCTGCCCGCCGCCGTTGAAGAGCATGACGTCCGGCCCCTTGCCGGCCTGCATGGCTGCCCCGAGCAGGGTGGCCTTGGCCTTCTTGACGTATGAGGATGCTGTGGCGTCGCCGGACTTCCAGTCCCAGACGACGAGCTTGCCCTTCGAACCACCGGACGCCGAATCCGAGTCGGAGGCGCTTCCGCAGCCGGCTAAGACAACGATCCCGGCAACCGGGATCGCCGCCCACAGTGTTCGCATTGCTGCCCCGCTCTCCTGAGGTGGCCGGCTGTCCGGCAGTTGAGGTTGAGGAGGAACGCAACTCGTATGACGTATGTAACTCGTATGACGTATGACGTCAACCGGATGCCCTATAGTTGGCGAGCATTCGTGGTCCGGCACGGATTCCGGGGGGTGTCATGACGGCAGTACCGCAGTCATCCGCAGAGGACTCCCAGACCCCCGCCTGGAGCCGGCGCCCGGCGAACCTTGCCGCCGCGGTCACGGCTGAGCTGGTGGAGCGGATCGTCCGTGGAGTCCATCCGTCCGGTTCGCCGCTACCCTCCGAGCCCGTGCTCTGCGAGACCTTCTCGGTCAGCCGCACCGTGGTCCGCGAGGCGGTGAAGATTCTTCAGGAGAAGGGGCTGGTGCAGGTCCGCCAGGGCGCCGGCACGATGGTTACCCCGCCGGCGATGTGGAACATGCTTGACGAGCTGGTCCTCGGCGCCACCATCGCCGAAGACGAGAGCCTGGCCATCCTCGATCACCTCGTCGCGACCCGCCGCGTGCTGGAGTCCGATATGGCCAACGTGGCCGCCCGCCTGGCGAACGCCGAGGTGATCGACCAGCTACGCAGTCTGGTGGAGCGGATGGATGAGCTCGTCGAGGACCCCGCTTCGTACCAGGAAGAGGACCGCGCGTTCCACGACACCGTCATGCAGGCGTCGGGGAACCGCATCGGCCGTGCCGTGGTCCGTTCGCTGGAGCGCCAGGTCATCAACTCCGCCCGCTACATGGGCCGAACCGGCCGCGCCTTCTGCGTCGCGTCCAACCACGGCCATCGGCGCATCTACGAGCGGATCGCCGCGCACGACCCCAAGGGTGCGGCCGAGGCGATGTTCACCCACATCACCGAGGCGTGGGTGGTGCGCCGCAGCGGGCCGGGCGAGCCGACCCGGCTGCGGCGTTAGGGCCTGTGTGACGTCGTGATCAACGGGTTGCCAGGTCGTTGATCCAGATCATCGAGGCGCGGAGGTGGAGGCAGGCGAGATAGCTTTCGGGCGTCTTGTCGAAGCGTGTGGCGATGCCGCGCCAGCCCTTCAGCCGTTCTCCCGCCGGGTGGTCGCCCGGGAGACCTCCGCCCACGCGGACGCTGACCTGGTCCTGACCACCCTTGAGTACGCGCTCGCAAGCCGGGAAGTCGAACCGGGCAAACTGATCCACCACGCGGGCCACGGCTGCCAATACACATCCGCGAAGCGGACAACTCGACTACCGGGAGCGGGAGTTGCAGCATCCATGGGCTCGGTCGGGGACAGTTACGACAAGGCCCTGCGGAGGACCCGTGGATGATCGTCAAGGCAGAGTCCATCCCCGGCCGCGCTTTCACCACCCAGGTCGAGGCGACTCTCGCACTGTTCGAGTACATCGACGGCTTCTACAACTCCCGGCGCATCCAGAAGCGGCTCGGCTACCTCAGCCCGATCGAATTCGAGGAGAAGCACTACGCCGACCCGGCAACGGCCGAACGAACGAACCTGAAACCCCATCACCCGGCCCTGACCAGCTCATCAGCACCTCCCGCACGCCGGGGGAACCTCAAACTGGACAGCCCTCACGCCAGAACCAGGTCCCGTTGCCATGCCGCGAACGCCCCTCCCTGGCATCGCCCCGCACACCAGTCCAGGCGCACCCTCGCTTTCCGGTCCCGGGAACGGTTCTGACTCCCGGCTCACGGCAGATTCCCTGCTCGCCGCCCACCCCTGCAATCAACTCCGTTTGTCTCATTGACATCTCACTCAGAAGTCCTACCGTTGGGAGCGCTCCCATGACAGCCTTGCAACTGGAAGGAGTCCCCCCACATGCGCACACAGAGTCCGTTAGCCGGGCGTTCGCGGTCGTCCCTCCGCCGGCCTCTCCAGGCGCTCGTCATGCTGTTCGCCGTGGTTGTCGGCGCACTCACCTGGTCGGCCCCCGCCCAGGCTCACGGCACCGTCGTCGGCCCCGCTTCCCGCGCGTACCAGTGCTGGAAGACGTGGGGCAGCAACCACACGAACCCGGCCATGCAGACCGAAGACCCCATGTGTTGGCAGGCCTTCCAGGCCAACCCCGACACCATGTGGAACTGGATGAGCGCGCTCCGCGACGGCCTCGGTGGCCAGTTCCAGGCGCGGACCCCCGACGGGACGCTCTGCAGCAACAACCTCTCGAGGAACGCCAGCCTGGACAAGCCCGGGCAGTGGAAGACCACCACCGTCGGCAACAACTTCTCGGTCCACCTGTACGACCAGGCGTCCCACGGTGCCGACTACTTCAAGGTCTACGTGAGCAAGCAGGGCTTCAACCCCGAGACCCAGACCCTGGGCTGGAGCAACCTCGACTTCATCACGCAGACCGGCCGCTTCGCCCCGACGCAGAACATCACGTTCCCCGTCCAGACCTCCGGCTACACCGGACACCACATCCTGTTCGTGATCTGGCAGGCCTCGCACCTCGACCAGGCCTACATGTGGTGCAGCGACGTGAACTTCGGCTGAGCCGGGGAGCGCCGCACAGGGGATCGGCCCCTGCCGGGCGCCGGTAACCCGTCGGCCGACCGAGCTCCGTCGGGCCAGGGGACCCATTTGGTCACCCTGCCCCGACGGGGCTTCCTGCGCTCCTGGGGTCTGTGTGATGTCGTGACCAATCTTGTCGTTCCGGATCCGTCTGTAGCAGACGTCCCCGGTCAGGTCGAACGCCGTCGCGAGCACAACCGCGTTGTTGACGACGACGCTGCTGGTCCTGCTGACGACTTCACCTGTCTGGGCCTTGGCACACCCCGCTGAACGACCGGTTCCGCTATCGCAGTGCCCACTGCTGGTTGGTGCCGCCGTGGCAGGACCAGAGAGTGATCCTGGTGCCGTTGGCGGTGCCGCCGGCGTTGGCGTCGAGGCATAGTCCGGACTGGACGCCGGTGATGGTGCCGTTGGGGTTGACGTTCCACTGTTGGTTGTTCTGGCCGTTGCAGTCCCAGATGATGACCGGGGTGCCGTTGGTGGTGCCGCCTCCGCTGGCGTCGAGGCACTTGTCGCCGTGGACGGTCAGTTGTTTGCCGGCGGTGTAGGTCCAGGTCTGGCCGGATGCGCCGGTGCAGTCCCAGAGTTGGGTCTGGGTGCCGTTGGTGGTGCCGGCGCCGGGGACGGTCAGGCAGCGGCCGGAGTGCGCGCCCACGATCTCCTGCTCTGGCGGCGGTGGAGTGGTGTCCCGCGGTCCGGCGGACGCCATCACGTCCTGGGCACCGGAAGGCCAGTTGCCATTGGTGACCGTGACATTGCCGGAGACCACGTTGCCGCGGTCCCCGTTGGTCACGTTCGTGCTGCCGTTGGTCGACCAGTTGTTGGTGACGGTCCAGTTCCCCATGTTCTCGCCACCCCAGTAGTTGGCCGTCGCCCACGTACCGGTGTTCGAGAAGACATTGTTGGTGGCCGTGTAGTACTTCGAGCCCTCGTCGAAGTACAGCCCGAAGTGTCCGTTGGTCCGCAGGCAGTGGTTCCGGCTGATCAGCGCGCTCGGGTTCCATCCGAGCGTGTAGATGCAGCCACCGTCGTTCATCTGCTGCATGACATCGTGGATGTAGTTGCCGATGAGCCGGTTGTTGGACGCGGTGGTCGGCGTCGTGTAGCGCGGCTGGTAGTCGTACAGGCCGCGGTTGGCATAGTGGTTGCTGCCGCCCGCGTCGTTGGCGCCCCAGCCGTACCCGATCGACATGCCGGAGTACGGCATGTTGTAGACCTCGTTCTGGGCGACGGTGCTGTTGGTGACGTACGTGGTCAGGACAGAGACGATGCCCCGGTGGTCCGCCCCGAGGTCGTGGATGCGGTTGTCGCTGATCGTGATGTCCCTGTTGACCATGCGCTGGTCGCTGGGGTGGTGGGCGTCGGCGCGCACGCCGCCCACGAGGATGCCCCCGGCTGAGCTCCGGGCGATCTCCGACCGGGTCACCGTGATGTTGCCGGCGCCCAGGCCGACGCCGCTGGCGTGCGCGTTGGCGTCGTTGCCGATACCGATGGCCGTCTGGCCCAGGTTGACGAACTTGGAGTCGCTGAGGGTGATGGTGTTGGCGGCGGAGATCTGCACGGCGGCCGGCATCTGCAGCCAGTGTGGCCGGGCCGCCTCGAACTGCGCGCAGCCGTTGTGGCAGGAGTCGAAGCTCGGCCAGCTCCGATTGCCGGCGATGTACGCGCCGGTCTGCTGGTCTGCGTAACCCTGGTTGCTGCTGGGGCCCAGCCAGCTCGTACCGGTGAAGGTGATCCCGCTGAACGTGATGTGGTGCGCCGGCTCGCTGTACGTGCCCCCGAGGTTCACCAGCGACTGCAGCGTCGGCAGTTCCACGCTGACGGTGCTCATGTTCTGCCCGGCCCGGGGGATGTAGTACAAGGCTCCGGCCGTGGGGTTGAGGTACCACTCGCCGGGCGAGTCCAGGAACTCGTACGCGTTGGACAGGTAGAACGGACCGGCCCGGTGTGGCCGCATGAGGGTGTCGTAGCCGAAGTTGTTGTTGTTCCACGCCGGCTGCTGCATCGTGATGAAGTTCGCACTGATGCTCTGCACCGGCGAGTACCGGTCGGTGAAGGAGTTGACGCTCTCCACCTCGATCCGGCTCTGGTTGGCCAGGTTGTTCAGATAACTCAGCGCACCGCCCGAGAACCTCATTCCGTCGCTGGAGGCCGTGAAATCGGCCCGGTTCACCTGCGTGCGGGCCCGGGTGGCGACGGCGCCGTCGACATAGAGCTGCCGGGCATCTAGACCGGCGGGCACGTCGGCCCGCCAGATGTTCCTGGCTGCGTCGGCCACCGACCAGCCGGTGACCGCCCGGGCACCGGTGATCACCGGACGCGCCGACGGGGCGGCCTGCCACACGACCGTGTGACCGCCTGAGCCGGAGTCCTCCGCCGTCAGCCGGAAGGGTTGGGCCAGCCGGTACACACCGTCGGCCAACTGCACCACGATGTCGTCCGACATGTCGTCGTTGAGCGATCGCACCGCCGCCTGCGCGGCTGTCAGTGAGCACGGCTGCGCGCTGGAACAGTCAGTGCCGGTGCCGGACGGCGAGACGTACACAGTGAGGGGAGCTGCGGATGCGGGCGTGGGGGACGCCATCACGGCGGTCGCGGTTAAACCGACTGTGGCGGCTCCGGCCAGAAGCCGCCTTCGTATCGTGCGAGTTGTGAACACGTTTTCTCCTTATGGCGGTGCCCGGGCGGAAGAGAATGACGGCGCGACCGGGCTACTCGGTGTGCGGGGGAGCGTTCTCCAGTCCGCGGAGGACGGTTCGGATGTAGGACAGCCCGTCACGGGCGAGGGTGTCCTGCGACGGGGCGAGCGGCCGCCAGATCGAGGCCGCGGTGGCGATGGCCTCGTTCTGCGCGGTGAACGACTCGATGCACACCGCGCCGCCGTAGCCGGTCGTGGCCAGGCCGGCGAGGAAGCGTGGCCAGTCGAAGTGGTCGCCGCCCGGGGTGCCGCGGTCGGTGCCGCTGACCTGGACGTGCTTGATGTGCGGACCAGCCGTGACGAGCGCCTCGTAGGGGTCGGCCTCCTCGATGTTCATGTGATAGGTGTCGATCATGAGACCGACGTTCGCAGGCAGGCCGTCGATCAGCTCCACCGCCTGCTCGACCGTGTTGACGACGCTCGTCTCATAGCGGTTGAGGGCCTCCACACCGATGCTCACGCCCCGCTCCCCCGCGTAGTCGGCCACTGGCCGCAGGGCGCGGCGGACGTCCGCGTAGCAGGCCGCGCGCTCAGACGGTGACATGCGCCAGGTCCGCCCCACCGCGGCGTAGACCGGGCCGCCGACGCAGGGCGCGCCGACGGCCACCGCACTGTCCACACATGTCTTCAGGTACGCCACGGTGGAGGCGACGGCCTCCGGCGGGGCGTTCACCAGGTCACGTCCGGGCGAGGTGACCGCACAGACTCCGACCGCGCGCAGGCCGTACGCCGACAGCAGGTCCCGGGTGCGGGCCGGGTCCCAGTCGCCGGGTTGCTCGATCGGCAGCTCGACCGCGTCGAAACCGAACGCGGCGATCCGCGGCACCAGCTCGGCCATGGCCTCGTCGTCGACCGGCGAGGCCCAGACCCACGGGTTGACACCGATGGTGTACACCGGACTACTTCCAGCGCTTCGGGTAACCGGGCAGGTCGGTGCAGCCGCACATCGCGTAGTGCAGCGGCGGCATGGTGGGGTCGACGTAACTGTCCAGGTTGTCCTGGGTGATGGTCGGCTGTGGCAGCTTCCACGGGTTCGGCACCTGCTCGCCGTCGAGGATCTTCAGTGCGGCGATGATCGGGGTGCGCCACTGGTAGGTCGGGTAGGTCGGGGCGATCGCCGTGAGCTTCTTGTCCTTCCACAGCTTCAGGAAGTCGAGCTGGTCCTCGCCGTTGATCGGCGGCACGGGCTTGCCGGCGTCCTCGAACGCCTCGACCGCCGCGCCCGCGACCGCCCCGGCGTCCATCCAGACGCCGTCGATCGTGCCGTACCGCTGGATGTAGTCGTTGACGATCTTCTTGGTCTTGGCCGGGTCGCCGTCGGTGAATTCGACGCCGACGACGTCGACGCCCGCCTTGTCGAAGGCGAGCTTCGCCGCGGACCAGCGGGTCTCCAGCACGTCGACGCCGGGCAGGATGCGCAGCGCGAGCACCTTGCCGCCCCGCTTCATCTTCCGGGTGACGAACTCCGCCGCGACGTGGCCGAATCCGTAGCCGCCGATCGGGTTGATGAACGTCACCGGGCAGGTCGTGTCGACGCCGCGGTCGAAGACGATGACCGGCAGGCCCTTCTGGCAGGCGGCCTCCACGGCCGGGGTGAGCGTCGCGGTGGTGTTGGGCGAGACGATGAGCGCGTCGCAGCCCTTGCCGAGCAGGTCGTTGATGTCGGCGATCTGCTTCTGGTCCTTGCCTTCGGCATCGACGTGGACGAACTCGGAGATGCGGCCGCGGTGCGTGTCGACCTCGGCCCGCATGGTCTTGAAACCGACCTGGCGCCAGGGGTTGTTCAGCCCCGCGTTGGAGAAGCAGATCTTGTACGGTCCGGGCTTCTTGAACTTCGCGGTCTCCACCATCGCCGGGTTGAGCGCCTGCTCCCAGGGCTTGCCGGCCGGCCCGGTGGGCGCGGCGTCCAGGAGCGCGAGCTGCTTGTCGTAATCGGCCTGCACGAAGAACTTCGACTGCTCCCCCGTGCCCGACCCGCTGCTTGCGGAGGGCGAACCCGATGCGCCGGTGGTGGGCTCGTCGGTGGAGCAGCCGGCCAGCACCAGTAAGGCGCTCACGGCCAGCACCGTCATGGAATGCCTCACTGAATCCCCTTTATCTGGACGGGAAATTTATCTGGACGGGAAACGGAAGGACGCCGCCGCCACGGCGAACAGAATGATCGCGCCCTGGACGGTCGGTTTGAGGGCGCCGGAGACGCCGTAGAAGTTCATGAGCGTGAAGAGCGTCTCGAGGGTCAGCGCGCCGAGCATCGCGCCGACGACCGAACCGCGGCCCCCGCCCAGAGCGACACCGCCGAGGACCGCCGCGGTGATCGCGCCGAACTCAAGGCCGGCACCGGCCTGGAACGACACTCCGCTGTACCCGCCGATCAGGACCGCCGCGAGCGTGGCGGCGAGTCCGCTGAGGACGAACGCCATGGTCTTGGCGCGCCACACGCGCACGCCGCTCAGCTCGGCGGTCCGCGGGTTGCCGCCGACGGCGACCAGGGTGCGGCCGAAGTCCGAACGCGTCAGCACCAGCGCCAGAGCGGCCGCCGCCAGCAGGATGACCAGGGCGTACGGTATCCGGCCCAGCGCGGGCACGTCCTCGAAAGCCGACCGACCGAGCCGGCGGAACTCCTCGGAGAGGCCGCCCTTCGGGGCGCCGTTGGACCACAGGTACACGGCACCGACGAGGATCAGGAACATCCCGAGGGTCGTGATGAACGACGGCACCCGCAGCCGCGTGGTGACGAGGCCGTTGACCAGGCCGACGGCGATGCCGAACGCGAGCAGGAGCACGACGACAGGCCAGCCGGCCGACGGATCGCCGTCGATCAGCCGGGCGGCGATGACCACCTGCGCGGTGACCAGAGAGCCGACGGACAGGTCCAACTCGCCGGAGACGATCACGAAGTACTGGCCGGCGGCGAGCAGGACGACCGGCGCGGAGCGGCCGAGGAACGACATCAGCGACGGCGGCGAGAGGAAGTCCGGTTGGCGGGCGGTCAGCAGAACCACCAGCACCGCCAGGATCACGATGATCGGTGCGAGACCGCCGGAGCGGAACGTGAGGAGCCGCAGGGGGCGCGCGATCTGCATGCTAGGACGCCTTTCGCATCGCCCGGCGGGCGTAGACGGCGACCGCCGCGATGATGATCACGCCACGGATCACCTGCTTGAAGAACACGTCGACCTCGAGCTGGTTGAAGATGGCGTCGATGCTCGCGAGCAGCAGCACGCCGCCGACCGTGCCGACGACGCCGCCGCGCCCGCCGGCCAGGGCGGTGCCGCCGAGCACCACCGCGGCGATCGACTCCAGGTCGTACAGTCCCTCGGTGCCCACCCTCGGTGCGCCGGCGCCGAGCCGACTGGCGAGGTAGACCCCGGCGAGGCCGGCGCAGAGGGCGCACAGCACATGGGCGGTGACGAGGACCCGGCTGCCCCGCACGCCGGAGAGCCGGGCGACCTCCGGGTCACCGCCCACGGCGATCAGGTGGTGGCCGAAGCGGGTGCGCGCCAGCACGAACCAGGCCGCGGCGGCGACGGCGAGCAGCAGCAGGAACGACAGCGGCACCGGGCCGATGCGCTGGTACCCCAGGCCCTGCACCAGGGCGGGTGCGGTCTTGCCGGCCGGGCCGTCGTATCCGTTGTCGAGGTATCCCTTCAGCAGCAGTCCGACGCCGACGGTCGCGATGAAGGGGTTGATCCGCGCTGTGGTGACGAGCAGGCCGTTGACGAGGCCGATCGTGGCGCTGACGGCGAGCGTCAGGCCGATCGCCGGCACCAGCGCACCGTCGTCACCGGCCATGGTCTCGGCGGCGACGAGGGTGCTCAGGCTGACCACGTACGCCACGGACAGGTCCAGCGAGCCCCCGATGATGACCAGCGTCTGGCCGACCGCGACGAGGCCCAGACCGGCGGCGACGTGCAGCAGGCTCACCGTCGTCGGCTGGCTGAACAGCCGGCCGCCGTCGACCGTGACGATGAGCCAGCCGATCGCCAGGGTGAGGACCAGGGCGACGAACACGCCGGGCGGGGTCCGCCGGTCCGGCAGGGACAGCGCGCCGCTCATCCGGCCGCCTCCCGCGCGGTGCCGACCGCCAGGGCGACGACGGCCTCCTCTGTCGCGCCGGGGGGTAGCTCGCCGGTTATCCGGCCGTCGCGCATGACGATGATCCGGTCGCTCATGCCGAGCAGCTCGGGCAGCTCGGACGAGACCATCAGCACGGCGGCGCCGTCGCGGGCCAGCCGGCGGACGAGATCGTGGATCGCCGACTTGGCGCCCACGTCGATGCCCCGGGTCGGCTCGTCGAAGAGCAGGATCCTCGGGGCGAGCGCGAGCCACCTGGCCAGCACGACCTTCTGCTGGTTGCCCCCGGACAGGAAACGGATCTCCTGGTCCTCCCCCGCGGCGCGAAGCTCAACGGCCGCGAGCAGCTCCCGGACCCGCGCGGTCCGGGCACCGCGGCCGATCCGGCCCGGGCGGACGGCGCGGCCGGCCAGCAGCGCGTTGTCGAGCACCGACTGCTCGGCGACGATCCCCTCGCCCTTGCGGTCCTCGGAGACGTAGGCGATACCGGCCCGCATCGCGGCGCGGGGCGAGCGCAGCCGGACCGGCGCTCCGTCGACGGTCACCTGGCCGGTGGTGAACGGTGCGGCGCCGAACAGTGCGCGGGCCAACGCCGACCGGCCGGAGCCCTGCAGGCCGCCGACGCCGAGCACCTCGCCGGCGCGCAGCCGCAGGTCGATGCCGCGCAGCTTCCGGTTGCCTCCGCCCCGGACGGTCAGCCGCACCGGGCCCAGCTCCTGCGGCTTCGCCGGGTCGGGGTAGTAGCTCGACAGCTCGCGGCCGACCATGTGGCGCACCAGCTGATCGGCGCTGGTGTCCGCGGTGTCCAAGGTGGCCACCGCCCGGCCGTCCTTGAGCACGGTGATCCGGCTGGACAGGTCGAAGACCTCCTTGAGGCGGTGCGACACGTACAGCACGCCCATCCCCTGCTCCTGCAGCCGCCGTACGAGCGCGTAGAGCTGGTCGACTTCGTGGTCGGCGAGCGCCGCGGTGGGCTCATCCATGATGAGCAGCCGCGCGTTGAGGGCGAGCGCCTTGACGATCTCGACCACCTGTTGTTGCGCCACGCCGAGTCGTCCCACGCGCGTGTCGGGCGGTAACGAGCCCTCCCCGATCGAGGCGAGGAGCCCCGCGGTGTGGCTGAGCATCGCCCTACGGTCGACGAGCCCGCGGCGCAGGGGCTCGCGGCCCAGCCAGACGTTCTCCGCGACGGTGCGCTCGGGCAGCAGGGTCAGCTCCTGGTAGACGATGCCGATACCGGCCTGTTGGGCCTCACGCGGGCTGCGGAACGTCCGCGGTGCGCCGGCGAACTCAACCGTTCCCTCGTCGGGCTGGTAGACGCCGGACACCACCTTCATGAGCGTGGACTTGCCGGCGCCGTTCTCGCCGACGACCGCGTGCACCTCGCCCGGCCGGACCTGGAGGTCGACGCCATCGAGCACCCGCACGCCGAGGAACGACTTGCCGATGCCTCGCAGAGCGAGCAGCGGCGACGGCAGCAGGCCAGACATCGTGGGACCCTCTACATTCGCGTCGTCAGCAGGATTGAGTCACCGATAGCTGAATCTGGTACGGCCGGCATGGAATGACAGCTCCCGCCCGCGAGCTGTCGTCGAATAGCCGCGAACTTTCGCCGGACGCGATGGCGACATCGCGGCCCCGAGGGTAAATGCCTCGATGAGCGCCTGGCAATACCACCGGACATCACAGTAGGACGTTCGCCGTTCGAACTGCTCAATGTGGGCCGGCGATCAGCCGAAAGGGATTGATACGCCAAAACCTGTTATGGAATCGGCCCGTCCGCGGTCGCGCGCCAAATCATGACGACTGATGCGCAAAACGTGTTATGGAATCGGCTCGACGACAGTCGCGCGCCAAACCACGACGATTGATGCGCAAAAAGTGTTATGGAACCGGCCGCACCCGAGCCATATTGACTGTTGCAATACGCCGCTGCATGCTGGCCGCCAGACCACGGGAGACGGTCGCATCTGGAGTGACGCCCCTGTATTCCGTAGGTACTTGACTGCCCGTCACGGCGGACGGGATGACGAGCTGACGGCACACGCGTGCCTACGACGCGCTCAGGCACTCTGGCGCATCGGAGGTGCGGCCGACGCGTGCCCGTGGTCATGCCATCGTTGCTCCGCCGAAATAGGAGACGGCATGCGTCGCATCATATTAATCTTCGGGGCGATCGCGAGCGTGCTCCTGTCGCTCGTCATCGCCCAACCGGCGTCAGCGGCGCCGGCCTTCCGAGCCCTGGTCTTCACGGAGACGGCCGGCTACCGGCACGATTCGATCCCGGCCGGTCTCGCGATGTTTCGGGAGCAGGCGGCGGCCAACAACTTCGAGTTGGTCCATAGCGAGGACTCGAGCGTTTTCACCCCGGCAAACCTCGCCACCTTCGACGTGCTCATCATGTTCCAGACCTCGGGAATGGTGTGGAACACGGCGGCCCAACGTCAGGCGGTGGAGGGCTACCTCGCCAGCGGCAAGGGCATCGTCGCGATCCACAACGCCACAGACATGGGCATCGAGAACGAGTACCCGTGGTGGGACCAGACCATCAACGGCGGCGCACACATGCCGGAGCACTCCCCCGGCGTGCTGTCCGGCACCGCCATCGTCGCGGACAAGAAGCACCCGTCGACGGCCGGCCTGCCGGACCGTTGGAACCGCAGCGAGGAGTGGTACAACTTCGACCGCAACCCCCGCGGCGACGTCCATGTACTGGTCACCGCGGACGAGCGCACGTACAATCCGGGCCCCCGCGCCATGGGGCCGGACCACCCCATCTCCTGGTGCCGCAACAGCGGCGGCGGCCGCGTGTGGGCCACCGCCATGGGGCACACCAGCGCGGCGTACAGCGAGACCCAATTCCGCAACCACGTCCTCGGGGGCGTCAAGTGGGCGGCCGGCAAGGAGCCCGGCGACTGCGGCGGCACCGTGTGGAGCAACTTCGAGAAGCGCACCCTCGACGACAACACCGCAGACCCGATGGCCCTCGCGGTCGCCCCGGACGGGCGGGTGCTCTACGTCCAGCGGGCCGGGCAGCTGAAGATCTTCAAACCGACCACAAACAGAACCGTGACAGCCGGCACGCTCAGCGTCTACACCGGCGGCGAGGACGGCCTCACCGGACTGGCGCTCGACCCCGACTTCGCCAGCAACGGCTACGTGTACCTGTATCACTCCCCGGCCGGAGTCCCGACCGACATCAACCGGGTCTCCCGGTTCACGCTCACCGGCGACACCCTGAACATGTCGAGCCAGGTGACGATCATCGACATCCCCGCGACCCGGGACCGCACGTTCGCCGAGCCCGGGCACACGGGCGGTTACATCGAGTTCGGCCCCGACAAGAACCTCTACATCGGCACCGGGGACGACGTCCCACCGAACCTCGACTCCAACTGGCAGGGCTACGCCCCGCTGGACTGGCGGCCGGGCAAGGCCAACCTCGACGCCGCCCGCACCGCCGGCAACACCAACGACCTGCGTGGCAAGCTCCTGCGCATCCGGCCGTCGGCCGACGGCGGCTACACCATCCCGGCCGGCAACCTCTACCCGCAAGGGACAGCCAAGACCCGGCCGGAGATCTACGCGATGGGCTTCCGCAACCCGTTCCGCTTCTCGATCGACCCGGACAACGGGTGGGTCTACCTCGCCGACTACGGCCCGGACCGGAACCCGCCCGCGACCAACCGCGGCCCCGAAGGGCTCGTCGAGCTCAATGTCATCAAGGCCCCGGGCAATTACGGCTGGCCGTTCTGCCACGGCGACAACCAGGCCTACGCGCCCTACAACCCGAGCACAGGCGCCGTCGGCGCCAAGTTCAACTGCAACGCGCCGGTCAACAACTCGCCGAACAACACCGGTTTGACCAGCCTCAAGCCGATCGTCGCGCCGAACATGTGGTATGGCTACGGCGTCTCACCGAACTTCCCCGAACTCGGCTCCGGCGGCTCGGGGCCGATGGGTGGACCGGTCTACCGCTACGACGCCGCGAATCCGTCCGAGACGAAGTTCCCGCCCTACTACGACGGCGTCCACTTCTTCTACGAGTGGTCGCGCCACACCGTCAAGGAGGTCCACTTCGACTCCGCGACCGCGGTCACCCGGACCAACCCCTTCATGCCCGCCGCCAAGTTCCTCAAGCCGATGGACATGGAGTTCGGGCCCGACGGCTCGCTGTACCTGCTCGAATGGGGCAACAACTTCGGCGGTGGCAACAACGACTCGGGGCTCTACCGCATCGACTACAACCACGGCGGACGGTCGCCGATCGCCAAAGCCACCGGAACGCCCACCAACGGGGACGCGCCACTGAACGTGCAGTTTAGCAGCGCGGGGTCCACGGACCCGGATCCCGGTAACACGCTCAGCTACCACTGGACGTTCGGCGACGGCACCACGTCCACGGCGGCCAACCCGTCACACACCTACACCGCCAACGGCAACTACACCGCCCAGCTCAAGGTCACCGACAACACCGGCAAGACAGCCTTCGCCAACGTGCCGATCACCGTGGGCAACACCGCACCGATCGTCACCCTCACGATTCCGTCCAACGGCGGCATGCTGGACTTCGGCGACCGCGTCCCGTACAAGGTGTCCGTCTCGGACCCCGGCGGCGCGCCCATCGACTGCGCCAAGGTGTTCGTCAACCCCGCCCTCGGCCACGACGACCACCAGCACGAGACCACGGACCATCCGGGGTGCTCGGGCACCATCGACACGACGCTGCTGGGCGGGCACCCCGACGGCGCCAACCTGTACTACGTCCTCAACGCCCGCTACACCGACGACGGCGGCCCCGGCGGTGCGAACCCGCTCACCGGCTACGCCCAAGCGATCCTCCAGCCCAAGCACAAGCAGGCCGAGTTCTACACGGACCAGTCGGGTGTGCAGGTCGTCGAGCAGGCCAGCGCGGAGAGCGGCAAGCGGGTCGGCAACATCTCCGACAACGACTGGATCGCGTTCGACCCGATGAGCCTGTCGGGCATCACGAGCGTGAGCTACCGCCTGTCGTCGCCGAGCGGAGGCGGATCGATCGAACTGCGCGCCGACTCCCCGACCGGCACACTCCTGGCCACGACACCGGTGCCCAGCACCGGCGGCTGGAACAACTACCAGTCCACGCCGGCGGTGAACACTGCCGATCTCGCCGGCTCGCACCGGCTCTACCTGGTGTTCAAGGGCACCTCGAACAACTGGTTCGACCTCGACTCGCTCACCTTCGGCGGCAACGGGGTCGGCGAACCGGGCGGCGGCGGTGGCGGCGTGGCCGGTCGGACCTGGACGGTCGCAGCGCAGCACAGCGGCAAATTCATGGACGTCAACGGCGCCTCGACCGCTGACGGCGCCCAGATCGTCCAGTGGCCGGCCACCGACGGCAACAACCAGAAGTGGCAGGCCGTCGACGCCGGTGGCGGAGCCGTCCACCTGAAGGCGGTGCACAGCGACAAGTGCCTCGCCGTCACGGGCGGGTCCACCGCCGAGGGCGCGTTCCTTCAGCAGTCCACCTGCGACAACGGCAACCCGCAGAAGTTCCTCGTCACACCGACCACCACGGTGGGCGTGTACACGGTGAAAAGCCTCCCCAGTGGACTGTGCGTCGACGTCAACGGCGGCTCGACGGCCGACGGCGCACGACTCCTGCAATGGAGCTGCCACAGCGGCACCAACCAACAGTGGCGGTTCACCGCCGTATAACCCGTCCGAACGGGATGCCCGGCGCGGTTGCGCGCCGGGCATCCCTCCCTACGAACAGGTGAGGAACCACCATGGTGTTTCGGATACCTCGGCCCCGCCGGTACGGACGGCTGTCTGCGCTGGGCACCGCCCTGGCGCTTGTCGCCGTCGGCGCCACCGCGGTGGCGGCACCGATCGAGCCCGGGCAGAGCGCCCCCATCGTGGGCGCGCAGTCCGGCCGCTGCCTGACCGTCCCCGGCTCCAGCACCACCAACGGCACCCAGACCCAACTCTGGGACTGCACCGGCGCAGCCGGCCAGACCTGGACCTACACCGCCGGCAAACAACTGACCGTCCACGGCGACAAGTGCCTCGACGCCAGCGGACGCGGCACCACCAACGGCACCCCGGTCATCATCTGGGACTGCAACGGCCAGAACAACCAACAGTGGAACGTCAACCCCAACGGCACCATCACCGGCGTCCAGTCCGGACTGTGCCTCGACGCCAACGCCGGCGGCACCGCCAACGGCACCAGGACCACCCTCTGGTCCTGCCACAGCGGCACCAACCAGCAGTGGAACTCGCCGACCCCGCCGGTGCCAGGCGGCGCGGGCACGTGCGACATCTACGCCTCAGGCAGCACCCCCTGCATCGCCGCCCACAGCACCGTACGAGCGCTCTACGGCACCTACAACGGCAACCTCTACCAGGTCCGGCGCTCGTCCGACAGCACGACCCGGAACATCGGCGTCCTGAGCGCGGGTGGCACCGCCGACGCGACGGCGCAGGACTCGTTCTGCGCGGGGACCACCTGTGTCATCACCGTCATCTACGACCAGTCCGGACGCGGGAACGACCTGTGGTACCAGGGATCGAGTGTGGTTCCCGGCTCCAACCAGAGCCGCCCGGCGATCGCGACGTCGGAGTCGCTGGCGGTCGGCGGCAGCAAGGCCTACTCGCTCTACATCAACCCCGGCAACAGCTACTGGCGGGACGGCCACCTGACCGGCGTGCCGACCGGCAGCGCCCCCGAAGGCATGTACATGGTGACCAGCGGCACCCATGTCAACGGTGGCTGCTGCTTCGACTACGGCAACAGTGAGACGACCCGAGCGGCCGACGCGGCCGGGGCGATGGACGCGATCAATTTCAGCACCCAGTGCTGGTTCGGCGGGTGCGTCGGCAACGGCCCATGGGTCCAGGCCGACCTCGAATGGGGGCTCTACTCCGGTGGCAGTCAGAGCTGGAACACGAACCAGAGGGCCTTCACCAGCAAGTTCGTGACAGCGATGTTGAAGAACAACGGGACGAGCCGTTTCGCGCTCAAGGGTGGCAACGGCCAGACCGGAAGCCTGACCACGCTCTGGGACGGCGCGCTTCCGCCCGGCTACAGCCCCATGAAGAAGCAGGGCGCCATCATCCTCGGCAGCGGTGGTGACTGCTGCAAGCCCGGCGGCGGCGCGAACCTCAGCGCCGGCACCTTCTACGAGGGCGCGATGGTGTCCGGATACCCGTCCGACGCAACCGAGAACGCGGTACAAGCCAACATCGTCGCCGCCGGCTACCGCTGAGTCGCTACATCCATGGACGGCACAATCCGCAACGGTCAGAACGGGTTGTGCCCGGATGTCAACGGCGCAAGCACCGCCAACGGCTCCGCGGTCATCGTGTGGAGCTGCCACGACGGCGCCAACCAGCGCTGGACGCGGGCATAGGCGCACGAGTGAAGGCGGTACGTGACACTGCGCATCGAGCTCGGCCGCACGAGCGAGTCCGAGACCGACCGGCTCACGTACACGCGGGCCGTGGCGATCACCGACGTCTGCCTCGGTCAGGCCCAGCTCGAACTCCACCGCCCTGCCGAGGCGATCGAGACCCTGAGCGCCGCGCGTACGACGCTGCTCGACATCCAGGACGCCTTCGATGCCGGCCGGGCGCTCGCGTGGCTCGCCCGAGCCCACGTCGCGGGCGGCGCCCCGGGCGAAGGCGAAGAGGAGGGGCGCCGGGCGGTCGCCGAATGCGATGCTGCGGGATCGGAGCGATGGCGTGTGGCGATGCGGTACCGAAGCAGTGCGGCCGACGCCCTTCGCGAGGGCGTCGGCCGCACGGGAGCGGACGGCGGAGTCAGATCTGGTCCGCCACGAACGACGCCATCCGTGCCAGCGCCGCGTTCCAGTTGATCGTGTGTTCGTTGGTCGACCAGGACTGGATGTCGTCGATGTAGCAGAACTGACCGACGCAGCCCTGGAGTTTGCTCTGTGCGTAGGGGTCCTGGATGCTCGAGTTCGGTCCTCCGGCGAGCGTGCCGGCGGGCGGGTTCGGGAGGTCCGGGTCGAGCTGGTGGGCGTACCAGCGGCTGTGTTGGTTGCGGGCGTCGACCTCGCCGTAGCCCGTCACGTAGGAGATGTTCAGGGCGTTGCGGCCGAAGATGTAGTCCATGCTCTGCAGCGCGCCTTCGCGGTACTTCGACGCCCCGGTGATGTCGTACGCCGTGGCGATGACGACAGCGTTGTTGAGGATCTGGTGGTTGGAGCCCCAGTCGTAGAGGTTGTTGTCGGGGGCGTACGGCATGCCGTACGGGTGTGCCTTGAGCGTGGCCAGGTAGCGGTCGGCGCCCTTGATCACGGACTGGCGGATCTTGTCGCGGCCGGGCAGCCTGTTCGGCACGGTCGCCAGGTCCAGGCGGCCCGCGGCGGCCGTCCTGGCCCAGTCGAAGCCGATGGGTTTGAAGATGTCGGCGGTGTGCACGGGCGAGTCGAGGACGAAGTCGGCGAACTCCTTCTCACCCGTGGTGAGGTACAGCTGGGCGGCCGCCCAGTAGAACTCGTCGGTGGCGTTGTTGTCGGCGTAGGCGCCGCCGCCGATGCCGTCGCTCTCGGAGGCGTGGAGCTCGGGGTGTTGGCGGGCCGCCGCCCAGGCGGTCCGCGCCGCGTCGAGGGTCTTCGCCGCGAAGGCGCGGTCGTAGGGGCGGTACAGGCGGGCCGCCTGCGCGGCCGTGGCCGCCAGGTTCAGGGTCGCCGCCGTGCTCGGCGGGTGCAGTTCACGCTTCTGCGGGTCGTCGCCGGGCATCAGGGGCAGGCCGGTCCACTGCTCGTCGTGGATCTTGTGGTGGGCCATGCCGGCGAGCAGCTTCCCGTCCGGCACCTGCATCTTCAGCAGGAACTCCAGCTCCCAGCGGACCTCGTCCAGTAGGTCCGGCACCCTGTTGCCGCTCTCCGGGATGTCGAGCGAGCCGTCGCCCAGCTTCCCGGCCTGCCCGGTGCGGGCGTACAGGGCGCGCTCGTAGGTGCTGAGCACCTCCCACGTGGAGATACCGCCGTTGACGACGTACTTGCCGTGATCGCCGGCGTCGTACCAGCCGCCGGTGACATCGAGCGTGTAGTCGCAGACGCCGGGCTGGCAGGGCACGTCGTCGTCGCCCTTGTTGGGGGCGATGTTCAGATGGCCGGCTGCGCGGCCGTAGCCGGGGCGCAGGTCGTCGCTGATCCCGATGCCGCTGCGCTGGGTGTAGTAGTACTTCAGCGAGTCGAGCCGCAGCCGCTCGTAGGCGCTCGCGTCGATGTCGAAGGGTCGGCTGGTCTCACCGTCGACGACCAGTGTGAGGCCCGCTCCGCGCTTGCGGTAGGAGCCGAAGTCGATGGAGTGGACGTTCTGCCCGGAGGAGGCGTCGAGACCGCGCGGGGTGGTGCGGCCGTGGGCGACCACGGCACCCGAGGCGTTCTTCAGCTGCCAGGGGAGCTTCGTCGTGGCGTCGGTGACCAGGGTGGCGTTCTTCGGCCCGGCGGGCAGATAGGCGACCTGGTTGACACGCACCCGGGGCCCGGTGTCGGGCTCGTACACCTCCGGCGGCACCCCGCCGAGCAGCGACACCTCGTCCATGCAGAAGGTGAACGGGTCGGCACTGCCGCCGAGTTGGAAGCCGACCTGAGCCTGGGCGGTGTCGACGGGCGAGGTGAAGGTGTACGAGTACGAGTCGCCCGCGACGTTCAGCTGCGGGCTCACCTCGAACCAGGTGTCGTACGGCGCGACCGACAGGCCGACGATCGCCCGCAGGATCTTGCCCTGGGGGGTGCCGGAGGCGGAGAAGCTGAACCGGTACGACTCGCCCTTGACGAGGGTGATGTCGTTCTGGCCGACTGCGGCGTCCCAGCGGTTGGTGGTACCGCCCGGGACCTCGGCGCAGAGGCGGCCGTCGGTCAGGCCCGCGGTGACGTTGCTGGACGTCCACCATGGGGCGGTGGTGGTGTCGAAGGTGCCGTTCTTGACCTGTTCGACCTCCTCGGCCTGGGCCGAGCCGGTGGGCAGCGCGGTGAGCGCCGCCGCGAGGAGGGCCGTTATGGCGAGCAGGGTGGTTCTGCGTCGTTTCACGTCTGGGCTCCTCGGGGGAGGTGGGCGCACAGCGGTGACCGATGGCGTGGGAGCGCTCCCAGAGGCCTACATCGGCCATGTTGTTCGAGACCTGACATCCCGTCAACTACCCGGACAGGACTGGTTCTGTGTCCGATTTCTCCGTCCGGGCCTCGAAGCGATGACTCCGCTTGCGCGCCGGGACGGTACTCCCCTGGTGGTCGGCCCGCGTTACGTCGAAGGAGATCAGGTACTCGGCGTCGGGGACCGCCACTCCCCGGGCGTCGACGATCTCGGCGGTCACGAAGACCAGGGAACGCGGGTCCGCCGCGAGGGCCTTGCGGTCGGCCTTCGGACGCAGGGCGTGCGGCTCGCCGGCCGTACGCAGGACGACGGTGGCGACGACCCTGCCGTTCCTGCGGGCCAGTGCCTTCAACCCTCTTGCGGTAAGGGCCGTCGGTGAAGGTCTTGTCGCCACCGGTCGCCTCGGTGGTCTCCAGGCAGGGGCGCCCGTCGACGGTCCCCTTCGTCGAACTTCCTTGCCCCGAGTGACTTAGCGTCGAGGAACAGCTCGACGGGCCGGTGTCGGAGTACGCCCAACTCGACGGTGTCGCCCTCCTCGTGGTGCCGGCCGCAAAACCCTTCAGCACTCCTGTCACTGCCCGGATGTACGGCCTCGCGACGCACGAGGCTTGAATCCACCCGTAAGCCCGTTCGGTCCGGCGGAATGGAACTCGCGACGATGAGGAGCCACAAGATAACGCACGGTGATGTATCTGCGTATGCCCTGGACGGTGCCGCCACGGCGCGGGCGGTCGTGGACGGCGACGGCTCGCTCGTCGAGTGGAACGAGGGGGCACGACGCCTGCTGGGCTGGCCCTCCACGGAAGTCGTCGGTCGTCCCGCGGCCGAGTTGCTCGCCTCTGGAGGATCCTTTCTGCCGCCCCCGCCGGGCAGCCTCAGCTGGAGCGGGACGCTCGCACTGCGTCACCGTGACGGCCGCCTGGCAACTCGGAAGGGCCACCGCACAGTGGCAGGTGGCCCTTTCAGCGTGCGGCTTCAGCTCAGGGCAGGGTCCATTTCTGGTTGGTTCCGCCGTGGCAGGTCCACAGGTGCACGAGGGTGCCGTCCGACGAGCTGGCGCCCGACACGTCCAGGCACTTGCCCGACTGCGGGTTCCGCAGCGACCCGTCCGGGTACGCCTGCCAGTTCTGGTTGGCGCCACCGTTGCAGGACCACAACTGGACCTTCGCCCCGTCCGCCGTGCCGTTACCGCTGACATCCAGGCACTTGCCCAACGTCTTGACCGTCGACCCCGGCGTCACCGTCCACCGCTGCCCCGCCGAGCCCGTACACGACGAGATCTGCACCGCCGTCCCGTCCGCCGAGCCGCCGCCACGGACATCCAGACACTTACCCGCGAGCCCCACGACCGGACCCGCGCCGGGTGTCTGGCCGCCGCCCAGCTCCTTGATCCGGACGTTGCGGAACGATACGTCGTCCCCCGTGCCGTGATTCTGGATGCCGACGTGGCCGGCGAGCGAGCGGGCGGGGTCGGTGTTGGTGAAGTCATTGATCTTCACGCCGTTGAGCCAGACCTGGAGCCGCTCGCCCTCCACCAGCAACTCGAAGGTGTTCCACTCGCCCGGTGGGTTGAGCGCGGCGTCCCGGGCAGCCGTGTCCGGGGCCTTGATGGCGTAGATCGAGCCGGTCGTGCGGTCAGGCGCGTCGGTGGCGTCGATCTGGACCTCGTAGCCGTTGTTCAGTGCCGACGACGGGTCGCTCGACGGTGGGAAGCCCACGATCACGCCGGAGTTGTCGTCGCCGGGCATCTTCCAGTCCAGCTTCAGCGAGTAGTTGGTGAACTGCCGGGCGCTGTACCAGAGCATGCCCAGGCCGCCGTACGAGGCGAGGGTGGCGTCCGAGTTGGTGAAGCCGCCTGGGCCGGCCTGCGACCAGCCGGTGGTCGAGCCGTTGTATAGGGTCGTATAGCCGGTCTCGGGCCGGCAGTCGGCCTTGGTCCGGCCTGCCGCGTACCGGATGCCGCCGAGCAGGTGCGCCCGGAACGCCGGCTCCGCGTACGACGCCTGGCTGTGCCCGCCGCCGGTGTAGAAGGCCCGGCCCTCCGAGTAGGTCTTGCACCAGGAGTGCGGGTGGTCGGCGCCCATCGAGCCGCCCGAGTACGAGGACTCGTCCAGCGTGGTGAGCACGCGCGCGGTGGTACGGGGGTTGGTCCGGAAGTTGTACCACTCATCGGTGCGGGTCCATGTCTGCGGCAGGTGGGCGGTCGCCGCGTGCGCCCGCCCCTCCACCTTGACGTTGGCCTGCTGGACAGCGGGGTGCGAGGCGAAGTAAGCGCCGACCAGATCGCCGTAGAACGGCCAGTTGTACTCCGTGTCCGCGGCCGAGTGGACGCCGACGAAGCCGCCGCCCGATCCGATGTACGACTGGAACGCCGACTGCTGGGCGTCGTTCAGAACGTCGCCGGTGGTGTTGAGGAAGATCACCGCCTCGTAACGGCTCAGGTTGCTGGTGGTGAAGTGGTTGCCGTCCTCCGTGGCCGTCACCGTGAAACTGTTCGCCGCGCCGAGGTCGCGGACGGCCTGGATCCCTGCCGGGATCGAGTCGTGCCGGAAACCGGCCGTCTTGGAGAACACGAGGACGTCGTAGGACGTGTCCGCGGCATTGACTGGGTTGGGCTGCCCGACGAGGGCCAGGGCGGCGAGTGTCGCGGCCGCCCCACCAAGCAGGCTTCGGGGTTGTCTGCGCATGTCCGTCGCTCTCTTCTTGGTGACAGAAATCAGGGCAGGGTCCATTTCTGGTTGGCTCCGCCGTGGCAGGTCCACAGGTGTACGAGGGTGCCGTCCGACGAGTTGGCGCCCGACACGTCCAGGCACTTGCCCGACTGCGGGTTCCGCAACGACCCGTCCGGGTACGCCTGCCAGTTCTGGTTGGCGCCACCGTTGCAGGACCACAACTGGACTCTCGCCCCGTCCGCCGTGCCGTTACCGCTGACATCCAGGCACTTGCCCAACGTCTTGATCGTCGACCCCGGCGTCACCGTCCACTTCTGCCCCGCCGAGCCCGTACACGACGAGATCTGCACCGCCGTCCCATCCACCGAGCTGCCGTTACGGACATCCAGACACTTATCCGCGATCCCCACGATCGGACCCGCGCCGGGTGTCGGGCCGCCGCCGGGATTGAAGGTGAACGCGTCGACGTCGAAGAGGAATCCGGAACCGCCGGCGAAGGTCAGGTAGAGCGTGGTGGTGCCGGCCGGTGCACCGGAGATCGAGCCGTTGACGGTAGTGAAGTTCGTCCACGAGCCCGTGACCGGGACGGTGGCGGAGCCGAGGATGGTGCCGGTCGGCGAGCCGGCCCGAACCTGCAACGTGCCGCCCGCGCCGGCTGACGACACCCGGGCGCTGAACGACGTGGCGTTGCTCAGCTTGTACGGCTCGAAGGCGATCCAGTCGCCGTTCTCGATGTTCCCGACGGACTTGCCGCCCTCGGCGGTCGACTTGTCCAAGGTGGCGATGCCGGACGATGTCTTGTAGTGCTCGGCCTGCCGGTGCTTCGGCTGCAGGATGTGCTGCTTGTGCGTGGTGAGACCGGCGTTGTCGGTGTACTCGGCATCGAAGACCCCGAAGATGTTCGCCGCGTCGTCGTGCTCACCGTCGACCGGGATGGTGATCGTGCCGGAGCAACCGGTCTTCGAGGTGATCGGGTGGCCGTGGCTGTCGTGACCGACGATGTACGTGAGCTTGACCTTGGTGCAGTCGACCGTGCCGTCCTCCGGATCCGTCACGGTGATACGGAACGGCACGGTGTCGCCGAAGGCGAAGATCTCCCCCGCGGCGGGGCTGTTGATGGTCACGGTCGGCGCGGTGTTGCCGACGGTGATCCGCACGTCGGCGGTGCCGGTGGCACCCTGCGGGTCGCGCACGGTCAGCGTGGCCGTGTAGTCGCCGTTTGTGTTGTACGTCTTCGTCGGGTTGGCGGCGGTGGAGCTGGTGCCATCACCAAAGCTCCACGCATAAGTCAGTGCCTCACCGTCAGGGTCGGATGAGCCGGCCGAGGAGAAGGTCACGGTCAGCGGCGCCGCGCCGGAGGTCCGGTTGGCGCCGGCCATCGCCGTGGGCGCCCGGTTGCCGCCGCCGACGTAGTCGAAGCGGTAAAGGGCGGAGTTTTGGTCGCCCTGGTACCACCCGGTGCCGTAGTCCAGCACGTAGTAGGAGCCGTCCGGGCCGAACGCCGAGTCGATCACCTGCTTGCCGTTCCAGGGGAAGCTGTCGATGGTCCCCGGGGAGCCGTCGGCGTTGAGGTGGATCGGCTTGATCCAGCCGCGGCCGAACTCCGTGGCGAAGAACTGCCCGTCGAACGACTGCGGGAACTTCGTGGGCGAGCTGACGTCGGGGTCGTACCGGTACACCGGGCCCGCCATCGGCGACTCCGAGCCGCCGCCGAACGCCGGCGGGCTGCCTGCGTCTCCGCCGTAACGGATCCAGGCGGCCTTGGCGGGGGGCAGCGTGCTCAAGCCGGTATTGCGGAACGAGTTGTTCGTCGGCCCGCCCGAGCAGTTGTACTTCGCGCCTGCCGTGTTGGTGGCGAAGTCCCACTCGGCGTACGTCTCGGAGCTCGTGTTCGTGCCGGTGCAGTAGGGCCAGCCGTAGAAGCCCGGGCCCGTGACGCGGTTGAACTCGACCTGGCCCTGCGGCCCGCGCGCCGAGGTGGCGCCGGCATCGGGGCCGTAGTCGCCGACGTAGACGATGCCGGTGGCCTTGTCCACGCTCATCCGGAACGGGTTGCGCAGGCCCATCGCGTAGATCTCCGGCCGGGTCCTGGCCGTGCCGGGCGGGAACATGTTGCCCGCCGGGATCGAGTACGACCCGTTCTCGTTCACCTTGATTCGCAAGATCTTGCCGCGCAGGTCGTTGGTGTTGGCGGCGGTGCGCTGCGCGTCGAACGCCGGGTTGCGGTTGGCCCGCTCGTCGAGGGGGGAATATCCGGCGGACTCGAACGGGTTGGTGTCGTCGCCTGTGGACAGGTACAGGTTGCCTGCCGCGTCGAAGTCGATGTCTCCGCCGGCGTGGCAGCAGATGCCTCGGTCAGCCGCCACGTCGAGGATGTCCACTTTGCTGGACTGGTTGAGCGTGAAGTCGGCGTTGAGCGTGAACCGGGAAAGCCGGTTGACACCCTGCCACGCCGACCAGTTGCCGCCGGTGGTCGGTGCGTCGCCTCCTGGTGTGGACAGCGGCCGGGCGTAGTAGAGGTAGATGTGCCGGTTGGTGGCGAAACCCGGGTCGATGCCGATGCCCTGCAGACCGTCCTCGTCGTGTACGTATACGGGGATGCTGCCGATCACCGTGGTGGTGCCGTTGGCATCCGTGCGGCGCACGGTCCCGTTGCGAGCGGTATGCAGCACCGACCGGTCGGCGAGTACGGCCAGCGACATCGGCTCACCGACCTCCGCGACCCCGCGGGCCAGTTGGACCTGCTGGAAGTCGGCGGCGTTGATCGGGTGCGCCGAGGCCGGGGTCGCACTGGATAAGGCCGCGGTGAGAGTGGCCGCGACCAGGAGCAGAGCCGAACCGATGGCCGGCCAACGCGCGGCTGCAGCCCTCTTGATTCTCATGAACATGACAATGCACTCCCCTTCCTGAACAGGTGGCTGCCAGGCTTGGGGCGCGCGCTGCCGCGCCGATGCCGTAGCGGGATGTCGCCGCTTCGGCCCGCTGGGTGTGCTTCAGCAGGCCACTACGCCGAGCGGGGGCCGAGCGGGGGCAACCGCTCGGAAACAGTAGAAGTCGATGGCTACCGCGCTGTCGGGTCACATCGACGACCGTGATGGTCCGCCGACAAGGCTAGAAGACTTCAGCCCAATGTGTCCATACTTTCTTCCGGGCCAGCCAGGCTATCGGCCTGTTGTGGAGAAAGTCGCGAAGGGCCCGAGCCCCGTCAGGACTCGGTGCCGTCTCCACCCCGGATTGGCGGGACGCAGACGGGTACGTGATCGCCGCCGCCTGACACAGATGGGCGGCGGAGCGCCCAGAGGATCGGCCTGGCGCCGTTCAACATCCGGGACGCCGGCGACCTCAGTATCGGCCGCCGCCTCAGCCCTGCACGGCCCAGTTGCGCTGGCCCTGAGGAATTAGCAGATCAGCGGGCCCAGGACGCCAACGAGCCAAGCCCATCGCGCGTCAGGCCAAGCGCTCCGCCCAGTGCCAACTATCCCGCTTTTATGCCAACTAAAAAGCCTCGTCACAAGCACTCAGCGGCGCACCCGCGGCATGCCCAGACCGATCCACGAGATGATTTCGCGCTGGATCTCGTTGTTCCCGCCGCCGAAGGTGAAGATCACGGCCGAGCGGTAGCCGCGCTCCAGCTCGCCATGGAGGACCGTGCCCGCCGAGCCCTCCTTGAGGGCGCCCGCCGCGGCGACGATCTCCATGAGCCAGGCGTACGCGTCGCGGCGCGCCTCGGAGCCGTACACCTTCACGGCGGAGGCGTCCTGGGGAGTGAGGGTGCCTTCCTGAACCGCGTTCACCATCTGCCAGTTGAGGAGCTTCATCGCGTCGAGCTTCGTGTGGGTCTGGGCGAGACGGCGGCGCACCCAGGGCAGGTCGACGACGCGGCGGCCGTCGGCGAGTTTGGTCTCCATGGCCCAGCGCTGCACGTCGTGCAGGGCGCGGATGGCCATGGTGCCGTGGGCGGCGAGGGTGACGCGTTCGTGGTTGAGCTGGTTGGTGATCAGCCGCCAGCCCTTGTTCTCCTCGCCGACGCGGCGGGAGACGGGGACGCGGATGTTCTCGTAGTAGCTCGCGGTGGTGTCGTGCGAGGCGAGGGTGTTGATGAGGGTGCAGGAATAGCCAGGGTCGGTCGTCGGCACGAGGAGCATGGTGATGCCCTTGTGCGGGGGCGCGTCCGGGTCGGTACGGACGGCCAGCCACACCCAGTCGGCGGTGTCACCGTTGGTCGTCCAGATCTTCTGGCCGTTGACGATGTACTCGTCACCGTCCCGTAGGGCCCTGGTCTTGAGCGCGGCCAGGTCCGTGCCCGCGTCGGGCTCGCTGTAGCCGATCGCGAAGTCGATCTCGCCGGAGAGGATCTTCGGCAGGAAGTACGCCTTCTGCTCGTCCGTGCCGAACTGCATGATCGTCGGCCCGACCGTGTTCAGCGCCATCAGCGGCAGCGGTACGCCCGCCTGGGCGGCCTCGTCGAAGAAGATGAACTGTTCCATCGGGCTCAGCCCGCGCCCGCCGTACTCCTTCGGCCAGCCCACCCCGAGCCAGCCGTCGGAGCCGAGCCGGCGGATGGTCTCGCGGTAAAACCGCTTCTGCGCGGCCGGGTCGGCGTACCGGGCGTGCACGTTCTCCGGTACCAACTCGGTGAAGTAGGCGCGCAGTTCGGTGCGCAACTCCTGCTGCTCCGGCGTGTATTCGAGATGCACGGCGCCTCCTGGCTCCCACTGGCCTGCCGCTCCGGCCGCCCGGTCCTGACGGCGCACACCGTAGAACCTGTTTCAGAAATTGGGAACACACAGGAGGGTCGGACACAGACGAAAGGGCCCCCGGCCGAGGCCGGGAGCCCTTTCCCTGTTCAACGGCTCAGTGCGCGACGGCCGTTGCCCCCTTGGGCGGGGCGGCAGCCGTACGCGGAGCCAGCACGCGCTCCGCGAGGTACCCGAAGACCAGGCCGTACGCGGTCCACAGGGTCACCTGGATGGCGAGGGCGGCGAGCCGGTACTGCCACAGCAGCGTGGCAGGGAAGCCCTCCGGGACCATGTTGTACGACGGCAGGACGGCGTATGCCAGGCCGACGACGAGGACGAAGAAGGCTCCTGCGGAGAGGGTGGCGTTCCAGTTGCCCAGGCGTGGCGCGAGGCGCTTGCCGAGGATCACCGTGCCGACGGCCAGCAGCCCGCTGAGGACGACCATCAGGAAGTACAGCGTGGTCCGCTCGTTGAGGGTGTCGGGGTCGCCGACGGCGGGCGGATTGGCCGGGTACTTCAGGAACGGCACGACGTAGACCGCGAGCAGGCCCGCGGTCGACAGCAGCAGCGCGCTCGAGCGCGGTCCGAAGCGGCCGATCCTGCCGAGTGCGAAGCAGTACGCGAGGGCGGCGATACCGCCGAACGCGACGCCGTAGACGAGGACGCCGGTGCTCAGGCCGGCGGTGGACTGCATGGTGCGGCTGACGAGTTCCTCGCCGCCGTGCTCGTGGGCGTGGGCCTCCTCGAAGGCGATGGCCTCGTCGACGCGTGGTTCGCCGAGGAAGTAGGCGACGACCAGGGCGAGCAGGCCCGCGGCGAGTCCCGCGAGCATGCCACGCACCAGGAGGTTTCTGACGGTTGCTGAATCCATGTGCTCGTACGCTTCCTCGTCGCCGTCAGTGGCAGGGGAAGCCGAGCAGATGGCGGGCGTCGTGCACCCACTCGTGCACGCCTTCACCGGAGAGCAGCGAGGTGGCACCCTGCTCGGCGCCGACGAAGTAGAGCAGGACCAGCATCAGGATGCCGAAGAAGACCGCCCAGGGGGCGATCGCGCCGATCGGCAGCGTGGCCGGCACGGCGGCCGGTGCGGCGGGGTTGGTTGCGCTCGGCTGAGCGACGGACTGCGCCATGTGGCAGGACCTCCTGGGGAACTCGCGTCCCGTCTTGGTGGTGCACAGGACGACGGCCACGGGTCTGACTTACCCGGACTGAACCGCCCCTGGTGGGAGGCGGTCGGTACGGGCTTACAGTGGCGCGACCGTGCCGGATTCTCACCGGCTTCCGTCGAACCGTCGTCAATTTCGACGTGACCGTACCGCGAAGTGGGGAGGCGGCCAAGGGCGCACGGGGTGCCGGAGCGTGCGCCGTTCCCCTGGTCGCGCGCCAATTCCCGGTGCGGGCAAGGGCTTTGAGCGGGCGTTTGAGTACGAGAGTGGGCCGATGACCAGCCGAGTGATGTTGATCTCACCAGCGATCAGTGCCGCGTTGCGGGAGGCGCGTTTCGACGACGGATGCTCCCTCGACGCCTCCGGGCTGCGGCTCGCGGAGGCGGCCGCGGGTTCGCTGCCCGCTGCGGAGCGGGCCCTGGTCTCCCCCGGTGTGCGCTGCCGCGAGACGGCCGTCGCGCTGAGTCTCGACGCCGCGGACGAGCCAGAGTTGGTGGGACTGGACGTGGGCCGCTGGCGCGGCACGAGCCTGGCCGAGGTGAGCGCCGAGGAGCCGGAGGCGGTCGCGCGCTGGCTGGCGGATCCGTCGTACGCCGCGCACGGCGGTGAATCCGTACGCGGATTGTGCGATCGGGTCGCCAAGTGGCTGGACGCGGCTGGGCAGTTCGAGGGCCGGACTCTCGCCGTTGTCGAGCCGGAGATCGTACGGGCCGTGGTGGTACGGGCTCTAGGTGCTCCGGAGCCGGCGTTCTGGCGGATCGACGTACCACCGCTGACGGCGACGGAGCTCAGCGGGCGGGCCGGGCGCTGGAACGTACGGGTGGGCCGAGCGCTCGGGGCCTGACCGAGCCGAGGGCCGGGCGGCGGTCCGTCGCCTCGGGGCGGCTGTCATCACAGCAAGCCGGGCGTTCGGGTACTGATGGGCGAGGCGGTCCGTCACCTCGGGACGGCCCTCGCCACTGCTGGCTCGTCACCTCAGCTGGGCGAGGAACTCCGTGCAGGCGCGCGCGCAGTCCCGGCAGGACTGGGCGCCCTCTTCGGCGTCGGGGTTCCGGTCGAAGACGTGCGCGGTCTCCAGGCAGACGGCGCGGCACCATTCGACCTGGGCGCGTGTTCCGGCCTCGTCCTGCCAGGTCTGCTCGGCCAGCAGGCGGCAGGTCGCGTCGCAGACCTCCGCGCACATGATGCTCTTGCGCCGCAGCAGCTGCTGGTCTTCGGGACCGTCGAGATCGGCGAGACTCGCGCGCAGCGCACACACCCGCGCGCACTCGGTACACGCCTGCGCACAGGCGAACCGGTCCTCGAGGAAACGGACGAGTTCCTGCTGATCTGTCGCTGACACGCTGACCGAGTTGCCGTACGCCGCTTGGTCAAACCCGGCGGCGTCACCAAGAGGGCACGAGATCCGCCGTTCCCACCGGTGCCCAACCGCACTCGGCGATCGATACTTGACCCGCAGGCTTTGAGAGATCCAGGACGCGGCCACGGCTGCTCACCTCACCCGGAGGTACGGAATGAAGATGCTCATCAACGTCGCGGAGACGGTTGTCACGGACGCGCTGCGGGGCATGGCGGCCGCTCATCCCGAGCTGACCGTGGATGTCGAGAACCGGGTGATCGTACGGCGGGACGCTCCGGTCGCCGGGCAGGTGGGCCTCGTCTCCGGCGGTGGTTCGGGGCATGAGCCGCTGCACGGCGGGTTCGTGGGTCCGGGGATGCTGTCGGCGGCCTGTCCGGGAGAGGTGTTCACCAGCCCGGTGCCGGACCAGATGGTGCGGGCGGCCGCCGCCGTGGACAGCGGCGCCGGCGTGCTGTTCATCGTGAAGAACTACACCGGGGACGTACTCAACTTCGACATGGCGGCGGAGCTCGCCGAGGACGAGGGCATCCAGGTGGCGAAGGTGCTCGTCAACGACGACGTGGCGGTGACCGACAGCCTCTACACGGCGGGGCGGCGCGGCACCGGCGCGACTCTGTTCGTGGAGAAGATCGCGGGCGCCGCGGCGCAGGAGGGCCAGTCGCTGGAGCGCGTCGAGGCGGTGGCCCGTCAGGTCAACGAGAGCTCCCGCAGTTTCGGTGTCGCCCTGAGTGCCTGCACCACTCCGGCCAAGGGCAGCCCCACCTTCGATCTCCCGCCCGGCGAGCTCGAGTTGGGCATCGGCATCCACGGCGAGCCCGGCCGTGAGCGGCGCGCGATGATGACGTCGCGGGAGATCGCCGACTTCTCGGTGAACGCGATCCTGGAGGACCTGAGCCCCAAGAATCCGGTGCTGGTCCTGGTCAACGGCATGGGCGCGACACCGCTCCTGGAGCTGTACGGCTTCAACGCGGAGGTGCAACGCGTCCTGACCGAGCGCGGCGTCGCAGTGGCGCGCACGCTCGTCGGCAACTACGTCACCTCACTCGACATGGCCGGAGCATCGGTGACGCTGTGTCAGATCGACGAGGAGCTTCTTCGGTTGTGGGACGCTCCGGTGCGTACGGCGGGCCTGCGCTGGGGCACCTGAGGCCGGTCAACTCCCCTACCGGACAAGCTCGACGACCACGTAAACACCATGCGAGGAGATCCTGTGCTCGACGCCGACTTCTTCCGCCGTTGGATGACGGCGACCGCCGCGTCCGTCGACCGCGAGACGGAGCGGCTCACCGCCCTCGACTCGCCGATCGGCGACGCCGACCACGGCAGCAATCTGCAGCGCGGCTTCACGGCCGTGACGGCCACGCTGGAGAAGGAGGCGCCGGGCACGCCGGGTGCCGTCCTGATGCTCGCCGGACGCCAGTTGATCTCGACGGTGGGCGGTGCGTCGGGTCCGCTGTACGGCACTCTGCTGCGCCGTACCGGGAAGGCGCTCGGGGACGCGGCCGAGGTCAGCGAGGATCAGTTCACAGACGCGTTGCGCACCGGAGTGGACGCGGTGATGCAGCTCGGCGGGGCGGCGCCCGGCGACAAGACCATGATCGACGCGCTGGTGCCCGCGGTCGCAGCGCTCGGCGAGTCCTTCGCGGCGGCGCGGGCCGCCGCCGAGGAGGGCGCCCTGGCGACCACGCCCTTGCAGGCCCGCAAGGGCAGGGCGAGTTATCTGGGCGAGCGGAGCATCGGGCACCAGGATCCGGGCGCTACGTCCTCGGCCCTGCTGATCGCGGCTCTTGAGGAGGCGGCCGGTGAGTGACGAGAAGCTGGTGGGGATCGTGCTCGTGTCGCACAGTGCCGCGGTGGCCGCCTCGGTCGCCGAGCTGGCGGTAGGGCTCGCGGGCGGCGGCACCACCGCGGCGGTGGCTCCGGCGGGCGGGGTCGAGGGCGGTGGCCTCGGGACCAGCGCCGAGCTGATCTCCGCCGCGGCCGCCTCCGTGGACCGCGGCGCCGGTGTCGCCGTACTCACCGACCTCGGCAGCGCGGTCCTCACCGTGAAGACCCTGCTCGCCGAAGGCGACGAACTCCCGGCCCACACCCGCCTCGTGGACGCCCCCTTCGTCGAGGGCGCGGTCGCCGCGGTCGTCACGGCCTCGTCGGGAGCGGACCTCGCGGCGGTGGAAGCGGCGGCTTCGGAGGCGTACACGTACCGGAAGGTGTGACGCGGCGGACGCGGAGTGGGCCGCCGGTTCGGTGACACGGCGTGGCGCGCCGTCCGGGTACGCCGTACGGAGGACTCCGTCACCTGGCCGGGCCCGCCCCGCGTGCGGGGGCGGTGGAGTGCGCATTGGCTCGTCCCAGGGCAGCACGGGCGTTTCCCAACCCTCGGCGGCGCATGGGATGTACCGCCAACCGTGCCGCCGGAGGGCAGTCCAATGCGTACTACTCAGATGTTCGTCCGCGCCGGTCTGACCGTGGCGGCCTCCGCCGCGCTGCCACTGGCCCTCACTGCCGGGCCCGCTGCCGCGGTGAACACACAGATCACCGTGACCTCCAGTGGGTCCACGGTCCAGGTGAACACCACCTCGTGCCCGGGCGGCGGCGACGCCTCGCTGCTGTCCAGCGGACAGACGAACTTCGCCCAGGGGCGCCAGGTGGCGCTGTCCGGCACCAGCAGCCAGAGCGCCTCGTGGTCGGGCGTCAGCGCGGGCACGTACACCGTCATCGTGGTCTGCGACAACGGCACGACGGCGGGCACCCAGTCCATCACCGTGTCCACGGGCACGAGCCCCACGATCTCCGCGACGGCCACCCCATCGCCCTCGCCGACGCCGACGCGGTCGCCCTCACCGACGGCCACGGCGACACGCGGGGTCATGGGCGGTACGGGCGGCTCCGCGAAGGACTACAGCACCGTCACCTACACGGCGGGTGGAATCCTGGTGGCGACGGGCGTCGGAGCCACGGCCTGGGTCCTGCGCCGCCGCGCCAAGCCCAACCGGCTCTGACCACAGTCCAGCCGGCTCAGATCACACCGTCGACTCCCGGGAGGCCGGATCCTGCGCGGGCAGTCGCCCGAACTCCTCCAGCGCATGCGTCAGCCAGCCGGTCCAGAAGGTCTCCAGGTCGATCCCGGCGCGCAGGATGAGGTGCTGGAGCCGGTCCTGGGGCGTCTTGCTGCCGGGCGGGAAGTCCCGCTGCTGGATCTCCTCGTACTCCGCCAACTGCCGCCGGTGCAGGTCGAGATGGCGGCGCAGATCCGCCTCGATGCCCGCGGTGCCGACCACGGCCGCGGCGCGCAGGCGCAGCAGCAGCGGGTCGCGCAGGGGCTTGGGGTCCTGGGAGGCGGCGGTCCAGCGGGTGAGTTCGGCGCGGCCTGCGGGCAGGACCTCGTAGCTCTTCTTCTGCCCGCGGGCCGGCTGCTCGTCCGTGAGGGCCCGGATGTAGCCCTCGGCCTCCAGTTTGCCCAGTTCGCGATAGATCTGCTGATGCGACGCCGACCAGAAGTAGCCGATCGACCTGTCGAAACGCCGGGTCAGCTCAAGGCCCGACGACGGCTTCTCCAGCAGGGCGGTGAGGATGGCGTGCGGCAGTGACATGAACTCATCCTAGGTACGGCACCGAAAGGCGATCCATTGGCTACAGCGCCGCCGCCAGCTCCGTGCCCTGCTTGATCGCGCGCTTGGCGTCCAGTTCGGCGGCTACGTCGGCGCCGCCGATGAGGTGCACGCTGCGACCGGCGGTGCGGAGCGTGTCGTACAGGTCGCGGCGGGGCTCCTGCCCGGTGCAGAGCACGATCGTGTCGACCGGCAGGACCGTTCTCTGCCCGCCGACGGTGACGTGCAGGCCTTCGTCGTCGATCCGGTCGTACCGGACCCCCGGGATCATGGTGACCCCGCGATGCCTGAGCTCCGTGCGGTGGATCCAGCCGGTGGTCTTGCCGAGCCCGGCGCCGACTTTGGAGGGCTTCCGCTGCAGGAGGTGGACGGAGCGCGGCGACGTGGGCCGCTCGGGCGCGGCGAGGCCGCCGGGCGTGCGGTGGTCCATGTCGACGCCCCACTGCCGGAAGTACGTCGCCGGGTCCTCGCTCGCCTTGTCGCCGCTGTCGCTCAGGTACTCGGCGACGTCGAAGCCGATGCCGCCCGCGCCGAGGATCGCGACGCGATCGCCGACGGGCGCGCTGTCGCGCAGCACGTCGAGGTAGCCGACGACGCTCGGGTGGTCGACGCCGGGGATTTCGGGCGTGCGTGGGGTGACACCGGTCGCGATCACGACCTCGTCGTACTCGGTGAGGTTGTCCGCGGTCACGTACGTGCCCAACCGCACCTCCACTCCCCGCAGTTCGAGCTGCGTACGGAAGTAGCGCAGCGTCTCGTCGAACTCCTGCTTGCCGGGGACCTTGCGGGCCACGTTCAGCTGGCCGCCGATCTCGCGCGCCGCGTCGTAGAGCGTGACGTCGTGGCCGCGTTCGGCGGCGGAGACCGCGCAGGCGAGTCCGGCGGGGCCCGCCCCGACGACGGCGACGCGCTTACGGTGCCGGGTCGGCGCAAGGACCAGCTCGGTCTCGTGGCAGGCGCGTGGGTTGACCAGGCAGGAGGTGATCTTGCCGCTGAAGGTGTGGTCGAGGCAGGCCTGGTTGCAGCCGATGCAGGTGTTGATGGCGTCGGGGCGCCCGTCCCGTGCCTTGTTGACGAATTCGGGGTCGGCGAGCATCGGGCGGGCCAGGGACACCATGTCGGCGTAGCCGTCGGCGAGCAACTGCTCGGCGAGTTCAGGGGTGTTGATGCGGTTGGTCGTCACCAGCGGGATGGAGACGGCGCCCATGACCTTCTTGGTCACCCAGGCGTACGCGCCCCGCGGCACCGAAGTCGCGATGGTCGGGATCCGCGCCTCGTGCCAGCCGATACCGGTGTTGATGATCGTCGCTCCGGCGGCCTCGACGGCCCGGGCGAGCGCGATCACCTCGTCCAGCGTCGATCCACCTGGCACCAGGTCCAGCATCGACAGCCGGAAGACGATGACGAAGTCCTCGCCGACCGCCTCGCGAACCCGGCGGACGATCTCGACGGGGAAGCGCATGCGGTTCTCGTACGAGCCGCCCCAGGGGTCCTCGCGGTGATTGGTCTGGGTGGCGATGAACTCGTTGATGAGGTAGCCCTCGGAGCCCATGATCTCGACGCCGTCGTAGCCGGCCTGCCGGGCGAGGCGGGCGGCGCGGGCGTAGTCGTCGATCGTCCGCTCGATCTCGTCGTCGGTGAGCGCGTGCGGGACATGGGGGCTGATCGGGGCCTGGAGAGCGCTGGGCGCGACGAGGTCCTGGTGGTAGGCGTACCTCCCGAAGTGCAGGATCTGCATCGCGATCCTGCCGCCCTCGCGGTGCACGGCCTCGGTGATGACGGTGTGCCGCTCTGCCTCCGCCTCGGTCGTGAGCTTGGCACCGCCCTTGTACGGTCGTCCCGCCTCGTTGGGCGCGATGCCGCCCGTGACGATGAGCCCCACTCCCCCGCGGGCCCGGGCCGCGTAGAACTCCGCCATGCGCTCGAAGCCGCGCTCCGCCTCCTCCAGGCCCACGTGCATGGAGCCCATGAGCACGCGGTTGGGCAGGGTGGTGAAGCCCAGATCGAGCGGGGTCAGCAGGTGCGGGTAACGGCTCATGGGCCCCTCCGTGCTCGGTGTTGTGCGATCTGTTGTAGACGAGGGGCCGAGCTTTTTGCAACTAGTTGCACAATAGTGGAGGCGGGATGTGACTAGGACCTCGTTCCGATGACGACGGTGCTGTACAGCTCCTCCGACACCGCCAGGCGCGGGACGAGTCCGGCGTCGGCGAAGGTTTCGACGGCGACGGGTGCCTGGCGTTCGCTCGTCTCGACCAGAAGGATGCCGCCGGAGGCCAGCCATTGCGGGGCCTCGGCGGTCACCCGGCGCAGGGTGTCGAGCCCGTCTCCTCCGCCGTCGAGTGCCACGAGGGGTTCGTGGTCGCGGGCCTCCGGGGGCAGGAGGCCGACCTCTTCGGTGGGGACGTACGGCACGTTGGCGGCCAGGATGTCGACGCGGCCGCGGAGAGTGTGCGGCAGCGGCTCGAAGAGGTCGCCCTCGTGGACGTGGCCGCGCCCGCCGACGTTCCGTCGGGCGCAGCGCACCGCGGCCGGGTCGATGTCGGCGGCGTGCAGCTCGGCGCCGGGGAGGGAAGCGGCGAGCGCGGCGCCCACCGCGCCCGAGCCGCAGCACAGGTCCACGATGACGGGGGCCGGGGCTTCGGGGGTCGACGCGAGGGCCTGCTGGACCAGGAACTCGGTACGTCGGCGTGGCACGAAGACGCCCGGCTCGACGGCGATGCGCAGACCGCAGAACTCGGCCCAGCCCAGGACGTGTTCGAGGGGAAGGCCCGCGGAGCGGCGGTCCACCATGGCGGTGAGTTCGGCCGGGGTGCGGGCGGTGGAGACGATCAGCCGCGCCTCGTCCTCGGCGAAGACACAGCCCGCGGTGCGGAGTGCGGCGACGACAGTGGCATACGAGACGGAAGGGATGGAGGATTTGGGCATGGAGGCCGAGAGCCTTTCGGGAACCCGAAGAGTGCTCTCCCGGTCACCTGGCGGCGGTGAACCCCTGAGGCGAGAGCACCCGAGCTGACACAGCGGAAATGGGGCTCACCTCCTCGGTTCCTGCACGGCTGGGGCGGTCCGCAGCCGGACGGCAACATTACACGGGGCGCGGCTGCCCTCACGAGGCCCTCCGGGCTCGACCGCGGGGCGCCTATGGGGGTGGTGGGTTTGGGTTCGCAGGCGAGTGCTGGTGGTCAGTGGCTGGTCGCTCCCCCACTCTCGGCTCCGCTCGAGCGGGGCCCCCATCGCGGCGGAGCCGCAAATTGAAACAGCCCCACGCCCGTGAAGGGGCGCACACCGCCGCCCAATATCCGCTCAGCCGCCGATCTCGATGACGATCTTCCCGCGGGCGTGGCCGTCCTCCACCAGCCGCAGTGCCTCCCCGGCGCGGGACAAGGGGAATGTCTGCGTGACGTGGGGGTTCAGCTTGCCGTCGGCCACAAGGCGGGCTACCTCGTCGAGGATCGCGGCGTTGCGGGCCCGGGCGACGGGGGCGCCGCCGAGGCGGCCCACTATGTCCTTGCCGCCGGCCGTGATCAACTTCGTACGGTCGGTGAGGAGTTCGGCCGCTGCTTCGAGGACCTCGCCGCCGATCAGGTCGTAGACCGCGTCCACGCCGTCCGGGGCGGCGGCCCGTACGCCGGCCACGAAGTCCGGGCCCGAGGGCACATGCACGGCTCCGAGCGACTCGACGAAGTCCTTCTTGCCCGCGCTGGCCGTGCCGATGACCTTCACCCCGAAGGCGCGCGCGATCTGGGTGGCCGCCACGCCCACGCCACCGCCGACGCCCGTGACCAGCAGCGTCGAACCGGCCGGCAGATCGAGCTGACGGATGCCGTCGTACGCCGTCGCCCCCGCGACCGGCAGGGCCGCCGCGTCCGTGAAGGAGACCGAGTCGGGCTTGTGCGCGGTCACCGGGACGGGCAGCAGGGTGTACTCGGCGTAGCCGCCGCCGACCGGGTTGCCGAACACCGCGTCGCCCACCGTGAAGCCGGTGACTCCCTCGCCGATCTCCTCGACCACTCCGGCGGCCTCGTTGCCGAACACCGCGGGCAGCTCGCGCGCCGTCTGGCCCGGGCGTGCGTAGCCGTTGCGCTGCTTGTAGTCGACGGGGTTCACACCCGCCGCCCGTACGGCGACCAGGAGTTGACCGGGACCGGGGCTCGGCCGGTCCTGGTCGACGAGGGCCTCGGCCTCCGGACCGCCGAACCGCGTGAAGACGTACGCCTTGGGCATCTGCTTCCTCTTCCTCCACCGGGATTCTCCACCGGGCTGCGCCTGCTCAGCTCAGCATGCCGGGAAGATCGCCGGGCGGCTATTCCCGCACTCATTCCCCGTGCGGGCGCCGGGTACCGTGGACCGATGCATGTCACCCGAGGCTTCACCGGACGCCCGCGCGTCCCCAACTCCGGGCTACCGCCCGGCCAGTACGACGCGGGCGACGACTGGCCGGTCCTGTCCGCCGAGGTCACGCCCGAACTGGCGCCCGCGGACTGGACGTTCACGGTCGACGGGCTGGTGGCCGAGCCGCGCACCTGGTCCTGGGACGAGGCACACGCGCTGCCTGCGTCCGCGTACGAGGGCGACATCCACTGCGTGACGAGCTGGTCGAAGTTCGGGGTGCGCTTCGGGGGTGTGTCGCTGGACGCGTTCCTGGATCTCGTACGTCCGGCCCCGCAGGCGACGCACGCGGTCGCGTACTCCCACACCGGGTACACCGCCAACCTCCCGCTGGCCGATCTGACCGGCGGGCGCGCCTGGATCGTCTGGGAGTACGGCGACGAGCCGCTGCCCGCGGAACACGGGGGTCCGGCACGGCTGCTCGTACCGCACCTGTACTTCTGGAAGAGCGCCAAGTGGATCGCGGGCCTCAGGCTCCTGGACCACGACGAGCCGGGCTTCTGGGAGCAGAACGGCTACCACCACCGCGGCAACCCCTGGGAAGAGCAGCGCTACTCCGGTGACTGAGACGACCGAAGACCTTTGCGTGACCGGGACGTTCACGCCCCCGACCCGATTCGCCGTGCCCGGGCGGATCGCCGTGGACAACGACACGGCGACGACCTGGCAGCGCGCCACGCTCACCGAGATCCGCCGCGAGACCCCGCGCGCGGCCACCTTCCGGTTCGCCGTGCCCGGCTGGCGCGGCCATGTGCCCGGCCAGCACGTGATGCTGCGGCTCACGGCGGAGGACGGCTACACCGCCCAGCGGCACTATTCGATCGCGTCGCCGCCCGATGACGTGGGGCACATCGAGCTGACTCTGGACCATGTCGAGGGCGGCGAGGTGTCGGGCTGGTTCCACGCGGTCGCCGAGCCGGGCGACCAGGTCGAAGTCCGTGGCCCGAACAGCGGTTTCTTCGCCTGGACCGGCGACCGGCCCGCGCTTCTCGTCGGCGCGGGCTCGGGTGTCGTACCGCTGATGTCGATGGTCCGCCACCATCGGGCACGCTCACTGTCCGTGCCACTGCGCCTGCTCGTCTCGGCGCGCGGACCCGAGGAGTTGATCTACGCGTCGGAGTACGGCTCCGAGACCACACCTGTGTTCACGCGCAGCGCGCCGCCCGGCGTGCCGGTGGGACGCCTGTCGGCCGCACAGGTGGCGGCGCTCGTGGCCGACGCGCCGGACGGCGGCTGGGAGGCCTACGTGTGCGGGTCCAACGGGTTCGCCGAGCATGCGTCGCGGCTCCTCGTCGAGGCGGGGCAGCCAGTGGACCGTATCCGGATCGAACGCTTCGGCTGACGCTGGTCGGCGGGCGCTGAGCGGCCTTATTGGCGTCCGGTGCGGTACCGGGCCCGCTTGAGGGCCGCGGGCCGCGACAGGGGCGCGCGGAACTGCCCCCGCTTGAGCGGGCCGCAGGCCCCGATAGGAGCGCGGGCTGTATCAATTTGCGGCTCCGCCGCGCGGGCGCGACCAGCCACAACGAACCCGCAGATTCGAACTGCACCTCCAGCGGAGCTACTCGTGCGGGACCACCGCGACCGGGCAAGCGCAGTGGTGGATCACGAAGTGGGCCACCCGGCCGAGGCCCGCGCCGGAGGTGGCGCGGCCGATGACCAGCAGGCCCGCCTGGATCGACGCCTTCAGCAGGTGGTGGCCCGCGAGGCCGTACGCCACCTCCTCGAGGACGGGCGTCTCCGGGCACTTGTGGCGCCACGGCTGCAGAATCACCGCCAGGGAGCGGCGGTTGGCGTCCTCCAGTCCGGCCGTGTCGTCCAGCGTTCGCGTGCCGACGGCGTAGCCGGGCGGCGGTGGCAGCGTCCAGGCGTGCACGACGTGGAGGGGTGCCGCGCGGGTGGCGGCCGCGTCGAAGGCGTAGCCGATGAGGCGGTCGGCCGAGTGCGAGAGGTCCAGGCCGAGGACCACCGGCAGGTACGGGACCTGGGCCGGCGGTGTCGCCTCGTCGACGGGCACGCGTTCGTCCTCGGGGAGTTCTCCCGCGCGCACCAGCACCACCGGCCGCTCGGCGCGGGCGGCCACGGCGCGCGCGACCGAGCCGACCGGGAAACCGGCGACGTCGCTGAAGCCGCGGGAGCCGAGGGCCAGCGCCTCCGACTCCGCAGCGGCGGCCAGTAGCGCCGGGATTGCGGGGGTGTCGGTGCGACGGGCCATGATGTCCAACGCCGGGTGAGCGTACGCGAGTTGGACGGCGGCGCGGTCGAGTGTCACGCGGGACGGCTCGCCGTCCGGCGGCGATGCGGGGTCCGGACCGGCCTGCAGCAGGCGCAGCGCGAGGTGACGGCGCTGAGCCTCGCGGGCCGCCCAGTCCGCGGCGTCCAGGCCGGCGCGGGAGCCGTCGATGCCGACGGTGATGGCCCGGATGTCCTTGCCCATGGCTCACGCCTCTCCTCGTCCCGGCCCGGGTTCCACGCGGGGCGCGTATCAGTCGTGCGCGGGCGGATTCGCGCCGGCGCGTGCACCGGCCGCGACGGGATGGCGACTCAGAGGGTCCGTTCGGCGCCGATGGGGAACTCGGGCGACGTACGACGGGAGGAGGCGTGGACATGGGCACGCGGGTGCGCGGCTGGCGTTGGCGGCCCAATCCGCTGCGCCGCCGCTGTGACGTGGTGGAGGCGTGGACGGCCCTGGTTGTCGCTGTCCTGCTGTGCGTCGGCGCCCCGCTGGCCGGACTCGTCACGGGCTGGCAGGCGTACGACGCGGCGCGGGACGCGGCCGCGGAGCAACGGGCCGAACGCCATCGGGTGCGCGCGGAGGTCACCGAGCGGGCGCCCGCCGCGATACCCAGCGCCACAGGCGGCAAGCAGCCCAGCTACTGGGTCGCCGTGCGCTGGACCGAGTCCGGCGCACGAGTGCGCACGGGCGAGGCCCGGGTCCCGGCCGGCACCCGCCCCGGCGACCACGCCCATGTATGGCTGGACGAGGCGGGCCGGGTGGTCGCCGCCCCGGCGGACAGCACGGCGATCTGGCAGCAGGCGCTCGCGGTGGGTGGCTGCAGCGCCGGCGGCGCCGCGGCCGTCGTTCTGGCCGGACACTTCGTCGTGAGCCGCGTCGCCCTGCGCCATCGCATGGCCGAGTGGGAACGCGAGTGGGCCCGTACGGGACCGGAGTGGGGTCGACGCTGGGCATGACCGGGGCGCGGCCGGTGCGCGGAAAAGGGTCTGGTGGCGCGCTGACGGCCACCGTACGGTGTGATCATCCGCACCCTGTCCCGTGATCCCGTAAAGGCGGTCATCCATGGCCTTGTTCGACCTGCCCCTCGACCAGCTCCGGAACTACCGCAGCGCGTCCGTCGAGCCCGAGGACTTCGACGCCTTCTGGGCCAAGACGCTTCAGGAGGCGCGCGAGTACGACCTGGACGCCTCCTTCGAGCCGGTCGAGACGCAGCTCAAGACCGTGAAGGTGTACGACGTCACGTTCGCCGGCTTCGGCGGTCACCCGGTGAAGGGCTGGCTGACGCTGCCGGCCTCGGCGGACACACCGCGGCCTGCGGTCGTCCAGTTCGTCGGGTACGGCGGTGGGCGCGGACTTCCGCATACGCATCTGCTGTGGGCCTCGGCGGGCTTCGCGCACTTCGTGATGGACACCCGGGGGCAGGGCAGTGCGTGGGGAGGCGGTGACACACCGGACCCGGTGGGCAGCGCACCCGCGTTTCCCGGCTTCATGACCCGGGGGATCGAGGATCCCGAAAGCTACTACTACCGGCGGGTGTTCACCGATGCGGTACGGGCCGTGGAGGCGGCCCGCTCGCATCCCCTGATCGACGCCTCGCGCACCGCGGCGGTCGGTTCCAGCCAGGGCGGCGGCATCACGATCGCGGTCGCCGGTCTCGTACCGGATCTGGCGGCGATCGCCCCGGACGTGCCGTTCCTGTGCGACTTCCCGCGTGCGACGACGCTGACGGACCGCGATCCGTACCGGGAGATAGGCAAGTACCTCAAGACGCACCGCGGTCGCACCGAGCAGGTGCGGCGCACGCTGGCCTACTTCGACGGCGTGCACTTCGCGGCGCGGGGCCGGGCGCCCGCCCTGTTCTCCGCGGCCCTGGAGGACCAGACCTGCCCGCCGTCGACGGTGTTCGCCGCATTCAACGCCTGGCCCCACGAGGAGAAGACGATCGAGGTGTACGACTTCAACGACCATGAGGGCGGCGGCCCGTACCAGGAGGCGGCCCAGTTGGCGTGGCTGCCAAAGCGCCTGTAGAGGGAGCGGTTGCCGGCATCGCGGTCGCGGAGTTGCGGGTCCTCGCCCTTGGGAGGGCGAGGACTCGTCGTTTCCCGGCGCTCGGGCTCAGGCCATGGCGTTCTTCAGGTCGCGGTATGCCTGGTTGTCGGGCGAAATTGTTCCTTCCGTCGCTCCAGACCACCTTCAGCTCGCCCCACGTACGGCCGCCGTCCTTGGAGCGGCGCATCACGAGGTTGATGTTGCCGTTGTCGTCCGCGTCGCCGAGCCGGTCCTCGGCGAAGGCGAGCAGGTCACCGGACCTGGGCGCCTGCACGATGGCGGGAATGCGGTACGTGTGACTCCCTCCGGGAGTCCAGGGTGCGGCGGCTGGTACGAGGCTGGCTGGGCATGTACGTCTCTCCTCCACGTCGGGACACGTCGCCGGCGAGGCCGGTGACTCGACTCTCGAGACAACGGGAGTTGTCCGTAAGCCCAGTTCAGGGGAATGGACAATGGAGCTACGTCGTGGACGCCGCCGTTCCGGTTCTTGCGCTCGGGCCGGTTCAGGCCAGCGCAGAGCTGAACACGTAGCCGAGTGAGTTGGTCGCCCAGTGGAGTCCCGTGGGGGCGAGCAGGCTGCCCGTGCGGTGTCGCAGGTAGCAGAACAGGCAGCCTGCCGCTGCGGTGAGGAGGACCGCGCCGAAGGTGGCCAGGACGGTGCCGAGGGCCGTATGCCCGAAGAGTGAGCCCACCGCCTGGTTGGAGTCGGTGAGATGGCGCGATGGCAGGATGTGCCAGAGGCCGAAGAGTACGGAGGAGAACAAGGTGGCCGCGACCGGGCCGCGGGCGCGCAGCACCAGTCCGTAGAGCACTCCGCGGAAGGCGACCTCTTCCAGCAGCACCGTGCCGATCGGCACCTTGATCAGCACCCGGCCGACGACCTCCGCGCCGCTCAGTCCGCTCGCCCTCTCGTCCTCGAACAGCTCGCGGGTGACGGGCATGGCCGCCGCGCACAGGTACACCGCCGCGACGATCCCGACCAGCGCGAGCGCCCAGCCGAGACCGCGGCGCAGCGTGTCCCGGGACAGTCCGAGGTCGGCCCACCCGCCACCGGCCCGGAAAGTGATCGCGATCAGCGCGGCCGAGGCGATCGCGGAGCTGAGCACGATCCAGGACGGCGCCCACCGGTTGTTGAGCAGGTTCGTGAGCACCAGCAGCGTGACGGCGGCCACCAGCGCTGTCCCAGTGGACATCGGGCCGCTCTGCCTGCGCTGCGAAAGCTCTGTCACCTCACTCGCCCTCGTTGTGGAGCACTGATCCTCAAGGCGTCGGCTACCCCTGGCGGGTCGCCACCACCATCCGGCAGCGCGGACTGCCGTCGTCCCTGCGGCCGAACTCGGGGAGTGTCTCCAGGTCCACGACGAAGCCGGCGCGGATCAGTTCGCGGCGTACGTCGCTGAGGCGGAAGGCGCGGTAGTACATGACGAACGGGGGTCGCCACACCGCGTTGCGTACGCGCATCGCTGTATCGAAGGCGAGGAGCGCCCAGTAGCCGGGAGAGCCGGGGCGGGCCGGAGCCACGACGGGGAAGGCGAACCGTCCGCCGGGCCGCAGCACCGAGTGCACCTGGCCGAACAGCCCCGGCAGTTCGCGCGGCAGGAAGTGGCCGAACGCCCCGAAGCTCACCACCAGGTCGAAGGCCGGCCCGAACGGCAAGGCGCGCACGTCGCCGCGTACCCACGCCACCGGCGGCCCGGCGGGACGCGTCTGTTCGCGGGCCACGGCGAGCATGCCCGCGCTGATGTCGACGCCGGTGATCCGCTCCCGGCATACGGTGCGCAGCACGTCGATGCCCGCGCCGGTGCCGCAGCACAGATCGAGCCCGCTGTCGAAGGGTCCGATCCGCTCCAGCGCCCGGGCGACGGAGCGCAGGATCGGGTCCGGCGTACGGAACGGGGTGTGGTCGAACTTCGGCGCGAGCAGGTCGTAGCCGTGCTCGACGGACGACAGCGCCTGAACGGCGAGCTCGCGGAACGTGGGGCCCTCCGGGGTGAACATCGCGGCCAGCTTAGCCAGGCATGAGCGCGCTGTGGTGCACACGGGGCGAAGGCCTCTTGTGCACCACAGCGTCCTCGGCTGAAGCCCTCAGCTCCCCAGGCGGAGGCCCGCGAGCCAGATGTCTGGCTCGCCCGGCCCCCTGCCTCCGGGTGCACCGGGTGCCAGAGGGCGGTGGCACAGGCGCGGAAGGAAATAAACCCGGCCCTAGGCGGGGAAGTCCGCGGGCATCGCCCGCCAGGAGATCCCGCCCGCGACCAGGTAGCGGATCGCGTCCAGCATCTGGCGGTGGCAATAGCCTTGCGGCTGCCCGCCTCTGCCGTGGAGCCAGGACGGCACCGGCAGCAGACCAGGAACCCTGTTCGACCCGCACGTTCCATGATCCGTTGAGCGGCTTCTCAGTAAAGGCGACGTTGGCCAGGACACCTCGTCGCAGGATCGACCAGTCCCCTCCAGCGGTACGTCAGTCCTGGATGAGGGCCAGCTGCTTCTGGATTTCGCGGGGGTTGGTGTCGCCTGCGACCTTCTGCAGAAGCGGGGTGTGGTCGAGGATGAAGTCCCGGACCGGCCGCAGTGGTGCCGGCGCGTGGTGGAAGACCTTGCCGAGAATCCATGCTTGCTGGACCTGCCGGGCGGTGTGGGGCTTGCGCGGGTCCTCGTAGCTTTGCAATGCACGCTGTACGGCGGTGGGGTCGGTGAGGTCGACGCCGCGCAGGGCCCTGCCGAGGAAGTAGCCGTCCTCGATGGACATGCCCGCGCCGTAGGCGGCGTAGGGCGAGGTCGGGTGTGCGGCGTCGCCCACGAGGGTGGCCCGTCTCTTGGACCACTGCTTCAGGCGGGGCCGGTCGCGCAGCACCCAGCGTTGCACGTTGTCCGGCTCTGTCTGGGCGATCAGCCCGGGCAGGGGCGCGGGGAACTCCGCGGCCAACGCGGTGGCCGCGGCCTTGAGGTCGGACGGTGCCGGGGCGTCGGGGTCGGTGGCGGTGAGTACCCACCACTGGAAGCCGTCGCGGCCCTTGTGCCGGATCGATGTCCAGCTTCCCTGCACTGTCCTGCTGTGCGTCAGGACGCACATGTTCGGTTCGGTGCCGGGGACGTTGGTGAAGGTGAATCCGCCGAAGATGTGCAGTCGGTGCTCGCGCTTGGGCGTATCCCCCCACAGCGTGCGCCGTACCAGCGAGTCGATGCCGTCGGCGCCGACCAGTACGTCGTGCTCCGCTGTGCTGCCGTCGGCGAAGTGCAGAGTGACCGCCTGTTCGTTCTGCTCGATCCGGGTCACCTGCTGGTTGAACCGGAGGGTGCCCGGCGGGATGGCGGCGAGCATCCGCTCGTACAGTTCGGGCCGTAGCAGTCCGATGAACCCGCCGCCGTATGCGCGCTTGGTCTCCGGGTCCTGCTTGACGTGCACGCGCACGTGGCCACGGAGGTTGCGGAACTCGGAATCCGTGGGGGAGCCGAGGTCTTCGGTGTCCACTCCGAGTGCGCGGAGCGCCTTCAGGGGCGGCGGCCACAGGTTGAGGATGTTGCCGGCCGGCCGCGCCTCGCGGTAGCGCTCGTAGACGGTGACCTCGTGACCGGCCTGGGCTATGGACAGGGCCGCGGCCATACCGGCCGGACCGGCGCCGAGGACGGCGACGCGGCCGCCGGGGTTGTTCGGAACAGGCATGGGGACACCTCGCGTCATCGGGAGGAAAACAGTAGCGAGCGCTACTGTTAGCCGCAGACTGTAGTGTGAACTACGGTTCAGTCAAGACCTGTGCATGCACCTGGGGAATGGGAGGCTGAGGTCATGGGCGAGGCCCAAGCGGCGCAAGCGGCCGACCTGGAGATCCGGCCGCCCAAGCAGCGCCGCAGTCGCGAGGCGTGGAACCGGGTGCTCGATGCCGGGGTGTCCATCCTGGAGGACGGCGGGTACGAGGCGTTCACCATCGCCGCCGTATGCGAGCGGGCCGAAGTCGCGCCGCCGGCCATCTACGCCCGCACCACCAGCAAGGACGCTCTCTTCCTCGCCGTCTACGAGCACGGCATCCAGCGCCTGCGCGCGGAGCAGCAGGTCTTCTCCGACAACAGCCGATGGGCAGACCTGCCTCCGGCCGAACTCGTCCGCGCAGCAGTGGCCGAAACGGTCGGCATGTCCCTGCGCCACGAACGGTTCCTACGGGCCGTCGTCCTGACCTCCGCGTCGCATCCGGAAGTCCGGCGCCGAGGTTCCCGCTACGGCCAGGAGTTCGGGAACGGATTCGCCAAGGTGGTCCTTCGGGCGGCGGACGCCATCACGCTCCCCGACGTCGAGACCGCGGTCCACTCCTGCTTCAGCACCGTCTTCGCCGCGTCGGTCATCCGTGTCGCCTACGGTCCGGAATTCGCCAGGCCGGCACCTGTCGAGGACGACGCGTTCATCGCCGATCTGGCAGAGACGGCGGTGCGCTACCTGCTGTCTGCCTGACAGCGTTTGGCCCGAACCTCTGCCATCTACGGCACCGCTGTCCCCCAGCTTCACCACACGGTGGGGATCGCGCGCTCACACACCCGACCGAAGCACCCGGTTCAGAAACACGTACTCACCCCACCGACGAACGCCCCCTACGCCGATCGACACTCCGCGAGCCGCTTCTCGAGAAAACGCCGCTCCGCTTCGTTCTCCACCAGCTCCAGCGCCCGCGCGTACGCCTCGGCCGCCTCCCCCGTCCGCCCCATGCGCCGCAGAAGATCCGCGCGGGTGGCGGGCAGCAGGTGGTATCCGGCCAGGTCGCCCGCCTTCTCCAGCTCGGCCAGCAGGGCCAGCCCCGCCTCCGGTCCCTCGGCCATGCCGACCGCAACCGCGCGGTTGAGTTCCACCACCGCGGAGGGCACGAAGCGCCTCAACTCCCCGTACAGCGCGGCGATATCGGCCCAGTCGGTGTCCTCGGCCGTGGCGGCAGTGGTGTGGCAGGCGGCGATGGCGGCCTGGATCTGGTATGGCCCCGGCCGGCCGCGGCGCAGAGCGGTTTCCAGCAGGGCGGCGCCCTCGTCGATCGCAGCGCGGTCCCACGCCGTACGGTCCTGGTCCTCCAGCGTCACCAGATCGCCCGCCGCGTCCACCCGCGTGCCCCGCCGGGCGTCGTGCAGGAGCAGCAGCGCGAGCAGGCCGAGCGTCTCGGGCTCGTCGGGCATGAGCCGGGCCAGCACGCGGGCGAGGCGGATGGCCTCCGCGCACAGGTTCGTACGCACCAGATCGGCGCCGGACGTGGCGGCGTACCCCTCGTTGAACAGCAGGTACACCACGCCCAGCACACCGGTCGTGCGCTCGGGCAGCAGATGCGCCGGCGGTACGCGGTACGGGATTCCGGCGTTACGGATCTTCCGCTTGGCCCGCACCAGGCGTTGCGCCATCGTCGCCTCGGGTGCGAGGAAGGCCCGGGCGATCTCGGGCGTGGTCAGCCCCGCGAGCGTACGCAGGGTCAGGGCGACCCGCGCCTCCATGGGCAGCGCCGGATGGCAGCAGGTGAAGATCAGCCGCAGCCGGTCGTCCGTCACCCCGCTGTCGTCCTCGTCGTCCGGGTCGTACGGCCCGTCGTCCCGCGCCAGCACCGCCACCTCCCGCAGTTTCGCCGCCCCCACCGCCTCCCGGCGCAGCACGTCCAGGGCCCGGTTGCGCGCGGTCGTGGTCAGCCAGGCGCCGGGGCGGCGCGGGACTCCGTCGCGCCGCCACCGGTCCAGGGCCTGCGCGAAGGCGTCCTGCGCGCATTCCTCGGCGAGGTCCCAGTCGCCGGTCACCCTGATCAGGGTGGCGACAACCTGGCCCCATTCCTCGCGGAAGGCGGCGGCCACCGCCTCCTCGACGTCGTTCACTCCCAACCGTTCACTCCCAGACCGGCCGCACCTCGATGGAGCCGCCGCCGAGCGCGGCGGGATGCCTGGAGGCGAGTGAGATGGCCTCGTCGAGGTCGGCGACCTCGACGATGTCGATGCCGGCGACGTACTCCTTGGACTCCACGAACGGCCCGTCGCTGAGCAGGACTTCGTCGCCCTGGACGCGCACGGTGGTGGCGTCGCTGGCCGGCCTCAGCCGTGCCCCGCCCTTGACGATGTCGCGGCTGCGCACCTCGTCGATGTACGACGTGAAACGGGGATCGTCGGCGATCTGTTCGGGGCTGAGTTCCTCGCCGCCGACGGGGGTGCAGATGAACAGTGCGTACTTCATGACCGGTTCTCCTCCACGCCTGCGTCGAACGGGACCGAAAGGTGCTGGTGGACGATCTGCCAGCGGTCGCCCGCGGCGCGATAGCCGGTGGTCACCCGCACCGTGGTGTCCAGCGGCTCGCCGGTGGTGAGCGTGGCGCGCTTCCGGACGAGGGAGTGGCTGAACGCGACGCTCTCGTCCACCCGGACGCGGAACTCCAGCACGTCACGGCTCACGGGTCCGGTGACCGTGGAGAACCACCATTCCTGGGCCTTGCGGAAGGCGTCGATCCCGCGCTGCTCGAGACCGCTCATGGGGTGGAAGACCTCGACGTCGGGCGCGTAACAGGCCGCCATCCGTTCGATGTCCCGCTCGCGCGTGGCCTGCGTCAGCTCGTCGTCGAGGCGGCGGATCTCTCCCTTGGCGTCCTCGTCCTCCCAGAACGGGCGCACCTCCATGGCCCCGATGGTCGCCACGGGATGCCTCGCGGCCGCCTCGATGGCCTCCTCCATGCTGTCGCACTCGAGGATGTCGTACCCGGCGACGTATTCCTTCGTCTCCGCGAACGGCCCGTCCGTACGCAGCACTTCACCGCGACGCACCCGTACCGTGACCGCCTCGGCGGGCAGCCGCAGCCGGTGGCCATGCAGTCGTACATTTTCCTGGGCGCTCAGCTCCTCGACCCATGGTTCGACGGGGGCCATGCCGGATGCGTCGGCGGTGTCGTCACCGCAGACCAGCAGCATGTACTTCATGGTTCCTCCTGGTGCTCATGAGGTCCTGACACCCCACCGACGAACGGGCCGGCGCCGAATCGACACCTCCCCATGATTGTCCTGCCGGACGGCAGCCACATCCGGAAGCACCAGGGAGGATCGGGGAGTTATTCCCACCCGGAGCCCGTCCGCGGTTGGATACGTTCATGACCGACGAGCACGAGCGGATGATGCGCGCCAACCAGGCCAACTGGGACGCCCGTACCCCCGTCCACCTCGCCAGCCGGTTCTACGGCCTTGACACCTCCCTCGATCCGGAGCGCTGGTTCGCCGCCTGGGAGTGGGAGGACCTCGGTGAACTGGCCGACCGTGACGTCCTCCACCTCCAGTGCCACCTCGGCACGGAGACGATCGCCTTCGCCCATCGCGGCGCCCGGGCGGTGGGTCTCGACATCTCCGAGGCGTCGGCCAAGGCCGCGGCGGACATCGCCGGGCGTGCGGGCGCCGACGTCGAGTACGTACGGGCCAATGTGTACGACGCCGTGGAAGCCCTCGGCGGGCGACGGTTCGACGTCGTCTACACCGGCAAGGGCGCCCTGTGCTACCTGCCCGATCTGGACCGCTGGGCGGCGACGGTCGCTCAACTCCTGCGTCCGGAGGGCCGGTTGTACATCGCCGAGTTCCACCCCCTCCTCAACTCCCTGGGCCCGAAGCCCGCCGAGGGCGAAGGTTCCGAACTCCTGTTGCGTCACGACTACTTGGGCCGCGGGACAGCCGTACACCGGACCGGCAGGTACACGTACACGGACGGCCCGCCGGTTCAGGGCGCGACCGACAGCTATGAGTGGATGCACGGTCTCGGCGAGGTCGTGGGCGCTCTGGTGGGAGCCGGTCTGCGGATCGAGCGGCTCCGGGAGAGCGACGAACTTCCGTGGCCCCGCTGGCCCGAGATGAACCGCACCTCGTCCGGCTGGTGGCGCCTGCCGGACAGCTCCCCGCGCATCCCGCTCCTGTACGGACTTCTCGCCCGCCGCTGATCAAAATCCTGCCGTGCTACGGTTGTTCTAGCACTCGCGTACGCCCCTTCTAGGGCGCCGGTGCTGGTCTCATCTCAGTCAGCTGATCCGCCCGTCCTTTTCCGACCGGCGAAGCAGCTTCTCAGCACCACCTCTCTTCACTCACGTACGGCCATGGGCGTTCCCGCCCGCCGCACGAGAGGTGATGTCTCCGCCGTACGGGGCGTGACCATGCCGCCCCGTCATCCGGCCTCTCCCCTACATGACCCCCGACCACATGCATTCGTCCGCGAAAGGACCCACCCACATGACCACCACACTCGAACGCCCGCCCACTTCGCACACGCAGGAGCAGGCCACCGGCGTACTCGACATCACCCCCAACGGACAGGGCCATCTGCGTGCCACCGGCTGCCTGCCCGAGTCCACCGACCTCCAGGTCTCCCCCGCGCTGATCCGCCGGTACGGCCTGCGCAAGGGAGACCTCGTCGAAGGCGTAGGCGCAGCAGTACGCGGCAAGCAGCGCGCCCTCACCGGGATCGAGCGCGTCAACGGCCGCTCACCCGGAGAGCTGCGCTCCCGCCCGCACTTCCGTGACCTCACACCGCTGCACCCGCGCGAGCGGCTGCGGCTCGAACACCCGGCGGGCGGCCTGACGACCCGGGTCATCGACCTGGTCTCGCCGATCGGCAAGGGCCAGCGCGGGCTCATCGTCGCCCCGCCGAAGACCGGCAAGACGGTGCTGCTTCAGCAGCTGGCCGCCGCCGTGGCCGGTAACCACCCCGAGTGCCATCTGATGGTGGTGCTGCTCGACGAGCGTCCCGAGGAGGTCACCGACATGCGGCGTTCCGTACGCGGTGAGGTGCTGGCCTCGACCTTCGACCGGGCGCCGAAGCAGCACATCGCGCTCGCCGAGCTGGCCGTGGAGCGGGCCAAGCGGCTGGTCGAGGCGGGGCAGGACGTCGTGATCCTTCTGGACTCGCTGACCCGGCTGTGCAGGGCGCACAACAACGCGGCCGCCACCGGTGGCCGCACCCTCAGCGGCGGTGTCGACGCCGCCGCGCTCGCCGGGCCCAAGCGGCTCTTCGGTGCCGCGCGTCTTGCCGAGGAGGGCGGTTCGCTCACGATCCTCGCCACGACACTGGTGGAGACGGGCTCGCGTGCCGACGACTTCTACTTCGAGGAGCTCAAGAGCACCGGCAACATGGAGCTGCGCCTGGACCGCGCGCTGGCGTCCAGGCGGATCTTTCCGGCCGTCGACATCACGCCGTCCGGCACGCGACGCGAGGAACTCCTGGTTCCGGCAAGTGAGTTGGCGGCGGTACGAGGTCTGCGGCGCGCCCTGCACTCCCGCGGCGACACGCAGGCGGGCCTCGAAACTCTGCTGGAGCGGATGCGGGACACGCCGGACAACGCCACGTTTCTGCGTCAGGTCCAGCAGACCGTGCCCGGAGGCCGGTGAGCCTCCCCCGCCTGCAAGGCCGTGGCCCCGCTGCGGCATCCGGGTGCTCGATGCCGCGGCTCGGCCCGGGGAGCCGGGGATGTCCCCTGGCCATTCCTACGTTTGCGGTATGACCATCGGACTCTCTTGCCGTGTCGCCGTCTGCTGCTCCGCCGCCTGGATGGCCACCGCGCTGGCCTTCGCACCCAGCCCCGCTGCCGCGGCACATACCGGAGCCGACGTCTCCACCGCGCCTGCCGAAGCCGAGCCGCTCGCGCCGAGCCCGTCGGCCTCGAAGCCCACGGGACTGTACCGGTCCGGGACGCACGTACGGCTCGGGGACGGGGCGCCCAAGATGCCCGCCAAACTCTCCGCCCGGTCGTGGCTGGTGGCCGACGCGGGCACCGGTGAGGTGCTAGCCTCCCGCAACGCGCACCGCAAGCTGCCGCCCGCCAGCACCTTGAAGGCTCTCTTCGCGGTGACCTTGCTGCCGACGCTGCCCGCAGCGATCCAACAAACCGTCACGGAGCGGGAGTTGAAGGGGGTCGGGGACGGCAGCAGCCGTGTCGGCGTCGAGGCGGGGCGCACCTACCGTGCCTCTGACCTGTGGCGGGGTGTCTTCCTCAACTCTGGCAACGACGCCGTGCGCGTCCTGGCCGCGTTGAACGGCGGCTGGCGTGCCACTGCCGCCCAGATGCAGACCAAGGCCCGCGCGCTCGGCGCCCGCGACACGCGGGTTGTCTCGCCCGACGGATACGACACGCCGGGCCAGGTGTCGTCCGCGTACGACCTGGCTGTCTTCGGGCGGGCAGGGCTGCGCAACGCGGACTTCGCCCGGTACTGCGCCACGGTGACGGCCAGATTCCCGGTCAAGGGCCGGTCGTACGACATCCAGAACACCAACCGGCTGCTGACCGGAGCCGACGGAGTCGAGCCCTATAGGGGGCTCATCGGCGTCAAGAACGGTTACACCTCCAAGGCGGGCAACACGCTCATCGCCGCCGCACGCCGGGGCGGGCGCACGTTGGTCGTCACGGTGATGAACCCTCGGTCGGGCGGCCGCTTCGCCGTCTACGAAGAGGCGCGCTCGCTGCTCGACTGGGGCTTCGGGGCCGCCGGGCGTGTCGAGCCGGTGGGCTCGCTGGTGCCCTCGCGTTCCGTACCGCAGGCGGGCCCGGCGCCGGTGCCCGCGGCCATGGTGGTCGCCGACGGCTCCGACCGGTGGGCGGCGGCGGGGGCGATCTCGGGCGCGGCCTGTCTGGGTGCGGGAGCCGTGGCCGTGGTGCTGCGCACCAGATGGTTCACGCGTGTCTGACCGACGGGCAGGGCGAACAGCAGGCCGAGGGTGATCCACACGTAGAGGTTGCTTCCGAGGAAGCCGTCGACACCGGACGCGTCGTCGAACCACAGCCACACCACGCTGCTGCACAAGAGCACGTACGACACGCCCGCGGCCCACAGCAGCCGCCGGCGCCGCAGCCCCTCCTCGACGAGGATCGCGAAGGACGGCAGCAGCCAGACGAGATGGTGCACCCAGGTGATCGGGCTGACCAGGCAGGCGACGAGCCCGGTCAGAGCGAAGGCGCCCATCAGGTCGTCGGCGGCGATGGCCCGGTGGGCGCGCCAGGCCCAGACGCCCAGGACGGCGAGAGCGGCCAGCGCCCAGACGATACGGCTCGGTTCGGCGGGGTCGGCGAGCCGAGCCAGTACGCCCTGCAGGGACTGGTTGGACACATAGGCGAGGCGGCCGATGCGGGTCGTGTCCCAGACGGCCTCGGTCCAGTAGAAGCGGGAGGGATCTGGTGCCGCCCAAGCCGCGAGGGCGGTGGCGGTCGCGGTGACGGCCGCCGCGACCGAGGCAGCGCGGGGGCGCCGGGCGAGCAGCAGCAGAACGATGAAGATCGCGGGCGTGAGCTTGATCGCGGCGGCAAGCCCGATGCCGACGCCCGCCCGGCGACCGCGCCCGGTGGACAGCAGCCAGGCGTCGACGAGGACGAGTGCCAGCAGCAGAAGGTTGACTTGGCCGAAACTGAAGGTGTCGCGGGCGGGCTCGAACATGGCCAGCATGCAGATGGCCAAGGCGAAACCGAACCAGCCGTGTCGGCGACGCAGTTCGCGCGGCATCAGGATGCCTAGGACCACGGCTGTCGCCGCGAGGTTGAGGAGCAGTCCGACGGCGATCGCGGCGTGCAGTCCGAGGAGCGCCATCGGGACCATGCTGACCGCCGCGAAGGGCGGGTAGGTGAAGCCGTACGTCGTCCCAGGCACGTGGTAGTCGTAGATCCGGCCGCCGTGGTGAATCCAGGCGTCGATGGCCCCGTGGTACACCCGCAGGTCGAACCAGCCGCGCAGCAGCGGCACGGTCGCGGTGAAGACCGTCACGGCGGCGACGAGGACCAGGACGAGGACGAGCCGCCCCCGTTCCGTACGCGGAAGCCTCATGCGGTGCGCTCCAGGACCGGCGCGTTCGCCGTCTGGTGGGCCTGCCAGAGCACGACCACCGCGAGCACGCCGCCCGACACGGCGAGGACCAGTTGCTCCAGGTCCGGTGGGCTGCCGCTGGGCAGGACGCCGAGTGCGAGCACTCCGGTCACGGCGGCGACCCGGTGGCGTACGGACGTGCTGGGGGCCGCGGCGGCGATGAGGAACAGGCCCCACAGGGCGTACCAGGGCCGGATGGCCGGACCGAGGACCGCCACTGTCGCCAGGCTGAGGCCGAGTGCGTAGACGGGGCTGAGCCGGGGGCGGCGCAGCCATATGGCGAGTATGACGACGACGGTGACGACGAGTCCGAGGGCGTGCCAGGCGGGCAGCGCGAGGGGCGCGAGATCGCTGCCCAGATCCTGCAGCAGGGACTCCGTCGCGCGGCCGAGGACGCTGGTGGGCGACCAGTTGTGCGGCGAGATGGGTGTCTTCAGGGCGCTTATCCAGCCGTATCCCGTACCGGCGACGGCGGTTGCTACGACGGTGGTGGCGAGCGCGGCGGCCCCGGTGGTCACCGTGGCCTTCAACAGGCCGCGTCCTGCCCGCACTTGGAGTGCCACGACGGCTGCGAGTCCCAGTAGGGCCGGGACCTTGACCAGGGCGGCGAGCGTGACGAGTACGGCGCCGAGGACGGGCCAGCGGCCGAGCGCTGCCACCAGTCCGATGCCGAGCAGGCCGAGCATGATGGCGTCGTTGTGCGCACCGGCGACGAGGTGCAGCAGTACGAGCGGGTTGAGTGCGCCGAGCCACAGCGCGGCGGCCGGGTCGGCGCCGCTGTGCCGGGCGAGCCTCGGCAGGGCGGCGGCCATCAGCGCCACGCCGAGCACCGCGACCACCCGCATGCCGAACAGCCCGGCCGGTACTTCGCCCCGCGTCAGCCCGGAGAGCGCGGAGGCGACGGCGAGGAAGGCGGGACCGTACGGTGTCGCGGTGTGCTGCCACACGGGCGCCACCTCGTCGGCGAGCGGCCCGCCGAGCCGTGCGGGACCGTGGGTGTAGACGTCCATGTGCGCGTCGACCATGGCGCCCTGCGCGAGGTAGCTGTACACGTCCCGGCTGAACAGCGGGGGCGCGAGCAGCAGCGGCGCGGCCCACACCCCCAGAACGACCAACAGGGCGCGTGGAGTTGGCGGTTCGGGTCCTCGTATCACCCGCCCCAGCAGGGCCCAGGCGGCGATCAGCAGCACCACCCCGAAGTACACACCCACCAGGCCGAGCGCCGCCCGCGCCGAAGCCGGGGCCAGCAGCTCCCGCACCGGCAGGGCCCCGGCCGTCTCACCCCCCGCCGCGAGAAAGCCCGAACCGACAAGTCCGAGCAACTGACAGCGACGCAGATCGACGGAGAAACCCATGGCCAACACTCGGGCAGCCTGTCAATGTCGGGTGGCGAGAAAGCGACGTATGTCCCTCTGATCGGCAGCCGAGATGTGACCGCCGTCTGACCGAACGGCGACCAACCTTCAAATCCGCCTGAGAACAGCCCCCTCAGAACACGGACAATCCCGTCAGCGTCGTGAAACGCTCCAGGGCCGCGACGCCCGCCACGGAGTTACCCCGTTCGTCCAGGCCCGGGCTCCACACGCACAGCGTGCAGTGGCCCGGGACGACGGCGATGATGCCGCCGCCCACGCCGCTCTTGCCGGGCAGGCCGACCCGGTACGCGAACTCGCCCGCGGCGTCGTAGGTGCCGCAGGTGAGCATGACCGCGTTGACCTGCTTGGCCTGACTGCTGGTCAGCAGGCGCGTGCCGTCGGCCCTTAGGCCGTGGCGGGCGAGGAACCCGGTGGCGAGGGCGAGGTCGGCGCAGGACGCCTCGATGGAGCACTGCCGGAAGTACTGCTCCAGGAGCACCGGGACTGGGTTGCCGATGTTTCCGTACGACGCCATGAAGTGGCCGAGAGCGGCGTTGCGGTCGCCGTGGGAGGCCTCGGAGGCGGCGACGTCCTTGTCGCTGGCGAGCTGCGGGTTGCCGCTCTCCGCGCGCAGGAAGTCGAGGAGAGTGCCGGCCGCGTCGCCGGTCTGGGTGTGGAGGCGGTCGGTGACGACGAGGGCGCCCGCGTTGATGAAGGGATTGCGCGGGATGCCGTTCTCGTACTCCAGCTGCACCAGCGAGTTGAAGGGGTTGCCGGAGGGCTCACGCCCGACGCGCTCCCACAAGTCTTCACCCCCGCCCGCCAGAACGAGGGCGAGGGTGAACACCTTGGTGAGCGACTGCGCGGAGAACGGCTGCCGCCAGTCCCCCACGCCGTACACCGTGCCGTCGAGTTCGGCGACGGCCATACCGAAGCGGCGCGGGTCGCAGGCCGCGAGGGCCGGGATGTAGTCGGCGGGGCGGCCACGTGCGGGCATGTTCTCGATCTCGGCGGCGATGCGGTGGAGTACCGGCTGGAAGGCCGGCGACGACGTGAACATTTTGCCTCCGGCGGTTGAGCGGTTGGGTTCGTTGTCGACTGACGGTGCGTTGTGATTGCTCGCGCATCCCCGCGGGGGTGCCTCCGGCGGTTGGGCGGGTGCGGGTTGTGTGTGGCTGGTCGCGCCCACGCGGCGGAGCCGCAAATTGACACAGCCCCGCGCCCCTTGGGTGCGTGGTGGGTGCGGGGCCGCGGTCCGGTGCGTCAGCCCGTCGCCAACAGGGCATACGGCCCCTTGCTTCCACAGGGTTCTGGTGTGCCCAGACCGAAGCTAAGCGACGGGCATAGGACGCACCGGCCCACGTCCCCTCCCACCGGCGGGAAGCTGCGGGTTTCGTTGTGGCTGGCGAGCATGGCGACTGGTGAGCTTTGTGGCTGGCGGTTCGGGGGCGCCCCGTTAGGGGCGCGGGGAACTGCGCGACAAGCCACAACGCACCGCAGCCGCGACACGAAGTGTCACCCACCACCCCCTGGCGGGGGCCTGGGGCGCAGCCCCAGTTTCGGGAAGGGGCGGGGCTGGGGAAAGGAACCTCCCACACCACTCAGCCCGCCCGAGACCCCGCCAACACCTCCGGCCGCAGCAGCGCGGCCAGCCGGTCGGGCGGCAACAAGCCCTTCTCCAGGACCAGTTCGGCAACGCCGCGCCCCGTCGCGAGGGCCTCCTTGGCGATGCCGGTGGCCGCCTCGTACCCGATGTACGGGTTGAGCGCGGTGACCAACCCGATCGAGTTCTCGACGGCCTCACGCAGCACGTCCTCGTTGGCCGTGATCCCGGCGACACATCGCTCGGCAAGCGTCAGACAGGCGGCACGCAGATGCGTGATGCTCTCGGACAGGGAGTGCAGAATGACCGGCTCGAAGGCGTTCAGCTGGAGTTGACCGGCCTCCGCCGCCATGGTGATGGTGACGTCGTTGCCGATCACCTCGAAGGCCACCTGGTTCACCACCTCGGGAATCACCGGGTTCACCTTGCCCGGCATGATGCTCGAACCGGCCTGCACGGGTGGGAGGTTGATCTCGTTGAGGCCCGCCCGCGGGCCCGACGACAGCAGCCGCAGATCGTTGCAGCTCTTCGAGAGCTTCACCGCGATCCGCTTCAGCACCCCGGACATCTGCACGAAGGCTCCGCAGTCCTGCGTGGCCTCGACGAGGTTGGCGGCAGTGACCAGCGGCAGCCCGGTGATGTCCGCGAGGTGCCGGCGCGCGGCCTCTGCGTACCCGGCGGGCGCGTTGAGCCCGGTACCGATCGCCGTCGCGCCCAGATTGATCTCGTGGATCAGCTCGACCGCCTCAGCAAGCCGACTGCGGTCCTCGTCCAGCATCACCGCGTACGCCGAGAACTCCTGACCGAGTGTCATCGGCACCGCGTCCTGCAACTGCGTACGCCCCATCTTCAGCACGTCACGAAATTCGACGGCCTTGGCGGCAAAGGCGTCCTGCAGCACGGCCATGGCCTGGAGCAGCCCGCGCACCGCGAAGATGGTGGCGACGTTGACGGCGGTCGGGTAGACGTCGTTGGTGGACTGGCCGAGGTTGACGTCCTCGTTCGGGTGCAGAAACTCGTACGCGCCCTTGGGGTGACCGAGGAGCTCCAACGCCCGGTTCGCGACAACCTCGTTGGCGTTCATGTTCGTCGAGGTCCCGGCACCGCCCTGGATGACGTCGACGACGAACTGGTCGTGCAGCTTTCCGTCGCGGATCTCCTGGCAGGCCGCGACGATGGCCGCCGCCTTGGCAGGCTCGAGCAGGCCGAGTTCCTCGTTGGCGCGGGCGGCGGCCTCCTTCGCGGCGGCCAGGGCGTCGATCAGGTGCGGGTAGGCGGAGATCGGGGTGCCCGTGATGGGGAAGTTCTCCCTGGCGCGCAGGGAGTGGATGCCCCAGTACGCCTCGGCGGGGACGTCACGGTCGCCGAGCAGGTCGTGCTCGCTGCGATGGGCTGCGGCGGCGGTCATGTCGGTGCGGCTCCTCTTTCAGGAGAAGGGGTGGATCAGGCCTGCGTGAGCGGATCAGGCCTCGGTCAGCGGTTCCAGTGCGCGGGCCGGCCGGATGCTCCCGACCACCTCCCCGCCGCCGAACAGCGGCGCCTGGGCGAATTCGGCGAGTACGTCCGGGTCGACGCCGCTGCGTGCGAGGGCGGCGGCGACCACGGGCAGCCGGGCCCGGTCCGCGCCGTCCGCGATCTTCACGGCGACCGCCCGCCCGTCGGGCAGCGCCGCGACGTGTACGCCCTCGAAGCCGTCCTTGGTGAGCAGCCCCGGCACGGCCCGCATCAGCGCGGCGACGTCGCGGCCGGAGCCGGACGCCATTTCGGCGTGCTCGCGCATCGCGTCGGCCACCCGCGCCTCGGGCGTGCCGGGCGGTGCGGTGGTGATCCGGGCGGCGGCGCGCGCCAGCCCGTGCAGCGATACGGAGAACAGGGGCGCACCGCACCCGTCCACCGTCACCGCCGCGATGGCCTGCCCGGTGAGATCTTCGACGATCTCCGCGATCGCTTGCTGGAGCGGATGCGCGGGCTCGAGGTAGTCGTCGAGCGACCAGGCGTTGAGATGTGCCGTGTAGAGCATCGCCGCGTGCTTGCCCGAGCAGTTCTGCGCGAGCCGCGACGGCAGCCGCCCCTCACGCACCCAGGCCTCCCGTACGACCGGGTCGTACGGCAGGTCCGGCACATTGCGCAGCGCGTCCTCGGGAAGCCCGGCCTGCTCCAGGATCCGCCGGGTGCCGGCGAGATGCCGCTCCTCGCCGGAGTGGCTGGCCGCGGTCAGCGCGAGCAGTTCCCCGTCGAGCGGCAGCCCGGCCCTCAGCAGCGCCACGGCCTGTACGGGCTTGAGCGCCGAGCGCGGGTAGAAGGCCGCCTCGATGTCGCCGATCTGCAGCTCCACCGTGCCGTCGGCGGCGAGCACGACGACCGAGCCGTAGTGGATGCCCTCGATGACACCGCCGCGTACGAGCTGGGCGACGGGTGCGTGCAGCGGCTCCCGGATCGCGGGCGCCTCGGCGACTGAACTGGCCTGTTGGGCAAGGGCGTTGGGGCTCACGCGTCGGCTCCGGACTTCTGTATGGCGGCCACTTTGCGCCGTACGCCGAACCATCCCGCCACCAGCGCCGCCACGATCAGCGGCAGACACAGCACGGTCGTACGTCCCGCTCCCCCGTCGGCGTACATCAGCACCAGCACGGAGGCGAGGAAGAACAGCGTGACGAGCTCGGTCCAGGGGGAACCCGGCAGCCGGTAACTGGGCCGCTCCAGCTCGCCATCCTGCGTCTTCCGCCAGAAGACCAGGTGACAGATCATGATCATGCCCCAGGTGGCGAGGATGCCGATGGCCGCGAAGTTCAGCACGATCTCGAACGCGTCGTCGGGGACGACGAAGTTGAGCCCGACACCGAGTACACAGATACCGCTGGTGAGCAGGATTCCGCCGTACGGGACCTGGCTGCGGCTCATCACCGAGGTGAACTTCGGCGCCGAACCGGACATTGCCATGGAGCGGAGGATGCGGCCGGTGGAGTACAGGCCGGAGTTCAGCGAGGACATGGCTGCGGTCATCACGACCAGGTTCATCACGCCGCCCGCGGCCGGGATGCCGATGTTGGACAGCACCGTGACGAACGGGCTCTCGCCGGCGCTGTACGACGACCACGGCAGCAGCATCGAGAGGAGGACCACGGAGCCGACGTAGAAGAGACCGACGCGCCACATGATGGAGTTGATCGCCTTCGGCATGATCTTCTCCGGGTTCTCCGTCTCACCCGCCGCGACGCCGACCAGCTCGACGGAGGCGTAGGCGAAGACGACGCCCTGGACGATCAGCAGCATCGGCAGCAGGCCGTTGGGGAAGAGACCGCCGTTGTCGGTGATCAGGGAGGGGCCGGGGGTGGTGCCGTCCACGGGCTGCTGGGTAGCCAGCAGGAAAATCCCGATGAACATGAAGGCGACCAGGGCGCCGACCTTGATGATCGCGAACCAGAACTCCAGCTCACCGAAGTACTTCACCGAGATGAGGTTCACAGTGAGGACGACGGCGAGTGCGATGAGCGCGATCACCCACTGCGGAATGTCGGAGAACATGCCCCAGTAGTGGGTGTAGGTGGCGACCGCGGTGATGTCGGCGATGCCGGTGGTCGCCCAGTTCAGGAAGTACATCCAGCCCGCGGTGTACGCGCCTTTCTCGCCGAGGAACTCCCGGGCGTACGACACGAAGGCGCCGGACGAGGGCCGGTACAGGACGAGTTCGCCGAGGGCACGCACGACCAGGAAGGCGAAGATTCCGCAGACGGCGTACGCGATGAAGAGCGAAGGCCCGGCGTCGGCGAGCCGTCCGCCGGCACCGAGGAAGAGGCCGGTGCCGATGGCGCCGCCGATGGCGATCATGTTGACGTGCCGGGACTTCAGGGACTTGCTGTACCCCGCGTCGCCGGCGTCGACGTGAACGGCCTGCTTCTTCGGTATCTCTTCGTGGAGGGACTGCTCGCTCACTCCGGGGGCTCGCCTTCTGTGGGGGTGTCGGTGCTCTCGGGGCCGTCGGGGCTTTCGCTGCCCTCGGGGCGCACGATCGCGGTGAGGGTCGTCTCGACGCGGTCGAGGTGGTGGGCCATGGCTTCGGTGGCATCGTGCTCGCTGCCGTCGATCAACGCCTCGACGATCGCCCGGTGTTCGCGGTTGGACTGCTCGCGACGGCCGCCGAGTTCGTTGAGGAACGCGGACTGGCGGGCCAGCGCGTCGCGAATCTCCTCGATCACCCGTCGGAAGACCGGGTTCTGCGCGGCCTGCGCGACCGCGAGATGGAAGAGCGTGTCCATCGCCACCCAGGCGGTGGTGTCGGTCTCGCGCTCCATCCGGTCGAGCAGGTGGGCGAGATGGTCGAGATCCTCGGGCGTACGGCGGGCGGCGGCGTAGCCCGCGACGGGGATCTCGACATGGCGCCGGACCTCTATCAGGTCGCTGGCCGCGTAGTCGCCGAAGGTGGGGTCGACGACCGGCCCGTTCGAGACGACGAACGTCCCCTTGCCGGTACGCGACACGGTCAGCCCCATCGTCTGCAGGGCCCGCAACGCCTCCCGCAACACAGGACGGCTGACCTCGAGACTCCGGCACAGCTCCGCCTCGGACGGCAGCTTGTCCCCCACGGCGTACTCGCCGCGCTCGATCGCACTCCGCAGATGACTGAGCACCGCTTCCATAGCGCTGACGCGCCGGGGCACCGAGCCACCTGTCTGGCTGTCTGACAGGTTCACGGGGGTGATCCTGCGGGGAACGAGAGGTGGCTGTCAAGGGTTCGCGAACGACCGCCGGGCGACTCGGTCGACTACGCCCACAAAGCCTCAGCGATCGAAACCCCCACAAAGGCCGCACCCAGCCCCGCCACCACGCTCGCGATCACGTTGACGGCGGCGTAGAAACGGGCCCCGCCCTCGGTCAGCCGCAAGGTCTCGTACGAGAACGTCGAGTATGTGGTGAGCGCGCCGCACAGGCCTGTGCCGAGCAGGAGTTGGATGTGTGAGGAGGCTGCTCCGGCCGCGGCCGCGCCGGTCAGGGTGCCCAGGATCAGGCAGCCGATGACGTTCACGGTGAAGGTGCCCCAGGGGAAGACCGTGTCGTGGCGGGTCTGCACCGCCCGGTCGGTGAGGTAGCGCAGGGGGGCGCCGACCATTCCGCCGGCGATCACCAACAGCCAGTTCACGACGGATTCTTGCCTTTCCGATCCGCGGGGGCGGGGTTCTCCTCGCGGCCTACGTATCTGATGACCTGGCAGTCGTCCAGGATGACGAGGCCCTCCCCCACCAGTTCGTCGAGCTCCGGCAGAAAGGCGCGTACGCGCTCCTCCGTGTCCACGATGACGATGGCCACCGGCAGGTCCTCGCTCAGGGACAGCAGCCGCGAGGTGTGGATCAGTGAGGACGCACCGAAACCTTCGATGCCCCGGAAGACGCTCGCGCCCGCCAGTCCCGCCGCGCGTGCCCGGTGCACGATCTGCGAGTACAGCGGTTTGCGGTGCCAGGTGTCGTTCTCGCCGATGAAGATCGTCAGCCTCAGGGCGTCGCCGGTCAGCCTTGTCATCGCCGCCTCCATGCCAGGACCCGGCGGGCCGCCGTCACCGCGAGCCACACCGCCACGAGCGCCGCGACCAGGGTGACGGCGAGATAGGCGAGGCCGGTCCGGGGGCTGCCCTCGTCGACCAGTTTCTGGATGTCGACGGCGTACGTCGAGAAGGTGGTGAAGCCGCCGAGGACGCCCGTGCCGAAGAAGGGGCGGACCAGCCGGTGTGCCGCCCACACGTCGCTGATCACGACCATGAAGACGCCGATCACGGCGCATCCGATGACGTTGACCCAGAACGTGGTCCAGGGGAAGGCGCCGGTCTGCGTGTGCCAGATCAGCGAGGCCCCGTAGCGGGCGGTCGCGCCCACCGCGCCGCCGACGGCGACCACCGCCACGATCGGCCCCTGTCCGTGCCACGCCGACGGCCGCCGGGCGGGCGCACGGAACTCCCCGGGTCCGTCCACCTTCTCGGATTGGGGCGCTGTCATGGACGTAGATCTCCTGGTCGTAGCAGGAGATCAGGCTATCGCTCCGGGATTCTCAGGCGCCCGCGGCCTCTCGTTCGATGCGCTCGAACTGTGCCGCCATCGCCTGCTGGAGCGCCTGGGCGCCGGACAGTGGGCGGACCATGACCGTGAGGGCGTCGATCCGGCCGTCCTCGTCGAAGTGCAGCAGGTCGCAGCCCTGGATCTGCCGCTCGCCCACACGCGCCTCGAAGACCAGAACGAGGTCGCGGCCATCCGGGTTCGCGATCTCTCGGACGTAGCGGAAGTCCTCGAAGACGCGCAGGACGGCGCCCAGGATCGCCGCGGTGATCGCCTTTCCGGCGTACGGCTTGAACACCACGGGACTGGTGAACACGACGTCCTCGGCGAGCAGCGCGACGACGGCCTCGTGGTCGCCGTCCTCGACGGCCTTGCGGAAGGGGTTCACTGCTGACCTCGTCATCCTTTGGTTGGTTCTGTGTGTCGGACAGTACGGATGGCGGTGCCCCGGCGGCTATACCGGAGGAACTACCAACCCCCGGAGGTGCTGTTGTGTACTACCCGCTGACCGTCCGTGACTTCCTCGACCGCGCGGCGCATGTGTATCGGGACCGCGTCGCCGTCGTCGACGAACCGGAGCAGCCAGGACCGAACCTCGGAGAGCTCACCTATCGGGAGCTGGCCGCGCTGGCCCGTGCACAGGCTGCCCGGCTCGACCGGCTCGGCATCCCCGTGGGCGGGCGGGTCGCGGTGGTCTCGCAGAACTCGGCGCGGTTGCTGACCTCGTTCTTCGGGGTCTCCGGGTGGGGCCGGGTCCTGGTGCCGGTCAACTTCCGGCTCACCCAGCCGGAGATCGACTACATCGTCCGGCACTCCGGCGCGTCCGTCGTCTACGCGGACGCGTCCCGCGCTGACGTACTCGACACGCTCGATGTGAAGCACAAATTCGTACTCGGCGAGAGCGACGACGAGGAGCTCTTCCTGCACGGCACCGAGCCGCAGGAGTGGCCCGAGCCGGCCGAGGACGCGACGGCCAGCATCAACTACACGTCCGGAACGACCGCCCGCCCCAAGGGAGTTCAGCTCACCCATCGCAATCTGTGGCTGAACGCGACGGTGTTCGGACTGCACACCACGATCAGTGACCGTGACGTCTATCTGCACACGCTGCCGATGTTCCACGCCAACGGCTGGGGCATGCCGTACGGCGTGACAGGTGTCGGCGGCCGGCACATCGTGCTGCGCCAGATCGACGGCACCGAGATCCTGCGCCGCGTCGAACGGCACGGCGTCACGCTGATGTGCGCGGCGCCCGCCGTCCTGAACGCCGTGCTCGACGCGGCAGCCGACTGGGACGGCGAGATCCCCGGCCGCGACCGGGTCCGTATCGTCTGCGCGGGAGCGCCGCCGCCGACCCGCACGATCGAGCGCGTGATGGGCGAACTGGGCTGGGAGTTCATCCAGATCTACGGGCTGACCGAGACCTCCCCGCTCGTCACGGTCAACCGCGGACGCGAGGAGTGGGACGACCTGGAGCCCACTGAGCGTGCCCGTCGGCTGAGCCGGGCCGGGGTGCCCGCTCTCGGCGTACGCGTCGACGTGGACGCCGACGGCGAGGTGCTCACCGCCTCGAACCACAACCTGGACGGCTACTGGGACCAGCCCGAGGAGACGGCGAAGGCGCAGGCGGGCGGCTGGTTCCACACCGGAGACGGCGGATACGTCGACGACGAGGGCTATTTGGTGATCTCCGACCGCAAGAAGGACGTCATCATCTCCGGCGGCGAGAACGTCTCGTCGATCGAGGTGGAGGACGTGATCACCTCGCATCCGGCCGTGCGCCAAGTGGCCGTCATCGGAATTCCGGACGCCAAGTGGGGCGAGCTGGTCACCGCACTCGTCGTGACGGACGGATCGGGCGTCACCGCCGAGGAGTTGATCGCTCACTGCCGTACGCGGCTCGCCGGTTTCAAGACGCCCAAGCGGGTCGACTTCGTCGAAACGCTGCCGCGTACGGCGACGGGGAAGCTGCAGAAGTTCAAGCTGCGCGAGCCGTTCTGGAGGGACGGCGGGGCCGGTAGGTGACCGAAAGCCCGCCCGCACCTGGAGCGTGGGCGGGCTTCCGCATCAGGGTGTCACCGACGATTGAACAGTGACATCGCCGGAAGCGGCCGGTCGTCGTAGCCGAACAGTGCCTGGTTCTCCCAGGCGTTGCCCGATGACGGGTCGGTCGGGTCCCAGCCGTTGCCGTTGACCGCGGTCCAGGTGGACTCCCAGTAGAAGACACCGAGGCCGCGGTTGTTCGGGACGGCCTCCACGATGTTCATGATGTCCCGAAACCAGGCGGTCTGCCCGGCTGTCGTGGCCGGGTATCCGGCCACCAGCTCACCACTCGTGTTGATGATGTCCTCGTGCGAGTCCTCGCTGCCGAGACGGAAGGGGTAGGCCGTCTCGGCGACGTAGACGGGCTTGCCGTAGCGGGTCGCCGCGTCGTCCAGGGTGGTCTGGAAGTCGGTGAGCGAGCCGTGCCAGTAGCCGTAGTACGACAGGCCGATGACGTCGAACTTCACACCGTTCGAGCGTGCGCTGTCGAACCACCAGCGGGTGCCCGCGAGGTCGCCGCCCTTGGCGAGGTGCAGTGCGACGGTCGTGGACGAGTTGACCGCCTTGACCGCGTCGTAGCCGGAGTTGAGCAGCCCGGCGAGCTGCCCCCAGTTGTCGGTGGAGCCCTCGTTCCAGAGCATGCCGCCATTGATCTCGTTGCCGACCTGCACCATGTCGGCCGTGGTGCCCTGTGCCTTCAGGGCGTTCAGGACGTCGTACGTGTGGTTGTAGACGTCCGTCTTCAACTGGCTGTACGAGTGTCCGGCCCAGGCGGCGGGCTTGTCCTGGCGGCCCGGGTCGGCCCAGAAGTCCGAGTAGTGGAAGTCGACGAGGAGCTTCATGCCCTGCGCCTTGACGCGCTTGGCCATGGCGAGGACGCGGGCCTTGTTGTTGTAGCCGTCGGCCGGGTTCACCCACACCTTCAAGCGGGCGTAGTTGTGCCCGTGAGACTTGAGGATGGCCAGGGCATCCCCCGTGCTGCCGGAGCTGTTCCGGTAGACGCCGCCCTTGGCTTCGCTCTTGGCGAGTGACGAGACGTCAGAGCCCTTGACGGCCAGGCCGTTGGTCGTGCCCGAGGTGAACGTCAGGTCGTCGACGTTGATCCAGTTGCCCGCGTTCGCATCGGAGTTGATGCTGACCGTGCACTGGGTGTTCGTCACCCTGATGGGGACGACCATGCGGACCCAGCCGCTGCTGGAGACCGGCAGATCGGTGCGCTGCTCGGCGCTTCCGCAGTTCTTGAGCGCCAGGTACGCGGACTTCTGACCGCCGCCCGAGCGCACCCAGGCCCTCAGCGTGTAGTTCCCGTTGGTCAGCCCGGAGAGGTACTGGTACGTCTCCACCTTGTACGCGGAGGACGCGTAGTGCGACAGGCGGTAACTGCCGCTGCGGCCACCGGACTCCACGAACGAGGCGCCGGTGGAACCGTACTCCGACCAGCCGCTGGGCGTGGCGACACCGGAACCGTCGGACTCGAAGCCGACGTTCTGGAGCGTGCTCGCCGCCACCGCCGACTGTGCGGGCAGGGCGGTGAGGGCGAGCCCGGCCGCGAGCGGCAGCAGCAGGGCCTTGAGTGTGCGTCTGGGATGGAACATCGTCGTCCGTCGTCCCTTCGACGTGATGGGGATGTGGGGGTGCCCCTCCTGTTGGGGATGGGAGGGCACCCTCCGCCCGCGGCGCGTGGCTCACACGGGCGGAGGGAGTCGGCTCAGCCGTCGAGTCGTACGACCCGGACGGCTCCCGCGGGAACCGCGAGGCGTCCCGCGGCGCGTTCGCCCGTCAGCAGCTCGGTGCCGTGCGCATCCAGCGGCACCTTGGCGTCGGACGAGGTGTGGTTGATCGCGAAGAGGTAGGTGCCGGACTCGCCCGTACGGCGCACCACTTCGACGTCGCGCGGAAGGTCGGCACGCGGCGCGATGCGGGCGTCCTCGGCGGCCCAGCCCATCAGGGCGTCGAGGCCGTCGGCGCCGAGGCGGGTGGAGACGTACCAGGCGGTGCCCTCGCCGAGCCGGTGCCGGGTGATGGCCGGGTGGCCCGCGGCGAGCCCGTCGGTGTATGTCCAGACGGTGTCGGCACCGCGCGGCACCACGAACTCGGTCCATACGTCGGCGGTGAGTTCGGAGTCCTCGGGGCCGGTGACGTGGACCTGGTCGCCGGGGAGCAGCGGTGAGAACTCCTCGACGGTCAGACCGAGTACGTCCCGCAGGGGGCCCGGGTAGGGGCCGTCGTGCACGGCGTCGTGCTCGTCGACGATGCCGGAGAAGTATGAGACGACGAGGGTGCCGCCGTTCTCGACGTACTCCTTCAGGTTCCGACCGGCGGCTTCCGTCATCAGGTACAGCGCGGGCACGACGACAAGTGGATAGGCTGACAAGTCGGCTTCCGGGTGGGCGAAGTCGACGGTGAGGTGGCGGTCGTAGAGGGCTTCGTAGAAGGCGTCGGCGCGTTCGCGCGCGTCGTGGTCCTCGCTGGGGCGCCACTGGAGGTTCTGCGCCCACCAGGAGTGCCAGTCCCAGACGACGGCGACGTCGGCGACGGTGCGCGTGCCCTGGATCGGCGCCAACGCGCTTACGGACGTGCCTAGTTCCACCACCTCGCGCCATACGCGCGTGTCCGTGCCGCCGTGCGGAAGCATCGCCGAGTGGAACTTCTCCGCGCCGCGCCGCGACTGCCGCCACTGGAAGAAGAGGGCGCCGTCGGAGCCGCGGGCCACATGCGCGAGGGAATTGCGGGCCATCTCGCCTGGGGCCTTGGCAGGGTTACGGGGCTGCCAGTTGACGCCCGACGTGGAGTGCTCGAGGAGCAGCCAGGGGGCGCCGCCGGCGACGGAGCGGGTGAGGTCGGCGGCCATGGCGAGGTTCACGTGGGTGCGGCGGCCGTCGGTGATCAGGTAGTGGTCGTTGGTGACGAGGTCGACCTCGCGGCCCCAGGCCCAATAGTCGACGGAGTCGCACTGGCTGAGGGCGGTCATGAAGTTCGTGGTGACCGGTATGCCGGGCGAGAGGCGATGCAGGATGTCGCGCTCGGTCACGAAGTTCTCGCGCATGGTGGCGTCGGCGAAGCGCTTGTAGTCGAGCGCCTGCGCCGGGTTGCCGACCGTGGGGGTCACGCGGGGCGGGTTGATCTGGTCGAAGTCCGCGTACCGCTGGCCCCAGAAGGCGGTTCCCCAGGCCTCGTTGACCGCGTCGGCACTCTCGTACGTCGCTGCCAGCCAGCGGCGGAAGTGCGCGGCACAGGACTGGCAGTAGCAGGCCGAGACGGGGACGCCGTACTCGTTGTGGACGTGCCACAGCGCGAGCGCGGGATGGGTCGCGTAGCGCTTGGCGAGCCGGGTGGTGATGGCGGCGGCGGCCTCGCGGTAGTGCGGGTTGCTGTGGCAGATGGCGCCGCGCGAGCCGAACTCGTAGCGCGTCCCGGCGGCGGTCATCGGCAGCGCCTCGGGGTGGGCGCGGTAGAACCAGGCCGGGGGCGCGACCGTCGGCGTACCGAGGTCGGCGCGTATCCCGTTCTCGTGCAGCAGGTCGAGGAGGCGGTCCAGCCAGCCGAACTCGTACACCCCCGGTGAGGGCTCCAGCAGGGCCCAGGAGAAGATCCCGACGCTCACCATCGTGACGCCCGCCTCGCGCATCAGCCGGACGTCCTCGTGCCAGACGCTTTCCGGCCACTGCTCGGGGTTGTAGTCCCCGCCGAAGGCGAGCCTGGCGAGGCCCTTGGGGGCGGTCTCCGGCATGGATCTCTCCCGGTTTGTCGATCATTTGGGAACGTGCACACACAGCGCTGGCGGCGCGAGCCCAACATAACCGCACAGCAACAACCATTGACAAGTGTCCTGGATGTTTCTCTACTGTGAACGCTCACAGAAGCAGCACGGGCGAGCCGAAGGGGCGAGCCGCGCAAGAAAAGGGGCAGGCCTCCGCAGCAGGCGGAGACCACGGTCAGGGAGATACATCCATGCCACACACGAAGCTGCGTCGCCTCGTGACCATCTCGGTCGCCGTCACACTCGGCGCCACCGCTCTTGCCGCCTGCGGTTCTTCGGACGAGGACAGCGAGGCCGACTCGGGGCCGGTCTCGCTGACGTATTGGTCCTGGACGCCGGGCATGGACAAGGTCGCCGACCTGTGGAACAAGGGCCCGGGCAAGGAGCAGCAGATCACCGTCACAGTGAAGAAGCAGGCGTCCGGCGACACCCTCGTCACCAAGATCCTTACCGCGCACAAGGCCAAGAAGGCCCCTGACCTGGTGCAGGCCGAGTACCAGGCCCTGCCGACGCTGGTCAGCAATGACGCGCTCGCCGACATAGCCGGTGAGGTGGACGGTGTGAAGGACAAGTTCGCCGAGGGTGTCTGGCAGCAGACGACGCTGGGTTCGGACGCGGTGTACGCGATCCCGCAGGACTCCGGGCCGATGATGTTCTACTACCGCGAGGACCTCTTCAAGAAGTACGGCCTCAAGGTTCCGACGACCTGGGACGAGTTCGCGGAGACGGCCCGCGCGCTGAAGAAGAGGTCCCCGGACACGGACCTCACCACGTTCTCCGCCAACGACTCCGGGCAGTTCGCGGGTCTGGCACAGCAGGCGGGCGCCAAGTGGTGGACCACCGAGGGCGAGACCTGGAAGGTCGGCATCGACGACGCGGCGACGCAGAAGGTCGCCGACTTCTGGGGCGGTCTCGTCAAGGAGGGCGCGATCGACAACCAGCCGATGTACACCCCGGCCTGGAACAAGGCGCTCAACACCGGCAAGCAGATCGCCTGGGTGAGCGCGGTCTGGGCGCCCGGCACCCTGACGACCGCCGCGCCCGACACCAAGGGCAAGTGGGCGATGGCCCCGCTGCCGCAGTGGTCGGCCGGCGAGAACGTGACGGGCAGTTGGGGCGGCTCCTCCACGGCCGTCACCACGGACTCCGAGCACAAGTCGGCCGCCGCGAAGTTCGCCGCCTGGCTGAACACGGACCCCGAGGCGCTGACCGCGCTCGCGAAGGAGGGCGGCATCTACCCCGCCGCCACGACCGCGCAGACCAGTGACGCGTTCGCCGAGCCGCCGGCCTTCTTCTCCAACCAGCCGGACTTCTACACCCAGGCCTCCGAGATCGCGAAGACGACCGCGCCCTCCGCATGGGGCCCGAACGTGAACGTCGCGTACACCACCTTCAAGGACGCCTTCGGCAAGGCCGCCACGGACAAGTCGGACTTCGGTGCCGCCCTGAAGACGATGCAGGACGACACGATCGCCGACATGAAGAAGCAGGGCTTCGAGGTCGCGGAGTGACGAGCGCACGCCGGAAGTCGTACGGGGTCAAGGGGGCCCCGTATGCCCTCCCGTCTCCCACCACCACCCTCAAACGAGCGCGAAGCGCCCCCTATTTTTTCCTTCTCCCAGCGACGATTCTGTTCGCCCTCTTCTTCGCGCTGCCCATCGGCTACGCGGTCTGGCTCAGCCTCCACAGGGTCCAGGTCAAGGGCCTGGGCCTGGGCTCGGGCGCCCGCAGCGAGGTCTGGGCGGGCTTGCAGAACTACACCGACGCGCTCACCGATTCGGAGCTGCTGGCCGGCGCGCTGCGCGTGCTCGGGTACGGCGCCATCGTGATCCCGGTGATGCTCGGGCTCGCGCTGCTCTTCGCGCTGATGCTCGACAGTGACCGGGTCCGCCTCGCGCCCTTCACCCGGCTCGCGATCTTCCTGCCGTACGCCATTCCCGGTGTCGTCGCGGCGATGCTGTGGGGCTTCCTGTATCTGCCGGACGTCAGCCCCTTCTACTTCGTCCTCGACAAGCTGGGGCTGCCGCAGCCGGACCTGCTGGACGGCGGGCCGCTGTTTCTCGCGCTGTCCAACATCGCGGTGTGGGGCGGCACCGGCTTCAACATGATCGTCATCTACACCTCGTTGCAGGCCATCCCTGCCGAGGTGCACGAGGCGGCGAAGCTCGACGGTGCGACCCCGCTGCAGATCGCACTGCGGATCAAGATCCCGATGGTGGCGCCCTCGCTGGTGCTGACCTTCTTCTTCTCGATCATCGCGACGCTCCAGGTGTTCAGCGAGCCGACCACGCTCAAGCCGCTCACCAACTCCGTTTCCACCACCTGGAGTCCGCTGATGAAGGTGTACGTGGACGCCTTCGGCAAGGGCGACATCCACTCGGCCGCCGCGGGCGCCGTGATCATCGCTCTCGTCACACTCGTCCTGTCCTTCGGGTTCCTCCGCGCCGCCAACTCCCGTACCAAGCAGGAGGAAGCACGATGAGTTCTCTTGCCGTCCGCAAGGCGGCTCCGGCCGCCGGCACGACGCCAGGCACCGCGCAGGGGCCGCCGCTGCGACGCCGGATCGCCTTCGTCCCGACGCTCACCCTGCTGCTCGGTGCGATCTACTGTCTGCTGCCCGTGGCCTGGGTGGTGATCGCGGCGACCAAGTCGGGCCGTGAGCTGTTCTCGACGTTCACGTTCCTGCCGGGCACCGGCTTCGCGGAGAACCTGTCCGACCTCAACGCCTACCGTGACGGCGTCTACTGGAAGTGGATGGGCAACTCCGCCCTCTACGCGGGCCTGGGCGCCCTCCTCTCGACAGCGGTCTCGGCGCTCAGCGGCTACGCCCTCTCGATCTACCGCTTCCGTGGCCGCGAGACCGTGTTCAGCATCCTCCTGGCCGGTGTGCTGATGCCGCCGGTGATCCTGGCGATCCCGCAGTATCTGCTGCTGGCCAAGGCCGACTTGACGGATTCGTACGCCTCGGTGCTGCTGCCGCTGATCCTCTCGCCGTACGGCGTCTACCTCGCTCGCATCTACGCGACGGCGGCCGTACCGAGTGATGTGGTCGAGGCCGGGCGGATGGACGGGGCGAGCGAGTGGCGGATCTTCACACGGGTCGCGATGCCGATGATGGTGCCGGGCCTGGTGACCGTGTTCCTGTTCCAGTTCGTGGCGGTGTGGAACAACTTCCTGCTGCCGTTCATCATGCTCAGCGACGACGAGAAGTTCCCGATCACGCTGGGCCTGTTCACGCTCCTCGAACAAGGCTCCAACACCCCGGCCTTGTACACGCTGGTGATCACGGGAGCCCTGCTCGCGGTGATCCCGCTGATCGCGCTGTTCCTGGTCATCCAGCGGTTCTGGAGCCTCGACCTGCTGTCCGGAGCCGTAAAGTCATGACCATGCACTCGACGGGGGGCCGGCGCAAGCCGCCGACGATCCATGACGTGGCGCGCGAGGCCGGTGTCTCGCGCGGCACCGTCTCCCGCGTTCTCAACGGCGGGCACTATGTGAGCCCGGCGGCGCAAGAGGCGGTCAACGCGGCCATCCGCAGGACGGGTTACGTCGTCAACCGGCACGCCCGCTCGCTGATCACCGGTCGCTCGGACTCGATCGGTTTTCTGCTCACGGAACCGCAGGAGAGGTTCTTCGAGGACCCCAACTTCAATGTCCTGCTGCGGGGTTGCACCCAGGCGCTGGCCGCGCACGACATCCCGCTCCTGCTGATGCTCGCCGGCACCGAGGACGAACGGCGGCGCATCACGCGGTACATCACCGCGGGCCATGTCGACGGAGTGCTGCTGGTCTCCAGCCACTCGGGCGACCCGGTCGCCGAACAATTGCGGGAGGCAGGGGTGCCTCTGGTCGCCTGCGGCAAGCCCATCGGCCTTGGCTCCAAGGTGAGTTACGTGGCGGCGGACGACCGAGACGGCGCCCGGGACATGGTGCGTCATCTGCTGTCGCTCGGCCGCCGTCGCATCGGCGTGGTGACCGGTCCGCTGGACACACCGGGTGGCGTCGAACGGCTCGCGGGTTACCGGGAGGTGCTCACCGAAGCGGGCATCGAGACCGACGAGCGGCTCATCGTCTCCGGCGACTACAGCCGCTCCAGCGGCGAGGCGGGCGCCGAGCGACTCCTCGTCCAAGTGCCCGACGTGGACGCCGTGTTCGTGGCCTCCGACCTGATGGCGCAGGGCGTACTGGCAGCGCTCCAGCGGTTCGGACGCCGAGTCCCGGAGGATGTCGCGGTCGGCGGCTTCGACGACTCCCCCGCCGCCACCGCTGCGAGCCCGGAACTGACCACGATCCGTCAGCCCTGGGACCGCATCAGCGCCGAGATGGTGCGCGTCCTGCTCGCCCAGATCGGCGGCGAGGACCCGGCGGCGGTGATCCTGCCGACGGAGCTTGTCAAGCGCCGCTCGACCTGAGCCCAGCCGGACGGCTGCGTCAGGGCTCGCCGAGCAGCAGCCGTACGCCGTCCACCGACAGCGTCAGGCTGTCCGGCGAACCGGGGTCGATGATGAGCGAGTCGCCACCCTCGGGCCAATGGGCCGGGAGCAGGCCGAGGGGTACAAGGTGATACGTCTGAACGTCCGGCAGCGCGCGGACCATCCGCTCCTCCGAGGTGAAGACCTGAACCGTATGGCTTGTCGTCGTGAGCGTCAGTGCTGGGGCGTCCGCATCGTCGAGAGGGTCGGCCGGCACCAGCACCTTGCTCCCTGCCAAAAGGGCCCGTGCCTCACTGTCCTGGCCGTCGTACGCCAGGACACCCAGGGCGCGAAGGATGCCGGCGGACGTGTCTTCGTCGGGAGGGCTGGTCATGGGGGTGGCGTTTCGTTCGTGTCCCGCGGACGACGTTTTCCGTCCGCGTGGGACCGTCCTTGTGGGACAACTGTCGCCTACCCTCCGTCCGCACACTCATGCGGAGCACGCGCGGATGACCGGTAGACTGGGTGATCGCGAAGGGGAGTAGCTCTGCGAACCGGTCGTCGACACACTGGAACCCACGGGTTCCCGGTGGCCGGGCCCGCGTGAACAGGCGGGTGGGCGAGACCTTCGGCCAGGCATTGATGTGCTCACACGCCGTGCGGTGCACCCGTCATGCCGGGCCGATCGGTTCTCCCGTCGCCCCAGCCGAGGGCGCTTCGCAAAGATCCGGAAGGCCCGGCCCGTACAGAAAGCCACCCGGATGTCTCTCGCCCCTCTGGCGTCTCTCGACCTCGACCCCTTGGCGATCATCACCGCCTTCGGGCTGATCTTCCTCGCCGAACTGCCCGACAAGACGATGTTCGCGTCGCTGGCCATGGGCACGCGTATGCGGCCCTTGTACGTGTGGTTCGGCACGTCGACCGCGTTCGTCGTGCATGTCGCGATCGCCGTCGGCGCCGGCAGCCTCATCGGCCTGCTGCCCGACTGGACCGTCAAGACCGTCTCGGCCGCGCTCTTCGCCTTCGGCGCCTACATGTTGCTGCGCGGCGAAGAAGAGGACGACGAGGCGGACGCGGGCGGCAGCCGGACGGTCACCGGGTTCTGGCCGGTCTACACGACCGCCTTCATGGCCGTCTTCATCAGCGAGTGGGGCGACCTGACGCAGATCACGACCGCCAACCTCGCGGCCACGAACGGGCTCGCGTCCGTGGCCATCGGCTCCGCCGCGGCCCTCATGTCGGTCTCTGCCCTGGCCCTGCTGGCGGGCCGCTTCATCGCCAAGCGCGTACCCCTCAAGACCGTCCAGCGCATCGGCGGGCTGTGCATGCTCAGCCTCGCCGTGTGGTCGGCGGTCGAGATCTTCACCTGACTCGGGGCACTAGTTGCACAGGCAACAAAACTTCCAGTTTCTGTTACCGTGCATATATGTCAGCGGAGACGGCCGATTCCCGGCTCGCGGAGCAGTGGCGGGAGATCCTGGCGGTGCATGCGCGCACGATCTGCGAGATCGACCGCGAGTTGCATCCGCACGGCTTGGGCGCCAGCGACTTCGAGGTCCTCGACATCCTGGTCGCGGCCCCGCACCCGGGCGAAAAGTGCCGCGTCCAGGACATCGCCGACCGCGTCCACCTGAGCCAGAGCGCGCTGTCTCGCCTCATCGGCCGCCTGGAGAGGGAGGGTCTGGTCACACGCTCCCTCTGCCAGGAGGACCGCCGCGGGGTGTTTGTCACGCTCACCCAGAAGGGCCGCGACCTGCACACAGAGGTACGGCCCCTCCAGCGGGCCGCGCTGGCGCGCATGCTGAAGGGCGACTAACCTCCCGGGGCTCCGCCCCAGGCCCCCGCGACTGCCCCCGGCGGTTGAGCAGGGCGCCTACCGGGAGGGTGGGTTCGGTTCGTAGGCGAGTGCGGGCCCATCTTGGCTGGTCGCGCAGTTCCCCGCGCCCCTAGAACCTGCGACTGCCCGCACTCCAATGCGCCAGCGACCCGAAAAGCCCACCCCCGACGAGCAAGCGAACCGAAATGGCCCGCTGCCCCGGAAGGGGCCCGCGCCCCGTATCCGCCCGCGCGGAAGGCCCGGACCCCCGACTACCCGCGGCTTCCCTCCGGTGGGAGGGGACGTGGGCCGGTGCGTCCTATGCCCGTCGCTTAGCTCCGGTCTGGGCACACCAGAACCCTGTGTCAGCAAGGGGCCGTATGCCCTGTTGGCGACGGGCTGACGCACCGGACCGCGGCCCCGCACCCACCACGCACCCCAGGGGCGCGGGGAACTGCGCGAGCAACCACCACGCACCCGCACCCGCCAACCGCCGGAGGCACCCCGCGGGGCTGTGTCAATTTGCGGCTCCGCCGCGTGGGCGCGACCAGCCACAACGGACCGTCAGCCGACAACGAACCCACCCGCCCAACCGCCGGAGGCACCCCGCGGGGCTGCGCGACCAGCCACAACGGACGCCGCAGCCGACAAACCGAGCCCGCGGAGCCCTACCGCACCAGGAGGGTGCGCACACCCTCCGAATCAAGCGTCAACCCGTGCGGAGAACTCGCGTCGATCGTCAGCGACAGATCCCCAGAAGGCCACTGAGAAGCCAGCGCAGCGAGCGGCACCAGCCGGTACCGGGACACATACGGCAGCAGCTCAGCCATCCGCATCTCCGACGTGAACACCGGCACAAGCGGGTCCTCGCCGTCCTGCTCCAGGACGGGCAGCGCCACCACCGTGGGATCGGCCGCCGCCTCGTCGTCGGTGTCATCGGGCACCGGAACCAGCACATCCGTACCGGCCAGCGTGTCCAGCGCCGCATCATCCTCGGTGTTCTCGGCCAGCACACTCAGCGCCCGCTCCGCCGCCGACGTGACGCTGTCGTTCGAGGGTATTTCCATGGCACATCCCGACGTAGTGGCGTTTTCGGGCACCCGGACAACCGTTCGCTCCGGGCGTGTGGCTCGCGTACCCGCCGTGGGGCATGGCATTCCTGCCCCACGCATCACGGATGGCTCACGGAATGAGGGGGACGTCGTCCGAGGGCAGCCCGAGCCGGTCGCGGCCGACCCGCCGTGCGAGCGGCTCCGCCATGTTGGGGCCGAGATGTGTCCAGTACGTGGCCGCGTCCCGGAAGTAGCGCTGCATCCGTTCCCCGTCGCGGGCGTACCGGGAGCCCGCCGTACGGAAGAGGGTGTTCTGCATCGCGTCCCAGGCCATACGGCCGGTGTTCAGGAAGACCATCGCGAGGCGGTTGTCCTCGGCGGTGGTAAAGGGGGCCTTGCCCGTCACGTTGCGGTGGCAGGCCTCCATATAGTCCTCGGCGGTGCGCCGGAGAGCGGCGTGCGCCGTGTGGATCACACCCAGCGCCTCGCCCAAGTGGCGCTGGTAGTCGTGCAGTTCAGCCCGGGTGCGGTGGGGTTCCAGGGTCAGCGGGCGCTCGGCGACGATCCGCGCGTACTCGTCGGCGGCGGCGTACGCAGTGCCGATCATGATGGCGGCCAGCTCGCCGTGGAAGAAGCTGGGCGCGCGCCCCGCGTACATCGGGTTGCCATGCAGCTCCGATCCGGGCGAGCCGCCCTCGACCGGCAGATCGAGCAGGCTCGCTTCCACGGTGAAGTAGGCGGGGATGCGCGCCCGTTCCATCCGGATGCTGTTGGAGCCGCTGCCGCGCAGACCCAGGACTCCGTGCCAGTCGTCGAGCAGCGTCCACACCGCGCGCGGCGCGACGAACAGCACCATCGGTCCTGGCGGGTCGCCCGGCTTCTCGGGGGCGCGCAGTATCTGGCCGACGAAGTGCGTGGAGTACGGGGAGCCCGAGGCATACGGCCAGGTGCCGTCGAGGACGACATGGCCGTGACCGTCCGGCTCGGCCACGCCGGCCGGCATCGCGGTGGACGCGGCCCGGAAGTCGCCCTCGTCACCGAAGATCTCGTCCTGCGCCTTCACCTCGAACAGGGAGGCCACTTGGAGGACATGGGCGGCGGTGAGCGAGAGGGCCCAGCCCGTCGAGGGGCAGCCACGGGCGATCTCGGTGACCACCCGGTAGAAGGTCGGCAGACCGAACTCGTATCCGCCGTAGCGGCGCGGTTGGAGGATCCGGTAGAAGCCGGCGCGTAAGAAATCCTCGTGGGTCTCTTTCGGGTAGCGCGTCAATCGCTCGGTCTCCGGCTGCCGTTCGAGCAGCGCGGGCCGCATGGCCACCGCCCGCTCGATCAACTCGCTTTCGGTCAGGGCGGGTTCGGGAGGGGCGATCACGGTGCCTCCTGAAGTGTGGGGCCGTCCGTACGTAGCGCGGTACTGGTGATTGAACACGCGACCGGCACCCCTTGTACCCATCGGATAACGCCAAGTAGGCCCAACCGAGGGTGATCCGGGGGCGATTCGGGGGCGCGCCGGGGGCGCACCGTCACGAGGCGTACGTCCGCACGCACCGGCTGGAGACCGCCCAGGTCGAGGTACTGCTCGACCACCTCGGCGCGATCGGATGCCGGGTTTCGCCGCTGGTTCACGGCGCGGTATCCGGAGTCGTACTGCCTGAGCCTCGCCCCGTGGTGAAAACGGACCAGCAGTGGTGACCGCCGCCCACGCGTAGTCCGCGGTGCCGCGCCTAGCGTGGACGTATGCCGATGCAACCCTGGTTTCCCGACGCCAAGCTGGGCGTGTTCATCCACTACGGCATCTATGCCGTGGGCGGCGCTGCCGAGTCCTGGTCCTTCTACACGGGCGAGATGACGCACGAGCAGTACATGAAACAGCTCGACGGCTTCACCGCGTCGCGCTACGACCCGGACGCCTGGGCCGAGTTGTTCGCCCGCGTGGGCGCGCAGTACGCGGTGCTCACGACCCGGCACCACGACGGCGTGGCCCTGTGGGACACCGACCACCGCAATCTCGACGTCGTCCGCGACACACCGGCCGGCCGCGACCTCGTCACCGGATTCGTCGACGCGCTGCGTGCGCGGGACCTCAAGGTCGGCCTCTACTACTCGCACTCCGACTGGAACCACCCGGACTACGCGAGCGAGCGGCACCCGGGACCGCACCTCGTTCCGGCCAACGCCTACTCGCACGCCGAGCCCGGCAAGGAGGACCCGGCGGCCTGGGCGCGCTATCTCGCCTACCGCGACGGCCAGGTCCGCGAGCTCGTCGACCGCTTCCGCCCCGACATCCTCTGGTTCGACGGCGAGTGGGAGCGCTCGGAGGAGCAGTGGCGGATGCGGGAGCTGGCCGATCTCATCCTGGCGCGCAACCCGGACACCATCCTCAACGGTCGCATGCTCGGCTACGGCGACTACGCCACCCCGGAACAGGGTGCCCCGCTCCAGGCCCCGGAGGGTCCATGGGAGCTGTGCCTCACGATCAACGACTCGTGGAGTTACCGGCCGCAGGACCGCGACTTCAAGTCGGTGCGCCAGTTGGTGCGTTACTTCGCGGAGACGATCGGCATGGGTGGCAATCTGCTGCTCGGTGCGGGGCCGCGGGAGGACGGCACGATCCCCGAGGAGCAGGTCGAACGCCTGGAGGGCCTCGGCGCGTGGATCGCTCGGCACGCCGACGCCGTGTACGGGACGGTCGCAGGGCTGCCCGCCGGGCACCACTACGGTCCCAGCACGCTGTCCGCCGACCGGCGCACGCTGTACCTGGTGTGCTTCGACGCACCGCGCGAGACCGTCTCCGTACGCGGACTGCGCAACCGCGTCCTGCGAGCCACGGTTCTGGGTACGGGCGCCGAACTGGGCCACCATGTCACCGGCGGCCTGGACGCGGTTCCGGGCGTGACCTGGATCGACGCGCCCGCTGGGGCCGATCTGGACGATCAGGCCACGGTGCTGGCCGTCGAGTTGGACGGGGAGCTGGATCTGTACCGGGGGGCGGGGCGGGACTGAGGCTCCGCCGCGGTGGCGCTCGTATGCCCCGAGTACTCCGGATCAGGCCAGGGAGAGGAAGAGCTTCTCGAGGCGGGCCCGCATCTGGTCGCGGTCCATGTCCGGCTCGCCGTTCTCGGGGGCCATGCAGTGCTCCAGACCTGTCGCGATGATCGCGAACCCGGCTCGGTCCAACGCCCTTGAGGCGGCGGCCAGTTGGGTGACCACCTCATCGCAGGAGCGGCCCTGCTCGATCATGTTGATCACGCCCGCTATCTGCCCCTGGGCTCGCTTGAGCCGGTTGATCACGGACTTCAGCTCGTCGGCCGCCATCTGCAGTTCCATACGAAGCGCTCCCTCGTCGTATACCCAGCCCGGTACTCTACGCCGCCGCTCCCCCGGCCTGCCGGGACCTCGGCGCAGAGACGGGACCGCCCCGGTCGGCTGACTGCCGACCGGGGCGGAACGGTTCCTTCTGGCGTGTTCGTTCCGCTCGCGAAGCCTGTTCGCGAACCGAGCCGTCAGGCCAGCGTGGCGAGCGCCTGGTTGAGAGTCGCCGACGGGCGCATCACGGCCGATGCCTTGGCGGGGTCGGGCCGGTAGTAGCCGCCGATGTCGGCCGGCGAACCCTGCACCGCGAGCAACTCGTCGACGATGGTCTGCTCCTGCGTGGTCAGCGTCTCGGCCAGCGGGGCGAACGCCTTGGCGAGCGCCGCGTCGTCGTTCTGCTTGGCCAGCTCCTGGGCCCAGTAGAGGGCCAGGTAGAAGTGGCTGCCGCGGTTGTCGATGCCGCCGACGCGACGGCTCGGCGACTTGTCGTTCTCCAGGAACAGGGCGGTCGCGCGGTCGAGGGTGTCCGCGAGGACCTGGGCGCGCGCGTTGTCCGTGGTCTGCGCGAGGTGCTCGAAGCTGGAGGCCAGCGCGAGGAACTCACCCAGGCTGTCCCAGCGGAGGTAGTTCTCCTTGACCAGCTGCTGGACGTGCTTCGGCGCGGAACCGCCGGCGCCCGTCTCGAAGAGGCCGCCGCCGTTCATCAGCGGGACGACCGAGAGCATCTTGGCGCTGGTGCCCAGCTCCAGGATCGGGAACAGGTCGGTCAGGTAGTCACGCAGGACGTTGCCGGTGACCGAGATGGTGTTCTCGCCGCGGCGGATGCGCTCCACGGAGAGCTTGGTCGCCTCGACCGGGTTCAGGACGCGGATGTCCAAGCCCTCGGTGTCGTGCTCCGGCAGGTACTGCTCGACCTTCGCGATCAGCTGCGCGTCGTGCGCGCGGGTCTCGTCCAGCCAGAACACGGCCGGGTCGCCGGTGGCGCGGGCACGGGTGACGGCCAGCTTCACCCAGTCCTTGATCGGGGCGTCCTTGGTCTGGCAGGCGCGGAAGATGTCGCCGGCGGAGACGGTCTGCTCGATGACGACGTTCCCGGCCTGGTCGACAAGGCGGACCGTGCCGGTGGTGGGGATCTCGAAGGTCTTGTCGTGGCTGCCGTACTCCTCGGCCTTCTGCGCCATCAGGCCGACGTTCGGGACCGAGCCCATCGTCGACGGGTCGAAGGCACCGTTCGCGCGGCAGTCGTCGACGACGACCTGGTAGACGCCCGAGTAGCTGCTGTCCGGCAGGACGGCGAGCGTGTCGGCCTCCTCGCCGTCCGGGCCCCACATGTGGCCGGAGGTGCGGATCATGGCCGGCATGGAGGCGTCGACGATGACGTCGGAGGGGACGTGCAGGTTGGTGATGCCGCGGTCGGAGTCGACCATCGCCAGTTCGGGGCCCTCGGCGAGCTCGGCGTCGAAGGAGGCCTTGATCTCGGCGCCCTCGGGCAGGGACTCGAGGCCCTTGTAGATGCCGCCGAGTCCGTCGTTCGGGGTGAGGCCGGCTGCGGCGAGCTTCTCGCCGTACTTCGCGAACGTCTTCGGGAAGAAGGCGCGCACCACGTGACCGAAGATGATCGGGTCGGAGACCTTCATCATCGTGGCCTTCAGGTGTACGGAGAACAGCACGCCCTCGGACTTGGCACGGTTGATCTGCGCGGTCAGGAACTCGCGCAGCGCGGCGACCCGCATCACGGAGGCGTCGACGACCTCACCGGCGAGTACGGGTACGGACTCGCGCAGCACGGTGGTGGAGCCGTCGTCGCCCTTCAGCTCGATGCGCAGCGCGCCGGCCTCGGAGATCACCGCGGACTTCTCCGTGGAACGGAAGTCGTCCACGCCCATGGTCGCGACGTTGGTCTTCGACTCGGAGGTCCAGGCACCCATGCGGTGCGGGTGGGCCTTCGCGTAGTTCTTCACCGAGGCGGGGGCGCGCCGGTCGGAGTTGCCCTCGCGCAGGACCGGGTTGACGGCGGAGCCCTTGACCTTGTCGTAGCGGGCGCGGATGTCGCGCTCCTCGTCGGTCTTCGGGTCGTCCGGGTACGCCGGCAGCGCGTAGCCCTGCTCCTGCAGCTCGGCGATCGCGGCCTTGAGCTGCGGGATGGACGCCGAGACGTTCGGCAGCTTGATGATGTTCGCCTCGGGCGTCTTGGCGAGAGCGCCCAGCTCGGCCAGGTCGTCCGGGATGCGCTGCCCCTCTTCGAGGTACTCCGGGAAGAGGGCGATGATCCGTCCCGCCAGGGAGATGTCCCGCGTCTCCACGGTGACCCCGGCCGTCGAGGCGTAGGCCTGGATCACCGGCAGGAACGAATGCGTCGCCAGGGCCGGGGCCTCGTCAGTGTGCGTATAGATGATGGTCGAGTCAGTCACCGGGTGCTCCGCTCCACGTCTGCAACATTGCTCGACATCAAGATATCTCGTGATCGGCCCTCCCTGGACAGGGGCCCGTACAACGAGCACCTGTCCGGGACGGACGGGCTCAGGTCAGGGCTCAGGTCATGGGGTCGAACCAGGTGGGTGCGTCGGACAGTGCCTGCTTGATCCGGAACAGTCCGTGCTCGTTCAGCTCCGGCAGGGCGTCGACCGGAAACCAGCCGACGTCGAGGGACTCGTCGTCGTTGACCCGTGCCTCGCCTCCGACGGCCCGACAGCGGAAGGTGATGTCCATGTACTGGCAGGTGTCACCGTTCTCGTACGTGACCGGCGCCAGGGCCTGCACCAGGACGACCCGCTCGGCGACGCAGTGCACCGCCGTCTCCTCGTAGACCTCCCGTACCGCACAGGCCGCCGGCTGTTCGCCAGGGTCCGGGATGCCGCCGATCACCGACCATTTGCGGGTGTCGGAGCGGCGCCCCAGCAGCACTCTGTCCTCGTCGTCGAGGACGATGGCGGTGACTCCGGGGAGCCAGAGGAGTTGCTGGCCGGCGGTGGCCCGGATGGCGGTGATGAAGTCAGGAGTAGCCATGGAGCGACCCTAACGGCCTGGGTCCGTCAGCTCCGGCGCTGACGAGGCGCGTACGACCGGCGTACGGCTACACGTCACCGGAGCGTCGACCGCGCACCCGCGCCGTCACCGCCCAGCCGAGTCCGCCGACCGCGACCAGCACGATCGCCAGCTCGGGAAGCTCGCCGAGACGCGTGGCCGGGGTCTCGGAGGACCGCAGTGGGACTTCCTGGACCAGCGAGTCCGCCACGAACATGCCCGTCTTCTGCGTGATCTTTCCGTCGGGCATGATCACGGCGCTGACGCCGCTGGTGACCGGGACCGTCACGGTCCGGCTGTGCTCGACGGCGCGGACCCGGGACATGGCGAGCTGCTGGTAGGTCATCTCGCTGCGGCCGAACGTGGCGTTGTTGCTCGGTACGGAGATCATCTGAGCGCCGTCGGTGACCGTGTCGCGCACGGCCCAGTCGAAGGCGGCCTCGTAGCAGGTCGCGAGTCCCACCTTGGTGCCCGCCATGGTGAACACGCCGGGCTCGCTGCCCCGGCTGAAGTTCTGGCGCACCATGGACGTCCAGTCCTCGTTGATGGCGCCGACGAGCGAGCGCAGCGGGAGGTATTCGCCGAAGGGCTGGACCTGCCGCTTGTCGTAGGTGTCGCCGGGGCCCTTGTCGGGGTCCCAGAGGATCTGCTCGTTGTAGAGCTTGCCGTCCTTCGCGACGACGCCGCCGACCGAGACGGGCGCACCGATCGCCTTGACGGCCGTCTCGATCACGTCGCGGGCGTCGGGGTTGCTGAACGGGTCGATGTCGGAGGAGTTCTCCGGCCACAGCACGAAGTCCGGCTGGGCGACCTTGCCCGCCTTGACCTGTGCGGCCAGACGCTCGGTCTGCCGGGCGTGGTGGTCGAGCACGGCGCGCCGCTGGGCGTTGAAGTCGAGGCCCGCGCGCGGGACGTTGCCCTGGATGACGGCGACGGTCGCGGTGCCGTCCTCCGCCGTGTCGCTCATCAGGGGCCGGGCGGCAAAAGTGCCCACTACGGGGAGTACGAAACTGAGCAGTGCCGCCGCGGCGGCTCCCCGTCGTACTACTTGAGTGCGTCGGAACTCGACGACCTGGCGGACGATCTCGTACAGCCCGAAGCCGCACAGGACGACCGCGAAACCGAGCACCGGAGTGCCGCCCACCGCGGCGAGCGGCAGGAAGATCCCGTCCGCCTGGCCGAAGGCGATCTTGCCCCAGGGGAAGCCGCCGAACGGCACGCGCGCGCGTGCCGCCTCGCCGGCGGTCCACAGGGCAGCCGCCCACAAGGGCCAGCCGGGCAGTTTCGACACCGCCGCGATGCCGGCGCCGACGAGCGCGACGAACACCGCCTCGATGAAGGCGAGGGCCAGCCAAGGCCCCGGGCCGACCTCCACACCCGTCCATACGAGCAGGGGCAGCAGGAAGCCGAGGCCGAAGAGGTAGCCGAGCCGGAGGCCCGTCTTCCAGGTGCGTCCGCGCAGGCACCAGCCGAAGGCTGCGAAGGCGGGCAGGGCGAGCCACCACAGGGTGCGCGGCGGGAAGCTGACGTAGAGGAGCACTCCGGAGAGCGCCGCGACGACGGCCGGACCGAACCGCTGGACCAGCCGTGCCCCGCGCGATGCGGGCCGGGCCTCGGGTCCGAGCTGTTCCGGCTGGTCTACGGATGTTGCGGTGGCGGTCACTCGGGGAGTGTACGGCGCGTGACCTGGTCGCCGACAGCGCGGTCCGTCCGCCTCTGGCCAGGCGGCTTCCACCCGACAGCTGCATCGTTTCTGCGCAAGTCGTCCACAAAGCGGCGCACCACCCGTTACCGTGTGCCGAAGCCCCTCACGTACGGCCGTATCCGGCCAGTCGGTCGGGGTCTGTCATGGGTCGGGGGTCGACGGGTGGGGTTCACGGGAATGGCGTCGGCCGAGCCGATGCCGGCGCTCGGCAGACGTGCCGTTTCGGACGTGGCGGGCGTGATCGTGCTCGGTGGCTGCGCGACCTGGTCCGTGATCACGGCGTCGGTGAGCGGTGGCCGGCCCGAGGGTGTGCTGCTCGCGGTGCTCGCCGTGGCCGCCGGCTATGCCTCGGGGCGGATGTGCGGTACGTACGTGCCGGTCGCCGCCCCTGCCGCGGGTGCGCTGGCCGGTCTTGGCCTTGCGATCACCGCCCCGAACACGGCGCCGGGGTCGCAGGTCATCTCGCCGCTCGGACAGACCGGCTCCACCGCGGCTCTGCTGACCCTGTCCGCGGGGGCCGCGTGTTGTGCGGCGTGGGCGGCGCGCTCGCCGGCACTGCGGCTCGGGCTGCGGCTGCTGGCCGCCGGGATCGGGGTGGCCTCGGCCTTCCTGGGTTCGACGGCGGGCTGTGTCGCCTGTGCGGGCGTACTGCTGTGCTCCCTGGCCGCCGACCACATGCGCCGCGGCCCGGGACTCGCGGGCCTCGCCCTCACCGCGGGCCTGGTGACCGGAGCGACCTGGGCCGTCGCCGAGAACGTGCTGCCGGACGGCCTGACCTCCGCCCTGGAGGGGCAACTCACCCAGCAGCGGGTCCAGCTGTGGCGCGATGCGCTCGACCTGGCTCACCAGGAGCCGGGGCTTGGGGTTGGACCGGGACGGTTCCCGGAGCTGAGCCCGACGATCACGCAGTCGCCGACGGCGGACGGCAAGCCGTACTCCGCGCCGTTTCAGCAGGCGGCCGAGCAGGGGCTCGTGGGCGTGGTGCTGCTCGCGGCGGTGTTCTGCTGGGTGCTGTACGCGCTGTGGCGCACGGCGCGCCGCACGCCGGTCGCACTCACCGCGGGCGCCGCGCTCACGGCGCTGGCGGCGATCGCCGCGGTCGGCAACGCGCTGAGCTTTCCCACGGTGACAGCGGGCGCGGGACTGCTCGCGGGGCTGGCCACGGCGCGCCCGCTGCCCCAGGATCGGGACAGCGCGGTGGACGCGGGCCGACGTACGCGCAGCGGCCGGCTGGGTCCCTGACCGGGCGCGTCAGTGCGCGGTGCCGCGGGTCGTGGAGGTCGTCGACGCGAGGCGGGCCCGGATGACCCGTACGGCTGCCTCCGCGTTGTCCACCGTGATCGTGAACGAATGGCCGTCGCCGAGCCGGAGCACGAGGCCCTCGCCGCGCCGGACGACTACGGCGGTTCCCTTCTCGGGCCGCCAGCGGTAGCCCCAGCCACCCCAGTGGCGCGGGGTCACCCGGGGCAGGAAGTCAGCGCCGGTGATGTGGGAGAGGGGGATCCGGCGGCGCGGCAGGCCCATGTGGCCGCAGCGCACTTCGAGGCACTCCTTGTCGACCTTCACGGCGACGTGGACGAACGCGAGCGTGCCGAAGAGGACCAGGAGTCCGCCTGCGATGCAGCCGACCACGGACATGAGGAGTGGCACGACGCCCGACGTCCAGGCCGAGTCGACGGCCAGCTCGATGCCCAGGGCCATGCAGCCGGCGCCGCCCAGGGCGAGCAGCCACTGCACACGGTTGGTCGCGCGGCCGTGCCACACGTCGGAGTGCGGGGCGTCGGCAGCGTCCTCTTCGCCGTGGGGGTGCCTCATGGCTTTGAGAGTACTCAGGTTCCGCAGCGCGGGCACCGCGTTGCGCACAGTTACTGGTCCGGGTGGACGTCAGGGGTCCGGTTCGCGGCGGGACGCTCAGCGGGCGGGGCTGACGGCCTGCAGCAGCCGGCCCTCGTCGTACGTCAGCGCGGCCGCAGGCAGGGCCGCTTCTCGTCCGTTGAGCAACACCGTGAGGGTGCCCTGTGCGGGCGCTTCCGGTGCGGGGTGTTCGCCGATGCGGCGCAGCGCCTGGGCGGCTACGGCGCCGGCCGAGCCGTGCAGGACGAGCGGGGCTTCCCCGGGTTGCTGCACGGCCGCGCGGATGCGCTCGGCGACCAGTTCGTAATGCGTGCAGCCCAGGACGACGGCCCTTACATCGTCCGGGGTGAGCTTCGCGGCGGCGGCGATCGCCCGGTCGACGGCGGCCTCGTCGGCCTCCTCCACCGCGTCGGCGAGTCCCGGGCACGGCACTTCGGTGACGGTCACTCCGGCGGCGAACTCCTGGATGAGACCGCGCTGGTAGGGGCTGCCGGTGGTGGCGGGCGTGGCCCAGATCGCGACGGGTCCGCCGCCGGCCGCGGCGGGCTTGATCGCGGGAACCGTGCCGATGACCGGCAGGGCCGGTTCGAGGCGGGCGCGCAGGGCGGGCAGGGCGTGCACGGAGGCGGTGTTGCAGGCGACGATCAGCGCGTCCGGCCGGTGGGCCGCGGCCGCCTCGGCGACGGCGAGGGCGCGCTCGGTCACGTCCTCGGGAGCACGCGGCCCCCAGGGCATGCTCTCGGGGGCGGAGGACAGAACGACATCGGCGTCGGGCCGCAGTCGACGTACCACGGCGGCTGCCGCGAGCAGTCCGATTCCGGAGTCCATGAGCGCGATCTTCACCCGGTCACCATAGACGATCCGCCTCAACAGGCCCCCGGCGTGGGGCAGACTGCGGCCCGTGAACGCCCTTGTGTGGACCGCCACCGGATCGCTGGCCGCCTGGCTGTGGCTGCTACTGGGACAGGGCTTCTTCTGGCGTACGGATCTACGGTTGCCGCCGTGCCAGGAGCCAGAGGACTGGCCTTCCGTCTGCGTCGTCGTACCGGCGCGGGACGAAGCCGCCGTACTCCCGGGCAGCCTGCCGTCGCTCCTCGCACAGGACTATCCAGGGCGGGCGGAGGTGTTCCTGGTCGACGACGGGAGTTCGGACGGCACCGGGGAGCTGGCCCGCGAGCTTGCCGAGCGGTACGGCGGGCTGCCGCTGACCGTCGGCTCGCCCGGAGAGCCGCCCGTGGGGTGGACGGGCAAGCTCTGGGCCGTACGGCACGGAATCGGTCTGGCACGCGCGCGTGCACCCGAATATCTGCTGCTGACGGACGCGGACATCGCCCACGCGCCGGACAGCCTGCGGGAGTTGGTGTCCACGGCCCGCACGGGAGGCTTCGATCTCGTCTCGCAGATGGCACGGCTGCGGGTCGAGAGCGTCTGGGAGCGGCTGGTGGTGCCCGCCTTCGTGTACTTCTTCGCTCAGCTGTATCCGTTCCGCTGGATCGCCGTGAGGGGGTCGCGGACGGCTGCCGCGGCAGGCGGCTGCGTCCTGTTGCGCGCGGACGCCGCCGAGCGGGCGCGCATTCCGGATGCCATCCGGCACGCGGTCATCGACGACGTGGCGCTCGCGAAGGCGGTCAAGGGCTCCGGGGGCCACATCTGGCTGGGGCTCGCGGAAAAGGTCGACAGCGTGCGCCCGTATCCGCGGCTGCATGACCTGTGGCGGATGGTGTCGCGAAGTGCGTACGCCCAACTGCGGCACAACCCACTGCTGCTGGTCGGCACGATCGTGGGCCTCGCGGTGGTGTACCTGGTGCCGCCCGTGGCGCTCTATGCGGGTCTGGCCGCGGGGAGTGCGGGTGCAGCGATGGCGGGCGGGCTCGCTTGGCTGCTGATGACAGCGACGTATCTGCCGATGCTCCGCTACTACCGGCAACCGCTCCCGCTCGCCCTGTTGTTGCCGGTCACCGCGTTTTTGTACCTCCTCATGACGGTGGATTCCGCGGTGCAGCACTACAGGGGGCGCGGAGCGGCCTGGAAAGGCCGCACCTACGCCCGTCCCGACGCGGCGCCCGAACAGCGGTGATTGATCACTCCCGGTCGGGTCACTTCCTGCCGGGGGTCCAGTTCATGCCCCACCCGTAGGCGTAGTCGACGGTGCGCTGCGGGCTCACGCCGCGCTCGGGAACCAGGAATCGGGCCTCGCGCTGGACGACGAGATCGCTGCCGGTGTTGGTGATGAGGGCCAGTGCGCACACCGTCGAGGGAACGGTGCACTCGCCGAGCGAGAAGTCGATGGGAGCGCCGTGCAGGGGCTGGAGGGTCACCGTGGCGTCCAGGTCGGCGAAGGACCGGGCTCCTTCGTAGATGGTGACGAAGATGAGAATGCGGCGGAAGTACTGCTGGTGGTCGAGGTTGATGCTCATGTTCTCGCCACTCGCCGAGGCACCGGTGCGGTCGTCGCCGTCGAGATGGATGAACGGCGGCTGGTGCAGCGCCCCGAAGGCGTTGCCCAGTGCCTGGACGACGCCCTTGCTGCCGTCGGAGAGCTCGTACAGGGCGCACAGGTCGAGGTCGAGGTCGGAGTGCATGGCGACGGCCTGGCCGAGCTTGCTGCGCCACCCCGAGAACTGCTTACGTACTTGCCAGTTGAGGTTCACACGCATGGCGCCGGAGGTGCCGCCCTGCTTGGTGAGCGAGACCGACGGGGCTTCCTTGGTCAGCGTGACCTTGGTCAGACGTACCGGGGCGGCGGGCTGGGCGGGCGGCGCGGCCGGTGGTGGCGTCGGCGGGGCGGCCGTGACCGGCGGGGCGACGGACGCGGGCGGCGGTGGCGTCGAGGGCATGGGCGTCGGCGTGGTGGGCGCGGGCGCCGCCTGCTGCGGTTCGTCCACGGTGATGCCGAAGTCCGTGGCCAGCCCCTCGAGTCCGCTGCTGTAGCCCTGCCCGACGGCACGGAACTTCCAGGCGCCCTGGCGGCGGTAGAACTCCCCGAGCACGAAGGCGGTCTCCACGGTCGCGCCCTCGCTGTCGAAGCGCGCGACCTCTGTGCCCTGTTGGGCATCGAGGACCCGGATGTACAGGCCGGGCACCTGCCCGAACGTGGCGCCGTCCGTGGAGGCGGCGAGCACCACGGTCTCGACCTCGGGCTCCACCCGCGCGAGGTCGACGACCAGTGTGTCGCTCACCTGGCCGCCGGCGTTCTGCTTGCCCTCGTGCCGCACGGATCCGGAGGCGTGCGCGGGCTGGTTGTAGAAGACGAAGTCCTGGTCCGACCGGACCTTTCCGGAGACCAGCAACAGCGCCGAGGCATCCGCGTCGGGGACGCCGGGGCCAGCACGCCACCCCAACTCGACGCGAAGTCCGGCCGTCGGCATCGGAACATTCGAACCTTTAGGCATTGACATGTCCGCCCCCATCGGGTGTCTCCGCGCCGGATCGCGCTTCAGTTCAGTACATGAAGTCGTTCTTCGCCAACCTATTCCAGCGAACGGCGATCGCCCATGACCTCGTTCGCCGGAAGGACGTGCGACTGGCCGGTAACCCTCCCGGAACTTGGCCTTTACCAGATCTCAACTTCAACCGCCGCCCCTTTTCTACAAGTTCGCTCACATTAGGGATGGCGCGTCACTGCCGACACGAAAAAGAACCCTCTTATCGGTCTCCCCAACCAGCACATCGTGGGCTTAACTTATGTGCCATGACCTCCCCCCGCTCCACCTATGGCGGCGGTTACTACTCCGCCTCCTTCCCGGACACTCCGATCTACGACTCGCTCGTCGCTGAGCGGGGTACCCCGCAGATCGCGCCGATCCGGGTCCCCGCGGCGTACGACACGGGCAACCACCTGCCCGCGCTTCCGTCGGCGCTGCCCGCCCTGCCGGCCGCCCCGTCACCGCAGGCGCCGTCGTACGGCTACCCGCAGGCCCAGCCGCTGCAACAGGCCGCCACGCCGTACATCCCGCAACAGCAGACAGCCGGTCCGCGTGGCTACCCGGGCCCTCAGGCCCAGCAGCCCCAGCAGCCCCAGCGTCCCGTACAACCACAGCGTCCGGTACAACCCCAGCGTCCCGTGGCGGGCGGTACGGGCTACGAGGCGATGCGCCCCGCGGCTCCCCGTCCGGCTCCGGCGCCGTATCAGGACCCGTACAACGGTCAGCAGCAGCAATACCGCGGCGGCTACTGAGGTCTCGCTCCCTCAGCCGGCCACCTCCGAGGAGGTTGTCAGTGCCGGCTGACAAGATGACCTCATGTCGATGTCGGTGCTGCACTCGATCCACGTCTACCCGCTCAAGGCGGCCAAAGGCCATGCCGCGCGCGAGGCCGTCGTGGAGCCCTGGGGCCTGGTGGGCGACCGGCGTTGGGTGCTGATCGACGAGACGGGCAAGGTCATCACCCAGCGCGCGCATACGCGCATGGCGCTTGCCGCCGCCGAGCCACAGCCCGGCGGCGGTGTTCTGCTGTCCGGACCCGGCCGTGAACCGCTCGCTGTTCCCGTGCCCGAGCCGATCGGCACGACGACGGTCGAGATGCCGCGCGACAAGGTGGAGGGGGTTCCAGCCGACGCCGCGGCGCACGCCTGGTGCAGCGACTATCTCGGCATCGACGTGCGTCTCGTGCATCTCGACGAGCCGGCCACCCGACGTCCCCTCGATCCGGAGTACGCGCGTCCGGGCGAAACCGTCAGCTTCGCCGACGCCTATCCCCTGCTGCTCACCACCGTCGCCTCCCTCGACGCCCTCAACTGCCTGATAGCGCGCGGCGACCGGCCCGACGAGGGCCCCCTCCCCATGAACCGCTTCCGGCCGAACGTGGTGGTCGAGGGCACCGACGCCTGGTCCGAGGACGGCTGGTCGAGGATCGCCATCGGTGAGGCGGTCTTCCGCGTGGCCAAGCCGTGTGCGCGCTGTGTCGTGACCACCACCGACCAGGACACCGCCGAGCGCGGCGGGGAACCGCTGCGCACGCTCGGCCGCCACCGACGCATCGGCGGCAAGCTGCTCTTCGGGCAGAACCTCGTGCCGGAGTCCGTCGGCACCGTGCGCGTGGGAGACCCGGTCAGATTCCTCGAATAGACCCTCGCGTGGGGAACCACGGCGCCGGGCACGCCCGTTGAGGTCTTGTGAGAAGTTCTTGACTTCCTCCCCCGCGTGAACGAGGGGGATTCCTACGGCTCGCGCCGTGGGGTTTTCTGCTTCACCGCCGACTGCCCGCCCGGAGTTCTCCGTTGAGGTCTTACACCGGCTCCACAGACAGACACCGCCAGCCCGGCGGCCAGAAGGTTCTCAGCGGCGTTCACGTCCCGGTCATGGGCCGTGCCGCAACTGCCGCACGTCCAGGAACGGACATGCAGCGGCATCGCCTCAGAAAGGCTGCCGCAGGCGGAGCACAGCTTGGAGGAAGGAAAGAAGCGGTCCACCGCGATTACTTCCCGCCCGTACCAGTCGGCCTTGTACTCCAGCATGCTCCGGAACTGGGACCACGCGGCATCACTGATGGCGCGGGCCAGGCTCCGGTTTTTGACCATGTTGCGTACGGTCAGGTCCTCGATCACAAGCGTTTGGTTCTCACGCACGAGTCGAGTGGTCAGCTTGTGCAGCACATCCCGCCTGCGGTCGGCGATCCGGGCATGGATCTTGGCGACCTTCTGGCGGGCCTTTTGCCGGTTGGCACCCTCGCCCTTGGCCTTGCGGGACAGCTCCCGCTGGGCCTTCGCCAGTCGCTCGCGGTCGCGGCGCTCATGCCGCGGGTTGGCGATCTTCTCCCCCGTGGAGAGGGTCAGCAGGTGGTTAAGCCCGACGTCGATACCCACTGCCGCGTCGACCGCCGCGAGCGGCTTGACCCGCGGGTCCTCGCACAGCAGGGAGACGAACCAGCGTCCGGCGCTGTCCCGGCTCACCGTCACCGTGCTCGGCGTCGCCCCCTCGGGCAGGGGACGCGACCAGACGATGTCCAGCGGGTCGGCCATCTTGGCCAGTGTCAGCTGGCCGTCGCGGAACCGGAAGGCGGAGGAGGTGTACTCCGCGCTCGCCCGGGAGGTCTTCTTCGCCTTGAAGCGCGGGTACTTGGCGCGTTTGGCGAAGAAGTTCGCGAAGGCGGCCTGCAGGTGCCGCAAGGCCTGCTGCAGCGGCACGGAGGAGACCTCGTTGAGGTAGGCGAGTTCCTCTGTCTTCTTCCACGCGGTCAGCAGGGCCGAGGTCTGGTTGTAGTTGACCCGTTCCTGCCGCGCCCAGGCCTCGGTACGGGCCGCGAGGGCCATGTTGTAGACCTTGCGCACGCATCCGAAGGTGCGCGACAGCTCGGCTGCCTGCGCATCGGTCGGATAGAAACGGTACTTGAAGGCCCGCTTCACGCCAGTGGCCATGACTCACCAACTATCACATCAACTTGTGACCCCTGCTTGGTAGTTGGCGATGGACGCCGAACCGCCCAGGAGGCGAATCGGCTTTCCCTGCCCTGCTCCGCAGGAGTCCGCTTCCTCCCCCGCCTGAAGGCGGGGGTATCCACAGAGGAATCCGGATGAATGGCCGGTGCTGGGGTGATTTCGCTCTCTCTTCCCCGGCCACGTGCGTGGACGGCTCCGCCGGCGGGTTATGACGGATGGGGAAGGGGGTGCGGGACATTGCGGACCATCAGGGGACTCTGGCGCTGGCGGCACAATCCGCTGTGCCGTAGGACCGACCTCGTCGAGGCCTGGCTGGCACTGGCGACGCTGCTGCTCATCCTGGTCGCCGCCCCCGTGGCCGGCGCGTGGGTCGGCTCAGTCGCCCAGGACGCCCTGCAGGAGTCCGTACGGCAACAGCGGCTGGACCGCCACCTGGTGGACGCGACCGTCGTGAAGAAGGCGGATAGCCGCCCGTTCGACCCCGACCCCGAGACGTCCTCGGCACGCGACTCCCACAACCGAGTGGTCGCCGACTGGAAGGGCCCGGACGGCTCGGAGCGGCACGGCACGGTGACGGCCGCCCTCAAGTCCCCGCAGCCGGGCGACCGGTTCAAGCTGTGGACCGACGAACAGGGCCGAACAATCGGCCGCCCCCTGGACACCGCCACCGCGACGACGCACGCCGTGCTCGCCGGGTTCGGCACGGCAGCCGCCTGCGCCGGATTCCTCGAGGGTTCCCGGAGGCTGGTCGTGTGGCGCATGATGCGGCGCCGGTACGCCCGCCTGGACCGGGCATGGTCGCAGGCCGGACCGGACTGGGGCAGGACCGGCACGGGCAGTTGACAGCCTTCCGCTCCGGTCAACTCCCCCTGTCCGCGCACGCTACGGTGGACCGGCCGAACTGTTCGGCACGTCGTGAGAGGCTGTTTCCGAACCCCCGTGAGCTGACCGGTCGGGGGCGAGGGGGAGCGACGAGGAGCCTCTCAGGACCCGCGTACGACGAGGTGGGGGCACAGCAGCGCCATGGCACAGGGCACGGTCCAGGTGACGCACACCGGCACGTCTCGGTGGCGACGCCGCACGGGTGAGTACGCATCGCTCGCCGCCGCCCTGGAGGCCGCGGGCGACGGTGATGTGCTCACCGTCGCGCCCGGTACGTACAGGGAAAACCTCGTCGTCCGGCGGACGGTGACCCTGCGGGGCCCGGAGGGCTCCCCCGGTTCCGTACGCATCGCGCCCGTTGACGGTGTGCCGCTCACGGTGCGCGCGTCCGCGGTAGTCCAGGACCTGCTCGTGGAGGGCCAGGACGCGGCGGCGCCCGCGCTGCTCGTCGAGGAGGGCGCTCCGGAGCTCACGGACATCCGGATCGTCACGCGTTCCGCCGCCGGGATCGAGGTGCGCGGCGGTGCGCGTCCGACCGTGCGGCGCTGCACGGTCGACAATCCGGCGGGTGTCGGTATCGCCGTACTGGACGGCGGGGGCGGGGTGTTCGAGGACTGCGAGGTCGTGGCCGCAGGCCAGTCGGGCATCGCCGTGCGCGGCGCCGCCCATCCACGCCTTGAGCGCTGCCGGGTGCATCACGCGTCGGGCGCGGGCCTGTCGGCGACCGGTGAGCATTCCGCGCTGGAGGCTGTGGGCTGCGAGGTGTATGAGGTCAAGGGCAGCGGCGTCCAGGTCACCGCGCGGGCGACGGCGCATCTCACCGACTGCGTCGTGCACCGGACCACGGCGGACGGTGTCACGCTCGACACGGACGCCGTGCTCACGCTCGCCGACTGCCGGATCCACGACATCCCGGAGAACGCGGTCGATCTGCGTTCCCGCTCGGTCCTGACGATGACCCGTTCCACGGTGCGGCAGTTCGGGCGCAACGGCCTTTCGGTGTGGGATCCCGGCACACGGGTGGACGCCGACCAGTGCGAGATCCATGACAGTACGGGCGACTATCCCGCGGTCTGGGTGAGCGACGGCGCGACCGTGGTGCTCGACTCGTGCCGGGTGCACGACGTGCCGGACGCCCTCTTCGTGCTCGACCGCGGCTCGCGCGCCGATGTCGTCGACAGCGATCTGTGGCAGGTGCGCAACACGGCGGTGTCGGTGAGCGACGGAGCCACCGCACAGCTCGACGACTGCCGTATCCGGGACGCCGCGACCGGCGCCTGGTTCCGCGATCACGGCAGCGGCGGCACGCTCTCGGGGTGCACCATCGACGGTGCGCAGACGGGTGTGATCGTGACCAAGGGCGCCGACCCCACCGTCGAGCGCTGCACGGTCGACTCGCCCGCGGAGGCCGGTTTCTACGTCTCGGCCGGCGGCCGCGGCACGTTCCACGGCTGCCGCGTCACGGGCAGCGGAGGCTACGGCTTCCATGTGATCGACGGCTGCCGTACGACGCTCAGGAAGTGCCGTACGGAGCGCTGCGCGCGCGGGGGTTACGAGTTCGCCGACGCCGGCGGCGACCAAGGATCCGGCAACGGACCCGTCGTCGAGGAGTGCACGAGCGACGAGAGCGCCGGGGTACGGCCTCCGCCAGCTCAGACGGCCGTGGAGACGACGAGCCAGTCCCCCGGTCTGCTGGGCGCCATCCCAGGTCAGCGCACGACCGAGCAGGAGCCGCTGGTCACCGCGCAGCCGCCCGGGCAGCCCGAGCAGCCCGCACGCACGTCGAAGGCCGTGCTCGGTGAACTCGACGCGCTGGTCGGCCTCGACAGCGTCAAGCGCGAGGTGCGGGCCCTCACCGACATGATCGAGGTGGGCCGCCGCCGTCAGCAGGCGGGCCTCAAGGCGGCCTCCGTGCGGCGCCATCTGGTCTTCACCGGCTCCCCCGGCACGGGCAAGACGACCGTCGCCCGGCTGTACGGCGAGATCCTGGCCTCGCTCGGTGTCCTGGAGAAGGGCCATCTCGTCGAGGTGTCCCGGGTCGATCTGGTCGGCGAGCACATCGGCTCCACGGCCATCCGTACGCAGGAGGCCTTCGACAAGGCGCGCGGAGGCGTGCTGTTCATCGACGAGGCGTACGCGCTGTCGCCGGAGGACTCGGGACGCGACTTCGGGCGCGAGGCCATCGACACCCTTGTGAAGCTGATGGAGGACCACCGGGAGGCGGTGGTAGTGATCGTCGCGGGGTACACGGCCGAGATGGAGCGCTTCCTTCGCGTCAACCCCGGGGTGGCGTCCCGTTTCTCACGGACCATCACATTCAGCGACTACGTTCCCGAGGAGCTGCTGCGGATCGTGGAACAGCAGGCTGAGGAGCACGAGTACCGGTTGGCGCCGGGCGCGGGCGAAGCGCTGCTGAAGTACTTCACGGCGATCCCGAAGGGGCCCGCGTTCGGCAACGGCCGCACCGCGCGGCAGACGTTCGAGGCGATGGTGGAGCGGCACGCGGGGCGGGTCGCCCAGCTCGCCGAGACGAGCACGGACGACCTCACCCTGCTTTACGCCGAGGACCTGCCCGAGTTGCCCTGAGGCGCACCGTCCGCTCCTGGATCGGACTGAGCCTCACTGTCCGCGCCCCGACCGGGCTGCAGTTCGTCTTCAGCGCCCGGACCGGGCTACGGCTCGCCGTCCGCACCCGGCCCGGACTGAGGCTCACTGGCCGCGCCCCGACCGGGCTGCAGTTCGTCTTCAGCGCCCGGACCGGGCTACGGCTCGCCGTCCGCACCCGGCCCGGACTGAGGCTCACTGGCCGCGCCCCGACCGGGCTGCAGTTCGTCTTCAGCGCCCGGACCGGGCTACGGCTCGCCGTCCGCACCCGGCCCGGACTGAGGCTCACTGGCCGCGCCCCGACCGGGCTGCAGTTCGTCTTCAGCGCCCGGACCGGGCTACGGCTCGCCGTCCGCACCCGGGCCGGACTGAGGCTCACTGGCCGCGCCCGGACCGGGCTGAGGCGCAACGTCCGCACCCGAAGCGGGTGACTGCCCGCCTTGTGGGCGCGGACCGGACTGCGGCTCGCCGTCAGGTGGCGTGTCCGGATCAGGCTCACTAGGTCCTGGGGACCCGCCTTCCGGGCGCGGGCCCGGCACATCCGGCCTGAGTCGTGTGAGCAGTCGCTGCCGTTCCTCGGCGAATGCGGGGTCGGCCTGGTAGTCGGAGTGGCCGAGGATCGGTGCGGGCAGCGGGTGTTCGGCGGTGCGGCCGTATGCGAGGGGGTCCTTGAGTGGCTCGCGGTCGACTTTCGGGCCGCAGTCGCCGGGGAGCCGGACGGGGCCGCCGATGGGGTCGGTGGCCCGGTGGAGGTTGCGCCAGCAGTCGATCTCGCGGTGCAGGCCGCTGAGCGCGTCGGGACCGAAGTGGGCCGGGAACCAGCGCCCGTAGAGCCGCTCCAGGGGTGAGCCGTAGGTCAGCAGCGCGACGCGCTTGCGGACCGACGGGGTGAGCTGCCAGGCCGCGGCGGCGGCGAGAACGCTGCCCTGGGAGTGCCCGGAGATGACGAGCCGTCCGCCCGTGGTGCGTGTCCAGGTGGCCATGCGCCAGGTCAGGTCGGGCACGGCGCGCTCGGCGTAGCAGGGGGGCGCGAAGGGATGTGCCGCGCGCGGCCAGAACGTACCGACGTCCCACAAGATGCCGATGGTGCGCCGTGCGGAGGGATCTTTGTAGGCGCGGCGGCCCCAGGTGACGAACAGTATGAAGCCGACGCCGATCAGCCAGGAGCCGAGCGCCTGCGCGGTCTCGGCTGCGCCCTCCACGAAGGGGTGCGTGTCCTGCGCCGCCTTGCCCGGCACTTCGTCGGACGCTATGGCGCCCACCAGGGCCACGATGCCCAGCAGGAGCGTCACCACGGAGGTGATGCCGATGATGCGGGGAGCCCGGTCGGTGAGCGAGGCCATTGCGCGGGTGCGTGCGATGCGCCGGGTGCGCTCGGTGTCCTTGGGTTCGGCGGGGTAGTCCTGTTCCACCTCGCTCATCGCGGCGCGGCGCAGTTGCACCGTGCGCCGGGCCAGCCAGGCGAAGAGCAGCAGGAGGACGACGAGGAGGGGCGGGATGACGGACGCCTGCCAGGTCAGGAACACCGGCGGGCCCTTGATCGAGCCGCCGGTGCCGTCCAGCCAGTCGGCGACGCGCTGGGCCACGCCGCCGGAGAACACGCCGCCGAGCGCGCAGGCCAGCATGGCGACGGCGGGACCGGCCAGTCCGCGCATCGCGGTGCGGGCGTCGGGGTGGGAGCGGTAGAGGAGGTGGGCGACCACGCCGATCGCGATCACGAGGAGGCCCTGGACGAGGACGATGCCGCCGAAGGTCGCGTCGCCCGGCAGCCGGTGGACCGAGCGCCACTCCGGACGCGACCAGCCCGCGTAGACGACGGTGAGGGCGAGCAGGACCAGCGAGCCGATGGGCAGCCAGCGCACCAGGGCCTCGTCGAGTTGCCGGTCCAGACGGCGCTCGCTGCGGCCCCTGCGGCACACGACCCACACCACGACGAGCGCGCCCACCACGAGCGCCCCGTTCAGGAGCCAGCCCAGCACTTCCAGGACGACCGGCCCGCCGTCTCCGCGGTCGTGGCGGGCGGCGGAGGTGCCGACGCCGGCGGTGACCGTCAGCAGGCCCGCGGCAGTGTGGGCGGCGCGCAGCCGGGCCACCAGGCGGCGCCCGTACCAGAAGCCGGGGCGGCCCAGGCCCAGGCGGCTGGTGTCCTCGTCCAGGTCGGCCCCGTCGGTCATCGGCTGCTGGGACTCGTACGCACTCCAGGTGCGGTGGGAGAGGTACCACAACAGGCCGGTGAGGGCGGCCGGCACCAGGGCGGCCAGGGCGAGGCGGCGGCCCGGCTGACTCCACCAGCCGTCATCGGACTCGACGGGCGCCATGAAGCCCAGCCAGGAGTGGTCCGCCGCGCATGCGCGCGAGCCCGCGCACTGCCAGGCGGCCAGGTCCAGGGCCACCTCGCAGGCGGCGGCGACCAGCAGCACCGTGAGGGTCAGGCTCACCAGCCGGACGAGCAGGCCGTAGAGGCGTACTGTCCTGGTCCGGTTGTCGCTCACCGTGGGCCGCATCCAGTGGGCGAGATTGACCACCATGAACGGCAGGAGCAGCAGCCACAGGGCGCGGGCGCCGTTGCCGGAGGTGAGGTTGCACCATACGTACGCCTCGGGAACCGGCTTGCCGCGGTAGTCGTCGGGCCGCTGCTCCGCGTCGGCGTCGTCGATACGGCGGAAGACGGCGGCCGTCTCGTCGCCGGTGATCCGCACGGTGCGCGGATCGTTCAGCATCTCCTCGGGCGTGGTGCCGCCCACGCCGTGGACCAGGAGTTCAAGTGCGGTGTCGGCCGTTTCGGGCCGCCGCTCGGAGCTGGTCGCCTGCCCCGCCGAGGCACGTTCCTGTGAACGCTCCACTGTCCCTGCTTCCCCCGTACTGCCTGGTGACATGTGTCATGCGCAGGTACAAGAATCCCGGCTACGCGGCCGGTGCGCACCCCTGGTCACCGAATCTCCCCGATCCGTGTGACGGTGACGGCCCCGCGTTGCCCGCGTGACGTGTGCGCATGAGCACAGGCAGTGGCGCAAGGGGTGGGCACCCGTGCGAGTATGGGACGCCCTTGGGGTCCCGGACGGGAAGAATCTCCTCGTCGGAGGGGGTCGGAGGGGGTCGGAGGGGTCGAAGACGGGTCGGAGGGGGTTCGAGACAGTGTCGGGCGAATACGAGGCGAAGGGACCGGAGCGGACGTGAGCGAGAATCAGAACCTCCTCGCGGAGCAGCGCCGCGCTCTGATCCTCGACGAGGTCCGGCGGCGCGGCGGCGTCCGCGTCAACGAGCTCACCAGAAAGCTCGGCGTCTCCGATATGACGGTCCGCCGCGATCTGGACGCGCTGTCCCGGCAGGGCGTGGTGGAAAAGGTGCACGGCGGCGCGGTCCCGATCGTCGAGGCCAGCACCCATGAGCCGGGCTTCGAAGCCAAGTCGGGACTGGAGCTGACCGCCAAGGAGGACATCGCGCGGGCCGCCGCGAGCCTGGTCGCGCCGGGCACGGCGATCGCGCTGTCCGGCGGCACGACGACGTACGCGCTCGCCCATCAGCTCCTCGATGTGCCGGACCTGACCGTGGTGACCAACTCGGTGCGCGTGGCCGATGTCTTCCATGCCGCGCAGCGCACTTCCGGGCAGCGGCAGGGTGCGGCCACGGTCGTACTGACGGGTGGTGTGCGTACGCCTTCGGACTCGCTCGTGGGACCGGTCGCCGACCAGGCGATCGGGGCGCTGCACTTCGATGTGCTGTTCCTCGGGGTGCACGGCATCTCGGTCGAGGCGGGCCTGTCGACGCCGAACCTGGCGGAGGCCGAGACGAACCGGCGGCTCGTGCAGTCCGCGCGGCGCGTCGTCGTGGTCGCGGACCACACCAAGTGGGGCACGGTGGGGCTGAGTTCGTTCGCCGCGCTGGAGCAGGTCGACACGCTGGTCACGGACGCCGGGCTGCCCGCCGAGGCACGCGCGGAGGTCTCCGAGCATTTGCGGCGTCTGGTGGTGGCGGGCGAGCCCGAGGAGGATACAGACATCTGACGGGCCGCCAGTTATCGTGACCGTACGCCCGTGTTCCACCGCTTCACCTCGGGTCTGACGCTGTCCGGATTCCGTTCCCGCGAGGGGGTTTTCGTACGTGGCTCGCCAACTGCGCCCGGTTGGGCTCGACTTCCTCCAGGCCGCTCCAGTGCGTCTGGTGTTCGCGAGAGCGGTGAGCGCTCCCCCGGAGGCGGTCTTCCGTGCGCTGGCCGAGGACGTGGCGGGCTGGCCGGAGTGGTTCTCGGCGGTGACGCTGGCCCGGCCGACCGAGGACGGCAAGGGGCGGCAGATCCGGCTCAAGGGCGGTACGCGCTTCCAGGAGACGGTGCTCGCGGCCGAGCCCGCCGAGGTGTACGCGTATCGCGTGGACGAGACGAACGCCCCCGGGGTCCGTGCCCTCGTCGAGGAGTGGCGGCTGACCCCGCACGGGACGGGTACGCGCGTGCAGTGGACCTTTGCCGCCGACGGAACCGCGGCGTTCCGCTTCGCCCTGAAGCTTGGGCGACCGGGGCTGGGGCGCGCGTTCCGGGACGCGGTGACGAAGCTGGACCGGCGGCTCGCCTCAGCACGGACGTAAGGAGGTGCACGCGCGCGTGCGCCCCAAGTACACCTAGTCCGGCCACACCCCCGTAGCCAGCAGTGACTCGATCGCCTTCGCGTACGGGGCGATGTCCAGCCCTTGTGCGCCCAGCCATTCGTCCGAGTAGTACTTGTCCAGGTAGCGGTCTCCAGGGTCGCACAGCAGCGTGACGACGCTTCCCGTGCGGCCCGCGGCCACCATCTCGGCGACGATCTTCAGGGCGCCCCACAGGCCGGTGCCGGTCGAGCCGCCCGCCTTGCGGCCGATCGACTGTTCCAGTGCGCGTACGGCGGCCACGCTCGCCGCGTCCGGGACCTTCATCATCCGGTCGACGGCGCCCGGTACGAAGCTCGGCTCCATGCGCGGCCGGCCGATGCCCTCGATGCGTGAACCGCAGTCGGTGGTGACGTCCGCGTTGCCCGTCGTCCAGCCCTCGAAGAAGCAGGAGTTCTCGGGATCGGCCACGCAGATGCGGGTGTCGTACTGCATGTAGTGCACATAGCGGGCGATGGTCGCCGACGTGCCGCCGGTGCCGGCCGTGGCGACGATCCACGCGGGCTCGGGGTAGCGCTCCAACTGCAGCTGGCGGTAGATCGATTCGGCGATGTTGTTGTTGCCGCGCCAGTCCGTGGCCCGTTCCGCGTAGGTGAACTGGTCCATGTAGTGGCCGCCGGTCTCGGCCGCCAGGGCGGCGGACTCCTCGTACATCTTGCGTGGGTCGTCCACGAAGTGGCACCGCCCGCCGTGGAATTCGATCAGTCGGCACTTCTCGGCGCTGGTCGTGCGGGGCATGACCGCGATAAAGGGGACTCCGATCAGCTTCGCGAAGTACGCCTCCGAGACTGCCGTCGAGCCGCTGGACGCCTCGATGACGGGTCGGCCGCGCCGGATCCAGCCGTTGCACAGGCCGTACAGGAACAGCGAGCGGGCCAGGCGGTGCTTGAGGCTGCCCGTGATGTGGGTGGACTCGTCCTTGAGGTAGAGGTCGATGCCCCACGCCTCTGGCAGTGGGAAGCGCAACAGATGGGTGTCGGCGGAGCGGTTGGCGTCGGCCTGGACCTTGCGTACGGCTTCCTTGAGCCAGTGCCGGTACTCCGTGTCGCTGTGGTCGACGTCGAGTGTGGCCATCGGCTCATGGGTGCGGGCCTGCTCTGGGGTTGTCACGGCCGGGCTCCTTATGGATGGGCCGACACCGGTTCGGCGGGTCGGACGCATCGATCATAGACAGCTTCCGCACGCTTCTCACCTGCATAAACATACCTTTGGGCACCTCAAAGGAACCACTGGCACTCAACGATGGGGGGCGCATCCGCGCGAGTGCGCCGGACCGTGCGCCCGACGTTCGCGTGGGCCCTGGTGCTCGACGCGCGGGACGTGCAGACTGCACCGCAGGGGACGGCGAACCCGACACGAGACGGCGATCCCGAGCGCCACGCACACTGGACCAGGACGGAGCACAGCCGTAGCGCATAAGGGGGCGGGGCATCATGGCGGAGCCGGAGTTCACAGCCACGGGCGTACGGATCGGGAAGAGGCTGCGTTCGCTCACCCGGGCCGGACAGGTCCGGATCAGCGACGGCAGGCTGGAGTTGCTGACCAGCTACGGCAGCGAGATCGACAGCGCACCCGTGCGGGCGGTCCGCGCCTCGAAGCCGTGGTTCGCCCATGACGACCGCGCACTTGCGGAAGTCAACGGCACCCGCTATACGCTCACTCTGGGTGAGCACGACCCTGCTCCGGGGGAGGCCGGACCGCCCGCCGCCCGCCGGTTCATCGAGGCGGTGCGCAAGGCGGCGGGGCGCGGCCGCTGAGGGTGCCACGAGTTGCAGGACCCCATGCCCTGAGTCACGCTGATCCCACGTCACTCTGGGTTCACCGGTGATTACGCTGTGAACCAGCGCGCACCGGTCACAAACAGCAGGCGGCCGTTGTACGCAGGCACCCTGCTGGATCCGTACTCGTCTTCTTCCGGACCTCAATTCGGGGAGTCGCAGCCGTGATCAGTCAGCCAAGCAGGCACTGCACGGTGGAGCTCCAAGCCCTGCCGTCGCGGATCGGCCAGGTCCGCAGGATCGTCTCGGCGCAACTGCGCTACTGGCATCTCGACGCCTTGATAGACCGGGCCGCGCTGGGGGTGACCGAGTTGCTGACCAACGTTCACCGGCATGCGGAGCCCGACAAGCTGTGCACCGTGGAGATCGAGCTGCTGCTCGACCGGCTCACGGTGTCGGTGCGGGACCGCGATCCGCGGCTTCCCGAAGTGCGGGACGCCTCGCCCTCCGCCACTTGCGGTCGTGGCCTTGCGATGGTCGCCGCGATGAGTGAGAGCTGGGGGGTGCGGCCGGACGGCGAGTCCGGCAAGGTCGTGTGGTTCACGCTTGCGGCGCCGGCGCCTGCGGTGACGCTGCCGCCGTGTCCGCCGTATGGGGCGGTTACGGAGACGGCGGTTACGGAGACGGCGGTGCACGGCGCTCCGCTGGGGGCGGTTGGTTAGGGGTTCGTTGTCGACTGACGGTCCGTTGTGGCTGGTCGCGCCCACGCGGCGGAGCCGCAAATTGACACCGCCCCGCGGGGTGCCTCCGGCGGTTGGGCGGGTGGGTTCGTTGTCGGCTGACGGTCCGTTGTGGCTGGTCGCGCAGTTCCCCGCGCCCCTTAGGTGCGTGGTGAGTGCGGGGCCGCGGGCCGGTGCGTCAGCCCGTCGCCAACAGGGCATACGACCCCTTGCTGACACAGGGCGCAGGTCTGCCCAGACCGAAGCTAAGCGACGGGCATACGACGCACCGGCCCACGTCCCCTCCCACCGGAGGGAAGCTGCGGGTAGTAGGGGGTCCGGGCTTTCCCGCGCGGGCGGATACGGGGCGCGGGCCCCTTCCGGGGTGCGGGCTTTTTCGGTTCGCTGGCTCTTCGGGGGTGCGGGCACTCGCAGGTTTCTCAGGGGCGCGGGGAACTGCGCGACCAGCCACGAAGCACCCGCAGCCGCGACACGACTGTCACCTCCCCACCCCGGTAGGCACCCCACCCACCCGCCGGAGGCAGCGGGGCCTGGGGCGCAGCCCTCAGTTTCGGGAAGGGGTGTCCAGGGCACGCACGCTGGTGTCGCCGCTGCCGTACACCTTGACGGCGTCGGCGACGCGGGCGGCGGTGTGCGTGGTGGTCGTCGTTGTGGTCGTGGTCATGCTGTGCCGCCCTTGCCGGTGCGGCCGAACTGCTCGTCCAGGACGGACAGTCGGCGCCAGTACTCGTCCTCGTCGATCTCGCCGGAGGCGAAGCGGTGGCCGAGCACGGTGATGGGTGAGTTGTCGGCTACGGCTTCGGTCCGCCAGGGGCCGCGGCGTCCGCGCCACACTGTGCGGCGCAGGAGCGCGATGCCGCCGCCGATGACCAGTGCCCAGATCACCGGGAAGAACAGGATCCACGGGCCGGGCCCGCCGTCGCCGAAGTGCGCCAGGGTCTGCATGGTCGGTCAACTCCTCGGAAGCGATGTGCTGTGCGATGTCGTTGTGTGTCGCTTCCGAGAGTCGTCCCTGAGGGGGTCCCAGGTCGTCGTACGGCCAGCGGCAGTGCGCGTACCTCTGCGGGAGTACGCGGGTGGCTCGCTGCTGCTTCTCAGGCGTCTCGACTTCTGTAACTACTAGTATGTACAGTGCGTGCATGAGCACGTCGGAGCGTCTGATCGAGGCCACCCGTGGGCTGCTGTGGGAGCGCGGTTATGTGGGCACCAGCCCCAAGGCCATCCTGGAGCGCGCGGGCGCCGGCCAAGGCAGCATGTACCACCACTTCAAGGGAAAGCAGGACCTCGCCCTGGCCGCGATCCGGAAGACCGCCGAGGAGATGCGGGCTACCGCCGCGGGAGTACTCGACGGGCCTGGCACGCCGTACGAGCGCATCGAGGCGTATCTGCGGCGGGAGCGCGATGTGCTGCGCGGCTGTCCCATAGGGCGGCTCACGATGGACCCCGACGTGACTGCCAGTGCGGAGCTGCGCGCTCCGGTCGACGAGACGCTCGACTGGCTGCGTGAGCGGATCGCGCGGATCGTCGAAGAGGGCCAGGAACAGGGCCAGTTCGCGCCCTCGCTGGACGGCGAGGAGATCGGGGCGGCCGTCGTCGCGACCGTCCAGGGCGGTTATGTGCTGGCCCGCGCGTCCGGTTCACCCGTGGCGTTCGACGCGGGTGTACGAGGGCTGCTGTCACTGCTCGGGACCGCCGCCCCGAAAGACCGTCCCGCCCGTCCCGCCCGTCCCGCCTGAGGAGGCACTCGTTGCACGCCATGCAGTACGCGCTCACTCTGCCCGCCGACTACGACATGACCGTCATCCGCGACCGGGTCGCCCGCAGGGGGCATCTGCTCGACGACTGGGAGGGCCTCGGCGTCAAGACGTACCTGATACGCGAGCGTGGTGTGCACGGATCTCCGGTGAACCAGTACGCCCCGTTCTATCTGTGGAACACGGTGGCGGGCATGAACTCCTTTCTCTGGGGCGGCGGTTTCCAGGGGATCGCCGATGACTTCGGCAGGCCGCAGGTCCGGCAGTGGACGGGGCTGACGTACGAGGAGGGCGTCGCCGCCCACTCCCCCGCTCGCGTCGCGGTGCTGCGGCGCCAACCTGCGGCGGACGGCGTGCCGTTGGCCGAGATCGCGGAGGAGGCCGTATGCGAGACCGGTCGGCTGGCCGGGGAGGACGGCGCGCTGCTCGCGGCGGCTGCCGTGGACACCAGCCGTTGGGAACTCGTCCACTTCTCCCTCTGGGAACACGCCACGCCCAAGGCCGACGGCGACGCGTACGAGGTGCTGCATATGTCGGCGCCGGGGCGGGATCGATTGCGTACCTAGACCACGGCGATGTCCACGGACGGCCGGAGTTTCGCCGCCGCGGCCAGCGCCTCGTGTGCCGGGTTCGTGGTGAAGGTGTTCAACAGGGCCTGGTCCGCGGGGTTTTCGGAGGCGGGAAAGGCGATCTGCTCGTACGCCGCCTGGAAGCGTGGGCCCCAGCGGCGGGCGCCCAGGCGGGCTGTGCGGGAGCAGTTGTCGACCATGTACGCGACGTGGCGGGCGTGCATGTAGGGCAGCAGTGAGTCGACGGCCTCGATGACCGACTCGTTGACGATCTCCGACCAGGGGTGGCCGCGTTCGGCGAACTCGTCGATCTGGGCTGTCATGGTGGCGATGAAGACGCCTGCCGTGAACGGGTCGACAGGCAGCGCGCGTTGGGCTCGCCGGGCGCGTACCTCTTCGCCCGCCGCCCACATGGGCGAGCCGCCGATCTCGGTCATCGGGCGGGTGCCGAGGCGCTGTTCGGCGAGGATCACGCTGCGCAGTTCGGTGCCGTCGGCGACCTCGTCGTAGATCTCGGCGATGAGGTCGCGGGCGGGGCCGTACGTCGCCGTGTACGCGCGGTCGAAGGTGTCCCGCCCCGCCGGGTCGAGGTTCTCGCGCACCGCCCGCAGTCCGGAGCCTGAGATGGTGCGGGCGATCGGGCCGGTGACGTTCTCGCAGGACCGTTCGTACGCCGTCACCGGGTCGTCACCGGCGAGGCGGAAGCGCGCGTACAGGCTCTCGACGATGCCGTGGACGGCGCCGAGCAGGATGGCGCGCTCGCCGACGATGTCGGAGCGGTACTCGCTGTCCAGGGTGGTGTGGAAGGTGTACGGGGAGCCGAGCGCGACCGACCAGCCGAGCGCACGGTCGACGGCGTGACCGTCGGGGTCTGCGTGCACGGCGAAACTGCTGTTGATTCCGGCACCGTTGACCTCCGCGCCCTGCAGATACAGCCGTCGCACCGAGTCGCCCATGCCCTTGGGGCAGACGGCGATCACGCCGTGCCCGACCGGGAACTCGCCGCCGGTTTCCCGGAGATGACCGAGCAGGAAGCCATGTGACAGGCAGATCGTGGCGCCGGGCTTCAGCGCCGCGAACAGCTCCTGGTGGTGGGCTGCGAGCGCGGCGTCCGCGATCAGCAGGATCACCAGGTCGCTCTCGGCGGTGACGGCGAGCCAGTCGCCGAGCGTGCCGTCCGCCTCGGTGAACCCGTGCGCGCGGGCGTCGGCGGCCGAGGCGGAACCGGGGCGAAGTCCGACGGCGACGCGGATGTCCGTACCGGCGAGGGAGTCCCTCAAGTTGCTTGCCTGGGCGCGGCCTTGAGGGCCCCAGCCGATGACGCCGATGCGGTGGACGCCCGCGAAGGCCTTCGGCAGCAGAGGGAAGAGATGGCGGCCGCCGCGCAGGATCGTCTCGGTGCCGCCGGGGACGGTCATGGTTTCGAGGGGGAAGACGGTGGACGCGTACGTCATCGAGGTCATGGTCGAGTTGTAGGCTCCGGCTGCGTGTTGCGGCAAGCGCAACTTGTGCAGCGGGGTGTTGCGTGAGATGAAAGGCACAGGTGAGGGCATGCTCGATGACCATCGTGAGCTGCGGCTGTTCCTGCATCTGGCGCAGACACTGAACTTCGGCCGGACGAGTCTGGACTGTCATGTCAGTCCCGCGACGCTGACCCGTACCGTGCAGCGCCTCGAGGCCGGGCTCGGCCACCGGCTCTTCGACCGTGGCCCGCGCGGGGTGTCGCTGACGGCGGAGGGGCACCGCTTCCGCGCGTACGCGATGGAGGCGCTGGAGTTGTGGCGCACGTACCGCGAGGAGCATCCGGATCCGGCCGAACTCACCGGCAGGCTCGCCTTGTTCGCGACGGTGACGGCCTGTCAGGCGCTGCTGCCCGATCTCCTCGCACCCTTTCGCACCGCACGTCCCCAGGTACGCCTCGACCTGCGCACCGGCGACGCGGCAGCCGCGCTCGCCCGGCTCGACGAGGGCGAGGTCGACGCGGCGGTCGCGGGCATTCCGGCGAGACTGCCGGGTCCGCTGGTCAGCCGGACGGTGGCGGTCACCGAGCTGGTCTTTGTCACGGCCCGCGACCGTGCGGACGACGGGCTCGGGCTCGACGGGCCGTTCGTGCTGCCCCACCGCGGACTGGTGCGCGAGGCGGCCGACCGCTGGTTTCGCACGCGGGGCCTCACGCCCGAGGTGGCGGCCGAACCCGACGGCCATGAAGGGCTGTTGACACTGGTCGCGCTGGGCTGCGGCACCGGTGTCGTACCCCGTCTCGTGCTCGAGCACAGTGCGGTGCGCGACCGGCTGGCCGTGCTTCCCGCCACTCCCCCGCCTGAGCGGTTCCCGATCGGCCTGTGCGTACGACGCGCCGATCTGCGGCGGCCGTTGGTGTCGGCGCTGTGGAGCCTTACCGGGGTGTGAGCGCGGCGAGCGGGTCGTCGAGCACCGGCTGCCAGGCCAACTCTGCCGCTCCCACCAGGCTGTTGTGGTCGAGCGTGCAGGGGAGAATCGGTACGCCGCCGCTCTGGCCCCACAGGCTGCGGTCGGCGACGACGGCGCGCAGGCGTTCCGGGTCGGCGTCGAGGAGGGTGCGGTGGAGTCCGCCGAGGATGATGCGGTCTGGGTTGAGGATGTTGACCAGCCCGGCAAGTCCCAGGCCCAGTCGGTCGATCAGTGTCTCGGTGGCCGTGCGGACGGCCGGGTCGGTGTAGTGGTCGCGGATCAGATCGTTCGCTTCCTGGAGGAGCGAGACCTCGGAGCCGGGGTCGCGACCCGCCGCGGTGAGGAAGGCGAGGGGGTCCGCCTCGACGTCCAGGCAGCCTCGGCTGCCGCAGTGGCAGGGGCGGCCCTCGGGGTTGACCGTGAGGTGGCCGACTTCGAGTGCCAGGCCCGAACTGCCCGTGTGCAGGCGGCCGTTGAGGACGAGCGCGCCGCCCACGCCGCGGTGTCCGGTGGCCACACACAGCAGGTCGCGGGCGCCGCGGCCCGCGCCGTGGCGGTGTTCGGCGAGCGCGGCGAGGTTGACGTCGTTGGCGGCGAAGGCGGGGCCGGTGATTCCGGCCGCGTGGATCCGCTCCGCGAAGATCTCCCGTACGGGTGCGCCCGCCGGCCAGGCCAGATGGAGCGGGTTGAGGGCGGTGCCCTCGGGTTCGGCGACGGCGGAGGGCACGGCGAGTCCGGCGCCCACGCAGTAACGTCCGGTCTGGTGGAGGAGCTGGGCGCCCGCGTCGACGACCGAGCCGAGCACCTTCGCCGGGTCGGCGTCGACGATCTCGCAGCCCGGCGTGGTCGCGACGATACGGCCGCCGAGCCCGACCAGCGCCGCGCGGAAACCGTCGGCGTGCACCTGGGCGGCGAGGGCGACAGGACCGTCCTCGGCGACCCGGAGCCGGTGCGAGGGCCGCCCCTGCGAACCGGCGGCGGCGCCGGGGCGGGCGTCGACCCGGATCAGCCCGAGCGCCTCCAGCTCCGCGGCCACCGCGCCCGCCGTCGCCCGCGTGACCCCCAGTTCGGCGGTGAGCACGGCCCGCGTCGGCGCGCGTCCCGTGTGTACGAGCTCCAGCGCGGGCCCGAGCGCGCCGCGTCCGCGGTCGAGCCGGGTCCTCGTGGTTCCTTCTCCCGCTGCTCGGGGGGTCGGCTTGCCGTTCATGAGGGCGAGTCTCCCATGATCCGCTCCGCAAGGTGCCCGGCTAGAAGCCGCTGGCCCGCAGCGTGACGTTGAGTCTGCCTGTCAGGCCGAGTTCCGGGGGCGCGGTGCCCGGGTGCACGCGCGGTACGCCGTGGTACGCGAGCCGGGCGGGGCCACCGAAGACGAAGAGGTCGCCGCTGCGCAGTTCCACGTCGGTGTAAGGGCGCGTACGGGACTGAGTGTTGCCGAAGCGGAAGACGCAGGTGTCGCCGAGGCTCAGAGACACCACCGGGGCGTCGGACTTCTCGTCGCTGTCGCGGTGCATGCCCATGCGGGCGTCGGCGTCGTAGAAGTTGATCAGGGCGATGTCGTACGGAGCTGTCGGCTCGCCCTCGAAAGCCTCGTCGCCCCCGAAGGCATCGGCCACCGCGCGACGGCCGAGCTCGCCCAGCCACTCCGGGAACGGCTTCACGGGCGAGCCGTCGCCATCGACGACCGTGCGCGCGTACCCGTACGGATACCAGTGCCAGCCGAGACAGACCTGCCGCGACGTCATCGTGCCGCCGCCGGGTGTGTGGACCGTGCGCAGACCGGCGGGTGGGCGCGCCCAGTCGCGGCAGGCTTCGAGCAGTTCGCGCTGGCGTCCGGCGTCCAGCCAGTTCGGCACATGCACCGCGCCCGGCGCGACCTCCGTACGACTCCGGGGAAACAGCTCGGCGTTCATGGCTCCATGGTCGCGCACTGCTCGGAGACGTACGGGCGAAAAACGTCATGAGCTGCGGCTCCGCTAGCCTGGGCGCACGATGACCGAGCGTATGGCGAAACCATGGGGCGAGTACGAGCTGGCCCGTTTTCCCGAGGACCCCCGTGAGCGGCTGCGCGCCTGGGACGCCTCCGACACGTATCTGCTGACGCATCTCGCGGAACTCAGGGAGCGGGGGCAGTCGCTGGACGGAACCGTCGTCGTGGTGGGCGACCGCTGGGGCGCCCTCGTCACCGCCCTTCACTCGCTGCGGCCGACGCAGATCACGGAATCGTTCCTCGCCCAGGAGGCGACCCGCGCGAATCTGGCACGAGGCGGAGTCGACACGGACTCGGTGCGCCTGCTCACCGCCCAGGATCCGCCGCCCGACCGGATCGACGTGCTCTTGATCCGCGTACCCAAGAGCCTCGCGCTCCTGGAGGACCAGTTGCTGCGTCTGGCACCCGGAGTGCACGAAGGGACGGTCGTCGTCGGTACCGGAATGGTCAAGGAGATCCACACCTCGACGCTGCGGCTGTTCGAGCGGATCCTCGGCCCGACCAGGACCTCCCTGGCCGAGAAGAAGGCCCGGCTGATCTTCTGCGAGCCGGACCCCGCGCTCATCCGGCCGAAGAACCCCTGGCCGCACACCTACACCCTGCCCGACGGCATCGGTCCCGTCTCCGGCCGCACCGTCGTCAACCACGCGGGCGTCTTCTGCGCCGAGCGTCTCGACATCGGCACCCGGTTCTTCCTCCAGCATCTGCCGTACGGGCCCGGGGCTGGGCGTGTGGTGGACCTGGGCTGCGGCAATGGCGTGGTCGGTACGGCGATGGCGCTGGCCGACCCGGAGGCCGAGGTGCTGTTCGTGGACGAGTCGTACCAGGCGGTGGCCTCGGCGGAGGCGACGTACCGCGCCAACTCCGAAGGGGCCGTCGGCAAGGCGGAGTTCCGCGTCGGCGACGGGCTGACCGGCGTCCCGCCCGAGAGCGTCGACCTCGTGCTCAACAACCCGCCCTTCCACTCCCACCAGGCGACGACCGACGCAACGGCCTGGCGGATGTTCTCCGGGGCGCGCCGGTCACTGCGGCCGGGCGGCGAGCTGTGGGTGGTCGGCAACCGGCACCTCGGCTACCACGTGAAGCTGCGGCGCCTCTTCGGCAACAGCCAAGTCGTGGCCAGTGACGCGAAGTTCGTGGTCCTGAAGGCCGTCAAGAAGTAGCGCCGGAGGGGGACCCGGTCGCGCCGCGCAGGGCGCGTGGTGAGGCTCCCAGTTCGCGTCGACACGCCTTGTTGAAGGCCTGCAGGTCGGGGATGCCGACGGATGCGGCGACCGCCGGGATGGAGAGGGTCGAGGCGCGCAGCAGGTGGTGGGCCCGGTCCAGTCTGCGGCGTCGGACGTATGCGACGACCGTGCCGCCCGTCGTGGTGCGGAAGAGCCGGGTCAGGTGGTTGTGCGAGACGCCGGCGGCGTGGGCGACGGCTGGCACGGTGAGCGCGGCGGCCAGGTTCGCTTCGATGTACGCGATCGCAGCGGTGACGGCCGGGTGAGGGCCGGGGCGCCCGGCGGCGTCCGGGGTGAGGTGGGCGATGCGCCACAGGGCCGTCCAGATCTCGGCCCTGGTGCGTTCGGGCGCGCCGGGCACGGAGGCGATCGCTTGGAGCAACAGGCTGGTGAGCGTGGGGAGTTCGGGCCCGGCGTCCTGCATCACGGGGAGGGTGCGCGGCGATCCGGCGGGGGCGATGCGCAGATGCGCGTAGAGGTGTTCGGAGCGGCCCTGGTAGCGGAAACGGACCGTCGTGCCGGGCGGTACGAGGCTGACCCGGCCGGGGCGGACGGCGTGCGAGGTGCCGTCGACGATCAGCTCCGCTTCGTACTGGTACAGGTGAAGCTGCCATAGCTCGGGCAGCCGGAACACATCGGTACGGCTCGCGACGCCGTGCACACCGACGCCGGCGTTCACCACGACGGGCGGTTCTCCAAGGTGGACGTGCGTCTCCCGCATGGCGAAAAAATACCAGTGGTACCGAGCACGACCAGCCACTCGATCGGACTTCGTGGTGCTTCTGTGCTCAGCTCAGCCGGCTCGTACCACCCTCATGATCCGCGCCACCGCCACCGTCATCGCCTCGCGCGCCACCGTGAGGTACTGGCGCGAGTCCACCGCCTCGGGGTCTGCGGCGAGGAAGTCGCGGATCGCGCCCGTCATCGCGAGGTTCAGGGCTGTTCCGAAGTTGACCTTGGTGATTCCGCCGGTGACGGCTGCCGTCAGTTCGGTGTCCGGGAGGCCGGAGGAGCCGTGCAGGACGAGGGGGACGTCGAGGGTGGCGGCAAGTCGTTTGAGGAGGGCGTGGTCGAGGGCGGCAGTGCGGGTGGTCATGGCGTGGACGCTGCCGATCGCCACGGCGAGGGCGTCCACGCCGGAGTCGGCGACGAAGGCGCGTGCCTCGGCGGGATCCGTCCGGGCGGCGGGGGCATGGGCGTCCAGCCGTGGTCGGCCATTCTTGCCGCTGACCTCTCCCAACTCGGCCTCGATCCATAGCCCTTGGTCATGGGCCCAGCGGGCTGCGGTCCGCGTGGCGGTGAGATTCTCGGCGTATGGCAGCCGCGAGGCGTCGTACATCACGGAGCTGAATCCGGCGTCGGGTGCCTGTCGCAGCAGTCCGTCGCTCTGTACGTGGTCGAGGTGCAACGCGACGGGTACGGAGGCCTGTTCGGCCGCCGCGGTGGCGGCGCGGGCCAGCGGGAGCAGTCGTCCGCGGCGGAACTTCACGGCGTTCTCGCTGACTTGGAGGATGACGGGGGCGTTCACGGATTCGGCGCCGGCGACGACGGCTTCGACATGCTCCAGCGTGATGATGTTGAACGCGGCGACAGCGGTGCCTTCCGTGGCCGCCCGGCTGACCAGCTCACCGGTTGCTGCGAGGGGCACGGCTTCTCCCTTCCGTCTGACGGGGATCGCCGGTTCACGGCGTAGTGAGGATGACCGAGCGGGTGAGGTGGCGCGGCTGGTCGGGGTCGAGGCCGCAGGCCGCGGCGACGGCCACGGCGAGTCGCTGGGCTCGGACGAGTTCGGCGAGCGGGTCGAGGCCACCCTCGACCCACAACCCGCCCGTGGCCCGCACCTGTTCGGCCAGACCGTCCGGCGCCTCGCCGAGCATCCAGGTCGCGGTTCCGGCGGAGGTGATGCTGATCGGGCCGTGCCGGTACTCCATCGCCGGGTAGGCCTCGGTCCAGGCCAGGGCGGCCTCGCGCATCTTGAGCCCGGCCTCGTTCGCGAGCCCCACGCTCCAGCCGCGGCCCAGGAACGTGAACTGCGCGCAGTCGACGAGCCCTTCGGGCAGCGGCACCGACAGCGCGGTGCGGGCATCGGCGACGACGGACTCGGTGTGCAGGCCGAAGTGGGTCCGCAGCAGCGTGAGCGCGGTGGTGGCGAACCGGGTCTGCACCACGGACCGTTCGTCGGCGAAGTCGAGGACGATCACGTCATCCGCCGCCTCCATCACGGGAGTTCGCGGATCCGCGGTGATGGCGGCCGTGCGCGTACGCCCCTTCAGCCGGCCGAGCAGGTCGAGCACCTCGGTGGTGGTGCCGGAGCGGGTGAGGGCGAGGACGCGGTCGTACGTCCGCCCGTACGGGAACTCGGAGGCGGCGAAGGCGTCCGTCTCGCCCTGGCCCGCCTGCTCGCGCAGCGCCGCGGCCGCCTGCCCCATGAACCACGAGGTACCGCACCCCACGATCGCGACCCGCTCCCCCGCGGCGGGCAGCACGGCCGCGTGCTCCGCGGCCCGCTCGGCGGCCCGGACCCAGCACTCGGGCTGGCTGTTCAGCTCGTTCTCGACATGGCTCATGCCGTGCTCTCCCCGGATGGCCGAATGGCTGGCTGACATGGGTCCATCGTCGCGCACTGTTCGGGGACGGGCGGGCTGAGTGTTCTCGCGGGAGAGGCCGTGACCTGCCGCCTGCAGTGCGAGCACGCCGGCACCCCATATTGGTCGAGCGTCCAAGACAGGGCGCTAGCATCGTCGTACGCATCCACTCTCAAAGCTTGAAGGAGCGGCGACCGTATGGCTCGTATGGCAGCGAAGGACCGGCGGGAAGAGCTGATCGCCGCGGCGATCCGGGTCATGGTCCGCGACGGCGTCACCAAGGCCACGACACGCGCCATCGTGGGCGAAGCGGACATGCCGCTCGGTGTCTTCCACTACTGCTTCAACTCGCGCGAGGAGCTTCTGCAGGAGGTCATCACGCGCCTCACGGACAGCAGTGTCGCCAAGGCCAGGGACGTGTTCGCGGCGGAGGACGACGACCTCGGCGCTCGCGTCACCAAGACGCTGTTCACCTTCTGGGAGGGTGTGGAGCTCAGCCCGGGAGAGCACCAGGTGGGGTACGAACTCACCCACTACGCCCTGCGCCAGGCCGGGTTCGAGGAACTGGCCCGCCGGCAGTACGACCACTACCTGGAGGTCCACCAGGAGTTTCTGGTGGCGGCCGCCGAGAGCGCGGGGATCCGGTGGACCGTGCCCCTTCCCGTCCTGGCCCGCTATCTCAACTCGGTGCTGGACGGCGTGACGCTGTGCTGGCTGGCCGACCGCAACAGCGAGCACAGCCGCGAGGTGCTGCGCCTGGCGGGCGAGCACCTCATGACCCTCGCGGAGCGTTGACTTCGGCTGGCCGGGAGTGAGATGGTCGCCCGTACGAGTCAAGCGTCTTGTACGAGTGACCAACTCAGCCCGGGCAACCTAAGCCCCGCGCCAGCAGGGAGCCTCTGCAATGCAACAGACGGCATCGGCCGCCTCCGCCCTGGTCCCTCTGAACGAGGTCCGGATGGCCCAACTCGACCGCGCCACCAAGCACTTGGATCCGCCGTTCGCCGTGGTGGACCTGGACGCCTTCGACGCCAACGCCGCCGATCTGGCACACCGGACCGGCTCACGCGCCACCATCCGGCTGGCCAGCAAGTCGGTCCGCAGCCGCCATCTGATAGCGCGTGCGCTCGAGCGGGAGGGCTACCGCGGCATTCTGGCGTTCACCCTGCCCGAAGCCCTGTGGCTGGCTCGGGAGCACGAAGACGTGGTCATCGGCTATCCGACCACGGACCGCACCGCATTGCGGCAACTGGCGAAGGACGAGCGCGCGGCCTCACGCATCACACTCATGGTCGACTCCGTCAGCCAACTCGACTTCATGGACGACGTGTTGGGCTCGGTCCGACCGGACCTCCGCCTCTGCATCGACCTGGACGCCTCGCTGGAACTGGCCGGCGGACGCATCCACCTGGGCCCATACCGCTCCCCCGTGCACACCCCGGGACAGGCCGCGGAACTCGCCCGCGCGATCGTGGGCCGTCCCGGATTCCACCTCGCCGGGGTCATGTCCTACGAGGGCCAGATCGCCGGTCTCGGCGACAACCAGCCGGGGTCGCCCCTGAAGCGTGCCGCGCTCCGCGCCATGCAGCGCTTCTCGGCCCGGGAGCTGGCCGAACGGCGGGCAGCCACCATCGCCGCCGTCGAGGCCATACAGCCGCTGGAGTTCGTCAACGGCGGCGGCACCGGCTCCATCGAACAGACCGCGGCAGAGCAGGTGATCACCGAGGTCGGTGCGGGATCAGGTCTCTACGGGCCCGGACTGTTCGACTTCTACCGGCACTTCCGCCCGCGGCCCGCCGCCTTCTTCGTCATGCCGGTCGTACGCCGCCCTTCCCACCGGATCGCCACCGTCCTCGGCGGCGGCTGGGTCGCCTCCGGCCCGCACGGCAAGGACCGGCTGCCCACCCTGAGCTGGCCCCGGGGCCTGCGGATGAACCCCCTGGAGGGCGCGGGCGAGGTCCAGACACCGGTACTCGGCAAGGCCGCGTACGGACTGCGGCTCGGTGACCATGTGTGGTTCCGGCACGCCAAGGCGGGCGAGCTGTGCGAGCGCGTGAACACGCTCCAGCTGGTGGCGGGCGGGCAGGTCGTCGACCAGGTCCCGACGTACCGCGGTGAGGGACACGCCTTCCTCTGACCCGCCAACTCACCCAACCTGGCAGCCAGTTACGTAGCAAGCAGGAAGGAAGGTCGTGGAGACAACCCGCTACCGTACGCCCCGGGACAAGGCCCCCGAGCGCAGGAGCGTCTGGCGGAACTGGGACGGGAACGTCACCGTCCGCCCGGCACGCGTCACCGCTCCCGCGTCGGTCCAGGAGCTCCAGGTCGTCGTACGCGAGGCAGCCGAGGACGGCCTGACGGTGAAGCCCGTCGGCAGCGGCCACTCCTTCACCCCCGCCGCCGCGACCGACGGCGTGCTGATACGACCCGACAACCTCACCGGCATCCGCGCCATCGACCACGCGGCCGGCACCGTGACCGTGGCTGCGGGTACCCGGCTCGAGGTGCTGAACCTGGCCCTGGCCCGGGAGGGCCTGTCGCTCACGAACATGGGTGACATCATGGAGCAGACCGTCTCGGGCGCGATCAGTACCGGCACCCATGGCACGGGCCGCGAGTCGGCCTCGATCGCGGCACAGGTCCGCGGCCTTGAACTGGTCACCGCCGACGGCTCCTTGATCACCTGCTCGGAGACGGAGAACCCGGACGTCTTCGCGGCCGCCCGCATCGGACTGGGCGCCTTGGGAGTCGTCACCGCGGTCACCTTCGCCGTCGAACCGCTCTTCCTGCTCACGGCGCGCGAAGAACCGATGACCTTCGACCAGGCCACCGCCACCTTCGACGAACTCCACGCGGAGAACGAGCACTTCGAGTTCTACTGGTTCCCGCACACCGGCAACTGCAACACCAAGCGCAACAACCGCAGCGCGGGCCCGCCCGCCCCGGTGGGTCGGCTCAGCGGCTGGTTCGAGGACGAGTTCCTCTCCAACGGCGTCTACCAGGTGGCCAATTCGCTGGGCCGTGCCGTGCCCGCGACGATCCCGGCGATCGCGAAGATTTCCAGCCGGGCCCTTTCGGCTCGTACGTACACGGAAATCCCGTACAAGGTCTTCACCTCGCCGCGCCGGGTGCGCTTCACGGAGATGGAGTACGCCGTCCCGCGCGAGGCCCTGGTGGAGGCCCTGCGCGAACTGAAGGCCATGGTCGACCGCTCGGACCTGCGGATCAGTTTCCCCGTGGAGGTCCGCACGGCACCCGCGGACGACATCACGCTCTCCACGGCGTCCGGCCGCGAGAGCGCCTACATCGCCGTCCACGTGTACCGGGGCACGCCGTACGACCAGTACTTCTCGGCCGCGGAACGCATCTTCACCGCCCACGACGGCCGCCCGCACTGGGGCAAGCTGCATACGCGGGACGCCGGCTACTTCGCCGAGGCGTACCCGCGCTTCGCGGAGTTCACGGCCCTGCGCGACCGCCTCGATCCCGACCGGCGGTTCGGCAATGCCTACCTGCGCCGGGTGCTGGGCGACTGATGCGGTGACACGGGTCGACGGGGCGGGGCCGCCCGCCGCTGCCGGGGTTCTGTGGGGCAGGATGGCCCCATGAGCATCGTCAAGATCAACGTCCTCACCGTGCCGGCCGAGCAGCGCGAGACTCTGGAGAAGCGGTTCGCCTCGCGGGCCGGGCTCGTCGAGAGTGCCGACGGGTTCGAGTGGTTCGAGCTTCTCCGCCCGGTCGACGGCACGGACAACTACCTCGTCTACACCCGGTGGCGTGACGAGGAGTCGTTCCAGGCCTGGATGGAGGGTTCGATGAAGGAAGCGCACCAGGGCGGGAGCGACCGTCCCAAGCCGGCTGCCTCCGGGTCGACCGTGTGGACCATGGAGGTCCTGCAGCAGGCTGAACCGAAGGCCGGCTGACCGTTTTCCCGGCGACGTGCTTGGGAGCGGAGGCCGCTCCCAAGCACCGGCCTCTTGGGCCACGTACCGTCACAGACCGTCGCGGACCATGGCGGCGACGATGTGGACGTGCCGGTCGGCCGCCGTGTTCGAGAACTCGTTCTCGTAGTTCAGTCCGTACGGCCAGAAGTGGCCGCCGCCGGTGGACAGTTTGGCGCCCGAACCGTCGTACTGCCTGACCAGTGCCGTGGCCTGCGCGCCGGTCCAGGTGCCGCTGCCGGCGAGACGGGACCAGCCCGAGCTCGTCCCCACGCCGATGGTGTGGGCGATCTCGTGCAGGGCGGTCCGCTGGGTCATGTAGCTGCGGTTGCTGCCGAAGCGGATGGTTCCGTTGATGTTGCCGTCGGCGGTGGGCACGCCCGGCTCGTAGCGGACCCTGATGTTCTTGCCGAGGTCGCTGAGGTTGTTGTAGCGGGCCACCGCGGCGTTCATGGCGGCCGTGATGCGGTTGTAGGCGTCCTGCTGGTCCGCGGTGGGGTTGCTCGCCCGCTCGAGGCTCCAGGTCATGCCGGCCGCCGCCACCCGTTCCTGCGTGGGTGCCGGTGCGGCTTGCGGGGCGGCCTGCGCGACGCCGGGCCCGGCCAGCATGGCGGCTGCCAGCGCGGCCACGGCCAGCTTGTTGCGCCGGGGTATGGATGGTCTCTTGGTGAGCACCAGTGTCCGTCTGCGGCTCATGGAAGGGTCCTCCTGTGGGGGTGAGCCGTCGCTGTGGGGCTGACGGCGGATCAGTCCGTCCGTCTCGCTGCGGACGGAATGTCGTGGGGTGGCGAGCTCAGGCGCTCAGCCACCGGTCTTTCCGACGCCCGCCCCGGCCCGTACCAGCGAGGGAACGTCGGCAGCGGGGTCCAGCGCGTACGAGTAGTAGGTGCGCGGTTCGATCACGGTGCCGTTGGTCTCGCACGTACCGGAGCCGGTGAAGGTGTTGTTGCGCTGGACCAGTCGGCCCGGGCCCGACTCGTCGTATCCGCTCGCGGAGTAGCAGGGGTACTCGACGCCTTCGAAGTGGTTGCCCTCGACCAGCACGCCCGCGTTCATGGTCGACGCGACGCCGTAGATGGCGTTGCCCTTGTAGTAGTTGTTGTAGACGTGCACGGGTTCGCCGAACCGCACGCGCGGATGCCGCTGACGTGAGCCGTCGAAGAAATTGTGGTGGATGGAGACCTTCAACTTGCCTGTGTCCTGGCCGCCGTTGCTGTCGGAGTGGCCGAGCAGCATGCTCTTGTCGGTTTTGTTGAACCGGTTCCACGACACGGTGACGTACTCGGAGCCGCGAACGATGTCGATCGCCCCGTCGACGGCCCCGACGAACTCGTTGTGGTCGATCCAGATGTGGTGGGACTCCTGGCCGACGTTGACGGCGTCGTCCTCGGCGTTGGTGAACTTGATGTTCCGCACGATGACGTTGTGCGAGCGGTAGAAGTCCAGGCCACCGCCGTTGATGACGGCTGACGAACCGACTCCGACGATGGTCTTGTTCGGGCGCACGCCCTGCTTGCTGGTGATGTCGATGGTGCCCTGAACCTGGATGACCAGCGGACCGGTCGTGTCGATGTACTCCAGGAACTGCTTTGTGCTGGTGGCGGTGACGGTCGGGCCGCCGGCGCCGCCGGTGGTGCCGTTCTGGCCGAGTGTGTTGACCGCGGCGAAGCCGGTGGGCGGGGTCTCAGCCACTGGCGTCGACGTCTGCGCGGTGGCACTGCCGCTGCCTGCGGGCATCATGGTCGCGCCGAGCAACAGGGCGAGAGCGAGAGCGGGGACGCCGCGTGCGGTGCCTAACTGGCGCTTCCATGCGGGCGTCTTCGGGAACGACGCCGTCTTGCGGTTCCTCGAGTGCATGTCGGCACTCTCCCGTCAGGAGATGCACCCCGCGCTTCGGGTGCGCGGAGGCGTAAATGCAGAGGCTCGAGCAGAGAGAAAGCGCTTTCCAAGATTTCGTGAATGCTAATCAGGTGTTTTGAGCATGTCAACTGATCGGCGGAGCCATGTCAGGCTGTGCGGAGCCGGGCACAGGCGGCGGGGCATCACGGTGCCCCCGGGGCTCGCCTCCCGGGCATCGCAACGGGGCGGGACGCGGCGGCCTTGAGGAGGCGGCGGAATGTGGGGCATTCCATGTGGCTCGGAGCGGGGCAGTCAGCGGCGTGCCGCAGGGAGTCGCGCAGGACGCCCAGTTCGCGGATCTTCCTGTCCAGCTCCTCCGCCTTGGCCGCGAGCATCTGCCGGTCGATACGCGGCTGTCCGTCCGGCGCGAACATGCGCGCGATCTCTTCGAGCGAGAACCCGGCCGTGCGCCCCAACGCGATCAGCGCCAGGCGCTCCAGTACACCGGGATCGTACTGACGGCGCAGGCCCCGCCTGCCCGACGAGGCGATCAGCCCCTTCTCCTCGTAGAACCGCAGCGTCGAGGCGGGCACCCCGGCGCGCTGCGCCACCTCCGCGATGTCCAGTTCCTCCGCCATACCCTTGACCTCAAGTCGACTTGAAGTAGCACGCTTTCACCTCGCCCCGATGTGGACAAGCCCAGGAGACGACCATGGACGCCACGCGCAAGACCGATGACGAACAGGCAGCCCGTTGGAGCGGGCCCGCCGGCAACGCCTGGGTCGATGCACAGGCAGTGATGGACGAGCTGCTCAGGCCGTTTGAAGAGCTCCTCGTCGAAGCGATGTCCGTCGGACCCGGAGCTCACGTTCTCGACGTGGGCTGCGGCACCGGCAGCACCACAGTGACCGTCGCACGACGGCTCGGTCCGGCGGGTCGCTGCGTCGGCGTCGACATTTCCGATCCGATGCTCAGCGCCGCCCGGGTGCGTGCCGAGGAAGCCGGTACACCGGCGTCGTTCATCCACGCCGACGCAGAGGACCACGCATTCGGCAGCGGCGTTTTCGACGCCGTCATTTCGCGCTTCGGCGTCATGTTCTTCAACGACTCCGTCCGGGCCTTCTCGAATCTACGGCGCGCCGCGAAGGACGAAGCCGAGCTCCGGTTCATCACCTGGCGCGGCCCCGCCGAGAATCCGTTCATGACGACGGCCGAACGCGCCGCGGCACCGTTCCTGCCGGATCTGCCCGCCCGGAAGCCGGACGAGCCGGGGCAGTTCGCCTTCGCGGACCCGGACCGGATTCACCGCATCCTGACGGAGAGCGGCTGGGCCGGTATCGACATCCGGCCGGTCGACGTGGCCTGCACCCTGCCCGAGAAAGAGCTGGTCGGCTACTTCACCCGGTTCGGTCCCGTCGGCCTGGCCCTGCGGGAGGGGGACGAGCGGACCCGCGCGCAGGTCGTCGAAACGGTCCGTGCCGCGTTCGAGACCTATGTGCGGGGCTCGGATGTCTGCTTCACCGCGGCCTGTTGGATGGTGGGCGCCCGGGCTTCTTCCGCGTCGACCGCTCCGGAGTAGGGCGCGCGGTCCGATGCTCACCACGGGGTGGGAGGCGTCAGGGTCACTCGCGCTGCACGATCGGGCAGGTGGACTCTTCAGGCCCATCCGGTCCGTCGGATCCGGTCCCGTCGGGTTCGGTCGCGTCGGGTTCGGTCGCGTCAGTCCCATCGGGTCCGTTCCGGTCGTCGAAACTTTCGTGTTGTCCGGCGCCCCTTTCGGGGTCGTGGGCGGCTGAAGGATAGTGATGGCGCTGTCTACGGCCTCATGAAGGGACAAGATGACGCGGAAGAAAGCCCTGGTCGTCAGAGGCGGATGGGAGGGGCACCAGCCGGTCAAGGCCACGGAGCTGTTTCTGCCTTTCCTCGAGAGCAATGGATACACCGTCCGGGTCGAGGAGTCGACCGACGTCTACGCCGACACCGCCGAGATGGCCGGCACCGACCTCGTCGTGCAGTGCATCACCATGTCGGAGATCGCCCCCGAGCAGCTCGCGGGACTGAGTGCGGCAGTCGTGGCGGGCACCGGCTTCACCGGCTGGCACGGCGGCATCGCCGACTCCTTCCGCGCCTCCTCCGACTATCTCCACCTGGTGGGAGGCCAGTTCGCCACGCATCCGGGCAAGGAACCGTGCGAGCGACGCGGTGACGAGACGGACTACTACCAGCCGCACGCCATCAACATCACCGAGCTGGGCCGCGACCACCACATCACCGCGGGCATCGAGGACTTCGAGCTGGACACCGAGCAGTACTGGGTGCTCCACGACGACCTCATCGAGGTCCTGGCCACCACCACCCATCCCGCCCAGCCGTGGCAGCCCTGGCACCGGCCGGTCACCACGCCGGCGATCTGGACCCGCCGTTGGGGCGCCGGACGCGTCGTGGTGACGACACCGGGCCACAGCCTCGACGTACTCGAGAACCCCAACGTCCGCACCATCATCGAAAGGGGCATGCTGTGGGCGACGCGCACCGCATAGGCGTCGTAGGTCTCGGAGTCATCTCCCGCGCGTACCTGGACACGCTCATCGGCCATCCCGCCGTGCAGGTCACCGCGGTCGCCGACCTCGACGCCTCCCGGTCGGCCGCGGTCGCCGCCGAACTGCCCGGCGTCCAGGCGCTGTCCGTCGAGGAGTTGCTGAGCAGCCCGGACGTGGACACGGTGCTGAACCTCACCGTGCCCGCAGCTCATGCCGAGATCGCCCTCGGTGCGATCGGCTACGGCAAGAACGTATACGGAGAGAAGCCGCTGGCCGCGACCCTGCCCGAGGCCCGTGCCGTCATGGAGGCCGCCGCGCGGGCGGGTGTCGGTGTGGGGTGCGCGCCGGACACCGTCCTGGGCACCGGAATTCAGACGGCGCGGGCGGCGGTGGCAGCGGGGAGCATCGGGCGCCCGTTGTTCGCTTCGGCCGTCATGGTCACCCCGGGGCACGAACGCTGGCACCCGCACCCCGACTTCTACTACACCGCCGGGGGCGGCCCTCTGCTGGACATGGGTCCGTACTACCTGGCGTCGCTCGTTCACCTGCTGGGGCCGGTGCGTGCCGTGACCGGGGCGGCCGGGCGGCTGCGCGGCGAGCGCGTCATCGGTTCCGGGCCGCGTGCGGGCGAGCGGATACCGGTCGAGGTGGACAGTCATGTCTCCGGTGTGCTCGAGCACGTGAGCGGGGTCCTGACGACGATCACGACGAGCTTCGACGGTGTGGCCACCACGGCCGCGCCGATCGAGGTCCACGGCGAGACGGGGACCCTCGCGGTTCCGGATCCGAACGGTTTCGACGGCGCGGTGCGGCGCTTCGAACTCGGCGATACGCAGTGGCGCACGCTTCCGGCGTCGGCGGGGTACGTCGGTGGCGCGCGGGGCGTCGGACTGCTCGACTTCGTCTCCGCCGACGCGCAGCGGGCGCCTCGCGCGAACGGCGAACTCGCCCTGCATGTACTGGAGACGATGAGTGCCCTTCTCCGCTCGTCGGCCGAGGGGCGGCGGATCGAGCTGACGTCGGCGGCGGAGCCGCCCGTTCCCGTTCCGCTGACGGCTGCCGAGGAGTGGAGTGGGCTCGCCGCCTGGTGAAGCCGGGGGCTGAAGGCGACGGGCTGAGGGCGACGGGCGTCAGTCCACGGGCCATGTGTGGGCGGGCGCGTTCATGTGCATGTAGTCGATGTACGTCGTGGTCATCTGCCGCAGCGCCTCCCCCCGGTCGGAGGTGCCGGCCTTCTCCAGGTGGTGGACCATCTCCGCCTGCCACAAGGCGCCGTTTCGAGCCGTCACGCAGCGCTGCTCGATGATCCCCAGCAGGGGTTCGCGCCACTCCGCGTCCATGCCGGTCAGCTCGAGGCCGCGGTGGGCCAGGGGTAGCAGGCGCCGCAACACCAGTTCCGTAACGGGCACTTCGCCGACGCCGGGCCAGTAGAGGCGGGCGTCGATGCCGTCGCGGGCCGCGGTGTGCAGGTTCTCCTCGGCGACCGAGAAGGACATCCGCGTCCACACCGGCCGGTCCTCGTCGACCAGGGCGCGGGTCAGGCCGTAGTAGAAGGCGCCGTTGGCGATGATGTCGGCCACGGTGGGGCCGGCTGGCAGGACGCGGTTCTCGATGCGCAGATGGGGCCGGCCTTTGGTGACGGCGTAGACGGGGCGGTTCCAGCGGTAGATGGTGCCGTTGTGCAGCGTCAGTTCGCCCAGTTGCGGGATGCCTCCGCCGTCGAGCGCCTGCTGTGGGTCCTCGTCGTCGCACAGGGGCAGCAGCGCCGGGTAGTAGCGCACGTTCTCCTCGAAGAGGTCGAAGACGCTGGTGATCCAGCGCTCACCGAACCACACGCGGGGTCGTACCCCCTGGGCCTTGATCTCCTCGGGGCGGGTGTCGGTGGCCTGCTCGAACAGGGGGATACGGGTCTCGCGCCACAGCTCCCTGCCGAACAGGAAAGGCGAGTTCGCCGCCAGGGCGATCTGTACGCCAGCGATGGCCTGGGCCGCGTTCCAGTAGTCCGCGAACTGCTTCGGGTCGACCTGCAGGTGGAACTGGGTGCTGGTGCAGGCCGCCTCGGGGGTGATGGCGTCGGCGTACATCGACAGGCGCTCCACGCCGTCCACTCTGATCCGCAGGTCCTCGCCGCGTGCCGCGAAGATCTGCTCGTTGAGCAGGCGGTAGCGCGGATCGCCGGACAGGGCGCTCTCGCCGACGTCGCTCTCCCCCAGGGTCGGGAGAATGCCGATCATGATCAAGTGCGCGCCCACGGCGGAGGCGCGTTCCTCGGCGTGGTTGAGTGCGTCGCGGATCTCCTGTTCCCAGTCGCCGGGGCCGCCGGCCGTCAGCTGCCGGGGCGGGATGTTGATCTCCAGGTTGAAGCGGCCCAGTTCGCTCGCCCAGGCGGGGTCGGCGATCGCCTGGAGGACCTCGGTGTTCCGCATCACCGGCCGACCGTCGGCGTCCACCAGGTTGAGCTCGATCTCCAGCCCGACCTGGGGGCGCTCGCTCTCGAAAGCCGACTCCCGCAACATCTGCGTCAGCACATCGAGGCAGGTGTGCATCTTCTCCCGGTACCGACGGCGGTCCTCCCGCGTGAACACCAGGGCCGGCACATCACGTCCCATCGTGGCCCTCCCGAGTTCCCTCGGCGGATGCCTCTTGTCCCCCTAGGGTCGCACTTCGGGCGGAACTCGGACAGTCAGCGAACGGTGGCGGTTCCGCGGTACCGAGTGAGCAGGCGGTGCCGTGCCGGGCCGGTTACAGGTCGAGTACGAGGCGAGGCCCGCATGAGCGGGAGACGCAGATGAGCATGGTGTCGCCGGTGGCCTGCTCGTCCTCACTGAGCAGGGAGTCGCGGTGGTCGGGCGTGCCGTCGAGTACGTCGGTCTCGCAGGTGCCGCAGGTGCCTTCGCGGCAGGAGAAGTCCACGTCGACGCCTGCCTCCTCCAGGGATTCGAGCACCGAGCGGTCGGGCGGCACGGTGAGAGTGAGCCCGGCGCGTGCGAGCACCACCTCGAAGGCCGCGGCGGGGCGGGCATCGGCTGCCTGCACCGGGGCGAACCGCTCGATGCCCAGCGTGCCGGCCGGCCAGTCGGCGCACTGCTCCTGTGCCGCGCGCAGCAGGGGTTCGGGGCCACAGGCGTGCACCAGGGTGCTCTCCTCGGGTGAGCCGAGAAAAGCTGCGAGGTCCAGCAGGCCGTACTCGTCCTGTGGGCGGACGAGCACACGGTCCCCGTAGGGCGTGAGTCGGTCCAGGAACGCCATGGAGGTGCGGGTGCGGCCGCCGTACAGCAGACGCCAGTCGGCCCCGGCAGCCTCGGCGGCCTCGACCATCGGCAGGATCGGTGTGATGCCGACGCCGCCGGCGATGAACAGATGGCGTGAGGCCGGCCGCAGCGGAAAGTTGTTCCGCGGCCCGCGGACGCGCACGGCGGTGCCTTCCGGCAGGTGGTCGTGGACGTACGCGGAGCCGCCCCGGCCCTGCGGCTCACGCAGGACGGCGATGCGCCACGCGTCCGGTTCGGCGGGGTCCCCGCACAGCGAGTACTGGCGGATCAGGCCGCCGTCCAGGAGCAGATCGATGTGCGCTCCCGGCGTCCAGGGCTGGAGCGGCCGGCCGTCGGGGCGGCGCAGCGTGAGGGAGACGACGCCGTCGGCGACGTGGGTACGGGTCGCCACGACGAGGGTCTGCTCGTCCAGGGGCAGCTGGTCGGTCATGTGGGTCAACCTGGTCTAGTACGGATGTGGGGATGGACGCGGGTGGGAGGTGCGGGGTCAGGCTCGCGGTGGTACGTGCAGCAGCAGTGCGTCGCCCTGGCCGCCGCCGCCGCACAGGGCCGCGGCTCCGGTACCGCCTCCGCGCCGCGCCAGTTCTGTCGCGAGGGTCAGCACCAGCCGGGTGCCGGTCATGCCGACCGGGTGTCCCAGGGCGATCGCGCCGCCGTTGACGTTCACCTTCTCCAGGGGGATGTCCAGCTCCCGTACAGAGGCCAGGGCCACACCGGCGAACGCCTCGTTGATCTCGAACAGGTCGAGGTCGGCGGTCTTCAGCCGGCCGTCCCGGGACAGGGCGTCACGGATCGCGCCGGCCGGCTGGACGAGCAGGGAGGGGTCGGGGCCCGCGACGGTGCCGTAGGCGCCGATCTCCGCGAGCGGGGTCAGGCCGTCCCGCCGGGCGCGTTCCGCGCTCATGACGATGACGGCCGCTGCGCCGTCGGAGAGCTGTGAGGAGTTGCCCGCGGTGACGGTGCCCTCGGAGGAGAACGCGGGTTTCAGACGCCCCAGGCTGTCCGCGGTACTTCCCGGCCGTATCCCCTCGTCGGCCGCCACCACCGTCTCCTCGCCCCGGCGCCCGGCCACCGCGACCGGGGCGATCTCCGCGGCCAGTGCGCCGGACTCCCGGGCGCGCAGGGCGAGTCGGTGCGATCGTGCGCTGTACTCGTCCTGCTCCTCGCGGGTGAAGCCGAACGGCTGCTGGTACCGCTCGGTGGCCGCGCCCATGGAGACCCCGTCGAAGGCGCAGACGAGGGCATCCCGGTCGAGGGCGTCCTCGATCGCGGCCGGGCCGTACTTCCAGCCGGTGCGGGCTCCGCGCAGCAGGTGCGGGGCCCCCGACATGGACTCCATCCCGCCCGCGACGACCACCTCGTGGCGCCCGGAGGCGATCATGAGGTCGGCCAGGGCGATGGCGTGCAGGCCGGACAGGCAGAGCTTGTTGACGGTGCTCGCCGGTACGGCGAACGGAATGCCGGCGCTGACGGCGGCCTGCCGTGCGGGATTGGGACCGGCTCCGGCCTGGACGACATGGCCCATGACGACGGCTTCCACCGCGGCCGGGTCCAGGTGTACGGCGGCCAGGGCGGCGCTGATGGCGTGTGCGCCGAGGTCGGCGGCGGACAGCGGGCTCAGGGCGCCCATCAGTTTGCCGATGGGTGTTCTGGCGCCGGCGACGATGACGGATCCGGGCACGGACGGGACCTCCTGAAGGGGATGGGGCAGGTCAGGCGACGGCGTCGACGGCGCGCTCGGCGACCATGTGGGCCGTCTCGTTCACCGAGTGAAGGACGATGCGTCCGCCCGGCATCCGTCGCACCCGGCTGACCGAGGTGTAGCCGGGGTGGAACCAGAACATGCGGGAGAGGCCGAGCACCGTCGCCAGGTAGGTGTTGGTGATGCCGCCGTGGCACACGACCGCGACCCGCCCGCCGGGGTGGGCGTCCAGGATGGTGTCCATGGCCCGCGCCGCCCGCTCCCGGAAGGCGTCCCAGTCCAGGTCGGGCACGAAGTCCTCGTACCGTCCCTCGGAGAGCGCCACCGAACGGGGGTCGTCGGCGTTGATCTGCTCCGGCGGCGTGTAGGGGTGCGAGACGTCGGTGTCCCACTCGCGCAGGTCGTCGAGGACGGCGGCGGTCATGCCGGTGAGCCGCTCCAGCGGGGCCACTGTTTCGCGGGCCCGCTGGAAGGGGCTGGTGTAGAGGGCGTCGACGTTCTCGTGCACGAGCCAGGCCGCGAGACGCTCGGCCTGGGCGGTGCCCTCCGGCGACAGGCCCGGGTCGTAGACGCCCGCCATGGGGAGGCCGTGCCGGATGAGGAGGAGTTCAGTCATGAGGATCCTTCGTACGTACGTGGGGCGGGCACAGGTGCTTGTCGCGGCTCAGCCGGCGATGGTGCGCTCGGAGCGCCAGTAGGGGCGGCGCATCGCGCGTTTGTCGAGCTTGCCCATCGCGTTGCGCAGGAGGCTCGGGACGAACTCGTACGACTTGGGGCACTTGTAGGCGGCCAGCCGGTCGCGGCAGAACCGGTCCAGCTCCTCGGCCGACGACTCGTCCCCGGCGGCCACAACCAGGGCGCGCAGCGACTCGCCGAAGTCCGGGTGGGGCACACCGATGACCGCGATCTCGGCGACCGCAGGGTGGCGGCGCAGTACCGCCTCGCTCTCGGCCGGGTACAGATTGACCCCGCCGGAGACCACGACGTCGGCGGCCCGGTCGGTGATGAAGATGTAGCCGCTCGCGTCGACGTAGCCGATGTCGCCGAGGGTGAAGACGCCCGGCGCGATATAGGCGGCCTTGGTCTTGTCCGGGTCCGCGTGATAGCGCACTCCGCCGCCCTCGGGTGCCTGGAACGCGAGCAGTCCGAGCTCGCCGGGCGGCAGCGGACGGCCGTCGTCGTCGGCCACCAGGACCTCGTACGGGGGCTGGACTCGCCCGACCGAACCGGGATGCTCCAGCCACTCGGTGCTGCTGATGCGTGCCACGGTGCCCGCCTCGCTGGCGCCGTAGGACTCGGTCAGCACCGGGCCGAACCACTCGATCATGGTCCGCTTCACGTCCGGCGGGCAGGCAGATCCGGTGTGGGAGACCTGGAGGAGGCTGGAGACGTCGTACCGGCTTCGGACCTCTTCCGGTAGGGCGAGCAGGCGTTGGAAGTGGGTGGGCACCATGACCGTGGAGGTGACCCGCCACTCCTCGACGCGGCGCAGGAAAGCCTCCGCGTCATATCCGCCGAGTACGACCACCTGCTGACCGGCCGCCAAGTGCCGCAGGGACGTCAGCGGCGCGTTGTGCTGCAGCGGGCCGCACACGAGGTGCGGTCCCGGCGGGAATCCGGGGCGGGCCGCCATCGCGGCCAGGTACGCGGAGCTGTCGGCGACCGGGCCGCTCACCCAGCGCACCTCGGTGCCGCGTGCCCTGCCGGTGGTTCCGGAGGTGTAGACGAGGGGCGGCCGGGCGGCACGGCCCGTGGGCAAGGTCTGCCCGGTGGGCGTCGCCGCCAGCCACAGGTCCCACTCGAAGGCGTGCCCGATGGCTGGGGTTCCGTGCGTCACGAGCGGCAGGCCCAGTTCGCGGGCCGCCTCCAGGGCGGCGACCGCGCCGACGGGTCCGGTGATGATCCCGGTCGCGCCCGCGTCGGTGATCTGGTCGACGAGTTCGCCCACCATCAGGTGCCGGGACGTGGCGACGGTTCCCACTCCGGCGCGCAGGCCGGCCAGATGGGCCACCAGGGTGGGGATCGCGTTGTCGCCGAGGACGGCGACCCGGTCGTCGGGGCCGGGCGCGATCTCCAGCAGCCGTGCCGCCACCCGCGCGACCTGGTCGGCGAGCTCCGACCAGGTCAGCACGTCCTGGTCGTCGACGAGAGCGGGCTCGTGGGGTGTCTCTTGGGCACGACGGTCGAGTGGTAGCAGAGACATGTCTCCTCCGGCGGCTCCTCGGGCCCCTCCCGGTGCGTGGGAGAGCGAATGCCGAGACTGTAGCGTTTATCAAGAAAGTACGGAACACTCTGACCCGAGCCGGAAGCATCCGCCCATGGCTCCGGCGGGCACGGGGCCGCACACGCCCTCTCCGTTACTGAACCCGCCATCTGGTAACTGCACTTGAGGAGGAGCCATGTCCCAGCCTGATCTGGACGCATGGCGCACACAGGTCCGGCAGTGGCTGGCCACCGTGCTCGAACCGGCCCGGGAAACCGAGGCCACCGGTGACCTCGCCGTCTTCCACAACCTCCCCGAGGACGAGGAACGCCTGCTGCTGGAACGCTGCCGCGTCTACCAGCGCGCCCGCTTCGACGCCGGGTACCAGGCCCTGACACTCCCCGGGGACAAGGGCGGAGCGGGCCTGACCGCCGCCCACGTGGCGGCCTTCGCCCAGGAGGAGTCGGCCTTCGAGGTGCCGACCTCCACCGAGCTGATCAGCGTCACCGTGCGCCTGGTCGGGATGTCGGTCTCCCTGTTCGGGACGGCCGAGCAACGCGACGAGTACGCACGGGCGTTTCTTCGTACGGACCTGCTGGCCTGCCAGCTCTTCAGCGAGCCCGGCGCCGGTTCCGACCTCGCCGCGGTGCGTACGCGCGCCCGGCGGGAGGGCGAGGACTGGGTGATCGACGGTCAGAAGGTGTGGACCTCGGGAGCCCAGTTCGCCGACTACGGGCTGCTGCTCGCCCGCACCGATCCGGACGTCGTGAAGCAGGCGGGCATCACCGCGTTCCTGGTCCCGATGGACGCGCCCGGCGTGGAGGTGCGTCCCATCCGCCAGATGAGCGGCGGGGCCTCGTTCAACGAGGTCTTCCTCAGCGGCGTACGCGTTCCGGACCGGCTGCGGATCGGGCGTCCGGGGCAGGGCTGGGAGGTCGCCAGTACCACCCTCGCCTTCGAGCGGACCGCCTCCGGCAGCGGCAACCGGCGCAAGGGCGGCACTTTCCCGGACGTACTCGCCCTCGCGCGCTCGCTCGAGCGCACGGGAGATCCGCTGGTTCGCCAGCAGCTCGCCGACCTGTACGTGCGTACCGCACTCCGTGCCGCCACGGTGGACCGCGTCGCCAGGGCGAGTGCCGCCGGTGACAAGCCGGGCCCGGAGGCGTCCCTGACCAAACTCATGGCATCCGACCTGCTGAGCCGCACCGGGCAGGTCGCCGCCGAACTGATGGGCGCCCGGATCAGCGCCGACACCGGGGAACAGGGCACGTTCGCCTGGACCCAGCACCTGCTCGGCGCCCCTGGGTACCGGCTGGCCGGTGGCACCGACCAGATCCAGCGCAACCTCATCGGCGAGCGCGTACTGAAACTGCCGCCGGAACCGCGGGTGGACCGGGTGCCGTTCTCACAGCTTCCCGGCAACTGACACACCGGCCGCTACGGCCTTCACCGCATCACGGCATAGCCGCATCACGGCATCACGGCATCACAAAGGAGTGGCATCGATGGATCTGGGACTGACAGGTGCGAAGGCACTGGTGACCGGTGCGAGCCGCGGCATCGGGCGGGCGATCGCGGGAACCCTCGCCGCCGAGGGCTGCGCGCTGGCGCTGTGCGCCCGGGGCGAGGAGGCACTCGCGAAGGCCGCCGCCGAGTTGCGCGGCGAGGGGGCGACGGTGTTCGCCGAGGCGGTCGACGTCACCGATCCGGCCGCGCTCGCGGGCTTCGTGGAGCGGGCGGGCGGCGAACTCGGCGGCCTGGACCTGCTGGTGTCCAACGTGTCGGCGGGCAACGTCAAGGGCCCCGAGTCGTGGGAGGCCAGCCTGCGCGGTGACCTGGTCCCGTTCGCCGGACTCGTCGAGGCGGCCATGCCCTACCTGGAGGCCTCCGACCGGGCAGCTGTGGTCGCCATCGGCACCACCAACGCCTCCGACACCGCCCGCCCGGCCGGAGCCAACTCGTACTCCGCAATGAAGGCCGCGGTCGTCCAGCACGCTTCGGCTCTGGCGCACTCCCTCGCTCCGAAGGGCATCCGCGTCAACACGGTGTCCCCCGGCCCGATCGACTTCCCCGGTGGCGCCTGGGAGACCATCCGCACCAGTCGTCCGGAGGTCTACGAGGAGGTGCTCGCCAAGCTGCCCATCGGCCGCTACGGCACCGCCGAGGACGTGGCCGCGGCGGTGGCGTTCCTGCTCGGGCGGACCGGCTCGTTCTGCGTCGGCGTCAACCTCGTGGTGGACGGCGGGCTGTTGACCCGCGTCCAGTACTGAGCCGTGGCGGGCCCGGCCGGCCGCCTGGACGCCGTGCTGGTCTGCGGCGGCAAATGGCACGACTTCGACTACGCGCGGCTGCGGCTGCTGGAACTGCTCGGCGAGCACCCCCAGGTACGTACTACGGTCCACCGGGACTACGACTGCGTGGCCGAGTTGGAGAAGGCCGACCTGCTGGTCACGTACACCTGCGACGTCCGTCCCCGCCCGGCCGAGCGGGCCGCGCTGGCCCGGTTCGTCGAGCGGGGCGGGCGCTGGCTCGCCCTGCACGGCACCAACGCGGTGATCGAGGCACCGGCACCCAACGGGCCGCGGGTGTTCACCACTCCGCGGCTCCTCGGGGAGCTCGCCGAGGTGCTCGGCAGCCAGTTCGTCGCCCACCCGCCGATCGAGCCGTACGAGGTCCAGGTCACCCGGCCCGGCCATCCGCTGGTCGCCGGGATCGAGCCGTTCACGGTCACCGACGAGCTGTACGTCTGTGAGCTGCACGGGGAGCTGGAGGTGCTGCTGCATGCCGAGTACACGGGGCCGTGTCGCGGTTTCGCCGAGGGGGACACGGCGGCGCTCGACGATGCGCCGCGGCCTGTGCTGTATCTGAAGCGGCACGGCTTGGGGGAGGTGTGCTGCTTCACCCTCGGGCACTGCCGGGGGCGGTACGACGTGCAGGACCTCGGTGTGGATGACACCGGGCGGGTGGACCGGGGGCCCTGGGAGACGCCGGAGTTCGTGACGGTGTTGGGGCGGTGTGTGGAGAGGGTGGTTTCGCCCCCGCCGCCCCTTCCCGTCCCGTCCCTGGGGGCTGCCGCCCCCAGACCCCCGCTTTCGGCCTGAACGGCCTCGTCCTCAATCGCCGGACGGGCTGATTGATGCGGGACTGGGCTGCAAAGTGCCCCTGGGCAAGGATCCACTTGGGCAGCGGAACCTCAGCTGCGGAAATCAGCCCAGGTCCGCGGAAAATCAGCCCCTCCGGCGTTTGAGGAGCGGGGGTCCGGGGGCTGGCCCCCGAAACGGGGCCGGGGGCGCAGCCCCCAGCGGGGCTCTGGGGCCAGGCCCCAGGGACGGGACGGGAAGGGGCGGCGGGGGCGAAAAAACCACGCCCGCATCCCGGCTCACCCGCGCGGCAGCACCACCGCCCGGCCGACGATCTCCCCGGCATGCAAGCGCTCGTACGCCAACGGAGCATCCTCGATCGAGAACGTCTCCACATGGGAGGAGACCAACCCCTCCCGCGCAAGCCCGACAACGTCGATGAGTTCCACCCGGCTCCCCCAGTACGGCGCCGACGCGGACACCCCGAACGGCAACCCCCCACCGAAGCCGACCGCCAGAGTCCCGCCCCCGATGCCGACGACGGTCACATCCCCCGCCACCGCCACCGCCGCGGCGGCCACCGCCAAGGTCGCCTCGGCCCCCACGAAGTCCAGCACGACCTCCGCCCCGGTGCCGCCGGTCAGCTCCCGTACCCCTGCCGCCGCCTCGCCGTCGGAGAGCAACGTCTCGTGGGCGCCCACCGTGCGCGCCAGCTCCAGCTTCTCCTTGCTCACATCGAGAGCGACCACCCGGGCCGACGTCAGCGCACGCAGCAGCTGCACGGCGAGATGCCCCAGACCACCGACACCGATCACCACTGCCGTGCTGCCGGGGACCAGCTTCGGCAACACCTGCCGGATCGCGTGATACGGCGTCAGCCCGGCATCGGTGAGCGGTGCCGCCTGCACCGGGTCCAGTCCGCCCAACGGCACCAAGTGGCGGGGCGAATCCACCACCATGTACTCGGCGAGGGCACCGGGAGAGCCCAGGCCGGGCGGCATGATGCCGAGCCCGGCGGCGTGCGGGCAGTAGTTCTCCCTGCCCTCGGCGCAGGTGCGGCAGCGGCCGCAGCCCCACGGGCCGTACACCGCCACCTCGTCGCCCTCCGCGACCTCGGTGACACCGCTGCCCAGAGCCGCTACCGTGCCGACACCTTCGTGTCCGAGCGTCATCGGCAGCGGGTAGGGGAAGATTTCCTCCGGCCAGCTCATGACCGCCAGGTCGGAGTGGCACAGCCCCGCCGCCGTCACCTTCAACAGCACCTGGCCCGGGCCCGGCTCGGGCACCGGAACCTCGACCACCTCGGGCGCGCTGCCCACCGTGCGGTACTGAACCGCTTTCATCAGCAGATCTCCTTGTCAGGGGTGGCTACGGGCTCGGCGGGCGGCGACTTCCGGCGGCGCAGAACCGTCGGCAGCGCGATCCGCCCACCCGTGAGGACCAGCGCAACGATGAGGACCGAGCCGGTGAACAGGCTCGCTGCCCACTGCGCGCTGGTGGCGAGCCCGAGCCCGGTGATGCCGGTGCCGAGGAGCAGTACGGCGAGCACGGTGCCCCAGGCGTTGAAGCGACCCGCGCGCAGCTGGGTCGCCCCGACGAAGGCCGCCGCGTAGGCGGAGAGCAGATACGGCGTGCCGGCGGTCGGCGACCCGGATCCCACCGAGGACGCGAAGACGATCCCGGCGAAACCGGAGAGCAGCGCGGACGCCACCAGTGTCAGGAAACGCAGCCGGTCGGTGCGTACTCCTTGCAGGCGTGCCGCGTCGGCGTTGAATCCGGTCGCGTACAACCGGCGCCCGCCGGCGGTGTGTTCGAGCAGGAACCAGATGGCCGTCGCGGCGAGCAGCAGATACAGCACCGGCAGCGTGATGCCGCCCGCGTCCAGCTGGGCGATGCTCGCAAACGGCTTGTCGAGCAGCTGCACACCGGTGATGGAGCTGTCGTTCGTGACCATGGTGATCAGGGACTGGATCAGTGCCCCGGTGGCCAGGGTGGCGATGAACGAGTCGACCCGCAGCACCACCACCACGATTCCGTTGACCACGCCGATGAGCAGCGCGGCGGTCATCGCCAGGGCGATCGCCGCGCCGGGGCCCAGGCCCGTGGAGACCATGAAGTACGCGGTCAGCACGCTGGTGAGCGACATGATGAAGGCGACGGACAGGTCGAAGACGCGCGCGGCGAGCGGCAGTACGACGCTGAGGGCGACCAGCCCTGCCACGGCGTTGCCGTTCAGGACCTGCTTGACCGTGATGGCTGTCGGGAACGTCTCCGGCACCCAGACGGAGAAGAGCACGACGATGACCAGCCATACGTAGACGGCGCCGATGTTCCGGAACGACAGGGCCGCCGCTGCCCGTCGGCCCCACGCACCAGGGGCGGGCGCGGGCCTGTCCGGTTCCGGTGGCGCGGCGGGGCGGGCCCGGGTCGGGGTGGATGTCATGTCCCTGAAGTTCCTTCCATGGCATGGACGAGCGTGGGCTCGGTGATGTCCCGGCCGCCGATCTCCCGTACGACCCGGCCGTCCCTCACTACGAGGACTCGGTTGCACAGCGCGAGCAGGTCCTGCGTGTCGGAGGAGGACACGATGACGCCCATGCCCTCGTCGGCCTGACGCTCGATCAGGTCGTACAGCTGCAGGCGGGTGCCGATGTCGACGCCGGCCGTGGGTTCGCAGAGCATCAGCACCGGCGGGCGCTGGGCCAGGCAGCGGGCCATCACGACCTTCTGCTGGTTGCCGCCGCTCAGGGTGGTGATCCGGGCCCCGCGCCCGGCGGTGCGCACGCCGACCCGCTCGATCCACTCCTCGGCGAGCGCGCCCTCCCGTCCTCGGTGCAGCCGGCCGACGCGGGCACGGAGGCGGTCGAGCAGGGGAAGGGTGAGGTTCTCCCCCACCGAGAAGTCGCCGATCACTCCCTCGCCCGCCCGGTCCGCGGGGACCAGGGGGAGGCCGAGACCGCCGGCGTCGCGCGCGTCAACCCACCGCTCGGAGCGCTCCGGCAGGCGCAGTCTGCCGCGTACCGGCCCGGTGTGGGCCCCGCACACCGCGTACGGCACGATCTCGTGGCCGGAGCCGACGAGGCCGGTGATGCCCAGGCGCTCGCCCCTGGCCAGGTCGAAGTCGATTCCGCGCAGGGGGCCCGCCCACAGGTCGCGGACCTCCAGTACGGCCTCGGAGGGACCGAGAGCAGAAGCCGGCCGGTGGTCGGTCTCCATCTCCTCTCCCGCCATCAGCTCCGCCAGCGAGCGCGGAGTGAGGCCGGCGACGGGAAGGGTGGCGATCCGGCGCCCGCCGCGGATCACGGTGACCCGGTCGGCGAGCGCGAAGATCTCGTCCATCCGGTGCGAGACGTACAGGACGCCGGCACCCGTGTCGCGGATCTCCCGCACGATGTCGAAGAGCCGGGCCACCTCCCCGGGCGGGAGGACAGCGGTCGGTTCGTCGAGTACCAGGACGCCGCGCCGGCCCTCCCAGCCCTGCAGCGCGGCGGCGATGGCCACCACCGCGCGCTGGACGGGAGAGGCCAGGGCCAAGGGCCGGCGTACGTCGATGCCGAGGCCGAACCGTTCCACCAGCGCTGTCGTCCGCCGCTCCATCTCCGGCCAGCGGATGTTGCCGAAGGCCGTACGGGCGAAGCCGCGACTGAGCGCGAGGTTGTCGATGGCGCTCAACTCGCCCACCAGGCCCAGTTCCTGGTGGACAAAGCGGAGCCGGTCATGGCGGGAGGCGGCGACCTGGCTCAGGTCGAACGGCTCGCCGTCCAGTTCGGCGACCGCCCCGGGGTCCGCATGGTGGTAGCCGGCGAGGATCTTGATGAGGGTGGACTTGCCGGAACCGTTGGGGCCGATCAGTGCGTGGATTTCGCCGGGTGCGACCTCCAGATCGACGTCCTTCAGCGCCTGGGTTCCGCCGAATCGCTTCGACAGGGCGGCCACCCGGAGCAGCGGCCGGGTCAACTCAGGCCCCAGAGCGCCTTGAACTGCGCCTCGTAGTCCTCGATGAGCGGGAAGTCGCCGTCGGCTGAGGGGAGGTTGTCCTTGGTGACCAGCATGTTGGGCAGCACCGCCTCCTGGGCCACGTCCATGGACTGGCCGGTGAAGTGGCGGGCCAGCGCGTCTGCCTGGAGCCATGCCGTCTCGTGGGAGTTCAGGGCCATGGCACCGTCGGTGAGGCCGCTCTGGATGTACTGGTAGTTCTGCGCGTCACCGACGTTGACGACGATGTGCTTGCCGGTGATGCCGGCGGTCTTCAGCGCTGCCGGGACGCCGACGTTGAGGAGGCCCAGGGAGAAGACGACGTGGGTCACCTTCGGATGCGATCTGAGGTACGACACCACGCGGTCCGGCATGTCCTTGCCGACGGCCGTGATCGGCACCTCGACGGTGTCGAGTGCACAACTCTGGCACCACTGCTCGTACTTGGCCGCGAACCCTTCCTTGACGGGCTTGAGGATCGTGTAGGCCGGGAGTTCGAAGTACACGGTGTTGGCCTTGGCGCCGCTGTCCGACACCACCCATGAGGCGAGCATCTCGCCCTGGACGCCGACGTCCTTCGGTCCGTTCTTGAGCAGGGAGATGCCGTCGCCCACCACGTCGTCGGCGTTCGACTGGATGACGGGGATGTCGGCCGCCTTCAGCCGCGCCAGCTGCTTGGCGTAGACCGCGCGTGGGAAGCCCGAGGCGACGACGGCGTCCGGCTTGTCGCGTACGGCCTGCTCGTAGGCGGCCTGGACGGACTCCGGCGTGCCCTGCGTGGGGATCTGCTTCACCGTCCAGCCCAGTTCCTCGGCGGCGGCCGTGAAGAAGTCGGCGAGATCCTTGCAGGACTGGACGCCGCAGAGGATGAAGTCGATCTGCTTGCCCTTGGGGATCTCCTTGCCCACCGGCTTGGTGATGGGGATGCGGGCCGGGCGGTCGGAGTACATCTCCGCGGCCTCGCGGGCTGCCGCGAGGCCCGGGCTGTTGGCCGCGGCGGCCTGGGAGGCGCCTGTGGCCGGAGTGGCGTCGCCGCCGCACGCCGTCAGGGCGAGCAGAGCGGTGACGGGGACGATGGCGGTGAGGGCGCGGCGGACCGCGCTACGGGGTCTGGAACTCATCGTTGAGTGCTCCCACGCATGGAGGGTCGAGAAGGCTGCGTGAACCGCCGTCGTGGGGTACGGCGCGGGCCGCCGGGGTGACCGCGCGGCGCTGCGGCCGGGGCGGCGAAACTCCGCCCAGGCCAAGAAACTTATGAGGCACTACAGCCTCGAGTGCGTCGGAGTGTGACACGCCCCGGCAGGCTTGGGGAGAGGTTCGTCACCATGAATTCAAGCCCGTACGGGACTTTCCCTCGACAACCTCGGCCGATCCGGGATCCGGACACCGTCACGAGTGTTGCTCCCGGCCGCACCTGCTAACTACACTCACTCTAAAGTTTCTGTCGGAGGAGAGATGATGGACGAAACGTCGGAGTCGGTCGCCGCGCGGTGCCCCGGGCCCAGCGTCCAGGACTACCTCGACCAGGACAGCCGCCCCGTTCCCGCCGCCCTGAGGCATGACAGGAACGACTACATCGGCAGCGAGGACATCGACTCCGCGCGCTTCGTCTCCCGCGATTGGGCGGAGCGCGAGATGCGGCAGGTGTGGCGGCGCGTGTGGCAGTTCGCCTGCCTGGAGAGCGAGATCCCGGAGGTCGGCGACCACGAGGTCTACGAGATCGGCGACGACTCGCTGATCGTCGTACGGACGGCCCCCGACGAGATCCGCGCGTACGTCAACGTGTGCCTGCACCGCGGCCGCAAACTGCGCACCAGTGGCGGCAACGTCGGCGAGTTCCGCTGCTCGTTCCACGGTTTCACCTGGAACCTCGACGGCACCATGCAGACCCCGCCCTGCGCCTGGGACTTCCCGCACGTCACCCCGGAGAAGTTCGCGCTCCCCGAGGCCCAGGTGGCGACCTGGCGCGGCTTCGTCTTCATCAACATGGATCCGTACGCGGAGTCCTTCGAGAGCTATCGCGGCACCTTCGACGAGTACTACATCTGGCCGCTGGAGGACCGCTACAAGTCGCTGCACATCGCGAAGGTGCTGCCCTGCAACTGGAAGGTCGCCCAGGACGCGTTCATCGAGTCCTTCCATGTGATCGCCACCCACCCGCAGATGCTGCCGTGGCTGGCGGACGCCAACTCCCAGTACGACGTCATGGCGGACCAGCCCAACTGGAACCGCATGATCAACATCCAGGGTGCCCCCAGCCCGCACGTGGCGGACTCCGTCACGGAGGAGGACGTCCTGGAGACGTTCTACGACTCGCGTGCGTTCTACGCGGCGGCCCAGGGCCGTGACCTGGTGATGCAGGAGGGGGACGAGATGCCGGCGATCCCGGCCGGCGGCACCGCCCGCCAGGTCCTCGCCGAGCGGATGCGCGCACAGCTGGCGGCCACCTCGACCCAGGACTTCTCCCAGACCGCCGACACCGAACTCCTGGACGCCATCAACTACTTGCTGTTCCCCAACTTCAACCCCTGGGGCGGCGCCAAGTCCAACATCATCTACCGGTTCAGGCCCAACGGTCTCGACCCCGACTCCTGCACCGCCGAGATCATCTTCATGTCGGCCCCGAAGAAGCCCGGCGAGATGCCGCCCCCGGCCAAGATCCGCTGGGTACCGGAGGAGATGCTCTTCGCGGACATCCCCGAACTCGGTGTCCTCGGGCCCGTCTTCGACCAGGACTGCGAGAACCTCCCCTACGTCCAGCAGGGGCTGAAGGCGATGCGCAAGCCGGGCATCACCCTGGCCAACTACCAGGAGAGCCGCATCCGCCACTTCAACCAGACGCTCGACCGGTGGATGAACACGTGACGCACCGTGTGGCGGGCCATCGTGTGTCGGTCAGGCCCTCCGGCGTCGAACTCGAAGTGCTCGACGGCGAAGACCTGTTCAGCGCCGCCCAGCGGCTCGGATACCGCTGGCCCACCGTCTGCGGTGGCAAGGGCACCTGCCGTACCTGCTTCGTAGCGGTCGAGGAGGGCACCGAGAACTGTTCCCCCGTGGACCCGCTGGAACGCGAGGGCATCGAAGCCCTGCGCAAACCCGTGGACGGCCTGACCCGGCTCGCCTGCCGGCTCCGGGTCGAGGGCCCGGTGACCGTGACCAAGCGCGGCGTACGCCGCCGAGTGCAGGAGTGAGCCCCATGTCCAAGCAAGTGATCCACCCGCTGACCGGGCATGTGTACCGGCTCACCGAGGACGGTCTGGTCGAGGTGACCGACCCGAAGACCGGAGCACGGGGCATCTTCGACTTCCAGGCCCGTTGGCAGTCGGGCGAACTGCGCCATGCCGACCTCCAGATGGCCGGCTGGGTGGGCCGCCTCGCCCGGCGGCGCGTCCCCGAGCAGCCGGAGGAGTGACCCCGTGACGCCCCGTACGACCCGGGTGGTCTGTCTCGTGCGCCGGCCCGACGGAGAGCCGGTCCCCGGTGACTTCGCCGTCGAGGAACGCCCGCTCCCGTCCCTCGGCGAGGGTCAACTGCTCGTCCGCAACCTCTACATGAGCGTCGACCCGTCCATGCGCGGGCGGCTGGAGAGCACCGAGAAGCACTACACGCACAACTTCACGCCCGGATCGCCGCTCGACGGCCGGGCGTTGGGTGTCGTGGAGGAGAGCCGCTGTTCGTCCGTGCCGGCGGGGGCGTATGTGCGCCACCAGCTGGGCTGGCGGGAGTGGGCCGTGCTGGATGCCTCGGACACCGACGGCGCCGGTCGTATCGATCCTGAACTCGCGCCGCTGCCCACATGGTTGGGGCTGCTCGGGCAGACCGGCTTCACCGCGTACGTCGGGCTGGCCCGGATCGCCGAGATACGCGCTGGCGACACCGTCTTCGTGTCGGCGGCGGCCGGGGCCGTGGGCAGTGCCGCCGGGCAGTTCGCGCGGCTGCTGGGCGCGGAGCGGGTCGTCGGGACCGCCGGAGGGCCGGACAAGTGCGCCCTGCTGGTGAAGGAGTTCGGCTACGACGACGCCGCGGACTACCGCGCCGAGCCGGTGCGCGAGGCGCTGGCGCGGATGGCGCCCGAGGGCGTCGACGTCTACTTCGACAACGTGGGCGGGGAGCAACTGGTCGCCGCCCTGCACGCGTTGCGGACCGGTGGCCGGGTCGCCCTGTGCGGCATGATGTCGCAGTTCGGCGGGGAGCGGCGGTCCGCCGGCAGCAACCGGCGGTCGGCCGACATCAACCAGTTGATCCAGGCGGTGCTCAAGCGGCTGACCCTGCGCGGCTTCATCGTCCGCGACCACGAGGATCTGCGGCCGGAGTTCGAGGAGCGGGTCGCGGGCTGGCTCCGTACGGGCCGGATCACCGCGCGCGAGACGGTGGTTGACGGCCTGGAGAACGCTCCCGGGGCGCTGCTGTCCCTGCTGGACGGTGGCAACGTCGGCAAGATGCTCGTCCGGCTGAGCGATTCCGCGTAACCGCAGGGGGTTTCGCCGTCAGCGCATGGGGCGCGACGCTGCCACCACGTGGGCCTGCAAGGAGACGCCCACGCGGGTCAGCCCGGCCACGGCGGCCCGGAAGTCCTTGATGTGCGGGGTGGTGAAGTGCTCGTCGAGAGCCTGCTGGGATGCCCACCGCTCGTACACGCGGATCCGTCGCTCGTCGCTCGGGTCCGCGGTCATGGCGTAGTCCAGACAACCGGGCTCTTCTTCGAGAGTCCGGTGCCCCAGTTCGACCAGCTGCCCCAGCATCGTGTCGCGGTCGCCAGGCTCGTAGTCCATCCAGCCGGCGACGATGACTTCCTCTGACACGGTGGTCCTCTTCTCGGGTTTCTCGGGTCATGCGCGCGGGCCCGTCGCCCCTGTCAGGGGAAGCGACGGGCCCGCGGCGGTTCAGATGACGAGCGCCGCCGGGACGCTGTCCACGGTGACCGTTCCCTTGTCGCCGTCGACCGTGATCACCATGCCGTCCCGCAGCCGTCGCGTACCGCCCTCGACGGAGATGACGGCCGGAATGCCGAGTTCGCGGCAGACCACGACGGCGTGGCTGTTGAGCGCGCCCACATCCACGACGGCGGCTCCGGCGACGAGGAACAGCGGGGTCCAGGCCGCGTCCGTGATCGGCGCCACCAGTACCTCGCCCGGCTCCAGCGCCTCGCAGGAGGCCGGGTCGGTGACGACGCGGACCTTTCCGGTGTACGTCCCCTGGCTGCCGGCCACTCCGCTGAGCACATCGCCCTCGATCGCGGCCTCGGTCCGCCCCTCGGCACGCCGCGGCCAGCTGTCGACCTCGGTCTCCGCGTCACCGGCGACGAAGAACGGCGGCTCCAGCTCGTGCAGCCCGGCGTACTCCTCGAGGCGCTGCGCGATGACGGGGCCGAAGGACTCCGGGTCGGCGACATAGTCGTCGAGTTCGGTGTCCAGCAGCATCATCACGTCCTCCGGCCGGGCGAAGCGCCCCGCCTCGACGCCGCGGCGGCCGAGTTCACGTACCGTCATCCGGATCTCGTTGATGACGGTCACACAGTTCGCCTTGGTGCGCTCGCGGGCCGGGATCCACACCTGGGCGGCGTGCATTCCGGCGTCGAACATCGGCTGCACGTCCTCCGGGAGCAGGGCCCGGATCTCCGAGGCGAGCTGCTCGCGCCGCTCGGCCAGCCGGCGGTGACGTTCGGCGGGGGAGTCGTCGTCGGCGCTGTGCCGTACCCGGTCGACCAGGGCCAGCGCCTGGACGGGCGAGGCCTCCCAGGACAGCGCGTGGATGTCCCACTCGTTGGGCCCGCGGTCGCCGGAGGCGGCCAGGAACTCCTCGAAGGAGTCGCGGAACGCCTTCACGTCCCCGCTCGCCCCGTCGAGCGCCCGTTCCACGGCGGCCGGACCCTGGTCGAACAGCGCAGTCAGCTCGGCCGAGGCCACGACCTGACGGGACAGCGTCCACAGCCCGGTCGAGGGGGAGGCCGAATCGACATTACCGAGACCGCTGATGAGGTCCAGCATGGTTCCCGGACGGTCCACGCTCGCACACAGCGGGCCGAGGATCGCCGGTCCGACCGACGCGGGCAGCGAGGTCTCGACATGCCGTTGGAAGGTCGTCTCCACTTCGTCCAGCAAGGAGCGGGCGTACGCCACCAGCTCGACGTCGGACAGGGACGCCAGATCGGGTCGCTCGCGGCGGATCCGGCGCAGCCGCTCCTGGTCGGCGTCGCCCTGCGGGTAGTCGGCCTGGCCGAGCATCCGCTGGAGCGTCCCCCCGGCCTTGGCCGTCAGTTCCGGATCCTGGTCGTCGGGATGCGGCACGTACACCGGTGTGTCGGAGCGCTGGCCGACGAAGGCCGCGTCGATGTCGTCCGCGGTCTGCCCCATGCGGATGCCGAACAGCCGCAGGTGCGACAGGTTGAGGTAGAAGTAGCCGCCGAAGATTCCCACGAAGGGAGGCCGGTCGCCGGTGATCTCGTCCCCGCGGTAGATGCCGAACTCGACGAAGCCGCGGCGCCAGCCCTGCAGACCGCGCCCCCAGATCAGGGACCAGCCCAGCGGACTGGCCGGCTCCGGCAGGGTCTCGCCCGCGTTGGCCCGGGTGTAGTGGGGCAGTCGCTCGCTGCGCTGCCAGTCGGTGATCCAGTGCTTCATGGCGATGGGTCTCCCGCCGTCCGTTCCCTCGCTCACCACTGCGCCGTTCCGCCGTCGACGCTGATCAGCGTGCCCGTGATGCCCGCGCCCGCGTCGCTCGCGAGCAGTGAGGCGACGCCCGCGATCTGCTCCACGGTGGTGATCTTCTTGGTGGCGGCGTGCTCGGCGAAGCGGCCCAGCCACTCCTCGTACGAGATGCCCTCGGCCTCGGCCGCAGCGGGGCCTGCGGCCCGCATCAGGTCGGTGTCGACGGCGCCGGGGCAGATGGCGTTGCAGGTGATGCCCTGGGTGCCGTACTCGAAGGCCGTCGCCTTGGTCAGACCGTGGATGGCGTGCTTGTTGGTGATGTAGTGGCTGATCGCCGGCTTGTTGGCCTGCTTGCCTTCGACGGAGGAGATGTTGATGACGCGGCCCCAGCCGCCCGCGAGCATCTTCGGCAGGGCGCGGCGGGTGCCGTAGAAGTAGGCGTTGAGGTTCAGGTTGAGGGCGTTGTGCCAGGCCTCGTCGCTGAGCTCGTGGACGGGGGCGAAGCCCGAGGTGCCGCCGACGTTGTTGACCCAGATGTCGAGGCGGCCGAAGCGCTCCGCGGCGAAGTCCGCCAGCCCCTCGATGTCCTCCTGGCTGTTTGCGTCGCAGGGGTGGAAGACCGCCCGGTCCCCGGCGTCCATCTCCTCCAGGGCCTGCTTGCCCTTGAGCTCCGAACGGCCGCTGATCACGACCGTCGCGCCGTCGGCCAGAAAGGCCTCGGCGATGGCGCGGCCGATGCTGCGTGTGCTGCCCGTGATCACCGCGACACGTCCGTCGAGGCTGCCAGTAGCCACCATGCTGTTCTCCTGCGAGTTCTGAGAGTTCGTCATCTGGACGCTTCGTCCAGGAGGCGGTGGATGGTGCGGTGGAAGTGCTGGAGTCCGGGCTCGTTGCGTCCGAAGACGAAGTCGGTCCCGGCGAGGGCCTTGAGTCCCCGCTGCACTCCGTAGGTGGTCGCGTAGTCCTCGTCGCGGACCACCTCGTAGAACCACTCGCCGAACTGGTCGGCGGCGTGCCGCTCCTCCTCGGTGACGGCCGGCTCGCGCAGCAGGATGATCTGCTGGGTCACCGATTCGGTGGCCGTTCGGGGGATCACGATGGAGACGGCGATCTTGTTGCGCCAGGTGCCGGCGATGGCCAGGCCGGGGAAGAGCCAGTAGATGGCTCCGACCACGTCGCCGGGGTCACGCTTGTCCGGCGGCAGGTCCACCACGTCGGCGACGGGTCGCAGGGCGGCGCCGAGGCGCTGGTGGGGGCCCCAGGTGTCGTGGGCCATCATGTTGGAGAAGTTCGTCTCGAAGACCGTCTTCGTGTGCAGCGAGGCGAAGTGGTAGGTCTCCAGGTACCCGTCGAGGGTGACCTTCCAGTTGGGGCTGGTCAGCTCGCGGGTGCCGTAGTGGTGGCAGTCCGCGAAGCGGAGCCCCTCCAGCAGTGGCTGCAGATCGCCGAGCCAGGCGTCCAGGTCGTGCTCGGCGGAGGGGTCCAGTGATACGAAGACGATGCCGGCGCGCTCACCCACGGGGAGCTGTACGAGGCTGCGCTTCTCGCGCGGTACGTCGCCGAAGGTCTTCTCGGCGTACACGCCGCGCAGCTCGCCCGAAAGGTCGTACGACCAGGCGTGGTAGGGGCAGGTGATGCGCTTCGCCACGCCGCAGCCCGGCTCGACGAGTTCGGCGCCACGGTGCCGGCAGGCGTTGATCATCGCGTGCACGACGCCTTTGCGGTCCCGGGTGATCAGGACCGGCATGCCGAGCACGTCCAGCGCCTTGTAGGTGCCTGGTCCGGGGAGCTCGCACGACATGGCGAGGGGGAGCGGAACACTCCGGTGGACGGCGTCCATCTCCCGCAGCCAGCGGTCGGCGTCGAGGTAGTTGTCGACCGGTTCCGTCCACTGCTCCTCGACCTCATGGGTCGTGTTGTTGCGGTAGTGCTCGATGACGCGCTCGGCGAGCTCGGCCGCGTCCTGCCGCATGGCCGCGCTCGCGGCATCGGTGGCGTGGTTCTGGCCGATCCATGAGTGGTATTCCGGGGCGGGCGGCGGCAGGGGACGCTCGTCGCCTGCCGCCCGGGTCTCCGGTGAATTGATCTGGACCACGATGTCCTCAATCCTCCCAGCCGCGAGCTGGTGAAGGGTTCTGGTGCTACAGCTCCGCTGCGATCGCCACAACAACAGGAGTTAGTGTTGTGTGTCAATAGAAAGTGCCGAAGTCGGCTGCACGACATTCCGCAGGTCATCTTCGCTATCCGCTGCGAGGGTAACCCTGGCCCGACTGGATCTTTCTAGGGATCGGCTCCAGCTGCGGGAGTGCGGTGGGTAATGGCCCGACGGAAGGTGGTCCGGTGACCCATGACGCGCCCGATCCGGCCAGGGCCGCCCTGAGGGCGGCGATGACTCAACCCTTCGAGGCCGGCGTCGTGGTGCGCGACCTGGAACTGATGGAGCGCTTCTATCGTGAGGCGCTCGGCTGCGTCCCGGTGCACCGGTCGCACATCCCGCAGTCGATCGGTGGCCCCGCCGGGCTGGGCGGACCGCTTCTGGTCGTATGGCTTCAGGTGCCCGTCGGGGCGGCGCCCGGGACGTCCTCCGGCGGGCGGATCAAGCTGGTGCAGCCTCGGGTGAGTGCCGCACCCGTCCCCGCCCCGCCGGCCGTGCCGCTGACCGCACGCCGCGGCTTGTCCTATCTCACGTTCCACCTGGAGGACATCGCGCCGGTCGTCGCCGCACTGCCGGCTGCCGGTGCCCGCCCGCTGTCGTCCCCGGTCGTCGTCCGGGCACGGGGGCGGCGGATCAGCTTCTGGGCGGACCCGGAAGGCAACACGGTGGAGTTGGTCGACGGCCGGGGCGACGATCCGGGGCCGGATCGGACAGAGGCGTAGTAATTAGAGAGCCTGTTCAGTAAGGTGCCCACTGCTACTTACTGTAGACCGGCACAACAAAGTCCGAATGCGTGGCACACCGGCACACCTCCCTCGGGCGAAGGGGCGGACGATGGCTCAACGGGCCTCAAGCACATCAAGCGCATCAAGCACAGCCAGGCCATCAAGGGCCCGGAAGAAGTCGGCCGATCCGGCCGCGAACCAGGCATCCGCGCAGGTCGTCAGGGACCTGCACGAGCGCATGGTGCGCATCCGGCTGTTCGAGACCGAGGCGGGCAAGCTCATGGAAGCCGGCAAGCTGCCGGGCTTCCTCCACCTGTACGTCGGCCAGGAAGCCGTGGCCGCGGGCGTGATGGCGGCACTGCGCGACGACGACCAGATCACCTCCACCCACCGCGGACACGGGCACGCCGTGGCCAAGGGCGTCAGCTTCCGGCACATGTACGCCGAGCTGTACGGCCGGGTCACCGGAGCCTGCCTCGGACGCGGCGGCAGCATGCACATCAACGACCTCACCCTCGGCATGCTCGGCGCCAACGGCATCGTCGGCGCGGGCATCCCGATCGCCGTCGGCGCCGCCTTCGCCGCCCACTACAAGGGCGAGGACAGCATCGCCGTCTCCTTCTTCGGCGACGGCGCGACCAACATCGGCACCTTCCACGAGGCCGCCAACATGGCCGCCGTACTGCGCCTGCCGGTGCTGTTCATCTGCGAGAACAACGGCTACGCCGAGTTCACCCCCCAGTCGAAGCACATGCTGATCACAGACGTCGCCGACCGGGCGGCGGCTTACGGCATGCCCAGCGTGATCGTCGACGGCATGGACGCGGCCGCCGTCCACCAGGCCGCCGCCGAGGCCGTCGCACGCGCCCGGGCAGGCGAGGGTCCGATGATGATCGAGGCCAAGACCTACCGCTTCTACGACCATCAGGGCGTCAAGGGACTGCGCCACCCCTACCGCTCGGACGAGGAGGTCGCCGAGTGGAAGGCCCGCGACCCGATCGACCTGCTGGAAGCCCGCGCCCTCGCCGACGGCACCGCCACCCGCGCGGAGCTGGACGACACCTGGCAGCGCACCCGGGACGACATCGCCGACGCCATCGCGTACGCCGAGGCCAGCCCGCTGCCCGACACCGCCGACCTGCTCCTCAACGTCTACTCGGGGTGACCGCCATGACCACCATCACCGAAGCACCCGCCGTCGCCCCGGACGCCACGGCCCGCGAACTGACCTACGTCAAGGCCTTCAACGAAGGACTCGCACAGGCCATGCGCGAGGACGAGAACGTCTTCGTCGCCGGCGAGGACGTGGCCGGATACGGCGGCGTGTTCCGCATGTTCGACAACCTCCTCGATGAGTTCGGCCCACGCCGCATGATCGACACCCCGATCTCCGAGGCCGCCCTGGTCGGCCTCGGCGTGGGCGCCGCGGCCCGGGGTCTGCGCCCCGTCGTCGACCTGATGTTCATGGACTTCATCGGCGTCTGCCTGGACCAGATCGTCAACCAGGCCGCCAAGATGAAGTACATGTTCGGCGGCGCCCTCTCGGTGCCGCTCACCATCACGACCGCCTCCGGCGCGGGCCTCGGTGCCGCAGCCCAGCACAGCCAGAGCCTGGAGGCCTGGCTCGCGCATGTGCCCGGCCTCAAGGTCGTCATGCCGTGCGACGCGTACACCGCCAAGGGCCTGACCGTCTCGGCGATCCGGGACGACAACCCGGTCGTCGTCATGCTCAACAAGGTCCTGCTGGGCAGCAAGAGCCAGGTGCCCGAGCCGATCTACGGCATCCCGCTCGGCCAGGCCCACACCGCGCGCCAGGGCTCCGACGTCACCGTCATCGCGCTGGGCCGCATGGTGGGCGAGGCCCTCGCCGCGGCCGACGAACTCGCCGCCGAGGGCGTCGAGATCGAGGTGATCGACCCCCGCACCGTCCAGCCCCTGGACACCGAGACCATGATCGCCTCCGTACGCCGCACCAACCGGGTCCTCGTCGTGCACGAAGCCGTCACCTTCGGCGGGCTCGGCGGGGAGATCGCCGCCCAGATCCAGGACGCGGCCTTCGACTACCTGGACGCACCGGTCCTGCGCATCGGCGCCCCCTTCTCCCCCGTGCCCTTCTCCCCCGTTCTGGAGAAGGCGTACGTCCCCGATGGCGCCCGCATCGCACAAGGGTGCCGCCGTCTCCTCGAAAGGTCGTGACGAAGTGGCGGTCGAGGTTCTGCTGCCGAAGATCGGCCTGACCATGCAGGAAGGCACGATCGACGAGTGGCTCGTTCCCACCGGAACGGCCGTCTCGGAGGGCGAGGCCCTGCTGCGGCTGGCCACCGACAAGGTCGACGTGGACGTCGAGGCGGAGGCCGGTGGACTGTTCCACCCTGTGGTTCCGGTCGGGGCGACCGTCCCGGCGGGGGCGCTCATCGGCTGGCTGCTGGCCGAAGGAGAGCAGCCGCCGGAGCCGGGGGGTACGCCGATGGCTTCCGGATCCGGGTCCAGTGGTACGGCCGCCCAGTCCGTGGCCGTGGGCGCTGTCTCCGCGGCGTCGGCATTCGATGGCGGCGGGACTTCCGTGGCCCCAGCAATCAACGGCACCGGAGCGGTCGCGTCACCGTCCGGTCATGCCGGCAATGGCTCGGCGGCGTTGGGATTCGATGCCGACAGGGCTTCCGTGGCCCCGGCACTCAATGGCAACGGCGCAACACCCTCCGGTCACGGCGGCCATGGCTCCGCGGCGCCATCCCTCAACAGCAGCACGGCCTCCGTCGGTCACGGAGGTCGACTCCTCGCCTCGCCGAACGCCCGGCGCGTGGCGGCCGAGGCCGGCGTGGACATCACCGCCGTACGCGGCACCGGGCCCGGAGGCCGGATCGTCTCCGAGGATGTGGAGGACTTTCTCGCCGCCGCTGCCGCCGCGCCGGTGGCACAGGTGCCGTCCGCCGCTGCCCTGCACGGCGACGCGGTCACCCCTGTCTCGCCCCTGGTCCGCCGGCTGGCGAAGGAGCGCGGCATCGATCTGTCAGGGGTGAACGGCACCGGTCCGGGCGGCAAGATCCGCAGGTCAGACCTCGACGCCGTGACCCCGACGCCCGCACCGGCGCCCGTACGTCCGAAGGCGGTGCCCCAACCGGGGGACGTCCTCCCCCTCACCGGAATGCGCGGCACCATCGCCCGCCGGATGCATGCCAGCCTCCAGGAGATGGCCCAGCTGACGCACGGTTACGAGGTGCGGATGGACGCCGTCGTGTCCTTGCGGGCCCGGCTCAAGGAGGAATGGGCCGACAGCGACTTGCCCGTCCCCAGCCTCAACGACTTCCTGCTCAAGGCCGCCGCACTGGCCCTACGCGAACACCCGCTGCTCAACGCGACGGTGCGGGACGACGGCATCCATCTGCTCGGCGACATCCACCTCGGCTTCGCGGTGGCCGTGCCGGGCGGCCTGATGGTCCCCGTGATCGAGGACGCGGTGGAGTTGCCCCTGCCCGAGATCGCCCGCCGGTCGAGAACCCTGGCCGAGGCCGCGCGTGAGGGGCGGATCTCGCCGACCCAGTTGGAAGGCGCCACCTTCACCGTCACCTCGCTGGGCGGATACGGCGTCGACTTCTTCACCCCCGTGGTCAACCCCGGCAATGTCGCCATCCTCGGCGTGGGCAGGCTCAGGGACGGTGTCGAGTGGGTGGACGACCGGCCGCTGCGGACACAGGTTCTCACCCTGAGCCTCACCTTCGACCACCGTGCCGTCGACGGGGCACCGGCGGCCGAGTATCTGCGCACGGTCGGTGAGTTGCTGCGCAAGCCGCTCCGGCTGCTGGTCTGATCCTGGGCGGAGAGCGGATCCTGGTTGGGCTACTCGGCCGCCGCCGGGTCGGCGATCCGCTCGGCGAGGCGGCCGACCTCGCGGACGAACGAGCGGTGTCCGAGCGAGCGGTAGACGTCGTCCCCGCGTACCTGCGAGATCGCCGAGGTCTCCAGCAGCGACAACAGGCCCAGGGCGATGACGGCGGCCTCGGCATCGGACACCGACTCCCGGGCCTTGCGGGTCAGCCGTACCAGTTCCTCCAGCAACTGCGTCCGGCTCTCGTGGCGCAGCGCCTCCGCCTCCTGGCTCATGCCGGCCGAGGACGTGAAGAAGACGGTGGCGGCGGAACGGTGTTCGCCCAGCCAGGCCACCAGAGCGGTGACGGTCGGTCCGACGGGCGAGCCGGGCGTGTGGGCCTCCGTGAGCGCGTGCAGCTCTTCGCGCAGCGCGGTGGCGAACACCCGCATCCCCTCCACCAGCACCTTGTCCTTGGAGGAGAAGTGGTAGTAGACCGCTGCCGAGGTCATCTCCGCACGAGCGGCGATGTCGGCAACCGTCACCTCGTCCGGCGACTGGGTGGCGAACAGCTCCGTGGCCGCTTCGATCACCCACTGCTTGCGCGAAGGACGGTGCGCGGCGCGGGCTCCGGATGTCGTCATGGTGTCAAGTATGCCGGGATCTTCGTACTCCGACGGCACACGCGCAGCAGGAATTACGCCATCGACCTGCCGGAGTTACTGGATAGCATGGTCAGTGAACAGGGCCCACACAGACGCGGGTCGCGGCAGCCGCCAGGGAGCATGATGGCCACCACGCAGAACGGTAAGCAGCCCGCCCACCGCCCCTCGCGACGGCAGCACATCATCACTGCCGCCGTGCGCGTGTTCGGCCGCAACGGATTCGCGGAGACCAGCATCCAGGACATCGCGGACGAGGCCCAGGTGGTACCCACGGCCGTCTACTACCACTTCGACGGCAAGGAGGAGCTGCTCGAACTCGCCATGCGGCGGGTCTTCGACCAGCTCAACGCGGTGGTGGAGGCGGCCCGTCCGGAGTCCGAGCCGGGTAGTGCGGAGGGTTTGCTGCGGGTCATCGACGCGGTGTGGGACTGGGTGGAGCAGAACCCGGAGGAGGCCCGGCTGTACCAGGTGCAGATCTCCTCGGCCAACGGCAACGTCAAGGTGTTGCGGGACGAGTTCGAGCAGCGGCACATCCAGCGGGCGTACGACTACCTGCCGGAGAGCACCACGCGCAGTCCCCGGGCGGCCAAGTCACGGCACGCGGCACAGGCCCTCGCTGTCCGCACGCTGATCAGTACGACCATCCTGGTCACCGCGCTGCGAGCGGAAGGCGGGCCGCTGTCCCAGTTGCCCTCCCGGTCCGTACAGGAGGCGGTCAGGTCGCTGGCGCTGCGCATCGTCACCGCCGAGCAGAAGCCGGCCGCGGCTTCTAGCTGAGGGGGTTCACCAGGTCCAGTTCACCAGGGCAGGGGCTTGCGGTCGGCGAACAACCTGCCCGTCGTCCCGTCGCCCTCGGGGAGGGTGGCCAGCCAGACCGGGGTGTCCGCGCCGGCCTCCGGACCGCGCGGGGCAGCGGGACCGCCCATACCGCTGCGGGTCCAGCCCGGATCGGCGGCGTTGACCAGGACGCCTGTGCCGGCCAGTTCGGCCGCGAGCATACGGGTCAGGGCGTTGAGGGCGGTCTTGGAGATCCGGTAGGCCGGGTGGCGGCCGGAGTCCATGAGCGCCAGCGAGCCGTATGAGCTGGTGACGTTGACGACCCGTCCGTAGCCGGTCTCCACCATGCCTGGCACGACGGCTTCCGCCATGCGCCAGGCACCCGCGAGGTTCGTCTCCAGGGTCGTGCGCAGGATCTCCTCGTCGAGGTACGGGGGCCGTAGGTCGCCGTCCAGGGACACTCCCGCGTTGTTCACCAGGACGTCAATCCCGCCAGTCAACTCCCCGGCTTCCCGCGCCGCTTCGGCGACGCTCTTCGCCGAGGCCACGTCCAGGGCCAGCGGCAGTGCCGCCGGACCGATGGCGCGGCACGCCTCCTCGGCCGCCTCCCAACTTCGCGCCCCGACCAGGACCCGCAGCCCCCCGTCCGCGAGCTGTCGGCATATCTCCAGGCCGATGCCGCGCGCTCCGCCGGTGACCAGTGCGGTTCTGTCGCCGTGCCACATGGTGCGTTTGCCGCCTTTCAGATCGTCAGTACCGAGCAGGCGCTGATCCCGGGCGCCCCGTACACATGGGTGAAGCCGACCCGGGGAGCACCCGGCACCTGCACACCCGGCGCCCGGCCCTGCAACTGCCGTACGACCTCGTGGAACTGGCGCAGTCCGGAGGCGCCGACGGGCTCGCCACCGGCCAGGCAACCGCCGTCGGTGTTGACCGGGATCCGGCCCGTGGGATCGGTGTCCCCGTCGGCGAGGAGTTCCTCCTGCTCGCCGTGGCCGCACAGTCCGGTTTCCGCCAGGTGGATCAGTTCCGATCCGCTGTCGGTGTCCTGCAGTTGGGCGACCTGTACGTCCGCGGGCCGCAGCCCCGCCGTGCGGAAGGCAGCCTCCGCGGCGTCGACGCTCGGGCTGCGGTGCGGTCCGGGCGGCAGCCAGGGCGAGAACACCTCGAACGAGCCGAACCGTCTGGTCCTGAAGGCCAACGACGCCAGTTTTACGGGGCGTTCGCACAGGTCGAAGGCACGGTCGCCGAGCGCCAGTACCAGAGCCGCCGCGCCCTGCCCCGGCGAGCAGAACATGTACTGGGTGAGGGGCGGACTGACCTCGGCGGAGTTGAGGATCTCCTCCTCCGTCAGCTCCTTGCGCCGCCAGGCCAGGGGGTGCTGGGAGCCGTTGCGGAAGGCCCGCGCGGCCACCTTCGCCAGCGCCCGCTCCGAGATCCCGTGCTCGTGCAAGTACCGCTGAGTCTTGAGGGCGAAGAACTGGGTGGTCAGCATCATGCCGGTCTCGGCATACCAGTCGGGCAGTCCGTAGCGTGCCGCGGAGACGTTGAAGGCGCCCCGCTCGTGCTTGTCGAAGCCCACGGCCAGTCCGAGCGAGGCCTCGCCGGCGCGCAGTGCGTTGGCCACCGCGAGCACCGTCGAGGCTCCGGTGGCGCAGCCGTTCTGTACGTTGGCGAACGGCACACCGGTCAGGCCCAGACGGCCGACCAGGGTGTCGGGCTTGCCGGACACGTCGGAGCCGCCCGCCGCGTAACCGATGTCCTCCCAGGCGACACCGGCGTCGGCCAGGGCCTCGCGTACCGCGCGCTCGGCCATGTCCATCCCGGTAACGCTCTCGTCGCGGCCGAAGGGATGCATTCCGCAGCCGACGACATAGACCTCGTCGCTCCGGCTCATCGCTCCCCATCCCCGTCCGGATCCCCGTCCGGGCGGAACGCGAAGGTCAGCACCTCGGTCCCGTCCTCGTCGCGGTAGGCGGTCACCGTGGTGAGCCGGACCGGCAGCCCGATCCGTATCTCGGCGCGGGGAACCTCCAGCCGCGCCTCGACCAGCACCTCACCGAGGTCGACATAGCCCACGTGGTACGGGCGATAGCCCCCGGCCGGCGGCCGGTACGGCGGCTTGGGCTGGAACGCCTGCAGCGTCCACGACCACACCCGCCCGCTCACCGGCAGCACATGCGCGGACATGGCTCCGTCCGAGCACTTGGGGCACGAGTCCTGCCGGGGAAAGACCACGGTGGCGCAGCCGGAGCAGCGCGCGCCCGTGAGGCGCGGTGGATTCACGCTCTCGAACAGGTCCTCATCGATGAGTCTGCTGATCATGCCGTCCTACCCTTTTCTGCACGGTCGTCGTGCGGTTCCCTGCACGGTCGTCGTGCGGTGGTGCTGTGACCGCGGGTGAAGTCACCAGCCCAGCAGTCCCGCCAACCGTTCCCGATGGTGTGCGGCGCCACCCAGCAGGACGGCGTCGGACTGGGCGCGCCGGAAATACAGGTGCGCGTCGTGCTCCCAGGTGAAGCCCATGCCGCCGTGCAGTTGGACGCACTCGGCGGCCACGAACACGAACGCCTCGCCGCACCACGCCTGCGCCACCGCCGCCGCCTCGGCCAGCACCTCGGGAGAGTCGGCCGACCGGACGGCGCGCACCACCGCCGACCGCGCGGCCTCGACCTGAAGCAGCATGTCGGCACAGGTGTGCTTGATCGCCTGGAAGCCGCCGATGGCCCTGCCGAACTGTGTGCGGTCCCGTACATGGGCCACCGTCATGTCCAACGCGGCCTGCGCTCCGCCGAGTTGCTCGGCGGCCAGGGCCACCAGGGCCACGTCAAGGGCGCGGCTCACGATGTCCGCTCCCTCGCCCCCGGCGGTCAGGGGCCGGGCACGGGCGCCGGAGAAGGAGACGACCGCCTGTCCGCGGCTGAGGTCCAGGGTGGGTACGCGGCGGACGGTCACTCCGGGCTCGCGCGGGTCGGCGAGGAAGAGGTCCAGGCCGTCGGCCCCGGCCGCGGCGACGACCAGCGCTTCGGCGTCGGCACCGTCCAGTACGAAGGGAGCGGTGCCGTCGAGGAGCGGGACGCCGCCTCGCCAGGTGACGGCCACCGGCACGGCGTCCGGCCGCCACACCCCGTCAGGTGCCGCCACCGCGAGGGCGTGCGCCTTGCCCTCGGCCAGCTCCTCCAGTGCCCGCTCGGCCGTGCCGCAGCCTGCCAGGACCTGCCCGGCCAGCACGGTGGACGACAACAGGGGCACCGGCGTCAGTGTCCGGCCCAACTCCTCGCAGACCGCGGCGATCTCGGCGAGGCCGCCGATGCCTCCGGCCGCCTCGGGCAGACCGAGGGCCGCGAGGCCGACCTGCCCGCCGAGGGTGTCCCACAACTTGGCGTCGATGCCCGGGGAATGCTCGGACAGCCGGCGCACCGCGGCGGTACCGCCCGCGTCGGCGCACACCGACCGTACGGTCTCGCGCAGGTCGTCCAGTTCGGCGTCCGACAGGGCCGTGCTATCGGTCACGGTGCTCGTCATCGTGCGCTCCCGCTCTCGTCGCGCTGCTCCCGCACGGCACTGTGGGCCGCCGCCATCCGGGCGACCGGCACGCGGTGCGCGGAACAAGAGACGTAGTCGAGGCCCAGGCCGTCGCAGAAGGCGATGGACTCCGGATCTCCGCCGTGCTCACCGCACACGCCCAGCTTGATGTCGGGGCGTACGCTCCGAGCCCGCTCCACCGCCAGGGCGATCAGCGCGCCCACCCCGTGCGGGTCGAGCCGGGCGAACGGGCTGGCCGTCAGGAACCCGCGTTCCTGGTAGGAGGCGAGTACCTGGCGCTCGACGTCGTCGCGGGAGAATCCGTAGGTGAGCTGGGTGAGGTCGTTGGTGCCGAAGGAGAAGAACTCGGCGTGTTCGGCGAGTTCGCCGGCCAGCAGCGCGGCCCGCGGTGTCTCGATCATCGTGCCGAGCCGGTACGGGACCTCCACGCCGGTGCGGGCGGCGACCGCCTCGGCGGCGCCCCGTACGTAGGCTGCCGCGGCAGCCAGTTCCTCCGGCAGGCTGACGAGCGGGATCATCACTTCGAGCTGGGGGCGGACTCCGGTGGCAGCCACATCGGCCCAGGCGGTGAAGAGCGCCTCGGCCTGCGCCGGGTAGAGCCTCTCGTGCAGCAGGGCCAGGCGCACGCCGCGCAGACCGAGCATCGGGTTCGCCTCGCGCAGTGCGGCGGCCCGCTGTTCCTCGGCGGCGTCCTGAGCTTCCCCGGCAGCAGGCAGGAACTCGTGCAGCGGGGCGTCCAGAAGGCGTACGGTCACCGGCCGGTCCCCCACCGCGGCCAGCAGGGCCTTGAAGTCCTCGTGCTGAGCCTCTTCCAGTGCCGACAGCGCCTCGTCTCGAGCCTCGGCGTCGGCGGCCAGAATCACCCGGCGGATCAGCGGCAGCCGGTCGCCGAGGAACTGGTGCTCGGTACGGCACAGCCCCACCCCCTCCGCGCCCAGGGCGACGGCGGTGCTCACCTCCGCGGCGGTGTCGGCGTTGGCCCGCACGCCCAGCCGGCGCATGCCGTCCGCCCACTCCAGCAGGGTGGACAGTTCGGGCGGTGGTCCGGCGACACTGACGCTCAGTGTCCCCTCGTAGACGGCTCCGGTACGGCCGTCCAGCGAGACGGCGTCGCCCTCGCGCAGCACCCGGTCCCCGATCCGTACGGTGCCGGCGGCCCGGTCGGCGCGCAGTCCCTCGGCGCCGCACACGGCGGGTTTGCCCGCGCCCCGCGCCACCACGGCGGCGTGCGAGGCGATGCCGCCGCTGCCGGTGAGTACGGCGACGGCGGCCAGCATCCCGGGGACGTCGGCGGGAGTCGTCTCATGGGCCACGAGCACGACCTGCGTGCCGTCCGCGGCCAGTTCGAGGGCACGTTCGCTCGACAGGACGATCGCGCCGGTCGCCGCCCCCGGGGAGGCGGGCAGTCCCTTCACCAGGAGCTGCTCGCCGCCGGTCAGCCGGAGCTGGGGGTGCAGCAGTTCCTGCACCTGCGCGGGGCTGATCCGCCGTACGGCTTCTTCCCGGTCGAGTGCTCCGTCCCCGGCCAGGTCCGCGGCGAGGCACACCGCCGCACGGAGCGGCGGGCGGCTCTGCGCCGAGGCGGCCAGCAGCGAGATCTCGCCGTCGCGCACCTCGAAGTCGACGGTGACCGGGGCGTGCAGATGACGTTCGAGCGTGAGCAGCGAGTGCTCGAGCAGCGCGGAACTCCCGCCCAGCTTCTCCAGCGGCTCGCCCGTGCGCGGGGGCGGCGCGCTGCGGCGTACGCCCCGGAAGAAGGAGCCCTGCGGCGAGAAGCGGCCGCTGTCGGGGTGCCGGCTGACCGCCGTGCCGAAGCCGGAGTGGTCCCATGGCCCGATGCGCACGGCCTGGACATGCAGTGCGATGCCCAGCTCCGCAGGGAGCCGCTGGGCTTTGCGGGACCGCCTGGCCCGGGGTGAGGCCCACCGCCCCAGCACCGCCCGAGCGGCCAGCGCGAGCTGCTCGGCCGGGTCGTCGGGGTACGGCCGCTCGGCATGCCGGGCGACCGTCGAGAGCAGTGCGTCGACGCGGGCCCTGGCATCAGGGGCGTCGAGCGAAGCGTCGTCGAGCTCCGGTGCGGGCACGTCAAGGGCGTACTCCGCGATCATCCGGACGGTGGCCGCCCATACCTCGTACAGCACATCGTCGCGGCCGATGACGGCACGGATGCCATCGGCGTCGGCCGGGGTGATACCGATGCAGGCGAGTTCCGGCGGCAGCCCGGCGACCTCGGTCGACGCGCTCGCCGACAGACGCAGCAGCAGCGGCCTGCTCCGGTCGCCGATCCGCCGTCCCGTCAGCTGCTCCACGAGTTCCAGGGCGGTGCGGGCGGTGCCCGGCTCGCACAGCGACGCGGCCGAGCCCGCCGGCACCGTCAGTCCGGGCACCACTGGGAGTCCGAGGGCAACCAGCCGGTCCATGGCGATGCCGTGCGTGCCCAGTTCACCGGCGTCCAGCCCTCGGATCCGTCCCTGGCCGTAGGGCACCAGGGCGTGGCTAGGGGGGTGCGCCTGTGTGGGTACGCCGGAGTGGCGGTCGGTGATGCTCAACCCCGGCTCCTGGTGACCAGTTCCTCTTCGAGCGCCTCGTCCTGCGCCCGGCTGATCCCCAGAACCAGCAGCAGCTCCTGGTGGAGCCGCATCCACACGGTGTGGTACGAGTCGCACAGGGGCGAGGCCAGCCACTCCACCGCGCCGTCGTCGAACCGATCGAGGGCTTCCTCCAGCGCCGTGACATAACTCCCGCTGCCCGACGGAAGCCCGTCCAGCCTGCGCAGTACGGGCTGGATGGCCTCGTGCACGTCTTCCAGCGACTCGCGCACCCCGGCGTCGTAGACGCTGTCGCTGTGGTCGTTGACCGTGCCGTCGGGCCGGCACTGCCAGGCCGTGCACACCTCGCGGAGCGTCCTGTTGACGGGCAGGAAAGCCTCGTAGGCGGCGGTGATCCGCTGCTCCTGTTCGGAATCGGCGGCGACCCGCAGGATCCGCGCCGCGGCTGCCCTGGCGGGCTCGGTCGGCAGCACCATCGGACCCTTCACCATGGCCAGCCCGGCGTCGACCAGGGGGCGATGGTCGGACTCGGGCCTCCCGCGCCACATTCCGCGCAGAACGAGGTCGACAACGGCTTCGGTGAGGTTCTCGTCGAGAGCGTCCGTCCGGCCCACGGCAGCAGATTGCATCGCCACACCATTTCCCCGGTGCTGTCGCCCGGTCCTCAGTTCTGTGTTGCCCGGAGGTTACGCTCCGACGGAGGGGTTAGTGAAGAGGGAATCAAGAAACACTTTCCGGACTGCCGGGCGCGGACTGGCCGCTGCCCACCCGTGCACGAACCCGCGGGGCCAGGAACGACGTCATCCGCGCCTGCGCCTCGTCGCTCCCCGCCAGGCCGGCGATCAGCCGCGCCTCCTCGTCGAGGTGACGACTCAGCCCGCCCTCGGCACCGTCACGCAGCAGGCGCTTCGCGGCGCGCAGTGCCTCACCCGCCCCACCTGCGAGTTCGGCGGCGGTCCGGTACGCGGCCTCGTCCACTTCGTCGTCCTCGACGGCCCGGGAGACCAGACCGAGCCGCTCGGCCTCGTCGCCCGTGAGAACCCGGTTGGTGAGGACCAGGTCAGTCGCCAGACGGGGGCCCACCAGGCGCGGCAGAAGCCAGGTGGCCCCGCAATCCGGGGTGAGCCCCATCGCCGTGTAGGCCAGCCGGAAGCGCGCCGACCGTGCGGCCAGGACGATGTCGCCGACCAGGGCAAGACCGATCCCGCCGCCCGCGGCGGCGCCGCGCACGGCGGTCACCACGGGGACCGGCAGCTCGTACAGAGTCCGCACCGCCGCATGTGCGGCGGTCGCCACGGCGTGCACATAGGCGCCCGTGTCCTCGCCCCGGCCGGCGAAGGCACGCAGGTCACCGCCCACACAGAAGGCGGCGCCGGCCGCCCGCAGCAGAACCGCGCCGCCCGGATCGGCGGCCACCTCGACGGCTGCGTCCCGCAGCGCCTCGGCCGTCGGGAGGTCCAGGGCGTTGCCTCTCCCGGGATCCTCCAGCCTCAGCTCGACGACTCCGTCGGGGTGACGGACGACACGGACCGGCTGGGTGCTCATAAGGGTCTTCTTCCGTCGTCGAGGACCGCCGGGCCGAGTGCCCCCAGATCAAGCGCTCCTCAGATCCCACGCTCCTCAAGACGAGCGCCACCCAGCAAGATACTGAAGACGCTGTACAGTTTCTAGGACGCGACGGGCATCGGTGCCCGGAGCCCGTCGGCAGGAGGAACCGTGCCTATCCAGTTCGATGTCGATCCACCTGTCGCCCGACTCGCCGCCGCCACCGCGGAGTTCGTACGCGAGGTGGTCATCCCGGCCGAGCGCGAGTGCGGAGGGTCGGTGCACGACGCTCCGGAGGCCCTGCGCGACACCCTGCAGAAAGGCGCCCGCGAGGCAGGCGTGTTCGCGCCGCACGTGCCGGCGCGGTGGGGCGGGCACGGGCTCGACCTGCGCGGACAGGCGGTGGTGTTCGAGGCCGCCGGGTACTCGCTGCTGGGCCCCCTGGCGCTGAACTGCGCCGCTCCGGACGAGGGCAATATGCATCTGCTGGAGAAGGTGGCCACGGAGGAGCAGAAGGACCGCTTCCTGCGGCCGCTCGCCGCGGGCGAGGTGCGGTCCTGCTTCGCGATGACCGAACCGGCTCCGGGCGCGGGCGCCGATCCCCGTTCCCTGCGAACCACCGCGACCCGGGTCCCCGGCGGGTGGCGCATCGACGGGCGCAAGTGGTTCATCAGCGGAGCTCATGGCGCCGGCTTCGCGATCGTCATGGCCCGCACGTCCGGCAGGCCCGGCGACCCGGGCGGCGCGACCATGTTCCTGGTTGACGCCGGCACCCCGGGCATGCGCGTCGTCCGGGACATCGAGACCCTGGACGAGAGCATCTTCGCCGGGCATAGCGAACTCGCCTTCGAGGAGTGCGTGGTGAGCGACGACAGGGTGCTCGGAGCCGTGGACCGCGGCTTCGAGAACGCCCAGGTCCGGCTCGGCCCCGCCCGTATGACCCACTGCATGCGCTGGCTGGGAGCAGCCCGTCGCGCCCAGGACGTCGCGCTGGAGCGGGCAGGCACCCGGATGGCGTTCGGCTCCGTGCTGGGCGACCTCGGCATGGTGCAGCAGATGCTGGCCGACTCCGAGATCGACATCGAGGCGAGCCGCGCCCTGATCCTGCGTACCGCCTGGGAGTTGGACACCGGCTCCGCGGCCGCCGCACAACTCACATCGGTGTCCAAGACCTTCGTGGCGGAGGCCGTGAACCGGGTCGTCGACCGGGCGGTGCAGATCTGCGGAGCACTCGGCATCTCGGCCGCCGACGCCCCCCTGGCACGCCTGCTGAGGGAGGTGCGGCCGTTCCGGATCTACGACGGCCCGTCGGAGACGCACCGCTTCGCCATCGCACGCCGCGCGGTGAAGCCCTATCGGCAGCCTCGCCCGGAGACGGCCGCCGGCTCGTGACGGGGCCCGGCTCGTGACCGGGTCGGCTCCGGCGCCTGCCGGGATTCCGGGAACCTACGGCATCATCTCCAACAACCCAATCGCGTACGGCAGCTCATGGCCGGCCGCGGCATGCGGCTGCCCACGCTCATCATGGCCCGGGGCAACCACGTGGCGAAAAACACGTCCGGGTGCGCGGCGCGGCCTGCTCGCCGGTGCGCCGCTCCACCTCCGCGCGAGGGAGGCACTCTCCAGGTCCCGCCAAACTCCTTGCTTCGCAACGCTGTTGGGTCTGCGCGCGCGAAGCGCGAAGCGCGGAGAAAGATCCAACAAGTCGGCATCCGGGCGGAGATGTCGCACTCCATACCCGGCTCCGCCCCCGGCACAACGGTCGGCGTTCACCGCACGCGGGCACATACTCAGTCATGCGCTGCTGTTTCTCCGCTCCCCTCGCGGCCCTGTCGGCCCTGCCCTCCCCCTGCGAAGTTCTACGGTCCGGTGCCCTCTTCGCCCCCGCTCTGCTGCGGGCCGCCGCCGGTGCACTGCACGGCTCCGCGCACAAGAACCGCCGTCACCACCCCGACACCCTGGCGGCCGTCAATCTGGAACTGGTCACCCTGACCGAGGACCGCGCCATCATCACCTGGTACACGGGGATACCCGGCACCGACGACGGGCTTGGCCACATGCTCCCCGCCGTCACGGAGGGCGAAGTCGTCTACGGCACCCACCCCTCCCGGCTGGACCGCAGCGCGGCGGAGGACCGCCCCACCGCACACCACCAGGTGGAGCTCACGGGCCTGGAGCCGGGGCAGACGTACTACTACCAGGCCCGCTCGCGGGGCCGGGCGGCCAAACCCACACCCCTGCACCTCGTGCGCGGCAACGCCGTCGGCACCAACCTCTACGGGCTCGGCTGGAGCGGAGGCACGTACTCCTTCACCACACCGCAGCCCCCGCCGGGACGGCACCTGCTGTCGATCGCGCTCTGCAACGACCTCCACATCGGGGAGACCACCTCCGGTCTCATGACCGGCGTACCGCTGATGCGCGGGGTGGCGCAGGAGCCGGGGCTCGCTCCGTATCCGGAGATCATGAGCCGCGCCCTGGTGGAGGAGGCCCGGCGGCGTGGAGCGGATCTGCTGCTGGCCGCGGGGGACATCTCGGCCGGCGGTGCGCTGCATGACCTGGCCGAGGCCAAGCGGATCCTGGACGGCTTCGGCAGCCATGGGCAGGACTACTTCGTCGTACGCGGCAACCACGACCGGCCCCACCGCGACGGCGACGGCGACGCCTTCCGCGACGGTTTCCTCGGCGGCGATGGGCCAGCGTACTTCGCCCGCGACCTGGGCGGGCTACGGATCATCGGGCTCGACACCTACGAGAAGCGCGGCAACGGCGCGGACGCGGGTGGGCTCGGTGCCGAGCAACTGTCCTGGTTCCGGGCCCGGTTGAGGGAGCACAGGGAGCAGCCCACGATCGTGTTCGGCCACCATCCGCTGACCGTACGGGACTCCGCCTTCCCGGTGGCCCGCGGTCAGCGCCTGGGCCGTCGCCAGGCCCGCTCCATCCTGGAGGCCTACGCCGCCGCGCCCGGTGTCTTCCTCCACCATGCGGGCCACACCCACCGCAACAAGCGCACCGTCCTGCCGCAGACCCCGCACGTCACGCTGCAGGAGGTCAGCGCCGTCAAGGACTATCCGGGCGGCTTCTGTCTGCTCCGTATCCACTCCGGCGGCTACGCGCTCAACCATTACAAGACCAGCAGCGCACCCTCCCGCGAATGGACCGAGCGCAGCCGCCGCGTGGCCGGGGGCCTGTGGCCGCACCACGCCCTCGGCCGCTCGGTCGCCGACCGCAACAGCGTGACCGCCCACGACCTGTCCGGCATCAGCCCTCTCCGACTTGCAGCCACAGGGCCGGCAGGCCCCTGACATCCCTTGCCTCCCAGGTAGGCGTTCTACTCGGCGCCGGACTCCTCGTCCGGCGCCGTTTGCATGAGTTCTCCCGCTCGGTGAGGTCGTCCGCTGTCTCGAGCACCTTTAACGCTCGAACCCGAGGCATGCGTCACGAGCGGTCCACTCGGGACGAATATCAGGAAACCTGCGAAACAAATACGCCTGCGAACAAGCCGCGTCAAGGCCGTCGCGGCAACTCCTCTCCCCCGAGGGGCCGGATGGGCGGCCCCCGAGGAGTGCGTCCGAGATGTCTCGGCAACACCCTTGTCATCCGGCGTCGCCGCGTGCATCATCGTGGCCATCATCAGGGTTCCTGATATCCGGGCACGTTGCCCGGCCCTACCGGGACGCGAAGGAACCCGCCACCGCTTTCTGCTGCCGGCCACGGCTTCCCCCAGCGGCTTCAGCCGCCCGTTCCGGCTTCCTCAGCAGCTTCACCACCCTCAGCTCCGCTCCCTCGAAGTGCCCGGAGGCATTCATGAGCGCGCCCATCAGCACACCCGCGAACGGCAATTTGTCCCGAAGATCCATTATCCGGGGGACGGCCGGAGCCGCCGGGCTGTTCACCGCAGGCGGTTTGCTGACCGCGTGTGGCGGCATCAAGGAGTCCGCCGCGCAGGCCGACACGGTGCTCCGGATCGGCTATGTCTCGCCCAGCACGGGCCCGGCCGCGGGCTTCGGCGAGCCGAACGCGTTCCTGCTGAAGAAGCTGCGCGCCACCTTCAAGGACGGTTTGAAGATCGGCGGCAAGAAGTACTCGGTCGAGATCGTCGACCGCGACAGTCAGTCGAACCCGCAGACGGCCGCGCAGGTCGCGAGCGATCTGATCAACAGCGAGAAGATCGATCTGATGCTCGTCACCTCCACGCCGGAGACGGTCAACCCCGTCGCCGACGCGTGCGAGGCGGCCAAGATCCCGTGTCTGTCGACCGCCGTGCCGTGGGAGGCCTGGTACTTCGGCCGCGGTGCCACCCCCGAGAAGCCGTTCGCGTACACCTACCACTTCTTCATCGGCGTCGCGGAGATCCATGCCGCGTACGTCTCCCTGTGGACGAAGGGCGGGGTGGAGACCAACCGGCGGGTCGGCGTCATGTGGCCCAACGACCCCGACGGCAAGGCGATCCGGCAGGGGCTCGGACCGCAGCTGAAGAAGAGCGGGTTCAGGATCGTCGACCCGGGGGCGTACGAGGACGGGACGAACGACTACTCGGCACAGATAGCGGCGTTCAAGAAGGCGGACGCGGAGATCTTCAACACCTTCCCGCTGCCGCCCGACTTCGCCACCTTCTGGAAGCAGGCCCGGCAGCAGGGCTATCGGCCGCGTATCGCGTCCATCGCCAAGACCGGTCTCCTCCCCTCCCAGGTCGAGGCGCTCGGCTCGCTCGGACACGGCCTCAGCGCCGGCTTCTGGTGGTCGCCCCAGTTCCCGTACACCTCCACCCTCACCGACCAGACCGCCAAGCAACTGGCCGACGACTACGAGAAGTCGACGGGCAAGCAGTGGAACCAGGTCATCGGGTCCAACATGGCGCTCTTCGAGGTCGCGGTCCACGCACTGAAGGCGACCTCCGACCCCAAGGACCGTACGGAACTGGCGGCCGCCCTCGGCAAGGCCAAGCTCACCACCGTCGCCGGGCCGCTGGACTTCACGTCGGGGCCGGTGAAGAACGTGTCCACGGAGCCGCTGGTCATGGCGCAGTGGCGCAAGGCAACGGGGGGCAGCAAGTTCGCCGTCGAGCCGGTCATCGTCGACAACGGCGGCTTCGGCGACATCCCGCTGGGAGGCGAACTTGAGCCCCTCCGCTGAGCCGATGACCGTGGGCACAGGGGAGGCCGCCGGGGCGGCCTCCCCCGCCCCGCCGGTGCTCTCGGCGAACGGCATTCACCGGCGCTTCGGCAGTCTGGTCGTCCTCGAAGGCATCGACATCACCCTTGCCCCCGGCGAGGCCCTCGGCATCGTCGGCCCGAACGGCGCCGGAAAGACGACCCTGCTCGACATCCTCTCCGGGGCGCAGGCCCCCTCCGAGGGCAGCGTCACCTTTCAGGGGCAGGACGTGACCCGCTGGAAGGTCGACCGTCGTTGTCGCAGCGGTATCGGGCGCTCCCATCAGGTGCCGCGCCCCTTCACCGGCATGACGGCCTACGAGAACGTGCTGGTCGCGTCGGTGCAGGGCGGTACGCACCGGCGTCGGGCCGCGCAGCAGCACGCGCTCGGCGTACTCGAGCGCTGCGGCATGCTCGGCCAGGCCAACCGGCCCGCGGCCGCGCTCACCCTGCTGGAGCGCAAGCGGCTCGAGATGGCGCGGGCGCTGGCAACCGATCCGCAGGTACTGCTCCTTGACGAGATCGCCGGTGGTCTCACCGACGCCGAGACGGACGAACTGATCGCCACCATCGGGCAGTTGCGCGCCGAGGGCATCGCCATCGTCTGGATCGAGCATGTCATCCACGCGCTGCTGCGGGTGATCGACCGGTTGGTCTGTCTCGCGCAGGGCCGGGTCCTGGCCGAGGGCGAACCGGACGCCGTCATGTCCGATCCCCGGGTCGTCGAGGCGTACCTCGGGAGCGCGGCATGAGTCTGCTGACGGTCGAGAATCTCGAAGTACGGCACGGGCTGCTGCGCGCCGTCCGCGACGTCTCCTTCGCCGTGGACGAGGGCGAGGTCGTGGCGGTGGTCGGGGCCAACGGTGCCGGAAAGTCCACCCTGATGCGGGCCGTCGCCGGAGCACACCAGCCGGCCGAGGGCCGTATCGGCCTGGACGGTGTGGATGTGACGGCCCGGCGGGCACACGACCGTGTCGCAGGCGGGATCGCGCTGGTCCCGGAGGGGCGGCGGCTCTTCGCCGACCTCACCGTGGAGGAGAACCTGCTGGTCGCGTCCCGGGTACGGCGCCCCGGACCATGGGACCTGGCAGCCGTCGTGGCCGCCTTCCCGCTGCTCGACGGGCTGCTGAAGCGGCGCGCCGGCAACCTGTCGGGCGGCGAGCAGCAGGCCGTGGCCATCGGCAGGGCGCTGATGACCAACCCCCGGCTGCTGCTGCTCGACGAGGTCTCGCTGGGCCTCGCGCCCGTCATGGTCGACACCCTCTACGACTCGCTCGGCACGATCCTCTCCGGCGGTACGACGGTGCTGCTGGTGGAGCAGGACCTCGGCCGCGCCCTGGGGGTGGCCCGGCGCGTGCTGTGCATGCTCGAAGGCCGCGTCGTCCTGGACGAACCCGCCGGCGACGTCACCCGCGAACAGGTGGTCGAGGCGTACTTCGGGCTGAGCCGCGCCGCAGCCGCAACCGTGCAGGAGGAGCCGGCATGAACTGGATCAACGCCATCGTGCAGGGCGTGATGCTCGGCGGTGTCTACGCGCTCTTCGCCTGCGGCCTCTCCCTGATGTTCGGCGTCATGCGGACCGTCAACCTGAGCCACGGCGACCTCGCGGTCCTCGGCGCGTTCCTGGTGGCGGTGCTGGCCGCCGCCGTCGGCATCAGCCCGTTCTTCGCGGTACTGCTGGTCCTGCCCGTGATGGGCCTGGTCGGAGTGGCGTTGCAGCGGGGCATCCTCAGCAGGGCGCTGCGCACGGGCGGGATGTCGTCGATGCTGGCCACCTTCGGTCTCGCCATCGTGCTGCAGAACGTACTGCTGGAGATCTTCAGCGCCGACTCCCGCTCCCTGAACGTCGGTTCGCTGTCCACGGCCGGTCTCCAGCTCGGGTCGTCGGTGAGCATCCCGTATCTCGGTGTGCTGACCGTGGTGGTGGCGGTCGCGCTGCTCGGCGGGCTGCAACTGCTGCTGGCCCGTACGGGAATCGGCCGGGCGATCCGCGCCACGGCCGCCGACGCGGACACCGCCGAGCTGGTCGGGGTCGACAGCCGCCGGGTGTACGCCTGGGCCGCCGCCATCGCCGTCGCCACCGCCGGTCTGGCGGGAGCGTTCTTCGCGATGCGGTCGTCGTTCAGCCCGTCCATGGGGCCGACCCAGCTGCTGTTCGCCTTCGAGGTCGTCGTGATCGGAGGGCTCGGTTCGCTGTGGGGGACGCTCGTGGGGGGCATGGTCCTCGGCGTCGCCCAGACGGTCGGCGCGCAGGTGGATCCGCGCTTCTCCATCATCGCCGGACACGCGGTGTTCCTCGCGGTCCTGGCCTTCCGTCCGCAGGGACTGCTCGGCATGAGAAGGAGCCGCACATGACCACCGCACCACCGGTGACCCCCGCTACCACCACCGCCCCCTCGACCATCCACCGATGGACCCCCGTCTCCCGTACGGCCTCGAGTGCTCTGGCTGCCCTGCTTCTCGTCCTGGCATTCGCGCCCTTGGTCTTCACCCCTGAGGTGACCGCGAAGCTGACGACCCTGTTCGTCCTCGTCATCATCGCGGCCATGTGGAACGCTCTGGCGGGCTACGCCGGTCTGGTCTCCGTCGGCCAGCAGGGCTTCATCGGTCTCGGCGCGTACGGTGTCTTCCTCTTCGTCGACCGGGGCGTCAACCCCTTCGTCGCGGTCGTCCTGTCGGCCCTGCTCGCCGGTGCCCTCGCCGTACCCACCTCGCTGCTCGCATTCCGGCTCACCGGTGGGCAGTTCGCCATCGGCATGTGGGCGATCGCGGAGTTCTTCCGGCTGGTCGTGGTGAACACGCCTTCGCTGGGCGGCGGTTCCGGCCGCTCGCTCACCGATCTGTCGGCCACCGATCCGGCGGTGCGGCAGGCCCAGGTGTACTGGCTCGCCCTGGCGCTGATGAGTGCGCTGCTGCTGTCCGTGTTCGTGCTGCTGCGCAGCAGGCTGGGGGCTTCGCTGGAGGCGATCCGCGACGACCCGGTGGGCGCGGCATCCGTCGGGGTACGGGTGACCTCGGCGAAGCGGCTGGTCTTCGTCCTGGCGGCGGTGGGCGGTGCCGCGGCCGGTGGACTCACCCTCGCCAACACCCTGCGGGTGCAGCCGGACTCCATCTTCGGGGTCCACTGGTCCGCGTACATGATCTTCATGGTGGTCATCGGCGGCCTCGGCACCTTCGAGGGACCGATCATCGGAGCGATCGTGTTCTTCCTGGTGCAGGACTGGTTCGGGGACACCGGAGGCACCTGGTACCTGATCGGGCTCGGCGCCCTCGCCATCGGAATGACGTTGTGGATGCCCCATGGTCTGTGGGGTACCGTGGCTCGCCGACGTGACCTGGAACTACTACCTGTCGGCTATCGGGTGAAGACACCGGTCGTCTGACCTCGACGACGGCCTCGCCCGACCTCCCCGACGACCGAGCAAGAGGTGCGCACGATGGCGGAGGCAGCCGATCGGGATCCGGGGCCGGCGCCGGGTGCGGGGCCGGCACCTGGTGCGGATCCCGATCCGGACCCCGAGGGCCACAAGGGCCCGCTGACGATCTATCTCGTCAAGCAACTCGAACTGGCCATCCGCCACTTCATGGACGAGGCCCTGCGGCCGTACGGGCTGACGACGTTCCAGTACACGGCCCTGACCGTGCTTCAGCACCGCGGCGGGCTCTCCTCCGCCCAGTTGGCCCGCCGCTCCTTCGTCAGGCCCCAGACGATGCACGAGATGGTGCGGGCGTTGGAGGAGCGCGGGCTGATCGAGCGCGCCCATGCCCCGGGGAACCGGCGGATCATGGAGGCCCGGCTGACGCGGGAGGGGGAGGAACTGCTGGCGGCATGCGCGCCGGCCGTGCAGAAGCTGGAGGACCGGTTGCTGCTCGACATACCGGAGGAACGGCGGTCAGCGTTCCGTCAGGGCCTGGAGGACGGGCTCGCCTCCTTGACGGGGCGGCAGCACGGCTGACGATGCGGATCGTCGGGCCGCCCGCCCGGGCACGCCTGCTGCCTGCCCTTCCACACCAACAGCCTCTCCGCACCAAGTTGATCGATCTCGTCCGACTGCAAACTGCCCTTCCCGCCCCGGCCCCGGCCCGCGCACGGGGACTGGGACGGACGGGGACGGCGTTCCCTGTCCCCGCCGATGAACCGGCCCGGGTGCGCGCCGAGTTCCCCCGCCGGTGACCCGCGCTACCGGCATGGAGCGATGCGCGGAGCGGGTCCGACTGCCGTTGCATCTGCTCGCGGCGGAGGAGGCGGGAAGACCGGCTGAGGCGAGATCCCGCGAGATCCGGTCTGTGACCTGGCGCTTAGGAGCTGTCCCGTACGTCGAGGTGGGCCCACGGATCCTCGGCCGGCTGCGCCGCGGCCGATTCGTCGATGGGGTCCGCGAGGGGCGTCATCTCGGCGCGGTTCGAGAACGCCACGGTGCGGCGGGCTTTGGCGATGACCTCGGCGTGCTCCTCACCGAAGGTCGCGGCGTCCAGCCGGGCATTGAAAGCCGTCAACACCCCGGGGCTGATCACCGCGAGCGCCGCGCGCAACTCGCCGAGCGTCTGCGGACCCTCGGCGTGTTCGAGTCGCTGCGGATCCGAATCGGCCTGCGGGCTCGGCTCGTGCGGTAGCGCGGACATGTGCGTGACCTCCGGTTGTGATGCCTCCACGGTACGCGGTTGCTGTGCCCCGCGGTGCAAGGGTACGAACGCTCAACAGCCCCCGCGCACAACCGTTCCCCTGAGGGTATGGCCGACATTCAAGCGGTCTGGACGGGCCCCGCCGTGAAGGAGCCCGCGCACGACGCCGGTGGCGGCCGCGGACCGCTCCCCCGCCGCACGCGAACCGGGTTTCACTCCGGGCCGGCAACGCCCAGCCGTTGCCGGTGCGGTTCTCGTGCCAGCCGACGAGCGGCCAGTACGCGAAGTCGACGTCGGTGCGGAATGGAATGGGACGTCACCATGGCCGAGGGTGCGGCACCAGTCCAGTCCTGCGCGTACCGGGCCCGCCCGCCGTCGAATGCAGAGGCCACTGCCTCGCAGGGCCCGAAGCCCCTGGCGACCAGACGGTCACCAACGCCCTTGCCCCAGCCACCCACCCCACCTAGCCTGACTTTGTGCCGCAAATAAACAAAGCCCGAACGCACAACGCCGTGCCGGGCAGCGACAACGACCTCGCCCGACTCCGTATCGCCCTCACCACCTTCTTCGCCCTCGACGGCTTCATCTTCGCCGGGTGGGTCGTACGTATCCCCGCCATCAAGGAGCAGACGAACGCCTCCGCCAGCGAGCTCGGACTCGCGCTCCTCGGAGTCTCCGCGGGCGCTGTGGTCACGATGATCCTCACCGGACGACTCTGCCGCCGCTTCGGCAGCCACCCGGTGACGGTCCTCTGCGGCGTCCTGCTGTCGCTCAGCGTCGCGCTGCCGCCGCTGACGCACTCCGTAGCCGCACTGGGCGCGGTGCTGCTGGTCTTCGGCGCCGCCTACGGCGGGATCAACGTCGCCTTCAACAGTGCCGCCGTCGACCTGGTCGCGGCACTGCGGCGACCGGTCATGCCCAGTTTCCACGCGGCCTTCAGCCTGGGCGGCATGATCGGTGCGGGGCTCGGCGGACTGGTCGCGGGCTCCTTGTCCCCCACGCGCCATCTGCTCGGCCTCACGTTCATCGGCCTGGCGGTGACAGGCGTCGCGGGACGCACCCTGCTGCGGTACGAGGCCCCGGTGCCGCCGGGCGGCGGGCAGGTCCAGGAACGCGCACCGCGCCGCCTGAACGCCCGTACCCGCACTCTGGTGACCGTCTTCGGCCTGATCGCCCTCTGCACCGCGTACGGCGAAGGCGCCCTGGCCGACTGGGGAGCACTGCACCTGGAGCAGGACCTGGACGCTCACCCGGGCGTCGCCGCGGCGGGCTACTCCTGCTTCGCGCTCGCCATGACGATCGGCCGGCTCAGCGGTACGACGCTTCTGGAGCGGCTCGGGCGCACCCGGACGGTGGTGGCCGGCGGCGCCCTGGCCGCCGGCGGCATGCTGCTCGGGTCGCTCGCCCCCTCGGTCTGGGCGACGCTGATCGGCTTCGCGGTCACCGGGCTCGGCCTCGCCAACATCTTCCCGGTGGCCATCGAACGGGCCGGCGCCCTGGCGGGCCCCAGCGGCGTCGCGACCGCGTCCACCCTCGGCTACGGCGGTCTGCTGCTGGGACCGCCCGCGATCGGCTTCATGGCGGACTGGTTCTCCCTGCCGATCGCCCTCACGAGCGTGGCGGCGCTGGCGGCGGTCGCCGCCCTCATCGGCGTGACGACACGTCATACGGCGGAGCGCTGACGTCCGCACCCCCGACGACCCGTTTCCCGTCGGTCGTCTCGATCGTCACGGGAAATGGCTGAAGTTCGATTGCCGTCACGTGAATTCGGCACCACCGGTCGGCATGCTTCCGCCGGAATTCCCCGTAATTATCGCGTGTATAGAGGCATGCCGAAAACGTCTGCTGCACCCCTGGCTGGGGGGTGTTCAGGGGGATTCGAAGGCGAAGTGCCGTCGGTCCGTGCTTAGCACAGGTACGTCCGCCGGGGCTCAGAATGCGTCGAATTGTTTTCAGCATGTGTGGGCGATGTGGAGGCCCGGCTTCCGGCCAGAACGCGTGGTTAGCATGGTTCGCAGTTCAACCGCCGTGGCACAGGGGCGAGTTGACCCTCCCACGCGTGCGCGGCACGCACATCACCCCCGAGAAACATCGAGGATCGCGGCATGGCACATCCCGACGCGTCCAGTCCACGCCAGAGGTCGGCATGGCGGCTTCTGCCGATCGCCTCGGCGGTGGTGACCGCGGCCGTCGGCACTCCTCTCGTACTCGCCGCACCGGACGCCGCACGCGTCTGGGTCGCGGGCACAGTCGTGGGGGCGGGCAGCTGCCTCGTCCTGCTCGCCGCGGCGGCCACTCGGCTGCACCGCAAGCTCACCTCGCAGGTGGACAGGTCGATGGCGGAGTCGGCGCGGCGCCGCTCCGAGGCGGAGTACCTGGCCGGCGCGGTGCTCCCGGAGCTGACCTCGGCGATCGAGGACCCCACGAGCGGTCCCGTGTCCGCCGCAATGGGATCGGCCAGTGCCTGGCAGCCGACGGAGCCTCAACTCAGGGCTGTGCAGCACGCGGTGACGGAGGCGCTGGGCGCGGCGCAGCGGCGCGCGGCCAGGGCGGACGGCGAGCGCGAGCAGGCGGTACGGGCCTGGGAGGCCGTCACCCGCGATCTGCAGAAGGCGACGTCGCAGATCCTGCCCACGGCGGTACGGAGACTGGGCGAGGGAGCCTCACTGGATACAGTCCGCGCGGAGCTGCGGCTGTCCCAGTTCTCCAGCACCGTCGTGCGCGAGCTGGTGGACGCCGGCATACGCGAACTCGCGGTCAGCGAGCGGCGTTCCGCGGCGGCCCGGGCCGCCAGTGCGAAGGCGCTGAGCCGGGTGCAGGCCCAGGCCGTGGGCATCCTGGCGGATCTGCGGGAGATGCAGGACCGGCACGGCGAGGCGGTCCTCGGCGACCTGCTCGAGCTGGACCACAGCACCTCCCAACTCGGCCTCCTCACCGACCGGTTGGCGCTGCTCATGGGCGGACGGGCCAGCCGCTCCTGGAACAAGCCGATCCCGATGGAGAGCATCCTGCGCGGCGCCGTGGGCCGGATCGCCGCGTACCGCAGGGTCAGCCTCAACTGCGCCAGCAAGGCCGCCGTGGCCGGGTTCGCGGCCGAGGGCGTGATGCACCTCCTGGCCGAACTGATGGACAACGCGACCAGCTTCTCCGCGCCGATCGACCAGGTCCACGTCTATGTGGAAGAACGCTCCGCCGGCATCGTCGTCACCATCGAGGACAGCGGCCTGAAGATGGCCGACGCCGCGCTGCGACGCGCCGAGGAGGCGGTGTCGGGCGCGATGAGCGACCTCGCCTCCCTCCAGGGGACTCGGCTGGGGCTCGCGGTCGTCGGGCGGCTCGCCGTCAAGTACGGCATCTCCGTCAGCTACCGCCCCTCCTCCCGCGGGGGCACCGGAGTCGTCGTACACCTGCCGGCCCAACTGCTCGCCCAGCAGCGCACGGCACTCGTGGAGCCCCCGTTGCACGACCCGTCGGCGCGACCGCGCGAGCGCATGCCGGCGAGCGCCGGGGGCACCGAGGCGCGGGCGGGCGACAGGCGGCGTGCGGCATCGGGTGGCGGTTCGCGGACGCCGGACACGCTGGACGGGTCGCGGACGCCTGGGACGCCGGACACGCTGGACGGGTCGCGGACGCCTGGGACTCCGGCCGCACCGGCCGGTTCACGGACGCCCAACGCCCCCGCCGCGACGGCCGGTTCGCGGACGCCGGACACACCAGCCGCTTCGCCGATGCCCGACACTCCGGCCGCACCGCACAGTCCGCGGACACCCAACACCCCCTCCGCACGGGCCGGTTCGCGCATGCCGGACACACCGGCCCCCGCACCCGCCGCCTCCCCGCCGACCCCTTCCGCCCCGACCGGCGACAACGGTTCGGTGACCGCCAACGGCCTCCCGGTACGTCCCCCAGGTCGCACGATGGCGGCAGCCGAGCGTGTCCGTACCCCCGGGGAACGCCCGGCGGGCGGCCGACCCGCAGCCCGTGACGCCGGCAAGAGCTTCGGCGCCTTCCACCGTGCGCGCCTCGCCGCGGCGGCCGGTGAGGCCGCGGCAGCCGAGGAGGCGGCCCGAGCCGCCGAACCGGCCGAAACGGCCGACCCGACCGACCCGCACGACGCCGACTGAGCCCGGCCCTTCTTCTCGCGGGACGCCTCGACCGGGCGCCCCGACCCGCCACAGACCGGAGATTGGAGGAAAGGGCCGGTGGCCGGGCCTCAACGGATCACCTGCTCTTCACCCACCCATGCAGACCACTGACACCACACTGACCTGGCTCCTGGAAGGTCTTCTCGAGCGCGCCCCCGGCACCCGGCACGCCCTCGTGCTCTCCCGCGACGGGCTGAAGCTGTGCTGGACCCAGCAGTTGGGCGTCGATCAGGCGGATCAGCTCTCGGCCATCGCCTCCGGGATGCAGGCCCTGGCGCAGGGCGCCTCGGTCGAGTTCGGCGACGGCAGCGGCGGCGTACGCCACTCGATGACGGAGTTCTACGGCGGGCTGCTGTTCATCGTCGAGGCCGGGCAGGGAGCGCACCTCGCGGTTGTCGCGGACGACGGCGCCGACCCGGGTGTGGTGGGGCACCACATGACCGACCTGGTGGAGCGGATCGGCGAGCACCTGCGTGCCGAGGCCCGCGACCCGATGGACCCGACAGAGGAGAGCTGATCCCGATGAGCCGACGTCCGGTCGACACCGGGGACCCGGACCGGCTGTACACCATCACCGGGGGCCGCAGCGAAGCTCCCGACGATCTCGACCTCGTCTCGCTGATCGTCAGCGAGTGCGAGCCCGCTCGGGGCATGCAGTCCGAGCACGTCCGGATCCTGGAGCTGTGCCGTCGCCCGGCCGCCGTGGTCGAGATCGCCGCCGAGTTACGGCTGCCGGTGACGGTCGTCCGGATCCTGGTGGGCGACCTGCTGGCGATGGCGAAGGTCACCGCTCGCCATCCTCGGCCCGCATCGGCGGCGGCCGCCCTGCCCGAATCCGCTCTCCTGCTGGAGGTTCTCGATGGACTCCGTAAGCTTTGAGCCCTCCACACGCTCTGAGCCCCCTGCCCGTACGCCGCTCAGCGCCACGGCCGAGACCGGGCTCAAGATCGTCGTGGTGGGCGGCTTCGGTGTCGGCAAGACCACGCTGGTCCGCTCGGTGAGCGAGATCCGGCCCCTGAACACCGAAGAGGTCATGACCGAGGCCGGTGTCGGCATCGACCGGACCGCAGGTCTGGCCGACAAATCCACGACGACCGTCGCCTTCGACTTCGGCCGGATCAGCCTGAGCGAGCGCACGGTTCTGTATCTGTTCGGCGCCCCGGGCCAGGAGCGCTTCTGGTTCCTGTGGGACCGGCTCTTCGCGGGAACGCTGGGCGCCGTCGTCCTGGTGGACACCCGGCGGATGAGCGACTGCTGGTACGCGATCGACCGCCTGGAGCACCACAGGACGCCCTTCGTCGTCGCGGTCAACCGGTTCGAGCACGACACCAACGCCTTCTCCCTGAGCGAGATACGCCAGGCACTCGCGCTGCCCGAGCACGTACCGCTGATCGACTGCGACGCACGGGTCCGCTCGTCCGGCAAGAACGTCCTGATCAGTCTTGTCGACCACCTCTACGAACTGGCCATGGCCCGGGAGATGACCCCATGAACGACGACGCGACCGGCTTCGACCCGCGCCCCGCCGACCCGAAGCGGACCACTTCGGGCTGCCCGGCGCACGCGGACGCGGTTCCGCTGAGCGGCCTGGAGTACCAGCAGACGCCCGCCGCGCTGTACCAGGAGCTGCGCCGCATCCACGGCTCCGTGGCGCCCGTACTGCTGGACGGGGACGTACCCGCCTGGCTGGTTCTCGGCTACCCGGAGGTCTCGTTCGTCACCGCCCACGACGAGCTCTTCGCCCGCGACTCGCGGCGCTGGAACCAGTGGGAGAACATTCCCGCGGACTGGCCGCTGCTGCCCTTCGTCGGTTACCAGCCCTCGGTGCTGTTCACGGAGGGCGCCGAGCACCAGCGGCGGGCCGGTGTCATCACCGAGGCCCTGGAGGGCGTCGACCAGTTCGAGCTCGGCGTCAACTGCGCGCGGATCGCCGACCAGCTCATCGACGCCTTCACTGGCAGCGGCGAGACCGAGCTGATGAGCACGTACGCACACCCTCTGGCGATGCGGGCCGCGGTGGAGATGTGCGGCATGTCGGCCCACAGCACGGACACCGACGATCTCGTACGGGACCTGCGGATCTCCCTGGACACGGGCGAGGGCGAGGATCCGGTCGCCGCGTATGTGCGCGTACAGGAACGCATTCAGCAGCTGGTGAAGGACAAGCGGGCTGAGCCCGGCGCGGACGTGGTCTCCCGCATGCTGGCCCATCCCGAGGGGCTGAGCGACGACGCGATCGTCCAGGACCTGATCTCGGTCGTCGCGGCGGCCCAGCAGCCCACCGCCAACTGGATCTGCAACACGCTGCGGCTGTTGCTCACCGACGACCGTTTCGCGCTGAACGTCTCCGGCGGCCGGGTCAGCGTCGGTGAGGCCCTCACCGAGGTGCTCTGGCTGGACACGCCCACCCAGAACTTCATCGGCCGCTGGGCGGTGCGCGACACCCTGCTCGGCGGGCGCCGGATCAAGGCGGGCGACTGCCTGGTCCTCGGGCTCGCCGCGGCGAACACCGATCCGCAGATCTGGCCCGAGGGCCATGTCGGCGCTGAGGGGAACGGCGCCCATCTGTCCTTCTCCAACGGCGAGCACCGCTGCCCCTACCCGGCTCCGCTGCTCGCCGACGTCATCGCCCGCACGGCCGTCGAGACGCTCCTGGAGCGTCTGCCCGACGTCGTCCTGTCGGTGGAGCCGGAGGAGCTCGTGTGGCGGCCGTCGATCTGGATGCGGGGGCTGACGTCACTGCCGGTGGAGTTCACGCCGATTCTGCGGTGAGACCCCGGCCGTGCCCGTACGAGCCTGTCGTACGGGCACGTCATGCGGGCCGGGCTCAGTGCGTGGCCGGGGTGAAGCGCACCGGCAGCGCCTGCGGTCCCCGGGTGAACACGCCCTGCTCGGCTGGCTGGAAACCATCGGCGAGCCGTAGGTCGGGCATGGCATCGAGGAGTTGGTTGACGCCGATCTCGACCTCGGCGCGGGCCAGCAGGGCGCCCACACAGAAGTGGCGGCCCAGGGCGAACGCCAGATGGTCGGCCGCTGCGGAGAATGCCTTCGTGGTGGTCAGGTCGTCGCGGAAGATGTCGAAGCGGTCCGGCTCCCGGTAGCGGGCGGGGTCCCGGTTTGCGGCGCCGATCAAGCAGGTCACCGTGGCTCCCGGCGGAACGGTGCCGCCGCTCAGCTCCACCTCCTCGGCCGACTGACGCATGATCATGTGGACCGGCGGGGTGTACCGCAGGGTCTCCGCGAAGGCCCGCTCGATCAGTGAGCGGTCCTCCCGTACGGCCTGGAGCTGTTCGGGATGCGCGAGCAGGTTGGCGAAGATGCTCGCGAGGGCCTTGTCCGTGGTCTCCCCGCCCGCCGCGAGCAGCAGGCTGCAGAACGCCTTGATGTCCTCGTCGCTCATGCGCACGCCTTCCACTTCGGCGGCGCACAGCGTGGACAGCAGGTCGTCGCCGAGGTGGTCACGGCGGTGCCGGATGATCGGGATCATGTAGTCGGCGAACTCCACGCGGGTGCGCTCACCGGCCGCGGCGACCTCCGGATCGCCCGCGAGATTGCCGAGGAAGGCGATCACGGACGTGTACCAGCGGTGGAAGCGGTCGTGGTCGGCCTTGTCCAGGCCGAGCATGTCGGCGATGACGTTCACGGGAAAGCGCGTCGCGAAGTCCGCGACCAGATCGGCATTTCCCGTGTGACGGAAGCAGTCGATGAGGGCCCGGGCGTTGTCCTCGATGACGGGCAGGAACTTCTCCTGCAGGTCACGGCCGCGGAAGGCCGGGGCCACCAGGGCCCGGCGCACGGCGTGTTCGCGCCCGCTGAGCGTCAGGATCGTCCGGCCGTGCACGGGCTCGATCTGCCATACGTAGTTGTCGGTGGTGAACTGTCCGTCGCGGTCCTTGAAGATCCGTTCGACGTCTTCGTAGCGCGACACGATGTAGCTCTGGGTGGCCTCGTGCCAGATCAGCGGGGCGTTCTCGCGCATGATCCGGTAGGCGGGATAGGGGTCTTCGGCGAATTCCTGCGACAGGATGTCGGGCAGGTCCGGTGCGGTGGTCACGTGGGGGGACTCCTTGAAGCGTCAACCGGCAGACCGCTCAAGGCTATTGATCATGCGGGGCCCGGCACAGCCGATTACTGGCCGAGCCGCTCCGCCCGCGGGACCGGGGTAAATCTCCTCCCTTCGACCGCACTCCATCCGGCAGACTCACCGCATGGAGACTGCGCAGTTCATCGGAACCCTCGACACCGAGGGCAAGTTGCTGGCGACGGCCGCCGAAGAGGCCGGGACCGACGCCAAGGTGCCCACCTGTCCCGGCTGGCAGGTGCGGGACCTGGTGCGGCACACGGGCATGGTGCACCGCTGGGCGACGGCGTTCGTCGCCGAGAGACACACCTCGTACCACCCCGACGAGGGCCTGCCGGATCTGGACGGTACGGAGCTGATGACCTGGTTCCGCGAGGGCCACCGGCGGCTGGTCGACACGCTCGCGGGCGCCCCCGCCGACGTGGACTGCTGGAGCTTCCTGCCCGCACCCTCACCGCTCGCCTTCTGGGCACGGAGGCAGGCGCACGAGACGACGGTGCACCGGTACGACGCGGAGTCGGCGCTCGGCGGCACCCCGAGCCCGATCGCCGTCGACTTCGCAATCGACGGGATCGACGAGCTGCTCTTCGGCTTCCACGCCCGCAAGAAGAGCGCGGTGCGCACGGAGGTGCCGCGCGTGCTGAGGGTGCGGGCCGAGGACACCGACGCCGTGTGGACCGTACGGCTGTCAGCCGAGCCGCCGGTCAGCGAGCGGGGCGAACTGGCGGGCGCCGACAGCGAGTTGACGGGCCCGGCGGCCGAGCTCTACCTGTCGCTGTGGAACCGTCGGCCCTTCCCGGGCGTGAGGGGAGACTCCTCCCTCGCGACGCTGTGGCGCGAGAAGTCGGGGGTCACTTGAAGCTGACCCGCGCGCCGATGATCAGTCGCCCGGACCGGCCGCCAGCATCCGCCCCAACACCGCGCGCTGCACCGGCAGTACGTCGCCGTGCAGCGCGCGCCCCTCGAGCGTGAGCGAGACGCGTACGCCCCGCCGGTCCTGCGGGCACATGCAGCGCTCCACCAGACCGTCCTTCTCGAGCCGGCCGATCAGCCGGGACAGTGCGCTCTGGCTGAGATGGACCCGCTCGGCGATCTCCTGGACGCGATACGCACCGGCGCCGTCGGCCGCGGCGCAGCCTGCCAGCACGTCGAGCACCTCGAAGTCACTGGCGCACAAGCCGTGTTGATGCAGTGCGCGGTCGAGCTCGGACACGGTGCGCGCGTGCACCGCGAGGAGGTCGCGCCACTGGTCGACGAGCCCCTGCTCAACGTTCTCCGCAGCCGCCATGACGCCGGACCGTAGCAGAAATCGGGCTTTGTTGCATCCGAATTAAATGCGCTTGCATTGAATGCATGCGCATGTAGTGTGTGGCGCATGACCTCTCCGCTCCCCGATTCCGCGACCCAGGAACGCTGGACACCTCGCCTGTGGGGCACCCTTCTAGTGCTCTGCGCCGCGATGTTCCTGGACGCGCTGGACGTATCGATGGTCGGCGTCGCCCTGCCGTCCATCGGCTCCGAACTCGACCTTTCCACCTCGGCCCTGCAATGGGTCGTCAGCGGCTACATCCTGGGCTACGGCGGCCTGTTGCTCCTCGGCGGACGGACCGCCGACCTGCTCGGCCGCCGCCAGGTCTTCCTGGTCGCCCTGGCCGTGTTCGCGCTCGCCTCGCTGCTCGGCGGGCTCGTCGACTCAGGCCCGCTGCTGATCGCCAGCCGCTTCATCAAGGGCCTGAGCGCGGCGTTCACCGCGCCCGCGGGCCTGTCGATCATCACCACGACGTTCGCCGAGGGCCCGCTGCGCAACCGCGCCCTCTCGATCTACACCACCTGCGCCGCCACCGGCTTCTCCATGGGCCTCGTCCTGTCCGGTCTGCTCACCGAGGCCAGCTGGCGCCTCACCATGCTGCTGCCCGCGCCGATCGCGATCATCGCCCTGATCGCCGGCCTCAAGCTGCTCCCGCGCAGCGAGCGCGAGAAGAACCACAACGGCTACGACATCCCCGGCGCCATCATCGGCACGGCCTCGATGCTGCTGCTCGTCTTCACCGTCGTCCAGGCCCCGGAGGTCGGCTGGGCATCGGCCCGTACGCTGCTCTCGTTCCTCGCCGTCGCCGTCCTGCTCGCGGTCTTCGTCCGGATCGAACAGCGCTCGGCTGGACCGCTGGTCCGGCTCGGCGTACTGCGCTCCGGCAACCAGATACGGGCCCAGCTCGGCGCGATGACGTTCTTCGGCTCGTACATCGGCTTCCAGTTCCTGGCCACGCTGTATCTGCAGACGCTGCTCGGCTGGTCGGCCCTGGAGACGGCGCTCGCCTTCCTGCCCGCGGGCGCGCTGGTGGCGCTGTCCGCCACGAAGATGGGAGCCGTCGTCGACCGGTTCGGCACGCGGCGGCTGATCCCGGTGGGCTTCGCCAGCATGGTCATCGCGTACGCGCTGTTCCTGAACATCGACCTCAACCCCGTGTACGCGGCGGTGATCCTGCCGACGATGCTCCTGATCGGCGTCGCCTGCGCCCTGGTCTTCCCCTCGCTCAACATCCAGGCCACCAACGGCGTGGACGACCACGAGCAGGGCATGGTCTCAGGCCTGCTCAACACCTCGGTGCAGGTGGGCGGCGCGATCTTCCTGGCGGTCGTCACGGCCGTCGTGACCGCGAGCGCCTCCGACGACGCCTCTCCGCAAGCCGTCCTCGACAGCTACCGCACGGGGCTGATCGTGGTGACGGCGATCGCGGTACTCGGCCTGCTGATCACGGCCACGGGTCTGCGCAAGCAGCGTACGCAGCAGACGACGATCCTGGTCGCCAAGTCCGACTCTGTACAGGAGGGACAGGAGGCGCGCGAGGAGCGGGTGCCGGTCCGCGACTGATCCCTCCCCCCTTCCCTCTACGCAACTACGCGCGCCCGGCGGGCTGTTCTTGCCCGCCGGGCGCTCTGCTGTGAGACTTCCGCCCATGGGGAACAGCGGGGGACGGCGCACTCAGGCCGAGCGGGACGCGATGACCGTCGAGATCGGCTACGCGCTGGCGAGTGCGGCGGTCGCGGCCGCCGTTGTCTTCGGGGCCATCGCCGGTCCGGCGCTGGTCTTCGAGCTGCCTGCCGGCGCCGAAGATCTGCTGCTCATGGCCGGGATGTGGCTCGCGGTCGTGGTCTTCTTCGTACGGGTGGTCAGTGTGCTGGTCCGTTTCGGGCGTGGGTCTCAGCCCAGCCAGCCCGGCCGCACCAAGCCCGACTCGTAGGCCAGTACGACCAGTTGGGCCCGGTCGCGGGCGCCCAGCTTCACCATCGTGCGGCTCACATGGGTCTTCGCCGTGAGCGGGCTGACGACCAGTCGGCGGGCGATCTCGTCGTTGGACAGCCCGATGCCCACCAGGGCCATCACCTCCCGCTCCCGCTCGGTGAGTTCGGCGAGCGACTGAGCGGCAGCGGGCTCCTTGGACCGGGCCGCGAACTCGGCGATCAGCCGCCGCGTCACGCCGGGCGACAGCAGCGCGTCGCCGTCGACCACCGCCCTGACCGCGCGCAGGAGTTCGTCCGGTTCGGTGTCCTTGACGAGGAAGCCGGAGGCCCCGGAACGGATGGCTTCGAAGACGTACTCGTCGAGCTCGAAGGTGGTGAGCATGACCACCTTGATGTCCTGCAGCCCGCCGTCCTCCGTGATGCGGCGGGTCGCTTCGAGACCGTCGAGCAGGGGCATACGGATGTCCATCAGGACGACGTCGGGGCGCAGTTCACGCACCTTGCGCAGCGCCTCCTCGCCGTCGGCTGCTTCGCCGGCCACCTCGATGTCCTTCTGTGCGTCGAGGAGCGCCTTGAAGCCTGCGCGGACCAGTGACTGGTCGTCGGCGAGCAGTACGCGGATCACCGGTCCTCCTTGAGTTCGGCGAGCTTGGCTTTGCGTTCGAGCGGCAGCACGGCCAGTACCCGGAAACCGCCGTCCTCGCGCGGCCCAGCCTCGATCGTGCCACCCAGGGCCGCGGCCCGCTCCCGCATTCCGGCCAGTCCGTTACCGCCGCCGCCCGCGTCGGCGCCGGTCGCCGGTCCGTCGTCGTCGATACGGAGCTTCAAGGCGTCGTTCTCGTAGCGGAGCAGCACGCGCGCGTGCCGCGAACCGGAGTGCCGTACGACATTGGTCAGCGCCTCCTGCACGATGCGGAAGGCCGCGAGATCGGCACCCGGCGACAGGGCCCGCCGCTTTCCCTCGGTCTCGACGCCGACGGTCAGTCCTGCGCTCGCGGCCTGCTCAACGAGTTCGGGCAGCCGGGAGAGTCCGGGCGCCGGCGCACGCGGCGCGTCACCGGGCGTGCGGAGCGTGTCGAGCACCTGGCGGACTTCGCCGAGGGCCTCCTTGCTCGCCGCCTTGATGGTGGTGAGCGCGGTACGGGCCTGTTCCGGGTCGGAGTCGAGCAGGGCGAGGCCCGTGCCCGCCTGGACGTTGATGACCGAGATGCTGTGCGCCAGCACGTCGTGCAGTTCGCGGGCGATCCGCAGCCGTTCCTCGTCGGCGCGCCGCCGGGCCGCCTGCAGACGTTCCGTACGCTCCCGATCCCACTGCTCCCGGCGCACGCGGACCAGCTCGGACACCGCGGCGATGGCCACCATCCAGATGGCGACTGAGACGTCCTCGCCCCAGTCGCCCACCGTGTCCCCCTCCGGCGGCAGCCACTGATAGAGCCAGTGCCCCTCCAGCAGATGGGCCACCCACAGCAGGCCGAGCGCCGCCCAGGCCGCCCGCCGATGCCCGGCGACAACCGCGCTGAAGCAGGCGAGCGCGACGGTCAAGAAGATCGGGCCGTACGGATAACCGGCACCGAAGTAGAGCAGCGCCGACACCGCGACACCGAACACCACCAGCACCGGATACCGATGCCGCCACAGGAGCAGCAGGGTGCCCACAAGCAACAACGCCCGGGCGAGGAGGCCGAGGTGCTCGCGGGTAGCCTCCTGCTCCTGCGCGGCGAAGTTACTGCCGACCTGCACGAACACGGTGAGCAGCAGCGTCGAACGCCACGGCCGGCGCGGCCGACTCTCCGCTGCCCAGTCATCGCCCTCGTTCCACCACGGCGGCCCGTGCCGCCATCGCCACGGGGGCCCACCGCGCGCCCAGGGCGGACCGCCGCACAGGCGTGTGCGCTGCTCTTCCATGCCTGCCACGCTAGACGCCGCGGCCGGTCCGGGCGTCCGCCGAGCGTGGCGATCACACGTACTCCCGGGGAAGTACCTCCTCTGTTCGCGGCTGCTCCCCCTTACATCGCCACGAGGGCGGTCCCGGGCATCCTGCGTCAGGCCCCCGACCTGCTGCTGTCTCGTGCTCCTCCCATGCCGGTGTCCTGAGGGAACACCAGGCCGACGCCATGGCCGAGTTGGGCGGCGGCGTGCCGGAAGAAGGCTTCGCGGTCCTCCACCACGCGGTTGAACTGGCCGAACAGCTCGAAGCCGATCAGCCCGAACAGCTGGGCCCAGGCCGCGACGAGGGCCGTCACCACCTCCGGCGGCAGATCCGGTGCGAGGTCCTGGGCCAGCCGCTGTGCCTCCGGCTTGAGCTCGGCGGGCAGGCGGGGCAGGGCGACGCCCACGCCCCGGTGCGCGTCCCGGACGATCTCGATGAGCAGCAACGCGACCCGGGACGCCGCGGGCACGGTCGAGTCGGGGGCGGCGTATCCGGGCACGGGCGAACCGTAGATCAACGCGTACTCGTGCGGATGCGCGAGCGCCCAGCCACGCACCGCCTCGCACACCACTGCCCAGCGCCGGATCGGGCCGGCGTCGGCGACCTTCTCGTGCGCGGCCTCCGCACTCTCGCCCAACGAGTCGTAGGCGTCGATGATGAGGGCGGTCAACAGGTCGTCGCGGCTGGGGAAGTAGCGGTACAACGCGGAGGAGACCATGCCGAGTTCGCGGGCCACGGCCCGCAACGAGAGCTTGGCGGCGCCTTCCTTCGCGAGCTGTCTGCGCGCCTCGTCCTTGATGGCCGCGGTGACTTCGGTCCTGGCTCGGGCGCGGGCTCCTCGGGCGGTACTCATGCCGGGCAGTGTGCCATGAATTCGGAGCACTGCACACAAACGTGAGCGGTGCTCTGGATTCGGATCGACGCTCTCGCGCCGCCGCAACGCCCCGGACCGAGATCAACGCTCTACCGCGAGATCAACGCCCAGGTCCGAGAGCAGCGCTCCAGCTTCGAGAGCAGCGCTCGAGCCGGAGAGCAGTGCTCCGCCCTGAGAGCAACGCTCAACTCAGAGAGCAAGAATCGAGTCCGAGAGCGGCACTCAACTCCGAGAGCGGTGCACACACCCGAGAGCACTGCTCTTGCTTTGGATCACCGATCTCGTGCACACTGCTCTCAAGCGAGAGCAGTGCTCTCGCAACCGACCTCAACCACTGGGGGACCCCATGACGGCACAGCAGCGCTACATCAAGCCCGGCGGCTTCGAGGCCGGCATGAACCGCTTCATCGGCTGGCTCGCCCGCCGCGGCCTCAGCCTCGTCGGCAGCGCCGAACTCTCCGTCCGCGGACGCAAGAGCGGCGAGTGGCGGCGCGTGCCGGTCAACCCCCTCCCGTACGAGGGCGGCCCCTACCTCGTCTCGGCGCGCGGCCACTCCGAGTGGGTGCGCAATCTCCGGGCGGCCGGCGGCGGGCGGCTCCAAGTGGGCCGCAAAACGCGGGAGTTCACGGCCGTGGAGCTGCCCGACGAGGAGAAGCCCGTCGTCCTGCGCACCTACCTCAAGAAGTGGGGCTGGGAGGTCGGCCGCTTCTTCGGTGACGTCACGGCCAAGTCCAGCGACGAGGAGCTGCTCGCCGCCGCGCACAACCACCCCGTCTTCCGGATCACCGTCAAGGACTGAACCACGCCCCGGCGGTCCTGGTCAGGTCAGCGGTCGAGGGCGGTCAGAGCGCGCCCCGCCATGGGATGCGTACGGACGATCTCACCGAGCGAGGTCGCCCCACGGGTGATCCCCGTGAACGCCTTCCAGGCGGGCCGGAAGCCCGTGAGCGCCGCGTGGAACATACCGGGACGGCGGGCGAAAACGATGAGCAGGCGTTTTCCCACGCTCATTTCGACGCCCAGTCCCGCCTTGATGGCGAAGGCGTAGTTGAGGGCCTGTCGCCGGGTGTCCACGGCGTCGTGTGCCTCGGAGATCCGTACCGCCCACTCCCCCGCGAGCCGCCCCGACCGCAGCGCGAACGAGATGCCCTCGCGGGTCCACGGCTCGAGCAGCCCCGCCGCGTCCCCGCACACCAGCACCCGCCCGCGAGAGAGCGGCGAGTCGTCGGCGCGGCACCGCGTCAAATGCCCCGAGGAGATGCTCGGCTCGAAGCCGGCGAGCCCGAGCCGGGCGGTGAAGTCCTCCAAGTACCGCTTGGTGGCGGCTCCTTCACCGCGCGCCGAGATCACACCGACGGTGAGGGTGTCGCCCTTGGGGAAGACCCAGCCGTAACTGCCGGGCATGGGGCCCCAATCGATGAGGACGCGCCCCTTCCAGTCCTCTGCGACGGTCTCCGGTACGGGAATCTCCGCCTCCAGGCCGAGGTCGACCTGGTCGAGCTTCACCCCGACGTGTGCTCCTATCCGGCTGGCGCTGCCGTCCGCGCCGACCACGGCCCGCGCCAACACGGTCTCGCCGTCCTGCAGTACGACGGCCACGGTGCGCCGGTCCGGTACGGCGGAGCCATGCTGTTCCACCCGTGCGACCGTGACGCCGGTGCGCAGTTCGGCGCCCGCCTTCTGTGCGTGCTCGACGAGCCGTTGGTCGAACTCGGGCCGGTTGATGAGCCCGAAGAGCATCTGCTTGGAGCGGCGGGTGCGGGTGAACCTGCCGTCGAGCGAGAACGTGACCGCGTGCACCCGGTCCCGGAGCGGCAGCTCGAAGCCGGGCGGCAGGGCGTCGCGCGAGGGGCCGATGATGCCGCCGCCGCACGTCTTGTAGCGGGGCAGCTCCGCCTTCTCCAACAGGAGCACGCGGCGCCCCGCGACCGCTGCCGCATAGCCCGCCGAGGCGCCCGCGGGCCCCGCACCGACCACGACGACATCCCATACCCGCTGTGCGTCGCCCGAAGAGTTCTCGCTGCTCACGATGGTCCGCTGCTCCGATCCAGCCGCCTGCCGCTCCTGCCTCCCGCATCCTACGGCGGACCCCGGCGCAGACCGCTGTGGGAGTATCGGCAGCGTATGCACGAGGCGCACCCGTACGCGCGTGCATCCCTCACGTACCAACCACACGTACCCAGCCGTACAACGTCGCACCTACGAGGAGCGTGCCCATGTCGTCGAACCCGGTCGCCGAGACCGTCGCCTCGCTGATGCCCAGGGCGAAGGCGGAGCTCACCGAGTTGGTGGCCTTCAAGTCGGTGGCGGACTTCGACCAGTTCCCCCGCAGCGAGAGCGAGGGCGCCGCGAACTGGGTGGCCGAGGCCCTGCGCACCGAGGGCTTCCAGGATGTGGCGCTGCTCGACACCCCGGACGGCACGCAGTCGGTGTACGGGTTCCTGCCCGGGCCCGAGGGCGCGAAGACGGTGCTGCTCTACGCGCACTACGACGTGCAGCCGCCGCTCGACGAAACGGCGTGGGTGACACCGCCGTTCGAGCTGACGGAGCGCGAGGGCCGCTGGTACGGGCGGGGCGCCGCCGACTGCAAGGGCGGCGTCATCATGCACCTCCTCGCGCTGCGCGCGCTCAAGGCGAACGGCGGCGTCCCGGTCAACGTCAAGGTGATCGCGGAGGGTTCGGAGGAGCAGGGCACGGGCGGACTCGAGCGGTACGCGGAGGACCACCCGGAGCTGCTCACCGCCGACACGATCATCATCGGCGACGCCGGCAACTTCCGGGTCGGTGTGCCGACGGTCACCACGGCACTGCGCGGCATGACGCTCGTACGGGTCCGGATCGACACCCTCGGCGGCAACCTGCACTCGGGGCAGTTCGGCGGCGCGGCACCCGACGCGCTGGCCGCGCTGATCCGGGTACTGGACTCACTGCGGGCCGAGGACGGTTCGACGACGGTCGACGGGCTGACGGGCGAGGCGCGCTGGGACGGCCTGCAGTACGAGGAGGGCCAGTTCCGCGAGGACGCCAAGGTGCTCGAGGGCGTCGAGCTGATCGGCTCCGGCACGGTGGCCGACCGTATCTGGGCGCGTCCTGCCGTGACCGTGCTCGGCATCGACTGCCCGCCGGTGGTCGGCGCCACCCCGTCCGTGCAGGCGGGCGCCCGCGCCCTGGTCAGTCTGCGGGTTCCGCCGGGCGTGGACGCGGCCGAGGCGACCAAGCTGCTCCAGGCCCACCTGGAGGCGCACACGCCGTGGGGCGCGCGGGTGAGCACCGAACAGATCGGCCAGGGCCAGGCGTTCCGCGCCGACACCTCCAGCCCGGCGTACGCGGCGATGGCCGAGGCGATGCGCGACGCGTACGACGGGGCGGAGATGCAGTACGCCGGGCAGGGTGGCTCCATCCCGCTGTGCAACACCCTCGCGTCCCTCTACCCGAGCGCGGAGATCCTGCTGATCGGCCTGAGCGAGCCGGAGGCGCAGATCCACGCGGTGAACGAGAGCGTGTCTCCTGAGGAACTGGAGCGACTGTCGGTCGCCGAGGCGCTGTTCCTGCGCAACTACGCGGCGGGCTGAGGGAGTTCAGCAGCCCCCGACGGACGGGTACTTATCCCACGGGCACGCCGGCCTCGAGATAGAGCGCCGCTCCCCGTTCCCGTGCGCGCAGTGCCCAGCGCAGCCGCTCGTAGCGGACCGGTGGCAGCAGGGTGGCGGCCTCCTCTTCGCTGGCGAAGCGCCAGTCGCGCAGTTCGGGGCCCGGCAGCAGCATCCGCCGGGCCTCGGTGCTGTCGAGCTGTCCACCGTCGAAGAGGAGGCGCAGTCCGCCGTAGCCGGGGGGTGCGGGCGGCTCCCAGTCCACGACCAACAGGCTTGGTACGTCGTCGAGTTGGATGCCGGTCTCCTCGGCGACCTCGCGGATGCCCGCGCGTGCGGGTGCCTCGCCGCGTTCGACGACACCGCCGGGGAACTCCCAGCCCGCCTTGTACGTGGGATCGACGAGAAGTACGCGATTCTGCTCGTCGAAGAGGAGCACCCCGGCGGCGACGGTCTCCGCGGTGGGCTCCGGAGTCTGCACGATGTCGCAGACGGGGACGGCGCCGGTGCGCACGGCGTCGGCGATGCGTTCCGCGGACTCGTACGGGGTGAGTGTGCTGGTGTCCACGAGATGGGCGTCGGCGGTGAGCCAGCCGGCCAGGGCGGCGCGGTAGGGCTCGATGTGGTCGTACGACCACTGGCGCACCCGTATCTCCCCGTCAGGGAGGTCGGGTGGTACCTCGCGGTCGGCTATTCGTTCCCGCAGGATCGTTTCCGCCGGGGCGAGGAGCACATGCCGTACCGGAATCCTGCGGGAGGCGAGTCCGCCGAAGATCTCGTCGCGGTATTCCTGCCGGAGCAGGGTCATGGGTACCACCAGGACGCCGCCGAGTTCGGCGAGCAGGGCGGCCGCGGTGTCGACCACGAGCCGGCGCCAGATGGGCAGGTCCTGGTAGTCACCGACCTCGGCGAGGTGCTTGGGCGGCAGCATGTGCGTCAGCCCGGCTCCGATGAGCTCGGGGTCGAAGAGTGTGCTGTTCGGGATCAGGTCGATCAGTTCCCGTGCGGTGGTGGTCTTCCCCGCACCGAACGCGCCGTTGATCCAAACGACGGTCACGGTTCCCCCTCTTCTGTTGACCCCCTGAGGCTTGCCCTCCACCTTGCCACGGAAACCAGGTCCTGATGAGTGCGCCTTCCGCCGCCTCGGAGACAAGAGCCTGGCACCGGGTCGTACACATGCGGAAGCCCGGCCGTGGGCGGGCCGGGCTTCTTGTCGGGACATCGAGATGTCGATATGCCGAGCTATCGGGATGTCGGGCTACTGAGATGTCGAGATACGGCCCCGCGGAGCCGCAGTTGGCTCAGCCCTTCTGATGCTGAGTGTTCTCCACCACGGGGTTGACGGCCGCCTTGCCCTCGCCGACCGTCTTGTCCAGCGTGCTGAGCGTGTCCTGTACGTCGAGCTTGCCGAGAGCGTCGCCTTCGAGTGAGTGGGACGGGGTGACGGCCGCCACCACGAATCCGGCGGCGAGGGACGCGACGGCGAGCATGCTTCGCTTCTTCATGCCCGGCTCAACTGCGAAACGGCGCATGAGTCACGGTCATCCCTTCTTCCCACACGGTCCGCTCTTCCAACATGGTTCGGTGCGGCCTACCGTGAGCGCCGCCGACGACTTCCACCCCGGTAGTCACCCATCTTTCGCGAGTACGGAGGAACGTAACGATGCGTCATCTCCCAACCCGCACCACCCGACGAAGAGTGCTCGGAGCGCTCGCCACCGCCGTCCTGTGCACGAGCGGGCTCACGGCCTCCGTCGCGGCACAGGCCCCGGGCGACACCGACACAGCCGGCCCCCTCCTGGACGACGGGCAGGCCCGCACCCCGCCGATGGGCTTCAACAACTGGAACGCCACGCACTGCCGGGCCGAGTTCGACGAGTCGATGGTCAAGGGCATCGCCGACATCTTCGTCGAGAAGGGGCTCAAGGACGCCGGCTATCAGTACGTCAACCTGGACGACTGCTGGGCGCTGCCGGAGCGCGACGCGAACGGCAAGTTGGTGCCGGACCCGGTCCGGTTCCCCAATGGAATCAAGGCAGTTGCGGACTACGTCCACTCCAAGGGACTCAAGCTCGGCATCTACACCAGCGCCGGCACCAAGACATGTAACACGGCCGGCTTCCCCGGTGCGCTGGGCCACGAGTACAGCGACGCCCAGCAGTTCGCGGACTGGGGCGTCGACTACCTCAAGTACGACAACTGCAACAACCAAGGCGTGGACGCCAAGCAGCGCTACACGACCATGCGCGACGCCCTCAAGACCGCCTCCGAGAAGACGGGGCGCCCCATCGTCTACAGCATCTGCGAGTGGGGCGAGAACAAGCCCTGGGAGTGGGCGGCGGACGTCGGGCATCTGTGGCGTACGACCGGAGACATCAGCGACAACTGGGGCTCGATGTTGTCAATCATGAAGAAGAACCTGCCGCTCGCCGAGTACGCCGGTCCCGGGCACTGGAACGACCCCGACATGCTGGAGGTCGGCAACGGCGGGATGACGGACACGGAGTACCGCACCCACTTCTCGATGTGGTCGATCATGGCCGCGCCGCTGCTCATCGGCTCCGATCTGCGGTCGGTGTCCGAGGAGACCTTCGACATCCTCGGCAACGAGGAGGTCATCGCGGTCGATCAGGACCCGCTGGGCACGCAGGGCGCGGTCGTTTCCTCCGAGGGCGGGCGCTGGGTTGTCGCCAAGGAGATGCAGGACGGCAGCCGCGCAGTGGCCCTGTTCAACGAGACCGGCAGCCCTCAGAACATCGCCACGACCGCGCAGGCCGTCGGGCTGCCCGAGGCCGCCGCGTACACGGTGCGCGACCTGTGGCAGCACAAGAGCGACACCACGACGGGCGCGATCACGGCGACCGTACCGGCGCACGGCACGGTTCTCGTCCGCGTCTCGGCCGACACCAAGGGGGCCGAGCACCCGGCCGCCGCCGAACTCGCCCTGGAGGCAGCCGGTTAGGCCGATGCGGGCAGGCTGACCGCCGCGCTCCGTTCGGCCGAGCCGGGTCCGGTCGACGCGGCAAGCGCCGCCTGGCGCCGGCCTCCGCGCTCCGTTCGGCCGAGCCGGGCCCGGACGACGCGGCAAGCGCCGCCTGGCGCCGGCCTCCGCGCTCCGTTCGGCCGAGCCGGGCCCGGACGACGCGGCAAGCGCCGCCTGGCGCTGACCGCCGCGCTGTTCGGCCAAGCAGCTCGTACGAGATCCCGCGCGGCGCGGCGTCAGCCTCCCACCCCCGCCGCTGTCGCGCTCGGCCTCCGGCTGAGCGCGGCTGCCGCGGCGCCGACCAGGCCGGCGTCCGTCCCCATCTGGGCGGGCGCCACGGTGAGGCGCTGGGCGAATGACAGCGTCGCGTAGTCGCGCAGGGCGGCGCGCAGGGGCGTGAACAGGAGGTCGCCCGCCTTGCCCACTCCCCCGCCGATCACCGCGATGTCGATCTCCACCAGGTTCGCCGTCGCGGCGATACCCGCGGCCAGGGCCTGGGCGGCGCGTTCGAAGGAGGCCAGGGCGACCGGGTCGCCCGCGCGGGCGGCGTCGGCCACCGCGGCGGCCGAGGTGTCCCCGTCGGGGCCAGGCTGCCAGCCGCCCTCGATGGCGCGGCGCGCGATGTTCGGCCCGCTCGCGATGCGCTCCACGCAACCGCGGGACCCGCACGGGCAGAGGTCGCCGTCGAGGTCCACGCTGATGTGACCGATGTGGCCGGCGTTGCCCGTGGGCCCCGGATGCAGCCGGCCGCCCAGGACCAGACCGCCGCCGACGCCGGTGGAGACGACCATGCACAGCGCGTTGTCGTGCCCGCGGGCCGCGCCCTGCCAGTGCTCGGCGGCCGTGATCGCCACACCGTCGCCGATCAGCTCCACGGGCAGCCCCGCTGTGGCGGCGCGAACCCGCTCGACCAGCGGATAGTCGCGCCAGCCCGGGATGTTCACGGGGCTCACCGTGCCCTTCGAGGCGTCCACCGGGCCCGCGCTGCCGATACCGAGGGCGGTGGCGCGGCTCCACAGCGGCGAGCCGGTGATCTCGCCGAGCACTGCCTCGACGGCCCCCATGATGGTGTCGCCGTCCTCCTGTGCGGGCGTGGCGCGCTGCGCGCGCAGGAGGATCCGGCCCTGGCCGTCGACCAGCGCTCCGGCGATCTTGGTGCCGCCGATGTCGAGCGCGGCCACGAGGTCGGTGTGCATTTGTGTCTGCTTCTCCCGGTGCGGTGTCGTTCCTGCGGCGGCCGCGGCGGCGGCGCCCCCGAAGTCTTACCAGGGATGTCCCCCTTGACCCCGGCCGATGGAACAGGCAGCACGACTGGCCTCGACGTCAGGCAGCACGACTGGTCCCGTAGCAGGGCGGGCCGGAGAATGCGGGGGATAGTGTCTCCCGCATCTGACAACGTTGTCCAGGCCCTATGCTCGACGCCACATCCGTATGAGCACGGAACAACCACGCATTGACCACGCACTGAGTACGCATAGAGCACGTCAGGACCAACGCACCCCGTGGACAACAGGACAGGACAGCGCATCGTGGCCGAGACCGCCCGCCGAACCGACAACCGCTACGGCAACCGTCCGACCATGAAAGACGTCGCGGCGCGTGCCGGAGTCGGCCTAAAGACGGTGTCGCGCGTAGTCAACGGTGAGCCCGGGGTCACCCCGGACACCGAGCGCCGGGTGCAGGAGGCGATCGACGCGCTGGGTTTTCGCCGTAACGACAGCGCGCGGGTGCTGCGCAAGGGACGTACCGCGAGCATCGGCCTGGTCCTGGAGGATCTCTCCGACCCGTTCTACGGCCCGCTCAGCCGCGCGGTCGAGGAGGTGGCCCGCGCCCACGGCGCCCTGCTGATCAACGGTTCCAGCGCCGAAGACCCGGACCGCGAGCAGGAGTTGGTGCTGGCACTGTGCGCGCGCCGGGTGGACGGGCTCGTCGTCATCCCGGCCGGTGACGACCACCGCTATCTGGAACCGGAGATAAAAGCGGGCGTCGCCACGGTCTTCGTGGACCGCCCCGCCGGCCAGATCGACGCGGACGTCGTCCTGTCCGACAACTTCGGCGGTGCACGCGACGGCGTCGCCCATCTCATCGCCCACGGGCACCGCCGGATCGGCTTCATCGGCGACATGCCCCGCATCCACACCGCCGCCGAGCGGCTGCGCGGCTATCGCACCGCCATGGACGCCGCGGGCATCCCGGTCGAGGAGGCCTGGACGTCCCTGGGCATCACCGATCCGCAGCGGGTCCGCCGGGCCGCCGAGGCCATGCTGTCGGGGCCCTCTCCCGTCACCGCGATCTTCACGGGCAACAACCGTGTGACGGTCACCGTCGTCCGCGTCCTCGCCGAACACTCCCGGCCCGTCGCCCTGGTCGGTTTCGACGACATCGAACTCGCCGATCTCCTCCAGCCCGGCGTCACCGTCGTCGCCCAGGACTCCGCCCAGCTCGGCCGCACCGCCGCCGAGCGCCTCTTCCACCGCCTCGACGGCACACTCGCCCTCCCGGAGCGCGTCGAGCTCCCGACCAGGCTGATCACCCGCGGCTCGGGCGAACTGCCCCCGGCGAGCTGACCGATGACCCATCCGGATCACCACACCCTGGCGGCACTCGGCCTCGCCGAGGCCCCGCGCGACCACCCCCTGACCTATCCGGGCGCCTGGCCCGAGGAGTCCGGACTCCTGGACGGCGACCGGCTGTTGCCGCTGACCCGCCTCACCTTCGAGGACCGCGTCCCGGTCCTCGCGGTCGGCTCCAACGCCTGCCCCGCCCAACTCCGCCACAAGATGCGGGAGTACGGGATCGCGGCGCCCCTTCCCCTGGTGAAGGCGAAGGTCACAGGCATCGAGATCGGTGTCTCCGCGCACATCACCGGGCTCGGTTACGTGTCCGCCTCCCCCTTCCGCGCTCCCGGACTCACCCGCGAGTTGTTCCTCACCTGGCTGAACCCGGCGCAGCTCGACGCGATCGACAGGAGCGAGGGCGTCACCTCGCCGTCCGGTCCGTACGACCGTGTCCTGCTGCCCGCTGCCGACGTTCCCGTCGAGCTGGAGTCGGGCGAGCTGCTCGACGGCGCACATCTCTACGTGAACCGGCGGGGCGTCCTCCACAACGGCTCCGGAACCCCGCACACACATCCCGGCGAGCATGCACTGCTGATCGAACTCCTCGCCGAATCACCGCGGTTGAGGGAGCTGTTCGGCTCCACCCCCGAGGAGTTCTGCGCCCGGGCGCGCGGCAACCTGGCCCTGTGCATGCGCGGCACCCGGCTGTTCGCCGAGTTGGGGTGGACGACGGCCTCCGGCCTGGAGAAGTACGTACGCGCTCAGCAGAGCGGCAGTCCCGGCACCGGTTGATCGTTGTCGCCGCCCTTGATGTAGACGTCGCTGATGAAGACGTCCTTGTTGCCGCTGTCGTCGTCGGTCTTCGCCCACCAGATGTTGGTCCACTCGCCGTATGTCTCGCGGCGGCCCAGGTTCTGCTGGCAGTAGAAGTAGTTGATGCCCTCGTTCAGGGTGCCGACCTCGGTCCCGTCCGCGGTGTAGGACGTGGCGGTGCGCCAGACGTCGCAGTTGTACTTGCCGCCGCCGATGGACTCGCAGCCGGGGGCGGGCTCAGCGCCGCCTCCGCCGCCACTCGTGCCGCCCGAGTTGCCGCCTGTGGAGCCGCCGTCGTCGGTGGCGCTCGGCGCGGGGGCGGGGTCCTTCTTCGTCGGCTCGGCGGCCTCCGTGCGCTCCGGCTTCCCGGGTCCGGGTGTGGGCGAGGTCCGCTTGTCGCCCTGCTCTGTGGGGTCGTCGGACGGCTTCAGCGTGCCGGGGCTGGGGTCCGCCGAGGACGGGGAGTCGCCGGCTTCCTGGGAGGCCGAAGGCCGCGCGGAGTTCTCGGAGTCGTCGGTGTTGGTCAGCAGGGCCACGGTGACGCCGGTCGCGGCCAGGACGGCGGTGACTGCGGCGGCGGCGAGAAGGGCTCGGGCCTTACGAGGCCGAGGGCCGCGGCCGGAGGCGGAGTCGGAGGCGGTGGTCTCGCCCTGAGGCTGTGGCGCTGCGGGGCCTGGTGCGGCCGAGCCCGGCGGCCCGAAGCCGGGCGGTACCGCCGGGGCGCTTCGCTCGGTGGCCTCGCGTTGCTTCGCCGCGGGTCCGCCCAGGTTGGTGGTGGCCGAGTCCTGGCCGGCCGCCCGCGCCACCGCTTCCAGCAGCTCGCGTGCCCGGTCGGCGTCCGGCCGGTCCTCCGGCTGCTTCTGCATGAGTTCCTGCAGTACGGGGGCCAGCGGCCCGGAGGCCCGTGGCTCGGGCAGCGGTTCGGACACGATCGCGGTGAGCGTGGACCAGGTCGACGTACGCCGGAACGGTGAGGTGCCCTCGACGGCCGCGTACAGCGTGGCGCCCAGGGCCCACACGTCGGAGGCGGGCCCGAAGTCGTGGCCCTGGGCCCGCTCGGGCGCCAAGTAGTCCAGGGAGCCGACCAGTTCACCGCTTCGGGTGAGATGCGTGGTGGCGCCGTCGCCGGGGTCCTCCATCGTCGCGATGCCGAAGTCGGTGAGGACCACGCGGCCGGAGCGGTCGAGCAGGATGTTGCCGGGCTTCACGTCGCGGTGCAGGACTCCGGCGCGATGGGCGGCCGCCAGGGCGTCCATGACTTTCGCGCCGATCTCGGCGGCCTCGCCCGGTTCGCAGGGCCCTTCCTCACGCAGGACATCGTCCAGGGAGGGCCCGTCGACCAGCTCCATGACGATCAGCGGACGCCCGTCGACCTCGGCGACGTCGTGCACAGCAATGACTCCGGGGTGGCGCACGCGGGCCGCCGCACGCGCCTCGCGCTGCATCCTGCGCCCCAGGTCGGCGAGTTCGGGACCTCCGGCGTCGGTGTACGTCCGCAGTTCCTTGACCGCGACCTCACGGCCCAGGACCTCGTCGAGAGCCCGCCAGACGACGCCCATACCGCCGCGCCCGAGCTGGGCCACAACGCGATAGCGCCCGGCCAGCAGCCGACCGACCCCGTCCGTGCTTTCGTTCGCCCCCGAAGACACCGCTGCCCCGTTCCTGTGTCACGCCATGAGTGGCGTTCAGCCTACGGGGCACGAGTGACAGTCGATGCACAGGAGCGGCCGCTGTGACGATCTCGGTACGCGAAGGTCGCCTCCGGCCCAACGGGCCCTCTACCTGGCCGAGTTCGTCAAGTCGGCACGCCTCGGCGCCGCGTAATCCTCCAGGTCCGCGCGAGTCAGGCCCGTCGCGCGCGCCACCTCCGCGATGTCGAGGGCGCCGCAGTCCAGGCCGCGCAGCAGGTAGCCGCTGAGCGCCTTGGCGGTGGCGGGTTCGTCCATCACGTCGCCACCCGTGCGGTTGACATACCGGGCGAGGCGCAACGCGGCCTGCCCGAAGCCCTCGCGATAGTAGGCGAACACGGCGGCGTACCGGGTCGGGAGGTGACGCGGGTGCATGTCCCAGCCCTGGTAGTAGGCGCGGGCGAGGGCGCGGCGGGTGAGGCCGTAGTGCAGCCGCCAGGCGTCGTGGACCTGCGAAGTCGGGCCCACGGGAAGGACGTTGGTGGAGCCGTCCGAGACGCGTACGCCGGTGCCTGCCGCCGCGACCTGCATGATCGCCTTGGCGTGGTCGGCTGCCGGGTGGTCGCTCGCCTGGTGGGCGGCGCTGACGCCGAGGCAGGCGCTGTAGTCGAAGGTCCCGTAGTGCAGGCCCGTGGCGCGGCCCTCGGCGGCCTGGATCATCCGGGCGACGGTGGCGGTGCCGTCGGTGGCGAGAATGGCCTGGCTGGTCTCGATCTGGATCTCGAACCCGATCCGCCCGGGCTCGAGTTGGTGTGCCTTCTCGAACTCCTCCAGCAGCCGCACCATCGCGGTGACCTGCTCGGCGTACGTCACCTTCGGCAGCGTCAGGACCAGCCCGTCCGGCAGTCCGCCCGCCTCCATCAGCCCGGTCAGGAAGATGTCGAGGGTCCGGATGCCCCGGTCGCGTACCGGCGCTTCCATGCACTTCATACGGATGCCCATGTACGGGGCTGCCGTGCCCTTCTCGTACGCCTCCGACACCAGCCGCGCGGCACGGGCGGCGGCCTCGTCCTCCTCGGCGTCGGGGCGCGGGCCGTAGCCGTCCTCGAAGTCGACGCGCAGGTCTTCGATGGGCTCGTGCTCCAGCTTGGCCCGTACACGGGCGTGGACGGGTTCGGCCAGTTCGTCGGCGAGGCCGAGAACGGCGGCGAACGAGGCGGCGTCCGGGGCGTGATCGTCGAGGGCGGCGAGGGCCTGCTCGCCCCAGGAGCGGATGGTGTCGGCGGCGAACACGTCACCGGGTACGTAGACGGTGTGGACGGGCTGACGGGTCCCCGGGTCTCCGGGGTAGCGGCGCTCCAGTTCGGCGTCGACCGGGGCGAGGGAGGCGCTGATCTCCTCGCTGACGGCGCCCGCGAGGCTCGTCGCCACCTTCTCCTGCGCGCCCTGGCCCATCCCGACACCCTCTCGATTTTCCGCTGGCCGGAATCAACAATCCGTAGAGCGAAGCTATCCGCGGACCTTCCCGCTGGTCAACACCCACCTCCGCCCAGCTCCACCCCGGGACTTCCCTCTGTGGCCACCACGCCCTCTCGACATGTTCACGACCAACTCCGACACTTCGGTGCGCACGACTCGCCCGGCATCCGTCATCGAAGGAGCCCACCCGTGCCCATCAAGCACAGCCGAGTCACGCGTCGTCTGGGCCTGAAGACCGCCATCGCCGCCGCGGTCGCCCTGCCTCTGTCCAGTACAGCACCCCTCACCGCGACCGCCGCGGCGCCGGACAGATCCAGCCGCCGCCTGGAAGTCATGTCGTTCAATCTCCGGTACGCGAGCACCAGCGAACCCAACAGCTGGGCCGCCCGCCGCCCCGTAACGCGCGAACTGCTGCGCCGCGAAAGCCTCCACGTCATCGGCACCCAGGAGGGCCTCTACCAGCAGGTGCGCGACATCGAGGCCGACCTCGGACCGAACTTCGACTGGATCGGCACGGGCCGCGCGGGCGGCAGTCGCGACGAGTTCATGGCGGTCTTCTACGACACCCGCCGGCTGGCCCCTGTGGAGTACGACCACTTCTGGCTCTCCGACACGCCCAGCGTGATCGGCTCGAACACCTGGGGCGGCGGCTCCATCCGCATGGTGACCTGGGTCCGCTTCCGCGATCTGCGCGACGGGGAGCGGCAGTTCTACTTCCTCAACACCCACCTCGACAACGCGAGTCAGAACGCACGCGCGCGTGCCGCCCAGCTGATCGCCCAGCGCATCGCGGGCCTCGACCGGTCACTGCCGCTGGTGGTGACCGGCGACTTTAACGTCGCCGCGCACAAGAACCCCGTCTACGACACGATGCTGGGCGCCGGTCTCGTCGACACCTGGGACACGGCGGCCGAGCGAAGCAAGCTGTACGCGACCTTCCACGGTTACCGGCCGCTGGTCCCGGACGGCGACCGTATCGACTGGGTCCTCACCACTCCCGGCGTCACCGCACACCGAGCCTCGATCAACACCTTCTCCGCGAACGGCCAGTTCCCGAGCGACCATCTGCCTGTCCAGGCGTCGCTGACTCTGGGCTGAGCACCGGCATGAGCCCGGAATGAGGCGAGGCCCCCGTGACCGCGTCGACGGTCACAGGGGCCTCGTACTGCTCAGAGACACTCAGCCCTTACGGGTCTTGATCTCCTCGGTGAGCTGCGGGACGACCTCGAAGAGGTCGCCGACCACGCCGTAGTCGACCAGGTCGAAGATCGGGGCCTCGGCGTCCTTGTTGACCGCCACGATCGTCTTCGAGGTCTGCATACCGGCCCGGTGCTGGATCGCACCCGAGATACCGGAAGCGATGTACAGCTGCGGCGAGACGGACTTGCCGGTCTGACCGACCTGGTTGGAGTGCGGGTACCAGCCGGCGTCCACCGCGGCACGCGAGGCGCCAACAGCGGCGCCGAGGGAGTCGGCGAGCGCCTCGATGATCGCGAAGTTCTCCGCGCCGTTGACGCCACGGCCACCGGAGACCACGATCGCGGCCTCGGTCAGCTCCGGACGACCGGTCGACTCACGCGGCGTACGGGACGTGACCTTGGTGCCGGTCGCCTGCTCCGAGAAGGACACGGACAGCGCCTCGACCGCACCGGCGGCCGGAGCGGGCTCCACGGCCGCGCTGTTCGGCTTGACCGTGATGACCGGAGTGCCCTTGGAGACACGGGACTTGGTGGAGAAGGCGGCGGCGAACACCGACTGCGTGGCCACCGGGCCCTCGTCGCCGGCCTCCAGGTCGACGGCGTCGGTGATGATGCCCGAGCCGATACGCACCGCGAGGCGAGCGGCGATCTCCTTGCCCTCGGCCGAGGAGGGAACGAGGACTGCGGCCGGGGAGACGGACTCGTACGCGGCCTGCAGAGCGTCCACCTTCGGGACGACCAGGTAGTCGGCGAACTCGGGGGCGTCCGCGGTCAGGACGCGGGTCGCGCCGTGCTCGGCCAGCGCGGCGGCGGTGTCGGCGGCGCCCGCGCCAAGCGCGACGGCGACCGGCTCGCCGATGCGGCGGGCCAGGGTCAGCAGCTCCAGGGTGGGCTTGCGGACGGCACCGTCCACGTGGTCGACGTAGACGAGGACTTCAGCCATGGGACTTCTTCTCTCCTGCTTGCGAAGTGTGCGGGGCGGTAAGCGACTTGGGCCTTAGATGAACTTCTGGCCCGCGAGGAACTCAGCGAGCTGCTTGCCGCCCTCGCCCTCGTCCTTGACGATCGTGCCGGCCGTGCGCGCCGGGCGCTCCGCGGCGGAGTCAACGACCGTGTAGGCGCCCTCCAGACCGACCTCCTCGGCCTCGATGTCGAGGTCGGACAGGTCCCAGGAGGTCACCGGCTTCTTCTTGGCGGCCATGATGCCCTTGAAGGAGGGGTAGCGCGCCTCGCCCGACTGGTCGGTGACCGACACGACCGCCGGCAGGGAGGCCTCGAGCTGCTCGGAGGCGGAGTCGCCGTCGCGGCGGCCCTTGACCGTGCCGTCCTCGACGGAGACCTCGGAGAGCAGGGTGACCTGCGGGACGCCCAGGCGCTCGGCGACCAGCGCCGGTACGACACCCATGGTGCCGTCGGTGGACGCCATGCCGGAGATCACCAGGTCGTAGCCGGCCTTCTCGATGGCCTTGGCCAGCACCAGGGAGGTGCCGATGGCGTCCGTGCCGTGCAGGTCGTCGTCCTCGACGTGGATGGCCTTGTCGGCGCCCATGGACAGCGCCTTGCGCAGCGCGTCCTTGGCGTCCTCGGGGCCGATGGTCAGGACGGTGATCTCCGCGTCGTCGGCGTCCTCGGCGATCTGCAGTGCCTGCTCGACCGCGTACTCGTCGAGCTCCGAGAGCAGACCGTCCACGTCGTCGCGATCGACGGTCAGGTCATCGGCGAAGTGCCGGTCGCCAGTGGCGTCGGGCACGTACTTCACAGTGACAACGATCCTCAAGCTCACGCCGGCTCTCCTACTGCAATCGTCATTTCCGAGCTGCCTTCTTTCAGGCAGCATAGGCGCCTCAAGCGGCCCGTCCCGGTTGGGGCGGCCTGCGCTCCGAACCAAATATTACTCGCCAGTACACCCAGTTCTTGCCCGCTAAGCAAGCGCTTTGAACTGTGACCTTTGCAACGCAGCGTAATCGGAACCCGACGCTTGCGCACAAGTCGGCCACTCAATCACGCAGACCGTTGAAGCGCCCCTGGTGATAGAGCAACGGGCGCCCGACGCCCGTGGGATCACCGAGGACGACCTCAGCGAGAACCAGGCGGTGGTCCCCCGCGGGTACACGCGCGACGATCCGGCATACGAGCCAGGCCAGGACGTCGTCGAGTACGGGTACGCCCTCGGGGCCCTCACTCCAGCCGGTGGGCGCGGCGAAACGGTCGGCGCCGCTGCGGGCGAAGGTAGCGGCCAGCTCCTGCTGATGCTCGCCGAGTATGTGGACGCCGACGTGCTCCGTCTCGGAGATCACCGGCCAGCTGGACGCGCTCGTGCCGATGCCGAAGGAGACCATCGGGGGCTCGGCGGACACGGAGGTGAGCGAGGTGGCGGTGAAGCCGACCGGGCTGCCGCCGCCCTGCGCGGTGATCACGGCTACTCCGGCCGCGTGCCGCCGGAAGACCGAGCGCAGCAGGTCGGGAGAGGCGAGTTGAGGGAGAAGGACTTCCGGGGGCACAGGGTCACGCTGTCGATGTGTGGTGCGTGCAGTCAAGTGCGTTCCAGCATCTGGGAGATGTGTCACCTGCGGTGCCGCGGGGCGAATGCGCCGGTCGTCAGAGCGTGGCAACGGCCTCTCCCAGCGCGGCGATCACGTCCGCCTTACGGGGCTGTCCGGTGGCACGCCGGACGACGCGTCCCTCCATGTCGAGCACCAGGACGGTCGGGGTCTTGAGGATGCCGAGTTCGCGTACGAGCTCCAGGTGGTCCTCGGCGTCGATCTCGACGTGGGTCACGCCCGGGACCATTCCGGCCACTTCGGCGAGCACCCTGCGGGTCGCCCGGCAGGGTGCGCAGAAGGCGCTGGAGAACTGGACCAGCGTGGCCCGTTCACCGAGGTCGTCTCCCAACTCGGCCGCGTCGAGCCGCTGTTCGGTGTCGCGCCCGCGCACGTTCGTCCTCCTGCTTCGCCGCTGATGCCGCACTCCGTAGTCGCCCGCCGCCGCGAGCGCCCTGCCCCTTCAGCACTTATGAAAGCCCGAAGATTCCCGGCCCATTGGAGTCGGACCATCCCCCGAAGTGACGAGAATCTCGCCGTTCGAATGAACGAGGACTGGCTACTCGTCCGTTCTTCGGGCACGATCTGCCCAATGCCGTAAACCTACGGCTGCGTAACTTTCCCGCCGGGAGCCCCCCTTCCCAGGCAGAGAGAAGGGTCCACTCCGTCCATGGCTGAGCTTGCCTACCGTCCCGCCATCGGTCTCGCCCGCACGCTGTTCAAGGCCTGGGACCTGAAGATCGACTGCAAGGGATCGGAGAACATCCCGCGCTCGGGCGGTGCGGTGCTGGTGAGCAATCACATCAGCTACCTCGACTTCATCTTCGACGGTCTCGCCGCCCTGCCGCAGAAGCGCCTGGTCCGCTTCATGGCGAAGGAGTCGGTGTTCCGGCACAAGGTCTCCGGCCCGCTGATGCGCAACATGAAGCACATCCCCGTGGACCGCAAGAACGGTGAGGCCGCGTACGCGCACGCGCTGGACTCACTGCGTTCCGGTGAAATCGTCGGAGTCTTCCCGGAGGCCACGATTTCACAGTCGTTCACGCTGAAGAGCTTCAAGTCGGGTGCCGCGCGCATGGCCCAGGAGGCCGGCGTCCCGTTGATCCCGATGGCCCTGTGGGGTACGCAGCGTCTGTGGACGAAGGGCCACCCGAAGAACTTCAAGCGGAGCCACATCCCGATCACCATCCGGGTGGGCGAGGCGATCGAGGCCTCCCGCGACAAGTACGCGGGCGCGATCACCCGGCAGGTGCGCGAGCGCGTCCAGGAACTCCTGGAAGCAGCCCAGCGCGCCTACCCCGTACGCCCCAAGGACCCGAACGACACCTGGTGGATGCCGGCCCACCTCGGCGGCACGGCCCCCACTCCGGAAGAGGTCAAGGCCGCCGAGGCGCGCTGAGCCGCCGCTTCGCGCCTACCTTGCCTGCCTTGCCTCAGAGTGCGGTGGGGAGCGTCTTCCACAGGTACTCGCGGTCGGGGGCAGCCTTGAGGGCGCGCAGAACAGCCGGGTGAGGTTCGGCATACAGAACTGAGTAGTCCGTCTCATTGGACTTCGGGTCGGGCACCCAGGCCAGGCGCTCCCCCTCGAGCGAGAACTGGGCGTCGACCCCCGGCTTGTTGCCGCGGGGGTCCTGCCGATGCCATGCCCCGTTGAACCGCACGGCGACGAGACCGTGCACGCAGAGCGCACTGCCATCGTCATGCATCAGCGACTGGTAGCACAGCGCCGTAGGGATGTCCTCGGCCCGCAGCAGCGCGGCCAAGGCGTGGGCCTTGGCGTGGCAGATACCGGTCCCCTGCTCCAGGACGTCCGAGGCACGCCAGGTGACGCGCGGATCACCGCTGTCAGCCGAGTGCGGGATGCCGTCGCGGACAAACTCGTACGCCGCTCGTGCATAGGCATACGAGTCGGCGATCGTCGATGCGAGGCGCGCCGCCGTCTCCCGTACGAGCGGATGATGATGGTCGATGACCTCGTCGGCGGCCAAGTACGCGGAAAGGTCAGGGGTTTCCTGGATCGGCTCCATGCCCGCAGAGCATAGGAACGCGACGAGCAGGGAGTCAATGACTTTTCCATGAGTAGCATATTTATGCAGTCATCCCACCACCCCCCCCCTTGCCACGCCTATCGAATATCGATAGATTCCCATCGTGATTCGATCGAGAGAGAAGTGATGGGAAAGCTCACAGTGCGTGCGCTGCGCGCCGTGCTGGTGGTGGTGCTCGCCGGCACCGTGTTCGTACAGGCATTGATGGTGTGGGCGTTGGTCAGCGGGAGCGACCCGGAGGACGGGTCGCTCCCGCTGACCCCGCTGCGCGTGATCACGATCCTGGGCATGGTGTCGGTCCAGGTTGCCCTGGTCTGTGTATGGCGGCTGGTGACGATGGTGCGACACGGAACTGTGTTCTCCCACGCCGCCTTCCGGTACGTGGACGGCGTGATCGGCGCGATCGTGGCGGCTGCCCTCGTGTGGTTCGCGGTCACGGTCATCAATGCGCCGGGCCAGCAGGACGACCCGGGCGTCACCGTCATCATGGGCGGGGTTGGCGTGGCCATCCTGGGGGTCGCGCTCCTCGTGCTCGTGCTGCGGATGCTGCTCGCCCAGGCCGTCGCGCGTGACGTCGAAGCGGCGCAGATGCAGGCCGAGTTGGACGAGGTGATCTGATGCCGATCGCCGTCGATATCGACGTGATGCTGGCCAGGCGCAAGATGTCCGTGGGCGAACTCGCGGACCGCGTCGGGATCACGCCCGCCAACCTGGCGGTGCTCAAGAACGGCCGCGCGAAGGCGGTCCGCTTCACCACCCTTGCCGCGCTCTGCGAGGTGCTCGAGTGTCAGCCGGGGGACCTGCTGCGCTGGGAGGCGGAGGACGCCGAGGAGGCGCGGACGGGCGAGGTCAGCCGTCGGTGAACGTGGCCTCCTAGCGCGCCATCTCCTCCTTGAGGGCCGCCAGGAAGCCGTCCACGTCGTCCTCCGTCGTGTCGAAGGAGCACATCCAGCGGACGTCGCCTGCCTCCTCGTCCCAGAAGTAGAAGCGGTAGCGCTTCTGGAGGCGTTCGCTCACGTCGTGGGGCAGCCGGGCGAAGACCGCGTTGGCCTGCACCGGGTGGAGGATCTCGACGCCGTGGACCGCGCGCACGCCCTCGGCGAGGCGCTGGGCCATCTCGTTGGAGTGGCGGGCATTGCGCAGCCACAGGTCCTTGGCGAGCAGCGCCTCCAACTGCACGGAGACGAAGCGCATCTTGGAGGCGAGTTGCATCGACAGCTTGCGCAGGTGCTTCATATGGCTGACGGCGTCCTGGTTGAGGACCACGACCGCCTCGCCGAACAGCGCGCCGTTCTTGGTGCCACCGAAGGACAGCACGTCCACGCCGACCGCGTCGGTGAACGCGCGCATCGGCACGTTCAGCGAGGCGGCGGCGTTGGCGATCCGGGCCCCGTCGAGGTGCACCTTCATGCCGCGGGCGTGGGCGTGCTCGCAGATCGCGCGGATCTCGTCGGGCGTGTAGACGGTGCCGAGTTCGGTGTTCTGGGTGATCGAGACGACCTGCGGCATCGCGCGGTGCTCGTCCTCCCAGCCGTACGCCTGCCGGTCGATCAGCCCGGGTGTGAGCTTGCCGTCGGGGGTGGGCACCGTCAGCAGCTTGAGGCCGCCCATGCGCTCGGGGGCGCCGCCCTCGTCGACGTTGATGTGCGCGCTCTCCGCGCAGATCACCGCGCCCCAGCGGTCCGTGAGCGCCTGGAGTGCCACGACGTTGGCGCCCGTCCCGTTGAAGACGGGGAACGCCTCGGCCGTCGCGCCGAAGTGACTGCGCATCACCTGCTGGAGGTTTTCGGTGTACGCGTCCTCGCCGTACGCGACCTGGTGACCGCCGTTGGCCAGGGCCAGGGCGGCGAGCACCTCGGGATGGGCTCCCGCGTAGTTGTCGCTGGCGAAGCCGCGGATCTCCGGGTCGTGATGACGCCGCGCGTCGGTCTTCGGAGGGTTCACGGCTTCTTTGTCAGCCACAGGCGCTGTCCGTTCACTTCGGCGGCGGGCCGCTCCCAGACGTCGGCGATGGCTTCGGCCAGGTCCTTGACGTCCGTGAAACCCGCGAACTTCGCGTTGGGGCGTTCGGCGCGCATCGCGTCGTGCACCAACGCCTTCACGACCAGGATCGCAGCCGCCGACGTGGGCCCGGACGCGCCCCCGGCCTTGCGGAAGTAGTCGGCGAGCGCCAGCGTCCAGGCTTCGGCGGCGGCCTTCGCGGCGGCGTAGGCGGCGTTGCCCGCGGTGGGCTTGCTCGCCCCCGCGGCGCTGATCAGGACGTACCGGCCGCGATCGCTGCGCTGCAAGGCCTCGTGGAAGGCGAGGGAGGTGTGCGCCACCGTACGGATGAGCAGCATCTCGAGGAAGTCCCAGTCGTCGAGGCTCGTCCTGGCGAAGGTCTCGCTGCCGCGCCAGCCGCCGACGAGGTGGACCAGGCCGTCGACGCGGCCGAAGTCCTTCTCGATGCGGGTGGCCCAGTCCTGAGCCGACTGTCGGTCGAGCAGGTCGACCGTGTCCCCGACGACGGTCGCGCCGCCGTGTGCGTAGCTCGCCGCGTCCACGGCCTCCGCGAGCCGCTCCGGATCGTTGTCCGAGCCGATGACGACCGCGCCGGCCTCGGCGAGCCGCATCAATGTGGCCCGGCCTGCGGGACCACCGGCACCGGCCACCGCGATCACCGCGCCGTCGAGCGCACCGTTCCCCATGGTCCTCGCCTCCTGAGCAGTGTTCGTAGCGAGGTCACTCACGCGGCGACCCGCTCGGCGCTCTCCGCGGTGATGCCCTTCGTCGAGGCAATCACGTTCTTCAGCTTCTTGGACAGTGCCTCATAGAACATGCTCAGCGGAAACTCGTCCGGAAGCACGTCATCGACGAGTTTTCGCGGCGGCTGACTCAGATCGAGGGCGTCGGGGCCCTTGGCCCACTTGGAGCCCGGGTGCGGGGCGAGGTAGGTCGAGACCAGTTCGTAGCCGGCGAACCAGTGGACCAGCTTCGGGCGGTCGATGCCCTCGCGGTACAGCTTCTCGATCTCGGCGCACAGCTCGTTGGTGACCTGCGGGGCGCGCTGCCAGTCGATGGACAGCTTGTTGTCGGTCCAGCGGACGACATCGTGCTTGTGCAGGTACGCGAAGAGCAGCTGGCCACCGAGGCCGTCGTAGTTGCGGACGCGCTCGCCGGTGACCGGGAAGCGGAACATCCGGTCGAAGAGCACCGCGTACTGGACGTCACGGCCCTGCGAGACGCCGTCGGCCTCCAGCTTCACGGCCTCCCGGAAGGCGGTGAGGTCGCAGCGCAGCTCCTCCAGGCCGTACATCCAGAACGGCTGGCGCTGCTTGATCATGAACGGGTCGAAGGGCAGGTCGCCATGGCTGTGGGTGCGGTCGTGGACCATGTCCCACAGGACGAAGGCCTGCTGGCAGCGGTCCTGGTCGGCGACCATCTCGCGTACGTCCTCGGGCAGTTCGAGCCCGAGGATGCCGACGGCGGCCTCGGTGACCCGGCGGAACCGGGCGGCCTCGCGGTCACAGAAGATGCCGCCCCAGCTGAACCTCTCGGGGGCCTCGCGCACGGCGATGGTCTCCGGGAAGAGGACGGCCGAGTTGGTGTCGTAGCCGGAGGTGAAGTCCTCGAAGGTGATGCCGCAGAACAGCGGGTTGTCGTAGCGGGTGCGCTCCAGCTCGGCGAGCCAGTCCGGCCAGACCATGCGCAGTACGAGGGCTTCGAGGTTGCGGTTCGGATTGCCGTTCTGCGTGTACATCGGGAAGACGACCAGGTGCTGGAGGCCGTCCCGGCGGTTGGCGGCGGGCTGGAAGGCCAGCAGCGAGTCGAGGAAGTCGGGCACCGTGAAGCCGCCGTCTGCCCAGCGCCGCAGGTCGGCGACCAGCGCCTTGTGGTACGCGGCGTCGTGCGGCAGCAGAGGTGCGAGCACCTCGACCGCGTCCACGACACGGCGTACGGCGCGCTCGGCGTCGTCGCGATCGGGGGCGCCCTCGGCTTCGAAGTCGATCGAGCCGTCCTTGGACTGCCATGGCCGGATCCGCTCCACGGCATCCTTGAGCACGGGCCAGGCTGGGTGCTCCACCACCCTGCCACCGGGAGGAACCTGCTCCTCCGTACCCACCTGCACAAGAATTTCCGTCATGACCCCATCCTCCACGGGAGAACCTCGCGTACCCACACCGTATGCACGTGGGGTTCTCTCCCACAAGTGGAGGTTCGGGAAATCGTCCTGCGCCACCCCATCTTCACCGCTCTTTTTCCTGCGAGATACCGTTCAGGCGATTACTTCCGCCGCTGCCTGGGTAGCGGTGCATGCGGTCGGCGTGCGGACGGTCAACCCGCCCCATGACTCGCCCACCCGAGGGTGAGCCCGGGCCCGCTGCAGGCAGCTGGAATGCGTGATTCCTCGCGTTCGGACCGGGTCCATCGCCGAGCTGGGCGATTAGGCTGCGGCTGGCCGCGTGGGCACGGGACCGCAGCGCGCGGCTGCCGAGCCGCCGTCGACGGAAGCGGAGTCAGTCTTGAACTTCCTCACCATCGGTCACCGCGGAATCATGGGTGTCGAACCCGAGAACACCCTCCGTTCCTTCGTCGCCGCCGAGCAGGCCGGCCTCGACGTGATCGAACTCGATCTGCATCTGAGCAAGGACGGCGCTCTCGTCGTCATGCACGACGCCGACGTGGACCGGACGACCGACGGTTCGGGGCCGATCGCCGAGCAGACCCTCGCCGAGCTGCGCACGCTGGACGCGGGCCGCGGTGAGCGCATCCCGGTCTTCGAGGAGGTCCTGGACGCCGTCGCGGCTCCGCTTCAGGCGGAGATCAAGGACGTCGCGGCGGCCCGGGCGCTCGCCGAGGTCATGCACCGGCGGGATCTGGCCGGCCGGGTCGAGGTGCTGTCGTTCCACGACGAGGCGGTCGCCGAGATCGGGCGGCTCGTTCCGGGCGTACGCACCGGGCTGGTCGCCAGCCGGTACGGCACCGATGTCGTTGAGCGCGCCATCGCTGTCGGCGCCACCAGTGTCGTACTGAATATCCGGCGGCTCACCCTGGAGATCGTCGAGTGCGCGCGCAAGGCGGATCTGCGGATCATCGGCTGGGTGGTGAACACGCAGGACCATCTGCGGCTGGTACGCGCCCTGGAGCTGGACGGCGCGACCACCGACTACCCGGAGATCAAGCGCACCGGCCGCTTCACGGCCTGACGCCTATACGAGCGGCTTCACCAGCAGCTCGAACTCCAGGTCGTCGCGCTGTGGAATGCCGAACCGCTCATCGCCGTACGGGAAGGGCGTCATCTGTCCCGTACGGCGGTAGCCGCGCCGCTCGTACCAGGCGATGAGGTCTTCTCGTGCGGTGATCACGGTCATGTGCATCTCCGCGGCGCCCCAGTTCACGCGCGCGTACCGCTCGGCCTCGGCGAGGATCACCTTGCCGAGGCCCCCGCCCTGCTGCGCCGGGCTGACCGCGAACATGCCGAAGTAGGCGTGGTCACCGCGGTGTTCGAGCTGGCAGCAGGCGATCAGGGTGCCGTCGCGCTCGACCACGCGCAGTCGGCTGTCCGGCGCCTTGATGACCTCGAGCACGCCCTCCGGGTCTGTCCGCTGCCCCTGAAGGATGTCCGCCTCGGTGGTCCAGCCGGTCCGGCTGGAGTCCCCGCGGTAGGCCGACTCGATCAGCGCGACCAGGGAGTCGACGTCGGCGTCGGTGGCATCTCGGAAGGTCAGTCCGGTGGATGCGGCGGTGTCCATGGAGGGGGTCTCCGATCTCGGCGCGGCTCGGGCACCGACGAGGGTAGCCCTCTCCCACTAAGGTGCGACTCCATGGTGCACGTACTGAGCAGCCGGACCCTGCTCCGGCCTACCGACCCCGAACGATCCCGCGCCTTCTACGGCGAGCAACTGGGCCTCGCCGTCTACCGAGAGTTCGGCACCGGACCGGAGCGCGGCACCGTCTACTTCCTCGGCGGCGGTTTCCTGGAGGTCGCGGGCCGCTCCGAGGAACCCCCCTCCCCCGCGGTCAAGCTGTGGCTCCAGGTGGCGGACGCGACGGCCGCGTACGAGGAGCTGACTGATCGGGGCGTCGAGATCGTACGGCCCCCGGTCAAGGAGCCGTGGGGTCTGATCGAGATGTGGCTCACGGATCCGGACGGGACCGAGATCGTGGTGGTGGAGGTGCCGGCGGACCATCCGCTGCGGTATCGGCCGTAGGGCTTGGCTCGTCAGTCCCAGCACAGGCAGAACGGGTGGCCCACCGGATCCGCGTACACGCGCCAGCCCCGGCGGCCGTTCTCGTCGTCCAGGTCGAGTGGGGTGGCGCCGAGGGCCAGTACCTGGGCCTCGGCGGCTTCGATGTCCTGGATGGTGAAGTCCAGATGCATCTGCTGAGAGTTCTCGTCGGCTCGCGGCCAGTCCGGCGGGCGGTAGCCGTGAGCCCGCTGGAACGCGATCTGGTGGCCGCCGGGCGCGTGGAGGACGTACCAGTTGTCGTTGAACTGCTTGATGTCACCGCCGAGCACGCCCGCGTAGAAGGCGGCGAGGGCCGGGGGATCCGGGCAGTCCAGGGCTACGAGGCGGTACTCGGCGATAGGCATGGTGTGGACGTCCTTTCTCTCCGCTCAGGTCTCGTTCACAGGTCCTTCAGGGCCGCCAGCAGTTCCTTCTCCGCCCATTCCAGGAACGGCAGTTGGTGGTCGCCGCCGACCTGGACCAGGGCTATCTCGGTGAAGCCCGCGGTGACGTAGGGGCGTACGGCTTCGACGAAGGTGTCGACGTCGTCGCCGCACGGGATGGTCTGTGCGACGTCCTCGGGGCGTACGTTCGAGGTGGCCGCGTCGAAGTTCTTGGGGCCGGGCAGTTCGGCGTTGACCGGCCAGCCGCCGAGCGACCAGCGGAACTGCTCGTGGGCCCGGGTGACGGCGGCGTCCTTGTCGGGGTCGTAGCAGACGGGGAGTTGGCCCACCCTGGGTTTGCCGGTGCCGCCGTGGCGGTCGAAGGAGTCCAGGAGTTCGGACTTGGGCTCAGTGGCGATCAGGAGGTCGGCCAGGCGGCCGGCGAGTGCGCAGGAGTGCTCGCCGGAGACGGCGATGCCGATCGGGGGCGGTTCGTCGGGGACGTCGTAGAGCTTGGCGTTCACCACGTCGAAGTGTTCGCCGTGGTGGTTCAGGTTCTCGCCGGTGAACAGGGCGCGGATGATCTCCACGGACTCTTCCAGCATGTCGATTCGGGTGTGTGCGGCGGGCCAACCGCCGCCCACCACATGCTCGTTGAGGTTCTCGCCGGAGCCGAGCCCGAGCCGGAAGCGGCCCTCGGCGAGCAGCTGCGTCGTGGCGGCCTTCTGCGCGACGACCGCCGGGTGGTAGCGGGTCGTCGGGCAGGTCACGTACGTCATGAGGGGAATCGTGGACGTGGCCTGCGCCGCGGCGCCGAGCACGCTCCACGCGTACGGGGCGTGGCCCTGTTCCTCGAGCCACGGGAAGTAGTGGTCCGAGGCGACGGAGAAGTCGAATCCGGCCTGCTCCGCGGCCACCACATCCCGTACGAGCTCACGGGGGCCGGTCTGCTCGGTCATCATCGTGTATCCGATTCGCACCATGAGTTCCGGGTGGCCGGTGCGGGGTACCCGAAACGTGCCCTGGATGAAAGAAGGGATCTCCATGCCCAGGCCGCAGATCAAGGACGAGAAGACGTATCAGTCGCTGCGCCGTGAGGGCGCGGGCAAGGAGAAGGCGGCGCGGATCGCCAACAGCCCGACGTCCTCTTCCCGCAAGGGCGGCAAGCACGGCAAGTACGAGGACCAGTCGAAGTCTGACATCTACGAAGAAGCCAAGAAGGTCGGCATCAAGGGCCGCTCCTCGATGTCGAAGGACGAGCTGATCAAGGCACTGCGGAACCGTTGACACCGAGCCGTTGCAAGCCCGGTGCGACAGCCGACGGTGAGTGTGCCCGGGCCGGTGTCGGGTACCGGAAGCCGGGCACGCCGCATGCCCGCATTGCGACGGAGGTTTCCATGGCTCTGCCCGGCAAGTCCCTGACCCGGTCCTGGAGGCACTGGCGGCGGGGGCGCGCCCAGTTGTCGGTTCCTGTCTCGTCGACCGACGTGGAGGACGCGAACCGGAGGTTTCTCCTCTACGGGGTGCTGCCCTTGTGGGTCGTACCCGCGGTCGCCGACTGGTGGATGCACCGGCGCACCCGGATCGAGCACACCTCCGGCACGAAGGAGTCCGCCGTACACGCGTTGATGATGACGGAGGCCGGGATCCCGGTCGCCATGGGTCTCCTGGCCCGGATCAACCCGCTTGTCCTGTCCGTCATGGGCGGCGCCGCGGCGGCCCACACCGCCACCGCCCTCTACGACGTGACCCTGGCCACCCACAAGCGCGAGGTCCGCCCCATCGAGCAGCACATCCACAGCTTCCTCGAGGTGCTGCCGCTGGCGGGGATCGCCTTCATCGGCTGCCTGCATGCGGACCAGGTGCGCGCGACGCTGCGCGGCGGTCCCGGCCGCGACGACTGGAGGCTGCTGCCCAAGGAGCGGCCGCTGTCCGCGCCGTACCTGCTGGGTCTCGGCGCGGTGATCGGCGCCGGTGTCGCGCTGCCCTACGCCGAGGAACTGCGGCGCTGCGTCCGGGCACAACGCGCTTCATGACACCGCGCCGAACCGCTCCGCGTCCGCTGCCGTCGCCGCGTCGGATCCTGCTCGGCGGGACGGGCCCCGAGGACGTGGTCGCCGACCACGAAGGCCGCGTGGTCACGGGCGTCGAGGACGGTCGCATCCTGCGCGCCAACACCCAGGGTCCCGCCCGGGTCGAGCAGATCGCCCGTACCGGAGGGCGGCCGCTGGGGCTCGAAGTCCTGCGGGACGGACGGCTGTTGGTGTGTGACGCGGAGCGCGGGCTGCTGCGGGTCACGCCGAGCGTCGGCGGTCCCGGCGGCTCCGGCGAGGGCAGGGTCGAGGTTCTCGTGGACTCCGTGGCGGGTGCGCCGCTGCGGTTCTGCAGCAACGCGGCCGCGGCGGCGGAAGGCACCGTGTACTTCACCGCGTCCAGCACGCGCTACGGGCTTCAGGACTGGCTCGGCGATCTGATGGCGCACACGGCGACGGGCCGGCTGTTCCGGCTCCGGCCCGGCGCCGACGCGCCGGAAGTCCTGCTGGACGGCCTCGACTTCGCCAACGGAGTGGTGCTGTCCGAGGACGAGTCCTGTGTCGTGGTGGCCGAGACCGGCGCGTACCGTCTGACCCGGCTGTGGCTGTCCGGCCCGCGGGCCGGCCGCCGCGACACCCTGATCGAGGACCTCCCGGGCTTCCCGGACAACCTCTCCCGTGCCGCGGACGGAACGATCTGGGTCGCCCTCGCGGGTCCGCGACAGGCGTCCCTCGACTGGCTGCGACGCGCGCCGGTCCCGGTGCGCCGGGCGGTCTGGCGGGCCGTACGCCCCCTGCATATCAGGCCGCTGCCGGTCGCGCGTGTCATGGGTATCGGCCCCGACGGCGGCGTCCGCCACAACCTCAGGCGACGTCGGGCGGGCTACCGGATGGTCACCAGCGTGTACGCACATGAGGGCACCCTGGTGCTGGGCAGTCTGCTGGAGGACGGGGTCGCCGTGTGCGAACTGCCCGAGCTCAGCTGACCGGGTGCCCGGCAGTGATGTCGACGACATCGCTCAAGCACAGCGGCCGCCGATCCGTCGCCTCCTGTGCCTCGCCCGCGACGGAGCTGAGCAGGAAGCCGATGTGATCGCCTGTGTCTACGTGTCCTTCGACCCGGCCGACGAACCAGGCGAGCGTGTCGTCCAGTACGGGAAGGCCGCCGGGGCCCGGGGTCCAGGGTGTGCGGGCGAATTTGTCCACGCGGTCGCCGGTCTCGCCGCCGAAGAGTTCCGCGAGGGCGTGCTGGTCGCTCCCGAGCAGGTGGACGGCGAGTTGGTCGGCGGAGCGGGCCACCCGGTACGTGCGGTTCAGCGTCGAGAGCCAGACCATGAAACGGGCGGGTTTGATCGAGCACGGCGAGGCGAAGGTGACCAGGCAGCCGGCTCGTTCTCCGTCGGCGGCGACGGTCACCACGTACGCGGGGTGGTCGAGCCGGTCGACGAACGACTGTATGGCGGTCACGGCCGCTCCCTACTGCTGACGCCCCACCCGGCCGGGTCGCGCGGGCAGCCCTCGACGGGACGGGGCTCCGTCACAAGCCCCGCCCCTTCGTAGACCGGCCGGCGACCCTCAGTGGTGCCCGGGGCTGCCGCTGCCGAACCCGCCGCTGCTGTTCGGGCTCCAGCGCGGTGGTGTCTGGTCCTTGGCGGTGTGCGAGCGGATGTTGCCGAAGCCCCGCAGCTCGTGCGGGGTGAGGAAGCCGCCGTCATGCGGCACCTCGTCCGGCTCGCGCATCTCGCGGATCTCGTGGACGGGACCGGAGTCGGGGAGATGGGGCTGGTCCTCCGGACGCGGCGGCTCCGGCTCCCGGGAACGCACGCGCATACCCAGCCACACCGCAAGGATCAGCATCGACGCGATCACCACCCCCATCGCGAAGGGGATGGCCCCCGCCGCGATCTCGTGAGGGATGGCCAAACCTCTGCCGAAGGTGTCCATACCCCTCGTGTACCCCACCGGACCGGCTGAAACGGTGCCCGCGGGCCCAGCTAAGGGGGGCGCGCACGCGGCCGCGCGCGGGCCTACCGCATGGCGGGCGTCGGCCCGGGTACTGGGGAGGGATGCGTATGGGAGTGCTCGATGTCGGTTCGAACACGGTACGACTGGTCATCGCGGAGACGGACGGTGCCGTTCCACTGCCCGTGCACACCGCGAAACGGAGGCTGAGACTCTCGGCGTACGTCGAACGGGGTGGCCATCTGCCGGACGAGCAGGTGGCCAGGCTTGTGGATGCCGTCACGGCCGCCCGGGACGAGGGCGTGCGCTGGGGTGTGACGGCTCCCTTCGCCTTCGCCACGGCGATCGTGCGGGACGCCCCGAACCGTGCGGATATTCTGCGGAAGGTCGCCACGGAGACCGGGGTGCCGCTGCACATCCTGCCCGGCGAGGTCGAAGCCGAGCTGACGTTCCTGGCCGCGCGGCGCTGGATGGGCTGGCGTGCGGGGCCGCTGGCCATGCTGGACATCGGCGGCGGTTCGCTGGAGGTGGCGTTCGGCCGCAGCAAGCTGCCCGACTTCGCGATCTCGCTGCCGTTGGGCGCCAACCGTCTGACCCGCGAGCACTTCCGCGGCCAGGACCCGCCCTCCGAGCGCAGGGTGCGGACGCTGCGCCGCCATGTCCGCCACCAGCTGCGCGATGTCGCGGCCCGCATACGGTGGGAGGCGCCGCGTACGACCGTCGCCACCTCGCGTACGTTCCAGCAGCTCGGCCGGCTGTGCGGGGCGCAACCCGGCCGGTCGGGACCCTTCACGCCGCGCGCCATGACCCGCGCCGACCTCCGCCGGGCCACGCGTCAGCTCGCCGAGCTGCCGGCCGCGGAACGCGCTGCCCTGCCGGGCATCTCCGCCGCCCGCGCCGAACAGTCCCTCGCCGGGGCCATCGTCGCGCACACCACCATGAAGCTGATGAGCATCGACGAGGTGACCATCTGCCCCTGGGCGCTGCGCGAAGGCGTCCTGCTCCGCTGTATCGAGGACGGCAACGCCGACTGGTGGAACGGCACGGCCCCCTCCCTTCGCGGGCATGAGGCCGGGCCGCCACAGGCGCTGCGCCCCGTCGGCGGGGACGACCCCGCGACGGCAGGTGCTCAACTTCCGCGCGGTGCCAGGTAGTTGGGATGGTGCACCCAGCCGCGGTCCGTGCGGGTCAGCTCGTGGAAGCCGACGGCGGTCAGGCGTCCGATCGCCTCCGTGTCGTCGGCGTCCTCGTACGCGAGAAGCCGCTCCACTCCACACAGCCGCAGCCAGTGCGCGGCCTGGGCGAGGAGCCAGGTGTCCAGGCCCTCCGTCGGGTGCTCGATATGGAAGTTGCCGATGTCGGCGAGGCCGCCGCTGCGGGCGTGGCGCTCGGGGCGGCTCAGGGCGGTGTCGATCTCGATGAAGCCGAGGGCGCGCCGCTCGGTCCGTGCCGTGAAGCGTGTGCCGCACTCGCCGAGGGTGCGGTCGACGTGGACGCCCGCCAGCGGCGTCATCGGCGGCAGATCGGCCACCTCGGCGATCAGGATGACCTCGGTACCGCCCGTGTGCCGGAAGCCGGCCCGCTCGTATGCGGCCCTGATGTGCGGCCAGGGCCGGGGCAGCCCGTACACGGCGGGGGCGGGCAGGGCGCCGTCGGCATACCGGACGCGGACCTTCCAGCGGGCGAGCTGGGCGACGCAGGCGGCCATCAGCAACTCGGCGGCGTCGTCGGAGTCCTTCCAGAAGGAGGCGGCCGGCTGGCAGACGAACCAGTTGATCTCGCCTGCGTCCCGGTAGTCCTCGCCGACCTCGGCGTCGGCGCGGTAGCGCAGCAGATGGGCGCCGGCCACCACGTACTGGCGCTGCTCGGCGACGAGGGTGACGCGCTCCGCCACCCAGGGGTCGGTGATGAACTCGTCGGGCTGGCGCTGGAGTTCGCTGAGCACGGTGTTCACGGAGACGGAGACACCGGGTACGACGGCGGCGACATGGGCATTGACGAGTTCGGTGAGCTGATCGCGGTCGTCGCGGTGGAAGGGGCGCACCTGGAGCGCGGACATACGGGGACCTCCGGGGAGATGAGCGTGAGGAGGCCGCCATGAGGTGCGGTACGACGCTGAGGGTACGCCGCCTGGAATGGACCCGCCATGGGATTTCCGTCGGATGGCCGGGAGGCGGAGGCCGGGTTTAGCGTGCTGTGCAAGGAGCGCTTCCGGCGAAGGGACGACCATGAAACTGGACAAGGCGGTTCCCGGCGGCCCCTGCTGGACCGAGCTGGGCACCAGTGATCTGGACGCGGCCAAGCGGTTCTACACGAACATCTTCGGCTGGCGTCCGGAGACGGATCCGCGTCAGGAGGCGGGCGGCTACACCATCGCGCACCTCGGCGAGGCGCCGGTCGCGGCGCTGACCCCGCTGTACCAGGAGTCGCAGCCCGTCGCCTGGAACGTGTCGTTCTGGGTGCCCGACGCGGACGCGGCCGTGGCGGCGGTACGGGCCGCGGGCGGCGCGGTCCTCATGGAGCCGATGGACGTGTTCGACCTGGGCCGTTTCGCGGTGGTGACCGATCCGGGCGGCGCGGCCTTCCAACTGTGGCAGGCACGGTCCTTTCCCGGCGCGGGACTGTTCAACGCGCCGGGTTCGCTCGGCTGGGTCGAGCTGATGACGCGCGACCCCGTGGCGGTGACCGCCTTCTACACGGCGGTGTTCGGCTGGACGGTCCGCGCCTCGGCGTCGTACACGCAATGGGGCATCGAGGGCGCCGACTTCGGCGGCATGGTGGAGATGGGCGACAAGTTCCCGCACGAGGTGCCGTCCCACTGGCTGCCCTATTTCGCCGTCGAGGACGTCGACAGGACCGCGCAGGACTGCACCGCCGCCGGCGGCTCCCTCCTCATGGAACCCACCACGATCGGGGACGGCCGCCGCATCGCCGTGCCGCGGGATCCGCAGGGCGCGGTGTTCGGTCTCCACACCGCGGGCGAGGAATAGGCCCCGCCCATCACTCGCCCTCCTCCCGGAGGGGCAGCTCGGCTCCCTGAGTGGTGAAAACCGGGATGCGTTCGATCGGCGCCTCGACGGTGAGTGTCCGGCCGCCCTCGTACGTGCCTCCCGTCCAGGCGTCGGTCCAGGTATGGCCCGCCGGCAGGTACACCTCGCGGCTGCGCGCGCCCGGTTCCGTGACGGGTGCGACCAGGATGTCCGGGCCGAAGAGGAACTGGTCCTCGACGGTCCAACTGGCCGCGTCCTGGGGGAAGTCGACGAAGATGGGCCGCATGGGTGGCACTCCGTCGGCTGCCGCGATCCGCATCTGCTCGTGGAGGTAGGGGCGCAGACGCTCGCGTAGGAAGAGCTGCGCCTTCAGGATTCCGTACGCCTCCTCGCCGTATGACCAGACCTCGTTGGGGCCGCCGGTCTGCGCGTATCCCCAGGGCATGCGGGGTTCGCGGTCGCCGTGCAGGCGGAAGAGGGGGCAGAAGACGCCGTACTGGAACCAGCGGATCATCAGTTCGCGGTACGCCGGGTCGTCCGGGTCTCCGCCGTGGAAGCCGCCGATGTCGGTGGTCCACCAGGGGATGCCGGAGACGGCGATGGACAGGCCGGCCCGCACCTGTGAGCGCAGCGAGTCCCAGGTCGCGGGGATGTCGCCGGACCAGACGGCCGCTCCGTACTTCTGGGAGCCCGCCCAGGCCGAGCGGGACAGCAGGACGGTGCCGGGCTGTCCGGCGGCGGCCATGCCCTCGGCGAAGAGGCGGGCGTTGTCGCGGGGGTAGACGTTGACGGTCTGGGCGCCGGGGCCCGCGTACAACGTCGTGTTCTCGTGGTGGGCGGGGTCGAGTTCGGGTTCGCAGGCGTCCAGCCAGAAGACGCGGATGCCCAGGTCGAGGTAGTTGCGCCGGACCAGGTCCCAGACGTGCGCGCGGGTGTCGGGGTTGGTCGGGTCGTAGACGGAGACCTGCATGCGGGCCGCCATGCCCTTGTCCTGGACCAGGTGGTGCACCTCGGCGCCCTGGTCGGAGCCGAGGAGCAGGCCGCGGTCGCGGAAGTCCTCGTAGTTCTCCGACAGGGGCGACACGGTGGGCCAGATGGAGACCATCAACTCGATGCCCAGCTCGGCGAGTTCGTCGACCATGGCCTGCGGGTCGGGCCATTCGTCGGGGTCGAAGCGGTAGTCGCCCATCGCCGACCAGTGGAAGTAGTCGGAGACGATGACGGACATGGGCAGTCCGCGGCGCTTGTGCTCGCGGGCCACGGCGAGGAGTTCGTCCTGGGTGCGGTAGCGGAGCTTGCACTGCCAGAAGCCGCTGGCCCAGTCGGGGAGTTCGGGTGCGTGGCCGGTGGCGTCGGTGTACCGGGCGAGGATGTCGCGCGGGGTGGGTGCGGCCGTGATCCAGTAGTCGATCGCGCGGGCCTGGTCGGCGGTCCAGCGCGTGGAGTTCTCGGCGAACTCGACCCGGCCCAGGGCCGGTTGGTTCCACAGGAGGCCGTAGCCCCGGCTGGAGAGCACGAAGGGGATGGACACTTCGCCGTTGCGCTGGATGAGGTCGAGGCCCAGGCCCTTGTGGTCGAGGCGGCCGTGGGTGTGCTGGCCGAGACCGTAGAGCCGCTCGCCCTCGTACGCCGCGAACCGCTGGTGGATCTCGTACGCGCCGGACCGGTTGCCCTTGAACTCGCGGGCGCCCGGGGACCAGGGGTGCTCCGGGCGCTCGGCGAGGAGTTCCTCGCCGGTGCTGGTGCGAGTGAAGGTCAGCAGTGACTCGGCGCCGTTGAAGGCGACCGTGACGGTCAGCTCGCCGTTGACCAGTTGGGCCGTGGTCTTGTCGGCGCCGACGGTCAGGGTGCCGGTGCGCTCCGGCGGCGTCTCGAGGGCGCCGACGCTGTCCGTGGGGATGCGGTACTGGGCGACCCGGACGCGGGCACTGTCCGTGCCCCAGGCCTCGACACGCAGCACCTCGTGCCGGTGCCGCACTTCCAGGGCCTCGTCGAGCACACGGAAGACGGGCATGAATCTCCTTGCGTACGAGGGGAGTTACGAAGCTGAAGTGGGTGTCAGGATTTGACGCTGCCGGCGGTCAGGCCGCCGACGATGTAGCGCTGGAGCATCGCGAAGACGCATACCACGGGGATGCTGACGAGCGTGGCGACCGCCATGAGGGGCCCCCAGTCGGTACCCGTCTGGCCGACGAAGGTGTTGAGCAGGACGGTCACCGGCTGCACCTTCGGATCGCTGTTCAGCGTGATCCCGAAGACGAACTCGCCCCAGCCGAGCAGGAACGAGAAGCCGCCGATCGCGATCAGTCCCGGTCGCATCACCGGCAGTACGACCCGCCACAGCACCCCCGGCAGACCGCAGCCGTCCACCAGCGCCGCCTCCACCACCTCGACGGGCATGGCCCGCACCAGTGGCCGCAGCACGATGACCGCGAACGGCAAGGTCAGCGTCGTATCGGCGATCACCAGGCCGATGAGGGTGTTGGTCAGCTCCACCTGCCGCAGCACGATGAACAGCGGCGCGGCCAGCACGATGCTCGGCAGCAGTTGCGCCACCAAGAGCGACAGGACCATCGCGCCGGAGCCACGCATCCGGATCCGGGCGACCGCGTAGGTCAAGGGCACCGCGAGCAGCAGTGTCAGCGCCACGACGCCCAGCGAGATGGCGACGCTGTTGAGCAGCGCCTGGCCGAGCATCGGCTTGTCGAGGGCCCGCGAGTAGCTGTCGCCGGTGAACGGCGAGGGGATCCACTGCGGTGGCGAGACGAGCACCTGGTCGGGCTTCTTCAGCGAGGTGGCGATCATCCAGTACAGCGGCAGCAGGAAGAAGGCCGTGATGACGCCAGCGACGAGCGTGAGCAGCCAGGGCCGTTTGGTGCGGGTCATGCTGCGTCCTCTGTTCGCTTCTCCGCCCGCGCGGCGCAGAGGTGCGGGCATCGTCGTTGTCTGCGGCCCGGCGGCCGCGTGTGCGTCGCTCACGTGGCTCCTTCCTTGCGCAGGCGCCGTACGTAGACGATCGCGACGATCAGCGGGATGACGAGCAGGAGCGTGCCCGCCGCCGCGCCTCGGCCGAGCTGGAAGAGCTTGAAGGCGATCTCGTACACGTACAGCGGCAGGACTCTGGTGCTGTCGACGGGTCCGCCACCGGTGAGGACGAAGACCAGGTCGAAGACCTTGAAGGTGTAGATGAGGCCGAGCAGCAGGACGGCGGCCGCGACCGGCTTCATCATCGGGACCGTGATGTGGCGCAGTCGCTGCCAGGGTCCCGCGCCGTCGATTTCGGCGGCCTCGTAGAGCGTCGGGTCGATGGACTGCAGGCCGACCAGAAGCAGCAGCATGTTGAAGGGCACGCCCACCCAGATGTTGGCGGCGATGACGCCGGGCAGGGCGGTGCTGGGGTCGGTCAGCCAGTTGTGGGCGAGGGAGTCGAGGCCGACGAGGCGCAGGAGTTCGTTGTACGCGCCCGCGTCGGCGTCGAGCATCCAGCGAAAGAGGGTGCCGCTGACGATCGGCGGCAGCAGCCAGGCCACCAGCATCAGCGACCGGAACAGGCCCGCGAGCGGGAACGTCTTCACGAACAGCAGCGCCAGCGCGAACCCGATCGTGAACTGGAAGAACAGCGAACCGGCCGTGAACACCAGCGAGACGCGCACCGCGTGCCAGAAGGCACCTTCGGAGGCGACGCTGTCGTAGTTGTCGGCGCCGCTGAACTGCCAGTCCCCCGTGAGGAGATCACCGATGGCGACATCGTGGACGGACGTCCAGAAGTTGTAGGCGAGCGGGAAGAGCATGGTCGCACCGAGGAACAGCAGGGCCGGCGCCGACATGACGTACCCGGCCCGTGTGCGGCGCACCGCGAGGGAACGGCCGCGCCGCACGGTCTCGGTCTTCTCCACCGCCTTCAGCGGCTCGCGGGCTTTCACCTGAAGGCTCATTCCCTGCCTTACTTCTTCAGCTTGGGCGTGATGGCGGACGCGGCCTTCCGTGCGGCGGCCTGCGGGCTGGAGCTGCCCGTGAGGGACGCCTGGAGGGCTTCGGCCATCGCCTGCGACATCTGCGGGTAGTTCGGGCCGTACGAGCGGGGGCGGGCGTTGGCGAACTCCTGCACGAAGACCTTGAGTGTGGGGTCGCTGGCCCACTTGCCCGCGTCGGCCATGTCGGAGCGGGCGGGCAACAGGCCGAGTCCGTCGAGGTACTTGGCCAGGACCGTCTTCTCCTGGCTGCGCACGATGGCCTTCCAGCACTGGTCGGCCTTGCCGCTGGTCTTGAGGATCACCCAGTTCTCACCACCGAGGCAGCTCGCCGGCTCCTTGTCGATGGGGATCGGTACGACGCCCCACTTGACCTTCGTCTGCTCCTGCAGGGCGGGCAGTTGCCAGGGCCCGTTGATCTGCATCGCCGCGCGGCCTGACACGAACTGAGTGTTGGCGTCCTGCTGCGTCCAGCCCACGCTCTGCTTCGACATCGAGCCGGCGTCCACCAACTCCTTGAGGAACCCGAGCGCCTTGGCGCCGTCCGTGCCGAAGGTGTCCAGGTCACCGCCGGTGGACCAGAGGAAGGGCTCGAACTGGAAGACACCCTCCTCGGTCTTGATCGCGCTCATGGCGAACCCGAACGTGTCGCCCTTGGTGAGCTTCTTCGCCGCCTCCGCGAGCTCGTCCCAGGTCTTCGGGGGCTCGACGCCCGCGGCCTCGAGCATCTCGGTGTTGTAGTACAGGCAGAGGCAGTTGGAGTTGTTCGGGACGGAGTACGTCTTGCCGTCGATGACGCCGCTGTTCCAGGGGCCCTCGTAGTACGCCTTCGACTGGCCCCATTCCTTCACACGGTCGGTGAGGTCGGTGAGGAGTCCCTGCGGGACGAAGGAGTTCATCGAGGTGTTGTCGACGATCGCGATGTCCGGCAGGTCCCCGGATGCGGCGCCCTTGATGATCGCGGGCTCCAGTTCGGCGAACGGGAAGCTCCGTCGGGTGATCTTGACGCCGACCTGCTTCTCGATGTCGGCGATGAGGGCCTTTATCCCGGGCTGGCGGGCCTCTTCGACGAGGTAGTCCCACCAGATGAGCTCGTTGGAGCCGGAGGAGCCGCTCTCCGAGCCGCCGCAGGCGGTGAGCGGGCCCGCGAGGCCCGCGGCGAGAACTCCAGAGCCCGATATCCGCATGAACGAGCGGCGGTCGAACCGGTTCGACATGTGCGTCTCCCAGGGGGTGCGTGGATCAACTGCGCGTCTGCGCGGGGCCGGTGCTCGCGCGGACCGTGAGTTCGGGGGTGAGCAGGTGCTGCCGGGGCCTTGCCGTCGAGGAGCCCGCCAGCCGTTCCAGCAGCAGGTCCACGGCGAGCCGGCCCATGACGTCCGACGAGTTGTCGAAGCCGGTCATCATCGGGGTGACCGTCTCGGCCCAGCGGGCGCCGACGACTCCGGTCACCGAGACATCGCCGGGCACGGACAGACCCGCCCGGTCGAGCCCGCGGTACAGGCCCACGAGCGCGGCCTCGTTGAGCACGACGAGGCCGGTCGTCTGCGGGTCGTGGTCGAGGATTTCGCGGACGACCGCCTCGCCGGAGGAGGCGTCGTCCTCGCAGTGGTGGATCTCGCCGGTCAGCCCCAGTTCGCCGACGGCCGCCCGGAAGCCGTCGACGCCTCGGTGCGCGGCCTCGTAGCCCACGGCGAACAGCTTCCGCGGCCGGTTCACCAGGGCGAGCCGCCGGTGACCGAGCTCGGCGAGATGCCGTACGCAGCGGGCGGTGAGCTCCGTCCAGTCCATGTCGACCCACGACAGGGCGTCGGGGTCCGCGGTCCGGCCCATGGTGACGAAGGGGAACCCGGTGCCGAGGAGCCGGTCCACCCGCGAGTCCTGGACGCGTATCTCCATCAGGATCGCGCCGTCCACGCGGCGTTGGCCCACCAGCCGGTCGAATGCCTCGTCCGAGCCCTCACCGCTGCGGGACAGCAGTACGTCGTGGTCCTGCACGGCGGCGGCGTCGATCACCGCGCTGAGGAAGTCGAGCTGCATGTCGGTGTAGCGCCGGCCGGCCGGCGGGAACACCACGCCGATGGTCTGGGTGCGGCCGTGGGCCAGGGCGCGGGCACTTGCGTTGGGCTGGAAGCCGTGCTCGTCGATGACCTTCTGGATACGCAGCCGGGTCCGCTCCGAGATCGGCCGCTTGCCGCTCAGGGCGTACGAGACCGTGCTGCGGGAGACACCGGCGAGGCGGGCGATCTCGCCGATGTTGACGGGGGTGGGGCTGCCGCTGTTCACGGGTATGCGGCTGCCCTTGGTCGCAGACTCGGGACTGCTGGTCGCAGGGTTGTCGCCGCCGGTCGCAGGAGTGGCGCCGCCGTCGCGCTCGGGAGTGCGGCTGCTTTCGGCCACCTCGTCGAACCGGTTCGACATCGCGGACACACCTCCCCCCACCGCAGGATCGTTCGACATTTCGCACGTCAGCCGGTTCACCGAACCGGCGTGCCGAACGTAGGAGTGACACAGGTCTCATGTCAACGGGCGGTAACCAAGAAGTTTCTGACGCGACGGAAGCGCTCAGACCCGCGGAGCGCCCAGTCGTTCTTCCAGTCGGCCCAGCAACTCCCCCAGAAGCGCGCCGAGTTCGCCCTGCGTCGAGGTGTCGAGGCCGGACAGGACGGCCGTCTCGTACGCGAGTTGTTCGGGGACGATTTCATCGACGAGCTCGCGTCCGGCGTCGGTGAGACGCAGGTGGGCGACGCGCCGGTCGCGGCTGTCGCCGCGGCGCTCGACGAGGCCGCGCCCGGTCAGTTGCTTGAGCCGCTTGGCGACGGCGGCGGCGGAGGAGAAGGTCTCCCGGGCCAACTCACCGGGGGTCAGCTCCCGGCCGGTGCGGCGCAGCGCGGCCAGCAGCTCGAACTCGGGACGGGTGAGCCCGGCATGGCGCAGCGGGGCGTCCTCCGCCTCCCGGAGCAGGGCGGCACAACGGTTGATACGGCCGATGATCTCTATGGGACTGGTGTCCAGGTCGGGATGCACCGTCCGCCACTGCCGCACCACCTCCCCGACGGTGTCCCCCGCTGTCGCCCGCCCATTCGCTGTCGTCATGCCTGTGCGCCCCCGAGTGCGTGCAGTCCTGCAGTCGTACCAATGCTGCGAGCGTACGGTGTCCGCTCCGCCCGGCGCGCAGCGCCCGCTCCGGAGGGAAGTGAACCCCGGGCGCTCCCCGCGTACACCCTTGCGCTCGCGTGCACGCGAGCAGGCCGGGGCATCTCTTCGACCGGACTGTCCGAACACCGTCGATCGAGGAGGTGCGCGGTGCACGGACCGGTGCCGGCGCTCTGGCTGCTCGTCGCGTTGTGCGCGGCGACCGGGGTCTACGGTCTGCTGCGGATGCGGAGTTCCGTCGAGGCGCAGCGACGTACGGCGGGCGGTGAGGCGCTCATGGGATTCGGCATGGCCGCGATGGCCGTACCCGCCGCCGCACTGTCGCCGCCGCGCTGGGCCTGGCTCGCCGGCGCGGCCGTGTTCGGCATAGCCGCGCTGCAGGCCCTGTGGGCGGCGCGGGCTGACCGCCATCACCTTCACCACCTGGTGGGCGCGTCCGCGATGGTCTACATGGCGGCGGTGATGGCGGGCGGGACCCACTCCGGGCCACCCGTGCTGACGGGGGCGCTCCTCGCGTACTTCACCGGGTATGTGCTGTGGACTGGTACGCGCCTGGTGCCGGTCGCCGTCGCCAGACCCGAAGGGGGCGCCCGAGGCACCCGAGGCGCCCGCACGGTCCAACTGGCCGATCGCCCGGAACTGGCGTGTGCCTGCCGGCTCTCGATGGGCATCGGGATGCTCGCCATGCTGCTCACCATGTGACGGGCGTGCGCGGGGCCTGTACGAGATCGTGGTCTGTGTCACTTTGCCCCGGCAGCCCGTATCCCCTTGCCGCGCCGCCCAAATAGGCTGGCCCCATGATGGTCCCCGCGGCACTGCTGCTGCTCGGCGCCCTGGCCGCCGTCCTGGCTCCGCGGCTGCTCGCCCGAGCCGACTGGGCGGACCGCGAACCGGTGGTCGCCCTCTGGGTGTGGCAGTGCGTGGTGGTGGCGGTCCTGCTGTGCTGCGTGCTGTCGATGACCCTCAGCGCGGCTGCCGCCTGGCAGGCGGTGCGCGGCCATGTGTTCGCACCGGCCCCGCACCACGTCGTGGACGCCTACGCACTCGCCGAAGCCAGCCCCTGGGCCGCCGCGACCGCCGTGGCGCTCGCCTGCGGCGGCCTGTGGACCGCGGCGATGCTGGTCCGCGAGATCGTACGGGCCCGTGCGCGCCGCCGCCGCGAGCGGGCCGAACTCCAGGTGCGCGCCCCGCTGTTGCCCGGCGAGGAGCCCGGCGGCGACCGCCTCGTCGTGCTCGAAGGCGAGCGCCCGGATGCCTGGTGGCTGCCCGGGGCAGCTCCCCAACTCGTCATCACCACCGCCGCGTTGCGCCGCCTCAAAGGGAGCCAGCTGGACGCCGTACTCGCCCACGAGCAGGGGCACGCCCGAGCCCGGCACGACTGGCTGCTGCACTCCTCGGCGGCGCTGGCCAACGGCTTTCCGCAGGTCCCCGTGTTCGCCGCGTTCCGCGACGAGATGCACCGCCTGGTCGAATTGGCCGCCGACGACATGGCGTCCCGCCGCTTCGGCCGCCTGACGACCGCCCTCGCACTGGTGGAACTGAACGAGGACCGGGGCGTGTTCGGCCCCTGCCCCACCCCGCAGGCCCATGTCCCGCAGCGTGTGAACCGTCTGCTCACTCCCCCGGACCGCCTTCCGCCCGTCCATCGGCTGCGGCTCACGGCGTCCGCGGCGCTGGTGCCCGTGGTTCCGCTGCTGGTGGCGTTCGTGCCGGGGCTACGGGCGCTGGGGTAACGAAGCGCACAAGTCGCCGTACGCCCCGGAGTTGGCCTTCGGCCCCAGCGGTCCGCGAGAATCGTTCCATGCACTCCCCCACCGTCGACTCGCCACCCCGCACCGCGGCCCCCACAACCGCCGTCCGCGCCGCGGTGGCCCTCGCTGTCCCGTCCGTGCTGCTGATCGCGCTCGTCGCCCTGTCCTGGGGCCCGCTGATGGACCTGGACGGCGACATCGCGCGTACGACGCACGGGTGGGCGGTCGACGAGCCCGACGTCACGCAGACGTCCCGCATCCTGACGGACTGGGTCTGGGACCCCTGGACCATGCGCGCCCTGGCCACGGCGACCGTGCTCTGGCTGATCATCCGGCGCTCGGCCTGGCGGCCCGCCCTGTGGCTGGCTGCCGCCACCCTGCTCGGAACCCTGCTCCAGCAGGGCATGAAGGCCGCGGTCGGCCGGGAGCGCCCCGTGTGGCGCGACCCCGTGGACTCGGCGCACTACGCCGCCTTCCCGTCCGGCCACGCCATGACGGCGGTGGTGGTCTGCGGCCTGCTGCTGTGGCTCCTGCACCTGTACGGCGCCGGGCGCGTCCTGTGGCGCATCGCCCTGACCCTCGCGGCGGTCTCCGTGATCGGTGTGGGCCTCACCCGCGTCTGGAACGGCGTGCACTGGCCGACGGACGTGCTCGGCGGCTGGCTGCTCGGCGCGCTGACCGTCGCGCTGACGGTGGTGGCGTACGAGCGGTGGCGGGCGCCTTCGCCCGATGTGCCACAGCGGCCACTTGCCCAACAGGAAGAACAGGAACACCGGTAAGGTCCAGCGCGTGACTGCTGTCTTATTCGACTTCTCCGGAACGCTCTTCCGTATCGAATCCACCGAGTCCTGGCTGCGCACGACGCTGGCCGAGGCCGAAGTGTCCCTCCCCGAGCCCGAGTTGATCCGCGCGGCCCGGGAACTGGACGAGGTGGGCGCGCTGCCCGGCGGGTCCTTCCCCTCGCGGCGGATCCCCGATGAGCTCGCCCATGTGTGGGAGATCCGCGACAAGAGCGCCGCGCTGCACCGCGCCGCGTACACCGGCCTCTCCCGTCAGGTGCCGCTGCCCGATCCCGCCCTGCACGACGCGCTGTACGCCCGCCATATGGCACCGGCCGCGTGGCGCCCGTACCCCGACACGGCCGAGGTGCTGGGCGCGCTGCGTGAGCGCGGTGTGGCGGTCGGCGTGGTCAGCAACATCGGCTGGGATCTGCGGCCCGTCTTCCGAGACCACGGCATCGACCCGTACGTCGACACCTACGTCCTGTCGTACGAACACGGCATCCAGAAGCCGGACCCACGCCTGTTCGCGATCGCCTGCGACGCCCTCGGCGTCGATCCGCGGGACGTGCTGATGGTGGGCGACAGCCGCCATGCGGACGGCGGCGCGGCGGCTCTGGGCTGCGGGGTGCACTTCGTCGACCATCTGCCGGTGACCGAGCGCCCGGACGGGCTGCGACCGGTGCTGGACCTGGTCGGCTGACGGCTCTGAGATTCCCGTCCGCCTGGACGATCCCCCGCGTCGCCCAGGCGGACGGCAGCCCGAGAGGGACCCCTGAGAAGGGGTCGCCATGGACCCGCTGAGTATAGTTGGCTGGCAGCCAGTCAACACAGGAGTTACAGGATGTCCCCCCGCAGCCGCTCGGTCAATGAAGAGTTGCGGCGGCGATCCCGGGAAAAGCTGCTGCAGGCGGCACTTGAGCTGGTCAGCGCGCATGGTTACGAGGCGACAACACTTGGCGACATCGCGGACCGTGCGGGCTCCGCGCGCGGACTCGTCTCGTACTACTTCCCGGGCAAGCGGCAGCTCGTGCAGTCGGCTGTCCACCGGCTGATGCACTGCACGCTCCGGGAGGCGCTGGAGCGGGAGCCGCGCACCGAGGACGGGCGGGAGCGCTTGGCGCGCGCCATCGACGCGGTCCTGGGCCTGGCCCGGGACCATCCGGTGCTGATGCGCCAGCACATGGCCGGGATACTGCAGGCCGAGGGGTTGGTGCAGTGCCCGGAGCAGCAGCGCCTGGCGGAGCTGCTCAAGGACACCGTCTCCCGGTACGGTTCCGCGGACCCCGCCGCCGACTATCCGATGCTGCGGGCGCTGCTGATGGGCTCGGTGTTCGCGGCCCTGGTGCCGGGCGTTCCGATGCCGCTGGCGACCCTGCGGGCCGAGCTGTTCAAGCGGTACCGGCTCGACTGGGAGCTGGGTGTCCCGCCGGACGCCGAAGCGCCCGGCGGGACCTGTGGCGCAGACCTGTCACGATTCTTCTCGCCCCAGGACCGCGAAGCCGACGCGGCAAGCCGAGCCGGCCGCGCCGATCAGCCCCACCAGCCGAAGTAGTCCGGCTGGGTCTGCACGTTCAGCTCGGACATACGGATCCACTTCGCCGGGTCCGTACGCCGGTCGCTGATCTTCAGGACGTCGAAGCCCTTAGCGGTGTCGTTCGAGTAGATGTAGCCGTTGTAGTAGTACGCCGACCAGCTACCGCCGAACGTCAGGGCGTCTGTGGCGATCGGACCGCGCTCGAAGTAGGCGATCTCCTTGGGCTTCGAGGAGTTGGTGAAGTCCCAGACGGAGACGCCGCCCTGGTACCAGGCCTGGACCATGATGTCCCTGCCCTTGACGGGGATCAGCGAGCCGTTGTGGGCCACGCAGTTCTCGGTGTCCGCCTGGTGGCGCGGGATCTTGAAGTAGCTCTTGAAGACCAGCTTGCGCTTGTCGCCCTTGCCGACGAGGTCGTAGATGCCGTCGGCGCCGCGGTTGGGTCCGATGGCCGCGTTGCAGGTGGCCGCGCCGCCGCCGCCCAGCTCGTCGGTGAAGACGACCTTGTTCGCCTTCTGGTTGAAGGTCGCCGAGTGCCAGAACGCGAAGTTCACGTTGTCCTGGACCTGGTCGATGACCTTCGGGTTCTCCGGGTCCTTGATGGAGAACAGGATGCCGTCGCCCATGCAGGCGCCCGCCGCGAGGTCCTTGGAGGGCAGCACGGTGATGTCGTGGCAGCCGGTGGTCTTGGAGACGCCCGGGTTGGTGGGTGCGCCGGGGTTGCCGCCGCCGTCGGGACCCTCACCGGGGAAGATCACCGGGAAGCCGACGACCTCCGCCTTCTGGGGCGCCTTGCGGGGCACCTTGATGACCGAGATGCCGTCGTGCGGCGGCTTGCAGTCCGGGAAGGTGGCGCTGGGCGAGTACGAGGAGACGTACACGTAGACGTTCCGGCGCTCGGGCACCAGCGTGTGCGTGTGCGAGCCGCAGGCGGTCTCGACGGCGGCGACGTAGCGGGGGTTCCGCTTGTCGCTGATGTCGAAGATCTTCATGCCCTCCCACGAGGACTTCTCGGTCGCGGGCTGCGAGGTGCTGTTGCAGGAGTTGTCGCTGCGCGAGGAGTCGGTGGAGAGGAAGAGCAGGTTGCCGGAGACGGAGATGTCGTTCTGCGAGCCGGGGCAGAGCACCTGGGCGACCGTCTTCGGGGCCTTGGGGTTGCTGATGTCGAAGACGCGGAAGCCGTCGTAGTTGCCGGCGTACGCGTACTTCCCCTGGAAGGCCAGGTCGGAGTTGGTGCCGGGCAGGGCGTCCTTGGGGGTGTTGCCGACGTGGGTGATGTTGTCCGAGTGGACGATCTCGTCCTTGCCGGGTATGTCGCCGCTCTCGATCGCTTCCCTGACCTCGGCCGCCTTGCTCTTGGAGACCTTGTCCGGGGTGGCCGGCGTGTCCCCCGGGTCCGGGGTGGCGACCGCCGGACCGGCCGTGAGCAGCGCGGCCAGGAGTCCGGCCGCGGTGGCGACAACTCCCAGTCGTCTGCGCCGTGTTCGGTGGTTGTTCAACAGGGTCACTGCGTCCTCCCTTGTAGCCGTTCGCAGTTGAACGGTTAAGGCACCACGGCAGTATCGTCTTCATCATGCTCAGAACAACAGGGCGCAATGCAGTCGTAACGAATCTCTCCGATCATTCACGAACGGCAACATGTCATCGGCGATCGGTAACGGGGTAGGACGTCTCTCAACACCCACAAGGTGTCCGCCCTTTCATGTGCCACAGGAGGCCGCTGTGCTCATCCGTCGTACGTACCGTCACATGGTCACCGCCTCCGTGACGGTCGCCGTGCTCACGCTCGCCGGCTGCACCGGTTCGGACGACGACCCCAAGTCCGCGTCGGGCAAGGGCCCTTCGGTGATCGCTCCGGGGAAACCGGGCGAGGCGGCCGAGACGCTCTCCGCCGAGGACGCCGAGAAGCGGCTGCCCGACGACTCCCCCAACTCGGCGGACTTCGACTACGCGCGGATGATGATCGAGCATCACGCCCAGGCCCTGGACATGACCGAACTCGCCCCGAAACGCGCCGAGTCGACCCAGGTCAAGCGCCTCGCCGAGCGGATCGCGGCCGCGCAGGGGCCGGAGATCGACGCCATGAAGGCCTGGCAGCACGCGCACGGCGGCGCGAAGAAGGGCCAGGCGCACGACCATGAAGCGATGCCCGGTATGGCGACCGAGGCCCAGCTCAAGAAGTTGCGTGCCGCAAAGGGGAAGGCCTTCGACGAGCTGTTCATCAAGCTGATGATCACCCATCACGACGGCGCCATCACCATGGCCACGGATGTGCTCGCACAGGGCAACAACGTCCAGATCGGCGAAATGGCCGACGACGTGATCGCCCAGCAGACGACGGAGATCAACAAGATGCGGGACATGCCCTGACGACGGCACGCACGGCGCCCGGGTGGTGCACTCCGGTGGCGTAGCGACGCGTTCGTGGCCCTCCCGTGGACGGCGGCTCGGTGCGATTCTGGAGGTAGCAGCGATCTCCTCGTTCTCCTACGGGAAGGAGTTCCGCCGTGCTGCACGTCGCCGTGGTCGGTTCGGGGCCGAGTGGGGTCTACGCCGCGCAGAGTCTCGTCCAGCAGAGCCAGGTGCCGGGGGTCCACGTGGACGTACTGGACCGGCTGCCGTGCCCGTACGGACTGGTGCGGTACGGCGTGGCCCCCGACCACGAGAAGATCAAGTCGCTGCAGAACAATCTGCGTACGGTTCTGGAGCACGAGCGGGTGCGGTTCCTGGGCGGTGTCGAGGTCGGCCCGGGCGGGGTGCCGGCCGCCCGGCTGCGGGAGCTGTACCACGCGGTCGTGTACTGCGTGGGAGCCGCCACCGACCGGCATCTCGGAGTGCCCGGCGAGGAGCTGCCGGGGAGCTGGTCGGCGACCGAGTTCGTGTCCTGGTACAGCGCGCATCCGGACGCCACCGCCGACGGCTTCGTGCTCGGCGCGCGGGCGGCCGTCGTCATCGGCGTGGGCAACGTCGCGGTGGACGTGACCCGGATGCTGGCCCGCAGCGCCGCGGAGCTGAGCCCCACCGACATGCCGCAGGGAGCCCTCGCCGCGCTGGCCCACAGCCAGGTGCGGGACATCCAGATGGTGGGGCGGCGCGGCCCGTCCCAGGCCCGCTTCACCACCAAGGAGCTACGGGAGCTGGGCACACTGCCCGACACCGAAGTGGTCGTGGACCCCGAGGAGTTGGCGCTCGATCCGGCGTACGCGGACCCCTCCGCGCTCCCCGCCGCCCAGCGCCGCAACGTGGAGGTGCTGCGCGGCTGGGCCACCCAGCCACCGAGTGGCGGTTCCCGGCGGATCCGGCTCCGTTTCTTCCTGCGCCCGGTCGAGCTGCTCCCCGCCGGGGAACGGGTCGGCGCGGTGCGTTTCGAGCGGACGGTGCCGGACGGACACGGCGGCGTGACGGGCACGGGGCAGTACGAGGACATCGAGGCGCAGCTGGTCCTGCGCTCGGTCGGCTATCGCGGGGTGCCGCTGGAGAGTCTGCCCTTCGACGCCGAACGCGGCACGGTGCCGCATCTCGCGGGACGGGTCCTGCGCGAGGGCTCGGTGGCGCCGGGCGAGTACGTGGCGGGGTGGATCAAGCGGGGTCCGACGGGAGTGATCGGCACCAACCGGCCCTGCTCGAAGGAGACGGTGACCTCGCTGCTGGAGGACGCCCCCGAACTCGTACGCCGTGAGGTGCCGGACGATCCCCTCGAGGTGCTGCGTGCGGAGGGTCTGCGGCCGGTCGAGTGGTCGGGCTGGCTGGCGATCGAGCGGGCGGAGGCGGAGCTGGGGGCCTCATTGGGTCGGAGCGTGGTGAAGCTTCCGGACTGGCAGTCGCTGATGGAGGCGGCCCGGGCGGCGAACGCCCGGTAAGGGGCTTGCTCTTCAACTGCCGTGTCTCCAAGGGCGGTTCAGCTGTCCTCGAGGCGGTCGGCCTGACGAGCGGCGGCGGCGAGGACGCTGTCGAGAAGTCCCGGGAAGAGATCGTCCAGGTCGTCCCGGCGCAGCCCGTTCATCTTGGCGGTGCCCCGGTAGACCTGCCGGATCACTCCGCTCTCGCGCAGCACCCGGAAGTGGTGCGTGGTCGTGGACTTGGTGACGGGCAGGTCGAAGTGCGAACAGGAGAGCTCGTCGCCGTCGGCGGCGAGCTCTCGTACGACCAGGAGCCGCATGGGGTCGGAGAGTGCGTGCAGCACGGCTTCCAGCCGGAGCTCCTCGCGTGTGGGGTGCGGGAGTTCACGGCTGCTGGTGGGGGCGGCGGTCGTCACGGCGGGCTCCAGTCCTTGTGCTCGGGCCTTCGGGTCCGGAGGTCCGGCGGGTTCCCAGGTCTCCGAGGGCAGTATCGCTCCGGAGGGTTTCATTGTACGAGAACTCTCGTAGTTTGACATCTCCCGTACTACGATGCTTATCGTACGAGTCGTAACCCGGCCCCGTGACGATTGGAGTCCGCCGTGAGCGCGCTCTTCGAGCCCTACACCCTGCGCGATGTGACCATCCCGAACCGAGTCTGGATGCCCCCGATGTGCCAGTACTCGGCGGCGCCCGAAGGCCCGGACGTGGGCGCCCCGAACGACTGGCATTTCGCGCACTACGCGGCGCGCGCCACCGGCGGTACGGGGCTGATCGTCGTCGAGGCCACGGCCGTCAGCGCCGAGGGCCGGATCTCGCCGTACGACCTCGGCATCTGGAACGACACACAGACCGAGGCCTTCCGCCGGATCACCGGTTTCCTCAAGGGGCAGGGCACCGTTCCGGCCGTGCAGCTCGCGCACGCCGGACGCAAGGCCTCGACCGACCGCCCGTGGAAGGGCGGCGCTCCGGTCGGTCCCGAGGTGCACGGCTGGCAGCCGCTCGGGCCCAGCCCGCTCCCCTTCGACGCGAACCACCCGGTGCCGACCGAGCTCACGGTCGAGGGGATCCGGGAGGTCGTCGAGCAGTTCGCCGACGCCGCGCGGCGCGCTCTCGCCGCCGGCTTCGAGATCGTCGAAATCCACGGTGCGCACGGCTACTTGATCGGTGAGTTCCTCTCCCCGCACTCCAACCGCCGCACGGACGCGTACGGCGGCTCGTACGAGAACCGCACACGCCTGGCTCTCGAAGTCGTCGACGCCGTACGGGCCGTATGGCCGGACGACAAGCCCCTCTTCTTCCGGATCTCGGCCACCGACTGGCTGGAGGAGAACGGCTGGACGGCCGACGACACGGTCCGCTTCGCCGCCGAACTGACTGCCCATGGCGTCGATCTGCTGGACGTCTCCAGCGGCGGCAACGCCTCGGGGGTCCGGATCCCCGTCGGCCCGGGCTACCAGGTTCCCTTCGCCGCCCGCGTGAAGAGCGAGACGTCCATGCCCGTCGCCGCGGTCGGCCTGATCACCGAGGTCGAGCAGGCCGAGAAGATCGTCGCCAATGGTGAGGCGGACGCGGTGCTGCTGGGCCGGGAGCTGCTGCGCAACCCGTCATGGGCCCGGCATGCGGCGCGGGAACTCGGCGCCGAGGCGCACGTTCCGGACCAGTACCACCGGTCCGTCTGAGCGCGCCCCCTCAGCCCGTCTTCCTCCCCCACTGCGGGCCGAACTTCTCCCATTCCGCGTCCCACTGCTCCATGCGCCGCTGGTCCAGGCGCTTGCGCAACAGCCGCCCGCCGCCGAGGGGCACGGCGGCGGCGCAGGCGCCCACCAGCACCCCGGACATTCCGGCCCGCAGTCCGGCCTGGTGCGCGCTGGCAGGCTTGGTGACGAGGCGGCCGTCGCGGTCCGTCCACACGACGACGGGGGTACCGGCGGTGCTGCCGGGGTCGACACGCGCCTGGCCGGTGTGCGGCGCACCATCCGCCGCGGTCCAGCGCACCTCGGCCCAGATCCGTTCGTGGCTGGCCGCGGAGGTGCTCGCGGCGGGGGTGTTCTTAGTGGTCAGGGCGAGGACGGGATGCCACTCGGCGCGCTGCTGGGCCAGGGTGCTCTCGACCGCGTGTGCCGTCCCCAGTCCGGCGAACAGACCGGTGACCAGCATCAGGGTCCAGGTGGTGAGCAGGAGCCAGGACTCCAGTTCGTCGCTGCGGCGCCGCAGCGGGTTGCGCCGCCATCGCCACAGCCACACCTTCGGACCACGGAATGCCGCCATCGAACGCCCCAATCTCCTCACCGACGCACCAGTCCCCCTCCCTCCCATACGCGAGCGATCGCCCCGGTGCTCACAGGGAGACGTTCCCCACATCACCGTTGGTCGCCGAGATACCGTCTGACCTGCGCGGATGGCGCGTCCAGAGGTGATTGTCAGTGCCTGGGTGCAGACTGACCCGTGTCTGCTGACAACGACGTCCGGAGGTGGTCGGCATGGCCGACGTACTGCTCACCGTAGGCACACGGAAAGGCCTGTTCATCGGGCGACGGCGCGGCGGCGCCTGGGAGTTCGACGACAGTCCGTACTTCAACGCGCAGGCCGTCTACTCCGTCGCCATCGACACCCGCGGCGATGTGCCGCGGCTCCTCGTCGGCGGGGACAGCGCGCACTGGGGCCCGTCCGTGTTCCACTCCGACGACCTGGGCCGCACCTGGACCGAACCGGCCAAGCCCGCGGTCAAGTTCCCCCAGGACACGGGGGCTTCGCTGGAGCGGGTGTGGCAGCTGCATCCGGCGGCGGCCGAGCCGGACGTGGTGTACGCGGGCACGGAACCGGCCGCGTTGTACCGCTCCGAGGACCGCGGCGAGACCTTCGAACTCGTCCGTCCCCTGTGGGAGCACCCGACGCGCTCGCAGTGGGTGCCAGGCGGCGGCGGAGAGGGCCTGCACACGGTCATCACGGACCAGCGCGATCCGCGCGCGGTGACGGTCGCTGTCTCCACGGCCGGTGTCTTCCGTACGCAGGACGGCGGTGAGAGCTGGGCGCCCTCCAACTCCGGTGTCTCCGCGGTGTTCCTGCCCGATCCGAACCCGGAGTTCGGCCAGTGCGTGCACAAGATCGCACAGGACGCGGCGACGCCGGACCGGCTGTATCTGCAGAACCACTGGGGTGTCTACAGAAGCGACGACGCGGGCGCGCACTGGACGGACATCGGCGAGGGCCTGCCGTCCACGTTCGGATTCGCCGCGGCCGCTCACCCGCACCGCGGGGACACGGCGTATGTGTTCCCGATCACCGCCGACTCGGACCGGGTCCCGGCCGAGCGCCGATGCCGGGTCTTCCGCACGGCGGACGCGGGCAAGACCTGGGAGGCGCTCTCGGCGGGACTTCCGCAAGAGGACCATTACGGCACGGTGCTGCGCGACGCGATGTGCACCGACGGCGCGGACCCGGCGGGCGTGTACTTCGGCAATCGGAACGGAGAGGTGTTCGCCTCGGCCGACGACGGGGACAGCTGGCGGCAGTTGGCGTCGCATCTGCCGGATGTGCTGTGCGTACGGGCGGCGGTGATCGACTGAGCTCTCGCGGTCACCTGTTGAGCCCTGGCCACCCCTGGCCGTCAACGGACGTATCACGCTTGGTCGTTCCGCGGCCACCGGTTGATGGAGCCCGTCCGGGCGCCAGTAGGGTGACGCCGTGGCTCCACGACCGTTGCATGAAATCGTCGAACCGGGCTGGGCCAAGGCCCTGGAACCCGTGGCCGGACGGATCGCCGAGATGGGCGACTTCCTGCGTGCGGAGATCGCCGCGGGACGCACCTATCTCCCGGCGGGCTCGAATGTGCTCCGTGCCTTCCAGCAGCCGTTCGAGGAGGTCCGGGTTCTCATCGTCGGCCAGGACCCTTATCCGACACCGGGACATGCGGTGGGGCTGTCGTTCTCGGTCGCGCCCGAGGTGCGGCCGCTGCCCGGCAGCCTCATCAACATCTACCGGGAGCTGGGCAGCGACTTGGGTCTGCCGCAGCCGTCCAACGGCGACCTGACGCCCTGGACCAAGCAGGGCGTGCTGCTGCTCAACAGGGCGCTGACCACAGCCCCGCGCCGTCCCGCCGCGCACCGGGGCAAGGGCTGGGAGGAGGTCACGGAGCAGGCGATAAGAGCGCTGGCCGAGCGTGGTGGGCCGCTGGTGTCGATCCTGTGGGGGCGCGACGCCCGTAACCTCCGGCCGCTGCTCGGTGACCTGCCGTCGGTGGAGTCGGCGCATCCCTCGCCGATGTCGGCGGACCGCGGCTTCTTCGGTTCGCGCCCGTTCAGCCGCGCCAACGACCTGCTGGTCCGTCAGGGCGGCGAACCCGTGGACTGGCGGCTGCCGTGACCGGTCCCGGCGAGCTGTCGGGCGTACTGGGTGTGGACTCCGGGGGTTCGGGTCTGCGGGCCGTACTGGCGGTCAAGGGTGGCCAGGAGGGCCTGGACGGCGGGAGTACGGCTCCGCTGGAGTCCAGGGAGCCGGTGCGGACGGGGCCGCGCGGTATCGACTCCGGGCATCTGGTGGAGCAACTGGTGCCGATGGCGCGGCAGTTGATGGCGGACGCGGGGATCGCCACACTCGCCGCCGTCACCGTAGGGGCCGCGGGTTACACCTCTCTGGGTGACTCCCTGCGCGCCGACCTGCCGTCCGCGCTGGCACGCGAACTGGGCGTGCACAGGCTCGCGTTGGCCGCAGACGGGGTCACCGCGTACGTGGGCGCACTGGGGCAGCGGCCGGGTGCGGTGGTCGCGGCCGGCACCGGTCTGATCGCGATCGGCATGGAGCGGACGAGCTGGCGCAGGGCGGACGGCTGGGGCCATCTGCTGGGCGACCACGGCAGCGGGGCGTGGATCGGGCGAGCCGGACTCGAAGCGGCCCTGCGCGCGCACGACGGACGCTCCGGGGGATCGGCCCCGCTCCTGGCGCGCGGCGAGGCGATGTTCGGCCCGGCCGACACCTGGCCCGGGCAGCTCTACCCGCGCACCGACCGCCCCGCCCTGCTCGCGTCCTTCGCACCCGAGGTGGCCGTCTGCGCGGACGGCGACCCGGTGGCCGCGGGCATCCTGGCCGAGGCAGCCCGGCACATCGCCGACGCGGCCCACGCGGTCTGTCCCACCAGCGACGAGGTCACCGGGGAAGTCCAAGTCGCCCTTACGGGTGGACTGTTCAAGATGGGCGACCCCCTGCTCGTACCCCTGCGTGCCGCGCTGACGGACCGGCTGCCGTATGCGCGACAGGTTCCGGCCGCGGGCGATCCGCTCGCCGGCGCCGTACGCATCGCCGCCGACCTGGCCGAGGACCGGCTGACGCTGCCGCGCGAGGTGGACATGCTGCACGTGGTGGCGGAGCCCCACACGCCCGAGGCCCTCGCAGCGGAGACCCCGGCACCCGAGACCCCCGGCCCTTGATCCGTACGTACGCAAAGAGATCAATCCGTACGTAACTCATCAGACAAAACCGGACGTATACCGCTCACCTGCACCCTCCCCGAACAGGGGAGCCCCAGAAACCAGTAACATGCGGCGCCATGAGCTCCCCCACTGGGCCCGAGTCCGGCCTGCCAGTACGAATGCCGCGACCCCGCCAGCCCGGGCGGCACCGCCGTCCGGAGCCGCTGTCGGCTCCCGAGGGCGCGCCCGCGCTGCTCCTCGCGGTGCCCGGCACGCCCAGCGGTGCCGTGCGCAGCCTTGCCGAGGAGGTCGTGAGCATCGCACGCTCCGAGCTGCCCGGCCTCGACGCCCGGATCGGGTACCTCGACGGTGACGAATCGGAGTTCCCCACGCTTCAGTCGGTGCTTGTGCACGCCGCTGAGGAGCGCACCGCACGCTTTGAGCAGGCCCGTGCCGCCGGCGTGGACGTCAGGGAGCCGGAGGGCCCCGTCGCCGTCGTCGTGCCGCTGCTCGCGGGCCCGGACAACGCGCTGCTGCGCCGTATCCGCCAGGCGGTCATGGAGAGCCGTGTCGCTGCCGAGCTGACCGATGTGCTCGGCCCGCACCCGCTGCTCGCCGAGGCGCTGCACGTCCGTCTTTCCGAGGCGGGTCTGGCGCGCGCCGACCGCGCCCGGCTGTTCACCGTGGCGACCGCCGCGGACGGCATCATCCTGGCGTCCGTGGGTGGCGAGGAGGCCGTACAGGCGGCCGGGATCACCGGCATGCTGCTCGCCGCCCGCCTCGCCGTGCCGGTGATGGCGGCGGCGCTCGACGAGGAGGGCGCGATCGCCTCCACCGCCGAGCAGCTGCGTTCCTCGGGCTCCCAGCAGCTGGCGCTCGCGCCGTACCTGATCGGCCCCGAGCTCGACTCGACGCTTCTCGACGCGGCCGCGAAGGAGGCGGGTTGCTCCGCCGCCGAGGGGCTCGGCGCGTACCCGGCGATCGGCAAGCTCGCGCTCTCCAAGTACACGACGGCACTGGGCATCGCCCCGCAGCAGCCGCAGGGTGCGCCGGTTCGCTGACACCGCACGCTGTACGACGAAGGGCCCGCTCCTCTCGCAGGAACGGGCCCTTCGTCGTGTCTGGTCGCCAGTCGTGTCTGGTCGCCAGTCGTGTCTGGTCGCTAGTCGAACACCACGCACGACGCCGCGGGCGCCTCGATGGAGCCGCCGCGGCGCGGGATGCCGGTGTCCTGGTCGAGCGCGAACCAGGTGACGTCGCCGGAGCGCTCGTTCGCCACGTACAGGAAGCGTCCCGAAGGGGCGAGGGCGAGCGCGCGCGGCCAGTTGCCGCCGCAGGGCACCGTGATGACCGGGCGAAGCTCGTCCGCGTCGGCCGCGAGCACGGAGAGGACGTCCTGGCCCCGGGTGGCGGTCCACACGAAGCGGCCGTCAGGTGAAACGACGATGCCCGAGGGGTACGCGTCGCCGTCCGGGGCGACCGGCAGCACCGGCGTCTCGCCGACCGGCCGCAGGGTGCCGTCAGCGGCGTCCCAGCGGCAGACGGTGACGGTGGGCGCGAGCTCGTTGACCACGTACGCGTGCTCGCCGTCCGGATGGAACGCGAGGTGGCGGGGCCCCGACCCGGGGCGCAGCGCGATCTCGCGGTGCACCTCGAGCGCCCCGTCCCGCAGCGCGCACACCCGTACGGAGTCCGTGCCCAGGTCGACGCTCACGGCCCACCGCCCGCTCGGGTCGGGCTGCACCTGGTGGGCGTGCGGGCCCTGCTGACGCTGGGTGTGCGGGCCTGCGCCGGAGTGCTGGAGCACACCGGAGGCGGCGCTCTCCAGGGTGCCGTCCGCGCGGATGGGCACGGCGCTGACGCTGCCGGAGCCGTAGTTGGCGGTCAGGACGTGTCCGGCGTGCACGCAGAGGTGGGTGGGCCCGCTGCCGTCAACCGGGACCGGCGGGCCCGCGAGTTCCGGTTTGTCGCCCTTGACGCGGTACGCGGCCACCGCGCCCTCGGCCGTCTCGACGACCGTGTAGAGCATGTCCCCGGTGGGCGACAGTGCGAGGTACGAAGGGTCGGGGACGCTGTCAACGCTGCTGAGAGCCGTCAGTGCGCCGCTGTCCTCGTCGAGGGCCGCGGTGAGGACACCGAGACCTCCAGCCGCCGTGAACGAGCCGATGAACGCACGCCGTTGCCGCCTGCCGCCGTCTGCCACTGCCGTCCCCTCTCGGTGCCGCGCTGTCGGGGCGACGGTAGCAGCAGACGATCAAAGGACTGGACCAAGCAGACCGCCCGTGTGACGGCTTGCGTGCGTGCTCAGGCCCTCGCCGTCGAGGAGCCCTGCAGCGGCGCGGCCAGAGCGGCCAGCGCGTGCTCCAGACTGTGGAGGTGGGCGAGAGCCTGGTCGGCTCCGCGGTCGTGGCTGGGCGTCCCTACGTCCTGCGCCCCCGCGGCCGGCACTCCCACGCCCGGCGTCCCCGCGGACGACGCCACGGCACGTTCCGGCATCGCGCCGAGTCCGGCAAGCTCCGGTGCGGTGCGGTAGCGCTCCAAAGAGGCGCGGGGCTGGGACATTTGCGGTTCCGCCGCGATGCGGGTTCCCCCGGGTTCGAGCGAAGCCGAGAGCTTGGGCGCACGACCAGCCACGACGGACCCGTAGCTGACGCGCCGGGCTCTCAGCGGAGCGCTAAGCCCTTCGATCGCCGCCTCGACCCGTCCGCACGCCGCGGTGAGGCGGGCGTCGTGCGAGGCGTCGGGGTCGGCGGCGACGGCCGCGAGACCGCGTACCTCGCGGGCGCAGTCGTCGAGCAGCGCGAGCACCTGCCGGGCCCTGGCCTTGCGAGCCCGCATCGGGTTGAGCGGGTGGACCAGCGGGGCGAGCGCGAACCGTACCCGGCCGAGCAGCGCCTCCAACTCCGCGGCGGGCCGCGCGGGGTCGGCGTCCAGGTCACCGGCAAGGCGCCGGGCCGCCGCCGAGGTGCAGTCGTGTACGGCGTGCACGGCCCGCGCCACCCAGCGATCGGTCACCGCGTGCGTGGTGACCGGCAGGATCAGTGCGACGGCGAGCGCGGCACCGAGCGCACCGGCCGCGGTCTCGGCGAGACGCAGCCCCAGCAACCCCGGATGCAGCACGCCGAGGAGCCCGTACAGCAGGCCCGCCATGACGGTGACGAAGAACATCATCCAGCTGTACGAGAGCGCCGCCGTGTAGAAGATGCCCCACACGCACACGGCGACGATCACTGCCGTGGGCGTCGGCGCGCCGTGCAGCGGTACGGCGATCAGCAGCCCGGCAGCGATTCCGGTGACCGTGCCGACGAGGCGCCGGAAGCCGCGTACCAGCGTCTCGCCGCGGGAGGCCGTGTTGACGAAGATCCACCAGGCGGTGCCTACGGCCCAGTACCAGCGCTCGTGCGACAGGAACTGGCCCGCCGCCATCGCGAAGGCGCAGGCGGCCGTCGCTTGGAAGGCCTGCCGGGTGGTCGGCCGGGCGAGCCCGCGACCGTCGAGCGGGGCGGGAAGCGCCGGCGGCGGGGTACGTCGCTCGATGCACCACACGCCGAAGCGCACGGCCGAGGTGGCGGCCAGCGACAGGGCCATCGCGGCGTACAGCTGCGGCAGTTGACCGGGGACGGCGTGCAGGAACTGGGTGATGAAGAAGGTCATGAACGCGAAGATGCCGAGCGCGTGACCACGCGGCCCCCAGCGGCGGGCGTACACCCCGCAGAAGATCACGGCGAGCCAGACCGCGTCCCGCACGGCCGGCACCGAGTGCAGCACGGTGGCGAGGGCGAGCACAGGGAAGCCGACGACGGGCAGCAGAGCAGTGGTGGCCGCCTGGCCGCGCACGGTCGGGTCGCCGACCGTGAACAGCGAGAGAAGCGCGGCGAGCCCGCCCGTGATCGAGGCGGGCAGCGAGAGCCCGGCGAGTTCGCAGGTCGTCACCGCGAGACCGACGCCGAGGACCGCCCGCAGCGCGAGCCGGAGCCGTACCAGCCCCGGATCCGGGGCCATGAACATCTTCTTCACCACAACGACCTTCTGGACATGGGAATGGCGCCGCGGGTCCGGTTCCGGCTTCCTTGCCGTCCGGCGCTTCACGACGCCATGTACAGCCACAAGGTAAGCGAGGGGAGGGCAGTGGCTCAACAGGCTCGCGATCGGCTGAGCCATTGGTACAGTCGGGGGCGATCAGCCCAGACCGCAGGGAGGCCAACGGACCATGGCCGTCGACGCACTCGACACCCGCATCCTGCGACTGCTCCTGGAGCAGCCCCGCACCAGCGTCCGCGAGTACGCCCGCACCCTCGGCATCGCCCGCGGCACGCTCCAGGCCCGGCTCGACCGCATGGAACGCGACGGCGTGATCACCGGCACGGGCCCCTCCCTCTCCCCCGCCGCGCTCGGCCACCCCGTGCTCGCCTTCGTGCACATCGAGGTCACGCAGGGCCATCTCGACGAGGTGGGCGACGCCCTGGCCGCAGTACCGGGATCATCGAGGCGTTCTCGATCACCGGCGGCGGTGACCTGCTGACCCGGGTCGTCGCGCGCGACAACGCCCATCTGGAGGATGTGATCCAGGCGCTGATCAGCCTGCCGGCCGTGGTCCGCACCCGTACGGAGGTGGCGCTGCGGGAGCGCGTTCCGCACCGGCTGCTGCCGCTCGTGGAGGCGGTCGGGCGCGCGGCCAAGAACTGACCGGTGACGCCAAAAGACCAGACGCCAAAAGACCGATCGGCGGCCGAGAGCAGTTCAACGGCCGATAACCCGCCCTTGGCATCCTGGAAGCCATGAGCACTCTCGGCGGCACCGCGGTCATCTTCGATCTCGACGGCACACTCGTGGACAGCGAGCCCAACTACTACGAGGCAGGACGTCAGACGCTCGCCGAGCACGGCGTCACGGATTTCACCTGGACGGACTTCGAGGAGTACGTCGGCATCAGCACCGCGGAGACGGTCGCTCACTGGAAGGAGCGATACGCCCTCGAGGCCCCGCGGGACGTGCTGCTCGCGGAGAAGAACCGGCGCTACCTGACGCTGGCCCGCACCGCCACGCACGTCTATCCGGAGATGCGGAAGTTCGTGGAGCTGCTGGCCGCCGAGGGCGTACGTATGGCCGTGGCCTCGGGTTCCTCGCGGGAGGCCATCGAGGCGATCCTGGCGGGCACAGGCCTGGACGCCTCGCTGCGCACCGTCGTCTCGGCCGAGGAGGTCGACCGGGGCAAGCCCGCTCCGGACGTCTTCTTGGAGGCGGGACGCCGACTGGGAGCGGCCCCGGCGGACTGTGTGGTCCTCGAGGACGCCGCTCCGGGCGCGGCGGCGGCGCACGCGGCCGGGATGCGCTGCATCGCGATCCCGTACCTGGCGGCGCAGGCCGACGACCCGGCGTTCGCCACGGCCGGGTTGCTGCTGCGCGACGGCCAGAGCGAGTTCACGGCGCGGGCCGCGTACGACTGGCTCGTACGCTCGGCTGCGTCGTCCTGATCTGGCGCCCCTCGGCCCTCTTGGTTCAAGGCTGGAAGAGGATCTTCACCGCTTCCTCCTGCTTGCGCTGGAAGATCTCGTACGCGTGCGGCGCCTCCTCCAGCGGAAGCCGGTGGGTGGCGAAGCCGTCGACTCCTAGCGGGTCCTCGTCGGTGAGCAGCGGCAGGATGTCGTCGACCCAGCGCCGTACGTTCGCCTGGCCCATCCGGAGCTGGATCTGCTTGTCGAACATCGTCATCAGCGGCAGCGGCGAGGCCATGCCGCCGTAGACCCCGCTCAGCGAGATCGTGCCGCCGCGCCGCACCAGTTCGATGGCGGTGAGGAGCGCGGCCAGCCGGTCGGTGCCGGCCCGTTCGGCGAGCCGGGCGGCCCACGCGCGGGGCAGCATCGCGGACATCTGCTGAGCGGTCCGTCCTACGGGACTGCCGTGGGCCTCCGTTCCCACCGCGTCGATCACGGCGTCGGGCCCACGGCCGTCGGTCCGGTCGCGGATCTCCTCGATGAGTTCCTTGCGTCCCTCGTACCGCCGCAGGTCGTACGTCTCCACGCCCCGCTCGCGCGCCCGGCGCAGCCGCTCCGACACCAGGTCGACGCCCATGACGATCTCGGCCCGCTGGAGCCGGGCGATCCTGCAGCACATGTCGCCGATCGGTCCGAGGCCGAGGACGGCGACGGATCCGCCGGGCGGGATGTCGGCGTACTGCACGGCCTGCCAGGCCGTCGGCAAGACGTCCGAGAGATAGACGTAGCGGTCGTCCGGCGGCCCGTCCGGTACCTTGATCGGCCCGAACTGCGCCTGCGGGACCCGCAGATACTCGGCCTGGGCGCCCGGCACGCCGCCGTACAGCCTGGTGTAGCCGAACAGCGCCGCGCCCATGCCCGAGTCGTGCACCTGGGTGGTCTCGCACTGCGTGGGCAGCCCGGCGCCGCACATCCAGCAGTGCCCGCAGGCGATCTGGAAGGGCACGACGACCCGGTCGCCCGGCTTCAGCCCGGTCACCTCGGAGCCGACTTCCTCGACCACGCCGATGGGCTCGTGCCCGAGGATGTCGCCCGGTGTCATGAACGGGGTGAGCACTTCGTACAGATGCAGATCGGAGCCGCAGAGCCCGCTGGAGGTGATGCGTACGATCGCGTCCGTCGGTTCCTCGATCTCCGGGACGGGTACGGTCTCCACCCGTACTTCGCGCTTGCCCTGCCAGGTCACGGCCCTCATCGTGCGCTCCCTTCACCGCTGCTCGTCGGCTGCCCCGGCCGCCGGCTGCTCGCCCGGCTGCTCGTCGTCGCCGGAGGCGCTCGGCGAGTACCCGCCTTCGCGACGCTCATCCGCTGAAGGGCTCACCTCCGAGGGGCCGGGTCAGCCGACCTTCGCGCCCGCCAGCGGGGCGGTCTCCTCGCCGGCGCCCTCGCGCATGCCCTGCAGGACTTCCTCGACCGCCTCGATCGCGGTGTACCGCGGCCGCCAGCCCAGTTCGTGGCGGGCCCGAGTGCAGTCCATGAGGGGCAGCCGCAGCACCGCGTCGAACAGCTGCGGCGAAGCGGGCACCAGGTGCAGACCCCAGGCCGCGGCGAGCGCGGACCGCGCCGCCTTGCGGGGCATCCGCACCAGCCGGGAGTGGAACAGCTCACCCAACACCTCGGCGTCCAGCGGCGGTTCGGCCGCCAGGTTGAAGGCGCCACGGACATCGCTGGTCACGGCGAGCCGGTACGCCTCGGCCGCGTCCTCGGTGTGCAGCGCCTGTACGCGCAATCCGCGGACGTCCGGCAGCACGGGCAGCAGCTCCGGCCGGGCCAGCGGTCCCGGCTTGAAGCGCCCGGCGAACAGACGGCGCTGCTGGCTCCCCGACTCCTCCTTGAACAGGAAGGCGGGCCGCATACGGACCACGCGCGTCTCCGGCCGCTCATACTCGAAGGTGTCCAACACCCGCTCCACATAGGCCTTTTCACGGCAGTACGCCGCTTCCGGCCAGCCATGCGTCGGCCATGACTCGTCCACGGCACGCTCCCTCGGACCCGGCGAGTAGGCGCCCACCGAGGAGGCGTACACCAGCGTCGGCACCTTGGCGGTGGCCGCCGCGTGGAACACCTTCACGCTGCCGAGCACATTGGTGCGCCAGGTGACCGCCGGGTCCCGGGCGGGCTGGAGCTTCCAGGCCAGGTGGACGACGGCGTCGGCTCCCTCGAAGTGCTTGGTCAGCTCGGACTCCGCTGTCAGATCCACCGCGGCCCACTTTGCCGACGACACCGGCGGCTCGTCGGGCAGCCTGCGCGCGATGCCGAGTACGGAGTCCACCTGCGGATCCTCGCTCAGAAGACGCATCACGCTGGTGCCCACGTTCCCGGTGGCACCGGTGACGACGACCCGCAGTCCGGTTGCACTGCTCATGATCGGCTCCTCTCCTGGCTCCGTCACCGTGACGCGTTCCCCCTGCGCGGGAGGCAAACGTGGTGGCAGCGTGGGGGCGCACCAACCGTGGATCCGCATCACGCGGCCGTGCACCATATGAGGAACGCGAAGATCGCGACCAGCAGGAGGACTTATGTCGAAGCCGCCGCTCCCGGACGCCGCCGTCGCCATGCTGAAGAAGCCCAACCCGGCTGTCATCGCCACGGTGCGCTCCGACGGGCAGCCGGTGTCCGCGGCCACCTGGTACCTCTGGGAGGACGACGGGCGAGTACTGGTCAACATGGACGAGGGCCGCAAGCGGCTCGATCATCTGCGCAACGACCCGCGGGTCACGCTCACGGTGCTCGACGAGGGCAACTGGTACACGCATGTCACGCTCATCGGCCGGGTGGTCGAAATCCGCGACGACGAGGGCCTGGCCGACATCGACCGCTTGTCCCGGCACTATGGCGGTCGCCCGTACCCGCAACGGAACCGTGCCCGGGTCAGCGCCTGGCTGGAGATCGACCGCTGGCACGGCTGGGGCAAACTCCGGGACAGCAGCCAGGCGGCCGGTTGAGCATCGCCCCTCGACGGCGCCCGCTCAGCGCCCCGGAGCGCCGGCGCGCAGGCCGTCCATGACGAGGTCCATGAGTCGCCCGGCGCGGTCCTGCCAGTCCCCCTGGGGATCGATGTGCCAGAGGCCGGTGATGGCGAGGATGAAGTCGTCGAGTGTCACCCCGGGGCGGATGGTGCCGGCCTCTTCGTTCGCCTTCAGCAGGAGCGCGACGGCCTCGCTCACGGGGCCGTGCCCCGGTCGCGCAGGCCCCCCGGGCGCACTGGTCGCTTTGCTCATGGCGTCGGCCAACCCCGCCTTGGCCATGGCGTACTCGGCCAGGCGGTCCATCCACTCGCGCAGCGCCTGGTCCGGTGCGCGGGTCTGCAGCAACTGGGCCGCGGCGTCGGCGACCTGCTGCATTTCGTGGCGATACACCTCCAGGACGAGAGCTTCGCGGCTGGGGAAGTTCCGGTAGAACGTGCCCTGCCCGACCCCCGCCTTCTTCGCGATCGAACTCAGCGGAGCATCTGCTGAACGGGTCAGCTCCACCAGGGCCACTTCAAGGATGCGCTCGCGATTCCGTTGCGCGTCCGAGCGCATTGGCGCGTCATTTCTGTCCTGCACCCGTCCTCCTTCCAGGAATCACGTCAGGGCCTCCCTTGCTAAGCGGACAACTGGCCGTTAGGTTTCTGACTACCGGACAGTTGTCCGCTTAAGTCCACTCTAACCGCGGACACCCCTGCGCGAACGGCCGGAACTGTTCGCCGACCCGCATTGTCCCGTCCGGCTTCGACGCGCACCACCCACGCGAAGGAAGGCCGACCATGACCCCAGTTCCCCCGACGTACAGCGCCATTATCCTCAACATCAATGGCGAGAAGTACACCCTGCCCGTCGACCACCGCACCACCCTGCTCGACGCACTGCGCGAGCATCTCGACCTGACAGGTACCAAGAAAGGCTGCGACCAAGGTCAGTGTGGTGCCTGCACGTTACTGATCGACGGACGCCGTGCCGTCTCGTGTCTCCAGCTCGCGGTGGCCGCCGAGGGGCGTGAGATCACCACCATCGAAGGCGTCGCCGAGGGCCAGCAACTGCATCCCGTACAGCAGGCGTTCCTCGATCTCGACGGCTACCAGTGCGGCTACTGCACTCCGGGCCAGATCTGTTCGGCCCTCGGCGTGATCGAGGAACACGCGGCGGGCTGGCCGAGCGCCGTCACCGATGACGTACGACCCGAAGCGGGGCCCCCACCGCTCAGCGCGGACGAGATCCGGGAGCGGATGAGCGGCAACCTGTGCCGCTGCGGCGCGTACGTGTCCATCGTGCAGGCAGTCGCACAGGCGGCAGAGGCGCAGACGACCGAGGCCGAGGCCGAGGAGGCAGCCGCATGAGGGAGTTCGGCTATCAGCGCGTCCTCGATGTCTCCGGCGCGGTCGCGCTGCTCGACGCCGATCCGGACGCGCGCTACCTGGGCGGCGGCACCAACCTCGTCGACCTGATGAAGACCGGCGTGGAACGGCCCGCGCGGCTCGTCGACGTACGCGAACTGCCCCTCGACCGGATCGAGTCGACGAGAGACGGTGGTCTGCGCATCGGCGCCACCGTCACCAACAGCGACCTCGCCGCGTACCCCGAAGTCCGGCGCCGCTACCCGGCATTGACGCAGGCCGTGCTGGCCGGCGCCTCCGGGCAACTGCGCAACATGGCCACCGTCGGCGGCAATCTGCTCCAGCGCACCCGCTGCGGCTACTTCACCGACGTGACCAAGCCGTGCAACAAGCGCGTCCCCGGCAGCGGATGCCCCGCCATCGAGGGCGAGCACCACAACCACGCGATCCTCGGCGCCTCCGAGCACTGCGTGGCCGCCCACCCCTCGGACATGGCGGTGGCGCTCACCGCCTTTGATGCCGTCGTGTCATACGAAACCGCGGACGGGCCGGGTGAGTTGCCGCTCGCCGACTTCTATCTGCCCGTGGGTGACACCCCGCATCTGGAGACCGCCCTGCCACCCGGCGCGCTGATCACCGGCCTCACCCTGCCGCCGACGCCCACAGCCGCCAACTCCCGCTACCGCAAGGTGCGCGAGCGTGCCTCGTACGCCTTCGCGATCGGCTCGGTCGCCGCCGCGCTCGACGTCGAGGACGGGCTCGTACGCGACGTGCGACTGGCCTTCGGGGCGGTCGCGTCCCGGCCGTGGCGAGCCCGGGAGGCCGAGCGGGCCCTGACCGGGGGGCCGGCGACGGCCGACGCCTTCGCCGCCGCCGCGGACGCCGAACTGGCCGCCGCCACTCCCCTGCCCCGCAACGGATACAAGATGACACTGATGCGCAACCTGGTCGTGGCCGTACTCACCGAACTCGCCGAGGAGGCCGCCCGATGACCACGACGACCCGGGCCACCCCGATGAGCGGTGCGGTCGGCACCGCGCACATCCGCGTGGAGGGCAGGGACAAGGTCACCGGAGCCGCCCGCTACGCCGGAGAGATCCCGTTCGACGAACTGGCCCACGGCTGGCTGGTGTTGTCCACCATCGCCCGCGGACGCATCCGATCCGTGGAGGCCGACCCCGTCCTCGCGATGCCCGGCGTGCTCGCCGTCCTGCACCACCAGAACGCGCCGCGCGTCACCACCGATTACATGAGCATCGTGGGCCCGCCGGACCCGGCCCTCGCGATCCTCCAGCACGATCAGGTCCCCTACGCGGGCTGGCCGGTCGCGCTGGTCGTGGCCGAGACGTCCGAGCAGGCCAGGGAGGCCGCCGAGGCGCTCGTGATCGAGTACGACGAGGAGCCGCACGACGTCGCCTTCTTCGCCGGCCGTCCGGATGTGTACACGCCGGCGGACTCCGTCGTGCCGACGGACGAGGTGAAGGGCGACGTGGAGGCCGAACTGGCCGCGTCCGCCGTCGTCGTGGACGCGGAGTACACCACACCGGAGGAATACCACAGCACGCTGGAGCCGCACGCGGCGACGGCTCACTGGGACGGCGGCCGGCTCGACGTCGTCGATTCCAACCAGAGCACCATGTGGGTGGCCGGTGAGCTCGCGCAGTTGTTCTCCCTCGATCCGGCCTCGGTACGGGTGCGGTCCGAGCACGTCGGCGGCGGCTTCGGGTCCAAGGGCGTCCGACCGCACCAGGTGGCCGCCGTGATGGCCGCGACCGTCCTTCAGCGCCCGGTCAGGATGGTGCTGACACGCCGTCAAATGTTCTCGCTCGTCGGCTACCGCAGCCCGACGGCGCAGCGGATCAGGCTCGGCGCCGACTCCGACGGGCGGCTGCGCGCACTCGACCACCAGGCGCAGGCCCTCACGTCGACCGTGCACGAGTTCCTGGAGCCGAGCGCCGCCGTGGGGCGCGTGCTGTACGACGCCGACGCGCACCACACCACCCATCGGCTCGTACGGCTCGACGTGCCGACCCCGACCTTCATGCGCGCGCCCGGCGCGGCGTCGGGTTCGTTCGCGTTGGAGTCGGCGCTCGACGAACTCGCCGAGAAGTGTGGCGTGGACCCGATCGCGCTGCGGGCCCGCAACGAACCCGAGGTGGGTCCCGTGTCCGGGCTGCCGTTCAGCAGCCGTAACCTGCTCGCCTGCTTCGAGGACGGTACCCGCAGGTTCGGCTGGGCGGAGCGCGATCCCCGTCCCGGACTGCGCCGCGAGGGTCGCTGGCTGCTCGGGACGGGCACGGCGGCGGCCACGCACTCCTCGGGGGTCGGCCCGTCCACGGCGGCCATGACCGCGGAGGCGGACGGCACCTTCACCGTACGGATCAACGCGACGGACATCGGAACCGGAGCACGGACCGCGCTGGCCCTGGTCGCCGCGGAGGCGCTGGCGGTGGAGCCGGGGCTCGTCCGCGTGCACATCGGGGACAGCGACCTCGGCCCGGCGATGTTCGCCGGCGGCTCGATGGGCACCCGCTCCTGGGCATGGGCGGTGATGCTCGCAGCGCGCGAGCTGCGGGAGCGACTGGCCCTGGGCGGCGGCATCCCACCGGAGGGCATCACCGCCCGGTCGGACACCTCCGAGGCGGTCGGCGCCCTCGCGCAGAAGGAACGGCACTCCTTCGGAGCCCAGTTCGCCGAGGTCGCCGTCGACGTCACCAGCGGTGAGGTGCGCGTGCGGCGGATGCTGGGCGTCTTCGCCGCCGGCCAGATCATCAACCCGCTGACCGCGCGCAGCCAGTTCATCGGCGGGATGATCTGGGGGCTGTCCATGGCACTGCACGAGGAGGCGTTCCGGGACCCGGCGTCGGGTGCCTTGGTCGGCGCCGACTTCGCGGGCTACCACTTCGCGGCGAACGCCGACGTACCGCTCATCGAGGCGCACTGGGTCGACGATCCGGACCCGGACGACCCCGTCGGGATCATGGGCATCGGCGAGGTGGGGATCGTGGGCGCCGCGGCGGCGATCGCCAACGCAGTCTGGCACGCGACCGGCGTACGCCACCGGCAGCTCCCGATCCGGCCGGACCGGCTCTTGCTGGCAGCGCAGGGGGTCAGGAGTGCTTGATCTCGCCGAGGAGCTGAATCGCTGGGTCGAGGAGGGCCGCGCCTTCGCCGTCGCCACCGTCGTGGCCGTGAGCGGCAGCGCACCGCGCAGTCCGGGCGCCGCGCTCGCCGTCGACAGCGAAGGCACGGCCATCGGTTCGGTCTCCGGCGGCTGTGTGGAGGGGGCGGTGTACGACCTGTGCGTCCAGGCGCTCCAGGACGGCGAGGTGGTGCGCGAGCGGTTCGGATACAGCGACGAGGACGCCTTCGCGGTGGGACTGACCTGCGGTGGGGTCGTCGAGGTCCTGGTCACGCCGGTGGGTGCGGACGCGCCGGGCAGGAAGGTGTTCGCGTCGGCACTCTCAGCCGCCGCAGGGGGTGAGGCGGCGGCCCTCGCCCGCGTGGTCCGGGGACCGGTCGAACTGCTGGGCAGGGCGCTGCTCGTCCGCCCGAGCGAAGCGAGATGGGGGTCCCCCCGGACGGAATCTGGGGGAGTAGCGAGATGGGGATCCCCCCGGACGGAGTCCGGGGAAGGATCGTACGAAGGCGAACTCGGCGGGCACCCCGAGCTGGCCCGCACGGTGGTGCACGAGGCCCGCGCCCTGCTGAACGCCGGCCGCACGGGCACGTTCGACATTTCCGCGAGCGAAGCGAGATGGGGGTCCCCCCGGACGGAGTCTGGGGGAGAGTCGCGCTGCGGGGTCGCCCTGACGGTGTTCGTCGAGTCACGCGTGCCGCCGCCCCGCATGATCGTCTTCGGTGCGATCGACTTCGCCGCGGCGCTTGTCAGGGCGGGCAAGTTCCTCGGTTACCACGTGACCGTGTGCGACGCCCGTCCCGTCTTCGCCACGCGGGTGCGGTTCCCCGAGGCGGACGAGATCGTGGTCGACTGGCCGCACCGCTACCTCCGGCGCACCGAGACGGACGGCCGCACGGTCCTGTGCGTGCTCACCCACGACGCCAAGTTCGACGTACCACTGCTGGAGGCGGCCCTGCGGCTGCCGGTCGCGTACGTCGGTGCGATGGGCTCGCGTCGCACCCACGAGGACCGCAACCGACGGCTGCGTGAAGTCGGCGTCACCGAACGGGAGTTGGCCCGCCTGCGCTCCCCGATCGGCCTCGACCTCGGCGCCCGTACGCCCGAGGAGACGGCCCTGTCCATCGCGGCCGAGATCGTCGCGGTACGACAAGGCGGGTCGGGCGTTCCACTGACCGGCTCTGCGACACCGATTCACCGTGACGTGCGGTCCGCGTCGGTCACGCTCGAAGGGCAGGGTGTCCCGTCAGCGGGTCACTTCGCCAGGGCCGACCGGGCCGCCGCGAGGGCCTGCTCGGCGTAACCGCGGCCGAACAACACCGCGTGTACCAGCAGGGGGAAGAGCTGGTGCAGCCCGATGCGGTCCGGCCAGCCGTCGGCGAGCGGCGCCGCTTCCTGGTAGCCGCCCAGCACTCGGTCCAGGTGCGGGCAGCCGAACAGGTGGAGCATGGCCAGGTCCGTCTCCCGGTGCCCGCCGTGCGCGGCCGGGTCGATCAGCCAGGCGTGTCCGTCGGCGCCCCACAGCACGTTGCCGTTCCACAGGTCGCCGTGCAGCCGGGCGGGCGGCTCGGCGGGGCCGGCCAGTTCGGGCAGGCGCTCGCAGACGCGCTCGATGACGGTCGCCTCGGGCTGGCGGATGGTGCCGTCGTCGACCGCTCGGCGCAGGTAGGGCAGCACGCGGTGCTCGGCGTACCAGCGTGGCCAGTCGGTGCCGGGGACGTTGCGCATCGGGGCGAGGCCGATGTACGCGTCCTCGGATCCGCCGGGTGGTGGGGCGCCGAACTGGGGCGCGCCCGTGGCGTGCAGCGCGGCCAGGTCGTGGCCGAACCGGAGCGCGGCCTCGGCGCTGGGGCGCCCGGTCGGGACGCGGTCAGTCACGAGCCAGCGCTCGTCGTGGCCGTGCACCGCCGGGATACGGACCGTGCCGGCGTCCGCCAGCCAGTACAGGCCGGCCGCCTCGGCGCGGGCCGCGCCCGGATCATCCGCGCGCTTGACCATCACCAACTGGCCGCCGTTCAGGGTGACTTCGGCCAGGGCGCCGGACAGACGGCGCTCGCTGGTCGCCGGGTGGCCGGTGAGCCGGGCCGCCGCGGCGGCCGGGCTCTCGCCGTCCTCAGCCATCGGTGGGGGCGTCATGCGTCGGCGCGCTCTCGCTCGCGCTCGCGCACGCGGGCGCGGGCGCGGGCGCGCAGTCCGGGCGTCGCGGCCTCGATCGTGGCCATCACGGGGTGCCTCCGGCGGTCGGGCGGGCGGGTTCGTGGAGGGTGCGGGGCACTGGGTTGGTCCGGGCGCCCAGTCGTGGCGCGGCGCCCGGACCTGCTCCCTGGCAGGGTGACAGCGACCCCTTAGTGGGACAACGGCAGGACTGCGGACACCGTCTTTCCTCGGGGTCCGATGCTGACCCGCACATCTGCGGACAGCTCGTGCACCAGGTGCCAACCGAACCCACCCGGTTTGACCGCGTCAGTCCGCCGCGGCTGCGGGGCGGTGGTGCTGGCGTCTTCTACCGACACCGTCACTGTTCCCGGTCCGGCCGTCAGATTGAGTCGGGTCACCCCGCCGGCGTGCCGGACCGCGTTGGTGACCAGTTCCGACACCACGAGCAGCACGGCATCCGTCTCGGCTCCAGCACGTGCGGCTACCGCGGACAAGAATCCGCGCGCCACATTCCTCGCCCGTTCCGCGCTCTGCGGACTTGTCAGTTGGAGGGGTTGGTGGTCTTCCCCTTCTTCCTCGGATGAATGCACGATCACAGGCCTCCGGTGGTGGACGCTGACCTTTTTCTCGCTTGCCCAGAGAAACTTGAGTCATCCCCCGACACGCGAACGCACGTCAGCGCCCGTATCCGTCTGGGTCAACACCCGTACGGAGGAGTGTGCCCAGCAATGCGGCGGGCAGCGGCAGAGGATGAAATCCCTCACCGCCCTGGAACAGGCCATGGAGCGATGGAGCAATGCTCTGTGGACCCTGCTCATCCCGCCCGTCCACAGACAACAGGACCAAACAGAGCTGGTGAGGACACTGCACCAGGAATGCGACGACCGTGCCTTGATTCTGGACCGGCAACGCATCCTGGTGCCCAATGTCTTCGTCATCGAACTGCCGCCGGAGTCGCATCGGCAACTGGCCGACAGCAGAGGCCCGTTGGACAACTACCTGTCGAACCACGTGCGCAGGCACGCCGCGGAGCAGGGCTACTCGTTCGCCGGACCGGTTGCCGTCCGGCTCACCGAGGTGGAGGGGAACAAGGTCGGCCGTTTCCGGGTCCGCAGTTGCATCGCCCCCACCGGCGCCTCCGGCGGTTGTGCGGTTGGGTTCGTTGTCGACTGACGGTTCGTCGTGGCTGGTCGCGCAGCCGTGCGGGGTGCCTCCGGCGGTTGGGCGGGTGCGGCGCCGTCGTGGCTGGTCGCGCAGTTCCCCGCGGGGTGCCTCCGGCAGTTGGGCGGCTGACGGTCCGTCGTGGCTGGTCGCGCAGTTCCCCGCGCCCCTGGGGTACGTGGTGGGTGCGGGGCCGCGGGCCGGTGCGTCAGCCCGTCGCCAACAGGGCATACGACCCCGTACTGACACAGGGCGCAGCAGTGCCCAGACCGAAGCTAAGCGACGGGCATAGGACGCACCGGCCCACGTCCCCTCCCACCGGAGGGAAGGTGCGGGTAGTCGGGGGTCCGGGCTTCCCGCGCGGGCTGGTACGAGGGCGCGAGCTCCTTCCGGGACGCGGGCCCCTTCCGGGGCGCGGGCCATTTCGGGTTCGCTTGCTCTTCCGGGTGCGGGCAGTCGCAGGCTTTTCAGGGGCGCGGGGAACTGCGCGACCAGCCACAACGCACCCGCAGCCGCGACGCGCAGTGTGACCCACCACCCCCTGGCGGGGGCCTGGGGCGCAGCCCCAGCTTCGGGAAGGGGCGGGATTGGGGAATTGCCACCTACGACCGACGCCGAGGCTTCCCACGCCTGCCACCCTTCGCTCCGCCGCCGCTTCCACGGCTTCTGCCGCTCGAGGCGGGCTTCCGGCGGCCGTCCGCCGCTTCGCGGCGCTTGGCCTTCGGCTGCGCGGGAGCCGGCGTACGCCCGCGCGTGCTGTTGACCGTCCGGCCACGGACGATCCCGATGAAGTCCTCAACCAGCTCGGTGGTCGCGTCCTCGGGCCACGCCAGCGCAACGCTCGACTGAGGCGCATCGACCACAGGCCGGAACGTGAGGTCCTTGCGATGGTGCAGACGGGCCAACGACTGTGGGACGACGAGCAGCCCCACCCCCGCCGCCACGAGCTCAATGGCATCCGCCGTCGTGGCAGGCCGCTCAATGGCGGGACGCCCCGGCAACCGCTCCCAGGAGAGCACGTCATCGAGCGGATGGAACACGACGTCGTCGGCAAGATCCCCGACGCTCACCTCATCCGCCGCCGTCACCAGGTGCTCCTTCGGCACCACGACCACCGTCGACTCGGTGTAGAGAGGGATCGCACTGAAGACCGTACGGTCGACCGGAAGCCGCACCACCCCCACATCGGCGCCCCCGCTCCTCAACACATCGGACGCCTCAGCGGCCGGCACATCGACGAGGGTCAGCGGAACATCGGGCAGCCGCTCGCTCCAGATCCGCACCCACTTGGCGGGCGTCACCCCCGGAACGTACGCGAGGCGAAACGAGGGAGATGCTTCCGAGCCAGTCACTCCGCCAGGCTACCGGGCGTGGCCGGACGCCTCGTACGCGGTCGACGGCGGAGCCCGACGGTCCGGTACGCGTCGCGTACGAGGGATGGCGCCGCCCCTGCCCCACCGCCAGGATGCTCCTTCGCGCAGCACGTCCCACCGCACACGGGCCGAGAAGCCGAAGGAGCCTCCCGATGGGTTCACACGCAGCGCCGAACCGCCGTAAGCGCGCCCTGTTGCCGCCCCTCGGTCTCATGCTCCTGGCCGTGCTCCTCGGCGTCCCCCGTGCCGACGGGGCGCCCGCGCCGGCCGACGCCTGCCGCACCACCGGCACCGAACTGCCGCGCGGCGACTGCGGCCCGTTCTGGCAGGTCCTCGCGGAGGACTTCAACGGGGACCGAGTGCCGCTGGGCGCGTTCAGCGACTGCGATCACCATGTCGACACCTCGGCCGCGTACTGCCGGGGCCTGAGCGGTGCGTACCGGGACAACTGGTGGGCGTATCCGACGGGTTGGCCCGACACCGCGCGCGACCGGGGCCGGGAGGTTGTGGGTGTCTACCACCCGGAGGACACCGTGAGCGTAGGTCCCGCGGAGAACGGCGACGGCAGGATGCGTATCCGGATGTGGCGGCCCGCCGACGGAGGTCCGGTGCACGCCGCGGCAGTGGTGCCGCGTGCCGTCATGCAGATGAAGTACGGCAAATACAGCGCCCGTATCAAGGTGACGAAGCTCGCTCCGGGCTACAAGTCCGCCTGGCTGCACTACGGCGGAGGCTGCGAGATGGACCACCCCGAAGGCGAGTGGACCGGCCAGCTCACCGCCTTCCATCACCCCTGCGGTGGGGGCGAGCAGGGCTACTTCCCGGGGGCCGACGACTGGACCGAGTGGCACACCGTCTCGACCGAGTGGACGCCGGGGCATGTGCGGTTCTTCGTGGACGGCCGGCAGACGGGCCACGACACCCGAGGCGTCCCGAACCGCCCCCTGTCCTGGGTGCTCCAGAACGAAAGCGCCCTGCAGGGGCCGGGAGCGGCTCCGGGCAGCAGCGCCCAGCTCGAGGTCACGTGGGTCGCCGCGTACGCGTACGGCTGGAAATGATGCCGACCGGAACCGAGACCCTGCCGGTGGAGACGGCCGATATCTGACGGCCCGTCGGGGAGACCAAGTTAGCCTCGGCGCCATGTCTTTTCGTCGTAGCCATGACACCCTCGCTGCCCTGCCGCGTGATCCGCGCGCCGACGCGTACCCGATGCCGACTGTTCCGCATGGGTGGTACGCCGTTCTCCGCAGCGCCGAGTTACGCCCCGGCCGGGTCGTCAGCCTGCACTACTTCGGGCGTGCCCTCATCGCCTTCCGTGGAGCGGACGGTCAGCCGGCCGTGCGGGACGCGCACTGTCCGCACTACGGGGCGCATCTGGGCGTGGGCGGGAAGGTCGTGGACGGGACGGTGGAGTGCCCGTTCCACGGGTGGCGGTTCGGTGCGGACGGGCGGTGTGTGGAGGCGCCGTTCGCGGTCCGGACGCCGAAGGTGTCCATCGGCGGCTTTCCAGTTCGTGAGCACAGCGGGCTGGTCTTCGTGTACGCCGGGCCTGGCGAGCCGGCGTGGGACGTGCCGGAGATCCCGGAAGCGGCGGACAGGGACTTCGCCAAGCCGATCGACGACACCTGCCGGGCGCGTATCCATGTCCAGGAGATGCGCGAGAACATCGTGGACGAGTCCCACTTCCACTTCATCCACGGCCAGAGCGAACCGCCCGTACAGGACCTGCGGACGGACGGGCCCTTCGCCGAGGTCCGCGGCCGGATCGGGCGGCGCGTACTCGGCTGGGACATCAACAACACCTTCGATGCGTTCATGTACGGACCGGGCGTCATGGTGGTCCGCTCCCACGGGCCCGTCCTCTCGGTCACCGCGGTCGCCCTGACGACGCCCGTCGACGACCGCATGAGCGAGATGCGGATGCTGTACTACCTCCGCAAGCCGGCCCGGCTGCCGTTCCTGGTGCCTCTTCTCAAGCTCGTCTTCCGGGCGGAGGCCCTGGGCGAGGTGCGCGAGGAGGTCCGGATCTGGGATCACAAGATCCACCAGTCGCGCCCGGTCCTGCTGCCCCATGAGAAGGGCATCCGGGCGCTGCGGCGCTGGTACGCCCAGTTCTATCCGTCCGAGGTCCCGGTCGACCAGCTGCACAGTCGGTCTTGACGTGTTAATGACAACGATTGATGGTGATCGCCAGCGCTCCCACCTGACTCAGAGAAGAGAACACCATGCGCAGCACCCGCCACTTGCCTTTACGGATCGCCCCGGCTCTCGGCCTCGTCGCCGCCCTGCTCCTCCCCCTGCTCGGCCTCGGCGCCCCAGCTCATGCCGCCGCCACCGGCTTCCGCATCGAGAACGGCCGGCTGCTGGAGGCGTCAGGGAACGACTTCGTGATGCGGGGGGTCAACCACGCTCACACCTGGTTTCCGGACCGGATCAGCTCGCTCGCGCACATCAAGGCGAAGGGCGCCAACACCGTACGGGTCGTCCTCTCCAGCGGTGACCGGTGGACCCGTAACGACGCCGCCGACGTGGCCAACGTCGTCGGCCAGTGCAAGCAGAACCGGCTCATCTGCGTGCTGGAGGTCCACGACACGACCGGTTACTGGGAACAGAGCGGAAGTGTCTCGCTCTCGCGGGCCGCGGATTATTGGATCAGCGTGCAGAGCGCGCTGAGCGGCCAAGAGGACTACGTCATCGTCAACATCGGCAACGAGCCGCACGGGAACCTCAATTTCCTGAGCTGGACGGCGGACACGAAGGCCGCGATCCAGAAGCTCCGCGGCGCCGGGCTCGACCACACGATCATGGTTGACGCGCCCAACTGGGGCCAGGACTGGGCGTTCACCATGCGCAACAACGCCGCCTCGGTCTTCGCCTCGGACCCGGACGCCAACACGATCTTCTCCGTCCACATGTACGGCGTCTTCGACACCGCCGCGGAGGTCCGCGACTATCTGAACCGCTTCGTCACCGCGAAACTCCCCATCGTGGTGGGCGAGTTCGGCCACAACCACTCGGACGGCAACCCCGACGAGGACGCCATTTTGGCCACCGCCCAGCAGCTCGGGCTCGGCTACCTCGGCTGGTCCTGGAGCGGCAACGGCGGCGGGGTCGAGTACCTGGACATGGTCACGAACTTCGACCCGAACCAGCTCACCAGCTGGGGTCAGCGAATCTTCAACGGCCCGAACGGCATCGCCGCCACCTCCGAGGAGGCCGCCATCTACTCCTCCGCATCATCCTGAACAGGTCCACCTGCTCACTGGCTCGACCGCGCCCTGGGAGGCCGACATCGAACGATCTCTCAGGGAGCGATGTTGTGGTTCAGGCGGAACAGGTTGCCGGGGTCGTAGCGCCGTTTGACGGACCTCAAACGGTCATAGTTCTGCCGGTAGTTGGCTCGCACCCGGTCCTGGTCGTCGGCGTCCATGAAGTTCACGTAGCCGCCCCCCGTCGAATGGGGTTCCAGTGCCGCTGCGAAGGCACGCGCCCAGTCGATGTTCGCCTCGCACTCGGAGCGAGTCGGCAGGGCAGGGCTGAGGGCGGTGGAGAAGTCTGCGTCGCGATAGGCGAACGCGGTCTCCTCGGGTCCCACCCGATGGCAGGCACCGTCGATGGGGAACACGACCGTCGCGCTCTGGATGGTGGGCGTGGTCGCGCCGTACTCGGTGTAGGCGTCGATCGCACCGTCGGGGAGGCCTCTGCTGAAGGAGCCCTTCCAGTAGTGGTAGAGGCCGGCGGGCAGCAGCTCGTCGAAGAGCGTGTTGATGACGGGGTACGGCATCCGCGCGACATGCTGTCCCACGACCGGGCCGAGGCCGGCAAGCCGGGCCAGGATCCGGTCGTCCTCGTCCTCGGGGCCGCTGAAGCACGTGAGAACCCCGCACATCGGCCGACCGTGCCAGCGCTCGGGCAGGAACGGCAGCGGCGGACCGAGCCCGACGACCAGCAGGGCGTTGAACTCCTCGGCGGAATCGGCGATCAGTTCGCGGTAGGCCCGTATCACGTCACCGTCGAGCGGATAAAACGTCGGTCCGCCGAGAATGTCGGCCACCGGGTGCAGCCGGTACTCGAAGGATGCGACGACCCCGAAGTTGCCGCCTCCGCCGCGTACGGCCCACATCAGGTCGGCGTTGTGCTCGTCGGTGCAGGTCAAGAACGATCCATCGGCCGTGACCAGGTCGACGGAGATCAGGTTGTCACAGGCCAGCCCGCACCGCCGGGCCAGATGGCCCATGCCCCCTCCGGTGGTCAGCCCGCCGATTCCCGTGGTGGAGACGACTCCGCCGGTGGTGGCCAGACCGAAGGCGTGCGTGGCGTGGTTGAAATCGGCCCAGGTGCAGCCGCCCTCGGCCCGAGCCGTGCGCCTCTCGGGATCGACCCGGATCCCACGCATGGCGCCGAGGTCGAGTACGACACCTTCGTCGCAGGTGCCGTAGCCGGGGACGCTGTGGCTGCCACCGCGGACGGCCAGGAGCAGTTCGTGGTCCCGGGCGAAGTTCACCGTGGCCCTGATGTCGCCCGCGTCCGCCGCCCGCACGATGATCGCCGGACGCTTGTCGTGCATCGCGTTGTAGACGGTGCGGGCTTCGTCGTAGTCCGGGTCCCCGGGCTCGATGATCTCGCCCCGGATGGCCTCCCTCAGCCGCTCCGTCAGCGTCTCGTCGAGGGCGGGTGTGTAGGTGGTCATGGCCACCACCGGCTTTCCGTGTGCTCGGGAAGGAGTACGGCACCGTTGTAGGCACAGAGCTCGTCTCCGCTCATCGCCCGAACGGCCCATGTCGCCGGGACGGGCATGGCAAGAACAGCCCATGCGGCCGGACGGATGCGGTGCCAGGCCTGGAGGCCTGGCTTGGCCTAGGCGAGGCCGTGGGTGTAGGCGTACGCCGTGGCCGCGGCCCGCGACGGCACATCGAGTTTGGCGAAGATGTTGTTGAGGTGTCGCGCGACGGTGTGCTCGCTGATCATCAATTCGGAGGCGATGGACCGGTTGGTCCGGCCTGCGGCGACAAGGCGCAGCACCTCGGCCTCCCGCTCGGTGAGCCCGCCCGGGAGCTGATCCCGCACTGCGCTGAGCAGGGCTGCCGCCCGCCGCGCATCAGGCTCCGCGCCCAGCCGCTCGAAGGCCGCGTGCGCGGCCTGCAGCTCCAGTCGAGCGCCTTCGTCGTCCCCCGCCGCCCGGTCGGCGGCGGCGAGTGTCATACGGACCTGAGCCGCCTCGTACGGGACACCGAGTTCCTGCCACAGGGACAGTGCCCGCCGCAACAGGCGCTGCGCGCGGTCGAGGTCGTGCTCGGCCAGTGCCACCGCGCCGCTCGCCTGCGCGGAGGTCGCGTGCAGCACGGTCGTTCCTGACTCACGCCGCTGCTGCCACTCGCGCGCGGTCGACGCCAGTTCGCCCGCTGCCGTACGGGCCTCATCCATCTGACGGAGGGCAAGACAGACCTCCACCTGAGCCGCAAGCAGCCGACAGCGCTCGAGGCGGCCGGGTCCGCCGCCGTCCTCCCCGGCGAGGGCGAGCCGCAGGGCGGCGGACGCAGTGGCGGCCTTGCCTTGGGCGAGCCGCAGCAGGGCCAGGCCCGGCTGCGGGTCCCGGCCCAGTTCGTGAGCACGTTCGTACGAGGCCTCGGCCGCGGCCAGGTCGCCGCGCCGCCGCTGGATGCCGCCGGCCAGATAGAACACCTCGGCGGCCATCCGGGCCTCGTACGGCAGCAGCTCCTGGCAGGTCAGTGTCGCCTCGCTCTCCGCGGCCGGCCAGTCGCCTCGCAGTTCGAGCACCTCCACCCGATGGACGCGGCACAGTCCCCGGTAGTTGTTCTCCTCGGGCATCGACGCGCACCAGGCCATCGCTGCGTCGGTCCACTCGACGGCGCGTTCCAGGTCGGCGCAGGCCATGCACTGCTGAAGGCCCAGACAGTAGATCCACCCGGTGAAGAACGGGCTGAGCTCGCCCGCCATCACCGAGCACATGACCTCGTCGAGCAGGTCAAGTCCGCCGGCGATCCGTCCCTGGGCCAGCAGGACACCCGCCTGCGCATCGATGCTCATGGCAAGCAGATCGGCGCTGCCGCAACGCTCCGCGATGTCGGCCATCCGGCGCGCGCAGCTCATGGCCTCGCCGAACGCGCCACGCCGCTGTGCCTCCTCTGCCTCGACCCAGGCGAGATAGCACTGTTCGACACACTCGGGCTCACCGCTCAGATGGCGGCGCGCCCGCTGCAGCCAGCCCGCTGCCGCTGCCGTACGGCCCGCCAGTTGATGCTCGTAGAAGAGCATCCAGGCGCAGTACCCGGCCCGGCGGTCGACTCCCGCCGCGGCATAACCCGAGTAGGCCGCCATCCGTGCCTCGATCGACTCCGGAACCCGGCTGGTCCACCAAGCGGCGTCGGCGAGCGCGGCAAGGTCGTCAGGAGTCAGCCGGTCGTGGTCGAGGTCATGCAAGGCGGCATACGCCTCGGCCCAAGCCTCACGGGCGACCGCGTCCCTCGCCTGCTCGATCTCGTGGCAGAACGCCTGCGGGGCCGCCTGTTCGCTGCCGGTGGTCTCCTCGGACACGGTGCCTCCCTCCTCGCCCAGAGCGAGCCGGACACCACTCACCAGGATAGAAGCGCGCGGTCCGGGCAAGCACGAGAGCGCACAGCTGTCGAAGCCACGTTTCCGCATCAGACGAGGAGGACGAGGGCTCCGTCGCCCGCCGAGATCGCGGCGTATGAGGTTCGGGCCGGAGATGTCGTCCTCGGCCACAGGGAGCAGCCCGGTGACAGCGGCTCTCTTCCGGCGTTGCCGACCCCTTCGACTCACCCGCGCACGTCACGTCCCTCAACGTCGCACGAAGGACAACTGATACGTGCACGACTGTTGTCCAGACCGGTGGGACACAGCTTTCATAGTATGAAAGCGCCCTCGAAAGCGCTTTCGTGCACCACGGATTCCGGCCAGCCCATGCGGGTGACCAGCCGATGAGGGGTGTCCATCGATGAGACCAACACGCCGTCTACAAGGGAGAATCGCCGCAGGAACGCTCACTCTGGCGCTGGCCGCCAGTGGCTGTGGCGGTGATTCCGGTTCCGGAGATTCATCCGATGACTCCATCGTGATCGGTGTCTCCTTACCCCTCACCGGTGACTTCTCCGAACCCGGCAAGGGCGTCGAACGTGGCTACAAGGCCTGGGCGAAGATCGTCAACGACAAGGGCGGACTCCTCGGCCGTAAAGTCGAGTTGAAGATCCTTGACGACCAGTCGAATGCCGACCGCGTCGTCTCCGACTACGAGCAGCTGATCGGCCGGGACGAAGTCGACCTGGTCTTCGGCCCCTTCTCCACCCGGCTCGTCGTCCCCTCCGCCCGCGTGGCCGAGGAGTACGGCATGCTCTTCGTCGAACCGGCGGGAGCCGCACCCGAGGTCTTCGACCAGGGCTTCAAGAACCTCTTCTATGCCGCGCCGGCCGTCGCCAACGACCACTACAACCACCTGGCCGACTACCTCCTCGCCCTGCCGGCAAACGAGCGTCCCAAGACCGTCGCGTACGCCGCCATGGACGATCCCTTCGCCCAGGGAACCGCGTACGGACTCAAGGAGAAGCTGGAGAAGGGCGGCGTCAAGACCGTCGTCGACGAGGTCTACCCGCCCAACACCACCGATTTCGGCAGCATCGCCGCCAAGATCGCCGACTCGAAGGCGGACATGGTGGTGGGCGGTTCGCAGTACCAGGACGGCGTCAATCTGATCGTCGCCCTCCAACAGCTCGACTACCAGCCGAAGATGGCCGCCTTCTCCACCGCGCCCACCGAACCGGAGTTCGCGAAGGCCATCGGCAACAAGACCGAGGGCATCCTCGCGCCCACCGGATACACACAGAAGGCCGACTATCCGAGCAACAAGGAGTTCGTCGAGAAGTACACGAAACAGTTCGGCAAGGCCCCGGAGGAGGACGAGGCCAACGCGTACACCACCGGTCAGGTGGTCGCGGCGGCCGTCGAGGCCGCCGACTGCGCCTCCCAGGACCCCGAATGCCAGAGCAAGTTGGTCGACTGGCTGCGCGGCAACGAGGTGGAGACCGTCGTCGGACCGCTGAAGTGGGACGACAAGGGCCGCCCGCAGAGCGCGCACATGATCCAGCAATGGATCGACGGGGAGATCCAGATCGTGCTCCCCGAAGCGCAGAAGGAAGCGGATCTGGTCCACCCCAAGCCGGCCTGGTGAGGCCGGCGTGCCCTCCGCGAGCCTCGTCTTCCAGAGCGTCGTCCTCGGTGTGCTGCTGGGAGGGCTCTACGCCCTCCTCGCGGCAGGCCTGACCCTCTACTTCGGCGTCATGCGCGTCGTGATGATCGCCCACTCCGCCTTCCTGATCCTCGCCGCCTACCTCGCCTGGTACGCCCACCGGGAGACCGGCATCGATCCGCTGCTCACCCTGGTCGTCACCGTGCCGCTGTTCTTCGCGGCGGGCGTCGCCATGCAACGGCTGCTCCTCACCCGGCTCCGCCCCGCGACCCTCACCATGATGTCGGTGCTGCTCACCTTCTCGGTCGCCCTGACCATCGAGGGACTCCTCGGGTACGCGTTCAGCGGCACCCAGCGCCGGATCCGGCTCGGCTACAGCTCGGCCGGCTTCGAGTTCCTGGGGGCGAGAATCGCGGCGGTCAAGCTGATCGCCTTCGGTATGGCCGCGCTCGCCCTGCTGGGGCTCTATGTGCTGATGAAGCACAGCCGGTTCGGCCAGGCGCTGCGCGCCACCATCCAGCACCGGGAAGCCGCCCAGCTGCTCGGCATCGACACCGACCGGATCGCCGGCTACGGCTTCGGCCTCGGCCTCGCCACGGCGGCCGTCGGCGGCACGGCGCTCGCCCTCGACACCACCATCTACCCGTCCCTGCACTGGCATTGGATCGGCCCGCTGATGGCCATCATCGTCGTCGGCGGACTCGGCAGCGTGCCGGGAGCCGCCATCGCCGCCATGACGCTGGGCATGCTGCAGAGCCTGCTCCAACTGGAACTCTCCACCACCTGGGCGCAGACCGTCTTCTACGTCGCGCTCTTCGCCACCCTGGCCTTCCGGCCCCAGGGGTTCTTCGGGGGGCGGCTTGCGCAGAGGTTCTGAACTCCCATTCCGGGCGGGCAGGTTGCGTACGGGCACCCTGCTGCACGTCGGCGCTCTGGTGGCCGCCGTCGCGGTCGCCCTGTCCTTCCCGTCCATGGCCCCGAGCCCGTACGAGATCACCGTGGGCATCGCCATTCTCAACTTCGCGGTGTTGTCCACCTCCTGGAACTTCGTCGGCGGCTTCACCGGCTATATCTCGCTCGGGCACGGCGCCTTCGCCGGACTCGGCGCCTACGGCACGGGGTTGCTGGTCACCAAGGCCGAACTCCCGCCGTTCGCCGCGCTGTTCGTGGCAGCCGCCCTGGTGGCCGCGCTCGCCGTGCCGGTGGGCTACGCCGCCCTGCGCGTACGCGGCGCCTCCTTCGTCATCGTCTCCATCGCCCTGGTCCTCATCCTGCTGCTGGTATTCCAGAGCTGGGCCTCCTTCACCGGCGGCTCCCGGGGACTGGTCGTACCGCGGCCGTTCCCGGGCATGCTGCGCTCCGAGCACCACCGGACCTTCTATTTCCTGTTCGCCGCACTGCTCGCGGTGGCCCTGCTGACCTGGTGGATCATCGACCGCTCGCGATTCGGCATGGGTCTGAAGGCGATCCGCGAGGACGAGGACAAGGCCCAGTCGCTGGGCACGCCCACCTTCGCCTACAAGCTCATCGTCTTCGTGGTCTCCGCCGCCTTCACCTCGCTGGCCGGCGGGCTCTACGCGCTCTGGTTCGGCGATCTCGATCCGGTCTTCCAGTTCTCCATCCTCAGCGGGGCGTACATGGTGCTGATGGCGCTGCTGGGCGGCGTACGCCATCTGTACGGGCCGCTGCTCGGCGCCGTGATCGTCGGGTACGCCCTGGAGTACTCCAAGGTCGAGTACGGCGACACGCCCCTGCATCTGGTCGTGGCGGGGCTGCTGCTGGGCGTCGTCGTGATGTTCATGCCGGACGGGGTCATCCCGGCCGCCACCGCGCTGCTTGGCCGCTTCCGCAAGTCCGGCGAGACCTCCATTCGCGAGGTGACCGCCGCCGAACTGAAGCAGCGGCACGGACAGCGCGACGGAAACGACGGAACGGACGGTTCGGACGGTTCGGATGGTTCGGACGGTTCGGAGGTGAGGAACAGTGAACGAAGCGGAAGCGGCGGCTGAGCCCGGGACTCGGCCGAGTCTGGCAACCGTCGGCCTCAGCAAGGCCTTCGGCGGTGTCACCGCGCTCGACTCGGCCACCGTGACCTTCCACCACGGCAAGGTCAACGCCCTGATCGGTCCCAACGGCTCCGGCAAGACCACCTTCTTCAACTGCGTCACCGGGATGATCCGCGCGGACGCGGGCCGTACCACCTACCGCGGGCGCGACATCACCCGAAAACCTCCGCACCGGATCGCCCGCGCCGGCATCGGGCGTTCCTTCCAGCTGTGCCGTGTCTTCCCGCGGATGAGCGTGCTCGACAACCTCCTCGCCGCCGTACAGCCGTCCTCCCTCGCGGGGCAGCTCGCCCGCGCGGGCCGGAGGGAGGAGACCGAGCGGGCCCGTGGCTGGCTGTCGCGGATGGGCATCGAGCATCTGGAGCGGGCCGAGGCGCGCCAACTGTCCTGGGGGCAGCAGAAGTTGCTGGAACTCGCGGGTGTGCTGATGAGCGAGCCCGAACTGATCCTGCTGGACGAGCCGGCCGGCGGGGTCAACCCGGCGCTCATCGACCGCATCTGCGACCTGGTGCGCGAGCTCAACGCCGAGGGACGCACCTTCCTGATCGTCGAGCACAACATGGACCTGGTCATGAGCCTGAGCGACCACGTCGTCGTGTTCGACCGCGGCAGGCCGATAGCCGAGGGCCCGCCCTCCGTGATCCAGTCCGACGAACGAGTCCTCGGGGCATACCTTGGCGTCTGACACGCACACCGACACTGACTCCGCATCGCCTGCCTCTCCCTTCCTTCTCGAACTCGACGACATTCGGGCCGGATACGGCCGGGCAGCTCTGGTGCTGCGCGGGCTGACCGTCCAGGTCCCCGCCGGGGCGATCGTCTGCCTGGTCGGGCCGAACGGCGCGGGCAAGTCCACCGTCCTGAAGGTCGCCAGCGGACTTCTCGCCCCGCGCTCGGGCCGGGTGCTGGTCGACGGTAAGGACCTCACCGGCCATGGACCTCAGCGGATGCTGGCCGCCGGAGTCGCCCATGTCCTCCAAGGGCACAGCGTGTTCCGGGAGATGACGGTCGCCGAGAACGTGCTGCTCGGCGGCTACACCCTCCGGGACAAGCAACTCATCGCCGAGCGGGTGGAGTTCGTACGGGACCTCTTCCCGGTCGTCGGGGAGCGGTGGACGAGCCTGGCCGGGCTGCTCTCCGGAGGGCAGCAGAAGCAGGTGGAGTTCGCGCGTTCGCTGATGGTCAAGCCCCGGGTGGTGCTGCTCGACGAGCCGTCGATGGGGCTCGATCCCAAGGCGACCGGTGTCGTCTTCGAGCAGATCGTACGGATGCGGGATGCGGGCACCGCCGTCCTGCTCGTCGAGCAGAACGCGCGGCGCGCCCTGGAGGCCGCCGACACCGGCTGCGTCCTCGACCTGGGCCGGGTCCATGTCTCGGGCCCGGCACGGGAGTTGCTGGCCGATCCGCAACTGGGCGAGCTGTATCTCGGGGGCCGGCCCGCCCGCCGATGACGCGCCTCGCAGGCATGGCTCGTAGTCACGGCTCGTAGAAACGCCTCGCAAAGGAGCGAGTGGAATGTTCACGCGACGCAGACGGCACACGGCGGTGGCTCTCGCCGCCTTTCTGACAGCCCTGACCGCACTGGCATCGGCACCTGCCGAAGCCGGGGTGGACCGGGGTGCCGTACTCCCGTCCCTCAGGCCGTACTTGGCGGCGTACTACGACTTCGAGCACCCGGTGCGCGGCAACCCCGCGAGGGAGCGGGATCAGGGTTTTTCGCGTACCGACATCGACCTGGTGGGCGGCGGTGCGGCGATGCGTACGCGGGACGGGGCGCACGGGGGCAGCCGGACCTCGCTCCAGGTGCGGCAGGTGAATCCGGACGCCGCCGGCAACGACGACTGGAAGGCGGGCGTGTACGGGGCTTCGGGTGTGCCGAGTCTGCGGGCCTTCAACGCGGCCAAGGGGATGACCGTCATGGGCTGGTTCAAGGCGACCGGTCCGAACCCGGGCCGGAACAGCAACACGGCTGCCCCGGGCGACTATTACGGCGCCGTCGGCCTGGCGGGCGTGCTCTCCGGGGACTCCGACGGGCACGCGGTCCGCGGCCTGCTGGAGATCATCGAGGTGAACGGCGAACTGCGGCTGGTCGCCCTCGGCCGGCGCATAGATGGGGCGAGCTCCCAGACCTTCGCCGCCTCCGAGGACTGGCGGACCCTGCTGCCCGACGGTAAGTGGGTCTTCCTCGCCGCGAGCTTCGACTTCGACACCGGAGCCATGGCGCTCTACCGCAACGGGCAGCGGCTGGACGGTTTCTACACCGTCTCCGGCGACCCCTGGGACCTCTCGGGACCCGGACCGCACCGGGCCTCACCGACCGATCCCCGGGGCATCAAGATCGGCGGGAGCTTTCCGCAGAACACCGGTGAACGCAATCCCTGCGACTGCCGCATGGACAGCTTGATGTTCCTCAACCGGGCCGTGGACGGCGACCGCGTCCGGGCTCAGTACCGACTGGCGAACTCTGGCCGGCACTGAGCGCACCGAAGGAGTGATACCGATGACCACATCCCCTGGCGTCAGACCGAGATCCCTCGTACTGGCCCCTCTCCTTGTCCTCTCCCTACTGCTGTCGGCCCTCGTCTTCCTGCCCGGCACGGCGCACGCCGCGGCCGAGCCCATCACCGACCCCATCCCCGAGCGGCCCGCCACCTCCGGCATCGGGCTGACCGTCGAGGAGTACGCCTCCTTCCCGAAGACCGAGCCGCCGCCCGGCCCGGTCACCGATCCACGGCTGATACGTCACGCCCGGATCAACTACTTGAGCGAACTCCCCGACGGTTCGGGCCGGATGGCCGTCCCCGACCTCAACGGCAAGCTGTACTTCGTCGAGGACGGCGGCGGCAGCCCGCACGTCTACCTCGACATCGCCGCCACCTTCTCCCCCGCCTTCTTCGCCAGCCAGGGCCTCGGCCAGGGCTTCGGGTTCGTCACCTTCGACCCCGGCTTCAAGCGCAACGGCCGCTTCTACACCGTCCACACCGAACTGGCCTCCGCCACCACCGCCGTACCCGACTTCCGGCAGCAGGCGGCGACCAACTACCACGGCATCATCACCGAATGGACCGCCGACGACCCCTCGGCCGACACCTTCCAGGGCAGCCGCCGAGAGGTCCTGCGCATCGGCTTCGCGGGCCGGATCCACGGCATCCAGCAGATCGACTTCAACCCCAATGCCCGCCCCTACAGCTCCGATTACGGGCTCCTCTATGTCGCCGTCGGAGACGGCGGTCAAGGTGTCAGGAACACCGAGCCGCAGGACCTCTCCCTCCCCCACGGCAAGATCCTGCGCATCGACCCACGCGGCACGAACAGCGCCAACGGCGAGTACGGCATCCCGGCTCGGAACCCGTTCACCCGCACCCCCGGCGCACTGGGCGAGATCTACGCGTACGGCATGCGCGACCCGCACCGCTTCAGCTGGGACACCGGTGGCGGCCACCGCATGTACCTCGGTCACATCGGACAGCACGCCGTCGAATCCGTCTACGAGGTGCGCGCGGGCGACAACTTGGGCTGGAGCGAGCGCGAAGGCGCGTTCATCTTCGACAAGACGGCCGCCGACCCCTGCGACCAGATGCTCCCGCTTCCCGAGGACGACGAGAAGTACGGCTACACCTATCCCGTCGCCGCCTACGACCACGACCCGCCCGCCGACTGGAACTGCACCTCCGACGTGGGCCGCGCCATCGTGGGCGGCTTCGTCTACCGCGGCCACGACGTGCCTCAGCTGCGCGGCAAGTACGTCTTCGGTGACATCGTCGACGGCCGTCTGCTCTTCGCCGACTCCAAGGACATGCGGCGCGGCAAGAAACTGGCCCAGCTGTACGACCTGATGGTGTACGACGAGAGCGGCAAGCGCGTCACCATGCGGGACCTGGCCGGGGACACCCGGGTGGACCTGCGCTTCGGGCAGGACGCGGACGGCGAGCTGTATCTGCTCTCCAAGGCCAACGGCAAGATCTGGAAGGTCACCGGGACCCGGACGTTCGCCTCCTGCGACACCGGCGGCTCCACGCTCCGTAACGTCATGGCCGGACGGAACTGGGCTCCTGTCACCCCGTCGAAGTGGCGGTTCCCCGGCCATGAGGCCGTCCTCGCCGAGCCCGGAGTCCAGCGGCCCGGACCGCGCCGGCCCTTCGAGTACGCCGTGCTGACCGCGGGTCCGGCGGCTCTCGGCTCCGTACGGATCGATGCCGAGGTCCGTATCGACACCCCCGTCGAGATCACCAACCGGGACGTGATCATCGTCTTCGACTACCAGTCGGACACGAAGTTCTCCTACGCCCATCTGTCGACGGACAACACCATCTATCCGCACAACGGCATCTTCGTCGTCAACGACGCCGACCGGCTCCGGATCGAGGACCAGTGGAACGGCAGGACGGGCGCCCCACCGGCCATCACCGACAGCGACTGGCACAAGGTGCGGGTGGTGCGCTGCGCGGGCAACGGTGAGATCGCGGTGTACGTCGACGGCTCGAAGTATCCGCTGATGACGGCCGTCGACACCACGCTCGGCTCCGGCAGGGTGGGCTTCGGGTCGTTCGACAACATCGGGCGAATGCGAGGCCTGAAGGTCACGTACCGCTGAATCGCCCGCCCTGAAGGGCCTCGGTGTCAGACCGGGCCGAGGCCCTTTCCGCCCAGGCGTTCCAGGTCGGCGGGGCGGACCTGGATGACCACGACGGCGATCAGTGCGGCGAGTATGGCGAAGATCGCCGCCATGATGAAGGCGGCTGAGACGCCTGCGGTGAGGACCTCGTCGGCCCAGGGCGGCGGGAGGTCCCCGGTGCGCTCGAACCGCAGGCGTTCGGCCGGGGTTGCTTGCTCGAGGAAGCGCGGGACCTGCTTGTCGGCCTCGTTTCCGCTGGCCGTGCCGAACATCGTGACCAGGATGGACAGGCCGAGCGAACCGCCGACCTGCTGGGTGGCGTTGAGGAGTCCGGAGGCGGCGCCGGTCTCGTGTGTGGAGACGTTGGAGAGCGCCATGAGCGTGAGCGAGACGAACTCCATGCCCATGCCCAGGCTGAAGACGAGGATCGGGCCGAGGACGCTGCCCGCGTAGGTGGAGTGGACGTCGGTCAGGGTAAGCCAGGCCAGGCCGGTCGCCGCCAGGATGCCGCCCACCACCATGAAGGGCTTGGGGCCGTATCTGGGCAGGAACTGTGAGGCCAGCCCGGCGCCGATCGCGATGACCGCGCTGACCGGCAGGAAGGCGAGACCGGTCTGCAGCGGGCTGAAGTCCAGCACGTTCTGGGTGAAGAGGGTGAGGAAGAAGAACATGCCGAAGATCGCGGCGGCCAGGCACAGCATCATGCCGTAGGTGCCCGCGCGGTTACGGTCCGCGAACATGTGCAGGGGCGTGATCGGCTGTCTGGACTGCCTCTCGATCAGGATGAACACCGTGAGGATGACGACGGCCGCCGCGAACGAGGCCACCGTGAGCCCGTCCCGCCAGCCCTCCTGCGCAGCCCTGATGAATCCGTACACCAGCAGCACCATGCCCACGGTGGAGGTCAGCGCGCCGGCGATGTCGAAGTGGCCGGGATGGCGTTCCGACTCCTTGATCCAGCGGGGTATGGCGAGAGCGATGAGCAGCCCGATGGGGACGTTGACGAAGAGCACCCAGCGCCAGTTCAGCCACTCGACGAGGACTCCGCCCGCGAGCAGGCCGATGGCACCGCCGCCCGCCGAGACCGCGGCGAACACCCCGAAGGCCCGGTTGCGTTCGGGGCCTTCGCGGAAGGTTGTACTGACCAGGGAGAGGGCGGTCGGGGACGCGATGGCACCGCCGACGCCCTGGAGGGCGCGGGCGGCGAGGAGTTGGCCGGCGTTCTGCGCGAGTCCGCCGAGCAGGGAGGCGAGCACAAAGAGCAGCACGCCGAAGATGAAGACGCGCCGCCGGCCGAGGATGTCACCGGTCCGGCCGCCGAGCAGCAACAGCCCGCCGAAGGTGAGCGTGTACGCGTTGACCACCCAGGACAGGCTGGTGGTGGAGAACTCCAGAGAGCGCTGAATGTGCGGCAGCGCGATGTTCACGATGGTGATGTCCAGGACCACCATCAGCTGGCAGGACGCGATGACCAGCAGAGCCATCGCGTTTCCGCCACCGCCGGGTTCCTTGGTGGTGGCCTGCGCTGAAGGGGCCGGCTGCGGGCTGCTGGTCATGGCGTGTCGCACCCCCGGAGGTCGAACCCTCGCGAGGGATCAGCGAGCGGTTCCGTCCACTCCTGCTTGCACCGTTCGACGGTACGCCCGCCCGAGTGACGTCACCACTCGAGGCGGTGGCAGGCGGGTGTGGGGTACGGGAGATCCAAGTGCGCCGTCCCTTTTGGGGCGAGTGCGGGGTGCGTCAGGGTGCCGCGCACTGCGGGTCGTCGACGATCACCGCGTTCGACGGAAGGATCACCGCGTCCTCCTCGAACCTTGTGGTGACGTAGCCCCGCTTGCCGGCCCCGACGCACTTCGTGGCCAGGTTCCCGAAGCCGTCGGGGAAGTTGTAGACCTCCGCCGCGGTGTCCTCCCCTGCCCGGCCCTTCACCGGGGCGTCGCCCTTGCCCCGCTCGTCGTCGCGCTCCTGGGAGCAGCCGGTGAGCAGGACGGCGAACAGCAGCGCACCGCAGGTGGCGATGCCCGTCGTGCTCAGCCGGCGCATGACTTGTCCTCGACGATCTGGACGTTCGACGGAGCGCCCGCGTTCGTCGTGACATACGCGCGGAAGCCGTGCCCCACGCACTTGGTGGCGAGATTCCCGAAGCCGTCCGGCATGTTGTAGACCTCGGCCGGGGTGTCGTCGCCCTTCTTGCCCTTCACCGGGGCGTCGCCCTTGCCCCGCTTGTCGTCGTACTCCTGAGAACAGCCCACAAGAAGGCTTCCCGCAGCCAGTGCCACGGCCGCCGCCCAGACCGATGCTCGTACCCGCCTCATCAGAAGTCCCCCGTACCGGCAGATCGGATGGTGTCTCTGAAGACAGCGCGGTGGCCTGGTCCGGTTCCCCTGGTGGTCGAGTCTCTCGGCGGGCCATGGCCGTTTTGAGGAGCGGTGCGTCACGCACCCGGCGCGCGGTAGTCGACTTTCTGACGGGCCGCGTCGTCGATCTCGTCGGGCGACAGCAGGACGACCGTGCTCGTGCGTACGCCACCGGCCGCCGACGTGATCAGACCCATGGCCGCGGCAGAGGTGTTGCTGGGCAGGTCCACGGTGACGTAGGCGTCTTCGTCACCGAAAGCCCAGTACATCGACTCGACCCGGCCCCCGAGGCTCTGGACCATGCGATCGACGACCTCGCGACGCGCGGTACCGCCTTCTTTGAGCAGTCCTTGCAGTCCATCCACCGTCAGCTTGACCTTGAAGAGGTATTTCGACATCGGCTCGGCCTTTCACTCACGTCCAGTACATCCATGTGGTTGCGCTTCCTCCCCAGCTTTCTTCCGTGGGGTGCCCTCCGTCTCCGGCAGGGCCGCCATACGGCTTACTGCCGCCCGGCGCCGATGGACTTAGGGTTCTTGTGTGAAGGCCTTCGCGCGGGCCGAGCTGCGGCGCGATCTGGCCGGTGTCGTGTACGTACCTGCCGCGCAGGACCCCGACCGGCTCGGAGCGGCGCTGCGGGCCGAGGACGCGCTCGTCGCACTGCAGGTGCGGTACGGCGGGTCCGACCCGGAGCACGCGCCATGGCTCGTTGCCGCGCGTCCCTTCCCGCTCGGGCCGGGTCTGACGCGGCAGCTCGAACGCCTCGGGGCCGCCGTCTTCGCGCTGTGCGACACGGCGCAGGATCTGTATGCGGAGGGGGATCCGCACGTCCGGGCCGCCCTGGACATCGGTGTGCCCGAGGATCTGCGCGGTCGCGACCTGGAGCGCCGTATCGAGTTGTTCCGGCTCGATGTCGTCGTGAGCCAGGGCATACCGCGGGTGACCGAGGTCGAGGAGGCCTTCGGCAACGTCGGGAAGATGCACGCCTTCGAGCGGGCGTACGGCGTGGGTGCCGACGAGCTGTTCCGTGCCTTCCATCGGCGCGGAATCGAGCGGATCTGGATGGACGACCAGTACCCGACGTACCTGCCGGAGAACGAACTCGCCGCCCGCCGCATGCGGGAGCAGTTCGGCCGCCCGGTGGAGGTGGAGTTCTTCTCCCGTTTCCATGACGACGGGCGCAGGGGCTGGCGTTTCTGCTACGTCAAGGAGCTGCGGCAGTACGGAGCGCCCCTGCGCCGGGAGATCTTCGCCGCGGCGGAGCGGCTGATCAACCCGCTGTTCCACGGCTTCGGCACCAAGGCCCTGCTCCCGCTGGTCTGGGACCCGGCCCTGGAGTCCCCGATCGCCGAGCGGCTCGGGGCAGAGGCCACGAGCGTGCTCCGCGCCTGCGTCCCGTGGTCGCAGGTGTTGCCGACCCGGCCCGACCCGGAGCTTGTCGAGCAGTTCAAGCCGTGTGGCCGCGAGAAGGTGCTGAAGGTGATCGACTCCGACGCCTCGGAGTTCACCTGGGGAAGCCGGGGGGTCTTCTTCGGCGACCACTCGGCCGGGCGGTGGCGGGGCGCGCTGGACGCGGCCGCCGCCGGTCACGTCCCTGGGTGTCCCGAGGCCACCGGCTCCCGTTTCGTGATCAGTGACCTGGTCGACAGCGACCGGTTCGACGTGGAGTTCCTGCACCCGCAGAGCAGACAGCTGTGCCTGCTGCCGAGGGCGCGTATCCGCCTTACCCCGATCTACGCCCGCGAGGCGCACGGCAGCGAACTCCTGGGCGGCCACGCCACGTTCGTCAACACCAGCCGCAAGGTCCACCTGGGCCACCATGCCGTCTGCACGCCGTTCGTCCTGTCCTGCGCCCGGGCCTGACGACGCCGTAAAAGATCTCCATCAGTTGGTCCGTGAGGATTCCCTGTCCGTTCATTTGGTGCCGGACTGATCGTTTCTGCGCGTCATCTGCCCACCAGTTGGCCAGGAAGAGTTGGTTCAAAGGCTCCTTACGGGCCTCTGCCAGGGGCCCTAAGGTCCCGGTGACCAGTCGGCGGCGCTCAACAAGTCATCGTTCGCTCTTCTTTGACGAAGGAGTAGCTGTGGAACGTCGCAACTTCCTGCGCGGTGCAGTGATCGGCACCTCGGCCGCCGTCTTCGGCGGCACGCTCATGCACGGCGTCGCGTATGCGGCCCCCGCCCAGAACGGCACCAGCCCGTACGGCGGTCTGCTGGCCGCGGACGCCAACGGGATCATGCTGCCCAGCGGCTTCACCAGCAGAGTCATCGCCCGTTCCAGCCAGACGGTCCCCGGCACTTCGTACACCTGGCACAGCGCGCCCGACGGCGGCGCCTGCTTCGCCGACGGCAGCGGCTGGATCTACGTCTCCAACTCGGAGGTCGGAACGGGTGGCGGCGCGAGTGCCGTCAAGTTCAGCTCCTCGGGCGCCATCGCCGGCGCTTACCGCATCCTGTCCAACACGCGGAACAACTGCGCGGGCGGCGCCACCCCGTGGAACACCTGGCTGTCCTGCGAGGAGGTCAGCCGCGGCTACGTCTACGAGACCGACCCGTGGGGCGCCAAGGCCGCCGTCCGCCGCGCCGCGATGGGCCGCTTCAAGCACGAGGCGGCCGCCACCGACCCGGTGCGCAAGGTGATCTACCTGACCGAGGACGAGTCGGACGGCTGCTTCTACCGGTTCATCCCCACCACCTGGGGCGACCTGGCCTCCGGCACCCTCCAGGTGCTGAGAGCCGGCACCGGCACCTCCGGCTCCTTCACCTGGGCGAACGTGCCCGACCCTGACGGCTCCCCCACCTACACCCGCGACCAGGTCTCCGGCGCCAAGATCTTCAATGGCGGCGAGGGCTGCCACTACGCCAGCGACACCGTCTGGTTCACCACCAAGGGCGACAACCGCGTCTGGCAGCTCAACCTGCTCAACAGCACCTACGAACTGGCCTACGACGACAGCCTGGTCACCAACGGAGCCGCACCGCTGACCGGCGTCGACAACGTCACCGGCAGCTCCTCGGGCGACCTGTTCGTCGCCGAGGACGGCGGCAACATGGAGATCTGCATCATCACCCCCGACGACATCGTGGCTCCCTTCCTGCGCATCACCGGCCAGTCCGGCTCGGAGATCTGTGGCCCCGCCTTCTCGCCCGACGGCAAGCGGCTGTACTTCTCCAGCCAGCGCGGTACGAGCGGCAGCTCCTCCGGCGGCATCACCTACGAGGTGACCGGCCCGTTCCGTACCACCGCCTGATCGCGAGCCGGTGCCGGTTGGGGCGGCGTACGGAAGGTACCGCCCCAGCCGTCACCGGCCTGTCCCCGCGCGAGGTCCGCTCTCCACATGGGATGCGAACCACTGCCGGGCCGCGGCAGCGATTTCCTCCAGCGCCCCTGGCTCATGGAACAGATGCGTTGCGCCGCGCACGACGTAGATCTGGGTCGGCGCGCCGAGCTTTCCGGCAGCCTCCTGGTTGAGGCGTGGGTCTGCCTCTTCGTTGCCGCCGACCACGAACAGCACCGGGGCGCGGACGCTCTGCAGCGCGTCGTACGTGAGGTCCGGACGTCCGCCTCGGACGACCACGGCAGCAACGCGTTGGGGGCGCTCCGCGGCCGCCAACAGAGCCGATGAATCGCCGCCGAACAGGCACACCGGGACACCGGCGGTCTCCGGCCGCTGGTCCAGCCAGTCGATGGCATCCACCAGCCGCTGGGCCAGGAACGGGATGTCGAAGAGATGCCGAGCCGAGCGCGCGTCCTGCCGCTTCTCCAGTTCGGTGAGGAGATCAAGGAGCAACGTGCCCATGCCTGCCCGGTGGAACGTATCGGCGAGCGCACGGTCGCGCGAACTGCCCCGGGAGCTGCTGCTGCCCTCGGTGATGACCACCACCGACCGCACCGGGCCGGGGACGACCAGATCGCCTGCGAGCGGGGCGCCGCTTGCGGGCACCAACACCAAGTCGGAGATCATCTTCGTCCTCCCACCGTGATACTCGCTGGGCTCTGGCCATCCCGAGTACCCAAGACAGAGAGATCCGGCACGCGATCTGTCCGCTTTCTTGGTTGCGGGACGGGACCATTCGAATTCCGGTACCGGCGGGGTCTTCCCTCGGACATGTGCGGTCCGTTAATTTCCGTGACTCAAGTCGCGTGTAATTTCCGTGACTGAAGAAGTCCCGTGCGACCGCCCGGGACCTCCGACAGCGGAGCACCAGCGCTCAGCAAGCCCTCGGGGGCACCTGCCATGACACGCGCCATCTCTCTGCACCACGTGAGCAAGGCCTATACGCGGGGCGTCCGCGTGGTGGACCGGCTCTCGCTCGACATCGCGCCCGGCGAGTTCCTCGTGCTGCTCGGGCCGTCCGGCTGCGGGAAGTCCACCGTGCTCCGGATGATCGCCGGACTCGAGGAGATCACCGAGGGCGAGCTGCTGCTCGACGGCGAGCCCGCCGACGATCTGCAGCCGTCGGAGCGGGCGATGGCGATGGTGTTCCAGAACTTCGCCCTCTACCCGAACATGACCACCCGCGGCAACATCGGCTTCCCGCTGCGCGTCGAGAACCCGGGCGAAGACCGGGGCCCCCGCGTGGACGCGACGGCCCGCATGCTCGGCATCGAGGACCTGCTCGACCGCTACCCCCGCCAGCTCTCCGGCGGCGAGCGCCAGCGCGTGGCCATGGGCCGGGCCATCGTGCGCCATCCCACCGCGTTCCTCATGGACGAACCGCTGTCCAACCTCGACGCCAAGCTCCGCAACCACCTGCGGGCCGAGATCTCCACGCTCACCCGGCAGCTCGGCGTGACGACGGTGTACGTCACCCATGACCAGGCCGAGGCCATGTCGCTCGGCGACCGGGTGGCCGTACTGCGCGGCGGTGTGCTCCAGCAGGTGGGCACCCCGCGCTCGGTGTACTCGCTGCCCCGGAACGTGTTCGTCGCGGCCTTCATCGGCACGCCCCGCATCAACCTGCTGCGCGGCCTGGTCCGCGCCCCGCTCGACGGCGCGATGTCCATCAGCCTGGGCCGCCAGTACCTGCGCCTGCCCGAACCCCTCTCCCTGGACCACCAGTTGCTGCGCGTGCAGCAGGGTCGGGAGGTCATCGTCGGGCTGCGCTCGGAGGCGGTGCGCATCGCCAAGCCCGGCTCCGCGCGTCCTGGAGAGGTGGCGATCAGCGGCCTGGTCGAGCATCTGGAGTTCCAGGGGCACGAGGTCCTCGTCCACTTCAACACGGGCTCCCAGCCCGCCTTCGTGCCGGACTTGGAAGCCCCGCATCCCGTACGCGCCGTCCGTCGACGCCGCCGTGACGGTACGGTCCTGGATCGCATCCGGGGTCGGGCGGGCGCCCTGCGTGCCGGCCCGGTCGTGGTCCTGGATGAGCCGGACGAGCCGAACGAGCGGCCGGATCAGCCGGCGGCTCAGGAGAACCGCCTGCCCGGTGACCTGGTGGTCCGCACCACCCCCGACATCGAGCTTCGCCTCGGCATGCAGGTCCCCCTGCTGGTCGACCTGGCCCATCTCTTCGTCTTCGACCAGCACGGCGAACGCATCAGCCCGGCCCCGGCACGGCTGCCGGACCTGGACGAGTGATCTTCCTGGGTGTCATCGCAGGAATAGGTGTCATCGCAGGCGCGTGTACTGGTTCACGCCGCCCACGAACGCCATCGTCGCCCGCCCTCGCAGCACCAGGACATCCAGGTGCGCCGCGGTCTCGTTGACCGCGAGCATCTGGTTGAAGGCGTTCAGTTCGCCGAACGGCACCGCCCGGCGCGTCCATCCGAGCTTGCGCGCCACCGCGTGGGCGTCGAGCGTGTCCTCGCCCAGCGCCGTCAGGCTCTTGGCCAGCCGGTCGTCGTGGTGGTCGAGCAGCTCGGCGACACGTGTGTGGGCGCTGTCGGCGACCGGCCCGTGCGCGGGCAGCAGGCGGGCGTCGGCGTACCGGGTCATCAGCCGCAGTGAGTCCAGGTAGTCGGCGAGCGGGCGGCCGCCCGGCTCGGCCAGCTCGAAACCGATGGACGGGGTGATGTGCGGCAGGACGTGGTCGCCGGAGAACAGCAGCTCCCGTTGCTCGTCCAGGAAGACGACATGTCCCTTGGTGTGTCCGGGAGTTGGTACGACATGCAGTTCGCGCTCGCCGAAGCGGAGCGTCTCGGCGGCGAGCCAGCGATCGGGCCCCTCCCACACGCTCGGGTCGTAGCCGCCGTGGTCCATCGCCTGGATACGGTCGGCGAGTTCGCCGGCTCCTGCGGTGCGCAGGGTCTCCAGTGAGCCGGCGGGTACGTCGCTGCGCAGTCGGTCGAGCATCTCCAGGCCCGGGCGTTCGCCCGCGCCGAGGTAGACGCGCGAGCCGAGCAGCCGGCGGAGTTCCACCGCGTTCGTGTAGTGGTCGCGGTGGATGTGGGTGACCAGGATGTGGCTGATGTCGCCGAGGTCGCGGCCGATGGCGGCCAGCGCCTCCTCGAGCGCCTTGCGTGCCTCAGGGATCGCCCAGCCGCCGTCGATCATGACGATGCCGCCGTCGTCGGCCAGGTCCTCCAGCAGGTAGACGTTGACGGCGTGCAGGCCGTCGTTGGGAAGCGGCAGAGGAACGCGGTGCACCCCGGGCTGTACGGTCTGCACTCCGGCTGCGGCCCACGGGCCCTGGTCGAACCGCGCTGTCATGATCCTCCTCATCGGTGTGCCGCCGCGTGGATCACGCCGGAGGGCGTGCGCGGCGGCACGGTTCGCGAATATGTTGCCTCGTCAGGCCGGGTCGTAGTGACGGGACCCGGACCGCCCGGACGTACGAGTATGGAGTCTGGCCGCCAGGTCCCGGGCCCCGCGCCGGTCGAGCTTGCCGACCTTTGTCTGGGGCAACTCCCCTATGCCGTACACGAATTCCGGCCACTTGGTCTTGGACAGGCCGACGTTCTCCAGGTGTCCGGTCACTTCGGCGAGGTCGATGCCTCCGCCGTCCTCGGTGACGACGAGCAGCGCCACACGTTCGCCGAGGACATCGTCGGGAACCGCCACGACACAGGCCCTGGCCACGCGCGGGTAACTGGCCACCGCGCGCTCGATCTCGGTGATGTCGATGTTGCGCCCACCGCGGATGATGATGTCCTTCTCGCGGCCCATGATGCTGATGCTGCCATCCTCATGGGTCATCAACAGGTCGCCGGTGGGCAGGAAGCCGTCCTCCGTCAGCGCCGGCGGCTCGACCTTGCCGTCGCGGGCGTAGCCCAGGAAAAGCGAAGGGCCGCGCACATGCGCCCGTCCGGTCACGCCTGGGCCCGCGGTCCGCCCGTCGGGGGTCAGCGCGCGGAGCTCCGTACCCGGGAAGGGGCGGCCGTCTCTGCCGAGCCGGATCTCCTCGGGTTCGTCGGGGCTCGGCGAGGTGTGGCCGAGGCATTCGGACATGCCGAAGACGCGGAGGATCTTCGTGCCCAGGGATTGCTCGGCCCGGGCCAGGGCGCCGCGGTCCATGGGTCCGCCGCCGACGGTGATCGACCGGACACCTCGGAGGATGCCGGAGCCGGCAGCCTCGGTGCCCATCTGCAGCGCCATGGTCGGCACGCACATGGTCCAGCGGACGTCGGCCTCGGCCATCCGCCGCAGGACGACGGCCCGGTCCCACTTCCCCGTCATGACGAGTGGCCCGCGCAGCAGGAGGGAGAGGTAGACGCCGAAGCAGTACGCCGCCGTCGACGACAGCGGCACGATCGCGGCGACGGCGTCCCCGGGCGACAGGCCGTTGACGGTCATGGTGCTCGTGGCGGCATAGCGCAGTGACCGCTCGGACTGGACGACGCCTTTGGGCCGCCCGGTCGACCCTGAGGTGAGGCCGATCAGGACGCCGCCCGACCAGCGCGACACGTCACGCTCACCGGGAGCAGACAGGCACTGCCAGCCGTCGAGCACCGTCCGCGCCGGGCCCGGCAGCCGTTCGGGCACCGCCCACTCCGCCATTGCCGACGGCTCGGCGACGACGACGTCCGGGCGGATGTCCTCCCAGGCCGCGGCGAACTCGGCCGGTGTGGTGTGCCGGTTGACCACCGCGACCACACCGCCGTCGCCGCCGCTCAGGCCCACGGCGAGGGTGGCGGCGACCGTACGCCATGAGTTGTCGGCCTGGAGCAGGACGGTCCCGCCCGTCGTGCCGGCGGTGGACAGCACTCCGGCCAGCCGCGTGGCCTCTTCGAGCAGCTGCCGGGCCGTATGGCTGCCCGCGTCGTCGATCACGGCCACGAAGTCGGCTTCGTCCGCCTTCTGTTGGAAGTCTCGCACTACCTGTCGCATCTCGTCCCTCGCTGCGCCGTGCCGAACTCCGTCTACTGAACGCTGCGGTGCCTGCCCGTCCTGATGAACCGGGGCGGGCCGGCCGGTCTCCGGACCGCCCGAAGCCTCAGGCCGCGAACATCTCCGCCTCGTGCCCCATCACCGCGATTCGGCGGCCCTTCATGTCGCCGACCTGTGCGACGGCATCGGCCCACTCGGGGCTCGCCAGGGCCTTCTTCAGGTCCTCCGGCGAGTCGAAGCTGAGCACGGAGATGCCGTCCCAGCCCTCGGAGCGCGGCTCGAGAGCGGCGTCGATCTCGGTGTGCCGCCATGCGCGCAGGCCGGGCAGGCGGTAGGTCAGCTCGGCGTGGTCGCCGCGCCACCACTCGATGAACCGTTCGTGCGTCCACTCCGGAGGCCGGGCTGCCAGCAGGACGAGGTTGTACATGACGGTCCTCCGTACATGGTCGGTCGTACGTCGTCGTCGGTCGTGGTCGTTCCGACGTACGCGGTCAGGTGAAGCGGATCTCGGACGAGCGGCCGATCAGCAGGCGTTGCAGCCGGCCTTCGCCGTTGACGCGCCCGGCGGCGACGAAGGTCGCCTCCGGGACGCCCGCCCGTCGTACCTCCCCCAGGAAGAGCTCGTCCTGGCCGAGCGTGGTCGCCGACAGCAGATGGTGGGTGCGTGTGCCCCGCTCGCGCTGCTCGAGGTAGCCCACCAGGGCGTCCCGGCCTCCGGCGAAGTCGGTGGCGTTGCCGTCGCCGGTGGAGAACAGGATGGACAGCGAGAAGTCGTCACTGATCAGTTCGAGGATCCGGGACGGCTCGTCCCCGTCGAGAATCTCGAACCAGGCTGTGAGAAAGGGGGCTGCGGCCCCTTGGGCTGGGGTCGAGGTGTCCGTCATGCCCGGCTCCTGTCGTCCGGTGCCCAGTCGACCAGTTCGAAGGTAGTGGTGAAGAAGGACTGGTAGCGCGCCAGAAGTCCGCCGGGCGACACGACCGCGGCGGAGAGGAAGGAGCCGGTGTACCGCCCGCCCTCCGTCACCACTCCGTAGACGGTTTCGACGTCGCCGTCCCGGCTGTAGCGCAGGATCTCGTGCGCACGGTCCATGGGATTACGGCCCGCGATGTACGCGGCGAAGTCCTCCCTGGACTTGCCGGTGACCTCCTTGCCCGGCAGGGCGATGAGGAAGCGGAAGTCGGGTTCGAGCAGGTCCAGCGTCCGCTCCGGATGCCGGCTGTCCATGCTGGCCATGTACGCACGCAACGCCATAGGAGCCCTCTCCAGATCAACCTGAGCCAAGTTCAATTCAGTTTGGATGGTAATCCCGGGGAAACAGGCCTGGCAATAGTGCGTCACGAAGCTTCCGCGGCGGTAGCGCGGCCGCCGGAAGCGGGGATGACAAAGCCCCCTGACGGTTGTCCACCAGGGGGCAGGAAGGCCGACCGGAGAAGCCGAGGGCCACTCAGGGCATCATGTGGCGACCATCCGCACGCAGGCACCCTCGATCAGTTCGCTGACCTCGGACAGCGGCGTGGGTCCCGACGGCCGGTACCACCGCCAGACGCTGACGATCAGGCCGAGCACGCTCGCGCCCAGCAACTGCGCGTCCCGCAGCGGGAACGCGCCCTGGGACATGCCACGCACCAGCAGGTTCGTCCAGTCCCGCTCGACGAGCTGGACCAGCTGGCGGGCCGCGACGCGCTCGGCCTCCTCCCGCTTGGACTTGCGCGGGCCGGAGAGCAGGTCCATGTGGTTCTGCAGGATACGCATCTGCAGGACCTCCTGGTCGGAGACGTCGTACGCCGCCCGTACGGCCGCCCGGAGCGCCTCGACCGGATCCGCGGCCTCCGCGGTCGCCTCCGTGAACTTGTCGTGGGAACGCTGCAGTTCCAGCCGCATGATGGTGAGCAGGCAATGGGTCTTCGACTCGAAGTAGTGGTACAGCGCGGTCTGTCCGATGCCGACCCGCTCCGCCACGGTGGACCACTTGGTGGCCTCGAAGCCTGTCTCACCGAAGCAGTCGACGGCGGCCGCCAGGATGGCGGCACGCTTGGACCTCGGTCCCGCTTCCGGTTCAACGATCCTTGTCGCCATGGCCTACTCGTCTCCTGGCTGCCGCCCGTCTCGTCGTACCCGAGAGTAGCCCCAAGCTGAACTCAGTTGCCAATCGGCTTTCAGGTCAAAGACGCTCGAGCACGGTCGCGTTGGCCATGCCGCCGCCCTCGCACATCGTCTGCAGACCGTAGCGTCCGCCCGTCCTGCGCAGTTGGTGGACGAGCGTGGTCATGAGCCGGGCGCCGGTGGCGCCGAGCGGGTGTCCCAGCGCGATCGCGCCGCCGAAGGCGTTGACCCGCTCCGGGGCGGCGCCGATCTCCTGCTGCCAGGCGAGGACGACGGAGGCGAAGGCCTCGTTGATCTCGACCAGGTCGATCTCGTCGATCGACAGCCCGGCCCTGTCCAGGACCTTCCCGGTGGCCGGGATGGGACCGGTCAGCATGTGGATCGGGTCGGAGCCGACCACCGCCATGGTGTGCACGCGCGCGAGCGGCGTCAGAGAGTGGCGGCGCACCGCATCCTCGGAGGCAATCAGCAGGGCGGCGGCGCCGTCGGAGATCTGGCTGGAGACGGCGGCGGTGAGCCGGCCGTCCTCGGTGAGGGTCTTCAGGCCGGCCATCTTCTCGAGGGTGGTGTCGGCGCGCGGGCCCTCGTCGGCGGTGAGTCCGAACGTCGGCGTGATCTCCTCGGCGAACGCTCCGTCGGCCTGTGCGGCGAGGGCCCGCTGGTGGCTGGTGAGCGCGAACCGCTCCATGTCCGTACGGGAGACGCCCCACTTCTCGGCGATCAGCTCGGCCCCGCGGAACTGCGAGACCTCCTGGTCACCGAAGCGCTCGCGCCAGCCGTCCCCCGCGAACGGGCTGCCCATGCCGGCCTGCTCGCCGACGAACATCGGGCTGGCGATGGGCACCAGGCTCATCACCTCCACACCGCCGGCGACCACCAGGTCGGCGGCGCCGGAGCCGACCGCCTGGGCGGCGAAGTGCACGGCCTGCTGGGAGGAACCGCACTGGCGGTCGATGGTGGTGCCGGGGACGTGCTGCGGCAGCCCCGCCGACAGCCAGGCCGTGCGGGCGATGTTCCCGGTCTGTGCGCCGAGCTGGCTGACGCACCCGAAGTACACGTCGTCGACGGCGCCCGGGTCGGCCCCGGTGCGCTCCAGCAGGGCGCGCAGCACATGGGCGCCGAGGTCGGCGGGGTGCACGCCGCTGAGCGTGCCCTTGCGGCGGCCGACAGGGGTGCGGACGGCTCCGACGATGAATGCTTCCGACACGGTGGGCTCCAGGGGGTTTCGGGTACGGGTTCAGCTGCTGGGCGGGACGCGCGTGAAGTCGGGCGCCCGCTTGCCCAGGAAGGCGGCCACGCCCTCACGGCCCGCGTCGGAGGCGGCCGCGGCGGCGAGCGCGCGGGCCTCGCGGTCCAGGTGGGGACCGAGGTCCGCGGTCAGCCCGGCGGCGACGAGGCGACGGGTGGCCCCGAAGGCGGCGGTGGGTCCACCGCGCAGGGCCTCTGCCGTGCGCTCGGCCTCGGCGGCCAGTCGGTCGTGGGCGACGACGCGGCTCACCAGTCCGATGTCCGCGGCTTCCGCCGCCGGTATCCGACGGTTCGTCAGCAGCAGGTCCAGGGCTCGCTTGTGGCCGACCAGGCGGGGCAGGAACCAGCTGACTCCGGCGTCCGGTGAGTAACCGATACCGGTGTACGCGGCGGTGAACGAGGCGTTGTCGGCGGCGAGGGTGACATCGGCGGCCGCGGCCAGACCGATGCCCGCGCCCGCGACGGCTCCCTGCACGGCGGCCACCACGGGCGCGTCGCCCGCGGCGAACGTACGCAGGGCGTCGTGCAGCGCGTCGGTCACCGCGGTGAGGTGCTTCTCCAGCGCCTCGCCGGACAGGCGCGAGAACTCCCTGAGGTCACCGCCGACGCAGAAGGACTCCCCCTCGCCGGTCAGCAGCACGGCCCGTACGGCTTCACGCGCGCAGATCCGCGCCGTGTCCAGCAGTCCGCGCGCCATGTCCAGGTCGATGGCGTTGCCCGCCTCGCCCCGGCGCAGGGTGACGCGGGCAAGGCCGTCGTCGTCGATCTCGATGCCGACACTCATCGCTCCGGCCGTCATCGCGCCGTCCATCCGCCGTCGACGGTCAGCACCTGTCCGGTGCAGTACGAGGAGGCGTCCGAGGCGAGGAACAGCAGCGCACCGTCGAGTTCGTGGCCGTCGCCGCCGCGCCCCAGCAGGGTGTTGCGCTCGACCCAGCGGCTGGAGCGCTCGTCGCCGAAGAGGTCGGCGGTCATCTCGGTGCGGAACCAGCCCGGGGCGAGCGCGTTGACACGTATGCCGCTGCGACCCCACTGTCCGGCCAACTCCCGGGTCAGGCCGATCAGTCCGGCCTTGGACGCCGAGTAACTCGCGCCGCCGAGGGGGGCGGCGGTCACCAGACCGAGGATGGAGGAGACGTTGATGATGCTCCTGCCGCCCGTGTCACCGGGTGCCTCGGCGGTGAGGCGGGCCAGGTGGTAGGGCGCGGTGAGGTTGACGCCGAGGACGTCGGCGAAGGCATCCGGCGATTCGTCCTCGGCGCGGGTCTCGCCGGAGGTGGCCGCGTTGTTGACCAGGATGTCGAGACGGCCGGTGGCGGCCAGCGCGGTCTCGGCCAGCCGCGTACGGTCGGCGGCGAGCGAGACGTCGCAGGCGACGGGGTGGATACGCGCGTCGGAGTCGGCGAGTTCCTTCAGCCGGTCGATGCGGCGGGCCGCGGCGAACACGGTGGCGCCGGCCTGCGCGAGAACGGCGGCGAAGCGTGCGCCGAGCCCGGCGGAGGCGCCGGTGACGAGGGCTGTCCGGCCCTGGAGCGAGAACAGCTCGGCGGTCGACTGCGGCGCGCTCACTCGTCCACTCCGATCGGCAGGGCGGTCGCTCCGCCGTCGAGCACCAGCGTCTGGCCGGTCATCCAGGAGGAGGCGTCACAGGCCAGGAACAGCGCCGCGTTCGCCACGTCCTCCACCGTGCCGAGGCGCCGCAGCGGCAGCTTGGCGGTGAGGATCGGCTCGCGCACCTCCCACACCGCCCTTGCCAGCTCGGTCTTGATCAGACCGGGAGCGATGGCGTTGACCCGCGCTCGCGGCCCGAGTTCGTAGGCGAGCTGCCGGGTCATGTGCAGCATGGCGGCCTTGGTGGCGTTGTAGTAGCCGATGTGCGGGTCGACGATCAGCCCGCCCACGGAGGCGATGTTGACCACCGCTCCCCCGTGCTCGGCCATCCAGGACCGCCACGCGCAACGGGTCCAGGCGATCATGCCGTACTGGTTGACGCGTACGGTCTTCTCCGCGCGCGGCAGGTCCAGGTCGAGCAGGTCGCCGTGGTACGGGTTGGTCGCCGCGTTGTTGACGAGGACGTCGACCCGGCCGAAGCGGGACATGGTCTCGTCGACGCAGGCTTCCGCCTGCTCGGGTTCGCCGGCGTTGGCCACCACCGTGTGCACGTCGCCGTCGCCCTTGACGCGGAGCAACTCCTCGCGTGCCTCGGCGAGTCCGGCCGCCTTGCGGGCCGCGATCACCACATGCGCGCCGGCCGCCCGGTAGGCGGTCGCGATGCCGAGGCCGATGCCGCGGGATCCACCGGTGATGACGGCGACCTTGCCGTCGAGGGTGTTGGCACTCACGCTGCTCCTGCCTTCGTGTCGGTCGTCCGGTGCTCGCTCTTCGGGCCGGTCTTGCGGTACTTGGCGAGTTCCTGGCGGGCCACCGTCCGCAGATGCACCTCGTCGGGGCCGTCGGCGATGCGCAGCGCACGCGTGATCGCGTACAGCCGCGCCAGTACGGTGTCGTCGCTGACCCCCGCCGCGCCGTGCGCCTGCACCGCGCGGTCGACCACCTTGTGGGCGACCTCCAGCGCCGCGACCTTGATCGCGGCGACCTCCATGCGTGCGGCGGCGTTTCCGACCGTGTCCATCAGCCAGGCGGACTTGAGGACGAGGAGGCGCAGTTGCTCGATCTCGATGCGGCTGCGGGCGATCCACTCGCGCACCACGCCCTGATCGGCGAGCGGCCCGCCGAAGGCGGTGCGTTCGGTGACGCGCTCGCACATCAGCTGCAGGGCGCGCTCGGCGAAGCCCACGGCGCGCATCGCGTAGTGCATCCGCCCCGGACCGAGCCGTCCCTGGGCGAGCGCGAAGCCCTCCCCCTCGCCCCTGAGGATGTTCTCCACCGGCACGCGGACGTCCTCGAAGAGCACGTCACCGTGTCCGAGCCGGTCGGTGTAGCCGAACATCGGCAGGTCGCGCAGGACCGTGACGCCCGGGGTGTCCCGGGGGATGAGCAGCATGCTCTGCTGCCGGTAGGTGGGCGCGTCCGGGTCGGTCTTGCCCATCAGGATGATCAGCTTGCAGTCGGGGTCGAGGATCCCGGAGGTGTACCACTTGCGGCCGTTGACGACGTAGCTGTCGCCGTCGCGGGTGATACGGGTCCGGATGTTGCGGGCGTCGGAACTGGCGACCTCCGGCTCGGTCATGGCGAAGCAGGAGCGGATCTCCGCGTCCAGCAGGGGCCGCAGCCAGCGTTCCTGCTGCTCGGGCGTGCCGAACAGCGCGAGCAGTTCCATGTTGCCGGTGTCGGGCGCCGAGCAGTTGAACACCTCGGGGCCGATGATTGAGCGGCCCGCCAGCTCGGCGAGCGGCGCGTATTCGAGGTTGGTGAGCCCCGCGCCCCAGTCGCCGTGCGCCATGAAGAGGTTCCACAGACCCTCGGCGCGCGCCTTCTCCTTCAGCTCGGTCATCACGGGCGGCAGCGCGTGCGGGTCGTCCCCTTCGGCGAGCTGCCGGTCGTAGACCGCTTCCGCGGGGAAGACATGCTGCTCCATGAACGACCGCATACGGTCCTGGAGTTCACTCGCCCGTGGCGAGAATCCGAAATCCACGATTGCTCCTGTCCGGGGTGCCGGGGTGCGGGGTGCCGGGGTGCGGGGTGCCGGGGTTCGTGTGGTCGGTCCGGATCAGCCGAGGATGTCGCGTGCCGTGCGGATCATCGCGGCGATGGTCGGCGGCAGTCGCTCCTGGTCCGGGTCGAGGTGCTTGCCCTCGCGGTGCCGGCGCAGGTTGTGGCCCATGATCGCGGCCATCTTCATGCGGCCGAGCGCCCGGAACCAGTCCATCGCGGGCAGCGCGGGCCTACCGTCGAGGTAGGCGTCCAGCAGTTCGGCCTCGCTGGGCAGACCGGGCACAGCGTGCCCCAGCTGGGGGAAGTTGCGGTGGTCGGCGAAGAGCAGGAACCAGCCGAGGTCGATGCGCGGGTCGCCAACGCTCCAGATCTCCCAGTCGACGACGGCCACCACGCGCTCGCCGTCACACAGCACGTTGCCGAGCCGGAAGTCCCCGTGCAGCAGAACCGGTGGCATGCCGCCGGGCACGTCGACGGCCAGGCGAGCCAGCAACTCCTCGCCGCCGGGGCGGAGTTCCGGTGGTACGGCGTGCAGGGTACGGCTCCATCGCTCCAACTCACCGGCCGCGTCGAGCGGTTCAGGCGCGTCGAGCCCGGGCGTACGGGTGTCGGTGGCGTGCAGCCGCCGCAGGACGGAGGCGATCTCCAGCATGCGGGCGCGGGCCGTGGCGGCGGGCACCTCGGGCTCGTCGAGTACGGGCTCGACGGCCTCGCCGACCGCGAAGTCCATGGCGAACCATGCCGGCTGGTTCTCGTCGACGGCCACGACCCCCGGCACCGGCACCTGCTCCACGGACCCGGACAGCGCGCCCAGCACGCGCGCCTGGCGCAGCACGTCGTTGCGTCCGACGGGCCGCTGCCCGGGAGGCACCGCCTTGACGACGTACCTGTGATCCCCGGCCGTGACGGAGTACGTGAGCCCCGAGTGGCCGCCCGGCAGCACCGTCAACTCGCCGATCGGGGCGCCCGGGTGGCGGCGGGCGAGCCGGTCGCGGACGCGGACGGACAGCTCCGGCACCTGGGTGGCCGTGCTCATCGGACGTGCTCCTTACTCATCGGACCGGTTCCCTGGGCAGGCCAAGCACGCGTTCGGCGAGGATGTTGTGCTGGATCTCGTCGGTGCCGCCCGCGATGCTGTAGCCGGGGGCGCCGAGCAGGTGCTCCGTCCAGGCGTAGGTGCCCCACTCCCCCGTGTCCGCGACGAGGCCGGGCCCCAGCAGCTCGGAGACCAGATCGCTGGTGCGCCGCATGGTCTCGGTGGCGTAGAGCTTGCCGACCGAGGCTTCCGCGCCGGGCTCGCGTCCGGCCACGAGGGCGGCGGTCACCCGCAGTCCCATGAGCCGCTGGACGAGGGTGCGGATGTGGAGGTCGGCGGCCCTCTGCTGTTCGCTGCCGGTGAGCGGACGGGTCAGGTTCCCGGCCAGTTCCAGCGCCCGGTCGGCGTTGTCAAGGCCGAGGTTGCCGGAGTCGAGCCGCTCGGCGGCCAGCACACTGAGCGTGACCCGCCAGCCCTCGCCGACCGGCCCGAGCCGGTCGGTGTCGGGCACCACCACACCGTCGAGGTAGACCTCGTTGAAGCTGGTGCCGCCGGTCATCTGCTGGATGGGCCGTACGGTCACGCCCGGCGCGTCCATACGCACCAGGAAGACGGTGATGCCGGCGTGCTTGCGTACGTCCGGATCGGTGCGGCACACCGCGACGCCCCAGGTCGCGACGCGGGCCCCGGAGGTCCACACCTTGTGCCCGGTCAGCACCCAGTTGTCGCCGTCGCGCACGGCCCTGGTCCGCACCGCCGCGAGGTCGGATCCTGCCTCGGTCTCCGAGAACAGCTGGCAGGCCAGTTCGTCGGTGCGCAGCATGGGCCGAAGCCAGCGCTCCTTCTGCTCCTCGGTGCCCCAGATGCCGATCGCGGGGGCGACGAGCTGCTGCGTCACCGGGAAGACCTCGGTGCGGTGCGGCACGTCGAAGGCCGCCTCTTCGGTGCGGTAGAGCTGCTCGTAGTACGCGGGCAGGCCCCGACCCCCGTACGCCTCCTGCCAGTTGAGCGCGCCCCACCCGTGGTCGTAGCGGGTGCGTTCCCACCCCTGGATGCGGGCGGTGTGCTCGCGCTCCTGCTCCTCGGTCCAGTTCTCGAACACGGCGACGGAGTCGGAGCCGCTGCCCCATTCCTCGTCGGCGGCGCGGGGCCGGGCGACCGTGGCGAGCCACTGCCGGGCCTGGGTGCGGAACTCCTCGGGCTCCGGGACAGCGCCGGCTTCCGGGATATCGCTCATGTCTTCTTCCACCTCCGATCGGCGGGACGCTCAACGGGGACGTTCGTTCAGCGGGACAGCACCGTGCAGGCGCTCACGCCGGGGGCGCCGTACACATGGGTGAAGCCGACCCTGGGCTCGCCCGGGACCTGGCGTTCACCGGCCCGACCGCGCAGCTGCTGGACGATCTCGTAGACCTGGCGCAGCCCCGAGGCGCCGATGGGTTCGCCGTTGGCGATGCAGCCGCCGTCGGTGTTGACCGGCAGCGTTCCGCCGATCTCGGTGACACCGGAGGCGATCAGCCGCTCCTGCTCGCCGTCCTCGCAGAACCCGCACTCGGCCATGTGCATGACCTCGGCGCCGCTCTCGGTGTCCTGCAGCTGGCAGACATCGACGTCGCCGGGGCCGATCCCGGCTTCCTCGAAGGCGGCGGCCGAGGCATCACGGCTGACGCTGGTCAGCTGACCACCGGGGATCCAGGGGCTGAAGACTTCGAACGAGCCGAAACGCCGGGTGCGTACGGCCGCCGAGCGCAAGGCGACCGGCGGGCCGGCCAGGGTGTCCAGGCTGCGCGCGGCTTCGGGCGAGCAGAGCACCAGCGCGGCCGCGCCGGCCCCTGGTGAGCAGAACATGTAGCGGGTCAGCGGATCGCTGACCATGCCGGATTCGAGGACCTCCTCGGCCGACACCGGCTTGCGCCGCCATGCCTCAGGGGTCAGACCGCCGTTGCGGTACGCCTTCTCGGCGACCAGGGCCAGGGTGCGCGGGGTGATTCCGTGGTCGTACATATAGCGCTGGATCTTCATGCCGAAGAACTGGGTCGTCACCATCAGCCCGTCGCTGCCGTACTCCGCTCCCAGCCCCCAGTCCTCGGGCCGCGGGTCGAAGGCTCCGCGTGGGTGTTTGTCGAAGCCGACGGCGAGGACGACGTCCGCCATGCCGGAGCGGATCGCGTTCACGGCGGAGATCAGCGCGCTGCCGCCGGTGGCGCAGCCGTTCTTGACGTTGATGAACGGCACCCCGGTCAGGCCGAGTTGGGCCACCAGCGTGTCGGCGAGGCCTGCGCTGTCACTGCCGCCGAACGCGGCCCGCACCCGCGACCACTCGATCCCGGCGTCCGCCAGCGCGGCGTTCACCGCACCGACGGCCAGTTGCCGGCCGCTCGCCTCCGACCGGCCGAACGGGGTGCGCCCGGCGCCGCAGACCAGTACGTCGGTACTCATGAGCCCTCCTCGCCGGGGGTCGTGGGCCTGGCCCGCGGGACGCCGTGGCCCGCGGTCACGGCGAGGGGCATGCCGATGCGGACGTCGTCGAGGTCGTCGACCTCGAGTACGGCGGCCACCCGCACGCCTTCCACCAGCTCGACGTAACCGAGCGCGAACGGCACGAATCCGCCGGGCGGGGCCTGGTAGGGCGGCGACTTGGGGGCGTACCGCTGCACCGTCCAGGTCCACAGCCTGCCCGTGCCCTGGAGGACCGCCGGCTCGGCCGGTCCCCCGCAGCGCGGGCACGCGTCCTCCGCGGGGTAGGCCGTCACCGCGCAGCCGGAGCAGCATGAGCCCTGGAGCCCGACGGCGACGGTCGGACTCCGCGGATCCGTGGCCATCCGGATCAGCGCCCCGTCCACTTGGGTTCACGCTTCTCCAGGAACGCCGACACACCTTCGTTCGCGTCCTCGGAGTTGAGGGCCACGCCCACGGCGAGGTGCTCCATCACCATCAGCGACTGGGTGTCGGCGTCCAGGCTGCGGTCGATCGTCATCTTCGTCAGCCACATCATGAAGGGGCTCTTGTCGACGAGGTCCCCGATGAAGTCGTCGACCGTCTCGTCCAACTTGTCGGCCGGGGCGGATTTGTTGATCAGTCCGAACTCGACGGCCTCGATGCCGGAGAGGAGCTTGCCGGTGAGCATCAGCTCCTTGGTCTTGCGGATGCCGATCATGCGCGGCACCCGGTAGATCGGGCCGGCCCCGCCGAACAGCGCGCGGCGGATGTGGAAGTCGCCGATCTTGGCGTCGTCCGCGGAGATGGCGAAGTCGCAGGAGATCATGATCTCGAAGCCGCCGGCGGTGACGTGGCCCTCCAGGACCGCGACCGAGGGGGTCTTCATCGAGTAGAGGCGGTCGCACACCTTCGCGGACTTCACGGCGACATCGATCGCGTTCGACTTGCCGACGTACTCCGCCTTCAAGCTGTCGAGGTCGAAGCCCGAGCAGAAGGTGCCGCCGCGACCGCGGACCACCAGGACTCGCAGCTCGGGGTCCTCGTCGACCTCGGTGATGATCTCGTCGAGCCGGTCCAGGATCGGCACCGTGACGCAGTTCTTCTTCCACGGGCGGTTGAGCCACACACGGGCCACGTGGCCGTCACGCTCGAACTGGATCTCGTCTTCCACTGCCATGCTGCTCACCCTTCCAAACTGAACTGAATTCACTCCGAGTTTGGAAGCACCGAGGGGCCCTGTCAACCCTTTGATCGAGACAAGTTCGAAGGATGCCGCCGTTCGGCAACTTGCAGCAGGTAGTTCTACCGGGAGATCGAACCGAATCTGGTTCAAATCGCTTCCTGATGAGCATACCTACTTCGGTTCAATCCCTGAACCGACCCGCAGGCCCCAGAAGCCGCCGGGCCCTCGCCACCTACCTGCTCGCCCCGGCGGTCAAGCGGTCAACCGTCCAGGACCTACTGAAGGCGAACGCGTTGGCGTGAGCGGGCAGGGAGCCGTCGCACAAGGGCGGATCGCAGACGAGGTCAAGAAGCCGGGCAGCGCCCCCTCCACGAGGCCAAGCTCTGCTCTGGAGCGGCTCAGCGCTTCGGCTCGATGTTGGCGTTGAGGCGGAAGAGGTTTGCGGGGTCGTATGTCGCCTTGGCCGCCGAGAGCCGTTCGTAGTTGACGCCGTAGCCCTCACGCATGAGCTGTTCCCCCTCCTCGAGGAAGCCGGGGAAGTTGAGGTAGACACCCCCTGAGGAGTACGTGCGCAGGTCGGCGAAGGTGTCTCGCACCCAAGTCACGTTCTCCACCGAGTCGGCATCGTCCCCCCAGTTTCCCTCGATGCCGAGCAGGTACGCCGCACCGCGGTTGGCGAAGGCAGTCTCCTCCTCGCCCACACGTGCCATCGCGCCGCCCTGAAACCAGACGTCGATGGTCGACGCCCTCGACGGCGCCGTAGCAGCGTGTTGCACAAGAGACTCGATCAACTCGTCGCTGAGCTCGGGCGCGTTCACGGACTTCCAGTAGTAGCGCCCGCCATCCGGGTAGTCGTCGTTCAGAACTGCCTGCGCCTCCAGGTATGTCGTGGCGCCGCTGAGGTCACAGATCGGCTCGGCGATTTCCCGGAGCGGCTGCAGGGCTCGCTCGCCCTCCGCGGGGCTTTCGGGGGACAGCGCCAGGAGCGCCACGTAGGGCTCTCCGTGCCACTCCGCCGGGAACTCTTCGACTTCCGGCACCCTGCCGAACACCGCGATCGGACCCACCTGATCGGGCGCTGCCGACAGGTACCGCTCGCAGGACCGCAGCACCTCTCCGGCACGGTCCGCGGGGTAGAACACGAAGCAGAAGAACACCTCGGGTCCGATGGGATGCAGGCGGTACTCGAAGGACGTCACGACCCCGAAGTTGCCGCCGCCGCCGCGGATCGCCCAGAAGAGGTCCTTGTTCTCGCTCACGTCGGCGGCAACCAGCTTCCCATCGGCGGTGACCACCTTCGCGGATACGAGGTTGTCGCAGCTCAGCCCGTACTTGCGCCGAAGCCAGCCCATCCCGCCCGACAAGGTGAGTCCGGCGATCCCGGTCGCCGACACCACCCCCGTAGGGGCGGCAAGCCCATGCCGTTGGGTCGCGCGGTCGAGGTCTCCCAGCCTGCAGCCACCCTGCGCACGAGCTGTGAGTCCCTCAGGGTCGACATCGACCGCCGTCATCTCCGACAGATCGATGACCACTCCACCGTCGCAGAGCGCATGGCCGGCGACGCCGTGCCCGCCTCCGCGTACCGCGAGCGGCAGCTCGTTGTCGCGGGCGAAGCTCACTGCGGCGATCACATCCTCGTCACCGTCGCACCGCGCCACCAGTGCGGGGTGCCTGTCGATCATGCCGTTCCAGATCTCTCGTGCCGGCTCGTAGCCCGGGTCCCCCGGCCGAATGAGCTGCCCCCGAAACCTCGAAGCGAGCTCCTCCACGAGGGAGCCCGGAATGCCGGCCTCCGTGCCGCGCCGCCCTTCGTCCCTGCTCACTGGCGGGCCGTCGCTGTGGCTGTGCCTTTCACTCATGGTGGTAACCTCCCAGGCTTTTCAGCATCACCCCCTGCGGGCCGAGACGCGATCCGATCTCGCTGCGCGGCCCGTGGCTCTTCGCTGAGGGCATCGGTCAGCGAGATGACCTCAGCGGGCGGGCTGCGCCGCAAGGATCCGGGGACCGCGAGCTACCGCAGGCATACCTCCGCAGTCTGTGGGACGGTGTCGATATGGCGCGCCTCGTCGTGCCGCCGCGTCTAGGGCCACGCCCGGGCGAGCCAGTTGGCTCGGTGACGGCGAAAGCGCCGGGCGCCTGCACGTGAACCGCGCCGAGCAGCAGGCCGGCGGCGTCACGTGCAGCAGGCCGGCGACCTCAACGTGCAGCGGCACCACGAGGACGGTGCGACAGCACCACGAGGACGGGTGCAGCAGCACCACGAGACTGCACGGGCATGGGCAGAATCAGGTGTCCCGGAGGCTGAGAATGGGCGAGATGATCAATGTCGACGGCACCGAGTTCTGGGTCGAGCGCCGGGGCCGGGGGCCCGACGTCCTGCTCGTCGCTGGGCTCAGTGATCCCGCCGAAGCATGGCAGGCGCAGCTCGACGGGCTCGCGGATCGCTACCGGGTCACCGCCTTCGACAACCGTAGCGCCGGACGTACGCCGCTGCCCGAGGAACCGCTCTCGGTACCCATGATGGCCGACGACGCCGCCGCGCTGCTGCGCGCGCTCCAGGTCCCGGCGGCCCACGTCGCCGGATTCTCGGGAGGCAGCCTCATCGCCCAGGAGCTGGCGCTCAACCATCCCGGGCTCGTCCGCAGCCTCGTCCTCATGAGCACGTGGGCCCGCCCCGACGTCTATTTCCGCTCCATGGCGGGCTTCTGGCACTGGATGGCCGAGCGTGCCCCGAGCGAGCGTGCCATGCTCGAGGCGTTCTTCCTGTGGATCTATACGCCGCGCGCGCACGCCGACGGCACGGTCGACCAGATCATCGAGGAGACGCTGGCCTTCCCTCACCCGCAGTCCGTCGAAGCCTTTCAGCGCCAGCTCGCCCCGTTCACAACCCACGACACACTCGACCGCCTGGCAGAGATCACCGCACCGACGCTCGTCCTGGCCGGCGAGCTCGACATCGCCGCACGACCGCGCCTCGGGCGCGTGGTCGCCGAGGGGATCCCAGGCGCCGTGTTCGAAGTACTGCCCGGGGAGGCCCATCAGCCCTTCCAGGAGGTCCCGGACCTGTTCAACGCCCGCGTCGACGCGTTCTGGCGTGAGGTCGAGGCACAAGGCTGAACGACAAGGCTGAACGACAGGCTGAGGACCACCCGGACGGCCGCTGACGTGGCCGACCGGTCGCTGACCCCCCGTCCTCATCTCTGTCGGCGAAGAGGTCGGGTTCATGCGGTGCGGGCGGGTTCCGGCCATGCGAGCTCATGCATCAGCCCTGGCCTTGAAGCACATGGCGGTCGTCCGTGACGACCTGCACTGCACCTCGGTGGCGTCAGCGCCACCGACTCCATGCCGCCGGTAAGCCGGCCGCCGGATGTCCGGCGACCGGATCACTCATACGGTGCGGTGCGGTCGCGCCAACCGTCAGTCGCCGCAGCCCAGTTGGTCCGCCCAGCGCTCTGCCATCATCATCACCGTGGTGTTGGTCGGCACGGCCGGGATGTCCGGCATGGTGGAGGCGTCGACGACGTACAGTGCGTCGACCCCGTGCACCTTGCCGGCCTGGTCGACCACCGCGGCCGGGGTGCCCTCCCCGCCCATCGCGCAGGTGCCCACCGCGTGGCAGTAGGTGTTCTTGCCCTGGACGACGGCTCGTGCGAGGTCGGCGTCCGTGGTCGCCTCGGGCCCGGGCCACGTCTCGGCACGGACGTACTTCTCCAGTGGTCCCGAGCCCATGATCTCCCGGATCTGCCGGATACCGGCCACCATGCGCCGCAGGTCGTCGGGGTGGTCGAACAGACCCAACCGGATCCTCGGGTCGGCCTCAGGAGCGCGCGAGGTGATCTCCACGCTGCCCAACGAGTACGGGCGGACCACGGCGAGAGGCACCAGCATCACCCCGGGCTCCATGGTGAACGGCAGCGCGTGCAGGTCGACTTCGCCCTGTCCGGCTGCCCCTGCCGAGGAGAACGCCAGGGCGGTCTGCAACGGCGGCAGGAGTTCACCGACCGCCTCCTCGTCCACGGCGTAGGTGAGGTAGACCATGGGGTGGTCACGGAGGTTGCTGCCGACGCCTTCCAGGCACTGGACCGCGGGGATGGACAGCCTGTCGAGCAGCCGCCGCGGGCCGATGCCCGAGCGCATCAGGATGGCCGGGCTGCCGATGGCTCCGGCGGACAGGACGACCAGGTCGGCCTCAAGAACGGTGCCGCCGGCGAGGATCACCGCTCGGGCCGTCCCGTCCTCGGTGAACTCCACGCGGTCAACGGTCTGTTCGCCTAATACGGTCAGGTTCTCTCGGTGGCGGGCCGGGCCGAGGTAGGCGATGGCCGAGCTCTGCCGGATGCCGTTCTTGCGGTTGAAGGGGATCGGGCCCGCGCCACGCCTGCGGACGCCGTTGATGTCCTCGTGGACGGGGTGGCCGGCCTGCGCGCAGGCCTCCAGGAACGCGGACATGACCGGGCGCAGCCCGTTGCCTTCGGTGAAGCGCTCGATGTGTAAGGGTCCACCGGTGCCGTGCAGTTCTCCGCCGACCGGATCGTCCTCCAGCTTCTTCAGATACGGCAGGACGTGGTCCCAGGACCAGCGGTCATTGCCCAGTCCGGTCCAGCGGGCGAAGTCCTCGGGCGTGGGCCGCAGGGCGTTGGCGCCGTTGACGGACGAGGAGCCGCCGATGACCTTGCCGCGCAGAACGGGCAGGATGCCCTGCTCGACGATCCCGAACATCGGAATGCTGTCGGCATCGGCAACGTGGTCGGCCGACTCATAGCCCCAGTCGTGGGTGGTGAACCCGAACTGGTTGGCGTCGAGCAGCTCGGGGGCGGTCTCCTCCGGGGTGCGGTAGTCGGGGCCGGCCTCGACGAGCGTGACGGTGTTCGCGGGGTCCTCGCTGAGCCGGGCGGCCAGGACACCACCGGCGGAACCTCCGCCGCACACCACTATGCGACGCGCCATGCTTACCTCTTTCTCTTCTTTGAGACCAAGGATTGGACGAAAGGGACGTACGAGACGTGAGACGTGGAGACACAGGAGATGTACGAGATCCAGGACGTGACCTAGACCGAGGAATCGACAGGCGGGCGTCGCGGCTCAGTCGGTCAGCGGCGCGCCCGACAGGGCGATCGCCTTGGGCTCGAGGTAGTCGTCGAGGCCTTCGTGGCCGTTCTCGCGGCCGATGCCGGACTTCTTGCTGCCGCCGAACGGGGCATTGATGTCGAGGGTGTAGCTGTTGATGCTGAAGGTTCCGGTGCGCACGCGGCGAGCAATACGGAGGGCGGCTTCCTCGTCCTGGGTCCAGACGGTTCCGGAGAGCCCGTACGGGGAATCGTTGGCCAGCTCGACGGCATGGTCGGGGCCGTCGTGCGGGATGGCGACGACGACCGGGCCGAAGATCTCCTCCTGCGCGATCCGCATGTCGTTGGTGACGTCGGTGAACAGGGTGGGTTCCAGGTACCAGCCGGTGGTCAGGCCCGCAGGGCGGCCGCCGCCGCAGGCGACGGTGGCGCCTTCCTTCCGGCCGAGGGCGATGTACTCCTCGACACGCGCCCGGTGCGCCTCGGTGATCATCGGTCCGATCACGGTCGCGGGGTCGGCCGGGTCACCGATGGGCAGGGAGCTCATGTGACGGGCCAAGGCGTCGGTGAACTCTGCGTAGCGGGAGCGCGGCAGCAGGATGCGGGTCTGAGCGGTGCAGATCTCGCCCTGCATGAAGGCGGCGCCGCAGCCCACGAGAGCCGGGACGACGGCGTCGATGTCGGCGTCGTCCAGCACGATCGCTGCCGATTTGCCGCCCAGTTCCAAGGTCACACGGCGGATGTCGCGGCCGCAGGCCTCGGCGATACGGGAGCCGACGGCGGTGCTTCCCGTGAAGCTGACCTTGTCCACACCCGGGTGGGCGACCACGTACTCGCTCTCCACGGCATCGGCGGCGAACACGCTGATGACGCCCTCGGGAACGGCCGATTCGGCCACGGCCTCGGCGAAGACATGGCAGGCGAGGGGGTCCTGCACCGGCACCTTGACGATGACCGTGCAGCCGGCCATGAGGGCGGCGGCGATCTTCTGGGTGGTCAGCGGGAGCGGGCCGTTCCAGGCGGGAATGGCCACGACGACGCCGACGGGTTCGCGGACGACCAGGGTGCGGGTCGGTCCGTTGACCCGCTCCTCCTCGAAGACGTATCCCTCGGCCAACTCCGCGTAGAAGCGCAGGTAGTTGGAGGGGGCGATGGCGAAGTACCCCTCGGCGAAGCCGCGCGGGCAGCCGGTCTCGGCCATGGCCAGACCGGCGAGTTCGGCCGCGCGCGTGTCGAGGCGGTCGGCCAGGTCGCGCAGGGCCGCGGCGCGCCGCTGAACGCTCCACCTCGGCCAGGGGCCGGCATCGAACGCCTGCCGGGCCGCGGCCACGGCGGCGTCGATGTCCGCCGTCGAGGCCAGGGGGACGTGGCCGATGACCTCCTCGGTGCTGGGTGAGACGACCTGCGCGACGCGGTCGGTGGAGGGGGCCGTGAGCCGGCCTCCGATGAGGATGCGGTCGTATTGGTGTGCCATGCGGGGACTGCCTCTCTGGGGAAGCGCGGAAGTACCGCGGAGGAGAATGTGTGCTCGGCTCGGACGACATGAGAGGGCACAGGCATCGTCCGGAACTCATGCGGTGCGGTCAGAAGTGCGGGACATCAGTCGACCGGCCCGAGAGATGACGTCCGTCTCCGGTGGACGACGTCCGGGCTCCAACGTGCACCGTCCGACCTCCCGCAGCCAACGTCCGGGCTCAAACATGCGACGTCCGGCCTCCCGCGGTCGCCGTCCGGTCTCCGTCGACGGCTCACTCTCGGGTGCGCCCCCACGAGGCCGCGGCCGTCGATGCCGTTGATGCCATCGAGGCGGTCGAGGCGGTCGAGGCGGTCGAGGCGGTCGATGTCATCGAGGCGCATCACGCCGGCCTGGCCGACAGCGCAGGCGCAGACCTCGGGCGGGAGCGCCACCGGCCGCCCGGCCCACTGACGGATCGCCGCCCACGCGCGGATCGTCACAGCGGCCTCGCGGCGACGGCCTCCGCCGCCGCCGCGCGCCCTTCCGCGACGGCGTGCGCGACACGGCGCGGCACGACGCAATCGCCGATCGCGCGAACGGTCTGGTGGGCGGCAGGGGCGAAGTCGGGAGGGCGGGGCCGGCGTTCGCCGACGGTGACCAGGACGTCGGCGGCGAGGTGCGTCTCCTGACCGTCCAGGACATGGCGCAGGCGCACACCGTCGGTGGTCGTCGAGGTCACGGTGCTCATCGCGACGACGCGCAGGGGCGCACCGGTGAGCCGGTTCATCAACTGGGTGCGGTTCTCCGGCGACAGGCCCGTCGCGAAACCGGTGCCGGGGGTGATGACGGTGACCTCGCGGGCGCCGGCCGCCAGCGCGCTCTCCACGGCACTGATGCCCTGCCACCACCCGAAGCCGTCGTCGAGGACGGCGACGCCGGACGCTTCCGGTACGACGTCCGGGTACCGGCTCAGGAAGTCCGTACTGGTGAGTGTCAGAAGCTCGCCCGGCACGTGGACGGACTCTTCCGCCGCGCCGGTGGCGAGCACGATCTGGGCGTACGCCGCCAGGTCGTCCGGCGCCGGGGAGGTGCCCAGCCGCACCCGCACGCCGAGGTCGGCGAGCTGATCGCGCTGGTAGTCGACGAACTTCTGCCAGCCGGAGCGGTGCGGGGCGAGGGAGGCGAGGCGTGCCTGGCCGCCGGTTCGCCGAGCCGTGTCGAAGAGCGTCACCTCGGCGCCGGACCGGGCGAGCGCCATCGCGCACTCCATGCCGGCGGGGCCCGCTCCGAGCACGACGACAGGGCCGCCGCGGGACCCTCGCCGGGTCAGCAGCAGCGGGACGGCCGGGCGGGCTGCTGCTCCCGGCGGGCCGAGTTCGGGGTTCACCGAGCATGATCCGGTTGGCTCGAAGGTACGGCAGCCCTCGTTGCAGCCCGTGCAGGGGCGTACGGATCGCTCGTCGCCCGCGATCACCTTGCGGGCGAAGTCGGGGTCGGCCATGAACGGCCGGGCCATCCCGACCAGATCGGCCCCCGAGTCCAGCGCCCGCTCGATGTCCGCGACCGACCGGAATCCCTGACTGACCAGGAGCGGCACCGCGACTGCCGAGCGGATACGGGCCACGGACTCCAGAAGCGGCGGGCGGGTGGTGGCCATGCCGGGAACGTAGGTGTTGCGGACGCCGGTGGTGACGTTGACGTACGCGAAGGGCGCGGCGGCGCACAGGCGGGGCAGCAGCTCGATCAGGTCCTCCAGGCCGAGTCCGGATTCCTCGCCGGGCTCCACCGACACCCTTAAGCCGATGGGGAGTTGACCGATCTCGGTACGGATGGCGTCGATCACCTGGGCCGGCAGGGCGATGGGGTCGCCATACTCGTCGTCCCGGGTGTTGTTGACCCTGGAGAGAAACTGGGCGAGCAGATAGCCGTGGCCGGCGTGCAGTTCCACGCCGTGAAAACCGGCCTGCACACTGTTCGCCGCGGAGATACGGAAGGCGTCGACGACACCACGTACCTCTTCGGTGCTCAGCGGGTGCGGCGTGGTCGCCTCGCGGGGCGAGCGAACGGCCGCGGCCGAGACCGGCGCGTAGAACGTGCCGGCGCCCAGGGTCTCCCGGCCGAGGTGGACGAGCTGCGCGACGGCCACGGCGCCCCCGTCGGTGATGGCCTCTGCGCGACGGCGTACCGCGTCTTTGATCTCGGGGCGCCACGCTTCGGTCAGGTAGCGCTGCGGCAGCGTCGACTCGGGGGCCACGGCGGTGCCTCCGGTGATCACCATGCCGGCGCCGCCCTCGGCCAGCCGCCGCCAGTAGGCCGCGTCGGTCTCGGTGGGGGCGCCGTCGGTGACGGCGGCGGTGGCGTGTGCGGTGGCGACAAGGCGGTTGCGGAGGGTGAGACCGCAGAGCGTGAACGGTGCGGCCAGGGATGGTGCGGCGAGGGCGCGTGGGGTGCGTGGCGTCATGCGGCTCTCTTCGTCTGTGCTCTTCGCCGGTCTTCGTGTGTCCTCTTCGCTGGTCGCTGTTTGTCCCCCTCGCCGGTCTCCGTCTGTCCTCTTCGCCGGTATGTGTTCATCCTCTTCGCCTGGTCAGGCGGCCGAACGGGTGGCGAGACCGATGAGTTCGGCGAGCCGGACCCGGTGCCGGTCCGTCGTGCCGAAGTGGACCTCGCCGCTGCGTGCGCGGCGCACGTACAGATGAGCCGGGTGCTCCCAGGTGAAGCCGATTCCGCCGTGCAGTTGGACGTATTCGGCCGTCGCCAGGAGAAAGGTCTCGGAACAGACCACGGCGGCCGCGCAGGCGGCCACCGGCAGCTGCGGCGAGGCGGCGGCGGTGCAGGCAGTCGCGTACGCAGACGCCGAGCGGGCCGCCTCCAGCGCGACCAGCACGTCGGCCAGCCGGTGCTTGACGGCCTGGAAGGAACCGATGGGCCGACCGAACTGGTGGCGCTGCGCGGCGAATTCAACCGTGGCGTCCAACGCGTGCCCGCTGCCGCCGACCTGTTCGGCCGCCAGTGCGGCCCGCCCGGTGTCGAGCGTCGCCGAGATGGTGGCTTCGGTGCCCTCCGCCGTACCCACGGTGGTGGCCGGGGCCCCTCGGAACTCCACCAGCGCCTGACGGCGCGTCTCGTCCAGGACACGTCGCGGAGTCCGATGGCAGGAGTCCGGTGCGGGCTCACAGGCGAACAGCCGCGGCCCGGCGGGAGTTTGAGCTCGTACCAGGATCAGGTCCGCGCCGGCCCCGTCGAGTACGAAGTCCGCCCGGCCGCGCAGCACCCAGCCCGAGCCTCCCTGCTCCGCGGTGACGTTGATGCTGTCGGGGCCGTCGGCGTCGAACCCGGCCACCGTCGCCGTGAGTGTGCCGTCGGCGATCCGCGGCAGATAGCGCTCGCATGCCGCGCGGTCGCCGCTGTGCAGCAGGGCGGGGGCGGCGAGGGCCACCGTGGGCAGCAGCGGCGCGCAGTACAGGGCGCGCCCTGATTCCTCCAGGGCCACGGCCAGTTCGGCGAACGTGAAACCCGAGCCCCCGTACTCCTCGGGAACGGCCAGCCCGTGGACGCCGATCTCGCCCGCCAGACGCGTCCAGAGCACTTCGTCGTATCCGCGCGGAGTGACCAGATGCTTGCGGACGTCCTCGGGGCCGCTCGCCTCGGTGTAGAAGTCCCGCAGAACGGTGCGCAGTTGCCGCTGTTCTTCGGTTTCGGACAGCAGCTGGGGGTCGATCTCGGGGTGGCGACGGTGCATGGGGTCCCCCTCGTGCTCGTGTGCCGGAGAGCTGAGAGCCGAGAACTCAGAGCCGTGAAAACAGATCTACAAACTGAACTCAATTCGAGAACCTAGGCATAGACCTGCGAGACAGGCAAGACCCGTGCACGAGTTGATTGGGGCGCCTTCGGCTCCCGGCAAGGCCGCGCGGACCGGACCCCACTCAGGCGGTGAACCGGCCGCCGTTGGCGAGCAGCACCGCGCCGACCAGGTTCGCCGCGGCATCGCTCGCGAGGAAGAGAGCGATGTCGGCGATCTCCTCGGGCGTCGCATACGGACGCACCCGCGGGTCGGCGAAACCGGCGCGCAGCGCCTCGGGCGTGCGCGCCGCCATCCCCGTCTCCGTCGGCCCCGGAGCCACCACGTTCACGCGGATCCCGGACGCGATGACCTCCTTGGCCACGGCCTGAGCCAGTGCGTGCACACCCGCTTTGGAGGCGGCGTAGTGGGGATAGCCGACGGGGGTGTCGAAGGCCGACGACGAGCCGATCACCACGACCGCCCCGGCCCCGAAGGGCCGCATGACCCGAACCGCCGCGCGCAGCACATGGAACGTACCGTCCAGGTTCACCCGCATGACGCGCTGCCAGGAGGCTTCGTCGAGGGAATCGGTCAGCTCGACCGGCCGCCCCTCGACCAGCGCGTCCGCGATGCGCTGCTTGGCCTCGGGGTCGTCGACCCCGGCCGCGTGCACCAGGACGTCGAGCCGTCCGTGCCGCTGCAGTACGCCCTGGACGGCGGCGTCGACGCCCGCCGCGTCCGCCACGTCGCATGCGACCGCCTCAGCGGCGGGCAGTTCCTTGGCGACGGCCGCGGCGCCCTCGCCGTTCACGTCGGCCAGGACGACGGCCCGCGCCCCTTCCGCCGCCAGCTGCCGGGCGACCGCCGCACCCATGCCGGAGCCGGCGCCCGTCACCATCGCGACCTTGCCCGCGAACCTCTCTGCCTGGACGTCCCTGTGCGTCAAGCCGATCCCTCCTTCACTGCCTTCCCCGTTCTATTGAACTGACTTCATCTCTGTTACCGTGACGGCCGCGGGGCTGACAAGACCTGGGACGGTGAAGATGAGGGCACTGCGGCTGACGGCGTGGGGCGAACCCCCGACACAGACCGAGGTCGAGCAACCCGTCCCCCACGGCGCCGAGGTGCTGGTACGCGTCGAGGCCACCGGGCTGTGCCACTCCGACCTGCACGTCATCGACGCGGCTCCGCGAGCACTCCCCTACCGGCTGCCCTTCACTCTCGGCCACGAGGTCGCCGGGCGGACCTTGGCCCTGGGGCCCGACGCCGACGGGGTGGCGGTCGGTGACCGCGTGGTGCTGTACGGACCGTGGGGTTGCGGCGACTGCGACCGCTGTGCCGCCGGCCGGGACAACTACTGCGACCGGCGCGACACCCTCGCCTGGCACGGCGCGGGACTGGGCCGGGACGGCGGAATGGCCGAGTGCGTACTCGTCCCGTCCGCCCGCCATCTGGTGCCGATCGGCGATTTGCCGGCCGATCAGGCGGCTCCGCTCTCCGACGCGGGCCTGACGTCCCATCACGCCGTGGCCGGTCTCCGGCACGCGCTCGAAGAGGGCACCACCACCGTCGTCATCGGTGTCGGCGGGCTGGGTCACCTGGCTGTACAGATCCTTCGGGCGACCACCCCGAGCCGTGTACTGGCGGTCGACGTCCGGGAGGAGGCGCTGGCTCTCGCGGACCGCTCCGGCGCGGACTTCGGCACCCTGATGCGGGCGGACACCGCGGATGTCTTGCGGAAGCGGAGTGGTGGCGCGGGAGCGGATGCCGTGCTCGACTTCGTCGGCACCACGCAGACGCTGGAACTCGCGGCCGGCATCCTGCGTCCGGGTGGTGAACTCGCCGTCGTCGGCAGCGGAGGTGGCCGGCTGACGGTCTCCAAGCCGGGCGTTCTCCCGCCGGGCTTCAGGCTCTCACTCCCCTTCTGGGGAACCCGCCCCGAGCTCGCCGAGGTCGTCGCGCTGGCCCAGTCGGGGGCGATCCACGTCGAGACGGAGCAGTTCCCGCTGTCCGCCGCACCGGAGGCAATCGGCGGGCTTCGCCGGGGCCGGGTGCGGGGGCGGGCCGTGCTCGTCCCCGACTGACCACGCAGCGCACGTCGAGAAAGGGGTTGAACGCGCATGCCGGACCACCAGACGGTCGACCTGCTCGTCATCGGGGCGGGAATGGCCGGGCTGACCGCGGGCGCGCGAGCCGTACGCAACGGGTTGTCCGTCGTGGTCGTCGAGATCGGCGATGACGTCGGGGGGTCCGCGCGCTACGCCGGTTACGCCTGGACCGCCCCGAGCCACGAGGAGATGGAGCGGCACAACCCGGGCGGAGACGCCTCGCTCAAGTGCGCCCTCGTGGACCGATTCCAAGACGGCATCAACTGGATTCGGAGCACGGGGGTCGAGGCCAAGGACGCTCAGCCCATCCTCGGCTTCGGCCAGGGGCACCAGTTCGACACCAATCACTACGTCGACACCTGCCGCCGCATCATCGTCGAGGCGGGTGGCGAGCTGCTGCTGACCACCGACACCGAGCGGCTCCTCGTGGAGAACGGCGCCGTGGCCGGAGCGGAACTCGTCACGAGCGACGGCACGCGACGGCAGGTGCGCGCCACCTCGACACTCCTTGCCACGGGAGGCTTCCAGGGGGACGTGGACCTCCGCAACGAACTCGTCCACCCCCACGCCGACCGCATGGAACTGCGCTCCAACCCCCACAGCCGCGGGGCCGGCTACCGCCTGGCGACCGCCGCCGGGGCATCGACCGGGCTGCCCGGGGCCGGCTTCTACGGACATCTGATCCCGAGCGGCATCCCGTTCGCGGACCCGTCGGACTTCGTCGACCTGTCGCTGTACTACAGCGAGCACGCCCTGCTGTTCAACCTGCTGGGCGAGCGGTTCACCGACGAAACGCTGGGCGATCACCTGACGACGATGGCACTGATGGAACAGCCCGAGAACCGTGAGCTCCTCATCGCCGACGCCCGCGTGTTCCGCGACTGGGTGGTGGGTTCGTACGTCGAAGGAGCGGTCGCCGTCGACAAGTTCGCGCTGGCGGGTAAACGGGGCGGTCGGGTCGGTTTCGCCGAGGAGCTCGACGAACTCGTCTACCTTCCAGAGGAGTGGGGATACGACGGGTCCGCCGTCCGCGCGGCCGTCGAGCGGTTCAACGCCCGGACGGCGGCGGGTGAGGATCCGGCGCCGGGCCGCCGGCTGGACCGCCTGCCGCTCGACGAACCGCCCTACTACGTCGTCGAGGCGGTGCCGGCCATCACCTTCCCGTTCCATGGAGTCCGCATCGACGACCGGGCACGGGTTCGGGGAGAGGACGGCGAGCCCATCGAAGGGCTCCTCGCGGCCGGTTCGGACACCGGAGGCCTGTGGTACCGGGCCTACGCGGGCGGCATCGCGTCAGCCCTCGTGTTCGGCCTCACGGCGGCCGGCACCGCGACGCTTCGCGCCGCATCCCATGGGCAGGCGGGCCGCGGCCGACATGGACGACCAGATGCACACTCTGGCCGAGTCGGGTCAAGCACCCCGGGAAGGCACGGCAATGATCGGCCGTGAGGTCTGGCCGGTCGCCTATCCCCGCGGCGAGGTCCGCGCGTCGGACTTTCGCGTCGTCGAGGTCGAGGTGCGGCAACCACGGCCGGGCGAGGTGCTGGTCAGGAACACATGGACATCCGTCGACGCCGCCCTCCGGCTGCGGCTCAGGGAGACGGCGCCACCGGGATATTTTCCGGCTTTCCCCCTCGGAGAGCCGATGGACGGGATCATGACCGTCGGGGAGGTCGTCGAGTCCCGCGCCGATGGGTTCTCCCCCGGCGACATGGTGTGGCACGCCTCCGGATGGCGCGACTACGCCGTCGTCGAGGCGGGGAGGCAGGCCCTCGGCGGCGTCGGCACGCTCACGAGGCTCGACGTAGACGTTGCACCTCCTCAGACGCACCTCGGCGCGCTCGGCGCCAATGGACTCACCGCCTACGCCGGCCTCTTCCAAGCCGCGGGCCTGCGCGACGGCGACGTCGTCTGGGTCTCCGCCGCGGCCGGCGCGGTCGGCAGCCTCGCCGCACAGATGGCGAAGATCCGCGGGCACCGCGTCATCGGCAGCGCCGGTTCCGACGAGAAGGTGCGCTACCTCCTGGAGGAGCTCGGCCTGGATGCCGCGTTCAACTACAAGCGCGGCCCTCTCCCCGATCTCCTGCGTGAGGCGGCCCCGGACGGCATAGACGTGTACTTCGACAACGTCGGCGGCGACCATCTCGAGGCGGCCCTCGGGGCGCTGCGGAGGTCGGGCCGCGTCGCGATCTGCGGCATGATCTCGGAGTATGCGGCCAAGGAGCCGCCGCACGGCCCCGGAAACCTCATGCTGACGGTGACGAAGGGCCTGACGATTCGCGGCTTCCGGGCCAGCGGCCACACCCACTTACTGCCCGAGATGAGACGGCAAGTGGGCGCATGGGTCCGCGAAGGCCGCCTCCACTGCCGCGAAACGATCGTCGACGGGCTGCCGCGGGCGCCGTTGGCACTGGCGGGGCTACTGCGAGGCGACAACACCGGCAAGACGCTTGTGCGGATCGATGGCGGCACGCATCGTGAGAACACCGTCGACTGAGGCCTGCCCCGTGGGGCGCCCGGCATACCGAGCCCAGCACCCTGCCGCCTGCCAAACTGAACTGAAGTAAGCCCAACAGCTGCCGCCATGGGGCGGCCCGGCCGAACACCCCAGCCGCTCCCGCCCGACCCCGCGCGCAGACCGGCCAACGCCCACCCACTCCTGCGGCAACCGATGCCACGAAAGCCGCGGCACGCGACTCCTTTCGAACCTTCCACCAATCCTTCCGTCGGGCGGCTGCGCATACTATTGCCTAACCGAGTTCAGTTTGGTAACTTCCACGAAATCTTGGCCATCCGGCCACCGTTCAGCGCAAAGTCCGCTCGGTTCTGCGCCGGTTCGGCCGGGGGCCGGTTCACCTAAGGGAGCCGAGAATGAGATCAGATCCGCGACGGCGCGGGGCTTTGCTCATCGTGCTGTCGATCACCACACTGCTGGCCGCCGCGTGCGGCGGCGGCACCGCCAACAACGCCGAGTCCGAGGTCGTGCCCGCCTCGGCGGGCATCGACGAGCTGGTCGCCGCAGCGAAGAAAGAAGGACAGCTCACTGTCTACTCGGCCCAGGATCTGACCGCCCTCAACAACCTCGCCAAGGCCTTCGAGGCCAAATACCCGGGCATCGACGTCAAGACCGTCCGGGGCGTCGACGGTGACCTCGGGGTGAAGGTCGAGACGGAGTTCAACACCGGCAAGGGCATCGCCGACATGTACGTCAGCGCGAGCCTGTCCTGGGTGAAGCCGCAGGCCGAGGCCAAGCGTTTCCTGGCGCCGACCGGCCCCGAACTCACCGGCAAGGGCGACTACGACGCCAAGCAGTACGTCCACGACGGCAACTACTTCGAGACCAACTCCGCCGTGCTCACGTTCGGCTGGAACACCAAGCTCCACTCCCAAGGGCTGACCGACTACCCGGACCTGCTCGACCCGTCCCTCGCGGGCGGAAAGATCGGCGTCATCGAGCCGACCGCGCCCTCGATCGTCGACTTCTACCTGTGGCTGGAGGAGACGTACGGCGCCGACTTCGTGAAGAAGCTGGCCGCCCAGAAGCCCCGCATCTACCCCAGCGCCCTGCCCATGGGTGAGGCGATGCAGTCCGGCGAGATCGCCGCCGGCAGCTTCGTAGCGCCTATCACGCTCGATCCCGCCAAGAAAAAGGGTGCACCGGTCGACTACCGCATGCCGCCGGAAGGCGTGTGGGGTGCCCGGTACTACGGCATGGTGCTGTCGACCGCCCCGAACCCCAACGCCGGCCAGTTGTTCGCCAACTTCATGGTGACCGCCGAGGGACAGGAGCTGATCACGCCGTCCGCCGGCTCGGTGCTGCCCAAGGTTCCCGGCACAGTGATCACCAACGACAAGGTACGGGTGCAGGATCCGGCCAAGCTCACGCCGGAGGCCGTGGCCGCGTACCAGAAGAAGTGGAAGTCCCTCTTCCAGTAGGGGCGGTGGGTGCGTCGGCCGGTGCCGGTGCACAGCAGTGTGGGCACCCATACCAACGGTGCCCACTCACTCGATCTTTGGATGTGAGGAGTCCCCCGTGTCCCACGTGCGCATCGAGGGTCTGACGAAAAGGTTCGCCGGCAAGCCGCCGGCTGTCGCGGTGGACGACTTGTCGCTGGAGATCGAGCCGGGCGAGTTCATCGTTCTGCTCGGCCCGAGCGGCTGCGGGAAAACCACGACTCTGCGCTGTCTGGCCGGTCTGGAGACGCCCGACGAGGGACGCATCTCGCTGGGCGACCAGACAGTGCTGGATGTACGGGGGAAGGTCAACCTCCCTCCGAACAAGCGTCGGATCGGGATGGTGTTCCAGTCGTACGCGCTGTGGCCGCACATGACAGTGCGCCGCAACATCGGATATCCCCTGAGAACCAGACGGGTGCCTCGTGAGCAGGCGCGGACGCGGATCGAGGAGGCGGCGGAGCTCGTCGACTGCGCCGCCCTGCTCGACCGCTATCCGGCGCAGCTCAGCGGCGGCCAGCAGCAGCGGGTCGCCCTGGCCCGCGGTCTGGCCGCCCAGCCCGACCTGGTGCTCTTCGACGAGCCGCTGAGCAACCTCGACGCCCGGCTGCGCGACCAGGTACGCGCCCAGCTGCACGAGCTGCACGCACGACTGGGCTTCACCGCCGTGTTCGTCACCCACGACCAGAGCGAGGCGCTGGCACTCGGCGACCGTCTGGCGATCATGAAGGCGGGGCGGATCGAGCAACTGGACACGCCGGAGCGGGTCTTCGAGGAGCCGGCCACCGAGTACGTCGCCGGCTTCATCGGGATGTCGAACCGGCTTCCACTCCTGCGTCAGGGCGAGGGATGGGCCCTCGCCTCCTCATCGGGCGCCGACGGCCAGGCGGGTGCGGCAAGCCAGACCGTGGTGGACGAGCTCCCGGTGCCCCGCTCGCACAGCGAGGTCGCCGTGCGGCTGCGCCCCGACGACCTTCAGCTCTGTCCCGCCGAGGAGAAACCGCCGGCCCACAGCGTCGGCCTCCCGGCTGAGGTCGTCGACGCGCAGTTCGGCGGGCGTCACATGGACGTGGTCGTCACCGTCGCGGGCAGCCGCCTGCACGCGCAGGCGCCGCTGACCGGCAAGCCATGGGCCCGAAGTCTGTCGCGCGGGCAGCGGGTGACCGCCTGGTTCGCCAAGGACGTGGCCATCTACTACGACGCCGACGGGGTACGGACAGCCGGGCACACCCCCACCGCGGCAGTGGGAGCGTGACGTCGTGGCCGCACCCGCCGTACCCGCCCCCTCCCCCACGACGACACCACCGCACCCGGCCCCGCCGCATCCGACGGTGCTGACCCGTGCGCGGCGCCACCTGCCACGGCTGGGCGCGCTCGCCTTCCTGGCTGCCATCGGCTACCTGGTGATCGCTCCGCTGGTGGGCCTGCAACGGCTGGCCTTCGAGGACGACGCCCGTGGCTACAGCGCCGCCTTCGACAGTCCGGACATGGCCGAGACGCTGCGCACGACGGCCGGTATGGCGCTGGGTTCGCTGGTCATCGCACTTGTCCTCGGCACGTTCCTGGCCTGGGCGGCGACCCGCCTGCCACCCCGCCTGCGGCTGCTTCGCGTCCTGCCCGTCCTGCCCATCGTGGTCCCGGCCGTGGCCGCGGTGACCGGCTGGGCGTTCCTGTTCTCGCCGCGCCCCGGCTACCTCAACGCGGCGCTGCGCAACCTGCCCTGGTGGGACCATCTCGACGAAGGCCCCGTCGACATCTACACGCTGCCGTGGATCGTCCTCATCACCGGCTTCGGCCTGACCGCCTTCGTCTACCTCTTCGTCAGCGCCGGCTTCGGCAACATCAACGCGGAGCTGATCGAGGCGGCACAGGTCAGCGGCTCGTCACCGGCCGGTGTGTTCTTCCGGGTGACGCTGCCACTTCTGCGCCCGGTCCTCGTGTACGGCGGCTTCGTGGCCCTGCTCCTCGGACTCGGCCAGTTCACGGGCCCCCTGCTGCTCGGCAGGAACAACGGCGTCAACGTCCTCACCACGGACATGTACGTCGCCGTGTCGCAGAGCCCGGTCGACTACGGCAGGGCCGCCGCGATCGGCTCACCCCTGCTGCTCTTCGGTATCGCCGTCGTGCTCTTCCAGAAGGTGATCCTCGGCGACCACAGCCGCTTCGTCACACACGGCGGCAAGGCGTTCCGGTCCGGCGGACGGCCGTCGTGGGTGGCGGTCACCGGCATCCTCCTCTACGGCCTGGTGGCGCTGGCGCTGCCGCTTGGCGCACTCGTCGTCGTATCGCTCTCCGCCTTCTGGAGCGGCAGGATCCAACCGAGCGGGTTCACGCTCGACAACTTCAGGCGCGTGTTCCAGGAGTCGGGGATCACCGACGCGATCGTCAACAGCCTCGTCACCTCGGTCATCTCCGTCGCCATCGCGCTGCCGCTCGGATTCATCGCCGCCTCGCTGCTGCTCAAGGGGCGCCGGTTCCGCATCATCCGGGCCGCGGTCGACTTCATCGTGGCGATGCCCCTCGGAATCCCCGCAGTGGTCTTCGGCGCCGGCTTCCTGCTGACGTACAGCCGCGAGCCGTTCATCCTGTACGGCACCCGAACGGTGATCGTCCTCGTCTACGTGACCCTGATGCTGCCCTTCGCCACCAGGATGCAGTTGTCCGGAATGGTGGCACTCGGCGACACGTACCTGGAGGCCTCGCGTACCAGCGGCGCGGGCGCGCTGCGGACCAACACCGAGATCGTGCTGCCGCTGCTGCGCCCGACACTCGCGGGTGCCGGAGCCCTGATGTTCGTGCTGCTCACCCACGAGTTCACCGCGTCGCTGCTGGTACGGGCACCCACGACGCAGGTCATGGGCACCATCCTGTTCGACTACTGGGCCAACGGTTCCTATCCGCTGGTAGCGGCGATCGCGCTCGTCATGACGCTGGTGACATCCGTGGGCGTCTTCGTCGCCATGTCCGTCGCGGGCTCCGACATCTTCGAGAAGCTGTGAGCAGGGGCAGGGACATGGGCATGGGCTCGCTCGACGGCAAGTCGGTCCTCGTGACGGGCGCGGGCCAGGGCATCGGACGGTCGATCGCCGTGGAGATGGCCCGCCAGGGCGCGGCGGCGGTCGCGGTCGCCGACCGGAACGAGGCGACCGCGGCCGAGACGGCCGACCTCGTACGCGCCGCCGGGGCCGAGGCGGAGGCAATCGTCTGCGACCTGCGCGACCGCGACCACATCGAGGCGATGGTGGCCCGCACGGCGGAACGGTTCGGCGGGCTCGACGTCCTCGTCAACAACGCCGGCGTGATCGAGGCCACGCTCGTGGACCGCCCGGAGGACCGCGCGGTCGACACGCTCCCAGAAGAAGTCTGGGACGCGGTCTACGAGGTCAACCTCAAGGCCGTCTGGCTCACGACGAAGTTCGCCGCGCCCCACCTGCGGCGCTCCACCCGTGGACCCGCGATCGTCAACACGGCCTCGGTGTCCGGGCTCACCGGTTTCCCCCTGGCCCCGGCGTACGGCACCACCAAAGCGGGTGTCATCCACCTCACCAAGGTCACCGCTGTCGATCTGGCGCCGGTGCGCTGCAACTGCTTCTGCCCCGGCGTCATCGAGACGCCCTTGGCGCGGGACTTCTTCGAGGCGGCCGACGACCGCGACGCCATGGAGCGGGAGTTGACCGCGCCGCAGCTCGTGCGGCGGCTCGGGCGGCCGGCGGAGGTGGCGAAGCTGGCCTGCTTCCTGGCCTCCGACGACGCGGCGTTCATCACCGGCACCTCGTACGTCATCGACGGCGGGGCGCTCGCGTGGCGTGGGGTCAGGGAGTGACCTCGTACACCACCAAGCACAGGATCGAGAGGGGCCGAATGGCCATCGAGTTCGACATCGACCGGGACGTCGCCGACATCGAGCGGCGGACCGCCGACTTCGTCCGGGACACCGTTCTGCCTGCGGAGGAGGACTGCCACGGGGACGTGCACGCGGGCCCCGAACCCCTGCGGCGCGGGCTGCAGGAGGCGGCTCGCGCAGCGGGGGTGTTCGCTCCCCATGTCTCGCAGCGGTGGGGAGGGCTCGGTCTGGATCTGCGTGGTCAGGCGGTCGTCTTCGAGGCGGCGGGATATTCGCTGCTGGGCCCTCTGGCCCTCAACTGCGCGGCGCCGGACGAGGGCAACATGCATCTGCTCGAAGTAGTCGCCACCGAGGAACAGAAAGCTCGCTTTCTCGCTCCCCTGGCGGCCGGTGAGACACGGTCGTGCTTCGCGATGACCGAGCCCTCCCCCGGCGCCGGCTCCGACCCGCGGGCGCTGGCCACCACGGCGGTCCGCATCCCGGGCGGATGGCGGATCAACGGCCGCAAGTGGTTCATCAGCGGGGCGGACGGGGCGGCGTTCGCCATCTGTATGGCGCGCACCAGCGGTGAGCCCGGTGATCCCGGCGGGGCGACGATGTTCCTGGTCGGCGCCGACAACCCGGGCATGAAGGTGGTCAGGAACATCGGCACGCTGGACCGGGGCCTGTTCGCCGGTCACAGCGAACTCGCCTTCGACGACTGCGAGGTGACCGACGACGCGGTGCTCGGCGAGGCCGACAAGGGATTCGAGTACGCACAGGTGCGTCTCGGGCCCGCCCGGCTGACGCACTGCATGCGGTGGCTCGGGGTGGCCCGCCGGGCGCAGGACATCGCCCTGGACCGGGCCGCCACGCGTACGGCCTTCGGTGGGCCGTTGGCCGAACTCGGCATGGTGCAGCAGCAGTTGGCGGACTCGGAGATCGACATCGAGACGAGCCGGGCGGTGCTCTGGCGTGCCTGCTGGGAACTCGACCAGGGCAGGCCCGGCGCCCAGCACACCTCCATCGCGAAGACCTTCGTGTCCGAGGCCGTGGGCCGGGTCGTGGACCGCGCGGTGCAAATCTGCGGGGCACTCGGCATCTCGGAGGACGCGCCGCTGGCCTCCCTTTACCGAGAGGTCCGGCCGTTCCGCGTCTATGACGGGCCGTCGGAGACCCACCGGTGGGCCATCGCCAAGCGCGCGGTCCGGACGGCACGGGAGCGAGGGGGTGCGCGGTGACGGCGTCAGCTCCCGGGAACGCCACCGGCGACGCCACCGTGGCCGGGGTGGACCTGCCCGCGCTGCGGCGCTTCTTCGAGCGCGAGGTCCCGCAGTGCTCCGGCCCCTTGGACATCCGCCTGCTGCTCGGCGGGCGCTCCAATCTCACGTACCTCGTGACCGACGGCACCCACCGCTGGGTGCTGCGCAGGCCACCGCTGGGCACGATCACACCGACCGCGCACGACATGGACCGCGAGTACCGGGTCATGGCCGCGCTCGCCGCCACCGACGTCCCGGTACCGCGGACCGTGCTCTCCTGCACGGACGAGTCGGTGATCGGCGCGCCGTTCACCGTCGTCTCCTTCGTCGACGGCGACGTGCTGCGGGACGGTGATCAGGCGGCCGGACTGTCCGCCGACGACGCGAGGCGGTGCTCCGAGGCGCTGGTCGACCAACTGGCCGCGCTCCACGCGCTCGATCCGTACGAGATCGGCCTGGGCGGCTTCGGGCGCCCGGCCGGATACCTGGAGCGGCAGGTACGGCGATGGCGCGGCCAGTGGGACCGGGTCGCTACTCGCGAACTGCCCGAACTGGGCGCGCTCCATGGGAAGTTGGAACGCGGACTGCCCTTGGTGCGGGACGACGGTTCCGCTCCGGCTGTCCTGCACGGGGACTACCGGCTGGACAACGTCATCCTGAGCGCCGACGACCCGGGGCGGATCGCCGCGATCGTCGACTGGGAGATGGCCGCACTCGGCGATCCGCTCGCCGACCTCGGCCTGCTCCTCGTGTACTGGGATCCCGCCTGCGAGCCGGTCCTCGGCGAACGGCACGTACCGGCGGCTAACCCGGGCTTCCTCTCCGCCGCCGAGCTGGCGGCACGGTACGCGGCGCGATCCGGCCGCGATGTCTCCGCGCTGCCGCTCTACCAGGCCCTCGGCTACTTCAAGCTGGCGGTCATCGCGGAGGGCATCCACGCCCGCCATCTCGCCGGACGCACGGTCGGCCCCGGCTTCGACCGGGTCGGCTCGGCGGTGCCCGCGCTGCTGCGCTCCGGTCTGTCGGTCGATGTGCCACGTATCTGATGTGCCGCGTATCTGAAGGGGTGTGAGCAGTGGTGAGCGAAGACCGGCTCTCGGGAAGGGTGGCGCTGGTGACCGGTGCCACCGGAGGCATCGGCGAGGCGATCGCGCGACGGCTGGCGGCCGAGGGCGCGACCGTCGTGGTCACCGATCTCGACGCGGACAAGTGCGAGAAGCTCGCCGAGGAACTGCCGGGCGGCGCCCTGGGGTTGCGCCTGGACGTCACCGACGAGACGGCATGGGAGACGGTCGTCGCCGAAGTGACCGACCGTCTGGGAAGCCTGTCGGTGCTGGTCAATAATGCAGGGATCGCCTCGATGGGCACGGTCGAGACCGAGACCCGGGAGACCTGGGACCGGGTGATCGGGGTGACACAGACCGGGGTGTGGCTCGGCATGAAGCACGGCGGTCCGGCCATCGAGCGCTCCGGCGGCGGCTCCATCGTCAACATCGCCTCGATCTTCGGTACGGTCGGCGGCTTCGGTGCCCAGTTCTCGTACCACGCGGCCAAGGGCGCCGTACGGCTGATGACCAAGAACGCGGCGCTGCACTGGGGCGGGCGCGGTGTGCGGGTCAACTCGCTGCATCCCGGTTTCATCGAGACGCCCCTGTCGCGGGAACTGTGGCAAGGCACACCCCGCCTCACCGCGATGATCGAGGGCACCCCGCTCGGCCGACTCGGCTCGACCGAGGAGGTGGCTGGCGCCGTGGCGTTCCTCGCCTCGGACGACGCGGGTTTCATGACCGGCTCGGAGCTGTACGTCGACGGGGGCTGGACCGCACGCTGAACCGCTGAAGCGGCCAGCCTCACACATCCTTGCGGACAGTGAGCAGGGCGCCGATTCCGATCAGGCAGACCAGCATGACGAAGAACGCCGGGGAGAGCAGGTTCCCGGTCCGCTGGACCAGGAAGGTCGCGATGTACGGAGCCGTGCCGCCCGCGAGGACGGTGCCGATGTTGTAGCCGATCGCCATCCCGGTGTAGCGGACCCGGCGTTCGAACAGATGCGGCCACAGACTGGCCGCCGGAACCTGCACGAACGCGCTGCTCAGCATGAAGAGCATGTAGGCCAGCCCGGCCAGGGCCAGACTGCCCCGACCCATGAGCATCATCGCGGGATAGGCGGTCACGAGGAATCCCAGCATCCCGAACAGCAGGATGCGACGGGAGCCGAACCGGCCGGCGAGCCATCCGGCCGGGACCATGAGCAGCACGGTGCCGAGCACGACGCCCGCGCTCAGCCAGAGGACCTGCGTGGAGTCGTACCCCAGGTCGTTGGTGAGATAGATGCCGATGTACGTCAGGCCGAGGAAGATGGCGCCGCCCTGCGCCATGGACAGTCCGATGGACTGCAGCAGCGCCGCGCGGTGGGTGGACAGGACCTCCCGGATCGGAGCCGTAGGGATGTCGGCGCGCCGTGCGGCCTCCTCGAACTCCGGGGTGTCCTCGATCCGCAGCCGCGCCCACAGGCAGAACAGCGTGAGCGGCACGGCCATCAGGAAGGGCAGCCGCCAGCCCCAGTCGGCCATCTGATCCTTGGTGGCGAGCGCGGAGATCACGCCGGCCGTGGCAGCGGCGAACATGAACCCGAGGTTGGACCCGATGGGTGTGACGGCACCCAGGAAGGCCCTCCGCTGCGGTGGTGCCGACTCGTAGATGTAGGTGTAGGCACCGACCGACTCCCCGCCCGTGGAGATGCCCTGCACCAGCCGGGTGAGGAGGAGCAGCACGGCGGCGGCCACACCGATCTGACCATAGGTCGGCAGCAGTCCGGTGATGCTGCTGGCGACTCCCATGCACAGCACCGAGGAGACCAGCGCCTTTCGGCGCCCCCATCGGTCGCCCAGCCATCCGAAGAAGACGCCGCCGACCGGCCGCACCACGAGGCCGGTGGCGAACACGGCGAGCGCCGCCAGAAGCGAGGCGGCCGGATCGTCGCTCGGGAAGAACTGAGGAGCGATCACTACGGCGAGATAGCCGTAGACGCTGAAGTCGTAGTACTCGATCAGGGTGCCCAGGCTCCCGGCGAGCATCGCGCGGCGCACGGTTCGCGGTTCGTACGCCGCTGACTCCTCCCCTGATTTGGTGGGCTGCTGAGTGGCACTCATCCTCCGGCTCTCCTTCCCACGGCACGGTCCCGTACCGTGCCGCCGCCGGGGACGCTACAGAACTGAACTCAGTACAGCTAGCCCTAGCACGCGAGGTTCCGGAGATTTGAATCGGATTCAGTTCTACGACTCGCGCCGCACCCGATGCGTGCGCAGGTGCGGCGCGAGGGCGCGGCCGGGTGTCGTCCGCCTGTGTCGGTGACGGTGACGGCGATCAACAACGGTCAGGTCACCATGTCGACATGGCCGTCGGCACCCTCACTCTTCGGTGCGACCGCGCTTCGGGTCGGCCGCGCCCGCCTTGGTCATGATCTCTCTGGCCTCTGCGGGGATGTTGTCGCTTGTGAAGATGGTGTTGTCACGTACGACATTGCCGCGCTCGCCGTCGACGAGGCCGGTGATGTTGGGGTTGGTCGCGTAGTTATCGATCAGGGTCTGATCGCCGGTGAGGTTGCTGTTCTGGTTGTTGGCGTGCGCCCACTGGCCGGCGGTGTTGAGGAAGACGTTGCGGTTCGCGGTCATATAGCGGGATCCCTCGTCGAAGTACAGGCCGAGCTGCCCGCTCTTCTCGCAGAAGTTCTCCTTGATGGTGCCCTTGGGGTTTGCGGAGAGCGTGTAGATGCAGCCGGCGTCGAACAGCGTGTGTACGACGTTGCTCACGTGGTTGCCCACCACGTCGAGGTCCGTCAGGGTCGTGGGCGTGTCGTAGATCGGCTGGAAGTCGTACAGTCCGCGGGCGATGTACTCAGGGCTGCCGCCCGGATCGTTGGCGCCCCATCCGTAGCCGATCCCGATGCCGCTGTACGGCATGTCGGAAACGTCGTTGTGCTCGATGGTCAGCCGGGTGGCGTAGCTGGCGAAGATGCCGTCCTGGTCGAGGTACTCCAGCGCCGTGGAGAAGATGCGGTTGTCGCCGATCAGGATGTCGCGGTTGGTCATGCGCTCGTCCGACGGGTGGTGCGCGTCGGGACGCACTCCGCCGACCACGATGCCGCCGCCGGCGCTCGCGGTGAACGTGTTGCCGGTGACGGAAATGTTCCGCGCACCCAATCCGACGCCGGTGGCGTGTGCGTTGGCGTCGTTGCCGACGCCGAGCCCGACCGAGCCGAGGTTGACGAAGCGGTTGTCGGCGAAGGTGATGTGGTCCGCCGCCGATACCTGCACGGCCGCGGGCGCCTGTGCCCAGTTGTTGCGTGCTCCCTCAAATCCCCGGCAGCCGACCGCACATGACGTGAAGGCATCGGCGGGCCGGTGGGGCTGCACGCCGGTGATGAACGCGCCCGTCTGCTGGTTGGCGTATCCGTTGGGCGAGCTGGGGTGCAGCCACGTGGTGCCCGTGAAGGTCATTTTCTGGAACCGGAGGTCATGGGCCGGCTCGTCGTAGGTGCCGCCGACCTCGAGCAGCGTTTCCATGCGCGGCAGCTCGACCTGTGCGCTCTCCAGGTCCTGTCCCTCGAGAGGCTTGTAGTACAGCGTTCCGGCCGTCGTGTCCAGGTACCACTCTCCGGGCTCGTCGAGGAAGCTCTTGGAGTTCAGCAGCCACAACTTCGGCGTCCGGAACGGGGACTGGATGGTGTCGTATCCGTAGGTGTTGTTGTCCCAGGCGGGTTGCTGCATCACGACCCTGGAGCCGGAGATGCTCTCCACGGGCGCGAAGCGGTTGGTGAACGACAGCATCGCCTGGAGTTCGATGCGCTTCTGGTCGGGCAGCGTGGCCAGGTGATCCAGGTCCGGGTTGTCGAGGGTGAAGCCGGTCGGGTTGAGCGAGATGTCGGACCGGTTCAGCGCGAGGCGCGCGCGCTGTGCCGGGACGCCGTCGACGTAGAGCTGACGGGTATCGAAGCCGGTGCCGACCTGTGCCTTGTAGATGCCCTTGTCCGGGTCGTCGAGTTCCCAGTCGGTGACCGGTTCCGCGCCGCTCACCACGGGCTTCGCTCCGGGCATGGCCTTCCAGGTCACCGTGTGCCCGTCGCGGCCGGAGTCGGCTGCGCCGAAGCGCAGCGGCGAGGTGAGCCGGTGGGTCCCGCTCAGGAGGTTCACGGTGACGTCGCCGTCGCCTCGGGCAGCGAGGACCCGTGCCCGACGCTGCGCCTCCGCCAGGGTCTTCAACGGCCGGCTGACCGTGCCTGGCCCGTGGTCGCCGGCGCGCGGAGCGCCGGTGGGAGCGACGACGAGTCTGTACCCCTTTGGAGCAGCGTGTGCGTCGGAGGGCAGGGCGGCGAGCAGTCCGGCGGCCAGGGTCGCGGCGGTCGCCACGACGGACGTTCTTGTGGGCCGTGCGAGGAGCGAGTGCATGGCTACGTCCTTTCTTCGCGGTGGGGTGGTCCGGGCCGGTCAGGGCCCAGCGGTGCGCGGTACTTCGTTGACGGGATGCGGTACGAGGAACCGGGGAGAATCGGGGTGGTGCTGCTGCGTGCCGGTGTGGCGATCGGTTGCTGTGAGCAGTCGTCGTCCCGCGTGGTCGGGCCGGATGCCGGGACCTTCGGGTGCGGCTGTGTGCTGTCGCCCTGACGCCGTTATCGCTTCCTCGTCGACCTCGATGCCCAGGCCCGGCGAGTGACCGAGGACGAAGGCACCGTCCTCGACGTGCAGGTCGAGGGAGAGGCCGAGGGGCGGCTGGAGGTTCTGCAGCTCGGCGGCCATGAGGTTGGGCACGGACGTCGCGGCGTGCAGGAGCGCCACGGGAGTATCGCCGATCGGGCTGACGGGCAGGTCGTGGGCGTGAGCCAGGGCGGCTACCCGAAGAAAGTGGGTCACGCCCCAGACCGCTGCCGTCTGGACGATGTCCACCGCGTCCCGGGCCAGCAGCGGCCGGTACTGCTCAAGGCCGCTGAGGTTCTCCCCGCTGGCGACCGAAGCCCGGATTCCCCGTCCGACGGCAGCCATTCCTTCGGCGTCCCAGCGCCGGACGGGTTCCTCGACCCAGGTGAGGTCCAGCGTGCGTTCCAGCTCCCCGACGTGACGGACCGCCTGCTTGCGAGTCCAGGTCTCGTTCGCGTCGAGCATCAGGGCCGGCCGCGCCCCCCGTCCGGCCTCGGTCAGGACCTCCCGTACGAGGGTCAGTCGGTCGCGGTCCCGCTCGACGTCCAGGCCGCCCTTGAGCTTGGCCGCCCGCAGGCCGTGCTCGGCGTAGGTCTGGTAGACGTGGGCCAGTTCGTCGTCGCTCAGGGCGATGTCGAGGGCCGATGCGTAGGCGGGGACCCTCCGGTCGCCTCCCCCCAGAAGGCGCCACAGCGGTTCGCCCGCCGCTTTCGCCTTGATGTCCCACAGGGCGGTGTCGAGGGCACCGATGGTTCCGAAGAGGGCTCCGGCGTGGCCGGCCTTGAACGTGTGCCGCAGCATGCGGTCGTAGAGCGCGGTCACGCACCGCGGGTCCTCGCCGTCGATGGCGGAGAAGACGGCGTCCACTTCTATGTGAGGTCCCAGTCCGACGCCGGTGATGCCCGCGTCGGTGTCCACCAGGATGATCGGCACCGGAGTGATCCCGTCGGCGTAGACGCCGTTGGCATCACCGATGGGCCGGCCCCATTCATGGACGGTCGTGAGGGTGCGAAACCCGGTTATCCGCATGTCAGCCCTTCGTGGCACCGGCGGTGATCCCGTCGGCGATCTGGCGCTGGAAGAACAGGTAGAGCACGAGGACCGGCAGTGCGGCGATCAGCACCCCGGAGGCGAAGGTGGGGATGTCGTCGGAGTACTGACCGCGCAGTGACGTGACTCCGACCATGAGGGTGCGGTGTTCGGGGGACGGCATCATCAGCAGGGAGATGAGTACGTCGTTCCAGCAGAACAGGGCGTTGAGGATGCCGACCGACAGCAGAGCCGGGCGGCCGATCGGCAGCATGATCCGCCGGTAGACGCCGTACGTCGTGTTCCCGTCGATCCTGGCCGCGTCCATGATCTCGCCCGGGATCCCGGAGTAGTAGCTCGTCATCAGGAAGATCGTGAACGGGAGGAACTGCGCGACGTAGGCGAGGATCAGCCCGGGATAGGTGTCCATGAGGCCGCTGTCCGCCATGACCCGCGCAAGCGGGACCATGATCACCTGGAACGGGATGAACAATGCCGCGAGAAAGCACAGGAACAGGGCCCGTGAGCCCCGGAACCGCAGATGGCTCAGCGCGAACCCCGCCATCGAGCCGATTAGCAGCAGGAGGGCGACCGCGGACGCCACCACGATGACGGAGTTGGCGAAGTACCGCCCGAGGCCCACACTCGTCCATGCCGTGGCGATGTTGTCCCAGGACAGGGAACTCGTCAGGGAGAACCGGTCGAGGATGTACTCGTGCCGGGTCTTCATGGCGACGTTGGCGGTGAACACCAGCGGGTAGATCGTGGCCACTGCCAGGGCGGCCATCGGGACGGCGATCACCCACACACGCAGGCGCACGCGGCGCATCAGTGCTCCCTCCCCGCGCGGCGGAGCAGCGCGATCTGCGCGAGCCCCACCACGAGCATCAGGAGAAAGAGAACCGTCGAGGCGGCCGAGGCGAGCGCCGGCCGGTTCATCTCCCCCTGCTGGACCCAGATGTAGTACTCGGGCAGATAGGTGGACCCCTCCGGGCCGCCGCTGGTCATCACGTAGAGCAGGCCGAACATGGACGTCAGCATCCCGATCATGGTGGTGACGAAGACGAACTGAATGGTGCGGGACAGGCCCGGGACGATCACGTGCCAGATGACCTGGGGCAGCGACGCGCCGTCGACCCGTGCGGCGTCGAGGAGTGTGGCGTCCAGAGTGGAGAACCCGGCGAGGAAGACGACCAGGGCCATCCCGAACGTCGCCCACACGTGAACGCCGACCACCGTGAACATGGCGATGTCCGGATCGCCGAGCCAGTCGACGGGGTCGATGCCGGTGTTCCCGAGAGCCGCGTTGAACGGGCCGTCGAAGGCCAGCAGCAGGTTGAAGATCGCACCGACGAGCACCGGAGAGAGCACGGCCGGAAAGAAGTAGACGCTGCGGTAGATCGGGTGCCCGGGCACGCGCAGATAGATGAACGTCGCGAGCAGGCCGGGAATCGCCACCGCCACCGGAAGCAGCAGCACGAGCAGTCCGACGTTTTCCAGGGCTGTGCGAAAGAGCGGGTCCCGGAACAGCTCCGCGTAGTTGTCCAGGCCAACCGCTGTCCCGTCGCGCTCGCCGTCGCCGGTGAAGGAGAAGTTGACGCCCATGAGCAGCGGGACCAGGCGGAACGCCACGACGATCGCAATGGCCGGGGCCAACAGGACGTAGGGCGCGAGACGTTCGGCACGCTGCCCACTGATGCGCCGCGGGGTAGGCACCCCGGGATCCGTACGGCGCGTGCGCTGCCCGGCCTGTGTCTCGTCGGTCCGCCCGGTCTCGGCCGGGCGGACCGACGAGGGCGAACCCCGGAGCGGCACGGGTTCAGCCCTTCCGGTCGGAGTCGGCCAGCTTCTGCAAGGCGTCGTCGACGCTGGTCGATCCGCTCAGGATCTGCTGGGACAGCCTTCCCATCAGATCCAGCGTCTTCGAGGACAGCGCGACGTGCAGTGCGGGTTTTCCGGTTTTGATCTCCGACACGATCGTGGTGAGGGCCTGGCCGCCGCCCGACACGTCAAGGGTGCTGTCGGATGCGACCGCGCCGGCGTCGGCGTAGAACGCCTTGAGAGCGTCCTTCGACGTCAGGGAGCGCACCAGGTCTGCGGCCAGTTTCGGCTTCTTCGTCCACTCGGCGACCCCGTAGCCGATACCGCCGTCGTACGGAAGGGCGGGGTCGGCTTCCGAGTTGACGAGCGGAGCCCGCATCACGCCGATGTCGTCCGGGTCCAGGAACTCGCTGAAGTCCTTCCAGTGGCCCACGTCCGACATCAGCCCCACGATGTGGGCGGCCTCGCCGGACTGGAAGCGGGCGAAGGCGTCGTTGAACAGCGCGGTCGAGTTGGCCCCGTCGTTGTTCAGGCCGGCGTCCTCGGCCTCCTTCCAGAGCTCGAAGATCTGTCGCACATGGGGTGAGTTCCAGTCCCGGTTCCCGGCGATCCAGTCGTCGTACTCCTGCGGTGTGAGGACGCCTGGCCCCAGTCCCGAGAGGAAGAACTGGATGCCGATGCCCTCCTTGTTCCCGAGGGAGAGACAACTGGCCTTGGTCTTCTCGGCGATGGCCTTGCAGTCGTCGAGGAACTCCCGCCACGTCGTCGCCGGCTGTTCGGGGTCGAGCCCGGCGTCCTTGTAGAGGGCCTTGTTGTAGTACACGGGATGCCCTTGCAACGTCACCGGCGCGGCATAAACCTTGCCCTGCGCGGTGAAGGCCTCCCAACCCGCCAGCCGTTTCCTGTCCTTGGCCACGTAGTCGTCCAGGGGCAGAAGAGCGTCCGTACGGTCGCGTATCTCACCGCCGCCGTTGAAGAGCATGACGTCGGGGCCCTTGCCGGACTGAATGGCCGTGCCCAGCAACGTGTAGTACTGGTCGAACGGCTGGGCGACGAACTCCACCTTCACATCCGGGTGCTTCTCGGCGAAGTCGGCTTTCGCCTGCTTGATGTAGGAGGCGGCCGACTCCTCGCCGGACTTCCAGTCCCAGACCACGAGCTTGTCGTCCGCGGAGTCGGAAGAGGAGCCGGATCCCGCGCTGCCGCAGCCGGACAGCGTCATCGCCGCGACCAGGACGGCCGCCCATAGTGCTCGCCGCTTCATGCCGATCACTCTCCGTTGCCTTGCGGGGACTCTCCGCCCGCCGATGACCCGGAAACGTAACTCGTATGACGTATGACGTCAATGGCTGTCGCGTATGATGGCGCCTCGAGTCGCCCGCGTGGTCGCGGGACCACGGAGGAAGCCATGACGGCAACACAGCCAGCAGCTGAGAGCAGTTCGGCACCTCCCGCCTGGGCACGACGGCCGACCAACCTTGCGAAGGCGGTCACAGCCGAGTTGGTGGGGCGCATCGTTCGCGGGGAGCACCCGCCGGGGACGCCGCTCCCGCCCGAGCCCGCTCTCTGCGAGGCCTTCGCGGTGAGCCGGACCGTCATCCGGGAAGCCGTGAAGATCCTGCAGGAGAAGGGACTGGTGCAGGTCCGCCAGGGGGCCGGCACCATGGTGACCGCCCCGGCGAAGTGGAACATGCTCGACGAGCACGTCCTGGCGGCGAGCATCGACCAGGACGAGAGTCTGCAGCTCCTCGACGACCTCGTGGTCACACGGCGGCTGTTGGAGTCCGACATGGCGCACATCGCCGCCCGGCTGGCCACTCAGGACGTCGTGGATCAGCTGCGCACACTGGTGGACCGGATGGACGAACTCGTGGACGACCACGTCACGTACGCGGAGCACGACCGCGCCTTCCACGACGTCATCATGCAGGCCTCGGGAAACCGCATCGCCCGTGGGGTGATACGCGCACTGGAGAGCCAGGTCGTCAACACCGCGCGGTACATGGGCCGGCCCGAGCGCGCCATGTGCATCGCGTCCAACCGCGGCCATCGCCGCGTGTACGAGCGCATCGCCGCCCACGACCCGAGCGGTGCGGCCGAGGCGATGTTCACCCACATCACCGAAGCCTGGCTCGTCCGCCGCAGCGCACCGGGCGACCCGGTGCGGCTGGACCGTTGACGGGCGCCACCGGCGGCACCGCATTGCGGGCGGCGCCGCCGGTGGCGCCCGGCCTCATCCGCGGGCCGGGCGCCGATTGTCCTGGCCGTTACACGTCCAGAGGATGCGCGCCGATCGGTTCAGCCAAGGAACGACAACCGGACCTGCCTGTCTGGATTGTCGCGGTTCGTATCGACCAGGCACACCGACTGCCAGGTCCCCAACGCGAGGCGGCCACCCAGCACCGGCAGCGTGGCGTGCGGGGGTACGACCGCGGGGAGTACGTGGTCGCGGCCGTGGCCGGGGCTGCCGTGGCGGTGCTGCCAGCGGTCGTCGGCGGGGAGCAGGGTGTGGAGGGCGGCGAGGAGGTCGTCGTCGCTGCCGGCTCCGGTTTCGATGATCGCGATTCCGGCGGTGGCGTGGGGCACGAAGATGTTCAGCAGGCCGTCACGGTCGCCCGCCGCCTCCCCGAGGAAGGCCTCGCATTCGTGGGTGAGGTCGACGATCCTCTCCGTGGAGCCGGTGGCGACGTTCAGTACGCGGGTGGTGAAGGCATCGGACATGGGTCAATCCTGGCGCATCAGTTCCGTGCTATCCCCAGCCCGTACGTCTGATCTGGCTGGAGTTTGTCGCGCGTGGGCGCCGACGGGAAGATCCCGCTCTCCGGTTGAGTTAGTAGAAGCGTGAACGAAATCGGGGCACAAGACGCGGCACGAGAGATCGACGTGGTCGTCATCGGTGCTGGGCAGGCCGGACTGTCCAGCGCCTATCACCTGCGGCGCACCGGCTTCGAGCCGGAGCGGGACTTCGTGGTGCTGGACCATGCACCGCAGCCGGGCGGCGCATGGCAGTTCCGGTGGCCCTCGCTCACGTACGGCAGAGTGCACGGGATGCACTCGCTGCCCGGCATGGAACTGACGGACGCGGACCCGGTCCGCCCGTCCTCCGAGGTCATCGCGGAGTACTTCGACGCTTACGAGCGAACCTTCGACCTGCGCGTACGGCGCCCCGTCGACGTGCGGGCCGTACGCGAGGGCGAGGGCGGGCGCCTGCTGGTGGAGACCTCGGCGGGGACCTGGTCGACGCGGGCGCTGATCAATGCGACGGGTACCTGGGACCGGCCGTTCTGGCCCCGCTATCCGGGCCAGGAGACCTTCCGGGGGCGGCAGTTGCATACGGCTCAGTACCCCGGCCCCGAGGAGTTCGCCGGGCAGCGGGTCGTCGTCGTGGGCGGCGGCGCCTCCGGCACTCAGCATCTGATGGAGATCGCGCCGTACGCGGCCGAGACCACATGGGTGACGCGGCGACCGCCGGTCTTCCGCGAGGGACCCTTCGACGAGGATGCGGGGCGGTCCGCAGTCGCGCTCGTGGAGGAACGGGTCCGGCAGGGACTTCCGCCCCAGAGCGTCGTGTCGGTCACCGGGCTGCCGCTCAACGACACGATCCGTCAGGCGATCGACGACGGCGTCCTGGACCGCTTGCCGATGTTCGACCGGATCACTGAGGACGGCGTGGAATGGGACGACGGCCGTCGCGTGGACGCCGACGTCATCCTGTGGGCGACCGGTTTCCGCCCGGCGATCGACCATCTGGCACCCCTGCGGCTGCGAGAGCCGGGCGGTGGCATCCGGGTCGAGGGGACGCGTGCGGTCGCCGATCCGCGCGTGCATCTGGTCGGGTACGGGCCGTCGGCCAGCACCATCGGCGCCAATCGTGCCGGGCGCTCGGCGGTACGGGACATCCGCCGACTGCTGGTTCAGGTGCCGGTCGCCGCATGAGGTCCGCCGAGCCGGGGCTCAGCGGGACGCGGACGCGCTCTGGCGGTTCCGGTTGAACTCCGCGACGTTCTTCTGGTGTTCGGCGTAGTCGTCCGTGAAGCGTGTGTCGCCCGGCTTGACGGTGACGAAGTACAGCCAGTCGCCCTGCGGTGGACTGACTGCGGCGCGCATCGCGTCCTCGCCGGGGTTGGCGATGGGCGTGGGTGGCAGGCCCATGCGCTGGTACGTGTTGTACGGGCTGTTGAGCTTTGTGGCGCGCTCGCTGGTGCGGAGCGTGCTGCGGTTCAGCGCGTAGTTGATCGTCGAGTCCATCTGAAGGGGCATACCGCGGGCGAGGCGGTTGTAGATGACGCGCGCCACCTTGCCCATGTCCGCCTTGGTGTCCGCCTCGGCCTGGACCATGCTCGCGACGGTGACGGTCTGATAGACGTTCATGGCGTTCTGCTCGGCCCCGGCGGTGACCGTGCCGCCGCTGAACTTCTTGTTCGCCGTATGGACCATGTACGAGAGCAGGGACGCCGGAGTCGACTTCTCGTCGATCGGATATGTGGCCGGGAAGAGGTAGCCCTCGGGATTGCCGCTCGCGTCCTCGGGGAGCTTGAGACGGGCCTTGTCCAGGGACTTCTCGGTGGTGCCCGCGGGCAGGGCAAGGGCCTTGTCGACGGCCTTGTACACCTGGCGGGCGCGCCAGCCCTCCGGGATCACCACGTGCTGGGGCCCCTCGGCTTCGTCCGTACTCAGCAGCGGCACCGCCACGGCGGTGGCCGCTACGACGGCTCCGGTCGCGATGAGGGCGATCCGGCCTCGGCGCGTCAGTCGAATCGTTCTCCGTGGCGGAGTCTGGGTCTGCATGCGGGCACGCTAACCCGCATAAGGGTTCAAACCCGGCATATCTTCATCTTGTTGGCTCCAGTTGGGCGTCCCGGCGCACCAGTGCGGCGTAACGGCCCTCGTGCTCCAACAGCTCCTCGTGCGTGCCGCGTTCGACCGCGCGCCCGGCGTCCAGGACCACGATCTGGTCGGCGCCCCGAATGGTGGACAGCCGGTGGGCGATGGTGAGTGTGGTCCGGTTGGCCGAGAGGGCGTCGATGGCTTCCTGAACGGCGCGCTCGGTGCGGGTGTCCAGGGCGCTGGTCGCCTCGTCGAGAATCAGTACGGGCGGGTCGCGCAGGATCGTGCGGGCGATGGCGAGGCGCTGCTTCTCCCCGCCGGAGAAGCGGTGTCCGCGTTCGCCCACCATCGTGTCGTACCCCTCCGGCAGGGACGCGATGTGGTCGTGGATCTGGGCGGCCTTCGCGGCGGCGTGCAGTTCTTCGTCGGTGGCGTCCGGCTTGGCGAAGCGCAGATTGTCGGCGACGGAGGCGTGGAAGAGGTACGTCTCCTGGGAGACGACGCCGACCGCGCGCGCGAGGGTGTCGAAGTCCAGGTCCCGTACGTCCACCCCGTCGAGCGTGACCCGGCCATCCGTGACGTCGTACAGCCGTGGCACGAGATAGCTGAGCGTGGACTTTCCGGAGCCGGTGGCTCCGACGACGGCGAGGCTGCCGCCTGCGGGGACAGTGATGTCTATGCCGTCCAGTATCGGCGCGCTCTTGTCGTCGTAGCGGAACTCGACGTCCTCGAAGCGGACTTCGCCCTTGATCTGGTCGAGGTGGACCGGGCGCTCGGGCTCCGTGATGTCGATGGGCAGGTCGAGGTACTCGAAGATGCGCTGGAACAGGGCGAGCGAGGTCTGGATCTGCACACCGGTGGACAGCAGGCTGACGGTCGGCCGGAACAGGCCCTGCTGCAGCGAGACGAAGGCGACAAGCGTGCCGATGGAGACGGCGGGTCCGCCGAACTGCATGGCCAGCCCCGCGGTCCAGTAGATGACGGCGGGCATGGCGGCCATGACGATCGAGATGACGGCCATTCGCCAGCGTCCCGCCATGTTCGACCGTACTTCGAGGTCGACGAGACCCTCGGACTCATCCGCGAAGGACCGGGTGAGCGAGTCGGAGCGACCCATGGTGCGGCCGAGCAAGATGCCGCCGACGGACAGCGATTCGGTGACGGTAGCGGCCATCACGGCCATCTGTTTCTGCCGCTGAGTGGTGATCTTCTTGCGTTCGTTGCCGACTCTTCGGCTGATCCAGACGAACAGGGGCAGCAGGAGCAGCGAGACGACCGTCAGCCGCCAGTCCAAGGCGACCATCGCGACGATCGTGGCGATGACGCTGGTCAGATTCGAGACCAGCGAGGTGGCCGTCGAGGTGACCGTGGCCTGCATGCCGCCGATGTCGTTCGCGATACGCGACTGGACCTCGCCCGTGCGCGTTCTGGTGAAGAAGGCGAGCGACATGCGCTGCAGCCGGTCGTAGACGGCGGTGCGCAGGTCGTGCATGACGCGCTGCCCGACCGTCGTGGAGATGAGGGTCTGCAGCACGCCGAAGACACTGGTGAGTACGGCACTGAGGATCATCCCGAGCGCGAGCAGGCTCAGCAGGCCGGTGCGACCCTGCGGGATCGCGGTGTCGAGGATCTCCTTCAGCATGAAGGGGGTGGCGACGGAGACCAGCGACGCGGCGCCGACGAGCAGGCCGACGACGGCGAGTCGGCCGCGGTAGGGATGGAAGAGCTTCAGGATGCGGCGCACCTGTCGCGGCTCTCCGGGCTTGGCAGGTGGCGGGGTCCAGGTGAGTGTGTCGGAAGGCATGGGCTCCTACGGGATGTGAGACGAAGTCGACTGATGGAGCGTAGCTCATTGTTACCTATACTCACAATGCACAACGTCCTGATATTGTTCCCGCATGAACACCCCCGACGCCGACGGCGTGCTCGCCGAGCAACTGCTGCGGCTGACCCGTCGTGTGCACCGCATCCAGAAGCGTCATCTTCAGGAGCGCGGGCTCGGTATCACTCCGGCCCAGTCACGGCTGCTGCGCACCCTCGCGCCCTACGCCTCTCCGCCGCGCATGGCCGATCTGGCCGAGCGTCTGGAGGTCGTGCCCCGGGCCGTGACGACGCTGGTCGACGGCCTGGAGGCGAGCGGCAAGGTGCGTCGCGTACCCGACCCGACCAATCGCCGGGTGATACGGATCGAGCTCACGGACGACGGGCGCAGGGCACTGCGCGAGCTGCGCGGCGCGCGCCGGGCCGCGGCAGAGGACATCCTGGCTCCGCTGACGGACGAGCAGCGCAAGGTACTGGGCGGGTTGCTGGACACACTGGTCGACGGGATGCCCGCGGTGGAGGACTGAACAGAGCATGGCCCGGCGTGCGGTGCACGTCGGGCCATGCTCTCTCAACTCACGTAGCCCGCAGGCTACTTGGCCGGAGCCTTGACCTCGGCGCCCTCGGGAGCCGTGCTCTCGACGGCGGCACCCTCGGGAGCCTCGTCTTCAGAGGAGGGCTTCCCCGTCCCCGACGCGCTCTCGGACGCGAGCGTCTCCTTTTTCGGCGTGTTCTCGCCGGCCTCGTCTTCCTCCACGAAGGCGATCTCACCATCGAGCATCTTCTTGGCCCGCGCCGTGTCCAGCGCCCCCTCCCACTTCGACACCGCGAACACGGCGACGCAGTTGCCGAGCAGGTTGGTGACGACGCGCATCGAGTCCATGATGCGGTCGACGCCGAGCAGCAGGGCCACGGCCCCGGCGGGGATGGCACCGAGCGAGGAGGCGGTCGCCGACAGGGCAAGGAAGGCCGAACCGGGAATGCCTGCCATGCCCTTGCTGGTCAGCATGAGGACCAGGACCACGGTGATCTGCTGGCTCAGGCTGAGGTCCACGCCGACGGCCTGCGCGATGAACAGCGTGCCGATGGACAGGTAGATCGAGGCGCCGTCGAGGTTGAACGAGTAGCCGGTGGGCAGCACCAGACCCACGGCGTCGTCGCGGGCGCCCGCCTGGCGAAGCTTCTGCATCATGCGCGGCAGGACGGACTCGCTGGAGGCGGTGCCTAGCGCGAGCAGCATCTCCTCGCGCGTGTAGCGCACGAACTTCCACAGGCTGAGCCCGGTGACCAGCTTCAGCGCGACGGCGAGCAGCACGAGGAAGATCGCGGCGACGGCGTAGCAGAGGATGATGAGCTTGCCGTACGTCTTCATCACGCCCAGCCCGTACTCCCCCACCAGGTGGACCATCGCGCCGAACACGGCGAGCGGGGCCAGCTTCATCACGAAACCGACGATCGCGAAGATGACTTCCTGGGCCTGCTCGATGGCCGGCAGGATCTTGGGAACCTTGGTGTGGCCGAGGTGCAGCAGCGCGGCGCCGACCAGACAGGCCAGCACCAGCACCTGGAGCAGCGAGTTCTCGGCGAACGCTCCGACCGCGGACTGCGGCAGCGCCTCCAGGATGAACTCGGTCGTCGACGGCAGCGAGCCGCCGGCGGTCTTGTCGTCGACCGCCGAGGTGTCGAGCTGCGACGGGTCGACATTCATGCCGGAGCCGGGGGCAACGACATTGGCGGCGATCAGGCCGATGAGCAGGGCGGCCGTGGACGCGACCTCGAACCAGATCAGGGCCTTGAGCCCGATCCGCCCGAAGGCCTTGAGATTGCCGGCCTTGGCGATGCCGACGACGACCACGCAGAACACGAGCGGCGAGATCACCGTCTTGATGAGCCGGATGAAACCGTCGCCGAGCGGCTGGAAGGTTGTGGCCGTGTCGGGCCACAACCTTCCGACAACGATTCCGAGCACCAGGGCGACGGCGACCTGGGCGAACAATGAGGTACGCAGTATGCGTGCGACGCGTCGCGTAGGGGACGGTACAGACGGCGGCACGGGCACTCCTCCGAACGAGACTTCTGGGATGCGGAAAAGCGCTTCCGCGTCGATCACTATCGGGGGAGTTTGCTACCGCGGACAACGCCCGTGTCACGTCCATGTAAATGATGGAGGGTGTGACACGTCACACAGGCTCTGGTCTCAGCAGCGCTCGCGGTCCTCGGTGACCATCCCCTGCACAGTGATCACACTCCGGTCGTAGCAACCGCCCTGTCCGTACAACCGGTAGCGCTCACTCGTCGTGCCGACCGCATGCCGCTGGTCGCGCGGCACGTTCGCCGTATACGTCGCGTCGCCCGCGTAGCTGTCATCGAGCCGGTACCAGTCGGTGCGCCGACTGCCGCGCGTCTCCACGACGGCGGCCCGGTCCCCCAGCGACATGACGGTCCGCAGCCGGTCGCCCGCGCCGAGGGTCGTGGTGCCGTCCATCGTGTACGTGCGGTGCGTGCGGGTCGACCTGGCCGGTCCGCGTCCGTCGACGGCGACCGTCTCGTCGTCGGTCCAGTTCGCCTCCAGGGCGTCGGTGTTCTCGCCGTCGGTCCAGCGGTGCAGGGACGTATGGGCGAGCGATCGCCTCACGGTGGTCGTCACGCGACCGTGCGAGGTGTCGACGTACCCGGAGACGGTCAGCCCGTGGCCGGCGTCAGTGTCCAGCCGGTGCTCTGAACCAGGCGTGTACGTCGAGGAGTTGGCGAGATTACCGGCCTTGTGCGCGGTCAGCTTTCCGGTCACCTGCCTGCTGTGGGCATCCTGCTGGACAAGGACGTTCACCGGGGCACTCCAGCCGGACTGCCCCTCCGGAACACCGACCACCGAGACCTCGATCCGGTGCGGACGGCCGTCGTTGAGCAGCCCCGCGAACGGTGTCAGGTCGTATTCGATGGGCTTGATGTCGAAGGCGCGGGGCCCCGGAATCACGTACCAGAGGAAGGGATTGGACCAGCCGCCGGTCCACACGGTCGGGAACGGCGTGGCGATGCCCGCCAGTTGGCCGTCGACCTTGATCTGCACCTCGCGGTAGGGCCCGTCGTCCGCCTTGCAGGAGTACGGCGCGGCATCGGGCACCGTCAGATACCAGTACTCCTCGCAGCCGCCGCCGGAACCCGTGGCGTACACCTCGGCGACGATGCGTTCGCTGTTACGGGGCGTGGTGAGTGTGCCGTCCTGGAGAGTGAGGACGCGGTCCGGGGTGGTGGCCGCGAGCCTGCCCTCGTAGAAGGTCAGCGTCACCTTGACGTCGATGATGCCCGTGTACGTGTCGTCGACGACGTTCCCGATGAGCATCTCCACGTCCTGGCTCTGCCGGAACGTGTCGCTGTATCGGGTGACGTCCTTCTCCACAGACCACTCGATGCCGTCCGGCGAGGGCTGCGGGGTGGACGTACGGAAGACCTCGACTCCGCCGATGTGCAGATAGCCGAGCCGGTCGAACTGCCGTCCCTTCACCTTGCCGTCGAGCCGCAGCACGACCTTGCTCCATCGGTCGCCGCAGCCGCGCGGGGGTGCGTACGTGCCCTTGTACGGCGTGAAGTCGCGGAACTGAGCTTCGGCAACGGTGATGTCGCAGGACTTCGCGTCGTCGGGTCGGGTGACGGGCGGCGCGGCGGTCAGGGGGTCGTGCCAGTCGGTGCCGAACTCGGCGGGCGGGGCGGGGAGTTCGGCGGCGGGGGCGTGGGATGGGGTGGCGGCCGGGGCTGGGGGCGCGCCGAGGAGTGTGCTCGCCACGAGGGTCACCCCGGCGAGCATGGACATGATGATCCGTCTTCTCATGGCCGGTGTTCTACGGGGAGTTGGAGCTGCCCGCAATGAGTCCTCGGGCGATGAGTCAGCCCTCTCGACGGGTTTCTGCCATGTCAGTACCGTGGTGCGACCGGTTGGCGAGGGGGCGCTATGGATCGGGCACGGGAAGATGACGCACCGCGTGAGTTGCCTCGTTTCGCCACTGGTCCGGTCGCCTCTCTGGCAGTCGGTTTCGCCGTCGTTCTGACCGCGCTGTCCGGCCGGTACGGCTACCACCGGGACGAGTTGTACTTCCTCGCGGCCGGTGATCACCTCGCGTGGGGATACGTCGACCAGCCGCCGCTGACGCCGCTCATCGCGCAGGCGGCCACCACGCTGTTCGGGGACTCGACGGTCGGGCTGCGCGTCGCGGCGACCCTCGCCTTTGTGGCCTTCATCTTCACGGTCGCACTGCTGGCAAGGGAGTTGGGCGCCGACCGAAGGACGCAAGTGCTTGCCGCGGGGCTCGCTGCTCTGGGTGCGCAGCCACTGGCGGTCGGGCACATGGTGTCGACGGCCAGCTTCGATCTGCTGGCGTGGCTGGTGATCTGCTGGCTGGTGCTGCGGCTGCTGCGCACCGGCGACGGACGGTGGTGGCTGCCGGTCGGACTGTGCGTCGGGGTAGGTCTGCTGAACAAGTACCTTGTGGCACTGCTGGTCGTGGCCCTGCTCGCGGCCGTGCTCGCCGTGGGGCCGCGGCGGATGCTGCGCAGTCCCTGGTTGCCGGCCGGGATCGCCGCCGCGCTGACGGTGGCGGCACCCAACCTGTGGTGGCAGGCCGACCACGGCTGGCCGCAGTTCACCGTCGCGGAAGGAATCAGCTCGGACGACGGTACCGAGAACCGCATCCTCTTCGTCCCCGAGCAACTCATCTATCTCTCACCGCTGTTCGTGCCCGCCTGGATCGCGGGCTGGCCGCGGCTGTGGCGCGATCCGGCGCTGCGCTGGGCCCGGTCGATGGCCGTGGCGTATCCGCTGCTGTGTGTGCTGGTCCTCGGGCTGGGCGGCAAGGGGTACTACGCAGTGCCGCTGCTCGTCGTTCTGTTGGTGGCGGGCTGCGAGCCGGTTCTCGCCTGGACGCGGCGCCATGGCCGTACGTGGCTCATGGTTGCCGTTGCGCTGACCGCGGCGATCAACGCGATGGTGACGCTGCCCGTGCTGCCGCAGAGTGCGCTCGCCGTACCGATGGCGCTCAACAAGGAACAGGGCGAGCAGGTGGGCTGGCCCGCGCTGGCCGACGCGGCGCGCGAAGGGTGGTCCGCGATTCCCGCGCCTGAGCGGGCGCGCGCCGTGGTGTTCACGCAGAACTACGGTGAGGCGGGCGCCCTCGACCGCTACGGGCCCGCACGCGGGCTGCCCCGGCCCTATTCGGGCCATATGAGCTACGCCGACTGGGGTCCTCCGCCGGACTCGGCCGACGGACCTGTGCTCCTCGTCCGGCAGGAGGACGCGCGCGACCTCGAGCGGTACTTCACCGGCTGCCGTCAGGTCGCCCGCGTCGACAACGGGCAGGGCGTGGAGAACGAGGAGCAGGACGCGGCGATCGTCCTCTGCTCGGGAACGACCCAGCCGTGGTCGAGGCTGTGGCCCTCGCTCCGGCACTACTACTGAGGACGTGGGCTTGTGGCTGGTGCGAGCCGGCCGGGTCGCACCGATGGGGAGGTCGACGAGGGGCTTGTCAGGCCTTGAGGTTCGCCTTGTCGCCCATCACCACGACCGGGTGTTTGGCCGGGTCGAGGGTGCGCAGCAGGTACTCCATGCCCGACTTGGACAGGCTCACACAGGCCGACGTACCGCTGCCGTGGTCCATGTGCAGCCAGATGCTGCCGCCCTTGGACTGGCCCTGGGGGCGGGTCGGGTCGTTGGGTGAGGTGCCCTTGACCCGGTTGTAGTCGATGGCGATGACGTAATCGAAGTCGTGCCAGTGCGACTTGGACCAGTAGCGCGGGGCCTGGAAGCCCGCGGACCGGGTGTACGGGAGGCCCGCGCCCGGGTCGGGGAGGACGCCGCCCGCGTCGCTGAGGGTGAACACGCCGACGGGGCTGCGGTTGTCGCCCTCGCGGTGGTCGGTGGTCCACCCCTTCTTGCCGTTGTGGCCCTGCCAGCTGCGCGTCTGGTCCCAGGTGGAACCGGACTTGGTGTAGAGGACGATCTTGGACTCCGCCGAGTTCTTGCCCTCGCCGTAGACCGCCACGACCTGGCGGGAGTTGGCCGGAATCTGCTTCCGCAGTCTGTCCCCGACGTCGGGGATGCGCTTGAGGTCGACGGTGCGCGCCTGGGCCTGGCGCGGCCGGTCGCTCGGCTTCGCCTGGCTCTGGTGGCCGCCTCCGCTGTCCGAACCGCCGCAGGCCGTCAGGGACATGAGAAGGGCAGCACAGGCCGCGGCCGCAACTGTCGTACGCATCGCACCGCCAACTCGCATGCGATCCATCGTCGCACCGTGTTCCGGACGATTGCGCCCGGCACCGGGGTATCCCGGCCATATGCGGGCGATGCGAGCCGAATCTTTGCCTGACGACGAAAAACCGTTTGCCTGCGGACACTCTGTGGCGCGAACCTTTCACAGTTTGTTGTCTCCCCCCAACCCCGTTCTACGAGCCCCTGGGACGTCATGCAGATTCAAGACCTTCCGTATCCCGACCCGGGTGTGCCGGACGCTCGCTCGGGTCCCCGATTCCTGGTGTGGCTCGGCCGGAATCAACTCGGCGGACAACTGAAATCCCTGGCCTGGGGGCTGCTGCACTTCCTCTCCGTGTCCGGGCTGCCGTTCTGTGTCGGTTTCGCCATCCAGGCCGTCGTGGACCGCTCCGGCGCACGGCTGGCCCTGGCGGGTGGCCTGATCGCGCTGTGCGGGCTCGGTATCGCGGTGGGCGACACCATGCTGCACCGGACCGCGGTCACCAACTGGATCACCGCGGCCGCCCGCGTCCAGCAACTACTGGCCCGCAGGACCGCCCAGTTGGGCTCCGCGCTGACCCGGCGCGTGGCGGCCGGTGAGGTGGTCGCCGTGTCCACGGGCGACGTGGAGAAGATCGGCTGGTTCGTGGAGGCCGTGTCGCGGTTCACCGCGGCCGCCCTGACCATCGTCCTGGTCTGTGTCGCCCTCGTCGTGTACGAGCCCGCGCTCGGAATCGTCGTCGCCGTGGGCGTGCCCGTCCTGGCGCTCGCGGTGCTGCCTCTACTGCCGCGCGCCACCCGGCGTGCCGACTTCCAGCGGGAGAAGGCGGGGCGCGCCACCGAGCTGGCCTCGGACACGGTCGCCGGTCTGCGCGTGCTGCGCGGCATCGGCGGCGAGGAGCTGTTCCTGGACCGGTACCGCAGAGCCTCGCAGGAGGTACGCCACGCCGCCGTCCGCAGCGCCCGCATGTGGTCGCTGATCGCCGCGGTCCAGGTGCTGTTGCCCGGTCTGCTGCTGATCGCGGTCGTCTGGCACGGGGTGAACCTGGCCCGGGAGGGCCGGATCACCGTCGGCGAGATGGTCACCGTGTACAGCGCCGTCATGATCATGTCGTACCCGTTGCACCACTTCGTGGAGATCGCCATGGCGTACTCCTTCTCCCGGCCGTCCGCGAAACGTGCGGCCCGGGTGCTGGCACTCGAGCGCGCGATGGACAGCGAGGGCTCACTCGAGGCGGTCGCGCCGGCCGGGGATCTGTACGACCCGGCGACCGGGCTCCTCGCTCCGGCCGGACGGCTCACCGCTGTGGTGTGCGGCGACCCGGACGCTTCGGGTGTGCTGGCCGAGCGGCTCGGCGGGCACGCCGCGGACTCCTCGGAACTGCCGTCCGCGCTTCTTGGCGGCGTACCGCTGGACGAGCTGCCGCTCGACTCCGCCCGCACGGCCGTCCTCGTCCAGGACAAGGACCCGGTGCTGCTGTCCGGCACCCTGCGCGAACTGCTCGACGTGCCCGCCTCCGGCGGCGTCAGTGCCGAGGACGCGCTGGCCGCCGCGCAGTGCGGTGACGTGCTGGACGCGCTCGCCCAGGGGTCGCTGGACGCCGAGGACCCGATGGACACCCGGATCACCGAACGCGGACGCTCGCTGTCGGGCGGACAGCGCCAGCGCCTCGCACTGGCGCGGTCCCTGGGCACGGACCCGGAGGTGCTCGTCCTGGACGAGCCGACGTCCGCCGTCGACTCGCACACCGAGGCACGGATCGCCGACGGCATCCGCGCGCTGCGACAGGGGCGTACGACGGTGGTCTTCACCTCGTCCCCGCTGCTCCTGGACCACGCGGACCGGGTCGTGCTCGTCCATGAGGGCGAGGTCGCCGCGGTCGGCGTGCACCGCGAACTGGTGCACAGCGAACCCCGGTACCGCGCCGTGGTGACCCGTGAGACCGACGACGAGGCCGCCGTACGCGACCTGGACCACCTGGAAGCACTCGAAGAGATCGAGGAGACCGCATGATCGGCGTGGCGCCACCGGCCTACGACCCGGCGGCCCCGACGACGGCGAACACCCTGCCCGTCGGCGCCCCCGCGACCGTACGCGCCTACGTGGCCGAACTGTTCCAACGGCACCGCCGGGCCTTCCTGCTGCTCATCACCGTCAACACGGTCGCCGTCGTCGCCTCGATGGTGGGTCCCTACCTGCTGGGCTCCCTCGTCGAGCGCGTCTCCGACAGCGCAGCCGCGGCGCGCGAACTGCATCTGGAACGCACCGCCGCGATCTTCGTCCTCGCGCTGATCGTCCAGGCCGTGTTCGTACGCCAGGTGCGGCTGCGTGGCGCCATGCTCGGCGAGCGCATGCTGGCCGACCTGCGCGAGGACTTCCTCGTCCGGTCGGTGGGGCTGCCGCCGGGCGTTCTGGAGCGGGCCGGGACGGGCGACCTGCTGTCCCGGATCACGACGGACATCGACCGGCTCGCCAACGCCATGCGCGAGGCCGTGCCCCAACTGGCCATCGGTGTGGTGTGGGTGGCGCTGCTCCTCGGCGGGCTCGCCGTGACCGCGCCGCCGCTGGCACCCGCCGTGCTGATCGCCGTCCCGCTCCTCGTGGCGGGCTGCCGCTGGTACTTCAAGCGCGCGCCGTCGGCCTACCGCTCCGAGGCCGCCGGCTACGCCGCCGTGGCCGCCGTCCTCGCCGAGACCGTGGATGCCGGGCGCACCGTCGAGGCGCACCGCCTGGGCGAGCGCCGCATCGACCTGTCGGACCGCAGGGTCAAGGAGTGGACCGCATGGGAGCGGTACACCTTGTGGCTGCGTACCGTGCTCTTCCCGGTCATCAACATCACGCATGTCACGGTCCTCGGTTCGGTCCTGATGGTCGGCGGGTTCTTCGTGCTCCAGGGCTGGATCGAGGTCGGCCAGCTGACGACGGGCGCGCTCATCGCGCAGATGCTCGTCGACCCGGTGGGCCTGATCCTGCGCTGGTACGACGAGCTACAGGTCGCCCATGTGTCGCTGGCCCGGCTGGTCGGCGTACGCGACATCGAGCCGGACGCCGGTGACGGGTCGCTGGCCCCCGACGGGCGCGAGGTGCGCGCCGACCGTGTGCACTTCGGCTACCGGGAGGGCGTCGACGTTCTGCGCAAGGTGTCGCTGGAGGTCGCGCCGGGCACCCGGCTGGCACTGGTCGGCCCGTCCGGCGCGGGCAAGTCCACGCTGGGCAGGCTGCTCGCCGGGATCTACGCGCCCCGCGTCGGCCACATCACCCTGGGCGACGCCGAACTGTCCGAGATGTCCGCCGAACGCGTCCGATCCCATGTGGCACTGGTCAACCAGGAACACCACGTCTTCGTGGGATCCCTGCGCGACAACCTGCTCCTCGCCCGAACCGATGCCGATGACGCCGAGCTGTGGGCGGCCCTCGGCGCGGTCGACGCCGATGACTGGGCGCGGGCGCTGGACGACGGTCTGGACACCGAGGTCGGCTCGGGCGGACTCGGCCTCACCCCGGCCCAGGCCCAGCAGATCGCGCTGGCCCGGCTGGTGCTCGCCGACCCGCACACGCTGGTCCTGGACGAGGCCACCTCGCTCCTCGACCCGCGCGCGGCCCGCCACCTGGAACGCTCCCTGGCCCGTGTCCTCGACGGCCGCACCGTGGTCGCCATCGCCCACCGGCTGCACACCGCCCACGACGCCGACGTCATCGCCGTCGTCGAGAACGGCCGCATCAGCGAACTCGGCAGCCACGACCAGTTGGTCACCGCGGACGGCGCGTACGCCGCGCTGTGGCGGTCCTGGCACGGGTGAGTCGGCGCGTGCCGGGTCCGCCCGCGCTCGGGCGGACGGCGCCATGGCCGTACTGGGGGCCGGGCCCAGAGCCCGAGCCCTGTCGTGCGGGCGGCCCGGCCGGTGGTGGGCTCCGTGGCGTTGCGGTGTATCGACAAGGGGTGGAAGGCTGGATACCGGCACGGGCTCGGGGAGCGCACCGGCACCACCCGGTTCCGTACGAGCGATTGCCTGAGCCCAGCGGCCCGTGCTGCCGCCGCTGAACGCGGTGGCGGCGGATCGGCCCGCATCACCTGGAGGTACCCGTGGACAGCGCCGGCGGATGGGGAGACGACGTCTACCAGCCCGACCAATCCGAGGTGCAGGACGACGCGGGGCTGCTCGGCGCCGAGGACACCCTGGAGTCCGACGGTGTGAACGACCCTCTGGACCGGGGCTGGTCCCCGCCGGAGCGGCCGTGGGCCGTGGAGCGCAAGGACGTGACCGCGGCCGAACGGCTTCGCGGCGAGACGCTGGACGAACGGCTCGCCGTGGAGCTGCCAGAGGTCGTGGCGCCCGACGGGGACGGTATCGGCGACAGTCTCGATTCCGACGGCGAGGCCCTGGACAACGAGGTGGGCACCATCCGCTCCGGACGTCTCGTGGCCCCGGACGAAGGTGCGCACGGGGACGAGGAGAGCCGGCTGATCGCCACCGATGTGGGCATCGACGGCGCCGCCGCCTCGGCGGAGGAGGCCGCCATGCACATCGTCGACGAGGACGCCCAGTCCGGCTGAACATGCGTCGCTCAGATGACGTTGAGCGCCGCCGCGCAGCCCACTCCGCCGAGCAGCATGAACACCGGCATCAGCACCTTCAGCTCGACCCAGCTGCCCGCCCGGAACCGCATCGCCTTGGGCGGCCCCACCGGGTACCAGCGCTTGCGCCCTATGGGTATCGGCCACAGGATCGGGCAGCCCGACACGGTCAGCGCGTCCCCGATGTCGTGCACCAGCGCACCGAGGACGACCGGCAGTCCCAGCCACAGGTACTCCTGACCCGGCGCCGTGAACAGCCAGTCGGCGCCGTTGCCCGGCTCGTCCAGGACGCCCGCCAGGATCCAGGCACTCGTCGCGGCCAGCAGCCAGACCAGGACGTCGGCGCTCTGCCCCCGCGTCGCCCGCCACAGCAGACCCTCGATGGCGAGCACTATGTGCACGAAGAGAATCGCCAGAACCGCCCAGCGCTCCCCCGTGATCGCGATGACAGAGGTGCCCGCACCGATCAACGCGGCCCACAGCCAGGTGTGCGTCAGGGTGCGGTGCCCGCCCGAGCGACGCGGATCGCCCTGCTTCTTCGTCCCCTTGTAGACGGCGTACGAGAGCTTGTCGACGATCTCGCACAGGCCCCGTGAGAGGGGACCGAAAGCCGTCGAGATGGTGGCCGCCTTGTGGTCGAGGTCCGGGGCGAGCGCGGCGCCGGCGCAGATCAGCGCGCCGACCAGGAGAACCGGCCAGGGCATCGTGTGCCCGGTGGCCGCCGCCGCGGCTCCGACGCCCAGCCAGGCCGCGGCCCCGGACAGTGAGTGTGCTGGTCCCATCATGGCCGCGCCCCGCCCCATTCCTCGTGTACTCGGTGTGCTCGCGCCCAGTTGTCGATGTGCGCTGATGCCTCGTCGGCGCCACAGCGTAGCGTTCGTGATCTTCTGTCCGGCAACCGATTCCCTCATTGCCCGGGATCACAGGCAAGATGGGGACGTGACCCTTATCGATCAGCTGCCGCAGACCGCAGATCCCGACGCCCTCTACGAAGCCTTCGAGTCGTGGACCGGGGAACGCGGTATCGCGCTCTATCCCCACCAGGAGGAGGCGCTGATCGAGGTGGTGTCGGGTGCGAATGTGATCGTGTCGACGCCCACCGGCTCGGGCAAGAGCCTGATCGCCGCCGGTGCGCACTTCGCGGCGCTCGCCCGGGACGAGGTCACTTTCTACACGGCACCGATCAAGGCGCTCGTCTCGGAGAAGTTCTTCGAACTGTGCAAGCTCTTCGGCACCGAGAACGTCGGCATGCTGACCGGCGACGCCTCCGTCAACGCCGACGCCCCCGTCATCTGCTGCACGGCGGAGGTCCTGGCGTCCATCGCGCTCCGCGACGGCAAGCGGGCCGATGTCGGCCAGGTCGTCATGGACGAGTTCCACTTCTACGCCGAGGGCGACCGCGGCTGGGCCTGGCAGATCCCGATCCTCGAACTGCCGCAGGCCCAGTTCATCCTGATGTCCGCCACGCTCGGCGATGTCTCGATGTTCGAGAAGGACCTCACCCGGCGGACCGGCCGCCCCACCTCGGTCGTCCGCTCGGCGACGCGGCCCGTGCCGCTGTCCTACGAGTACCGGCTGACGCCGCTCACGGAGACGCTCACCGAACTCCTCGAGACCAAGCAGGCCCCCGTCTACATCGTGCACTTCACCCAGGCTCAGGCGGTGGAGCGGGCCCAGGCGCTGATGAGCATCAACATGTGCACGCGCGCGGAGAAGGACCAGATCGCCGAGCTGATCGGCAACTTCCGCTTCACCACCAAGTTCGGCCGCAATCTGTCCCGTTACGTGCGGCACGGCATCGGTGTGCATCACGCCGGCATGCTGCCCAAGTACCGGCGACTGGTGGAGAAGCTGGCCCAGGCCGGTCTCCTGAAGGTCATCTGTGGTACCGACACCCTCGGTGTCGGCGTCAACGTCCCTATCCGCACAGTGCTGTTCACTGCTCTGGCGAAGTACGACGGCAACCGTGTGCGGACGCTTCGCGCACGTGAGTTCCACCAGATCGCGGGCCGTGCCGGCCGGGCGGGCTTCGACACGGCCGGGTTCGTCGTCGCCCAGGCTCCCGAGCATGTCGTCGAGAACGAGAAGGCCCTCGCCAAGGCGGGCGACGATCCGAAGAAGCGTCGCAAGGTGGTCCGCAAGAAGGCTCCCGAGGGGTTCGTCGGCTGGACGGAGAACACCTTCGAGAAGCTCATCTCCTCCGATCCGGAGCCGCTCACCTCCCGGTTCCGGGTGACGCACACGATGCTTCTGTCGGTGATCGCCCGGCCCGGCAACGCCTTCGATGCGATGCGCAATCTGCTGGAGGACAACCATGAGCCGCGCAAGCAGCAGTTGCGACACATCCGGCGCGCGATCGCCATCTACCGCTCGCTGCTGGACGGCGGCATCGTCGAGAAGCTCGACGAGCCGGATGCCCAGGGCCGTATCGTGCGCCTGACGGTCGATCTGCAGCAGGACTTCGCCCTCAACCAGCCGCTGTCCACCTTCGCCCTCGCCGCCTTCGAGCTCCTGGAACCGGAGTCCCCTTCCTACGCGCTGGACATGGTGTCCGTCGTCGAGTCGACGCTGGACGACCCTCGGCAGATCCTCGCCGCCCAGCAGAACAAGGCCCGTGGCGAGGCCGTGGCGGCGATGAAGGCGGACGGCGTCGAGTACGAGGAGCGGATGGAGCGGCTCCAGGACGTGACGTACCCGAAGCCGTTGGAGGAGCTCCTCTTCCACGCGTACAACACCTACCGCAAGAGCCATCCGTGGGTCGGCGACCATCCGCTGTCGCCGAAGTCCGTCATCCGCGACATGTACGAACGGGCCCTGTCCTTCACGGAGTTCGTCTCCTTCTACGAGCTTGCCCGCACCGAGGGCATCGTGCTGCGCTACCTCGCCAGTGCCTACAAGGCTCTTGATCACACCGTCCCGGACGACCTCAAGTCCGAGGACCTGGAGGACCTGATCGCCTGGCTCGGCGAGATGGTGCGGCAGGTCGACTCCAGCCTCCTCGACGAGTGGGAGCAGCTCGCCAACCCGGAGGAGATGACGGCCGAGGAGGCCCAGGAGAAGGCCGACCAGGTGAGGCCGGTCACCGCGAACGCACGCGCCTTCCGCGTCCTCGTCCGCAACGCCATGTTCCGCCGTGTCGAACTCGCCGCCCTCGACCACGTCGAGGAACTCGGCGAGCTGGACGCCGAGTCGGGCTGGGATGCCGATGCCTGGAGCGAGGCCATGGACAAGTACTGGGACGAGTACGACGACCTCGGCACCGGCCCCGACGCCCGCGGCCCCAAGCTGTTGCTCATCGAGGAGGAGCCGCAGAATGGCCTGTGGCGGGTCCGGCAGACCTTCGCCGATCCGAACGGCGATCACGACTGGGGCATCAGCGCGGAGGTCGACCTCGCCGCCTCCGACGCCGAGGGACGTGCCATCGTCAAGGTCACCGACGTCGGCCAGCTGTGAGCACAGGAGAAGCTGACACATGACGAACCCAGCGGAACGACTCGTCGACCTGCTCGACCTGGAGCAGATCGAGGTCAACATCTTCCGTGGCCGCAGCCCGCAGGAGTCCCTGCAGCGGGTCTTCGGCGGGCAGGTCGCCGGCCAGGCCCTCGTCGCCGCAGGCCGCACCACGGACGGGGAACGGCCGGTGCACTCGCTGCATGCGTACTTCCTGCGCCCGGGCCGGCCGGGCGTGCCGATCGTGTACCAGGTCGAACGGGTCCGCGACGGGCGGTCGTTCACCACGCGCCGGGTCACCGCCGTGCAGCAGGGCCGCACGATCTTCAATCTGACCGCCTCCTTCCACAAGCCTGAAGAGGGGAGCTTCGAGCACCAGCTACCGCCGGCCCGCGAGGTCCCGGATCCTGAGTCGCTCCCGACCGTCACTCAGGAGATCAAGGAGCATCTGGGCGCGCTCCCCGAGACGTTGGAGCGCATGGCCCGCCGCCAGCCCTTCGACATCCGCTACGTGGACCGGATGCGCTGGACCCCCGAGGAGGTCGAGCACGCCGAACCACGCAGCGCCGTATGGATGCGCGCCGTCGGCCCTCTGGGCGACGACCCGCTGATCCACACCTGCGCGCTCACCTACGCGAGCGACATGACCCTCCTGGATGCCGTCCGCATCCCGGTGGAACCGCTCTGGGGTCCTCGCGGCTTCGACATGGCTTCTCTGGACCACGCCATGTGGTTCCACCGGCCGTTCCGCGCGGACGAGTGGTTCCTGTACGACCAGGAGTCACCGATCGCGACCGGTGGCCGGGGCCTGGCGCGCGGGCGGATCTACAACCTCGACGGACAGCTGATCGTGTCCGTCGTCCAGGAGGGGTTGTTCAGGAAGCTGGGCTGATCTTGTCTGGCGTCTGAATCAGTCAGCGGCTCCAAGCTCAACCCTCGACGGGTCAGAGGTTTCTGCGGCGCAGCCATCCGAAGCGGCGGCGGGACCGTTCCGGTTCCTCGACGCTCCCCTGCTCCTCGACCGGTCGTGGCTTCGGACGCGCACGCGGTGTCTCGGCTCCCCTCGGCGTCGGACGTGGGGCGGGCCGGTGCTCTCGTGCCTCCTCGATCGCGTTCGCCAGGTCGCTGCGGAGCCAGCTGATCTCGTCCGGGTCCTGCGCCGTCATGATCCGTACGGCGACGTGGGCGGCGGGTGAATCGGGCGCGCCGTGGGCCGTCTGGTCGGGGTGGAAGCGGTTCAGATAGGCGCGTTCGTACGGGTCCTCGATGATCTCCGCGACCTGCACGGGATCCAGCAGGGATGCCACGGCCGCGGCCCGCGCCCAGGGATCCTCGGTCTGCCGCAGCAGAAACCCCACGTGCCGTCCCCGCCAGTTGCGGGCCCGCAGGTCCACGCCCGCGTCCAACTGGGCGCGCAGTCCCTCGGGCGTACGCCCCCTCAACAGCCGGGCGTTGTCCTCGCTCGCGGCGAACTGCCGCAGTTCCTCTGCCAGATACAGCCAGACCACGGCCCTGTACCGGTTGAGGTACCACTTGACGGGCGCGATCAGGCCGAGGCGTGCGAACCGCGTGAACCGGGCCGCCGACACCCCCATGAGGGCTGCGCCCTCGGCGGTGCCCACGGCCTTGACGCGTTCGCGGAGCACGTCGGGAAAGCCGGTTTCGGAGCGCACCCGGTCGATTTCCGTGCGGGCCACGCGGCGGCCTCCGCCCCCTTCGTCGGGAAGGGTCCTGATGCATCCGAGTCGGACGGCGAGGTCGAATTCGCCTCGTTTGAGACCCAGTTCCCGTGCGGCGTGGCTCGGTGTGAGGGCCGGCCGGACCGCCTGCGCGGGGCGCGGGGTGGTGGTGGGCAGGGCGGATTGCGTGATGGTGTTGCCGGACATGGTGGTTCTCCCCCGTACAGCGATGTGCACTTGCGTGCCTTTGCCTTGCTTGCGCCGTATGCGTGCGCTCGCTTCGAGAAAAACCGTAACCGGTTTGCCTCGCCTCCCGCTCGGCCTGTGGATAACCTGGAGCGGGTCGACGTTCTTGCAGGTCAGGTGTCTATGGCAGGTGCGTGTTCCGGCTGTCGCGCATCGATGTCGAGGTGTTCACCGACGCGGTTGACGAGCAGAGTCATCTCGTAGGCGACCTGGCCGATGTCCGCTTCGGCCGCGCTGAGCACGCACAGGCAGCTGCCGGTGCCCGCCGCCGTGACGAACAGCACCGCATCATCGAACTCGATCATGGTCTGCCGGACTTGGCCGGCGCCGAAGTGCCGCCCCGAGCCCTTGGCCAGGCTGTGCAGCCCCGAGGAGACGGCGGCGAGGTGTTCGGCGTCCTCGCGCCTGAGTCCCGTACTGGCCGCCGTGACCAGCCCGTCGTTGGACAGCACCAGCGCATGTCGTACGTGTTCGACGCGCTCGGTCAGGTCGTCCAGCAACCAGCCGAGTCCCTGGTTCTGCTCCATGATCCGTCTCCCCGTGTTGTGAGTCACCTCTGGTCTGAGGTTCTGACGAGCCAGCCTTCCCCACAGCCTCTGTCGGGGCAAGCATGATGGGGTCATGGCACAGAACATGACCGATGAGGAATGGCGGGCGTTCGTCTCCGAGGGCACCCGCACCGGCAAGCTGTCGACCGTTCGAGCGGACGGAAGTCCGCATGTGGCGCCGATCTGGTTCGTGCTCGATGGGGACGACCTTGTCTTCAACACCGGGAAGGACACCGTCAAGGGGCGGAATCTGGCCCGGGACGGCCGGGTCGCCCTGTGCGTGGACGACGACCGGCCCCCGTACGCCTTCGTGATCCTGCGGGGGCGGGCTCGGATCTCGGAGGATCTTGAAGAGGTCCGGCTCTGGGCCGGGCGGATAGGGGCGCGTTACATGGGCGAGGACCGGGCCGAGGAGTTCGCCGCCCGCAACGGCGTACCGGGCGAACTCCTTGTGCGGGTGAGCATCGAGAAGGTCCTCGCCCAGGCCGCCGTCTCGGACTGAGCGAGGCGGAGCGTCAGCCGACGGAGTCGAGCAGCCGGGCGGTGTGCATCCGCCCGGCGTACTCGACGAGACGGATCAGCACCTCCTTCCCCGAGTCGCGGTCACGGGCATCGCAGAGCACGACGGGTGTGCCGCGGTCGAGGTCGAGGGCGCGTGACACCTCGTGAGCGCCGTAAGTGCGCGCATCCGCGAAGCAGTTGACGGCCACGACGAACGGGATGTGCCGGTGCTCGAAGTAGTCGACTGCGGGGAAGCAGTCCCCGAGCCGCCGGGTGTCCGCGAGGACGACGGCACCGAGGGCGCCCTGTGACAGTTCGTCCCACAAGAACCAGAACCGGTCCTGTCCCGGCGTCCCGAACAGATAGAGCGACAGACCGGACCTGATGGTGATGCGGCCGAAGTCCATGGCGACGGTGGTCGTGACCTTGTGGTCGACACCGTCGGTGTCGTCGACCGACTGGCCCACCTCGCTGAGCAGTTCCTCGGTGCGCAGCGGCTTGATCTCGCTGACGGCTCCTACGAGGGTGGTCTTGCCCACGCCGAAGCCGCCGGCGACCAGAATCTTCAGGGCCAGTGGGGCCGTCTCGGCGTTCGGGGCGTCGGGGTGCTCGGAGGCCATCGATCACTTCTCTCGGGAGTGCCGGGCACGGCCGGCGTGGGTTCGGGTCCGCATCACAGTGCTCTCAGTCCCTCGATGACCTCGCGCAGGATGCGCTCGTCGGGCAGCTGGGCGGGTGGCACGGGGCGGCTGACTGTGACGCGGCCTCCCTCGAGGAGGTCTCCGAGGAGCACCCGGACCACGCCGACGGGCAGGTCGGCGCCTGCGGCCAGTTCGGCGACGGACTGGGTCTCCGCACGGCAGAGGTCGATGAGGGCCAGGTGTTCCGGGCCGAGCGAGGTGTCGTCGCCGACGTCCGGGGCGCCCGTGTGCAGCGTGACGAGTGCGATCAGGTCGAAGCGCGCTCCGGTGGGTCCGGGTTTGGTGCGTCCGCCCGTCATCGCGTACGGGCGGACGAGGGGCCCGGCCTCGTCGTCGTACCACTGGCTGCCTGGCTGCTCAGGGGGGCCGGTTCTGTCTTCGGTCATGTCCGCCGTCCTTCGCTCACCCGGACGTGGCCGGTCGCGCGGCGGCACGCGGAGCGGTGGAGAGGTGCTCGCCCACCCGCTTGACCAGGAGGGCCATTTCGTAGGCGACCAGCCCTATGTCGGCCGTCACGGCGCTGAGGACGGCGAGGCAGGAGCCGTCGCCGGCGGCGGCCACGAACAGGAAGCCGTCGTCCATCTCCACCATGGTCTGGCGTACGCCGCCGACGCCGAAGTGGCGGCCGGCGCCCTTGGCCAGGCTGTTGAAGCCCGAGGCGACCGCGGCGAGGTGCTCGGCGTCCTCCCGTGTGAGGGCGCCGGACGCGCCCATCGCGAGCCCGTCGTTGGACAGCACCACGGCGTGCCGTACCTCACCGACGCGGGTCACCAAGTCGTCCAGCAGCCAGTCGAGTTCACGGGTTCGCTGACTGGTCCCCATGCCCTGGTCGTGGATCATGCGAGGTCTCCTTCACTGCCGTCGCCGCCCGGTGCGGGGTCGGGGGTTGCGCCAAGGCCGGGTGAGCGGCCACCGCCGCGGGCCCAGCCGGCGCGGTAGGCCGCCATACGGTCCCGCACCAGCTCAGGGGTGCGGTCCTCGTCGCTCTGAGGGTCCGCCGCGGTCGTGGGCTCGGCGGGGCGCTCCTCGCGCAGTTGCGGGGCGAGACTCGCCTGTCGTACGCGCCGTGGGAGCTCATCCGGTTCCTGCGTGTCGTCGGGCGGTCGGTGCAGCCGCAGGGTGGTGACGCCGGGCGGTGGAGCGTCGTGCGAGCCGTTCGCGTCGGCCCTCGGCAGGTCTCCGGAGGCCTGCATGGCCACCTGTAAGGGGGCCACCAGAGCGGGTCGTCCGTTCTGGGGCTCTACGGAGTCCTGTTGTGGGGCGGCGGCGGGCACGCGCGCGTACTCGCGTTCTGCGGGCGGTCCCGTTTCCTCCCGGTGGGCACCGGAAGGCGCGGGTGTCTGGAGCAGTGCCGTGGGCAGCAGGACCACCGCGGTGGTGCCGCCGAAGGGCGAGGTCCGCAGGTGCACCTTGATGCCGTGCCGGGCGGCGAGCCTGCTCACCACGAAGAGCCCGAGCCGGTCGCTGTCGAACAAGTCGAGTGCCTCGGACTGCTCGATGCGACGGTTCGCTTCGGCGAGGGTCTCCTTGCCCATACCGAGGCCCCGGTCTTCGATCTCCAACGCGTAGCCGTTGCCGACCGGTTCGCCGGTGATGCGCACCTTGGTGTGGGGCGGCGAGAACTGGGCGGCGTTCTCGACGATTTCGGCCAGGAGGTGCGTGAGGTCGGCGACCGCGGCTCCGACGACCGACGTCTCCGGGAGGTGTCGTACCTCCACGCGCGCGTAGTCCTCGACTTCGGACACGGCGGCACGGACCACGTTCGAGAGCGACACCGGCATTCGCCAGGCCCGGCCGGGAGCGGCTCCGGAGAGGATGATCAGGCTCTCCGCGTGGCGGCGCATACGCGTGGTCAGGTGGTCGAGCCGGAACAGGTCGCTGAGTTCATCCGGGTCGTCGGAGCGGCGCTCCATGCTGTCCAGCAGGTTCAGTTGGCGGTGTACGAGGACCTGGCTGCGGCGGGCGAGATTGACGAAGACTCCGGAGATGCCGCTGGCGAGTTCCGCGCGTTCGACGGCGGCGCGCAGGGCGGCGCGGTGCACGGTGCCCAGGGCTTCCGCGACCTGGCCGGCCTCATCCTCGGCGGGCGGGCCGGGAGGGGCCTCGGCACGGACGTCGATCTCCTCTCCGGCCCGCAGTCTGCGCATGGCGTGCGGGAGTTTGCGGCGGGCGATCTCCAGTGCGCTGTTGCGCAGGCTCACCAACTCGACGACGAGGCCGCGCCCGATGCGTACGGAGATGACGAGGGAGGCCGCCACGGCGACGAGGCCCAGGAGGACCGCGGCACCGGCCGGTGAGAGGAGGCCGCGCCGGAACGGGTCGGCTTGGTCCGCGACCGCGTGGCCCGCGTTCGTCTCGATCGTCCGCATGTCGTCCTGCACGCGCGCGTGCGGTGCTGTCCAGGTCTCCTCGGGCGCGGCCTGGACCGCCTTGCGGCCGGGTGCGCTCGCGAGCACCTTGTCCTCGGCAGCACGTAGGCCTGCGTAGGCGCTGCTCTCCGCGAGGGCACCCCATGCGGCCTGTTCGTGCCCGCGCAGGTCAGGGACAGCGGATTCGGTGAGCAACCGGCGGGTGTGGACTGCGCCGTTGAACAGTCGCAGCCGCTCTCCGTCGAGAGTGCCGACGATGCGGGCGCCGGCGAGAACCGCGTCCTCCTGCGCGAGGGCCTCCCCCGCGCGGGCGAACTCGAATACCACGCGCGCGTCGGAGCCGAGATCGGCGTCCTGGATGCCGGTGAGCGCACCGCCCACTGAGAAGGCCGTCGAAATGGTCTGCGTGTATTGCCCGTACGTCTCTTTCCATCCCGTCCGCCGTTCGAGCACCGCGGTCCGCAGGGAAGGGAGTTGCTCGGCACGGGTAACGAAGGCCTCGAGGCGCTGTGCCACTCCTGAGGGCAGCTCTTGGCTGTCGGCGACGGTGTTGTTCTCCCCGAGCCGCAGCTTCGCTACCGCCCGGTCGGTGCGACCCGCAAGCTGCTTGAGCCTGCTCTCCTTCTCGGCGGAAGCGTCAGTCGCTCGGCGCACGGCGGCGGTTCGCTCGGCCTGGAGTGCGGCGACGGCGGCGGCCACCGGGGCACGCACCTGGGAGTCCACCCGCTGCAACTGCCGCAGCCGTGCGACGTCTTGGGCCGTGCTGACGGTGGCGTATGCCCACAGCGCGAGCAAGGAGATGACGGGCACCATCAGCAGGCAGACGATCTTCGCTCGTACGGTGCGGGGGCGCGGGCTCCAACGTCCCGCGCGCGTGGGTATCTCACTCGACGCGGCGCCGTCCTGCTCTTCCGGGCCGGAGCCTTCGTCGGCCGGTGGTCCGGCGTGCGCGCGGCGGCCCCGTGCGGGAGTCGAGGGCGGCGGCGGTGAGCCGCCTGCTGGGGTCCTACGGGGTGTACGCATGGCCTCCTCGCTCGGAGTGGTTCGGGGGCGCGCCTGCGGGGCGCGGTCACTGCGCTAGTGGGCGGCACTCTCGACGGGGCGCTGGGCCGATGCGGAGGCCTCGCGTTCCCCAGCGGTCGGGGAGAGCGCGACGAACGCCGAGGTCAGGAAGAGGTACGACCCGAGGCCGACGGCGAGGGGGAAGATGAACTGCATCGCCGTGGCCCCGGGCAGGGCCTCGCCCGAAGGGGAGACACGCACGCTGACCGCGATCATCCCGGTGTAGTGCATGCTGCTCACCGCCACTCCCATGACGAGGGAGGCGACGGCGACCGCGACGGGCGACTTGATGTTCAGTGCCGCCCAGAGTGCCGCGGTCGCCGCCACCACGGCGATCACGACGGAGATCCCGACCAGCACCGGGTCGTAGTTCACGTCACCGTGCAGCCGCAGGGCGACCATGCCGAGGTAGTGCATGCTCGCCACGCCGAGGCCGGTAGTGAGGCCGCCGAGGAACAGTGCCCGGCCTCGGTCACGGCCATAGCCGACGGCGAAGACGCCCGCGCCGACGACGACCATCGCGACGATCAGGCTGAGGATGGTCAGCGGCACGTCGTAGCGGATCTCGGTGCCGCTGACACTGAAGCCGAGCATCGCCACGAAGTGCATGGTCCAGATGCCCGTGCCGATCGCGGAGGCCGCAGTGAGCAGCCAGTTGCGGCGCGACCGCCCCGAGGCGCCCAGCGCGCGGACCGTGCAGCGCAGCCCCAGGGCGGCGCCTATGCAGGCCATCACGTACGACAGCACGGGGGTCAGCCAGCCGAAGGTGGCGTGGTCCAGGTGTCCCATGGCTCCGGGACGCTAGTCCGGCCCGGAGCGCATGAAGGGGGCGCATTTCGAAAGCTGTTGGAATATGACGCCATGGTGTACCTGAACGATCGCGTCACGCTCGAACATGTACGCACCTCGCGGTTCACGGCGATGCGAGATCATGCGAAGCATGAGCGACGACCACGCACACGTGCAGGAGTTCTTCTCGGCCCGCGCGGCCGGGTGGGACGCCCGGTTTCCCGACGACGGTCCGGCGTACGCCGCGGCGGTCGCCGAACTGGGGCTGCGGAAGGGCGATCACGTACTGGACGCGGTCTGCGGCACGGGGCGGGCCCTGCCGCCGTTGAGGGAGGCCATGGGGCCCTCCGGTGTGGTTCTGGGCGCGGACCTGACTCCCGCCATGCTGGAGGCCGCGGTGCGGGCGGGACGGGACCGTGTGGGACGGCTGCTGCTGGCCGATGTGGCTGCGCTCCCCCTGCGCACAGCTTCGCTCGACGCCGTCTTCGCGGCGGGCCTCGTCGCGCATCTGCCGAACCCTGCGGAGAATCTGCGGGAGTTGGCGCGTGTCATACGGCCCGGCGGGAAGCTGGCGCTCTTCCATCCCATCGGCCGGGCGGCCCTCGCCGCTCGCCAGGGACGGCAGATCACACCGGACGACCTGCGCGCGGAGGCCAACCTCGGCCCGCTGTTGTCCGGCTCCGGCTGGCGCATGACGTCGTACGTCGACGAGAACGCCCGGTTCCTCGCACTGGCCGTACGCGAGGGCTGAGGATCCCTCCGGAGTGGCCACGCACGGAACACCGGGGTGATGTGCCGTGCCGCTTCACCGCACCGTCCCTCTTCTGGTGCCGGGACTTCAACTCTACGTTGAGTAGCAGGCTGAGTAGCAGCAGGTGAGCGATCAGCGATGGCACTCACACAGGGGGAAGGTGGCCCGCATGTCCGGCATGTTAGCCAGACTCCGCAAGTTCCTTTCGCGCCCGGAAGCGGCCGGGTCTCAGGGGGACCGGCGTCCGGAGAAGCGCACTCACAACCTCTTCGAGGCGGCCGCGGCCTATGTGTCGGCGTGCGCCGAGGACGACCAGGACCGGATCGACGAGGCCGCGGCCTGGGTGTCGCCGGAGGCGTTGTCGTTCGGGGTGAACGAGCTGGCGTGCCGGGCCGTCATCGCCCTCGCGCGGGAACGCGACGAGACGCCCACCGCGGTGGCGCGGACGCTCCTCGGTCTGCCTGCCGTCTGACGCCGACTGCGTGTACCGAGGCGCCCAGGCATGGTGGACGGCCGGACCGTGGCGGATGGCCGTTTCGCCCATGTCCAGGCGGATGCCCTCAGCTCCCGCGCGCACCCGGTCCCGTGACAACCGCCGAGCGATCGCACTAAGGTGCGCCGATCGGACGTAAGTAATGGGGAGGCTGGGATGGCTGGGACGGATGAGACCACCGTCGCCGCCGTGGACGACGACGCGCTGTATGTGCTGACGGCGGTGCTTTTGACGCCGGCGCAGTTCCCCAGCGTGCTGGGGGACGACTATCCGGAGGCCTGCGCGGCGCTCGGACTGGCACCCCTGGCGGACGGATACGGCCTGGTGCTGGGGCAGGACGGGGACGGAGCGCGGTGGACGGTCATCGTCGACGACGTGTCGCTGGTCGCCGTCGCCATCGCATCGTGGGACTGCGGCATGGAATACGACCTCTCGCCCGACGATCGCTCGATGGTCGCGGCGCTCCCCGGGTGGCCGCTGGCCGTGGCCGTCGCGGCACCCAATGTGCCCGCCCCGCACGACCCCGCGCCCGAAATCGCCGAACGGGAGCCGCTGTCCCCGCCGGACACCTCGGTCTGGGGTCCGGCCCAACGGCGCCTCGGGGCCGACGAGATAGCGCTCCAGTGGGCTGCCTGGCGGGATCAGATCGACGACGAGGAGTTCGTGCCTGCGGGCGGCGAATCTCCCGATGCGGCGACGGCGCAGCGCGACGACGACAAGCAGGAGAGCGACGGGGGCGAGCCGCGCGGTGGTGTCCGGCGCGTTCTCGCGGAGATCCGCGCGTACGTGGACACGCCGCCGCCCCTCGGGCGCGTGCGCTCGTCCTTCGCGCCGGGTGGCGCCCGGACTCTGCGGGCCGACGGTCCGGGCTGGTCGATGGTGGCCCGGACCGACGACATCGCCTTCGTACTGCTCGACGAGAAGCCGGGAGAGATCCTGCCGGTGGGTCGCGGACCGGAGCTGCCCGGCCTGCTGGAGTCGCTGGACAAGATGGCCGTACGCCCGCTCTGACCCGTACGCACTCATCGCCGGGATGAAGCACCGCTCGCGAACCGTGCCGTCGGCAGGTCCGCGAGCGGCGGTGTGGTCAACTCCTGTGCGCTGGAAGGGAACTGACCCGGTCGGTGAAGTCTCAGCGGCCAAGCTCCTTGCGTGTGACGCGGCGCAGCCTGCGCCGCTGTGAGGGGTCCAGGGTCAGATACGCTGCCGCCGGAACCCCCACGATGATCAGAAAGGCGGCCCACCAGGGCAGCCAGATCAGCAGGATGAGCCCGGCCGCCACGCCTCCTGCGGCGATCTTCGCGTTCTTCGACATCTTGTGTCGCCTCCTTCGCGGCCACTGCCGCTCTCTGTCCTGAGAACGGGTCCGTGCCCTTCGCGGTTCCAGGACGCGACCCTGATACGACCCTGAGTCGCGACCCCTACTCGCCCCTGAGGGGTTCTCCGACCTCATTCATGTGGCGCAGGGCCGCACGGTAGGAGTCCACGATGCCCGTCTCCGTGTAAGGGATACCCAACTCTCGACAGTGGGCGCGCACCAGGGGCTGGGCCAGCCTCAGGTGCGGGCGCGGCATGCTCGGGAACAGGTGGTGCTCGATCTGGTAGTTGAGGCCGCCGAGGAACCAGTCGGTGAGAGCGCCGCCGCGAATGTTGCGGGAGGTGAGGACCTGGCGGCGCAGATGCCCCCAGCGCTCGCCTTCGGGGTCGGGCATTTCCATGCCCTTGTGGTTCGGCGCGAAGGCCAGGCCCAGGTGAAGGCCGAAGAGTGCCTGGTGGAGTGCGGCGAAGGCGAGGGCCTGGCCGATGGACATGGAGGTGAGCAGCAGCGTCGTGTAGGCAGCGACGTGGATCATCAGCAGGGAGCCCTCCAGCATGCGCCCGCGCAGAGGCTGCCGGCGCAGGTCCCTGAAGCCGTGGATCTTCAGGGCGATGCCTTCGAGGAGGGTCAGCGGGAAGAACAGCCAGGCCTGGTTGCGGGTGAGCCAGCGGCGAAAGCCGGCCCGGCCGCTCGCCTGTTCGCTGGTGAACACCAGGACGTCGGCGGCGACGTCGGGATCCTTGTCGATGTGGTTGGGGTTGGCATGGTGGCGGTTGTGCTTCTCGTTCCACCAGGAGTAGCTCATGCCCAGCAGCAGGTTGCCGTGGACGAGTCCGATCAGGCGGCTCACGGACCGGTTGGCGGTGATCTGGGAGTGGCCCGCGTCGTGGCCTATGAAGGCCGTCCGCGCGCACAGGACGGCGAGTAGTGGGGCCAGGAGAAGCACCCACCAGGAGTGGCCGATCAGGACGATGCCGGCAATGACAGCGGCCAGGGCCAGTGCGTTGACGGTGATGCCGAGTGCGTACCAGCCGTGCCTGCGGTCGAGGAGACCGTGGCCCTTGACGGTGCGCAGGAGCGGCGTGAACTCGCTGGCGGTAGCTCCGGGAGGGCGTTCCGCGACGGCTGCGGCGGTCTGGGGCATGGTGGTCTCCGGTCTCTCCGGGAACGGGCTGACCTGAAGAAACGTACGGATCGGTGACCTTGGGCGACCATGGCGGCACCCCCCGTGTCCGTCCTGGGGAATACACCCGTCTTCAGGTGGGCCTGACGACACCCCCTGCAGATGTGACTCGCGTCATAGATCCGTCACGCCCCCAAGCGCCTCCGATGCTGCATCCTCGGCAACCTTGCCTTCCAGTAGTCAAATTTGAGGAATAGACTATTCCTGTGCAGAGGAATCCCGCGGCAACTCCCTCCGAGATCTCCGAACTGGCCCGCTGCTGCGCCGTATTCGTGCCCGCCGAACCGGCCCGCACCGGCAGCGTGGCATTCTGGCACCCCGACGGCGACGGCCCTCCTGTTGTCGAATCAGGCTCCGCCGAGGAGCTGACGGTCGTCCTGCCCGGCGACGATGGTGTCGAACTGGTGACCGTGCCTGCCGTGCTGCTGCCGGTACGAGCCGCGCTGCCGGTCCTCACGCGCGCGCGTGCCGCCGCCTACGCGCACAGGGCAGCCGCCTTCTGGGGCGCGGCGGCCGTGCTCGCTCTTCAGCTGGCCGCGCGCGGGCTGCTCTTGCCCGGTCTGAGCGCCGCAGACCATGACGCGTGGCGTGTCGGTCCACTGCGCGCGGAGGACCTGGAACGGATCCGCGAGCTGGCCGCCGCGATGCCACCGCACGCGCATGCGGTGCCCGTCGACAAGACCGAGCCACTGCGTCTGCCCGACCCGGAGCGCCTGGTGCGGGCCTTCCTCGACGCGGTCGCCGACACGCTCCCCCGGTCTCCTGCAGCGCCACTCGCAACGGGCGGTGCGGCCTTCGCGGCGCCCGCACCGCAGCACATCCCCGAGCAGCGCGCCTGGGCCGCCGACGTCGCCGCGGGGCACGACGCGGGCGTACGGATCTCGCTGCGCATCGAGGTTCCGGGCCTGGACTCGGCCACGGCGGACGAGCCGCAGCTGCCCTTCCGCGCGGTCCTTCAGCTGCACAGTGTGAGCGACCCGGCTCTGATCGCGGACGCCGCCGACGTGTGGGCCGACGCGGGCGCTTCGGGACCTGCTTTCGGTCCGCGCGCGCGTCTGGACGCCCTGCTCGCCCTGCGCCGGGCCGCACGGGCCTGGGCTCCGCTCACGCCCCTGTTGTCGGCGGCCGTGCCCGACGCGGTCGAACTCGCCGACGAGGAGGTCACCGAACTCCTCGGCGAGGGTGCGCGAGCCCTCGCGTCTGCCGGGGTCGAGGTGCACTGGCCCAAGGAGCTGGCGCGCAAGCTGACGGCCCGCGCGGTCATCGGGCCGCCGGATGACGAGCAGGGCCCGGGGCGGCTGTCGTCGGACGTACCGTCGTTCCTGTCGGCCGACGCGCTGCTGGCCTTCAACTGGTCGTTCGCGCTGGGCGATCAGCAGCTGACGCGCAAGGAGCTGGACCGGCTCGCCGAGGCGAACCGCCCCATGGTGCGGCTGCGCGACCAGTGGGTGCTCGTCGACCCGCAGGAAGTGCAACGCGCCCGCGCGCAGCAGGACCACAAGGTCACGCCCATCGACGCGCTGAGCGCCGCTCTGACGGGCTCCACGGAGGTCGACGGCCGCCAGGTCGACGTCCGGCCCACGGGATGGCTGGCGACGCTGCGGGAGAGGCTCGCGGACCCGGAGGGGCAAGAGCCGGTCGGTCAGCCCGCAGCGCTTGCCGCGACCCTGCGGGACTACCAGCTGCGGGGCCTCAACTGGCTGGCCCGGATGACCTCGTTGGGGTTGGGCGGCTGCCTGGCCGACGACATGGGCCTGGGCAAGACGATCACACTGATCGCGCTGCATCTGCACCGGCAGGGCGACGAGTCGGCGGCGGGTCCCACTCTCGTCGTCTGCCCGACCTCCCTGATGGGCAACTGGCAGCGCGAGATCGAGAAGTTCGCACCGGGCACCCCGGTGCGCCGTTTTCACGGGCCGCGGCGGAGCCTGGAGAACCTGGCCGACGGTGAGTTCGTCCTCACGACGTACGGCACGATGCGGCTCGACGCCGAGCAGCTGGCCGGGGCGTCGTGGGGCATGGTCGTCGCGGACGAGGCGCAGCACGTGAAGAACCCGTACTCGGACACGGCACGCCGGCTGCGGACCATCGGCGCACGCGCGCGCGTGGCGCTCACTGGGACTCCGGTGGAGAACAATCTCTCCGAGCTGTGGGCGATTCTCGACTGGACGACTCCAGGGCTGCTCGGCAGGCTCGGCACGTTCCGCACCCGGTACGCGCAGGCCGTCGAGGGCGGACAGGATCCCGGAGCGGCAGATCGGCTCGCCCAGCTCGTACGGCCGTTCCTGCTGCGCCGCCGCAAGTCGGACCCGGGAATCGCGCCCGAGCTGCCGCCGAAGACCGAGACCGACCGTGCCGTATCGCTCACCAAGGAGCAGGCAGGTCTCTACGAGGCGGTGGTCCGCGAGACTCTGGCAGAGATTTCGGGCGCCGACAGCATGGCGCGGCGCGGCCTGATCGTGAAACTGCTGACCGGGTTGAAGCAGGTCTGCAATCACCCGGCGCAGTACCTCAAGGAGGACAGTCCGAAGATCGCGGGTCGCTCCGGAAAGCTGGAACTGCTGGACGAACTGCTCGACACCATCCTCTCCGAGGGAGCGAGTGTTCTGGTCTTCACCCAGTACGTGCGGATGGCGCGGCTGATCGAGCGCCACTTGGCGGCGCGCGGGGTGCCCTCTCAGTTCCTGCACGGTGGCACACCCGTCGCCGAGCGGGAGGCCATGGTGCATCGCTTCCAGGAGGGCGAAGTGCCGGTCTTCTTGTTGTCGTTGAAGGCCGCGGGCACGGGTCTGAACCTGACGCGGGCCGAACATGTCGTGCACTACGACCGCTGGTGGAACCCGGCCGTCGAGGCACAGGCCACCGACCGCGCGTACCGCATCGGCCAGACCCAGCCCGTGCAGGTGCACCGGCTGATCGCCGAGGGGACGATCGAGGACCGCATCGCGGACATGCTGGCGCGCAAGCAGGAGCTCGCGGACTCGGTGCTCGGCTCCGGGGAGGCGGCCCTCACCGAACTGACCGACGCCGAACTGGCCGACCTGGTGGAGCTGCGAGGAGGCGCCCGATGAACGATGCGTACGAAGAGAGCCCGGAGCGCACCTTCGACGCGCTGCCGCCCGCGCACGGGAGGGGCTTCGCGCAGACGTGGTGGGGTCAGGCCTGGCTGAAGGCGTTGGAGGACGCGGCACTGGACTCGGAGCAGGTGAAGACGGGCCGCAGGCTGGCGCGCGCGGGAGCCGTGGGAGCCGTGTCGGTGCGTCCCGGACGCATCACAGCCGTGGTCCAGGGCCGCGACCGTACGCCGCATCGCGCCGATGTCCTGCTCCAGCAGCTGTCCGAGGACCAGTGGGACCGCTTCCTGGACATGGCCGTCGAACGAGCCGGGCATATCGCGGCGCTGCTCGACCGTGAGATGCCGCCGCATCTGGTCGAGGACGCGGAGACCGCCGGCGTCGAACTTCTGCCGGGGCTGGGCGATCTGGAGCCCGAGTGCGACTGCGATGCGTGGGACCACTGTGGTCACACGGCGGCACTGTGCTACCAGATGGCGAGACTGCTGGACCAGGACCCATTCGTGCTGTTGTTGATGCGCGGCCGGGGAGAGCGTGAGCTGCTGGACGAGTTGCAGGCGCGCAGCGGCCCCCGGGCCGAAGCCGCCCCCGTGCGGGATGAGCCGTACGAGGGCGTGGACGCCGCTGAGGCGTACGCGGCGGCGGACATCCTGCCGCCGCTGCCCGCCACGCCCGTCCTGCCCGCAGAGCCGGGACAACCGCCCTCGCTGGACACGGAAGCAGCACCCGCACCAGGCGTCGATCCAACCGCCCTGGCGTTCCTGGCCACACAGACGGCCCGCGAGGCCCACCGACTGCTGGCCGAGGCGCTCCGGCCCGATCACGAAGCGCATCCCGTGGAACCGGAGTTGACGGCCGCACAGGACGCGGTGCGGCTGGGCGTGGGCGTCCCGGATGTCCTGGACACCCCGATGACCGCGCGGCTCGGCGAAGGGTCTGACCGCGACCGCGAGGGGCTGGAACTCGCCGTCCGCGCCTGGGAGTACGGGGGTGTGGCCGCCCTCGACGTGCTCGAGACCGAGTGGACGGTGGAGGCGGAAACGCTCGCACGCGCGCGTGCCGCCCTCGAATCGGCCTGGGAGGGCGACGAGCGGCCGCGACTGCGCGCGTCCCGCAATCGCTGGACGGCCGACGGTGGTCAGGCGCAACTGCGCCTGGGCCTCGACGGCCGCTGGTGGCCGTATCGCAAGGAATGGGGACGATGGGCTCCCGTGGGCCCGGCCGCACAGGATCCGGCGACAGCCCTCGCTCTTGCGGAAGGCCGCGAATGAATGATCCCAACACCGCCCAGCGGATGAGTAGTTGACGTTCCGTGTTCACCTGTCGGTCGTAGGGCGTTCCGTGCGGGGGCGAAATCTGGCCGCTGTCCACGCACCTGTGCCTCAGGAGGCCCGATGTCCCCGCACGCCGTCGGTCGGCGCCACGTCCACCGTTCCGTCGCCGCGGGCGTGCCGCTGGCCCTGCTGGCCACCCTCGTGGCAACCGGCACGGCTGTCGGCACCCCCTCCGGGGACGCGCCGCGAGTCACGCGCACCGCGACGCTCGGCGACATCCCGCTCGGTGCGTTCAGCAACGCGCTGCTGCCGGGCACGGTGGACAACGACCGCGGTGTGGACCTCGGCGGTATCGGCAGCGATCTCTACCCGGCGGGCCGCAAGGGCGAGTTCTGGACGGTCACCGATCGCGGGCCTAACGGCCGGATCCCGGTGGACGGCAAGAAGCGCCGTACGTTCCCCGTGCCCGGCTTCGATCCGGCCATCGTGAAGATCCGCGTCTCCGGGGACACTATGAAGGTCCTGAACGCGATCCCGATCACGACCTCCTCCGGGAAGCCCGTCACCGGTCTGTCCAACCAAAAGGGACGCGACGAAGCACCGTACTCGTACAACGCGAAGACGCCGCTCTCGTACAACCCGAACGGTGTGGACACCGAGGGCATCGTGCGCTCCAAGGACGGCAGCTTCTGGCTCGCTGACGAGTACGGGCCCTCACTGGTTCACGTCTCCGCACGCGGGAAGGTGCTCACCCGCTACGTACCGAAGGGGCTGAACCTGACCGGCACGGACTACCCGGTCGTCGAGGCACTGCCCTCCATCCTCCTGCACCGGAAAGTCAACCGGGGCTTCGAAGGGCTCGCCCAACTCCCGGGCGGGGACCTGGTGATGGCCGTGCAGAGCCCGCCGTCCGTGCCGGACCCGGACGCGGGAGAGGCCTCGCTCACGACGCGCCTGGTGCGCTTCTCGCCGAAGAAGCGGGCGGTCACGGCCGAGTACGCGTACCGCTTCGATCCGGTGAGCGTGGTCGACCCGGGCGAGGACGACACGTCCGAGTTGAAGATCTCCTCCGTGGTGGCCGTCGGCCGTGACCGACTGCTCGTCGAGGAGCGCACCGACAAGGCGGCCAGGTTGCAGGTCGTGAAGCTGAGCCGGGGTGCGGACATCCTTGGAGGCAAGTGGGACGACGCCGCCACGTCTCCGTCCCTGGAGCAGCTCGACGATCCGGCCGCCTCCGGTGTTCCGGTGCTGCGCAAGCGGCTCGTCGTCGACCTCGGCAAGGTCGAGGGGTTGCCCGGGAAGATCGAGGGCGTCGCGCGCGTGGATCACGACACGCTCGCCCTGATCAACGACAACGACTTCGGGATGACGGACGGCGAGGGCGCGTTCGACGACCAGGGACGCCTGGTGGACAGCGGGGTCGAGACGACGGTGACGTACGTACGGCTGCCGCGCGGGAGCGGCATCTGAACGCCTGGCTCGCGTTTTCGTCCGGCACGCGCGCGTGGCTGACGTTTTTGCTCCACGCGCGCATGGGTCACGTCAGCGGCTTGGTGAGTTTGCCGTTCCCGTTGGGGTCCGCGGCCAGGCTGCACGCGACGTTGTCGATGCCGAGCTTGAAGCCCGTGGAGTCCGGATACTGCACCAGGGTGCCGCGCACGGTTCCGGCCGGCTGCTTGACCGCCTTGGCCTGCAGCGGTTTCTGGCACAGGTCCGTCGCCGCCTTCTTGAGAGCGGCATCGGTCGAGTAAGTGCCTGTCAGCTCGGTTACTTTGACGACTTCGGCGTCATGCGCCGTGCGGCACGACCGCTTCGCGGCCTGGCCGGGCTTGCTGTTGTCGACGTTGAAGCAGTCGCCGGCCTTCAGCATGTAGTACGGCACTTCATTGCCCGCGGGAGTCGGGAGCAGCGACTCCAGGTCGGTGGGCAGGCCGCTGGGCAGGCCAGTGGGCAGATCGGGCACTCCGGAGGGCAGGGAGGGCACATCGGAAGGCAGCGAGGGCAGCTCCGACGGGATGCTCAGCGACGGCGTGGGCGTACTCCCTGTGGTGTCGCTGCTCGCGGCAGGCAACTTCTTGCCCGACGAGCCGTCGTCGCTGGTGACCACCAGCGCCACCGCGGCGACGGCCCCGATCGCCACGATCACGGCCAGCACGATGAAGAGCACATTGCGGCGCCCTCCCGGACCGCTGGGAGGGCCAGGGGGCGGCGGCGGTTGCTGCCAGTCCCCGCCGCCCTGCCATGGCGGACCACCGCCTCCGGTCGGCGGCCCGTAGCCCCCAGGGGGCGGGCCGTAACCCCCGGAAGGCGGACCGTAACCCTCGGGAGGCGGACCGAAGCCTTCGGGCAGCGGGCCGTAGCCACCGTTGCCCGAAGGCGGTGTGTCGTCCGGCGGCCGGGGAGGCTGGGGCGGTAAGGGCGGCGTGGCCATACCGCCAAGAGTCGCCTCGAACCCGTCATCAGGCGACCCCTGCGCGGAACTTGATACGGACTCATGGCATGGATCGCACGATTCCGCAGAATTCCGCGCAGGGCCTCACAAGGAGAGGTCGATCAGCCCCTGGCGCCCAGCAGATGGTCCATCGCCAGCTGGTCCAGGCGCTCGAATGCCATCCCGCGCGCGGCGGCGGCCTCCACGTCGAACTCCTCGAAGGCCGCGCGGTCGGCGAGCAGCGACTGAAGGCCGTCCGCGGCGGTGGGCTGTGCCAGCTCGTCCAGGCGCGAGGCGCGCAGGGCCTCCTGGACCTCCGGGTCGGCACGGAAGGCGGCCGAACGCTCCTTCAGGATGAGGTAGTTGCGCATACAGCCCGCGGCCGATGCCCACACGCCGTCGAGGTCCTCGGTGCGCGGGGGCTTGAAGTCGAAGTGCCTCGGTCCCGCGTAACCGGCGCTCTCCAGGAGGTCCACCAGCCAGAACGCCGCCCTCAGGTCGCCTGCTCCGAAGCGGAGGTCCTGGTCGTACTTGATGCCGGACTGGCCGTTGAGGTCGATGTGGAAGAGCTTGTCCGCCCACAGGGCCTGGGCGATGCCGTGCGGGAAGTTCAGCCCGGCCATCTGCTCGTGGCCCACCTCGGGGTTGACGCCGTACAGCTCCGGCCGCTCCAGGCGCTCGATGAACGCCAGGGCGTGGCCGACCGTCGGCAGGAGAATGTCGCCGCGCGGCTCGTTCGGCTTGGGCTCGATCGCGAAGCGCAGATCGTATCCCTGGGAGGTCACGTACTCGCCGAGGAGATCGAAGGCCTCCTTCATGCGGTCGAGTGCGAGGCGTACGTCCTTGGCGCCGCCGGACTCGGCGCCTTCCCGGCCGCCCCAGGCGACGTAGATCTGGGCACCCAGCTCGACCGCGAGGTCGATGTTGCGGATCGTCTTGCGCAGTGCGTAGCGGCGTACGTCCCGGTCGTTGGCGGTGAACGCGCCGTCCTTGAAGACGGGGTGCGCGAAGAGGTTCGTGGTGGCCATCGGCACGGTCATGCCGGTCGTGTCGAGTGCCTGCCGGAAGCGCTTGATGTGCGACTCGCGCTCGATGTCCGAGGATCCGAAGGGGATCAGGTCGTCGTCGTGGAAGGTCACTCCGTAGGCGCCGAGTTCCGACAGGCGCTGCACCGTCTCGACCGGGTCCAGGGCACGCCGGGTGGCATCGCCGAACGGGTCCCTTCCCTGCCAGCCGACGGTCCACAGGCCGAAGGTGAACCTGTCCTCGGGGGTGGGCTGGTAGTTCATGCCGCGGCTCCTAGCTCGCTCCGACTATTTCGTCATGGCGCTTAACAAATTAGTATGCGAAGGCATCTCTGGGAAGAGACGAGGTGTGAAAGCCGGACCAGGTCGGTCCGGGCACCCGGAAGTAGGCCGTACCCCGCGAGCCGCGGAAAGAGGGAGAGAGCCCGATGTCAGCAGCCGAGGGTCCGCTCGTCGTCGGCGTGGACACGTCCACCCAGTCCACCAAAGCGCTGGTCGTGGACGCGGCCACCGGAGAGGTGGTGGCAAGTGGGCAGGCGCCGCACACCGTCTCCTCCGGAGCGGGCCGTGAAAGTGATCCGCGGCAGTGGTGGGAGGCGCTGTGCGAGGCGCTCCACCAGTGCGGCGACGCGGCGCACGAGGCCGCGGCGGTGTCCGTGGGCGGCCAGCAGCACGGGCTCGTCACGCTGGACGCCCAGGGAGACCCGGTACGCCCCGCCCTGCTGTGGAACGACGTGCGCTCGGCCCCGCAGGCCCGGCGCCTGGTGGACGAACTGGGCGGCCCGAAGGCCCGGGCCGAGCGCACGGGCAGCGTGCCGGGCCCTTCCTTCACGGTCACGAAGTGGGCGTGGCTCGCCGAGAACGAGCCCGAGGCGATCCGCGCGACCGCGGCCGTGCGACTGCCCCACGACTACCTCACCGGGCGCCTCACGGGACTCGGCACGACCGACCGGGGCGATGCGTCCGGTACGGGCTGGTGGGCGTCCGGGACCGAGACGTACGACGAGGAGGTCCTCCGCCACGTGGGCCTCGACCCGGCGCTGCTGCCCCGGGTGGTCCGGCCCGGCGAGGTGGTCGGAACCGTGCGCGACAGCGGCGAACTGCCCTTCTCCAAGGGCACGCTGGTCGCTCCGGGCACCGGGGACAACGCCGCCGCCGCGCTCGGGCTGGGGCTGCGCCCTGGCACCGCGGTGCTGAGCCTCGGCACGTCCGGCACGGTGTACGCGGTCTCGACGCGCCGCCCCACCGATCCGACCGGAACCGTGGCGGGCTTCGCCGACGCGCGCGGCGACTGGCTGCCGCTGGCCTGCACCCTCAACTGCACGCTCGCCGTGGACCGCGTCGCCACCCTGCTGGGCATCGATCGCCAGGCCGTCGAGCCGGGCACGAGCGTGACCCTGCTCCCCTACCTGGACGGCGAACGGACCCCGGACCTGCCGCACGCCTCGGGACTGCTGCACGGGCTGCGCCACGACACGACGCCCGGGCAGTTGCTGCAGGCCGCGTACGACGGCGCCGTCCACTCGCTGCTCGGCGCCCTCGACCTGGTGCTCGACGCGGACGCGGACCGTTCGGCTCCCATCCTGCTCATCGGCGGCGGCGCGCGCGGAACGGCCTGGCAGGAGACCGTACGCCGCCTGTCGGGACGCCCCGTTCAGGTGCCCGAGGCCAAGGAGCTGGTCGCGCTCGGCGCCGCCGCGCAGGCCGCGGGCGTACTGACCGGCGAGGATCCGGCGGCGGTGGCCCGGCGCTGGGACACCGCGCGCGGACCCGTACTCGATGCGGTGGAGCGGGACGAGGCTGCCCTGGCGCGCATCGCGGGGGTACTCTCCGACGCGGCCCCGCTGCTGGAGCGCCGACCGGATCAGCGCTGACGAGACCCAACTCCGCGGGCCTCGGCCCGCACTGACAGGGCAGCCCTGACAGGGCCGCCGGACGAGGACTGACGGAGGCATGACCGCACCGCTGCACGAGGCCCACCCGAGCAGTCCCGGCCGCCGACTGCCCGATACGCAGCAGGGCATGCGCCGCCGCAACCTCTCGCGTGTGATGCACACCGTCAGCGCCGAGGGGCCGCTGTCCCGTGCCGCCGTCGCCTCCCGCATCGGGCTGACCCGGGCAGCTGTCTCCACCCTCGTGGACGAGCTGATCCGCTCGGGGCTCCTCGAGGAGCTCGGCCCCGAGCGCCCCGGCCGGGTGGGGCGGCCCGGCTCGGCGCTGGCCGTCAGCGGGCACGGTCCTGCCGGGATCGGTGCGGAAGTGGGCGTGGACCATCTCGCCGTGTGCGCGGTGGATCTGCGCGGCGAGGTGCGGGCACGGGCGGTGCGCCACGGCGCCAACCGTGGCCGGTCGCCCGAACCGGTGCTGAGAGACCTGACCGCGCTGGTACGCCAGGTCGTCGCTGACGCGGACCGGGAAGGCCTGTGGCCCGCGGGTCTCGCTGTCGCCGTGCCCGGACTGGTGGCCCGCGATGCCCGGACCGTGGTTCGGGCCCCCAACCTCGACTGGCAGGACACGGATCTCGGTGCGCTGCTGCCCGCCGAGTTCCCGCTGACGGTCGACAACGAGGCGAACTTCGGTGGGCTCGCCGAACTCTGGCTCAACGAGGCCGCACCGCGCGACTTTCTGCATGTCTCGGCCGAGATCGGTATCGGTGGAGCGGTGGTCGTGGACGGCCGGCTGCTGCGCGGGAGGCACGGTTTCGCGGGCGAGTTGGGGCATGTGCCGGTACGTCCCGACGGGCCGGCCTGTGCGTGCGGCGGGCGGGGCTGTCTCGAGCAGTACGCGGGCGAGGAGGCCGTACTGCGTGCGGCAGGGTTGGAATCGGGCGAGGACCGCGTCGGGCTGCTGGCCGAGCGCGCCGCGCAGGACGACAAGGACGTACGGCGAGCTCTCCACGACGCCGGAACCGCGCTCGGCATCGCGCTGACCGGCGCGGTCAATCTGCTGGACCCTGAAGCCGTGGTGCTGGGCGGAGCCCTGTCCGAACTCGCACCGTGGCTGCTGCCGTCGCTGGAACGGGAGTTGGCGCGGCGCACGGCCGGTCCCGCGTGCGCGGTGGCCGTCTCCCAACTCGGGCCGGAGGGCCCGCTGCTGGGCGCCGCACACTCGGTGGTGCGGGCTGTGCTCGATGATCCGGCGGCGGTGGCGAGCGGGGCGTAGGCCAGGACTCGCTTGATCGTTTGGAGTCATGTCCGGCCTCTCCCCTGGCCGTGCCACCTGCGCCAATCACCCTTGTGGGTGGCCGAGTTATCCACAATGGCCGTGTTGTCCACGGATCTGACGGGACCACTTCCTCCTCAACCGGCAAGCGCCGTACCGTAATTCACGCGAGGCGCCGCTGTCAGAGCGACGCAGACTTGTCCATGGACCGCGTGTCCAAGGACCCGGGGGAACGGGGATTCACATGTCAGGAGTAGTGCTGCCGCTGTGCCGGAACGGGTCGGAGGCGGGCGGGTTTCCGTGCGTGGCCAAGCTCCGCAGGGAGTGGCTGTCAGCACGCGAGATATCTCGCGTGCTGCACGCTCGGCTGCGAGAAGCGACTCACCACCACTGATCACCGAAAGGCAGTTCCTCCTTGAACCGTGCCGGCTTCTGGCCCACATCACTTCCCAGCAGGCGACGCGTCCTGCAGACAGCCGCCCTCGCCACACTCTCCACCGCGTTACTGCCCAGTCCACGGGCGGGCGCCCGGACTCCGGCGTTCGACTACGCGCCCGCCGAATGGGTTCCGGCGAGCCCCTCCAACTACACGGCCTCCGACCGTCCGAAAAGCCACCCCATCGACTTCGTGATCATTCATGTGGCGCAGGCGAGCTACGCGACCACTCTGCGCATCTTCCAGAACCGGGAGAAGAACGTGTCCGCGCACTACGTCGTGCGATCGGCCGACGGCCGTGTCGCTCAGATAGTGCGGGAGCGCGACACCGCCTGGCACGCGGGCAACTGGGACTACAACACACGCAGCATCGGTATCGAGCACGAAGGCTGGGTGGACAAGCCCGGATACTTCACCGACCGGATGTACGAGGAGTCGGCGAGATTGACCGCGGCGATCTGCACCAAGTACGGCATCCCCAAAGACCGCTCCCACATCCTCGCGCATTATGAAGTGCCGGGCTCGGACCACACCGATCCGGGGCCGCACTGGGACTGGGCACGCTATATAAGGCTGGTCAACTCCGCCTGAGGGACGGGCCGTTCAGGTGCGGAAGTCAGTGGGCAAGGCAGCGGGCCTGGGGTGCGCCCGTACCGAGTCCCGTACGAGCCTGGTCGTGGCGCTTGTCCGCGCTCGTCACCAGAGTGACGATGTCCCCAGCCGCATCGCCTTCCGGGGAGGCCGAGTTGTCCGATCCATGGGTGGCCTTGGAGCCGGGGTCCGATCCCGTCGAGAGGGTGCGAGTGCTGCGCCGCGCCCATGAGACGTTCACCGAGGCGGGCACGGTGCCGCTGCCGGTGCGTTCCGTGGTGGCCGACTCGTGGCGTCGCTCGGCGCGGGCCGGTGTGGGACCGGACGGCACCGCCTTGGTGGAGCTCACGGACGGCGACCTGGGCTCCTACCGTGCGGAGCACCCGCTGGCCAGGGTCATGCCGCTGTTCCGTGAACTCATGGGCACGTTCGCCTCGGACGGCGAGCATCTCCTGGCGGTGTGCGACGCGCAGGGCAGGCTGCTGTGGGTCGAGGGCCACGCGGGGACCCGCCAGAAGGCGGACGGCATGAACTTCGTGCCGGGTGCGCGCTGGGCGGAGTCGGCGGTCGGTACGAATGCTCCGGGTACGGCGGTCGCTCTCGACCGGCCGGTGCAGGTCTTCGCGGCCGAGCACTTCATCCGGCGTGTGCAGCCGTGGACGTGCGCGGCGGCTCCCGTGCACGATCCGCGCACGGGACGGCTGTTGGGCGCGGTCGATATCACCGGTGGGGACGGGCTCGCGCATCCGCACAGCCTGGGTTTCGTGCAGGCCGTGGCGCGGGCCGCGGAGTCCCAGCTGGCGCTGCTGGCACCGGCTCCGGCCACCACCGCCGCACTCGAGCTGACCGCACTGGGCCGTGATGAGGCGCTGCTCATGGCGGGTGGCCGCAGACTGCGCCTGAGCCGCAGGCACAGCGAGATCGTGGTGCTCCTGTCCCGGCACCCAGAGGGGCTGACCGGCGATGAGTTGCTGTGCGCGCTGTACGAGGACGAGTCGGTGACGCCGGTGACTTTGCGTGCGGAGCTGGCCCGATTGCGGCGGCTCCTCGGCGCGGGGCTGCTCGGTTCACGGCCGTACCGGCTGGCGGTTCCGGTGGAGTCGGACATCGCGGTCGTCGAGCGGGGGCTCAGTACTGGGGCGGTCACGGCGGCGGCGAGGGCGTACGCGGGCCCGCTGCTGCCCGGTTCGCAGGCCCCGGATGTGGTGCGGCTGCGTCGGAGGCTCGCTGACGGGTTGCGCGCGGCGCTCGTTGCCCGTCGCGATCCGGACCTGCTGGCGGACTGGGCGCACGCTCCCTGGGGCGAGGACGATCTCGACGTATGGCGGACGCTCGCCGCGATACGCCCGACGGCGCCCGTACGGGCTCGCCTGAAGGAACTGGAGGCCGAGCAGTCGGCGCCGCGTGGGTGGACCGGACGCTGACGGCCCGCGCCCGCCGCCATGGCCTCGCCCGCCGCCATGGCCTCGCGTTTCGCCCCGGACCGCGCCCGCTCCCCCGCCGTACGCACGCAACGTACCTGCAACGTCTCCGCTCCTACCCTCGCCCCGAGAGCCGCCCAACGGCGGGCGGTCCTTCCCCGGGAGGCAGAACAGCATGACCCGTTACGCAGCGCCCGGCACCGACGGCGCGATCGTCTCCTACCAGGCGCGCTATGACCACTTCATCGGCGGCGAATATGTGCCGCCGGCCCGCGGGCAGTACTTCGAGAACCCGAGCCCGGTGAACGGGCAGGCGTTCACGGAGATCGCACGGGGCACGGCGGAGGACGTGGACCGCGCGCTCGACGCGGCACACGCGGCCGCCCCGGCCTGGGGCCGCACTTCGGTGACCGCACGCTCCGATGTACTGCTCAAGATCGCCGACCGTATGGAGGCGAATCTGGAGAAGCTGGCGGTCGCCGAGAGCTGGGAGAACGGCAAGCCGGTGCGCGAGACTCTGGCCGCCGACATCCCCCTCGCCATCGACCACTTCCGCTACTTCGCGGGGGCGATCCGCGCCCAGGAGGGCTCACTCGGCGAGTTGGACGACGACACCGTCGCGTACCACTTCCATGAGCCGCTGGGTGTGGTGGCGCAGATCATCCCGTGGAACTTCCCGATCCTGATGGCGGTGTGGAAGCTGGCCCCGGCGCTCGCCGCGGGCAACGCGGTCGTCATCAAGCCCGCCGAGCAGACTCCGGCGTCCATCCACTACTGGATGGGCCTGATCGCGGATCTGCTGCCACCGGGCGTCGTGAACATCGTCAACGGGTTCGGGGTCGAGGCGGGCAAGCCGCTCGCGTCCAGTTCGCGCGTGGCGAAGGTGGCCTTCACCGGGGAGACCACGACGGGGCGGCTGATCATGCAGTATGCCTCCGAGAACATCAAGCCGGTCACACTGGAACTCGGCGGCAAGTCCCCGAACATCTTCTTCGACGACGTGTGGGCGCAGGACGACGACTTCCGTGACAAGGCGCTCGAGGGCTTCACGATGTTCGCGCTCAACCAGGGCGAGGTGTGCACCTGTCCTTCGCGGGCGCTCGTGCAGCAGGGCCACTACAGCGAGTTCCTCGACGCGGCGGTCGCCCGCACCGAGCAGATCAAGCCCGGTCACCCGCTCGACACGGAGACAATGATCGGCGCCCAGGCCTCCAACGACCAGTTGGAGAAGATCCTCTCCTACCTGGACATCGGCCAGCAGGAGGGCGCCAAGGTGCTGACGGGCGGTCACCGTATCGAGTACGACGGTGAGTTGGCGGGTGGCTACTACGTCCAGCCGACGATCTTCCAGGGCGACAATCGGATGCGGATCTTCCAGGAGGAGATATTCGGCCCGGTTGTCTCGGTCACGTCGTTCGCCGACTTCGACGACGCCATCAAGATCGCCAACGACACGCTGTACGGGCTCGGGGCCGGCGTATGGACGCGGGACATGAACACGGCGTACCGCGCGGGCCGTTCGATCCAGGCGGGCCGAGTGTGGACGAACTGCTACCACGCATACCCGGCGCATGCGGCGTTCGGCGGCTACAAGCAGTCCGGCATCGGCCGCGAGAACCACAAGATGATGCTGGAGCACTACCAGCAGACGAAGAACCTGCTGGTGTCGTACTCGCCGAAGAAGCTGGGCTTCTTCTAGACACCGAGAAAGGGCGCCTGACCAGGGAAGGTGACCGTCAGGCGCCCTTCTGGGCGCACTCCTGTGCCGCGAGTCGAAACGCGACCTCACTCCCGATCTGTGCGCAGGACTGGACCAATGCCGCGCGGTCCCCCATGATGACGACGCCATGACAATGCATGCCTCAGGGTGGTGACCGTGCGCGGATCCTTCATCAGGGCCATGGCCACACTGGCCGCCGTATTCCTCATGGTGGCCCTGGCGCCCATCGCCGAGGCGGCAGTCGGGCGAGAGCCCGCCCCCGAGGCCGGTGCCCGACCCGAAATCGCCGCGATCGCGGCGGACTGGACGCCGCCGCTCAGCACGCGGGGTCGTTGGATCGTCGACGCGGACGGCGACCGCTTCAAGCTGCGGTCCGGCAACTGGCACGGAGCCAGCGGCACCTGGAACGGCTCGGGAAGCCCGGACGAGGACGCCGACCACCACGCGGGGGAGAACTCCGGCAGGATGCCGCTCGGCCTGGACCGTGCCCCCATGGCCGAGATCATCACCGGCTTCCAGGAGATCGGAATCAACAGCATCCGGCTGCCCTTCTCCAACGAGATGATCCACGACAGCCGTCCCGTCACGGACGATTCCGTGGCCGCCAATCCCTCCCTGCGCGGCAGGACCCCGCTCCAGGTGTACGACGCCGTGGTACGAGAACTCACCGCCGCCGGGCTCGCGGTGATCCTCAACAACCACACCAACACCACCCGCTGGTGCTGCGGAGTTGACGGCAACGAACGCTGGAACGCGAGCCAGTCCGCCCAGACCTGGGAGAACGACTGGCTCTTCATGGCCCGCCGCTACCGGGACAACCAGCGCGTCGTCGGCGCCGACCTCTACAACGAGGTGCGCCGCAATGTCTGGGACGACCCCAACTGGGGGCTCGGTGACCACCACGACTGGTTCGCCGCCTCGCAGCGCGTCGGTGACCGCATCCTGACGGAGGCCGACCCCGACCTCCTGATCATCGTCGAGGGCATCAACTGGACCGGCATCCCCGTCGACGGACTCCCCCACGAACGCCCCACCCTGGAGCCCGTACGCCGCCTCTCGCACACGCTTGTCGACTCCGACAAGCTCGTGTACTCCGCCCACTTCTACGACTACACAGGCCCGAACCACAGCGGCGCCACCGGAACCGGCGAGACCAGCGACCCCCGCTACCGCGACCTGGCCCCCGCCGAACTGATCAAGGTGCTGAACCGCCAGGCCTTCTTCGTGACAGCGGAGACGGACCGGCACTTCACCGCGCCCGTCTGGATCAGCGAGTTCGGCATCGGAGGCCGTGACGAGACCGGCCAGAAGCAGCGCGCCTGGTTCGAGAACTTCGTCGACCATCTGATCCGCACCGACGCCGACTTCGCGTACTGGCCGCTCGTCGGCTGGCACGAGGACCGCAAGGGCAACGGCTGGGCCCTTCTGCACTGGGACACCGAGGGCCGCCGCATGGGCCTCTACGACGGCGACGACTGGCGGGCCGCCGCCTGGACCCGGCTCATCCAGGCCCAGGGCCGCACCGGCCCGGTGGAGCCCGTGGCGGACTGGTCGATGCTCAGCCCCGATCACCGCGACTTCGTCCAGTCGCGACGGATACGGGCCCTGCCCGACTGGGACTCCGGTGCCCGCAAGGCTGTGTGCCCCGACGGACAGCGGCTGCTCGGCCTCAGCCACACCGGCAACCGGGGCCTGTGCTCGGACGTGTCCACCGGCCCCCTGTGGGACCCGGCCGGCGGGCATGCGGTGGTCGTCGACGACCGGTACGTCAGGCCGGGCCACGACTGGGCGTCCGGATACACCAAACTCCAGTGCGCCGACGGCCACTTCCTGACCGGCTACAGCGTTCGCGGCTCCGCCGTCTCCGCCGCCCTGTGCGCGGCCGCTCCGGCCGGCGGGCTCGGCACGGGCGGCCGTACGGTCTGGTTCGACCGGGGCGACAACAGGGGCTCGGCCGCCAAGGGCGGCGACTTCGCGCAGGGCCGCTACAAGGGCCAGTGCGCGGACGACGAGTACGCGGCCGGGATCGCGTACACGGGTCGGGTGGGCTCAGCACGGACTCCGGACGCGCTGTACTGCCGAAAACTGAGCTGACCGGCTGCGCCACCAGGGTCACCGTGCCGGGCTCCGCCGAGCGGTTCGGGGCGCCGCCGGGTACTACGGGCCCCGGTTGGCTCATCTCGTCCCGTACCCGCCGCCCGACAGGGTCCGCAGCGCCGAGGTCACGGTATCGGCCATCGCCCGACGCGCCGCGGTGAGGGCCGGGCGGGGGTCGACGACCGTGGGCGCCGCGGCAAGTGTGTCGCGGACCGCGCCGGTGAAGGCAGCATTCAGTGCCGTACCGATGTTGACCTTGATCATGCCGGCCGCCACCGCTTGCCGGAGCTCCGCGTCTGGCACGCCCGTCGCGCCGTGCAGAACCAGCGGCACGGGGACCGCCTCGGCGAGGCGGGTGATGAGGCCGTGGTCCAGCCGGGAGGTGCGTGTGGTCATCGCGTGGGAGCTGCCGACCGCGACGGCGAGTGCGTCGACCCCGGTGGCGGACACGAAGTCGCGCGCCTGATCGGGGTCCGTACGTGCCGACGGGGCGTGCACTCCGTCCTTGCCGCCGATCTCGCCGAGTTCCGCCTCCACCCACAGGCCCTGGGCGTGTGCCCACCGCGCCGCGGCGCACGTGGCGGCGACGTTCTCGGCGTGCGGCAGCGCGGACGCGTCGAACATGACGGATCCGAAGCCGCAGTCCGGGGCGCGGCGCAGCAGCGCTTCGTCCGTGACGTGGTCGAGGTGCAGCGCCACGGGGACAGAGGCCTCCTCGGCGAGCGCGGCGGTGGCGCGGGCTATCGGGGCGAGCCGGTTGCCGTGGAACCGCACGGCGTTCTCGCTGATCTGGCAGATGACCGGGCAGCCCGCGGCTTCCGCCCCGGTGACCACGGCCTCGGCGTGCTCCAGGGTGATCACGTTGAACGCGCCGACGGCCCCTCTGCCGCGGAACGCGGAGCTCATCACGTCGGCGGTGGGAGTCAGCGGCACCGACGGCCTCCTATCGCGGCGTGCGAGGGCCGCGACAGCGGCAAGGGCTTACGGGAGGTGCAGGGTTTTGCTCGTTTGGCGACCATAAAACACCCAATCAAGCGTTGTGATTCCATGGAGGTGCGCACATCGTGGCGCACACCATCGACAGGGAGTTGTGAGACATGGCGGGACCGCAGGCCCGGTGGAGCGCGCTGCTGGAGATGCTGACGCGCGACGGGCGGATCGAAGTCGAGGCGGCTGCCGAGGAGTTGGGGGTCTCCGCCGCGACGATCAGGCGAGACCTCGACGAGCTGGCCCGCCAGCAGATGGTCACCCGCACGCACGGCGGCGCCTCGCTCAACGCCATCGCCTACGACCTGCCGCTGCGCTACAAGGCCGCGCGCAACGCTCCGGAGAAGGAGCGGATCGCGCACGCGGCCGCCGAGCTGGTGAAGGCCGGCGCCGTGGTGGGGTTGAACGGCGGCACCACGACCACCGAGGTGGCGCGGGCACTGGCCACCCGCGCCGACCTGAGTTCCGGCGGCGCGGAGACGGCGGTCACCGTGGTGACCAACGCCCTGAACATCGCCAACGAGCTGGTCGTGCGGCGCCACGTCAAGCTCGTAGTGACCGGCGGAGTGGCCCGGCCGGCGTCCTATGAGTTGATCGGGCCGCTGGCCACCGAACTGCTCGCGGAAATCGCGCTGGACCAGGTCTTCATCGGGGTGGATGCCATCGATGTGGCCCACGGGGCGACGGCCCACCACGAGGGCGAGGCCAGCATCAACCGGGCGCTGGCCCGCCGCGCGCAGCAGGTCATCGCGGTCGCCGACTCCTCCAAGCTGGGCCAGCGGGCCTTCGCCCGCATCTGCCCGGTGGAGGAGATCGACGTCCTGGTGACCGACAAGGCCGCCTCGGACGAGCTGACCAAGTCGTTCGTGGCGGCCGGTGTGGAGGTCGTCCGCGCCTGACACCGCACGCCGCTCCCGTGCCGGCTCCGGCCGCGACGCGCATCCCGTCGTCATCCGCGGACGCCGCCCGCGGTCAGGCCGGAGACGAGGTGGCGCTCCACGAAGACGAACAGCACCACCACGGGCACGATCGAGACGAGCGAAGTGGCGAACAGGTACTGCCACTGCTCGTGGTACGAGGTGACGAAGCCGGGAATCGCCTTGGTCAGGGTCATCCGGTTGCTGGACGAGGTGATGGTGAGCGCCACCACGTACTCGTTCCACGCGGCGATGAAGGTGTAGACGAGCGCGGTCACCACACCGGGCATCGCGAGCGGCAGTACGACACGGGTGAGGGCGCCGAACCGCCCGGTGCCGTCGAGCCAGGCCGCCTCCTCCAGTTCCCGGGGGATGCTGGCGAAGTACGCGTTGAGGATCCACACGCAGAACGGCAGGTTGAACGCGGCGTTCACCAGGATGAGGCCCTCGGCGGTGTCGGTCAGGTCGAGGCTGACCATCTCCCGGTAGATGCCGACCAGCAGTGCGGTCGGCGCGAACATCTGGGTGACGAGTACGAGCAGCAGGAAGGCGCCGCGCCCGCGGAAGCGGTGCCGGGCTGTGTAGTACGCGGCGGGCATCCCGACGGCCAGGGCGAGCAGCGTCGCCGCCCCGGCGACGTACAGCGAGAAGACCAGCGCGTCCGCGACGCGCGGGTCGGTGAGCGACCAGATGTGCGTGAAGTTCGACCACTCCCATCGGGAGGGCAGATAGGACGGCGGGGACTTCATCAGTTCGGGCGTCGGTTTGAGCGCCGTCAGCAGCATTTCCGCGTAGGGCGCGAGAAACGCCAGTGCCACCAGCCATCCGACGGCGGTGAGCAGGACGGTGCGCAGTTTCATCGGTCTTGGCCGCCTCCTGCGCGGCGCTGCTTTGCGGGGGATGCCGGCGGTCCTGCTCACGTGGTGTCCTCTTGTCGGCGGACGACGCGCAGATAGACCAGCACCACAGCCAGGATCAGCCCGAAATTGACGACGGCCATGGCGGCCGACTCCCCCACCGACTGGTTGTCGAAGGCGAGTTTGTACAGGTAGGTGGTGGTCGTGTCGGTGGCGAACCCGGGGCCGCCGCGCGTCATGGCCCAGATGATGGGGAACGAGTTGAACACGTTGATGATGTTGATGATCGCGGCGACCACCAGTGAGGGCCGCAGCAGCGGCAGGGTGATGCCCAGGTAACCGCGGACCGGGCCGGCGCCGTCCACCCGCGCCGCCTCGTACACCTCGGCGGGGATGCTCTGCAGACCGGCCAGCAGGACGAACGAGGTGAACGGCAGCGAGACGAACACCGCCACGCCCATCATCGCGGCGAGGGCCAGTCCCGGATTGGCCAGCCAGTTGACGGGCGCGTCCAGCACACCGAGGTCCATGAGCAGCCGGTTGACCACGCCGTAGAAGTTGTTGAGCATCCAGCGCCAGATGAGCGCCGTCATCAGCACGGACGAGGCCCAGGGCACGATCAGCGCCCACCGCACCAGCCTGCGCCCGGGGAAGCGGGAGTTCAGCAGCCCGGCCAGGCCGAGAGAGAGCATGAGCGTGACGGTGACGACTCCGACGACCCACACGAGGGTGCGCAGCAGTACTCCGGGCAGGTCGCCCTCGGCGAACAGGTCGGTGTAGTTGCGGACGCCGGCGAACCCCTGGGACTGTCCGGTGGAGCTCACCCGTGTCAGGGACGTACGGATCATCTCGATGACCGGCCAGACGACCATGGTCAGGATGAGGAGGGCCGCGGGACCGAGCCACAACACGGGCTCCAGCGCGCGCCAAGTCCTGCGACGGCGGCGCGGCGAGGGTGGCGTCGGCGCCACCGGGGCCGGGTGTTCGGCCCCGGTGGCGCTCACAGTGACATCGTGTACGGCCACCGAGGTCAGTCGCCCTTCTGCGCGGGCTTCTGGATCTCGCCCAGGACCTTCGCCGGGTCGCCGCCCGCCACCGCCGTGCCGATGCGCTGTTTCACGGCGCCGTCGACCGCGGCCCATGCGGGGTCGTCGGTGGGGGCGAACTCCGCGTCGGAGAGGGCGTCGACGAACGGCTTGTAGTAGGCGGCGTCCCGGCTGTCGGAACTGAGCACCTCACCGGCCGACTTGGTGACCGACAGGAACCCCTCGGTGGAGACGAACTCGGCGGCGTTCTCCTTCTGGTAGAAGAAGTCGAGGAACTTCTTCACCCCTGCCTTGTTCGACCCGTCACCCTTCTTGAACGCGACGAGGTAGTCCTGCACACCGAGCGTCTTGTGCGTACTGCCGTCCTTGCTCGGCAGGGGCGCGACGCCGTAGTTCAGCTTCTTGTCGACCGGGTCGATGAAGCCCTTCCGCATGAAGACCGCCCCGTTCAGCATGCCGATCCTGCCCTGGGCGAACTGGTTGAAGACATCCTTGCGGTTGGTGGTCTCCGGGTTGGGCTGGGTGACCTTGTCCTTCGTCAGTTTCCGCAGATAGGTGAGCGTGTCGACGTTGGCCTGCTGGTCGATCGCCCACTTGCCCGAGGCGTCGGTCCAGCCGCCGCCGTTGTTCATCGCCCAGATCTGGAACTCGGCCTGGGCCTCCTCGGCCCCCAGGGGCAGCCCGAGGCCGATGTAACCGGCCTGCTTGATCTTCTTGGCGGCGGCCTCGACCTCGGCCCAGGTGGACGGCGGCCGGGCGATGCCCGCCTTGGCGAAGATGTCCTTGTTGTAGAAGAACAGGCGCGCACTGGAGATGAAGGGCAGACCGTACTGGGTTCCCTCGTACTGCGCCTTCTGCCGGAACAACGGGAGGAAGTCGGCCAGCACCTTGGGAGAGACGACGTCCTGCGCCTTGTGGACCAGGCCGTCGCGGGCGAAGTCGGAGAACTTGTTGTAGTTGAGGATGTCGGGTTCCTGCTTGGTCTGGACGTACGTCTTGACCTTGGAGTCCATCTGCTCCCAGTCGACGACTTCGAGATTCACCCGGTAACCGGGGTTCGCGGATTCGAAGTCCTTGATCAGCGCCGTCCAGTAGGCCTGGGTGTCGTCGTCGTACTTCGCCGCGACGAACCTGATCGTCCTGCCGTCGGATCCGCCGCTGTCCGACGAGCTGCCCTTGCCGCATCCGGTGAGGGCCAGTGCCAGGGACAGTCCCCCGGCGAGGCATGCGAGGTGCCGTTTCACGGAGTACCTCTCCGCACGCATGGCGTGCTTCGTCAAGCGCGTGCTCGCCTGATGGCGCGCTCGCTTGCTTGTTTATGCTCGATTACTGGTGTTATCAATCATCCAACGACATGATGCTCAATGAAACGCGCACGGCGTCAAGGGCCGTCACATCACGTATCGGTCACACCGCGCGCCCGAGAGGGGAGACTCCCGATGAGCCAGACCGAGATCGAGATCGCCACCCAGCCCGACTGCTGGCGGCACGCCGTGGCACTGGCCCGGCGGCCCGACGGCCTCGCCTCGCTGCCCCGAACCGGCGAGCGGGTGGCCGTCGTCGGCTGCGGGACGTCCTGGTTCATCGCCCAGGCGTACGCGGCGCTGCGGGAGTCGGGTGGCCACGGCGAGACCGACGCCTTTCCCGCCTCCGAGATGCCGGCCGGGCGTGCCTACGACCGGGTGGTCGCGCTGACCCGGTCCGGAACCACGACCGAGGTGCTGGAACTCCTCCGCCGACTGCACGGGCGCACCCCCACGACCGCGGTGACCGCGGTACCGCAGGCGCCGGTGACGGGGCTGGCGGACGCCGTCGTCGTGCTCGACTTCGCCGACGAGGTCTCGGTCGTCCAGACTCGGTTCGCCAGCACGGAACTGGTGCTCCTGCGGGCGCATTTGGGCGAGGACCTGGGACATCTGCCGCAGCAGGGGCACTCCGCGCTGGACGAACCGCTGCCGGCCGGGGTGCTCGAGGCCGAGCAGTTCACCTTCCTGGGGCAGGGCTGGGCCTACGGGATCGCCCAGGAGGCGGCACTGAAGATGCGCGAGGCGGCGGGCGCCTGGACGGAGGCCTATCCGGTGATGGAGTACCGGCACGGCCCGATCAGCGTTACCGGACCCGGCCGCGTGGCGTGGTGGTTCGGAGACCCGGCGGCCCTTCCGTCCGGTCTCGCCGACGACATCGCCCGCACCGGCGGGCAGTTGGTGGCACTCGGCCGGGACCCCCTGTCCGACCTCGTCGTGGTGCACCGGCTGGCCGCCGCCCTCGCCTCGGCACGCGGGCTGGACCCGGACAATCCGCGCCATCTGGCCCGTTCCGTGATCCTGACCTGACCAGGCACCCCCGGACGGATCTCGGGGAAGTCGCAGAATTTACCCGTCCGTTACGAACGGATTCCGGGCCCGTCGAGGCCTCTCAGCGGACCCCGGGACCGACTGCCACCAGGGACAACAACTGTTCCACGAGGACCCTCGGGACCCTTGGGAAGCCGCATGCCCCACAGGTTGACAGGTGGCGGCGACCGCAAGAACATGAGCGAAATCCCTTGGAATCTTGCATCTGCAAGCAGCATCAGACAGACATCAAGCCTCCCAAGCGCCGCGCTTCCTCGTGACCGCGCACTCCGCCCGCCGCACTCCGCACGCCACCGGCACCACGCACCGCAGCTTCTGAGTCACCGTCACCGTCCTGTCCGACAGGAGGACACGAGTGCACGCCCGACTGAGCAATCCCGGCGGCCTGTTGCTCGCTGCCGCCCTGACCGCCGCCATGCTGATGGCGCCCGTCACCGGCTCTACCGCGGCAACGGCCGCCGCCCGCCCCGCCACCGCCACCACGGCCACAACCGACGGACCTAAGGTGTCCCGCACCGCGAACGCCGTCACGGTCTCCGTACCGGCCTCCGCCGGAGCCCCCGGCTACACCCTCGACGTGGCCACCGACGAACTCGCCCTGACCACGCGCCGCGCCGGGAAGACCGTGCTCGCCACCGCCACCGGCGACACCGGCGCCCTGCGCTTCACCGCGGCCGACGGCACGTGGCAGCACGCGACCGGCGTCACCGACTGGACGTGGAAGAACGGCGTCCTGACCGTCACCGCCGACAGCACCCTCGACGGCACCACGGTGGAGGCCCGGATCACCCCCCGCGCCGACCGCTACCAGCTCGACTGGGACGTCCACGGCGGCGGAGCGGAGCAACTGGGCCTCGCCTACGACCTGTCATCGGCCGGCCACTGGTACGGCCACGGCGAGGCGGAGACCCCGCAGGGCGGTCCCGGCGTCAACCAGCCCTGGCCGCTCGACGCCGGCGAGGTCGACCACGAGACCTTCGGCCCGGCGTCGTACAACATGATCGACCCGTTCTGGTACACCTCCAAGTCGACCGGTCTGCGCGTCGACACCGGGGACGTCATGGACGTGGCGCTCAACAAGGGCAAGGACGGTCTCGGCACTTTCACCGTCGAGTCGCCCGACACCTACAAAGCCACCGTGTTCGTCGAGTCGACCCCGCTGGAGGTCTACCGCGATTACATCGGCATCGTCGGCAAGCCGACCAAGAGTGACGCCACGTACGAGCAGTACGCCAAGCCGCTGTGGAATTCCTGGGCGCAGTTCTACACCAAGATCGACCAGGAGAAACTGCTCGACTACGCCACCGACCTCTACGACAACGGTCTGGACGGGCACACCATCCAGCTCGACGACAAGTGGGAGTCGAACTACGGCAATCTGACCTGGGATCCCAAAACCTTCCCCGATCCCAAGGGCCTCTCCAAGAAGATCCACGACATGGGGTTCGACTTCGGCATCTGGGTCACCCTGTGGATCAACCTGGACTCCGACAATTACCAGTACGCGGTCGACAACGGCTACCTGCTCATGGACGCCAAGGACACGAACAAGCCGTGTGAAGTGACCTGGTGGAACGGCCAGGCCGGGATCATCGACCTGGCGAACCCCGAAGCCAAGGCCTGGTACGAGGGCAACCTCAAGAAGCTGATGGACACGTACGACATCGACGGGCTGAAGTTCGACACCCGCTTCTTCGATGAGAAGTGCGCGCCGCGCGAGGGCCACCAGGCCACGGACTACCAGAAGCTCGGCACAGAACTCGCCGACGAGTTCGACCTCCAGGGCGCGGGCATCCGGGTGCACTGGAACAAGACGGCGCATGAGGCGGGCTTCGTCACCCGCCAGGTCGACAAGGGCACCGGCTGGGACTCCCTGCGCGCCTCCGCCACCCAGAACCTGGCCATCTCCACCATCGGCTACCCGTTCGTCGAGTCCGACATGATCGGCGGCTCCGGCGGCCAGCCCGCACCGACAAAGGACGTACTGGTTCGGTGGGCGCAATCCGCCTCACTCATGCCGCTGATGTACGCCTCGACCTCCCCGGTCGACACCAACGACACCACCACCGGGCAGAAGGTCGACTACGACCAGGAGACGGTCGACCTCTACCGGGAGGCGATCGAGACGCACGAGAAGCTCGCCCCCTACATCTGGGATCAGGTGCAGAGCACACTGAAGACCGGCGATCCGATCATGCGGCCGCTGTTCTTCGACTTCCCTAAGGACGAGGCGAGTTACACGGTCACCGACGAGTGGATGCTCGGACCGGCCGTGCTGGCCGCGCCCAAGCTGAGCACCGGCGCCACCCGCTCCGTTCATCTGCCGCCGGGCACCTGGTACGACGTCAACCAGGGCACCGTGATCCGCGGCCCCAAGACCCTCAAGGGGTATGCGGCGCCGCTCGGCGTCACCCCGGCCTTCGTCAACCTCAAGGCCAAGGGTGCCGCCAAGGCCGTCAAGGCGCTCAAGCGCGACGACGCGCCGGCCGCCTCCGTCCTGATCACCCCGGACGCCCCGTCCACCGACGCCGGTAAGCCGTTCGAGGTGACCACCGAGGTGACCAACTGGGGCACCCGGACCCTCAAAAACGCCAAGGCGGCCCTGGACCTGCCCGACGGCTGGACCGCCAAGGCGACCGGCCCGACCACCGCGAAGTCCCTCAAGAACGGCGCCACCCTCACCACCACTTGGACGGTGACCCCGGCCGACGACGCCCGATGGGCCGGCCACGACCTCACCGGCACCGCCACCTACACCGGTCGCGACGGCTCGCAGAAGGTGTCCGACACCGTGCCGGCGCAGGTGAAGGCAGCCCCGGGCAGCGTTCAGGAGCCGTACCTGACAGCCGACACGACTTCCGGGGGCGCCCAGTACGCCCAGGCCGGCGACCAGTTCGCCATCTGGGCGGGCGGCCAGGACCTGTCCGGCTGGAAGGACGAGAAGGGCGTCATCTACCGTGACGACGCGGCCGGGGAAAAGGCCACCGTGCAGGCGCAGTTGGTCTCCCAGAGCAGCGCCTCACCGGTCGGCAAGGCGGGCATCGCCCTCGCCAACGACCTGACGGCGCCCGAGAAGGGCGGTTACGCGGTGCTGGCCATGACCGAGAGCTACGGCCTGGAGTTCATGACCGACAGCGACGGTGACGGGAAGCTCGACACCTGGGCGGGCGGTGGCTCCACCTACCACCCGGCGCATCTCAAGCTGACCCGGGACGGCGCCACCTACACCGCGTACGCCAGCAAGGACGGCGAGACCTGGTCGCAGGTCGGCACCGCCCAGGTGCCGTCGGCCACCGGCACAGGTGATGCCGGGATGGTCGCCAGCGCGGCCAACGTGAACTACCCCGGCGAGAACATCGAAGCCGTCTTCAGCGGATTCTCCGTCACCTCCTGACGAGCCGTTGCCACTGGCACCACCCCCGTTTCCCGGCAGGCCTCCCACCCCCGTGGGGCCTGCCGGGGACGGGCCACTCCCTGCACGTCCGTGAGAGAGGGAACCCACCCCCATGGCACGTACGTCCTCAGCTGTCGCCGGCTTTGTCGCGGGCGTAGTCGTGGCCGCGAGCACCACCGCGATCGCCGTCACCGGTACCACGGGTACGACCACCGGCACCGACCTCAACTCCAAGGCCACCACCACCTGGCTGACCGTCAAGGTCGCCGACGCCATGGGCACCAGGGACACCATCACCTGGGTTCCCACCGGCTCCTTCGCCGGCTCCGCGGAGGAGCGGGTCCCGCGTTACCCCATGACCGCCATCCAGGGCAAGGACACCAAGGAGCTCAAGCTCTCCGCCGTGCGCAACGAGCAGGTCTCGGCGCAACTGGCGATCGCCTCCGGCCAGGATCTCGACGACGTCAAGGCCGTGGTCGGCGACCTCACCGGGCCCGGCGGCGCGAAGCTGTCCGGCGACGACACCCAGGTCCGGTTCGTCAAGTACGTGCCCGTGCAGCGCTCCAAGAGCGAGGTCGACTGGTCCGCCACCATCGACCAGGTCAGCTCCGGCAAGGAGGTGTCCGGCGACCGCAACCCCGATGTGGTCGGCGACGCGCTCGAGGAGCGGTCCTCTGTCGACGTACCCGCGTACGCGGCACAGCCGCTGTGGTTCACCTTCAAGATCCCCGAGAAGGCCCGGCCCGGCACCTACACCGGCACGGTGAAGGTCAACGCCGACGGCCGTACCCAGACCACCTACCCGCTGACCATCGAAGTCGCGGACGCGAGTGTGCCCGACCCGGAGGACTACGACTTCTTCCTCGACATATGGGCGCAGCCGGAGACGATGGCCAAGAACCACGGCGTCAGGCTCTGGTCCGACCGGCACTGGAAGCTGATCGAGAAGTACAACCGCGATCTGGCGTCACGCGGCCAGAAGGTCATCAACACCACCATCGTCGACAACCCCTGGCACCACCAGTGGTCACTCGGCACCCGGGAATCGCAGACCGCCACGCCGTACACCAGCATGGTGGGCTGGAGCTGGAACGGAAAGACGTTCTCCTTCGACTTCGGCCGCTGGGACAAATACGTCCAGACCGCCAGACGCGCCGGTCTCGGGCCCGACATCGGTGCCTTCTCCATGCTGGCGTTCCAGGACCAGGAGCACCTCACCTACACCGACACCCGCACCGGCAAGACCGTCTACGAGAACGTCGACCTGGGCGGGGACCGCTGGCGGGAGGCGTGGGGAGCGTTCCTGCCCGCCTTCGAGAAGCATTTGAAGGCGAAGGGCTGGCTGGAGGACACCTGGCTGTCGTTCGACGAGCGGCCCATCGACACCATGACGGTCGTCAAGGACTTCGTCCACGAGGTCGCACCGGTCTTCGACGACCGTATCTCCGTCGCCGGTTCGATCAGCACCGAGGGCGTCGCGTCCAACCTGTCCGTCGACTGGGGCGGCATCGACGCGATGACGAAGGAGAAGGTGGCGGAGCGGCGCAAGGCAGGCAAGACCACGACCTTCTACGTGTACGGCTCGCCGGCCCACCCGAACACGCTGTCGTACTCGCCGGCCGTCGAGTCGCGGATGCTGCCGTGGATCTCCGCCCAGCGGAATCTGGACGGTTTCCTGCGCTGGTCGTACAACAGCTGGACCAGCGACCCCTTCAAGCAGCCGGTGCACGTCTTCACGCAGGGCGACGAGTACCTGGTCTACCCGGGCAGGGACGGCCCGATGTCCAGCATCCGCTGGGAGCAGCTGAAGGAGGGCATCGAGGACTACGAACTCATCGCCCAGCTGCGGAAGAAGGACGGCGGCGCCGACAGCGAGGCCCTGACCGAGGCCCTCACCACCGCGACCCGGAACCTCGACGGCCGGACGAAGGACGTCGGCGACATCGAGACCGCGCGGGCGGCCGTCGTGAAGGGGCTGACGTCATGAGGGGCAAGTGGAGATCTCTGCTGCTCGCCGGAGCTCTGTCTGTCATGCCCCTGACCAGCACAGGTGCCGCCGCGGAACCGGTTCAGGCGGAGCCGCAGGCCCAGGCCCCGCGCACCGTCACGTACGACCAGTACTCCGTGAAGGTCGACGGCAAACCCCTGTACATCTGGGGCGCCGAGTTCCACTACTTCCGGCTGCCCAGCCCCGACGCGTGGCGGGACGTACTGCAGAAGATCAAGGCGGGCGGATTCAACGCCGTCTCGCTCTACTTCGACTGGGGCTTCCACTCCGCCAAGCCGGGCTCGTACGACTTCACCGGCACCCGTGACGTGGAGCGGCTGCTGAACGAGGCCGAGCGCGCGGGCCTGTATGTGATCGCCCGGCCGGGCCCGTACATCAACGCGGAGGTCTCCGGCGGCGGCATGCCCGCATGGCGCAAGACACAGGCCGGCGTGAACCGCACCTCCGAGCCGGAGTACATGAAGGCGGCCCGGGAGTGGATGAGCCGGATCAACCCGATCATCGCGCGGCACCAACTCACCCGTGGCACCGGCAATGTGATCCTCTATCAGATCGAGAACGAGTACCAGGGCGGCCGCCAGGACGCCGACTACATGCAGACCCTCATCGACTGGGCGCGCCAGGACGGCATCGACGTCCCGACCTTCGTCAACGACGGCGGCGCCAACAAGAACTGGGTCAGTGGCAAGGGCGCCCCGGACATCTACGGCTTCGACGCCTATCCGCAGGGCTTCGACTGCAAGGACCCCGACACCTGGAAGAACCTGCCCGACTACTCGTACGTCAATGAGTGGAAGCCCGAGTCCCCACTGATCATCCCGGAGGCACAGGGCGGCGCCTTCGACCCCTGGGGCGGCACCGGATACCAGGACTGCGCGAAGCTCACCGGCACCGACTTCACCCGGGTGTTCAGCAAGATGAACATCGCCGCCGGGGTGAGCGGCCAGTCCTTCTACATGACGTACGGCGGCACCAACTGGGGCTGGCTCGCCGATCCCAACGCGGTCTACACGTCGTACGACTACGGGGCCCCGATCAACGAGTCCCGCCAACTGACCGACAAATACCAGGAGTTCAAGCGCCTCGGATACATGGTCAACTCCGTGACCTCGCTGGCACGCACCGACAAGGCCGAGGCCCCCGCCCCGTCCGACGACGCCCTGCGCATCGACCGGCGCGTCAATCCCGACGCCGGAACCCAGTTCTTCACCGTCCGGCACGCCGACACCCGCGTGAAGGACAAGGACGAGACCACCTTGTCGCTGAAGGGCGCGGACGGCGAGTATCCGCGCGTACCCCAGCAGGGAACGATCACCGTCGACGGCCGGGACGCCAAACTCCTCGTCGCGGGCTATGACTTGCGCGAGGACCAGCGGCTCGTCTACTCCACCTCGGAGATCATGACGCACGCCCGGATCGCCGACCGGGACGTGGCGCTGCTGTACGGGCGTGACGGCGAGGCCGGCGAGACCGTGCTGCGGTACGCCGAGCGGCCGAAGGTCACCGTCCTCGACGGCGATGTCACCACCACCTGGGACGCCGAACGCGGTGACCTGCGGCTGAACTACACGCACAAGGGCCTGGCCCGGGTGCTGGTGAACGGCATGGAACTGCTGATCGCCGACACCGCCGAGACCGCCCACTGGTGGCGGCAGGACACCGCCGCGGGCCCGGTTCTCGTACGAGGCCCTTCCCTCGTCCGTACGGCCGAACAGGCGGACGGCACTCTGAAGTTGACCGGCGACTCCACCGAGGCCGCGAAGATCGAGGTCATCGCGGACGCCAAGAAGGTGACCTGGAACGGCCGCAAGGTCGCCGTCACCCAGGCGCCGCGCCCGGTCGAGCTGCCTGAGCTGACGACGTGGAAGTACAAGGAGGAGGCGCCGGAGGCGGCCCCCGGCTTCGACGACTCCACTTGGACCACCGCCGACCACCTTACCGCCAACAACCCAGACCTGGCCGGGTCGCTGCCGGTCCTCGCGATGGACGAGTACGGCTACCACCACGGCAACGTCTGGTACCGCGGCCGGTTCAAGACCACTGGCCGGGCGACCGCGCTCGCGTTGAACGCCAACACCGGCCCGACCGGCCAGTACGCGGTCTGGCTCAACGGCAGCTACCTCGGCAGTTCCGGCGACGGCGCGCACACCTTCGACATCCCGGCCGGGACGCTCAAGGCGGAAGGCGACAACGTCCTTTCCGTGCTCGTCGAGAACGCGGGCCACAACGAGGAATGGGGCCACGACTACTCCAAGGAGCCGCGCGGTCTGCTCGGCGCCGAGGTGATCGGCGGGGCCTCCACCTTCACCTGGAAGATCCAGGGCAGCCGGGGAGGCGAAGATCCGGTCGACACCGCCCGGGGCCCGTACAACAACGGTGGGCTGTACGGGGAGCGGGCCGGCTGGTCCTTGTCCGGTTACCCCGACGGCGGCTGGAAGCGCAGCACCCTGGCGGCGGGCACCGAGAAGACCGGACCCGGCGTGCGCTGGTACCGCACCTCCGCGCGGCTCGACCTGCCGCAGGGCCAGGACAACGCGGTCGCACTCGATCTCGCCGAAGCGGACGGCGGCAGCACCGGCTACCGCGCCCAGATCTTCGTCAACGGCTGGCTGATCGGCCGCTACCTGCCGGACACCGGACCCCAGACACGCTTCGTCATCCCCAAGGGCATCCTGCGCGAACAGGGCACGAACACCATCGCCCTGGCCGCGTGGTCCACCGAGGGCGGCGCGGGCCCGGGTTCCGCCAAGCTCGTCGATCTCGGCGCCACGGCGGGCGGGATCAAGGTCGGTACGGTGGCCGCGCCGTCGTACGACGCCAAGACCTACGCCATGCCGACCGCTGGCGCCCATGTCACCGTCGACGCCGAGCCGTTCCTGAACACCGGTACCGCCACCGAGGTTCCCGTGTCGCTCACCGTGCCGAAGGGCGCGCCCACGGCTCGGGACGTACAGCTGACGCTGACGACGCCCGACGGATGGACCGCGACCACCGACGACACCACCCGTTTCGCCCGGGTCCGGCCCGGCGACACGGTGACCGCGGCCTACACCGTGACCCCGCCCGGCGACCCGGTCCACTACGCCGTCCTGTCCGCGACCGCCACGCTCACACAGCCCGGCCGTCCGGGCACCGTCACGGGTGTACGGGCCGTGCAGGTGCCGCCGCCGGGGCTGTCCGCCGACGCCTATGTCAGCGACCTGACCCTGGCCAAGGCGGTCAACGGCTGGGGTCCGGTCGAGAAGGACGCCTCCAACGGCGAGTCCGCGGCGGGCGACGGGCGGACGCTCTCGGTCGGCGGCACCTCGTACGACAAGGGCCTCGGCGTGCACGCGAACAGCCAGGTCCGGGTCTATCTCGGCGGCGGCTGCACCCGGTTCACCGCGACCGCCGGGGTGGACGACGAGGTCGGCGACAACGGCAGCGTCTCCTTCGAGGTGATCGCAGACGGCCGCTCCCTGTTCGACAGCCCGGTGCTGTACGGCTCCGACGGCGGCGCCGCGATCGACGTGGACGTGACCGGCGCCCGCTGGCTGGACCTGCTGGTCGACGGAGACGGCGATGTCTCCACGGACCATGCCGACTGGGCCGACGCGAGGCTGACCTGCGGCGGCGGTGCCTGATGCCCGTGAGCGGGATGCGTTCGACACGCGGCAGGTTCACCGTGCTGCTGCTCGCGGTCATGGGTCTCGTGGCGGGGACGGTCGCGCCCGCCGAGGCCGGTCAGCAGGACGATCGGCGCGGCTGGACGGGAACTTGGGCGACGGCGGCCAGCGAGCACTACGAAGTCTCGGGGATGTCCGAAGTGACGGTACGGATGCCGGTGCACACCAGCGTCGGCGGCTCCTCCGTACGCATCCGCCTGACCAACGCCTACGCCACCGACCCGGTGACGATCGGGCACGCGACCGTGGGCCTGCGTGATGGGGGTTCTGCCGTTGCGCGCCCGTACGACGTGCGGTTCGGCGGGAAGCACGAGGTCACGATCCCGGCGGGCGGCGAGGCGGTCAGCGATCCGGTCCGGCTCGCCGTGCCGGCCCTGGCCGACCTGGTGGTCAGTCTCCATCTGCCCGGCCAGGTGACGCACATCACCGATCACTGGTGGGCGCAGCAGACCGTCTACTGGACGGACTACGGGGCGGGCGACCACGCGGCCGACACCGCCGGTGACGCCTTCACCTGGACCACCACCAGCTGGCCCTTCCTCAGCGGCGTCGATGTGACCGCGCCGAGTGCCCGGTCGGTGGTGGCGCTCGGCGACTCCATCACCGACGGGTCCTTCTCGACGCCCGACACCAACCAGCGCTGGCCCGACCTGCTCTCCGCCCGGCTGAACGCCTGCCGGCCCGGCGCCGGGGTGCTCAACGCGGGCATCACCAGCAACCGGATCACCGCCGGTACCGCGACCAACCCCTCGGCCCTGGACCGCCTCGAACGGGACGTGCTCTCCCAGCCGGGGGCCAGGACCCTGATCCTCTTCGAGGGCATCAACGACCTCGGCGGGGCGAGTGCCGAGCAGATCATCGCCGGGATGACGGAGATCGCCGACCGGGCGCACCAGCGCGGGATGCGGGTCGTCGCCGCCACGATCACGCCGTACAAGGACTTCACCTGGGGCGGCTGGAGCGAGGCGACGGAGGCCCGGCGGCAGCAGGTCAACGCGTTCGTCCGGGACTCCGGAGGGGTCTTCGACGGCTACGCCGACTTCGACAAGGCGGTACGGGACCCGGTGGATCCGCGGCGGCTCGGCGCGGCGTACGACTCGGGCGACCATCTGCATCCCAACGACGCCGGGATGAAGGCCTTCGCCGACTCCATCGACCTCACCGCGCTCGGGCTCGGCCGCGGCTGTTCCTGACGCACTCATTGACTCCTTCTCCACCCACGAGTGAGAGGCACATTCATGGCAGTCGACCGTAGACAGTTCATGACCACCGCGGCAGCCCTCGGCGGCGCGGTGCTGCTCGCCCCGCCGGGCACCGCCCAGGCCCTCGCCCGAGGGGCGACGCCCCGCGCCGCGGGCATTCCCGACTACGAGCCCACCAAGGCGTCCCTCGACACCCATCCCGTGCCGCGCTGGTACAAGGACGCCAAGTTCGGCATCTTCATCCACTGGGGCATCTACTCGGTGATCGCCGGCGCGACGCCGAGAAGTGCCTCCGAGTGGTACCTCTGGTACCAGAGCACCAAGGACACCGCCGAGTGGAAGTATCACCGCGACACCTACGGCGAGGACGTCACCTACGACGACCTCATCCCCCAGTTCAAGGCCGAGAAGTACGATCCCGACGCCTGGGTGAAGCTGTTCGAGCAGGCGGGCGCCGAGTACTTCGCGCTGACCAGCAAGCACCACGACGGATTCGCCCTCTACCCCAGCAAGGTGACGGACCGTCACTCCGTGGCGTACGGCCCGAAGCGCGACCTCGTCGGTGAGCTGATGACCGCGGCCCGCAAGCGCGGCACCGTGCGGCCAGGCCTGTACTACTCGCTCGGCGAGTACTTCAACCCGGCGATCGGCCGGCCGATGCGCAACTTCTACACCGACGAGGAAATCCCGATGACCGGCTACAAGCCGGTCGAGGACTACATAGGCGACTACGAGCTCGAGCAGCTCTACGAGATCATCGACCGCTACGACCCGGAGCTGCTGTGGGCGGACGGACAGTGGTTCCGGCCGACGGGCGAACCGCCGTGGCGCAGTGAGGAACCCCTGGCCCACTACTACAACCAGGCCAAGAACCGCAGGCACCCCAAGGGGGTGGTGATCAACGACCGGTTCGACACCCACTTCGACTTCGCGACGTACGAGCAGCGCACCAACCCCACGATGGATCCGCAGAAGTGGGAGTGCTGCATGACCATGGGCTACTCCTGGGGCTACAACAAGCACGAGCCGGACGAGGACTACAAGACCTCCGAGTTCCTGATCCAGCTGCTCGCCGACGTGGTCAGCAAGAACGGCAACCTGCTGCTCAACATCGGGCCCAGGCCGGACGGCACGATCCCCGAGATCATGCAGGAGCGGCTGAAGGACATCGGCGCCTGGCTGAAGGTCAACGGCCCGGCGATCTACGGGTCCACGCCCTGGGTGCGGGCGGAGGAGGAGGGCGGCTCGCTCGGCGTCCGCTACACCGTCTCCCCGGGCAAGTTCAACATCATCGTGCTGGGCGCGCCCAGCGGCACCCTCTCGGTGCCCGGCGACATCCCCATCAGCGCCACTTCCCGGATCCGGTTGCTCGGCAAGAGCGGCAGTCTGCGGTGGACCCGCCGTGACGGAAAGATCAACATCACCGTCCCGTCCTCCCTGCCCAGCGACATCGCCAACGTCTTCACCGTCGACTGGGCCCGGTGAGCGGCATGGGAATCAGGAACGGTACCCAGTTCGACACCCTGGGCCCCACGCTCACTGTCACCACGGAACCCGCCGAGCCGGCCGGCGGTGACACGGTCACCGCCACCGCGGTCCTCACCAACGACTGCCCCTTCCCGCTCCGCAACGCCGTGCTCCACCTGATCGACCCCGGCGCCACCACGGCGGCGAAGACCATCCCGCTCGGCGACCTGCGGCGCGGCGCGAGGACAACCCGGCGCTGGGAGACGGCGATGCCGGCCGACGTGGCCGGGAACGTGTCGTTCACCGCGCACGTGGTCTTCGACGTCGACGGGCGCAGCAGCGACTGCGCGCGGTCCGCGAAGACGGTCACGGTGCCCTACGAGCCCAACGGGGTGCGGGACCCGTACCGGACGTTCGCCACCACCGACGACGCCGAGTTCGGCCAGTACGGCAGCCAGTTGGTGATCTGGGCGGGCGGCCGCGACTTCTCCGGCGGCACCGACGAGAAAGGGGGCATCCGCCTTCCCGGCTCTGCTGCCGCGGCGAGCGTGGTGCAGGTCAAGACGGTCAGCCTCACCGGCAGCGACAACCCCACCGCCAAGTACGGGATCGCGGTCGCCAACGACCTGACCGCTCCGGAGAAGGGCGGCTATGCCGTACTCACCATGTCGAAGTCGTTCGGCCTGGAGTTCATGACCGACAGCGACGGCGACGGACGGCTCGACACCTGGGCCGGTGGCGGCGGTTCCACCCACCCCGCCTGGCTGCGCCTGGTCCGCGACGGCACCACGTACACCGCGTACTCCAGCACCAACAGCGGTCTTTCCTGGATCGAGATCGCGAGCGTGAACGTCCCCTCCGCGAGCGGCGCCCTGGATGCCGGCGTGGTGGCAAGCGCCGTGAACCTCAACTACCCCGGCACCACCGTGCAGGCCGTGTTCGACCACTTCTCAGTGGAGACGAGATGACAACCCATCGCCTCGCCCAGGCCGCCTACCGCCCCGAACAGGACTTCCTCCCGCCGCCCGTCTCCCTCACCGTCACCCCGGCCACCCCCGGGCCGGGCCAGGCCGTGTCCCTGACCGCCACCCTCAAGAACACCACTGGCATTACCCTGCGCGGCACCGTGCTCTACCTCGCCGTGGGCGACATCGCGGAGTCGGACGGCCTCGGCGGCCTCGCCCCCGGACGGTCGGTCACCCGCACCTGGCGGACCCGGCTCCCAGACGACGCCGAGGGCCGCATCGCGTGCACCGCCCACGCGCTCTTCGACGTCCACCGGCACGGCTCCGACTGCACCCGCGCCACCTCGTCACTGAGGCTGCCGTACCGCTCGCTGGCCAGTGCCTTCGACAACGCCGGCATCTCCTCCGACGACGCCACCACCACCGCCGACATCGACGGCTCGCGTTCCAGCCTGTCCGCCCAGGCGCTGGCCTCGGTCGGACTGACTCCCGGGGCCTCGGTCACCTACGGCGGGACCCCCTTCACCTGGCCGGACACCGAGCCCGGGGCCAAGGACAACGTGGTGTCCTCCGGGCAGACCGTACGGCTGTCCGGCACCGGCTCGCGGCTGGCCTTCCTCGGCACCTCCACCTGGGGCGACGGCAAGGGGCCAGGGAAGGTCGTGTACGCGGACGGCACGGAGCAGGCCTTCTCCGTCGAGGTCCCCGACTGGTACTCGGCGAACTCCGCGGCCGCGGCGGTCCTGCCGTACCGCAACACCCCCTCGGGCCAGGACAACAACCCGGTCAGCCTCTACACCTTCGGCGTCGAGCTGGAGGACAAGGAACTGCACTCCGTCGTGCTGCCGAAGGTCAGCGACGGCCTGTCGAGCGGTGGCCCCGCTCTGCACATCTTCGCGATGACCGTCGCCTGAACCGAGCCGCGGCGCGGTGCGACCATCACATCGCACCGCGGCTCGGAAGATCCGAAAAGTTCTGAGAGGACGTTCATGACAGGCAATCAACGCCTCAGCCGCAGACGCCTGCTGACCGGAGCGGCCGCGCTCGGCGGAGTGGTGCTGCTGACCCCGCAGCCAGGTGCCCACGCCGCACCAGCGGCTGCGGACAAGGCCGCGAAGCCGTTCGACACGACCCCCGCATCGGTCGCGCTGCGACGCCTGCTTCCCGACCACCACCGGCAGGTGACGCTGCGCGCGCTGGACGCCGGCAGTGCCGACCGGTTCAAGGTCACCGGCCGGGCCGGGGCGATCACCGTGGAGGGCACCAGCCCGGCGGTGCTGCTCACCGGCCTCAACACCTATCTCGCGCGGGTGGCGAAGGCCGACATCTCCTGGAACGGCGAACAGCTGAACCTCCCCAGGCTGCTGCCCGCCCCCGACGGGGAGATCGCCGGATCGGCGAACGTGCCGCACCGGTTCGCCCTCAACGACACCAACGACGGCTACACCGGCCCCTACCGGGACTGGGACGCGTGGGAGCGCGAGCTGGACGTGCTCGCGCTGCACGGCATCAACAGGGTGCTGGTCTACACCGGCGGCGACGCCGTCTACTACGACACCTTCCGGCAGTTCGGCTACTCGGACGCCGAGATGCGGGCGTGGATTCCGGCACCGGCCCATCAGCCGTGGTGGTTGCTGCAGAACATGTCGGGGTTCGGCGGCCCGGTGTCCAGGCGGCTCATCGAGAGGCGCGCCGATCTCGCCCGGAAGATCACCGACCGGGTGCGCGCACTGGGCATGACACCGGTGCTGCCCGGTTACTTCGGCACCGTGCCGGACGACTTCGTCGCCAAACACGGCGGGGACGCGGCCGTGGTCCCCCAGGGCGACTGGGGAGCCTTCAAGCGACCCGACTGGCTCGACCCGCGCACGACGGCCTTCGACGAGGTGTCCGCCGCCTTCTACCGGGCCCAGTCGGAGCGGTTCGGCGACAGCACGATGTACAAGATGGACCTGCTGCACGAGGGCGGCAACCCCGGTGACGTTCCGGTGGACGAAGCCGCGGCAGCCGTCGAAGGGGCGCTCCAGAAGGCTCACCCGGGCGCGATCTGGGCCATCCTGGGCTGGCAGTCCAACCCGTCCAAGGCGCTTCTCGACGGCGTCGACAAATCCCGGATGCTGATCGTCGACGGCCTGTCCGACCGCTACACCACCGTCACCGACCGCGAAAGCGACTGGGACGGCACCCCATACGCCTTCGGCAGTATCTGGAACTTCGGCGGCCACACCCCGATGGGCGCCAACGCCCCGGACTGGGTGGAGCAGTACCCCAAGTGGCGTGACAAGGAAGGCAGCGCGCTCGCCGGGATCGCGGCGATGCCGGAGGCCGCCGACAACAACGCACCCGCCCTCGCCCTCCTCACCGACCTGGCCTGGACACCCGGCGTCATCGACCTGGACGACTGGTTCGCCGCCTACGCCCTCTCCCGCTACGGCGGCCCCGACCGGCACGCCGCCGCGGCCTGGCAGACGATCCGCGGCACCGCGTACAACATGTCCCGCGCGGACTCCTGGAGCGAGGCGCCCGACGGCCTGTTCGGCGCCCGTCCGAGCCTGACGGCTAACAAGGCCGCCTCCTGGGGCCCGGAGAAGGACCGCTACGACACCACCGCCTTCGACACCGCGCTCACCGAACTCCTTGCCGTACGCGTGGAGTTGAGGGACAGCTCGGCGTATCGCTACGACGTCGTCGACGTGGCCCGGCAGGTCCTGTCCAACCGCAGCCGGGTCCTGCTGCCGCAGATCAAGGCCGCGTACGAGGCCGGGGAAAGGGCCCTGTTCGGCAGGTTGACCGGGACCTGGCTGCACTGGATGAACCTCCTCGACGATCTGCTGGCGGCCTCCGGCCCGCACCTGCTCGGGCGGTGGCTCGCCGACGCACGCTCCTGGGGCGCCGACCGCACCGAGAAGGACCGCCTGGAATACGACGCCCGCTCTCTCCTCACCACCTGGGGCGGACGCGCCAGCAGCGAAGAGGGCCTGCACGACTACGCGAACCGGGAGTGGGCGGGGCTGGTCGGCGGCCTGTACCGGACCCGCTGGAAGACGTACTTCGACGCGCTCGCCAAGGGACTCGCCACGGGCAAGGACCCGGCGACGATCGACTGGTTCGCCCTGGAGGACCGCTGGGCTCACGCGCACGAGACACACCCGACCGAGCCCCACGGCTCCCCGTACGCCCTGGCCCGCCGCGTGCGCGACCTGCTGGCCGCGACTCCCCATCAGGCGGCCCTCACCGCGGGGACCGACCGGGGAGCGGTGGCCGAGGACACGCCCGCGACGGTGACGGTCACCTTCACCAACAGGAACGGGTTCGCGGCGGCACGTGGCGTGACCCTCTCCGTCACCGCCCCCGAGGGCATGGCGGTGAAGCCGCTCGATCCGGTGCGCACGGCGTCGGTGGCGTCCGGCGAGACGGTCGCCGCTCGCTTCGAGGTCTCTCTTGCGGGTGAGCCGACGGAACTGGTCGGTCGTGTCGTCGCAGCGGCGGCGTACGCGGGGGGCGGGAAGGCGGTGGCGCCGGTACGGCTGATGGCCGCGGCCGGGATCGGCGACCCGTACCGCACGGTCTCCTACAACGACGCCGTGTTCGGTCAGGCCGGCGACGAGATCGCCGTCGAGGGCGCCGGGGCCGACCTGTGGGGCGCCACCAACGAGTTCGGGGCGGTGTACCGGGCGGGCGCGTACGGCGACGGAACCGTGGCCGAGGTCATGGTCACGTCCCAGGACGCGACCGGGGGCTGGGCACGGGCGGGCCTCGTCGTCCGCAACGACCTGGGCGCTCAGGGCAGCGTGGGCTATGTGAACCTGGCGGTCACGCCGTCCAACGGCTGCGCGCTGAGCTGGGACGCCGACGGTGACGGCCGTTTCGACTCGATCGCGCTGTCGGGCTCCTTCACCGCGCCGGTGCGGCTGCGGCTGACCAGGTCCGGCGCCTCGTACATCGGGGAAGCCAGCGCGGACGGCGTCACCTGGACGACGGTGGGCACGGCCACGCCGGGAGGCGCGGCGGCCGCACAGGACGTGGGGGTCTTCATGACCGCGGCCAACGGCTGGAACGGCGCACGGGGCATCGCCACGTTCGACGGATTCACGGTGGCGTGATCGGTCCCGCTCACGGATCAAGATCCGGACCATTGCCGGACGTAGCCGGAGTGGAGCCAGGATGATCCTGGCTCCACTCCGTGGTGCGGGTGTGTCACTGGAACTGTGCGAAGAACCTCCAGATCTCTGCTTTGGTCCAGGTGGTGACGCCGCTTTCGTTGGGCGAGCCATCGACCGGACCGGGTATGTGGCCTCCGTCGAACGCGGCCCATTGGACCGGGTATCCGGCACGGCAGCCCGAGTAGGTGGTGGTGATGTGCGTTCGGCTGCCCGGCCCGGGCTCGCGCGGGCTTTGGGCAGTGCAGCCGTTGTTGGCGACGAACTTGTCGCGCAGGGACCGTCCTTGCCCGATGTTGAGGACGTTGTCGCTGATGCCGTGGATTCCGAAGTAGGCGATGGGCTGGCTGCCGCCGCTGCACCCGCTGATCTGAGCGCCGGCGATGACCGCGACGGCCCTGAAGGCGTTCGCCCGGCTGCAAGCGAGTGCGTAGCTCATACCGCCGCCCCAGCTGAATCCCGTGGCGAAACGCTGTGCCGGGTTGACACAGAGGCCGCCCTCGATGCGCCGGATCATGTCGTCGACGAAGGTGACGTCCTCACCGCCCGAATTGGCCCAGCCGTTGCCGAGGCCCTGGGGGGCGACGAGGATTGCGCTGTTGTTCGACTGTTCCTGCTGGCCGTAGTAGGACCAGGCGTTCCCGCTCGTGCCGCCCGAGGCGACGTCGCCGGCGGTTCCGCCCCGCCAGTGGAACGCGAAGATCAGCCGGTAGCGGTGGTTGTTGTCGTAGTTGGGGGGAACCCTGAGGATGAAGCTGCGGCTCTTGCCGCCGCTCTGGATCGTGTGCGTACCGCTCGTCAGAGTCGGAGCGCTGCCGCATGCGCCCTCGCCGCCGCCATCGGACGACAGCTTGACCATCTGCCATTGCTGGTTGGCGCCGCCCCAGTCGGAGTACTGGACGACGTTGCCGCCGTCGGCGGTCGAGGCGCCCTGCACCTCCACCGCCTTGCCGCTGGTGCGGTTGATCAGCCGGACGTGGCCCGCGTCGGAGTCGGCCAGGCGGAACTGCTGGTTGGCCCCGTTGTGGTCGGCCCACTGCTGGAGCGCGGCACCGTCTGCGGTCGAGGCGCCGGCCACGTCGAGAACCTTGCCCGAATGCCGGGCCTTGAGGCGGTAGAAGCCGCCGCCGGAGTCCACGAACTGCCACTGCTGGTTGGCTCCGTCGTGGCGCGTCCACTGGCTGACCCGCGCGCCGTCGGCGGTGGACGTGCCAGAGACGTCCAGCGCCTTGCCGCTGTTGCGGTTGACCAGGACGTACCAGGCATTGGTGTCCACCGTCGCCGCCTCGGCGGGCGCCGGATTCACCGCGGTGAGCATGCCGATCGCGAGGGTCGCAGCCACCACGGCGGCGACCCGGGACCACCAGCGATGTCTGCGTGGAGGGGGGGAAGCCGCACCGAAGGTCTTCATCGACTCGCCCTTTCGTCTGTGGCAGGTCCCATCAGGCGCGGGTCCAGCGTTGGTTGCTGCCGTTCGAGCAGGAGTAGAGCTGGATCAGGGTGCCGTTGGCGGTACTGCCTCCGACGGCGTCGAGGCAGCGGCCGGACTGGACGCCGACGATGGATCCGTCGGAGTTGAGGCGCCATTTCTGGTTGTCGCCGCCCCAGCAGCTGTAGATCTGGACTTTGGCGCCGTTGCCGGTGCCGGCGGCGTCCAGGCACTTGTTGCCGTAGACCCTGAGCTCGCCCGAGGCGGTGTGCGTCCACTGCTGATTGGTGCCGTTGTTGCAGTCCCACAGCTGGACCTGGGTGCCGTCGGCGGTGCTGGAGTTCGGCACGTCCAGGCAGCGGCCTGAACCGACGCCCTTGGTCTGTCCGGCATTCCCAGGAGGCGTGGAGGAGCCGCCGTTGAGTGCGTTGAGGACCGCGTTGTAGGCGGGCTTCTTACTGCCGTCGGAGTTGAACAGCAGCGGCGTGTGCTGCGGTCGCCAGGAATCGCTGTCGCGCACACCCCAGACGGTGATGCCGAGGCAGCGCGGGACGGCCAGGCAGTCGTTGGTCACGGCGGCGTAGGTGTTGGGCGAGGCGCCCTGGATGTCGAGCTCGGTGACGGCCACATCCACACCGAGGGCGGCGAAGCTCTGCAGGGTGGTGCGGAAGTTGGGGTTGTACGGGCTGTCGTTGTTGAAGTGGGCCTGGAAGCCGACGCAGTCGATCGGGACGCCGCGCTGTTTGAAGTCGCGGACCATGTTGTACATGGCCTGGGTCTTGGCCCAGGTCCAGTTCTCGACGTTGTAGTCGTTGTAGCAGAGCTTGGCGGCCGGGTCGGCGGCGCGCGCGGTGCGGAAGGCGACCTCGATCCAGTCGTTGCCGGTGCGCTGCAGGTTGGAGTCGCGCCGGGCTCCCGAATTGCCGTCGGCGAAGGCCTCGTTCACGACGTCCCACTGGGCGATCTTGCCCTTGTAGTGGGCCATCACGCCGTTGATGTGGCCGATCATCGCCTGGCGCAGGTTGCTGCCGCTGAGGCTCTGCATCCAGCCGGGCTGCTGGGAGTGCCAGGCCAGGGTGTGGCCGCGCACCTGCTTGCCGTTCTGCACCGCCCAGTTGTAGACGCGGTCACCGGCGGTGAAGTTGAACTGGCCCCGCTGGGGCTCGGTGGCGTCGATCTTCATCTCGTTCTCGGCCGTCACCGAGTTGAACTCGCGGTTGGCGATCGACGTGTACGTCGAGTCGCCCAGCCTGCCCGAGGCGATGGCGGTTCCGAAGTAGCGGCCACTCTGCGCCGCCGCGGCACCGAGCGTGCTCTCGGCGGCGTGTGCGGCCGGTGGCGGCGCGGCGAGCGTGGCGGCCGCACCGAGGACTCCGACGATCAGCGCCAACAGCAGGACGCGGACCTTCCGGCGGAAAGCGAATCTGGGAAGGGCATACGAGCCCATGGCTGTGCCTCCAAGGTAGAAGTCACGGAAGGAACGGAAGGACTGGAGCGCAGGGGGATGCGTCGTCCGCGCTCACTCGGCAGACGAACGGGGCGGGCCGGAATCCGGGCAGCACGGAATCACCGGACATCGCGGTGATGGGACCGGGCCGATCTCAACCGGTACGGACGGCACCCGGCCGGCCGCCGGGTGTCCTACGGCGGGCGGCGGCGGTGTTCCGACACAGGCATGGGGGTACCTCCATCGCGGCTCAGCCGGGGGCCGCCACGCGGCGTCGCGTACCTCTCCAACCGCGCGAAGAGCCACGATGCGCTGGTGCGAACCTCACCGGAACGAACGGGGGTGGCGAAGGTGCTTTGGTGCGCGGATCTGCCGTGCAGCTGTGCACGGATCTGTCGTGCAGCACAGATTGCTTAGGGCGACCTGGTTCGATATCTCGAACTAAGGCCCGCTTCCCAGACAGGGAGATTGAAGTATTGACGATGGATCGTCAATACTCCCCGCAGAAGAAGTTTCGGTTCATCCTCCGAAACTTTCAGGAAGCCCGAGACAGCTCGTCAATCCCACACGGGAGGCGCTGTTTATGGACAGATCAGTGACAGGCCTTGACCAGAGTGCCCTGCATTCCTAGCTTGTGGCGTCACAGCATCGGGGAATTCTTCGAAACATTCGAGATGCCCTGTCCCCGGGCACGTCCGCTCCGCGCTTCCTCGGTGTCACCTCACCCCCCGCCCCCGAACGGAGGCCCTCTGATGTGGTTTCGCCACCCGTCCCCGGTCCGTCCAAGACGTTTGCTCGCCGTCCTTGCGCCCCTGCTGCTCGTGGCTACCTTCCTCGGTGCCCAGCCCTCCGGCGCGGCTGCGCGGGCGGCCGTAGACCCCAACGCCTCGTATGTGCTGGTCAACCGCAGCAGCGGCAAGGCCCTTGACGTCTACAACAGGGCGACCAGCGACGGCGCCCGCATCACGCAGTGGACCCGGAACGATCAGAACCAGCAGCAGTGGCAATTCGTCGACTCCGGCGGCGGTTACTACCGCATCAAGTCCCGCCACTCCGGCAAGGTGCTGGACGTCCATAACTTCTCAACCGCCAACGGCGGCTCGATCGTCCAGTGGGCCGACCTGAATGGCACCAACCAGCAGTTCCGGCTGGCCGACAGCTCGGATGGCTACGTGCGGCTCATCGCACGCCACAGCAACAAGGCCCTCGAGGTACAAGGCGGCTCCACCGCCGACAACGCGAACATCGTCCAGTACGACGACTGGGGTGGCACCAACCAGCAGTGGCAGCTCGTGAAGGTCGGCAGCGGCAACCCCGGCCAGTGTGACCTTCCGTCGACATACCGCTGGTCATCGACGGGCGCGCTTGCGCAGCCCAGGCCTGGGTGGGCCTCGCTCAAGGACTTCACCGTCGCCCCGTACAACGGCAAGCACCTCGTCTATGCGACGACGCACGGCGTGGGACAGGGGTCGGGCTGGGGCTCGATGAACTTCGGCCTGTTCACCAACTGGCCGGAGATGGCCTCGGCCAGCCAGAACGCGATGTCGAATTCCACCGTCGCGCCCACGCTCTTCTACTTCGCGCCGAAGAACATCTGGGTGCTCGCCTACCAGTGGGGACGGACCCAGTTCGCCTACCGGACGTCGAGCGACCCCACCAACCCGAATGGCTGGTCAGCGGAGCAGCCGCTCTTCTCCGGAAGCCTCCCCGACTCCGGAACGGGACCCATCGACCAGACGCTCATCGCTGACGGCTCGAACATGTACCTGTTCTTCGCCGGTGACAACGGCAAGATCTACCGGGCCAGCATGCCCATCGGGAATTTCCCGAGCAGTTTCGGCTCGAACTACACAACGATCATGAGCGATACGAGGAACAACCTGTTCGAAGCCCCGCAGGTCTACAAGCTCCAGGGCCAGAACCGGTACCTCATGATCGTCGAGGCGATCGGCTCGCAGGGCCGCTACTTCCGCTCGTTCACGGCCACCAGTTTGAACGGCTCATGGACACCCCAGGCCGCGACCGAGAGCAATCCCTTCGCCGGCAAAGCCAACAGCGGCGCCACCTGGACCAATGACATCAGTCATGGCGAACTGATCCGCGCCAGCGCCGATCAGACCTTCACCGTCGATCCCTGCAACCTGCAGTTCCTCTACCAGGGACGCGATCCCAACTCCGGCGGCGACTACGGCCAATGGCCCTACCGGCCGGGTCTGCTGACACTGCGGCGCTGACGGCGTGACACGAGTCCGGCTCCGCTACAGAGCAGAGCCGGTGGGGCGGGCTCGGCGGAAGGCCGAGCCCGCCCGGGTCACGCGACAACATCAGCGCGCCTACGGCGACGGAGCGCGGGGTCGAGCGGACCAGGCGCGGACCAACTCGGCTTCGCAGCACACGATTCCACCCTTTTGACCAGTCACGGATGACCAGTCACGGACCAGAACCCTCGGAGCGCATCCGATGGGAGCGCTCCCCACGCTCAGCGCCGACCATCCGACGCATCCCTGTCAGAAAACCGAGGTACCGTCATGCGCCGCAGACTGCTCCCCCTGGTGGCAGCACTTGCCTCGCTGCCGCTGGCGCTCGCCGCCGCACCGGCCGCGCACGCGGCCGACCCGACGACCATGACCAACGGGTTCTACGTGGACCCCGACTCCAGCGCGAAGCGGTGGGTCGCCGCCAACCCCGGTGACGGCCGGGCGCCCGCGATCAACGCGTCCATCGCCAACACTCCGACAGCCCGCTGGTTCGGCTCCTGGAGCGGCACCATCGGCACCGCCACCGGCGCGTACGCGGGCGCCGCGGACGCCCAGGACAAGCTGCCCATCCTTGTCGCCTACAACATCTACAACCGCGACTACTGCGGCGGGCACTCCTCGGGCGGAGCCTCCTCGCCGTCCGCCTACATGAACTGGATCGCCCAGTTCGCGGGCGGAATCGCGGGCCGCCCGGCCCTCGTCGTCCTCGAACCGGACTCCCTCGGGGACTACGGCTGCATGAACCAGGCCCAGATCGACGAACGCGAGGCCATGCTCACCGGCGCGCTCGCCGAGTTCAACCGCCAGACTCCCAACACCTGGGTCTATCTCGACGCCGGCAACCCGGCCTGGGCGAGCGCGGCGACCATGGCCCAACGCCTCCACGAAGCCGGCCTCCGACAGGCCCACGGCTTCTCCCTCAACGTCTCCAACTACCTGACCACGGCCGAGAACACCGCGTACGGCAACGCCGTCAACAGGGAACTCGGCGCCCGGTACGGCTACACCAAGCCGTTCGTCGTGGACACCAGCCGCAACGGCAACGGCTCCAACGGCCAGTGGTGCAATCCCTCAGGCCGCCGTATCGGCACCCCCACCCAGCTGGGCGGAGGCGCCGAGATGCTCCTGTGGATCAAGGTCCCGGGTGAGTCCGACGGCAACTGCGGCGCCGGAAGCGGCTCCTCGGCCGGACAGTTCCTCCCCGAGGTCGCCTACAAGATGATCTACGGCTACTGATCCAGGACCGCTGATCCAGGACCGCTCCGGCGCAGATCCGGTACCAGGTCAGGGGCCAGAGCCTCCTCCAGCGCTTCGTAGAGCGGGGAGCGGGCGCCGGCCCCGCTCAGCCCCGCACCCGGCGGTCAGGCGCAGCGGCCGGGGCGCCGTGGAGCGGAAGCGGACCTAGTCTGGAAGGTGCGGCTGGAAACCAGCCCTGACGGGCAGGGCTGTCCGGACGGAGGCGTGGCGCGTGGAGATGGCCGGCAGACAAGACGCGCCCACTGCCGTTGTCGTGGTGGGCCCGGACGGCATGGTGAGCGGCTGGAGCGAGGGAGGGCGGCTGCTGCTCGGCTGGACGGCGGAGGACGCCGTCGGCCGCCCCGTGACCGACCTGCTGGTCGATCCCCCGCCACCCGGCTTTCCCGAGGGCTACGGCGCCGGACCCGACCCCACCGGTTTCATCCTTCTGCGCCACCGGGACGGATCCACGGTGGATGCCGTGGTGACGACTCATCCGCTGTCAGGCCCCGACGGGCGGGCGCTGGGCCATGCGGTGACCGTCCAGCGCTGGGGACGCCGCCCGGTGATCGCCGACCGGGCCTTCGAGCAGTGCCCCTTCGCTCTGGGCGTCTACGACCCTGAGCTGCGGTTTCTGTGGATCAACGCCTCCTCGGGACGGGTGATAGCGCACTCCGAGGAGCAAGTGCTCGGTAAGAAGTACCGCGAGCTGTTTCCCGAATTCGACCGCGAGATGTTTCCCGAAAGGGACGACAAGCCCTACACCGACCAGCTCGCCGAAGTGGCGAGGACGGGCAAGCCCGCGCGTCTCATGACCGTCTTCCGCCCGCTCGGCAGTAACTACGCCAACGCCTGGGCCACCAGCTTCTGGCCCGTCCGGGATGCCGAGGGCAGGGTCCGCGCTGTCGCCAACTGGGGATTCGACATGAGCGCCGAGTACTGGGCTCGGCAGCGCCTGCTCCTGCTCAACGAGGCCACCCGTGGCATCGGCCGGACACTCGACGTGATCGGCACCGCCCAGGAACTGGCCAGGACCCCCGTGCCGGGATTCGTCGACCTCGTCAGCGTGGACCTCTTCGACGAGGTGCTGCGCGGAGAGGAACCGCCCTCCGCGTCCGCGTTCACCCCCGGCGAGACCATCGCGCTCAGGCGTGCCGCCGAGCACAGCGCGAAAGACGACAAGGAGGACACCGACCGGGCTCCCGGACCCACGATGCCGGTCAGCCACTCCCCCGGTTCCGTCGCAGCCCGCTGCATGGCCACCGGCAGCTCCATGGTTGAGCTCGCCGCTGAGCCCGGCGAGGGCGGCGAATGGGCCTTCGGGCCCGGGCTCGCCGCCGACCCGGCCCACTGGCCACCGGGCAACCCGTTGATCGACGAGTCCCTGGCCGCGGAGGGGCTGACCGGCCGGATCACCGTGCCGCTCCGGGCCCGCGGCGCGCTGCTCGGCGTCGTCGCGTTCTCCCGCAGCGACCGGCCCGAGGCCTTCACCGCCGACGACCTGATCCTCGCCGAAGAGCTGACCGCCAAGGCAGCCGTCGCCATCGACAACGCCCGCCGGTACTCGCGCGAGCGCACGACCGCGCTGACCCTGCAACGCAGTCTGCTGCTGCAGCAGTTGCCGAGTCAGGAGGCGGTCGAGGTGGCATCCCGCTACCTGCCCGCCGGGACCGGCGCGGAAGTGGGTGGTGACTGGTTCGACGTCATTCCGCTCTCCGGGGCCCGGGTCGCCCTGGTCGTCGGCGATGTCGTAGGCCATGGCCTGCACGCCGCGGCGAGCATGGGCCGGCTGCGCACGGCGGTCCGTACGCTCGCCGACGTGGACCTGCCGCCGGACGAGTTGCTGACCCACCTGGACGACCTGGTCATCCACCTCGCCAGCGACCTCCAGCCCGCCGGCCGCTTCCAGCCGACCGGCGAGTTCGGCGCCACCTGCCTGTACACCGTCTACGACCCGGTCTCCCGCCGCTTCACCCTGGCGAGCGCAGGTCATCCGCTGCCGCTGATCATCTCCCCGGACGGCACCAGGACCCCAGTAGACGCACAGCCGGGACCACCGCTCGGCATCGGCGGACTGCCTTTCGAGGCTACGGAGCTCGAGTTGCCCGAGGGCAGCCTGCTCGCCCTCTACACCGACGGACTGGTGGAGAGCCGCGAGCGCGACGTAGACCAGAGGATCGCCGAACTCCTGCGAGTCCTGAACCATTCGGCCACCTCGCTGGACGGCCTCTGCGACACGGTGATGGACGCCCTGCTTCCCGAACGCCGCACCGACGACGCCGCCCTGCTGCTCGCTCGCACTCACGCGCTGGATCCCCAGCATGTCGCCGACTGGGATGTCGTACCCGACCCCTCGCAGGTGCCGCTCGCCAGGAAGTTCACCCTCGACCAGCTGGAGGCCTGGGGACTGGAGGACGCGTCGTTCGTCACCGAACTGGTCGTCAGCGAGTTGGTCACCAACGCCATCAGATACGGCGAGCCCCCGATCAAACTGCGGCTGATTCGCGACAGTTCTCTGATCTGCGAGGTCGCCGACGCCAGCAGCACCGCACCACACCTACGCCGGGCGCGCGCCTTCGACGAGGGCGGCCGGGGCCTGCTGCTCGTCGCCCAGCTCACCCAGGGCTGGGGTACCCGGCACACCACCGACGGCAAGACGATCTGGTGCGCACAGACTCTCACCGAGCCCGAGCCACGATGAGATCCGAGCATGAACGGCCCTTCGGCCGCGCCCAGTTACTGAGCGGCGCGGCCACCTCCCAGGCGTGCCGCTGGCCGAGCCATGCGCCATCACGCCCCGGCAGCCCCGATGAACTCGCGCACGGCGCTGCGCGGGTCTCCCGAGCGGACCAGTGCCTCGCCGACCAGTACCACGTCGGCTCCCCAACCGCGGTACTCCGCGACGTCCTTCGGGCCCGTCACTCCTGATTCCGCGACCTTGACCGTGCCTTCGGGGATGCCCGTCACGAGGTCGGCGAACACGGTGCGATCCACGTCCAGCGTTGTCAGGTCCCGCGCGTTGATTCCGAGAAGCTCAGCTCCTGCGGCGCCGGCGCGCCGCACTTCGTCGGCCGTGTGCGCCTCCACGAGCGGCGTCAGACCCAACTCCTTGCACAGCCCCATCAAAGCCGCGAGTTGGCCGTCGTCCAGCGACACGACCATGAGAAGCGCAAGATCGGCGCCGTGTGCGCGAGCTTCCCACAGCTGGTAGGGGTCGACGATGAAGTCCTTGCGCAGGACGGGCACGTCGACCCGGGCACGTACGGCGTCCAGATCGGCGAGGGAGCCGCCGAAGCGCCTGCTCTCGGTGAGCACGCTGATCGCGGCGGCACCGCCGGCCGCGTACTGCGCGGCGAGGGACGCAGGGTCGGGGATGTCCGCCAGCGCGCCCTTGCTGGGGCTCTTTCGCTTCACCTCGGCAATGATGGACACCCCGGGCGCGCGGAAAGCGGGCAGGGGGTCGAGCGCGGGTGCCGCGTCTGCCGCCCGGGAGCGCAGCTCCGCCAACGGCGTCGCACGCTTACGTTGTTCCAGGTCTTCGCGAACTCCCGCGAGGATCCCGTCGAGAACGGTCATTACCCTCTCCCTGCCGAATCGTCTGACGCTCCGGATGTCCCACGGCTTGCCTGACGCCGTCCACCACCCACGTCCAAGTCGTCCCCAGAACGCAGGCAGTTGGGATCGATCATGGCGAGAGTATCGGCCCGGCCTCGGGGCACGGGAATCGGACTTCTCGCGGACGCGCGACTCCGCGGTTCCGTCAGGGGATGCCCAAGCGCTGGCGGTAGGACGGGAGCCGCCACCTGACCGCCCGTCAAGCAGGTCATCGACGCCCGCGTCGCACTGGAGGCCCAGCGCCTGCTCGCCCACACCGACGAGTCGGTCGCCACGTTCGCCCGCCGCCTCGGCTTCTCCGGCCCCACGAACTTCGGCATGTTTCGGGGAAACCGCACTGGCCGTGGCGAAGGGGCGGCCTACCGGAGGGCCGCGTATTCGGTCGCTACCCGTGCGCCGAGGCGGGCGTTGTTCTTGACCAGGGCGATGTTGGTCCGCAGGCTTTCGCCGTTGGTGAGTTCGACGATGCGGCCCAGCAGGTACGGTGTGGCCTCCTTGCCCGAGATACCGGCCTTCTCCATTTCGGTGACGGCCTGTTCGATGATGCCGTCGATCTGGGACGCCGGGATTTCGTCGTCCTCGGGGACGGGGTTGGCGACGCTGACGCCGCCGGAGATGCCCAGGTCCCAGCGGGCGTGCATGACAGCGGCGATCTCCCGTGCCGAATCGACTCGCATGGGGGAAGGAAAGCCGCTGCTGCGCGAGAAGAAGGCGGGGAATTCGTCGGTGCCGTAACTGAGCACGGGCACGCCCAGGGTTTCCAGTGTCTCCAGGGTGAGCCCGATGTCGAGGATGCTCTTCACGCCGGCGCTGATGACCGCGACGTTGGTGGCGGCGAGTTCCGTAAGGTCCGCGCTGACGTCGAAGGTCACCGGTGCGCCGCGGTGGACTCCGCCGATGCCGCCGGTCACGAAGACACTGATCCCGGCCAGGGCAGCGAGCCGCATGGTGCCGGCGACGGTGGTCGCGCCGTGCCCTCCGCGTGCCATCACGTAGGCCAGGTCGCGCACGCTGGCCTTGGTCACGTCCGTGCTGGTCGCGAGCAGTTCCAGATCTGCCTGGGTCAGACCGATGAAGGGCCGGCCGTGCAGGACGGCGATGGTCGCCGGGACCGCTCCGCCGGCCCGGATGATGTCCTCGACCTGGGTGGCCATCTCCACGTTCTGCGGATACGGCATGCCATGGCTGATGATGGTGGATTCGAGGGCGACGACCGGGCGACCGTCGTGCAGCGCCTCGCGAACCTCCTCGGTCAGGGTCAGCCTGGGGTGCGGGACGGTCATGTCTGGCTCCAACTCGGGTCGTTGAGGGTGTCCTCGATGAGTCGCGGGGTCAGGTCCAGGCGCACCGTGGCCTCGCTGGCGACCGTCAGCGCCGCGGCGGCGTGGCCGTAGCGGGCCGCGTCGACCGGCTCGCTGCCCGCCAGCAGTGCGTGTACGAAGGCGCCGAGCATGGCGTCGCCGGCGCCCGTGACATCGCGGACGTCGGCGGGCGGCGCGGTGAGGAACGTATGGCCGTCATCGGCGGTGCTCAGCAGACTGCCGCGCTCACCGAGCCGTATCCAGACGTGCCGCACGCCACGCTCGTGCAGGAGGGCGGCGGCCGCGATCACGTCCTTCTCCTCGGTGCCGACGGGCCGGCCGGTGATCGCCTCGAGCTCCTCCAGGTTCGGAGTGAGGGCGAAGATCGGCCGCTCCCGGGCGATCAGCGGGGCAAGGAGTGCGGCCTTGGGTGCGCTCACCGGGTCGATCACGGTCGGGACACCGGCGGGGTGGGCGATGTCCAGCGCGTATGTCAGCACGGGGGCCGGGAGATTGCCGTCGAGTACAAGCAGGCTCGCGTTCGCGATGAGCTCCCGCGCGTGCTGGAGGTCTTGGGGCGTGAGGGCGTCCGTGGCCGCCATGTCCGAGATGGCCACCACCATGTCCCCGTCGGCATCGAGCACCGCGGTGTAGGTGCCGGTCGGATGCGTGCTGCGGTGCACATGGTCCACACGCACACCCGCTGCCTGCGTGTCACCGAGCAGCCGCCCGCCCGCCGCGTCGCGCCCAACCGCCGCGATGAGGTGGGTCGGGGTGCCCAGCCGCGCCAGGTTCTCCGCGACGTTGCGTCCGACCCCGCCCGGAGTGGTGTTCGACCGGCCGGGGTTGCTCGTACGGTGCTGGACGGGCGCGAGGCTGCAGACCTTGTTGTCGATGTTCGCGCCGCCGATGACCACCACCGCGTTCTCCTGACGCAGGATGTAGCCGCGCCCCAGGATCGCGCCCTTCTTGCCCAGGTTCGACAGGTGCACGTTCACTGCGGAGCGCGTAGTCCCGATCGCATCCGCGATCGCCTGCGGCCCGGCGAGCGGATCGCGACGCAGGAGCGCGATGATCTCGCGTTCGCGTCGGGTCAGCATCACGCTAAGAAACATAAAGCGTCTTTACGCTACTAAGCAAACCTTTCGTGGCGCAGGCGGGGCCACTTTCCACCGGTGAAGAGCCCGCTGTTAGGGTGCGGTGCCGCGCGGGGCGGAGTAAGGCGGGGGGCCAGGTTGAACCTTCGGAACAGGATCGAACAGGTCGCGGAGCTGCCGCCCGTGTTGGCGGCAGTCCTCGGGATCCTCATGCTCGCCCTGATCGTCGGATTGGTGTGGGGGCTGCTCCGGCTGCCGGACCACACGAAGCTCAGAAGCCCGGCAGCCCGCGAGCGCGCGCAGCGTCGCAAGGAGAGCCAGAAGCGGCAGAAGAAGCTGCGTTCGCGTCGGGAGTCCCTGCAACGCAAGGCAGGCCGACGCTGATCGGCGCCTGTCATGCCGCGACGAACCCGCCCTCCAGCCAGATCGCACGGCCCCCCGTGCAGTGCGCGACCGTCGCCGCCGTGATGTCGATGGTGCCGCGGCCGTAATCCTGCCGTCCTGTCAGGCCCGCCCGAGCTCGGCCGCGCCGAACGACACGTCGAAGCGGTCGCACCAGATGCTCACGCTGCTGTAGGTCGACGGGTCCACGTCACTGGGCAGGGCGTAGTTCTGGCTTCCCTTGTTGCCCTTGAGCTTGCCCAGGCTGACGTACTTGCCGTCGTCGAAGACGTGCCAGCCGGCCTGCCCTTCCTTCACCGGCGCGTCGGTCAGCCAGACGCGCAGGTCCGGGCCGTTGCTGGTGTTGAGGTTCTCCAGCCGGACGACATGGGAGCCGTCGGCGAGCCGTACGAGCTTCACCGTGCCCGATGTCGTGTGCTCGTGGCTGATCAGCTCACCGCTCGACAGCGTCTGCGGACCGGTGGCGCGCGAGGGCGACTCGGAGGGCTGGTCAGTGGGTTCCTCGGCGGGTGCAGGCGCCGCAGCAGGAGGAGCGGAGGTCTCCGTGACCCCGGGCAGATCCTCTTGGACCGTCTCGTCCTGCCACAGCTTCCACGGCTGGAACCAGTACAGACCGAAGCCGACTCCGCCGACCGCCACCACCAGCACCGCGATGACCAACGGCCCCGTAAATACCTTGCGCACGCGCCCCATCCCCGACTCGCCTCCTGAGTGTTTGCCTGATCCTCCCCCACTCAACGGGAACGGACGGCCGTCCCGCACCCCGCAGCCGATGACGGAATCCTTACGTCGCCCCGTCGCCCCGTCGCCCCCGGCTCAGCGGTGCTCGGGGTTGTCCGCCCCCGGCCGGCAGCCTGCGTCCCATTCCGTGCGCTGGTTGCCGTGGGCCGGGATGCCGCCGGCACGCTTGAGCAGGGCCGCCAGGTGCATCACGTTCCAGGTCATGAACGCGGTGTTGCGGTTGGTGAAGTCGTTCTCCGGGCCGCCCGAACCGGGGTCCAGATACGACGGGCCGGGCCCCGCGGCGCCGATCCAGCCCGCGTCCGCCTGGGGCGGGATGGTGTAGCCGAGGTGCTGCAGGCTGTAGAGGACGTTCATGGCGCAGTGCTTGACGCCGTCCTCGTTGCCGGTGATCAGACAGCCGCCGACCCGCCCGTAATAGGCGTACTGGCCCTGGGAGTTGAGGAGGCTGGAGCAGCTGTACAGGCGCTCGATGACCTGCTTGGTGACGGAGCTGTTGTCGCCCAGCCAGATGGGCCCGGCCAGTACGAGGATGTCGGCGGCCATCACCCGCTCGTACAGCGCGGGCCAGGCGTCGGTGGCGAAGCCGTGCTCGGTCATGTCCGGGTAGACGCCCGGAGCGATGTCGTGGTCGACCGCGCGGACGAGCTCCGTCGTCACCCCACGGGAGTCCATGATCGAACGGCTCTTGTCGATGAGTCCCTGGGTGTGGCTGAGCTGAGGTGACGGCTTGAGCGTGCAGTTGATGAAGAGCGCGCTCAGGTCGTCGAAGCGGTAGCCGTCCTCAGCGGACGGGGCGGGCGATGCTGTCATGACGGGGGCTCCTGGGAAGGAAGAGCGGACAGGGGTGAGGGGCGGGAGCCGGCACGCCCGCGGCCCGGCGGCAGCGTCTCGCGAAAATCAGGCGTTGTCCCTCTGCGACGCACCAGCACATAGCGCTTTCCACTGGCATCCGAGAGCATCGGACGGCATCCGGCAGCTCGTCGTGCGCTCGCCTCCCGCCTGGAGGATCCTGGGCACGGCAACAGGGCCACGGGTCCGGGCCGGTCGAGGACAAGGCAGCAGCACGATGACGATCGACGTGAGCACGGAGCGCGTGATCCCGCTCCCGCCCGAGCAGGTCGCCGAGTACGCCATGGACTGGCGCCATGACGCCGAGTGGACCCAGGGCATCCGCACCGCCGAGCTGACCCGGGAGGCGGACGACGGCGGCTTCGGTGTGGGCGCCGAGGTCACCCGTAGGGCGTATTTCCTCGGTCGGCGCATCGACTACGTCCTGCGCGTCGCGGCGTACGAGCCACCCCGTCTGCTGGACATGCTCTCCGTGGCCGGACCGATGCCCATGCACGTCACCTACACCTTCGAGCAGAACCCGAGGGGCACTCTCGCCCGCATCCGCGTCCGGGGCGGCGAAGGTGGCTTCTACCGGCTGGCCGCGCCGTTGTTGGCCCGCCAGGTACGCTCCTCCATCGGCAAGGACCTGCGTGACCTCGAGCACCGGCTCGTCGGACGTTAGGAGGAACCGCTATGGCGTACGACGAGGGACTGGCGGAACGGATCCGACACCGGCTCGGCGCTGATCCGGACATCAAGGAGCAGCGGATGTTCGGCGGTCTCGCCTTCCTGTACCGCGGCAACATGGCCGTGTGCGTGAGCGGCGACGATCTCATGGTGCGGGTCGGCACCGACAACGCCGACGCTGCTCTGACCCGACCCGGCACACGCGTCATGGATATGAGCGGCCGCCCGATGCGCGGCTGGGTCCTCGTCGACGGGACCGCGCTCACGGAGGACGACATCCTCGGCCGGTGGATCGACGAGGGACGCGCCTTCGCCGCGACCTTCCCAGCCAAGTAACGTCTCGTCACGGAGCGGCGCTGAGGCGTACTGAGGAGTACTGAGGACCTACGCCTCAAGGCCTCCGGGCGAAGGCGACGAAGTTGGCGGCGAAGAACCTGACATCGCGCTCCTCGCGTTCCACCTTGCGGAACTCCTCGTCCCAGCGGGCGACGTCCTCCGGCGTGACCAGGCCTTCGGCGATCATGGCGTCGCGGGCGGCCCAGGCCGGACCGCGCATACCCGGTGGCGGCGTGATCACATTGATGTGGCCCTCAAAGGCGACGAGTTCCAGGCCGGCCGCGGTGAGCAGTTCATCGAGCCGGGTGCCGACGGTGAGGTCATTGCCGCGTCGGCGGTGCAGTTCGCGGTACCGCTCGTCCATTTCCTCGTACGCCTCCGGGGCCCCACGCAGCCGGAAGGAGTCGGCGTCGACGTCGACGAGGTACACGGCTCCGCCACCGGGCTTGGCCAGCGTGGCGAGGTGATCGACGATCGCCTGCTCACGGCCACCGTTGTGGGCCAGGACATGCCGGAGCATCACGACATCGAAGGTGTCGGCGGGCAGCCCGGTGGCCTCGGCGGACCCTGTCGCCGTGTGCACCCGCACCCCGGATTTCTCGGCGAGGGCGGATGCCACGGCCAGCGCGTCGCCGTCCCGGTCGACCGCCCACACCGCGCCGTCGGAACCGGCCGTGTCCGCCAGCCGCACCGCGATCGCGCCGGGTCCGCATCCCACATCCGCGATCCGCGCACCGGGAGCCACTCCTGCGGCCGCCCACAGGTCACGTTCCCTCGCCTCGGCGACTTCGGCCATGAGCCGGTACCGCTCGATCTCCGCATCGCTGAGGGCCAACGAATACTCGGACATTTCCATTTTCCCCGTCTGCTAAGAGAGACCGTCCATTTTGCCCAAGCATCGGATTCATGAGGGCAGGCGCAGCCGGGCCAGTACCGACGAACGGCACCACCCGCCCGTACGCCAGAGCCGTACGAACGGGCAGCAAGAGCTCCGGCAGCGACCGGCGCAGGCGCCGCCCTCAAGCACCGCCCTCAAGTCCCGCACTCACGCATCGCGCCGCTTGAGCAGAACCGCCGCGCCCGCCATGAGGACAACGAGGTACACGGCGAACACCGCCAGCCCGCCCCCGGGTGACAGCGCGTCGCCCTCCGTCTGCACCGCCATGATGGCGTTCCCGGCGCTCGACGGCAGGTACGGGCCGATGGCGTCGTTCCAGCTGCTGGGCAGCAGCTGGACCAGGCCGGGCACCACGAACAGTGCGCCCACCACGAGCGTGATCGCACCGGCTGTGTTGCGCAGCAGGGACCCGACCGCCAGGCCGATCAGGCCGGCGCCGGTCAGGTAGACCGCCGCGCCGATGACCGCGCGGAACACCCCCGGATCCGACAGCGCGGCGGTGTCCATGTCGCGGGAGGACAGGACCGACTGGCCGAGCAGGAAGGCTCCCAGGGCCGCGATGAGCATGAGTACGAAGCTCACCGCGGCGAAGACGACCACCTTGCCCCACAGCACGGGCAACCGGGCGGGCACCGCGGCGAGTGTGGCGCGGATGGTTCCGGTGGCGTACTCACCGGCGGTCATCAGCACTCCGAGCACCGCGATGGCCAGCGCGGCGAGCGTCACTCCGCCCAGGGTGATCGCGGTCGGGTCGCCGAAATCGTCCTCTCCGGGGCCCTCGCCCGAGCCGACCAGACTGCTGAACAGCAGCCCGAAGCCGACGAGAAGGCCCACCGTGATCGCCAGCGTCAAGGTCGTCGAGCGCAGCGACCGCAGCTTGATCCATTCCATGTGGATGACCCGCGGAAAGGTGACGCGCTGACGGTCCGCCGGCCGGGCGGCTGTGATGTTCGTGTCCTGCGGGGCGAGGTCTGTGGTGCTCATCAGTTCGTCCTTCCCGTCGTGACGGGTTCGGCGGAGGTGGCGTGGTATTCGACGGAGTCGCGGGTCAGTTCCATGAACGCCTCCTCGAGGGAGGCTTCCTGCCGGAACAGTTCATGGAGCACCAGGCCGGCGGCCGCGGCGCGTTCGCCGATCTCGGCCGCTTCCAGTCCGGTGACGTCCAGGACGCCGGGCTCGCTGGTGGAAACCGAGACGCCGTCGCCCAGCAGCAGGGCGCGCAGGTCCGCGGCCTGCGGGGAGCGCACTCGTACGCTGCGGGTGGAGGACCCGGCGATGAAGTCGGCGAGCGGACCGGCGGACAGGAGTCGCCCGCGTCCGATCACGATCAGGTCCTCGGCGATCAGCGCCATCTCGCTCATCAGGTGGGAGGAGACGAAGACGGTCCGCCCCCGGTCGGCGAGATCCTTGAGCAGGTTGCGGATCCACAACACGCCTTCTGGATCAAGGCCGTTGACCGGCTCATCGAGCATCACGACCTGGGGGTCACCGAGCAGCGCCGAGGCGATGCCGAGCCGTTGGCCCATGCCGAGCGAGAAGCCGCCCGCCCGCTTGCGGGTCACCTCCGTCAGCCCGACCATGTCGATCACTTCCAGCACCCGCCGCTTGCCGATGCCGTTGCTCGCCGCCAGAGCCAGCAGGTGGTCATAGGCCGAGCGCCCGGGGTGGATCGCCTTCGCCTCCAGCAGCGCCCCGATCTCGTGCAGCGGCGCCTTGTGCTGCTCGTACGGGCGGCCGTTGATACGCGTCGTGCCGGACGACGGCCGGTCAAGACCCATGATCATCCGCATCGTGGTCGACTTTCCCGCGCCGTTGGGCCCGAGGAATCCGGTGACCACTCCAGGGCGCACAGCAAAGCTGAGTTCATCGACGGCGAGCTTGTCGCCGTACCTCTTGCTGAGGTCGGTTACCTCGATCACAACAATCCACCTCATGTCTTTTGAGGCTTCAAGGCTCTCGAGAAACGCGGGCGCGGGCGTCAACCCACGGCGTGCAGTGTGCGTACCACGACCGCAGTACGTCGTCGCCCAGGACAGCGACCGTAGGTTGATCCCGCCGATGTCGCGGTCTGCACCGCGCAGCCCCTCGAGCCGGCGTGATCGGCACCACACGCTTCGGTGTGTTCAAAATTTGAAGCACAGGCTATCGTTCAAGCATTCAAGCATCGAGCTTCACATCTGAACCGCGCTCGTCCGATCCTCGAGGAGCCCTCATGCACGCGTCCCTCTCAGCAGGTCAGACCGTTCTCGGCAGTGCTGCGGTACGCACGCGCGTGACCATCCCGCTGCGTTTCCCCGACGGGTACGAGGTCACCGCCGAGGCCGTCACCTTCGGCGGTCTGGCCGACGGCAAGGAGCATGTGGCGCTCGTCCTCGGCGACCCCACGGCGGGCGCGGCACCGCTGGTGCGGCTGCACTCCGAGTGCCTGACCGGGGACGTGTTCGGCTCGGCCCGCTGCGACTGCGGCCCGCAGCTGCGCGAAGCCGTGGAGCGCATCGCCGCCACCGGAGGCGTCCTGCTCTACCTCCGCCAGGAGGGCCGCGGCATCGGGCTCTACAACAAGCTCGACGCCTACGCCCTCCAGGACGCGGGCCTGGACACCTACGAGGCCAACACCGCGCTCGGACTGCCCGAGGACGCCCGCGACTACACCGCCGCCGCCCAGATGCTCGCCGCCCTCGACATCGCCGAGCTGGACATGCTCACCAACAACCCTGACAAGGCAGGGCAGTTGAGGGACCTGGGCGTCGCCGTTCGCTTCATCCGGCGGACCGGTGTCTTCGCCACCGACGACAACGTCCGTTACCTGCACGCCAAGGCCCAGCACACCCACCACACCATCGCGCTGCCCGACACGGCCACGGTCACCGCCCTGGTCGGCTGACCGCACCAGGGGCTGCGGGCCCATCCGATCCCCACACCCAGGAGCCACCCATGCCTTCCTCCCTCGGCCGTGTCACGACCGACGCCGCCCCGCGCTACGCCAAGCAGTTCGCCTCCCACTTCGGCCGCAAGATCCCCGTAGAGGAGACCCCGGACGGCGGCCACCGCCTCGCCTTCCAGGAAACCGAGGTCGTACTCCAGCCCGCGGACGACCACCTGCTGATCCGCGTCACCTCACCGGACGGGACCACGCTCACCGCCATCCAGGACGTGGTGAGCAGCCATCTCGAACGTTTCGGCCGCCGCAACGAACTCACCGTCACCTGGGAGGCATAGCCATGAAGGCAGTCGTCATCACCGGCTTCGGAGCCGAGCCCCGGCTGACCGACCTGCCCGTACCGCAGCCGGGTCCGGGCGAGGTGCTGGTGCGCCTGCACGCCGCCGCGCTCAATCCCTTCGACTGGAAGGTCGCCGACGGCGCCCTGAGGAACGCCGTCGAGCACGAGTTCCCGCTCGTCATGGGCTCGGACGGCGCCGGAGTGGTCGAGAGTATTGGCGCCGGGGTGACCCGCTTCCGGCCCGGCGACACCGTCTACGGCCAGTTCATGAGCGTCCAGCACGGGCGCGGCTCGTACGCCGAGTACGTCCTGGCCCCCGAGGACGGCAAGCTCGCCCGCACACCCGACAGCCTGCCGTTCCCCGTCGCCGCGGCACTGCCCACGGCCAGCATGACCGCCTACCAGGCCATCGAGACGGCCCGGCTCGACACCGGGCACGTCATCCTCGTCAACGGCGCCTCCGGCGGCGTGGGCCAGTCCGCCGTCCAGTTCGCCGCCCTCCAGGGGGCCCGGATGCTGGCCACGGCGACCCCCGACATCGCCGACCATCTCCGCGACCTCGGCGCCCACGAAACCATCGACTTCCACGCCGCACCCACCGCCCAACAGGTCCTGGCCGCCTACCCCGACGGCATCGACGCCGTCCTCGACCTGATCACCATGCACGGCGGCGACACCGACTCCTTGGCAGGCCTGCTCAAACCCGGCGGCATCCTGGTCAGCACCAACGGCGCCGCCGACCCCGACGCGCTGGCCGCCCGAGGGGTCCGCGGCGTCAACCTCTCCAACAACCCCAGCCGCGCAGAACTCGAGGCCCTCGCCGACCTCGCCGCCGCGGGCAAACTCCGGGTCACGATCGACGCCGAAGTCCCCCTGGCCGACGCCCCCGCCGCGGTGGCCCGCGCCCGCACCGGACACTCCCGCGGCAAGACCGTCATCCTCCTCTGACCAGGCCCTCCGGCCCGTCTACTCGTCGGTGCGGTACACAGCGATCTCGGTCAGCGTCGGGGTGTACTGCTCCGTCGCGATCTGCCCGGTCAGCGCCACCCGGAGCCGGGAGGTCGTGACGCTGCCGAAGCCGGTCACGGTGCGGTCGTGCCCGATGCCGTCGTCGCGGCTCGCGAAGGTCACCCACTGGCCGGCCCCGGGGTCCCAGCGCTGGAGGTCGAAGGACCGCACGCGTGGGTTGGTGCCCGAGTCGGTGTACTCGTCCAGGTAGACCTCGTCGAGAGCCGTATGCCCTGTTGGCGACGGGCTGACGCACCGGGCCGCGACCCCGCATCCACCAGCTACCCAGGGGCGCGGGGCTGTGACATTTGCGGCTCCGCCGCGGGGCGCGAGCAACCACAGGCAACCCGCAGCCGCCCCACCGCCGGAGGCACCCCGCGGAGCGCTCACGTTCTCCCAACGCTCACTCCCCGTTGGGCAAACAACCAAGCCCTGCCTCCTAGGGTGACACCCGCCGCCCCCTCGTTCGTCGCATCGTTTTGTCGTATCGAGAGGACCCCCATGTCAGCCAAGTCCGCTGGAAGACCCACCCGTTCCGGTCCGGAACGACGCACTCTCCTGCGCGGAGCGGCCGTGGCCGCCGCCGCGTCCGTCCCCTTCCAGGCCCTCGCGGCGCGAACGGCGGCAGCCGCGCCGGTCAAGCTGGAATTCGACGCCGGGTACGGCCCGCTGCGCCCGGTCAAGGACCAGGCGACCGGACTGGAACTGCTGCAGCTGCCGCGCGGCTTCGAGTACATCTCCTACGGCTGGACCAACGACCTCATGGACGACGGGGTACGCACCCCGGGCTCGCACGACGGCATGGCGGCCTTCCGATACGACGACAAGCTCCACATCGTCCGCAACCACGAGCGCGGCGCCGGACCCGCCTTCACCGCCCCGGCCTACAACCCCGAGGCCGGCGGCGGCACCACCACGATGGTCTTCGACCCGGACGCGGGCAAATGGCTGGAGTCCTACGGCAGCCTCGGCGGCACCATCCGCAACTGCGCCGGCGGTCCCACCCCGTGGAACACCTGGCTGACCTGCGAGGAGACCTTCTCCACGACGGCCGGCAAGCGCCACGGTTACATCTTCGAGGTGGCTTCGGAGGGCAAGGGCAACCCCGAGCCGTACAAGGCAATGGGGCGGTTCAACCACGAGGCCATCGCCATCGACCCGGCGACCGGCTACGTCTACGAGACTGAGGACCGAGGCGACGCCTCCCTGTACCGCTTCGTGCCGGCGGTCCGTGGCGACCTGTCCAAGGGCGGCCGGCTGGAGGCCATGCGCATCGGCGCCGCGACGTACGACACCCGCCTGGACGGGGAGAAGGCGTACGGCACCGTCTCCTGGGTGCCCGTGGACGACGTCGACCCGGCGACGGACACGGTGCGGCTCCAGGCTCAGGCGAAGGGCGCCGCCGTCTTCAGCCGCCTCGAGGGCGCCTGGTACGGGAACGACCGCATCTACGTGATCACGACCGACGGCGGCCAGGCCCGCCAGGGGCAGGTCTTCGAACTCGACCCGGCCACCGACGAGTTCCGGGTGCTCTTCGCCTCCCCCGGCGCCGACGTGCTCAACGCTCCGGACAACATGTGCGTCAGCCCTCGCGGAGGCCTGGTGCTCTGCGAGGACGGCGGCGGCACCGAGTACGTCCATGGACTGACCACGGAGGGCGAGATTTTCCGCTTCGCCGTCAACAGCGTCGACCTTCGCGGCGGCACCGCGGGCAAGAACGTCCCGGCCGCCGACCACAGGGGCTCCGAGTGGGCCGGATCCGTATTCGAGCCGAAGAACGGCAACTGGCTGTTCGTCAACATCCAGACGCCCGGCATCACGTTCGCGATCACCGGCCCCTGGGCCCAGGGCGCGCTCTGATCCGTCCGTAGGGCATCGTCTGCCCGCAGGGTTGCCGGACGGGAGTCAGACCTGGTCCGGCAACCCTCACCCGCTCGCCCGGCTGCCACGAGCTTCCTAGGCTGAGGTGTGGTGAGCAGCCCATGAACTCCGCCGCCAGGAAGCCCGGAGATCTCGTGCGAGCCCTCGCAGCCGCCGGGATCAGGGACGAGCGGCTGCTCGATGCCGTACGGACGACGCCCCGGGCGGAATTCGTTCCGGCCTGTCAGGTGGCCGCCGCATACCGCGACGAACCCGTTGCGATCGGGGAAGGGCAGGTCACGACTCAGCCGTCGCTGTCCGCCATGATGATCGAGTGCCTTGGCCTGGAGGGGTACGAGCATGTCCTTGAGATCGGTACCGGTCTCGGCTTCCAGACGGCGCTGCTCGCCCGGCTCGCCGCCGACGTGGTCAGCATCGAGATGCGCCCGGACCTCGCCCGCCAGGCGCGTGACAATCTCGCGCGGCAGCGGGTCCAGAACGTGGAGCTACGAGTCGGCGACGGCAGCGGCGGCGTGCCGGACCGCGCTCCGTACGACGCGATCGTCGTGTCGGCCGCATTCCCGGAGGTGCCCGCACCGCTGATCGCACAGGTGCGGCCGTCCGGCCGCCTGGTGCAGCCGATCGGGCCGGGCGGACACGAGCGCGTCGTGTGCTTCGTACGCACCCCATCCGGGCTGGAGCAACGGCGGATGGTGACCGCGGCCCGCTTTGTCCGGCTGCAGGGACGGTACGGCTTTCCGCAGGACGACGCGGGTCCTCCTTGAGGGGCGGTCCGTCGACCGCGTGGCGACGCGCCCTGCGACGGCGCGGCGGGAGGCGCCTGCCCCGCATGCAGCCCACCTGCCGGATCAGCGCGGCTGAGCCGTACTCCCCCGCACCACCAGCGACGGAGCGAGGACGATCTCGCGGGGCCCGGTACGCCCCTGGTCGAGGCGCTCGACGGCGGCCGTCACGGCCTGGCGGGCCTGTTCCTCGGCGTTCTGGCTGACGGTGGTGAGGTCGAAGGCGGCCAGCCGGGACAGGGTGTCGTCGTCGTAGCCGGCGACGGAAACCGTGCCGGGGACGTCGATCCCGGCTCGCCGGAAGGCGGTGAGCAGGCCGATGGCGCTCTGGTCGTTGTAGGCCACGACGGCGGTCGGCAGATCGCCTGCGTCGAGGAAGTGCAGGCCGGCCTTCTCGCCGGCTTCCTCCGTGATGTTCCCGTGCAGGACGCTGATCTGCCCGTCGAGACCGTGACGGCGCATGGCACTCCGGTAGCCGCGGCGCCGGTCGATGGCGATGACACCCTTGCCGCCGTCGACGTACGCGATCGCGCGGTGTCCGAGGCCCACCAGGTGGTCGACGATCTGGCCGACTCCGTCGTCGTCGGCGCTGCGGACGACGTCCAGTTCGGCCCCGGTGATCCGGCGGCCGACGGAGATGACGGGCGCCCTGCGGTCGAGCTCGGCGAGGACGGAGGCGGGGGCCACCGGGCCGAGCAGGAGCAGTGCCTCGCAGCGGAAGGCCAGGAGCGTCTCGATGGCCGTGTTCTCGTCGCGGGTACGGGTCAGGGTGCTCAGGACGAGGTCGTAACACACCTCTTCGGCGGCCGTGTGCAGGTGCTCGACCAACTCGGCGTGGAACGGACTGTGGATGTCGACCATGACGCCGAGCAGCCGGCTGCGCCTGCTGGCCAGGGCGCTGGCGGTGCGGTCGGGGCGGTAACCGAGTTCGGCGGCGGCCTTCAGGACGCGCTGCCGGGTGCGCTCACTGGGCCCGGGCACGCCCCGCAACACCAGTGACACCGACGCCGTCGACAGGCCGACGCGCGCGGCTACGTCCTCCAGGCGGGGACGCGGAGCGGCGCCGTTGCCGCCCGCGGGGGCACCGGAGCCGACCTCGTCCACGCGACCTCCCTGGTCTTTGGGCCACACCCTTGACATCCATCTGCGACGCGCCGATAGTACCAGCACTTAAAGCGCTTTAAGGCGGCCGCACCGAGAAGCCACACCACCATGAAGATCGCCCTCGACCCGTACATGATCCGCAGGACCCCCCTGCTCGAACTGCCCGCCGTGGTAGCCGAGTTGGACTACGAGTGGATCGAGCTCTCGCCGCGCGAGGTTCCCGTTCTTCCGCCACCCGCGCGTCGACGACGACACGGTCGCAAAGTTCCGCAAGGCCTTGGCGGGCGCGGGCGTCGGTCGGCATCTCGTCCGTACTCCCGCTGTTCCGTTGGTCGGGTCCGGACGAGGACGCGCGGCAGGCCGCCGTACGGTACTGGAAGCGGGCCATCCAGATCAGCGCGGATCTCGGCGTCACCAGCATGATCTCCGAGTTCAACGGCCGCCCCGAGGACCCGGACCGCAGCGAGGCCCAGTTCTGGAAGTCCATGGCCGAACTGCTGCCGCTGTTCGAACGCGAGGGCATCCACCTCGCCCTGGAGCCGCACCCCGACGACTTCATCGAGAACGGCTACGACGCGATCAACCTCATCCGCGGTATCAACCACCCGAACGTCAGATTCCTCTACTGCGCCCCGCACACCTTCCACATCGGCAACGACGCCCCCGGCATCATCGAGTACGCGGGCGACCTGCTCACCCACGTCCACCTCGCCGACGCCTTCGACCACACCGCATCCTCGGGCAACCGCTAGATCCTCAACCCGCCCGGCACCCCGGCCCGCATCCACCAGCACCTGAACATGGGCGAGGGCGAGGTCGACTTCGGGGAACTCTTCCGCGAGCTCAATGCGGTCGGTTTCGACAGCACCTTCACGGCTTGTGTGTTCGCCTGGGAGGAGAAGGCGAAGGAGTCCTCCGTATTCATGCGGAAGAAGATCGGCGAATATCTCGCCAATGGGAAGTGAAGCCCCTTCATCAGGCATTCACCACTCACATCGCAGATTCCCCCTCGTCGGTATGGCGAACGCAGGAAGCGACGACCACGAAAGGCCAGAGGGACTGGATCGAGGTCACCACGCGTTCGGCGACGCCGGCGGCACCATGACGGTTCATTTCAAGTACGAACCATGCCGCCGTGACAGTCATCAGGGCGGTCGCCGCGAAAGAGGGCGCGGGCCGGAGCCCCCAGGGCGCGCCCCTTCGGCGATCGGCTGCCAGAACCGGCCACACCGCCAGGAGAGCGAATCCGGCCCCGGCGATGAAGCCGTGACGTAGCGAACCTCCACTGCTCGGCGCCGGGAACAGCGCCACGGCCAGGGTCACCGCTCCCCCGCCGGCCAGCGCCACACGACCGGCGAGTGCGGCCGCGCGCAGCCCCCAGGCGGTCAGCAGGTGGCAGGCGCCCAGGGCGAGCAGCCCTGCGGTCATCACCCAGGATCCGGCGGCCCCGTACGCGGCCAGGACGCTGATCGTCTGGCTGACGGGGTCGTAGGCGGGCCCCTCCAGCACCGCCGCGATCGCCCAGCCTCCGGCCAGTAGGACGGGCGCACACCCCGACGAGAGCAAGGCCCACCTAGGAACAATTCGCATCAAGACACCGTAAAACGCCCATCCGGGAAGATACGGTTCCTGTCCCGGTCAGTCCCGCCTCTTCACTTCCGGCACTTCCGGCACCCTTGGCACTTCCGGTACCTCCGGTACGGAGTCACCCGCACCCCGAGGCAAAGGCCGCCCACACCGTGTTCCCCCCGGTGAGAACGGAGCGCTCGGCGCCCCACGCGTCCGCGAAGTGCTCCACGAGTAACAGTCCACGGCCGCCTTCGTCCTCCGGGCTCGGGTCGCGTGGGGGCAGGGTCCGCGCCGTGAGGCCCTCGTCGTGCACTTCGAGGTGGAGCAGCCGGTCCGCGGTGAGGCCGGCGCAGCAGAGGATCCGCGCACTGGGAGTGTGGCGTATCGCGTTCGTGACCAGCTCGGAAAGGATCAGGAGCGCGTCCTCGCGCACCTGCTCGGGCAGTCGCCAGGTGCGCAGCCGCTCGCCCATTACGCGCCGGGCTTCACCGACGCCGGCCGGGCATGCCTTGAGTTCGAGCCAGTGGACCCTGGACGGGGCGGTGCCGGCCAGGAGTTGGGGGGAGGGAGGGGACGTAAGGGAGGGCACGGTGGTCGCCTTCCGTCAGGGGACGGGTAGTGCGAGGAGCTGAGGGGGGAGCCTCACCGGGCCGACGTGGGGGTCGTCCGGTGTGGCAGCTGGTGCCCGATTCGACCGTGATGCACGTCAACTCCCGGATCGCGTCCGGGAGTTGATGAGTGTCATCGCGGTCGGTGAGATCGGTCATGGTGACACTATGCTGCCCGGTCCGTTCAAGCTGCAACCTCCTGCCTGATAATTTCAGGAGGCCGGTATCCGGCTGGCGTCATCACCAAGTCGCTGTCACACTCATGCCGGTGACACTCCTTCAGCTCCGCCGGTGACACTCACTCAGGAGGTAAGACCGTGAGCGAAGCCCGTTCGGGCGCCGGCAGCGGCGCTCCCACCGTTCTGCGCATGATCCTCGGCAAGCGGCTGCAGGACCTGCGGCTGAGCGCCGGGGTGTCGCTGGACGAGGCGGCCAAGGCCCTGCGGGTGAAGCCGTTGACGATTCGGCGGCTGGAGAAGGCCGAGGTCAGCCTCAAGATCCTGTACGTGGAGCTGCTGCTGCAGACGTACGGGGTCGACCGGCAGGAGATCGACGAGTTCATCGAGCTGGCCGAAAAGGCCAACCGGCCTGGCTGGTGGCACCGCTACCGCGATGTGCTGCCCGGCTGGTTCACCGCCTACGTCAGCCTGGAGAGCGGCGCCAGGACCCTGCGTACGTACGAGCCCCACTACGTCACGGGCCTGCTGCAGACCCGCGGGTACGCCCGGGCCGTACTGCGCGCCGGCTTTCCCAACGACAGCGACGAGGAACTCGAGCGGAGAGTCGATCTGCGCCTGCGCAGACAGAGCCTGCTGACGAAGCCTGCGGCGCCCACCCTGTGGGTGGTGATGGAAGAGGCCGTACTGCACCGGGTCGTCGGCGGTCCTGAAGTGATGCGCGAGCAGATCGACGCGCTGCTGGCGGCGGCCGAGATGGAGCATGTCAGCCTCGACATCGTGCCGTTCAGCGCGGGCGCGCACACCGGAGCGTTCGCCGCCTTCACCTACTTCCGTTTCGACGAGCCGGAGTTGCCGGACATCGTCTACACCGAGCTTCTCTCCGGTGCCGTCTACCTCGACCAGCGCTCCGACGTGTCCGCCCATCTCGAGGCGCACAACCGGATGTCCCTGCTGACGTCGACCACTGAGAGCAAGGCTCTCCTGAACCGCATGCGCAAGGAGTACACATGAGCAGCACCGGCAGCGGTACCTACAACGGCATGCCCGCGACGGCCCTCGGTGAGCAGGGCTGGGAGTGCCCGTGGAGCGGTACCAGCGGCGGGCAGTGCGTGGAGACGAAGCGGCTCGCCGACGGCCGGGTGGCCTTTCGGCAGTCGACGGATCCCGCCGGTCCCGCGCTGATCTACACGCCGGAGGAGTTCAGCGCGTTCGTCACGGGGATCAAGAACGGGCTCGCCGATCACCTGACGAAGAGCTGAACCAGGACAGCGACAAGCAGCACCCGTACCAGCCTCCCCCAACCTGGCCGGCATGCCGAAGCACACCTCTGAAGGGACACGATGACCTCCCCCCACACCGCGCGGCACATCGACACCAGCAGGCCACACTCGGCCCGCATGTACGACTACTACCTCGGCGGCAAAGACCACTTCGACGTCGACAAGGAGGCTGCCGAGCGGGTCGCGGCGGCGTACCCCGGCATCTTCGTGTGCGCCAGGGAGAACCGCGCCTTCATGCACCGCGCCACCCGTGTCCTCGCCCGGGAGCACGGCATCCGGCAGTGGCTCGACATAGGCACCGGCATCCCGACCGAGCCCAATCTGCATCAGGTGGCGCAGGCCGTCGTCCCGCAGGCCAGGGTCGTGTACGCGGACAATGACCCGCTCGTCCTCAAGTACGCCGAGAGGCTGATGCACAGCGCCCCCGAGGGCCGTACGACCTATATCGAGGCAGACGTCAACGAGCCCGAAACGCTCCTGAACGCCCCCGAGTTGGCCGAAGTCCTCGACCTGTCCGAGCCGGTCGCGCTGTCCCTCAACGCCCTCATGCACTTCGTCCCCGACGCCCAGAACCCGTACGGGATCGTCGACCGCCTCATGAGCGTCCTCCCCTCGGGCAGCGCCCTCGCCCTGACTCACTGCACTCCGGACTTCGACCCCACGACGTGGGCGAACGTCACGAAGATCTACACCACCGCCGGAACCCCCGTGCAGTTCCGCGCCAAGACCGACGTCGCCCGCTTCTTCGACGGCCTCGACCTCCTCTCCCCCGGCATCACCCTCGGCCACCGCTGGCGTCCGGAGGCCGCGGACGACAGCACCGAGGGCCCCATGCCGGAGCCCACGGACGCCGAGGTCAGCCTCTGGGCAGGGGTGGGCATCAAGCCGTAGCGCTTTCTGCCCGACCGTCAGGAGGAGTCGCCGGGCCGGAGGGCCGCGAGCAGGCGTGGTGGGGCCTGGAGTGCTGTGCGTTGCATCAGGTCCAAGACGCCGTGCGTACCCGCCAATTCCGAGCCGCCGCCGGCCCGGCCGGGGCCGCCGTGCCGCAGGGCAGGGAGTGGGGAGCCCGTGGCCGGTTGTCTGCGCCATGTTCGCCGAGTCCATCAGGTGCAGTCGTCCGTGCCAGGGGGCCGCTGCCTGGAGGAAGGCGGTGGTCCAGGTGAGGTCGTCGCTGACGAGGGAGGCCGCGAGGCTGCCGCGGCCGCGCGCCACCAGGTCCGTCGCATGGGCCGTGTCGCGGTACGCCAGGACTGTCGCCGTCGGTCTGAAGGGTTCGACCTCGTGGGGTGCGGCGGCGTCCGGGCCGGTCAGATGTTGGAAGCGGGGCCGGGCGGCAGATGGACCGTCATGATCAGGTGGCAGGTCTCCGTGCCCGTGCCGCGGTAGGTGTGAGAGGTCTCGCCGTCGAACGTGGCGGTCTGTCCGGCTTCCACGGTGTGTTCCGTGCCGTCGACGATCAGGGTCATACGGCCGGAGGTGACGCTGACGGTTTCTACAACTCCGGCCTGGTGGGGGTGACTTGGGTACTCCTCGTCCGGTTCCAGTTGCCAGCGCCAGACCTCGACGGGGGCAGGGCCTGAGGTCGTCAGCATGAGGCGGGCCTCGCTCCCCCGTTCTCCGGTCCACAGGGGGGCCACGGTGTCGGCGGCCACGACGCGGACACGGCCCTCGGGCGGGCCCTGCATCAGGGCGGACACCGAGATGCCGAGAGTGTCGGCCAGCCGGACCAGGGTGGCGAGGTTGGGATTGCCCTGGGCCTTCTCCAGTGCCACCAGAGCTCCCTTGCTGACCTGGGATCGACGGCTGAGTTCCTCCAGGGACAGGCCTGCCCGGGTGCGGGCCGCCCGGACGTTGTGCGCGACCGTCCGCAGGGCTGCGGCTGTCTCGGCCATCTGATCTCCATCCTCGCCACTGGTCGCCGGCCACTTCAATGCACCGTGCGGTCGGTCGGTTGACACGGGACGGTCATTGCGTTGTACGGTGCGGTCGTTCGGTTGATAGTAGAGGATGCGCTGCGATCGCTCTGCTGCCGACCCTGGGCAGCCCGCACAGACCAGGTAGCGCCGCCGCCTGGACCGTATCGGCGCCTGGAAACCCTGACCCCGCCCCACCACCGCCCAAGCCCGGACGCAGGAAACGGAAAACCCCGCCCATGCCCGCCTTCCGCATCACCCCCACCGTCGCGGACGCCTTCCCCGACACCCTCATCGCCCTGGTCATCGCCTCCGGCCTGCGCGGCCGTGAACCCTGGCCGCACACCACCGCGGCCCTGGAAGACCTGGAGCAGCAGCTCGCCGAGGGCACTTGGCAGCCCGCCGAAGAGACCGACCCCCGCATCGAGGCCTGGCACACCGCCTACCGCTCCTTCGGCACCAACCCCCGCCGCATCCGCCCCAGCGTGGACGCGCTCGGCCGCCGCCTCGCCAAGAAGGGCAGCCTGCCGCGCATCAATCCGCCGGTCGACTCCTACAACGCCGTCTCCGTACGGCACGGCCTGCCCGCCGGCGCCTTCGATCTGGACCACGTCACCGGCGACGTCGACATCCGATACGCCGACGGCACCGAGTCCTTCACCCCGCTCGGCGAACCCGACACGGTCGAGAACCCCAAGCCCGGCGAGATCATCTACGCGGACACCACCGGCGTCCTGACCCGCCACTGGAACCACCGCGACGCCCACCGAACCCGCGTCACCGAGGACTCCACCCACGTCGCCTTCGTCCTCGAAACCCTCCACGCCACCCGCGACGGCGACCTCCTCAAGCTCGCGGCAGAGGAACTACAGGCCCTGCTAGCCCCGCACGCCACACAGACGGCCGTACACCACCTCAGCCCGGCACAGCCCCAGGCCACCACCTGAGCCGGCCGTCGACCACGATTCAGTGCTGCAGGCTGTCCCGCGACGACCCCGTCGCGGGTGCGGGCGGTGGTGGGGGTGCCACGGTCGTGCTCGGCGACCTTGACCGCGGGGTACGGTCCGCCGTCGCTTCCCGACGGCAGGCCGTACAGGTGCAGCCCCTCGTCCAGACCAGGGCAGGGCTCCGTCAAGTTCCGTGCTTGCGTGGAGGGTTGACGATCAGGCCGGTAGGGGCGGATAGCAGAGCAGGCACGGGGGTTCGTGATCATTGCGGTGTCGAAGCCAGATGATCACGAGGACATCCCGTGCCTGCTGTTGCATCTTCCCCTATCCCTGCCGTGCTGGAGAAGCTGGGGCCGCTGGATGCGGACCGGATCGCTGACCTGGACCCCTACCTCGAATCGGTTCCGGATCCGCGCTCACGCCGGGGCCGGCGGCGCAGCCCCAAGCCGGTCACTCTCAGACGCGTCCTTCAGGCACTTGACGGCGACGCCCTGGACCAGGCTGTGGGCGCCTACCTGGCCGACCGGCACCGCATCACCGCGTCCGCGGACATGCCCGAGACCCGATCGCGGCAGATCATCGCCGTGGACGGCAAGGCCCTCAAGGGCTCAGCCCGCCTGGCCGCGCTCGAACCGCGTCGACGCCACCTCACTCAGCGTGGCCGTGGAGATCGCCGCCCTGCCCGACATGGTCCGCGGCTACGAGTCGATCAAGGAACGCAACGTCGAGTCGTACCGCGCCGCGGTCGCCGAAGCACTCCGACGGTTCGACGAGCTCGCTTCGCCGGATCGGGGTAGCCAGTGAGCGGTCACCCTTCACCCCTCCCCGGAGGGACTTCGTTGGGACCGCCTCCTCGATCCCGGCCGTGGGAAGGTGGGAAGGCTGGTGGCGGATCTTCCGCAAAACCGCCCTGGCCGGGCGGTCCGGGGCGGTTCACCCTCAAGTGCCCTGCGTTTCGCATGTCTCATCGCGTGCCGGGAGTTCCCCGCTGGTCAAGTACTGGTTGACCTCGTGGTCGATGCACGCATTGCCGTACTGCCCGTAGAGGCCGTGCCGGTTGGCACCTTTCAGGGTGAGTAGCTTGGAACTCGGCAGCAGCCGGTGGAGTTCAGAGCTGCTCTTGTAAGTGGTCCGCGGATCGCCGGTTGCGGCCACGATCAGCATGGCGGCGTCGTCACGCACTCGGATGGGTTTCTCCGGCGGGGTTTTCCAGAAGGCGCACGGGACGATGTTGTTGGCGAGGGGCCCGAACAAGGGATGCGTGCGGCGGCTGGCTTCGATGTCCCGCCAGTACTGCTCGATATTGCGCGAAGCCGTGCCGTCCGCGCAGGCGAGAGCGGTCTGTACGGTGCCGAGGTTGGTGTCCTCGTCGGTCAGGAAGACCCGGAGAACCGCAGCGAACTCTGGTGTCAACGGGGCCGGTTGCCCGTCCGCGGCTTTCGCGAGGACGGAGAGCTGCCCGGCGAGGGCGTCACGGGCCGAGTCCGTGTCGTCCGAGAGTCCCATGAAGAGCAGCAGCGGCACCTGGGTGTCGTCGATTCGGAAGAGATCGGGAGCGGTCCCGACGGTCAGCGGCTTGCGTGCGGCCGCCGACATGACACGGTCGATGGTGGCCAGCACCTCGACGCGGGTGCGGCCGAGGGAGTAGGTGCCGCGGCGTTGCGCGGCCCAGGTCGCCCAGGCGGACAGGGCCTGCTCGTTCTCCGGTTCCAGACCCTTCAGCAGTTGAGGGGTGTAGCTGCTGGGGGCGACGGACCCGTCGAGCACCATGCGGTCGAAGCGGCCGGGGAACATCTGGGTGTAGACCGTGCCCAGGTAGGTGCCGTACGAGTAGCCCAGGTAGGAGATCCTCCGTTCATCGAGCGCGCCCCGGATGACGTCCATGTCGCGAGCCGTGTTACGTGTGTTGATGTGCGGCAGCACCGATGCGTTGGTGGCCCGGCACTTGTCGGCCAGGCTCTTTTGCAGCTCAACCTGACGATCGAAACTGGCCCGGCTGAGGCCGGCCGAGAAAAGAGCGTTGCCGATCGGCCAGCCACAGTCCAGCGGGGTGCTGCGTCCGACAAAGCGCGGATCGAATCCGATGATGTCGTAGCGGGCCCCGACTTCTCCCATCGCCGCTCGGACGTCCGGCGGGGACGCCAGGGCAGGAACTCCAGGGCCACCGTTGTTGATCAGAATCGAGCCGATACGACGACGGGTGTCGGTGGCCTGAAGGCGCGACATCGCCACGGGGATCGTTCGGCCTTGAGGGACTGCGTAGTCAAGCGGCACGGTCAGGTTCGCGCACTCTGCGCCGGCTTTGTCCAAGTCCTGGCCGGTGGTGTCGTCGGGGTCGTGTGCGCACTTCCCCCAAGCAAGGTGCTGATCATAGAAACGGCCGAGCCCGGGTACGGCACTGGCTGCGCTCTTGCCCGTAGAAGCCTCGCGTTCTGCAACGGTGGCTTCTGGGCTGGTGCCGGTGGCTTCTGGGCCGGCGGCGGTGCAGGCCGTGAGGCCCGCCAAAACCAGAGCCGCTGCTGCGGTACGGTACGTCGCCGCACGTATTGTGATCATGGCGCTGTTCCTCGGGGTGGGGCGCGCTTCAGGCGCGAGAACGAGGCGTCCAGGGCCATCGGCTGGAGATCCATCGGCCCGGTCACCGTCTTACGCAATCGACGCTAGAAGTTGAGCGGTACACAATCACTGCAGCTCTCCGCACGATCTTGGTGGGGATAACCCCACCCTGAACCCCGCCGCTCGCCCAACCTCCGCTGTCACACACCTTGTTGGGTGCCACTCGCGTACATAGCATTTCCCGGCAAGGGGAATTTTGAATCGTTTCAAGCACAGCTTCGTTGTCCGCGGCGACACAGCGAGCGAGGAACGCGCATGGGCCAGTTCTGGAACCGGAGACTCTTCCTGAAAGGCACGACGGCGGGCGTGGGCGGCGGGTTCACCGCGTTCTCCTCCGGCCCGGCGGCGGCCGGCACGCCGGCGGGGGGTCCGGAGGGCGACCGCACCGGAGCGCTCCGCGTCGAGCGCACCACCGTCGAGTACGCCGAGCGGCTCCTCGGTACCGACGTCGAACACCCCCATCTCAGCTGGGAGTTGTCCGCTCCGGGGCACGGCGCCCAGCAGAGCGCGTACCAGGTCCAGGTGGCCCTCGACCCAAGGGAGCTGACGGATGGCACCGGGGCGGCGGCCAAGCCGGTCTGGGACTCGGGGAAGGTGGCGTCCGACCGCAGCGTGGGCGTCCCCTACGAAGGGCCTGCGCAGCGACCCCGTACCCGCTACCACTGGCGGGTACGGGTCTGGGACGGCGCCGGGCGGCCGTCACGCTGGAGCGAGGTCCGCTGGTGGGAGACAACGTTGTTGGCAGCCGACTGGCAGGCCGCAGGTGCCCGCTGGATCGGCGCCGAGCCGCCCCCGCAGCCGCCCTCCCTCTCCGGTGCCTCGTGGATCTGGTCTCCGGACGCCACGTCCTCCGACGCCCCTGTGGGGCCGCGCTGGTTCCGGGCGGTGCTGCGTCTGCCGGACGGTACGCGGGTGCGGCGGGCCACCGTGGTCGCCACCGCCGACGACGACTTCACTCTCCATCTGGACGGCCGGCAGGTGCTGCAGGCGCCGGAGCAGCAGGATGGCTGGCGCACCGGCCACGCGGTCGATGTCACCGAGTTCACGGAGGAGGTCCGCGGCGCCGGCCGCCCGGTGGTGCTCGCCGCCCGTGCCACCAACCGTCCCGGCGCCTCCGTGAACCCCGGCGGCCTGCTGGTCCGGCTGGTCGTCGAGACGGAGGACGGTGACGGACCGTATGAACTGGTCACCGGCCCCGGCTGGCGTGTTTCCGCCACTGAGCCCCAAGAAGGCTGGCAGCGCCCGGAGTTCGACGACGCGGCCTGGGATCGGGCCGCCGTTCTCGCCCCCTACGGGCAGGGGCCCTGGGGCAGCGGGGTGAGCGTCGCCGCGCCGGAGCAGCCCGCGCCGCTGCTGCGCCGCGCCTTCACCGTGCGGCAGCGGATCTCCCGCGCTCGCCTCTACATCAGCGGACTCGCCTACTACGAGGCCGAGATCAATGGGCGCAGGGTCGGCCGGCAGGTGCTCGACCCTGGCTTCACGGACTATGACGAGACCGTGTTGTACGCCGTCCACGACGTCACCGGGCTGATCGGGCGCGGCGAGAACGCCATCGGTGTCACCCTCGGCCGCGGCTTCTTCGGCATGACCACGCCCAACGTCTGGAACTGGCACCGCCCGCCGTGGCACGGCGAGCCCCGGCTGCTGGCCCAGCTGGAGATCGACCACCCGGACGGCTCCCGCACCACCGTCGCCTCGGACGGCGGGTGGCGGATCACCGAGGGGCCGACCCTGTCCAATTCCCTCTACGCGGGCGAGACGTACGACGCACGCCGGGCCCCGCACGGCTGGACCCGTCCCGGCTTCGACGACAGCGGCTGGCGGGCGGCGGGTGTGCAGCAGGCCCCCCGGGGCGCGCTCAGGGCGCAGCCGCACGACCCGATCGAGATCGTCGAGACGGTACGGCCGACGGAGATCACTGAGCTCCGCTCCGGGGTGTACGTGGTGGACATGGGCCGCACCATGGCGGGCTGGACCCGCCTCACCGTCCGCGGCGCCGAGGCGGGCACCGTCGTCCGCCTCGTGCACGGCGAGAAGCTGAAGGCCGACGGAAGTGTGCACGCCGAGACCGGCCACGTCCCGGGCCGCTTCCAGACCGACGAATACATCTGCGCGGGCGGCGCGCGTGAGGTCTGGGAGCCGAAGTTCTCGTACAAGGGCTTCCGTTACGTGGAGATCCACGGCCTGCCCGCGCGGCCCACCCCGGAGCAGGTGCTGGGGCGGCTGGTGCACACCCGTGTCGAGGAGGTCAGCTCCTTCGGCTGCTCGGAGCCGTTCTACGAGTGGCTGGACGGTGCCATGCGCCGCACGCTCCTCAACAACCTGCACGGCATCCCGACCGACACCCCCATGTACGAGAAGAACGGCTGGACCGGCGACGCCCAGGTCGGCGCGCCGGTGATGGCGTACGCCTTCGGGGTGCACCGCTTCCTGTCCAAGTGGCTGGGCGATCTGGCGGACAGCCAGAACGGCGAGGGGCAGCTGCCGGTGATCGTGCCGAGCGGCGGCTGGGGGTACCAGGAGCTGGCCCCCTCCCCCGAGTGGACGACCGTCTACCCGTTCGTCGTCCGTGAGTTGTACCGGGTGTACGGGGACGAGCGCGCCGCCCGCGAGCACTGGGCGACGCTGACCCGGTACCTGGACTGGGAGCTGGCCCGGTTGCGGGACGGGCTGGCGGTCACGGCGCTCGGCGACTGGGTGGCGCCCGGCTACGAGATTCCCCCGGAGGACACCCGGCTGACCGCGACCGCGTACCTCCACCGGGCGCTGCTGAACACCGCCGAACTGGGCGAACTGCTGGGTGACGGCGAGGCCGTGAAGCGGTACCGGGAGGCGGCCGAGAAGCTGAAGACCGCGTTCAACCAGGCGTTCCTGAGTCCGGAGGGCCACTACCGTACGGCAAAGGATCCCGGCTACCGGCAGACGTCCAACGCGATTCCGCTGGCCTTCGGCCTGGTGCCGCCCGGCGCCCGCGCCTCCGTGCTGGACAGCCTGGTGGCGGACATCGAGGCGCGCGGCAACCATCTGAACACCGGCTGTCTGGGCACGAGTGTGCTGCTGAAGGTGTTGTGTGCCCACGGCCGTCCGGACGTGGCCCACGCCGTCGCGACGCAGCGGACCTATCCGAGCTGGGGGTACTGGCACGCAGCCGGCGCCGACACCATGTGGGAGATGTGGCCGCTGGACTCCCGCTCCCGCGACCACTACTTCCTGGGCACGGTCGCGCAGTGGCTGTACGAGAACGTGGCCGGGCTGCGCCCCGGGGACGCCGGCTACCGCACCTTCTCGGTGCGCCCCGACGCCCGTACGGGAGTGGACTGGGCCCGTACGTCGATCCGTACGGTGCGCGGCGAGGCGGCCGTGTCCTGGTCGCGGCTGGACCGGGAGCTGCGGCTGTCGGTGCGGGTGCCGGTGGGCTCGACGGCCGAGGTGCATGTGTCGGGAGAGGCGCGCGACCGGGTGGCCGCGCCGGAGGGCGCGGAGTTCCTGCGCAGCGACCCCGCGTTCGTCGTCTTCCGTGTCGGGCACGGGGAGTGGACCTTCACCGGCCCGGCGTGACCGAACCGACGGCCCCCGGAGCGCGGAGATCGACGCGTACCTGGCCGAACTCGACATCGCCATCACCCCCGAGAAGCGATCGGATCGTTACCAGGCGGCCGGGCCGGTGTGGTCGAAGTAGCCACCGGTCGGGCCGTCGGCGCCGATGGTGGCCATGCGGACGATGCTCTCCGCGCCCTCTTCGACGGTTTGGGTGCCCTGATGGCCGTTGAGGTCGGTGGCGGTGTAGCCGGGGTCGACGGCGTTGAACCGCATGTCGGGATACGCCTTGGCGTACTGCGAGGTGACCATGACCAGCGCGGTCTTGGAGGAGTTGTAGTCCAGCACCGTCACCTGGGACTCGATCCGGCTGGGGTCGGTGGTCACCGCCAGCGAGCCCAGACCGCTGCCGACGTTGACGACGACCGGGACATCGCTCGCTTCCAACAGCGGCAGGAAGGCGTGCGTGACGCGTACGACGCCGAAGACGTTCGTGTCGTACGTGGTCATCATGTCGGCCCCGGTGACGTCGCCGACCCGACCGATCTTGCCCGCGCCCACGATCCCGGCGTTGTTGACCAGGACGTCGAGGCGGCCGGCGTCCGCGCGGACGAATTCGGCGGCGGCCTTGACGGAGTCCTCGTCGGTGACGTCGAGCTGAACGAAGCGAGCACCGAGCCGCGCAGCCGCCTCCCGGCCGCGGTGGGCGTCGCGTGCCCCGGCGTAGACGGTGTGCCCGGCCTCGATCAGACGGCGGGCCGTCTCAGCCCCGAGGCCCTTGTTCGCGCCGGTGATCAGCGTGGTGGTCATGAAATGTTCGCTCCGGTGATCGATGGGATGCTGTCGCCTCCACCCTCATCGCACCGCGGACGGACAGACAGTGCCCGCCGTTGCCTGTGGACTGCCAGTACCAGGCTGTCCGGGCGCGGCGGCCGGATACTGGGGTCGTGAGCGGATCCAGGGAACTGGGCAGGGCGCTGCGTGGCTGGCGCGACCGTACGGCCCCCGCAGCGGTGGGAGTGCCCGCCGGCGGAGTACGGCGGGCCGCCGGGCTGAGACGCGAGGAACTGGCGCAGTTCGCCAGCCTGTCGGTGGACTACATCGTCCGCCTGGAACAGGGCCGGGCGACCTCCCCCTCACCGCAGGTGCTGTCCGCGCTGGCCCGCGCCCTGCGGCTGTCGGCGGCCGAACGTGAACACCATCCTTCAGGAAGAGCTCGCTGGTGGGCATCCGGCTCTCATTCCCACACTCGGCGGCAGTCGGGGCGCGCTGATCTCGCGGATCTCACGCGCGACATCCAATCTTGCCTGACTTGCCATGCCTTACGCCCAGGCCAGACGCAAGTTCCGTGACATGAGTGTCACGTTGAGCGACCCAAGAGGGCGAATTCATTGCGGAATGTGGCAGATAGGCACCTCGCTGTGACATTCGGCTGGGTGTGCCCCCTTCCGCAGCCTGGCCGAGAACCACTTACGCCCACATACGGCCGTCTTGCGCTCCTTTTTGACCGGCTCTGACACTCATGACCAGCGGGGCGTGCTTCATGACCGTGAGGGGGACCCCATGGGGGGCGACGGGATCGAGGGCTTACTGCGCGACCGGTTACTGATCATGGTGAACGACAGGTCGGCGATCGGCCTGCTTCCGCACATCGACGGAAACGCCGGAGGCCTGCTTCTCACAGGTGTCGACGCGGCGCTGAGGTGCCGGAACATACGCAACAGTTACCCGGACACGGTCGTTGCCGTCGACTACGGCGGCCACGAGCACCGGGTCGCAACCGTCGACCGGCCCTTCGGCTACCAGGCGGCCGGCGGCTGGCACGCACTCGACTCCTCCGGCCTGGAGGAGGTCCTGAACGGCCAGTTGGCCAACAAGGCGGCGTTCGCGGTGACCCCGACCTGCTTCATACCGCCGGACGAGGAGGGCGACGCCCGCGTCCTGCATGCGGTGATCGCCCAGGCCAACCGGCTGGAGCGGACGGACACGGTCGTTGTGCTGCCGTGCAGCTACCGCTGGCTGCGGGGCGAGTCGCTGCTGCACCTGGTGATGGCGGTACGGGCCAGCCGGCACCCCGTGGCGTTGATCATGCAGCACTCCAAGGACCCGTTGGAGCGGGTGGGTGTGGCCGAGGGCCTGCACGTGCTGTGCCGGTCGTGTCCGCGCCTGTTGCTGTGGCGCACGGACCTGGCGGCCTTCGACGCGCTGGCGCACGGGGCGTTGGGCACGGCGGTGGGAGTCACCGCCATGCTCCGTCACGGCATGGACCCGCGCCGGAAGGGCCGGGGCTGGCGGCCGTATCCGGTGGTGCTGGTCCGCGAGTTGCTGAAGTACCACCGGGTGGAGGTGCTCCAGGACTGGTTCGCGCGCGTCGAACCGTGGACGTGCGGGTGCGCGGTCTGCGAGGGCGCCGAGTTGTCGCGCTTCAGCGAGAGCAACGCCGACGTGCGCGAGTCGCAGCGGCACAACACGTGCGAGTTGTACGCGCTGCACGACGAATTGATCTCGGCCGATGCGGGCCAGGACCGGCTGGAGTGGTGGCGACAGATCGTCGACGACGCGGTTGCGCGGCATCACCTGCTGACCTCCGACCTCGGGGAGGAGGTCGCGCATCCTCCGGTGCTGCACTACTGGCAGCGGGCGAGCCCGCCGGCGGTTCCGCTGCCGTGACGCATTCGAGAGCGGGCCGCCCTGCCATGGGTGCTCTGGATGTTCTGGGCACCCATGGCGGGTCAGGAGCCATACAGCGCCCCGCCATCGGAGGCCGACATCTGGTCATTGTCCGGGTCCGTCGTCTTGGGCTCGAAGCGGAGTACGGCTCCCGAAGCGTTGGTCTTCTTCACGGTGACCTTGACTCCGTTGGTGAGCCCCAGGAAACCGGTGCCTTTGATATAGCCGGACACACTGTTCAACTCCGCGCGATCGACCTCGAACGTCACCTCGTCCGGGCTGACGTAGGTGAGGAGGAACCTGGTGAAGCCGAGCTTGGGGTCCAGGGGAATGCGAGCGGCGCCGCGGATGACGATCTCGCAGTCGGCGTCCCTGCACGCCTTCAGGTCGGAGCCGTCCGCCGCGCTGAGTGCGGGCGGCGCGGATGTCTTCTGGGGGCTGGGGCTGCTGGTGGCTGTCCGACTGGGCGTCGCGGTGGACTTGCTGGGTGTCGCGGTGGACTTGCTCGGGGCCTCACCGGAGTCGTCCGCCGTCGAGGAACACGCGGTGACGGGCAGGAGAAGCGTCGTGATGAGCAACGGCAACTGGAGCGCACGCTTGACCGTGGTCGAATACTTCATGCCCCCTCTTGTAGCCCCAGCGGGCCGGGAGGGGTCCCCACCTCGCGCCGACCGGTGATCACCTTGGCCCCCTTTTGCCGAAGATGTCGCGGATGACCTGCGCACCGTCCACATGGTCACTCGGTCCGTGCGAGCTTGAAGTCGTACGTGCACATGGGGAGTTCCACGCCCTGGCGGTGTGCGAGTGGCAGGAAGAGTACGGGTCGGACCGTCCATGTGATGCGCGTGCTGACATGGGTGATCGATACGGTCCAGGGCTCGCGCCGCAGGAGAGCGCGTCGGGTGTCGGTGCGGTGGTCGTAGAGCCTTTCCCATGCCCCCGCGCAGGCTGCCGCGTCGAGGGCCGGCGAGATGGTGCGGAGGATCGTCGCCACCCAGTTGTCCACCTCCACGGCGAAGTACGCGTCGCAGTATCCGAAGAGTGCCGGCGCCTTACGCACGTCCAGGTCCCGTGTCCAGCACGCGCCCCAGAAGCCGGGGCCGGTCGTCGCCCTCAACACAGATGCCCTCTCAGTTCTCGGATCTCCGTTCTGGGTTCTCGGTTCTCAACGGAGGTCGATCTCGGCCCAGATGACCTTGCCGGGTCCGCAGCGGTCTGTGACGCCCCAACGGGAGGCGATGGCCTCGACGATGACGAGCCCACGACCGTGGTCGGCAGTCGGATCCGTGGCGCCGGTCGCGGGCGGCTGTGCGGCGACGGGGCGGTCCCCTCGGGCATCGGCGACCTCGATGCGCAGTACGTCCGTACGGTGCTCAAGGCGTAGGGAGAAATCACGCCCCGGTACGCGTGCGTGGAGTACGGCATTGGAGGCCAGCTCCGCGACGACGAGGGCCACGGTGTCGGAGACGTCCGAGCCGAACGGGATGCCCCAGACGTCGAGTTGGTACGTGGCGAGACGGCGGGCGAGGCGGGCGCCGCGTCGGGTGGCGCTGAGCTGCTGGAAGAACATACGTACGGTGACGGCCGGTTGGGCCTGAGGTGCGGTCATGCGGTCCAGCGTCGCGGGAGGGAGAGCACCGCAACAGGCACAGCCCTGGTACAGCCGCGGCTGGGTGGGTTCACTGAGTGGACAGGGTGGGTGACACCCCGTAACCATGGGCGAGTTGATGTCCCGGTGGGGTACGTGGGAGGTGAGCCGGGCGTGTTGGACGGCGTCGCGAGCAGTGAACCGGAAGTGTCGGACGGCCTCAAGAGCTTCGGCGCGGTCCTGAAGGCGTTGCGGGAGGAAGCGGGCCTGACACAGGAGGAGTTCGCACCGCTGGTGGGCTACTCGGTGCATGCGGTGGCCAAGCTGGAGCAGGGGAAACGGTTCCCGTCGGTCAAGTTCATCGAGCGGGCGGGGGCGGTTCTCGGGGCCCCACGGGTGCTCAAGGCGGCGGCGCGGCATCTGACACGGAGGCAGGGGCTGGCGTCGTGGTTCGTGCAGTGGGCGGGGATCGAGGAGGAGGCGATCTCGCTTTACGCGTATGAGTGCCGGGCGATTCCTGGGTTGTTGCAGCCGGAGGCTTACATCCGGGCGATCTTTGAGCGGAGGCTTCCGCCGGTCACAGAGGAACGACTGGAACGTGAGACTGCTGCGCGGCTCGAGCGACAGCAGCTCCTGATGCAGAAGCCGAACACGGCCTTCAGCTTCGTCATCGAGCAGGCGCTGTTGGAACGGCGAGTGGGTGGAGCGGGAGTCACGAGGGCCCTCATCGGGCACCTCCTGGAGGTTGGGAAGCTACGCAACGTGGAGATCCAGCTCATGCCGCTGCGACAGGAGGACCACGTGGGCGTTGACGGCCAGATGTACCTGGCAGAGACTCCTGACAACCAGTGGATCGGCTACACCGAGGGTCAGCGTTCGAGCACTCTGATCACGGCATCGAAGGACGTGAGCGTCCTGCTCCAGCGCTATGGCAAGCTGCGTGCGCAGGCCCTCGATTGCAGGGCCACGGTGAGCCTGCTGGAACACATGCGAGGAGCGCTATGAGCACCACCGAACCGGCGTGGTTCAAGAGCAGCTACAGCGGTAGCGAGGGGGACAACTGCGTCGAGGTCGCTGACTGCCATGAAGCTGTCCGCGTCCGGGACTCCAAGGACAAGGAGGGCGGACAGCTCGCCCTCTCCCGCACCACGTGGTCGGCCTTCGTCGCGTACGCGGCAGACGCCCGAGTCTGACGCCTACCCAACGCCCGTGGGGCTGCAGGAGTTCTGGACTCCGGCAGCCCCAGTGCCACGTTGTGCCTACTCGGCGTCGAGGGCGGACTGCTCAGGGGCACTCGTCTCCTTCGAGGCCGCAGCCTTACGTCCCCGCGCCCGCTTCACTGGCCGCCAGCCCTTGAGGTCCGCTGCGCTGAGCCGATGCTTGCCCATCTGCTCATCGAGGAAGGCATGGCAGTCCAAGTGGGAGCGTTCGGCTTCATCTAGCTGGAGTGCGTTCGCGACGGCGCCGAGGACTTCCTCCGAGGCGGCCGCGCTCCAGGCGGACGTAGTAGTCGATGCTGACGCCAGCGAGGAGAGCGACTTCTTCGCGGCGCAGGCCCGGCACGCGCCGGTTGCCGCCGTAGGCGGGCAGGCCGGCCTGCTGCGGGGTGATCTTGGCTCGGCGGGAGGCCAGGAACTGCCGTATGTCGCTCTCGGTACTCACGGCCTCCAGGCTAGATCGATCGGCGTACGGGAGGGGGGTCCTGTCAGTACCTGTAACGGCAGACCCTTCTCCAGCTCATTGATCTGCGGAACGCTGTCCGGCAAGCCTCCTGCGCGCTCCGTCGCCTGCGCCGACTGCAGCGCGGCTGTCGAGGCCGAGGCAGGGAACTCGTCGCCCAGGTCGCTGCCTCTCCCCGTACACCTGAAAGGCACATCATGGAATTCGTCAAGCCGCAGGCCACGGTCAAGGCTCCCGCTGACTGGTTCACCGGCGATGTCTGGTTCGACGTGATCTACGCGGGCCAGGAGCCGTCCCGGATGCGTGCCAACCTGGTCCGCTTCTCCCCCGGCGCCCGCACCCACTGGCACTCCCACGCGCTGGGCCAGGCCCTGCACGTCGTCTCGGGCATCGCCCTGATCGGCACCCGTGACGGCACCGTCTTCGAGGCCCACCCCGGCGAGACCGTCACCTGCCCGCCGAACGAGGAGCACTGGCACGGAGCCACCCCCGACCGCTTCATGGAGCACATCGCCATGTGGGAGGGCAAGGTCGACGGCAGCGAAGAAACCACCTGGAACGAACCGGTCCCCGACGAGCAGTACGACCGCCCCCGCCCCCGCACCCGCATCCGCTGAAAGGTGGTGCGATCGTGAGCCGCATTCTGGTGACCGGTTCCGCGGACGGCCTTGGACGTGCCGCGGCTGATTCGCTGCTGTCCGCGGGACACGAGGTGGTGGTGCACGCCCGGAATCCGGAGCGCGCTGCCAGCCTCGACACGTTCGTCGACCGCGGGGCGCACATTGTGGTGGGCGATCTGACGGACCGTGACGCCGTACGCCGTATCGCCGCCGAACTGATCGACGCGGAGCCTCTCGACGCGGTCATCCACAACGCCGGCGTGTGGAGCGGCCCGGCGGTCATGCCGGTCAACGTCATCGCCCCGTACCTGCTCACGACCCTGCTCCCGGGTCCGCGCCGACTGGTGTACCTGAGCAGCGGCTCGCACTTCGGTGGGCGCCCCTCGCTCGCCGGGGTCGACTGGCGGGGCAGGAGCGCGGGCTCGTACTCGGACAGCAAGCTGTACGTCACTACGCTCGCCGCCGCGGTGGCCCGGCTGCGCCCCGGGGTGCTGAGCAACGCCGTCGACCCGGGCTGGGTGCCGACCAAGATGGGCGGGCCCAGTGCACCGGACGACCTCGAGCTCGGTCACCGGACGCAGGAGTGGCTGGCGACGAGTGACGATCCCGAGGCCCTGACGACGGGCGGGTACTGGTACCACCGCGAGCGGCAGCAGCCGCATCGCGCGGTCCACGACGAGGCGTTCCAGGAGCGCCTCTTGCGGGCCTTGGCCGAGGAGACGGGCACCGCTTTGTGACCGAGTGCGCGTTACGTCCAGCCATGAAGCCGAGGAGCCGGAGGACGTCAGTACGTCGCGCGTCCCCCGCTGATGTCGTACACCGGTGTGATGACGTTGATGAGGACGCCGCTCGTGGCCAGTTCCTTGCCTGCGGACTTGGTGAGGGCGATCACGGCGGCCATCGAGGCGGAGTAGACGGAGAGATTGGGTTGCCGTCCTTGCCCGCCATGCTGGCGAAATTGACGACCCGGCCCCAGCCGCGGTCCCGCATGCCGGGCACGGAGGCCGTCCTTCCAGTAATCGGTACGGTGGTCTAGCATCCGGAACATCATGGAGCCCGGCGACCTCATCAACACCGGAACCCCGCCCGGCGTCGGCATGGGCTTCACCCCGCCCGTATGGCTGCGGCCCGGCGACGTGATGGAACTGGGCATCCGGCAGCTCGGCACCCAGCGCCAACACGTCGTCGCGCCACGGTGAACGCCCGCCGCATGCGAGCGTTCGTGCTGACCGCACCCGGTACGTACGAGGTACGGGACGTGCCCGCGCCCGAGCCGGCTCCGGGCGAGGCCATCATCGACGTCGAGCGAGTCGGCGTGTGTGGCACCGACGTGGAGTTCTTCACCGGCGAGATGGCCTACCTCCACCAAGGCCACTCCTCCTACCCCATGCGGCTCGGCCACGAATGGGCCGGGCGCGTGGCGGCCGTCGGCGAAGGCGTCGACGCCGTGTGGATCGGCCGGCGGGTCATGGGCGACACCATGCTCGGCTGCGGCACCTGCCGGCGCTGCCTGCGCGGCCACCAGCACGTGTGCGACAGGCGGCAGGAGCTCGGCATCCGCGGGGATCGGCCCGGCGCCCTCGCCGAGCGACTCGCCGTCCCCGTCTCCTCGCTGCACGTGCTGCCCGACAGCGTCGACGCCACTCTGGGAGCGCTGGTGGAGCCCGGCGGAAACGCCCTGCGGGCAGCGCAGGCGGCCGAACTGCGCTCCGGGGACAGGGCGTTGGTGCTCGGCCCTGGCACCATCGGCCTGCTCGTCGCCATGTTCGCCCGCGCCGTCGGCGCCGAAGTCCACCTCATGGGCCAGACCGACAGCTCCCTCGCCTTCGCCCGCGGTCTGGGCTTCGACCACGTGTGGCGGGAGAACCAGGTTCCGGACCTGCCCTTCGACGCGGTCGTCGACGCCTCGAACGCGGCCCATCTGCCCGCTACGGCTCTCGACCTGGTCGAACCGGGCGGCCGAGTCGTCTACATCGGGCTGTCCGGCGAACCGAGCCGGATCGACACCCGCACCCTCGCCCTCAAGGACGTCACGGCGGTCGGCATCTTGTCCGCCTCCCCTGGCCTGGACGCCACCATCCGGGCCTATGCCGACGGGTCCGTCGATCCCAGGCCCCTGGTCGCCGCGACGGTCGGCCTCGCTCAGGCCGGTGCCGTCCTCGCCGGCGAACGTCCGCCGGACGCGGGGTCGGGCCCGAAGATCCACGTCGATCCCCGCCGCCCCGGCGACTGACCTGATCGAGAAGTGGACCAAGAAGGCTTCGACGATCTCCGGGCCTCGGCTTCTCATCGACGGTGACGGCGCTCCCGCTCGCAGCGGTATTCACCCGTGCGCGCTCGGTGGCGCCCCAAGCCTGTCGCGTGCGACTCCTGTCCTTATGCTGCGGTTGGTGGCATCCAACCGCAGCCTGTACCGGCCACCCACCCCTCAGATTGAGCGCAGACTGAGAGCTGGACAGGCTGGCTCTGTGCATGGTGGCTACTGGTGACGGTGAGAAAACGACCTGACGGCCCGCGCGAGATCGCGGACGTCGGCTTTGCTCCGCCGGTCGGCATTCCGGCGGGCGTCGAGGTCATGTCTCTGGCGGAACTGCGTGAGCGGGCCGCCGTCCGCATGGGCAGGGAGGGGCTGTCGACACCTCAGCGGCCGACGTTCCACCACCTGATCACTCTCTCCAGCGGCTCCTTGTGGCACATGGTGGATTTCACCGGCTACGCCCTCAAGCCGGGCTCCTGGCTGTGGGTACGGCCCGGCCAGGTGCAGCAGTGGGGTGATCTGTACGAGGCTGAGGGCACCCTGGTGCTCTTCGAGCGCGACTTCGTCGATCCGGGCACCGTGGCCGCGGCGCGCATGGACGATCCGTACGCACCCGTGCTCCAGGTTCCCGACCCGGAAGACGGCCACGCGTTGGAGATGGCCGTGCGTCATCTGGCACTCGAGTTCCAGGCGCTGCGCGGCGTTCCGCTGGAAGCTCATGTGGCGGTGCTGCGCCACCTGCTGGCGGTACTGGTGCTGCGCCTTTCGCAGCGCACGTCGGCGGTCGGCAGCCCGGTCGCGGAGCCGGGGAAGGCCTTCGTCCGCTTCCGTGAGGCTGTCGAACGCGACTTCGCCCGCACGCGTCGCCTGGAGGACTACGCCCGGGCGCTGGGCTACTCGCCGCGCACGCTCTCCCGGGCCACACTCGCCGACGCAGGGGTGGGAGCGAAGGAGTTCATCGACCGAAGGGTGATCCTGGAAGCCAAACGCCTCCTCGCGCACGGCGACCAGCCGGCCTCCCGTATCGCGGCACAGCTCGGCTTCACCAGTGCCACCAACTTCAGCAAGTACTTCCATCAGCGGACCGGCCAGTCTCCGATCGCCTTCCGCGCAACCGTGCGGGGCCGCTCCTCAGAGTGTGGTGGGGGCGCTGTGCCCCGTACCGGGTGACCAGGGCGGGGAGGGCCGCCCCCGCGAGCGGTGCCACCAGCTACGGGTGAGTTCAGGCGCCTGTGGCGGCGGCCAGGTGTTGGTCCAGGGCGCGGGTGAGCACGTCGGCTGAGGAGACCGGGCCGCCCAGGCGGTCGGTGCCGTATGCGGTGTGCAGCAGCAGCGTCGGGTAGCCGTCGACGCCCAGACGCCGCACCTCGAGAATGTCGGCCGCGGCCTCGGCACGGGCGGCGGGCGAGGCGTACGCGGTCGCCACCGCGTCGGCGTCCAGGCCCAGCTCGGCGGCGATGTCCCGGTAGACCTCGGCGTCGGAGAGGCTACGGCCATCGACGTACCAGGCACGCTGCATAGCGTCGGCGGCATCCAGGGCGTTCGCGCCGGGCTGGCTGCGCAGGGCGACCAAACCCGTGGCGGCGTCGGCGGAGTCCATGACCGCGGTGCCGTCCGTCAGCGCGGCACGGTAGCCGTCGCCGAACGTGACGCCGGTCAACTGGGCGATGCGCTCGTTGGCACCCGGGATGTGCCGGTAGGCGGACATCGGCAACGCGCGCGAGCCGGTGAACAGGCCGCCGGACAGCACCCGCAGCTCGACCCGGTCCGCGTTGGCGGCGGCGAACTCGTGCAGGGCCGGGCTGAAGCCGTAGCACCAGCCGCAGTAGGCGTCGAAAGCGTACGTCAGTGCAATGCGCTCCACGGAGTCCCTCACGTGTCGTCCTTTCCGGATTCCGCCACCCAACTCCCTGTCCCGGCCGGGCTGACACGCTCAAAGCTATGGTCAGAAAGCAGGACCCCTCGGATACGAGGGCGACAGGCCATGGTGGAAAAGCGACAACCTCGTGAGTACCTGGTCCGTGAGCCCCACCAGGCGGCAGCGGCTCCTCGGCGAGCTCACCGCCACCCAGGCGGAGCGAACGACGGCGGAACGCCAGGCGGGCACCCTGGCCGAACGTCAGCGCCTGGCCCGGGAGGTTCGCGACGAGGCCCTGGTCATGCCGACGCCCCGGTCTCCCGGCTCACGCCCAGCTCTTCCTTGAAGCCCTCCCGCCACGAGGGGTAGCGCAGTTGCCAGCCCAGCTTCCGCTTCGCCCTGGCGTTGGAGAAGCCGTGCCCCTCGGTCATCATCGTCACCGGGAACTCCCCGGCCAGCAGCTTGGCCAGCCACTTGGGAACCCGCAGCGGACGCTTCGCCCCCGCGCACGCGGCGAGATACGGCAGCCAGTCGCGGACCTGGGCGGGCTCGTCGTCGACGATGTTGAACACGCCCCTCGCCTGCTGCTCCACGACCAGCACGGTGGCGCTCGCCGCGTCGTCGAGGTGCACCCACGAGGCCCAGCCGGTGCCCTCCCCGACGAGCGGGAACATCCGCTTGCGCACCATCTTGACCACGTCGTCGCTGGCGCCCGGCCCGTAGAACCCGCCGTACCGCAGCACCGTGCCGCCGGCCTTGGGCACCACGTCCTGGATGTGCAGGACACCCGACGAGAGCCTGCGCGCCACCGGCGACGTACCCGCGTCGATCGGGTCCTGTTCGGTCAGCAGCCCCGCTCCGGGCCCGTAGCTCTGCGCGAAGCTCTGTACGACCACATGGGGTACGCCGGTCGCCTCGGCGGCGGCCAGCAGGTGGTCCGTACCCTCGATGCGCAGCCGGTTGGTGGGGGCGAAGGACCGGTCGGGGTGCCGCATGTCGAGCTTGCCGCTGAGCCCGGTCATCTGGTGCACGATCACGTCCGGCCGGGCCTGGGCCACCGCCTCACCGACCGACACCGCGTCCAGCCCGTCCATCACGACACCCTGAGCACCCAGCTCCTCCAGCAAGCGCAGCTTGGCCGCACTCGTCGTCGTAGCCGTCACCTGGTGTCCCCGGGCCACCAGCTGCGGCACCAGCCGCCGCCCCAGGGCCCCACTCCCGCCTGCCACGAACACGCGCATGACCGTCACCTTCCTGTTCCTGATCTCAACTCCGTACTCCGTCTCCAATACCTCGGACGAGACAGCACCCCCGGTCTGTGACATCAGCGAACTCAGGGCTCCGGATACAGCGCATGGCCGACTCGGCTCATCCTGGCCTCCCCCGGGCCTTGACGGGGGACATTAACTCAACAAAGATTGAGTCAATGAATGCTGAGTGGTCTGCTTCGGTGGTGGCGCGAGCACAACGGCACGCGGCACTGGGCGAGCCCGCGCGTCTGGCGATCATCGACCGGCTGCTGCTGGGCGACGCCTCGCCCGGCGAACTCGGCCAGGAGCTGGGCGTGCCCAGCAATCTCCTGGCCCACCACATCAAGCTGCTCGAACAGGTCGGGCTGATCGAGCGATCCCGCTCCGAAGGAGACAGACGGCGCACCTACCTGCGCCTACGCGTACAGAACCTGACGAGCCTTACCCCAACTCCCTTGCGTACAGCGCCTCGTGTGGTGTTCGTCTGCACCCACAACTCCGCCCGATCGCACCTGGCCGCGGCCCTCTGGAAGCGCCACAGCGCCGTACCGGCCGCCTCGGCGGGAACCCGACCCGCCGGGCGCGTCCACCCCCGCACCCTCGCGACCGCACGCAAACACGGCCTCTCCCTGGTCCCCGCCCGTACCTCCCATATCGACGAGACACTGCGCCCTGACGACCTCGTGGTCGCCGTCTGCGACAACGCTCACGAACAGCTCGGCCCCCGGGCCCCCGACCGCCTGCACTGGTCGGTCCCCGACCCCACCCGCACCGGCACCGACGACGCCTTCGCCGACGCCCTGAGTGATCTCGCCGACCGGGTCGACCGGCTGGCTCCCGCCGTCCGCCCTCCTGGAGGCAACGATGACTGAGACCGCGTCCTTCCCGCACCACAACCTGAGCATCGACCAGCAACTCGCCCTGCGCACCGCCGCCACTCACCTGAGCCGGGACTTCGACGGCACCTTCGGCCAGGAGACCATCGAGCGCTTCCTGCACACCAGTTACGACCAGTTCGCCGCCCGCAGCACCATCCCCAACTTCCTCCCGCTGCTGGCCGAACGGTTCGCCCGCCAGCGCCTGCACGCCCTGGCCAAGGTCGAAGGCCACATCACCGATGGCAAGCCCGTCGTCCTCTTCCTCTGCGTCCACAACGCCGGACGCAGCCAGATGGCCATGGGCTTCTTCCAGCACCTGGCCGGCGACGGGGCCCTCGCCTGGTCGGGTGGCTCCGAGCCCGGATACGAGCTGAACCCGGCCGCCGTCGCCGCGATGAGCGAGCGCGGCATCGACATCTCCCGCGAGTTCGCCAAACCCTGGACGGACGAGATCGTCCGCGCCGCCGACATCGTGGTCAGCATGGGCTGCGGCGACGCCTGCCCGGTCTTCCCCGGCAAGCGCTACCTCGACTGGACACTGGACGACCCCGCGGGCAAGGCCGTGGACGACGTCCGCCCCATCCGCGACGAGATCGAGCGCCGCGTCCGCGGCCTCCTCGACGAACTCGGCGTCCCAGCACAGCACTAACCGCACGCAGAGCGCATGAAGGCCAGACCCACACCGCGCAGGCCCGCCGGTTCATTGACTCCCCCTCAGCCGGCGGCAGCCGGTGCACGGTCCGAGCCACACGGCGGGCAGCCCAGCGCCGCAGAGTCAGTCCACTCGGCCGTGCCGGTCGGGACGGCGAATTGAATGTGAAGCGGGGAATGCGGTCACACAGATCATCGGCAAGGCCAAGTACGTGAACAGATCCACAGCGGTCTGTAGTCGCTTGCGCGTCGTGCGGCTCGCATCGTCACGGTGGTAGATCTCCCAGCCGAACACTGCGCCGTGGGCGCCGCTGAGCTCGGCCAGCCGCGGTCCCAGCCGGTCGCGGATGTAGCAGCCGACCGCCGAGATCTTCTCGTCATTGACCAGGTAGGTCCAGTCCAGGACCAGGCAGATCACGGGGACGGCGAGCAGCAGTTGCGTCTGCCTGCTCTGGACGGTGATCGCCAGGACCGCGGTGTACGCGGCGCAGGCCACGCGTCGGCTGAGTCCGGCGAGCCGGCGCAAAGAGGGGCCCGAAAAGGCCGCTTCCGCGGCCAAGCCATCGAGGCTGTCCGGACTACTGGGTCGTTCGAAATGGGCACATCACCGGGGAATTGACTGACGGAATTTTGTGCCGGAGAGCCGAACCCGGCAGAGAATTCAAACCCAATTGCATCTTCCCCGAGATGTGAAGACACCTCGCGGAGGCCGTGTTTAACCTCCGCAGCCCTGGGAAGTCGGCCGCAAAAGCATAAACGGCACAGCAGCGGACTCGCACTGTGCCCATGAAGGAGATCGAAATGGCTACGGGCATTGTGAAGTGGTTCAACGCGGAGAAGGGTTTCGGCTTCATCGCCCAGGACGGCGGCGGCCCCGACGTGTTTGTCCATTACTCGGCCATCGCCAGTACCGGCTACCGCGAACTCAACGAGGGCCAGAGGGTCCAGTTCGACGTGACGCAGGGCCCCAAGGGACCCCAAGCCGAAAACGTCACCCCCGCCTGACCGAGACCCGGCGCTCACAGCACTGGTTCCCAGGTCGGCTAAACCCGGGGAACCACCGCGTCATTCGACCGTGACCACCGTACTCACTGCGACCATCAGGCTCCGAAAACCCTGAAGCCCGGCCCCAGTCACCCCTGCCCATATCGAAGGCCCGGGCGACCTGCCACGATCGCCGACCCGCCCAGAAATCCTCGACCTGTACGCCTTCACTCCCTCCCGCCGCGTACGGGGGCACGCGGGGCAGGCGGAGGCCTCAACGCACGAGCAGCAGAGCAGCAGGATGCGCGGGCTGACGGCCGGCGCGCGGGCCGCCAGGACCCGCTGCCGCCGGCCGCCGGAGAGCGCGCCGACGGGGCGTCGCCGCAGCGCGGCGAGGCCCGCCCGGTCAACCCCGGGCGTAGCGACCTCGCCGAGGTCGGACGATCAGTGGCCGACGACGCCGGACAGTTCGTTGGTGCTCTTCGGCAGGGTGACGGACGTGACCTTCTTGCCCGCCTCGATGTCGACGGCGTGCAGCTTGCGCGTGCCCGGCTCGGAGACGTACGCGGTGTGGTCGCGCACGAAGAGGGTGGGCCGGGCCTGCTGCCAGTCCAGCGGCTCCTGCCACTCGTCCACGACGGGGATCTTCTTGTCCACCTTGCCCGTCTCCGGGTCGATGACGTGAAGCGTTCCGTTCGTGCCGAGGACGAGCGCCTCGCCATCGGGTCCGCGGCCGAGCGAGCGGAAGGAGTAGCTGGTGCCCAGGTCGACCAGGCGCAGTTTCGCGGTCTCGGTGTTGATGAGGGAGATGCGGGTCGGCCGCTCCAGTTCGGCCTCCGGGTCGGTCTTGTAGTCGCCCAGGAGGATGGGCGAGGCGTCGCTGCCGCTCTGGTTGCCGATGCGGCCGTAGTCGTCGAGGGCGTCGACCTTGGTGAACTTGCCGTCCTTGTAGATCAGGATGCCGTCCTCGCAGCCGATGCCGATGGCCTCGCCCTTGGCCGCGGCCTCGCCGTGGACGCCGGGGCACTTCTCGTTGCGCTGGAGCTCCTTGTTGTTCTTGTCCAGGACGAGGGCGCCGGTGCGCTTCTCCTCGGTGCCGAGGGTGCTGAGGAGTTCGCCGTTGCTCAGTTCGATGGCGACGCCGTGGTGCGGCTCGGCGGAGGTGTAGGTGCGGCCTTCCGGCTTCTTGCCGCCGGCGAGGTCGTCGGGGTCGAAGACGTTGACCTCGCCGGTGCCGTCGGTGAACAGCACCGTCTTGCCGGCATGCCGTACCACGTGGCCGGGCTCGGCGCCCTCGTACTCGACGCCGGTGAAGCGCTGTTCGGCGGCGTTCAGGACGCGGAAACCGGCGTCGGTGGAGACGACGACGTGGGAGTCGTCGCCGGCGGGGTTGAGACGGTTGAAGCCGGGCAGCTCGATCGTTTTGGCCAGCTTCAGACTCTCCCCGTCCAGGACGTACAGGCCGCCGTCGAACGTGGCGACCAGCGGGTCCTTGACCGTAACGGCCTTGGTGTTCGGGGCGTTCTTGGCCTTCGTGTCGGAGGAGGGGCTGTCGTCCCCTCCGCATGCGGTCAGGACCGCGGAGGCCGCCAGGGCGAGGGCCGTGCCCGTGAAGGCTCCGTTGCGTGTCGGCTTGTTCACCGGTGAGTTCCTTTCTGTTCCGCGCGGGCGCGGCGGTGGGTGCGGGTGTGCTGGGGCGGCCGGTCGGCCAGTGTCCACGTCAGGGGCGCTGGTTCAGGCGCCGGTCAGGCCGTCGGTCATGGCGGTGGTGTTGGCGCGCATCATCTGCAGATAGGTCCCGGCGCCCTTGCCCTTCTCGGTCAGGGACTCGGAGTAGAGCTCGACGACGCGCACCTGACCGTCCATCTCGGTGCGCAACACCTCGGCCAGCCGCTTGGGCTGGGAGGAGTCCGCGAACACGGTTGGTGCGCCGGCCTTCCGCATCGCCTGGGTGAGTGAGCGCAGGTCGGAGGAGCTGGGCGAAGCCAGCGTCGTACCGCTCGGGATCACCGCGCCGATCACCCGGAAGCCGAAGCGGTCGGCGAGGTAACCGAAGACGTGGTGGTTGGTCACCAACGCGCGCCGCTGTTCGGGTATGCGGTCGAAGGACTTCTCCATCCAGGCGGTGAGGTCGGCGAGTTGGTCGTCGTAGCGGTCGGCGTTGGCGCGGATGGCCTTCTCGTCCACGCCGTCCACGTGCTCGACGACCTGGTCGGCGATCAGGCCGACGGCCTTGCGGACGCGGTCGGGGTCGGTCCAGAAGTGCGGGTCGGGCTGCCCGGCCTCCTCCTCGGGTCCTCCGTCGTCGTGGGCCTGGAAGGTGAGGGGGTTCACCGCCTTGCCGGCCTCGAAGGTGGCCACCCCTGACTCGCGGGCGGCGTCCACGTGCCGTAGTACGTTCTCCTCCAGCCCCAGCCCGTTGAAGACCACGAGGTCCGCACGCTCCAACTCGGCGGCCTGCACGGCCGACAGGCCGAAGGAATGCGGGTCGGCGTTCGGTTTCATCAGCACGGTCACCTCGGCCTCGTCGCCGACGATCTCCTTCGTGATGTCGCCCAGGATGTTGGTCGTCACCAACACCCGGGGCCGCTCGTCGCTGCTCGCACAGCCAGTGCCGGCACCGGCCAGAGCGAGGGTGAGCAGGACCAGCAGCAGGGTGCGCAGCCGCCGCGACTGGTGCGTCTGTCTCGTCATCGTCCGGTCTCCACCATCAGCGCCGGCTCGATGTCCAGGTCGAAGGTGCGCGCGATGCGCAGGTTGTCGTTGTAGTCGATCTCGTACACGCGTTTGCCCTTGGGGTCGTTGAGGTAGGCGCGGCTGCGGTCGACTTCGACGGCAGGTTCCACGTTCCCGTCGGTGCCGGTCTCGGGGGCACCGGTCAGGAGCGGCTTTGTCTTGGCGACCTGCTTGCCGGTGGCGATGTCGTAGCCGTGGAGTGCTCCGTCGGTCTCGAGGACGATCAGGGGAGAGCCCTCTCCCGCGGTGTTGGCGGAGACGACGGAACCGGTCTTCACCCGTGTCCATGTGCGCTCGGTGACGTCCAGCACCCACACGGCCCGGTCCCCGGCGGGTGCCGTGAGCGTGTCGCTGCCGGGCCGGTGCCGGAAGGCCGTGGCCCGTTCCGTTTCGGGTACGTCGCTGCCGTACGGGATCTTCTCGGCGGTGAAGGTGCCGTCGGCCTCACGGACGAGCAGGGCGCCGTCGGCGCAGCCGAGGACCATTCCGCGCCGGGTGACGGCGTCGCCCCGCACTTCCCCGCACCGGGCGTCCGGCGACGCGGCCTGCTTGCCCTCGCGGTCGTACACCGCGATCTTCCCGTCGTCCGTGACGCCGAGCAGGTGCTCCGCGTACGGTACGACAGCTCCCGCATGCGTCCCGGGAAGCGTGCGGGCGGAGCCGACCTTGCCCTTCTCCAGTTCGGCACGGCGGTGGGTCCTGGCCCGGCCGTCCTCGTCGGTCACCACTGTCACAGCGGCATCGCTACGGACGCGGGTGCCCGGGCCTCCGGGCAGCTCGCCCACGTCACGTATCGCCGCGCGGTAGTAGTGCACGTGGTCGCCGTGATCCACCATCCAGGCGCCGCCGTCGAGGACGTGCGTGCCGCCCGCGGTGTGGAAGTAGCCGAACCGGCCGTCCGTGGTCAGTTCCGTGCTGCCCGCCGTCCGGGACCCCTCGTGCGCCTTGCCGGTGATCAGATCGAGTACCCGGGTGTCCCCGGACCTCGGGTCGTTGAGCAGCAGCCGCGACTGCTGCTCTGCCTTTTCCTGTGCCCCTGAGACGTAACCGTGCGGAGCAGAGGCCGAGGGGGTCTTCCTCGGGGCGGACGCGGTGTCGTCCTGACCTGCGCAGCTCGTGGTGAGCAGACAGACGGCCACGAGCGCGGTGGGCACCCAAGCGGTGGCGTTCCTGCGGACGAACAATGGGATCGCCCCTTCCATCAGTGGGTGGCCGTGGCGTGAGCACCGGCGGGGCGCGCACCGCGGTGGTGGCGGAGACCGGATGCCACGTGAGAGAGGAAGAACAGGCTCACCGCGAGGCCCGAGACGGTCGCACCGGCCGCAGTGCTCAAGTGCCAGGACAGCAACAGGCCGCAGAAGGTGGCGGTGACACCGAGCAATGCTGCCAGGGCCATGACACCTCGCACGCTGCGCGCCCAGGGCAGCGCGGCCGCCGGCGGGGCGATGAGCAGCCCCAGGACCAGCAGCGTGCCCACGATGTGGAAGGAGGCGACGATGGCCAGCGCCAGCAGGCCGAGCAGCACCGCGTGAGCGAGGCGCGGGCGCAGGCCGAGCGTGTGCGCCTTGCGCGGGTCGAAGGCCAGGGCGAGGAAGGCTCGGTGGCCGAGGACCGAGACGACCAGCGCCAGCAGCAGCGCCACGCCCAGCAGCACCAGATCCTGCTCGCGGACGGCGAGGACGTCACCGAAGAGGAACCCGGTCAGGTCGACCGCGAAGGACTGCGAGCGCGAGACGATGATGACGCCGAGCGACAGCATTCCCACGAACAGCAGGCCGATACCCGTGTCCTGGGACAGCCGCGGGGTTCGGCCGAGGGCGGTGACGCCGGCCGTCATGACGGCCGCGCTCACCAGCGCCCCCACCAGCAGGTTGCCGCCGAGCAGCGCGGCGAGCGCGACTCCGGGCAACAGCCCGTGGGACATGGCGTCGCCGAGGAAGGCCATCCCCCTGAGCACCACCCACGTGCCGGCCAGGGCGCAGATCGCCGACACCAACATCCCGCCCCACAGCGCCCTTTGCACGAAGGTCACCTCGAAGGGACCCGTCAACCACTCCATGGATCGACACACTACGATGAAAATCATGTTCAATAAACAGGGGGCCTCCCCCGCCGTCGCCGAAGGCAGGACGCCCCGCGTCCGCTTCAGCGGACTGTCCGCCGGCTACCCCGGCCGCACTGTCCTCCATCAACTCGACGCCGAAATACCGGCGTTGGCCGTCACGGCACTCGTCGGCCCGAACGGCAGCGGGAAGTCCACCCTGCTCGGAGTGCTGGCCGGAGTGATTCAGCCCACATCAGGCAAGCTCCGTCACGTCGGCAACCGGCCGCCGGCGTTCGTCCCACAGCGCGGCGCCGTCGGTGACGCGCTGCCGCTGACGGTCAGGCAGACGGTGGAGATGGGGCGCTGGGGTGAACGCGGGCCGTGGCGCCGGCTGACCCGGCAGGACCACACCACCGTGGACACGGCCATGGAACGACTGGGCATCACCGATCTCGCCCCCCGCCAACTCGGGGAACTGTCCGGCGGGCAAAGGCAACGCGCGCTGATCGCCCAGGGCCTTGCCCAGGAGTCGGACCTGCTCCTCCTGGACGAGCCGACCACGGGACTCGATCCCGGGGCAAGGGAGCGGATCGCCGCGCTGCTGACGGAGGTCGTCGCCGGCGGGGTGACCATCGTCCAGGCCACGCACGACCTCGAAGCCGCACGCTCAGCCGACACCTGCCTCCTGCTCAGCGACGGCCGCCTGGCGGAACAAGGCGACCCCGAGCAACTCCTCACCCCCTCCACGCTCGCCCAGATCTGGCAACCGACCTGACGCGACGGCCAGCACTCGGCGGCGACCTCGGCCAGTCCAGCGTGTGATGCCGCCACAGCCATGTCGAGTGCGTCGACGACGAAGCCGGCGTGGTCCCGAACCACACAGGAGGCGTCAGCCGCCGCCGTCGAGATCGGTGCGCTGGCGGAGCACTCGAAGCTCGTGGCCGAGGAGTTGCATCTCGTACAGCTTCCCGCGCGCATTGTTGAAGGGGCGATGGAGCACCATCATCAGCCGGCCGTCGAAAGTGTGGAACAGCATGCCGTGGCCGCTGTCGTTCCGGACCAGCGGCCGTCGCTGGCTCCACGGACCCTTGATGTCGCCGGACTTGGAGACGGCATAGGTCTGCACATACAAGCCGCCGACGGTGCCGTCCGGGTTGGCCAGGTTCTTTTCGTACGTCGACCACAGCATGATCAGTGATTTGTCAGAGGTGCGGTACAGCTGAGGGCCGTCGGTGACGTAGGGCGGGAGTTGGTGCGGTACGCCGCCGGGGATCTGCTCGCTGATCCAGAACGCGTCCGAGGCCTTGAAAAGGCAGGTCGGATCGCCGACGGTGCCCGAGAGGTCCGGAGTCAGCCGGATCGCTTCCATGGTTCCGTCGATGATCTGCAGCCACTCGTGCGCGTACACCATCCAGGGCTGCCCGGACGGGTCGACGTAGAGCGTTCCGTCGAGGGTCATGAGGTTTTCGGGCGGAGTGGGGCGCGAGGGGTCGATGACGGTGAAGGGGCCCAGCAGTGAGTCGGAAACAGCGGTGATCGTGCCGCGCATGTAGTTCCCGATCGGGAAGGGCGTGCCCCATTGGCTGGGTGGTGGTATCGGAAGCGGCTTGTCCTGGTCGTGCAGAGTAGTGAACAGGTAGTACTTGCCGCCCCACTCGTGCACCTCCGGCGCCCACCCACCGTGGGTTGTCCAGAGGCCCTCCTGGTCGGCGGCCAGGAAGATGACGACGGGGCGCATCCAGTCGCGCAGGTTGCGGCTGCGGTAGACCATGGTGCCGGTGCCGTCCACGCCCGATACCGATCGGTCGTTGGACGTGTAGAGGTAGTAGGTCCCGGTCTTCTTGTCGGCGACGATGAACGGGTCGTGCAGGGGCATGTCGGGAAGCCGCATGAGATCGGCGTCAGCCGCGGCCGAAGACGCCGTTGACACGTCATCGGCGGAAGCGGACGCGGATGAGGGAGACGCTGCGCCGAGAACGGTTGAGGCTGCGGCCGCGCCTGAGGTGGCGACGAAGCTACGTCGGGAGCTAGGCAAGGTGGTTGGGCCTTTCCGGGAGACTTGCCGGGAGCCTTGATCGCCTGCGTGGGAGGCTCGGGTAGCGGCGGTCAGACCCGTGACCGTTGTGATGGGTGGGAACGTGACGACGAAGTGCGCTGTCCGGCTGAGGAGGACGGTGGGGGCGCGGTCGAGGCTCGGACAACGAGTTCGAGCGGTAGGTCGCTCGCCGGTGGCGCTTCGGTGGCGGGCTCTTCGATGGCGTGGATGAGAAGCCTGAGTCCTTCCCTGGCTGCGGCGTCGAACGGCTGGCGCACCGTGGTCAGGGGTGGGGTGACGTAGGCGAAGACGGGGTTGCCGTCGAAGCCGACGACACTGACGTCGTCGGGCACGCGTCGACCGGCTTCGGTCAGGGCGTGGATCAAGCCGATCGCCATGTCGTCGCCCGAGACGAAGACCGCGGTCACCTCGGGGTCGGCGGCCAGTTCGCGGCCCGCCAGGTAACCGGACGCGGCCGACCAGTCGCCTTCGAGGAGGGGCGGTTGGTGCCTGCCGCGCGCCGCCAGAGCTGCCCGCCATCCCTCGGCACGGTCCTTGGCGGCGTACCAGCGCAGTGGTCCGGCAAGGTGGTGGACGGTCTGGTGCCCCAGATCGAGCAGGTGGTCCGTGGCCGCCCTCGCCAGCAGATCGGCTCCGACCCCTGCCGTCACCGCTCGAGAGCCGCCGAAGGCCGGTGGCGCGCCGAGGAAGAGAACCGGTACGTCGACGCGGACGGACACCTCTCCTTCGACGACGGGTTCGGAGACGATGATGCCGTCCACGCCCTGCTCCAGGAGGGAGTCCACGGCGGCGGCGATATCGTCCGGTTCGCCGTCCAGTGTGTTGACCACCCGGAGTGCGTAGCCGGAGCCTCGCACGGCTTTCTCAATGGCCACGAGCAGTGAGGCGGTTCCGTACCCGGTCGTCCCCAGAGCGACCACACCGATGGAACGTGTGCGTCCGGAAGCCAGTGTTCGAGCCGCGTTGTTGAGCCGGTAGCCGAGTTCCTCGGCGGCTTCGATGACGCGTCGCCGTACGTCGTCGGAGACGTACGGCTCGTTGTTGAGGACCCTCGACACGGTCTTGCGTGAGACACCGGCCAGTTGGGCGACATCGGCACTGCGCGGCACTGGAGCGCTCCCGCCCCGTCCCACCACTCGTGTCATGGAGCCTCCTCTGGCCGAACACGGGAACCCTTCGAGGTCAGTTGCATGACCGCGCGGTCAATGTCTACGCAGTCAGAGATCGCCCGTCAAGGGTGCGCACCCGGCTTCCTGCCCTCGGTCCTCCCCGTCAACTTCTCCCTGGACACGGACGCCTCCGTCCTGCTCCGCACATCGCCGGACTCGGACCTCGTACGCGCCATCGAGGGCGTCGTGGTCGCCTTCGAGGCGGACGAGTTCGACGCGGCGACCCGGTCCGGCTGGAGCGTGGTCGCCACCGGCCGGGCCACCGTGGTGACCGACCCCGCCGCGAATGAGCGGCTCTCGCAGAGCGGCCCCACGTCCTGGATACCCCTGCGGGACGCGGTGTTCGTACGGATCGAGTCCGAGATGGTCACCGGACGTGAACTGAGAGGAACGCGTGCCCCGCGGTGAGTCGCAGCCTGCCGGGCTTCTGGCGCCCGTGGCCGCTGCTATCGGTCCTGCTGGTTCACAGGGCCGGTGGGTGGAATGCGTACGGCGAGAAGAGCGATGTCGTCGTGGCCGTCGCTGGGATGTTGGTCGGCGAGGGTGCGGCAGAACTCGTCGAGGGGCAGCCCGACGTGGGCGCCGGCGGTGGCCGCAAAGATGTCCAGGTCGGCGTCCAGCGGGTGCCCGGGGTGTTCGACCAGGCCGTCGGTGAACAGCAGCACCGTGTCTCCGGGCGCGAGCGTATGGGTGTGGTCGGGGCGGTGCAGGCGGGCGTCGACGCCCAGCGGCACGCCGGGTTCGGCCTGCAGGTAGCGGGTGCGTCCATCGGTGCGGACGACCAGTGGCGGGAGGTGACCGGCCGTCGACCAGTGCAGGCGCCAGCTGTCGCCGTCGGGTTCGATACGGGCCAGGCAGGCGGTGGTGACGGGGGCGTCGGTGATCGCGTGCAGGGTGTCGTCGAGCCGGTCCAGGACCAGGCTCGGCGGGGTGCGCCGTTCGTACAGCAGGGCGCGGAGCATGTTGCGGATCTGAGCCATGGCGGCGGCCGCGGTCAGGTCGTGGCCCACGACGTCGCCGATGATCGCAGCGCATGCACCGTCGGGGAGCAGCAGGGCGTCGTACCAGTCGCCGCCCAGGTGGTGGCCCGAAGCAGTAGCCGCCCGGTACTCCGCCGCCGCGGTGAACGGGGTCAGATCGGGCAGGGTGGGCAGCAGCAGGCGCTGAAATTGTTCGGCGGATGTACGTACCTGCTGGTACAGGCGGGCGTTCTCGATGGCGATGCCGGCGGCCCCGGCCAGCGCGCCCACGACGGCCGCGTCCTGCTCGTCGAACGGTCTGCCGTCGCGCCGGTCGGCCAGGTAGAGGTTGCCGTAGATGCGTCCGTGCACGCCGATGGCCACCCCGAGCAGGGTGCGCATCGGCGGATGCCCCGCGGGGAAGCCCACCGCGTCCGGATGGTGCGCTATATCGTCCACGCGCAATGGTTCGTGCTGCTCGATGAGGTGCGCGAGCAGGCCCTGGCCGTGCGGGGGATGGACTCCGGCCAGGGCCTGGTAGTCGGCGTCACTCAGGCCGAGCGGGATGAAATCCTCAAGGCCCGCCCGCTCCTCCTCCTTGAACACGCTGAGGGCACCGTAGCGGGCGTGCACCAGGTGCATCGCGGCGCTCACGATCTGTCGCAGCACCACCGGCAGGTCCAGCTCTCGGCTGACCGCCAGCACCGCGTCCAGCAGCGCCTGCATCCGTTCCTGGGCGCGGGTGAGTTGCCTGAACTGCTCGGCGATGCCGCCCAGGTCCGCATCCCAGGTCGCCCCGGGGGACTTGATCGGGAGCCCCTCGTCGCCGTTCACTGGCACCTCACCCCTTCCGGGATACACCAGGTACCGCGACCGGATGCGGCCACACGCACACCCTAGAACACCCGACGCCCGCCCACCCCACCGCGCGAACATGCGGCCAGGTACGTCAGCCTGTCATCCGCGGAGTGGCCGGTGCACGGTCAGCCGCCCACTCGAGCGGCACATCGCCGGACATGATCGCACGCCCTCGGTCCGGGCGCGGAGGGCGTCCTCGGCAGCGACCTCGGCGCGCAGATCGGGTCGAGGGTGTCGTCATCGACGGCCCTCAGGGCGGCGCCCGTCACGTGCCGGCCGGTAGTCCATCGGAACAACCACCCCGTCGGCCTGATCGAGAAGATCACCGCGATCAGTATCCGCTACGACTTCGGCGAAGGCCCCGACCTGCCCGGCCGCCGCCTGCGCGACGTCGACGTGAAACAGGGCCACCACCTCTACGGTCTGCTGCATCGCGGCCGCGGCCTGCTCCTTGACCGCGCCGAACGCCTGACCGTCGGCGGCTGGTCAGACCGGGTCGACTACCTCGCGGACCCATGCCGCACTGGATGTTCCCTGCGTCCTGCTACGCCCCCACGGCCACGTCTCCTGGATCGGCGACGATCAGCACGACCTGGACGACCACCTCTCCCGCTGGTTCGGCAAGCCCGCCAACTGATTTCGCCTGAGCAGCCATGCCCTCTGAGGGCTCCCCGCCCGCATCGTGCGACGCGCGTGGCGTCAGTCCAGCATGTCGCGCAGTCGCTCGACGGCGTGGAGGCGTTCCCTGTGCGTGCCGGCCAGCGGCTTCACGCACAGGGTCGTCACTCCGGCGGCAGCAAAGGCATCGAGCTGTCCGGCGATCTGTTCCTTCGTCCCCACGAGGGATATGGCCTTCAACAGTCCCTCCGGAACGGCGGCTTCGGCCTCCTGCTTCTTTCCTGACAAGTACAGGTCCTGGATGTGCGCCGCCTCCCGTTCGTAGCCGTACCGACCGGCGAGCCGGGCGTAGAAGTTCTTGTTCCTCGCGCCCATCCCTCCGATGTAGAGGGCCAGTTGTGGCCGAGCTCGGTCCAGCAGGTGTTCCACGTCGTCGCCGACGGCCAGAGGCGCCGTCACCGTGATGTCGAGCGTGCCCAGTGCCGCATCGCGCCGGGCCAGCCCCGCGGTCAGTGCCGTTCCCCACACCTCGGCGGCCTTTCCGGGATGGAAGAACACGGGCAGCCAGCCCTCGGCGAGCTCGGCCGTCAGCTCGACGTTCTTCGGTCCGATCGCCGCCAGGGTGATGGGGATGCGGGAGCGGACCGGCTTGTTGAGGAGTTTCAGGGGCTTGCCGAGCCCGGTGCCCCGCTCGGCGGGAAGCGGAAGCGGGTACTTCGGCCCCGGGTGCACCACCGGTTCGCCCCGCCACACCTGACGGCAGATCTCCACCACCTCGCGGGTGCGGCCGAGTGGCGCGTCGTACGGCACCCCGTGGAAACCCTCGATCACCTGCGGTCCCGACGCTCCGAGGCCCAGGGTGAACCGGCCGCCGGAGAGATCGTCCAGACCGGCGGCGGTCATCGCCAGGAGCGACGGCGTACGGGTGAAGACCGGGAGGATCCCGGAGGCGATCTCCAGGCGTTCGGTACGAGCCGCGAGATAGCCCAGTCGGCTGACGGCGTCGAACGAGTAGGCCTCCGGCACGAAGGCGATCTCGACCCCTGCCGTCTCGAAATCCCTTACGGCATCGACCGATTCGATGAAGTCGCCGCTGTAATCCAGTGTCATACCGATACGCATGCGAAGGCCCCTCGTCTTCTGATCGACTGAGATTTTATCGAACGATCGTTTAATACCGTACCGGCCTTCCTGTCCAGGCGGAACCGGCGGGCTCGTAGCCCTTCAACTCCACCTCTCTGCAAGAGATCATGTGCAGGGACCTTGACCGAGTGACGTGGCTCACCCTACGTTCGCGCTGGCCTTAACGAACGATCGATGAGTGACGCTCAGCGTTGCTTCAGAGCGGCAAGGGAGGCCGAAGTGCTCGAAATCGATGGACTCGTCGTCCGGTACGGCGCTCGCGCACCCGTTCTGCGGGGGGTGTCCCTGGACGTCGGCGGCAGCGGCGTCGTCGCGCTCCTCGGCAGCAACGGCGCCGGAAAGACGACGCTCATGCGCGCCGTCTCCGGCACGCTCGGCCTGTACGGCGGTGGGGTCACCGAAGGCTCCGTCCGGTTCCGTGGCGAACGGATCACCGGTGCGGACACCGCCCGCACCGTGGCGCACGGGCTCGTACAGGTACCGGAAGGACGGCACATCTTCGCCGGTCTGACGGTGGAGGAAAATCTGAACGCCGGTGCGCTCACCGTGCGGTCGTCGGCGGTGCGTGAGCGCACACGCCGTCGGATGTACGAACTCTTCCCGCAGCTCTCCGAGCGGCGACGCGCCCGTGGCGGGACGCTGTCCGGCGGCGAGCAGCAAATGCTCGCCATCGCCCGGGCGTTGATGGCGCAACCCAGACTCCTGCTTCTCGACGAGCCGTCCCTCGGCCTCGCGCCGCGGCTGGTGCATCTCGTGGGCGAGACGATCCGCGAGATCAGCCGGGAAGGGGTCCCCGTCCTGCTGGTGGAGCAGAACGCGGCGATGGCGCTTTCGGTCGCCGACTCGGCGTGTGTGCTCGACCTCGGCCGGGTCGTACTGAGCGGACCGACGGACGAACTGGCGCAGAGCGACGATGTGCGACGCCTCTACCTGGGCGCGGACGCGGACGCCGGCCAGAGCGCCGGCGGGTCCGCACCGCGGCCCGGGCCCGGAACCGGAAACACGCCGACGCTGAGCAGGTGGTCCGGATGACGACGACTCCAACGCAAACGGCAGCGGAGCTGCGTGTCGAGGACGTGAGCGTGGTGTTCAGCGGACTGCGCGCCCTTGACGGTGTGTCATTCACCGTGCGGCCCGGAACGATCCACGCCGTCATCGGTCCCAACGGTGCCGGGAAGACAACGCTGCTCAACGCCCTGTCGGGGATCTACCGTGTCGCCTCGGGCCGCATCATGGTGGACGGTCAGGAGGTGACGGGCCTGCGTCCGGACCGGGTGGCACGGAGGGGAGTCGCCCGCACCTTCCAGAACATCGTCGTGTCACCGGCCGAGTCCACACTCGACAACCTCATGGTCGGCCGGCATCGGCTGACCCGGTCCGGCATCGCCGCGACCGCCCTGGGACTGGGCCGCGGTGAACAGCGTGTCCACGAAGCGCGGGTGCGCGACATCGCGGAGTTCGCCGGCTTGTCCGGCGTTCTTCACCGCCCGGCGGCGAGTCTCGCCTACGGGGATCTCAAGCGACTGGAGTTCGCGCGGGCTCTGTGCCTGGAGCCGCGGTTGCTCATCCTCGACGAACCGGTCGCCGGGATGAACACCGCGGAGAGCGCGGAACTCGCCCGGCTGGTCTCCGCGGCACGTGACGCGCTCGGTCTGACCGTGGTGTTCGTCGAGCACGACATGGGAGTGGTCATGTCGATCGCCGACCGCATCACCGTCCTCGACTTCGGCAAGGTCGTCACGGACGGCACGCCGGAACACGTAAGGCAGCATCCGGAAGTGATCAGCGCCTATCTGGGAGCGCCCATGGAATCCGGAAACGACCAGGTGGCGGAGAGGTTGTCGTGATGACCCGCGGAGTCGAAATCCTGCTGAGCGGTGTGTCTTTGGGGTTGTTGTACGCCCTGATCGCGCTGGGCTTCGTCATCGTCTTCAAGGCGACCCGCACGGTGAACTTCGCGCACGCCTCGTTTCTGCTCTTCGGTGTGTGGGTGGTGGCGCAGACCAGCCCGCACATCGGCTTCGCGGCCGCCGTGGCGCTCGGCCTGGTCGCGGCCGGGACGCTGGGGCTGGCGGTGGAGCGACTGCTGCTGTCCCGGGTCGACGGCCGCAAGCATGACGCGCTGGCGATCCTCACCATCGGGGTCAACGTGGTGCTCACCGCGGAACTGAGCTGGCGCATCGGGGAGAGCGTGCTGCCACTCGGCGCTCCCTGGGACGGACACGTGGTCCACTTCGGCTCAGTGGTACTGCCCTTGTCCGTGATCATCACCATCGTCATCGTGCCGCTGCTGATCGCCGGTCTCGCCGCGGTCCTCCGCCACACCGGCTGGGGCCTGGCCATGCGCGCCTCGATCGAGGACCGCGAGGGCGCGGCGCTCGCCGGTGTCCGGCTGAAGCGGGTCTCGGCAGGTGCCTGGATCGCGGCCGGCATCCTCGCCGTCGCGGCCGGCATCGGTCTCGCGTCGTTCCCCAGCCCTGGCGTGGCCGTGAGCACCGGGACCGCGGCCATCAAGGCGCTCCCCGCCGCGATCATCGGCGGCCTCGACTCGCTCGGCGGGGCGATCGTGGGCGGCCTGGTCATCGGTATCGCCGAGGTGACCGTCGCCGAGTACCAGGACGCCCTCTCCTTCCTCGGGCGAGGGCTGGGGGACGTCGTGGCCTACGTGATCATGATCTGCATTCTGCTGTGCCGGCCCTCGGGCCTGTTCGGCGCGAAGGAGGTCAGCCGTGCCTGAGACGTCCCGGTTCCCCATGGCAGGGCGTGTGCCGGCCCTGTGCGCGCTGACCGCCGCCCTGGTGGTCCTCCTGGCGCTGCCCCTGTATGTCTCCGCGTTCTGGCTGAACATGGGCCTGTTCGCGATGGCGGCGGCGGTCGGCGCGATCGGCCTCACCATCCTGCTCGGCGCGGCGGGACAGTTGTCCCTGGGACACGCCTTCTTCGTCGCCGTCGGCGCATACGGCTATGCCTTCCTGGCCGGAGAAAGCGGCGGCGGGGTGTCCGGTCTCGGCCTCCCCCCGCTACTCGCCGCAGTCCTGGCCGTCCTGCTGGCGGGCGTCTGCGGCCTGCTGTTCAGCCCGGTCTCCAGTCGCCTGCGCGGCATCTACCTGGGCATCGCCTCCCTGGGCCTGGTGTTCCTCGGCCACCATCTGCTGCAGAACATGAAGCCGGTGACAGGCGGTTTCGAGGGCCGGACCGTCGTGCCGATGTCGATCGGCGGGTTCTCCTTCTCCGACCAGGCGGACGTCACCGTTCTGGGCGTTCCGTTCGGTGCCGCCGAGAGCCAGTGGTATCTGTTCCTCGTCGTCACCGTCGGGGCGGCGCTGCTCGGCCGCAACGTCCTGCGCGGCCGGCCCGGCAGGGCGCTGAGGCTCATGAAGGACAGCGAGATCGGCGCGAGCGCCATGGGCGTCGACATACGACGCACCAAGGCGGCCGTCTTCGTACTGTCGTCGATGTATGCCGGCGCCGCCGGTGTGCTCACGGCACTGGCCTTCCAGCGCACCGTCCCCGACTACTTCAGCCTCCACCTGTCGGTCAACTATCTGGTGATGGTCATCCTGGGCGGCCTCGGATCCGTGGGTGGCGCGATCGCCGGTTCGGTCTTCGTCGTGACGCTGCCCCTGCTGTTCTCCCGCTACGCGGATTCCCTGCCGTTCGTCACCGGGGCCGGCGGGCAGGGACTGGACGCTTCGACAGCGGCCCAGTTCGTGTACGGCGCGGTCGTCATCGTGGCCGTGATCGTCCAGCCGGGCGGTCTGGCGGCGCTGGCCGGCGCCGTTCGACCGCTACGAAGCCGCCGCCCGGCCGCGGCCGCCACTCCCTGAACCCCCGCTCCCCAAGCGTCCGTCGCTTCAGACACTCCAGACCCGCCCCCCACCTTGCCGGACGTGTGCTGTCAACCACCTCATCCACCTCTCAGCGAGGAGACACACCGATGCACAAATCGCGCACAGTCGGCCTGGCGGCCACGGCCCTGGCCTTCACGCTGGCGGTTGCCGGCTGCTCCACCAAGGCCGAAACGGCCGGGACCGCCGCCGCGCCCGGGGTCAGCGACTCCACCATCAAGCTCGGGGTGCTGATGGACCTGTCGGGCCCGTTCGCGGGCACCGGCAAGACGATCCTCGACGCGAGCAACGTCGCCGTGAAGGAGATCAACGCGGCAGGCGGTGTCTGCGACCGGAAGCTGGCACTCGTCACCCGCGACCACGGCTACGACCCGCAGAAGGCCGTCGCCGCGTACGACGAGATGGATCCGCAGGTCCTCGGCTATCTGAACATCCTCGGCTCACCGGTCGTCACGGCGCTGCGGGACAAGATCGAGGCGAAGGACGAACTCGCCGGCCTGACCACGTTCGCGTCGACCCTGCTCGGGGACGAGCACCTGATCGTCCTGGGCGCCACGTACGACATCCAGACGATCAACGGCCTGGACTGGCTCGCGAAGAAGGGCGCACTGCGCAGCGGCGATTCCGTCGGGCATATCTACCTCCAGGGAGAAATCGGCGAGAACAGCCTGCGGGGCAGCAAGTTCGCCGCGGGGAAGCTGGGGTTGAAGATCGTCGGCCAACAGATCGAACCCGCCGCAACCGACCTCACCAGCCAGGTCAACGCGCTCAAGTCGGCGAAGGTCAAGGCGATCGTGGTGGACTCGACGCCCAAGCAGGCGGCTTCGGTGGCGGCAGTGGCGCAGGCGGCCGGCATGGAGGTGCCGATCATGGGCGGGGTGTCGACCTTCGCCACCAGCCTGCTCAAGACGTCTGCGGCGCCCGCGCTCACCGAGCACTACACCAGGCTCTCCGGGCTGGGCGCCCTCGGCGCGGACAACGCCGCCGCTCGCAAGCTGGCCGCTGCCTGGAGGGACCAGAACGGTAAGGCACCGGAGGCCAGCAGCGGAGTCGTCCACGCCTACGCCATGACCAAGCTCTACGCCGAGATACTCGGCAAGAGCTGCGAGGACCTCACCCGCCCGGGCGTGCTCAAGGCCCGCGGCGCTGTCACCGACTTCACGCTACCGGGCCTGCTCCCGCCTCAGGACTTCTCCGATCCCGCTGAACCCAGTTCGCGCGAGGCCCAGGTGCTGGGTGTGGACAAGGATGTCTTCGCCGGAGTCAAAGCACTCGGTGACTTCTTCGCATCGGACCTGGCGAAGGAGTACAAGGTGCCGTCGGCCGGATGACACCGGGGACTGTGCCCGGCGGGCCGGCGGCGGTGCGCCGGCCCTCGGCTCCGCATGGCAGGGGAGCGGAGCGGCTTTGTCGATCGTTCGTTCGTTCTGGGAGGCTGGGGCCATGGATGCGATGAGCGGCAAAGCGGCGGGCAAGAGCGGCAAGGCAGCGGGCAAGAGTGGCAAGGCGGCGGACAATGGTCCCTCCAGCCCCCGGGGAAACGGCCGGGACGCCATCATGGACGCCGCACGAGATGTCTTCGCGGAGCGCGGCTACTTCGGCGCCTCCATTCGTGACATCGCCAAGCGGGCCGACATGAGTCTGTCCGCCCTCTATTACTACTACTCCGGCAAGGCGCAGCTCTTCCACGCCCTGATCGAGGACTCGCTCGACGACTACTTCCGCCACTGCGAGAAGGAACTGGCCCAGGCCGGTGACGACCCCGCCGCGCGGCTGGCCGCCCTGGTCAGAGTGACGGTCGACTACCGGGTCCGGCGGCGGGTCGAGAGTCTGCTGACCCTCCAGGAACTCCGTTATCTCGAACCCGAGTACCGCAACCCCATCATCGAAAGGCGGCACGCCGTATCGGGACTCTTCCAGAAGGCCATAGACGACGGCCTCGCCGGCGGAGTCTTCCGGACCCCGCACCCGGACGACGCCCGCCGGGCGGTCATGGCCATGTGTAACGCCGTCGCCCAGTGGTACGACCCCTCCGGCGACCTCGGGACGACGGAGCTGTGCGACCGGTACGTGCGGCTGGCGTTCGCCATGCTCGGGCACGGCGAGGCGCCGGCCCGGTAGGTCGCCCGCTCTTTTCGTCGCGGTCATTGACAGTGGGCGAGACGGCGACCTAACTTAACGATCGTTCGACAAGTACCTTCTCTCTTCATCGGCTGCGGTCCCGACCACAACGGCCGGGGCCCGTGCCCCGGCGTACGACAGCAGTCGCCGAGCCTTCGCGGCGCCGGCGGCGGCAGATCCGACACCGACTCGACCGACTGGAGCGTCCATGCAGACCAGCGGAATATCCGCAGTGGTGACCGGCGGCGCGTCGGGGCTCGGCCTGGCGACGGCACGGCGCCTGCTCAAGGCCGGCGCCCGCGTCACCATCGCGGACCTGCCCTCCTCGGACGGCGACCGCACCGTCCGCGACCTCGGCCCGGAGGCCGTCTTCGTCCCCGCCGACGTGACGAGCACCGAGGACATGACCGCCGTCCTCGACACCGCCGAGCGGACAGGAGCGCTGCGCGCGGTCGTCCACTGCGCGGGCCGCGGCGGTCCGCTCCGCGTGGTCAACAAGGACGGCACCGCCGGTGATCTCGACCATTTCCGCGCCGTGGTCGACGTCAACCTGATCGGCACCTTCAATGTGCTCCGGCTCGCCGCCGCCCGCATGGCTCGCAACGAACCACTCGACGGGGACCGCGGAGTGGTGGTCATGACAGCGTCGGTCGCGGCGTTCGAGGGGCAGATCGGACAGAGCCCGTACGCGGCGTCGAAAGCCGGAGTGGCCGGCCTCACGGTGTGTGCGGCCCGGGATCTGGCGAGCAAGAGCATCCGGGTCGTCACCATCGCGCCCGGCTTGTTCGACACACCGATGCTCGGCAGGAGGCCGAAGGAGAAGCTCGACGCGCTCGCTGCCGCGGTGCCGCACCCTCCGCGCCTCGGCGCGGCGGACGAGTACGCACAACTCGCCCTGCACATCATCGACAACGCGATGCTCAACGGAGAGACCATCCGCCTCGACGGCGCGATCCGCCTGGCCCCACGCTGAAGGCCGGCGCAACCGCCACTCCCCAACCGCGACCACCGCTTGGCCACCGCAAAGGAGCTTCCGTGGCAGACGAAGTACTGGTCGAGTACGGCGACGACGGCATCGCCGTCATCACCATCAACCGGCCCGAATCCCGCAACGCGGTCACCCGAGCCGTCGCGGAGGCGATCGCATCCGCACTGGACGAGCTGGACGAGCGTGACGACCTCGCGGTCGGCATCATCACCGGCGCGGGCGGCACCTTCTGCGCGGGCATGGACCTCAAGGCGTTTCTGCGGGGCGAGCGCCCTCACGTGCAGGGGCGCGGTTTCGCCGGCCTCACCGAGACCCCGCCGCGCAAGCCGCTGATCGCCGCCGTCGAGGGCTACGCCGTGGCGGGCGGATGCGAGATCGCCCTCGCGAGTGACCTGGTCGTCGCCGCGGAGGACGCCAAGTTCGGGTTGCCCGAGGTCAAGCGCGGTCTGGTGGCGGTGGCCGGAGGACTGCTGCGACTGCCGGGCCGGATCCCGTACCAGATCGCGATGGAACTCGCTCTCACCGGCGATGTCCTCACCGCGGACCGGGCCCACCACTACGGACTGGTCAACCGGCTCACCCCGCCCGGCGGCGCGCTGAAGGAGGCGAGGCTGCTGGCCTCCGCCATCGCCGCCAACGGTCCGCTCGCCGTACGGATCACCAAACGTATCCTCGTGGAGTCTCCCGGCTGGCCACGCGACGAGCTGTTCGACCGTCAGAAACCGATCACCGAGCTGGTGTTCAACTCGGATGACGCTCGGGAAGGCGCGTCGGCCTTCACCGAGAAGCGCGCTCCCGTCTGGCGAGGCCGGTGAGCGGCCGGTGAACGAAGAACAGGACCAGGAACGTGCGAACGGCGCCGTACCCGATGCGGCCCCGGGGCCGCTCACCGGGCTGCGGGTCATCGAGCTCGGGGGCATCGGGCCGGGGCCGTTCTGTGCGATGCTCCTCGCCGACGCCGGCGCGGACGTGATCCGTGTCGAGCGCCCGTCGGACGTGGCCGGCACGCCCGATCCCGTCCTGCACCGGGGCCGGCGCTCGGCCGCCATCGACCTCAAGCACCCGGAAGGCGTCGACGCCGTCCTCGACCTGGTGGCGGATGCCGATGTCCTCCTGGAGGGCTTCCGGCCGGGGGTGGCCGAACGGCTCGGCGTGGGCCCCGGCCCGTGCCTGGACCGCAACCCGCGCCTGGTCTACGGACGGATGACGGGATTCGGACAGGACGGGCCGCTCGCGCCGCGGGCCGGGCACGACATCAACTACATCGCCCTGTCGGGGGCCCTGGGAGCCATCGGACCGGCCGACGGCCCGCCGGTCCTGCCGCTCAACCTGCTCGGCGACTTCGGCGGCGGTGGCGCACTGCTCGCCTTCGGTGTGCTGTGCGCGGTCGTGCAGGCAGGCGCCACCGGGAAAGGCCAGGTGGTGGACGCCGCCATGGTGGACGGGTCGGCTCAGCTGATGGCCATGATCTACGGCCGTCTGCACGAGGGGCGGTGGACCGACCGCCGGGGCGTCAACTACCTGGACGGCACAGCCCCGTTCTACGGTGTCTACCGCTGCAGCGACGGCGAGTACGTCGCGGTCGGCGCGATCGAGGCGCCCTTCTTCGCCACCCTCCTGGAACGGCTCGGTCTGGTCGCGGACGCCGACTTCGCCCAACAGTGGGACCGGTCCCGCTGGCCGGTCATGCGGCGGCGCCTGGCGGAGGTCTTCGCCGCCCGGACCCGCGACGACTGGGCCGCCGTATTCACCGACGCCGACGCCTGCGTCACCCCCGTGCTGTCGCTGGCGGAGGCACCGCACCATCCTCACAACGCCGCACGCGGCACCTTCCTCACCGACGGCACGGGAGTCCTCCAGCCCGCCCCGGCCCCCCGGTTCGGCTCCTCCACCCCTCGCCGGCACCCCCGGCCGGCCCCCCTTCCGGGCGAGCACACAGCGCAGGTCCTCGCCGAGACGGGCCGGAACCCCGAGCAGATCAAGAAGCTTTTCGACGCGGAGGTCGTGCGATGAACCGGTGTACCGCGCGAAAGCCCTGCATGTCCGGCCGCGGGCCGGCGCGTGAAGGGAGCGGCACATGACCGACTACTGGCCCGCGGGACTGCCTCGCCGCCTCGACTACCCCGATGTCCCGCTCGGCGCGGTACTCGCCGGCTCCGCCCGCCGCTACCGCGACCGGGCGGCCATACGCGACGGCGACCAGGTTCTCACCTTCACCGGCCTGTACGAACAGGCTGCCGCGTTCGCACGCGGCCTCAGGTCGCACGGCATACGGCAGGGTGACGTGGTCGCCCTTCACCTGCCCAACACCCTGTGGTTCGCCGTCGCCTACTACGGCATCACGCTCGCGGGCGCGACAGCTTGCCCGGCCAACCCCGCCCAGCCGGCCAGAGCCCTGCGCGCCCAGCTCGCCGACTGCTCCGCGGCGGCCGTGGTGACCCATCCGGGGCCGGCACCGGTGCTGGCCGAGGCGATCGACGGGCTGCCGGTCCGGCTGGTCGTCATCGTGCCGCCCAGCGCATCGGCCCCCGCCGACAGGCCGGAGGACTGCGCACAGCTCTTCGGGAAGGCGGGCACCGCCCTGGAGGCCCTCGTCGCAGGCCAGAGCACCCACCCGCCACAGGTGCTGGTCCCCACCGACTCCGTCGCCCAGTACGGGTACACCGGCGGAACCACCGGGGCGCCCAAGGGGGTGCGCATACTGCACCGCAACATCGTCGCCAACACCATCCAGGTCGCCTGCTGGCGCTCCGGGGCCCTCCCCGGGCTCGACAGCGAAGGCGGTGTGGTGCTGACCCCCTTGGAGACCTCCGGCGACTATGCACTGGCACCGGGCAGCTACGCCACGCTGTGCGTCTCGCCCTTGTTCCACGCCCTGGGCCTGATCAGCCTCAACTTCTTCCTCCTGTGCGGCGCGACCACCATCCTGAGCGGCCGCTTCGATGCGGAGTCGTACCTGGAGCAGGTGGAACGGCACCGGATCGCGTACATCCCGGGCGCCCCGGCGCTCTGGCACGCCCTGCTGGCGACACCGGGCATCCGCACGCGGGACCTCAGCTCGGTCAGGGCCGTGGTGTCGGGCGGCGCCCCCATCGACACGGACTCGTTGGAGAAGCTGACAGGGGTCTTCCCCAACGCCGCCGTCATCGAGGGTTACGGCCTGACGGAGGCGACAGCAACCGTGTCCAGTGGCCCGATCGCGACGGCCGGGCTGCGCAAGCCGGGCAGCCAGGGGGTCCCCCTTCCCGACACCGAGGTGGAGATCCGGGACCCGCTGCGTCCCGGCCGGAAGGTGCCGCGGGGCGAGCGCGGCGAGATCTGGGTGCGGGGCCCTCAGGTGGCCTCGGGCTACCTCGGCCGCCCGGACGAGACCGCCGCGCAGTTCGTCGACGGCTGGCTGCGCACCGGCGACACCGGCCACCTCGACGCGGACGGCTTCCTGTACGTCTCCGGCAGATCAAAGGACATGCTCATCTACAAGGGCTACAACGTGTACCCGCGCGAGCTGGAGGACATCCTCGGCGGACACCCGGCAGTGCTCCAGGCGTCGGTCGTCGGGAGGGCCGTGCCTGCCGTCGGCGAGGTCCCCGTCGCCTTCGTGGTCCCCGCTGCCGAGCCGCGCGCGATGGCCGAGGAGTTGATGGAGTACGTCGCGGAGCGCGTGACGCCGTACAAGCGGATCAGAGAGGTCCGTTTCGTCGACGAACTTCCCCTGTCCCCGGCTGGAAAGGTGCTGAAAACCGAGCTCCGCCGCCTGGCCCGGACGACTCGGGGCCCGGGCGAACCCCCCTCGGGCACACAGGAATCCAGCGCGCCGGACACGGCGGAAAGGCAGGTCTGACATGCGTGACGCGGTCATCGTGGACGCCGTCCGTACCCCCGTGGGCAAGCGGAACGGCTCGTTGAGCACTGTGCACCCGGTCGACCTGTCCGCCGTGGTGCTGCGCGCCCTCGCCGAACGCAACGACCTGGACCCGGCGTTGGTCGAGGACGTGCTGTGGGGCTGCGTCTCGCAGACCGGTGAGCAGGGCGGCTGCGTCGGCCGTTTCGCCGTCCTGGCCGCCGGATGGCCTGAGGAAGTGCCGGGCGTCACCATCGACCGGCAGTGCGGATCCTCGCAGCAGGCGGCGCAGTTCGCCGCCGCGGGAGTGATGAGCGGCCAGTACGACATCGTGGTCGCGGGCGGCGTGGAGTCGATGAGCCGCGTACCGCTGGGCTCCGGCCGCGAGCGGGGCCCCGGCGAACCCTTCGGCCCTGCCGTGCAGGCCCGGTACGGCGTCTCACGGTTCAGCCAGGGGCTGGGCGCGGAGGAGATCGCGCGGCGCTGGCGGCTGAGCCGGGAGCAACTCGACGCGCACAGCCTCCGGTCGCACGCCAACGCGGCGGCCGCGATCGACGAGGGGCGGTTCAAGTCCCAGATCGTGCCGGTGGACGTGACGGATGAGGACGGTTCCGTACGCACCGTCGACACGGACGAGGGAGTACGGCGGGGCGGCACGGCCGCCACGATGGCGGGTCTGAAGCCCGCGTTCACCGAGGACGGCGTGGTCACGGCCGGCAACTCCTCGCAGATATCGGACGGTGCCTCGGCGCTGCTGGTCATGAGCGGCGAGAAGGCGCGTGAACTCGGTCTGCGCCCGATCGCCCGCTTCCACTCCTTCGCCGTTGTCGGAGTCGACCCCGTGACGATGCTGACCGGCCCCATCCCGGCCACCGAGAAGGTCCTGAAGCGCGCCGGTCTGGGCATCGAGGACATCGGAGCCTTCGAGATCAACGAGGCGTTCGCCAGCGTGACCTGCGCCTGGCTGGCCGAGACCGGCGCCGATCCGGACCGGCTCAACCCCGACGGCGGCGCCATCGCCCTCGGCCACCCCCTGGGTGCCTCCGGCGCCCGGTTGACCACGACGCTGCTCCACCACATGCGAGCCACCGGCGCCCGCTACGGCCTGCAGTCGATGTGCGAGGGCGGCGGCATGGCGAACGCCACCGTCCTGGAACTCCTTCCCCGCTGAGCCCGAACAGCTCGAGCAGCCGGAGCAGTTGGAGTGGCCAAGCGGCCCAAGCAGCCCGAGCCCTGGGGCCCGCTCGACAAGGCGCCCACAACCGAGGAGTGCGAAAAGCCAATGGAACCTGACGAGTTCGACGCCGTTCTGGCGGCGGTGCGGGCCTTCGTGCGCGAGAAGGTCGTCCCGCGCGAGAACGAGATCGAGGAGAAGGACGAGATCCCGGCGGACCTCCGCGAGAAGGCCGCGGCCATGGGCCTGTTCGGCTACGCCCTGCCCCAGGAGTACGGCGGCCTTGGCTTCTCCATGACGGAGGACGTGCGCCTTTCTCTGGAGATCGGCTACACCACGCCCGCGTTCCGCTCCATGTTCAGCATCAACAACGGGGTCGCCGGCCAGCTCCTGGCGAGTACCGGCACCGAGGAGCAGAAGCGGCGCTATCTGCCGCGGATGGCCGCCGGGGAGTTGATCGCGGCGTTCACGCTCACGGAGGCGGAGGCGGGCTCGGACCCCAGCGGTATCAGGACCCGTGCCGTACGAGACGGGGACGGCTACGTCCTGAACGGCAGCAAGCGGTTCATCACCAATGCTCCGCTTGCCGGTGTCTTCATGGTGTTCGCCCGCACCGGGCCGCAGAGCACGGGCGCCGAGGGGATCTCCGTCTTCGCCGTCGACGCGGACAGCCCGGGTCTCACTGTCGGTCCCAGGGACCACAAGATGGGCCAGTCGGGTGCCTTGAGCGCCGAGGTCTTCTTCGACGACGTACGCCTTCCGGCGCGTGCCCTCGTCGGAGAACGCGAGGAAGAGGGATTCCGCACCGCCATGCGGTCGCTGGCGAGGGGACGTCTGAGCGTCGCGGCGATGTGTGTGGGGCTGGCCGGGCGCATCCTGGACGAAAGCGTCGCGCACGCCTCGGTCACCCGGCAGGGCGGACGCCCCATCAGCGAGTTCCAACTCGTCCAGGCCATGCTCGCCGAGTCGCACGCCGAGAAGTATGCGGGCCGCGCCATGGTCCTTGAGGCGGCCCGCGCGTACGACTCGGGCGAGGACCGCAGGCTGGCGCCGTCCTCCACGAAACTGTTCTGCAGCGAGATGGTGGGCCGGGTGGCCGACCGTGCCGTCCAGATACACGGGGGTATGGGATACATGCGCCACGTTCCCGTCGAGCGCTTCTACCGGGACGTGCGATTGTTCCGCATCTACGAGGGGACGAGCGAGATCCAGAAGCTCATCGTGGGCAGGCAGTTGCTGCGGGAGCACGCGTGACGGGCGGCGCGGGCGGCCCCATGAGCGAGGCGCGCGAGGCCACCGGTCCGCACGGGGAAGGCGACCGGCCGTCGCTGTGCGGTCGTGGGCCGACAGGGGGCACGCCGTGAGCGAGCGGACCTCAGGGGCCGCCGTGCTCGTGGAGGACGACGGGCCGGTAAGGGTACTGACGCTTCATCAGCCCGGTCGCCACAACGCCCTGAACCTGACCGGCCGCCAGGAACTGCTCACCGCACTGCGGGATGCGTCGCGCGACGAGCGGTGCCGGGCAGTGGTGCTGAGCGGCGCGGGCGGCAGCTTCTGCGCGGGCGGCGGCATCCGCTCCATGACACCCGTCCCGGGGGAGTCCGCCGCGAGGATGGAGGTGGACGCGGGCACCGTACGAGCGATCGTCGGGACCCCAAGCCCGTGCGCGCCTGGCACAGCAGGTACGACAAGGTCGAGGAGAAACTTATGGCGAGGCCCGGCTTTCCTCCCCGGACCCCGAAGGGCGAGCGGGTGAACGTGGCAGACGCCGAGCGGATGACAGGCGCCGAGCGGATGGCAGATGCCGAGCGGACGGAACAATCCGAACCGGGACCCAGCGGTCACGACGCGGCCAAGCCGGCCGGACCACTGGCGGGCATCACGGTGGTGTCCCTGGAGCAGGCGGTGGCGGCTCCCATCTGCACCCGCACCCTCGGTGACTTCGGTGCTCGGGTGATCAAGGTGGAGAACCCGGAAGGCGGTGACTTCGCCCGGCACTACGACGACGTGGTGGGCGGCATGGCGGCGCACTTCGTATGGGTCAACCGGGGCAAGGAGTCGGTCACGCTGAACCTGAAGGATCCGGCCGGGATGGCGGTACTCCACCGGTTGCTCGACCGCGCCGATGTGATGGTCTCCAATCTTGCTCCCGGTGCCACGGCGAGGCTCGGTATCGCGCCCGCCGACCTGGCCGTCAGCCACCCGGAACTCATCGCCGTGGAGATCGACGGCTACGGGCCGGGAGGCCCGCTGTCCCACAAGCGCGCTTACGATCTGCTGGCCCAGGCCGAGTCGGGCGCATGCGCGATGACAGGCTTTCCCGGTGCGCCGGCCAAGCCGGGTCCGCCGATGGCCGACGTGTGCACCGGCCTGTATGCCGCGTTGTCGGTTCTGGCGCTGCTCTGCGGCAAGGAGCGCGGCCATGGTCGCGGCGCCGCCGCGGTCGCGGTGAGCCTGTTCGACACGATGACGGAGTTGATGGGGTATCAGCTCACCTACACGCTGCACACGGGTGTGGACCAGCAGCCGGTCGGCATGGGCTCGCCCGCGGTGGCGCCGTACGGCGCCTACCGCACAGCGGACGGCCAGACCGTCGTCCTGGGCACGACGAACGACCGCGAATGGCGGCGCTTCGCGCGTGACCTTCTCGGCCGGCCCGACCTGGCCGACGACGAACGCTTTCGTACCACCTCCGGCCGGGTCGCGCACCGTGAGTTCCTGGACGCGGAGATCGCCGACTGGTGTGCACGCCATGACCTGACGCAGGTGCAGAGCGACGCGGATGCCGCAGGTATCGGGAATGCCCGGTTCAACACACCGAGCGAGGTCATAGCCCATCCGCATCTGATGGCCCGCGACCGGTGGCGCCGGATCGACACGCCTCACGGTCAGGTACCCGCTCTGCTTCCACCTCCGGTCATCGCAGGCTACGAGCCACCGATGGGTGGGGTCCCCGCACTCGGTCAGCACACCGACGCCCTGCTCACCGAACTCGGCGTCACCGAGGACGACATCGCTGTGCTGCGCGCACAAGGCGCGGTGGCCCCGACTCCTCGCTGAGGTGCAGGCCGACCGTCGCCAGCAGCAAGAGGCCACCCACGGACAGCGGCTACAACGAAGCGCTGATCTGATCCGCTCCGCCCCGGAGAGCGAACTCCCGCTGGTGCACATACGAGGCGTAGGCCGCGACACCGGCAACGACCAGTGCACACAGCGGCCGGATCCAGGTGTCGAGATCGAAGCCCCGGCTCCCGACGTCCCCCTCCGGCGGCCCCGTGGCATCACTCGTCGAAGCCACCGCCCGGCACCCGCCCCAGTGCGCAAAGCGTGCACACTTCCGCGGGAACTCCCGGGTAGAAGCGGGATTCGCCGCGACGAACTTGTTCACAATCCAGGAGATCTTGGAACGTTCCTGGTGGCAGCCTGTTCCGTACCCTGGCGGCATGCGCATGCGCCCCACTTTGAACTGGACCCCTACTGAGGGCCTGCCGCCGGGCACCACGGACCTGGAGCCGGTCGCCGGTGCGCTTGGCATCGGCGGTGTACTGGTGCTCAGCGGGGCGGGCATCTCCACGGAGTCGGGCATCCCCGACTACCGGGGCGAGGGCGGAAGCCTGAGCCGGCACACCCCGATGACCTACCAGGACTTCACCACCAGTGCCCAGGCCCGGCGTCGGTACTGGGCGCGCAGCCACCTCGGCTGGCGTACCTTCGGCCGCGCCCGCCCCAACGCCGGACACCGGGCCGTGACCGCGTTCGGGCGGCTCGGCCTGCTCTCCGGTGTGATCACCCAGAACGTCGACGGCCTGCACCAGGCCGCCGGCAGCGAGGGCGTCGTGGAACTCCACGGGAGCCTGGAGCGGGTCGCCTGCCTTTCCTGCGGCGCCTTCAGCCCGCGCCGCGAACTCGCCCGGCGACTTCAGGAGGCCAATGCGGGCTTCGAGCCGGTGGCCTCCGCAATCAACCCGGACGGCGACGCCGACCTCACCGACGAGCAGGTCGAGGGCTTCCGCGTGGTGCCCTGCGCGGTGTGCGGCGGCATCCTCAAACCGGACGTGGTGTTCTTCGGCGAGGCCGTTCCGCCGCCGCGCGTCGAGCACTGCCGCCAGCTGGTCCGCGAGGCGAGCTCGCTGCTGGTCCTGGGCTCCTCACTGACGGTGATGTCCGGGCTCCGGTTCGTCCGCCAGGCAGCGCAGACCGGGAAACCGGTGCTGATCGTCAACCGGGACCCGACCCGGGGCGACCGGCACGCCGTCACCCGGGTCGCACTCCCGCTGGGAACAGCCCTCACCGCCGTGGCCGGCCGACTGGGCATCCCCATTGACGACGAGGCGACGGCCCGGGCGAAGGAGTGACGGTGACGGGCCGTCACCGGAGTGCATCGCGGCAGCCCTTCTTGCCGCCCTGGCTGATCACGACCTGGCTGCGACGGAAGATGTCGACTGACAAGCGATCCCTCCTGGGCTGCTGACGACGCCGGCCCCTGCGAGCGCTTGGCGATCTCCGCCATCCGGGCCACACCGCCCTCCTGAAGGGCGGGGCGGAGGTGGCTGATGAGGCGGACCACCTCGTCGTGTTCCTGGGTCAGTTCGTCGATGGTTTCCAGGGACTGGCAGCCGCAGTACTCGCACACCGGTCTTCTCCTTGATCCTCGACCTGTCGTTGCCGTCCGCTCGCCGTCAGGCAATGGTGCCCGCGGTGCGGTGCCCGCGCGGGCGGCCGGCCCGCTGCTTGCGCTCGCCGCCCTCGGCCGCGGCGCGCACCCCGGTGAGGGTGTACGCCAGCGCGGCGGCGGCCACGATCGCGAGCAAAGCGAGGCCGATCGCGTACGACTCGTACGCCCCGTACAGCGAGCCCATGACCAGCGGCGGCAGGAAGCCGCCCAGGCCGCCCGCGGCGCCGACGACGCCGGTGACCGAACCGACCTGGTTGGCCGGGGTCAGCAGGGCCACCAGGGCGAAGGTCGCTCCGCTGCCCGCGCCGAGCGCGGCGGCCATGGCCAGGAAGGCGATGGTGCCCACCGGAGCCAGCGACGGACTGAACGACTGCACGACCGCCCCGGCCACGACCACCGCCAACGAGCCGGCCAGCACCCGGGCCGGGCCCAGGCGGTCCGACAGCCAGCCGCCCACCGGGCGCATCGCCACGGCGAGGAGTACGAACCCGGCCATGCGGTTCGCGGCGTCGGCCTGGGTCAGGCCGTAGCCGGTCTTGAGGTAGGTGGGCAGGTAGACGGAGAAGGCGACGTAGCCGCCGAACGCGACCGCGTACAGCGCGGACGCCTGCCAGGTGATGGGCAGCCGGGCGGTGGCGGCCAGCCGGCGGGCCAGCGGCTGGGTGGGCACGGTGCGGCCGGGGGCATCCCGCAGCAGCAGCGCGGCGGCCACCGCGTACACGCCCAGGACCGCGGCGGTGATCAGGAAGGGGGTTGACATGCTGCCCGCGTCGACCAGCTTCACGGTGGTCAGGGCGCTGATCGCGGTGCCGCCCATGCCTGCGCCGAAGACACCGATGGCGAGCCCGCGCCGCTGGGGCGGGAACCAGGCGCTGACGAGCGGCACGCCGACGGCGAACGCGGTGCCGCCGATGCCGAGGAAGAAGCCGCCGACCAGCAGCGCGGGCAGGGAGGAGTGCCCGGCCAAGCCGAGGTAGAGCACCGGCACGATGGTGGCCGCCGACACGATCGGGAACATGACCCGTCCACCGAACCGGTCGGTCAGGGCTCCGACCGGGATGCGTCCCAGCGAGCCGACCACGACCGGCACTGCCACCAGCAGCGACTGCTCGAACGACGACAGGTCGAGGCCGTCCTTGAACCGGGGGCCGAGCGGGCTGAGCAGCGCCCACGCCCAGAAGTTCACGGCGAAGCCGACCGTGGCCAGAGTCAGCATCAGCCACGCCCGGCCGGACACCGGCGCACTCGACGGTGAACTCCCACTCTTCGACCTCAACGGCTGGACCATGTTGTCCGTCCCTTTCCTCTTCACGGTGGTACGGCTCCTCTTCACGGTGGTACGGCGCCACCCGGAACGCACGTGCACCGCAGGCCCCTTGCCTGCGGAACGGCATCCCAGAACCACTGTCCGCATCACGGCTCACCGGAGGCATGGGCCATGAGTCCCTGCCGACGGACAGACGGTCCCGAGGTATGGAGCCGGCAATCCCTCCGTACGGCCCCTTGCGTCAGCTGCCCGCACGGCTTCCGCGGAACAACGGCAGCCGGCGGGCCTCCTCGCACGGCGAGGAGGCCCGCCGGGGTAGGGCCGGTCGGCCCTACCCCCACAGGACGGCTGCGGTGACGATGGACTGATGTTCCAGAATGACGCCTTTCGCGCACTCGACCGGCAGGAGAGCCTGCGCCTGCTGGCCAAGGTGCCGGTCGGCCGCGTGGTCTACACCCGGCAGGCGCTGCCCGCGGTCCTCCCCGTCAACTTCTCGCTGGACACGGACGCCTCCGTCCTGCTGCGCACCTCGCCGGACTCGGACCTCGTACGCGCCATCGACGGCGTCGTCGTAGCCTTCGAGGCGGACGAGTTCGACGCGGCGACCCGGTCCGGCTGGAGCGTGGTCGTCACCGGCCGGGCCGCCGTAGTGACCGACCCGGCCGAGCACGAGCGGCTGTCGCAGGCCGGCCCAGCATCGTGGATGCCCCTGCGGGAAGCGGTGTTCGTACGGATCGAGTCCGAGATGGTCACCGGACGCGAACTCAGGGGGACGCGCGGCACGCAGTGAAGCGTGGCGCGTCCCGCCGCAGCCCGCCGCACGGACTGGGCGCGAGCCGACCGTGCGGAGTCAGTCCGTCGGCTCCGACCTTGTATCGGTCCTCATGTGCGGAGTCTCCGGCTCCGGCCCTGTGACGGTCCCAGGCACGAGATGTGCGGATGCACGGGGCGTACGGCCACCGTCCGGGCCGTAGCCGAAACGGATCAGCATCTGCGGATGGCATCGTTTGTCTCGCGGGAGGGCCGTCGCGGCCCGCAGGTCGGACCATTCCATGGCCTGGTGCAGGAGTGAGGTCCGCACCCCGTGTGCGGTGGCCGTGAGGATCGGGGCGGCCCTTGGCGTGGGCGATGCCGTGACCAGCCGCGGCGAGCATCACCACCACGAACAGGGCGAGTTTGGTGGCGAGGGTGCGGCCGTAGCAACGCGGCCAGTTCCCGCTGGTAGGGGAAGGAGCCAGGGACGTAGCCGCACCAGGGCTCCTCGGCGTACGGGTCGCCGGTGACGCCGTACGCTCGCGACCGTGACCCGCCGCAGACCCGGCGGAACTCACACGCCCCGCACCGGCCGCCGAGCCGGTCGGCGTCCCGCAGCCCGGTGAACAGCTCGGAGGTGCGGTAGATCTCCGTCAGCGGTGTCTCGCGGACGCTTCCGGCGCCCAGCGGCAGGAAGCCGCTGGGGTGCACGGTGCCGGTGTGGGAGACGAAGACGAAGCCGCGCCCCGCGTTGACGTCGAGCGGCGGTCGCCGTACCCGGCGCGTCCCCGCGTCCAGGCCCAGCTCGGCGGCACGGACTGTCAACTCCCGGTAGAGCGGCCCGAGTTCGAGTGCCTCGACGTGGTCGTCGCCGGTGGCGGCAAGGATCTGCCGTTGCAGGGCGACGCGGCGGAAGTGGTGGGCCTCGGTGGTCTTGGCGGGCACGGACAGGCCTACGTCGTAGACGAAGTTGAGGACGTCCTCCACCTCGTCCGGGGTGAGTACGCCGAGGCTGCGGCCACGGCCGGTGGGCACCAGGAAGAAGGCGCTCCACAGCATCGCCCCGTGCTCGGCGACCAGGCGGACGATTTCGGGAAGATCGTGCAGGTTGTGCCGGGCGACCGTGGTGTTGATCTGGACCCTCATGCCGAGGGCGCGGGCAGCGTCCCAGGCGTCCATCGTCCAGCGGAACACCCCTGGCACCCCACGGAAGGTGTCGTGGATCTCGGCGGTGGAGCCGTCAAGGCTCAGCGAGAGCCCGGCCGCGCCTGCCGCGTGCAGGTCACGCAGCCGCTCCGCGGTGAGCGTCGGCGTACCGGACGGGGACACCGCAACCCGGACGCCGACCTCCTGGCCGTACGCGATGCGCTCGTTGAGGTCGGGCCGCTGGAACGGATCACCGCCGGTGATCACGAACAGTGGGGCGGGCCGGCCGAACGCGGCCACCTGGCGCAGCAGGTCCCGCGCGGCGGCGGTGTCCAGCTCGCGCGGGTCGCGGTCGGGCACCGCCTCGGCGCGGCAGTGCAGGCAGGCCAGCGGGCAGGCCCGGGTGGACTCCCAGATGACGATGAAGGGCCGTTCCCCGGCGTCGTGCCGCTGGCGTCGGATGGCCTGGGCAGTGGCGTTCATCGCGCGGCCCTTCCCAGCGCCCTGAGGCTGCGTCCGGCCACCCTGGAGTCAGGGCAGACCAGGCGGGCAACGTCCGCGCGCCGCCGGGAAGCCGGGGTAACGACGGGTTAGCGGTGGCTGAGCCGCAGCCGCCAGGTTTCGGGGCCGCGTTCCAGGTACTCCACGGCGAAGGCTCCCGGGCTGCGCTGTTCGATCTGCGCGAGCAACGGCACCAGGTCGTGCGGGGCGACCAGCACCATCGCGGTGCCCGCCGGAACGGCGTCCAGCGCGCCGAAGACCGTGGCGTGGCGCAGGGCGTGCGGAACCTCCGTCACGTCCAGTTCGGGTACGGCCGTCTCCTCCGCGCCGCCGCAGCCGCATACCCCGCCGCAGCCGCCGGTCTCCTCGGTCTGCCTTTCTCGCATGTCCTGTCCTTCCTCGATGTCCTGATCTTCTTGGGCACTCCTGTTGCCCGTGTCGGTGGCGAGCCGGTGGTGCATGTCCGCCAGCAGCGCGGCCAGGGAAACCTCGGGCGTCATGGCGAGCAGCGGCAGCACGAGGCCGTTCTCCTTGGCCACGTGTTCTTCGAAGAGCACCTGCAGGGCCCGCGCGTCGGCCGCCGCACCAGCTGGGCCGGGTGCGGCACGCAGGGCGTCGACGAGCGCGGTGAGGCAACGGTGCTCGCCGATCAGACTCTCGATCAGCAGGCGGGCCTCGGGCATGCCGTGCGCGACGGGGTAGAGGGCGGCTTCCTCGGCTGCGGCGTGCGGCAGCAGCGAACGGTCGCAGAAGGCCACCAGCCCGGCGTGGATCTTCTCCGCGGCGCTCGGGTCGCGGTCCACGGCGGTGAGCAGCAACTTCACCCGCCCGGCCAGCTCCCCGGCCAAGCGGGCGTGATGCGCCTCGGCGCCTTCAAGGGCCGTGGCCTCCTCGGGAGCCGAGGCAAGGGTGAGCACGCTCATGACGGTGTCTCCAGCAGGTCTCGATCGGCTCGGCCGACCGGTGCGGGTGTGTATGGCCTCCCGGAGTGTCGGCACCGGAGCATTCCGGGATGCCGGCACCGGGGAGGAGGATGCCGCGCCCGGCCGCAAGGGACGGCCGGGCGCACGACCGAACCGGGCGCCACGCGCCCGCTGTACGCGCTACACCTGCGGCAGCCAGGGACGGGGGAATTGGCCGCCCGGCAGGCACGGAATGCGGTCGTACAGTCAGTTGGGCATCTGCGGTTCGATCAGTGCCCAGCATGCAACGCCGGCCTCACCCGGCTCCCCGGCCGACCGGACCCCACCACCAGGGCCATTGGGCCCTATCACGACCGCTCAGAGGGGGCCGGAAGGTCGCCCGGCAGGGACCGCCGGACCCAGGCGCGACGCGGCGCGCGACACATAGCGTTCCGGGCCATGGAGAACGATCAGAACGCACGACGCCAGGAGTCGCGCGCCGGTGAAGGCTGGCCGCTGGCCGCCCGGCGGCTGCTCACCCGCCGTGAGGTGTCGGCCGACGGACGCGCCGTGTTCGGCGAGAACGACGGCAAGTGGGAGGGCTTCTACCGGGACCGCTGGTCGCACGACAAGGTGGTGCGCTCCACGCACGGGGTGAACTGCACCGGTTCCTGCTCGTGGATGGTGTACGTCAAGGACGGCATCATCACCTGGGAGCACCAGGCCACCGACTACCCGTCCATCGGCACGGACTGCCCCGAGTACGAGCCGCGCGGCTGCCCGCGCGGGGCGTCGTTCTCCTGGTACACGTACTCGCCCAGCCGGGTCCGCTACCCGTATGTGCGGGGCACGTTGCTGAAGCTGTGGCGCGAGGCCCGGAAGCGGCTGGGTGACCCGGTGGCGGCCTGGGCCGAGATCACGTCCGACCCGGCGAAGGCCCGCGCCTACAAGCGGGCCCGCGGCAAGGGCGGCCTGGTGCGCGCGGACTGGGACGAGGTGAGCGAGCTGATCGCCGCCGCCCAGGTGCACACCATCAAGGCGTACGGCCCCGACCGCGTCGCCGGCTTCTCCCCGATCCCGGCGATGTCGATGGCGTCCTTCGCGGCCGGCGCCCGCTTCATGTCGCTGATCGGCGGCACGCTGCTGTCCTTCTACGACTGGTACGCGGACCTGCCGATCGCCTCCCCGCAGGTCTTCGGCGACCAGACCGACGTCCCCGAGGCGGCGGACTGGTGGAACGCGGGCTACCTGATCATGTGGGGCTCCAACATCCCGGTCACCCGCACGCCCGACGCGCACTTCCTGACCGAGACCCGTTACAACGGCACCAAGGTCGTCGCGGTCAGCCCCGACTACGCGGACAACGTCAAGCACGCCGACGAATGGCTCGCCCCGCACCCGGGCACGGACGGGGCGCTGGCGATGGCCATGGGCCACGTCATCCTGCGCGAGTTCCTCGTCGACCGCGAAGTGCCGTACTTCCAGGACTACCTGCGCAAGTTCACCGACGCCCCGTTCCTGGTGACCCTGCGCGAGCACGAGCGCGGACTCGTCCCCGACGGGTTCCTGACCGCCGCCGAACTCGGCCATGAGGACGAACATGCCGAGTTCAAGACAGTCCTCCTGGACGGGGCCACCGGCGAACCGGTGGTCCCCGGCGGCTCGCTCGGCTTCCGGTGGGGGGAAGCCGGGCGAGGCCGCTGGAATCTCGAACTGGGCGATGTCATACCGGAGTTGAGCCTCATCGACCGCGCCGAGGACACCGCCGAGATCGCGCTGCCCCGGTTCGACGAGGGCGGCACCGAGGGCGGTTCGGTCATGGTCCGGGGCGTTCCGGTCCGCCGGATCGGCGGACGGCTCGTGACCACGGTCTTCGACCTGATGCTCGCCCAGTACGGGGTCAAGCGGCCGGGTCTGCCGGGCAACTGGCCGGCCTCGTACGAGGACGCGTCGCAGCCCTACACGCCGGCCTGGCAGGAGACCATCACCTCGGTCCCGGCCGAGCAGGCGGCCCGTATCGCCCGGGAGTTCGCCCGCAACGCCGAGCGCACGAACGGCCGCTCCATGATCGCGCTGGGTGCGGGCACCAACCACTGGTTCCACTCGGACACCATCTACCGGGCGTTCCTGGCGCTGACGACGATGACCGGCTGCCAGGGCGTGAACGGCGGCGGCTGGGCGCACTACGTCGGCCAGGAGAAGGTCCGCCCGGTCACCGGGCAGCAGCACCTGTCGTTCGCCTTCGACTGGCAGCGGCCCACCCGGCACATGGCGGGCACCTCGTACTGGTACCTGAACTCCGACCAGTGGCGCTACGAGGCCTTCGGGCCCGACGAGCTGGCGTCCCCGCTCGGTGACGGCCGGTTCAAGGGCAAGGGTTTCGCCGGCTGCCTGGCGCAGGCCGTGCGGCTGGGCTGGTCTCCCGGTCACCCCGGCTTCAACCGCAACCCGCTCGACCTGACCGACGAGGCGGCCGCCGCGGGCCGCCCGGTCGCCGAGCACATCGTGGACGAGCTGAAGTCCGGACGGCTGCGGTTCGCCGTCGAGGATCCCGACGACCCGGCCAACTTCCCCCGCGTACTGACCGTCTGGCGGGCCAACCTGCTCGGTTCCTCCGGCAAGGGCAACGAGTACTTCCTGCGCCATCTGCTGGGCACGGATGCGGCGGTCCGCTCCGAGGAGACCCCGCCCGAGGCTCGCCCGAAGGACGTGGTGTGGCGGGAGGAGGCCCCCGAGGGCAAGCTCGATCTGCTGGTCACGATGGACTTCCGGATGACCTCCACCAGCCTGCTCTCCGACGTCGTCCTGCCGGCCGCCACCTGGTACGAGAAGGACGACCTGTCCAGCACCGACATGCACCCCTTCGTGCACGCCTTCACCCCGGCCATCGCCCCGCCCTGGCAGGCCCGCACCGACTACGACACGTTCCTGACGATCGCGGACCGGTTCAGCGAGCTGGCCGCCGAGCACCTCGGCAAGCGCACGGACGTCCTCGCGGTGCCGCTGCTGCACGACACCCCGGACGAACTCGCCCAGCCCGGCGGCGTGGTGCGCGACTGGAAGACCGGCGAGTGCGAGCCGATCCCCGGCCGCACCATGCCGAAGCTGGTCGTCATCGAACGGGACTACGCCGCGACCGCGCAGAAGATGCGCGCCGTCGGCCCGCTCCTTGACACCCTGGGCACCACCACCAAGGGCGTCACCGTCCACCCGAACCAGGAGATCGACGACCTCCGGCGCCGCAACGGCACCGTCAGGGACGGCATCGCCGCCGGACGCCCCTCGCTCGCCACCGCGAGCCACATGTGCGAGGCGATCCTCGCCCTGTCCGGCACCACCAACGGACGCCTGGCCACCGAGGGCTTCCGGGAGCTGGAGCGGCAGACCGGCAGCGAGGGCCTGGTGGAGCTCGCCTCCGAACGGGAGGCGGAGCGGATCACCTTCGCCGACACCCGCACTCAGCCGCGCTCGGTGATGACGTCGTACGAATGGTCCGGCAGCGAAACCGGAGGCCGCCGCTACTCCCCCTTCGTCATCAACACCGAGCACAAGAAGCCCTGGCACACCCTCACCGGCCGCCAGCACTTCTTCGTCCAGCACGACTGGATCAGCGAGATGGGCGAGCAACTCCCCGTCTACCGGCCCCCGTTGAACACACCCCGGCACTACGGGAACGAGCAGCTCGGCGGCGACCGCGCCGAAGTCACCGTCCGGTACCTGACCCCGCACTCCAAGTGGTCCATCCACTCGAACTACCAGGACAACAAGTACATGCTCGACCTGTCCCGCGGCGGCCCGGTGATCTGGATGTCCACCGCCGACGCCGAGAAGATCGGCGTCAAGGACAACGAGTGGATCGAGGCGTACAACCGCAACGGCGTCGTCGCCGCCCGGGCCGTGGTCACCCACCGCATGCCCGAGGGAACCGTGTACATGTACCACGCCCAGGACCGCAACGTGAACGTCCCCAAGACCGAGGTCAGCGGCAAACGCGGCGGCATCCACAACTCCCTGACCCGCCTCCTGCTCAAGCCCACCCATCTCGCGGGCGGCTACGCCCAGTTCACCTACGCCTTCAACTACTACGGCCCGACCGGCAACCAGCGCGACGAGGTCACCGTGATTCGCAGGCGCTCCCAGGAGGTCGATTACTGATGCGCGTGATGGCTCAGATCGCGATGGTCATGAACCTCGACAAGTGCATCGGCTGCCACACCTGCTCGGTTACCTGCAAGCAGACGTGGACCAACCGCACCGGCGTCGAGTACGCCTGGTTCAACAACGTCGAGACCAAGCCCGGCGTCGGCTACCCCCGCCGCTACGAGGACCAGGAACACTGGAAGGGCGGCTGGATGCTCGACAAGCGCGGACGCCTCGTCTTGCGCTCCGGCGGCCGGATCAAACGGCTCCTGTCCCTCTTCTCCAACCCCGACCTGCCGTCCATCGAGGACTACTACGAGCCGGTCACCTACGACTACGACAACCTCGTCAACGCCCCGGCCGGCAAGGACATCCCCGTCGCCCGCCCGCGCTCCGTCCTCACCGGCAAGCCCACCGCCATCACCTGGGGCGCCAACTGGGAGGACGGCCTCGGCGGTGCCCCCGAGAACGCCGGCGGCGACCCGAACCTGACCGGCGAGTGGGCGGAGAAGGTCAAGTTCGAGTTCGAGCAGACCTTCCTTTTCCACCTGCCCCGTCTGTGCGAGCACTGCCTCAACCCGGCCTGCGTGTCGGCCTGTCCGTCGGGTGCGATGTACAAGCGGGTCGAGGACGGCATCGTGCTCGTCGATCAGGATCGTTGCCGGGGCTGGCGAATGTGCGTGACGGCCTGCCCGTACAAGAAGGTGTACGTCAACCACGCCACCGGCAAGGCGGAGAAGTGCACGTTCTGCTTCCCCCGCATCGAGGCCGGGCAGCCCACCGTCTGCTCCGAGACCTGCGTCGGCCGCCTGCGCTACCTGGGCCTGCTGCTGTACGACGCCGACCGCGTCGGCGAGGCCGCCGCCACCCCCGACGAGCAGGACCTGCTCGACGCCCAGCGCGGTGTCGTCCTCGATCCGCACGACCCCGAAGTCATCGCGGCGGCAAGGGAGTCGGGCATCCCCGAGGACTGGCTGGACGCGGCCCGCCGCTCCCCCGTGTACGACCTGGTCATGCGCTACAAGGTCGCGCTGCCGCTGCACCCGGAGTATCGGACGCTACCGATGGTCTGGTACGTGCCCCCGCTCTCCCCCGTCCTGGACGCCGTGGGCGCGGCAGGTGGCAACCAGGACGACCCCGACCATGTCTTCGCCGCCGTCACCCGGCTGCGGATCCCGCTGGAGTACCTGGCGGAACTGTTCACCGCCGGAGACGCGGACGTGGTCGCCGGGGTGCTGATGAAGCTCACCGCCCTGCGCTCGTACATGCGCGAACGCACCCTCGGTGAGGACGGCGACGAGGCAGCGCTCAAGGCCGTCGGGCTCACCGCCCGCGAGGCGGAGGACCTGCACCGCCTGCTCGCCATCGCCAAGTACCAGGACCGGTACGTCGTTCCCGCCGCGCACAAGGAGGACGCCGCCGCGCTGACCGCGATGGAGAACCGCTGCCCGGTGGAGTCCGCAGATGAACCGTCCGACCGCAAGGTGATGCTCGGCATCCCCACCCTGCGCCGCAGCACCGCTGGAGGCCGTTCGTGAGCCCTCCCCCAAACTTCGTCCGGGGGTGCCCCCAGCCCTCGACGGTTCCCGCCGTCATCCGCTCCCGTGTCCGGGCCGCCGTGCGCCGCCCGGGTCGCGCGGCCCGCTCGGGACGTCCGACCCTGCTCACGCCGGAGGAGATCCAGGACCGGGCACTGCTCCTGCGCCTGTGCTCACTGCTCCTGCAGTACCCGGACACCGAACTCACCGCCTCCCGCCATGAGTTGACCACGACCATCGAGGCACTGCCGCCCTCGCCCGCCGCCGAGCACCTGGCCGCCTTCACCACCTGGTTCGCCGACCAGGAACCGGAGGCACTGGAACGCCACTACGTCGAGACGTTCGACCTGCGCCGCAAGAGCAGCCTCTACCTCACCTACTACCTGCACGGCGACACCCGCCGCCGCGGCATGGCCCTGCTCACCCTCAACCAGCGCTTCCGGGCCGCGGGTTGGGACACCGACGGCGGCGAACTGCCCGACCACCTCCCAGTCGTCCTCGAGTTCGCCGCACTGGCGGGCCCCGGCGGCGGCGAGGCACCGCTGCGCCAGCACCGCCGCGGTCTTGAGCTGATCCACCGCGCCCTGGCCGACGCCGACTCCGCGTACCGGCACGTCCTGGCCGCGCTGCTCACCCTGCTGCCACCGCCCACCGAGGCGGACCGCGCGGCGGTGGCCCAGCTGGTCGCCGAGGGCCCGCCGAACGAGGAAGTCGGCCTCGACCCCTATGGGACGTACGGGGACGGGGTGTTCGCCCCGCCGGGCACCTTCGTGCCGCCGATGCCCGCCCCGCCGACCCGCGTGCCGCCGCCCGCCCCGACCAGCCGTACGGAAGGACCCCGATGAACACCTCGCTCTCCGCCTCGGTGAGCGGCGCCGATCTGCTCCTGTGGGTCGCCGTCCCCTACATCTGCCTCGCCGTGTTCGCCGTCGGGCACGTATGGCGCTACCGGCAGGACCAGTTCGGCTGGACCTCCCGCACCAGCCAGCTCCTCGAACACCGCTGGCTGCGCTGGGGCAGCCCGCTGTTCCACCTGGGCGCCTTCATGGTGATCGCCGGGCATGTCGTGGGACTCGCCATACCCGACTCCTGGACCGAGGCCGCCGGCATCAGCGAGCACGCCTACCACACAACTGCCGTGTGGGCAGGCTCCGTTGCGGGCATCGCCATGGTCGCCGGGCTCGGCATGCTCTGCGCCCGCCGGCTGCTGAACCGCCAGATCCGCCGGGGCACCGACCGCAGCGACAAACTCCTCTTCCCGCTGCTGTCCGCCACCGTCCTGCTCGGCATCACCGCCACCGCCGCGCACAACGTCTTCGGCGCCGGCTACGACTACCGCTCCACCGTCTCCGTATGGTTCCGCGGCCTGTTCGTCCTCCAGCCACAACCGGAGGCCATCGCCGGAGCCCCGCTGCTCTTCCAGCTCCACGCCCTGACCGCCTTCCTGCTCTTCGCAGCCTGGCCGTTCACGCGCCTGGTCCACGTGTGGAGCGCCCCGATCGGCTACCTGGCCCGGCCGTACCTGGTCTACCGGCGGCGGGCCACACCGGCTGCAGTCCCGACGACCGCGGGCCGGACCCGGCCGGCCTCCGGCTCCGGCTCGCGGCGAGCCGCATGAGTCCCGAGCCCGCGCTCGCACCGGACGCCACGACCACCCGGCACACAGAGGGAGTGGGAGCGAGCCGCCGAACGGGATGGGTGATGACCCTCACCGGAACCGTCGGCTGGCTCGCCTCCTTCCAGCTCACCGTGGACGACTGGCGGCTGCTCCGCGACCCCGCCTACCAACCGCCCTGCAACATCAGCCCCGTCGTGAGCTGCGGCAGCGTGATGTCCAGCCCGCAGGGCAGCCTGTTCGGCTTCCCCAACATGCTGCTCGGCCTCGGCGCCTTCGCCGCCGTGACCGCGCTGGGCATCGCCGTGCTCTCCGGAGCGCGCCTGCACCGGCGGCTGTGGCTCGCGCTGGACGGCGGGGCGCTGGTGGCGGTGGCGTTCGTCCACTGGCTGATCGGGGAGTCGCTGTACGAGCTCAACAAGCTCTGCCCGTACTGCGCCGCCATCTGGATCGTGACCATCGCCCTGTTCTGGTATGTCACTTTGCACTGCCTGGAACGGGGAATCGTCCCCGTTCCCCGGGGTGTGCTGTACGTCCTCCGGGACACGCACTGGATGCTGCTCGGCGCCTGGTACGGGGTGATCGCGATGCTCGTCCTCACCCGCTTCTGGCCGTACTGGAGCAGCCTGCCGTAGGCAACCAGTCCTTGTGCCGGGACCCGGCCGCAGTTCGATGCACGGCGCGCATGGCCGACGTCGCACGCCAGCCGTGCTCGGAGCCGTACTGAAATGGGTTTTCCATGCGGTGCCCATGCGCGAATCGCGCAACCGGCGCGGACGTGCCCCACTGGGCCCTTCAATCGGGACGTTCGGCCCCCGCGCCCGCCCATCACCCCGGATTAGGTTCGCCTAAGTGGTACCGATGCAGGCAGAGAGCGAGGCACGAACATGGCATCGACAGAACCTTCGGCCCTGCGGGACAACTTCCCCGTTCCCGGCGACGGACTGGACGCCGCTCGTATGCCCGGCCACTGGCTGCTGGCCCGCCTGGGCAAGCGGGTGCTGCGCCCCGGCGGTCTGGAGCTGACCCGGTGGATGCTGGACGCCCTGGGTGTGGATCCGGAGGACCGGGTGGTGGAGTTGGCCGCCGGCCTCGGGGCCACCGCCCGGCTGACCCTCGCCCGCCACCCGGCCGCCTACACCGCCGTCGACCGCGACCCGACCGCCGTGGCCGCGCTGAGCGCCCTCGCCGCGCCCGGCCCGACCGAGATGCGTGCCGTACGGTCGGACGCCGCGGACACCCGGCTGCCGGACGGCGACGCCAGCGTCGTATACGGGGAGGCGATGCTGACGATGCAGCCCGAACCCGCCAAGCGGCGCATCGTACGAGAGGCCCACCGCCTCCTCGACGACTCCACCGGCCGGTACGCCATCCACGAACTGTGCCTGCTGCCCGACGACTTGGACCCTGCCCTCGCCGAACGGATCACCGCAGACCTGCGCGAGGCCATCCACGTCGGCGCCCGCCCCCTGACGCCCACCGACTGGACCGAACTCCTCGCCGACGAGGGCTTCACCGTCACCGCGCACAAGACGGCACCGATGGCGCTGCTCGAACCGCGCCGGCTCGTCGCCGACGAAGGGATGGTCCCCGCGCTGCGCATCGCCGGCCGGGCGCTGCGAGACCCGGCCGCCCTGCGCCGTGTGCTGCACATGCGCCGCGTCTTCCGACGCCACCGCGCCCACCTGGGCGCGATCAGCCTGCTCGCCGTCCCCACCCCGTCCAAGGCTTGAGGAGACACCCACATGCCCGCCACCGTGATCAGTAACCTGGCCGCCGAACTGCCGCTACCCGAGGACGGCACCCTCAGCCGCGTCCTGTACCGCGACGACCGGCTGCGTGTGGTCGGCTTCGCGTTCGCCGCCGGCCAGGAACTGACCGAGCACACCTCGGCCCTGCCCGTGGTCATCCAGGTCGTCCAGGGCCACCTGGAGCTCGTCCTCGGCGACGAGAAGACCGAGGCACAGCCGGGGAGTTGGATCCACCTCCCGGCACGGCTGCCGCACACCGTGCGCGCCACCGAGCCCACCCTCATGCTGCTCACGATGCTGCCCGCCTGACCGGCCGCGGCCACGGGGATCAGGCCGTTGCGACGGCCAAGGCGCTCCCCGCACGATCAGCCTGGTTACCGGCGACTCGGGCCCCGCGACGCTTCGGCGGCCTCGGACCCCTCGATTCCACAACATGGCCGAACGGCCCCGGTACTACGGCCCTGTGGGCTCTGCCGCAACACCATGGCGAACTCGATGCGGCACGGCCTTGCGGGACCGCATCGACCGACTCTCGGGTTTCCCGCAACCGGCGACACGTCCTCGTCCGCTGAACACCGGCTGATGCGTGCGGCCGGGACCAATGGTCCCCCGGACGGACCCGCACGGCCCTCGTGACCGTTCCCGGCCGGTGGCCACGCTGGCAGTAGACCCGACCCGGCGGGCACCCGCCGGGGGTCGAAGGAGTTGATCGCCATGACAACCCCGGCGGGAATACCGGCCCGCCCGGTCCGGGTGAACGCGGTGCTCGACATGCCGCTGTCCCGGTGGCTGTGGCTGGTGAAGTGGATCCTGGTCATCCCCCACTACGTGGTGCTGTTCTTCCTCTGGATCGCGTTCACCGTGGTGAGCGTGATCGCGTTCTTCAGCATCCTGTTCACCGAGCGCTATCCGCGCGCCCTGTTCGACTTCAACCTGGGTGTGCTGCGCTGGAGCTGGCGGGTCGCGTACTACTCGTACGGCGCGTTGGGCACCGACCGATATCCACCGTTCAGCCTGGGTGAGGAGCCCGGCTACCCGGCGCGGCTGGACATCGCCTACCCCGAGCACCTCTCCCGCGGACTGGTGCTGGTCAAGTGGTGGCTACTGGCCATCCCGCACTACATCGTCGTCGGCTTCTTCCTCGGCGGCTGGCACCTCGGCTGGTGGGACGGCGGTCTCGTCGCCGTCCTGGCGGTGATCGCCGCCGTGATCATGGCCTTCACCGAGAAGTACCCGCGGAGCCTGTTCGACCTGATCCTCGGCCTCAACCGCTGGGTGCTACGGGTCGCCGCCTATGCCGCCCTGATGACGGACAACTATCCGCCGTTCCGGCTCGACATGGGCGGCACCGAACCAAGCGATGCGGAGGACCTGTCGTGATCACCGCACTCGTGGGGGCGTTCCTGATCGTGCATGGACTGCTCCACCTGGGCGTCTGGACGACGCCGGAGCAGCCCGACAAGCCGGCCCCGTTCGATCGCGGGCACTCGTGGGCGCTGGCCGCTGCCCATGTCTCCACCGCGCCGGCCAGGGCCGCGGCGCTGGCGCTCGCCTGGTACACGGCCCTCGTGTACGTCGTCGCCGGCGCCGGGGTGCTCGCGGGAAGCGAGTGGTGGCCGACGGCCGCTTTGGTGGCGGCCGCAAGCGGGCTTGCCCTCAAGGCGATCTGGTTCGACCCGTGGCTCAGCGTCGGCGTGCTGCTCGACGCGGGCGTCCTCGTCGCGCTGGCATCCAGCTGGCCCGGCTCCCTGTACTGAACCACTGCCGCCCGCCCAGGTCATGCGGTACTACCGACGTCCTCCACCAGGGACGCGGCATCGTCAGAAACGTACGTCTGCAGAGCGCACGGCGGCCGCGAGTGGCCGACCGTCCGCCGTTCCCGGTCCGACGTGCGGCATACGTGATGAGGGGAAGGAACGTGTCCACGGCGATTGCGGTGTCCGGCCTGATCAAGGAGTTCGGCCCGACCAGGGCCCTCGACCGCCTCGACCTCACCGTCGGCACGGGCTAAGTGCACGGCTTTCTGGGGCCGAACGGCGCCGGGAAGACGACCACCATCCGGATCCTGCTCGGGCTGCTGCGCCGAGACGGCGGGGCCGTGAGCGTGCTGGGCGGTGCCCCGTGGGCGGACGCCGTGGCGCTGCACCGCCGTCTGGCGTACGTGCCCGGCGAGGTCAATCTCTGGCCCAACCTCACCGGCGGTGAGGTGATCGACCTGCTGGGCACCCTGCGTGGCGGCCTGGATCCGGCGCGCCGCGCCGCTCTGTCCGAAGGCCCGCTGGAACCCGTCCTCGCCGCCGCGGTGAGCAGGCTGCGGTGGGCGATGAGCCACCTGCTGAACACATGGCTCGGGGCGGTCGCGCTCCTCCTGGTCTTCGCGGTGGGCATGGGGCTGGCCGCCGGACAGGGGCTGGGCGACACCCCCGCTCAGCTGCGCGCAATGACCGGAGCGGCGCTGGTACAACTGCCCGGGTTCATGGACATCGGCGGCGTCGTGATCGCGGCCACCGGACTGCTGCCGCGGTGGGCCGGCCCGGTGTCCTGGACAGTGCTCCTGGGATCCGTCCTACTCGGTCCGTTGTTCGGCCCGAGCCTGGATCTGCCGCGATGGGCCCAGAACCTGTCGCCGTTCACCCGCATACCCAAGGCACCGGCGGCCGACGTCACCGCGACTCCCCTCACGGCTCTGGTCGCGGTCTCAGTTGTCCTCGCCGTGATGGGCACGGTGTCGCTCCGCCGCCGCGACCTTGCTCTGCCGGCCTGACCCCGGGCTCTGCGGCCGACCATCGCGGCTGCGTCCGTCCTCGTCCCGGTGGAGTCCGCTGTCAGCCGGCGGTCCGCCGGCCATGGACTCAACGCACCGTGATCTCACGCCCGGTGATAGCCACAGGATCGATGCGCACCCATAGGTTGCGCTCACCGCCCGCCCATGGAGCGCTGTACGCCAGCTCCTCCAGCCGGCGTATGGCATCGGGGTCCGTCACTTCCCGGGCGGGTCCACGGACCAGCACGCTCCAGCCCTGGCTGAGCGCGTCGTCGATGCGGTCGACCTCGAAGGCGACCTGGGTTCCTGCGGCCGCCGCAGGCGTCGTGTGGGGCGCGGTGCGGAAGACGACCGCGCCGTCGATCACGCTGTAGTTGACGGGGACGATGACCGGGCCCTCGGGCGTGGACACCGCCAGGCGTCCCACGCCGTGCGTCGACAGCCGTGCCCGGCATTCCTCGGTGGTCAGCTCGTTCCACTGGGGGTGGAGGGCCGCCCGGCCGATTCCGGGCGGCAGATCGGCGTCGCCTCCGCGCAGGGCCGCGACCGTGGTCTCCAGTGCGTCGGCGAGCCTGATGAGGAGGCCGATGCCCGGCGCGGCGGTGGGCTGTTGCTCCAGGTACTGGATGTATCCGGGCGCGGTGCCCGCTCGTTCGGCCGTTTCTTCCAGGGTGAGGCCCAGTTCATCGCGTCGGTGCTCGATGCGCCTGCCGATGTCGCTGTGCGGGGACGGCGGCCGTGTGGTCGCGCCGGTCGAGGGTGTCCGGTCGGACATGGTCGTTCACTTCCCTTGGCTGGTCGCCTTGACGGCCACGGTGTCGTGGGGCTGCCCGCCGAGGACGACCTTGAGCGCTCCGGTGACGGCGGCCTGGGCGAAGACGTCGTAGGCCTCCTCCATCTGGTTCAGGGGGAAGGTGTGCGTGACCAGGGACGATGCGGGCAGGCGGCCGGCAGCCATCATGCGCAGCAGGGTGGGCGTGGAGGATGTGTCGACCAGCCCGGTGGTGATCGTCACGTTCTTGATCCACAGGTTCTCGAGGTGCAGAGTGGCGGGTTTGCCGTGCACGCCGACGTTGGCCACATGCCCGCCGGGGCGCACCATGCGCGTGCACATCTCGAAGCTCTCCGGCACCCCTACCGCCTCGATCGCCACATCGGCGCCGAGTCCCTCGGTGAGGTCGGCGACCAGCTCTTCGGCGTCTTCGCCTGCGGCGGCGGCCACGGCGTCCGCGCCGAGTTGTTTGGCCGCCTCCAACCGGGCCGGGGCAGGGTCCACGGCGACAATCCGCTGCGGGGTGTAGAGCTGTGCCGTGGCGATCGCAGCGAGCCCGACAGGCCCCGCTCCGACCACGACGACCGTGTCTCCGGGCCGTACGCTCCCGTTGAGCACGCCCACCTCGTACGCCGTCGGGAAGATGTCGGCCAGCAGCACGGCGTCCTTGCCGTCCAGCGCGCCGGGCAGCGGATGCACGGACAGGTCCGCGTGGGGCACACGGACGTACTCGGCCTGCGTGCCGTTGATCAGATGGCCGAGGATCCAGCCTCCGCCGCCCCGGCACTGCCCGTACGCGCTCTCCTTGCAGAAGCGGCAGCGGCCGCACGCCGTGATGCACGAGACCAGCACCCGGTCACCGGGGCGGACCGTGCGTACGTCACCGCCGACCTCGACCACCTCGCCGACGGCCTCATGGCCGAGGACCGTGCCGGGGCGTACCTCTGGTACGTCTCCCTTGAGGATGTGCAGGTCCGTACCGCAGATGGTGACGGCGTCGACACGGATGATCGCGTCGGTCGCCTCCTCGATCCCAGGGTCCGGGACGTCCTCCCATACCGACTGTCCGGGGCCGCGAAAGACGAGTGCCTTCATGACGATCCCTCTTTCCTGCTCGTCCAGCCGCGGCTTCCCATCAGGGCGGGAGTGCCGCAGGATGACCTCTCTCGGCCGGAACGGTTCCTCAACTCCATCCTGACCGGGACAGAAGCCGCCCGCATGGGCCGTTCGGCCCACGTTGCCGGGCCGAGCAGGGCCGGGCGGCCTCAGGCGTGGCCCACGGGCCCCTACGAGATCCGCCCGAGCTGCCGGAAAGTGGAGAGGGGCAACGCCGAAGGAGGCAGCAGCCATGCGGCACCGCATCGTGAGCGAGCTGATGACGACGGACGTCGTGAACGTGCGGCAGGACGCGACCTTCACGGAGATCGCCAAACTGCTCGCGGCGCACGGCATCACGGCCGTTCCGGTCGTGGACGACACCGACAGGCCCCTCGGAGTGATCTCCGAGGCGGACCTCTTGCGCAAGGAGGCGAGCCGGCTCGATCCGGCCGGGCTCCTGCCTTCCCTGCGCCCAGAATCCGGCGAGCGCACCAAGGCGGACGCGACCACGGCGGAAGGGCTCATGACCAGCCCGGCCGTCGTCGCCCGCCCCGAGTGGACGGTGGTCGAGGCCGCCCAGGCGATGGAACGGAGCCGGGTCAAGCGACTGCCGGTGGTGGACGAGTCCGGTCGGCTGATCGGCGTGGTCAGCCGCGCCGACCTGCTGCGGGTGTTCCTGCGCGGCGACCGTACCGTCCGCGAAGAGATCACCGGGGACGTGCTGATGCGCACGCTGGGCATCCCGCCCACCGCTGTGACCGTGCATGTCGTCGAAGGACGGGTCACCCTGCGCGGCACCGTCGAACGCAAGAGCGTCATTCCGGTCGCCTTGCGGCTGTGCAGAAGTGTGGACGGGGTGGTCGACGTCTCCGAGCACCTGGACTTCAAGGTCGACGACACCGGCAGCCCGGCCGCGGACGCCGGCTCCCCGCGTCGCGCCCAGCTCTCACCCTGAAGGCGGGCGGGACGCGGCACGGGGCCCGACGGGCGCCGGGCCGCATCCAAGGACATCGCCGAATGCTGCACTCCCAGCAGGAGGACACAAGGCGCAGGAGCTTGCCCGGCCAAGCCATGGGTGGCACCGGGGCCTGCTCCACACACGCGGCGCGCCCAAGCGAGCGGAACGACAGCCTCGTCATCCGCGTCCGGCCGGGCGGTCGGCAGCCGCGCCCAAACGGCACCTCAAGGGGGCCAAGCGCCCCTTCCGCCCATCCCAGTCATGGCTTTTCGAACGGTGATGCCGTGTCTCCCCCGCTACCTCACCGCAGATCGTCATGGGTTGGACCGTGCTCGGTAGGGCTGAACGGCCCATCACGGAATATCAGTTGGCCCCCAAACGGCCCCATGCACGCTGCCTGGCAGGCCCATGTGTCGTGCCATCCCCGAATGCCACCGTTCTCACAGGGCCGATGACCTGACAGTGCCCATGAGGAGGTGCGGACCGATGCGCAGGGACACTCGTACGAAGCAGAGGCTGTGGCGGTGGCGGAGCAATCCCCTGCGACGACGCGACGACGCCGTCGAGGCATGGATCGTGCTGGCCGTGTGGACGGGCATCGCGCTGGGCGGCACGCTCGCCGGCCTGGTCGCGGGGCACGCCGTCGCCGAGTCCTTCGCACAGCAGCGCGCCGGGCGGCACTCCGTCCCGGCGGTGCTCCTTGAGAACACCCCGGCAGTCTTCGTGACGGAGGCGGGACCCAGCCGCCAGCAGGTCCGCGCCAAGGTCCGCTGGACCGCCGCGGACGGCTCCACACACATCGGTAAGGCCAAGGTGGACACCGGGCACAAGACCGGTTCGAAGGTCCGGGTCTGGATGGACAGTCGGGGGCAACTCACGTCGGAGCCGGCGACTGCCGCCCAGGCCACCGTGTTCGCGGGCTACGCGGCCACCGCAGCCGCACTCGGGGTCGGCGGCGTGACGTACGCGGTCGGTCGCATCGCACGAGGGCGGCTGGACCGGCGGCGCATCGACCAGTGGGGCCGGGAGTGGGACCAGGTCGGACCGCAGTGGATTCGCAAGACCACCTGAGCCACAACCGGTTGGCCATGACAGAGGGCTGACCGGCCCTGGCGGGCACGACCCGGCGGCGGAGGCCGAGAAGCACCACAGCGAGTTCCGCTACGGCACGCTCACCCACGCGCTCCGGCTGCCGACCAGGATGGCCTGGAGCACCGCAGCCCTACTACAAGAACAAGATCCGCCCCACCCCGAACAGCGGACAACGGTGTCCTGCCGACTGGCTCGTGCCTCCGTCCTCTCGCAGTGAGCCGACACTCCCTGTCGCAGAGACCGCGTATGGCCCGCCGCGGCACGACGGCGGGCCATACGCGTGTGCGTGACCGCGCTCGTGAGGAACAGGACGACCGCGGCGGGAGCGGCGGCAGCCGCCGGCCGGCCCGCTCCGTTCTCGGGCCCGGCGGCCAGTACGAGGGACGCGGCGGCCACGCCCGCGACCAGCCCGGAGCCGAAGGGGCGGCGAAAATGCTCCGGGAGCGGTCCGGGCCGATCAGGGGCGGACGGTGACACAGCGCCGCCCATCGAGCGGCCTCTCGCACCTCGCGCCGGTGCTGCACGGTCACGCGTGCCCGGAAGCCGGCCGTGACGGCGGCGCCTGCGACAGCCGTGGCACACGGCATCCACCACGCCTCGGCCACGAGCAGTTGCGCGGCGATGGCCCCGGCCGTGACCCAGCCGCACAAGCAGGCCACCGCGGCGGTACGGCGGGAGTCAGGGCGGTCAGCTCCCGCCCACAGGCCGACGAGTGCGGGTATGTACCAGACATAGCCAGAGACGGTCACCACTGCGACGCCCAGCGCCAACGGCTTCCCGTACTTGGCGGTCTGCCAGACGTCGTAGAAGGTAGAAGAACGGCAGGATCGACAGGCCCAGCAGGAACGCCCCCGATGCTGGACAAAGCGCTGAGGGCGGTGAAGCCGTCGGCGGCCGCGATCACCAGCGGGATGAGGGCCTGGCCCACCACCGAGGCGGTCAGCTGGGTCCCGGACCGGGGAACCCGGCCCGGGACAGCTCGGCGTTCAGCTCTTCTCCAGTGCCCCCACCAACTCTTCGGCGACACGCGTCGCCCATGCCTCGATCTCGGGGAAGTTCCGGAAGTCGCCGCCCTTTCCGTTCTTCAGGATCATCCGGGCGACCCACCCCTTCGCGCCCTCCTCCAGGCAGCCGCCGAAGGTGACGTGCCCCCTGGCGTCGAGCTGGACCATGGCCTTCTTCACGCCGGGCACCGGCGGGATGTCCCGCTCCGAGGCTGTCGCGTCGAGCGGGCCGCTGCTGAACAGCCACACGGGGCGTTCGGCCAGCTCGCGGTGGTGTCGGCGCACAAACCGGCGGGCGTCCTTGTGCCAGCGTCCGGCGTACAGTGCGCCGCCGACCACGACGGCGTCGTACGACGTCACGCGCGCGACCGAGCCGGCCGGCAGCGCCTCGCTGGTGAAACCCTCCTTGCGCAGCACCGCGGCCACGGCCTCGGCGATCTGCGCGGTCGATCCGTTCGTCGTCCCGTAGGCGACCAGCACGTTGCCGGTCATGACGGTTCGCCTCCTCTCATTTCACATCACTTCACAGTTTGCGCAGCCAGTCGTCGGCGACACCGTGCAGTGCCTGCTCGCCGGGCTGGAGACGGGCGTCGTCCAGCCGATGGGTGAGCTTGTCGACGACGGCGACGACACCGTCGATCTGTCGGGTCATGGAGACGGCGATCTCCGTCTCGCTCTTACGTTCCATGTGGCCGTCGAGCGTGACCACGCCCTCCACCACGGAGACGTCGATGCTGCGTGGCGCCAGCCACAGTGTCCGTATCAGTACCTCGTCGATGACCTCGCTGCGGATCTCCGCGTCGGGCCGCAGGAAGACCTGGAGCAGGTCGCGGCGGGTGACGATGCCGACGAGCCGGTGCTCCTCGTCGAGGACGGGCAGCCGTTCGATGTGGTGCTGTGCCATGGTGCGGGCGGCCTCGACGATGCTGTCGCCGGCATGGATCGTGACGGGCGGCTCGCTCATCAGCTGTCCTGCCGTGCGGGCCCTGGCCTTGACGGCCCGTTTCCGGCCCTCCTGAGTCAGCCGGGCGAACGGGAAGCGCTTCTTCGGCGCGTACGGGTCGGGGATCTCGGCCTGCCGTACCAGCAGGTCCGTCTCGGAGATGACGCCGATGACCTTCTCGTCGTCATCGACCACGGGCAGTCCGCTGATGCGGTGCCGGCCGAGCAGCCGGGCCACCTCCTTGAACGGGGTGCCGTACGTGGCACGGACGACCTCCGTGGTCATCACGGAGCCGATCTTGTTGTGCTTCATGGCTGTTCCTCCTCAGCGGAGTCGGCGCAGATACGGGTCGTGGGGCCTGCGGGGCAGCAGGCGTACGCGTGCGTCGAGCACGGTGACTCCGCCCGGTGTCGCGAGAACGGGGTTGAAGTCGCCCTCGGCGAGCTGCGGGAGGTCGCTCGCCATGCGGGACAGGCGCAGCAGCAGCTGTTCGAGGCCTTCCAGGTCGACGGGCCGGCTGCCGTGCGCGCCGAACAGGAGCGGGGCGCAGCGCGGGGCCGTGATCAGGTCGTGGACGTCGTGGTCGGTGAGCGGAGCGAGGCGGGCGGCGTGGTCGCGCAGGACTTCGGTGGCGGTGCCGCCGAGCCCGAAGAGGACGAGCGGGCCGAAGACCTGGTCCTGGACGACGCCGGCGAACAGCTCGGTGCCGCGGTCGGCGAGCGGCTGCACGACCACGCCGGTCAGCAGGCCGGCGAATCGGGTCTCCAAATCCCGGTAGGCGGCGCGGACTTGGGAGTCGCCGCGCAGATCGAGGTGGACGGCGTGCTGTGCGCTCTTGTGCAGGAGTCCGGGCCAGTGGGCCTTCATGACCACCCGGCCGTCGGCGCCGCGCAGCCGGTCGGCGGCCAGGACGGCGTCGTCCTCGGTCTCGGCCCAGGCCCACGGCAGCTGCGGGATGCCGTAGCAGTCGAGGAGCTCGGCGCACACGCGCGGGTCGAGCCAGCCGCCGTCCGGGTGCGCGTCGAGGTAGGCCTCGACGACCGCGTGGGCCCGCTCGGTCTCGACGCCGTCGAGGTCGGGGACGGTCCCGGCGGGCCGGGCGAGCCAGGCCGCACGCTGGGCCGCGTGGGCCAACGCCCGTGCCGCGGCCTGGGGTTCGGCGTACGACGGAACGGTGCCGCCGTCCGCAGCGGGCAACAGCTCGACGGGCAGGGCTTGTTCGAGGCGTACCGCGGCGATCGGCTTGGGCCTTGGTCCGGGGATGGGGGTCCCCCCGCTCGAGTTCATTCGAGACTGGGGGAGGATGAGGGCCCGGACGAGGTCGTCGCCGGTCGCCGCGGCGACCGCGGTGGGGACCAGGGCCACCAGGACGGCGTCGACACCGCCGTACCGCATGATCCGGTCCACACAGTCCGTGAGCTGTTCCTCCGTGACGGCGGCGGTGGCATCGACCGGGTTGCCCACCGCGGCCCCGTCCGGCAGTACGGCGAGCAGGTCGTCGATCAGTTCCGGGGTGGGCGCCGGGAGCTGGAGCCCGGCCTCGGCGCAGGCGTCGGCCGCGAGGACGCCGACTCCGCCCGCGTTGGTGACGATCGCGACACGGGGCCCGGCCGGCAGCGGCTGGGAGTGCAACAGCGCGGCGGCTTCCAGCAGTTCGCCCACCGAGTGAGTGGCGGTGATGCCCGCCTGAGTGAACAGCGCGCCCCGGGTCATGGTGCGGGTGGCGGCGGCCGCGGTGTGCGAGGCGGCGGCGCGGCGGCCCGCATCGGTGCGCCCGGCGTCGACGGTCAGCACCGGCATCCGGCGGGTCACGCGCCGGGCGGTGCGGGAGAAGGCACGCGGGCTGCCGAACGACTCCAGGTGCAGCAGGGCCAACTCGGTGCGGCCGTCGCTCTCCCACCACTGCAGCATGTCGTTGCCGCTGACGTCGTACTTGTCGCCCAGTGACACGAACGAGGAGACACCGACGCCGAGCCGGGACAGCCCGTCCAGCACGGCGATGCCGACACCGCCGGACTGCACGGCGACGCCCGCGGTGCCGGGGTGCGGATGCGTGGCGGCGAAGGTGGCGTCGAGACGCAGCTGCGGGTCGGTGTTGGAGATGCCGAGGCAGTTGGGGCCGACGAGCCGCATGCCGTACGAGCGGCAGGCCGCCAGCAGGGCCCGGGCCTGGTCGGCGTCCAGGCCGGCGGTGACGACGAGCAGGGCCCGTACGCCCGCCTTGCCGCACTCCTCTGCGGTGTCCGGGACCGCGGCCGCGGGTACGGCGAGCACCGCGAGGTCGGGTGTCTTGGGCAGGGCGCTGACCGACGGGTGGCACGGCACGCCGAGGATCGAGTGCGCGGCGGGGTTCACCGCGAACAGCCGCCCGGTGTAGCCGCCCGCGTGCAACTGATGCAGGACCGCCCGGCCCACCGAGCCCGGCTTGCGCCCGGCCCCTACGACGGCGACCACCTCCGGCCGCAACAGCGGCTTCAGACTGACGACATCGGCGGCGCGGCCGCGTTCCTCCACGGCCGTCAGGTAGGTGTCGCTCTGATCGAGCTCGATGGTGCAGCGCACCTCCGGGCCCTCGAAGCGGCGGGCCGTGCGCAGGCCGAGGTCCGCGAAGAGACGCAGCACCTCGTTGTTCTCACTCAACGCGTCGGCCGTGAACGTGGTGATGCCCTCGGCGCGGGCGGCCGAGACCAGGTGCTCGACGAGGAGGGTGCCGACACCCCGGTGGTGCAGTCCGTCGGCGACCGCGATGGAGATGTCGGCCGAGTCCCCGGTGCCGCCGGTGTCGTACTCGGCGAGGCCGATGACCCGGCCCGCCGTCTCGGCCAGCAGGGCCCGGTGGCCGGGATGCTCCGGGGCGCAGGCCCGGTCGGCGGCCAGCCCGGCGGAGCGCCGGCTCGCGGCGAAGAACCGCAGCCGCAGATTCTCCGGGGACATCTCCTCGTAGAACCCCTGCAGCTGCTCGTGGTCGGCCCGCTCCACCGGGCGGATGCACACGGTGGTGCCGTCCGCGAGCAGGGCATGAACCGTGGGCCTGCGGTGTGCGTCGTCCGTCATCGCGGGTCTCCTCCAGGTCTCTTGACACTCAAAGCGTCCAGCGGAACGGGGCGCCGCCGCATGGGCTGTCCGGGGCCGGAACGTGGGCCGATCGGCCCTCGAGGGGAGGCCGGGTTTCCGGCGTTCCACGCCCAGTCCGCGACCTCGGGCAGTTCGTCGTCTTCGAGCGATGGGATACGTCAGTCGTGGGCGACGACCGCGACGGGTGCGGTGGCGTGGTGCAGGACGGCGTGCGTGACGGGTCCGATGTGCGTGCCGAACGGGTTGCGGCGGATCCGGCGGCCCACGACGACCAGGGAGGCCTCGCTGGAGACGTCCACCAGGAAGTTGGCGGCACTGCCCGAGCGGGACTCCTCGACGACCTCGACGTCCGGGTACTTCCGGCGCCACGGACGCAGGACCTCGGCCAGGGCGGCGGCCTGCTGCCGGGCGATCTCGTCGTACAGCCCCAGGTCGGCGGAGAGACCGTAGACGTAGTACGGCGGCAGACTCCAGCCGTTGATGACCCGCAGGACGGCAGAGCGTCGGGCGGCCGCGTCGAACGCGAACTCGATCACGGAGTCGTCGGGGCCCGCGGAGTCCAGTCCCAGGACGACGGGCCGGTACGGCGTGGCCGCCGACGGGATGCCCACGGGGTCGGCCTCGTGCTCGTCGGCGGCCTGCTCGCCTGCCCGGACCAGGACGACGGGCCGTTCGGCGTGCGCGACGACGGAGAGGCCGACGGAGCCGACCATGAACCCGCCGATCCCGCTCAGCCCGCGGGAGCCGAGGGCGAGCAACTCGGCGTCCTCGGCTGCCTTGGTCAGGGCTTCGGCCGGCCTGCCGGTCAGCTGCTCTGCGCTCACCTCGAGGCCGGGGTGGCGCAGCCTGAGCCCCTCGGCGGCCTCGCGGGGAACACGTTCGGTCCAGTGCTGCTGGGTCTCGGCACCGAGGAGCGGAGCCTGGGCCACGGGATCCGAGACGGGCTCCCAGACGTGGACGATCTTCAGCGGCAGGCCGCGCAGCTTCGCCTCGCGCGCTGCCCACTCTGCGGCGGCACGGCTTTCGGGCGAGCCGTCGATGCCTGCGACAACGGTGCGGACCATGGTTGTGCCTCCTGATCTGGGGTTCTGATTCCAGCGTCGTGCCGAGGGGCTGCGTGGTGCAGGGGCCGCAGGTCCCCGGCCCGGGCCGAACGGCCCCACGGGTGCCGGTCGCACGGCGAGCCCGGTGGACGCGCGTGGAGGATCCCCGTGGGTTTTTCGGACTGCGTCGCACAGCCGAAGCCGACGGTCTTGTCGAGGAACACCCACAGGACGACGAACCCGGTCAGCAGGCGGAGGGACGCGAAGGCGTAGTCCCGCACGGACGCCGTGGCGACGCTCACCGACGCATCAGTCCTGGGGCGCACGCGGCCGGCCCTTTCGGAACAACGGCCGGTGGAACCCGGAGCTCCGGTGAGGCTGCTCGAGCACGGCCATGATTCCTTCGGGACGTCGTGGATGTCGGTCGTCGCATTGCACGCGCAGTCCACTCTGGTCGGGGGTGGCGGCCGTCGCCGGGTGCCGAAGGTCGACTTCCGTTGGGCTGAACGGCCCCTTCCGCAGGCCTTGTTGGGCCTCCGAGGATGGATCCGGCGACGCGGCCTCCCGAGTGCGGGCGCTGCGGCGGATCATTGGGGCAGGCGGCGGAAGGAGCTCCATGGATCACGGCTCGGGCGGGCATGCCTTGGGGTGGCGCCGTCTGACGCCTGGGATCGCCGCGCTGATCGGCTACCGCCGCTCCTGGTTGCGCGGCGATCTGCTGGCCGGCGTCACGGTGGCCGCGTATCTGGTTCCGCAGGTGATGGCGTACGCGGGTGTCGCCGGTCTGCCGCCGGTGGCCGGACTGTGGGCGATCCTGCCCGCCCTCGTCCTGTACGCGCTCCTCGGCTCGTCCCGGCTGCTCTCGGTCGGTCCCGAGTCCACGACGGCGCTGATGACAGCGACCGTGGTGGCCCCGCTCGTCGGCGCGGACCCGGACCGCTACGCCACGCTGGCCGCCACCCTCGCCGTGACGGTCGGCCTGCTGTGCCTGGCTGCCTGGGCACTGCGCCTGGGGTTCGTCGCCGATCTGCTGTCCCGTCCGGTCCTGATCGGTTATCTGGCGGGCGTGGCGCTGATCATGATCGTGGACCAGCTCCCCAAGCTGACCGGCGTGGACACGACGGGTTCGGCCTTCTTCCCGCAGCTGTGGTCCTTCGTACGGCATCTCGGGCAGGCGCATGGGGCCACGGTGCTGTTCGCCGCCGTCACGCTGGCGTTGCTGTTCACGGTGGCACGGTGGCTCCGCACGGTGCCCGGTCCCCTGCTGGCGGTCGTGCTGGGCACCGCGGCCGTGGCCGCCTTCGACCTCGACGACCGGTACGGCATCAAGGTGATCGGCGACGTCCCGGCGGGACTGCCCGCCGTGGCGCTGCCGGACCTGACCGAACTGCCGCACCTGGTGCTGCCCGCCCTGGGCGTCCTCCTCGTCGCGTACACCGACTTCATCCTCACCGCCCGCGCCTTCACCGGACCTGACGCGGACAAGGGCACTCCGCTCGACGCCGATCAGGAGTTCCTGGCACTGGGCGCAAGCAATCTCGGGGCCGGCTTTCTGTACGGCTTCCCGGTGAGCAGCAGCGCCAGCCGCACCGCGCTCGCCTCCTCCGCGGGCGCCCGCAGCCAGGCGTACTCCCTGGTGGCGGGCCTGGCGGTGCTCGCCGTCCTGCTGTTCCTGAGCCCGCTGCTGTCCCGCACGCCGTCGGCCGTGCTGGGTGCGCTCGTCGTGTACGCCGCCGTCCGCATGATCGACCTGACGGGCTTCACCCGGCTGGCCTCCTTCCGGCGGCGCGAACTGCTCCTGGCCCTCGGCTGCCTGGCCGGCGTGCTGGTCCTCGACATCCTGTACGGGGTACTCGTGGCCGTCGGACTGTCCGTGGCGGAGCTGCTGAGCCGGGTGGCCCGTCCGCACGACGCGATCGAGGGCATCGTCCCGGGTGTGGCGGGCATGCACGACGTGGACGACTACCCGCAGGCCCGTACGATCCCCGGCCTGCTGGTCTACCGCTACGACTCGCCGCTCTTCTTCGCCAACGCGGAGGACTTCCGCCGCCGTGCTCTGGCCGCCGTCGACGAACAGACCGGCCCTGTGCACTGGTTCGTCCTCAACACCGAGGCGAACGTGGAGGTGGACATCACCGCCCTGGACGCGGTGGACGCCCTGCGCCGCGAACTGACCCACCGCGGGATCGTCTTCGCCCTCGCCCGGGTGAAACAGGACCTGCTGGCCGAACTGGAGGCCTACGGACTCGGGGAAGCGGTCGGCAGGGACCTGATCTTCCCCACACTGCCGACCGCGGTGACCGCGTACCGGGAGTGGAGCCGCGGCCGATAGACCTGGCGACGCGTGTGGCGGGCCCCAGCCGGTACGGAGGGTTCAGCCCTTCATGCCTCGCTTTCGGATCCTCGGCCTCTCCCCCGCAGTCCGTCACCCGCACAGGGCCGTACGGCCCCAGGAGCGCACCATCCGGCCCTCGCCCGATGGTCGCCGGCCCGCGACCATGGTGTGGGGGTGTATGCGCGGCGGCGGAGCCCTCGGCTGTCGCGTCGGCTATCGGAGGTGCACCATGACCGGACCTGTCGTCGTCGGACTCGACGGTTCCGCCGCGAGCGTGACGGCCGCGTGGTGGGCCGCTCGCGAAGCCGCGGAGCGGCATCTGCCCGTCGTGCTGCTCCACTCCTGGACGACCCAGCCACTCGACGTGCCGATCGCCCAAGAGGCCCACAACAAGAAGCGGTACGGGCACGACGTACTGCAGCGGACCGCGGCCGAACTGCTCCACCGCCACGGCGATCTGGCCCTCACCACGGAACTGGTGTCGGAGCCGGCCGCACAGGCCCTCCTGAGCCACGGCGAGAACGCGGCCATGCTCGTCCTCGGCTCCCGCGGACACGGCTCCGTGGCAAGCTTCCTGCTCGGCTCCATCAGCCTGCATGTCCTGGGCCTGGCCCAGTGCCCGGCCGTCACAGTCCGGGCCGGCGCTCCCGCCGTCGAGGCCGGCTGGGAGCACCCCGCGGCGGCGGACCGGGACGAGGTCGTGGTCGGTGTGCAGGAGCTCGGGCCGGATGCCGAGCCGCTGCTGGAATTCGCCTTCACCGCCGCCGAGTTGAGCGGAACCCGCGTGTGCGCGGTGCGGGCCCTGCCCGCTTCCGCGCTCGTGACTCATCCCCAGGCCCTTGCCGCCCAGCAGGCCGACCGCGACCGCGAGGCCGAGGAGCGCACGCGGCTGGCCGCGGTCTTGATCCCGTGGCGCGAGAAGTTCCCCGACGTCCCCGTCGTGGAGCACGTCGCCATGGGTTCCGCGGCACAGGTGCTGCTGGCCGCTTCGGCACACAGCCGACTCACCGTCATAGGACGTCGGCGCCATCCGTCCCGCAGGACGTGGAAGCTCGGGCCGGTCGCGCACGCGGCCCTGCATCACGTGCCGTGCCCCGTCGCCGTCGTCCCGCACGACTGAGCCGGCCCGAGCGGTCGTCCTCAACGCCCTGCGCGCCCTCCGCGCGCTGCGCGACGACCGTGCGGTGCGGCCGGTGCCGAAGCCCGCCACGGAAGCCCTCATCCATCGCTTCGCGGCCGAACACGACGACCTGCCGGACGTCCTCGAGGCCGTGCGAACCGCCGCCGACCGCCTCTCGGACAACCCCGGACCGGAGTCCCTCGCGGCAGTGCGCGAAGCGCATCGCCTGGTCACCGAACAGCTCCTGCCACACGAGTACGCCGAGGAGCACCAGCTCTGCCCCGCCCTCGCCCCCACGCTCGGCGTCCCGAGGCCACCGCCACCATGAGCCGCGCCCACTCCGAGATCGAACGGCTCGCCCGACGCATCGATGTCCTCCCCACGCTCACCGAAGCTGACGCCGACGGCGGACCGGTGCCGGAGCAGCTCGACGACCTGCGTGCCTGTCTCTACGGGCTGCACACCGTCCTGCGTCTGCACTTCACGCAGGAGGAGGAGAACTACTTCTCCCTCGCACCGTGAACCGGCCTACGCCTCGCGGGCACTTCCGGTCAGGTGGGATACGACTCACTCGTGGGGCACGACGGCCACGGGGCAGCCGACGTGATGGATGGCGGCGTGGGTGACGGGGCCGGTGTGCGGGCCCAGCGGCCCCTCGGCGATCCGGTGTCCCACCACGAGAAGACTCGCTCCCGTGGCGGCCCGGACGAGCACGGACCGGGCCCTGCCCTCCGCGACGGTCTCCGCGACCACGATCTCGGGATACTTGTCCCGCCACACCTGCAGCACGGCGGACAGAAAGCCCTGCCACTCCTCGGCACGCTGCGGATCATTCATCAGCCCGATCTCCCCCGGGCCGAGGCCGAGCGGCGACGGCGCCTGCCAGGCGTGCACCACCCGCAACCGCGCCGCACGCAGCCGGGCCGCCTCGAAGGCGAACTCGATCACCTCGTCACACGCCTCATCGAGGTCGATGCCCAGCACCACGTCCCGGTACCCGGTCCGTGTGGAAGCACTCCCGTCCTCCGCCGGCAGGTGTTCGTCCGCCGCCTCCTCCCCGGCCCGCACGAGCACGACCGGCCGCGTGGCCCGCGCCACCACCCCGAGCGCCACCGACCCCACCAGGAAACCGGCGAGTCCGCTCAGCCCGCGCGAGCCCAGCACCAGCACGTCGGCCCGCTCCGCCGCACGCAGCAGCGCCTGCGTCGCCGGCCCCTCCATCTGCTCGTCGTGCACACGCACGCCCGGGCACGCCTCGCGGACGTGCTCCTCCGCCTGGCGCAGCACCCGCCGCGCCTGAGAGCGCTGAACCGCGCCCGCGTACTCCCCCTCCGCGGACCGCGGGCTCCAGTTCCTGACGTGCACCAGCCGCAGCGCTCGGTCACGGCGCTCGGCCTCCCGGGCCGCCCACGCGGCGGCGGCGAGGCTTTCGGCGGATCCATCCACTCCGGCGATCACGGGCGCAAGCATGATGCATACCTCCAACGCTTGGACTGCTCCTCACGGCCAGCCTCACACTGCGCACGACCAGCGGGTATGGGCCGCCAGGTCTTGACCCGGGACCGTCCGGCCCATGCTGGGCCGGAGTTGGCCGATCCCCACTCGAATGGTCTGTCCGCAATCCGGGCCGATCGAGTGTGACCGTCACTCCGGGAGCACCAGTCGCCCCGTCTCCCCTGGCTGCAGGCACACCGTGCGGTCCGGCAGCCGTATCTCGATCGGTGAGGCGTCGGAGGACGGCACCTCGATCTGCAGCAGTTCCGGCTCCAGGCGCAGCCGTACGCCCCAGTTGCCCTGGTAGCGCAGGGCGAAGCCGTAGTGGGACAGTTCGGGCAGCGGGACCGGGTCGAGCCACAGGGCGCCGCCCCGGGTTTCCAGGCCGGTCAGTCCGCGCTGGACGAAGTCCAGGGTGCCGGCCATGGCGCCCAGGTGGATGCCTTCGCCGGTGGTGCCGCCCTGGATGTCGGCGATGTCGCCCTGGAGGGCTTCCTGGCAGAACTTCCAGGCCTCGGCCCGCCGGGCCCGGGCCAGTACCCAGCCGTGGACGAGGCCGCTGAGGGTGGAGCCGTGGCTGGTGCGGTGCAGGTAGTAGTCGACGGTACGGTGCCAGGTGTCCTCATCGAGATGTACGCCCAACCGGCGGAACAGGCCCTGCAGTTCGGCCGGTGCGAAGAGGTAGCCGAGCATCAGGACGTCGGCCTGTTTGGAGGCCTGGTAGCGGTTGACGCTGTCGCCCTCCGCCTCCAGGATCCGATCCAGGCGCCGGATGTCGCCGTACCGCCCGCGGTATGCGTCCCAGTCGAGCTCGGCCAGCTCGCCGTAGCCCTCGAACTGGCTGATGACGTCGTCGTGGAAGGGCACGTGGAGGGTGCGGGAGACGTCCTCCCACAGTTCGAGTTCGCCCCCTTCCAGACCCGTGCGCTCGACGAGTTCGCGGCGCCGGGGCTCGGGCAGGGTCTCCAGCAGCTCGAGGGTGCGGGCGAGCACCCAGGCGGCGGTGACGTTGGTGTAGGCGTTGTCGTCGAGGCCCGGCACGCGCGCGCCGGGGTAGGCCTCGTGGTACTCGTCGGGGCCGACGACACCCCTGATGCGGTGCCGGCCCAGGGTCTCGTCGTAGACGGCGGCGTCCGCCCAGAAGCGGGAGATCTGCAGCAGCATCTCGGCGCCCTTGGTGTGCAGAAACTCCATGTCGCCGGTGGCCTCGCAGTACTGCCACACGTTGTAGGCGATCGCCGAGCCGACGTGGTGCTGGAGCCGGGAGTGGTCGGGCAGCCAGCGCCCGGAGCGCGGGTTGAGGTGGAGCTGCTGGGTCTCCTCGCGTCCGTCGCTGCCGCTCTGCCAGGGATACATCGCTCCCCTGCGGCCCGCCCTCCGGGCGTTGGTCCGGGCCTGTTCGAGGCGGCGGTGGCGGTAGCCGAGCAGGGCGCGGGAGACCTCGGGCAGGTGCAGGTTGAGGTAGGGCAGGACGAACAGTTCGTCCCAGAAGACGTGCCCGCGGTAGGCCTCGCCGTGCAGTCCGCGCGCGGGCACGCCGACGTCGAGGTCGGCGGTGTGCGGCGAGAGGGTCTGCAGGACGTGGAAGAGGTGCAGCCGCAGGATGCGGCCCGCCTCCCCGGGAACGTCGAGCTCGCAGCGGCGCCACAGCTGGTCCCAGGCGGTCAGGTGCGACTCCACCAGCGCGTCGAAGCCGGGGGCGTGTTCCACCCGGTCGACGGCGGTGTGGAGCGGGTCGCTGATCGCGGGGTCGCGGGAGGTGTGCAGGGCGACGGTCTTGTCCACGGTCGCGGTGCGGCCCGACGTCAGATCGAGGGTCAACTGCTGGAGGGCGTACGGGGGTTCGTGGCGGATGGTGACGGGTGCCTCGGCGGTGACGCGGGACGCCATGCCGATACGGATGTCCGAGGTACCGGTGCGGCAGCGCAGCCACGCGGTGTCCGGGGCGGCGGTGCCGGTGTGCACGTGGATCAGGTGGCGGCCGTCCAGGTCCCGGTAGCGCGGCACGCCGGAGTTGGTGACACCGCCGTCGAGGGCTGCCTCCACCTCGAGCGTCCCGGAGAAGCCCTCGGCCGTGAACTCGGTGCGCAGCGCGGCCAGATGCGGGTCGGCCATGTGCACCAGCCGCTGCTGACGCACCCTCAATTCGCGTCCCTCACCGAGGTCGTACCGTGTCAGGCGCTCCAGCAGCCCGGCCGACAGGTGCAGGATCTGGCGGTGGTCGAGCACAGCCGCGGTGTCGGGGGTGAGCCAGGGCCCGCCGGGGAGGCGGAAGCGCAGGGGCAGCCAGTTCGGGACGTTGACCATGTCCTCGTTCTCCACCTGGCGGCCCGCGACCTCGGAGGTGAGCCGGTTGTAGCAGCCGGCCACATAGGTGCCCGGGTAGTGCACCTCGTCGGCGGCGCACTCCGGCAGCGCGCCACGGGTGGCGAAGTAGCCGTTGCCCAGGGTGCACAGCGACTCCCGCAGGCGTTCGTCGGCGGGCTCGTAGCCCTCGTACTCCCAGCTCCAGCCCGTCACTTCGGCGCTCCTCCCCCGCACAGTTCTTCCAGATCGTGTACGACGATGTCGGCGCCGTGCCGCAGCAGCCGCGCCCCGGAGTCGTCACCGGCGGTGCGGTCCACGCCGATCACCAGGGCGAACCCGCCGCGCCGGCCCGCCTCCACACCCGCCAGCGCGTCCTCGATGACGGCCGCGCGGCCGGCCGGGACGCCGAGCCGGCGCACCGCCTCCAGGAACAGGTCCGGCTGCGGCTTGCCCGCCAGGCCAAGGCGGGCCGCCTCGCCACCGTCCACGAGGACGTCGAACAGATCACGTACCCCGGCCCGGACCAGCAGCTCACCGGCGTGCCGGGACGCGGAGGCCGCCGCACGGGGTACCCCCGCCCGGCGCAGGGCACACACCAGCCGTATGGTCCCCGGATAGGCGTCGACACCGTGCTCGCGCAGCCGCCGCACGAACCGGCGCTCCTTGTCCGCCGCTACAGCACGCACCGTCTCGGGCGAGGTGTCGATGCCGCGTGCGGCCAGGAACGCGGCAGCGCCGTCGAGGCGGGACTTGCCGTCGACGTGGCGCAGATAGTCGTCCTGCACGTCGAAGGGGCGGCGCCGTTCGGGGTCCTTGGGCGGGTGCGCTCGCAGGTAGGCGTCGAACGCCGCCTTCCATGCCGCCGCGTGCACGCGGGCCGAGTCGGTGATCACTCCATCGGTGTCGAAGACGACGGCCCGCACGTCCCGCAGCACCGGTGCCAGTGCATCGCGGGACGCCGCAGGGGTGTGAGGGGACTGCATGGTCACACCCTCTGCGGCACGATCGCCACCGGGCACTGTGCGTGGTGAAGCAACGCGTGCCCTACGCGGCCGAGCTGGAGGCCGAAGTGGCCGTGCCGACGCCGGGCTCCGACGATCAGGAGGTCGGCGGCGGCCGACCGGCTCAGCAGCACCTTGCGAGCTGGTCCTTCCACGGTGTGCCGGCGGACCCGTACGCCTGGGTGGTCCGCCATCGGGTCCTGGAGCACGGCATCGAGCGCGGCGGACGCCTGCTCCTCGTGAAAGTGCGCCGGATCCCCGGTGAGCAGGGGATGTTCGGCGGTCTCGTGCGCGGGGCAGCGCCAGGCGCGTACGGCATCGAGGGTGCACCCGCGCGCTTCGGCCTCGCGGAAGGCGAAGCGCACCGCCTCGCCGCCGGTGGTGGACTCGCCCGCGCCGAGCAGGATCCGCTCATGGATGCCGGCCAGGCCGGCCTTGTCGCCGCGGACGACGATCACCGGGCAGTGGGCACGGGCCGCCACGGCCAGCGAGACCGAACCCAGCAGCAGGCCCGTCAGCTCACCGCGGCCACGAGATCCCGTCACCAGGGCGGAGGCATTGTGGCCCTCGAGCAGAAGGGCGGACGCCGCTTCCTCGGGCACCACCTCGGCGGAGACCTTCACCTCGGGATTGCGCCGCCGGGCACGCTCCGCCGCGGAACCGACGATGTTGTCCGCCAGCACCTCCTCGGACGGGTGTTCAGCACTCCCTGACGGGGCGACCCCTTCATAGCGCTCCCACAGGGAGGCATACACCAGTCGCAACGGCAGTCCGTGCCGGGCCGCCTCGTCGACCGCCCAGTCGACCGCGACGAGGCTCGAATCCGATCCGTCGACACCCACGATCAGGGGCAGCTCCATGTCCCTCACCACCTTTCGCCGGGCTGCGCGGACGTGCAGCAGCACGGGTTCCCCTCACCGTTGCATCCACGGCCGGGGGGTGGGAGGGGCGGTTCGTCCACGGCTTGGGCCATTCGGCCCCTGTCGGATCTCGCGCCGGCGTTGAGTGCCACTCCGCCCCGGCTCGGCCCCCGGGCGGCTCTGTGCCTCGACCGGACACTGAAGTTGAGCCCGCAGCAGGTTCGTCACGACCGATGACCACCTGTCCAACGAACTCCGGTGCGCGCACCGTTGACGGACAGGACCAGCATTCGGGCAGGGCCGACGGGTCCCGGCACCACAACGGTGAACCGGCGCCTACGGCGTACGGACATCGGCGGAATCCGGCGCTCTGAGCGAACGAGCGGAGGAACGCGTTGCCGTACCGAGCGGGTCCGCCACGACGGTTGGCAAGGGACTGTTGGGCACCCGTAGGGAACCCCTCGGCCCACGCCCCGCCCGACCGAATCGGGGCACCGTGGGGCGAGAGGCCATCCAGGGAGGCTGCACATGACCCAACTCGCCGACGGCAACAGCATCGTGGTGGGCGTCGACGGATCGGAGGCGTCCAAAGCCGCACTGCGCTGGGCCAGGGAGCAGGCCCGCGCCCTGCGGGCGGAGGTCGTGGCCGTACACGCCTGGGAACCGACCACATCCGGACTCGCGCCGTACGCTCCGGCATCGGCCCGTCCCACGGCCGCGCAGCAGCGCGAACAGGCTGCCGAGCTGCTCGCCTCGACGGTGCGAGAGGTCTTCGGCCCACGGATCGGCGGCTCCGTGCGCGCTGTTCTCGTGGAGGGGCCGCCCGCGCGGGCACTGCTCCGTCACGCGCCCGGCGCACTGCTGCTCGCCCTGGGGCGCAGGGCTCATGGACAGTACGAGCTGCCCGCGATCGGGGCGGTGGGCCGTGAGTGTCTGCGGCACGCGACGGTCCCCGTGGTCGCGGTGCCCGCCGCGCAGCGGCCCGCGCCGCCGCTCAGGACCGTGGAAACGTCGCCTCTCGCCAGGAGCGGTGCCGCGTAGGGGGCGGAGTGCCAACGCCTGGCGGGATATGCGACCGCCTACAGCTCCACCCGCGAGATCGTCGAGCCAAGCAGATCAGGCACAGCCCGGCTACCGCATCACCGGCGCCACGGCGCTTGGCGGCGCGGACGCTCTTGTGATCACTCGGGCCCCGTCCCGCGTGGGCACCCTCCCGCCGGCTGACCTACCGGTTCACGCCGTACCCAGGGCGGCCACCCGTGGTCCTTCTCATCCCGTCGGGACGAAGACCGAGGCCGGATACGCTGGCGGGATGATCGAGAATCTTCCCCCCTGTCCGAAGTGCTCGTGTGAGTACACCTACGAGATGAACGCCCTGGTGGTGTGCCCGGAGTGCGGCCACGAATGGGTGCCCGCCGAGGGCGGTACGGAGGGTGGAGACACCGCCGAAGGCTGGGGGAGGGTCGTCAAGGACTCCGTCGGCAATGAGCTGCGGGACGGCGACTCCGTGGTCGTCGTCAAGGCGCTCAAGGTCAAGGGGAGCCCGTCGGGCATCAAGGTCGGCACCAAGGTGCGCAACATCCGGCTGGTCGACGGGGTCGACGGCCACGACATCGACTGCAAGATCGACGGTTTCGGAGCGATGCAGCTCAAGTCCAGCGTGGTCAAGAAAGCCTGATCCACGACTCGCCCTGGCCCGCCGTCCCATCCATGGAGGGATGTTCAGGGCTGCAGCTTGATGCTTAATTGCAAAATTTCGCAATTGGTTAGATGCTGTGTTGGTCATGCTCGCAGGCAGCCGCGGGCACAGCTTTCGCTCGCCCCCGGGTGGGGCGCTGTCAGGGAAGCCGAGGGGTCGTGTCCGTTCCGCTGTACCAGGCCAAGACCGAGTTCTTCCGGATGCTGGGACATCCCGTACGGATAAGGGTGCTCGCCCACGCGGAGGCGTGATGAGTACCCGGCTCGAAGCCCTGCCTCACCGGCATGTGCTCACGCTGCCCGCGATGCCGTCCGCGGTCCGCACGGCCCGGGAGACCGCCGAGCGGGCTCTGGCCGAGTGGGGCATAAGCCTGCGCCACCCGACGGTCGGCCCGGCTCTGCTGATACTCAGCGAACTGGTCACCAACAGCGTCCGGCACGCCGCGGCGCTCTCCCCGCAGGTGACCGTCATCTACGCGGCGGGCGCGGACTGTCTGGCCTTCGCCGTGCACGACCGCCACCCCCACCGGCCCTCGCTGAACGCGTCGGTCACCGACACCGGCACGGGGGCGGGCGGTCTGGCCACCGTCATGGAGCTCACCCTCGGCCTGGGCGGCACCGCGGTCGTCCGCGCCGACGTCGACGGCAAGGGCAAGAGCATCTGGATCACCCTTCCACTCTGACCAAACAGGCCGACCGCGCAAGGAAGTTGACGACCATGACCATCGAGTGGCGCTACACCGTCGAACAGGACCTCGGCGTCCTGTCCGTCTCCGGATACCTGGGCCCGGACGCCGTTCGCCGCTTCGCCGGCGCCGTCGGCTGGGTCGTGGGACGCGGGACCGGCCCGGTCATCGTCGACCTGACCGGACTGCGCGGCTGGTCGGCCGAGGGACAGTTGGCGATCACCGACGCCGCACGCCGCCTCGCCGCAGCCGACCGCAGCCTGGAACTGGCCGCGATCCCCGCCGACGGCTCCCTCGTCCCCGACGGAGACTGCTCGCCCATCCCCGTGCATGCCGACCTGGTCGGCGCGCTCGCCTCACACAGCACACGGCACGGCGAGGCGCCGGAGGGACGCCACGAGTGGAGGACGACAGGGTGGCCGAGGACTGGAGACGACGCCGGCGAGTGAGCCCGGCTGGTTCAGCCAGGGGCGAAGGCGCCGTCGTCGTCCCGTACGGGGACGACGGTGCAGGCGTCCTCCTCCGTGGCGATGGCCACGTCCTCGGCGAAGCCCGTTGCGGACAGCTCCCGGCCGGAGACACTCGCGCCACGCAGCGGAATAACTCTCACGCAAGCCTCCTCACAGCACGTATGGAGTTGCTAATCTTAGCAATTGTCGAGGTCGTCACCGCTGATTCCGGGCGGTTCGGTTCTCGTGCGCGGATTCAGCGCGGCCACCGCCGCAGGCGAGGACGGGCCGCATGTGTGTGACGAGCGAAGCAAGATGAGGGTGCCTCCGCCCGAAGGGCGGGGAGGGTGGATGTGATGCGCCGAGGGCCGGCCAATACGGCCGTATTGTTCCGCCGGGGAGGGGACAGCACCATGAGCACGCCGCTGTACCAACTGAAGGCCGAGTTCTTCAAGACGATCGGACACCCGGCGCGCATACGGGTCCTTGAGCTCCTCAGCGAGCGCGAGCACGCGGTGGCGGAGATGCTGCCCGAGGTGGGGATCGAGCCGGCCCACCTGTCGCAGCAGCTCGCGGTGCTGCGACGGGCGAACCTGGTGGTGACCCGCAAGGAGGGCTCGACCGTGTACTACTCGCTGACCAGCCCGCACATCGCCGAGCTGCTCAGGGTCGCCCGCACCATTCTGTCCGGCGTGCTCGCCGGCCAGGCCGAACTGCTCGCCGATCTTCAGGCCGCCCAGACGCAGGCGAAACCGCCGTCGTAACGCCGGCCCTCAATCGGTGGCCGTCTCCCGGGAGCTGACAGCGCTCCGTGGTGCGGGAGGCGGCCGCCTTCACCCTCGAGTGCCGTAACTCCGGTCGCAGGTGCCTGTTGGGCACCTGTAGACAAGTCCTCACCGTGTCAGGGAGGGTTCATGGGCCTGTTGCGCAAGATCCGGGACACCGGGCGGGTGGCCGAGCCGTCCCCACCCAGGCCGGCGGGTGAACAGCCGCCCGCAGCCAGGGGGTTCGGCGGCTCGGTGCAGGTGCGCTGTGTGGACGCGGGGTCCTGCAACGGCTGCGAGATCGAGATCGCGGCGGCCTTCAACCCGGTGTACGACGCCGAGCGGTACGGGGCCCGGCTGGTGGCCTCGCCCCGGCACGCGGACGTGGCGCTGGTGACCGGGCCGGTGACCCGGAACATGGCCGAGCCGCTGCGCCGTACGGTCGCTGCGATGCCGGAGCCGCGGCTGGTGGTCGCGGTCGGTGACTGCGCGATCAACTGCGGGGAATTCGCGGGCGGTTACGGCGTCGAGGGCGCCGTCTCCGACGTCGTACCGGTGGATCTGGCCGTGCCCGGGTGCCCGCCGGAGCCGGACGCGATCATCGCGGCGCTGCGGAGGGTGACCGGACGGTGAGCCTGATTCCGGCCGCCCTCGCGACGGCCACCGTGTTGGGCGTGGCGGGCGCGCCGGCCGGACTGGTCCTGCCGCAGCGCGTGCGCGGCTGGGTGGTGGGTGTGTTGACGGCGGGCGTGGGGGTGGCCGGTGGTACAGCGGGTGTGGCTGCACTGGGAGGAAGCGGCTGGTCGGCCGAGGTACCCGGGCTGCTGCCGCTGGCCGGTACGTATCTGGCAGTGGACGCGCTGTCGGGCCTGTTCATGGCGGTGGCCGGGGTCGTGGTGGTGGCGGCGGCGGTCTACGGCATCGGCTATGTGACCGGGCACGGATCGCATGGGTCGCACGGCCTCGGCTCGCGGAGCGCCCAAGCGGTGCTGCCGCTGTTCGCGCTGAGCCTGCTGCTGGTGCCGGCGGCGGCCTCGGTGTCGACGTTCCTGCTGCTGTGGGAGCTGATGGCACTCAGCTCGCTGCTGCTTGTCCTGGCCGAGCACCAGGCCCGGCCCGCCGTGCGGGAGGCGGGCGTCTGGTACGCGGTGATGACCCACCTGGGGCTCGTCCTGCTGCTCGCGGGCCTGTCCGTGTACGCCGCTCAGGCCGGGGGCGAGACCTTCGCGGCCCTGCGTGCCGGTACGGCGGGGATCTCGCCGACCGTGCGCGGGCTCGTCTTCGTACTGACGGCGGTGGCTTTCACCTCGAAGGCGGGTCTCGTGCCGCTGCACGCCTGGCTGCCGAGGGCGCATCCCGAAGCCCCGAGTGTGGTGTCGGCGTTGATGAGTGCGGCCATGGTCAACCTCGGGATCTACGGGCTGGTGCGGGTCGGGTTCGATCTGCTGGGCGGAGGGCCGGCCTGGTGGTGGCTGCTGGTGATGGCCATGGGCGGGCTGTCGGCGGTGTACGGGATCCTGCAGGCGGCGATGGCCTCGGACCTCAAGCGTCTGCTGGCCTATTCGACGTCCGAGAACATGGGGCTCGTCGTACTCGGCGTGGGGGCGGCCGGGCTTTTCGCCCACGCCGGCAACGAGGCGCTGGCCGGGCTGGCCCTGGCGGCCGCGCTGCTGCACGTGGTCAACCACGCGGCGTTCAAGGCCTTGCTATTCGGGGCCGCGGGTTCGGTGCTGCGCGCGACCGGGGAGCGGAACCTGGACCTGCTCGGCGGGCTGCGGGCCCGGATGCCCTTCACGGCCGGGCTGTTCGCGGTCGGCGCGCTGGGCGCGGTGGCGCTGCCGCCGGGCAACGGGTTCATCAGCGAGTGGCTGCTCCTGCAGTCAATGATCCATGGCCTGGAAGTGCCCGGGGTGACCACGGCGCTCGTGCTGCCGCTGGCGGTGGCTGTGATCGCCCTGTCGGCGGGTCTTGCGGCGGCGGTGTTCGTCAAGGCACTCGGCGTCGGCTTCTTCGCCCGGCCGCGCGGCGAACAGGCCACGGCGGCCGAGGAATCGCCGCTGCTCATGCTGGTCGGCATGGGTCTGCTCGCCGCCTTGTGCGCAGCACTGGCCCTGATGCCGGGGCTGCTGGGCGACGGCCTGGACCGCGCGGTGGAGGCAGCCGGGCACACCGGGACGCGGCCGGTCGCAGGCGGCGGGCTGCGGGTGCGCCTGGAGGCGGTGTCCGCCACGCTGTCCCCGCTGTGGGTCCTCGCGGCGCTGATGGTCGCACTGGGCGCGGTCATGGCGACGGTGGGCTGGGCGACACGGCGCCGGCTGGGGGTACCCCCTGCTCGAGCGAAGCCGAGAGCTTGGGGGAGGCGTACGCAGGCGAGGCTGTGGGACTGCGGGGGCGGAGCGCCGACACCACGTATGGCCTATACGGCCACCTCGTTCGCCGAGCCGCTGCAGCGGGTCTTCGACGACGTGCTGGCGCCGGAGCAGGACGTGGACGTCACTCCGGTGCGCGAGTCGACGTATCTCGTGGAGCGGGTGGAGTTCCGCAACCGGGTGCCCGACCGGATCGAGCACCGCCTTTACCGGCCGGTCCTCGACCTGCTGGCCGCCGCCGGGCAGTCGGCGCGCAGGCTGGCGGGCGGCAGCGTGCACACGTATCTCGGCTACGGCTTCGTCGGGCTGGTCACTCTGCTTGTCGTCCTGGTGGTGGGCTGGTGAACACGGTCGGATACGCGGCGATCGTCCTCCAGGTGGGCGCGGTGGTGGCCGGAGCGCCCTTGTTGACCGGTCTGATGCGGCAGACCCGGGCGCGTCTGGAGGGGCGGGCCGGAGCCGGGGTGCTCCAGCCGTGGCGGGACGTGCGCAAGCTGCTGCGCAAGGAGCCGATCACTCCGGTCGGAACGGGCCCGGCGTTCCGGTGGGCGCCGCTTGTGCTGGTGGCCACCTCGCTGGTGCTGGCCGTGCTGGTGCCGCTGATCTCCACGGAGTCGCCCGTGCGGGGGCGGGCGGATCTGATCGTCGTGGTGGCGCTGCTGGCGCTGGGCACGGTGGCGTTGGCGCTCGCGGGGCTGGACACCGGCACGGCGTTCGGCGGGATGGGCGCCTCGCGGGAGATGACCATCGCCGCGCTGGTGGAGCCGACCATCCTGATGGCGGTGTTCGCGCTGTCGATTCCGGCAGGGTCGACGAACCTGCCCGTCATCGTCGCCGGAGCGGCCGACGAGCCCGCACGCCTCACCTCTCCGGCCGGGCTGCTGGCGATCGCCGCGCTCTCGGTGGCGGTGCTGGCCGAGACGGGGCGGCTGCCGGTGGACAATCCCTCCACCCACCTGGAGCTGACCATGGTCCACGAGGCCATGGTCCTCGAATACGCGGGTCCGGACCTGGCGCTGGTCGAGTTCGGTGCACAGCTGCGGCTGACCGTGCTGCTGGGGCTGCTGGCCTCGCTGTTCGCGCCGTGGGGGATCGCCACCAGTGCCTCCTCGCTCGCGGCCGTGCTGCTGGCCCTGCTGCTGGTGGTGCTCAAGGTGGCGGTGCTGGGGACGGTGCTGGCGGCGGCTGAGGTGTTCTGGGCCAAACTGCGGTTGTTCCGCGTACCCGAACTCCTTGCCGGGTCCTTCCTGTTGGCACTGCTGGCCGTGACCGCCTCGTACTTCCTGGGCGGAGAGGGGGGACAGTGATGAGCGAGAGTCTGTTCAGCCAGCTGCTCAATCTGGCCTGCGGGGCGTTCCTGCTGGCCGCCGTGGTGGTGCTGTGGCGACGTGAACTCGCCGCGATCGTCCGGCTCTTCGCCCTGCAGGGCCTCGCGCTCGCGACGATCGCCCTGCTGCTGGGGCTGCACGAGGACCGCTGGGACCTGCTCGTGGTCGCGGTGGGCATCGGGGCACTGCGGGCCGGGCTGCTGCCGTATCTGATCCGGCGGGCCCTGGCCGTGCTCGTCGCCGGACAGGACGGCGGGCATGGCGGCGGACAGGACGGCGGGCATGGCGAGGCCCGCGAGACGCAGCCGCTGGTGAATGTGGCGGCCTCGCTGCTGACCGCCGCCGCGCTCACCCTCCTCGCCTACGCGGTCGCCCGCCCTCTGGTCGAACTGGACCCGACCCCGGCGACCCGTGCCCTGCCGGTGGGCCTGGCCGTGGTGCTGATCGGCTTCTTCGTACTGGTGACCCGGCGCCGGGCGCTTGCCCAGGTGGTCGGGTTCCTGCTGCTGGACAACGGCATCACCGCGACCGCCTTCCTGGCCACCTCCGGCGTGCCGCTCATCGTCGAACTCGGCGTCTCCTTCGACGTGTTGCTCGCCGTGCTGGTGCTGCAGCTGCTCACCGTGCGGGTGCGGGAGGCGTTCGGCACCACCGACATCGACGACCTGCGGGAGTTGCACGACTGATGCTGCATCTTTCTCAAGAGCCCGCGATGACCGCACTCCTGCTCACAGCACCCGCCGCCGCACCTCTGGCCGTCGCGGGCGCCTACACGCTCGGCGGCCTACGCGCGGGGCGGCAGGCTGCCGAAGTGCCCACCGTCCAGCGGCCGTTGGAGCCCGTGGCCGCGGGAGGCGGTCGGGCGGCCGCACCCGTGCCGGCCGTCGCGCCGACGATCAGTCCAGCGCGGCGACACCCCCGCGACTGGGCCGGCCTGGCCTCCCCCCTGGTGATCCTGGCCTGCGGCGCACTGCTGGCCGCGGACGTCATCGACGACGGGCCTGTGTCCGCGTACTCCGGCCTGCTGCGGGCCGACGCGCTGACCGCATGGATGCTGCTGGTCGTCGGTGCCGTCGCGTTCATCGCGTGCGCCTCGGCACCCGCCTACCTGGCGGGCGAGCGGGCCACCGACCGGGCTACGGGCCGGACCGTGATGGGGGTCCCCCCTGGTCGAGCGCAGTCGAGGTGGGGGAACTACCACGTCCTCGTCCAGGCGTTCCTGGGCGCGATGTGCCTGGCCGTGGTGACCGCGAACCTCGGTGTGCTGTGGGTGGCGATCGAGGCGACGACCATCGTCACGGCGTTCCTTGTCGGGCACCGCCGCACCCGTACGTCCGTGGAGGCCGCCTGGAAGTACGTGGTGATCTGCTCGGCCGGGATCGCGCTCGCCTTCCTCGGCACCGTCCTGCTCTACTACGCCGCCCGGCAGGCCGGCATCGCCGAGGCGTGGGCGCTGGACTGGCCCACCCTGGTTGCCCGTGCCGATCGCCTCGACCCGGCGGTCACCCGGCTCGGCATCACCCTGGTCGTCCTCGGCTACGGCGCCAAGGCGGGCCTGGTGCCGCTGCACGCCTGGCTGCCCGACGCCCACAGCCAGGCCCCCGCCCCGGTCTCCGCGCTGATGTCGGGCGTCCTGCTGTCCGTCGCCTTCGCCGCCATCCTGCGCTACCGGGTCATCGCGGACGCCGCCCTCGGCCCGGACTTCACCCGCGTCCTGCTGGCCGGCATCGCGCTGCTGACCCTCGCGCTCGCCGCCGCCCTGCTGCTGGCCCAGCGCGACTACAAGCGGATGCTGGCCTATTCGAGCATGGAGCACATGAGCCTGATCGCTCTCGCCGCGGCCGTGGGCAGCCCGCTCGCTCTGGCCGCCGGGCTGCTGCACATCGCCGGGCACGGGCTGGCCAAGGCCACCGCGTTCTGCGCGTCGGGCCGGATTCTGCAACTGCGCGGTACGTCGGAGATCGGACGAGTGAGCGGTCTGCTCGCTCAGTCACCGTGGCTGGGGGCGGTGTTCGGGCTCGCAGTCGTCGCACTGCTGGGCTTTCCGCCGTTCAGCCTCTTCGCTTCCGAACTGGGCGTCGCCCGCGCCGGATTCGCCGCGGGAGCGGGACTGGGCTGGGCCATGGCCGCCGCCCTCCTGCTGGTCCTGATCGCCTTCGCCGCCCTGGCCACCCGCACCGCGCGCATGCTGCTGGGACCCTCCCCCGCCGGAGAGGCGGCCGTCCAGGACAGTCCGTCCGCCCTGTGGCCCCTCACTGTGGGCCTGGCGGCCTGCGCCGCACTCGGCATCGCCACCGGCCCGCTGGGCGACCTGCTCTCCCAGGCCGCCGCCGTCCTCGAAAGGCCCTGACCGATGCGCACCGTGCACGACGTCCCCGCCGCCGAACTGCCCAATCGGGCCGAGGCGCTGCTGCGCGACGGACACCGCCTGGCCCTGATCGCCGCACACCACGACGCCGACGCCGTCCGCCTGGTCCACCTCTTCGTCTCCGGCCCACCAGACACCCGCATCGAACTCCATGTCCGCCTCGACCCCACCCGGCCCGAGGTGCCCAGCCTGGCCCATCTCTCGTTCCCCGCCGGCCGGTTCGAACGCGAGATGCGCGACCTGCACGGCATCGTCCCCCTCGACCACCCGCAGCCCCGCCGCCTGGTACGCCACTTCCACTGGCCCAGGGGCTGGTACCCGATGCACCCCGATGCCGGGGACGCACCCGCCTTCGGCGAACAGGAAGGTCCGTACCCCTTCCTGGCAGTCACCGGCGACGGCGTCTACGAGATCCCCGTCGGCCCCGTCCACGCCGGGATCATCGAACCCGGGCACTTCCGCTTCTCCGTCGTCGGCGAGACCATCCTCAAACTCAAGGCCCGCCTGTGGTTCGTGCACAAGGGCATCGAGAAGCTCTTCCAGGGGCGCTCGGTGGCGGCCGGGCTGCCGCTGGCCGAACGCATCAGCGGAGACACCGCCGTCGGCCACGCCCTCGCCTACTGCCTGGCCGTCGAGGAGGCCACCGGCACGTCCGTCCCCGAGCAGGCCCAGTGCGCCCGCGCCCTGCTGCTCGAACTCGAACGCCTCCACAACCACGTCGCCGACCTGGGCATGCTCTGCAACGACGTCGGATACGGCATCCTCAACGCCCACGCCCAGCGCGTCCGCGAACAACTCCTGCGCCTCAACAGCACGGTGACCGGACACCGCCTACTGCGCGGCGGCGTGGTCCCCGGCGGCAGCACCCTGCGCACCCTGCCCGGCCCCGCCCAACTGGACGCCGTCGGCGACGACATCCGCGACATCGTCCGGCTGGCGCTGGCCCACTCCACCGTCCACGACCGCTTCACCGGCACCGCCATCCTGCGCACCGAGGCCGCCCGCGACATCGGCTGCCTCGGCTACGTCGCCCGCGCCAGTGGTCTGGCCCAGGACGCCCGGATCGCCCACCCTTTCACCCCGCACGGGCAACCCGGTCACGTCCCCGTGCACGCCGGCGGCGACGTCCTGGCCCGCTTCCTGGTCCGGGCCGAAGAGATCGACGCTTCTCTCACCCTGATCCGGGAACTCACCGACCGCGTCTCGACCGGCGCGGTTCTGGGCCCTACCGCGGTGCCCGGGGAAGGCCCCCTCAGCGGCGTCGGCCTCGTCGAAGGCTGGCGCGGCACCATCGCCACCCGCGTCGAGCTCGCCGCCGACGGCACCCTCGAGCGGGTCAAGCCCGTCGACCCGTCCTTCTTCAACTGGCCCGCGCTGCCCGTCGCCCTGAACGACACGATCGTCCCAGACTTCCCACTGACCAACAAAAGCTTCAATCTCTCCTACGCCGGCAATGATCTCTGACCGGTCAGGAACCCGACTGAACCGGACATCACTTGAGCCCTCGCGCCTTCCGCAAGGGCTCAAGCAGCCGTGTGGCCAGTAGTTGTGCGTCAGCCGACGAACTCCCCCACCGCCGCCTTCAGTTCACTCAGTCCCTTCTTGGCGTCGGTGAAGAACATCCCGGTCTTCGGGTCGGTGTAGAGCTCGTTGTCTATGCCCGCGTAACCGTGGCCCATCGAGCGCTTGATGACGACGACGCTCTTGGCCTTGTCGACGTCGAGGATCGGCATGCCGGAGATCGCGTTGCCGGGGCGGCGGGCGATCGGGTTGGTCACGTCGTTGGCGCCGATGACCAGGGCGACGTCGGCCTGCGGGAACTCGGGGTTGACGTCGTCCATCTCCTTCAGCTGTGTGTAGGGGACGTTGGCCTCGGCCAGGAGCACGTTCATGTGTCCTGGCATGCGGCCGGCGACCGGGTGGACGGCGTAGCTGACGTCGACGCCGTGGTCGGTGAGCAGCTGGGCCAGGGCGCCGAGTTCGTGCTGGGCCTGGGCGGCGGCCAGGCCGTATCCCGGCACGAAGATGACCTTGCGCGCGTACGCCAGCTGGATCGCCACGTCGTCCGCGGAGACCGGGCGCACCTGGGCGGGTGTCCCGCCCGCGCCGGCCGTCGCCGGAGCGCTGTCGCCGGTGCCGAAGCCGCCGATGACGATGTTGGCGATGGACCGGTTCATGGCGTCGGCCATCAGCTTGGTGAGGATGCCGCCCGAGGCGCTGACGAGCATGCCGGCGATGATGAGCGCGGTCTCGTCGAGGACGAAGCCCGCCATCGCGACCGCCGAGCCCGTGAAGGCGTTCAGCAGGGCGATGACCACCGGCATGTCGGCGCCGCCGATCGGCAGCACCATCGTCACGCCGAAGAGCAGCGCCACGACGACGAGTCCGTACAGCGCGACCTGGCTGCGGGGTAGCCGGCCAGCGCCTCGCTCACCCGTCCCTCGGCGAGCAGCGCGGTCACGTCGGCGAAGTCGGTCCGCGCCGGGCTCAGCAGCGCGTACGGCCGTGACCCGAGCAGGGCGGGACCGAGCACCGTGCGCAGCGGGGTCAGTTCGGCCCGCAGCGTCGAAGGGGACAACTCCCGCTCCGACAGGTCCACCGCGAGCCGGTCACCGGTTGCGCCACGGCCCTCCAGAGCGAGCGCGACCACGATCTCGCTGTGCCGCGGGCTCAGCCGGTGGACGCGCCCCGCGCACTCCAGCAGGGCACTGTCCCGGCCCAGCGCCAACAGCCGTACGGCGCCGTCCCCTCCCGGGCAGGCCGCGTCCTTGGCGCACCACGCGCCCATCGGGACCGAGCAGTACCGCCGGCGCGGTCAGCTTGCGGGCGAGCTCCGCCTCGGCCGCCAACGCGGCACCCCGGACCGCGGCCAGAGCGGGGGGCGTGGCGATGGTGCCGCCACCGGAGAGGTCGACGACACCGAGAACCCGGCCGGTACCCGGGTCACGTATCGGGGCGGCGGCACACGACCAGCCGTGCGCGGCAACGCTGTAGTGCTCGCCGGCCACGACCTGGACGGGCTGCCCCAACTCCGGTACGAGCCCTGGGGCGTTGGTCCCGGCCTGCGCCTCGGACCACATGGCGCCCTCGGCGAAGTGCATCCGCTCGGCGCGCTCCACAGCCGCGGTGTCGCCCTCGACCCACAACAAGGTGCCGTCCGCGTCACCGACCGCGAAGACATGTCCGTCGTCCGCGGCACCGGCTCCCAACAGTTCCCGGAACAAGGGGAGCACCGTGACCAGCGGGTGGGTGCGCCGGTAGGCCGCCAGTTGTTCGGCCGTTCCGCGCAGCGGCGGCAGACGGCTGCCGTCGGGCTGTACGCCGCCAGCCGCGCAGCGCTGCCACGAGTCGGCCACAAGGCGCCGCACACCCTCCGGCGTTCCGAGCGAGGTCAGGAACCGCTCGTGCGCGGAGCGCAGCGCGGATGCCGAGGTGGCGGTGAAAGCATCCATGCGGCCAGCACCTCCTACGTACCTTCGTCCAGTGCGGTCGCACCAGCCTCACCCGCATCCGGGGAAGGGTGCAGAGGCCGAACGGCCCCTGCGCCAGGGACGCTTGGGCCTCCGGTCGTGGCGCACGGCCGCCCCACCGAGTGCGGGGTCGGGTACGGACGCAGGAGCGGGCGGGCACGTCACGCAGGGCGTGAGTGCCGACGTCGGTGTCGGTGTCATGGCCGACGTGCACCGGCCGAGCACGCCGGCGCCGAGGACGACCCCACCGATCGTGAGCTGCCGCTCGACGGCCTTGGCGTCGTTCCACGACTCAGTACCGCCAGGGTCGGCGACAGCACCCCCGAGATCGAACTGCGCGACGGCACAGGGCCGCCGACCGGCTTCGGTGTCCGGTCCGGCGGGCCCCATGGCGCCTGTCGGTTGTCGGTCTGTCAGCTCTGCGGGAGCCGGGCGACGACGTACTCGGTGAGGTCGAGGAGCCGGTTGGTGTAGCCCCACTCGTTGTCGTACCAGCCGAACACCTTCACCAGGTTCCCGTGGGCCTGGGTGAGCGGGGCGTCGAAGACGCAGGAGGCGGGGTCGCCGACGACGTCGCGGGAGACGATCGGGGCGTCGGACACCCGCAGGATGCCCTTCAGTGGCCCGTCGGCGGCCTCCCGGAAGGCGGCGTTGATCTCGTCGACGGTCACCTCCCGGTCGAGTACGAGGGTCAGGTCGGTGAGGGAGCCGTCCTCGACAGGGACGCGCACCGCGAGGCCGTCGAGGGTGCCGGCCAGCTCCGGCAGGACCAGGCCCACGGCGCGGGCGGCGCCCGTGGACGTGGGGATGATGTTGACGGCGGCGGTGCGGCCACGCCGGAGGTCCTTGTGCGGGCCGTCCAGGACGACCTGGTCGTTGGTGTAGCCGTGGATGGTGGTCATCAAGCCCTTGTCGATGCCGAAGGCGCCGTCGAGGACTTTGACCATCGGTGCCACGCAGTTGGTGGTGCAGGAGGCGTTGGAGACGACGTGGTCGTTGTCCGGGTCGTACGTGCCCTCGTTGACGCCCATGACGACGGTGGCGTCAACTGCCTTGCCCGGTACGGACAGCAGCACCTTGCGGGCGCCGGCCTTCAGGTGCTGTCCGGCGTCCTCGCGGCTGCGGAAGCGGCCGGTGGACTCGATGACGACGTCCACACCGAGTTCGCCCCAGGCCAGCGCGGCCGGGTCGCGTTCGGCGGTCACGGCGATGCGATGCCCGTCCACGGTGATCGAGTCGTCGTCGTGCTCGACGGTGCGGCCGAGGCGGCCGTACATCGAGTCGTACGCCAGGAGGTGGGCCAGGGCCGCCGGCGAGGTGATGTCGTTGATGGCCACCACCTCGACGGGCGTGCCCGCCCCGGTCTCCGCGCGCTCCAGTACGCAGCGCAGGTAGTTGCGTCCGATGCGGCCGAAGCCGTTGATGCCCACGCGCACGCTCATGTCCGTAGTCCTCCCGATCGATCCGCTTCTGGTGTGCGCTGCCAGCCTGCTGGCAGGGGATCAGATCGGGCTTGGGCCGTCCGGGGGCCAGGTGAGGGACGTTCGGCCCGGTGGACCTCGATCCCGTACGGACTGTCAGGCCCCGTCGTGCTTGAGCCGCTCCTGGACCTGGGTGGCGATGACCGCGGCCTGGATGCGGCGCTCCACGCCGAGCTTGGCCAGTAGCCGGGAGATGTGGTTCTTGACAGTCTTCTCGGCGAGGTAGAGCCGCTGGCCGATCTGGCGGTTGGTCAGCCCTTCGCCGATCAGAGCGAGGATCTCCTGCTCCCGGCTGGTCAGGCCGGGCAGCGCGTCAGGTTCCTCTTCCTTCTGTTGGTCGTTGCGCAAGCGGGCCATCAGCCGGGTGGTGGCGCTCGGGTCGAGCAGGGACTGGCCCGCGGCGACCGTGCGGACGGCGGAGACCAGGTCAGATCCCTGGATCTGCTTGAGCACGTAGCCGGAGGCTCCGGCCATGATCGAGTCCAGCAGAGCCTCTTCGTCGTCGAACGAGGTCAGCATCAGACAAGCCAGCTCCGGCATACGCGAGCGCAGTTCCCGGCACACGGTGATGCCGTCGCCGTCGGGCAGGCGGACGTCGAGCACGGCGACGTCCGGGCGCAGGGCAGGGACGCGCACCAGAGCCTGCTCGACATTGGCGGCCTCGCCAACCACGGTGATGTCCTCCTGGTCGTCCAGCAGGTCGTGCACCCCACGCCGTACGACCTCGTGGTCGTCCAGCAGAAAGACCCTGATCTGGGTCTTGGGGGTGGGCTGCTCGCTGTCCGTCATCGACGGCTCCTGTCCTGCGTCGTCTGTCTCCCGCGCCGGGATCCGCCTGGCGGGCGGGACCGGTCGTCCCTGGGAGAGATCCTGCGGGATTCCGGGCCGAAGGGCCAGGGCCGATCGGCCCTTTCCCCTGTGGCGGTTTCCCCTGTGGCGGTGCCGAATGCTGTGTGGGACGGACGGGCCCTGGCCGGCAGGGCCAAGCAGTCCGGATCGGGACCATCGGCCCCTGGAGTCGCGGCAGCCCTGTTGTGAGGCTCAGGGTGAGGGTCGGCGCAATCGTCCGCGGCCCGCTGGTCCCGTTTCGGACACGGAGGTCTCTTCCCATGATTCGCCCCATCACCGTCGGTCTGGACGGTTCCCCCGAGAGTCTGGCCGCCGCCGACTGGGCAGCCCGCGAGGCACAGCGCCGCGATCTGCCGCTGCATCTGGTGCACGCCTGGATCTGGCAGCCGCACGACGTGCCGGTCGCGCAGGACCTGGACACGCAGAAGCACTGGGCTCTGCGAATTCTGCGGGAGGCCGAGGAGGAGCTGCGCGGGCGGCATCCGGAACTGACGGTCAGCACCGAGCAGATCTCCGACACCGCGGCCGAGGTGCTGCTGGGCCAGGCGGAGAAGGCGGAGCTGCTGGTACTGGGCTCCAGCGGTCACAGCACCGTCGCCGGGTTCCTGCTCGGCTCCGTCGGCCAGCGCGTGCTCGCCCGGGCGAACAGCCCGGTAGTCATGGTGCGGGCGAACGCCCGCTCGGCCGCCAAGCACGACGGCGGGGAGGTCGTGGTCGGACTCCAGGACCTGGGCGGCCCGGCCGGGCCGCTGCTGGAGTTCGCCTTCGACGCGGCCGCCGCCCGCAGGACCACGCTGCGCGCCGTGCACGCGCCGAACCTGCCGCCGCTGTACGGATACGGCCCCGCAGTCGGCCGACTAGCCAGTCAGAATGGCGGCATTACAGGGCAGGCCGAGCAGGCTCTGTCCGAGGTGCTCGAGCCATGGCGCGAGAAGTATCCGCAGGTCCCGGTCGCCCACTCGGTCGATCTCGCCCGCGCGTCCGGCGTCGTTCTGCAGGCAGCCGCCCAGGCGGGACTGGTAGTGGTCGGCCGCAGGGTGCACCGACCCGCTCTCGGTATGCGTATCGGGCCGGTCGCCCATGCCGTCCTGCACCACGCCGCTGCCCCGGTCGCCGTCGTCCCGCACGACTGAGGGCCGGATTCCGCACAGCTTGAGGGCCGAGCGGCCCCATAGGCGAGGACGTCCAGGACCTGCCCGCCGCGTCGGGGCCCGTTCGACGCTGGAACCGCACCGAACAGACAGAACTGAGGAGCATCAAAATGAAGGCAGCAGTAGTCCGGTCGTTCGGCCAGCCGCTGGTGATCGAGGAGCGTCCCGATCCGGAGCCCGGCCCTGGCCAGGTCCGTGTCCGCCTGGAGGCGTCCGGGCTGTGCCACACCGACATCCACGCCGCGCACGGCGACTGGCCGGTCAAGCCGACGCCGCCGTTCGTGCCCGGCCACGAGGGCGTCGGCATCGTCGAGGCGCTCGGCCACGGCGTGACGCACCTGGCGGTCGGGCAGCGGGTGGCCGTGCCGTGGCTGGGCTGGGCCTGCGGGCGGTGCGAGCACTGCTTGTCGGGCTGGGAGACGCTGTGCGAGAAGCAGCAGAACACTGGCTACAGCGTGGACGGCGGCTACGCCGAGAAGATGCTCGCCCCGGCCGACTTCGCCGCTGTGGTCCCCGACGGCATCGACCCGCGCGACGCCGCCCCGCTGACCTGCGCCGGCGTGACCACGTACAAGGCGCTCAAGGTCGCCGGAGTCCGGCCGACCCAACTCGTCGTGATCTCCGGAGTCGGCGGGCTCGGCCACCTGGCCGTGCAGTACGCGAAGATCGCCGGAGCCACCGTCGCCGCGATCGACGTCACCGACGAGAAGCTCGAACTGGCCCGCGAGCTGGGCGCGGACATCCTCATCGACGCCCGCAAGGAGGACCCAGCGGAGGTCCTGAAGCAGCACGGCGGCGCCCACGCGGCGATCGCGCTGGCCGTCAACGAGCAGGCGTTCGCCTCCGTCTACGGCGGACTGCGGCGCGGCGGCAAGCTGGTCATGGTCGCCCTGCCCGCCGGCGGCACCATCAGCGTGCCGATCTTCGACACCGTCCTGAACGGCACCTCGGTCATCGGCTCGATCGTCGGCACCCGCCAGGATCTGGACGAGGTCTTCCAGCTCCACGCCGCCGGCCGCACCAAGGTGATCTACGAGACCCGCCCGCTGGACACCGTCAACGACTCCATCGCCGAGGTCCTGAACGGCCAGATCAAGGCACGCATCGTCTTCGAGATGTGACCCACCCACCGCCTGGCCACCGCGTGCCGACCGCAGTACGGCACGCGGCAGACGGCCGGGCACCACGATTCCCCGGGAAGCCGGAAGGAAGAGCACCGTCATGGTCCGTTACGTGTACGACTTCACCGTGGGCGGCCGTGACATGGCCGACCTGCTCGGCGGCAAGGGCGCCAACCTGGCCGAGATGACCCGCATGGGCCTGCCGGTCCCGCCCGGCTTCACCGTCACCACCGAAGCCTGCCGCGCCTTCCTCACCACCGGCACCGAGCCGGACGGCCTGGCCCACGAGATCTCCGAGCACCTGACCACCCTGGAGGAGGCCGCCGGACGACGGCTGGGGCAGCCGGACGACCCGCTGCTGCTGTCCGTCCGCTCCGGTGCCCGGTTCTCCATGCCCGGCATGATGGAGACGATCCTCGACATCGGCCTGAACGACGACTCCGTGCTCGGTCTGGCGAAGACCTCCGGGAACGAGCGCTTCGCCTGGGACTCCTACCGCCGCCTGGTGCAGATGTTCGGCAGCACCGTCATGGGTGTCGACAGCGCAGTGTTCGAGCAGGCCATGACGCAGCTCAAGGACCTGCGCGGCGCCCCGGACGATCTGCACCTGGACGCGGGCGACCTCGCCCAGCTCGTGGAGACGTACAAGAACCTGATCAAGCACGAGACCGGGGAGGACTTCCCCCAGCTCCCGGCCGAGCAGCTGCGCCGGGCAGTGCTGGCCGTCTTCGAGTCCTGGAACGGCGAGCGCGCCCGCCTCTACCGCCGCCGCGAACACATCCCGGACGACCTGGGCACCGCGGTCAACGTGCAGACGATGGTCTTCGGCAATCTCGGTCCCGATTCCGGCAGCGGCGTCGCCTTCACCCGTGACCCGGCCACCGGCGCCCGTGGCGTGTACGGCGACTACCTGTCCAACGCGCAGGGCGAGGACGTCGTCGCCGGGATCCGCAACACCGTGCCGCTGGACGAACTGGGTCGCCTGAACTCTCAGGCGTTCGCCCAACTCCGCGAGCACATGGGGACGTTGGAGACCCATTACCGGGACCTGTGCGACATCGAGTTCACCATCGAGCGCGGCAGGCTGTGGATGCTGCAGACCCGGGTGGGCAAGCGCACCGCCGAGGCCGCGTTCGCCATCGCCGCCGAGCTGGTCGACGAGGGGCTCATCAGCGCGGACGAAGGGCTGGCGCGCGTCAGTGGGGATGGGCTGGCCCGGCTGATGTTCCCCCGGTTCGACACCTCGGCCGTGGGCAACCCGCTCGCGCACGGCATCCCGGCCTCGCCGGGCGCCGCCGTCGGTGCCGTGGTGTTCGACTCCGCTGAGGCGGTCCGGCGTGCCTCCGCCGGGGAGAAGGTGGTCCTCGTACGGCAGGAGACCACACCCGACGACCTGCCCGGCATGATCGCCGCTCAGGCCGTGCTGACCAGCCGCGGCGGCAAGACCAGCCACGCGGCCGTGGTGGCCCGCGGCATGGGCAAGGTCTGTGTGTGCGGGGCCGAAGAGATCACCGTGGACCCGCAGGGCCGCCGCTTCACCGTGGGCGCCACCACCGTCGAGGAGGGCACGGTCATCTCCGTCGACGGTTCGGAAGGCGCCGTCTATCCCGGCGCGGCTCCGCTGGTGGACTCGGCGGTGATGCGGTACTTCGAGACCGGCGAAGCCTCGGCCGGGCTGGTCGACGCCGTGGCCCACGCCATGCAACAAGCAGACGGCGTACGGCGGTTGGGCGTGCGGGCGAACGCCGACACCCCCGACGACGCCGCCCGCGCCCGCCGGTTCGGAGCCGAGGGCATCGGTCTGTGCCGAACCGAGCACATGTTCCTCGGCGACCGCAGGCAACTGATCGAGGCGATGATCCTGGCCCGCACCGACACCGAACGTGAACGGGCGCTGGCCGCGCTGCTGCCGCTCCAGCGGCAGGACTTCGTCGGCATCCTGGAGGCGATGGACGGCCTGCCGGTCACCATCCGCCTCCTCGACCCGCCCCTGCACGAGTTCCTGCCCGACCGCACCGAACTCGCCGTACGCCTCGCCGCCGCAGAGGCACACGGCAACCCGCCCAGCGCCCACGACTTCGAACTGCTCGACGCCGTCAACCGCATGCACGAGGAGAACCCGATGCTCGGCCTGCGCGGCGTACGCCTGGGCCTGGTGGCACCGGGACTGGTCGCCATGCAGGTACGGGCCATCGCCGAGGCGGTCGTGGACCGCAAGCGCGCGGGCGGCGACCCGCGGGCGGAGATCATGGTCCCGCTCATCGACACGGTCGAGGAACTGCGGCTCGTGCGCGAGGAGGTGGAACAGGTACTGGCCGAGGTCAGCACGGAGTCCGGCGTCACCGTCGAGTGCCCGGTCGGCACGATGATCGAGCTGCCGCGGGCCGCGCTCACGGCGGGCCGGATCGCCCAGGAGGCGCAGTTCTTCTCCTTCGGTACCAACGACCTGACCCAGACCACCTGGGGCTTCTCCCGCGACGACGTGGAGGCGGCGTTCTTCTCCGCCTATCTCGACAAGGGCATCTTCAAGGTGTCCCCGTTCGAGACGATCGACCGCGAAGGCGTGGGCCGCCTGGTCGAGATCGCGGTCGCCGAGGGCCGCGCCGCCCGGCCCGGCCTGAAGATCGGAGTCTGCGGCGAGCACGGCGGTGACCCTGAATCGGTGCACTTCTTCCACGCGGCGGGCCTCGACTACGTCTCCTGCTCACCGTTCCGGGTCCCGGTCGCCCGCCTGGAGGCCGGTCGGGCCGCGCTGACCGAGACGGACGCCGGCGACAGCAGGTGACACACCCCCGGAGGGCCGGAGCTGTAAGCCCGGCTTCGACCCTCCCGGCGGACTGCTTTGCCCGGATCCGGCGCAGGTCCGCCCCATCAGCGGGGTCGGCCGTGATCACGCCGGGACCCACGGCCCGTGCGCCGAGGCCGATCGGCCCTGGGGCCACGGCCGGTCTCGGCGAAAGGCTGGAGCCGGCAGAGAACGAGAACAAGAAGGAGTGGTCGGCATGACTGGCAGGGACGCTGGAGCCCGGGATACCACGGCTGTTGTCCAGGTACGCGCCGAAGGGGAGGTCAGTGAGGAAGCCCTCGCGTACACCCGTTCCAAGATCGGCGCTGTCGTGAACCGGCAGGGGCTGCCGGCGGTCACCGGCGAGGTGAGGATCGCCAAGGCGGCGGCCCATCACGCCGAGCACCCGTGGTCGGCCGTGGCCGACCTCCGGGTGGGCCGCACCGTCGTGGTCGTTCACGCGCAGGAGGCCACCAGCCAGGAAGTCACCGACCGGCTGCAGGACCGGCTGCGCCGTCAGGTGGAGCGAGCGGCCCAAGGGGGCAATGCCGCCCACCGGCCGGTCACCCCGCCCTGGCGCGGCGGGCAACCGGCCGAAGCCCCCGCGGGCCGCGACGCGGGACAGCAGGACACCCGCTCGGCGTGACCCGCCCGGGCAGCGATCCGTGCAGGGCCTGGGGACCTCGGCGCCATTCGAGGAGTACCCACTGCGCACTGGGCTGTGCAGACGAAAGCGCACAGAACGGCGCCTTCGGCCTCAACCAACGCCCACGCCGCTCGGCGCCGGAGCGTACGGAACTGGCCGGGTCCAGCCGGGCCGGACCGTCGCGGACCTCAGCCTCGGTGACGTTCGGCATCGCCGCCGCGCGCTGAGCGGCTGCCGCCGTCGTGACAGTGGGCGCGGTAACTGTCGTACTCCGCTTGACGGTTGCAGTCCTTGTCGCCCCGCGGCGCGGCGGCCGGCCTTCCTGGCCTTCTGTGTGGCGGTTCCGTGCCCGGACCGAGTGGGGCCGAGGAGAGGGCGGTTCGGCCCGGGGACTCGGGACCAGTTGGCCCCAGCGCCATCGAGCCGGTGCGCGGGAGGCTGAAGAGGCATCGGGGGCCGGCTACCCGGGACAGTCCAACGGGACAGCAGCGGCCGGACCGGCCGCCCTCACCCGCAAGTTCCGGCCCCCGATGCCCACCGCAGGAGCACGACGCCCTGCAAGGATCCGTCGGCCCGCAAGGGCCGTGCGCAAGGGACACCGATCGCGCTCCGCACGCACCAGTGTTGAAGGGAACTGCCATGAAGACCTCCAAGGTCGGCGAAGTGATGACCGCCGAGGTCATCGAGGCCCGCCAGGAGACACCGTTCAAGGACGTGGCGCAGCTGCTGGCCCGGCACCGCATCAGCGGGCTGCCGGTCGTCGACGCCGACGACAAGGTCCTCGGCGTGATCTCCGAGACCGACCTGATACGTCGACAGGCGGCGAAGGCCGAACGGGACCGGGGAGGCCGCTTCCGGCTGCCGGCCCTGCGCCGGAAGGCACGCATCGCGCCCGCCAAGGCCCGCGCCATGACCGCCGGGCAGCTGATGTCGACACCCGCGATCACCGTGCACCCGGAACAACCCGTCGCGGACGCCGCACGGGTCATGGAACGCCACCACATCGAACGACTGCCCGTGGTGGACGAGGAGGACCGTCTGATCGGCATCGCCACCCGTCGCGACCTGCTGCGGGTCTTCCTGCGCACCGACGAGGAGATCCGTCAGGAGATCATCGACGAAGTGTTGACCCGCGCCATGTGCCTGCCGCCCCACACCGTCATCGTCTCCGTCCACGACGGCACGGCCACGCTGGAGGGACGCCTGGAACGCCGCAGCGACATCCCGCTGGTGGTCCAGCTGACCTGGCGGGTCGACGGCGTGGTAGGCGTGATGAACAGCCTGACCTTCCGCATCGACGACACGCGCCCGCCCGAGAAGCACCCCTCGCACCGGATAGCCCACCACTGGCTCCCCGAGCGGTAGTCCCTGGCGCCGCTTCGGCGGCGTGCAGCGGACACGGCGGCCACGGCCGCCACGACGCCCCCTCGCCCGGCGATGCCCGCATCGTCGCCGATCTCGCTGAACCCCACCCAACCAGCCCGGGTGCCTGCCAGCTCGAACCGGGTCCGGGAACCTCCGAGCCCGTCCAGCGCCAGCCGGTGGAGCCGGCCCGCACTCCGGCCCGGCCCCACTTGGTGAACCACCGGTGCACGCTGAGCCCGGACGACCAACGACCAGTGGCAGCCGACGGCACGGGCAGCCTTCATGGCCACGAACACGATCGCGGCCAGCACCTTCACGACTGACGATTCTTGCCGGTCGGGTGACGCCCACGGTCGCGTTGACTACCACTTCGCTGAGTGCCGCGCCATAGACGAAGGCCTCCAGCCGGACCTTCGGATGCCCGCCCCAGTCCTCGATCCGGCGCACCTCGCCGTCAGGTGCCGACCTGCCCCGGCGATCCGGGGCCGGTCGGGCCCCGGCCGGGACCTTCGGCGCCTGGGTGGCGGCTCCCGCCTGCGAGACGGTGGTACTGGGAGCGGTACCGATCCCTCGCGATGCGCTCCTCACACGGCAAGTTGCCGGTCTTCCGGCCCATGACCTCGACGACGGAGGCGCAATCCCCATGACCCGACAGGACGCCCGAACCCGAGCCGCCGCCCTGGGCGGTGCGCCGTCCGAGACCGCCATCGCGGTGGACCGACTGGTCACGAACGGGCTCAAGGCGCTCTCCGACTACGAGGCGCTGACACAGGAGCAGGTCGACCACATCGTGAAGAAGGCGTCGGTCGCCGCCCTCGACCGGCACACCGCACTGGCCCTGCTCGCGGTGGAGGAGACCGGTCGCGGCCTCATCGAGGACAAGGCCGCCAAGAACATGTTCGCGTGCGAGCACGTCACGCACAGCATGGGCCCCATGAAGACCGTCGGCGTCATAGCCCGCGACGACATCGACAACATGATCGAGATCGCCGAACCGGTCGGCGTCGTGTGCGCGGTCACGCCCGTCACCAACCCGACCTCCACCACGATCTTCAAGGCGCTCATGGCACTGAAGACCCGCAACCCCGTCGTCTTCGCCTTCCACCCCTCCGCCCAGCGGTCCAGCGCCGAGGCGGCCCGCATCGTGTGCGAGGCGGCCGTCGCCGCGGGAGCGCCGAAGCACTGCGTGCAGTGGATCGAGACGCCGTCGATCGAGGCGACCGGCGCGCTGATGCACCACCCTGGGGTGTCGCTGATCCTGGCGACCGGCGGCAACGCGATGGTGAAGGCCGCGTACTCGGCGGGCAAGCCCGCCCTCGGTGTCGGCGCCGGCAACGTCCCGGCGTATGTGCACAAGAGCGCCAAGCTGCGCCGGGCCGTCAACGACCTGGTGCTGTCCAAGTCGTTCGACAACGGCATGATCTGCGCGTCCGAGCAGGCCGTCATCCTGGACGCCGAGATCTACGACGATGCACTGACCGAGTTCCGCACCCTGCACGCCCACCTGGCCACGGCCGAGGAGAAGGCGAAGCTGGAGGAGTTCCTCTTCCCGACCGACAAGGCCGCGGGCGGTGGCTGCGAACCCAAGGTCAACGCGGCGGCCGTCGGGCAGAGCCCGGCCTGGATCGCGGAGCAGGCCGGCTTCAGCGTGCCCGAGGACACCTCGGTCATCCTGGTCGAGGCCGAACGGGTCGGCCCGGACGAGCCGTTGACCCGCGAGAAGCTCTGCCCGGTACTCGCCGTGCTGCGCGCCGGCTCCGAACAACAGGGCTTCGACCTGGCCGCCGACATGGTCGCCTTCCACGGCCAGGGCCACACCGCCGTCATCCACACCGAGGACACGGCACTGGCGGAGGCGTACGGCACTCGCATGAAAACAGTACGGACCATCGTCAACGCGCCCTCCTCGCAGGGCGCCATCGGCGGCATCTACAACAGCCTGTTGCCGTCGCTGACGCTCGGCTGCGGTTCCTGGGGCAGCACGTCGGTGTCCAACAACGTCTCCGCCGCCCAGCTGCTGAACATCAAGCGGGTCACCTCCCGCCACAACAACCTGCAGTGGTTCAAGGTCCCGCCGAAGATCTACTTCGAGCCGGGATCCATCCGCTACCTGGCCTCCATGCCCGACGTCCACCGCGTCACCATCGTCACCGACGCGACCATGACCCGCCTCGGCTTCGTCGACCGCATCGGCCGCGTCCTGCAACGCCGCCCTCAACCCGTGACACTGCAGATCATCGACAACGTCGAGCCGGAGCCCAGCATCGACTCCGTCCAGCGCGGCGCCCGTCTGATGCGCGACTTCCGCCCGGACACGATCATCGCGCTCGGCGGCGGCTCGCCCATGGACGCGGCGAAGGTGATGTGGCTGCTGTACGAGCAGCAGGCGGCCGGCAAGAACCTTGACTTCGCCGACATGCGGCAGAAGTTCTCCGACATCCGCAAGCGGGCCTTCCGCTTCCCGGTCCTCGGCAAGCTCGCCCACCTGGTGTGCATCCCCACCACCTCCGGCACCGGCGCCGAAGTCACCCCGTTCGCCGTCATCTCCGACCCCGCCACCGGCAAGAAGTACCCCCTCGCGGACTACGCGCTCACGCCCAGCGTGGCCATCGTCGACCCGCTGCTCACCGCCGACCTGCCCCCGGCCCTCGCGGCCGACAGCGGCTTCGACGCCCTCACCCACGCCATCGAGGCGTACGTGTCCGTGTACGCCAACGACTTCACCGACGGCCCCGCCCTGCACGCCATCCGGCTCATCTTCGACCACCTCGACGCCGCGGTGAACAACCGTGCGGGCAGCGCCGAGGCGCGGGAGAAGATGCACAACGCCGGCACCATCGCCGGCATGGCCTTCGGCAACGCCTTCCTCGGCATCGTCCACGCCATGTCGCACACCCTCGGCGCCACCTTCCACATCGCCCACGGACGCACCAACGCGGTGCTGCTCCCCCACGTCATCCGCTACAACGGCACCGTGCCGAGCAAGCTCACCGGCTGGCCGAAGTACGAGAACTACCGCGCCCCCGAACGATTCCAGGACATCGCCCGCACCCTGGGCCTGCCCGCCGCCACCCCCGCCGAGGGCGTCGAATCCCTCGCCACCGCGGTGGAACGGCTGCGTACCGCCGTCGGCATCGAGCCGTCGTTCCGGGCCCTCGGCGTCGACGAGCGCGCCTTCCTCGACGCCCTGCCCCAGCAGGCCATGAACGCCTACGAGGACCAATGCGCGCCGGCCAACCCGCGCATGCCGATGCTCGACGACATGCAGCAGCTCATGAAGGCGGCCTACTACGGACCGGTCGACTTGCCTGGCGAGTAGGACCGGTCGGACGGCGGGACAGTGGGCAAGGGCCCCAGCAAGGCGAGATCGAGCCGATGCTTGATCGACCCTCTGGGGCCCTTGCCCACAGCCGCCGCCCCTCCCTGTCGGTATGCCGTGGGGTCCCGGCCCCACACTCATCCGCGCGAGTTCCACCCGCACCCCGGCGCTTTCCCGGTGGGCCGGTCGCGTTTCGAGAAGCGCGGTCAGGGCCTGGCGCAGGCCGTCCTCGTCGCCCTCGGGGCGCGTCCGCTGCGGCCCCCACGGCCTGTCGTCCTGAGCGAGGACGTACTGAACGTCCCACGGGGCACTTGTACGCCTCCGTGCTGCCTCGACGTGGTCGACGACCGTGCAGCGGAAGGTCAACGTGACGGGGAAGTCGCAGTTGCTGCCGTGTGCCGTCAGCTCCCAGCGGGCGGATATGCCGGGGCGGACATTGACCAGGGCACGGCGGTGCGCCGCGTGGGAGCGGCCGTCCCGGTCGTGTACGCCCTGCCTACGTCGTACACGAGAACCTCACCGCGCCCGGCGATGAGCGGATGACGCCGCTCGCGCCACGCGCTCCACCGCCACCGCGGCCGCAGCTCGCGATGCCGGACGATCGGGTAACGGCCTGTCATGCAAACCACTCCTTCGTCGTGGTCAGTACTGCAGGGCCGTCGCCACGTCCCGTCCGATGCGGGAGGCAGCCCCAATGAGCGGCACCGTCCACGCGATCCTCCTGAGGCCCTCGAGGTGACTCCACTCTCGTGGCGCGCGGCGGGCGCAGGGGGCCCACTGGTCCGTGTGTGCAGGCGATCGGCGCCGGTGATGGCGGTGGGCGGCACAAACGACCGGGGCACCGCCGCTGTTCTGCGGCGGTGCCCCGGCCCGATGGGTGCGGAGGTCAGAGCAGCCAGCGGTTGCGGCTGACGAACGGCAGCCGCGCCCACGCCTTGCCCAGGCCCCAGGTGGCGCCGGCGCCCGCGGCCGCGAGGGCGATCAGGACGACGGCGTAGATGAGGTGGTAGTCGACGAACGGGTTCGTCGACATGCTCGCCGCGCCGTCGGACAGGTGCTTGGCCGGCGGCCACTCCGCGATCCACATCAACGCCATCATCGCGGTCCCCGCGACGGCCGCGATCCGCAGGCCGATACCGGCGGTGACGGCGAGGCCGATGCCCAGCAGACCGAGCATGAACAGCCAGTTCGCCCAGGCATCGCCCGCCCAGGCATGGAGGGTGGACTCCATCGGCCCGACGGCCACGCCGCTGAGGAAGCCCTTGGTCGGCGAGCCGCCATCGATCCAGCCGTTGCCGGACTGGGTCGCGTAGCCGAAGCCGAAGGTCTTGTCCAGGAACGCCCACAGGAAGACGAATCCGGTCAGGACGCGGAGCCCGGCGAAGACATACGCGCGGGTCGCCGTCGCCGCCGCGGTGGTCGTGTCGGCGGACTCCGGTGCCGCCGTCCGGGTCTTGCGCAGGGACGGGAAGTGGAACCCCGCGTGCCGTTGCGGGTGGTTGTGGACTGCCATGATGCTCATCCCTTCCAAGGGGTGACGCCTGGAGGTATCAACAACTCTCCTTGCGCCTCCAATGTCCCGCTCCGCCAAGGGAGTTCGGAGGGCCCCGAGGGCCCGGAGAACTGGGCCGAAGGTCCCGTCTCCGCCGGTCCGTTCAGGCGTCCCGGACCCAGTCGGCGACCCTGGGCAGGTCGGTGCCGTGGGCGCGGATCCAGTCGTGGTGGTGCGGGCGGGCGTCGTCCCTCCGCCGGCGTACTACGGCGGCACGCACCGCCAGGCCGGGGACGCGGTCGATGACGTCCATGACCAGGCGGTAGCGGTCCATGTCGTTGCGGACCACCATGTCGAACGGCGTGGTCGTGGTGCCGGTCTCACCCGTACATGGTGCGGCCGCGGACGAGTTCACGCGGCCCGGTGACCAGTCGCCGGGAGCGGTAGTGCCATTCGGCCCAGAGGAGGGCCGGAACTGGGGTCCGTTCGGCCCCAGTGGCCGGACCGTACGGCGCCTGTCCTGGCGGTATGCCCGCCCGCGAGGGTGTCGTCCACGGGCCGGCGCCCTCCGTGGCCGGTCTGTCCCTTTCCCTTTGCCGACCCCCGGGCCCCGGGGTGCGCGCGACCCCGCACACGAGGAGGCCCGCCGTGGAGCTGGCGCTGGCTCAGGAGACCGTGGCCCGATGGCAGTTCGGCATCACGACCGTCTACCACTTCCTGTTCGTCCCGCTCACCATCAGCCTGGCCTTCCTCGTCGCGGGGCTGCAGACCGCCTGGGTGCACTCGGGCAAGGACAAGTACTTCAAGGCCACCCGGTTCTGGGGCAAGCTCTTCCTGATCAACGTCGCGATGGGCGTGGCCACCGGCATCGTGCAGGAGTTCCAGTTCGGCATGAACTGGTCCGCCTACTCGAAGTTCGTCGGTGACGTCTTCGGCGCCCCGCTCGCCATGGAGGCGCTGCTCGCGTTCTTCTTCGAGTCCACCTTCATCGGCCTGTGGATCTTCGGCTGGGACAAGCTGCCCCGGAAGATCCACCTGGCGTGCATCTGGCTGGTGGCGATCGGCACTTTCCTGTCGGCGTACTTCATCCTGGCGGCCAACTCCTGGATGCAGCACCCGGTCGGATACGAGGTCAACGAGGTCACCGGCCGCGCCGAACTCAACGACATCGCGGCCGTGCTGTTCCAGAAGACCACCCTGGTCGTCGTCTTCCACACCCTCACCGCTTCCTTCCTCACAGGCGGAGCCTTCATCGTCGGCATCGCCGCGTACCAGCTGCGCCGCGCGTCGAAGGCCACGAAGCCGGAGACTCCCGGCCGGATCGCCGCCATGCGCACGTCGCTGCGCCTCGGCCTGGTCACGGTCGTCATCGCCGGTCTCGGCACGGCGGTCAGCGGCGACGCGCTCGCCAAGGTGATGTACGAGCAGCAGCCCATGAAGATGGCCGCCGCCGAAGCCCTCTGGGAGACGGAGGAGTCGGCGCCCTTCTCCCTCTTCGCGTACGGCGATGTCGCCGAGGGCCGCAACACCGTCGAGGTCGAGATACCCGGACTGCTGTCCTACCTCGCCAAGGGCGACTTCACCTCGGCGGTGCCCGGCATCAGTACCGTCGAGGCGCTGGAGAAGGCGAAGTACGGTGATCTCGCCGACGACTACAAGCCCAGCATCCCCACCGCCTACTGGTCGTTCCGCTGGATGATCGGCTTCGGCATGGCCTCCTTCGCGATCGGCCTGGCCGGCCTGTGGCTGACGAGGAAGAAGCGGTGGCTCGCCGACGGCAAGCGGCGCGGCGAGGACCAGGTCCCCGTGTTGATGCTCACCTCGAAGCGGGAGTTGGGTCCCGCCCTGAACTCCTGGGCCTGGCGGCTCGCCGTCCTCACCATGGGCTTCCCGCTGGTCGCCAACTCCTTCGGCTGGATCTTCACCGAGATGGGCCGCCAGCCGTGGAGCGTGTACGGGCTGATGACCACCGCCGACGCGGTCTCGCCCGGCGTCTCCGTCGCCGAGCAGATCACCTCACTCAGCGTCTTCACCGCCCTGTACGCCGTCCTGGCCGTTGTCGAGGTGCGGCTGCTCGTCAAGTACGCCAAGGCCGGTCCCGTCGAGGAACTGCCGCCGCCGGAGGTCCCCTCGCTGCGCGGCCCGGCCGCCGACGAGGACTCCGACCGCCCGATGACCTTCGCCTACTGAGAACCCGCTGAGATCTTCCGAGACCTTCTGACGACCGTCCGAGACTTCCGGAGAGACGGAGAGAGACACGGCCATGGAGCTGCACGACGTCTGGTTCGCCCTGATCGCCGTCCTGTGGATCGGTTACTTCTTCCTGGAGGGCTTCGACTTCGGGATCGGCATCCTCACCAAGCTGCTCGCCCGCGGCGAGGCCGAGCGCCGGGTGCTCATCAACACCGTCGGCCCGGTCTGGGACGGCAACGAGGTGTGGCTGCTCACCGCAGGCGGCGCCACCTTCGCCGCCTTCCCGGTCTGGTACGCCACCCTGTTCAGCGGCTTCTACCTGCCCCTGCTGGCCATCCTGGTCTGCCTGATCGTGCGGGTCGTCGCCTTCGAGTACCGCGGCAAGCGCGACGACACCCGGTGGAAGCGCAACTGGGAGCACGCCCTGTTCTGGACCTCCCTGCTGCCCGCGTTCCTGTGGGGCGTGGCCTTCGCGAACATCGTCCACGGCGTGAAGATCGACGCCGAGGGCGAGTACGCCGGTACGGTCCTGGACCTGCTCAACCCGTACGCCCTCCTCGGCGGCCTCGTCACGCTCACCCTGTTCACCTTCCACGGCGCGGTGTTCGCGGCGCTCAAGACCCGCGGCGACATCCGCGACCGGGCCCGCACACTGGCCGGCCGGGCGGGGCTCGCCACCGCCGGGTTCGCGCTGGTCTTCCTGCTGTGGACCCAGGGCAGCGGCGGCAACGTCCGCAGCCTCGTCGCGCTCGTCCTCACGGTCGTCGCGCTGCTCGGCGCGCTCGCCGCGAACCAACGGGCCCGCGAGGGCTGGGCGTTCGCCCTCTCCGGCGTCACCGTCGCCGGGGCCGTCGCGATGCTCTTCCTCGCGCTCTACCCGGACGTGATGCCGTCCAGCCTGAACTCGGCATGGAGTCTGACGGTGAGCAACGCCTCCTCGTCCACGTACACGCTGACGGTCATGACCTGGGTGGCGGCGATCATGACGCCGGTCGTGCTGCTCTACCAGGGCTGGACGTACTGGGTGTTCCGCAAGCGCATCGGTGTCGAGCACATCCCGGCCGCCTGACAATCCCAGAGCCCCAGAGCCCCAGCGTCCTCAGAGCCCGAAAGGCACACACGCGATGAAACCCGTCGACCCGCGGCTGCTGCGCCACGCGCGTGCCACCCGGCTCTTTCTCGCCGCCTCGGTGGCCCTGGGCACGATCGGCGCGGGGCTGCTCGTGGTCCAGGCCGCGGTCATCGCCGAGGTGGTGGTGGGGGCCTTCGAAGACGGCCGGGACCTTACTTCTCTGCAAGGCCCACTGCTCCTGCTGGCCGCCGCCTCTCGTCCGGTCGGGCCGCGGTCGCCTGGCTCACCCTTGTACGGATGACCGTCACCGGGCGCATACGCACTCGCCTCGCCCTGGCGGTCGTGCTCGGCGCGCTCGCCCTCGGGTGTGCCGTCGCACTCATGGGCACGTCGGGCTGGCTGATCTCGCGCGCCTCCCAGCAGCCGCCGGTGCTGCACCTGATGGTCGCGGTGACCTGCGTACGGGCCTTCGGCATCGGACGCAGCGTCCTGCGCTACGCCGAGCGGCTGGTGGCCCACGACGCCGTACTGCGCGGTCTCGGCACCCTGCGAACCGCCGTGTACGGACGACTGGAGCGGCTGGCTCCGTCCGGACTGCGCCTGTATCGGAAGGGGGATCTGCTGTCCCGGTTCGTCACCGACGTCGACTCCGTGCAGGACCACCTCCTGCGCTTCCGCCTCCCGGCCGCGGCGGCGGCCCTGGTGGGAACGGCGGCCGCGGCACTGCTGGGCGCGGTGCTGCCCGCCGCCGGAATCGTGCTCGCCACCGGACTGCTGCTCGCAGGCGTGGGCGTTCCCCTGCTGACCGCGACCACCTCTCGCCGTACCGAACGCCGCCAGGCACCGGCTCGCGGCGAACTGGCGACCACCGTCCTGGACGCGTTGTCCGGTACCGCCGAGCTCACGGTGACCGGCGCACTGCCCCGGCAACTGGCCGCCGTACGAGCCTCGGACCGCCGCATGACCCGGATCGCCGCCCGCTCGGCCGCCACCGCGGGGCTCGGCTCCGGGCTTGTGGCGCTGCTCGCCGGGCTCACGACCACCGCCTGCGCGGCCGTGGGCGTCCAGGCGGTGGCCGCCGGCCGACTGGACGGGGTTCTGCTCGCGGTACTGATCCTCACCCCGCTCGCCGCGTTCGAGGCGGTGTCGGGACTCCCTGCCGCCGCCCAGGTACGGCAGCGCAGCCGCCGAGCCGCGGAACGGGTCGTCGACGTCATCGACGCTCCCGTCCCGGTCCGCGAACCCGAGCACCCGGCCCCGCTCCCCCAGCCGTCTCTGCCCCTTCGACTGCGCGGGCTGACCGCCGTCTGGCCCGGCCGCCGCGAGCCGGCGCTCAGCGGCATCGACCTGGACCTCTCCCCCGGGCGCCGGATCGCGGTCGTCGGACCGAGCGGCTCCGGCAAGACCACCCTCGCCCACGTCCTGCTCCGCTTCCTCGACCCCGCGGCGGGCACCTACACGCTCGCCGGGACCGACGCGACGTGCTTGGCCGGACACGACGTACGACGTGTCGTGGGCCTGTGCGCCCAGGACGCGCACCTCTTCGACAGCATCCTCCGCGAGAACCTCCGTCTGGCCCGCCCCGAGTGCACCGACGCCGATCTGTGGACGGCGCTCGCCGCGGCCCGCCTCGACTCCTGGGTACGGGACCTGCCCGCCGGCCTCGACACCCCGGTCGGCGAGCACGGCGCCCGCCTCTCCGGAGGTCAGCGCCAACGCCTCTCCCTGGCCCGCGCGTTGCTCGCCGACTTCCCGGTCCTCGTACTCGACGAACCCGCCGAACACCTTGACCTGCCCACAGCCGACGCACTCACGACCGACCTCCTCGCGGCCACGCGGGGACGCGCCACCGTGCTGATCACCCACCGGCTGGCGGGACTTGAGGACGTCGAGGAGATCGTCGTCCTCGACCACGGCCGCGTGGTCCAGCGCGGCACCTGGGCCCAACTCATGGCCGTACCAGGCCCGTTGCGGCGAACGGCCGAGCAGGAGCAGGCAGCCGAGCCGGCGCGAGCTGCCGCTTGAGTGCTCCATCGAACACGACAACGGCCCGGCCGAACCACGCCGCCGTAGCTCTCCTTCAACGGCTCGATCTCGACGCCCTCGCGGTCGAGCGTCGGCACCACGATGCGGAAGTCGTTCGTCAGCTCCTCGATGATGTCGGCCTCAGGCATCGCCAGGAGCTTCTCGGCGTCCCACGCGTCGACCGCCCGGGTGATCTTTTTCGATTCTGTTCCGCAGATAGTCGCGAAGGTGCCCGTGGTTGAACAGGCTGCCGTTCCTGTGCATCCCTCAAGTCTGAGGCATGGCACTGACATTGGGCCGAACATCCCGAGCACGCGATGCCGAGGTCGTACCGGCTCTCGCCTGGTGCAGCGGTCCCGCGGTAGGAGTCCATCCTCGGCCGAACGAGGAAGGCGTGTGAGGGGCCGTCGGCCTCGGCCGTGCCGGAGAGCAGTCTCTGTCACACCGTGATCCGGACCCACCCTGGTGAGGACAAAGCCGCACCGGGACCCGGCCGTTCAGAACGCGGTCAGACCCCGCTCGCGGAACTGCTCCCGGACCCGCCGGACCAGTTCGGGCCCCGGGCTCGGGGTGTCGCGAAGTGGGAAGGGCAGGCCGAGGGCGTCGTATTTCGCGGCGCCGAGTTTGTGGAACGGCAGGACCTCCACGCGGTCGACGTTTCCGAGGCCGGCCAGGAAGCGGGCGAGGCCGTCGACGGCTTCCGGGGTGTCGGTCCAGCCGGGTACCAGGACGTAGCGGATCCACATCCGGCTGCCGAGGCGGTTCAGGCGCGTGGCGAAGTTCAGGGTTGGCGCGAGTTCGCCGCCAGTCAGTTTCCGGTAGGTGCGGACATCGAAGGACTTGATGTCCAGGAGGACCAGGTCGGTGTCGGCGAGGAGTTCGTCGGTGGCGCGGGCGCCCAGGAAGCCGGAAGTGTCGAGAGCGGTGTGCAGTCCGGCCTCCTTGCAGCGGCGCAGGACCGAGGCGGTGAAGGCGGGCTGGAGCAGCGGCTCGCCGCCCGTGATGGTCACCCCTCCACCTGCGGTGTTGATGAAGGCCCGGTACTTCTCGATCTCCGCCATCACCTCGTCGGCCGTGGCCTGGCGCCCGTCGCGCATGTGCCAGGTGTCCGGGTTGGCGCAGTACAGGCAGCGCAGTGGGCAGCCGTTGACGAAGAGCACGAACCGGGTCCCGGGACCGTCCACTCCCGTGGACAGGTCCCAGGAGTGGACCCGGCCCGTCACCGGCTCGACTGTCGTGCTCACAGTGATCCGTGGAAGGTGCGGCTGATCACGTCGAGCTGCTGCTCGCGGGTCAGGCGGACGAAGTTGACGGCGTACCCGGAGACCCGAATCGTCAACTCCGGGTACTTCTCCGGGTGTTCCATGGCGTCCTCCAGGGTCGCCCGGTCCAGGACATTCACGTTCATGTGGAAGCCGCCGGAAGCCATGTAGGCGTCGAGGATGCCGACCAGGTGGCCCGGCCGCTCGTCCGGGTTGTGCCCCAGACCCTCGGGGGTGATCGTCGTGGTCAGCGAGATGCCGTCCCGGGCCTCCTCGTACGGCAGCTTGGCGACCGAGAGGGCGGAGGCGGCCACCCCGTGCCGGTCCCGGCCGTTCATCGGGTTGGCGCCGGGCGCGAAGGGCTCTCCGGCACGGCGGCCGTCGGGGGTGTTGCCGGTGTGCTTGCCGTAGACCACGTTGGAGGTGATGGTCAGCACCGACTGGGTGTGCTCGGCGTCCCGGTAGGTGGGGTGGCGGCGGACCTTGGACATGAAGGACTTCACGAGGTCGGCCGCGATGGAGTCGACGCGGTCGTCGTTGTTGCCGTACGCGGGGAACTCGCCCTCGGTCTCGTAGTCGACGGCCAGCCCGGTGTCGTCCCGGATCACCTTCACGCGCGCGTGCTTGACGGCGGAGAGGCTGTCGGCGGCCACCGAGAGTCCGGCGATGCCGCAGGCCATGTAGCGGTACACCGGGTGGTTGTGCAGCGCCATCTCGATGCGCTCGTACGCGTACTTGTCGTGCATGAAGTGGATGACGTTGAGCGTGTTGACGTACGTGGCCGCCAGCCAGTCCAGCATGCGGTCGTACGCGGCCGACAGCTCCCCGTACTCCAGGTACTCGCCGGTCAGGGCGGGCGCTTCGGGCGCGATCTGCTCACCGGTCACCTCGTCCCGGCCGCCGTTGATCGCGTACAGCAGGGCCTTGGCCAGGTTCACCCGCGCGCCGAAGAACTGCATCTGCCGACCTACCGTCATCGCCGACACACAGCAGGCGATCGCGGTGTCGTCGCCGGTGCGTGGCCGCATCAGGTCGTCGGACTCGTACTGCACGGCGCTGGTGTCGATGGACACCTGAGCGCAGAACTCCTTGAAGCCGGAGGGCAGTTGAGGCGACCACAGCACGGTCAGGTTGGGCTCCGGGGCCGGGCCGAGGTTGTAGAGGGTCTGCAGGAAGCGGAAGGAGGTGCGGGTGACCAGCGTGCGCCCGTCGCCTCCGATGCCGCCGATGGACTCGGTCACCCAGGTCGGGTCGCCGGAGAACAGCGCGTCGTACTCCGGGGTGCGCAGGAACCGTACGATCCGCAGCTTGATCACGAAGTCGTCGATCAGTTCCTGGGCCCGGGTCTCGTCGAGGGTGCCCTCGTCGAGATCCCGCTGCACGTAGACGTCCAGGAACGTGGAGGTGCGGCCCAGCGACATCGCGGCGCCGTTCTGCTCCTTCACGGCGGCCAGGAAGCCGAGGTAGAGCCACTGGACGGCCTCGTGGGCAGTGGCGGCGGGGCGGGAGACGTCGCAGCCGTACGAGGCCGCCATCCGGGTCAGCTCACCCAACGCCCGTATCTGCTCGGCCAGTTCCTCGCGATCCCTGATGACATCCGGGCTGGAGGGCCGCGCGTCCAGCAGGGCACGCTCGGCCCGCTTGGACTCGATGAGCCGGTCGGTGCCGTACAGCGCGACCCGCCGGTAGTCGCCGATGATCCGGCCGCGGCCGTAGGCGTCCGGCAGGCCGGTGATGATCCCGGCCTTGCGGGCGGCGCGCATCTCGGGGGTGTAGGCGTCGAAGACGCCGTCGTTGTGGGTCTTGCGGTAGGTGCCGAAGACGCGCTTGACGAAGGGGTCGGCCTGGTAGCCGTACGCCTTCAGACTGCTCTCGACCATGCGCAACCCGCCGTTGGGCATGATCGCCCGCCGCAGCGGGGCATCCGTCTGCAGGCCGACGATCAGCTCCCGGTCTCGGTCGATGAAGCCCGGCCGGTGCGAGGTGATGGTGGACGGATTGCCCGGGTCGACGTCAAAGATTCCCTTGCGGCGCTCCTCGGGGAAGTGCGCGCTGACCTTGCGCCAGACCGTGAGGGTGCGCTCGGTCGGACCGACCAGGAACGCCGAGTCACCCTCGTACGGCGTGTAGTTGGCCTGGATGAAGTCACGCACGTCGATGCGGTCGCGCCAGCGTGTGCCGGCGAAGCCTCGCCATGCCTCGGCCCTTCGGCTGCCAGCTGTCACGGTTATGGTCATCCCCGGATGTCCTCTCCCTGTTCGCATGCGTGCGTCTCTCACTGCAGATACTTGTCCTCCGCCGGGTTTGCGGGCAGTGCCGGACAGGGCCTGTGAACGGTGCCGTCCGTCCCCGGGCCATGGGGCCGTTCGGCCCCCGGCCCCGCCCTGACGGACTTCAGCCGACGGTCAGGTCAGGGCGCACAAGGGTTCCCGACCTCCCGTGAACGATCTCGTACGCCGCGTCGAGGGCACCGATCGCGGCCAGACCGCCGGTGCGTTCGACGAATCGTGCGGCGGCCTCCGTCTTGGGGCCCATGGAGCCGTTGGGATAGCCTCCGCGGCGCAGGTCGTCGGGGGTTGCGTCGAGGACGGGCTGCTGGTGCTGGGTGCCGTAGTCGGCGTAGACATTCGGGACGTCGGTGAGGATGAGCAGGAAGTCGGCCTTGAGTTCCTCGGCGAGCAGAGCTGCCGTGAGGTCCTTGTCGACGACCGCCTCGACACCGGTCAGTGCGCCGGTGTCGTGGTCGGCGGTGACGGGGACGCCCCCGCCGCCGGCGCAGATGACCAGCACGCCGCAGGTGAGCAGGTCGTGGATGGTCTCGGTCTCCACGATCCCCTCGGGCGCGGGAGAGGCGACGACCTGGTGCCACCCGGTGGCGTCCTTGGCGATGTGCCAGCCGCGCCTTCGCGCCAGGGAGCGGGCGACGTCCCGAGGGTAGAGGGGGCCGACGCGCTTCGTGGGTCGCGCGAAGGCCGGATCGTCGGCCCGTACCAGGGTGTGGGTGACCAGTGCGGCGATCTTGTGGCCGGGCAGCGTGTCGTGCAGGGCGCGGACCAGCAGCGAGCCGATCAGCCCCTCTGTCTGGGCACCCAGGAGGTCCAGCGGACAGGGGGCGGTCAGGATCGGGTCGGCCGCGCTCTCCATGGCGAGCAGGCCGATCTGCGGCTCGTTGCCATGGGTGAGGACGATCTCATGTTCGAGGGCGAGGCCGGCGACGGCGGTGGCCACCCGGTCGATGTTCGCCTGCTGCACGGCTGCGTCAGGGCGATCACCCCGGCGCAGCAGGGCGTTGCCGCCGAGGGCGATGACGATGCGCACGGTTCGGTCCTCCAGGGTGGCGACCAGCACGGCCTTGATGATGTGCAACCGGTTCTCCGCCTGGTCGAAGACGGTGTAGGTGGGCGAGGGAATGAACTCGTTGGTGACCTCCGGTCCGTCGAGGCCATAGGTGTCGACCAGTTCCCGGTCCAGGCCGGTGCGGTGGTCGTGAGCGCCAACAGGTGGAGGGCGCCGACGGAAGCACCTTGGGAGTCGCTTCAGGCGTGCGGTACCACGGCAACAGGGCAGCTGACATGGTGCAGCGCCGCGTGTGTCACGGGGCCAATGTGAGTGCCAAGGCGGCCGTCCCGTGTGCGGCGCCCCACCACGACGAGGGAAGCTCCGGACGAGGCGCGCACCAGTGCCGTGGCCGCCCTGCCTTCGGAGACGGTCTCGGTCACGGAGATCCCGGGGAACTTCACGCACCACGGCCGCAGCGTCGCGATGACGGCGCGTTCCTGTGCCGCGAGGAACTCCGGCCCGGACCCGGTTACCGCGCGCAGGTCGGCGCCGTCGGCCGACGGAACGCTGAAGGCGTGGATCACGTGCAGTGCGGCGCCGTAGCGGCGGGCGGCCTCGAAAGCGAACTCGATCAGCTCATCGCAGGGGCGCCGGGTGTCCAGCCCGAGAACGACATCGCGGTACGGGATCTCGGGGATCTCCTCCGGCGAGACACCGTCCGGGGCCGGAAGGTGCTCGTCGGCGGCGGTCTCACCCGCACGGACAAGCACCACGGGGCGCTCGGACCTGGCGACGACCCGCTGGGACACAGAGCCGACCAGGAACCCCGCGACACCGCTGAGCCCGCGGGAGCCGAGCACCGTCAGCTCCGCCTCCTCGGCCGCCGCGAGCAGGGCGTCGACCGCGGAGCCGGACACCAACTGGTCGACGATCCGCAGCCCGGGGTACGCAGCGCGGACGCTCATGACCGCCTGGTTCAGGGTCCGCTCGGCCCAATCGCCCTCGCTCGCGTCCGCCGGTACGGAGGAGGCCGGGCGAGGGTGCCACGTCCACGCGTGCACCAGCCTCAACAAGGCCCCGCGACGCAGGGCTTCCCGAGCCGCCCAGTGCGCGGCCGCGAGACTCTCGGTGGAACCGTCAACTCCCGCGGTGACCTGCTGAAGCATGCTGCCTACCTCCTCCGTCCGAGCCTGTTTTGCACTTCTGGTTCGAAGCGTCGTGCAGGAACGGCCTTGTGCGCAGAGGCCGTACAGGCCCTTCCTGGACCCATTCGGCCCCAACTCCAGCCCCGCTAAGGGCTCGCACGCGTGCCGGAACCCACTTCGCCAAGGGGGCTCGGATGTCCGGACCAACGCCACCATGGGTTCCCAGCGCGACAACAACGCTCCGCGCTGCTGTGGCTCAGTGCCGGACCGCGGTCCGAACGGGTCGACGGGACGCCTCGGTCATCCGCGTGGCCGTCGGCCGACGACGAATGTGGCGCCGCTGTACCCGTAGCGCGAGCGAAGCGAGATGGGGGTCCCCCCGGCCGAAGGCTGGGGGAGCGTCGAGCGCGGCGCTGAGCACGAAGGTGACCGCCATAGAGATCACCAGGAGGACGGCGAACAGCCTCCAGAACTCCGGGGTCAGTGACGTACCCACGATGAACACCCCCTTCCAGCGGGTTGTCTCCCGACTTCATCGAACCGCAGGGCCCGTTCCGGCTCAGCGGGTCCAAGGGCTCACACGGGGTGCCGGGAGGCCCGGCCATAGGGCCGGGTGGCCCATGGCCCAGGAGGGGGCACGAGGCCACGCTGGACATGGCAGGTTCGTACGCCCTGATCGGAGGCACGTCATGAACGCTCCCGCGACGGCCGGCATGCTGCGGGCGCTGCCCGCCGAGCACCGGCAACGGCTGATGCGCTTCGCCCGGGAGGTGTCGTTCCCCCAGGGCACCCGTCTCTTCGAGGAGGGCCGCCGCGCCGACCGGTTCTGGATCATCCGTACCGGCAGCGTCGCCCTCGACATGCGCGTGCCCGGCCGCCGCGCCGCCGTCATCGAGACCCTCGGACACAACGAACTCATCGGCTGGTCCTGGCTGTTCGCCCCACACACCTGGCACCTGGGCGCCGAGGCAACCACCCCGGTGCGCGCCTACGAGTTCGACGCCACCATGATCCGCTCGATGTGCAAGGACGACCCCGCGCTCGGCGCGAGCGTCGCCCAGTGGGTGGGCGACGTCCTCGCCCACCGCCTGCGCTCGGCCCGCACCCGGCTGCTGGACCTGTACGCCCCCTATGGCAGCGGCAACCTCCTGTGACCGCGTCGCAGGAACCGACCCCCCAGGGAGGCATGATGCACGGCAGCCCGCACATCGTGAGCGATGTCATGAGTGAGACCGTCGCCGCCATCGGCCGCGAGGCCGCCTTCAAGGAGATCGTGCGGATGATGCAGGACTGGAAGGTCAGCGCCCTGCCCGTCCTGGAAGGTGAGGGCCGGGTCGTCGGGGTGGTGTCCGAGGCCGACCTGCTGCCCAAGGAGGAGTTCCGCGACAGCGACCCCGACCGGCACACCCAGCTGCGCCGCCTCTCCGACCTGGCGAAGGCAGGCGCGGTGACCGCCGGAGAGCTGATGACCTCACCGGCCCTCACCGTCCACGCCGACGCGACGCTCGCCCAGGCCGCCCGGACCATGGCACACGCCAAGGTCAAACGGCTCCCGGTGGTCGACGACGTCGGCATGCTGCAGGGCATCGTCAGCCGCGCCGACCTGCTGAAGGTGTTCCTGCGCGACGACGAGGACATCGCGGAGGAGGTACGCCGGGAAGTGGTGTCGTACCTCTTCCCCGCGCCGACGTCAGCCGTACGCGTGGCGGTGCGGGACGGGGTCGTGACGCTCAGCGGCCGCATCCGGGACACGTCTTTGGTGCCCGTGGCCGCACGTCTGGTCCGGGCCGTCGAGGGCGTCGTGAACGTGGAGTTCAACCTCGCCGAGCACGGCGGTTCCTCCGAGTCGGCCACTGCCCCGTCAGGCCACGGCAAGAGCGAGAACGCGTCGCTGTCATGACCCACCGCGAGTGAACGAGCCTCAGGAGATCGCCTCCAGAGACAATCAGAGCCACGGCGGGGGAACAGCCGAACCCGAGGCGGACCGCAGGAACGCGTGATGCACACCTGCGGCCGGGCCTCAGCTGGTCTTGCGCCCCCACTGCGGCCGGCTCCGGTCCCACTCCTCGCCCACAGCTCGGTGGCCCGGCGCTCGATCCGCCCACAGCTCGGTGGCCCGGCGCTCGATCCGCAGACGGATCACGTGCCCGCCCGCGAGGATCACCAGCCCCCACCAAAGCCCCCCGTGCCGGTCAGCACCACACGCGCCGCCGCCGCCGAGCCGATCAGTGCGGACACCAACTGCTCGCATCCGTCCGTCCACACCGACACCGCGGTGCCGACCTTCACGCTCGCGCTGTCCGACGTGACCGAGGCACGCCCCTTCACGCGGCAGAGTCCGAATCCGTAGCGGATACGGGCCGCCGTCCTCGCCCGCCGCGAACGTCCCAGGTCAGATACTCCCGCGAAATGAAGTCGGGCCGTTCGGAACCGGATAGGGCCGTACGGCCCCTCCTGCGGCCACTGGCGTGGGCGCCACGCTGGCATCTGCTCACGACAAGCCCCGCCGCCCCGTCGGCGTAGGGCGGGGAGGAGTTCCCGATGCGCTCTGCGGTTCTCGCTGTCCCGGCCCTGGAGGACCTGGTCTCCGCGGCCGTGTCCGCCCCCTCGATCCATAACACACAGCCCTGGCGGTTCCGGCTGGACCCGGACACCGTCACACTGGAGATCCGTGCCGCGGCGGATCGCGGGCTGCGCCACATCGATCCGACCGGGCGCGCCCTGCACCTCTCCGTGGGCTGCGCGGTGCTCAATCTCCGGGTGGCGGTGGCTCACTTCGGCAGGGAGCCGGTGACCCGGCTGCTGCCCCGGCCCGACGAGCCGGACCTGCTCGCGGCCATGCGATTCGGCGGCACCACCGCCTCCTCCTCCACACCACACCTGTACGACGCTCTGTGGCGTCGGCACAGCAGCCGCTTCCCGTACTCAGAGCGACCGCTGCCCACCGCCGTCCTGGCAGAGCTCGCCGAGGCTGCACACGCCGAAGGCGCCCTGTTGAGTCGTCCCGGTCCGGCCGAGACCGACCGCCTGCTGCAGCTCACCCGCGAGGCTGAGCATCGCAACACGGCCGACCCCGACCGGGCCGCGGAGAGCCGCCGCTGGGTGCACGAACCGAACGGTGCGGCCCTCGGTATGCCGCCCGGGACGCTGGGACCGCAGGACTTCCGGGACCGGGTCCCCATGCGGGACTTCGGCGCCCACCGGCACCCGGCCGTGCTGGCCGCCCGCCCCTTCGAGACGTGGCCCTCCCTTATGGTGCTCTCCACGGGGCACGACCGGCGGGCCGACTGGCTGCGCGCCGGCCAGGCGCTCGAACGCGTCCTGCTGGTGGCCACCGCGCACGGCGTACGGGCATCCCTGCTGCATCAGGCACTGGAGTGGCCGGACCTGCGCGACCAACTCGGACAGGGCCCTGGCGACCGGCGCGCTCACGCCCAGATGGTGCTCCGCCTCGGGTACGGGCCGGAGGGACCGCCTTCCCCGCGCAGGACAGCGGAACAGGCACTGGCCGAGGAACCACTGTCAGCCGCACGCTGAGCGCCGGAAGCGGTGCTTGAGTGACCCCCGTCACAGTGGCCCGCAGTGAGCACGCCGAGTTGGGAGGCCGAGGATGCGCCGCCACCGTGCGGGGGTCCGCGGAGGTCAGTACCGGGTGATCCAAGCCCTGGACGCCTGCCCGCTCGTCGTCTGCAACGAACTCTTCCTGTCCGAGACCGCCCGGCACGCTGACGCCGTGGGCCGCACGGCCGACCCGGTGGCGGCCGGACCGGTGCTGCAGGCCCGCAACTGCGTGCCAGGACGCGCACGGCGGCCACGACCAGCACCGCGACGACCGGGACGAGGACACTTCCCCAAGCTCTTCGAGCAGATTGCCTCGCTGGCCGGAGCGCTGATCCTGACGAGCATCGTCTACGACATCGCCCCGACGGCGCCGCCTGCGCGGCGGAAGGTCCGGGGCTACGTGCTGTGCGAGGACGGGCGAGCGTACCGCCTGTTCCACGAGGATCCGCACGAAGTCGGTCCGCGGGTGCAATGCCTCGGCGTCCTCCCCGGATTCATGCCTCCGCACCGACGCGCGTGCGCAGATTGTGGAACTGGCGGGTCTGCATGATCAGATGCGCGGGTTCCCAGAACAGCACGTCCATGGACCGGGTGAGGAGCCGCGGGCGGCTGTGGGCCCGCGCGCGGACGATGAGCCGGGTTCTTCCGCCGGACTCCGGCCGGAGGTGGAAGCCCCAGATCGAGTCGATGTACGCCGTGGGCAGCCGGCCGTACCGCTCGTCGAAGGGGCGCCCCGACGGGAGCTGGACCTGTGAGCGCAGCACCAGTGTCCGCTCCGGTTCCAGGGCCGCGACGGTGAACCAGGCGTCGCCGCTCGGCAGGGAGTCCAGGTGCTGGCCCTGCTCCAGGCGCTGCCACTCGGGGACGATGCGTTGCGCGCTCGGGCGTCCGCCGTTGTCCAGGCGGTCCCAGCTGTACCAGCCGCCGCGGTTGCAGCCCATCTGCTGCAGCCAGGGCCAGACTTCTTCGGGCGGCGCCGGCAGGGTCGTGGCCATGGTCGAGGAGCCGTGGGCCTCGGGGATGAGGTCATCGCCGGGGAAGCCGCGTTCAGCTTCGTCGCGCTCGGTGCCCCAGGTCAGCACCCGCGGCCGCAGAAAGACGCCGTACAGCGCCAGCGCAGCGGCCGCCACGCCGAAAGGACGTCGCCGGGCCCTGGACCGGTGCTCGCTCATGTCTTCAGCGTCGCAGCTCCATTTCAGTGCCACCACAGGAACTCGCAACCGCCAGCGCCAGAGCCCGGCCCCATCAGGGACCGGCGGCCCCGCACCACGGCAATTCCTCGGGTGTCCGACGCCCCGATCGTCTCCCGCGACGCTGTCGCCGATACCAGTGAGGCCTCATCAACCGGCTCCTCGACCTCACCAAAGCGTCGCCGCCCGCTTCGCCCGCTTCCCACGAAGCCGACCGCCGTCGTGCCCCCCAGGCCGCTGCCCTGATCCCGTACCGCCGCTTGACGTGGACCGATACGGTGGCACGTGTCCGGATCGGTCGGGCGGTGGGTATGCCGAGGGGACCTGGAGGATCGCCGGTGGGAAGCCCCAAAGGGAGCGGGGACGCCCGCGTACGGCTGCCCCAGCTGAGGCTGGACGAGTTGCTGGAGGAGCTTCAGGCGCGCCTGGACGCGGCCCGCGGTAACCCGTGACCACGTACACAGCCTGCTGGAGGCCGTGCTCTCAGTCGGCCGCGAGCTGGATCTCGAGCAGGCGCTGCGCAGCATCGTGCAGGCAGCGGCCCTGCTGGTGGACGCGGAGTACGCCGCCCTGGGCGTGATCGGACCGGACGGCAAGCGGCTGTCGGAATTCCTCACGGTCGGGGTCAAGGAGGAGCAGATCGCCCGGATCGGTCCCTTCCCCGAGGGCCATGGCATCCTCGGGGAGCTGATCCGGCACCCTGAGCCGCTGCGGTTGCCAAAGATTTCCGAGCATTCTTCCTCGTACGGCTTCCCGCCCCGCCACCCGCCGATGAACACCTTTCTCGGCGTCCCGATCCGGGTGCGGGATCAGGTCTTCGGCAATCTGTATCTGACCGAGAAACGGGGTGGGGCGCAGTTCGATGAAGACGACGAGTCGGTGCTGTCGACTCTGGCCGTGGCGGCTGGCGTGGCGATCGACAACGCCCGACTCTACGAGGAGTCCCGGCTGCGTGAGCGCTGGCTTCAGGCGAGCGCGGAGATCACCCACAGCCTGATGTCAGGCAGCGAACGCAGCGAGGTGCTCGGGCTGATCGCCGAACGGGCCAGGGAGATCACGGGCGCCGCCCTCGCAGTGGTCGCCGTGCCGATGGAGGGCACCGACTCGCTCACGGTGGAGCTGGCCATCGGACAGGGAGCCGAAGGGCACCGCGGGCTGGTCCTGCCCGTCGACGACAGCCTGATCGGCCGGGCCTTCTCCGACGCCGCCCCGGTCACCAACCCGGACGTCTCCCACGACGAGCGCAGCGAAAGCGGGGCGCCCCCGGCCGGAGGCGGGGGGGCTGGTCTCGTCGGGTCCGCCGCCCTTCACCGGCCTCGGCCCGGCCGTGGCCGTGCCCATCAGCAGCGTAGACGGCGTACGAGGCGTGGTTCTGTTGGTCCGCGCGGCGGATCGGACGGTGTTCACCGAGAAGGAGACCGAACCGCTGCAGGGCTTCGCCGCCCAAGCCGCGGTCGCGATGGAACTGGCAGAACACCGCAGGGACGCCGAAAAGATCGCGCTCCTGCAGGACCGTGACCGGATCGCCCGTGACCTCCACGACCTGGCGATCCAGCGGCTGTTCGCCACCGGCATGACGCTGCAGAGCGCGGGGCGCTTCATCGAGCACCCGCAGGCCTCGGAGCGGGTGCTCCAGGCCGTGGACGACCTGGACGAGACCATCAAGATCATCAGGTCGACGATCTTCGGGCTGCGCTCGCGTGAGGACGCCGTGGGACAGGGCCTGCGGGCCCAGATCGTCCGCGCGGCCGGAGAGGCCGCCCCAGTGCTGGGTTTCGCGCCCAGCCTGCGCATGGAAGGGTTGCTGGACACGCAGGTCCCCAAGGAGACCGCCGACCACGTGATGGCCGTCCTCACCGAGGCCCTGACCAACATCGCCCGGCACGCACACTCCGAGCGGGCCGAGATCGTAGTGGAGAACGACGGCGACGAGCTGCGCCTCACCGTCTCCGACAACGGCATCGATATCCCGTCCGAGGGTCGCCGCAGCGGCCTGCGCAACATGGCCGACCGGGCTGAGCAGTTGGGCGGCACGCTGGAGGTGGCCAGCCCTCCCGGCGGCGGCGCACGGCTGGTGTGGCGGGTGCCGGTGGGCGAGGGGTAAGGAGCCCTGTGCCTCTCCCTGGCCACCTGCGCCGGATGCCTGGCGCGTGGCCGGAAGCTCGGGGCCCCGGACCGGCCCGCCGCGCGAGCCGCGCGGCATGCCTGCGGCAGGCGCCGGTGACGGTAGTTCAGCAGCGACCGTGAGACCTCCGGGAAGTGCAGGTTGAGATACGGCAGCACGAACAGCTCGTCCCAGAAGACGTGGCCCCGGTACGCCTCACCGTGCAGACCACGGGCCGGCACACCCACGTCCAGCTCCGCGGTGTGCGGTGAGAGCGTCTGCAGCACATGGAACAGATACAGACGCAGCACACGACCCGCCTCGCCGGGGACCTGGACGTCCGCCCGCCGCCACAACCGCTGCCACGCCGCCACGTGGGAGTCCAGGAGCTCCGAGAAATCCCCGGCAGCGGTCACCCGGTCCAGCACCGCTCCGACCGGGTCACTGATCGCCAGGTCATGTGAGGTGTGCAGGGCCGCGGTCTTCTCGACCACGGCGGGCCGGCCCGGGGCTATCGGGATCACCAGTCGGTGTACGGCGCGGTGGCTGTACGGGCGAAGCTCGGACGACGCGGGCCGCTGTCCCGTGACGACCGTACGCGCCGCCATGCTGATCGCGATGTCGGAGCTGCTGGTCCGGCAACGCAGCCACGTCGTATCGTTCCCCGCCTCTCCCGTCCGCACCTGGGTCAGGTGGTTCCGGTTGAGGGACCGGTAGCGGTGGACGTTGTTGTTGGTCACGTCGCCGTCGAGGACGGACTCGACCTCGACCTCGCCCGACCACTCCTCGGACGTGAAAACGGTTCGGAGCGCGGCCAGGTGCGGATCCGCCATGTGCACCAGGCGGACCTGTTCCACGCTCAGCACGCCGGCCGCCTCGTCGTCCCAGTACCGGAACGTGCGCGTCAACGTGGCACGGCGGAGATCCAATGTGTGCCGGTAGTCGAACAATCGCCGCGCGTCGGGAGAGAACCACGGGCCCACCGATCCGTCGGCGGAACGAAGACGGAACCGCAGGAGCAGCCAGTTGGGGAGGTTCACCAGGTCCTCGTTCACCACCCGTCGCCCCGCCACAGCGGATTCCAGGCGGTTGTAGATCCCGGCGGCGTAGGTGGCCGGGTAATGCACCAGGCCCGCCCTGCTCTCGGGCACAGCACCGCGGGTGGCGAAGCAGCCGTTGCCGAGCGTGCACAACGATTCGCGCAACCGCTCGGCGGCGGGGTCGTATCCCTCGTATTCCCAGGTCCACTCCGACATCCGTCGCCCTCGCCTTCTCCCGTCACGAGATGTGCAGGAACGTGCGACGCGCGCCGGAGTTCAGACCCGCTGCGGGACGACGGCCACCGGGCACTCGGCGTGATGCAGCAGGGCATGGGCAGCCCTGCCGAGCTGCAGACCGAAGTGGCCGTGCCGCCTCAGCGCACCCACAACCACCAGGTCGGCGTCGGCCGAGGCGTCCAGGAGGGCCTTGTGGGCGGGGCCTTCGACGGCTTGGCGCCGCACTTCGACCTGCGGGTGATTCCGTTCGGCGTCGCGCAGTGCGTCGGTGAGGAGAGTGGAGGCCCGTTCCTCGTGGGCACGTGCGGCATCATCGGCGATCAGAGGGCTGTCCACGTGCTCGTGGGCGGGGCGGCGCCAGGCCCGTACGGCCTTGAGTGCGCAGCCGCGTGCCTCGGCCTCGTGGAAGGCGAACCGCAGCGCAGCCGAGCCCTCGGTGGAGTCGCCGACGCCGACCACGACCCGGCCGAAGGAGCCTTGCCGGTTCCGCTCCCCACCGCGGACCACGACGACCGGGCAGGCGGCACGGACGGCCACCGTGAGGCTGACCGAGCCCAGCAGCATCCCGGCGACCTCGCCGCGGCCGCGGGACCCCGTGACCAGGGCAGAGGATTCATGTGCCGCGTGCAGCAGCACGGACACAGCGTCGTCGGGCAGCACGTCGCTCGACACCTTCACCTCTGGGTTGCGCAGCCGGGCGCGTTCCGCGCAGGACGCGATGATGTGCTCGGCCATGACCTCTTCCGCTGGGCGGTCGGTGCTGAAGGACGGGCGGCTTCCCTCGTACCGCTCCCAGAGAGAGGCGTAGACGAGGCGCAAGGGCAGCCCGAGGCGCGCAGCCTCGTCCATCGCCCAGTCCACGGCTTGCAGGCTGGACTCCGATCCGTCGACACCTACGACCAGCGGGAGCTCCATGGTCCCTACCGCCTTCCTGCCCGGCCACCGCGAAGGCCCCCTGTGAATACCGTCGCACCGCCCCGGGGCCATCGCGACACGTGGCCGGACTCTCGCAGGGAGGTCTCGGCCCGGGTTGCACCATGCCGATTTGCGACGATCGTGGAGTCATGTGGCCGGGAGCACAGCGCTCGGTGCCACTCGGTATCGCCGCCACTGCCTTCGCGCTGGCCTGGGTCCGTGCCTGGTGAGACGTCCGTGCCCCGATACGAGCCCGCCTCTCGAGGTCATGGAGAAGGGAAGGCCATTGTGGTTGCGAGGACCGGCGTCTTCGGCGCCCTGACCAAGGAACATCGCGAGCAGCTCATGTCCCTCGCTCACGAGGTGTCGTTCGAGATCGACGAGCGCATCTTCAACGAGGGCGGCAAGGCCGACCGCTTCTGGATCATCCACACGGGCACCGTCGCTCTCGACCTGCACGTGCCCGGCCGCCGCGCAGCGGTCGTCGACACCCTCGGGGCCGGGGAACTGCTGGGCTGGTCATGGTTCGTCCCTCCCCACCACTGGCACCTGGGTGCCCAGGCCAGCAGCCCGGTGCGCGCCTACGAGTTCGACGCGGCCGCGGTCCGTGAGCTGTGCGGCAAGAACCCGGAACTGCAGCACGAAATGTGCACCTATGTCGCCGGAGTGATCGCAGCCCGGCTCAGGTCCGACCGGGTGCGACTGCTCGACCTGTACGCGCCCTACGGCGCAGGCGAAGTGCCCTGACGAGGCGAGACGAGGAGGTCCGAAGTGCCTGAGACCCCGCACATCGTGAGCGATGTGATGACGCATACGGTCGTGGCCGTCGGACGCGACGCCCCCTTCAAGGAGATCGTCCGGACCATGGAGCAGTGGAAGGTCAGTGCCATGCCGGTGCTGGAGGGAGAAGGGCGCGTCATCGGCGTCGTCTCCGAGGCCGACCTGCTGCCCAAGGAGGAGTTCCGCGACAGCGACCCGAGCCTTTCCGAGCAACGTCGGCGCCTGTCCGACGTCGTCAAGGCCGGGGCAGTGACGGCGGAGGAGCTCATGAGCACCCCCGCCATCACGGTCCACCCCGACGCCACCTTGACCCAGGCGGCCAGGATCATGGCCGTCAGGCACGTCAAACGGCTGCCCGTGATCGACGACATCGGCATGCTCCAGGGCATCGTCAGCCGCGCCGACCTGCTGAAGGTCTTCCTGCGGTCGGACGCGGAAATCGAGGAGGAGGTCCGCCGCACCGTGGTGTCCTACCTTTTCCCGGCCTTCAGCCACGCCATCCACGTGAACGTGCACGAGGGCGTCGTCACCCTCCGCGGACACATCCAGGACACCTCGCTGATCTCGGTTGCCGTGCGCCTCGTGCGCGCAGTGGAGGGCGTGGTGGACGTCGAGCCCCACCTCACCGGTGAGTCCACCACTCCGGCCGGACCGAGGGGCGAGCGGTGAAAGGTCGCCCCAGTCGTACGTACCGAGCGGGGAGGAGTGGCCGGCGCTCCTCCCTCATTGCTCGGCCGAACTAATACGGCGCCCCGTGATGCGCGTGGGCTGGATCGACACCCACATCTCGCGTTCACCGCCTGGCCACGGCGTGGTGTGGGCGCGATCGACCAGCTCGCGCATGGCGTCAGGGTCGGTAACCTCACGCGCGGGTCCGACGACGAGCACGCTCCAGCCCTGGCTCATGGCTTCGTCGACGTGGTCGACCTCGAAGGCGACTTCCGATCCCACGGCCGCGGCCGGGACCGAGTCCGGCGCGGTCCGGAACGCGATCGCGTCGTCGACGACCTCGTAGTTCACCGGAACCACCGCCGGGCCGTGCGCTGTCGACACCGCGACGCGCCCCACGCCGTGTGTGGACATCAGGGTGCGGCATTCGTCGGGGTGGAGGTCGAGCAGGCGAGGGTGCAGGAGCGCCTGGCCCAGGCCAGGCGGCAGATCGATGCCGCCTCCGCGCAGAGCGGCGGTGGTGGTGCCCAGCGCATCGGCCAGGCCGATAAGAGTGGCAACGGTCGGGTCGGCAGGCTGTTCTTCGAGGTATGCCAGGTATTCCGGTGCCATTCTGGCGCGGCGGGCTGTCTCTTCCCGGGTCAGTCCTTGGCGTGTGCGTTCGGTGGCAACGCGGCGGCCGATGTCACCGGGATTGGGCGGCCTGCTCGGCGGGGTTCCGCGGGGCTCGGCACTTCTCTGCCCGCCTGCCTGGTCCGTACGTGGCCGGGAAGGCTCGTGTGCGCTCCCGGGCCCGTGCTCGATGTGACGGATGTGTGCGTCGGGCCCGGGAAAGACGAGGGTCACCTCATCCGTGTCCGACCAGCGCACATCGTAGGGAGGCGTTCCATCCTCGTGGTGGAGTCCGACAATCTCGCCTTCGCGCCTGGTGGCGCCGGTGGCAGGGCTCTTCACCACGAGTTGATCGCCGAGTTGAGCTCGCATGATCGCCGCCGTTTCCGCAGAATGCTGCTGTAACCCAACGTCCCCCGCGCGGCGTGCCGCCGCACGGGACGAGAACCTCCGTGATCCGGGTGGCCGGACGGCCGGTCCGGCGCCGCCCCATCCCCTGGCCACTGGCTGTCTCCGCCCGGAAGGGAGAGGCGACATGCACCACCGTACGGTCGAGGAGCTCATGACCCGAGATGTCGTGCGAGCACGGCGCGACATGCCGTTCAAGGAGATCGTGAAACTGCTCGCGGACAACGACGTCACCGCCGTACCCGTGGCGACGAACTCGACCGCCCCGTCGGCGTGGAGTCCGAGGCCGACCTGCTGCGCAAGTCCTCCGCCCAGGCCGACCCGTCCGGCCTGACACCGGTTCCGCATCTGGAGGCGTGGGAGCGTGCCAAGGCCGAAGGCGCCAGGGCCGAAGAGCTGATGTCGGCTCCCGCCGTGTGCGCGCGTCCGGAGTGGACCGCGGTCGAGGCGGCTCGCCTCATGGCGGTCCAGAACGTCAAGCGACTGCCCGTGGTGGACGAGACGGACCGGCTGCAGGGCATCGTCAGCCGCGGTGACCTGCTGAGGATCTTCCTGCGCCGTGACGACGCCATCCGCGACGAGATCACGGGGGACCTGCTGCGGGGGACCCTGGGACCTATCGCCTCGGACGTGACGGTCGAGGTTCGCGAAGGGCACGTGAGCCTCGGTGGATCCGTCAAGGTCAGGAGCCTGATCCCGGTGATCGAGCGGCTGTGCAGGAGCGTTGACGGCGTGGTCTCTGTCGCCGAGCACATCGCGCACCGCCCGGACGCCTCCCAGAATTCGGCAAAGGACAACAGCTAAGGCATCGCAGGAACTGGCTAGGAGCAACGGGGGCTGCTCCCGTCCTTGGCTCAGCCGGCGATCTCGATGCGACGCGCCTTGGCTTTCTCGGCTTTCGGGACGCGGACGGTGAGAACCCCGTTGGTCAGCTCGGCGCTGATGTGTTCGGTGTCCGAGTTCGGCGGCAGACTCGTGCGGTAGTCGAACTCCCCGACGTGGCGGGCGCGCCGCCGGACCACGCCGGTGCGTTCCTTCTCCTTGATCTCGCCGTGGACATCGATCTCGGAGTCGGTGACCTCCACGGTGATGTCGTCCTTGTCCACACCGGGAAGCTCCAGCTCCACCAGGTACGCGTCCTCGGTGTCCTCGATGTCCGCCAGCGGCGCCCATGCCCCGGCTGTGCCGAGTTCGGCGCCGCCGGGAAAGGCGGACTGCATGAGACGGTCCATGCGAGTGTGCAGGTCCTCAAGTTCGCGGATGGGGTCCCATGCGGGGAGAGTGCCCCTCCCATGGTGATGGTGCGCGGGCAGCGTCATCGGTCATCCTCCTTGCATCTGATCCGGCAACGGCCAGCCGGTCTCCGGGTGGTCCCTGCGCCCGGCGGCGGCCGCGCCGATGCCCTCGATGTCGCGCTCGGCAACGTTCACCAGCTGCCGGCCGAGGTCGTGCAGGGCCCTGCCCGCCGCCAGCTCGTCACCGATCTCCGGCACGTCCATGTCCGCCGGGTTCCTGTGCGCGGCCCCGTGCCCGGTGAGCTCCGTGGTCCCGGTGTCCAGCACCACACGTGCCTTGGTCGTTCCCTCTTCCTCGAAGAGGTAGAGGCGAACCTTCCATTCCACGGTATGCGGCATCGCTGCCCTCCTCATCTCGGTTGGGAGCGCTGTGATCCGGTTGCGCTCCACTCGTGGTTGCGCAGGTTGGCGAATGAGGCCAGGACCTCGTCTTCGATACGGTGCCGGACCTGGTCGGCGAGGACAGTCAGCTGTCCGGAGATGGTCGCGCGTGGCGCGAGGGGGGCATGAATGCGGCGTGCCGCGGGCGGGAGTCCGGCCAGGTCGGCGGCGAACCTCCCCCCGCTCTCGTCCAGAGTGGGGCGCTCGACGGTGCGACTCCCGTTCTGCATGACCGTCTCCAGCAGCGGTACGCCTGCCCCCGGCGGCTGCTCATCATGGAGCCCGATCACGTCCGCGAATCCGGGACGGCGGAACACTTGCTTCTGTCCAGGGGCGGTCACCTTGGCCGAGGAGAGCTTCATCACCGGTCGGCCGTCGTACTCGACCATCTTGTAGGCCGAGTCCAGGAACGGGGCGTCGGCCGAGACCCCGACGCGGGTGCCGACGGCGTAGACGTCGATCGGCGCCCCGGAGCGGACCAGTTCGTCCACGGCGTACTCGTCGAGACCGCCGCTGGCGATGATCCGTACGTCCGGCAGTCCCGCCTCGTCGAGGGTGGCACGCGCCGTCTGCGCCAGGGCTCCCAGGTCTCCGCTGTCCAGCCGTACGGCCGAGCCGGGCCCACGGTCCAGGTCCCGCAGGACGCGGGCCGCGACGCGTACCCCCTCTTCGGTGTCGTAGGTATCCACCAGGAGCGTCACCGGACCGGGGTGGGACCGGGCGAAGGCCCGGAAGGCCGCCTCCTCCGTTCCGAACGCCTCGATGTACGAGTGGGCCATCGTGCCGACGGCCGAGAGTCCTTCGGCGGTGGCCGCGGCGACGTTGCTCGTTCCGGTGAATCCCACCATGGCGCTCAGCCGGGCGGCCTGGAAACCGGCTTGAGGGCCGTGCGTGCGGCGCAGGGAGAAGTCCACGACCGGATGGCCGGCAGCGGCCAGGACGCACCGTGCGGCTTTCGAGGCGATCGTCGTCTGGTGGTTGACCTGGTTGAGGATGTACGTCTCGACCAGCTGGGCCTGCGGGAGCGGAGCGGTCACCTCCAGCAGCGGCTCCCCCGCCAGGACGATCCGCCCCTCCGGCACCGCCCGCACCTGGCCGGTGAACTCCATGCCCAGCAGCGGGGCCAGATCACGTGGCGGCCGGTGCAGTGCTGAGGCGAAGGAATCGACATCCTCGGCGTCGACCTGGAACCCTGACAGGAAGTCCAGCGACGACTCCAGGCCGGCGGCCACCAGGAAGCCCCGGCCGGGCGGCATGTCGCGGACGAACAGGCTGAACGTTGCCGGGCCGGTCATTCCCTCACGCAGGTACGACATCGCCATCGTGACCTCGTAGAGGTCAGTGGTCGTCGCATCGGACATCTGCGTCACCTCCTGGACCACGCTCGGGGCCTCGGCCTGTCACCTGTGGAACCGCGCGGACCAGAGGGGTTCCACCCGGTCCCATTCGGCGTCCCACTGTGCGTACCTTCTGCGGTCGAACGCCAGGCGCATACCTTTGCGCGCAGCAACGAAGCCGGCGTACACGCCGACCGCCGTCATGCCGCCCATGAGCCAGCCGCCGGCCTTCGCGTTGCTCGCAGGCATCGGCGGGTTCTTGACGGTTCCTTCCCGGTCCACCCAGATCCGCACGGTCGAGCCTGCGGTCTTGTCCAGCGGTACAGGGGCGCTTCCCGTCTGCTGTCGGCCGTCCTTGTCGGTCCACCTGACCTGAACCTTCTGCTTCTCGTCCGCAGCAGCGCCCGATGCTGCCTCCGGGGCCGAGGTCACCCGAGCGGTGACCTGGAACCGCTCCGCGGCCTGGGCTTGAACGGTGCGCATCGTCGACTCGTGGACCGCCAGCCCCGCGCTCACCGAAGCCACGGGCAGTCCGAGGACAAGCACCGCCAGCAGGAAACCGGAGCACCAGGCTTCGGCCCGATCGGACGTACGCCTCAGTGGGTTCGCGCCTCTCGGCGGGGGCTGCTCCTTGTGCGGTCCGTGGGGACCGGATGCGTGCGGCGGATCCTGTGCGCTCATGGTCTGGCCTCCAGCTGTTGCTGGTGCGTCCCCCCGCCACGTCTGACTCCCTCACCACCCTCCAACGGCGGCAGAGTCCGATCACTGGGCCGAAGGTCCCTACTGACCGGCCACTCGACCCACCTTGCTCGTCACCGGTCACACCTGCGGTACGACCGCGATCGGACACGGCGCGTGATGCAGCACCGCGTGGTTGACCAGGCCCAACTGCAGACCCACGTGCCCATGTCGCCTGCGGGCCCCGACGACGAGCAGATCAGCACCGGACGCAGCCTCCAAGAGCACCCGCCGGGCCGGGCCCTCGACCACCTCGCTGCTCACCGGCACGTCCTGATACCGCTCCGCAGGGCTGCGCAGTGCGTCAGCGAGCACCTGTGCCGGTGGGCGCCCCGTGGCCTGGAGGGCGTATCCGGAAAAGCCCGGCGGCCCAGGGTTCCCGACCGGGACGCTCCAGGCGTGCACCGCCACCAGCCGACATTTCCGCACATGGGCCTCCCGGAACGCGAAGTCCACAGCCGTACCGCTGCCCTGCCCGTCCTCGACACCGACGACGACGCTCCCGAACCGGCCGCTCCGGTGCTCCAGCCCACCGCGCACGACGACGACCGGGCAGTCGGCATGAGCGGCCACGGCCAAGCTGACCGAGCCCAGGAGCAGTCCGGCGAGATCTCCGAGCCCTCGGGATCCGAGTACCAGCGCGAAGGCGTTGCGCCCTTTGCCGACCAGGGCGGACGCCGCGTCCTCGTGCACCACCTCACTGGACAGCCGTACCGTGGGCGCGCTCTTGCCGGCTCGCTCCGAGGCGACAGCAACCAGGTCGGGCGTCTCGTGTTCTGTTACGGCCGCGTGCACGAGATGGAGCGGCACCTCGTGCCGGACCGCCTCGCCCGCGGCCCACTCCACCGCCTCAAGGCTCGCCTCGGACCCGTCGATGCCGACCACCAGGGGAACCACCACCGCTCCCACCTCCCTTGTTCCGGGCTTCACGCCCGTGCGAGCGCCGCCTCGCCGGGGACCACATGCGCCGCGAGAAGAACTGGGGTAGTCCTCGATGTAGAAGCACCGTGCTCTGTCGGTCGGCGCCAACGCTCGTGCGTCGGGTCGAGCACGCCCCACGGCCGGCCTGCACGGCCACCGACGCACGGGGGCGGCAGCCGTCCGGGCGGTGACCGCACTCACCGTCCCTTCCAGCTTCGTACGAGACGGAGACAGTCGCCATGGAACAAGCCCTCACCGTCGGCCTCGACGGCTCACCCGAGAGCCTCGCCGCCGCCCGCTGGGCCGCCGACGAAGCCGAGCGACGCAATCTCACCCTGCGCCTGCTGCACGCGTGGCCGCTGCTGGCCCCGGAGCCGACCCGCATTCCCGCGGAAGTCGACCAGAACTACTGGGCGAAGCGGCTCATGCGCAACGCCCAGGCGGAACTCCAGGCGCGCCACCCGGGCCTCACCGTCGTCGGCAACCTGGTCGCCGACGACGCACAGAACGCACTGCTCCAGGCATCGTCGGAGTCCGAGATGCTCGTGCTCGGCTCGCGGGGCCTGACTCCCGTGGAGAGCTACTTCCTCGGCGACATCAGCATGCCCGTGGTGGCACGCGCTGAGCGGCCCGTGGTCCTGGTGCGCGCCGAGCGGGGGGAAGAAGGCCGCGCGCCCGAATCAGGTTCGGCAGGCGGCGTGGTGGTGGCACTGAAACTGCACGGACCGTGCGACGACCTGCTCGAATTCGCCTTCACCACCGCCGCGGTGCGGGGCTTGCCGCTCCGCACCGTCCATGGCCGCAGCGTGCCGCTCCACGCGTACGCCCCCTGGGGCGTGGACCACACCGTGACCCACGAGGTCAGGCAGGAGGCCCAGGAGGGCCTGAGCCAGGCCCTCCGCCCCTGGCGCGAGAAGTTCCCGGGCGTGGTCGTAGCTGAGGCCATCCGCCTCGACAGCCCCGCCAGGGCTGTCATAGCAGCCGCCGCAGGCGCCGAGTTGCTGGTCGTCGGCCGACGCAAGCACCACCCTCCCCTGGCACCACGCCTGGGCCCCGTGGCCCAGGCCGCCGCCCACCACGCGCGCTGCCCTGTCGCCGTCGTCCCCCATGACTGAGCCGAACCACCCCGGCGAGCCGATGGCGGCGGCGCGGCGGGACGACGCCCCCAGGAACCCGTCGCTCTCGCGTGCCGAGGTGCGCGAGACACACACCGCCGTGGTCCTCTTCATCGGGGACCGCGCCTACAAGGTGAAGAAACCAGTCGACCTGACATTCCTGGACTACACCACGGTGGCCGACCGGCAGGCCGCGTGCGAGAGAGAGGTCGTCCTCAACCGCCGTTTCGCCCGCGACGTCTACCTCGGCGTCGGCGAATTCCGCAGCCCGGACACCGACGTACCGGAACCCGTCGTGGTGATGCGCCGCATGGCCACCGAGCGCCGCCTCTCCCGGCTCGTACGGGAAGGAGCGGCCGTCGACGACGCCCTTCGGGCCGTCGCCCGGCTGCTCGCCGCCCACCACGCGAGCGCACCTCGCAGCCGGGAGGTGACCGAGCAGGGGACGCGCGACGCACTGTCCTCGCGCTGGGAAGCGAGCTTCGCCCAGGTCCGCGCCCTGTCCGACGACGGCACCGTGCCCGACGGGGTGGAGGAGATCGAGCGCTCGGTGCGCCGCTACCTCGCCGGCCGCGAGCCCTTGTTCGACAGGCGCATCGAGCAGGGGCGGGTGGTCGACGGCCACGGAGACCTGCTCGCCGAGGACATCTTCTGCCTCGACGACGGCCCACGCGTCCTGGACTGCCTGGAGTTCGACGACACCCTTCGTTACGTCGACGGCCTCGACGACGCCGCCTTCCTCGCCATGGACCTGGAACAACTCGGCGCCCTGGAGGCGGCGACGTTTTTCCTCGCCGAGTACGACGAGTACTCCGGCGACCCGGCGCCCCCCTCCCTGCGCCACCACTACGTCGCGTACCGCGCGTTCGTCCGGGCCAAGGTCTCCCTGATCCAGGCACGCCAGGGCACGCCCGGCGCGGAGGCGGCAGCACACCGACTGATCACGACCGCCCTGCGCCACCTGCGCGCCTCCGCCGTCGGCCTGACCCTTGTCGGCGGACTCCCGGGCAGCGGCAAGTCCACGCTCTCCGGCGCGCTCGCCGACCGCCTCGGCGTCACCCTGCTCAGCAGCGACCGCCTCCGCAAGGAACTGGCGGGCATCCCGGCGGAACAGCCGGCTGCCGCCGCCTACGGCGAGGGCCTGTACTCCCCCGAATGGACCAACAAGACGTACGCGGCCCTCCTCGACCGCGCATCGACCCTGCTGTCCCAGGGTGAGTCCGTCGTCCTGGACGCCACCTGGCACGACGCCGCACAGCGCGAAGCCGCCCTGAGCATGGCCGAACGCACCTACGCCGACCTCGTCGCCCTGCACTGCCACGTTCCGGACGAGGTGACCACAACGCGCCTCGCCACCCGCGCGCCCGGGGCGTCCGACGCCGGCGTCGACGTGGCCACCGCCATGGCCTCCACGGAACCGCCCTGGCCTGAGGCCGTCAGGGTCGATACGAGCGGTTCCCTGGAGGCCGCGGTGGTCCAGGCACTGGAGGCGATCCGCCCGCACGCCGACAGCCGGACACCGGTCTTCCGTCGCCCCTACATGGAGCCGGACTAGACGAGTTGGGACGCCCGCACATGGCTGGGGACAACAGCCAGGTGCCGGCCCGCGCCACCAGGTTTCGCGCGGCACGGCGCATTCACTCATGGTGGTTGTACGGGGGCGCTCCGGTCCGGCAGGAGGCGTGGCAGGGCCGAGGCCCCGTACGCCCGTTACGGCACTTCGTGAGGCGGCCACCATGGGTGAACAGAAACCCCTCGACCCTGGCGAGGCGTGGAGGGCCGTGGCCACATGCTTCCTCTCCACCTTCGCGCTGCTCGCGCGGCACCGGGTCCGTCTGCCGAAGGAACGGCAGGAGATGCGGCTGCGCTTCGCCGACGGCACCTCGGCCCGGGTGTACCGGGAGACCCGCCTCGGCAGCGGCTCGGCGAAGGACCCGTGCACGCTGGTGGTCACCTTCCGGCTGCGCCTGGTGCGCGGGCCCGCACACGCCCTGTTCCGCGCGGAGAGCCTGCTGAACACCCCGCTGTTCGTCGGCTTTCCCGGTTTCACCTCGAAGCTGTGGCTGGCCCACGACGAGCATGATCGCTACCGCGGCGTGTACGAGTGGGACGGCACGGAGCGCGCCGAGCACTACGCGCGTTCCCTGTGGCGGGTCCTGGCGCTGGTCAGCGTGCCTGGTTCGATCAGCTATGCCGTTGTGCCCGGGCTGCGCCGCGACGACGTGATCGCGGATCCCGGGCTGATCGAAAACCTTGCGCCGCACAACAGCGCAGCATGGTGGCGCATCCAGGCCGGGACGTGACGACAGTGGTGGACATCCTGGTCGTCGGGGCCGGTACAACCGGCCTCACCCTCGCTCTGGAGGCCCATGACCACGGAGCACGGATCCGCGTCGTCGAGCGGCGCCCCGAGCCGTTCCGGCCCTCCCGTGCGCTCATCCTGCACCCCCGCACTCTGGAAGTCCTTCGCCCACTCGGCGTCACCGACGCCCTGCTGGAGCTGGCGGACCCCGCCCCGGCAGTCGACCTTCATCTCGGCTCCCGCGTCGTCGAGACCAGGCTCGCGGACCTCGCGCTGCCCGACACGGCGTTCCCCCATCTGTCGCTCATGCGGCAGATGGACGTCGAACGAGTGCTGACGCGGGCACTCGCCGGCCGCGGGGTGACGGTGGAACGGGGCACAGAACTGACCACTGTCCGCGATGACGGGCACAGCGTGCGGGCCGTGCTGCGATCGCGGCACGGCATCGAGGAGATCCGCTGCCCCTTCGTCGTCGGCTGCGACGGCCCGGCCAGTACCGTGCGGGACTGTGCCGGCATCGGATGGCACGGGAGGCCCTACGCCGAAGAGGTGGTCCTCGCCGACCTCGACCTCGGCGGCATCTCCGAGCGCTCCGGTGCCGAGGTGTTCGCGGGGCGCCAAGGGCTGTTGTTCCTCTTCCCGCTCGGCGAGCAGGCCACCTGGCGGCTGCTGGCCACACGGGCGTCCACCGACGGGGCCGGCCAGAACTTCGGCCAACCCGGATCCGCCGTCCCGCAGGCCGAGCTCCAGCACCTCCTCAACGATGCGGGGCTTCAGAACCGGATCGAGCGTCTCGCGTGGTCCGCGCGGGTGCCGCTGCAGTGCGGCCTCGCCGGGCGGTTCCGCCGGGGGCGGCTCTTCCTCGCGGGGGACGCGGCGCACAACTACTCACCGGCCACCGGCCAGGGCATGAACGCCGGTATCCAGGACGCGGTGAACCTCGGCTGGAAGCTCGGCTTCGCGGCGAGCGACCCCAGGGGGGAGTCCGCGGACGGGCGCGGTGCCGACGTGCTGCTCGACTCCTACGACAGGGAGCGCAGAGCAGCTGCCCACCGACGGCTGGTCCTCACACACACCGCGTTCTGGGCGGAGGCGTCGACCGGCCGGATCCCTTCATGGTTGCGCGCGGTGGCCGCTCCGCTCACGGCCCCGGCCATACCCGCCCTCCTGCACCGGCGACGGCTGGTCGCCGAGGCCATCCGTCTCATCTCCCAGCTACGGGTGAACTACCGGCGCAGCCCCCTGTCGGTGGAGGGAACACCGCCCCTGCGTGGCGCTCCCCGCCCAGGAGACCGCCTGCCGGACGCGATCGTCAGCGCCGAAGGACCTCCCAGGCGGCTGCACGAGCTGCTGGCCCGCCCGGGTGTGCACCTGCTGCTGCAGCGCGAGGCCGACCCGCCGCCGGACGCCGTGCCCGGTCCCCTGGTCACCGTGCTCCGGCTGACGAACAGCCCCGGTCGCGGGCTGATGGCCGTCCGTCCGGACGGGCATGTCGGCTTCCGCTGCGGGACCGCCGACCCGGCCGGGCTGACCGGCTGGCTCTCATTGATCGGCGCAGCGGCATCTCCGCTCGTCCGGCCATGAACACCAGGCGTCGGGGCCCCACACCCACACCCCGGCTCAGGAGTCCGACGGTCCTGAGGAGCCCAACGAGCTGGGGTCCTGAGGAGCCCAACGAGCTGGGGTCCTGAGGAGCCCGACAAGCTGATGGCCCCGGTTGCCCTGCCGTACTCCCAGAGCGACGGTGGAGAGAACCGGCCGAGTCAGCCAGGGAGTGGGTGACCATGCGAGCCCTCGTCTACCACGGCCCCGGACAGATCTTCTGGGACACGGTCACGGATCCGGCCATCGAGGACCCAGCCGACGCCGTCGTGCGCGTCGACGCCACCACCGTCTGCGGCACCGATCTGCACATCCTGCGCGGAGACCTGCCCGAGGTGAAGCCGGGGACGGTCCTCGGCCACGAGGCCGTCGGCGAGGTCATGGAAGTCGGCAGCGACGTCCACCACCTTCGCCCAGGGGACCAGGTGATCGTGTCCTCCGTCTCGGCCTGCGGCCACTGTGCGGCGTGCCGTGACACCATGCGCGGACAGTGCCGCGAGGGCGGTGGATGGATCCTGGGGGGCCTGATCAACGGAACCCAGGCGGAGTTCGTGCGGGTCCCCTTCGCCGACTTTTCCACCCACCGACGGCCCTCCTCCCTCCCGCTCGACGACGCGGTCCTGCTCGCCGAGGTTCTCCCCACGTCCTACGAAGTCGGCGTGCGGAATGGACAGGTGGGCCCGGGAGACACCCTCGTCGTGGTGGGCGCGGGTCCCGTCGGTCTCGCCTGCGTCGTCGTCGCGCGGCTCTACTCGCCCCGCCGGATCATCGTGGTGGACCTGTCCTCCGCCCGGCTGGAAGCCGCCGCCCATATAGGGCCCGATGCCGCCGAACTACCGGGGAAGATGATCGCCGAACTGTCCGAGGGGCCGGGGGCCGACGTGGTCATCGAGGCATCGGGGGAACCGGACGGCTTCGTCCTGTGCACCCGCGCCGTCCGCGCAGGGGGGCACATCGCCAACATCGGCACACACGGCAAACCGGTCACGCTGCATCTCGAATCCCTGTGGCGCAAGAACGTGACGATCAGTACCGGCCAGGTGGACACGTACTCCATACCGTGGCTGATGGAGCTGGTGAGGTTCGGACGCCTGCACGTCTCACAGTTGGTCACCCACACCTTCGGACTCGATCGGATGGAGGACGCCTACGAGGTGTTCTCGCACGGCACCACCACGGGCGCTCTCAAAGTCGTGCTGCACCGCGAGTGAACCGCCCGGCCGACAGAGGTCCGAACGGGTCGGTCGGCCCCTTGTTCCGGGCCGTTCGGCCCTACAACCTGCCGATGAGCGGCGGTTCTATGGAATTGAGCCGAGGGCCACAAAGGGACACGGCGAAGCGGAGTGAAACCGCGCACCGTGCAATTCGGGCCCGCAAGAAGCGGGCGGCCCCCGGCTCCATGAACGCCGGCAGAGAGCCGCCGCCCGTCCCATCGGGCCACCTCCTCCGGTCGAAGTGCGGCCGACGCCGTGCTCGGCGACTCTGGAGATCAGGGCAGTGCCGGGAGGAGCACCCATGCACTGGGAAACCATCCGCAAGGACACCGCACCGGTCGTCCCGCCCTGTCTCACCGACTACGACCGGACCCGCTCCGCCTTCACCTGGTCGCAGGCGCACAGCGCGCGGGCCGGGCTGCCCGACGGTGGGCTCAACATGGCCCACGAGGCGGTCGACGGGCACGCGGCCTCGGACCACGCGCACAAGGTCGCGCTGCGGTGCGTCGCCCGGGACGACTCCGTCTCGACCGTCACCTATACGGAACTGGCCCGCCGTACGGCCCGCTTCGCGAATGTCCTGCGCTCCCTCGGCGTCGGGAACGGTCAGGCCCGCCCGTGACCGGCCAGCGGGCCGTCGCGGGCGGGTGCAAGACCGCATGCCGGGCATGAGCCGCTCGGGGGACGCAACTGCTCAACCGCCGTTCCCGCCGGGGACCGGCAGCTCCTGGACACACGAGGGTCCACCGGAAGAGCGGATCCGCTGCGGACCCGTTGTGCGAGTCACGGCACATTCATGTGCGACTCAGGGCACAGTCACGCGCAGAGGCTCCCGCACGGGGGTGGCTCCGGTGCCGGGCCCCGTCTCCAGCATCGGCATCGTGATGGTCAGAACACCATGCTGGTGGTTCGCCGTGGCCTCGTCGCCCTTCGCCCCGGTCGGCAGCGGGGTGTAGTGGCCGTAGACGAACTGCTTCTCGGCGGTCACCACGCTGTGCTGGGCGCGCAGGGTAAGAACACCTCCCGAGATGGTGATCTCGATGTCCTGGGCGTCGACTCCCGGAAGCTCGGCCAGCAGCACATACGTCCCGTCGGTCAGGCGCTCTTCCACGTGGATGCCGTGCGTTTCGGGAACGGTGTCCATCACGGGGAAGCCTGCCTCCGCCCAGTCGGTCGGGGCGGACAGCATGGACGGGCCCAGGAGCCGCTCGATCGTGCTGGTCATTTCGTTCACCTCTTCTCCAATACCAGCGTCTTTCACCGGGCACTGTGTGCGCTTGGGCCGACCGGCCCCATCGGGAGGGTCGGGCGGCACCTGCCCTCACCAGGACGGCCGTAGGAGGCTGGAAGGGACGGAAACCCACACAGCTGCCGTACGGAGCTGGGAGCCGAGGAACAGTGTCGTGGTCCGTTACGTGTACGACTTCACGGAGGGCGGCCGTGACCTGGTCCGGCCTGCTCGGCGGCAAGGGCGCGAACCTCGCCGAGATGACCCGGCGGGCCTGCCCGTCCCGCCGGGTTTCATCGTCTCCACCGAGGCGTGCCGGGCCTTCCTGGCCACCGGCGCCGAACCGGAGGGAATGTCCCAGGAGGTCTCCCGGCGCCTGTCGGCCATCGAGTCCGACGCCGGACGGCGCCTCGGGCAGCCGGACGACCCGCTGCTGGTGTCCGTGCGCTCCGGAGCGCGTTTCTCCATGCCCGGCATGATGGAGACGGTCCTGGACATCGGCCTCAACGACGACTCCGTCCTGGGCCTGGCCAAAGCCTCGGGGAACGAACGCTTCGCCTGGGACTCCTACCGGCGCCTCATCCAGATGTACGGCAGCACGGTCATGGGCGTCGACGGGGCACTGTTCGACCGGATGATGACCCGGCTCAAGGAGCTGCGGGGCACCCCGGACGATCTGCACCTGGACGCCGCCGACCTCGCCGAACTCGTCGAGGCGTACAAGCGGCTCATCCATGAGGAAACGGGGGACTACTTCCCCCAGTCCCCCGCGGAGCAGCTGCGCCGGGCGATCCTCGGCGTCTTCCGCTCCTGGAACGGCGAACGCGCCCGCCTCTACCGCCGCCGCGAGCACATCCCCGACGACCTGGGCACTGCCGTCACCGTGCAGCGCATGGTCTATGGCAACCTCGGCCGCGATTCCGGCAGCGGCGTCGCCTTCACCCGCGACCCGGCCACCGGACGCTCCGGCCTGTACGGCGACTACCTGCCCAACGCTCAGGGCGAGGACGTCGCCGCCGGCCTCCGCGACACCGTGCCCCTCGCCGAACTGGAACAGCTGGACCCCCGCTCGTACCGACAACTGCGCGACCACATGGGCGCCCTGGAGCGGCACTACCGGGACCTGTGCGACTTCGAGTTCACCATCGAGCGCGGCAGGCTGTGGATGCTCCAGCCCCGGGTCGGCAAGCGCACCGCCGAGGCCGCGTTCACCATCGCCGCCGAGTTGGCCGACGAAGGGCTCATCACCCCACGCGAGGGGCTGGCACGGGTGAATGGTGACGGGCTGGCCCGGCTGATGTTCCCCCGCTTCGACACCTCCACGACCGGCGACCCACTCGCCCACGGCATCCCGGCCTCGCCCGGTGCCGCGGTCGGCGCGGCCGTCTTCGACTCCGCCGAGGCGGTACGACGGGCCGCGTCCGGCGAGAAGGTGGTGCTCGTCCGCGAGGAGACCACGCCCGACGACCTGCCCGGTATGGTCGCCGCCGGGGCCGTGCTGACCAGTCGAGGCGGCAAGACGTCGCACGCGGCCGTCGTCGCACGCGGCGTGGACAAGGTCTGCGTGTGCGGCGCCGAAGAGCTCTCGGTGGACACCACGGGCCGGCGCTTCACCACGCACGACGGAACCGTTGTCGAGCAGGGCAGTGTGATCTCGGTCGACGGCTCCGCCGGTGCCGTGTACGCGGGAGCGGTCCCGCTGGTCGACTCGGCGGTGATGCGCTTTCTGGAGACAAGTGAGGGCTCCGCCCGTGTAGCGGACGCGGTGGCCGGCGCTCTGCAACTCGCTGACGAAGTACGGAGGTTGGAGGTACGGGCCAACGCCGACACACCCAAGGACGCGGCCCGTGCCCGCCGGTTCGGCGCACAGGGCATCGGGCTGTGCCGCACCGAGCACATGTTCCTCGGCGAGCGCCGCAAACTGGTCGAGGAGATGATCCTGGCCCGCGACGACGCGGTCCGCGACCGTGCGTTGGACACGCTCCTTCCCCTCCAGCGGCAGGACTTCGTCGGCATCCTGGAGGCGATGGACGGCCTGCCGGTCACCATCCGTCTGCTCGACCCGCCCCTGCACGAGTTCCTGCCCGACCGCACGGATCTCGCAGTCCGCATCGCCGCCACGCAGGCCCGCGGCGAGCAGCCGAACGCGACGCCGAGTTGCTCGCCGCCGTGCGGCGCACGCACGAGGACAACCCGATGCTCGGTTTGCGCGGAAGACGCCTCGGCCTGGTGGTCCCCGGGCTGGTCGCCATGCAGGGGCGAGCCATCGCCGAAGCGGTCGTGCGAGCGCACGAGGGCCGAAGGCTCCCCCGAGGCGGAGATCATGGTGCCGCTCGTCGGGGACGTCACGGAACTCCGGCTGGTCCGCGGGGAAGTGGAACAGGTGCTGTCCGACAGTGCCGGAAGCGGCACGGGGTCCAGCCGGAGGGCGTCCTCGCGGGTCTCCAGCCCGGTCAGGCCGCGCTGCACCAGATCCAGGGTGCCGGCCATGGCGCCGAGGTGGATGCCTTCACGGGTGGTGCCGCCCTGAAGGTCGGCGACGTCCTGCTCCAGGGCTTTCTTGCACTTCCACATCCTCGGGAGCGTCGCGCAGCGCCGCCTCCAGCGTCTCGGCGGCCTGTTCCTCCAGGGCGTTGCGTCAGTCGTGCGCAACGACGGCGACTGGGGCGGTGGCATGGTGCAGCACGGCGTGCGTGATGGGGCCGATGTGCGCGCCGAGCAGGCTGCGGCGGATCCGCCGGCCCACGACGACCAGGGATGCCTGGCGGGAGGCGTCGATCAGCTGGATGGCGGGATTGCCGGCGCGGGACTCCTCGACGACCTTGACGGCCGGGTACTTCTCCTTCCAGCGGTGCAGCACCTCGGCCAGTGCGACAGCGTCCTGCTTGCCCAGCACGGCGTTGAGCTCGGGGTCGGCGGGCAGGCCGTACGCGAAGTACGGCGGCAGGGTCCAGGCGTGGACGACCCGCAGAGGTGTGACACGGCGGGCGGCCGCCTCGAAGGCGAAGGCGAGGAGCGTGTGGTCGGGGTGGTCGGTGTCGAGCCCGAGGACGACGGGCCCGGACGGGTCCCCGGCGAACAGGGTTGCGGACGGATCCATCGCATGCCCGTCCGCGGCCTGCTCCCCGGCCCGCACGAGAACCACCGGCTGCTCGGCGTGCGCCACGACGGCCTGGCCCACGGAGCCGACGAGGTATCCGCCGATGCCGCTCATCCCTCGGGAGCCGAGGACCAGCAGCTCGGCGTCCTTCGCCGCCGCAGTCAGCACCTCGGCGGGCCGGCCGGGGACCTGGTCCACGGTCACGTCCAGCCTGGGGTGACGCAGACGGAGCTCTTCGGCCGCCTCGCGCGGGATCTCTCCCCAGCCTATGGACTGCGTCTCGGCACCGAGGAGCGACGCCAGAGCTATGGGCTCGGGGACCGCCTCCCAGACGTGGACCAGCTTGAGCGGGAGGACGCGCCGCTTCGCCTCGCGGGCCGCCCACTCGGCGGCGGCACGGCTCTCGGCCGAGCCATCGAGACCTACTACAACACTGTGAACCATGGCTTCTGCCTCCTCAACGGGGATGTGATTCCAGCGTGGTGGTGCGGGGGCCGGTGGTGCAGGGGCCACAGGTCCCCGACCGGGGCCGGTGGGCCCTGTGGGCCGGCAGGCGCGGGGTGGGGCAACGGCCCTCTTCTCAGGGCCCGTTGGGCAGCCGGGACTCGATCGGTAACCCCGATCCGGCCGACGGTGCCCGTTGTGCCCTGTCTCGCCGTTGGGGTGCGGGCCGCTGAGGCGGAGTCAGCCCGCCTGCTCGGTCCCCACACTGAAGGTCACCGGTCGCAGCCCGGGGCGGGACGAGTCACGGGGTACGCGGACGCACGCGGCGTGCGGTGGCCGTCCGGGCCGTACCCGAACCGGATCAGCAGCTGCGGGCAGCACCGACGCCCCGGTCCGCCCGTCGCCGCCCGCAGGTCCGGCCACTCCATCGCCTGGTGCAGCATCGAGGTGCGCACCCCGTGCACGGTCGCCGTGAGCAGCACGTGCTGAAGGGCCTGGCCCGCCCGCAGCCAGTCCTCCCTCCTGTCGCGCAAGGTCCACAGCAGGGCCACCTGGGCGTGGCGTTCGAACCGCAGGGCGGGCAGGTGCGGCGCGGGCAACGAGCCGGTGAAGTCCCGCATCGGCATCCGCCTGGACGCGTCCCGGGGGCCCAGGGCGGTCAGGGGAATGCCGTAGGGGGTGTCCGCTCGCGGGAGAGTGATCCAGGTGCGCGCCTCGGCGGTACGGGCCGGATGGGAGGCGTTGCGGGCCTCGGCCGCCTGGGTCAGGCGCAGCAGGCGCCTGGTCCCCAGGATGTCGGGGACATCCAGGTGTGCGCCCTCGGCCCGGGCGGAGCTGATCATCTCCGTCACGACCGGGTCCGGCACCGGGCGGCCGGTGAAGGGCATCCGGCTCGTGTGACGCCGCTCGACCGCCTCATACAGGTCGCGGAAGGACGGCGGCCCGTCGGCGGCGGGCACAGCCGTCAGTTGCACGGTGGCCAGCAGGTCGGGGTCGTCCGGGGCGGGCAGCAGTCGTACGACGGGATTCCAGCCCAGATGCGCCGCCGTCACGCGGAGGTTGAAGACGGCCGCACCCACCGACAGGTGCTGGGCACGCAGGTCCGGATCGGCCATCGGCAGTGGCCGCCTGCGGTCGGAACGGACCTCGATCGACCGGCTGTCCGGGTCCAGGCCGAACCGCCAGGGCTGCGTGTTGTGGATCGACGGCGCGGCCACCGCCGCGGACATCAGGGCCTGAACGGCCGTAGCGTCGATTTCCCGGGTCTGCATGACGGCTCCTCCGCACTGTTCACCCCCGTACCGTCAACCCTCGGCCACCGTCCCGCTCCGGAGGAGGGTTGACCGGCCCGTCATCGCGGGCCATGTGGCCTCATATGGCCCGCGGGACGACACCGATCGAGCCCGGCGACGAGAGATACGTCCGCCAGGAGCCGAGGGCAGCCCTGGCACGCCGGGACCGGCCGTCGGGGATACCTCCAGGCGCGTCGTATCGGTGCCGATCCGGAGGAATGCCTGTCGTATGGGAGGTGGAAGTCCCTTTCATGCGCAGGCCCGGAGGATGTCATGTCGTTCACCGACGAAGAGATCGCCTACATGCGGTCGCAGCCGCTCGCCCGTGTCGCGACGCTGTCTCCCGACGGCAACCGGGTGATCGGGCGAGGCGGCACCGCGCCCGAACGCCACAGGCCGCCGGGCGTTTCCCCTCCCCGGTCCGCTCCGATCCGGCAGCGCAGCCCGTTTCCACCTGTGCACCCTGACCCGGGCAAGCGGCGAAAGGGACGGTCGGGCCCGCGCCGTGACCCGAGTGGTCCCTGTACCAGAAGGCTGTCCGAGGACACGCTGACACCGACTGCCCGCACCGGGTGGCGCCGCTCCTCGTAGGGCCGATGCCATGGTTGCCGTAGCCGCTTTGCTCTGTCTGCTGATTCTTGCCGGCGCGTTGTACGACACGGCCCGCCTGCTGACACCGGCCGAGAACCGGCGGCCGCCGCGGCGTCGGCTCCGGGACCGCCGCACCGCGCTCGAGGCCGCCGAGCGGCGGCTTGTGGGACAGCGGTTGCACGGCCGGATCGACCCGGCCACGTACCAGGCGAGGATGTACTCCCTGGCCGACGGGCGGCACGCACCCCGAGCAGGACGTCACGACTGACGCCGGGATAGTGGCAACCGCAAGGCCGGATTACCCGGCCTCGAGGACATCACGGACGGGGCGGCGGGGCGTGGCGGGGCCCCGTGGGCCGTATCCGAGGCGCAGCACCATTTGCACGTGACCCTTGCCCGCCACCGGGTCTCGGACCAACGGCCGCAGGTCGGAGGTCTCCAGCGGATGGGACGTCAGTGAGGTAGCCAGGTCGGCCAGGGTGGCCTCCAGCAGGACGCGTTCCAGCGCCTGGCCGGCGCGCAGCCACTCTGCGGGGGTGTCGCCGGGGGTGCTGAGCAGCGCCAGGTGCGGGGTGCGCTCGAAGGTGGTGGCGCCGCGGTCGGCCACTGGTCGCCGCCCGGCGAAGTCCCGTTGCGGAGCCTTGCCGTCGCGGCGGCGCGGACCGAAGGCGTACTCGGGGACGCCGTCCACGGCGGTGTCCGCCTCCGGGCCGAGCCGGGTCCAGCGGTCGAGATCCGCCCTGCGGTCCGGGTCCAGGGCGTCCCGGCTTTCCGCGTCATACACCAAGTCGAGCAGGGTCTCGGCGTGCCAGGGGCCTGTGAAGAGCAGCCCGGCTCCCTCCCGTGTCGCGGCCTCCCGCAGGTCGGCCTGCACTTCCTCGGGTATGTCCTTGTCCGCGAAGGGATGGCGGCTGGTGTGCCGCTGACGGATCGCCGGGTGCAGCCGCGCCAAGTCGTTGTCGTGCGGCTGCCCGGCCGAGTCGGCCAGTTGGACGGCGGCGAACAGCAGCGGGTCGCCCGGCTCGGGCAGTAGCCGGGCCTCCGGGATCAGGCCCTCGTGCGCGGCGGCGACGCGCAGGTTGAACAGCGCGGCTCCGCAGCCGATGTGCAGCGCCCGGTTGCCGGGATCGGACCGGGGCATGGCCCGCTCGGGATCGCCGCGCAGCAGAAGCAGCCGCTCGGCGGCGACGAAGCGGAAACGCCAGGGCTGCGAGTTGTGCATGGACGGAGCCGCCGTGGCCGCGGCGACCAGCGCGGTCACCGTCTTCTGATCGAGCTGTCGCAGGGGCATCGCACCCTCCTCAGACGCCCGCCACCCACCACCGTAGTGCGACTACCGGGTACCCACATGACCAGACAGGTGCACCGTGCGGTACGGCCGTGGCGGCGGTCGCACCGGGCGGGATCCCGGTCGGTTCGGGCCCGGCGAGCCGATTCCAGTGTCCGCCCTGGGACGCCCCGCAGTCTCACGAAATCCTGCGCCGTGCGGATGGCCGACTTTCGTTCAGGAGTCAGGCGCTCTTTGCACATGCTTCGCCAGGTGGACGTCGCAGCAGACCGGCCCCCGGAGCGCCGCACGCCCGGCCAGCGCACCTTTCGCCGCGTTCCCCTTCGCCGATGACGACAAGATCGCGCCACCCTCGGCCCGGCGTGAGGTCCGGAGAGGCGATGTCGTGGCCGCCGTGACGCCTGCTCTTCACACACCCGTTCGCGCATCGGCCGTACCGTTGGGGGCATTCTGGGAACGTGCCAGAGGCACCTAGTCCGGAAGGAACGGGAATGGCGAACACCCCGGCAGAACGACCGCGGGACGGATCGGCGGCGCGCCAGTCGCGGCTGGACGATCTGCTGGAGGGTTTGCAGGCACAGGTGTCGCGGGTGGGGGCTACCCGCGACCGGGTGCACACGCTCCTGGATGCGGTGCTGGCGATCGGCTCCGACCTGGATCTCGATGTGGTGCTACGGCGGATCACCGAGTCCGCGGTGGCCCTGGTCGATGCCGAGTACGGGGCGCTGGGGGTGGTGGGCGAGGAAGGGCGGATCCAGCAGTTCATCACGATCGGCGTGGACGAGGAGACCATCGGCGCGATCGGCCACTATCCCGAGGGCCGGGGCATCCTGGGCTTGCTGATCAGGGAGCCGGAGCCACTGCGACTGGCCGACCTCGGTTCGCATCCCGAGTCGGTGGGCTTCCCGGAAGGGCATCCGCCGATGACCACGTTCCTGGGTGCGCCGGTGCGGGTGCGCGAGAAGGTCTTCGGGAACCTGTATCTGACCGACAAGCGTGGCGGGGGTCAGTTCGACGACGATGACGAGGCGGTGCTGCGCACGCTGGCGGCGGCAGCCGGGGTGGCCATCGAAAACGCCCGGCTGTACGACGACGCACGCCGCCGGGAACGCCGGCTGGCGGCGAGTGGCGAGCTGACCCGCGGCCTGCTGTCGGGCAACGACCCGGACCAGGTGCTGCATCAGGTTGCCGCGACCGTCAGGCGGCTGGCCGGGGCCGATCTGGTCACGCTGGCGGTGCCGTTCAACGGCGGCGACGGCCTGGTGATCGAGGCCGCCGACGGCGAGGGCGCTGAACTGGTGCGCGGACTGGTGCTGGCAGCCACCTCGCTGGCCGCGAAGGTCTACCACTCCAGCGAGCGGATCACCAGCAGCAGGCTGTCGGCGGAGCCCGAGGCGGAGGGCGGTTCCGCGGGACGGCTGGACCTGGGGCCCGGATTCCTCCTCCCGCTGGGCACCTCCGAGCAGGTGCGCGGGGTGCTGCAGGTAGCCAACCTGCCCGGGGGTGCGGACTTCCCCGACGCCGCCATAGCCATGATCGGCGGTTTCGCCGACCAGGCCGCGCTCGCCCTGGAGGTCGCCGAGCACCGCCGGGACGCGGATCAGCTGCTGGTTCTCAACGACCGCGACCGCATCGCCCGCGACCTGCACGACCTGGCCATCCAACGGCTGTTCGCCTCCGGGATGACCCTGAACTCGGTGCTCGGCCGACTGGCCGACCGGCCCGAGGCGGCCGAGCGCATCCGGCGGGTGATCGACGATCTCGACGACACGATCAAGACGGTGCGCAGCACGATCTTCGCGCTGCGTGAGCACGACCGTTCCGGGGACCGCGGCGGGCTGCGCGCCCAGCTGGTCGCCGAGACCGACCAGGCCGCCGACACGCTCGGCTTCGCGCCCTCGCTGCGCATGACCGGTTTGCTCGACACCGGCGTGCCCGCCGGCCATGCCGAGCACCTCCTGGCGGTGCTGCGCGAGGCGCTGTCGAACGCCGCCCGGCACGCACACGCCACGCGCGTCGAGGTCACCGCCGAGACGGACGGCACCCGGCTGCGGCTGCGCGTGGCCGACAACGGATCCGGCATCGATCCGGCCGTCACCCGCCGCAGCGGCCTATCCAACCTCCAGCGGCGCGCCGCCGACCTGGGCGGCAGCCTGGCCATGATGGCCAACCGGCCCACCGGCACCGTCATGGAATGGACCGTTCCCCTGCCCGCAGCGGACGGAGAGTAGGCCCGGACAGGGCGGGCCGGTGTCCAGTGCCCGCCGACCGGGCAGCACTGCCGACGGAACCAGCCCAGGCGGACGGATTTCTGCGACGCCCCCGGCACCCGATTGGTCGTGAACGGGTGCCCCGTCGTGGCACTTCACGACGGTGTCGCCGCCGACCGTGTAGCCGACGGTCCCGGCCGCGAGCACCAGCACGACGACACCGAGGGTTGTCGTGGCACGCTTCCCACGCCTGCGCTGACTCGGCGTCATGCGGCCCGGTGTGCCGCGCCGTTCGGGCGTCCCCTGTGGTGCCGTTCGGCCCCACGACTGAGGCCGGTCGCCTCGCGCCAGGGCCCTTCTCCGTCCGTCACCGTAGATGCGACAGCTCGACTCTGTTCCGGCTGAGCATTCCGAGGCGTGCCGGGACCTACGTATGGGATGGCACAGATGAGCCCGTTCCGGGATACCGAAGGATCACTCGCCGGGTCCGCCCCGGGCCCTACCAAGTCCGGGCCCAGGGCCGCCACGGCGTGGACGGCGTTGAAGTGGCTCGTCCCCATAGCGGTCGGGCTGATCGTCTATCTGTTGCCGCAGCCCGACGGGATCAAGTCCGGTGGATGGGCGGTCCTGGCCATCTTCACCGGTACGGTGCTCGGCCTGATCCTCCAGCCACTGCCGCTGGGCGCGGTCGCCCTGGTCGGCCTGACCGTCACCATGATCACGGGCACGCTGGAGCCGGACGTCGCCCTGGGCGGCTTCTCCGAGCCCACCATCTGGCTGATCGTGGTCGCGTTCTTCATCTCCCTCGGCTTCACCAAGACCGGCCTCGGCCGCCGGATCGCGCTGCGGTTTGTGACCGCGCTGGGCCGCAGCAGCCTGGGCCTGGCGTACGGGATCACCCTCACCGACCTGGTGCTGGCTCCGGCCACACCCAGCAACACGGCCCGTTCCGGCGGCGTCATCCATCCCGTCATCCGCTCGCTCAGCGCCACCGCCGGCTCGCACCCCGGCGAAGAGTCCCGCCGCAAGCTGGGCGCCTACCTGAGCGTGACGGCGATGCAGGTCAACACGGTGACCAGCGCGATGTTCCTGACCTCGATGGCCGCCAACCCGCTGGTGCAGAAGCTTGCCGCCGACCGCGGGGTGCACCTGACGTGGACCTCGTGGGCCATCGCGGCGATGGTGCCCGGCCTGGTCGCCCTGCTGGCGCTCCCCGCGCTGCTGTACCGGATTTTCCCGCCGGAACTGCGCGAAACCCCCGAGGCGCCGGGGCAGGCTCGCGCCCAGCTCGCCGAGCTCGGGCGGATGTCCCGCAACGAGTGGACCATGGCGGCGGTGTTCGTCCTGCTGCTCCTGCTGTGGTCGGTCGGCGGCCAGGTCTGGGACCTGTCGGCCACCGTCTCCGCCTTCACCGGCGTCGCTCTGCTGCTCGTGACCGGCGTACTGACGTGGGGCGACCTGGTCGCCGAGAAGTCGGCCTGGACCACCTTGGTCTGGTTCTCCGTGCTGGTGATGATGGCCGGCCAGTTGCAGGACCTCGGCGTGATCGGCTGGTTCAGCGGCTCGATCACCGACGCCGTCTCCGGCGTGGGCTGGCAGGCCGCCTTCGTGGCCCTGACCCTGGTCTACCTGTTCTCGCACTACCTGTTTGCCTCCAACACCGCCCACGTGGCCGCGATGTACGCCGCGTTCCTCACAGCCGCGGTGGCCACCGGCGCACCACCGGTGATGGCCGCGCTGGTGCTCGGCTTCATCAGCTCCCTGTACGGCGGTCTGACCCACTACGCCTCGGGCCCGGCACCCGTACTGTTCGGCGGCGGGTACGTCACCCTCGGCGAGTGGTGGCGCACCGGACTGGCCGCCGCAGCGGCCAACATCGTCATCTGGATGGGCGTCGGCGCCGTGTGGCTGAAGGTCCTCGGACACTGGTGAACCCGCCCCGAACGCACTGACCGTCCGGCCCGGCAGGAGCAGCCGGGCCGGACGGCGTGGCCTGCGGTGAGGATCCCAGCGGTGGGAGACGGCCGACCGCCTCGTCCCCGGCCGCCGGGACCACGAAGGACCGCCGTCACCCGTCGGCGTTCCCTGGCCAGAGCGCTGACCGTGCGGTGCGGGCGCCTGCCCTCAGCGCTCTCTTGGACGAACGGCGGGCCAGCAGGCTTCACCTCGTCAGCCGTCCCGGCGTGGGAACGTGTCCGGTCACCGCCCTGAGCCGGTCTCGCGCCGGGGCACGAGGGTGTTGTCGCTGGTACGGCCGGCGAAGTGGTCCGCGACATTGCCCACGGTGGTGGCGGCGATCTGGCCGACGGCGTCCCGGGTGAAGTACGCCTGGTGTGAAGTGACCAGGACGTTGTTGAAGGTCATCAGGCGGGCGAGGCGTTCGTCGGTCATCACCTCAAGGGACTTGTCGAGGAAGAACACGCCGGCCTCCTCCTCGTACACGTCCAGACCGACACCGCTCAGCCGTCCCGCGCGCAGCGTCTCCAGCAGCGCGCCGGTGTCCACCAGGCCGCCGCGGCTGGAGTTGACCAGGATCGCGTCGTCCTTCATCAGGGCCAGGGCGCGGGCGTCGACGAGGTGGTGGGTGTCCGGCAGCAGCGGTACGTGCAGGCTGACCAGGTCCGCCTCGGCGAACAGCCGCTCCCTCTCGACGTACTGCATGCCCAGGGCCAGGCAGTCGGGGTTCTCGGCGACGTCCCAGCCCAGCAGCCGCATCCCGAAGCCGTGCGCGATCCGGGCGAACGCGGCCCCGATCTTCCCGGTGCCCACCACCCCGGCGGTCCGGCCGTGCAGGTCGCGGCCCAACAACCCGTCGAGCCGGAAGTCGAACTCCCGGGTGCGGTGCGCGGCCCGCACGATCCGCCGGTCGACGGCGAGCGCCAGCGCCCAGGCGAACTCGGCCACCGAGTACGGCGAGTAGTACGACACCCGCGCCACCGTCAGCCCCAACTCCTCGGCGGCCGTCAGGTCGATGTTGTTGTAGCCGGTGGCCCGCTGGGCGATCATCCTCGTGCCGCCCTTGGCCAGCGCGCGCAGCACCTCGGCGTCCAGGGTGTCGTTGACGCTGCTGAGCACCACCTCATGCCCAGCCGCGATGGGGGCGGTGTCCCGGTTCAAGAACAGCCCCAGACAGCGCAGTTCATGCGCGGCGCCGAACTCCCGGTCGAACGCATCCCGCAGCAGCGGCTGTTCGTCCGCGAGGACGCCGTACGCGACGATCTCCATGTGCTCTCCTCCCACAGGGACTTGCTGGCGGCATGCCGAAGAGCCACCACCCGGGAGGCTGCCGCGGCACCGGAGGACGGACGCGTTGCCGTAGCAAGGAGGCCACGATCGTGGCCGCGGCGCTCACTCTGCTTGCCGAGCAGGGCTACACCCGGATGTCCCTGGACCAGTGGCCCAGGCCGCCGGGGTCAGCAAGGCCACCATCCACCTGCGCTTCAAGACCAAGACGCTGACCATTGGTTGTGCGTCGCGTACCCATCAGGGCCGTTCAGGCCACGTTCCCGGACCGGGCCGTTCGCGCCCGGGGCCGACTCACGGCGTGAGGTCCACCCCGTACAGCGTGTGGCCACCGATGAGCTCACGCCCGGTCACCAGCTCCGGACGGATGCGGACGAAGACCTCCTCGGGTGAGGGCGCCCAGGAGATCGGGCCAACCCGAGCCAGCCGTTTCTGCTCGCCGGGGTCGGTCACGACCGTGGCCCGGCCGGTGACGACGACGCTCCAGCCGGCGTTCCTCGCCGCGTCGACCTCGTCCGCCTCGAAAGCGACCACCGCCCCGTCCACCGCGCGGGCCAGCTCCGAGGCGGCCGAGGTGCGCAGCAGCACCGTGCCGTCGCCATCGAGACAGAAATTGACGGGCAGCACCGCGGGCAGGGCGTGTCGTGTGTGCACGATGCGGCCGACCGGCGCCTTCGCCAGCAGACGGAGGCACTCCTGCGGGTCGAGTTCACGGAATCCGTCGTTGGGGTACATGGCCAGTCCGTCTTTCGCCGGGTACCGCGGTGTGCGGTTTCAGACCATCCTCGGCCGAAGGACAGCGCGGGGTGAGGGGCCATCGGTCCCGGCCGTGCCGGAAAACAGCCCCAGTCCCACCGGGATCCGGCACCGGACGGCAAGCGACCCGATACGCACCACAGGTCACAGCGAGTGTTCCTTGAGCCCACGTGCGGGTTCAGGGCTGTTGCCCGGCAGGTCCGGCCGGTCCAGCCGCAGGGCCGATCGGCCCTTCCCTCGTCTCGCCTCGCCCTGTTGTCTCAGACCATGTCCGACATCGACACCAGGTCCGCGCCTCACCACACAGACCGCACCACAGGTGAAGCAACCGTCGTGGAGCTGCGCGGCGAGATCGACATCTTCACTGCGCCGCCTCTCGCGGCCCGGCTGGAGGCCCTGACCGCCGGCCTACACCCCGATCTGGTGCTGGACCTGCGCTCGATGGCCTTCATCGACTGCGCCGGTCTGGGGGTTCTTTGCCGGGCTCGGAACCGAGTCGTGGCCCGGCACGGCCGGTTGCGGCTGGTCACCGACAGCGTCCGCTTCCGGCGGACCCTTCGCGCCGTGGGCCTGGCAGGTGTCTTCGAGCTGCACGCCAGTATGGACGGGACCCTGGCCCGTACGCCCGGAACCGGTGATGTCCCCGCCCGCGCGGGCTGATACCAGGGCCGTGGGCCAGCGCATCGGTCCACTGCCCGGGCCGCTGTGCCGTCCTCGTCTGTGCGTGTGTACGGCGAGCGGCTGTCTCTGAGTCCGGGCGGACCGTGGTCAAGTCCGGTCGGACCGTAAGGCGGTGACCATCGGCCCAGTGACGGCGGTCGCGGCGTAGGAAACCGTGGGTGACGTGATTCCCGATCGACGGGCGAGGACGAGGAGCTGTGTGATGGCGAAGGCGTATCTGGTGGGCAGCGGCATCGCGGCGCTGTCCGCGGCCACGTTCCTGATCCGCGACGGTGGATTCGACGGAACGGACATCCACCTCTTCGAAGGGCAGCGGAACATCGGCGGCAGCCTGGACGCGGGCGGCACGGCGAACACCGGCTACACCATGCGTGGCGGGCGGATGTTCGAGGCCGAGTACCGCTGCACGTACGACCTGCTGTCCGGCATCCCCACCCTGGACGACCCGTCGGTGTCGGTGACGCAGGAGATCCTGGCCGGGCACGAGGAGTTCGCCTGGGACGACATCGCCCGCCTCGTCGGCGGCGACGGGAAGATCGTCGACACCCGCTCGATGGGGTTCACCGAACACGACCGCCTGGACCTGGTGCGCTGCCTGGCCGCCCCCGAGGGACACCTGGACGGCAAGCGGATCACCGACTGCTTCGGCGAGCACTTCTTCACCACGAACTTCTGGTTCCTGTGGTGCACCACATTCGCCTTCCAGCCCTGGCACAGCGCCATCGAGTTCCGCCGCTACCTCAGGCGCTTCATCCACCTTCTCCCCGAGTTCGCCTCCCTGTCCGGCATCCACCGCACCCGCTACAACCAGTACGACTCCATCGTGCGCCCCCTGACCGCCTGGCTGCGCGAACGGGGCGTCACCGTCCACACCGGCTGCCATGTCACCGACCTCGGGCTCGCGCCGGGACGCCGGAGCACCACGGTCACCACCATCTACCTCTCCCGGGCCGGCCACGACGAGAAGATCGCCGTGTCCCTCGAGGACCTGGTCCTGGTCACCAACGGTTCCATGACCGACGCCTCCAGCTTCGGCTCGCACACCGCCGCACCGCCCCCGCATCCCCACCGCTCGGACGCCTGGCTGCTGTGGCACCGCCTGGCCAGGGGACGCGACGACTTCGGCAATCCGGACGCCTTCGACAAGCACGTCAAGGAGTCCCGCTTCGAGTCGTTCACCGTCACCACCAAGGATCCCGCCTTCCTGGACGCCCTGGAGAAGTTCAGCGGCCGCGAGACCGGCCGGGGCGGCCTGATGACCTTCACCGACTCCAACTGGCTGCTCACCATCGTCGCCAACCGCCAGCCCGTCTACCCCGACCAGCCCGAGGGCGTCTCCGTCTGGTGGGGCTACGGCCTGCATCCCGGCCGAGCCGGCAACCACACCCCCAAGCCGATGACGATGTGCTCCGGTCGGGAGATCCTCGAAGAGGTCCTGCACCACCTGCCGTTCGACGAAGCGGTGGCTGCCCGTGTCCTTCAGACCTCCACCGTCGTGCCCTGCCTGATGCCGTACGCCACCAGCCAGTTCCTGGCCCGCCGCCGCGACGACCGGCCCGCGGTCGTGCCCGAGGGGTCGGTCAACCTCGCCTTCATCGGCCAGTTCGCCAACGTGCCCGACGACGTCGTCTTCACCGTCGAGTACTCCGTACGCACCGCCTGGACAGCCGTGGCTCAACTCCTCGGCCTTGATGGGCGACCGCCTGCCGTCTACAAGGGCCACCACGACCCCCACGTCCTGGCCGCCGCCCTGGAGACCATGCACCGCCGGTAACCGCGTGGGGCGATCGACTTACGCATTCGGGTGGCGTCGGGCCCATACCGCCGCGTGTGTGTCGGGCCGCCCGCTGCCGGCCGGACCGGGTCAGCGGGTGCGAGCCGCCTCCCCAGGGGTGAGGGGGATGCGCCAGCACAGGCGGGTACCGCCTTCGGGGCGGTCGGCGACCTCGAACGTGCCGCCGAGCTTCTCCGCGCGGCGGCGCAGATTGGTCAGGCCGCTGCTTCGGGTGGGCCGGCCCAGACCGCGACCGTTGTCGGTGACGTCCAGGCGCAGTTCGTCTCCGGCGTGGACGGCGACCCAGGCAGCGGTGGCGTGGGCATGGCGGGCGACGTTGGACAGGGCCTCACGCAGCACGGCGAGCAGGTGCGCGGCGGTTTCGTCGGGCAGGGCGGCGTCGACGGGGCCGCCGAACTCCACCGAGGGTGCGAAGCCGAGCCGGTCCTGTGCGGTCGAGGTCTCGTCGAGGACCTGGGAGCGGAGGCTCGCCGCCTTCTGGGTGGGCTGGTTGAGGTTGAAGATGGTGCCGCGCAACTCCCGGATGGTGGCGTCGAGTTCGCCGATGACCGTGTGGATCCGCGTCGCGGCGTCGGGGCGGGTGATGCGAGCGGTGATGCTCTGCAGCGCGAGGCCGGCACCGAAGACCCTCTGGATGACCATGTCGTGCAGGTCGCCGGCAATGCGGTCGCGGTCGGCCATCACCTCGCGGTCGGCGCGGGCGGCGGCCAACTCGGCCTGGGCGACCAGCTGGTGGGTGATGTCCCGCGCCACCGTCGAGAAGCCGATCAGGGCCCCTTCCGCATCGCGCATCGGCGAGACGGTGACCGCCACGTCGACGTCCGTGCCGTCGGTACGGCGCCAGCGGCTCTGGTAGGAGTCGGCGTGCCCTTCGGAACGGATCTGCTCCACCACTGCCTGGAAGACGTGGAAGGCCGCGTCGGGCATGAGCGTGTCGATGGTCTGGCCGACGATGTGCTGCTCGGTGTGGCCGAACAGCCGCTGGGCGCCGGGGTTCCAGGTCTGGATGAGGTGAGTGGGGCCGACCGAGATCATGGCGTCGTCGGAGGAGGCCACGATGGCTGCGAGCCTGGCTTCGGCGCGACGGGCGGCCTCCAGCTCGGTGTGCAGGGCTATCAGGCCGCGGTTGGTGTCGTCCAGCTCCTGGCTCAGCTCGTCCACCAACTGTGCGCGGCGCGCCAGTTCGGCCTGCTGCGCGGCCGCGTCGTCCGTACCGTCGGCGGTCCGGAGGCCAGATACGTCCCCCATGTCTGACCGCCCTTCGCGTGGTGACGAGAACCGGTTCATCATGCCATGGCGGTGACTTGGCGGACCACGAGCACGGTGGCGTCGTCGGTGGCCCGGCCGTACTCGCGGTGGAGCACGGCGGCGATGATCGCCGGATGGTGGTCCAGCAGGCGCGGGTGGTCCTCCAGGCTCCAGGCGGAGCGGATGCCGTCGGAGACCAGGATGAGGGTCGATCCGGGCTCCCACGGACCGTGTTGAAGGCGGACGGTGGGAACGGACAGTTGGGTGCCGAGGGTGCCGGGGCGGTCCAGCAGGTGGGCGGACCGGCCGCCGGTGACGACCCGTCCGGTGATGTTGCCGACGGCCGCGTAGGTGAGCTCGCCACGCCCAGGGTCGATCAGGCACGCGCCCAGGACGCCGCCGCGGGTGGCGCGCATCACCTCGTGGGCGTGCCGGACGAGCCGGTCGAGGTCGGTGACGGCAGCGCCTTCGAACGTGGTGATCGCGGCCCAGGCCGCTGCGGCGGCTCCCGGGCCGTGGCCCAGTCCGTCGACGACCAGGGCGGCTGTGGGTGAGCCGGGCGCGACCGCCCAGGCGTCCCCGGACTCGCCGTCGCCGCCGAGAGGCACGTTGACCCCGCCGAAGAGCCACCCCGTGGGCCCGGCCGGTGCAGGGGCGCCAAGCCGGGCGTAGACGACGGTGCCGCGGCGGGTGGCGTACCAGTCGAACTCGGCGGCGTTCCGCCTGACCACGTTCAGCCCTGCCTTCAGACCGCCCCCGCGAGACGAGGGCAGCGCGACGGGCGAGGCCGCCCCGGCCAACGGGGGGAGTGCAGCGGCGGTCATCCCCGGGCCATGGTCGACGGACAGCAACTCGATCCCGTCGCAGGCCTTCCGGGCCAGCACGTACCCGCCCGGGTGGGCGTGCCGGAGCAGATTGGTGCCCAGCTCGGTGGCCACCAGCTCGGCCACGCCCGGGCGCACCGCGTGCTGTCCGGCGGCCATGCGGGCCACCGCACGGCGCAGGGCGCCGACGTCCTCCTCGGCCGCGACGGCATGGCGGCGATGTTCGCTCTCGCTCAGGGCCGCCACACCCTTACCCCCCTCACCGCTGCCATTTCACGATCACCACGGTCGTACCCGACCCGGCGGCAGAGGTGAGGGTCATGTCGTCCACCAGCCGCCGCGCCCCCGGCAGGCCCAATCCCATGCTGCCCCGGGTGCTGAAGCCATCGGTCAGCGCCGCGTCGATGTCCTCGATGCCCGGACCGTCGTCGGCGAACGTGGCTCGCACACCCCGCCGACTCTGCCGCTGCACCTGCTCGACGGTGACCCGGCCACGTCGGCCGGTTGCGTAGTTGAGGATGTTGCGGGCCAGCTCGCTGCCGGCCGTGATCAGCTTGGTCGCGTCCACCAGGTTGAGCCCCACTGCCTCGGCCTCGGTGCGCAGCACCTTGCGGACGCGGATCAGGTCGGACTCGTCGATGATGTCGAAGACGGACGGTTCCCTGTCCGTCACAGCACCAGCGGCGGTCACGGGCGATCCGTACCGGTATCGGCGCGTCGCAGCCGCTCCAGCAGAGCCAGGCCCTGTTCGGCGTTGAGCGCAGTGTCCAGATGCCCCATCGGCACGCCGAGTTCCACCAGGGTGATGGCGACCGCCGGCTGTATCCCCACCACGGCCGCCTGCGCCCCCAGCAGCCGGACCATTGCCACGATCCTCGCCAGTACCCGGGCGATGAACGAGTCGACCACGCTCAGCCGGCTGACATCGATGAGCATGCCCGACGCACCGGTGCGCGCGACCTCCCGGGTGAGCTGCTCCTCGATCTGTATCACCGTGGTGTCGTCCAAGTCGCCGTGCAACGCGACCAGGAGCGTGTCACCGATCTTCATGACCGGAACCACGTCTTCGGTCACTGCGACTCCCCCGACGTCAGCGCCCGGGCGGCCGCCGCTGCGGTCCCGGCCCGCTCGGCCAGCACCGCCAACGCCAGCTGCAAGGCGTCCTGCAACGTGTTACGGGAGCGCAGGCGTCCCATGTCGATGCCCAGGTGCACCATGGACTGGGCCGTCTCTGGCCGCACCCCGCTCATGATGCTCACCGTCCCCATCAGGGCGGCCGCCTGCACCGTCTTCAGCAGATGCTGGGCGACCTGGGTGTCGATGGTGGGCACCCCGCTGATGTCCAGGATGGCCACCTCGGCCTGGGTCTGCGCGATCTTCTCCAGCAAGCCCTCGGTCAGCCGAGTGGCCCGCAGCGTGTCCAGTGTGCCGATGATCGGCAGCGCCAGCACCTTGTCCCACACCTGGATCACCGGCGTGGACAGCTCCAGGATCTCGTCGCGCTGCCGCAGCAGCCGCTGCTCGGTCTCCCGGCGCTCGGTGACGTCCCGGATCGCCGCCGCCACGAGCGTCCCCTCGGCGGTCTCCAGCGGACTCAGGCTGATCTCGACGGGGAACTCGGTGCCGTCCCGGCGCATCCCGGACAGCTCCAGCCCCGCCCCCATCGGCCGCAGCCGGGGATCGGCGAGGAAGCCGGAGCGGTGGCCGACGTGGCGGTCGCGGAACCGCGGCGGCACCAGCACCTCGATCTCCCGGCCCACCAACTCGGCCCGTTCGAAGCCGAACAGCGCCTCCACTTGTCGGTTGACGAGGACGATCCGCGCGTCCGATCCCACGATCACCATCGCGTCCGGGGCCGACTCCAGCAGCCCATGGAACAGCGACTCGGCCCGCGCGCTCTCCGTGACGTCCCGGAAGACCTTGACGAAGCCGCTCACCGCACCGTGCTCGCCGCGCACCGGCGTCAGGGAGATGTGGGCCAGGAATCGCTCGCCGCCCTTGCGGACCCGCCAGCCCTGGAACTCCCGCCGCCCGTCCTGGCGGGCGGACTCCAGTTCCTGCTCCATCAACCCGGCGCCGCTGTCTTCCTCGGTGTGAAGCACCGACACCAACTGCCCCAGCATCTCGGGCTCCGCGTAGCCAGTCATCGCCTGGGCACTGCGGCTCCAGCGGACCACCTCACCTCCCGGCCCCAGCTTGACGACGGCATGGTCCGTGACCGCGTCCAGCATCGTCTCAAGATCACGCAGGCTCGCCGGCGGATCCTGGCTGCCTCCCGGTGGCGTCGTCATGCCCGGCCCCGCCCTTCCGCATCATCAATCCCCAAGCCGGGCCGCCTGCCTGGCGGCGCCCCTGATCCCCGGCGCGGCCGATGCTACCCGCGCCCCACTGCAAACCGATCAGGAACCCGGCACACCGAACCGGTCAAAGGCAGCGCACCGCCAGCCATGGCATCGGCACAGGCAAGGCACCGGGCGCTGCCTCCGCACCGCACATCCGGGACCGGCAACACCCCGACCGCCTCGGCGCGCCGCTGTTGACCGCTCTGGAAGCCCAGCGAACCGATACGTTCACCGCACTCCAAACTCTCGACACGGGTGTCAACGGCCGTGCAGTTCTGGCTCTTCGGCACTTTCCGTGAAGCGGACGATCTTGGGTTCCTGGCGGCGCGTTGTCAGTGGCTGAAGGCACACTCCTGGCATGGATCACTCTTCGCGCGCTGTGTCTCGTTCAAGCCGAAGGTCTGCGGGCTGGGTGGAGTCCCTGGGTGGCCCGTTGAGGTTCCCCCGCTGTGCGGGAGGTGCTGACTAGCTGGTCAGGGCGGGTTGACGTGGTTTCAGGTTCACCGTGTGGTCCCCGACCGGTCCCCGAGCCGCTTCAGAAGCGCGCCTTACACCGGCCACCGGTGGCGCCCGACACCACGTGCCACCTCCACAGAGAACACCCCTTTCCGGGACACCTGCGCAGTCGACAAAGACCAGCCGCCTCCTGAGTCGCCGGGTACATGGATGCGGATCGCCCCTGTACGGTGCGTCGTCAGTCCGCCCTCACTGGATGCGTAAGGTTCGCTCCGGTCGCCGGGTCGAACACGTGGGCCTTGGCCATGTCGACCTGCAGCTCCACGGGTTCGCCCTCGCGGGCACGCGTGGCGGCGTCCAGGCGGGCCACGATTTGCTGCCCGGCAGGGGCGCCGGTGTCACGCAGCCCCGAGTCCGTGGCGAGCTCCTCCAGTTCAGTCGTCGTCGCGGGCCCGCCCTCCGCGGTGAAGTAGACGTACACATCGGAGCCCAGCGACTCCAGTACCTCCACGGTGGCGGTGAAGGCCGGGCCCGTCCGGTCCCGGTCGTGCGCCAGGGCCGCGTCCTCGAATGCCTCCGGTCGCAGCCCGATGATGACCTCGCGGGGCACCTTCTGCCGTTCCAGTGCCTGCCTCGTACGGTCGTCGAGCGGCAGATCGCCTACGGGAGAGCGCAGGACGCCGGTCTCCAGGGTGGCGTTCAGGAAGTTCATCGCCGGGGAGCCGATGAAGCCCGCGACGAAGATGTTGCGCGGGGAGTCGTACAGCTCGGCGGGTGCGCCGATCTGCTGAACCAGGCCCTGCCGCATGACCACGACCCGGTCGCCGAGCGTCATCGCCTCGGTCTGGTCGTGGGTGACGTACACGGTGGTCGTGCCGAGACTCCGCTGCAGCCGGGAGATCTGGGTGCGCATCTGTACCCGGAGTTTGGCGTCCAGGTTGGACAGCGGCTCGTCCATCAGGAACGCCTTGGGGTCACGGACGATCGCCCGCCCCATGGCCACCCGCTGGCGCTGGCCGCCCGATAGGTTGGCGGGCTTGCGGTCCAGGTGCTCGGTGAGGTCGAGGATCTGGGCGGCTTGCTCCACCTTGGCGTTGACGGTGGCCTTGTCCACCTTGGCCAGGCGCAGCGGAAAGCCCATGTTCTCCCGGACGTTCATGTGCGGGTACAGGGCGTAGCTCTGGAACACCATGGCGACGTCGCGTTCCTTGGGAGCGAGGTCGTTGACGACTCGGTCTCCGATGCGCAGGGTGCCCTCTGTGATGTCCTCAAGTCCGGCGATCATGTTCAGGGTGGTGGACTTGCCGCATCCGGACGGACCGACCAGGATCACGAACTCGCCGTCGGCGATGTCGAGGTCCACGTCCTTCACGGCGAGGGCTCCGTCGGGAAATCGCTTGGTGACTCCCTCAAGGATGATCTCGGCCATGGGTGGTGCCTCCTTGCCTTCATGCCTTCCGGGTCGGCCCGTTCACCCCTTGACTGCCCCGGAGGTCAGTCCGGCGACGATCCGCCGCTGGAAGAACAGGACGAAAACGATGATGGGGATGGTGATCACCACGGCGGCGGCGGCGATCGACCCGGTGGGCTGCTGGAACTGCGAGCTCCCGGTGAAGAACGCGATCGCGGCGGGCACGGTGCGCGCGGACTCGGTGGACGTCAGCGAGATCGCGAACAGGAAGTCGTTCCAGCAGAAGATGAACACGAGAATGGCGGTGGTGAACACGCCCGGCGCGGCCAGCGGCACGATGACCATCCGGAAGGCCTGTGCGGGCGTCGCCCCGTCGACCTTGGCGGCCTTCTCCAGATCCCAGGGGATCTCCCGGAAGAACGCCGACAGGGTGTAGATCGCCAGCGGCAGGGAGAAGGTCATGTACGGGATGATCAGCCCGACCCAGGTGTCGAAGATCCCCACGATCCGCTCGATGTTGAACAGCGGTGACACCAGGGAGATCGGGGGGAACATGGCGATCAGCAGCGACATGCCGATGAGCACCCGCTTGCCGGGGAAGCGCAGCCTGGCCACCGCGTAGGCGGCCATGGTGCCCAGCGCGACCGCGATCACCGTGGCGATCAGGGCGATACCGATCGAGTTGATCAGTGCGCGGGTGAACTCGGAGGTGTCGAAGATGCCCCGGTAGTTCTCCAGGGTCCAGTCCCTGGGGATGTAGTTGCCGTCCGTGAGGGTGCTGGGATCCTTGAACGACAGCGCGGCGATCCACCACACCGGGAACAGCGCGTACAGCACCACCACCACGTTCATGACACCCCATCGGGCGGCATGTGTCTTTCCTACCGCGGCCATCAGCGCTTCACCTCCGCGCCCGGTGCGGCGGCGCCGAACAGTTTGACGAAGGTGAAGGCGATGATCGCGACGCAGATGAAGATCAGCACCGAGATCGCCGACCCGATGCCCAGGTTCAGCGCGGTGAACAGGTTGTCGTAGCCGAGGATCGACAAGGAGCCCGTGTCCTGGGCGCCGGCGGTCAGGATGTAGATGTTGTCGAAGATCCTGAACGCGTCCAGGGTGCGGAAGAGCAGTGCCACCAGGATGGCCGGTTTCATCAGCGGCAGCATGATCTTGGTGAAGCGCTGCCAGGCCGTGGCACCGTCCACCATGGCCGCCTTCAGGGTCTCCTCGGGCACCAGCGCGAGGCCCGCGAGCAGCAGCAGGGCCATGAACGGCGTCGTCTTCCACACCTCGGCGAGGATGATCAGCCACAGGGCGGGCCACTGCTCTGTCAGGGGGGCCTCTCCGCTGGGCAACAGCTCGGCGAGGTAGCCGAGCTCCGGGGTCCAGGCGTACTGCCAGGAGAAGGCGGCGACGACGGTGACGATCCCGTACGGGACGAGGACTGAGGTGCGTACGGTGCCGCGCCAGAAGATCGTGCGGTGCATCACCAGGGCGAGCCCCATACCGAGGACCAGTTCGATCGCCACGGACACGGCGGTGATGAACAGCGTGACCCAGAAGGCGTCCCACCAGAACGGGGAGGACAGCACCGCCCCGTAGTTGCTCAGGCCCACGAACTCCGCCCGTCCGGGGAAGCGCAGGTCGTACCGCTGGAGGGACAGATAGACGGCGTACCCGATGGGGTAGGCGGTCACGGCGATCATGACGACGACGGCGGGCGCGCAGAGCAGCCAGCCGAGCCGCCGCTCCTGCCTGGCGCCCGCCGAAAGTGCCGCCCGGTCCGGCCCTGCCTGCTGCGTCTCCGCCTCGGGGGGCGGCGGAGCTCCGGCCGGTTGCGCCCGCGTGCTCATCTCGGGCCGTCCGAGGACGAGGCCCGCGCACCGCGGCGCCGGCTGACGGAGTGGTGCGGGAGGAGGTGGTTCACGGGATCACACCCTCGGATCGCAGGGCATCGTCGATCTGCTCCCTGATGGTGTCGATGGAGCTCTCCGGTTTGATCCCGGACGGCGGAGACAGCGTGTGGGAGACCGCGATCGACACGTTCTGGTAGGCAGGAGTGAGCGGGCGCACGCTCGCCGACTCCAGGGCGGCCAGCACTTCCCTGGAGAAGGGGTACTCCTTCATGAACGCGGGCTCGTCGTACAGGGCGCGCAGAGTGGGCGGCAGGCCGCCCTCGAGGGCGGCGGTGAGCTGGTTCTCCCGGTTGCGCAGGCACAGGGCCGCTTCGAAGGCCAGGTCGGGGTGGCGCGAGTAGGCGCTCACGGCCAGATCGATGCCGCCGATGGTGGGCCGCGCCGGGCGGTTCGCGTCGACCCGGGGGTACGGCGCCCAGCGGAAGTTCTTGAACAGTGCGGGGTTGTTCGCCTTCATCGACGGATAGACGAACGGGTAGTTGAGCTCGAACGCCGCCACACCCGACTCCATGGCGAGGCGGTTCTGGTCCTCCATCTGGTTGGGCAGGGAGGGGTCCGCGGCCGGGGACTTCGCCAGATCACGCATGATCCCGGCGGCCCGCACGGCAGGAGGACCGAGGGAAGGCTCGGTCGCGCTCGCGTTGAGGATGGAACCGCCCGCACTGTTGATCAGCGTGTTGAACCAGACGGTCAGGCCCTCGTACTGGGCACCCTGGATCTCCACGAAGTGCGGTTTGCCCTGCCGGGCGAGGGCGCCGGCCATGTCCAGCATCTCGGCCCAGGTCCTGGGTGGGGTGGGCACCAGGTCCTTGCGATACCACAGCAGTTGGGTGTTGGTGTTGTACGGGACTGCGTACAGCTTGCCCTTCCAGGTCGAGGTCTGCAGCGGTACGCGCAGCGTGCCCTCGACAGCCTGCTGCTTCGCCGCCCCCGTCCATTCCCGGATCCAGCGCGCCTCGGCGAACTCCGCCGCCCAGGTTACGTCCAGGCCCAGGATGTCGAGCGAGTCGTCCTCGGCGGCGAGTCTGCGTACGAGCTGCTGGCGCTGGCCGTCCGCGGCACGCGGAAGCTTGTTGTAGCTGATCCTGTAGCGGCCGCCCGATGCCTGGCTGCACCGGTCGGCCGCCTTCTGGAGCGCACCGGAGTCGTCGGGGAAGTTGTACCAGTTGAGGACGGGTCTATCGGAGCCCTCGTCACTGCCACAAGCGGCGAGCACCGACGCCAGCAACGGCAGTACAGCGAACGCCCGCAGCCATCGCGTCCCTCTGGGACGTCCATTCTGACCCGAAACGGGCCGGCAGCCGCACCTCGCGTGCACGCGCTCCACACCTCGCTTCCGGACGGTGGCACGGGACTCGGACCTCGCAGCGCTTCCCTCTCGGCGAACACTAAAGGCCATATAAGGCAAGATCAAGAACATATCGTACTTAATCATCCAACGCGGCCCCACTACTGGGGCCGACTCGGCGAACCTGCGGGCAGGGAAGGGGGACGATTACTCCGGTTGAACTCGTGGAGTCCGCGCCCGTGACGGTTCTTGATCGTTGCGGTACGGCGTCGTCATGCGGTACGCACATGGGGGCGGGCTGACTCCCAGGGGGCAGGAGAAGCGGCAGAGGGTGCGCCTCGAGGCGGCTGAGCGGTTCGCTCGTGGGGAGAAGACCGAGGCCGTTGCGAGGGAGCTGCGGGTGACGGCGCGGTCGGTGCGGCGCTGGCGGCGGGAGTCCGGCGACGGTGACTGGAACGGGTGGTGTGCCACGACGGCACGCATGACGGTGAGGGCGGGCCGGCCGACTGGCTCGCCCTCACCGACGTAGTCGGCCTGGCTCGCGAGGCATTGTTCAACGAGCGGCACGCAGCCCGAGGCGTCGGGACGCTGACACCGCCCGGCTGCGATCACGGTTGGCCGGCCCATCGGGTGCTGGTGCCGCTGGGATTCGTGGGTGACGGCAGCGTCCTGTCCCGCAGCCGCCACAGCGTCTCCCCTCGCACGATGCCCATCAGCCGGACCCGGCGGCTCGGTGGAGGACCCGGCCGTGCCCCGGGTGCGGACGCCACCGCATGGTCGTCGGGGCGGATATAAACATGCTTGGTACAACAGCCGCTGGATGACGGCGAGTCAAGTGGTGAAGGCTGGGCGGGTGCCCCGAACCCTTACCCCGGTCGCCAACTGCGACTTCGTCCTGGTGGCCCGACGAGCGGATGGGCTTGACGACCTGGCCCTCGAACCACACGGCCGGCGGAGCCTTGGGCGTCATGCGCACATCTCGGCACGCACGAAGACGTCGCGCCGCTCGCCAAGGCCACTCCATCCAAGGACAACCGCCTGCTCACCCTCAGTGCCCTAGCTCCAGTCCAGCTGATTCGTGCGTGACGCGGGCCGTTCTCGCCGGTCCACGCCTGGGGAGAGCCGGCCTGCGTGCCGAGCCTGGAGTCACCTGCCCGCCGTGCTCGACGCCCTCCGGTCGCCGAATCCGCCCTGATGGCCGACGCCACGCCCCCTTGGCTGCCTCCCGTTACCTGGAACAGCCCGCCTGAGCAACCGGTGCACCCTCGCGATCGACGCGACCACCGCTACACCCTTCACGACCACCCGTACCCACACCGAGGGAGCGTGGACATGTCCACCGAACGTCCCGACCCAGTCTTGACTTCCCCCGCCGACCCCCCTGCGTCCCCCTCCGCGCCGTCGCGACGTACCTTTATCGCCACGAGCACGGCCATCGGCGGAACGGTCGTGGCCGGCGGCCTGGTCGCGGGTCCGCTCACGTCCGCCGCGGAGGAAGCGGTGGCTGCCGAGGCGCCGCCCGGCAGCCGCGTCTCCTTGACGGTCAACGGCGTCCGGCACACCGTCACGGTCGACAACAGTCCTGGTCTCATTCACCACCGTCCGTTGCCGTTCAGGAGGCCCCTCTCCGCTGCAGAGGTGTCGGACCGCACTGTGGAGCCGTGCGATGACAGCAGGATGTTCGTGACGGTCACACTCGGCCGCCTTCCTTGTACGGGGAGCCACACCCGGTCTTGCTTGTGTCAAGCGCCACACCCGGTGCCGTGGCGCTCCGTTGTGTTGACGTCCACAGGGGGAGTCACCAGGTTCTTCCCGTGACGGTCGGCTCGCCAGTTCCCGCGGCATGGCGTGCGTCGCCGAGGCAGTGGCGGTCCAAGTCCGATAGCAATCGGTCGAGTTCGGCCATGGACGGGTGCGGCGGCGGCATGATGTGCGGCATGGACCAAGCCGACGCAATCATCTGGGCGACCGCCCTGGGCATCGGAGGGACCTTGGCTGCCGGGCTGACCGGACCGCTTCTCCAGGCCAGGGCCTCACGTCGGCAGGCCCGGGACCAGGAGGCCTTCCAGGTCCGGCACCGCCTGCGCGACGAGCGACGCGCCGCCTTCGCGACCGTGCTCGACCAGTGTGAGGCGTTCCGGCACAGCATCAACGCCGCCATCGAGGCCCGCATGGCTCTCGAATGGCGCAGCGAGGACGCCCACTGGGAGCTGTGGCAGTCGACCGACGCTGCACTGGGCGCGCTGCGCCGGGCGGCGACGAACGTCGCCATCACCGGCCCCGCTCCCATGGGCGAACTGGCCGACGCCGTCCATGCGGCAGCGGCCCGGCAGGCGGGCGTCTGGCGCATGCGGCTGGATCTGGACGACCGCCTCGTGCAGAACGCCCAGGCGGACAGTGCCTTCGCTGATGCGCGCAGACAATTCATCGCCGCGGCGGAAAAGATCCTGGCCCTGCCCACCGACCAGGGCACCCGGCACCGGGGCCTGCTGCGGCGTTCGCAGTGACGCGGGCCTGACGAGGGATTTCCTGTGGCGGGCTAGTCGCTGCCAGCAGGTTCGTTCGGGGATTCCTGCGAGTGCTCCGAACCTCGAGACCGACACGCCATGTGCCGCTCTCAGGACCTCGATGTCGGCGAATGGACAGCGTCGACGAACTCCGAGCCCTTCTGCCAGATCCGCAGCTGCACCGTCGCCTCCGCGAGAGCGAGCTTGAGCTGCTCGCACTCGTGGCGCAGCCGCCGCTCGGTCCACGACTGCCCACCATCGGGGCCGGGCAGGATGGTGTCCGCCGAGTGGTGTAGCCGGTCGAGGGTCGTGAACGCGCGGGTGTCTGCATCACCAATCACGAACGTCGGCTGCCGATCGCTCCCTGAGGGTGACGCGCGGCGACCATCCGGACGCGAGCCCGCGAGGCAGGTGTCCGGGTGATGGTCCGCTGGGGGTGGCCTCGGAAATCCGGGACGGAACACGCGAAGGAGACAACGGCATGTTCGGACAGTCGAAGGCGTTCAGCGGCTTCTCGGTCGACGACCTCGGCAAGGCCCGCCAGTTCTACGGCGAGACCCTCGGCCTCCAGGTCGAGGAGAGCGGGCAGGGCGACATGAGGATGCTCACGATCAAGCTGGGCAGCGGCGCAAGCGTCTTTGTCTACCCCAAGGACAACCACACACCCGCGAGCTTCACGATCCTGAACTTCCCCGTGGACGACATCGAGACGGCCGTCGACGGGCTGACGCAGCGCGGAGTGAGCATGGAGCGCTACCCGGAGTTCGAGTCCGACGCCAAAGGCATCGTCCGGGGCCCCGAGGGCCCAACTGCGATCGCCTGGTTCACGGACCCGGCGGGCAACGTCCTGGCCGTGCTCCAGGAGAACTGAACCCTCGCCCGCATTTGAAGGCCCTGCGGCCAAGCGGCAGCAGACCAGCGCCCCGGTGCCTCAGCAGGGCACTCACCGGTGTGGGCGATATCGGCGCCGAAGGCCAGGGCATCCGAAGGTTTCGCGTGGGCCTTAAAAACGCTTCTCTGCACTTCACTCGATGGTGGCGGGAATCTTGTGGGCGTACTCCCCAGGCCTGAGTTGCCGGAGTGAAGTCACCTATCGCGTAGTGCGGAAATGCGAGTTGAGTCGCCTGGTGTGGGCGGCGTGCCCCGGCCTCAGTCGTCAGCACAAGGCATCTGGACAATTCCAGGGAGATTTTGACACGGTGAGGTGCACCGGCCCAGAAATCGAATGTGTGGCCGATGCCTTCTGGGGTCCAGCCATGCCATCCGCTCGCCTCGTACGAGACGCCGCCGCCTTTTATGCCGCGCAGAGCGCTTTCTCCGGCCCCAGTGGCCTCGGCCGGTTTTACGCCGACCTGCCGGATGATCCGGCTCAACACGCCTGTGTAGCCCGCGATCTGACGGTCCATCGTCTGGAAGGCGGGCCGTTCTGCCGGTCATCTTGCAGGATCGCCTGCACAACGACGCCGAGACGCGCTACCTCGATGAACATCTTGCGGATCATCATCGAGCGGAACAACGCCCCGCTGACGCAGCGGCGCGAGGTCGGTGACCGGTTCGTCGCACTCCGGTGATGCAGGTGGCCGGACTTGAAAAGGAAGTCACTGGAGTTGCTCACCACCCCAGCCTGCCGTATCGGCGGCACGGACGGGACGGCGGCCACCCCGGTCCGGCGCGCCCGATGCGTTCAGCGCCACGCTCCCGACAGGCGCCGGGTGACCACCGCGCTGAGCGTGCGCACGCCCCGCGTCGAGCCGGGGTCGATGCCGGTGAGTTCCCGTACCCGGCGGAGGCGGTAGTCGAGGGTGCGGGTGTGGACGTTGAGGGCGGTCGCGGTGGCGCCGCGGTGCATGTCGTGGCGGTAGTACGCGTCGAGGGTGACGAGCAGGTCCGGGCCGGAGTCCAGTCGTCGGGCCACGTCGCGCAGCCATGCGTCGACGAACGGCACGTCCACGACGGCGAGTTCGACGAACACGTCGGCCAGGGTGTGCGGTCGCAACTGTGCCGACGTCCGGCGCAGCGGGGCCGCACGGCTGATCCGCCGGGCCCGGTCGAGGGCGTCGGCCAGCTCGGGCAGCGGGGCGGTGGCCGTACCGACGGCACAGGGCCGGCCGAGGGCGCGGGCGAAGTCCCGTACGAGATCCGGCAAGTGGTCGGGGGTGCGATCGGGCAAGAGGTCGGGAACGGTGTGCGGCGATACGTTTTCCGCTTCCACGGCACCAGAAATCAGGGGGACCAGGGCGATCAGCTCACCGCTACCGTCTCCGTTGTCCGGACCCCACATGACCGGCACCTGGTGGCTCTTCACCAGCGTCTCGATCTCGTTTTCCAGGAAACGATCGACGGCGGGCAGGTCCGGCAGCCGGAACACCGTCACCGCGAAGTAATCGGGCAGTTCCATGTCGACGGCCGCGGCGATTTCCGTCGATATCGAATCTCCGTTCAGCAATGACCGGGCCAGCAGGGCGACCTGCTCGGCATACGGCATTCGGCGGCGCAGTACACGGACGAATCCCTGGCGGTAGGCGCCGATGCCGCGCTCGCCCTGCGGGGCGAACCAGGCCATCATGCGCATGAGTTCGTCAACTCCGCCGCCGCGCTGTGCCTCGGTCGCCTCGTTGATCTCGCGCAGCATGAGCGCGGTGTGCACGCGCAGCACCCGCTGCCGCGCGTCGAGCGACATTCCGGCCCCGGCCCGCAGCTCCCCCATCGACGCGATGTAGCCGAGGTCGTCGCCGCTCAACTCGCTGTTGTCCGGCGACAGTTCGATAGTTCGGCGCCGGAACCACATCGCATGTTCCAGCGTCTCGGCCCGGGCCCGGGAGTCCTTGTCCAGGAACCCGAACTCCGGGATCTCGCGCTTGTACGTCTCGACCTCGCGGCGGGCGTTGGTCGACGCCTGCCGGGCCAGTTCGGCGAAGAGGCTTCCCATGGACGCGAGCATGTCATTCCGGGCGAACCGTCCGACAGACGAGATCCGGACGGCGTTCATCACTCCGCACAAATCGGCGCCAACCCCGTCGACCAGGCTTTTGTCACAGTGCGCAAAGTTCCCGGATCGGGGTGTTTCCGTCACGACTTCCGCTTGTGGAGGAGGCGTGAAGGGACCTTAATGAGAACCGCGTACACGCCCGTTGGGGGAACGCCGCGGCTCATTCCGGCGCGGCTCCGGCATGGCCCCGGAAATCGGTACGGGCGGAGTACGGAAATTCTCAGCCACGCGCCAAACAGCGGCGCTCGCCCAAACGGGAGGGAAACTCCGATGAAATCAGGAACGAGAAAGAGAGTCATGGCGGCGGTCGCGGTCATGGTCACGTCGACGGCGCTCATGCTCGGCACGCCGGGCACCGGCTCGGCCGCCCCCGCCGCCACCCCCAGCCTGCGCGCCTACGGGATCACCGGTGACGGGACCCTGATGGCCGCGTTCTGGACCGACCGGCCGGACGTGCTCAACTGGGTCAGGGCCGTCACCGGCCTCAGCGGCGACACGGCCCTGATCGGCGTCGACTTCCGGGTGCAGAACGGCGTGCTGTACGGCGTGGGCAACAAGGGCGGCATCTACACGATCAAGATCCCGACGGGCACCCAGGACGTCGTGGTCACCAAGGTGTCCCAGCTCCAGTACGCGCTGCACGGCACGAACTTCGGCGTCGACTTCAACCCGGCGGCCGACCGGCTGCGCGTGATCAGCGACAACGGCCAGAACCTGCGGCACAACCTCAACAACAACACGACCATCCAGGACCTGAACCTCACCACCCCGCCGATCGAGGGCACGACCAAGGGCGTCTCCGCCGCCGCCTACACGAACAACGACCTCGACGGGGCCACCGCGACCACGCTGTTCGACATCAACACGACCAGCGACCAGGTCGTCATCCAGTCCCCGGCCAACAACGGCACGCTCGCCGCGACCGGCAACCTCGGCCTCGATGCCCAGATCAACGCCGGCATGGACATCTACAGCACCCTGAGCGGCGGCAAGACGGTCGACAACGCCGCCTTCGCCGCCCTCACCGCCCACGGCGCGAGCACACCCTCCCTCTACAGCATCAACGTCTTCACCGGGCAGGCCACGCTCGTGAACGACGCCGCCAAGTCCAAGTTCCCCCTGAACATCACGGACGTGGCCATCTCCCTCACCGGCACCTGATCCCGTCGGTCATGTCCTCGCCGCGGCCCGGCCACCACCGGGCCGCGGCGCGTCACCGCTACGGGCTGCCCCCAGGCCGCCCTTGGCACCCAACCAAGGGAAACGTACTGGTCGCGGCAAGCACGGGCGGATGGTGGTCGCATGTGGTCGCACGAGACTGGGAGTGTCGGCCCTTCCTGCGCCTCCGGGAGGCGATCCTCATGCGTCCCACCGCCGACCGCGGCCGCGTCTACCACGGTGCGGCTGCCGAGACACCCACCGCCGCCAGCTCGGAGCGCACTCCCCCCAGAAGGCGCTCGGCACTACGTCGAAGACCTGAACAACCACACTGCGCCGTACGGCGCAGTCAAAGCTGTATACCGCCCGTTGCACCACTGCCGGGGTCACCAAGGGCGCCGGACGAGGAGGTACCCGCCTCGTGCGCGCTCGGTGGCGCGCCGAGCGTGGCCTTCGGGCCGCTCGTGCAGACGTACACTCGGCACATGAGTCGCACACGTGCCGTGAGGGACAGCCTGCAGCAGGCTGCCTGTCGGCTGTGCCCGGCTGCCATGGGATCGGCTGCCGTAGGCCCGGCGACCGCAGCTGACAATGAGGCGCCCGAGAGTGGCCGTATCGCGCTGCACGGCCACGGCTAGCGATTCTCCGCGCCCTCACCGGGGCCGGGCCCTGGCCTCGCTCGGCTCGCTGTTCTTGTAAACACACCGCAGGCAACACGGCAGGACTTCTGCTGTCGGCCTGAGCCGCCGCATCCGGTTCTGATCGGACGCGTCCGCGACACCTGCACACCCGCTCAACGGCACCACCGCAGCTTCCGGCGCACCGCCGGGCTGCCGCCTGGCGACGGCCCGACGACGGCCCGAACCACCTTCGAAGGGATCACTGTGAAGCTGAGCGAGTTGCTGGCCGGGCAGGAGCACCACGTTCTGCAGGGCGACCCGGCGAGGACATGGATCACCGCGGGAACCACCTTCGACGCCGACCGGGTGACGTCGGGTTCGCTGTTCATCGCCGTGCCCGGCCACCGTGAAGGCGGCCCCGACTCGGTGGCACCTGCCCTCGCATGCGGCGCGGCGGCGGTACTCGTCGACGCCGCGACGCCAGCACCTGCGGCGTCGGTGTGGGCGTCGGCACCGGAGGTGTGCGTCGTACGGGTGCCGGACACCCGGACAGCGGCCGCAGTCGTCGCCTCCCGCTATTTCGGTGAGCCGGGGCGGCAGATGGACATGGTGGCGATCACCGGCACCAACGGCAAGACGTCGGTGTCGTACATGGTCGAGTCGGTCCTGCGGATCTCCGAGGGCGCGAAGGTGGGAGTCATCGGGACCGCCGGCAGCCGGATCGGCGACGAGCTGATCCCTATGCCGAGGTCGGTGCTGACCACGCCGGAGTCGCCGGACCTGCAGTACCTGCTGGGGTGCATGCGCGACCGCGGAGTCGGCAGCGCGGTACTGGAAGCCACGTCCATGGCGCTGCTGACACACCGGGTCGACCGTACGTTCATCGACGTCGGCGTGTTCACCAACCTGACGCAGGATCACCTGGACGATCACGGAACGATGGCGAACTACCGGGACGCCAAGCTGCGTCTGTTCCAGGGCTTGTGCAGGCGCGCTGTGGTCAACGCCGACGACCCGGTGGGCGCCGGGATCCAGGCGATGATGCCGGGCATGGTGACCACGTACGCCCTGGACGCCGAGGCGGACTACCGGGCCACCGACCTCTCCGTGGACGCTTCCGGCACGCGTTTCATCCTGCACCACGACGGCCGCAAGTATCCGGCGGCGATCCCCGTCCCGGGCCGCTTTTCGGTGGCCAACGCACTGGCCACCGTGGCGGCCTGCCACCTTCTGGGCCACGATCTGGGCAGGCTGGTCGCCGCCCTCGACCGGATGCCTGCGATCCCGGGTCGGTTCGAGCGCTTCCAGGCGCCGCGCGGCACGTCGGTGATCGTGGATTACGCCCACTCACCGGACTCCCTGGACAAGGTCCTGACCACCATCCGCGACTTCGCACGCGGCCAGGTCATCACCGTCTTCGGCTGCGGCGGGGACCGGGACACCACCAAGCGGGCGGACATGGGCAGGATCGCCGGAACCCACTCCGACCTGTGCGTCCTCACCTCGGACAACCCCCGCAACGAAGACCCACAGGCCATCCTGGACCAGATCGCCCCCGGCATCGCGGCGACCGGCACACCGTTCGAACGGTTCACCGACCGCCGTCAGGCTGTCGCTTTCGCTCTCTCCGCCGCGGGCCCGGACGACATCGTCCTGATCGCCGGCAAGGGCAGCGAGCCCCATCAGATCATCGGCGACAAACTGCTCCCCTTCAGCGACATGGCAACCGTGCTCGAACTCACCCGGGGATAGCGGGCCCTGCCGCCTCACACGCGGACCGCCCGCGCCGTCCTCGGACCGAAAGCGCACTCGCCGGTCCCTACTGCCCCTACCGCGGTACTGCACCGATTCGGTGGTCGGATCGCTGTCCTCCAGCATCAGCTTGCCGAAGACGGACGCCCCCCTGTATTGCAGTACAGCCGGATGATCGCCTGCGTCCCACAGCTGCAACCGGCGGCCGGCAGGCACGACGAGTGGCAATCAAGCGCGCCACTACCTGTCCGAAGGGTCTATGGCCCAACCTGCGGTGCTGGCGATATGGCCGCGATCGACAGCGGCGAGTAAATATTGTTGATCAATCTCAAAGCACCGACCGCAAGGCACCACAGCCAGACCGGCCCGGCATCAGAAACCCGCGCGGCCTGAGACCGGACGCCGGGAATCCACGGGTTTGCCATCACGCCGCCATCACGTGTCGCACGAAAGCAACCAGCGGGCCTGCCGTTTCCGGCAGGCCCGCTGGTGAACACCGTCGGGACGACAGGATTTGAACCTGCGACCCCTTGACCCCCAGTCAAGTGCGCTACCAAGCTGCGCCACGTCCCGATGCGACCGTCGCGGTGGACCGCGTGATCGCCGAAGAGCACTTTACCTCACGTCGCGGTGTGCTCCGAAGGGTGTGTGGTGCGGGGGACAATCGGTGTATGGGTAGTGCTTCTGACGACGGACGGGACCGGGATGCCGAGGGGCGGGCGCGCAGTGCTCGGCCGCGGGACGGGCTCGGGCGGCCGCTGCCGTACGGGGCCGACGGGGTGGAGCGGCAGCCCGAAGGGGTTGTACGTACGCCGGAGCAGACCGTCGAGGAGGCGCAGGCACTGTTGGAGGCCGGGAAGCCGTTCCATGCGCACGAAGTCTTCGAGGACGCCTGGAAGTCGGGGCCGGAGGAGGAACGGGCCCTGTGGCGCGGGCTGGCCCAGCTCGCGGTGGGGCTCACGCATGCGGCTCGCGGCAATCTCACGGGCGGGGCGCGGCTGTTGCGGCGGGGGGCCGGGGCGGTCGAGGACTGGGGGGCGGAGGCCGGGCTGGAGCGGCCGTACGGGATGGATCTGCCGGAACTCGTCCACTGGGCAAGGGAGTTGGCGGGTGTTGTGGAGCAGGATGAGGCTCCGGTGGACGCGGGGGTGTGGGCTCCTCGGTTGCGCGGGAGCAAGGCTTAGCGGGGCCGGTTCGGCAGCGTCGCTGAGTACGCGCTGCACGGGTGCGCCCGAGAGCTGCGCGGCGTCGGCGCGGCAGCCAGGCGTTGCGGTGCGGGGTCGCAGGGCGTGCTGCGCCTGTTGCGGTCGGGTGCGGTGATCCGGTTGTCAGTGGTGTGGGGCAGACTCGGGGTGTGCGAAAGATTCATGTCATCGGCATTGGGGCGGGCGACCCCGACCAGTTGACCCTTCAGGCGGTCAAGGCCCTGCGGAGCACGGACGTGTTCTTCATTCTGGACAAGGGCGAGGTGAAGTCGGACCTCGTCCAGTTGCGCCGTGACATTCTCGACGCGCACATACCGGAGGGGACGTACCGGCTGGTGGAGGCCCGTGATCCGGAGCGGGACCGGGCCGCCGGGGGTGCGGGCTACTCCCCCGCCGTGGGGGACTGGCGCCGGGCTCGCGCCGACATCTACGAGCGGTTGATCGCCGAGGAGTTGGGCGAGGAGGAGAGCGGGGCGTTCCTGGTGTGGGGTGATCCCGCGTTGTACGACAGCACACTTGGGATCCTGGAGGAGATCCTCGAGCGTGGCGCGGTGGCCTTCGACTACGACGTCGTACCCGGCATCAGCAGCGTCTCCGCGCTGGTCGCCCGCCATCGCACGGGCCTCAATCGTGTCGCCGGACCGGTTCAGATCACGACGGGCCGACGCCTTGCGGAAGGGTTCCCCGAGGGCGTCGACGACGTCGTCGTCATGCTCGACGCCCACCAGGCCTTCCAGCGGTACGCCGACCAGGACATCGACATCTACTGGGGCGCGTACATAGGCACGCCGGACGAGATCCTCGCTTCGGGCCCGCTCGCTGATACGGCGCCTCGCATCGCCGAGCTCCGCGCGGAGGCTCGTGAGCGGAAGGGCTGGATCATGGATACGTATTTGCTGCGCAGGCGGGCGCGGGGGTAGGCGGGGCCTGTTGTGCACCGGCCCCGCCGCGTGGCCCCGCATCTCGCGGGGCTGGGCGCTCCGCGGGAAAGGCGGTTCGAAGCTGCGGGTGCGTCGTGGCTGGTCGCTCCCCCACTCTCGGCTGCGCTCAAGCGGGGCCCCCATCGCGGCGGAGCCCCACATGCCATAGCCCCGCGCGCCTGAAGGGGCGCGATACGGCACCGCAAGAGGGCAGCGTTGGCGAGCGGATTTCGCCCCCGCCGCCCCTACCCTCTCCCATCCCCTGGTGCTCCGCCCCAGACCCCACACGCAGCGCCGGTGCAGTCGGCAGCAGCCCCCCGCACGGGCGCCCGATCAGAGCCCCGTCCCCCAAAGGCCGCCGTCCAACCAAGCCAGTACCTCGGAGACATCGGCGACCGGCGTCACTCCCTCCGGCAGCGGTGGGCGCCGTACCACCACGACCGGGACGCCAAGGGTGCGGGCGGCCGTCAGTTTGGCCGATGTCGCTGCGCCGCCGCTGTCCTTTGTCACCAGGACTTCGATGGCGTGCTCGCGCAGGAGTGTCGTCTCGTCCTCCACCGTGAACGGGCCTCGGGCCAGCAGGACTTCTGTGTGGGGCGGCAGAGGTGGCTCGGGGGGATCCACCGAGCGTAGAAGGAAGTGGAGTTCGGAGAGGGGGGCGAAGGTCGCCAGGCCAAGGCGGCCCGTTGTGAGGAAGACTCGGCGGCCCAGCGACGGGAGAAGATCGGCGGCTTCGGTGAGGGAGGTCGTCGAGTGCCAGCGGTCGCCTGGCCCTGCCTGCCAGCCGGGGCGGCGCAGGACTATGGCCGGGACGCCCGCAGCCCTCGCGGCCCGCACGGCGTTCGCCGTGATGCCCGCGGCGAAGGGGTGCGTGGCGTCGACGAGTGTGTCCACGCGTTCCGAGCGCAGCCACCGGGCGAGCCCTTCCGCCCCGCCGAATCCCCCGACGCGTACGTCCCCGTCGAGCGCCCCCGGCCGCGACACCCTGCCCGCAAGCGAGGTGGTCACGCGTATGCCAGGCCGGGCGGTGAGGGCCGCGGCGAGTTCGCGGGCCTCGGCCGTGCCGCCCAGGACCAGGACATGCGCATGGGCATGGGCAGAGGCAGGGGTATCGGCACGGGCATGCGGGGACATGGCGTCGAGCGTACGGGCACAGAAATCAGCCGAGCGTAGGGGCCACGGTGGTCAGCCGCGTACGGGCTACGGGAGTCCACCGCGTACGGGCCACAGCACTCCACCGCCCGTACGGGCCACAGCACTCAACCGCGCGCACGGCCTACGGCAGTCAGCCGCACGCGCGGGCCACAGGAGTCGACGCACATACGAGCCGCAGAAGTCGACAAACCGCCAAGCTCACCGAAGCAACAGCTGCGCCCCGCCCACCACCGTCGCCGCGATCACCAGCTGCTCGAAGAGCCGCTGGTTGATGCGGTCCACGGCGAGCTTGCCGATCACTGCGCCCGGGACGACGAAGGCGGCGAGGGCGGCGTCCAGCAGCAGGGAGTTGCCGTCTATGAGGCCGAGGCCGACGCTGAAGGGGACCTTGGACACGTTGACGATCAGGAAGAAGAAGGCCGAGGTCCCGAGGAAGCCGAGCTTGCGGAAGCCCGCGGAGAGGAGATACATCGACATGACGGGGCCGCCCGCGTTCGCGACCATCGTCGTGAAGCCGCCGAGCACACCGTACGAACGCGCCTTGATCCGGCCCGCACGCGACGTCACCTCCTCCGGCTCCTCCTCCGGCGTGGCCTGGCGGCGGCGCCACACCGTGACCCCGGCCATCAGCAGCAGAATCGCGCCGATCGACATCCGTACGATCTGGTCGTCCGCCCACATCAGGAACACCGTGCCGACGACCACGCCGCCCGCCACCGCCGGGAAGAGCCGCCACAGCGTGGGCCAGTGGGCGTGCCGGCGATAGGTGAGCACGGCGAGTACGTCCCCGACGATGAGGATGGGCAGCAGCACGCCGGTGGAGGCGCGGGCGGGCAGGACGGCGGCGAAGATCGCGAGGCTGACCGTGTTGGCCCCGCTCACGGCGGTCTTCGAGAAGCCGACGAGCATGGCCGCGGCGGCGAGAGCGGCGAACTCCCAGACGGAGATGTGCCAGAGGGTCATCGTGTTCATGCGGAGACTGATGCTATGCGCAGCGATCTCGCCGTGTCAGGACCGTCTCGCCAGGTGGCCCCTTGCCCATGGGCCGCTTGGCCATCAGGGCCGCTTGGCCCGTGCAGGGCCGACTGCCCGTGGCGAGCCAACTGCCCGTAGGGGCACAACGCCATGAGCCCGCCGCTGGTGTCCCCCGCTGGTGCCCGCCCCTGCTCACGCACGGTGGACCTCCGCCCGCTCCCCTGGGAAGATCCTCGGGACCTTCGCCGACGTCGATGGAGGACCGAGCCATGGCCGACTCCCGCGAGCACACCCTCACCGGTACCAGGGGCGGCATCACCGCACGCGAGTGGCCACGGGAGCGGCCACGGTACGTCGCGCTCCTGGTCCATGGCTACGGGGAGCACATCGGCCGGTACGAGTACGTGGCGGACGTACTGAACGGGCATGGCGCCGCGGTGTTCGGGCCCGACCACATGGGGCACGGGAAGTCGGCGGGCGAGCGGGTTCTGATCGAGGACTTCGAGGACGTGGTGACCGACGTCCACGCGGTGGAGCGGCTGGCCCGTGCCGCGTATCCCGGGGTGCCCGTCGTGCTGATCGGGCACTCCATGGGCGGGCTGATCGCGGCGCGGTACGCACAGCGGTACGGGGATGGTCTTACCGCGCTCGTGCTGTCCGGGCCGGTGATCGGTGACTGGCAGGTGGCCCGACAGTTGCTGGCGCAGGACCCGATCCCCGAGGTCCCCATCGACCCGGCGACGCTGTCGCGCGACCCTTCGGTGGGCGAGGAGTACGCGGCGGATCCGCTCGTCTGGCACGGCCCGTTCAAGCGCCCGACGCTGGAGGCGTTCGTCCGTACGCTGGAGACGATCTCCAAGAGCGGCGGTGTGGGCCCGCTTCCGCTGCTGTGGCTGCACGGCGACGACGACCGCATCGTGCCGCTGTCCGCCAGCCGCGCGGGCGTCGAGGAACTGCGCGGGGCCGACTGGACCGAGCGCGTCTACCCGGGCGCCCAGCACGAGGTGTTCAACGAGACGGACAAGGCCGCGGTCCTCGCGGACGTGACGGGCTTCGTGGACCGCGTACTCGGCGACTGACCGGACCGCGTACTCGGCAACCGACCGGACCGCGTACTCGGCAACCGACCGGATCGAGTACTCGGCAACCGACCGGATCGAGTACTCGGCAACTGACGGGACCGGCTAGTCGGAACCTGACCGGCCCCCTATTCGGGAACCGACCGGACCGCGTTCTCGCGAAACAGAGCCCCGAACGGCGGGTGTTTCCGCTGATCCGCCTTGGGCACTCGCGGCCGCATGGAGTGGTTGCGCAGAGCAGCCTGCGCGGATGAGGACCCGGAACTGTTCTTCCCCGTGGGCACGACCGGCCCGGCCCTGCACGAAGTTGAGGCCGCCAAGGAAGTCTGTGCCCGCTGCCCGGTGTCCTACCAGTGCCTGGCCTGGGCGCTCGACACCGGACAGACCTCGGGTGTGTGGGGCGGAACGTGTGAGGAGGAACGCGCGGAGCTGCTTCGACTTGTCCGACGTCAGCCCACGAGCCCCGAAAACTTCAGTCCCGAGAACCTGAGCCCCGAAGGCATGAGCCCGGCAGGCACAAGCCGCGAAACCAGAAGCCGCGAAACCACGAGGAGAAGCGCGTCATGACTGTGGTGAAGAGCACCCTGCCCGACCCCGCGCGTCAGGTGGTCGGTACCGCCCTGCAGGGCACCCTGGTGGACCTGCTGGGGCTGTCCCTCATCGGCAAGCAGGTCCACTGGAACATCGTGGGCCCCCGGTTCCGCTCCATTCACTTCCAGCTCGACGAGGTCGTCGCCACGGCACGTTCGTACTCCGACACCGTGGCCGAACGCGCCGCGGCACTCGGCATTCCGCCCGACGGCCGGCCCGAGACCATCGCCGCGACCTGCGCCCACCAGAGCCCGAAGGAGGGCTGGGTGCAGGACACCGAGGTTGTCGGCCTGCTCATCGAGTCCCTGGATACGACGATCGGGCAGCTCCGGGAGCGGATCAACGCGACGGACGAAGCCGATCGCGTGACCCAGGACCTGCTCATCTCCCTCACGGCCGAACTCGAGAAGCACCGCTGGATGTTCCAGGCCGAGGACTGGCCGCGCGACTGACCACGGCCAGGCGCATGACCGCGTACGACCGTATTGAGCGTACGAAACGGAAGGAGTACGCAATGGCCGACGCCCTCGAACTCGACGTGCTGTGGGACGAGTTCCACCGCGTGGTGAACATGACCTCGCAGGAACTGGCCACCTGGCTGAAGGTGAGCGACGCCGACGAGGAGACCGAACCGCTGCCGGAGCACGCGGGTTCGCCCACCGGTCAGCATGTCCTGGCCATCCTCCAGAAGCGTCGTACGGACCTCACCGAGGACGACATCAGCGTGATGTACGAGGTCGTGGAAACCGTCGAGGCGGAGACGGACCCCTCGCTGGAGCCCACGGCCGGAGAGACCGCGGCCGCGGACCCCTCGGCCCAGGAGACCGAGCGCCGTCACCGGCTGATGACGCTCGGCCACGACCCGCTCAGGCCGTAGTCATGGCCAGACGAGCCGACCGGGACAGCCGGGTCATCGAGACGCTGGTCGCCGAACACGGCCGTACGTTCGCCGAGGAGGCGGGCATCAAGCTGCGGAACACACCGCAGCCGCTGTACCGCACCCTGGTCATGGCCTGCCTCCTCAGCGCGCGGATCCGCGGCTCCGTCGCCCTCGCGGCCACCCGCGCCCTGTACGACGCGGGGATGCGCGATGCGCGCCGGATGGCCGACGCGAGCTGGCAGCAGCGGGTCGACGCGCTGGGCGAGGGCGGCTATCGGCGCTACGACGAGCGCACGGCGACGATGCTCGGTGAGGGTGCCGAGCTGCTGCTGGAGCGTTGGGGCGGCGATCTGCGGCGGATGCGCGACGAGGCGGACGGCGACCTCGACCAACTCCGTTCCCTGCTGCGGGAGATACCGGCTCTCGGCCCGGCCGGCGTGGACATCTTCCTGCGCGAGGTGCAGTTGGTCTGGCCCGAGGCCGCCCCCTGGCTCGACGCGAAGGCACTCCAGGGCGCGGAGCGGCTCGGGCTGCCGAAGGAACCCGACCATCTGGTGAAGCTTGCCGGTCACACCGAACCGGCCGTGCTGGCAGCCGCGTTGGTGCGGGCCGCGCTCGACAAGAAGATCGTGGAGGACGTTCTGCGGCGCGCGGAGAAACTCGCGGGCGAGGACTGAAGCCTCGGTGACCCGCGTCACACTCGGCTCCTGTCAGCAATCGGGGCGCCGTCTCGTTCAAGGGGCACGCCAACGAGACAGGAGCCACGCCATGAAGCACCGCATCGTCGTCCTCGGCGCCGGATACGCCGGGGCCTACGCCGCCGGAAATCTGGCCCGCCGGCTCTCCCCCGCCGACGTCGAGATCACCATCGTCAACGCCGCGCCCGACTTCGTCGAGCGGATGCGGCTCCACCAGCTCGCGATCGGCCAGGACCTCGCGTTCCGCAAGCTCGCCGACGTCTTCGCTGGCACCGGGGTACGGCTGCGCCTGGCGCGTGTCACCGGCATCGACCCCGAGCGCAGGACCGTCGCCCTTACCAGCGAGGACGGCGACGGCGAGTTGACGTACGACACCCTGTTTTACGCGCTCGGCAGCTCGGTCGCCCATCATGGCGTCCCCGGCGTGGCCGAGTACGCCTTCGATGTGACCGGCTGGTCCTCGGCGTTGCGGCTGCGTGAGCGGCTGGCCGGCCTGGGCGAGGGCGGCACCGTGCTGGTCGTCGGTGAGGGGCTGACCGGCATCGAGACCGCCACCGAGTTCGCCGAGTCCCGGCCCGACCTCTCGGTCGCACTCGCAGCCCGCGGCGAGCTGGGCGCCTGGCTCTCCCCGAAGGCCCGTCGTCACCTGCGCCAGGCCTTCGACCGGCTCGGCATCACCGTCCACGAACACACCCGCATCGAAGCCGTCGAGCCGACTCGGGCGATCGCCGCCGACGGCAGGTCCGTCCCGGCCGAAGTGACCGTGTGGTCGGCCGGGTTCGCCGTGCACCCGATCGCGGCCGCCAGCGGCCTGGAGGTCGCCGAGACCGGCCAGGTCGTCGTCGACCGCACCATGCGCTCGGTCTCGCACCCGGACGTCTACGCCGCCGGTGACTGCGCCTACGCGATCGGCGAGAACGGCCGGCCGTTGCCGATGTCCTGCGCCTCGGCCGGCTTCACCAACATGCAGGCGACCGCCGCGATCATCGCGCGCCTGACCGGCGGCGAGGTCCCGACCACCGGGCTGAAGTACTACGGCAACCACATCAGCCTCGGGCGGCGGGACGCGATCTTTCAGATGGTGGACGGGGACGTCCGGTCGAAGTCCTGGTACCTGGGCGGCCTGACCGCCGCGCTGCTCAAGTCGGGCGTGCTCAAGACGGCCGGGTGGAGCATCGCCCACCCCACCTTCGGTATGCCGAAGCGCAGGCGCCGCCTGGCCACCGCGCCCGACCCGGCCGGTGTGGGGATCGCCGCATAAGCTGCTCCGCATGGACAGCGCAGCCATCGATCGGTTCGAGGCCAGCCGGGGCCGGCTGGCCTCGCTCGCGTACCGTCTGCTCGGCTCGGCGGCCGACGCCGAGGACGCAGTGCAGGACACGTTCCTGCGCTGGCAGGCCGCGGACCGGGACCGCATCGACGTGCCGGAGGCCTGGCTGACCAAGGTCGTCACCAACCTCTGCCTCGACCGGCTCCGCTCGGCACAGGCGCGCCATGAGCGTGCAGCCGGTGCCTGGCTGCCCGAGCCGCTCCTCGAGGGCGACCCGATGCTCGGCCCCGCCGAAACCTTCGAGCAGCGCGAATCGGTGTCCCTGGCTGTACTGACCCTCATGGAGCGCCTCTCGCCGGTCGAGCGGGCCGCTTACGTCCTGCGCGAGGCCTTCTCGTATCCCCACGCCGAGATCGCCGGGATCCTCGACATCACCGAGTCCGCGAGCCAGCAGCATGTCCACCGGGCCCGGCGCCGGGTCACCGCCGAGCGCCGCCGCGGCGACGAGGTGGACCCCGCGTCCGCGCGCCGGGTCGTCGAGGAGTTCCTCGCCGCGGCCACGTCGGGGCGCACCGAACGGCTGGTGGCGCTGCTCACCGACGACGCGACGATGGTCTCGGACGGCGCCGGACTGGCCAAGCGGCTGCTGCGGTACAACACGCGCGAGCGCATCGCCGCCTACGTGCGGGCCGGCTTCAAGCCCACGCCGGCGAAGCGGCGGCTGGCCGGCGGCTCCCCCGCGATCCACCTCGCGCTGGTCAACGGCTCCCCGGCCGCCCTCGCTGTGGTCGACGACCGGGTCGTGGGCGCCGTGTGGTTCGAAGTCAGCGACGGCAAGGTCGCGTCCCTGTGCGGCATCGCCGCCGCGGCCCGGCTCGAGCGCATCAATGAGGCCTGGCGGCAGCACGAACCCGACGCGCCGGTCATCAGCGCATGGTGACCAGAGCCGCCCGGAATCCGGTGACCTGAGCCGGCGCGAGGACGGCATCCCTTCGGCCCCGCGCTGCACGGCAGCACGGGTGCGAAGCACGCCGGTCTCCCGAATCAGACTCGGCCATGCGCCCCAGCCACGCGGTCGCGCTTCATCTCGGAGCCGAAGCCCCGGCGCTCCTCGCACAGTTCGCTGAGCTCAGCCCCTCCCGACGATCGCCAAGCGCGCCGTCAACGCAGCGTCCACCCCCCATCGACGCTCAAGTCGACCCCGTTGACCGACCGGTTGCCGAGCAGGAAGTCCACGGCATCCACCACGTCCCGCATGGTGGCCAACCGTCCCGTGGGCGTCGTCTCGATCAGGGCGTCGAGCGGTTTGCCCGACCAGAAGGGGCTGTCGCCGACGACGCCCGGGTGCACGGCGTTGACGCGGATTGGGGCGAGTTCGGTGGCGAGGGTGCGTACGAGGCCGGTGACGCCCGCGTTGACGGTGGCCACCGTGGTGGCGCCCGGGTAGGGGCGCTCCTTGGCCTGGCCGCCGAACAGGACGATGGCGCTGTCGTCGTGCAACCTCGGCCGCAGCGCGTGCACGACCTCCGTGTAGCCGACGAGCTTCAGCGTGACCAGGCGGACGGCCGCGTCGATGTCGTACTCGGTGACGCTGTTGCTGTCGCGGGAGATCCCGACGAGGACGAGGTGGTCGACGCGCCCGATGTCGGCCAGCGCCGTGGCGATGTCGTGCGGCCGGGACAGGTCGAGGGCGAGCCCGAGGGACGCGCCGGTCTCCTTCGCGGCGATGGCGGCCCGACTGGCGTCGCGCCCGGTGAGTACGACCTCGTCACCGCTCGCCGCGCGATGCCGGGCGAACTCCCTGCCGATCCCGGAGGTTCCGCCGATGACGACCACGCTGCTCATGGCTTCTCCCCCAACGTCTCCCGCAGATAGTCCCAGTCCCTGGTGAACCGGTAGGAGTGCCGCGACGGCGGCTGCGGTGCCTGTGTCTCCAGCCAACGCACCGGTCCCGTACCGGCGTTGGCGAAGCTGTGCACGCAACCGGCGCCCGCCCAGGCCGCGTCGCCCACGCCGAGCCGGTGGCGTTCGCCGTCGAAGGTGGCGTCCACGGTGCCCTCGACGATCAGATACGTCTCCTCGAAGGGGTGGTCATGGCTGCCGGCGACGCCATCGGGCGCGTACTGCACCATGAACATCGTCGAGGCGACCGCTCCCAGGTCCTCGTCCACCATCATCTTCACGGTGATGCCGCTGTAGACGAGCAGCGCGGTCCGCATGCTGGCCGACACGGCCAGGAGGTCCTGGGACTGCTTGCCGGGGTCCATCTGGGCGGCCTCGAAGTGGCCGAACGAGCGGGTGCGCGGGTCGCGTACGTCGATGCGGACCGGCTCGCGGGCAGGCAACGCGGGTACCGCCTGGGTGTCGTAGCCGTAGCGGGCCCTCGGCACCGGCGCGAGCATGTCCGCCCAGCGTGCGGCGGTGTCCCCGGCGCCGCGCCAGGCGTGCGGCACGCCCGTCGGCAGCAGTCCGTAGTCGCCTTCCTCGAGCAGGTACGAGCCTTCGGGAACATCGAGGATGACCGTGCCCGACAGCACGTGGAAGGACTCCTCGTACGCGTTCACGTGGGCGCCGATCGCTCCGTCCGGCGCCAGTTCGCAGATACCGAAGCCGCTGTGCACGGCGCCGTCCGCCTCGTCGACGACCGTCCGTCGCCTGAACCCGCTGCTGGGGTACGGCAGTTGGGGCGGCGCGGCGAACGTGGCGTCCGCCGCCCGCCGTACGGCGAAGTGGGTCATGCCCGTCCCTTCCTCCGCGCCCTGTGTCCGGGCTCCCTCACGCCTGCTGCTTCTTGCGGGCCTCGACCGCCGCCACCAGCCGGTCGCGGGACTCCTCGACCAGCCGCCGCGCCCGCTCGGTGTCGGCGAGCAGCTTGCCGTCGCGCTTGCGGACCGTGCCGTCGACGACGACCGTGTCGACGTTGGACACGTCGGCGCACAGGGTCACCGCGGCCACGGGGTCGATGAGGGGCGCGATGTTGAGGGCCGTCGCGTCGATGGCGACGATGTCGGCACGTTTGCCGGGGGTCAGTGAGCCGGTGCGGTGCTCGAGTCCCGCGACATGTGCGCCGTTGACGGTGGCGATCTCCAGCATCTGACGTGCGGTCAGCATCGTTGCGGGAACGGGTGTGTCGGCCTGCCAGCACTCGGCGTTCACCCGGGCGCGCTCGCCGCCGAAGGCCGCGCGGATCTGGGTGAACATGTCGCCGGGCACGGTGGTGACCACGTCGATGCTCAGGCTCGGCCGCAGCCCGTACTCGATCGCCTTCATGACGGGCGGCCAGCCGTGCCCCATCTGCTGCTCCACCTGCGGCGCGATGGAGACCGTGCCGCCGCTGTCGGCGACCATCCGCCACTCCTCCTCGCTGAAGTAGCAGCAGTGGACGTAGGTGGTGTCGGAGCCGAGCAGCCCGAGGTCGTGCAGTTGCTTGACCATCCCGAAGCGGCCGGCCAGTCGGCCCATGCCGACGTGCACGGTGATCGGGATGTCCAGCTCGCGCGCGAGGCGCCACTCGGCCTCGACGACGTCGTTGATGCAGAATCCCGGGCCGCGGGTGGCGAGCGCCATGGTCAGCAGGCTGTCGTCGGAGGCGAAGTGACGCTCCCTCATCCGTCGTACGTCGTCGGCCGGTATGGCGATCTTGCTGTCGAACCAGTAGTCGGCGAGCGAGGTGTTGGCGCTGCCGTACGCGTACTGGGCGCGGATCCCGGTCTCGCTCAGCGCCCGCACGGCGGCGTCGGGATGCTCGGGTGTGTTGTTGATGTGCGACCAGTCGACGAGCGTGGTGATCCCGGCGTTCAGGCACTCGAGGGAGCCCGCGAGGTTGCCCGCGTACACGTCCTCGGGGCCGTAGACGGGTGCGAAGGTGTCGAGGACTTCGACGAAGTAGTCGTCGAGCGTGGCATTGGGCGCGCAGCCGCGGATGGGCGCCTCCCAGGTGTGGCGGTGGGTGTCGACGAAGCCCGGCACGACGATGCGGCCGGTCATGTCGAGGACTTCGGCGTCGACTTCGGCGTCTATCCGCGGTTCGACCGCCGTGATCTTCCCGTCCTCGATCAGTACATCGCCCTCGGGCAGGTCCCCGATGCCGGGGTCCATCGAGATCACGTGGCCCGAGCGCAGAAGCATCCGACTGGTCATCGGCCTTCCTCCCATGCTGTGTTCAGTACGCGGTGAGCTGCCGGACCGTCGTCACGACCTTGTCGGCGGTGGGGATGACCTGTTCTTCGAGCGCGTCCGCGAAGGGCAGCGGCACGCACTCGGCCGCGACCCGGCGTACGGGCGCGTCGAGGAGGCCGAATCCCTCGTCGGCGACGACCGATACGAGGGTGCCGCCCCATCCGCCCTGGTAGGGGTTCTCCTCGACGGTCACGAGCCGCGAGGTCTTCGCGAGGGAACCGAGCACCGTGCGCGTGTCCAGCGGCACCAGGCAGCGCAGGTCGATCACCTCGGCGTCGATGTCCTCCTCGGCCAGCCGTTCGGCGGCCGTCAGCGCCACGGGCACCATCGAGGCGAGGGCGACGAGCGTGACGTCGGCGCCTTCGCGTACGACGGCGGCCTGCCCCAGCTCGACGATGTGGTCCGGTGGTGCGGGCGGCCCCTTGGTCGCGAACAGTCCCTTGTGCTCGAAGAAGACCACCGGGTCGTCGCTGCGGATGGCGGCGGCCATCATGCCGATCACGTCCGCGGGCGTGGCGGGTGCCGCGATCTTCAGTCCGGGGACGGTGAACGCCCAGTTCTCGGTGGCCTGGGAGTGCTGGGCGCCGAAGCCGAGACCGCCGCCGTTGGCCGTGCGGACGACGAGCGGCACGGTGACCTGACCGCCCGTCATGTACCGGACCTTGGGTATCTCGTTGGCGAGGTAGTCCCAGCAACAGGCCAGGAAGTCGGAGAACATGATCTCCGCGACGGGCCGCATCCCGGTCATCGCGGCGCCCATCGCCGCCCCGACGATGGCCTGTTCGGAGATCGGCGTGTCCCACACCCGCTCGGATCCGAACTCCTTGTGCAGCCCGACGGTCGTCTTGAACACCCCGCCCGCCGCGCCGATGTCCTCCCCCAGGCAGACGACCGACGGATCGCGCCGCATCTCGCGCGCGATGCCCTCGGCGACCGCCTCGCGGTAGGTGATCACGTCCGCCACGCCGCACCTCCGTCAGCCCATACGTCGGTCAGCGCCTCCCGCGGATCGGCTGCGGGCGCCTGCTTTGCGGCCTCAACTGCCTGCTGTACGAGGTCGGTTGCGCGCGCATCGGCTTCGGTGACCGCTTCTTCGGGCACGCCGAGTTCGGCGAGCCGCCCTCGGGCGAGGTCCAGCGGGTCGTGCTTCAGCCAGCGCTCCACCTCCTCGGCCGGCCGGTAGGTGGCCGGGTCGGTGCGGCTGTGGCCGAAGTGCCGGTAGGTCTGTGCTTCCAGCAGGCTGGGCCCGTCTCCCGCACGGGCCCGGTCCGCCAGCCGTGCCACCGCCTCCTGGACGAGGACCACGTCGTTGCCGTCGACGATCTCGCCGGGGATGCCGTAGGCGGGCGCGCGGTCCGCGGCGGGGTTCGCCACCGCGGTGACGTCGCCGATCGGCGTGTATTCCATGTAGAGGTTGTTCTCGCAGACGAAGAGCACGGGCAGTTTCCATACGGCGGCCAGGTTCAGCGCCTCGTGGAAGGCCCCGATGTTGGTCGCGCCGTCGCCGAAGAAGGCCACGGCGATCTGTCCGGTGCCGCGCAGCCGGGCCGACCAGGCGGCGCCCACCGCCATGGGCAGATGGGCGCCGACGATGGCGTACGAGCCGAGCATGTTGTGCGAGGCCTTGGTGAGGTGCATCGAGCCGCCCTTGGCCTTGCAGAGGCCGGTGGCGCGGCTCATCAGTTCGGCGAGGCATTCCTCGGGGGTGGCGCCGCGGGCCAGCGCATGGTGGTGGCCGCGGTAGGTCGCGAACACGTAGTCGTCGTCCCGCAAGGCCGCGCTCGCGCCGACCGCGATCGCCTCGTGGCCGGAGGCAAGGTGGGTGGTGCCCTTGACGAGGCCGGCCAGGAACAGGTCGTGGGCGGCCTTCTCCGTACGCCGGATCACGGCCATCTGCTCGTAGAGCGCGAGGAGTTGACCCGCATTCGTCGCATTCGTCGATGCCGCGCCGGTCATGACTCGCCCCTGCCCTCGGGGGTGTTGAGGTGGGACTGGGCCTCACGGCGGGTGTTGAGGGCGCCGCCGACCGTCCAGTACTTGCGGCCCGCGACGAGGAGTTCCTCCGCCGGGAACTTGGTGATCACCTCGCACCCGTCGGCGGTGACGACGACCTCCTCCTCGATCCGCGCCGCCGACCAGCCGTCCGCGGCAGGCCAGTACGTCTCCAGTGCGAACACCATGCCCTCTTCGAGGACTTCGGGATGGTCGAGCGAGACGAGGCGGCTGAAGATGGGCTTCTCCCAGATGGACAGGCCCACCCCATGCCCGTACTGCAGGGCGAAGGCTGCCGTCTCGTCGGGGAAGCCGAACTCCTCGGCGCGCGGCCAGACTTGGACGATGTCGGCGGTGGTGGTGCCCGGCCGGACCAGGGCGATGGCCTCGTCCATGTAGGCGCGGCAGCGGACGTACGCGTCGCGCTGCGCGGCGGAGGCGCTGCCGACGGCGAAGGTGCGGTAGTAGCAGGTGCGGTAGCCGAGGTGGCTGTGCAGGATGTCGAAGAAGGCCGGGTCGCCGGGGCGGATCAGGCGGTCGCTGTAGACGTGCGGGTGGGGTGAACAGCGCTCTCCCGAGATGGCGTTGACGCCTTCGACGTACTCGCTGCCCAGGTCGTAGAGGACCTTGCTGACGAGCCCGACGCACTCGTTCTCGCGCACGCCCGGCCGCAGATAGCCGTACAGCTCCTCGTACGCCGCGTCGACCATCGAGCAGGCCTGGGTGAGCAGGGAGATCTCATCGCCGGTCTTGATACGGCGGGCCTCCAGGAAGACCTGCTGGCCGTCGACGACGTCGATGCCCTCTTCCTTGAGGGCGTGCAGTACGGGCATCTCGGCCAGGTCGACGCCCAACGGCTCGCCCGCCAGGCCGTGTTCGCGCAGCATCTGGGCGATCTTGGCGGCGACGTCCTCGGCGATCCCGGCGTCCGGATGGAAGGCGCCGCGAAGGGTCGAGATGCCGGCGCGGGCGCCGGTGGGCGGGCCGCCCTTGCCGTCGCTGTAGTCGAGCCAGGGGTTGTAGAGCTGGTGGTGGCGGGCGGCGGAGCCGAAGTCCCAGACGACCGGTTCGCCGCCGCGGACGAGCAGCGCGAAACGGATCAGCTTGTCCATCGCCCAGGTGCCGATATGGGTGGACGACATGTAGCGGATGTTGGAGAAGTCGAAGCTGAGTAGTGCGCCCAGCTCGGAACGGTTCAGCGCGGCGTTCAGCCGGGCAAGGCGTTCCTTGCGCAGCCGGTCGAGGTCTACGCGCTCTTCCCAGTCGACGGCGTTGGGCCCGAACGTACGGATCGCCATGGCGAACCTCCCCTTCGAGTGAACGACCGCCCGAGGAGAGTGTCAAGGCATACTGAACACAAACCAGACGCCGACGGCCGGTTCATCGCCGTCGTTGCGATAGCGGTGCGGCGTCGTCGACTCGAAGGAGACCGCGTCGCCCGGGCGGAGCGTGTACTCCTCGAAGCCGAGGGTGAGCACCAGCTCGCCGGAGGTCAGATAGCCGTACTCCGTGCCCGGGTGCCGCATCAGCCCGCCCGAGCCGGAGGAGGCACCACCGGGCCGGTAGGTCACCAGCAGGAAGTCGACGTCCGCACCCGGAACATGGCCAAGGCGCTCCCATACGACACCCGAGTCGAGCTCAAGCACTTCCCGCTCCTCGGCCCTGACCAGCGGCCCGATCCGGTGACCCGGGTCGGCGGCGAAGGCGGCGAGCGCGTGCAGGACGGTGCCGGGCGGACCGGCAACGGGCGGACCGGCGACGGGCGAGGCGGGAGCCGGCAGCGGCGCGGTCTCCTCCCCGTCGAAGCCGCCGGGGCTGTCGAAGAGCGACTCGACGGGGATGGAGAGCGCGGTGGTGATCGCGTACAGCGTGCTGACCGACGGCTGGCTCTTCCCGGTCTCGATCTGCGAAATCAGGCTCGCGGACACGCCGATCTCCCTCGCCAGACCGCGCAGGCTCATGCCCCGCGCGGTGCGCGCCTGCCGGATGCGCGCACCGACGGGCGGCACGACCACTGGGGACACGGACGGCTCCTCTCACGGGCATCGTTCGTTCCCACTGAACAGTTCCTAAGTTCCTATTGAACAGCGGGATCGAGCCGAGCGGAGGGCCTGACCGAAAAGTCCCCGCCTGTCCTACGAGGCGCTCGGCTTCCAGTCGCCCAGCCAGTCGCCGATCTCCTGGTCGGCGGCCTGGGCATCGCTCAGCTGAGGCCGGTCGCCACTCGCGGAACCGGAGCCGGGACCGGTGTTCTTGTACTCGGCGAACCGGTCGTCCTTCCACGAGAAGCCGCTCATGTCGGTCCACGGAGCGGACTTGATGGCGCTGCTCAGGGACGTGTTACGGACCGTGGTCTGCGGGTCGAGAGCGGCGTCACCGCCCGCGTGCCAGGGGCGGCCCAGGTGGAAGCTGGACGCGGAAACATCGCCGTTGACGGTGCTGTTGGCGATCAGGATGCCCTTGCGGTTGGCAGCCGTGCTGGGCGCCGTGACATAACCCGCCGAGTCGCCGTTCCACCGCTTCTTCAGCGTGATCACCGACTTGTTGATCACCGCGCTGGCCCGGCCGAAGATGAAGTCGACGTTCCCGACGATGTAGGAGTTGCTGACGTAGACGCGGCCGAGCTTGTCCTTGGCCTGTGTGTCCAGCAGCAGGGTGTCCTGGTCGCCGGTGACGATGACGCCGTCAAGGAAGATCTTGTCGGCGGCGGTGCGCAGGGCGACGGCCTGGTGTCCGTTCAGGCTCTGGTTCTTCGCCTCGTCGAAGTCGTTGTCGATGGTGAGGTTACGGGCCTGGAAGTCATCGGCCTCGACGGCGACGGTCGCGCTGCCGCTGGTGCCGTAGTTCCCCGAACCGTCCGGCTTCGGCGTCCCCGCGGCGTTGTTGAAGACGATCACGGTGTCCTTGCGGCTGGCTCCCGTGCCCTGGAAGGTCACATGCGGCTTGTCGCGCGGGACCTTGACCAGCTCGCGGTAGGTGCCGGGCTTGATGGAAATGACGACCCGTGAAGTGTTGTTCGCCGGTACGGCGTTGACCGCGGCCTGGACGCTCTTGTACTGCCCGCTGCCGTCCTTGGCGACGGTGAGCGTGGTCGCGGCGGCACTCGCCTTCGTACTTGCAGTCGCCGTCGTACCGATCGAAGTCCGGGGCCCCGCTCCGGACTTGAGCAGCGCCGGAACGTCGGCCGCCTTGTCGAGGGTGTACTTGTAGAAGCTCTTCGGGTCGAAGGCCGTGCCCCCACTCTCGTTACGGCCGCTGGTGCCGGAGAAGACGTTGCCGCGCTGGACCACCGCCGCGGTGCTGTCCTTGGTGACGGGGTTCTTGAGCCCCTCGAAGACGCTGTTCTCCAGCACCATCTTCGTCTTGCCGCGCGCGTAGTTGCCGTAGGACGTGGTGATGTCCGTGTTCGGCACGTCCTGCAGGTAGTTGTTGTAGAGGTGCGCGTGGGCCACGTTGTCGGTGGACGGGTTGCGCTGCTCGGTCTCGCGGAACCAGTTGTGGTGGATCGTGAGATCGGCCGTGGTGTTCTCGGTCCAGCCGATGCCGAAGGTCTTGTTGTTGTCGCTCAGCTTGTTCCAGGACACCGTCACATTGGTGGTGTCCTTACGGCTGTCGATCAGTCCGTCGGCCATGTGCCGCAGGTCGTTGTGGTCGATCCAGACGTGGTGCGCGCCGTCCATCTGGATGGCGTCGAAGTCGTTGTCCTTGTCGTTCCACTCACCGGCGTACGAGTCCCGGATCGTCAGGTTCCGGATAATCACGTTGTGCACACCCTGGCCGAGGAAGAAGCCGCCCCCGACGATCTGCCCGGAGGTCCCCGAGCCGACGATCGTCTTGTCCGAGGCGACCTTGATCTCCTTGCCCTTGGGGTTCATGTTGATGGTCCCGGCCACGACGATGACGTACGGCTCCGGGGCCGTCGCGTACTTCTCCAGATCGGCAAGGGTCTTCACGGTGACTGTCTTGCCGTCGCGGCCGCCGTAAGTGCCGTTCTGCCCCTGCGAGTTGACCGACGCGAAGCCGTCGGCGACGTCATCGGCCCACGCCGGGGCCACGGTCGCCGCCGAGGCGCTGCGCTGCGCGTCCTCGCCGAACACACCCAGATCCGTGCCGTACGCCATGCCCGCCGCCGCGGCCACCGCCACCGGGATCCCGATCGACAGACCGACCTTGCGCCTGCGGTGCCGCGCCTTCTGCTGCTTCGCTTCCATTACTTCAACCGCCCTGGTGACATGAAGTCGTGCATTGCCGCAAGGCAGTTGCCGCGCCGGGCGAAAGGGTTGCCGCGTTTCCTGCCGCGAAAATTTCGACACGTCCTGGCCGGGCGGAGGGCATCAGCGCCCTGTCAGTGCCCCATGAGAAACTCGGCGTGTGATCATCGAACGCGCGTACGCACACGTGTCCACGTACGAGGATGACGAGTGGCCCTGGTCCGTGCCCTGTGTTCGTCGGCTTCTGGCGGATGGGCTGCGGTTCACCGCTCCGGTGACTTTTCTGGTCGGGGAGAACGGTTCGGGCAAGTCGACACTGGTCGAGGCCTTGGCGGAGGGCTTCGGGCTGGACCCCTGGGGCGGCTCACACGACTGGCGTTATGCGAGCCGCCGCGGCAAGTCGGTGCTGGGTGAGCGGATCCGGTTCGACGCGGCGCCGGGCGGACGGCGCATGCTGGGCAGTTGGTCCGCCCGCAAGGGGTTCTTTCTGCGGGCCGAGACGGCGATGGACGCACTGCGCCGGGAAGGGTTCGCACCGGATTCCGTCAGCCACGGCGAGGGCTTTCTGGCAGCGTTCCGGGGGAAGTTCCTGCAGCCCGGGCTGTATGTGATGGACGAGCCGGAGGCGGCGCTGTCGTTCTCGTCCTGCCTCGAACTGCTCGGCCATATCGACCAGTTGACGCAGCAGGGCGGCCAGGTCATCTGCGCCACCCACTCTCCGCTGCTGACGGCGCTGCCCGGTGCGGACATCGTCGAGGTCGGCGAGCACGGCATGCACCGGGTTCAGTGGGGCGAACTCGCCCTGGTCGACCACTGGCGCCGCTATCTCGCCGACCCGCAGGCCTATCTACGGCATGTCCTCGACTGACCGCCCGTCAGCCGCCTCCACCCAGAACCGTTCCAGTACGGCGGCCGCGGTGTCGGGGTCCTCCAGCATCCACCAGTGGCCCACTCCCTCAAGCCGCTCGGTGCGGGCGCCGAGGCGGGCGGCCGTCTCGTCGGAGGCCGCCAGGTCGTCGAAGGGGTCGAGTACGGCCTGGAGCACCAGCCCCGGCGCGGAGGCGGGCCTGGAGAACTCGGCCGCCGCGCGGGCATACGGGTTGGGCGTCGCCGAGCGATAGAGGGCAAGGATGCACGCGGCCATGGTGGCGTCGAGCCGCTCACCCAACGTCTCGGCGTCCTCGGCCGGCACACCGGCCCCCTTGAGCTGCGCAGCGGGACTCTCCGGACTTCCCGGAGCGGCCTCGACCGAGGCCTTCGCCCACTGCTCCCCCGCCCCCGGCGTCTGCCAGAGCTGGGCGAACTCGTGCCAGACGTAGTCCGGGTGCAGGATCCCGGCCACGTCGATGACCCAACTCCGCACGGGAAGGGCGGAGTTCCCGGCGGCCCGCGCCACGAACAGCGCACCCCAGTCGTGCCCGACCAGGTCGATCGGCCCGTCGATCTCGCGCAACGCCCGCTCCAGCCACTGGCCGTACTCGTCCATGGTCGCCCCGAAACCGTTCGGAGTCGGCACGCCGAACCCCGGCAGGTCCAAGGCGATCGAGTCGGTCGAGAGGCGCGCACGGAGCCGGTCCCACAACTGACCGGTCTCGGGCACACCGTGAACGAACACTGCGGTCATATCGCCCCCTCTCCTCCGGTCCACCGTCCCGCACGGGGACCACGACTACACACCGTAGGTCTCCGGATGCGGTCCCGACCGGCACATGGGGAGGGACGGCCGGATGAGCACCGTACGAAATCCGCCTCTGGATGTGTAGTCTAGGCACTGGACTGGATGTCCAGACCGGATAGACCCGATACCCCCTCCATCCAGAACCTGGAGCACGTGATGTCCACCGCCACCGACGAGCAGGACGCGATCATCGCCGCACTCACCCCCGTCATCGACGGCATCGCGGCGACATTCGGCTCGTTCTGTGAGGTGGTCGTGCACGACTTCCGGCGGCCGGAGGAATCCGTGGTCGCCATCGCGGGCTCGGTGACGGGGCGCGCTGTCGGCGGGGCGATGAGCGAGATCGGGATGGGCATCCTGGCCCGCGGTGACGAGGCGCGCGACGAGTTGAACTACCTCACCCGTACCCGTACGGGGAAGATCGTCAAGTCGTCGACGATGGTCCTGCGCGACTCCTCCGGCACGGTGTTCGGCGCCCTGTGCGTCAATCTCGACATCACCGCCGTCAACCAGGCCCACGCCCTGATCGGCGAGCTCGCGGGGGTCGCCGCCGGACCGGCCGCCGTGCCGACCACGACGTTCGGCAACGACATCGGCTCCGTCGTGGACGCCATCGTCGACAGCCATCAGCTGCGGCAGAACAAGACCTGGTCGGAACTCGACCGCGCCGGCCGCCTCGAGTTGTTCCGCAGCCTGGACGAGCGCGGCGTCTTCGCCGTACGACGCGCGGTCGAGCAGGTCGCCGCCCGGCTCGGCATCTCCCGGGCCTCCGCCTACAACTACCTGTCCGATGCCCGGGCGACGCTCCACGCCTCCACGACGGACGGCACCGAGCCCGGCACCACCCACCACCCCGACGGAGCGAAGCCATGACCCACACTCCCCCGGTCACCCTCGACGACGTCCGCGACGCCGCCGCGCAGATCAAGGGCGTGGCCCACCGGACCCCCGTACTGCGTTCGCGCACTCTGGATGCGCTCGTCGGCGCCCAGGTCTTCCTGAAGTGCGAGAACTTCCAGCGCATCGGCGCGTTCAAGTTCCGCGGCGCCTACAACACCGCGTCCCGCCTGTCGCCGGAGCAGCTGGCAAAGGGCATCGCCGCCTACTCCTCGGGCAACCACGCCCAGGCCGTCGCCCTCGCCGCACGGGAGTTGGGCACCACGGCGGTGATCCTCATGCCGGAGGACACGCCGCAGTCCAAGTTGGATGCCACCGCCGGTTACGGCGCGGAGATCGTGACGTACGACCGCTACACCGGCGACCGTACGGCCATCGGCGAGGCCCTCGCCGCGGATCGCGGCCTTGCGCTCATCCCGCCGTACGAGCATCCGCAGGTGATCGCGGGGCAGGGCACCGCAGCCCTCGAACTGATCGAGGAGACCGGGGAGTTGGACGCCCTGATCACGCCGGTCGGCGGGGGCGGGCTGATGGCGGGCAGCGCCACGGCGGCCAAGGGCCTGCACAGCGGGATCCGGATGATCGGTATCGAGCCGGAGTCCGGGGACGACACCAAGCGGTCCCTCGAGGCCGGCCGGCGCGTCTCCATCCCGGTGCCGCGCACGATCGCCGACGGGCAGGCGGCGGAGATCCCCGGCGAGCTGACGTTCTCGGTCAATCAGCGTCTGGTCGACGACATCTTCCTGGTGACCGATGACGAGATCCGTGACGCGATGCGGTTCGCGTTCGAGCGGCTGAAGATCATCGTGGAGCCCAGTGGCGCCACCCCCCTGGCCGCCCTGCTGGCCGGTCGCGTCGAGCGGCTCCCGTCCCGCGTCGGCGTGATCATCTCCGGCGGCAACATCGGCGTCCGGCGCTTCGCAGAACTGTGCGGGAGCGCAAGCTGAGCGACGGAAAGTATGATCAGCGAATGTCTGACATGACCGAAACCACGCCCGGCTGGCTGAGTCCCGACGAACTCGAGTATGCGCGCGACCGCATGCCGATCCTGTACGTCGAGGCCGTACCCGTGAGAGTCGACGACAGCGGCGAGGTCACCAGTATCGGGCTCCTGCTGCGCATCGGGTCGGACGGAACGGTCAGCCGCAACCTCGTCTCCGGCCGCGTGCTGCACCACGAACGCGTCCGGGACGCCCTGCTGCGCCACCTGGAGAAGGATCTCGGCCCGATGGCACTGCCCCAGGTCCCCGCCTCTCTGCAGCCCTTCACGGTCGCCGAGTACTTCCCGACGCAGGGGATCACACCGTTCCACGACCCCCGCCAGCACGCGGTCGCCCTCGCCTATATCGTCCCGGTGACCGGCGACTGCCGTCCTCGCCAGGATGCGCTGGACCTGGTGTGGTTCAGCCCCCAGGAGGCCGCGGCGGAGCTGGTCAGGAGCGAAATGCCGGGCGGGCAGGGAGTGCTCTTGCATCAGGCCCTCGCCCATGTCGGCTGCCTGCCCTAAGCGTGCGGTGACGTCACGTGGACGCCGAAGTCCCCGGCCGGGCGAGGTAGGAGGACTCGACGGCGTCCAGGTTCTCGCGCAGTTCGCGCGGGGTGCCGGTCATCTCGATGCGGCCCCGGCGTAGTACGTACACCCGGTCCGCGATGTCCAGCACCTTGCGTACGTGCTGCTCGACCAGCAGCGCCCCGAGGCCCCGGTCGGCGGCTTCGCGCACCGCGCGCAGCAGGCGTTCGACCACCAACGGGGCGAGCCCGAGCGACAGTTCGTCGGCGAGGAGCAGCCGGGGCGAGCGGCACAGGGCGCGCGCGAGGGAGAGCATCTGCTGCTCGCCGCCGGAGATCATGCCCGCCCCGGTCCTGAGCCGTTTCTCGAGTTCGGGGAAGAGCTCCAGGGCGCGGGCCGCCTCCACCCGGCCGACCCGCAGGTTCTCGGCCACATCGAGCCGGGTGAAGACCGCACGCTCACCGACGTAGGCGAGCCCCTGCCGGGCCCGGCGGTGCAGCGGCGCCCGGCCCGCACCGCCCAGCCAGCGCACCTCGCCGCTCATCGGCGCCAGATCGCCGGCGAGCACCCGCAGCGTCGTCGTCTTGCCCGCACCGTTGGGCCCGAGCAGCGCGACGACCTCACCGGGCCGCACCTCGATATCGAGGTCGCGCACGACGGGCTGGGTGCCGTACCCGGCGGACAGGGCGCGGGTCGCGATCAGAGCCTGGGCGGACGCCTCGCTTATGGCGCCCGGGCGGTCGGGTGCGCTGGTGGCCACAGGTCTTCTCCTTCCATGGGTTGGGGTGGGTTTCCGCTTCCGCGGCCTTGCCGACGTCCGGGGCACTTCCGCGCCCCGTTAGGGGCGCGGGGCTGAGTCAATTTGCGGCTTCGCCGCGCGGGCGCGACCAGCCACAACGGACCCGCAGCGTCAAACTGCCTAACCAGCGGATCGCGTAAGCGCCTTGCGCATGTCGACGAAGTCCGACCCCGACTCCGCCCACTCGATCTTCCCGTCCTTCAACACCAGTTCAGTGGCGGTGGTGTTGTGGATCCGGTTCAGCCCCTTCATGGGCAGCGCGGTCGCGTCCGTCCAGGTCAGCGGCGGAGTCAAGCCCCCTGTGTTGATGCCCTTCGACGTGTTGAGCTCCTCGACCAGGGCCTTTGAGGTGATCTCCGGCAGCTTCGCGGCGGCCTCGCTGAAGACCTTGAACGCCACCCAGGTCGTCGCGTTGGCCCCGTTGGAGAGGTCCACGTCCTTGCCCTCGAGGGCAGCGACGGCGTCCTTCCAGGCGGGGTCGGAGATGGGCGGGTAGTAGCCGGTGATGGCGGAGCCGTCCAGCGGGCTGCTGCTGCCGCCGGTGGTTGCCGCCAGTTCGGGGGTGAGGTTGCCGACGACGCTGCCGAGTTCGGTCTTGGCGCCGGACTGCACATACGCCTTCACGAACAGGTCCGAGTGCGTGCCCAGGATGACGCTGACGCAGTCGCTGTCCCTGGTCGCGGCGGCCACCTGCGGGGCGAGGTCGGTGGCGGTCACCGGCACCTTCAGGTCCTTGGGCGGCTTACCGCCGGCGGAGGTCACGCCGAGGCCGAGGAACTGGCTGACGATCGCGGCGGCGGCGACGTCGTACCGCACCCCGGAGATCTTCTCGCAGCCCGCCTCCACCAGCTGCTGTCCGTGCGCGGCGAAGACCACGGGGGTGCCGCCGTTGACCGGGAAGGACAGCGGGTTGGAGAACTCCGCGGCCGACACTCCGGTCCCGCCGATGTAGGGGATGCCGGCCTTCTCGAGGATCGGCATGTAGCGGTCGCCGGCGAGGCTGTACGAGCCGACCACCGCGACCACTTTCTCGCTGACCGCCTGCTGGGCGCAGTTCTCGGCCTCGTCGGGGTCGTTCTTCTCGTTGCAGGTGAGGACCTTGAGCGGGCCGCCCTTGATGCCGCCGTTCGCGTTGATCCACTTCTCGTACGCCTGGGCCGTGATCCGGACGCCGGGCTGTGCGCTGCCCTGGGTGTTCTCCGGTGCCCAGACCATCACCTTGACCTGTGCGCCGGTCAGCGCGGACGCGGCGGCCGCGCTGCCGGTGGGCTCCTCCTCGGCACCACCACCGCAGCCGGCGGCGAGCAGGGCTCCGGTCATCGCGAGACAGCTCGCTGCGGTACTTCTGCGTCGGCGTGGGTTGTTCATGATTCCTCCGCGAAGGCTCGCGCCCCGGACGGGCGACGTTGAGACGCGACCAGCATGGAGTGGGAAGTGTCGTTAGAGAAGTACTCTTGCCATAATTATTTAAATAAATGTGCTGTACGGTCTTGTCGCAGCATCGGGCGTTCGCTACTCATGGAGCCCTGGAGGTTCATCTGGTGGACGACATCCTGCGCTTCGCGCTTCTGGGCCTCGGGCTCGGTGCGCTCTACGCGCTCACCGCACAAGGCATCGTGCTGATCTACAGAGGCTCCGGCGTCCTGAACTTCGCGCATGGCGCGATCGGGATGACCGCCGCCTATGTGCAATGGGAGCTCGCCACGCAGCACGGCGTGCCCTACTGGACCGCCGTCGGCTGCGGGGTCCTGGTGGCCGGGCTACTGGGGGTGCTCACCCATCTGCTGGTGATGCGCCCGCTGCGCCGGGCCTCCTCACTGGCCCGGCTAGTGGGCACCCTGGCGGTGTTCATCGTGCTCACCGCCGCCGCCGTGAAACGGTACGGCGACAGCGTGCAGCTCGTACCCGGCAAACTGCCGTCCGACCTGGTGGAAGTGGCCGGGGCGACGGTGTCCGAGGACCGCATCTGGCTGCTCGCCATCGCGATCGCCATCACCGTCGCGCTCCATCTCCTCTACAAGCGCAGCCTGTTCGGGCTCGGCACCACGGCAGTCGCGGAGAACCAGGCAGCCGCCTCCTCGCTCGGCTGGTCCGCGGATCTGATCGCTGCCGCCAACTGGGGACTCGGCTCGGCGCTCGCGGGGCTGACCGGCATCCTGATCGTGCCGGTCATCGGCCTGTCTGTGAGCGGGCTGACCACGCTCCTGCTGAGCGCGCTGGCCGCCGCCCTGGTCGGCAGGTTCTCCTCGTTCCCCGTCACCCTGGCGGGCGGCCTCGTCATCGGCATCGTGCAGTCCGAACTGACCCGCTACGGCACGGACATCACGGGCCTCGCGGCTTCCGTGCCGTTCCTCGTCATCGCCCTGGTCCTGGTGGCCCGCGGCCGGGCGCTGCCGCTGCGCGGCACGTTCCTCGACCGGCTGCCGGCGCTCGGCACCGGACGCGTACGGCCCGTGGCGCTTGCGATAGCTGTGGCCGTCGCCCTGCTGCTGGTGGCGCTGTCCACGCCACAGTGGGCCGACGCGATCACCAACACGCTGGTGCTCTCCTTGATCATCCTGTCGATCGTGGTGGTCACCGGCTACGCGGGCCAGGTCTCCCTCGCTGCGTACGCACTCGCCGGAACCGGCGCCTTCATCGCCGGGCACGCGGTCGCCGACTGGGGCTGGCCCTTCGAACTCGCCCTGCTGGCAGGCGTGTTGGGGACTGTACCGATCGGCCTCCTGTTCGCCCTGCCCGCGGTCCGCACCCGTGGAGTCAACCTCGCGATCATCACCCTCGGCCTCGGCACCACGCTCGAGGTGATGGTCTTCCAGAACACCGACCTCGCCACCACACCCGGCAGCGACGGCATCGCGGTGGGCAAGCAGACGCTCTTCGGCATCGACATCTCCGGCGTCGACCATCCACAGCGGTACGCGGCCCTGGTGCTGCTTCTCTTCGTCGGTGCCGCGCTGGTCGTGGCCAACCTCCGACGCAGCCGCAGCGGCCGCCGGCTGATCGCGGTGCGCGCCAACGAGCGGGCCGCTGCCGCACTCGGCATCGGCGTCCGCGCCACGAAGCTGTACGCGTTCGGGGTGTCGGCGGCGATCGCCGCGCTCGCCGGGGTCCTCACCGGCTTCCGCTCGACCTCGGTGGTCTTCTCCGACTTCGCGAGCTTCGACTCCATCACCGCGCTCGGCCTCGCCGTCATCGGCGGCGTCGGTTTCCTCGTGGGCCCGCTGTTCGGCGCCACGTTCGCCGCAGGCACGATCGGCGCCCGCTTCGGGGATCTGGTGGTACCGGGGCTGAGCGAGTGGATGCCGCTGATCGGCGGGATCATTCTGCTGCTCACCCTGGTGGGCAACCAGGACGGGATCGGGCAAGGGCTGGGCAAGCAGACGGCGGCAGTCGAGCGCAAGCTGCTCCGGAAGCGCTCCGACGACCGGGCGGCGGGCCCACCGGCGACGCCTCCCGAGTCCGTGCCGGACGCCCACCGTGCGGCGCCCCTCCCCCTCCGCGTCAGCGGCCTGACCGTGCGCTACGGCGGTGTCGTCGCCGTCGACGACCTCTCCTTCGCCATCGAGCCCGGCCGGGTCACCGGTCTCATCGGCCCGAACGGCGCGGGCAAGACCTCCGCCATCGACGCGGTCACCGGATTCACCCGGCCCGCCTCCGGCACCGTACGCCTCGGCGACCGGGACCTGACCGGCGCCTCCGTGCACCTGCGGGCCCGCGCGGGCCTGAGCCGGTCCTTTCAGTCACTGGAACTCTTCGAGGACATGACGGTCCTGGACAACCTGTACGCGGCCTGCGACCGGCCCGGCCCGTGGACGTACCTCAAGGATCTGATACGTCCCGGAAGCCGCCCTCTGCCCGCCCAAGTACTCGTCGCGGTGCGGGAGTTCGGGCTTGAGGGCAGCCTGGACCGTTCGGTGGGCGACCTGTCGTACGGGGAGCGGCGGCTGCTGGCCATCGCCCGCGCGGTGGCAACCTCGCCGTCCGTCCTCCTCCTCGACGAGCCGGCGGCCGGCCTGTCGGACGACGAGACCCGCGAACTGGCCCGCCTGGTACGGCGACTCGCCGAGGACTGGGGCATGGGGGTACTGCTCGTCGAGCACGACGTCGACATGGTCATGAGCGTCTGCGACCAGGTCGTCGTCCTCGACTTCGGCCGCCGGATCAGCGTCGGCACCCCGGACGAGGTACGCGCCGATCCGGCCGTGCGGGCGGCCTACTTGGGCGACCTGTCGCCGGAGGAGGCAGTGGATGCCGTGCCCGGGGCGGAGGGTGATCCGGTGAGCGCCTAGGTTCCTGTCGGAGGTGCGCGCGCAGGCGGTGGACACCGAGGCCACCGCCTGCGACGGGTCACGGACCAGACTGCCGCCAGGGCCCGGTCGACGTCGCTGGTGATCCAGCGGCTCGAGCCGCGGGCCTCGCCCCGGGCTTGATCGTGATCTAAATCACGGCGAGCCCTGGCATCGGGAAGCGGAAGCCCGAGCGTCCTCTCAGCCATATTCCGACAGGAGCCACGGCGGTGCAGCCGCCTGGCTACGAGGCTGGGGGAACCGACGTTGCGCCGTGGGTACAAGTGGGTGGACCGCGAACTGGCTCGAATGGACCCGGAGACCGATTGGGAGCGGATGATCTCGCTCTACGTCAGCCACCGCGTCCCAAAGTTCGCCCTGGCGATGATGATCTATCCGGGCACCATGCGCATGATGCAGCCGAGTATGGGGGCCGCCACCCTGGCCCACACCTCGAAGCTGGAGACGAGACCCCACCGGCGTTTCCAGGACGGCAACGACTTCCTGATGGCCTGGATGGTGGATGGCTTATCCAGCGCGGCGGGCCGCAAGGCCGCCGCACGGCTGAACCGCATCCACCTGAGCGTCGCCCGCAGGACCCCGCAACTGCCCGGCAACTTCGACCACATCGACGACTTCGTCTATCCCCTGGTCCTGCTGGCCACGTTCGGCGACCGCCTGCAGACCTCGCTGGGCCTGCCCGGCATGAGCGAACCCATGAAGATCGCGTGGCACCGCTGGGCGCAGGCGCTCTTCCGCCTCCTGGAACGCGAGTCCGGCCCCTTGACCGACGAGGCGTTCCCCGAGGACTGGAACGCGATGACCGAGTTCGCCTTGGAGTTCGAGTCCCGTCCGTACGAACAGACCGAGTCGGGCCATCGTGTGGCGACCGCGATGATGGACTTCTTTGCCGAGCGCTGGTTCCCTGCGCCCTTACGGGCGTTCGGCAGGGACCTGACCCGGTACCTCGCCGGCGAGCGGGTCTGCCGACTCCACCGGATCGGCTGGATCAGCCCCCGCCGCGAGCGTACCGTCCGCCTCTTCCTGAAGTCCGCGTTCCGCGCTCAGCGCCTACTGCCCGACTACCGCACACCGCTTCCCGAGCGCCTCCGGCGGACCCGCCGCACCAACGCACAGCTCAAGAAGCTTGAGCGCTAAGGGAGTTGAGGGACTGGGGGCGCGCTTTTCGAGAGCGGCCATGGTGTTCCGCCTCGGCCTGTGGCTCAGCGGTCGTGACCGGGTGGAGGCCCGGTGAGTGTCGAGAGGAGAGCGGGCGGCCCTTGGACGGCGGTGCGCTGCATGTGATGCAGCACGCTGCGGATGCCGCCGAGTTCCTCGCCGCCGCCCGCCCGGCCGGGGCCGCCGTGCACGGCGTGCGGGAGCGACGATCCGTGGCCGGTGGACTCCCCGGCGTCGGTGCGGTCGAGGAGCAGCAGGCGACCGTGCCAAGGGGCGGCCCCGAGCACGGTCTCGCGGGCGAAGCCGGGATCGTGAGTGACGACCGAGCCGACGAGGCTGCCCTCGCCGCGTGCGGCCAGCGTGACCGCGTGAGCGGCGGTTCCGTCGTACGGCAAAAGGGTGCTGACGGGGCCGAACGCCTCGACCTCGTGCGGCTCGGCCCGGTCGGGGTCGTCGCAGCGCAGCAGCAGCGGCGGGAGGAAGGCACCGCGTTGCGGGTCGCCGTCCTGGACCTCGAACCGATCGGGGTCGCCGTGAACGAGGCGGGCCGCCGCCGTGAGCGCCTTGAGCGCGCGCAGCACCTCCTCCCGCTGCCCGAGTCCTGCCAGGGGGCCCATGGTGACGGCGGGATCGGCGGGGTTGCCGACACGCAGGTCGGCCAGCTCGGCGCAGACCGCTTCCTGTACGGCGTCGATAAGGCCGGCGGGCACCAGAGCGCGGCGGATGGCGGTGCACTTCTGCCCGGCCTTGACCGTCATCTCGGTGACCAGGGTCTGCGTGAACAGGTCGAACTCGGGGGTGCCAGGGGTGGCGTCGGGGCCCAGGACCGCGCAGTTCAGGGAGTCGGCCTCGGCGTTGAAGCGGACGGCGCGGCCGGCGACGGCCGGGTGGCTGCGCAGGGTGCGCGCGGTCGCGGCGGACCCGGTGACGCTGAGCACGTCCTGTCCCGTGAGCGCGTCAAGGATGCCGTCCGGTGGGGCGCAGATCAGCTGGACGGCGCCTTCGGGGAGGATGCCGGACGCGATGATGCTGCGGAACACCAGCTCCGTCAGGTAGGCGGTCTGGCCCGCGGGTTTCACCACGGACGGCAGGCCCGCCAGCAGAGTCGGCGCGAGCTTCTCCAGCATGCCCCACACGGGAAAGTTGAATGCGTTGATCTGCACGGCCGCGCCCTGCCGCGGCACATGGACGTGACGCACGGCGAAGGTGCCCTGCTTGCCGATCAGTTCCATGTCGCCGTCGGGCAGGACATGCCCGTCGGGCAGCTCTTTGGCGCCCTTGCTGCCGTAGACGAAGAGCACCCCGATGCCGCCGTCGACATCGAGCACGGAGTCCCGGCGGGTCGCTCCGGTGCGGGTGGACAGTGCGTGGAACTCGTCCGTGTGCGCGGCGAGATGCTTGCCGAGCGCCTTGAGCAGACCGGCGCGCTGGTGGAAGGTCAGCTCGCGCAGGGCCGGGCCGCCCACCTCCCGCGCGTGACGCAGCACGGCTGCGGCGTCGACGGCTCGCTCCGAGAGCCGGGCCACCTCGGCGCCGGTCGCCGCGTCCAGCAGGGGACGTCCCTCGTCGGGTGCCTCGTACCAGTCACCGGCGAGGTAGCTGTGCAGTTTCCCGGCCACGGCGGGTCCACCCTTCGCGTCCCGGTCGGCGACCCACCGACGCGACAGACACTCTACTGATAATTTCCGTAACGACAATATATTGTGTAAGAAGAGGCGGGCTACCGCAGAGAGGCGCGACTCCGGGCCGTACTGCGGAGCGCCCTGGATACGCTGATGACGTCGATGTCACGCGGTCGATGTCACGCGACGGCGTGATACATCAGATCGGCCGGCAGCAAGGGAAGTGAAGGACGATGGTGGATCGTGCGGCGCGCGGACCGGGCCGGAGGGAGCGCCCCGACCGGGCCGCGGCAGGGAGCGCACGGCCGGTGGTCAGCCGGCGTCGGGAGGTCGGTGACGTCAGCGCGCGGTCGCTGCTGATGACCATGCTCGGCGAGTACGTACTGCCCAAGGGCACCCCGGTGTGGACCTCCGCGCTGGTGGACGCGCTGGCAATGTTCGGTGTCGAGGAGAAGTCGGCCCGCCAGTCGCTCGCCCGGACCGCGGCAGAGGGCTGGCTCGCCTCCGAGCGGATGGGACGCCGCGTCCGCTGGGCGCTCACCCCGCCGGGGCGGCGGATGCTGACCGAAGGCGCGCAGCGCATCTACGACTTCGGCAGCGGGGAGCACACCTGGGACGGCACCTGGCTGGTCGTCCTCGTCTCCGTGCCGGAGGCCAAGCGGGATCTGCGGCACCGGCTGCGCACCCGGCTCACCTGGGCCGGCTTCGGCTCCCCGGAGCCCGGGGTGTGGATCACGCCCCACGCCGACCGTGAGGCGGAGGCGCTCGGCGTCCTCAAGGAACTCGGGCTCGCCGACGACGCGATGTCCTTCACCGCCACGTACGGCGCCGTGGGCAGCGAGGCGGCCATGGTGGCCCGCGCCTGGGACCTCAGCGAGGTGGAGGACCGCTACGAGGCGTTCATCGACGAGTTCACCGGGCTGCGCCCCGCCGACGGCGACGCCGTCCTGCACGCTCAGACCATGCTGGTGCACGAGTGGCGCCGCTTCCCCTTCCTCGATCCGCGGCTCCCGTCGAAGCTGCTGCCTCCGGGCTGGAGCGGGGCCAGGGCGGCCGAACTCTTCCACAGCAGGCATGCCGAGTGGAATCCGGTGGCGCTGCGGCGCTGGGAGGAGCTGGCCGAGGGGTACGGCGAGAAGTGAGAGCGCGGGGCGCACCGTACCGAACCGCCCGGCATACTGCTGACCCATCGTCATGTCCTGACACTCCGAGGCCCGGGAAGACCTTGGCCGCGTTGCCGGACAGGACGTCCGCGTCGACCACGGTTTCGCCGTCGATCACGGCGCCCCCTCACTGAGTGCTCAGCCGCGCGGGTCGTACCCGGCGACGAGTTCGGTGTCCGCGCCGACCGGGCCGTGGCCGGCGGCGCCGCCCGGCAGGCCGATCGGCTCCTCGCGGCCCGGCAGGGATTCGGTGAAGAAGCGCTTGTTGTCGGCGACGAAATCCTTCAGCTCCAGCGGCACCCGGCGGTCCTGGGAGATCGCCTCGACCGGGCAGACGGGTTCGCAGTTGCCGCAGTCGATGCATTCCATCGGGTTGATGTAGAGCTTGCGGTCGCCCTCGTAGATGCAGTCGACCGGGCATTCCTCCATGCAGGAGCGGTCCATGATGTCGATGCACGGCTCGGCGATGACGTAGGGCATGGGTGATCGGTCCTCTTCGGTGCTACGCGGCGGCGGGGGCCGCTGTGGGGACGTCGGTGGAGTGGCCGGGGAACACCGGCTGTTCGGGGTCGATGTGGTGCGCGGCGTTGTTGACGGCGGTCGCGGCCTCGCCGAAGCCGACCGCGATCAGCCGTACCTTGCCGGGGTAGTCGTTGATGTCTCCGGCCGCGTAGATCCCGGGGACGGACGTCCGCATCGCCGGGTCGACCGGGATGTGGCGCCGGTGGGCGATCTCGAGGCCCCAGCCGAGCAGCGGGCCGAGGTTGGCGGTGAAGCCGAGGGCGGCGATGATCCCCCGGCAGGGCAGGCGGTGCGTCTGCCCGTCGCGCCGGGTGATCTCCACGGCCTCGATGTCCCTGCCGTCCCCGCTGTCGCCGATGACCTTCGTCAGCTCGGCTTCGGTGAGGATCTCCACGCCCGTGGCCCGTACGGCGGCCACGGTGGCCGGGTGCGCGCGGAAGGTGTCGCGGCGGTGGACCAGGGTCACGGAGGCGGCCAGCGGGTGCAGGGTGAGTGCCCAGTCCAAGGCGCTGTCACCGCCCCCGACGATCACCACGTCCCGGCCCGCGTAGTCGTCCGGCCTGCGCACGAAGTACGCCAGTCCGGCTCCCTCGTACGCGGCGGCGGCCGGCAGCGGGCGGGGCGTGAAGGTGCCGATGCCGCCGGTGACGATCACGGCCTTGGCCCGCACCCGCGCCCCTTGGTGCGTGGTCACGACGAAGGCGCCCTCCGTGGTCCGCTCCATCGTCTCGGCCCGGTGGCCGAGCAGATAGCACGGGTCGTACGGTGCGGCCTGCTCCAGAAGCCGGTCCACGAGCTCGCGTCCCCGTACCGCCGGGAATCCGGCGATGTCGAAGATCTGCTTCTCCGGGTACATGGCGTTGATCTGGCCACCGGGCTCGGGCAGCGAGTCCAGCACGGTCACCGACAGACCGCGAAAACCGGCGTAGTAGGCGCCGAACAGGCCGGTGGGACCGGCTCCCACGATGAGCAGGTCCGTGTGGTGATCCGCAGGGAGCGGGGGCATGCGCGGTTCTCCTTCGGGATGATCAGCCCCTGAGGGCCAGCGGCAGCTGGGGAAGTTTGAGGAGCGGGGTCCGGGGCGGAGCCCCGTGGCGGGTCGAAGGGGCGCAGCCCTGGGTTGGGACGGGTAAGGGCAGCGGGGGCGAAGACTCCTTGGGGGACTCAGCCTGAACTCGCGGACGACGACGGCGACTCCGCCCACGACCCGTCGCGCACCATGGCCCGCAACACATTCCGGCGGATCTTCCCTGTGGGCGTACGGGGCAGCTCGGGCAGCCCGATCACCCCGCGCGGGCGCTTGAACGCGGCCAGGCCCTCCCGGCACCAGGCGACGAGGGCGTCCGGATCGACCTCGCGCCCGGGCCTGGGCACCACGCAGGCGACCGGTTTGTCCAGGCCGTCCGCGTCCGGTACGCCGACCACGGCGACCTCGGCCACGTCCGGGTGGGCGAGGAGGCGCTCCTCGACCTCGGCGGGCGCGACCCAGATGCCGCCCGCCTTGAGGAGGTCGTTGGTGCGGCCCATGCACGTGTAGGTGCCGTCGGCGTTGCGGATGTAGGTGTCTCCGGTGCGCACCCAGTCGCCGAGGAAGACCTGACGGGTGGTCTCGGCCCGGCACCAGTAGCCGGTGGCCGCGGACTCCCCGCGGACGTGGAGTTCGCCCGGTGTGCCGTCGCCCGCCACCACGCCGCCCTCGACGTCGCGCAGCTCCACCTTGTACCCGGGAACGGGTTCGCCGGAGGAGCCCGGGTGGACCCGGCCCGAGCGGTTGGAGATGAAGATGTGCAGCATCTCGGTGGATCCGATGCCGTCGAGCACCTCCACACCGAACCGTTCCAGCATCCCCTCGTACATCCGCGCGGGCAGCGCTTCTCCGGCCGAGACCCCGATCCGTACCGTCGCGAAGGCGTCGTCCGGGATGTCGGCGCTCGCGAGCAGCGGCCCGAAGAAACTGGGGGTACCGAACAGGACTGTGGCCCGGTCACCGGCCGCCCGCTTCGCGAACAGCGCGGGAGAAGGCCTGGAAGGTTCCAGCAGCGCCGTGGCGCCCGCCGCCAGCGGGAAGAACAGCGAGTTGCCGATGCCGTACGCGAAGAAGAGCTTCGCGACCGACAGGCAGCGGTCCTCCGGGCCGATGCCCAGCACCCGCTGCCCGTAGTTCTCCGATACGAACTTGATGTCGATGTGACGGTGCATGGCCGCCTTGGGCATGCCCGTGGTGCCCGACGTGTACAGCCACAGGGCGGGCGAGTCCGGCCAGGTCGGATACGGCCCGTCGTCCGTACCGGTGCCGGCGTCCAGCAGCTGCTGCCAGGTGCGGCCCTGGACATGGCCGGGCAGTCCTGCGCTGTCTTCTCCGGTCAGGACGGCGTGCTCGACCTCCGGCGCCTGCTGGAGCGCCGCGCGGACGACCGGCGCGAACTCGGCGGAGCCCAGGACCACCCGGCAGCGCGCGTCGGCCACCAGCTTGCCCAGCTCCGGACCGGTGAGCATGGTCGACGCGGGGACGGCCACGGCGCCGATGTGGAAGGCGGCGAGGATGCCGGTGAAGAGCTCGATGTCGTCCACCATGCACAGCAGGACGCGCTCCTCCGGGCGTACGCCGAGGGCCCGCAGCCCGGCCGCCACGCGGCGTACCTCCGCCGACAGTTGCTCGTAGGTCAGCGTGCGTGTGGGAGTGACGAGCGCCGTGCGGGCGCCGTTGCCCTCCCGCACGTGCCGGTCGACCAGGTAGTCCGCCGTGTTGAACGCCTCAGGCATCCGGCTCACCTCACACCAGTCGGACGTACTCGTAGTCGAACGGCTGGCCGTTGATGCCGTTGACCGGCGGCGCGACCCAGCTCGCGATCTTGCCGCGTTCGTACACAGGCTGCATCAGCGACCGTACGAACGCCAGGTCCTCGGCGGTGGGCAGCCAGTGGTGGCGGCGCGCCTCCCAGGTCTGCTCGTCGACGATCGTGCCGTCGGGGGTGACGTGGTGGCCGGCGGCGAGGCCGACGTTCCGGTTGAAGCCAGGGTGCGGCAGCTTCAGGCGGAAGGCGATCCCGTGCTCCTCAAGGATCCGGTTCCAGCGCTTGAGGCCGTTCTCGCAGTCGGAGATGTACTCGTCGCGCAGGTCCAGGTTGAGGGCGAGGAGCGCGGGGACCTCGTCCTGCGACCAGGTGCCGTCCGCCAGTGGCTTGTCCAGGAAGGCGCTGTGGTCGGTGAGCCGGTGGTCGTCCTTGCGGCGCTCCTCCTGCCAGCGGCCCTTGAGCCCGGCGGTGTAGTAGTTCGCCGCGTTGGTGGAGGTCTCGCTGCCGAAGAGGTCCAGGGAGACCGTGTAGTGGAAGTTGATGTACTTCTGGATGATGTCCAGTGGGATGCCGCCGCAGGCGGCGATGTCCAACGTGTCGTGCTCGCGGGCCAGTTGGGCGCTTCGGGTCACCACGCGGTCGACGCCGGTGGTGCCGACCATCATGTGGTGCGCCTCCTCCTTCAGCATGAAGGTGCAGGTCCGCGACAGCGGGTCGAAGGCGCTCTCCTTGAGGGAGCCGAGTTGGTACTTGCCGTCCCGGTCGGTGAAGTACGTGAACATGAAGAAGGCCAGCCAGTCGGCGGTCTCCTCGTTGAACGCGCCCAGGATGCGCGGCGAGTCGGGGCTGCCGGAGTTGCGGTGGAGCAGCGCCTCGGCCTCCTCGCGGCCCTCCCGGCCGAAGTAGGCGTGCAGCAGGTAGACCATCGCCCACAGGTGCCGGCCCTCCTCCACATTGACCTGGAAGAGGTTGCGCAGGTCGTACAGGCTCGGGGCGGTCAGGCCGAGGAGGCGCTGCTGCTCGACGGAGGCCGGCTCGGTGTCGCCCTGGATGACGATCAGCCGTTGCAGGTCGGCGCGGTACTCGCCGGGCACCTGCTGCCAGACCGGCTGTCCCTTGTGCTCGCCGAAGGCGACGCGGCGGTCGGGGTCGCGCTCGGCGAGGAAGATGCCCCAGCGGTAGTCGGGCACGTTGACGTGGTCGAAGTGGGCCCAGCCGTCGCGGCCGACCGACACGGCGGTCCGCAGGTAGACGCCCCGGTTCTCCAGCTCGGGGCCCATTTCGCCCCACCAGTTGAGGAACTTGGGCTGCCAGCCCTCCAGCGCCCGCTGCAGACGGCGGTCGTCGGCGAGAGCGACGTTGTTGGGGATCTTGGAGTCGTAGTCGATCTTCGTGGGCATCGGGTCACACTCGCTTCCGGTCGTAGACCGCTTTCTGGCCGGTGCCGTAGCGGCGCAGCGCGCCCTCGGGGCCGGCGGCGTTGGGGCGTATGAAGATCCAGTTCTGCCAGGCGGCGAGCCGTCCGAAGATCTTGGTCTCGATGGTCTCCGGGCCGACGAACCGGTGGTTGGCCTCCATGCCGGTCAGGGCGTCCGGGCTCAGCGCCGCCCGGCTCTCCAGCACGATGCGGATCTCGTCCTCCCAGTCGATGTCGTCGGGCGCGTCGGTGACGAGGCCGAGCTCGCGGGCCTGGGCGGGACTCAGGGGCTGCCCGGCCTCGCGGCGCAGCCAGTCGAGGTGGTCGTCCTCCTGGTAGAAGCGGGACTGGAGGCGGGACAGGCCGTTGCCCATGGGGAAGGTGCCGAAGTTGGCCTCGGAGAGGGTGAGTTGGCCGCGCTCGTCGCTGTCCGGGTCCTCGATGGGCGGGCCGTCCAGCATGTACTGCAGATCGCAGGCCAGGGCCAGCTCCAGCAGCATCCCGGCGAAGCAGCTGCCCGGCTCGATGAGCGCGATGAGGCTGCGGCTGGTGACGTCGAGCCGCTTCAGGGTGCGCTTGTAGTAGTGCACGATCTCGTTGCTGAGCCAGTCGCCTTCGGCGGCGGCGCCCGACACCGCCTGCTCATGGGCCAGTACGAGCGCGGAATCGCCCTCCGTGCGCAGCACCCAGGTGCCCAGCTCGGTCTCGTTCGCCCGCAGGCGCAGGATCAGGTCGTCGAGCTCGCGGGTGACGGCAAGCACCCACCCGCCGGCGCCCGCGTCGTGGATCGCGGCGGCGTCGGCAGGGGCGTCCTCGACGGGGCCCCGTACGGTGATGCGGACCAGGCCGAGCGGACGGTCGTACTCGGCGCGCACGTACTGGTACGTGATGCCGTCCTCGGTGATGTCCCGCTCCAGCGGTGTCAGTTCGATGCCCTCGGCGTCCGTCGGCCGGGTGCTGTGCGCGGCCGCTTCCACGGCGCGCTGCTCGACGACCGTACGGAAGTCCCTGCGCGGGACGACCTCGTCGACCAGCCGCCAGTCCACCGCCGTCTTGCCCCGGATGCCGTCGGGCCGGGTGGCGAAGAGGTCGGCCAGATCCTTGCGTACGCGGCGCTTGTCGGTGACCCGGGTCAGCCCGCCCGTGCCGGGCAGCACGCCCAGGAGCGGGACCTCGGGCAGGGCCACCGACGAGGAGTTGTCGTCGATCAGCAGGATCTTGTCGCAGGCCAGGGCGAGTTCGTAACCGCCGCCCGCACAGGAGCCGTTGACCGCGGCGATGAAGGTCAGCCCGGAGTGCTCCGAGGCGTCCTCCATGCTGTTGCGGGTCTCGTTGGTGAACTTGCAGAAGTTCACCTTCCAGTGGTGCGGGGAGGCCGCGAGCATCCGGATGTTCGCCCCAGCGCAGAAGACTTTCTCCTTCGCGCTGGTCACCACCACCGACCGTACCTCGGGGTGCTCGAACCGCAGCCGCTGCAGTGCGTCGTACAACTCGATGTCCACACCCAGGTCATAGGAGTTGAGCTTCAGCTCGTAGCCCGGGACCAGGCCGCCCTGCTCGTCGACGTCCATCTCGAGCCAGGCGACCGGCCCGTCGATGCGCAGCTTCCAGTGCCGGTACCTGTCCGGGCTCCGGTCGAAGGTCACCACCACCGTGCCTGTGGACTCCGGCGCTCCGTTCGCGGCTTCGACCACGTCCGGCTTGCTTGCCACCACCATGACGAGCGCCTCCTCGCGCTAGCACAGGTACCGATAGACGAATCTTCTACAGAAGTACCACAGTGCGTCAAGGTTCTGTAGAACGTTAGATTGGACGGGTTCCCCTTTCCCGCCCCGCTCTGGGGTCGTGAGTGTGCCGGGCGGTGAGAACCGCCCGGCACACTCACGACCGCACACTGGCCAGACGCCGAAGTACGTACGTTCGGCAGCGGCTCCCCGGATGGCTAGCTCCCCGGATGGCTAGAACGGGAAGGCGTGCGCCTGCTCCCGGAAGGTGACCCACTGCCACTGGGTGAACTCGTCCCAGCTGCTCTGGGAGCCGAACCGGCTGCCGTTGCCGGAGGCGCCCGTACCGCCGAAGGGCGCGTACGCGTCGTTGTTCAGGGTCTGGTCGTTGATGTGGACGATGCCGGTCCGCAGCCGTCGCGCCAGATCGCGGCCACGGTCCGGGGATCCCGTCTGCACCGCGGCGACCAGCCCGTACTCGGTGTTGTTGGCGACCGCGACCGCCTCGGCCTCGTCACGCACGACGACGACCGGCGCCACGGGCCCGAAGATCTCCTCGCGGAACGCGGGCATCGACGTGGTCACGCCGGCCAGCACGGTCGGCTCGTAGAACAGCCCGTCGTACGAGCCGCCGGCCCTGACCTCGGCCCCCGCCCCCACGGTCTCCTCCACGATCCGGTGCACGTTGTCCCGCTGCCGCTCGTTGATCAGCGGCCCGAGAGCCACCTGCCCCGTGAACGGATCGCCCACCGGAAGTCCCTGCGCCCGCTTGGCCAGCCGGTCGAGGTATTCGTCGGCGACGGATTCGAGCACGATGTGCCGGCCCGCGGTCATACACACCTGGCCCTGGTGCAGGAACGCGCCCCAGGCCCCCGCCGAACTGGCGATCTCCAGGTCGGCGTCGTCGAGCACGATCAGGGCGTTGTTGCCGCCGAGTTCGAGCGAGACCCGCTTCAGCGTGCGCCCGGCGGTGGCGCCGACCTCACGGCCGACCGCTGTCGAGCCGGTGAAGGCGATCATGGCGACGTTCGGGTCCTCGACCAGCGCCGCGCCGGGCCCGGCGTCCCCGGGCAGCACATGCAGCAACCCGTCGGGCAGCCCGGCCGCCTCGAAGAGCCGCGCGACCAGCGTGCCTCCGGACACCGCCGTCTGTACGTCCGGCTTCAGCACGACCGCGTTGCCCAACGCCAGCGCCGGCGCGACGGCCCGGACGGAGAGGATGAACGGGAAGTTCCACGGACTGATCACACCGACCACGCCGAGCGGCACCCGGCGGGCGACGCTCTCCCGGCCGGGCTCACTGGCCGGCAGCAGGTGGCCCCAGGGCTGGGTGGGCAGCGCCGCCGCCTCCCACAACTCCCCCAACACCAGGTCGACTTCGAACGCCGCCTTGCCCGGCACCGCGCCGCCCTCGCGGACGAGCCAGCGCTCGAACTCCGCCCGGTTGTCGGCGAGGACGGCGGCGGCCTTGCGGATCACTGCGGCCCGGGACGGGCCGGTCTGCGCGGCCCAGTCGGCTTGTGCCTGGGCGGCTCGGGCGGTCGCGGCCGCCACGTCGTCGGCATCGGCCAGGCCGACCTGGGCCAGGACGGCACCCGTCGCCGGTTCGGTGCTGTCCAGCACACCGCCGTGGGCGGTGGTCCAGCCATTGCTGTAGATCTTGCCCTGCCAGGAAACGTCATCGAGAAGGTCGGTCATCGCGGGGTTCTCCTCAGCTTCGCGTGAGCTCGGGTTGTCAGGCGCCGGGCCGGTCTTCAGGCGCCGGGCCGGCGGATGAGGTCCGCTGCCTTCTCGCCGATCATGATCGTGGCGGCGTTGGTGTTGACGCAGACGAGCCTCGGCATGACCGAGGCGTCGGCCACCCGCAGGCCGTCCAGGCCGTGCACCCGCAGATCGGGCGCCACGACGGCCTCCGGCCCGACGCCCATCGCGCAGGTGCCGACCGGGTGGTAGTAGGTTCCGGTGCCCCGGGCGACGAACTCCCGCAGACCGGCCTCGTCCGTGACGTCGGGTCCGGGAAGCACCTCGCGGGCTCGCCAGGGAGCGAACGGTTCGGAGGCGGCGATCTCCCGGGCGACCTCGATGCCGTGCAGCAGGCGGCGTACGTCGGACTCCGCGCCCAGATAGTTCGGATCGATCAGCGGCGGCGTCTGCGGATCGGGCCCCGCGATCCGGACCGAGCCGCGCGCCTCGGGCACCGTGGCGACGCCGAAGGTGAAGCTGTTCGCCGGGGCCTGAAGCGTCGGTGGGTGGAACGGCAGGTGGATGAACATCAGCTGCATGTCCGGGCCCACCAGGGCCTGGTCGCTGCGCCAGAGCATCGACACCTCGGCGTGGTTGGTGAGCCCCGCCGGGATGGGTTGGCTTGCCTCGTACACGATCCCGCACAGTGGATGGTCGTGCAGGTTGCGGCCGACACCGGGTAGGTCGTGCACGACCGCGACACCCGCCTGCTCCAACTCGTCGGCCGCGCCCACACCGGAGAGAAGCAGCAGCCGGGGCGAGTCGACCGCGCCCGCGCTGACCACCACCTCCGCATCCGCGTACGCGGTGACGAGCTCGCCGCGGCGTTCGTACGCGACACCGGTGCAGCGTGTGCCGTCGAACAGCAGCCTGTGGGCACGGGACTCGGTCGCGACCGTGAGATTCGGACGGCTGTCACGGATGGGGGGCAGATAGGCCGCCGCGGTGCTCTGGCGGTGCCCGTCCGTGATCGAAAGGTCGTGCCAGCCGGCGCCCTCCTGCTGTGCTCCGTTGAAGTCGTCGGTCAGCGGATGACCGGTCGCGGCCGCCGCGTCGAGGAAGACCTGCGACAGCGGATTCGGCTGCGCCGACGGAGCCGGACGCATCGGGCCGTCCTCACCCCGGTACTGCGGTTCCCGGCCGCTGACGGTCTCCATGCGACGGAAGTAGGGCAGCACGGAGGCGTAGTCCCAGCCGTCGCAGCCCGCCTTGGCCCACGCGTCGAAGTCCGCGCCGTGCCCCCGCAGGTACACCATCGCGTTGATGCTGCTCGACCCGCCGAGCGTGCGCCCCCGAGGCCAGTTGTGGACCACCCCGCCGGTGCCGGGCTGGGGAACGGTGTCGTAGGAGTAGTCGATCTCCGTGCCCCACAGCGCGGGCCACGCGGGTGGCACGGCAATCTCGGGCGCGTCGTCGGAAGGACCGGATTCGAGCAGGAGAACGCGCGTGTCCTGATCTTCCGACAGCCGCGCGGCCAGAACGCAGCCGGCCGACCCGGCACCGATCACCACGTAGTCGTAACGAGCAGCCATGGCCACCACAGCCCACCACCTCTGGTTCGGCGGTCCGCGCCGGCCCCATCGCCCGCACGGTGAAAAACCTGCTACAGATTCTTGTCAGTCACGTTGCAGAGTTGTTGACTGATTCCGCCTCGGCCTTTGTCGCGCAAGGCCAAGTCTGGTGAGAGGGCACACACAGTGATGTCGTCGACCGCAGGAACAGAACAGTCAGGCTCTCTCCCGGCCGAGCTCTGGCGAGAGCAGTTGGGCGGTGCTTTCGGCCGGCTCGTCCCCGAGGCCATCGGAGCGCGGGCCGCCCATGGGCGAATGGCCGGCACGCAGCTCGGGTCGATCGCCGCCTACCGGGTGAGCGGCACCCCGCAGATCGTGCGGCGCACCCCAAGGGCCGTACGGCAGACACCGATCGACCTGCTCAAGATCTGCGTACAGCTGAGCGGGTACGCCACCGTGTGCCAGGACGACCGCGAGATCGCGATCGCGCCCGGCCAGATGGCGATCTACGACACCGGCAGGCCGTACCACCTGCGTCTGGAGCGGCAGTGGTCGTGCGCGGTCATGGCTTTCCCCCGGGGCGCGTTGAGCCTGCCCGAGCGCATGGTCGTCACATCGATGAGCCATGCCTATCCGCTCGCGGACGGACCTGGCGCGGTGCTGGCCGGCTTCGTATCGTCCGCGGTATCGCAGCGAGATTCGATCCCCCGGACATCCGCCGATCGGCTCGGCGAAGCGGGGCTGCATCTGGTGGCGGCGGCATTGAGCGACGCCGCCCCCTGTGGCAACGATGGCGCGGCGGACGCATTGCGCCTGCAGATCCTGAACTACATCAGAGCGCACCTCGCCGAACCGGATCTGACACATGCGCGGGTCGCCGCCGTGCACCACATGAGCGCGCGCACGCTGCACCGACTGTTCGAGCACGAGTCATGCACCGTCACCGACTACATACGGTCTCGCCGCCTCGAAGCGGCGAGGCGTGACCTGGCCGACCCGCTGCTCGCCCATCGCAGCATCGCGGCGATCGCCGCCCACTGGTGCTTCGTCGGCCAGGCGCACTTCACCCGCGCCTTCCACGCCAAGTACGGCATGAACCCCTCGGCTGCCCGTCGCGGCGCCCCAGCTACTCCGTCCGCAAAGCCGTAGCCGTACGCGTCCTGGCCGCCCAGCCCGCCGGGAGCAGGGCGCCCAGCAGCGCGATGGCGATCCCTGCCCGGCCCGAGGCGACCTGTCGCCGGAGGAGGCCGAGGAGGCGGTGCCCGGGCCGGAGGGCGATCCGGTGAGCGCGTGAGCGCCACAACGACTGGACCGAGGAAGCGGGGTCAGCCCGCCCCGCCGTCGAGCAGCCAGTGGTAGCGCAGCCGCAGCGCCCGCTCCGTGCTGGCCGCCACAGTGACGAGCCCGATCACGGTGTTGCCCCATGCCGGCAGATCGATGGGCGAGGTGAAGGTCCCGACGTACTGGGCGATGCCCTCCGGGGCCCGGGTGACCTGTTCGGCGAGCTGAAGGATCAGGATGACCAGGCCGATGACGAGCACGATCCGCGAGAGGAAACCGATCCCGCGGCTCAGTACGGGATGCGACCGGTCGAGGCGTGCGCGGCGCCCCTCGGCAGAGGCAGGGTCCGGGACGAGTGGGAACTCGGCGCCCTCGGCGGTGACGTAGTGGCAGCGCTTGAGCCCGAAGCCGCTCGTCCTTACTTCGACGGTGCCGCCCTGGACGGGGAAAACGGCGGGGACTTTGGACTCGGCGTGATGCCTTCCGTCGAGGTACAGGTGGGCCTTGACGTAGCCCTCCGACTGATTCTGATGTCTGACGTCGACGGTGTAGACCGTCTGCCGGCCGTCGTCGTTCGTCAGCCGCAGATGGAACAGTGCGCGGGTCAGCACCTGCCACCAGCGGAAACGCTTCAACGGTCGCCCGTCCCCGGGCTTGACCCGCTGCGTGGCCCGACGATGTCGCCACTCCTTGAGCATGCCTCTACTCCTGTTACTTGCTGGGTTCCGCCGGGCAAGCGAGGTCCTGCGTCGGGCGTTGCCCAGTGGTCAGGAATGCCGTCACCGTGTCGTTCGCGCACGTGTTGGGGCCGAACGGATAGACACCGTGTCCGCCCTGGTCGGCCGTCACCATCGTGGCCCGCTTCCCGAACGCCCGCCGCAGCTCCCGGGCGCCGGCCAGAGGTGTCCCCGGGTCGCGCTCGTTCTGCACCATGAGCACGTTCGACGGGCCCCGGTCACCGATGCGCACCGGCGGCTCGACCCGCTTGTCCGGCCAGAACGCGCACGGTCCGATGCCGGCCGAAGACCCGCCCAGCATCGGGTACTTCAGCCGGTCGACCGCGACGTTGCGCTGGTACTCCCGGACCGTCTCCGGCCAGCGCGAATCACTGCAGATCACATAAAAACGCGCGGCCATGGAGTTCTCCATATCCTTCATCGACGGCGGGGTGTCGGGCGGCAGCGGCCGGTCCCTGTCGAGCGCCTGCCACATCTCGGCCACCGAGGGCATGGACGCGTCGCTGTAGAGGCGGTCGAAGGTGAGCCCGCGGAACAACGTCCCGTCCATACCCCGGACCGGCTTCGCGTCCAGCCGCTTCGCGAGTTCGACGAACTTCGCGGTCACCTGCCGCGGTGTGGTGCCCAGACCGTACTCGGGGCGTGCCGCCGCGAACGCCGCGAAGTCCGGGAACCGGTCCTCCAATCCACGGGCGAGCAACCGCGTGGCCGTGACGTCGTAGCCGCCGGGGCCCAGGTTGCTGTCGAGCACGATCCGGTCGCTGCGCCCCGGGAACATGGTCGTGTACACCGCACCGAGGTAGGAGCCGTAGGACCCACCGAGGTACGAGAGCTTCGGCTCGCCCAGCGCCGCCCGGATCCGATCCATGTCGCGCGCGGTGTTCGCGGTGGTGGTGTGCGGCAGCATCGATGCCGTCTTCGAGGTGGCGCACTGCTCGGCGATGGTCCGCGCGCTGCCGGCCTGCCGCGCGACATCGGCCGCGTTGTGCGCGTACGGCGGCAGATTGCCGCGGTTGCGTTGTGCCAGTGTCAGATCGCAGGTCACCGGCGCGCTGCGACCGGTGCCGCGCGGGTCGAGGCCGATCACGTCGTAGAAGTCCAGCACTTCCTGCGGCAGCTTTGAGGCGGCGAGAACGGCCGGGTAGCCGAGTCCTGTGATGCCGGGGCCGCCTGGATTGGTCAGCAGCACGCCGCGGCGCTGCGACGGGTCCTCGCTCGCCAGCCGGGAGATCGCGATCTCGATCTGCCGGCCGTCGGGCTTGCGGTAGTCCAGCGGAACTTCGAGTGTCGAGCACTCGAGACGGGGTGGGGCGGCCTTACCGGGTGCGTCGGCCTTCTCCGAGCACGGGCCCCACCGCAGGGTGTCCGGCGTCGCCGCCGCGTCCGGCGTCGCCACCGACACTCCCGGAGTCACGGTCAGCGCCGTCGCGGTCGCCGTCACCACGGTGACGGCGAGGGCGATGGACAAGGTCTTTTTGTGCATCTGGTGTCCTCCTGAGGGGCGCGTACGGGGCGCCGGATTGGGCCGGCATGGGACGGCCCCGCCGCTGAGCGGACTTGCCGAAGTCCGGTGCGGTACGGGGCCCTTGTCCCGGCACGCGAACGAGTCTGTCCGTGCCAGCACAGCCGGCACGTCAGCCCGGCGGCTCGAACCGTCTTCGACCACGGGCGAGGCGGTGCTTCGACTCTGGTCTAGGCCCGCCTCAGCCCTTGGTCTGACTCACCCGCCGTACGGTGTCGCGACAATGGCCAGGTGAATACAGACGTCGCGCCACGGCTCGGGTGGTGGCAGCAGACCTGGCGGCTGGTGGCGGCCGCGGCAGTGGGCATCCCCCTCTGGCTCTCCATCGGTGTGCTGCTGCGGGAGCAGACAGGCGAAACGAGCGCGTGGTTCGCCATCGGCGACCCGCTGGTGGCTCTCGGCTGCCTGACGGCGCTTCTGTGGCGGCGGCGGTTCCCGCTCGTCGTCGCCATGACGGTCGCCATCGCCTCGACCACGTCGGCACTCGCGTCCGGCGCCGCGTTTCTGGCGCTGGTCTCGATCTCCACTCGTCGCCGTCCGGTGGAGATCGGTGCCGTCGGGCTCGTCTTCGTGACCGCGTCACAGTTCGCCAGCGGGCTCTACCCGGTACGGAGTTCGTCCGCCTCCTTATGGCTCCAGCTCGCGTTTCCGGTACTGATCGCGGGCATCGCGGTGGCCGCGGGCATGGCCATCGGCGCCCGCCGTGTCGAAGTGCGGTCCTTGCGCGACCGGGCGGAGAGCGCGGAACGGGAACAGACCGCACGCGCGGCGCAGGCACGGGCCCTGGAACGCAACCGGATCGCCCGCGAGATGCACGACGTACTCGCGCACCGCATCTCCCTGGTCGCCATGCAGGCCGGAGTGCTGGACCACCGCAGCGGCGGCCTCACAGCCGAGGAGAACCGCGTACTGGTCCGCGGCATCGCCGACGGCTCCCACCAAGCCCTGGAAGAACTACGGGACGTCCTCGGCGTGCTCCGCGCCGACCCGGGCCGCCCGGAGCCACCCCAGCCCGACTTCGACCGAATCCCCGACCTGGTGGCCGAGGCCCGCACCTCCGGACTGGACGTCACGCTCACCACCACCGTGACGGGAACACCGCCCGACGCCATCGGGCGCACCTGCTACCGGATCGTCCAGGAAGGCCTGACCAACGCCGCCAAACACGCCCCCGGCGCACACGTACACATCACCCTCGAAGGAACAGCCGGCGACGAACTCAACGTCACCGTCCACAACTCCCCCTCCACCCCAGCAATCACCCAACCACCGGAATCGGGATTCGGCCTGCTCGGCCTCACCGAACGCATCACCCTCGCCGGCGGAAAACTCAACCACCACCCCACCCCCGACAACGGCTACCTCCTCACCGCGCAACTACCCTGGCCGCACCCCACCCACGAAACGAGAACCTGAGTGGATACCGATCAGGAACCGGTGCGTGTCGTCATCGTCGACGACGAACAACTGGTGCGCATGGCGCTGCGACTCGTCATCGACGGCGAACCGGACCTGACCGTCGTCGCGGAGGCGGCCGACGGCGACGCCGCGCTCACCGTGGTGGACGAACAGCAGCCGGACGTCGTCCTGATGGACGTACGCATGCCCGGCCGCGACGGTCTCAGCACCACCCGGGAACTCCTCACCCGCCCCACGCCGCCCCGGGTGCTCATGCTGACCACCTTCGACTCCGACGACCTGGTACTCGGCTCCCTGCGCGCCGGAGCACTCGGCTTCGTCCTCAAAGACACCCAACCCCCGCAGATCCTCGAAGCGGTACGAACCGTCGCGAACGGCAACCCCGTCCTGTCCCCAGCGGCCACGGCACGAGTGATCGCCGCGGCCACCGGCCCCCAGTCCGCTCACGCCCGCACCTCATCCCGCGAAGCAGCACGAACCCAGCTGTCCACACTGACCGAACGAGAACGAGAAACCGCCCGAGCCATCGCGGACGGCCTGGGCAACCCAGAGATCGCCCAGCGACTGAACATCAGCATCGCGACGGTCAAGGCCCACACCGGCAGCCTGTTCGCCAAGCTGGCGGTCGAGAACCGGGTGCAGATCGCGCTCCTGGTCCGCGACGCGGAGGAATGACCGGCCTGGCACAGGACGCCGACGCTGCTCCGGGAGAGTGGTGTCGCACCGGGCTTCGGCAAGTGGGCTCACTCCGTGCGCAATGCCGTAGCCGTACGGGTCCTGGCCGCCCAGCCCGCCGGGATCAGCGCGCCGAGCAGCGCGATGGCGATCCCGGCCAGGCCCAACAGCACCAGGTGCGGGGTCTCGTACACCTCGAGGACCGACGGCGGCAGTTCGGTGCCCGCGGCGTGCCCCATCACGGGCAGCACAAAGCCGTGCAGCGCGAACCCGGCCGGCACACCGACGAGACCGCCGAGCACACCGATCCCGGCCACCGAGGCGAGTACGAGGCTGACCGTCTGCCGCGGCGACATGCCAAGCGCCTTACAGACGCCCAGGTCATGGACGCGTTCCCGGGTGTCCAGGACGACGGAGTTGAGCACGCCGAGCCCGGCCACGGAGACCAGCATGAGGGTGAGCAGTGCGGCCATCGCGTTCAGGATGAGGACGAAGTTGTCCTGTTCCGAGGAGGAGTTGGCGATTGCGTCGCCGCCAAGGGGCTGGACCGCCGCGGCCAGATTCCGGGCGTACTCGGTGGGGGAGACGCCGGACTTCACCTCGACGAGGAACACTCCGGGTGCGGCATTCGGGAAGTCGGCCAGGTCCGCGTGGATCTCCAGCTCGTCGTCCGAGGTGTCGAAGGCCTCCCCGACGATGCGCAGCGTCTGGGTGCGCTGCTGGTGGGTCACCCGTATCGTGTCGCCGATCTCGGTGCCGGTCTTCTCCAGGAAGCGCGAGGGCACGACGACCTGACCCCGACCGGTGATCCAGTGGCCGGAGATCCTCTCGTAGGCTCCGGAGCGTGAGTCGCCCTGGTAGAGGGTGGCTTGGACGATGCCGGAGACGCCGCCGACGGTGACGTCCGCCTGGGTCTTGCCGTAGTACGAGGCGGTGCCGGCCTGTGCCTCGATGGCGGCGCGCACGCGTGCCGGGTCGGCGGCGGCCGGGGGCTCGGCCGTGCCCGGCGCGGGGGCGGGGCCGCCGGGCGTGACGGCCGGTCCGGTGCCGGTGAAGACGCTGACCGCCGCTCTGTTCTCGGGATCCTGGGCCGCACCGACCGCGTTCAGGGACGAGGTCAGGCCCACGGCGAAGGTCGCCGCGACCGTGCCGAAGGCCACCGCGAGGAGCATCGCGGCCGTGCGGACCGGGTGGGCGAAGGGCGCGGCGAGGCCGTAGGTCACCGCGCGGGGCAGTGGCAGCCGGCCCGCCGCCCGGTGCGCCCACTGTCCGCGCCCGGTGCGCGGTGCACGGCCGACGGCGATGGCCTCGACGGTACGCAGCCGTCCGGCCCGCAGCGCGGGGACGAGTGCCGCGAGCCCCACGACGAGCAGCGCGGCGACCAGTACGACGACGTCCACCCACCATGCCACCGACAGGGAGGCGGTGCCGTACGCCTGCTCGGTGCCGTCCAGCAGCGGTACGGCCAGCAGGTTGCCCAGCACGACGCCAAGGCCGATACCGACGCCGGCCGGAATCAACGCCTGGGCGACATAGGCGCGGACGACCTCGCGCGGGGTGAAGCCGATGGCCTTGAGGATGCCGATCCTGCGCAGGCCGGTGCCGACCGCGCCGCTGACCACACTGCCGACGATGATCACCGACATCGCGATGCCGAGCACGCCGAAGGCGATCAGGAAGGGGATGGTGGGCGCCGCGCCCGCGTCGGCGGCGCGTTTGGTGTCCAGGTAGGACTGGGTGCCGAGGAGCGCCCCCTGCGGTACGGCGGCGGCGAGTTGCTTGCGGGCTGCGGCGATGTGGCCGCCGGTGTCCGCGGAGTCGAAGCGGTAGAGCATCTGATGGGTGACCGGGGTGTCCTTCGCGGCAAGTGCCCTTACCTGGGCGGGAGTTGCCCAGGCGTCGGCGGACCGGCCGGCCGAGACGGCGATGCCGACGACCGTCAGGGTCGGTGCGTCGGAGGCGTCCGAGGTCTTCAGCTCGGTGCCGAGTCCGAGGGCGGGGCCGGCCACCTGCGAGGTGATCACGATCTCGCCCGGGTTCGTCGCCCACTGGCCGGAGGACAGCTCCAGGTCGTCCACGTAGGCGTGCGGGGTGGAGCGCCCGGCCAGGGTGATGGGCCGCAGGTGGCCGCCGCCCGCGTCCACCGGGCGGAGCGTCGCGACCGGGTACGGTCCCGCGGTCGCGGTGACGCCGTCCAGCCGACCGGTGGCCGTCAACTGTGCCGTGGTTGCCTTCGCCGGGTCGTACTCCGCGGTGATGTGCGGCCCGTTCTGCCGGGCGAAGGCCTTGTCGAAGGGGGCGTCCGCGGCGACCATCAGCGATCCGGCGACCACGGCCGAGGCCACGGCCATCATCACGGCCACGGCGATCACCACGGTTTGCACCCTGCGCCGGCCCACCCCGGAGCGTACGACGCGGCCGAGCGCGCCGGTGCCGATGCGGCTCATCGGACGGCCTCCGCATGCGTGTTGAGGGCGAGGTGACCGTCGACCAGATGGATCGTGCGGCTCGCGCACGCCTGAGCCAGCGCGAGGTCGTGCGTGACCAGCACGATGGTCTGCCCGCCGCGGTTCAGATCCACCAGCAGGTCCCGTACGTCCTGGCCCGAGGCGGTGTCGAGCGCGCCGGTCGGCTCGTCGGCGAGCAGCAGCGCGGGCCGGTTGACCAGCGCGCGGGCGACCGCGACCCGCTGGCGTTCGCCTCCGGACAGCCGGCCCGGATAGGCGCGGGCGTGCTTCTGGATGCCCAGCACCTCCATGAGCTCACCCGCGCGGGCCGCGGCCGTGCGCCGCGCGGTCCCGGTCAGTTGGGCGGGGAGCTGGATGTTGTCGGCGACGGTGAGGTCGTCGAGGAGATTGAAGAGCTGGAAGACCATCCCGATCCGCTCGCGGCGGAACCGGGCCAGGGCGTGCTCGCTCAGCTGGTCGATGCGCCGCCCAGCCACTGTCACGGTGCCTTCGGTCGGCTTGTCCAGGCCGGCGACGAGGTTCAGCAGCGTGGACTTGCCGCTGCCGGAAGGGCCCGTCACGGCAAGGGCCTCGCCCTGGGCGATGCTGAGGTCGAGCGGTCCGAGCGCGGGCGCGCCGGCGCTGTCGTAGCGCTTGGCCACGCCCTCCAGTGCGATCACGTGAGTCATGGAGTGGTCCGTCCTTACGGTCGAGAGGGCCGGGAGAGCCGAGCGGGCTCATGCCTTGGCCGGTCCCGGCGAACGTAGGGGCGTGCGCTCTGGTGGCGCGTCGGCCACGGCACCGACATCCGACCGTCCCCGCGGAGGATCCGGCGGCGGGGTCATCCCTGCGAAGTACGCCTGCGGGACGGCGTTTTGGCCGTACAGGCGGACGCGACACCGGGAGGGCGGGCCGCACAATGAGCCGATGGAGACGGAGGACCGGCGCGGATGGCGTCAGCAGCTGCGCGACGCGCTACGGCCGGAGGCGAAACCCGCGCCGCTGTCGCGGCGGGCGGTGCGTGCCGATGTGGTGCTGGCCATCGTGCTGACCGTCGTCGCGCTGGTGTGGGTCGCGCGGTATCCCGACAGCGGACCGGTCCAGATCGACCGGGACGCTCCGTTCCGGCCCCCGCCGCCTCCAACGCCTCCCGGCGTCCTGGTGCCGGAGGAAGAGACCTCGTCACTGACAGGGCTCTGGCCGCTCGTCGTGCTGTCGGCGCTGCCGCTGGCCGCCCGCCGCCGGTATCCGTTGGCGGCGTTCGCCGTGGTGATGGCCGCGACGCTGGCCATGGTCGACGACGCCTCCTGGATCAGCGTGCTGACCTGCGTCATCGGCGCGATCAGTGCCGTCGTCCACAGCCGCTACCGGATGTGGGCCATGGCCGCACTGGTCATCGCCGCCGTGCTGGCGGGCCTCGCGTTCCGGGACACGGAGCCCGTCCTTCCGGGCTGGTCGAGCCCTGCGGTCGTGCTGCTGATCGCCGGGGTGCTGGCCGGCCTCGTCCGGATCTGGAAGCGCCAACTGGCGGCAAGCAGGGACCGGTACGCACGGCTCCAGCAGGCCCAGGAGGAGGCAACGCGGCGGGCCGTCGAAGAGGAACGCGCCCGCATAGCCGCCGAGTTGCACGACGTCGTGACCCACAATGTGAGCGTGATGGTCATCCAGGCAGGCGCGGCGCGCAAGGTGATGGACGCGGCGCCGGCGCGGTCGAAGGAAGCACTCCTGGCGGTCGAGGCCGGAGGCCGGGCCGCCATGGCCGAACTCCGGCATGTGATGGGCCTGTTGGCCGGTCCGGACACCGGCCGCCCCGACACCCCCGCCGACGGCCTGGAGCCGCAGCCCGGCCTCGGGCAGCTCGACGCCCTGACCGAACGCGTCCGCGCCGCCGGGACACCGGTCGGCGTCGCGGTGTCGCTGCCCCCGGACCCGCTGCCGCCCGGGGTGGACCTCGCGGCGTATCGCGTCGTGCAGGAGGCACTGACCAACACGATCAAACACGCACCCGGCGCCGAGGCCTCCGTCATGATCGGCTACGCCGACGACTGTCTGGAGATCGAAATCACCGACACCGGCGGCGCCCACGACTCACCGCCGGCGGACGGCAACGGCCGCGGCCTGATCGGGCTGCGCGAACGGCTGGCGGTCTACGGCGGCGAACTCACAGCCGGACCCACCCTCACCGGCGGCTACCGGATCAAGGCCCGAGTCCCGTGGCGGATCGCGTGAACCGGCCGCCGCTGCGCGCGGTCATCGCCGACGACCAAGCCCTGGTGCGTACGGGATTCGGGATGATCCTCGCCGCTGACGGCATCGAGGTGACGGCCGAGGCGGCCGACGGGGCGGAGGCGGTCGCCGCCGTCCGGCGCACCCGGCCCGATGTCGTCCTCATGGACATCCGGATGCCGCGGATGGACGGCATCGAGGCCACCCGGCGCATCCTCGGCGGCGAAGGACCGCAGGAGACACGGGTCATCATCCTCACCACGTACGACCTCGACCACTACGTCTACGCCGCGCTCACCGCCGGCGCCAGCGGCTTCCTGCTCAAGGACGTCACACCCGAGCACCTGGTGGCCGCCGTACGCCTCGTGCAGTCCGGCGACGCCCTGCTCGCGCCCACGATCACCCGCCGTCTGATCGAGCGCTTCGCCCACCGCGAGGAGGCCCGCCCGGCCGGCCTCCACCGGGACCTGTCCGGGCTGACCCCGCGCGAGCTCGAGGTGCTCCGCCTGCTCGCGACCGGCCTGAGCAACGCCGAACTCGCGGACCGGCTGCACCTCAGCCCGACCACGGTCAAGACACACATCGGCCGCATCCTGTCGAAGCTGGACCTCCGCGACCGCGTCCAGGCCGTCGTCCTCGCTTATGAGACCGGACTGATCTCCCCGGGAGGCCCGACCACGACCTGACGCAGGGGTCACTTGTCGCGCAGGTCCGCCACATACGGCTGATGCGCCAGCAGCCCGCCGTCCACGCACAACGTCTGCCCGGTGATGAACGCCGCCTCGTCCGAGGCCAGGAACACCACCGCTGCGGCGATGTCCTCCGGCCGGCCGAGGCGCGGCGTGAGGTGGTGACGCAGCATGGTCTGCTTGATCGGCTCGTACGCCTCCCCGGTCTTCGCCTCGGTGACGATGAACCCGGGCGCGACGGCGTTGCAGCGCACACCCTGCTTGCCGTACTGCGTGGCGACGTACTGCGTCAGATTGATCAGCGCGGCCTTGGAGGCGCCGTACGCGGGATTGCGCAGGTCGCCCGAAAGCCCGGAGCCGGACGTGGTGTTGATGACGGAGCCTCCGCCGCGCGCGATCATGTGCGGCACGGCGGCTTGGATCGCGACCATCGTGCCGCGCAGATTGATCCGCATGGTGTCGTCCCAGACGGCCGGATCGGCGTCCGCGACCGGGAGGTCCTGACGGGCGGCCAGGTGGGTGGCCGCCGCGTTGTTGTGCAGGATGTCGAGTCCGCCGTACGTCGCCACCGCGGCCTCCACCATGGCCCGTACGCTCTCGATGTCGCCGAGGTCGACGAGCACGGCCGTCGCCGAGCCACCGTCGGCGGTGATCTCCTCCGTCACCGCCTTCGCGCCGTCGAGGTTCAGATCGGCGACCACGGTGTGCGCGCCCTCGGCCGCCACCCGGCGCGCGGTGGCGGCACCAATGCCGGAGGCGGCCCCGGTCACCACGGCGACCTTGCCGTCGAGTCGTCCCATAACCCCGAACTCCCTTACTCAGTCGGTGAGTTCGCTGCCGACGACCGACACGAAGGAGACGCATTCGCCCGGTCCGCCGCCCAGGTTGTGGGTGAGCGCGAGCGAGCGTCCCTCGGCCAGGGTGCGCACCGTACGTTCCGGGGGTGCCTCGCCGCGCAGTTGGAGCCAGGCCTCGAACATCATGCGCAGTCCCGAGGCGCCGATCGGGTGGCCGAAGGCCTTGAGCCCGCCGTCGGGGTTCACCGGCAGCCCGCCGTCCAGGTCGAACTGCCCGCTGGTGACGTCCTTCCACGCCTGGCCGCGGTCGGAGAAGCCCAGGTCCTCCATGAGCACCAGCTCGGTGGGCGTGAAGCAGTCGTGGACCTCGGCGAGCGCGAGTTCCGTACGCGGATCGGTGATGCCCGCCTGCCGGTACGCCTCCTGCGCGGACGCGACGACCTCAGGGAAGGTGGTGAAGTCGTACTCGGGGTCCATGAGTCCGTCGGCGGGCCCGGCGACGAAGGACAGCGCCTTCACGAAGACGGGCTTGTCCGTGTACTTGTACGCGTCCTCGGCCCGCACCACGATCGCGGCGGCCGAACCGTCGGAGACTCCCGAGCAGTCGAAGACACCGAGCATGCCCGCCACGATCGGCGCCGACCGGATGCGCTCCAGCGGCACCTCCTTGCGGAACTGGGCGCGGGGGTTGCGGGCGCCGTTGACGTGGTTCTTCCAGGCGATACGGGTGATGACGTCCTTCATCTCGTCCTCGGGGAGCCCGTACTTGGCCGCGTAGGCGGGGGCAAGGAGGGAGAAGTTGGCGGGGGCGGTGATCTCGCCCCGGCTGTCGTCACCGGCCCCGGGCATGGTGGTGCCCGAGAGCCCCGACATGCCCGAGTCCTTGAGCTTCTCCACACCGACCGCCATCGCGACGTCGTACGCCCCCGAAGCCACCGCATAACAGGCGTTACGCAGCGCCTCCGAGCCGGTGGCGCACATGTTCTCCACGCGCGTGACCGGCTTGTTCGGCAGATGCAGCGCCCGGCTGAGGGCGAGGCCGGAGACACCGGAGGCCTGCGTGCCGAACCAGAACGCGTCGATGTCGTCGAGCGTGATCCCGGCCGAGGTCACCGCCTCGCCGACGGCGTCGACCAGCAGATCGTCCGCCGAACGGGTCCAGTGTTCGCCGAAGGTGGTGCAACCCATGCCGACGATCGCGACACGGTCACGGATTCCGTGCGAGCCCATCTGCGTACCTCCTCAGTCTTCCTCTGGGCCGGCGCCGAACCGCACGGGCCGGGCCTTCCAGAAGTAGTTGTGCACCCCGGCGGCGGTGACCGTGCGCCGGAAGGTCATCTCGACACGGGCGCCGATCACGGCGTCGGCCTCGGTGGCGTCGGTGAGCTGGCAACGGAACCGGCCGCCGCCGTCGTAGTCGACGACCACGACGAGCATCGGCGGGCTCGGCGTGTGCGCGAGCCGGTCCACCGTGAAGGTGGCCACCGTGCCCTGTACATGCTCCATCGGCTCGTCGGTCATCGCGTCGACGCTCCGGCACGACACGCACACCCGGTCCGGCGGCAGATGCCGCGTCCCGCACTTCTCGCAACGGGAGGCGACGAAGCCGTACTTCCAGCTGTTGCGCCGGTGCGCGGGCGGGGCGTACGGGGGCTCGGGGTCCGGTCGGCGGGGCGGCTCGCGGTCGAGGAGCCCGCGCCAGGTGAGGTAGGTGGCGTACGGGACGGGGGCGCTGCCCGTGGCGATCTGCGCGGCCACCGGGCGGGCGGCGCGGTGCGCGGGCAGGGCGTCGGTGGTGCGCAGCAGCAGGACTCCGGCGCCGTCGCCGAGGACGACGAGCGCGATGGTCTCGCCGGGCCGGGCGCGGTCCAGGACATCGGCGAGGAGCAGTCCGGGCTGGGCCGTGCCCGCGTTGCCGATGGCCGCGGTGAGGTCTCCGGTCACCGTCTCGGGCCGTACGCCCGCTGTCCGGCGCACCGCCGCACAGGCCCGGGCGTGCAGTCCCGCGACCGCGAAGTGGTCGACGGCGTCGGCGGTCAGTCCCGCGCGGTCGAGCGCGGCGCCGAGGGCCTTGCCGGCGAGGTCGACGTAGATCTCCTCGGCGAACCGCTCCTCCCAGACGCGGGAGGCGGGCGCACCCGGCAGCCGCCAGCGGTCGAGGAGTTCGTCGCTGACGGTGTCGTGGGCGAGGAGTTCGGCGATGACCGGTGCCCCGTCGCGGTGCCCGCCGAAGACGAAGGCCGCCGCGCCGTCGCCGCCGGCGCTCTCGTCCGTACCGCCGGGCAGCCCGGTGCGCAGGTCGGACAGGACCGCGAGGGTCGGAACCGGCGAACGGGCGGCGGTGACCAGGGCGCCGAGTCCGGAGCGTACGGAGCCGGCCATGTCGACGGCGAGTACGTGCTCGTCGAGGGAGAGCGCGGCGTGCACGGCGGTCGCGTTGGTCTTGTCGAGGTAGGCGGGTGCGGCGGTGGCGAGGAAGAGCTGGCCGACGCGGGAACGCAGCCCATCGGCGGTCAGGGCGCCACGGGCCGCTTCCACGGCCATCGAGGTGGTGTCCTCGTCGTAGCCCGCGACCGCGCGGGTCCCCTTCGCCGCCCGGGTCCCGAGGGTGGCGGCGATGTCGGCCCGCGCGAGACGGTGGTGCGGCACATAGGCGCCGTATGCGATCAGTCCGGCCATCAGCGTCCTCCAAGAGCGTGAGTGGTGGTCGTCGGCCGTTCGAAGACCGCGGCAAGTCCTTGGCCGCCGCCGAGGCACATGGTCTCCAGGCCGTAGCGGGCCTCGCGGCGGTCGAGTTCGCGCAGCAGGGTGGCGAGAACGCGACCGCCGGTGGCGCCGACGGGGTGGCCCAGCGAGATGCCGGAGCCGTTGACGTTGAACCTCTCGAAGTCGCCCTCGGTCAGGCCCCATTCACGGGTGCAGGCCAGCACCTGGGCGGCGAAGGCCTCGTTCAGTTCGATGAGGTCGATGTCGGCGAGCTTCAGGCCCGCTCTCTCCAGTGCACGGGCTGTCGCCGGGACCGGCCCGATGCCCATCGTCTCCGGGGGCACGCCCACGACGGCCCAGGAGACGAGCCGGCCGAGCGGACGCAGCCCCAGCTCGGCCGCGCGTTCGGGATGGGTGACGATGCAGATCGAGGCGCCGTCGTTCTGCCCGCTGGCGTTCCCGGCGGTCACGGTCGCCTCGGGGTCCTGGCGGCCGAGTACGGGCCGCAGAGCGGCGAGTTTCTCCAACGAGGAGTCGGGGCGCGGGTGTTCGTCGGTGTCGACGATGGTCTCGCCTCTGCGCGTCCGTACGGTGACGGGCACGATCTCGTCGGCGAAGCGCCCCGCCCGCTGGGCCGCGACGGCCTTCTCGTGCGAGCGCAGGGCGAGCAGGTCCTGCTCCTCACGCGGAATGCCGTACTCGCGGCGCAGGTTCTCGGCGGTCTCCAACATCCCGCCCGCCACAGGGTGGTTGACCCCGCCGGAGGTGACCCGGCCACGGGCCAGCCGGTCGTGCAGCGTGGTACTGGCGCCGCGTACGCCCCACCGCACGTCGGTGGTGTAGAACTCGGCCTGGCTCATGGACTCCACGCCACCCGCGAGGACGAGATCGCTGGCACCGGTCTGCACCTGCATGGCGGCGTTGATCACGGCCTGCAGTCCGGATCCGCAGCGCCGGTCGATCTGTAGCCCCGGCACCTCCACCGGCAGTCCGGCGTCCAGGGCGACGACCCGCCCGATCGCGGGCGCCTCGCCGTTGGGATAGCACTGGCCCAGCAGGACGTCGTCCACAGCACTGGGCGGCACTCCGGTCCGCTCGAGGATGGCCCGTACGACCGTAGCGGCCAACTCGGCCGCGGTCACCTCGCGGAAGGCGCCTCCGTAACCGCCGACGGGGGTACGCACGGGTTCGCAGATCACCGCGTCACGCAGGAGGGCGGGCATGGGGCGGGCCTTTCGGTTCGGGGGCAAAGGACTTCGTCTGTACGGGACTTGGGGGGTGCGTGGGCTCCAGGGGTACGGGTATGGGGGCGCCGATCGCGTACGCGGCGGCAGCGTTCACATGTAGCGGCCACCGGTCACTTCGAGGACGGCTCCGGTGATGTAGCTCGCCATGTCGGAGGCGAGGAAGAGGACCGTCTGGGCGACCTCGGCGGGCTCACCGGCGCGGGCCATGGGGATCTCGGCCAGCTTCGCGTCCCAGGCGGCCTGGGGCATCGCCTCGGTCATGGCGGTGCGGATCAGCCCGGGCTGGACGGCGTTGACGCGGATTCCGGCTCCGGCCAGTTCCTTGGCGGAGGCCTTGGTGAGGCCGACGAGTCCGGCCTTGGCGGCGCTGTAGTTGGTCTGGCCGAAGTTGCCGACCTTGCCGGCGATGGAGGAGATATTGACGATGCTGCCGCCCGCGCCGTGTTCTCGCATCGCCGCGGCGGCGTACCGGGTGCCGTTCCAGGCGCCGGTGAGGTGGACGTCCACGACGGCGCGGAAGTCGGTGAGGGCCATCTTGCGCAGGGTGGCGTCCCGGGTGATCCCGGCGTTGTTGACCATGACGCCGACCGGCCCGAAGGTGTCGGCGCAGTGCGCGACCAGGGCCGCGACCTCGTCCTCTTCGGTGACGTCGCAGCGCAGCGAGGTGGCGGCGACGTCGAGTTTCGCGAGGCGTTCGGCGGCGTCGGCCGCCGCGGCCTCATTGATGTCGCCGATGACGACGGACGCGCCCGCGCCGCCGAGTACGCAGGCGATCTCGTAGCCGATGCCCTGTGCGGCCCCGGTGATCACCGCGGTCCGGCCGTCCAGCAGTCCCATGTCGTCGCCCGCCCCGACTCGTCGCCAGCACTCACTATTCCTCTAAAATAGATAACCTATTACGCTGAAAGTATCAACCGGGGTCGACTGGTCGCAGAGCGGCGCGCGGGCCCCGGCCGAGGAGGAGATGACGCAGGTGGACATCAGTTACCCGCCGGAGACCGAGACGTTCCGCACCGAGGTCAAGGCGTTCCTCGCGTCCGCCCTGCCGGCCGGCTGGACGGGCATCGGCGCCCTCGACGAGGAGGCCGCCTGGGCCTTCGCCCGCGACTGGCGGACCCGGCTCGCCGAGCGCGGATACCTCTCCCTGACCTGGCCGGAGCAGTACGGCGGCCGTGGCCTCTCCAAACTCCACCAGGTCGTTCTGATGGAGGAACTGGCCCTGGCCGGCGTGCCGTTCGGGCTGCCGCAGGACACCTTCGGCGTCAAGATGCTGGCGAACACGCTGCTGCGCTGGGGCACCGATGAGCAGAAGGCCCACTTCCTCCCGCGGATCCTGAGCGGCGAGGACACCTGGTGCCAGGGGTACTCGGAGCCGGACGCGGGCTCGGACCTGGCCTCGCTCACGACGCGCGCGGTGCGGGACGGCGAGGACTGGGTCATCGACGGCCAGAAGGTCTGGACGTCGGGCGCCCACCACTGCGACTGGATCTTCGTCCTGGCCCGCACCGACCGCGACGCCCCGAAGCACCGGGGCATCTCCTTCCTGCTCGTCCCCCTGCACCAACCCGGCGTCGAAGTACGCCCGTTCCGCATGATGAGCGGCCAACTCCACTTCAACGAGGTCTTCTTCACCGGCGCCCGCACCCGCGCCGACCTCGTCGTGGGCGAAGTGAACAACGGCTGGGCGGTCGCCCAGAGCCTGCTGGGCGTGGAGCGCGGGGAGGAGGCCGCGACGAACCCCATCCTGTTCCGCGCGGAAGTCGAGCGCCTCGTCGAACTGGCCCGCCACTACGGCAAGGACCAGGATCCCGTCATCCGGCAGCGCATCGCCTGGTGCTGGTCCAAGGTCGAGATCATGCGCTATCTCGGCTACCGGGTGCTCACGGGCTGGCTCAAGGGCGCGGTACCCGGGGCCGAGTCCTCGATCTCCAAGCTGTACTGGAGCGAGTACCACACCCAGGTCACCGACCTGGCGATGGACATCATGGGTCTGCATGGACAAGTACCGGTGGGGCGCCCGCCGTTGCGTACGTACCGCACGGACGACCCCGGCGCCGCGAACTCCTCGGCGTCCTGGTCGACGACGTACCTGATCGCCCGCTCCGGCACGATCTACGCGGGGACATCGCAGGTCCAGCGGAACATCCTCGCGGAGAAGGTGCTGGGCCTGCCGCGCGAGCCGAGGGCGTGATCCTCAGGTCTCACCCAGGATGCGGGGCAGTTCGATGCCGCCCACGGCGACGAAGTCGGTGACGCGTGGTCTGAAGCCCTTCTGCGAATGGCTTGTCGTCGGCGTTTCCGTCGGACTGGGCTTGGCGTAGCGTGGCCGCGTGTCAGAGCCGCCGCTGTCGCCCGCCGCGCCCCGCATTCCTCCGCAGCCCGCGGAGGAATGGGCTGAGTCCGTGCGGGAGACGTTGTCCGCCGACATCGGTTCCCTGGGCCTCGGCGTGTCTTCGCTCGGTGAGGCACATGTGTTTACGACGCTTGCTCGTCATCCGGAGTTGTTCGCCGCCTGGCTTCCCTTCAGCAGCCAGTTGCTGCTTGCGGGCGACCTGCCCTTCGCTGAACGCGAGTTGGTGATCCTTCGAGTGGCGCGCAATTGCGAGTCGCCCTACGAGTGGGGCCAACACGTGAGGATCGCTGCGAAGGCCGGGCTGTCACCGGACGACATGGCGCGGGTCGCTGACGGTCCCGACGCGCCGGGCTGGACGGAACGGCAGTCGTTACTGCTGCGGGCCACGGACGAGTTGCACTCCGGCGCCCGGATCGGCCAGTCGACGTGGGAAGGGCTGGCCCAGCACCTGACGGAGCGCCAGTTGATCGAGCTGCCGATGCTGGTGGGCCACTACCATCTGCTGGCCTTCACCCTGAACTCCCTGCAGGTGCAGCCGGAACCCGGACTGCCTCCCATGAGCTGACGGAATGCCTCAGGCAGCAGCCAGGTCCGCTTTCCCGGACCCGGTTGTGCGTACTGGCACTCGCCCTCAGCTTGACTCTGTCGAGGATCTTGGCTCGAACACCTCGACCTCCGGCACAGGCCGCGGCCCCGTCCCCGGCCGCCACCCCGCATCCAGCTTCCGCAGCCCCACCCCACCAGGCGCCCAGATATGGCAGCTGTTCAGCACCCCCGCCGTGGAACGCGGGCCATCCGAGGGCCGCCCGGCCATCCGAAGCCCGGCATTGGCGGAGATCCCGGCCTGCACCACGGCAGGCCCCAACACCCGCGCCAGCTCATACAGATGAGAGCACCCGGACACCCCACGAAACCGGTCCTGGATCGCCCGGTTGTAGCCGGCAGCCACGCTGAGCCCCACCAGCTCACCAAAGACCGGCGTGATCAACGGACACTCGGCGTGCGGAAACGTGCGCATATCCGCATCGGCCGCCACGATGACCATGTCCGCCAGCCGAACCCGCACGGCAAGCACCATCCGGTGCACAACTCCGGCGTCCGGATCGGCCACCCAGGGCCGCTCGTCCCGCAGTTCGGCCTCGACGGAGATCTCGCCACCGCCCTCGTCATACGCGGTGACGCTGACCGTCCGACGATGCAGCGGCACCTCGGCCCGCGTCACGACGGCTCCTCCCCCAGCACCGCCGGCTCTCCCAACGCCGCCGACTCCCCCAGCGCCGCGAACTCCGGCTGACGCCGCTCGATGAAGCTGCGTACGCCCTCCCGGTAGTCCGGCGCCCGCTTCGCCGTCGCCAGCAGCCGCGCCGCGGCGTCGCGGCTCTCGACGAAGGTCCGCGCCTGGTCCTCGGCGAGTTGTCGCTTGATGAGGGACATGGCGTACGGGCTGGACGAGCGGGCCAGTTCGGTGGCGTACTCGAGGGCGGCCGGGAGGAGTTCGTCGGGTTCGTACAGCCGGTTGACGAGGCCCATCGTGAGCGCTTCCGTGCCGGTGATGCGGCGTGAGGAGAGCAGCAGGTCGCCGGCGTTCCCGTAGCCGACGAGCCGCGGCAGGATCCAGGACACGCCGTCCTCCGCCACGAGTCCGCGCGCGCTGAAGGCGGCGGCGAACTTGGCGCCGGGCACGGCGAACCGAACGTCGCACATCACGGCCTGGTTGAAGCCGATGCCGGCGCAGGCGCCGTTGACGGCCGCCACGACGGGCTTGGGAAAGGTCATCGGGCGTGTACGGGGCGGCAGTTGATCGGTCGGCCAGGGCCGGGCTCCGGAGGAGGCGCCGTCCAGCACGCTCATGTCCATGCCCGGGCAGAAGCTGCGGCCGGCACCGGTGAGGACGACGGCCCGTACCGCCGGATCCTTCTCGGCGCGGTCGAACAGCTCGTTGTAGAGCAGCTCCATCTCCAGGGTCCAGGCATTGTGCCGCTCGGGCCGGTTCAGGGTGAGCAGCATGACCCCGTCGCCGGTCAGTTCGGTGAGGATCACCGGGGTCGGTTTCTCGGTCATCGAGCAGCCCCTCCCGCATTTATAGCTAGATGAATCATCTATATCACAGGAGAGGTGATCACCGGCCCCTTGACCTGGTACCCTCGGTGCATTAAGAAGATTCATTTTGCTATATCAGGCAAAGTGGACGGGATCGATCACAACGAGGAGTGTCCGTCGTGGCCGAGGCAGCCGGCGCAGCAGAAGTACCCACCGTGCCCGTACCCTCCCGCGCACGCGTCGGGCGCCAGGTGCGTGTTCCGAAGACGGCCGAGCTGGTCGCCGGACATCTGCGCCGCCAGATCGTACGGGGCGAACTGAAGCCCGGCGACGCACTGCCGCCGGAGTCGGGATTGATGGAGCAGTTCGGCATCTCCCGGCCGACGCTGCGCGAGGCCTTTCGCGTACTGGAGTCCGAGTCGCTGATCACGGTGCGCCGCGGAGCGCACGGCGGCGCCCGGGTGAGCGCGCCGGACGCCGATGTCGCGGCCCGTTTCGCCGGTCTCATCCTCGAGTACCGCGGCGCCACCCTCGGCGACGTCTACCGCGCGGCGGCGCTGATCGAGCCGCCGTGCGCGCGCCAGCTCGCCGCGAAGCACACGGCGGCGGACATCAAGCGACTGCGCGAGGCGGTGGCCGCCGAGAAGGCCGTACTCGACGACCCGCTCGCCCTGGTCGACGCCCAGGACGCCTTCCACGCCCTGCTGGTCGAACTGACCGGCAACCAGACCCTGATCCTGCTCTGCGGCATGCTGCGCAACATCGTCGACCGCGCCAACGCCTCGTACACCGCTGCCGCCGCCGACACCGAGACCCAGAAGGCCCAGGCGCTCAAGGGCCACCGTGCGCACGTACGGCTGGTGGGCCTGATCGAGTCGGGCAAGGCGGACGAGGCCGAGAAGCTGTGGCAGCGCCACATCTCCAGCGCGGACGACGTCGTCAACTCGGCCGGCCCGAAGACGGTCCTGGAGCTCATCGACTGACCACGCGATCCGCATCCCACCACCAACGGGATCACACGCCACTCCCTTCGGGCCCGCCGGCCGACCGGCGGGCCCGTGGCATGTCCGGCGCCCGCCACCCCGACCCCCACGCCCCAATCCCGTCACCCGCTCACCCCCTCGCCCGCCGCCGCCCTTGCACTCTTGAAACAGTTAGATAATTATAGGAGGAGCACTGAATAGCTCTGGGGTGTCGGGAGGCAACGGCGATGGCCGAACAGCGTAAGCGGATCTTCGACTGTGACCAGCACATGTACGAGGAGCGGGATTCCTTCACCCGCTACCTTCCCAAGGAGTACCTCGGTCAGGCCGTGGCCCCCGTGACGCTGCCGGACGGCCGTGAGGTCATCCTCGCGGGAGACAGGATCGTGGTCTGTCTGGAGCCGGAGTTCGGGCAGGTCTACCGGCCCGGCTCGCTCAAGGAGATGCTCAAGGCGATGGCCTCGGGCAACCCCGACGAGACGTACCAGTTCGAGCCGATGCACGAGGCCTACCAGAACCGTGAGGCCCGGCTGCGGATCATGGACGAGCAGGGCCTGGACCAGACGATCATGTACCCCGGCGGCTGGGCCCTGGTCGCCGAGGAATACGTACGCGGGGTCGAGCCGCTCTACGCCAACTACCACTCGTTCAACCGCTATATGGACGAGGTGTGGGGCTTCAACTACCAGGACCGGATCTACTCCCCCGCCCTGCTCTCGCTGCGCGACCTCGACAGCGCGGTGAAGGAGCTGGAGTTCGTCCTGAACAAGGGCGCCCGGTTCATCATGCTGCCGACCGGGCCCCAGTACGGGCGCTCACCGGGCGACCCGTACTTCGACCCGTTCTGGAAGCTGGTCAACGAGGCCAAGGCCAGCGTCTGCTACCACATCAGCGAGTTCTACTACAACTCGCACGTCGCCCCGGCCTGGGGCCACGACCCGAACCCGATCCACTTCCGGATGTCCGCCTGGCAGTGGATGAACACCTACGGCCAGCGCCCGATCGAGGAGACGCTGTCCGCGCTCATCTTCGACAACCTCTTCGAGCGGTTCCCCGACATCAACGTCCTGGTCTCCGAGTTCGGCGCCGAATGGGTGCCGCACTTCGTCCGGCACATGGACAAGAGCCGGGGCATGGGCCGCAACGGGCCGTGGATCGGCGGTCAGTTGGCGGAGCGCCCGAGCCAGATCTTCCGCAAGCACATCCGCGTGGTGCCCTACCCCGAGGACGACATCCCGAGCTTGGTGAAGCGGCTCGGCTACCACGAGTCCATCGTGATGGGCTCGGACTTCCCGCACGCGGAGGGCATCGCGAACCCGGCCGACTACCGCAAGCTCCTCGCGGAGCTGGATGAGTCGGTCCAGGACGACATCATGTACAACAACGCCCAGCAGCTGGTGAGCCGCTGAGCGTTCTGTTCCTCAGTCCCCGCCTGGCGGCGGACCCGGTCAGTCGACCAGGTCCGCCGCCAGGTTCGCGATGTTCGTCATCAGCGCGGTGCCGCGCCGTGAGTGGTCGTAACCGGCGAGCGGGTAGCCGTTGCTCAGCAGAGCGAAGGACAGGCCGGACTCCGGGTCCATGAAGCCCAGTTGGTACGCGGCTCCGGCGCTCCCGAAGAGCAACGGCGAGCCGGTGGACGGGAGTTGGCTACCCGCATCGGGGCCGGCGACGGTGACGAACAGTCCCATGCTGGTGCGCCGGCTGCCTCCGCCGCCGTAGAGCTGGTCGCCATACGGATGCTCGGTCAGCCGGATCCTGATTCCCTCGGCCACCGCCTCCGGCTTCCACAGGCCCGAGTGCTCCAACGCCTGGAAGTAGAGGGCGACATCGGCAGCGGTGGCGACGAGTGCGTGACTGGGTTCGCCCGCCGCCAGCACCCGCGGGTCGGACAGGTACCAGGGTCCCCAGGGGTCGGGTTCCTGGTCGTCGTCGGTGCGGTCGGTGGCAGTCATCGGGGCGACCGTGCCGGGCTGCCGGTCGACGGGGACGCCCAGTTCGATCGAGGTCAGGCCCAGCGGCCGTACGATCCGCTCGCGCAGGTAGTCGGCGAAGGGCAGCCCCGTACGCCGCTCGGTGATCTCGGCGATCAGCCAGGCGGCCGAGGTGAGATGGAACTGGAAGCGGCTGCCCGGCGGATAGTCGAGGCGCCAGCGGCCGAAGGCGGCGAGCCGCTGCTCCCGGTCGAGCATCTTCGGGTGGCCGAGCGGGGCGAAAGGGAAGCCGGCGGTGTGGGTGAGCACCTGCTCGACCGTGACCGCCTCCTTCCCGTTCGTTCCGAACTCCGGGATGATCGCGGCGACTTGCTCACCGAGGTCGAGCAGTCCGTCGCCCATCAGCTTCCACACGGCTCCGGCGACGATCGAGCGGCCGACGGACTGCAGGATGTAGCGCGTGCCGGGATCCGCGTCACCCCAGGTCTCGTAGGCCACCAGTCGGCCGCCCCTGGCGACGGCGACCTGCGCCGACGGGAGCGGGCCGTGCTCCACTTCGAGCCTGATGCGGCGCAGCAGTACGTCGAGCCGGTGCCCGTCGACGCCCACTGTTTCGGGCGCGACGGGCACGTGGCCGGGCATGTCAGGACTCCAGGCGGACGGTCGCGGTGCCGGTGACGACCTCGGCGCCGTGCTGGTTGACGGTACGCAGCGAGAAGTGGGCGACCGGTCCGGCGGGCGTGTCCTCGATGGACTCGACGGTCGCCGTGGCGATCAGGGTGTCGCCGGGCCAGACCTGCGCCTTGAAGCGGACCCCGTAGCTCAGCAGCGGTTCGATGCCGACCCAGTCGGTGAGGACCCGGCCGGTCATGCCCATCGTCATCATCCCGTGGGCGAAGACCCCGGGGTAGCCGGCGGCTTCGGTGGCGAAGACGTGGTCGGTGTGCAGCGGATTGAAGTCGCCGGAGGCGCCCGCGTACTGCACGATCCGGGTGCGCTTGAGATCGTCGACGAGTACGCTCTCGCGGGTCTCGCCGACCTTGATGTCATCCGCGTACGGGCTCATCGGCTGTCGTCCTTTCCGGTGGAACTGTTCGCCGGTTCCTCGGACTTGGGGGTGGCGGGGCCCTCAGGCACGACGGCCACGGTCCGGGCGCTGACGACCGGTTCGCCGTCGGCGTCCCGGTACTCCGTGATGCGTTCGCTGAACAGCAGGCGTCCCGTGCGGCCCTGCTTCTGCCAGCTGCGGCCCGGCACGGTGTGGGCGTACAGCGTCTCCCCAACGCGTACCGGACGGTGGTACTCGAAGTGCTGTTCGGCGTGCAGCCCTCCGCCGCCCTCCGGCATCACGCCCGGACCGGCTCCGGAGCCGAACCACTCCTCGCCGGGCTTCGGCCGCAGGTGGCAGTCGGGATCGAAGTGGGCGCTCGCCCAGGTGAAGGTGGGCGGGGCGAGCTGCTCGTACGCCGGATTCTCGTCGCCGATGGCCCGGGCGAACATCAGAATGTGCCCGGCCTCGACGGGGAACGGGTGCCCTGTCATCGTTGGTTCTCCTCGTGGTCAGAAAAGCGGCCCTGGTCAAGTCCGGTGCGGTGGACGCTCCTTAAGGGGCGCGGGGAACTGCGCGAGCAACCCCCACCGGCCCGCGGGTTCATTACCGTGCTTCCAGCGGAGCGCTTGCGTACGGGAGGAACGCGTCGCGTGTCGCCTCGTTCGGGTCGAAGTCCGGGGGCAGGCCCTCGAACTTGGGCTCCCGTTTCTCCACGAAGCTCGCCACCCCCTCGCGGAAGTCCGGCGAGCCCGCGAAGAACTCCATCGCCGAGTAGCTGCGGGCCAGGGCGTCGGTGAAGCCGCGGTCGAGGTCGCCGTACACCTGGTGGCGTACTACGGCCATGGCGCGCGGAGAGCAGTTGCGGGCGATGTCGCGGGCGTACGCACGGGCAGCGTCGAGAAGCTGATCCGGCTCGACGACGCGACTGACGAGCCCCAGTTCTTTGGCTTCGTCGGCGTCGAAGACTCGACCGGAGAGCAGCAGGTCGAGCGCGTTCTCCAAGCCGATGACGCGCGGCAGCACGTACGGCAGGTTGTACTCGCCGGCCAGTCCGCGCCGGGTGAAGGCGGTGGTGAAGCGGGCGCCGCGGGCGGCGAAGCGGACGTCGCAGATCAGCGCCTGGATGAGGCCGATGCCCGCGCAGGCGCCGTTGACAGCGGCGATCAGGGGCTTCGGCATGTTGCGCCGGCTGTACATGGGCACGCGGGCCTGGAGGTTGAGGGACTCGCCGGGCTGGGAGTTCTGCTCAAGGCGCTGGACGTCCATGCCGGGGCAGAACGCCTTGCCCGCCCCGGTGATGATGATGACGCGGACGGCGGGGTCGACTGCGGCCTCGTCCAGGAGCGCGAAGAACCGCTGCTCCATGGGGATGCTCCAGGCGTTCTTGCGCTCGGGCCGGTTGAGGGTCACGGTGGCGACACCGTCCTCGTCGACCTCGTACAACACCAGGTCTTCTGTGGGCTGTTCGGTCATCGTGTGTCACTCCTCGGCAAAGGGTTCGACGGGGTCGCCGACGCCGGCTCGCTCCCCGGAAATGCTCACGACCACCTGGCCCCGGGCGCAGACGCGGCCGTCCGGCATGCGTACATCGACCTCGGCGAAGTGGAGGCGGCTGCCGCGTCGGACGCAGCGCGCGTACGCGATGGCCGCGTGGCCGCGGGCGGGCGCGAGGTACTGCACCGACATGGAGACGGTGCTGAGCAGGCTGCCCTTGGTGAAGTCATGGCCGGCGATCACGGCTCCCGAGCCCGCGGTGTCGATCAGCGCCGAGACGACTCCGCCGTGGAAGACGCCTTCGTGGGCCGAGAGCGCCTCGGTGAAGGGCATCGTCATCTCGATGCCGTCCGGGTCCCAGCGCAGGACGCGCATACCGGCGCTGCGGTTGAACTTGACCCCGCGTTCCCAGCGGGCCCGGAACCACTCGCGGCGCTCGCGTTGTTCCTGGTCGGTGAGGGTCCTCGCCGTGACGGTCATCCGCGCACCTTCCAGTCCAGGCTTCCTCAAGCGCAGGCTATATAGTTACATGATTTGGATAGTTGCAGCAATCATGAGGCTACACCTGAGCCCCGCCAGATGTATTATTTATCTAACTCATTCATCGTAAACGGGAGGCTCTTGATGCCGTCGACCGCCCTGGCCGGGATCCGCGTCCTCGATCTGTCCCGTATCCTCGCGGCGCCACTCGCCACCCAGACGCTGGCCGATCTGGGCGCGGAGGTGATCAAGATCGAGCGTCCCGGAGTCGGTGACGACTCGCGGACGTACGGGCCCCCGTTCCTCACTGACCGCGACGGCGAACCGACGGACACCGCCGCCTTCTTCCTCGCCTGCAACCGCAACAAGAAGTCGGTCACCGTCAATCACGCCACCGCCGAGGGGCAGGAGTTGATCCGCTCGCTGGCCGCGTGCTCGGACGTCGTCGTCGAGAACTTCCGCGCGGGCACCCTGGCGAAGTACGGCCTCGACCAGGAGAGCCTGCGCGCGCTCAACCCGCGGCTGGTCTACCTCTCCGTCACCGGCTTCGGGCAGACCGGCCCGTACGCCTCTCGCCCCGGCTACGACGGCATCTTCCAGGCCATGTCCGGAATGATGAGCGTCTCAGGGCATCCGGAGGAGCCGATGAAGGTCGGCATCAGCATGATCGACATCCTCACCGGGCTCTACGCCTCCACCGCGATCCTCGCGGCCCTGCGGCACCGGGACGTCACCGGCGAGGGCCAGTTCATCGACCTGTCCCTGCTGGACTGCGGGCTCGCCACGCTCTCGCACTTCGCGATGAACTACCTGGTCTCCGGCGAGGTCCCGCGGCGCCGGGCCAACGGCGGCTACGGCGGGATCCCGTCCCAGGCGTTCCAGTGCGAGGACAAGCCCATCTTCGTCGTCGCCGGCAACGACAAGCAGTTCGCGGCCTTCTGCGCGGCGGTCGACCACGGCGAACTGCTCCAGGATCCGCGGTTCGCCACGACCGCCGCACGGATCACCCACCGGGACGAGATCGTGCCCGTACTGGAGGAGATCCTGCGGACCAGGACCCGGGACGAGTGGCTGGCCGCGTTCGACGCGCACGATGTCCCGGCCGGGCCGATCAACGAACTGCCCGAGGTCTTCGCCGATCCGCAGGTCCAGCACCGGGAGATGCTGGTGGAGGTCGAGGACCCGGTGTCGGGGCGGCTGCCGCTGCTTGCCAACCCGCTGCGCCTCTCGGCGACTCCCGTCGGGGACTATGCGCCGCCGCCGTCGCTGGGCGAGCACACCGCCGAAGTACTCGGCGGGCTGGCCGGAGTGACGGAGGACCAGCTTGTCGAGCTGCGGGCGCGGGGCGTCGTATGACGACCTGAATCGGCTGTGCGCACGGCCTGAATGGCCGTGCGGACTACCTACGGGTGCGGTGCGGGCGGCCGCGCGAAGGGCCTGAGTGACCCTACGTGGGGCGGCCGTCCGTCAGCCGATCAGCGTCCGGCCGCCCTCCAGCATCAGCGTCGCGCCGGTCAGATACGCCATGTCCTCGCTGACCAGCGCCGCCACCGCGCGGCCGATGTCCGCCTCGGGGTCACCGAGGCGGCCCAGCGGGATCCCGGCGTACAGCGGTCCGGCCTTCTCCGGGTGGGCGGCGAGGTAGTCCTCGGCGGCCGGGCTCAGGGCGGCCGGGCAGACAACGTTGACCCGGATTCCGTACGCGCCCCACTCCCGCGCGGCCACCCGACTCAGCCCGCGGATCGCCTCCTTGGCCATCGCGTACGCGCCGAACGTCGGATCGCCCTGCACCGCGGCGGACGAGCCGAGGTTCACGACGCTGCCCCGGCTCTCCTTGAGGTGGGGCAGGGCGGCCAGCATCGCGTGGAAGGTCGCCAACGGACCACTGCGGTAGGTGAGTTCGACATCGTCGTACGACGTCTTCTCCAGCTTGCGCTGCACCGACGACTGCGCGTTGTTGACGAGGACGTCCAGCGCGCCGAACTCCCGTACCGTCTCGGCCACCATGCGGTCGACGTCGTCGCGCTCGCCGACGTCACCGGCCACGGTGTACGCCCGCCCGCCGCGCTCGGCGATTTCGGCGGCCGTGTCCTTCAGCTTGCTCGCGGTACGGCCCGAGATCACCACCGCCGCCCCCTCGGTGGCCAGGGCGAGCGCGATCCCGCGTCCCACGCCCTGTCCGCCTCCGGTGACCAGGGCCACCTTCCCGGCCAGCCGCGTACGTCGCTCCGTCATGTCGTTTCCTTCCAGAAGAGTGCCCATGCGGGAAAGGCGTCCGGCAAGGCCGGTTCTCCGGCTCCCGGCCAGCCCTTGAAGTCCACCGCTTGGGGCCGCTCGGTGACATCGGCCGCGTACCAGTGCTGTTCACGGCGGCGGGAGAAGTACCACTCGCCGTCCACCCGCGCGTACTCGTCCCAGTAACAGATCGCCATCACGATCCACCGCTCCCCCACCTCGTGCTCGGCCCGGCAGTAGACCGCGCCGGTCGCCGTGTCACGGCCGGTGAACTCGATGCGGTGGCCGCAGATCTGGTGAACGGAGCGGCGGAAACCGCGCAGTTGGGGCTCGATGTGGGCGCGCAGGACCTGCCGGCCGCGGCCGTGGCGGCCCATGTCGACGTCGGGGCGGAAGCAGCCGGTCCAGGCGTCGAGGTCGCGGGCGTCCACGGCGAGGGCGTAGCGGATGGGGAGTTGCTGGATGGCGAGCTGCGATTCGACGCGGTCGATGCGGTCCTCGAGAGCCTGGATGTCGGCTGGGCTCATGGCCGTGGGTCCTTGGGCAGGCCGAGGAGATGTTCGCCGATGATGTTGCGCTGGATCTCGCTCGAGCCGCCGTAGATCGTTTCCGCGAGGGAGAGCAGGAACGAGCGCTGCCGGGTGTCGAGTTCGTAGTCCTCGCCGATGATCTGTCCGGCCGGTCCCGCCAACTCCATGGCGAGATGGCCCAGTTGCTGGTGCCGCATCGAGGCGTACAGCTTCGCCGTGGTGGACTGCGCTCCGGGTGTGCGGCCCGCGACCAGTTCGGCGACGGTCCGCATATTGGTGGTGCGCATGATGCGTACGGAGATCCAGGCATCCACGATCCGGCGGCGCAGCATCGGGTCGTGCAGCGCACCGCGTTCGCGGGCCAGCTCGATCAGGGCGTCGGCCTCCCGCTCGAAGGTGAGCTGCTGGGGCAGGAGCGTGGTGCCGCGTTCGATACCGAGGGTGCCCATCGCGGTGCGCCAGCCCTGGCCGACCTCGCCCACCACCATGTCCGCGCCGGTGCGGGCGTCGGAGAGGAAGATCTCGGCGAACTCGTCCTGGCCCGCCAGGTTGCGGATCGGCCGGATGTCCACGCCCGGTTGGTCGGCGGGGACGAGCAGCATGCTCAGCCCCTTGTGCCGCTGGGAGTCCGGGTCGGTGCGGACGAGTACGTAGAGCCAGTCGGCGTGGATCCCGAAGGACGTCCACACCTTCTGCCCGTTGACCACCCAGTCTCCCCCACTCTCGGCTCCGCTCGAGCGGGAGGTGCCCCCATCGTCCCGCTCGGCGCGGGTGCGTACGGACGCCAGATCGGAACCGGCGCCCGGTTCGCTGAAGCCCTGCCCCCACAGCTCCTCGACGGCGAGGATGGGCGGCAGGAAGCGTTTCTTCTGCTCCTCGCTGCCCATCGCGAGCAGCATCGGGCCGAGCAGGTCGAGGGCGTTGCCGGTGGCACGGTACGGGGCGTTGGCCCGCGCGTACTCGTACTCGAAGACGATCTCCTCGAGCAGGCCGAGCCCGCGTCCGCCGTACTCGCGCGGCCAGCTGATTCCCAGCCAGTTCCCGGCGGACAGTTCGCGGTCCCAGGCGAGCCGGACGTCCCAGGCGGCGCCGTCGGTGGGGCCGCCGACGCCCCGGTGTGCGGCGAACTCGCCCACCAGGTGCTCGGCCAGCCAGTTCCGCAACTCGTCCCGGAAGTCCCGTACCGCGGGCCCGAAGTCCAGCTCCATGCTTACGTCCTCCAGGGGATTCAGATGCCGAGCCGGGTGGCGAGCAGCTCCCGGTGGTACGAGGGCGTGCCGAGCAGCACCTCGGAGCTCTTGGCCCGCTTGAGGTAGAGGTGCGCGGGGTGTTCCCAGGTGAAGCCGATGCCGCCGTGCACCTGGATGTTCTCGCCAGCGACCTTGGTGAACGCCTCCGAGCAGAAGGCCTGGGCGAGGGCCGCGGCGATCGCGATCTCCGCCTCGTCTCCCGCGTCAAGCGCCCACAGTCCGCCGTACGCCGCCGAGCGAGCCGACTCGATCTCGACCAGCATGTCCGCGCACTTGTGCTTGATGCCCTGGAACGAGCCGATGGCCCGCCCGTACTGTTCGCGGATCTTGGCGTACGCCACGGAGGCGTCCAGTGCGGCGGCGGCTCCCCCGACCTGTTCGGCGGCCAGCAGTACGGAGGCGGTGGCGAGGGTGCGCTCGATCGCCGGCCAGGCCGCGCCTTCGGTGCCCAGCAGCCGGGCGGGGGTGTCGCTGAAGTCGATCTGTGCCTGCTTGCGGGTCTGGTCGAGGGTGGGGAGCGCGGTGCGGGTGACGCCTGGTGCGTCGCTCTCGACGGCGAAGAGGCTGACGCCGGAGGGGGTACGGGCGGCGACCAGCAGCAGATCGGAGAGGTGGCCGTCGGGGACGTACGTCTTCGCCCCCGTCAGCCGCCAACTCCCTGCTGTCTTCGAGGCGTTGAGCCGGATGCCTTGCTCGTCCCAGCGGCCGTCCGCCTCGGTCAGGGCGAGGGTGGCCATGGTGTCGCCGGAGGCGATGCCCGGCAGGTAGGCGAGGCGGGCCGCTTCGTCGGCGCAGCGCAGGAGTGCCTCGGCGGCGAGGGCCACGATGGCGAAGTAGGGGGCGCAGAGCAGGGCGCGGCCCGTTTCCTCGAAGACGATGCCGAGTTCGGCGTAACCGAAGCCCGAGCCGCCGTACGCCTCGGGGATGGCGATCCCTTGGAGCCCGAGTTCCGTGGCCATCCGTCGCCATACGACCCGGTCGTAGCCCTTCGGGTCGGCGGCCAGGCGGCGTACGTCGGCCTCGGTGGAGTGTCTGGCGAGGAAGGAGCGGACGACTTTGCGCAGCTCGTCCTGCTCCTCGCCGAAGGTGAGATCCATGGCGCGCCTTTCCCGTCCCCGGAGCTGCCCGCTTCCCGGTGTTGCCCGCGTGCTACCCATCCACGATACAGTTAGATAATTATAGTATCCACACTGAATGAACCAGGCACTGAACCAACCAAGCACTGTATGAACCAGGGGTGCGTTGTGACCGACCGCTATGACGAGTTCACCAGCCTCACCTTCGAGCGGCCCGCGCCCGGGGTGCTCCGCATCGTGCTGGACGGCCCGAATCTCAATGCCGTCGATCCGCGGATGCACGGCGAACTGGCCGACATCTGGCCGGTGATCGACCGGGACGAGGAGACCCGCGCGGTGCTGGTGCAGGGCGCCGGCAAGGCGTTCTCGGCGGGCGGGACCTTCGACTCCATCGAAGCTCTGACCGAGGAGTACGCGGTGCGCGCCCGGGTGATGCGGGAGGCCCGGGACATGGTGTACGGAGTGATCAACTGCTCCAAGCCGGTGGTCTCCGCAATCCACGGTCCGGCCGTGGGCGCGGGCCTGGTCATCGGCATGCTGGCCGACATCTCCATCGCCGGACGCAAGGCGAAGATCGTCGACGGGCACACCCGGCTCGGGGTCGCGGCCGGCGACCACGCGGCGATCTGCTGGCCGCTGCTGTGCGGGATGGCCAAGGCCAAGTACTACCTGCTGACCTGCGAGGCGCTCACGGGTGCGGAGGCCGAGCGCATCGGTCTGGTTTCCAAGTGCGTGGACGACGAGCAGGTGCACGCCGAGGGGCTGCGCATCGCGACGACCCTTGCGGCCGGTTCCGCCAGCGCCATCAGCTGGACGAAGAGGTCCCTCAACCACTGGTACCGGACGGCCCAGCCGATCTTCGAGGCCTCGCTGGGTCTGGAGTTCTTCGGGTTCGGGGGGCACGAGGTCACGGAAGGTCTGGCCGCCCACCGGGAGAAGCGCGCCCCGGACTTCGAGGCTGTGTCCGACAAGCACCCGATCGATCTCTGACCTACGTGACCTGCATGACCTAAATGACCTACGTGATCCACGGATGCATGAGGAGCCCGCGATGACGTCCGAGCCGACCGCCACCGCCACTGCCGCGACCACCGAAGTCCCCCCGCTGGTAAAGGGGTTGACCTACGAGGACATGCCCAAGGGCCAGGTCTTCCGGACCGCCCGCCGCACCATCACCGAGACCGACCTGGTCAACTTCATCACCTGGGGCGGCTTCAACGAGCCGCTCTTCTGGGACGCCACGCACGCCGCGGAGGGCGGTTACACCGGTCGGCTCGTGCCGGGCGGGCTGACGTACTGCATCGCCGAAGGACTCGTCCTCCAGACGAACGTGCTGCACGGCACGGGCCTCGCCTTCCTGCACATGGAGCTGACCGTGCGGGGGCCGGTGTACGTCGGCGACACCCTGTACGCGGTCGTGGAGACCACGGACTCGCGTGCGTCCAGCAAGCCCGGCCGGGGCGTGGTGACCAGCCGGATCACCGTACGCAACCAGCGGGACGAGGACGTGCTCGTCTACACCCCGGTGCGGCTGATCCGTGGCAGGGACTACGGGGCCCCGACGCTCTGACCCCGCTGCCCCCTCTGTCCGCGGGGAGCGCCCGGCACCAGGCTCAGACCGGGCGCGGGACCGTCCGCGGATCCGGATTCGGATGCAGATCCCGATCCGGCGGGGCCGGCGAACGCTCCACCATGCACCCAGTCCGAGGGCATCGGCGGGCGCGGCGGCGGCTCATGGTCCGGGACCGCCATCGTGTAGAGGCGGGTGTAGCGGAACTTCGCTTCCAGGTTGTCGAGCACGGACCAGTACTCATAGCCGCAGACGTTCACGCCCCGAGCGATCACCCGGCCCAGCCAGGAGAGCCTGGCGCGCAGCAGGACCCGGCGCCGGGCGTCGTCGCTGTGCCCGGTTTCGTCGACCAGGTCGAGGTCGCCCATGCCGTTGTCGATGACGGACAGCGGGGGCAGCCGGTCTCCGTACAGGTCGTGGAGGTCGGCGACGCCGTCGGCGAGTGCCTCGGGGAGGATGGGCCAGCCGTACGCCGTCGTCTCGACGTCGTCGAAGGGGGTGATCGCGAAGCCGAGGCCGACGAGCAGGCGGTTCACTTCGTTGAGGGTGCTCTGGCACTTGTTGGCCGGCACTACGCGGGGCAGGTTCTCCGGTGCGGTGACGCGGAACGGGGTGTGCCAGGACAGGCCGAGCAGGTCCTGGCCGGTGCTGATGATCTCCAGGTCGCCTGGGCGTACGCAGCCGGTGGCCTCGACGGGTGAGATGTCGTCCTCGGTCACCATGTGTTCGCCGAGCAGCAGGGGGTCGAGGAAGAGGCGGTTGGTCCAGCTCTCCAGGCGCTCGAGGGCGAGGCGGTCGAAGGGGTCGTCGGTGGCGGCGTAGCCGCTGACGAGGGTGACCGTGGTGCCGATCCGGCCGGTGACGCCGGCCGCCCTGAGGGCCCTGGTCGCAAGGCCGTTGGCGAGCAGGATGTGGTGGACGGTGGGCAGGCCCGCGCGGCCGATGCCGCGGCCCGGTGTGTACATCCCGGCCACGTGGTCCGCGAGGGTGGGTCCGGCCAGGTCGGTGGAGGTGATCCAGCGGGTGACGCGGTCGCCGAAGCGGCGGCCCAGTTCGGCGGCGTACGCGGCGAAGTGCTCGGCGGTGTCGCGGTCGAGCCAGCCTCCGCTGGCCTCCAGCCAGGGTGGCAGTGACCGGTCGAGCAATGTCAGGCCGGGGCGCAGGCCGAGTTCGAGGAGGGCGTCGAGTTCGCGGTCGCAGCGGTCCAGGGCCCCCTGGTCCCAGGAGCCGGGGCCGTCGGGCTGGAGCCGTGGCCAGCCGGCGACCATCCGGTGTGAGTCCGGGGTGACGCCGACGAGTTGTCGGATGTCGTCGGTCCACTGCCCGAAGTGCCCGCCGCGCTCGGGCGGGGGCGGCGGCGGGGCCGCGATGGTGTCCGCGGTGGCGACTCCCCAGTCGACGCCGCGGAAGGATTCGTACAGGAAACCATCGCTCATGGTCACCGTCCAGGGCGGAATGGTTTAACGCATTCAACTGAATGACGTCGTCCGGACGCTAACACTTCGGCGAAACTACGACAATGTTTCGGACAGATCTCCTGCTTCTGTCGGGAGGCGGTCAGGTTTCAGTTCCCGTGGCGGATGAGATCGGACGCGTGCCAGGCCATCGCCATGATGGGCCCGTTGAGATTGCCCGACACCATGGTCGGCATGACCGAGCAGTCGACGACCCGCAGGCCATCGACACCGCGTACACGCAGGCGTGCGTCCACGGCGTCGTCCTCGGCCGGGCCCATCGCGCAGGTGCCGATGGCGTGGTAGCCGCAGCGCCCGTGTTCGAGGCCCGCGTCGATGATTTCCTGGTCCTCGCGGACGGCGGTGCCGGGTAGCGTTTCGGCCATGATCCGTCCGGCGATGGGCTCGGTTTCGAAGAGTTCGCGCATTCTGCGGAAGAGGGCCGTTCCGACGGTTCGGTCATGATCGGACCCGTAGTAGTTCGCCGTGATCGTGAGCGGCGCTTCGGGGTCTGCGGAGGTGATGTGCAGGCTGCCTTCGGCGGTGGGGCGGAGGATATAGCCGAGGCCCATCACGCCGGGTTCGCGCTCCACGCCGGTCTCCTTGCCGGGGATCTCCGGGCTGAGGGAGACCGGTGCGATCAGCAACTGCGCGTCCGGGCGGGCGAGCTCGGGGCGGGTCTTGAAGAAGCCGATGACGTCGAAGGCGGGGGCGGCGAGGGGTCCACGGCGGGTCGCCAGGTACTTCGCTCCCGACAACGCCTGCCGCAGTGGGGTGCTGAGCGCCTTGTTGTAGCCGAGGTTGTCCTTCAGACGGTACTGGACGACGAAGCAGCGGTGTTCGCGCATCCGGCCGCCTACGTGTGGGCTGTCCACCAGGACGTCGACGCCCGCCTCCTTGAGGGTCCCGGCCGGGCCGATGCCCGACAGCTGGAGGATCTTCGGCGTGGCGATGCTGCCGGCGGAGAGGATCACCTCGCGCCCGGCGCGGATGTCGGCCTCCCGGCCCGCACTGCGGGTCCGTACACCGACGGCCCTGTCCTTCTCGATCAGGACCTTCGTGACGAGGGTGTCCACCGTCACGGTCAGGTTCGGCCGGTCCTCGACCGGGTGCAGAAAGGCGCGCGCGGCGCTGAACCGCTGCCCGTTCTTGATGGTGGCCATGGCGTAGCCGATGCGTTCGTCGTCGCTCGCGTTGAGGTCGTCGGTCCGCTGCCAGCCCAGTCCGGTCCCGGCGGCGATCGCCTCCTCGCACAGCGGCTCCGGTTTCGACGCGGTGGAGATGTGCAACGGGCCGCCCGCGCCCCGGAGTTCGGAGGCGCCGAGTGCGTTGTCCTCGAGCTTCTTGAAGACCGGCAGCATGGTGTCCCAGCCCCAGCCGGGGTTTCCGAGGCGCTCCAGTTCGTCGTAGTCGGCGCGGTCTCCGCGGTTGTAGACCATGCCGTTGACCGAGCTCGATCCGCCGAGCGCCTTGCCGCGCACCCAGTGTTCGACCCGGCGGGTCTTGCCGACCGGTTCGACGGGGTAGTGCCAGGCGTACCGCGGATCCCCCAGGAGCTTGCCGAATCCCTTGGGCATCTTGATCAGCGGAGACGTGTCCCGGCCGCCCGCCTCGATCAGCAGCACGGACGTCTTCGGGTCCTCGGAGAGGCGGTTGGCGAGTACGCAGCCCGCCGACCCCGCGCCCACCACGATGTAGTCGTACGTCGTCATCTCGTCTCCTGGCACTCAGGTAGCGATGCCTGCTGGTGCTACTCCCCGAAGGGGCGGAACTCCTCCTCCGGCCACCAGGGGTAGACGGGGGGCATGTCCTTGCTGACCCGGCCCGGGAACTCGGGCGGGCGCTTGGCGAGGAAGGACTCGACGCCCTCGACGGGGTCCGGGCCGCCGCCGATCTGGCTCATGATCCGCGAGTCGAGGCGGTGCGCGGTCATCGGGTGGGGCTCGCCGAGCATCCGCCACATCATCTGGCGCGAGAGGGCGACCGAGATCGCGGAGGTGTTCTCGGCGATCTCCCGGGCGAGCTCGTACGCCGCCGGGAGCAGCTCCTCCGGCGGGTGGACAGAGCGGACAAGGCCGGCCGTCAGCGCCTCGTCGGGGCCGAAGACGCGGCCCGTCGCCACCCATTCCATGGCCCGCTGCATACCCACGGCCCGCGGCAGGAACCAGCTCGCGGCGGACTCCGGCACGATGCCGCGGCGCGCGAAGACGAAGCCGAACTTCGCCTTGGTCGACGCCAGCCGGATGTCCATGGGCAGGGTCATGCTGGCTCCGACGCCTGCCGCCGGGCCGTTGATCGCGGCGATGACCGGCTTGGTCGAGGAGAACAGCCGCAGGGCGACCCGGCCGCCGGTGTCCCGGTGCCAGGCGCCCGCCTTGCGGTGGTCGAAGGACGTGCCGCCGGAGCTGACGTCGGCGCCCGCGCAGAAGCCGCGTCCGGCGCCGGTCACGACGATCACGCGTACGTCGTCGTCGGTGTCGGCCGAGTCGAAGATGTCGAGCAGGTCGGTCATCATCTGCGGGTTGAAGGCGTTCAGCTTCTCCGGCCGGTTGAGGGTGACGGTGAGGATGCGGTCCGCCACTTCGGCTCGTACGGTCTCGTACTCCTGCTCCGGCATGCGCGTCCTCCGCGGTCGATCACCGTGACGGTTCCCAGTCAGCTCTAAATAGTTATAGCATTCAACTCTACTGACTGTTTCCTGAGTGCTGGGCGGTGGCGATGACGGATCTCGTGGTGACGGCCCACGGGCCGGTCCGGCTGATCGAGCTGAACCGGCCGGATCAGCTCAACTCGACGAGTGAGGAGCTCCATTCGTCTCTCGCATCGGTCTGGGACGAGGTCGCAGCCGATCCGGAGGCGCGGGCGGTCGTACTCACCGGGCGCGGCCGGGCCTTCAGCGCTGGCGGCAACTTTGAGGTCATGACCCGGGTCCAGCGCGACCCCGCCTTCCGGGAGCAGAACGTCGACGAGGCCCGGCGAATCATCCTCGGCATGGTGCGCTGCCCCCTCCCGGTCATCGCGGCGGTGAATGGGCCGGCAGTCGGCCTCGGCTGCAGCCTGGCCCTGCTCAGCGACCTCGTACTGATCGCCGAGGGCGCCCATATCGCGGATCCGCATGTCCAGGTCGGCCTGGTCGCGGGGGACGGCGGCGCGCTCGTACTGCCGCTGCTGGTGGGCCTCACCCGGGCCAAGGAGTTGCTGTTCCTCGGTGACCGTGTGTCCCCCGAGGAGGCGGTCCGGCTGGGCATCGCCAACCGTGTCGTGCCGGACGACAAGCTCAGGGCCGAGGCCATGGATCTCGCCGGACGGCTGGCCGCGCTGCCCGCGCAGGCGCTGCGCGAGACCAAGCGGGCGGTGAACCTGCATCTGGAGCAGGCCATCTCCGCCGTACTGGAACCGGCTCTGCTCGCGGAGCGGGACAGCATGCACTCGCCGGACCACATCGCGATCGTCGAGAAGATCATCGCGGCGCGCGCCGGCCGCTGAACCGGAGAGGAGTGAGTCACATGGACTTCGCGTTCAGCGACGAGCAGGAGGAACTGCGGCGCACCGTACGGGCGTTCCTGGCGGACACCTCGCCCGAGACCGAGGTACGGCGGCTGATGGAGACGCCGGAGGGCTTCGACCGGGCGGTGTGGCGGCGGATGGGCTCGGAGCTGGGTCTGCAAGGGCTCGCGATCCCCGAGGAGTACGGGGGCGCGGGCTGTGGGCCGGTCGAAGTGGGCGTGGTGATGGAGGAGTTGGGGCGGGCGCTGACCTGTACGCCGTTCCTTGCCTCCGCCGTGCTGGCGACCACCCTTCTCTTGCGCTGCGAAGACGAGGAGGCCCGCAAGCGGCTGCTGCCTGGGCTGGCCGCCGGTGAAGCGGTGGCGACGGTGGCGCTGACGGAGGACTCCGCGCGCTGGGATGCCGATGGGGTGGGGCTCAACGCCCGGGAGTCAGCGGGGAGTTGGCTGCTCAACGGCCACAAGACTTTCGTACTCGACGGGGCGAGCGCGGATGTCGTACTCACCGTGGCCCGTACCGGCGACGGCATCGGCGTCTTCTCGGTGGACGGCGACGCGGCCGGGCTGACCCGCGCCCCCCTGACCACGATGGACCCGACCCGCCGACAAGCACGCCTCGACTACCACGACGTACGGGCGACCCGGCTGCGTACGCGGCACGGCGACGGCTGGGGCCTGGTGGCGGAGGTGCTGGACCATGCCGCGGTGGCGTTGGCGGCCGAGCAGGTGGGGGTCGCGGGGCGCGCGCTCGACATGGCGGTGGAGTACGCCAAGGTGCGCCACCAGTTCGGGCGACCCATCGGCTCCTTCCAGGCCGTAAAGCATCTGCTCGCCGACGTGTTGTTGGAGGTGGAGTCGGCGCGGGCCGCCGCGCACTACGCGCTGCTCGCCGCCGAGAGCGAGGATCCGGAGCTCCCCGCCAGGGCGAGCCTGGCCAAGGCGTTCTGCTCCGACGCCTGTCTGCAGGCGGCGGCGGAGAACATCCAGGTGCACGGAGGTATCGGCTTCACCTGGGAGCATCCGGCCCATCTGTATCTGAAGCGGGCCAAGACGTCACAGCTGCTGTTCGGCGATCCGGCGTATCACCGGGAACTGCTCGCGCGGCGCATCGGTTTGGACAGGGTTGGAGAATCCGTATGAAGGTCGACGGCAAGCTGAATGTGTGGGGCACCGCCGAGGTGGCCGAGGAGGCCCGGCACCACGAGAAGGCGGGCTACGACGGGCTGTGGGCCTCGGAGTCCAAGCACGACCCGTTCCTGCCGCTGCTGCTCGCGGCCGAGCACACCGACCGCCTCGAGGTCGGTACGGCGATCGCGGTGGCCTTCGCCCGCTCCCCCATGCAACTCGCCTACACCGCCCACGACTTGCAGACCTACTCCGGCGGCCGCTTCTCACTCGGCCTCGGCAGCCAGATCAAGCCCCACATCGAGCGGCGCTTCTCCATGCCGTGGAGCCGGCCGGCGGCCCGTATGCGGGAATACGTCAGCGCACTGCGGGCCATCTGGGCGGCCTGGAACGAGGGCGAGAAGCTCAACTTCCAAGGCGACTTCTACTCGCACACCCTCATGTCCCCCTTCTTCTCTCCCCCGCCCGCTACCGGTGGCGCACCGAAGGTCTTCGTGGCCGCCGTCGGGGAGGCGATGACCCGGGTCGCAGGGGAGGTGGCGGACGGGCTGCTCGCGCATGGGTTCACCACGGAGCGGTATCTGCGGGAGGTCACGGTGCCGACCGTCGAGGCCGGGCTGGCGAAGTCGGGCCGCACACGCGCCGACTTCTCCGTCTCGCATCTCCTCCTCACCGCGACGGGCCGTACGGAGGAGGAGATGGCCCGCGCGGTGGACGGAACTCGGCGCCAGATCGCCTTCTACGGGAGCACGCCCGCGTACCGGGGCGTACTGGAACTGCACGGCTGGGGCGAACTCGGCGATGAACTGCACGAGTTGTCGACGTCGCGGCGCGAGGACAAGTGGGAGGTTATGGGGCGGCTCGTCGACGACGAGGTGCTGCATGCCTTCGCGGTGGTGGCGGAGCCGGAGCGGGTGGCGGCGGAGATCCGCGGCCGGTACGGGGCGCTGGTCGACCGGGTGTCGTTCTACACCGCGTACGACATCGACGCCGAGGTGTGGGAGCCGATTGTGCGGGAGCTGCGCGAGGGCTGAGGCCGGGTTTCAGGTGGAGATACGAGCTGGCTGAGCGAGCCCGCCGGACGATCAGTCGTCGAAGTAGGCCTTGGCGACGGCGTAGGTGTCCTCGTAAAGGTGGTAGCGGGTGATCCGCCCGTCCCGGACCGTGGTGTGCAGGGCGAACGCGGTGTCGATGTCCCGGCCCGTCTTCTTGACCTCGGAGACCATGCGCCCGATGAGCACCACATCGTCGCCCTCGGCGATGACCTGGCGGAGGTCGAACTCCTTGGCCTGCACATGAGTCTGCAGCAGCTCGAAGAACGTCCGCATGCCGTCCGCCGAGTCGACCTCCGGTACCCACGGAATGCCCGGCGGGTGCGGGATGGAGAACGACACCGAGTCGGCGAACAACGCCGCCGCCTCCGCACTCTTCCCCTCGGCGAGCAGCGGGAACAAGCGTTGCACAGTCTGCGCCGGTGACTCTGCTGTCATGTGTGACGACCCTACAGGCGGGATGTGCCGTGCATGCCCATCAATCTCTGATGCAAGAGATCACCCTCTAGGCGCGCAGGCCCTGGACGAATTCTCGCTCCTCGCCCGCGCCTTCCGTCCGTCCGTCGAACCAATAGCGCAGCCCTCGTCCGGGGTGAACAGATTCAGACATACGCGACGGCGGCGCGGACGTACGGGGTCGCCGAGGGCACACAGGCCGGTTGGCTCTTGTGGGACGTGGAAGGCTGCCCGTCGCGCTGGCCGCACGTCTCGGTGATCTTGTCCTCGGCCTTCCCGATGCGGGTCACATTCCGCTGCGGGTTGCCCGGGGCTCCCGCTGCCGGCGCTGCTGCGCGGCCTCGCTTCCCCGCCCTTCAGAGCGAGCAGCGCCGGCCGATCCGTGAGTCTTGCTCGGCTTGTCCGGATCACGTCGCTGCAACCCCGTGATTGTCAGTGCCCTGCGCGAGGGTTCGGTCCCGCAGCCGAAGTCCGTGCCCGCCGGAGGGATCCGATGCAGTCAACGAGCCGACAGTGCAATCCCCCGTGGGACTACGGCCGCACGCTGCCCCCTTGGCGAGTGAATTCGAACGAGGCAGGCGTCGAGGCATCGCCGACGGCACTTGGCCACCACACTCCACCTCGAACTTTTGCTCGACCTTTCGCCCGTATCAACTCCGTGATCAGGGGCGTTGCCAGAGAGCTGGGCGTCCGCAAGGACGACGTCATACGCCTGGTGAAGAAGTGGGACATCCCCAAACGCTCCCGGGATCAGCGCAACAACCCTTTCGCCCGGCTCGACGTCGAGCTGTCGCCCGCCATGCAGGCGGTGAGCAGGACGAGGAACAGCGTCCAATGCCTGCGGCACCTCATCGTGACCTCCCGCCATCGCACACTGCAGGATGCCGCTGCCGAACTCGGAGTGACATGGGGCACCCTCAACTACCAGCTGAAGCGGGTCGAAGAGACCGTGGCTTCACCGTCATCAGCATCGGCCGATCCCGGCCACTCACCGTCACCGAAGCCGGCCTCAGCTTCCTAGACGAAGCGACTCATCTCCTCTCCCCTCTCATGGATCACAGCGACTGTATGTCCGTCGCAGCTCGCGTATCGTCGCCGCAACCAGCGCACAATTTGATTGGAGAATCGTCGTGTTGAGATCCTTCATGCCTATCGACAGGTTTCTGGATCTGCCCTTCCGAAGGCTGTGTGATGGAGGGTTCGCTGGATTGGTGTTCCTCGTATCCCGAACGGCAGATGATCCGGAAGTCCAGGAGGGTCTGTTCAGGAACTGGAGTGACATCCATGACCTGACCGAGCGATACCTCGGCGTGATCGTGCCATCGGAGGGCGTAGTCACGATCGGCGAGGATCTCCGTAATATCTATGCACGATCAGTAACTCTTGTGGCGGGTATCAGCTGTCCTCACGGCGGCCACCGGCTGTCTCTCACACGCGGTGCTTCTCGTCCATCATCCACCACCCTGGTGGACCAGTATCCGTGGCGCCGGGCAGTCATCACGCCGTTCCGTACCGACACCCTCGAAGATCATCAGAACAGGCTGAACACATCGGTCAGCGCCCTGCAATCCTTCTTCGGCATCTCTGAGTCGCTCCTGCCGTGCCTGGTCATCGCTTCGCTTGCGGAAGAGGAGGTGTATGCCATTGCGATGGAGGAGGGCACAAGCGTGTATCGCTTGCTGAAGCTCATCAAGACTCAGATGGAACCAGCGACCGCCCGATGCAGAGAGAAGGACGCCGGACGTCTCGACGCCATCAGGCAGTACAGGGAGCTACGAGCAACACCAGGCCGCGGAAACATGCAGCACAGAGCAGCGGCAATCAGACAGCAGTGGGCGGACCTCACCGACCGGATTGCACGCGACCTTGCCCAGGTTGCCGACGCCGCCCCCTCCAACCACGAGGCTGCACAGCTGCGCTGGATGAGCCAGCGACTGCAGATCCAAAGGCCCCTGACAGAGGCTGAGGCCACCACAACACGAGAGCTTCAACGACGGCTTCGAGAAGCAGGCACATTCGGACGACTGCCGCGCAGGCTAGGCAGAGCCTTGAGGCAGCTCAACAACGGCTATCCAGAAACGGATGAAGCGGTCCAACGTTGGGCCATGATGGCGGCTGCCGAAGTTGCTCTTGAGCAGAGAATCGATCGAACCAGGTCCGAGCTCGCTGCCTTGGAACAAGAGCTGCAACTCGGTAAGGCCGTCGCCGCTGCTGCCGTAGAAGTGGGCCTCACGGAGTCAGGGACACGGGGCCTGCTCTCCCCGAGGCGATGCGCTTGGCCGATCACCGTCCTGAGTCGCCCACAGCGCCCTCGCCCGAGGCTCACGACGGGGTGGAGCTGATGGGTGCCACCTCATCCTCCGCCCCATACGAGACGCTCCTGACCGACCAACTCGCCGAGGAACGCGCCAAGAAAGCGTCCTTGGAACAGCGCGGCATCGCGGTGATCTCAACTTCGGGCACCCTGGTCGCCATCGTCCTTGGCTTCATCTCCCTACGGGGTGCACAGAACGCAGCTGCCCTGTCCTCGGGGACCACATCGCTTCTTGTGTCGGCCCTCATCGCGCTTGCCGTCGCTGCCGCCGTGGGGCTACTCATAAACCTGCCTTTGCGCACACCCGTCATCGAAGCCACAGATTTCATGGCGGTATTGGACGCCCCGAGCTGGAACTCCCGCGATCAGGAGGATCTCCGGTCCGAACGCAGGATTCAGGTGCAGATACTGCTCCGCCTGAGCAAGATCAACAGGATACGAGCCCGGGTGTTGTTCGCGGCGCTACTACTGGAGGTCGCCGCGCTAACGCTGATGCTGTTCAGCGCCGTGCTCACTCTCAAGTAACCGGCTCCAGGGTCGCTCACCGTGACCATCGCCCAGCATCAGAAGCCGGTGTTTGCGCACCGTCGAGAGATCTGGCCAGTGCGCACGAGCCCCGAATTCCAGCCTTTCGGAAGGACTCAGTGCGCACCAAGCCAGGGAGCCTGGAGCGAGCGTCATCGCGGGGGCCGCCAGGTCCCGACGCGACCCCGCCTCTCTCCCCTCACGCAGCGAGGAGCACCATGCACAGCGCGGAGCCCGAAGCCCTCAACTCCCAAGCCTGGACGCGATACGGGGCTCACCACCTCCAACGGTCCACCACAGTCCCGGAGGTGGACCGCATCTCCTGGGGGTTCTGGCCCACCGGGCCCGGCGCCGAAGTCCTCGGCGCGCTCTCCGGCCTACGGGTCCTGGACCTGGCCTCCGGCCTGGGCAAGCACGCCGCACACCTGGTGCGCGAGCACGGTGCCACGGTCGACGCAGTCGAAGCCTCAGCCACCCAGCACGAGCGCGCCACCACCCGATACGGAAACCTGCCGCGCCTGCGCCTCATCCACGCCGACGCGGTCGAGTACCTGACGCAGGCCATCGAGCAGTACGACGTCATCTACCTTGGATCTTGCGCAGGGCTCCGCCCTTCAGGGTGGAGGTGAAGCTCATCTCAGAACTGCTCTGACCTCGGCTGTGGGCACGGGTCCGCGCTTTTGACCGGCGCCCAGGAGGGCCGTCATACGGGGCGCTGCTGGTTCTCGATGTACTGGCGAACGACGGTCAGCGGTGCCCCGCCGCAGCTTCCGGCGAAGTAGGAGCCGGACCAGAAGTGGCCGCTCCACAGGTGGCGGCGGACGTGAGCGTGGTACTCCTTGCGCAGGTAGCGGGAGGAGACGCACTTGAGGGAGTTGACCAGCTTGGAGAGCTGGACTTTGGGTGGGTAGTGCACGAGCAGGTGGATGTGATCCTCTTCGCCGTTGAACTGCTTCAGTTCAGCCTCGAAGCCCTCGCAGACCTCTCGCATGATCTCTTCGCAGCGCGTCAGCATCTCGCCTGTCATGGCCCCGCGCCGGTACTTGGTGACGAAGACCAAATGGACATGAAGATTGCAGACGACATGACGGCCAGTGCGGACATCGGTATTTGGACTCCAGCGCGGTGACATAGACCGAATGCTACAGTGATCGCGTGGCCACGGAACGTGTACAGGAGAAGCGGCAGTTCGGGCACCGCGCCCGGCTGGCACTGGCCCCTGCACAGATCCGGCTCATCGACGCCCAGGCGCACGCCGCCCGTACGACGTGGAACCTCCTGCACGACTGGTGGACGATGCTGCCGAAGGACGAGCGCACGCTTGCCGCGGCGGATGCCGCGATCCGCCAGGCCCGAAAGGACATCGACTGGCTCGCGGCCCTTCCCGCCCAGGCCGCCCAGGCGGTGCTGAAGACCTACTTCCAGGCGTGGAAGAACTGCTGGGACGGCCGGGCCGAAGCGCCGAACTTCAAGGCCCGTTTCCGCACCGTGATGAGCGTGGACGTCCCGCAGGGCCGCGACCTCCAGATCAAGCGCGTGCACCGCCGCTGGGGCATGGTCAACATCCCCAAGGTCGGCCGTGTCCGCTTCCGCTGGACCAAAGATCTCCCCATCGGCAAGGCCGTCGGCACCGACAACAAGATCACCGGTGCCCGGCTGGTCAAGGACGCGCTCGGCTGGCACATCGCCTTCCGCGTCCAGACCCTCGCCCCCGTGCCCGAGCCCCACACCGGCCCCGAAGTCGGCATCGACGCCGGAGTCAACATCCCCCTGGCCCTGTCCGACGGCCACCATCAGGACCACGGTCGCCCCGCCCGCCTCCCAGACGGCACAGCCGACCGGGACAAGTGGCTCAACCCCGATGAAAAGGCCAAGCTGCTCCGCCTGGAACAGCGGGCCGCGCACCGCAAGAGCTTCCGCAAGCCGGGCGAGAAAACCTCCAACCGGCTGAAGCGGACCTACGACCAGATCGCAAGCCTCCGCGCGACAGCCAAGCGCAGGGCGAGTGACTGGCAGCACCAGACCACCACCCACCTTGCCCGCACCTACGGCGTGATCGTGGTGGAAAAACTGGACATCCCGAACATGGTCAAGAGTGCCAGAGGCACCATCGAGAACCCAGGGAAGAACGTCGCCCAGAAGTCCGGCCTCAACCGCTCCATCAGCCAAGAGGCGTGGGGACGCACCGTGACGATGCTGACGTACAAGGCCGCCCGCCACGGCGGCGCCCTGCACAAGGTCCCCGCCCCCGGCACCTCCCAGCGCTGCTCGATGTGCGGCTTCACCACACCGGGCAGCCGGGAGTCCCAGGCCGTGTTCGTATGCAAGAACGAAGACTGCGGATGGTCCGACAACGCCGACCACAACGCCGCACGGAACGTCTTGCACCTGTACCGGATGGGCCACGCGCTCGTCCCGGCTGCCGGAAGGGCAGTCGTCAGGCGCCCCCGCGGCGTCAAGCCCGCCACCGCAAGGTAGGAGGGAATCTCCCGGCTTCAGCCAGGAGAGCACTTCAATCCATCCACGGCTTCGGCTACATCGACCCGCACCGGCTCCTCCCGGCCGTCGCCTTCGTCCTGAAGCCGGACGGCCGTCTGTTCTTCTCCGTCCTGCATACCAACGCAGCCGCCCGCAGCCCCTCCCAGAGCGTCACCGCCCGCCCGGAGACCCTGCCGCTCGCCGGCGGAAAGCCGCTGACCGTGCACATGTGGGTACTCTCCCCGACGTTGTGGGAAGACCTCCTCGTCGACAACCGCCTCCTCGTTGACCGCATCGACACCCTCGACGCACCCGATGACGGCAACCATGTCTCCGTCCGCCTCTTCCGAGCGCACCGCCCCTCCGGCGTCAGCAGCGGACCTGATTGTGTCGTTCAGTTGCGGACGTGACTTCTGGCCGTAGCCGCCGCTGCTCCGGGCCTTGTGTTCGCGTCACGCCTCGTCGGGGCGGCCCGCCAATGCCTCCAGCAGGAGTTCAACCGCTTCCTCGAAGGAGCTGCCCCCCAAAACCCAGAGCGACCACTTCGAACTGAGCCCGGACAATGGGTGGTTCATGTTCTCTCGGCTGCCTTCATCGTCCTCGTCGGCCTCGGTATGGCGGCGGTCGCCGAGTACGTGCGGCGTTCTCCGTACTTCACTACTGGACGCGGTACCGATGCCGAGGCCATCACGCTCCCCATGGACATGGACCGTACGACCATCTGAATCCGGCGGCCGTCTGAATCACCGCCCCCTTCACTCACCCCCACGGAGTTCACCGCATGTCGCAGTCCCAGGTCACGGGCCCCGCCGATCTCGTTCTCACCGGCGGGCCCGTCCACACCGTCGATGCCGCCCGCAGCCGGGCCACTGCCGTGGCTGTGCACGGCGGGCGGATCACGGCCGTCGGCCACGACGAGGTGCACGCGCTGATCGGGCCGGGCACCGAGGTCGTGGACCTCGCCGGAAAGCTGCTGCTGCCGGGCTTCCAAGACGCCCATGTGCACCCGCAGGGCGCGGGCCTGGAACTCGGCCTGTGCCACCTGGCCGACACGGTCGACCCCGCCGAGTACCTGCGGCGCATTCGTACGTACGCCGATGAGAACCCGGACGTCGAATGGATCACCGGCGGCGGCTGGTCCCTGGAGGCCTTCCCCGGCGGCACCCCCACCGCCGCGGCCCTCGACGCGATCGTCCCCGACCGGCCCGTATTCCTGCCCAACCGGGACCACCACGGCGCCTGGGTCAACACCCAGGCGCTGGAGCGGGCCGACATCGACGCCCGCACCCCAGACCCCGCGGACGGCCGGATCGAACGCGACGCCGAGGGCAACCCGACCGGCATGCTCCAAGAGGGCGCCGTCCATCTCGTGGGCAGGCTGGTGCCCGACCCCACGCCCGAGGACCAACTGGCCGCCCTGCTACGCGCCCAGGCCGTCCTCCATTCCCACGGTGTCACCGCGTGGCAGGACGCCATCATCGGCGCGTACGCCAACATGACCGACCCGGCACCCACCTACGAAGCGCTCCTGGACCAGGGCCTCCTCACCGCCCGCGTCGCAGGCGCCCTGTGGTGGGACCGCGAACGAGGCGCCGATCAGATCCCCGAACTCGTGGCGCGGCGCGAGGAGTTGAGCAGGGGCCGGTTCCGCGCCGGCACGGTGAAGATCATGCAGGATGGCATCGCCGAGAACCACACGGCGGCCATGCTCGACCCGTATCTCAATCCCACCGGCTGCGGCTGCGTCCCGAACACGAGAGGCATCAGCTTCGTCGATCCCGGCGACTTGAAGAAGTACGTCACCGAACTCGACGCGCTCGGCTTCCAGGTGCACTTCCACGCCCTGGGTGACCGCGCGGTGCGCGAAGCGCTGGACGCCGTGGAGGCCGCCCGCACGGCCAACGGCCACCGCGACACCCGCCACCACCTGGCCCATCTGCAGGTCGTCCACCCCGACGACGTACGACGCTTCCGGCCCCTCGGCGCCACCGCCAACCTGCAGATGCTGTGGGCCGCCCACGAGCCGCAGATGGACGAGCTGACCCTGCCGTTCCTGGGCCCCGAACGCGGCGCCCGGCAGTACCCGTTCGGCGACCTGCTGCGCGCGGGCGCCACGCTCGCCGCGGGCAGCGACTGGCCGGTCAGCAGCCCCGACCCGCTCCAGGCCATCCACGTCGCCGTCAACCGCCGCTCCCCCAACGCACCCGAGGGCACCCCCGAGTTCCTCCCCGAACAACGCCTCGACCTGGGCACCGCCATCGCCGCGTACACGGCGGGCAGTGCGTACGTGAACCACCTGGACGCCCTCACCGGCAGCATCACGGTGGGCAAGGCGGCCGATCTGGTCGTACTCGACCGGGACCCGTTCGCGGGGCCGTCTGGGGAGATCGCGGCGACCCGGGTCCTGGAGACGTTCGTGGAGGGGGAACGGGTTTACTCGGCCCCTGATGCCTGAGTGCGGGCACCTGGGGGAAGATCGCCCACTGCCACACCACCCCGGCCGCTGAGGGCGTGGCAGGTGTTCACCGATCCGATGTCACCAGCCGCCGTGTGCATGCCGCGGGGGCGCTGTCCGATCGATGCGACGCGACGCGACGCGACAGATGTGTCGCAGGCGTGGGGCTCAATTGGATGTACCGAGGTGAGGATCAGTCCGCTGATCTGGAGGGTTTGCGCTGCTTGGCATTGAAGCGCGCTTTCTTCTGACGATTTCCGCACGTGTTCATGTCGCACCATTTCCGGGTGCGGCTTTGGCTGGTGTCGAAGAAGGCGGCCTTGCAGGTTGGTGACGCGCACAAGGCCAGTTTTCCGTCTCGTTCGCCTGCGATGATGCTGATGGCGTCGGCGGCGATCACGCTGAGGGCGTCTTCCACGCGGGAAGCCGAGCTGAGCCGCCATCGCCGCTTGCCCTCGGGCGTCAGGATCGCCGCGGCCCGGCCCTGAATGCTGCAGTCGTTGATGATGTGGACGGCAGACGCAGGGAGAGCGTCCTGGATCGCGGCGGCTGTCGCGGCGGCATGAATCGACTCCCTCAGTTCCCGAGCGAGGTCGAGCTGGGCGGTGGTGCAGGAGTCCACGGCGAGGCCGTTCACTGCCAGCCAGTCGACGAGTCGCTGCGGCGTGGGAATGCGCTCCACAGCGTCGCCCTGACGCTCCGTCAAGGTCGCCGTGAAGCTGGTCGCCAGCACGCTACCGAGGCGAAAGTCGGGGAACCCAGCAGGCATGGAACCACCTTAGCTGGTTGCTCGTCGGCATGGAGGCCTGCTAGAACCGCCTTAGCCGGTTCACGGTAGGTCGAAGCCGGTTCCGCGACGGCCAGGAGGTGTCATGCCCCGCCCAACCAGCGACGTGCAAGCATTCGAAGCCCACGCCACTGACGCTGACCTCGACGATCTGCGCGCGCGACTGGCCGCGGCGCGGCTACCGGAGGCCGAGACGGTCTATCGCGCCGCACCCGACCCTCGCCGATGGGACCAGGGCGTCCCTCTCGCCGACCTCGTCGATGTCGTGAACTACTGGCGCACCGGGTACAACTGGCGATCCTTCGAAGAGCGCCTGAACCGGATCGGCCAGTTCCGCACGACCATTGACGATCTGGGAATCCACTTCCTGCACCGTCGATCCCCGCGCGCAGACGCCACTCCTCTGATCCTGACGCACGGATGGCCAGGCAGCATTGCCGAGTTCATCGACGTAGTGGACGAGCTGGCAGATCCGAAAGACACAGACGCGCTGGCGTTCCACGTCGTGGTCCCGTCGCTACCCGGCTTTGGTTACAGCGACAAACCGGCCACCACCGGGTGGGGAACCGAAAAGATCGCGGCCGCATGGGTGGAACTCATGGGAAGGCTCGGCTACCACAAGTTCGCAGCCCACGGCGGCGACTGGGGAGGCAATATCACCACGGTCCTCGGCGGCAGGTTCCCGACGCACGTGCTCGGCATCCACACAACGTTCGCAGAGGGACCGCCCGGGCTGACCACGGACGGGCTGACGGCGGTCGAGCGCAAATGGACCCAGGAAACCCGCGAATTCTACGAGGGGCCCCACGGGGCGTACGCGAAGCAGCAGGCGACCCGACCGCAGACCATCGGCTACTCGCTCGTCGACTCTCCGGTCGGGCTTCTTGCCTGGATCCTCGACAAGTTCGCCGAGTGGTCGGACACCGAAGACAGCCCGTTCGAGACGATTTCCAGAGACCGCGTTCTCGACAACGTCACCCTGTACTGGCTGACCCGGACCGGCGCATCGGCGGCCCGCATCTACTACGAAAGCCATAACTCACTCGACCCAGAACTTCGGGTCGACGTCCCGTCAGCAATCACTATGTATCCCCGCGACATCGAGAAGTGTCCGCGTCCCTGGGCACAGGAACGGTACCGACAGATCGTCCGATGGAAGTCGCCCGAGAAAGGAGGACACTTCCCGTCGCTGGAGGTTCCCGAGTATTTCGTCAAGGATCTACAAGAGGGCCTCGCGGCAGTACTGACCGCCAATCAGTGAACGCGGCGCGGCGAAGACAGCGTGGAACACGTCGAGGTCTTTCGGATGGCAGGCGTCGACGCCCACTCGTCAACACCCCCGACTCCCCCATCAACTACAAAGAGCCGTCAAACCGGCTGATGATTTGGCGGAGTTCACATGCACTTCGCGGCGAAATGGCCTGCGTCACGGTGTCGAGGAGAGCGCGGGCTTCGAGGAGAGCGCGGGCTTCGAGGGGATCGCCGCAGCAGTACCAGTGCACGTTGCCCCACTCGTGGTCGTGCCACAGCTGGCGCTCGGGATGCCGGACGTAGTTCTTCCACAAGCAGGGCTTCGGCATAGTTGCGGGACGCCCGGTTCATGGTGAGCACATGTTCCGACTCTTGATCATCCATTGGGCGGGGCGTTCCAGTTCGCTCGCCGAAGAGTCTCGGCCATCTCGGTGGGGTCGGGGGCGGCGTCTGCGGGGTTGTCGGGCCACTGCTGGACAAGGGCGGTGGCCCAGTCGGCCCAGGTGGCGACGAGCCGGTAGTAGTCGGTCAGGAAGCGGCCGACGAGCTGGGTCTGAGCAGCTCGTTCCTGGAACTGGGCCTGACCGGCGACGTAGGCGCGGGCGGCGGACAGGTTCTCCTGATTGCGTTCCTCGGCCCAGGCCCGGGCCGCGCGGAGGTTGGCCAGTGCGTCGGCGGTGGTACCGGAGTCGGCGAAGAACACCTTCAGCAGCTGTTCGGACTCCAGCACCGGCCCGGCACCCGGTTCCCGGAGCCAGTCGGCCAGCGCGAGCCGCCCCTCGGCGGTGATGGCGTAGACGGTGCGCGGCCGGCGCCCGACGGCTTCCTTGGTCGCTTCGGCCAGGCCATGGCGGACGAGCTTCTTCGGTTCCTCGTAGAGCTTGCTCTGGGCGCGGGGCCAGATACGGCCCAGGTTACGGTCCATCCCCCGGGCGAGTTCGTACGTGCTCCAGGGCCGGATCGCGAGCAGCCCGAGGATTCCGTAGGACGTGGTGGTGAGTGAAGGGTCGGTTGACATATTCGCCTCTGTGGGTGTATGCCCGAAATGAATAGTCCCTTTGGGAGTATAAGCGGTGGTGACCATGACCAACACACTTCAGATCGACCCGTCCAACGCTGAGCAGGCACGGGCATGGGACGGGGAGGAAGGTACCTACTGGGCGGAGCACGCCGATCAGTTCGACCTCGCGCTGCGCGGCTATCGCGCGCGCTTCTTCGCCGCAGCCGACATCTCCCCCACGGACCAGGTGCTGGACATCGACTGCGGCACCGGCGAGACCACCCGCGAGGCCGCGCGGCGGGCAAGCCGCGGCCGAGCCCTGGGCGTGGACCTGTCGGCCGCAATGCTCCGGGTGGCGCGACAGCGAGCGGCAACGCAGGGACTGCCCAACGCCGACTTCGCCCAGGCCGACGCCCAGGTGCATCCCTTCCCCACCGCGGCGTTCGACGTGGCTGTCAGCCGCACCGGGACGATGTTCTTCGCCGACCCGGTTGCCGCGTTCCGCAACATCAGCCGCACGTTGCGCCCCGGCGGACGCTTCGTACAACTGGTCTGGCAGCCGCCTGCGCGCAACGAATGGTTCCTCGCGTTCACGCAGGCGCTGGCCGCCGGACGGCCGTTGCCCGCTCCTTCGCACGACGCGCCCGGCCCCTTCTCACTGGCTGAGCCCGAACGGGTGCGCGCCCTGCTGGCCGCGGCCGGATTCACCGGCACGATCGAGGCACTCGAGGCCCCGATGCACTTCGGGGCCGACCCTGACCAGGCGTACCGGTTCGTCACCGGCCTCCTCGGATGGATGCTCGACGGCCTCGACGGCGCCCGCCGCGAGCGTGCGCTGGCCGAATTGAAAGCCACGCTCAAGGCCCATCAAGAACCACAGGGCGTCGTGTACCCCTCGGCGACCTGGCTCATCACCGCCACGCTCAGGTGACGTCGACCGATCCGTCGCACGAAGCGGACAGCGTGCGCGGTATCACCGTTCCGCTGGTGTCCAGTGCAGTCGAGAGATCAGCCAGCAGCCCGTCCGGCATTGTTCGGGCTCCCAGAGCGCACGACCGCACCTGGTCGCGGCAGTCCTGCGCTTGCCGGTCTGGGGCAAACGTGGCGAACAGCGGGTGTGCCAGGCACTCGCGGGCCGCGTATCCGTCGTGGGTCTGGATGGTTCTGCGGTACAGGTCCTCGACGATGTGGCGCGCGGCAGGGTCCTCGGCGGAGCCGACCGCGTTGAGAACCGTGAGGCCCAACCGGATGTCGAAGACCGTCATGCCGATCTCAGCCTCGCGGTCCGTGTAGGTGTCCACCAGGTCTGACGGTCGTCGACCTGTCCACCGTCCCGTCTGTGGTGGGAACACCGGTACAGCAGCTTGATGCGGAATTGCAAAATTTCGCAATTCGTTAGATGCTGTGTTGGACATGCTCGCAGGTAGCCGCGGGCACAGCCTTTCGCGTCCGCCCGCGGGGCGGGGCTCGTAGGGGAAGCCGAGGGGTCGTGTCCGTTCCGCTGTACCAGGCCAAGGCCGAGTTCTTCCGGATGCTGGGGCATCCCGTACGGATAAGGGTGCTGGAGCTGCTGCAGGACGGGCCGAGGCCGGTACGGGAGCTGCGAGCCGCGATCGAGGTGGAGCCCTCCAGCCTGTCGCAGCAGCTGGCGGTGCTGCGCCGCTCGGGGATCGTCGCCTCCGCTCGCGAGGGCTCGACCGTCGTCTACGAGCTGGCCGGCGGGGACGTGGCCGACCTGATGATGGCCGCGCGGCGGATCCTGACCGAGATGCTGGCCGGACAGGGCGAACTCCTCGCCGAGTTGCGGGAAGCCGAGGTCGCCGCCCGATGATCTCGCAGATCAGCCGGGTCTGGGCCCGGATCGCAGGACTGCTGCCTGCCCGCGCCGACCTGACGGAGATGCGCCGTGCCCCGCGTCGGGACCTGCTGGCCGGGCTGACGGTGGCCGTCGTGGCGCTGCCGCTCGCCCTCGGGTTCGGCGTCTCCTCGGGACTGGGAGCGGCGGCGGGCCTGGCGACCGCGGTGGTCGCGGGTGCGCTCGTCGCGCTCTTCGGGGGATCGAATCTGCAGGTGTCGGGGCCGACCGGCGCCATGACAGTGGTCCTCGTCCCCATCGTGGCCGAGTACGGGCCAACCGGCGTCCTCACGGTCGGTCTGATGGCCGGCGTCATGCTCATCGCCCTCGCCGCTCTCAAGGCAGGGCGCTATATGCAGTACGTCCCCGCGCCCGTCGTCGAGGGCTTCACGCTGGGCATCGCTTGCGTGATCGGCCTGCAGCAGGTCCCGAACGCGCTCGGCGTGCCCAAGCCCGAGGGCGACCGGGTGCTGGTGGTGACCTGGCGGGCGATCGAGGAGTTCGCCAAGTCCCCGAACTGGACCGCCGTCGGCTTCGCGGTCTCCGTCGCCACGGTCATGCTGGTCGGGGCGCGGTGGCGGCCGACCGTTCCGTTCTCGATCCTGGCCGTGATCGCCGCGACGGTGGTCGCGCAGGCCGCCGGCCTGGACGCCGCCAAGCCGATCGGAGCCCTGCCCTCCGGCCTCCCCGCACCCTCCCTCGCCTTCCTCGACCTCGGCTCTCTGGGCAGCCTGCTCGCCCCTGCGGTGGCGGTCGCCGCCCTGGCCGCCCTGGAGTCCCTGCTGTCCGCCTCGGTCGCCGACGGCATGACGGTCGGCCAGAAGCACGACCCCGACCGGGAGCTGTTCGGCCAGGGGCTCGCGAACATCGCCGCCCCGCTGTTCGGCGGGGTACCGGCGACCGGCGCCATCGCCCGCACCGCGGTCAACGTCCGCACCGGCGCGAGCTCCCGGCTCGCCGCTCTCACCCACGCCGCGATCCTCGCCGTGATCGTCTTCGCGGCGGCACCCCTGGTCTCGAAGATCCCGCTCGCCGCGCTCGCCGGCGTCCTGCTGGCCACCGCCATCCGCATGATCGAGGTCGGCTCGCTCAAGGCGATGGCGAAGGCGACCCGCTCCGACGCGCTGATCCTCGTCCTGACCGCCGTGGCGACGCTGGCCCTGGACCTCGTGTACGCCGTGATCATCGGCCTGGCCGTGGCGGGCGCCCTCGCCCTGCGCGCCGTGGCCAAGCAGGCCCGCTTCGACCAGGTGCCGCTCGACCGGGGCGACCACAGCGCCGAGGAACACGCCCTGCTGGCCGAACACATCGTCGCGTACCGCATCGACGGGCCCCTGTTCTTCGCCGCCGCCCACCGCTTCCTGCTGGAACTCACCGAAGTCGCCGACGTCCGCGTCGTGATCCTGCGCATGTCGCGGGTGTCGACGATGGACGCCACCGGCGCCCTGGTCCTCAAGGACGCGGTGGAGAAACTCCACCGGCGCGGCATCCTCGTCCTGGCCTCCGGCGTGCGCCCGGGCCAGCGCCAGGTCCTCGGCTCGGTCGGCGCGCTGGACCTGCTGCGCCACCAGGGCCGGGAGTACGCCACCACCCCCGAGGCGATCCGGGCCGCCCGCGACCACCTGGAGACGGCCGGAGTCCTGCCCACCCTTCCCGCACAGAAGCAGCCCCGAATCTCCAGCGGGGAAGCCCTCCGGTGAGCACTCCTTCCCGACCCCTCCCTACGGCAGGCGGGGCCCTTGAGCCAGGCGACGCCGGTACCGCGCAGCGGCGTGGTCCTCACGCAACGCTGCTCACACGACCTCAGGAAATTACTAATGTTGGCAATTCCTGAAGTCATCACCGCTGGATTCGACGGCCTGGTTCCTCCTACTCGGGTTCGGCGCCGCCAGTGCCGCAGGCGAGGATGGGCCGCATGCTTGTGACGAGTGAAGCGAGATGGGGGTCCCCCCGCCCGAAGGGTGGGGGAGGGTGGATGCGATGCGCCAAGTCCCGGCCGGTGGGGCCGTATTGCTGCGTCGGGGAGGCGACGGCACGGTGAGTACGCCGCTGTACCAACTGAAGGCCGAGTTCTTCAAGACGCTCGGCCACCCGGCGCGCATCCGGGTCCTGGAGCTGCTGAGCGAACGCGAGCACGCGGTCGCCGAGATGCTGCCCGAGGTGGGAATCGAGCCCGCGCACCTGTCCCAGCAACTCGCGGTACTGCGCCGGGCGAATCTGGTCGTGACCCGCAAGGAGGGCTCGACCGTGTACTACGCGCTGACCAGCCCGCACGTCGCGGAACTCCTCCGGGTCGCTCGCACGATCCTCTCCGGCGTGCTGGCCGGCCAGGCCGAGCTGCTCGCCGACCTGCAGGCCACGCAGGGGCAGGCGAAGCCGCCGTCATAGCGACGGCCCTCAATCGTCGGCCGCCTCCTGCGCGATGGACAGCACTCTGCGGAAGCGGGAGGCGGCCGCCTTCACCAGAAGTCTCCACAAATTATGGGTGCGTCAGCTCGTCGGCGATGTGTGCCGCCCACGTCTCGATCAGGCCCGATGTCAGTGGTGCCTGTCAGACTCGGCCCGACCGCGACGAGGAAGGCAGACGATGACCGGCGCAGCCGACCCCAAGCACTTTTCACCCCGGTGGAACGACGACACCCGCCCCACCCCGCCCGCCGTCGGTGGCGAAAGGGAGACCCTGAGCGCGGTCCTCGACTGGCACCGGGCCACCTTCGAGCTCAAGTGCGCCGGGCTGCCCCCGGAGCGGCTGTCCGAACGGGCGGTGCCGCCCTCCGGACTGTCCCTGCATGGCATGGTGCGGCACCTGGCAGGCGTCGAGCGCTGGTGGTTCCGCATCCAGTTCGCCGGCGAGAACGTTCCGATGCTCTATTACTCCGACGATGATCCCGACCAGGACTTCGACGACCTGGATGGTGACATCGACGAAGCCTTCGCCGTCTGGCGAGCGGAGTGCGAGCACTCCAGGCAGATCACGGCCGCTGCCGCATCGCTGGATGAGACTGGGATCCGGAAGAGGACCGGCGAGCCGATCTCACTGCGAAGGATCTTGGTGGACATGATCGCTGAGTACGCGCGGCACAACGGCCATGCGGACCTCCTGCGCGAATGCATCGACGGCTCCACCGGAATGTGAGCCAGCTAGGAACGTCCTTCGCCCGTGAGACTTGACGAGCACTGGTTCCACAGGAGGATCAAGGTGCTCAGAGGCCAGATGTTGGGCGCCGGCCGTACCCTCACCCGTGGGCGTCGGGGACGAGGACGACCTTGCCTGTTGTAGCCCGCGCCTCCAGGGCGGCGTGCGCCGTAGCGGCCTGCGACAGGGGGAAGGTCTGAAAGGCGGGCACCAGAGTCCCGTCGGCGGCCGCCGTGAGCGCGCGGGTCTCGTCGGCGGGCCTGTCCTGGCCGTCCAGCAGCCGGGCCAGTGCGTCGGTGAAGGTCACACCGCGTTCCTTCAACTCCGCCTCATCGGGGCGGAATTGCTCCCGCGAGGCCGCGCCGATGGATACGTAACGTCCGCCCTCGGCCAGCAGCCCGAAGGCAGCCCGCCCCTTGTCACCCTCGACACCGTCGAGAACGACCGTGACGCCGCGCCCGTCCAAGGCGCCGCGTACGGTGCCCGCCCAGTCCGGCAGGTTGTAGTCGACGGCGATGTCGGCTCCCAGCTCTCGCACGGCTGCCGCCTTCTCCGGTCCGCCCGCCGCGCCGATGACCGTGGCGCCGAGGCGGCGGGCGAACTGGACGACCAGACGGCCGATGCCACCGGCCGCGGAGGTGACCAGGACCGTGTCGCCGGAGGTGAGCTCTGCGATGTCGAGCAGGCCGATGGTTGTGGTGCCGGTGACGACCATCGTGACGGCGGCCTCGTACCCCAGTCCGGCCGGTATCCGGTGCAGGGACGAGACATCGGCGACGGCGAGTTCGGCGTAGCCTCCCGGCCTGCCGTGCGCGGTCACCACCTCGGCGCCGATCCAGGCCTCGTCCACGTCCGGCCCGACCGACTCGACGATGCCGGCCACCTCTCCCCCGAAGATCGCCGGGAGTTCGGGAAGCGGCGGACCGATCTCCAGCCCTTCCCGCATCGCCGTCTCGATCTGGTGGACGCCCGCGGCCTTCACCAAGACGCGGACCTCGCCCGGTCCTGGTGCGGGATCGGGCACCGTCTCATAGCGGAGGTTCTCAGCGGGTCCGAACTGGTGCAGCACGACGGCGCGCATACCCGTTCCTTCCGGTAGATCTGCAGGAGAACACCCACCCTGCGACCTCAAGTCAACTTGAGGTCAAGTCCCTTGCGCCGGGCACCTCCCGGCGATGTTGCTCCCCACGGGATGGCGGCGCCCTGGAGTCGCTTGTCGCGGAGGTCAATACGTGTGCGGAGGTCAATACGTGTAGCGACTTACGGTCTCCGGGTGGATGACGATACGGACCTGGTCTGCGGCCAGGATCCCGGCGAGGTCGTCGGCGCGTGCCGGGTCGTCGAGGTTCCAGTAGCGAGCGGCCAGGCGGACGGACAGGTCGTGTGCTCCGTCGGGTTCCACCGTGGTGCGGCCGGCAACCGCCAGCCAGCGCTCACGTTCACCGACTGGAGCGGCGACGACGAGCGAGGCGCGCGGGTCGCGGCGCAGGCGCCGCACTTTGAGCGAGTCCGGCTCCGTGAACAGTTGGATCGTGCCTTCGGCCGTGGCCTCGAACCACACCGGCCGGGGTTGTGGCGGGAGTGGCCCCCCGGCCACGGACAGGAACCCGTGCAGGGGGCGTCGCAGGAACTCGAGGTCCTGGGTGGTCAGCGAACTGGCGTCGGTGCTCATCACAGTCCTTCCAATAGGCGAGGGGGAATGGTTCCGAGGTCAATGAGCAAGGCGTCGACTCGTTCGAAACGGGTGCTTTCGAGAACGATGGTCAAGCAGCTCAACCGCTGACTGGGCGGTCACCCCGGGGCGCAGCGTTTCCATCGTTCGTCACCTGCGGGCCGGAAGCCGCAACCGGGCAGCGACCCGCCGACCGGTTGTTCCGGTGGCGCCGAGGACGAGGGTGGTGCCGTTGGTCATAGCAGCGATTCAACGTGCCCCGCTCGGACGAATCCATAGGCGAAAAGCCGGATTGCCTGTGTCATCGTCTAACCTCGGTGTGGTGGACGCATTCAGTGACCTCTTCCGCGGCGTGCGAGCCCACGGCTCGTTGTTCGGCAGCTCGACCCTGTCCCCGCCCTGGGCGCTGCACTTCATGGACGGCGCGCCGCTGACCCTGTGCACCGTCCTTGACGGGGCGGGCTGGATCGTGCCGGAGCACCGTCCGCCCGAGCCGCTTCGCGCCCGCGAGACGATCGTCGTGCGCGGCCCCGCGACGTTCACCTTCGTCGACGAGCCCGGCACCCGGGCCGAACCGGTCGCGTGCGGCGAGCACTGCGCCGCGCCCGAGGAGGGGGGGACCCGGCACCGGCGCGGTTGGAACGATCACGGCGGGGACGCTGGTGAAGGCGGCGGTGCGACGACTCTGATCGTCGGCGCCTATCCGGTACGCGGCGAGATCAGCCGCCGACTGCTGGACGCGCTGCCCGTCGTACTGCGCGTGGGCGCCGGGGGCACGGCCGACCCCGTGCTGGACCATCTCGCCGCCGAGGTCGCCGTCGACACCCCGGGCCAGCAGGTAGTACTCGACCGGCTGCTGGACTGGATGCTGGTGTGCACGCTGCGCGAGTGGTTCGACCGGCCCGGCGGCGAGCCCCCTGCCTGGTGGGCCGCCCAGCAGGACCCGGTGGTCGGCGACGCTCTACGCCTGCTGCACGCCGAACCGGCGGCGCCATGGACGGTCGCCGCGCTGGCCGAGCACACCGGGGTGTCGCGTTCGACGCTGGCCAAACGGTTCGCCGACCTGGTCGGCGAACCGCCGCTGACCTACCTCACCCGCTGGCGCATGACGCTCGCGGCAGACCTACTGGTCGAGCAGGAGGCCGCAACCGTCGCGGACATTGCCCGCGCCGTGGGTTACTCCGACCCGTTCGGTTTCAGCGCAGCGTTCAAACGGGTCCGAGGCGCCAACCCGAGCGAGTTCCGGCGCACCGCGACGACTGCCTCCCCGGCGGCCGGGGTGGTGCGGCCTGTTCCAGCCCGCACCACCCCGGTCGGCTCGAACGCCTAGCGGGCGCGAAACCCGCCCCCTCAGCCCAGCAGGTCCAGCACCGTCGTCATCGACCGGTTCTGCAGCAGATAATCCTCCGCCTCCTGCAGATGCACCCGCCACAACTCCTCCGCCGCCTCCGCGCGCCGCGCGGCGACCAGGTCGACCAGGGCGACGTGGGCGCGGAACCCCCGCCGGTTGGCCCGTACGTTCTCGGGTGTGCCCGCGTCGAGGTCCACATGGGACCAGTTCGCCTGGTCGATGATGTGGCGGACCATGCCTGTCAGGACGGTCAGGGTTTCATTGCCCGCGAGTTCCACCACCAGTGCGTGGAACTCCATATGGGCGCGGATGAAGGCCGACGGGTCGTCCATCAGCAGCTCTGCCTCGGCGACCGCTGCGCGCAGTCGCGCCACGTCCTCGTCCGTGCGTCGGGCGGCGAGCAGACCGGCGCACGGTGCCTCCAGGACCGTACGGGCGTCGTAGACGTCTTTCAGGGTTGTGCCGCGGTACTCCAGCACCACGCCCGCGTAGCGCGCGGCCACCGTCTGCTCGGGCACCTGCACCCGGGCCCCGCCGCGCGCACCTCGCCGCACGCTGATCAGCGACTCCGACTCCAGTACCCGGAACGCCTCGCGCAACGTCGGGCGCGACACGGCGAACTCCGCCATCAGCGCCGTTTCGGCGGGCAGCGCGTCGCCCTCCGCCAACTCCCCGCGCACGATCTTGCGGCGCAGCTGTGCCGCCACCAGCTCGGCCATCTTGGGGACCCGTACCGGCGTGTTCGCCACGGTGTCCACCTCCGCCCTCACTCGGTCATCGAGTAGTCAGTTACGCGCGTCCGGTACGAAATACGGCAGGGTGATCTCGTCGGTGAGGGGGCGGAAGTCCACGCGTACGGGCATGCCGATCGCGACGTCGTCCGGGGTGCCGGCGTCCACGTGGGACAGCAGGGTGCCGCCGTCGTCCAGGTCGATCACCGCGAGGGCGAAGGGGGTGTCGAAGCCCGGGCCCGGCGCTCGGTGCACCACCGTCACCGAGTAGACCGTCCCCCGGCCCGCGCTCGGCTCGTAGCGCCAGTCCCGCGACATGCACCCGGGGCAAGCCGGTTCCGGCACGAAGAACCGCAGGTCGCAGGAGGGGCAGTACGGGACGACCAGTTCGCCGCGCCGGGCCGCCGCCCAGAACGGCTCCGACAGCACCGTCGGCACCGGAACAGGTCTGCCGGTCATCCGGTCCTCCCCAGCACGCTCATCTCGTAGTGCTGCGCCCCAGAACCGGCGTTGCCGACGACGGCCAGCTCCGCGCCCTCGATCTGGTGCACAGCGCTTCCCCGCAACTGCCGTACCGCTTCGACGACTTTGAGCGTCATCTGCTGCGTGCCGTTCCACGCGTACGCCAGACAGCCGCCGTCCGGGTTGACGGGATGCTTGCCGCCCACGGCGATGGCTCCACTCGCCGCCAGCGGGCCGCCCTCGCCCTCGCCGCACAGCCCCAGGGCTTCCAACTGGCGGATGATTTCGAAGGAGTTGGGGTCGTAGAGGGAGAAGACGTCCACGTCGTGCGCGCCGATCCCGGCCATCGCGTACGCGCGTGTGGCGGCGTCGCAGCCAAGCATGCCGACCTCGCTCAGGAGTGGCGGATTGGCGTACGCGGCCTGGTGGTACTCCATCGCGCCGCCGAGCACGGTGATCGGCGGGTGCGGCAGGTCCCTGGCCCGCTCCTCGGTGGTCACCACGAGCGCGGCGCCGCCTTCGCCGACGATGCAGCAGTCGAGCAGGTGGAAGGGGGTGGCGACCATGCGGGAGGCAAGCACGTCGTCTGCGGTGTAGGGGCCGCGGCCGTACATCATCGCCTCGGGGTTGGTGGTGCCGTTGTTGCGGATGGTCGCGGCGACCTCGGCGAGTTGGCGGGAGGTGGTGCCGTACTCGTGCATGTGCCGGGCCGCCACCAGTGCGAACTGGGCGACGACATAGCTGCCCCAGACGTCGGCGAACTCCAGCGGTACGCCGGCGCCGACCGGCCCCGCGCCGCGCGAGACCAGCTTGCAGCCGCCGACCACGACGGTGTCCGCGTACCCGGCGCGCACGGCGGCCGCCGCTTTCAGCAGGCCCCGGGAGCCCGCGTTGTCCAGCATGGAGTCGCTGGTCCAGCGCAGGTCGCGGCCGAGCATGCGGGCCCAGGAGCTGCCCTCGCCCGGTACGCCGCCGGGGCCCGGCCAGTCGACCTGGGCGCCGTCGATGTCGGACGGCTTCAGACCGGCGTCCGCCACCGCGCCCCGTACCGCTTCGAGGGCGAGATCCATGGCATCCCGATGAGGAAGGGACAGCGCCTGCTCGGTGGCGTACACGCCCGCGATGACGGGCGACCGGCGGTCGGTCACGGCCTCACCGTCCCGCGCCGAGTGTGTCGCCGCCGGGGTAACCTCCGCCGCCGAAGCGGGAGTCGAGCACGTCGTAGTCCTTGGCGTAGCCGCCGGTGCGGGGAAGGGCGTCGATGAACTCGACCGTCTTGGGTTTCTTGTACGAGGCGATCCGGGCCCGGCAGTGCTCGATGATGTCCTCGGCCGTCGCCTCGGCGCCGTCCCGCAGGACCACGACGGCCTTGACGTCCTGGGCCCAGCGCTCGTTCGGGACGCCGATCACGGCGGCCTCCTTGACGGCGGGATGCGACTCGATGCAGTTCTCGACCTCGGCGGGGAAGATGTTCTCGGCGGCGGACTTGAGCATCCGGGTCGTCGTACCGAGGAAGGTGATCGTGCCGTCCGCCTCCCGCCGCCCCAGGTCGGTGGTGTGCCACCAGCCGAAGCGGAAGCGTTCCTCGTTGATCTCGGGCCGGTTCCAGTAGCCGAGGTGCACGAGGTCTCCGCGTACGCAGATCTCGCCGGCCTCGCCGGTCTCGCACTCCCTGCCGCCGCTGTCGAGGATGCGTACGGCGGTGAAGGGCCCGGGGCGTCCGGCGTTGCCGGTGCCGGACCCGCCGTAGGCGCCGGTGACGGCAAACCCGGTGACCTCGGTCTGGCCGTAACCCCGGCCCTCGCCACCGCCGTTGCGGGTGAAACGGCTGGTGTCCGTAGGGATCATGCCCTCCCACACCGGGGCGGCGACGCTCGCCCTCAGCTGGGACAGGTCGTGGCCGGCCTCGCGGTTGAGCGCGACGAGTTGGGCAATGGTCGGGGGCATCAGATACGCGTGAGTGCAGCGCTCGGCGGCGAGCACCGGGAGCAGTTCTTCGGCGATCACACGACGGACGACGACGTTCTTGCCGCCGTGTACGAAGGCCGGGATGCCCCAGAACTGGTAGTTGCCGATGTGGAACATGGGCCCGGCGCCCAGAAAGGAGGTCTCCTGGCCGATGTCGCCCATCCAGGCGGCGCTGGCGCCCATCGCGAGCAGATTGCGGTGCGAGAGCATCGAGCCGGACTGCCGTCCGCTGATGGCCGCGGTGTAGATGACCAGGAGAGCGGAATCGGGGTCCACCTCGGTCTGGGGGTCCTCGGGTGCGCCGGACGCCAGAAAAGCCTCGTACGACTCCGCTCCTTCAGCGTCATGCCGCAGCCACAACGCCCCGTGCCCGTCGCCCAGTTCGGCCCGCGCCTTGGCGACCGTGTCGCCGATCTCCTCGTCCTGCCAGACGATCACGCGCGGGTCGAAGTCCTCGATCGCGTACGCCATCTCCGGGGCGGCCCAGCGCCAGTAGCCCGGGCAGACCATGGCGCCGATCTTCGCGGCGGCACCGAGGAGTTCCCAGATCCGGAAGGAGTTCTGGCCCAGCCACAGGATCCGGTCGCCGGGCCCGACCCCGGCGCCGGTGAGCGCGTCGGCGAGCCGGTTGGTGCGCTCGTCCAACTCCGGCCAGGTCAGCCGGACTTCGCCGTCGACCAGGGCGGTCGCGTCGGGGTACGAGCGGCGGTGCTCACGGATGAGGTCGCCGAAGGTGAGGCGGCGGGCACGGTTCACTGATCTCACTCCAGAAGGCGAGGTTCCCGAGTTTCCTGAGGTGTCGTCAGGCACGGCTGATCCCGACGCCCTTGACGCTGATGAACTCCTCCAGGCCGGCCCTGCCGCCCTCCCGGCCGAAGCCGCTGATTCCCACGCCGCCGAACGGCGTGGCGGGCGAAGTGATGGGGTTGGGGCCGGGGTTGACGTAGACCGTTCCGGCCTTGAGGCGCGGTACCAGACGATTGACCCGTGCGATGTCGCGGGACTGGATGTAGGCGGAGAGTCCGTACTCGGTGTCGTTGGCCAGCGCGAGGGCCTCCTCCTCCGTGTCGAAGGGGGTGATGGCGAGGACCGGGCCGAAGATCTCGCGCTGGGCCAGGTCGCTGCGGTTGTCGACGTCGGCGAAGACGGTGGGGGTCACGAAGTAGCCGTCGGACTCGATGCGTTCGCCGCCGTACACCAGTCGGCCCGCCTTGTCGGCGATCGCCTTGTCGACCATGTCCTGGACGCGGTCGCGGGCGGCGGCGTTGATCAGCGGGCCGATGTACGTCGTCGGTGCGAGCGGGTCTCCGACGGGCAGGTGGGCCACGACTCCGGCGACGCGGGCGACGACTTCGTCGTAGATCGGGCGCTCGACGAGGAGCCGGGTGGGCAGTGCGCAGCCCTGACCGGTGTTGCTCATGGCGAAGGCGGCGCAGTACGGGACGACGCTGTCGAGGTCGGTGTCGGCGAAGAGCAGGTTGGCGGACTTGCCGCCCAGTTCGAACAGCACGGGCTTGAGGCTGCGGGCCGCGGTCTCCATGATGCGGCGCGCGGTGGCGGGTCCGCCGGTGAAGGAGATCTTGTCGATGCCGGGGTGCGAGACGAGGGCTTCGCCCGCGTCGCCGAGTCCGGTGACGACGTTGATGACGCCGTCGGGGATGCCCGCCTCGCGGGCGAGGTCCGCGAAGAGCAGTGCGGAGAACGGGGTGGACTCGGCGGGCTTGATGACCACGGTGTTGCCGGCGGCAAGCGAGGGCGGGACCTTCATGGCCAGCGAGAGGGCGGGTGAGTTCCAGGTGATGATGTGGCCGATGACGCCGTACGGCTCGGCGATGGTGTACTCGACGTTCTCGTGCGGGCTGTAGGCGGCGCCCACCATGCCCTCGATCTTGTCTGCCCAGCCGGCGTAGTACTCGGTCCAGTCGGCGACGTGCGGTCCGACGTTCTCGGCCCAGCCGCCGATGCAGACGCCGTTCTCGAGTGGGCAGATCGCCGCGAAGTCCTCGATGTGGTCGCGGATCAGCTGCGCGAAGCGGGTGAGCAGCCGGCGCCGTTCGGCCGGGCGCATGGTGCCCCACACCTCGAAGGCCTGCCGGGCGGCGGCCACGGCCTGGTCCACCTCGGCGGGGCCGGCGAGCGGGATGTGGGACTGGACCAGGCCGGTGGCCGGGTTCCGGTGCTCGTAGAGTCCGCCGCTCGTGTCGGTGACGTCCTTGCCGCCGATGACCAGCCGCGGCAGCGGCAGATCCTTCTCGGCTCTTTCCTGGTGCAATTTCACATCGACCGTGACCACGGATGCCTCCTCGAGCCGTCACCGCATCTCGCATAAATAGCTAACCTATTTATCCAAGGTAGTCAATGGAATGGACAGGCCGCTCACAGCCCCAGCGAGCGCCCGATGATCTCCTGCATGATCTCCGAGGTCCCGCCGAACACCCGCTGGACCCGGCTGTCCCGCCAGATGCGGGCGATCTCGTACTCGTTGACGTAGCCGTAGCCGCCGAAGAGCTGCATACAGCGGTCGATGGCCTGCCAGCCGGTCTCGGTGGTCCAGTACTTGGCCGCGGCGGCCTCGTCGGCCGTCAGCTCGCCGTCGACCAGCGCCATGATGCAGCCGTCCAGATAGACCCGGGCGACGCCCAGCCGGGCCTTGATGTCGGCGAGGGCGAAGCGGTTGGCCTGGAACTCCCCGATGGGCCGGCCGAAGGCGGTACGGGTCTTGGCGTACTCCAGGGCCAGTTCGAAGGCCCGCTCGGCGGAGGCGAGCGCGGCGACCGCGATGGCCAGCCGCTCCGTCGGCAGGTTGCCCATCATGTGGTAGAAGCCGCGCCCCTCCTGCCCGATGAGGTTCTCGGCGGGGACCCGGACGCCGTTGAAGAAGAGCTCGGCGGTGTCCTGCGCCTTCATGCCGACCTTGTCGAGCTTGCGGCCGCGCTCGAAGCCCTGCGTTCCGCGTTCGACGACGATCAGGCTGATGCCCTTGTGCCCGGCGTCGGGGTCCGTCTTGCAGGCGACGATGACGAGGTCGGCGAGTATGCCGTTGGTGATGAAGGTCTTGGAGCCGTCGATCACCCAGGTGTCACCGTCCCGGCGGGCGGTGGTGCGGATGTTCTTGAGGTCGGATCCGGCTCCCGGCTCCGAGAGGGCGAGCGCGCAGATCGTCTCGCCGCTGATCACACCGGGCAGCCAGCGCGCCTTCTGCTCTGGGGTGGTGAGGTGCATCAGATAGGGCGGGATGACGTCGTTCTGCAGCCCGAGACCGATGCCGACCGAGCTGGTGGCGTGCATCTCCTCCGCCATGATGGCGTTGTAGCGAAAGTCCCACAGCCCCTGGCCGCCATACTCCTCCGGGAACTGCCAGCCGATCAGCCCGGCCTTGCCCGCGGCGGCCCACGCCTCCCGGCTGACCTGGCCCTCGCGTTCCCACTGCTCGGCGTACGGGGCGCATTCGCGCTGGTAGTACGTCCGGGCGGTGTCCCGGAACAGCTCGTGTTCCGCGGTGAAGATCGTACGGCGCATACTCGACTCCACTCATGCATCTCGCTTATTTAGCTTAAGTAGTTATACGATAGCGCTGTATCGACACCCAGGCGAGCGTTGAGTACCGAGGCAAGTGGAGGACGCGTGAGCGGACGGGACAAGGTGGCGCTCGTCACCGGAGCGGGACGCGGCATAGGCGAGGCGATCGCCGAGCGGCTCGCGGCGTACGGGACGGCCGTCGCCGTCTGCGACCTGGACCCGCAGGCCGCCGACAAGGTCGCGGCCCAGCTCGCCGAGCGGTACTCCGTCCGCGCCATCGGAGTCGGCGCGGACATCTCCGACGGCGCGGCCGTACGCGCCGCCGTCGAGGGGGTGAGCGCCGAACTCGGCCCGGTGGACGTCCTCGTGAACAATGCGGCGGTCGACGTGATCGGCCGCTTCGTCGACAGCCGCGAAGCGGACTGGGACCGCATCATCGCCGTCAATCTGCGCGGCACGATCACCATGACCCGGGCCGTCCTGGACTCGATGATCGAGCGCGAGAGCGGCCACATCATCCACATCGCCTCCGACGCCGGCCGCGTCGGCTCCTCCGGCGAGGTCGTGTACTCGGCGACCAAGGGCGGCGTGATCGCCTTCGGCAAGGCACTGGCCCGCGAGGTCGCCCGGCACGGCATCACCGTCAACAGCGTCTGTCCGGGACCGACCGAGACGGCGCTGCTCGGCCAGGTCGCCGAGTACAGCCAGAAGATGTACGAGGCGACCGCGCGGGCGATTCCGCTGCGCCGTATCGCCCAGCCCGCCGACATCGCCGGTGTGGTGGCCTTCCTCGCGTCCGACGACGCCGCGTACATGACCGGGCAGACGCTGTCGGTCAGCGGCGGCCTCACGATGGTCTGAAAGGGCTGAGGTCATGAGCGAGCTGCGCGTCGAAGTACGCGACCGGGTGGCCGTGTTCACCCTGAACCGGCCGGAACGGCTCAACGCCATCAGCTCCGGAACCGTCGGCCTGCTGCGGGACGCGCTGGCCGACGTACGCGAGGACGACGGCGTCCGGGCGCTGGTACTGGCCGGAGCCGGCCGGGCCTTCTCGGCCGGGGCCGACATCGGGGAGATCGAGTCGTGCACGACGCCCGGGCAGTTCCGCGCCTTCGTAGGCCGGCTGACCGACGCGTACGCCCTCCTGGAGAACTTCCCCAAACCCTCGGTGGCCGCAGTGCACGGCTTCGCCTTCGGCGGCGGCCTGGAGCTTGCGCTGGCCTGCGATCTGCGGGTCGCCGAGCGCGGGACCCGGCTGGGGCTGCCGGAGATGAAGCTCGGGGTGCTGCCGGGCGCGGGCGGCACTCAGCGGCTGCCGCGGCTGGTGCCTCCGGCGATCGCCAAGCAGATGATTCTCACCGGCGAACCGATCGACGCCGAGCGGGCGTACGCGCTGGGCCTGGTCAACGAACTGGCCGAACCCGGTGAGGCTTTGAAGGCCGCCGAGACGCTGGCCGCGCGGCTGGCCGCCGGTGCGCCGCTCGCGCTCGCCGCCGGTAAACGGCTGATCGACCACGGGCTCGGGATGGACCTGGAGACGGCGATCGCGTACGAGCGCGAGACCGTCTCGGTGCTGTTCTGCACCGAGGACCAGACCGAGGGGCTGAGGGCCTTTCGTGAGCGGCGTCCGGCGGAGTTCCGCGGGGCGTAGCAAGCAACTTCCGAGATGTGCAGAACCGCTTGTGGAGGTGGGCCGTGCGGCCACTTGAGGGCTATTCCGTGGTCGAGCTGGGCATGTGGGTGGCGGCTCCGGCCGCCGCGACGATGCTGGCCGACTGGGGCGCGGACGTGATCAAGGTGGAGGCGCCGACCGGTGACCCGAACCGCTACACGCTGCGGCACGTGGGCCAGGACATCGACAGCGCACCACCCTTCGAGACGGACAACCGGGGCAAGCGCAGCGTGGTCCTCGACCTGCGGTCCGAGGAGGGGAAGGACGCGCTGGAGCGGCTCCTTGAGCGCGCCGACGTGTTCGTCACCAACCTCCGGCCGGGTGCACTGGAGCGGCTGGCTCTGGCTCCGGAGGAGATACGGGTACGCCATCCCCGCCTGGTCATCGGGACATTGACGGGGTACGGCTGGACCGGCGCCGAGCGCGACCGGGCGGGGTACGACGTCTCCGCGTTCTGGGCGCGGCCCGGTATCGCCGCCATGCTGAACCCGGCGGGTGAGCCGCCGCCCGGCATCCGGCCAGGGCTCGGTGACCGTACCGCCGCGGCGAACCTCGTCGCGGGGGTGCTGGCCGCACTGCTGCGGCGGGCGCGCACGGGCGAGGGCGGCGTGGTGGACGTATCGCTGTTGCGCTCGGGGACGTACGCGAACGGCAACGACCTCGCGCTGCAGAACTTCTTCGGCAAACGCGGTCGCACCCGGCCGCGTACCGAGCACGAGTCCCCGCTCTACAACTCCTACCAGGCTGCCGACGGACGCTGGTTCTGGCTGGTCGGTCTGGAGGGCAGCCGGCACTGGCCCGGAGTCATCAAGGCGCTCGGCCGCGAGGACCTGGGGACGGACGAGCGGTTCGCGACGGGCAAGGCCAGGCGTGGCCACGTACGGGAGCTGATCGCGGCCTTCGACGAGGAGTTCGCGAAGCTGCCTCTGGCCGAGTGGGCGGAGCGTTTCGACGCGGAGGGCGTGTGGTGGGCGCCGGTGCAGACGCTGGCGGAGGTTGCGGCGGATCCGCAGGCCGAGGCGGTGGGGGCGTTCGTCGAGCAGCCCGGCATGGGTGACGCGCCGCCGCTGCGGACGGTGGCAACACCGGTCAGTTTCTGGGGTGTCGACGACAAGCCTGGCAGCGGGGCGCCGACGCTCGGCGAGCACACCGACGAAGTACTTGGCGAACTGAACTGACTCAGTAGCCAAGCAAACTGATTCAACTGATCCGGAGGTACGGCGTGGGCATCCTCGACGACAAGGTCGCGATCGTGACCGGTGGTGGACGGGGCCTCGGCCGCGCCCACTGCCTGGCGCTCGCCGAGGCCGGGGCGGCCGTGGTGGTGAACGACCCCGGTGCCGGCGTGCACGGCGAACAGACCGGCGACTCCCCCGCCGATGACGTGGTCGCCGAGATCACCAAGCTCGGCGGCCGGGCGATGGCCAACCACGGCTCGGTCACCGACTGGGCGGCGACCGAGGCGATGGTGGTGGACACGGTCGCGGAGTTCGGGCGGCTCGACATCGTCGTGAACAACGCGGGGATCGTGCGCGACCGCATGCTGTTCTCGATGAGCGAGGCCGAGTTCGACGCGGTGATCGCCGTCCATCTCAAGGGCACCTTCGCGCTGACGCGGCATGCGTGCGCGTACTGGCGCGAGGCGTCGAAGCGGGGTGAGCGGGTCGCCGGTCGCGTCATCAACACGACGTCCGGTACTGGGCTGTTCGGCAATCAGGGCCAGTCCAACTATGCCGCCGCGAAGGCCGGGATCGCCGGTCTCACGGTCGTCACCGCACTGGAGATGCGCCGCTACGGCGTCACCGCCAACGCCATCTCGCCGATCGCCACCACCCGGATGACGGAAGGGCTGGCGCTCGGCCAGCCGCAGACGGCCGTTGACGGCTTCGACCCGGGCGATCCGGCCAACGCCTCAGGTGTGATCGTGTACTTGGCCTCCGACGCCGCATCCTGGCTGACCGGCCAGGTGCTGCGCATCGAGGGCAACCGGCTCAACCGCCTCCAGGGCTGGACGGTGACCGGAGTGCACCCCAGCCGGTCCGGCGAAGCGCTCACTCCCGAGGAACTCGTCCAAGCCGTACCGCAGTTGTACGGCGCCGCTCCGGCGGGCCGGGCCACCGGAGTGGGCCAGTGAAGGCGCGGGGCGGCGACGTCGCGGCGCTGCTGCTGCGCGCGACGCTCGGCCCGATGCTGTTCGCGCACGGCTGGAACAAGGTCGCGGGGCCGGGTGGCCTTGAGGGCACGACGGGGTGGTTCAAGTCGCTCGGGCTCGAACCCGCCCCCGTACACGCCCGTATGGCGGCCGGCACCGAGATGGCGGCGGGAGTCGGCCTCACCCTGGGCGCCGCGAACCCGCTCCCGGCCGCGGCGGCCGTCGGCCTGATGGCCGTGGCGGCCCGAACCGACCACCGGGGCAAGGGTTTCTTCGTCTTCAAGGGCGGCTGGGAGTACGTCGGTGTCGTCGGCGGAGCGGCCGTGGCGCTGGCCGCGCTGGGCAACGGCCGGTACTCGGTCGACGGGCTGCTGCGGCGCCAACGGGCGGGCGCGGGGCCCGCGTTGCTCGCCGCCGGGGTGGGCGCGGCGAGCGCGGCAGCGCTGCTCGCGGTGTGCTACCGGCCGAGTCCCGATGATCCCAACGAGTCAGAGCAATGAGCCCAAGGAGGCGACATGGACGCGGATGACTTCTCCGCGGTGCTGTCCGAGGTCCGGCGTTTCGTCCGGGAACGCGTCGTGCCGCTCGAGCCGGAGATCGACGAGAAGGACGAGATGCCCGCGGACATCCGCGAGGCGGCCAAGAAGATGGGGCTCTTCGGATTCGCGCTGCCCGAGGAGTACGGCGGGCTCGGCCTGTCGATGTACGAGGAAGCCCAGTTGATGTTCGAGCTGGGCTACACGACGCCGTCGCTGCGCTCGATGTTCGGCACCAACAACGGCATCGCGGGCCATGTGCTCATGGTCGGCGGCACCGAGGAGCAGAAGGCGCACTGGCTGCCGCGGATCGCCTCCGGAGACGTACTGGCGTCCTTCGCGCTCACCGAACCGGACGCCGGTTCGGACCCGTCGACGCTGACGACGCGAGCGCATCGCGATGGCGACGAGTGGGTCATCAACGGCGCCAAGCGGTACATCACCAACGCCCCGCTCGCCGATGTCTTCATGGTCTTCGCCCGCACCGACCCCGACGCTCCACGTACGCGCGGCATCTCCACGTTCCTGGTCCCGGCCGGTACGCCCGGCCTGACAGTGGCGCCCAAGGATCACAAGATGGGCCAGTTCGGGGCCTGGACCGCGGACGTCTTCTTCGACGACGTACGAGTGCCGGCCGAAGCACTGGTCGGCGGCGAGGACGGCTTGAACCGGGGCTTCTCCACGGCGATGGGCTGTATCGCGCACGGGCGGGTGCACATCTCGGCCCTGATGGTCGGGATGGCCGAGCGGCTGGTCGACGAGTCGGTCGCGTACGCGAGCACCCGCAAGCAGTCCGGGAAGCTCATCGGCTCCTTCCAGCTCATCCAGGGCCTGATCGCCGACTCGATGACCGACTACTACGCCGGGCGGGCCACGGTCCTGGAGGCGGCCCGGGGCTTCGACTCGGGTGAGGACACCAAGATCGGCCCGTCCTGCACGAAGTACTTCGCGAGCGAGATGGTCTGGCGGGTCGCGGACCGTGCGGTGCAGATCCACGGCGGCGCGGGCTATATGCGCGGCGTCGCCGTCGAGCGCTTCTACCGCGACGCCCGCCTGTTCCGCATCTACGAGGGCACCAGCCAGATCCAGCAGGTCATCATCGCGAAGGCGCTGCTGGGCGAGGCGGCTCGCGGCTGAACTCGCGATGAGTGACACCGTCGTACGTGCCGGATGCAACCCGACTGGCGAGAGTGGCCGGCCGGATCGAGCAACGGCGCAGGCGGCCTGCTGCTCGGCGAGGCACAAGCGGCCTGCTGCTCGGCGACGCGCAGGCGCGCGATCTCCTCAGGGGATTGGGCATACCGGCCTCGCCGCGGTGAGCAGCAGGTGGCCGACCTCGATGCCGCGCGTGGGTGGCGCACCGAGCAGTTCCGCGCCTCCGAGGACGGCTCGACGGCGGGTGCCCCTGCCACCGCTGCGACCTGGTGCGGCGCACACGCTGTACGAGGCGGGGTGGCGGGAGTCAGGCTGCCGGGTGCGCCGAAGTCACCATGAGCCGCCGCCCCCGCCACCGTCTCCGCCGCCGACCCCTCCGCTGTCGCCTCCGCCGCTGTAACCGCCCGACGAGGAACCCGACGACGAACCCGAGCCGCCGGACGACGGCCGGGTGGCGGACACGGCTGCCAGCGGAAAGTAGGTGGCGAGGTCGGGCCGGAGCGTCGCGTCGTCCCCGGGTGTGGCCGTCCGTGCCCGAGTGCGGGACGCATGCGCGTTCGCCGCGTTCGCCGCGTCGGCCGCTGCCGCTGCGGCCGCCGCAGCCGCCCATGCCTCGGCCTCGCCGAGGGCCGTGGCCCACGCGGTGATCTGGTCCTGGTCACGCTTCTCCCAGCCGTACCGCCCGGGTTCGGCGAGATGGCGCCGGTAGGCCTCCGTCTGGCACCACAGGTGGGAGCCGCGCACGGTGCGTGCGCGCAGTTCCCAGGCCCGTACGAGGGCCGCGAGCCCGGCACCGGCCAGTGCCGCGCCGGCTGCCAGCGGCGTCCGCCAGTCCGCGCCCGGATCCGCCACCTCCGTCGCCGTGAACCCCACGACGAACGTTCCGGCGGCCGCGGCCACCGCGCCGCCCCACACGGCGATGCGGCGGCGCCGCTCCCCGGACGGCTCCCACAGTCCGTCGCCACCCGTGCGCCGCCAGTCCTCAAGGCGGTGCCGCAGCAGCTTCCAGGCGGTGGCGAACGCCTTGTTGTACTGGCCCAGCGGGACGCGCCGCTTGCTGGCGAACACGGCCTGGAGCACCTCCGCCGTCAGCGGGTCGGTGGCGCCGCCCTCGGGCTGCTTGCCGACCTGGTGCAGCACGGGCTTCTTCTGCTTGCCGCTGATGGTCAGATGCCCGTCCGCCGCCGCGGTCAGCAGCCACGCCGCCAGGTGTTCCTTGCGCACCTGGTCGGTGAGCAGGATTCCGGCGTGCGCGGGGGTGATGCCCGCGGGCGGCTCACCGTTCGGTGTGACCGAGGCACCCAGCCGGCGAACGTCCATCCGCCGGGTCCGGCCATCCGTCCCCTGGACCCGCTCCCGCCCCGCCAGCCGCACCAGCTCCGCGACCACGGCCGTCGCGGCGAGGGCGATCAACGTGGCCCACAGCCACCCGGCCACGACACCGTCCCCGGCCTCGACGGCAGCCGCCCGTCCGCCGGGCGCCTTCGGCAGCGACGCGGCGCCGCCCCCGTCGGCATCTCCGCCCGTCGCGTACAGCGTCAGACCCTCGTGAGCTTCCAGCCCGTCCTGCGTCACATGCAGCTGCCCCGGTACGGGCTGCCGCTGCGTCGCACAGTCCTCGCGGGAACCGGACGATCCCGCAAAGCAGCTCGGCCGATCCAGGGCGAACGGGACGGCCAGGTGGACGTCGACGTGCCCGACGGGCACGTCCCACTGCGTGCCGACGGCATCCCACGCCAGATACTCCTCGTCCCCGAGGCGCGGCAGGGTGTACTCGATGCGGTACCGGTGGACCCCGGTCACCGTCGCATCGGGGTCACCGATCACGATCCGGGTGCCCGCATCCTCCTCGACGCGGTAGGGCACCGGCTCGCCGTCCGCCGTGACGGATACCTTGCTGACGTCTCCGGGCTTCGTCCGCGGCACGTCACGGTAAATGCCGTGCCGCTGCTCACCGTTGAAGTCGTAGTCGATCACCTCGGTGATCCGGGCCGTCCCGTCGGCACGTATCTCGGCGCCGACCCACATCCGGCCAATCCGTTCCCCGGGCTCCCCGAGCACCGCGCCCAGCAGCCCGACCAGCCCCACCAACACCGCGCCCACGAGCAACAGAAGGGCATCCCGCCGCCTCCGCCACCGCACCGACCTGGCCCTCACGCGGGCCCCCTCCCCGTTACCCGCCACCGTCAGGGGAGGACAATACAGGCCCGTACTACGCAACAGGGGTGCGAGAAACCGCAGTTCGGCGTCCGCGATCAGCCTGCATCGCGCGCTTCCCGAACCCGACTCGGCTCCCCCTCCGACAGGGGTGCTCCGAACGCAGCGGAAGGGGAAGCCCAGCCCTCAAATCCCTAGCCGGTCCAGCAGACGCTCGTGATACACCGCCGGGCCCCCGAACAGGAGTTGGGAGGACTTGGCCCGCCGGAAGTACAGATGGGCGGGGTGTTCCCAGGTGAAGCCGATGCCGCCGTGGACCTGGATGTTCTCCATCGCCGTGAACATGTACGCCCGTGAGCAGGCCACGTGCGCCACGCCTGCGGCGACCGGGTAGTCCGGGGAGCCCTCGGCCGCGAGGCGGGCGGCCTCGCGGGAGGCGGCCTCGGCCAGTTCGACCTGGACGAGCATGTCGGCGCACTTGTGCTTGACGGCCTGGAAGGAGCCGATGGGCCGGCCGAACTGGTGGCGGGTGCGGGCGTATTCGGCCGCCGTCTCCAGGCAGCGGCGGGCGCCGCCGGACTGTTCGGCGGCGAGGGCGACCGAGGCGAAGTCCAGGACCTTGGCCATGATCCGGCCGCCGGCTCCGTCGGAGCCGATGAGCGTCGCGGGGACGGCGTCCAGTGTCAGCCGGGCCATCGCCCGGGTGGCGTCCAGGGTTTCCATGGACTCGGCCGTCAGGCCGGGCGCGGTGCCGTCGACGGCGAAGAGCGTGGGACCTGCGACGGTACGGGCGACAACGAGGACCAGGTCAGCCGTCGTACCGTCGATGACGAAGCTCTTGCGACCGGTCACCTTCCAGGCTCCCTCCCCATCGCGCACCGCACGCGCGGAGATCAGGGCCGGGTCCCAGGAACCGCTGTTCTCGGCGACGGCCAGCGTGGCCGTGGTCGCTCCCGCGGCGATACCGGGGAGATGGCGCGCGCAGGCATCGGTGTCGCCCGAGGCCAGCAGGGCCTGGGCGGCCAGGACGACCGTCGCGAAGTACGGTGCGCACAGCAGGGCGCGGCCCATCTCCTCCAGGACGACGCCGAGTTCGACGGGACCGAAGCCGTCGCCGCCGTACTCCTCGGGGATCGCCAGACCCGGCAGCCGCAGCTGCTCGGCCAACTGGGCCCACACGGCGGGGTCGTAGCGCGGCTCGCTCTCCATGAGCTTGCGGACGGCTTCCTCGGGCGACTTGGCCTCCAGGAAGTTCCGTACGGCGGACCGCAGTTCGTCCAGTGCGCTCTCGTCGGCGGTCACTGACGTCCCTCCTTGGCAGCGGTTGTCACCGGTTCCTTGGGCAGGCCGAGGACGCGTTCCGCGAGGATGTTCTTCATGATCTCCTCGGTGCCGCCGAGGATCCTCAACGCCGGGGTGGCCAGGAGGAGTTCGTTCCAGGCGTACGTTCCCCACTGACCGGTGTCGGCGATGGCGCGCGGGCCGAGGACGTCCGAGACGAAGTGCGCGGCCTTGGTGAGGTTCTGGCCGTAGAGCAGCTTGGACACGGACATCTCGGGGCCGGGGGCGACGCCCGCCTGCAGTTTGCGCAGGGCGCGGGCGTTGAGGTGTTCGGTGGCGAGGACGTCGACGAGGAGTTCGGCGAGGCGGCCGCGCAGGGCCCGGTCGTCCCAGGTCCAGGTGGCGCGCATCAGCGCGGAGAGGCGGTCCGCGGAGAGGGCGCCTGCCACCGGTCCGGCGCCCTGGCTGCCGACCGTGGCGCGCTCGTTCATCAGGGTGGTCAGGGCGACGGTCCAGCCTCCGTCGACCTCGCCGAGGCGGTGGTCGTCGGGGATGCGGACGTCGGTGAGGAACACCTCGTTGAAGTCCGCGCCGCCGGTCATCTGCCGCAGCGGGCGGACCTCCACGCCGGGGGTGTCCATGGGTACGAGGAAGGCGGTGATGCCGCGGTGCTTGGGCGCGTCCGGATTCGTGCGCGTGAGCGCGAGGCCGATCTGACTGTGCTGGGCGACCGAGGTCCACACCTTCTGGCCGTTCAGCACCCAGTCCTCGCCGTCGCGTACGGCGCGGGTCGTCACGCTCGCCAGGTCGGAGCCGGCGCCGGGTTCGCTGAACAGCTGGCAGGCGATGGCGTCCCCGCGGTACATCGCGGGCAGCCAGTGGTCCTTCAGCGGCTGCGGGGCGTGGGCGAGGATCGTCGGGCCGATCATGCCCAGGCCGATCACGCTCAGCGTGCCGGTGTCGGCGACGTCGTACTCGGACTCGATCGCGTCGTAGAGGAGTTCGTGTACGGGGGTGAGTCCGCGCCCGCCGTACTCGGGTGGTCCGGTGATCCAGCCGAAGCCGTTCTCGTAGCGGATCCGCTGCCACTCCCGCGCCCGCTGCACCTGCTCCCGTTCCTCCTCGGGCGCGAGGGAGCTGAAGTACGCCATGGAGTCGTCGCCTTCGCCCCAGGTGACGGCGGTGCGGTCGGGGGCCTTGGCCACGTGGGCGTCGAGGAAGCGGCGTACCTCGGCGGCGAAGGCCTGCATGTCGTGTTCCATTTGGGGCTCCGCGGTCAGGTGGACAGGATGGTCACCGCCGACACGCCGGGCGCGCCGTACAGGTGGGTGTAGCCGACGCGGGGCGTGCCCGGGACCTGCCGGGTCCCGGCCGTGCCGCGCAACTGCAGCACGATCTCGTGGATCTGGCGCAGTCCGGACGCACCGATGGGCTCGCCGTTGCCGAGCAGTCCGCCGTCGGTGTTGACGGGGAGGCGGCCGCCGATCTCGGTGGCGCCCTCGGCGATCAGGCGTTCCTGCTCGCCGTCCTTGCAGAGCCCGTTCTCGGCCATGTGGATGATCTCGGAGCCGGCGTCGGTGTCCTGGAGTTGGGCGATGTCGACGTCCTCGGGTCCGATGCCCGCCTGCTCGTACGCGGCCCGGGAGGCGTCCACGGTCGGACTGGGCACCGGCTCCCCCACCGGCACGGACGGGCTCTGCACCTCGAAGGCGCCGAAGCGGCGGCTGCGCAGGGCGGTGGCCCGGACCCGTATGGGCGTCGAGGTGGTGTATTTGTGGGCCTGGTCGGCCCGGCACATGACGACGGCGGCGGCGCCCTCGTCCGGTCCGCAGTACATGAACTGCCGCAGTGGGTAGTTGAGGACCGGTGAGGCCAGGATTTCCCCGACGGTGAGCGGCGTACGTCGCCAGGCCTTTTCGTTGCCGGCGGCGTTGCCGAAGTTCTTGGCCGCGACGCGGGCGAGCGTCTCGTGGGAGATGCCGTGCTCGTGCATATAGCGGTTGATCTTCATGCCGAAGAAGTGGGTGGTGAGGAAGAGCCCGGTCTGCCCGTACCAGGAGGGGATTCCGGCGACGGACGGGTCGGCGGCGAAGGCGCCGCGCGGGTGCTTGTCCATGCCGATGGCGATGGTCAGGTCGTGCTCGCCGGTCTCGATGGCGCGGGCGGCCATCGCCACCGCCGTACCGGCCGTCGCGCAGCCGTTGAAGACGCCGCGCAGGGGTACGCCGGTGAGGCCGAGGCGGCCGACGATCGCGTCCGGGTTGGCGACCTCGAAGCTGCCGACGTAACCCGCTTGTATCTGGGGCCAGTTGACGCCCGCGTCGGCGAGCGCCATGCGTACGGCGTCCGCGCCCATGTCCATCGCGGGCTTGCCCGGGAAGCGGCCGAAGGGGTGCAGTCCCGTGCCGATGATGACCGCTTCCGTCATGACTGCTCCTCGGGCTCGTCGGGCTGGTCGGACTCGCCGGGCTCGTTGGGCTCGTTGGGCTCGTTGGGCTCGTCGGCCGGGGTGAACGCGAAGGTCAGGACCTCGGTGCCGTCGACGTCCACGGTGTAGGGCACGAGCGTGAGCCGCATCCGCTGCCCGATGCTCAGCTTCTCCGGGTCGGGTTCGGTGAGCCGAGCCTCTACCAGGACCTCGCCGGGGAGTTCGATGTAGCCGACGGAGTACGGCTCGAAGGTGGCGGCGGTGTCGGATCCGTCGTACGGCGGTGAGGGTGGGCGGAAGCCCTGGGTGGTGAAGGTCCACAGCGTGCCGCTGTCGGCCAGGAGCCGCTCCTTCGCTTCCGGGCTGCCGCAGCGTACGCAGTGCGACTCGGTGGGGAAGCTGACCAGTCCGCAGGCCGTGCACTCGGTGCCGATGAGCCGGGGCTGGGTGGTGGGCGGCCAGGTGAACAGGCCGTCGGCTACAGGCTTTTGCTTCATCATGTCGTGCCCCTTCACGCCGTGCCGTTGCGGTTGCCCAGGGCGTCGGCGTTCGGTGCCGCCTTGGCCACGAGGTTCGGGACGACGGAGGACAATTCCTCGGGTGTCCAGCGGGACTCGGCGCTGGCGCCGGGGCCGTTGACCCAGCCCTCCAGGACGGTGATGCGGTTGCCCATCACGCCGAAGACCCGGCCGGTGACCTCGCGGGAGGCCGCGGAACCCAGCCACACCACGAGCGGCGAGATGGCCTCCGGGGTCAGGTCCTGTGTCTCGGCGGCCCGTTTCATCATCTCGATGTCCTCGGTCAGCCGGGTGAGGGCGGTCGGTGCGATGGCGTTGACCGTCACTCCGTAGCGGGCGAGTTCGGCGGCGGCGATGATGGTGAGGCTGGCGAGACCGGCCTTGGCCGAGCCGTAGTTCGACTGGCCGGGGTTGCCGAAGATGCCGGACGGGGACGTCGTGTTGATGACGCGGGCGTCGTTCTGGTGCCCGGCCTTGGCGCGCTCGCGCCAGTACGCCGCCGCGTGGTGCAGGGTGGCGAAGCTGCCCTTGAGGTGGACGGCGACCACGCTGTCCCAGTCCTGTTCGGTCATCGAGACGATCATCCGGTCGCGGAGGATGCCCGCGTTGTTGACCAGGACGTCCAGGCCGCCGAAGGCGTCGACGGCCTGCTGGACGAGGTGCGCGGCACCGTCCCAGGACGAGATGTCGTCGGTGTTGGCCACCGCCTTGCCGCCGGCCGCGGTGATCTCGTCGACCACGGTCTGGGCGGGGCCGGCCGAGGCGCCCCCGCCGTCGCGCGAGCCGCCGAGGTCGTTGACCACGACCCTTGCGCCCTGCGCGGCGAAGGCCAGCGCGTGGGCTCGGCCGATTCCGTTGCCGGCTCCGGTGACGACCACGACGCGGTCGTCGACCACTCCTTGCGACATCCCAACTCCTCGCTCCGCTGAAAGGACAGTTTTGAGGCTGCGGGCCGGTGGGGGCTGGTCGCGCAGTTCCCCGCGCCCCTTTCGGGGCCTGCGGCCCCTCAAGCGGGCGCAGTAACGCACCAGCACCGACCACGGCGCTTAGTTCACCTCTGCGAGCCGCACCCGCGGGTCCTCGCTGCCGCAGCCGCACCTCGCGGTGACGACCTGGCCCGCAATGCCCAGGGGCGTTTCCGGAAGCCCGGACCCGCGCCCCTCCCCCGCCGCGATGAACAGTCCCCCGTCCCGCTCACCGACCCGCCACTCGGCGCCGTCGACATGCGCTCCGGCCCGCTCGGGGCACTCCAGTGCGAGGGCCGGCCCCACCGTCGTCATCAGTACGGCGGGCACCCCCGCCTGGCGCAGCACCGCTACGGCGGCCGGGCGGGCCAGTACAACCTGCGTCGCCCGGAACATCTCGCCGATGTCGGCGCCGCCGCTGAGGCCCTCCAGGGTCTCGGCGGACAGGCCGATCACCGCGTGGGGCTTCAGTTCCCGGTGGAAGACCGCGGTGCGGCGGTGGTCCCAGCCCATCGCCTCGGCGATGCCGTACGTCACCTTCAGCGCGCGCAGCGCCCCGATGACCGAGCGGCCCCAGAAGCCCTCGAACCCGGAGGCGGTCAGCAACGCCCTTTGTCCGGCCGCCAGTTGGTGGCCGCGCAGCGCTTCGGTGGCCCACGCGGCGTCGCGGTCCATCTGCGCCCACGTCAGTTCGGTGTCCCGCACGCCGTCGGCGGTGGGGAAACGCACAATGTAGGCGAGTTCGGGCCGGTCGAGTTCGCGGGCCCTGGCCAGAGTGTCGGCGCGTGCCATCAGCTCTTCACCACCCTCGGGAACTTGGCGACGCTGGTCATGGTCTGCAACAGCTCCTCCTCGGTCCGCAGATCGAGCACCGGCTCGACACCGGTCCGCTCGTGCACGGCCTTGCCGAGCCGCCCCGCCAGCGCCTCGACGTCGCCGGTCAGTTCGGGGTCGTAGCCGACCCGCAGCCGCAGTTCGTCGACCTCGCGTGACGCTCGTACGATCTGGAAGACGCCCGCCACCGTCTCGGGCTGGTCCTCCACCGCCTGCCAGATGTCCCGCAGGACCACGGAACGTCCCTGGACCAGCGTCTCGTCGCCGCGTCGGCCCGCCACCCACATCCGGGCGTGGGTGCGTCCGCAGCCGCAGGTGCCCCGGGACAGCCGTACGAGGTCCTCGCTGCGGTAACGGATCAGCGGCGCGGCCCGGTTGTCCAGGTCAGTGGCGACCAGTTCGCCGACATCGCCCTCCGCGACGTCACGGCTCCCGGACTCGTCGATGTCCAGGCACTCCGCGAAGACGGTGTCCTCCCAGAGGTGGAAGCCGTCGTGCTCCCGGCACTCCCATGCGGTGCCGGTGTCGGCCGCGCTGGTGTACTCGTAGACGTCGATGCCCCAGTCGTCACGGACCCGCTCGCGCATCCTGCGGCTGAGCGGCTGGCCGGCACACGAGGCGCCCTTGAGGGAGGAGAACGCTTCCTTGAGGTCCACCTTGTCGGCCAGGTGCTCCAGCTCCACCAGCTGTGGGTAGATCATCTGGAGGTAGGCGGGCCGGTAGGTACGCACAGCCTCGACGACCTCGTGCATCTTGCCGAGCCAGGTGTCCACCTCGACCACCACGGCACCGAGCGCCTGGTAGCCGCCGTCCATGAAGTTCCGGAAGGTCCCGGGCGGGCTCAGCACCAGGTCCCCGGGCCGCAGCCCGACCTCCCACAGATCCCGCACCTGCGCGGTCACCAGAGGCGGTGCGTCCTCCCAGATCTCCGCGAAGAACTCCGGGTCGCCCGTGGTGCCCGAACTGGAGGACACGGAGGTCAGCTCCTCGGGCGGGACGCAGAGCAGTCCGCCGAAGGGGTCCTTGGTGCGGGCGCGGTAGGCGCGCACCATGTCCTTGGTGATGAAGGGGATCCGTTCCTGGAAGTCCTCCAGGGAGCGGATGTCCCGCGGATGTACCCCGTGTTCGTCCCAGAGCTCGCGGTAGAAGGCCGAGTTGCCATACGCGTACTCGACCAGCTCCACGACGCGATCCTGCTGCCTCGCACGGAGCTGATCGCGCGGCATCGTCTCCACGTGTGGCTCGAAGTACCTGTCACCGGCCATGGCGCCTCCTCGCAGCCTCGTTCGGCTGCCCAGATCTTCCAGCTATCAGCGTAATGAGTCAACTAATTCGTCGGAATCGACTCGAGACTCGGACCGACACCGAGTCACCTCTCGCATCAGTCCTCACGATATAGTTAACTATTAGCACTCATTCAACCAGAGTGGAGGTACCGCGTTGAAGATCGTTGTCTGCGTGAAGCATGTGCCGGACGCCACGGCGGACCGGACGTTCACCGAGGACGGCACCACCGACCGGGACGCGGTCGACTCCGTCCTGTCGGAACTCGACGAGTACGCCGTCGAACAGGCCCTGCGCCTCACCGAGTCGGGCGTCGACGCCGAGGTCACGTATCTCACCGTCGGCCCGGACGACGCAAAGGACGCCCTGCGCAAGTCGCTCGCGATGGGCGGCGACCGCGCGATCCATGTGAGCGACGACGACATCCGGGGCAGTGACGCGCTCGGTACGTCACTGGTGCTGGCGAAGGCGATCGAGCGGCACGGCTTCGACCTGGTCGTCTGCGGGATGGCCTCGACCGACGGCTCGATGGGCGTCGTCCCGGCGATGCTGGCCGAACGGCTCGGCGTCCCGGCCGTCACCCACCTCGACGAGCTCGCGGTCTCCGCCGAGGACGGCTCGGTGACGGGCCGCCGCGAGGGCGAGTCCGCGACCGTACGCATCCAGGGCACGCTGCCGGCCGTGGTGTCGGTGACCGACCGGTCCGGCGACGCCCGCTACCCGTCCTTCAAAGGGATCATGGCGGCGAAGAAGAAGCCCGTGGAGACCCTTGATCTGACCGACCTGGACATCGAGCCGGAGTGGACCGGCGGGTCCGCCGCCCGGTCGGCGGTCGACACCACGGCCAAGCGCCCGCCGCGCACCAAGGGAGAGATCGTCGCGGACGAGGGGGCGGGCGGCGTCGGCCTGGCCGCGTTCCTCACCGCCAAGAAGTTCGTCTGACCGAATCCGCTACCACGCCTGTCGCGCAAGGAGTACCTCACCATGGCCGAGATCCTCGTCCTCGTCGACCATGTCGACGGCACCGTACGCAAGCCGACCCTCGAACTCCTCACCCTGGCACGCCGGTTGGGCGAGCCCTCCGCCGTGTTCCTCGGGCCGGGCGCGGACGCCGCGACCGACGTCCTCGGCACGTACGGCGCACAGAAGGTGTACGTCGTGGACGCCCCGGAGGTCGCGGAGCACCTGGTCACTCCGGCCGTCGACGCCCTCGCGCAGATCGCCGCGAGCAGCGGACCGGGTGCCGTGCTGCTGCCGTCGAGCCTCGACGGCAAGGAGACCGCCGCTCGGCTCGCCGTCCGCCTGGAGTCAGGGCTGATCACCGACGCCGTCGACATCACCGCGGACCAGGACGGGCGGCCGGTCACCGAGCAGTCCGTGTTCGCGGCGACGTACCAGGTCACGGCGCATGTGACCGAGGGCGTGCCGGTCATCACGGTCAAGCCGAACGCCACCGCCCCCGAGCCCGCGCCTGCCACCCCCGTCGTGGAGAAGGTGGACGTCACCTTCGGTCCGACCGCCACGGCCACCCGTGTCCTGTCGCGCACGCCCCGCGTCGGCGGCGACCGCCCCGAGCTGACCGAGGCCGACGTCGTGGTCTCCGGAGGCCGGGGCGTGAACGGCGCCGAGAACTTCGCGATCATCGAGGCGCTGGCCGACTCCCTCGGCGCGGCCGTCGGCGCCTCGCGGGCCGCGGTGGACGCCGGCTGGTATCCGCACAGCCACCAGGTCGGCCAGACGGGAACCCAGGTCTCCCCGCAGCTGTACGTCGCCGCAGGGATCTCCGGGGCGATCCAGCACCGGGCGGGCATGCAGACCTCGAAGACCATCGTCGCCGTCAACAAGGACGCGGACGCCCCGATCTTCGAGCTCGCCGACTACGGCGTCGTAGGCGATCTCTTCAAGGTGCTGCCGCAGTTGGTCGAGGAGATCGACCGGCGGCGCGGCTGAGGCTTCCCGTAGCCCGAAGCAACAACTAAAGTGTCTAACTAATTGCATCCATTACCCCGAAGGAAGCGCCATGACGAAGATCTGGGTCAACTCGGGAGACTCCCATGTGATGGAGCCCGACGACCTGTGGACCGAGGCCCTGCCGCCGCGTCTCGCCGACCGGGCGCCACGCAGTGAGCGCGGCGAGAAGTACGAAGTGCTCTACATCGACGGCGAGCGCATCGACCGCCAGCTCAACGACTTCATGGACGCCATGCGCCCTCCGGGCGCCAAGGATCTCGACGTACGCCTCAAGGACCTGGACCAGGAGGGCGTCTGGAGCCAACTGGCCTTTCCCTCCATGGGGTTCTGGCTGGTATCGATCACCGAGCGGGAGCTGGCCCGGGAGACCGTGCGGGCCTGGAACGACTGGGCGCACTCCGAGATCCTCGGCAAGAACAAGCGCGTCATCACACCCGCCTGCGTCTCCACGGCCGACATCGGCGACGCGGTCGCCGAGGTCGAGCGCGTGGCGGAGCTCGGCTTCAAGTCGGTGTTCCTGCCGTGCTCCACGCGGCCCGGCGAGGAGTACGCGCTGGACCGCTGGGAGCCGCTGTGGACCGCCGCCGAGCGAGCAGGGGTGGTGCTCGCCTTCCACATCGGCACCGGCGGCGAGAACGTCGTCTTCCGCGGTCCCGGCGGCGCGGTCGTCAACTACATGGAGACGACCTACCCGGGCATGCGCGTGGTGGCCCACATGGTCGCGGGCGGCGCCCTGGACCGCCACCCCGACCTGAAGATCCTCATCGCCGAGGGCGGCGCCGGGTGGGTGCCGGCGATCGGCGACCGGATGGACGAGGCCTACCGCCAGCACGGCATGTTCGTACGGCCGAAGCTGAGCCGGCTGCCGAGCGAGATCATCCGGCAGCAGGTGTACGCCTCCTTCCAGCACGACAAGAGCTCCGTGGAGGTCGTGGAGGCGACGGGCTATTACAACGTGATGTGGGGCGACGACTACCCTCACCTCGAGGGCACGTACGGCCACACCCAGTCGACGCTGCACGAGCTCTTCGAGGGCGTGGACGACAAGATCCGTGAGCGGGTCACCCGCGGCACCTTCAACGAACTCTTCAGCCCGCCGGAGCAGACCCCCGAAGAGGCCGCCGTCTGAGATGCGCCATCCTCTGAAGCCCGGCGGATGACGCCGGGCGGATGACGCCGGGCGGATGACGCCGGGCGGATGACGCCGGGCGGATGACGCCGGGCGGATGACGCCGGGCGGATGACGTCCGACCTCTGACGTCCGGCCTCTGACATCCGGGCTCTGACATCCGGCCGCTCAACTCCCTTCTGCGAGGAGGCGCGAAGAAGCCCTCATGACCCGCCATCCAGAAGCTCCCGCATCTCCCGCATCCCCCGCTTCTCCCGAATATCCCGAGGATCTGGAACAGCCGGGGCTCGTACGGACCGGCCGGTCGACGTTCATCCGTCCCATCCGGCCGGACGACGCCGACCGGTTGGTCGACTTCGTCGGCCGGCTGTCGCGGGCGACTCTGGCGTTCCGTTCCCTCGGCCCGGTGGTCCGGGCCCGGGACGAGGTCATCCGGCGCGGCGCGCACGTCGACTACCTCAACGAGCTGGCCCTCGTCGCCCTGGCCGGCGACGACATCGTCGGCCTGGTCCGCTATCTGCGCGACGCCCAACGGCCGGACCACGCCGAGGTGACGTTCACGATCCGGGACGACCACCAGAGCGAGGGCTTCGGTCGGCTGCTGCTCGAGCACATCGCCGCGGCGGCGCGTGACCGTGGGATCCGGGTCCTGGAAGCGGACCTACTCGCCGACAACGTACGCATGATCAATGTGTTCCTCGGCTCCGGCTACCGGGTCGAGACCGGCCCGCCCGGCCAGATCATCCACTTCGACATCGCCATCGACCCGCAGGCCGAAGCCGTCGCCCGCGCCGAGCGTCGCGAGCACACGGCCGTACGACGCTCCCTGCGGCCCCTGCTCGAACCGCGCTCCGTCGCGGTCGTCGGCGCCAACCGCAGCCCGCTCACCATCGGCCACGAACTCGTGGCCAACCTGCTGCGCGGCGGCTTCCCTGGCGGCGTGTTCCCCGTCAACCCGCACGCGGACGAGATCGCCGGGGCACGGGCCTACCCCAGCATCCGGGAGCTGCCCGAGCCTCCTGATCTGGTGCTGGTCGCCGTACGGGCCGAGGCCGTCCCCGGAGTCGTACGGGAGTGTGCGGAGGTCGGCGTCAAGGCGGTGGTTGTCGTATCCACAGGCTTCGGAGAGACGGGTCCCGCCGGACGCGCGGCCGAGCTGGAGCTGGCCCGGTTCGCGCGGGCCTCCGGGATGCGACTGGTGGGCCCGAACTGCATGGGCGTGGTCAACACCAGCTCCGGGGCACGGCTGGCCGCGACCTTCTCGCCCGCCCTGCCCGCGCCCGGCCGGGTCGCGATGTCCAGCCAGTCCGGACCGCTCGGCCTCACCGTGCTGGACCTGGCCCGGCGGCTGCGCCTCGGCTTCTCCGGTTTCGTGTCGGTCGGGCACTCCGTCGACGTGTCGACCAACGACCTCCTCCAGTGGTGGGACGAGGACCCCGGCACCTCGGTGATCCTGCTGCACGTCGAGCACTTCGGCGATCCGCGCCGGTTCGCCCGTATCGCCCGCAGAGTGGCCCCGCGCAAGCCGATCGTCGCGGTCCATCCCGGGCACGCGGACACGGCCGTCGACTCCCTGTTCGCGCAGTCCGGGGTGATCCGCACCCGGAGCCTCCAGGAACTGTTCGACGTCGCCCTGCTGTTGTCGCATCAACCTCCCCCGCCCGGCAACCGGGTCGCCGTGCTGACGAATGCGGGCGGCCCCGCCGCACTAACGGTCGGCGCCTGCGCGGCGAGTGGCCTGCGGGTCGCCACGCTCGGCGACCGCACCCGTCAGACACTCCGTTCGGCGCTCGCCCCGCAGGCGGAGGTCGCCAACCCGGTCGACCTCACCCCGATGGCCACCGCCGCGCACTACCGGCAAGCACTGGACGCCGTACTCGCCGACGACGAAGTGGACGCCGCGATCGTGCTGTTCATGCCTCCGCTGGCGGACAAGGCCGACGAGGTGGCGTCCGCGATCCTCGACGCCGCGTCGGCCCAGCCGTCGAAACCGGTGGTGACCAGTTTCCTCGGCGGCGCGGGCGTCGCCGATCTGCTGCGCCGGGGCGAACTGGTCGTACCGACCTACGCGTTCCCCGAGTCGGCCGCCGCCTCGCTCGGCCATGCGGCGGCGTACGAGGCATGGCGGAGCCGCCCGGCCGGTTTCGTACCGGACCTCGACGGCATCGACACGGACCGGGCGCGGGCGCTGCTCGCCGGACTGTCCGCGGGTGCGGTTCCGGCGTCCGTGGCGCGGGAGTTGCTGGAGTGCTACGGGATCGACGTACGGGACGAAGCGGGATCCGGCCCCGGCCGGGACGCGTTCCTGCGCGTCGACGCCGACCCCGTCTTCGGACCGGTGGTCGCTTTCGGACTCACCGGCGACTACGCCGACCTGATGGCGGACGTCGCGTACCGCGTCACTCCGCTCAGCGACCGCGACGCCCGCGAGATGATCCGTTCGCTGCGGGCGGCACCGCTGCTGGACGGCCGCGTGGGTGGCCGGGGTGTGGATCTGGCAGCCCTCGAAGAGACCGTGCTGCGGATCTCCGCGATGGTCGAGGACCTCCCGGAAATCGAGGCGATGGACCTGCGGCCGATACGGCTCTCGCCTCCTGGAGAAGGGGTCGCCGTCACCCGGGCGGAGATCCGACTGTGCGAACCGAAGAGCCGTGAGGCGGTCTGAGTGAAGAGCCGAGAGGTGGCCTGAGTCATGAAGGTCGGCATCTACTTCGATCTGCGCAACCCGCCGCCCTGGCAACGGAGTTGGTCCCGGGTCTACGGCTTCGCCCTCGAGATGTGCGAGGAGGCGGACCGGCTGGGGCTCGACTCGGTCTGGTTCTCCGAGCACCACGGCTTCGAGGACGGCTACCTCCCACAGCCACTCACCATGGCCGCCGCCGCAGCCGCCCGCACCCGCCGCGTACGGCTGGGCACGGCCGTGATCCCCGCACCGCTGCACGCGGCACCCGAGATCGCCGAACAGGCCGCCCTCGTGGACATCCTGAGCGACGGGCGACTCGATCTCGGGCTCGGCACCGGGTATCGCGTACCCGAATACCAGCTGTACGGGGCGGATCTCGCCAAGCGCTACTCCACCACCGACCGTCGGGTCCGCGAGATCCGCGAACTGTGGGCCTCGGCTGCGGTCACCCCGGGTCCGGTCCAGAACCCGCTGCCGATCTGGCTCGGCTACCAGGGTCCGCAGGGGGCCCGGCGGGCGGGCCGGCTGGGCACGGGGCTGCTGTCACTGAATCCCGCACTGCTCGCGCCGTATCGGGAGGGGCTCGCGGAGGGCGGGCACGAGGGGTCGGTGGCGCGGATGCAGGGTTCGTTCACGACCTTTGTCACCGAGGATCCGGACGGCGACTGGCCGGTGGTGCGCAAGCACCTGGCGTACCAGTGGGACAGCTACCGCCGCTACATGGTGGAGGGCACCGACCAGCCGCTCCCCCGCCCCATCGATCCGGAGAAGTGGCGGGAGACCGGCCTGCGTGCGAACGGCTTCGCCCAATTCCTCTACGGTACGCCGGAGTTGGTGGCCGGTGCCATCAAGGAGTACGTGGCCGGGTTGCCGGCCGAGGGCGTGTTCCTGTGGGCTTCGCTGGCCGGGATGCCCGAGGAGATGGTCGCCCGGCAGGTCCAGCTGATCGCCGGGAAGCTGCGGCCGCTGTTGGCCGACGTCTGATCCGCCGATGACCTGCCTACCTTCGAGACGAGAGAGTGCGCGCATGCCGACACCGAACACCGAGTGGGCCGGATCGGACTTCCAGGAGCCGCCGCGTACGCCGGGCGGAGTCGCGTTGTGCGGAGCCTGTCGCGCGGCAGGCGCGTGCCGCCTGGGCGTGGACAAGGAACGGCTCGGCGACGACGGCATGGCCTGGTTCGAACTGGCCTGTCCGCGCTCCCAGGAAGGCGGGCCGAACGTAGCCCACGGCGGCTGGACGGCCGCCGTCATGGACGAGTGCCTGGGCCATCTCCCCTTGCTGAACCGGGTGTTGAGCGTAACAGCCGAACTGACGGTGAGCTTCGTGAGGCCGGTTCCGGTGGAACGCCCGGTCCAGGTACGGGCCTGGGTCGAGCGGCGCGAGGGCTCGCGCTGGTACATCGCCGGCGAGATGACCCTGCTGCCGAGCGGCGCGGTGCTGGCGCGGGCGTCGGGGATCTGGGTTACACGGGATCCGGGACACTTCGCGCGCCACGAGGCGTGGCTGGCAGACCAGTGACTCACTCCTCGGGCGGGCGCTCGGGGATTCAGGCCTCCTCGTCCGTTGCTGTGCCGCCAGCCGGCACAGGTTTCGGGCGGGGGTCCGCAAAGAGCGGAGTACGCCTGGGTGGCGAATCGGCGACGGACCGTTCGGAAGGGTGGATTCCGGGCGATCGTTGAGCCATGCCCGAACTTGCCGACAAACAGCCCTCCGGCGTGGAGCGTGTCCTCGCCTCAGGCTGTCTCCTGCTTCTCGTACTGGTGGCGGACGTGGCAGCCCGCGCTATTGGTCGTCATCGTGCTCGCCGCCCGGACCATGCGGAGCCCCAACTCCCTCTAACTGCCACAGGGCGCTGTCTGATCACCCGTCATGTGATCAGTGGCAGTGATCGGACTCGGTCGCCGGGCCGGTGCCGGTGGCGCCCAGGTCATCGGAGTGGTCGGCGTCGAGGCGCGGCCACTGTGCTGTGGGACGTCCACCCGGCCACTCCCACAGCGGTGGCCAGTCCGGAGCCCCGCCCAGGGTCCGCGTGGCCTGCCCGAGGCGCGGCCAGCCTGGCGGTGAGTCCTCCCAGTCCTCCTGACGCCCGAACGCCGTGAGGTCCATGAGCGCGTAGCTGTAGTCCACCGCCTCGGCCCCGCGACGTTTGGTCCAGTACGTCTCGAAGACACGGTCGCCGTCGCGCAGGTAGCACACCAGGTGGAACAAGCCGAGCTCCCGGCCGGCAAGCAGCGACTCGAGCGAGGGCTGGGCGGAGTACCACGGCATCGCCCAGCCCATGAAGGCGCGGTAGCGCAGGCTCTCCTCGTACGACGTCTGCGCGTCCGCGAAGCCGTAGGCGGTGTTCCGCCCCTGACAGAACACGGCGAAGGTGATGTCGCGGGAGTGCAGATAGGCCGGCTCGCCCACGTGGCTCATCACCCAGGTACAGCCTTCGCACTGCTCAGCGGCCGGCCGGCCGGGCCACCACATGAAGTAGTAGGCGATCATCTGGCGTCGCCCTTCGAACGCGTCCAGGAGCGTCATGGGACCGTCCGGCCCCAGCAACGGGCTGTCTGCGGCCACCTCGACCATCGGGAGCCTGCGGCGCGCGGCGGCGATCGCGTCGCCTTCGCGGGTGTGGGCCTTCTCCCTCGCCCGCAGTCCGTCCAACTGCTGCTCGAAGGTCGCGCGGTCGACGACCGGCGGTTGCGCCTTGCTCGGGTTCTCGGACATCAGCGGCTCCTGGGATTCACTTCGCTGTGACTACGGGGCGCTCCTCAGCACCGTAGTCGCCGGTCGGGATCGCCGTCATGAGCCCTGGTCCCACCGGCAGGTGGTGTGTCCGGGTGTGGTGCCGCCCGACCGGGGCGAGTCACCAGAGGAACGGATCCTGCTGGTCACCACCGGGCCCCGGACCCTCCTCGACGGACTCCTGCGCCCCTTCGTACGGGTCGGGCTCGAACTCGATGGCCCCGGCGTCCAGGACCGCCGGGGCGATGTCATGCCGCCGGAGGACGGAGGCGATCAGCTCCGGCACTTTGGCACGTTCGTCCGGTGAGACATGCGAGAAGTCGACGGTCACCTGCCACTCCCCGGGCACGTTGCCCATGCCTGAGGCCAGATGGCTGGGGGTCGCCGGGAGGTCCCCCGGAAGTACGGAGGGGGAACTGACATCCCACAGGGCCGCGCAGACCGTGCGCAGCGCGGACCGCATCTGGTCGTCCGGCGTGTTGGAGTAGATGCTGATGATCACGTCGGCGGACCTGTGCAGCTCGTCACGCAAGGCTTGGCGGATGACGATGTCGTCGTGATCACTGGCGTTCGGCATTCCGTGCTCTCCTCAACGGCTGCCCAGGAATCCCACGTTGGCGTTGTTCCAGATCGCCCCATCATGCCCGCTCCCGCTGCGGCCCTCCCGGCAACGGCGGAGCTCTCCAGTCGCCAGCCGAAACTTATTGCAACCGTATGTCTTGACATGCGCGGTGACCGCTCTCACTATTACCGGAATTAGAGCGCTCCAGTAGAGCGCTCTAATTCCCACGCATGACCGACTCGACGGAGAGGACAGGGATGCATGGTGAAGGCCAGAGAACGTCTGCAGCGCTACAGCCTGGTCGGCCCTGAGGGCGAACGTGCCGTGGAAGCGGGGCTCGCGGAGGGCACCGACTGGTTCCGCAGCAACGTGCCGCGCCGCCGGATGAAGGAGCTGATGCGCCGCTCGGACGGCCCGGCGATCCGTGACACGGTCATCTGGCTGGGCGCCATGGCGGTGTTCGGGACCCTGGGCGCAGTCTTCTGGGGCAGCTGGCTCGCGGTGCCGTTCTTCGCCGCGTACGGAGTGCTGTACGGGTCGGCCTCGGACTCACGCTGGCACGAGTGCGGGCACGGCACCGCCTTCAAGAACCGCCGGCTCGACGACGCCGTGTACCAGCTGGCCTGTTTCATGGTCATGCGAAACCCGACCGTGTCGCGCTGGAGCCACACCCGGCATCACACCGACACGCTGATCCTCGGCCGCGACCCGGAGATCCAGGTGATGCGCCCGGCCCGGCTGGCCAAGCTTCTCGCCAACTTCTTCGGCCTGGTCGACGTACCCGTGGCGCTGCGCGACACCGTCCTGCACGCGTTCGGACGGCTCACCGCCGAGCAGCGCACGTACGTGCCCGACATCGAGCGCGCCAAGGTGTTCCGCACGGCGCGCATCTGGTTGGCCATCTACGCCGCCGTGATCGCCGCCTGTGTGCTGAGCGGCTCGATTCTGCCGGCGATGTTCGTCGGCCTGCCGCGGATGTACGGCGGCTACATGCTCTACGTGTACGGGCTCACGCAGCACGCCGGGATGGGCGAGAACGTACTCGACCACCGGCTCAACACCCGCACGGTGCACATGAACCGCGTCCACCGGTTCCTGTACTGGAACATGAACTACCACGTCGAGCACCACATGTTCCCGATGATCCCCTACCACCGGCTGCCGGAGCTGCACGAGGAGATCAAGGACCAGCTGGCTCCCGCGTACCCGTCCCTGTGGGCGGCGTACAAGGAGATCATCCCGGCGGTGCTGCGCCAGCTGAAGGACCCGACGTATTACGTGCGGCGTGAACTGCCGCCGGGGGCACCGCCGTTGCACGCCCGCTCCGATGGCCGTGCGCTAAGCGCTCCGCTGGAAGCACAGTGATCAATCCGCGGGTCGGTGGGGGCTGATCGCGCCCACGCGGCGGAGCCGCATATGTCACAGCCCCGCGCCCCTTACGGGGCGCGAAACCGCACCGGGACTTCGCCAAGGCGCCGCACCCCGCCCACGAGGAGGCAACACCCACATGTCCAAGTGGATCGCCGCATGCCAGACCGACGACATCGACCCTGAAGACGTCATCCCCTTCCAGCACGAGGGGGTGGACTACGCCATCTACCGCTCCCCCGACGACGACTTCTACGCCACCGCGGGGCACTGCACCCACGAGCGGATGCTGCTGTGTGACGGCCTGGTCATGGACAACACCATCGAATGCCCCAAGCACAACGGGCGGTTCGACTACACCACCGGGAGAGCCGCGGGCGCTCCCGTCCTCGTCGATCTGCAGACCTATCCGGTCCGGGTCGAGGACGGCACCGTCTTCATCGGGATCGGCTGAGCTGTGGGGGCCGTACCAGGGATGGTGGTCGTCGGGGCCGGTGAATGCGGTACGCGGGCCGCGGTCGAGCTGCGCGAGGCGGGCTGGACCGGCTCGATCACGTTGGTGGGCGCGGAGCACTCGCCACCGTATGAGCGCCCGCCGCTGTCCAAGTACGTGCTCACCGGGTCCGAGGGAAACGTCGAACCCCCGGCGCTGTACGAGGACGGCGCGCTGCGGGACGCCGGGATCGAGTACGTCGCGGGGGCTACCGTCACCGGTGTCGACCGCGACGCGCACGAGGCCGTGCTCGCCGACGGGCGCCGGATCCCGTACGAGCGGCTGCTGTTGGCCACGGGGGCGAGTGCCCGGCGACTGCCGGTGGCCGGCATCGAGGCAGGCGGCGTGTGCTATTTGCGCAGCCGTGCGGATGCGATCGTCCTGCGGGACCGGCTGCGGCCGGGTGCGCGTATCGGCGTGATCGGCGCCGGTTTCATCGGCCTGGAGCTGGCCGCGGCGGCTGCCGCGCGGGGCTGCGACGTCACCGTGATCGAGGCGGCGCCGCGCCCGATGAGCCGGGCGGTGCCAACCGACATCGCCACCGCGGTCGCCGACCGCCACCGGCAGGCCGGTGTCGATCTGCGCTGCGGGCTGGCGGTGGAACGGCTCACGCGCCGGGACGGCGCGCTGTTGCTGGAGCTTGGCGCTCCGCTGGAAGTGCCGGGACCTGCCGTCCATCGTCTGCCGCGCAACCGTGACTCGTCGCTCCCCCACTTTCGGCTTCGCTCGAGCGGCGGGACCTCCATCGCGGCGGAGCCACATATCGAAACAGCCCCGCGCCCCTCAGAGGCGTTGCCGCTCGCCTTCGACACCGTCGTCGCCGGTGTCGGTGCCGTACCCGAGACCACACTCGCGGAGAAAGCCGGCCTCGCCATCGACAACGGGATACGGGTGGACGACCGCCTCACCACCTCCGACCCCGACATCTTCGCCGCAGGCGACTGCTGCTCCTTCCCGCACCCTCTCTACGGCGGGCGCCGTATCCGCCTGGAGGCCTGGCGGAATGCGCAGGATCAGGGCCGGGCGGTGGCGCGGAGCATGCTGGGCGACGAGCAGCCGTTCGCCGTCGTTCCGTGGTTCTGGTCCGACCAGTTCGATCTCACCCTGCAGATCGCCGGACTGCCCGACGCCGCCGCGCAAGAAGTCGTACGCGACCGCCGGGACGGGGTGGCGATCCAGTTCGGTCTCGGGGACGACGGGCGGCTGCTGTCCGCCGCCGCGGTCGGCGCCGGTAACGCCGTGGCCAAGGACATCCGCCTGGCCGAGATGCTCATCGCCCGCCGGGCGGTCCCGGACCCGGCAACCCTGGCCGACCCGGCCGTACCGCTCAAGACCCTGCTGCGGCAGGCACCGAGCTGAACAGGAGACACCCTCCATGCACCACTCGTCCTTCCCCCGCTCCGGCGCAACGATCAGCAAACTCGGTTTCGGGGCCATGGGTTTCGCCGGCTGGTTCGGCGGCAACGCCGACGACTCGGAGTCCCACTGGATCGACAGCCTGCTGTACGCGCTGGACCGGGGCGTGAACTTCATCGACACCGCCCGGGCCTACGGGAACTCCGAACGCATCGTCGGCAAAGCGCTGAGCCAGTGGTCCGGAACGCGTCCCTTCGTCGCCACCAAGGTCGAGAACCTCTCCGGGCAGCGCGGCTGGGGCACCCCCGTGGACCCCGAACTCGCCCACCCGCGAGGCCACATCATCGCCGGCACCCAGCGCTCGCTCACCGAACTCGGCCTCGACCACGTCGACCTCCTCCAGCTGCACATCTGGTGGCCCGCTTGGGGCGTGAGCGGGCACTGGATGGACGAGTTGCAACAGCTCAAGCAGGAAGGACTCGTACGCCACATCGGGATCTCGATCCCGGACCATCGATCCGACATGGCGCTGCCGCTGGTGCAGTCCGGGTTGGTCGACTCCGTCCAGACGATCATCAACATCTTCGATCCGATCGCCCTGGACAACCTCCTGCCGGCCTGTGTCGAGCACGACGTGGCCGTGATCGCGCGCTGCGTCCTGGACGAGGGCGGGCTGACCGGCACGCTCACCGAGGACACCGTCTTCGCCGAGGACGACTTCCGGTACGGCTACTTCGACGACATCGTGCCGCGCTCGGTCTACCTGCGGAAGGTCGAGGAGCTACGGCAGTACGTGCCCCGGTACGCCGGCTCGCTCGCCGCCCTCGCCCTGAAGTTCGTCGTCCAGGCGCCGGGCGTGACCACGGCGATCTCCTCGATGCAGGTCCGGGAGTACTGCGAGGCGAACATCGCGGCGCTGGAAGAGCCCGAACTCCCCGCGGAAATCCACGAGTTGCTGCGCTTCAAGCATCGCTTCATCAAGAACTTCAACGAAACCAAGATCTTTGGGGAGTACCGATGACGACCAGCACACCGCCGGACACAGTCCGCTGGGAAGACCTGCTGCCGCGCGAGTTCGAAGAGCGGCTGGCCCAACTGCCGCTGGTCTACATGCCGATGGGCCTGTGCGAGCCGCACGGCCACGTCGCCGCGTTCGGCCTGGACACCCATAAGGCCGTCTACCTCTGCGATGAGGCCGCGCGCCGTTTCGGCGGCATCGTCGCGCCGACGCAGACGTACCAGATCCACGAGACCGGCTACCACCGGCCGTGGCTCAAGGAAGTGATGGGCGACGTCAATCCGCGCATGGGCAGCCTCCCGCCCGACGTGGTCCTGCGCCTCCTGGTGTACCAGCTTCGGGCGTTCGTCAACGCGGGCTTCCGCGCTGCCGTGATTCTGACGGGCCACAACGCCAACCAGCCCGATCTGCGCCTGGCGGTGGAGGAGTTCCGCCGGGCCCGCGACATCCCGATCACGGCGGTCAGCGACCCGGAACTGGTCATGGGCCAGTTCGAGGGCGACCACGCCGGCCGGTACGAGGTCTCCCAACTGATGTACGTCCGCCCGGAACTGGTCGACCTCGGCCGCCTGGTCGACCGCAACACCACACCTCTCGGCCGCTTCGCCCAGGGCGACGACGCCCATCTCGCCAGCGAGAACGAGGGCCGGGCCATCATCGAGGCCAGCCTGGACGCGATCAAGGCGATCGTGGACGGGTGCCGGCCGCTTCCCGAAGCGGACGCTCCGTTCATGTCGTTCGAGGAGGCCGAGGAGGTCTGGCAGCGCGTCGCCGCCCGCTCGGACGAATGGTGCACCCTTCGGGAGTAAAGGGACGCGGGCGCGGATCACAGGGGTAAGGCGCGGCACAGACGCGTATGGACTAGAGCTCAAGACGTATGGTCGCCGGGATTCACGCGATGATTCAGAGAGTTGTCGTAATCGTCGCTGAGGGGCCGCACAGCAAGCAATTGCGCGTGCCGAGTCGGCCCGCCCGGCCGACCTGCTTCGGTCGGATTTCTCGGCTGCGCGGACTTCGGGTGCGTACTTCCCTACGCTGTCGAGGAGTTGTTGCTGTCTTGGGTCGCGAGCACAAAGGAATTCCGCTGCTCTGCCTGCCGTTCGCCGGAGGCGGGGCGTTGGTGGCCGGCATCGCCGAGAAGGCCAACTGACGCCTTCGCCGTCTTCCGTCGCGTGTACGGCCGGATTCGATCACGCATGGGGTTTTGTGGGACTGGAGTGAGCCAAACTATCCGGCAGGGGCTGAGTGTTGAGGCGGCGGGAAACGGCCGCGGCGGGGGCAACCGCACGCGACCACAGACTGCGGCGGCCCGCCCCGGACCCGACGTCACGCGACGGCAGCGTCAGCTCTTCCGACCCACACCGCACAGCACCGCTACGTCGCCGGGCGGCCACGGGCTGGGGTCGGGCCGCCAGGTGGAGGTGGGTACCACGCCGGGCTCGACGAGGTCCAGGCCGCGGAAGTATGCGGTGATCTGTTCTGGGCTGCGGTTGGTGTAGGGATGCGGGCTGCCGCTGTTCTCGTTGAACTGGCGGACGGCCTCGTTCCGTTTCTGGTCGGTGGTTGTGCCGTCGTTGACGACGAGGTAGCTGCCGGAGGGCAGGGCGTCCAGCAGGCGCTTCAGGGCGGCCTGCGCCTCTTGGTAGTCGGGGACGTTGCCCAGAATCCCGAGCATCATCAGGCCGATGGGGCGGTTGAAATCCAGCGTCTTGGCGGCTTCGGCCAGGATCAGGTCCGGGTTGCGTACGTCGGCATCGATGTAGTCGCAGGCGCCTTCGGGGGTGCTGGTCAGCAGCGCCTGGGCGTGCCTCAGTACGAGGGGGTCGTTGTCGACGTAGACGATCCGTGCCTCCGGCGCCACCCGCTGGGCGATCTCGTGCGTGTTGTCGGCGGTCGGGAGGCCTGTGCCGATGTCGAGGAACTGCCGGATGCCCGCCTCGCCCGCGAGATAGCGGACAACTCGCGCCAGGAATGCCCGGGTGTGACGGGCGTCGTCGACGATGCCCGGGAACACCTCTTTCACCTGGTCCCCCGCCTCGCGGTCGACCTTGTAGTTGTCCTTGCCGCCCACCCAGTAGTTCCAGATCCGCGCCGAGTGCGGCACCGACGTATCGATCCTGGCCCCTACCTGCCGTGCTGAGTCGTCGTCCCCCATGGAGAACATCCTCCTGCTGCGCGTCCAGTGGCTCTCACCCAACCTAGCCGCAATGGCCCCTGCTTCTCAGCGAGTTCAGCCCCGCACGGCGAACCCAGGCTGGTCACAGTCTCCAGGAGCGCAGTTGGTCGGCGACTGCGTGGACGCTGAGGCGGGTGTCGCGGATCTTGCGTACGAGGTCGGACAGGGCGCCGTAGGGCGGGTCGATGCCCTCACCGGACTGGTCCATGTACTGCGCGGTGACGAACGCCGCAAACAAGCCGTTGCGGTGCGGAAGCGGCTCAAGACGCACGAGCGTGTGCATCAGTGCGGCCGCACGCCATGCGGCGTCCGGGTCGGAGGTTTGGAGGGTCGGCAGTTTGGTCTTGTGCCGTGCGACGGCCGCGACGAGCGCGGAGTAGTCGGAAACCGTCATGTCCTCGTGTCCGAGGGCGGCCTCCTGGACGTCCAGAAGCCAGGGGACGTCGATGTAGAGGATGGGCGGCATCAGGCGGCCGCGGCCCCGTCGCGTTCGGAGGGCGGCATCTCATCGGGGAAGGCCTCGTCGAACTCGCCGCGCAGCCTGTCGGCCCACGTGGTGGCTCCGGCGACGAACCGCTGGCGCTGCATCTCGCGGACGCCGAGGTCGTGCAGGTACTGCTTGAGGCTCTTGCCCTCGGCCGCGGCGGCCGCGCGCACGCCCTCGAGCTCCTCGTCGGTGAAGGACACGTTCAGGGATGGCATACACCGGATGGTACCTAGTAGGTGCCGTCCGTGTGAACCGGTGACTCCGTTAGCCGTGGACGGAGTCACCCACGGTTAACGGACGTACGCACGGCCGCCCGCCCGCCGACCCGTGAGGGCGGCGGATTCCTGCAGGACGACCGTCAGCCGGCGTTGTCGAGGACCTCGCGCAGCTTGCGCGCGAAGGCCTCGGGCTGCCCGGGGTAGCCGAACTCGCCGTCGAGGAAGCCGCCGTGGTGGCTCGGGAACACCGTCGCCTGCTGACCGAGCAGCTGGGCCGTCGCCACCGAGGTGCGTCCGGTGAAGGTGTCCCGGGACTCCTCGCCCACGGCGATCACGATGCGCGTCGGCGCCGCCATGAGGGCGTCGACGTCGGGCTGGTAGCTGCTGACCGCCCAGGACCGGTCCGACAGCAGCGGATCGTCACGAGAGCCGTCATCCTCGGCCGGCATTCCGAAGGCGGCGGGATCCGGTACGGGCTGGGCGAAGTAGTCGTCGGTGAACTCGCCCTCCCACGACGTCATCGCGATGAACGCCGCCATGCCGGCACCCCAGCCCTTCTCCTGGTACGCATCCCGGAAGCCGGCCCGGGCGCGCTCCGCGGCCTTGGCGTCGGGGAGCACCTCGATGAGCGGCGGCTCGTGCGCCACCAGGGTGGTCACGTCCTCGGGATAGGCCGCCACGAGGGCGAGCGCGGTCACCGCACCGCCGCTGCTCGCGAACATCTCGACCGGGCCCGCGCCGAGCGCCTGGATGACGGCGTGCACGTCGGCAGCCTGGATCTGGGGTACCTGGTCGACGCGGCCGTCCTTGCGGATACTGCGGCCGAGGCCGCGCGGGTCGTAGGTGACCACGGTGCGGTCGGGGAAGTGCGACGCCAATACGCGGAAGCCGGTGGCGTCCATGGGCTGGCCGATCATGACCAGCGGCGGGCGTCCGTCGGCCGTCGGCAGCGGACCGTGGACGTCGTAGACGAGGTCGACCTCGGGGGTCTCGAGCTTGTGTGCAGTCATAACCGTTCAGACCCCGTCCCCATCGGAAACTCATCGGTCCCTGTGCCCGCAGCCTCGACGGCCTTGGCGCGGACGGCGTCGCGCGGCGGCGTCGGGCACCACCCCCCTCCCCAGCTGGAGCCGCCCGTCACGTGGCCTGTCCGGCCCTCTGCAGGCCGTCGAGGATCAGGTCGAGGCCGAATTCGAACTCGTTGCTGTAGTCGTAGCCGGGGCTGAGGATGTGCTCGGTGGTCAGTTCGGCCAGGTGTGGGAATTGGTGGGCCGGGACCTGCGCCAGGATGGCCTGCGCCAGCTCCGCGGTCTCGTCGGGTGTGTCGAACGGCAAGTCGCGTTCCTGCAGGGCGAATCCGTAGATGTAGCTGTCGAGGGCCGAGTACGCGTGCGCGGTCAGTGCGACGGAGAAACCGGCCTTGCGCAGGCATCCGAGGACGGCGTCGTGATGCCGCAGCGTCTCCGGCCCGGGTGAGGTCCGCGATTCCATCAGGCCGATCGCCCAGCGGTGGCGGGACAGGACCCGGCGCATCGAGAGCGCCCGCTGCCGCATCGCCGTCTTCCAGTCGTCCTCGCCGGAGGGCAGATCGATCTCGCTGAACACCAAGTCGATCATGCCGTTGAGCAGGTCCTCCTTGTTGGCGACGTGCGTGTAGAGGGACATCGCCTCGACCCCGACCGCCTCCCCGAGCTTGCGCATGCTGAGCGCTTCGAGTCCGCTCTCGTCGGCCAGGGTGACAGCGGCGTGCAGCACTCTTTGGCGGCTCAGCGGGATTCGGGGTGCTCGATCGCGTCCGGTCCGCGGGGTCATCTGTGGTCCTCCTACTCATTCGGCCTTGACAACCTTACGCCGTAAGGACAAACCTTACGGCGTAAGGAACACCTGGCCGCTGTGGCCTATGAATGGGGGAACCATGAAGTCGATCGTCCAAGAGCGGTACGGGCCTTCGCCCGAGAACGTTCTGCGTCTCGCAGAGATCGACAAGCCGACGATCGGGCGCGACGAGGTCCTGGTCCGGGTGCACGCGGCCAGCGTGGACCGCGGCACCTGGCACCTCATGTCCGGTCTGCCGTATCCCGTCCGGGCGGCAGGGTTCGGTCTCCGTCGGCCCAAGTACCCCAACCCCGGCCGGAGTTTGGCGGGAACGGTCGAGGCCGTCGGCGGCGATGTGACGGGTTTCAAGCCGGGCGACGAGGTGTTCGGCATCTGCGACGCCTCGTTCGCCCAGTACGCGCGCGTCCGAACCGACAGGCTCGCCCCGAAGCCGGCGGAGCTCTCCTTCGGTGAGGCGGCTGCCGTACCCGTCTCCGGGCTCACCGCCATCCAGGCCGTTCGCGACCAGGGGCAAGTCCGGACCGGGCAGAAAGTGCTGATCGTCGGGGCGTCGGGAGGCGTGGGCACCTTCGCCGTGCAAATCGCCAAGGCGTACGGAGCCGAAGTGACGGCCGTGTGCAGTACCTCAAAGGTCGAAGCGGTCCGCACGCTCGGCGCGGACCATGTCATCGACTACACCCGGGCGGACTTCGCGGACGGCCGCCACCGTTACGACGTCATCCTCGACATCGGAGGCAACAGCCGGCTGTCGCAGCTGCGCCGCGCCCTCACCCCGACCGGGCGGCTGGTCATCGTCGGCGGCGAAACCGACGGCCGGTGGCTCGGCGGAACCGACCGCCAACTCCGGGCACTTGCGCTGTCTCCGTTCATCGGCCAGAAGCTCGGGACCTTCATCTCCTCGGAGAACGCCGAAGACCTGGAAGCCCTCCGCGAGCTCATCGAGTCGGGCAAGGTCTCACCCACCATCGACCGGACCTACCCGCTCGACGAGGCCGCCGCAGCCATCCGGTACATGCTGGAGGGGCGGACCTGCGGCAAGCTCGTGATCACCATCTAGTGGCGTGTGGCCCGCATAGGCGCCTCAGCATGGTGGGCGGTACCTGTGCTGAGTGAAGTACTGCCGCCACTCGGCGCGGGTGACGCTCGGGGTGGCGGTGTCGCAGATCCGAGTCGCCACGCGCCGGACGTCGGGGTCCCACAGGAGGGCGGTCCAGTCCTCGCTGCCGGTGGCCAGGGTGCGGCCGTCGGGGCTGAAGGCGAGGGTGTCCACCGGTTTGGTGTGGCCCGTCAGCAGGGCCAGTTCCCGGGCGGCACCGCGACCGGTCAGGCCGTACAGCCGTACGGTGTGGTCGGAGCTCGCGGCGGCCAGCGTCCGCCCGCCGGGGGCGAAGGCGACGGACATGACGCCGTCGGTGTAGCCGGCCAGCCGCTCCCGGGAGAGCGGGTGGTGCGGATCGGTGAGGTCCCACAGTCGTACGGTGCGGTCTTCGCTGCCGGTGGCCAGGGTGCGGCCGTCGGGGCTGAACGCCACTGATTTCACCGCGTCGGTGTGGCCAGAGAGGACGGCCAGGCGTTTGGGTTGGCGTCGGTCGGCCACGTTCCACAGGCTGGCTGTACGGTTTCGGGCGGCCACCGCCAGGGTGCGGCCGTCGGGGGCGAAGGACACGGAGTCCACCGCGCTGTTTCCGCGTAGAGCGGCCAGAAGTCGCGGATGTCGCTTGTCTGTTGTGTCCCACAGCCGTACGCCGCCCTGCTCGCCGCCGGTGGCGAGGGTACGGCCGTCGGAGCTGAACGCCACCGAGTTGACGTGGCCGATGCGGCAGGGAACGGCGGTCAGGAGTTGGGGACTTCGCGGTGTTCCCAGGCTCCACAGCCGTAGCCTGCCGTCGGCGCTGCCGCTGGCCAGTACGCGCCCGTCCGGCCGGAAGGCCACCGAGTTGACGGCTTCTGTGGGGCCGGTGAGCCGGGCCAGTTCGCGGGGGCGGCGGACGTTCGCGAGGTTCCACAGGCGTACGGTGCGGTCGTAGCTGCCCGTGGCCAGCAGGCGTCCGTTGGGGCTGAAGGCGACGGAGTAGACCGAGCTGGTGTGGCCGGTCATGGCCGGACCGGGAAAGTCCCACAGACGTGCGGTCTGGTCCTCGCTGCCGGTGGCCAGGGTGCGGCCGTCGGGGCTGAAGGCGAGCGCTCCGATGCTTCCGGTATGGCCTGTGAGGACGGCTGGTTCACGGATGGGGCCGGGGCCGGTCAGTTCCCAGCGGCGTACGGTGCCGTCGATGCCGGCAGATGCCAGGGTGCGGCCGTCGGGGGTGAAGCCCACGGCATTGACCGCGTCGGTGTGCCCGGAGAGGACTTCCGTGGCCCGGGGCTTGCGTGGCCCGGCCACGTCCCACAGCCGCACCGTGAAGTCTGCGCTGCCGGTCGCCAACGTGCGGCCGTCCGGGGCGAATGCGAGTGTCTTGACCTCGCCGCTGTGACCGGTCGCGGGCGGCAGCTTCCGCAGCCGGTCACCCGACGCGGTCACCTCCCACAGCCGCACCGTACGGTCGGAATGGCCCGTGGCCAGCATCCGCCCGTCCCGGCGGAACGCCATCGCGGTCACGTCGGCGGTCGCACGGATCGCGGCAAGGGGACGCGGCCGACGCGGATCCGAGAGCCGCCACAGCCGGATCTCGCCGCGGGAGGCTGTCACCAGGGTCCGCCCGCCGGAAGCGAACCCGAGTCCGCCGATCGGGCCCGCCGCGGCCGGAAGGCGTGCCGCGAGCCGAGGGCGCCGTACGTCGCCGATGTCCCACACCCCTGCCGTCCCAAGTTCGTCTCCCGCGACCAGCAGACGGCCGTCGGGGCTGACGGCAACCGCGCGCACAGGGCCTGGCAGGTGCGGCAGCGTGCTCAACTCGCGTGGCCGGTGGGCGTTCGAGGCCCGCCACAAGCGCACGGTCCGGTCGTTGTCGCCGGTGGCCAGTACCCGGCCGTCGGCGCTGAACGCCATCGCCCTGACCGCGCTCGCCTGACCGGGCAACTGCGTGGCGTACGGGGTGGCGAAGGTGCTGAGCAGGCTGCCGCGGGCCTCGGGGGTGGGCGACAGGCGGTAGGCGGCCAGGCTCAACTGGGCGGCCAGCGCGGGGTTGGCCGCCCGCAGTGCCGCCGCCCGCTCGGCGGCCCGCTGCGAGCTGGCGGCGTCGCGTTGCCGGTCCGCCGCCCGCTGCGCCCGTACGGCGAACACCGCGGTCGTGCTGGCCAGTACGAGCAGGGCGGTCAGCAGGGCCAGCGCCCCGTGCCGGAATCGGGCGCGTCGCCGTACCGCCGCATGTTCCAGCGCGCGGGCGGCCAGGCTCGCGTCGAGGAACTCCCGTTCCCGCGCGGACAAGGACGTGCGCTCCAGGGTGGTGGCCAGGTCGAGGCGGGTGCCGCGGTACAGCGCGCCGGGGTCCCGGCCCAGCGCCTCCCAGGCCTGGGCCGCGTCGGTGAGCTGGCGCAGGGCCCGTACGGCCTCACGGTCCTCGGTCAGCCATCCGTGCAGCCTGGGCCAGCACCGGATCAGCGCCTCATGGGCCAGCTCGACCCGCTCGCGGTCCACGGTCAGAAGCCGCGCGGCGGCCGCACGATCCAGTACGGCGCCTACGTCCCCGTCGTCGGCTCCGGCCAGCCCGTCCAGCTCCTCCAGGCGCGCCGGCCGCCGGGTGTCCTCCGTCCCTTCGCCCAGCGCGGTCAGCCGCATGAACACGCCCTGGGCCAGCTTCCGTTGCTCCGGGTCGAGGCGCTGGTAGAACTCCTCGGCGGTGCGCGCCAGGCCGCCCTCGAGTCCGCCCGCCGCATCGAACGCCGCCAGCGTCAGCGCGTTGCCGCGTCGTCGGCGCCAGGTCTGCAGCAGGGCGTGTGACAGCAGCGGCAGTACTCCGGCCTGGCCGTGTGCCTGTGCCGTGAGCGAGGCCAACAGCGCGCCCTCGACGGTCAGTCCGGCCTGCTGGGCCGGCTTCACCACCGCCCGGCGCAGCTCGTCCAGGTTCATCGGCCCGACCGGCACCTGCGCGTCGCGCATCGCCTCCACCAGCGGCGCGTGGTGGGTGCAGTGCGCGTAGAAGTCGGCGCGTACGCCCAGGGCCACCCGGCACCGCCCGGCCTCGGCCGAGGCGGCGGTGACCAGGGCCGCGATGAAGCGGTCCCGCTCTGCGTCGTCCGGACACAGCGTGAAGGTCTCCTCGAACTGATCGACTACCAGGACCAGTTCGTCAGCACCGGAACGAGCGATCGCCTGACGCACCACCCGGCCCAGGTTCGCCGGATCCTCCTTCAACTCCTCGTAGAGTCCGCCCGGCGTGACTCCCGCCAGCGCGCCCAACTGCACGGCGCACTCCTCCAGCGGTCGCGGCCCCGGCGTCAGTACCACCGTGGTCGCCACGGGCCGTAGACGCGGCACCAGTCCCGCCCTCAGCAGCGACGACTTGCCCGAGCCCGAAGCCCCGATCACCACCACGAACCGCTGCCGTTCCAGCCGTTCGGCCAGCTCCTCCACCAGCCGCTCCCGGCCGAAGAACCACTCCGCGTCCTGTTCACGGAACGAGCGCAGACCGGCGTAGGGCGGGGGCGTGCCGCACGCCTCCGCCGAGCCGGGGTCGGTGTGCGCCTCGGCGCCCAGGCACTCCGCTGCCTCCCGCCAGCGGCGCTCCCATTCCTCCAGATCCCCGTCACAGGCGCGTACGTACGCCAGCGTCACCGCCAGCGTGGGCAGCCGCTGGCCGGACGCCGCGGAGGACAGGGTCGAGATCGAGTAGTGCGCCTTGTTCGCCAGCTCCCGGTAGGGCGGGTTGCCCGCCTTCTGCCTCAACTGCCGTAGCCCTGCGGCCAGTTCCAGTAACGGACCGCTCTCCGCGTCCAGCGGTCGCTCCTTGCGCGGCATCGCCGCACCTCCCCGCGTGGTTTCCCCCGTGTCGCAGTGGTCGCTGCGCCGTCACATTTTTCAGGACTTGTTTGTTCGGCACCAGTGACCGAACGCGAACAACTCGAGGGCCGCTACACCTGGGGGCGAACGGCCCGGCGACACTTCGCGCAGGGCCCGGGCTCCATGGGAGGAGACGACACATGAGGCGAAACAGGTTCGTACTCGCGGCGGCGGGCGGTGCGCTCGCGCTGAGCGGTGCGCTGAGCACTCAGGCCATGGCGGCGGACGCGGGGGACGTCGCCGTGCTTGCCCCGCAGACGTTCAAGAACGCCGGCACGGGCCGCTGTCTGGACGACAGCGACCGCGGGCTGCGCGCCGTGGGGTGCAACAACTTCACGACCCAGCAGTGGAACGTGCGCAACCTGGGCGGCAACCTCCGCGAGCTGAAGAACGTCGCCACGGGTCGCTGTCTGGACGACAGCGACCGCGGGTTCCGCACCGTGGGGTGCAACAACTTCACGACCCAGCAGTGGAGGGTGACTCAGGTCGGTGGCGGCGCGATCCAGTTCCAGAGCGTGGGCACCGGCCGCTGCGCGGACGACAGCGACCGCGGGCTCCGCACGGTGGGCTGCCACGGCGGCACGACCCAGCGCTGGTCCTGAGACGGTCCGAGCGCTACGGGGACAACATCACCGACGAGATTGAGCTGTACAGCTGCTGAGTCTCGATCCTTCGTGACGGCTCGCCAGGCCAACTGGCGAGCCGTTTCGGGTTGTTGAGACAGCTCCGCACTCAGTAGGACCGCAGGCCCATGCTCCGGGCGATCCCGTTGCGCTGGATCTGGCTCGTGCCGCCGGAGATCGTGGCGACGATGGATTCGCGGTAGCGGAAGCTCATCACGCTCTCCGTCGAGAAGCCGTGGCCTGCGCAGACCTGCATGCCCAGTCGGGCGGCGGCCACGTACGTCTCCGAGCCCTTCAGCTTGGCCATCGAGCCCTCCCTGGTGCAGGGCTTGCCTTGGGCCAGCAGCCAGGCCGCGCGGTAGGCGAGCAGGCGGGCGGAGTCGATCTCGGTCTGCAGGTCGGCCATGGCATGGGCGAGGGACTGGAAGTTGCCGATCGGGCGGCCGAAGGCGTGCCGGGTACGTGCGTACTCCAGCATCTCGTCCAACGTGGCCTGAGCGGCGCCCAGGTAACCGCCGCTGATGATCACCTTCTCCAGCTCGATGTTGGAGAGCATGACCTTCCAGCCCTCGTCACGCGGGCCGACCAGGTTCTCCTTCGGCACCAGGGCGTCGTTGAAGAAGACCTCGTTGGTGCCGAGGATGTGCCGGGCCAGGGTCGGCGTCCGCCGCACTTCGACGCCGTCGGTTTTGGGATCGACGAGCAGCAGGCTGATGCCGCCGTGCTTGGGCTCGCGGGGGCCCGTACGCACGTATGTCGCGATGGTGGTGTCCGGCAGTCCGCCGCCCGTGCACCAGGCCTTCTGGCCGCGCAGAAGAAAGTGGTCGCCGTGGTCTTCGGCGGTAGTGCGGAGCGCGGCGGCGTCGGAGCCGCTGTCCGGTTCGCTGAGGCCGACGGCGAGCCGGTGGCGTCCGGTCATGACGCGGTCGCGGATGAAGTGGCGCTGTTCCTCGTTGCCCCAGCGGAACACGGTGATGCCTGGGATGAGTACGCCGATGTAGCACATGGCCACGTCGAAGCTGGCCCGCCCGAGTTCCTCGGCGATCAGGACGAGCTCCAGCGGTCCGCCGCCGTCACCGCCTTCGTCCTCGGCGAACGGCAGCGAGAACCAGCCGAGTTCGGCCATGCCCGCGAACAGTTCGGGCGGTACGACTCCGCCCTCGTCCCACTCCTTCGCCTTCTCGGCGGGGCAGACGTCTGCGACGAACTGCCGTGCCGTCGCGCGCAACAGGTCCTGCTCGTCGGTCAGCCCGAAGTCCACGGCCACTCCTCGCAGCTTGCCAAATCCGCCGATTCATCTAGCTAATTATTCTATGTTAGCGGATGCGGGCCGATTCCACTCCCACGCCTCCCGGGGTGCCGACGGGCGTAACACGGGGCCGACGGGCGTAACGCGGAGGACCTCCGCGGCCACCGATGACGATTACGTTGCTGTGACTTCCGTCACGCCCACCTCGGGCGTCACCGAACTCTTCGCCGGCCCGCCCGACATGCACGGCAACAGACGCAATGTCTGCTACCTCAGGTAACTTCCCTGCATGCAAGGGCATATGGCTATCTGTTAGGTCATGTACACGTGGCTAAAAACAGCCCTTCTCCCGTCGCCTAATCCCGCCCCGGGCGGTCACCCTTCACCCCGCCCGCCTCCAGAGCTCCGGTGACGTTTGTGTTTCTGCTGTGAAGGAAGGATGGATATCCCTCTAGAGTCCCCGCCATATATGAGGCACTCCGCACTTTTGGGATCTTGCTCAGTCCCGGTGCGTTCCTGGGGGGGACCTGTTGATGTCGGAGTACTTCGATGCTTTTTGGTCATGGATCGTTGCGGCGGTTGGGGAGACGTCGTGGCGTGAGGTGATGCCGCTGGGTATCGCCGGTGCGTTCGTCTGGGGGCTCTGGCTCTACCGGGCGATCCTGTCCCGCTTTGCCACGCCGGTCGTGAACGACTACCGGACCTCGGTGTCCGTCGTGGTCCCCGCCTATCGCGAGGACCCGGACATCCTGCTCGACTGTCTGGAGACCTGGCTGGCCCAGGGGCCCGACGAGGTGATCATCGTCCCCGATGTCCAGGACCACGAGGTGATCCGCAGGCTGTCCGAGGTGCAGGACCGGCGGGTGCGGGTGCTCGCGTTCGAGCACCGGGGCAAGCGGTCCGCGCTGGGTGTGGGGATCCGGGCCGCGCACTGCGAACTCGTGGTGCTGGTCGACTCGGACACCCGCTGGCAGCCGGGGCTCCTCGACGCCGTGCAGATGCCCTTCGTCGACCCGAAGGTCGGCGGAGTCGGCACCCAGCAGAACGTCTTCATGCGCCGGAGCAGCGTGTGGCGGCGTATCGCCGACTGGCTGGTCAACCTGCGCTACTACGACTACGTGCCCGCCATGGGCCGGGCCGGTGCCGTCGCGTGTCTGTCCGGCCGTACCGCCGCCTACCGCAGGGCCGCGATCGACCCCGTTCTGGAGAACCTGGAGAACGAGTTCTTCCTCGGCCGGCGTTGCGTCGCCGGTGACGACGGCCGGCTGACCTGGCTGGTGCTGGCCTCCGGGTACAAGACCGTGCACCAGAGCAGTGCGCGGGCGCTGTCCATGTTCCCGTCCTCGTTCCGGGCCTTCGTCAAGCAGCGGGTGCGCTGGAGCCGTAACTCCTACCGCTGCTATCTGACGGCGATCCACAAGGGCTGGCTGTGGCGGGTCCCGCTGGTCACCAAGATCACCGTGCTGCAGATCCTGCTGACGCCTGTGACCATGGGCATGGCGCTGGGCTATCTGCTGCTCAGCCGGCTGGAGTTGACCGGCCGCGGGGTGGTCCTGGTTCTGATCTGGCTTTTCGTGGGACGCGGTATCCGGGGCTACTCGCATTTGCGCAGGCATCCGCAGGAGGTGCTGCTGCTGCCGTTGCTGGCCCTCGTGGTCGTGATGATCTCCCTGCCGATCAAGTTGTGGGCCTTCATCACCATGAACAAGCAGGGTTGGCTGACCCGCTCCAGCAGCAGTGTCGGCGGCGAAGGCCAGGGTGCCGCGTCCCTCTCGGGCAACGGCTCCCAGCGGCCGCCCGCCGGCGGCCACCGCGAGGGTGTGTTCCAGCCGTGACACTCCCTCAGACACGGCCTCGGCGAGACCACGAGGCACACCCTCAGCGAGACCACCGAGCACCACTTCAGACCGAGCGGACCGCCCGCGGGCCGGTACACCGCTCTCGACTCTCCCCGGGAGCCGTCCTGCGAACCGCTCACGCCTTCCGAACGCTGCGCGGCACGGCGGCAGCCGCCGCCTTCCTGCCCCTGGTCGCCGTGGCGCTCCTCGGGTCCGCGCCCGTCGCCCATGCCGCGCCGAAGACGGTCGTCGCGGAGAGTGTGCTGGCCGGAGCCCGTGCCGGCGCCGCGGACGACGGCGAGGAACAGGCGTTCACCCCCGAGGAGTCCGAAGCCCAGGCGGCCCTGGTCGCCGCCGAGGACAAACGGCTTGACCAGGTCCGCGCCGTCGCCGCGGTCGCCCCGCTCAAGGGCGCCAAGTGGTCGCAGCCGTACCGGCTGGACACCGGCAGCGGCTACACGCTGGTCCTCACCGCGCGCACCAAGCCGTACAGCGTCTCCGACCTGCTCTCCCTCGCCCCGCAGACCTTCGTCCGCAAGCGCGACGGTTCCTACCTGCTGACCGAGAACCTCTACCTCAACGCCGGCGCCAAGCTGAAACTGTCCAACCCGGGCGGTCTGACGATACGGATGGCCAGCAGCAACAAGGGCTTTGTCTCCATCGTCTCCTTCGGCGGCCGACTGACCCTGGAGGGCACCGCACAGGCGCAGATGAAGATCGGCAGCTGGGACACCCGTACCAACAAGCCGGACACCGACGTACGGGACGGCCGGGCCTACATCCGCGCCATCGGCGGCCAGTTCGACATGAAGTACGCCACTGTCGGCGACCTCGGTTTCTGGAGCGGCCGCACCGGAGGCCTCAGCCTCACTGGGACCGACCGCCCCGACACCGGGAACATCGATGGCCCGGACACCCCGACCGGCGACGACCTCAATCAGCGCGAGCGGGAGGAGGCCGCGGACAAGGCGGAGGAGGAGGCGGAGCAGACGCCCAGCAGCGGCGGTGTGCTCGCCCAGCCGCCCGGCGAACTGACCACGCCGGACAGCAGGTTCACCGTGCCCGACATGTCGTATGTGTCGGCTGAGGTCGACCACTCCACGGTCACGGGCAACACTTACGGACTGTTCGTCTCCGGCGCCACCGGGGTCAGCATCACCGACACCAAGGTGCTGAAGAGCTTCCAGGACGGCCTGGTACTGCATCGCTACGTCACCAACGCCGACGTGGAACGGACCCTCTCCAAGGACAACGGCGGCAACGGCTTCGTCCTCGCCCGCGCCACCCAGCAGGTCCAGGTCACCGGATCCACCGCGCGGGGCAACGGCGGCAACGGCTTCACCCTCAGCGGCCGGCCCCTGGCAAGCGGTCCCTCCGCCTCCGGCGAGTCCATCAGCAGCTACGGCAACAACTCGGTGTCCAACAGCACCGCCGAGGACAACGGCCGCTACGGCATCGAGATCCTCGGCGGGGTGGACGTCGGCGTGCAGAACAACAACGTCCGCGGCGGTGACATGGGCATCGTCGCCCGCAAGGACGCCTCGAAGGTGGCCATCACCGGGAACCGTCTGAAGGGACAGATCCGGCAGGGCATCTCGGTGCGCGACGGCGTGACGGCGGCGCAGATCACCGGCAACATCGTCGAGAACGCCGACACCGGCGTCTACATCCGCGACTCGGTGGCCGAGGTGCGCGGCAACACCGTCCAGGACGCCACCAACCACGGCGTCTCCATGGTGGGCGGCGTCGGCGGCTCGACGATCTCGTACAACGTCATCGCCGGCGTCGGGCCGAGCGCCGTGGACACCGTCCGCGCGGGCGGCGACATGGACATCAAGAAGAACCAGACCTTCGCCTGGCACGACACCAGTTCCTTCTGGACCAAGTTCCGGCACTACGCCAGCCCGATGACCCTGCTGTGGGCCTTCATCCTGCTGCTCATCCTCCTGTCGGCGGTGATGGGACAGCGACGGCACGGCAGCCGGGGACGAGGCCGCCGCGGTCGCGCCCACCCCTACGCCGACAAGCAGCCCCTGCCGGTCCCCCCGCCCACGGAGATCCGTCTGGCCGCACACCACCCACAGAGCCAAAACCACTCACAGAACCAGCAGCATCCACACAACCGGGTTCCGGTGATGACGCATGACCAGTGGTAACCGCGTGCTGTGGCTGGCCACGGGGGCGTTCATCTGCTCCGTGATCGCCCTCATCGTCGCCCTGACCTCCGGTGGGGACTCGGCCGCTCCGGACACGGCCGGGGCCACGGGTGAGGTCGGCCCCACGGCGACCAGCCGCAAGCCGACCCCCTCGACGGACGAAGCACCGACGGACACCGCCGAACCGTCCGCGCCGTCCACCACCCCCGCCACCGGGTCCACCCCGGGCGCGACGCCCGGCGGCGGCGCGGGGTCAGCCAAGGAGGTCAGCTGCCCGGCGGCCACCGTCTCGGTGAACGACGCCGACTCGCTGGAGGAGGCCCTGGCCGACGCCGGGCCCGGGGACAGCATCGGGCTCGCGGACGGGACGTACGAGGGCCGCTTCGAGGCCACCACTCCGGGCACCGCGGACCAGCCGGTCTTCGTCTGTGGCGGCCTGGGCGCGGTGATCGACGGCGGGGGCACCGACGGCGGCTACGGCTTCCATCTGGACGGCGCCGCCCACTGGCGCCTGGTCGGCTTCACCGTCCGCAACAGCCAGAAGGGCGTGATGGCCGACCGTGTGCAGGGCTCGGTCATCCAGGGCCTGACCGTCGAGCAGATCGGCGACGAGGCCATCCATCTGCGGAACTTCAGCACCGACAACGTGGTGCTGAACAACACGGTCCGCGACACCGGCCAGCGCAAGGAGAAGTTCGGCGAGGGCGTCTACATCGGCTCCGCCGAGTCCAATTGGTGCACCGTCTCGGACTGCAAGCCCGACGCGAGCGACCGCAATGTGATCAGCGGCAACGACATCAGCGCCACGACCGCCGAGTCCATCGACATCAAGGAGGGCACCAGCGGCGGCAAGGTCATCGGCAACACCTTCGACGGCTCACGTCTGAGCGGCTCCCACAACGACTCCTGGGTCGACGTCAAGGGCAACGGCTGGCTGATCCAGGGCAACACCGGCCGCAACGCCCTCGAGGACGGCTTCCAGACCCACGAGATCATCGACGGCTGGGGCACCGACAACACCTTCAAGGGCAACACCGCGGAGGTCAACGGACCCGGCTACGGCTTCAAGCTCACCCCCGTCGAGGGCAACAAGGTCGCCTGCGACAACAAGGCGGAAGGGGCGGCGAAGGGCCTGGCCAACGTCGACTGCGCCGGTTCCTGACGGTCCAGCCGGTTCCTGACGGTCCAGCCGGTTCCTGACGGTCCGACAGAACACTCGCACACCGCTTCCACGCAGGGCCCGCGGAGCCACCGCAGCCTCGGGCCGAAGGGCCCCTGTGCCGGCCCACCCATGCCCAAAGCGAGCACCACCCTCACCTTTCACAAGGAGCACGCCATGACCCTCGCCACCGACCCGGGGCCGGACAGCGCCCTGAGACCCGGCGCCGACACGGCCGCCGTACTCGACGTCTCCGGCGCCCCCGTCCCCCGACTCACCGTCATCGGCACCGGCTACCTCGGCGCCACGCACGCCATCTGCATGGCCGTCCTCGGCTACGAGGTCCTGGGCGTGGACGTCGACCCGGTCAAGGTCGAGTGGCTGAACTCGGGCCGGGTCCCCTTCTTCGAGCCGGGCCTGCCCGAACTGCTGGCCAAGGCTCTGGACTCCGGCCGGCTGCGCTTCACGACCAACTTCGCGGAGGCCGGTGACTTCGGCGACGTCCACTTCGTCTGCGTCGGCACCCCCCAGCAGAAGGACTCCGACGCGGCGGACATGCGCTACGTCGACAGCGCGGTGACCGAACTCGCGGGGCACCTGCGCCGCCGCACGCTGGTGGTCGGCAAGTCCACGGTGCCGGTGGGCACCGCGGCCCGGCTGACGGAACTGGTGCAGCGGCTCGCCCCTGCGGGAACCGGCGTCGAACTGGCCTGGAATCCGGAGTTCCTGCGCGAGGGTTACGCCGTCGACGACACCCTGCGCCCCGACCGGCTGGTCTTCGGCACGGAGTCGGCATGGGCCGAGGAGCGGCTGAGGGCCGCGTTCGCCCCCGTCATCGCCCGTGACACCCCGGTGGTCGTCACCGACCTCAACACGGCCGAACTGGTCAAGGTCGCCGCCAACTCCTTCCTCGCCACCAAGATCTCGTACATCAACGCCATGGCCGAGGTCTGCGAGGCCACCGGCGCCGATGTGACGGGCCTGGCCGAGGCGCTCTCCTACGACGACCGGATCGGCGGACGCTTCCTCAAGCCGGGCCTGGGCTTCGGCGGAGGCTGCCTGCCCAAGGACATCCGCGCCTTCAGCCACCGCGCCGAGGAACTGGGCGTCGGCCAGGCCGTCGCCTTCCTGCGCGAGGTGGACGCCATCAACAAGCGCCGCCGGGCCCGCACCGTCGACCTGGTCCGCGAACTCGTCGGCGGCGACCTGGCCGGCGCCCGCATCACCGCCCTGGGCGCCGCGTTCAAACCCAACTCGGACGACATCCGCGACGCCCCCGCCCTGGACGTGGCCCGGACCCTGCACCAAGCGGGCGCCCACGTCACGGTCGTCGACCCGGCGGCCACGGAGAACGCCCGCCGCACCTTCCCGGAACTGACCTACGGCTCCGACGCCCTCACGGCCGCCGCCGGAGCGGACGTGGTGGTCCTGCTCACCGAGTGGACCCAGTTCCGCGAGATCGACCCGCACGCCATGGCCGCCGTGGTGTCCCACCGCCGCATAGTCGACGGCCGCCACGCCCTGAACCCGTCCCAGTGGCGCGCGGCCGGCTGGGAGTACCGGGCCCTGGGCCGCCCTTGACCCACCGAACAGCCAGCCCCAGAAACACCGAAGCCCGGTCGGATGTCGGACCCGACCGGGCTTCGCCATGAAGCCGCCTTCGGCATGCGACGGACACCCGAGACCGCCCAAGCCGCTCCCGGAACCACCCACCCCGTCTGATCGATTGATCGCTATGATGTCCGCATCGCGCGAATTCGATCGCGCAAGCCGCCGCGCGCTCGCACCCCGGCGGCGCGGCCGACGCGGACGGAAGCGGTGGGGACATGCGGGAGTCGGCGCAGAAGCGGCAGGACCGGATCGCGGAGGTGGTGCGGGACCGGGGTGTCGCGCGGATCACCGATCTCGCCGACGAGCTCGGCGTCTCGGTCGTCACCGTGCGCAGGGATGTCGAGGAGCTGGCGCAGCGCGGAGAGGTGCGCCGCGGGCACGGGGTGGCGCGGTCGCTGCGGCCTGTGCCCGAGGAGAGTGCCGCGGGGGGCGACGCGGTCGCCATGGTCGTTTCCGAGCGGAACACCTATCTCACCGAGGCCGTGCAGGGTGCGCGGGAGGCCGCGGAGAAGGCCGGACTGCGGCTTGCCCTGCACCTCGCCGCCGACGAAGGCGGGGCGGAGCGGGAGGCGGTGCGCCAGGCGCTGGACGCGGGGGCGCGCGGGCTGTTGCTGTCGCCGCACTGGCGCACGCAGGCGGAGGCGGAGGCGGACCACTCGTGGCTGTCCGCGCTGGATGTGCCCACGGTGCTGGTGGAGCGGCGTCCGGCGCGGACCAGTGCGATCTACTCGCTGGACTGCGTGCGTTCGGACCACGCGTACGGGGTGCATCTGGCGCTCGGTCACCTGGCCGACCTCGGGCACCGGCGGATCGTACTGGCGGCGCGAGACGACAGCCCCACCGCGCGCGTGATCCGCGCCGAGTTCGCCGAGCAGACCGCCGCACGGGGGCTGGCCGAGGGCTGCCGTACGATCCTCAGCTCACGTACCGCGGGACCGGACCCGAGCGTGGCGGACCCGCGGGCGGAGGATCTGGCCGAGGTCGTGGGTGACAGCGGTGCGACGGCGGTGCTGATCCACAGTGACCGGGACGCTCTGGTGCTGGTGCAGCGGCTGCAGGCCGCGGGGATCGACGTGCCGGGACGCTGCTCGGTGGTCGCGTACAACGACGTGGTCGCCGACATGGGGCCCGTACCGCTGACGGCGGTCGCCCCGCCCAAGGCAGAGCTCGGCCGGAGCGGGATCGACCTGCTGCTGCGCCGACTCGACGCGGCGCGCGACGGTCTGCGTCCCGGTGCCACCCGTCATCTCGAGTTGCTGCCGGGCCTGGTGATCAGGGAGTCCACGGCGGCCGCGCACGCGTCCAAGTCAGGTCGGCGGTCGCGCGGTTGAAGCAGCAGGCGGGCGGCGCGGACGGCGGCCCGCCGGGCGGCGCGGACGGCGGCCCAGCGGCCCGCCGGGAGGCTCCCCGACGCACATTGAGCGTTTGACCGCTTTAGTTTCTTCTGTTCGATGTATTGACGCTTTTTTCTGTCAGCGATCAGGATGCCCATAACCCCAGCAAGGACGCGGGAGGGCTCATGCCTGGTCGAGGACGCCCGGCTGTACTGCTCATGATCTTCACCCTGCTGCTGGCGGGCTGCTCCGCCTCCGGCGGCAGCGACACCGCCGAGAGCGGGCCGGTTCGCCTCAGTTTCTGGTCACCGCTGCGCGGCAGCCAGGAGATGGTGGACGAGTACAACCGCACCCACAGCAAGATCCAGGTCGACTTCGAGCAGGTTCCCTCGGGCGACCAGGGCGGCTGGGCCAAGCTCAGCAACGCCGCACGGGCCGGCAACGCCCCCGATGTCGCCACCATCGAGTACCCCCAGCTGCCCGGTTTCGCCATCGACGGCGTACCCCGCGACATCACCACGCTGCTGCCCGAGTCCGTACGCCGGCGGATCATGCCGCAGGCGATGGACCTCACCACCTTCGACGGGCGCACCTACGCCGTGCCGGTCGACATCGAGCCGATGGTCTTCCTGTACCGCAAGGACCTGTTCACCGAGCACAACATCCCCGTGCCCAAGACCTGGGCGGAGTTCGAGAGTTCGGCCCGCAAGCTCAAGGAGTCCCAGCCCCGTTCCCGTATCGCCAGCCTCTTCACCACCGGCGGCACGCTCTACATGGCCAGCTACGCCTGGCAGGCGGGCGCACGGTGGTACGACACCTCCGGCGACACGTGGCGTATCGCGATGGACGACGCCCCCACTCGCAAGGTCACCGCGTACTGGCAGCGCCTGCTGGACGACGACCTGGTGCGGGTCGAGCCCGCGTCCAGCCAGCAGTGGCGGGCGCATCTGCAGAGCGGCGAGACGGCGGGCTGGCTGGCCGGCGCCTGGGCGGCGGGCTCGATGATGGCCTCCACACCGGGCGGCAAGGGCAAATGGGCCATCGCTCCCCTGCCGCAATGGGACCTGAAGAAGCCGGTTCTCGGCACCCAGGGCGGCTCGACCTTCATGGTCACCAAGGACAGCAACCACCCCGAGGAAGCCCTGGAGTTCATCTCCTGGATGGTCACCAGCGCGGACGCGCTGCGCGCCAAGCTCTCCAGCGGGATCAGCAGCGCGTACCCGTCCGTGCCCGACCTGGTGCCGGTCGCCCGCAAGGAGATGGACACCAGCTACTTCTCGGGTCAGGACATCTTCGGTCTCTTCGAGAAGGAAGCCGAGCTGATCGACCCCCGCTGGAAGTGGGGGCCGCGCATGGTGTCGACGATCAGCTCCGGCGACGACGGGCTCGCGCGCGCCGGAGCGGGCAGCGGCACCGTCCTGGACGCCCTCCGCGAAGCACAGAGCAAGACCCTGCCCGACCTGAAGAGCCTCGGCCTGTCGGTCACTACCCACTGAGGTGCAGCCGTGAGCACAGTGATAACCCCAGGAAAGCGGGGCAAGCGGACCGGCACAGCACCGCCGGCCGCGAGCCCCGTGCACACCCGCCGCACCGGACGCCGGCAGCAGACGCTCGCCACCGTCGCACTGCTCGCCCCGTTCACGGCACTGCTCGTCGCCGTGTTCCTCGTCCCCGTCGGCTACGCCATCGGCCTCAGCTTCTTCTCCGAGGACCACGACGGCCTCGGGTTCGGCGGCGGGGAGACCGTCTTCACCGGACTGCGCAGCTATATCGCGGTGTTGAGCGACCCGAGCTTCCTCGCCGGGTTCGGCAGCGTCGCCCTCTACTGCGTGATCTTCGTCCCGGCCGTGGTCATCGGCGCCCTCGCGCTGGCCCTGCTGCTCGACTCGGGCCTGATCCGGCTGCGCCGCACCGCGCAGATGCTGCTCTACCTGCCGCACGCGGTGCCCGGCATCATCGCCGCCGTGATCTGGCTGTACCTCTACACCCCCGGCCTCAGCCCGGTCATCAAGCTGTTCGCCGAGGCCGACATCACGATCGACTTCCTGGGCCTGCACACCGTGCTGCCGTCGATCGTCAACATCGCGCTGTGGAGCGGCCTCGGCTACAACATGGTGATTTTCTACGCGGCGCTGCAGGCGGTCCCGCGCGAGGTGCTGGAGGCGGCCCGTATCGACGGTGCGGGCGGTGTGCGTACGGCGCTGCTGGTCAAGGTGCCCATCATCAGGAGCTCCGTTCTCATGGTGTGCATGTTCTCCCTGATCGCCGCGCTGCAGCTGTTCACCGAGCCGATGCTGATGAACCAGGCCACGCCGATGGTCAACTCCCGCTTCACGCTGAACATGTACATCTACGACGCGGCCTTCCGCCGCAACAACTACGGACTGGCCTCCGCGGCCTCCGTCATCCTCCTCATCGTCACCTGTGCCCTGTCGTACGCGGTGACGCGGTGGGCGGGCCGCAGGGAACGGAGCGCTCGATGACCACGACCACCACCCCTGGCAGGATCGCCACGAGCAGACTCACGAGCCGCAGCGTCGCCAACGTCGTCGTCCTGATCGCCGCCCTCTACACTCTGCTGCCCGCCCTGTGGCTGCTCTTCGCCTCGACCAAGAACGCCGACGCACTGTTCGGCTCGGACATCTTCTCGCTCAGCGACTTCTCCATCGGCCAGAACCTCTCCGACCTGTTCGCCATGGACGGCGGCCTCTACGGCGAGTGGTACCTCAACAGCCTGCTGTACGCGGTCGTGGGCGCCCTCGTCGGCTCGCTGATCAGCGTCAGCGCCGGGTACGCCTTCGACAAGTACGAGTTCCGGCACAAGGAGAAGCTGTTCGGGCTCGTCCTGACCGGCGTCATGGTCCCGCAGACCGTACTGGCCCTCCCCCTCTACCTGGTGGCCTCCGGCATCGGCCTGGTCAACACCTTCTGGGCGGTGTTCATCCCGGTCCTGTTCAACCCTTTCGGCGTCTACCTCGCGCGCATCCTCAGCAGCGGCTACGTACCCAACGAGGTGCTGGAGGCCTCCCGCGTGGACGGCGCGGGCGAACTGCAGACGTACCTACGCGTCAGCCTGCGCATGCTCGGCCCCGGATTCGTCACCGTGTTCCTCTTCCAGCTGACCGCGATCTGGAACAACTTCTTCCTGCCCATGGTGATGCTCTCCGACCAGCACCTGTATCCGCTCAGCCTCGGGCTCTACACCTGGAACAGCTCCGCCACCGTCTCCCCCGAGTACTACCCGCTCGTCGTCATCGGCTCGCTGCTCGCCGTCGTCCCGCTGATCGTCACGTTCGTCGCGCTGCAGCGTTACTGGAAGTCCGGACTGACCGCGGGAAGCGTCAAGTGACCAGCAGGGAGCGCCAGTTGCACCGTACGGAAACCCAAGTCACCGACCCGGCCCCCCGGCCCCGACCGCGCGCCGTACTGGCCATGGCGAAGAAGACCGCGGAACAGGTCCTCGACACCGATGTACGAACCCGCCTCGCCGCCCTCACCGACATCGACCCGCACCTCGTCCTGGACGACCTCACCACGCCCACCGCGCACCGCGCGCTCGCCGACGCGGAGTTGCTCATCACGGGCTGGGGCTGCCCGCCCCTGGACGCGGCGGCCCTGGACGCCGCGCCCCGGCTGCGCGCGGTCGTGCACACCGCAGGGACCGTACGCCACCACATCACCCCCGCCTGCTGGGACCGCGGCCTCGCGGTGTCATCGGCCGCCGCGGCCAACGCCGTGCCGGTCGCCGAGTACACCCTCGCCATGATCCTGCTCGCCAACAAGCGGGTCCTGGACACCGCTCGCGTCTACCGCACCGAACGCCGCCGCATCGACTGGAACGAACGCCATCCCGACGCGGGCAACTACCGCAAAACCGTGGGCATCCTGAGCGCCTCGATCATCGGACGCCGCGTCATCGACCTGCTCCGCCCGCACGACCTGACGGTGCTGCTCCACGACCCCTACGTCACGCCCACCGAGGCGCGTGCGCTCGGGGCGCAGCCGGTCGCGCTTCCGGAGCTGTTCGAGCAGAGTGACGTCGTCAGTGTGCATACGCCGCTGCTGCCCGAGACCCGCGGCATGGTCGGCCGCGATCTGCTGGCGCGGCTGCGCACGGGCGGCACGTTGATCAACACCGCCCGCGGCGCCGTCGTCGACCAGACCGCGCTCACCCGCGAGGTGGTGTCCGGGCGACTGAACGCGATCCTGGACGTCACCGAGCCGGAGGTGCTGCCCGCCGACTCACCGCTGTTCGACTGCCCCAACGTCCTGGTCACCCCGCACATCGCCGGTTCGAAGGGCGGCGAACTGCGCCGCCTCGCCGATCTGGCGCTGGCCGAGGTCGAGTCGTACGCCCTCGGCCGCCCGTTCGCCCACCCCGTACGGCCCGAACATCTGGCCCGGCTCGCCTGAGCGCGCCTGCCGGAGCCGGAAACGAACAGGAGACGTGGCTGGAGTGTCAGAACATCCGCTGCCCGCCGAAGACCGCACCCTGAGCCCCTACACCGGCTACACCCGCGCCCACTGGGAGGCCACCGCCGACCGGCTGCTCGCGGCCGTCCTCCGCTACGCCACCCCCGGCCAGGCCCTGATCGACCTGCCGGGCCCGCCCTCGAAGTCGGGGGTGCGCTCGGACGGGCTGGAAGGTTTCGCCCGTACGTTCCTGCTGGCGGCGTTCCGTACCGCCGGAGCGTCCGGCAAGGATCCGCACGGCTTCCTGGAGCGCTACACGGCCGGGCTCGCGCGCGGCACCCGCACCCCCGGCCGCGGCGACTTGGAGTCCTGGCCGGTGATCGGCCACCACAACATCCAGGGCCAGCCCATGGTGGAGTCCGCCTCCGTGGCGCTGGCCCTGAGGCTCACCGCGCCGTGGACCTGGGACACGCTGCCCGCCAACGACCAGGACCGCGTGGAGGAGTGGCTGCGCGGAGCGCTGCGGCACACGCCCGCTCCCAACAACTGGTATCTGTTTCCGCTGACCGTCGCGGGCTTCCTGGAGTCCGCCGGGCGGGGCGACGCCGAGACGCGCGGCGCGATCGAGCGCGGGCTCGGTCTGCTGGACGGCTGGTACCAGGGGCAGGGCTGGTACTCCGACGGCGACGGCCGGGCCTTCGACCACTACAACGGCTGGGCCCTGCACATGTACCCGCTGCTCCACGCCCACCTCGCCGGCGACGGGGCGCTGCTCGACCAACTCGGCCCGCGGCTACGGGAGTTCCTCGAGGGCTTCGCCCTGCTCTTCGACGCGAACGGCGCGCCCATCCACCACGGCCGCTCCCTGACGTACCGCTTCGCGGCAGTCGCCGCCGTGGCCCTCGGCGCCCTCACCGGCGCGACGCCACTGGCCCCCGGCGTCAGCCGCCGCATCCTCAGCGGGGCGCTGCGCCACTTCCTCGACCGCGGCGCCCTCACCGACGACGGCATCCTGAGCCTCGGCTGGTACGGGCCGCACGAGGCCACGCTCCAGCGCTACTCGGGGCCGGGCTCCCCGTACTGGGCGTCCAAAGGCTTCCTGGGACTGCTCCTCCCGCCCGAGGACCCGGTGTGGACGGCCACCGAGGAGAAGGCCCCCTCCGAGGGCCCCGACCGCGCGCTCGCCCTGCCCTCCCCCGGGCTGCTCATCCAGACCACGGCCCGGGACGGTCTCGTACGCCTGCACAACCACGGCAGCTACAAGCTCCTCTCGGCGGAGCCGGAGCGGGCCCCCGGCAACCCGCTCTACGCGCGCCTGGCGTACTCCACCCGCACCGGCCCGACCAGCGCCGCCAACACCCCCGACAACCACATCGCACTGGCAGTCCGCGGCACCCGCAGCGCCCGTATCCGCATCAACCCCCTTGCCGCAGGCCCCAATTGGCTCGCCTCCTGGCACCGGCCGGTCTTTCCCGAGGACGGCCCTGTCCTGCCCTCGATCCGGATCGAGAGCCTGACGCTCGTACGCGGCAGCCTCGAGCTACGCGTCCACCGCACCGTCGGCGTACCGGCCGGGACACCGATCCACCACAGCGGCTGGGCCGTCGCCCTGTCCCCGGAGGCCGCCGCCGAAGCAGAGACCCAACAGACCGCGGAGCTACGTCTCGCCGGTCCGGAGGTGACCAGTCAACTGCTCGGCCTGCACGGCTGGCAGACGCAGCGCACGGTCCGCGCCCCCCAGGGCACGGCGTACGGCCCCTGGGCCCTGGTGCCCGAACTCACCGGAACGGTCGGCGAGGACTCGGCCTCGACGGTGTTCGTCGCGCTGGCCTCCCTCACGGGCGAAGGCGCCGCGGTCCCACTCGCCGGTCAGGCCACCGCTGAGGTGAACGGCCTGACCGTCACGGTGCGTTGGGCCGACGGGACTCGCACGGTCGTGGACTTCGGCGACGGCGAGCTCACACTCCCTACGGTCACCGAGGTTCCGACGTGACGCCATGCCGCGCAGGCCCCGGCGGCGGCTCGGTACGAGGCAGGGTCCGGCGGAATCACCCGGCAGGTGCGGGCCAAGGTGCGCGCCCTGCTACTGCTGGATCTGGCCCGCCACGCGGGACGTGACGTCCGCGGCAATCCGACGACAAGATCCAAATTCTCTGCGCGTTCCGGCAAGGTGAGCGCCCGAGGCCGCACGAGGCATGATCAGTGGATGCGCGGTGTGGAAGACCAGTCGGGTGGGGGGAACGTGGAAGAGCCAACGGAGATCTCGTCGCCGAAGGAGGCCGCGGACAATGCGCTGGTGCTGGCGTTCGGGCGGTTGCAGGGGGCGGCGAACCGGCTGGAGTACATCCTCGGACGGTCGCTGGAGGTGGAGTGCGGCATCAGTCATCTGATGTTCGAGGTGCTGCTCATCCTCGGGCGGGCGGGCGATCCCGGGCTGTCGATGCGGGCCATAGCCCAGGAGCAGGTGCTGACCACAGGCGGGGCGACGCGTCTGGTGGACCGGATGGAGGCGGCCGGGCTGGTGGAGCGCGCCGAGGATCCCGGTGACAGGCGCGGGCGGCTGGTACGGCTGACCCCGCTGGGGGAAGAGACCACCGTACGGGCGTCCCAGGTGCACGTGGAGAACATCCGGCGCTACTTCCTGGCGCCGCTGCCGCCCCAGGACCGGGAGCGGTTCGCCGAGAACCTGCGGATCCTGAGCCACTCCGCACGGGACGAGTTGCCCCGCCTGCCGTGAGCGGCCCCTCGGGCTGCGGCCGTGCGGGCTGCGGCCATGCGGCTTCACTGATGCACTGCTGCCCTGACAGCGGGGCCGAGGTGTGGCGGGCGTCATCCAGGTAGAGAAATATCTGACGAGTCAGTTACTGTCTCCTCGGCCAAGGGGTCCATCGCCGAGTATCTGCTCGCGCATGTGCTGGAGCAGGCGGGGCTGAGCTACGACGACGTCAAGGTGCAGTACCTGCTGCCGACCGACGCCCAGGCCGCGTTCACCTCCGGGAAGATCGAGGCCTGGGCCACGTTCGGGGGCTACAAGGCGGTCGCCGAGCTGCAGGGCGGCCGGCTCCTCGTCAACGGTGCCGACGGGCGCGTGAGCGGTTACGGGTTCATCGGCGCCTCCGAGAAGGCACTCGCCGACAAGGACAAGAAGGCCGCCGTCGCGGACTACCTGCGCCGTCTGGACAAGGCACTGGCCTGGTCGCGGAAGAACCCGGACGACTACGCCAAGGCCATCCAGCAGAACAACGGTCGCTCCGGCAGCCACCCTGACGGCGTGCCCCTCGCCGTCGTACACGCGGCCAACGCCGACCACGTACGGACGACTCTGCGGCATGCGCACGCACTGCGGGTGCCGGTGGTACCAGGCGGGGCCGGGACCGGGCTCTCCGGTGGGGCGACCGCCGGAGTGGGCACCCTCGTGCTCGACCTGTCGCGGATGAACCGCATCCTCGACCTCGACCCGCACGACCAGATCGCCGTTGTCGAACCGGGCGTCACCACCGCCGAACTGGACCGCGTGGCAGGCGAGTTCGGACTGCGGTACGCACCCGATCCGGCCAGCGCGGCGATCTCCACCGTGGGCGGGAACATCGCGACCAACGCGGGCGGACTGCGCTGCGCCAAGTACGGGGTGACCCGGGACGCCGTTCGGGGCCTCGACGCGGTGCTCGCCGACGGCACGCCGGTCCGTACGGGCAGGCACACCGTCAAAGGGGTCACCGGTTACGACCTCACGGCCCTGCTCACCGGCTCCGAGGGCACCCTCGCCGTGATCACCGCAGCGACGGTGCGGCTGCGCCCGGTCCCGGAGGCGACGGCCACCGTCGCCGCGTACTTCGACAGCTTCGCCGAGGGCGCCGAGGCCGTGGCGGCGCTCACCGCCGCCCGGCTTGAGCCCTCGATGGCCGAGCTGCTGGACGGCCCGGTGCTGGAAGCCGTGGACGAGGCGCAGGGCACGGACCTGCGTTCGCGCGGTGGTGCGTTGCTGCTCCTGCAGTGCGACGGGCGGTCCGCGGCGGCCGAGGCGGAGGCGGAGCTGGCGGTACGGCTGCTACGGGACCGCGCGGCGTCGGTCGAGACGACCTCCGACCCGGTGGAGGCGGAACGACTGCTCACAGATCGCAGGCTCGCTCTGCCTTCCCTGGAGCGGTTGGGCCGCGTGCTGATCGAGGACATCGCCGTCCCCAGGACCCAACCGGCCGCCGCCGTACGGGAGATCACGGCTATCGCCGAACGCCACGACGTACGGATCCGCCGCGCTCGGCGACCGTGAGCTGCTTGGAGTGGTGGCGTGACCGCCCCGGGCCGGGCTTGGAGCCACCCCGCGCAGGATGGCCCCGGGGGGCTCCTGTCACTGACGGTCGGGAGCGAGCACGGGTTCCGGCGGGGATGGGACAGGTGCGGCGACCTCCGTGCCGATGCGGGGCAGTCGGCGGTCGAGGGGACCGGGCAGCCACCAGGCGGCGCGGCCCAGCAATGCCATGGCCGCGGGTACGAGCACCATCCGGACGATCGTGGCGTCGAGCACGATGGCCGTCGCCAGACCCAGGCCCATCATCTTGACGAGCGGTGAGGGGTTCACGACGAAACTGAGGAAGACCACCGTCATGATCAACGCGGCGGAGGTGATGACGCGGCCCGTGACCGCCATGCCGCGGGCCACCGACTCCTTGGGGTCACCCGTGGCGTCGTACTCCTCGCGGACGCGCGAGAGCAGGAACACCTCGTAGTCCATGGACAGGCCGAAGAGAACGGCGAAGAAGATCGTCGGCATGGGTGAGGCGATCGGCAGGGTTTCCTCGAGGTTGAACAGCCCCCCGAGCCAGCCCCATTGGAAGACGGCCACGACGACGCCGTACGCGCCGCCGATGGACAGCAGGTTCATCACGGCGGCCTTCAGCGGTACCACGATGGAGCGGAACACCAGCATCAGCAGCAGGAACGACACCACGATGATCGCGGCGATGAACACCGGGAGTGTGTCGGCGAGTTGGCGGGTGAGGTCGTCGGTCATGGCGGTCAGGCCCGATACGGCGACGTTGTCGGGGACGACGTCGCGGATGCGTTCGAGGGTGTCGGAGGTCGCGGCGTCCGCGGGGGCGGTGGCGGGGAGCGTGGGCAGGACGACGGTGTCCCCCGCCGCGGAGATCTGGGGCTCGCCGACCGACGCGATGCCGGGGTCGTCGGCGAGGCGGCGGGACAGTTCGGGGATGCCCTCGGCGTCCACGCCGGGGCTGCGCAGGTCGGCGACGATCAGCAGCGGGGCGTTGAAGCCGGGGCCGAAGCCCTCCGCCAGCAGGTCGTAGGCGCGGCGGTGGGTGGTGGTGGTCGCGTCGTCGCCGGCGTCGGGGAAGCCCGTCTCCATGCTCAGCGCCGGGAGCGCCAGCGCCACCAGCGCCGCGGACGCGGCGAGCAGGTACGGCCACGGCCGGCCGGAGACGCGGTGGGCGAATCGCCACCATGCCGTGTTCTCGGGGTTCTTGACGTTCTTGAGATTCTCGGGGTTATCGGGCTTGTCGGGGTTCTTCGCCCGGCGCGTACGGAAGCTTCGGCGCCGCCCCTTGTGGATGCGATCCCCCAGCAGGGCCAGCAGTGCGGGCAGCAGCGTCATCGCGGTCGCCACGGCGAACAGTACGACCAGCGACGTACTCAGACCGATCGAGGTCAGAAAGCCCAGGCCGGTCAGTGCGAGTGCGGTCATCGCCACGAGGACGGTGCCGCCGGCGAACAGGACGGCCGCGCCCGACGATGCCATGGCGTTCGACAGAGCGGTGGAGTTGTCCTGGCCGGCAGCGCGGTTCTCGCGGTAGCGGGCCATGATGAACAGGGCGTAGTCGATGCCGACGCCCAGGCCGATCATCGCGCCGATCGTGGGGGCGGCGGTGGAGACGTCCAGCGCATGGGCCAGCAGCGTGATGCCGCCCAGTCCGGCGGCGACGGCGACGAGGGCGAGCGCGATCGGCACCAGCGCGGCCACGATCGTGCCGAACGCGACCACCAGGATGACCAGAGCGGCCAGCAGACCCGCCGCTTCCGCGCCCGAGGTCGGCGTCTCGGCGTTGATGAAGACGGTGTCGCCGCCGAGTTCGGCGACGACACCGTCGCCGCGTACGGGTTCGATCACGCCGCTCAGGGCATCGATCTGCTCGGGACTCACCTCCATCGTCGGTACGTCGAAGGTGACTTGGGCGTAGCCGATCCGTCCGTCGGGCGAGACCGTACCGGCGGTGAAGGGATCGGCGACCGTGGCGACGTGCTCGACCTCGGCGATCCGGGCGACCGCCGCCTCGATGGCGGGCCGGTGGCGGTCGATCCGCTCCCCTTCCGGCGCGGCGAACACCGCCATGGCGTTGCCGCCGGAGGCTTCGGGGAACCGCTCTTCGAGCAGTTCCATCGCCTCCTCGCTCTGGCTGCCGGGAGCGACGAGGTCGTCGACGAACGAGCCACCGGCCAGGCCGGCCAGTGGCAGCACGAGGACCAGAGCGGCCAGCCAGGAGGCGATGGTCACCCATGGCCGGCGGGCGCTCGCGTCGCCGATGCGGCGCGTGACGTGGTTCATGGTGGTGGCTCCTGAGGGACGGGTGCCGGCTGAGGGCACGTGTCGGCTGAGCTCGGGTGGGTGGGTTGCCAGCCGGCCACAACTGTTGGCTGGGCTCCCGTGGGTGGGTTGCCGACCGGCGACAACTGTCGGGCGGGCTGCGGTGGTTGGGGGCAGACCGGCGAGAGCTGCCGGGCCGACTCCCGTGGTTGGGCGGCCGACCGGCCTCAACTGCCGGGCGGGCTCCGGTGGTTGGGATTCCCGGCTGGCGACAACTGCCAGCTGGGCTCCCGTAGTTGGCTACCGACCGGCCACAACTGCCGACCGGCTGGGCTCCCGTGGTCGGCTGCCGACCGGCCTCAACTGATCGGCGTTCGGCGGCAGCAGGAGTGAGCAGTCCCATCGTGGGAGACGGCAGCGGTGCCGTCTCCCACCGCACGGCGGGTTCCGTCCTCCGGCGCGCGGCGGGGAGACCCGTACGGCGCCTCCTGCCGGCGGCGGAGACCGTATCCGTCCCCAGGCGGGTGACGGTGCCTACGAGCCGGATTTACGATGACGTGCCCGGTGCGTCCCGATGACCTGCACCGTCCCACCAGGGCACCGGACGCCTCTTGTTGGAGCGACGATGAATCGCAGGGCGCCGCATGCCGAGACGCCGGGCCGCAGCATGCCGCGCAGGTTCCGCGGCCCGTTCACGCGCTGGCCGCGCGGCGCGGACGCCGTCCTCGCGGTGGCGCTGTTCCTGCCGACGATGCTCCTTGAGGAAGGCCCGGGGGACACGATGGTCGTCCGCCCGGTCTCGGACATCCTCCATCCGGCCCTCATGCTCATCCTGGTGGCCGGCGCGGCGCTCTACCGGCGTCGGAGGAGTCCGGTCGCGGTGCTGTTCGTGGCGCTCGTCGCGTGGGCCGGGACGCTGGGAAGCAGCCACTCCACCCTGGGCGGGATGGTGATCGTCGCGCTGTACAGCGTCGGGCGGCACGCCGACGACAACCGATGGGGCCCTCTTGGCGTCGTCGCGGCCATCGCCGCGGTCACGATCGACGGCCTCCTCCTTTCCGTCCCCTGGGGGAACATCGGCTTCGGCGCCTTCGTCATGTCCGGCGCTTGGTACCTCGGCCGGCGCCTACGTCTTCGCGCCTTGCGCGCCGCCTGGCTCCTGAGGGAACAGGCCGCCGAGGCACGGCGGGTCGTGACCGAGGAGCGCACCCACATCGCCCGGGAACTGCACGATGTGGTCGCCCACCGGGTGAGCATGATGACGGTGCAGGCCGGCGCGGCCCGGATGGTGGCCGCCGAGGATCCGCAGGGCGCCCTGGAGGCGATGGCGGCGGTGGAGGAGGCGGGACGCCAGGCGCTGGACGAACTGCGGCACCTGCTGGGAGTGTTGCGGCCGGACTCCGAGCGCGACGGTCTGGGGCCCCAGCCGGGTCTGGCCGATCTGCCCCGGCTCGTGGCCGAGGTCCGCGACGCGGGCCTCGACGTCTCGGTCACCAACGGCATCCGGGACCCTCTTCCGGCCCGCGTCGACCTCTCGGCGTACCGCATCGTCCAGGAGGCCCTGACCAACGTGCTCAAACACAGCGGACCGCGCACGCACGCCCATGTGCATCTGCGCGACGAAGGCGACGGCCTCACCATCGAGGTGCTCGACGACGGTCACGGCGCCGCCGTCCAGGCTGTACCGGCCGCACACAAGGGCCCGCCCGGCCACGGCATCGTCGGCATGCGGGAAAGAGCCCACCTGCTCGGCGGAAGCCTCGACGCCCAGCCGCGTCCCGGCGGCGGATTCCGGCTCACCGCCCGTCTGCCCGTCAAGGGGGAGCCCGCGTGAGCATCCGCGTCGTCGTGGCCGACGACCAGGCGCTGGTACGGCGCGGCTTCGCCATGATTCTCCGCGTCCACCACGACATCGAGGTCGTGGCCGAGGCGGGCACCGGCCTCGAGGCCGTCGAGGCAACACGGCGGCACCGACCGGACGTGATCCTCATGGACATCCGCATGCCCGAGATGGACGGCCTCGAGGCGACCTCCCGGATCCTTCAGGAAGCCGACTGGGGTCCCCGGGTACTGATCCTGACCACGTTCGACCCGGACGAGTACGTCTACGAGGCGCTGCGCTCCGGCGCCAGTGCCTTCGTACTGAAGGACATTCCCCCGGAGCAACTGGCCACCGCCGTACGCACCGTGGCCGAGGGCGGGACGCTGCTGGCCCCCTCGATCACCCGGCGCTTCATCGACCGGTTCACACAGCGCCGTACGGTCAACACCACCGTCGCGGCCCGCCTGGAACGGCTCACCGTCCGCGAACGCGAGATCATGACCGCCGTCGCCCGAGGCGCGAGCAACGCGGAAATCGCCGACCAGCTCGTCATCGGCCCCGCCACCGTCAAATCACATGTGTCGAGCATCCTCACCAAGCTCGGGCTGCGCGACCGCATCCAGATCGTGATCTGCGCCTACGAAAGCGGCCTCATCGAAGCGGGCGACCACGACGTCGGGCACTGAGCTACGGGCCTGCTCTGTGGCTGGTCGTAAGCGCTCAACAGGCGCTCGAAGCACTGGTTGTTCACCCGGCCGTGGGCACCGCGCAGACCGCGATGCGGAGATGAGGCGATGGGAGCGGCCCGGGCAGACGTCGTGGAGCGGCGAGGTCACAGTGCGGCACCGGGACGGTCGCCATGTGGCCGTAGCTCTGCTCGCGTTACCGCTGTCGGGTTCGCAGGGCCGTACGCAGCGGATGCTGTCGGCCGCCGGATCGGTGCGGCCACGCCGGTCCGGGGCGTCAGTTACTGATCGCGGGCATGCTGCGCTGGTAGCGGGTGTCCGTGAGCTGGGAGACGAGGAACGCGGCGATGTCCGCTCGGGTCAAATCAGAAGGAGTAGGGGCCGAAACGGCCCCAGGCGACCACGGCGGCCAGGGCCAGCAGGACGGCGTTGAAGACGATCGCCGAGGGTTCCTTGCGGCGGGCGTGGGTGATCGCGGCGAGGATCATCGTGATGACCAGGCCGGTCGCGGCCAGCGGGGTGAGGACGGGAGCGATGTCGGTGGCCGCGGGCAGGATCAGCCCGAGGGCGGCGGCGAACTCGACGATGCCGATGAAGCGGACGGTGGCGGGCGAGAAGTCGGCGACCCAGGGCAGCTTCTCGACGAGCTTGTCCTTGGGCTGGGTGGACTTCATGACACCGGCCATGGCGAACATGGCGGCGAGGACGGCCTGGAGTATCCAGAGGAAGACGTTCATGGGGGCGGAGATCCTTCGGGTGGGGCGGGGAGGGGAGAAGAGGGAAAAGAGGCAAGCGGGAGTGTTCGCCGCCCGTGGGCGGCGAACCGTGTTCCGACGGACGTCAGCCGTTGAAGCGGATGTCAGGCGGTGAAGATGGCCTCGGGCTGGTTTCGGCCTTCGTAGAGCTCCCAGTACAGGGGGGCGATCTGCTCGGGAGTGGCGGAGGGAATGCCCTCGGGGCCGCCGTCGCCGATCCAGACGCTGATCGCCACATGCGCGGCGTGGACACCGCTGTCCGCGAGTTCCTTGTGCAGGTTGAGCACCCAGTTGCGCAGCGCCGCGGACGCGGCGTTGACGTTGCCGAACATCGGGTTGGGGTCGACGGAGCCTCCGCCGGTGGTGAACAGCAGAGTCCCGGCTCCGGCCTCCCGCATGGCGGGCAGCACGGCGCCGGCTGCGGCGATCGCGCCGTAGAAGTTGTACTCGATCTGCGGCTGCAGGTTCTCCACCGTGGACTCGCTCGGGCTGGCCACAGTGAACCCGGGCACCGGCGAGTGCGGCGCCGGGGAGTACTCCAGTACGTCGATTCCGCCGAAGTGGGTCTTCACCGCGTCGAGTGCCTCCGTGAGGGAGGGCCGGTCCAGGACGTCGGCGGGGAACGCGGCGGCCGTGATGCCCTCCTGGCCGAGCTGGTCGACGAGGGCGTCCAGCTTCTCCTTCGTACGGGCGATGAGGGCGACGTCGAAGCCGCGCTTGCCGAATGTGCGGGCGATGGCCAGGCCCATGCCGGGGCCGGCGCCGATGATGGCGATCGTGGGCATGATCAGATCTCTCTTCGTGAAGGGGTAAAGGGTGCTCAGGAGCAGGAGATGGCGAGCTTGCCGAGGGCGCCGGAACCGAACGCGGCGAACGCCTCCGGAGCCTGCTCGAGCGGGTAGACGGCGGTTACCGGCACCCGCAGCGGGCCGGAGGCGACGCCTTCGGCCAGCGCGCTGAGGGTCTGCGCGTTCGGGTCGGCCATCAGGACGTGGACGGTGACGTCCTGGCCCTCGACGCTGGCGGGGTCGAAGCCGGCGGTGGAGACGAGCCTCCCGCCGGGCCGCAGCAGGCCCGCGAGCAGAACACCGTCGCCGGCCAGGTGCACCAACGCGTCCACCCCGCCGGGCGCGAGCGCGCTGACCTGAGCCTCCAGGTCGCCGGCGTAGTCGACCAGGTGCACCTCGGCGTCGGTCAGTCCGGCGACGAACTCCGCCAGCGCGCCGGGGCGGGCGGTGGCGATCACCTTGGCACCACGGGCCACGGCAATCTGCACGGCCAGCGCACCGACGCCGCCGGTCGCACCGGAGATGAGCACGGTCTCGCCCTTGTCCAGGGCCACGGCGTTCAGGCTGTCCAGCGCGGCGGTCCCGGCCAGACCCAGTGCTCCGGCGTCTCGCACGCTCAGTCCCTCGGGGATGGGCACGACTCCGTGGGCGGCGGGGACGGTGACGTACTCCGCGAGCGAACCGGTGCCCAGGTACGGCTTCGCCACCACGCCGGAGACCGCGTCGCCCACCGCGAAGCCGTCCACGCCGTCACCGAGCGCCTCGACGGTCCCCGCGAAGTCCTTGCCCACCACCAAGGGGAAACGGTGCTCCGTCATCCCCTGCAGGTAGCCGGCGGCGGTGGCGACGTCGAAGCCGTTCAAGGAGGCGGCGGCCACCTTCACCAGCTGCTCACCGGCCGCCGGGCGCGGGGTTTCGAGTTCGGTCACCGCGGGGCCCCGGGGACGGCCTCCAGTGTCACGGCACGCATAGCACTCACCTGTCCAAGAAAGTGAAACGGCCTTCCCGCTTCTGTGGTGCCACCATAACCACAAGTGGACCTCCCGTTCCACTTCGGTAGAGTGGAGACATGAGTGCACCTGCCGAACCCCCGCGCCAGCAGCCCGAGCAGAGTCTGCGCATCGATGCCGAACGCAACCGAGAGCGCATCCTGGCCGCCGCCCGCCGCCTGTACGCCACCGAGGGCCTGGGCGTCTCCATGGCCTCCGTCGCCCGCGAGGCGGGCGTGGGCAAGGCCACCCTCTCCCGCCGCTTCGCCGACCGGGAGGAACTGATCACCGCGGTCTTCGCCGACCGCATGGACGCCTACGCCGAAGCCGTCACCGAAGCCCTCGCCGACCCCGATCCCTGGCACGGCTTCATCGGCTACATCGAAGCCGTCTGCGCCATGCAGGCCGCCGACCGCGGCTTCGCCGACGTCCTGACCATGACCTTCCCCGCCGCCAAGGCTCTGGAAGCACGACGCACCGAGGCGTACAACGGCTTTGTCGAACTCATCGGCCGCGCCCAGGCCACCGGATGCCTGCGCGACGACTTCACCTCTCAGGACCTGGTCGTCCTGCTGATGGCCAACGCCGGCGTCGTCGCCGCCACCGGCGACGCGGCTCCCGATGCCTGGCGCCGCCTGGTCGGCCAGATGCTCCGCGCCTACGCCACCCCGGGAACAGAAATCCCACCCTTGCCGCCGGCTCCCGCGCCCCGCGCCCTCTACCGCGCCATGATCCGACTCACCCGCCCCACATCAGGCGCCCCCTGAACCACCCCGGTACACACGGCCAGATGAGGCCCGAACAGGGCCCGCCGCACCAGAAAAGCCGCACCCCCTCCGGCCGGGGCGGTCAAGGAGTAACGGCTCGGCATGTCGACATGCTCGGCCTACGGCGGGACAGCCGGGCCGACCGAGGTCCATGCCCCACTCCCCGCCGCCGTGCCTCCAGCAGTGGTCGTCCGCCGACCAGCCCGACAACTGCACGTGGCATTTGCCCCGCGATGTGATCGCACCACCACGCGCCACGAGCGACGTACTTGTTGTCGATGGTGGCCTGGTCAGCGGATCCGAGAGCGTCGTCATCGGGGACGGTGATCTGCCCAGCTCCCAGCCAGCAACTCAACGGCTGCATCGCCGAGGCGGTTGTGCTCGCCCTGGAAGGCAGCACCGAGTCGTTCTCGCTCGGGCGTGAGCTGCCGCTCGAACAGGTGCGGCTGGTGGGAGAGTTGGCGGCGGCACGGCTTCGCGCCTCTCCCGCTCGGGCACCGCGATGCCTCGCCTGGGAGGGCGGCATCCCCGGCGTCGTCACGGGGCAGCATTCCTTCCTCCTCGACCCACATGACGGTGGAACGCGATTCACGGATTCCGAGGTCTTCAGTGGCCCGGCCGCTGTGGAAGCCGTGGAGCCCAACCGGGCCAAAATGGAGAAGAACTCCGCGACCTACGGCAGGGCCCTGAAGGAACGACTCGAATCCGGCCACTGACCACCCCGCGCAGCCCCCACACACAGCTCATCCGGCCCCAGCCGCTGCACGATCGAAACCACGACCGGCAGACGAGCGATCCAAATGAGAAGACGCCTAAGGCCGCCTAAGGCGTGCCCCCGGGCCGTCCTGTGCCGTCCGGCTGTTCCGTGGTCTGCCGTGCTTCCGTGAGCAGGATGCGCAGGCGGCGGAGGACGTCCACCTGGGCGTCGTTGTAGATGTCCTGGACGGCCTTGTCGACGGTCTTCTTGGCGAAGGCCTCGCCCTTGGGGGCGTCGGCGGGCAGGGTGCTCAAGCCGGGGTGCTGTCGCTGCAGCAACTGCACGAAGGGGACCAGGCGTTCGGCGACGTCGGCGCGGGTCTGTTCGTCGGCGTCGGGTGGCAGTTCCTCGAACGCCGCGCCGGCCGGATCGATGACGGGGTTCTCTATCAGGTCGGCGTAGGCCGCCGTGCCCTTCGGGCCGAGCACGGTGCTCATGACAGTGACGAACGAGCGATCCGTCTCGGATATCGGGGTTTCGGGCGCCGCCGCCGAGGCGAACTCCGGGGGCAGGTCCGTCGGCACCGACTTGCGCAGGATGAACCCGAGTTCCATCCTGGCCCGCTGCAACCGTTCGATGGTGGCGGCCAATTCCGCGTCGAGCGTACGCAAAGCTTCCTCCGGGTGATCGTCGGCCGTGCCCATCTCCGCGATCTGGGCGAGGGGGAACCCCAGGTCGACCATGCGCTTGATGCGCAGCAGCCGGACGAGGTGGGCCACGGTGTACTGCTTGTAGCCGTTGGCCCGGCGCTCCGGCTCATCGAGCAGGCCGACCTCGTGGTAGTGGCGTACGGCCCGCAGGCTGGTGCCCGCGAGCTCGGCGATCTCACGCGTGCTCCATGCCATTGCTTCGCACTCCGTTCGACTCCTGGCGGTTCGGCGCGCGGCCGTTGCTCATGCCATTCGAAACCATGCCGTCGCGGCATGGTCAAGCGCCCCTCCGTCCCTTCCCAACGGGCTTGACTGTGCCGCGACGGCACAGTTTCTGCTGGTTCTCAGCGCACCGACGGCACGGATTCGCGACGACCCAGGAGACGCCATGACCGAGCACCACGGCACCGAAACGGCCGGACCCACCTTCGCCCAGCCGACACCCGCTGAGCCCGCCCGGCAGAGCCAGGCGCAGCAGAGGCTCCTCGACCAGCTCGGCGGTACGAAGGGGATGACGTACTCGGCGATCCCGATCGCGGCCTTCGTCGCCGCGAACGCCGCGCTCGGCCGGCTGCCACTCGCGATCGGCATCGCGCTCGCCGTGGCGATGTTCGTCACCGTGTGGCGGATGGCGCGGGGGGAGCCGTTCACCGCGGCGGGCGGCGGTCTCTTCGGCGTCGCGGCCGCGGGCGGTGTCGCGGCATGGGTCGGCTCGGCGGGCGGGTTCTTTCTGATCGGGATCTGGGCGAGCTGCGCGTGCGCGGTGCTCACGGCCGTATCCCTGCTGGCCCGCAGGCCGCTGACCGGCCTCTTGTGGAACGCGCTGCACGGCAACCGGCACCCGTGGCGAAACGACCGTCCCAGCGTGCTGGCACACGACGTCGCCACCGCCACCCTCGCCGTCCTGTTCGCGACCCGGTTCGGCGTGCAGCTGTGGCTGTACGAGAACGACTCCACGGGCTGGCTGGCCGTTGCCAAGGTCGGCATGGGCGCGCCCCTGCTCGCGCCGGCCCTGCTGGTCGTCTTCTGGGCGTTCCGCCGGTCGACCAAGCGGCTTGCCCAGCGGCCTTGACCGTACCGCGACGACGCGCTGCCACACCCATCTGACGACACGCTGCCACACCCACCTCCGGAGAGACCATGAAGAAGACCCTCCTGCCCTCAGCCACTGCACGGGCCACCGCCACCGCCACCATCCTGGCGCTGGCCGGCGCCCACATCGCTCCCGCCGGCGCGGCACCGTCCGCCGCCCCCGCGGCATCCGCCGCCGATGACGCGGTGACGCACAGCGACAACGAACGTGTTCCCAAGGGCGCGGCGTGGACCCAGCACTACTTCCCGTCCTCGGACGGCTCCGGCACCGAGCTGCACGCCGACGTCCTGTTGCCGGAAGAGCTGCCCCGGGGCGAGAAGGTGCCCGTCATCCTCTCCGTCGGCGCCTACTTCGGGCACTCCGGAGAGCTCACGGACGAGAAGTGGAAGAAGACCGGCCCGTCCGCACGCTTCAAGGACCTCGCCGAGGGCGGCCACCTGTTCGAGCGGGGCTACGCCCTGGTGCAGGTGGACCTGCGCGGCTTCGGCGGGTCCAGCGGCTGCCTCGACTACATGGGCAAGGGCGAGCAGGCCGACGTCAAGGCGGCGATCGACTGGGCGGCGAAACAGCCGTGGTCCACCGGCAAGGTCGGCATGTACGGCAAGTCGTACGACGCGACGACCGCCCTGGTCGGCAACAACCTGGACCAGGACGCGCTGAAGGCCGTCGTCGCCCAGGAACCCGTCTGGGACATGTACCGCCTGACCCGCTCCAACCGGGTCCCGAAGCTCGGCGGCGCCCTCGCCCCCAACACCTACAACCAGATAGCGCAGTTGCCGCCGCTGCCCGACGACCAGAAGCGCTACCGGAAGAACAGCCAGTACGAGCTGAAGCACCCGGAATGCGCCGCCTACAACACGGACAACAACCTCAAGCCCGACCCCGAGGATCCGTACTGGCGGCAGCGCGACCTGGCGAAGCAGGCCGAGGGGAGCGACACCCCGCTGTTCTTCACCCAGGGCTTCATCGAGTCGAACACCACGCCGGAGGCGATGCAGGAGTACCTCGCGGGCCACCAGGGCACCCAGCGTGGCTGGCTCGGCCAGTGGGACCACGTGCGCGGCAACGAACGCACCGAGGACGGGCGGCTGCAGATGGGTCGCGCGGGCTGGTTCAAGGAGGTGATGTCCTTCTACGACCAGCAGCTCAAGGGCATCGACCCCACGACCGACTACCCGGCCTACGCCATCCAGGACAGCACCGGAACCTGGCGCTCCCAGGACACCTGGCCCCTCTCGGACCGATCCGCCGACGTACCGCTGCACGACGGGTCCTACGTGGACCGGGGCGAGCCCGGCGGCTCGGCGAGCATCCTCACGTGGTCCGAGCCGATCGAGCACGCCGTCCGCGTCACCGGCACCCCCAGGATCCGGATGGAGACCGAGGGCATCGGCAACGTCATGGCCAAGCTGTACGACGTCGCACCGGACGGCTCCGCCGTCATGTTCGACCAGCAGGTCGCCGTCGCGGACGCCTCCGGGCAGGTGGCCGTGGACCTCAAGTCGACCGACTGGCGTCTGAAGGCCGGCCACTCCCTGGCCGTCGAGATCGGCACCGTCCAGGACGGCGTGTGGATCGACACCCCGACCGGTGACCGCATCAAGGTGACCAACGCACGCCTCAGCCTCTCCGTCGACGACCCTGCCGACGACCGGCCCACCGAGGGCAAGCGCTCGCCGTACCTCGACACCTACGTGAAGGCGTACACGACGAAGGAACTGGCCGCGCGGCCCCCGTCGTTCACGGTTCCCACCGCGCGTGACTGAGCCGGGCGCATCACCTGTGGTACAGGCCGACGAGAGCACCGTCCGGGATGTGATCCACCGGTTCAACGAGATCGGTCTGGCCTGCCTGGACCCTCGGTGGGCGGGAGGCCGTCCCCGCCTGCTCAGCACTGACGATGAAGACTTCGTCATCCAGACGGCCACCACGCGACCCGCCAAGCTCGGCCAGCCCTTCACCCGCTGGTCACTGCGCAAACTCGTCGCCTACCTGCGGAAAGTCCACGGCCGGGTCATCCGCATCGGCCGCGAAGCATTACGCTGCCTGCGCACGGCGCGGTGTCACCCCCGACCTCGTGATCGTCGCCACCGGCGGCATGCCCGACCGCAGCTTCCTCACCAAGGGCGAAGGCCTGGTCTCCGACACCTGGGATGTGCTGACGGGCTCGCTGCGCAATCCGCGCGGGGAGATCCTGGTCTACGACGACCACGGCGGCTACCCGGCCATGGACGCCGTGGAGGTCCTCACGAAATCCGGCGCCTGGATCGAGTACGTCACCCCGGAGCGCACCCTCGCCCCCGACGTCGGCAGCATGAACTCCCCTGCCTACCTACGGGCCTTCACCGCGCACGATGTCGTCACCACGCTCGCCCAGCGGCTACGCGCCGTACGCCGCACCGCGGACGGACGGCTCGCCGCGAGCCTCTACAGCGAGTACACCGAGGCCGAGACCGAGCGGATCGTCGACCAAGTCGTCGTAGAACACGGGACGTTGCCGAACGACGAGCTGTACGTCGATCTCCTCCCCGGCTCGACCAACCTCGGCGAGGTCGACCTCCGCGCCCTGCCGGCACACCGCGAGCAGACGGTGATCCGCAACGAGCAGGGCCGCTACCAACTGTTCCGCATCGGCGACGCCGTCACCTCCCGCAACATCCATGCCGCGATCCATGACGCGCTTCGGCTGTGCCTGCCGATCTGAGCGCGACCGCCACGTCAACTCCTGAGATTCACCGGAGACTTGCGATGAACCATGCGACACCCGACGCCGAAGTGGGCGATCTCGTCGCCCGGCGTCCCGTCGGACACAGCCTGGAGGCCCCGTTCTACGTCAGCGAGGAGTTCTTCGGCCTCGACATCGAGGCGATCTTCGCCCGGCACTGGCTGTTCGTCGCCACCGAGGCGGAGGTCCCCGAGCCCGGCGACTATGTGACGGTCACCATCGGGCCGTACTCGATCATCGTCGTCCGCGACGACGACGAGGACGTACGGGCCTTCCATAACGTCTGCCGCCACCGCGGCGCCCGCATCCTGAACGAGGAGCGCGGCTCGGTGGGCAACATCGTCTGCGGGTACCACCACTGGACGTACGGCGTGGACGGCAAGCTGCTGCACGCCGAGTCCCAGGCACCCGGCTTCGACCCGTCATGCTTCGGGCTGCGATCCGTCCACGTGCGTACCCTGGCCGGACTGGTCTACATCTGCCTGGCCGCCGAACCACCCGCCGACTTCGACGAGATCGCCGCCCGCGTCGAGCCGTACCTCGCACCGCACAACCTCGCCAAGGCGAAGGTCGCCACGCAAACCGACCTGGTGGAGAACGCCAACTGGAAGCTGACCCTGGAGAACAACCGGGAGTGCTACCACTGCACCGGCCACCCCGAACTCCAGGCCTGCTACTTCCCCATCTACGGCTACCAGAAGCACGACATCCCGGCGATACTGCGCCCGACGTACGAGCGCTTCCAGCGGGCCGACGCCGAAGCCCGCACGACCTACGAGTCACTCGGCCTGCCTTATGCCACGATCGAGGAACTGGACACCCGCCCCACCGGGTTCCGCATCCAGCGCGAACCCCTCGACGGGGCCGGCGAGTCCTACACTGCCGACGGCACGGCGGCCTGCAAGCGCCTGCTGGCCGACTTCCCCACCGCCCGCCTGGGCCGGCTCTCCTTCCACACCCAGCCGAACGCCTGGTTCCACTTCATGGCCGACCACGCCATCACGTTCTCCGCGATCCCCCTCGGCCCCGACCGCACCCTCGTGCGCACCACCTGGCTCGTGCACGCCGACGCCGTCGAAGGGGTCGACTACGACCTCGGCACGCTGACCAAGGTGTGGAAGGCCACGAACGACCAGGACGCCGTCTTCGTCGAGCGCGCCCAGCGGGGCGTGAGCAGCCCGGCCTATGTGCCGGGCCCGTACGCCCCGGCGGAGGAGCAGGTCGAGGCGTTCGTCAACTGGTACGTCACCCGGCTCAAGGCACACCTGTCACACCTGGAGAGGCAGCGATGACCGAGAGCGAAGAACTGCTGGTGTGCCGTCAGGTCCACCCGCTCACCCACGACGTCACCACCTTCGTGTTCGAGTACGCCGAACCCCGGCTCTTCCGGCACGACCCGGGCCAGTTCGTGACGCTGACCGTGGACATCGACGGCCGGCCGGTCCAGCGTTGCTACACCATCTCCTCCCCGCCCACCCGCCCCTTCCTGCTCACGATCACGGTGAAGCGCGTACCCGGCGGACTCGTGTCGAACTGGCTGCACGACCACCTCAAGCCGGGCGACACCGTGCGCGCGCACGGCCCACTTGGCGACTTCTCGACGGCCCGCCATCCGGCATCGAAGTACCTCTTCCTGTCCGGGGGCGTAGGAGTGACCCCGTCGATGTCCATGACCAGAACGCTGTACGACCTGGCCGATCCGGCCGACGTGGTGTTCGTGCACAGCGCCCGCACCCCGGCGGACATCGTCTTCCGTCACGAACTCGACCTCATCGCCGCGACCGCGCCCAACATCCGCGTGGTCCACGTCTGCGAGGAGGACCGGCCGTACGCACCCTGGGGCGGATACCGCGGTCGGCTGACGCTCGAAACGCTGCGGCAGGTCGCCCCCGACTTCCACGACCGCGAGGTCTTCACCTGCGGCCCCACCGGCTACATGACCGCCGTACGCGCCATGCTCGCGGACGCGGGCCTGGACATGGATCACTGCCACGAAGAGAGCTTCACCTTCGAGACACAGGCCGCCGCGGCCACCACCCCGCCCGCCACCGGAACCTCCGCCGGTTTCAAGATCGAGTTCACCCGCAGCGGCCGCACGATCGAGTGCGACCCCGACACCGCGCTCCTCGCCGCCGCGTCCCGAGCCGGCCTCAGCCTGCCGGCCTCCTGCGCCCAGGGCATGTGCGGCACCTGCAAGGCGCCCCTGCTCTCCGGTTCCGTCGACATGCGGCACAACGGAGGCATACGCCCACGCGAGATCGCCCAGAACAAGGTCCTTCTCTGCTGCTCGAAGCCGTTGGAGGACCTTGTGATCGACGCATGATGACGGGAAAGCATGCCCCAGTAGGCGGATAGCTATCCGCCTGGCCGGACCGACCGGAGTGGGCGATCGCCCGCAGGCGGGTCGATACGGTGCTGACTCCGGACGGCGACAGGCCCTCGAGGCGATGTCGAATGCTTACGCACAACTGATCTCGACGCGCCCCGAACCGCTGCTGACACAGATGCAGGGATGCGTCGCCGTGGCGGCCGCCGAGGCGCAAGGTGATGACCTGATCGGCGAGGTCTCCGAAAATGCGATGCGTCAGCGCACGCCTGCCGCGTCGAGCAGGGTGGTCACCGTGGGCGCGACGAGCCCGGTCAGGTTGTCGGCCTGGATACCCGCGCGGGCACTGGCGCCGTCGAAGACCATGCTGAGCTGCCGGGCCAGCAGGTCGGGATCGCTCGCCCCGCCGCGCTCGGCCTCGGCGCGGAAGAAGGCGGTCAGGTTCGCCTTGACCTGATGGGCGACCCGGCTCGCTTGGTGACTCTGGTCCTTGAGTTCGATCTGCACGGCCAGGTATCGGCAGCCTCGGAACTCGGGTGCCGCTGCCTGCGATTCCACCTGCTCGAAGACGTGCAGGATCCGCTCGCGGGGCGACCGGACGTCGTCCGCTGCGGGCAGGAGAGTTGCCACGTAGGCGGAGGCGCGCTCCTTCAGGCTTACGGCCAGGAGTTCGTCCTTGCTCTCGAACAGCTGGTACATGGAGCGCTTCGACACCCCCGCCGCCTTGCACAGCGCCTCAACGCCGATACTGACGCCGTCTCGGTAGGTGAGCGTGGCCGCCGCCTCCAGCAGTCGCTCCCTGGGGCTCAGTTTCACTTCGGTGGTCATATCGCGAGGTTAACCCGAAGCAGAGAAAAAGCAAACCGATCGGTTTCCCGCAGTCCGGACAGAGGCTCGGCGACGGCCTGGGGGAAGGACCGTCGCCGCCGAGTCATGAGGTGCCAGCGGGCGGTGCAGGGGCAGCGGACCCATGTCGTTGTGGGTGGAGCCGAGGGCATGGTCGACCTGGACCGCTTCGGACTGGACGCTCGCGTAGGTGTGTCGGAGCACGTGGAGCATGTCCCGCCGGGAGTGCCCGCAGACGGGTTGACGCCGGGTGCGGCCGCCCGGCTGCGCAGGTCGACGAGGCGCCATCCTCACGGCCGGTCCAGGGGTCAGCCCGGAGGGTGTCGCTCCTCGCTGGGGCCGCCAGGTTCGGCCGCCGTACGGGGGTGGTCCGGGGTTCGCTCCGGAGTGGTCGTGGTGTCGGGAGGTGCGGGCTGCCGGAGCTTCTTGCGGAGGCTGAGGAGGGGTACGGCGACCGCGAAGACGACGACGAAGGCGAGCAGCGTGGCGGAGACGGGGCGGCCCAGGAAGCCGGTCACGTCGCCGTCGAACATCCGCATCGAGCGCCGGAACTCTGTCTCCAGCAGGTTGCCGAGCACGAAGGCGAGGACGAGCGGGCCGGGCGGCAATCCGACCTTCTTCATCAGGTAGCCGACGACGCCGAGCACGACCACGGCGAGCATGTCGAACATGCTGGAGCGGATCGTGTAGACGCCGATCATGGTGATGAGCACGGTCAGCGGCGCCAGGACGCTGGCCCGGACGCGCAGCACGCGGACGAACAGCCCGATCAGCGGCATGCTGAGGATGATCAGGAACAGGTTCCCGATGTACATGGAGTCGATGACGCCCCAGAACACCTCGGGATGTTCGTCGATCATCTGCGGGCCCGGGGTCACGCCCGCCAGCAGCAGGGCGCCGAACATGACGGCCATGGTCGCGTTGGCCGGGATGCCGAGGGTGAGCAGCGGGATGAACGAGGAGGTGGCGGCGGTGTTGTTGGCCGCCTCCGGGCCCGCGACCCCCTCGATCGCGCCCTTGCCGAACCGCTCGGGCGTCCTGGAGGAGCGTTTCTCGACCGTGTACGCGACCATCGAGGACATCGTGGCGCCGCCGCCGGGAAGGATGCCGAGGAAGAAGCCCACCACCGTCCCTCGGGCGATCGCCCACCTCGACTGCAGGAACTCCGCCCGGCTGGGCCGGGCGCGGCCGACGCGGGGCTTCGGCGGGGCGCCCTGGCGGAGGCGTTCGAGGCTGTGCAGGATCTCGCCGATGCCGAACAGGCCCATGGCGAGGATGACGAAGTCGAGCCCGTCGGCGAGTTGGTCGCTGCCGAACGTGTAGCGAGCGCTGCCCAGGAGCGGGTCGCGGCCCACGGTGGCGAGCAGCAGCCCGATGCTGCCCGCCAGGAGGCTGCGGCGCAGGGATCCGGTGCTCAGGGTGGAGATCATCAGGATGCCGAGCAGCGCGAGCGCGGCGTACTCCGGCGGGCCGAAGGCCAGAGCCCAGCCCGCCACCAACGGGGCCGCCACGGTCAGTCCGACGATGCCTACGGTGCCGCCGATGAAGGAACCGATCGCGGCGATGCCGAGCGCGGATCCGGCCCGGCCCGTACGGGCCATCTCGTAGCCGTCGATGGCGGTCACCACCGTCGAGGCCTCTCCGGGCAGGCGGAGCAGCACCGAGGTGACCGTGCCGCCGTACTGGGCGCCGTAGAAGATGCCGGCGAGCAGGATGATCGCCGAGGCCGGTTCGAGGGTGTACGTGACCGGCAGCAGGATGGCGATGGTGGCGGCCGGGCCGAGGCCGGGCAGCACGCCGACCAGCATGCCGAGTGTCACCCCGATCAGGCAGTACAGCAGGTTCTGCGGCTCGAAGACCACGCCGAAGCCGTCCAGAGCGGGAGTGAGGAAGTCCATCGGATTCTCACAGGTGTTGAGGGATCAGAACGCGACGAGATGAGGCAGCGAGACGCCCAGCGCGACGATGAAGAGCAGATACGACGCTGCACACGCGGCCACTGCCACGGCCAGGCTGAGCCGCCAGCTGTCCCGGCCGAAGCCGCGCATCCACAGCACCAGCAGGAGCACCGTCATGACCTCGAAGCCCACCCGCTCGATGAGCAGGGTGTACGCGACCAGCGACAGGGCGCCCAGGGCCACCACGGCGGTTTGCCGGCTGAACGGCTCCTGCTCGGTGTCCGCGCCGGGATTGAGGAGCAGCGAGGCGGACAGCGTCACCATGGCGAGGCTCACGATCAGGGGCCACAGCCCGGGGCCGGGGTCCGCGGGCGAACCCAACCCCATCGATACGGCCGCCAGGGCGGCGAGGGCGCCGATGCCGAGCGGCACCAGCGCCCCCAGTCGTGCCTGGGTCCTCATGGTCAGCCCTCGGTCTTCAGGTCCAGATCGAATTTGTCGATGAGCTCGCCGTAGCGCTTCTTGGCGGTCTCGACCTGCTTGACGACGGCGTCCGGCGAGGCCTCCCAGCGGCCGATGTAGTTGTTCTCCAGGAACTTGCCGTACTCCGGGTCCTTGAAGGCCTTCTTCAGCGCCGCTCGCAGCTCGGAGACGACGTTGTCCGGCAGTCCTGCCGGACCGGCGACCCAGCGGCGCTGGTCCACGACGACGTCGTGGCCGGACTCGACAGCGGTGGGCACGTCGGGCAGGAAGTCGATGCGCTCCTTGGCGAAAACCGCCAGTGGACGCAGCTTTTCGGACGCGAGATGGGGAGCGGCCTCGGCCACATGGACCGCGCCGACGTCCACCTGGTTGCCCAGCAGCGCGGTCACCGTGGGCGCGCCGCCGTCGAACGGGATGCCGCCGGCTTTGACGCCGGCGTCGCCGAAGAGGAGAGCCTGGGCCAGCTCGCTGCCGGTGCCGGCGCCTGTGGTGCCGTACTTGACCGACTTCTTCGCGAGCAGGTCGTCGAGGGTCTCGATGTCCGACTTCGCCGGGACGACGAGGACGTAGTCCTCCACGGTCAGCCCGGAGATGACGTCCATGTCGGACATCTTGATGGGGTCATCGTCGACGACGGTGTGCGGGCCGATCGACATGAGGGACTGGAAGAGCATGACCAGGCTGTAGCCATCGGGCTTGCGGCCGAGGACCTCTTTGCCGCCCACGGCGCCGTTGGCGCCGGGCTTGTTCTCCACCACAACGGACTGTCCCAGGGGGTCCTCCATCGCCTTGGCTGCGGCGCGCGATATCAGGTCGGTGCTGCCGCCCGGGTCGTTGGGCGCGGTCCACTCCACGGTCTTGGTGGGATAGTTCTCGGCGTCTTCGCCGCTTCCCCCGCCGCCCTGGACCCCTCCGCACGAGGTGAGGGCGAGCAGCGCAGCGGCGCAGACAGCCGCGCCGGCGAGGTGCCGCCCCTGGCGCAGTCGGGCCTGGAACATCATTGTTCTCCTTCATGCGTGGGGTTCTGGCCGGCCGGGGTCACCACCGCGGGAGCGGTGGCTGCGTCCAGCCGGTGGGCTTGCGCCGCATGGCCGCGACGTCGTCGCGGCCATGCCCTGCGGCGTCCGGTCGAACCGTTCGTGCGGGCGGGTCGGCGCATCCCGGGCGGGTTCGACGCCGAGCCCGGGGTGTCGGTGACCTCCGGGCCGCCGTCGGTGAAGGTGCCGGCCAGGGCGCGGACGGCGGCGATCTCCTCGTCGGGGTGGTCGCGGGTGCCGTAGGTCTCACCGATGCCGGCGACGCCGTCGGAGGTCTCTGTTTCGACGATGCTGCGGGGTGTGTACGGCTGACGCACATCGAGGATGTTGAGCAGCGGCGGGTCACTGATGAGGATGGGAGTGACGGTCACCTTGACGGTGCGAGGCGCGCTGCTGAGCACGGCGTTCCCTCACTTCCTCACTTGCCTGTTGCGAGCGCCAGGCCGGTGTGCAGGAGGGCCTCGAGCTGTCCCAGGTGGTCATGGGCCGGTTCCATCAGGGGTGCGCGGACCGGGCCGACCGGGGCTCCGCGGAGCCGGGCCGCCGCCTTGACCAGGGACACCGCATAACCCGTGCCCTGGTCACGCAGTTCGACGAGGGGCAGGTAGAACTCCCTCAGCAGGTGTTCCATTCTTGGGTGGTCTCCGGCCCGGTGCGCCGCGTAGAAGGCGCCCGCGATCTCGGGTGCGAAGGCGTGGACCGCCGAGGAGTAGGCGGGGATGCCGATGCTCGCGTATGCCCGTACCTGCATCTCGGCGGTGGCCACGCCGTTGAAGAACAGCCAGTCGCCGGGCGTCACCAGCCGCAGCCGCTGCATCTGGTCGAGGTCGCCGTGCCCGTCCTTGAGGCCGACGACGCCGTCCACCGTGGCCAGTTCCCTGGCCGCGGCTGTGCTCAGCTTGACCTGCCCGCGCTGGTAGACGATCAGGGGAAGGGGCGAGCCGCTCGCCACCGCGCGGACATGGTCCACGTATCCGCGCTGCGGGGCGGAGATCAGGTAGTGCGGCATGAGCAGCCCGGCGTCCGCGCCGGCCCTCTCCGCGAGCCGGGCGAACTGCAGCCCGAGCGACCAGCCGTACCCGACGCCGGCCACCACCGGGACCTGTCCCGCCACGACCTCGACGGCGGTGCGTACGACGGCGTGGTACTCCTCGGCGGACAGTGAGAAGAACTCTCCGGTTCCGCAGGCGACGAAGACGGCACCCGGGCCGGCGGCGAGCTGCGCAGCCAGGTGAGTGCGGAAGCCGTCGAGGTCGAGTCCGCCTTCAGTGTTGAAGGATGTCAGCGGGAAGGACAGGACACCCTGCGCCATCCCTTTGCGCAGCCGATCCGCCGTCTCGCGGTCACGCTCGACATCCCGAGTCGTCTCCATGAGCGCTATCTGTCTCCGTATGTAGACAGTTGTCTCGTGTGGGAGAGCATGGCTACATGGCTGATAACCGTCAAGCATCGGTGCAAGAATTCTTCGAGTGCATTCGGAAGGGGTGGCGATGAGTGAGCCTGAGGCGGTCAGCGGCGTACGGGGCGTGAAGTCGGCAGCCCGTACGGTCGAGTTGCTTGAGCTCCTGGCCGCGCGGCAGAACCGGCCCGCCCGGCTGCGGGAACTGAGCGAGGCCCTCGGCGCCCCACGCAGCAGCGTCTACGCTCTGCTGCGGACCCTGACGGAACACGGCTGGGTCCGCACCGATCCCTCCGGCACGCTCTACAGCGTCGGCATCCGCGCCCTCCTCGCGGGGACGACCTACCTGGACGCGGACCCTTATCTGCGCATCGTCCAGCCGCTGATCAACGACCTGAGCGCCAAGCTCGACGAGACCATCCACTACGGGCGACTGGACCGCACGGACATCGTCTATCTGGCGACGCACGAATCCAGCCAGTACCTCCGCCCCTTCAGCCGGGTCGGCCGCCGGCTCCCGGCTTTCAGCACGGCACTGGGCAAGGCGCTGCTCGCCGAGCGGCTGGACACCGACCTGGCCGACCATGTTCCCGACACGCTGAAGCCCCTCACGCCGAACACCCACGCCGACCACGACACCCTGATCAAGGACCTGCGGGCCACCGCCGAGCGCGGATACGCCATCGACAACGAGGAGAACTTCGCCGGCGTCGTCTGCTACGGATTCTCACTCCGGTTCACCACACCCCCGATCGACGCGATCAGCTGCTCGATCCCCATCGACCGGCTCAACCCCGCGAGAACCGAGGAACTCATCGAGGCCATGCGGCTCACCCGGCTGTCGATCGAGCGGATGGCGCCGATCGACCACACGATGCCGTAGGGCGTCCGCCCGACGGGACAGCCGCTGCCCGAACCGTTGACCAGGCCGGCTGAGACGACCGTGTCCGTGCCATCGCCGCACTTGGCCAGTTCGGGCAGTGCTGGGACTGAGGCAGAGGACCATCACCATCGGCCCACTGCCGGCCTCAAGGATCGGGACCTCCAGCGCAACGACTCAGGCGCGCAAGGGACGCCGACTCTCATCGTGGTTCCCTGTCGAGAGCATCCGCCGACTTCAATCTGGAAGCTCTCCCCTGCTGGAATGCCCGATCGCCCACTCCTGACCATGTTGGACGGCCGTGGGCGGCGCCGATCGCGTCCGTCTACAACTTGCCTGTCCTGAAATCTGCGCTGCTCTTGAGGACCGCGGAGTCCATGCTCCAATTCTCAGGCTGGACCCTCTCCCAGAGACTTCCCTTGCCGAGTTCCCTTCCCAACTGGTCTTCGCGGCGGAACCACTCCTCAGCGCTTCTGATCCTGTTGGGGTGGATTTCGTCGAGCAGGGCGTAGTCCCTGGTGATGATTCCGTGCTTCCACACGTTCCAGAAGCCCGTGAAATTGTCGCGGAAGCTCATGGTGCTCTTGTCGTTGGGATCGGCGTTGTATCCGGCAGGGTGATCAGCGATCCCCTTCAGGTCCGGACTGTTCCAATAGGCGTCCAGATCGGTGTCGATGTACTGGGCCGGATGCCCGGTGACTTTCTCGAATGCCGCAGCCATATCGGTGTAGGTCATGTGCTCGATGGCGACTTCGAGGTCCATGCCATTGGCCCGTTCCGGGTGGTCGAAGAGCCAGCGTACATAGAATCCGCAGTCTTCGAGAGCGACATGCGGAACGGCTCCCTTACCAAGCGGAACTCGCCAGGTGACGACGCCGTCCTCGATGCTGGGTTGCATGGGCGTGAGCGGTGAGATCACCATCTCGATGTAGGGACCCGAGGTGAAGACCGCTGCTCCCATGCGGTCCCTGTTCTTTTCGTTCTGGAACAGTACCCATTCGGCCATGCGGCCTTTTCCGTCATAGTGGCCGGTACGGAACCTGGAGTCGTAGCCCGACTTCTTGAGGGCGTAGTCGAGGTTTCCGTAGACGAAGAACTTGATTCCTTCTTCGATCGCTATCTCGTACGCGCGGATGGCCCAGTAGGTCTCGGCCTTCTCGCCGGTGTTGAACCCGTCGATATTGATGAACGCTCCGTCGCAGCCGCGAAATCCTTCACGCAGCACGTCCTCGTCGGCGAATGACCCCTCGAGGATGGAGACGTTGCCGAGCGCGAGGAGAGCCTGGGCCCGGGGGGAGGTGGCATCCGAACCTGCCGTGGCGCGAGGTCACCGACTACATTGTCTCGGAAACGACCAAACGCCACCATGCGGCCACCATATTGCGGAGCCACTTCGGGCAAACGGCTGAAATACGCAAGGTATTTCTCTACGTTGACCACGTCGAACATGTTCAGGGCGTAAAACGTCTTCTTCTGCGAATTCTCACTCATTCCCAATACCTCTCCGGTCTCAGGAAACTGGCGTTCGCTGCCCTAGGCGGGCGCGGGGAGTCGGCAGCAGGGCGCCGGCATTGTTGCTGACGATGGTGACGTCGGTCGCGATGTGCGCCACCTCGGAGACCGACTGCGAAGAAAGCACTTCCGGCACTCGGGTGAATACTGAATCCACCGGAAAACCTGCTGGATACATTACGAAACCGCACGCGATCACCCTTCGGTCCGCGACGAGAAACCGATCGGTTCCGTCATCGTAAACCGATCGGTTTTCGCGCGCAAGTCTGGGCGAAGACGGTACACGCAGGGGCCTCGCGGTTCGCCGCTGGTTTGCAGCTGGGCGCTCCGGCGGCATCTGGCCGTGCCGGCGCCTCCCTGCCCTGGCTACCTGTGGCAGACCTCAGGGAACCGCCTCGGTGCCACCTTGGCCTCGTGTGCTGCGGAAACCAGCCGTCAGAGGTCGAGGACCAGGCGGTTGCCCTTGGCTCGGGAGACGCAGATCATCATGGTGTCGCCTGCGGCGCGCTCCTGGGCGTCCAGGACCGAGTCGCGGTGGTCGATCTCCCCGGACAACACCTTCGTCTCGCAGGTTCCGCAGATTCCTTCCTCACACGATGTCATCACCGGCACACCGGCACCTTCGACGGCCTCAAGAATGGACATGTCCTCAGAGACCATCAGCTTTCTGCCGGACTGGGCCAGCTCGACCTCGAAGCTGCTCTGCGGCCCGGCGGTGGCGTCCTTCTTCGGGGCGAAGCGCTCCAGGTGCAGAGATCCGCTCGGCCACTTCTCGCAGCCGGCCTCGACAGCCGCAAGCAGCGGTTCCGGACCGCAGGCGTAGACGGCTGTCTTCCGCTGCGGCTTGCCGAGTAGCGAAGGCAGGTCCAGCAGCCCGTACTCGTCCTGGGGCCGCAGGCTCACCCGATTTCCGTAGGCCCGCTGCAGGGTCTCGCCGAACGCCATCGAAGCTCGGGTGCGGCCCCCGTAGAGGAGGCGCCAGTCCGCGCGGGTCGCGTTGACCGCTGCCAGCATGGGCAGAATGGGGGTGATCCCGATGCCGCCCGCGATGAACAAGTACTTCTTGGCCTTCACGAGCGGAAAGTGGTTGCGTGGCCCGCTGATGCGCACCGACTCACCTTCGGCGAGCCCGTCGTGCACGTGACTCGAACCGCCGCGGCTTTCCGGTTCACGCAGCACCGCGACCTGAAGACGGGACCGGTCCCCCGGGTCCCCGCACAGTGAATACTGCCGGACCAGGTCGGCTCGCAATATCAGGTCGATGTGTGCTCCCGGCTGCCATTCCGGCAGTGGACGGCCTTCCGGGTCGCGCAGCGTCAGCAGCACGACGCCTTCGGCCATCGTTTCCTTACGTTCCAATACGAGGTCGAGCTCGACTTCGGTGCTGAGAGGGCTCATGATCCGCCTTTCCTTTCTCACAGTGATGATTCGGTGATGCTTTCTTCCTGACCGATCAGGACGGGAAGCAGCGGCCGAAGTCGCGCAGCAGTCGGGGGGATCCCTGCAGCTTGATCTGGCGACGTACCAGTGCCCACGCCAACAGTGACGGCTTGGCGAGGAAGCGCAGCCAGGTGCGCGTGTCGGCGGTGATCCTGAGATCCGGTTCGCCGTGATGTCCGTCGGAGACATCGAGTTCGCGGTCGCGGATGGTCACGGTGATCTGCCGGGACTCGTCGCCGGTGAAGGTGAAGTGGTAGGTGGCGGACATGTCCTTGGCCTGTTCGCGCTGAAAGATCAGCGGCAGGCCTTCCACCAGACCGTCGATGCTGTTCGCACGCAGACTCATCGCCACATGCTTTGTGCGCTTGTTCGGGAAGCGGTCGGCCACATGCTGCTCGGCGTCGGAACCCGGGACGACGTAGACGGTCTCCTCCTTGTCCGTCAGTGGGCGCACGACCTGGGTCAGATGCGCCTTGCGATCGTCCAGCCAGGGGCCGATGACGTCCTCGCCGGCCGGGCAGACCGACATGCAGTAGGCCGCTTTGTAGTTGGCGCCGAAGGACAGGCTCTGCCACATCGAGGCGCTCTCGCTGTCACTCACTCGCGAGCGGTAGTCGTGGGCGTTACGGCTTTCGGCGACCTGTTCGGCCCAGTCGCCGAAGCCACCCATGAACTCGCGGTAGTTGTGCGTGTAGCAGGCGGAGAAGTTGAAGTGGCCGTCGGAGGCGATCGCCCCGGTCGGGCAGGCGGTCACGCACAGCTTGCATTCCAAGCAGGGGTTGTACTCGATAGGCCGGGTGTATTCGCTGACCTCGGCGTCTATGAGGATCGTGCCGAGCAGGATGAAGTTGCCGAATTTCGGGTGGATGACGTTGCGGTGGATACCCATCTTGCCGAGTCCGGCCGCCACGGCGACCGGCTTGTGCGAGACGACCCACGCCTTCCTGGGGAACTTGTCCATCTCCATCGGAAACCCCATCGCGGGGTTGATGGCGCGCACGCCCGTCGCTTCCAGCTCGCCCACCACGTGCCGGCCGATCTCGTTGGAGTGGTCGCCGGTGTGATGGAACTCCAGGTTGGCGACCGAGCGTGCGGGAGTGCGGATGTTCTCCCGGTTCATTCGGGACACGATGCTGATCAACGTTCGGACGCCCGGCAGCGCGGCGCTCAGGTCCTCTCGCTGGTCGGCGATGTCCGCCCGGTCGATCTCGACGAAGCCGACGTCGTCCGCACCCGCATCGAGACACAGCTGGCGCAGCCACGACGCGTCCAGCGGCTCGGTGGGGCGGGCAACCGTGCGGTCGCGCCGGCGGGCTTGGACGACGGTGGGATGGTCTTCGAGCTTTTTCCTGGCCATCGAGCGTCACCTCACGGGGGCGGGATACGTACGAGTTTCATGAAGCAACCCGCACCCTAGCGGGGCGAGTTTCGTGAAGCAACTTACGGTCGAGCTGTGATCACCCCGCTGAGTCTTCTGCTGGATGCGGCTGCAACTGCCCAGCACAGAGGGGTAGTTCGGCGTGCTACATGCGCCGAACCGCGGGAACGGCGCGTACTTCTAGCAACTACGGCAGCGAAGAGGGGGGCGTGCTCTGGTAGTTCACGCCTGGCGGGGAGGGGTGGGAGATGCGGCACGAGCTCGTCATCTGGCTGGCCGTCCACCACCGCGCCTGCCACAGAAGACGGAAGAAGGGCGGCTTACCGCGGCGTCGGCAAAGCAATCGGGCGGCATGTCGAAGCAGATCCCCGGCGGCGGAACAGACGTCACGCGGGCCGCGCACTGATCGCGACTCGGTACACGCCCCAGCTGGTGGTGGCGAGTCCATCGAGGAACATTTCGGATGTCAGGCCGGCGAGTCGGTGAGTGCCGGGCCGGGAAGCAGCTGCACGGCGTCCGGGCCCACCACTTCTCCACAGTGGGTGCACACGAGCTGTTCCCGGACGTTACCTCCGCATCCGACATGGTTCGTGATCCGCGGAGGGCCGGCCGGATCCCCGGCGTGCTCATCGCCCCAGTGCATCAAAGAAAGCACCGCCGTGAGCAAGTCCTTGGCCTTGCCCGTCGGCCGGTACTCATAGCGGGCGGGCCGCTCCTGGTAACAGACCCGATCCAGCAGCCCGTCGTCGACCAGCTTGGAGAGACGGTTGGTGAGTACATTGCGGGCGATACCGAGACTGTCCTGAAATTCCTCGAACCGGCGCAGGCCGAGCTGCGCGTCGCGAATGATCAGCAAGGTCCAGCGCTCGCCCACAATCTCCAGAGTCCGGGCGATGGAGCACAGCTGACTGTCGTATGTTCGGCCCAACATGCTGCGAATTTAGCACGTTGCGTCAAGCAACTGACGGCTTCGAGTCGAAGTTCATCACGCTCCATCCCCGTACGGAATGGGGGTGGCCACAGCGCTCTGGGGGCGATCATGCCACCGCGTTCAACAGGTCGGCCACCACCTCCGGGCTCTCGAGCGCGATGAAGTGGTGCGCTCCTGGCACCTGTGTGAAATCGGCGGCGGGCAGCAGCCTCTTGTTGGCCTCGCGGTCCGAGGGCCGGGACCAGTCGTTCTCCCCGTAGACGAGGTGAACGGGGGCCTTGACCTCGGGGTAGCGCGCGCGGGCCGCGATGAGGCCGGCCATGTTCCGGTACAGAGCGCGGGCGACGATCGGGAAGCCGGGACGCCTGCCCGACTGGAGGAGCTCGTCCACGTAGTCCTCCCGAAAAGCGGTCTTGTCGCCCACGCCGCCCTGCAGGATTCTGCGCAGGACGGGCTTGGGTTCCTGCTGGGCGATCACCGGGCCCACCCCAGGAGCGATGATCCCGCCGGTCACCACGCGCGCGAGGACACTGGAGCGGGCGATGCCGTCGCGGTAGTCGTACGCGTTCACCGCGACGACGCGCCGTACCCGCTCCGGGAGATCGGCCGCGGCGGTCAGGGCGAGCACCCCGCCCAACGACTCCCCGACCAACGTCACGTCGTAGAGGTCGAGTTCGCTCAGGAGCCGCTCGACTCCCGCGCGCAGCGCCGGCTCTTCGTAGGACGCGCCGGGCACGATCTCCGAGTAGCCCATCCCCGGCAGATCGAGGGCGTACACGGTGTACCGGTCCGCGATCAGCGGGATGAGGTGGCGGAAGTGCTCGGCCTGCGTCCGCAGAGTGTGCAGCAGGAGCAATGGGGCGCCGGTGCCCGCCTTGAGGTAGCGCAGGGTTCCCTCGCGGCTATGGCGTCCTGCACGTGGGGCGATGGTGTGGCTGGTGGTCCCCGGAATGTGAATCGTGGGACGCGACTCGTGGTTGGACATCTCGCCGACTCCTGACGTGTGAACTGTGGATGTGATTCAGGTGTGAGTACGGCAGGGCGGGGGACGCCGCCGTAGAAGTTGGTCTCGAACTCCCGGCGTACGTCGTCGAGCGGGGAGTCGAGGAAGGAGGCGCCGACCGATGCGCTGACGTTGTTGATCAGCACGGCGGTCATGGCTGCCTCCACAAATGAGAAACCGATCGGTTTCCGACAAGGTAAACCGATCGGTTTTGAGGTGCAAGTGCAAGCAGGAGCTGATGCGGGTCGGTGAGGCTCTAGTAGACTGTCGCGACTAAGTGTCGTTCTGGTTGGTGGAGTTGGGGTCGGGCAGGCTTCGCTTGATGCTTCCGTTCGGCCGGGCAGGGGTGCCGTGTCCTCGCAGAAGAAGTATCCGGTTGTCTTGAGTGCCGAAGACCGTCGGGCGTTGGAGCGTGTGACGACGACGGGGGTCCGCAGCGCGTCGATGATCAGGCGGGCGCGGGTGCTGCTCGCGTTGGACACCTCGGCCGGCGAGGTCGCTCCGCGGGCGGTGATCGCGGAGCGGGTCGGGGTCTCGTGCGATTCGGTCCGCCTGATCTCGAAGCGGTACGCGGAGACCGGCGGCGATGTGTGGGCCACGGTCGGCCGGAAGGAACGCGCACTGCCGCCGGTGCCCTCCCCGGTGACCGGCGAGGTCGAGGCAAGGGTGATTGCGCTGGCCTGCTCGAAGCCGCCCAAAGGACACGCCCGCTGGTCGCTGCGCCTGCTGGAGAAGCACGTCGCGCTGGCCGAGGACATCCCGGATCTGGACCACTCCACGATCGGGCGGGTCTTAAAAAACGGAACTGCGCCCTCACGTGAAGAAGTGCTGGACCATCCCGCCCGCTGCGAATGCGGCCTTCGCCGCGGCGATGGAGGATGTCCTGGCGGTCTACCACCGGCCCTTCGACCCGACGCGCCCGGTGGTGTGCATGGACGAGAAGCCGTACCAGTTGCTCGGCCACGTCCGTGATCCGCTTCCCGCGCGGCCGGGCCGTGACCGCCGCGAGGACAACGAGTACGTCCGCTCGGGGACCTGCTCGATCTTCTGCTGGGTCGAGCCGCTGCGCGGATGGCGACGCGTGGACGCGCAGCCCCGCCGGACCAGGGTCGACTGGGCGCACCAGGTCGAGCACCTGCTGACCGTGGACTACCCCGACGCCGCCACGGTCGTGCTGGTGATGGACAACCTCAACACCCACACCACCGCCTCGCTCTACGAGGCGTTCGACCCGGCAAAGGCCTTCGCGCTGACCCAGCGCCTGGAGATCCACCACACCCCCAAACACGGGTCCTGGCTCAACATCGCCGAGATCGAGCTCTCCGCGCTCACCCGCCAGTGCCTGGACCGCCGCCTCGACGACCTCGCCGTACTCAACGCCGAACTTGCTGCCTGGCAGCAACAGACCAACAGCAACCAGCGCCAAGTCGACTGGCAGTTCACCACCGACGACGCACGCGTGAAACTACGCCACCTCTACCCAACCACACAGCGAAATTAAGCCGCGACAGTCTACTAGTGGCAGGTTCAGCAGCGGGGATGCCGGGCCACGATCTCGCCGCCGCGGGCGAGGACCATTGGTGCCGCAGGGCACGGTCGCCATCCCGCCGATCGCCGCGGGGGCGACGGCGTAGTCGCAGGTGTCGACGCACGTCCCACCCCGCCTCCAGGACGGACGTGTCAACGGGTGGCCCCGTGAGCATCCCGGCCCGATCCGCCTCCCACCCGTCGCTCGGGCGGTTTCCAAAGCGCGCTGGACGTGCCCGTCGGCGACCTTCAGTCAGGCGTCCAGCTGGGTGTTGAAGTCGTCGGGGGGCGGTGAAGTGACGGCTCGGCAGGAAGGAGGTCTCCAGACAGCCGTTGGCCCTCTCGACCAACCCATTGGCTTCTGAATCCGGGGCGGCACAGAGGAATCCTGATGGATAGCAGGCCCGCGAACGCGGCGAACTGAGAGGCGATCCCTGCCCTTGCCGGCGCTGGCCTCGTTGTCCCAGATGCCAGCGAGCTGGTGGCCAGGAGTTGGCTAGGGATTCGTCCAGGCCCCGGGGTCCTCGGCCAGGCCCATGACCTCGTCGGGGAGTTTGGCCGCGGCCACGTCGGCCAGGGTGACCTCGCCGAGGATCTTCCGGACGTTGGCGCGTACCGCGATCCACAGGGGCAGCAGGGATTCCGCGGGGCCGCAGTAGGAGAGCTCGGGCGGGCGTACGCCCCGTACGGACACCAGTGGTCCGTCCGCGACCCGGATCACGTCCGCGATGGCGATCGCGTTCGCGGGGCGGGCCAGCCGGTAGCCGCCTTTCCCGCCCCGTTGGCTGACCACGAGACCGCCTCGGCGGAGGTCGCCCAGGATGCCCTCCAGGAATTTGTGCGGGATGCCCTGTGCCTGGGCGATCGCCTCGGCCTTGACCGACGTGTCCTCACCTGCCGCAGCCAGCTCCAACGCCGCCCGTACCGCATAGTCCGCCTTCGCCGAGATCCGCATGCCGCGATTATCCGCCACGGCGGCGTACGACGGTCACCGGTCACCGATCGCGGGATCGGCGCGCGGTCAGGTGGAGAGGGTGAACGGCGGGTGTGCACCGTTGAGGTAGTAGTCCCCGACGTCGCGGAGTCGGTCGCCGACGGGTTCGCGCAGGGTGTGGGTCCGGGCGTTGCGCCAGAAGCGGTCGAATCCGTGGCGCGAGGTGGCGGCGCGGGCGCCGATGGCGTCCAGGGCACGTGTGGTGATCTCCTGCACGGCCCGGGAGGCGGCGGCTTCGGCCGCGCCCGCGAGTACGGCGATCTCCGCGCACTCGTCGTCGTCGAGGTCCTCGCCCCGCGCGAGGCCACGCATCAGGGCGTCCACCGCCTGGTCGGTGAGAGCGGATGCGGCGTGTGCGGCGACGGCGAGTTCGCCGTAAGCCGTCAGCACGTACGGGTCCTGCGGCGGGCTGCCCGGCCAGGGCTGTTGCGGGGCTGGCTGCCAGGGAGAGTCGAGGGTTCTGCTGTACTCGCGGGCAGTCCGATCCGCTTTCTCGATCTCCACGCCCTGATCGACGTACCCTCAACAGGGTTGTAGATCAAGGAGATTGACGGTTCCCCGGAGAGGCAGGCACATGAGGCACGATGAGCTGATCCGGCCGCTGCCGGAGTTGCTGAAGACGCACGCCGAGCAATCGGGGGAACGTGTCGCCTTCGCCGACTCCTTACGCAGCGTCACCTACGCCGAGCTGGAGCGGCGCACCGGCAGGCTGGCCGCGTATCTCGCCCGGACGGGCGTCGGCCGCGGTGACCGGGTCGCCTTCTGTCTGGGCAACTGCGTGGAGATGGTGGAGAGTTGCCTCGCCGTCGTCAGGGCGGGAGCGATCGGCGTCCCTCTCAATCCTCGGTGCTCCGACTCCGAGCTCGCCCACTTCCTCGAGGACAGCGGCGCTTCCGTCGTCGTCACCGACTCCGCGCACCTTGCGCAGTTGGGGCGCCTGGGTCCCGCGTACCGCCGGCTGCGCGTCCTGCTCACCGGTACGGGGCCGGTCCCCGCGGACGCCCCCGACGGCACGGTCCTCTTCGAGAGCGCGGCCGAGGACGACGAGCCCGGCCACGCGCCCCGGGACGACCTCGGGCTCGACGAGCCGGCCTGGATGCTCTATACCTCCGGCACCACACACCGCCCCAAGGGAGTGCTGTCCACGCAGCGCAGCGCCCTGTGGTCGGTGGCGGCCTGCTATGCGCCAATCTTCGGACTCTCACCCGAGGACCGGCTGCTCTGGCCACTGCCGCTGTTTCACAGTTTCGGTCACTCCCTCGCGATTCTGGGTGTGACGGCGGTCGGTGCGAGCGCCAGGATCGCGGACGAGCTCCTGCCGCCCGGCGGTCTGTTGGGAGCACTTGCCGCACCGCCGGAAGAACTCGGCGGTCCCTTCACCGTCCTGGCCGGGGTGCCCGCGACGTACCACCAGCTGGTGGCATCGGCCGAACAGGCCCCGGCATCCTCAACAGGGTTGCGGACGTGTGTCGTGGCGGGCGCACCGAGTTCCCCGTCGTTGCGCCGGGCGGTCGAGGAGGCGCTGGGGGCGCCGCTGCTCGACGCGTACGGCAGCACCGAGACCTGCGGCATGATCGCGGTGAACCGGCCGGAGGGGCCCAGAGTCGAGGGTTCCTGCGGACCGCCGGTCCCGGGCATGGACGTACGGGTCGTCGACCCGGGCACGGGCAACGATGTCAGGGACAGCGATGAGGGCGAGATCTGGGTGCGCGGGCCGGGCCTCATGTCCGGGTACCACAACCAGCCCGAGGCGACGGCCGCCGCGCTGAAGGACGGCTGGTACCGGACCGGGGACCTCGGCCGCCGCGTCGAGCACGGGCATCTCGTCCTCACCGGCCGGGTCAGCGAACTGATCATCCGCGGTGGCGAGAACATCCACCCCACGGAGGTCGAAGAGGTCCTGCTGCGCTGTCCCGGCGTGGCCGACGCCGTGGTGGTGGGCATGCCGCATGACGTCCTCGGTGAGGTACCGGTCGCCTTCCTCGTCCCCGGCCCGGACGGAATCGACCACCAGCGGGTACTGGCCGACTGCCGCGCCCGGCTGTCCGACTACAAGGTTCCCGCCGAGATCCACGAGATCGCCGCCGTCCCGCGCACCGCATCCGGCAAGATTGCCCGACACGCGGTCATCCCGGGACTGGCCAGGCCCGCACCCGACGTCCGCTTCGCCGCCCCTGCTTCCCTGACGGCGGCCCCGGCCGACGGTGCCCTGCACGACCGGCTCCTGTCCCTCTCACACGAGGCACAGGAACGCGCCCTGCGCGAAACGGTACTCACCGAGACGGCCACGGTCTGCGGACACGAACCACCCGACCGGCTCGACGCGGACAGCCCCTTCACCGACCTCGGTCTGACCTCCATGGGCGCCCTCACGCTGATCGACCGGCTGAGCGCACAGGCCGGACTGCGCCTGCCGACGACGCTGGTCTTCGACCACCCCACACCGGCCGACGTGGCCCGGTACCTGCGGGACGCCCTCTTCTCCCCCGAGACCCACCGCCATGCCCCGGCTCGCCGGGATCCCGGACCGGACGACGAGGACCCCGTGGTGATCGTCGCCATGGGCTGCCGCTATCCCGGCGACGTCAACTCCCCCGACGAACTGTGGCAGTTGGTGTCGGAAGGCAAGGATGCGATTTCGCAGTTCCCGGCCGACCGGGGCTGGGATCCGGCCACCCTGTACGACCCGGATCCCGACCGGATCGGCACCACGTACACCCGTAGCGGCGGATTCCTGCGCCGGGCCGCGGAGTTCGACGCGGGGCTGTTCGGGATCTCGCCCCGTGAGGCGCTGGCCATGGACCCGCAGCAGCGGCTGCTCCTCGAGACCTCTTGGGAGGTCTGGGAGCGGGCCGGAATCGACCCGGCGTCGCTGAAGGAGAGCGACACGGGGGTGTTCGTCGGGGTGATGTACGGCGACTACTCCGCCCGGTTCACCCGCCCCCACGAGTTGGAGGCGCACCTGGGCCTGGGCTCGGCGGGCAGCGTGGCCTCCGGCCGGATCTCGTACGCGTACGGCCTGCGCGGTCCCGCGATCACGGTCGACACCGCGTGCTCCTCCTCGCTGGTGGCGCTGCACTGGGCGGCGAGGGCGCTGCGCTCGGGCGAGTGTTCGCTGGCCCTGGCCGGCGGGGTCACCGTGATGGCGACGCCGAGGCCGTTCCTGGCGTTCAGCAGGCAGCGCGGCCTCTCCCCCGACGGCCGCTGCAAGTCGTTCTCGTCGTCGGCGGACGGTACGGCCTGGGGCGAAGGCGCGGGACTGGTGCTGCTGGAGCGGCTGTCCGACGCCCGGCGCAACGGTCACCCGGTGCTGGCCGTGCTGCGCGGTTCCGCGGTCAACTCCGACGGCGCGTCCAACGGACTGACGGCGCCCAACGGGCAGGCACAGCAACGGCTGATCAGGCAGGCGCTGGCCGATGCCGGGCTCCGCACGAGCGACGTCGACGCGGTCGAGGCCCATGGCACGGGCACCACGCTGGGTGACCCCCTCGAAGCACAGGCGCTGTTGGCCACGTACGGCCAGGGACGGACCGAAGAGCAGCCGCCGCTGTGGCTGGGATCGGTCAAGTCCAACCTCGGGCACACCCAGGCGGCAGCGGGAGTCGCCGGGGTGATCAAGATGGTGCAGGCCATGCAGTACGGGGAACTGCCCCGCACCCTGCACGTGGAGACGCCGACCCCGCATGCGGACTGGTCTTCCGGCCGGGTGGAACTGCTCACCTCGCCCCGGCCATGGCCGTCGGCGGACCGGCCACGTCGCGCCGGGGTGTCGGCCTTCGGGATCGGCGGGACCAACGCGCACGTGATTCTGGAGGAGCCACCGCCGTCACGCGCCGAACGGGTCTCCGAGAAGGAGATGCCGTACGACAAGGACGCGCCGTACGACGGTGAAGCGCCGCACGGCAGTGACGTGCCGTGCGACGGTGCGGTCCCCTGGCTGCTCTCCGGAGCCGACGAAGCCGCCCTGCGCGCCCAGGCGCAACGGCTGGCGGCCGCGGTGGAGACCGGGCCGGAACTGTCCTGCGCCGACATCGGGTTCACACTGGCCGCGTCACGGGCGGGATTGCCCCACCGGGCGACGGTGCCGGCCGGGGACCGGGCGCGGATGCTTCAGGTGCTGCAGGCGCTCGGCGAGGGCACGGATGGTGGCGCGGTGAGGGGCATTGCGGATCCGGGTGTCCGTACGGCGTTCCTGTTCACCGGCCAGGGAGCTCAACGCGCCGGTATGGGACGGGAGTTGTACGCGGCATTCCCTGCCTTCGCCACGGCCTTCGACGACGTGTGCCGGGAGCTGGACGACCGTCTCGAACGACCGCTGCGTACGGTGATGTTCGCCGAGCAGGATTCGCCGGAGGCCGCCCTTCTCGACCGAACGGACTTCACTCAGGCCGCTCTGTTCGCCTTCGAGGTCGCCCTGTTCCGGCTGCTGGAGTCCTGGGGGATGCGGGCCGACTTCCTGGCCGGGCACTCCGTGGGGGAACTGGCGGCGGCCCACGTCTCCGGCGTCCTGGATCTGGCCGACGCCGCGGCGCTCGTCGCGGCCCGCGGGCGGCTGATGCAGGCGTTGCCCGAGGGCGGGGCGATGGTCGCCCTGCAGGTGGCGGAGGAGGAGGTCGTGCCCGCGCTGGCGGACGTCGGGGACCAGGTGGCGGTCGCCTCCGTGAACGGGCCGGAGTCTGTGGTGATCTCCGGCGCGGAGGACGCGGTACTCGCCGTCGCGGCCGGGTTCGAGGCGCGCGGACGCAGGGCCGTACGCCTGCGCGTCGGCCACGCCTTCCACTCGCCTCTGATCGAGCCGATGCTCGACGAGTTCCGCCGGGTCGCCGAAGGGCTGACCTTCCGGCCGCCGCGGATCCCGGTGATCTCCGCCGTGACGGGGCGGCAGGCGAACGCCGAGGAGCTGTGCTCCCCCGAGTACTGGGTACGGCACGCCCGCCTGCCGGTGCGGTTCGCCGACGCCGTGCGGCGCCTCGATGACGAGGGGGTGTCCGCCTTTCTGGAGCTCGGGCCCGGTCCTGTACTCACGGCGATGGCCGAAGAGTGCCTGACCGCCACGGACGGTGGTGTCGCCGGAGAGTGCGTCGCGGCCACCCGGGGCGGCCAGCGGGAAACGGAAACGTTGCTGTCAGCCGTGGCCCGCCTGTACGTGCGCGGGGTGAAGGTCAACTGGCCGACGGTGTACGCGAACACCGGGGCGCGACGGGTGGACCTGCCGACGTACGCCTTCCAGCGGCAGCGGTACTGGCTGGACGTACCGCACACCCCCGAGGCAACGGCCGACGCCCACCTGCTCGGCCCGGCCTTCGCGGTACCGGGCACCGACCGGACCGTGCTCTCCGGGCTGCTCTCCACCACGCACCATCCCTGGCTCGCCGACCATGGGATCGCCGGGACGGTCCTCGTACCCGCGACGGTGTTCGTGGAGATGGCCGTCCGGGCGGGCGATGCGGTGGGCTGCGACATGCTGGACGAACTCGTGGTCCTGGCACCGCTGGTTCTGCCCGCCGCGACCGGGATACGCGTCCAGGTCGTGGTGGGGGCGGCGGACGACTCCGGCCGCCGCGCGGTCGACATCTACTCCCGGCTTGAGGATTCCGCGGCAGAAGGGCTGGAGACGGACTGGATCCGGCATGTCACCGGGTTGCTGGGCCGGGCGTCGGACCAGGCTGCGGAGAGCGGGCTGACGCCCTGGCCGCCGCGGGACGCCGCCGAAGTGGACCTCTCCGACGCGTACGACACCCTGGCGGACGGTGGTTTCGCCTACGGCCCGGCCTTCCGGGGCGTACGGGCGATATGGCGGCGCGGCGAGGAGCTCTTCGCGGAAGCACGGCTCCCCGAGCCGCAGGCGGCGGACGCCCATCGCTTCGGGATCCATCCGGCGCTGCTGGACGCGGCACTGCACAGCGCCCTGCTCGCCGACCCTGAACCCGACGCGGTCCGGGTGCCGTTCGCGTGGAACGGCGTACGTCTGCACGCCACCGGAGCCTCGGAGCTGCGCGTACGAGTCGCGCCGGCCGGGACGGACACGGTCACACTGACGCTGGCCGACCCGGAAGGGCGCCCGGTGGCGCGGATCGACTCACTCTCCACTCGCGAACTGCCCGCCGGACAGGGCCACTTGGCGGACGAGGCAGTACGGCGCGCCTTGCTGCGCCCGGACTGGGTCGCCGTCGAGCCGCCCACGGACGCGGATCACGGAGTCTGGACGGTCCTCGGCCCGGACGAACTGAACCTCGGCGAGTTCCTTCCCACCATCACGGACCCCACGGCATCCGAACCGGGCATCGTGGCCCTCACGGAACTCGGCCCGGCGACGGATTCCGATCCACTGTCCGCCGTACACCACCTGACCAGCAGGGTGCTTCAGACCCTGCAGAACTGGCAGGACGATCCGCGGACCGCGGGGTCACGGATGCTGGTGGTGACGAGGAACGCCACCGCACCGGCGCCGGACCTGGCAGGTGCCGCGGTCTGGGGACTGGTGCGTACGGCGCAGTCGGAGCTGCCCGGCCGGGTCGTCCTGGTCGACGTGGACGGTCAACCGGAATCCCTGCGACTGCTCCCCGCCGCTGTGGCCACCGGCGAGCCCCAACTGTCCGTCCGCGCAGGGCAGATGGCAGTTCCACGACTGGTCGGAGCGGCCACGGATAACGAGGACACCGGAAGCGGCTCGTTCGGTCCAGACGGCACCGTACTGATCACGGGAGGCACCGGGGCCCTGGGCTCCGAAGTGGCCCGGCACCTGGTCACCGCGTATGGCGTACGGCATCTGCTGCTGACCGGACGTAGCGGCCCACAGGCACCCGGCTCCGACGAACTGCGCACCGTACTGGAGGAGTTGGGAGCCCAGGTCCGGATCGTCGCCTGTGACGCCGCCGATCGCTCCGCGCTGGCCGAGGTGATCAAGAGCTGTGAGCCCCCGCTCACCGCCGTGGTACACGCCGCGGGCGTACTCGACGACGGCGTACTGGCCGCGCTGACGCCCGAACGGATGGCGGCGGTACTGCGGCCGAAGGCGGACGCGGCCTGGAACCTGCACGAACTGACCCGGGATCTGGACCTGTCGGCGTTCGTCCTGTTCTCCTCGGCGTCGGGCATGCTGGGCCGAGCCGGCCAGGGCAACTACGCGGCGGCGAACTCCTTCCTGGACGCGCTCGCCCGCCATCGCACCGCACTCGGGCTGCCTGCCGTGTCCCTGGCCTGGGGGCTGTGGGAGCTCGGCGGCGGTATGGCTGCCCAGCTCGCGGAGAGCGGACAGTCCTCGGCATCCCGTTCCCGCGATGGGTTCCGGGCGCTCTCCCCGGCGCAGGGGCTGGCGCTGTTCGACGCGGCACTGGGCGCGGGAGAACCCGTACTGGCCCCGATTCTGCTGGACCGGACAAGCCTCCGGTCCGCCGGAGACGACCTCCCGCCACTGCTACGCGGGCTGGTGCGCCCGGTCCGGCCGACGGCCGGCGGATCCCATCGAGGTGCCGATCCCGGAACCGGCTCCGCACAGCAGGTGTTGGAACCAGGAGCGTGGCGGAAGCTGCTGGCCGAGCTGCCCGCCGGTGAACGGGAGGCGGCGCTCGCAGAGTTGCTGCGCGGTGACGTGGCCACGGTTCTCGGATACCGCGACGCCGCCGCGCTGCCGACCGGGAAGACCTTCGCCGACCTGGGTTTCGATTCCCTGACGGCGGTTCAGGTCCGCAATCGGCTGAGCATGGCCCTGCGGCTCAGGCTGTCCGCCGCCGCGGTGTTCGAGCATCCCACGGCGGAGGGACTGGCCCGGCATCTGCTCGGCCTGCTGGACGATTCGCTGCCCGCGCCGGAGCCGGAACGGCACACGCCGGAGCCGCACACGCACACCCTCTCCTCGCTGTTCCGGAAGGTCAGCGAGAGCGGTCGCGCGGTGGCGGCGATGCACATGCTGGTAACCGCGTCCTATGCGCTGCCGACGTACGGTGCCGCCGCCTGCCGCGATCACGCGCTGCCCCCCATCCGCCGAGCCGGCGGAAGCGGCGACTCCGGCCGCCCGACGATCGCCTACTTCCCGGCCTACCACCCCTCGCACCCGTCCGACGGCGGCGAATTCCCCCATTTCCACGGCCACTTCCAGGGCGAACTGGACGTCCTGGAATTCCCGCACCCCGGCATCGGAGGGGGCGCCGCGGTGCCGGAGGACCATGCCACGCTGGCTCGCACGCACGCCGAGTCCGTGCTGCGGCATGTCGGGGGCAAGCCCTTTGTGATCGTGGGAAGTTCCGCGGGCGGCAATGTTGCCCACGCCGTGGCCCACCACCTGGAGAGCCTCGGCACGGCTCCCGCCGGCCTCGTCCTGATCGACACGTACCACATCAACGAAGACAACACCGACAAGGACTGGCTGGTCTCCCTGGCCGCCCCGGCAGTCCAGGGCCTCGGACAGCCCGCCTTCGCCGCGGACGACGACGGCGCCCTGGCCGCGATGGGCGCGTACAACCGCATCTTCCTCGGCTGGGAACCCGAGCCGGTCGACACCCCCATCCTCCTGGTACGCGCGACCCAGCCCGCCCCGGCCATGACGGCGTCCACGGACGCGCGGAACGGGAACTGGCGAACGTCCTGGCCACTCCCCCACGACTGCGTGGACGTGCCCGGCGACCACCTGACGATGATGCGGGAGCACGCCGGGACCACGGCGTCGGCCATCCGTACCTGGATCGCCTCACGCACGGCGAACTCACGCAAGGCGAAAGGAAATCAGTGAGTCTCTCGAAGCACACAGAGAGCAACACGGAGAGGAACGCGGAGGGGAAGCACGCGGAGGAGGCCGAGGAGTACGACGTCATCGTCGTCGGAGGCGGTCCGGCCGGGGCGACGGTCTCGGCAGCCGTCGCCTTGCGGGGCCACCGTGTCCTCCTCGTCGAGCAGCACACGTTCCCCAGGTACCAGATCGGGGAGTCGCTGCTCCCTGCCACCGTGCACGGCGTGTGCCGCATCCTGGGCGTCGAGGAGGAGATGGCACGGGCGGGCTTCAAGCTCAAGCGCGGCGGCACCTTCCGCTGGGGGCGGAACCGGGACCCGTGGCAGTTCTCCTTCGCGCTGTCGCCCCGGCTGGCCGACCCGACCTCGTTCGCCTACCAGGTCGAACGGTCCCGGTTCGACGCGATCCTCCTGGACAACGCCCGACGCCTGGGCGTGGACGTACGGGAGGGCTGCCGCGTCACGAACGTACTCGCCGACGAGGAGCGGGTCCGGGGCGTGACCTGGACCGGCCCGGACGGCGGGACAGCTGAGGCCAGGGCCCGGTACGTCGTGGACGCCTCGGGAAACGGCAGCAGGATCCACTCGCACGTCGGCGGGAAGCGGACGTACTCGGACTTCTTCCGGAACATCGCGGTGTTCGGCTACTGCGCCGGCGGCCGGCGTCTGCCGGCGCCGAACGACGGCAACATCTTCTGCGCGGCCTTCGACGAGGGCTGGATCTGGTACATCCCGCTCCGGGACGACCTGACGAGCGTGGGCGCGGTGGTGAGCCGGGAGAACGCGGCGGCGATCCAGCGGGACCCGGCGGCCGCGTGGCGCCGCCTGATCGACTCGTGCACCGAAGTCCAGGGCTTACTCGACGGGGTCCCGCAGGCGACCGAGCCGCCGTACGACCAGGTGCGGGTGCGCAGGGACTGGTCGTACTGGAAGTCCCGGCTGTGGCGGCCCGGCATGGTGCTGACCGGTGACGCGGCGTGCTTCGTCGACCCGGTCCTGTCCTCCGGCGTGCACCTCGCCACGTACGGTGCCCTGCTCGCGGCCCGGTCGATCAACAGCGTCCTCGCCGGAACCGCCGGAACCGCCGGAACTCTGGACGAGGCCCGCTGCTTCGACGAGTTCGAGGCCCGCTATCGCCACGAGTACAGCCTGTTCTACGAATTCCTTGTCTCCTTCTACGACATGCACCAGGACGAGCGGTCGTACTTCTGGAAGGCACGCAAGGTCACCAACGTCGGCGCCACGGAACTGGAGGCCTTCGTCGAGCTGGTGGGCGGCCTGGCGTCCGGCGACGCGTCGCTCACCGGCCCCGGCCAGGCGGGAACCCGCCTGGCGGCGGCCTCCTCGGCCCTCGACCAGGCGGTGGGCCGCCTCCCGGACTCCGACGGCCTGCGCAACCCCCTCTTCGAGTCCCCCAACATCCGCCAGGTCTTCCAGGAGGGCACGGTCCTCCAGGAACGAGGCCTCTTCGGCGGCCCCCTGGAGGACGAGACACCCCTGTCTCCCGGCGGCCTGGTCGCCACAGAGGACGGCCTGGCCTGGGCGGATCCGGGCGCACGGTGATCCACGACGCTCCGGCTCGGTGCGTGTTGTGGCGGCGGAAGCTGGTGCTCCGGGGCCGCGCACCGTAGAACTGGGCCTCATGTCTGATCAGTGGCCGGACCAACGCCCGGCGCCAAGGCCCTTGCCCGGTGCGCCCGGCGGGTACGGGCCACCCGGCGCGTACGGGCCGCCACAATTCCAGGAGGTCAGTGCCGGGTACCGGCGTTGGGCAGGCGTCCTGCTCTGGCTCACGATCGCCGTCGCGGGTCTCATGGTGGTGGCGTTCGTGGTCAGCATCGTCTTCCTGGTGAAGGCGGACGCGGACGTGGACAACGCCGCCTACGGCTATCTCGCGATCTTCCTCTGGTTCGGGATCGCCGCCGCGATCCCGGTGCTGCTGGCGCTCGGTGTCCCCGCAATCGTCATGAAGCGGCGTGTACGGCAGCAGGAGCGGCTGGGCCACGGTGGGTGGGCGTCGTTGAGTTGAGTTACTCGTGGACCTGAGCGTTCAGCGTGGGATGCGCGTCATCGTTGTCCGCGCCCAGGCCCGCGAGCAGGCGCAGCCCGTCCTCGGCGGAGCTGCCGGGGGGCGCGGACAGCACCACCAGCTCCATGCCCGAATCATCCGGTAGTGCGAAGTTCTCCTGGTGCAGTTCCAGCAGGCCGACCAGGGGGTGCCGGTACGCCTTGCGCCCATGTGTGCGGGCGCGCACGTCCGCGCGGGCCCAGAGGCGCCGGAAACGCTCGCTGCTCATCGCCAACTCGCCGATGAGCGAGGCCAGGCGGGGGTCCTCGGGGTATTTGCCGGCGGCCAGGCGCAGGTGCCCGACCACGTCGAGGGTGCATTTCTCCCAGTCCGCGTAAAGGCCGCGCTCGGCCTCCTCGAGGAAGATGTGCCGGGCGGTGTTCAGGCCCGGCATCGCCCGACCGTAGAGGAGCCCGGCGAGGCGGTTCCCGGCGAGCACGTCCAGGCGATGGTCCATGATCAGCGCGGGTGCGTCGGCTACCAGGTCGAGGACGCGCCGCAGCCCCGGCCGGACCCTCCCCCGGCCTCCGGCCGGGGGGACCCCCATGCCCGGCGCCTTCGCGCGGCGGCGGCGCTGCCGGGCGAGCCGGTCAAGGTGCCCGCGTTCGGTCTCGTCGAGGCCGAGGACGCGGGCGAGCGCGTCGAGGACCTGCTCGGAGGGCTGGGTCGCGCGGCCCTGCTCGAGGCGTACGTAGTAGTCGACGCTGACTCCGGACAGGTGCGCGACCTCTTCGCGGCGCAGCCCTTCGACCCGGCGACGGCTGTCGGTGGGGATGCCTACGGTTGCCGGGTCGACCCGGGAACGCCGGGTCCGCAGGAAACCCGCAAGATCGTCCATGCTCCCAGTATGGCCTCGGGGGTGCCCGTGAAGGTGGCCCTGCCGTTACCAGGAAGTCCCGTCCGATGGAAGGGGCGCCCCTGAACGCCGGGCGCCGCGGCGCCCAGGATCGAAGGCACCGATCCGAAGGAGTTCCCATGAAGACGCTGATCGTCTACGCCCACCCGGAGCCGAAGTCGCTCAACAGCTCGCTGAAGGACCTCGCGGTGTCCACCTTGGAGACCGCCGGGCACGAGGTACGGGTGAGCGATCTGTACGCGATGAACTGGAAGGCGGTCGTGGACGCCGCGGACTACGGCCCCGACGCCTCAAGTCCGCTGAAGGTCGCCTTGGACTCGGGCCGGGCCTTCGACGCCGGGACGCTCACCCCGGACGTCCTCGCCGAGCAGGAGAAGCTGCTGTGGGCCGACACGATCATCTTCCAGTTCCCGCTGTGGTGGTACACGATGCCCGCGATCCTCAAAGGCTGGGTGGACCGGGTGTTCACCTACCACTTCGCGTATGGCGTCGGCGAGCACAGCGACACCAGGTACGGCGAGCGCTTCGGCGAAGGCACCCTCGCGGGCAGGAAGGCGCTGCTGTCGGTGACCGCCGGCGGCCCGGAGTCGCATTACGCCGCTCGTGGGATCAACGGCCCCATCGACGATCTGTTGTTCCCGATCCACCACGGCATCCTCTACTACCCGGGTATCGAGGTGCTGCCGCCGTTCGTGCTGTACGGCACCGACCGGATGACCGGCGAGGACTACGCGGATGTCGCCAAGGCGTGGGAGCAGCGCCTGCTCACCCTGGAGTCGACCGAGCCGATCGCGTTCCGGCGGCAGAACTTCGGGGACTACGAGATCCCCTCGCTGCACCTGAAGGAGGGACTGGAGCCGACGGGCCGCACGGGTTTCGGGCTGCACGTGCGCGGCTGACCGCCGGCCCGATACCCCGAGCCCTTACACCTGCCGGCGCCGCGTCGCGTGGCGTGTGCCGTGCAGGGCGAAGGCCGTGTTGACGAGGCCGACGTGGCTGAACGCCTGGGGTGTGTTGCCGAGTTGGCGGTGGGCGACCGGGTCCCACTCCTCCGAGAGCAGGCCGACGTCGTTACGGGCGTCCAGTACGCGCTCGAACACGGTGTCCGCCTCCTCGCGGCGGCCGGTCGCCCTGAGGGCGTCGGCGAACCACAAGGAGCAGACGAGGAAGGCTCCTTCACGGCCGCCGTCGGTGTAGCGCCGCAGGAAGCCGTGATCGCCGAGCGTGCGAGCCACGGCGGCGAGCGTGCCGTGGACGCGGGGGTCGTCGGGCGGCAGGAAGCCGAGCTTGGGCAGCAGCAGTGCGGACGCGTCGATGTCGTGGGAGCCGTACGCCTGCACGAAGCTGTGCTGTTCGGCGTCCCAGCCCTCGCGGCACACTTCGTCGTGGATCGCCTGGCGCATCCCCCGCCAGCGCTCCGCCGAACTGCGCAGTCCCGCGATCCGCGCCATCCGCAGCGCGCGGTCCGCGGCGACCCACGACATGATCCGGGAGTGCACGAAGTGCCGTGGCGGGCCGCGGACTTCCCACAGTCCCACGTCGGGTTCGCGCCAGTGCCGCTCGAGGTGGTCCATGAGTGAGGCGACGACGCTCCACATGTGGTGGTCGATGGGTATGCCCGCACGCACCGCGGAGTAGATGGTGTTGAGCACCTCGCCGTAGACGTCGAGTTGGAGCTGATCGGCGGCCGCGTTGCCGAAGCGGACGGGGCGGGAGCCCTCGTATCCCTCGAGCCAGCCGGCCGGTTTCTCGGGCAGCCTGCGCTGGCCTGACACCCCGTACATCGGCTGGAGGTCGTCGGGTTGGCCGGCCACGGCGCGGACCAGCCAGTTCCGCCAGGCGACGGCTTCGTCGCGGTAGCCGGTGCGCAGGAGACAGGACAGCGTGAAGGTGGAGTCACGGAGCCAGCAGAAGCGGTAGTCCCAATTGCGTTCCCCGCCGAGGCATTCGGGCAGTGAGGTGGTGACGGCAGCCACCATTCCTCCGGTGGGTGCGTAGATCAGTGCCTTGAGTGTGATGAGGGAGCGCAGTACCGCGTCGCGCCAAGGGCCTTGATAAGTGCACTTCGCCGTCCACTGCTGCCAGAATTCCTGTGTCTCCGCGAGGAGTTCGGTGGTATCCCCGCGCGGATTCTGCGGCAGGTGGGAGGGGCTCCAGTCGAGGACGAATGCTCTTCGCTGTCCGGCCGAGAGCGTGAACTGCGAGTGAATACAGGAATTGCTGAGGGAGAAGCACGTTTCGTCGTTGTCGTGTGGCGGACTTGGGTCGCATCGTACGAGGACGGCGTCGGGTCCGGCGATGGCGGTCACCGTGTGCGGGGCGACACCCCGGGTCCAGGGCACCACCTGTCCGTTGAGGAAGCGCAGCCGCAGTTCCCCGCGCATCTCGACCCGGCCCGCGAGTCCTTCCACCAGGCGTACCAGCCGGGGAACTCCCTGGCGAGGCGGCATGAAGTCGGTCACGCGCACGGCGCCGTCCGCTGTCTGCCAGACCGTGTCCAGGATCAGTGTTTCGCCCCGGTAGGCACGGCGGTCACACCGTCGCGAGGCAGCTTCGGCCGGGGCGATCCGCCAGCGGCCGTTGTCCTCGCCACCGAGCAGTGCGGCGAAACAGGCGGGGGAATCGAATCGCGGCAGGCACATCCAGTCGATCGCCCCGTCCTTGCCGACCAGAGCGGCCGTTTCCAGGTCCCCGATGAGGGCGTAGTCCTCGATTCGCCCTGCCATGACAAGAATTCTAGGAGAAGACACACAGGACGGCAGAAGGGGAAATCTTGAAAGAGAACATGTGCGTTTGACGGGGTCCTGGTGCCATGTTAAAGGTGGGATAGCAGGGCATTCAGTTCCTTTCGGCAGGACGTACCGATGTCCCGAATGGCGAGCCGGCTTACGGCACGTGTGGTCTCGCACCCGCTACGGCGTGCGACGGACCGACCTGCCTCCCCGGGCCCGCGGCGCTTCGGTTCTCCCTGCGGTGTCCATCCGTTGCGTCGTGCCTCGGATCGCGTCGTGCGCGCCCCGGTGCGCCGGTCGGCGCCCTGCCGGGCCCGGACCGCTCGGCGGTCCAGGCGGGCGCGTACAGCCTCCTCCCGCACGGTCGGCCGTCGCCGAAGCAGCGACGCCGGAGACGGAGCAGGCGAGCAGAAGGCATCATCCGCGGGAGGCTGCCATGGCAGCTGACCCGCGCAGACCCCGCGTACTGCTCCTCACCAGCGGCCCCCTCGACGCCGGGGACGGAGAAGAGGCCGAGCTGGCGCTGAGCCTCGCCCAGGCCATGCCGGAGGTGGACCACTTCTGGTTCCGGCGCGGGCGGGAGCCGGCCGCCGCCTGGCGCGGCCGCTCGGTGCCGAAGGTGTCGCGGAACGGCGCTCCCGGCCTGCCGGAACGGCTCCAAGTCGCCGCCGTCGGCGCCCGGTTGGCGCGGCGGGCCGATCTCGTGCACGCCGTGCTGTCCATCAGTCCCGGCTTCCCCGCATTCTCCCGTCTCTGGCTCCCGCTGCTCCACGGGCGGCCGGTCCTGCACACCGTCCCCGGCGTCTGGGACCCGGGCCTGCTCGCGCGGTCCCGGCCGCTCGGTCCCACCGTGGCGCTGTCCGAGGTGACGGCGCGGGCGCTGGGCGCGGCGGGTTTCGGCAAGGTACCGGTCATCGGTCCCATGATCGAGCCGGCGGAGTGGCAGCTGCGGCCCCGGTCGGTCAGGGATCCGCCGATCGTCCTGGCCACGGGCCATCACGACCCGGGCGGCGGTGCGTACGAGGCCATCGGCGCGGCTGCGGTCGCCGCTCGCGCGGGAGCCCGTTTCCAGCTGATCCTCGCCGTCCAGGGGCGCCCCGGACAGCACGTCGGCCGCTTGGAGCAGTCGCTGCGCTCACGAGCGGCCCAGGAGGGACTTCACGCCAGCGAGGTGCTCGGCAGCGTCGAGGACCTGCCTCGGCTGCTGGCCGTCTCGGACATCGTGCTGCATCTCCCGCAAACTCTCGGCGGCCGCCCGGACGTCCCCTTCACCGTCCTCAAAGCCCTCGCGACCGGCCGCCCCGTCATCATGAGCGACCTCCCCCAGTTCTCTGGGCTGAAGGACGCCGTCCTGCGCGCCCCCGTCCCCCACCGAGCCGGCCATCTCCTTCTCCAGCTCCTGGACCGCCCCTGGTGGTGGGAAAAGCTCGCGGAACGCGGCCGCGCCACGGTCGAGGAACGCTTCGGTCCGGCGCGGTTCAGGTCGGGGTACGCGGCGCTGTACCGGAACCTCCTGGCAGGAGCGTGAGCCGAGAGCCGAGGCCTGGTACTGCAGCCGCAGTCGCGGAGCCTTCCTGACCTGTGGAAACGCTCCTCACGAAGTGTTGGAGCGTCGATTCCGGCTCACGGGACTGAATCCGCTGCTCGTGAGCTTCGGTTCACTGCGCCTCGGCGCGGGTCAGCCGTGGCAGGGCGAGGGAGACCGTCGAGGCGGCGAGCAGGGCCGCCGCGCACGACACCTGGTAGCCCGCCGAGGCCCCGGCCGTGTCGACCACCCACCCGGACGTGGCGTAGCCCAGCGCCACCCCGACGGAGAGGCCGGAGACGATCCAGGTGATGCTCTCGGTGAGCCGGGAGGCCGGCGCCAGACGGCCCACCAGCCCCATCGTGGTGATCAGGATCGGCGCGATGGCCATGCCCGCCACGAAGAGCATCCCCGCCAGTGCCGCAAGACCCGACGCGAACAACAGCGGTACCACCGTCACCGCCATCACCCAGACGCTGACCAGCAAACTCCTCGTCACCGCCCCCCGCGGCCTGATCGCGCCGAAGACCGCGCCCGCCAGGCCCGAGCCGAACGCGTAAACGCCCAGCAGCAGTCCGGAGAGCGCCTTGTCATAGTGGGCTTCGGTGAACGCCACGGTCACGACCTCCACCGAACCGAAGGACGCGCCCACCGACGTCACCGTCAGCACCAGCAGGCCGAGTCCCGGGATGCGTAGCGCCCAGCCCCCGGCGCGTTGCGGGATGGGGCGCACCGGCGGTTCCGTACGCCGCTGGGCGGCGAACAGCAGGACGCCGACGGCGAGGAGGACCGCGGCAGTCAACGGTCCGGCCTCGGCGCTGCCCCCGGTCGACAGTGTGATCGCCAGGATCGGGCCGATGACGTAGACCACCTCGTCGAGCACCGACTCCAGCGCGTACGCGGTGTGCAGCAGCCGCGGTGACTCCCGGTGGAGCTCCGACCAGCGGGACCTGACGAGCGCGCCCATGCTGGGCATGCAGCCCGCTGCCGCCGCCGAGACGTACAGCGCCCAGTCCGGGGCGGCGTACCGGGCGCACAGCAGCAACGCGCAGATGGCGGCGACCGTCACGGCCGTCGCCGGGAGGACGATCCGGCGCTGGCCGTGACGGTCGACCAGTCGGGAGATCTGCGGTCCGATCGCCGCGGCGGCGAGCGTCTGCGCGGCGGAGACCGAGCCGGCGAGCCAGTACTCTCTGCCGAGCTGCGACAGCATGGTGACGATGCCGACGCCGATCATCGACTGCGGTAGGCGTGAAACGAAGCCTGCGGTGGAGAAGAGCAGACTGCCTGCGGGAGAGAAGATCCGGCGGTAATCGGAGAGCATGGACTTCACGCTCCGTCAGGAGCCGATCGTCACAGGGCGGATCCGGTCCGGTTACTGCGTCCTCCTTGTACGCCACTTTCACCCATGGCGCCGTATCCCGCTACGCCAGGCGGTATCTCGCCCTGCACATGCGAGAAATGTCGAGCCGAGTTAGCTTGATGGAGACACGTCGATGTCTCGGCGAGAAGGAGCCCGCATACTGGCGACCGTTTATAACGGCGACCGCGTATAGCGATGATCTTTTCACAGGCGACCGGGGCCGAGTCCGGGCCCCGCAGAATTCTCCATTGTCAGCCCGATCCTACGGGCTTGTTCGCCGTCGCCCGGTGCCGTTCGCCCAGCTCTGTCCGCCCGACAAGTTTCCTTCCCAGGAGGTTAGTTGGGATGAACGCGCGACTGCGAAGCCAGGCCGCGATGTCTGCCGTCAGCGCATGCATCGTCACGCTGACGGCCTTTTACTATATATTCCCGGAACAGCGGATGATCTTCGTCGCCATTGGAGCGATCGGCGTCAGCGGTATTTTCCTGGGTATCTTTCTCAACCGCCCCGAGCATCGCCTCCCCTGGCTGTTGCTCGCCGCGGGAAACTTCGCCTTCGCCGCGGGCCAGGCGACCCAGATCATCCTCATCCAGTTGCTCAACGAGGAAGTCTCATTCCCGTCGATCGCCGACGGCTTCTATCTCGCGGCATATCCGCTCTATGCGGCCGGGCTGTTGGGCTTCGTGCACTGGCGCACCGGTTGGCGTGACCGCGCGAGCCTCGTCGACGCGCTGACGCTGACAGTCGGTCTGGCGCTGCTGTCGTGGCTCTTCCTCATCGATCCGTACGCCCGCCTCGAGGGTCTCACCTGGGTGCAGAAGGCGTTCTCCATCGCCTATCCGCTCGGCGACATCCTCGTACTGGCAATGCTGCTGCGCCTGCTCGCCGGCCGTGGCGGCAAGAGCCGCTCGCTCATGCTGCTCACGGCGGGCACTGTCGGCCTGCTCACCGCAGACGTGGCTTATGGCCTGATTCAACTGAACGGGACCTGGCGCACGGGTACCGCGGTCGATCTCGGCTGGGCCGTCCTGTACGGCGCCTGGGCGGCCGCCGCGCTCGATCCGACCATGCGGTCGCTGACCCAGCCGGTGGCATGGCGCCCGGAGGCCGGCACGGGCCGGCTGAGCCTGCTCACCCTGGCGTCGTTGATCGCGCCGGCCATCCTCCTGACGCAGGCGGTACGCGGCGAGAGTGCCAACGTCGGCGTCATCGGGGTGTTCTCCGCGGTGCTCTTCCTCCTCGTGCTCTACCGCCTGGCGGGCGTGGTGGCGACCCACCGGCGGGCGGTCGGCCGGGAGAAGGTGCTGCGCAACGCGGTGTCGGCGCTGGGCGGAGCGGGCGATCTGCGGGATGTGGCCGCCGCCGCGCACTCCGCGGTGACGGAGCTGATGTCGCACGGCCCACCGCGTTCCGCGCTGCTCACCACGCCGGACAACACGCTCTGGGTGGATGGGGCGCAGGGCGGCGCACACGGGCCGCTGTCTGCGCCGATGACCGCGGCCGTACGGGAACTGATCGCGTCCGGCGAGAACCGCCTGGTGGCCCTCGACGGTGCAGGACCCGATCTTGCCGCCCGCCTCACGGGCCCGGACGAGGAGCCGAGCCGCACCGGCCACGCGCTGGTCTGCCCGCTCATCTCACAGGATCACCCCTCTGGCGATTCGCTGATCGGGGCACTGATCGTGGCCGGGGACGAGCACGACCTGCTCGTGTTCCGCGACACGCTGGCGACTCTCGCAGCACAGGCGGCACTTGCCGTGGCGAGGGTCGCCCTGGCCGAGGAAGTCAATCGGCGTAACAGCGAGATGTACTTCCGCACCCTGGTGCAGAACGCCTCCGACGTCATCCTGATCCTCGACGACGACGACCGGATCCGTTACGCCAGCCCCTCCGCCGACCAGGTGCTGGGCATTCCGAACCTGGAGGGCACCCAGCTCATCGATCTGGTGCCGCCGCAGGACAGCCGCACAGTGGTCGAGACGCTCGGCCGCATACGGAGCCGCGAGTACCAGACCATGCGCGAGCACTGGCGCATGGTCCGCACCGACCGGGCGACCATCGAGGTCGAGGTGAGGTGGAGCGACCTGCGGGAGGAGTCCACCGTCGGCGGGGTGGTGCTCACCCTGCGGGACGTGACCGAACAGCGCAAGCTCGAACGCGAACTCACCCACCAGGCGTTCCACGACTCGCTCACCGGCCTGGCCAACCGCGTGCTCTTCCAAGAGCGGATCAACCACGCCCTTGTGCAGGCTCAGCGCGAGGGCACGGTGGTCGGTGTGCTCTTCGTGGACATAGACGACTTCAAGGTCGTCAACGACATACACGGCCACAGCGTGGGCGACGAACTCCTGGTCGCGCTGTCACTCCGGCTGCAGACCACCGTCCGTGCCTCCGACACCGCCGCGCGCATCGGCGGCGACGAGTTCGCCCTCCTGGTGGAGGGCTCCGTCTCAACGACGGGCGTGGAGCGCTTCACCGAACACGTGATGACCGTGTTCGCCGAGCCGTTCCGGCTCAGTGTGGGGCCGGTGAGCACATACGCCAGTGTCGGCGTCGCGACGACGGAGGACAGCATCGACTCGGTTGAACTGCTGACACACGCCGATCTCGCCCTGTACGCGGCGAAGACGGCGGGCAAGCGCCAGTGGCGTCACTACCACCCGGAGTTGCAGAGCGGCATGGCCGAGCGTGCCAAGTTGCAGGAGGGGCTGGACAGTTCGTCGATCGAGACGTCGTTCATGGTGCTCTACCAGCCCATCGTGGAGCTGACCAGCGGGCGGATCGCCGGCTTCGAGGCACTCGTTCGCTGGCCCCACTCCACGCGCGGCATGGTGCTGCCGGAGCAGTTCATCACGCTGGCCGAGGAGAGCGGGCAGATCGTCCCGCTCGGGGCCTGGGTGCTTGATCAGGCCGCGGCCGAGGCTGTCCAGTGGGAGGACTCCGTGCTGCGCCACGGGACGGCCGACCGCAACGCACCTTACGTCAGCGTGAACGTGTCGCCGCGTCAGTTCCGGGACGAAGATTTCCCCAACGTGGTCCGGCGCGCCCTGCAACTCTCCGGCATCGAACCGTCGTCTCTCGTACTGGAACTGACCGAGAGTGTGCTGATGTACAACGACGAGCGCATACTGGCCGAGATGAGTTCGCTCACCGACCTCGGCGTCCGCTTCGCGATTGACGATTTCGGAACGGGTTACTCGTCGCTGAGCTATCTGCGTGAGTTCCCGATCTCGATACTCAAGATCGACAAGTCGTTCATCGACCAACTCGGGCGCTCGCCCGAGCAGTACGCCCTGGTCGAAGGCATCACGCATCTCGCCGACACGCTCGGCCTCACCGTGATCGCCGAAGGAGTGGAGGACGTGAGGCAGCAGGAATCGCTGATCTCCATGGGCTGCCGACTCGGCCAGGGGTATCTCTTCGCCGAGCCGGTCAGCGCCGAGGAGGCGGAGCACCTCGTCCTCGCGCCACCGCTCGGCCGCCTGGCCGGATTGCCCGCGACGCCCTCGGAAGGGAATGGGTGATGGCGGCGGCCCCTCTCCCGCGAACCGCGCAGGTCGTGCTCCGCAGGACGCCGCGCGAGGCAGGAGACCCAAGGTGACGGAACGTGACCACCCGTCGGCAGAGTCGGCTGCGCTGTGCGTCGTACTGCGCAACGACGAGGAGCAGTACGCGATCTGGCCTGCCGATCGACGGATTCCGGCCGGGTGGTATCGGATCGGCGGACCGGAGTCCGCCGCGTCGTGCGGGAGCCTGGTCGACCGCCTGTGGACCGACATGCGGCCCGCGAGCGCCCGCGCCGAGCGGCGGCCCCCGGAAGCCGGGCCGAGCACCGTGCCCGAGCTGGTCCGGGAGCGGGCACGGCGTGAGCCGTCCGCTCTCGCGGTGATCTCGGACGCGGGCCGGCTCAGCTACGCCGACCTGACCGGCCGCGCCGACCGGCTTGCACACGAGCTGCGGGAGTCGGGCGTCGGCGCGGAGTCCGTGGTCACCGTGTGCCTCGACCGCGTGCCCGAGCTGGTCGTCGCGCTGCTGGCGGTACTGAGCTCCGGTGGCGCGTTCCTGCCCCTCGACCCGGCGACTCCACGGCAACGGATAGCCGGATTGGTCGCGGAGACCGGTTCACGCCTGATCGTCTCGAGCCGCGAGCACGCCCCGATGTTCGCCGAGTGCGAGGCGCGGATCGTCCATGCCGGGCAACCGGCCCCGCAGGCACCGCCGCAGGACCCCCGGTCGGCACAGTCGGCCCCCGGCCCCCGGCCGGACGACCTCGCCTACGTGATCTACACTTCCGGATCCACCGGACCTCCCAAGGGGGTGATGATCAGTCACCGGTCACTGGCACACTCCCTCACCACGGTGGCCCGGGCATACGAACTGACGCCCGGCGACCGGGTGCTGCACGCCGCGGCGCTCGGCTTCGACACCTCGCTGGAGCAGATCTTCGCCACCCTGATCAGCGGCGCGACACTCGTCCTCGCGGGAACACACTCGTGGGCACCCACCGACCTGCTGCACCATCTCCCGGAGCACGGGATCACTGTCGCCGACCTGACCCCCGCCTACTGGCATCGGATCGTGTCCGTCCAGGACCGCACCGAGAGCCTCGCATCGCTGAGGCTCGTCATCGTCGGCGGCGAGATCGTCACCGCGAAGGACTGCCGCGCCATTCTGCACCGGATCCCCGGCGCGCGGTTCGTCAACGCCTACGGACTCACCGAGACCACCATCACCTCCACGCTCTGCGACCTCAACGAGGAAGTGCTCGCCGCGCCGGACACCGCCGTCGCCCCGATCGGCAGGCCCCCGGAGGGCAATCACGTCCACGTGCTCGACGCCGAACTGCGCCAGGTGCCGCCCGGCGAGCGCGGCGAGATCTACATCGGCGGCCCGGGGGTGGCACGCGGTATCTGGCGACAACCCGCCCGGACCGCACAGCAGTTCCTGCCCGACCCGCACGGCTCGGCGCCGGGGGAGCGGATGTATCGCACCGGGGATCTGGGCCGCCGGCGCTACGACGGCAACCTGGAGGTCCTGGGCCGGGTCGACGACCAGATGAAGATCCGCGGGTTCCGTGTCGACCCGGCCGAAGTCGAGGCCGCCCTCGTCGCCCTTCCGGAGATCGGCCAGGCGATGGTGGTGGCCCGGACGCGCGCCAGTGGCGACCGGGACCTCGTCGCTTACTTCACGCCGGCCTCGCCACCGGCCGGCGGTGAGGCGGTGCTGAGCGCACGGCTGCGGTCGGCACTCGCAGAGGTCCTGCCGGGCCACATGATCCCGGCAGCCTTCCACGCGGTGGAGAGGCTGCCTGTCACGCCCGGTGGGAAGCTCGACCGCAGGGCGGTGCCGGAAACCGCGACCGCCACGCCGACGGCCGGCGCCGACGACCGTCCGGTGCCCCAGGGGATGGCCCAGTTGTGGGGCCAGATCCTGGATGTGGACTACGTTCGTCCGCACGACGACTTCTTCGAGCTGGGCGGCAACTCGCTGCTGGCCATGGAGATGCTCGCCCGGACCCGCGTCGTGTTCGGCATCGGCGTCACACAGATCCGCGACCTGACCCGTTCACTGCTGCGGTATCCGACGCTCGCCGCGTTCGCCGAGTCCGTGCGCCAGGCTCGGGCGGGCACGCTGGCCCATCCGGACGGCGGGAGCGTCGACTTCGCCGCCGAGACCGACCGGCGCGTTCCGGCAGTGGGCCGTGACGCCCCGGCTCCGGACCCCCGGTACCCCGGCGACGTCCTCCTCACCGGGGCGACGGGGTTCTGCGGCGCGTACATGATCGACGAACTGCTGCGCAGGACGACGGGACGGATCCTCTGCCTGGTCAGGGCCTCCGACGAGCAACACGGCATGGAGCGGCTCCGCGCGAGCCACCAGCGGTACGTCCTCAGCGATCTGTCCAGCGAGCGTGTCCAGCCGGTCGTCGGCGACCTGGGCAAGCCCGAACTGGGGCTGTCTCCCAGTCGGTTCGAGGAGCTGGGATCGACCATCGACGCCGTCTACCACTTCGGAGGCCAGGTCAACTTCATCTACGCGTACCACGACTTGCGCGCGTCCAACGTCGACGGAACATACGAGATCATCCGCCTCGCCGCCCGCCGGGCCGTCCCCGTCCACTTCACCTCCAGCATGGCGGTGCTCGCCGGATTCGGGCCGGCCGGTGTACACGAGGTGACGGAGGAGACGCCGCTGCGCTTCCCCGAGTATCTGTCGGTGGGTTACGTGGAGACCAAGTGGGTGGCCGAGGCGCTGCTGCAGAAGGCGTCCGACGCGGGCCTGCCGGTCGCCGTCTACCGCCTGATGGACATCACGGGCCGCAGCGGAACCGGCGTGATGAACACCAGCAGCGAGCTGGCCGCCCTCTTCGACTTCATCGCACGGACCGGGCTGTGCCCCGACGTCCCGCTGCCGCTGGACTTCCTGCCGGCCGACCACCTCGCCCGCGCCATCGGACACATCTCCACCCGCCGTCCCGCTCGCGGCGAGGTCTACCACCTCACCAACCCCCGTCCCACGCTGCTGAGTTCGCTCGCCGAGCGGCTGCGCCGACAGGGTCACCCGGTCCGGGAAATCCCCTACGCCGAGTGGATCGCCGCTCTGGTGAAGTACGCGGCCGGGCATCCCACCGACGCGATCACCCCGTTCGTCCCGCTCTTCGTCGACCGGTGCGCCCGCGCGGACATCACTGTGAGTGAGATGTACTTCCAGGGCGTTTTCACAGAGTTCACCCGCGACAACGCGGAACGGGCGCTGGTGGACGCCGGAATCGACATTCCGCCGGTGGACGCGGAGATGATGGACCGTTACATCGACTTCCTCCAACAGGCCGACGACGCCCGGCCGGTCAAGAGCCAAGAGCAGGGAGTGGCACGGTGGTGAGCCGACGCCCTTGCTGGGAGGCGCTGGACGTGCTCAAAGCGGCGCCCGACGGTCCGGTGGCCTTCGGCGCCGACCTCAGTCCCGCCGACCTCCTGGCGGCGTACCGCGCCGGGGCCTATCCGTTCCCGGCATCCGACGAGTACGCCCTCGCCCTCAACGAGGTGGTCTTCGCCGATCAGGTCCAGGAAGGCCGCATCCCGCTCATGGGCGAGGAATCGGCCGATCCCTACGCCGTCTCCTGGTGGTCGCCCGACCCCAGGCCCGTGCTGCCCGTCTCGGCCCCGCACCTCAGTCGTAGCCTCGCCCGGCGGCTGCGCAACCGGCTGTCGTGGTCGACCAGCCTGGACCGGCGGTTCGAGGCGGTGGTCCGCGAATGCCGGGCCGACCGCGTCCCCCTGTGGCTCACCGACGAGCTGATCGAGAGCCTGATGCGCCTGCGCGAACTGGGTCCCGCGCACAGCGTCGAGGTGTGGGAGGACGGCGAGGACGGCGATCTCATCGGCGGGGTCTTCGGCATCCAGGTCGGATCGGTCTTCAGCATGGACTCGATGTTCTTCCACCGTCCCGGTGCCTCCAAGGTCGCGGTGGCCGACCTCGCGGCGCGCTTCGCACAGGCCGGCGGCGAGTTGCTGGACGCGCAGCGGGACAGCCCGCACATCCGCGACCTGGGTTGCGTTCTCATGCCCCGAGAGCAGTACGTACATCACCTCCGCCACACCGAGCACAACACCCTCCCGCTGCCTACCGCCACCTTGCCCGCGAGCCGCCTCGCCCAGCCGACGGGATCGCGCTGACAGCGTCCGTCGCGCTTCCAAACGGAGCGCTCAGGCGGCCTCACGCCGTACGGCACGCAGCAGCACCATGCCGGTGTCCCCGTACTCGGGCAAAGTCGGGTCCTTGCGTACGCGCCTGATCCGCAGGTCCTCCGTGTACGGGTCGAAGACGTCGTGAACGGTGTCCGCACCCACCGGGCAGGCCGGCCAGCGCGTCCCGGAGGCGATGCGATAGCTGGGCATGTTCTCCATGAAGGCGGCGACGAGCCGTCCGCCCGGGTGGACGGAGCGGATGAACGCACGGCACAGGGCGGCGAATTCACCCAGGTCCTCGGTGACGCTTTCGGCCACGAAGTTCATCGACGCCAGGTCGTAGGCGCCGTCCGGCAGGGTGCGGGCGCTGCCCGGCACGACCCGTACCCGTGCCAGGGCGTCGGAGAGGCGGGCGGGCAGGGCGGGGTCGAGTTCCCGGCACAGGGCGTAGAAGGCCGCCCAGTGCGGGTCCGGGCCGTCGCGCAACTGCCGCGTGAGATAGGCGATGTTGCTCGCTCCGGGCTCGACGGCGTCGATACGGCGGCCGGCCGCGGCGGCCTGCATGAGGGGGTAGAGGTTGGGTCCGGCGCCGCACTCCAGGGAACGGGCGACGCTTCCCGGCGCCAGCGTCCGGTACAGGGCGGCGTGATGCCGGATGACCGCCGCGTCGGACGGGTGGATCCTGCGGTAGTTCTCGTCCAGGTAGGCGTCCACGGGCCAGCGGTCCCAGTCGGCGTCCGCGTTGCGCCGGTTCGTGGGTGTGCCGGGTGCACCGCGCCCGTGGGCCCTCACGCTCATGGCCGACCCCCCGCCGCGGCGGTCCGCCTCACGGGGAATCGCTCGGCCACCGAGGTCAGTACGTCGTTGAGGCGGTCGATCTCGTCATCGGTGTTCCGCGCGGTGATCTGGACCCGGAAGCCGACCTGGTCGCGCGGCACCAGCGGATAGGCGGCGAGCGTGACGTAGACCCCTTTGTCCCACAGATACTCACCGACGGCCGTGAGATCGGCGTCCTCGGCGAGCGGGATCTCGATGATGGGCAGTCCGTCGGTGTTCGGGGTGGCCAGGTCGAGGCCGCGTGTGTGGTCCAGGACCCGGGCGGTCTTGCGGTGCAGATCGGCCCGGATCGCGTCGCCCCGGCGCTCGTTGACGTCCAGGCCCGCGAGCGCGGTGGCGAGGGAGGCGGTCGGGGAGGGCCCCGAGTAGAGGTAGGGGCCGGCGGCGACCTTCAGATGCGCCTTGAGGGCGGGCGGCGCGGTGACGAAGGCCAGCAGGGACGAGTACGCCTTGGAGAAGCCGCCGACCAGGACGATGTCGTCGTACGACTCCCCGAAGTGCCGTACGACACTGTTGCCGCGCATGCCGTACGGGGACGTCTCGGCGGCGCCGCGTTCCCCGATCACTCCGAAGCCGTGGGCGTCGTCGACGTAGAGCAGCGCGCCCTCGCGGCGGCAGATGCGGAGCAGCTCCGGCAGATTGGGGAGGTTGCCGGTCATGCTGTTGACGCCGTCGACGCAGACAAGTCTGGGGGCGCCGACGGGAGACGCGCGCAACAGCCGGGTCAGTTCGTCGGGACGGTCCGCGTGGAAGCGGCGTACCGTCGCTCCCTGTTCCTGGGCCACCAGACAGCCGTCGTACATGGTGCGGTGGGCCCGGGCCTCGACGAAGACATGCCCACCGCCGCGTCGGCCGGCCGCGAGCACCGGTATCACCGACGCGTGGATCAGGGTGATCGTCGGGAGGAGAAGCACGTCGGGGGCGCCCAGCAGATCGGCCAGCTGTGCCTCGATCTGCGGATACAGGCGGGGATTGCCGATCAGCCGCGACCAGCTGGGGTGAGTGCCCCAGCGGCGGACGTGCGGCTCGATGGCGTCCATGATCTCGGGGTCGAGGTCGAAGCCCAGGTAGTTGCAGGAGGCGAAGTCGGTCAGCCAGTGGTCGCCGCTGCGGATGCGCCGGCCGCGTACCTCGTCGATCACCGCGTCGCACATCCGGCTTTCTCTGCGCAGCTGCGCGAGTTCGTCCCAGTGCTGCGTACGACGTGCCGCGGCTGCGGCTGCGGGCAGGGAAGTGCGTCGGCTGCCGCGCGGCACGGTCGAGGACTGCCGTCCGGCGAACTGCCGTTCCTGGTTCACCATCAGGAACCGCTGTGCCTCGGCCGCCGCCATCGGCCGGGCGAACAGAAAACCCTGCCCGTAGCGGCAGCCCATGGCCCCGAGCAGATCGCGCTGCCCGTCGTTCTCGATGCCCTCGGCGATCACCTGGAGACCGAGGACGTCGGCGATGCGCACGATGCCCTCGACCAGGGCGACCTGCTGGCCGTCGGTGACGATGTCGTCGATGAAGGACTTGTCCACCTTGAGTACGTCGATGGGGAACTCGCGCAGATAGCTGAGCGAGGAGAATCCGGTGCCGAAGTCGTCGATGGCGAGGGAGACCCCGAGTTCCTTCAGGGTGCCCATGGCGGCCCGGATCTGTTCGTCGCGCCGTACGAGCACCGACTCGGTGAGTTCCAGGACCAGCGACCCCGGAGCCAGACCCGAGCGGTCGAGGACCTGACGCACCTCGTCCACGAACCGGGCGTCCCTGAACTGACGGGCCGACACATTGACGTTGAGACGGAGGGATTCGGGCCTTGGCCGCAGCTGCTGCCAGCGGGCGACGTCGGTGGCGGCGCGCTCCAGCACCCAGGCACCGAGCGGCATGATCTGCCCTGTCTCCTCGGCCAGGTTGATGAACTGGTCCGGCGGCACCAGTCCGCGTCTGCTGTGCGGCCAGCGGATCAGAGCCTCAAATCCGACGACGTTGCCGGTGACGATCTCCACGATCGGCTGGTAACGCATGGCGAAGGACTGCTTGGTGATCGCGCCGGCCAGAGAGGCCCGAAGTTCGTGGCGTTCGGCCATGCCGGTGTGCAGGTCGGGACGGTAGCGCTGCCACTGCCGCTTGCCCGCGGTCTTGGCCGCGTACAGGGCGAGGTCGGCGTGGCCGAGGAGTTCCTCGGCCTCGTCGCCAGGGTGCGCGATCGCCACACCGACGCAGGCCGAGACGCTGGTGGATCCGCTGACCAGCCGGAACGGGCGGCCCAGGGTCCCTACGATCTGCTCGGCGAGCGCCTCGGCGTCGGCCGGATCCCTGGCGCCCTCCATGAGGATGGCGAACTCGTCGCCCCCCAGCCGGGCCGCGGTGTCGCTGAGCCGCAGCGCGGCGGTCAGCCGCTGCGCCACGGCGACCAGCAGTTCGTCGCCGACCGAGTGGCCCATCATGTCGTTGACGACCTTGAAGTCGTCGAGGTCGACGAAGAGCACACCGGTGAGACCGGCATCGCGGCGGCCGCGCAGCAGGGCACGCTCGATACGCTCGAGCAACAGGACCCGGTTGGGCAGTCCGGTCAGCGAGTCGTGGAAGGCCCGGTGGACGAGTTCGCGTTCGAGCTGGCGTTGCTCGGTCACGTCCCGCAGGGTGAGGACGACACCGTGCACGGTCTGCTCGTGACGCAGGTTCCGGCACCGGACCTCGACGTCGAGGCGTCCTTCCTCACCTCGTACGACCTGCCAGTCGTCGCGGATGTCCTGGCCGCTGTCCACGCCGTCCCCGGCCCGGACGCGCTCCAGCGTGTGCAGGGCGCGCTGGTGGTCCCTCGGCGCCACCAGCTGGGCCAGCGGGGTGTTCACCTGCAGATCACGCCCGAACATCTCGTACGCCGAAGGGCTGGCGTACCGGACGGTGTCGTCGTCGTCGACAATGAGGATAACGTCGGAGGTGTTGTGCACGAGGGTGCGGAAGTACGCCTCGCTCCTACGGCGGTTGATCTCCTCGTTGAGTCCGACCCGGGCCAGCGCCAGCGCGGCCTGCGCGGCCAGCGACTCCGCCGGGCCCGACAGCTCCTTGAGTCTCTTCACAGGGCCCGCCAGGAGCAGCGCGCCGATCAACGGCTCCTGCGCACCGGAGGCCTCGAGTCGCAGCGGGCACAGGAGCGCTGCGGGTGACGGCGCGAGGGCACCGGCGACTTCGGGGCCGAGATCACCGACGTCGATCAGACGGGTGCCCCGGGACAGCAGCTCCGAAGGGCTCTGGCCGGGACGGCCGCCGTCGAGGGACCAGGCGGAGCGGGGTTCCGGGATGCCCACGGGAAGCAGCGAGGACCGGTCCCGGTCGAAGACCAGCAGCACCGCCGCGTGGGCGGCCTCCTGTCGTTGTCCGAAGAGGGTGGCTGCCGCCGCCCTGACAGCGCCGGCCACTTCCTCGGGGCTGACGGCCGCGACCAGTGACACCGCCGCCACGCGCAGACTCCGTTCGCGGGCGACGGCCTTGCGGTGTTCGTCGACCAGACCCCACAGCCGGGCCAGCACGAACAGGAACATCAATCCGGAGAAGACCGCGGTGACCGGGACATCATGGGCATGTCCGCGCAAGGACTGGGCCAGCAGCATGGCGGGCGCGATCAGCGAGGCGCCGGCGAGGGCGGCGAGCCGCCACTTGGTGCTGCCGAGCCCGGGCTGGGCCATCGGCTCGGTCAGCCGCACCATGGACGGATGCAGGGCCGCCAGCCCCCAGGCGGTGAAGAAGACCACCCAGCCCAGGTCCATGGGCGTACCGACCTGCCAGGTCCCCTTCAACTGGAGCACCCCGTACAGCACGTCGGACACGAGGATGCCGACCGTCCCGACCGCCAGCAGCTGCACCGAACGTTCCCGGATGCCGCCGAGGCTGACCAGCCCCACGAGCATGGCCAGAATCAGCACATCGCCCAGCGGATAGGCCACCGAGATCGCCCGCTCCAGCCAGGTCTGCCCCTCGGTTTGTGCGATCGGGTTGATCAGATGCACCCAGGAGAGAAGCGCGAGGCCCGACGTGAGGATCAGCGCGTCCAGCAGCCCGGCGCGGTCACGGGCCGGGAAGCGGAAGTGGATGATCCCGAAGATCCCGGCGGCGAACAGCGGATAGGTGGCGAGGTAGAAGACGTCCGCCGGGGAGGGGAACGGGTTCTGCTCGTTGAAGGCGGCTTCGAGGAGGTTGTAGGTGGTGTCGCCGCCTGTGAAGGCGAGGTTGGCTGCGGCCAGGAGGAGCCAGGGCCAGCGGTGGGCGGGGCGGTTGCGGTGGACGCCGACGAGGATTGCGGCTACTGAGCCGAGGCCGATGAGGGCCCAGCTTGTGGTGTGGCGGGAGGGGACGGTGAGGTAGACGACGGTGGGGGGGATTACGCAAAGGACGTACGCCACCATTAGGCGGAGGTGGGATTTGCCGACTGGCGGGGGGTCCGGTGCCCGTGTAGTGGGTGTCGGCTCCGAGTCGCGTGCCGTGGCTGGCTCCGGCGCGGGTGCTGCAGCAGGCCCCGCGGGTGTCGTGGTCCGCTGTACGCCGGTGGGTGGCGGTCGCCTCCGCGGAACGCGCTGACCGATGCGCTGGAAGGGGCGTTCGCGACCTCGAAACCATTGCGCCATATCTACCACTTTGTCCCGGTGGCCTGGCACGGTCAAACGAGGGCTCTTGCACTCCGGGCTGCTGGGGACCTTGACGGTCCGCCAGCAAATGAAGCACAGGTCAGCGTCGGTGTGTAGAAGTCGAGCCCTCGGCGACCGGCCGACTATGTCACGGAACGTGCGGCTGAAGGTCCCCGGACTGCCGAAGCCGACGGCGAAGCAGACGTCCGTAACCCTGCGGCCGGTCTCCCGCAGCAGGAACGTGGCTCGCTCGACCCACCGGCGCTGCAGATAGAGGTACGGCGTCTCGCCGAACGTGACCCGGAAGTGCGCGCGAAGTGCACCTCGGACACATGGGCGATCCGGGCCAGGACCGGCACATCCAGCGGCTGCGCGTAGGCGCGATCCATGGCATCCCGCACCCAGAGCATGCGGCGGTCGCTCTCTTCTGCGGCGCGACTCACGGCGCCGCCACACCACGGTTTTCCGCCGCGCCTGACAGTCCCGGGACCGGTCCCCGGTCTCGGTGCAGCGCCCCGCGTTTGACTTAATGCCCGAAATGCCCAAATATGTACGTATACGTCATAAACATATGGCGTCTACGCGAGCCCACCAAGTCGTGGACCGCCCCGCAGATGTCACACGGTCGACAGGCGAAGCCCTCTGGCAGGACCGATGCCTCGACCCAAGCAGCGGCCCATTGTCCGGGCACGCGCCGAATCGATCCCGGAGACACCGGCACTATGAACAACGCCCCTCACCTGAACGATCACCCTGTCCTCACCCATCAGCCCAACGGCGGCGGCCCTGCGGGACACCCGGCCCGCCGGTCCACAGACCCCTCCGCCCACCCACTGCGCCGGGCGGAGGACCGCCCCCCGCCCCGCGCCACCGTGAGCCTCGTCGTACCCGCCCGCAATGAGGCGCCCAACATCCCGTGGGTCTTCGAACAGATCCCGGACAGCATCGACGAGGTCATTCTGGTCGACGGCGACTCCAAAGACGCCACTGTGCACATGGCGCAGCACTGCCTGCCCACCGTCCGCCACGTCGAGCAGAGCGGCCCAGGCAAGGGCAACGCCCTGCGCACCGGGTTCCTCGCCGCGACCTGCGACTACATCGTGATGATCGACGCGGACGGCAGCATGGTGCCCGGGGAGATCCCGCACTTCCTGCATTTCCTGGACAACGGCTACGACTTCGTGAAGGGCTCACGATTCATGGCCGGCGGCGGCTCACTCGACATCACACCCTTCAGGCGCCTGGGCAATCAGGTCCTGCTGGCCGCCGTAAACCGCCTGTACCACGCCTCACTGACCGACCTCTGCTACGGGTACTGCGCCTTCCGCCGCAGCTTCCTGGAAGACCTCGACCTGCACTCCTCCGGTTTCGAAATCGAGACCGAGATGGTCGCGCACGCGCTCCGCTCCGGTCTGCGCATCGCCGAGGTGCCCAGCCTTGAACTCCCCCGCCGCAGCGGCCGCTCCAACCTGCGTGCCATATCCGACGGCCGCCGAGTGCTGCGCACGCTGCTCTCCGAGCGCCCCGCCGCCCAGGCCGGACGGAGCAAGCAGTGAGCGCCATCAGCCAACGGTTTGATCCGGGCACGTCGGTCTCCGTCGCCGACGTCCCGGCGTTCGTCCCACTCCGGGTCGTGGACATCGATCTTGCCGTGCCGGGCGGGTTCAGTCCGCCAGGCAGTAGCGAGCATGTCCATCCGCGGGGTCATGTCCTGGCCCTGGTTCGGCTGCACGGTCGCCCGCTGGGCATGGTGGACGCCATCGGCAACGACCCCCTGACTCTTTGGCAGGCCCTGGCCGACACGGCCGAGCGCGAACTCGACGTCGTAACAGCCCGACGGTCGACGGCCCATGAGGCAAGCCGCCCGCCTGACGGTATCGTGCCCTCCCCATGGCCGAAGGCAGCCGTCGTCGCCCCTCGTCAGGGCACCGCCCACAACAGCGCCACGCCCGCAGCAGCTCCTCCTCACAGTGCTCCGGACATCAGTGTCATCGTTGCTACCCACAACCGCCCCGAGTTGCTGAGGCAGTGCCTGGACTCCCTCCTGCGGATGGACTACCCGCGGTCCCGGTTCGAGGTGATCGTGGTGGACAACGCCCCTTCCGACCGGGCGGCCGAGCGGTTGGTCCGCGGAACGTACGGCGAACGAGTCCACTACGTACAGGAGCCCGTTGCCGGTCTGGCCCGTGCGCACAACCGAGGACTGACCGTCGCCCGCGGTCGGATCGCCGCCTTCACCGATGACGACACCCTCGTCGACGCCCGATGGCTGTCCGCACTCGCCGAGACCTTTTCCAGGGACCGGCGGATCGGCTGCGTGACCGGGCTGATCGTCCCTGGCGAACTCGCGACGGAGTCCCAGGTCATGCTTGAGCGCCACGGTGGATTCGCGAAGGGATACGTGCCCTGCACGTGGTCGTTGGATGACCCTCCTTCAGACCCGCTGTTCCCGTTCACCGCCGGGCGCTTCGGTTCCGGCACCAACATGGCCTTCCTCATCGAGCCACTGCGCGCGCTGCTCGGATTCGACCCTGCGACGGGTACCGGGACCCCGGCACACGGCGGAGACGACCTGCTCGCCTTCTTCCGCATACTGACTGCGGGCCACACCCTGGCCTACCAGCCGGGCGCGATCGTCTGGCACCGCCATCGCCGCACACCAGACGCCCTGGACAATCAGGCATTCGGTTACGGCGCTGGGCTCGGGGCATACCTCACCGGCGCCCTGCTCCACGAACCCCGCATGATCCCAGCCCTGTTGCGTCGGCTGCCCCGGGGCATCCGGTACGCCGTGAGCAGAGCTCACGGCCGGGCGCAACCGGGCACCGCATGGTCTCGACGGCTTGCGCTGCTGGAGCTTCGCGGGTTGCTGTACGGGCCGTTCGGCTATCTACGCAGCCACCGCCTGAACCGCACCGACAGCAGCCGGTACTGAGGAGAGATTGTGTACACCTCACAGGAACTCGGCGGCTCCGGAACAGCCGACATGCCGGACAGCTCGCACACCTCTGGCAGGAGGCGCCGCCTGACCACAGCGGTCCGAACCGGGATCGCCCGCGTTCTGCCCAGCGAGCCACTGGTGCGCAACGGCCATCTGCTGGCGATCAGTTCCCTGATCAACGCCGGGGTCGGCTCCCTTTTCTGGTTGCTCGCCACACACTGGTACGACGACGCCGTAGTGGGACTGGGTTACTCGGCCCTCTCCGCCTCTCTGCTCCTGGCCAACATCGGCCAGCTAAACCTAAACGACTTCCTGATCCGCTTCCTGCCCTGTTCCGGACGGCAAACCCGCAAGCTGGTGCTTACCTGCTACTCCGTGAGCGCCTCATGGAGCGCCGTGGTCGCCGTCGCCTTCCTCGCTCTCATCCCCGTACTCACGTCTGGTCTGGACTTCCTCCGCGACCCCACGGTCGGTTTCTGCTTCGTCGCGGCGACCGCCGCATACACCATCTTCGTCCTGCAGGACGGTGCGCTGACGGCGCTGAGTCGTCCCGGCTGGGTCGTAGCGGAGAACTCGGTCTTCGCCGCCGCCAAGATCCTGCTCCTCGCCGCCGGAGCCGCGCTGGCCCTGCAGTCGGGGATCCTCCTGTCGTGGGCCGGAGCTCTTCTCATCTCCCTCCTCGTGGCCAACTACCTTCTGATGCGGCGAGCGGTGCCACACCACGAGCGGGAGAACGCGCAAATGGCACGCCCACCGCGCCTGCTGGGCTACGCGGCGGCCGACTACGTCGGCTCGCTCTTCAGGATGGCCGCGTACACCCTCGTGCCACTGCTGGTGCTGAACACCCTGGGTGCGGCCCAAAGCGCCTACTTCTCGCTCGCCTGGATCATCGGCTATGTGTTGTTCCTGGTGGTGCGCAACATGGGCAGCTCGCTGGTGGTCGAGGCGGTGCGCCGGCCCGAACAGCTCGTCGAGCAAGCGCTACGGGTTCTGCGCCACTCCGGGATGCTGCTGGCCGGCGGCGTCGTCGTGATCGTGGCGGGAGCCCCTTGGATACTCGCTCTCTTCGGAGCCGGCTACTCCGAGCACGGCACCAATCTGCTCCGCCTGCTGGCCCTGTCCGCGCTTCCCAACCTGGTCTTCAGCGTGGCCGTGGATGTGCTGCGGGCCCGCAGGCGCCTGCGTCTGCTGGTCGGACTGCAGGCCGCCCTGTGCGTCCTGGTGCTGGGGCTGGCCGGATTCCTGCTGCCGGTGATGGGTGTGACGGGGGCAGGTGTCGCCTGGCTCGCGGCGGAGTGCCTCATCGCCGCGCCGTTGCTGATCTGGCGATCTCGTTGGCTGGTTACCACTTCCGGGAGGACCTCATGAACACCGCACCGAGCCTCTCGGTCGTCGTGTGCGCCTACACGCTCGATCGCTGGGACGATCTCCAGGCCGCCATCACCTCGGTACAGTCCCAGCGCCGTCCGGCGGACGACATTGTGCTGGTCGTCGACCACTGCCCGGGCCTCTACCGACTCGCCCGCCGCTGGCTGCCCGGCGTCCGAGTCGTGCCCAACCAGTACCAGAAGGGTCTGTCCGGCGCCCGCAACACGGGTGTGGAGGCAGCGGTCGGAGACGTAGTGGCCTTCCTCGACGACGACGCGACCGCCCACCCCTCATGGACCGACCGCCTGCTGACCCGATACGGCGACCCCGACGTCGTGGGCGTCGGAGGGCTTGTCGTTCCCTGGTGGCAGAACAGCAGGCCAGCCTGGTTCCCCCCGGAGTTCGACTGGGTGGTCGGCTGTTCGTACCGCGGTCTGCCAGAAGAGCCCTCCCCAGTACGCAACTTCATCGGAGCCAACATGTCCTTCCGAAGGGACACGCTGCTGGCGGTCGGCGGCTTCCGCACCGACCTGGGGAGGGTGGGGACCCGGCCGCTGGGCTGCGAAGAGACGGAGATGTGCCTGCGAATCACGTCCCGGCGCCCCGGCGCCGTGCTGCTCTACGACCCGTCGGCAGCCGTCCGGCACCGAGTCCCCTCGGCTCGCGCCGACTGGTCGTACTTCCGGTCGCGCTGCTATGCCGAAGGACTCTCCAAAGCATTGGTCGCCCAGCACAGCAGCGGCAACGCCGCCCTATCCAGCGAACGCACCTACCTCAGGTCGACCATCCCCCGTGCTTTCCGCCGTGCCCTGGGACCGGCCCGGCCCGCGCCGCTGCTTACCTGCGCAGCGCTGTCCTTGGGAGTTGGCGCCACCGCCGCGGGCTACGCCGTGGGCCGTGCACGTGCCCTGCGTTCCGCCCGCTCTTCGCCCGGCGCGACCACCGCCCCGGCACGAGAGCTGACGAGGGTGGGTCCGTCATGACACTCCAGCCCGTGCCCGTCTTCCTGTACCACTCGGTGTCCACGGCCCCGCCCTCGTGGATCGCACCGTTCACCATAAGTCCCCGCGTCTTCGAGGAGCAGCTCGACCTCCTCGCGGACAGCGGGTTGGAGGTCATCCCGCTGCAAAGTCTTGTCGCGGCGCTGCAGGGCGGTCCGCCCCTGCCACCCCGGCCAGCCGTTCTGACCTTCGACGACGGGTTCGCCGACTTCCATTCCACCGTGGCTCCGCTGCTCGCCGCACGAGGACTGCCGGCGACTCTGTACATCACCACGGGTGCCCTCGCCGGGCCCTCCGGCCCCTCCGAACGCGGAAGTCTCTTCCCACCTGCCTCGATGCTGACGTGGCGGCAGGTCTCGGAACTGGATGCCATCGGCGTCGAGATCGGGGGGCACACCCGGACGCACCCGCAGTTGGACGTCCTGCCGTGGCGCCGCGCTCGGGAGGAGATCGAAGGCTGCAAGGCCCAGCTCCAGGACGCGCTCGGACATCGCGTCGACTCCTTCGCCTATCCGCACGGGCTCTCGAGCCGCTCTGTCCGTCGCCTGGTGCGTGAGACGGGCTGGACCTCGGCCACGGCCGTCCGGTACGGATTCAGCTCCGGCGCGGACGAACCACTGCGCATCGCCAGGCTGATGGTGCGGGCCGACACCGGCCGAGATCGCTTCCGGTCTTGGGCGAGGGGTGCGGGTGGCCCCGTTGCGCCGTTCCCCGAGGGGGTGCCGACGAGGGCCTGGCGAACGTACCGGCGCCTACGAGTCGGCATCAACCGACCCTACGCGGCGCTGCCCCCGCCCTCGGGAACGCAGTGACGCATGTCCTTCCGTCACCGCTGCCAGACGCGAACCCAGTCCACCTTCATCTCGGCCGAGTCCACCGAACGAGGCGGCGACTTCGGTACGCCGACGGCGAGATTGACCAGGACTTCCATAGGGACATGGGGAATCCGTTCGGGCTCGGTCACCCGGAACCGCCGGACACCGTCCACGTACCAGCTCAGCTCGTCGGGGGTCCACAGCAGGGCGAACACGTGGTACTTGGCCGGGAATGCCACGGGTCCGTAGCTCCCTCGCGCACGGCTGTCGCCGTCCGGGCCCCGCCAGTGCGCGTACATGAAAACCCGCTGGGTGTCTCCGAGGAACTCCATGATGTCCAGTTCAGGGGGCGTGAACCGGGACGCGGGCATCATCCAGAAGGCCGGGAACATGCCGGCTTGCGGAGGAATCCTGATGGCAGCCTCGAAGTATCCGTACGTGAAGGTCGAGCGGGGACGTGCGTCCCAGTGGTCACGGCCGGTCGAGATCATTCCCGACTTCCAAGGGTACGTCCTGCCGTCGCTGCCCCGGGTCGTACGTCGCTCAGCGCTCAGGGTGAGGGCGCCCCGCCCCACGGACACCTGGCCGGGCAGGTACCACTGTTCCTCGTCGTTGCCGCTGTTGGTACACCCCTTGCGGTTCCAGTCGTAGCAGGTGGCCCACTTGTCCGTGTCGAGTTCCGAGCCGTCGAACTCGTCGTGGAAAGCCAGCTTCCAGTTTCCAGAAACAGGCGGCGCGGCCAGTCCCTGTTCCCCACCGCAGGCCACCGCCAGCAGCAGCACCATGGCGGCCAGTGCCTGTCGAAGCCGACGGGGAAGCATACGGCTACCACCGTTTCCTCGCCGCGACGTCGACGGTGAGGCGACGGGCGGCGAAGTCGGTGCCGGTGACGAACATCAGGAGCGGACCGAACGTGGGGGCCGCCGCGAGACCGGTGAAGTACAGGCCGGGCACGGATGACTCGAAACCGGACGAGAGGACCGGTGCGCCGGCAAACATCCGCAGCGCTTGTCTGAGCCCAGGCTCCAGCAGCTCGAGGCGGTGCATGTTGACCCGGTACCCCGTGGCTGCCAGGACGTGGTCGGCCACCAAGGTTTCCGACCCGCCGTGTTCGGTCACCAGTTGCAGGCACACCGTCTCATCCCTCGGCACGGCGGCAAGCAGTGTGCAACCGAGCAGGACCGGGAACCGACCGTCCGCCCGTTCCTTCAGCCACCAAGCGCCGGACGGCCTCGGCACCGTGCGCAGCAGTTGCATGCGCACCGGAGCCGGAAGAAGGCGACAGGCCGCGCCGCCGTGGCAGCAGGCGGCCAGCAGCGGACGGCCACGGCCGAGAGGCGAGTGCGGATCGAGCAGCCGCGGGTGATGAGGGCGGTAGCTTGCTCCGTCCGGCGGCGGTGGGTCGAAGACGATGGTCGCGGTGCGGGCGATCACAGTGACGTGGGCCCCAGCCTCGTGTAGCAGGGTCGCGTACTCCAGCGCGGACTGGCCGGCGCCGAGGACGGCCAGCCTTTGTCCCGCGAAGCGGCGCAGATCAGTGTGTTGGCTCGTGTGCGAGGCCAGGCCCGCCATGGTGCACTGGTGCAACTCCCGTGGGACGTAAGCGAAGGGAACCGCGCCGGTGGCCAGTACCACGGAGGCCGCGAGCAGTTCCTGGTCGGAGTCGAGGAGTAAGCTGAAGCCGCCGTCGGCAGTCCGTATCCGGCGCACCCGCCGTGGTTCCAGCTCGGGCACCAGGCGCTTCTGGAACCAGCGGCCGTAGTCGAGGTACTCCGCCAAGGGCACCGGATGACGATCACCCTCCGGAAGCACGCCCTGGGCCGCGCGGAAGTCCACGAACCTGTGCCCGAACTCGGGCGTCGCGATCGCTGACGCGGCTGGAACGGTCTGCAGGAACATGCCCTCGGGCATATGGGCCCGCCACGTCTCCATGGCCTCACCGAAGATTCTCAGCGGTACATGGGCAGCGCCGAGATAGCAGGCGGTGGCCAGGCCGTAGGGGCCGGCACCAACGATGGCGACCGGAACTCGGCCACCGGATCCTTCCGGGTTCTCTCGGACCCGATGTCCCCGTGATGGCTCAGACCGAGTGTCTGGTTCCGCCCGCACTGTTGCGCCTGGCCCGTCCGCACCCCCGGCCTCCGGGAGCGGCTCGGTGCCGGGTGGCGGCGGTGCCTCGTACGGAACCGGGCGCGGTTCCTCTGGCCGGATACCTCCCGGTCCGGGCAGCAGAGCCAGCACGGAGGTCACGGCCGCAAGTGCGATCAGCACCCGAGTCGTGGTGAAGGAGCCGCTGAGGTAGAACGGCTCGACGGCAAGGACGGCCAGGCACAAGCTGAGGACCAGAGCCATAAGGACGGTCTCCAGGACGACGGGCCACTCCCGCTCGCGCCATGGCGTCGGCCGGGCCCACCTGACCGCCGCGAGCCCCGGGCACAGAAGCAGGAACGCCGTGGTGATCAGCACGCGCAGAAAGGCCCCGTCCGGCAGGGTGATGGCCACGGCCAAGGCGATCCAGCCGGACAGCGCGAGCCCGAGGCGTAGCGCCCGGCGTGGCCGGAGTCCAGCGCGCAGCGTAGTCATGGCTGCTCCCAGTTGTCCGGGTTCTGGTACCGGAAGACCACGGCGTCTTTGTTGCGGTAGACGGGAACAAATCCCCATGTATCCGACATCGCGGTCTCCAAACGCTGCATGGTGTCGGCGGGCAGGGTTCCGGTGAGGTACAACTCAGCGGCCTGGGCGCGGCTCAGGATGATGTAGGCCGGTTCACGCACGGTCGCCCCCTCGATGAACGCTTCCAGGCCCTCCAACGGGTTCTCGGCCAGCCGTCGCAGGTCCTCGATGTCCTGTTCGTTGAGTTGGATCCGCGGGTGCTTTTCGTAATTCATGTCCAGGCCGGGCACGTCCGAGGTGAGGGAGACGATCAGCGCCCCGGGAGGTGTGGCGGCCGTGACGAAGCGAGCGGCGGCCACCTCGTCCTTGGTGAAGTAGTTCGCCGTTTCCTTGCCGTAGTAACCGAAGAGCGTTCCGCCCAGCATCGCCAGCAGTAGCGGACCGACGGCGAGCGCACCCAGTCGCGGACGCCTGCCCCACTGGAACAGCAGCGCGGAGATCATGAAGGCGGCCGCAGGCAGCGCGAACAGATAAGCACGGAAGATCATCTCGCCGCCGTAGGAGTTCGCCACCAGGATGGGCAGCGGAGCCAGCACGAGCAGCGGCATCCCCGTGCGGCGGACCCAGGGGCGGACGGCGAAGGCGATCGCCGCCAGGAGGAAGACCGCAGCGGACAGGCCTCGGTCGACCCAGGACACCAGCACCTGCCCCGGGGCGGCGGTGCCCAGGGTGGCCAACCCGGAGACCACGTTGGCGTCCGGCTCCGCCAACGCATCCAGGAACTCACTCAGATGGGCCGAGACATACGGCCGCGCGACGGTGGCGTCCCAGACCGTGGTCAACAGCACCGCGGCGGCCAGGACAGGCAGCACCACACGTCGGTTTCGGCGCGGAAGCGACAGCGCCACAAGCGCGCTGATCAGCATCAGCGGCGTCAACTGGTGCGAGCAGACGATCACGGCTTGGATCAGCACCACCAGAGCGAGTCTGCCGACAGGCCAACCCGTGGACGAACTCGAAGGCCTGCGCATCGACGACGACAGTTGTCCCAGAACAACGGCGATCACCACGACGAAGAGAAGGAACGCGAACGCCTGTGGTGCGAAGTAGTCCTGTCCCACCCACGAGCAGGAGTAGTAGACCCACGCGGCCCCCCAGATCAGCCTCCGGTCCCGGGTCACAGCCCGGTAGAGCAGCAGCAGAGGGGCGAGCAGCAGGACGTTCATGACGGGTGGAGCCCAGACCGCATAGCCGAGCGACGACTCCAGTCCCGTCGCCTGCACCACAAAGGCGTTGAGGTGGAAGAAGCCCGGCCACTGGTTGTAGACGTCGAGTTTCTCCACTACCGGCACGTTGCCGTCGTTCCGGATCATCGCGTCGACGATCGCGACGTGTTTCCACGCCCAGCCGTAGCGGAGCGTGGGGTACAACAATGCGGGCGTGGCGTGCAGTACCGCGATCAGCCCGAGAATGTAGGCCGCGAACCAGCCGCCGGAGGTGCGCCGGTCGGACAAGGACGCGCAGAAGCCGACAGTAAGCAGGCCGAGGGCGACCCAGAAGAGCACCGGCAGCACCTCGAGCAGGCCAAGGTCGTTCATCGCGCGCAGGTTTACGCCGCGCAGGGACACCAGCCACAGGGCAAGAGCGGCGGGAAGTGCGGACCGTACTGCCCATCGGACTGCTGTGGTTCGCCGTCCACCGCGCCAGAAAAAAGCGGATTCGCCAGGTCGCCGCCTATCGGCGCCGGCGCGTGACGCCACCCGACCGTTCGTCAGCGTCGAGCGCTTGCCCATGGAGTTGCCTCCCGCACAGAGGGTGCGATGACCAGGCCGGGCGACGTATCCAACGGCACTCCCGTTCGTCGGTACACGCCTACTCCCGTTCGTCGGTGCAACCAGCGATCCGTTTCCGACCAGTTTGAGGCATAAGTGCTAAGAGTTACGTTACTGCCGTTCGCTGTGATCGGCAGCGTGTGGCGGCTGGCGCAGAAGCGCGAGCCAGCGCGGACCTAATCGAATGGATCGATTGTCAGAGGGAGAGATCAGTGAGACCACGAGTGATGGCATGCCTCTCGCCGCGTCACCATATGAGGAAGACGCTCATGGCTGCGTCGGTAGCTCTGGTGGCACTTCTACCGACGGCGGGGTGCAGCGATTCAGAGAAGGGCAGTGGAGTCCCCCGGCCGGACCACGTCGTGGTCGTCATCGAGGAGAACCGCGGCTATGAGGACATCATCGGATCGCCTCAAGCCCCGTACCTCAATGAACTGGCCCGGCAGGGCGCCAACCTCACCCAGTTCTACGCCATCACCTACCCGAGCCAGCCGAACTACATCGCGCTGTTCTCCGGCTCCACGCAGGGTGTGAACGGAAACGACTGCCCCAACGACTTGACGGGCCACAATCTCGCCTCTCGGCTTCTGCAAGCCGACCTGACCTTCGTCGGCTACGCGGAGAGCCTGCCGAGCGTCGGCTACACCGGCTGCAACAGCGGCCCCTATGTGCGCCGGCACAGCCCCTGGGTGAACTTCACCGATCTACCGGCCTCCATCAACCGCCCATGGTCCGACTTTCCAAAGGACTTCTCGGACTTGCCGACGGTGTCCTTCGTCGTACCGAACCTCGACAACGACATGCACGACGGCAGCGTCCGGCGGGCCGACACCTGGCTGCGGGAGAATCTCGGGGACTACGCCCGCTGGGCGATGACCCACAACAGTCTCCTGGTGGTCACCTGGGACGAGGACGAGGGCGGCGAAGATGAGGACAACCACATTCCGACGATCCTGGCCGGCGAGCAGGTCCGGCCGGGCGACCATGCCCAGCCGAACAACCTGTACGGGTTGCTGCGCACCCTGCTGGACGCCTATGACCTCGACCCTCTCGGCCACAGCGCCGAAGCCGAGCCCATCGACGTCTGGAAGAACGCCCAATGACGGCGGGACAGCAGCCCGCTGCCGGGCTGGCACCCGCGACGGGCCGCTTCCCGCCATCGGGTGTACGGCGCGTCAGGCGTCGCGGAAGCGGATCACACGCTTGACGGCCGCCCGCAGCCTGCGCTCGGCAGCAGAGACGGGCAGCCGCTCACGGAAGTAGCGAGGGGATGACCAACTGTCCGCTCCGAAGCCCGCCTTGAAGCTTGCCAGCGAGGATCCCGGAGTGGAGTCCCCCATGTCATAGCACCCGCAGCCCGCCTCGCATGCTTCTTCGATCGCCAATCGATGGAGCAGGGCATTGGCCTTCAACGGATGGGCTAGCTCCCGGTTCATCGCCCCGCGCCAAAACTTGGCGTGCCGACCGTGTCGCAGTACGACAATTGACGCGCACGGTTCCCCGTCGCGCCACGCCACCCAGATCGCGCAGGATTCGCCGAGCCGGGCGGCCACTGCTGAAAGTCGTTGGCTGGGGAACCCCCTCCGCCTGCGCCAGCGGGCCAGCGCTAGCGGCTCGTTCTGCTGCCGGGCCCAGCGTTCGATCGATGCCTCGTACAGCTGGTAGAAGACGGGGGCGAGCCGACCGGTGCGGTCCACCTCCACCTCGACATGCTCCCTCTGCGCCCGGCGAACGTCCCGCCGCGCCCGCTTGTGGAAGCGGCGCTCCCACACGGTGCCGAAACCGCCGTCGAGGTTCACCACCTGCGTCATATGGGGCTCCGGCCGGAAATCTGCCGGGGCTGCCTTCTCCCACAGCGCGGTGTCCCCCGGCCGGAATCGCAAGCCGACCTGGAGAGCGGGCCGCCGCGCCAGGTCGCCGAAGACTGCCCGCGCCTTCTCCGGGCCGACGTCCCCCGCGACCACCGGCCCTCCGATCCCCCAGTCGGCCGGCCAGGATTCCTCTGCGTCCAGCCACCGTGGACGTCGTCTCCGGCTGACGAGCGGGAGCAGGATGCGGCCGCCATCGTCGAACTCGTAGAGCCGGCTGGCGTCCCGATACGCCCCCGTATCGGACAGGCAGTCGAGCCAGGTCGGTGTCTGGGTGACGCGGCAATCCGCGTCCTGTGCGGCCAGTTCCCACCACGTCTCGCGGGGTGCCGGAGTCGTGATATGGAGGGGACCTGCCGCGGTGTCGATCAGGAGTTCAGCGGTTGTATTCACAGCTTCTCCTGCAAGGGCGTGAGGTCCGCAAGGACGACGCTCGCGGCGCGAAGGCCCACGCGCCTCCACCTACCGAGCGTATGCGAGGCGAGCGGACCCGGCATCTCGAACGGCGGGCCTCCCCGAAGGCCGACCTCCGACCGCCCACGACACCTGCCGCTCAAGGGCCTCCGCTCCGTCGCCTTCTCCGTGACCTGGCATCGGGCTCCCTACCTCCGAACCCGTACGAATGTTGCCGTCTGACGCACCGTCGGCCGCCAGGTCGCCCACCCGCCCGACGCGAGCCTCAGGCCATGCGCCCGTCGTGCGCCATCACCTCGCTGAGCACCGGCACGATGTTGTCGGCGACCCAACGGTGGCTGCGCCCGTACCGGGCGGATTTCTCCACGTTCCCCGCCACATGCCACAGCCAGGTCAGCAAAGTGAACGCGATCTCTCCCCTGGAGTCGGGAGCAAGTGCCTTTGCTTCGGCAAGGAGCTGCCGGTCTTCGGGCAAGAGCGAAGCGGTCCGCACCACATCGGCGACGACCTGTCCGAACTGCCGCCTTCCAAGTTGATGCCGCATGGTCAGCACAAAGGTGTGGCAGTCGAGTAGGGACGGCCCGTCGGGGATGGCGCCGGCCCAGTCGATCACCCCGCACAGCGCCCCCTGCTCCTCCGTCAGCAGCACATTCCCGGGGTGGAAGTCGCCATGCGTCCAGGCCACCAGCAGGCTGCGGCCGATCAGTTCGCGCACAACTTGTTCGCGCAGCACCGTCAGGGCCTCCGCACCCATGCCTCGGCTGCACCAGCGGACCTCCTCGGCGAGGAGGTCCAGCCGGGGATCGACCCAGTCGGCCACCCTGGCCGTCACCTCCTCCGTTCGTCCGGTGGCGAGGTGCAGTTCGCGGATCGCCCTGAGAGCAGACACCGTGACCCGGCGGGCCATCTGCGGGGAGTGCTGCAACAGCACATCGGCTTCGATGCCGGGCAGGCGGCTTTCCACCACCAGCGGCAGCGGTCCATCCAGTCGGCGCCGTTCCACCACGGGCAGCAGCCGCCGCCACGGGCCGAGGCGCTCGTCACCAGCCAGCCGTCGCACAGCGTCGCATTCGTGTGCCAGCGATGCGGTCGCGCGTGCACTGCGGGGGTGCTTGACCACGGCGGGCTGTGTGCTGTCGCCGTCAAGATTGAACACCAAGAGATCGGAGAATGTCCGCCGCATCCTTCGGGGGACGCGGCGGCGGACATCGTCGGTGCTGAGCGAGTATGCCAACTTATGTGCGGCCAGCGCGTCGGCGGGGCGAGTCAGGAGACCGGCGGGGCGCAAAGGTATGAGGCCCCGAAGCTGCTCTGTGAACGTCATCCGGCCCTCCTTTCAGCCAGATGTTCACAAACCATCCAAGACCTTCCTCCTTTCATCGTCGCTGCTGCTCAGCCGAGGTGCGACTTGGTAACGCGCCCCGGTCGCACCGGTCTGACTGCCGGGGATCGAGTGGCAATGCAGGACGCCGCAGCCGATGCTGTATGTATACGTTGTACAGCGGTGCGCGCTCCATGTGGTCGCACGCTGAGGAGGCAGGCAATGGCGAACGACCCTCAGACAGGCGAGGCGCGCCGCGCCAGCGACCGCGGCCGTTACGGCAGGCTCAATCGGGAACGTGTGCTGGCCGCCGCCCTCGACTTGGTCGATCGCGAGGGGCTCTCAGCGCTGAGCATGCGCCGTCTCGGCTCCGAGCTCGGTGTGGAGGCGATGGCGCTCTACCGATACGCGGCGAGCAAGGACGCCCTTCTGGACGGCCTGGTGGAAGCCCTGTACCTGGAGCTGGAGGAGCGCCTGGAGGCCGATCCCGGCCCCGGCGCGGCCGACGCAGCCGCCTGGCGCGCCAAGCTCCACCGGATCGCCCGGACGACGTACGACATCTGCCTCGCCCATCCCGAGGCCGTTCCGCTGCTCGCCACCCGCATGCTGGCCGTCCCGCTGGCCCGGCGGCCGCTCGCCGTGTTGCGGGACCACGAGAGGGTGCTGGCGCTGCTGCGGCAGGCCGGCCTCGATGAAGCCCGCGCCTCGGCCGTCTTCCGGGCGTTCACCGCCTGGCTCCTCGGTTACGTGTCCGTGGAGCTGCAGCCCATGGTCGACAACCCGGACGAGCAGGAGCCGGCGTTCCGCCTTGGGCTGCACCGTATGCCGTCACAGGAACTGCCGCGGCTTCGGGAGACCGCCGCCGCGCTCGCCGAGCGTGGTGGGCCGGAGGCCTTGGCGGCCGGGCTGGACGCGCTGCTCGATCGCTTCGCGCGGGATTAGGTCGCCAAGGCTCCCTGGGACGCGCTTCACGCGGGAACGGACCGGCCTCCTCGGGCAGATGGTGTGTGCTGCGTTCAGTGCGCCGCGTTCAGCCTGGTCCGCTGCTCCGGTGTCAATTCCAGGTCTACGGCGGCCAGGTTCTCCTCCAATTGCGCCATCGACGAGACGCCGACGAGCGGGATGACCGGCAGTTCGCGTCCGATCAGCCAGGCCAGTACCAGCTGGTTGATGGTCGCGCCGGTCTCGCGGGCCACGTCCCGCAGTGCGGCGAGGCGGGCAGGGGTGCCGGGGTGGTCGTAGTCGGCCAGCAGCCGGTCGGGGTGGACGTAGGCGCCCTTCAGCAGGGGTGAGTAGGCGACCAGGGTCAGGCCCGGCTCGGCTCGTAGGTAGCCGAGCATGTCGGGGCCGACCGCGCCGAGGGTGCCGTCGGGGAACAGGTCGCTGGGCAGGTCGGTGCGGGGGCGCAGGTAGCTGTGCTCGTACTGGAGTACCTCGTAGGCGGGTAGTCCGGCCGTGGCGGCCAGGGTGCGGGCGCGGTCTACGCGCCAGGTGGCCTGGTTGCTTACGCCGAGGAGGCCGACCGTGCCCTCTGCGACGAGGGCCGCGAAGCCCTCTAGGGTCTCCTGCTGGGGCACGGTCGGGTCGTCGATGTGCGCGTACAGCAGGTCCAGCTTGTCCATGCCGAGGCGCTCGCGGCTGCGTTCGGCGGACTCTCGGATCACCTTTGCCGACAGGCCCTCGGGGTTGTCGGTGTAGCTGGTGCCGGGGGCCAGGGGGCGGGCGCCGAGTTTGGTGGCTATGACGATCTCGTTGCTGATGCCGCGGCTTCGGCGCCAGCGGCCGAGTAGTTGCTCGCTCTGGCCGCCCTGGCCTCCGTCCTCCCAGAAGGCGTAGTTGTCGGATGTGTCGATGAAGGTGCCGCCGGCCTCGACGTAGCGGTCGAGGAGGGCGAAGGAGGTCTCCTCGTCCGTTCGCGAGCCGAAGAGCATCGCGCCGAGGGCGAGCACGCTTACCTCGCGGCGGGTGGCCGGGTCGGTGCCGATTGTGCGGTACTTCACGGTGGTTCCTCCCGTTCGGCCGGTGGGTCCGGCTCGAGCAGGAGTCTTCATGTTGGAGAGCACTTGAAGTCAAGTGCTCTCGCTCTTACTTCGCGAAAGGGCCCTCCAGCGCCGCCCATTGGAGCAGCATGATGGTCTTCGCGTCGGCGATCTCGCCGGTTCGGATCATCTCCAGGGCCCTGCGGAAGGGGAGTTCGAGGATTTCGATGTCCTCGCCCTCCTCGTCCAGGCCGCCGCCTTCGTGGGTGTGGGTCGAGGGGCCGTAGGCGGCGGCGTAGAAGCTGACGCGTTCGGTGACCGAGCCGGGGCTCATGTAGACGTCGAAGACGTGTTGGACGTCGCCGATGGTGTGGCCCGTCTCCTCCACCACCTCTCGGCGTACGGCGAGTTCCGGGTGTTCGTCCTCGTCGTCGAGCAGGCCGCCGGGGGTTTCGATCAGCATGCCGTCGGGGTGGCCGTTGACGTAGACCGGGAAGCGGAACTGGCGGGTGAGCAGTACGGTTTCGCGTTCGGAGTCGTACAGGAGCATTGTGGCGCCATTGCCGCGGTCGTGCGTCTCGCGTTCCTGGGTGGTCCAGGTGCCGTTGGCGTGCTGGAAGTCGAAGGTCGTGGTGCGTTCGACGTACCAGTGGCTGGACAGGAGTTTCACGTCCCGGACCTTGACGCGGGGGTTGCCGGTGAGGTCGCGGCCGGTCTGGTCGAGTTCGGTGCGGCCGCGGCGGTCCGGGGTGTCTATGCCGGCGGTCATCGGGCACCGTTCCGGCGGCGGGGGCGAAGGACAGGCGAGTTGGTCATGTCTGCTTTTATCACTTCTCCCGCCGCCGGTGGGCGGGAGGGCTTCCCGCCCACCGGCGACTCGCCAGCAGCAGCCCCGGCCCCCTCAGAGAAAGCTGACCGTTTCTAAAGACTGAGCGGGAGTGAGTCCTGTTGCCAGGACCCATGCTCAGCCGCGTGCCCCGAACGGTGTTGGGCACACTGGTCGCCCGCTTTCGCTCCACCGCCGGGCGGCGCGCATCCGGTGCGCGGTCCGGGCAGGTGGGGGCGGGGTTCCTCACGCCCTCGGGTCTCCAATCGGGCCTGGATGGTCCGATGCCCACCACGATCACTCCGGTCGGGGTGGGGCGGTGCCGTCCTCCCCCAGCTACCGCTGGGAGGTGCCCCCAGCCTGATCGGATGCCCGAGGGCGCGTCGCCCGACCGCGATGCTCGCCGCATCGTGCCGGGACGTCTTACGTCGTGGGGTGGTCAGGGGTTTCTGCCAGTGCTGGGCGCCCCATCGGCTGGTGTAGGCCTGATCCACCGCCACGATGGCGATGTCCTGTTCGGCGGCCATCGAGATCAGCCGGGCTTTGAGTTTGGCGGTGGGGAAGCGGGAGATCAGGCGGCGGAAGCGTTTGTTGCGGCCGTGCTTCTCCCGGCTTCTGCCGTCGGTGAAGTCGAGGTCCTCGAGGGCGATCGCGGCGGCCTCGCACCGTTGGGTGTGGTGCAGCAGTCGGGTCAGCGTGTGCCGGATCTGGGCGTCGCGGTGTTCCGTGGTGCCCGAGAGTTCGTAGAAGAAGCGCTGCGGCTCACCGACCGGGTTGCCGTGCACATCCAGGTGCCAGGCGGCGAGGTGGTCGTCGTTCATGTCCACCCCGACCACTCCCCGGGCCAGCGCCGCGTCGAGTGGGAGGATCGGGGCGGCGGCGCGCTGCCAGGAGGCGGTCACGTACCAGCGGTCGCGGAGCACGTCGTGGTGGTTGCGGTAGGCCACCGCCCGGTTCACGGAGATCCGGTCGCGCCACTCCTGCCCCCGATGCTGGAAGCGTACGGTCGCGTCCAACACGTACCGGCCGTGCCGTGCATTGGCCAGGTGCGCCAGCGGGGCCGGGAGCTTGAGGGAGAGCTGTCCGGTGTCGGTGACGCGGATGGTCTCGTTGCCGAAGCGCTTGCCGGACTCCCCGTCCGCGGCCAGGAACATCCGCGACGCCCGCCACCGCTGTCGCCACTGCTGCTCGCTCAGTCCGGCCGCCTCCAGATGGTGGCGGGTGTTGGCGAGGCGCTTGCCGCCGCGCACCACGCGCACCCGGCCCGCCGCCCAGTCCGCCTCCACCACCGCCAACCGGTCACCGAGGGCCTGCTTGCGGCGGGACTTGGCATGCCACTCGGCGCGCGAGCCGTAGCCGCGCGCCAGCCCCTCTCGCTTGTCGGCCTTGGCGCCCAGCGGGCGGGCCAGCCGCGCCTCGATGGCGGCGATCTGCCCGCGCAGCCAGGCCAGATGGGCGGCCTGGCCGCGCCTGGCCAGCGCCCACTGGTCGTGGGTGGCCTTGGTGATGCTGCCCGCCCAGCGCGCCGACGACTTCCCCGTCAAGCCTTGCTTGCGCACCGCCCACGCGGCGGCATCGTGCTCCAGGCCCTGCCGCGAGCGTTCCGCGAGATCACCCGCGGCCAGCGAACCGAGGAACGCGCCGACCTCGGCGAGCACGGCCGCATCCGTTTCCGATACCCGCAGTCGGTCCCGAATGGCCACCCCGGCGGGGCCAGGCACCACGAACGACGGCGCCAACTCCCGCAGCCCACCCACCCTTCACCTCCACCCGCTGGAAAATCTCCGTCATGGCAGTCAACGAGCACCACCCGCAAAGGTCACGCATTCGGCCCAGGAACTCCAGTTCCCATCGCGGCGGGCGAGGAAGGCTTCCAGGCGGGCGCGCAGGTCGGCGTCGAAGAAGCGGGGGTCGGCCGGGGTCAGCATGGAGGTGAATACCCGGAACGGGTTACGTGCCAACTCCTCGCCGTCTACAGGGCGGAAGGCGGTCGAGACGACGGGTACGGCGCTGGCGGCGGCCTCGCGCAGATCGTAGAAGCCGACGGGATGCATGCCCAAAGCGCCGAAGATGCGGGCGACTTGTTGGAGTTCCTGTGGCGTTCCGACCCTGATGGCACCGTGCCGCTCGGCGGTCACGCGGCTGATGGAGCCCAGGCGTTCGGCGTCGGCTCCCTGTTCGCGGAGGACGTCTTCGCTGACCTCGCAGGAGACGTCCACGAGCGTGGTGTAGGCGGGAACCTCGTGGCCGTACATCTGCGACAGCCGCGCCGCGAACGCGGCTCGCAGCCGCCACTGACTGATCATCGACATGGTCGAGGCCTTTCGATCGGAGTTCACACCACGTGGGCTTCGGGGCGGACCTCGGCACCGTCGCGGAACCGGTCGGCGCTGAGCGGGGAGATGTCGGTGAACGGCTCGCGTTCCAGGTACAGGTCGCGTACGACCTCGCCGACGGCGGGCGCCTGGAGGAAGCCGTGGCCCGAAAACCCGGTTGCGTAAAGGAAGTTGGACAGTTCGCCGGAGCGGCCGATCAGTGCGTTGTGGTCGGGGGTGATCTCGTACAGGCCTGCCCAGCCGTCGACGGTTCTCATGTCGGCCAGTGCAGGGGCCCGTTCGCGGGCGACGTTGCGGAACAGCTCGAGCCATTCCGGGGTCCAGGTGGTGTCGAAGCCGTCCTGCTCGTCGGGGTCGGCGAGGCCGAACAGCAGGCCGTCGTCGCTGTTGTGGAAGTAGGCCGAGGAGGAGAAGTCGATGGTGAAGGGGATGCGGGGCGCGGGCGGCGTGAGCGGTGCGGTGAACGCCAACTGCCGTCGTACGGGGCGTATCGGGAGGTGGACGCCGGCCATGGCGCCGATCCGTCCCGACCAGGCGCCTGCCGCGCAGATGACGGTGCCGCAGGCGATACGGCCCTGGTCGGTGCGTACACCGACGACCCGATCCCCGGCGGTGTCGATGCCGGTGACCGCGGTGTGCGTGGCGATGGTGACGCCGGCGCGGGCGGCGGGCTGCGCGTATCCGTTGACGACCAGTCCCGGGCGGCAGTGGCCGTCGGCGGGCGAGTACGCGGCGGCTACGAGGCCGTCGGTGCTGATGTAGGGGCACAGCTTCTGCGCTTCGTCGGGGCCGATCATGCGGCTCGGCACGCCCAGGCTGTTCTGGATGGCGACGTTGGCCTCGAAGGCGGCGGCCTGCTGTTCGCTGGTGAGGAGGAACAGGTAGCCGACGGTGTCGAGCTTGATGTCGGCGCCGGGGCGGTGCGGGAAGTCCTGGTAGGCGCGCAGGCTGCGTTTGCCCAGTTCGATGTTGAGGGGATCGGAGAATTGGGCGCGGATGCCGCCGATCGGCTTGCCCGAGCTGCCGCGGCCGAGGTCGTCGCGTTCGACGACGACGATGTTGTGCACGCCGGCCTCGGCGAGGTGAAACGCGATGCTCGCACCCATCACGCCGCCCCCGATGATCACCACATCGGCGGAGGTCGGAACGGTGCGGAAGGCGGAGGAGGACAACGGGCCACGCTCCCATCCATGGGCCGCCCGCGGGACGGGGTACGCGGACGGGTCTGTCCGTCCTGCGGGTGGCGGAGGTTGGTCGGTACGGGGTGGGTGCCGAGGAGCTATCTGTCATCTGTGCTCTGCGTCATCGTGCAGCAACCCAACCGTTGACGTCTATCAACGGTTAATGCTTCTGATCTTTTACGATCACTGAATGGACTGGCCGAGTGCACAGCTGCGTTCGCTGGTGGAACTGACCAGGCGCGGCACCATCACCGCGGTCGCGGAGGCCCTGGGCTACACCCCCGGCGGGGTCTCGCAGCAGATCGCCGCGCTGGAGAAGGCCACCGGCATGGAGCTGCTGCGGCGGGTGGGGCGCCGGGTCGAACTCACCGACGCCGGGGCGACGTTGGCCCTGCACGCCGAACGCATCCTCACCACGGAGGCCGAGGCCGTCGAAGCGCTGGAGCGCACCCGCAACGAGGTCTCCGGGACGCTACGGATCGGGCTCTTCGCGACGGCCGCCGCCGAGATCCTGCCGCCCGCCCTGCAGCAGGTACGCGCACTGCATCCGGGCGTGACCGTGCGCAGCCGGGACATGGACGTGGACGAGGTGTACGACGCTGTCGCCGGCGGAGCGGTCGATCTTGCGCTGGGGCTGGACTATCCGGACGTACCGATCCCGCGCGATCCGTCCCTGCGGGTGACGGAGCTGTCCCGGGAGCGCTTCTCGCTCGCGGTTCCCGCCGGGGCGATGCCGGGGCGGCGCAGAATCTCCCTCGCGGACACCAGGGAACGGAGATGGATCCTGCCGTCGGTGAGGCAGCTACTACGGCCGGGCTGTGCTCACCGCGTGCCGCCGGGCCGGTTTCGAACCGCAGGTGCTGCACGAGGTGACGGACACGGCCGCCACCCTCGCCCTGGTCGAGGGCGGGGTCGGCGTGAGTGTGGTGACGGATCTGATGCTGCGGCTGCGGCCGTCCCGTATCGATGTGCTGGAGCTGGAGGAGGTGATGGAGCGTCACATCGTGGTGGTTTTCCTGTCCTTCGCCGAGCATCGGCCGACGGTGGCAGCCCTCGTCGATGTGCTGCGGGCCTCGGCGGACCGGCTGCCGCCCGGAGCGGTTTAGTGCTGTGACCGCATGTGTTCACCGGGGTTGGGCTGGAGGGTTTCGGCGATGCGCCGTGTCGTACGCCGTCCGGCCCCGTCCCTTCTGCGGCCGGGATGCCAACCGGGTCATGAGCTGGCTAAATGGCAGAGCGGTCCAGGGCCGCGGGGTGCGGTAAGCAAGGAGGACTGGTATGGCACATGTTCGTGTGAACGGCGTCGGCCTCTTCTATGAGACGGTCGGCGCCGGCGATCCGCTGGTGCTGGTGCACGGCTCCTGGGGCGATCACCACAACTGGGAACCGGTCTTGCATGACCTGGCCGAGCAGTACCGGGTACTCGTCTACGACCGGCGCGGCCACAGCCAGAGTGAGCGCCCGCCGGGGCAGGGCTCTCGCACCGAGGACGAGGACGACCTGGGCGCGCTGATGGAGGAGCTGGGATTCGCGCCGGCGTATGTCGCGGGAACCTCCTTCGGTGCGTCGATCGTTCTGGGGCTGGCCATCCGACGCCCTGAACTCTTCCGGGGCCTGATCGCCCACGAGCCGCCGCTGACGGGCATCGTCGCTGGAGAGCAGGATTTCCGGCCACTCATGGACGCCACCGACCGGAAAATCGACTCTGTCCTCGCCCACCTGCGCGCGGGCGAGACGCAGGCCGGAGCCCGCCAGTTCATGGAAGAGGTCGCCCTCGGACCTGGCGCCTGGGAGCAGCTCCCGGAACAGATGCGTGAGACGTTTCTGCGTAATGCGCCCACCTTCCTCGACGAACAGCAGGATCCCGACTGGGCGATGCTGGACCTCACGGCCCTGTCGCGTTTCACCGAGCCCGCGCTGGTGACCAGGGGCACCGACAGCCCGCCGTGGTTCGCCACCATTGCCACCCGGATCGCCGAGGCCTTGCCGCAGGCACGGATGCACACATTCGAAGGGGCCGGGCACATCCCTCACGTGACCCACCCGCAGGACTTCGTGGATGCAGTGACCCGGTTCCTTCAGACAGCAGGCCGGCCGTAGTACACGGAGGGCCAGTTGTGAAACCGCACGGGTTCGCCGGGTTGGTCAGGCTGCGGCTGCGAGGGAGTGGCCGAGATGACCAACACGGAGGAGCCCGAGCCGCCGGTCGCGCAGGTGTCCGCGAAATAGCCGGCTGGTCGGCCGCATTGCGGCGGGGCCGGGCCCGGCCAGGGACACCGGCCCGGCCCCGCCGTGAGCCCTAGGTCGGCTGTTCGTCCTGCGCCGGATGTACGTACGGCTCCCCCACCGGTACGGCACTTCGCAGCGAGCGGATCATCGTGCCGAGCAGCGGGTTGGTGTTCTCGCTGCGGTGCAGGGCCAGTACGTGGCGGAAGGCCGAGCGCTGGGCGAGTCGGGTCGCCTCCACCATGTCGCCGGACGGGTCGCCGGGTGAGTGGCCGAGGCCCGGCATGATCGCCACTCTGAGGCCGGTGGACACCAACTCCCGTACGACGTCGTAGTTGTTGCTACGGAAGGCGACCGCGGCCTCGAAGCCGGCCGCCGCGCACAGGCGGGTGAGTGAGAGTGCGCCGGCCGTTTCTGGCGGAGGAGCGCGTGCGCGCCGCTATGCGGAGCAAGGGGCGGCTTTGTTCCTGAGCCCGTTCATCCCTCATTCATGGCGTGGATGACGCGGATACGGGATTCGGATCGTGCGGAGGATGGCGGCGGGGTGACGTACGGCCCATAGTCGTGCCACCCGCACACCGCTGTCCGGATCAGCGCCCGGTGTGTGGTCTTCCCCGGTGTTCCGCGGCATGCCGTGCGTCGTCGTCGGCGCCTGTGACGGCATGCCCGCTCCCGTACACAGTCCCCTGGAGTCGCCATGCCCGGTTCCGTGCCCCTGTCCCCCGCCGCGGTGGACGACACCGCTCCGTCGCCCGTCGCCACCTCGGGCCCGGCGCATCTGCTGCGCCTGATCTTGCTGATGGCGGGCAGTTGCCTGCCGGTCCTGGGTGCGGTGCTGATCGCCCCGGTGCTGCCGAGGATGCAGGAGCACTTCGCCTCGACGCCGGGGGCGAAGGCGTTGGTGCCCCTTGCGCTGACCGTTCCGGCGCTGTCGCTGGCGCTGCTGGCCCCGTTCGCCGGGGTGATCGTGGACCGGCTCGGCCGTAAGCGGCTGCTGGTCGTGGCGACCGTCCTGTACGCCGTGTTCGGTACGGCGCCGCTTTGGCTGGACTCGCTGGGCGCGATCATCGCCAGCCGTGCCCTGGTCGGTGTCGCCGAGGCCGCCATCATGACCTGCTGCACCACCCTGATCGGCGACTACTACAGCGGCCGGCAACGGGTGAAGTACCTGGCGCTGCAGGCCGTGTGCACCTCCGCGTCGGCCACCGCCTTCTTCGTGGTCGGCGGCGCCGTCGGCTCGGCGGGCTGGCGCGTGCCCTTCTGGATCTACGCCGTGAGCCTGGTGATCGCCCCGCTGATGGCCGTCGTTCTGCCCAACCCGGCGGCCCGCGCGGCCACCGACGAGGCCCCAGCCGTGGCCATGCCCGCCACCTACGAGGCCCCGGCCGTGGCCATGCCCGGTCGTCCGTTCCCCTGGCGGCCGCTGGCGGGGATCTGCGCCCTCACCTTCTTCGGAGCGATGGTCTTCTACACGGTCCCGGTGGAGATGGCGTACCTGCTCGACGACCTCGGTGTGGAGGATCCCGGCGTCATCGGTCTGGCCACGGCGATCGCGAGTGCCGCCACCGTGGCCGGAGCACTCGTGTTCGCCCGGCTGAAGCGCTCCCCGGACGTGGCGCTGCCCGCGGTCTTCGCGGTCTGTGGCGCCGGTTTCGGGGTGATGTTCCTCGCAGACAGCGCCCCCCTGCTGGTCGTCGGGGCGGTGGTCAACTGTCTGGGAACGGGCATGCTGCTGCCCGCCCTCCTCACCAGTGCCATGTCCCGCCTGGCCTACGAGGACCGCGGCCGCGGTACGGGGCTGTGGACGTCGGCCTTCTTCGGCGGCGCGTTCGTCTGCCCGCTGGTGCTGCTCGCCCTGGAGCCGGCAGTCGGCGGTCTCGCGGGCGCGGTGGGCCTGCTCGGTGCGGCTGCCGCGGTCGTCGCGGCAGGGCTGTGGGGTGCCGTGCGCCGCGCGGGCGCCGCGCATCCCCGGCCGCTGCCGAAGCAGCCGGCCTGAGGCCCCGGGGCTGGCGGGCCGGGCACCGACGACGATGCCCTGGCCCCGTCCCGCAGATGGAGGTAATGGCCGGGGCTGGGTGAACAACCCCGGCTCGGTCTCGACCATGGCAGCGCGCTCGACCAGCCGCTTGAGCTTCAGGCGGACGTTGTTGGGCGCGGATCTCCACGTCTGTCGACTCGCACACCGACGTTCCCGCCGGCATCCTGATCCCGCGCGTCACTGACTGTTCTGCAGAAGGCAGATGGCGAGGATCGCGGCCATCGACGACAGCGTGTTCGCGCCGAAGTCGATACTCGGTGTTGCGGGGTCGTCGATCTCGAAGTTGATGGGTGTCCCGTTGTTGAGGCTGTCGGCGAACTGCCGCGATGCCTCGCCCCAGCTGTTCATCAGCTCCGCGTCGGCAACGTTGACGACCGTCTCACCTGCGCCGTTGGAGCCGAAGGCCTCCCTGAAGTCCTGGCGCAGCGGCTCGAACCTCGCGCCTTCCGAGATCATCATGACGAACACCATGATCGACCGGGCTGCCGTGTTCACGTTGGCGTTCCCCCGCAGGTTCTCGTACGCATTGTTCACCACCTGCTGATTGAGCCTCATATTGTCCCGCGACTGGCCGCCGCGCGACTCCAGGTCCCTGTAGTTGCCCGTGAAGCCGAAGGTGCCGGAAGGCACCGCCGAGTTGGGGTCGGGGTCGTCGCCCTCGAAGTAGATGGGCGAAGCGCTCCCCCTTCCATCCCTGACCTGGTAGCCGATGATGAACAGGTCCCGCGCCCGCACGATCAGGCGGACGTTGTTGCCGTCCGAACTCTCGGGCAGGTCACTGGCCCGCAGGTCGATGGCGAAGAGATTCCTGGGGGAGGTGTCCAGACTGGGGTCGGTCTGCAGCACCCCTTCCCGCAGCACCCTGCCGCCGGTCGCCCGCTGGCGTACGGCTTGGATCATGTCGTCGTACGCCTGTTGGCCGCCACTGATGTCCCAGGTGATGTCGTTGCCGTCATCGATGGCGCTGGCCTTCTCCTGGAACTGCGGGACCACCACGGCCGCACCACCCAGCAGGGTGGCAACGGCGAGGAAGAGGACCATGAACTTCCTGGTCAGCCAGCGGGAACGGCGTTTGTGACCCGGGCCGCCGACCCGCTCGACAGGGGACGTTTCTTTCATGGGCATGCCAAAGCTCACTTCCTGCGACGATTTGTGGACGAGTCATGGACGTCTTCGGGGACGTCTTCGGGGACGTCGGCGCTCAGCACCGCGGAGCAGCCCGGAGAGCGATCGGACGTGCGGGTCGCTTGGTGCCCCGCGCCGTTCGGCAAAGTCTTGGCCAAGGAGCCGGAGCCCCGACAGAGGCAAATATCCCAACCCGCCAGTATCGAGAGGCCGGGATCTGACCTGAACAGCTCCTCTCGCCCCGGCCGACGGACCTGTAACAGCAGTCGACGACTGCCGTCGGGGGCGCGAAGAACAGGAGGCGGATCACGAATTCGTACGCGCGAACTCGGGCTCCTTCTCCAGGGCCACCGAGCTCTCGGTTCCTTCTCCAGCCTTGGTCGTACCCTCCGCCAGATCACTCGTCGGTGGGGGCGGAGTCTGTCGCCTGGCGACCAGCCGGAGAGTGCCGCTGCCAGAACCAACTCGATGCAACGCCCGCACCTCTACTCCCGGAGCGGCGGGAATCCTGTGGGTGCTACTACGGTGGCGCGATGGCAGCGAACGATTACGACCGCGTACGCCTCGGCATCGAGGCCATGACCGCCTACACCTCCGGCAACGACCTCATGACGCAGTACATGGCCCAGCGTCGCGCGTCCGATGGGAGCCTCGATCAGGTCGCTGACGGCGCGACAGCCCTGTGCGCCCTGCTTCTGGCCCAACTGTCCCGCATGACTGGGAAGCCGGAGCAGGAGATCCTCCAGGAGATCGCCCACGGCCTCAACCGAACGGAACAGCGGGAGCAGTAAGCGCACCCGCACAGCAGGAAGCCCCCTGCCGAACCACATCCGGCGGGAGGGCTTCGCCACGGCAGGCTACTCATGTGGGAACGGCCTCCCCCGCCGCGCCTCCCTCCCTGCGTCTCGGCTGGCGGGCGCACAACGTGTGGCGGCGAATCTATGGCGGCGGCACCGCTGAAGGAGAAGATGCGCCATGGAGACCGTCATCAAGGCCATCGTCGGGCTGAAGCTCGTCGGCCTTGTCCTCTTCGCCGTCGCGCTCGTCATCAGCTTCGCCTACACGTTCGTCGTCGGCCCGGAGGACCCCGAGTCCCAGCATGGCTACACCGCCGTGTGTAAGGACGGGACCGTCCTCTCTCCGCCGTGGAACCACTGCGGTGAGGAACACGGCTACCTCGACCACTGGACGACGACCCCCGCCTCCACGACAGAGGCGCCCGCCATCCCATCGGAACGGCCGTCGGCGGCTCTACCCGACACCGATGAGGATGACTGGATCACGGCGTATCCCGACGGCTGTGCTGCTGGCACTCCGCTCGCCTCTCCCTGGGACCCCTGCAACAACGACGGCTGAGGTGCCAGCAGCAGGACCCCCGCATGCCATACGAGTGCCATCCCCTACGCAAACGTGCAGGTCACAGTCAACACACCGCAGCCCTAATGCGGTTGGACGTTACTTGCGGCCTCACGAGGACGGCAGGCTGGAGACGATGTTCGCCGCCAGGCCGACCACCACCCCGACGCCCAGGACGATCGGTCCCCGGTAGGCCAGAACCCAGTGTGATTGCCCATCGCCGGCTACGAATTCCCGCACCCCTTCCAGCTTGTAGTCGAGGCTCTTCTCCGAGGCACTGAGTTCGCGCTGGAAGCGCTCCACCAGCCGCCCGTACAACTTCTTGTCGCTGCGGTGGAGTTCCTCGGCCAGGCTGTGCCGACACGTCTCCAGCGCTTCGATGCGCTGCTCAAGCGTCTGCTGCGGTCCTGTCGCGGTGATCCTGAACGCTGCTTCCACGACCATCGTCCCGGAGGCGTACACGCGCCGAGGGCGCCCCAAGTACGCAGCAAGGCGGTTCCTGGCCCGTCGGATGTCGACGATGGTCCACCAGATGCCCCAGATCTCCAGGGTGGCGGCGATCGAGGCGAGGGTCACAGCGGCGGCGGTCATGCCCGGGAGGGTAGGCCCTGTGCCCCAGTCATCGCAGTGCGTCGATGGCCTTCACGATCAGGGCCCGCGCGTCGGCCCCGTACACGGCGAGCTCCGTGAGCCGGGCGAACGCCCGCAGGTAGATGTCGAGTTCGCTGGGGGCCGTGACGGTCACCTTCGCAGCGAGCAGCTCCACGTGGATGCGAGTGTCATCGAAGACCGTGAACTGTTCGAGCGGCCACATGGTCCCCTCCCGCGCGGCCGCAGCCGGGATGATGCCGAGCGACATGGACGGCAGGGTCATCGCGGCGAGGAGGTTGCCTAGCTGGCCGGCCATCACGTCCTGGTCGCCGATCCGGTGGTTGAGGACGTTCTCCTCGATCAGCGTCGCGAAGCGGTGGTCGCCTTCGTGGATGACCCGGGCGCGACGCATGCGTACCTCGACCGCTTCGCTCACATCGTCCGGGGTGCCGCGGAAGCCCGCGATCGTGCCCATGAGCGCCGTCGCGTAGCCAGGCGTCTGCAGGTAACCGGGCACGACGTGGGAGGCGTACACGCGGAACAGGCGGGTGCGCTCGTACAGCTTGGCGGACGTCTCCGCCAGCTGCTTCATGCCCGTGCGCTGGAGCCGCTTCCACTGGAGATACATGGAGTCGGCTTGCCGGTTGGCCGCGATGAGGTCGGCCGCCTGGCCCTCGGCGCCGCAGGCCGTACACCAGGCCCGGATGTCTGCGTCGGACGGGGCGGTGACGGCGTTCTCGATCCTTGAGGACTTGGCCACGGACCAGTCGCAGAGCCGAGCGAGCTGCTTCCCGGTGATGCCGGCGTCCAGGCGCAGCTCCCGCAGCCGGGCCGCGAGAGCTGCGCGCGCTTCCTGCACGCTGGACGTGGGGAACGTGGACATGGCCGGTCACTTGACCTCGTACTGGTCGTGTGGGGTGGCCCGCTCCCAGATGCGTTCGAACGCTGCAGCATGCTGCTCGACCACGGCCAGGTCGTCGCAGAGTTCCTTGCTGATCCACTCGCCGTCACCGGAGAAGTGATGGACGCGCATCAGCCGCCCGTCGAAGATCCACAGGTCGCTGCCCGGCAGGAGCAGGTCCCAGGCGCGGTGCCGGGGAAGCCAGCGGACCTGTTCGCCGGCCTCGACGTTGGCGCGGGTTTGGTAGTGCTCCCAGGCGATGTAGTCGGTGACCGGCTCGGACACGATGCGGGCGCGGCGCACGGTTACACCGCGGGCGACGGCGTCGGCGATGTCCTGGTGGAAGGGCCGCCACCAGGAGGCGCGGTCGTCCCAGTCGACGCGCCCGCCTTGCTGCCAGGCCTCGAAGCGGGGATTGCTGTAGTACGCGTCCCGCATCTCCAAGTGGACGGCCGACTGTCCGGTGTCGGCGAGGAGTTCAGCGAACTCCGGGATCGAGCTCATCGCACGCCTTCCTGATGATCGGGATCATTCGCTTCGGAATCCTGATGACGGTCTCACCGGGTGGGATCGGCGCCCGGGCCGGGGACAGCTCGTCGCACATCGCAGTCGTCTCGTCGTCTGCTTGATAGCTCTGGATCAGCAGGTCGTCCGTGCTGGTGTCTACCCAGACTGTGGGGCATCCGTCCTCGTCTGTCTCGGGGTCGATCCCGACGAAGTGAATGTTCATGGTGGCGTGCCTCCCGCGCTAGTCGGTTGCAGCGATTTACATCACTGTCGTGCTCATAGGTCACATGGTCAAGAGCGCATGTCGGCCATGACCAGGCGCCTCTAACTTCCATGTAATTCCGTGCAACTTTGTAGCCGGGGCGGTGAGCGGCTTCCTAGCGTCGGTGGATACGACGAAACCCCGGCGAGGCGGTCACCTCCCGGGGCGGGGCCGACGCTTCGAGGGAGCGACGACATGACGCACGCTACAACTCCGACGCTGGCGCGCGAACGAGCCAAGATGACTATCCGGGTCTACACGGTCGGCATTGACGGAGTCGCGAGCGAGCCCCGCACCACCGTGGCTGTCCCGTACGGTCTGGGGCAGCTTCCGCCGCTGGGCGACAACGGCCACGAGTTCCCCGCGTGCGCCTGCCCCTTGCACCGCAAGGCGGGTGCTGACCGGTGAAGGCACCCCGCCGCTTCACAGTGGAGCAAGTCCAGGTACAGCCCCCGCCTGACATCGAGCTGATGCGCGCCGCCGCGCGAGGTGTCCTCGCCGAAAACGCCGAGCCTGCGACCTCCGAGGAACTGGCCACCCTCACCCTCCAGTTGCGCGGGCACATCAACGTTCTCGTGCCGGAAGTCGAGCAGGCAGCCAGTTCGCGGGTCCACGTCGCCCACTACTGCGCGCTCGCCTGCGTCGGCGAGGCACGAATGAAGCTCGACCTGAAGCCGGGCCCCGGACTGAGCAAGGGCATCGCGTATGCCCGGCGCCTGTCCCGCGTGGTCAACGCCCTCTGCGACCACTACCAGAACCTGGGTGGTGGTCACGCGTGAGCGCGACGCTGCACCTTTTGCCGCTATTGCGGCGGTCTGATCAACGACGAGGCGCCAGGGAAGCCCGTCGCGTACGAGCCGGGCAACTCCGGTCCTGGCTGGGAGGTATGGGCGCACGACGAGCACGCGCACCTCGTCCAGCCTGACCCGCGCCCACTCGTCCTGCTCGCCCGGATCCAGACGCTACGCGCCGCGCGGCCCAATCTCTGATGGAAGTACCAGCGATGACGAAGCAACAGACCGCGAAGAAGCGCAGGGCGCCGCGGCTCGCCCCGTCGGTGTTCCGAGGGCTGGCCGCGCGCACCGTCCGTCCTGAACTGCTGGAGGAACTGTGCACGATCTGATCGCAAGCCCGTTCCTGAATGACTACCTGCTCGTTCGCCCTAGCCACGCCGCAGGGATCAAGATCCCGACTACCCGCTATCTGGAGGTGAGCCAGGCCGCGGACAACGGCGACGACGTGCCGGCCTGGTTGGTCGAGGCCGCTCACCGCAGGTGGGGGCTCGACCTCGCCCACCGGCCCGCGGTCGAGGCAATCCTCGTACGCTCGCCCTCTGCCTACGGCTACGCCCGCGCCTCTTACGAGATCAACAAGGGGTGTGACTACGACTGCCCACACTGCTACCTCGGACAGAAGAAGTTCGAAGGGCTCAGTTGGGAGCACAAGGCGCAGCTACTGGAGATCATGCGCGATGCCGGAGTCCTCTGGCTTCAGATCACCGGCGGCGAGCCCCTCATCGATCGGCACTTCCCGGCCGTCTACGCTCACGCGCACGACCTCGGGATGATGGTCGCGATCTCGTCGAACGGCTCGCAGCTCGCGAAACCCCTCATCCTCGATTGCCTCACCGAACGACGCCCCTACCGGATCACGCTCAGTGTCTACGGCGCCACCGCCGAGACGTACGACGGATTCACCCGCAACCGCGGCGCGTTCGACCGCTTTACCCGCGGCCTCGCCGCCGCCCGCGAAGCCGCACTACCCGTACGTCTGAACCTGATCGTCTCGTCGACGAATGCGCACGAGGTCGACGACATGCGCGCCCTCGCCGACCGGTACGGCTTCCCGCACCAGACGTACACCAACATGTCGCCCACCATCGACGGGAGCGGCGAACCGCTGCCCACGCAGGCCGAGGACTTCCTACGCCAACGGAAGCCCTTCACCGGCTGCAACGCCGGACACACGTTCTTCCACGCCGACCCGTTCGGCGTCGCCTCGATATGCAAAGTCGGCCGAGAACCCAACATCCGGCTCATCGAGGAAGGCGTCGAGGGACTGCGCCGACTCGGCGACATCGCCGATTCCCTGATGCTTCGCACCGGTGGCTGCTCCGGCTGTCAGCTCTCCGGCACCTGCTGGACATGCCGACCGCTGGCCAAGCTCTACCAGGAAGCGAAGGCCCCACTAAACACCTACTGCCAGCACGGAGGGAGGTAACGCCATGGCACCAGCCACCGCCACCGTCAGCAAGCCGGTCCCCGTCGCCATCACCACGCGCCCGCTCGCCGAGGACGAGGTCCAGTTCGTCGACGACCTCGACGAACTCGTCGAGACGGTCATGTGTTCATGCAGCGCCGGCGACGACCAGCCGTACTAGAGCACGCGCACCACGGGCCGCCTCGATCCGCGTAGGGTCGGGGCGGCCCCGCCATTGAGCCGAGGAACAGAACATGCCTATGCCCCGCATCCATTGGCACGACCTACCGGCCAGCACGCGCGCCGCTGTCGAACGGCACACGGGCGCAGTGCTGGAAGCATCGACAGCCACGGCAGGAATGAACAGTGGAATCGCCGCCACACTGCGGACCCACGATGCGACGCTGTTCGTCAAGGGCATCCCCACCGATCACCCTCAAGCGCGCCACCAAGAGCTAGAGGCCGCCATCAATCCCCATTTGCCCGCTGCCTCGCCCCGGCTGCTCTGGCGCGTTCAGACAGAGGGATGGGACCTCCTCGGATACGAGCGCATCGAGGGACACCACGCCGACTACACCCCCGGCTCACTCGACCTACCGCTGATCACTGACGCCCTGGTCGAACTCCAGCACACGCCGTGCCCCGACCTGCCCATCAAGCGAGCCGAACAGCGCTGGTCCCACTACGCAAGCCCGGACTGCGTCGAGCAACTGGCCGGCGACACGTTGCTCCACACCGACTTCGCGTGGGACAACATCTTGATCACGGACCGCGCCCACATCATCGACTGGGCATGGCCAACCCGCGGCGCGGCATGGATCGACCCAGCCGTCCTCATCCTGCGCCTCATGAACGCCGGACACTCCGCCCCCGCCGCCGACGCACGCGCCCGACAGATCCCGTCCTGGCAGGCTGCCCCGCGCCCCGCCGTGAGGGCCTTCTCTGAGGCGAATGCGCGCCTGTGGGATGAGATCGCCCGCAGTGATCCTCAGCCATGGAAGAAGAGCATGGCGCGCCACGCGCACGACTGGCTCACCTACTGGTCGGCCCGACCGTAGTCACGCCCTCACGCAGGCGGCGGCCCCGCCCCCCAAGCTGAGGGATCGGGGCCCTTCCTCATGGCTCAGGCGACATCGGCCTCTGCCCGCTGAGCTTGACCCCACTGCATGTCGAGCTGGAAGAGGCTCGTGGCGCCGAGATCCTCCTTGAGCTCGGCGAGGGCCTTGTCGAGCCCGGCCTTGCTCAGCCCGACGCGCGGGCCGATCCGTCGTCGGAGTCGTGGCCCGTCAGCGTCGCGCCCACCTCCGTCGCCTTCTGCCGCAGCCAGATGTGGGCCGCGTCCTGGGTGTGCACCGGGTGCCACCACATCGCCTCCTGCACCGGTACGGCCTCGAAGGGGCAGGGCAGGACCCGTACGGCGGCGGAGCGGACCGCCTTGCGGGCCAGGCGCTCCTGGATCATCGCGATACGGCGGGTGCCCTCGACCATGTGGGGCAGTAGCTGGAAGGTCTGCACGGACACCTCCACACGGGGGCTGATGCCGAGCATGCTGAGCTGGCGGGCGGCCGGGGCGTCGTAGGGGCGCTGGTAGACGGCCCAGGGCAGGCGGGCCAGTTGGTCGAGGGTCAGTGCGTCGCCGACCTCGGGGTGGTCGTCGGCGACCATGCACAGCCAGCGGTCCTGGTGGAGGTCGACGTAGGGGAAGCCGGCGATGACGCCGTGCGGCATCAGCAGTCCGTCGACGGTGCTCAGCAGGGCGGCGGTGTTCTCCTCGACGGAGGGTGCCGGGTGCTGGAAGGTGAGCCGGATGCTGGGTGCCTCCTGGTGCAGGGCGCGGGCGAGCGCGGCGCCGAACACGGCCGTGCCGTAGTCGGCGGCGAGCAGGGTGAACTCCCGGGTCTCCACGGCCGGGTCGAAGTCGGCCTGGCTGGAGAAGACGCGCTCCAGCAGGTCGCACGCGGTGGCGCTGCGGTCCCGCAGGGCCACACCGAGCGGTGTCAGCTCGTAGCTGTTGCCGGTGCGGGCGAGCAGTTCGTCGTCGAAGTGGCGGCGCAGCCGGGACAGCGCCGCGCTCATCGCGGGCTGGCTCAGTCCGACGCGCTCGCCGGCCCGGGTGACGTTGCGCTCCTCGAGCAGCGCGCGCAGGGCGAGGACCAGGTTGAGGTCGAGTCGGGACAGGTTCACCGGGCACCGCCTATGCGACTGAGAGCCATCCACTGCATGGATTGGGCACATCCACAGGATTGATTTCCGTGATTCGCGGATGGGGGTCACAGTAGACCGCAACCCAGCAGGGAGGAAATTAGATGGCAACGCTCGCGCAACCTGCCGGCCCGTTCGCGCTCGGCACGTTCTCCGCTCCGGACGATGTGCCGTTCCCCGGTCTCCTGGCCAACGGCCGAGTCATTGACCTGAGCAGGGCCCTGGACTGGGCGCCTTCCGGCATGCGAGCCGTACTGGAACGGTGGGAGGAGACCCTCCCCGTCCTGCACTCCCTGGCGGACGACGACACGCTCGACTGGCGGCCGCTGGACGGCCTGCGGGTGCACGCCCCGCTGGAGCCACGGCAGATCTTCCAGTCCGGTGCCAACTACCGGCAGCACGTGATCGACCTGGAGGTCGCCCACCGCTCCCCCGGCGATCCGCGCACCCTCGAGGAGGCCCGCGCCGAGATCGCCGCGATCATGGACCGGCGGGCGGCCGAAGACCTGCCGTACGCGTTCATCGGGCTGCCGAGCGCGATCACCGGTCCGTACGACGATGTTGTGCTGCCTTCCTGGGCCGAACAGCCGGACTGGGAGCTGGAGTTGGCGGCCGTCATCGGCAAGCCCGCCCACCAGGTGCCGGTCGAGGAGGCCCTGGCGTACGTCGTCGGCTACACGATCGCCAACGACCTCACCGACCGTGCCACCGTCTTCCGCCGGGACATGCCCGCCATCGGCACCGACTGGCTGCGCTGCAAGAACGCCCCCGGATTCACCCCGCTCGGGCCCTGGATCGTGCCCGCCGAGTCCATCGCCGACCCGGGTGACCTGCGGGTCACGCTGAAACTGAACGGCGAGACCATGCAGGACGAGTCGACCAAGGACATGCTCTTCGGCGTCGCGCGGCTGGTCTCGTACATCTCACAGTCGGCCCAACTCCTGCCCGGCGACCTGGTGTTGACCGGCAGCCCGGCAGGTAACGGCATCCACTGGGGGCGGCTGCTGCGCGACGGCGATGTCATGGAGGGTTCGATCACCGGTCTGGGTGTGCAGCGCACCCGCTGTGTGGCGGAGACGTCATGAGCCTGGACCGGCACGACCCCGAGGGCGCGATCGCCGAGGCCGCCAAGGCGTACTCCAACTGGGGACGTTGGGGCGAGGAGGACGTGCTCGGCACCCTCAACTTCCTCGACGAGGCCAAGCGGCGCGAGGGCGCCGCCCTCGTCCGACGAGGCATCAGCTTCTCCCTCTCGCAGCGGTTCGACATGAACGGCCCGCAGAAGGGCTGGCGCCGGCGGACCAACCCGGTGCACACCATGCTCGACACCGGCACCGACGCCGCCCTCGGCAACCAGGGCTTCCCGCACGGTATCGGCGGCGCGGACGACGTGATCGCGATGCCGCTGCAGTGCTCCACCCAGTGGGACGGTCTCGGGCACATCTTCGACCACGGCAAGGCGTGGAACGGACGCGACGCCGAGAAGGTCGTCACCTCCGCCGGCGACCTGGTCACCGGCATCGAGCACATGGCCCCGTACGTAGCCGGTCGCGGCGTACTGCTGGACGTGGGCCGCGTCGTGGGCGGGGACGGTGAGCTGCCCGACGGTTTCGCGATCACCGAGGAGCATCTGACCGCGACCGCCGAGGCCCACGGCGTGAGCGTCGGCCGCGGCGACATCGTGCTCGTCCGCACCGGGCGCCTCGCCCGCGCCCGGCGTGACGGATGGGGCGACTACGCGGGCGGCCCCGCGCCCGGCCTGTCGTTCACCACCGCCGGCTGGCTGCACCGTACCGAGATCGCCGCGATCGCCACCGACACCTGGGGTTTCGAGGTACGGCCGAACGAGTTCGACAACGCCTTCCAGCCGCTGCACCAGGTCGTCATCCCCAACATGGGCTTGCTGGTCGGCGAGATGTGGGACCTCGATGCCCTCGCCGCGGACTGCGCCGACGACGGCGTGTACGAGTTCTGGCTCACCGCCGCTCCCCTGCCCATTACCGGCGCCGTCGGCTCCCCGGTCAATCCCATGGCGGTGAAGTAGCCCCCGCAGTCGCCGGACCCGCACCGAGCGGACCCGCCGAAGTCCGGCGCGATACCCGGCGCCCCGAAGGGGCGCGGGGAACAGCGCGACCAGCCACAGACAGCCCGCAGCTTTCGTACCGCACTCTCAGCACTCTCAGCGGAGCGATCGGCGTGCGACAGCCCCACCCCGGCCGCCCGAAGCCGCGCGGCCCGACCCCGGGAGGTATCCCCGACATGGCTGACAGCTTCACCCTCCCCCCGCCTCCGGCTGGGGGCGCCCCCATCGTCCTGGTCATCGGCGGAGGCACCTCCGGAAACGCCCTGACCGTCCTGCTGCGCCGGGCCGGGATCGCCGTCGACCTCGTCGAGGCGAGCCCCGACTGGAAGGCCTCCGCCGGCTCCGGAATCACCCTTCAGGGCAACGCGCTGCGCGTGCTGCGCGAGGTCGGGGTCCTGGAAGGGATCGAGAAGGACGGTTACGCCGCCGACGGCCTCGCGGTCCTCGCGCCCGACGGCACCGTGCTGCACGCCCACGACGAACTCCGCACCGGCGGCGATGACTTGCCCGCCCACATCGGTATGCAGCGGCCCAGGCTTCAGCAGCTCCTCATCGACCAGGTGCGCGCCTCGGGCGCCGATGTCCGTCTGGGCACCACGGCCACCGCCTTCCAGCAGGACGGCGAGGGCGTGGACGTGACCTTCTCGGACGGCACGAGCCGGCGGTACGACCTGGTGGTCGGCGCCGACGGGCTGCACTCCGCCACCCGCTCCATGATCGGCATCACCGACGAACCCCAGCCCACCGGCATGGGCATCTGGCGTGCCCCCGCGCCCCGTCCAGCCGGTGTCCGCCGCACTGAGATGATCTACGGCGGCCGCTGTTTCATCGCCGGGTACTGCCCGACCAGCGAGGACACGGTCTACACGTACCTCGTCGAACCGGCCCGCGACCGGGCCTCGCTGGACCCGGACGCGTACGCCGACGAGATGCGGGCGCTCAGCGAGGGGTACGGCGGCGTGTGGGAGGAGCTCCGCGCCGCGTTCACCGACCCCAAGGCCGTCAACTACACGTGGTTCGACCGGCATTTGGTGGAGGGCCCGTGGCACCGCGGCCGGGTCGTGCTCATCGGGGACGCCGCCCACGCCTGCCCGCCCACCTTCGCCCAGGGCGCCGCGATGTCCCTGGAGGACGCCCAGGTCCTCGCCAAGCTGCTGACCGGCCGGGACTCCTGGGACGAGAAGCTCCTCACCGACTACCACGCGAGACGGCTGCCCCGTGTGCGCATGGTCGTCGACGCCTCCGTCCAGCTCGCCCAGTGGCTGCTCGACGGGGTGCGCGACGCGGACGTACCCGGGCTGATCGGCCGCACCCTGAGCGCGCTGAAGGAACGCCCGTGACCCGGCCCCCGTCGTCGGCTCCGACGATCGACGTCCACGCCCACCTGCTGCTCCCGGAGGTCGAGGAGACCGTCGCCGGTCACCCGGGCCTCGCCGAAGCCCGCGACCTCGACGCCCGCCGCAACGGGCCGGCGGCCCTCGCCGTGAACGGTCCCATGGTGGGCGCGCGCGTGCCGAGGCTGACGGACGTGGCCGCGCGCCTGGCGGCCATGGACGCGGCCGGCGTGGACGTGCAGCTGGTGAGCCCCTCGCCGTCCCACTACCACTACTGGGCCGAGCCCCAACTGGCCGAGCGGCTATGCCGGTTGGCCAACGAGGGCACCGCCGCACACTGCACCAAGGCCCCCGACCGGCTGCACGGCCTCGGGCTGATCCCGCTCCAGCACCCCCACCTCGCGACCGCTCTGCTCGACCACGCCCTGGAAGAGGGACTGAAGGGCGTGGAGATCTCCTCGCACGCGCCGGGGCCGGGCGGGACACGAGCGGTGGAACTCTCCGACCCGCGGCTCGCGCCCTTCTGGGTGCGCGCGGAGGAGACCGGTGCCCTGGTCTTCCTGCATCCGTTCGGCTGCACGCTCGACGAGCGCCTGGACCAGTGGTACCTGTCCAACACCGTCGGCCAGCCCACCGAGAACGCCGTCGCCCTCTCCCACCTGATCTTCTCCGGCGTACTGGACCGCCATCCGGACCTGAAGCTGATCGCGGCGCACGGCGGCGGCTACCTCCCCACCCACATCGGCCGCTCCGACCACGCCTGGCGGGCCCGCCCCGACGCCCGGGACTGCGCCCACCCGCCGAGCAGCTATCTGAACCGGCTGTACTTCGACTCCCTCGTCCACGACCCGTACGTACTGCGGGAGTTGATACGCGCCGCAGGGCCGGAGCGGGTCCTGCTCGGCTCCGACTTCCCCTTCGACATGGGCACCGAGGACCCGCTGGGCGCGCTGCGCGCCGCGGACCTGCCCGACCACGACTTCCACGCCATCCGCGGCGGAAACGCTGCCGCCCTGCTCGACCTCGCCTGAGCCTGAGCCTGAGGAGGAACCCCCATGAGCAACCGCCTGCTCACCCATCTCCGGCACGTCGACCTCGCCGTGCCCGACTACGACAAGCAGCTCGACTTCTACGCCGGCGTCTGGGGCCTGACCAAGGTCGCCGAGGACTCCGGGATCTCCTTCCTCGCCGCCGAGGGCAGCCCCGAACAGTACGTCGTACGGCTGCGCAAGGCCGACGAGAAGCGCCTCGACCTGGTCTCGTACGGCGCCGGCTCCGCAGAGGACGTGGACACCCTCGCCGAGCAACTCCTCGCGGATGGCGTGCAGTTGATCTCCCAGCCGGGCAAGATCGACACACCTGGAGGCGGCTACGGCTTCCGCTTCTTCGACATCGACGGCCGCCCTCTCGAAGTGTCCACCGATGTGGACGTACGGCAGCACCGGAAGATCGAGGAGAAGGAGGCCATCCCGGTCAAGCTGTCGCACGTCGTCCTCAACTCGCCGGACCTCGACAAGACCCGTGAGTGGTACGAGCGTCACCTCGGCTTCCGCCACTCCGACACACTGAGCTCGCCGTACGCCGGTGACGTCATGCACTTCATGCGGATCAGCAACCAGCACCACTCCATGGCCATCGCCAAAGGCCCGCACACCTCCCTGCACCACGTCTCGTTCGAGATGCGCGGCCTGGACGAGTACATGCGCGGCTCCGGCCGCGTGATCCGGGCCGGGTTCAAGAAGATCTGGGGCCCTGGCCGGCACATGGCGGGCGACAACACCTTCACCTACTTCCTCGACCCGCACGGCAACACCGTCGAGTACACGACGGAGCTGGAGCTGCTGGACGAGGACACCTGGCACCCCCACGTCTACGACTTCTCCCAGCCCGAGGTCACCGACCAATGGGGCACCGCCAACCCCATGAACGAACTGATCGCCAAGGAGTCCTTCAACGACGTCGACCGCGGCTGCTTCGTCGCCCCACCGGTCTGATCCCCCTCGGAACCCGGGGACGCGGTGACCCTGTTGGCCCTGTCAACCGCCTGGCTCTCTCACCGCGTCCCCGCTTTCCACCGCTTTCGAAGACCGTCCGAGCCTGGAGCCGTGCATGCGTTTCGCCACCTATGAACATCGACACCAGCGCCGGGTCGCCGTCGTGAAGGAGGACGGCACCCTCCACCCGATTCCCGGGGCGCGCTCGCTCACGGAGCTGATCCGCTCCGGCGACGGACTCGACGCGCTGCTGCGCGCCGGCGCCGCCACGCTCGACGCCCCGCCGGGCCCACATGTGTCCGACGTACGGCTGCTGCCACCGCTTCAGCCGCCCACCGTGCGGGACTTCGTCACCTTCGAGGAGCACGTCGAAGGCGTACGGCGGTCCGTGGACGGCGTCGGCGGGGCGCCCGAAGCCTGGTACGACGCCCCGACGTTCTACTTCACCAACCCGTACGCCGTCATCGGCGCCCACGACGACATCCCGGTGCCGCCGGGCAGCGAAGTCCTCGACTTCGAGCTGGAGGTCGCCGCCGTCATCGGACGGGAGGGGCGGGATCTTTCTCCCGAGCAGGCCCGCGACCACATCATCGGCTACACGGTCTTCAACGACTGGTCGGCTCGCGACCTGCAGTTCCGCGAGATGCAGGTCAGCCTCGGCCCGTGCAAGGGCAAGGACACGGCCACCACGCTCGGCCCGTACCTGGTCACCGCCGACGAGTTGGAGAAGTACCGCGACGCGGACGGTTTCCTGCGGCTGGCGCTGACAGCCGAGATCGACGGCGAGGTGGTCGGCCAGGACCTGCTGTCCAACATGAGTTGGACCTTCGAGGAGATGGTCGCGTACGCCTCGCGGGGCACGGTCGTCCGCCCCGGCGACGTTCTCGGCTCGGGCACGTGCGGCAACGGCGGTTGTCTCGCCGAGCTGTGGGGCGTACGAGGCAGGCAGGACCCGCCGCCGCTGAAGCCGGGCGACACGGTCACGCTCACCGTGGAGGGCCTCGGCTCCGTCTCCAACACCGTGGTGACCGGCCCGGAGCCAGTGCCCGTTCCGGTCGCCCGGCGCCGCCCCCGGGAGCGACCATGACCTCCGACGTCCGTACCCTGCGGCTGCTCGGCAAGGTCGTGGTCGTCACCGGTGCGGCCGGCGGCCAGGGTGCCGCGGAGGCGGAGGCACTGGCCCTCGAGGGCGCCCGGGTGATCGCCACCGACGCGACCGAGACACCCGGCTGCCACCGCCTCGAGGTCACCAGCGAGCGGGACTGGGCCGATCTCGCCGCCGAGCTGAAGGAGTCGTACGGGCAGGTGCACGGCCTGGTCAACAACGCGGGCGTCACGTGGAGGGCCCGGATCGACGAGGTACGGCCCGAGGACATGGCCCGGGTCCACGCGGTCAACGTCACCGGCCCACTGCTTGGCATCCAGCACCTGGTGCCGTTGATGCGCGCGGGCGCGTCGATCGTGAACGTCGGTTCGACGGCGGCGCTGACCGCTCACTATCCGGTCGCGTACACGGCCAGCAAGTGGGCGCTGCGCGGCCTGTCGAAGACCGCCGCCATGGAACTGGGGCCGCGCGGCATCCGCGTGAACACCATCCACCCGGGCTTCATCGAGACCGCGATGACGGCCTCCGCCGCGCCCCCGTTCCGCGAGGCGAACCTGCGCGAGACGCCGCTCGGCCGCACCGGCACCGTCGACGACATCACCCCGCTCGTCACCTTCCTCCTCTCCGACGACTCCGCGTTCATCACCGGCGCCGAGATCCCCGTCGACGGAGGCCTCACCGCGCACGGCGGCGCCAAGTCGATCTCGGACGCCCTGCGTGAGGGCAGCTGAACGGCAGCGGCGTAAGGCAGACGCGTACAAGTCGCTTAAGTCATGGACGAGTTGGGCGGGCAGGGGATCACAGCCCCTGCCCGCCCGATGCCTTGCGCGTGCTCGTCGACAGTTCTCTACGACAGGGGCATCACCTTGCGGTAGGCGAACACCGCGACCACCGCTACCACGACGTGCATCAGCAGCAAGGCCACGACGCCGGCCACTCCGCCTTCGCCGAAGAGCAGGAAGTCGGGCACGAAGGAGAGCGCGACGACGGTCGGCACCAGCCATCGCATCAGCGCTTCGGGGTCCTTCGACACCTTGCGGATGATGGCCCAGCCGATGGCCCCGGCCACCACGCCGACCGTTGTCAGGAAGATGTACGAGCCCGGCATGAGCGGCTGGAAGTCGTCGGGCGCGCCCACGGCCAGGGCAAGGAGGGCAAGCACCGCGTCGGCCAGCGAGGCCACGACGATCGCGGCGAGCACACCTCCGGCGATGACGAGCGGTCCACGGCGGGCGACGGCTACCTCAGGGGTAACGGACAAGGCAACTCCAGGGACGGGGAGAGGGAGAGGGAGAGTTCCGAGGGGGTGTTTCAATTTCAAACCAAAGCCTCCCGGAAGGTGATTGAAACTTCAAGACCGCCGGGAAATCTCTCCCGCTGACCTCTGTCGGGACATCCGGACAAACCTGTTGACAGCACCAGGGGCCAGCCCCATAGTTACCAAACACTAGAGCGCGCTAATGATGCGCTCTAGTCACGGAAGGCGAGGTGGTCGCACCCATGCGACCGCCACGGACAACCGACAACGGTTCCGCCGCCTCGCGAGCCCTCTCCCACGACACACCCACGTCCTGGGCCGGGCGTGCTGCGCTCCGGAGCCCCTGGAGCACTTCGATCCGGGGTTCCTGAAGCGCTTCGAGGCAGGCCCTTGCTTCCCGTATCCACTCCCCTGTTTCCCGTATCCACTCCCCGACCGCACAGTGAGGTGCAAGGGACATGCACAGACACCATCGAGCCGCGGCTCTGACCACCACCGTCCTCATCGGCACCCTGCTCGCCGCCGGCTGCTCCAGCAGCTCCGGCGGCAAGGAGTCGGAGGAAGGCGGCGCGGAGGCCGCGGCGGGCAAGGCGAGCACGCCCCGTATGACCGTGGCCATGATCACCCACGCGGCTCCCGGCGACACCTTCTGGGACCTGATCCGTAAGGGCGCCCAGGCCGCCGCGGCCAAGGACAACGTCAAGCTCGTCTACTCCAGCAACCCCAACGCCGCCGACCAGGCCAACCTGGTGCAGAACGCGATCGACCAGAAGGTCGACGGCATCGCGCTCACCGCGGCCAAGCCGGACGCCATGAAGGACGTGGTGGCCAAGGCCAAGGCGGCCGGTATCCCGGTGGTCGGCTTCAACTCCGGCCTGGACAACTGGAAAGAGCTCGGCATGCTCGAGTACTTCGGGCAGGACGAGAACATCGCCGGCCAGGCCTTCGGTGAGCGCCTCAACGAGATCGGCGCGAAGAACGCGCTGTGTGTGGTTCAGGAGCAGGGTCATGTCGCCCTGGAGGCTCGTTGTGCGGGCTTGAAGAAGGCGTTCCAGGGCAAGACCGAGAACCTTTACGTCAACGGTGCCGACATGCCGTCCGTGAAGTCGACGATCACCGCCAAGCTCAAGCAGGACTCGTCCATCGACGAGGTCGTCACGCTCGGCGCCCCGTTCGCGCTGACCGCCGTCCAGTCCGTGGCGGACGCGGGCAGCAAGGCCAAGGTCGCTACCTTCGACCTCAACAAGGACCTGGTGAACGCCGTCAAGGAGGGCGACGTCCAGTTCGCCGTCGATCAGCAGCCCTACCTGCAGGGTTACCTCGCGGTGGACGGCATCTGGCTGTACGAGAACAACGGCAACTTCAGCGGCGGCGGCACCGCGCCGGTTCTGACCGGTCCGGCCTTCGTCACCGAGGAGAACGTGGACGCCATCGCCAAGTTCGCCGAAAAGGGCACCCGTTGACATGGTCCCTGGCCGAAGAAGGCATCTGACCTAGGTAGTTGGTGTTCTGGGATGTTCTAGTGACGTACAAGACCCGCCGAGCCCACGGCCGCAGCCCCGAACCGGCTGCGGCCGTGGTCGACGCGCAGAGCGTGAGAACCTCGGCACATGTGGCCGAGACCAGCCGGCCGCTAGTCGTCCAGGCTGCCCATGGTCAGATTGACGGTAGTTCCCGTCATCCCACTCGCCTTGTCGGACGCCATGAAGACCGCAACGTCAGCCATCTCCGCGAGCGTCATGAGCCGTCGCGGGTGGGTCCTGCCGGCGAGCAACTCCTGCCACTGTTCCCCGGTCATGCGCCGGCATCTTCGGCGCGGGCCGAAGGTTCGACCTCGTGCCGACCCGCGCCAACGGTCAACCGGCGTTCGGGGCCTACTTGCACGCCCCTACCGGCATCCGCCACGAAACCGGCCTCATCGTCCTCACCCTCACCGGCGGCCGGATCTGCGCCATGACCCACTTCGAGACCGGTGTGCTCCCATCGTTCGGGCTGCCGCGATCGCTCCCGCGCCGATAGCCGGCTCCCGAGCGGTTGGATGTGCGCGGTAGCGGAACATACTCCGGCGGACGTGCATCGGCGACGGCGCGAGCGATCGTGGCTCCTGGCGCAGGCCGAAGCCCATCGCAGCTGCAGGTTCCGGGCAGCGATGGGCTTCGACGAGGTCCGGCCCCGGTCGCGAGCGGGAGCGCCGCCCGCGACCGGTCCCGCGTCAGTTGTTCGGAGTCGTGCGGCGGCGGCGCATCAGGTACACAGCCACGCCACTGCCGGATCCGTCACCATCGGACCCGTGACCGCTCGAACCGTCACTGGCCGAACCCTCATGGGCGGCGCCGGAGCCGTCCGGCATCGCGCAGGTGGCCTCGGCGGGCACGATCTCTCCGGATGCCTTCACCACGCCCAACTTGGCCGGAGTCACTGTGTACTTGAGCCGAAACGCGATGGCGGCCCCGGTGCTGTCCGTCGTGGTCGCGTTCTCCAGGACGAGGTCGACGGTGCCGACTCCGGGCACCTCGAGGTGCTGGTCACCGGGCCCGTTCACAGGCACCGGCTTGCCGAGGACGGTCACGTTGTCCGCCGGCGTGGCCTTCACGGTCGGCTTCTTGCCCGTCTCGCAGGAGGCCGTGGCCTTCAGCAGTACGGGTGAACAGCCGACGCTTTCGTTCGGTACTGATGGTGAGCCCATTACGGTTTGCAAATGGATCCGGCGGCTGTAGGTGAGGTCCTGCGGGCGGGCGCCGGTTGAAAGGCGCACCTGATGTTGGGGTTGGGGAAATCACCGGACGTACTCAAGACCCGGGCCCGTTCAGGCCGTTCGAGCGGAGCAGGGGTCGGGCGCGCGGTCGGCGTGGCATGTCTCGCCGCAACAGCGCTGACCGCCGCCGGTTGGTGGGCAGCCGAGAGTCTGGCGGCGCAGATGAGGGCATTCGGGCCGTCCGTCGCCTGCTGGGTGTTGACGGCCTCCCTGATGCTCCGTGCTTGGGGAGCGAGAGGGCGTGTACGAAAGCGTCTGCTGCTGTTCGCGGGATCTGCCGCGGCCGGGGGTGCGTACCGGGCCGCGGTTACCGTGTTGTCGGCCCACCCTCCGGCGTGGGCGCTGGATGCGCGACCGTTGCTCGGTCCGCTGGTGGTCACCGGAGTGACGGTGGCGGTAGGCCTGGGAATGGCCGGTCTGGTGGTCACGGCCGATTCCGGTGCAGGTCGGCACTTGTGGCTGCGGCGCGTGCTCGACGGGGTCGTCACGGCCGGCTCCGTGTTCATGACGGGATGGGTACTGCTGCGGGCGGTTGGTGTCGGTTGGAGGCTGGAGAAGGGGATGGTCGGCGTCCTTTGGGCCGCTGAAGTCGTGTTCCTCGGCTTTCTGTTCGCCTTGTGCTGTCGCGTGCGGCACGATCAGCGGGCCACTGTGGGAGTAGCGGTCGTCGGGCTGACCCTCACGCTGATCGGCGACACCGTACGACTGTGGTCGGCCGTCCCGTATTCCGCCGAGGTGATGCCTTCTCAGCTGGCCGACGCCTGCGGCACCGCGGGACTGCTGGTGATCGCTGCCAGCCCTTGGGCGGACGGCGGAGTGAACGTCCTGGGCACTGGTCGACCCGCCCTGTGGGTGGGGATACAGGGTGCCGCGGCGTTCGTTCCCCTGACCGTCTGCACGGTAACGGCGCTGGGATATGTGTTGGCTCCTCTTGCCCGCGACCCGGTACCGCTGTTGGTCGGCGGAATGGTGCTGCTGAGTCTTTGGGCACGCCAGACCTTCCTGCCGAGCGAGAAGACCGGAAACGACGACCGGTGAAAGAGCGTATGCCGCGTGCTCACGCTGCTGTGGCGACCTCATGCGCCTCGCCGCAGCTCTCCACCCGTGGCGCAGCTAGCCCGAAGCGATCCATGACGCACACCGCTCGTCTGGCCCTGACAGGGCACACGCAAGCAGTCCCACGGCACGCTCGGCTCAAGGTCGTTGAGTCCGCAGAGCAGTACCGCCCTCGGCACGAACCTCAACCACACTGGGGCCGCTGCGATCACCAGCATCGGCCGTGAAGAGTGATCCCGCACGTTGCGGGAGCCTCTGTTCGCGCGGGTCGGTGAGGCTACGCTCAACGGGCCGTTTCGGCCTCACCGAGCCTTCAAGGCCGGCCCCTACTCCGGGGCCGGCCCGCTCGTTCCCCGGACCACCAGTTTCGGGTCGATGACCGCTTCGCGCGGCTCCAACTCCCCGTCCTCCAGGCGTTCCACAGCGAACCGGACCGCGTACTCGGCCATCAGGAGCGAGTCCTGGCGGACGGTGGTCAGGCCGATCGGCATCAGGTGGGACAGATGGCTGTCGTCGTAGCCGACGACGGACAGGTCGCCGGGAACCTCGACACCGGCCCGGGTCAGCGCCATGAGCAGGCCCATCGCGCACCGGTCGTTCCCGGCGAGGACCGCCGTGGGCAGCGGCTGTCCGCGGTCGCGTTCCGCGAGTAGCAGGCGGCCGGTCTCGATGCCGGATTCCTCGGTGTGGTCACCGGGGATCACGCGCAGGTCGGCCTGCAGGCCGTGGCGGCGCATCGCGGCGCGGTAGGCGCGGCGCCGCTCGGCCGAGCCGGGGCCCCGGCCACCGTCGATGTGCACGATCCGGCGGTGCCCCAGTTCGTAGAGGTGGTCCATGGCCTGCCGTACGCCCTTGCCCTCGGCGGTGTGCACGCTGTCGACGCGGGTCTGGGGCACCCGGCGGCCGACCGAGACGGCGACGGTGCGGTGGCCGAGGGCGTCGAGGTCCGCGGCTGCCATGTCGGGGCCCAGCAGGATGACCGCCTCGCAGCGATGGCTGAGCAGGGCCTCGACGGCTTTCACCTCGCTCCTGGCCTGGCTGGTGGCGGAGAGCAGCACCTCGTAGCCGAGTCGCTCGGCCTCGGGGTAGATGCCTTCGACCAGGTCGGCCTGGAAGGTCTGGTGGACGGTGAACATCACGCCGAGTGTGCGGCTGCGGCCGCGGGCCAGCAGCCGCGCGGCGTTGTCGGGGCGGTAGCCGATCTCGTCGGCGACGCGCAAGACGCGCTCGCGGGTTTCCTGGCTCGCTCCCGGCTGGTCGCGGAAGATGATCGAGACGAGCGCCCTGGATACGCCCGCCTTCTCGGCGACGTCCACCATCGTGGGCCGCTGTTTGCCCGGTCCGCTCACCTGTTGACCTACCCTTCGACGCGCCCACTTTACGGGCAGCCCGGAAATCTCCCGGCAACAAGCTATTGACATGACATTTGGACAGGGGTCATCGTACTCGCACTAGCGCGCGCTAGTAGAGCGCGTCAGTTGAGCTTTTCCGCTGGCCACCCACGGGGCTTCCCCCACCCCACCTGTTCCCTCTCCGAAGGACGTGCACCATGGCAACGACGCCGTCCCCCCTCCGCACCGTCGTGGGCAACCTGTGTCTCGGCTCGGCCCCCGACTCGTGGGGCGTCTGGTTTCCCGAGGACGAGCACCAAGTCCCGTACACCCGCTTCCTCGACGAGCTGGCCGGGGCCGGTTACGAGTGGCTGGAGCTGGGCCCGTACGGCTATCTGCCCACCGAACCAGCCGTACTGGCCGAGGAGTTGGCCGTACGCGGCCTGAAGGTCTCCGGCGGCACCGCGTTCGGCGCGCTGCACCGCCCGGAGGCCTGGGACGCCATGCTCGCCCATGTCCGGCAGGTGGCCGCGCTGACCGCCGCCGCGGGTGCCCACCACCTTGTCTTCATCCCGCCGATGTACCGGGACGAGAAGACCGGCGGCTTCACCGAGTCGCCCGAGCTGACCGCCGGGCAGTGGGCCGGCTTCGGCAAGGCCGCCGACCGGCTCGGCAAGCTCCTCCTCGACGAGTACGACGTACACCTGGTCATCCACCCGCACGCGGACAGCCACATCCAGACGCAGCCGGAGATCGAGCGGCTGCTGAACGAGTCCGACTCCCGCTACACCAACCTTTGCCTGGACACCGGGCACGTGGCCTACGGCGGCGGGGACAACCTCGACCTGATCCGCCGGTACGGGGAGCGGGTCGGCTACGTCCACATCAAGCAGATGGACCCGGAAATCCTCGCCCAAGTGACCGCCGAGAACCTCTCCTTCGGCGAAGCCGTCAAGCGCGGCGTGTGCGTGTCGCCCCCGGCCGGGGTGCCGAAGCCGGACGACATCGTCGCCCAACTCGCCGAGCTGGAAGCCGAGTTGTTCGTGATCGTCGAGCAGGACCTGTACCCGTGCGCTCCCGAGGTGCCGCTGCCCATCGCGGTGAGCACGCGGGAGTACCTGGCCGACTGCGGACTGGCGGGTACCCGGCGCCCCGCCCGCGACGCCAAGTAAGGGGAGACCATGGACGTCAGTAAGGACACGACCCAGACCCCCGCGCCCGCCACCGCCGTCCCGGACGACGCCCCGCCCACCGTCAAACGGCGGCTGCGGGTCATCACGCTCATCGCCACCTTCGGCGGACTGCTCTTCGGTTACGACACCGGCGTCATCAACGGCGCCCTGCCGTACATGACCGACGACCTCGGCCTGACCCCGTTCACCGAGGGCATGGTCACCAGCTCGCTCCTCCTCGGTGCCGCGCTCGGCGCCGTCACCGGCGGCCGCCTGTCGGACGGGCGCGGCCGGCGCCGCGCCATTCTCATCCTCGCCGTGCTGTTCTTCGTCGGCGCGCTCGGCTGCACCCTCGCCCCGAACACGGCGATCATGGTCGTGGCCCGGTTCGTGCTCGGCCTCGCGGTCGGCGGCGCCTCGGTGACCGTGCCGGTCTACCTCGCGGAGGTCTCGCCCGCCGAGCGGCGCGGCGCCCTGGTCACCCGTAACGAACTCATGATCGTCAGCGGGCAGTTGCTCGCGTTTACGTCGAACGCGATCATCGCGCAGGTGGGCGGGGAGTCCGGAGGCGTCTGGCGCTGGATGCTGGTGATCGCCACCATCCCGGCCGTCGTGCTCTGGTTCGGCATGCTGGTGATGCCCGAGAGCCCGCGCTGGCTGGCCTCCCAGAGCCGCTTCGGCGAAGCACTGGAGGTGCTCAAGCAGGTGCGGTCCCAGCAGCGGGCCGAGGCCGAGCTGGCGGAGGTGTCCGCGCTGGCCGTCAAGGACGAGCAGGAGAAGCTCGGCGGCTGGCAGGACATGAAGAGCACGCCCTGGGTGCGCAAGCTGATGTTCGTCGGCTTCGGCATCGCGATCGTGCAGCAGATCACCGGCGTGAACACGATCATGTACTACGGCACGCAGATCCTCACCGACGCCGGTTTCGCCGCGGACAGCGCGCTCACCGCGAACATCGCCAACGGTGTGATCTCGGTGCTGGCGACCTTCGTCGGCATCTGGCTGCTGGGCCGAGTGGCGCGCCGCCCGATGCTGATGGCCGGTCAGATGGGCACGACGGCTGCTCTGTTGCTGATCGGCGTCTTCTCCTTGGTACTGCCCTCGGGTGATGGCCGGGCGTACGCCGTGCTCGCCATGACCGTCACCTTCCTGGCCTTCCAGCAGGGCGCGATCTCGCCGGTGACCTGGCTGATGCTGTCGGAGATCTTCCCGATGCGGATGCGCGGCTTCGGGATGGGTGTCGCGGCCGTGGTGCTGTGGCTGACCAACTTCGTGATCGGCCTGGTCTTCCCGTCGCTGGTCGACGGGATCGGGATCTCCAACACCTTCTTCCTCTTCGTGCTGGCGGGCCTGTTCTCGCTGGCCTTCGTGAAGCGCTACGTCCCCGAGACAAAGGGCCGCACGCTCGAGACGCTGGAAGCGGAGCTCAAGGCCCGCTACTCCTGACCTCCTCCCCCGTGGGCCGGTCCTGCACCCCGGCCCCGTAAACCCTTCGAAGGGATACGGCCATGACCGTACGTGTAGGTGTCATCGGCACCGGAATGATCGGCCAGGACCACATCCGGCGCCTCACCGAGGTGGTCACCGGGGCCACCGTCACCGCCGTGACCGACCTGGACGCCGCCCGCGCCGCCGAGGTCGCCGCCGGCGTCGCCGCCACCGTCGGCGCCGCCGTGCTGCCGGACGGCGCCGCGCTGATCAATTCCCCCGACGTGGACGCCGTCCTCGTCACCTCCTGGGGCCCCACCCACTCCGAGCACGTGCTGAATGCCATCGCGGCCGGCAAGCCCGTGTTCTGCGAGAAGCCCCTCGCGACGACCGCCGAGGACTGTCTGCGCATCGTCGAGGCCGAGCGCGCGCATGGCAGTCGCCTGGTGCAGGTGGGCTTCATGCGCCGCTTCGACCCCGGCTATCGCCAGATGAAGGAGGTCCTCGCGGCCGGCGAACTCGGCGCCCCGCTGATGGTGCACTGCGCCCACCGCAACCCCACGGTTCCCGACGCGTACCACTCCGCGATGGCGGCGCAGGACACCGCGGTCCACGAGATCGACGTACTGCGCTGGCTGCTCGACGACGAGATCGTCTCCGCCCAGGTGGTCACTCCGCGTGCCACGAGCAAGCGGTTCACGCATCTCAAAGACCCGCAGATCATGATCTTCGAGACCGTGCACGGGGTGCGTATCGACCTCGAGGTCTTCGTCAACTGCCAGTACGGCTACGACATCCAGTGCGAGGTCGTCGGCGAGGACGGCCTGGTCCGGCTGCCCGACCCGGCCGCCGTGGGCGTCCGCACCGTGGCCCGGCACAGCACGGCCGTCATGCAGGACTGGAAAGTCCGCTTCGCTGAGGCCTTCGACACCGAGTTCCGCGAGTGGATCGCCTCGGTCGCGACGGGTGCCGAGCCCACCGGCCCGTCCGCCTGGGACGGCTACGCCGCCACCGTCATCACCGACGCCGCCGTCCGCTCCCTGGAGTCCGACGGCACCGTCGTCTCCGCCGACATGAAGCCCCGCCCCGCGTTCTACGGAGGTACCGCGTGAAAATCGCGCTCGACCCTTATATGTTCCGCCATCTGTCGATCGACGACATGGTGCGTACGGTCGCCGAACTCGGCTATGAGTACCTCGAGTTGTCCCCGCGCGACGACTTCATGCCGTTCTTCCTGCACCCGCGGGCGGACGACGAGCGCGTCGCCTCGTTCAAGAAATCCCTGCGCACGCACGGTGTCCAGCTGTCCTCGGTGCTGCCGCTGTACAAGTGGTCCTCGCCCGACGAGACCGAGCGGCAGACCGCCGTACGGTACTGGAAGCGGATGATCGAGATCACCGTGGACCTCGAATGTCCGCTGATGAACTCGGAGTTCAACGGCCGCCCGGAGCGCGCCGCCGAGAGCGAGTCCGCCTTCTGGCGCTCGCTGGATGAACTGCTGCCGGTGTTCGAGCGCGAAGGCATCGCTCTGAACCTGGAGGCCCACCCGGACGATTTCTGCGAGGAGAACACGCCCGCGGTCAACCTGGTCCGCGCGATCAACAAGCCCTGGGTGAACTACCTTTACTGCGCCCCGCACACCTTCCACCTGTCCGGCCCCTCCGAGGTAGGTGCGGACATCGCGGCGATGATGCGTTACGCGGGCGACAAGCTGCAGCACGTACACATCGCGGACTCCTTCAACCACAAGGGCTCCAGCGGTCTGCGCTACATCCTCAACCCGCCGGGCACCCCGGCCCGTATCCACCAGCACCTGGACATCGGCCAGGGCGAGGTCGACTGGGACACCTTCTTCGGCACCCTCCGCGAACTGAACTTCGACGGCGTCGCCACGTCCTGCGTCTTCGCCTGGGAGGAACGGGCCCGCGATTCCTCGGCGTTCATGCTGGACCGCATCAGGAAGGAGCTGGCGGGCTGAGAACGGGCGGCGGGGCAAGGCGTCGCCTTCCCGCCTTCCCGCCTTCCCGGCTTCCCGGCTTCCCGGCTTCCCGGCTTCCCGGCTTCCCGGCTTTCGGTGAAGCGCTCTGCGTACCTCGTACACCGCGGTATGCAGAGCGCTTTTGTGCGATCGATTCCAACTCCTGGCCGCCACATGCCCTCCCCAGGAGCGGGCAAGTCGCGTCGTGGGCACCCAGAGTGGGCATGTGTGAGCCAGACCACATGCCGGGGGTGCATAGCGAGGCAGGGTCCAGTGCCTTTATTGAAGGTGTAGGGGCGTGCGGGGGTAAGGGACAACGCTGATGGGGCAGTTGCGGGCCGACGAGTTCGACCGGTTCGTGGCGGCTCGGTGGTCGGCGTTGCTTCACCTGGCGCGGCTGCTCACCGGCGGAGACCGGCACCGGGCGGAGGATCTGCTGCAGGAGGCGTTGGTCAAGCTGTGGTTTGCCTGGCCGAAGGTGGGCGAGCAGGCGCCCGAGGCATATGTGCGCAAGGTCCTGGCCCGTGCTGCGGCTCGCTCGGCTCGGCGTCGCTGGTGGGGCGAGCACCCCGTGGACCAGTTGCCCGATCCGCCCGAGGTGGGGGATGAGACCGCCGCCGTGGATGAACGGACTCGGTTGGAGGCCGTGCTGGCGTTGTTGCCGGCGCGGCAGCGGGCCGCGGTGGTGCTGCGCTACTACCAGGACCTGCCCGAGCGGGACGTCGCGGAGGTGCTGGGGTGTCCCGTGGGTACCGCCCGTTCGCTGACGGCACGCGGCGTTGCACGGTTGCGGCAGCTTCTGGCTGAGGCAGTCGAGCCGGTGGAGTGAAGAAGGGAGCCATGGATCACTTCGAGCAGGAGCTGGCGCGGATGATGCGTGACAGCCAAGAGGACGCGCCCTATGAGGAGCGGCACCGAGACCGGCTGCAAGCGGGCGTTCGCGCCCGGCGGCGGGCCCGGGCGGCCTGGATGGCCACCGGATCCGTACTGACCGTCGCCGGACTTGGAGTCGGACTGGTGGTCCTGCCGAGCTCTTTCGCTCAGGGCGGCGGGCCTGTCGGCCCTCAGCCCCGCCCGGTCACCTCTGCCGAGTCGCTCCCGACGTCGTCGACGGCCCACCCGGCCTCCACCGCCAAGGGGGTGCCGATGCCGACCTGCACGTCGGCTGCTGGTCCGGTGCCGATGCCGTCGACGGCCCGTCCCGCCTCTCCCACCTCCACGGCCAAGGAGGTGCCGATGCCGACCTGCACGTCAACTACCAGGCCGGCGCCGATGCCGTACCGCCCCTCGGCCCCCGAGCCGGTCCCGATGCCGACACGAACCTCAACCACCAGGTAGCGCCTCGGCCAGCTGTACACGGTCCCGATGGGCGGGGCTGTCTGAGCCGGCGTGAAGACCACCGACCGCCGGGCAGCTGATCCCCGCTTGTCCCGCGCTCGACGAGTTGAAAGCTGGCCACGTGATCCGTGAGAACGCGCCCGCGTTTGCCGACGTGCAGCGGAAGGGGGCGGATTGTCGGCCGACCTCCTGGGAGCGGCGGCTGCGCGGCTTCGGGTACGTCGGGCGGCCGTGTACGTCCGTGCGCGACCGCCTGGTGGTGCCGTTTCCCGAGCCCGGGTCACGGCTGTGGCGCATGCTCAGTCTGTCCCCGATGGCGGCGGGCCGGCTGGCGCGCTGGTCGGGGTGGGGCGGGCCGCTGCTGGTGGCGCTCCTTGCCGGGCTGTCGCGCTTTTGGCGTCTGGGCAGCCCGCACGACTTCGTCTTCGACGAGACTTACTACGCCAAGGACGCCTGGTCCTTGCTGCGGCTCGGCTACGAGGGCACCTGGCCGGACCGTAAGATCGCCGACCCGCAGGTCCTGGCCGACCCCCAGGTGATCGCGCTCTCCGACACCGGGGCCTTCCTCGCGCACCCGCCGATGGGCAAGTGGGTGATCGCCGTCGGCGAGGGGATGTTCGGCCTCGACCCGTTCGGCTGGCGCTTCATGACGGCGGTTCTGGGCACGCTGTCGGTGCTGATGCTGTGCCGGATAGGCCGCCGCCTGTTCCGTTCGACGGTGCTGGGCTGCCTGGCCGGTGCGCTGATGGCGGTGGACGGTCTGCACTACGTGATGAGCCGCACCGCCCTGCTCGACCTCGTCGCCATGTTCTTCGTCCTGGCGGCGTTCGGCTGCCTGCTCATCGACCGGGACCGGGCGCGGGCCCGGCTCGCGGCGGCCTTGTCGGTGGCTGAGGACGGTCACGTACGTCCGGACCGGGACACCGGCGACCGCGCCGCGACGGGAGCGCGTCCATGGCGCCTGGCAGCCGGCGTCTTCCTGGGACTGGCGGCCTCCACCAAATGGAACGGCCTGTATTTCCTGGCCTGCTTCCTCATCCTGACCCTGCTGTGGGACGTCGCCGCCCGCCGTATCGCAGGGGCACGCCACCCGTACCGGGCGGTGCTGCGCAAGGACCTCGGCTGGTCGGTGGTGTCCCTCGTTCCGGTCGCTGTGGTGACGTATCTGGCGACGTGGACCGGTTGGTTCCTGTCCGACGACGGCTACGGGCGGCACTGGGCGGACGGCCGCGGCGGCACCTGGTCATGGATCCCGGCCCCGCTGCGCGGCCTGTGGCACTACGAGTACAGCGTCTACCAGTTCAACGTAGGACTGCACACTCCGCACAAGTACGAGTCAAATCCCTGGAGTTGGCTGGTCCTCGGCCGTCCCGTGCTGTTCCACTACGAGTCGCCGAAACCCGGGGAGGACGGTTGCCGCGCGACGGCCGACTGCTCGCAGACGATCCTCGCCCTGGGCACACCGTTGCTGTGGTGGTCGGCCTGCTGCGCACTGGTGTATCTGCTCTTCCGGTGGGCGCTGCGCCGCGACTGGCGCGCGGGCGCCGTCCTGTGCGCTGTGGGTGCCGGTTATCTTCCCTGGTTCCTGTACCAGGACCGCACGATCTTCTCCTTCTACGCCGTCGTCTTCGTGCCGTACCTGTGCCTGGCCGTGGCGATGACGCTGGGCGCGCTCCTGGGTCCGCCGGGGGCGGATCAAAAGCGCCGCACACGGGGCGCGGTGGCTGCGGGCACGCTGCTGCTGCTCATCACCTGGAACTTCATCTACTTCTTCCCGATCTACACGGGCCTGACGATTCCGTATCCCAGCTGGCACACCCGAATGTGGCTCGACACCTGGATCTGAACTCCGTCCTCACGGTCTCCCACCGGTGTCGCGCCGTGGCTCACCCGAAACTGGCCACCGGCGCCAGGACGAACCGTGTCGTCGTCGAGCGGCCCCCGTGACCGGCACAGAGTCGCCCCGCCCCGGCAACACCGACCCAGGCGGCAGCAGCGAGCTGGCCGGTTGCCGTGAAAGACGTGCCTCCGGCGGGGGCGCGGGCGAAGGCCGGGCTGCCTGCGACCACGCGCTGGTCGCCGCCGGGCTCAACATCGCGTCGGACACCGCAGGCCGTACCGGACCGCCGCGGTGGGCACGGTCCTCAGTCCGCGTCCTCCGCCGACCGACGGTCACCACTGTTGGGCCCTCAGCCCCTTCGCACCTCGACGACTCGCCCTCGTTCGAGCATGATCCAGGTCGCTTGCCCCGCCTGCGGAAGATTCAGGTAGACCCACGCTTCCGACCGGCTCCGTCGCCACCCCCCAAGCCGTATGACGCTCGAATACGAGCCCAGGAACTGCTTCTCATTGATCGTTTTCGAGGGCCTTCCAAGTAGGCGTTTGACCTGCCTACGAGTCATCCCTACCTCAACCTCAGCCATAGCGGCCCAACTTACTCAGCACTGGTGGGGACCGGTCCCGTACCGGAGTGCCGGGCCCTTCCCTGGACCGGAGTCCGCGGGCGCATTGGTATTGGCGTGGAGGGCCGTCATCCCGCCTGCCGGAGAGGGAAGGGCACCGGAGCTGGGCGAGGTGTCTCGGGTTCGCCAATGGTCACGTCCGGTACGGCTCCGCCCAACCAGGGGACACAGCGGTGACGGCGCAGAGGCACAACCTGCCTGTATCAAGCGACAGATGTCCAGCCTGCGCAGTGAAGGAGCGAGCGCGTCGGTGACGGCTACGCCCTTCCCGTGTAGTGCGCCCAGACACCGAGGCCGATGAACAGAACCGACCCTCCGACGAGGCCGTAGAGTCCGACCGTCCCGGTCAACCGCTCAGCGAGCGACGGCGGCTCGTATCCGTGCTTCCGGCCGATCTCTTCGGCCAGCCCCTTTCAAGATCTTCTTGGTGGATCCCGGGGCGGCCGCCACCAGACCTTCGCCCCGCTCCACCCGTTCAAGCGCCTCGTCGTCCGCTGGAACGACGTATCGAACTCCCCGACTCCTTCCTCTCGTTGGCTTGCAGCCTCCTCCGTTGGAGACGCCTCAAGAAGACCGGGTCATGATCGCGTTACGAGCTCGTAGAAAAGGAATGGAGCGAGGCGGTGCCCCGCTGCTACTTTCGCGTTGGACCGTGAAGTCGACGTAGGGAGGTGAGCCCCGTGAACACAGTTACCCATGGGTGCTCCCTCAACCCGTCACGGTCCGGCGGCTGACCTTCGGTGTCGCCAGGAGCGCCTGAGATCGAGGCACTCCTGGAGGAGACGCCAATGGACATAAAGCCTTTCACATCTGGCCTGAGCGAGAACGTGGTGATGATCACGCGCATCGCGGACCGGCAATGGCACGCACTGGATGACGACTTGGTGGTCGGCCGCGGTTATGCGGTGCACCGGCCCGACGGACGCTTGTTCGTCAGCATCGACGCCTGGCACGACGTCACCTTCGACCGGCTCGCCGAGGCGATGCTGGCGGAACTGCCGGCGCCGCTGTACACGGTGGTCGACGAAGCCGACGTAGAGCTGACGGAGCGCTGGCGGCGGGCCGGTTTCACGATCCGGCGCCGCGAGTGGGAGTACGTCGTGCCGACCGACCCGCAGGTCACAGGGCTCGGCGAAGTCCTGCCACCTTCGGGCGTGACGATCGTGCCCGCCGGTCTGGCGGACGCGAGTCTGCTGCGGGCGGTGGACCGCGCGATCCGTGCCGAAGTCGAGGCGACCGTCGGGTGGCAGTCGATGCCCGCGGAGGTCATTCCCCACGCCGAGGGCGACACCATCGTCGACCCGTCGAAGTACGCGGTGGCCGCGGCGCCAGACCGCTACCTGGGTCTGATCCGGGTGGTGACGGCGATCCGGCCGCGCATCGGGCTGGTCGCGGTCCGGGCCGGCGAGCAGCGCCGCGGCATCGCGCGGGCGCTGCTGGCCCACGCGCTGGGGACGCTGCATCACTCCGGGTTCGCCGAGGCCTGGACCGAAGTCCACGAGTCCAATCAAGCAGCCTCGGCGCTGTTCGAGGGCATCGGCGCCCGACCGATGAGCAGCAACCTGGAGCTGGTGCGATGACGAAGAACAAGAACGTCATCGAAATCGAGGGCAAGGTCGTCGAGTGCCTGCGCAGCGCCCTGTTCACCGTGGAACTCGAGAACGGCCACCAGGTGCTCGCGCACATCAGCGGCAAGATCCGCAAGAACTACATCAAGATCGTACTGGGAGACCGGGTACTGGTGGAGCTCCCGCCGTACGACCTGACGCGCGGCCGGATCGTGTTCCGCTACCGGAACTAGCGGCGGCCGGCACCTTCCGCGGCATCTGAACTGGGGCCCCGGTCACGGCGTTTCCCGTGGCCGGGGTCCCGATGATGGCTCGCACGGCCGCGGTGGCCCTCAGGTTGAACGACCCCTCATAAATGATCGCGGCAATCGCGGACGCTGTACTCCGCCTGGCCACCGCCACGGACGCGTCCAGCCCTCATGGACATCGACTACTCGTCGCAGCGAGCGGCAGCCAGACGTGCCCGCGCCTCCATCAGGGCGAAGCCGAGCAGGTTCTGGCCACGCCACCGGGAGGGATCGGTGGCACGCTCGTCGGACGCGCCGAGCCCGATGCCCCACACCCGGTCGCGCGGGCTGGCCTCGACCAGCACCCGGTTACCCGTGCCGAGCAGGTACGCGCGCAGAGCGGGGTCCTGTCCGAACTTGGCGACGTTCCCCGCAACGACCAACTCGAAGCGGGCGGCGTCCCAGCGCGCCTCGTCGAAGTCGCGGACCAGCCGCCCGAGGCTCTTGGCCTCGGCGGGAGTGCGCGCCGCGAGGACCGCCGAGAGCGACGCGTCGTCACCGAACAGGCGGGCCTTGCCCGCCATCATCCAGTGCTCGGCGCTCGCATACGTCACGCCATCCACGGTGAACGGGGAAGGCCACCACTGGCTGAGCGCACCCGGACCGATCGAACCATCCCGCTGTGGTCGATGCCCCCAGAACATCAGCCACTTCGGCCGCGCTCCGGCAGCAATGAGCGCCGCGAGATGCTCTCGGGTACGGGCCTGGACCGCGCTCTTCGAATCGATCGTCGCCATGACAGAGATCCTCCCAGCCACCACCGACAACAGACGAAGGAATTTCCGCCACGCAACCGGCGCGGCGCGAGCCCATGTGTCGCACGGGTTCCGCTCTCGAGGTGGGGACGACATGACCCCTCGTCGGCCTTCCGGCATTTCGACAGGGGGTCAACTGCTACTACTCGTCGCCGCGTACGAGCTTCACCAGCAGCTCAGCGTCCCCCAGATCCGACAGCACTACTTCCGCGCCCGTGTCCCGCAGCGCGGCCTCATCGCTGCGTCCTGACGCCACCGCGATCACCCGTACGCCGTTGGCGTGGGCCCCTTCCACGTCGGCCGGAGTGTCGCCGATAAGTACGGCCTCCGCGGCTGTCGCCTGGGCGCGCTGGAGGGAGAGCCGAACGAGTTCAGCCCTGGTGTCGTCGTCCTCGCCGTACGCGCCGAGCTCCCACAGGATGTGCCGGTCGAGCCCGAACACTTGGAGCTTGATCTCGGCGACCGGGCGGACATTGCCCGACACCACTGTCTGCTGGATGTCGATGGCGTCGAGTGCGTCGAGAGTGGCGGCTGTACCGGGGAGGGCGTGGCCTCGTTCACGGAGAGCGGCGGCTCGCTTCAGGTGTTCTTCCGTCAGGGCTTGGGCGAACCGCTCGAAGTCGGCGCGGTCCGTTGTCAGTTCGTGGAGTCTCACGGTCTCGCGGAAGATCACGGGCTCGGTGATGCCCGGTCAACGACAGCACACAGGCTCCGACACAAGATCTCCGGCTGTAGTACAAACACGTGGCCGACTTCGTGACCCGCCTCGACGAGGTCGCCGGAGCCTGACACCGCAGGCGCGGCGGTCAGTGTCCGAGCAGGTGGTAGAGCGCCATCGGCGTGACGTAGCCGGGCCACCGCCCGTCGGCGAACAGGTGCACACCGGCGTCCAAGTACGCCTGGTCGACCAGTTGTGAGCAGATCATGTGCCGGGTGGAGGCGATGTAGGCGCGGAGCCCCGGTGCCGGGATGCGCATGCGCCGCGTGGCCAGAGCGAAGTAGTCGAGGAAGCTGTACGGCGTCCCGACGTAGCGGCGGCCGGCGTCGCAGATCGCCTGCCGTTGGGCGTCGGTGAGCCCGCCGGGGTACACGTACAGCGTGTTGCGGTCGTCGTAGGCGCTGACCTGGGTGATGCGGGCGCCGCCGGGTTGGGCTTCCAGCAGGGTGTCGTCGTCGAGGACGAGGAAGGCGTGCTGGTAACGGCCGAAGCCGTCGCCGTTGAGCCATTGGCCGAGGCGGATCATCGCGCCGACGTGGCCGGTGATTTGGGTGAGTCCGATGTCGCCGGGCTGTGGCTGGGTGTGGATCATGACGGGCTCCATGGCGCGTGGGGGTCGACCTGGTGATACCCGGGGACAAACCTGGATCGCCAGCGTGCGGGTCTGGAGGACGTCGGCGGCCCAGATCGCCGGTGCCGGGCCGCGCTGGAAGGAGGCCCAGGTGGGGTGGTCGCGCCGGGCGCGGGTACGTCGGCATCGTCCGATCCATTCAATCGTGACTGCACACCCTCAGAGGGAGGCACGCGTGGAACCGCTCGACCCCGAGGTGACGATCCGGCAGGTCGCACATCTGCCGGCCGACCTGCGCGAGCGGACACCGCTCTTCGACGAGTGCGTCCACACACTGTTGCCGCCTTCCGGCTGGGCACGGATCGATCACGTGTTCCTGACCGGAGACGGTGACTCCTACCACTCCTCCTGCGCTGCCGAGATGGCCTTCGAGACCCTCGCAGGCATCCCCTGCGAACCGATCAGCGCCACCGTTTCCTGCACTACGGCCCCCTGCCCACGGCCGCTCCCGTCGGCCCGGGCCGCCAGGCTCTGCTCATCGCCACGTCCGCCTCCGGCACGACCAAGGCGGTCGTCGAGGCCATCGAGCACGCCAGAAAGCACAGAGCACTCACCGTCGCGATCACCGCCACACCGGACAGCCCCGTCACCCAGGTGGCCGACCATGCCCTCTTCGTCGACCTGCCGAACCTGGAGCGCTCTCCCGGCATCCGCACCTACCAGGCCAGCCTGCTCGGCATGCTGCTCACCGCCCTCCGCCTTGCCGAAACCCGCACCCCTGCCTGTCCTGCAGACCGGCTGCGCGAGGAATTGACGGGGCTCGCTTACGCGGTCGAGGCCACCGCCCGCGCGGTCCGGGACCGCTGCCGCCGTGTCCCTGGCGCTCCGCTACAGAAGCACCAGACCCTGATCAGTCTTCGCTCGCCGCGTCCGGTCTGCTCACCACACGGCTGACCACGGACGTCGGCTGACGTGTCACCGGGTCAGGCCGATAGGCCACGCCGTAATCACGGGCGAAGCGATTGGCCTCAGCCTCGGAGCTGGTGAGCCGGTGCAGACAGAGCCCGTAGGCGACCGAGGTGATCTGCTCTTCGGTCAGGCAGAGCCGCCACCGGTTGTCCGTACGGCTGAAGGACGCGGTGCGGACGCGCTCGGCGAGCCCGTCGGCCGGCGGCATGGCCAGTTCGTGAGCGAGGCTGACGAAGACGCGCACGGCGCTCATCTGTGCAGGGCGCAGCTCCACCAGGCGTTCGCCGGGCCCGGGTTGGGGCTCATCGGATTCGGTCACCGGCCGGGCGTGCGCGTACGCGAGGACGTCACGGCCGTGGGAGGTGAGCCGCGCCGCCCAGCGCACAGGGCGCGCGGCGAGCACGGAGAGTTCGGCGCGGGTGTCCCGGTCGGCCAGTTCGGCCAGCCCTTCGCGCACCACCGACTCCGCGCTCTGCTGGAAGGACGCGGGCACCGCCTCGTCCACCACCCAGGCGTGCCGTGCGGCCCGTTCGTGCTCATGGAGCACTTCCAGCACGGTGATCCTCTTCTCCGAGCTCCTCATACCGCCTCGCCTGGCCGAGCCCCGCCGCCCACCGCATCGGGGGCTATCAGTGGCGCTATCTAACCTGCCGAGCACCGCGAGTTGCCAGACGGCGCCAGGCCGTGTGCGGCGCAGCGGGTGACGAACGCTGCGAACCGGCCGCCTCGGCGTGAAGGCAGCCCGTCGTACAGATCTGCGCTCAGAAGGGGACGCCTTCTTATGCAGAGTGATTCCCAAGGGACGGGCCATGCCGAAGCCGCCGCGTCTACGCCCACGCATCGGCTGCCGCAGGTGACTGCTCCTGCCCGCCCGTCGGCATCTCGCGGCCCGGTGGTGCCCAGCCATCGACGCCGGGCTCAACATGCCCTGGCAGCCTGGTTGTTCACACAGCGGGCTGACACAACCAGGGCCATGATCAAGCCGCCACGCCCTGATCATGCACCGGTCGTCCGACGAGGGGACGGGCGACGGCAGCCAACACGGGCCGGTCACGGTCGAGGATCCACTCTTCCCAGGCACCTGACCTGCCAGGCGGCTAGATTGTGTAACGTCAGGCCAACTCGGGGAGATCTCATGTCAGTTGAACGTCCGCTCATCAACAGCAGCGTGCCGCACTCCGCCCGCATCTGGAACTACTGGCTGCGCGGCAAGGACTGCTACGAGATCGACCGGCAGGTCGGTGACCAGATCGTCGAGGCCAACCCGGCGATCCTCGATATCGCCCGGGCGCAGCGGGCGTTCCTTGTCCGTTCCGTGGAGTACCTCGTCACCGAGGCCGGCATCCGCCAGTTCCTGGACGTGGGCACCGGCCTGCCCACCGCGAACAACACTCACGAGGTCGCCCAGCGCCTCGTCCCCGAGACACGGATCGTCTACGTCGACCACGACCCGGTCGTGCTGGCCCACGCCGAGGCGCTGCTCACCAGCACGCGTGAGGGCGCCACTGACTACATCGACGCCGACCTGCGAAACCCCGACGCGATCCTCGAACACGCCGCCAAGACACTGGACTTCACCCAGCCGGTGGCGCTGATGCTGCTGGGGATCACCGCCCACGTCACCGACGACTCCGCGTACGAGATAGTCGGCCGCCTGATGGACGCCCTGCCCTCCGGCAGCCACCTCGTGCTCTGCGACGACACCGAGGTGCTCAACCCCGAGCAGATGCGCGAGATGATCGAGCAGTGGAACGAGGCGAGCGACAACCCCCGCATCAACCGCAGCCCGGAACAACTCGCCCGGTTCTTCGACGGCCTGGAGTTGCTGGAGCCCGGCCTCGTCTCGGTCTCTCGTTGGCGCCCCGCGGAGACTGGCGCGCAAGAGCCTGCCGAGGTCGACGACTTCGGCGGCGTGGCACGCAAACCCTAGCGAGAGCCCTCAACTCCGTCTCATGGGGCAAGCAGGCAACCATCACGAAGGGTGCCCCTGGCCTGCAACCCGGCAGGAGGCGCGGCCTGCTGCTGCCCCTCCCGCCCGGGCACATCGACGCCACGCTGTCCGCGGACACCTGCCGTCTCGCTCTCGCCCGGGCCGATGCTCTCCCCGGCGCCGTACGAACCCGGAGGCCCTATGGAGGGGCGCTGAGATGCGGCCGTGGGTCTCGGCGATGCGCCGGGTGAGGTAGGCGGGGTGGGCGTCAAGGCCGCTACCGCGCCGGTGGCGTCCTGCGGAGACCTGGTGCCGGTGCTCGGCGCGGGCATACCGCTGCAGGGTGTGGCGGCCCCGGCCCAGGTGGCAGGCGATGGCCCGGACCGAGTACCCGCCGGGGGGGCGTACCACGGGTCGGGCATCGCCAGCACCCGGTTCAGCAGCCCAATCCGTACCGCGGTGACGCCCAGCGCGGTGGCCATGCGTGCTCCGGCGCGGCCGGCCAGGGCCAGTGCGATCGTATTCAGCAGTGCCCCGAGTCATGCCCCCAGTACGGTGATCGTCGCTGTGCTCGCCCGGGCAGCCGTCGACTACGGTCGCCCGGCCGCTGGGATGAAGGGGGCGATGGATGCGGGTCGACCAGCTGTGGCGGTATCCGGTGAAGTCGGTGGGTGGTGAGCGACTGACCGCCGCCACGGTCGGTGTGCTCGGAATCGAAGGGGACCGGGGCATCGCCATCCACGACGAGCGGGAAGAGGTCACCTGGGCCGGTGCTGTTCCGGCGCTCATGCGATTGCGGGCGGTCACCCTCGGGCCGGGCGTGGCCGAGCTGGTCCTGCCGGACGGCCGGCGGTTCCACTCCGATGCGCCTGACGCTGCCAGTCGGCTCAGCGCGGCTGTACAGGCCAAGGTCACGCTGGTCGAGCACCAGCCGCACCGGCCTCACACCGCGCTCCACGTATTGACGACGACGGCGCTGCGCAGCCTCGGCTCGACGCTGCCGGACAGTGCGATAGACGCCAGCCGATTCCGGCCCAACCTGGTGCTCGACGACGTGACCGGCGACCACGCGACCGGTTACCCCGAGCACGATTGGATCGGCCGCCGGATGGCCATCGGCACACTGCGGTTGCGCTTCACCGAGCGGTGCGACCGCTGCGTGATGATCACCAAGGAGACTCCGACCGTCCCGCATGACCGCTCCGTGCTCCGCTGGGTCGCCCGCGAGCTCGGCAACGCCCTCGGCGTGTACGCGGCGGTCGAGAAACCCGGCCATGTCCGTATCGGAGACAAGGCCCACTGGCTCGACTGAACCGGCTCTGGCGATCCAGGCCGCCGGGCTCGCCCGCCTGAGCGCACCCGGTCGGCCGGGTGCCGCCATCCTGGCCGGATGTGCGGCCACAAAACGCATATCCGCGAGCGGCGTCGCCCGCGACGAACTCCAGGAGATGGCCGACGCCGCCCTACGCAACTGGCCGCTGACCTGAGAACCACCCGGAGTTCCGGCGACACGGAAGGCGTCGTGAACCGTATGAAAAAGGATCAAAAGGCTCTACGGACGAGCCGGATTCGAACTACTCCGCAAGCTGATCCTGCTTCAGTAATCCTCGCGACCGCGCTCCAAGATCTGTGCCAGAACCCGATTGACGACGCCATAGCCACCCGGGGATCAGTGCGTTCCGTCCCCGACGACGAGGCCCGCCAAGTCCAGGAACGCCCGCGTGGTTGCCGCCCGCAGTCGACCGAGATCTCGGAACCCCGGACTGCGCAGCGACAGATCGAAGGGCACGCGGACCAGTCGGGCGGGGTCGATGCCGAGGCGGCGTGCGAGGTCTGGGGGCAGGGGCCGGCTCCCGGATCCCTCGATCTCGCCGACCACCACGATCGCGTTGTCGGCGAGTTGCCAGTGCCCCGTGTCGCGTACGCCGTCGAGCGTGTGCGCCGCGGCGTCGAGGAACCACTCGGCGGAGCCGCAGCACAGGATCAGCCGGTCCGTGAGGTTCAGGACGACCTCGGCCCCACCGCTGAGACCCAGCGGCGACCAGTCGGTGAGTACGACGGAGTAGTGCGGCGCGGTCTGGGTCAGCACCCGCGCATACTCCTGGCCGTGGGCGGGGTTCGGGCTGCGGTGGCCCCGACGGTGCGCGGCCACCTCCAGGCCCGACGGGAGGCGGGTCGTGCGGGCGCGGATGTCGTCGTACGGGAGGTCGAGGGGTAGGGCCGCGAGGTCGCGCACGGTGGCCGGGTTGCGGTCCGTGAGGAACGCGTCCAGGGCGCCTTCGGCTGCTGCTCCGTCGAGGGCGAGGACGGGTTCCCCGCGGACGGTGGCGAGCAGCGAGCCGAGGACCATCGTCGTCGTGGCGCGTCCGCTGTAGTGATAGGCGCCGATGAGAGTCACGCGCCGGCTCTGGCGCAGTGGTACGCGCAGCCGGGCCAGGCGAGTCTCGTCCTCCCGGCGGGCGGCGCCGAACCGGGACAGCCGCAGCGGGCGGTCACCCGGGCGGGTTCGTTCCGAGGCCGGCGGCAAAGCGAGCGGCGCTCGCGTGGCGGCGCCCGTGCTCTCGACCGGGGCCAAGGGCACGGTGCCGTCCCGCCAGGCGCGGGCCATGGCGATGTACCGGGCGAGGACGTCCGCGACCTCGCCCGCCGACGGGCGCCGAGCCGGATCCGGGTCGAGGCAGCGCAGGACGAGCAGCCGCAACGGCTCCCAGGTGTCGCCCTGCCACTGGTGCATGCCCTCCGGGAGCCCCGGCATCACCGAACCGGGCTTGGTGCTGATGAGCTGGAGGAGCTCGCCCAGGGAGCGCACGTTGTCCTCGGCCGTCGGGACGGGCCCCGTGCCGAGGTAGCGTCCGTCGATCACAGCGTCCGACAGGTCGGCCAGAACCACCGTGCGCCGCAGCACGAACACGCTGTCCGCGGTGAAGTCCCCGAGCACGAGACCTGTGAGGTGACAGAGGTTGAGCGCGCTCGCCAGATGCCAGGCGACGAGCAGGCCGGCCAGCTTGTCGAAGGGCGCGAGGCCGTCCTGGTAGGCCTTGCTGATGATGTCCGCGAGGCGTGGCGGCTGCGCTTCGGGGGCGTCCTCGTCGGCCACCGGAGCCATCGCGAGCCAGGGCGGATCGTTGTTGAGCCGGGAACGGAGCAGGGCAGGCGCGTACCGCCCGCTCAGCCGGGTGAGCGCCTCGGCCTCCGCGGTGATCAACCGGGCGTTGACGGCGGGGAGATCGGGACGCGGCACTCGCAGCACCGCCTCCACCCCTCGCCGGTCGACGCCTCGGTACACCACCGTCCGCCGTCCTCGTCTTCGGCCGCGCAGGTCGTACGGGCCCAGGCGCCTGGGATCCTCGTCGGTGAGCGGTGCCCAGTCGTCCGCCTCGACGGCTGTCCGGGCCCGCTCGAGCGGCGGCCGGCCGCGCGTCCCTTCGACGGAGACCCCGAAACGCGTGAGCAGCCGCCGTTCGACGTTGGTGAACGGGCGGTGTGAGCCCGGCAGTTGAGCGGAACCGTCCGGGTGGGCGAGCCAGGCGGGAAAGTCGGGCGAGTTGCCCGCGAGCTCTTCCAGGCGGCGCCCGATACTGCGGCCCGTCCTGAGGAGCTCGGACTGCGGGACCGCGTCGAGGAGCACCGACTTGGTCTCGTCGGGGAAGTCGAAGACCAGGTGCTTGGCGGGCAGCGGCCCCGGCACGGGCGCCGGGTACGGCCTGATGAGGCCCCCGAGGAACACCTCCGCGAGATGCGAGGTGCGCGCCGGCCACGGCACCGCGGACTGCACGAGGCGCATCACCGGCACGGACAGCGGCGACACGGCCGCCAGATGCGCCGCGAGCCGGTACGCCTCCGGGGTGGCCGCGTCCCGGAAGTGCTGGGCGCTGTACAGGTCGCGCGAGGAGGTGACGGCCGCATACTGGCTGGGCAGGGCGAGCAGCGGCAGCTCCACGGTGGTGCCCGGGGAGGCCAGCAGGTGGGACCAGTCGCGCAACGCGGCGGCGGTGGGTTCCAGCACCGGCACCGGGATGCCGTCGAACTCGGCGAGGTCCGGCGGCAGCACCCGGTCGGTGATCTCCCAGGAGGTGTTGGCACCGCCGATGCGCCGGGTCGTGGCCTGCCAGCGCTCGGCGTGGATGCCGGACGCCTCCCACATCTGTGGTGGCAGGGTGTGCAGCAGCGCCACGGGACCGCGGGCGGCCCACGCGGACAGCAGGCCGTGCATCGTGCCGTGCCGCCAGGCGGCGCCCATGCCGTCGCTGACGACCAGGACGAGGGTGCGGCCCGAAGGGTCGTTGACCGTGCTGGTCGGCAGGTGGGTGCTGTTCTGCTGGAACGGGCGGGCGTGCAGCCGCGGTTCGTGCGCGGTGCGGGTGTCGAGGCCGAGGACGCGCGTGGTCGCGAAGGCGCCCAGGCGCTCGAGGAGGGTGCGCAGTTCGGCGCCGAGCCGGTGCCAGAGCAGCATCGACAGGCCGTCGTCGACGAGCAGCACCAGATGCAGCCAGCGTTCCTGGACGGGGCGCTGCACGACGTCCGGCAGTCTGCTCTCGGCGAGTTGCGCGGCCGTGCGCTCCTCGTCGATCTCCAGGTGGTGCCGGCTGGCCCGGCGGCGGCGCAACGGCCGTAGTGCGCGGCCGAGTTCGAGTTCGTCGCCGAGCGCCTTGCCCTCAGGGACGCGGACGGGCAGCGCCCGGCGGGGCTCCTGGGCGGGCGGGCGTAGCCGTACCTCGGGGGCGGGTGCCTGGCGGGCCGCCGCGTAGAGGGACGGAGCGGTGAGGTCGGGCAGGTCCTGGTCGTCCGGTTCCGGTGCGGGCGCCTGCCGGAACTGTTCGTCCGGTTCGGGCTCGGGCGGCCGGGCCGACGGCGGCGGTGCGGTGCGCAGGCCCCGGTGCAGCGGTGCGGCCGCCGAGACGGGCAGCCTGCGGGCGAGCCAGAGCACGTCGAGCACCTGGTCGGCGTCCAGGTCCTGGCCGCACGCACCCAGAACCCGTAACGCCTCGGCGAGCCGTTCACCGCCGCGCGCCATGCTCACATCGCACCGGTGAGCTGGTGCAGCACGGCGTCGAGGAGCCCTTCCGCGTCGAGGTCGACCCCGCCGGTGCGCAGAAAGACCGCGTTGAGCAGCTGGTCGGTGGCGAGTTCGCCCGGGGCGCGGCGGCGCAGGAACGCCTCGAGCAGGTCGTCGGCCTCGCGCAGCGCTTCCTCGCCGAGGTGGGCGACGACGATGGCGCGCAGCCGCTCCTCGTCGGGAATGGGCAGGTCGAGGCGGATGCAGCGGCGCAGAAAGGCGGGCGGGAAGTCGCGTTCGCCGTTGCTGGTGATGACGACGACCGGGAACTCCGCGCACTGGATCCGTCCCTGGTGCACCCCGACGGTGCCGCGGTGGTCGGCGGTCTGGACCTCGACGTCGGCGAACTCCTCGGGCAGTCGGCTGAGTTCGGGGATCTCGAAGACGCCTTCCTCGAAGACGGTGAGGAGGTCGTTGGGCAGGTCGACGTCGCCCTTGTCCATCTCGTCGATGAGCAGGGCGCGCGGCACGGTGGACGGCACCAGGGCCGTGCCGAGCGGACCCAGCCGGATGAACGTGCCGATGGACGGTTCGCGCTCGCCGCGGTCCCGGCTGAGGGTCGTCTCGCGCAGCCGGCCGATGGCGTCGTACTGGTAGAGGGCCTCGCGCACGGTGGAGCGGCTGTTGACGGGCCAGCGCAGCAGCTCGCCCAGGTTCAGCTCGTGCGCGACGGCCTTGGCGAGCGACGACTTGCCGGTGCCGGCCGGTCCGGTGACGAGCAGCGGGCGGCGCAGATGCAGCGCGGCGTTGACGACGTCGGCGTGCTGCGGCTCGATCAGGTACGGGAGTTCGGGGCGGACGGCCTGCGCGGGGGTGAAGCGGCGCCACGGCGGAGCCGACGGGAGGGTGACGGCCCGTGGTGTGCCGTCACCGCGGAAGAGGCGCCAGTCGGCCTCGGGAGCGGGGGTCATGCGCTCTCCTGTGGTTCGGTCAGGTGCAGTCGGGGCACGGTACGGTCGGCGTCGGCCCAGGCCAGGACGGGGCGGCCGGGGTACTCCAGGGGGTGCAGCATGGTGTTGGCCCGGTAGGCGCGCACCCCGTCGGGCAGTTCACGGGTGGCGACCTCGGCCATCTGCTTCACGACGTGCGAGTCCGCGTCCCGTCCGCGGTCCCACACCACCACCGGCACACCCACCGCCAGACACACCTGCACGACGGCGTCCCGGAGGCCCGCGGGCACGTCGACGGAGACGCGCACCGCGTCGAGCTTCCTCATGAGTTCGGCATAGATCTCGTTCGTGCTCAAAGACGCGTCGGAGAAGACCAGCGTTGCCCCGGAGTCGAGGCGGCTCCACCGGCGGCGCCAGTCGGGCAGGAAGCGCTCGTGCCGGCGCAGGAGTTCCGGGCAGTGCACGACGAGCGGGAACTCCACCCCGAGCACGCCGGGGACGATCTCGTCCGGGGCGCTGCCCTCCCACTCGTCGATGGGCAGGTTCAGGCTGGTGCGGTCCACGAGGACCTCCACGAGCGGCCGTTGCTCGTTCAGCGACGCCGGGTCGAGGGTCTCCAGGACGCGCAGGAGCTCGCGCGCCGCCTCGGATGCCGCGTACGAGGCCGAGGTGTCCGTCGACACCTGCCGTGGCCCGGCGCCCTCGTCGCACCAGATCCGCAGCCGGTGGCGGCCCGGCTCCGCCCGGGTGACCTGCACCAGGACCCGCACGCGCGCGGAGCGCGTACGCATCACACGCGCCCACTCCTGGGCGTCCGAGCGCCGCTCGGCGAGCGCCGAGCGGGGAATGCCGAGCCGTACGGCCACGCTGTCGGACCACAACTTCACGCCTGCGCTCTGCGGTGGCGGGCACAGCACGGCCACGTACTCCATGACGCGCAGGAGCGCCGGGACCCTGGGTTCGCCGTCGTCCGAGCGGCCGTCCCCGGGGAGCGTCTCCAGGTGGTCGATCAGCGCGTCGAGCGTCTCGCCCCCGGGGAAGGCCGCGGCCAGCGGGAGGGCGGCGCGTACCGCCTCGGCGAACCGGCCCAGCACGGACCGGTCGATGTCGCGCAGCTGCTGGTGCAGCCGTGTGTACTCCCGCGGGGAGAGCAGCCTGGGCGCACGGGAGAGCCGGCCCGCGGCCAGCATGCGATCGGCCTCGTCCGGGTTGCCGCGGCGGAGTATCTCGACGAGGGCGGCCAGGGCGCGCGGGTGGGTGAGGAGGAAGGCCGCGAACTCCTCGACCGTGGGCGGCAGTACCTCGCCGCCGTGTCCGACACCGCAGGCGCGGGCGAGCTTGCGGGCACAGTCGCCGCGTCCGACCGCTGAGGGCAACGCGTCCTCGATCGCCTCCGTGAGCAGCACGAAGGCCGGATCGTCGGGGTCGACGGTCGCCTGCTCCTCGGCGTCGAGGACGCCAAGGGGCCGCAACTCGGCCTCGACGCGCTGCCAGGGGATGCCCCAGCTGCGGCGGACCAGATGCTGGGGACTGTAGGGCAGGAGTTTTCCGGTGTCGGGGTCCCGGGGCGGCATGAAGTGCGCGGTCATCAGCCCGACGACGGCCTTGTGCTGCCGGGACCACAGCGGTCCGCCGCTGTACCCGCGGCCGACGGCCATTCCGGTGGCCGCGCCGTCGAGGTAACCGACCGGTCCCTCAAGGGACTTGACCGTCAGATCGGCGAAGGTGGCGCCCTGACCGCTGCCGTGCCAGACGGTCACCCGCTGCTCGGCCGCCATCGCGATCCGGCGCGGCGGCGGGAACGTACTGCCGGGCGGCGCGTCGATCCGCAGCACGGCGAGATCGCCGTGCCACTCACCCTCGCCGTCGTCCACCGGGCCGCCTGTCTTGGCACGCGGCGCGATCCAGTGCGCCACACGCGCGGGAAAGCGTTCGGTTCCCCGCGGGCCTCGGAGGACGACGAAGATCTCGTCGGGCCCGGGCGTCCGGGTCTCGAACAGGGCCCTCCCCAGGGCGTCGTTGACGACATGAGCGCAGGTCAGAATGGCGTCGGCGGCCAGTACGAGCCCTCCTCCCGCCGTCTTGCCGTCCCGCGTGCGGCGTATGGACACGACGAAGGGGCCCGCGTCTTCATGCCCACCGGGCTCCGGCCCCAGCGCTCTGAACCAGCCCACGCGTCACTCCGTGCCCGGTGCCGCGCCACTGCCGGTGCCCGTGGGGTTCCAGCTTGCGGTCACGGTGAGATGGGCCTGCCCGTTGCCGCCGACGATGCCGAACTTGAGGTCCTGTCCGACCTGGACCCCGAACGTCACGCTGATCTCAGAGGGCGGCTGCGGCGCGGCCACAACGGCGTCGTGGACCTCCTGCAGCAGCGGGCCGAGCGGCCTGAGCGCCCGCCGCAGGGTGCCGACCGCGAAGCTCGCGACGGCCCCGCCGCCCGAGGCCACGGGCACGGCCTTCCCCATGCCTTCGGGAAGATCACCGTCCGGCTCGGCCGCCGCCGGGGCGCCCTGGGCGGCGCTGAGCAAGAACCTCACGGGCGTACCGTCGTCGAATTCCAGGTCTGCTGAGGTGGGCACGGCAACATTGTCACCCAGGAACGCTCATGACACAGGCACGTGTGCCCAACTTGGACAGCAGACAGGAGAGTTCGGCACAGGAACCGCACGTTCCTGTTACGGGGGCCGCGTCTCCCTGCTCAGATACTGCTCAACTCCGTTGACCCGCAAGCCGTTTGCGCCAACGATGGGCCCATGTTCGGACGCCACAGCCAAGCTGACCACCCCGTCATCGTCCTGCGCGACGCCGACGTCATCGCCGCGACCGTGCGCCGGGCCCTCGACGAGGCCTCGCCGGAGGAACGGCCCGGCCTGGAACGGGCGGCGACCCTCATCGAGCAGGCCGCGGCAGCCTCCGACGCAGACCTGAGGGCCCGTTGGGTGCGGGAGCGGCTGGCCGCGGCCGGGATCGAGGGCTCGTACGACTCCGTACACGCGATCAAGGCACTACGCCAGGCGGCGCCCGGGCTCACGCTCGTCCAGGCCGTGCAGATGGCGAAGGAAACGGAGGCGGCGCGCTTGGCGGGGTAGGGGCCAGTGGTGGCCGCCAGGCCCAACGGCTCAGCGGGGCACGGGCGGAGGCGGGCGGGCGGGCGGGCGGGCGGGCGATGACAACCCGCTGTCCGGGCTGGAGGCCACGCGGGCGATCTCTCGACGACCCAGCGGCGGGGCAGGACGACGAAGCCGGAGGCGTCCTTGGGCCGGCCGACGGCTGCGTGCCGACCACGAACACGGCCTTTCAGGTCCCGTTGCCCAGTTCGAACCGTGTCCAGTGGACACCGTCGGTGGATATGCGCCAGCTCCCGGCGCCGAAGCTGTCGCCCCACAGGTAGCCGAGCGCGGTCGTGGTCACCGAGCCCGACATCCCTCCGGAGTTTCGGTGACGTGCGAAGGAACGGCCGCCGTCCGTGCTGCGCCAGACGCCGTCCTCACTGTGGATCGTCAGGCTGCCGTCGGCGGCGGCGATCGGCGAGCCGAGCAGAGAGCGCGGGTCCACGCCCTTCCGGTGCTCCCAGACTCGCTCCCAAGTGCCGCCGCCGTCCGTGCTGCGGTGAAGGGCGAGCAGGCCGTTCTTGACGTCCTCCTCGTCGGGCAACTCGCCCGGCTCTGCCGCGTAGAGCACGTTTCCGGTGCCGGTCACGTGCAGGGCCCAGGCCGACTCCCCGGTTTCCGTCGGCCGGGACAACCGCCAGCTGCGTCCCCCGTCGTCGCTGACGGCGAGTGCGGCACGGCCGGAGTGCGAGTCACGTCCGGAGGCGAAGACCAGGTCCTCGGCCTGCCCGGCCGGGACGACCGGGGGCTTCAGCGGGGGCTGAGTGGCCAGGGCCCGGAACTCGCCCGTGGTGGGCAGGATCGTGAGGACGCGGGCGTGCTCGCAGTTGTTGCGTTCCTCAGCGGCGTTCGGATCGAGGGCGAACCGGTACGCCTGCACCACGAAACCCGGCCGGGGCTGGAACTTCTTCACCCGGCGGCCTCGCCGGTCATCACGGCCGCAGCGCGCGCGGCGCGGTTCTTCGCGGCCCTGCGCCCGTACCGGCGGGCGCACATCGAGGTCAGTACCTCGGTGATGTCCAGCACCAGGTCATCCGTGGTCTCCTGCGGATCGAGGACCACCAGGCGCCGTCCGGACGCCGACAGGGCCGCTTCGAGGTGCTCGACGCCGAAGCGGGCGAGCCGGTCACGGTGCTCCACCACGATCACGGTCGCGTCCGGATCGGCCAGCAGCCGGTGCAGTTTGCGCCGCCGCTCATTCAGTTCCGAGCCGACTTCGGTTACCACCTCTGACACCGGCAGGCCCAGCTGGGTGGCGCCGGTGACGACACGGGCCACCTGCCGGTCAAGGTCCGGCTTCTGGTCGGCCGACGAGACGCGACAGTACGCCACCGTGCGCCCCTCGGGCGACTGTTCGGCCTCGTGCACCAGCCACACACCGGTCGCGGTCCGGGTCGCGGGAACGGGGAGTTTCCCGTCTCTCGCCCACCGCCACGCGGTCTGGTAGTGCACGCCGTTGCGTACCGCCCACTCTGACAGCCTCACACGATCCTTGTATATGAGAGTTGATAGGTGATGAAACTTTCGTCAGCAGGGGTCACCCCCACCGAACTCGGTGAGGCGGATCCAGCCTGGGCTTCACGGCGTACGCCCGTACGCACACCTACGTCGGCCCAGCGGAGGCGGCCGAGCCGCGCGGCATGCGGAAGGCGCGGCGATAGGCGGCCGGAGTGGTGCCGAGCGCGCGGTGGAAGTGCTGGCGGAGGCCGTCGCCGCTGCCCAGGCCGCTGCGTTGGGCGACGGTGTCCACCGGGAGGTCGGTGGTCTCCAGCAGCTCCCGAGCGCGCGCCAGCCTCTGCTGGTTGAGCCAGCGCAGCGGAGTGGTACCGACCTCACGCGCGAAGTACCGCTCGAAGGTACGGGTGCTCATCCCGGCGCGTGCGGCCAACTCCCCGATGGCCAGCGGCTGCTGGAGTCGGTCCAGGGCCCATTCCAGGACCGGGGCGAGCCCCTGCTCCGATGTCTGCACGCGGGGCGCGCGGGCCGGTGCGTACTGCGACTGGTCGCCCTCCCGGTGCGGGGCGACGACCATACGGCGGCCGACCTCGGCCGCCGCCGCTGAGCCGTAGTCGTGGCGCACGATGTGCAGGCACAGATCGATGGCGGCCGCGGTGCCCGCACTGGTGAGGATGGAGCCGTCGTCGACGTACAGGGCTCGCTCGTTGACGCGGACGCGGGGGTGGCGGCGGCGCAGTTCGTCCGCGTACATCCAGTGCGTGGCGGCCTCGCGTCCGTCCAGCAGTCCGGCCGCGGCGAGCACGAACGCCCCGGAACACAGCGATGCCACCCGGGCCCCTCTGGCGTGCGCGCCGCGCAGTTCGTCGAGCAGTTCCTCGGGCGGCTCGTACGCACTGTCCATCACGCACGCCGGTACGACGACGAGGTCGGCCTCCCGCATCGCGTCCACGCCCCGCTCGGCAGTCAGGTGCAGCCCACCGGGCGCCCGCTGGATACCGCCCGGCGTGGTGCTGCACAGCGTCAGCTCGTAGCCCTCGGCGAACACGGCGCAGGGCACCGAGAGTTCGAACAGGGAGGTCTCTTCCAGAAGCGTGACCACGACGCGTATCGGCGCGTGGGGCACCTCACTCCTGCCTGAGTTCTTGGCGGACCCTCCAGTGCTCACGGCGTACGCGTCCTTGCCCATGACGTAAATCTAGTGCTCCCTGACGTTTCCGCCACTGGTTTGATGTCATCCCAGGTCACAGGCTTGGAGCATGACAACGACACGCATCATGAGTCGCCCTCAATGGCACGTCGGTCTCGCCGGACTCAGTGCCGTCGGCGTGACATTCGGCTTCGCTCGCTACGGCTACGGCCTTTATCTCCCCGAGTTCCGCCGGGAGTTCGGCCTGTCCGTCGCGACGGTCGGTCTGATCGGCAGCGCGAGCTACGTCGGCTTCGTGGTGGCCCTGCTCCTGGTCGGCACGCTGGTCGCGCGTTTCGGCCCGCGCTCCATGGTGATCACCGGCGGAGTCTGTGCGACCGTGGGCATGGGCCTGGTCACGGTCGCCCGCGATCCGGCCGCTCTGACCACGGGCTTGGTGCTGGCGGGCATGAGTTCCGGCTGGGTCTGGGCCCCGTACTCCGACGTGGTGGACCGCGTGATCCCGAGCAGCCGTCGCGAGCGGGTCATGGCGATGATCGCCACCGGTACCGCCTTCGGCGTCGTCGTCGCGGGACCGCTCGCCCTGTTCCTCCGTCACTCCCACTGGCGGCACGCGTGGTTGGTCTTCGCCGTGACGGCGCTGGCTGCCACGGTGTACAACGCGCTGGTGCTGCCCGGCGGTTCGCACCGCGCGGCGCCTCATGGCGCACGCGAGCGGAGCGAGGGCGGCCGAGCCCGATCCGGGCCTGGCCGGGGCTGGTTCCTGCGCCGCCGCGCCGTCCCCCTCTACCTCACGGCCGTGTCGTACGGGCTGGTGGGCGCCGTGTACTGGGCGTACGCCATCGAGGCGATCACCGGCGAGACCGGCTCCGGCTCGGCCACCGCGCCGCTGTTCTGGACCCTGATGGGGCTGGCCGGTACGGCGGGCGCGCTGACCGGTCATGCCATCACCCGCTACGGTCTGCGCCGCACGCACGTCTGGCTGTTCACCGGACTCGCCGTCGCCGTCGCCCTGCTCGGCCTCGCCCCGGGCTCGCTCCCCGCCGTGGCCGCCTCCGCGGTGCTGTACGGGCCGTGCTTCATGGCCGGTTCCGCGCTGCTCGCCGTCTGGAGCTACTACACCTTCCCCGAGCAACCCTCCACCGGCTTCACCGCGACCATCCTCTTCGTGGGCCTGGGCACCATCACCGGCCCCGCCACACTCGGCGCCCTCGCGGACAGCCACGGACTGCGCTCCGCGTTCCTGGCCACGGCCACGGTGGCAGCCACCACACTCCTCGTACGCCCCGGCTCACGGCCTGACCCGAGTTCCGGTACAGGCCAATCCCGGAACGGTTCTCGGCCCGGGCGGGGGAAGCGAGCGGTGGCCTCGTAGCGCGGCCAGGTCTCCTGAACCGCGTCCTCGGCCTCGCTCACGCTGCCGAGGAGGACAAGGGACGCCCCTCTGTCGTGATCGCCACTTCGTGCCTCCGCGAGGCACGATGCGGCCCCGGTCAGGGCTCTCCCCCAGGCTCCGCTACGAGAGCCGAAAAAAACTTGGCCGGCGATGTCGAGAACGCGTGAGCGGCTCCGTCCCTGCCGTGAACGCGACCACAATGGGTCGTAACAGCATCGAGGAGATCCATCATGGCCAAGTACCTGCTGCTCAAGCACTACCGAGGCGCTCCGGCGGCGGCCAACAACGTGCCCATGGAGCAGTGGACGCCCGAGGAGATCTCGGCCCACATCCAGTACATGGGCGACTTCGCGGCGCGGCTGGAGAAGAGCGGCGAGTTTGTCGACGGTCAGGCGCTCGCCCCGGAGGGGACGTGGGTCCGGTACGACGGTGAGGGGCGTCCGCCGGTCACCGACGGGCCGTTCGCGGAGACGAAGGACCTCATCGCCGGCTGGATGGTGATCGACGTCGACAGTTACGAGCGGGCCGTCGAGCTGGCCGGGGAACTTTCGGCCGCGCCCGGGGCGGACGGAAAGCCGATCCACGAGTGGCTCGAGCTGCGCCCGTTCCTGAGCGCGTCGCCCACCATCACGGAGTGCCACTGAGAGTGACCACTGAGATGGACGAGGCCCTGCTGAGGAGCCTCACGCCGAGTGTGCTCGCCATCCTCGTCCGCCGCGGAGCCGACTTCGCGGCGGCCGAGGATGCCGTACAGGACGCGCTTCTCGAGGCGGTGCGCGTGTGGCCGGCCGACCCTCCGCGGGATGCGAAGGGCTGGCTGGTCACCGTGGCCTGGCGCAAGTTTCTCGACCAGACCCGTGCGGACGCCGCCCGCCGTCGGCGTGAGGGCCTCGTCGAGGAGGAGCCGGTGCCCGGCGCTGCGCCCGCCGTGGACGACACCCTCCAGCTCTACTTCCTCTGCGCCCACCCTTCGCTGACGCCCTCGTCCGCCGTCGCGCTCACGCTGCGCGCCGTCGGCGGGCTCACCACCCGCCAGATCGCTGAGGCCTACCTGGTGCCCGAGGCGACCATGGCACAGCGCATCAGCCGGGCCAAGCGCACCGTGGGCAGCGTGCGGTTCGACCAGCCCGGCGACGTCGCCACCGTGCTGCGCGTCCTCTACCTGGTCTTCAACGAGGGCTACTCCGGCGATGTCGACCTCGCCGCCGAGGCCATCCGGCTCACCCGGCAGCTCGCCGCCGCGATCGACCACCCGGAGGTGGCCGGGCTGCTCGCCCTCATGCTGATCCACCACGCCCGGCGCGCCGCCCGGACCGCGCCCGACGGCAGCCTCGTACCGCTCGCCGAACAGGATCGCGGCCAGTGGGACACCAAGCTGATCGCCGAAGGTGTCGAGATCCTGCAGGCGGCCCTCGCCCGCGACCGGCTGGGCGAGTTCCAGGCCCAGGCCGCCATCGCCGCCCTCCACGCGGACGCGCCCACCGCCGAGGAGACCGACTGGGTGCAGATCGTCGAGTGGTACGACGAGCTCGCCCGCCTGACCGACAACCCGGTCGTACGCCTCAACCGCGCGGTAGCCATAGGCGAAGCCGACGGCCCGCGCGCCGGCCTGGCCGCACTCGCGACCCTTGACCCCTCCCTGCCGCGCCACACCGCGGTAGCGGCCTACCTCCACGAACGCGACGGCGACCTGACGACGGCGGCCCGCCTGTACGCCGAGGCGGCCCACAAGGCAACCAACCTCGCCGAGGCCGCCCACCTGACACGCCAGGCCGCCCGACTCAACGCCCGCGTACGCGGCTGAAGTTCGCGCCGGTTCTTCTCCAGTCGGCGGGGCCAGTCGACATGCTGGTTCCGGGTGTGGGCGGCGCTGTGCGACGGCAGCTCACCGGGTGGCGGCCGGTGCAGGAAGCCTGGATCCGGTCAGTCTGCGTACGTTGCCGGAGAAGACTGCGGCGCGCTCCGCGTCGGTGAGGTCCATGGCCACCAGGTCGGCGATCCCCGAGCGGATGTACCCGGGGCCCTTCTCGGGGTCGTACGGCGAGTCGGAGCCGAACAGCACACGGTCCGGGCCGAAGAACTCCAGGGCGCAGCGCAGGGCGTGCGGGGCGCCGAAGAGTGCGGTGTCGGCGTAGAACATCCTGAAGTAGTCCAGCGGGCGCTTGGTGAGCGGATGGCCGGTGACGTCCTCGCTCTGGTGGTCGGGGGTGCGGGAGCCGAGCTGGTCCCAGCCTGGGCCGACGCGGCCGGAGAAGTGCGGGATCATGCTGCCGCCGTGGTGGATGAGGAGCTTGAGGCCGGGATGGCGTTCGAGTACGCAGCCGAAGACGATGCGGGCCATGAAGGCGGACAGGTCGTACTCCCAGCCGAAGGTCCACCAGATCTCGTACCGGGAGCGTTCCTCGGTGGGCTAGTCGGGCCAGGAAGAGTTGCGGCAGGGGTGGACCTGGACGAGGAGGTCGAGTTCGGCGGCGCGTTCCCAGAACGGTTCGAAGCGCTGCTCGGCGAGGGCTCCGTCGCGACGGCGATGGTCCGCCAGTGGGTCAGCGAGGACTGCCGTGCCGGCTCCGAACCGGAATACCTGACCATCGGCGGCTCCGACGCCCGCGCGCAGGCCCTGCTGTCTGGCCAGATCGACGCGACTGCCCTCGAAGTGACCGACGCCGTCACCCTGGAACGGGCCGGCGGAGGCAAGGGACTACACCGGCTGGTGGACTTCAAGGAGGTCTTTCCCGGGCTGCACCCACAGACCGTGTACGCGAACGAGGACACGGTGGCCCAGGGCAGCAGCGCGACGGGCTGATCCTCAGCAGCCTGGCCTCCAGCCTCACCAACCTCGTCCTCGGGTTCGCGATCTCCCTCGTCCTGGGGCTGACGCTCGGCGTGCTGATGGGTCGTTACCGCACGGTGGACGCCGCGCTCGGCGTCTACATGTACGCCCTGCTGACGGCTCCGTCCCTGGTGTTCGCCCCGGTCTTCTCCTGCTGTTCGGCCCGGGCATGGCCTCCATCGTGGCCGTCGTGGTCATGTACTCGCTGTTCATCATCGTGATCAGCACCGCTTCCGCCGTACGAGCGGTCCCCGAGCACCTCACCGAGATGGCCCACCTGTACGGGGCGAACGAGCGGCAACTCCTGCTCAAGATCGTCGTCCCCGCCGCCCTGCCGCTGGCCATGGCCGGCATCCGGCTCGGCATCGGCCGCGCGGTCACCGGAATGATCAACGGCGAGGTGTTCATCGCCGTCGTCGGCCTCGGCCGCGTCCTCACCCAGGCAGGCGGCCGCTTCGACAGCGAGACCGTCCTGGCCGTACTCCTCGCCGTCGTCCTGGTGGCCCTCGCCGCGGTCGGCCTCGTCCAATGGACCGACCACCCCGTCAACGGCTGGCTCCCGCGGACGGCGCGGGAGTGACGGCGCCGCCGACCAGACGAAGCGGCAACCTCCGGAGAATCGGTCCCGGAATCCGGGTCAAGGGCAAGTCGGCCTGGTGCCTGTGCATGCGCTCGGCCGGCGGAAGGGGCGTCTCGTCCAGACCGGCGGCCGGCCCGCTCGCCATCCGTGCGCAGCCGCCGTCGGCATGGGACCCGCAGGCCACCGGCAGCGGAGTTTGCATGTGCCGTAGCGGCATGTGGTCCAGTAGGCGACGAGCAACGACATTGAGAGGTTCCCGCGCATGCCCCTTCCTGCGATTCCCCGCCGGGTCAAGATCGGCGATGCCGCCGCGTTCGCCGGGACCACACCCCGCGCCATCCGCCACTACCACGCCATCGGGCTCCTCGCCGAACCGGAACGCGGCAGCGACGACCGCCGCCGCTACGGATACGACGACATGATCCGCCTGCTGTGGATCCGCAAGATGGCTGATGCGGGTATCTCCCTGGACGACATCCGGGCCGGCTTTGAGGGCGCCACCGGCATCGAGCAGTCCCTGGCCCGGCTGGAGGAGTCCCTCGTTTCCAAGGCGGCCGCCATCGAAGCCCAGCGGGCCGCCGTGCACCGCCTCCGCGAGGTGGGCAGCCCCCTGGGCTTGCTCTCACCGCTGGTCAGCGGCCGCCTGCATGATCTGACGCCCGGGGGCCTGCGCCCGGCCGATCTCGATACCCTTCTGGTCACGGAGCGTATCTTCGGCTCCGTGGGCGCCGCCGTCCAGGCCAACCGGTTCATCGTCCTGGCCACCCACCCCGAGCTGCGGGCCGAGGAAGACCGCCTGGCCGAGGCCGAGGCGGCCTTGGACGACACCGTGTCCCCCGACGGCCCCCGCATCGAAGACCTGGCTGCCCAGCGGTGTGCTCATGAGACCGCCTTGGGAGCCACCATCGACAGTTCCGGCCTGGACGAGGCCCTCGACGTCCTCCTGGACCAGGAGGACGAGCACGCCGGCGAGGAGGAAGGCGAGGCGAGGATGAGCGCGATGGAGGCCATCGGCAAGATGCCGTACGACTTCTCCCCGGCCCGCGTCCGGTACGAGGAACGTGTCATCGAACTGCTTCACTCGACCGATCAGAACGGCGACACCCCACGGCCCTGCTGACTGGCATCGGCGCTCGGGGCGAGCCGACAAGAGCAGCCCGGAATGGTGCAGTTGGCGGAGGCTCACTGCCCGTCGTTCGGCAGGCGCATGCGCTCACTCATGGTCACCGAGGCTGGTAGACGGTGGCCAGCACGGAGACGGTGACCTGATCGGGCAGGAGGCCGTCATCGTCCAAGTCCGCACGGCTCACGTGGTGCGCACTCGGCGTCATCGCTACCAGGTCCAGTGCATCCAGCCTGGTCAGGGTCGCGGGGTATTCCACCCGTTCGGTGACGGCGGCCTCGAAGAAAGGGGCCAGCGTCCGGTGCAGGCGCTGTTCCTTGGCCGGGTCGATCGTGACCATCGCAGGCAACCGGCCGCGCAGCTCGGCCAGGTGCCGCCCGGTGGGACGGATCACGATCAACCGGCCGGTCGGGCGCAGCACCCGGTGGAACTCCGCCGGGTTGCGCGGGGCGAACACGTCCAGCACGACATCGGCCACCCCGTCGGCCAGCGGGAAGGGACGGAAGACGTCCCAGGCCACGGCAGCGGCTCGTTCATGGGCTCGGGCTGCCGAGCGCAGCGCCCGCACCGATGTGTCCAGGCCCAGACCACGGGCGCCGGGCAACTGGTCGAGTACGCCGGCCAGGTAGTAGCCCGTGCCGCACCCCACGTCCACAACCGTGGCCTGCTCGGACACGGCGTCGGCCGCCAGGCGGGCCCCGGCTTGGCGGATGGGCGCGTAGGTGCCGGTGGACAAGAATCGGCCCCGGGCCCGGACCATAGCCGCGTCGTCGCCACTGATGGCGCGGGTGCCCGTCAGCAGGCCGGCGTAGCCGTGGCGGGCGATGTCGAAGGTGTGGCCCACCGGGCAGCGCAATGCGCCGTGGTCGGGGTGCAGGCGGCGCTTGCGGCACGTTGGGCAGCGCAGCAGGTCGAGGGACAGTTCGAGGGCAGGGGGAAGCGACACGGGCACGAGGCACTCCTGGCAAGGGCGTAGGGAAGAGACCGCGCCTGCACGCGCGCTCAGAGCGTCACTGCCTCAGGAAGGAACGGGCAGCGTCAGAAACGTGGTTCACGCAGCAGGCACACCAAGGAGGGCGACGCCGTCCGGCATCGCCCTCAACGCCTTCCGATCACAGGAAGCAGCAGTGCGGGGTGCTCATGAATGCCACACCATGAGTCTACGGGCATCGGTGAACGCCTTTATATCCAGCTGAAGTTGAGAGTCACAGCATTGGACCCAGCCCGCCTCCCGGGCTGCCGGGCACTGCAATCACCGCGGCCTCTGTACGGAGGTGTCCGGCGGCGGTGCCAAGTCGTCCATGTCGACAACTCCCATGCGCAGGTAGCGGGTGGCGGCGTCCTGGGGCAGGCCGTAGAGGAGTTCATAGGTGATCTCGCCGTTCTGGTCGGCAAGTTGGGAAAGGAGCTGAGGGCCGGCGCTCGTGCGGAGCCAGTACCGCGCGGACGCAGTCGCCGACGACGCAGCGGGTTCACTCGCCCGTGGCGTAGATGTCGCCGGGGAAGCCGCAGCGGCGGCGAGCGAAGTCGAGGTGGGGCATGCCTCACCCTGGCCGGCGAACTGATCGCCGGTGATGTCCAATGCGGCAGCGCCCCTGACTGTCAGTGGCGCGTGTCAGGATCTTCCGCATGACCGTCACGCTGCCTCCAACGCCCAACTCCCTTGCGCCGTACGTCGACTGGGTCCTCGTCCACGACGCGGGCGCCGAGCCGGCCGCGCGCGAGTTGATGGAGGTGGTCGAATCGGGCCTGCTGCGGGCGTACGAGAAGCCGGGACGGTTTCTGGACGACATGACCTGGCGGGCACGGCGGTTGCCTCCGGCGCACCTGCCACCGTTCTGGGACTCCCTCGCCCACCGCATGAGCTTGTCGTTCCCCAAGCAGGCGAGCCGCGCGTACGCCCTCGCCCGGAAGGCCGAGCAGGACCATGCGCTGCCCGTGGACATGGACCGGCTCAGGGAGAACGCGCTGCTGTTCGCGCGGGCCGGTGCGCTGCCCGCCAAGGAGTTGACGGCGCAGCAGCGCCGGCTGGCGGCGACGCTGCCGCCGGAGCGGGCGCACCAGGAGCTCGTACGGCTGCTGGAGGCCTGGGCGGCCTCCCCCGGTGACCTCCCCGCCGACCTGGCCAAGCTGATCCGTGCCTCCGCCCGGGCCGCGGGGCTGGGCACGGACGAGGAGGCCCGGCTGCTGGGTGTGGCGCTGCGCGGGGCACGCGGCAAGGCGGTGCCGAGCGCCCTGCTGGACGCGGCGGCTGTCGTACTGGCGGAGCATCCGCAGGGTGACGCGGTGAACGCGGTGCTGGTGGACCTGTTCCCGCCGACGCGTGCGGACGGCGCCCCCTGGGTGCGTCTGCTGCTGCGCTGCGGAGCGGCCGAGTCGGTGGCGGCGGGGCGCATCACCCCGGAGGGCGGGCTGCCCGCCTGGCTGAGCCGGTTCACCCGGGAGTACGCGTACCAACAGGTTCCGTACGGTGGTATCTCCCGTCAGCCCATGCCGCCCGAACTGTTCGAACTGCTGGCGCTGTTCGCCCCGCGCCTGCGCGCGGCGGGCGAGCCGGTGCGGCTGCACGAGACCAAGTGGCGGCGCCACACCGATATCGACGCTGATCTGCTGGACGCCTGCCTGGCCGAGGGCATCGAGGTGCACGACCCGGGCGAGACGGTAATGCTGCGGTTCTGGGGCGACGACTCGCGCCGTGATCTGAAGGCGGTGGCCGCGCATCCGGTCTTCGGCCGCCGCTTGGAGGGCACGGTTCACGAGGGCCTGCACAGCCCGCATTGGGGCCCGCGTGGAGGCGGTACGGCGATCACCCGGCTGCCGGGCAACGAGGGCATCGCCGCCGAAGTCCTGACCCGGATCAACAGCCTGCTCGACGCGCTGCGCGGCGGCGGGCTCGGCGCCGCGCAAGAGGCGGTCGACGAGCTCGCCACCCTCCTCGACCGCCCCACCGCCACCGCGCTGGACGGCATCGAGGAGGCCCTCACCGCCCTCGACCTGACCGGCCCGTTGACCCGCGCCCTGCGGGCCGGGCTGCCGGAGGAGCTGGCCTGGCCCGCACTGGAGGACGCCCTCACCGAGCTGCCCCTCGCCGAGATCACGGCCGTCACCTGCACCTGGCCCGTGCTGACGCTGTACTCCCACGACCGGGCCATCGCCGTCGACCACGCCGGTCGCCGCGCCTCCTGCACCTTCCGCATCCCGGACGACGCGACCCTGCACACCGTGCACTACGTGGGCGGGAAGTTCCTGGTCGGCTGGACGACGGACGCACAACGCTATTTCAGTGACCGCGCGTTCTGGGCGGACGCCCCCAACGAGGTCTTCGAGCCGGAGAACGCCAGCGGCATGGTGCCGTACGGCGGCTCCATCGACGGTGCCCTCGGCTTCCAGTTCGAGACCGCCGACGGTGACGGCCGGCACGACGGCGAGCGGGTGCTGCGCCCCGGCGGCCGCGAGGGCATCGACAACCACGAACTGCAGATGTCGGACGGCAAGCGGGTATGGAGCGCGAGGGTGTATGGGGACGGCTGGGCCCGCGTCGACCCGGCCACCGGCGCCCGCACCGAGGACGCCACCCTGCCGGACTTCCCCGGCACGGGCACCCTGCCCCCGGGCACGGCGGTCTTCAAGGAAACCCTTTCCCTGGCCCCCATGCCGCCGGGCGCCCCCGAGTCCCCGCTGGGACAGGCCGGTTCCCTGGTCGGCTTCCGGGTGCTGTTCCGTACGAAGTACCGGAACAACGCACCCGACCGCTTCATCCTGGAGGGAATCGACGGACGCGAGGCGACCTACCGGGTCTCCCGGCAGGGCCAGGATCCGTGGGGCATCCTGCGGCTGCCCGAGGGCGGCGAGGACGGCGTGCTGGCGGAGCAGATCAACGTCCGGTGCGTCGCGGTCGAGGACGGTTCGCTGCTGTGGGAGGCCCGCGGTTTCCCGGACCCCAAGCACCCGTGGCACAAGCCGTCGGCCGCCGCCGGACCCATGCCGTTCCCTCCGCCCGCGTACTGGCACTTCCTCGTCCCCCGGGACCCGGCGGCCTCGGCGGCGCTGCGTGCGGTCGACGACGAGACCGTACGCAGTCTCCTCGACTCGCAGGCCGGCCTCACCGACGTACTGCCGGAGCTAATACCGGAGTTGACGGACTCTGACCTCCGTGAAGGCGTGCTGCGCGCGATCCGCCTGGCCGCCGACGTGCGGCGCCGCCGCGAGGAACTCTCCCGGCGCGTGAGCATCATGCGGTCCGGACCCGCGGTCACGCTGAAGAACCCCGTACCCGACACGGAGTTGACCGTCGCACTGCGCGGCCTGCGGGACGAACCCGGGCACTACAAGGCCCCCAGGCCGCAGCCGCGGCCCGCCATGCTCACCGCTCTGGCCGCCGACGGCCGCCATCTGCGCGGCGAGATCGACGACGAGACCCGCCGACTCGCGCCTCCGGCCCGGCCCCTCGACTGGACCGTGCTGCTCGGCTGGATCGACGCGGTGGCATGGCGAGCGCTCATGTCCACGACCGCCGATTCCGAACGGGCCTGTCTGCTGGCCCTGCTGGAGACCTGGCGCGAGCAGCCCTTCGCGGAGCGTGGCAGCAGTTGGCGCACAGGGCAGGCACCGGCGCCCGCACTCGCAGCGCACCGGGCGGAGGGTTGGGTGATCGCGTCAGGTCCACCGGACGACCCGGGTGTCAGGGATGACGCCGGGGAGCGCTTCGTCCAGCGGGCCACGGACCCGGCACCCGCGGAGGCGACCGGGTGCAGGACCGTCACGCTCACCCGTGACGACTCCGCCCGTCTTGCCCGACTGCTCGAACTCCTCGCGGCCCAGGGCCCCTTGCGCCTCTCCCCCGCCGCGCTGCAGGCGTTCTCCCGCCGTACGGGCGTACGGCGGGCCATCGCCGCCCTGACGCTGGGCGGCCTGCCCTACGGCGCCGGGAAGGAGTACGAGAAGCTGCTGCGGTCGGCGCCGTACAACGCGAGCAAGAGCCTGGTCTGGGCCTACGGCGACTACCGCCTCGGGTCCTCCGGCCGCGTGTCCGTCCTCGCGGCGGGCCTGCCGGACGACCCCGCCGAGTTGCCCGGCCTGTGGACGGAGGACGGTATGGTCGCCGCCGCCGAGCGCATGGCGGATGCCTGGAACGGCCTGGTCGGGCGGACCCCGTACGTCGACGAGGACCTGGCCGACGGCCTGGAGACCGACCTCGCCATCACCGGTGACTGGGCTCACCGTCTCGCGACGGGCGCCGCGATCCCCGCCCAGGACAAGGGGTTCGCGCTGGTCGAGGGCAGCGTCTCAGGCCACTTCGCCCTGCACCGCGACGAGTCCGACGGCACGACCGGCTCCTGGATCAGCTCCGGCGACCTGCCGCACGTGGTCCCGGCGACGGCCCTGGTCTGGGCGCTCACCGAACGCCCCGTGGGCGACCCGTCCGTCGCCTGGGCCACCGGTCTGTACGAAGACCTGCGCACCCTGCTGGACTCCCCGACGTACCTGGTCCCCCTCACCCCCCGCCCAGACCTCGCCGCGTCCGTGGCGACGGACCCGAACTTCAAGCCGTACGAAGGCCGTTTCCACCTGCGCAGCCGGCCCTATCAGCCGGGCGGTCACACGCTCCCGACGGCGTACGACAACGGCAGCCTCGTCGTCACCATCCCCCACGGCCAGGTCTTCCTCCGAGCCTCCACCCCCGACGCGACCCAGCTCTACACCCCGGACGGCGGCCTGGCCCGCATGGTCCAGCGCGCCGCCACCACCCCGGTGCCGCCCGGCTCGTACGAAGCCAACCCCCTGCTCAGCGTCCCGGCCCTGGTCGGCGAGGTCGCCACCACCCTCTCCCTCGACGAGGACGCCGCCGCCCTCTACCTCCAGCTCCGTACCCTCGCCCACCCCACGGACCGCAACATCCGCCGCTGGAACGCCTGGTCCCCGGCCCGCCACAAGGCCGCCCAGTCCGCCCTCGCCGCAACCGGCCTCACCGAGACCGCCAAGCGCCCCCGCGCGGGCCGCACCGCCTTCGTCCCCGGCCCTTGGACCGACCTCAAGGCCCCGCACACCCCCCTGGAGACAGCCAAACTCACCTCGTACGGCGCCCCCGACTCCCATGGCAAGGAGGTGTACGGCCCGTTCTGCCGCCTGATCTCCCCGCTCCCCCTGCACGAACAGTTCGCCCGGGCGACCTGGGCGAGAAGGTGAGCCGTGTCTTCTTCACCACCGCCCCCGCCTGACCGCGGGCACACCACACGCGGCACACACACCGCACCACACACAGCACAGAGCACCGAACATGCAGATCCTCGTCGTCGGCGCCACCGGCTATGCCGGCCGGCGCGTCTCCGCCGCCCTGGCCCGTGCCGGCCACCGCGTCCTCGGCCTGACCCGCGACACCAGCGGCCAGGCCGCCCAGGACCTCACGATCAACGAAGTCACGCCCGTCAAGGGCGACTTCACCAAGCCCGAGACCTGGCGCGGCCACCTGGACGGCACGGACGCGGTCGTTCACCTGCTCATGGAGATGAGCGACCCCTTCGGCGGCGACCAGCGCCTGTTCGCCGAACTCGTCGCCGCTCAGGAGCGTGACGCGCGCCGTCGGCACCTGGTGTTCACCACCGGCATCTCCTCCTACGGCCGCACCGGCCTGCCGCTGATGGACGAGAACACGCCCGGCATCCCCGAAAGTCCCCTCGGCTTCCGCTTCGCGCTGGAGAAGGAGCTGGCCGCCAGGGGCCTCGCGCACACTGTGGTCCGCCCCGGTTTCATGTACGGAGGGCCCGCCACCACCTCCATGACCGGCGAGTGGTTCGCCGCCGCCGAGGCAGGCAAACCCGTTTTCTACGGCGACACCGCCAAGCGCTGGAGCTGGGTCCACGCCGACGACCTCGCCGACGCCTACGTCCGTATCCTCGACAACCCGGCCGCCGTGGACGGCGAGGTGTTCGTCGTCGCCGACGACCAGCGCCTGACCGCCCTGGACGTGCAGCGCGTCGCCCTGCGCGCGGCCGGCTACACCGGCGAGATCACCATGGAGACCGCGGAGGCCGGCGGGATGATGCAGATGGCCGCCGACCAGGACGAGCTCGTCACGAGTGCGAAGGCCCACCGCCTGCTCGGCTGGCGCCCCCGCCACACCTCGTTCACCGACAACCCCGAGCAGCACTACCGCGCATGGAAGGCCAACCAGTCGAGCACCGACTGAAACACGTGCGGGGCAAAGCCGCACACCAGGTTGCGCCCGGCCAGCGCCGCGGCCACAGGCCCCTGAGGGCATGACGCGCCGTGACGGCACGACGCACCGGCAGCACTGGCCGCAGTCGCCGAGTAGTTGAGGAACTACCGCTACTCGGCGAACCGCCAGGTCCCTCATTGACGGATGCGCTGGTCAATTGGCTTGTCGGTCACGTGCTTCTCCCTGTGGGGTCTGAAGACGCGTCAACTGGTGGGACGGCGGCCAGGGCCGGAGTCGCGCCATCCGGTGTCGTCTCGGCGGACGTGGCCCGGCTGGAGCGTCGGCCGCCGAGCCTGAGGTACAGCAGGGCGGCGCCGGTGACCACGAGTGGCCAGAGGAGGTACTGGCCCGACATGAGGAGCATGATCACCACCGCGACGAGGGCGACGAGTGCCGCCGTACGGGACTTGCCCCGTTTCGGGAGCAGTCGTAGCGCGGCGGCCACGCCGACGGCGTACACCGTGACGAACGAGCCCGTGGTCAGCAGCACCAGTGGGCGGGCACCCAGGCCGGTCGCGGTCACGGTGGCCAGTGACAGCAGGGCGAGTGTGGAGATGACGCCGAGGCTGCGGCGCGGTACCTCGCCGGCCGTGCTACCGCGGGTGAGCCAGGCCGGCAGCGCCCCGTCGCGGCCGAGGGCGGCGCCGAGCTTGGCGGCGCCCGCGAAGTAGGCGTTCATCGCTCCGAGGGTGAGCAGCAGCGCCGCTATCGCGGCCAGCAGCCGGGCGTTGCCTCCCAGGCCCTGGGCCATCAGCTCGCCGAGGGGCGCTTCGGCGCGGGCGGCGTCCGGCCCCAGCACCGTAATGACGGCGAAGGCAACCGCCAGGTACAGCACGCCGACGATGACGACCGCGGCGGTCGTCGCCCGCGGCAGGTCGCGGCTCGGGGAGCGGAACTCGCCCGCCAGGTGGGTGATCGCCTCCCAGCCGGCGAAGCTCCACACCAGCAGGGCCGCCGCCGGTGCGATCGCCGTCCAGCCGTGCGGTGCGAAGGGCCGCAGATTGTCGGTGCTCGCGTGCGGCAGCGACAGGGCCACCGCCACCAGCAGCAGGGCGACGAGCAGCACGGCCAGGGCGAACTGGAACCGCCCGGTCACCCGCACCCCCACCGCGTTGGACGCGGTGACGACCACCATCAGCCCAGCCGCCGTCACCGTGGTAGTCGTCTGCCCGCCGCCGAGGGCCGCGGACACGTAGGCGCCACCGAAGAGGGCCGCGGCGCTCGCCCCCGGGGGCACCGCGAGGTAGAAGCACCAGCCGACCACCGCCGCCGAACGGTCACCGAACGCCAGGCGCGCGTAGTGGGACACCCCGCCCGCGTCCGGATGCCGTGCGCCCAGCGCCGCGAAGGTCGCCGCCAGCGGAGCCGACAGCAGTACGAGCGCGAGCCACGCGAGCAGCGAGGCGGGCCCGGCGGCCTCGGCGGCGAGCGCGGGCAGGGCGATGACTCCGGTGCCCAGGACCGCGCCCACGTACATCGCCGTGCCCTGCATCGCGGTGAGCCCGCCTGACGGCCGGCTCTTCTTCGTTTCGCTCGCCTTGGTTTCGCTCGTGTCGGGGGTCATAGAGAGAGGGTTCCTGAGCATGATCAGCACTCACAAGCGGCAGAAACGACATGGTGCGCTAAATTTCTGCCATGCAGCGACGACATGTGGTGGCCGTCGCCGTGACCGACGGCGCCCCCACCTTCGAACTGGCCGTCCCTTGCGAGGTGTTCGGCATCGACCGCAGTGATCTGGTCGATCCCTGGTACGAGATGCGGCTGTGCGCCGCGCAGCCCGGCACCCTGCGCACACCGACCGGCCTCATCGTGCCCACCCCGTACGGCCTGGACCAACTACCCGAGGCCGATACGGTGATCGTGGCCGCATGTTCCCGGGCCGTGCAGCTCGATCCTCCTGCCGGCCTGCTGCAAGCGGTGCGCAGAGCCCACGAGTTGGGCCGGCGCATCGTCTCCATCTGTTCCGGCGCCTACGTGCTGGCCGCAGCAGGACTGCTCGACGGGCGGCGGGCCACGACGCACTGGATGAACGCGATGGACTTCAGCCACCGCTTCCCCGACGTCGAGTTCGACCCGACCTCCCTCTACATCGAGGACGGCACCATCCTCACCTCCGCCGGCACCGGTTCCGCCATCGATCTCTGCCTCCACCTGGTTCGCCAGGACTTCGGCTCCGCGGTCGCCAACGAAGTGGCCCGGCGCATGGTCGTACCGCCGCACCGCGAGGGCGGACAGGCCCAGTACGCGCGTCCGCCCGCCCGGGTACGCAAGACGAGCGACACCCTCGCGCCCGTCCTGGAGTGGGCCCGCCGCCGCCTGCACGAACAGCTGACGGTGCCGCAGCTCGCCCGGGAGGCAGGGCTGAGCGAGCGCACCTTCGCCCGCCGGTTCCGCGAGGCACTCGGCAACACGCCCCTGCAGTGGATCCTGCAGGAACGGGTCCGGCTCGCCCAGGAGTTGCTGGAAACGACCGACGACCCGGTGGAGAGCATCGCGCAACGCACCGGCTTCGGCAGCGCCACCAACCTCCGGTACCACTTCGGCCGGCTGACCAGTGTCTCTCCGCAGACGTACCGCCATGTCTTCCGCCACCGCGCGGCACAACAGCGACGCGGCACGTCGGCTTCCGGGTTGCGCGCCGGTTGAGCACGCCGGACAAGACACCACACGTACGGCACCGAACGTGGAGTCATGTCATCGACATGAACCCGGGCAGGGTGAGCGCCGAGTGGGCCGGGCGGCTCTCCGCGGAAGGCATGGTGCTGAGGTTGCGCAGCATGTCGTTGCGCTGTTCCAGAGCGTGGGCGGTGGTGGGGAAGAGTGTGGCGTCGCCCTCGCCGACCAGCCCCTGGTTCATCGTCACGAACTCGCGGGTGGTGTGTTCGTAGGCAGCGAAGCCCGTGGTGTGATCGCGGTCGGCCAGGGAACCGGCGAGCATGTACGCGCCGACGAGCGCGAGGCTGGTGCCCTGTCCGGTGAGGAACGAGGGTGCGTACGCGGCGTCGCCCACGAGCGCGACCCTGCCGCTGGACCAGCGGGGCATGCGGATCTGGCTGACCGCGTCGAAGAACAGGTCGTCCGCGTCGCGCAGGGCGGCGAGCATGCCGGGGACCTGCCATCCCGCGTCGGCGAAGACCTTGGCGACCAGGGCCCGTTGGGCTTGCGGGTTGCGGAATGCGTCGTACGGCGGTTGCGGGTGGGCGAAGTTGAGGAAGGCGTGTACTTCGTCGGTATCCCCTACGGCGTAGAGGGCCGCGGCTCTGCCCGGGGTGTTCCACATCAGGGTCTCGTGGGAGAGGCCGAGGGTGTTGCGCATGGTGAACACGGCGAAGCAGTAGCCGAGGTAGCGGTGGAACTGTTCCTCGGGGCCGAACACCAACTCCCGGGTGCGTGAGTGCAGTCCGTCCGCGCCGATCACCATGTCGAACGTACGGCTGCCGCCCCCGCGGAAGGTGACGTCGACCCCGTGGCCGGACTGCTGGTCGAGGGTGTCGATGGAGTCGTTGAACAGGAACTCCACGTCGTCGCGGACCGCCGTGTAAAGAGCGCTGGTCAGGTCCCCGCGCCGTACCTCCAGGTCCTGTCCCGCGACTCCGCCGGTGACGGTGTGCGGGTTGACCGAGGCCACCTCGCTGCCGTCTCCGTCGAGGAAGGTCAGCCGGCGTAGGTCGATGTGCGCGTCCTGGAGTCGCGGGAGGATGCCCATCCTGCGGACGACCTCGAGTGCGGTGCCGCGTACGTCGATGGGGTAGCCGCCGTCGCGAAGGGTGCCCGCCTTCTCGACCACCGTGACGGCGAATCCGTAGCGGTTCAGCCAGTACGCGAGGGCGGGTCCCGCGATGCTGGCCCCGGATATCAGGACCGTGCGCCTGGGCGTAGAACGGATGTCCCTCAACTGATCGGTGCGGGTCATGTCTTGGCTCCTTTGCTCATGGTGCGGACGACAGGCAGGGCCAGTACCGCGACGACGCCGGCGATGAGGAAGCCCGTGACGAAGGCCGATTCGGCCGGGACATCCGACCCAGAAGGGGTCCCCGAGGTGAGGAGCACGCCACCGAGCATCCCGCCCATGGCGGAGCCCAACACGCGAGTCACCAGGATCAGGCTGGTGGCGATGCCGGTGTCACTTTCATCGACGGAAGACGCGATGCTGGTCACCATGGCCGTAACGCACAGGCCGTTGGCAAGCGCGATCAGCGCCTTGCCGACGACGATGTGCCAGACCTCGGTGTGTGCGACTGACAGGGCGAACAGGGCGGTGGCCATGATGGCGACCGCGGCAGCGACCACGGCACGCGAGCCGAAACGCTGCTCCCCGAACCCACCGGCCGGCCCGGCCAGCGTCGCGACCACGGCGCCGGGCAGGAGGATGAAGCCGATCTCGGTGGCGCTGGCCCCGAAACCGTACCCGTCGCCGGACACGTCGAGCAGCTGCGGAACGAGAAAGACCCCCGTCGCGGTGCCGAGGCAGATCACGAACGTCAGCACACACGACTTCCAGATCACAGGCCGTGCCAGCATGCGCAGATCGATCATCGGCGCGGTCGCACGACGCTCGACGGCTACCCATCCGGTCACCAAGGCGGCCAGAAGCACGATGAGCGCGCCGAGCACGAGAGGCTGCGAGCCGGCGTCGGGCGCCACCGCGAGCGCGAGCATGAGCGTGAGCAGTATCCCGCTCAAGAGCAGCATGCCCGGCCAGTCGATCCCGGCACCGTCCGAACGGCCCGGCGGATCAGACGGCATCAGCCTGTTCACCAGCAGGGTGAACCCGATGACCGCGAACGTCGGCAGCGCGAACATCCAGTGTCGGGAGAGCGCTTCCGCCACGGGCCCGGCCGCCAGAAGCCCCACCATCGAGCCCCCCACGAACATCCCGCTGACCAGCCCGATGGCCACCTTGGACTCTCCCGCGGGGAGGTGTTTGCGCACCACGATGAACGACAGGGGCAGTGCGCCTATCATCGCCCCCTGCAGTACCTGGCCGAGCAGCAGCACGGGCAGGTTCGGCGCCACCGCGGACACCAGGCCACCGACCGAGACCACCGCCATCAGCCTGATCAGGATTCGTTTTCCGCCGTAGCGGTCGCCGAGCTTGCCTGCGAGCGGAGTGACGAGCACACCGGTGATGGCGAGCACGATGTTGAGCAGCGCCCCTGTGGATGGACTGATATCCAGCTCGCGTTGCAGGAGCGGGAGCGTCGGCGCCACCACCGATTCCAGGGCACCGGTGGAGATGGCCAGTAAGCCGAGAGCCCAGACAGCGGCTTTCCCCATGCGGACCGGGGGAGCCAGAGTCGCGGTCGTGGTCATGTACGTCCTTTCCGTCATTGCCGGGCGAGTAAGGGCCGGCCGTACGCGTAGCGCTGCCGCCTTGCCGGGCCCGGCGCGGACACAGCGGCCATTCACGCGGGGCGCGCTGGGCCTCGTGCTCAATGGACGGTACTACACTACACCGTGCAGTGTAGAACGCTTAGGATATGCCCATGCCGACCACGAAGACACTGCGTGAGGGGTCCGCGCGGAAGCGGGCCGCCATCCTCACGGCAGCCCGGGAACTGTTCCTCGCCGACGGCTTCGACCGGTCCAGCGTCGATGCGATCGCTGCCCGGGCGGAGGTGTCCAAGCGGACGGTCTACGACTACTTCGGCGACAAGCAGACGCTGCTGCAAGCCGTCGTCGACGCCGTCGGCCAGCAAATGATCACCACGGTCCGGCGCACCCTCGACGACACCGTCACCAACCTCACCGAGGCCGCCGAACTCGAGGACGCCCTGGTCATGTTCTCGATGCGCATCGCGACCGACATGCTCGGCTCGACGGAGTACGCGACGCTGCAACGACTGGTCCGGGCGGAATCCCGCAACCTGCCGCACCAGGGCTACAACTCCATGGCCGACACTCCCGACGAGGCCCTCGCCGAGCGGTTCGCCGCCCTCGCCGAGGCCCGGCTGCTCGAAGTCCCCGACCCCCGGCTGGCGGCCGACCAGTTCATCGCGCTGACCTTCGGCGTCGCGCTGGACAGGCTCGGTTCCGCGAATGCCGTGGAAGACCCCCGAGTCCGGCCACTCGTCGTCGAGGGAGTACGGACCTTTCTGCGGGCGTACCGAACCAGGTAGCCGCAGGTCACAAGAAGCACGCAGGGCTGAGGAGCGACGAACTCGCTCCTCAGCCCTGTGAAGTCCTGGTAAATCCGTACGGCCTTCAGATCACCGACAGATCATCGTCCGGAGGCACTCCCCCGCACCCTGGCCGTGTCCCACATCAGCGGCCCCTCGTCGAACACCACGGCGATCTTGACCTGCGTACCCGCGGCGAGCGTCCCCGGGAGCGCCACCCTGCCCTTCTGGCCCTCGTCGAAGGAGACCGGGCCGAGGTCCGTGACCTTGCCGTCCGCCGCGAACGCATACGCGCGGCCGGTCGTGTTCGCGCGCAGGGCCGTGCCCGCGGGATCCGACGCGGCGGCGTTCAGCGACACCGTGGCGTTCCCCCTGACGGTGCTCGTCGTCAGGCGCTTCGAGCGCCGGTCCTTCGTCAAGTCCGCGGCCGCCGGGGCCTGTTGGACGAGCTGCCACTCCTGCGAGCCGTCCGTGACCGCGTTCTGCAGGGTCAGCGGCGCCCCGGCGGATGTGCCGGTCAGGTAGACGTTCGTATTCTTGGCGGCCTGGAACTTGTAGTACCCGTCGGCGGTCTTGACGAGGTTCCATACGCCTGTCGGGCTGTTGTCGACCCACTGGCCGATCCTCTGGCCGACCGTCGCGTTCCCGGTCCAGATGCCTGCCATGCGGCCACCCGACTTGTTCAGCAGCGTCGTGCCGCCCTTCGGCGCGGCAACCACGTGCCAGTACTGGGTGTCCTTGTTCGCGGCCGAGCCGGCGTCCTCCAGGCGTACGTCGGGAACGTCCCCGTTGCCGATGTTGGCGTCGTTGGTCTTGCCGCCGGTGCCGATGACCTGCCCGGTCTTCCGGTTCACCAGCTGGTAGTAGGCGCCCTCCGAACGGCCCTGATCGACCTCGGAATACCGGATCGTCGAGGTGCCCTGGTGGTTGAGTATCGAGATACGACCGGTGCCCTCGACGTACTGCAGGGTGCGGCTGTAGGACGCCGGCGCGTTCGTCTGGTACTCCTTCCACACGCCGTCGCTGCGTCCGCTCTCGTTGACCCAGACGTTGCCGCTGCCTGCGGCGTTGTACACCAGGCGCCCGTCAGGGAGGTTGATGACGACCGGGCTGCCGTTCACCGCGAGACGGCGCGAACCGGCGTCCACCGGCAGTGAGGTGACGGGGGCGTCCGTGGAGCCGCGGTAGAACTTCAGCGGGTCGTCGGCGATCACGTACCGGGTGTTGGTACCGCCGCCCCAATACTCGTACGGGAGCACCCACTTGCCGTCCGTCGTCGGGACGACGGTCGTCATGCCCGGCCGGCCGCCGCCGATCTGCGTCTTGCCGCCGCCCATGTCCTGCGTCAGGCCCGCGACATCGACGACGGGCTCGCTCCACTCCGCGCTGCGGCCGTTCCAGGTCTTGTGGACGAGGATCTGGCCGTGCGAGTCCCGGGCGGTGTCGTTGTCCGGATCCAGCTTCGGCACACCGGTGACCGGGTCGTAGCCGAGGTAGTCGTTCTCGTCGGAGTAGTAGCAGACGAGCTTGCCGTCATGGACCATCAGGTACGGCTCCCAGAGGGGATCGACCTGATTGTACGTGTTCGCCTTGGCGACGTTCTTGCCGATCGCGCCCGCGCTGCCGCCCTGCCAGCCGCCCGTCGCGATGACGTTGAGGGCCTTCCAGGACTCCCCTTCGTCCGTGCTGGAGTACAGGGCGAGCGCCATGTCGCTGCGGTCTCCGTCGTTGGACGGCAGCCAGTTCGGGTCGGCGGCCTTGTTCTCGAGGTAGTAGTGGTCGTCGCCCGTCACGATGGTCGCGAGAAGCAGCGTGCCCTTCTTCAGTTTGCCGACGTCCTGCGGAAGCGTGTAGAAGAACGGGCTCGCCCAATTGCTCTTGTATTTCGCGTACTTGGGGTCCTTGGAGAGGTACGCCGGAGCCTTGACCTCCGACAGCGGCTGCCACGAGGTTCCGTAGTCGTCGCTCTTGTAGACCGGCATCGTCTCGCCGTCGGCGCTTCCCGTCTCCTCTACGACCGTGGCCTTCTCGAACGTCGCGACGAGACGTCCGCTCTCCAACTGCGCCGACTTGACGTAGATCGCGCAGTTGCCCCGGCCCTTGAGGCAGGCTTCATTGCCGAGTTGGTAGATGATCCCGCCCGTCGGGTTGTACGCGTACGCACTGCTCATCGTCAGCGCCAGCATCGCCGAACCCGCGACGAACGTTCCCGTCGCTCTGCCAAGTCTTCTTCTCTGCACAGCCCCTCCTCGGGGATTGGAAATGATCATGGTGGTGCCGTCGAGTGGGATCGGGAGTTGGTGATCAGGAGTTGGATGACGTAACAAGTACGCGTACGTCCCAGGCGCCGAGGTCCAGCGGCGAGTTCGCGGGGACGGATGTGCCGTTCAGGACGTCGGTCAACGCCACGGGGGCGGAGACGCGGGCGGGCTCCCAGCTCCAGTTGTGGACGACGTGGACGCGTCGCCCGTCGGAGGACGTACCGGTCGTCGCGGTGACGGATTCCGGCAGGGCCCGCCAGCCGTGGCGTGCGGAGGGTGCCAGCCAGGTCGCCAGCGCGCGGGCGAGGGCGCGGCCCGGGACCGTACCGACGTAGGTGACGCGTCCCCCGCCGTGGCGACGCGTGGTGATCGCGGGCCAGCGGCCGAAGTGCGGGTGGTCGTACGCCGCCAGCACCTCGGCGTCGGTGACGGTCAGGCCGTCGGCCCAGCGGGTCGCCGTCGCCTCCGGAGGCAGTCGGAGCGGGCTGCCGGACACCGGACGGACCGGGAGGTCGCTCGCGAGGTTGCTGAACTCGTCGTACGTGACGCCCGCTGCCTCGGTCAGACGGCCGGGCGCCGCCTCGTGCCGGGCCCGCGCCTCGTGGTCGGCGTATCCGGTGCGCGGGCCGAGGACCAGGTGACCGCCCGCGTCGGCGTAGGCGGCGAGCCAGTCGAGGGTGGCGTCGGCGGCGATGTACAACCCCGGTACGACCAGCACGGGGTGACGGACTGCGGCCTCCTCCGGCGCCAGGCCCGTCCGTTCGCCGCGCGGGTCGTGCAGCTGCCGGGCGTGCACGATCCGCACCTGTCGGCCGGCCTCGAAGGCGCCGCGGTAGAAGGGATCGAAGATGCGGTGGTACGCGGCGGGGTCCGGGTCGCCGTCGGCCTTCGCGAGCGGCGGGTGCTTCTGCATCAGCCACTTGCTCGGCGTCGAGTACACCATCGTGATGTCGGCGTCCGGCTCGAGCCCGGCGACGAGCGGCCCTGCCGCCTCGAACTCGGCGCCCAAGCGGGCCAGTTCGGCGTACGCGCGGCCTGGCTGTCCACTGTGGGGAAGGACGCCGCCCCAGTAGGTCTCGGCGCCGAAGCGCAGCGTCTGCCACTGCCAGTACTCGATCATCCGCGCCCCACGCGCCACATGCGCCCACGCGGACTGCCGCCACTGGCCGTCGTAGGCGGGCCGGTTGTCCCACGCGAAGCCGATGGAGCTCGCGTTGGTCTCGGTGACCAGGAACGGCTCCTGGCGCGAGGAGAACATCCAGTCCGCCGTCTGGTACATCGACCAGACGCCGGTGGTCTTCCAGATCTGCTCGTGGTCGTCGGGCGTGGGATCGGGGAGCAGGAGACCGTCCTGCATGGCGTAGTACGGGTTGCCGGAGGCGATGTCGAGCCGCGCGGACAGCTCGTCGTCCTCAACTCCCTGGCGGGTGTACGAGATGCAGGTGGTGACGAACTGCTCGGGGCGGACGTACTCGCGCACGATGTCCGCCTGCCAGCCGATGAACTCGGTGACCTGTCGAGCCTGGAACTCCCGCCAGGCGACGTCGTATTGAGGCTGGACGTTGCCGTCCGGCGTCCACAGGTCCGCCCACGTCGACAGCCGGTGGGACCAATAGACCAGGCCCCACTCGCGGTTGAGGGTCTCGACGTCCCCGTACCTCTCGCGCAGGTGGTCGACGAAGCGCTGGAAGACGCCCTGGTTGTGGAAGAGGTGCAGGCCCGGCTCGTTGTCGACCTGCCAGCCGATGACCGCCGGGTGGTCGGCGTACCGGGCGACGATCTTGCGGATGATGCGCTCGGCGTGGAAGCGGAACGCGGGGTGGGTGAAGTCCATCTCCTGGCGGGCGCCCCAGCCGAGGCGCTGTCCGGTGGCGTACTCGCCGGTGATCTCCGGGTGCTGGCGGGCCAGCCACGGCGGCACGGCGTACGTCGGCGTGCCGATGATGACGGAGATGCCGCGCTCGTGGGCGCCGTCGAGGACCGGCTGGAGCCAGTCGAGGTCGAAGCGCCCATTCTCCGGCTCCCAGGTCGACCAGACCGATTCGCCCACCCGGATCACGGTGAAGTTCGCCTCGGCCATCAGGCCGAGGTCGGTCTTGAGCCGTTCGTCGGGCCGCAGTTCGGGGTCGTACTCGGGCGTGTACTCGTGGTAGTACGCGGCGCCGAACAGGACGCGGGCGGGTAGATCCGCCATGAATCAACCTCCTGGAATGTAGGGGGAGTTACTGCTTGACGCCGCCGGTGGCCAGGCCGCTCTGCCAGTAGCGCTGGAGCATGAGGAAGGCGATGACGAGCGGCACGATGGAGATCAGGGAACCGGTCACGACGAGCGGGAGCATGTCGCTGCTTGCGCCGGCTCCGCCGTTCTGCGCCTGGGCGGCCCAGGAGGAGAGGCCGACCGTGATGGGGTACAGGTTCGGGTCGTTGAGCATGATCAGCGGCAGGAAGTAGTTGTTCCAGGTCGCCACGAGCGTGAACAGCAGCACGGTCACCAGGCCGGGCGCCAGCAGCCGGAGGGCGATCCGGAAGAAGATCCGCCCCTCCCCCGCCCCGTCGATGCGGGCGGCCTCCAGGAGACTGTCCGGGATGGCGTCGGCCGCGTAGACGCGCATGAGGTAGAGGCCGAAGGGGTTGACGAGGGAGGGCAGGATGATCGCCCAGGGGGTGTTGACCAGGCCGACCTCGGCGAACAGCAGGTAGGTCGGGATCGCCAGTGCGGTGGCCGGGACCATGATGGCGCCGAGTACGAGGTTGAAGGCGGCCCAGTCGCCGCGGAAGCGGAACTTGGCGAAGCCGTAGCCGGCGGCGGCCGCGATCATCGCCGCGCCGACCGCGCTGACGACGGCGTACAGGGCGGTGTTGAGCAGCCAGTCGACGAAGACGCCGTCGTCCTGGGTGAAGGTGTGACCGATGTTGTCCAGCAGCTGCGGGGCGCGGGAGAACCACAGGCCGAAGCTGTCGAAGAGGTCCTGGGTGCTCTTGGTCGAGGCGACCAGCAGCCAGAACAGCGGGAGGAGGAAGTACGCGAGCGCCGCCAGCATGGCGATCGTCAGCGGGGTGCTGCGGCGGGGGGACGCGGACCGGCGCCGCTTGGATGCGGTGGGGGCCGTTGGACCGGCCGGTGTGGTCGTCGCCTTCGGCATGGTGGTCGTCACTTGTCCCTCCTTCGGTTCGCGGTGAGCAGCACGGCGTAGGAGGCGATGACGATGACCAGGCCCAGGAGGAAGGACACCGTGGCCGCATAGTTGACCTGCTGGCCGGTGAAGGCGAGGGAGTAGGCGTAGAGGTTGGCGGTGTAGGAGCTGCTGATCACGTCGGGGGCGATCTTCATCAGCAGGTTCGGTTCGTTGAACAGCTGGAAGCTGCCGATCACTGAGAACAGCAGAGTCAGGAGCAGGGCGGGCCGGAGGGCGGGGAGCTTGATCGACCAGGCGATGCGCCAGGCGCCGGCGCCGTCCATCGCGGCAGCCTCGTACAGGTCATGCGGAATGGTCCGCAGGGCCGCGTACAGGATGATCATGTTGTAGCCGACGAACTCCCAGGTCACGATGTTCGCCAGGCTGCCCAGCATCCAGCCCTCGCTGAGGAAGGCCGGGGCCGGCAGATCCAGGTTCCGGCTCAGCTGGGCGAACGGGCCGAAGTCCGGGCCGTAGAGGTAGCCCCACATGAGGGTGGCGACGACGCTCGGGACCGCGTACGGCACGAAGATGCCCAGCCGGATCACGCGCGCCAGGCGCAGCAGGCCGCTGTCCAGCGCGAGCGCGAAGAGCAGGGCCAGGAGCAGCATCAGCGGCACCTGGATCACGAAGAACAGGGCCACGCGTCCGACGCCGTGCAGGAGTTGCGGGTCCTTGAGGGCGGTGACGTAGTTGTCGAGACCGACGAAGACCGTGCCGCCGATGAGCTGTTCCTGGAAGAGGCTCAGGTAGGCGGCGTAACCGAGCGGGGCGAGGAACAGCAGGACGAAGAGGATCAGGAACGGGGCTACGAACAGGGGGCCTGCCGAGACGGACCGGCGACGCGGCGACGGTCCGTCTCGGCGCGACTTCCCGGCGTAGGCCGCGGTCGTGGCAGCCACCTCAGGCCCCCTTGACGGTGAAGCCCTGTTTCTTGGCGTACGACGTGAGCCGGGACTGCCACGTGCCGAGCGCGGCGACGGTGTCGGACTGGTCCGCGAGGGACTTGCCGACGGTCTCCGTCCAGTCGGTCGCCGCCTGGTCGTAGAACGGCGGCCACTGGAACTCGGGCGAGACCGTGTCGCTGATGTCGGCGAAGATCTGGTTGACCTTCTGACCGCCGTAGAACTCGGGCGCGGCTCCGGTGAAACTCGCGTCCGCGAGCACGGCCTTGGTCGCAGGGAAGAAGAACTGCTCGGTGGCGAACATCTTGGCGCTCGCCGGGTCGCTGTTGAGGAACTGCGCGAACTGCGCCGCCGCGATCTTGTTCTTGGTGGCCGCGGTGACCGCGGTCGTGGAACCGCCCCAGTTGCCGGAGACCGGCTTGGCGGCATCCCACTGCGGCAGCGGCGCCGCCCGCCACTTGCCCGAGGTGACCTTGGCCGAGCCGGACAGGAAGGACGGGCCCCAGGCCGCGGTGAGCCAGGTGGCGTACTTGCCCTTGTTGAACCCGGCGTACCAGGGGTCGGTGAAGTCCGGGTCGGTGCTGATGACGCCTTCCTTCGCGAGCCCGCCCCAGTACTCGCCGAGCTTCTTGGAGACCGCGTCGTCGACACTGATGGAGAGATCGCTCTTGCCCGAGGTCGCATACGGCTTGCCGCCCGCCTGCCACAACAGGCCATGCCAGGCGGCGGGTGCGTTCCTCGCGAGATTGGTCAGGTAGACGTCCGGGTCCGCCTTGTGGAGCTTGCGAGCGGCGGCCGCGAACTCCTCCCAGGTCTCGGGCACTTGGATGCCGTGCCTGTCGAAGATGTCCTTGCGGTAGAGCATCCCCATGGGTCCGGTGTCCTGGGGCATCGCCCAGACTTCGCCGCCGGGTCCGCTGACCTGTCCCCAAGTCCAGTCGACGAACTGGTCCTTGAGTGCCGTGGCGCCGTACGGGGCAAGGTTCAGCAGGCTGTTGGTGATCGTGAAGGTGGGGATCGCCTGGTACTCGATCTGCACCATGTCCGGTGCGCCCTTGCCTGCCTTCAGCGCGGTACGCAGCTTGGTGTAGTGGGCGACGCCCTGGCCGGCGTTGACGACCTTGACCTTGATCGCGGGGTACTTCTTCTCGAAGAGCGCGATCTCCTGCTGGATTTCCGGGACCCAGGTCCAGAACGTCAGCTCGGTCGGCGTCTTCATCGCCTTGTCGATCTCGGCCTGGCTCACCGGCTCGGCGGAGGACGAGCCGGAGTCACTGTCGCCGCTGCACGCGGCGAGCGCGACACCGAGGGACACCGCGCCGGTCGAGGCGAGGAACCGCCGACGGCTCATGGAGGACGTGGGAACGATGGATCGGGGCATGGTGAACTCCCGCCGAAGGGCAGACGAATGGGCAGAGGGCAAGCGAATGGGCAGAGGAACGGAGCGCCTGGCGAGGGCGCTTCGTATGGGGTGAGACGGGGGTGGTGGGGTGTGCGCGTACGTCGGTACGCCGGTACGTCGTTACGTCGTTACCAGGGCATCGGGGTCGCCATGGTCGGGGCTGCGTCGCGCGGGCTGATGCGGCCGGCGTGCGCGTTACGTGCCGTACTGCGTCGTGCCGTACTGCGGAAGTCCACTGTTGTGGAGGCTTTTTGAGGGATAGTCAGCGAGGGCGGCTCGCTGTCCGGCGTGGGCGGGGGTGCCGCCCGGGCCGATGTATGCGGGGTCAGTTGGTGGTGCGCGGGCGTATCAGTTGGTTGGGGAGGGCGGGCGGATCAGCTGGTGATGGGCGGTCCGTCCCCGGTCGCGGGTAACGGTGCCGAGCCGCTCGAGCGGGAGTCCGAAGTCGTACGTCGCCCGCGTGCCGGGGTCTTCCGGGTCGGCGGGCGGGTCGGCGGGGGTGCGGTCGAGGCGCGGACGACGAGTTCGACCGGCGGATCGTGCGCCGGTGCCGGCTCCGCGTCCGGTTTCTCGATGGCCTGCACCAGGAGCCGGATCCCGTCCTTCGCCACGGCGTCGAAGGGCTGGCGCATCGTGGTCAGCGGAGGGATGACATAGGCAGCGATGGGGATGTCGTCGAAGCCGACGACGCTCACGTCCTCCGGCACCCGCAGGCCGGCTTCCGTCAGCGCGCGGATCAGACCGATGGCCATGTCGTCGTTGGCCGCGAACACCGCGGTGAGGTCACCGGCGGAGGAGAATTCGCGGCCCGCCGCGTAGCCGGACTCGGCCGACCAGTCGCCCTCGATCACGGACGGTTGTTCCCTGCCGCGTGCGGACAACGCCGCCCGCCAGCCCTCGAGACGGTCCCGGGCGGCGAACCACCCTTGCGGACCGGCTAGGTGATGAACCGTCACATGACCCAGGTCCAGCAGGTGTTCGGTGGCCGCCCGAGCCAGCGACTCGGCGCCGACCCCCGCAGCCACCGTGCGTGAACCGCCCAACGCCGCGGGCGCGCCGAGGACGAGGACCGGCACATCGACACTGAGCGAGACCAAGCCCTCGTCGATCGGTTCGGATACGACGATGCCGTCCACGCCCTGCTCGAGCAGTGACTCCACGGCCTGGGCGACGCCTCCCGGCTCGCCCTCCAGCGTGTTGACCACCCGGATCGCATAACCCGCGTCCCGGGCGGCCCGCTCGACGCCGATGAGCAGCGAGGCGGGCCCGAACAGGGCGGTTCCCAGCGTGACCACGCCGATGGTGCGGGAGCGCCCCGAGGCCAGTGCCCGGGCCGCGTTGTTCATCCGGTAGCCGAGTTCCTCGGCGGCTTCGAGCACGCGCCGGCGTACCTCGTCGGACACATACCGCTCACCGTTGAAGACCCGCGACACCGTCTTCTGCGAGACGCCCGCTCTCCGGGCCACGTCCACGCTGCGCGGCGCGGCGGGGCTTCCGCCCCGTCCTCCCACTCGCGTCATTGCGTCTCCCGTTGCTCGGCGGCTCAAATCCTAGCCAGTCATGGCCGGTTGTCTTGCGGCCGGTCCGGCTGACCGGCCGTATGACCGCGGTGTCATGACTGCGGTGTCATATCTACGCAGTCGAACAGAACGTGTCAATACTTCGCGCAACATCGCGGCAACCGCGGGTGCGGTCGAGTGCGGGCTGCCGGCGCGATGTTGCGCGAGGTTCACCAGCTGATTCCGGCCGCCACCGGCCGGTGGTCGCTGCCGGTGGCCGCCAGCACCCATGAGCTCGTGGGTTCCACGCCGCGGACCAGGATCTGGTCGATCCGCGCCACCGGGAAGGACGCCGGCCAGCTGAAGCCGAAGCCGTCCCCGGACGCGTCCTGGACCGAGTGCAACTGCGAGGTGATGCCGTCGAGCGCGCGGTCGTCGATGGTGCCGTTCAGGTCGCCGAGCAGCACCACGCGTTCGTTCCGCTCGGCGGCGACGGCCTGGCCGAGCGCCTGCGCGTTTCGGTCCCGCGAGTCCGTCCAGAAGCCCGTCCTGGGAGTCACGCGTACGGAACCCAGATGGGCCACATACACCGCCAGAGGCCCGTGGTCGGTGGTCACCGTGGTGCGCAGCGCCCGGTTGTACGCCAGCTTGACCTCGGCCGGCTTGGTGTCCCCCAGCGGCCCGGCGTCCTGCTCGATGTCGACCGGCCGGGTGTCCGACAGCGGCAACTTGCTCCACAGTCCGACCGTGCCCAGCACCGAGTGGTACGGGTACGCCTTCGCCAGCTCCTTCTCGTACGTCCCCCGGGCCTGCTCGGTGATCTCCTCCAGGGCCAGCACGTCCGCGCCGGAGGCCGCCAACTTGCGGGCGGTACTGGCGGGTTGGGGATTGTCGGCGCCGACGTTGTGGCTGACCAGCGTGAGGTCGCTGCCCGGCTGGGACTTGTCGCCGAGGAGTCCGCCGAAGAGGTTCAGCCACACCGTGACCGGCAGCAGCAGTGCGATCACCGCGGAGGCGGAGCGGCGCCACAGTGCCCCGGCCAGCAGCACCGGGATGCACAGGCCGAACCATGGCAGGAAGGTCTCCACCAGGCTGCCGAGGCCTCCGATCCCGTTCGGGATCTTCGGGTACAGCAGCATGAGCAGGCCCAGCAGCAGCGCCAGTGCGGCGAGTACCGGGCCGCGCTTCCAAGGGCCTGGCCGAGAGCACATGCGGATCATCCGGCGGATGCTCGCGCGCCAGCTCGCGGCACCTGCTTCCCAACGGACGCCCATACGCCGCGTACCGGAGCCGATGTCAGGACGGCGGGCGGCGGCTTGTCCGGTCTCCGCCGTGTCCACCTGCCCGATGGCCTGTCCTCGCTCACTGCCGGTCACTGCTGCATCCTCGGGTCCTCGGTGGGGTCGGCGTACATGCGCGGGCAGCCACGGTCGTCGATCGCCTGGGTGCGCACTTCGTAGTGCCAGGGTTCGTTCCGGTAGATCTGGCACAGGCCGTACTCGGCGCCGTGCTCGGACAGCCACGCCGTCGAATCGGAACGCCCGATGTCGACGGCGTCGCCGGACACGTGAGGAGACGTCTCCGGGGTGGCCACCCATCGGGCGGCCTCGTCCTCGGACCCGTACTTGGAGATCGCCTCGCGAAGAAGTTGATTCTGGTATTCCGTTGAACGCCAGCCGCTATTGACGTAGAACTCGACTCCGTCGTCAGCGGCATCCTTCGCGGCCTCACGGAGGGCCGTACGTAAATCGGGATCGAGTTTGGCCACGGCCGGAATCGCGTCATCGAAGACCGTCACGTCGTCGAGGACGACACCGTCAGCCTCGCCGAGCGCACCACCGTGCTCACCGTGACGCGGATTCGGTGGTGATACCGCCGGGAGTGACGAGGAAGGCGAGGTGGATGCGAGCTTCTGGCCCTGGCAGCCGAGGACTGCGGTGATCACGGCTATGAGCGCGATCAGGTCGACGACAAGGAATCGGCGAATTCGGCGAGTTGTGGTTCGGGCTGATGTTGGGGGTCGATTCATGCCGCCAGTGAAGGCAGCGCGGCGTTGCGGGCACGTATGCGATTTTCGATACGCGGACGATATGTGGCGGCTCGTAGCATCGAGTGCATGCGTGTGTTAATCGTCGAGGACGAACCCTATTTGGCAGAAGCCGTCCGCGATGGCCTGCGCCTGGAGGCGATCGCCGCCGACATCGCCGGTGACGGCGACACCGCTCTGGAACTCCTGAGCATCAACGCGTACGACATCGCCGTACTCGATCGCGATATCCCAGGCCCTTCGGGCGACGAGATCGCCAAACGCATCGTCGCCTCCGGCAGCGGCATGCCGATCCTCATGCTCACCGCGGCCGACCGTCTCGACGACAAGGCCTCCGGGTTCGGACTCGGCGCCGACGACTACCTCACGAAGCCGTTCGAACTGCAGGAACTCGCGCTCAGGCTCAGGGCACTCGACCGCAGGCGTGGGCATACCAGGCCTCCCGTACGGGAGATCGCGGGCGTGCGGCTGGATCCGTTCCGCAGAGAGGTGTATCGGGACGGCCGCTATGTCGCGCTGACCAGAAAGCAGTTCGCCGTACTCGAAGTCCTTGTGGCTGCAGAAGGCGGTGTCGTCAGCGCCGAGGAACTCCTGGAACGCGCGTGGGACGAGAACGCCGATCCGTTCACCAACGCCGTACGCATCACCGTCTCGGCCTTGCGTAAGCGGCTCGGCGAACCCTGGATCATCACCACGGTGCCGGGGGTCGGCTACCGCATCGACACCGCACCTCCGGGAGGGGACCGTGGATAGGCAGCCCGGGCTGAGCGTCCGCCTCAAGCTCACCCTCAGCTACGCCGGATTCCTCATGGTCGCCGGCTTCCTGCTGATCGCTGCCATTGGAGTGTTTCTCCTGCGAAAGGGGTGGTTGCGAACCAACCCAGAGGGGTCATGGAGAGCAACTCCGGGCACCGAATTCGTGCGCGGTTTCGCCCCCATGGCAGTCGCAGTAATGGCGTTCCTCCTGGTATTCGGCCTTCTGGGGGGATGGATCCTCGCCGGCCGCATGCTCGCACCCCTGACCCGCATCACGGACGCCACCCGCCGGGCCACGGACGGATCGCTCTCCCACCGGATCCGGCTGCCGGGCCACCAGGACGAGTTCCGCGAACTCGCCGACGCCTTCGACATGATGCTCGCGCGGCTCGAAGCACACGTCGCCGAACAGCGGAGATTCGCGGCCAACGCCTCTCACGAGCTGCGCACCCCGCTGACGGTCTCGAAGACCCTCCTCGAGGTGGCCCGCACCGATCCGGACCACGACACCGGCGAAATCATCGACCGCCTCCACGCCGTCAACACCCGAGCGATCGACCTCACCGAGGCACTGCTCCTGCTCAGCCGCGCCAACCAGCGGTCGTTCACCCGAGAACAGGTCGACCTGTCCCTCGTAGCGGAGGAAGCCACCGAAACGCTCCTCCCTCTGGCGGAAAAGCACGGCGTCACCATCGAGACCTGCGGCGACATCACCCCCACCATCGGATCGCAGGCGCTCCTGCTGCAGCTGACCACGAACCTCGTACACAACGCGATCGTCCACAACCTGCCCGAACAGGGCACCGTGTGGGTGAAGACCAGCGTCCGCCCCAACACTGTGGTGCTCACCGTCGAGAACACCGGCGAGAAGCTCACCCCAGAGCGGGTCTCGACACTCACCGAACCATTCCAGCGCGGCACCGAACGCATACACACCGACCACGCAGGCGTCGGCCTCGGCCTGGCCATCGTCAAAACCATCACCCAGGCCCACGACGGAACACTCACCCTCACCCCGCGCCCTGCCGGCGGGATCCGCGTCACCGTGGAACTGCCCGCGTGGGGCATGAGGAAGAACCCGGCAACATCCGGTACTTGAGGTGGGGTGGCACCGGAGGCCTCGACGGCCCGTACCTGTTCGAGTCGCACATCCGCGCCCCCGAGGTCGTCGAGGAGGCGAGAACCGCCGTCGAGCAGTACCGGAACGATGTGCAGCAAGCCCGTGAAATGTGGCTCGGTCCGTTTCTCGACCGGATCGACGACCGCTCCGACCGAACTGCAGCCACCGTCGGGCCAGTTGAGGTTCAGCGAGAGTGGGGAACTTGCCCCACGGGATGGGGGCCATGACAGCAGGCCAGTAGTTGCGATCGTGCCTACTTGCGCACGTGGAAGCGCAGCATGGTGACCCCGCCCGACTGGACGTTGCTGAACGGTTCCAGGTCGATCCGGTCGAGGCCCGGCGGCGCGAAGCGGACGCCGTCGCCGAGCAGCACCGGCAGCACGTACACCAGGATCTCGTCGACGAGGCCGCGCCGCAGGCACTGGGCGGCCACGTCGGCGCCGAGGATCTCCAGGTTCTTGTCACCGGCGGCGTGGCGTGCCGTGGCCACGGCTTCCTCGATGTCGCAGGTGAGGAAGGTGACGTTGGGGTCCGGCTCGTCGGGCGGGCGGTGGGTGAGGACGAACTGCGCCCCGCCCTCGTAGTCGGGGTTCTCGTCGGACATGCGCTTGCCGACCTCGTACGTGCCCCGGCCGATGAGCATGGCGCCCGTGGCCGCCATGACCTCCGGGAACGTCGCCGACGTCATGTGCTCGAAGATCCAGTCCATCGTGTGGCCGGGACCGGCGATGAACCCATCGAGGGACATCACCCTGTTCACGACCACTTTGCCGGTGCTCGCCTCCGTCATGCGTCTTCTCCAAGCAGGTGGAGGGCCGGGATCGCATCATAGGTCGGTGAGCAACATCTTCTCCGGCGGTAGCCACGACCTGGACCTGTCCAATGGCGCCACCGCGGTGTTCATCGACGTGCTGATGCCGGCCGTGTCCGATCTCGCCTCCGAGGACTGGGACTTCCGCTTCGCGGCAATCCGACGCACCAGCGGAGTTCAGCCAAGCCATCGAGACGTGGTGGGTAGAACTGGCCGTTGATGGCGGCACGGCCTCATAGTGGCCGGCCTGTCAGAACGCGGTGTAGCCGCCGTCCACGGGAAGCACTGCACCGGTGACGTATGACGACTCCGGGCCGGCGAGGAAGAGGATCGCGTCGGCGATCTCTTCGGGGGTGGCGAGTCGGCGGAGTGGGATGGAGTCCTCTCTCTCGCGACGGTAGGCCGTGGGGTCGGGGCGTCGCTGGATCGAAGCCTCGATGACCGGCGTTACGGTCAGGCCGGGGGCCACCACGTTGACGCGGATGTTGCGGGGCGCCCATTCGATGGCTGCGCCGCGCGCGAGGGCGATGAGGCCGCCCTTGGCGGCGGAGTACAGGGTCTGGTTCGGCATGCCGACCATGCCGAGGCGCGAGCTGACGCACACCATCGATGCCCCCGACTCGGGCGCCAGCGGCATGAGGTGCTTCATGACCAGGAAGGCGCTCAGGAGGTTGCTGTCGAGGACGTCGCGTGCGTCGTCGGCCGTCGTCTCTTCTAGCGGGCTGGACCGTTGGAGTCCGTGGCAGAGGACGACCACTCCCACTCCGTCCAGGTGATCCGCCGCTCGATCGGCGAGCTCGGAGACGAAGGCCTCGTCGTTTAGGTCTCCTGCGAGGTAGAGATCGTCCGGATGGGCCTCGGGCGGCTCGGGTCGCCGTCCGGTGAGCAGGAGGTTGGCGCCCTCGCGGCGGAAGCGGGAGGCGACCGCCTGGCCGATGCCGCTCGATGCTCCGGTGATCACGGCGTTGACGCCCTGCAGTCTCATGTACGTACGTTCCTCGTCAGTCTTCGGGCGGGTGGGCGCCACGGGGACTTCCCGCGACTTTGCGGAGATGTCCCCGTGGTGTCACCACCGTCGGCGTCGGCTCAGAGCAGCCTGTCCTTCGCCTTGTAGTAGGCCCCGCCAAACGGCAGGAACCAGGGCGTGCCGTTGTAGAAGGGGACGGGGACCTTCGGGAAGCCGAAGCCGCGCAGCGGGTTGGCCTCCGGCTTGCCGTCCATCATCTCGGCGACCGCACGGCCCATGTACGTGGCCATCTGGACGCCGTGACCGCAGTACCCCATCGAGTAGTACAGGCCGTTGACCTCGCCCGCGTGCGGGATGCGGTCCCAGGAGAAGCCGACCATGCCGCCCCACACGTAGTCGATGCGCACCCCCGCGAGCTGCGGGAAGATCTCGGTCATCTCCCGCTTGAGGATGTCGCCGCTCTTGATGTCGGAGGCCGGGTTGGAGGGGGCGAAGCGTGCCCGGCCGCCGAAGGCGAGGCGGTTGTCGGGGGTGAGGCGGACGTAGTGGCCGACATTCTTGTGGGCGACCATCAAGCGGCCGTTCGGGATGAGTTCCTTGGCACGTGCCTCGCCGAGCGGCTCGGTGACGATGATGAAGCTGCCGACGTTGATGAGCCGCTTGCGGAACCACGGCATCGACTTGTCGGTGTAGGCGTCCGTCGCCGCCATGACCTGCTTGGCTCGGATGGTGCCGTGCATGGTCTCCACCACGAAGCCGCCGCCGGGGAGGGGGGTGAGGCCGGTGGCGGCGTTGCGCTCGTGGATCTCGGCGCCGGCCCGCTCGGCGGCGTCCGCCAGGCCGCCGACGAACTTGCCCACGTGCAGGCCCGCGCTGAGCGGGTCGAGCAGGGCGCCGTGGTAGTAGTCCGTGCCGAGCTCGGCCCGCAGTTCGCTCTTGCTCAGGACGATCGTCTCGTGGCCGAAGTTGTCGGCCAGGTCGCGCTGCTTGGCCTGCAAGCCGTCGAAGTGCTGGGGCTTGCAGACCAGGCCGAGGCGCCCGGCGCGATTGAAGTCGCAGTCGATCTGTTCCTTCTGCGTGAGGTCCTCGACTACGTCGACCGCCTCGCGGAAGGCGTTGTACAGCTCGAGTGCGCGCTCCTGGCCGTAACGTTTGCGGGCCTCGGCGGGACTGATGGTGATGCCCTGGGTGCACATGCTGCCGTTGCGTCCGGAGGCGCCCGAGCCGACCTTGTCCTTCTCGACGAGGACGACGCGGGCGCCCTTGCGGGCGGCGTGGTAGGCGGTGGACAGGCCGGTGAGGCCGCCGCCGATGACCACTACGTCCGCCTCGTCGGGCAGGTCCTTTCCGGACCGGTCGGGCAGGGCGGGGGCGGTGTCGAGCCAGTAGGGGATCTGCTTCATGGCGTGCGTCCTCACATCGTGCGTGTCGTACCGGTGTTGTCAGCAGCCGAGCAGCGCCGGCAGGCCCGACAGGTCGGGCAGCTCGTCGTAGGGCTGGTAGTCGGCGCTGCCCAGGCGCCCGTAGCGGTTGATCCACACGCGGCGCTTCAGGCCGAGGTCGCGGGTCGGGATGTGGTCGTACTCCCAGCCCTGGGCGGTGTGGATGACCTGGGAGGGCTCGACGCCCATGGTCTTGAAGGCGTGCTCGAAGGTCTGACGGTCCGGCTTGTAGGCGCGGGCCTGCTGGGCGGTGATGACGTAGTCGAAGTCGACGCCGATGTTCTCGACGTTCCGCGCGATCAGGTTGTCGTCGGTGTTGGAGATGATGGCGATCTCGTACTTGCTCTTCAGCGCACGCAGCGCGTCCGGGACCTCAGGGAACGGGCCGAAGGTGGGCACGGCCTCGACGAGGGCGTCGCCGTCGGAGGTGCGGTACTCCAGGCCGTGCAGGCGCATGGCGTTGCGCAGGCTGGAGTGCAGGATCTCGTGGTACGGGCGGTAGGCCTCCAGGACGGCCTGGAAGCGCATGACGCGGAAGTCGTCGAGGAACTCGTCGACGTCCAGGTTGTCCAGGTCGAGCCGGTCCTCGAGGACCTTCAGGGTCGTGGGGCCGAGCTGGAAGTTGATGAGGGTGGCGTAGGCGTCGAAGGTGACGATCTCTCGCATGGTGTTCAGCCTCGATTCGCGGGTGGAGTAAGGGAGTTGGGGAGGTCAGACGACTTGCTCGCCGGGGGTGGCGATCGCGTCGAGTGCGGCCAGGTCGGCCGCGTCGGGGATCCAGTCGGCCGCCGCCGCGTTGGCGGTGACCTGCTCGGGGGTCATGGCACCGCAGATGACGGAGCCGACGGCGGGCAGGGCGGCCAGTCCGCCCACGGCCACCTGGAGGAGCGTCAGGCCGCGTTCGGCGCCGTACGCGGTGAGCGCCTCGACCTTGTCGAGGGCCTCGTCGGTCAGCCAGCCCTGCCGCCAGGACAGCCGGCTGCCGGGCGGGGGCTGCTCGCCGCGCCGGTACTTGCCGCTGAGCAGGCCGTTCGCGAGGGGGTAGTACGGCAGGAGACCCATGCCGTGGCGCAGGCAGGCGGGGATCACGTCCTGCTCCACGCTGCGGTCGAGCAGGTGGTAGCGGGCCTGGGTGGATACGAAGGCGTCGGTGAGCTGCTCGGCGGGGAGGTTGGAGCAGCCGAGGTACTGGATCTTGCCCTCGCCCACCAGCTCCACGAGGGCCTCGACGGTCTCGTCCAGCGGCGTGACGCCGTCCGGTTGGTGGTACTGGTACAGGTCGATCCACTCGGTTTCGAGCCGGCGCAGCGAGGCCTCGACGGCGTACCGGACGTAGCGGCGCGAGCCACGCGGGCCGTGCCGCTCGGCCTCCTCATCCATCTCCATGCCGAACTTGGTGGCCAGGATGACCTCGTCGCGGTGACCCTTGAGAGCGACGCCGAGCAGCCGCTCGCCGTCGCCACGCGCGCCACCAAGGTCGCCGAACCCGCCGTACATGTCGGCGGTGTCGAAGAGCGTGATCCCGGCGTCAAGTGCCGCGTGTACGACGGCAGTTGTGCCCTGCTCGTCGAGGCGGGAGCCGAAGTTGTTGCCGCCGACACCGACGACGGAGACGGCCGGGCCGCGTTCGCCGAGGGTGCGGTACCTCATGACCCGCTCCCGAAGCCGATGCAGACGTTCTTGATCTGCGTGTAACTCGCCAGCGCCTCCAGGCCCTTCTCCCGGCCCCAGCCGCTGTGCTTGTAGCCGCCGAAGGGGAGCTCGACGCCGGTGCCGACGCCGGTGGCGTTGATGTTGACCTGTCCGGCCCGGATGCCTTCGGCCAGGCGCATGGCCTTGTCGATGTCGCGGGTCCAGACGTAGGAGGACAGGCCGTACGGGCTGTCGTTGGCGATGTCCAGGGCCTCGTCCGCGTCGTCGAACTCGATGACCGTGATGACGGGGCCGAAGATCTCCTCGCGGGCGCAACGGGCCTGGTTGGTCAGGCCGGTGAGGACGGTCGGCTCGACGTAGTAGCCGTCGGCGAGCGCCTTGTCGGAGGGGGCACCGCCGCCCGCCCGGGCCGTGGCGCCCTCCTCGCGGGCCAGGTCCAGGTAGGCCAGCACCCGGTCGCGCTGCCGGGCTGCGACCAGCGGGCCGATATCCGGGTCGGTGAGCCCGGGGCCGATGCGCAGGGAGGCCGCGTACTCGACGAGCTTGTCCAGGAACTCCTCGGCACCGCGCTGGAGCAGCAACCGGGTACCGGCCGAGCAGGTCTGGCCGGCGTTGCCGAAGACCGAGGCCGCGATGGCGCCGAGCGCCAGGTCGAAGTCGGCGTCGGCGAAGACGACGACCGGGGACTTGCCGCCCAGTTCCGTGACCGAGGGCACCACGTTGGCGGCGGCGGCCTGGGCGACCTTGATACCGGTGGGCACCGAGCCGGTGAAGGTGACCTGGTTGATGTCCGGGTGACCGGCGAGGGCCGCGCCCGTCTCTCCGTCGCCGGGGACGACGTTCAGTACGCCCGGCGGGAGCCCGCACTCGATGGCGATGCGGCCGACCTCGAGCGGGGTGAGCGGCGCCTCCGGCGAGGGCTTGAGCACCACCGTGCAGCCCGCGGCCAGTGCGGGGGCGGAACCCCTCGCGGTGTTCTGCAGCGGGTAGTTGAACGGGATGATCTGCCCGGAGACGCCTATCGGCTCGCGGACCGTGTAGTCGAGCAACCCCGGGCCCAGCGGGATCGTGGAACCGCCGAGCTTGTCGGCGAAGCCCGCGTAGAACTCGAAGTAGCGGGCGGCGGCCTCGACATCGGCCTTGGCCTGGCGCAGCGGCTTGCCGACGTCCTGGCTCTCCAGCCGCGCCAGCCGCTCCCCCTGATCCCGGATCGCCTCGGCGATCCGGAACAGGATCCGGCCCCGGTCGGCGGCACGCATCCGCGCCCACTCGGGCGCCACGAAGGCCGCCCGGGCCGCGGCTACCGCCCGGTCCACGTCCGCCTTGCCGGCCAGCGCCACCTGGGCGAGGTCCGTCCCGTCGGACGGGTCGACGACGGTGAAAGTGCGGCCGTCGTCGGCGGGCACCGGCTTGCCGTCGATGAGGAGCAACTGCGTATCGCCGCTCATGGCTGGATCTCCCCGAGGACCTCGCCGAAGATGACGACCTCGTCGCCCGGACGGACGGTGCGGATCCGGCGGACCCAGAGCACGATGCCGTCCTGCGGGGCGGTGACCTCTTCCAGCGTGTTGCCGTAGTGGTCGGTGATGGTGGCGATCAGGTCGCCTTCCTTGCAGTTCTCCCCCGGCTCGGCGCGAGCGACGAAGAAGCCGCCGGAGGCGGAGCGGGCGAAGGTGCCGGAGACGGTGGTGTAGGTGTCCCGCAGCTCCACCTCGCCGTCGATCAGGCCGAGGCTGCGCAGGATGTTGCGGATCGAGTTCATGTGCGTCTCGACGTTGGCCTCGCGGTAGGTGCCGCCGCCGACCTCGAGGGTGATGGCGGGCTTGCCCGCCGCGAGGACGGGGTGGCGGACCGTGCCGCCCCACTTGCCGCCCTTCCACACCAGCTCGTGCCCGGCCGCCAGCGCCAGGTCGGTGGCCAGGTCCTCGTATCCGCCCTGGAGGATGACGAGCGGGGCGATCTCGCCGTAGGCACCGCCGGTGTGCAGGTCGACCACGGCATCGACGGCCGGGACGACCTTCTCGACGAAGGTGGCGGCCAGCCGCTGGGAGTACGAGCCCTCCGCGTCGCCCGGGAAGATCCGGTTGAGGTTCAGGTAGTCCAGGCCACTGGTGCGGGCGGCCGCCTCGAAGGCCGGGGTGTTCAGGCAGGGGATGCCGACGACGGTGCCGCGCAGGGTGGCCGGGTCGAGCTCGGCGAGTACACGGCGGATGGCCTCCTGGCCGTCGTACTCGTCGCCGTGCACGCCCGCGTCCACGCAGAGCACCGGGCCGTCCTGGGCGCCGTTGATGACGATCAGGGGTATGCCGAGTTCCACGCCGTAGCTGCTGGTGCCGACCGGGATCAGGCCCTGGGCGCGCTCGCCGGGGGCGACGGTCAGCGAACCGATGGAGTACATGTCGTTCCTTCCGAAAGCATGGAAAGCGGGTGTCACAAACGGGCGGAGGCCTCGGCGAGGGTGTCCGCGATGATGTCGGCGATACGGTCCAGAAGTGCGCGGTCGCTGATCAGCGGGGGCGCGATCTGCACCAGGGGGGCGGCGCGGTTGTAGACGCGGGCCAGGAGGCCGGCCTCGCGCAGGCGGCGCGGGACGAGGTCGACGATCAGCTCGGTACGGGCCCGGTCGCTGAAGCCGCCGCCGTCGAGGTCTCCGAAAAGTTCGCAGGCGTAGAAGAACCCGGCGCCGCGGACGTCACCGACGATCGGCAACTCGCCCAGGGACGCCATGCGTTGGGCCAGGTGGTCCTGGTGCCCGCGGACGTTCTCGAGAACGCGGTCGCGCTCCATGATGTCCAGGCTGCGCAGGGCGATGGCCGCGCTCAGCGGGTGACCGCTGAAGGTGTAGCCGTGGTTGAGCACCTCGCCGGGCCGGTTGATCACCTCGGCGACGCTCCCAGCGACCAGGGTCGCGCCCATCGGTGCGTACCCGGCGGTGATGCCCTTGGCAACGGTGACCATGTCCGGGCTGGCGCCGTAGCACTCGCCGCCGAACCATTCGCCGAGCCGGCCGAAGGCGGTGATCACCTCGTCGGCGACCAGCAGGAAGCCGTACTGGTCGGCCAGTCGGCGCAGGCCCTGCCAGTAGCCCTGGGGCGGGGTGATGCAACCGCCCCGGTTCTGCACCGGCTCCGCGATGAGCATCCCGACCGACTCCGGTCCCGCCGCGAGGACCGTGGCCTCGACGTCGGCGAGCAGGTACTCGGTGAACGCCGCCTCGTCCAGCGGCTGTTCGAGGGCGCCGCGGTTGGTGTTGGCGACGAAGTGGGTCTCCACGGCGGGCGGTCCGTACGGCTCGGTGAGGCCGGGGTCGTCCGTGAAGGACAGCGCCCCGAGGGTCAGCCCGTGGTAGGCGCCGCGGCGGGCGATCGCCTTGATGCGGCCCGGCTCACCGCGCAGGGTGTGATACCTGCGGGCGATCTTCCAGGCGGTCTCCACGGCCTCGGCGCCGCCGCCGCCGAAGAAGACATGCTCGATGCCGTCGGGGGCCAACGCGGCCAGCCGCTCGGCGAGTTGGAGCGCGGTGGGGTGCGCGGACTCCGACCACAGGGGGCTGTAGCACAGTTCGCGCAGCTGCTTCTCGGCCGCCTCGGCGATCTCCTCGCCGTAGGAGTAACCGATCTGGCAGCAGTACAGCCCGGACAGTCCGTCGATATAGCGGTTGCCGACCGCGTCGTCGACGTACGGTCCCTCGCCGTGACGTACGACGAACAGTTCCTTGTCCGGCGCTGCGAGCAATCCGTTGGCGGTCATGTTCAGCAGCAGGTGCCGCTGAGCGGTCGTGGTGGTCATACGGCCTCGCCTCCGGGGTTGGCGATCCCTGCCGTGTTCTCGACCGAGAGCAGGGAGTCCTGGCGTCCGGAGCCGATCCAGCGCACCACGGCCACCAGCACGAGGGCGAGGATCGCGCCGGCGGTGAGGAGCGCGCTGACCGCGGTGACGCTGGGGTCGATGTCGAAGGTCAGGGAGTTGTAGACCCGCACCGGCAGGGTGACGGTGTCGACGGAGGAGAGGAACTGGGAGATGTAGAACTCGTCGAAGCTGGTGATGAAGGAGAAGATCGCCGCCGCGATCATGCCGGGTGCGGCGAGGGGGAAGGTGATCTTCCGGGCGATGGTCAGACGTCCCGCGCCCATGCTGGCTGCGGCGTCCTCCAGGCGTTCGTCGATGCCGCGCAGGGTCGCGATCAGGATCAGTACCGCGATGGGTGCGGCCAGCACGGTGTGCCCGAGGGCGATGGCTATCGGGCTGCCCAGCATCGCGGCCGGCTCGAAGAGCAGGAACAGGCCCAGTGCGGTGACGATCTGCGGGATGACCAGCGGGCCGAGGACCAGGGCGAAGACCGCCGAGCGCAGCGGGAGTTCGCTGCGGACCAGCGCGGTCGCCGCGGTCACCCCGATGATCAGCGAGAACACAGTGCTCAGGCAGGCGATCAAGGCGCTCAGGGAGAGCGCGGCGGGCCATTTGCTGCCGTCGGCGAACAGCGCCTTGTACCAGTTCAGCGTCCAGGTGTCGGGCGGGAAGGCCGCGAAGGCGTTGTCGCTGAAGGAGGTGACCAGGATGACCACGATCGGCAGCGCCAAAAACAGCAGGATCACAGTGGCGACAGCGGTCAGGATGATCTTCCCTGCCAGGGTGCTGCGCAGCTCCATCATGAGAGGCTCCTCTTCCTGCGGCTGGCGCCGAGCGAGGTCACGAGCTTGACCAGCAGCAGTCCGGCGAAGGTGATCAGCAGCAGGATCACGCCCTGGGCGGCCGCCCCGTTCCACTGGTTCTGCTTCATCACCTGCTGGTTGATCAGGGTGGCGATCATCGTCTGGTTGGGTCCGCCCATCAGGGCCGGGGTGATGTAATAGCCCAGCGACAGGATGAAGCTGAGCAGTCCGGCACTGGCCAGACCAGGCGCCACCAGCGGCAGGTAGATACGGCGGAAGATCGTCACGCGTCCGGCGCCCATGCTGGAGGCGGCCGCCAGCAGCCGGCGGTCCACCCCGCGCATCACGCCGTACAGCAGCAGCACCGTGTACGGGAGCATCATCGAGGTGGTTCCGATGACCACGCCGAGCTCGTTGTACAGCAGCTGGAACGGCGCACCCGGCACCCACAGGCCGGCCAGGGACTCGTTCACCAGGCCCTTGTCGCCGAGCATGATGATCCAGCCGTACGTCCGTACCAGGGCGCTGATGAAGTGCGGCACGACCACGATCAACATGGCCACTCCGGCCCACAGCGGCTTCAGTCTCGAGATGGCGTTGGCCAGCACGAAGCCGAAGACGAGACTGAACAGCGCCGTCTCCGCGGAGATCCGCAGCGTGGTGAACAGCACCGACAGATTGACGCCGGTGAGGGCGTCGACGTACCAGTGCAGGGTCAGTGCGCCGTCGGTGCCCTGCACGCTGAGGAACAGGGTGCTGAAGATCGGGTAGACGAACAGCACCAGCAGGTAGACGACGACCGGCAGCGCGTACAGGAGGCCGACCCGGGTGCGGCGGGAGGCCAGCAGCTTGCGCGGGCGCGCGGGTGCGGTGGCGGTGAGGGCGGCCATGACTCACCCGCCCTGTTCGACGGGGAAGAGGTTGACGTCCTCGGGATCGGCGGAGATGCCGACCCGCTCGCCGGTGACGGGTCCGCGGCCGGCCGGTACTTCCAGGCGCAGCAGCGGTGCGTCACCGCCGTCGATGCGTACGCCGGCGCGGACCAGGGTGCCCACGTACGTGGCGGTCTCCACCGTGCCCGTACAGAAACCGTCGTCCGGGGCGCAGGCCCGCAGCCGGCCCGGCTGCACCGCGACCTTCACCTGGGCTCCGGAGGCGAGGTCGTGGCGGCGCGCCTTCAGCAGACCGCCGGACTCGTCGAGGCGGACCAGGGTGTGCTCGTCGGTGTGCTGCTCGATGCGGCCGGGCAGGAAGTTCGCCGCGCCGAGGAAGTCCGCCACGAACGGGGTCCTCGGCCGCTCGAACAGCTCCCGGGGGGTGTCGAACTGCTCGATCAGGCCGTTGCGCATCACCGCGATGCGATCCGACATGACCAGCGCTTCTTCCTGATCGTGCGTCACATAGATGACGGTCAGGCCCAGTTCCTGCTGGATGGTCTTGATCTCCACCTGCAGCTGGTCACGCAGCTTCTTGTCCAGCGCGCCCAGCGGCTCGTCCATCAGGATCACCGGCGGCCGGTAGACCAGCGCCCGGCACAACGCGACCCGCTGCTGCTGACCACCCGACAGCTCACGCGGGCGGCGGCCGCCGAACCCGGACAGCCCCGCGATCTCCAGCGTCTCCCCCACCCGGCGGCGAATCTCGTCCTTCGGCACCCCGCGCAGCGTGAGCGGGAAGGCCACGTTCTCACTGACCGTCATGTGCGGGAAGAGCAGGTACTGCTGGAAGACGAAACCGAGGTTGCGTTTTTGCGGGGCGAGCCTTGTGACGTCGCGGTCCCCGACGGTGATGGTGCCGGAGTCCGGCTCGCAGAACCCGGCGATCATCATCAGGGTCGTGGTCTTGCCCGACCCGGACGCGCCGAGGAAGGTGACGAACTCCCCCGCCGCAATCTCCATCGACGCCTCATCGACCGCGACCACATCGCCGTACGTCTTGCGCAGAGCCACCACCGACAGCGCTTTGCCGGTCGCAGTGGCCGGCTTGCCGCCGGCCACCTTGACGGACGGTGTGGCGATACCGAATTCAGCCACGAGCCCACTCCAGCCAGCGCTTGGTGACGGCCGCTTCGTTCTTCAGCCACCACTCGATGTCGGCATCGAAGCCCTTGTCGTAGTACTTCGGCGCCCCGGCCAGTGCGTTGCGCTCGTCCTCGCTGAGCTTGGCGTAGGCCAGCGGAGAGGACGGGTTCGACGGGAACGCCTTGGCCAGGGCCGCCTGGCTCTCAGCCTGCAGCGAGAAGTCCATCAGCAGGTACGCGTTGTCCACGTTGGCCGCGCCCTTGGCGATCGCGTAGCCCTGGAACTGGCGGCGCATGCCGTTCAGCTGCCGCTCCACCGGCACGTTCTGCTTCTGCAGATCGGCGAGCCGGCCGTCCCACACGGTGGACATCGTGACCTCCTCGCGGCTGAGCAGCACACCGGGCAGCGGGCCGCTGTCCCAGAACTTCTTGATGTCGCCGCGCAGCCGGCTCATCACCTTGAACGCGCGGTCCACATCGAGCGGGTACAGCTTGTCCATCGGCACGCCGTCGGCCAGCAGCGCGAACTCCAGCTCCGGCAGGTCACCGTCCGGGCTGACCATCGAACGGCCGCCCTTGAACGCCTTCGTGTCCCAGAAGTCCGCCCACGACTCCGGCTTCTTCCCGCCGAAGGCGTCCGTGCGATACCCGATGCACTGACCGTAGAAGCTGTTACCGACGGCGTGCTCGGTGATCTGGTTCTCGGGGATCTTCGCGCTCTTGACGCTCTTGACCCGGTCAAGGTCCAGCGTCTCCAGGGCGTCCTGCTTCACGTACTTGGCGTGGGACATCATCGAGTTGTTGATGAGGTCGCACTGCGGGCGGCCCTGCTTGATCTGGGCCAGCAGCGGGGCGTCGTCCAGGTTGAGCACCTTGACCTGGATGCCGGTCTCCTGCGTGAAAGGCGTGTAGATCGCCTTCTGCAGCGCCGCGCCGAAGGAACCGCCGCTGTCGCGGACGATCACCGTCTTGCCGCCGCCCTTACCGCCGGCGGCGGACGAGCTGCGGCTGGTACCGGTACCGCAGGCGGCGAGGGACGCGAGGGCGGCTATGCCGCCTGCTCCGCGCAGGAGCGCTCTGCGGCCGATCATGGGATCACTCATGACAAATCTCCTGGAAGTAGCGCGTGGGACCGGCTATTTGAGGGTTGGGGGAAGGGGAATCAGGGGGGCGGGAATGTGGCCCGTCAGTCGGGGGGGGCAGGTATGCGGCCCGTCAGTCGTTCGGGGCGGCGATGGCGGAGAGTTCCGTACCGGGGCGGACGGTGAGCCCGTTCATGTCGTAGATGATCTGTCCGGTGGCCGTGGCTGCGATCTTGTGCTCGGTGCCGTCGGCCGGGTCGATGATGCGGCCGATGGTCTGTCCTTCGGTCACCTCGTCACCGGTGATCGCGTCCGGGTACCACAGGCCGGTGGTCGGGGAGACGACCTCTCCCGTCCAGGCCCACTCGCGCGGCGGTGTGGTCACCGGGGCGACGTGCTGCGGTGCCTCGATGACAGCGAGGTGGTGCAGCAGCCGGTACAGGCCGTCGAGCAGCCTGCGTACGGTGGCGGGGTCCCGGTCGCCGAGGTCGCCGGTCTCGACGAGGATGGCGGGGATGCCCTGCCGGTTCGCCGCGGCGTGGCTGTTGCCGCCGGCCGGGCTGGTGCCGAAGATGACGCGCTCGTAACCGACCGCGTGGGCCATTCCCTTGTTCTTCGCGTCCAGCTCGGAGTCGCCCGTCAGGCGGTAGCCGACGAAGTCGAGCAGATGCTGGTCGATGCCGCCGCTGTGCAGGTCCACGTAGGCGTCGGCGCCGTTGATGACGTACTCGAACAGCCAGGCCGCCATCCGGTCGGTGGGGCCGCCGTCCTTGTCGCCGGGGAAGACGCGGTTGATGTTGACGCCGTCCAGCGGGGAGATGTTGAGCCTGCCGCCGTAGACGGCCGGGGGGTTGGCCACGGGGCAGATCACCACCTGGCCGGCGATGTCGTCCGCTTCCAGCAGCCCAGCCAGGCGGGTGGCGGCGTCGACGCCGATGAACTCGCCACCGTGGACGCCGCCGGTGATGACGACCCTGGGGCCGGGGCGGGTGCCGTTGATGAGGATCAGCGGGACTTCGACCGTCGTGGGGCCGAGGTCGGCGGGGATGGTCCCGCGAGTCTTCTGGCCGGGCTCCGCTCGCAGCGGGCCGATGGTCAGTGTCATGTGTCGTACCTCAATCGGGCTCAGGCCTCGGTGCGGCCGAGTGTGGTGATGAAATCGATCGGTGGCTCAGGCCGCGGTGCGGTCGACGGTGGAGATGAAGTCGATGGGCTGGGACGAGGTGCCGTCCAGCGCCAGGTCGGCGGCGATGTCGCCGAAGGCGGGCGAGAGCTTGAAGCCGTGGCCGGAGAACGCGGCGAGCAGTACGACGTTCTCGGCGCCGGGCAGGGGGCCGACGAGCGGGCGGCTGCTCTCGGTGTAGCCCTCCATGTAGACGGAGAGGCGGGTCGGGTCGAGGTGCAGGTCCGGTAGGTAACGCCCGATCAGCTCGGAGAAGATCTCCAGTTCCTCCGGCTGCACGGTCCGGTCCAGCTGGTTCGGGTCGCCGGCGGGGCGGTGCAGGGCGCGGGACAGGCCGAGCTTGACCGAGACGCCGTCCGGGGAGGGCAGCCCGTAGAAGTGGGTGGGTGCCGTACGGATGAAGGCGGGGCGCTCCTCGCCGAACCAGGCGTCGGTGGTGGGCGTGTACCAGGCGCTGATGAGGCGGCGGATGTCCACCTCCCACGGCAGATCGGGCAGCAGATCGTTCACCCACGGGCCCGGGGTTACCACCGCGGCGTCGAAGCGCTCGCTGCCGGAGTCGGTGCGGATCTCCACCCCGCCGTTCACCGGCGCGATCTCCCGCACCGGCGTGTAGCGGTGGATGCGCGCGCCCAGCTGCTCGGCGCGGCGGGCCGCGGTCTGGACCGTCAGCTCGGGCCGGATGAAGCCGGCGCGGCGGTCGAGTACGGCCGCGTCGCCGTCCTCCAGCCTGTACTGCGGGAAGCGCTTGGCCAGTGCCTCGGCATCGAGCACCTCGTGGTCGAGGCCGTGCTCGGCGATGGACTCCAGGACGGTGGCCATCTGCTGCTGTTCGGTGGGCCCCATCAGCAGGCACCCGGTCAGACGACGCAGCTCACGGCCGGTCTCCTGCTGGAGCTGCCCCCACAGGGTGTCGGCGTGCTTGAGGAGCGGGACGTACCGGGAGTCCTCGAAGTGCGCGCTACGGAAGATACGGGTCTCGCCGCCGGCGGCGCTGCGGTCATGGCCCGGGGCGAACCGGTCGTAAGCGACGACCTCGGCGCCACGGGCCGCCAGCCGCCAGGCGGCCTGGCTGCCCATCGTTCCGACGCCGACGACGGCGACACGCTTCCTGGCAGCTGACACAGGACTTTCCTTTCGTATCGCCGGGGCGCATGCTGTGCCCGGCGTGAGGCTGTTCGATTCGAGAGGGGTTCGGAGGGGCGCTGGGTGTCTTGTGGAGCCCAACTGCTCGCATCCGTCCGGTCTCTGAGTTCCGGCTCACTTGCTTCGTCCGCCGGAGTGACCGTGCCACATTGTGGAATGCTGTGCTAGAATCTGGCACGAGAATGACAGCGGCACCGAGGGGAGTCAAGAGGGTGTCCGACGGAAATTCCGAGGATTAACAGGGGGAAACCGGATGGAAATGAAGAGCGTCACCAGGTCGCTGCGCATCCTGGAGGCGGTCGCGCAGCATCAGCCGGTGACCGTCGGGGAGTTGACGAAGCTCTTCGGCCTACCGAAGTCGACCGTGCAGCGCACCCTGGTCACACTGGCCGAGGCGGGGTGGCTGCGGGCCAACCGCAAGGACACGACCCGCTGGGAGATCGGCGCCCGCGTCCTGGCCGTACGACCTGCCGCCCTACAGGGCTCCAGCCTGTTCGCCGCCGCCCGCGAGCCGATGATGCGCCTCCGCGACACGGTGAACGAGACCATCCACCTGACCGTGCCCGACGCCCTGCAGTGCGTGGTCGTCGTGGACCGCGTCGACTGCGACCACCCCGTACGGACCTTCCACACCATCGGCGACACCTCGCCGATGCACGCCACCGCCACCGGGCGCGCCATCCTCGCCCACCTGCCGAAACAGGATGTCGAAGAGCTCATCGCACAGGGACTGGAGCGCTTCAGCGACTCGACTCCCACCGACCCCGGCGAACTGCGGGCCGAGCTGGACCAGATCCGCGCGGACGGCTACTCGGTCAACCGCAACCAGTTCCGGCCGGGCGTCTGCGCCATCGCCGCACCCGTACTCGACGAGGAGGGTACCCCGCTGGCCGCCGTGGCCATCTCGATGCCCGACTCACGCTTCGACGCGGACCGGCTGCCCGAGTGGGGCCGCATCGTCGCCGATACGGCCGCGGAGATCACGGGCCGCCGACTGGGCGGCTGAACACGAGACGGACGCAGCACCGGCGGACGCATCACAGGCAAGGGTCGGCCCCCACGCACGCGCGTGGGGGCCGACCCCTTTGTGCGCTCACGGCTTCCGCTTGTGCGCTCACGGCTTTCGCCGCCCTGCGCCGGCCGGGAGAGGGGCCGGGCGCAGGGCGGGTGCACCACGCGGCGCGGTAGGCGAGTCAGGGCGCTACCACTGTCCATCGCCGCGCGGTACGGCATCGGATTCAGCATCTCTCCGACGACGGCCCGATCACTGGACCGTTTCCGAAATCGTGCCATATTGTGGAACGCCATGCTAGAATCCGGCACGATCATGCCCGTGGCTCCCGGAAGGAGTCAAGAGGTGAGAACGGGACAACCACACGACTTACGGGGGCACGGATGGAAATGAAGAGCGTCACCAGATCGCTGCGCATCCTGGAGGCCGTCGCCAAACATCAGCCGGTGACCGTCGGGGAGCTCACGAAGCTCTTCGGCCTGCCCAAGTCGACCGTGCAGCGGACGCTGGTGAGCCTCAATGAGGCGGGGTGGCTGCGGGCGAACCGCAAGGACACCACCCGCTGGGAGATCGGCGCCCGCGTACTGGCCGTACGACCCGCCGCACTGCAGGGCTCCAGCCTCTTCGCCGCCGCCCGCGAACCGATGATCCGGCTCCGTGACGCGCTGAACGAGACAATCCACCTGTCGGTGCCCGACGCCCTGCACGGCATGGTCGTCGTCGACCGGGTCGACTGCGACCATCCCGTACGGACCTTCCACGCCATCGGCGACTCCTCGCCTCTGCACGCCACCGCCACCGGGCACGCGGTCCTCGCCCACCTGCCGAGGTCCGAGGTCGACGAGGTCTCGGCGGGCGAGCTGGAGGGCTACGGGGAGGAGACCATCACCGACCCGTCGGAGCTGCGCGCCGAGCTGCGCCGGGTCAGAGAGCGCGGATACTCCGTCAACTACAACCAGTTCCGGCCGGGCGTCTGTGCCATCGCGGCGCCCGTCCTGGGCGACGACGGCATGCCCCTGGCCTCCGTGGCCGTCTCCATGCCCCACTCCCGGTTCGAGCCCGACCGGCTGACCGAACTGGGGCGTCTGGTGACCGGAGCAGCCTCGGAGATCACCGCCCGCCATCTCGGCTGACGGGGATCCCGGGTGTCGGTTGCGGCTGCCCGATCCAGGTGATGGCGCACCGTGCGAGAAGCGACCGTCGCGAGTCGATCGTGAAGGCAGGCTGTCGGTCCGGTTAAGAAATCCTCGATGGACCGCACGCCCGCCACCAGGCAGATTGCTGATGCCCGGTACGGCCAGGATGTCGGCGCCCGCAGCGCCGTCCCGCGTACCGGAGTCTTCCCATCCCCTCGCGCACAGGAGCCGCGGCATGAAGGCACTGGTGAAGGACAAGGCGGAGCCCGGTCTGTGGCTGAGAGATGTGCCGGAGCCGTCCATCGGCCCCGGCGACGTCCTGATCAAGGTTCTCCGCACCGGCATCTGCGGCACGGACCTGCACATCCGCGCCTATGACGGCTGGGCGCAGCAAGCCGTGCGCACACCGCTCGTGCTCGGCCATGAGTTCGTCGGCGAGGTCGCCGAAGTCGGCCGGGACGTCGCCGACATCAAGGTGGGCGACCTGGTCAGCGGCGAGGGCCATCTGGTGTGCGGCAAGTGCCGCAACTGCCTGGCCGGCCGGCGGCACCTGTGCCGGAACACGGTGGGGCTCGGCGTCGGCCGCGACGGCGCGTTCGCCGAGTACGTGAGCCTGCCGGCCGGGAACGCGTGGGTTCACCGGACGCCCGTGGACCTCGACACGGCGGCCATCTTCGACCCGTTCGGCAACGCCGTGCACACCGCGCTGTCCTTCCCCCTGGTGGGCGAGGACGTCCTCATCACGGGAGCGGGACCCATCGGCATCATGGCCGCGACGGTGGCCGCGCACGCCGGAGCCCGCAACGTCGTCATCACCGACGTCAGCGAGTACCGCCTGGCACTGGCCCGCAAGGTCGGCGTCGATCTGGCGGTCAACGTCGCCGACACGACGATCGAGGCGGCTCAGCGGCAGCTGGGCCTGCGGGAGGGCTTCGACGTCGGCCTGGAGATGTCCGGCCGCCCCGAAGCCCTGCGCGACATGATCGCCAACATGACGCACGGCGGGCGGATCGCCGTTCTTGGGCTGCCTTCCGAGGAGTTCGCGGTCGATTTCGCCACGATCGTCACCTCCATGATCACCATCAAGGGCATTTACGGCCGGGAGATGTTCGAGACCTGGTACGCCATGTCGGTGCTGCTGGAACGCGGCCTCGATCTCAGCCCGGTGATCACCGGCCGTTATGCCTACCAGGACTTCGACGCGGCCTTCGAGGACGCCGCGAGCGGGCGGTGCGGCAAGGTCGTCCTCGACTGGACCGCCTGAGCCGTACGCGCCCTCCGCGTCCATCACGCCTTCGCGCCCATTCCACCCGTACGCCCGCTGCCCCGAGGAGCTCACCCGCCATGTTCGACTCCGTGCGCGACGACCTGCGCGCCACCCTGGACGAGATCACCGCCGCCGGCCTGCACAAGCCCGAGCGCGTCATCGGCACCCCGCAGAGCGCGGCCGTCGCCGTGACCGCGGGCGGCCGCCCCGGCGAGGTGCTGAACTTCTGCGCCAACAACTACCTCGGCCTGGCCGACCACCCGGAGGTGGTCACCGCCGCCAAGGAAGCCCTGGACCGCTGGGGCTACGGCATGGCCTCCGTCCGCTTCATCTGCGGGACCCAGGAGGTCCACAAGCAACTGGAGGACCGGCTCTCCCGCTTCCTCGGCGCCGAGGACACGATCCTGTACTCCTCCTGCTTCGACGCCAACGGCGGCGTCTTCGAAACCCTGCTGGACGAGCGGGACGCGGTCATCTCCGACGCCCTCAACCACGCCAGCATCATCGACGGCATCCGGCTGTCCAAGGCCCGCCGCTTCCGCTACGCCAACCGCGATCTGGCCGACCTGGAGCAGCGGCTGAAGGAGTCCTCCGACGCGCGGCGCCGGCTGATCGTCACCGACGGCGTCTTCTCGATGGACGGTTACGTGGCGCCCCTGCGGGAGATCTGCGATCTCGCCGAGGCGTACGACGCGATGGTGATGGTCGATGACTCACACGCCGTCGGCTTCGTCGGGCCCGGCGGACGGGGCACGCACGAGCTGCACGGTGTCATGGACCGCGTCGACATCGTCACCGGCACACTCGGCAAGGCCCTTGGCGGCGCCTCCGGCGGCTACGTCGCCGCCCGCGCCGAGATCGTCGCGCTGCTGCGCCAGCGCTCGCGGCCGTACCTGTTCTCCAACTCGCTCGCACCGGTCATCGCCGCCGCGTCCCTGAAGGTCCTGGACCTCCTGGAGGACACCGACACGGGACTCGGGGCCGCACTGCGGCAGCAACTGGCCGGAAACACCGCGCTGTTCCGGACGCGGATGGCGGAGGAAGGGTTCGACATCCTGCCCGGCGACCACCCCATCGTGCCCGTCATGATCGGCGATGCGGCCATCGCCGGGCGGATGGCCGAACTGCTGCTGGAGCAGGGCGTGTACGCCGTCGGCTTCTCCTACCCGGTGGTCCCCCACGGACAGGCGCGTATCCGGGTGCAGCTTTCGGCCGCCCACTCCCCCGCCGACGTGGAGCGGGCCGTGGCAGCATTCAAGGCGGCCCGCGCGACCCTGGGAGACTGAGCGACATGATCGACATGCGGCGGCTGCGGATCCTGCGCGCCGTGGCGGACCACGGAACGGTGACCGCCGCGGCCGCCGCGCTGTACCTCACCCCGTCTGCCGTCTCCCAGCAGCTCGCGGCGCTGGAGAGCGAGACCGGCCAGCGGCTGCTGGAGCGCAACGGGCGCGGCATCCGCCTCACGGCCACCGGGGAGATCCTGCTCGATCACGCCAACACGATCCTCGCCCAGCTGGAGCGCGCCGAGGCCGAACTCGCCGCGTACACCTCGGGAGCCGCGGGCGAGGTGACCGTCGCCTCCTTCGCCACCGGCATCGCACTCGTCCTCGCACCGGCCATCGCGCAGCTCGCGGACACCGCACCAGGGATCCGGATCCGGGTGCGTGACGCGGAGGGCGACGAGAGCCTGCCGATGGTGCTGGACGGGGAGGCGGACGTCGCGGTCGCCGTGGAGTACCGCGGTGCGCCGCGCGAGGACGACCAGCGTCTCGCGCGGGTGCCGCTGTACTCCGAAGCGTTCGACGCGGTCCTGCCGGTCGGCCACCGGCTCGCCGGGGCGGGCAAGGTGCGGGTGGCCGACCTGGCCGACGAGCCGTGGATCGGCCCGTACCCGGGCAACCCCTGCCACGACGTGGTGATGCTGGCCTGCGAGTACGCCGGATTCCAGCCCCGGCTGCAGCACTCGTCCGATGACTTCCGTGCCGTCGTCGCCCTCGCCGGCGCCGGGGCGGGCGTCGCCCTGGTACCGCGCTCCGCCCTGCGGGGCACGGAGCTGACGGGCGTGGTGATCCGCCCGCTGGACGACGTGGCGGTGACCCGCCGCGTCTTCGCGACCGTACGGCGCGGCGCGGAGGAGCATCCCCTGATCCGTCCGGTGCTGGAGGCGCTGCGCGCGGCGGCAGAGACGGCCGTGCCGTCCGACGGCCCCGGCTCCTCCCCGGCCTGAATCCCGATCGCTGGGTGAACGAGACCACCACCTGTCGGTCCCCGACGATTCCCTGTCAAGTTCAGCGTGTGACCAAGCGCCGAACCTGCCGTTCTGGCACACCTGCAGGAACACACCCAACCCGACCGACGGCCAAGCGAGGCGGCGGGCGCACTGCGTCCGTGCCCGCGCGGTGTTGCTGAAGGCGGGGTGGGCGAATCGCCCTCCGACAGAGCAGATCGGCATGCGTCGTGGCCGTTGCGACATGGAGCAGGTGACAGGCGGAGAAGCGAGGCTCTGAGCAGCCGCACCGTGAAGGCGGCGGACTGTTAAGGAGCGATCTCATGGGCCGATACGATCTCGCCCTCATCGGCTTCGGCGGCGTCAACCGCGCGCTTGCCGAGCTCATATCTCAGAACGGGGAGCGCCTGGCCAGGGAGCTGGGCTTTGCCCTGCGGGTGGTGGCGATCACCGATCTGCGGGCCGGTTCCCTGGTGGACACCGACGGCATCGATCTGGCGCCGCTGCTGGCCGCCGAGCCCGGGGAGCTGAGCTTCGCGGGTCTGCCGGGCGGCAGCGCGGATCCGCGCAACGCGTGGGTGATCCGAGAGGTCCCGGCCGACATCGTCGTGGAGGCGACGTTCACCAATCCCGCCGACGGCGAGCCCGCCCTCTCCCATGTGCGCTGGGCCCTGGAATCGGGCAAGCACGTGTGCACCACCAACAAGGGACCGGTCGCACTCGCCGGCCGGGCGCTGAAGCAGCTGGCCGCCGAGCGTGGTGTCAGCTTCGAGTTCGAGGGCTCGGTCCTCAGCGGCACCCCCATCCTGCGCACCGCCGAGCGCATGTTCGGCGGCCTGGAGATCACCGGCGTCCAGGGCATCCTGAACGGCACCTCGAACTACGTCCTCGGCCGCCTCGAAGAGGGCATCGAGCTGTCGGCGGCCATCGCCGAAGCCCAGGAGCTGGGTTACGCCGAAGCCGATCCCACGGCGGACATCGAGGGTCACGACGTCCAGCTCAAGGTCATGATCCTGGCCAACGAGGTCCTCGGCGCAGACCTGCGCCGCGAGGACGTCTTCTGCGAGGGCATCTCCGCGATCACCCCCCACGAGGTGCGGGACGCCGCGTCCAAGGGGCTGCGCTGGAAGCTGGTCGGCTCCGCCACCCGCCACGAGGACGGCAGCGTCGACGCCCGCGTCGCTCCACTCGCCCTGCCGGCACACCACCCGCTGGCGGGGATCTCCGGCCCGGTCAACGCGGTCGCCTTCCACACCGACCTCCTCGGCACCGTCACGGTGTCCGGGCCGGGCGCCGGCCGCATCGAGACCGCCTACGCCCTGCTGTCGGACATCATCGCCATCCACCAGCGCCACGCGGACGACGACACCGCGCCCACGCGCCCCGTTCTCCTGGAGACTCACCGTGTCTGACACCGTCGTGCCCCCCGGCATCGAACTCGGCACCGACACGGCGCCCGTGCACAACCCTTACACCGGCGAGATCATCGCCTCGGTGCCCACCGTCGACGCGAGCGCCGCCGGCAGCATCCTGCAGCAGGCCAGATGCGGGCGCCGCACCGCGGCCGCGCTGTCCCGCGCCTCCAGAGCCGCGGTCCTGGAACGCGCCGCCCACCTGATCGAGCGGCGCGCCGGGTCCTTCGCCCAGCTGATCGTCAGCGAGGCCGGCAAGACCATCACTCAGGCCCGCAAGGAAGTCGCCCGCGCGGTCAACACCCTGTCCCTGTCCGCGGCCGAGGTACGGCGCAACGCCGGCGAGGTCATCCCCTTCGACTCCTATGAGGGCTCGGAGAAACGGCAGGGCTGGTTCACCCGCGAACCGCTGGGCATCATCGCCGCCATCACTCCGTTCAACGACCCCCTCAACCTGGTCGCCCACAAGCTCGGCCCGGCCATCGCCGGCGGCAACGCGGTCATCCTCAAACCGTCCGCGCTGACGCCGCTGTCCGCGCTGCGCCTGGTCGACACCCTCATCGAGGCCGGCCTGCCCGAGGAGATCGTCACCGTCGTCAACGGCAATGCCGACATCGGCGCCACGATCGTGGCCGCCCCCGACGTACGCATGGTGTCCTTCACCGGCGGATTCGCCACCGGCGAGGCCATCTCCCGCACGGCCGGCCTGAAGAAGCTCGCCATGGACCTGGGTGGCAACGCCCCGGTCATCGTCATGGACGACGCCGACCTCGACGAAGCCGTGGCCTCCTGCGTCTTGGGCGCGTTCTGGGCCGCCGGCCAGAACTGCATCGGCACCCAGCGGATCCTGATCGCCCGCGAGGTCTACGAGCGCTTCCGCGACGCCTTCGTCGCCCGCACCCAGCTGCTGCGCGTCGGCGACCCGCTCGACGAGCGCACCGACGTCGGCCCCATGATCACCCAGGAGGCCGCGGCCGCCACCCGGGCCAAGGTCGACACGGCGGTGGACGAGGGCGCGGTGCTGCTGTGCGGCAACCACACCACCGGCGCCCTGTACACGCCGACCGTCCTGGAAGACGTCCCGGCGACCTGCTCGATCTGGCAGGAGGAGGTGTTCGCCCCGGTCGTCGTGCTGCAGCCGTTCACGTCCTTCGAGGACGCCATCGAGCAGGCCAACGCCATCGACTACAGCCTCCACGCGGCCATCTTCACCTCCCGCCTGGACCGCGCCCTGACCGCTGCCCGGCTGCTGGAAGCCGGCGGAGTGATGATCAACGACTCGTCCGACTACCGCTTCGACGCCATGCCGTTCGGCGGCTTCAAGTACGGCAGCATGGGCCGCGAAGGCGTGCGCTTCGCCTTCGAGGAGATGACCCAGCCCAAGGTCGTCTGCGTCAACCACATCACTGACGTCGTCCAATGACCACCTTCCGTACCGAGCGAGAACCCTGGGCCCCTGGAGCCGGAAGTCGGTCGGCAGACCGACCGTCGGCTGTCCCAGGCGGCCGCCTGAACGCGACAGAAGCGGCCCTGGCCACCGGGGCGGACGTGGTGGACCTCGTGGTCCAGGACGGGCTGCTGGACAGGGAAGAGGCGATGGCGCTGCTCACCCCGGTGCCGTTGAACTCCGCCCTCCTCTCGGGCGGTTGACGACGCTGGACAGGGTGAGCGCGGTGACCGTGTCCCGTACGCCGGGCATCTGGGCGATGTCCTCCCAGATGACTCGTACGCGTTCCAGCGAGGCCGCCTCCAGGCGCACCATGATGTCGAAGTCGCCGCTGAGGATCTCGCAGATGACGACCTCCGGAATGCGTTTGAGCGCGGCCAGGACGTCGCCGCCGCGCATGCGGTCCTGGCGGTAGACGAGTACGAGCGCCGAGACGACATTGCCGGTGTCGTCGCCCGCGCGGACGATGGTGTAGCCGGCGATGTGGCCCTGGCGCTCCAGCCGTTCGATGCGCTGCCGCACCGCGTTGCGGGACAGCAGCACCTTGCTGGCCAGCTCGGAGTGCGAGATGCGGGCGTTGCGGGTCAGCTCGGCGATGATCTTCTCGTCGGTAGCGTCCACGGTCGACCGTCTCCTTCATAAGTCGGTGGAGATGGCAGCCCCCACGGCACGCGGATCGCGGGTGCCATGGGTCTCCTGCGGACCATGGTGCGTGCTGGTTGCTGATCAGGCTCAGGATGTGCCCTGCCCGGGATCCGAGGCGGCAGACGTCGCGGAACGGATCTTCATCCCGGTCACTGCGTTGCCCGGCCGGCACGTGGGCGGGCCCTGCGCTCGATCCGGCTCGCTCAGGTGTTGAAGCCGGGCAGCGACAGGTACTTGAGCTGCTGGTACTCGTGGAGGCCCTCGGGTCCGCCTTCGCGGCCCAGGCCGGACTGCTTGATGCCGCCGAAGGGTGCTGCGACGTCGGAGACCAGGCCGCGGTTGATGGCGACCATTCCGGCCTGCAGACGGGCGGCGACCCGGCGGGCGCGGTCGATGTGGGACGTCATCACATACGACGCGAGGCCGTGCTCGGTGTTGTTGGCCACCTCTATGGCCTCGGCCTCCGTGGAGAACCGGTGGATGGCGGCGACAGGTCCGAAGATTTCCTCGTGCATGATCGCAGCGTCGGCGGGGATGTGGTCCAGCGCGGTCGGGGCCGCGTAGTGGCCCGGACCGTCAGGGATCTCCGCCTTGCCGACGACAACGGCACCACGGGCCACGGCGTCCTCGACGAGGTTGCGGACCTTGTCCACCGCACGGTGGTCAGCCAGCGGACCGAACTCGGTGTCCTCCTGGCCTGGAGGACCCACCCGGACGGCGGCCATCTGTTCGCCCAGCGCGGCGGCGAATGCGTCGGCGATTCCCTCCTGGACCAGGAATCGGTTGGCGCCGACACAGGACTGGCCGCCCAGCCGCATCTTCGCAATCATCGCTTCACGGACCGCGAGGTCGAGGTCGGCGTCGTCGAAGACCAGGAACGGCGCGTTGCCGCCCAGCTCCATCGAGGTGCGCAGCACCCGGGCACCGCTCTGCTGGAGCAGCAACCTGCCGACCGGGGTGGACCCGGTGAAGGACAGCTTGCGCAGCCGGGGGTCGGCCAGCAGCGGCATGGTGACCGCTGCCGCGTCGCTGCTGGTGATCACGGTCAGGACACCCGCGGGCGCGCCCGCCTCGCGCGCCAGCTCGCCCAGTATCAGGGAGGACAACGGGGTGAGTGCGGCTGGTTTGAGCACGGCGGTGCAGCCTGCGGCGAGGGCGGCGGCGGCCTTGCGGGCGGCCATGGCCAGCGGCACGTTCCACGGAGTGATCAGCAGGCAGGGCCCGACCGGTTCGGCGACGGTGACGATGTGACTCTTGCCGTCCGGGGAGGGCGTGCTGCGTGCGTGCGGGCGGACCGCCTCCTCTGCGTACCAGCGGAAATAGGCGGCGGCGTAGTCGACCTCGCTCCGGGCTTCCCTGATCGTCTTGCCGATCTCCAGGGTGATGATCCGGGCCAGACGCTCACGGTGTTCGGTCATGGCGTCGGTGATCCGGTGCAGGACGGTCGCGCGGTCCCGCGGGCTGGTGAGGGCCCACTGGTCGGCGGCCGCGGCCGCCGCGTCCAGTGCTTTCAGCGCGTCTTGTGCGCCGCAGTCGGCGACGGTGGCTATGACTTCTTCGGTTGCGGGGTTGCGCACCTCGAAGGTGCGACCGCCGGTGGCAGGTTGCCAGTCGTGGGTGAGGAAGCCACGGGGGACGGATTGAAGGACTGCCGACTCCTCTGAGGGAGCGGTGAGCGTGTCAGTCATGCGCGTGGCTCTTTCGCTGGTCGCAGGCTGGTGTGTTGAGGGAGCACGATCGGTGGGTGGTCATACGGCATCGCCTCCGGGGTGGGCGACGCCGACCGTGTTCTCGACCGAGAGCAGGGAGTCCTGGCGTCCGGAGCCGAGCCAGCGGACCAGGGCCACCAGGCCGAGGGCGAGGATCGCGCCGGCGGTGAGGAGCGCGCTGACCGCGGTGACGCTGGGGTCGATGTCGAAGGTCAGGGAGTTGTAGACCCGCACCGGCAGGGTGACGGTGTCGACCGAGGACAGGAATTGGGAGATGTAGAACTCGTCGAAGCTGGTGATGAAGGAGAAGATCGCCGCCGCGATCATTCCGGGGGCGGCGAGGGGGAAGGTGATCTTCCGGGCGATGGTCAGACGCCCCGCGCCCATGCTGGCTGCGGCGTCCTCCAGGCGTTCGTCGATGCCGCGCAGCGTCGCGATCAGGATCAGTACCGCGATGGGTGCGGCCAGCACGGTGTGCCCGAGGGCGATGGCTATCGGGCTGCCCAGCATCGCGGCCGGCTCGAAGAGCAGGAACAGGCCCAGTGCGGTGACGATCTGGGGGATGACCAGCGGGCCGAGGACCAGGGCGAAGACCGCCGAGCGCAGCGGGAGTTCGCTGCGGACCAGCGCGGTCGCCGCGGTCACCCCGATGATCAGCGAGAACACAGTGCTCAGGCAGGCGATCAAGGCGCTCAGGGAGAGCGCGGCGGGCCATTTGCTGCCGTCGGCGAACAGCGCCTTGTACCAGTTCAGCGTCCAGGTGTCGGGCGGGAAGGCCGCGAAGGCGTTGTCGCTGAAGGAGGTGACCAGGATGACCACGATCGGCAGCGCCAAAAACAGCAGGATCACGGTGGCGACAGCGGTCAGGACGATCCGCCCAGTGAGGGTCTTACGCAGCTCCATCATGAGGCGTTCCTCTTCTTACGGCTGGCGCCCAGCGAGCTGACGGCCTTGACCAGCAGCAGTCCGGCGAGGGTGAGGACCAGCAGGATGACGCCTTGCGCGGCGGCCCCGTTCCACTGGTTTTCCTTGGTCACCTGCTGGTTGATGAGGGTGGCGATCATCGTCTGGTTGGGTCCGCCCATCAGGGCCGGGGTGATGTAGTAGCCCAGCGACAGGATGAAGCTGAGTAGTCCGGCACTGGCCAGGCCAGGCGCCACCAGCGGCAGGTAGATACGGCGGAAGATCGTCACGCGTCCCGCGCCCATGCTGGAGGCGGCCGCCAGCAGCCTGCGGTCCACGCCGCGCATCACGCCGTACAGCAGCAGCACCGTGTACGGGAGCATCATCGAGGTGGTGCCGATGACCACGCCGAGCTCGTTGTACAGCAGCCGGTACGGCGTCCCCGGCACCCACAGGCCGGCCAGGGACTCGTTCACCAGGCCCTTGTCGCCGAGCATGATGATCCAGCCGTACGTCCGTACCAGGGCGCTGATGAAGTGCGGCACGACCACGACCAGCATGGCCAGTCCGGCCCACAGGGGCTTGAGCCGGGAGATGGCGTTGGCCAGGAGGAACCCAAAGGCGAGACTGAGCAGCGCCGTCTCGGCGGAGATCCGCAGCGTGGTGAACAGCACCGAGAGGTTGACCCCGGTGAGGGCGTCGACGTACCAGTGCAGGGTGAACGATCCGTCGGCGTCCTTCAGGCTGAGCAGCAGCGTGCTGAAGATCGGGTAGACGAACAGCACCAGCAGGTAGACGACCACGGGTAGCGCGTACAGGAGGCCGACCCGGGTACGGCGGGAGGCGAGCAGCTTGCGCGGGCGCGCGGGGGCGGTGGCGGTGAGGGCGGCCATGACTCACCCGCCCTGTTCGACGGGGAAGAGGTTGACGTCCTCGGGATCGGCGGAGATGCCGACCCGCTCGCCGGTGACGGGACCGCGGCCGGCCGGTACTTCCAGGCGCAGCAGCGGCGCGTCGCCGCCGTCGATGCGTACGCCGGCGCGGACCAGGGTGCCCACGTACGTGGCGGTCTCCACCGTGCCCGTACAGAAACCGTCATCCGGGGCGCAGGCCCGCAGCCGGCCCGGCTGCACCGCGACCTTCACCTCGGTGCCGGAAGCCAGCTCGTGGCGGCGCGCCTTCAGCAGACCGCCACTGTTGTCCAGGCGGACCAGGGTGTGCTCGTCGGTGTGCTGCTCGATGCGGCCGGGCAGGAAGTTGGCCGCGCCGAGGAAGTCCGCCACGAACGGGGTCCTCGGCCGCTCGAACAGCTCCCTGGGGGTGTCGAACTGCTCGATCAATCCGTTGCGCATCACCGCGATGCGATCCGACATGACCAGTGCTTCTTCCTGATCGTGCGTCACATAGATGACGGTCAGGCCCAGTTCCTGCTGGATGGTCTTGATCTCGACCTGGAGCTGGTCGCGCAGCTTCTTGTCCAGCGCGCCCAGCGGCTCGTCCATCAAAATGACCGGCGGCCGGTAGACCAGCGCCCGGCACAACGCCACGCGCTGCTGCTGACCGCCGGACAGCTCGCGCGGGCGGCGGCCGCCGAACCCGGACAGGCCGGCGATCTCCAGCGTCTCCCCGACGCGTCTGCGGATCTCGTCCTTCGGCACCCCGCGCAGCGTGAGCGGGAAGGCGACGTTCTCACTGACCGTCATGTGCGGGAAGAGCAGGTACTGCTGGAAGACGAAACCCAGGTTCCGTTTCTGCGGGGCGAACCGGGTGACGTCGCGGTCCCCGACGGTGATGGTGCCGGAGTCCGGCTCGCAGAACCCGGCGATCATCATCAGCGTCGTGGTCTTGCCCGACCCGGACGCGCCCAGGAAGGTGACGAACTCCCCGGCCGCGATCTCCATCGACGCCTCATCGACCGCGACCACATCGCCGTACGTCTTGCGCAGAGCCACCACCGACAACGCTTTGCCGGTCGCAGTGGCCGGCTTGCCGCCGGCCACCTTGACGGACGGTGTGGCGATACCGAATTCAGCCACGAGCCCACTCCAGCCAGCGCTTGGTGACGGCCGCTTCGTTCTTCAGCCACCACTCGATGTCGGCATCGAAGCCCTTGTCGTAGTACTTCGGCGCCCCGGCGAGGGCGTTGCGCTCGTCCTCGGTGAGCTTGGCGTAGGCCAGCGGGGAGGACGGGTTCGACGGGAACGCCTTGGCCAGGGCCGCCTGGCTCTCAGCCTGCAGCGAGAAGTCCATCAGCAGGTACGCGTTGTCCGCGTTGGCCGCGCCCTTGGCGATCGCGTAGCCCTGGAACTGGCGGCGCATGCCGTTCAGCTGCCGCTCCACCGGCACGTTCTGCTTCTGCAGATCGGCCAGCCGACCGTCCCACACGGTGGACATCGTGACCTCCTCGCGGCTGAGCAGCACGCCGGGCAGCGGGCCGCTGTCCCAGAACTTCTTGATGTCGCCGCGCAGCCGGCTCATCACCTTGAACGCGCGGTCCACATCGAGCGGGTACAGCTTGTCCATCGGCACGCCGTCGGCCAGCAGCGCGAACTCCAGCTCCGGCAGGTCACCGTCCGGGCTGACCATCGAACGGCCGCCCTTGAACGCCTTCGTGTCCCAGAAGTCCGCCCATGACTCCGGCTTCTTCCCGCCGAAGGCGTCCGTGCGATACCCGATGCACTGACCGTAGAAGCTGTGACCCATGGCATGGTCGGTGATCTGGCTGTCGGGGACCTTCGCGCTCTTCAGGCTCTTGAGCCGATCCCCGTCCAGCGCTTCCAGCGCGTCCTGCTTGACGTACTTGGCGTGGGACATCATCGAGTTGTTGATGAGGTCGCACTGCGGGCGGCCCTGCTTGATCTGGGCCAGCAGCGGGGCGTCGTCCAGGTTGAGCACCTTGACCTGGATGCCGGTCTCCTGCGTGAACGGCGTGTAGATCGCCTTCTGCAGGGCTGCACCGTAGGAACCGCCGCTGTCGCGGACGATCACCGTCTTGCCGCCGCCCTTGCCGCCGGCGGCGGACGAGCTGCGGCTGGTGCCGGTGCCGCAGGCGGCGAGGGACGCGAGGGCGGCTATGCCGCCTGCTCCGCGCAGGAGCGCTCTGCGGCCGATCTGGGGATCACTCATGGCAATACTCCTCATTTAGGGACGCGTGGGACCAGCTGTGCGGGGCTTTACCTCGCAGGTGCGGGGGGTGGGATGGTTCAGGGCGGCGAACGCGGACAGAAGCATTGCCCGCTTGCGTTGTCGGTCGCCGCTTGGGCGGGTGTTCGCCGTGGATCGAAGTCCCCGACGACCTTGTTGTCGGGGCGACGCCGGCTAGAAGACGGGGTGAGTGGCGGTGGGGAAGCTTGAGCCGTCGCAGGCGGTGATCAGAAGGGGTGGCGGCGATCCTCACCAGAGCCGAGCATGAAGGCCTCGTGAGGGATGAGGCAGAGCCGGGCCTGCGGTTGAGGGACGTGCCGAGCGGTCCATCGACCACGGCGACGTGGGGGTGGCGCAGTTCGAGTGCGGCGATCGGAGCATGCGCTCGACGAGTGGTCGATCGGTCTTGCTGCAATCGGCGGTCGCCCGAGGCAGAGGGCGAGACGGAGAAGAGGTCGTTCAGCCCATTGCTGGTGGTGATGCCCAGCAGGGGTGTTCAGAAAGCGGTGTACCCGCCGTCGACGGTCAGGACCGATCCGGTCACGTACGACGACTCCGACGATGCGAAGAAGAGCACCGCGTCAGCGACCTCTTCGGGGGTGGCGAGGCGTTGGAGCGGGATCTGGCTCTCGCGCTCGCGGCGGTAGCCCTCGGGGTCGGGCCTGCGCTGGAACGCCGCTTCGATGATCGGGGTGGCGGTCAGGCCCGGAGCGACGACGTTGACACGGATGTTGCGCGGGGCCCATTCGATCGCCGCGCCCTTGGCGAGCATGATGAGGCCCCCCTTGGCGGCGGAATACAAGACCTGCCCGGCCATGCCGACCATGCCCAGCCGTGAACTGACGCAGACGAACGATCCCCCTGTCTCGGGCATCAGCGGCGCGAAGTGCTTCATCACCAGGAACGCGCTGAGCAGGTTGCTCTCGAGTACGTTCTTCGCGTCGTCGCGGGCCATCTCGGTGAGCGGACTGACAGCCTGCAGGCCGTGGTTGAGGACCACGACGTCGAAGGTGCCGAAGGACTCGGCGGCCTGCTTGGCCAGGTGCTCGACGAACGCCTCGTCATTGAGGTCTCCAGGAACATACAGGTCGTCGGGCTCAGCGCTGTCGAGCCGCTCCCTGCGGCCGGTGAGCAGCAGCCGCGCGCCCTCGCGGCGGAAGTGGGAACTCACCGCCTGCCCGATGCCACTGCTGGCGCCGGTCACCAGGGCCGCGACGTTCTTGAGTCTCATGTCAGGCGTTCCTTTACGGGGGAGGTCTGTCGGTTGCGGGCTCGGCCACGAAAATCTCGTCCCTTGCCGGTCAGTTGAGGAATCCGCGGGCGTCGACCGGCCACCGCTCCAGCGAAGTACCCGTGCTGTCGGTGACGATCAGTTCCTCGAAACCGAGGACGACCGGGCATACATGGTTGGGCACCACGGGGACGACGGTGCCGACGCTGGGGCGGAACTCGCCGTCCGGCAGCGGAAGGAACCCGTGGTACTCGTTGACCTTGGATAGGACCGCCTTCGTGCCGGCGATGCCGCCGTAGCCGATCTCGGGGCTTCCTTCTTTGCTGAGGGCCTTGTTGCCCACATCGACGATGACCTGGTCGGGGACCCAGTCGCTGACCACGGTGCCGGCGACGAACAGCGCGATCTGGTCTTCCGTGCAGGAGCCCAGCCGGGCGTTGTTCAGATCGCCGAAGACGTACTCGCCGGGACGGATCTCGGTGATCACGCTGCTGGTGGAGAACTCGAGGGTGGGAGTGGAGCCGGCGCTGACCACCTCGGCGGTGACCCCGACGTCGGCGAGGCTGCGTACCGCGGTGGTGAGCGCGGCTTCCTGGTCCTGCGCGGCGCGCCGGCGAGCGTCCCGGCCGGCGCCGCCGTGACCTGGATAGGTGAAGACGCCCACCGGCACCAGACCGCGCTTGCGGGCGGCGAGCGCGAGGTCGCCCGCGGCCTCGGGCGGCGCCCCGGAACGACGGGCGCCGCAGTCGACCTCGATCACGACCTGCAGCCGGTCCGGTTCGTCTCCCATCGCGTCGGCGAGGCCCTCGATCGCCGCGACGTTGTCGACGCCGACCCGCAGCCGGGCGGACTCGGCGAGCCGGCGGATCCGGGCTCGTTTCGTTCCCGAGGGCCAGATCGGGTAGGCGAGGAAGATGTCGTCGAATCCGGCCGCGGCGAAGACCTCGGCCTCACCGACGTTTCCCGCGGTGATCCCGACGGCGCCGGCCTCGATCTGGCGGCGCCCGATCTCCACGCACTTGTGCGTCTTGACGTGCGGCCTGACCTTGAGGTTGTGCTGGTCGGCGAAGCCCTGAATGCGCTCGATGTTGCCCTGCATGACGTCGACCAGCACGATCGGCGCGGGGGTGTCGATCCGCTCGACCAGAGCGTCGAGTGCTCGTTGCAGCCGGTTCATGCTGCCCTCCTTGTGGTTCTGCCTGGAATGTTTTAGGGGCGCGGGTGCTGACTCCCCCCTGGATGCCGACCGCGAGCAGCCCGCGATATCGCGCGCGCTTGCGTACACCGCCGTCGGCCCCGGCCTACACAGCGGTGCAGACCATCTGGATCTCGACCGGACTGTTGAGCGGCAACCCGGCGACACCGATCGCGGTGCGAGCGTGCCGTCCGTCCTCGCCCAGCACCTCGATGAGGAGTTCACTGGCCGCGCTGGCGACGTTCGACTGCTCACCGAAGTCCGGCGTACTGGCCACGAAGACCAGCATCTGCACGATCCGGACCCGGTCCAGGTCTCCCACCGCCTGCACAGCGGCAGCGAGCGCGTTGAGCGCGGCATGGCGCGCGAGTGACCGCGCCGTCTCCAACTCGACGTCCCGGCCGACAATGCCCTGACCCAGCAACCGACCGTCCTTGTAAGGCAGTTGACCCGAGATGTAGATGCTGGAGCCCACGGTCCGATGGTGCACGTAGTACGGGTTGTCACGGAGCTCGGGAAGGGCCAGACCCAAGGCCTGGAGCCGATCGGAAGCCGAGTCGGTGTTCGTTGCCGAAGTCACGGACTGGCTCATCGCGCAGCCTCCGCAGACAGAGCAGGGCACAAACGCTCGCAGTTGGCCGCGAGAACCTGCTTCGCATGAATTTTGATCATCTGTACTCGGACTCCCCTCGAGTAGCAGTGGCGACAAAGCGCCGTATAGTGCCTCAAAAGCGCCAGTCGATTGTCGTTTGTCGACCATAAGAGGGCCTGTCGAGCACTGTCAATACAAGCTTCAGTCTCGAATGCGACCTCGGGGCACCTCGTGCGGCTCGCCCCACGGTTACTCGAAGCGACGGTCGACGTCGCGGCCTGCGGCCGCCCGGGCGACCGCAGGCTCACCGGTCTCATCCGGGCAGTGCGCTCCGCCCACGCCGCAGTCGACGTCCTGGACGCCCGGCGACTGATCCGTCATCGCCCGCCCCTACGACATCTTGTCGTCCGCGGTCGTGCCTCCAGCATGGCGCACCGAGCCGTAGCCACGACTGAGGCCCCGGAAGCCGTCCTTGACTTCTCGGCATTGGTCCACAACGCCACGGGCGAGCGGGCTTGGACACTTCACGCAGGCGGCATGGCCTCAGGCATGCCGGGGAGCGCGTTCCCCTGCATCTCCCGTCTGCGCCCCCAGCCCCATGGGGAAATGGGCGGCCAGTTCCTGGCGGAACGCGTCGGTGTCGCCTTCCAGGGCAACCGCGGCCAACCTCTCGTGCTCGACGACCAATTGATGCGGGTCGTCGCTGTAAGTGCGGTGATCGACGCTGAGGTGGAGGCGCAGCTTGGTCTCCCAGCCGTTCCAGAGACTCTGCAGGACGCCGTGCCCCGACAGATCGTAGAAGAGCCTGTGGAACCGAAGGTGCGCGTCGATGCTGGCCGGGATGTCGTCCTTCTCCATCGCCCGGCGGAGATCCTCGACGGTTTGCAGGAGCCGGGGCCGCTCAGGACCGCGCAGTGCTTCGGCCGAGAGCTCGGCGGCGTACGGCTCGACACGTAGCCGGACCGAGTCGATCTCGGCGACCTCACGAGCGCTCACCTCTACGACGAACGCCCCACGGTAGGGGATCTTGACGACGAGCCCTTCTTCCTCCAGCTTCGTCAGCGCCTCGCGCAGCGGGGACCGGCTGATCCCGAGGTCCCCGGCGATGTGTGCCTCACGCAGCTGGCCACCAGGAGGTACGGTCCCATCGAGGATGGCGGCACGCAGTGTGCGGTAGACGCCGTCCGGCGTCGTTGTCCGCTGTTCCTGCCACTCGAACTTGTGGTCCACCCGTTGCCCTCTCTCGGTGCTCGTCGACCACTTGGTCGTTTGTCGACTATACCTCCGCACCTTCCGCCAGTTGTTGACACTCAATCCCTTCTGGTCGACAATCGACCAGCAGATGGTCGATTGTCGACCAAGCGAAGGCTGCTCCGCTGAAGCACTAGGAGGACCAGTGGTATTCGAAGTCAAGCCCAAGTTCGTGGCGTTCGACATGAACGGAACGCTGATCAAGTTCAGCATCAACGACGCGATGCGTGAGGTCCTGGGCGACCGGCTGCCGGCCGAGGTCGCCGATGACTACCTGCGGATCTGCAAGACGTACCGGATCGACGAGTGCACGGGCGCGTACCAGCCGTTCCACCAGGTCGTCGCCCGCTCCATGGAACGCACCTCGCGCAAGGTCGGTCTCGAGTACCGCGAGGAGGACGCGCGGGCGGTGTACGAGACCATCCCCACCTGGGGCCCGTACCCCGGTGTCACCGAGGCGCTGAACCGCCTGGCCGAGGAGGTCCCGCTGGTCATCATCACGAACAGCGACACCGCGCACGCCGTGCGCCTCGCGGAGAACCTGAAGGCCCCGTTCGAGGTCGTCATCAGCGCCGAGGAGATGGGCGTCTACAAGCCGCGACTCGGCGCGTTCGACTACATGTTTGACAAGCTCGGCGTGACACCCGACGAGCTCGTGCACGTCTCCGCGAGCCCGGCGTATGACCTGCGCTCCGCGGCCATCATGGGCATCAAGAACAAGGTGTACATGGACCGCGGCTGGGAGCACGACGAGCACTGGCTCGGTTACGAGCGGATCACCGACATCGCCGACCTCCCGGTCCTCTTCGGCCTCCCGCGTCCCTGACACCTGAGCGGAGAACGCAGGACTGGAGCCGCTCGTCCTCGCCGGCGACGCGTACGTCGTGCACCACCGGGCAACGGGCTCAGGCATCTACATCTCGGGCCAACTGCCTTTCAGGGACGTGAGTCGCTGGGTGTGCGCGTTGTCGGCCGGGACGTGACCCGGACTGGTCCGGATCGTGCACATGCGGGTCCGCCGTCCAGTACCGGCCCACGCCGTTCCCAGACACAGAAGAAGGACGCACATGAACGCCCTTGCGGCACCACCCCGAAACGGGGAGCTCGGCTTCTGGGTGGCCCAACTGGCCGACAAGAGGCCCTCATTCCCCCGCTTCACCGGCCAGGACTCCGTCGACGTGGCCATTGTCGGCGGCGGCTACACCGGCCTCTGGGCGGCGTACTTCGCCAAGAAGCTCGAACCGTCGCTCTCGGTCGCCGTCTTCGAGGCCGAACAGGTGGGCTACGGCGCGTCCGGGCGCAACGGTGGCTGGCTCTCGGCAATGCCTCCGGGAAACCGTGCCACCTTCGCCCGCGCCGGAGGAGGGCTGGAGGCGAGCCGGGCGCTGCAGCACGAATTCGTCGCCGGCGTCGGCTCCGTCCTGGACATCCTCCGGGCCGAGGGCATCAATGCCGATCAGCACAAGGGCGGCGCGCTCGTCGCCGCCCACACTCAGGCGGGGCTGGGCCGGCTTGTCACCAGACGTGATGCCGACCTGAAGTACGGGCTGACCGACGACGAAGTCCACCTGCTCGACCGGGACGAGTTCCGGAGCCGGATCAACATCTCCACCGTCCACGGCGGGCTCTTCTACAAGCACTGCGCGCGATTCCACCCCGCGAAACTCGTCTACGGCCTCGCCGACACCCTGACCTCCATGGGGGTCAGGATCTTCGAGGGCAGCCGGGTGGACGGTGTCGGTGGCAAGACCCTCACTCTGGCCAACGGACGCGTCACCGCGGCCAAGACGTTCATCTGCACCGAAGGCTATTCGGGACAGCTGCTCGGCAGCCGGACCCTGATCCCGGTCAATTCCTCGGTGATCGTGACCAAGCCTCTGTCGGAGGAGGCATGGCAGCAGATCGGCTGGGACGGGCCGCAGTGCCTCAGTGACTCCGCGCACACGTTCATCTACGCCCAGCGGACGTCGGACGGCCGTATCGCCATGGGGGGCCGCGGCGTCCCGTACCGCTTCGGGTCCGGCACAGGGGGAGCCGGTGCGACCGCCCAGTCCACCGTTGACCTGATCTCGCAGAAGCTCAGTTCCTTCTTCCCGGGGATCCCCTTCGAGGTGGACCACGCCTGGTCGGGAGTCCTGGGTGTCACACGGGACTGGAACGGCGGCGTGCACTGGGACCCGGCATCGGGGATCGGATCGTCCACCGGCTACGCGGGACACGGTGTCACGTCGGCCTACGTGGGCGGCAGGACACTCGTGGAGCTCGCCTTCGAGAAGGAAACCGAACGGACCACCCTTCCCTGGGTCGGCTACCGGGCACGGAAGTGGGAACCGGAACCCATCCGCTGGCTGGGCGTTCACGCCATGTACCGGCTCTTCGGTATTGCCGACCAGTGGGAAGAGCGCAGGGGTTCCAGCAAGACCTCGCTCCTGGCCCGATTCGGCAGCAGACTCGCCGGACTTCACGAGTGATCGAAAAGGAAACTGCTCTCATGGACGCACAACTCGCAGTCATCGGCTTGGGCAGCATCGGAAGCATGGCCCTGTGGCAGGCCTCCCGGCTGTCCGACTCGGTAGTGGGTTTCGAGGCCGTCACCCCGGCCCACGGCCGCAGTGCCGTGGGTGGGGACACCCGCCTGTTCCGCATGGTCTACCTGGGGAAACCCGACTACTACCCCATCATCGAACGCTCCCGCGGCCTCTGGGCCGAGCTCGAAGCGGAAACCGGGCAGGACATCTTCACACCTACCGGGGGGCTGTCCATCGGGACGGCGAACGGAAGCTTCATCAACAGCCTCCTCGAGACAACGCGCATCAACGGAGCCGAGCACTACGTCCTCAGCCGGGAGGAATTGGCGGAACGCTACCCCCAGCACAACCTCCGCCCCGACGACTGCGCCGTCTACGACCCCCGCGCCGGCGTTCTGCGCACCGACCGCGCCGTCAGCGCTGCCGTAGCGGCGGCCCAGGCGAACGGCGCCACCGTCCTTCAGAACACACCCGTGGACAGCATCACCGAAACCGAAGACGGCGTGGTCGTCGCCTCGGGCGACAGAACGTGGACGTTCGAGAAGGTCATCGTCGCCTCGGGCGGCTGGTCCCGAAGGCTCATGCCCGACCACCTCAAGGCCGTTACGGAAACCCATCGGATCGTCCTGACCTGGTTCATCGCCCAGGACGGCGCGCAGTTCTCGCCGGAGAACTTCCCGGTCTTCAGCCGGCTGTACGGTGATCGCTCCCTGTACGGCGCACCCGCCGTCGATGGCGTGACGGTCAAGGCATCGGTGGACGGACCGCTGGACGGACGCGGAAGGACAACCCCCGACCCGGACTCCGTGCCCAGGGAACTCACCCGGGAAGAAGTCGAGAAGGTCACCGACATAGTCACCGAATTCTTTCCCGGTCTGACCCCCACCATCGTGCGCTCCGACGCCTTCCCCGACCTTTTCACCGAGGACAGGCATCCCCTCGTCGGCTGGCTGGACGAGAACAGCAGGGTCTACTGTGCCACCGGATTCTCCGGTAAGGGCTTCAAGATGGCGGCCGGCTATGGTCACATCGCCGCATACGAGGCGCTCGGCAAGCAGACCATCGAAGGCCTGGACTTCGTGCGTCCGGGCCGGTTCAAGACCAGGTAGCCCACCCACTTCCGCCGCCTGGGCTGACGGCAGCCCACCCACCGCCTTGGTCCAACCCCTTCGATATCTCCGGGCGTTGAGAAAAACGCTTGGACTCCGTGGGCTCCGCCGCGGGACACTGCGAACCCTTCGACAACACAGGGTGAGCATGGAATCGCAGTCTGTATCGCAGGGGGAGCTGCCGGGTAGGGGCCCGGTGCTCCTCGCACTTCGTTACTACGGACGGGAGTTGGCCCGGCTCTGGCGGTGGGCGGTGCCCGGGATGCTGCTGCCGGCGCTGGGCAACATCGGCATCTTCTACATCGCACCGCTGGTCGTCGCCAAGCTCGTCGGCCGTATCGCCGACGACGCCGACATCACCATCGGCTCGACACTGCCGTACGTCCTCGGCTTCGCCGGCATTCTGCTGTTCGCGGAGACGCTGTGGCGCATCGGCATGCACTGCCTGAACCGTGTGGACGCCCTCGGCATCGAGCACCTGTACGTGATCGGCATGGACGAACTGTTCGCCAAGGACACCGCGTTCTTCCACGACAACTTCGCCGGGTCGCTGACCAAGCGGGTGCTGAGCTTCGCCTCCCGCTTCGAGGAGTTCATCGACTCGATGACGTTCCAGGTCGTGGGCAGGTTCGTGCCGCTGCTGTTCGGGTCGGTGGTGCTGTGGCGGTACGAACCGCTGCTCGTCGTCGGGCTCCTGGCGATGATCGCGGTGACGGGGCTGTGCGTGGTGCCCCTCATCCGTCGCCGTCAGGCGCTCGTCGATGAGCGCGAGGAGGCGATCGCCCGGGTGTCGGGCCATGTCGCCGACAGCCTGATGAACATGGACACGGTCCGGGCCTTCGCCGCCGAGGAACGCGAGGCCGCCGAACACCGCTCCCGCGTCGCGCACTCACGGCGGCTCACGCTGCGGTCGTGGGACTACGGCAATCTGCGCATCGACACACTGGTCGCGCCGATGTCGGTGCTGACCAACGCGCTGGGCCTGCTGCTCGCGGTCACGCTCGGCGGGGGCGGGCACGGCGTGGAGGCGGTCGTGGTCGCCTTCACGTACTACTCCAACGCGACGCGGATCATGTTCGAGTTCAACCAGATCTACCGCCGTCTGGAGAGCTCGATGACGGAGGCCGCGCAGTTCACCGAACTGCTGCTCACGCCGCCGACCGTGCTCGACCCGCCCTCGCCGGAGCCGTTGCTGCCCAGGGCGGCCGACGTCCGCTTCGAGCAGGTGACCTTCGCCCACGCGGGCGCGGAGCCGCTCTTCGAGGGCCTCGACCTGGCTGTGCCCAGCGGGACGAAGATCGGTCTCGTCGGCCGGTCCGGCGGCGGCAAGACCACCCTCAGCCGGCTGCTGCTGCGGTTGATGGACATCGACGCGGGCCGGATCCTGATCGGCGGCCAGGACATCAGCAAGCTGAGCCAGGCCGACCTGCGAGGCCTGATCGCGTACGTGCCGCAGGACCCGGCGATGTTCCACCGCACACTGCGGGACAACATCGCGTTCGCCCGGCCGGGCGCCACCGACGCCGAGATCCGCCGCGCTGCCGACGCGGCGCACGTCACGGAGTTCGCCGACGCGCTGCCGGACGGCTTCGACACCATGGTGGGCGAGCGCGGTGTCAAGCTGTCCGGCGGACAGCGCCAGCGCGTCGCTCTCGCCCGGGCGATCCTGCGCGACGCGCCGATCCTGCTGCTCGACGAGGCGACCAGCGCCCTGGACTCCGAGAGCGAGATCCTCGTCCAGGAGGCGCTGTGGCGGCTCATGGAGGGGCGCACGGCGCTCGTGGTGGCACACCGCCTGAGCACCGTCGCCTCCATGGACCAGCTCGTCGTCCTCGACCGCGGACGGATCGTCGAGCAGGGCACGCACCAGGAACTGCTCGCGTCGGACGGCACCTACGCGAAGTTGTGGCAGCACCAGTCGGGCGGCTTCCTCGACGAAAGGCCCGTCGAGGAGAGCCCCGTCGACGACAGCTCGGTGGGGGCCGAACTGCACTGAACGCGAGCTGGTTCCGGCAAGGGGGACGCGTTCAGCTCACGGGCACCGCCAGGTACTGGTACTCCAGGAACTCGTCGATCCCGACCCGGCCACCCTCGCGGCCCAGCCCGGACTGCTTGACGCCGCCGAAGGGGGCGGCCGGGTTGGAGACGAGGCCGGTGTTGAGGCCGACCATGCCCACCTCCAGGCGTTCGCTGACGCGCAGGGCGCGGTCGAGGCCCTCGGTGAAGAGGTAGCCGACCAGGCCCCAGGGGGTGTCGTTGGCGCGGCGCACGACTTCGTCCTCGTCGTCGAAGGTGAGGATCGCGGCCACGGGGCCGAAGATCTCCGTGTCCATCAGGCGGCTCTCGGGGTCGACATCCGCGAGCACGGTCGGCGGGTAGAAGCAGCCGGGCCCTTGCGGCGTACGGCCGCCGACGAGCACCTCGGCGCCGCGCTGCACCGCGTCGGCGACCAGCTCCTCTACCTTGGCCCGTCCGTTCGCGTCGATCAGCGGGCCGACGTCGACCCCGTCCCGGGTGCCGGGGCCCACCACCAGCGAGCCCATACGCTCGGCGAGCCGCCGCCCGAACTCCTCCGCCACCGACCGGTGCACGAAGAAGCGGTTCGCGGCCGTGCACGCCTCGCCCATGTTGCGCATCTTGGCGACCATCGCGCCGTCCACGGCCTTGTCCAGGTCGGCGTCCTCGAAGACGACGAAGGGCGCGTTGCCGCCCAGCTCCATCGAGGTACGTACGACAGCGTCTGCGCACTGCGCGAGCAGCAGCCGCCCGACGGCGGTGGAGCCGGTGAAGGAGAGCTTGCGGATACGGCCGCCGCGCAGCAGCGGCTCGACCACCTCTCCCGCCCGCGAGGTCGTGACGACGTTCAGCACGCCGTCCGGCAGGCCCGCCTCCTTGAGGATCCCGGCCAGCGCGAGGCTGGACAGCGGGGTCTGCGGGGCCGGCTTGAGGATCATGGTGCAGCCGGCGGCGATCGCCGGGCCGATCTTGCGGGTGCCCATGGCCAGCGGGAAGTTCCACGGGGTGATCAGCAGACAGGGGCCGACCGGGCGGCGGGAGAGCACCATCCGGTTGCGGCCGTCGGGCAGGATGCCGGCGCCGCCTTCGATGCGTACGGCCTCCTCGGAGAACCAGCGGAAGAACTCCGCCGCGTACGCCACCTCTCCCCTGGCCTCGGCGAGCGGCTTGCCCATCTCGGCCGTCATCAGGTGGGCGAGCTCGTCGGTGCGCTCGAGGATGATCTCGTGCGCGCGGCGCAGGATTTCACTACGTGCCCGGGGCGCCGTACGGGCCCACTCCTGCTGTGCCTGCACGGCCGCGTCCTCCGCGAGCCGGGCGTCCTTGGGGCCCGCGTCGGCGACGTGCGCGATGATCTCGCCGGTCGCCGGGTCGTCCACGGGCAGGGTGGCGCCGTCCACGGCGTCCACCCAGGCACCGCCGATGAACAACTGCGTGGGTGTGTCGGTCATGAGGTCTCTCCTGGTTGATCGGATCGATCGGCGGCGGGGTCGAGCAGTTCCGCGAGGTGCAGGGCACGGATGTCGCGGTCTCCGGCGAGGTGGTCGATCTGCGTCGCGCAGCTGAATCCGTCGGCCACGACGACGGTCCGCTCGGCGCTGTCGACGGCGTCGAGGCGGGGTTTCAGTGCCAGGTCGGCGACAGCCATCGAGGTGTCGTAGTGCTCCTCCTCGAAGCCGAAGTTGCCGGCGAGTCCGCAGCAGCCCTCGGCCTCGTCGACCTTGCGTACGCCGAGCTTGCTCAGCAGGTCGCGCGGGCGGCGGCCGGTGAAGGTGGCGTATTCGTGGCAGTGGGTCTGCAGGACGACGTTGTCCGGCAGGTCGGGGGGCGTCCAGTCGGGGGCGGCCAGGTCGGTCAGGGCGCCGGTGAGGGTGTGGACGCGGGCCGCGACGCGGCGGGCGGCATCGGTGTCGAGGAGTTCGGGCACGTCACGCTTCAACGCGGCCGCACAGCTGGGTTCGGCCACGATGATGGGCCGGTCGTCGCCGTCGTCGTCCAGGCGGGCGACCGTACGGGCCATGACGCGTCGCGCGACGGACAGCTGACCGGTGCTGACCCAGGTCAGTCCGCAGCACAGGCCGTCCTCGGCCGTGCAGGGGATTCCGGCGTCCGCGAGTACGCGGCTCGTTGCGCCCGCGACCTCGGGGCGGAAGGCGCGCGTGAAGCTGTCGACGAAGAGCAGGGCCTTCGACGGTTCGCCGGTCTTCGCGGCACGCAGGGTCTTGCGCAGGGCGCGCCGGGAGGCGAAGGCCGGGATCGTGCGCTTCGTGGTCACGCCTCCGAGGCGGGCGAGCGCCCTGCCGACCGGGCCGCGCATCAGCGCATTGACCGGCCGGGCGGCGCGTCCGGCCAGGGCCGAGGTCAGGGGCAGCCAGCCCAGCGAGTAGTGGGAACGGGGCCGGAGCCTGCCCTTGTAGTGGTGGTGCAGGAACTCTGCCTTGTACGTGGCCATGTCGACGCCGACCGGGCAGTCGCTGGAGCACGCCTTGCAGGACAGGCACAGGTCGAGGGCGTCCTTGACGTCGGTCGAGCGCCAGCCGTCCTGGACGGTCCCGCCCCGCACCATCTCCTGGAGCAGCCGGGCCCGGCCCCGCGTGGAGTGGTTCTCCTCCCCCGTCGCCCGGTAGCTGGGACACATCACGCCGCCCGCGTCGCTGCGGCAGCGGCCGACGCCGACACAGCGGCGTACGGCGCCCTCGAAGCCGTCCTCGTCGTGCGGGAAGGCGAAGAGGGTCTCGACGGGCAGCACGACAGCGGGCGTGTGCAGCGCCAGATCGGCGTCCAGGGGAGCCGGGTCGACGATGACGCCGGGGTTCAGGAGCCCGTGTGGGTCGAAGGTCTCCTTGAAGGCGGCGAACGCCCGGATCATCTGGTGGCTGTACATGACCTCCAGCAGCTCACCGCGCGCCCGCCCGTCGCCGTGCTCACCCGACAGCGTTCCGCCGTGCTCGACGACCAGAGCGGCGGCTTCGGAGAGGAAGCGGCGGGTGGCGGCCCGCCCGGTGTCCGTGGCGAGGTCGAAGTCGATGCGTACGTGGACACACCCGGCACCGAAGTGCCCGTACAGCACGCCGGTCAGCCCGTGGGCCGTCAGCAGCGCGCGGAAGTCCCGTAGATAAGCGGCCAGTTGATCCGGCGCGACCGCCGCGTCCTCCCAGCCGGGCCAGGACTCCCCGCCGTCCACGAGGCGGGCGGCGAGCCCGGCTCCGTCCTCGCGGACCCGCCACAGCGAGCGCCGTTCGGCCACGCTCTCCACGACCCGTCCGCCGGTCATCCGGCCCCGGGCCTTGAGCACGTCGAGCAGTTCGGCGGCGCGGTGGTTCACCGCGGCCTCGTCGTCGCCATCGAGTTCGACGTACAGCCAGGCACGCCCTTCGGGCAGGCCGGTGACGGAGTCCGGACCGCGGCGGGCTCGCATCGTCGCGACGATCGCCTCGTCCATGCCCTCCACGGCGGTCGGCGACCAGCGCAGGATCTCCGGGACGTCCTCGGCGGCGTCGACGACGTCGTCGTAACCGAGGGTCAGCAGCGCCGTGGCGGAGGCCGTCGCGAAGAGCCGTACCGTCGCTGCCGTGATGACCGCGCAGGTGCCCTCCGAGCCGACCAGCGCGCGGGCCATGTCGAAGCCGTTCTCCGGCAGCAGACGGTGCAGGTGGTAGCCGGAGACCTGGCGGGGGATGCGGCCCAGCTCGGTGCGGATCGGAGCCAGGTTGTCGGCGATCAGGGCCCGTACGTCTTGCTCGAGGCGGGAGATGTGTCCCGCATCATCAGGGTCGACCGGGTGCAGCCCGTTGTGGTCGGCGATGGCGCGTACGCCGTCGGCGGTGACGATCTCCAGGGACTCGATGTGGCTGCTGGTCCGCCCGTGCCGCACGGATCGGTTGCCGCAGGCGTCGTTGCCGATCATGCCGCCGAGCGTGCAGCGGCTGTGCGAGGAGGGGTCGGGGCCGAAGGCCAGCCCGTACGGGCCCGTCGCACTCTGGAGCGCGTCGAGGACCACTCCCGCCTCGACGCGCGCGGTGCGGGCCTCCGGGTCGATGTCCAGGACCCGGTTCATGTAGCGGGAGAAGTCCAGGACGACGCCGGGCCCGACGGCGTTGCCCGCCATGCTGGTGCCGCCACCGCGCGCGGTGACCGGGACGCCCGCCTCCCGGCAGGCCCGTAGCACCGCGCACACGTCGTCGGCGCTACGGGGGAAGGCCACCGCCTGCGGCGGAACCCGGTAGTTCGAGGCGTCGTAGGCGTATGCGCCGGTCCCTCCCGCACCGGTCTCGATCCGCAGTCCGGGAGCGGTACGGGCGAGCTCGTCGACCAGGCGCGCGAGGGAGTCGGTCATCGCTGCGACGCCCCTGAGGTACCGGCCTCCACCGCGGCCGACCACGCCTGGAGGCCCGCGTCCACCGCCTTCTCGTCGATGACGAGCGCCGGGATCATCCGTACGACCTGGTTCCAGGCGCCGCACAGCAGCAGGAGCAGGCCCTCGTCGATGGCGGCCTTCTGCACGCGGCCGGCGGTTTCGGGGTCGGGGCTGCCATCCTCGGTGACGAACTCGCTGGCCAGCATCAGGCCCATGCCGCGTACGTCCCCGATCGCCGGCGTCCGCTCGGCCACCGCCTCCAGGCCCTGGCGCAGCCGCTGGCCCATCGCGTCGGCGTTCTCGACCAGCTTCTCGTCGCGTACGACGTCGAGGGTGGCGCACGCCGCGGCGCAGGCGACGGCGTTGGCGCCGTAGGTACCGCCCTGCGAGCCCGGCCACGCCTTGGCCATCAGCTCCTCGGAGGCGGCGATGCCGGAGATCGGGAAGCCGCTGGCCAGGCCCTTCGCGGTGATCAGGATGTCCGGGGTGACGCCGAAGTGGTCGTGGCCCCAGAAGCGGCCGGTGCGGCCGACGCCGGTCTGCACCTCGTCGAGGATGAGCAGGAAGCCGTGCCGGTCCGCGCGCTCCCGCAGGCCCTCCATGAAGGCGCGGTTCGCGGGCACGTAGCCGCCCTCGCCGAGCACCGGCTCGACGATGATCGCGGCCGTGTCGGCGGGCGAGGAGATCGTCTGGAGGGTGTAGTCGAGCTCCTTCAGGGCGAAGCGGGTGGCGGTGTCCTCGTCCCAGCCGTAGCGGTAGGCCGTCGGGAAGGGGGTGACGACCACGCCGCTCATCAGCGGGGAGAAGCCGGAGCGGAAGCGGGTGCCGGAGGTGGTCATGGAGGCGGCGGCCACCGTACGGCCGTGGAAACCGCCGTGGCAGACCAGAACGTTGGGCCGGCCGGTGGCCTGGCGGGCCAGCCGCAGCGCCGACTCGACGGCCTCGCTGCCGGAGTTGGTGAAGAAGAGGCTGTCCAGGCCGGACGGCAGTACCTCGCCCAGCTTCTCGACAAGTCGCTGCAGCGGCTGGTGCATGACGGTCGTGTACTGGCCGTGGACCAGCGTGCCCACCTGCTCCTGCGCCGCCGCCACAACCCTGGGGTGACAGTGCCCGGTGCTGGTGACGCCGATGCCCGCGGTGAAGTCGAGATAACGGCGGCCGTTCTCGTCGTACAGGTGGACGCCCTCGCCCCGGACCGCCGTCACGGGGGTGGCCTGGCGAAGGTGCGGCGACAGTGCGGTCATGTTCGTCTCCCGGCCGTGCGTCGTGGGCTGCGTGGTCAGCTTGCTCCTGTACCCGAGTATTTCCGCGATCATGGAGGGCTACAACGCGCGATCTGTCCGGCTTGAGCGCGGTGATCGGACGTTGTGTCAACCGCGGAAGGCGCCGCGCGAGGGGGCGTACGCCGGTGGACTGCTCTTGCGCAGGTCAGCGCCGCTTGCCACAGTGACCGGGCACTCCCCCGAGCGCGCCCCTCCGATCGTGTCGGGGACCCCTACGGAGACACCGTGGACACCGTGAACGACAAGCGCCCGACAAATCGTCCGCCGGCCATCGACGACCGGGACACCGGCCCGGCCGGCCGCGCGCCCACCGTCGCGGACATCCTGGCCCTGCCCGTCCTGTCCGCCGGACGACCCGAGGTGGTGACCGGCATCGCCCACCTCGACCGGCCGGTCCGCTGGGTCCACATCACCGAACTCACGGACCCCGCCTCCTTCCTCAAGGGCGGCGAACTCGTCCTGACCACCGGCATGCCCCTGCCCGAGGACCCGGCAGGCGTACGCCGCTACGTCGACGAACTCGCCCGCGTCGAAGCCGCCGCCCTGGTCATCGAACTCGTACGCCGCTACCACCGCCCGCCCGACGCACTCGTCCAGGCCTGCCGGGCCCGCGGCCTCCCCCTGATCACCCTCGCCAAGGACGTCAACTTCCTGGAGGTCACCCAGGTCGTCCACGCCCTCATCCTCGGCAGCCAGGCGGAGGCGATGCGCCGCGCCCAGCGCATCCACGAGGCGTTCACCGCCCTCACGCTGCGCGGCGCGGGACCCGAAGACGTGGTGCGCGTGGCGGCGCAGCTGAGCGGCCACACGGTCGTACTGGAGAACCTGGTGCACCAGGCGCTGACGTACGAGGTCTCCGGCAGCACCCTGGAGGACGCACTCACCGACTGGGAACAGCGCTCCCGGGCCACGCCGACCGGCGACCACCCGGACGTGGGCGGCCCGGAGGGCTGGCTCACCGCACCCGTCGAGTACCAGGGCGAACGCTGGGGCCGCGTGGCCATGCTCCCCGTCCGGGCCGGCGAACCGGCTTTCGGCCCGGAGCACATCACCGTGCTGGAGCGTACGGCGATGGCCCTGGCCGTCGCCCGCCTCATCCACCCCACGCCCTGGGAGCGCACAGCACACCGAGACGCCTTGCGGGACCTGGCCGAACAGCGCCACCACTCCCCCGAGGACGCCCGCGCCCGCTTCGCGGCACTGGGGCTGCCCACGGAGGACAGCCGGTTCCTCGCGATCCTCGTAGATCTCGGTACAGCAGACCTCCGTGCGGCAGACCTCCGTACATCGGTCATCCCTACATCGGACCTCGGCACATCGGACTCGGACGAGGCCGTGGTCCTGGAGACCCGTCTCTCCCAAGAGGCGCGGGCCGCAGGAATCCCGGCCCTCGTCGGTGAACTGGCTCCCGGCCGTCTCGGCATCCTCCTCGCGCTGCGCCCGTCGCAGCCCTGGCGATCCATTGCCGAACAGCTGAGCCGCGCCGCACTGGACGTCGCCTCGACGGCGGTCGTGAGCGTCGGCTCGGAAGTCACCGACCTCCGCGACACCGCCCGCTCCTTCCGCGCGGCGGCCCGCGTCGCCGAGGCCACGCCGCCCGGCCAGCCCCTCCCCCCGGACCGCTCCTTCCACGAACTGCCCGACATCGGACTGCGCCGCCTCCTGTACGCGTTCCGCGAGGACCCCCGCATCCAGGAGTACGCCGAACGCCGACTCAGCCCTCTCATCGACCACGACACCCGCCACGGCACCGACCTGCTGACAACCCTGCGCCACTACCTCGACGCGGCCGGCAACAAGACCACCACCGCACGCCGCGGCGGACTGTCCCGGGAGACGGTCTACCAACGCCTGCGTACGATCGAGCGCTTGCTGGCCTGCGACCTCGAGTCCGGCGAAGAGCGCACGGAACTCCATGTGGCGCTTACGGCGCTGGACATCTTGCGGGGGCGTCCGTGAAGCGGCCGGTTGCCTGAGCGGCTACCTCACCAACACGTCGGCGGCGGACACCGGTTGACCAGTGCCCGCCGCCCACACACTCCTCGCCACGCCCTCGCTCAGTCGTCGTCCCGGAACTCGCCCGAGAAGGCGTCGGCCATGCGCATCCAGGGCTTCGCTTCGTCATGGCGCCCCTGACGTTCCAGGGTGCGGCCCAGCATCAGGTGGGCGTAGTGCTCCACCGGATCGCGCTCGACGATCACGCGCAACTGCTCCTCGGCGCGCCGCAGTTGGGCCGAGTGGTAGTAGGCGCGGGCCAGCAGCAGCCGGGGACCGGTCTGCTCCGGGACCTCTTCGACCACGGCGGCGAGCAGCTTCGCCGCGCCGATGTAGTCCCTTGCCTGGAAGAGCAGTTGGGCTCGCTCCCAGCGCTCGGCGGTGGTCTCCTCGTGCGGCACACCGGCGCCGTTGTCGAACAGGTGCAGCGCGCTGGCCCAACGGTCGGGCGCGACACCGCCGTTCGCCCAGGTGTCGTTGAAGTTGTCGCTCATCACTACTCTCCCTCCTAGGTCGTACGGTTCTCAGGCCGCCGGTCCCGCGGTCGGCGCGCGCTCCGCGTCCCGCGCGGTGAGCAGCGAGGCGTGGGTGGGAGCGTCGGGCACGTCGGCCGGCCGGTACTTGGCGAACTCCTTGCGCAGCACCGGTACGACCTCCTCGCCGAGCATGTCGATCTGCTCCAGCACGGCCTTCTGCGGGACACCGCCGCCGTCCACGATGAACAGCTGGCGCTGGTAGTCGCCGAAGTGCTCGCGGAAGGTGAGCGTCTTCTCGATGACCTGTTCGGGGGTGCCGACGGTCAGCGGGGTCTGCTCCATGTACTCCTCCATGGAGACCCCTCCGCCCATCACCGGCGAGTGGTCGAAGAACGGGCGGAACTCCCGTATGGCGTCCTGGGAGTTGGGGCGCATGTAGACATGTCCACCAAGGCCGACGATGGCTTGCTCGGGGCTGCCGTGGCCGTGGTACGCGTACCGCTCCCGGTACAGATCGATCAGCTTCTTGGTGTGCTCCTTCGGCCAGAAGATGTTGTTGTGGAAGAAGCCGTCGCCGTAGTACGCGGCCTGCTCGGCGATCTCCGGGGAACGGATGGAGCCGTGCCAGACGAACGGCGGTATGCCGTCCAGCGGCCGGGGCGTGGAGGTGAACCCCTGCAACGGCGTGCGGAACCGGCCCTCCCAGTCGACGACGTCCTCGCGCCACAGCCGGTGCAGCAGTGCGTAGTTCTCGATGGCGAGGTTGATGCCGTCCCGGATGTCCTTGCCGAACCACGGGTACACCGGGCCGGTGTTGCCGCGGCCCATCGTCAGGTCCACGCGACCGTCGGCCAGGTGCTGGAGCATCGCGTAATCCTCGGCGATCTTCACCGGGTCGTTGGTGGTGATCAGCGTGGTGGCCGTGGACAGGATGATCCGCTCCGTGCGCGCGGCGATCCAGCCCAGCATCGTCGTGGGCGAGGACGGCACGAACGGTGGGTTGTGGTGCTCGCCGGTCGCGAAGACGTCCAGCCCCACCTCTTCCGCCTTCTGCGCGATCTCGACCATCGCCTTGATCCGCTCGCGCTCGGTCGGCGTACGGCCCGTGGTGGGGTCGGTGGACACATCACCGACGGTGAAGATGCCGAACTGCATCGGCTTCAGCCTTTCACTCATGTGGTTGACAAATCAACCGTACGCTCGCAACGCACGCCGAAGCTTCCCTATTCCGCCCCGCCGACCGCGGCTCCCGTCAGCCGAGTTCCGCTTCCAGCCAGCGCAGGACGTCGGGCGTCGCGGGGTCGGTGATGTCGGCGAACTCGGCATGCCGCTGGACGAATTTGGCCACGTACGGGCAGACGGGCACGATCCGTTTCCCGGACTCGCGCACGTCCTCGAGAGCCTGCTGGACCAATTGCGCGCCCAGGCCCTGACCGGCGAAGGCGTCGTCAACCTCCGTATGGAAGAAGACCCGTTGCGCACCACGGTCGCGGTACGCGGCCACACCGGCACGCTTGCCGTCGACCAGGATCTCGTACCGGTGACGGGCATCGACGCGCTCGACGACCGGCGCGGTGGGAGTCTCGCTCATGATCAATGTGCCTTTCGCTGGGGGTCAGCGACGCGGAGGGTTCCGGCGCGGGGTGATGATGGCGTTGCGACACTGGCCGCGGGTGCACCGAAGGCGCTCCTCAAAGGCGACGTCTCCGCCGGGCTGCAGTCGCACATGGGACTGAGCGCGGGCCTCGTCCGCTCCATCGGACTGGCCGAGGTCGCCGCCGCGGTGGGCCTGATCGTGGGCCTCTTCTGGCAGCCCCTCGGCATCGCGGCCGCCATCGGCTTCGCCCTCACGATGGTCGGCGCTGTCGGCTTCCACGCCAGGGCCGGCGACTACGCCGACCCTGCCACGCGCGGGAACGCCATGACCCCCTTCGCCCTCATCGCACTCTCAGTGGCCACCGCCGTGACGCTCGGACTCGCGATGTGACCCGCCCAGCACCACGCACCCATCGCGTTCGCGGGTCAGGACCCGTCCGCGTCCAGCTTGTTCACAACGCGTTCGGAGACGTCGCCCAGCACCCGCAGTTCCGCCGGGGTGACATGGTCGAGGAACAGCTCACGCACAGCTTCGACATGGAGCGGGGCAGCGGCCTTGATCGCCGTACGCCCCGCCTCCGTGATCACCACGAACGCGCCGCGCCCGTCCTCAAGGCACTCCTCCCGAACGACCAACCCCCGCCCGGCCATCCGCGCGATGTGGTGGGACATCCTGCTCTTCTCCCACTCCAGCGAGCGGGCCAGATCCTGATAGCGCTGCCGCCCCTCCGGCACATCCGTCAGGTTGACCAGTACCGCGAAGTCCGCAGCCGACAACCCCGACTCCGTCTGCAGCAAGCGCGACAAACGGCCACCGAGCCGCTCATGCAACCGTACGAAACTCCGCCACGCATGCTGCTCTTCCTGCGTCAGCCATCGCACCGATTCATCCATGACGTAATTGTATTCATAGTTGATAGCTCACCGAACTCCGGAGGCGCGGCCCGACCTGTCCTGCCCTGCCCTGGCTGTCCCGGACCGCGCCTCCGGGCCCGCGCATCACGAGCATGGGGGCCAATCGCGTAGCAGGCAGGTCTGCTGCCAGTTCGCCGGGCTACTGGTTGATACATCAATCATGCTGAGTAATGATTGATGCATCAACTAACAATAGCCCTGTCACCCACGCCACGGCCGGGGAACACAGCAGGAGGAGCCCGCCCATGTCTGATCTCGTCTTCGGCCTGGACACGTTCGGCGACGTACCGGACGACGACTCCGGCACCCCCGTGTCCGACGCACAGGCCATCCGGCAGGTCGTCGACGAGGCCGTTCTCGCGGAGGAGACCGGCGTCGACGTCCTCGCCCTCGGTGAGCACCACCACCCGGAGTTCGCGATCTCGAGTCCGGAGACCGTGCTCACCGGCATCGCGACCCGTACGAACCGCATCCGCCTGCCCTCCGGCGTCACCGAGTAGCCGGGCGGCGGCCTGGAGGGTGACGAAGGCCCGGGGCAGCACCCCGGGCCTCGTCCGTCACCAATCTCAACTCACCTGGATCTTCGAGGCGTTCTCAGCCAGCCAGGCATCGAAGCTCTTGAGCTCCGGGTTGAGTTCCCACAGGCGGTCCAGGTCGCGGGCGCCCGTGAACTCCTGGTCGAAGTCGCCGTAGTACTGGAACATGTTGCCGATCTCGTCGGCCGCGGGGATGTCGAGGGTGCGGAAGACGTCGTACGGGACGGACTGGAAGCGCACCGGCTCGCCGATCGCGGCCCCCAGCTTCTCCGCGTACTGCGCGCCGGTGAGGTGGTCGCCCGCCAGGCTGATGGTGCGGCCGATGAACTGTTCGCCGCCCTTGAGGATGGCGAAAGCGGTCCGGCCGATGTCCGCCACGTCCACGCCTGCGAGGAGCTTGCCGTCCTCCAGCGGCAGGGTCAGCGCCAGTACGCCGTCCTCCGCGCGCTGGGGACCGAGGCCCTGAAGGAAGCCCTGGAAGTAGAAGGTGGTGTTCAGATGGGTCGTGGGCACTCCGGCCTGCTCGAACAGCTGGTTGCTCTCGCCCTTGGCGTCGAAGTGCGGCACGTTGTACTTGTCCTGGAGGACGGGCATCCGGCCGTCGTCCAGCGGCAGCAGTTCGCGGGTGTCCTCCAGAGTCGACCAGACCACGTGACGCAGGCCCGCGGCCTTGGCGGCCCGGACCAGGACGTTGATCTCGTCCGTCTCCTTGGCCGCCGAACCATGCGCCCAGAAGTTGGTGACGAGGAAGGCGCCGTAGGCGCCCTCGAACGCCTTGTGCACGGTCGGCTCGTCATGGAAGTCCGCCCGTACGACCTCGGCTCCGAGCCCGGCGAGCTCCTTGGCGGCGGGCGAGTCGGGATTCCGGGTCAGCGCCCGCACCGTAAAGCCCGAGTCCGGGTCGGCGAGGATCGCCCGCGCGGCGCCGCCACCCTGCGCACCCGTCGCTCCGGTGACCGCGATGATCTTCTTGTCGCTCATGCCTGCAACTCCTGCCCGAGAGAGAGTCTCGTTGATGCGTCAACAATGACGCTACGCTCAAGTCGATTGACGCGTCAACTTTTACCGGTCGGGTTCAGGGAGATCAGCCACGTCCACCCAGACGTTCGTACACCCGAACAGCTCGCGGCCGAACCCCCCGTCCGGCCGGCTCACCGGGAGGCGGTGGCTGCCTGGCAGGTGTCGGGGGCGGCCGCGGTGAGGTTCTGCGTCGTGTGCTGGTGGTGGCGGGTGAGGCGGCCGTCCAGGAGCGTGCTCGCGAGGGCTGCCAGGGCGAAGGCCGCGCCGACCCAGCCGATGGCCGGCAGGCCCAGGTCCGCGTCGATGACCAGGCCGGCCACCCACGGGGCGATGGCGATCCCGACGTTGAAGGCGGCGATGTGCATGGCTCCGCCAAGCCCTCCTGGCCTCGCCCAGGATGCTGAACACGCGGGCGTTGACTGCCGGGTTGGTGAGGAAGCCGCCGGCGCCCAGCACGGAGAGCGGGACCATGGCCCTCGGGCTGTCCGCTGCCAGCGCGATGGCCGCGGCGACGACCGTCACCGTGCCCATGCCGGTCAGCAGGACACCGAACGGCGCCCGGTCGGCGACGCGCCCCGGACGGCGGGCCCACTCCGCCTCGCCCGCGGCGGTGACGGCATGGCCGCCGAACTGGTTGGTCCGTCGGACTTGAGCGCGTCGAAGACGGGCTTCACGGCGGCGATGTCGGCGGCATCGCCGCCGACCATGAGCGCGTAACCGTTCTCCAGACCCCATACGCCGCCCGAAACGCCCGCGTCGACGAACCCGATGCCCCACGCGGCGAGTTCGAGGGCGCGCTTCTCGTCATCCGTCCGGTGGGACTTGCCGCCGTCGACCACGCGCGGGGCGGGCCCGCGGAATCACCGGCCGCAGGGCCCCGCGTGATCGCAGTACGGCTGAAGCCGACTCTGCCCGCAGCCGCACAGAACGATCCTGGTCTCGGCGCGCGGACCTTCCGGTGTGTCTACGCGCAGTTCGCCGCGCAGGGTCAGCCGGCCGGTGGAGCCGCGCGTGACCTGCGTGGGTCGCTCCGGGATCTCCGTCCCGCCGTCCGCAAGTTGGTACTGCAGCGCGCCCGAGGGGCAGCGCCGCACCACTTCGGCCAGGCGATCGGCCGCGGCACCGTCGGGCCGGATCCACGGCCGCGCGGCCGTGTCGAAGACCTCCGGCAGACCACGGACGCATTCGGCGGCGTGCAGGCAGCGCCGGGCCTCGAAGGTCACGGTGATCGACTCGCTCTTGTACGACTTCTTCGCGGGCCTGTCGCTCATGCCGGCCTCCCTCACCGCCGTGTGCGGCAGTGCTAGTCGCTGACGTTGCTGCGGGACTGGTACAGCAGGTCCTGGTACTCGGGATGCCGGGCGATCCAGCCCGCCATGAAGGGGCAGGTGGCCAATACCCGCAGCCCCGAGGCGCGTGCGTCGTCGAGAGCGGTGCGGGCCAGCGCGGACCCGACTCCCCTGCCCTCGTATTCCGGTGCGACCTCGGTGTGCACGAACGCGACGAGCTCCGCCGTACGGATGTACTCCGCGAAGCCCGCAACCTTGAGCTCTCCGTCAACCCGGGCCTCGTAACGCCTCGCCTCGGGCAGATCGTTCACTTCGACCGCCATACGTCCTCCTCTTGGACCTGGTCCCGCTCAACTCGACGGGAGACCCGGCCGGCCAGGACGTAAGACTATCCCATCTTGTTGATGCATCAACCTGGCAGGGGTGCGGGTCGGGTGGCCGGATATGCGCGCCGAATCCCGACCCGGTGTCCTGATCCATCCGGACAAACGGGCAGCGAACAGGCACACCTCTGTCTGCGAGCGGGCAGCGGACTCCTGCGCCACGGAGCTCTCCACCGCATCATCCAGGGGCTCCGCGCTCCGAAATACGGGCACATTCGGTCATGAACTGCTCTACGACGAACCTGTTCAGTACGGGCAATCGCCTTGTAGAAATTTGGCCACCGGAGCCCGGTCGGGCCAGGTTCCGGGAAACAGCCGGCGCGTGCACCGCGCCCAGAGCCGTGAAACGGAGGTGTCGCCGTGGACGCCGAGGAACGAAGACGCGGAATCCTGGAAACGGCGCGCCGTTCCGGATCCGTGGACGTCGGAAAGCTCGCCGCCGAACTCGGGGTCTCCAAGGAGACCGTGAGGCGCGATCTGAACCTGCTGGAGGCGCAAGGGCTGGTCCGGCGTACGCACGGCGGTGCCCATCCCGTGGAGAGCGCGGGCTTCGAGACCACGCTCGCCTTCCGTACGACCGAGCACGTCCCCGAGAAGTCCCGGATCGCGGCCGCCGCAGCCGCACTGCTCGGGGACGCCGAGACCGTCTACATCGACGAGGGCTACACCCCGCAGCTCATCGCCGCCGCCCTGCCCCGCGACCGGCCACTGACCGTGGTCACGTCCTCGCTGGCCACCGCAGCCGACCTGGCCTCCGCCCAGAACATCACCGCGCTGCTGCTCGGCGGCCGGGTGCGTGGCGGAACGCAGGCCACGATCGACCACTGGGCGACCCGCATGCTGTCCCACTTCGCCATCGACCTGGCGTACGTGGGAGCGAACGGCATCTCCCGCGAGTACGGGCTCACCACCCCCGATCCCGCGGTCAGCGAGGTGAAGGCCGAGGTGATGCGGGTCGCCAAACGCCGGGTGTTCTCCGGCGTCCACACGAAATTCGGTGCCGCGAGCTTCTGCCGATTCGCGAACGTGACGGATTTTGAAGCCATCGTCACCGACACGGGGCTGCACGCTTCCGAGGCCCGCCGCTACGCACTGCTGGGTCCCCAGGTCATCCAGGCCTGAGCCGCAGTTCAACTCCCCATCCCCACCCCGTAAGGCCGGGGTCCTGGTTCCCCACGCCCTCGAACACCCATGGAGTCAGTCATGCGCACACGAAGAATGATCCAAGTCCTCGCCGCGGCGACCGCCACGGGCTCGCTCCTGCTCGCCGGATGTGCCGGTGCCGGAGGTGGCGGCACCGGCGGGGGTGACGGCGAGAGCATCAACGTCCTGATGGTCGGCAATCCGCAGATGGAGGACATCGCGAAGCTGACGAAGAGCACGTTCACCAAGGACACCGGCATCAAGGTCAACTTCACGATCCTTCCGGAGAACGAGCTGCGGGACAAAGTCACCCAGGACATCGCCACCCAGGCCGGCCAGTACGACGTCGCCACCATCGGCGCGTACGAGGTGCCCATCTGGGAGAAGAACGGCTGGCTGCACGAGCTGGGCTCCTACGCGGACAAGGATTCGAGTTTCGACAAGGACGATCTGCTCAAGCCGATGGTCCAGTCGCTGTCCGGCGAGGACGACAAGCTGTACGCGCTGCCGTTCTACGGCGAGTCGTCCTTCCTCATGTACAACAAGGAGGTCATGGCGGAGGAGGGCATCACCATGCCCGAAAAGCCGACGTGGCAGCAGGTCGCCGACATCGCCGCCAAGGTCGACGGAGCCCGGCCGGGCATGAAGGGCATCTGCCTGCGCGGCCTGGCCGGCTGGGGTGAGCTGGGGGCGCCGCTGACCACCATGGTCAACACCTTCGGCGGCACCTGGTTCACCGAGGACTGGCAGGCGCAGGTCAACAGCCCGAAGTTCAAGGAGGCGACGAAGTTCTACGTCGACCTGGTGCGCAAGCACGGGGAGGCGGGCGCGTCGCAGGCCGGGTTCACCGAGTGCCTGAACGCGATGAGCCAGGGCAAGGTCGCGATGTGGTACGACGCGACCAGTGCGGCCGGATCGCTGGAGGACGCCAAGTCCAGCAAGGTGGCCGGCAAGGTCGGCTACGCGTACGCCCCGACCGTCGAGACGCCCAACAGTGGCTGGCTGTGGGCGTGGGCGTGGGCGATGCCGAAGACCACCAAGAAGGCGGACGCGGCCTCGAAGTTCATGCTGTGGGCGTCCAGCAAGGAGTACGAGGAGCTGGTCGGCAAGGAGCTGGGCTGGTCGCGGGTGCCGGCCGGCAAGCGGGCCAGCACGTATGCGATCCCCGAGTACGCGAAGGCGTCCGAGGCCTTCGGTGACGTCACTTTGCAGTCCATCCAGCAGGCCAACCCGTCCGACCCGGGCATGCAGGCCAGGCCGACGGTGGGGGTCCAGTTCGTGGCCATCCCCGAGTTCCAGGACCTGGGCACGAAGGTGACCCAGGAGATCTCCGCTGCCATCGCCGGCAAGACAAGCGTGGACAAGGCGCTCAACGACGGCCAGAAGCTCGCCGAGGAAGTCGCCAAGAAGCAGAAGTGACCTCCACTGCCCGGCCGGTCCTCCCCCGGCCGGGCGCCACTTCCCCTACCTCGACCGTCCAGGCCGGGACTGCTTCCCCTACCCCGGCCCCCCAGTGCCTCAAGGGCCTGGGAGGTGCCCCCATCGGCGGAGGAAACGCCAATCACCATGACCACGCTCATCGAAACACCCAAGGCGGCACCGCCGCCCGTCCGTCATCGGACGACCAGCATCAGCAAGTGGCGGCGGCGCGTTCCGCTGCTGCCCGCGCTGATCTTCACGATCGTCGTGACGCAACTGCCCTTCGTGGCCACGCTCGTCATCTCCACCTTCCAGTGGAACATCCTCCAGCCGGGCGACCGGCACTTCGTGGGCCTGTCCAACTTCAAGTTCGTCTTCACCGACGAGCGGCTGCGCACGGCGGTGCTCAACACCGTCGTGCTCACCGCGTCGGTGGTGCTCATCAGCGTGCTCCTGGGCCTGGGCCTGGCCCTGCTACTGGACCGCCGGTTCCTCGGCCGCGGCCTGGCGCGCACCCTGCTCATCGCGCCATTCCTGGTCATGCCGGTCGCCGCGTCGCTGCTGTGGAAGCACGCCCTCTACAACCCCGACTACGGACTGCTCAACGGCACCCTCAACGCCGTATACCGCCTCTTCGGCGCCGACAACGGCCCCACGATGGACTGGATTTCGTCCTACCCGATGCCCGCGGTCGTCCTCTCCCTGGTCTGGCAGTGGACCCCGTTCATGATGCTGATCCTGCTGGCCGGCCTGCAGGCGCAGCCGGGCGACGTACTGGAGGCCGCCCGCGTGGACGGCGCCTCGGCGCTGCAGACCTTCCGCTTCATCACCCTGCCGCACCTGCGCCAGTACCTGGAACTGGGCATCCTGCTCGGCACCATCTACGTCGTGCAGACCTTCGACGCGGTCTACACCATCACCCAGGGCGGCCCCGGCTCACAGACCACCAACCTCCCCTACGAGATCTACCTGACCATGTTCCGCAAGTACGAGTACGGCGAGGCGGCCGCCGCCGGAGTCGTCGTCGTCCTCGGCTCGATCGTGATCGCGACCTTCGCGCTGCGCACCATCGCGTCATTGTTCCGCGAGGAGGTATCCCGATGACCCACGCAGCCGTCGCCACGCCCGGAGCCGGGCTCAAGAAGCTTCTGCGACGTCACGGCAAGCAGGGCGACCACGGTGGTGCGCCCAGGCTGTCGCCGCTGTGGACGTTCGTCGCCTGGCTCGCCACCCTGGCGTTCTTCGCACCGGTGGCCTGGATGGTGCTCACCTCCTTCCACCAGGAGGCCGACGCCGCGACCAACCCGCCCACCCTGCTGGCCCCGCTCACCTTCGACCAGTACGAAACGCTGTTCAGCCGGGACATCACCCCTTTCCTCCTCAACTCGGCCATGGCAAGCGTCATTTCCACGCTGCTGGTGCTCGCCCTGGCGGTGCCCACGGCCTACGCGCTGTCCATCAAGCCGGTCGAGAAGTGGACCGACGTGATGTTCTTCTTCCTGTCCACGAAGTTCCTGCCGGCGATCGCGGCTCTGCTGCCGATCTACATGATCGTCAAAGAGGTCGGGATGCTGGACAACGTATGGACGCTGATCGTCCTGTACACCGCGATGAACCTGCCGATCGCGGTGTGGATGATGCGTTCGTTCCTCGCCGAGGTGCCCAAGGAGATCCTGGAGGCCGCCGAGGTCGACGGCGCCGGCCTGCCCACCGTCCTGCTGCGCATCGTCGCACCGGTCGCCATGCCGGGCCTGGCCGCCACCTCGCTGATCTGCTTCATCTTCAGCTGGAACGAGTTCATGTTCGCTGTCAACCTCACCGCGACCCAGGCCTCCACCGCGCCGGTGTTCCTCGTCGGCTTCATCACCAACGAGGGCCTGTTCCTGGCCCGGTTGTGCGCGGCGGCCACGCTGGTCTCCCTGCCGGTCCTCATCGCCGGTTTCGCCGCCCAGGACAAACTCGTACGCGGCCTGTCCCTAGGAGCAGTCAAATGAAAGCCGCTGTCATCGAAGCCCCCGGCAAGGTCACCGTCGCCACGGTGCCCGACCCCACTCCCGAGCCGCGCCAGGTCGTGCTCGATGTGGCGGCCTGCGGGCTGTGCGGGACCGATCTGCACATCCTGCAGGGCGAGTTCGCACCGACACTGCCGGTCGTGCCGGGCCACGAGTTCGCCGGGGAGGTCGTGGGCCTCGGCAGCGAGGTCACCGAACTCGCGATCGGGGACCGGGTCGCCGTGGACCCCTCGCTGTACTGCAACGAGTGCCGCTACTGCCGGGTGGGACGCAACAACCTCTGCGACCAGTGGCAGGCGATCGGCGTGACCGTGGCCGGTGGCGCGGCCGAGTACGCCGTGGCACCCGTCGCCAACTGCGTACGGCTGCCGGACCACGTGGACGTCCAGGACGCGGCCCTGATCGAGCCGCTGTCCTGCGCCGTGCGCGGATACGACGTGCTCAGCAGCAGGCTCGGCTCCCATGTGCTGATCTACGGCAGCGGGACGATGGGCCTGATGATGCTGGAGCTGGCCAAGCGCACCGGTGCCGCCTCGGTGGATGTCGTCGACGTCAATCCGGAGCGGCTGACGACGGCTGAGAAGCTGGGCTGTTCACAAGCGGCGCTGTCCGCCGAGGAGTTGGGGCGCCCGGCCGGCTGGGACGTGGTGGTCGACGCGACCGGCAACGCCGCCGCCATCCAGGACGGCCTGGAACGGGTTGCCAAGGCCGGAACATTTCTGCAGTTCGGGGTGTCCGACTACGCGACCACGGCCACCATTTCGCCGTACCGCATCTACAACCAGGAGATCACCATCACCGGCTCCATGGCGGTGCTGCACAGCTACGAGCGCGCGGCGGAACTGTTCGCCACCGGGGTGCTCGATCCCCAGATCTTCATCAGCCACCGGCTGCCGCTGACGCAGTACCCACAGGCACTGGAACGGTTCGCAGCCGGCCAGGGACGCAAGATCGTGGTGCTTCCCTGACGGGTGCGCAGCTCAGTGCAGCCGGGCGGTGAGTTTGTACCAGCCGGAAGGAATCCGGTACGAGGCCACCCCGTCCGCGTGGCCGAGGAAGCGGACCCCCTCCACTCGTGCCAGTGGGGTGCGTCCCTCGCGGACGGTGGCGGCGGAGGTGGCCGGGAGCCGCAGGGTCGCCTCGCTGTTCGCGGGCACGACCGTCTCGTACGCGAGGGTCCCGCCTCCGGCCTCCACCGTCCACTCGCTGCGGATCTCTCCGTACGGCGATTCGTACGAGCCGGAGACCTGCGTGACCTTGCCGGTGGGATCGAGGTGGGGTTGCAGGATGAAGTGCTTGAAACCGGGGCTGTCGGGGTCGCGGGCGATGCCGGCCATGTAGGCGTACATCCACTCCATGATCGCGCCGTACGCGTAGTGGTTGAAGGAGTTCATGCTGACCGGGCCGAAGCCGGCGTCCTCGGAGTAGGAGTTCCAGCGCTCCCAGACGGTGGTGGCGCCGTTGTGTACCGAGTACAGCCAGGACGGCAGCGCGTCCTGGTGCAGCAGTTTGTACGCCAGGTCGGCGCGGCCCTCGTCGGTGAGGACGGGGGCCAGGACGTTGACGCCGAGGAAGCCGACGGACAGCGTGTTCTCGGCGTACTTGACCCGGGTGCTGTTCGGGTGGGCGGCCTTGTAGGCCTCGTCGTTGCCGATGTTGTCGGCCAACAGGCCGACGAGCGTGCGGCGTTGGGCCTCCGTCTCGTAGAAGCCAAGCTTGAGGACCCACAGCAGCGCCGACTGGCTGTTGTCCTCCGTCTTCTCGTTGGGGTCGGCGCCCGGTTCGATCGGTGACGCGTCACCCAGGCTGGACTTCACCGTGACCCGATCGCCCTCGGTACTCAGGTACTTGGTGATGAAGGCCTGTTTGATGTGTCCGAAGAGCCGCTCGTACGCGTCTGCCTCCGCCGTCTTGCCGGTCGCGCGGGCCATCTGTGCCATCAGCCGGGCGACATAGCCGTAGTAGACGTCGCTCATGAGCTGGGCGCTGGTCTTCTGCGGGGCCAGCCAGTCGCCGGTGAGGGAGCCCTGTCCGAAGTAGGTGTCGCCGGTCTGCTGCCGGATCCAGTCCACGTACCTGGTCATCGCAGGCCAGTTGTCCCTGACCACAGTCGCGTCACCGGTCATCTGCCACACGGTCCACGGCACGATGACTCCGGCGTCCGCCCAACCACTCCCGCCGCCCGGGAAGTTGTACCGGCCGCCGGGAGCCACCCCGGTGAACTGCGCCTTGTCCGCGCCGTAGATGGCAGCCGAGTCGACGACCGTGTCCTGGAAGTGGCTGAGGAAGACTCCCGCGTCCGCGTTGTAGAGGCCGGTCGTGGCGAAGACCTGGGTGTCGCCGGTCCAGCCGAGGCGTTCGTCGCGTTGCGGGCAGTCGGTGGGCACCCAGAGGTAGTTGCCGCGCTGGCCCCAACGGATGTTGCTCGCCAGTTGGTTGATGTCCGGATGGTCGGTGGTGAGGGTGCCGGTCTCGCGGACGGCGGACGTGGCAACTTTTCCGGTCAGGCCGGTGATGGTGACGGTTTCCGTCGCAGTGACGGAGACATAGCGGAAGCCGTAGAAGGTCAAGGAGTCCTGGTGGGTCTCGCCGTTCCGGTCGCCTTTGAGGATGTACGTGCTGGTGGCCTTGGCGCTGCGGAGGTTGGCCCGGTAGACGGAGCCCTCGGGGCCGTCCGCGCCGGAGCTGTCGTCGTTGAGCATCTCGCCGAACTTGAACTCGACCTTGGCTCCGGCCGGTCCGCGCAGGCTGTAGCGGGCGACGCCGACCATGTTCTGGCCGAGGTCGAAGATCGCGGTGTCGCCGCTGCCGATCGTGACCAGTGCGCAGGCTGCCTTCTCCGGGTCGGTCACCGTCCGGGCGAGGTCGACGATGATGCGTCCCCTACCGTTGGGGCTGCCGTCCTGTCCGGTCACTCCGGTGGCGACGGTGATCGACCGCGGCCGCCGGTCCCACTGCGGCATGAAGCGTGCGGTCTCGCCCGGGTAGGCGAGCAGTTGGACGTCCGGGTACTTGTCCTCGAAGGCGACGCGTTCCACGTCCGACCAGCCGGAGTCGTCGAATCCGTGCGCCGTCCAGCCCGGCGGTTCCCTGCGGGCGTCGTAGGTCTGACCGTCGTAGATGTCGTCGGCGCGGTAGGGGCCGGTGTCCGTGGCCTTCCAGCCGCCGTCCGGCCTGGTGACGACCGTCTGCGAGGTCCCGTCGGCGTACCGGATCAGCAGCTTGGCCTTGACCGCGAGGGCGTTGCCGTCCTTGGAATAGTACGTACTGCCGTCGGAGACGCGGCCGTTGTACCAGCCGTTGCCCAGGACGACCGCGAGGGTGACGTCCGGCTCCCGCGTCACGAGGTCGGTGACGTCGTACGTCATGTAGTTGACGCGTGCGTCGTAGTTCGTCCAGCCCGGCGGCAGCAGTTCGATCGTGGTGCCGCCGTCCTGCGGAACGGTGACGTGACATCCGTTGACGTGGGCCTCGTACACGCCGAGGGCCGAGACGTACAGCCGGGCATCACGGACGTCGAACCGCTTCTTCAAGGACGCTTGCTTCCGCAGCATCGGTGCACCGGGCGAGTTTGGGCGCTTCCCCTTCACTCCGATCCACTGGGCGCCGTCCCATCCGGCCACGCCGTCCGTGCTCATGAGACCCGTCTCGAAGTACGACGGGGATGCGATCCCGACCGGACGGCCTTCGGCGTCCCAGACGGTGACGGTCCAGTAGTAGCGGGTCGAGGCGGTGAGCGGCCTGCCCGCGTAGCGGACGGCCACGGAATCGGAGGATCGCACTCGCCCGCTGTCCCAGACGTCCGCGCGGGCGGTGGACAGCTTGTCCCGGGCGCTCGCCACGAGGAGCCGGTACGCCCCTTGGCTCCGGCCGCGCGCTGCCGACCGCATGCGCCAGCCGAAGCGCGGGCGGGCGGCGTCCACGCCCAGGTGATCCGTACGGTGTTCCACGGTCAGCCCGTACACCGCGGCATCCCCCAGGCGGAAGGAGGACGCCGCGTGCGCGATGGTTCCGCCACCCACGCCACCCATGCCACCAGCCCCTGCCGACATGGCGCCGGCCGTCACTGCGAGCACCGTTCGACGACGTACATGGCTCACACCTTGGTCCTTCCGGTTTTCCGGGAATCGATCGAGAGGTCGCGGGTGGTGAACGTGTGCTGCCCGGAGCCGACGGCATACGTGGCGCGATCGTCCGTGGGCATCCGGATCTCCGCCGTGGTGTTCGGCGGGAGTTCCACATCGAGCCGGAACCTGCCGTTCTTTCGGGTCCACCGCGCGGACACCACGCCGTGCGGCGTCCGATAGCTGCCCTCGGCATGGGTGAGATCGCCGACCGGGCGGGGGTCGATCACCAACTCGCGGTAGCCGGCCTTGCCGCGCGGCCGGCGGATCCCCACCAGGCCGTTGTGGAACCACTCCTCGATCTGCAGCAGGATCATGTGGTTCTTGGAGTTGTCCATGTCCCACTCTTCGGGAATGGTCGTCAGGCCTTTGGGATTGGCGGTGGTGGGTGCCATGAAGTGGCCGTAGCTCGGGCGGGTGTCCTCCTGGAGGACATCCCACAGGACGTCGTCGCGGCCGCCTTCGTGCAGGGCCCTGACGATCGGGGCGAGGCCGATCGTGCCGCCGCTGAAGTGCGGCCCTCCCCCGAACGGCCGGTGGGCGTAGACCAGTTCCACCAGGGCGTCGAGGACCTTCCCGCGTTCGCCCTCCGGGACCAGGCCCTCGTCCAGCGCGAGCGCCTGCGCGGCCTGGGTCGCCCCCGTATCGCCCTGGTCTCCCTCGGCGGTGTACCGGCCGAGCGCCGCGTTGTAGAAGGCGTCGTTGAACGCGTCCTTGATGTTGGCCGCGAGGCTGCGGTATTCGGCCGCGTCCGCAGAGCGCCCGATCAGCCCTGCCATCCGGGCCATTCGGTCGGCGATCTGGTAGTAGCCCCAGGTTCCGGTGATGCGGCCCGAGGTGTTCTCACTGGCGATCCAGTCGGCGAGGGCCGCGTCCACGATGTGGGCGTCCGCGCCGATGCCGGCCTTCCTAGTCCTGATGTAGGTGAGGAAGGCCTGCATCTGCGCGTAGTAGCGGCTCATCGTCTGGGTGTCGCCGTACGTCTCGTACGCCAGCCAGGGCACGAGAATGATGCCGTTGCCCCAGTTGATCTCGTCGCCGAACCGGCCGGTGTATCCCCAGTCGTACACCGGGGCCTTGAGCGCGACGTTGCCGATGTTGTCGCCGGCCCGGGACTGGCCCTCCGCCAGGTGCCGCTGCATGGTGCGCAGGTAGGCCGGATATCCGAAGGTGCGGTGCAGGGAGCCGAAGGGCTGTACGTAGTCGGCGGGGTAGGCGAGCTTTTCGCGGCCCGGGCAGTCCGTGAAGGTGGACATGGTGTTGCTCATGACCGAGTAACGGGCCATGCGATGAATGCGGTTGATCCGGTCGTCGGACGTCCGTACCGAACCGGCGGCCGGCGCATCCGCGTGGATCTGCAGGCCGGTCACCGTGTCCCGGGTCGGTAGGTAGCCCTCGGGCAGGCCGGTCACCTGCACCCACTGCATGCCGAAGTAGTGGAACTGCGGGTGCCACCGCTCGCCTCGCCGGTCGCCGTACGTCGTGTAGGCGGCGAACACGTCGGTGCCGCGGGCGGCGCCACCACCCATGATCGAAGCCTGGTTGACGGTGCCGTCGGCGTTCAGCGACTCGGCGGGGTACAGCTTGACCGTGGTCCCGGCCTCGAGCGGACCGTCGAGCTCGAGCAACGGCCATCCGGCGAAGTTCTGCCCGAAGTCGAAGACCCACACGCCTGGCTGCGGCCGGGTGACACTGACCGGTCGGAGCCTGTCGACGACCCTGAGCGGCTCCGCCACCCGCCAGACCAGCTCGGTGGTCAGGTTGGGCGGTGGAGCGATTCCTGCGTCCACCCAGCCCATGGCCGAGCCGTCGCGCCGCCTCGCCGACTCACCGAGATCCGCACCGGGGGCGGTCCAGACGGGCTGCTCGCGCCGGGCGTCGTAGTCGGAGCCGGAGTACCAGTTGGCGGTGACCGTCGGGCCGAGAGCCGTCTTCCACGAGCGGTCGCTGACGACGGTCTCGACCGTCCCGTCCGCTCTCGTGAGTTCCAGTCGGGCGATCAGTCTCGGGGAGACGGCGGCGCCCGCGCTCGGGTCGGTGCTCGCAAGGGAGTTGCCGGAGCCGGAGACGGCGGCACCGCTCTCGTGAGCGGACGCGAGGCCGGGCTCGAAGGCGATACCGGTGCCGTCGGTGCCCGCGGTGCCGATCGAGGTGATGGTGCGTGACTCCAGGCGCTCGCCACCGTCGCCGGTGTCGATGTTGACGGTGCCGCCGACGTGATAGCCCACCACGCTGCTCACCTTGATGGTGGTGGTGCCCCGGGCGGCGGGCGAGACGAGGTGGCCGCTGCCCTTGAACTGGCTCTGCCACCAGCTGTACGGGGCAGTGCGGCCGGTCGCGGGATGCGTGACCGACCGGGTCACGAGCGCCGTGCCGTGGCCCAGTTCGACGCCCAGGACGTTGTCACCGCGGCGGATGAGGTGGGTGACGTCGTAGACCCGGTATTCGGTGGAGAGCTGGTAGTTGGAGTTACCCGGGGCGAGCACCTCATCGGTGACGGGCCGGTCGTTGAGCCGGGCCACGTGCAGTCCGATGCCGGACAGGTGCAGCCTCGCCCTGACGACCCTTCCCCGTCGACCGTCCACCCGGAAGGCGCGGGCGAACACCGGCAGTGGCTGGTCGACGGTTCGGCCCGGGTACTCGAGCCACTGGGCCTCGTCCCAGTCGGAGCGCTTGAGGAGCCCCATCTCCCAAGAAGCGGGCCGGCTCCACGGTGTCGCGTCGCCGTCGGTGCCCCAGGCCCGCACCTGCCAGACCACCCGGTCGCGCGAGGCCAGAGCGGGGCCGTGCCATGCGATGTCCGTCTGGGCCGAGGAGCGGACCTTGCCGCTGTCCCACAGCAGAGGACCCTTGTCGAGATCCGCTTCGGAGCGCGCCGCGTGAACCTGGTAGGCGACCTGAGTCCATCCCTCCCCGGCCCCCGCCACTCGCCAACTCAGTCGCGGGGCGGGGTCGTCGACGCCGAGCGGGTTGTCCTCGCGGCCGTCGACGGCCAGACCGGTGACCCTCGCGCCCGGTCCGCCGCCCTCCGCGGCGGCGTGGGCCGCTGGCACGGGGAGCCCGGGAGCCGCGGGCACTGCCAGCCCTGCCGCTGAGACGACCATCGTGCCGACCACCTGTCTACGGCCTAGCGCTCCGCTCGGGGCGTCGGGCATGCCAACCTCCGATCATGCGATTTCGGGTACGGGTGTTGCCGTGTGCCGGTGCCGGAGCAGTGACCGGCGACCGGCGACGATGGTCAGGAGCCGGCCTTGTAGTCGGCGTCCATGTCGTCGAGGAGTTCCTTGGGCGTGGACTGTCCGCTGAAGATCTCCTGGAGGCCGCTGAGCATGGTCTGCTGGACCTTGGCGTTGGGCCAGAGCTGGTCCATGAACGGCACGGTCCGTTCCGCCTCGATGAACTTGGACAGTTCGGCCAGCGACGGGTCGGCCGCGAAGCCCGTGTCGGGCAGCGAGGGCAGGCCGCCCTGCTTCTTGACGAACAGGTTCATGCCCTCGGGCGACATCACGAAATTCACGAATTTCAGGGCGAGTTCCTCGTTCTTCGCCTTGGCGTTGACGCCGTAGCCGGCGCCCGCCGCGGCCGGAATGATGGTCTCGGCCGGGTCGTCGGTGGCCGGCAGCGCCCGCAGCGTGAACGTCCCCTTCGGGTTCTTGCCCTTCAGGAGGGCGATCACCCAGTTGCCCTGGATGATGCCGAGCGTCTTGCCGGTGGCGGCGAGTTGCTGGCTGGCTTCGTAGTTGGTGCCCAGCGGGTTCTTCTGGAAGCAGCCCGTCTTCTCCATCGTCAGGTACTTGTCCAGGGCCGTGGTCCAGGGCGACTTGGCGAAGGTGGCCTCGCCGGCCTGCATCTTCTGGTCGAAGTCGGGGTCGTCGCCGTACACGGTGGTGGCGACCAGTGCGTACAGGACGAGCTGGGTGACCCAGTTGTCCTGGTTGCCCAGCGCGAAGGCGGGGGTGCCCTTGGCCTTCGCGTCCCGGCAGAACTCCAGCAGCTCAGTCCAGGTGTCCGGCGGAGTGAGTCCCGCCTTCTCCATCGCCTGCTGGTTGTAGACCGCGCCGATGCCGTTCTGCCCGAAGATCCCGGTGTAGGTCTTCCCCTCGTACTGGGCGACGGTCTTCATGACGTCCGGCAGCTTGGCAGCCCAGGGCTGGTCCGAAAGGTCGCGCAAGTAGCCGGGTTTGGCGAGGACGTACGTGGCGCCGGGGTTGCCGTTGCCCGGCCAGACCGACATCACGTCGGGTGCCGTGCCCGAGGACAGCTGGGTGCGGATCTGCTGCTGGTACTGGTCGGCGCCGCTGGTGGTGTAGCGGACCTTGACACCCAGGTTGGCCTTCTCGAAGGCCTTGACGACGTCCTCGATCGAGCCCTGGTCGACCGAAGCCAGCGTGAGCGTTTTCGCGCCACCGCCGCCCGCGTCGTCGGAGCCTGCCTTGGTGCCGCCGCTGCAGGCGGACAGCGCGGCCAGCAGGGAACCGGCCGTCAACGCGGCCATCCAAGCTGGAAGTTGACGTGTCTTCATGATGTCCTCCTCGGGGAAGAGCCACCGGGCCTCGGTGACGGGTGGGCGTCGCGTCTCATCCCCGTAGCCCTCCCGCGAAGCCGTTGATGATGCTGCGCTGGAGCACGAAGTAGACGAGCAGGACGGGCAGGATGCTGATCACCAGGGCGGCGAAGATGAGGTTCCAGTCGGTGACGTACTGACCGACGAAGCCGGCGATCGCGACCGGCATGGTCTGCTGGGCGCTGCCGCTTAGGTACAGCAGCGGGGTGAAGAAGTCGTTCCAGACGGCGACGGTGTTCAGCACCAGGGCCGTCACCGTGACCGGTTTGAGCATCGGCAGGACCACGTACCGAAAGCCCTGCAGCGCGGTGCAGCCGTCGATGAGTGCCGCGTCCTCGAAGTCGCGGGGCAGGGCGCGCAGGAAGCCGACGTACAGGAAGACGGTGAACGGCACCTGCAGACCGGAGTAGAAGAGGATCAGTGCCCAGGGGGTGCCGAGCAGGCCCATGTCGCGCATGGTCTGGTAGAGCGGCAGCGCGGCGAGCTGGAAGGGCAGGACGAGGCCCAGGAGAAACATCAGATACGTCCACCTCGACCAGCGGGCCGTCGCGCGGGCCAGCGGGTACGCCGCGAGTGACGAGACGGCCAGCACGATGACGACGCTGACGGCTGTCACCAGCAGGCTGTTGCCCAACGCCCCGCCGAGCGCCCCCTGTTGCCACGCCTGCGAGAAGTTGTCCAGGGTGGGCGAGGTGGTCGGGCTGATCGGTGACGAGGTGTCCGAGGTGGGGCGTACGGCGAGGTTGACCAGGACGTACACCGGGAAGCCGACGAACAGGGCGGCGGCGATCATCGTCAGTTCGAGCGCGAAGGTGCGGCGGCGGTAGCGGTTCATGAGGCGGCCCTCTCGTTGCGGGCCAGCGCGAGGTACTGGCCCGTGGAGGCGACCGCGACGATGATCGTGAGGACCACCGCGAGCGCGATGCTGTAGCCGAACTCGCCGAGGGTGAAGGCGTCCTTGTAGATGAGTGTGGAGATGGTGTCGGTGGCGTGGCCGGGGCCGCCGCCGGTCAACGCGTAGACCTGGTCGAAGAGTTTGAGCCCGCCGATGATCGACAGCATCAGGTTGATGGTGAAGGCGGGGGCGAGCAGGGGCCGGGTGACCGACCAGAAGCGCCGTACCGGACCTGCCCCGTCGATGGACGCCGCCTCATGGATCTCCTTCGGTACCGACTGCAGCCCGGCAAGGAAGATGACCATCGAGTAGCCGGCGTACTGCCAGACGATCACGCCGATCACCGACCACAGGGCGAGCCGGGGACTGCCCAGCCAGTCCTGCCCCAGGCCGTCAAGGCCGATCGCGCCGAGCAGGCTGTTGACCGCGCCGTCGGGGCCGAGCAGGTTGCGCCAGAGGTACGCGGTCACGATCGGGGTGATCACGGCCGGGGCGAACAGGAAGACCCTGAGCAGGTTCCGGGACTTGATGGCCGAGTTGACCCCGAGGGCCAGCAGCAGGCCCACCCCGTTCTGGATGACGGTGATCGCCACGGCGATCAGCAGCGTGTGCCAGATGGCCACCTTCGCGTCGGGGTCGTCGAGCATGGCGGAGAAGTTGTCCAGGCCCACGAAGGAGAAGCTGGGATCCAGGCCGTCCCAGTCGGTGAAGGCGTAGTGCACACCGCGCGCGCTCGGCACCAGGACGACGAAGGCGAACAGCAGCAGGGCGGGCAGCGCGAACCACCAGGGCGGGGTGGTGCGCGCCCGCCGGATTCGGACTCCGCGGATCTCTTCCGCGTCCGGGGGCCGCCCGTGATCCGCGAGGTGCTTGTGCGGGGCCAGGGTCACCGGCACACCTCCTTTCCTGAAACGTTTCAACACGAGGGTTGGGTCAGGGCTCCGGTCGGCGCGAGATGGGGAGGAGCGCCTGTCGGCTTCTTCGTATCGGGGCTGGCGGTCCGACGGGGGCGTAGTCCTGCGGCTGGGCAGTGGGTAACGTTTCCCACTGGGTGTGGCCAGACCCTAGAGAGCCTCCCGCGTGACGTCAAGATGCCGCACACGCTGCAGGATTGTTACGAGGTGGACACGACGCGGCATCCTCTACGCACCCGCTGAACTGCCGTGTCTGTACGTACACTCGGGAGCAACGTTCCCCATGAGAAAGGAACCGGATGGAGCCCTCGGCGCCACGCCGCCGCGTCACCATCGTCGATGTCGCGCGGCATGCGCGGGTGTCCACGACCGCCGTGTCCAAGGTGCTGCGCAACGCGTACGGAGCCAGCCCCGAGATGCAGGCGAAGGTGCGCCGTGCGATCGACGAGCTGGGCTACCGGCCGCACGCCGGGGCAAGAGGGCTGCGCGGGAAGACGTACACCATCGGCGTCATGCTGCCCGACATCCGCAACCCGTTCTTCCCCGAGGTCCTCGACGGCATCACGCATACGCTCCAGGACACCGAGTACCAGGTGCTCCTGGGACCCGGCGACTGCGGCGAGAAGGGGGAGGCCCGGGTCACCGAGGCCCTGATCGACCGCGGCATGGACGGCCTGATCCTGGTCGCGCCCCTGGCGTCACGCAAGCGTCTCGACGAGGTGGCCTCCGCCGTTCCGACCGTGATCGTGGGCCGGCACGGATCCTCTCCGGCGTACGACACGGTGGCGGACGACGACGTCGAGGGCGCCTCCTTGGTCGTCGGCCACCTCGCCGCTCTGGGACATCGGCGCATCGCCCACATCGAGCACCTCGAGACCGACCCGACGCGCCTCGCGGAGATGCCCAACGCCCGTCGCGCCGACGGCTACCGGCAGGCCATGCGAGCCCACGGCCTCGAGGAGTGCATCGATGTCGTGTCCACCAGCTACACCCAGGAGGGCGGCTACCGGGGCGCGAAAGAACTGCTGGAACGCCAACGCCCGCAGCGGCCGACAGCCGTCTTCGCCGGAGCGGACGTCGTGGCGATGGGCGCGCTGGAGGCGATCACCGAAGCCGGGCTGTCCGTCCCCGACGACATCTCGGTGGCCGGCTACGACAACACCACCTTCGCCGCGTTCGGCCCGGTGTCGCTGACCAGCGTCGACCAGGCGGGCCACGAGATCGGCAGAACCGCCGCCCGCCTCCTCCTGGAACGGATCGCCGACCGCCACCGGCCCTCCGTCCAGGTCAGGCTGTCCCCCACGCTGGTGCCGCGCCGGACGACCGCTCGAGCGCCGGAGTAGGCCGTCACTCAACCCGCCCACCGATTGGCCGCCGCATGCCGACCGGCGGCAGCACGTTTCGTCCGGCACGGTCGGTCACTGCCCCGGACCGGCCGCCTTGACGACCACCGTGTCGTGCGGCTGCCCGCCCAGTACGACTTTGAGGGCGCCGGTGACGGAGGCGCGGGAGAAGACGTCGTACGCCTCCTCCATCTGGTTCAGGGGGAAGGTGTGCGTGGCCAGGGACGAGGCGGGCAGGTGGCCTGCGGCCATCATGCGGAGCAGGGTGGGTGTGGATGACGTGTCGACCAGGCCGGTCGTGATGGTGACGTTCTTGATCCACAGGTTCTCGAGGTGCAGAGTGGCGGGTTTACCGTGCACGCCGACGTTGGCCACATGCCCGCCGGGGCGCACCATGCGCGTGCACATCTCGAAGCTCTCCGGCACCCCTACCGCCTCGATCACCACATCGGCGCCGAGTCCCTCGGTGAGGTCGGCGACCAGCTGTTCGGCTTCGTCGCCCGCGGCGGCGGCCACGGCGTCCGCGCCGAGTTGTCTGGCCGCCTCCAACCGGGCCGGGGCGGTGTCCACGGCGATGATCCGCTGCGGGGTGTAGAGCTGGGCTGTGGCGATCGCGGCGAGGCCGACCGGTCCCGCCCCGACCACGGCGACCGTGTCTCCGGGCCGTACGCGCCCGTTGAGCACGCCCACCTCGTACGCCGTCGGGAAGATGTCGGCCAGCAGTACGGCGTCCTTGGCGTCCAGCGCGCCGGGCAGCGGATGCACGGAGAGATCGGCGTGCGGTACGCGGACGAACTCGGCCTGCGTTCCGTTGATCACGTGGCCCAGGATCCAGCCCCCTCCCCCGCGGCACTGCCCGTAACCGCCCTCCTTGCAGAAGCCGCAGCGGCCGCACGCCGTGATGCACGAGACCAGCACCCGGACGCCCGGGCGAACCGTACGCACATCGGCGCCGACCTCGACGACCTCACCGACGGCTTCATGGCCGAGGACTGTACCGGGACGCACTTCCGGTACCTCGCCCTTGAGGATGTGCAGGTCCGTCCCGCAGATGGTGACGGCGTCGACGCGGACGATGGCGTCGGTGGCGTCCTCGGCGGCGGGGTCCGGGACGTCCTCCCATGCCGACTGGCCGGGGCCGTGAAAGACAAGTGCCTTCATGACGATCCCTCTTCCTCGCACAGGCCGGAACGGTTCCGCAATTCCATCCTGAACGGGACATACGCCGCCCGCATGAGCTAGGCGCTCAGCCCACAGCCAGCAGGCGTCAGCCAGCCGCTTCGACGTACGACGCCAGGTTGGCCAGCGAGGAGGCGATGCCGGCCTCGTGGTCCGCCTGGTCGATGCCGGGTGGCACGTCCGTGGCGGTGACGGTCACCTCCGTACCATCACCGGCGGCCGCGAGATGCCAGGTCATCGTCATGGTGCCCGCGTACGCCGGATCGTCGGCCTCGAACACCGCCCGCTGCACCACGCGCTCCGGCGGCACCAGGTCCGCGAACCCGACGTCGACGACATCCGTCGCGTCCGACGACTTGCCGGGACTGTCGGAGGCGTCGAGGTAGGTCAGGACCATCCGGAACCCGCCACCGGGCCGGGGATCCCACCGCTCGACCCGCCCCCGCATGCCCTCCGGCGGCAGCCAGGCCTCGAGCGACTTCCGGTCGAGGAGGGCGGCGTAGACGGTCGCCGGTGGTGCCGCGATCACCCGGCTGGCACGGTCGGTTCGGCTCATGGCCCGATCCTAGGACCGCTTCGCACGGCCCTGGGCTCACTCCGGGAGCACCAGTCGACCGGTCTCCCCCGGCTGCAGGCACACCGTGCGGTCCGGCAGCCGTATCTCGATCGGTGAGGCGTCGGAGGACGGCACCTCGATCTGCAGCAGCTCCGGCTCCAGGCGCAGCCGTACGCCCCAGTTGCCCTGATAGCGCAGGGCGAAGCCGTAGTGGGACAGTTCGGGCAGCGGGACCGGGTCGAGCCACAGTGCGCCGCCCCGGGTTTCCAGGCCGGTCAGTCCGCGCTGGACGAAGTCCAGGGTGCCGGCCATGGCGCCCAGGTGGATGCCTTCGCCGGTGGTGCCGCCCTGGATGTCGGCGATGTCGCCCTGGAGGGCCTCCTGGCAGAACTTCCACGCCTCGGCCCGCCGGGCCCTCGCCAGTACCCAGCCGTGGACGAGGCCGCTGAGGGTGGAGCCGTGACTGGTGCGGTGCAGGTAGTAGTCGACGGTACGGTGCCAGGTGTCCTCATCGAGTGGTATGCCCAACCGGCGGAACAGGCCCTGCAGTTCGGCCGGTGCGAAGAGGTAGCCGAGCATCAGGACGTCGGCCTGTTTGGAGGCCTGGTAGCGGTTGACGCTGTCGCCCTCGGCCTCCAGGATCCGGTCCAGGCGCCGGATGTCGCCGTATTGCCCGCGGTATGCGTCCCAGTCGAGCTCGGCCAGCTCGCCGTAGCCGTCGAACTGGCTGATGACGTCGTCGTGGAAGGGCACGTGGAGGGTACGGGAGACGTCCTCCCACAGTTCGAGTTCGCCCCCTTCCAGACCCGTACGCTCGACGAGTTCGCGGCGCCGCGGCTCCGGGAGGGTCTCCAGCAGCTCCAGGGTGCGGGCGAGCACCCAGGCGGCGGTGACGTTGGTGTAGGCGTTGTCGTCGAGGCCCGGCACGCGCGCGCCGGGGTAGGCCTCGTGGTACTCGTCGGGGCCGACCACGCCCCTGATGCGGTGCCGTCCCAAGGTCTCGTCGTAGACGGCGGCGTCCGCCCAGAAGCGGGAGATCTGCAGCAGCATCTCGGCGCCCTTGGTGTCGCGGAACTCCATGTCGCCGGTGGCCTCGCAGTACTGCCACACGTTGTAGGCGATCGCCGAGCCGACGTGGTGCTGGAGGCGGGAGTGGTCGGGCAGCCAGCGCCCGGAGCGCGGGTTGAGGTGGAGCTGCTGGGTCTCCTCGCGTCCGTCGCTGCCGCTCTGCCAGGGATACATGGCGCCCCTGCGGCCCGCCCTCCGGGCGTTGGTCCGGGCCTGTTCGAGGCGGCGGTGGCGGTAGCCGAGCAGGGCGCGGGAGACCTCGGGCAGGTGCAGGTTGAGGTAGGGCAGGACGAACAGTTCGTCCCAGAAGACGTGCCCGCGGTAGGCCTCGCCGTGCAGTCCCCGTGCGGGTACGCCGACGTCGAGGTCGGCGGTGTGCGGCGAGAGGGTCTGCAGGACGTGGAAGAGGTGCAGCCGCAGGATGCGGCCCGCCTCCCCGGGAACGTCGAGCTCGGCGCGGCGCCACAGCTGGTCCCAGGCGGTCAGGTGCGACTCCAGCAGCGCGTCGAAGCCGGGGGCGTGTTCCACCCGGTCGACGGCGGTGTGGAGCGGGTCGCTGATCGCGGGGTCGCGGGAGGTGTGCAGGGCGACGGTCTTGTCCACGGTCGCGGTGCGGCCCGACGTCAGATCGAGGGTCAACTGCTGGAGGGCGTACGGGGGTTCGTGGCGGATGGTGACGGGTGCCTCGGCGGTGACGCGGGACGCCATGCCGATACGGATGTCCGAGGTACCGGTGCGGCAGCGCAGCCACGCGGTGTCCGGGGCGGCGGTGCCGGTGTGCACGTGGATCAGGTGGCGGCCGTCCAGGTCCCGGTAGCGCGGCACGCCGGAGTTGGTGACACCGCCGTCGAGGGCTGCCTCCACCTCGAGCGTCCCGGAGAAGCCCTCGGCCGTGAACTCGGTGCGCAGCGCGGCCAGATGCGGGTCGGCCATGTGCACCAGCCGCTGCTGACGCACCCTCAATTCGCGTCCCTCACCGAGGTCGTACCGTGTCAGGCGCTCCAGCAGCCCGGCCGACAGGTGCAGGATCTGGCGGTGGTCGAGCACAGCCGCGGTGTCGGGGGTGAGCCAGGGCCCGCCGGGGAGGCGGAAGCGCAGGGGCAGCCAGTTCGGGACGTTGACCATGTCCTCGTTCTCCACCTGGCGGCCCGCGACCTCGGAGGTGAGCCGGTTGTAGCAGCCGGCCACATAGGTGCCCGGGTAGTGCACCTCGTCGGCGGCGCACTCCGGCAGCGCGCCACGGGTGGCGAAGTAGCCGTTGCCCAGGGTGCACAGCGACTCCCGCAGGCGTTCGTCGGCGGGCTCGTAGCCCTCGTACTCCCAGCTCCAGCCCGTCACTTCGGCGCTCCTCCCCCGCACAGTTCTTCCAGATCGTGTACGACGATGTCGGCGCCGTGCCGCAGCAGCCGCGCCCCGCTGTCCTCAGCGGCGGTGCGGTCCACGCCGATCACCAGGGCGAACCCGCCGCGCCGGCCCGCCTCCACACCCGCCAGCGCGTCCTCGACCACGGCCGCGCGGCCGGCCGGGACGCCGAGCCGGCGCACCGCCTCCAGGAACAGGTCCGGCTGCGGCTTGCCCGCCAGGCCAAGGCGGGCCGCCTCGCCACCGTCCACGAGGACGTCGAACAGATCACGTACCCCGGCCCGGACCAGCAGCTCACCGGCGTGCCGGGACGCGGAGGCCGCCGCACGGGGTACCCCCGCCCGGCGCAGGGCACACACCAGCCGTATGGTCCCCGGATAGGCGTCGACACCGTGCTCGCGCAGCCGCCGCACGAACCGGCGCTCCTTGTCCGCCGCTACAGCACGCACCGTCTCGGGCGAGGTCTCGATGCCGCGTGCGGCCAGGAACGCGGCGGCGCCGTCGAGGCGGGACTTGCCGTCCACGTGGCGCAGATAGTCGTCCCGCACGTCGAACGGGCGGCGCCGTTCGGGGTCCTTGGGCGGGTGCGCTCGCAGGTAGGCGTCGAACGCCGCCTTCCATGCCGCCGCGTGCACCCGGGCCGAGTCGGTGATCACGCCATCGGTGTCGAAAACGACGGCCCGTACATCCCGCAGCACGGGTGCGAGCAGGTCGCGGGGCGTGGCGGGGGTGAGCGGTCGGTACACGGTCACCCCCGCTCCGGCACGATCGCCACCGGGCACTGTGCGTGGTGAAGCAACGCGTGCCCTACGCGGCCGAGTTGGAGCCCGAGATGCCCGGACCGGCGGTGCGTTCCGACGATGACCAGGTCCGCGGCGGCCGTCAGGTGCAGCAGCACCTTGCGGGCCGGTCCCTCCACGGTGTGACGGCGAACCCGTACGCCTGGGTGGTCCGCCATCGGGTCCTGGAGCACGGCATCGAGCACGGCGGACGCCTGCTCCTGGTGATAGTGCGCCGGATCCCCGGCGAGCAGGGGATGTTCGGGGATTCCGTGCGCGGGGCAGCGCCAGGCCCGTACGACATCGAGGGTGCACCGCCGCGCCTCGGCCTCGCGGAAGGCGAACCGCACCGCCTCGCCGCCGGTGGTGGGCTCGCCCGCGCCGAGCATGATCCGCTCATGGATGCCGGCCAGGCCGGCCTTGTCGCCGCGGACGACGATCACGGGGCAGTCGGCGCGGGCCGCCACGGCGAGCGAGACGGAGCCGAGCAGCAGGCCCGTCAGCTCACCGCGGCCGCGCCTTCCCGTCACCAGGGCGGAGGCGTTGTGGCCTTCGTGCAGGAGGGCGGACGCCGCTTCTTCGGGGACCACCTCGGTGGAGACCTTCACCTCGGGGTTGCGTCGGCGGGCACGTTCTGTCGCGGATACGAGAATGGCGTCCGCCGGCACCTGCTCGGGCGGGCGGTCGGCGCTGCCGGACGGGATGGCCCCTTCGTACCGCTCCCACAGGGACGCGTACACCAGTCGCAGCGGCAGTCCGTGCCGGGCGGCTTCGTCGACCGCCCAGCCGACCGCGACGAGGCTCGATTCCGAACCGTCGACCCCCACGATCAGGGGCAGCTCCATGTCCCTCACCGCCTTTCGCCGGGCTGCGCAGACGTGCCGGCCGTACGGGTTCCCCGCACCGTCGCATCCATGGCCGGGCGGCGGCAGGGGCATGGCGCGACAGTTGGGCGCGTGTTGCTCATCACGCCGAAGGCTTCTCATTGCACAACGACGTCAGGAAATTCAGCCCGGCGGACATCGATCAAGCAACGCCCTTGACCGGACAACCTCCCCCTTGGACCATGTTGCGTATTGCTCGCGCTGTTGCTCATTACGCACCGCTGGAGGATGTCATGCCACCTCGCCCCGACCCCGGACGCGAGTTCGTCCTCACCCTGTCCTGTCCCGACCAGGCCGGACTGGTCCACGCCGTCAGCGGCTTCCTGGTCGACCACTCCGGGAACATCCTGGAGAGCCAGCAGTTCGACGACCGCCTTCAGGGCCGCTTCTTCATGCGCGTCCACTTCGACGTCTCCGACCCCGAGACGTCACTGGAGCGCCTGCGCACCGACTTCGCCCCGGTGGCCGCGGTGTACCGGATCGACTGGCGGCTGCACGAGGCGGCCGCCCCCACGCGCACCCTGATCATGGTGTCCAAGTACGGCCACTGCCTGAACGACCTGCTGTTCCGCAAGAGCACCGGCGCCCTCAACATCGAAGTGCCGGCGATCGTCTCCAATCACCGGGAGTTCGAGACGCTCGCGCACACCCACGGCATCCCCTTCCACCACATCCCCGTCACACCACAGACCAAGGCGGACGCGGAGGCCGAACTGCTGGACCTGGTACAGCGGTTGGACATCGACCTCGTGGTCCTCGCCCGCTATATGCAGATCCTCTCGGACGACCTGTGCAAGCGGCTCGAGGGCCGGGCCATCAACATCCACCACTCCTTCCTGCCCAGCTTCAAGGGGGCCCGCCCTTACCTCCAGGCCCACCAACGAGGAGTCAAGCTGGTCGGGGCCACCGCCCACTACGTCACTCCCGACCTGGACGAGGGCCCCATCATCGAGCAGGACGTCGTCCGCGTGGACCACTCCGACGACCCCGACGCGCTGGTCACCATGGGCCGAGACGTCGAGGCCCGGGTGCTGTCGCGGGCCGTGCAGTGGCACAGCGAGAGCCGCATCCTGCTCAACGGCCACCACACCGTGGTCTTCCGCTGACGCAACCGTCCCGTGTTTCCCGCACATCGCCGGCTGAGGAGACGTATGTCCGTCCTGAACACCCCTCTGCACGAGCTCGATCCCGAAGTCGCCGCCGCGGTCGACGCCGAGCTGAACCGTCAGCAGTCCACCCTGGAGATGATCGCCTCCGAGAACTTCGCGCCGGTCGCGGTCCTGGAGGCGCAGGGCTCGGTGCTGACCAACAAGTACGCCGAGGGCTATCCGGGCCGCCGCTACTACGGCGGTTGCGAGCACGTCGACGTAACCGAGCAGATCGCGATCGACCGCATCAAGGAGCTGTTCGGCGCCGAGTACGCCAACGTCCAGCCGCACTCCGGCGCCTCCGCCAACCAGGCCGCGCTCTTCGCGCTGGCCCAGCCCGGCGACACCGTCCTCGGCCTGGATCTGGCCCACGGCGGCCACCTGACCCACGGGATGCGGCTGAACTTCTCCGGCAAGCAGTTCAACGTGGTGCCCTACCACGTGGACGCCGCCACCGGCCTGGTCGATACGGCCGAGCTGGAGCGGCTGGCCAAGGAGCACCGCCCGAAGGTGATCATCGCGGGCTGGTCGGCGTACCCGCGGCAGCTGGACTTCGCCGAGTTCCGCCGGATCGCCGACGAAGTCGAGGCGTACCTGTGGGTCGACATGGCGCACTTCGCGGGCCTGGTCGCCGCCGGACTCCACCCGAACCCGGTCCCGTACGCGGACGTGGTCACCTCCACCACCCACAAGACGCTCGGCGGACCCCGCGGCGGCTTCATCCTCGCGAAGAAGGACTTCGCGAAGAAGCTCAACTCGTCCGTCTTCCCCGGCTTTCAGGGCGGCCCGCTGGAGCATGTGATCGCTGCCAAGGCGGTCTCCTTCAAGGTCGCCGCCTCCGAGGGCTTCAAGGAGCGGCAGCGCCGTACGGTCGAGGGCGCGAAGATCCTCGCCGACCGCCTGACGGCCGACGACGCACGCGCGGCCGGCGTCAACGTCCTGTCCGGCGGCACCGACGTACACCTGATCTTGGTCGACCTGCGCGAGAGCGAACTGGACGGTCAGCAGGCCGAGGACCGTCTCCACGAGGTCGGCATCACCGTCAACCGCAACGCCGTCCCGAACGACCCGCGCCCGCCGATGGTGACGTCGGGACTCAGGATCGGTACGCCCGCCCTGGCCACCCGCGGCTTCCAGGCCGAGGACTTCACTGAGGTCGCGGACATCATCGCGCAGGCTCTCACGCCGTCATACGACGCCGAGGCGCTGAAGGCCCGGGTGAAGGCGCTGGCCGACAAGCATCCGCTGTACCCCGGTCTCAACACGTAAGTCCGATGGGGCACTTGAACCGGGTGCCCCCTCTCCCTGTTCTGAGGAGTGACCGTGGCCATCTCGGTCTTCGACCTGTTCTCGATCGGCATCGGCCCGTCCAGCTCCCACACGGTCGGCCCGATGCGCGCGGCCCGCATGTTCGCCACCCGCCTCAAGGAGGACGGCGTACTGGCCGAGACCGCCACGGTCCACGCCGAGTTGTACGGCTCTCTCGGCGCGACCGGCCACGGCCACGGCACCCCGAAGGCGGTACTGCTCGGCCTGGAGGGCAACGAGCCGCACACCGTCGACGTCGTCCAGGCCGAGCACGACGTCGAGCGGATCAAGTCGACCGGAAGGCTACGGCTGTTGGGCGCCGAGATCGGCGACGCCCAGGAGATCGCCTTCGACTTCGACAAGTCCCTCGTCCTGCACCGCCGCAAGACGCTGCCGTACCACGCGAACGGCATGACCCTCTGGGCGTACGACGCTGCCGTCGCCGAACTCCTGACGAGGACGTACTACTCGGTGGGCGGCGGCTTCGTCGTCGACGAGGAGGCGGTGGGGGCCGACCGCATCAAGCTCGACGACACGGTCCTCAAGTACCGCTTCCGTACCGGCGACGAACTCCTGCGCCTGGCCCGGGAGACCGGCCTGTCGATCTCCGCACTGATGCTGGAGAACGAACGGGCCTGGCGCACCGAGGAAGAGATCCGCGAGGGGCTGCTCGCCATCTGGCACGTGATGCAGGCCTGCGTCGCCCGCGGCATGTCGCAGGAGGGCATCCTGCCCGGCGGCCTGCGAGTCCGGCGCCGGGCTGCGGTGACGGCACGCCAACTCCGCGCAGAGGGCGACCCGTTGGCCCACGCCATGGAGTGGATCACCCTCTACGCGATGGCCGTGAACGAAGAGAACGCGGCCGGCGGCCGAGTGGTCACCGCCCCCACGAACGGCGCGGCGGGCATCATCCCGGCCGTCCTGCACTACTACCTCAACTTCGTCCCCGGCGCCGACGAAGACGGAGTCGTCCGCTTCCTGCTCGCCGCCGGAGCCATCGGCATGCTCTTCAAGGAGAACGCCTCCATCTCCGGCGCCGAGGTCGGCTGCCAGGGCGAGGTCGGCTCCGCCTGCTCCATGGCCGCCGGCGCGCTGGCCGAAGTCCTGGGCGGCTCGCCGGAACAGGTGGAGAACGCCGCCGAGATCGGCATGGAACACAACCTCGGCCTGACCTGCGACCCGGTCGGCGGCCTGGTCCAGATCCCCTGCATCGAACGCAACGGCATGGCCGCCGTCAAGGCCGTCACCGCCGCGAAGATGGCGATGCGCGGCGACGGCTCCCACAAGGTCTCCCTCGACAAGGTCATCAAGACCATGAAGGACACCGGCGCCGACATGTCCGTGAAGTACAAGGAGACCGCCCGGGGCGGACTCGCGGTGAACATCATCGAGTGCTGAGGCGATGGGCGTCACCCGGTGCCCGGGCAGGGCAGCCATCGAGGAGGGCGCGGCCCACGGGGGTGGAGCCCCCGCGGTACGCGACCTCCTCGACACGCGTTCATACGCCGTTCGCGTTCCTCTCCGCCGCCTCGACGACGTTGGCGAGCAGCATCGCCCGGGTCATGGGGCCGACTCCTCCCGGCATGGGCGCGAGCCATCCGGCGACCTGGGCGGACTCCGGGTGGACATCGCCGACCAGTCCGTTGTCGGTGCGGGTGATGCCGACGTCCAGGACCGCCGCACCGGGGCGCAGCATGTCCTTGGTGATCAGTCCGGGGGAGCCGGCGGCCGCGATGACGATGTCCGCCTCGCGGACGTGCCAGGCCAGGCCCTTGGTGCCGGTGTGGCACAGGGTGACGGTGGCGTTCTCGGAGCGCCGGGTGAGCAGCAGTCCGATGGGGCGGCCGACGGTGATGCCCCGGCCGATCACGCACACCCGTGCTCCGGCGAGGGGCACGTCGTAGCGGCGGAGCAGTTCGACGATGCCGCGCGGAGTGCACGGCAGCGGAGCCTCGACGCCGAGGACGAGCCGGCCGAGGTTGACGGGGTGCAGGCCGTCGGCGTCCTTGGCGGGGTCCATGCGTTCCAGTACGGCGTTGGCGTCCAAGGGGCGCGGGAGCGGGAGCTGGACGATGTAGCCGGTGCAGGCGGGGTCGGCGTTGAGTTCGTCGATGACGTCCTCGACCTGCCGCTGGGTGGCGTCGGCGGGCAGGTCGCGGCGCAGGGAGGCGATGCCCACCTGTGCGCAGTCCCGGTGCTTTCCGGAGACGTAGGCGTGGCTGCCGGGATCGTCGCCGACCAGGACGGTTCCGAGCCCGGGCGGGCGGCCGGCAGTGGCGGTCAACTTGGCTACGCGCTCGGCCAGTTCACGGCGGATGTCGGCGGCGGTCGCCTTGCCGTCCAGCAGACGTGCGTTCATCAGCGGTCTCCGTTCCCTACGAGTCGGTCCTGTGCGGCGAGTCCGACAGGGAGCCGGGCCGGGCTCCCCCTTGACCGCCGACCGCCTGCCATATAGCGTGCTTACAACTAGTATATCAGTTGCGTGTCACCTCGAAGGAGGCCGCCATGGCAGAGGTCCCGCCCCAGGCGAAATGCGTCGTCATCGGCGCCGGCATCGTCGGCAACAGCCTGGTCCACCACCTGGCCCGGCTCGGCTGGCGCGACATCGTGCAGATCGACAAGGGCCCGCTGCCCAACCCCGGTGGCTCGACCGGTCACGCCTCCAACTTCATCTTCCCCGTGGACCACTCCCGCGAGATCACGGACCTGACGCTGGACTCGATGCGGCAGTACAAGGAGCTGGGCGTCTTCACCGAGTCCGGCGGCTTCGAGATCGCGCGCACCGAGGAGCGCATGGAGGAGCTGCGCCGCCGGATGTCCAGCTCCAAGGCCTGGGGCATCGAGTCGCACCTGGTCGACCCCGCCTTCGTCAAGGAGAAGGTGCCGTTCATCGAGGCCGACCAGTTCATCGGCGCCTTCTGGACCCCGAGCGTCGGCGTCGTCGACTCCCTGCGCGCCGGCACGATCATGCGCGACGGCGCCATCGAGAGCGGCGCGCTGAAGAGCGTGCCCAACGTCGAGGTGCTCGGCATGGACGTCGAGGACGGGCGGATCCGCCGGGTGCGCACGAACAAGGGCGACATCGAGGCCGAGTACGTCGTGATCGCCAGCGGCGTGTGGAGCCCGAAGCTCGGCGACATGGCCGGCATCAAGATCCCGCTGACCCCCGCCGTCCACCAGATGATCTCCGTCGGCCCCTGCCCGCAACTGACCGGCATGCAAGGCGAGATCAACTTCCCGATCGTCCGGGACATGGACACCTTCTGCTACGAGCGCCAGCACGGCGCCGACATGGAGGTGGGGTCCTACGCCCACCGGGCGATCCTGCACGAGCCGGAGGAGATCCCGAGCATCGAGCAGGCCAAGCTCAGCCCGACCGAAATGCCGTTCACCACCGAGGACTTCGACCCGCAGCTGGAGCAGGCCTACGAGCTGATGCCCGAGCTGCTGGGCGCCGACGGCGCGGAGATCCGGTACGCGATCAACGGCCTGCTGTCGCTGACCTGCGACGGCAACCCGATCCTCGGCGAGAGCGAGGTGAAGGGGCTGTGGACGGCGGCCGCGGTGTGGATCAAGGAGGGCCCGGGCGTCGGCCGTGCGGTCGCGGAGTGGATGACCCACGGCCACAGCGAGATCGACCTCGCGCACAGCGACATCGCCCGGTTCTACCCGCACCAGATGCGCCGCGAGCACACCCGGCTGCGTACCACCGAGTCGTTCATCAAGACGTACGGGATCGTCCACCCCGCCGAGCAGTACGAGTCCGACCGCGAGCAGCGGCTCTCCCCCATGCACGAGTCGCAGAAGAAGCTCGGTGCGGTCTTCTTCGAGGCGGTCGGCTGGGAGCGGCCGCAGTGGTACGAGTCCAACGCCGACCTCCTCGAGGTGTACGGCGACCGCGTGATGCCGCGCGAGCACGAGTGGGACGCCCGCTGGTGGAGCCCGATCATCAACGCCGAGCACCTGCGGATGCGCGAGTCCGCGGGCGTCATCGACCTGACCGCCTTCGCGCTCTTCGACATCACCGGCCCCGGCGCGCTGGACGCCGTACAGCGCACCTGCGTCGCGCAGTGCAACGTGCCGGTCGGCAAGGTGATCTACACGCCGGTACTCGACGGCAAGGGCGGATTCCGTTCCGACCTCACCGTCATGCGCCTGGGTGAGGACCACTTCCGGGTCGTCACCGGTGGCGCGCACGGCATGGCGGACAAGAAGTGGTTCGCCGACCAGCTCGGCGACGACGCGTCCCTGGAGGACCTCACCGACCAGGTCTCCACGATCGGGCTGTGGGGCCCGCGGGCCCGCGACATCCTCTCGCAGCTCACCGACGCGGACGTCTCCCACGACGGCTTCAAGTTCCTCAACTGCCGCGAGATCGACCTCGACGGCATCACCGTACTGGCCTCCCGGATCTCCTACGTCGGCGAGCTCGGCTGGGAGCTGTACGTCCCCTTCGACCAGGCCGCCGCGGTGTGGGACAAGCTGCTCGCGACGGGCGCGCCGCATGGCGCCCGCCCGGTCGGCATCGGCGTCTACGTGACCACCGGGCGGCTCGAGAAGGGCTACCGGGCCTTCGGCCACGAGCTCGACGCCGAGCGCACCATCATCGAGGCGGGCATGCAGCGGCCGAAGGTGAAGGGCGCCGACTTCATCGGCAAGGAGGCCTACCTCGCCCAGCGCGCCAGTGAGCCCGCGGCAGTGCTGTGCACGCTGGCCGTCGACGACCACACCTCGGCGTCCGGGGTGAAGCGCTACATGCTCGGCGGCGAGCCGATCCTCACCCGCTCGGGCGAGGCACTGACCGACGGGCACGGGCACCACCCGTACGTCACCGCCGCCGGCTCCGCCCCCTCGCTGGGCAAGCACCTGCTGATGGCGTACCTGCCGCCCGAGGAGGCGCGGGTCGGCAACGAGCTCGCCGTCTCCTACATGGAGGAGCTCTACCCGGTGACCGTGCTCACCAACGACGCCACCCCGCCCTTCGACCCGGACAACGAGCGGATCCGCTGATGGCAGGGCTGTCAGTGGTCGGGCCTGTCGAGACCACGAGAGGTGAACGATGACGAACGTACTGGTCTGCATCAAGCGGGTCCCCGACTCCTCCGGTGAGGTCCTGCTCACCGACGACCAGCAGGGCGTCGACGGGAGGTACGTCGGCTTCACCGTGAGCAACCACGAGAGCTGTGCGGTCGAGCTGGCGGTCCGTACCGCCGAGGCGACCGGCGGTACGGTCACGCTGCTGACGGTCGGCCCGTCCGAGGCCACCGAGCAGCTGCGGGACACGCTGGCGCTCGGCTGCCAGGCCGCCGTACTCGTGGAGGCGGAGCCCTCCCGGCTGGGGCCGGCCGACGTGGCCCGCGAGATCGCCCACGTCGTACGCGAGAAGGAGGCCGCGGGCACGACGTACGACCTGATCCTGCTCGGCAACGACGCCGCCGACAGCGGCGACTTCCAGGTGGGCATCCGGATGGCCCACGCGCTCGGCCGACCGGTGGTCAACGGCGTGTCGACGGTCGAGGTGGCCGACGGCAACCTGACCGCCCGCGGCGACGGCCCCGGCGGTGAGGAGACCTACTCCCTGCCGCTGCCCGCCGTCGCCACCGTCCTCGAGGGCGGCGCGGAGCCGCGCTATCCGACGCTGAGGGGCCGGATGGCGGCCAAGAAGGTCGAGATCGAGACCCGGGCCCTGTCGGCCGAGCCCGCCGGAGCGAACCGGGTGCGGCTGCTGCTGCCCCCGCCCGCGCCGTCGACGGTCGAGGTGCTGGGCGAGGGCACGGAAGCGGCCGCAGCGGTCGCGAACCTGTTTGAGAAGCTGGGGGTGACCCGATGATTCTGGTGCTGGTCGAGACCGAGAACGGCGCCGCGAGCGAGATCTCGCTGGAGACGCTCAACTTCGCCCGCTCGCTGGCGGCCGAGGGCGGCGGCATCGCCATCCGCGCGGTCGTGATCGGCGAGGTCGAGGACCGCGACGCGCTGGCGGCCGAGCTCGGCACCCACGGGGCGGCCGAGGTCCACCACGCGGTGGGCGAGGCATTCACTTCGTACGGCGGTGCCGCTTGGGCGGCGGCTCTGCAGGCGATCCGCGAGTCGACCCGCTCCGTCGTGGTCACCGCCGCGGGCTCGCCGCGCGGCAACGAGGTGCTGGCGCATCTGGCCGCCCGGCTCGACGTGCCCATGGCCGCCAACGTGACCGCGTTCCACGGCCTGGCGCCGTTCGTGGTGACCCGGCAGGTGGTCGGCGGGGCGGCCCTGGAGGAGATGAAGCTCGACCAGCGGCCCGCGCTCTTCTCCGTCGCCGGCCACTCGTGGGCCGTATCGCCGGTGGAGGGCGCGTCACCCGCCGCTTGGGTGGAGGTGACCCCGGAGGTGGCCGAGTCCGACCTCGTATCGCGGGTCGTGTCGACCGGCACCAAGGAGGTCGACCACTCCGGCTCGCTGAAGTCCGCCAAGGTTGTGGTGGGTGCAGGGCGCGGGGCGGGGGGTCCGGAGGGCTTCGGCCCGGTCTCCGAGCTCGCCGGGCTGCTCGGCGGCGTGGTCGGGGTGTCCCGGGTGGTCACCTCGCTGGGCTGGCGGCCCCACCATGAGCAGGTCGGCCAGACCGGCTCCCGGATCAGCCCGGACCTGTACATCCCCTGCGGGATCTCCGGTGCCATCCAGCACTGGGCGGGCTGCGCGTCGTCGAAGACGATCCTGGCGATCAATACGGATCCTGAGGCGCCGATGATGACCAAGGCGAACTATGCCGTGGTGGGCGACATGCATGAGGTCGTGCCCGCGATCATTGATGAGCTCAAGTCGCGTGGGGTGAGCGGGTGAGGCACGCCGGCCTCGCGCGCGGCTGCTGAGTCACTCACCGCCGAGCGCTCCGCGCGACCAGCCACGATGGGCCGTCGATCGTCTGCGGCTCCGTCGTGGCTGGTCGCGCAGTTCCCCGCGCCCCTTTGGGGCGCAAGGGAGCCGCAGCCTCCCGCTCTGACACCACGGGAGAGCCACCCGCGCCACCCCAGCGGCCGGGTCGCGCAACGCTCCACCACGAACCCCGGCCAGAAGACCGTCCTTGAGGAGCCCTGATGCAGATCTTCGCCATCGTGGCGTCGCTGGCGCTCACGCTGGCCGCGCTGTTCGTCCTGGTGCCCGCGGTCCGGAGCATGCTCCGGGTGATCCGGATGGGCGGGCCCGCGAGCCCGGGCCGTACCGACGATCCGGGCGCTCGTACGGTCACCATGCTCAAGGAGACCGTGCTGCACACCCGGATGCTCCAGTGGACCTGGGTCGGCATCATGCACTGGTTCGTGTTCGCGGCGTTCCTCTTCCTGAGCACCGCGGTGGTGGGCGCCTACTTCCAGCTGTTCGACCCCGAGTGGGCATGGCCGATCGTGGGCCACTGGTATCCCTTCGAGTGGTTCAGCGAGTTCATCGGGGCGCTGAGCACGGTCGGCATCGTCTGGCTGATCGTCTACCGGCAGAAGCACCACCCTCGCAGCGAGGGCCGCAGGAGCCGGTTCTTCGGCTCGACGTTCTGGCAGGCCTACTTCGTGGAGTTCCTGGCCCTGCTCGAGGGTGCGGCAATCCTGTTCATACGGGGCGCGGAGTTCCACCTCGCCGACCCTGCGCACGCGACCCGCGCGCACTTCCCGCTCTCGTCCTGGCTCGGTGAAGCGCTCTACCCAGCCGGCCAGGGCACCAACGAGAACCTCGTCTACTTCATCGCGTTCTTCAAGATCGCGCTGGCGATGGTCTGGCTGATCGTCATCGGCCGCAACCTGACCATGGGCATCGCCTGGCACCGGTTCACCGCCTGGTTCAACATCTGGTTCAAGCGTGAAGCCTCGGGCCGTACGGCGCTGGGCGCGGTCAAGCCGCTGACCGTCGGCGGCAAGGCCATCACCTTGGATGACATCGACGACCTCGACGAGGACACCACGCTCGGGGTCGGAGCGATCGAGGACTTCTCCTGGAAGGGCCTCCTCGACTTCACCACCTGCACGGAGTGCGGTCGCTGCCAGTCGCAGTGTCCGGCCTGGCACACCGAGAAGCCGCTCTCGCCGAAGCTGCTGATGAAGGGCCTGCGCGAGCACACCTACCTCAAGGCCGCCGGCCTGGCCGGACACACCGAGCGGGCGCTGATCGGCAAGCCCGACGCGGGCGAGGGCTCGTACAACCCCGAGGGTGGCGACTTCGTCATCGACGCGGACGCGCTCTGGTCGTGCACGACGTGTGGCGCCTGCGTCGAGCAGTGCCCGGTCGACATCGAGCACGTCGACCACATCGTCGACATGCGCCGCTACCAGGTACTGATCGAATCGAACTTCCCCGCCGAGCTCAACCAGCTCTTCAAGTCCCTTGAGAACAGGGGCAATCCCTGGAACATGGCACCGAACGCACGCATGGACTGGGCCAAGGGCCTGCCGTTCGAGGTCAAGGAGGTCGGCAAGGACCTGGAGTCGCTGGAGTCGGTCGACTGGCTGTTCTGGGTCGGCTGCGCCGGCGCCTACGAGGACCGGGCCAAGAAGACCACCCGCGCGGTCGCCGAGCTGCTGCACATGGCCGGCGTTTCCTTCGGCGTACTCGGCAATCGCGAGACCTGCACCGGTGACTCGGCGCGCCGTGCCGGGAACGAGTTCGTCTTCCAGGGCCTGGCCCAGGAGAACATCGAGACCTTCAAGGAGTTCAAGGTCAAGAAGGTCGTCGCGACCTGCGCCCACTGCTTCAACACGCTGAAGAACGAGTACAAGGCCTTCGGCATCGAGCTCGAGGTCGTCCACCACACCCAGCTGCTGAACCGGCTCGTACGCGAGGGCAGGCTGACTCCGGTCGCCCCCGCGGCCGGCGCGAACCAGCGGTCGATCACCTACCACGACCCGTGCTACCTCGGCCGGCACAACCAGGTCTACAGCCCGCCGCGCGAACTGCTGCAGGTGGTGCCGGGCGCTTCGTACGTCGAGATGGAGCGCAACTCGGAGCGGTCCTTCTGCTGCGGGGCCGGCGGTGCCCGGATGTGGATGGAGGAGAGCATCGGAGAGCGGATCAACATGAACCGCACCACGGAGGCCGTCGACACCGGCGCCGACCAGATCGTGGTCGGCTGCCCGTTCTGCCGGGTGATGCTCTCCGACGGAGTCTCAGCCCTCCAGGCCAAGGCCGACGCCCGCGAGGAGGTAGAGGTCCTCGACGTCGCCCAGATGCTCCTCGCCTCGGTCAAGGGCGGGCCCGCGACCGAGCCCGAGAAGGCACCCGCCGCTGCTCCCACCCCCGCGGCAGCTCCGACTGCTCCAGCCGCTGCGGCTTCTACGGAGCCCGCCGCCTCCGGCGCCGCCGGGGCGTCGCTGTTCGCCCAGCCCCCAGCCGAGCCCGCCGCGCCGACTGCCCCGGGCGGCTCGCTGTTCGACGAACCGACAACCGAGCCCGCCACGGCGAGCGCCCCAGGCGGCTCACTCTTCGACGAGGCGCCCGCCGAGCCACCCGCAAAACCGACCTCCGGTGGATCGCTCTTCGACGAGCCCACGACCAAGCCCGCCACTCCGGCCACCTCGGGCGGCTCGCTCTTCGACGAAGCCTCCGCCGAGCCACCCACGCCAGCCGCCTCCGGCGGGTCACTGTTCGACGAACCGACAACCGAGCCCGCCACGGCGACCGCCCCAGGCGGCTCACTCTTCGACGAGGCGCCCGCCGAGCCACCCGCAAAACCGACCTCCGGTGGATCGCTCTTCGACGAGCCCACAACCGAGCCCGCCACGGCGACCGCCCCGGGCAGCTCACTCTTCGACGAGGCGCCCGCCGAGCCACCCGCAAAACCGACCTCCGGTGGATCGCTCTTCGACGAGCCCACAACCGAGCCCGCCGCTCCAGCCACCCCGGGCAGCTCGCTCCTCGACGAAGCCCCGGCCGAGCCACCCGCAAAGCCGGTGTCCGGTGGATCGCTGTTCGACGAGACACCCGCCGAGCGCGCACCCTCCGGCGGCTCACTCTTCGACGAACCCACAACCGAGCCGACCTCCACGCCGACCGCCTCCGGAGGGTCGCTCTTCGACATCCCGGCCGACGAGGCTCCGGCGCCCGCGACCACCGGAACACCGGAGCCGACAGCCGAAGCCACCGCGAAGCCCGCAGCGTCAGGCTCCCTCTTCGACGTCGAGGAGGAGCCGGCAGCCCCGGCCGCTCCCGAGGAGTCGGAACCGGTCGCGGCCACCAGCGGCCGGTCGCTCTTCGACATCCCGGGGGCGACGCCGGCGGCTCCGGCGCCGCCCGCGGAGCCCGTCGAGGAGCCGGTGTCACAGCCCGGGCCGCAGGCCGAGGCTGCGCCGGAAGCCGAGCCGGAGCAGCATGAGGCCCCGGAGAAGCCGAAGGGCCTCTTCGACCTCTGATCGCTCCGACCCGACGAAAGACCGCGTGCCCCCATGCCGGATTCCGGCCATGGGGGCACCGCTCGTCCAGGCTGACGCTGCGTACAACCGGCCAGCCAGGCCGGGCACACACCCAGCGGCCCAGCCACCAGCCGACCGCCCGGTGCACCCGCGAAGGCCGGGTCTCGGCCTGCTCCCAGTCGGTCTCCAACTCGCGCTCGGCAGGCTCGGCGCGGTGGGCAGCCGGTCGCGCCCGATGCGGCGCCGGCCGCGTTTCCAGGTGCGCGGCGGCCCCGCTACGTACACCGCAGCGGGTGCGCGGCAGGTCGGCGCCGCACAGCGAGGCGCAGGCGCCTACCCCGCGCAGACGGGGCCTCGGTCCGGCAGCGCCGAGCGGCGAGCTCGCGAACCGTCAGAGCACGCCGCGGATCTCGCGGGCGAAGCCCGCGATGTGCTCGCGGGTGAGGCGTTCGGCGCGGTCGGCGTCGCCGTCGGCTACGGCTTCGAGCAGGTCCGCGTGCTCGGTGATGTGGTGTGCGAGGTCGGGAAGCCGGTCGATGACCAGGCACCAGATGCGGGTGGCCAGGTTGTCGTAGCGGATCAGTACGTCCTCGAGGTGCGGGTTGCCGGCCGCCTTGTAGATGAGCCGGTGCAGCGACATGTCCTGCCGCATCAGTGCGGTGCGATCACCGCCAGGGCTCTCGTGGCTTCGTACCTCGGCTGCCTTGGCCCGCAGCGCGTCACGCATGGCGCTACTGGCGTGGACGGCGGCCCGCCGTGCCGCGAACGGCATGAGCTGCTCGCGGATGTCGGAGATCGCCCCGAGCTCGGTCACGTCGATGATGGTGGCGAATGTGCCCCGGCGCGGGTACGAGACCACCAGGTGGTCGGTCTCGAGCCGCTTGAGCGCCTCGCGAACGGGCGTACGTCCGACGCCGAGCTCAGCAGCGAGCTGACTGTCGTTCATCGGCTCGCCGGGCCGGATGTCGAGCATGACCAATCGATCCTGAAGGCGCTCATAGGCCAGGTCGGCCAATGACGTCGGCGCCGAATCAGTCGCCGGGGAAACCTCGGTGCTGCTCATCTTTCGGCCGCCTCTTCCTTCGCGCGGGACGTTGGCATCAGCATCCTGGAGCATCCCGGGCCGCTGACATATATCAAATATATCAGCTCACCGGGGTCGACATACTGACTGACTGTACTGACTCCCTGCCCGACTCCCCACGACAGAGGCCGGCCATGCGCCGGCCGACCGCCACCAGCACACCGGCGGACCGCCACCGACACAAAGGAGGGCCCGGCAGGCTGTCTCCACAGCCTGCCGGGCCCTCCTCAGGGGTTACGTCCACACCCCCGGCCGGGTACAACAACAAGCGACCCGGCCGAGCGGCGGCCCCTACTTCAACCAGGCCTCCACCTTGTCCCGGTTGGCGTCGACCCACTTCTTCGCCGCCGCCTCCGGCGCCATCTTGTCCACCGCGATGTACTTGGCCACGGTGTTCTGGTCCTCGTTCGTCCAGGTGAAGTTCTTCACCAGGTCATACGCCGGGCTGCCCGACTCGGAGAACTTCTTGCTGACGATCTTGTCGAGCTTGTACACGGGGTAGTCGCACGCCACCTTCTCCGTGTCGGCGTCGCAACCCTCCTTGTAGTCGGGCAGCTTGACCTTCTTCAGCGGCACCTCGGACATGAACCACTGCGGCTCGTAGAAGTAGCCGATCATCCATTCCTTGTCCTTCTCCGCCTTGCGGAAGGCCTGGATGAGCGCGGTCTCACTGCCCGCGTACACGACCTTGAAGTCCAGCTTCAGGTTCTTGACCAGGGCCTCGTCGTTGGTGACGAACGACGGGTCACCGTCGAGGAGTTGGCCCTTGCCGCCGGACTCGGAGGTCTTGAACTCGGACGCGTACTTGTTGAGGTTGTTCCAGTCGAGGATGTCGGGGTGTTCCTTGGCCAGCCACGGCGGTACGTACCAGCCGATGAGGCCTTCGTTGCCGGTCGGGCCGGCGTCGATGGCAGTCTTCTGGTCGGTGATGTACTTCTTCTTCAGGTCGTCGTGACCCCAGTTCTCGACGACGGCGTCGACCTCGCCCGTGCCGAAGCCCTGCCAGGCGATCTCTTCCTTCAGGTCCTTCTGCGTCACCTTGCAGCCGAGGTCCTTCTCCGCGACGTAGGCGAGGACCGCCGCGTTCGCCTCGTAACCCACCCAGGGGTTGACCGCGAGATTGAAGGTGCTGCACTTGCCGGAGTCGCCCGAACTGCCGGAATCCGAGGAGCTGTCTTCCACGGTTGCACCGCCGCAGGCGGTGAGGGCGAGGCCGAGGGCCGCTATGCCGGCCGCGGCGGCTTTCCAGTGTCTTGCTTGCCTTGCCATGGTGAGTTGCTCCTTACGCGCCGCTGGTACGCCGCGCGGCTGCCTGAGTGATCCGGTCGAACATAACTCCGAGAAGGACGATGGCCAGTCCCGCGGCGAGTCCCTTCCCGTACAACTGGCCCTGCGAGAAGCCGGCCACGACGTCGTAGCCGAGGGCGCCCGCGCCTACCAGGCCGCCCACCACAACCATCGACAGCACGTAGATCAGGCCCTGGTTGGTGGCGAGGGTCAGGGCGCTGCGTGCCATCGGCAGTTGAACCTTGGTGATGATCTGCCAGGTGTTGCACCCGGCGGAGGTGGCCGCCTCCACGGTGGTCGCGGGCACGTTCCGTACCCCGTCCGCGACGATCTTGATCGCGACGGGGGTCGCGTAGACGACGGCGGCGACGATCGCGGTGAAGCGGGTCGCGCCGAACAGTGCGAGGAACGGCACCAGATAGACGAACGGCGGCATGACCTGCGCCGCGTCCAGTGTGGGCCGCAGCAGCCGGTCCACCCGCATGCTGCGTCCCATCCACACGCCCAGGACAACGCCGAGCAACATCACCAGCACGGTGGCGACGACGGTCGACGCCAGCGTGGTCATGCTGTCCGACCACACGCCCGTGCCGAGCAGCAGGCCCACGCACACGGCCGCGGTGAGCCCGGCGCGCCAGCCGCCGAGCACCGTGCCGAGTCCGATCAGCGCCGCGCCGACCAGCCACCACGGGGAGTCGGTGAGCAGCGTCTGGAACGGGTTGAGCAGGCCGTTGGTGAGGGCGTCCCGGAAGGCGTTCGTGACACCCGACAGGTTGTCCTGCGCCCAGGTGGTCACCTCGTCCGCCGTGCGCGCGATGGAACTGCCGATGTCGCCCTCGCCGGGGAACTCCGCCGCCCAGAGATAGGTGTGCGACATGTAGATCAGGACGGCGGTGACCGCCGCTCCCGCCCCCAGCAGGGGCCGCCGCCACTTGAGGAAGCGACCGGCCGAGCCCCGGGCCGAGTCCTCGCGTGCGCTGGCCGCGGTGGTGACCCGGTCCAGCACGATGGCCAGGACGACGATGGCGAGTCCCGCGTTGAAGGCCGTACCGACGTCGAGCGACTGCAGGGCCTGTACGACGGTCTTGCCCAGGCCTGGCGCGTCGATCAGGGCCGCGATGGTCACCATGGCCAGGGCGGCCATGATGGTCTGGTTGATGCCCATCACCACGGTCCGCTTCGACATCGGCAGCAGCACCTTCGTCAGGGACTGCCGCCGGGTCGCGCCGAGCGAGTCGGCCGCCTCGACGGTCGTGGCCGGCACCGTGCGGATGGCGTGCGCGGTGATACGGATGGCCGGCGGGGCCGCGTAAATCAGGGTGGCGATGGTGGCCGAGGCCGGGCCGATGAGGAAGAACAGGGTCAGCGGGGCCAGGTAGACGAAGGTCGGCATCGTCTGCATGAAGTCGAGGAAGGGCGTGATGATCCGGTTGACCCGGTCGGACAGCCCCGCCCACACGCCCAGCGGGATGGCGAACAGCAGCGCCACGCACACCGCGGAGAGGGTCAGCGCCAGGGTGTCCATGCTCTCCTGCCACAGGCCCTGCAGCCCGAGGAAGGTGAAGCCGGCCACGGCCAGCAGGGCGACCCGCCAGTTGCCCACGGCCCAGGAGACATAGCCGGCGATGCCGACCACGCCCAGCCAGCCGATCTGCGGCACTGGGCGGCCCGCGGGCGCCTGGGAGATCAGTTCCTGGACGAAGGTCACCAGGGTGTCGATGACCAGGCGGATCTCGTTGAAGAAGTAGAGGAACAGCGGGTTGGAGTTGCGGTTGGCGCCGATCGAGTCGTTGACGTCGTTGAACCAGCGGTGCAGATCCGTGAGGTCCGCCGCCGCCAGGGTCAGGGTGTGCGTGCCGCGCAACACGGCGAACAGCACCAGCCAGATGACCAGGATCGCGGCGATGACCATGCGCCGGCTGATCCTGCGCACGGCGACGACGGGCCCGGTGTCCGGCGTTTTGTCTACCTGATCCGATTTTTCCGGCTTGTCTATGGCGACGGTCATCACATGTCGCCTTCCTGCCCGGCGACCACCGCGAGGATCTCCTCGTCGCCGACGATGCCGAGCAGCTTGCCGTCCTCGACGACCTTGACCGGCTTGTCGGCCGCCAGCACCGCCCGGGTGGCCTCCTTCACGACGACGTCCGGGCCCATCTCGGGGCCGTCCAGTTCGTCGCCGTCCTCCAGCGGCCGCATGATCCACCGCAGGGTCAGCACATCGCCGCGCGGCACGTCCTTGACGAATTCGCGTACGTAGTCATCGGCCGGGGCGCCGACCAGTTCGTCGCCGGTGCCGCACTGGACCATCTGGCCGTCGCGCATGATCAGGATGCGGTCGCCGAGCTTGAGCGCCTCGGACAGGTCGTGGGTGATGAAGACCATGGTCTTGCCGACCTCGTGATGCAGCCGGATGACCTCGTTCTGCATGTCGCGGCGGATCAGCGGGTCGAGCGCGGAGAACGGCTCGTCGAAGAAGAGCACGTCCGGATCGCCGGCCAGGGCCCGAGCGAGGCCGACGCGCTGCTGCATACCGCCGGAGAGCTGGTCGGGGTACGAGCCCTCGTAGCCGGCGAGGCCGACCAACTCGACGACCTCCATCGCCCGCTTGGAGCGCTCGGCCTTGCTCATGCCGCGGATCTCCAGTCCGAACGCCACGTTGTCGATGACGCGGCGGTGGGGCAGCAGACCGAAGTGCTGGAAGACCATGGAGAACTTGCGGCGGCGCAGTTCGCGCAGCCGCGCGGCGTCCGCGTCGCGGATGTTCTCGCCCTCGAAGACGATCTCACCGGCGGTGGGTTCGATCAGCCGGGTCAGACATCGTACGAGCGTGGACTTGCCGGAGCCGGACAGGCCCATGACGACGAAGACCTCGCCTGGTGACACCTCGAAGTTCACGTCCCGTACGGCGGTGGTGTTCCCGGTGCGGTCCATGAGCTCGCGCCGGCTGAGCGCGCACAGCTCCTCCGAGTCCGGTACCTGCTCGGCCTTCGGTCCGAACACCTTCCAAAGATTGCGCACGGATATGACCGGCGTGCCGTCCGATTCCTGGGGCGTGCCGCTCCGCTGCGGCACCTCGGTCTTTGTTGGGGTCACGATCGACCTTTCTTCGGCGTTCAGCCGCGCAACCAGTACTGCGGCCGGGGTCGGAAGTTCTGCCAGATTTACTCGGGCTCCGCCGGAATGCGTTGCGCATCATGCACCCAATTGCTTGTGGTGGAACACCTTGGCGAAAGCCCAGACATGCGTCAAGGGGGTGACGGATGACGATTAGCTCATCAAGTTGCACAAAACCCACTCGGCCGCGGGTTGTCGTATACGACCTCCGGTGCGCATGCGAGCAGGGCCGACCCAGCTCGTCCAGCCTGCACAGTACCGGCAGCGTGACCTCGTACGCCCCGGCGGACGGTTCCGCGGCACCCGCCGACCTTGAGACTTGGTCCACACCGGCTCCTCGCGGAGCCGGTCGCCCGACGTCTATCCCGTCTACTTCTGTGCGTCGCGGTGGCGGTAGTACGCGGCCTTCGACGGGGCCAGGGGCTTCTTGCCGAGGATCAGATCGGCGGCCTTCTCGGCGATCATCATCACCGGCGCGTAGATGTTGCCATTCGTGACATACGGCATAACCGAGGCGTCCACCACGCGCAGGCCCTCCACGCCGTGCACCCGCATGCTGGCCGGGTCGACGACCGCCATCTCGTCGGTGCCCATCTTGCAGGTGCACGACGGATGCAGGGCGGTCTCACCCTCCTTCGCCACCCAGGCGAGGATCTCCTCGTCCGAGTCCACCGCAGGGCCGGGCGAGATCTCCCCGCCGTTATAAGGAGCGAGCGCCGGCTGGTTCAGGAGCCTGCGCGCGACGCGGACCGCCTCGACCCACTCGCGGCGGTCCTGCTCGGTGGACAGATAGTTGAAGCGCAGCGCCGGGTGCTCGCGCGGATCCCTGCTCTTGATCTTCACCGAGCCGATTGCGTCCGAGTACATGGGCCCCACGTGCACCTGATAGCCGTGACCACCCGACGGCGAGGAGCCGTCATAGCGGACCGCGACCGGCAGGAAGTGGAACATCAGGTTGGGATAGTCCACCTCCTCGTTACTGCGGGCGAAGCCACCGGCCTCGAAGTGGTTCGTCGCGGCCGGGCCGGTGCGGAAGAGCCACTGCAGCCCGATGAAGGGGGCGCGCCACTTCGCCATGTACGGCTGCATCGACACCGGCTGCTTGCAGGAGTACTGGATGTAAACCTCCAGGTGGTCCTGCATGTTCTCGCCGACCCCCGGCAGATCGTGCACCACATCGATGCCCAGGGCGGACAGCTCCTCGGCGTTGCCGATACCGGAAAGCTGCAGCAACTGCGGGGAGTTGATCGCCCCGCCGCACAGGATGACCTCCTTGGCACGCACCTGCTGCACCGCGCCCCGCCCGCGCCGGTACTCGACACCCACCGCCCGCTTGCCCTCGAACAGCACCCGGGTGACCAACGCACGAGTCCTCACAGTGAGGTTGGGCCGCTTCATCGCGGGCTTGAGATACGCCTTCGAGGCCGACAGCCGCCGCCCGCGATGAACGTTCCGGTCGAACTTGGCGAAGCCTTCCTGCCGGTAGCCGTTCACGTCGCCGGTGGGCGCGTACCCCGCCTCCTCGGTCGCCTTCAGAAAGGCGCCGAACAACGGATTGGTCGCCGGCCCGCGCTCCAGCACGAGCGGACCGTCGTGACCGCGGAACTCATCGTCCACATCGGCGGCCAGGCAGTTCTCCATCCGCCGGAAGTACGGCAGACAGTGCGCGTAGTCCCAGCTCTCCATCCCGGCGTCGGCGGCCCAGCGTTCGTAGTCCATGGGGTTGCCGCGCTGGAAGATCATGCCGTTGATGCTGCTGGAGCCGCCCAGCACCTTGCCGCGCGCGTGGTAAACGCGTCTGCCGCCCATGTGGGGTTCGGGCTCGGACTCGTACTTCCAGTCGTAGAAGCGGCTGCCGATCGGGTAGGTCAGCGCCGCGGGCATGTGGATGAAGACGTCCCACGGGTAGTCGGAGCGGCCGGCCTCCAGTACCAGTACGCGGTTGGCCGGGTCCGCGGAGAGTCTGTTCGCCAGTGCGCTGCCGGCCGAGCCGCCGCCGACGATCACGAAGTCGTAGTGGAGGGGAGCCATGGTGCCTCGTCTCGCTCGCGCCGTAGATACGCGAGCATGCTAGCTACGGTAGCGCTATACGCACCAGGTTGCGTGCAGCGCAACCTGCGAAGACTTCGTTTCGTCGCCGTTACTGGAAGTAGCGTTGTTTACTCTGGGTATAGTTGCGTTGTGAGCAACTACAACATTGATACCGGAACCTCAAATTCACATGCTGGCGGAGTGCAGTCGGTCGACCGTGCCATCAGCGTCCTAGAGATCCTGGCTCGCCGTGGCGAGACAGGTGTCAGCGAGGTGGCGGCCGAGATCGATGTTCACAAGTCCACCGCGTTCCGCCTGCTCGGCGCCCTGGAGGCGCGCGGCTTGGTGGAACAGGCGGGCGAGCGCGGCAAGTACCGTCTCGGCTTCGGCATCGTACGGCTGGCCGGAGCGGTCACGGGACGCATCGACATCACCCAACAGGGCCGCCCGGTCTGCGAGGACCTCGCCGAGGAGCTCGGAGAGACCGTCAACATCGCGGTGCGGCAGGAGCATTACGCGGTGAACCTCTACCAGGTGCGCGGCCCGGGTGCCGTCACCGCACAGAACTGGGTCGGCCAACTGACCCCGCTGCACGCCACATCGAGCGGCAAGATCCTGCTGGCGTACCTGCCCACCAAGGACCGCGCGGCGATACTGGCCACCTCCGGCCTGAAGAAGGTCACCGAGCACACCATCACCGCGAAGACGAAGCTCGAGAAGAACCTCGCCGAAATCCGGGAGACCGGCTACGCCTGGGCCCTGGAGGAGTTGGAGCTCGGCCTGCACGCCATGGCCGCCCCGATCCGCAACCGGGACGGAGAGGTCGTCGCGGCGCTGAGCGCGTCCGGGCCGGCGTACCGGCTGAGCAAGGAGCGCCTGCACGAGCTCGCTCCCGTGCTGATCAAGGGGGCGGAGGAGATCAGTCACCGCATGGGGTACCTGGGCTGAGTGGCCCGTACGACATCGAAGTGGGCCGCACAGGCGGCCGTCGCCGCTACTGCGACTGCGCTGATCCCAGGCGCTCGTGCACCCAGTCGTGGAAGAGACCGATGTGGTGCTCGCTGGGCACCAGCACGCCCCCCTTGGCGTACAGCCGGGAGTTCATCCCGGGCTGGGTGCGCTCGCAGGCGTCGAAGTCCTGCCGGTTGACGCGGTCGAAGAGCTCCACGGACCGGCTGACGTCCTTGCCGCTCTCGACGACATGGGGGAGGTAGAGCCAGTCGCACTCGACGATCGTGCGGTCGACGGCCACCGGGAACATGCGGTGGAAGATCACGTGGTCGGGTACGAGGTTGATGAAGACCTGCGGCCTGACGGTGATCGCGTAGTAGCGGCGGTCCTGGTCCTCGGCGACGCCCGGGATGCGGTCCAGGCCCTCGCTGCCGTCGACGGTGAAGCCCTGGACCTCCGTACCGAACTCGGCGCCGTGACCGACGTAGTACTGGGCGGCGAAGCCGTCGGCGAACTCGGGGAGCACCTCGGTCAGTTCGGGGTGGATCGTGGCGCAGTGGTAGCACTCCATGAAGTTCTCGATGATGAGCTTCCAGTTGGCCTTCACGTCGTACACGATCCGCTTGCCGACCGAGAGGGCCGCGATGTCGTAGCGCTCGATCGCCTCGGCGTCGCCGAGGCGGCTGACGACATCGCCGATGACGTCCTCCTCGAAGGAGGGCGGGTTCTCCGCCAGACAGACCCACACGTAGCCGAGCCATTCGCGGACTGCGACGCTCACCAGGCCGTACTCGGCGCGGCCGACGTCGGGCATCTTGGTGAGGTTGGGCGCCGCGACGAGCTTGCCGTCCAGGCCGTAGGTCCAGGCGTGGTACGGGCACTGGAAGGCCCGCTTGACCTCGCCGCTCTCCTCCGTGCAGAGCCGCGCTCCGCGGTGCCGGCAGACGTTGAAGTAGGCCCGTACGGAACTGTCTCTGGCGCGGGTGACCAGGATGCTCTCGCGCCCCACGTCGACGGTCCGGAAGGCGCCGGGCTTCGCCAGGTCGGAGGAGCGCGCGACGCAGAACCACATGGTCTCGAAGATGCGCTCCTGCTCCTGGGCGAAGACCTCGGGGTCGGTGTAGGAGGAGCCGGGGAGGGTGGCGATCAGGCTGTTGGGCAGGCTGGTCGAGGTCACGGTGCACTCCTCGGAGGACGTCGCGGATCGGTCATTCACGCGCCGGGAAGAGCGACTCCGGACGGCGTTGTGTATGAAGCAACGCTGCGCGCTATATGAAACCGCAGCATGGGACGCCGCACGGGCGGTGTCAAGATGTTGTGCGAGCGAGTTGCTTGCGCCAGCGGGTGAACAGCCGCGGCTGGTTCATCCCGAGCGCGGCGACCGGCTCACCGGCACGCCGGTAGACGGCCAGGACGTTGCGCTCGTCCGCCGTGCCTTCCTCGATCGTCACGCTGTCGGCGCCGGCCGCATGACCGGCGAACTGGATCTTCACGCCGTACTGATCGGACCAGAAGTACGGCGGCCGGGGCACGCCCGGTTCCGTCGCGCCCCAGGACAGGAGCGTCGCGATGGCCGCGTCGGGGCGTTCGCGCGCACCGGTCCAGTGCTCGACGCGGCGATGCGCCCCTGCACGGGGGTCGTACCAGTTGGCGCAGTCGCCGACCGCGACCACACCGGCCAGGCTGGTGCGGCCGTCCGCACCGCACTTGACGCCGTTGTCGAGCTCGACGCCGGAGCCTTCCAGCCACTCGACGCACGGCCGTGCGCCCACACCGACCACGACGATGTCGGCGGGAACGCTGCGCCCGTCCTCGAGCAGGACCGCGTCCACCCGGCGCTCACCGCTCAGCCCCTTGACGCCCACACCGCACAACAGCCGTACGCCGTGATCCGCATGGAGCCCGGAGACGATGGCACCCATGGTCTCGCCGAGCGGTCCGGCGAGCGGCGTCGGGGCCGCCTCGACCACCGTCACGTCGAGCCCGAGGGCGTACGCGGTGGAGGCGACCTCGGCGCCGACGAATCCGCCGCCGATCACCACCAGCCGTCCGCCACCTGCCAGTTCCTCGCGTAGCGCGCGGGCGTCGTCCAGGGTGCGCAGGACGTGCACTCCGGCCAGGCCCTCGGAGCCGGGCAGGGTGCGCGCGGCGGCGCCGGTCGCGATGACGATGCCGTCGGCGCGGACCTCACGCCCGTCGGCGAGCTGGACGGCACGGTCCGTACGGTCGAGTCCGGTGGCGCGGACGCCGAGCAGCCACTCGGCCCCCAGGTCCTCGTCGTCCATCTCCAGCACGAGTTCCGCTTCGCCGACCGTGCCGGCCAGGAACTCCTTGGACAGCGGCGGCCTGTCGTACGGGCGGTGGGGTTCGTCTCCGATGACGACCAGCCGCCCGTCGTAGCCCTGCTTCCGCAGTGAGCGCGCCGCCGAAAGGCCGGCCAGCGAGGCGCCCACCACGGCCACCGTCCTCACGTGACGGATCCGGCGAGCTTGCGCGCGACGCAGTGCGGCAGGTTGGGGGCGGCCGTGGACACCTTCACATAGACCATGCCGTTGTCCACGACGACCTCGTGGGTACGGACGGGGAGCTTGGCCGGCGGGGCGTCGACCTCACCGGTCTTCAGGTTGAACTTCGAGGCGTGCAGGGGGCATTCCACCCAGCAGTCCTCCACCCAGCCGTCGGCAAGCGAGGCGTCCTGGTGGGTGCACGTGTCGTCGATGGCGAAAAGCTCGCCGTCCTCGGTGTGGAACACCGTGACGGGCGGGTCGATCTCGAGCCGGAAAGCCTCTCCTCGCGGGAGATCCGCCAGAGGGCACGCGGGAATCATCATGACCACCTCGGTGCGTATAGCGAAACGGATTGCGGTTAGCGCAACCTCAGTTTGGGGTCGCCCAAGAACCGCTGTCAAGGCATTCAGGAGGCCCGTTCCGGCACAGATTGGTGTCGCCTATCACGCAACTGGTAGCGCCATAAGAAACAAGCCACGCGAGGGGCAGCGCGGGCGAGTGACGCGGCATCAGGCCTTCGACCTGCCCAAAGGAGGTATCCAGCCGTCGGATGCCCGTCCGCGATCGCAAGACGAACGCACACACGCCCGCCTCGGCGGCGTTCATGGCCGAGAGCGGGCGCGTGAGGGGCGACGGGCGGGGCTCAGAACCCTCGGTCGATCCACTCCTGAAGGTGCGGGGCCTCGGCGGCGATGGTGGTCGTCTCCCCGTGGCCGGTGTGGACGACGGTGGCGTCCGGCAGCGGCAGCAGCCGGTACCGGATGGAATCGACGATGGTCGGGAAGTCGCTGTACGACCTCCCCGTCGCCCCCGGCCCGCCCGCGAAGAGGGTGTCACCGCTGAAGAGGGCCTTCAGAGCAGGCGCGTACATACAGACCGCACCCGGGGCATGGCCCGGGGTGTGCAGCACGGTCAGTTCGACACCGGCCACGGAGAGGAGCTGGCCGTGGGACAGCCCGCCGTCGGGTGTCCGGTCCGGGTGGGTCTGCTTCCACAGCTGAAGGTCGTCGTCGTGGAGCAGGATCGGAGCGCCGGTGCGATCCGCGAGTTCGGGTGCGGCGTCGATGTGGTCGTTGTGGGCGTGGGTGCACACGATGGCGCGAAGGGTGCGCCCACCGAGGGCCTCGGCGATCGCCTCGGCGTCGTGCGCGGCGTCTATGACGATGGCCTCGGTGTCGTCGCCGATGATCCATACGTTGTTGTCGACATCCCAGGTGCCGCCGTCGAGCGAGAACTGGCCCGAGGTGACGAGATGCTCGATGCGGGCGCCGGCGGTCACAGGACCACCACCGAACGCAGTACGTCGCCCTGATGCATCCGCTCGAAGGCCTTCTCGACCTCGTCGAGCGCGATGGTCTCCGTGACGAAGGCGTCCAGGTCCAGACGGCCCTGCAGATAGAGGTCGATGAGCATCGGGAAGTCCCGGCTCGGCAGGCAGTCGCCGTACCAGGAGGACTTCAGCGCGCCACCGCGGCCGAAGACGTCCAGCAGCGGCAACTCCAGCTTCATCTCCGGGGTCGGCACACCGACGAGTACGACCGTGCCCGCCAGGTCGCGGGCGTAGAACGCCTGCTTGTACGTCTCCGGGCGGCCCACCGCCTCGATGACCACGTCGGCACCGAAGCCGCCGGTCAGCTCGCGGATCGCCTCGACGGGGTCGGTGCCCTTGGCGTTGACGGTGTGGGTCGCGCCGAGCTTCTCGGCGGTGTTCAGCTTGAGCTCGTCGATGTCCACCGCGATGATCTTCGCCGCGCCCGCAAGGCTTGACCCGAGGACCGCCGCGGCTCCGACGCCGCCGCAGCCGATGACCGCCACGCTGTCACCGCGTCCGACATTGCCCGTGTTGATGGCCGCGCCGATGCCCGCCATCACGCCGCAGCCCAGCAGACCGGCGGCGGCCGCCGACGCGGCCCGGTCCACCTTCGTGCACTGGCCCGCCGCCACCAGCGTCTTCTCCGCGAACGCGCCGATGCCCAGCGCGGGCGACAGCTCCGTGCCGTCCTCCAGCGTCATCTTCTGCTTGGCGTTGTGGGTGCTGAAGCAGTACCAGGGCCGTCCGCGCACGCAGGCCCGGCAATTCCCGCACACCGCACGCCAGTTGAGGATGACGAAGTCACCTGGGGTGACGTCGGTGACGCCTTCTCCGACCGACTCCACGACACCCGCGGCCTCGTGGCCCAGCAGGAAGGGGAACTCGTCGTTGATACCGCCCTCGCGATAGTGCAGATCGGTGTGGCAGACCCCGCAGGCCTCGATCTTCACGAGCGCCTCTCCCGGACCCGGATCGGGCACGTTGATCGTTTCCAGGCTGACGGGGGCGCCCTTCCCCCGCGCGACGACAGCACGGACCTGGTGAGTCATGGCCACTCCTCGGGTGATACGGATTCGTGTTGCCCATTACGGCACACACTTCATGTCCCGCAACACAGCATCGTGGAGCGCCGACCGGGGGGTCAAGGATCTGGGCTTGGTGAGTGGACTGCCTTCGCGGGGCCGAGGTCCGGGCCTGGCTGGGCTAGGGCCGGTCAACGGGCCTGCACGGCGGCCTTCCCGATGACAGGTCAAGGGGCCTGCACGGCGGCCTTCGCCGACGACAGGTCAAAGGGTCGGCCCGGCGGCCTTCGCCGACGACAGGTCAAAGGGTCGGCCCGGCGGCCATCGCCGACTGAGCACGGCCGGCCGGTTTCCGGGCCAGGAGTGCGTCGCTCTGTCCGGCGCGCGTCACTCCTCGGTCGCCGCGTCGCAGGTGACCTCGTCGCGCGGTACGTACCGCGTCTTGAAGGTCTCCCGGTCGACTTCCCTGCCGCCGTCCTTGAAGACCCGGTCGACGGCGACGTCGAAGCCTTCGAGCGGGGTCTGCGGCACGCACTTCTCTCCGGATGCTCCCTTGCGGGTTCCCGGCTCCTTCACGTTGGTGCGCGGGCCCTTGACCGCTTCCACCGAGTCGTACTTCTTCGTGCCGAGGAAGGTGACCGTGACAGAGGTGCCCGTCGCCTGCGCGTCGATGTAGAGGGCGTTGCCCGAGTCGTTCCGGAACTTCAGGTCGAGGCTGCCCCAGGCCACCGTCGCCTCCCGGCCCTCCGGGTAGCGCTCGATGTAGAACGAGTGGGCCCCGTACTCCACCGGCTTCACGCCGGCGAAGAAGACGGCGTTGAACATGGTCGTGGCCACCGTGGAGACGCCGCCTCCGGCCGCCTTCTCGAACTGGTTGTTGTTGATGATGATGCCTTCCACGAACCCGTTGGCCTCGGTCCGCTCCCCCACGGTGCCGTTCAGGCTCCAGGTCTCGCCGGGCAGCACGACCGACCCGTCGATCAGCTCGGCCGCACGGCCGATGTTCGTGACGCGGTAGGGAAGGGGCTCGAAGGCGACCGTGAAGCTCGACATCTTCTCCTTGATGCCCAGGCGGCCGACGTTGTCGCGGGTCAGCTCGGGCTGCACCTCCTTGGTGGCCACCGTCCCGCTGCGGGCCGCGCCGGACTTCGTCAGCAGCGGCAGTACGGCCTTGTGCAGCGCCTTGGCCGTGACCTCGTGCCCGGCCTTGCCGTCCGAGGCCACCGCCACTCCCCCGCCGTCCGGGCGCAGCTTCGCGTTGACCGGCTCGCCGGTGGCCCGCGCGAGCGGAGCCGCCAGCGCCGGATCGCCCATGAGCCCCTTGCCGTCCAGCACGGGTGCGAGCCGCTTCTTCCCGTCCGGCTTCATGGTGAGGTGCTTGCCGAGCGTCGGCGGGCTGATCTCGATGTCTCGCTCGCCCACCGTGACCGTGACCGGCGCCGACATCGCGGGGGCGGCGAATTCCTTCATCGCGCGGTTCACTTCCGCCGTACCGACCTGGGCTTCGGCGGTACGGACCGGCAGCCGCACCGGCTCCTTCCCCAGTTCCGGGACCGCCGACACCACCGCCCCGACCGCGCCGTCCACGTCCAGAGAACGCCCGGCGACCGGCCGCTTCGGCACCGGCTCGCCCGCACGGAAGGTGACGCCGCCCTCCCGTGCCTTCCGGTCGTACGACTTCGCCTTCTCGGCCAGTGACGTACGGACCCTCTCCTCGTCCACCCGGATCACCGGCTCGACCTCGCGATCACCACTCGAGAACAGTCGGCCGATCACGGTGAACGGGTCGGACCCCACCTGCGCGGCACGATCGACGGTCTCCTCGCTGTCCAACGAGATCCCGGATATGCGGACGGCGTCGGCACTGTCGCCGAGGCGCACCTTCACCGGCTTCGACCAGGTCCCGCCCAGGCTGCTGTCCAGCTTCTCCTGCGCCTGCGAGCGGCTCACGCCTCCGATGTCCACACCGCTGACCCGGGTTCCCTCGGGGACATCGTCACCGGAGACCAGCAGGCCCACCAGATACAGCCCGCCGAAACCGACCCCCGCCGCCCCCGCCACGAGCGCGACACGACGGGCTATTCGGCGACGATCGTCCGAGGTGGTGCCGCCGGGTATGGCGTCGAGAAGGGACGAGCGACTCACTGGCTTCTCCTCGTCTGTGCCTGTCGCGTTGACGCGGGCAGGGCCACACCGGGGCCGCTCGCCAGGCGATGATAAGGAGAAGTCTGTGGGGGCGCCGTTAGGTCCGTCACTGGCACGGGGTGCCGGAGCTGGGCTTCCCCGCACGCCGCCGGCAGGATTCGGCGCCGTGGGCAGGCCGACCGGCCGAAGTCAGCGGCCTGCGCCGACGCGTGCGGGCACCTCGTCGAGGGCGGTCCGACCGTCGGCCCGGCCACGGACCAGCGGACGATGTATCGGCCCTGTGCCCTGGGACAGAGGCAGACCGGCGGCTTGGTTGGTGTGGGCGATGATCTCCGCGGTGATCGAGACGGCCGTCTCCTCGGGGGTACGGGCACCGAGGTCGAGGCCGATCGGTGAGCGCAGCCGGGCGAGCTGTTCCTCGGGCACGCCGACCTCGCGCAGGAGGCGCAGGCGTTCGTCGCTGGTGCGCCGAGAGCCCATCGCGCCGATGTAGCCCACCGGCAGGTCGAGGGCGAGCTGCAGCAGGGGGATGTCGAACTTGGCGTCGTGGGTGAGAACGCAGACGGCGGTACGGGCGTCCACGGCCGTCTGCGCCAGGTAGCGGTGAGGCCAGTCGACGACGACCTCATCGGCGTACGGGAAGCGGGCGCGCGTCGCGAAGACGGGGCGGGCGTCGCACACGGTGACCCGGTAGCCGAGGAAGGCGCCGGCCTGGCTGAGGGCGGCGGCGAAGTCGACCGCGCCGAAGACCAGCATGCGCGGGCGGGACGCGTGGACGTGGACGAGGACGGTCAGCGGTTCGGGACACCCGTCCCCGTTCCCGCCGACCGCGACGCGGGCGGTGCGGCCCGCCTGCAGCAGGGCGCGGGCTTCGTCCACCACCAGCCGGTCCGCCGCCTCGTGGTCCAGGGTGCCGTACGTCATGCTGCCGTCGGCGAGGACGCTCAGGGTCGCGCCGAGCAGGTGGTCGGGGCCGTCGACGACCTGGGCCACGGCCGCGGGCCTGCCTTCCGCGACCTCGTCGAGGGCCGCCGCTAGGGCCTGTGTCGAAAGTGGCGTAGTTCGCCCGGAGGGCGGGCCGGGCGGCGGCGATGGGGTCCCCCCGCGCGAGCTCGGGTTCGAGTGTGGGGGAGTGTGCTCTGGGGGTCCCCCCGGCCGGAGGCTGGGGGAGTGCCGGGTGGAAGCCCTCCTACTGGACGTACTTGGGCTTTCGCCCGGTGCGGCGAAGGGGGTCCCCCCGTCCGAGCCGTGCGAAGCCGGTTCGAGGATGGTGGCGCGTGCCAGGCGTCGGCCGGCAGGCGCCACTTTCGACACAGGCCCTGGGTGGGGCCTGTCGGCGGGGTCGACGCGCTGGACGAGTACGTCGAGTTCGCCGCCGCAGGTCAGCCCGACGGCGAAGGCGTCGTCGTCGGAGTAGCCGAACCAGGCGCGCTGCGGAGCGCCTCCGTCGTGGAGCACCTGACGGCACAGCTCGTACACGGCGCCCTCGACACAGCCGCCGGAGATGCTGCCGACCGCGTTGCCGTCGGCGTCCACCGCGACGGACGTACCGACCTGCAGGGGTGCGCTGCCCCGCACGTCGACGACGGTGGCCAGGGCGAAGGGGCGCGCCCCGCGGCACCAGCGGTGCAGTGTGTCCGCGATGTTCAGCATGAACGGGTCCTTCGTGCAAGGTGAGGTGGGCGGGCCGCCACCGCGCCGCCGGGGAGCGTCGCTCTACGCGGCGGCGGCCCTGGGAGGTCCGGCAGCAGGACGCGGGAGGACCGTCCCCCACTGCCTTAAAGGCCAAGGCCATGAAGTTATGGGCTGATGGCTGTTGTCGAGAGGATGTCGATGCTGATGGTGGCCTTGTAGGTGCGTCGGTCGACGCGGAGACTTTTATAGGCGTAGCGGGACAGGGGGCGTTTGACGGCGCGGGGGCTGACGCGCAGGCGGCGGGCGGGCATGAGCTGGTTCAGGACCGCGTGGCCGATGGCGCCGACGAGGTCGATGGTGGTGCCGGCGATCACGTTCGCGGCCTGGACGACCTGGTCGCGGGCGGCTTGGAGGGCGGCGGAGAAGCTTGCGCGGTCTGGGTCGGTGCCGGGGACGGTGCCGGTGGCGTCGGCGATGGCGGTCCTGATGGCCTGGTAGACGGTGAGCAGGGCGTAGACCTCCTGGGCGATGCCGGGCATGGTGCGGGCGCGCAGGACCCGGCGGCCGAGCATGGATTTCTTGATCGCGAAGTAGGCGGACTCCACTTCCCAGCGTTCGTGGTAGAGCTTGACCAGCTCGAACGCGGGATGGGTGCGGTGGTCGAGCAGGGTGGTCGCCAGACGGTAGACGCCGGTGTGGCGTCCGGCGGTGGTGGTGATGGTGATCTCGCATTCGATGATGCGGACGTCGACGGTGGCGATGCGGGAGAGGAAGGAGCCGTCCGGCAGGCGCCGCAGGAGGGGCGGTTTGCGGGTGGCGGTCAGGCGGGCCAGGAAGTCGGCTCCGGTGGCGGCGGTGTGCTCAAGGAAGGCGTTGCCGCTGAAGCCGCGGTCCAGCAGCACGATCATTCCGGGTGTCAGGGAGCGCAGCAGGCGCCGGCCGTAGGTGGTCTCGCCGGTGCTGCGTGGTCCGAAGGCCGCGTCCAGGACGGCGCGGGTGCCGCAGGCGACCAGGGCGGTCAGGCAGATCTGCGGGTAGCCGGCGGTGTTGAACCGGTTGGACCCCTTGCCCAGGCAGGCGCGGGTGTGGGGGCTGTCGGGGACGTCGAGGTAGGTGCCGTCGATGGCGACGACCAGCAGGTGGGCCCAGCGTGCCCCGGTGGTACCGATCGTGCTCGCCGGGCCGCGCAGGAGGTCGAACAGGGCCTGCAGCGGGCGGGGTCCCAGGCGGCAGCGGGCATGCCACAGGGCTGTTGCCGTGACACTCGGCAGCGGCAGCGCATCCAACGCGGCAGTCAGCTTGCCCCACACGGCGCGGTAGCCGCAGTCCTCGAACAACGCGGCGGCCAGCAGCAGGTAGACGACGACGCGGGCAGGCAGCTTGCGCAGCCGACGCTGAACGGCCCCGCACTCGGCGAGCACCGTATCGACCATCTCGAACGGCACGATCTGGGTCAGCTCGCCCAGATGGCCTGGCGCGTAGAGGCCCTCGGCTACCGCGATCTCGCGGGTGATGACACACTGCACGGACAGCGGAGCCTCCGGTCTTTGTGAACGACATGTCTTGGTCGACTGTCAGTTCTACCGGGGCTCCGCTTCCTGCACTCTGCGTTCCGCCAGATCAAGCACCCCTTGCCACCAGCCGCTGAACCATAACTTCATGGCCTTGCCTTAAAGGCGTGGGGGGACCCCCAGCCGGACGTATCGGGCCTCGGCTCAGAGCAACGCCTCGGCGGTGATGGGCAGTTCGCGGATACGGCGCCCGGTGGCGTTGAAGACCGCGTTGGCGATGGCGGACGCCACCCCGACCTGGACGATCTCTCCGACACCCTTGACGCCGAGCACGTCGGCGTTCATGTCCTCGCCCTCCAGGTAGATCGCCTTGATCTCGGGGATGTCGGCGTTCACGGGCACGAGGTAGTCGGCCAGGTTGGCGTTGACGATTCGGCCGTCGCGGTGGTCGGTGACCGTGTGCTCAAGGAGCGCCTGGCTGATGCCGCCAACCATCCCGCCCAGCGCCTGGCTGTCGGCGAGTTTGGGGCTGACGATGCGGCCGCAGTCGTACACCCCGAGCATCCGCCGCACCCGCACCAGCCCCAGCGTCGCGTCCACCCCGACCTCGGTGAAGACCGCGCCGTAGGAGTAGTACGAGTGCCGCTCGGGATCCGGCGGCCCGGCGTACGAGCCGTCGGCTTCGAGGTGGGTGCGGTTGTTGCGGGCGAGCAGCCGCTGATAGGTCTCGCCGCGGGCCGGGTTGCCCTGGACGTGCAGCCGACCGTTGCGTACGACGATGTCCTCGGCCTTGACGCCGTACAGCGGTGATTCCTCGTCCTCGACGGCCAGTTTGATCGCCTGCCGGCGGACCTTGTCGCAGGCGTCGAGGGTGGCGGAGCCGACGCTCGCCATGGTCATCGAGCCGCCGTGCGGCGGGGTGGGCGGGTAGAGCGAGTCGCCGAGCCGGAAGTCGACCGCGCGCATGGCCAGCCCGAGCGCGTCGGCGGCGACCTGGGTCTGGGAGGTGTAGGTCCCCGGACCCATGTCGCTCGAGGCGGCCTCGACCACCGCGGTACCGTCCGCGTCCAGGCGGGCCCGGGCATCTGCCGCCACGAGCCCGGGGTCATACACGGCCGCGGCCATGCCCAGACCGATCAGCCAGTCGCCGTCCCGCTTCGAGCGGGGCTTCGCCTTGCGCCGCTCCCAGCCGAACTCACGGGCGCCCACGGTGTAGCACTCGCGCAGCCGACGCGTGGACCAGGGCAGCCCGGTCGACTCGTCCTCGGCCGGCTCGTTGCGCAGACGCAGCTCGATCGGGTCGATACGCAGCCGGTCGGCGAGTTCGTCCATGGCCGACTCGATGGCGAAGGACGCGTTCGCGAAGCCCGGACCGCGCATCCAGATCGGGGTGTTCACGTCCAGGGGCACCTTCCGGTACGCCTGGCTGACGTTGGGCGTGCTGTAGAACATCTGCCCGGCGAGCATGATGGCCTCGTCGAACTTCTCGTACGAAGACGTCTCCGCGTCGATCTCGTGGATCGTGGCCCTCAGGCGGCCCCGCTGGTCACTGCCCAGGCGCAGCCGGTACTCGTACAAGGGCCGGAAGCCGGTGCCGAAGTACTGCTGCCTCCGGCTGAGGACCACCTTCACGGGACGCTTCGTCTCACGGGCGGCCAGCGCGGCGACCACCGTGTGCGGCCAGCAGCGCAGCCCGCTGCCGAAGCCGCCGCCGACGAACGGCGAGATGACCCGCACGGACTTCAGGGGCAGGTCGAACACCGTGGAGAGTTCGGTCTGCGTGCCCACCACCCACTGGGTCTTGTCCCACACGGTCAGCTTGTCGCCGTCCCAGCGGGCGATGGTGGCGTGCGGCTCCATCGGATTGTGGTGATTGCGCGCCATGCGGTACGTCAGATCCATCCGTACCGGCGCCTCGCGCAGACCGGCTTCGGCGTTCCCCCGCGCGTACTTGGTCGGTGCGTCCGCCTTGGCCTCGGCCAGGTCGGTCGAGGGCTTCTCGGCGTCGTAGTCGACCTTGACCAGGCTGGCGCCGTGCTGCGCGGCCTCCAGGCTGGTGGCGATGACGACGGCGACCGGCTGGCCGTGGAAGAGGACCTTGTCGTCCTGGAAGACCCGCAGCCTGCGGCCCTCCGCCGGGTTGTTCGACCCGGGGTTGTCGCGGTACGGCAACGTCGGCGCGTTGCCGTGATGGATCACCCGCAGCACGCCGGGGACGGCTTCGGCGTCATCCGTGTCGACGCCGGCGATACGGCCGCGGCCGATGCTCGCGTCGACGATCACGGCGTGCGCCACCCCGTCGACGGTGGGGGTCCCCCCGCGCGAGGTTGTTCGAGCGTGGGGGAACTCAGCGGCGTACTGCGCCTTGCCGGTGACCTTCAGCCGCCCGTCCACCCGGGACAGCGGCGCACCTACGGCTGCCTGCGGCTGGGGGCTCACTTGGTACCTCCTACGATGCGCAGCTGACGCTCGACGGTCCGTTGCAGCAACTCGACCTTGAAGCGGTTGTGTTCGAGCGGGCGGGCCCCCTTGGCCGCATGTTCGGCGGCGGCCTTCCACAGGGCGTCCGAGGGGCGTTCGCCGACCAGGTGCACCTCTACGGCGGGCAGCTTCCAGGGCACGGTGCCCACGCCTCCGGCGGCGACCTTTGCCTCCTGGATGGCTCCGCCGCGTACGTGCAGGGCGACGGCCGCGGACGTCAGCGCGAACTCGTACGACTGACGGTCCCGCACCTTCAGATAGCCGGACTTCAGCGGGCGCGGAAGGGCGGGGATCTCCACCCCTGTGATCAACTCGCCCTGCTTCAGGGCCTGTTCACGATTCGGGGTCTTCCCCGGCCGCAACAGGAAGTCGGCGAAGGGGACACGGCGTTCCCCGTCCGGGCCCAGCAGGTGCACGGTCGCCTCCAGCGCCGCGAACGCCACCGCCACATCGGAGGGGTGCGTGGCCACGCAGGAGTCGGAGGTGCCGAGGATGGCGTGCGTGCGGTTGTGGCCCTCCCGGGCCGCACAACCGGAGCCGGGGTCACGCTTGTTGCAGTCGGCGGTCACGTCACGGAAGTACGTACAGCGGGTGCGCTGCATGATGTTGCCGCCGATGGTCGCCATGTTCCGCAGCTGGGCCGATGCGCTCAGCTCCAGCGCCTCGGAGATGACGGGGAAGAGCGTACGGACCTTGGGGTGGGCGGCCGTCTCGGCCATGCTGACCAGCGCGCCGATGCGTATCCCGCCGCGCTCGGTAACCCTGACCTCGCGCAACGGCAGGTCACTGATGTCGACCAGCGTCTCGGGACGCTCGACGGTCTCGCGCATCAGGTCGACGAGGGTCGTACCCCCGGCGATGTAACGCCCGCCTCTACGGCCCGCGTTGAGGGCCTCACGAGTGTCAGCGGCCTTCGTGAAGGAGAAGGGATACATCGGTCCTCACTTCCCGGCGGCGGTCTGCTCGACCGCGCGCACGATCTTCACGTAGCAGCCGCAGCGGCAGATGTTGCCGCTCATCCACTCCCGGATCTCCTCCGGCGAATCGGTGTGGCCCTCCTTGATGCAGCCGACGCCGGACATGATCTGTCCGGGGGTGCAGTAACCGCACTGGAAGGCGTCCTCGTCGATGAACGCCTGCTGCAGCGGGTGCAGTTGGCCGCCCTTGGACAGACCCTCGATGGTGGTGACCTCGGCACCCTCCAGCCGGACCGCCAGGGTCAGGCAGGAGTTCACCCGCTGCCCGTCGACCAGTACCGTGCACGCCCCGCAAGCTCCGGCGTTGCAGCCCTTCTTGGAGCCGGTCAGGTCGAAGTGCTCGCGCAGCAGGTCCAGTAGCGAGGTGCGGTTGTCGACCGTGACCGTGCGCCGGGTGCCGTTGACCGTCAGGGAGACGCGGCTCTCGGGCGGGGGCTCGGCGCCGTCGGCCTCGTCACCGAGGAACACGGTGCCTCCGAGCACGCCGCCTGCGACGACAACACCGCCGACAGCCGTAGAGGTGGCGATGAACGTGCGCCGGGTGGGCCCCGTGGAGGACTCGTCGGCTCCGGTGGGGGGAGGAACGGAAGACTCAGGAATTTCAGTGGACATACGTACGCCTTCACATCACGGACGGAGGTGATCGAGCTGCGGGCCTCAGGAAACCGGCTCGGTCGCGAGGGAAGAAGGTCGTGTTTATAGGGGGGACAAGCTCAACCCCCTTGCTGGGCAGGCTCACGACTACTGTCCGGGGTCGGGAACGCCTGGCCCGGCGGCCGAGCCGACAGCCATCAGAAGGTTCAGAAGGTGAGAAGCACCTTGGTGGCGCGGCGTTCATCCATCGCCTTGTAGCCCTCCGCAGCCTGGTCCAGGGGCAGGGTGAGGTCGAAGACCTTGCCTGGGTCGATCTTCCGGTCCCAGATGAGCTGGATCAGGTCGGGCAGGAAGCGGCGTACGGGGGCGGGGCCGCCCTCCGTGTGGATGCCGGCGAAGAAGAGGTCGATGCCGGGGATCGTAACGTCGTAGTTGACGCCGACGAAGCCCAGGTGCCCGCCCGGACGGGTTGCGCCGATCGCCTGCATCGTGGACTCCTGGGTGCCGACCGCCTCGACCACCGAGTGCGCGCCGAGACCGCCCGTGAGTTCCTTGATCTTCGCCACGCCCTCGTCACCGCGCTCGGCGACGATGTCGGTCGCGCCGTAGAAGCGGGCCAGCTCCTGCCGTTCGGGGTGGCGGGACATCGCGATGATCCTCCCCCAGTCTCGGCTTCGCTCGACCGGGGGCACCCCCATGGCGCCCAGCTGCTTGGCGGCGAGGACGGCCATCAGGCCGACCGCGCCGTCGCCGACGACCGCGACGGTCTTGCCGGGGCCGGCCTCGGCGGCGACGGCCCCGTACCAGCCGGTGCCGAGCACGTCGGAGGCGGCCAGCAAGGAGGGGATCAGCTCCGCGTCGGGCTGCCCCGGCGTCGGAACGAGCGTGCCGTCCGCGTGCGGAATGCGCGCCTTCTCGGCCTGGGTGCCGATCGTCTGCGCCACGAACTCCCGGTGTACGCAGCCGGATTGGTAGCCCGAGCGGCAGATCTCGCAGGTGTTGTCGGAGATGACGAACGACCCGACGACGAAGTCGCCGACCTTGACGTTCCGCACGTCGTCTCCGACTTCCTCGACGACGCCCACGTACTCATGCCCCATGGCCGTGTGATCGACGGGTTCGATCCCGCGGTACGGCCACAGGTCCGACCCGCAGATGCAGGTCGCGGTCAGCCGGACGATGGCGTCGGTGGGCTCGAGGATCTTCGGGTCCTCGCGCTCCTCAAGACGGACGTCGCCGGCCTTGTGCATCACTACGCCACGCATGGGTGCATCTCCTTGCTTTCCTTGCTTCGTGCGTTGGCGCCTATGGCGCCGATGTGCCAGGCAACCGTCTCCATCGCGGGCGAAGAAGGTCGGGTTTATGGGGGGTACAAGCTCAACCTCCCTTTCCGGCGGCTCGTGCCTACCGTTGAGGGCATGGACCAGCGACCCGACAACCGCTCCGAGATCCGGGATTTCCTCGCCACCCGGCGCGCCAGGATCACCCCGGAGCAGGCAGGGCTGCCCACGAGCGGCCGGCGGCGGGTCCCGGGGCTACGGCGCGAGGAGGTCGCCGTTCTCGCCGGTGTGAGTACCGAGTGGTACACCCGGCTGGAGAAGGGCCATATCGGCGGCGTGTCCGAGGACGTCCTCGATGCGGTCGCCCGCGCACTGCAACTGGACGAGGAGGAGCGCACGTACCTGTTCGACCTGGCCAAGGCCGCACAGCCGTCCAGCCGTACGCCTCGCCGTCGCAAGGCCGTCGAGGTCCCGGCCCGTGTCGAGTGGCTGCTGGACTCCATCACGCTGTCCGCGGCGTTCGTCACCAACGGCCGCCTGGACATCGTGTCCGCCAACGCACTAGCCCGCGCGCTGTTCTCGCCGCTGTTCAGCAGCGAGACCGTGGACGAACGTGGCCGTCCGAACTTCGCCCGCTACTGGTTCCTCGACCGTGGCGCACCCGACTTCGTCGCCGACTGGGACGCCGCCGCGAACATCACCGTCGCCCTGCTGCGCGTCGAAGCCGGGCGCTACCCGCACGACAGGGCACTGCGCGAGCTGATCGGTGAACTGTCCACGGTGAGCGCCGAGTTCCGCACTCGCTGGGCCGCCCACAATGTGCGCATCCACCACGGCGGCGTCAAGCGCTTCCACCACCCTGACGCCGGGACCCTGCAGCTCACCTACCAGCCGCTGGGCCTGCCCCTCTCCACTCACGAGGAGCACGCCCTGACCATCTACACCGCCGAGCCGGGCAGCCCCGATGAGGACCGTCTCAAGCTTCTGGCCAGCTGGGCAGCCACGTCGGCCCGGCCGCCGAACCCACCCGCCACCGATGCCACGCCCAAGACGAGGAAGCCGGACACTCGCGGCTCGTCCCAGTAAGGCCAGGCGCGCAGGCTTCACCGAGGACGCGTCCGCTGCCGTCGACCGCGCCTGAACAGTTCAGCCGTCCAGTTCGCGGCGCGCAGACGTGACGGGGCAGAACGCTGCCGCCGCCGTTATACGGCGGCGCGAAGCAACGGGCTTCCTGCCTGCCCGGCAGGAAGCCCCGCCCCCGTGTTGGGACCGCCCTCGCGCGTTACCAGTTCGCGGGTTCGGCCAGGCCGTACGAGTTCGCAATGCGTGCGTGATCGTGGAAGACGGAGAGCTCCCGAGGGCCGGCGGGCAGGTTCTCGCGCCAGCCGGTGCAGTAGATGCCGGACGACCAGCGAATCGTGCGGGACGTCTTCGGCAGCACGGGAACTCCGGTCTTGCTGTACTTCTTCACACCGTTGACCCAGATCTCGAAGGCACCGTTGCTCGCGTGGAACTTCAGTCGCGTGACGATCCGGATCCAAGTGCCCCGCAGATCGGTCACCTTGGCGACGTTCGCGCTGAAGCCGCCGGATCCGCCGATGCGCAGGTCGTCGTTCTGGATGAACATCAGCTCCCACGGTCCCTCGGGATCTTCGGGCGACCACTGCTGGAAGGTGACGTTCTGGTTGTGGAACTGCCAGCCGGGGGCGATGTAGACCGCCTGACCGTAGTAGCGGTCCTGGCCTACGGCCTGGGTGGAGGCCTGGATGGTCTCGGAGTGGTAGCCGCCGCCCTCGTTGATGTAGGTCTGCTTGGCCTCGATGGCGTTGCCGCCTTTGTAGGCGGGGGTGGTGACGTTGCGTAAGACGCCTTGCTTCTGGGGCTTCTGCGGGTAGTTGGACCACCCTTGGACGGTGCCCTCGTCCTGGAAGTACACCCCGGCGGGCAAGGCCTGGACGCCCACGTCTCCCCGGGCGCCGGCCTCCGCGGAGCCACCTGTCAGAGCGAGACCGGCGATCAGAGCGCCAGTAAGGCAGAACACATGGATCCTTTTACCCGTCCACTTCCTTAACATCCGATCAATCCTCCTCGGAGCCGAAATCAGGTCTGAACCATTCACCGAAGTTACCGGGCGATGCCTGACGGGTCCACATCAAGCCTTCAGATAGATCCGATATTTGAAGGGCACTACCGAACTCAGCTCCCACATGCTGAGAGCACACCGTGAGCCAAACGCTTGATCGTGCATGATCAACGAGAGCCCCGCGACCTCCTACCGCGCGGCGGGGAGGCACACGCTGATCACGTAGGGAGTGGCGTTGTCCCTCTGGGAAGCACTGGCCGTCCTCGCCGCCGGCATCGGCGCGGGCACGATCAACACCATCGTCGGCTCCGGCACCCTGATCACCTTCCCGGTGCTGCTCGCCACCGGACTGCCGCCGATCACCGCCAACGTCTCCAACGCCCTCGGCCTCGTCCCCGGCTCCATCAGCGGAGCCATCGGCTACCGCGCCGAACTGCGCGGACAGGGCCGCCGCGCACTCGTCCTCAGCCTCACCGCTCTCATCGGCGGACTCGGCGGCGCCATCCTGCTGCTCGCCCTGCCCTCCGAGGCCTTCGACACGATCGTCCCCGTACTGATCGCCCTCGCGCTCATCCTCGTACTGCTCCAGCCACGCCTCGCCAGAGCCGTACGACGCCGCCGCGACAAGAACGGCACCACCTCCCGCCCGCACGGCGGACCCGCCCTCCTGGTAGGGCTGCTCCTCGCGAGCGCGTACGGCGGCTACTTCGGCGCCGCCCAAGGGGTGCTGTACCTCTCCCTGATGGGCCTGCTCCTCGACGAGGACCTGCAACGCGTCAACGCGGTCAAGAACATCCTCGGAGCCGTCGTCAACGGCGTCGCCGCCTGCTTCTTCCTCTTCGTCGCTGAGTTCGACTGGACGGCGGTCCTGCTGATCGCCGTCGGCTCCGCCCTCGGCGGGCAGATCGGCGCCAAGGTCGGCCGCCGCCTCCCGCCCACCGCGCTCCGCGCCGTCATCGTCGCCGTCGGCGCCATCGCGATCGTGCAGCTGCTGCGCTGACGCACCGAGGCTGACACACCACCAAGGCCCGCCCGACGTCAACGACATGGGCCAGAGCAAGGCGTCAACTCCCGTGTGTTAGCGGCAGTTTGCAGGTCGCGAACAGAGCGGAATGGGTCATTCCATCAGGCCTACGACGAGGACGTCTTCCCCTTCGCCGCCCGCTGGGCCGGTGCGGACGAGCTCCCCTACACCGCGGACGGACGCCTTCGCCGCCGTACACTCGACGGCACTGTGGGGAACGTCCCGTTCCGCGCCCGCGTCACAGTCCCAGGGTCGCCGAACTCCCCGCCGCCGTACGGGACTTCGACGGCACCGGCAGACACCCGATCAAGGGCATCGCCGGTCCCGCGCCTGTGCGGTAGTCGCTCCACCGTCCGCCCGGCAGTCCGCCGCGGGCAGCAGTGGTGTGAGCCGTGCCCACTCGGCGTGTGTCAGATCGCCCCGCCCGGCCTCGGGCACGGTGCCCCCGTTCCCCCAGATCGGATTCCGCGGGCGGTTACGCGGTGATCCGCCGGGCGTACACCTCGATCTCGATCTTCATGCGGGGATCGGCGAGACCGCACATGAGCATGGTGGCGGCCGGTCGGACCTCACCGAAGGCGCGACGCAGTACCGGCCAGCATGGCTCGAAGTCGGCCCGGTCGGGCAGCAGGTAGCGCACCCGCACCACGTCAGCGAGGGTGCACTTCGCTTCGTTCAGGGCGGCCTCGATGTTGCGCAGGCACTGCTCGGCCTGCTCCACCACGTCGTCGGAGATCGTCATGGTGGTGTAGTCGAATCCGGTCGTCCCGGACACATGGACCCAGTCGCCGTCGACCAGGGCACGGGCATAGCCGATCTGCTCCTCGAACGTTGAGCCGCTGAGGATGGAACGTCGCACTGTCATGCGCCGAACGCTAAGTGACCAGCACTGATACGTCTAATACACCTTCAGGCATAGAGTGATATCTCTAAGCGTATGGAGCGCCCCGAACTTCCCCTGCCGCAGCTGCACGCCTTCGTCGTGCTCGCCGAGGAACTCCACTTCGGCCGAGCCGCCACCCGCCTGGGCATCGCCCAGCCGCCGCTGAGCCAGCAGATCCGCCGCCTGGAGGACAAGGTCGGATATGCGCTGTTCAGCCGCGAACCCGGGCGCATCGGCCTCACCCCGGCGGGCCGGCAACTCCTCCCCGCCGCCCGACATGCCCTCACCGACCTCGCAGACGGCCTGACCGCAGCCCGAGAAGTCGGCAGTGGCAGGGCCGGCCGCCTGCGGATCGGCTTCGCCGCCTCCCTCGCCCTCACCGTCCTCCCCAGCCTGTTGCGAACCTTCCGGGAACGGTTTCCTGCTGTGGATCTGGACATCCGGGAGATGACCACCACGCCGCAACTGGCCGCTCTGCGCGAAAGGACCATCGACATCGGCCTGTTGCGCGAGCCGCCCGCCCATGACGCGGAACTCGGGTTCGAGACCGTGCTGACCGAACCGTTCGTGGCCGCCCTGCCCGCCTCACACCCGCTCGCGGCACAACGAGCCGTCCGAGTCGAACAGTTGGCGGACTGCCCCTTCGTGCTCCTGCCTCGTGCCGTCGGACCGCCGCTGTACGACCAGATCACCAATCTCTGCATCACCGCAGGCTTCACCCCCCAGGTGACTCAGCATGCTGTGGAATGGCAGACCGTCTGCGCCCTGGTCGAAACCGGCCTTGGCGTGTCACTGGCCCCGGCGAGCATCCGCCGCATCCGCCTCAAAGGCGTTGCCTTCCGCAGGATCGAGCCCAACACCGCGCGCACCCGAGTCGCCGTGGCCTGGCGCAAGAACGACTCAAATCCCCTGGTCCCTGGCATCTTGGCAGCCCTCAATCAAGATCCGCCGGACAGGCCCGAGTAGGTGTGGGAGCGGGCAAGTCGGCGGGCGGCGGCAGACGCGATGCCGGCCCGGCCGCCACCAGTCGCCGTTCCAACGGGCCACCAGATCAGCGATGTTGATGGTGAAGGCATCCGGATCGGGGCGCGTCAGTCGAAGGGACGGAGGGTGACGTGTAGCGGGGGGTTGTACTCCGACAGCGACAGCACGGTCTCCGGCGTCCGCAGCCCGTCCTGTTCCGCGAACAGCCGCCGGGCGTCCTCGAAGGAAACGTCGTCCGGGGCGACGACCAGTGAGGCCCGGTCGTACAGCGCACGGAGGGGCTCGGTCATGGTCTGCCCGTCCTCCTCGTCGGCCTCCGTCCCCCAGACGTCCCACAGCAGGGTCTCCACCTTGTTCAGCGCAGCGAGGTCGAGTCGCACGTTGCCGGCCACGAACCACTCCCCGTTCAGCGGCCCGTCCTCCGGCGGGTAGACCCCGTAGGTATCGGGGTCGGCGTCCCCGCCCCGGATGTCGCGCCAGGCACGGCCCGCGACCTGGAAGCGGTCGCGCGGCACGTCCATCGGGTCGAAGTCGACGTACCAGGCGGCGGTGATCTCCGGATCGGTCAGCTGTGGATCGGCGAGCAGCCAGCCGCGCGCCTCGTCCCAGTACTCCGTGACGACGTGGTCGCAGTGGAACCCGTCCGCCCGGAAGTAATCGGCAAAGCCGGACCGCACCCGGGCGGGGATGCCGCTGTGCCGCAGCAGCGAGCAGTGCAGCAGCGCGAAGTCCCGGCAGATCCCGACGAATCTGTCCCCGGCCGCGCGCCGCCGGCTCAGGGGGGAACCGTCGCGTTCGACGACGATCCGCAGGATGTCGTCGACGTAGCGGGCGTCGGCGTCGTGGTGCAGCCGCTCCAGCGGGTGCGTGTGACCGAACAGGTCGTCCTCGCCCCGGTGGATCATCAAGTCGCGTGCTATGCAGGCGAGTTGGGCGGGGTCGGTGGGCAGACCGGCGTAGTGCGCGACGAGGTCGCCGGGGTCGGAGAACACGCTCTGGGTGCGGTAGAAGGCGGCGGCTTCGGGGGCGAGAGCGGGACGGGTGGACGGCACGGGCGCGGACGGCACGGTGAGACTCCCCCATGGGTTCGGATGCGATGCGAGTTAGCTCGTACGTTCGAATGCCGGCCGGCTCGCCCCACGGTGTCAAAATTCGCGGCGCATTGTCCAGGGAGCGTCGAAAACCAGGAGCCGCGCGGCCACGCTCCCCGGCAGGATGCCCCTGTGAACCATGTCCTGTGCGGGCTCGCCGCCAATTCCGCCCTGCCGCCGGAGCTGGTGGACCGGCTGATCGCGGTCGCGGACGCCGATATCGCCTGGGACCTCGCGGGCCGCGCGGACCTCAGCCGTGCGCAGGCGGTCGCGTTGTGCTCGCGCGTCGAGGAGAGCGGCGTACGGCTTGCCCGCGAGGGCCGGCTGACCGCTGCCGACGTCGATCCGGAGGCGCAGCCGGACGCTGCCCTCGCGTTGCTCGACGAGGGAGTCGGCAACCCGGAGTGGGGGCGTCTGCTCGCGGCGGATCCGGTGGTCGAGCGGAGGGAGAAGCTGGCCGCCTGCTCCGGCCTTCCGTCCGATGTGGTGGAGACGCTCGCCGCGGACTCGGACGTACGGGTCGTCGCGGAACTCGCCCTGTGGACGACGCCAGACGTGGCGACCAGGCTCGCGGGGCATCCGCACGCCGAGGTCCGCCGGGCGGTGGCGGGCAACGAGGCGACGCCCCCGGCCGTACTGGCGGCGCTGATCGGCGGCGAGGGGCTGTCTCCGGCGCAGCGGTGTCTGGTCTGCGACCGTGAGGAGACGCCGTTCACGCACGATCCGGAGTGCGCGCGGCTCGACTGCGAGCTGCCGCCAGGCGCCTCGTGCGACGGTTCCCACGCGTCCACCGTGCACGACATGTGGCATGCGGCCCTGCGGAATCCGGCCACACCCACCGAAGCCGTGGTCGCCTTCGTGGACCACCCGTCGATGCTGCTGCGCTGGGCCCTCGCCGAACGCCACGATCTCCCTCCGGAGGTGAGCCGACGGCTCGCCGTGGATCCCGTTCCGGGTCTCCGGGCCGACCTCGCCGGGAACCCGGCGATCGACGAGGCCCTGATGCGCGCGCTGGCCGACGACCAGGGCCACGATGTGCGGTTCCGCCTCGCGCACAACCCCAACGTGCCGCTCGACGTGCTCATCCACCTCGCCGCCACCATCAGACTCGGCGCCGCCCTGCCACCACGGATCGCGACCGCTTCCCCCGCCGAGGTCGAGGAACTGGCCCGGTCGACCGAGCCGGCCGTACGGATACTGTTGGCCGGACGACGCGATCTGCCCGCCGAGATCCGCGACGCGCTGGCCGGCGACCCCGACGCGAAGGTGCTCAAGTCCATCGCACCGCATCCGGGCCTGTCCGAGGCACAGCTGCGTGCCATGGTCCGGCGGCACGGAGTCCGGGTCCTCGCCAAGGTGGCGACGAACCCGGACGCGCCCGGGGCGCTGCTGGAGGACCTGACCCGCCACGAGCCGCCGGTACAGAAGGCGTTCCGGGAAGTCGCCCGGCACCGCCGCGCGACGCCGCAGGCGCTGCTCGCCTGCCTGGCGGACGTTCAGGCGAGACGTATAGCCGCCGGTCATCCGGCGCTCCCGCCGTCGGCCATCGTGGAGTTGCTGACCGACGACGACGGGCAGGTGGTGGAAGCGGCGGCCGGCAATCCGTCGCTGCCGCGTGCCGTGATGCTGGATCAGGTGCCCTAGAAGGCGGCAAGAACGGCCGAACTGGGCGCCGTAGAAGGCCCGTTGCAGCCCGCCGGTCGCTAACGCGCAGAAGCCGCCCGGGGCCGTCGGGCGAGCTGCTGGAGCGCGTGGTGGCGTCAAAGCACCCGTGGGCCGTGATCGGTCGGTGGAACCAGACGCGAAGCTTGGGCACGAATTACACACATTCCCTCTACAGAGTGACCTCTGATGGTCTAGATTGACCGTGCTTCAGCTGATCGGACACGAGGCGATCCACAATGATCTGTACGTCCGTTGCTATTGCAAGCCAGCAGTCGCCTCCCCGGTGCCCGACGTGAGGGGAAGGCCGGGAGAGGGCTTTGGGTGTGGGGAGCACCCGAGGTTTCGAGGGGTTCCTGCGGGCCTCGTGAGTCCGGCAGGACCTGCAAGTCCGGTGTCACCAGGGCGGGTTGTTCAAGTAGCGCTCAAGTAGCCGGTACGTCATGCGCCGGGGGACGGGGTCTCCCGGAGGGAGGGGTTGTGCGGGGGGTGGGGGCCTCCTGGGCGCGGAACAGTGTTTGGCGATTTCGTCGTACCACTGGGGACCGGGGGGTTCTGTGCGACAGGGGGGAATGGTCGACCCTTTTTCGTCAGCGCGCGGGAATCTGGCGAACGGGGCAATCAGCCGGCCCGCGATCGATTGGGAGCAGCGGTACCGCCGTACCGTGATCACCACCGATACCGTGGCCACCGCCTTTGTGGTGGCGGCGATCGGCAACTTCTTCGGGGTCCGGGACGCGGCCAACTGGCACGAGAAGTGGGGCATTCTCGCCTTCGGCACCGAGCTGCTGGTGCTGGGGGCGCTGGCGGTGGGCCGGGCGTGGACTCCGGCTGTGCTCGGCCAGGGCGCCGAGGAGTTCCGTCGGCTCGGACGCTCGCTGTTCGCGGCGACCGTCGTACTGGCGCTCGGCGGGATCGCCCTGACCTCGCGCAACATCAAGCTCTGGATCTTCGTCGCGATCCCCGCGATCGCGCTCGTCACCATGACCGCGCGGTATGTGCTCCGCCTTCGGCTGCACAAACAGCGGAAGGAAGGGCGGTGCCTGAGACCGGTGCTCGCCGCCGGGAGCCCGGACACGGTGCGCGACCTGATCAACCGCACCCGCAAGTTCCCGCACATCGGCTGGCGGGTGGAGGCGGTGTGTACGACGGACGGTCGCGGGCTCGACGGTGACCATCTGGACGGAGTGCGGGTCGTCGGCCGACTGGCGGACGTCGCCAAGCACGTCCGCCACGACGGCTACCGGGTCGTCGCGGTCACACCGGACCCGTACTGGACACCGCACCGGCTGCAGCGGCTGGCCTGGAACCTCGAAGGCAGCGATACGGAGATGGTCGTGGCCCCCGTACTGATGGAGGTGGCCGGCCCGCGTCTGCACGTCGACGCGGTGCTCGGGATCCCGTTGCTGCGGGTCAGCATGCCGACCTTCACCGGTGGCCGCCGGGCGATCAAGGGGGTCGTAGACCGAGTAGGCGCAACGATTCTACTGGTGCTGTTCGCGCCGCTGATGGTGCTCGTCGGGCTGCTCGTACTGGCGGACAGCCGGGGCGGAGTGTTCTACCGCCAGCGCAGAGTCGGCAAGAACGGCTGCGAGTTCACCATGCTCAAGTTCCGCACCATGGTCGCCGGGGCCCACGGGGCACGTGCCGAACTGGCCGACCGCAACGAGGGCGCAGGCCTGCTCTTCAAGCTCCACCGGGATCCGCGGGTGACCAGGGTGGGAGCAGTGCTGCGCCGGTACTCGATCGACGAACTCCCGCAGCTTTTCAACGTACTCACCGGATCGATGTCGCTCGTCGGTCCGCGGCCTCCGCTACCGGAGGAGACCGCTGCGTACGGCCCGGACATCCGGCGGCGGCTGCTGGTCAAGCCGGGACTCACCGGCCTGTGGCAGATCAGCGGACGCAGCGACCTGCCGTGGGAGGAGGCGGTCCGCCTCGACCTGCGCTACGTGGAGGACTGGTCGCTCGCCCTGGACGCAGTGATCTTGTGGAAGACGCTGCGTGCGGTGTTCTACGGCCAGGGGGCCTACTGATGCGCGGGGGGCTGCAACTCGACGGTCCCGCCCGCGCGCGGACCGCAGGCCGCGAGGGCCTGTCTAGGGGGAGGGACGGGTCATGAAGGTCAGCGTTTTCGGGCTCGGCTACGTGGGCTGTGTGTCGGCCGCGTGCCTGGCCAGCATGGGTCACGAGGTCATCGGGGTGGACGTGAACCAGGTGAAGGTCGACCTGGTCAACGACGGCAAGGCCCCGGTGGTCGAGGAGCGGATCGGCGAGCTCATCGCCGAGATGGTACGGACCGGAGCACTACGCGCCACCCACGACGTCCGCGAGGCGATCGCGGACAGCGAGGTGTCGCTGGTGTGCGTGGGCACGCCGTCGGAGCCCAACGGCAGCCTGTGCACCACGTACTTGGAGCGGGTCACCGAGCAGATCGGCGCGGCCCTGGCGGAGCGGGGTGGGCGGCATACCGTCGTCTTCCGCAGCACCATGCTCCCCGGCACCTGCCTGAACCTGCTGGTCCCGATCCTGGAGAAGAACGTCGGCGGCACGGCCGGGGTGGACCTCGGGGTCGCGGTCAACCCGGAGTTCCTGCGCGAGGGCACCAGCGTGCGGGACTTCTTCGACCCGCCCAAGACCGTCATCGGCGAGCTGGACCCGGCCAGCGGCGACGCGGTGGCGGCGTTGTACGACGGCTTGCCCGGCGAGGTGTTCCGGGTGCCGGTCCCGACGGCCGAGGCGATCAAGTACGCGGACAACGCGTTCCACGGCCTCAAGATCGGCTTCGCGAACGAGCTGGGCGCGGTGTGCCAGGCGCTCGGGGTGGACTCGCACCAGGTGATGGACGTGTTCCTCGCCGACCGCAAGCTGAACATCAGCCCCGCCTACCTGCGGCCCGGCTTCGCCTTCGGCGGCTCCTGTCTGCCCAAGGACCTGCGCAGCCTGGTCCACGCGGCACAGCGGGCCGACATCTCGGTGCCCATCCTCGCCCACGTACTGCCCTCCAACTCCGACCATCTGCAGCGCGCGGTCGAGCTGGTCGAGCGCACCGGCAAACGCCGGGTGGGGATGTTCGGGCTGTCCTTCAAACCCGGCACCGACGACCTCCGCGAGAGCCCGCTCGTCGAACTGGCGGAGCGGCTCTTCGGCAAGGGATACGACCTGCGGATCTACGACGCCAATGTGAGCCTCTCCCGGCTGATCGGCGCCAACCGCGAGTACATCGAGACCCGGCTGCCGCACCTCGCGCAACTGCTCGCGGAATCCGTCGACGAGGTGCTGGAGCACGCCGAGGTGTGCCTGGTCGGGACGAGGGATCCGGCCGTCCTTTCGGCGCTGCCTCATGGCGAAGGACCGGTGATCGTCGACCTCATCCACCTTCCCGACGCCGAAGCGCGCCGGGCCGAACCGGGGTACGTGGGCCTTGCTTGGTGACAGATCGTTTGATGACGCATCGTTCGATGGCGCGGTCGGCGGCGACCGGCCGGGCCGGCGCGCGCTGATCCTGGTGGAGAACCTGTCGGTGCCGTTCGACCGGCGGGTGTGGCAGGAGTGCACGACACTGCGCGACGCGGGCTGGGAAGTGCACGTCATCTGTCCCCGGGGGGAGAAACGGGACACGGAGCCGGAGGCGGTGATCGACGGGGTGCGGATCCACCGCTACCCATTGCGTGCGGCCACCGGAGGACCGGCCGGCTACCTCAGGGAATACGGATCGGCGCTGTGGCACACGGCACGGCTGGCCCGGAAGGTCGGCCCGGTCGACGTGGTCCACGCCTGCAACCCGCCCGACCTGCTGTTCCTGCCCGCCCTGTGGCTGAAGCGGCGCGGCGCGCGGTTCGTCTTCGACCAGCACGACCTCGTACCGGAGCTGTACCTGTCCCGGTTCGACCGCGGCGAGGATCTGCTCTACCGCGCCGTGTGCGCGCTGGAACGGCGGACCTACCGGGCCGCGGACGTCGTCCTCGCCACGAACGAGAGCTACCGGGACGTCGCGATGAGCCGTGGCGGCCGGCGGCCGGAGGACGTGTTCGTGGTGCGCAGCGCGCCCCAGATCGACCGGTTCCAACCGGTGCCGCCCGAGCCGGAGTTGAAGCGTGGCAGGCCTCATCTGCTGTGCTACCTCGGCGTCATGGGCCCGCAGGACGGCGTCGACTACGCCATGCGCGCCCTCGCGAAGCTGCGCGACGAGTTCGGGCGTACCGACTGGCACGCGGTGTTCGTGGGCGCAGGCGACGCCTTCGACGCGATGGTGGAGCTGTCCCGTCAGCTCGGGCTCTCCGAGCAGGTGCAGTTCACCGGACGCATCCCGGACGCCGACCTGGTGCGCTACCTGTCCACCGCGGACGTATGCCTCTCCCCCGACCCGCGCAATCCGCTCAACGACGTGTCGACCATGAACAAGGTCCTGGAGTACATGGCGATGGGCCGGCCGATCGTCTCGTTCGATCTGAAGGAGGCGCGCGTCTCCGCCGGTGACGCCGCCGTCTACGCGCCCGCCAACGACGAGGCCGAATTCGCGGGGCTCATCGCGTTGTTGCTGGACGATCCGGAGAAGCGGGCCCGGATGGGCAAGATCGGCCAGGAGCGGATCGGCGGGCAGCTTTCCTGGCGGAACTCGCAGGCCTCGCTGCTCGCCGCCTACGCCGCTGCCTGCCGTACACACACTCCGGGGTCGACGGGCGACCCGGTCCGCACAGGGAAGAGGCCGCGCCGTTGAACGATGACACGATCCGCCTGGCCACGATCGGGCGGATTCTCCGACGGCGGTGGCGGCTGCTCGCCACCCTCGCCGTGGTGGGCGCACTCGTCGGCTACGGCGCCTCGCTGGTGTTCCCGCCGCGGTACACGACCTCGGCATCGGTTCTGCTGCCGGGGCAGTGGGAAGAGCGCGAGCTGCTGACTCAGGTGGACATCGCGACCAGTTCGACGGTGGCCGACCGCGTGGCCGCCGAGCTGGGCTGGCCGGGCGTCGGCGGCGCCGAGCTGCGGGATCGAGTGAGCGCCAAGGCCACCGACGGGAACATCATCAAGATCTCCGGTACGGCCGACACCCCGCAGCGCGCGCAGCAGCTCTCCGACCAAGTCGCCAAGGAATTCGTCGAATTCGCCGCGCGGATCGCAGGCGGCAGCACCGACTCCGAAGCGGCCACGGCGCCCGAGGCGCTGCGGAAGAAGATCGAGGAGACCAACCGCCGTATCACCGACCTGGCCGAGGCCGCCGATCCGGGGCAGACCGTGGAGAGCGTGCAGGCCCGCACCACGCTCGAGAGGCTGCGGACCTCGCTGGAGGAGGCCATGACGAAACTGGACCAGGCCGACCCGGCGAACACCTTGGCCGGCATGGTCGTCATGGGGCCGGCGGCCCGGCCGGCCGGCGAGGCGCCGCCGACGAGGATGCAGCTCATCGTCGCCGGGGCCCTGCTGTTCTTCCTGTTCGCGGTCATCGGCCATCTCGCCGCCGCACGGATGGATCGCCGGCTGCGCACCGAACCGGAGATCGCCGCGGCACTGGGCTCGGCGCTGCTCGGCACCGTCGACGTGCCCGATGAACGGCGCGGCGCGCTCCGGCCGGAAGACCGTGGCCCACGAGCCAGAATCCGCCGGCTCCTCGGCGTCGACACCCGGTGGGACCTGCCGAGCCCGCAGAGGTCCGGCGACGAGGCCGGCAGGCGGATCCGCTACCGGCGGGTGTGCGCTCGCCTCCGGGGCCAACTGCCCGCCCCCCGGCGGCTGTTGGTGGTCGTACCGGACGGCGACGAGATCGCCCGCCGGGCCGCCGGACAACTCGTCGCCGAGGCCGAGAGCGATCCGCTGCTGCGGGTGGTGGAGGTTTCGATGGAGCGGCCGATCGTGCCGGACCGCGACACCGAGTCCGGTGCCCTGGTCGTCCTCAGCGCGGGCAACTGGACCGCGGAGGAACTCGCCGGCATCGCCGAGGCGTGTGCGGACGGCGGGCATGAGGTCGTCGGCGTCGTCGTCGCCGCCCCGGTCTCGGCCCGTACGACGCCGTCCGCCGGCCAGGTGCCCGAGAACGGCACTCCCGTACTCGCGGTTCGCGGCTCTGCGACGGGAGGTTCGGCGTGACGACGCGTACGACTTCGGAATCGTCGGCAGCCACTCCGCTCTTCGACCTGCAGTCGCTGGTGGTGTCGGTGCGCAGGCGCCGCCGCTTCTGGTGCGCCATGGCGCTGCTCGGCCTGCTGGCCGGCGCGGCGGTGGCCGTTCTGATGCCGCCGCCGCCGAGCGCGGTGACCAAAGTGCTGGTCGCGCATGCGGAGGACCAGCCGAACGACATGGGAACGCTGATCCGCACCGACGTCGCCGTGCTGGAGACCACGAGGATCGCCGGCAAGGCCCTGCAGTCCCTCAACTCCTCGGAAGACGCGGCGGACTTCATGCGGGACTACCGGGGCACCGGCTTGACCAACAACCTGCTGCAGATCGATGTGACGGGTGACAGCGACGCGGAAGCCGTGGCCCGTGCCGAGGCGCTGGCCGACGCGTTCGTCGCGGACCATGAGCGGCGGATGCGGGAAACCGCGACAGCCGAGGCCAAGGCCCTGCTCGACCAGCGTGACCGCATGCGGGACGAACTCGCCGAGGTCAACAAGGAGATCGGCGACCGGTCGCCGGAGACGGAGAGCGACCCGAAGGAGTCCGCAAGCATCGAGACGCTCTACGCCCGCCGGGCCGAACTCGACTCGCGGATCGCCGACTTCGACCAGCGTGCCGCCGAAGCGCGCACCGGGACGCCCAAGGTCATCGCCGGCACACAGATCGTGGACGCCCCGCGCGCGGTGCAGCACTCCCTGCCCAAGGCCGCCGCCACCAACGCCGCGATCGGACTCGTCCTCGGGCTCGTCCTCGGGCTCGCGCTCGCCGCGGTCCGCACGGTGGTGGCGGACCGCCCCGTACTGCGCCGGGACATCGCGGCGAACCTGGGCGCCTCGGTCATCGCGGAACTGCCCCACCGATCCAGCAGGTGGTGGCGGCGCCGACGGACCCGGGTGGCACGCGAGCGGCTCACCACGAGCCTGGCCCGCACCGTACGCGGCTCCGCGGAACCGGTGTCGCTGCTGGAGCTGGGCTGCGCGCGCCACACGAGCGTGCTCGCCCTGGACGTCGCCAGGGCACTGATGGCGCAGGGGCCGGTGGTCGTCATCGACGGTCTGCCCGGCCCGCAGCTCGCAAAGCGCCGCCCGAAGCCGGGAGACCCGACCGTGGTCAGCGGCGAGCCTGCCGCGGCCGAGTCGCCTCAGGAGCGCCGGCTCGGCGTCGGCTCGGTGGCGCCCGGTACGGCGTGGACCGACCTCCAGTACCTCGGCACCCAGACCGTGCTCGTCGTACGGGCCGGGCACGGCAGCGCCGCATGGCTGCACACCGTGGCACGGCAACTCGCGGACCAGCACATTCCGGTGATCGGCGTGGTGCTGATCGACCCCGACCCGCGGGACCGGACGGACGGCACGCTGTGGGACGGGCTGGGCACCGCGCTGCGCGGCCACAACGAGCGGCTGGCCCGGCAGAACGGTGGGGGTACCTCCCACGCCGTTCAGGCAGTGGGGGAACGCCGGCTGCGGACGGAGCGGCTGCCGAGTCTGGCCGCACGCGTCCCGGACAGCGACCAGGAGGCGCGGTAGGACATGTGTGGCATCGCAGGCACCTACCGATGGCCGGACGGGAAGGCCGTGACCGACCGGCTCACCGACACCCTCGCCCACCGCGGTCCGGACGGGGCGGGCCGGTACGGCCACCCCTTCGGTGACGGCGAAGTACAGCTCGGGCACCGCCGGTTGGCCATCATCGACCTGTCCGAGACCGGCGCCCAGCCGATGGTCTCGGACGGCCTCGCGCTCACGTACAACGGAGAGCTGTACAACGCGCCCGAGCTGCGTGCCGAGCTGGCCGCCGCCGGAGTGCGCTTCCGCGGTACCTCCGACACCGAGGTCCTCCTCGAGGCCTGGCGGCGCTGGGGCACGGACTGCCTGCCCCGGCTGCGCGGCATGTTCGCGTTCGGGATCTTCGACGAGCGCACCGGTGAACTGGTGCTGGCCCGCGACCAGTTGGGCATCAAGCCGCTGTTCCTGCTGCGGCGCGGCGAGGGCCTGGTGTTCGCCTCCGAGCTCAAGGCGCTCGCCGCCGCGACCGGCGGGAAGCTGGAGGTCGACCATGCGGCGCTGGTGGCCTCGCTGCTCTACTACTGGGTGCCGGACTCACGCTGCGCGTTCCGCGAGGCGGAGAAGCTGCCGCCGGGGAGCTGGCTGCGGTGCCGGCCCGACGGCCGGGTGGAGCGCGGCCGGTACTGGCACCTGAAGGACGTCGCCGCCGAGGGCCGGGAGCGGGCCCGGAGCGGCGAACGGCCGGACCTGGCCGCCATCGTCGAGGAGTCGACCCGGCAGCACCTGCTCTCCGACGTACCTGTGGCGACCTTCCTCTCCGGCGGCCTCGACTCCAGCTACCTGACCGCGCTGGCCGCCCGCCACCAACCCGGGATCTCCGCCTACACGATCGGATTCCGCGCCGAGGACGCCAAGTTCGAGGCGATGCCGGACGACCTGCGCTACGCCCGGCAGGTGGCCGAGCGGTTCGGCGTCGACCTGCACGAGATCGAGATCGCCCCGAACGTGCTCGACCTGCTGCCGCAGATGACGTACCACCTGGACGAGCCGATCGGCGACCCCGCCGCGATCAACACGTACCTGATCTGTACGGCCGCCCGGGAGGCCGGGGTCAAGGTGATGCTCTCGGGGATGGGCGCCGACGAGCTGTTCGCCGGGTACCGCAAGCACCTGGCCAACCTGCTAGCGCTGCGCTACCAGCGCGTCCCGCGCCCCCTGCGGCGCGGGCTGTCCAGGGCCGTGGACCGGCTGCCGGTCGCCACCGCCCGCCGGGGGTACCGGTCGGTGCGCTTCGCGAAGCGGTTCCTCTCCTTCGCCGATCTGCCGGAGGAGACCGCGTTCCGGCGCAGTTACACCATGTACGACCAGGACGAGCTGCTCGCCCTCCTCGACCCGGACCTGGCCGGGACGGTCGACGACGTACTGACCGAGCACGCAGACATCTACGAGGACAACGACCTCGACGACTTCGTCAACCGCATGTGCCTGACCGACGCTCGGATGTTCCTGCCGGGCCTGAACCTCGCCTACACGGACCGGTCGAGCATGGCCGCGTCGACCGAGGTGCGGGTGCCGTACGTGGACGTCGAGGTGGTCAAGGCGGCGTTCGCCGTGCCCGGCGATCGCAAGATCGTCGGACGACAGGGCAAGGCCGTCCTGAAGGAGGCGGCCACCTCGGTCCTGCCCCGGGAGATCGTGTATCGCCCCAAGGGCCTGTTCAGCGCCCCGCTGCGCGCCTGGATGAGCCGGGATCTGGCCCCGTTGGTGCGCGAGGTGGTCAACGACGGCGTGCTCGTCCGTTCCGGCTTGCTGCGCCGGGACGCGCTGGCGCGGATGGTCGCCGAGGACGCCGCCGGACAGCGGGACTTCTCCAAGCATCTGTGGCACGTGCTGACCCTCGAGTACTGGTATCGCGACGCGACCTCTGGGTCCGGCTCTGGGTCCGGTCAGAGCACTCGGTAAACCGCTTAGGAATCAGAGGAGTTCGAGTGAAGCAGGTTGTACAGAACTACAAGAGCGGCGAGCTGGCGGTGCTCGACGTGCCGGTGCCGGGGTGCAAGCCGGGCGGTGTGCTCGTCCGCAGCGCCTACTCGCTGATCTCCACCGGAACCGAGCTCATGAAGGTGTCCGAGGCCGGCATGTCGATGCTGGGCAAGGCCCGCTCCCGCCCTGACCAGGTGGCCAAGGTCATGCAGAGCGTGGCCACCAACGGGGTGCCCGCCACCTACCGCAAGGTGATGGGCAAGCTGGACTCCTATACGCCGCTGGGCTATTCGCTGTGCGGGGTGGTCGAGCAGGTCGGCGCCGGCATCGACGATGTGAAGGTCGGCGACCTCGTGGCCTGCGCCGGCAACGAGCACGCCTTGCACGCCGAGCTGAACTGGGTGCCGAAGAACCTCTACGCCCCGGTGCCGGACGGCCTCGCGCCGCGGCACGCGGCCTTCGGCACCGTCGGGTCGATCGCGCTGCAGGGCGTCCGCCAAGGCGAGCCGCAGCTCGGCGAAGTGGCGCTGGTCATCGGACTCGGGCTGATCGGACAACTGGTGGTGCAGCTGCTCGCCGCCTCGGGAGTCCGCGTCGTCGGCGCCGACCCCGACCCGGTGCGCTGCGAGCTCGCCGAGCGTCTGGGCGCCGCGGCCTGCGGCGATCCCGCGTCCGCCGCCGTGGAAGCCGCCGTCGCCGAACTCACCGACGGTCACGGCGTGGACCAGGTGTATCTGGCCGCCGGCGGCGGCAGCAACCAACCCGTCGAGCTGGCCGCCAAGTTGAGCCGGGACCGCGGCCGGGTCGTCGACATCGGCAAGTGCCGCCTGGACCTGCCCTGGAACGCGTACTACGAGAAGGAGCTAGACGTCCGGTTCTCCCGCTCGTACGGCCCCGGACGCTACGACCCGGAGTACGAGCTGGAGGGGCGCGATTACCCGATCGGCTACGTCCGCTGGACCGAGCGCCGCAACCTCGCGTGCTTCCTCGACCTCGTCGCCCGCGGCAGCGTCGATGTGGAGCCCCTGATCTCCCAGGTCGCCGACTTCGACGACGCGGTCGAGACGTATCAGAGCTTGAAGGACGGCGAGTTGAAGGCCGTGGCCGTGCTGTTCCGGTACCCCGAACAGGCGGTGGAAGCCGAGGCTCCGGCGGTGGCCGTTCCTCCGGTGAACGTGAAGCCGAGTACGGCCCGGGCCGCCAAGACACCGGTGCGCCTCGCGTTCGTCGGTGCGGGGAACTACGCGACGTCGATGCTGCTGCCGCATCTGGCCCAGCGCGACGGCGTGGAGTTGTCGACCGTCGTGACCACGACGGCGCTGTCCGCGGCCAACGCGCAGCGAAAGTTCGGCTTCACCGAGGCGACCACCGACCTCGACGCCGTACTCGGCGACAAGTCCATCGACGCGGTGTTCGTGGTCACCCGGCACAGCTCGCACGCCGAACTGACCCGACAGGCGCTGCTGGCCGGCAAGACCGTATTCGTGGAGAAGCCCCTGGCCCTCACCGAGGACGAGCTGGCCGGCGTACTCGCAGCGGTGGAGGAGTCCGGCAACGACCGGCTGCAGGTCGGTTTCAACCGCCGGTTCGCGCCGCTGCTGCAGGAGGCCAGGCAGCGGTTCGGCGCCCGGACCGGTCCGGCGAGCCTGCGCTACCTGGTCAACGCGGGCCGGCTGCAGCACGGCAGCTGGTACCTCCAACAGGGCACCGAGGGCTCGCGGTTCGCCGGCGAGGGCGGACACTTCCTCGACACGGCGAGCTGGCTGCTCGAGGCCGACCCGGTGTCGGTGTACGCGGTCGCCACGTCCGGCAACGAGGACCTCCAGGTCGTACTGCGCTACCCCGACGGGTCCACCGCCACCATCAGTTACGTCACCACCGGCGCGCCCGGCTTCCCCAAGGAGACGCTGGACTTGGTCGCGGACGGCAAGGTGCTGCGGCTCGACGACTTCGTCCGTGCCTCGGTCTACGGCCGTAAGCGGTGGGTCAGTTCGCGGCTGCCCAAGGCCCGGGACAAGGGCCAGAACGCCGAACTGGCCGCGTTCATCAAGGCCGTACGGACCGACGGGCCGATGCCGGTGCCGCTTCAGTCGCTGGTCGCCACCACGGCGGCCACCCTCGCCGTACAGACCAGCCTGGCGGCCGGTGCCCCGGTGACGTTGGCGGGGGCGCGATGACTGTGATCTCGGGGAGTCCGGGCTGGTACCTGCGGCGGCTGTCCCGGATGGGACCGCAGGAGGTCGCGGGCCGGGCGGGCGACGCGGTGCGCAGACGGCGGTGGCGGTCGGCGCGGCCCAACTGCCCGAGCGTGACCGGCGCCCGCTTCACCGCGGTACTGCCCGCCGGGGCGATCGCCGCTGTGCCACCGGACGCCGCGAAGCGTCTTGTCGCCGAGGCGGACCGGTTTATGTACGGGCACGTCGAGTACTTCGGGGTGGTCCGCGACGACCTGACCGACCCGGACTGGTGGTGCGACCCGAAGACCGGGCGCCGGGCTCCGTGGGGCTACGCGTTCGACGTGCCGTACCGGAACGAGGACGCGGTGGGGGACATCAAGCAGATCTGGGAGCTGTCCCGGCATCAGTACCTCACCGTGCTCGCCGCCGCCTACGCGATCACCGGGAACGAGCGGTACGCCGAGCGCGTGGCCGAGCATCTGCGGTCGTGGTGGGCGGCCAACCCACCGCTGCGCGGCGTGCACTGGATCAGCGGCATCGAGCTGGGCATTCGGCTGCTGTCCTGGGTGTGGATCCGCCGGCTGCTGGACGGCTGGCCGGGCGCGGCGGAGCTGTTCGAGGGCAACCCGGTGGCGCTGAACCAGATCTGGCACCACCAGCGCTGGCTGGCCGCCTTCCCCAGCCGGGGGTCTTCGGCGAACAACCACGTCATCGCCGAGGCCGCCGGACAGTTCGCGGCGGCCTGCGCGTTCGGCTGGTTCCCCTCCTCGGCGCGTTGGCGAGCCGACGCGCTGCGGTCGCTGGAGCGGCATCTGCGCGGCAACACCTTCGGCTCCGGCCTCAACCGCGAGCTGGCCACCGAATACCACGGGCTCGTACTGGAGTTGGGCCTGGCAGCGGTGGCCGAGGCGGACGCCGCCGACGTACCGGTCCCCGCGACCGTCCGCCTTGTGCTGCTGCGAATGACCGACGCGCTCGCGGCCATCGTGGACAGCCGGCTGCGGCCGCCGCGCCAGGGGGACGCGGACGACGGGCACGGTCTGATCGTGGACGGCGCGGGCACCAACCGCTGGGCCTCGCTGCTGGCCACCGGGGACGCCGTGTTCGGCCGGCTCGCCTGGTGGCCGGAGGTGACCGGCACGGACGTACGCACCCCGCTGCTGACCGCGCTCATCAAACCCGCTGAACCGACCGTGGCCCGACCGGCAAGCCGCCCTGCGCACTTCGCCGACGCGGGGCTCACCATCCTGCGCGGCCCGGGAGAGATCTGGTGCCGCTGCGACGGCGGCCCGCACGGCTTCCTGTCCATCGCCGCGCACGCCCACGCGGACGCGCTGTCCGTGGAGGTCCGGCACGACGGGGTCGACGTGCTCGCCGACCCGGGGACGTACTGCTACCACGGGCAGCCCGAGTGGCGGCAGTACTTCCGGTCGACCCTCGGCCACAACACCCTGCAGTTGGACGGCGGTGACCAGTCCGTCTCGGGCGGCCCGTTCCTGTGGACCAGGCATGCGCGCAGCCGCGTCCTGGCCGTGGACACATCCGGCACCTCCGACGGGGGTGTGGCCCGCTGGTGTGCCGAGCACGACGGCTACGAGCCTTCCGTGCACCGTCGCCGGGTGGAACTGACCCCCGCGAGCCGGGAGTTGATGGTCGTCGACGAGGTCCGCGGCCAACACACCCAGCGCCGGGCCGTGCACTTGGCGTTCCACCTCGGCCCGGCGATCACCGCGGACCTGACGGGCAACCGGGCACAACTCACCTGGACCCGGGACGGCGAGGACCGTTCCGCGGTGCTCGACCTGCCGGGGCAGCTGTCCTGGCGGGCGCATAGCGGCGAGACCGATCCGCCGCTGGGCTGGTACTCCGCCGGATTCGGGCGCAAGGAACCCTCGACAACGCTGGTCGGCACCGGTTTCGCCGACGGCGCGGAGAGGTTCACCACCGTGCTCAGGTTCCGCGGCTAGGGGGGCGTGTGGGGATCAAGTGGCGGAACTGGGCGTTGCCGGCGGCACCGCTGGCGCTGGTCGTGCTGGCGGCGACCGGCTGTACGAGTACGCCGGACACCGGGGCGAAGCCGACCGATGCGCCTTCGGCGTCCGGGGCGCCCTCCGCGTCCGCGGCCCGGGTGTGCGCCAAGCCCGCGGCCGGTCCTGCGAAGGCGCCGGCGGGCGCGGTGACGGTCGACCCCAACGTGGTCGGTGACCTGGCCGAGAAGACGAAGAGCAGCCCCGCGGGCACCACGTTCTGGCTTCGACCGGGCAAGCACAGGCTCGAGCCGGACCGCTATGCCCAGGTCATCCCCAAGGAGGGGAACCGCTACCTCGGCGCGCCGGGCGCGGTACTCGACGGCCGGAAGACCAACCAGTACGCGTTCGGCGGCAGTGCCCGCAATGTCACCATCCGCTACCTGACCGTGCAGCGTTTCGTCGCGCCGCACGACGAGGGCGTGGTCAACCATGACTCGGCCGACGGGTGGGTGATCGAGCACGCGACGATCCAGCACAACTCCGGGGCCGGGCTGATGGCCGGTGCCCGCCAGCAGGTCCGCGCCAGCTGCCTGCGCGGCAACGGCCAGTACGGCATGAACGCGTACAAGGCCGGCGGCTCTCTCCGCGACCTGGTGATCGAGGGCAACGAGATCGTGGGCAACAACACCGGCGACTGGGAACGGCGGCGGGAGGGCTGCGGCTGCACCGGAGGCGTCAAGTTCTGGGCCGTCGACGGCGCCGACGTACGCGGCAACTGGGTGCACGACAACCGCGGAACAGGGTTGTGGGCCGACACCAACAACAACGACTTCCGCATCGAGAACAACGTGATCGAGGCCAACGACGGTGCCGCGCTGATCTACGAGACCAGCTACAACGCGGTCATCCGGAACAACAAGATCCGGCGGAACAACTGGGTCGAGGGACGCAGGGAAGCCGCCCGCGGCGACGACTTCCCGTTCGCGACCGTCTACCTGTCCGAGTCCGGCGGCGAACCACGGATCAAAGCCCGCACGGACAAGATCGAGATCTACCGGAACGTGCTGGAGAACAACTGGTCCGGGATCACCCTGTGGGAAAACGCCGACCGGTTCTGCAACAGCCCGGCCAACACCTCGTCCGGTGACTGCACCTTGCTGGCGCGGGACACCGACCGCTGCGTGCAGCCGGCGATCGCCAAGCCACCGCTCTACGGCGACTGCCGGTGGAAGACCCAGCGGGTGGACATCCACGACAACCGCTTCGTGCTGGACAAGTCCGTCGTCAAGTGCACGGCGAAGTGCGACCGCATGGCGGTGCTGTCCAACTACGGCACCTATCCGGACTGGTCGCCGTACAAGGGCGAGCGGGTGGCTGACGCGATCACCGGCAAGCAGCAGAACCGCTGGTACGACAACGTCTACCGCGGACCATGGAAATTCGTCGCCCACGACCCGAGCCGGGTGCTCGGCTTCGGACAGTGGCAGGGCAAGACCTATCAGCAGGACGCGGGCAGCACCCTCGCCCCCCGGGCCGGTGGTTGAGATGGGCGGGGACCTGCGGCGCGGTGGGCTGCCGGGCGGACCGGACACGGCGGGCACGCGGTCCGGCGCCGAACCGCGCCCTGCCGGCACCCAGCCCGGCGCCGAACCGCGCCTTGCCGGCACACCGAAGATCGTCGGTCTCGTCTGGGGGTTGCTGATCCTCAACACGCTCGGCTCCACCGGGGCGAAGACCATCATCCCGCTGCCCCGCTCCCTCATCCAGATGATCACCATGGGCGCGCTGCTCGCCGCGTTCACGCTGGCGCTCGCCGTCAATCTCCGGCTGCGTATCCGAGCCAGCGCCTTCGTGTTCCTGCTCACCCTGCTGCTGGTGCCGAGCATGATCTCCAGCCTGCAACTGGAGTCCGGGTTCGGCGCGCTGTTCCGCTGCGCCCGGCTGGCTCTCTTCATCGGCACACTGTGGCTCCTCAGCCGCTGGTGGGACGGCAGCCTGACGTTCGTCCGGCACCACATCCGGATGTACTTCGTAGTGCTCGGGTCGGCGGCCGCCGGCCTGCTCATCTCCCCGGGCGCGGCCCTGCCCGAGACCTACGGCGGCCGCCTTGTCGGCGCGTTGTGGCCGCTCACCCCGCCGCAGATCGGACAGTACGCCGCAGTGATCATCGGGCTCACGGTGCTGCTCGTCATGGGCGGCCGAACCACCAAGGGCAGCGCGGTGATGGTCATCGTGCCGTCATTCGTCCTGCTCGCGCTGACCCATACCCGCACGGCCACGGTCGGCCTGCTCGTCGGCCTTGCGTTGGCGATCGGTTCGCTCGTCCTGAGCAGCGCCGCCGCCCGCCGCTTCTTCGCCTGGGCGGTACTGGTGTCCGCGGTGGCTGCGGTGGGGTTCGCCTCCGCGCTCCAGGCGTGGTTCCTGCGCGGACAGAGCCAGGAGTACTTCACCAGCCTCACCGGTCGGGCCAAGGTCTGGGACGCCCTGCTGGCAGCGCCCCGGACGAGCGCGGAGAAGTTGTTCGGCGTGGGCTTGGGCGACAAGTCGTTCGGCGGGCTGCCGATCGACAACAGCTGGCTGGCCGTCTACCAAGAACAGGGTCTGATCGGCGTCGTCCTGGTGGCGGCGATCATCGTCGTCCTGTCCGGCGTCGCGTTGCTGCGGCCACCGTCGCTGCAGAGGGCCTGCGCGATCTTCCTGATCAGCTACTGCGTGATCGCGTCGTACACCGAGGCCGGGCTCGGCGACGCCTCGCCGTATCTGCTGCATCTGGCCCTGGCTGCCTCGCTCCTTGCGGCACCTGCCGCGGCCACTCCCCTCCCGACGCCCGCAGTCCGTCAACCGCCCGCAGTCCGTCAACGACGTATCCCGCGCTGGGCCCGGAGGTGACCTTGAGCATGCACATCCTCGTGGTGCACAACCACTACTCCTCGGCACAGCCGAGCGGGGAGAACAGGGTCGTCGACCTGGAAGTGGAGCTGTTGCGCGCGGCGGGCCATCGGGTCGAGGTGTTCGAGCGGCGCAGCGACGACATCGCCGGGCGCTCCCTCCTCGGCAAGGCCGCGGTGCCGCTCCTCGTTCCGTGGAACCCGGCGGTCCGCAAAGAGCTCGCCGCCCGACTGCGCACCTCACGCCCTGACGTGGTGCACATCCACAACGTTTTCCCGCTCCTGTCCCCCGCGGTCCTCGCCGCCTGCGCCGACGCCGGCGTGCCCGCCGTCGCCACGCTGCACAACTACACCCAGGTCTGCCCACCCGGCACACTGCAACGGGACGGCCGACCGTGCACCGAGTGCGTCGGGGCGACGCCCCTGCCCGCCGTCCGGCACGGCTGCTACCGGAACTCCCGCCTTGCGACGGTGCCGCTCGCGGTCAGCCTGTCGGTCAACCGGCGGCGGTGGTGGTCCGGCGTGGAGCGGTTCTTCTGTCTCTCCGCGACGCAACGCGACGTCCTGGTGCGGGCCGGCATGCCGGCCGAGCGGCTGGCGGTGAAGCACAACTTCGTGCAGGAGCCGGGCGCCTGCCGAGCGGGCGACGGCGAGCATCTGCTCTATCTCGGCCGACTCGCGGAGGCCAAGGGCGTACGGCTGCTCATGGCCGCGTGGGACGAGATCGCAGCGAGCGGCGGTGTGGGCGTACCGCTCGTGATCGCCGGCGCGGGACCACTGGAGCAAGAGGTGACCGCCTGGGCGGCGGGCCGGGACGACGTGCGCTACGTCGGCCTGTATGACGCGGCGGAGAGCCGGAAGGCCGTCGCGCGGTCGGTCGCCGTGGTGGCTCCCTCGACGTGGCTGGAGGCGTTCGGCCTGGTGGTCGTGGAGGCGATGGCGGCGGGGGTCCCGGTCGTCGCCGCCGGTCACGGCGCCTTCGTCGAACTCGTCGAGGACGGGGTGACCGGGCTGCTGCACCGCCCGGGCGAGCCCGCCTCGCTCGCGTCCTGCATACGCCGGATCGCGGGCGAGTCGGACCGTAACCGGGAGATGGGCCAGGCGGCCCGGCGCAGTTACGAGAAGGGCTTCAGCCCGGCCGTCGGCCTTGAGCGCCTGGTGGAGGGGTACCGCACCGCGATCGCGGGTCGGTCCGGCGGCGGGGACAGCCCACCGCCCGTAGGGAGGGAATCAATGGGGGGCAGTAGATGACACGATGCCGACTCTGCGGCTCGGCGACGCTGGCGAGCGTCGTCGACCTGGGGGCGACCCCGCCGTGCGAGAGCTTTCTCGCCGCGGACCAACTGGATCTGCCGGAGCCGGCGTACCCGCTGCACCTGCGGGTCTGCACCGACTGCTGGCTGGCGCAGATCCCGCCGCTGATCACGCCGGAGGAGACGTTCAAGGAGTACGCGTACTTCTCCTCGTACTCGACGTCCTGGGTGGAGCATGCGCGCACGTACGTCGAAGACGCCGTACAGCGGCTTGCCCTCGGCACCGAAGGCTCCGACGCCTTCGTGGTCGAGGTGGCGAGCAACGACGGCTACCTGCTGAAGCATGTGGTGGACCGGGGGATCCGCTGCCTCGGCATCGAGCCGTCGGTGAACGTCGGCGCCGCGGCACGGGACGCGGGCGTGCCGACGCTCACGGAGTTCCTGAGCCCGGACACCGGCTCGGCCGTCCGCGCCGAACACGGCCCGGCCAACCTGGTCGTGGCCAACAACGTGTACGCGCACATCCCCGACGTGGTCGGCTTCACCCAGGGGCTGCGCGCGCTGGTCGCCGACGACGGCTGGGTCTCCATCGAGGTACAGCACCTGCTGAGCCTGATCGAGGACAACCAGTACGACACGATCTACCACGAGCACTTCCAGTACTACACGGTCGCGTCCGCGACCAGGGCACTGGCAAGCGGCGGACTCGCGCTCGTGGACGTCGAGTTGCTGCCCACGCACGGCGGCTCCATCCGGCTGTGGGCCCGGCCGGCCGAGGCGGCGGGAGAACCGAGTCAGCGGGTGGCCGACGTGCTGGCCCGGGAGAAGGCCGCCGGGCTGCAGGAGTTGTCGGGGTACACCGAGTTCTCCGCCCGGGTGGCCAAGGTGCGCCGGGACCTGCTGCGGTTCCTCATCGAGGCGGCCGAGCGCGGCGAGACGGTCGTCGGCTACGGCGCTCCCGGCAAGGGCAACACCCTGCTCAACCACTGCGGCATCCGCCCCGACCTGCTGCCGTACACGGTCGACCGCAACCCCTACAAGCACGGCAGGTTCACCCCGGGCACCCGCATCCCGATCCTGCCGCCCGAACAGATCGCCGCCGACAAACCGGACTACGTCCTCGTCCTCCCGTGGAACCTGCGGGCCGAGCTGGTCGAGCAGCTGTCCTTCGTGCACGACTGGGGCGGCCGGCTTGTCTTTCCCATACCGGAACTGAGCGTTGTCGAGGTCGCGTCTCGAAAGGGCACAGCATGAAGGTCGTTCTGTTCTGCGGCGGTTACGGGATGCGGATGCGCAGCGGTGCCGCGGACGACGTGCCCAAGCCGATGGCGATGGTCGGCCCGCGACCGCTGATCTGGCATGTCATGCGCTACTACGCGCACTTCGGGCATACGGAGTTCATCCTGTGTCTCGGCTACGGGGCGCACCACATCAAGGACTTCTTCCTCAACTACGAGGAGACGGTGTCCAACGACTTCGTGCTGCGGGGCGGGCGGACCGAGCTGCTGTCCACGGACATCGCGGACTGGACGATCACGTTCGCGCAGACCGGCATCGAGTCACCGATCGGGGAGCGGCTGCGCCGGGTGCGGCACCACCTGGACGGCGACGAGATGTTCCTCGCCAACTACGCCGACGTACTGACCGACGCCCCGCTGCCCGAGATGATCGACCGGTTCGCTCAGCGCGACGCCGGTGCGTCGATGATGGTGGTGCCGCCGCAGTCTTCGTTCCACTGCGTGGAGTTGGGCGAGGACGGCCTGGTGGGCGGCATCACCGCGGTGAGCGATCTGCCGCTGTGGGAGAACGGCGGCTACTTCGTACTCCGCCAGGAGATCTTCGACCACATCCCGGAGAACGGGGACCTGGTCGCCGACGGTTGCGCCCAACTCGCCAAGCAGGGGCGGCTGGTGGCCCACCAGCACCGCGGCTTCTGGAAGCCGACCGACACCGTGAAGGAGCGGGCCGCGCTCGACGCCGCCTACGCCCGGGGCGACCGCCCGTGGGCCGTGTGGGAACGGGACGGCGCGGGCGCGACGGGCAGCAGAGACGGCGCCGGGGTGAGCGCGTGATCCGGCTCGGGGCCGGGCGCCTGGACGGGATCGTCGCGGTGGGCGCGCACTGCGACGACATCGCCATCGGCGCGGGCGGCACGCTGCTGACGCTGTGCCATGCGCGGCCGGGTCTGCGTGTCGACGCACTGGTGCTCTCCGGCGGCGGCAGCGAGCGCGAGCAGGAGGAGCGGGCCGCGCTCGCCGCCTTCTGCCCGGGCGCCGACCTGCGGCTGACCGTACTCAAGCTGCCGGACGGCCGGATGCCCGTGCACTGGGACGAGGCCAAGGCCGCGGTCGAGGAGCTGCGCGCCCAGACCGACCCGGAGCTGATCCTGGCCCCCCGCACCGACGACGCGCACCAGGACCACCGCGGACTGGCGCAGCTGATACCCACCGCCTTCCGCGACCACCTCGTACTCGGCTACGAGATCGTCAAGTGGGACGGCGATCTCGGCCGTCCGGCGGCGTACCAGCCGCTGTCCCCGGAGATCGCCGAACAGAAGGTGCAACTGCTGCAGGAGCACTACCCGTCGCAGCGGCACCGGCCCTGGTACGACCGGGAAGCCTTCCTCGGCCTCGCCCGGATCCGCGGTATCGAATGCCACGCGCGCTACGCCGAGGCGTTCGCCGTCACCAAACTCACGCTCAACCTGGGGGGTTGAACCTTGCGCGTACTACTGACCGGACACCAGGGCTATCTGGGCACCGTGATGGCCCCGGTGCTCAAGGCCGCCGGACACGAAGTCGTCGGCCTCGACGCCGGCCTGTTCGCCGACTGCGTCCTCGGCCCGACGCCCGCGGACCCGCCGGGTCAGCGAGTGGACCTGCGTGACGTCACGGCCGACCACGTGGCAGGCGTGAACGCCGTGATCCACCTGGCCGCGCTGTCCAACGACCCGCTGGGATCACTGGCGCCGGACCTCACCTACGACATCAACCACCACGCGTCCGTACGCCTCGCCCGGCTGGCCCGCGACGCAGGAGTGCAGCGTTTCCTGTACGCGTCGACCTGCTCGGTATACGGCGCCGCAGGCGGAGACGACCTGGTCAGCGAGGACGCCCCGCTGCGCCCGGTGACCCCGTACGCGGAGTCCAAGGTGCGGGTGGAGGACGACCTGCACGCGCTGGCCGACGGCGACTTCACCCCCGTGTTCATGCGCAACGCCACCGCCTTCGGCTACTCACCCCGGCTGCGCGCCGACATCGTGCTGAACAACCTCGTGGGCCACGCGCTCCTGTCCGGCGAGGTGCGGGTGCTCTCCGACGGCACCCCCTGGCGCCCGCTGGCGCACGCCGCCGACATCGCACGGGCCTTCGCGGCCGCGCTGACCGCACCTCGGGAAGCGGTGCACGACCGGGCGTTCAACATCGGCAGCGAGATCAACAACGTCACGGTCGCCGAGATCGCCGAGCAGGTCGCCGAGGCGGTAGACGGCTCCAAGGTAGTGATCACCGGGGAGACCGGTGCCGATCCGCGGTCGTACCGGGTGGACTTCTCCCGGTTCCGCGCCGCGATCCCCGGCTTCGACTGCGAGTGGACGGTGAAGCGGGGCGCGCTCGAACTCGCCGACGCCTACCGGAAGTTCGGGCTGACCCGGGAGGACTTCGAGCGACGCTTCACTCGCCTCGCCGTGCTGCGCGCGGCGTCCGAGGCCGGTGCCGTGGACGACACCCTGCGGTGGCGCCCGTGACCGAGACCGGCTTCGGCGAGCAGATGTACGACCTGGTGGAGCGGACGTACCCGCTGTGCCGGAGCATCACCGGCGACGGCGTACGCGCCACCCTGGACATCGTCGGGGAGTACATCCCGCTCCAGAGGCACGAGGTGCCGACCGGGACGCAGGTGCTCGACTGGACGGTGCCGCAGGAGTGGAACATCCGCGACGCGTACATCGCCGACTCCACCGGCCACCGGGAAGTCGACTTCGCCGCGTCCAGCCTGCACGTGCTCGGCTACAGCGTGCCGGTGTCGACGACCATGCCCCTGTCCGAGCTGCGCGCACACCTGCACACCCTGCCGGACCACCCCAACTGGGTGCCGTACCGCACCAGTTACTACAAGCCGGACTGGGGTTTCTGCCTGTCCCAGAACACCCTGGACGCGATGCCGGACGGCGAGTACGAGGTACGCATCGACTCCACCCTCGCCGACGGCCACCTCACCTACGCCGAGCACGTGGTCCCCGGGCAGGTCCCCGACGAGGTGATCGTCTCCTGCCATGTCTGCCACCCGTCGCTGGCCAACGACAACCTGGCCGGCATCGCGGTGGCGACGTTCCTGGCCCGGGCGCTGGCCCAGCAAACCCCGTACTACACCTACCGGTTCGTCTTCGCGCCCGGCACCATCGGCGCGATCACCTGGCTGGCCCGCAACAAGGAGCGGGTGGAACGGGTCAAGCACGGCCTGGTGCTGGCCTGCGCCGGCGACCCGGGCCAACTGACGTACAAGCAGAGCAGACGCGGCGACGCGGAGATCGACCGGGTGATGCGGCACGTGCTGGCCACCTCCGAACGCCCGCACCGCGTCACCGAGTTCACTCCGTACGGCTACGACGAGCGGCAGTACTGCTCTCCCGGATTCAACCTCGGCGTCGGCTCGCTCACCCGCACCCCGTACGCCGGCTACCCCGAGTACCACACCTCGGCGGACAACCTGGACTTCGTCTCCCCCGAGGCGATGGCGGACACCCTCGCCGTCTGCCGCGAGGCGTTCGCCGTGCTGGACCGCAACCGGCGGTACCTGAACCTCAGCCCTTACGGCGAACCGCAGTTGGGCCGACGCGGGCTGTACGACGCGCTCGGCGGCCGCAGCGACACCAAGCAGGCCCAGATGGCCATGCTCTGGGTGCTCAACCTCTCCGACGGCGAGCACAGTCTCCTGGACGTCGCCGAGCGGTCCGGGCTGCCGTTCGACACCGTCGCCGCCGCGGCCGACGCCCTGCACGGCGCCGGGCTGATCAAGGCATGACGCCGATGACCACCGAGGGGGACAGGACGAGACCGAAGGCGGCGAACGCCAAGCGGGCCCTCGCCGGCCGGCTGTCCTGGGGACTGGCCGACCAGGCCGCCTCCAGCATGTCCAACTTCGCGGTGGGCATCTACGTGGCCCGCTCGCTGGGGGTGACCGCGTTCGGCGTGTTCAGCCTCGCCTGGGTGACCTACGGCGTGGTGCTCAACGTCTCCCGCGGCCTGGCCACCGACCCGCTCGTGGTGCGCTTCAGCGGCGTGCCGACCGCGTCCTGGCGCGGGGCGGTGGCCCGGTCGTCGGGTACCGCGCTCTGCGTCGCTGCCGCCCTCGGGACGGTAAGTCTGGTGGTCGGGCTGGGTGTCGGCGGCCGTATAGGCACCGCGTTCGCCTGCCTCGGCGTCGTACTGCCGGGACTGCTGCTGCAGGACGCATGGCGGTTCGCGTTCTTCGCCGCCGGCACCGGGCAGAAGGCGTTCGTCAACGACCTCGTGTGGGGCATCGCGCTCATCCCGGCCATGGTGGTGGCGGCCCGCGTGGGCAGCGTGTCCGCTTTCGTGCTCGCCTGGGGCGGGTCCGCCGCGGTGGCCGCGGCGTACGGCTGCTTCCAGTCCGGCATCCGGCCCCACCTGACCGGTGCGCGCGACTGGCTTCGCGCACACCGCGACCTCGGCTACCGGTACCTGGTCGAGAACGTCAGCAGCAGCGGCGCGGGCCAACTGCGGGTGTACGGACTCGGCGCGATCGTCGGAGTCGGCGCGGTGGGCGTGATCCGGGGCGCCGAACTGCTGCTCGGCCCGTTCATGGCTGTGCTGATGGGCCTTTCGCTGGTCACCGTCGCCGAGGCGGCCCGGGTGCTGCGGCGGGCCCCCCACCGCCTCGGCGCGTTCTGCCTCCTGCTCGGCGGCGGGCAGGCCGCCGCCGCGCTGCTCTGGGGCGGTGCGCTGCTGCTGGTCCCCGACCGGCTCGGCGAGTTCGTGCTCGGCGGCGTCTGGAGCGCTGCCTCGGAGCTCATCGTGCCGGTCACACTCGGCGTCGTGGGCGCGGGACTCGGCACCGGCGCGGCAGCCGGACTGCGCGCACTCGGCGCGGCCCGCCGCAGCCTGCGCGCCCAACTGTTCGCCTTCGCCTGCTACGTCGGCGGCGGTCTCGGCGGGGCGGCCGTGGCCGGAACGGTCGGCTCGGCCTGGGGCGTCGCCGCCGCGACCGTCACCGGCTCCGCCGTGTGGTGGTTGCACCTGCGGTCCGCCCTGCGCGAGCGCCACCAAGATTCCATCCGTGAAGTGAGGACGCCATGACCGCCCATCCCCGGCTGAGCATCGGCCTGCCCGTGTACAACGGCGAGGAGTACCTCGTCGAGTCGCTCGACGCCCTGCTCGGCCAGACCTACGAGGACTTCGAGCTGGTCATCTCCGACAACGCCTCGACCGACGGCACCGAGGACATCTGCCGCAAGTACGCCGCGCAGGACTCGCGCATCCGCTACATCCGGCTGCTCCGCAACATCGGCGCCGCGCCGAACCACAACTACGTGTTCACCGAGTGCCGCGGCGAGCTGTTCAAGTGGGCGTCACACGACGACCTCTACGCCCGGGACCTGTTGCGGCGCTGTGTGGAGGCGCTGGACGCGCGGCCCGACGTGATCCTCGCCCACGCCGACCAGGCGGTCATCGACGAAGACGGCAAGGTGAAGGTCCCGTACGAGTACACGCTCGCCACCGCCTCTCCGAGCGCGCCCGAGCGATTCCGCAGCATGCTGTTCGAGCCCGGCGGCGACGACTTCTACGGGGTGATGCGGGCCGACGTGCTGCGCCGGGTGAAGCCGCACGACAGCTACCACCACGCGGACCGCACATTCGTCGCCGAGATCGGCCTGCACGGCCCCTTCCACCAAGTGCCGGAGCTGCTGTACTTCCGCCGCGACCACCCCACCCGCGCCGAGCGGGCGAACCCCAGCAAGCGCTCCCGGTGCGTCAACCTCGACCCGCGCCGAGCCGGCCCGCTGCACCCGACGCCCCGTCTGCTCGCCGAGTACGTCCTCGGCTTCGTCTCGGCGATCCGGCGGGCGCCGCTGTCCTCGGCCGACCGGCGCGCGTGCTACCGCCACCTGGCGGCATGGATGACCAGCCGGGCCCGGCCGGGGGCCGGCGAGCGGGTCGAGGACCGCGCCCCGGTCGACCCGGCCAAGCTCACCGTCTCCGTCGACGCCCTCGTCGCGGGCCGTGAGGGTCGTACAGGTCGTGAGGGGAGTCAGGCATGACGTCCGCGGGTGAAACCCCGGTACGCGTCGGGGTGTTCGGCCTGCTCGGCTCCGGCAACCTCGGCAACGACGGGTCCCTGGAGGCCGTGCTCGGGTATCTCCGCGCCGAGCATCCGGAGGCGGTCGTGGACGCGCTGTGCGGCGGGCCCGAGGTCGTCGCGGCCCGGTACGGGATCCCCGCGACGCGGCTGCACTGGTACCGCGGGGAGTACCGGACCGCGTCACGTGCGGGCGCGATCGCGGCCAAGGGTCTGGGCAAACTCGTCGACGCCGTCCGCACCGCTGCCTGGGTGCGCCGGCACGACGTGGTGATCGTGCCGGGCATGGGTGTCCTGGAGGCCACGCTGCCACTGCGGCCGTGGGGCTTCCCGTACTCGCTGTTCCTGCTCTGCGCGAGTGGCCGACTGCTGCGCACCCGGGTCGCGCTGGTCGGAGTCGGCGCCGCACCGATCGGCAACCGGCCGACCCGGGCCCTGGTGCGCTGGTCGGCGCGACTGGCCGCGTACCGCTCGTACCGCGACGCCCAATCCCGGGACGCCATGCGGGAGATGGGCGTAGACACCACACGCGACAGGGTCTACCCGGACCTGGCCTTCGCCCTTCCGACGCCGGAGGCGAGCGCGCCCCCGGACGACCCGCCGGGCCAAGTCTGCGTCGGCGTCATGGACTTCCACGGCGGCAACGACGACCGCGCCCGGGCCGAGGAGATCCACCGGCGCTACCTCGAGGGGACGACCCGCTTCGTCCGCGCACTGGTCGAGGACGGCAGGCCGGTCCGGCTGCTCACCGGCGACGCGTGCGATGCGCCGGTGGTCGCCGCGATCCTGGACGCGGTGGACTCGCCGCTGGTCACCGCCGCCGAGGCGGCCTCGCTGGCCGACCTGATGAAGGAGACGGCGGCTGCCGACACGGTGGTGGCGACCCGCTACCACAACCTGGTCTGCGCCCTGAAGGCCGGCACACCGACCCTCGCTCTCAGCTACGCGGCGAAGAGCGACGCGCTCATGGACCGGATGGGGCTGGAGGCGTACTGCCACCCGGCTCGCGAGGTCGACCCCGACCGGCTGCTCGAGCAGTTCCGGGCGCTGGAGGGGCGGTCGGCGGAGCTGCGGCGGACCCTCGCCGAGCGGAACCAGGCCGCCGCCCGGCAACTCCAGGAGCAATTCGCCGAGTTGACCGCGGCCTTGTTCCCGGCGACCGACCACGCCAGAGCCCGCACCCGCACCCGCACCCGCACCCGCACCCGCACCCGCACCCGCCAGGAGACTCCATGAAAGCGACCGAAGTCCCGGAGATCGCCGGGGCGTACCTGTTCGAGCCGACGCCGTACAGCGACGAGCGCGGCTTCTTCTGCCGCACCTTCGACGCCGACGTGGTCCGCTCGGTGGGCCTCGATCCGGATGCCTTCGTCCAGGACAGCCTGTCCCGGTCGGTCCGGGGCGTGCTGCGCGGCCTGCACCTGCGCTCCGGCGCCGGCGAGGCCAAGCTGGTGCGGTGCTCGTACGGGAGGATCTTCGACGTCGTCGTGGACCTGCGGCCGGACTCGCCGACCTACCTGGGCCGGGCCTTCTTCGAGCTGTCCGGCGAGACGCAGGTGACCCTGTACATCCCGGCGGGCTGCGCGCACGGCTTCCAGGCGCTGACCGAAACCGCTGACACCTCGTACCGGATCGACCGCCCGCACGATCCGGCCGAGGACGTGACGATCGCCTTCGACGACCCGGAGCTCGCCATCCCCTGGCCGCTGCCGGTCACATCGATGTCCCAGCGGGACCGGGAGGCGCCGAGCCTCGCCGAAGTCCTGAAGCAGAGAGAGAGTTGAGGTCGGCGTGGAGACCGAACACACCGAAGAGACCGAGGAGTTCTCCCTGCCTCGATCACGGATGGCGAACGAGCGGCTGCACGCCATGATCCCCGGGGGCGCGCACACCTACGCCAAAGGCGACGACCAGTACCCCGAGCACCTGGCCCCGGTCATCAGCCACGGCCACGGTGCCCACGTGTGGGACATCGACGGCAACCGCTACATCGAGTACGGGTCAGGGCTGCGGTCGGTCAGCCTCGGCCACGCCCACCCACGCGTGAACGAGGCGGTACGGCGCGAACTCGACCGTGGCAGCAACTTCGTACGGCCGTCCATCGTCGAGGTCGAGGCCGCGGAACGCTTCCTGGCCACCGTGCCGACCGCCGAGATGGTGAAGTTCGCGAAGAACGGCTCCGACGCCACCACCGCCGCGGTACGCCTCGCCCGCGCCGTCACCGGGCGCCCGCGGGTGGCCATCTGCGGCGACCATCCGTTCTTCTCCGTCGACGACTGGTTCATCGGTACGACGCCGATGTCGGCCGGTATTCCGGCGACGACCACCGAGCTCACCGTGGCGTTCCCGTACGGGAACTTGGCCGCCACGGAGGAGCTGCTCAACCGGTACGTCGGCGAGATCGCCTGCCTGATCCTCGAACCCGCCGGCCACACCGAGCCGCCGCCCGGATATCTCGCCGGCCTGCGCGAACTGGCCGACCGGCACGGCTGCGTGCTGATCTTCGATGAGATGATCACCGGCTTCCGCTGGTCCGAGGGGGGCGCCCAGGGCCTGTACGGCGTCGTCCCGGACCTCTCCACGTTCGGCAAGGCGCTGGGCAACGGGTTCGCCGTCTCCGCGCTGGCCGGGCGCCGTGAGCTGATGGAGCGGGGCGGGCTGCGTCACTCCGGCGACCGGGTGTTCCTGCTGTCCACCACGCACGGAGCGGAAACGCACTCCCTGGCCGCCGCGATGGCCGTGCAGACCACGTACGTCGAGGAGGGCGTCACCGCCCAACTGCACACCCTCGGCGAGCGGTTGGCCGCCGGTGTTCGCGACGCCGCGGCGAGCATGGGCGTCGGCGACCACGTCGTCGTCCGGGGCCGGGCCAGCAACTTGGTCTTCGCCACCCTCGACGAGAACGGGCAGCCGTCGCAGCAGTACCGCACTCTGTTCCTGCGCCGACTGCTCGCGGGCGGGGTGCTGGCCCCGTCGTTCGTGGTGAGCAGCGCGCTCAGCGACGCCGACATCGACCACACCGTGGACGTGGTGGCCCAGGCCTGCGCGGTGTACCGGAAGGCGCTGGACGCCGCCGACCCCACCCCCTGGCTGGGCGGGCGACCGGTGAAGCCCGTATTCCGTCGCTTGGCCTGACGTGACGTCAGCGATGCTCCAGCGGACCGGCGTTGGCGGTCCGATCAACGAGCCGGTCGGCCATCCGGTCGACCAGCCACGCCGTCGCCGGTACCACCGCCAGCGCGGTGCACCAGCCGCCGAGGACATCGGTCGGGTAGTGCGCGCTCAGAGCGACCTGCGCCCACCCCATGGCGGCGCCGGCAACCAGCGCCGCGGCGAGTACGAGTGACATGGCGGCCGTCCTGCCGAGACCGAGCCGCCCGGTCGCGATCAGGGCCACCACGAGGGCGAACGCGGTGAGGAAGGCGGTGTGCCCGCTCGGGTAGGACAGATTGCCGTCGCCGTGGATGGTGCGTCCCACCAGGGGCTTGAGCAGCTTCACCGTCCCCACGGTCAGGGCGGCTCCCGCACCGACGAGCACCGCTGCGCGAGGCCACCGAAGCAACAGGCAGCCTGCCACGGCGGCCACGACCAGCATCGCGGCCCCGGCGGGCTCTCCCAGGAAGTCCGTGGCCAGTGCGACCCGCCGCCACGGCGGCCGCACGCTATCCGCCGTCGGCTCGACGATCCACCTGTCCACCCTGCCGGGCTCGCTGTGACCGGCGTACAGAACCCCGAGTACGACGACCACCAGCGCGGCGAGCGCCGCGATCAGCCCGAGCCCCGCGCGCAGCGACGGGGGCAGCAGCGCGGGCGCCGAACGTCGGGCCACCCCTTCATCCGACCGGTGCCTACTGCCCCAATCCCCCACCAATGAGCCCCCGTTGTGTCTGATTTTGTCACCCTAACCAACAATGCGTCCGCGGCGATGCGGTCGCGGAAAACCGCCATCGGAAAGTCCGAATGCACGGTGGCCCTCGGTGCCGTGGATCAGCCTTCGACTGCCGTGTAGCGAAGTTCGCCGTCCCACTGCGCGTCTGCGGCCGCGATCTTATGCTGACACCAAGGGGTAAGGACGATATGGGGGGCATGCCTGATGAGGGCGGTAAGCAAGGGAACGTCAGTATTGAAGTCGGGGGTCAAGCGGCTCCTGGGACGTGCTGGATTCGACATCGTGCGCAGCACCAACAACCTGGGGGGCGTCGACGACTTCATACCGTTCGAGGCAACGATGCGGGCCGCACGGGCGGCCGGCCTGTCGGTCGGTGACTACATCGACGAGGTCATGAACGGGACGCCTGGCGCCACCAAGTCCACCATCGATGAACTGAGCGCTCTCGGCGTCTTCGCCGCCAAGCCGCAGACGGTGCTGGAGATCGGTCCCGGGTCCGGACGGTACCTGGAGAAGACGCTGAAGGAGTGTTCGCCAGACCGCTACGAGATCTACGAGACGGCAGCGCCCTGGGCCACCTACCTGGTGGACACCTTCGGCGTGGTCGCCCAACCGACCGCAGGAAGCAGTCTCGCCCCGACACCCGACGCCAGCGTCGACCTCGTACAGGCCCATAAGGTCTTCAACACCGTGCCCTTCCTCGGCGCCTCCCGCTACTTCTTCGAGATGGCACGCGTCACGCGACCCGGTGGCCGAATCGTCTTCGACGTCATGACAGAGACCTGCCTGGACCCGGCCGCAGTACGCACCTGGGCCACACAGGGCGGCGCGGGCCACGACTCCTTCCCGGCCGCCATGCCTCGCCGAACATGCGTGGACCTCTTCGCAACCCTCGACTGCAGCCTGGAGGCCAGCTTCGTGGCGCCCATGGGTGTTGGCTCCACGGAGGTCCTTGTCTTCAGAAAGAGGGCTTGACCCTGGGGGTGGGCTTGACCTGGTCAGGGGTCGGTGTCGTGCACGAGGCCGACGGGTAGCGGGACGCGTTCAGGCGCGTCATCGCAGGCGATAAACCCGGCGACGTCGGCGATCATCCCCGGGATACTGGTCGCCCATGGATGAGGTCAACGTCGTCGTCGCGCATTCCGAGCGCGCGACGCTTCGTGTCGGTGACGTGTTCTTGAAGGTGGACGCCGATCAGACGCGCCTGGACGTCGAGGTCGAGGCGATGGCCCTGGCGCCGGTCCCGACCCCGGAGGTCCTGTGGCGCAAGCCGCCCGCGCTCGCGCTCGCCGCACTGCCGGGGACGACGCTCGGCCGCCTCGGCGGGCCGTCGACCGGGTCGCCGGCGGCGTGGGCCGCGGCGGGCGCCGCCATCCGGAAGCTGCACGAAGCGCCCCTGCCGCCCCTGCCGCCCCGGCCGGGCCGAGCCGGCCGGAGCATCGTCGCACTGGCGGCGGAACTCGACGACGAGTGCAAGTTGCTCGTGACGAACGGCGTCCTGCCCGCCGACCTGGTCACCCGCAACCGCCGGGTCGCCGAGGCCGCGCTCCGGCCGTGGACTCCGGCCTTCACACACGGCGACCTGCAGATCGCGCACGTCTTCGTCGACGGCGAAAAGGTCACCGGCATCATCGACTGGTCCGAGGCGGGCCAGGGCGATGCCCTGTACGACCTCGCCACCTTCACGCTCGGACACGAGGAGCACCTCGACGACGTCATCTCCGGATATGGCGCCGACATCGACCTCGACGTGATCCACGCGTGGTGGTCGTTGCGCAGCCTGCTGGCAGTCCGCTGGCTGAGCGAGCACGGCTTCGACCCCTTCGCGCCGGGCTGCGAGGTCGACGTACTGAGATCCCGGATGTGAAGCCGCGCGGGGCCGACCGCCACGTATGCGTTCTGACGCATCGAGCGGGCCATCCCAGCTCTTTGACAGCCACACGTGAGGTGGTTAATACCAACCACCGGTAGGTTTTAATGGCTCAGCTACTGCGCTGGACGGAATTCGTCGAGGAGAGTGAACGCACCGTGGGTCAGGCCAAAGCGCGTGGGCCGTACGCCAAGACACCGGCCCGCCGGGCGGAGATCGTACGGGCCGCACGCGACAGCTTCGCCGAGAACGGCTACGCCAAAGCCTCCCTGCGCGACATCGCGGAGCGGGCCGGCATCACCCACGCCGGGCTCCTGCACCACTTCCGCAACAAGGACGAACTCCTCGCCGCGGTGCTCGCCGAACGCGATGCCGAGGAATGGCAGCAGGGCCTGGAGCAGGTCGACAGCCCTGACGAGCTCGCGCCCTACCTCGCCGAACTCATCCGCCACCACCAGAAGGCGCCCGAGCTGATGCGCCTGTGGATCGAACTCGCTGCAGCGGCCTCACGGCCGGATCATCCCGCCCACGCATACTTCGTCGAACGCTACGAACGCGGGCGCACCCAGTTCGCCGAGGGATTCCACGAGAACGACGCCCGCGGCACGCTGCGCGAGGGCGTCAGCCCCGAGAGCGCCGCAGTCCTCTTCCATGCCGTACTCACCGGGCTCCAGTTGCAGTGGGTCCTCGCCCCGGGCCTCGACATCGTCAGCCCCGTCACCGACTTCGTCCGCCTCCTCTTGGACCACGACCACACCGACGAGTGAGCGGATCGGCGCCCAACTCGGTGCCGCGGCAGGCTCATTGGATACGGGCCGACGGTCAGGGCCGATCGCCGAGCAGCGCGTAACCCCACACCGGCTCGACGCCGGCCGCCGACGCGACGGACGGACAACGGCCTGCCCGGCTCCTGCCCTGCCCTGCCCTGCCCTGCCCTGCCCTGCCCTGTCCACAGTGCGCTCATTTCCCCCTGGCCGGGACGCCACAACGTAACGCTTTGATCACGAAATAGAGCCGCAGCCTTCCCGCCCTTGCGGCCCCGGTCTACGGTCCGATCCAAAACCAACCACATGGTAAGAGTTGGCGGGCCAGCACGCCGCGTATGGAAAGCAGTCGACGATGACCGAATTCCCTCCCGGGTTCCTCTGGGGAGCCTCCACCGCGCCGCACCAGATCGAGGGCAACAACCTGAACAGCGACTTCTGGGCGAGCGAGGGGCGCATGCCCGGCATGGAGCGCAGTGGCGACGCCTGCGACAGCTACCACCGGTACCGCGAGGACATGCAACTGCTCGCCGACGCCGGCCTCAACGCCTACCGCTTCGGCATCGAGTGGGCACGGATCGAACCGGTCCCCGGAATGATCTCGCGGGCCGAACTCGCCCACTACCGGCGGATGATCGACACCGCCTTCGAGCTCGGCCTGACCCCGGTCGTGACCCTGCACCACTTCACCAGCCCGCTCTGGTTCGCCCAGGAGGGCGGCTGGCTCGGTGACCGCGCCGTGGAGCGGTTCCGGGCCTACGCCGAAGCGGTCACCCCGATCCTCGACGGCGTCGAGTGGATCGTCACCATGAACGAGCCGAACATGCTGGCCATCATGATCGGCATGGCACGGGCGTTGCAGAACGACCCGCACGCGGCCGACGCGTGGATGAGCCCCACCCTCGACAACGAGAGTCCGCGGCCGAAGACGCCGGCCCCGGATGTGAAGATCGGCGAACGGCTGGTCGAGGCGCACCACGCCGCCCGGGACCTGCTGCACGAGCGCGCCGGCGCCAAGGTCGGCTGGACGGTCGCCAACCGCGCCTTCGTCGCCCGCCCGGGGGCGGAGGAGAAGAAGCGCGAACTTGAGTACGTCTGGGAGGACCTCTACTTGGAGGGGTCGCGCGGGGACGACTTCGTGGGCGTGCAGTCGTATTCGAGCCAGTGGGTCGGCCCGGACGGCGTCGAGCCCCACCCGCAGCACCCGGACAACACGCTCGTCGGCACCGCTTACCGGCCCGACGCCCTGGCCATCGCCGTACGGCACACCGTCGAGGTCACCGGCGGCCTGCCGATCCTGGTCACCGAGAACGGCATCGCCACCCGCGACGACACCCGCCGGATCGCCTACACCGACGAGGCCCTGAAGCACCTTCAGGCGGCGATCGCCGACGGGGCCGACGTACGCGGCTATCTGCACTGGAGCCTTCTCGACAACTACGAGTGGGGCCATTGGGAGCCGACGTTCGGACTGGTCGAGGTCGACCGCGAGACCTTCGAGCGTCGCCCCAAGCCCAGCCTCGCCTGGCTGGGCGAGACCGCCCGCCGCGGGCTCAACTGACCGCCCCGCCACCGGAAGGACACATCGTGCAGGTATCCGTACCCGACGTCTCGTCCCGGTCCCTGGCGGAACTGATCTCGCTGTCCGGGCGGCGTGCCGTCGTGACCGGCGCGGGCCGTGGCCTGGGCAGGGCCATCGCCGAGCGCCTGGTCGAAGCGGGCGCCGACGTGCTCGTCGCCGACATCGACCGCGAGCTCGCCACTGCCGTCGCCAAGGGCCTCAACGCCCGCCGCCCGGGGTGTGCGGTGACGGCCCACGTGGACGTCGCCGACGCCGGGAGCGTGGTCGCGGCCGCCGATCTCGCGGTCCGGGAGCTCGGCGGGGTCGACATCTGGGTCAACAACGCCGGGATCTTCCCCAGCGTTCCCGCGCTGGAGATGTCCGAGGAGACCTGGGACGAGGTGTTCGCCGTGAACGCGCGCGGTGTCTTTCTCGGTTCCCGGGAGGCCGCGCGCCGGATGCGCGAGGCCGGGAGCGGCGGCATCATCGTCAACGTCGTCTCCACGGCCGGGTTTCGGGGGACGGCCCCCGGGCTCGCCGCCTACGTCGGCTCCAAGCACGCGGCGCGCGGCATCACCCGCCAACTCGCCCTGGAATTCGCACCGTTCGGTATTCGCGTCCTGGGCGTGGCACCGACATTCGTGCCGACCGAGGGGAACATGGCGGCAGCCGCCGAGGCCGGGGTCTCGCTGGACGCCGAGTCCCTCATGTCCGTGATGAAGCCGGGCCCGCTCGGACGGCTCGGTGTTCCTGACGACATCGCCCGTGTGGTGCTGTTCTGCGCGAGCGACCTCTCGGCCTTCATGACGGGGAGCACCCTCCTCGCCGACGCCGGCGAAACGATCTGAGTCCGCGCATCCGCGACGCCGCATCCCACCTCGTCCTCCCCGGGCCACCGGCCCCGCAACGACGCGTAGGAGCCCCATGCTCTCCCCCCGCACCAGCCCCACCCGTGACATCGTCAGCCTCGACGGCCTGTGGCGGTTCGCCCTCGACACCCGCACCGGCGCCACCCCGTGGACGTCGCGGCTCACCTCGCCCCTCGAAGCCCCCGTCCCCGCCAGCTACAACGACCTGTTCGTGGACCCCGAGATCCGTGACCACGTCGGCGTCGTCTGGTACCAGCGCGAGGTGCGGGTGCCGCGCGGCTGGACAGACAAGGGGAGCGAAGCGACTTCTGGTAGGGGTGGTGGCCGGGAGACGGGTGGGCGGGTGGTCCTGCGCTTCGGCTCCGTCACCCACGCCGCGCAGGTCTACGTGGACGACCGGCTCGTGGCCGAACACACCGGCGGCTACACCCCGTTCGAGGCGGACCTGACCGGAATCGTGCAGCCCGGCGCCGAGTTCCGGTTGACGGTCGGCGTCGACAACCGGCTGACGAACGTGACGATCCCGCCCGGCACCGTCACCACAGGACCCGACGGCCGCGAACGCCAGTCGTACCTGCACGACTTCTACAACTACGCGGGCATCGCGCGCCCGGTCCGCCTGTGCAGCACGCCACGGACCTTCGTCGAGGACGTCACGGTCGTCACCGGTCGGGACGGCGCGGACGGCATCGTCGAGTACCGCGTGGAGACCGCCGGCGAGGCCACCGACACGATCGCCGTCCGGGTACGCGCGGTCGACGAGTCGGGCCACACGATTGCGCAGGCATACGGCCCCGAGGGCATCCTCCGCATCGAGGACGTCATCCTCTGGCAGCCCGGCGCCGCCTACCTGTACGACCTCGTGGTGGAGTTGACCGACGAGGCGGAGCCCGCCGCGAGGGACGTGGTCGACAGCTACACCCAGCCCTTCGGCGTCCGCACCGTCGAAGTGCGCGGCACCGACTTCCTCATCAACGGCGAACCGTTCTACTTCACCGGTTTCGGCAAGCACGAGGACACCCCCGTCCGGGGCAAGGGCCACGACGACGCCTACCTCGTCCACGACTTCCAGCTCATGGAGTGGACCGGCGCCAACTCCTTCCGCACCTCGCACTACCCGTACGCGGAAGAGGTGCTCGACTTCGCCGACCGGCACGGCATCGTCGTCATCGACGAGACCGCCGCCGTCGGCCTCAACCTGGGCGTCATGGGCGGCCTCACCGGCCAGGCACCGACCCCGACCTTCGCACCGGAGAACTTCGGCGGCACCACCCGCGACGTCCACGCCGAGCACCTGCGCGAGCTGATCGAACGGGACAAGAACCACCCAAGCGTGGTGATGTGGTCCCTCGCCAACGAACCGGCCTCCAACGAGGACGGCGCCCGCGAGTACTTCGGGCCCCTGGTCGAGCTGGCCCGCAAACTCGACCCGACCCGCCCCCTCACCTACTCCGCGGTCATGTTCGCCACACCGCAGAACGACCTGATCGGCGACCTCTTCGACGTACTGAGCATCAACCGCTACTACGGCTGGTACGTGTTCACCGGCGACCTCGCGACCGCCGAACAGGCCCTGGAACAGGACCTCCGCGGCTGGGCCGCGCGCTTCGGCAAGCCGGTGATGATGTCCGAGTACGGCGCCGACACCCAGCCCGGTCTGCACTCGATCTGGGACACGCCGTGGAGCGAGGAGTACCAGAGCGACTACCTCGCCCTGTACCACCGCGTCTTCGACCGCATCCCCGAGTTCATCGGCGAACACGTCTGGAACTTCGCCGACTTCCAGACCGCCGCAGGCATCCATCGCGTGGACGGCAACAAGAAGGGCGTGTTCACCCGCGACCGCAAGCCGAAGACGGCCGCGTTCGCCCTCCGCCACCGCTGGCACGGCCTGGACGGACGCAAGCCGGACCCGCACACGGACGCCCCTCACTGAAACGTTCCAACCACAGATTGCCCTCGTAACGGACCAACTGCCGTGCCACCTCGCACACATGAGACGAAGGAGTCTCAATGACGAAGAACAACCGCGACATCAGCGTGGCCGGACCCCCGCCGACCGAACCGGCAACAGGCAACGGCGAGGAACCCACCGATCCGGCGAAGGGCGACAGCGAGGAACCGGCCGAGACCCCCACCCCCGAGATCGAGGCCCCGCCGCTGGAGAGGGTCAGCAGGAGTTACCTCGCCTGGATCATGATCGCCAGCTTCGGGGCCTCCCTGGCCCTGATGGTTCCGCTCTCCTACTCGCTGGCCCTGCGGATCGACGAGCTCGCCCCCGGCCGCGAGCAACTGCTCGGATACGTCACCGGATCCGCCCAGTTCGTCTATCTGGTCCTCAGCCCTCTGATGGGCTTCTGGAGCGACCGGATGCGCTCCCGCCTGGGCCGCCGGACACCGTTCATGTTCGCCGGCACGGCCATCGGCATGGCCGGGCTCCTGGGAATCGCCGTCGCACCGACCGTCTTCCTGGTGGGCCTGGCGTGGGTCGTCGGCATGGTCGGCTGGTCCACGGTCGGGCAGGCCATCCAGAACGTCCAGGCCGACCGCGTACCCGAGGAACAGCGCGGACGCGTCTCGGCGGTGACCGGCGTCATGACCCAGATCGCGCCCGTGGTCGGTATCGGCATCGCGTACACGGTGGCCGACAGCACAATTCTGGTGTTCCTGGTCCCGGGCGTCATCGGAGCGGCCATGCTGCTGCTGTTCCCGCTGCTCAAGCCGGAGGGCGACTCCCGCGCGCTCGTCCACACCAGCCAGGTGAGCCTCAAGGGCATGGTCGCCAGCTACGGCTTCAATCCGCGGAAGTACCCCGACTTCGGCTGGAACTGGCTCGGCCGCTTCGTCTTCTTCATGGGCCTGTACTTCAACACCACCTTCGGCACCTTCTTCTACGCCCAGCGGCTCGACCTGCCCGTCAAGGAGGTCGCCGGCGTCGTATCGGCGATCGGCATCCTCGGAGTGCTCGCGGCAACCGCCGGCGCCATCGGCGGCGGCTTCCTCTCCGACAAGCTCGGCCGGCGCAAGCTGTTCACCGTGATCGGATCCACGATCTTCGTCGCCGGGGCCGTCGCCGAGGCCTTCGCCTACTCGCTGCCCCAACTCATCGTCGGCGCGGTACTGATGCAGCTCGCCATCGCGATGTTCAGCGCCGTCGACCAGGCGATCGTGTTCGCCGTCCTCCCGGACCGGGCCCAGGCCGGCCGCTATCTCGCGGTCGTCGCCTTCGCACAGAAGATCCCCAGCGCCCTCGCCCCGCTCATCGCCCCGCTCGTCATCACCATCGGCGTCACGAGCGGAGGCGAGAAGAACTACACACTGCTCTACCTGAGCGGCGCGGTGCTCGCACTCACCGGCGGCCTGATCATCAAGTTCAAGATCAAGTCGGTTCGGTAACAGGGCAGTTCGGCGATCGTCCCCAGTCCACCGTTCCGAGAAAGCAGCACATGAAGAACGCACCGTACGACCTGCGCATCGACTACGGCGGTGACCAGTTCCCCGTGTCGGGCCCCGCACCCCGCCTGTCGTGGAAGCCGCCGTCGGACGCGGGACGCACAACGGGATACGAACTTGAATGCACCGTCGACGGCGAGGCGCAGCCCGCGGTGCCGGTCGCGCCCGACCAGCACCGCTTCCTCCCCTGGCCCTGGGCGGCGCTGCGGAGCGGCCGGCAGGTGGCCTGGCGGGTCCGGGCCCGGGCCCGGGATGCCGAAGGCCCGTCGCCGTGGTCGGAGTTGAGCACCTTCGAGGTCGGCCTCCTCGACGAGGACTGGCAGGCGCACTGGATCTCACCTGCCGAATCCGGCGACGACCCCGGCTACGGCAAGCGCCCGGCCCACACCCTGACGACCCGGTTCGAGGCACGGGCCGGGGTGCGCTCGGCGCGGCTGTACGCGACGGCGCTCGGCGTGTACGAGGCCTACGTGAACGGCGAGCGGGCCGGCACCGCCGAACTGTCGCCCGGTGCCACGTCGTACGACCGCACGCTCCACGCCCAGGCATCCGACATCACGGCCGCGCTCCAAGCGGGCGCCAACCAGCTCGAGATCGTCCTCTCCGACGGCTGGTACAAAGGCCAGGTCGGCGCCTTCCGCCTGCCGGCCGGCTGGGGAACGGTGCTCGCCGCACGCGCCGAGCTGCACATCACGTACGAGAACGGCTCGCACCAGGTCGTGCGCACCGACGAGACCTGGACGAGCACCCGGTCGGCCATCACCCGGGCCGACCTCATGGATGGGCAGACCACCGACTTCCGCACCGAGCCCGGCGCCGAGCAGCCGGTCCTCGTCGATCAGGTGGAGGCCCCCGCGATCGACTGGTCGCCCGCGCCTCCCGTACGCGTCGTGGAGTCGCGTACGGCACAGTCGGTCAAGCAACTCGAAGACGGGCTCTGGATCGCCGACTTCGGCCAGAACGCCTCGGGATGGCTCGCCCTGAGCGACCTCGGCCCGCCCGGCACTCGCACCGTCATCGACTACGGCGAACACGCCGGCGCCGACGGCGATCTGACGACCGCCCATCTGGACTCCGTACGCCCCGGCGCGGACCCGATCCCCTTCGTCCAGCGCGACGAGGCCGTCTCCGCGGGCCGGAGCGAGACGTTCGAGCCACGCCACACCGTGCACGGCTTCCGGTACGCGCGCCTCCGCCGCGACGGCGCCCCGCTCGACCCCGCGAGCATCACGATGCGCGTCGTCCACACCGACCTGCGCCGCACCGGCACCTTCGCCTGCAGCGACGACGACCTCAACCGCCTTCACGAGATCGCTGATTGGAGCTTCCGCGGCAACGCCGTCGACGTACCCACCGACTGCCCGACCCGCGAACGCCTCGCCTGGACCGGCGACTTCCAGGTCTTCGCCCCCACCGCCACGCGCCTCTACGACGTCCTCGGATTCAGCCGCAAATGGCTCCGCTCGGTCCGCGACGACCAGCTGCCCGACGGCCGCATCGCCAACTTCTCGCCCGACGGCCGCCGTATCAAGCACCACCTCGACGACCAGTTCGCCATGATGACCGGCTCGGCAGGCTGGGGCGACGCGATCGTCGCCGTCCCCTGGGAGCTGTACGAGTCCTACGGCGACCGGAAGGTCCTCGCCGAGAACTGGGAGGCGATGGTCCGCTGGGTCGAGTGGGCGCTACGGACCGCCCGCACCGCCCGCCATCAGTCCCGGATCGAGCGCTCGCCCGAGCCGCTGCCGCACGAGCAGTACCTGTGGGACGGCTCCTTCCACTGGGGCGAGTGGACCGAGCCGAAGGCGAAGGCGGCCGACGGCACCCGCATCGACCCGGTCCAGAGCGACCCCGTCGCCTGGTTCATGGCCGACAAGGGCGAGGTCGGCACGGCGTTCCTGTACCGCTCGACGTCGACCCTCGCCCGTATCGCGCGGGTACTGGGCCACACCGAGGACGCGGCCCGCTACGCCGAGACCGCCGAACGGGTCCGGGACGCCTGGCGCACCGAGTTCCTCACCCCCGAAGGACACACCACCGGCGACACCCAGGCCGCGTACGTACGCGCGCTCTCCCTCGGCCTCGTCCCCGACGAACTGCGCGCGGCCGCCGCCGCACGCCTCGTCGAACTGATCCGCGCCGCCGACACCCACCTCGGCACCGGCTTCCTCGCCACGGGCGACCTGCTCCCGGTCCTGGCCGTCACCGGCCACGCCGACATCGCGTACAAGCTGCTCTTCCGGCGCACCGCACCGTCCTGGCTGTACATGCTGGACCGCGGCGCGACGACCATCTGGGAGGACTGGGAGGGCATCGATGAGAACGGAGACGCCCACGACTCCCTGAACCACTACAGCAAGGGCGCCGTGATCCGCTTCCTGCACACCCACACGCTGGGCCTGCGCCAGGCACCGGGCTCGGTCGCATGGGAGTCCATCGAGGTCGCGCCCGTCCCCCACCCGTCACTGACGTGGGCCCGGGGCACGCACGAGTCCCCGCAGGGCACGATCACCGTCGAGTGGCGGACGACCGGCGACGAGCTGACCCTCACCGTCGACGTGCCACCGGCCACCACCGCACGGATCGTCTTCCCCGACGGCACCACCGAGACCGCCACGGCAGGTACCTTCCGTGCCACCCGACCTATGACGAAAGGGAGTTGAGGCGACCACCGACGACTTACGTTTCCGCGGCCTTCCTTCTTCGGGTGAGGGGTCTTCGGGTGAGGAGGTGGCTCGGCGTCTCTATCTGACGGAACGTACGCGGTACACGAGCAGGACTCCGATGGTCGCGGTCACGCCGACCAGGGCGAAGAGGAGTGGATAGCCGCGGTTCGAGGTGATGATGAAGCTGGCGATGAGCGGGGCCAGCGCGGGTGGGATGACCGTACCGATGTTCATGATGCCGAGGTCCTGGGCCCGGCTCTCCGCGTCGGGCAGGACCTGGGTGATCAGAGCCTGGTCGACGGCCATGTACGCGCCGAAGCCGCCGCCCATGAGAGCCGACGCCACCAGAATGACGGTGAGGCTCGGGAAGCTCGCCAGGAGGAAGCCCGAGGCCGCCTGCAGCAGCGCCGCCAGTGCGACGAAGATCCGCCGTCTGCCGAGGCGGTCGGACAGTACCCCGGCGACGGAGGTGGCCAGGAGTCCGGCCACCAGATAGAGCACGGTGCAGACCAGGAGGCTTCCGGCCGGATCGGGGACCTTCAGGTTGTCGGTCAGGAAGTAGAGGGTGTAGCAGACACCGAGGGAGTTCGCCAGGTTGACCACCAGCCGCCCGCCGAAGGCCCAGGCGAAGTCGCGGTTCTTGAGAGAGCCGCCCATGGAGGTGAGCAGTGCGCGCAGACTCAGTGGAGGCTCGGAGCCGGCCACGGGGTCACGAAAGCGCGCCATGAACGGCACGGTGCAGATGATCAGCACGGCTGCGATGACGACGTAACTGCTCTCGGGGGAGAGCGCGAAGGCGGAGACGACGGCTATGCCGACCACCACACCGAGGGCCTGGGGGCCGTAGACCGCGCTGGACACGAGACCGCGCTGGTTGACGGGAACGCGGTCGGCGATGAGGGCGGTCAGCCCGGAGGTGGCGGCGATGAGTCCGAGCATGCTGGCCGCCCACGCGATGGTCACCCCGGCCACGGTCGTCTGTTCCCCGGTGACGACGAGTCCCGCGGCGAACGCGAGCGTGCCGGCCGCGAGCCAGAGTCTTCTGCGTCCGAAGCGGCTCCGGGAGCGGTCGCACAGTGCGCCGCACAAGGGGAGGGCGAGGATCGCGACCAGTCCCGAGACGGCGTTGACGACGGCGAAGTCGTGGACCTTGGACGCCGGGTCGATCGCCTCCAACTGCTGAGGGAGCAGCAGTTGGAGGGGGACGAGATTCGCCATCCAGTACCCGAACCAGACCAGGCCGTACAAGGTGATCCAGCCACGTGAGACGGGCTCGGCCGGTCCCTGGCCGGCATCCGCTCCGGCGACGGCGGCCGGCACCCGTGCCGGTTGGTGGAACTCTGTGGGCATGGAGCCTCCGGGGGACGGAACGGGCCTGGTCAGGGCGGGATCACAGAAAGGCCTACTTTGCTGACGGGGCAGTCGTCGGGGCGGTGAGGAGCTTCTCCCTCTGCCGCCTCCCCCTGGCCTCGGCCATGGGGATGACACGGCGCATCAGCCTGGGGAACACGCCGGCGATTCGCTGGACGCGGCCGGCGAGCGGCGGGAACACCACCTCGACCGGTTTGCTGGTGACCGCGTCGACGACGGCCTCGGCGATCCGTTCCGGTGCGTAGGACTTCTCCGCGAAGGAGATGGCACAGGAGGGATCGGCCATCTCCTGGTCGAGCATGCCCGTCCGGGTGGACGGCGGATGGATGATCGTGAAGTCCAGCGGCCCGTCGCGTTCCTCGATGGCGACGCTGTGGTGGAAGGCCCGCAGACCGTACTTGGTGCCGCAGTAGGTGGCGTATCCGGGCAGCGGCAGGAACGCGGTCATGCTGCAGACGTTGATGATGTGACCGTGTCCTTGCGCGGTCATGCGCTCGAGTGCCGTGCAGACCCCGGTGATGGTGCCCAGCAGGTTGATCTCGACGATGTCGCGGTGCTGTTGCGCACTGAGGTCCCGCGCGTGTCCGGTGTGGATGATGCCGGCGTTGTTGACCAGCACGTCGACGACGCCGAAAGCGGCCTCCGCCGCCTCGAAGGCGCGGCTCCAGCCTTCGGTGCTTCGGATGTCCAGCGCGCAGGCGGCCGCCCGCGTGCCCAGTTCACGGGCGCGAGCCAGAACGGCTGCCTCGTCCACGTCGGTCAGCATGACGCGGTGGCCGCGGGCGATCGCGAGTTCCGCGACGGCTGCCCCGATCCCGTTGGCCGCGCCGGTCACGAAAATGACCTGGCCCTTGTCAGATATATGGCGCATGCCGATGGATTCTCCTCGGTCGTACGTCCAAGTCAATCGTCCGGTACGGGTGGAGTCTGATCGTTACTGCGGCAGTCACAGCCGCACCATCTCGACCCGGCCGCTGTTGAGTTCAGCGGCTCGGACCGGATCGTCCGTCGGAACGGTGGCGGCGAAGAGGGTCCGCCCGTCGTGTCCGGCCAGCAGGCAACAGAGGGTGTTCTGGCTCGTCGCGACCCGATCGAGGACGCGGCCGCCCGGGGCGACCCGCACACATTCACCGCGAAGCGCGTTCGCGACCCAGATCGACTCGCCGTCGGTGTCCCACGCGATGCCGTCCGGTGCGATCGGCGACGCGGAACGCTTCGCGATGGCGGGGTGGTCCAGGAGCGCCGAGATCTTGCGGGTGATACGTCCGGCCGGCCCCGGGTGGTTCAGGAGCCGCCAGAGCAGCGGTGCGATCAGCGGAGCCCAGGGCTGCGGCTTTCCGGGGATGCCGTCGGGGGTCCTGGGCAGGGCGGTGAGTCGCATGGCAAGGGTTTCGGCCACCACCAGGGCGCTGCCGTCGGCGGTCAGGAGCGTGCCGTTCGGGAAGAGCAGCGGTTCGGTCAATGCGAGCAGGCTTCCGTCCGGGGCGAGGCATGCGATGGGGGTTCGCGGCGGGCCGGGCGGCGCGTAGAGCATGGAATTCGGGTGCTCGCGCGAGAAGGCGTGGTAGTCGAAGCCGAAGTTGCCGACGTAGGCCCGCCCTTGCGGGTCGACGAGCATGTCATTGACCGGACCGCCGACGATGGGGCGCAGATCGGCGTGCTCGACCAGTGCGCCGTCGGGTTCCTGCCGGTAGACGCATCCCCCGTCCATGGATACGACGAGCAGGCGGCCGTCGGGGAGCCAGCCGAGCCCGCCGGCCCGGCCGGGGACGTCGAGGATCGTTTCCGGTTCACCGGTGCCGTCCCAACGGTGCACTGTGCCGTGTGCGAGATCGGAGAACCAGAGGGCTCCCTCGTGCCAGCGCAGGGATTCGGGCACACCCAGGCCGCTCAACGCGACCTCCGTCGTCCGTTTCATCCAACCGCTCCTTCGTGACGCGGATCGAAGAGGTTTCTCGGCCGTCTCGGGGTCCGTCTCGAGACTCTCTCAGCCGTCTCGCGCTACTTGGACGCTCGTACAAGACGTCTGACTTGTTCGGATGACCGTCTCATTCTGGGTGAAGCCAAGTCAACGTTCCGGTGGGAGATTTCCGTGGCACAGACTCGATCCCTCATGACAGACGGCTCCCCGACTGGTGCCCGTATCGCCGTGGACAATCCCGCCACCGGAGCGGTGGTCGGCCATGTCTCCGACGCGTCGGCTCGACGCACTGCACAAGGGCGCCCGCGTACTCGTGGGAGGTCACAGCTCCGACGGACCCGGCCGGTTCTTCGAGCCCACGTTGCTCGTCGACGTCGACCACACCATGAAGTGCATGCGGGAGGAGACCTTCGGTCCCACCCTGCCCGTGATGAAGGTCGCGAGCGCCGAGGAAGCCGTCCGGCTGGTCAACGACAGCTCGTACGGGCTGCAGGCCTCCATCATCGGCTCGAACATGAAGCGCGCCCGGCAGTTGGCGGAGCAGTTCGAGGTCGGCTGCGTCACCATCAACGACGCCCAGACCAACTACATGGCCCTCGGCCTGCCCATGGGCGGCTGGAAGGAGTCCGGCCTCGGCGTCCGCCACGGCATCGAGGGGATCAAGAAGTACACCCGGCTCCAGGCCGTCAGCGCGAACCGGTTCCCGATGCGCCGGGACATGCACATGATCCCGTACGAGCCCTCGGCCTACCGCTTCATCCTGCGCCTGGCGGACGTCATGTACGGCGCCGGTCTGCGCGGCCGTACCAAGTAGGGCCGTACCAAGTAGGGCCGTACCAAGTAGCCGCGCCACTCCTGAGCAGATCGCCGGATTCCGAAAGGCCAGCCCATGACCATGACACCCGCCGCAGCCCCGCACGCGTCCGTCGGCGCCATGCCCGAGGGCGTCTACCTACCACTCCCCCAGCAGAACCTGAGCGTCGAGGAGGAGCGCGAGGTCCGTAAGCAGGAACTCGCCGCCGCCTTCCTCCTGTTCGCCCGCTTCGGGTTCTCCGAGGGGGTGGCCGGGCACATCACGTGGCACTGGGCGAGGGCAAGGCCGTCGTCCTGCAGAACCACGGGCTGCTCACGGTCGGGGCGTCCGTCGCCGAAGCGGCCTGGTACTTCATCACCATGGAACGTTCCTGCCAGGCCCAACTCCTGGCCATGGCCGCCGGAAAGCCGAAGCTCATCGACGCCGAAACAGCGCGAACGGTCCGTACGCAGATCTCCGGCGCCCTGCCGGGCTGGTTCCAGTTCCGCCCCCTGTGGGACCAGATCACCGCGGAACAGCCCGACCTGTTCGACTGACACAACGCCATACGCGATGCGGTCGGCGCCCGCCCGAGTTCACGGGGGCGGGCGCCGGCCGCATCGGTTTCGCCGGACGACGACTCCGACGTCGGAGTCCGAGTGGTAACGGAACAGGAACCCAGTGTTGCTGGGTCCGCAACACGCCGCTCTCGATCTACCAGCGGGTCACCGACATCAACTACTACGGCAACATCTCGCTGACCCTGGCGCTGCTGCCCTCCCTCCGCCCGGGCAGCCAGGTGGCGGTGGTCAGCAGCATCAACGGCCTGCTCAGCGACAAGTGCAGCTCGGCGTACGCCGCGGCCAAGCACGCCCTGCTCGGCTTCTACGACGCACTGCGCGCCGAGCAGCCGGAGCTCGTCGTTTCGGTGATCGCACCCGGCTTCGTCGCGCCACCGATCACCGTGAACAGCATCAACGGCAGCGGCCAGACCTACGGCGAGCGCTCCGAGGCGAGCCTGACGGGGATGTCGGTCGACCGGTTCTCCCCCGGGCCGTCGACGCCCTCGAACGACATCGGCCCTTGATCGTGATCGCCGGACCCACCGAACGCCTGGCGGTCCGGCTCCACCGCTGGTTCCCGAGCCTGTTCTACCGGATCGTCGCCCGGGCCTCCCCCGAGTTCGAGAACAACAACCGCTAGGCGGCGCGGAGTTCCGCCTGCGGATCAGAATGCCGGCGCGGTTTGCTGCTGCCGCGGTCCCTGACTGCGTGCCTTGAGCAGTGCGTCCCGTAGGCGGTTGTGGGTCATGGACAGGCAGGCATGCACCGCGCCGCGTGCCACCGAGAGTCCCAGAATCTGGGAGACGGTCGTGATCCGGGGGCTGACCGGCAAGTTCTGTGCGAGTCGCTTGCGCACCTCGGGGAGTACCTCGTCCACCAAGGGGTGCAACCGGCCGACGAAGTAGACGGACTCGGGATCGAGTGTCACGGTGGCGATGCTCACGGCGGTCGTGACCGCCGTCGTGAACGCCTTGAGTATCTCCGCACGGCCTCGATGGTCCTGAGGTGCCAGCCACAGGTCCTCGACGCGTTCGAAGTCCAGTCCGTGTTCACGAGCGAACTTCACAAGCCCTGCGGTGCTCAGCAGCCCGTTGAGGCTGCGGTCGCCGATGCCCGAGGACAGGGAACCGATGTCGCCGAACGAAGGAGTACGTCCCCGAGCCAGTTCCCGGTCCCTGCAGGTGGCGAAACTCAGGGTGCTGCTGACGCTGAACAGGGCAGCGTCATGGATGCTCGCGTCGTCCGTGAGCACCTGCAGCAAGGACGCGTTCGCGTCACTGTCGAAGGACACTGGAGCACCGACGAGCGCTTCGACGGTTCGGTGCAAGTCTCTGCCGGAGAAGACTTTCATCGGATCGGCAGGCCGGAAGACCTCGGCGCCGTCGCGGACATGGGCGGGCAGTGCCGCGACGACCTGGCGCAGTGGCCCGCGTGCGGAGGCGCTGGTCTGCGCGATCAGGTCGACCAGCCACCGGCCGGCAGCGGGGACGTCGTGGTGCTCGACCGTCGGAACGATCACATGTCCGATCTCACGGCCGCGTAGGTCGGTCACCAGCACGCCGGTGGTCACGGCGCCGAAGCCGACCCCCACGACATGTCCGGCCGTCTCGGGCACATCGAGGTACGTCGACGGACGGCCACGCCCGACGACGGCGTCGACTCCCCCGTCCACGACGAACCCGTCGGAGCGCAGTTCCTCGACGGCCCGAGACACCGTCGCCTTGCTCAGCCCCGTGAGCTCGATGAGGCTGTTCCGGGTCAACGGCGCATGGGAGAGAAGCACTTCAAGGACACTTGCCTTGTTGTAGTCGCGGGGTGTGGGGTTGATGCTGCTCACCTCCTGACCTTAGCGAGACCGTACGCAGCCCGAATCAGTGGTCACGCTCAAGTCGTGTCCTGGCGGGTGCTCAGCAAGCGGGCCACGACCTCCTCCATGGCGACGGCCATGGCCCGCTCCACGTTGACCCAGTCGTCTCTGGCGTGCTCGAGCAGGTAGTCGCGACGCTCCGGCACGCGTTCCGCGCGCCAATGGGTGACCAGCGCGCGAAGTGTGAGGCGTGCCAGCGCGGCGACAGGCAGGAGCGGGAGTTCGGTGTCCTTGATCGGCCGGGCCCGTTCGTATCCCGTAACGAAGCTGCATGCCTCACGCCAGGGATCCGACGGTGTCCGGCCGAGCAGGTTCGCGAGAGACACGGCAGGGTCGAAGATCAAAGCACTGCGCATGCTGTCACCGAAGTCGATCACTCCCGTGACGAAACTGTCCGTCCGCGGATCCACCAGGACGTTGTAGGGACTGTAGTCACCATGGATCACTTGGGTCTCGAGATCACCCAGTCTCGGAACAATGGCCTCGTGGAAAAGGCGGAACACTTCTTGTGCCAGCCGACGGTGCGCGGCGCCGGGCGTGTACTCGATGAGCTCCCGCAGCTGGTCGAAGTGCCGAAGGTCCCACACAAGGCTCCGCTCGTCCGCTGGATGCCTGAATGACCGCAGAGCCAGATCCACTCGCCCGAGCATCTGTCCGACCTGGGCAAGCTGGTGGGGATCGGGGTTCGTCCGCGCCAGGACGGCACCTTCGACGAAGTCGAAGACGCGCAGGACTCGAACCCGGCCATCGTTCGTTTCGATCGGTACGTTGTCGCTGCCTTCGGTGGTCTCCTCGACCCGCTGGACGGGAAGATGAGGAGCTTCGGTTTCGAGGTGGCGCATCACAGCCGTTTGCAGAGCTACGACAGCTACCGCCTCGTCGGGCGGGGAGACCTTGACGAGATGGTCGGCCGTGCCGGTCCGCAGCCGGAACGTGTCGTCCTTCTCGGTTGCCAGCCGCTCAAGACGTCCGCTCAGCCGGTAGTGCCGCGCGAGGAGGGCGTCCACCACGTTCGTCTCGATGGGCTCGTGGGACGACGCCAGGCCGCTCTCCTGGAACAACTGCTGGGCGATACGTGCGGGGGGCGAGGTGTTCACCGTTCGGTCCCTTCGGCTTTCAGCCTGCTACAGGCGCGTCTCGGCGATCTCCGCGAAGGTCTCGAGGAATCGCGTCACGTCGGCCGAGTCGAAGGCCAGCGGCGGTCGGATCTTGAGCACATTGACTGCTTCCCCGGTGCCGCTGATGAGGATTCGACGCTCACGCATGTCGTTGATGACGTGGTCGGCGCGGACACGATCGGGCTCCAGCGACTCCCGGTCCTTCACGAGTTCGACGCCCACGTACAGACCACTGCCGCGGACCTCCGCGACGTGGGGAGACTCGCGAGTGATCTCCTCAAGGCCGGCTTTGAGCGCGCTGCCGTTGTCGAGAACTCGCTGCTGCACGTTCTCCGCTTCGAAGACGTCCAGAACCGCGGCACCGGCGGCAACCGCGATCGAACTGCCGGCAAAGGTATTGAAGTAACGGACATTCCGCCCGAACTCCTCGCACACCTCGGGCCTGAACACCACGCCGGACATCGGCATGCCGTTACCCATGGGCTTGCCCATCGTGACGATGTCCGGAAGCACCCCATGGCGGCTGAACCCCCACATCGACTCTCCGAGCCGGGCGAATCCCGACTGAACCTCGTCGGCGATGTACACGCCGCCCGCGGCGTGCACCTCCTCGACCATGTCACGCAGGTAACCGACGGGGTCGGTGAAGAGGCCGTCGCTGGAGTGCGCGCAGTCGGTGATCAGCGCCGCAAGCCTGTAGCCGTGACGCTCGAGGTCGTTGATCGCGCCGCGCACCTGGCTTCGCATGTGGTCGGGAAGCGATGAACCCGGCGGGACGAGTCGCGGATCAGGAGCATCGATGACCCGCACATTCGGCCCGAGCGGTGAGCCCGCGCCGAGCGTCGGCGAGAAGCTCGCAACCTCGCGAGTGAGACCGTGGTAAGCCCAGCGCGTCACGACGATTCCCTCGCCGCCCGTGTGGAAGCGAGCCACGCGCATGGCCAGGTCGTTCGCCTCCGACCCGCTGCACGCGAAGCTGACCTTCGAGAGCGCCTCGGGCATGGTCGCGAGAAGGCGCTCGGCGTAGTCGACGAGTGACTCCTGGACATAGCGCGTATTGGTGTTGACCGCCGCCATCTGGCGGGACACGGCCTCGACCACGTGCGGGTGTGCGTGACCAACGCAGGGCACATTGTTGTAGGCGTCGAGGTAGTCGTTGCCCTCCCGGTCGAACAGGTGAGCACCTCGGCCGGAGGCGAACTCGACCGGCTCCCGGTAGTTCAGCGCGTACCCAGGGCCCAGCACCTTGTTCCGCCGCTTGACGGTGGACTGCAATCGCTCAGGCAGTTCACCGAGCGCTGCGGGGTCGAACCTGTTGGGGTAGTTGGCCAGCGCTCGACTCAGCGTGGACGTCATCAGCAGGTCCCCTCCTTCGTGGCTTGCATCTCGTCGCGGCTGCTTCGGCGGCAGCCTACCAGCTTTTGTTTCAGTTCCAACCTGAAACTTATTTCTGCCAAGGCCGTCGCCCTGCAGAACCACGGGCTGCCACAAGCGATGCGGCCGGGGCCCGCCCGAGTTCACGGAGGCAGGCGCCGGCCGCATCGGATTCGCCGGGCGACGACTACGACACCCTGTCGGCTACCACCTTCTCGCCGACGAGGGTCATGAGGTGCTCGGCGGTCAGCCGGAGGACCTCGCGACTGTGCTCGCTGTTGCGATCGACCAGCCAGCTCAAGGTGATGCCTTCCAGCACCGCGTTGAGGTAGCGGGCCAAAACCGGGACGGCAACGACCCATTCGATGTCCGCGGTTTCGGCGGCTTCCGTCAGGAGCTCTGTATGGGCTTCCAGGTAATGCTGGTACTGCCGACGAGCCAGATCCTCGAATCCGGCTTGGCGCAGGGCGTAGTGAGTGAGCTCGTAGCTCACCTGGTGCTGTCCGGGGCTGCGCTCAACACCTTCCCAGAAGGCGTTCAGACTCTTGGTGATACGGGACCCCAGGTCGCCGTCGCCTTCAAAGGTCTTCCGCGCCGCGGCTACCGAACTGCCCGTAAAACGAGTCAGAACCTCTTGAAGCAGCTCCTCGCGTGAGCTGAAGCAGTAGTGGAAGACGCCCAGCGGCATTTTCGCCTCATTGACGATCGCACGCGTCGTCGCCTTGGCGACTCCCTCCCGGACCATGACCCGGAACGCTGCAGCGAGCAGCTCTTCCCGTCGGTCCTTTGCTGCCATACGCGGCATCTGGCCCGCTTTCTGCTTCAAGAGTGAAATGCGCGTCCTCCATGATATCGCAGCGTCTTGGACGATCGACCAACAAGGTGCGGTCGCGCGGTAGATCGAATCAGGCCCGCTCGACGGTCCCAGTTCCCGCACGTACGTGTCCCGCGATACGGCGCTGCCACGCGTCGCGCAATGCGGGGACGATGCCGCGCGGCAGGAACAGTACGACGAGGATGAGAAGGGCCGCGTACACGGCGTAGTTGAGGATGCTGGGGGCACTGGCGGGCATGCCCGGCCTGGAGCCCAGGTCGTTGAGGAACTGCACGATCAGGGTGATCGCGGTGGCGCCCAGGAGTGCGCCCCAGATGGTGCCGAGCCCGCCGACGACGGCCATCACCAGGAACTGGATGGACAGCAGGACCGGGAAGGACCCCGGATTGATGTAGCCGATGAAGAAGGCGTAGATCCCTCCGGCGAGTCCGGCGAACGCGGCGGCCAGGGTGAACACGGCGAGTTTGTAGCGGGCCACCGGCACTCCGCTGGCGCTCGCCGCCGTCTCGCTGGTGGCCAGCGCGCGCAGTCCGCGGCCGGCCCGTGAGGTGACGACGTTACGGGCGACCAGGACGGTGACGGCCACGGCAGCCCAGGCCAGGTAGGCGTAGTGGATGTCCTCGCCGAGTTCCGTACCTCCGGCGGAGAGTCGCGGGATGCCCTGCAGACCGACCGAGCCACCGGCCCAGTCCGCCTCGCCGAGCAAGGAGATGAGGATGAGCTGCAGGGCGATGGTGGCGAAGGCCAGGTGATGCCCTCGCAGCCGCAGCAGCGGTCCGCCGATGGCGGCGGCGAACAGGGCGGCGATCAGTGGTGCCGCGGCCAGCGCCAGCAATGGTGGCGTGCCGTGGACGCCCAGCAGGCCGGCCGTGTAGGCGCCGATGGCGTAGAACGACGCCTGGCCGATGGAGACCTGGCCCGCGTAGCCCATGAGCAGGCTCAGCCCGACGGTGACCATGGCGGACAGGGCGAGCAGGATGTACACCGACAGTTGACTGGCGGTCAGCATCGGAGGCAGGGCGAGGGTCACGGCCCCGGCCGCGCCGGCCGCGACGAGGCCAGCCCGCCTTCCCCGGCCGGCGAAACGGGCGCCGAAGGGCCCTCCGGCGTCCGACGAGTCGGTGTCCTCCGTGCCGCCCGCGCCGCCGGGAGGCTGGGAGACGGCCCGTTCACGGCCGGAGGTGACGGCGCTCATATCGTGCTGCCTTTCTGGTGCGGCGGATACGGATCGGGCACGGAACGGGTGCGCCGTGCGTACGTACGCCCGGTGTACGCGGAGGGCAGCGGGCGTCCCGCAGAGGACTGATGAGGCGTCATCCGGCCTCCGCCACGACGCTGTGGGTGCGGGCCGCCTGCCCGATCATCAGCGCCAGGACCAGACCCAGCGCCACCACGGTCTGGTACGTGGCGCTTCCATAGCCCGCGACCATCGCTTCGGCCACTCCGAGGAACAGCGCACCGGCCAGCGTGCGGCCGATGTGATGCATGGACCCGACGACCGCCGCCGCGAAACCGTTGATGATCAGCGCCACGTCGGAGTCGAAGGCCATCGAGTTCATAGGCGCCAGCAGAACGCCGGCCAGACCGCCGAGAGCGCCGCCGACGGCGAAGGCGATCAGCCCCATGCGGGTGACGGAGATCCCGACGACGCGGGCCGCGTACGGGTTGGAGGAGCAGGCGGAGAGGGCCTTGCCGGCGTCGGTACGGCCGAACAGCGCGGCCAGCGCGGCGAATACGGCCGCGGTGACGCCGATGATGAGCAGGTAGTGGGTCTGGATACGAGCGCCGAACACGGTCACAGCGCCGGAGAGCCCCTCGGAGGACCGGCCCTGGTCCCCCCAGAGCATGACCTCCACGGCGTACGCCAGAATGCCAAGGCCCAGGGTGACCATCAGCGCGGCCTGCGGCGAGGTGCCCCGCCGCCCGATGGCGATCATGCCGCAGAGCAGTCCCACGACGGCGGCGACGGCGACCCCGAGCACTTCGGCGAGCCCGTGCGGGAGGCCGGTGTCGAGGAGCGAGATGGCGGTCAGCGCCCCGACGACGGCGAAGGTGCCCTGAGCGAAGTTGACCACACGCGTCACCCGGTGGATGAGCACCAGGCCGCTGCCGATCAGCGCGATGCCGCAGCCGGTGCCCAGTCCGGTGATGAGGTAGACGAGGAAGTCGCTCATTTCGCCTCCCGTGTCGCGGCCTGCGCGGCCTGGACGGCGGTGTCCTGGTTGCCCCGGGCGGTCTTGGCCTTGCCGGGCGTGAGTGCGGGGTCGGCCGTGGCCCGGTCGTCCGGACCTGGGGCGTCCGGGCCGGGGCCATCCGCGCGTGGGGCGTACGGGCCCGGGTCGTCCTGAGCGTCCGGAGGGCTCGGGAGTGCCTGGGCCTCGCCGAGGTAGGCCCGGGCGATGTCGGGGCTGGCGGCCAGGTCGGCGCTGTCGCCCTCGGCGGCGATGCGTCCCGCTTCCAGGACGTAGGCGCGGCTGCACAGGTCCAGGGCGAGCCGCGCGTTCTGCTCGATGAGCACAACGGCCGTGCCCTGCTCCCGGTTGAGCTCGGTCAGGTGCTCGGCGAGGTCCGCGACGATGAGGGGCGCGAGGCCGAGAGACAGCTCGTCGATCACGAGGACCTCCGGCCGACTCATCAGGGCGCGTCCGACGGCGACCATCTGCTGCTGGCCTCCCGACAGCCCGCCCGCCTTCCGGTCGCGTACCCGCACCAGGTCCGGGAGGAGTTCGTACACCCATGAGGTGTCACGCTGCTTGCGACGGCTCTTGCCGCGGCCGGGCAGCTGCCAGGCGCCCAGGCGCAGATTGTCGTCGACGGTGAGGTCGCCGAACATCTGCCGCCCCTCGGGTACTTGGGCGATCCTGGCCCGTACCTCCACGCTGCCGGAGGCCGGTGTCAGGATCCCGGTCAGGGTGTTGACCAGGGTGGACTTGCCGGCTCCGTTGGGCCCGACGAGGGCGACCATCTCACCGGGCGCGACCCGCAGCGAGACGTTGTCGAGGGCGGTCGCCGCGCCGTAGCGGACCACCAGGTCGCGTACCTCGACGGCATCGACGACATCACTCCGGGGCGGTTGCGAGGCGCTCATGCAGCCGCCTCCGTGCCCAGATACGCGGTGACGACCCGCGGATCGGTACGTATCTCGTCCGGCGTGCCCTCGGCGATGACCCTGCCCAGGTCCAGGACGGTGACACGGTCGGCGAGGCGGCCGACGAGGGCGACGTCGTGTTCGACGAGCATGATGGTGAGTCCGTCCGCACGCAGTTGCTCGATGAGCTCGGCGAGCCGGTCCCGTTCCCCGGCCCGCAGGCCGGAGGCGGGTTCGTCGAGGAGCAGCAGGGTGGGTTCCCCGCACAGGGCGCGGGCGACCTGGAGCGCGCGCTGCTGCCCGAGCGGCAGCAGCTCCGCGGGGCGGTCCGCCCAGTCCTCGAGCCCGACCCGCCGTACCGCCTCGCGTGCCCGCTCGGCGATCAGGCGTTCCTCCCGGCGGTGGCGCGGCAGCCTGAGTGCGGCTGCCGCGAATCCGGCGCCGGTGGTGGCGTGGGCGCCGACCATCGCGTTCTCCAGCACGCTCATCCCGTGGAAGGTGCGGGCGCCCTGGAAGACGATGGCGATCCCGAGGCGGGCTCTGTGGTGGGGCGGCAGTCGGTCGATGCGTCGTCCGTCGAGTCGGATCTCGCCCCGCTCGGCGGGCAGTTGACCGCTGACCAGGTTGAACAGGGTCGACTTGCCCGCCCCGTTGGGGCCGATGATTCCGACGGTGCTCGTACGTTCTACCGTCAGGTCGACGCCGTCCACGGCGTACACCCCGCCGAACGACCGTGACAGGCCGCTCACCCGGAGCAGGGGCTCGGTCACCTGATTCCTCCGAGGATGCCCCGGACCGCCCACGCGGTCGGGTAAGTTGCCTGCCGTGCGTTGCGAGAACCAAGCGCGTACGCCGTGCTGATCGAGAGCCAAGACAGCACATGCACCTCCAAGCTTTGCGATACGAACCCGGGCTGGTTCCAACCCGGCTGGTGTTGATCGTGGAAGACCTGTCGGGTCGCTGACCCGCAGGCAGCGTGAGCCAGGAATCCCCCTGCTTCAGCTGGGGGAGGATTCAATTGGCCACCTTCTCCAACTCGCTCTTGGACCAGACGGTCGGCACGAACTTGCCGTCGGTGACGGCGTTGACCGAGATGTAGTCGGGTGACAGGCCCGAGTGGTCCTTCGCGCTGTAGCGGTAGGTGCCGTTCGGGGTGGCGAGCGTCAGCTCCTCCATCGCCTGCCGGATCTTCTCGTGGTCGGTGCTCTTCGCCTTCTCGATGGCGGCGGCCAGCAGCTGGACCCCGGTGTATCCGTCCTGCGCGAACTGCGGCGGCGGGTAGTTGTACTTCTGCGTAAACGGCTTGTTGACGGCCTCGATGGCCTTCTTCTGCGCTCCGTCGGGCAGCGTGTCGCCGACCAGGCCGATGGAACCGGCGACGATGGCGCCCTCGGCGGCCTTGCCGGCCGGGTCGAGCCACAACTTGCTGGCCTGGGAGCCGGTGAAGGAGATCGGGACGTCCAGTCCCGAGGCGGCGTACTGCTTGGTGAGGACGACGGACGCGGGGCCGGTCACCCATACCGCGAGCGCCTGGGCGTCGGTGCCCTTGACGTGCGTGAAGACGGCGCTGAAGTCGGACGCGGTGCTCTGGATCTCCTCGGTGGCGACGACCTTGATGCCGTACTCCCCGGCCTTCGCCTTCATCGCCTTGTAGCCGGCGGTCGGATACGCGGTCTTGGTGTCGTAGGCCACGGCCAGCTTGGTGACGCCCTCCGACTTGTAGTACTGCAACAGCCGCTCGGCGTAGTCGGAGGCCAGGGCCGGGACGACGAAGACGTACGGATGGACGGGCGCCACCTGCTCGTCGGCCGGACTCAGGGAGATGTACGGGATCTCCGCCCGGTCCACCGCGGGCAGCGTGGCCAGCGCCGACCCCGCGGACGGTGAGCCGAGGACCGCGGTCACGCCCTGGTCCTTGAACGCGTTGAAGGCCAGTACGGACTGGTCGGGCAGGCTCTTGTCGTCCTTGACCGTCAGCTCCAGCTTCCGTCCGAGGACCCCGCCGTCCTTGTTGATCTGCTCGACCGCCAGCTCCGCGGCCTTGCGGCCCTCGGTACCGAGGGTCTGGAGCTGACCGGTGAGCGAGGTGATCATGCCGATCTCGATCGGGCCGTCATCGGCGGAGGACGCGGACGAACCGCCTCCACACGCTGTGACGGTGAGCGCCAGACCGATGGTGAGAGCGGCAATGGGCGTACGAGGGCGCACGGGAACCTCCCGGATACGGAGCGGGAACGGCATGGGGGAAGAGGCACACGCACCCGGAGGAGACGCGGCGCGCACGAAAACGATGCAAGAAGAGTCGCTTTGCGGGCCTTTGCGGCTTGCGGCCCGATCGACGGGTTGAACATAAGCCGCGACCACATGACCGTCAACACTTCAAGCAAAAATTCCTGGACTCAAGTCCAATTCTGCTCTCAAGTCCGCCGATCACCAGGATGAGGTGGAGGCGCCGCACGGCCGACGGCGAACCGGGCGGGGCCACCGCCCGTCATGAGCGGGATACCGACGGACGCACCGCCTGCGGGAGCTGCAGCCATGACGCCCCTGCGGCGCTCCCCCGCCCCTCCGCTCCTCTGCGCAGGTCACGGATGCGCGAGGATGCCCAGCAGGATGATGTCGAGCGCCCCATCGAGGCGGCCGGGCAGGTCGAACGGCGCCGGCTCCTCGCGGATCCAGCGCAGGACCGAGGAGAAATAGCAGGACGCGAGCAGAGCGCCGGCCTGCTCAGGGTCGACCTGCGACCGGATCTCTCCGCGCTGCCGCCCCTCCTCGACGATCTTCGCGAGTTCGGTTTCCAGAGAGGGGTCCTGAAGCAGGCGGCCGAAGCGCGCGGAGGCATCCATCAGGACAGTGGTCTCCGCACGGGAGGTGACGTTGAGGTCGGCCATCTCCCCCAGGTAGCGGCGCAGCCGGTCGCCGACCGGCAGGTCCTCGGCATGCTCCTGGCCGAGGATGGCGGCGACTCGAGCTCGGCGGCGGACGCCCCACTCCTCCAGGAAGCCGACCTTCTGTGAGAAGTGGTTGAAGACGGTGGCCCGGGCGACGTCGGCGGACTCGGCGATCTGCTCCATGGTCGTCGCCTCGTAGCCCTGGGCGACGAACAGCCCCACCGCGGCGCTGTACAGCTGGTCACGCACCTGCTGCCGCTTCCGCTCGCGGCGCCCGAGGGGCGGGGCGTCCTGTGCGGGCGCGTCGCCTCCCGCCTCAGAGATCGTCATGGGCCCAGTACAGCACAGGCATACACGGGTCTTGACCCTCCCCGAGCCACCTCTTTAGATTACGCCCCATGAATGGACTCAAGTCCATCGATAGATCTAAGTCTCGAATTTGCTGCTTCGGGACGTGGAGGAGGCAGCGTGGCTCCCGTACTTTCCCCAGCCGACCGGATCGACCTCGACCATGGCTGTCATGCGTGGGTACCGGGTGCGGCCGGATGGGGTATGAGCAACGCCGGGCTGGTCACCGGCCGGGGCGAGTCCCTGCTCGTCGACACCCTTTACGACCTGCGCCTCACCCGGGCCATGCTCGACGGGCTGGCGCCGGTGACCGACGCCGCGCCCGTCTCGACCGTGGTCAACACCCATGGCAACGGCGACCACTGGTTCGGCAACCAGCTCGTGGCCCACGCCGAGATCATCGCGGCCCGTGGCTCGCTGACCGACATGCGGCAGGTGGGCCCGGCCGAGATGCGGGCACTGACCGGCGCGGACACGGACGCGGGACGGTTTGCCCGCCGGATCTTCGGCCGCTTCGACTACTCCGGCATCCAACCCCTGCTTCCGCACCGGGTGTTCGACGGCGAGACGGTCCTCGACATCGGCGGGACGGAGGTCCATCTGATCGACGTGGGCCCCGCACACAGCGCCGGGGACACGATCGTCCACGTACCGCGTGCGCGGACCGTCTACACCGGAGACATCGTCTTCGCCGGTTCCACGCCGGTCATATGGCACGGCCCGTTCGCCAACTGGCTCACCGCCTGCGACCTGCTCCTCAGCCTCGACGTGGACACCATCGTGCCCGGCCACGGCCCGGTCACCACAAAGGAGGCAGTCCGCACCGTCCACGACTACCTGTCGTACGTCCACGAACAGGCCACCGCCCGCTTCAGCGCCGGGATGCCCGCCGAGGCGGCCGCACGTGACATCAACCTCGGAGGTTTCGCCGACCTCGACGAGAGCGAACGCCTAGCCGTCAACGTGCACACCGTCTACCGCGAGCTCGACGCCTCGCTGCCCCCGCTCGACGGCCCCCAACTCTTCGGCCGCATGGCCGACTTCGCCTGCCCCTGCCCCGGGCTCTGAGCTACGTCAGGCGCCGCTGGTGCTCCATGTCCCGCGGCGGAAACCGCACCAAGGTCCGCCTCCCATCAGGCACGTACACGACAGAGCGGCCGGATTACGGAAAGCTGACGGAAGGAGTCCTCAGCTCACTCGGGCGACCTCATACGAAAGGCGGGGCCGGGGACGCTCTCGATGTCCTTCGCTTGCACCGGGTGGCCTTGCTCGCAGCGAATCTCGACGCCGACGTGCGCGCCGCACTCACGGTGTCGCGCCAGTACGGCCGGCCCCTCCGGGTCGGCGCGGTAACGGTCACCCCACTGCAGCAGCCCCATCACGGCCGGCACCAGATCGATTCCCTTAGCGGTGATCACATACTTCGGCCGACTCCGCGAACCGGGCTCCTTGTACGTCTCGGTCGCCAGGATCCCTTCCTCCACCAGCATCTTGAGCCGCGTCGCGAGGAGGTTGCGAGGACAGCCGAGGACCCGTTCGATGTCGCTGAACCGGTGCGAGCCGTACCAGATCTCGCGCAGGATCAGGATCGTCCACTTCTCACCCACGATCTCAAGAGTCCGCGCGATCGAGCAGTTGGACGTGTCCCGGTCGAGTCGGGGGTCCATGCCGGTGTCTTCGAGAATTTCGGTCCACGCATCCATGGGAGCGATGGTAACCGTTTGAGTTTACTTTGAGATACTCAGCCTTCGGTGCCACGATCGGCCACTCGACCTGGCCGCACACGAGAAGCATTGAGCCGAGCGTTGACGGGTGCCGACCACCCTGGCCGGAGAAGCCTTCAACACCACCCCCTGCGCACGCGCCGCCCGTCCCCGAAACCCACTACCGCTCAAGGAAGTTGAGGGCTTCCGTCACGAACTGCTCGTGGAACTGGAAAATGCCTCCGTGGCCGGCGTCGGGGTAGACGACCACGTCGGCGTTCGGCAGTCGCCGGGCCAGTTCGAACGAGTTCTTCGTCGGCACCATCCGGTCGCTCTCGCCGTTGGCGACGAGCACGGGCTGATGGATGACCGAGAGGTCCTGGGGCTGCGCGAGCCCCCAGCGGTGGATGGCCTTGAGCTGGGCGAAGTACGACGTGAGGGAGATCGCCTTGTCCCGGTCGCGGGTGCGCTCCTTGAGGCGGGCCAGGAACTGCTTTCCGGCTCGGCGCCCGTTCGCAGTGCGGGTGAAGAAGAGGAACTGCTTCGGGTCCTGGAGGGTGAACAGGCCCCGGACGGTGTCGAGATGGGACAGTCGAGTCACGTTCTTGATGCCCTCACCGCCCGCGGGGCCGGTGCCCGTGAGGATCAGCTTGCGGACAAGCCGCGGTTCGGTCTGCGCGATCACCTGGGCGATCATGCCGCCCATCGAGAAGCCGTGAATGTCGACATGGTCGAGGCCGAGTCCGCGGATGAAGGTGACGGCATCCTTCGCCATCTCCTCGATGGCCTTCGGCGTCGAGCCGCTGGAGGCGCCGACACCCCTGTTGTCGAAGGTGATGACGCGATGCCTGGCGGCGATGCCGTCGACGACCCGGGGGTCCCAGTTGTCGAGGACCGCGGCAAGGTGATTGATGAAGACCACCGGGACGCCAGTCCGGGGACCGAGGTCGCGGTAGGCGAAGGTCACTCCCCCGGCGGTGAGGGTGCGGGTCGGTGCGTTCTTGTACGACCTCACCGCGTCGCCTCGTACTCCCTGTGCGTCATTCATGGCCGTGCCCTTCTACATGGGGGTTTCTGGACTGCGACTGCAGTCAGTTCGGTCGACGGCAGAAGGCCCGCAGGAGTGAGAACCCTGCTCGGTTGAGTTGTTCAGCATCACGTCGACTATTGAAGTATGACCGTAATTCTATGTGCCCGCAAGAGATGCGCCGCACTCGATGACAGCGAGGCCGCGACAACGAATCGATTCCGCCGGCAGTCAGCCCGGGCGTGCGCCCCGGCTGCCGTCCTGGGCGAGTCAGTGTGCCGCGTGGGCAAGGAGAGCAGCGAAGTTGATCCTCCCGGTCTGCAGTTTCGCGTCGTGGGGCTCGGGAACTCCGCCGTCGGTGATGTACAGCCGGTCGCCGCGGACCGCGGTCGCGGAAGGCGAGGCGAGACCGTCCGCGCTGGTCAGGACGGGCTTGTAGGTGCCGTTCGGGTAGACCACCACGACCCTGTCCGGACCGTTCTGCGAGGAGGAGCCGTTCTGCGCCGCGAACACCACATCGGAGCGGGGGGTCAGGAAGCTGAAATCGTCGATGTTGGGCAGGCCGCCCGTGACAAGGCGGATGGGACCGGCCGCGCCGGTGCCGCTGACCGGTACCCGCAGCAGTGTTCCCTTGTTGAAGTTGCTGACCCACAGAGCGCCGTTGTGGAATCTGAGCCCGTTGGCACCGATCGGCAGGGCTTCGGTCGGCACCGGCGCGAGAGCGGCGTCGGTCAGCCACGGGGTCACCGATCCGCCCGAGACCGGAACGGACCAGATGATGCCCTTCAGGCTGTCCGCGATGTAGAGGGTGCGTCCGGCCGCATCGATGGCCAGCCCGTTGGGGCCCGAGTCGGCGGGCAGAGCGGCGATGCGCTGAGGGCCGCCGCCCGGACCAAGCACGTACACGCCGTTCCTGGCCGCGTTGCCCGGGGCCCACACGCTGTAGTAGACGGTGCCGTCGATGCCACGGGCGTTGCCGCTGATCGCCTCACCCACCTGCCCGGTGACGAGCACCGTGCGCTCTCCCGAGGCGGAGATACGCATCAGCTGCGGCCCATGGGTGCGCTCGCACACCGCGCAACTGCCGAGCATGGACAGGGTCACCGAGCCGTCGGGGTTGGCGGTGATGTTCTCGGGGATCTCGCCGGCGGCGTAGTCGAACGTCGCCGCGGTGCGTACGTCGGTGACAACGGATCCGCGATACGAGGGTCCCGAGTGTCCCGAGTGTCCCGTCCCTGCGGACGCGGACGGCGCCGACCCCAGGACGGCCGCCGTCGCGGTGACCGCCAGCACGACGGCGGCGTTCTTCTCCAGAAAACGCCGTGCGCCCGATGGACTGCGCTGGGCCGTTTGCTGGCGCTGCTGCTGCATGACTCTCCTCGGCAAATCAACGAGTGACTGATCAACGAACTTTCGGCGACATCAGACATGTCGGAGACACCAGCAATGCCGGACACAGCGGAGACATCAGCGATGTCGGGCACAGCGGAGACATACGGGCGGAGCCGGCGCCCTCGAAGCCGGACCGGGAGGTCAGCCGGGCAGGCGGTTGGTCTTGCGGATCTGCTTGTCGAACGTTCCGGCGGGGACGAGGCGGCGCGCCGCGCTGACGCGCGAGGCCAGCGGGCCGGCGGTGTAACGCAGCTTCGGCTTCTTGTCGGTGGCCGCGCTGACGATCACTTTGGCGACGACGGCGGGGTCGTCGCCGTCCTTCATCGCCTGCGCGATCATCTCGTCGAAGTCGCGCCGTCGCTCCGCGTACAGGGGCAGCGGGGTGTCGGGCTGTGCGGCGTTCGTGTCGAAGCTGGTCTTGGTGTAGGCGGGCTGGACGAGGAGGACCCGGATGCCGTGCTCGCGGACCTCGTGGTCCAGGGACTCGGAGTAGCCCTCGATGGCGTGCTTCGACGCGACATAGAGAGCCATGAAGGGCTGAGGGGCGACTCCGAGGACGGACGAGATGTTGATGACGCGTCCACTGCCCTGGGCGCGCATGTGCGGCAGAACGGCCTTCGTCATTCGGATGACACCGAGAACGTTGATGTTGAGGACGCTCTGGGCCTGGGCGACGGAGTTCTCCTCGACGGCGCCCGCCGAGCCGATACCGGCGTTGTTGACCAGGACGTCGATGCGCCCGAACTTCTCAATCACCTCCGCGACCGCGGCGGTGGCCGAGTCGTCACTGCCCACGTCGAGATCGAGGTACGTCACTCCGGCGGGCGGGGTGAGCCCGGAGGTCCTGCGGCCGGTGCCGATCACCTCGAAACCCGCACCGACGAGGGCGCGGGCCGCCTCCTTGCCAATCCCCGATGAGGCACCTGTCACGAGTGCCACCGGCCGAGTTGTCGCCATCACGAGCTCCCTTGGTTTTGAATTACGTTCGTAAGCCTTACGGTCGTACGACCATATGGTGGTCGTCGGTCGATGGCAAGGGGTCACGTCCGGCGATCGGAGAAAGATCCGGGACTGGTGGCGCAGTCCCGGCTGTCACTGCGCAGCAGTGTCGGCGCCTGGGGCGGATGGATTACCGAGCAGGTCCGGCGGTCGTCCTCCCGGCCGTTGCCGCTCACTGCTGGTAGTGCGGGAGGATCTCGCCTTTCTTGACGTAGGTGAGGGCGGCGGTGACGTCGTAGGCGTGGATCGCGGAGACCAGCGGTGCCAGCTGGTCGGACAGGTCCTGGATCACGTTGCCGGTGAAGAAGGCGTCCCGTGCTGCGGTGTCGGTGAACCCGAGGATGAGGGAGGCGTGGAAGTGCTGGTCGTGGGGGTTGTCGTGGGCGACGTTCGGGGTGTCCCAGAGCTTTTCGATCCAGGGCAGGAACGTCTGGGTGCGCAGTTCCTTCAGCACTCCGGTGCCGGTGAGTGCGGGGACGAGCTGCTTCTTGACGAACTTCCGGAACTCACCTGCGCCGGCCCCGTCTCTGCGGCGCAGGTAGACCAGGACTCGGGCACCGACCTTCTCGCCCGGGCCTGCGACGTCATACCAGCGGGATGAGTTCGGCGGGCCGGCGTAGAGCAGGGTGCGGCGGAACACGTTGATCTCGTCCTGGTAGGCCAGCTTCGTCTGCTTGCGCCCCTGCGCGGGCGCAAGGGCCGATTGAAAGGTGACTTCCGCGACGCCGTCGATCTTCCGGTCGATGGGAATCGAGGTCTCCACTCCGCCGGTCGCCGGCCACCGGCCCGGGTTGTGCTCGGCGAGGTGGATCTGGCGGTACTCCTCCAGGCCCGGGGTGGCGGAGATGATCCCTGAGTGCGGGCCCTTCCAGTAGTCCATGCCGGTCTGACGGGGCTGGTCGGTGCGCACCCACAACAGGATCGAGGACGTGAAGTGCTTCGTCACGTCCGGTTGCGCGGCGGTCGATGGCGTGCTCATGGTGTTGCCTTTCAGGACTGCAACTGGGCGAAGAGCGTCGCCAGGTCGATGAGGCCCCAGTGGTCGGTGAGCTTCCCGTCGGCCACCTTGAACATGCGGACCTCCAGCACCTCGATCGATCGGCCGGTGGCGGGAGTGCCGTTGAAGGACCCGGTGTTCGTGCCGGTGAGGATGAAGCTGATCGCGAACCAGTCGTCCTCGGCGACGACACGGACCGGCGCGGCGGCCATGTCGGGGACCGCTTCGAGGAACGACGTCAGCACCGCGCGGGTCTCCTCGACGCCGGTGGTGGTGCCGTCGGCGGCGTGGGAGCGGAAGTCCGGCGCGTACAGGGCGAACAGGGCGTCGAGGTCACGCAGGTTGACGCGCCTGACGTACTCATCGGCAAGCCGGTGCAAGTCGGCGGTGGACGTTGGGGTCTCGACGTTCGAGGAAGACATGTGTTTCTCCGATGTGGATGGACGGAGCGGCTCCGCCCCGGTGATGGACAGCGGAATCGGGTCGAACAGGTGGGTTGGACGAGCAGGGTCTCCATCTTTGGTGGGGGGACGTTTTCGTGGGTTCGGCCTTCCGACAAGTAGTCGCAGGAGCCGAAACGACCCCCCGCCGGAGAAATTCGACGGACCGTCATGTCCGACGGAGGCCAATGGACGCCAGGGCGTCACGCCCTGGCGGGGCCCTGTCGCTGCCTACATCCCCGACGTTACGGATGAAGAGAGGGAAGCGGATCCGTCACCGTATCCGTCAGGGAGCTGCCCATGCGGTCGAGCTGTCTGCGTCGAGGTCCCCGTGGAGTCTCACCCGACCCCAACGCCCACGTATGGACTCGGTCTGCCTTCACGTTCGGTCGGCCCACAACGCGCCCTTCAGCGCACGTGCCTGCCCGTATCTGCTTCTTCACCGTCCCCTCCACCGTCAGCACGATCTTGCCGGTGGTGCGGCCGGTCTCACCGAGGATGTGGGCCTTGGCGGCCTCGGCCAGCGGGAAGGTGGCCTCGATGTGGGCGCGCAGGGCGCCGGTTTCGACGAGGTCGGCGATGGCTTGCATGCCGGCGCGGTCGGCCTCGACGAGGAGGGACTCGAAGCGGATGCCCCGCTCGGCGATGTCGGCCAGTTCGTCGGGGCCCACGGGTGCTACCGGAAGGATCGAGACGAGTGTGCCGCCCGGGCGCAGCACGGCGAGGGAGCGAGCGCGGGCGGCGGTGTCCAACGAGACCGGGTCGAGGACCACGTCGACGTCCTTGACAGCCTCGGTGAAGTCGACCGTGTGGTAATCGATGGCCTCGTCCGCGCCCAGGGAACGCAGGAAGTCGCCACGCACTGAGCGGCCGACCATCCCGTCCATGTACCCCCGGTTAGGTACGTCCAAGAACACCAGGTCAAGAATCCGGGCATCGGCCAGCCACCCGGGCGACCCCGGGATACCGCCGGTCACCCCATCAATCGCAGCCCGTCCTCGAAGTCGATGCGCGCGAGGTCAGCGCGCGAGACGATGCCGAGCTTGGGGAACACGTTCGCCAGATGATGAGCCACCGTACGAGGACTGATCAGCAGTTGTGCCCCGATCTCCCGGTTGGTAAGTCCCTGCGCGGCCAGGCGTACGACTCTCAACTCCTGCGCCGTGAGGGTCGTTGACGTGTCCCCTGCTCGTGTCCGCGCGGAGTCCCGGCGCGGTTGCTGCCCGGTCAGCTCCTGTTCGGCCCGGGTGCGGGCGAGCAACGGAGCCGCGTCCAGTCGCCGGAAGGTCTCCGCGGCTTCGGCCAGCTGTGTCCGGGCGTCGGTACGACGACGAGTGCGCCGCAGCCACTCGCCGTACAGCAGGCGCGTACGGGCGTGGGCGAAGGGCCGCGACGCGGCTCCGGGGACCTCCAGCGCAAGCCGGAACTGCTTCTCCGCAGCCGCTCCGGACGCCAGCAGGGCATGGACAAGGTGCGTCGCGGAGACCGCCCACGCCGCGTTGGTCCGCTCGGCCCACCGCCGCAGCAGCCGCGCCTGTTCCTCGGCCGTCGCCCGCTGCCCGGCCTGGAGGGCGGCCTCGGCGGTGTCCGGCGCGGCGAGCAGCGCGACAGTGGCGTTCGCCGCGTGGTGTCCGTCCTCGCTCAGCCGGACCAGGCGGTCCAGCGCCTCCTCGGCCCGGCCGGCGAAGAGCGCCGACATGCCGAGGTTCCACTCCGCGCAGGCACTGAAGACGCGCACCCCACGCGGCACCCATACCTCGATGGTCCGGTCGGCGACGTCCCTGACGGTCCGCTCATCGCCTTGCGCGGCTGCCAGCCATCCGAGACCGGTGCGGCACTGCTCCGCCAAGTGGTCGTCGCCGGTCCCCTCGGCCACTTGGAGCCCTTCAAGGGCGTTCGCCTTGGCCGAGGTCCAGGAGCCTTGCGCGATGTCGGGCGCCACCGTCTGGGCCAGCGCCTGGGTCAGGGCGGTGACCTGGTCCGTGTGCCGCAGCGTGTCGATCTCGCGGCGGAGCGCCTCCTGCAGGGCGGACTCGATGCCCCAGGCCACCGCCAGCGGTGCCGGTGGCATCAGGAGCCAGGAACTGCCGCTGAGCCGGGTGAGGATCTCAGCAACGGGGGCCACGGCCTGGTCGCGGTCAGCGGCGGCGCCGCCCCCGTCCTCCGTCCACCATTGGCGCAGCAACGGCAGCAGATCGGCGTTCGGGAAGTCCCCTCGCGGGAGCCGCCGATCAAGCCGTTGGAGCGCCTGGCGCTGCAGTTCACCATGACTGGCCGCCCACGCCGCCCGTAGCGCCATGCTGCCGAGTCTGAACGCCTGCCCGGGATCGGCCACCTGCTCCATGTCCCGGGTCAGCTGACGGCAGGCGGCTTCCGCATTGCCGTGCGCGAACTCGATCAGCCCGCGCAGCCCCTCGCTGAGCTCCGCGACCGTGGCCGCGGAGGAAAGCCTTTCGGCCCGCTCCAGCATGCCGCGCGCCACGTCGACGTGGCCGGCCTCCCAGGCCGCCCTCGCTCCGTGAGCCAGCCGTCTGGCCGCGTCGTCCGTCGAGGGGGACAGCTTCGCCGCACGCCGCAGGGCACGAGCCGCCGTGGCGCAGCCGCCACGCGCCCAGGACCGGTGGGCCGACTCCTCCAGCAGCCGGGCCACCTCCTCGTCGAGCCGGCCCACGGCTTCCAAAGCCGCGGCGAGGTGCCAGGGGCGCAGTTCGTCGGCGTTCTCACCGGTCAGTACGGAGGCGAGCGCGCGATGAACGGCCTGGCGGTTCGCGGGCGGCGCCTCCTCGTAGACCACCGCCGCCATCAGCTGGTGACGGAAACAGATCCGCCCGTCCGAGCGCATGGTGAGCAGGCCCGAGTGCAGCGCTTCGTCCCAGGCGGCCGAGTCGAGGCCGAGCACATCACCGGCCTGGCGCACGGTGTTGCGATCGCTGGGGTCATCGGCGGCGGCGAGCAGGAGCGCGGTGCGAGCGGGCGCGGACAGCCTCTCGATGCGGGCGCGGAAGGCGCGGCGCAGGCGTGGCCCGACGGCGATCTGCTCATCGGCGAGAGGGTGCGTCGAGAGGTCGCCGGCCGCCATGGAAGTAGGCAGTTCGTGGAGTGCGAGGGGATTGCCTGCGGCCGCGCGGATCGTGCGGCGGATCACCGACTCGTCCGCTTGGGGAGCGACGGCACGGGCGAGGAGCCGGGCGTCCTCGTCGCCCAGCTCCCGGACCTCCATGGCCGCCAGTTTCTCCCAGAGGCCGTCGACAGGGTCGTCGTGTCCGGTGAGGAGCATGACCACGGGCTCGTTGCGCAGTCGGCGCGCGACGAAGGCCAGGCACTCTGCGGACGGCTCGTCCAGCCATTGGGCGTCGTCGGCGATGATCAGCACCGGCCGTTCCTTGGCCAGCTCGCCGACGAGCGTCAGTACGGCCACGCCGATCAGGAACCGGTCCGGCACGTCGTTGCTGGTACCGAGCGCCCCGTTCAAGGCGTTGGCCTGCGGCTCCGGGAGCGTGCCGATCCGCTCCGTCACCGGCCACAGCAGTTCGTGCAGCGCGGCGAACGTCAGCCCCGACTCCAGGCGAGTGCCCCCGCATCGCAAGACGGTGAAGTCCGCGGCCGCTGACTCGGCCACGTATTCCAGCAGGGCGGTCTTGCCGATGCCGGGGTCACCCCACAGCACCCGCGTTGCCCCGTCGCCTTGCCGAGCACCGTCAAGGATCCGGTCTAGGGCTGCCTGCTCAGGGCGCCGTCCGTATAGGTCCATTTGCTTGAAACCTTAATGGGCTGCGCTCGCCCAAGCCACTGCCGGCACCCGCGTCCCACGGTCCGTGGCCGCCGGGGACGTGGTCATCGCCCCCGGCCTGACGCGCGAGCTCATCGACGTCTTTCCCAGCCGGCGGCCCGGCCGCGCCCCCGGCCAGAACCGGCAGCTCGTCTTCCTGCCCCAGCGCGAATCGCAGACCATCGACACCGTGGACGCGGCCACCATGCGCGGCGAGTCGCTGCGCCGCGAATCCCTGACCCAGCGCGAGCGCGAGGTGCTGACCGCCATTGCCTCCGGCTGGACCAACCCCGAGATCGGCGAACGGTTGTCGCTGGCCGAATCCACCGTCAAGACCCACGTCAGCCGCATCCTCGCCAAGATCGGCGCCCGCGACCGCGTCCAGGCCGTGATCTTCGCTTACGACACCGGACTGGTCAGGCCCGCACGACCAGCACCGCCACGCGCGGTCGGCGCCGCCGGCCGCAGAGGTCCTGACGCTCTGCCCGCAGCAGGCTGAGGTCCAGTCACGCGGGGATCCGCACCCAGCCTGCCGCTGACGGGAGGGCCCCGGGCCAGGGATGTGGTGCGTCAGACGCGCTGCTCGGCGTCCAGCAGGGCGAGGGCGTTGCTGACCCCCTGATCGAGGAGTTTTTCGGCGAGTTGGCGGTCGGTCAAGGCGCGGGAAAGCTGCAGTGTCCCGGCCATCAGACCGAGAAGGCTGAGCGCCTTCACACGTGCGGAGGACGGGTCCTCGGGCGCCATGCGGGCGGCAACGCCCTCGACGAGGACCAGCACGCCGTCGGTGTACGCCTGCCTGGTTGTGTCGGTGCAGCGCCCGATCTCGTCGAGCAGAGCGGCGTTGGGGCAGCCGTCGCCAAGGCTGTCGCGGTGCCGGGGCGACAGGTAACCGCGCACAATCTGCTCGAGTCCGGCACGGCCAGGTGCGGCCCGCGCGACGACATCCTCGGCCTGCACCTTCAACTGCTCGGCGATTGCCGTGGCGACGAGGTCATCCTTGGATTCGAAGTGAGCGTAGAAGGCCCCGTTGGTCAGCCCCGCGTCCTTCATGAGCGTCGAGACCCCGGAGCCGTCGATACCGTCTTGCTTGAGCCGGCGGCCCGCCGTCTCGATGATCCGCCGCCTCGTCTCCGACTTGTGCTCTTTCCCGTACCGCACCACAGCACACACTCCTACGCCGACCAGAAGGGCCGGTTGCCCTTCCCCGACTTCACCAGCCTATGGTATTGCGAACGTAATCCAAAGAGTCGGCAGCGGCGACGGTCACCGCCTCGCCGCAATGCACTCCCCGTTGCCCCGGCTGCCCCCACAGACCGAGGACCCTGCCTGCGGAGTCACACCCGAGAGGGAGGCACCGGGAAGAGCATGCAGCTGCTGGTGGCATGGGCGAGGAGTCGGTCCGTCGCGTCGACCAACTGAGCCTGGGCGAGGGCGGTTTGGCGGCCCTTGCTGACCACCGTGCCGATGGCGCGCACCGTACCCGAATCCACCGTGATCCGTCGCAGGAACTTCACCGTCAGGTCGAGCGAGGTGTACGCCATGCCCTGCGGGAGGGTGGACTGGACGGCGCAGCCCGCCGCCGAGTCGAGCAGGGTGGCGAAGATACCGCCGTGCACGCTGCCGATCGGGTTGTAGTGCTCCTCCCCCGGCGTCAGCGAGAAGACCGCCCTGCCGGGCTCCACCTCGTCCAGGGCGAAGTCGAGGGTGTAGTTGATGGGAGGCGCCGGCAGCCGCCCCGCCTGCAGTTCGCGCAGGAAGTCGATGCCGGCCATGCGCCCGGCGGCCTCCGCCGAGAGTGCGGGATCGTCCCAGTTGTACGTACGCGTTCGCCCCACGGCCGGCGCCCTTCCCTCTGACTGTCAGCTGACTTTTTCAAGTGAAGCTAGGCTTTCGCCCACCTGACTGTCAATGACGAAGCCAGGCTCGTACGATGGCGGAATGGAGTGGCTTGAGGCGAGCACGGAGAACTGCCCCGTCCAGCGCACCCTCGACGTGATCGGGGAGAAATGGACGCTGCTGATCCTGCGCGACGCCGTCAACGGAGTCCGCCGCTTCGACGACTTCCACCGCCACATCGGCCTGTCGGAAGCCGTCCTCAGCGACCGCCTCCGCAAGCTGACAGCGGCCGGCATCCTGAAGACCGTCCGCTACCAGGAACCCGGCAGGCGCTCCCGCAACGAGTACCGCCTGACCCGCAAGGGTTGGGACCTGTGGCCCGTCCTGATGGCACTGAGCCAGTGGGGCGAAACGTACGCCCTCGACGCCGACGGCCCCGTACTGGACGTCCGCCACACCGACTGCGACGCCCCGGTCCGCGTCGTCGTCGAGTGCTCCGCGGAGCACTCCGCCCTCACTCCCCGTGACGTCACCGCCCGACTGGGAACAGGCGCCCGCCTCCGGCCTGAAGGTCGTGAGCCATCGGCCTCGCGGTCGCGGGCCAGACGGCGGTGAGACATCAGCTGAGTGCCGTGTACTCCGCCGTTCTCGGATCGCTTCACCGCGCGGAAACCGGACATGATCCGGGGCCGGGTCGCCGCAGGCCCCGGCGGTCATGCTTGCCGAGGGCGGCGGTCCGGAGCGTTGCGCTTGTCGGCGAGTGCCTCGCGCAACGCGTACTGAAGCCGCCGTCGTGGTCGGCCGTCCCCGCCGTCGTCTGCCGGAGCGGGACGAGATCGCGGGCGTCGCGGATCTGCGCGCCACCGCAGGCCATGTCGGCGTCCGGCCACCGTCCCGATCCGGCAGACGCGCGGATCTTGCAAATGCCGCGCCCGGACCGCTAAGCGGGGCCGGGGAAGCGCGGGAACGCACCCGCACTTCCCCGGCCCCGCTCAGGTCAGATCTTCGTCTTCTCCCGGACCCACGCGCCGATCTGTGCGATGGCGGCGTCGGTCTCCGGAATTCGGCCGGCACCGTAGACGTACGAGTGCTGGCCTCCCGGGACCACCACGGTCGCCGTGTCGATTCCGGCGTCCTTGAGGCGGGCGGCGAACTCCTCGTCCTCGCCGGCCAGGACCTCGTACGTTCCCCAGGAGACGAGGGTCGGAGGGAGACCGCTCAAGTCCGCCCGGTTCAGATTGATCCGGGTGTCCGTGAACTCGATGCCCGTGCCGCCGATCCAGGCATCCCGGAAGAACTCCAGCAGATCCTTGCTGAGAATCTTGTCCGTCTCGGCGTTGGCCGCGATGGTCTCGTTGGCGATCTCGAGGTCGCACCAGGGGGAGATCGACACGATGGCGCCGGGCAGCAGCTGCTTCTTGTCGCGGAGGCGAAGCGCCAGGGCGACGGCGATGAACCCGCCGATCGAGTGGCCGATCGTGATGATGTTGGCCGGCTCATACCCTTCGGAGAGCAGCCAGTTGAAGGCCGCCTCCGCGTCGTCCACCTGAGCCGGGTACTTGTGTTCCGGTGCTCGCCGGAAGTCCAGGACCAGTACGGGGGCCCCGGTGGCCTTGGCGATATGGCCGGCGAGCTTTCGGTCGACGTGTGCCGACGCCAGAACGGAGCCTCCGGCGTGCGTGTGCAGGAGGACGTAGTCGGTGTTGGCGTCGACGGGTTCGCACCAGATTCCCAGCACGCCACCCGCGTCCACCTCCCGGTAGGTGACGCCTTCCGGCTCCCGGGCCGCGAGATGGACTTGCTCCGCCTGGATGCGCGCCGCATCCAACTCGGACGGGGGACTCTGCCCTGTGGCCAGCCATTCCGCGAACTCGGTCGCTTCCGGGCTCAGTTCAACAGCAGCGTGCTCAGTCACGTGGTACCTCCTTGGGACGATTTGGGCGTACGGGCCCGCCAGCACCGGTATGGCCGGGGTTTGTCAGGCGGTGAGGGTGGGGTTTGTCAGGCGGTGAGGGTGGGGGTTGTCAGGCTGTGTGAGTGGGGTAGTCGGTGTAGCCGGCCTCGCCGCCTCCGTAGAAGGTGTCGGGGTCGGGGGTGTTCAGCGGCGCGCCGGTGCGTACGCGCTCGACCAGGTCGGGGTTGGCGAGGGCCATGGTGCCGACGGTGACGACGTCGGCCAGGCCGTCTTCGATGTCCTTCGCGCGGGTGGCGATGTCGGTGCCGGCCCGGTTGAGAACCAAGGTGTTCGGCCACAACTTGCGGAGCGTGTACAGGAGTTCGTCGTCGCCGCCGTGGAGGATGTGCAGGTAGGCGAGGTTGAGCGGGGCGAGAGCACGTACGAGGGCGGGGTACAGCTCGTGGGTGTCGCTCTCGGCGATGTCGTTGTAGGGGTTGCCGGGGGAGATCCGGATGCCGGTACGACTGGCGCCGATCTCGTCGCTCACGACGGTGGCGGCCTCGACGGCGAAGCGGATGCGGTTCTCGATGGAGCCGCCGTACTGGTCGGTGCGCTGGTTGGTGTTGGTGGCGAGGAACTGGTGCGGGAGGTAGCCGTTGGCGCTGTGGATCTCGACGCCGTCGGCGCCGGCCGCGATGGCGGCCGCGGCGGCGCGGCGGTAGTCGTCGACCGTCGCGACGACTTCCTCGGTGGACAGCTCGCGCGGTACCGGCATCTCCTGGAGGCCGGACGCGGTGAACATCTCGCCCGCCGGCTGGACTGCGGAGGGGGCGACCGGCTGCCGGTGGTGAGGGGTGTTGTCGGGGTGGGACATCCGCCCGGTGTGCATCAGCTGGATGATGATGCGTCCGTCGGCCTTGTGTACGGCGTCGGTGACCTTGCGCCAGCCGGCGATGTGCTCCTCGGAGTGGATGCCGGGGGTGAGCAGGTAGCCCTGGCCGTCGGCGTTGGGCTGGGTGCCCTCGGTGATGATGAGGGCGTGCGAGGCGCGCTGGGCGTAGTACTCGGCGTTCAGCTCGGTGGGCGCGCCGTTCGGGGTGGACCGGTTCCGGGTCAAGGGGGCCATGGCCAGTCGGTGCGGCAGGGCGATCTTCCCGACGGTGGTCGGGTTCCACAGGGCGTTCAACATGGGTGTTCCTCGCAATAAGGGGTTAGAGAGAGCTGCGGGGAGGCGGGCTGCCTGCGCCCCACGGACAGCGCGTAGGCGGTGACCGGCCGGATGGGCCCGGCGACCTCGACCTTCGATCGTGGAAGGCGGACTGCGTGGAGGGGCAGTCGACGGTGCTGCCGGGGTGCTGCCGGGCTTCCACGCACATGACCGCCGCCAGTGCGGTGGCGGCCCCGGCTGTTCGTACGGGTGGGGGGGACGGAGGACGCCGAGCGCGTCGGCCTTCCCTCACGCCGGAGGACGCATCGGTCGTGTGCAGGTGCAGCAGCGGCCGTGCCGTCCGTTACAAAGGGGACTCCTGCAGCGGAGTCGAAGCGGTGGTCAGCCGCGGTAGCGGGCGGCCGGGACCCGCAGGGACAGGTTCGGGACGAGCGTCTGACGTGCCTTCTCGTACGACTCCCAGTCGCTGATCTCCGGCAGTGACGGGATGGTGACGGGCTCCCCGGCGTCGAGGCCGGCGAACGCCGCGTCGACGGCGTCGTCCACGCTCATGATCGCCTCGTCGGGAAACCCCGAGAGGTCGACGCCGGCGCGGTCCCAGATCTCCGTGCGGACAGCGCCCGGCAGCACGGCCTGCACAGTGACGGGGCTATCGGCGAGTTCCTGCTGCAGGGCCTGGGTGTACGTCAGCACGTAGCCCTTGGTGCCGCTGTAGACGGAACCGCCGGGCAGGAAGTTGAGCGCCAGGGCAGAGGAGATGTTCACCACGGTGCCGTGCCCGCGGGCTATCAGGCCCGGCAGGACCGCGGTGGTCAGCCTGGTCAGCGATGTCACGTTGAGGTTGATCAGCGCCGCGGAGGCCGCCGCGTCGGAGCTTGCCAGCGGAGCGAACAGCGCCGCGCCGGCGTTGTTGATCAATACCGCGATGCTCTCGTCGGTCCGCAGACGCTCCTCGACCACGGCGATCTGCGCCGCATCGGTGAGGTCGGCGGTGACGACGTCCACTGCGCGGCCCGTGCGACTACGGATGTCCGCCGCCAGCGTTTCCAGCCGCGCAGTGTTCCGGGCCACCAGGATCAGGTCGTAGCCCCGGTCGGCAAGCCGCTGCGCGTAAGCCGTACCCAGGCCGGCGGACGCACCGGTGACGACGGCGGTCTTGTTCTGCGTGGTCATGGGGTGGATCTCATTTCTGGGGTGGCGGATGAGTGGGAGCCAAGGCGTCGACCCGTTTTAGATTACGATAAGTATCTAAAGCCGTTCAGTCAACGGCCCCCGTGCTGTCGTCCCCCGCCGGCGGTCGGAGACTGCTCGACGCGCACGCCGAACCACAGAGTTGACGGCCGATCAGATTCGAATGGAGGCGCTTCGGGCGCATGGTCGCCACGGACGGTTTCGCGTACTGCCCTCGCGACGAGCACGCGGGCTCGGCGAACGACATCCCTGCCGAGGGCGACGCGACCGGCCGCCCGACACATCGCATACGATAGATGAGCTTTACTATCTAACGTGGGTAGGTGACTGATGAGTCGCGTTTCGCAAGCACAAGCGCTCGAGAACCGCAGGCGGGCGGTCGCCGCGGCCTCCCAGCTCTTCCGGGAGCGCGGCGTGAACGGCATCAGCGTCGCCGATCTGATGAAGTCCATCGGGCTGACCACGGGCGGCTTCTACAAGCAGTTCGCCTCCAAGGAGGCCCTGATCGCAGAGGCGGCTCAAGCCGCTTTCGGGGACCTTGACCAACTCCTGGCGGAGTTCGACACGGCCCACGGCGATCACGACACCGCGCGCGCCGCCCTCCTCGACTTCTACCTGTCGCCCGAGCACCGCGACCAGCCCGGCACCGGTTGCCCCACCGCGGGATTCGCAGGGGACATGGCTCGCGAGTCCACGGCTGGGGAGGTGCGAGAAACGTACGCAGCCGGGGTCGAGGAATTCGCCTCGTGGCTGTCCACCGACACCAAAGACGGCCTTCCCATGGTGGCCACTCTGGTCGGCGCGCTCCTGCTGGCCCGGGCCACGGCGGGCACGGAACTGTCGGAGAAGATCCTGGAGTCGACCCACAAAGCCCTGACTGCACCAGACGCGCCTTGACCCGGAATCCTGGATACGGGATGTGCGACCAGGCAGTTTCGTTTGGATCCCGAGGCGCGGCGGCCGGTGGCGTGACCACCGGGAGGTGATCGATGCGATCGCGTTCAAGTTGCAGACCGGAACTGAGTGGGTCCACCTGCCGGAGAAGTTCGGCAACTGGCGAGGCGTCTACGACCAGCTGCGGATGTGGGCCATCGACGGCACCTGGGAGCGGGTGTTCACCGCGCTGATGGTCCAGGCCGACACCGGCGAGGACCTCAACTGGGCCGTCTCGGTGAACTCCACGATCGTGCGTGCCCACCAGCACGCGGCCAGGGCCCGCAAAAGAGGCCCGGGCAGACGAAGCCGACACGACCACGCAATCGGCCGCTCCCGCGGCGGACTGACCACGAAGATCCACCTCGCGGCCGATGGCCGCTGCCAGCCTCTGGCGTTCGTGCTCACCGCGGGCCAGGCCGGCGACGCACCTGCCTTCACCGACGTCATGGCCCGCCTGCGCGTTCACCGCCGGCAAGGGCGGCCCCGCACCAGGCCGGACCTGCTAACACAACGGCTCAGCCGCGGAGCGACCTGCGCAGCAGGAGGCCGCCGAGCCCCACCAGGGCAGGGAAGCCGCTCTTTGGCATGGCCGCGGTGCCCGTCACGCCGACGGCGGTCAGAACGACACCCGCGGCGCGCTGGGCCGGGATGTCCTTGTGCTCCTCCGCGGACCGGAGCAGCCGGCCGCCCATCCACAGGGCGGGCGCAGCGACCATGAACCAGAAGGCGGCGGCGCGATCGCCCCGGTCGGGCACGGAGTTAAGAAGGTCTCCGCGAACCATGTCGGCGAACACATCGCGGTAGATCACGGCGCCGATGGCACCGTGACCGACGCCGACAATCTGGAGCCAGTGTCCTACTGCATGTCGCTTCATGGCCTCATCGTATGGGCCGGCCTGGGCGTCCCCCGGGGGCCGGGCCTGCGGGCTCGTGTCAGCAGGAAGTAAGTGATCCCGTTCTCTATGGCCGTGTCCGGGGCGGGAGTTGCCCCCGTACCGTTTCCGCCGTGGATCTCTACGAAGCCTTTCGGACGGCGGCGATCGAGCAGGGCGTCTCGTCTGCGGATGTCGACGCGTACCTGGCGGATGGGCGCCCTTGCCTACGCCTGGGGCCCGGACCCGGACCGGTCGCCGGATGGGTGGGTGGACTGCCGGTGCTTCCCGACGGTGTGGCGTGGCCGCGCGCCGACGGCAACGACCACGACGTCGAGGCCGAGCCCTTCCCTCTGGCTGTCACCATCGACTTGGCGGCCTTGCCCTGGGAGGGGTTACGGGAGGCACTGCCGTTCACGCTGCCGGCCACCGGGCTCCTGCAACTGTTCTACCTGTATTCCCAGGATCCACGCAGTCAGCACTGCACCGGGGAGGAGGAAGCTCTCGGATTCGTTCGAGTGGTTCACGTTCCCGACCTGGGCCTGGCCGGGCAGCGTGCCGTTCCCGAATACGCTCATGCGGAGAAATGGCCGGTCCCGGTGCACGAGCGTGTCGAACTGCGGGCAACACTGCGGATCGACATTCCGGGGTTCGACCCCGATTACGGCACAAAGCTGCCGGGACTGCCGGCGGACCACCCGCATTCCGCTGTCCTGAAGGACCTGACGCTGCGTTTTCTGCCGGTTGGTCCGTACTGGGAGGGCGTCCAGGTCGGCGGCCACACGTGGGGGGAGCAATGGGACTGCGAAGACGCGATCGCCGCGGAGTTGGCACCACCCGGGGAGGACAGTTCCAGCAAGGCCAGGCAGGAGCGTAAGCAGCAGGTGTATCGCGAGTGGCTGCCTCTGGCTCAGTTCAGCGTGCAGGACGAGGAATACACCAATGCCCGGCTGATGATCCGCCGGGAGGACCTGGCGGCGGCCCGCTTCGACCGGGTGCGTTCTTATCAGGAGTTCACCGAATGAGGCGCCGGGCGCAGCCTGCGCGGCACGGCAAGAGACAATTCGATCTGGTGGCCCACCTCGGTCCACCGCCGGGAGGCGCCCTGCTGCGTGCAACGAGCCATGCCAGCTTGGCATGCCCCGGTCGAGACGGGAGTCCACGCCGGCACCCTGGAGAGCTTCAGTCCACACATCCATGGGGGCGACCCCGACGCACTTGAGTTTACTTTTCTATACTCAGCCGGTAGCGTCGTGACCAGCACATCAACCCGGCCGCAAGCGATAACGGGCGCGCAGGGGACCTGCGCGAAGAATCACCTCGACCAACGGAACACCCACCCAGAAAGGCGGCCGGCATGAAGGCATTCGTCGTCGAGAAGTACGGCAAGGACGGCGTGCGCGCCGCGGAGGTACCCGAGCCCACCGTCGGAGACCGCGACGTCCTGGTCAGAGTGAGCGCCGCCAGCATCAACCCGCTGGACAAATTGGTCCGCAACGGGGAGTTCAAGCAGGTCCTGAAGTACAAGCTGCCGTTCGTGCTCGGTCACGACGTGGCCGGTGTCGTGACGCGGGTCGGCTCAGCCGTACACGGCCTCAAGGTCGGCGACGAGGTCTACGCCCGTCCGCGCGACCTGCGGATCGGCGCCTTCGCGGAGTTCATCGCGATCGACATGGACGACGTCGCGCCCAAGCCGGCCTCACTCACCCTCCAGGATGCGGCCGCGGTGCCGCTGGTGGCCCTGGCCGCCTGGCAGGTTCTCGTCGACCGTGCCCAGGTGAAGCCGGGGCAGAAGGTGCTCATCCACGCCGGTGCCGGTGGCCTCGGCTCGACGGTCATCCAGCTCGCCAAGCACCTCGGCGCCACCGTGGCGACGACCACGGACACCGACACCGAGAAGCTGGTCAGGAGCCTCGGCGCCGACGTCGTCGTCGACTACACCGAGGAAGACTTCTCGAAGGTGCTGTCCGGCTACGACCTGGTGCTGGACTCCCTGGGCGGAGCGAACCTCGAGAAGTCGCTGACCGTACTGAAGCCCGGCGGCCTCGCCATCAGCGTCGTCGGCCCGCCGGACGCCGGCTTCGCCAAGCAGCTCGGCGCCCCCTCGTTCCTGGGCCTGGTCATGAACATGCTCAGCCGCAAGGTCCGTAAGCAGGCCAAGGCGCTGGGCGTGCGCTACCAGTTCCTCTTCATGCAGGCCAACGGCTCCCAGCTGCGCAAACTCGGCGCCCTCTACGACAGCGGGAAGCTCCGCCCTGTCATCGACAGCACCTACCCGTTCGACCAGACACTGGAGGCGATGGCGTACGTCGAGCAGGGCCGCACCAAGGCCGGCAAGGTCGTGGTCTCGATGGTGCCCGACGACGACTGAGACCGCGCCGGCCACGGACCCTCCGTCCGGCACGGTCACACGGTCACGGGAGGGGGTGACGTATGGCGTGCGGAATGGCACCGAGAAGCTCCCGCCCCGGCTGCGTATCGGGAGCCTGATCACGGCGGACACGCTCAGGACGGCAGCGTCCTCCCGCCGAGCGACGCACGTTGCCAGTTGGGACTGCGATCCTTGTCGACCAGAGCCGCCCGGACGCCCTCCAGGAAGTCCGGCGTGCGGATGGTCGTGCGCGTGAGGGCGAGTTCGGCACTGAGGCACTCGCGCAACGTACGCTGCCTGCCCCGGGCCAGCAGGGCGTGAGTGATCTCCAGACTCTGCGGCGAGGCGGACTCCAAGGCCGCCAGCGCGGATGACGCCCAGGGGCTGTCGAGGTGGCGCAGGCGCTTCTCGATCTCGCCGAGACTCGGCGCGCCGAACGCCCAGTCCACATCCCCGCGTACCTCCGCCAGCCCGCTGCGCGCCACCGGGGAACGGCCGGCGAGGCGGTTCAGGACCACGTCCACCGGGTCGCCGGGGCTGTCGGCCAGGGCATCCCCGACCGCGTCGAGCCCCTCTCCGGGGACGAAGTGCGTGGCCAGCCCCGTATACAGGGCGTCGGCCGCGTCGACCCGGTGCCCCGTCAGTCCCAGGTACATGCCGATCGCGCCGGGCAACCGCGGCAGAAAGTAACTGGCCCCGACATCCGGGAAGAACCCGATCCCGGTCTCAGGCATCGCCAGCACCGCGCCCTCGGTGACGACGCGGAACCTGCCGTGGACGGACAGACCAAGGCCGCCGCCCATGCACAGCCCATCGATGAGCGACACGATCGGCACGGGATACTCGGCGATCCGAGCGTTGAGCCGGTACTCGGAGGCGAAGAACCGCTCACTGGCCTCGGCATCCCCGGCGAGGCTGTGCTCGCGGATCGTACGGATGTCTCCGCCCGCGCAGAACGCCTTCGCGCTGGTGCTTGCGAGCACCACAGCGGACAGCGGTATGCGCTCCCACTCAACGAGCGCGCGGTCGATGGCGGCGACCATGCCCGTCGTCAGGGCGTTGAGCGCCTTGGGCCGGTTCAACCGGATGCGGCCGACGCCCCGGTGGACGTCGGCGAGAATCTCGACCGCAGCGGTATCAGTCATCGGTGTCGTCACTTCTCCATCCGCACTTCTCCACCCGCGCGGGCCTGGCTGTCGTGGCCATCACGTTCCTCACTCGCCGGGTGTCAGGCGTAGATCTGCGCGTAGAGATCCTGGATCTCGTCCACGGTGGGTACGACGGGCTTGCCGGCCGGGGATCCGGACGCGAGCGACTGCTCGGCAACGAGTGACAACAGGCGGAACCACTCGTCCTCGTCGATGCCGTGGGCTTGGGGCGTGGGCACCTCAAGATCCTGGCACACGGCTCGGAGCGCCTCCGCGGTGGGTGATTCCAACCTGATCTGAGTTTACTTTCCTATACTCAGCCAGTAGCGTCATGACCAGCACATCGACCCGGCTGGCTGTCGCAGGGGAACCCGGCACGGCACCTGTCTGAGAAGGAGCACCACCATGGGAATCAGCCCAGAAGCACAGCAATTCGCGGAGTTCCTCGCGAGTACGAACGCGAAGGCGGCCATACCCGGCCTCGACCTGGCCATCGTCCGCGACATCGTCGACTCGAACCACAAGGCGTCGACCGAGCCGGAAGGCGTCACCTACGCCGAGGTCGACGCGGGCGGCGTCCCCGCCCTGTGGGCCATCCCCGAGGGCGCGGACCCCGACAAGGCACTGCTCCACTTCCACTTCGGCGGATCCGTCGCCGCCTCCATGCACTCGGACCGCAAGGCCGCCGGCCACATCGCGAAGGCGGCCGGAGCCCGCTCCCTCGTGGTGGACTTCCGTCTGGCACCCGAGCACCCCTACCCCGCCCAGCTCGACGACGCCGAGACGGCCTACCGGTGGCTGCTCTCGCAGGGCTTCGAGTCGCGCAACATCGGCAGCACGGGCCACTCGATCGGCGGCACCCTCGCGGTGATGCTGCCGCTGCGTCTGCTCGCGAAGGGCGAGGCGACCCCGGGCGCGATCGTCAGCGTCTCGCCGTGGACCGACCTCACCATCCAGAACCCGTCGGTGGACGCGAACGAGGACAACGACAAGATGCTCAGCAGAAACACCCTCGAACTCTTCCGAGCAGCCTGGCTGCAGGACCCCGCGGTGGACTTCACCGACCCCCAGATCAGCCTCGTGAACGCCGACTTGACCGGCCTGCCGCCCACGACCGTCCACTACGGCGAGTACGAGACCCTCGCCGACGACGGCGCCCAACTCGGTCGCCGCCTCGCGGACTTCAAGGTCACCTCCGAGGTCCACCCGATGCCCGAGGGCCAGCACTCCTTCGTCCTGGGCGCCGGGCGCGTACCCGAGGTGGACCAGGCGATCCAGCAGATGGGCCAGTGGCTCCGTAAGCACCTCGGCGCGTGAGCAGAAGCCGCACCTGACGGCGGGACGGGGTCTGCCGGCGGGGCCGGCGCACCACCTCGATGCCGGTGACCGGTACGCCGGTCACCGGCATCCCGCTCGACCCCGGCCGGGCGGCATGCGGTACTTGTGTCCGACACTGTTTCCGCACGCAGCCCCACCACCGTCCCTCGATGCCACAAAGGAGTGCCCGACGCGATGGGAACGTACGAGGATGTCTTCCGCGCCAGCACCGAGGACCCCGAGAGCTTCTGGCTGAAGGCGGCAGAGGCCATCGACTGGGATGTCACTCCGCAACGCGCCCTGGATTCCTCGGGCGCACCCTTCTACCGCTGGTTTCCCGACGGACGGCTCAACGTCTGCTTCAACGCGCTCGACCGGCACGTCGAAGCCGGCCGGGGCGAACAGCCCGCGCTCGTGTACGACTCCCCCGTGATCGGCGCCCAACGCACCTACAGCTACGTGCAGTTGAGGGACGAGGTGGCCGCCTTCGCCGGAGCACTCACGCAGCTCGGCGTGGGGCACGGCGACCGCGTGGTGATCTACATGCCGATGGTCCCCGAGGCCGCCGTCGCGATGCTGGCCTGTGCACGGATCGGCGCGGTCCACTCGGTCGTCTTCGGCGGGTTCGCCCCGCACGAACTCGCCCTCCGCATCGACGACGCCGCCCCCAAGGTCGTCGTCTCCGCCTCCTGCGGCATCGAGGGCAAGCGGGTCATCTCGTACAAGCCCCTGCTCGACCGGGCCATCGAACTCGCCGCCCACAAGCCGGAGAAGAGCGTGATCCTGCAACGCCCGCAGGAACCGGCCGAGTTGGGGCCCGACGATCTCGACTGGGCCGACCTGGTCGCCACCGCACCGCCGGCCGACTGCGTCCCCGTCCCCGCCACCGATCCCCTGTACATCCTCTACACGTCGGGAACGACCGGAAAGCCCAAGGGAGTCGTGCGTGACTGCGGCGGCTACGCGGTCGCCCTGCACTGGTCGATGGGCGCCGTCTACGACGTGGGCCCGGGCGAGACGATGTTCACCGGCTCCGATGTCGGCTGGGTCGTCGGGCATTCGTACATCGTCTACGCTCCCCTGCTGGCCGGCGCGACGACGGTCCTGTACGAGGGCAAGCCGGTGGGCACCCCGGACGCGGGCCAGTTCTGGCGCGTCGCAGCCGAGTACCAGGTCAAGACCATGTTCACAGCCCCCACCGCCTTCCGGGCCATCCGCAAGGAGGACCCGAAGGGGGCACTCACCGCCGGCTACGACCTCTCCCACCTGCGCTACCTCTTCCTCGCCGGCGAGCGCCTCGACCCCGAGACGTACCACTGGGCGAGCACCCTGCTGGACGTCCCGGTGATCGACCACTGGTGGCAGACCGAGACCGGCTGGCCCATCGTCGCCAACCCGGTCGGCATCGAGGCCGCTCCCGTCAAACCCGGCTCCCCCACCCGCCCGCTGCCGGGCTGGGACGTCCGCGTCCTCGACCCCTCGGGCGAGCCGACGCCCGCGGGCGCCGACGGCGCGATCGTCGTGAAGCTCCCCCTGCCGCCCGGCGCACTCCCCACCCTCTGGAACGACGACGACCGCTACGTCACCTCCTACCTCACCGCCTACGACGGCTACTACCTCACCGGCGACAGCGGCCACATCGACGACGACGGCTACGTCTTCGTCATGGGCCGCACCGACGACGTCATCAACGTCGCCGGCCACCGGCTGTCCACCGGCAGCATGGAAGAGGCCCTGGCCGCCCACCCTGACGTCGCCGAATGCGCCGTCATCGGCGTCGCCGACGAACTCAAGGGACAGATCCCGCGCGGCTTCGTCGTGCTGAAGGCAGGCAGCAACCGCGAACCGAGCGACGTCGAGGCCGAACTCGTCCAACTCGTACGCGAACGCATCGGCGCCGTCGCCTCCCTCAAGGACGTCACGGTCGTCGGCGCCCTGCCCAAGACCCGCTCGGGCAAGATCCTGCGCAAGACCATGCGCGGCATCGCCGACGGCCACGACGAACCCATCCCGTCCACGGTGGACGACCCCGGCGTCATCGAGGACCTGCGCCCCGTCCTCCTCCGCCGCACCGACACCCCGTGAACGTGACCGCCCGAGACGCCCCACGCCCCTCCGACCAGCCCCGGGGCGACCGGATACAGTGCGCGAGACGGCAGCGCGGTCAGAGAGGGGAAGCGTGACCGACATCAGCGACACCCAACCCGCCGACAGCGAAGTGCAAGCTCCGCGGCAGAGCCGACTGCACCGCCTGATGCGCTACCTCCCCCTGATCGCCCCCGTCCTGCTGTGGGCCGTGCCCTGCTGGGTGCTCCTGCACGCCGGCCAGCACTGGCCGCTGCCCGTCATGCTGGTCGGCACCGCCCTGTTCGCCTTCGGCCTCGTCGGTATGCCGCTCGCGATGGGGCGCGGTCACGGCCGGCGCCAGCAGGACCGGGCGGCGATCGTCGGTGACACCCTGCTGGGCGCCAGCTGGGTTCTGTTCACCTGGTCCGTTCTGCTCGGCGTCCTCTTGCGGTTCGCCCTGACCGTGGCCGGCGTCGGCGAGAGCCAGGACCGGGCCCGAATCGTCACGTGGGCCGTCCTCGGCATCACCGCCGTACTACTCGCCTGGGGATACGCCGAAGCCCGCCGCGTGCCACGCGTGCGCCGCCTCGACGTACAACTCCCGCGGCTGGGTGCCGGGTTGGACGGCACCCGCGTCGTCCTCATCACCGACACCCACTACGGCCCGCTCGATCGCGCTCGCTGGTCGGCACGGGTGTGCGAGACGGTGAACACTCTGGAAGCCGACCTGGTCTGCCACACCGGCGACATAGCGGACGGCACGGCCGAACGCCGCCGCGCCCAGGCCGCCCCACTCGCTACCGTGCAGGCCACCCAGGGCCGGGTCTACGTCACCGGCAACCACGAGTACTACAGCGAGGCCCAGGGCTGGGTCAACCTGATGGACGAACTGGGCTGGGAGCCGCTGCGCAACCGCCATCTGCTGCTCGAACGCGGAGGCGACACCCTCGTGGTCGCAGGCGTGGATGACGTCACCGCCGAGTCCTCCGGCCTGGCAGGCCACCGCGCCCACCTCGCCGGAGCCTTGAACGGCGCCGACCCCGACCTACCCGTCCTGCTCCTGGCACACCAGCCCAAGTTCATCGACCGGGCAGCAGCCGCCGGCATCGACCTCCAACTCTCCGGCCACACCCACGGCGGCCAGATCTGGCCCTTCCACCACCTGGTCCGCATCGACCAGCCCGCCCTCGCCGGCCTCAGCCACCACGGCACCCGCACCCTCCTCTACACCAGCCGCGGCACCGGCTTCTGGGGCCCGCCGTTCCGCGTCTTCGCCCCCAGCGAGATCACCCTGCTCGTGCTCCGCTCCCCGAACCAGCCCACCTCGCCGTAGCACTGGACGGGCCAACACATCCGCTCGGAGCAGCCCACGAGCCGAGGGATGCGGCATCGACAGATGACTACCCACGCGCCGAACTCTCTTCGCGGGGTGGCGCCGTTGAGGCGCGTACCACGAGTTCGGTGGCGAGTTCGATGTGGTGGGAGTCGACCTTTTCATCGTTGGCCAGTCGGAGGGCGGTGCGCAGGGCGGCACCGCCCATCTCCCGTAGTGGCTGGCGCACGGTGGTCAGTGGCGGTGAGGCCATCTGGGCGAGGCTTGTGTCGTCGAAGCCGACCACGCTCAGGTCTTCGGGGATGCGCAGGCCTCGGGTGCGGGCGGTCTCGATGACGCCGAGGGCGATCTCGTCGTTGCCTGCGAAGATCGCCGTCGGTGGCTCTTGCAGGCCCAGTAGCGCCGTGGCGCCGAGCAACCCGGTCTCGTACGTGAAATCTCCGGGCTGGACGTAGACGTCGGGTACCTGCGCTCCTTCCGCCTCCATGGCGGCGCGGTAGCCGTGCATGCGTGCCTGGTTGCATACGGCCATGGCCGGTCCGCCGATATAGGCGACGCGGCGGTGCCCCAGGGAGAGCAGGTGCCGGGTCGCGGCCAGGCCGCCGGCGAAGTTGGTCGCCCCTACGCTGTGGACGCGGCTGTCCGGCAGGTGCAGGGGGTCCAGCACGACCAACGGCAGCCCGGACCGGGCCAGTTCGTTCAGGTGCGCTGTGGTGTACACGCTGGTGACCGCGATGACGGCGCGGCGCCCGGCTGAGACCAGGTCCCGGGCCCAGTGCGGGGCATGGGACGCCTTGCTGATCACCACCGAGGCCCCCGATTCGGCGGCGGAGTCGATGATGCCTTCCAGGGTCTCGGCCACGTACGACTTGAGGCCGCCCTGGAACTGCACCTCGATGGTCGGGCTTTCGACGACCTCGGTGTGGCGGAACACGGGCGCGAGGTAGTCGTGCTGATGCAGCAGTTCCTGCACCCGGCTGCGGGTGTGCGGCGCCACGTCACCGCGACCGTTGACCACTTTGGACACGGTCGCGACGGAGACTCCCGCCGCTTGGGCGATGTCCGCCAAGGTGGTGCGCCTGGCGTTCGGACGCATCGGTTCCTCCCAGCTGTACGTCCACCGGTGTGGTGAGCTGCCGGTCGGGCCGGCAATGCGGGTGGAACCGGTCAACCGTACGGCAACCCGGCACCGAGCTCCTCCGGAGAGGTGCCGACGAGCCCTTCAACCTCGACACGTCCGACGATCCGTGTGAGATCGCGTCCGGTGATCGCGGTCCGGGGCATGCACGCCGACCGGTACGCGTGCGGCCCGTACGTGCGCGCTTGCGCGCGGTTCCAGCCGTATCTGGGCGCAGCGGGCCCACTGCCGCAGTGTCCCGCCCGACCGCCCGGACGGCGGGGATCTGCACCCGCAGCGACCCCTGCCGGCGGAACGCTCCCGGGTTCCCGCGAACACATCGTCCGGAGGCGCCACTTGTGGACTCTCCGCCTGTCCGTCGCCGCCTTCGGCCACACGCTCCGGGCAGTTGCCGACGCAGCGGCTGCCGAGGTGCGCGACCTTGTGCATGACCTGCACCGACAGTGCGTCAGCCGGGACCATCGCATCACCTCTCCGTCCCTCAACCGGTCGACTTCGAAATAGTTTCGGTCCCTGCCAAGGGTTTCTCGAGGGCCGCTCTTGCCCGATATTACGCGGCTGACGGCAGCACGACAACGCAGCTGCATACACCTTGACACGGCGTCAGCCCGAAACTTAATTTGCACGAACGGAGCACGGAGAAGTCTGTTACGAAAACCTTTCACCATGACTCACGAGAAGCCGATGGCTCTCGAGTGCGGAGAAAAACATGGCGCTCTCCCGACGTACCCTCCTCGGCCTGGCCGCCGGCGTGCCGGCCTCTGCGGCCCTCGCGGCCTGCGGCACGTCCGGCCCCAGCAAGGGCGGCGGCGACGGCACGGCCACGTACTGGCACCTGAGCGGCCAGCCTCAGGAAGGCGTCAGGACCGGTGCGGTGGAGCGGTTCAACGAGGCCAACCCCAAGGGGCAGATCGAGGTCACCACCTTCGAGAACGACGCCTACAAGACGAAGATCAAGACCGCCATCGGCGCCGGGAAAGCGCCCACCATCATCTGGGGGTGGGGCGGCGGCACGCTGCGCACCTACGTGGAAGCCGATCAAGTCGACGACCTCACCCCGTGGTTCGACGAGAACCCTGACATCAAGAACCGGCTCTTCCCGTCCTCGTTCGGCGCGGCGACCGTCGACGGCAGGATCTACGCGATGCCGTTCGAGAGCGTGGAGCCGATCGTCCTGTTCTACAACAAAAGGGTCTTCGACGACGTCGGCGTGGAGCCGCCCCAGTCCTGGGACGACATCATGGCCCTGGTGCCTAAGTTCAACGCGGAGGGCATAGCGCCGTTCTCCCTCGGCGGCCAGTCCCGGTGGACGAACATGATGTGGCTGGAGTTCCTGTTCGACCGCATCGGCGGCCCCGAGGTGTTCCAGGCCGTCTTCGACGGCGAGAAGGACGCCTGGTCCCACCCGGCCGCCATCGAGGCGCTGACCAAGGTGCAGGACCTGGTCAAGGCGGACGGATTCATCAAGGGCTTCTCCTCGATCACCGCGGACTCCAACGCCGACCAGGCGCTGCTGTACACCGACAAGGCCGCAATGATGCTGCAAGGCTCCTGGTCGTACGGCATCCAGCAGACCGAGGGCGGAGACTTCGTCTCCAGCGGCGGCCTCGGTTTCATGAACTTCCCACCCGTCGAAGGCGGCAAGGGCGATCCGGGAAACTCCGTCGGCAACCCCGCCCAGTACCTGTCCATCTCCTCGAAGGCCAGCGCCAAGCAGAAGAAGATCGCGAAGGACTTCTTCGCCACCGGCGTCCTCACGGACGACGAGGTGAAGGCGTGGATCGACACCGGGGCGGTGCCGATCCGGAAGGGCTCGGAGAAGCTGCTGGCCGAATCTGAGAGCTCCGAGTTCCTGGAGTTCGTCTACGGCATCGCCAGCAACGCGAAGGCGTTCGGCCAGTCCTGGGACCAGGCGCTCAGCCCGACGGCCGCCGAGACGCTGCTGGACAACATCGCCAAGCTGTTCCAACTGTCCATCTCGCCGCGGCAGTTCACCGACAATCTCAACAAGGTCATCGGCAAGTGAGCGCACTCACGGGCTCTACAGCGCGCGAGGGCCGGCGCAGCATCCTGCCCTGGCTGGCCGTGCCGGCGCTGCTGTTCTTCGTCGGCTTCGCCGTGGTCCCGCTCGTCGGCGTCTTCGTGCTGAGCTTCACGACGTGGGACGGGATCGGCACCATCCACCCGTCCGGGCTGACCAGCTGGCGTGCGGTGCTCACCAACCCCGGGCTGCCGCACGCCCTCTGGGTGACATTCCTGGTGATGGCCGTGTCCTGGGCGGTTCAGACACCGGCAAGCATTCTGCTCGGTACGTTCCTGGCCGGCCGCCAGCGCTACCGCGCGGTGCTGAGCCTGATCTACTTCGTCCCGCTCCTGCTCAGCTCCGCGGCGATCGCGGTCGCGTACAGGGCTCTGCTGGACCCCAACTTCGGGCTGGGCGCCGGGCTGGGGTTCGAGTGGCTCAGCAAGGACTGGCTGGGGCGCCCCTGGCTCGCCTTCGGCGTCGTCGTCTTCGTCGTCTCCTGGCAGTTCGTCCCGTTCCACTCGCTGATCTACCAGGGGGGCGTCCAGCAGATCCCGCAGTCCCTGTACGAGGCCGCACAGCTGGACGGCGCCGGGCAGATCCGCCAGTTCTTCAGCATCACGCTGCCCCAGCTCAAATACACCATCATCACCTCGTCGACGCTGATGGTGATCGGCTCGCTCACCTTCTTCGACCTCATCTTCGTCCTGACCGAGGGCGGCCCAGGAGACGCCACCCGGGTCCTCGCGCTGGACATGTACAAACGGGGCTTCCAGGCCGACCTGATGGGGCCGGCCAGCGCCATCGCGGTCATCCTCGTCCTGATGGGCCTCGCCATCGCCCTGCTGCTGCGCCGGCTCGGAGGCCGGGACGCCGGTGAGAGCCAGCTTGAGGGAGTCTGACATGACCACCACGCTGACCAAGCCGCATCCGCAGAAGACCACCCCACGCGAGCGGGGGCACCGTCCCGGTGCGACCGCCCGCCGGCGCAACTGGCTCGGCGGTCTGGGCGGATGGCTCTGGCTCGCCGTCGTCGTCGTACCCCTCTACTGGATTCTCATCACCAGCCTCAAGGCCCGTAGCGACTACTACGCGAGCAACCCGCTGGCGCCGCCGACCGACCCCACACTGGACAACTACGAGCTGGTCCTCGAGTCCGACTTCATCAGCTACTTCTGGAACAGCGTCGTGGTCACCGCCGGCGCGGTGGTGCCGGCGGTCGCGGTCTCCTTCATGGCCGCCTACGCCATCGTGCGCGGCTGGCGCATGCGGTTCCTGCGCGTGGCGAACGGCATGTTCCTCATGGGCCTCGCCATCCCGCTGCAGGCGACGGCCATCCCGGTCTATCTGATCATCATCAAGCTGCAGCTGTACGACAGCCTGCTGGCGCTGATCCTGCCGTCGATCGCCTTCGCCATCCCGCTGTCCGTGCTGATACTCGCCAACTTCATCCGCGACGTGCCCAAGGAGCTGTTCGACTCGATGCGGGTGGACGGAGCCACCGAGTGGGGGACGCTGTGGCGCCTGGCAGCGCCGCTCACCCGCCCGGCCATCCTCACCGTGACCATCTTCAACGCGCTGACCATCTGGAACGGATTTCTGCTGCCGCTGATCCTCACCCAGAGCCCTTCCCAGCGGACTCTGCCGCTCGCCCTGTGGACCTTCCAAGGGGAGTACGGGGTCAACGTCCCCGCCCTCCTGGCCGCCGTCGTCCTCACCACCCTGCCCCTGATCATCCTGTACGCGTTCGGCCGCCGTCAGCTGCTGAGCGGTCTGACCGCCGGATTCAGCCGTTGACCGACGCTGACGCCGTGGCCGGTGGGCAGGCGAAGCGGATCTGGGCCGGGCCGGAGCCCTGACGCGATCTGCCCCCCTTGAGTCCCTCGTCTACCTGTTCGCCCGTCGCGCCCTGGCCAAGGGGCTGACGGGCGTCGGAGGAAAGTGAAAGCCAACGTGGCTGTAGACAACACCACCGAAATCTCCCTCTGGAACGACCCCACCGTTTCCGTCACCGCGAGAGTCGACGCCCTGATCGACGCGATGACCCTTCAGGAGAAGATCGCCCAGCTGTACGGAGTGTGGGTGGGCGCCTCCGATCAGGGCGGTGAAGTGGCCCCCCACCAGCACGACATGGAGGAGGCCGTCGATCTCGACGCGCTCCTGCCCAACGGACTGGGCCAGCTGACCCGGCCCTTCGGCACGGTCCCGGTCGACCCCGCCCTGGGTGCACTCTCCCTGGCCCGCACCCAGAGCCGTATCGCCGCCACGAACCGGTTCGGCATCCCCGCTCTCGCGCATGACGAGTGTCTGGCCGGCTTCGCCGCCTGGGGGGCGACGGCCTACCCCGTTCCGCTGTCCTGGGGCGCCACCTTCGATCCGGACACGGTGCGGCTCATGGCCGCCGCCATCGGCCGCGACATGCGTGCCGTCGGCGTCCACCAGGGACTCGCGCCCGTCCTGGATGTGGTGCGCGACGCCCGCTGGGGCCGGGTCGAGGAGACCATCGGCGAGGACCCGTACCTCGTCGGCACCATCGGGACGGCATACGTGCAGGGCCTTGAGTCCGCCGGGATCGTCGCCACCCTCAAGCACTTCGCCGGCTACTCGGCCTCTCACGCCGGCCGTAACCTCGCTCCCTCCTCCATGGGCCCGCGTGAACGCGCCGACGTTCTGCTGCCTCCCTTCGAGATGGCGATCCGTGAGGGCGGCGCCCGGTCGGTGATGAACGCCTACACCGACACCGACGGCATGCCCTCCGCGGCCGACGAGGATCTGCTCACCGGACTGCTGCGCGACACGTGGGGCTTCGACGGCACTGTCGTCGCCGACTACTTCGCCATCGCCTTCCTGACGACGCTGCACGGCATCGCAGCGGACTGGGCCGGCGCCGCCGGCACGGCGCTGCGCGCCGGCATCGACGTCGAACTGCCCAATGTCAAAACCTACGGCGCGCCCTTGGCCGAGGCCGTCGCCGACGGCCGCATACCGGAGGCGTTGGTCGATCGCGCCTTGCGCCGGACACTCACCCAGAAGGCGATGCTCGGCCTGCTCGACCCGGACTGGAGCCCCGTACCGGCCGCGCTCGACGGGGTGGACCTGGACGACCCGGCCGCCCTGCGCGGCCGGATCGACCTGGACGGTCCGGAGAATCGCGCGCTGGCCCGCACGATCGCCGAGGAAGCGGTCGTGCTGCTGAGCAACGACGGCACCCTGCCGCTCGAGAGGCCGCGCCGCATCGCCCTGCTCGGTCCCAACGCCGACGAGCCCAGCGCCGTACTCGGCTGCTACTCCTTCCCCCAGCACATCGGCGTCCGCCACCCCGGTACCCCACTCGGCATCGAGCTGCCCACGCTGCGCGACACTCTCGCCGCCGAGTTCCCCGACGCCGAGATCACGGTCGCCCGCGGCACCGGAATCGACGACGGAGATCTCTCCGGCATCCGCGAGGCCACCCGGGTGGCACGCGAGGCCGACATCGCCCTGGTCGTGCTCGGCGACCGCGCCGGGCTCTTCGGGCGGGGCACCAGCGGCGAGGGATGTGACGTCGATTCGCTGCGGCTGCCCGGCGCGCAGCAGCAACTGCTCGACGCCCTGCTCGACCTGGAGACACCCGTGGTCACCGTGCTGCTCGCGGGACGACCGTACGCCCTCGGCCGCGCCGTGGAGGAGTCCGCTGCGATCGTGCAGTCCTTCTTCCCGGGTGAGGAGGGCACTCACGCGATCGCCGGGGTGCTCAGTGGCCGTACCAATCCCTCCGGACGTCTCCCGGTCAGCGTGCCGCGCGGGCCGGGCTCCCAGCCGGCCACGTACCTCGGGGCACGGCTCGCTCACGTCAGCGAGGTGTCCACGATCGACCCGACCCCCGCGTTCGCCTTCGGTCACGGTCTGTCCTACACGCGGTTCGACTGGACAGGCCTGACCGTGGACGTCCAGGAGGCTCCGACGGACGGTGAGTTCACCCTCACCTTCACCGTCCGCAACACAGGCGAGCGGTCCGGAACCGAGGTCGTCCAGCTCTATCTGCACGACCCGGTCGCCTCCGTCGTCCAGCCGGTGCAGCGCCTCGTCGGCTACACCCGGGTGGAACTGAAGCCAGGCGAAGCCCGGCGCCTCCGTGCCACGGTCCCGGCCGACCTCGCCTCCTTCACCGGACGCGACGGTCGGCGCGTCGTCGAACCGGGCGAGCTGGAAGTGCGGTTGGCCGCCTCCAGCGCGGATCCGCGCCTGACGGCCAGGGTCACATTGACCGGAACCGAGCGCCATGTGGATCACACGCGCCGCTTGCACGCCACGATCGGGCAGGAGCCGGTTACCCGGGCATGAACCAGACGTGCGCAGGGCACGTCGCGGTAGCGGTAGCGGTAGCGCTGCGCTGCGCTGCGCACACGGAACCGCAGGGCCCGGCATGTGGTGGTCGGGGCCCGGTGCATCCTGGGTGCCTTGTGGCTACGCGGCCTGCACGAGCTGCGCCGCCTGCACATCACCCGGAAGAACGCCGCCCCCAACCACCCCACCATCTGCGGCAAGGCTGTCGCCGACAACCCGGTTCGGTGTCCGCACGGCATCTGACGAGCCGACTTGGGGATCAGTCGGAGTTCGGACCCCGGCCCGGTCGGTGTCTTGTCCGCAGCCACGTGAGGGGAGAAGCCAGGCTCGGCGGCATGCGCCTCGACGGTTCGATCCAATCGGGTTACCGCCCCCGCCACTTCGAGCAGTCCGGCCAACAGACCCGCCGGTGACGGCATCATGGCCGGGGGCCGACCCCACGGCAGACGCCTCACCGAGGCGGCCCGGCAGGCCGAACAACAACACGCGACGGCCTGCCCGGGTGTCGGTGGCAGCAATCACGACGACGGCGACCAGCAGCCAGCCCTCGATCATCCGCACCTCCGGGTGGCTTTGTTGGGCAACCGGCCAGACGGGGGCGAGCCAGCCCCAGAACGTCCACGGCCAGTCCCCGCTTGCGGCCCGACACCTTCTTGTTGGCGTCCAGTCCCGTCGTGGTCTTCGGGACACCGGCGGCCGCGCGGACGGACTGGGTGTCCCGAAGACCACGAGGGACGGGTCCTCTAATCGGCGGGCCCTCTCCCGCACCTGGCAGCGCAGGAGTTCCTGGATCCGCTGGTCGAGACCGTCCTGACGCCACAGCGTGAAGTAGTAGAACACCGCCGACCAGGCCGGGAAGTCGTGGGGCAGATAGCGCCACTGGCAGCCCGTCCGGTTCTGGTAGAAGATCGCGTTCACGACCTCCCGCAGGTCACAGGCCCCGGGGTCCCCGGTCGCCGACCGTGCCACCCGGTCCTGCTTCGAGGCAGTGATCATCGGCTCGATCAACCGCCACTGCTCGTCCGATAAGTCGCTGGGGTACGGCTCTCGCTCCATACCCTGCATCCCAGCATGGACAGTGGAACAGGATGATCTGCATGAGATGCGGCACTCCGCACGACGCCATCATGGCCGTTCTCGTTGGGCGCGAGCGCGGGGTGGCGGGAGCGGGCGTATCCGCACCGCTCCCCCGTCATTCGACACCGTTCCGCAAAAGCCGACCGACGACGGGCGTCGGTGAAGGCGCCGCCCGTCGTCGGAATCGTCAGAGGGCGATGATCTGCCACTGCTTCTCAAGCGCGCGGTTGTAAGCGAACTGGTTGATGTTGGCCCCGTCGGCGGTCGAGCCTCCGTCGACGTTGAGCGACAGTCCGCTGAACCGGTTGGTGAGGTAGTAGTAGCCGTCGCCGGTCGGCGTGACCGCCCAGTGCTGCTGGGGAACGTTGTGGTCCCCGTAGAGGGAGACGTTCCCGCCGTCCACCCGCGAGAGTCCGGCCACCTCCATCAGCTTGCCGCTGTTCACGTTCTTGATCTCGTAGTAGCCGTCTCCGGTGGAGGCGAAGGTCCACTTCTGGGCGGTGTTGTTCAGCCACGGCCACTGCTGGATGTTGGTGCCGTTGGCGGTGCCGAAGTTGTACACGTCGGCGACTTTTCCGCTCTTGCGGTTGACGATGCGGTAGACAGTGCCGTCGCCCGGCAGGACTTTCGACACCGGTACAGGCTTGGCCGTCCGGCCGCCGATCCTGACGCCGCCCATGTTGGCGTAGCCGCCGGTGGCCGCGTTGGCCTGGATCCGTACGAAGCCCACGTTCCGGGCGGGCCATTCGGCCACCTTGGTGGCGCGGTCGCCGGCCCAGGTGCCGGTGGCGACCCGGGTGAAGTTCGTGCCGTCGGTGCTCGTGGAGATGGTGTACGAGGTGATGTCACCGTCGGTTGAGTTGCTGCGGTTCCACTGCTTGGGCAGGTACTCCAGGGTGGAGACGTTGCTCCACACCCCGCCCAGGTCGATCGTGATCGAGTGAGGCAGGGCCGGGGACAGTCCCCACGTCGACCAGCAGGTCTCGTAGCCCCTGTCGCTCAGCCCGTCGATGGCGTTGAGCGGTCCTTCGCCGGTGCGGAATCCGGTGGCGTAGGCGCTGACGGGGGTCACCGGGTGTTCGGCGCGGGACATCTGGGCGGGCAGTGGCGGGCGGGAGGTGTTCGGGCTCCATGCCGCCCCGACTTCGGCAAGTCGGTTGACGATGTTGGTGTCCAGCTTGCCGTTGCGGTTGGTCGGGCAGTTGAGGATGAACGAGGTGTACTTCGGTTCCAGGTCCGCCAGGTGCGACAGGATCGCGTCCTTGCTCATCAGGCCCTCGGTCGGCGTGGACGGATGCCAGAACCACCCGTTGCTGATCGTCTGTCCCTGCGTGGCGGCGTAGGTGTTTCCGGCCGGCGCGGTGATGCCCAGCGGCTCCTCGAAGTAGATGGCGTCGCCGAGGAACGGTACCGACAGTCCGCCGTGGTCGATCATGACGATGTCCGGCTGGAGCGACTTCACGTGCTCGCGGATCCGCTGGTACGAGACGGCCTGCTGGCCCATCTGCCACGCGTAGCCGTCGGTGACGAACATGTCGATGGTGCCGTAGTTGGTGAGCAACTCGGTGATCTGACCGAGCATGAAGGTCATATCGCTGGGCTGGATGGCATCGGTGATCTCGAGACCGGACACCTTGTGCCGGCTCTCCCATGCCTCGACGCCGAAGGTGCGGTCCCAGATCGAGTAGTAGAACCCGACCTTCAGCCCCTTCGCCCGGAAGGCGTCGCAGTACGCCCGCACCACGTCCTGCTTGTAGGAGCTGTTCGCGACGTTCTGGGTGCCATACGCGCTCGGCCACAGGGCGAAGCCGTCATGATGCTTGGTCGTCAGGATGCCGTAACTCATCTTCGCCGCGGCGGCGGCGGCCGCCCACTGAGCACAGTCCACGGCTGTGGGGGCGAACAGAGCGGGGTTCTGGTTCGGGGCGGCCCACTCCTCGTTGGTAAACGTGCCCAGGCTGAAGTGGTTGAACATGCCGAACCGCATGTTCACCAGGTTTTCCAGGTTGGTCTGGGGGTCCGCGGCAGCCGCCTCCGCCAACAGGGGCGACAACGCGGGGATCACGGGCAGCGCGGTCGCGGCCACAGCGGCGCCCGCGGCGCCCGCGGCGCCCAGCAGCGTGCGACGGGACAGTCTTCCTGACGACATGGGGGGGTTACTCCTACGTCCAGGGGATTCGGCGCTTGCCTCCACGGGAAACCACTTGTCCGTTCGCGGGAGGAAGCCGCACACCCCGACGACTTGGGCACGAGGGCGTGCCTTGACAGGGAGAACACACGAGTGGCGCGGTACTTCTGGGTGTCGGGTACCGGATGTTACGCATGAAGTTCGACCATGTGACCCGTCCGTGTCAACGGGCGTGCAGGGATGAATCACCATCCACGAGAAGTAACTTTGACCGTTAAGAGCCGTGATATTGCGGTTCGCCCGTCGCCAGACATCACATGTCTAGTGCCTCCACCCACCCGGGCCACCCGGAATGCAGACGACGAACAGCACCGTGACCGCAGAACCCACGGCCGACCCAGCCCTGCGTCGGCAGGAACGCCATGCGTGGCACATTCGCCGACCGCGACCAGCCTTTTCAGATCCAACGGGCTACTGCTGCCGGAGGTATTGACGCATCTCGCTTCTCACACTTAACGTCTGCCCGACCATACGAACGTCGTTCGATTTACCGAACACATCACTTCGGCGGACAGGCAGTCGGCTACAGAGGCTTCCTCCGGCCGAGCCGAGCACTGGAAGGCACACGGCACCGCGCCCACGCGCGCTCGAATCGACAACCGACCGGCAGACCCCGCACCACGACCGCCCCACTCGGGCGAGAACCGTGCCGTCACCTCACAAGCTGTCACCACGAAACGCACCGGCATCGTGTGGCCAGTCCCGCGGTCACCACGGCGAGGTGCACCGCACACGGGAGACATACCGCTGACCGGATCCGACCACCCCCTTCCGCGTCGTGCAGCAGCCGGTCCTGTCCCCCCAACACTGAGACCGAGCTCCCCCCTCGCCACCCCGCTTCTCCCTGTTTCACCGGGTGGTGGCATCTGCAGAACGACAGGAGATGTACATGTCCGCGCTTCGCGCCAGGCTGGCGGCGATATTGGTCGCCGCCTGCCTCCTCCTCACAGGCCAAGCCCTGACCGCACCGGACCGGGCGGCCGCCGCCGACCCGGGCTACCTGATGGTGCACTTCACCGGGGAGGGGTCGGCCAACCAGCAGATGTACCTCTCGCACAGCACGGACGGCCTGCGCTGGAACGACCTCAACGGCGGCGGCATGGTCCTGCGCTCCACGGTCGGCACGAAGGGGGTGCGCGACCCCGCACTGGTGAGATCCCCCGACGGCAGCAAGTACTGGATCATCGCGACCGACCTGTGCTGGGGCTGTGGGTCGACCGTGGACGGATCCATCAACAACGGCAGCCGCAACCTCGTGGTGTGGGAGTCGACGGACCTGGTCAACTGGTCGAAGCCGTGGCTGCTCAACGTCGCCGGCGCGATTCCCGACGGGCGCAACGCCTGGGCGCCGGAGGCGATCTGGAACCCGGCCACCAACGACTACGTCCTGTACTGGGCGACGAACGTGCCCCTCGACGGCAAGACGAAGCACCGCATCTTCTACGCCCGCACCAGCGACTTCCGCTCCATCACCACCCCGAAGATCTACATCGACCGCCCCGGCACCCAGGAACTCATCGACACCCAGATCGTCGAGGTTCCGTCAGGCGTCGGCAACTACCGCTACGTACGGGCCTCCGGCGACGGCCAGATCACCCTCGAAGGCAGCAACTCGATCCTGGGGACCTGGACCAGGCTCGGCGACCTCTCCGGCATCGGCCTGACCGGCTCCCAGGTCGAGGGCCCGATGTGGATGAAGTTCCGCGACCGCAATGAGTGGACCCTGTACCTCGACCAGTACGCCTCAGGCCGCGGCTACATGCCGGTTACCACGACCAACCCGTCCAGCCCCGGCACCTACAAGCTCCCGGCATCGGGAAGCTACAACATGGGCGGCACCAAGAAGCGCCACGGTTCGATCCTGACCCTGACGGCCGCCGAGGAGGCCCGCGTCCTCGCCCGCTGGCCCAACACCCCGGCCAAGCGGCTCCAGTCCTTCAACTTCCAGGACCGGTACGTGCGACACGCCGACTTCGACGTGCGCATCGACCAGAACATCACCAGCGAGGACGCCCAGTTCCGCCTGAGGCCCGGCCTGTCCGGCTCCGGCACCGTCTCCTTCGAGTCGGTGAACTTCCCCGGCTACTTCCTGCGGCACTCCAACTACGACTTCCAGCTCGCCTACAACGACGGCACCGCCCAGTTCGCCGCGGACGCCACGTTCCGGCAGGTCGCCGGGCTCGCCGATTCCAGTTGGTCGTCGTTCCAGTCGTACAACCACCCGGACCGCTATATCCGGCACTTCGGGTACCAACTCCGCCTCGACCCGATCACCACCGCGACAGGACGCAGCGACGCCACCTTTCGCGTGACGAGCTGACCCGACCGGGATGCCGGCGCCTTCACGGCGCCCCCTCACTGCCAACCGCCCACCAGCGGAGGAGGCGCCGGCTTCCCCTCCACGAGCCATCCCGGCGACCCCGACGGGACACTTCTCCCCGCCGCCGACCGCCAGCGCGATGTCATACGGGCCGAATGCCAGCACCTTGACCGAGGCCTCGCGCACCTGCCACAGCCATGTCTTCTTCAGGGATGTGAATCCATGCACAGCGTGAGACCTCCCGGCCGCCGCAGGTTCCGGCCGGGCGCTCTGGCCGCCGCGGCCGCCGCCTCGCTCCTGTTGGGCTTTGCCGGCTCTGCCGTACCCGCCCAGGCGGCGGAGAGCCCGGTCCTGCCAGGGCTCACCGCCGACCCGAACATCATCCGCTTCGGCGACACCTACTACATGTACCCGACGACCGACGGCTTCCCGGGCTGGAGCGGCACGCAGTTCAAGGCGTACTCCTCCAAGGACCTGGTCCACTGGAAGGATCACGGAGTCATCCTCGACCTGGGCCCGGACGTCAGCTGGGCCGACATCAGGGCCTGGGCCCCGGCGATCGAGGCGAAGAACGGCAAGTACTACTTCTACTACTCCGCCGACACGAACATCGGCGTCGCGGTCTCCGACTCACCCACCGGCCCGTTCAAGGACCCCCTGGGCAAGCCGCTGATCGCCCGCGGCGCGTATACCGGCCAGATGATCGACCCGGCGGTCTTCACGGACGACGACGGCCAGTCGTACCTCTACTGGGGCCAAGGCCGCGCCCGTGTGGTGCCGCTGAACGACGACATGATCTCCTTCGACGCCTCGAAGGTCACCGACATCACGCCCGTCGGCTACAACGAGGGCACCTTCGTCATCAAGCGCAAGGGCACCTACTACTTCATGTGGTCGGAGAACGACACCCGCGACGAGAACTACCGCGTCGCCTACGCCACCGGCCCGTCGCCCACCGGCCCCTGGACCAAGCGCGGCGTGATCCTGGAGAAGGACCTCTCGCTCGGCATCAAGGGCCCCGGCCACCACTCGGTGGTCAATGTGCCGAACACCGACGACTGGTACATCGCCTACCACCGCTTCGCCATCCCCGGCGGCGACGGCACCCACCGTGAAACCACCATCGACAAGCTGGAGTTCGCCTCCGACGGCCTGATCAAGAAGGTCGTCCCCACCCTGAGCAGCATCGACCCGGTCACCGCCGGCACCGCCCTGCCGACGAACACCACGCGCTCGCTACGGTCCGTCAACTTCCCCGGCCGCTACGCCGTCGTGCGGTCGGACAACCTCGGCTACCTCGAACCGGTGACGTCCTCCAGCACCACGGCGGTCAAGCAGAGCGCCACCTTCACCGTCATCCCCGGCCTGGCCGACTCCAAGTGCTACTCGTTCCGTGACTCGTCCGGCCGCTACCTGCGCCACAAGGACCTCCGGGTCCGCTTCGACGCGAGCAACGGCACGACGCTCTTCAACAAGGACGCCACCTACTGCGCCCGGCCCGGTTCGACCACCGGCTCGGTCAGCCTGGAGTCATACAACTACCCCGGCCGCTACCTCCGCCACTACTACTACGAGCTCCGCATCGACGCCTACCAGGACAACGCCACCTTCCGCGCCGACAGTTCCTTCACGGCGGTCAGCCCTTGGGCCTGATCGATTCCCTCGCCCGCCAGGTGGCCCGCACCGCGAAGCCCTGCGGGCCACCGGCCTGCCCGAGCGGCCGTACGGCCTCAGCAGGGAGCAGACCCGTCGAGCTCGCTTGCGCAGCCTGCGAACGGTTTGCTCCACACGACAGTCGAGATCTCCCTCCCACTCCCGGCGCGTGCGATGCGCGGCGGACCCCCCACCCCCCGGAAGGCCCCATGAGACTCCTCCAACGAAACGGAATTCGCGTCGCCGGTACGGCCGCCGCCGTCCTCGCCGGCATAGGCTCCTCGGTCACCGCGGTGCCCGCATCCGCCGCCGAGCCGGGGAGCTGGACCTCGGTCCAGCCCGGTGCCGCACAGACGGGCTGTGACGGCGTACGCGCCACTGTGGCGCTGGACGCGAACGGCGCCCTCTCGCTCGGCGCGAGCTGGAACTGCCGCCAAGCCCTGATACCCGCTCCGATCGGGCTGGTGACCAGCCAGGCCGACTTCACCACCGGACTGGACTTCGTCAGACGCACGGATACGCCCGTCTCGTACAACTACAAGGTCAAAGCGGGGAAGTCCCAGGACCGGACGCGGTCCGCGACCGAGACGAGACTGGTGTTCGCGAAGGGCTCCGCGCAGATGACCGTGCACGTCCGCACGTCCGCGGACGGTGTGGCGCTGCGCTACGAGCTGCCGTCGGGTGCGACGGTGCTGCGCGAGGCGACCTCGTTCGAACTGCCGACCAACGCCCAGCTGTCCCGGCAGGAGTTCACTCCCGACCACGAGAAGGGCTACGTCACCTCTCCCGTCGCCGACGTCCCCACGGGCTCGTATGACATGGGCATGTTCGCCCAGCAGGCCAACGGCGCGCGGGTGCTGCTCGCCGAGTCCGGTGTGGACGGAGGCTATTCAGGTGGCCGGTTCGCCCACACCCAGGGCACCGGCCGGTTCACCGTCGCGCTGGCCGACGCGCAGATCGCGCGATCCGGCGCGTTCACCACAGCGTGGCGCACCGCCGCCATCGGCAGCACGGCGACGATCGTGGAGTCCACGCTGGTCGACGACGTCGCGCCCGCGTCGAAGATCTCCGACACCTCGTGGATCAAGCCGGGTGTCGCCGCGTGGCCGTGGCTGGACGGCATGATCCCCACCCAGCGCGACCTGCCCAAGCTCAAGCAGTGGGCCGACTACGCCTCCTCGCAGGGCTGGCCCTACCTTCTGGTGGACGACGGCTGGAAGTCCAACCAGTCGATCATTCCCGAGCTCGTGGCCTACGCCCGGGAGCGCGGCGTGCAGGTCATGCTCTGGTACCACTGGCAGGACCTGGACACCGCCGCCGAGCGGGACGCCGAGTTCACCAAGCTCACCGGGTGGGGTGTCGTCGGCGTCAAGATGGACTTCATGGGTTCCGAGACCCAGGCCCGTCAGCAGTGGTACGACGCGACCCTGGCCGACACCGCCCGCCACAAGCTGATGGTCGACCTGCACGGCTCACGCCTGTCCGTCGGCGTCCACCGCACCTGGCCGCACGTGCTGACCAATGAGGCCGTCCGCGGCGAGGAATACCCCGGCGGACGGAACACCGGGCACGTGGCCGCGCTCCCGTTCACTCGCGGCCTGCTCGGCCCGGCCGACTACTCGCCGATGAGCTTCCAGCAGCGCAACCCGAACAGCGACGCCGCCGAACTCGCCCTCGGCGTACTCCTGGACAGCGGCATCATGCTGCCCGGCAGCCGCATCCCGGACTACCAGGCCCGGCCCGAGGCGCAGCGGTGGCTGCGCATGCTGCCGACCGCATGGGACGAGACGAAGTACGTGTCGGGCGACCCGCTCACCGGCGGGGTCATCGCTCGCCGCAGCGGCGACCGGTGGTTCGTCGGAGGGTTCAGGAGCGGCGGCGCCACCACCACCAGCTACCCGACCACGTTCCTCGGCTCCGGTAGCTGGCACGCGGAGATCACCACCGACGGCTCCAACGGCCTGAGCCGCACCAGCAAGGTCATCCAGGCCGGTGACACGCTGAGCGTCCCGGTGATCGCCAACGGCGGTCATGTGGTCAAGCTGACCAAGGTCCCGGCCGTCCCGACCGGGAACCGCACGGTGACCATCGCCGGCAGCAGCCACGTACTCGACGTGAAGAGCGGGAGCCTCGCGAACGACGCCGAGATCATCCGCTGGCCCAGCGCCGGCGGCGCCAACCAGCGCTTCGCGTTCGTGCCCCTCGGCGACGGATACACGCGGATCGTCAACCAGGCGAGCGGCAAGGACGTCGTCATCCGGTGGGCCTCCCGCGACGCGGGCGCCAAGGCCGTCCAGTACCCGTACGAAGCCAACGCGAACACCAACGACGAATGGCTGGCCGAAGACGCGGGCAACGGCCGTATCCGGCTCCTCAACCGCCACAGCGGTCTCTACCTCACCGCGGGCAGCGCCCAGGGCGACCGACTGGAGCAACACCCGTACGGCGCCGACCACCAGACGTTCACCGTCTCCTGATGGCGCTCAACGCGACAGCCGTCTAGCGGTACATCACTGGGTCAGAACCCTGCGCCCCGTGGCCGGGGCCGTGGTCGAGAGCCACGGCCCCGCTGACGGGCGGCGGGAAGGAGACCGTGGCGGGTAGCGGGCCGTTGACCTGGAGGAGGGCCGTACGGGCCGCGTTGCCGCCGTTGGTGAAGGCGATGTCGACGACCTTGGTGCCCGTGGCGCCGGTGCTCCAGGACGCCCAGCCCATCGGCGCCGGCGGCACCGCGATCTGGTGTGAGTCACCGCGACGGGTTCCGTCCGGAGGCCTTGCCGCTCTCACACCGCGAATGTCCGGATTCCGAACGTGCGTCGATCTGCGGAACTGGTCGGCGCCGAACGTAAAGGGTGCCCCGTACGGAAGTCAACGCATGCGGCAGTACGGCTTTTCCGTTACCCGGGCGGCGCGAACTGCACCAGAACGGAACCCGTCGGAAACATTGACGGAACCATGACTGAAACTTATCTTCTGCTCGAAGTGCCGCACATTGTTCTCAATATCGAACAATCACGCCCCGCACCACGGCGATCGGCCAAGCGGACTGGCCGAGCCCGGAGGAAGAGTTGAACAGAACCGTAAGAACGCTGCTCGCCCTGCTGGGCCCGCTGCTGCTCCTGCTGAGTGCCCCCGCCCTTCAGGGCACCGCCACGGCCGCCGCCCCACCGGCCGGACAGGCCACGCGGTACACGATGACCGCGTTCACCAACAGCAGCGAGTCGAACATGTATGTGTACGACTCGCCGGACGCCACCAAATTCACCCTGCGGAAGGGCCCCGCCTACACCCCGCCGTCCGGTCTCATCCGGGACCCCAGCATCTTCAAGCACACCGACGGCTTCTACTACATCACCTACACCACCAACTGGACCGGGAACACGATCGGTTTCGCCCGGAGCACCGACCGGGTGAACTGGACGTTCCTGTACAACTACACGATCCCGGTCAGCGGGTTGACCCGCACCTGGGCGCCGGAGTGGTTCGTCGACAGCGACGGCAGCGTCAACGTCATCATGTCGCTGACGTCGGCGAGCTCCGGCACCCACTTCACCGCCTGGAAGATCACGGCGACCAATGCCGCGCTGACCACCTGGTCGGCCCCCACCCAGCTCTCCGGCATCGGCCCGAACTACATCGACACCTTCGTCGTCAAGGTCGGCTCCACGTACCACGCGTTCACCAAGAACGAGACGACGAAGTACATCGAGTACGCCACCGCCTCCAGCCTCACCGGCCCGTACACCATGCGGAAGACGGGCAACTGGGCCGGCTTCGGCGACTGGGTCGAGGGCCCGGCCCTGGTCCAGCTCGACAACGGCGGCTGGCGCATCTACTACGACGGCTACCGCGCCGGCAAGTACTGGTACAGCGACAGCTACGACAACTTCGCCACCTGGACCACGCCCACCGAGGTGCCCGGCCTGACCGGCTTCATACGCCACGCCACCGTGCTCAAGGAGACGGTCGCCGGCGGTGTCACCCTGCCCACCAACACCACCAGGTCACTGCAGTCGGTCAACTTCCCCGGGCGGTCCGCCGTGGTGCGCTCCGACAGCCTCGGCTACGTCGACCCGGTGAGCGCCTCCAGCAGCACCGCCGTCAAGCAGAGCGCGACCTTCACCGTCGTGCCCGGCCTCGCGGACGCCAACTGCTACTCCTTCCGTGACTCCGCCGGCCGCTATCTCCGCCACTGGGACTACCGGATCCGCTTCGACGCGAGCAACGGCACCGACACCTTCAACAAGGACGCCACCTACTGCGCCCGCCCCGGCAGCACATCCGGCTCCGTCAGCCTGGAGTCGTACAACTACCCCGGCCGCTACCTCCGCCACTACAACTACGCGCTGCGCGTGGACCCTTACCAGAACACCGACACGTTCCGAGCCGACAGCTCCTTCACGGTGATCATCCCCTGGGCCTGACCTGTCCGGCCCACCCTGTCGTGCTGTCGCGGGGCCCACCCGCGGCGGCGCGGCCTTCTCTCCGCGCCCCCCGCGGTCGCTCCACCCGCCACTTCCTCATCATGCTGTCGCAGGCGTACGCCGACACCGGCCTCGGCACCTCCAATGTCTGACTCGGTGCCAGGGCGCCTTCCGGACACACACCGCCAGGTCGCCTTGCCTGGCGGGCCGGATGAGTCTCCTGCACCTCACGTCTCGCCGGCATGGTGGCGAGGGCGGTGTCCCACACCACCACCTCCGCCACGATGCCGTCGCCCGTCGGCCATATGAGCCAACAGATCAACGACCGAGCTATCGCTCTCTCCTCACCGAAAGGTGCAAGATGGCCTCCTCCGTCAGCAGACGCCGCCTCCTGCAAATAGCCGGGGCCACCGTCGCCGCCTCTGCCACCGGATCCTTCATCGGCGCATTTCCCGCCCACGCGGCGGTCGTCCCTCCCGCAAGGGCCGACATCGGGGTCTCCGCGCACCCCTTCGAATTCGGCCAGGTCCGGCTCACCGCGAGCCGGTGGCTGGACAACCAGAACCGTACGCAGAACTACCTGCGGTTCGTCGATGTCGACCGACTGCTGTACAACTTCCGCGCCAACCACCGGCTGTCCACCAACGGCGCGGCCGCCACCGGCGGCTGGGACGCGCCGAACTTCCCCTTCCGCACCCACGTCCAGGGGCACTTCCTCACGGCATGGGCACAGCTGTACGCCGTGACCGGGGACACCACCTGCCGGGACAAGGCCACCTACATGGTGGCGGAGTTGGCCAAGTGCCAGGCCAACAACAGCGCCGCCGGTTTCAACGCCGGCTACCTCTCCGGCTACCCCGAGTCCGACTTCACCGCTCTCGAACAGCGGACCCTGAGCAACGGCAACGTGCCGTACTACACCATCCACAAGACCCTCGTCGGCCTGCTGGACGTATGGCGCCACATCGGCAGCACACAGGCGCGTGACGTGCTGCTCGCCCTGGCGGGATGGGTCGACTCGCGCACCGGCCGACTGAGCAGCCAGCAGATGCAGGCCATGCTGCAGACCGAGTTCGGCGGCATGAACACCGTGCTGACCGATCTCTACCAGCAGACAGGCAACGCGCGGTGGCTCACCGTCGCCCAGCGGTTCGACCACGCCGCGGTGTTCGACCCGCTGGCGTCCAACCAGGACCGGCTCAGCGGACTGCACGCCAACACGCAGGTCCCCAAGTGGATCGGGGCCGCCCGGGAGTACAAGGCCACCGGCACCACCCGCTACCGGGACATCGCCACCAACGCCTGGAACATCACCGTCAACGCGCACACCTATGCCATCGGCGGCAACAGCCAGGCGGAGCACTTCCGCGCCCCGAACGCCATCGCCGGTTTCCTGAACAACGACACCTGCGAAAGCTGCAACACCTTCAACATGCTCCTCCTCACCCGGGAGTTGTTCGCGCTGGACCCGAACCGGGCCGCGCTGTTCGACTACTACGAGCGGGCATGGCTGAACCACATGATCGGCCAGCAGAACCCGGCCGACGACCACGGTCACGTCACTTACTTCACGCCGCTCAACCCGGGCGGCCGACGCGGTGTCGGCCCGGCGTGGGGCGGCGGCACCTGGAGCACCGACTACGGCACTTTCTGGTGCTGTCAGGGCACGGGCCTGGAGATGCACACCAGGCTGATGGACTCCATCTACTACCGCAGTGACAACACGCTGATCGTGAACATGTTCGTGCCCTCGGTGCTCAATTGGTCGGAGCGCGGAATCACGGTCACCCAGACCACGACCTACCCCGTCAGCGACACCACGACCCTGCAGGTCACCGGTAACGTCAGCGGAACCTGGGCGATGCGCATCCGCATCCCGAGCTGGACCGCCGAGGCCACGATCAGCGTCAACGGCACGCGGCAGAACATCACCACCACGCCGGGCAGTTACGCCACTCTGACCCGCTCCTGGACCTCCGGCGACACGGTCACCGTCCGCCTGCCCATGCGGATCGTCATGCGAACGGCCAACGACAACGCGAACGTCGCCGCGATCACCTACGGCCCGGTGGTCCTGTCCGGCAACTACGGCAACTCCTCGCTCAGCTCTCTGCCGTCGCTGAACACGTCCTCGATCACACGGACCAGCAGCAGCTCGCTCGCCTTCACCGCCACCGCCAACGGCTCCACCGTCAACCTGGGCCCGTTCCACGACGCGCACGGCCACAACTACACCGTCTACTGGAACGCCGGCGGCAGCGTCCGTCTCGTCAACGTGGCCAGCGGTCTCCTGCTGGGCATCCAGAACATGTCCACGGCCGACGGTGGCCGCGCTCTGCAGTGGTCGGACAACGGCACCGCCGACCACGACTGGTTCATGATCACCGATGGAAACGCGGTCCGCTTCCGCAACGCCCACAGCGGCAAGGTGCTCGGCGTCTTGAACATGTCCACGGCAGACGACGCGACCGTCCTGCAGTGGTCGGACAACGGCACCGCCGACCACAGATGGACGCTGCTCGACCAAGGGAACGGGACCTACAAGATCCGCAACGAGAACAGCGGCAAGCTGCTCGCCATCGCGAACGACTCCACCGCTCTCGGCGCGTTCGCCATCCAGGACTCGGACGACGGCACCGCCGACAACCGGTGGCGCATCGTGAGGAACTGAGGTCCGCCACGGATGTAGATCCTGGTCGCTCTCCATCCTCCCGCGCGCTCGACGCCTCGACCCTCGTTCGGTATCACGAACAGCAGGGGATCGAGGCGCCCATCGACACTCCGGACAGTCTCTGACGAGGGCCGACGGGAAACTCCTATTCAAGGAACGAGGCTCCATGCGCAGACATGGTCTCAACCGCAGACACCTGTCTGTGGCGCTCGCGGCCCTGGTCGCATCGGCGGCGGCGCTCGTCGCCAACCCGGCCCAGGCGGCCACCAGCGGCGCCTTGCGCGGCGTCGGTTCCGGCCGGTGCCTGGATGCAGTGGCATTCGGGGCTCTTGCTAGCCTCCTGGGTATTTGTCCGTCGATGCATGGGGTCGAGCCGTGATCACGGTCCTTCCGGCCGTGGGCAATCTGCCCACGGCCCTCAACAGCTTCGTCGGCAGGCGCCGCGAGGTGGCCGAGATTCGCCGCCTGCTGGGCGTCGGTCGGCTGGTGACGCTCACTGGAGCGGGCGGCGTGGGCAAGACACGGCTGGCACTTGCCGCCGCCGCGGCCTCAAGGAAGGCGTTCCCGGACGGCGTGTGGATCGTCGACCTGGCCGCGGTACGCGACCCGTCGGCGGTGGACGCCGCGACCGCGGGTGCGCTACGGGTTCCGGACTACGGCGCCAAGCCCGCCCTTGACCAGCTCACGCACCACCTGGCCCGCCACCGGGCACTGATCGTGCTGGACAACTGCGAACACTTGATCGATGCATCCGCCGGGGTGGCGAAGACGCTGCTGTCGGCCTGTCCGGAGCTGCGCATCCTGGCGACGAGCCGCCAGACGCTGGGGGTCACGGGCGAGAACGTCTCCGTCGTCCCTCCGCTGTCGATACCGGACGAGGCGGTCGAACTGCTGCAGGAGCGAGCCGCCGCCATCCGGCCGGACTTCCGCATCACCGACGCCAACCGGATGCAGGCCACCCGGCTGTGCGCCGACCTGGACGGGCTGCCCCTGGCCATCGAACTGGCCGCGTCGCGGCTGCGGACGCTGACCGTCGAGCAGGTCGTGGAGCGTCTGGAGGACCGTTTCGCGCTGCTCACCGGCGGCTGCAGGACCACCCTTCCACGGCAGCGCACATTGCGCGGGATGATCGAGTGGAGTTATGAGCTGTGCACGCCCGCCGAACAACTGCTGTGGAACCGGCTGTCTGTCTTCACCGGCAGCTTCGCCCTGGACGCCGCCGAATACGTCTGCGCACAGGACGGTATCGCGGCGCATGAGGTGCTGGACCTCATCGACCGGTTGGTGTCCCAGTCTGTCGTCCTGACCTGCAAACGCGAAGATCTGCCCCGCTACCGGCTGCTGGAAACCATCCGCACGTACGGACGGGCCCGGCTCGCCGAATCGGGGGAAGAGCTGGAGCTGCTGCGGCGGCACCGCGATTTCTTCCTCGCCCTCGCGGAGCGCACCGCCTCCGACTGGTACGGTCCCGGCCAGGAAGAGGCTCTGACCCGGATGCGTGCCGAGCACGGCAACTTCCGGGTGGCACTGGACCTCGGGGCGAGGGTTCACCCAGCCGTGGCCGAGCCGGCCCCGGCAGGGCCCGGGCAGGCGGAGCCGCACCCGCCGGAGCGCACGGTCGCGGATCCTGCCGACGCACAGGCCGCTCTGCGCCTGGCGGCGGCGCTGCGCTTCCACTGGTGCGCCGACGGGTTCCTCGGCGAGGGGCGCCGTCAGTTCGACCGGCTCCTCGCGGCAGCGCCCGAACCCACCCCGGTCCGGGCCAGGGCGCTGTGGGCCGCCGCCTGGGTGGCGATACTCCAGGGCGATCTGGCGACGGCCGACCGGTGGCTGGACGAGGCCGAGGAGCTGGGCGAACGACTGGACGACCCGTCGGTCCGGCCCTACATCCAGGGCTATCGCGGCGCGTCGGCGACCTTCCGGGGGCGGATGGCGCAGGCCGTGCCCCTGTACGAGGGGGCGCTGGCCGCGCACGAGGTGGCGGGCGAAGGAGCGGAGGGGCTGTTCTGGCTTTTCCAGCTGGCGATCGCAGGCCTACCTTGGGGATCCGCGCTCGGCCGAGGAGACCGCCAGGCGCGCGGTACGGCTCGCGGAAGCACACAGGGAGCGTCTGGGCGGGTCCTACGCGAGGTGGGCACTGGGCTATGTGGTCTGGGCACACGGCGACCGCGAGGAGGCCGTGGCGCTGACACGGGCCGCGCTGGAGATCCTGCGGGGATTCAACGACTACGCCGGGACCGCGGCGGCCCTGGAAGATGCATCGATGACCAGCAACAACGTGACCGAGTCCGAGGCCGTCGAGCCGTCTGAGGCGCCGGCGGAGTATGTGGACAACCGGCTGATTGACGAGCTGGAGGGCCGGGCTCGCGGGCCGCGCTCAGGTCGTGCGCGCGGCCGGGCAGGGCGGGCGAAATCCACAGCAGTTGTCCTGCTGGATCCGTTACCACCTGCACGTTCACCCCGTGGCGTCGGTGTTTTTGGGAGAAGTCGGCCCGGCTGTCGCCGACCCGGTCGCACTCCGCGAGGGTGCCGTCCAGCAGGACGTGGTCGGGGTCGGCTTCGCGCAGGGCCCGCAGGAGCCCGGGTGCCCGGTCGGCGAGCAAGTCGATGACGGCTGCCGTGTAGGCGTGGGCGGTGCCCACCGAGATACCGAAGCCAGCCGCGAGCTGGGCGAGGGTGTCGTGCCGCCGCAGGTACACCAGACCGACCAGGGCACGCTGGTGCGGCGGGAGTTTGCAGCGGCGGTCACCCTCGCGGGTGACGATGAGCATGGTGACCCACTCGACCAGGGCATGGGGCAGGTCGAGTGCGGCAGGATAGGGAACCAACAAGGCTCCTGCGCCGATGAGTTGAGACGTCGAACACCTCCCTCAACGGCATAGGAGCCTTGTCCGTTGCGGACGCCGACGCCGTCACTCGATCAGTGGCCACGCTGAAAGAGCTCACTGACGCTTGGCGTCTGTAGTGGCACATCGCCGAGGGCGGAGAGAACCGTCGGATCCCACCACGGGCGCGTCCGGGCCGCATTCGCTGAGCCCGGATCCATCAGCTTGATTTCGGAGGTCCGTTTCGGGTGGTTCGTGGGCGGTCCGAGGTTGAGCTGCGGATTCGGGCATGGGGTGTGCCCGCTGGTCTGCCCGGCTTTTCCACATGCTCGGAGATCTCAGGCCCTTGAGGGCGGGGTAGTCAGGGCCTTCTCGACGGCGGGTGGCGGCGCGTGCACGAGGTCGAAGAACTGGGTGAAGTCGTCCCACCAGGACCAGCGTTCGGGCAGATGGAGAGTGAGGCGGCGGGCCGAACATGCCAGCCGAGTTCAACCCTGGCTTCGTCTCCGTTCGCGTATCCGGACCGCCACGAACACGACGATTGCCAGTGCGACGACTGCGATGACCACCTTTTGGAAGATGCCCGCGTACTCGTCGACGTCCTGCCAGTTGGCACCCAGTTGGTAGCCGGCCACGACGAAGCCCGCGTTCCAGATCAGGCTGCCGAGCGTGGTCAGGGACAGGAACCGCAGCACAGGCATCCGTTCGACGCCTGCCGGCAGCGAGATGAGGCTGCGGAACAGGGGCACCATCCGGCCGAAGAACACCGCCTTCGTGCCGTGTTTGAGGAACCAGCGTTCCGTGCGGTCGAAGTCTGACGGCTTCATCAGGGGCGCGCGAGTGATCAGAGAGCGCACGCGGTCGCGGCCGAGCCACGCGCCCAGCCAGTAGGTGAGCAGGGCGCCGGCGACGGAGCCGAGGGTGGTCCAGAACAGCGCCATGAACAGGCTCATCGTGCCCTGGCTCGCGGCGAAACCGGCCAGTGGCAGCACCAGTTCGCTCGGCATCGGCGGGAAGATGTTGTCGATGCCGACGAGGAGCGCCGCGCCCGGTCCCCCCAGCTCGTCCATGATGTCCACCACCAAGCCGGCGAGACCTCCTGGCTGATCGGCGGCTGCCACGTACATGTTCTGACTCCCTCGGATTGGCTGTGGAAATTCCGCAGTGAAACTGATGGATTACCGCGTACTCAACGCATCGTGAATTTGTGTTTTCTGTGCTTCCGGCGGGGAGTCTCGCCGGAACTCGCGTAATGCCGTCCACACCACGGATACGACCGCAACTGCCATAAGCGCAGCGAGGATCCGGAATTCCAGGGTGGGCGCGTACTGGCTCGACATTCCGCCCGGCATACCGCCCGACATGTCCCCGGGCGTCGCCTGCCCGTCGGATACGGGAAGGCCGGGCCCTCCTGGCAGGTCTCCCGGAGGCGTCGAATCCGCTGCCGGGAACAGCACGTGGCGATAGGCGAGAAACGAGGCCACCTGTACGAGGACAGGCACGTACCAGAGGCGGCGCGGCAGGTAGAACGCCGCGATCACGGTGAGTACCTCGGCCAGGTAGAAGTAGCGCTCGTGCATCGACGGAAGGAGAAACGGCACCAGGACAGCCGCGGCTGCTCCCATCAGCACGACGTTCGCAGTCGTAAGGCGCGCTCGGCTCAGCCATACGCCGAGGCACAGCCCGAGGATCACCAGCCCGGTCACCGCGATACCGATGGGCCGGATCACCTCCGCGTCGGCGCTCGCCGGGAGGAACTGGTAGATCGACGGCGCGAGCATGGACAGCGCCGGATATGCGCTCGTCTGCTCCGCATACACCGACAGCAAGCGCCCTATGGGCGCTCCGACCAGCAACGCCGGCACGTCAAGGAGCAGGACGACCCCAGGGACGGCCAGCAGTACCCGCCACGGGATCCACCGTCGCCATGCCAGCACCAGAAGCAGCGGGAACAAGAAGACCGCCTGCAGCTTGAAGGCCAGTGACAGGCCGAAGAAGAGGCCGGCCGGCCACGGCCGCCTACGCAGGAGGAAGTACACGCCGCCGAGGCCGAACGCGGCGTAGAGCGAGTCGGCCTGTCCCCACATCCCGCTGTTGGTCGCCACGGTGGGGAGGAACAGCACGCTGAGGGCAGCCAGCGCCGGCAACCGGCGGCCGGTGTGGCGCAGCGCGACGACACGGTAGGTGAAGTACGCCAGTACCAGGTCGAACACCACCGAGATGATCTTGACCCCGATGAGTGCGGGTATCGGCAGATAGGTCAACGCTGCGATCAGGTACAGGTATGGGACGTTGTAGTCCGCAAAGCTGTACTTGAGAGCGCCGAATCCACCGTGCGTGGAAATGAATTCATACCAGCCTTTGACGAAGAATTTGTAGTCGGTGGACTCGTGGTCGAACATGGCGACCCTGACCACGACCGCGAGCACGGCCCCTGTGGCCACCAGTCCCACTCGGCGGAATACTTGCTTTCGTTTCTCGTCGATGCCGACGGATTCCGATGCTGACACGCCGCGACCGTAGGGCGCGTTTGTGCGAGTTACCTGGGAGCCGAACTCGCAGACTCCCAGGCTTCTTTCAGGTTCCGTCCAGGCTGCTTGCGGTTACGCCTGGCACACCTGTTGTCATGACTGGCACCCCTGCCCCGGCGACACCGCCGGACCTGACCGGCGCGACCAAGACCACCACGGTCGACGTCGTGATCCCGGTGTACAACGAGGAACGAGCGCTGCGTGGCTGCGTGGACGTCCTGAAGTCCTACTTGGACAAACAGTTGCCGTTCGAGTGGACTATCACCATCGTCGACAACGCCAGCACCGACGCCACTCTGGCGACCGCCAACGAGCTGACCGAAGCGACGGATCAGGTCCGTGTGCTGCATCTCGACGAGAAGGGCCGTGGCCGTGCCCTGCGTACCGCGTGGCAATGGAGCGACGCAGACGTGGTGGCCTATATGGACGTCGACCTGTCGACCGGCCTCGACGCGCTGCTGCCCCTGGTGGCTCCGCTGGTCAACGGCCACTCGGACGTCTCAATCGGCTCGCGGCTGTCCCCGAGTTCGAGAACCGTACGCGGTCCGAAGCGTGAGCTGATCTCCCGGGGATACAACGCGCTCATCCGGCTCAGCCACGGCGCGAAGTTCTCCGACGCCCAGTGCGGCTTCAAGGCGGCGCGCACGGAGGTGATCCGCCCGCTGCTCGGCCACGTCAAGGATGACAACTGGTTCTTCGACACCGAACTGCTGCTGTTGGCCGAGCACAATGGCCTGCGGGTGCACGAGGTTCCGGTCGACTGGGTCGAGGACATCGACACCCGGGTCAGGATCGGATCGACCGCGCTCGAGGACATCCGGGGTCTGATCCGGGTGGCGCGGGCGAAGGCCGCTGGCACGGCAAGAGTCGCTGACCTGCCGCGGCGTCCGGAACCCCAAGCGGCCCACCCGGACGCGGTGTTGTCGCGACGGGACCCGGGTCTGCTCTGGCAACTGCTGTCGTTCGGCGCGATCGGACTCTTGTCCACAGCGGTCACTCTGGTGCTCTACGCGCTCTTGCGGCCGACGATGCATCCGTTGGCAGCCAATCTGCTGGCGCTCGTGGTCACCACGATATTCAACACCGAGGCCAACCGGCGGTTCACGTTCCTCGGCTCCCGTGGCTCGTCCGGCAGAGCGCACCTGCAAGGACTCATCGTCTTCGGCCTCTATTACGCGTTCACGTCGACCGCGCTGCTCGTCCTGCACTCGGCAGTGGCCGAACCCTCGCGTCTCCTTGAGCTGTTCGTGCTGCTGGGCGCGTCCCTGCTCGGCACGGCCGGTCGGTTCGTCCTGCTGCGTGGCTGGGTTTTCAAACAAGAAAAGGGAAACAAATGACCGCCGCCGATACCGGCCAAGCGCAACAGGCAGAGCAGGCTGTGCCCATTGAACCGGCACGGCAACGTCCCCCACATTGGCCGCGGTACGCGCTCATCGCGATCCTTGTCCTGGGGACGGTGCTGTACGGCTGGGTGATGTGGACCGACAACTGGGGCAACACGTACTACACGGCCGCGGTCAAGTCGATGTCGTCGGACTTCACGAACTTCCTGTTCGGTTCGTTCGACCCGGCCGGTGCGGTCACGATCGACAAACCGCCGTTGTCGTTGTGGCCGCAGGTGGTCTCGGTGAAGATCTTCGGCTTCCACCAGTGGTCCGTGCTGCTGCCGCAGGTGGTCGAAGGCGTCGCGGCGATCTTCCTGCTGCACCGGACGGTCCGGATGTGGGCGGGGGAAAAGGCCGCGCTGATCGCCGCGCTGGTCTACGCGCTCACGCCGATCACTGTGGCGATCACCCGCACGAACAACACCGACACCATGTTCGTCCTCATGCTCGTCGCAGCGGCTTACACCTTCACCCGCGCGATGCAAGCGCTGGAACCACGCACAAGGACGAAGTGGCTGCTGTTCACGGCGTTCCTGCTCGGGTGCGGCTTCCTGGCGAAGATGGCGGCCGCGTACATCGTCGTTCCTGCCTTCTTCGCCGCGTACCTGGCCGGCAGCAAGGCGCACTGGCGCCGTCAGGTGCTCGACCTGGCCGGTGCGGCCGTGGTGCTGCTGGCGAGTTCACTGTGGTGGGTCGCGGCATGCGGACTGTGGCCGGGCAAGAAGCCCTACGTCGGCGGCAGCACCGATGGCACGGCCCTGGACCTGATCCTGGGCTACAACGGGCTCGGCCGCGTGTTCGGCGGTGAAGGAAACGGCAACGGCGGGGCGGCGGCCACCGGCGGCGGAGGCGGCCCCGGCGCAGGCGGCGCCTCGTTCGGCGGCCCGCCCGGTGCGGGCCGGATGTTCGGCGACGCGGTCGGCGGGCAGATCAGCTGGCTGCTGCCGCTGGCGCTGATCGCGCTGGCGTTCGCGGCGGTGCTCGGCTTCCGGCGGCTGCGCCGCTCCGCCCCTGCGGACCCCGCCCACCGGGCAGGCTGGGTGCTGTGGGGCGGCTGGCTCCTGGTGAACGCCCTCGTGTTCAGCAACCAGAAAGGCGTCTTCCACCCGTACTACACCACCCTTATGGCACCCGCGATCGGCGCACTAGTCGGCGCAGGCACCATGTGGGCGTTCCAGCAGTACCAAGAGCGCGAGGGACTGGGCCGGTTCGTGCTGCCCGCCGACGTCGCGGTGACCGCGGCATGGGCGTGGGTGCTCATCTCCCGGGACACCTCATGGCACGGCTGGCTGCGGTACGCGGTGCTGATCGTCGCGCTGGCCGCGATCCTGGCCCTGGTGCTGCGCAAAGTCCCCAAGCTCGCGCTCGCGCTCGGGCTCGGCGCAGTGCTGCTGGCACCTGCCGTATGGTCGGCTGCCGCTGCGGTCTCCACCACAGCCATCGCGAGCCTGCCGGCCGCAGGGCCGGCGGAGGAGGAGATGCCTGTCGGCTGGGACAGCGGAAAACTCACCGCGGACCAACGCAAGGTCCTGGACTACGCCAAGTCGCATGCGTCCGGAGCCAAAATCACGCTCGCGGTCGAGGGCGGCTCCCAGTCCGCGGGGGTGTACATCGTCGCCACCAACGAGACCGTGGTCGGCATGGGCGGGTTCGACGGCAAGGACCCGGTGCCCTCGGTGGACCAGTTGTCCACCTGGGTGCGTGAGGGCAGGCTGCGGTTCGTTCTCACCGGCGGCGGGATGATGATGACGGACGAAAAGACGGTCATCGAGCGGTCCAAGTGGATCAAGCAGAACTGCAAACCCGTACTCACAGCGGGCGAGAGCGGGACGCTGCACGAGTGCACGGACGCGTGAATCACAGCGTTCTCAGCAAGTTCCCAGGTTCGTCGTTGATGCTGGTCAAGTGGACCAGCATCAACGTGGCGAGGCGACCGTCCTCGTAGTGGACGACGAACCGAACATCCTGGAGCTGTTGTCGGCAGCGCTCCGGCTCAGCGGGTTCACCGTGCACGCGGCGAACTGCGGAGCCGAAGCGCTGGCCACGGCCCGGCATGTCCGGCCGGACATCGTCATTCTGGACGTGATGCTGCCCGACACCGACGGCTTCAGCCTCGCCCACAGCCTCCGTACGCTGCATGACAGGCTGCCGGTGCTCTTCCTGACCGCACGGGGCGCCGTGGAAGACCGGATCGCGGGCCTGACAGCCGGTGGCGACGACTATGTGACCAAGCCGTTCAGCCTGGAGGAAGTGGTGTTGCGGCTGTGGGCGATCCTGCGGCGCACGGGCAGCGGTACCGACATCCCGCAGGACGACGGCACCCTCCGGTACGCCGATCTCGTGCTCGACGAGGACGCCCACGAGGTCCACCGGGCCGGTCGGCTGGTCCGACTGTCGCCCACCGAGTTCAACCTGTTGCGGTACCTGATGGTCAATGCCGAGCGGGTGGTCAGCAAACCGCAGATACTTGACCGGGTGTGGAGCTACGAATTCGGCGGGGACGGCCGGATCGTCGAGTCGTACATCAGCTATCTGCGCCGCAAGATCGACTCGGTGGAACCGCCGCTGATCCACACCATCCGGGGCATCGGCTACTCACTGCGGCTGCCCAGGGAAGAACGATGAGCAGGAACCGCTGGCGCAGACCGTGGACACTACGGGCACGCCTGATCATGGCGCTGCTCGTGCTGGCCGCCCTCGGCCTGGGCAGCATCGCGGTCACGAGCGTCGTGCTGATCCGCCAGTCGATGATCGCCCGGATGGACGACCAGCTCAGGGATCTCGTGCGCCAATTGGACGGCAGCCCGGAACAGTCGACGCCGTCGCCGGAGGATCCTGGGCGCAACTCTGACGGTCTGCCCACGGATTTCGCGATCCGAGTGCTGCACCCCAACGGAAAGCCTCAGATGTCCGCCCCGGCTGGCGCGGTTGGGCCGGCATGGCCAGAGATCAACTCGACCAACATCGACCAGTACGACGAGCGCCCGTTCATGGTCCACGACAAGCAGGGCGGTGCCGACTGGCGGGTCATGGTGACCCAGCAGATGATGTCCGACGAGCCGCGGATCATCGTAGCTGCGCAGTCGACGGCGACCACCGAGGCGACCGTGACGCAGTTGATCTGGATCGAGGTCGGGGTCGGAGTCGCGCTGCTGCTCGTCCTCGGCGGGGTCGGGTTCCTGCTGGTACTGCTGGGGCTGCAACCCCTGACCAAGATCGAGAAGACCGTGGAGGACATCGCCGGCGGCCACCTCGATCTGCGGGTCGCGTCTGATTCACGTACCGAGGTCGGTCGGCTCGGTGGCGCGCTGAACACCATGGTGGGCAGGCTTTCCTCTGCGCTGCGCCAGCGGGAACGGTCCGAGGAGCGCCTACGCAGGTTCGTGGCGGACGCCTCGCACGAACTGTGCACCCCGCTGACGTCGATCCGTGGCTTCGCCGAGCTGAACCGCTGCGGCGGCGCGCCGGACCGGGCCGATGTGGACCGGCTGATGGGCCGGATCGAGGGCGAGGCGATCCGGATGAGCCGCCTTGTGAACGACATGCTGCTGCTGGCCCGCCTCGACCAGGAACGCGCCCTGGATCTGGCCGAACTCGACCTTCGCACACTCGTCGAGGACGCCGTGCACGACGCAAAGGTCCGCGACCCGCAGCGGCCACTGTTCCTCGAAAGCGCCGAAAAACCGATCCGGGTCACGGTGGACGAACACCGGATGCGCCAAGTGATCACGAACCTCGTCAGCAACGCCATGGCCCACACCCCGCCCAGCACGCCCGTGCACATCCGCGTAGCCATGCCCGCCGAACGGTCAGAACCTCCTGTGGCCGTGGCGGGAAGTCCGGAGTCGCGCGGCCGCGTCGTGCTGGAAGTAGTCGACGAAGGGCCTGGCGTGCCCTTGGAGGCCGCGCCGAACATCTTCGATCGGTTCTACCGGGTCGACGAGGCCCGCTCCCGCACCCGCGGCGGCACCGGACTTGGCCTGGCCATCACCGCCGCAATCCTGGAGGCCCACGGCGGCCGCGTCGAACTCAGGACGGCGCCCGGCGAAGGTGCCCGCTTCACCGTGCTGCTTCCCTAGCTCCTGATGACTGCTTCCTCGCAGATCATGTGAAGTAGGGCACGGAAGGGGCGTGTCCGAGTTCAATGTGAGGGCAGGGACTTGCGGGGCCTTGGTGATGTCATCTCGCCGTTGGGGTACAGACCTTGGTTCCCTGCCGCCGCGCAAGCCATGTAGTCGGCGAAGCCTTCTAGACCGTCATGGAGGTCGGCGTTCAGGTGACGACGGCGGAGACCCGGACGCGCCGTGAAATGCAAACAGGGCCAGCATCGCTGTGTCTACAACATGCGGATGGCGCGACGTGTAGCGCTCGAGGTTGCTCGTCATCGGGTTGCGATGGGTGAGCTTGCTCCGGTTTGACGAACACCGTGGTTGTGTCGTTCAGGCTGTGAGGGCGGCTCCTTGGGCCGCCCGTGGGAGCTCGCGGCGCCGTCGCAGGAGCCACGCGGGCTGATACCGCAGTACGAGTCCGGGCCGTCGTCTCCATCTCCATGAACCTGCCCCCCGTCAGCTCGGCACTCTGACCGCGCGCAGCACGGCGTGCGCCATCCCGCGCTCGCCGAGCTCATTGGGGTGCACCGGCGCCGCCGGAGCCAACGGGATCAGAGGCTCAACCCAGCGTGTGTCCGGGTCCGAGCAGGCGTCTCGGCCCACGGAGGGTGTGTAGGTGTCGACGTACACGGCTCCGGCGGTGCGCGCGGTGGCGCGCAGGATGGCGTTGAGCTGCTGCTGCTTCTGTCGTAGGAAACCCACATCGCCCGGCACCAGCCCCATCGCGGGTCCGCAGGCAGCATCCTTGGCCGGCAGAATCGCGGGATATCCGACGACGTACACCCGGGCCTTCGGCGCGCGGCGCTTGATGTCGCTCAGCGCGCCGGACAGCCGCTCGCCCGCTGCCTTGATCTTCACTCCGACCTCGTCGGTACCGGCGGAGACGTACCGCTCCCGGCACGGCGCTTCCTTCGCCTTCCTATCCCCTAGCCAGTTCTCCACCTGGTCCCGGACGTCGGCCGTGACGCACATCGTGATCAGCGAGCTGAATCCGATGTCGTTGCCACCGATGCCGAGGGTGACCAGCCGGGTCGAGGTGGAAACAGCGGACAACTGGGCCGAGTTGACCCCGTTGCCCGTGGACTGCGGCGCGAACAGGTCGCCCATGGTGGCCCCGCTGCAGCTCACGTCGCGGAACTCGTCCGCCTCCAGACCGAGCCCGTCCGCGACCAACGCCGGATAGTTCCGATCGGAGCGGCCACAGCCCGCGGGCTCCCCCGTCTGGCCGGGGATCTTCGGGCCGGCCGTGTAAGAGTCACCCAGCGCCACGTAGGGCCCGTTCGGGGGTGTGAAGAGCGACGAGGCAGCACCGCCCTCGCCCCAACCGATTCCGACCGCGGTGAGCAGCGCGGCGCACGCGAAGGCCGCCCCCACTCCGAGCCGTGTACGAGTTCTCATATGAGGTTCTGCCTCCTGGTGCGGGAATCCGAACGAAGGCAGGTCGAGCAGCTCACGCGGGCACGTGAACAGCGGTCGGCCAGTCTCGAATACCTCATCAGGGTTCCTGTGCAGGGCCCTTCCTGTCGTCGTGCCGCTGCTGGCAGTCGCCTACTGCCGTGGCAGTACACGCAAGACCGTTTGTCCTTTGAGGGCACGACAGGCCGCACCCTGTTTGGCCTCGACGGCTTCGAGGCCACGGCTCCATAGGTCGGAGTCGCCCATCAGCAGCTGCGTGCGACTGACCGGTTCTCCTCGCCTGCCTCCAGCACTGTGCTGTCAGCCGGAGTGGGCTCCGGTCATCAGCGCTGCGAGGTCGTCCGGGTGCAGGAACGACGGCGGTGGTGGCGGTCCCCACGAGTAGAGGCCCTGGGCACCCTCGAGGTCCTCCGGTGTCCACAGTTGGTCGTCGACGATGCAGTCCATGTCGGAGTAGTACTCGCTGAAGTTGCCCGCTGGATCCTTCAGGTACCAGAAGAAGTTGGAGCCACCGTAGTGGCGCCCGAGTCCCCAGATATGCCGTTCGGGATGGTCCTCGAGCATGGCGTGCGCACCGCGGCCGACGTCGTCGATGTCGTCGACTTGCCATGAGGTGTGGTGCAGGAACGGCACTGGTGCGGAAAGCACGAGGATGTTGTGGTGGTCGGTCGAGCAGCGCATAAAGGTGCCGGCACCCTTGATGTGGTCGCTGATCTTGAAGCCGAGGCCCTCGACGAAGAACGCCTGAGTAAAGGCGTAGTCGGTTGTGCCAACGACAGCATGGCCGAGCTTTCGGGGCATGACCCGATCGGTGCGCAGCACGCCCGGCGCACGGTCTCCGGTGCGTTCGTAGCGTCCGGGCCCGTTGTACGGAGTGGCGGGGTTGCTGTCCTGCACGACACGGGGTGCGATCTCCAGGAACGCGCGGGTTCCTGTAGCCCTCTCGACAGCGCTGATCCAGCAAGGGCCCCGGTCGACCGTGATCCCCATGCGTTGCAGATTGCGGCTGGCGCGTCCGAGGTCGTCCTCGTCGTCGACACCGACGTGCACGTCGACCAGTCGCCGAGTCGGGGCATGGACGATGTGCAGCTGCCGGCCACCGTCCCGGGTGGCGAACCACCGTTCCCCCTCCGAGACGTCCGCGGGGATGAGGCCGAACTCCTCGTAGTACGTGCCGACCTCGTCCACATGTGGGACGCCCATGGTGATGGACGTCAGGCGGTGCAGAGCCATCGGGGTCTCTCCTCTCAGAGGCGCGACTCAGGTGGTGCTCGGTGTGGCAGCGAACATGCGATTCCGCAGCTCGCCGATGCCTTCTACGTGGCTGGTGAGTACGTCACCGTCAGCCAGCCAGCGCTGCGGATCACGACCGATGCCGACACCGGACGGTGTGCCGGTGAATATGACGTCACCGGGCAGCAGCGGAGTGCTCGCCGAGAGAGTGGCGACCAGCGCCGGGACGGAGAAGATCAGGTTGCTGGTACGGCCGAGCTGCACCGGCTCCCCGTTGATCGCGCAGCCCAGCTCGAGGTCGTCCGGGTCGGCGAGCTCGTCCAAGGTCACCAGCCACGGCCCGACGGGTCCGAAGCCGGGCAGTGACTTGCCCATGCTGAACTGCGGCGGCGTTGCCGCCATCTGCAGAACCCGCTCGGAAATGTCCTGCCCCACCGAGTAGCCCGCGATGCAGTCGAACGCATCCCCCGCAGACACACGATGGGCATGGCGACCGATGACGACTACGAGCTCAACTTCCCAGTCGACATGACCCCCTTGCGGTATCTCGATGGCTGCTCGGGGCCCTGTGATGCAGCTGGGGAACTTCGTGAACACCGGCGGCGTCGTCGTGGGCGCGTCGTACCCGGCCTCCGCCGCGTGCTCGCCGTAGTTGAGCCCGATCGCGAAGACCTGCCTCGGTGCGGGCACTGGCGATCCCAGGTCGTCGGCCGAGAACGGGGAGCCCATCTCCCAGCCGGCCGTCGCCGCCCAGGTGGTAAAGGCACCCCAGTCCTGGTAGACGCCTTGCGGGTCGGGGCCGAACCGGCCTCCACTGGCCTTTTCGACGTCTTGGGCAATCTCGTGCCCGGGATCACCGGTGACGACGACGAGACGGCCCTTCAGGTTGGCAACGCGCATGCGGACGACTCCAGGTCGAGTGGGGAGTGGTGTCTCAGACCAGCGGGGTGATGTGGTCGTCGCGGTCGAGCAGGGCTTTGCCGTAGACCTCGTAGCCGATGGCGGGGGTGGCCACGGCGTGGCGGGCGGCGACCGCGGAGTCGCGCCAGATCCGCTGGAGCGGGTTGGCCTCGGCAAAGCTCCCCGCGCCGTGAGCGGTGAGCAGGATGTCGATCGCCTTCGTGATGTGGTCGACGATCCATCCGGTGTCGGCCCGGACACGGGCGCGGGCCAGGTAGTCCGGGTACTCGCCGGCCGCGGCCGCCCGGTCGATGTCGTCAGCTGCCCGGTAGGCGTGGAGATGGGCGGTGTCGATCATCATGGCGGCTTCGGCCAGCTGGAGCTGGAAGGCGACCGAGTCCGCCTGCGTGGTGTAGAAGGTGTACGAAACAGGCTTCTTCCCGGCATTCGCTCGGACGATGTCCAGCGCCGCGCGGCCCAGGCCGAGCTGCGTGCCGGTCAGCACAAGCGCGAGGAAGGGCACGAACGGCGACCGGAACATCACCTCCTCAGTCCGCTCGGTGCCGTAGTTGCCTTCGATCGCCTGCGGCACCGAGATCACGCGATGGTCGGGTACGAAAACGTCCGTGGCGGTCAGGCAGTTGCTGCCAGTGGACTTCATCCCGGCGACGAACCAGGTCTCCTCGAATGCGAGGTCGCTGCGCGGGACCAGGACCAGCCCCTGGTCGACGACCTCACCCCGGTCGTCAGTGACCGGGATGCCGAGCACGGCCCACGAGGCGTGGTACGAACCGGAGTTCCAGAACCAACGTCCGGTGACCTGGTAGCCGCCCTCCACCCTGCGGGACTCGGAGGATGGGGTGAGCACGCCCGAGACCAGAGCGTCGGGATCATCGGCCCACACGTCGTCCTGGGCCTGTTGCGGGAAGAGCCCCGTCATCCATGCGCACACGTTGAGCAGGGCGACCACCCAGGCGGTGCCGCCGTCAGCCTCCCCAACGCCGGCCGAAACGTCGAGCATCGTGCGCATCGACGTCTCGTAGCCGCCATACCGTTTGGGCTGCGCAACCTTGAACAGGCCGGCGTCGCGACAAGCCTGGATACTCTCCTCGACGACCCGGCGATCCTGCTCACCTTGAGCGGCGTTCTTGCGTATCAGCGGCTGGATCTCGGCGATGCGCGCGAGCAGCTCGGCTGTGGTCGGGACGCCACCCGTGCCGAAGGAACGGTCGGTCACAGTGGTCATGAAGGTGTCTCCTTTGACGCCGTCGAGTCGGGATGCGAGGCCCGCGGTCGATCTGATGGGCTGGTCGGTGATGTCAGCGGGCGCACGCGGCGATGAGGTCGACGATGTCCGGGCGTGACCGCTCGCAGAAGCGTGAGTGGGTGCCGAAGGTGCGGTTCGCGTAGACGAGCGGGCCGACGGTGCCACGACTCCTGGCCGAGCGCACCAGGCCGAGCAGCAGCAAGTGGTCACCGGCCTCCACCGTCTGGTGCAGGCCGCACTCCATCCAGCTGGGAGCGTCGGTCAGTCGCGGGAGTCCGCACTCGAAGTACCAGTCAGTCGCGCCGAATCGGTCGACGCCCCGGCGTGCGAAGACCACCGCGAGGTCGTCCTGCGTCTGCCCGAGGATGTTGACCGCAAAGCGCCCGACGGTCTGGATCGCAGCGAGGAGCGACGAGCGACGGGCCAGGGCAAGGCTGACCAGCGGCGGATCCAGCGACAGGGAGGCGAATGAACTCACCGTCGTCCCGAAGGGGACATCGTCGACAGCGGAGGTGACGATCGTGACCGGAGTGCACACACCGGACATCACGTCGCGGAACTGCTGCTGGTCGATCATGGCCACTCCCATCCACTCGCCCCTATATCAACCTTGTTGATGGTCTCGACGGCGGTGGTCGCATGTCAAGGGCTTCACCCACACATGTCAAGTTGGTTGATTTATAGGCCCGACTCCGAAACACTTCCAACAGTGGCGCCACCGTCTTGCGGGGCCCTGATCGCAGGTTGGTGCGCGAGCCAGACCCTCCCCCTGCGCCCCTGCACGTCAGCGCGGTTCACCATGGAGGAAGTAATGACTGTCGCGGTAACCGGTGCCAGCGGACAGCTGGGACGCCTCGTCGTCGAGGCGCTTCTGCTCACGGATACGCCGGTAGTGGCCATCGTTCGAAACCGTGCCAGTGCCGCCAAGCTGGCCGAACGCGGCGTGGATGTCCGACAAGCGACGTACGACGACCCCAGACTGCTCGACAAGGCACTCGCGGGCGTCCAGAGACTCCTGCTTGTCTCGGGCAGCGACTTCGGCGTCCGGGTTGGTCAGCACGTCAACGTGATTCGCGCCGCCGAGCGGGCGCATGTAGGGCTTCTCGCCTACACCAGCATCCCGAATGCGCATCGCAACCAGATGGTCATGGCGCAGGACCACAAGGCAACCGAGGCGGCGCTCGTCGATGCCGACGTGCCGCACACGTTCTTGCGCAACGGCTGGTACTGGGAGAACTACATACCTAACCTGGCGCGTGCCGTGGAGACCGGTGTCATGTACGGTGCCGCCCGCGACGGTCGCGTCTCCGGCGCCGCCCGCGCCGACCTCGCAGAGGCGGCCGCCACCGTACTCACGACAGAGGGCCACGCCGGCCACATCTACGAGCTCGGGGGCGATGCCGTCACGTATGCAGGCTTGGCAGCAGCCATGTCTGACGCAGCCGGCAAGCCGGTGCGGTACCAAGACCTTCCACCGGAGGACTTCACCGCCGCCCTGGAGCGGGCCGGCGTGCCGACCGGATTCGCGCAGGTGCTGACCGACGCCGACCTGCGCATCGCCGAGGACGCTCTGCTCGTCGACAGCGACGACCTCGCCGGACTCATAGGCCGCCCAGCGACTCCGGCGGTCGATGTTTTCCGCGCGGCTCTCGATCGAGAGTGACGCATACCTGCTCGGTGATGCCTTCAGTGCGCATGGCGGTCTGGTCGTGCATGCGCCCTGGCCGGTCGACGCCGTTCCACAGCGTGCGGCCCTGGCCGTCGCTGATGGTGGTGGTCTTGATGGTGTTCTGCTTCTTCTTGCCCGAGACGAACGCGCGGCGACCGGGCCGGTGCGCCTTCGGCCGGTGCACCTGATCTCCACACCGTCGATCCACGGCTCGACGCTCTCGGCGGCGTAGGCGAACACATCCGCCAGGGTACCCAGTCGCAGTCCCGGCCGGTCGGGAGTGCGAAACCGCCCCTGGCGAGCAGGAGCCTGACCTGGCCAACCGCCTCGCTGGCGGTCGAGCGGCCGACGCCGTACAACTCGCCCAGCGCAGCATGCGGCAGATTCGTGCACAGGTAGACCACTGTGAGCACGACGCGGTCCGTGAAGAGCAGCTCCTACTTCGCGCCGGCCCCCGCCGCTCTCACACGCTTGTGACCACGCCGCTGGCGCAGCTCCGCTCCCTGCAAAGCGGACCACGGCTCGGCCAACTCGTCGACCAAATCGTCGAGATGTTGGCGGGAGACGCCGGTGAAGGCAGGTTGGGACAAGGTTGCGCGGGCCTACATCTTGGTCAAACTCGAAGAACCCGCGCGGCCGTCCTCATGTAACGGCCGGGCTGCGATCAGCTCTGGCCGACCGAGCGGATTACCGCCGGCGTGTGTCCGGACGCTGCGGCGCCTCGCCCAGGACGGTGGAGAACAGCGCGTCGCGGAGCGCCACCTCACGCGGGTCGTCCCACAAGTGGAAGCCGCACCGGTTCATGGCGTAGGCGAATCCGACACCGGTGTCCGGGTCGGCGAAGGCGAACGATCCGCCCAGCCCCATCGTGCCGAACGCCGTGCCCGCGGAGGAGCCGAAGCGGAATCGGGGAAAGGGCTTCATGTAACCGAGGGAGTACTGGGTGTCGACGCGCAGCACCTGGTCCCGCGGCCCTTCGGAAGGAGGCCGGGCGGCTCGGGTGAGGGCCTCCACGGTGGCCGGGTCCAGGCCGAGGGCCTTGCCTCCGGTCGCGGCATCGCCGTACAGCTTGGCGATCGCACGCACCTCGCCGATGCCGTTGACGGCGGGTATCTCCAGGGCGCGCACGTCCGGGCGGTTGAAGGCCTCGACCTTGCCCAGCTCCCGGGGATTGCTGAACGCCCGGGCGGAGAGGCTGCGCGGGTTGCTGAACGCCAGCACGAACGGCAACGGCATCTCGCCCATGTGCAGGAGCATCTCGACACCGGCGAAGCCGTGGATGTGCGCGATCAGCTCCGGATCCACCGTCGAGGGCAAGCCGATGTGGAACTTGGCGTCGAGCGGGGCGGCGATCTCCTCGGCGAAATAACGGCCCAGGCTGCGGCCTCGGGGGTCCACCCGGCGGATCAGTTCGCTCTCGTAGTAGCCCAGCGACTGGCCGTGGTAGCCGTGCCGCGTCCCCGGTGTCCACGCCGGGCGCTGCTCGGCCAGTGCCGCGGACAACACGTGCGGATCCGCCAGGTCCGCCAGCTTCAGCGGCCGGTCGATGACTGGCAACCCGGCTTGGTGCGACAGCAGTTGGCGCACGGTGACGTCACTCTTGCCGGCCTCGGCGAACTCGGGCCAGTAGGCGGCAACCGTTCGTCGTAGCTCAGCAGTCCGCGGGCGTGGGCGACTGCGACCGCCAGTGACGCGATCCCCTTGGTGGTGGAGAACACCGGCACCAGCGTGTCCTCGTGCCACGGCTCTCGTGTCAGGCCATTGCGGTAACCACCCCAGAGGTCAACGACCTTGACCCCGTCCCGGTAGACGGCACACGCGGCACCGACCTCCTTGCCATCGGCGAAGTTGCGCCGGAACGCGTCCGCGACGGCACCGTAACCCTCCTCCACGGCGCCGCGGACAAGGGCCATCGGCACATCGATCTTTAAGACCATGCGACGACGATAGAGCGGGCTCCCGACGGGCTGACATCGAGGCCGACGGCCCCCTGTCGGCCGCACTCATGTCACGACCCAGCACCTATCAGCAATCGCCAACCGAGTCGTAAGGCTTCCAACATACTTGCTGGTCAGCTCAGTTGTGAGCGTCCTGCCGTGTCCAGCCAGGTGCTGAACAGGTCGCCCAGCTGCTGTCCGGAGATCTTCTCGGCGGAGACGAACTCGGCGGTGTCCGCGTTGCCGTAACGGTGTGTCAGATACTGGGTGCGCAAAGAGCGACGAAGGCGTCGTCCCGATCCGTTCGCGCAGGACCTGAAGCGTCATCGCACCGCGGTGGTAGACGGGCGAACTGAAGAGGGTGTCGCGCTGCGGGTCGGTGACCTTCGCCAGCCCAGAAGGCGGAGTCGGCGGGGCGGGAGTCGTAGTCGGCCAGGAGAGTCGTGTGCGGAGGCGGTGCCCTGATGCTCAGCCCAGAGCAGCCAGGTCGCGTAGGTCGCGAAGCCCTCGTTGAGCCAGATGTTCCTTCCACTGTGTGACCGCGCCGCCGAACCGCTGATGGGCCAGCTCGTGCACGACAGTCGTGTCGTAGGGCTCGGACGAGTCCGCGGGCTTCGTCTGCAGTTCCAGCGAGAAGCCGGCCTGCGGCACGTTGTCGACGATGGCCCTCGTCCCCTCGAACACCCGGGTACGGGCCGAAGAGTGAGGACCAGTAGTCCGTAGCGGCGTCGGTGAGGCCGTAGACGTCTTCGCCGTTGGTATCTGACAGGAACGGGTCGTTGGCCATGTAGACAGGGATGCCGCCGGGCGTGCGCCCTGTACGGACGTCGAAGTGCACTATGGTCGCGGTGGGCAGGTAGGTCGCCTGGGTCAGGCCTCGTGCCAGTGGGCGCCCGTGGTTCCGCCGAGGCGGGCGGTAGACACCAGCCGACCGTTGGTGACGGCGGTCAGACCCGTCGGTGCGGTGATCCACCGGTCGAGCGTCGCCTTGTCCGAGGGGAGTGACGCCTTCAGCGCCATGCTCGACAACTGCGGCATCACGGCCATCGAATGGAGGGACGGCCGATGGCACGTGGTGCATGTTAACCCTTGGGACCATCTGCCGCCCAGCGTGCGAACAGCCTGAGGGCAGAGCATCGTTCGGCGACGAACACAAGATGCTCTCTCGGCCAACTTCGCTTCAGCTCCGTCAGGCCCGTACAAGGACAGGACCAAGGGGTCTTGCCATGGCCACCCTCGACGCTAGTCTTCGCCGTGGAGATCAACGGGTTCACGAACACCATCCCGCCGGGCCGACCGTGCCGGTAGAGGGGACATCAATCCGTTCTTGTACGCGATGACGACGAACTGGGCGCGATCGCGGGCGCCGAGTTTGGCCATCGCACGTTGCACGTGGGTTCGCACGGTGAGGACGCTCAGGTGCAGCTCAGCCGCGATCTCGTCGTTCGACTTGCCGTCGGCGGCCAACTTCATCACCTCTACCTCACGATTCGTCAGATCTGCGAGGCCGGGGGTTGTGATCGTCGCGGCCGGCCGGCCCGGCGACGGGATGGCGACGAACTGCGCAATGAGGGCTTTGGTCGCCCCCGGGGACAGCATGCTCTCGCCCGCGGCGACGATCCGTATGCCTTCGAGCAGCGCGTCGGTCGTGACGTATTTTCCCAAGAAGCCACTGGCGCCTGCGCGGAGTGCACGGGCGACATGCTCATCGTTCTCGAAGGTCGTGAGGATGAGCACGCGGGTGTTGGTCAAGGCCGGGTCGGCACAGATGGCCTTGGTGGCCGCCAACCCATCCATGCCCGGCATCCGCACGTCCATCACGACGACATCGGGTTGGTGGGCGCGAGCCAGGCGGATCGCCTCGGCTCCGTCCTCGGCCTCGGCGACGACCTCAAGGTCGTCGCAGGAGTCGATCAATATCTTGAAGGTCCCTCGCAACAGGGCTTGGTCGTCAGCGAGGAGGATTCTCGTCGTCATGTTGGCGTCACCGGCCCGGTTCGGTTGCGATGTACGGAAGTGCAGGCGGTCCGATGTGTAGAGGAAGACTGGTGAGAACCTCGAAACCGGTGCTGCTGCCGTTGATCTCCAAGTGGCCCCCCACAGCTTTAGCACGCTCCCGCATTCCGATAATGCCGTAGCCGCCGTGGTCCTCCCGGCGAGAGGAGGCGTCGCTGGTCTCGTTCGAGACGCGGATCGTCAAGCGGGAAGCGTCGTAGGCGAGCTGCAGAGATGCTTTCGGTGTCGCGGAGTGCTTGGTCGCGTTCGTGAGCGCCTCTTGGATGATGCGGAAGGCGGTGAGGTCGACTCCGGGCTGCAGTTCTCGAGCCGCTCCCGCAGTTTGCAGATCGACGGTGAGCCCAGCAGAGCGGCAGGCTTCCAAGAGGGCCGGGAGTTGGGCCAGCCCTGGGGTCGGTTCCAACGTGTCGGCGTCTGCGCCGTCGGCGTGACGTAGGACACCGATGGTCGCACGCAGTTCGAGCATGCCGTTCGAGGTGGTGCCTTGTAGGTCGGCCAGGAGCTTCCTGGAAGTCTCCGTGCTGATGTCGAGCATGTGGGCTGCCGTGCCCGCCTGTGCGTTGGCCACTGCCATGTGGTGCGCGACGACGTCGTGCAGCTCGCGGGCGATGCGCATTCGCTCCCCGGCCACTCGGAGTCGTGCTTCCTCTTCGCGCGTGCGCTCGGCGTACTCAGCCCGCGCGCGGACGGCGTCCAGGTAAGCGTGGTGAAGTTGGGATCGGCTCCCCAGAGCCAAGGGGAGCAACAGCCAAAGTGCTGGTCCCACGGTGCGCAGGAGCACCGATCCATCGATATGGAACCCGATCGCGACTGCCACTACCAGCGCCGTGGCAGCACCTCCATACGTCCAGGCCGTCGCGCTGCTTGTCCTGGCAGCCAGCCAGTAGAGGGCGACCATCAGCGGGGCAAGCAACAGGGGGGTCATGAGGTAGCCCATCCCACCAGTGGTGACGACACATGCGGTCGTCACCACAACGGTGATACGTGGGTGCTGACGCGCCCTGAACAGCGCCAGGCACGCCACCACAGCCAACACCTCGGCGACCCAGACGTTCTTTGGCCTGTCGCCGTCCGGAGTGGCGAGATTGGCTCCGAGGATCGCGCCGCCCAACAGCGCGAGCACGATGGCCCCGTCTGTCAGCCATGGACGCCGGTCGGCATACTGCTCCAGGCGAGCCGCCATTGGCTCTACCTCCCCGCGCCTCGAAGGTAACGGCTCTGGCGCCCATCCTCTCGCGAGCGAGTCCCGTCGTGCGACAGCGCCCACTCGGTGGCTGGCGGCCAACTGTACGCAGCGTAGTCGGCGAGCATCGCTGTGCCCCGCCCTCGGGTCTCCGTCCTGCTGCCAGCGGCTCACGCCGGAGGCGCAGCCGCCATCTTGTAGCCGGACACCTGGGCGATCGACTTCCCGTCCTCGCTGAACTCGAGCAGCGCTCGGTAGGCCAGGCTGACTCGGGCATCGGCCCACATCCCGCGCACCGGCTGGATGCGGTAGAAGACCTGCATTCCCTTGTCCGGCGGCTTGATGTTGTTGAACAGGGAGGTGTCTGACGCCCAGGGGAACTGGTCCAGGCTGATCTTCGAGGCGTGACGGATCTCGTCGATGTCAGTGACGACTGTGGCGATCCCCTGCACCTGCAGCGACCGGGTCGTGAACCGACCGTAGAAGCCGTCGGGCGGCAGGTAGGCGATGTCGTAGCTGACATTGGGATTGCGCTGGATGTGGACGTGCTTGCGCGTGTTCTTGAAGGTGTGCATGTACACGATCAGCCCGTCGCCGGCGAGGTGCATCCTCGCCGAGGACGGAAACCCGTCGGCGTCGATCGTGGCCAGGCTTGAGAGCTCCTCGGTGCGCAGCAGCTCAATGATCTCGGTCTCGATTTCCGCCACGGTCGGTTCAGGTTTGGACATGATCGCTCCTTGTACTGGGGTGGAGTTGTCTTCACATGTCACGCCCGCAACAGGCATGACACGAGGTGCCTAGTCGACACAGACGTTGGGTACGGCGACGCGGCGGAGCACTTGTCGGAAGCAACGTATTCCGGGTGGGTAGTGGGCAAGAACGGCCAGGAAGTCTCGGTCGAAGAAGGTGTCCTGCAGGGCACGCACGGTTTCCCAGACCGCCAGGTTGACGAGAACGTTGCTGGTCCCGATGCCCCGGTAGAGCTGGGCCTGGATGAACCCGCTGCGGCCCTTCATGTATGCACCGGTCTTTTGGTACGCGTGGATGGCTTGGTCGACCGCGCCGTCCGGAACGACGAAGATGTCCAGCAGCGTGAAGGCGCCATTGGTGGCCTGGAACTGTTCGGCGAGCGGAACGTCAGGACACAAGTCGACGTACTCGATCGCAGATGCGCCGGCAGCCGGTTCCCCCGCCGCCGGGGCGGGCTCCCCGTCCCACGGTGCGCCCAGGCAGACACCGGGCACTTCCACCGGCCGCACCAGGTGCGGGTACGCCGCCGATCCGTCCGGGTAGGTCGGGAGTAGGGTCTGGAACTCGGGACTCATGAAGGCGTTCTGCAGGTCCTTCGCCGACTCCCAGTCAGCGACGTTGGTGACGACGCGGCCGGCCGCTCCGCGGTACAGCTGCTGGGAGATGTTCCCCGCCTTCGTCTTCATGACCTCTGAGTCCAGGCGCCATACCTCGATGACGTCGTCCTCCAGGCCGGGAGGCGTGACGAAGGTGTTCACAATCGTGACGGGCTCGTCTCTGGACTCATTCAACTGAGCCATGAACGGCGCCCGAGCGTCGAAGTCGTGCAGTGTGATCATCGGCGGTCTTCCTCATTCTGTGGCGATCGACGCTGGTCGACCGGCGAACCGCTAATTGTGGTGATCTTCGTCGTACCAGCGCTCCGAGACCCATCTGCCCCTCGGTTTGACAAGATCGGGCTGCATGAAGCCTTCGCGCCCTCTGGCACAGATGCACGCCACGGTCATGCTCTCCTCCCGGGAGGCCACCAGGCTGCGGAGCTGCTCACTGCGACGTCCCGACGTCCTGAGAGACCCCGTGCTCGAGGACCGCGATCTCGGTCCCCTCCGGCGCCAGGTCGCGGAGCAGTCCGCAATGCATCTTCTGGTGGGCCGGGGCGAGGCCGGCTTGGTGGATGGGCACGGCGAGCCGGGGCGCCACCGTCCGCAGGTAGTCGATCGCCTCGCCGATCTTCATCCACGGCCCACCGATGGGAAGCAGCAAGACGTCGACCGATCCGGTCGGAGCGTCCAAGGCGTCACCAGGGTGCAGCAGGCTGCCGTCGATGATGTACCCGTTGTTCGGCACGATCGGGAGTGCGGCGTGGATACACGCGTGGTCACCGCCGACGACCTCGCCCCTGACCCCTCGAAGGACGAACGTGCTCCCGGGACCAACGATTCGCATCCGGCTTGGTGCGATGTCCCCAAGTCCCGCGAGGGCTGCCTGCGTGTGAGCGTTGAGCACGAGCTCGGCCGCAGGGTTGTCGGCCAGTAGCTTGCCGAGGCGCTCGCCGTCAACGTGGTCCGCATGCGCGTGAGTGAGGAAGACTGCATCGAGGTCGACCACGTGCTCGAAGTCCCGCGAATAGCCACCGGGGTCGAACAGAATGCGAATGATGCCGTTATCGCCCGAGAGTTCCACCAGTACGCACGCGTGCCCGTAGTGCGTCAGCTTCATTGTGAGATTCCTTGCCGGCGGTCCACTACGGGTGGACGATCGTCATCCACATGGGCTTCCTGCGCTGCTGCATGTCCTGGATCGCCGTGACGGTCTCGGCGAGCGGGAAGTGGTGCGTGATCAGGTCGTCTGCAGTGACGGCACCGATCTCGAGGAGCTTCAGCACGTCCACCACGTCGTTGCGCGTGTCGCCCCTGGTGCCGACGAATCGCCAGCAGTTACCCATGATCGCGATCGGCGGGATGGGCACCGGGACGGTGTTGCCGCCCATGTGCGCCAGAACGCCGCCTGTGGCCATGGACGCCATGGCGTGAGCAGTGATCGGGCTGGATGGCACATAGTCGAGGACAGCGTCGACGCCCTGCGGAACTAGACGCCGGATCGCCCCGGTGAGGCCGCTGTTGGCCTCCCAGCCCTCGGATAGATTCTCGGTCGCAATGGAGTCGACGGGGATGCCGTCGGCCTCCGCCAGCTTCTCGACGTCCTTGAGTCGCTCGCCGCTGCGGCCCACCAAGATCAGCCGGCCAATGCCGAACTGCTTGGCGAACTTGACGCTCGCGGTGCCCATCGTGCCGGTCGCCGCGGTGATGACCACGGTCGCAGCCTGTGGCAGGTGGCACTCCTTCAGTATCCGGACGGCGTTACCCAGGTCGTGGACCTTCGCGCCGACGTCAAAGCTGACGTTGTTGGGCAACCTGTCGAGCAGCCAGAACGGGACGCGAACGTACTCGGCCAACCCTCCGTCGTGGTAGCGCTCGTACAGCGGCAACGGACCGTCGCTGAACGCCGCGTGGCCGATCATCGCGTACTGAGCACACATGTTCTCGCGGTCGGATCGGCAGTAGACACAGTGACCGCAGCTGAGCTGGGGGTGGACCCGGACGCGCTCGCCTCCAGTGAAGCCCGGTACGTCGGGTCCGACCTCCGAAACAGTGCCTGCCATCTCGTGCCCGAGGATCGTTGGCAGCTGCTTGAAGGCCCCCATCTTGAGCAGCGACATCATCCCGGGGGCAAGGCCGGCGGACTCGACTTTGACGATCACTTCACCGGAAGCCGGTTCGGGAACCGGGACCTCCTCAAGGACAAGGGCACTCTCCGCGTCGTGGGCCCGCGTTGCCAGCATGGTGCTCATGCCTGGCTCCTTTCGACGGCTGCGCCCAGCCGCTCAGGCGAGTAGGGATCCGCAGTGCGCGTGGTATCGATGACCTGCGGAAGTTCGAGGTGCGACAAGAGCGAGACGTGGGTCGACCGGTCGCGCGGGATGCCGGCGTGGGCCAGGCCGAGCGGAATCCGCACGAAGTCGCCCGGATGCAGCTCAACGATGCCCCGCTGGGTCGCGAGGGTGCGCATTCCAGAGACCTGGTACTGGATCTCGTCGGCGTCGAGCGTCCGCCGGTAGCGCCGACTCCCGTCACGGGCCGTCGTGTTGACGTATCCGAGTCGAATCGTCGGTGTGGCGTAGATCCACGTGGCGCCGACAGCATCACCGATCGAGTGCACCCGCATCCGCTCGGGCTCGGCGTGCACGCGCTCGAGGAGCAACGTCTCGTCCGCGGGGAACACCGCGATGTCGTGGCCGACCGTCCCCATGCACTGGGTGACGGCCTCGTTGACCTCACCCGGCTCCCAGCCGGGGAACGGCGGCATCACCGGCTGCGACGTCCGAATCGGCTCGACCAGCTCGGCGACCGGCGCGGGCAGGTAGAAGACCAGGTGGCTCTCCTTACGACCGTAGTTGTCGTGGCCGACCCCGCACGGGATCCGGGAGAACTCGCCCGGCCGGTGCTCGATGACCCCGAGCTCGGTCATCAGCGTCCGTTCACCATCGATCTGGTACGAGAGCTCATCGACATCGCAGTTGCGGTGGTAGAACGGCTGACGACCGTTCATGACCTGCCACTCGACCCGGAGTTGGTCGTTCTCGTACACCCCGCGCGGGGGCGCGAACCTCTGCTCGACGTACTTCTGCGGGAAGTGAACGATGGGCAGGAGCTCGTGATCATTCCACAGCTTGATCGGTAGCTTGCTCGGGTAAGGAGACGCAAGAAGCAGATCCTCGTCGCGATCGATGCTGCGCAGTGGCCGATCAGATCTGATGGTCATCACGTCTTCGACGACTCTCATGGAGACCTCCTCGTCTCTGAATATGGGAGGCGCCGCGGCAGCATCCGCGTGACGCCGGGACGACGCTCCGATGTGGCAGACCTGCGATTCAGCGCCGAGCTCGCGCCTCAAGGACCCCGCCTGACCCCACCCACGACGTACCACCGTGGTGCGACGGTGCGCGGCGAGGGTCGCACACCATTATTATCAACCTGGTTGATATATGTCTACGTACTTGACGCTTGTCGCCTCGCGTCGCCCGTCACAGAGGGGTGCAGCTGGGCCCGGAGTGATGGATCAGAGGTCTTGGCCCCCCGGAGTGCCAGAAACGAGAACACGGTCAGGCTGATCCCTGTCGCGTTTCCCACGGCCCTCAAGGACTGCTTGCGGACTGCCATCGAACTCCCGCGTCAGGTCAGCCACTTGTGCGTCCATGACGGCGCGTGGACGCGACGCGACAGCGTTGCTGACCGAGCCGTTCGCGTCGCGCGACCGCCTCCAGACGCGCCCCCGGGCGGAGGATCGGATCAGGCGCGCCACGCCGTGGCCGAGGTCGTCGTGACCACAGCAGCACGGCGCGCCTCGTTGGACTCGGCGGAGCTACGTCCATACCGTTCACCGTCCCCGCGCTCGGCGAAGGCACGTCTGCAGGTTGCGGATCGGCGTGAGCTCACGGCGCGTTCTCCACCATGTCAGCGGATGCGGCCAGCGAGTCTCGGGAGAAGGCCAGAACTCCTGGACGCCCGCATTGAACTCCGCCCCGAGGATGACCGCGAAGCCGAGGAAGAAGTTGAAGAGCAAGAAGGCGATGGCGGTTGCCAGGGCGCCGTAACTGATGCCGGCCTGTGCGGTCCAGCTGAGATATCGGCGCAGGCCCTCGCTTGCAGCCATGAAGAACACGCCCGCGACAAGTGCGCCTCCGAAAAGGCGACGCCATCGCAGCGTGTGCTGCAGAGCCAGCTTGTACAGGGTGGTGAGCGCGACGATCAGCAGCAAGCCTGTCCCGGGATAGTAGAAGATGTCGATGAGACGCAGGCCGGGTTCGCGCCACTCCACCGGCAGCACGCGGCCCGCGAGCGAGGGGCCAAGGGCCACCACAGGCAGAATCAGCACAGCGGCGATGAGGAAGCCGATGCAGAGGAGCAGGGCGAAGATGCGCTGCCAGACCGGGTGACGGGCAGATGCTTGCCCGTGTGCCGCGGTGATGGCGTCCACGAACGCGGCTATGGCTGACGAACCGGCCCACAAGGACAGTGCGAAGCCGATCGAGAGCACGCCGCCGTGGCCCGGTTGAAGAACGTCGGCGACCGTCGGCGCCACCAGGTCGTCGCCTACGCTCGGGCTGATCAGCTTTCGGGAGAAGGTGATGATCTTGGATTCCACAACCGCGACGGTGTCCGGGCCGAACCAGTGGCCGACATAACCGAGGCTGCCGAGCAGGACGAGCAGGAGTGGCGCCAAGGACAGCATCTGCCAGAATGCGGCAGCGGCCGAGCGCATGAAGATCGAGTCGGCCCAGGACTTGGCCGCGACATGGACGACCAGCCGACGGACCTGCCCGAGTTTCCTGACGACCCGGCCCATGTCCTGCGCATCGTCGTCGAAGACTTCATCAGACTTGATTGCTGTCTCCTTCGCCGAGGGAGGCCAGTTCCTCTGCTGCCGGGGTTCCGTGCGTGTGGAACGACTCGATGGTCTGCAGTTCCCAAGCCTGTTCCTGGGCACGTGCGGCCTTGCTCCAGGCCCGAGTCGCGAGCGACCGCCGTCAAGGAGATCTGCGTGGCGCTGGCGATGTAAGGGCTGACGCCGAGTCCGGCGACATAGGCGATGGCGGCAGCCAACTCGTCTGCGCGGCGCGTCGTGTGCCTGTGGGCACCGTGGATCAGGCGGTCGACCAGGCCGGGATCGGGCCATGCGATCTCGGCGACCAAATGCTGGCGGAGCCACGGCGCGCAATCGGCTGATCTGGTGCTCCCGCCATCCTCAGCGGATTGCTGGCGCAGCACATCCTGCCGGGAGCGACTCCCCTGCAGGGCGGGCGGCGCGACCTGCCTCCGCAAAGGCGCAAGGAGGGAGGGCCCTCCCCCTGTACGGCCGTCGCATGTGTGCTCAGACCGGTGTCACCATCGCTCCACCTCACTCCTCGGCCACGAGGCCCCATCCGCGCGTCGGGGCTGGCCCCACGCCTAGCTGTGTGCACGGCGCACCAAGTACTCCCACCCGGCTTTGATCTGGTGTGGGTTCCAGATCTGCTCACGCTTGAACCGGGTCTCGGCCTCGTTCGATGCAGTGAGTACGCCGCCGGCAGCCTCAGCGAGGAGCTGGGTGTGGCAGGCGCGCTCGAGCAGCACCGCGTACATGACGGCCGTCGCAATGTCCGGGCCGACCGTCACGGCGCCGTGGTGCGGCATCAGTATCGCGTTGGCGTCACCGAGCCCCTGGGCAAGCTCTCGGCCCAGGTCCCTGGTCACGATCAATGCTCCTGTGACCGTGAACCGCGGCAACTGCGGATGGGCGAACGGCACTGCATCGTGGGAGATGGGCAGGAGCTCGCGCTGGAGCGAGGAGAAGGCGCTCAGCGCGGGAGCGTGCGTGTGCACCACTGCCGCGACATCTGCACGGCGAGCGAGGATCTCGGTGTGGATGGGGAATTCCAGATGCCGGTTCCCGGTTCCCCGCAGCACCTTGCCCTCCGGCGAGACCAGGACAACCCGGTCCTCGTTGATCTCATCGAAGCCGAATCCCGAAGCTTTCATCCAGGCGCCCCTACCCTCAGGATCGCGGACTGAGGCGTGGCCCCACACCATGTCGGACAGGCCAGTGGTCGCGAGTGCGCGGCTGGCGCTCACGACGTCAGCAACAACATTCATCTGGTCGAACCTCCTTCGAACGCGCCCGGGGGCCCGGCACAGGTTTCCGCCATCCGGATCCGCTCGAACCCGAGACCGCCTTCAACTGCCAGTCGTGACCTGGACCAGGACGGACACCACGCACACGGCCAGCACCACGGCGAAGGCGACGGCGTCTCTCGACGTCGGCCGCGACGGCTGGGCTGAAATCTGGCCCGAGCCCCCCCGGGCCGTGATCGCGTCGCCCATCTCATCGGCGCGCCTGAGCGAGGCCGTCATCGCGGTGGCCAGCATGTCGATCATCTCGCTTCTGCGTCGACGCCAGCGCTCCCGCCGGGTCGTCGCAGCAACACGTGGGCGCAACCGCCGTGCAGCGAAAAGCACACGGAACTCCTGGCTCAGGATCGGGAACGCCCGCAGGGTCAGCGCGAGGGTCACCGCCCAGTCATCGATCGGAAACCGCAACGCCTTGAACGGAAGGCCCAGCTTCGAGACAGCGGGCGCGACCTCCGAGACGTTGGTCGTCCACGACACCAGTGCGCAGATCCCCATCAGCGAGGCTGTCAGCAGGAGCAACTGCAGGTAGCCGAGCAGGCCGCCAAGACCGGCCGGGTCACCGCCTGCGGCGCCGAACGCCACGCCGCCGATGAGCAGGAGCACCCACAGCAGGGGCGGCATCGTGGGCAGCACTCCCCGCGTGACGCCGGCCAGCCTGCCCACGGCCAGCGCGAACACAGCGAGCAGTCCGCTCGTCGTCCAGGTAGGGAAGGACACCAGCAGCACCGAGAAGACCGCCACGACGATCAGCTTGGTACCTGCCCACAAACGGTGGACGGGTGAGTTCCCGGGAACCGGACGCAGCAGCACCAACGGCTTGGTACGCCTGCGCTTCCTGACGGATTCGGTCTGTGCCGCGGTCATCGAGCGCCTCCGGTGTGAGTCGGCGCCGGCACGAGTGTGCCCTTGTGCAGCTGCAGAGTGCGCGGACACAGCTCGTCGAGCCCGGAGAAGTCGTGGGAGATGACGATCACCGTGAGTCCTGTGTCCCGGCGCAACTCGGTGAGCAGCGCCAACAAGCCACGCGAACTCGCAGCGTCGAGGCCCGCAAGTGGTTCGTCGAGGATGATCGCACGCGGCTCACGGGCCAGCAGGCTGGCAAGTACCACACGCCGCATCTGACCGCCGCTGAGCTGGTCGATACGGCGATTCGCCAACGCGGGGTCCAGACCGACAGTGACCAGGGCGCGCTCCACGCGGCTGTGGTCGCCGGGGTCGAACCCGGACGCCGAAGCGATCTCGAACTCGACGCTGGCACGCATCAGCTGGAGCCGAGCGGCCTGGAACGACATCGCGACCGCACCCACTTGGTCTGACACCGGACTGCCGTCCAGCAGGCAGCTGCCCTTCGTCGGCTCCACGAGTCCAGCCATGATCCACGCGAGTGTCGACTTTCCCGAGCCGTTCAGCCCGTGGATCAGCACGCCGTCACCTTCGCCGATCGTAAGGTCGATGTCGTGGAGGGCCGTCGATGCCCACGGGGTGCCGCTGCCGTACTCGTGTCCGACGCCCCGCAACTCGAGCAGTGGTTGACCGCTGCGGTGGCTCGGCGCGAGCTTGGCGGCCGGGACGGGCGCCGAGACCACCATGTCGACGTTGTCCTCGTTGCCAGTCAGGTTGACGATGCGATCGGCGGTGCAGGCCTCGTCGTTGAAGTGGGTGATGTGGACGATCGCCATGTCGTGGCGCTGGGTCAGCCCTGTCAACATGTCGATGAGCGTGTCCCGGCCAGGCTGGTCGACCATGCTGGTGATCTCGTCGGCGATCAAGAGGCGCGGCTCCCGAGCAAGCGCTGCAGCGACCGCAAGACGTTGGAGCTCGCCGCCCGACAGGGCTCCGGTGTCGCGTTCACCCAGCTCCGCAAGACCTACCTCGGCGAGCAAGCGGTCAACGTCGACGGAGACGCCGGACGGGAGACCCCACACGACGTCGTCGACGACGCGGGTACCGAGGACCTGGCTCTCCGGGTGCTGCATGACCACTGCGGTCCCACCGAACTGGCCAAGACCGACCGCCCCGGGGCGGTCGAGGGCGCCTGATGTGGCCTCACGACCGGAGAGCATCAGCATGAGAGTCGTCTTGCCGGACCCGTTGGCACCGGTGACGGCCACGTGCTCCCCCGACTTGATGGTCAGGTTCAGCGGGCCGACAGCGTCCTGGACCGTACCGGGGTAGCGGAAGCAGGCGTCGCGCAAGGTGACCGGCACGGGTGCGACCGGGCGGTCGTCGTGGGCGAAGTCCAGTTGGTGGACGTCTGGAACGCTGCCGAGTCGGGCGAACACTCGCGACACGGCCCACCAGGCGACCATGTTGATGATGGTCATGATGACCATCGAGGTCGAGATGACGAAGATCGGCCAGTAGTCGATCAGCGTCGCCGCGGCGTCGCGCACCCAGTCGCCGACCGACTCCAGCGCGGGCACCACGCTGAGGATGTTCGCGACGCCGTCGGAGTAGCCGGTGATGAGCTCGAAGATCACGCTCCGGAATGCCGAGAGCACTGCCACCAAGGCTGCGACACCGACCCCAAAGACGGCGCCCGCCGTGACGGCGGCGATGGAGATGCTCCAGATGCCTCCGCCCCGACGCTTCACGAAGCCGACCAGGCCACCGATGTAGGCACAGATCACTATCACGCAGGGACCTGCCAGGCCGACGACGAGGAACGTGACGATGGTGCTGGCGATCGCCGCTGCTCCGAGCACCCGAAGACGGTGGCGGAACGCCAGCAGAGCCATCGGCACGGTGCCGAGCGTCAGAAGCGGGGCTGCGAACGGCAGCGCGGCGGCGGTGACTGCGATGGCGCTGCAGAGGGCTGCCATCACCGCCGCGTGCGCAAGTTCGGCTGGTTGCAGCGGCCCGGTTCGCCGGAACGCTTCAGTCTTCATGTTCGCAGCCCTCTCCGCTTCAGCTGACGTCAGGCGTCAGGTCCTCGGGCTGCTGGCGCTTGATCTCCCAGAAATCCGGATAGGAAGCGAGTGTCAGTACGGCATCCCACAGCTTGCCGGCCTCTTCGCCCCGAGGGATGCGAGAGAGCACCGGACCGAACACCGCGACACCGTTGATGTGGATGGTCGGGACGCCGGCGATGGCGCCGGGCGCCTTCACGCCCTGGTCAGTGCTCGCGCGCAGCGACTCCTGGTACTCCTCCGAGGTGGCGGCGTCAGCCAGCTCGGCCGGCAGATCGACCTCGGCAAGCGCCTCCGCGATGATCTTGTCGAAGTCCTTCTTCAGCAGGTCGCCGAAGGCCTTGTTGTCGCCGTTGTGGATGCGCGAGCCCAACGCGGCGTAGAGCGGCTCCACGATCTCCGCGCCGTGCGCGCGCTCGGCGGCCGCCAACACCCGGACCGGCGCCCACGCCTTCGCCATGATCTTCGGGTTGCTGAACTGGGTAGGAAGGTCATCCTCATTGAGGATCGCCAGGCTCAGGAGGTGGAACGACACCTCGAAGTCACGGACCGCCCTCGCCTCCAGGAGCCAGCGGGACGTGATCCAGCTCCACGGGCAGAACGGGTCGAACCAGAAGTCGGCACGGGCCTTGTCGGACATGGCATACCTCTCAGTGAGATGAAATCGGGTGCGATGGGGATCGAGTCACGGCCGCTCACCCAATGTCTTGAGTCAGGTTCAGACCGTGCTCTAGTGGATGGTTTTTTGCAGGTCAGCGCCTTCGCCGCCGGTGCGGCGGCTCAACGCGGGCGCACGATCGTGCACACGAACTGCGCGGCGTGCGACATCGGACGTAGCCGCAAGGAGAGGTGATCGCTCGTCGCAGCAGACTGGCTGAGGCTCTGCACCTCGGTTACTGAAGGCCCTCAGCCACCAAGTTCCGAGCGCCCAAGCCCGCAGCTCAGCCGAAGTCCGGCTCGAGGTCTGCGCGGTCGCGCTTGAGCTCCCAGAAGTCCGGACAGGAAGCGAGCGTCAGGACGGCGTCCCACAGCTTGCCGGCCTCCTCCCCCGGCGGGACGATCCGGCCGATCACCGGCCCGAAGAACGCCACACCGTTGATGTGGAGAGTCGGAGTGCCGATACCACCGCCGGGCACGTCCATGCCCTCACTGTTGCTCTTCTTCAGCGCGGCGTCCCACGTGGGGTCCGCCGCCGCCTCCGCCAGCTCAGCGGGCAGACCGACCTCGGCGAGGGCGTCCGCGATCAGCACATCGAAGTCACGCGCGACGACGTCCTTGAATCCCTTGTTGCCGGCGTGGTGGATCCGCGAGCCGATCGCGGTGTAGAGCGGGCCGAGCATCTCACGGCCGTAGGCATCCTCCACCGCCGCGGCCACGCGCACCGGCGCGTACACCTTGCGCAGCATCTCCGGGTCATTCAGCTGGTGGGGCAGGTCGCCTTCATTGAGCACGACCAGGCTCATCACGTGCCACGTCACCTCGAAGTCGCGGACCTTCTGCGCCTCGAGGAGCCATCGGGAGGTGAGCCAGCTCCACGGACACAGTGAGTCGAACCAGAAATCGACATGAGGCTTTTCGGACATGAAGGAGTTTCCTCTCGTAGCGGCTGGGTGATTCGCAACGCGACGTGGCGCCGACCACACCTCAGACCTATCAACGTTACTGACATATGTCAACGAAGTTGATATTTACTCCTGCGGGCCCCCTCCGGCAGACCGGAGGGGCAACAGGGGGCGGCTCGGGCCAGACGGCAGACCCTCAGTAGATGCATAGTCGTCGGCGGGGCACGCCCCACGCGTCCCCTCACAGCAGGCTTTGACCTACTGCTCTCGCAGTAGCCGAGCGAGCAACCAGAATTCCGCCGGATCCCTGCACGCCATCTCGGCAACAGGGGCACGCCACACCGGAGCCAGGCGACCTACGCAATCACCGCCGAATTGTTGACAATAATGTTAGTGTTCTGATGGCGCTGTGGCGCACCGGAGATCCGTGTGTGCAGCGGTGGAATCGTCACCTCGGGAAGAGCGTCGACCACCCGACGGTCAGGCGGCCGTGCCACGTCCGACGTCACCCGGCGCCGGCCGTGGAAAGCCGGGCCGTGTCACGCCGACCCATGAGAGGACTGCGCTCCGTCGCCCTAGGAGCGGTAGATCGACCAGATCCGGACGTAGGGAGAAAACCGTGCAGGCTATGCGTGGCGTCCAGGGGGTCTTGGGTATCCCCGCGCCTATCAACGAACCGATGTTCAGCACGGTGGAGCGGGATCGGCGCTGGGGTCGCCTGCGGGCCTTGATGGACGAGGAGGGCGTGGAGCTGCTGATCGTCCTGCCCGCCTGGGTCACCTCGGACTCGCTCTACATCGCCGACACGATCGGCGTCACCATATTTCCGCGAGAGGGCGACCCGATCCTGATCCTAGGCGGTGAGCACAGCAACTATGCCGTGGAGCGTCCACACTGGATCGACGACCGGATGAGCGCGACACCGTTCGGCTCGACTGCTCCCGAGTACGGGCTGGTCACCGCCGAGGTGCTTCGCCGGCGCGGCCTCGTCGGCCGACGCACGGCGATCGCCGGGCTACGCGGCGACGAGTACTCGTCAGTGCGGCAGCCCGAGGGTTATGCCGCACACACCACGGTGTCACGCATCGCAGAAGCCGTCGGCGGCGAGAACATCGTCGACGGGACCGCAATCCTTGGACGCGCACGGTACGTCAAGGGCGCAGAGGAGATCGCCCGCCTGGCCGCCAGCGTGCGCGTGGGCGAGGCATCGCTCGCTGCGATGGCGGCCTCGGCCAGAGAGGGCGTAGCCCAGGCCGAGGTGTTCGGGCAGATGCTGTTGGCGCAAGTCCGGGCCGGCGCAGACGTACTGCACATCGCCTGGGCACCCGGCCCTTGGGGCGCAATGCGGCATCGATACGTAACCCCGCCGCCGGGAGTCCTCGAGCGGGGCACGTACGTCGCCACGGAGCTGATGCCCGAGATCCGGGGCTACCAGGCCCAGGTTGCCCAGCCCCTGGTGGTCGGATCCCCCTCGGCCCGGGCGCGCGACATCTTCGAGCGCAACGCCGCGGCGTTCGACATCGCCGTGGAAACGATGCGGCCGGGGAAACAGTGGGGTGACGTCTTCGCAGCCGTGGAGTCCGTAGCGGGCGCGGACGACGGACACATGCTCACCCTCCTCCACGGCCGCGGACTCGGCAACGACGGACCACTGCTCATTCCCAACCGCGACCGGTCCCACGTGGCCGAGCTACCGATCACGGCGAACACCACATTCATCCTCAAGCCGTTCCTTGAGGTACCCGAGGCTCCCGTCCCATCCCCGCGAACCCACGATGTCACGTGGGGCGACACCGTCGTCGTGACCGAGACGGGCGCCGAGCGGCTGGGGACCCGACGGCGCGAGCTGACCGTCGTCGACCAAGCGTGACAGCGGGGCCCCGGCGCGCAGCTGTTACCCCTCACTCTGCGACGGACCAGCGCTGCACCTGGAGCCCGGTCGGCGCCGACCAGCGCGCGACCGCGCGGTCGTCCGTCGCGCGGCCTCGGCCAGCCGATCGCCGCGAGCGCTGCTTGATCTGTGCGAGGCTGGGGTTGGTCGAGGTGATGCCGTCTCGGAACTTGACCATAGGCACCACGTGGTTGCCATCGTCGACGCGCCCAACGAAATCAGCCCCCCGGGCCTCCTCAATGTCGATGATCGCAAGGTTGCAATATCAACCCATCTGACACATCGGTCCCATCAACCGCAGCGCATCGTCACTCACGCCGTCCCCGGAGCCCGACGCCTCGCTGCACTCGCGACGCCTGGCCGCTACTTCGCTCCGTTCCGGCGTGATCGAACCGCCGATTCCCCAGCCCCGACGTTGCGCGCATCGATCGCGTGGAGCAGCTTCTTGAGCTCATGGCGCTCGCCGGACTCGAGTTGGGCCATCAGGCGTTCATCGGCGACGCGCACTGCCACTTCGGCCCGCTTCAACAGGGCCCTGCCCTTGGGTGTCAGCCGGGCGGGCAGGCTCCTGCCCGACGACACGGTAGCCGGCCGCGCGATCACGCCCATCTCCTGCAGGTCCCGCACGACCTTGTTCATCGCCTGCGGCGACACGCCGGCATGGCGGGCCAGCTCGGCGTTGGACTGAGACGGGAACATAGACAAGTTGCGCATGCACACGAACTCCGGCAATCCGATGCCGAACGGCTGGAGCTCCGCGGCCACCAGCGGACGCAGAGCGGCCATCACCTGGTAGAGCAGGAAGCCCAGCGGCTGATCTTCATGGTCATGCATATCAAGTAGTTTGACACACTGCGGCTTGCTGATTGCCCAGTGGGGCGACCACCACCTGCCCGGTTCAACCTGGCCCGTGTCCAGCCCAGGTTTCGCACCCTCCGCCCGCACCTGCTGCCCAGCCCATGCAACGGGACGTTCAACACCCGTGCCAAGAAGGCCAATTGGCTCGAAGAACCGACGTCCTGCCATCCGTCACAGCGTCGGCAGAACGACCAAGCGGCCCCAGAGTATGGCGGCAGGCAGACGACTCAAAGCATGCAAAGGTTGAACTTCAGGCTCAGGGCTGGCGCCCCAGCAGACCCGCGGCACGGCTGCTACGGCCTTGTCCGAACCAGTCCTGCGTCGTACGCGAAGATGACGGCCTGGATGCGGTCCCTGGCTCCGATCTTGGCGAGGACCCGGCCGACGTGCTTCTTCACCGTGGATTCGGTGAGGACGAGCCGTTCGGCGATCTCTGTGTTGTTCCAGCCCCGGCCGATGGCCATAAGCACCTCCCGCTCACGGCCGCTGAGGGTGGCCAGCCGGGGGTCTTCGGTGGCAGGGGTGCTGCTCGGGGCGAGGACCTGATGGGCGTAGGCGTCCAGCAGGCGCCGGGTCAGGCTGGGGGCCACGACGGCGTCGCCGGTGGCGACCGCGTGGATGCCGGCGACGATCTCCTCGGGGCGTGCGTCCTTGAGCAGGAAGCCGCTGGCTCCGGCGCGCAGTCCGTCGTGGGCGTACTCGTCGAGGTCGAAGGTGGTCACGATGAGGATGTGGGTCCGACCGCCGGCGGCGGTGATCCGGCGGGTTGCCTCCAGGCCGTCCATGCCGGGCATGCGGATGTCCATCAGGACGACGTCGGGGCGCAGTTCGGCTGCCATGCGGACGGCCTCCGCGCCGTGCTCGGCCTCGCCGACGCAGGTCAGGTCGGGGGTGCCCTCGATGAGCATGCGGAAGCCCATGCGCTGCAGGGGCTGGTCGTCCGCGATCAGCACCGTGGTCATGGCAGCGGGTCTTCTCCTGGTGCCGGCGGGGCAGGCTCGTCGGATGTGCGGAGTGCGACGTCGACGATCCAGCCGGGCCGGTCGTCGCGCGGGCCGATGGTGGCGGTGCCGCCGTACAGGGCGGCCCGCTGGCGGATGCCGACCAGGCCGTGCCCGGGGTCGTCGGGCTGCGGCCCCGGCCCGGGTACCTCCAGTGGGGCTCCGGTGTCGGCGATCCGGATGCGGACCTGTCCGGCGTCCGCGGTCACGGCAACCTCGGCGGTGGAGCCTGCACCGGCGTGCTTGAGGGTGTTGGTCAGGGCTTCCTGGACGATGCGGTAGACGGTCAGCTGCACGCTGCTGCCGAGAGTGTCGAGGTTGCCCACGCTCCGGTAGGTGACGCCCAGTCCCGCGGTGCGGACCCGCGCCAGCAGGGCGTCCAGATCGCGGATGCCGGGCTGCGGGCTGAGCGGCCGGTCGCCGTGCTGCTTCTCGCGCAGGACGCCCAGGACGCGCCGTAGTTCGCTCATAGCCTGGCGGCCGGTGTCGCCGAGGATACGCAGGGCCTGTTCGGACTGCTCGCCGCTGTTGGCGGCAAGGCTGGCGGCGCCGTCGGCGACACTGATCATGACGGAGAGATTGTGGCCGACGATGTCGTGCATCTCGCGGGCGACGCGGGAACGTTCGGCGGCGACGGTGAGCTGTTCACGCTGGTCGCGTTCGATCTCCAGCCGTCGGGCACGGTCTTCCAGCGCGGTCAGATACAGCTGGCGGGTACGCAGCATCAGCCCGACGGCGGCAGCGGCAGTCATCGTCCCCAGCTCGAAGAACAGGCTCTGCAGCCAGCGTTCAGTCGGCAGCAGGACGAGAACCGGAACCGTTTCCTGCGCGATGGCTACGGCGGCGACCCAGCCCAGCAGCCGCAGGGAACCGTAGCGGGCCATGGTGTACAGAGCGATGAACGCGGCGATGCTGGCCGCCAATTGCAGGCCCAGCACCCCTTGGACGAGGGCGACCAGCGCGATCACGAAATACACGGAGGCCGGGGCGCGGCGGCGCCACCACAGCGGCACGATAAGGGCGGCGGACACCACGTAGGAGAGGGCGGCCGGCAGGTCGTCGCGGCCATCGGTCACCCCGAAGGGGCCGTCTCTGCCGCCGTCGGAGAACAGGTCGGTCAGGCCGATCACCGCGATGATCAGCACAACCGCGGTGTCGAGCAGCCAGGGATACTGCTGGCCCAGCTGCTTGAGGCGGCGCTGGCGTCGCAGCAGCCAGTCCAGCAGGGGATGTCCCCCGCCGGCCTCGGGTCCGGGGGGCGGCGAGGAAGCCGCCCCCCGTACCCGGTCCGCGGCGAAGGCCGCGCGGTGCCGACTCATGATTTCGCTTGTCTCCTACCTGCTCAGACGTCGGTCCGCTTCAGCCGGAAGGCCGCCGCGGCGAGTGCGAGAGCCACCCAGCCGGCGAAGACCACGAACCCGCCACCGGGCGAGAGGGAATCAGCCGACTGGTGCAGGGAGAACATGGCCTCTCCAGCCGTGCTGGGGAAGCGCGGCTCGAGCGCGTCGGCCATCGAGTCTGGCAGCAGCGAGGTCAGATTGGGCAGGATCATCATGATGCCGAGCAGGGAGGAGATACCCCCGGCAGGAGAGCGCAGCAGCGCGCCCAGAGCCACACCGAACGCCGCCACCAGAGCCACATAGACCCCGAAACCGAGCAGGCTGCGCAGCACACCCTCATCCCCCAGCGACAGGGAGATCTTCTCGCCGTCCAGGCCGATCGTGCCCAGCGCGAACGCCATCAGCGCGCCGATCGTGGTAAGGACCAGCACCAGCAGCGCCACCACGGCACTCTTGGCGAACAGCACCGGCAGCCGCGTGGGGACCGCAGTAAGCGTGGAGCGGATCATGCCCGTGCTGTACTCGCCTGCGAACAGCAGCACTCCCAGCGAGCCCACGACCAGCGACACCAACGGCGTGCCCATCAGGGCCAGGCTGACCGCGTCACTGGAACCGTCGCCCATGCCCTGATCGGAGTTCCCTGCCGTGGGGGGACTGTAGGTGGCGGAAGCGATCACCCCGAAGGCGAGCAGCACGACCAGGGAGGCAGCCAGGGCGATCCAACTGGAGCGCAACGACCAGAACTTGAGCCACTCCGAGCTCACAACCCCGCGGGGCGTCACCTTGCCCACCGGCGTCGCAGCGGCAGGTGCCTCGGAAAGAGAAGAGGTAGTCATCATGCCGCCTGTCGGTCGGTGGCCGCGTGGTCGGCGGGTGCGCTGTGGTACTCCACAGCGTCGCGGGTGAGGTCCATGAAGGCCGTCTCCAGGGAAGCGGCCTGCGAGGTCAGCTCAGACAGCGGCACCCCGTGCGAGGCGGCAATCATTCCGATCTCCCGGGCGGTGCGCCCGGAGACCACCAACTCCTCGGCGGAGTCGGAGGTGATCACCACATCCGGGCCGGCGATGAGCGAGCGCAGCCGCTCCGCCTGGTCGGTGACGACCTTCACGCCACCTCCGGCGGCCGTCCTCGTGAAATCGTCCAGCGTGGTGTCCGCGAGCAGCCGTCCGCGGCCGACGATGATCAAGTGGTCGGCGATCAGCGCCATTTCGCTCATCAGGTGCGAGGAGAGCATCACCGCCCGGCCCTCGTCAGCCATCCCGCGAAGAAGGTTGCGCACCCACAGCACGCCCTCCGGGTCCAGGCCGTTGACCGGCTCGTCCAGCATGACGATCTCCGGATCGCCCAGGAGTGCTGCGGCGATGCCGAGCCGCTGCCCCATGCCGAGTGAGAAGGCGCCCACCCGCTTGCCTGCCACACTGGTCAATCCGGCCAGCTCGATCACTTCGTCCACCCGGCGGCGCGCGATGCCGTGCGTGTGTGCCAGCGCCATCAGATGGTTACGTGCGCTGCGCCCCGGGTGGACGGACTTGGCCTCGAGCAGAGTGCCGATCTCGTGCAGCGGCGCCGGGTGCTCCGCGTAGGCGCGACCATTGACGGTGACTGAGCCCCCGGTAGGGGCATCGAGACCGGCGATCATGCGCATGGTTGTCGACTTGCCCGCGCCGTTGGGGCCGAGGAAGCCGGTCACTTCACCGGGTTTGACAGAAAAGCTCAGACGGTCCACGGCCGTCTTGTCGCCGTAGCGCTTGGTCAGCTCGTGCGCTTCGATCATCGAGGTCACCCTTTCTCCACTCCGATCACGGCCACGGAAGGGCCGTGACCTCTGCTTTCGACGCTACGGGCGGGAAAGGCCGAATCACTGGGACCGCGGGCCACTCTTCGAGGGCCCACTGGTACTGAGGTACCAGTGGGCCACCGCCAGCAGGAGAACGACCGTCGGGTGAACTTCCCCCGAGGGTGCTGAGTGGCCACGACGAAGAGTGGCGGCGGCAGTACCAGCCCTCCTCGGTTCATCACCAGCGATCAGAATGCGCTGCGTATCCATGCCGGTCAGGGTGAGCGGTGGCGGGGAGGCGGGGCGTGGGAAGGCCGCGCAGGACTCGAGCCGCCCGCTCATAGAGACCCTCGAAAGCGGTCAGAGTATGGGTGATGTCGTGCTCGGCGATGAGGGTCCGGCTTGCCTCGCCCATCCGCACTCGCTCCTCGGCACCGTCCAGGACAGAGGCGAGAGCTGCGGTCAGGGCCGAGATGTCACCGGGAGGATAGAGACAGCCGTTATATCCGTGATGCACCAGATGGGGCAGCGCCATAGCAGCGGCGGCGACCACCGGCTTGCCGGCGGCCATGGCCTCCATGGTGACCAGGCTCTGCAGCTCTGCCGTGCCTGGCATACAAAACACATCACAGCACAGATACGTGGCCAGGAACGATGCACCGGCCGCGGTGCTTGCCCAAGACATGAGCCGCAGCGAGCGGGCCCTTGCCTTCAAGGCGGGGTGGCGACCGATCCGCCGAGCGATGAGCAGCCCGCCGGCCGGCAGTGCTGTGACTGCTGCGGCACAGGCCCAGCGGTGCACCAGGCCGCCGACCGTGGTCGGGCTGTCGACCGGGGTCGGTCCTGAAGGCTGCGCACAGTGCAAGACCAGCGCACCAAGTGCCCAGCAGCACCGTCGGCGCTCCCCCCACCGGGAAACGGGAACGCACGGCCGAGGCAAGGAGCGACATCGATCCCACCGACAGGCACGCCACCGTGGCTGCAAAGACCTGGTGCGCATCATCGTCGAGCGCGTAATCGCTCACCGTCTGCCGGACCGCGTCGAATTTGTGGGCCCAACCCACGTGCAGGGCAGTGGCCCCGACCAGGGAAACGGCCACCCCCGCCTGGGTGGCGGCCGCAAGAGCGCGGGAAACGTGTCTTGGTTTCATCGGCCGCACCACACCTGCGCCGCGATGTGGCGTGGGCGAGCCGGTCGGTGCGGCTTGTATGAAGGACGCGCCGGGCGCGGCTGCATCGTGGCGTGCGTGGCCGCCGCTGTCGCGGAACAACCGGGCGTCGAAGAAGTTGGCGACGGCAGTGATGTGCCGGCTGGTGATGGCCATGTGCGACCGTCCTCCTGTGATGGACCCTTGGTGCGGGGCACGGCCTCGCATGGCAGGTGATCGCGCACGAGCGCGACAGCGGGCAGCCCGCCCGGCGGCAGGCTGCTCTTGCTGCCGCGATGTCCGTGTCGTTGGGGCGCACAGCGCCCGGGTTCGGCTGTGCGCATCTGCCATGCACGCGCTGGGCTCGGACGGGCTTCCGCCCGGGCCCAGCGCGTGGACGTGGCGCCGCCTGATCAACGTGCAGCGGCGATCATGGCAATCTGCCGATCAAGGAGCTGCGGTCACCTTGGCCGCTGGTGGGCTGTCCGCAGGGGCTTCGAGCGTCACCTTGGGCAGCCACCGGGCGAGCGGGGCGGGCAGCCACCAGGCCCACTTGCCCATCATCTGCATGAGGGCCGGCACCATCAGGCAGCGGATGACCAGCGCGTCCATCAAGATCGCCACCGCGAGACCCAGGCCGAACTGTTGGAGCATCCGGTCGGCGCTCAGCATGAAGGCGCCGAACACCACGATCATGATGGCGCCTGCCGCCGTGATCACCTTGCCGGTGGAGGCCAGTCCTTCCCGTACCGCGAGGGAATGGTCCTTCGTACGTTCCCACTCCTCGTGCATTCGCCCGACGAGGAACACCTCGTAGTCCATGGAGAGCCCGAACACGATCGCGAAGATCAGCACGGGAAGGAAGGCTTCGATCGGGCCCGGCTGCACCCCGAACAAACCGTGCTGGAACACCAGGGTCATGGCGCCGAGCGCGGCGGCGATCGAGATCAGGTTCAGCAACGCTGCCTTGAGGGGAATCAGGATCGACCGGAAGACCATCATCAGGAGCAGGGACGACAGCCCGACCACGACGGCGATGAAGATCGGCATCCGCTTGGCGACGGTCTCCGAGAAGTCCTGGGAGCCTGCGACGGCACCGCCCACCAGGACATTGGCGCCGGTGTCCTGCTCGAGTTTCGGGGCCACGTCCTCGCGCAGGTGGTGCACCAGGTCGGCAGTGCCCTTGTCCTGCGGTTTCGTCGTCGGATAGACGAACACGGTGGACAGGGCGCCATCCTCGGAGGGCACCGCAGGGCTGGCCGCCGCCACACCCTCGGTCTTGGCCAGTGCGGCCGACACGGTCTTGCCTGCTGCCGCGTCTCCTTGCGCAAGGACGATCAGCGGACCGTTGAAGCCCGGGCCGAAGCCCTCAGTGAGCAGGTCGTACGCCTGCCGGGAAGTCATGGTCTTCGGATCGTTGCCCGCGTCGGCGAAGCCGAGCCGCATGCCCAGAGCCGGTGCGGACAGCGCCAGCAGGGCGATGGTGGCGGCCACCAGAGCCGGCAACGGCCGACGCTGTACCGCCGAGGCCAGGGCCCTCCAGCGGCGTCCTTCGGCCTTGCCCTTGGCCTCGGTCTTGGCCGCGTGCTTGAGCACATGGCGCTGGATGCGCTTGCCGAGGATCGCAAGGAGTGCGGGCAGCAGGACCAGCGAGGCGGCCATGGTGGTCAGCACGGTCAGCGCCAGGGAAAGGGCCACACCCTGCAGCGAGCCGAGACCGAGCGCGACCAGCCCCAGCAGGGCAATGATCACCGTGCAGCCGGCGAAGAACACCGTACGTCCTGCGGCGTCCAGGGCCTTACGGGTGGCTTGGTCCGGCTCGGCGCCGTCGGTGAGTTCCTGCCGGTAGCGGTAGAAGATCAGCAGGGCGTAGTCGATGCCGACGCCGAGCCCGACGAGCATCGTGATGGGCGGCGTGAAGTCGGCGATGGTGAAGATGTGCGAGGCGAAAATGATCAGCCCGAGGGCCGAGCCGACCGCGAAGAGGGCAGTGACCAGCGGCACGGCGGCCGCCACCAGGGAGCCGAAGAGCAGCCCGAGGATGATCACAGCGGCCACGATGCCGGCCATTTCCGCGATCGGGGCTTCCTTCTCCTCGGCACCGCGCACGGCCTCGCCACCGAGCTCGACCTGGAGACTGCCTGACTCGATGTCCTGGGCGGTTTCGATGATCTTGGCGACCTGCGCCTTCGGCACGGCCTCGGTCTTGCCGTCGAGCGTGACGGTGGCGTAGCCGATCGTGCCGTCCTTGGACACGGCAGCGGCGTCGGCGTAAGGGCTGCGCACCTCGGCGACGCCCGGCAGCTGCTCGACCTCGGCCAGCATCTTCTCCACGGCGGCCTTGGGCTGGTCGATGCCCTGGGTGTCCTTGAGGACGATCTCGACACTGTCCCCGGCCTGGCTCGAACCGTGCTTCGTGAACAGGTCGGTGGCCGTCTGCGAGTCGGTGCCCGGCAGCGCGAAGTTGTTCTTGTACGCGGCGCCGGCGGCCGTCGAGCCCAAGGTGACGGCGGCCAGGACGGCCACCCAGAGCAGCAGGGCGGCCCAGCGGTGACGCTGGGCCCAGTCGGCCATGGCGCCGAACCGGCCGACGCGCGCTTTGGCTCGTCGGCCTTCTCGGCCTGGTGGTGCAGGCGGGGCAAGGGGCGCGGGTGCGCCGCGGTTGGGAGACATGGTGACTACCTCGGATTCGAGCGTGAGTTGCCGGGCATGAGGAACGCGCCCACCACGGCGCCGCACAGGGCAGGCGCGCCGATCGCCAGGCCGGCGAACAGGCCGTCGATCTCCAAGGCCAGGGCCCCGGCGGCCGAGACCAGCAGAATTCCGGCGGCAGCTCCGACGAGAGCGCCGACGATCGCGGTCGTGACCCGTCCGGAAGAGCGAGGTGCGTTCATGCCGTTGATCGTGCATGCGCGACCAGGCCCAAAACGTCAGTCCCGAGACGACACCAGGCGTACCCCAGCAGATGTATGAGACGCGGTACCCCTGAGGTACGACGGCGCCCACGGGCGGACGGTCATCGAGTCAGGCCACGCTCACCAGCCCGGATTGGCGGGGGATGATCACTGGCTGGTCCGGCGTCGTCTCGCCCGCTGTCCTGGGCGTGACAGGCCCGGATGGTCGAGGCGTCCAGGAACTACGGCTGAAGCAGGCTCGCCGGCCCTGAGCTCCCCACGGCCATGTGGGGGCAGTCCGCCGGTAGCGCTGGCCGGATTCGCTGGGCGCCCGCTGTTGCAGCGCGCGGTCAGCGCGTCATCGCAGGGCGTCCGCCGGAAGAACGCCGTCAGAGTGCAGCTCCAGTGGCTGATGCGGGGAGCGGCGTACGGCAAGGACCGCGACGTCGTCCTGCTGCGTACCGGCGGTGAAGTCACGCATGTCGGCGACGAGAGAGCGGGTGAGTCGGCTGGCAGTGATGTCGGTGCAGCCGCCGAGGCGCGCCTCCAGCGGATAGAAACCGCCTCCGGGCGCGCGGGCCTCGGTCAGACCGTCGGTGCACAGCAGCAGCGTGGACCCGACGGGGAAGCCGAACCAGGTGACCATGCGCGGCTCGTCAACCAGGGATTCCAGGCCGAGCGGCACGTGCTCCTGCTGTGTGGCGACGGCGGTGACGGTGGTGACGGCTTCACCGTGCAGCACATAGGGCGGGGGGTGACCGCAGACGACAATCTGAGCCTCGGCGCCCTTGTCCACTCCGACGACCAGAGCGCTCACGAATCGCTCCGGCTCACCGCGTGGTCGGCTGTAGTCGTTATGGCGGACGACCGCTGCCTCGAGGGCGTCGACGAGCGCGGTCAGCGTCGCCTCGCGATGCGCGGCCTCGCGGAAGGCGCCGACGACGGCGATGGCCGCACCGATGGCGGCGAGCCCCTTCCCCTGGACGTCACCGATCAGCACCCGGGTGCCCCAGGGGGTGGCGGCGACCTCGTAAATGTCGCCGCCGACGAGCTCGTCCTGCTGCACTGGCTCGTACACGCCATCTACCAGAACGTCGTCGGTGAGCACCGGCAACGGCCGGAGGATTTGCCGTTGCATTGCGGCCGCGGAGGACCGCAGTCGCACCAGCTCCTCTTCCCGCGTGATCCGCACCCGGGAGCCGTAGACGGCCATCGCGTCGAAGGCGACGACGAGCAGAGCCAGGACAGCATCGTCGATCCGTTCTCCGCCCGGCTGAAGCACCACGGGTACGAGGACCACGGCGCTCACCCAGGCGGAGACCAGCGCTGTCTGGCGGGGGGTGCACAGTGCGGCGGCGAACGCCGGCAGAAACACGAGCAGGCCGAGGAGGAACACTGGGTTCCCGGTCAGCAGGCCCACGGCGACCACCACGGCGGTCGCCGCGACCATGGCCCGGATGACGGTGCGGGTGGGAGGCGTGGGGATGGACGCACTCTCGCCCCTGTCTGTCAGGCGGTCCATGGACGCGAGCACCGCGTGCAAGGGACGGAACATGCGTGGTTCCTCCGGGCGGGTGAGGTGGTCAGACAGGTACAGGTTCAGGCGCCGCGCGTGGCAGCGGGCATGCCGAGTCAGCGAATCACCCGGACTGCCGCAGGGTGTACGGCCGCGCTCGTCCGGCGCAGGTGCACCTGTACGGGGGCGGGTGCGCCCCGGGTGGGAGCCGTAGTGACGTCCTGAGATGGAAGCGTGAGTGACCTGGCGGAAGAAGCAGCTGACCATGCTTCAGCGGCGACCCCGGTCACGCCGACCATCCAGGGGCCGCCAGCATGCAGCCAGCCTCCGTGGCATGTCCGAGGAGGGGGTGCGTTCATGCCGTTGATGGTGCACGCGCGACGCGGTTGAAATCATCAGTCCCGGGATGACACAGGGCATACCCCAGCGGATGTAGGAAGCGGTACCCCGGGGCATTACGACGCCTGCGGGCCCGCGGCCGGCCAGGTGAGGGCCGGGCCTGTCTAGTCCTCCAGCCAGCCGGGACTGACCATTCCCGACTCGTACGCCAGCACCACGACCTGTGACCTGTCCCGTGCGCCCAGCTTCATCAGGATGCGGCTGACGTGCGTCTTCGCCGTCGAAGGCTGCAGCACTAGCCGCTCGGCGATCTCGTCGTTCGTGAGCCCCGCGGCCACCAGCTGCATGACCTCGCGCTCCCGGTCGGTCAGCACGTCGAGCCGAGGGTCCGGCTGAGGGCCCTTGACCCGGCCGGCGAACTCGGCGATGAGCCGCCGGGTGACCGACGGGCTGATCAGGGCGTCGCCCCGGGCGGCGACCCGCACCGCGTGCAGCAGTTCCTCCGGCTCGGTGTCCTTCACCAGGAAGCCGGTCGCCCCGGCGCGCAGCGCCCCGTACACGTAGTCGTCCAGATCGAAGGTCGTCAGGATGACCACCTTCACCGCCACCAGCTGCTCATCCTCCGTGATCACCTGGGAGGCTTCCAGACCGTCCATCCCCGGCATCCGGATGTCCATCAACACCACGTCCGGCTTCAGCTCGCGACAGGCCGAGACCGCGGCTTGCCCGTCGGCGGCCTCCCCCACCACCTCGATGTCGTCCTCGTCCTCCAGGACCGACCGGAACCCGGCCCTCACCAGCCAGTGGTCATCCACCAGCAGGACCCTGATCATCGGCTACTCCGCTCCGTCTGCTCTCCTGTGATCTCGTACGGTAGCCGGGCCCGCACCGCGAATCCGCCTTCCGGCCATGGGCCCGCGGCCAGCTCGCCCCCCAATGCCCGCGCCCGCTCCGTCATTCCGGCAATGCCACTGCCGCCGCCCGCCCTGGCCGGGCGGGCTGCCGCACCCTGACCGTCATCCTCGACGGCGACCATCAGCTCCCGGTCCCCGTAGGCGATCCGGATCGTGACCTGTCCGGCGCCGCTGTGCCGGACCGCATTGGTCAACGACTCCTGCACGATCCGGTACGCGGCCAGGTCGATTTGGGCAGGCAACGCGCGCTCAGCCCCGGTGCGTTCGATCCGCACCGCGAGCCCTGCGAGCTTCGCCGAGGCCACCAGTGCATCCGCCCGGGCCAGACCCGGCGCGGGTGCCCTGGGCGCATCCTCGTCGACCCGGCGAAGCACGTCGAGGGTGGCCCGCAGCTCCTGCAAGGTCTCCCGACTACCCGCCTTGATAGCGCTCAGCGCCGCCTCGGCCTGCGCAGGGTCCTTCTTCAACCGATGCAGAGCCGCACCCGACTGCACATTGATCATCGAAATGTTGTGCCCGATCACATCGTGCAACTCGCGGGCAATGCGCAGCCGTTCCTCGATGGCCCGCAGCCGCGCCTCCTCCTCGGCGTACGCCACCCGACCGTGCCGCACACTGCCGAGCGCCACGACGGCAACCAGCCAGCCGGTGAGCATGAACACCGCCGTACCCGTGACATCGCTGTGGGTCATGATGGCGCCCACGCCGACACCGATCACCATCGCCGACGCAATGGCGACGGCCAACCGCATCCGGCCCTGGGCTGCGATGGCGTACAGCGCCACGATCGGGACCAAGACCAACGGCCCGTCGACGGTGCTGAGTACGTAGTAGAGTCCGGTGGCCAGCGCCGTGAACCAGCCCACCGTCGCCGGGCATCGGCGCCGGAACATCAGCGCGCCGCACACCGTGACGATCAGCAGCCAGGACACGATCAGCGAGGGCATCGAGCCCTCGCCATTACGCGGCCGCTGTCCCTCGGCGATCGCCAGCAGCACGAACGTCCCCAAAGCCAGCGCGGCGTCAGCACAAGCACCACGAGGCAGCCGGAAACGGGTCTGAGTGAGAAGCGGCACGAGTCCATACTGCCCGTGATGCCGATCAAAGGGGGACACCTGGGTGGGTAGGCAAAGGGGGCGCGGCTACTCTGCGCTGCTCCTCACCCGCCGTGCCGGACCCGGAAGGACAAGGTGGCCATCCAGAACCACGCCGCCCGCTTCCGCCTCCTGCCCCAACTCGCCAAGGCGCTCAACGTGCCGACACCCACCGTACGCAAGCCGGGCTCGGCGTGGACCGAGCTGCCCCGCCCCACGAGCGCCGGCACCGAGCCGGGCGGCCGCGTGCGTCTCGGGTACGCCCGCGCCTCAATGCCTCTACTCCCGTCACGGCCTGCCTGCACGGAGGGCCGGGTCAGTCCGTCTCTCGCGCTGCTCACAGCCCGCACCACGACTGGCAGAGCTGTTGCAGGGATCGCCACCGACTCCTCGATACGGCTCGTCGAGCACCACTCGTTCTCTCAGGGTGGATCGCGTGGGGCGGGGTGGGTTCGTTGAGCTCCTGGGACTCGTTCTCGGGGTGTGGCTCTGCGGCGGCTTGTTGCACGACCCGTGACAGGAGTTGATGGTGCGGGCATTTTCGGGACCGACTGATCGTTCTGTTGGTCGGCAGGGTCGGACTGCGCCGCGGCCAGGTGGCGGGCCTGCGGCGCAGTGTGGCTCAAACCTGCGCAGTCCCCTCGGCGTCTGATCGCCGAATCGCAGAGCTGCCGCGGATCACTGTGTGTCTGCAGCACTGGTGCTTCCTCAGGGCATCGCTGGCCGTACGCTTTCCGGCGCAAGTCACTTCAGACCCGGCCCGCGGTGTGCGCCTACTCCATCATGAGGTGCATCAGCGCCCTTGCCATTGCGACGGCTCCCCCGTACAAGGTCCACCAACTGCCTCGATCGACTCGCGCCGATATGGAGTTCCTTCCGCAGGGTCTCAGCCGAAATGGGGCGCTGATGCAGTTCCCGGTGCCTGGTATCCAGGACCTGCGCCCGCGCCAGCAATGGATCCTCGCCCTGCTGCGGACGCGCACCCATCACGGGACCGTTTCTCTCACCCTGGTCTCCGGCCACGCCAACTGGGCGGTGCACCAACAACTCCACCGACAACAGCAGCGCGACGGGAGGCCATCCGGCAACCAGCACCGGCTTCCACTCCAAAGCCGGCGCCGCCGCGATGTTCGCAGCCAGAGAGACCGCGATCCCCAGCAGAAACGCCGACCACACCGCGCCTCGCGCCCGGCGTGTGCGGGCCCCGGAGGGCTTCAGAAGATCGACCGTGGCCAGCAGCAAGAGCCCGTCCACGGAGGCAGTCACCGGCATCGGCGACGGCAAGGCCAACGCACTCTCCCTCGACGTCGCCGCCGAACGCTCCGGCCGGCACGCCGTGACCTCCGCTACTCCAACGCCGAACAGGCACCCGCCACTCACTACAACCCCGACCCGATCGCCCGCCACGCCGACCTCTCCGTCAACGGCGGACCGGCCCGCCGCGTGCTGTTCCCGACGACCTGCCACTTCAACAGCTTCTGGGAACTGACCGTCCCGGTCACCTGAAGAAGGGCACGAACCGGCTCACTTTCACCGCGCAGAAACTGCCCGACTTCAACGGCGACACCTACACCAGTACGACCAGCGGTCCCCGTACGCACCGGTCATCGGACGCATCGCCGTCACACCGCTCGCAGGGAAGTAGCGCGGCGAACGGCCCGGGCTCTCACCGGCCCGGGCCGTCCTTCACCCTGGTCATGAGCCTTGGCATAAGGTGCGGTCGAGTTGATGTTCGGATCGCTCATTCCGTGGTGACCAAAGGGCCGATCAACCATGCCATACACGGTGTCGCAGGCGACGCCGCGCCGAACCGAGCGTTGGTTCGTCCGGCGAGGCGCACCCACGATGATCGAGGGTTACGGCTTCGTCGGTCACGTGCTCTCCCGCATGCTGCCGTCGCTGGCCTTCGTGGCGCTGGCCAGCCTGGCCTGGCTCGTCCCGCTCAGGTCCGCGGGTTCGCAGGGGTGGGTCCTCCTTGGTGGCGTCGCCGTGATGACGCTGGCCGCGTGGGGTACAAGTACCGTTTTCGTACGGCGGCTTCCCCGTTTCTCGCGCAGGACCGTCATCGCGATCCTCGCCGTGTACGCCACGATGCCGGTCGCGGTACCCCTGTTGCAGCTCGCCGTCGACGGAGCCGTTACTCCGCCGGGCGGCAACGTAGCCGGGCTGCTGGGTTTCGTGATCTTCTTCGCCGCCGCATTCGTCGCCACACTTGTCGCCACGACGTACGGCCTCGGCACGCTTCTGCGTCGGGCGGTCCGTCACTCGGTCTTTGATCTGCGCAACAGCGTGCACCTGCTGGGCCGGGCGCTGCCCGCGTTGCTCTTCGTCACACTCTTCCTGTTCTTCACCGGCGAGTTGTGGCAGGCCATGAACCGGTTGGCGTGGTGGCGCGTCGGGCTCGTCGTCGTGCTTTTCGCTGCGATCACCGTGCTTGCCGCCGCTGCCCGCCTGCGCGACGAGATCGGCCGGGTCGAGCAGGACCTCAGCCTGCCCACTCTGTCGGCGGCGTGCCAGGGCACGCCCTTGGCCGGTGCGCCGGTCGAACACCTGGCGTCCGGCGGTCAGCTGCCTGCAATGCCGCTGACCGCACGACAGGAACGCAATCTGCTGCTGATGCTGGCCAGCCGCCAGCTCGTGCAGGCGGCGGTGGTCGGCTCGGCGCTGTTCGCCTTCTTCCTTGCTCTGGGCGTACTGGTGGTCACGCCCGAGACGGCGGAACGGTGGATCGGCGAGAAACCCGAGACATCTGTCCTTTTCCCCGTCATCCCGGTCGCGATGTTGCGGAACGCCACGCTCTTCGCCGCATTCGGCAGCATGTACTTCGCGGTCACCTCCATGACGGACGCGGACCACCGACAGCAGTTCTTCGCACCGATCATCGATGAGATCGAGCGTGTGCTCGCGGTGCACGCGGTGTACTTGGCTGTACGCGAAACCGTCCCGGCCACGCCTGACGGCTTGGGCGCCGGATGACCTCTGGGCCACCTGGGGGTATCACTCACCACAGCAGCAGCGGTCCGGCCACCCTGAGCCCATCGCCGTGCCTGCGCCCGGCAAGCACCACACGGGCAATCCCCCTCCATCGGCCTGCCTGGCTTCAGGAGAAGGAACGCCAGGGTGGCCGGAGCCGCGTAGGCAAGACGGGAACTGGCCGGTGGAGCCGAGGAGTTCGCTCACGGCTCAGCCGGTGATGACGCTGACGTAGTTGAAGAGTTCAGGCGCGCCAGGACCGCCTCCGAGGCATCAGGACGCAGCGGCGCGGCGGAGGCGAGACCACTCCGGACCGTTGCGACCCGAACTCCAGCTCCAGCGGGAGGAGCTGCCAGGCGTTGTCCTAGTGCGGGACGTACAGTCTGCCCTGCAGACAGAGTCAATCATCCACTGGCCTCGGCCCCGGCGACCGCTTCGGCCAGGGCGGCAACATCGGTTCGATCAGCGCCCCCAAGTCATCGTCCACGATCCTCGGCCGAGTCACTACACCCGCCCAACGATCACGCTCGACCGGGGCACCTCAGCGAACTCAAAGGGGCCGCTGCTGCTCAGCGTTGGCGACACGCGTGATGTGACGGCGAGGTGATGGCGTCCGCCCAGGAAACGCCATGATCGGCCAGCTGATACGCCGGAGGATGCCGCCATCACTGTGGAGCGAACGCACTCCCCCACTGGAGGTGAGTACCATGGCTCCTCGCCCTCCTGAGCACGGTCGTCTCTACCGGCGCTGCGGCTGCCGTCGGCCCGACGGCCGGCAGTTCGGCGCGGCCTGTCCAAAGCTCAAGGGCCGTTCCCGGCACGGCTCGTGGGCCTTCGCCGTCGACCTGCCGTCCGCCGACGGCAGAAGCAAACCCCACTGCCGCAGCGGCTTTCCCATCCGCACGGCCGCCCACGAGGCGCTGGAGCGCGCCCTGACGTGCGAGCGCAGTGGGCTCTACGGTGACGAGTACCTCACCCTTGCCGCCTACCTGACCGACTGGCTGCGTACCAAGGAAGAAACACTCAAGCCCACCACGTTCGTCCGCTACCGCGACTACGTCCGCGCCGACCTCATCCCGTCCTTCGGACGCATCGCTCTCCAGGACCTGCGGCCGCGGCACATCACCGCCTGGCAGGAGGCCGAGCTCGCCCGCGGCCGGGGGCGTACGACCGTTTACCGGATCGGCGCCACCTTCTCCAGCGCCGTCGGCTCCGCCATGCGTGGCCGGTTGATCGCGGACAACCCGTGCCGGTATGCGATGCTGCCGCGGCCGGCGGCGCAGGAGCGGATCTGCTGGAACCCCACCCAGGCAGCCGCGTCCCTGCGCCACAACCACACCCACTACGGAGACCAGCTGGCCGACCTGTTCGAGCTGCTGCTGGGCACCGGCATGCGCCGCGGCGAGGCCCTCGGCCTGCACTGGACCGATGTCCACCTGCCGGAGAAGACCCTGCTGGTGCGGTGGAACCTCACGGCCGTCAACAACAACCGGCTCTACCTCGGCCACCCGAAGACCAAGGCGAGCCGGAACTGGGTGAGCCTGTCCCCGCGCGTCGCCGCCGCACTGGAGCGCCAGGCCGTCCTCGCCCGGGTCGGCCAGCCCCCGGGCACGCCCCTGGAGGGCCTGGTGTTCTGCCAGCCGGACGGCTCGCCGCTGCGCCCGCAGAGCATTCTGACCGAGCTGCGCCAGCGCTCGGCGGAGATCGACCTGTCGCGGATCGGCATCCACGACCTGCGACACACCGCCGCCACCATCATGATCAGCTCACGGGTCCCGCTGGCCGTGGTCTCCAAGACCCTGCGCCACTCGACGCTCTCCACCACCGTCAACCTCTACGGCCACCTACTGCCCCACGCCGCCCGCGACGCCGTCACCGCCATCGACAGGGCCCTCACACGCGCGGACCGTAAACACCGCCACCAGACCGGCCCGGCATCAGAAGACCGAGCGGTCTGAGACCGGCCGCCGAGAGGGGCGCGAGTTGCCATCACGCCGCCATCACGTGTCACACGAACGCATCCAGCGGGCCTGCCGTTTCCGGCAGACCCGCTGGTGAACACCGTCGGGACGACAGGATTTGAACCTGCGACCCCTTGACCCCCAGTCAAGTGCGCTACCAAGCTGCGCCACGTCCCGATGCCCGCTGTGACCTGGGGTTTCCCTGGTCGAACGCGCATGGAAACAATACCGCACTCGGACCGGTGGTCGCGCACTCCTTTTCCTCCGAGAGACGCCACTTGACCTCAATCTTGCTTGAGGTTGCACGATCGTCAGCATGACCAAGACAGCGGAACGGCGATACACATACGAGGACCTGTCCGGGCTGCTGAGCCTGATGAGCGGGGACGAGAAGCACGGGCCCGCCGCCACATCCACCCTCGACGCGCTCTGGGTGCTCTACGACCGGGTCCTGCGAGTCACTCCGGAGCGGGTGGACGATCCGGAGCGGGACCGATTCCTGCTTTCCAAGGGGCACGGGCCGATGGCGTACTACGCGGTGCTCGCCGCCAAGGGATTCGTGCCGGTGGAGTGGCTGCCGGGGTTCGGCTCGTACGACTCTCCGCTCGGCCACCACCCCGACCGGGTGCTGGTGCCGGGCGCCGAGATCGGCAGCGGTTCGCTCGGGCACGGGTTGCCGATCGCGGTCGGGACGGCGCTGGGGCTTCGGGCCCAGGGGCTGCACGAGCCCGCCGTGTGGGTGCTGGTCGGGGACGCGGAGCTGGACGAGGGCAGCAATCACGAGGCGATCGCGTACGCCGGGCCTGCCGGGCTCGACCGGCTGCACACCGTGGTGATCGACAACTCCTCCGCCAGCTATGCCCGCCCCGGCGGGATCGCCGCGCGGTTCGAGGCCGCGGGCTGGTCCGTCGAGAGCGTCGACGGGCGGGAGCACGAGGCCCTGTACGAAGCGTTCACCGCGCCGCATCCCGGACGGCCGCGGGTGGTCATCGCCCAGGTCGAGCCCAAATCCGCCTGAGATCCAGGTCCCTCAAGCACGCACCACAACCCCCAGGTCTCTCATCAACACCAGACCCAGAAAGGCAGTTCCGAATCATGGACACCATGCGTGACCGCTTGGCCCTCGTAGTCTCGCGGCTGCTCGATGAAGATCCGCGCGTCGCGGTGGTTCTCGCCGAGATCGGTATGGCCGATTTCGAGGAGATCCGGATGCGGCATCCGGATCGGGTGATCAACCTCGGCATCCGTGAGCAGTTGCTGGTCGGAGCGGGTGCCGGCCTGGCGCTGACCGGGCTGCGGCCCGTGGTGCACACCTTCGCGAGCTTCCTGGTCGAGCGGCCCTTCGAGCAGGTCAAGCTGGATCTCGGGCATCAGGGCGTGGGCGCGGTGCTGGTCAGCGCCTCCGCCTCCTTCGACTGGCCCGCTGGCGGGTACACCCATATGGCACCCGGCGATGTGGCGCTGCTCGACACACTCGACGGCTGGACCGTCCACGTCCCTGGCCACCCGGACGAGGCGGAGACACTGCTGCGGCACGCGGTCGCGGCGGGCGACGACAAGGTCTACGTACGCCTGTCGGTGCAGTCCAATGCGGAGGCCCTGCCGGTGGACGGATCGCGGTTCCTGACCGTTCGCGAGGGGCGCGCCGGTGTCGTCGTCGCCGTCGGGCCGATGCTCGACGCGGTGCTCACGGCCACCGAGGGGCTCGATATCACCGTGTTGTACGCGACGACCGTACGGCCCTTCGACGCGGCCACCCTGCGCCGTGCCACGGAGACGGCCGGCACCGATGTCGTCCTCGTCGAGCCGTACCTGGCCGGCACGTCGACCTCCGCCGCCAACGACGCCCTCGCGGACCTTCCGCACCGCGTACTCGGTCTCGGCGTCGGCCGCCGTGAGCTGCGCCGGTACGGGCGGATCGACGAGCACGTGGCCGCACACGGGCTGGACGCGGCTTCCCTGCGGCAGCGGATCGGAGAGTTCCTGAAGGCCGGAGCGGGCGCCCAGTCGTGATCGGTACCCACAACACCCTCAGTCAGCCGCCGGAAGGCCCAACTCCGGGTAGGACTCGAGGAGTCGGGTCGGAGCGGCCTGGCGCCAGGAGTCCGCCAGGATATCCCGCAGTTCGTCGTCGTCCTCCAGCGTTGCGAGCCGGACGCGCACCCAGGCGAAGCCCGCCTCATGGTCGGCGATCCAGAACTTCCCGGGCTCCGCCAGGACGAGTTCGTCCCGCTCCTCCTTCGGGCAGCGCACAGCGATGGACGTCTCGTCCTCGGGCAGTGTGGCGAACATCTTCCCCGCGACCCGGAAGGTGGGCATGCTCCACGCGATCTTCTCGGTCGTGTCCGGCAGGGAGAGGGCGATACGGCGTACATCTTCTGCGTCCGGCATGACTCGCACCGTAGCCAATCCCACTGACATTCACCTGCTCAGCCGAGTTCAAGCCAAGGCGGACGCCTCTGCCCGTTCAATTGATCTATCCGCGGCGTGCAGCCGTATCCCTCCTCGGAACCCTCAAATCGACCGGCGACCCGAGGAGTCAGGACACTTACATGCCCGCACCGCATCTGGCCCTGCCACCCGCCGACCGCGTCCTGTCGCCGCTCACCGGCTGGACGCGGGCGCACTGGGAGGCGCTCGCCGACCGGCAGTTGGAGGCGCTGGTTCCCTATGCGACGCCGGGCCTGGCGCAGTATCGGCTGCCCGGCAGAACCTCCTGGTCGGGTGTGGTGTCGGACGGTCTTGAAGGCTTCGCACGGTCATTTCTGCTGGCCTCTTTCCGGATCGCGGGAGCACGCGGCGAGGTGGATCCCCGTCTCATAGAACGGTACGCGCGGGGTCTGACAACGGGCACGGACCGCGACAGCGGCGAAGCCTGGCCCGAACTCACCGACTGCTCCCAGCAGATGGCCGAGGCCGCCCTGATCGCCGTCGGACTGCACGAAACCCGCCCGTGGATCTGGGACCGCCTCGACGGCGACGTGCGGGAGCGGGTCGTGGACTGGCTGTGGGGTTTCGTGGGCCGCCGCACCTGGGACAACCACTGGCGGCTCTACCAGGTGGTGGCCGAGCAGTTCCTGGCCTCGGTCGGCGCGCCGTACCGGCAGGACGACATCGACGCCGGGCTCGACCGTATCGAGGACTGGTATGTCGGCGACGGCTGGTACAGCGACGGCGAGGGGCGTGCCTTCGACTACTACAACGGCTGGGCCATGCACCTGTACCCGCTGCTGTGGGCGCGGATGACGGGCGGCGAGGGCGGCGGCCGCGGCCGGGTCTACCGGGACCGGCTCGCCCAATTCCTCGCCGTCTACCCGCAGTTCTTCGGTGCGGACGGCGCACCTGTGCTCCAGGGCCGCTCCCTGACGTACCGTTTCGCCACCACCGCCCCGGTGTGGCTGGGCGCCCTCGCCGGCTGCACTGCGCTGGCGCCGGGTCTCACCCGCCGGCTGGCCTCCGGTGCGGTGAGCCACTTCGTGGAGCGCGGGGTGCCCGACGAGCGGGGGCTGCTGCCGCTGGGCTGGTACGGCACGTTCCTGCCGATGACGCAGCCGTACTCGGGGCCCGCGTCACCGTACTGGGCGAGCAAAGGTTTCCTCGGGCTGCTGCTGCCCCGGGACCACCCGGTGTGGACGGAGCGTGAACTGCCGCTCCCCGTCGAGGAGTCGGACCAGTACACCGCGCTCCCGGCACCCGGCTGGCTGCTGCACGGCACGAGGCACGACGGCATCGTCCGCCTCGTCAACCACGGCAGCGACCACAACTCCCCCGACCGGGCTCCCGAAGACGACCCGCACTACGCGAAGTTCGGATACTCCTCGGCCACCGCTCCCGAGTCGGGCGCGCATGCCTGGGAGCGCACGATGGACGGACACATCGCGCTGCTCGCCCCGGACGGCACCGCCTCCCGCCGTCGCCTGATCCATCCACTGCACTGCTCCGGACGTACGGCGGCGTCCCGCTATCAAGCTCAACTCCCAGGAAACCACACCGAGTTCCCGATCGAGACGACGAGTGTGCTGCGCGGCCCCTGGGAGATCCGCGTACACCGGGTGCAGGCGCCGGCCGGTGTGGCGGTGCGGGAGGGCGGTTACGCGGTCGCCGCCGAGGCCCGGCCCACGGCGGAGCGGGGTTCGGGCTGGGCGCTGGCGCGGACCCCGGACGGGCTGACCAGTGTGGTCGTCGCGCTGCACGGCTGGGACGAGGACGCGGGCATCGCACGCGAGGTGGACGCCAACGCTCTGGGCCCGCATTCAGCGACACCGTACGTGCGTTGTGCGGCCGGTCGTCCGGGAGGCAGCGGTGTGTACGTCACGCTGGTCGCGCTGACCCGGGACGCCATACATCCTCAGGCTCTGCGGGAGTCGGTGTCCTGCGCGGTGGAGGAGCACGAAGTCAGGATCACCTTCCCCGAAGGGGACACCGTTTCCGTATGAAGGCCCCTGGGAGGCGACTTTCCGCATAAGGACCCCAGGAGAGCACTTTCCGCATGAGGACCCTAGGAGGGCACTTTTCTGGGGCCCATCCCTATGGACCTATGGAGACCCCCAGAAGACTCCTCACATGAAGCCCCAGAATATGAAGGGCCCTCAGATTCCGCCGCTCTCCCGCAGCTCGATCCGCTCGACGAGTTCCGCCGCCATCGCCTTGATGGTCTCCAGGCCAGCCCGCCCCCAGGGCCTCGGCTCGATGTCTTCGACGCACACCGTGCCGAGCACGGTCCCCGTGCGGTCGATGAGCGGGGCCCCGAGATAGGAGCGGATGCCGATCTCGTCGACGACCGGATTCCCGGCGAACCGCGGATAGTCGCGTACGTCCTCCAGGGCCAGTGCCTTCCCCCGGACCACCACATGGGGGCAGAAGCCGTAGTCGCGGGCCATGTGGCGGCCGAACCGGTACTCCGTACCGTCCGCGGCGAGGATCACGGCGGACCGCCCACCGGAGTCCGCCCCCGTGCCCGCGCCATCCGGAGTATGCAGCCCTGCGAAGAACTGCCCGTTCTCGTCAATGAAGTTGACCATCGCGTACGGCACCGCGGCGATCTGAGCGAGCCGGTCCGCGAAGGCGTCGAAGGCCGGCTCGGCCCGCTCCCCCAGACCGAGCCGGCGCAGCCGTCGCGTACGGGCGGGGGCGTCCTTGTCCTCGGGGGTGAGCAGCAGCCGACCGGCCAGGCGCGGCGGGTCGTACCTCATGTTCGGGCTCCGTAACTGGGGGCGCGTGTGGGTGCGTGGGCGATCAGATGGCGGACGAGGGTCAACAGGGTCTGCACCCCTGAGCTGGAAATCCTTGCGTCGCAGCGCACGATCGGGATCGCCGGGTCGAGGTCGATGGCCGCCCGCACCTCTTCCGGGTCGTAGCGGTAGGCGCCGTCGAACTCGTTGACGGCGACGATGAATCCCAGGCCGCGCTGCTCGAAGAAGTCGACGGCGGCGAAGCACTCCTCCAGGCGGCGGGTGTCGGCGAGGATGACTGCGCCGAGCGCGCCCTCGCACAGCTCGTCCCACATGAACCAGAACCGCTCCTGTCCGGGCGTACCGAACAGGTACAGCACATGTTCCGGATCGAGTGTGATGCGCCCGAAGTCCATCGCGACGGTCGTCTCTACCTTGTTCTCGATGCCGTCGAGATTGTCGGTAGAGGCGCTGACGGTGGTGAGCAACTCCTCCGTACTCAGCGGCGCGATCTCGCTCACCGCGCCGACAAAGGTGGTCTTGCCTACCCCGAACCCTCCCGCCACCAGGATCTTCAGTGCGGTGGGGAAGGGGTCAGAGCTGTCGTCGTAGTCCATCGAGCACTGCCTCCAGAAGAGACCTGTCAGTCGGGTTGTGGTGGAAGGCCGGGGGTTTCGTCGTCAGCGCCCCGCAGTCGACGAGGTCGGCCAGCAGCACCTTGGTGACCGCTGCCGGCAGCTTCAGATGTGCGGCCACCTCGGCGACCGAGACGGGCACCCGGCACAGTTCGAGCGCCTGGTTGTGCTCGGGGCCGAGGTAGCCGAGCGGGGTGGCTCCGGTGGCCCGCATCTGTGACAGCAGATCGAGCGCGGTACTGGGCCGGGTCCGGCCGTTGCTGACGGTGTAGGGGCGTACGAGGCGTCCGGCCGCGTCATCGAGCCAGGGCCCGTCCCCGGCCGCGGTCACGTTCAAGGCCTCATCGCCGAGGGCTCGGCGGTGGACTGCCTGGGCGCGGTCATCAGATACGGGCGAACGCTCTTGACCAGCATCGCCATCTCGTATCCGAGCACGGCCGCGTCGGCCTCACGGCCGGCGAGCACGGCGAGACAGGTGCCGGAGCCCGCCGTGGACACGAACAGCAGGGTGGAGTCGAGTTCGACGACAACCTGCCGTACGTCACCGCCGTCGCCGAAGCGGACGCCCGCGCTGCGTCCCAGGGAGTACAGCCCGGAGGCCAGGGCGGCCATGTGGTCGGCACTGTCGGGGTCGAGCCCATGGACCGACTTCACCAACCCGTCGCAGGAGAGCAGCACCGCGCTTCTGGTGTGCGGGACGCGCTGCACCAGGCCGCTCATCAGCCAGTCGAGATCGGATACATGGGCGGTCGGCACATCGCTCGCCATGGGGGATCGACTCCTTGAAGTACGTACGTCGGTGGGAGCGGAAGTGTGGGTGGACAGAGAAGTGGGGGTAGGGGTGGCGTTGATCATCCGGCTGATGTGCTCCCGTCGTGCCGGGCGGTGAAGTCCGTGAAGTCGGTGAGGTCGGTGAAGTCATACGAGGGCGCATCCGCGGGCTCGCGCGCCGCGGGCGCCTCGGGTGATGCGTGCGCCTCCTTGCGTGCCGCGTCCCGCTGTTGGGCCTCGGCGAGCCCGATGCCCCGCTGGAAGGCCGCCATCAGTCCGGGGTCGTGACCGACGAGGAAGTCGGACTCGGGGCGGGGCAGGGGTCCCTCGCGCAGCTCGGGCACGATGTGCTCCTGGGCGCGCCGTCTGGGCAGTTGGGGCTTGCCCATGGTGCCGCGCACCGCGCCGTTGCGCTGCGTCGGCGAGGCGACCGCCTTCGCGACGTTCTCGATCACGACCCGCCGCTCGTCGGACCGGATGCCGGGCAGTGCCTCCGCCGGATTGGGCCGAGCCTCGGCGCCTCGCACGGGGAGCGGCGCCGAACGGCCGCCGTGCACCACCGTTGTACCGGCCGACGCGTCATCCCGCGGCTGTTGGGACTCCGCGGCGCTCTCGCCTCGTTGCCCCTGCGCCGTCGTCTCCTGGCGAGCGGTCGCTTCCGGGCGCGCAGTGGCTTCCTCACACCGCGCATGCGATACGTCGCCGGGGGCGCCCGGCGCGACCCCCCGCACCGGAACGGGCGTGCCCGCAACCGGGACCTCCGCCCCCCGAGCCGCAACACCATCCGGAGCCGCCGTCCCCTGCCCGGGCTTCCCCTGCCCCGGCGTCCCGCGAACCGGCACCCCCTGAAGCGGAGCCCGGTGCACCGGAACCCCATCAGCCGGCGTACCCGCTCCCGACACGACCGTTCCAGGCCGCCCTGCCCCCGACTGTCCCGCACTCGACTGCCCGGCCCGCGTCTGCCCAGCCCCCGCCTGCTCGGGTTCCGCGCCCAGGAGCCCCTGCGGCATGACGAGTACGGCCTGGATGCCGCCGTAGATATTGGTCTGCAGCCGTACCGCGATGCCGTGCCGGCGCGCGAGCTGCGAGACCACGAACAGCCCGATGCGTCCGTCCTGCAGCAGGCTCGCGACGTTCACCTGGTCCGGGTCGGCGAGCAGGGCGTTCATCTTGTGCTGTTCGGCCGGCGGCATACCGAGCCCGCGGTCCTCGACCTCGACGGCGAGCCCCGAGGTGACGAGGTTGGCGCGCAGCAGGACCTGGGTCTGCGGGGCCGAGAACAGCGTGGCGTTCTCGACGAGTTCGGCCAGCAGATGGATCACGTCGGCGACGGCGTGACCGCGCACGGTGCCTTCGATCGGCGGCACAAGCTTGACCCGCGAGTACTGCTCGACCTCGGCGGTGGCGGAGCGCAGCACCTCGGTCATGGAGACCGGGTTGCTCCACTGACGGCGGGAGACGGCGCCGCCGAGCACGGCGAGGTTCTCGGCGTGACGGCGGATGCGGGTGGCGAGATGGTCGACGTGGAAGAGGCCCTTGAGCAGGTCAGGGTCCTCGATCTCATTCTCCAGCTCGTCCAGGATCGAGATCTCGCGCTGCACGAGGGACTGAAGCCGCCGGGCCAGATTGACGAAGACCTCGACCTTCTGCTCGCTGCCCGCCTGGCTGGACAGCTGGGAGGCCTGGACGACCGCGCTGACGGCGCCGTCGTGGGCGCGCGCGAGGTCGTCGGCGAGCAGGTCGAACTCGTCGGCGTCCGGGGCGGGTTCGCCGCGCTTCCGGCGCGCGGGCGGCCCTTCGCCGCGTCGCAACGCCTCGACAAGGCCGCGCAGTTCGGCCTGGTCACGGGCGCTGGCAGCGCGCAGCGTACCGACCCGCTCGCGTACGGACCTGGCGGCGCGGTTGGCGGCCACGGCGGCGATCACGATGCCCGCGAGGGCGACCGCGACGGCTCCGCCGAGGACGATCCACAGGGTGAGACTGGGCCTGGCCATGGTCGAGCGGACGGTGAACAGCACGGCGGCGCTGGCGCTGAGAGCCACCGCGATGGGTGGCAGAACCGCGAGACGCAGGAGCTGGGGCCGTATATGGGTCTCGGGCAGCGAGGGGGCGGTACGGGCGACCGGTCGCCCGTGGCGCCCGCCCTCGCGGCGGTCAGCGCGTGCGGCCGGTGCGCGGAGGTGAGACATCGACGTCCTCGTACTGGGTATGTCGGGGCCGTGGCGGCTCCCGCGGATCTGCGAGTCGGGCATGCGCCATCGCGGTGCCGTTCGCGCATGCCAAAAAACCGGCCCTGCGTCGCTCGGCGGCCACTCACAGTAGTCGCCACCGCATCACACTCGGTGGGCAGTTGACAAAGTCCGGCGGACATCGTCCCGCTCTGGTATGAGCGTTCGTACGACAGACCGATAAGCCAGTCGTACGTACATTCCCGTGCACGATCGGATCGATCAGACCCGGTCAGAACCGGTCAGCGAAAAAAGCGAGGGCCGAGGAGCAGTTCTGCCCCTCGGCCCTCGCCGACGTTCTGCGCTTACGTCCCGGTCACCCGGCCGGGACGGTCTCCGGTTCTCCGGTGTCCTCAGCGGCGTCACCCGGCGTATCGACGACCGTCTTTTCCAGGACGGGCCAGCCACCGGCCGGCGTGAGCGCCACGGCGCGCCACCAGGGCTCGGACGGCACCGTCTCGGCCGTGGGCTCGAAGGGCTCGCCGGGGCGGGGCAGCGCGATCCTGGCGCCGACCGCGCGGGCGGCGGCGATGGTCCCCTCGCCCGGCTCGGCCCACGGATGCGCCGCCAGGTTGAAGGTCGCCCAGTGGATCGGCAGCATCACGCCGCTGGGCTTCTCGCCCTGAAGGTCCAGGTGGGCGCGCATGCCCTCCTCGGGCGCCATATGAATGTCGGGCCAGAACTCCGAGTAAGCACCGATCTGGATCATCGTGGCGTCGAAGGGGCCGTGCTCGGCGCCGATGTCCTTGAATCCGGTGAAGTATCCGGTGTCGCCGCTGTGATAGATCCGGTGCTCATCACCCGCGACGGCCCACGAGGCCCAGAGGGTGTGCTGGGTGTTGCGCAGGCCGCGCCCGCAGAAGTGGCGGGCGGGCGTGGCGGTCAGAGAGATACCGCCGACCTTCGTCGTCTCGTTCCAGTCCAGCTCGCGCAGCCGGTCCGGGGAGACACCCCAGTGCTCCAGGTGGGCGCCGACGCCGAGAGGCACCGCGAACACCGTGTCCGTATCGGCCAGGGCCTTGATGGTGGGCAGGTCGAGGTGGTCGTAGTGATCGTGCGAGATGACGACTACGTCGACCGGGCCGAGCGCCGCCAGCGACAACGGCACGGGGTGCAGTCGCTTGGGCCCGGCGAAGGCGAACGGGGAGCAGCGCTCGCCCCAGACGGGGTCGAAGAGCACCCGGTGGCCGTCGATCTCGGCAAGCACGCTGGAGTGCCCCATCCATGTCAGCCGCAGTCCGTGGGCCGGGGGCCTGGCGAGGTCGGCCAGCGTCGTGGCGTGCACCGGCACCATCCCCGCCGGGGCGCGGCGCACCCGCTCTTCCTTGCGGAAGAAGGCCTTCGCGAACTCGCGCATGGCGCCGTCGGGCCGGGGGGCACCCTCCGGATTCCGGAAGACGCCATCCTCGAAGTTCGGCGATCTGCGGATGCGCTCCATGCGCTCACCGCTCGGATCCGCGCCGAAGGCGGCGGGCCGCAGAGCACGGAGCCCGGAGCTCAGGGGACGGAAACCGGTCACGGCACCTCCAGGTGGAGTCGGTCTGACATCTCATTATGGTCGCCGCCTCTGACAGCGCCGGGTCGGGCGTATGACGGGGCGGTGTCCGCGCCGGGCACGGCGAATTCCGCCACGTACGACGTCGATCCCGTACTGAAGATCCGTTCAGCACGTTGACAGCGCCGCCGCTCAACCCCTGCGATACTGACTGCTCGTTTAGTAACGACGGGCCCCGACCGGCACCGGGACACTCTCGGCGCCCGGTCCCACGGCTGGTCAAACGTTTCGATTCCGTTCCCTGTTCCCTGTTCGCTCCCTGTTCCCGATTCCCCGTTCTCGAGGAGACCCCATGACAGCTCCGGCCAGCAGTCCCTTGATGACGCTCACCTGGACCGACCACGTCACCGGCCACCAGGGGCATCTGGTCGTGGACCGACTGGTGCGCGGAGTCTCCAGCGGCGGGCTGCGGATGCGGGCGGGCTGCACGCTGGACGAGGTCGCCGGCCTCGCGCGCGGCATGACCATGAAGGAGGCGCTGCACTACCACCCCCAGGCCCGCTACATCCCGCTGGGCGGCGCGAAGGGCGGCATCGACTGCGATCCCCAGGACCCCGAGGCGTACGGGGTCCTCGTGCGCTATCTGCGCGCCATGCGCCCGTACATCGAGAACTTCTGGACCACAGGCGAGGACCTCGGCCTCACCCAGGACCTCGTCGACCGGGCCGCCACCGAGGCGGGCCTCGTCTCGTCCATCCAGGCCGTGTATCCGCTGCTCGACGACGAGACGGCGGCCCGGCGGCGGCTGGCGGACGCGTTCGCGGTCGAGGTGGACGGCATCGGGCTCGACGAACTGGTCGGCGGCTGCGGGGTCGCCGAGTCGGTGCTCGCGGCCCTGGACCGGGCCGGGGTGGCGTACTCGGGGACGCGCGTCGCCGTGCAGGGGCTGGGCACCATGGGTGGCGCCACCGCCCGCTTCCTGGCGCGCGCGGGCCTCACCATCGTGGCCGTCGCCGACGTGAAGGGCACGATCGCCAATCCGGCGGGGCTCGACATCGAGGCGCTGCTCGCCGCCCGGGACGCGTACGGAACCGTCGACCGCTCGGCGTTGCGCCCCGCCGACCGCGAACTGCCGGGCGACGACGCCTGGTTGTCCACCGAGGCCGAGGTGCTGGTGCCGGCGGCGGTCTCCTACGCGATCGACGCCGTCAACCAGGCGCGGATCACAGCTCGTTGGATCGTCGAGGCCGCGAACATGCCCGTACGGGCCGAAGCGGAGCAGCTTCTCGCCGCGCGCGGGGTCACCGTTCTGCCGGACGTAGTCGTCAACTCCGGGACCAACGCCTGGTGGTGGTGGACGCTGTTCGGCGATATCGGGGCCGACGCGGAGGAGGCCTTCGCGTACACGCGACGCTCCATGCGGGCACTGGTCGACCAGACGCTCACGCGCGCGGAGGCTGACGGCACGACACCGCGGGCTGCCGCGCACGCGATCGTCGCGGACCGACTGCCGGTGATTTCCGAAAGGTTCGGCTGGTATCGGTGACATTCGGGCCGGCGTCGGTGACATTCGGGCCGGTGTCGATGACATTCGGCCGGTGTCGATGACATTCGGCCGGTGTCGATGACATTCGGCCGGTGTCGATGACATCGGATGCCTGTCAGACCTCGTGTGTAGGGTTGCGGGCGTGGCCAGAGTTCGGTTGAGCGTTCGGGAGCGGCGGGAGGAGTTGCTGCGGGCCGCGGTCGAGCAGATCGAGGCGCGGGGCGTGGCGGCGGTACGGATCGCCGACGTGGCGGCCGCGCTGGGGGTCAGCAACGCGCTGGTGCTGTATCACTTCTCGACGAAGGAGAAGCTGGTCGCCGCCGCGTTCGCCTACGCGGCCGAGGGCGACCTGGCTCATCTGCGCAAGCTTCTCGCTCGCCGCACCACGGCGGTACGCCGCCTGCGGTCGGCCGTTCGCTGGTACGCCCCGACCGGCCAGGCCAAGGGGTGGCGCCTGTGGATCGAGGGCTGGTCGGCGGCCCTGCGCGATCCCGGGTTGCGGGAGGTTACGCGAGACCTCGACCGCCAGTGGAAGGCGGCGCTCGCCGAGGTCATCGCGGAGGGTGTGGCTGCCGGGGAGTTCCACTGCCCGTCTCCCATGGACACGGCCTTGCGTCTCACGGCGCTCCTTGACGGCTTGGCCGTCCAGGTGACGGCGTACGACGGAGCGGTGTCGCGCGCCCGGACGCAACAGTGGGCGGACGAGGCCTTGGCCCACGAGCTTGGCCTCCGCCAGTAGGGCGATTGGGTTCGTTGTCGGCTGCGGGGTACCTCCGGCGGTTGGGCGGTTGGGTTTCGTTTTCGTCTGCGGGTGCGTTGTGGTTGATCGCGCAGTTCCCCGCGCCCCTTGGGTGCGTGGTGGGTGCGGGGCCGCGGGCCGGTGCGTCAGCCCGTCGCCAACAGGGCATACGGCCCCTTGCTTCCACAGGGTTCTGGTGTGCCCAGACCGAAGCTAAGCGACGGGCATAGGACGCACCGGCCCACGTCCCCTCCCCCCGGCGGAAAGCTGCGGGTAGTTGGGGGTGCGGGCACGCGGTGGCTGGTCAGCAGGGTGGATGGCGAGCATGGTGCCTGGTGAGGGTGATGGCTGGTGAGCCTGCTAGCGGACGGCTCCAGGGGCGCCCCTTCAGGGGCGCGGGGCTGTGTCAATTTGCGGCTCCGCCGCGGGGCGCGACCAGCCCCAACGAACCCGCAGCCGCGACACGACTGTCACCCCCACCCCGGTAGGCACCCCACCCGCCGGAAGCACCCCACGAACCCACCCACCCGCCGGAGGCAGCCCACCAGCCAGAGGCAAGGGGGGTGTGGGGGCGCAGCCCCCAGCTTCGGGAAGGGGCGGGGCTGGGGAAAGGAACCCTCAAACAGCGGACCGCATGCGGGACTTGATGTCGTCCGGCGACAAACTCCCCTTCGCCACCACCCGGTCCCCCGACGACTCCCCTCGAAGCCTCCGCCCAATCCACGGCACCAGATACTCCCGAGCCCAGTGAATGTCATCCCGCCGAACCTCAAGCGTGCCCCGAGGCGGCAACGGCGGCCACGGCTGCTCCGGATCCGCAGGCACCGCCAGCCCAAGCACCTGCCCCGCGCGCAGCGCAACCCGCGTATGCCCCTCCGGCGACAGATGCAGCCGGTCGTCGTCCCATGCCCGCCGATCCTGAATCGTCTTCAGCGACCAAAGGTCGAGCACAGGACACCCGTACCGATCAGCAATCGCCCGCACATGCCCGTTGTACGTAGCGATCTTGCCCCGCAAGTGCCTGAGCACCGGCACACCCCGAGTATCGAAGCCGGTCGTCACCAGCACCGTCCCGACAGCCGACGTAAGTTCGGCAACGGCACCCTCAAAGCGAGCAGCGACCTCGTCGGGATCGGTCCCCGGCCGAAGGATGTCGTTACCGCCCGCCGAAAAGGAAACGAGGTCCGGCCCCAACTCGATGGCCCGCGAAAGCTGGTCCTCGACGATCTGGTCGAGCAACTTCCCGCGCACGGCAAGGTTCGTGTAGTCGAAGTCGCCCTCAGCGCGCCGGTCGGCGAGCAGTACCGCGAACCGGTCGGCCCAGCCGACGAACGCCCCGTCGGGCCCGGGGTCGCCGACGCCCTCGGTGAAGCTGTCCCCCACCGCCACGTACGACCCGATCACTGATCTGCTGTCATTCTTCGAATCGTCTGCCACATCGAGCCATGATTCACCTTTCGATGTGAGCTACGCGACCGTAGGAAAGGGTTGACGGACGGTGAGATAAGCCACGCGTAAAGTCCCGGTCAACTCGGAATACAGAGCTCCCACACCCGGAAGTCCGTGATCCGGAAATGGCTCCATACGGTCCGGAACGCGAAGTGCCCGCTCGCGTACGGATCCTGGTCGACGTAGTCGAAGACGAGCCGCCCGTTGTTCCACCACTGGACGGTCGAACCGTGCGAGACGATCCGGACGCGATGGGGCCGGTTCGCCACGAGCAGGGGCTCGGTGTAGTCGTAGATCAGCGGCCGGACACCCGCCCGCCCGACGTAACGGCGCAGCCGCGTGGTCGTGTTGTAGTTGGCGCCGTAGCCCGAGTAGTACGTCTTGAGGTGGTCGTACTCGTCGAGGGCGCCGCCGCGCTGCGTGGCGAAGAGGTCGTCCGGGGAGCGGACGTCGACGGCGTTCCAGAAGTTGTTGAGGTCCGACACCCGGTCGTTGACACCGCCCGCGGAGACCGGTGTGGCCGTGTACTCGATGACGTACGGCCCCGAGAGCTTCCGCTTGAACCAGACCGTGGCGCCGCTCGGCACATCGATCTCCATGACCCCGCGGGAGGCGGTGACCCTGCCTCCGTCCTGCAACTCCGTTGCCCACTGCCCCAGCCCGTGCCGGAAGTCGTCGCGGGCGATGAGCCGTCCCCGGCGGTGGCGCACCGACGCGCTCGCGGCATGTGCGCTCGCTGTGTGCGCGGGGGCCAGGGCCGCGAGGGCGGCACCGGCCGCCAGGGCTCCGAAGGCTCTGCGGGTCGTCATGAAGCGTCTCCTTGGCAGGCGTCAGGGGCGGAGAAGAAAGCGCTTGCCCGCAGATCTTGACGTCCGCCCACCACCTCTGTCGACCCCCGGAACAAGCCGAAGGCCGGACCCGGGGATCAGGGGTCCGGCCTTCGGCCGAGAGGGAGACGCGATCCGCCCTCGGCGGCGCTCAGGTGACGTCAGGCAGAGACGCCGTGCGAGCGCAGGAACGCCATCGGGTCCACGTCCGAGCCGTAGTCCGGCGTGGTGCGGATCTCGAAGTGCAGGTGCGGCCCGGTGACGTTGCCGGTCGCGCCGGAGAGGCCGATCTGCTGACCGGCGGTCACGGACTGCCCCTGCGAGACGGAAAGGGAGGAAAGGTGGGCGTACTGGGCGTAGTGGCCGTCGTTGAGCTTGATGACGACCTGGTTGCCGTACGCGCCGCCCCAGCCGGCGGAGACGACGGTGCCCGCGCCCACGGCCTTGAGCGAAGTGCCGGTCGCGGCGGCGAAGTCGACGCCGGTGTGGTAGCCGCTGGACCACATGCCGCCCGACATCCGGTACGGGGTGCTGACGGTGGCACCGTCGACCGGCATGGTGAAGCCGCTCGAACTGCTGGGTGCCTCAGCGGCCTTGGCGGGCTCGGCCTTCTTCGCGGACGCCTGGGGGGCCGCGGCCGCCTTGGGGGCCTCGGCCGCCTGGGGAGCCTTGGCCTCGTTGGCAGCGGAAGGCGCGGCGGCCTTCTTGCCGATCGTCAGCTTCTGGCCCGGGTGGATGAGCCCGGGGTCACTGCCGACGACCTGACGATTGTCGGCGTAGAGCTTCTTCCAGCCACCGCTGACATTCTGGGCGTTGGCGATCTTCGAGAGAGAATCGCCCGTCTTTACTTCGTACGTCCTGGTCGCGGCCTTCTTCTGAGCGGCGACCGGAGCAGACTCAAGGGCCTTCTGGGAAACAGATTCGGCCTTGTTGGAAACAGACGCGGGCGCGCTCTGCGGAGTTGCGGCCTGTGCGCCGACTGCTCCCAGCAAAGGGAGTGCCAGAGCGGCGCCGCCTGTTGAGGCAACGGCGATCGAGCGGGTGAAACGCGCGGACTTCGGGCGGCGGTGCTTACCCTTCGCGGGCATGGCGAATTCCTCTCCGGCGCCTGCGAGGTGAGCTGTCGGGTGCGAGCTGGAGATGCCCGGCCGCGCTTTCGCGCGGCTTTACCCCAAGCCTGTTCCGGAGACCGGAACAGGCGCTGTACCTGTGGGTCCCCCGCTCCTGCCGTGTACGGATCGGTGTGCGGATTCCAGACGGCGGCAGGATTAGGCGTCCGCCTGGATTGGTCGTGAACGTAAGCGACTAAGACGCGCAGGGACAAGCTTTGGGTTGCCTATGTGCCCCATTCTCTTGATCCTTGACCGAAATCGCCGTCACGCTCCGTGAATCACCGCTCTCCGGCTTTCCTGAAATCCCCTGTAAACGCGCTTGAATTACGTGAACATGGCGACAGCAGACCGTCACGAATATGACGCTGCTCACGCATCATGGATTCAGGAGTGCCTATTCCAGAGCGAGTTGGAATGAAGGTACTCCAATACGGACACAACTCTCAGATGCGACGCAGACGGAAAACTGCCGCATCAAGGTCCCCGCGCAGACCGGTCCGCAGTCCGTGATGCAACAAGACGGCCCCTCTGTACACTTCGCCCGTTTCGGGGCATTCGTACGTCGCCGCCGGGTCGAGCCCTCGCAGTCGTACGGGCGCCACGGGCTCGCCGTAATGCTGAGCCTGGAGCCAGGCGAGGACGACGACCTGGTCCTCATGGACGTACTGCACGGCGCTCAGCCCGCCCTGCGGCGCCCGCAGTCGGTAGAGGTCGCCGCGGCTCACGACGGGCCGGATCTCCTTGTAGAGCGCCACCCAGTCCCGCGCCTCGGCGAGTTCTTCGTCACTCCACTCGGCCAGGTCGCCACCGACCCCGAGCACTCCGGCCATGGAGCTCACAAAGCGGAAGCGCAGCGAACTCACGCGCCCGTTGAGCTGCTTGTTGGGGCTGTCGGTGACCCAGGCGGCCATGACCCGCGCCGGGTGGATGTGACTGAAACCGTGCTGGATGGCGAGCCGGTCGAGCGGATCGGTGTTGTCCGAGGTCCACACCTGGTCCGTACGCGACATGACGCCGAGGTCGATGCGGCCGCCACCGCCGGAGCAGGACTCGAAGGCGACACCGGGGTGCGCGGCCCGCAGCCGGTCCAGCAGGCTGTACAGAGCGTGCACATGGTCGACCCACAGCCGCTGCGGATACGCCTCCCCGGGCCAGCCGGCGTCCGTGAAGCAGCGGTTGAAGTCCCACTTCACATAGTCGATGGGGGCACTGGAGAGCAGACCGTGCAGTTGCTCCCACAGGTACTCCTGCACGTCCTCGCGCGCGACGTTCAGTACGAGCTGATTGCGCAGCTCTGTCTTCTTTCGCCCCGGTTGGTACTGAATCCATTCGGGATGCGCCCGATACAACTCGCTGTCCGCATTGACCATTTCCGGCTCGACCCAGATCCCGAACTGCATGCCCAGGGCGTGCACGTCGTCGGCGAGGGGCTTGAGCCCGGCCGGGAAGCGGTCGGGGTTGGGTGTCCAGTCCCCGAGCCCGGCCCGGTCGCTGGTGCGCTTCCCGAACCAGCCGTCGTCGACCACGAACAGCTCCACGCCCATCGCCGCGGCCCGCCGGGCGAGTGCCCGCTGCTGCTCCTCGGAGATGTCGAACTCCGTGGCCTCCCAGGAGTTGTAGAGCACGGGCCGGTCCTGGTCCGCGTCCGGGATCACATACGCCCGCTGGTACGCGTGCCAGGCCCGGCTCGCCCCGCCGAAGCCGCCATCGCTCCACAGCCCCGCGAAGACCGGCGTGACAAAGCTCTCCCCCGGCTCCAGCCGCACCAGGCCGGAGTCGTCGTACCCGGCGCCGCCGGTGATCTGCACGCGCGCGTCCGGGAGTTGGGCCACGGCGATCCGCCATGAACCGGACCAGGCGAGCGCGCACCCGTACACCTCGCCGTGCTCCTCGGTCGCCGCGCCCTCGACGTCCAGGGCGACCCAGGGCAGATGCTGGTGCCCGGTGTGCCCGCGTCGGCTGCCGATGACCTTCTCGCCGTAGGTGAGGTCCGTTCGTACGAGTTGGGACTCGGCCGCCCAGCGCCCGTGCAGCTGCGACAGCCGCCAGCCCTCGCGCTCCGGCAGCGTCCAGGTCGCGGAGTCGGCCCGCAGGACCTCCAGGGCGGGCCCTTCGTTGGCGAGGGTCACCCAGCGCTCGACGACGTCGGTGGCGGGGCGCATCCGGTAGTGCAGCGTGACGCCGAGCCCGGAGTCGGAGAACCGCAGCCGCAGTTCGCCCCCCTCCGATCCGTCGGATTCATCCACTTCGTACGCCTCGAAGCGCCACTCCGTGCCGCGCCGCTCGTCCGTCCGCACGGACAGCGCAGGCCGTACGAAGCGGGGGCCGCCCTCGACCGGGTACTCCTCGTGCCCGTCGAGCGGGGCTTCGAAGGGCCAGTACTTCGGCTCGGGACCGGCGGCCAGTGCCTCTGCGTCCGCGAGCGCGATGCGCGGCCCCCAGTGCAGATGCAGCAGCTCGTCCTGGTCCGTGAGCCGCAGGGCATAACTGCTCGTGCGCCCCGAAAGCAGCCACGTACGACCGTCTTTGCCGATCTCCACCATCAAGTCCTCACAGATCCGAACAAGCTCGCTCAAGCACAACATCATCGCAGGCGCTCGAGCCTCGCCAGCACCGCCTGTGGACAACCGACCGGCACCGCCTGTGGACAACTGATTGGCCCACGAATGCATGTCGTATGGTCGAGAGCGCGCCCCGCCGACAGCAGCGTCGGCCGCCGACTGGGAGGAGCCCCCGTGACGCAGCAGGTCCCGTCGACCGAGCCCGAGCTGACCGGAGTTCGCAACTTCCGCGATGTGGGCGGCCTGCCGACCGAGGACGGCCGACGCCTGGCGCCCGGACTGCTGTTCCGCAGCGGCCATCTCGCGCACGCGACCGAGGAGGACGCCGCGTTCCTCGCCTCGCTGGGCCTGCACACGATCTTCGACTTCCGCAATGACGCGGACAAGAAGCTGGAGGGCCCGGACGTAGAGCTGCCGGGCGTGCGGAATGTGAACCTGCCGCTGACCGATCCGGCCCACGGTGCCGAGTTCTGGACGATGGTCCGCGACGGCGATCTGGACCAGCTGCGCAAGATCCTCGCGGACGGCAAGGCGGCGAACCGGATGATCGCGTCCTACCGCTCGATCATCAAGGAGCGCACTCCCGAGCACTCACAGGTGCTGCACGCGATGGCCGAGGACAGCGTGCCCGCACTGATGCACTGCGCGGCGGGCAAGGACCGCGCGGGCCTGTCCATCGCCATCACGCTCCTCGCCCTCGGCGTCGAGCGCGAGGCCATCGTCACGGACTACCTGAAGTCGAACGCCCCCCACCGCCGCTACAAAGTGCGCCGCAGCGGCTCCGCGGCCGCGGCCTACTCCCCCGAGGTCATGGAACTCCTCAGCCCGCTCTTCGACGCCCGCGCCGAATACCTCGCGGCGGCGTTCGAAACGATCGAGGACACCTGGGGCGACGTCGACACCTACCTGGAACAGGGCCTGCACGTAACCCCGAAGACGCGGGAGCGACTCCGGGAACGCTTCCTCGACTGACCGCCCGACAATAAGCTCACCGTCCGTCAGCTGCCTCGACGCCTCCCCAACTGCCTACTGGTTCTGGGCGCCCAGCGTGAACAGCAGATAGATGAAGGCCGCGAAGAGGTGCCCGACGGCCACGTAAATGATGAGCCGCACCCACAGAGCACGCGGGAACTTCTCTTCCATGTCCCTCATGAAGTCGCTCCTGGAGTCGTCGGACCGAGGCACAGCGCTGCCGTAGGGCTCTGCAACAGGGTGTGCACGAAGAGCAGTTCGGCACCGTCCCGGTCCGCGGCGGCGATCCGGTGCGGGGTCAGCGAGTCGAAGTGCGCGCTGTCGCCGGGCGCGAGCGCATGCGCGGTGTCCCCCAGGCGCAGCCGCAGCCGTCCCTTGAGGACGTACAGCCACTCCTCGCCGGGGTGGACGCGCACGATGTCGCCCTGCGCTCCGTACGGGACGTGTACGCGCAGGGACTGCATGCCGCGCCCCGCCGCGCCGGCCTGCCAGTACGTCCAGCCGCCCGCCTGCGTGGGCTCCATGTCGGCGGCGCGGACGACCGCGTCCCGTTCGGGGACCGTTTCGCCGAGCAGCTCCGAGACCGTCGTACCGTAGGTACGGGCGAGTGCGAGCAGCATCGGCAGCGAGGGCTGGCGCCGCCCGGTCTCCAGGCGGGAGAGATGGGCGGGCGAGAGTCCGACGGCGCGGGCGGCGGCCTCCAGAGTGAGGGAGGCGCGGCGCCGCAGCTCACGCAGTTGCGGCGCGACGGAGGGCAGCTCGGCGGACGGCTCTTCGGCCGTCCCCGGCTCGGTGGGGCTCATGCCTCCATTCAGCCGGAGCTTTGCCTCATCGGCAAACTTCTTGCCTTAAAGGCAAAACAGACGCGCGCCCCTACCTGTTGGCGACCGCCTGCTTCACGAGTGTCTTGCCGAAGTCCCACATCAGCCCACCGCCGTTGTGCGCGTCGTCCATCACGTCGGTGAAAGCGTCCACGAACCGGTCCACATCCCGTTCGCCGATGATCAGTGGCGGAATCAGCTTTATCACCTCGAGGTGATCGCCCGAGACCTGCGTGAGGATCCGATGCCGCTGGAGCAGTGGCACGACCACCATCTGCGCGAACAGCCCCTTGCGCGCCGCCTGCAGCATGGTCCAACGGCTGCGCAGCTTCAGGGACTTGGGCCTGCCGAACTCGATGCCGATCATCAGCCCCCGACCGCGTACCTCACTGAGCAGCTCGTACTTGTCCACGAGCGCCGCGAGCCGGGACTTCAACTCCTCTCCCATGGCACGGGCGTTCGCGACGATCTTCTCGTTCTCCAGCACGGAGAGCACGGCGAGGCCGGCTGCCATGGCCTGTGCGTTGGTCCCGAAGCTCGCGGAGTGCACGAGGACGCGGTCCATCGAGGAGTAGACCTTCTTGAAGATCCAGTCCTTGCCGAGGGTCGCACCGACGGGCACATAGCCGCCGGACAGTGCCTTCGCCACACACACCAGGTCGGGTTCGACTCCGGTTTCGTGCTGGTAGGCGTAGAAGTCTCCGGTCCGTCCGAGCCCGGTCTGCACTTCGTCGGCGATGAGCAGCGCCTTGTGCCGGTGCAGCAACTCCTGGGCGGCGCGCAGATATCCGGGCGGCGACTCGTGCACACCCTTGCCCTGGATCGGCTCGACGATCAGAGCGGCGACGTCCCCCTTCCTCAACTCCCTTTCCAGTACGTCCAGATCGCCGAGCGGCACCGCGGTGTCGGGCAGCAGCGGTGCGAAGCCGTCGCGGAAACCGGACTCGCCGTTCACGGACAGCGAGCCGGTGGTCAGTCCGTGGAAGGCGTGCGCGCAGTAGAGGACGCGGGGCTTCCCGGTCGCGTACCGGGCGAACTTCAGCGCCGTCTCGACCGCTTCCGTACCGCTGTTGCCGAAGAACACCCGGTCCAAGTGCGGGCTGTGGGTGAGGAGTTGTTCGGCGAGCAGGCCCGGCAGCGGCTGGCAGTCGAAGCGGGTGAGGTCGGCGAGCTGGGCGTCGAGGACGTCGTGAAGCGCCTTGCGGACGACGGGGTGATGGCGGCCCAGGCCCATCACCCCGAACCCGGCGAGCATGTCCAGGTATTCGTTGCCCTCCGCGTCCCAGAAGTACGCGCCCTCGGCCCGCTCGTAGTACTTGTCGAAGCCGATGGTGTGCAGCATGCGCGGCAGTTGGTGGTTGAGGTGCCGGGCGTGCAGTTCGTAGCGTTCGCCCGCACGCCCGGCGAGTAGTTTGCCGAGGTCGAAGTCCCCGGACGGCGAAGGGGTTTCGGCGGTCATGCCTGTTTCTCCTTGGACACGTGCACCTTGGCGGCGGCGAGTTCGGCCTCCGGGCCGTCCGGGCTCGACGCCCGGGTGGCCAGTCCCACGCTGATCCGTCCCGCGATCTCGACGGGTGTGAGACCGATGTCGGCCAGCACCTCCCCACGCTTGGCGTGCGCGAGGAACTGCTCCGGAATCCCGAACCTCCGTACGGGTACGTCGACTTCGGCATCTCCCAGGGCGAGGGCGACTGCCGCACCGACGCCGGCGGCCCGGCTGTTGTCTTCGACCACGGCGACCAGGCGGTGTTCGGCGGCGAGCGGGGGCAGCGCGGGGTCGACGGGCTTGACCCAACGCGGGTCGACGACCGTGCAGTTGACGCCCCGCGCCTCCAACAGCTCGGCCGCCTGGAGACACACCGGCGCCATCACACCGACGGCCACCAGGAGCACTTCGGGCCTCTCGCCCCGGTGCAGTACGTCCAGACCGCCCACCCGGTCGACCGCCTCGATCGACGGTCCCACCGACTCCTTGGGGAAGCGCAGCAGCGTCGGCGCGTCGTCCACGGCCACCGCCTCCCGCAGCTGGGCCCGCAGTTGGTCGGCGTCACGCGGCGCGGCGATCCTCAGCCCCGGGACGACCTGCAGGATGGACATGTCCCACATGCCGTTGTGCGACGGCCCGTCCACTCCGGTGACTCCGGCCCGGTCGAGCACGAAGGTCACGCCGCAGCGATGCAGCGCGACATCCATCAGCAGCTGGTCGAAGGCACGGTTCAGGAAGGTCGCGTACACCGCGACCACCGGATGCAGTCCGCCCGTCGCCAGCCCGGCCGCGGACACCGCGGCGTGCTGCTCGGCGATGCCGACGTCCCACACCCGGTCGGGGAACCGCTCCGCGAACTTCGCCAGGCCCACCGGGTGCAGCATGGCCGCCGTGATCGCCACGACGTCCTCGCGCTCCTCCCCGATCCGTACGATCTCGTCGCCGAACACCGCAGTCCAGGCAGGCCCGTTGGAGGGCGACAACGGCTCGCAGGTCAGCGGGTCCATCACTCCGACCGTGTGGAAGTGGTCCTCCTCGTGGGCGAGCGCGGGTTCGTAACCGCGCCCCTTCTCCGTCAGACAGTGGATGAGTACGGGCCCGTGGAACCGTTTCGCGCGCCGCAGCGCCGACTCCACCGCACCCACGTCGTGCCCGTCGATCGGCCCGACGTACTTCAGCCCCAGATCCTCGAACATGCCCTGCGGTGCGAACGCGTCCTTGAAGCCCTTCTTCGCGCCGTGCAGCGATTCGTAGATCGTGGTCCCGATGATGGGCGTGTTCAGCAGCACGTCCTTGCCCCAGGCCAGCACCTTCTCGTAGCTGTCGGTGGTCCGCAGCGTCGCGAGATGGTTGGCGAGGCCCCCTATGGTCGGCGAGTACGAGCGCTCGTTGTCGTTGACGACGATGATCAGCGGCCGGTCCTTGGCGGCGGCGATGTTGTTCAGCGCCTCCCATGCCATGCCGCCGGTGAGCGCGCCGTCCCCGATGACCGCGACGACATGGCCCTTCTCCCCTTGCACCTGGCGGGCCTTGGCGAGACCGTCGGCCCAGCCGAGCGCGGTGGAGGCGTGGCTGTTCTCGACGATGTCGTGCTCGGACTCCTCACGCGAGGGGTAGCCGGACAGGCCGCCCTTGCCGCGCAGCTTGGAGAAGTCCTGACGTCCCGTCAACAACTTGTGTACGTAGCTCTGATGGCCGGTGTCCCACACGATGCGGTCGACGGGCGACTCGAAGACCCGGTGGAGTGCGATGGAGAGTTCCACCACCCCCAGATTGGGCCCGAGATGCCCGCCGGTCCTGGCGACCGCGTGCACCAGGAACTCCCTTATCTCGTCCGCCAGTTGATTGATATCCGCCTCGGACAGCGCCTTCAGGTCGCGTGGTCCCCGGATCGTCTCCAGAATCGTCACGCTAGGGCCCCCTCTCGATCCGTGCTGTTCAACTCACGGTGACGGCCGGATCCCCCGACGCGACGCCGTCCTTCTGCATCTGCTCCGCGATCTTCATCGCCTCGTCGATCAGGGTCTCCACGATCTTCGACTCGGGCACCGTCTTGATGACCTCGCCCTTCACAAAGATCTGCCCCTTGCCGTTGCCGGAGGCGACCCCCAGGTCCGCTTCCCTCGCCTCGCCCGGACCGTTCACCACGCAGCCCATGACCGCGACCCGCAGCGGAACCTCCATGCCCTCCAGGCCGGCGGTGACCTCGTCGGCCAGCTTGTAGACGTCCACCTGGGCACGACCGCAGGACGGGCACGAGACGATCTCCAGGCGTCGCTCCCGCAGCCCCAGCGACTCCAGGATCTGGATGCCGACCTTGCACTCCTCGGCGGGCGGGGCGCTCAACGACACGCGGATGGTGTCGCCGATGCCCTCGCTGAGCAGTGCGCCGAAGGCCACCGCCGACTTGATGGTGCCCTGGAAGGCGGGGCCGGCCTCCGTCACGCCGAGGTGCAGCGGGTAGTCGCACTGGGCGGCCAGTTGCCGGTAGGCGTTGACCATCACCACCGGGTCGTTGTGCTTCACCGAGATCTTGATGTCCCGGAAGTCGTGCTCCTCGAACAGCGAGGCCTCCCACAGCGCCGACTCGACGAGTGCCTCGGGGGTGGCCTTGCCGTACTTCTGCAGCAGCCGCCGATCCAGCGAACCGGCGTTGACCCCGATCCGGATCGGCGTGCCATGGTCCTTGGCGGCCCGCGCGATCTCCTTGACCTTGTCGTCGAACTGCTTGATGTTGCCCGGGTTCACCCGCACCGCCGCACAGCCCGCCTCGATCGCGGCGAACACGTACTTCGGCTGGAAATGAATGTCCGCGATCACCGGGATCTGCGACTTCCTGGCGATGGTGGCCAGCGCGTCCGCGTCATCCTGCGTCGGACAGGCCACCCGTACGATCTGGCAGCCCGACGCCGTCAGCTCGGCGATCTGCTGCAAGGTGGCACCGATGTCCGACGTACGCGTCGTCGTCATCGACTGCACCGAGACCGGCGCCCCACCCCCGACCGCCACCGGCCCGACCTGGATCTGCCGCGAGACGCGGCGCTCCGCGATCGGCCGGACCGGCAGCTCGGGGACCCCGAGGGAAACTACGGTCATGGCGTCACCCGTGGTTTCCGGAGACGGTCTCGCGGGCGGCGCGCAGGGACTCCTTGAGGGAGCCCATGGTGGCCAGGACCGCGGTGGGCTCGTAGCCGCAGTGCGCCATGCAGTTGGCGCAGCGCGGGTCCTTGCCCCGGCCGTAGGCGTCCCAGTCGGTGTCCTCGATGAGTTCGCGGTACGTCGTGACGTAGCCGTCGGCCATCAGGTAGCAGGGCTTCTGCCAGCCGAACAGCGAGTAGTTGGGGATCGCCCACGCGGTGCAGGGGAAGTCGACCTTGCCCTCGAGGAAGTCGAGGAACAGCGGCGAATGGTTGAGCCGCCAGCGCCGCCGGTTGCCGCCCGCGAAGGCCTTCTTGAACAGCTCCCGGGTCTGCTCGACGCCGAGGAAGTGCTCCTGGTCGGGTGCCTTCTCGTAGGCGTAGGCGGGCGAGATCATCATCTCGTCGACCTTCAGGTCGTCGTTGAGGAAGTTGAGCACCTCGATGATGGTCTGCGGGGTGTCGGTGTTGAAGAAGGTCGAGTTGGTGGTGACCCGGAAGCCGCGGCGCTTGGCCTCCTTGATGGCCTCCACGGCCTCGTCGAACACCCCCTCCTTCGCGACGGACTCGTCGTGCCGCTCGCGCAGACCGTCGATGTGCACGGCGAACGCGAAGTACGGCGAGGGCTTGAACTTGTCCATCTTCTTGCGCAGCAGCATGGCGTTGGTGCACAGGAAGACGTACTTCTTCCTGGCCACGAGCTGCCGCACGATCTCGTCGATCTTCGGGTGCATCAGGGGTTCGCCGCCGGCGATGGACACCATGGGCGCACCGGATTCGAGCACCGCCCCGACGGCCTGCGCCACCGGCATGCGCTGCTTGAGCACTCCGGCCGGGTGCTGGATCTTGCCGCAGCCCTCGCATTTCAGGTTGCAGGCGTACAGCGGTTCCAGCTCGACGATGAGCGGAAACTTGTCCCGCTTGCGCAACTTCTGTTCAAAGAGATACGTCGCCACCTTGATGGACTGACGGAGCGGCATGGCCATCTGGCTCACCTCCTGGGGAGCAGCAAAGAACGGTGCCATTCGACGAAAGCGGGAAGGACGGCACGAAGAACGCGGAAAGCCGATATTCCACCGCGTACCGTGCCGATCCGGACGAGTTCATGTTCTGGAGCGTCCACGACCACCCGGACGGCCGCAACCGGGCGGGAGCCCGCGCGGACGGCGCTGTGGAGTGTGGCCGCCGACTCCATGTCGACCGCGATTGCGCCGGTCCTGAGCAGTTCCGACCGTTCGTGTCCGCGGACGACGTGGTCGGAGCCGGTGAGCGGTCCGGTGTGTACGGTGCGCCCGGGCAAGGCACGCACCAGTTCCTTGACGAGCAGCTCGGTGCCCACGCACGGAGTGCGGCCCCGAGCGTCCCGGGTCTCCTCGGCGACGACCAGGTCACCGGGGTGCATGCCGGGCGCGAGTCCGGCGCAGAAGCCCGTGGCCAGGACGGCCGCGTCCCTCAGCGCCGGACCGGCGAGCGCCCGGTTGATCGCCCGGTCGGCGGCCAGGGGCCCCATGCCGGTCCGCAGCACGGTGACCGGACCGTCCGCACCGCCGCGCCCGCCCCCGCGCAGGGCAAGACGTTCGATGCCGAGCGCGCAGGCGATCAGCAGCGGGGCGGCGGCAGGTGTCGTGGCCATCAACTCCCTTTCGCCTGCGGGCCGCTGAACGGCTCGCCGTGGACGTACCGGCCGAGTGCGGTCAGCGGGAAGACCTGCCGGTAGAGGTGGTAGTTGATCGAGAAGTCCCACGGGAAGCCGGTGCCGGTGAAGTACGGCTCGTCCCAGGTGCCGTCCTCCCGCTGGGTCTGGGCCAGCCAGGCGATCCCGCGCTCCACTGCCTTGGACTCCCGCTCCCCCGCCGCGAGCAGCGCGAGCAGGGCCCAGGCGGTCTGCGAGGCGGTGGAGGCGCCCCGGCCGCTCCATTCCTTGACGTACTTGTACGAGCGCAGGTCCTCGCCCCAGCCGCCGTCGTCGTTCTGCACCGTCTCCAGCCAGTCGACGGCTCGGCGGATCGCCGGATGCGAGCCGGGCAGTCCGGCGGCGACCAGCGCGGGCACCACCGACCCGGTGCCGTATACGTAGTTGACGCCCCAGCGGCCGAACCAGGAGCCGTCCGCCTCCTGTTCGGCGAGCAGCCACTCGACGCCCCGCCGGGTTCGGGGATCGTGGGACAGTCCCTCGACGGCGAGCATCTCCACGACGTGCGCGGTGACATCGGCGGACGGCGGGTCGATCACCTCACCGAAGTCGCAGAACGGCAGCCTGTTGGGGAAGGAGCTGGTGTTGTCGACGTCGAAGGCGCCCCACGCGCCGTTCTTCGACTGCATGCCGAGGTTCCAGCGCACACCGCGTCCGATGGCCTTCTCGGCGCGCTCCGGGTCGTGGTGCTTGACGCGGCGCAGCGCGAGGACGACCTCGGCGGTGTCGTCGATGTCGGGGTAGTTGTCGTTGTGGAACTCGAACGCCCAGCCGCCCGGCGGCAGTTGGGGTCGGCGTACGGACCAGTCGCCGGGCCGGACGATCTCCTCGCCGAGCATCCAGTCCGCGGCCTTCACCAGCTGCGGATGGTCGGCGGGCAGGCCCGCGTCGGCGAGCGCGATGGTCGCCAGGCAGGTGTCCCACACCGGTGACTGGCAGGCCTCGATCATCCGGGCCCCGTCCTCGCGCCATACGGCGAACCGGTCCAGGGACTCCAACCCGGCCCGCATCACCGGGTGTTGGAGGTCGTAGCCGAGCAGACGCAGGGCGATGAGCGAGTACACGGCGGGCGGCTGGATGCCGCCCCAGCAGCCGTCGTTCTCCTGCCGCTCGATGATCCAGCGGGCGGCACTGTTCATGGCGGCCTTGCGCAGCCGGCGCGAGGCGACCTTCCGGTAGGCGTGCAGCGCCTTGTCGAGCCGCTGGAAGACGCCGTCCCAACTGGCCGCTGGAGCAAGCGGCTTGATGGGGTTCGGGTTGGCCGGGTCGGTGTGCAGTTCGTCGAGCGGGAACGGCGCGGGCCGTACCGGGCGCTTCGCCGAGACGATGGTGAGGGGCACGATGGTCTGCCGGGCCCAGCAGCCGAAGTCGTAGATGTTCAGCGGCATCCACTTGGGGAAGTAGATGAGCTCCGGCGGGAGTTCGGGCAGGTCGTCCCACTTCCACCAGCCGAACAGGGCCAGCCAGATCCGCGTGAAGACCCGAGCGGAGGCGATGCCGCCCTGCTCACGGATCCAGGCCGAGGCCTTCGCCATGTGCGGTTCGTCCGGGCTGTCACCGGCCAGCCGCAGCGCTACGTACGCCTCGATGGTGGTGGAGAGTTCGCCGGGCCCGCCGTAGAAGGTGGCCCAGGTGCCGTCCTCGCGCTGCTCGCCGCGGATGAACAGTCCGGCGGCATGCTTGGTCTTCTCGTCGAGGATGCCCAGGAACTGGCGGAGGAGCAGGTCCTCGGCGTCCATCGTGACGTTCGTCTCGAGGTCGCCCTTCCACCAGCCCTGGGCGTCCTGCGTCGTGAGCAGGAAATCGGTGGCGCGCTGTATCGCGCGCTGGGCGGCGTCCGATACGTCCAGGCTCCCGGCCGCCACGGGAGTCGTCATACGGGTTTCGCTGGCCGAGGCCGCGCGGGGCGGGAGTGCCCCGGTGCTTCCGTCGGTCGTCGCTGTCATGGCTTCCCCTTCGTGCAGTGTGCAATCGGTGCGTTCTGCTGTGGGTCCGCCGTCGGCCGGTGCTCGGGTTCCGCGACACCGGCCGGCGACTACGCGAGGGTTATTCGACCGATAGTGATCATCTCTTTCGTACGACGACGAAGTCGGCGAGCGCCACCAGCTCGGCCCGTACCCGGTCAGGCATCGAGATCGAGTCCAGGGCGTCGATGGCGGTCGTGTGCTGGCGGCGGGCCTCCTGAGCGGTCCACTCGCGGCCGCCCGCCTCCTCGATGAGCGCGGCGCGCGTGGCGAACTCCTCCTCGGAGAAGTTCTCGAAGTCGCTTGCCTTGGCGTCCTCGGCGAGCAGTTCACCGAGCCGCTCGGATGACGGTCCGCCCGCCGCGAGAGCGGCCACGACCGGCAGGGACTTCTTGCGCTGGCGCAGATCGCTCCAGGGCCGCTTGCCGGTGGCCTCCGGGTCGCCCCAGATGCCCAGCAGATCGTCCACGGCCTGGAAGGCGAGGCCGAGGTGGTAGCCGTATTTCTCCAGCGTGTCGGCGGTGTGGTCGTCGGCGCCGCCGAGCACGGCGCCGATGGAGCAGGCGCAGGCGAGCAGGGCGCCCGTCTTGTTGCCCTCCATCTCCAGGCACTCTTCGACGGTGACCCGCTCCCGGTGCTCGTAGGAGATGTCCTGCGCCTGGCCATCGATCAACGCGCGCGTGGCGGTCGTGAGACGGCGGGTGGCGCGGCCCGCCTCGGCCGTGCCGAGCTCCAGGAGGATCTCGTTGGCCAGCGCGAACAGGGCGTCGCCGACGAGGATGGCCTGGGCGGGGCCGTGCACCTTCCATACGGTGTCGCGGTGGCGGCGCTGTTCGTCGCCGTCCATCAGGTCGTCGTGCAGGAGCGAGAAGTTGTGCACCAGTTCAACGGCGACCGCACCCGGCACGCCCACCTCGGGGGCGGCACCGGCGGCCTGCGCGGACAGGACGGCGAGCGCGGGGCGTACGGCCTTGCCGCCGTCGCCGTCCGCGGGGTTGCCCTCGGCGTCGATCCAGCCGAAGTGGTAGGCGGCGACGGTGTTCATGGGAGGGGCCAGGCGGTCGATGGCCGCCCGCAGTACCGGTGTGGCCAGGGTCCGGCCGCGCCCCAGGAGCGCGGTCACGTCCACCGAGGTCCCTCGAGCGGGCGTCGATGCCGGGGGCACAGTGGGCACAGTCTCTCCTCTATTGGCGATACGGGGGGTGCGGGAGCCTGCTCCGCTCAGATCGAGCGTCACGCCGCCTCCTCGAAGAGCTCGAAGAGATGATCGCGAGGCCGGCCCAGGGCGCTGAGCGCGGCACCGGCCGCGCTCACACCACTGCGGACCGCACTCTCCATGGTCGCGGGCCACCCTGTGGCGGTCCACGCTCCGGCCAGGCAGAGGCCGGGTGCCTTGGTGCGGGCGCCGGGCCGCAGCCGCCCGACGCCTGGGGTGGGAGCGAACGTCGCGGTCCGCTCCCTGGTCACGAAGAAGTCCCGTACTTCGGCGCCGCGCGTGCCGGGCAGCAGCCGCTCCAGCTCCGGCAGATAGCGCTCGCGCAGCTCGGATACGGGGGCGTCGATCTCGTCGTGTGCGGCCGACTGCGACAGCGCGAGGTACTGGCCCTCGCGGAGGCCGGATGCCTCGGTCCGGTCGAAGACCCACTGCACGGGGCTGCCGAGCGCGGCGAAGAAGGGCTTGGCGAGCACCTTGCGGTCGTACACGACATGGATGTTGAGGATGGGCGCGGTGCCGATCTCGAGCAGCCGCTCGGGTTCGTCGAGCGCGCCCTCGGGCAGCAGATCGTGGGCTTCGCGCTGGGGTACGGCGAGCACGACCGCGTCGGCGTGGAGCGTCTCGCCGGGAACCTGAACCCTCCAACGCCCGTTCTCGTGGTGGGAGATGGAGGTGACCCGTGTTCTCACTTCGGTACGGACGCCCGCGGAGTCGAGCGCCTTGCGCGCCCTCAGGTCATGCAGTTCGCCCAGCGGGACGCGCGCCCAGCCGATGTCGGCCGCGCCCGGGTCGGACAGCAGACCGGTCTTGAACACCATCGCGGCGAGCCCGAGCGAGGCGTCGCCGGCCACCGCGTTGAGGGTGGCGACCCCGACGAGGTCCCACAGTGCTTCGACGGCACGCGCCGACTGACCGTGCCGGGTCAGCCAGCTGCCGAAGTCCTCGGTGTCGAGGGCCGGGTCGGCGAGGTCGAGTGCCTTGAGCGCGAGCGCGGCACGTCCGACCTTGGCGCGCTCGGCGAGCGAGAGATGCGAGTACGTGGCGAGGCTGCGTCCCAGATGCAGTGGTACGGGCAGCGCGTCGCGCCGTAGTCGGCCGAGGCGGCTTCCCACCGGCTTCGCCACATCGAGTACGGGCACGTCGAGCCGTTTCTGCAGTGGCGCGAGTTCCGCTCCGTCGACACGGTCGAGAAACCAGCGGTACGCCGTGCAGCAGCGCAGGTACACATGCTGGCCGTTGTCCACGGTGAGGTCGCCACGCTGGAAGGAGAAGGCGAGCCCGCCGAGCCGCGGCCGGCCTTCGAGCAGCGTGACGCGTACGCCCGCGTCGGCGAGCGTCAGCGCGGCGGTGATCCCGGCGAGCCCTCCGCCGACCACGACTGCTGCGTTTTTTTGAGGCTCGGTTCGCCTCCGGGGCGCTACAGCCGGTGCCGAGGACGCGACCGTGCTCGACCCTCCTTCGTCGGGCCTCCGCGCTCCCCCAGACTCCGTCCGGGGGGACCCCCACACGCCCTCGGCACCGACGCGCCCCTTCGGCTCACTCGCCGGGCAGCCGGGGCGATCCCCGTCGAATCCCTCGCCCTGTGTGGTGTCACTCATCGTGCGCCCTCCCCCGCGGCCGTGCCGTGGCGGTGGAGCGGTGCACGGCTGGCCGTTGAAGTCAGGGACGCCGTCGACGACCGGAGGGTTGCGCACCGTTTCCCAGGAGTTGTGTCACCTTGGCCCAGAGTGTCCATCAGGCGCGCCTCCTGACGGTTCCGCGGGAGACATGCCGGGCGTCGAGACCGGAGAGGCCGCGTACGGCGACGTACGCCTTCTCGCGTCCGGGCAGTGAGACTCGGCCGCGCAGCACTGCCTCCGGCTCGCGCTCGATGCGTTCGAGCAGGCGGCGGTAGATGCCGGCCATCGCGGCGACGCAGGCGCCGCTGCGTCGGTCCAGCATGGGCAGCAGCCGGTAGCCCTCCGCGAACAGAGCGCGGGCCCTGCGCACCTCGAAGTGCACCAGGCCCGCGAAGTCGGAACCGTCCGGCGGCTGGGAGCCCTTGAACCCGGCCGAGCAGCCGAACTTCGCGAGATCGTCCGCGGGCAGATAGGTCCGCCCGTCTTCGGCGTCCTCGCGAACGTCCCTGAGAATATTGGTGAGTTGGAGTGCGAGGCCGAGTGTGTCGGCGTACTCGGGCGCGCGCTCGACTCCGCGCGCCCCAGGTTCGGTGCCGAACACGCCGAGCGAGAGCCGCCCGATCGCCCCGGCCACACAGCGGCAGTAGACCTTCAGGTCGTCCCAGGTCTCGTAGGTCTCGCCGCGTACGTCCATCAGGACGCCGTCGATGAGTTCGTCGAGGCCGCCGAGCGGAATGGGGAAGTGGACCGCGGTGTGGCTGAGGGCGACGGCCACCGGGTCGGTGTCGTCCTCGTCCACTGAGCGGTCCCGGACCCGGGCGAGCAGTGCCCGGGTGTCCTCCAGGCGGGCCGCCTTGACCTCGGGTGCGAGCGCGCCGTCGCCGATGTCGTCGACCCGCCGCGAGAACGCGTAGAGCGCCGACATGGCCCGGCGCTTGTGCGTCGGCAGGAGTCTGATGCCGTACGCGAAGTTACGGGCCTGCTGTCCGGTCACTGCCTCGCAGTAGCTGTATGCGGCGAGTACCGGTGCGGACACGTGCGTGGGAGACTCCACGGCCTGGATCACCCCTCTCCTCGCAGAGTCATGCCCGCCTCGCGGAGCAGCCGGAGCCTGGCCGGTTTGGGCGGGCCGGAAAGTACGTCGTATTCGGCGGTGCGCATCGCGTGGATTGCCGCCTTCCCCCCTGCCACGAATCCGGCGAGCAGTAGCCTCAGCCTGCCGTGGACGCTACCCACGAGGGGGGTGCCTTCATTCAAGAGGTTCCGTGCGCGTTCGGTTTCGAATGCGACCAGTGCGCGCACCGATGCGCCCGCTGTAGGCAGGGCGAGATCCGCCTCTTGGACATGGAACCGTTTCATGTCCTCGGCCGGGAGATAGACGCGGTCGCGGCCGAGGTCCTCACTGACGTCCTGGAGGTGCTCGACGATCTGGAGTGCCGTGCAGACGGCGTCGGAGAGCCGCACCCGCTCCGGTGTCGAGGTGCCGGTGACGGCGAGGACGAGGCGGCCGACCGGGTTGGCGGACAGCTCGCAGTAGGCGAGGAGGTCGTCGTACGTCTCGTATCGCTTGACGAGTTGGTCCTGGCGGTTGGCCGCGATCAGCCCGAGGAACGGCTCGGGGCTGAGGCCGGCGCGGCGGACCGTCGGCTGGAGGCGGCGCAGGAGCGGGTGGCGCGGGGTCGCGTCGAAGACCCTGCGGAGGTCGGCCTCGAAGGCGTCGAGGAGGACGAGGCGGTCCTCGGCCTGTTCGGGGGACACACCGAGGAGGCGGGCGTCGGCGCCGCCGGGGGCCAGGTCGCCGTCACCGATGTCGTCGACGAGACGGGCGAAGCCGTACACCGCCATGAGGTCGGTGCGCCAGGCCCTGGGCAGGAAGAACGGAGCCACGGGGAAGTTCTCGTACGCGGCCTTGTCGAGGGTGGTGCGCTCCGGGCCGGGGGCGCGTGCGGTCCCGGCGGCCGTCACCGCTCGCTGCCCGGTACGGGGACGGCACACGCTTCGCGGAGCTGGAGAGTTTCCGTAGCCATTGCCGTCACGTCTCCCGTTCTACACCGCCGACCCAATATGCGCCCATTTCGGACACGCCGCCCGGACGTCCGCGCCTTCGCGGAGCGCCGGTCTCGCGCATTATCGCCCTACTTGCCGCGAATAAGCACCGGTACAGCTTACGTTGTACAACGTTCCGTGCTTCGCCTGGGTGTCCTGGACATCACAACAACACACCGATTGGCGTCAAGCTTCCTACGACGGCCCAGAGTTGACGTCCTCTTTTGCCCGGCTTGATCGTCCCTTGTACGGGCACGGCACGAGGGACCTCGCCGGAGGCGCTCCGGCGAGGTCGTCAGTGTGTGGCCCGGCCTACCTGCCGGTGAACTTCTCGTACTCCTTGAGGACCTCGTCGGTCGGGCCGTCCATGCGCAGCTCGCCGCGCTCCAGCCACAGGACGCGGTCGCAGGTGTCACGGATCGACTTGTTGTTGTGACTGACGAGGAAGACCGTGCCCGCGCTCTTGCGCAGCTCGCGGATGCGGGCCTCGGAGCGCTTCTGGAAGGAGCGGTCGCCGGTCGCGAGGGCCTCGTCGATCATCAGGACGTCGTGGTCCTTGGCGGCGGCGATGGAAAAGCGCAGGCGGGCGGCCATTCCGGAGGAGTACGTCCGCATGGGCAGCGTGATGAAGTCGCCCTTCTCGTTGATGCCGGAGAAGTCGACGATCTCCTGGTAACGCTCGCGGATCTGCTCGCGGGTCATGCCCATCGCGAGGCCGCCGAGGATGACGTTCCGCTCGCCGGTCAGGTCGTTCATCAGGGCCGCGTTCACGCCGAGGAGCGAGGGCTGGCCGTCGGTGTAGACCTTGCCCTCCTCGGCGGGCAGCAGCCCGGCGATGGCACGCAGCAGCGTGGACTTGCCGGAGCCGTTGGAGCCGATCAGGCCGATGGCCTCGCCGCGGTAGGCGATGAAGGAGACGCCGCGCACGGCGTGCACCTTGCGGACGCCGCGCTCCTCGCCGCCGCCTCGCTTGAGTATGCGGCTGAGGGCGGCGGTGGCGCTGCCCTTGCCGGTCTTGGCGCCGTTGACGCGGTAGACGATGTGCAGCTCGTCCGCGATGACGGTGGGGATCCGTGTGTCGGTGATCTGCTCAGCCACGGCCGTACCGCTCCTCAGCCTTCCAGAAGTACACGAACCCGCCGACGGCGACGAGGAGGGACCAGCCGACAGCGACCGCCCAGACATGTGGGGGCAGATTCTCGGAGCCGTAACCGTCGATCAGCGCGAAGCGCATCAGGTCCATGTAGATGGCGGCCGGATTCCACTGGAGGATGTCGGCGATCCAGGCGGGCTTGTCCTTCAGCATGATCGGGATGGAGAACATGACGCCGGACGCGTACATCCACGTACGCATCACGAACGGCATGAGCTGCGCGAGGTCCGGGGTCTTGGCGCCCGCCCGGGCCATGATCATCGCGAGGCCCGTGTTGAAAAGGAACTGCAGGACAAGGACCGGGATGATCAGCAGCCAGGACAGGCGCGGGTAACTGCCGAATCCGACCGCCACCGCGAACAGCACGATCATCGAGAAGAGCAGTTGCTGGAGCTGCTGGAGCGAGAAGGAGATGGGCAGCGCGGCGCGCGGGAAGTGCAGCGCCCGCACCAGGCCGAGGTTTCCGGCGATCGCCCGGACTCCGGCCATCACCGAGCTCTGGGTGAAGGTGAAGACGAACACACCGGTCACCAGGAACGGGATGTAGACCTCACGGTCCATGCCACGGTTGGCCCCCAGGATCAGCCCGAAGACCAGGAAGTACACCAGCGCGTTCAGCAGGGGTGTGGCCACCTGCCACAGTTGCCCGAGCTTCGCCTGGCTGTACTGGGCGGTGAGCTTCGCCTGGGAGAAGGCGAGGATGAAGTGACGCCGTCCCCAGAGCTGGCGGACGTACTCGACGAGTCCGGGCCGGGCTCCGCTCACGGCGAGCCCGTACTTGGCGGCGAGGTCCGCCGCGGAAAGCCCGTCATCGGGCGACGGGGCGGCGCTCACCGCGACTGACCCGTCATGCGTTGTCTCACTCACAGATGGAAACTTTCGTCCTCAATGTGCGCAGCCTGGTTCGGGCCTGGGCAGGAGCCAGGGACCGGGTACCGCCGATGCTCTCAGATACCGAGCTTGTCAGATGACGGGTGGGCGGCCCAGTCGCGTCAGGCGCCATACCGTACGCCACTTCATGGGGCGCCGTGGGCCGCACGAAGTGGTCCAGCCCTCGATGAAGCCGCCGAACCAGGCCTTCAGCGCAGGTCGCGAGGGGCGGCGGGCGAGGGTGAGGAGCATCCAGACGCCGAGGTATACGGGGACCAGGGGGGCGGGCAGGTTGCGGCGGGCGAGCCAGACGCGGTTGCGGGCCACCATGCGGTGGTAGACGGCGTGCCGGGAGGGGGCGGTCGTGGGGTGGTGGAGCACCATGTCCGCGCGGTAGTCGATCATCCAGCCGGCGTCGAGGGCGCGCCAGGCGAGGTCGGTCTCCTCATGGGCGTAGAAGAACTCCTCGGGCAGTCCGCCCACCTCGGCGAAGACCTTCGTACGGACCGCGTTGGCGCCGCCGAGGAAGGTGGTGACGCGGGAGTTGCGCATCGGGTCGGCGGCGCGCAGGCGCGGAACGTGGCGGCGCGCCGTGTCGCCGGTGTCGGGGTCGGCGATGCGGAAGCTGATGATCCCGAGCTTCGGGTCGGCCTCGAAGGCCTCGCGGCACAGCTCGGCGGTGTCGTTGCGGGCGAGCAGGCCGTCGTCGTCCAGGAAGAGGAGGACGTCCACGTCGGTGCCGCCGGGGCCGAAGGCCTCGATGCCGACGTTGCGGCCGCCCGGGATGCCGAGGTTCTCCGGCAGCTCGATGGTCCGTACGCCTTCGGGGACATCCGGCACCGGGGAGCCGTTGCCCACCACGACCGCCTCGACCGGGTCGCCGTCCTGCTTGGCGACCGAGTCGAGGAGGGCGCGGAGTTCGTCGGGGCGGTTGCCCATGGTGATGATCACCGCGCCGACCTTCAGGGCGGACGTCACTTCAGCCTGCTGGAGGCAAGGATGGACACCAGGTGCAGCAGGGTCTGCAGAAGCGCGATGCCGGCCAGCACGGCGACGCCGAGCCGCGAGAAGAACAGGTCGTCCCGGACCGTGTCCAGCACCGCCAGGACCAGGATCAGCAGCGACGCCTCGACGCCGAGGACGAGCCGGTGGAACTTCAGCGCGGCGGCGGCCTTGCGGGCCAGCGCCATCCCGGAGGAGCGCGGCTCGGAGGCCGACTCCTGGACCGGCGGCTTGCCGGTCTGGTGACGGGCGACGCCGACGAGGTCGGTCTCGGCCTTGATCAGGATCGCGCCGAGAGCGGCGAGGGTGCCGAGGAAGGCCCACAGCCAGTCGATCCGCCCGGAGCCCCACAGGTCGGCGGCGCGCAGTCCGAAGCCGACGAGGACCGCGGCGTCGCACAGGTAGGCGCCGACCCGGTCCACGTAGACGCCGGCGAGCGAGTACTGCTTGCGCCAGCGGGCTAGTTCGCCGTCGACGCAGTCGAACAGCAGGTAGAGCTGGACCATCAGCACGCCGAGCACGGCGCCCGGGATCCCCGGCACCAGCAGGGCCGGGGCGGCGAGGACGCCGAAGACGGTCATCAGGTAGGTCAGCTGGTTGGGCGTGACCTTCGTGTTCACCAGGTGCCGGTCGATACGCAGCGACAGCTCGCGCATGTACAGCCGGCCGGCCCAGTGCTCGCCGCTCCGCCGGTCCTTGACACCCGGGGGGTGCACGACCGGGCGGAGCTCAGCTACCGATGGCTTTTGCATAGTCGGCTGCATAGTCGGCGTATGCGTCCCTGATCTGGTCGGTGGACAAGTCGAGGTGCTCGAGGATCGTGTAACGGCCCGGCCGGGTCTTCGGAGCGAACTTCACGACCTCGACGAACTCGTCCACGGTGAACCCGATGTGCTCCGGAAGGACGGGCAGCCCGTGGCGGTGCAGCACCTCGGCCATGTACGCCGACTCCTCGTGGGCCCCGCGCAGGTGCATCGCGAAGGCCGCGCCCAGGCCACACTGCTCGCCGTGGCTGGCCGCGCGCTTGGGGTGCATGAGGTCGAAGGCGTGGTTGATCTCGTGGCAGGCACCGGAGGCGGGGCGGGAGTCGCCCGCGACCGACATGGAGATACCGGTGAGGACCAGGCCCTCGGCGAGCACCTGGAGGAAGCCGTCGTCACCGACGCCGCCGGGGTGCCGCAGCACGGCCTCGCCCGCCTGGCGCGCCATGGCGGCGGCCAGACCGTCGATCGCCTCGCCCTGCTCGCGGTTGGCGAGCTCCCAGTCCGCGACCGCGGAGATGTTGGACAGGGCGTCGCCGATCCCGGACCGTACGAAACGGACCGGAGCCTCACGGATCACGTCGAGGTCGATGACCACCGCGATGGGGTTCGGTACGCCGTAGGAGCCGCGTCCCGCGTCGTTGTCGAGGGTCGCGACCGGCGAGCACAGACCGTCGTGCGAGAGGTTCGTGGCGACGGCGACCAGCGGGAGGCCGATCCGCGCCGCGGCGAACTTCGCACAGTCGATGATCTTGCCGCCGCCGAGGCCCACGACAGCGTCGTAGTGCCCCGACTTCATCTCGTCGGCGAGCCTGATCGCGTCGTCGATGGTGCCGCCGCCGACCTCGTACCAGCTCGCGCCCGGCATCGCCGGAGCCAGCCGCTCCCGCAGCTTGGCCCCGGAGCCGCCGCTGATCGCGACGGCCAGCTTGCCGGAGTGCGAGATCCGCTGGTCGGCGAGAACCCCGGCCAGGTCGTCCAGGGCGCCCGGACGGATGTCCACGACGACCGGCGAGGGGATGAGCCTCGTCAGTACTGGCACGCGATCACACGCCCCTTGGCCAGGTCCTCGTGGTTGTCGATCTCGACCCACTTGACGTCGCCGATGGGCGCGACGTCGATACGGAAGCCGCGGTTCACGAGCTCCTGGTAGCCGTGCTCGTAGAACTGCTGCGGGTCGGTCTCGAAGACCGTCTTCAGCGCGTCGGCCAGCTCGTCGGCGGCCTCGCCCTCGATGAGCGTGACGCCGATGTACTCACCGGTCGCCTCCGCCGGGTCCATCAGCTTGGTGATCTTCGTCATGCCGCCCTCGGGGCCGACGACGACCTTCATCTCCTCGTCGGCGAGGTCCTTCACCGTGTCGAGGGCGAGGATGATCTTCTTGCCGTCGCCGCGGGCGGCGAGCAGCGTCTTCTCGACGGAGACCGGGTGCACGGTGTCGCCGTTGGCGAGGATCACCGAGTGCTTGATGGCGTCACGCCCGCACCACAGGGAGTAGGCGTTGTTCCACTCCTCGGCCTTGTCGTTGTCGATGAGGGTGATCTTCAGGCCGTACTTCTGCTCGAGGGCCTCGCGGCGCTCGTAGACGGCCTCCTTGCGGTAGCCGACGATGATCGCGACCTCGGTCAGGCCGATCTCGGCGAAGTTGCCGAGGGTGAGGTCGAGCACGGTGATGCTGTCCTCGTCACCTGCAGTGTCCTCAGGTCCTACCGGCACCAGTGCCTTGGGCAGGGTGTCGGTATAGGGGCGCAGACGCCGTCCGGCGCCGGCCGCCAGCACGAGGCCGATCATGCGGGTTCTCCTTCATCGTGTACGGCGGGTGCGCCGCGCTTGTGGGCGGTCACCCAGAATCGGATGCTCTCCACGAGCACCACGAGGGCCACGGCCACGGCGAGCGCCGTGAGCGCGACCTTGAAATCAGTGGCGGCGAGCAGCGCGGCCAGAACGGTGACCAGCAGCGTCCTGCCTTCGTGCCCGCCGATCGCCCGCACCAGCCAGCTCGGCGGCGCGCCGGCGTTGCCGCGGATGCGGTACACCGTGTCGTAGTGATGGTAGGCGACGGCCCCCACCAGCCCGAAAGCCGCTGGAAGGGCTCCGTTTACGTCGGCTTTGGCTGCCAGTACCAGGACGGTGACGTATTCGGCGGTGCGGAACACGGGCGGAACGAGCCAGTCCAGGGCACCCTTGAGGGGCAGTGCGACGGCCGCGGCCGAGGTGAGCGTGTAGAGCACGGCGCCGAGGACGGGCAGCCAACTGCCGTACGGCTCAAGGCAGACGGCGGCGACGAGGATCACAGCGCCGGACAGCGCGACGAGAACGCGCGGTCCGAACGGCGGCTTGGCGGGCAGCTTCTTCAGCAGCCCCGCCAGCAACTCCGCGACCGCGCCGCTGTCCGCGAGGTCCGCCAGCGCCCGAGCCGCCCGGTCCGTGCGCTGCGCCTTGCGCGTCAGGGACCGCAACACGCGCCCCGCCGTGGTGTAAGTCGCCGCGAACGCGCACCCGATGAGCAGCGCGTAGAAGGTGATACGAGGAGTCGTGACCGCCGTGAGCACGGCGATCATCGCCCAGCGCTCGCCGATCGGCAGGACGATCATCCTGCGCACCCAGACCGTCCAGCCGACGCTGTCGAGCCGGCCCGAAAGGGCCGCCGTGGGGCTGGTGTTGGCGGTGGCGTCGTGATTCGCCTCGTTGAAGGAGAAGTCGACGACATGTCGACAGGTCTGCAAAACCATCGCGCCGAGAGCGAGGGCCCATACGTCATCGCCGCCGCGGGCCGCGCCGAGCGCGAGGCCCGCGTAGTAGGCGTACTCCTTGGCGCGGTCGAACGTCGCGTCGAGCCAGGCACCGAGCGTGGAGTATTGCAGCGAGTAGCGGGCGAGCTGGCCGTCCGTGCAGTCCAGGACGAAGGAGAAGAGGAGCAGCAGACCGGCGGCGACGAAGCCGCCGCGGGTGCCGGTCGCCGCACAGCCCGCCGCGATGAGCGCGGTGAACAGCGAGGCCGTGGTGACCTGATTCGGGGTCAGTCCGCGGCGGGCGCACCAGCGGGCGAGATAGCGGGAGTAAGGGCTGATGCAGTACGTGGTGAAGAAGCCGTCACGGGACTTCACGGCCGTACGGAGCCTGATCGCCTCGTCGTCGACGGCGGCCACGGCCTGCCGGGCCTCGTTGCGGGCCTGCGGGTCGCGGGGGACTTCGGCGACGAGTTCGCCGAGTTCGGGGCGGTGCAGTTCGGTGTCGAGCAGCTCGGCGACGCGGTCGGCCACGATGCCGACGACCACGGAGCCGTTCGAGGCGTCACCGGCGGCCGTGCGCAGCGCGCGGTCCAGCGCGGGACGGGCGGCGGGGCGGACGGTCACGGCGCCGGGGATCGCGGCGGCGTCGAAGCGGGGGTCGGTGAGCCCGAGGCGCAGCGCGTGGACATGGCCCACGAAGCGGGCGTCGACGACGGCGACCGGCTGGTCAGCGGGTACGGCGGCGAGGAGCGTCTCGGCGTCGGCCGCGTCGGAGGCGACCCGCACGTCGAAGCCGAGCGACCGCAGATCGCCCTCGAGCGACGATCCGGGGACCGGCTGACCGGTGAGGATGGCGGTCGACAGACGAACTCACTCCCTGGGTTCCGACGCGTCCGCGGCGCCGGGCATGTACGCGATGGGGGCACCCAGGGCGGGGCCCCGGGCGGCGTGTCGGCAGAGGCTATCGGATGATGGGAATCCGCCGTTCACCGCCTGTTCACGGCCCGATCAGCGTGATCTGTATGCCGCGTCCGCTGCGATCATCATCGAGGATCGGAGCCCCGCGCCCCAAATCGCAGTCCCAGAACGGGGCTTATCAGGGCAAGAATCGCGGCCCGCTCCGGAGTCGATCGGTCCGGCATAGGGTGAAGGACCATGACATGGCTGATCACAGGCGGAGCAGGCTATATCGGTGCACATGTGGCGCGGATCATGGCCGATGCGGGAGAGCGCGTCATAGCGCTCGACGATCTCTCGACCGGGATGTCCCATCGGCTCCCGTCGGACATTCCTCTCATTCAGGGCTCATCGCTCGACGGAGAGCTACTGAAGCGGACGTTCGCTGAACACACGGTGACGGGAGTGGTGCATCTCGCCGCGCGCAAGCAGGTCGGCCAGTCCGTGGCCCAGCCCACGCGCTATTACGCGGAGAACGTGGGAGGGCTCGCCACGCTCCTCGAAGCGGTCGCCGAGGCGGGCATCGAGCGCTTCGTCTTCTCTTCGTCCGCGGCCGTCTACGGCAACCCGGATGTGGATCTCATCACGGAGGACACTCCCTGCGCCCCGATGAGCCCGTACGGCGAGACGAAGCTCACCGGTGAGTGGCTGGTGCGCGCGGCGGGCCGGGCGCACGGAATCGCCACCGTGTGCCTGCGCTACTTCAACGTGGCGGGCGCCGCGGCACCCGAACTGGCCGACACCGGTGTCTACAACGTCGTCCCGATGGTCTTCGACCGGCTCACCCGCGACGAGGCCCCGAGGATATTCGGCGCCGACTATCCGACGCCGGACGGCACCTGCGTACGCGACTACATCCATGTCGCCGATCTCGCCGAGGCGCACCTCGCGGCGGCCCGGCGGCTGACCGCGGCCGGCGCGACGGGCGATCTGACGGTGAACATCGGCCGCGGTGAGGGCGTTTCGGTACGCGAGCTCGTGACGCTCATCAGCGAGGTCACCGGCGACACCCGCCCCGCGATCGTCGAGCCCCGCCGCCCGGGCGACGCCCCGCGCGCGGTGGCCTCGGCCGCGCTGGCCGCCGAGGAACTGGGCTGGACCGCGCGGCACGGGGTGCGCGAGATGGTCGAGTCGGCCTGGGAGGGCTGGCGGCTCCACCACTCCGGCTGATCGCGCCGGGTACGCGGAAGCATTGGCCTCGTACGCGGCAGCATTGAGGGTCGGCCTATTGGGAGGCGGGGCCGTGGCCCTCGGTGCTAACGTGGCCGCGATCTGGGAGGTGGGTTGATGACCGTCGCGTTCCGCGCTGCCGCGCGCAGCGACTCAGGCATCCCCAACTCCCGGGCCCGCGGCTGACATTCGTCGGCACTCGCTGCACTTCTGAATCATCGGCCGGGCCCCTCACCCAAGGGTTTCCACGTTGACCGACAACGCTGAACACAACGCCTTCTTCACCCTGCGCCACGGACTTCCGCGGCAGAGCCCCGGCTCCGACGCCACCACCCGGCACCTCCTCTCGCTCGCGGGCCCGCTGCCCGCCCGTCCGCGCGTCCTCGACCTGGGCTGTGGCCCCGGCCGCTCCGCACTGCTGCTCGCCGCGGAGGCGGGCGCCGAGGTGACCGCCGTCGATCTGCACGAGCCGTTCCTCGCGGAGTTGCGGGCCGCCGCCGAGGAGCGCGGGCTCGCCGACGCGATCCGCACCGTCAAGGGGGACATGGGAGAACTCCCTTACCCGGACGGCTCGTTCGACCTCATCTGGGCCGAGGGCTCGGCCTACATCATCGGCTTCGACACCGCACTGCGCTGCTGGCGGCGCCTGCTCGCCCCCGGCGGCACGCTCGTGCTCACCGAGTGCGGGTGGACCACCGACACACCCTCGGCGGGGGCCCGCGCCTTCTGGGCGGACCAGTTCGAGCTGCGTACGACCGAGGAGAACCGCCGGGCGGCCGAAGCCGCCGAGTACACCGTCCTCAGCACGTACCAGCAGCCCGAGTCCGACTGGGACGAGTACTACGGTCCGCTCGCCGCCAAGGCCGACGCGGCCGATCTCGCCCGCCCCGGCATGGCCGAGGCCGTGGCCGGCGCCCGCGACGAGATCGCGCAGCGCCGGGAGCACGGCGGCGAGTACGGCTACGTCGGATACGTACTGCGGCCGAAGGACCCCTCCGGCTGGTTCATGCGCCCGGAGACCGAGGCCGACCGCGCCGAGGTGTACGCGGTGAACGCCGCGGCCTTCCCGACCGAGGCGGAGGCCAGTCTGGTGGACGCCCTGCGCGCGGACCCGGAGGCCTGGCTGCCGGGCCTGTCGTACGTGGCCGAGGCAGCGGACGGCACGGTGGTGGCGTACGCGCTGCTCACCCGCTGCCAGGTCGACGGTGCGTCGGCGCTCGCGCTGGCGCCCGTGGCGGTGCGGCCGGAGTATCAGCGGCAGGGCGCCGGAGCGGCCGTCGTACGCGCCGTGCTGGAGGCGGCACGCGCGCGCGGGGAGCAGTTGGTACTCGTACTCGGGCACCCGGAGTACTACCCGCGCTTCGGCTTCACGTCCGCTTCGGCATACGGCATCCGGCCCGGTTTCGACGCCCCTGACGAGGCGATGATGGCCCTGGTACTGGACGATTCCGCGCCGGTACCGACGGGCACGATCAGGTATCCGGCCGCTTTCGGCGTCTGATCGGTGAGGCCCCGCTTGTTCGGATTCGGCCGCGCGGGCGGAACCGGACAAGCGGGACATCGCGTGGTGTCGGGCGTGCCGGATTCGTACGGCAGACTTGGGTCCCGAAGTCCGATGCGAAGGATGGGTATGCCGATCACACGTGGCACCGCGACGCACACCTCGTCGAACGGCTCCGCCGAAGCGATCCTGCTGGAACTGGTCGACGAGGACGGCACGACGATCGGCACCGCGGAGAAGCTCGCCGCGCATCAACCGCCCGGGCAGCTGCACCGGGCGTTCTCGGTGTTCCTGTTCGACGAGCGCGGCCGGCTGCTGCTGCAGCAGCGGGCGCTCGGCAAGTACCACTCCCCCGGCGTCTGGTCCAACACCTGCTGCGGCCACCCCTACCCCGGTGAGGCGCCCTTCGCGGCGGCCGCGCGACGCACCTACGAGGAGCTCGGCGTCTCGCCGACCCTGCTCGCCGAGGCGGGCACGGTCCGCTACAACCACCCGGACCCGCACTCCGGTCTGGTGGAGCAGGAGTTCAACCACCTCTTCGTCGGCATGGTCCAGTCGCCGCTGCGGCCGGATCCGGAGGAGGTCGGTACGACGGTCTTCGTGACGCCCACCGAGCTGACGGAACGGCACGTCAGGGACCCGTTCTCCACGTGGTTCATGACGGTGCTGGACGCCGCCCGCCCCGCGATCAGGGAACTTACGGGCCCCACCGCGGGCTGGTGACAAAGCGCTCCGCTGGAAAGCCGGTTTGAAGGTGCGGGCCCGTCGTGGCTGGTCGCGCCCCGCGGCGGAGCCGCATCTGTCACAGCCCCGCGCCCCTGAAGGGGCGCGACATCGCACCGCCACTTCAGCAGGTCCGCCTAGCTGGGCGGTACGGGTTTGAGGGGCAGGGCGGCCCAGATCACCTTGCCGCCGGTCGCGGTGTGTTCGACGTCGCAGGCTCCGCCCGCTTCCCTGGTGATCTCGGTCACCAGGAGCAGGCCGCGGCCGCCGGTCTGGGCGTGGTCCGCCTCCAGGGCGGTCGGGCGGTAGGGGTGGTTGTCCTCGACGGAGACCCGCACCCACTCGGCGCCGACGGCGACCTCCACGGCGAGCATCGGCGAGAGCAGCGCCGCGTGCCGCACCACGTTGGTCACCAGCTCGGAGACGATCAGCAGCAGCCCCTGGACGAGGTCGTCCGAGGCGGGCACGCCCTGGCGGGCCAGCAGATCGCGTACGGCATGCCGTGCCTGCGGCACCGAGGCCTCGACGGAGGGCGCCGTGAACCGCCAGACTCCCTCGTACGGCAGTGGGTCCGGCGGTCTGCTGTCGCCGTCCGTGTCCCCGCCGCCTTCAGGGCGAGGGTCGCGCCCCCGCCCATGGTCGTCCATCGTCCGGTCGCCACCCTTGCGCTCGATCGTCACCACACGTCGAGTGTTGGTAACGCAGTGGTGCCAACCCAAGTCCTGAACAGAAGTCAGCGAGTATCGACGCTTTCTGACCGTCTGCATATGACACCGACGACCCGCGAGACCGCTCCCTGCCCTTCTTGTACCGAATTCGGAACTCTTCGGTTTGTACGGGTACAGATAGCATCCGGCGTATGGAGCCGCAGTTGTTGCACAGCGTCACCGACGGGGTCGCCACCGTCGTGATCCACCATCCGGCGAAGCGCAATGCCATGACGGCCGGCATGTGGGCCGCGCTGCCGCCGCTGCTCGACACGCTGGCCGCCGACCCCACCGTACGGGCGCTGGTGCTCACCGGCGAAGGCGGGACCTTCTGCGCGGGGGCCGACATCTCGACGCTGCGGGCCTCCGCCGACGAGGCGCAGGGTCTCGCGGTACGCGCCGAGGACGCGCTCGCCGCCTTTCCCAAGCCGACGCTCGCCGCCGTACGTGGCCATTGCGTGGGCGGTGGCTGCCAGTTGGCGGCGGCGTGCGATCTGCGGTTCGCGGACGAGGGCGCGCTGTTCGGCATCACACCGGCGAAGCTCGGGATCGTGTACCCCGCTTCCTCCACACGGCGGCTGGTGTCGCTGGTCGGGCCCGCCACCGCCAAGTACCTGCTGTTCTCGGGCGAGTTGATCGACACGGAACGCGCGCTGCGGACCGGCCTGGTCGACGAGGTGCTGCCGGAGGGCGAACTCGACAAGCGGGTCGCGGAGTTCACGCGCGTACTGGCCACCCGCTCACAGCTGACGCAGGCCGCGGCAAAGGAATTCGCGGACGGCCGCATGGACCGGGACGCCTACTGGGCCGGCCAGGCGCGCGGCAGCGGCGACACCGCGGAGGGCGTCGCCGCCTTTCTGGAGCGCCGTCAGCCACGCTTCACTTGGACCACCTCAGGCTCAACTACACAAGGGTGAAGCGGCTGTTGGTGCGGAACTCCTCGACGAGATGCGCGGGCGCCTTCTGCGGGGACCCCGCGTCGTAGGGCGGCTGCGGGTCGTACTCGATCATCAGCTGTACGGCCTGGGCGTGTTCGTCGCCCGCGAGCCTGCCGACCAGCGTGAGCCCCATGTCGATGCCGGAGGAGACCCCGGCGGCGGTGACGTACTTGCCGTCGGTCACGACCCGTTCCCCCGTCGGCTCGGCGCCGTACTGCTTGAGGAAGTCGAGGGCCAGCCAGTGTGAGGTGGCGCGGCGGCCGTCGAGCAGTCCGGCCGCGGCCAGCAGCAGGGAGCCGGTGCACACGGAGGTCGTCCAAGTGCTGGTGGCGTCGGTGGCGCGCAGCCAGTCGAGGAGCGTGTCGTTCTCCATCTGCGCGAACTGACCGGGCCCTCCGGGGACCACGACGACGTCGGGACTCTGCACCTCGGCGAGAGTCTTGTCGGCGGTGATCGCGAGGGCGCCGGTGTCGGTGCGTACGGGGCCCGTCTGCTCGGCCACGAACACGGTCTCCGCGTCGGGGAGGCGGCCGAGGGTCTCGTACGGGCCGACGGCGTCCAGGGCGGTGAAACGGTCGAAGAGAACGATGGCGATCTGCATCGGAGTCCTTTCGGGTCGGTCGGTGCGGTCGGGTCAGTCAGTTCGTTCGGGTCGGTCGAGTCGGTCGGGTTCGACGGGTCAGCCGGGTCCGTCGGGTCGGTCGGGTTCGTCGGGTCCGTCGGGTCCGTCGGGTCGGTCGGGTTCGACGGGTCAGCCGGGTTCGATGGGTCCGTCGGGTTCGACGGGTCCGTCGGGTCCGTCGGGTCCGTCGGGTCGGTCGGGTTCGACGGGCCCGTCGGGTCCGTCGGGTCGGTCGGGTTCGACGGGTCCGTCGGGTCGTTCGGGTCGGTCGGGTCGGTCGGGTTCGACGGGTCCGTCGGGTCGGTCGGGTTCGACGGGTCCGTCGGGTCCGTCGGGTCCGTCGGGTCGGTCGGGTCGGTCGGGTTCGACGGATTGGCCAGTTGGCTCAGGCGGTGGGCTCGGCCGGTGAGTTGAGGCGGCGGCTTCAGTCGGCGGGTACGGGGCGGAAGCGGCGGCGATACTCCGCCGGGGCCGCGCCCAGGGTCCGTACGAAGGCGCGGCGCATCGCCTCCGGGGTGCCGTAGCCGCAGGCGCGGGAGATCTCCTCGATGCCGTCGGTGGTGTCCTCCAGGAGACGGCGGGCGTGTTCGAGGCGTACGCGGTCGACGTACCGGCCCGGGGTCATGCCCGTCTCCGTCTGGAAGGCTCGGGCGAAGTGGCGCGGGGAGAGGTTGGCGCGGGCGGCGAGCGACTCGACCGTCAGGGGCTCGCCGGGGTGTTCGCTGATCCACTGCTGCACATCGCGGAGCGGTTCGCGCTGGGCGGTCTGCGCGGCGAGCTGGGCGCTGAACTGCGCCTGGTTTCCCGGGCGTCGGAGGAACACGACCAGATGGCGGGCGATGGCGAGGGCGGTCTTGCGGCCGAGGTCCTCCTCGACGAGTGCGAGGGCGAGGTCGATGCCGGAGGTGACTCCCGCCGAGGTGGCCACGTTCCCGTCCCGTACGAAGATGGGGTCCGGGTCGACGTCGATCGCCGGGTGGTCGCGGGCGAGCTTGTCGCAGGACGCCCAGTGGGTCGTCGCCCGGCGGCCGTCCAGGAGGCCCGCCGCGGCGAGCAGAAGCGCTCCGGTGCAGACGGACACCAGGCGCTCCGCGCGCGGGCCGTTTTCGCGCAGCCAGTCGACGAGGTCCGGGTCCGGGTTCCGGGTGCCGTTGCCGCCCGGGACGAGCAGGGTGTGCGGGGCGGGGGCGTCGGTGAGGGCGTGGTCCGGGACCAGGGTGAGGCCGCTTGTCGCACGGATGGGGGCGCCATCCAGGGTGGCGGTGCGGATGCGGTACGTACCGGGGTGGCCGGTCTCGGCGCCCGCGAAGACCTCCACGGGGCCCGTGACGTCGAGACTCTGGATGCCCTCGAAGAGGACGACGAGAACGGTTCGGGGTGCCATGTGCTCGATTCTTGGCGAGTGCCGTGATGGCCGCAATGACGAGCAGCCCACCTTTCCTGCCACGCCGACGGCCCTGCCGAGGGAGGCTGCCGAGAGGGATCGACGGCACGGCATTCCGTTCGTACTGAGCAGTCGGTTAGCCTGCGCCTCATGACCAGTGCTCTCGAGGAGCGCGCCGGACGGCGCTGCCACAACGTCCTCAATCCGCTTCACTCCGCGCTCTACTTCTCGCCGGACCTGGGGCGGGAACTGGCCGATCTCGGGGTCGCCGACCGCAATGCCGCGTACTTCGCGACGCGGGCCGCGGCCATGGGGGCGGCGGGTGCGGGTGTGGTGACGGCGACGTTCTACAACTTTCGCCACGAGCTGGTGGCGAAGCACGTACCGGAGGTGTGGCGGACGGCGTCTCCGGAGGCCGTGCTGGCGGCACGCGCGCGTGCCGCCGATTCCACGCTGCGGCGGCTGCTCGGTGACGAGGTGATCGGGTCTCCGGAGATGGCCGAGGCGGCTCAGCTCGCGCTGCGGGCGACCGAGGCCTGCGTACGGACCGCACGCCCGCTGTACGCGGCTCACGCGGACCTGCCCGTGCCCGACGAGCCACACCTTGCGCTCTTTCACGCGGCCACGCTGCTGCGCGAGCACCGCGGGGACGGGCATCTCACGGTGCTGCTCGGCGCGGAACTCGACCCCCTAGAGGCGCTGGTGAGCCACACCGCAACCGGCAAGGGCATGTCGCCGAGGTGGGTCCTCGCCACCCGTGGCTGGCGGCGCGCGGACTGGGACGCCGCGTCCGGGCGGCTCCGGGAGCGCGGACTGCTCGACGCCGAGGGCGAGTTGACGGCGGACGGCGTCGAACTTCGCCGGGAGATCGAGTCACAGACGGACCGCCTGGACCGGGGCCCGTACGAGCACTTGGGCGCGGAGCGGGTGGAGCGTCTGAGGGAGCTGGCGACCGGGTTCCTGATGACCGCGCTGGCGGCGGGGGCGTTCCCGGAGGACATGACCGGCAAGGGCTGAGGGCACGCGCGCGTGCCGCCGCGCCCCCGCCCAACCGCCGGAGGCCCACGTATCAGAACCGTTCTCCGAGGTACCCGGACGTCCCCGGCCGCGACCGAACGGGCCGGGAGACGAAAGGAGAAGCACGTGCTCCGTGCGATCGCAGACGTGTTGCGACAGATTGGCGGGGCGATCGCCACAGTGGTGACGCTGCCGTTCCGGGCCGTCGCCCGGCTGCTCGGCGGCGCCTCGCACTCCACGCGACGCACCGGGAGGGCCCGGAGGGTATGACTCCGGACCGCCCTCGGAGCCGGACTCGCCCAGGGCGTGTCCGGCTCTGTTCATGGTCGGGCGCCGCCCTGATCCCCCGTTGTCGGTGCCACCTGCCACAATTGCCGCGCAACCTCAGTGAGAAGGCGGTACGGGATCGTGACGACAGCCGGATCCATCGCAGTAGGGTCCATCGAAGGCAGGATCGCCGAGGAGCTCGGCGTACGGGAGCGGCAGGTCAGAGCCGCCGTGGAGCTGCTCGACGGCGGTTCGACGGTGCCCTTCATCGCCCGCTACCGCAAGGAAGCGACCGAGATGCTCGACGATGCGCAGTTGCGCACGCTCGAGGAGCGGCTGCGCTATCTGCGGGAGCTGGAGGAGCGGCGGACGGCGATCCTCGAGTCGGTGCGTGAGCAGGGCAAGCTCACCGACGAGTTGGAGGCCCGGATCCGCGGCGCCGAGACGAAGGCGCGCCTGGAGGACATCTATCTGCCGTTCAAGCCGAAGCGGCGGACGAAGGCGCAGATCGCGCGCGAGGCGGGTCTTGAGCCACTGGCCGAGGGCCTGCTCAGTGACCCCTCCGTAGAACCTCTGGCCGCGGCCGCGGCGTTCGTCGACGCCGACAAGGGCGTGGCCGACCCGCAGGCGGCCCTCGACGGTGCCCGCGCGATCCTCACCGAGCGCTTCTCGGAGGACGCCGACCTGATCGGCGAGCTGCGTGAGCGCATGTGGGTACGCGGGCGGCTCGCGGCCAAGGTACGGGAGGGCAAGGAGGAGGCGGGCGCCAAGTTCGCCGACTACTTCGACTTCGCCGAGCCCTTCACGGAGCTGCCCTCGCACCGCATCCTGGCGATGCTGCGCGGCGAGAAGGAGGAGGTCCTCGACCTCGTCCTGGAGCCCGAGGAGCCCACGGACGGGCCTTCCTCGTACGAGGGGATCGTCGCGAACCGCTTCGGGATCGCCGACCGGGGCCGGCCCGCCGACAAGTGGCTGACGGACACGGTCCGTTGGGCCTGGCGCACCCGCCTCCTCGTGCACCTGGGCATCGACCTGCGCCTTCGGTTGCGTACGGCCGCCGAGGACGAGGCGGTCAACGTCTTCGCGGCGAACCTGCGCGACCTGCTGCTCGCCGCCCCCGCGGGCACGCGCACGACGCTGGGCCTCGACCCCGGATTCCGTACGGGCGTGAAGGTGGCCGTCGTCGACGCGACCGGCAAGGTCGTCGCCACGGACGTCATCCACCCGCACGTCCCGGCGAACAGGTGGGACGAGGCCATCGCCAAGCTCGCCCGGCTCGCCAAGGAGCACGCGGTCGAGCTGATCGCGATCGGAAACGGCACGGCGTCCCGGGAGACGGACAAGCTCGCCGGTGAACTCATCACCAAACACCCGGAGTTGAAGCTCACGAAGGTGATGGTGTCCGAGGCCGGCGCCTCCGTCTACTCGGCCTCGGCCTTCGCCTCGCAGGAGCTGCCCGGCATGGATGTGTCGCTGCGCGGCGCCGTGTCCATCGCACGGCGCCTGCAGGACCCGCTGGCCGAGCTGGTGAAGATCGACCCGAAGTCGATCGGCGTCGGCCAGTACCAGCACGATCTGTCCGAGGTGAAGCTGTCCCGGTCGCTGGACGCGGTGGTCGAGGACTGTGTGAACGGCGTCGGAGTGGACGTGAACACGGCGTCCACGCCGCTGCTGGCGCGGGTGTCCGGGATCTCGTCCGGGCTCGCGGAGAACATCGTGGCGCACCGGGATGCCAACGGCCCGTTCAAGTCGCGGTCCGAGCTGAAGAGTGTGGCGCGGCTGGGTCCGAAGGCGTACGAGCAGTGCGCAGGGTTCCTCCGGATTCGCGGAGGTGACGATCCGCTGGACGCGTCCAGCGTGCACCCGGAGGCGTATCCCGTGGTGCGGCGGATGGTGAAGACGGCGGGCAGTGAGGTGGCCTCGCTGGTCGGTAACACGAGCGTGCTGCGCTCGCTGAAGCCGGACGACTTCGTGGACGAGACGTTCGGTCTGCCGACGGTGACGGACATCTTGAAGGAGTTGGAGAAGCCGGGGCGGGACCCTCGGCCGGCCTTCAAGACGGCGACGTTCAAGGAGGGGGTGGAGAAGATCTCCGACTTGGCCTCCGGGATGGTGCTGGAGGGGGTCGTCACGAACGTGGCCGCCTTTGGCGCGTTCGTGGACGTCGGTGTGCACCAGGACGGGCTTGTGCACGTCTCCGCGATGTCCAAGACGTTCGTCAAGGATCCGCGGGACGTGGTCAAGCCTGGGGACATCGTCAAGGTGAAGGTCCTTGAGGTGGACATTCCGCGGAAGCGGATCTCGTTGACGCTGCGGTTGGATGACGAGGCTGCGCCCAAGGAAGCGCGCGGTGGGGGGCGGCCGCAGCGGGGTGGGCGAGCGCCGCAGCAGCAGCGTGGGCAGCAGCAAGGTCGCGGTGGTGGCGGGGGGCGGCAGGCGCCGGCGCCCGGCAACAGTGCCATGGCGGATGCGTTGCGGCGGGCCGGGTTGGTTGACCCTAAGGGGGGTCGGGGGCGCGGGTGAGTGTTCTGGGGGTGGGTGGGTTGGGGGGTTTCTTTTCCCCAAGCCCGCCCCTTCCCGGAACTGGGGGCTGCGCCCCCAGGCCCCCACGGGTTGTGTTTTGGCTGCCGGTCCGTTGTGGCTGGTCGCGCAGTTCCCCGCGCCCCTAGAGGGGCGTCTGTCCGAACCCGGCTCTATAAAATGGGCGTATGTCCGTCTCACGTGTTCTCACTTGGGAAGTTATTGCCAGCACTGGGTACGAGACTGCCTGGGTCGAAGTGGGGGCCGGTGGGCTTACGGCGCGCGGGCGTGCTGTTGGGACGGTGCCGGAGCCGTACTGGATCTCCTACGAGCTCGACACGGCCGACGGGTTCGTGACGCGTCGGCTGTACGTCACCGCTGAGTCCGCGGACGGTACTCGTACGCTCGATCTGCGGCATGACGGAGCGGGACGGTGGACGGCGAACGGTGACCGTCTGCCCGATGTCGACGGTGCTCTCGACTGCGACCTCGGCTCCTGCCCGCTCACCAACACCATGCCGGTGCTACGGCATGGGCTCCATCAGGCGTCCGGGGAACGGGAGTTCCTGATGGCGCTGGTTTCGGTGCCGGAGCTGGACGTACTGCCGTCGCCGCAGACCTACACGCACCTGGGCCAGGGCAAGATTCGCTTCGTGTCCGGGGACTTTCGCAGCGACATCGAGTTCGACGAGGACGGCTTCGTAGTCGATTACCCGGGGATCGGGACACGGCTTGGGCGGTCCGGCGGGTAGGGCCCGTTGGGCCGAGTGCAGTAGCACGAGCGGCTGCCTGGATCTTGGCGGGCGAAGCTGGATTGCCCGGATTCCCCGGGTTCGCGCCGTCGTTCAGGGAGAGCTGATGCCGTCCCCCACTCCATCCCGCCGTCGTTCCCCGCTCGGGCCCCGTCTGGGTGCGGCCTCCCTCATCGCCGTCTGTCTGACCTTGCTGTCCCCGGCCGCCGCCGGTGCCGCCGCGCCGCCCGGACCGCACCCCCGCGGCCCACTCCAGGAGCAGTTGGAGGAGCTGGTGCGCTCGCCGGGTGGCCCGCCGGGTGTCATCGCCGTTCTGCGTGACGGCAGGGACAGGCGGGTCGTCCGGGCCGGGGTCGCGGATCTGGCCACGGGTCGGCGACCCGCCCCTGATGACCACATGCGCATCGCCAGCGCGGCCAAGGCGTTCAGCGGTGCGGTGGCGCTGTCCCTCGTCCAGCGCGGCGAATTGCGTCTGGACGACACCTTGGGCGAGCGGCTGCCCCGTCTGCCCGAGTCGTGGGGCGCCGTTACGCTGCGCCAGTTGCTGAACCACACCAGCGGACTGCCCGACTACTCGCAGGCTCCGGCGTTCGTGGAGACGGTTCAGGCCGATCCCCGGCACCGCTTCGACTCCCGCCGGCTGCTCGACTTCGTCGCCGACGAGCCGCTGCGCTTCCGGCCCGGCTCCCGGTACGAGTACTCCAACTCCGACAACATCGCTGTCGCCCTGATGGCGGAAGCGGCGACCGGCGTCAGGTACGAGCGGCTGCTGAAGGAGTTGGTGTACCGGCCGCTGGGCCTGCGTGACACCAGCCTGCCTCAGGGCTACCGGATGCCGGAGCCCTATCTGCACGGCTACGACGTGAGCCCGCCCGAGCCGCCTGAGGACGTCAGCGAGGTCCTGAGCATGTCCGGCGTATGGGCTTCGGGCGGCATCGTCTCCCCGCCCGCCGACATGACCCGGTTCATCCGCGGCTACGCCGGAGGGCGGCTGTACGGCGACGATGTCGTCCGGGAGCAGCGGCGCTGGATCCCCGGAGCCGCGTCCGAACCCGCCGGGCCGGGGCGTAACGACGCGGGACTCGCCATCTTCCGGTACACGACCCGGTGCGGGGTGGTGCTGGGCCACACCGGCAACACGCTCGGCTATACGCAGCTGATCGCGGCCACGCCGGATGGTCGCCGGTCGCTGACCTTCTCCGCCACCACCCAGATCAACCAGGCCCTGAAGCCCGACCTGCTGCGCCAACTGCGCGCCGTACAGGAGAACTTCGTCTGTGCGCTGCTGCGGGACAGGGGCTGACTCCTAGCGTTCCGTTACCTTGCCGTTGGTGACGTCCAGGCGGCGGGTGACGTGGATTGCGTCCAGCATGCGGCGGTCGTGGGTGACCAGGAGCAGGGTGCCCTCGTACGCGTCGAGGGCTGATTCCAGTTGCTCGATGGCCGGCAGGTCGAGGTGGTTCGTCGGCTCGTCCAGGACCAGGAGGTTGACGCCTCGGCCCTGGAGGAGGGCCAGGGCGGCGCGGGTGCGTTCGCCGGGTGAGAGGGTGGCCGCCGGGCGCAGGACGTGGTGAGCTGTGAGGCCGAACTTGGCCAGGAGCGTGCGGACTTCGGCCGGTTCGGTGTCCGGGACCGCCGCGCAGAACGCGTCCAGCAGGGACTCGGAGCCGTAGAACAGTGCGCGGGCCTGGTCGACCTCGCCGATCAGGACGCCGGAGCCCAGGGAGGCGTGGCCCGCGTCCACGGGTACGCGTCCCAGCAGGGCGCCCAAGAGCGTGGACTTGCCCGCGCCGTTGGCGCCGGTGACGGCCACGCGGTCCGCCCAGTCGATCTGCAGCGTCACCGGGCCGAGTACGAAGTCGCCGCGTCGTACCTCCGCGTCGCGCAAGGTGGCGACCACGGCCCCCGAGCGCGGGGCGGCCGCGATCTCCATGCGCAGCTCCCACTCCTTGCGCGGCTCCTCGACGACGTCGAGCCGTTCGATCATGCGCTGGGTCTGCCGGGCCTTCGCGGCCTGCTTCTCGCTGGCCTCGCTGCGGAACTTGCGGCCGATCTTGTCGTTGTCGTTGCTCGCCTTGCGCCGGGCGTTCTTGACGCCCTTGTCCATCCAGGAGCGCTGCATCTGGGCGCGCTCGGCGAGTGCGGCGCGCTTGTCGGCGTACTCCTCGTAGTCCTCGCGGGCGTGCCTGCGCGCGACGTCCCGTTCCTCGAGATAGGCCTCGTATCCGCCGCCGTACAGCCTGATCTGCTGCTGTGCGAGGTCGAGTTCGAGGACCTTGGTGACGGTGCGGGTGAGGAACTCGCGGTCGTGGCTGACGACGACGGTGCCTGCGCGCAGACCGGAGACGAAGCGTTCGAGGCGTTCCAGTCCGTCCAGGTCGAGGTCGTTGGTGGGCTCGTCGAGGAGGAAGACGTCGTAGCGGGAGAGGAGGAGGGAGGCGAGTGAGGCGCGGGCCGCCTGGCCGCCGGAGAGGGAGGTCATGGGCTGGTTCAGGTCGACGCCGAGGCCGAGCGAGTCGGCGACCTGGTCGGCTCGTTCGTCCAGGTCGGCGCCGCCGAGGTCGAGCCAGCGCTCCAGGCTCGTGGCGTACGCGTCGTCGGCACCCGGTGCTCCGTCGACGAGCGCCTGCGTGGCCTCGTCCATCACGCGCTGGGCCTCCGCCACGCCGGTGCGGCGGGCGAGGAACTGCCGTACGGTCTCGCCCGGTCGGCGTTCCGGCTCCTGTGGCAGGTGTCCGACGGTGGCGGTCGGCGGGGAGAGCCGGAGCTCGCCCTGCTCGGGTTTGAGCAGCCCCGCGAGCATGCGGAGCAGGGTGGACTTGCCCGCGCCGTTGGCACCGACGAGTCCGATCACATCGCCGGGGGCGACCACGAGGTCGAGCCCGGCGAAGAGCGAACGGTCACCGTGACCGGCGGCGAGGTTCTTGGCGACGAGGGTGGCAGTCATCAGGCGCTGATCCTAATCGCCCGTCGAGGGGGCGGGCGCCTGGGTTTCCCGCGGCTCGCAGGGGGCGCAGCCGGGGCGGATGCTGTGGCTCTGCGTCGGCCCGGCCCTGCGGATTTCGCCCCCACCGCCCTTACCCGTCCCATACCAAGGGGCTCCGCCCCTGGACCCCGCTGGGGGCTGCGCCCCAGACCCCGCTCCGGGTTGCGCCCCCGGCACCGCTGGGAGCTGCGCCCGGACCCCTTCGGGACTCTGCCCCGGACCCTGCTCGGGGCTCCGCCCCTGGACTCGCTCGGGACGCCGCCCAGGCCCTGCTCGGGGCTCCGCCCCGAACCCTTTCAGGGCTCCGCCCCCGGCCCCGCCGCTCGGGACTCCACCCCCGGCCCCGCGCTCGGGACTCCACCCCAGATCCACTCGGGACTCTCCCCCCCAGACCCCTTCAGGGCTCCGCCCCCGGCCCCGCCGCTCGGCGCTTCACCCCCGGCCCCGCGCTCGGGACTCCACCCCAGATCCACTCGGGACTCCCCCCAAACCCCTTCAGGGCTCCGCCCCCGGCCCCGCCGCTCGGCGCTTCACCCCCGGCCCCGCGCTCGGGACTCCACCCCAGATCCACTCGGGACTCCCCCCAAACCCCTTCAGGGCTCCGCCCCCGGCCCCGCCGCTCGGCGCTTCACCCCCGGCCCCGCGCTCGGGACTCTGCCCCGGACCCGCTCGAGGCTCCGCCCCGCGCCCCGTTTCGGGGGCCACCCCCAGACCCCCGCTCCTCAAGCTCCCCCAGCTACCCCTGGGAGGTGCCCCCAAGGGGCTGAATCTGGGCAGGCCGCCCCCGCCGCAACGGGCACCGTCCGGCGCGGGAGCCGACCCCCTCAGCCCCCCATCGCCTCCACCAACACACTCCCCGAAGTCCGCGCCACGATGAAGGACTCCCCCTTCGTCGCCTTCGCGTGCAGCGTGAGCCGGTGTTCGCCCGCCTCCAGCACACCGTCGAAGAGCTCGTACGCGTGTGTGCGGTACAGCCTGTCCAAGCGGTACGCGGTCAGCTGGACCCGGCAGGCGGACGTGACCTCGACGTTTGCCTCGCCGTCTGTGGCGGTCAGGCGGGTGAGGCGGCGTTGTTCCTGGGGGCTGCGGTCCAGGGCGTGTTCGATCTGGGCTACCAGGAGCGGGACTATCGGGGCGAGGCCGTCTACGTACGCGACCTCGACGCCTGCGCGGTCGAAGGACTGGCGTACGGCGGCGCGTTCCTGGTCGGTGACGGCGCGGCCGAAGGCGACGGCGCCGTAGGTGCGTAGCTCGTCGGCGGGGATGTCGGTGGCGTCCTGGGTGGTTTCGGCGCCGATGCCGATGATGCGCAGGGCGGCGGCGAGTTTGGTGAGGACGGCGGCTCGGGTGCCGATGAGCAGGACCCGGCGGCGTTCGCCACCGGCGGCGGTGAGGCCGGGGCTCGTCAGCAGGGAACCCAGCGCGGCGCGGTACTCGGTGCCGCGGAAGCGGAACGGCCCTATCCCGTGGTAGCCGTTGAGCTCCAGATCCGCCCGCTCGTCCGTCTGCCAGGCGAAGTCGCGCCACACATAGTCGTCGTCGCGTCTCTCGATCACGGCGGTGACGGCACCGCAGGCGAGGTCCTCGCACTCCGGACAGCCGTAGATGACGTACCGTCCGCACGCCAAGGGAGCGTCGGCTTCCAGCAGGAGACTGCGCACCTGCGCACTGAAGATCGCGGGCGGTATGTCGGAGGCGAGCGGGGAGACGGCGTCGAGGTCGGAGAGCTGGAACAGCAGCGGCCGTCCGTCGACGATGAAGTCCACGAAATCCCGGTGCACTTGGTAGTCACCGTTGGTGAGGACTCCACCGGCGCGCATAGCCGGTGCCAGGCCGAAGGTCGCGTACTCGGCAGACATGCTGTGAGTATCCCCAGACTGGCAGTGATGTGAGCACGGCATGACGGATTCCGTTAGCGTCCGGCTGTGAACAGTGAGCGGAACGATGACGTGATCGTGGTCGGCAGCGGTGTCATAGGACTCACGACGGCCGTCGTCCTCGCGGAGAGCGGCAGGCGCATACGGGTCTGGACGCGGGAGCCCGCCGAGCGGACAACCTCGGCTGTTGCCGGCGCTCTGTGGTGGCCGTACCGGATCGAGCCAGAGGTACTCGTCGGCGAGTGGGCGCTCCAATCCCTGTCCGTGTACGAGGAGTTGGCGGCGCGGCCCGAGGAGACGGGCGTACGCATGGTCGAGGGCGTACATGGCGAGACAGTGCTGGACGGGCTCGGGGCGTGGGCCGCGCGGGTGCCGGGGCTGCGGGCGGCGACGGCCGGAGAGTACGCCGGGGTGGGATTGTGGGCGCGGCTGCCGCTGATCGACATGCCCGTCCATCTGGCCTGGCTCCGCGAGCGGTTCGCCAGGGCCGGGGGAACGGTCGAGGAGCGATACGTCACGGATCTCGCGGAGGTCCCGGCGCCGGTCGTCGTCAACTGCACGGGCTTGGGCGCCCGGGAGCTCGTACCGGATCCGGGGATGTGGCCGGTGCGGGGGCAGTTGGTGGTGGTGGAGAACCCTGGGGTGACTACTTGGCTGACCTCGGGGGACGCCGGCTCCAAGGCGACGTACTACTTTCCGCAGCCGGGCGGTCTGATCCTCGGCGGGACCACGGATGACGGCGACTGGTCTCTGACGCCCGATCCCGCCGTGGCCGAAGCGATCGTACGGCGGTGTGCCGCACTGCGGCCGGAGATCGCCGGAGCCCGGATCATCGACCACCGGGTGGGCCTGAGGCCGGCCCGTGAAGCGGTGCGGCTGGAGCGTGAACTCCTGCCCACCGGCCGGGTGTTGGTGCACAACTACGGCCACGGCGGGGCGGGCGTAACAGTGGCGTGGGGCTGCGCACGGGAGGCGGCGGAGCTCGCCTCCCGCTAAGTGGACGGTCGGTACCGCGCCCCTAAAAAGAAGGCCGAAGGCCTCTTTCTAGGGGCGCGGGGAACTGCGCGACCAGCCACGTACGACCCGCAGCCAACAGCCGACCGCAGTTCCCCTGCTCAACCAGCGGAGCTACCGGTGCTCGTGCCCGAGCGGGTCTCCCTCCGTGTCGGTACCGGGCCCGGGCCCAACCCGGATCCCAAAGTCCCCGTCGTACTGCTTGTGCCCCTCGATCACGGCGAGTTCGACGGCCTCGGAACCCATCGCACTGCGCACGATGACCGGGTCCTTGCGCAGATCCTTCATCAGGGCGAGACACATCCCGATCATGACCAGGACGAAGGGAGCGGCAGCGAGGATCGTGAGGTACTGCAGGCCCTGGAGGGCGTCCCCCTTGCCGCTGCCGATGAGCAGCATGATCGCGGCGACGGCCCCGGTCACCACGCCCCAGAACACCACGACGAGACGGCCGGGTTCGAGGGCGCCCTTCTGGGAGAGCGTGCCCATCACGATGGACGCGGCGTCGGCTCCGGAGACGAAGAAGATGCCGACCAGGATCATCACGAGCAGGCTGGTGACCGTCGCGATGGGGTACTCCTGCAGAACGCCGAAGAGTTGGCCCTCGGGCGTCGCCTCTTCGCCGAGCCGGCCGGCCTCCTGCAGCTTCATCGCGGAACCGCCGAAGATGGCGAACCAGACGAGGCTGACCGTGCTGGGTACGAGGATGACGCCGCCGATGAACTGCCGGATGGTCCGGCCGCGGCTGATGCGGGCGATGAACATGCCGACGAACGGCGTCCAGGAGATCCACCACGCCCAGTAGAAGACGGTCCAGCCGCTCAACCAGTCTGCGGTTCCCTCGCCGCCGCTGGCGTCGGTGCGGCCGGCGAGCTGCGGCAGGTCGCCCACGAAGGAGAACACCGAAGTGGGCAGCAGATCGAGGACGATGACGGTCGGGCCTGCGATGAACACGAACAGGGCGAGCAACAGCGCCAGCACCATGTTGATGTTGGACAGCCACTGGATGCCGCGCTCGATGCCCGAGATGGCCGAGGCGACGAAGGCCAGCGTCAGCACGGCGATGATGACGATAAGCAGTCCGGTGCTCACGTTGTCCATCCAGTTCACCTCCGTGATTCCGGAGCCGATCTGGAGCGCGCCGAGGCCCAGTGAGGTCGCGGAGCCGAAGACGGTGGCGATGATCGCGAGGATGTCGATCGCCCGGCCCGCGTGGCCGTTGGCGTGCTTTTCACCGATGAGCGGGGTGAACACCGCGCTGATCGTCTGGCGCCGGCGTTTGCGGAAGGTGCTGTAGGCGATGGCGAGGCCGACCACCGCGTAGATCGCCCATGGATGCAGGGTCCAGTGGAAGAGCGTGGTGGCCATCGCCGTCTCCATACGTTCCGCGGAGTCGGCGGGGCTGGTGCCCGGCGGGGGTGTGTTGTAGTGCGAGAGCGGCTCGCTCACCCCGTAGAACATCAGGCCGATGCCCATACCGGCGCTGAACATCATCGCGACCCAGGAAACGGTACGGAACTCGGGCTCCTCACCCTCGGTGCCCAGGTGGATCCTGCCGTAGCGGCTGACCGCCAGCCAGAGCGCGAAGACGACAAAACCGGAGGCGGCGAGCACGAACGCCCAGCCGCCGTTGTGCATCAGGCCGTCGAGCATCTTGCTCGAGGCGCTTTCCAGTGAGTCGGTGGCGACTGCGCCCCAGATAACAAAGGCCACGGTGAGCGCTGCGGTGACGCCGAACACCACACGGTCGGTTTCGTGGCCGGGGCCGCCTGGGATGTCCGAAGAACCTCCCAGGCCTCCCCTCTGCTTCAGGTCTTCTGTCATCGGCGGCACCTTCCCCTGAAAACCGATCGGAAACACATGTTCCTTGTTGCGCTACTAGTTCTTTGTTGCGCCCCTAGGAACTACCACAGGTGCCGCCGTTCCCAACACTGCTCAGCGGCTGTCTCCCGGCACCCGCTGCGGGGTCCGAGGCTCGTCGACTCCGTCGAGCCTAGCCTCCGGGCTGACGTGCGGGGATCCCTTGGTGGCGCCCGAGAAGGCCTTGGCGCCTCCGACGAACGGGACACGGGCCCACGTACGGGACAGGTCGAGCTTCAGTGTCGGCTTGGTCGACGGCGGATCGATGAGGTCCTTGTCGGTGCCCGCGACGATCAGCGCGAGACGGTGCCCGGCCGGGACGACGTGGTCGCTCGCGTGCAGGTCGAGGCTGATGGTGTATGGCTTGCCCGGCGTGAGCGGGACGCCCTTCAGGTCGGAGGCGTGGTTGCCGAGGTCGGCCCAGCCACGGCTGAACACCGTGTAGTCGACGTCCGCGGTCTTGGCCTTCGTCTCCTTGAAGCAGGAGCTGTCACCCGTGGTGCTCGGACCCCAGCAGGTGCGGTCGGTGAGCGTGGTGATGCCCTCGCCCGCGTCGGCGTAGTCGCGGATGGTGTCCGGGCCGAGGTCGACAAGTACCGCGGACAGATGGGCGGTTGAGGTGCTCGGCGTGGCGGTGACGGTCACCTTGGAGGAACCGGACAGCCGGAGGTCTCGGGTGAGCGGCTTGGTGATGAATCCGGCCTTACTGGGCGTGGACTGGTCGATCTGCGCGGCCCAGTCGGTCTCGTCCTGGCTCGGGTCGTCGGTGAAGGTCTCGGTGCCCGATCCGGTACGCAGCCCAAGGGTGCCGACGCCCGCCTGCTCGCCCTTGCCGGGGCGCAGGCTCACGGTGTCGGTGCCGCGGGGCGGCCAGACGCGCGACGTCTCCCACTTGTCCGGGGCGCGCTCGATGTCGGCCATCGGCTCGTCGTCGATGCCGTTGTCGTAGCCGAGGAGTTCATGGTCGAACCAGCGGTGCAGGGTGTCCACCCACTCGGCGCGGCGGAAGTCGAAGGGGTCGACGTGGCCGGTCTGCGACAGCCAGATCTTGCGCTCGACACCGTTCTTCGCGAGGGCGTCCCACCACTGGCCGAAGTGCTTGGCGCGGACGTTGAGGTCCTGCATGCCATGGATGACGAACACGCTCGCGTCGACCTTGTGGGCGTCCTTCACGTGGTCGCGCTCGGTCCACAGCTTCGTCCAGTCGCCGGTGCGCGGGGCTCCTTCGACGAGTTTCTGCTGCACGGCGGCGCACTTGGCGCGGGCGTCGGGGCTCTCGACGTAGTTGGACAGCCAGTCGGGTCCGGAGTCGTACAGCGGGGCACCCTTGGCGAAGTAGTAGTCGTACCAGGAGGAGATGGCCCCGATCGGGACGATCGTCTCCAGGCCCTCGACTCCGGTCGCGGCGACGCCGTTGGCCACGGTTCCGTCGTAACTCTTGCCGATCATGCCGGTCTTGCCGTTGGTCCAGTCCGCCTTGGCCTTCGTACTGCCCGTGCGGGAGGTGTAGCCCTTGGCGCGGCCGTTCAGCCAGTCGACGACGGCCTTCGCGGACTGGACGTCGGAGCGTCCGCCGACGTCCACGCAGCCGTCGGAGCGGTTGGTGCCGGCGAAGTCGACGCCGACGAAGGCGTAGCCGCGCGGCACGAAGTAGTTGTCGTAGTACAGCGGCATCTGGACGACGTTGCCGTTCGCGTCGTACGTCTTCTTCTGGCTCTCGTTGCCGCGCCCGCAGCAGGAGTAGTACGGGCTGGCGTCCATGATCACGGGTATCTTCCGCCCCTGCCGGGCGAGTTCGCGGGGCCTGACGATGTCGACGGCGACGCGGTCGGTCTTCCCGTCCTTGTCGCCGTCGAGCCGGGTGTCCACCCAGACGGATTCGCGTATCGCGTTGTCGTACGAGTACACGGGCTTACTCTCCCGCGGGGCGCTCTGCGCGGCGGCCGGGGTGAGGAGTGTGGCCATCAGGGCGGCGGTGGCCGCCGTCGCGAGCGTTCTCCAGGTCCTGAAGCGCATGACGCGCGCACGTATCGGCATGGCCGGAAGGTACCCCGGTCAACTCCTGGGCGAAAGGGGGACTTTGGGGAGCCGAGGGGCCGAACGGGTCCTGCGGTGAGGAGGTGTCAGAAAGGCCCGTGGGATGAAGTAGCTCATGTCGGCCGAATGGCGATCGTGTGACAGGGGCGGCCGTGGACACGACAGGGACCACAGGGACTGAATAGGGTCCGAACAGACTTCATGCCCCCACGACTTGGAGCTGAACGTGCACCGCAGAATCATCGCCCCGGGCGCACTCGCGGTCTCTCTGATGCTGGCGATCCCGGCATCGGCGGCCGACTACGAGCCTGGAGCGCCGGGCATCGGCGACCCCTACTACCCGGCCTACGGCAACGGCGGATACGACGTCTCGCACTACGACCTCCGGCTCAAGTACCGACCGGAAACAGACAAGTTGGAGGGCACGGCGACTCTCCTCGCCACCACCACGCAGGACTTGTCGCGGTTCAATCTGGACTTTCTGCTCGACGTGAGCGAGGTGCGGGTCAACGGCGCCAAGGCGTCGTTCAAGACCTCCGATGAGCATGAACTGGAGGTCACGCCGAAGACGCCGCTGCCCAAGGGCACGCCCGTCACCGTCGTGGTGCGCTACAGCGGGGTGCCGTCCTCGAAGTCGGCGTACGGCTTCACCAGTTGGCACCGCACCGCGGACGGCGGCGTCGGGGCGAACGAACCCGAGGCGGCCTGGTGGTGGTTCCCGAGCAACGACCATCCGCTGGACAAGGCCACCTACGACGTGTCGGTGGCGGTGCCGGACGGTTCGCAGGCGATCTCCAACGGCACGCTCCAGTCGACGAGTTCACGGGCCGGCTGGACGCGCTTCAACTGGCGGTCCAACAAGCCGCAGGCCACGTATCTCGCCACGCTGGCGATCGGGAAGTTCGACGTCACGACCGGCAAGTCGGAGAGCGGCATCCCGATCGTCAACGCGTACAGCAAGGAACTCGGCGACCACTACGGGGCGGCGCGCGCGAGCATCGAGCGCACCGGGGAGGTCGCCGACTGGCTGACGGAGTACTTCGGGCCGTACCCGTTCAACGCGCTCGGCGGCTACGTCCCGAACACCACCGAGACCGGGTACGCGCTGGAGACCCAGACGCGGCCCTTCTACAGCCCGCGCCAGTTCGCGAACGGTACGAACGTGTCGGTGGTCGTCCATGAGCTGGCCCACCAGTGGTACGGCAACCTCGTGTCCGTCGCCGGCTGGAAGGACATCTGGATCAACGAGGGCTTCGCGCGGTATGCGCAGTGGCTGTGGTCGGAGCACGAGGGCGAGGGGACGGCGCAGGAGCTCGCGGACTATGTGTACGCGTCGCTTCCGGCCGACGACCCGTTCTGGAAGGTCCGGCCCGGGGATCCGGGGCCGGAGAACCAGTTCCATCTCGCGGTGTACGACCGGGGCGCCCTGGCCCTCCAGGCCCTGCGCAACGAGATCGGCGACGAGGACTTCTTCGCCATCCTGAGGGGCTGGCCGAAGGAGCACGCGCACGGCAACGCGACGGTCGGCGAGTTCGTGAAGTACGCCGAGCGGATCTCCGGCCGGCCGCTTGCCGCCCTCTTCGACACCTGGCTCTACCAGCCCTCGAAGCCGAGCGCGCCCGCGGCCCGGGAGGCCTCGATCGCGCCGCTGACCGGGACGGCTCCGGACCAGCCGAAGTCCTGGAAGGAGATCGCCGCGACGAACGGCGTGCACGATCACGGGGACGAGCACAAGCACAAGAAGGGGCACGGGCACGAGAAGGAGCACGAGAGCGAGCAATAAATCAGGCGAGGCGACGGTGGGCGGGCGGTGAGCTGGTGAGCTGCCCGCCCACGGCGCTTTCCCAGCGCTGGTGAGACAGCAATACTGTTGCACCGCACCCGGGCGGGGGACCGCAGCAGTCGCAGTACGCGAAGGAGCAGGCCATGACGACGGACATCGAGGAGCCGAAGCTCACCGTCGACGAACTGGCCGCGCGGGCGGGTGTCACGGTGCGCACGGTCCGCTTCTACAGCACGAAGGGTCTGCTCCCGCCGCCCGTGATCGGTCCGCGCCGGGTGGGGCACTACGGCCCGGAGCACCTCTCCCGGCTGGCGCTGATCGAGGAGTTGCAGCAGCAGGGCATGACACTCGCGGCCATCGAGCGGTATCTGCAGCAGCTGCCGCCGGATCTGGACGCCCGTGACCTCGCCATTCACCGGGCAGTGGTGGCGTCCTGGGCTCCGGACGCCGTGGAAACGGTGACGCGGGCGGAGCTGGAGCGGCGGGCGGGGCGCGCGCTCGGCGACGACGACGTGGAGCGACTGGCGGCGATGGGTGTGATCGAGGCCGGCGACGGTGACTACCGCGTCGACCTCGGCCTGCTGCGGCTGGGGGTCGGGCTGCTGGACGTACCGCTGTCGCACGAGGCGATCCTCGCGGCGCGCGGCGTCCTCATCGAGCACTCGCGTGCCGCCGCGCACGAGCTGTCGCGACTCTTCCGCGACGAGGTTTCCGAACGCGCGGCGCAGGACGTGAAGTCGCTCTCCGCCCATATGCAGCCTCTGGTGGTGCAGGCATTGCTGACCACGTTCCAGCGCTCGCTCAACGCGGAGCTGCGGGAGTGGCTCAGCAGCCCCCGCTGAACGGGGCCGTTCCGGTCTCCCGAAACGGCCCTCGATCGCACCGTACTCACCTCACGCGTCGCTGAACCGCTCCCCCTTCTCCGCCTTCTCGACGAGCAGCGCCGGCGGCGTGAACCGCTCCCCGTAGCGCTCGGCGAGCTCGCGCGCGCGTGCCACGAATCCGGGCAGCCCGGCACCTGCCCCGGCGTAGCCGTCGTAGCCGTTGATGTACTGCAGGACGCCACCGGTCCAGCCGGGGAAGCCGATCCCGAGGATGGACCCGATGTTGGCGTCGGCGACGGACGTCAGGACGCCCTCCTCGATGAGCCTGACCGTGTCCAGCGCCTCGGCGAAGAGCATGCGTTCCTGCATGTCCTTGAACGGGATCTCGGCGCCCTCGCGCGTGAAGTGCTCCCGCAGTCCGGGCCACAGGCCCGTGCGCTTCCCGTCGGCGTACTCGTAGAAGCCCGCGCCGCCGCTGCGGCCCGTACGTCCGAACTCGTCGACCATGCGGTCGATCACCGCCTCGGCGGGATGCGTCGCCCAGGTGCCGCCGGACTCCTCGACGGCCCGCTTCGTCTCGGCGCGGATTTTGCGCGGCAGGGTGAGCGTCAGCTCGTCCATGAGCGAGAGGACCTTGGCCGGATAGCCCGACTGGGCCGCGGCCTGCTCGACGGAGGCTGGCTCGATGCCCTCGCCGACCATCGCCACGCCCTCGTCGAGGAAGTGCCCGATGACCCGGGAGGTGAAGAAGCCGCGCGAGTCGTTGACGACGATCGGGGTCTTCTTGATCTGCCGTACGAGGTCGAAGGCCCGCGCGAGGGCTTCCTCGCCGGTTCGTTCGCCCTTGATGATCTCGACGAGCGGCATCTTGTCGACGGGCGAGAAGAAGTGCAGCCCGATGAAGTCGGCCTGCCGCTCGACGCCTTCGGCGAGGGCGGTGATCGGCAGCGTCGAGGTGTTGGAGCACAGCAGCGCGTCCGGCTCGACGATGTGCTGGATCTCCTGGAACACCTTGTGCTTGAGCGCCGGGTCCTCGAAGACGGCCTCGATCACGGCGTCGCAGGCGGCGAGGTCCTGCGGGTCGGCGGTGGGGGTGATGCGGGCGAGGAGCGCGTCGGCCTTGTCCTGGGTGGTACGTCCCCGGGAGACGGCCTTGGCGCAGAGCTTCTCGGAGTAGCTCTTGCCCTTGGCCGCCGCCTCGGCCGAGACGTCCTTGAGGACGACGTCGATGCCCGCGCGTGCACACGAGTACGCGATGCCGGCGCCCATCATTCCGGCGCCCAGGACGGCTACCTTGCGGACCTGGCGCGGCTCGATGCCCTTGGGGCGGTTGGCGCCGGAGTTGACGGCCTGGAGGTCGAAGAAAAAGGCCTGGATCATGTTCTTGGAGGTCTGGCCCGCGGCCAGCTCCACGAAGTAACGCGACTCGATGACCTGCGCGGTCTCGAAGTCCACCTGGGAGCCCTCGACCGCCGCCGCGAGGATGTTGCGCGGGGCCGGATAGGGCGCGCCGCCCGTCTGCTTGCGCAGGGTCGCCGGGAAGGCGGGCAGGTTCGCCGCGAACTTGGGGCTGGACGGTGTGCCGCCGGGGATGCGGTAGCCGGGCTTGTCCCAGGGTTGCGAGGACTCCGGGTTGGCCTCGATGAAGGCGCGGGCCTTGGCGAGCAACTCCTCCTGTGTGGTGGCCACTTCGTGGACGAGGCCGTTCTCGAGCGCACGCTGCGGGCTGTACTGGGTGCCCTGGAGGAGCACCTTGAGCAGGGCGTCGGCGATGCCCAGGAGGCGTACGGTCCTGACGACGCCGCCGCCTCCGGGCAGCAGGCCGAGGGTGACCTCGGGGCAGCCGATCTTGGAGCCGGGGGCGTCGAGGGCGATGCGGTGGTGCGAGGCCAGGGCGATCTCGTAACCGCCGCCCAGGGCGGCGCCGTTCATCGCGGCGACGACGGGCTTGCCCAGCGTCTCGATACGGCGGAGGTCGCGCTTGATGGCCATGCCCCGCTCGAAGGCGTACTGGGCGTTCTCCGGGGTGACCGCGATCAGTTCACGCAGGTCGCCGCCCGCGAAGAAGGTCTTCTTGGCGGAGGTGAAGATGATGCCGCGGATGGAGTCCTGCTCGGCCTCCAGCCGGTCGGCGATCGTGGTGAGCGACTCCCGGAACGCCTGGTTCATGGTGTTCGCGGACTGGTTCGGGTCGTCGAGGACGAGGGTGACGACGCCGGTCCTGTCCTGTTCCCAGCGGATGGTGCTCTCGGTCATGGCTGTTGCTCCGTAAAGGGGACGCCGCAAGGGCGGTGGGGGCCATAGGAGGGGGACGGGACGGACAGGACGTACTACAGACGCTCGACGATCGTGGCGATGCCCATACCACCGCCGACGCAGAGCGTGGCGAGGCCGAACCGCTTGTCCTGGCGCTCCAGTTCGTCGACGAGGGTGCCGAGGATCATCGCTCCGGTGGCGCCCAAGGGGTGACCGAGTGCGATCGCTCCGCCGTTGACGTTGACCTTGTCCAGGGACAGGCCCATGTCCTTGACGAAGCGGAGGACGACGGCGGCGAAGGCTTCGTTGATCTCGACCAGGTCGATGTCGTCGATGGTCAGTCCGGCCTTGGCGAGCGCCTTGCGGGTCGCGGGCGCGGGCCCGGTGAGCATGATCGTGGGCTCGGAGCCGGAGACGGCGGCGGCGACGATCCGGGCGCGCGGCGTCAGCCCGTACCGCTCCCCCACCTCGCGCGAACCGACCGCCACCAGCGAGGCGCCGTCCACGATGCCGGAGGAGTTGCCCGCGTGATGAACGTGGTCGATCTTCTCCACCCAGTGGTACTTCTGCAGCGCCACGGCGTCGAAGCCGCCCAGGTCACCGATGTCCGCGAACGACGGCTTGAGGCCCGCCAGAGAGTCAGCGGTGGTGCCGGGGCGCAGGTGCTCGTCATGGTCCAGCACGACGAGTCCGCTGCGGTCCTTCACCGGCACGACGGACCGCTCGAAGCGGCCGTCCTTCCAGGCCGCCGCGGCACGCTCCTGGGACAGGGCCGCGTACTCGTCGACGTCGCGGCGCGTAAAGCCCTCGATGGTGGCGATGAGGTCGGCGCCGATGCCCTGGGGGACGAAGTTGGTGGCGATGTTGGTCATCGGGTCGGCGAACCAGGCGCCGCCATCGGAGGCCATCGGCACCCGCGACATCGACTCGACCCCGCCCGCCAGCACCAGGTCCTCCCATCCCGAACGGACCTTCATCGCGGCCAAGTTGACGGCTTCGAGACCGGAGGCACAGAAGCGGTTCTCCTGGACGCCCGCCACCGTGTCGGGCAGTCCGGCCGCGATGGCGGCGATCCGCGCGATGTCCGAGCCCTGGTCGCCGACCGGGCCGACGACACCGAGCACGATGTCGTCGATCGCGGCCGGGTCGAGGTCCGGGAAGCGGCTCCGGAGCTCGTGGATGAGTCCGACGACGAGGTCGATGGGCTTGGTGCCGTGCAGGGCGCCGTTCGCCTTGCCGCGTCCGCGCGGGGTGCGGATCGCGTCGTACACATACGCTTCGGTGCTCATTAGAGGACCCTTTCTTGTGCAGCCCTGGATAGGTTTGTGACCTCTCGGTCCCGGTGGGTGCATGGCCGTGGGTGCGCGCTACGCGATAGCCACAGTGAGTGACGCCAGCCCCGCCGGGCCGAGGCCGTCTGATCGGCATCAGGGACACGCCCCGTCGAGGGCCGATTAATGAGCTCCCGGCAGACGTCCTCGCCACCGGGCAGGTGCTCCGCGCACAACTCAGGAGTACTTCTTTCGTGTAAGGCCGCTTCATTCGGGGCCGTCCTTCAGGAGGCCGGGTACGTCCCAGTCGCGGGCCACGTCCTCCGTGTCCGCGCCCGGCTGTGCGGGACCGCTGCGGACCGATGTCGGGGTGGCGGAGAAGCGGGGGGCGGGGGCGGGCTGGGTGATGCCGCCGTGGTCGGTGAAGGTGCCTCGGGCGGCGAGGTGCGGGTGGTGCGGCGCCTCGCCCAGGGACAGGACCGGCGCCACGCACGCGTCGGAGCCCTCGAAGAGCGCGGTCCACTCGTCGCGCGTACGGGTCTTGAAGCGGGCCGCGACCGCCTCGCGCAGCTCGCCCCAGCGCGCCGGGTCCTTGTGGGCCGAGGCGTGTTCCGGGATGCCGAGGAGGTCCAAGAACTCGGCGTAGAACTGCTTCTCCAGCGCGCCCACCGCCATGTACTGCCCGTCGGCCGTCTCATACGTGCCGTAGTACGGGCAGCCTCCGTCGAGGAGGTTGGCGCCGCGCCGGTCCTGCCAGCGTCCGGCGGCGAACATGCCGTGGATCATCGCGCCCAGGTGGGCGGCCCCGTCGACGATGGCCGCGTCCACGACCTGTCCCGTACCGGTCGCGCGGGCGTGGTGGAGGGCGGCGAGGACGCCGACGACGAGGTAGAGCGAGCCGCCCGCGTAGTCGCCGAGCAGGTTCGCGGGGACGGCGGGCGGTGCGTCCGGGGCGCCGATCATGCCGAGGGTGCCGGTCAGCGCGATGTACGCGATGTCGTGGCCCGCGCGCTGGGCGAGCGGTCCCTGCTGGCCCCAGCCCGTCATCCGCCCGTAGACGAGCTTCGGGTTGCGGGCGTGGCAGGTCTCGGGGCCCACACCGAGGCGCTCGGCGACGCCGGGGCGGTAACCCTCGATGAGGATGTCGGCGCGTTCGACCAGGTCGAGGACGCGTTCCGGGCCGTCATCAGCCTTCAGGTCGACGACCACGGACCGTTTGTTGCGGTTGGTGATGTCGTAGCCCGGATTGATCGCGAGGCCCGCGCCTGTGGGCCGGTCCACGCGGACGACGTCGGCGCCCAGGTCGGCGAGGAGCATGCCGGCGAACGGGCCGGGCCCGATGCCGGCCAGCTCGATCACGCGCACCCCGGAGAGCGGGCCGTGCCCTGCCGCTGTCATAGGGCCCCCTGCCACTGTGACACTACTGATGTAACACCTACGATGCTAAGAACGTGTTCGACGGCGCACAAGACTCTGGCGAGCAAGCGCTTAGCCAAGTCGCTTAGTCATTCTGAACGCCCGGCCCCGCCAAGGGAATCGGCAGGGGAACCGCCAGAAGATCGCCAGAAGGATCAGCGCGCGTCCAGCTCCGCTATGAGCTTCTTCGGGGCGATCGCGCGGTAGCTCTCCTCGACCCAGTCGCACAGCAGCTCAGCGGCCGGAGAGCCCTTCTCCTCCAGCGGGAGGCTCACCCAGCCCGCCTTCCCGAGGCCGTACCCAGCGGGCTCGGCGCCCGGCGAGGTCATCGCGTGGGCGTGCGCCGCCTCGTCCTTGAGCTTCACGGTCATGCCCATGGGATAGCTGCCGTCCGTCACACCGAGGAAGACGAACACCTTCTTGTTGACCTTCGCGACGGTCTCGCCCCAGGGGAAATCCTCGGTCGCACCCGGCAGCCCGAGGGCGAACTCGCGCACTTTCTCCCACTTCTTCAGTGCGGTCTGGGTCGCGGCCACGGCTGCCTCCGGTTGTTGGTGCGACTCATCGCACGGGATCATGGTTCGGCTCCTCGTACTTCAAGCTAGCCTCAGCCACTGACAACGGCGCGGGGAGCAGGGCAGAGAGGTGCCATGAGCAGCCAGAACGGGACGGAGCGGGCGTACGACGTCGTGCTCTTCGGGGCCACGGGGTTCGTCGGAAGGCTCACCGCGGAGTACCTCGCCGCGCACGCACCCGCGGGGCTGCGCTGGGCGATCGCGGCGCGCGACACCGCGAAGCTGGAGCGGCTGCGGGAGCGGCTGGCCTCGATCGACCCGGGCTGCGCCGAGTTGCCCGTGCTCCGGGCGGACGTCGCCGATCCGGCCTCCGTGCGCGAACTCGCGGCCCACGCGCGCGTGGTGGCCACGACGGTGGGGCCCTACCTGGAATACGGCGAGGAGCTGCTCGCCGCCTGCGCGAACGCCGGCACCGACTACGTCGACCTCTGCGGAGAGCCCGAGTTCGTGGACCTCATGTATGTGCGGCACGACGCACGCGCGCGTGAGACCGGGGCGCGGCTGGTGCACGCGTGCGGCTTCGACTCCATTCCGCACGACCTGGGCGCGTACTTCACGGTCCGTCAGCTTCCCGAAGGGGTGCCGCTGACCGTGGACGGGTACGTGCGGGCCGACGGGATGTTCTCGGGCGGTACGTTCGGATCGGCCCTGAACCAGTTCTCGCGCGGTCCGCAGATGGTGGCCGCGGCGCGGGACCGCGGACGGCACGAGCCGCGCCTGGTCGGCCGACGGGCGTACGCGCCGCTCGGCGCGCCTCGGTACGCCAAGGAGGTCGGGGCGTGGGCGGTGCCGCTGCCCACGATCGACGCCCAGATCGTGCAGCGCTCGGCCCGCGCCCTGGAGCGGTACGGGCCCGACTTCCGCTACCGGCACTACGCGGCCGCCAAGCGGCTGCCGTTCGCGGTGGGCGGGGTGGCCGCGGCCGGCGCGGCCTTCGCGGCGGCACAGCTGCCACCGGCCCGGCGCTGGCTGTCGGACCGCCTCAAGCCCGGGGAGGGGCCGAGCGAGGAGAAGCGGGCGAGGAGCTGGTTCTCGGTGCGGTTCGTGGGCGAGGGCGGCGGGCACCGCGTGTTCACGGAGGTAGCGGGCGGCGACCCCGGCTACGGCGAGACCGCCAAGATGCTCGCCGAGTCCGCCCTGTGCCTGGCCTTCGACGAACTCCCGCCGACATCGGGCCAGGTCACGACGGCGGTGGCGATGGGCGACAAGCTCATCGAGCGCCTACGGGAGGCGGGGATCAGCTTCCGGGTCGCGGCGGCACGCTAGCGCTCGGCTGGACGGGCAGTTTGGAAGCTGCGAGTTCGTTGTGGCTTGTCGCGCCCACGCGGCGGAGCCGCATATGTCACAGCCCCGCGCCCCTGAAGGGGCTCGGTGTCGCACCGGGCTTCGGCGGGCTCGCGTAGGCGCGCTGCCAACGCGGCGGAGCGCAGATCATCGGCCGAGGCCGACATGCCCCACGGCCAGGCCCTACCACCCCATGACCGTGTAGATCATCCCCGCTATCCAGCCGACCCCGGCGAGGACTGCGACGATCAAGCCCGCCATCACGGCGCGCTCGACGGGCTGGCTGGGGCTGGCGGCGGGCTTCGTGGCGCGGTGTGTCGTCATGCGGGCCAGCCTGCCGAGCGGGACGGGGCCTCGGCATCCGTACAAGTACTCAGACGACGTACTCAGTCGCCTTCAGGGTCTTGCGGCACAGCGCGTCCGCGCGGCGGGTCGTCTCCGGGAGGCGGAAGCGGGGCGCGAGGCGCAGGGTGTGGGCGCAGGCGTTGTCCAGGGTCACCCGGTGGCCGACCGAGACGAAGACCGGCTTGATGCCCTCCTGGGTGCGCAGCGCCCGGCCGACCTCCTCCTCGCCCGCGAGCAGCGGGGACGAGGATCCGCGTGGGGCGCCCGGTTCCTCGTACACGAAGGTGAACGGGTTCTTGGCGACGCCGATCACCGGCAGGCCCGTAAGGACGCCGAGGTGGCTGGCCAGTCCGAAGCGGCGGGGGTGGGCGAGGCCGTAGCCGTCGCAGACGACGAGGCCCGGCTCGCAGGGCAACGCTTCGAGGGCGGCCAGCACGGCGGGGATCTCGCGGAAGGCCAGCAGTCCGGGGACGTAGGGGAAGGACACCCGTCCCGCGGCCGTAGTCTCGGCCACCACGTCGAGACTCGCCGCGTCCAGGACGACGGCCGCGGCCACGACGACGTCACGTTCGTCGTCGTACGCCACGTCCACCCCCGTCACCCGGCCGGTCCCCGGCGGCGGCCCCGGCTCGTCGAGTACGAGGCGCCCGCGCAACTCGTCCTGCACGGCACGTGCTTGCTCTTCGGTGGCGGGCCAGCCCGCAGGGATCCGTACGCTCGTCATGGTGGATTCGAGCGTACGCGGCCCGGTGACGAGGGTGGCGTTCAGCGGCCGAGGGCCCTCGACAGCTCCTCCTTGTTCATCTTGGAGCGGCCCTCGATGTTGCGGCTCTTCGCCTCCTCGTAGAGCTGGTCGTACGTGGCCCCTCCGCGGGACTCACGGCTGCCGCGTCGTCCGCCCGAGGTGTCCTGGGCCGACGTACGGCTCGTGCTCGTGCTCTTCGACTCGCCGCGCTGAGCGCGTTCCTTGTTGGTGGTGCGGGCGGCGATCTCCTCGGCGCGCTTCTCGCTCGCGCCGCGTTCGCGTTCGCTCTCCCTGATGTGTTCCTGCTGGCGTTCCCGCTTGGAACTCGAGCCACGTGCCATGGCCGGACTCCTTGCTGCTAGAAGACTGCTGGAAGCCGCCCCTCTTCCAGCCAAGCACGGCCCGGGCCCACCCGCATCAGCGCTCCAGGCGGGCCACCCGGCCCTTCTCCCCGGAGGCCCAGCAGCCCAGGTCGGGGATGCAGTCGACGGTGTCGTACGAGCCCGTGTCGACGGTGCGCCAGGTGCGACCGCCGTCGGTGGTGAGGTCGGTTCCGGTGGGGCCGACCGCGAGGGCGGACGTGCGGCTGTGCGGGAGCCAGGCGACGCCGGAGCGGTAGGCGGGCGGCGGCTGTGCGGCGGGCGTCCAGGTGCGGCCGGCGTCGCCGCTGACGGCGGCGGCCTGCGGTGACGGCTGGTCCGCGCGGTAGTCGCCGCCGACCGCGATGCCGTGCGTACGGTCGCGGAAGGCGAGGGCGAAGACACCGCGCGCCGGATCGCCCGCGGGAATCGGGGTGTCGGCGGCCTTCCAGGTCAGGCCGCGGTCGGAGGAGTGCAGCACGCGCGCTCGTGCGGCCCCGCCCGTGGCCATCCACACATCGCGCGGCCCCGAGCTGACCAGGCACTGCCCACTGGCGGCGAAGCCGGCCTCGCCCTCCTGCGCCGCGGGCATTCCGTCGCTGGGCAGCACCTTCCAGGAGCGTCCGCCGTCGCTGGTCGACAGGATGCGGAACTTTCCGTCCACGGGGTCGCTCATCGCCAGTCCGTGGCGCCGGTCGAAAAACGTCACGCAGTCGTAGAAGGCCTTCGCGTCGGTGTTGCGGAAGGACTCCGTCCAGGTCGCGCCGCCGTCGTCGGTACGGAAGATCCGTGAGGCCTCGCCCTCGCCGATGGCCAGCACCACGGCTCGCTTGCGGTCGAACGCCTCGATGTCCCGGAACTCCAACTCGGCGGCGCCGGGCGGCGATACGTTCCGCCAGCTCGCGCCGCCGTCGGACGTGCGCAGCACGGTGCCGCGGGAGCCGGCCAGCCAGGCGGTGTTTCGGCTGACGGCGGACAGGCCGCGGAAGCGTACGTCGGTGCCGCTGTCCTTGAGCTCCCAGTGCGGAGGCCGCCTGTCCGGTTCCTTTGCCTGTGCGGGCGCGGCGAGCGAAGCGAGATGGGGGTCCCCCCGGACGGAGTCTGGGGGAGCGGCGGCAAGCGCGGCCCCGCACACCCCCGCCGTCAGCAGTTGCCTCGTGAATCTCTTCGGTCGCGTCTTCCCCAAGCCCCTCATGGCGGGCGAAGCTAGCCCACTCCCCCGGTGGCGTCCAGATGCCCCAACTGACAACGGTGGCCCCATCGGTGATTGAAGGCGGTGACACAGGTCACTCGAAGTTGGTGCCTTTTCGTGAGCACGGAATGGCTGATTCTGTCGTCTCTTCAAGTGCCCGGCGTCATCCGTTCACCGTTCGTCAAGCCGTCACAAGGGAGCAGGCGTTGTCAACTGTCATCGAGCAGCCTGTTGAGGCCCGCCTCGTCGCCGCCGCGCCGCGGATGCCGAGCATCCCCGCGGCGCTCCACTACGACCCCCGTGAACCGTTCGCCGTCCGTATGACCTTCCCGGCCCCGGCCACCCTCGAAGGCGTGGACGTCTGCTGGACCTTCGCCCGTGAGCTGCTCGTCTCGGGTCTGGGGGAGCCGGTGGGTCACGGCGACGTACGGGTCCGTCCGTACGGCTACGACCGCATCGTCCTGGAGTTCCACGCCCCCGAGGGCACCGCAGTGGTGCACGTCCGCGCGGGCGAACTGCGGCGCTTCCTCGACAGCACGACGGAGCTGGTGCCGCTCGGCCTGGAGCAACAGCACCAGGACATGGACCACGCCCTGGCCGAACTCCTCCGTGACGCTGGCTGATCGCGCCCGCTGATCCCTCGGGGAGAGGCGGGCCACAACCGGGGGCCTCGTTAATGCGTTGACACGCCCCGGGCCCCATCCTACGGTGTACAGCGGTTCTGTTGCCGTCGATTGGAGAAGGACGTTGCTCGTCTGAGGTCCTGAGACACCGCGTCACACCTGTCTGTGGTGTGCGCCGCGTGCGACCTCGGCATACGAGCCGTCCTCCGGAGCGGGATCTTCCCCCGGACCTCCAGGACTCCTGGCCTTTCCTCACGGCCGTCGTCGCCTCCCGGTGCCCTGCGGGTGCATGCCGGTGTCTCGATACGCGTTGCCCTGACCGCATCAAGCAACCGCGAGGCCGCATGTCTACCTTCCCCACCTCCATCACCTGCACCTCCCTCAGCTTCACCTGGCCGGACGGCAGCACCGTCTTCGACGATCTCCAGGTCGCCTTCGGGCCCGGCAGAACCGGTCTCGTCGGCGTCAACGGGTCAGGAAAATCAGCCCTGTTGAAGCTGATCGCCGGGCAGCTCACCCCGACCGACGGCACGGTCAGGGTGGCGGGCGAGGTCGGCTACCTGCCGCAGAACGTCACCCTCGACACCTCACTGCGCGTCGACAAGGCGCTCGACATCGCCGCCAAGCGCGCCGCGCTGCACGCCATCGAGGCGGGCGACGTCGCCGAGCACCACTTCGACGTCGTCGGCGACGACTGGGACGTAGAGGAACGCGCCGTTGCGACGCTCGGCGAACTCGGCCTCGGCCACATCGAGTTGGACCGTACGATCGGCGAGGTCTCGGGCGGCGAGTCCGTCCTGCTGCGCCTTGCCGCGCTGCTGCTGCGCCGACCCGACGTACTCCTGCTGGACGAGCCCACCAACAACCTCGACCTGTACGCCCGTAGGCGCCTGTATGCCGCGGTCGAAGCCTGGTCCGGAGTGATGGTCGTGGTCAGCCACGACCGTGAACTCCTCGAACTGGTCGACCAGATCGCCGATCTCCGCTCCGGAGAAGTGACTTGGTACGGCGGCAACTTCTCGGCGTACGAGGACGCCCTCGCCACCGAGCAGGAGGCGGCCGAGCGCATGGTGCGTGTCGCCGAGGCCGACATGAAGAAGCAGAAGCGTGAACTGACCGAGGCGCAGGTCAAGTTGGCGCGTCGCAAGCGGTACGCGCAGAAGATGTACGACACGAAGCGCGAGCCCCGGGCCGTGATGAAGCTGAAGAGCCGCTCGGCCCAGGTGTCGGCCGGCAAGCACCGCATCATGCACGAGGAGAAGCTCGCCGAGGCCAAGGAACGGCTCGATGAGGCGGTCGACGCCGTACGGGACGACGACGAGATCCGCGTGGAGCTGCCGTACACGGCGGTGCCGCCCGGCCGTACCGTACTCACGCTCCTGGACCTGGAGTTGAGATACGGCGCCCGCCTGGCCGGCGGCTTCGAGCTGCGCGGCCCCGAGCGGATCGCGCTGATCGGGCGCAACGGCGCGGGCAAGACGACACTGCTGCGGACGATCTCCGGGGAACTGGAACCGGTCTCCGGCGAGGCCCGGGCGCACGTACCCATGCGCTTCCTGCCGCAGCGCCTCGACGTCCTGGACGACGACCTGACCGTGGCCGAGAACGTCGCGCGTTTCGCACCCAGCGCCACGAACAACCGGATCCGGGCCCGCCTCGCCCGCTTCCTGTTCAAGGGCGCCCGCGCCGACCAGCGCGCCGAGACGCTCTCCGGCGGCGAACGCTTCCGGGCCACGCTGGCCGCCCTGATCCTGGCCGAGCCCGCGCCCCAGCTGCTGATGCTCGACGAGCCGACGAACAACCTCGACATGGCGAGCGTGCGGCAGCTGACCTCGGCCCTGGAGTCGTACGAGGGCGCGCTGATCGTGGCGAGCCACGACGTGCCGTTCCTGGAGTCGATCGGGATCACACGCTGGCTGCTGCTGGACGGAGAACTCAAGGAAATCACGCCAGAAGCTGTCGGGTACCCCGGCTAGCTTCGCCGGTATGAGCCAACTGACCACCGGCACACACCATCAGTACATCCAGGTCAAAGGAGCACAGGAGAACAACCTCCGCGACGTCACCCTCCGTATTCCGAAAGGCCGGCTGACCGTCTTCACCGGCGTTTCGGGATCGGGGAAGTCGTCCGTCGTCTTCGACACGATCGCGGTCGAGTCACAGCGGCAGCTGAACGAGACCTTCACCTGGTTCATCCGCAACCGGCTGCCCAAGTACGAGCGGCCGCACGCCGAGGCCATCGACGATCTCTCACCGGCGATCGTCGTCGACCAGCGGCCGGTCGGAGGCCACTCCCGCTCAACCGTGGGCACGATGACGGACGTGTACTCGGTCATCCGGGTGCTGTTCTCGAGGTACGGCACGCCGAGCGCGGGTCCGGCGACCGCGTACTCGTTCAACGATCCGTCGGGCATGTGCCCCGAGTGCGACGGCCTCGGGCGCACGGTCCGGCCCGACTGGGAACGCATCCTGGACCCGGAGCGGTCGATCGCGGACGGCGCGATCCGCTTCCCACCGTTCGCCGTGGGGACCTGGCAGGGGCAGGCGTACCTGAACACCACCGAACTGGACCAGCAGAAGCCGGTGGGCCGATTCACCGCCGCCGAGCGGGAGTTCCTGCTCCGCGGGCGCTCCGGCACCAAGGTCACCATGAACAACTCGGAGGGGAGCTGGAGCACCGACTACGAAGGTCTCGCCGACCGTTTCGAGCGGCTGTACCTCAAGCGGGACCTGTCGGCGCTCAGCCAGAAGACCCGCGATCTGGTGCAGGGTTTCCTGACGGAGGACACCTGCCCGGTGTGCCAGGGGGCACGGCTGAACGTGGCGGCGCTCGCCACCCGCATCGGCGGACTGTCCATCGCCGACTACACCCGGATGCAGGTCAGCGACCTGATCGCGGTGCTCAAGGACATCGATGACCCCGTCGCCGGGCCGATCGCGGGCGCGGCCGTGGCCTCGCTCGAGCGGATCGAAGCGATCGGGCTCGGCTACCTCAGCCTCGACCGGGAGACCGCCACGCTCTCCGGCGGAGAGGGCCAGCGCCTGAAGACGGTGCGGCATCTCGGCTCGAGCCTGACCGGGATGACGTACATCTTCGACGAACCGAGCGTCGGGCTGCACCCGCGCGATGTGGGCCGCCTCGGCGATCTGCTGCTGCGGCTGCGCGACAAGGGGAACACCGTGCTGGTCGTCGAGCACGACCGGGACGTCATCGCCCTCGCCGACCATGTCGTGGACCTGGGTCCCGGGGCGGGAGCGGACGGCGGGCAGGTGGTGTTCGAGGGAACACCGGACGAGCTGGCGGCGGCCGACACCCTCACGGGCCGCTGTCTGCGCCGCCGCACCCAGCTCAAGGAGCCGACCCGGCAGGCCGCCGGCGGGCTGTGGGTGAAGGGCGCGGACCTGCACAATCTGCGGGACGTCACGGTGGAGTTCCCCACCGGGGTACTGACCGTGGTGACCGGTGTCGCGGGCTCCGGGAAGAGCACGCTCGTCTCCCAGGCGTTCACGGCCGCCCACCCGGACACGGTCGTCGTCGACCAGTCCTCCATCGGCATCTCGGCGCGGTCCACGCCGGCGACGTACGTCGGGATCATGGACACCGTACGAAGGATCTTCGCGCGCGAGACAGGCACCGAGCCGGGGCTGTTCAGCTTCAACTCCGAAGGCGCCTGCGGGACTTGCCAAGGGCGCGGGATCAGCTACACGGACCTCGCGTTCATGGACCCGGTGACCACGACCTGCCCCGACTGCGAGGGCCGACGCTTCAAGGACGAGGTACTGCGGCTGACCGTGGGCGGCAACTCCATCGTCGACGTACTGGAGATGACGGCCGATCAGGCCCTGGACTTCTTCACGGACACGGGCGTACGCCGCCGTCTGCGCGCCTTGCGGGACGTCGGGCTCACGTACTTGACGCTGGGTCAGCCCTTGTCCACGCTCTCCGGAGGGGAGCGGCAGCGCATCAAACTCGCGACCCGGTTGCATCAAACGGGCGCGGTCTACGTCCTCGACGAGCCGACCACCGGGCTGCACATGTCGGACGTCGCCGGACTGCTCGCCCTCCTCGACCGGCTGGTCGACAGCGGCAACACCGTCCTGGTGGTCGAGCACAACCTGGAGGTCGTGGCGCACGCCGACTGGGTCATCGACCTCGGACCCGACGGCGGCAAGGACGGCGGACAGGTGATCTTCGAAGGGCCGCCACACCGGCTGCTCGACGCGGAGGGATCGTTCACGGCCGAACACCTGCGGCGGGCGGTCGGCACGGGCTGAGCCGCAGGGGTACGCGGGCCCGGTGGCCGAAGCCATGACCGCGGGGGCTGTCGCCGGACGGGGCACGGGCTGCATGATGTGCGCAGACACCCCCTGCCAACCCTCGATTCGGAGACCCGCGCGTGCCCAGCCAGAAGGCCCTCATCCGCCGACCCAGCCCCCGACTGGCCGAAGGACTGGTCACGTATATCGAGCGGGAACCGGTCGACGCCGAGCTCGCGATGCGGCAGTGGGAGGCGTACGTCGAGGCGCTGGCCGCGCACGGCTGGGAGACCATCGAGGTGGATCCCGAGGACGACTGCCCCGACTCGGTGTTCGTGGAGGACACGGTGGTCGTCTTCCGCAACGTGGCGCTCATCGCCCGCCCCGGCGCCGAGTCGCGGCGCGAGGAGACCGCGGGGGTCGAGGAGGCCGTGGCCCGGCTCGGCTGCTCGGTGAACTGGGTGTGGGAGCCGGGCACGCTCGAGGGCGGCGACGTCCTGAAGATCGGCGACACCGTGTACGTGGGGCGCGGCGGGCGCACCAACGCGGCGGGCATCCACCAGCTGCGGGCCGCCTTCGAACCGCTCGGCGCCCGTGTCGTCGCCGTACCGGTGAGCAAGGTGCTGCATCTGAAGTCGGCGGTCACGGCGCTGCCCGACGGCACGGTCATCGGACACGAGCCGCTGGTGGACACGCCTTCGCTCTTCCCGCGCTTCCTGTCGGTGCCGGAGGCGTCCGGCGCCCATGTCGTACACCTGGGTGGCGGAAAGCTGCTGATGGCGGCGAGCGCGCCCAAGACCGCCGAGTTGTTCGCCGACCTCGGCCATGAACCCGTTCTCGTGGACATCAGCGAGTTCGAGAAGCTCGAGGGCTGTGTGACTTGCCTCTCGGTCCGGGTCCGGGACCTGTATGCCTGACCGGCCGGTCCGGAGTGCCTGTCCCGCCGGGGACCTGCGGGTCCGTGTGCGACACGGCTCGATCTCGAAGATCCCGCTGTTCAGGGGCTGTTCACCCATGTGAGGACCCCTTATAGCGCCCTTAACCTACGGTGTCGTAACCTACGGTCTCGTAGCCTACGATGCCGTAGGTTCGTGCCCTTCGCTCGTACGTCCCCCTGGAGCACCCATGACGATCACTTCCCCTCACCTAGGCAGCCCGTCCTCCACCTGGACCGACGCACGTCTGCTGTACGCGCTGGAGGAAGTTGTCGAGACGGAGCTGAACCGCCACCTCAAGGTGGCCAAGGACTGGATGCCGCACGAGTACGTGCCGTTCAGCGACGGCCGGAATTTCCCGGGCATCTTCGAGGACGGCGAGGCCTGGGAGAAGGAGCAGTCCAAGGTCACCGAGCTCGGCCGCATCGCACTGGTCGTGAACCTCCTGACGGAGGACAACCTCCCCAGCTACCACCACGAGATCGCCAGCCTCTTCGGCCGTGACGGCGCCTGGGGCACCTGGGTGCACCGCTGGACGGCCGAAGAGGGCCGGCACGGCATTGTGATGCGGGACTACCTGCTCACCTCACGCGCGGTGGACCCGGACCAGTTGGAGCAGTTCCGCATGGCCCACATGAGTGAGGGCTTCGAGTCGGACAACCGGCACTCGATGCTGCACTCCGTCGCCTACGTCGCCTTCCAGGAGCTGGCGACCCGCGTCTCGCACCGCAACACCGGCCACCAGTCGGGTGACCCGGTCTGCGACCGCATGCTGGCGCGCATCGCGACCGACGAAAACCTCCACATGGTCTTCTACCGCAACCTGCTGAAGGCGGCCTTCGACCTCGCGCCCGACCTGACGATGCAGGCGGTGCGCGACGTGATCGTGAACTTCCGCATGCCCGGTCACGGGATGCCCGGCTTCGAGCGGGCCGCCGCGCAGATGGCGATCGGCGAGGTCTACAACATGCGTATCCACCACGACGACGTCATCCAGCCCGTGCTGCGCTTCCTGAAGGTCCTGGAGATCGACGGTCTCGGCCCGGAGGGCCTCAAGGCGCAGGAGGAAATCGGCCTGTACATGGGCGGCCTGGACGCGGAGGCGTCCAAGTTCGACGAGAAGCTGGCGGCGCGTAAGGCGAGGATGGCGGCGCGCGGCAAGGCGTAAGCCCGCCCGTACGAGGAGCTCTGCAGGCGCCCGGCCTATCCGCCGGGCGCCTATTCGTGCGCCGTCACACCGCCAGCGCGGCGTCGCGGACGTGGGGCGCCTATTCGTGTGCCGTCACCGCCGCCCGTGCCGCGTCGCGGACGTCTGGCGCCTAATCGTGCGCCGTGACCACCGCCGCCCGTGCCGCGTCGCGCACGCCGGGCGCCCAATCGTGCGCCGTCACCACCGCCCGTGCCGCGCCGCGGACGCCGGGCGCCCAATCGTGCGCCGTCACCACCGCCCGTGCCGCGCCGCGCACGCCGGGCGCCCAATCGTGCGCCGTCACCACCGCCCGTGCCGCGCCGCGCACGCCGGGCGCCCAATCGTGCGCCGTCACCACCGCCCATGCCGCGCCGCGCACGCCGGGCGCCCAATCGTGCGCCGTCACCACCGCCCGTGCCGCGCCGCGGACGTCTGGCGCCTATTCGTGCGCTGTCACCACCGCCAGTGCCGCGTCGCGGACGTCGGGCAGTGCGTGGCGGCGTAGGAGTCGGAGGTGTTCGCGCCAGGGGGCCGGCCAGCCGGTGCGGCTGCCGAGGGCTCCAGTGAGGGCTACGGCGAGGAGGCCCTGAGCGTGACCGCCGTGGGCGGCCAGGCGGCGGGCTACGTGCAGCAGGGCCTCGGGGTCGCCCTCGTGCACCTGGCTGCGCAGGCGGTCGCCGACTTCCTGTGCCATGCGGGCCGCGAGCGCCGGGCGGCCCTCGGTGAGGGCGGCGAGGCCCTCGAGCCGGGCCGGGTCCGCGTCCAAATCCAGGTGGAACGCAGCGATCTCGGCGGCCTGCGGTACGAAGTCGTCGTATCCCGCGAGGAGTTCGCTCGCGGCGAGAGCGGCCGGGCGGATGGGCCGCGGGGCGGATCTGCCGTACAGGCTGAGGCGGAGGACGAGGTTCTCGATACGGCGGCGGGCGGGGCGGTCGCGTTGTTCTTCGGCGTCGTGCAGGGGTTCGATGGGAGGGAGCCCATCCGCGGCGCCATGCAGGGGCTCTACGGGCGGGAACCCGCCCGCGGCGCCGTACAGGGGCATCCCGGCCCGGTCCGAACTCTCGGCGCTGTGCGGGACCTCCGCAGCGGAGGGCGCAGCCGCGGCGTCGTGCAGGGCCGCCCCGGTGGGGGGCGCGCCCCCGGCGTCGTGCGCGGTCTCCACGGCCGCACCGTCGGCGTCATGCAGGACGTCCGCGGTCGGGGGCGCGCCCTGGGCGTCATGCGGGACATCCGAGACCGGGGGCGCGCCCGCGGCGCCGCGCTGTGCAGCCCCGGTGGGGGCCGCACCCCCAGCGCCGCGCGCGGTCTCCACGGCCGCACCCTCGGCGTCATGCGTGACATCCGCGGTCGGGGGCGCACCCCCGGCGCCGCGCCGTGCAGCCCCGGTCGGGGCTGAACCACCAACGCCGCGCGCGGTCTCCACGGCCGCACCCTCGGCGTCATGCGTGACATCCGCGGTCGGGGGCGCACCCCCGGCGCCGCGCCGTGCAGCCCCGGTCGGGGCCGCACCCCCAGCGCCGCGGGCGGTCTCCACGGCCGCACCCTCGGCGTCATGCGTGACATCCGCGGTCGGGGGCGCACCCCCGGCGCCGCGCTGTGCAGCCCCGGTCGGGGCTGAACCACCAACGCCGCGCAGCCCCTCCCCGGTCAGGGCCGAACCACCAACGCCGCGCAGCCCCTCCCCGGTCAGGGCCGCGCCCTCCGCCTCCGCCAGCGTCCGCAACGCTCGTAGCAGGCCCTCGCCGCCCCGTTCCGAGCCCGCCGCGGCCGTCACAAGGCCGTGTGCGGCGGCGTGCCAGGAGTCTCGCTCAGCCAAGTTCGCGGCGGCGTCAGCCAGTACCGTCGGCGCGTCCGGGGACCACGGCGCCCAGCGGGCCAGCGCGTCGAAGGCCACGGCCGCCGTCTCCGGGTCGTCGGTATCGCAGACATCGCGCACCAGGCGGGCATACCGCTCGCGGTGGGGCTCGGAGAGGTCCAGCGGCGAAACGCGCAGAACAGCCGTGCGCAGAACGGGTTCCGCGCCCGCGGCATCGCCCAGCAACCCCCACACCGACTCCTCCGCGAGCAACGGATCCGCGAAGGCGACGCAGGCGGCGCGTACGTCGCGATGGGTGCCCCCGCGTGCGTACGCCTCCGTCAGCAGCTCCGCCGCCTGCGGCACCGGAAGGCGTACGGCGGCCAGGCGGGCGGCCTCCTTGCGGCTGGTCACCTTGACGTCGGGTCCGAGCAGCATGGCGCGGAGCTGCTCGGCGAGGAGGGACGGCGCAGCGTGCCGGGACGCCTGCGTCGCCGCGTACACCGCCACGCGCGCGTGCTCGCCGCCCGCGTGCGCGAGCAGTTCGGGCAGCGCGTCGGCGGGCCGGTCGGTGCGGGCAAGGGCGGCCAGGGCCGCCTCGGCGAGGACGACGTCCTCGGATGCGGTCCAGCGTCGTACGAGATCGGCGCCGATGCCCGGTACGAGCGCGCTCTGCTCGACTGCTGCGGCCCGCTGCCACAGCGGGAGCCCGTCGTCCTCGGCAAGGGCCGCCAATCGCCGAGCCACCGCCTGCTGTTGACGCGGCACCCAGCGCCGTATATCGCGATCCACCCCTACGACCCAGGGGCTGCCCTTGGTCAGGAAGCGGCCGTACGGCGGGGTGTCGGCCAGCAGCGGGTCGAGCAGGTCCGTACGGGACCGGGTGACGATGTCCTGGACCGACTCCAGCGCACCGGCGGACGGTTCCAGTGCGAGGATCCGGGCCGCGCGCTCGCCTCGGGTCGCGGGCGGCTCCAGCCACCGGGCGACGGCCTCGCGTGCGGTCGTGTCGCGGCCGTAGCGGATCGCCTGCCAAAGGAGTTCCTGCAGCTCGTGCATACCCGCGGCGCGACGGCCCACCGCTCGGGTGAGGGCGAAGGCGAGGCTGAAGTCGGACTTCTCGGCACCCGCCTCGATCCAGGGGCGCAGCGCTTCGTACACCTGGTGTTCCTGGCCGCGCCGCAGTGTGTGGTCGAGGCGGCCGAGATCGGCGGCGCCGGTGTTGCCGGAGATCCGCACCAGGGTGCGCAGCGCCCAGTTCACCAACTCCCGCCGCCCGCTTGCCGCGTGCTCACGCAGCACGCCGACGGCGAGCCGACTCAGGTGGGACCGGGTGCCGGACGAGGAGTCGGGGGCCTGGACGGCGTCGACGGCGATGCGGTCGAGGTGCGGCTCCGCGTCCTTCGTGAACAGCGCAGGCCGGACCCTGGCGAGCGCTGCGAGCGCCGCCTCGCGCACCGGGTCCTGCTCGTTGCGCAGCCGTCCCATGTCCTCCAGTACGGCGATGACGGCCTCGGGGTCGCCGGAGCGGTCCGCGTTGCGGATCAGGCACTGCCAAGCCTCGACGCGGTCCTCGGCGGCCGGACGCCGAGTGGCCTCGACGAGCCGTTCGCGGACCTCGGCGACCGGCAGGAAGGACTCGAAGCGCAGAACCCCCATCTCCCAGCCGCCGCCTTCGCGCAGCGTCGCGGCCATCCGCCGGGCCTCGTCGGCGACATGGCTACGGGGCAGCGCTTCGAGCAGGCTCTCGTCGACGGGCGCGACGCCCCGGCCGTCGTAGACCTCCGTGTAGAAGGCGTGCCGCTGAGCGGGGGGCAGCGCTTCGAGGAGCGGGGGAAGGCTGCTGTACGGCACCAATGTCCTGCCGTACGCGACGAGTTCGGGCGCACCGGAGCGGGCCAGCCTGCGCCGTACGGTGGCGCTCATCGAGTAGACGCGGATGGCGCCGGACCAGGTGGGTGTGAGGAGCAGTCGCACGATGCGCTGCGGGTCGGCGGCGGCGAACGCGGGCAGGTGGGCGCGGAGTTGGGGCGGCAGGGTCGCGGGGCCGAGGCGTTCGAGGAGGTCGAGCACGCGGAGCGGTTCGGCGGGGGCGACGGCGGCCACGGCGTCCGCGTAACGGGTCCACCAGGTGCCGCGCATTGCCTCGGGCAGGCTGGTCAACTCCCGTTCTGTCACGTCGAGTAGGGCAGAGGGGTGTCGTTTGGCAAGCTGGCGCCAGCCGGTGACCGCGTGGAACAGTTCGGGCAGCAGGCGGGTGACCGTGTCCGCCGAACAGCCCGGCAGCAACCGGGCCGCCTCGGCGTCGCCCCAGTCGCGACGCAGACCGTCGATCAGCCGGTCGGCGAGCGCGGGGCGCCTCCGACCGACCACGATCGCGCGCAGCAGTCCACGGCGGATGGCCTCGGGCGCGTCGACGAGCGCCGACTCGTAGACGGAGTCGGGGACTTGGAGGCTGTCCGCAACACGCAGGGCGTGGCCCCGGATGTACGGATCGGGGTCGGCGACGTGTGCGGCGATCCAGTCCGTGTCACGGGCGATGGACGCCGCGACGATGGCGATGCCGCGCTCGTAGGGGCCGCGGGTTTCGAGTGCCTCCAGCAGGGGCCGCAGGGGGTGGCGCATGTTCCGTACACGCGTGGCGAGTTCGCGCATGCGTTGCGGGTACGGGAGGGGGTCGAGGGCGTTCAGCAGACTGTCGGCCTCGGCTTCGGCTTCGGCCGCGTCATCGACCTCGTACTGCGGGGTGCTGGGCATGCGCTGGATTCTGCATGCTCATGGCCGCCACGTGGACTGGATTTCGAGAAACGCAGCTTCGCCTACTGCTGGTGCTGGTGCGTCCGTCGCAGGCTGAGGCGTTCCTTCTCGGACAGGCCGCCCCAGACGCCGAACCGTTCATCATTGGCGAGCGCGTACTGGAGGCAGGCGGGCCGCATCTCGCACAGCGCGCAGATGCGCTTCGCCTCACGCACCGAACTGCCCGGCTCGGGAAAGAAGAAGTCGGCCCCGGTCTGCGCGCACAGTGCCTGCTCCTGCCAGGAGAGGTCGGGTGCGGCGGTGCTTTCGAAGTGCATGGCGGTGATGGTGCCGGGCAGCGAAAAACGTTTGCTCAACGTGGGATCAACGGGTGCGGGGGTTCGTTTGCGCTACACAGCGTGACCGCCTGGGGCGGGCCTGCTCAGCCGGCGCTCGCGCCCAGAAGCGATTGTCAGTGGCCGGTGTCAGACTCGCCAGAGCAGGCAAGAGGACCCCTCAAGGAGGAGGGCATCATGCTTACCACCCGTTTCGTCACCGGCGCGCCGAACTGGGTCGACCTCGGCACACCCGACATCGAAGCAGCCCGCTCGTTCTACCGCGCTCTCTTCGGCTGGGACTTCCAGGCCGGAGGACCGGAACTCGGCGGTTACGGCTTCTTCCAGCTCGGCGGGCGGACCATCGCGGGCGGCATGCAGACCACCGAGGAGCAGGGGCCGCCGTCCTGGACCGTCTACTTCCAGTGCGCGGAGGCGGAGGCCACGGCCAAGGCGGCCGAGACGGCCGGCGGCGCTGTGCCGATGGCACCCATGGACGTCATGGACGAGGGCCGGATGGCCATCCTCAGCGACAACGCGGGCGTTACCTTCGGCATCTGGCAGCCGGGTCAGATCAAGGGCGTTGAGGTGGCGGGCGAGCCGGGGTCTTTGTGCTGGGTCGAGCTGTACACCCCGGACGTCCCCGGGGCTGCCGCGTTCTACCACTCGGTGCTGGGCCTGGAGACCTCGGCCGTCTCGTTCCCCAGCGGCACGTACACGTGCGTCAACCCTGCGGGTGCCGGTGAGGACGACATGTTCGGTGGGCTGGTGGCGCTGGCCGACGCTCCTGGGGAGGAGAGTGCGTACTGGCTGCCGTACTTCGAGGTCGCGGACACGGACGGCGTTGTCGCCAAGGCGGAGGAGTTGGGTGGCGTGGTGCGTATGCCTGCGACGAGTGTGGAGGGCGTCGGTCGGATGGCCAAGCTGGCCGACCCGTATGGGGCGCGGTTCGCGGTGATCAAGAGTGAGGCCTCTTCGCCGGGTGCGGATTGAATCTGCGGGTGCGTCGTGGCTGGTGAGCTTTGTGGGCGGGCGGTTCCGGTAGCGCCCCGTTAGGGGCGCGGGGAACTGCGCGACCAGCCACGACGGACCGGCAGCCGCGACACGCAGTGTCACCCACCACCCCCTGGCGGGGGCCTGGGGCGCAGCCCCAGTTTCGGGAAGGGGCGGGATCGGGGAACTGACCAGCCACGACGGCCCCGCAGTCGCCCACGAACCCAACACCCGCCCCCCGAAGGCTGGATCACGGTCGTCCAGACGACAACTTCTGAACGTACGAAGATTTCGAGAGCGCTCTCAGTCATAACCCTTGACGCCTCAACTCCCCCTGGGGACATTGGTGCAGACCGCAGGAGGCAGGCCGATCCCCCACATGCATCGGCCTGCCCGGCAACCCCCCACACCCCAGGAGACCTTCCGTGATCTCACGTAGAACGTTCCTGAGCTCGGCCGCCGTCATCGGAACCGCCGCAAGTTACCCCGTCTGGGGAAGCGCTCTCAGCCCGGGCGCCACGGCCGCCCCGGCGACCTGTGAACTCGCCCTGCAGAACGCCTCGTTGCCAGGCACGGTCCGTGCGTACGTCACCGGGCACGAGCAGTCCACCGGCAACTGGGTGCTGCTGCGAGCCGACGGTGCCGTCTACCGGCCCGAGTCGCCCTCGGCGCCCCAGACCCCGCTGCCGGTCGACTGCGCGATCCCCCTCGGCGCCGCCGGTTCCGCGCCGAAGGTGCTGACGTTGCCTCAGATGTACGGCGCCCGGGTCTACTTCGTACGGGACGACACACTCGACTTCTTCCTCAATCCGGGCCCCGCCCTCGTCGAGCCCGCCTTCGCCACGCCCACCGACGCGAACTACGGCAAGACCTGGTCGTTCTGCGAGTTCACGTTCAACCCTCAGCAGCTGTACGCCAACATCAGTTACGTCGACCTGGTGACGGCGCTGCCCATCGGTCTGACCCTGGAGGGCGACGCCACGCACACCGTTGCCCCGCTGCCCGACGGCGCCGTCGACAAGATCGCCTCCGACCTCGCGGCGCAGGCGGCGAAGGACGGACAGCCCTGGGACAAGCTCGTCATCCGGGGCGATGGCGGTGCCGTACTCCGGGTGATCTCTCCGCAGAACCTGATGGCGCCCTACTTCGACCGCCCCGCCGAAATGCCGTTCCGCGACGTCTGGAACAGCTATATCGACCAGGTCTGGGACAAGTACCGTACGACCGACCTCAAGATCGATCTCCAGGGCGGCCGGGGCGTACTGACCGGCCGGGTCAGCGGCGACACGCTCACCTTCGACGGCGGCCACACCTTCGCCAAGCCCACATCGAAGGACATCTTCACCTGCAACCACGGCCCGTTCACCAACAACCCGAACGACCCAGACGAAAAGAAAGCCCTCCTCGCCCGCCTGGCCGCCGGCTTCAACCGCTCCATCATGCTCACCCACCCCACCCAGCCGAACGGCGCGACGGCAGCCGACTACTACAAGAGCGACATCACGAACCACTGGTCGCGCGTAGTACACGCCAACTCCCCCATCGGCTACGCCTTCCCGTACGACGACGTACGCCCGGACGGCGAGCCGGATGTGTCGGGGGCGGCGCATGACGGCAACCCGCGGAGGTTCACGGTGACGGTGGGTTCTTAGCCCTGTCAGGCGGCGGTCAAGGGGCGCCCCTCTAGGTGCGCGAGGCTGCATCAAATTGCGGCTCCGCCGCGTGGGCGCGACCGCCGCCCCGTAGGGTCGCGGGGCTGTGACAATTGCGGCTCGCGCAAACGCGCCCCGTCAGGGCCCTCGGTACTGGTGGACTCGCCTATTCAACTGTCGCCAGTTCGCCGAGGAGTCCAACCGGCTGGTGACCTTGTGTGATCGCCAGCGGCGTACGGCTCCAGGTCGCTCTGGTCTCCTTCATCGACCACGGCCAGGGGCCTTTGAGTCCGTTGGTGGATTCCGGCGGTGAGCGAGCAACTGTCCAGCGGCGGCATCGAGCTGCCACCCGACGAGATCGAAGCCCTCCACGCCAGGTGGTCTTCCTGCTGGACCTCGAGTGAGGTCGCGCAGCAGTTGGCCGGGATCGGCACGCCCTGGTACGTGGCCGCGGGCTGGGCGCTGGGCCTGTTCCGCGGCAGGCAGACGCGCGCTCATGGGGGCATCGAGATCGCGATTCCGGCCGCGAGCTTTCCCGAGGTTCGCTACCGCTTCCCCGGATACGTCTTCGACACGGCACGCAGTGGCCGGCTCTGGGAGGACGCCACACCGGAGGCGCTGGCCGCCGTACATCAGACTTGGCTCCGCGATCCAGCCACCGGCAACTACCTGCTCGACGTGTTCCGCAAACCGCACGACGGCGTTGTCTCCGCAGATTGGTCGTGTCGCATTACCTGAAATCCGCAGATGAGGGGCACGGGTTTGAGCCTGGTGCTCGCCCGTGTCCCTTACCTAGTGCCACATCAGGCAACGTTCGCCCTGGGCGGTCTGCGACGCTGGCGCCATGGACGAGGAAGTCATCCCCATTCTTCGCGTCGAGGACGCTGCGGCGGCGGTCGCGTGGTACGAGCGACTGGGCTTCGCCAAGCAGTGGGAACACCGCTTCGAACCGGGACTTCCCGCGTTCGTCGAGGTCGCCCGGGGCGGGGTGCGGTTGTTCTTGTCGGAGCACACGGGCGACGCCCGCCCCGACACGTTGGTCTACCTCCGCATTCGTGATGTCGAGGCCATCGCTTCCGAGTTCGGTGTGCAGGCGAAGGACGCTCCGTGGGCGCGTGAGATTGAGCTGCGCGATCCTGACGGCAACCGGCTTCGGATCGGCACGCCGACGGAATGACACTCGTCGGCAGCGCGCGGCAGGGAAGCTGTGCCGGTGGCTGAGCGAGTACGCGTACGCGAGATCGACGACGACGAGGGGCAGCGCCTGCTGCGGATCATCCGCCGGGGCAGCGGGTCGGTGGTGACGTGGCGGCGGGCGCAGATGGTGCTGCTGTCCGCGCAGGGCATGCCCGTGGCGACGATTGCCGAGGTGACGTTCACCAGCGCGGACCGGTCCGGGACGTGATCCACAACTTCAACGCCGACGGCTTCGGCTCCCTCTACCCGAAGTGCAAAGGCGGTCGGCCCAGGACATTCACCCTGCCCGAGCGGCGCGAGATCAAGAAGATCGCCAAGTCCAGGCCGGCCGAGCGCGGCCTGCCGTTCTCGACCTGGAGCCTGGCCAAGCTGGCCGACTTCCTGGTCGCCGAGGGGGTGGTCGACGACATCAGCCACGAGGGCCTTCGTATCCTGCTCCGCGAGGAGGGCGTGTCGTTTCAACGCATAAAGACCTGGAAGACCTCCCGCGATCCCGACTACGCCGCCAAGAAAGCCCGCGTCGAGCACCTCTACGCGATCGCTGACGGCGAGGTCATACCCGAGGACGGCGAACCCGAAGTCGTCCTATGCCTGGACGAGTTCGGCCCGCTCAACCTCCAGCCCCACCCCGGGCGGCAGTGGGCCGAGCGCGGAGGACGGCACAAGGACCCCGACCGCGAGCCGAGGCCCCGCAGACGGGCGACCTACACCCGCCCGCACGGGGTCAGGCACCTGTTCGCCGAGTCCTGAAGCGGCACACGATCAACAGGGCACGGTGCACGCCGAGACGACACGTTCTTGTGTCGCAGCCCGCCCAGCGACAGCAGACCCTGTGTGGCACCCCGTATCCGACACGTCAGGTTCGTGGATGTGTCTCGTACATCCGCAGCGCCACCACCAGGCCGGAGGCGGCGGTGAGGGCGGCGATGGCCCAGATGGCGGTGGTCAGGCTGTAGGCGTCGGCGAGGGCTCCGGCCAGCAGGGCGCCGACGGCGAAGCCGCCGTCACGCCAGAGGCGGTAGACGCCGACGGCGCGGGCACGCCAGGCGGGGTGGGCGACGTCGCCGACGACGGCCAGCAGGGTCGGATAGACCAGCGCGGTGCCGACGCCGAGGAGGACCTGGGCGGTGGCCCAGACGCTGAACGTGGTGCCGGCGGCGACGAGGCCGATCGCGACGGCTTGGAGCAGCATTCCGGCGGTGATCAGATGTTTGCGGCCGATGCGGTCGGACCACCAGCCGGTGAGCATCTGCCCCGCGCCCCAGACGGCCGGGTAGAGGGCGGCGAGGACGCCGATCTGCGCGATGGACAGGCCGTGGGCGGCGAAGAGGAGGGGGAAGAGGCCCCAGGCGAGGGCGTCGTTGAGGTTGTTGACCAGGCCGGCCTGGCTGGCGGCGGACAGGGCCCTGTCACGGAGGCTGGTGAGGCGGGCGATCTGCCTGGTGGTCAGCTCCCCGTCGTGCTCGCTGCCGGCGCGGCTGACGTGGCGGGCTGCTTCGAAGCGGGCATGGTCGCGGGTCTCGCGGACCGCGAGGGTGGACAGGCCCAGGGCCAGTACGACGTAGGCGGCGCCGAGCAGGAAGGGTTCGGGCCGCAGCCCGGCGTGCTCGGCGATGGCGCCGGTGGCCATGGCGGTGGCGGCGACGGCGACGTATCCGGCGGCCTCGTTGAAGCCCATGGCAAGTCCCCGGCGTTCCGGGCCGGCCAGGTCGATCTTCATGATGACGGTGGTGGACCAGGTCAGGCCCTGGTTGACGCCGAGCAGGATGTTGGCGGCGATGATCCAGCCCCAGGTGGGGCCCCAGGCGAGCATGGCGGGCACCGGCAGGGCGATCAGCCATCCGGCGATTAGGACCGGTTTGCGGCCGTAGCGGTCGGACCAGGTGCCGGCGAAGAAGTTGGTGATGGCCTTGGTGGCGCCGAAGGCCAGGATGTAGGTCATGGCCGCGGTGTACGCGGACAGGTGGAAGACGTCGTCGGCCAGCAGCGGCAGGACGGTGCGTTCCTGCCCGAGCATGCCGCCGACCAGGGCGTTGACCACGACGAGCAGGCTGAACTGGGCCAGGTTGGCCCGCAGGCCGAGACGTATTGCGGGGCAGGTCTCGCCGGTGGTGTCGGTGGTCACGCGGTCTCCTCCAGGGCACGGCCGGTGGCCTTGGACCAGTCGGCCGGTCCGCCGTCGAGGACGGCGAGATCCTGATGGCCGGTGCGCTGCAGGAGGCTGGCCGCGGTCATGGCGCGTTCACCGTGGCCGCAGGCCACGACCGGGCGGTGAGGTGTCTCGCCGCTGCGTTCGGTGAGGTCGCCGAGTTCGATGTGGACCGCGCCGGGGATGTGTGCGGCGATGTGTTCGGCCTGCTGGCGGATGTCGAGGACGGGGCGCTCGGCGATCCGGTCGGCGGTGAGCAGCTCGATGCGTTCCTGCTTTCTGCCGCCAGCAGTCCAGGCATCCATGCCGCCGCCGAGGTGTCCCGCCAGCCGCTCGTAGCCGATCTTCAGGGCCTGCCAGGTGAGTTCGGCGAGGTCCTGATCGGGGGTCGTGACGAACACGAGGGGGGTGTCGTCGGGCAGCAGCCAGCCCAGCCAGGTGGCGAACTGGTCCCGCAGCGGGATGGAGACGGCGCCGGGGATGTGCCCTGCGGCGAAGTCCGCCACGGGGCGTACGTCGATGATCTGGGCGCCCTCTCCGATCAGGCGGAGCACCCTGTCCAGGGAGAGCGCAGGGAGAGTCGGGGCCGAGCGGAGAACGGCGGGCCCGTGCCGGTTCACCTCACTGAGGCGGCCGAAGTACGCGGGGTAGGAGCCGAGGCTGTCGAGCAACTGCCGTACGAAGGTGGCCTCGTCCGGTGCGGCGAGCAGGGGGTTGGCCCGCTTCTGTGCGGCGATGGTGGTGGTGCGCTCGGCACCCGGCGGTGCGGAGCAGAACGAGCCGGCGCCGTGCGTGGGCCACACGGCCGTGGTGTCCGGCAGTTCGGCCAGGCGCCGCAGCGAGCGGTACTGGGCGCGGGCCAGCTCTTCCGCGCGGTCGGCGCCGAGCAAGTCCGTGCGGGCGGCCGAACCGACGATCAGGGAACCGCCGGTGAAGACTCCGAGCTCGCGGGCGCCGTCCAGGAGCAGGAAGGACAGGTGCTCATCGGTGTGGCCCGGGGTGGCCAGCGCGCGCAAAGTCAGGCCGCCGAGATCCCTCTCGTCACCGTCGGCGAGCGCGGTGTGCGGGAAGACCCGGTTGCCGGCGGCGGAGGCGAGCACGGCGGCGCCGTCGTCGGCGGCCAGCTGCACCGCACCGGACAGGAAGTCGGCGTGCAGGTGGGTGTCGGCGGCGAAGGCCACCGTGAGACCGCGCCGGTCGGCGGCCGCGCGCAGGGCACGCAGATCACGGCTCGCATCGACGGCCAGGGCCCGTCCGTCGCCGAGGTCGACGAGGTAGGCGCTGTTGCCCAGACCCTCATCGACCAGCGGTATCAAGTGATCGTCGGCGAAGCCCATCGGATCCTCCAGGTGTCACAAAGGTGCGGGTCGCTTCAGCACCCACCCTTAGCTACAATATTCCATGGAATGATGGAGGATGCTATGGGAGACCCCCAGCGCAAAGCCGCGCTGTACGACGCCTTCGCCCGCACCGGCAAGGCACTGAGCAGTGGAAAACGCCTGGAACTGCTCGATCTGCTGGCGCAGGGCGAGCGCACCGTCGACGCGCTCGCCAAGGCAGCGGAGCTGAACCTGACCACTGCCTCAGCGCATCTGCAGACCCTGAAGCAGGCCGGGCTCGTGGCCACCCGCCGCGACGGCGTACGTATCCACTACCGGCTGGCCGGCGACGACGTCGCCGCCCTCTACGCCCTGCTGCGCCAGGTCGCCCAGACTCACCAGACCGCCGTCGAACCGGCCCGCACCGCCTACCTAGGCACGGACGAAGCCGAGGAGGTCAACCGAGAGGACCTCTTGGCGCGCGCCCAGGCGGGCGGGGTCGTCATCCTCGACGTCCGCCCGGCCGAGGAGTACGCCGCCGGCCACATCCCCGGCGCGATCTCCATCCCCGTCGACGAACTCGCCGAACGCGTCGCGGACCTGCCGGAGGATGCCGAGGTGGTCGCCTACTGTCGCGGCGCCTACTGCGTCCTCGCATACGACGCCGTACGTCTGCTGCACGCCCGTGGCCGCAAGGCGGTCCGGCTGACCGACGGGATGCTGGAGTGGCGGCTGGCCGAGCTGCCCGTGGACAGCGGGGCCGCCGCGTGATCCCCGCACTCGAGGGCAGCCCCGTCTACCTGGACTACAACTCCACCACCCCGGTCGACCTGCAGGTCACCGAGGCGATGCGCCCGTACCTGGCCGACTGGTTCGGCAACCCCTCCAGCAGCCACGTCTACGGCGCCGAGCCCCAGCGGGCCCTCGCCCACGCCCGCATCCAGGTCGCCGCACTCATCGGCGCCGACGCGACAGAGATCGTCTTCACCGGCTCCGGCTCCGAGGCCGACAACCTCGCCCTGCGCGGCGTCGTACTCGCCGCCAAGACCGACCGCCCGCATGTGATCACCCAGGTCACCGAGCACCCCGGCATTCTGGAAACCTGCCACGCCCTCGAACGACTCCATCGCACAGAGGTGACGTACCTGCCCGTCGACCGCGACGGCCTGGTCGACCCGGCGGCGCTGGCCGCCGCACTCACCGAGCGCACCGTCCTGGTCTCGGTCATGGCCGCCAACAACGAGACCGGCGCCCTCCAGCCCATCCCCGAACTGGCCCGCATCACCCACGCCCACGGCGCGCTCTTCCACTGCGACGCAGCCCAGGCCGCCGGAAAGATCCCCCTGGACGTACGGGACTTGGGCGTCGACCTCATGACGCTCGTCGGCCACAAGATGTACGCCCCGAAGGGCATCGCCGCCCTGTACGTCCGCCACGGTGTCGCCCTCGAACCGCTGATCTACGGCGGCGGCCAGGAACGCGGCCTGCGCTCCGGCACCGAGAACGTCGCCCTCACCGCCGGCCTGGGTGCCGCCGCCCAACTCGCCGTGCAGGAGCTGGCCGACGGCGGCGCACAGCGCATCGCCGCACTGCGCGACCGACTCCACACCGGCCTGATCGCCCGGCTCCCCGGCCGTATCCATCTGAACGGCCCCGCCGCACCGCGCCTGCCCAACACCCTCAACATCAGCATCGACGGCATCCGCGGTCACGAACTCCTCGACGCCGTACCCGAGATCGCCGCCTCCACCGGCTCGGCCTGCCACAGCGGCGACCACCGGCCCTCCCCGGTACTGAGCGCCATGGGCCTGCCCGAGACCCGCAGTCTCGCCGCGCTCCGCCTGTCCCTCGGCCGCTGGACCACTGCCGACGACATCGACCGGACCGTCGAGCTGCTCGAACGGGCAGCGAACTGATGGCCGCAGAGACGACCGGAAAAAGCATGAAGGGCGAACTGCCCCGCCATCTACGCAGCATCGCCCAGATCCTGCCGCGATGACGACGGCTCCCGTTCCGGCGGCGAACATCACCGTCGATGGCACCGGCCTGCTGTGCGTGACCCTCCTGCTCCGGCTGCGTGATGGCATCCAGCATGCGCAGCCGGGCGCAATCGTCCACATCATCGCCACCGACCCGGCGACCCCACTCGACCTGCCCGCCTGGTGCCACATGACCGGCCACATCTACCTCGGCCCCGTCCCAGCCCACGACCAGCCGGTGTACGCACTGAGACTGGCCGCCGACGCCCGCCCCACCCGCGCCGACACGCCATGGCACCCTGCCGCGGAAAGTCACTGACCTGGTCACGGGGGCCCGAATGAAGACGGGTGCTGGATAGAGCGGCACCGGCGCCATCGTCCTCGGCCTGGACAGCTCGCTCACCGACGCACCAGGCGACTGCCGCTTTGGAATCAGTCGCCGACCGGGGCGCTTCAGGACGGAGCAGCCGCCGTACTCGCTGCTCGCCCGGGGCGTGGAGGTGTCCGTGCTCCCGGTGTGCCGGCGTTACGGGATGGGCGTGCTGACGTGGAGTCCGCTCGCCTCGGGCTTCCTGTCCGGGGCATACCGCAAGGGTCGGCCCATCGACCTGTCCACGGGCCGTGCGGCGCTCGCCCCGGCGCGCTTCGATCCGTCGAATCCCCGAGAACGTCGCCAAGCTGGAAACGGTGGAAAAGCTCGCCCTGCTCGCGGACAGCCTCGGCTGCTCGCTCCCCCAACTCGCCGTGGCCTTTCCCCTCGCACACCCCGCCGTGACCTCGGTCATCATCGGCCCACGGACCATGGATCAGCTGGAAGGCCTGCTGAAGGGCGGCGCACTGACCCTGGACGACGACACGCTCGACCAGATCGACGACATCGTGCCGCCCGGATCCAACCAGTACCACCCCGACGGGGCCTGGCGCGCCCCCGCGCTCGTCGACGTCGCCCAGCGCCGTCGGCCTCTCTCGGAGCGTGCAGCAGGCTGACCTCCGGCCCAGAAATCTCGTGGTTGTCCCCTTAAGAGTCGCGGAGCTGCGACCCTTGCGGCTCGCCAACCGCGCCCCGTAGGGGGCGCGGGGCTGTATCAAATTGCGGCTCCGCCGCGTAGGCACGACCAGCCACAACAGGCTCGCAGCCGCATACTGCCCCGGGCAGACTCGTCCGCGAACCCCTACGCGGACGCGCGCCGCACCAACGTCGTCGGCAGGACAACGCTGGAGGGCGCCCCCACCAAGCCCTCCTGCGAGCCCGCACCAGCGGACCCGACGGCAGCGGACCCGACGGCAGCGGACCCGGCGTTGAGCCCTCGCAAGAGCAACCGAGCCATCAACCGACCCATCTCCTCGATGTCCTGACGGACCGTCGTAAGAGACGGGTCGGTCTGCTCTGCAACGGGCAACATGTCGTCGAACCCGATCAGCGCGACATCCACCGGCACCCGAAGCCCCCGCTCCCGCAACACCCGCAACGCGCCCGAAGCCATCAAGTCGTTCGCGGCGAACACGCCGTCCAAGTCCGGGCAGTCGTCCAGAAGTTGACGCATCGCCCGCTCGCCGCCCGCCGGCGTGAAGTCGCCCTCCGCGATCAGGCGGGGGTCGGCGTCCACCATGACGTCGCGGAAGCCGTCGAGACGGTCGACCGCCGAGGTCTGGTCGAGGGCGCCGGTGATGTGGGCGATGCGGGTACGGCCGAGCGAGACGAGATGGCGTACGGCCTCGCGGGCGCCACCCCGGTTGTCGCTGTCGACGTACACCGGGGACGCGGCGCCGCGCGTCCCCTCGCCCCAGCCGGGCCGCCCGCCGAACACGGTCGGCACGCCGGCGCCGTGGATCAGTCCGGGCAGCGGGTCGTCGAGGTGCAGGGAGAAGACGAGCGCGCCGTCGACATGGCCGCCGGCCAGATAACGGCCCACCCGCGCATGGTCGTCGCGGCCCTCGGTCAGCAGCAGTACGAGCTGGGAGTCGTGCGCGGTCAGTTCCTTGCTGATGCCCCGGAGTTGGAGCGCGAAGAAGGGGTCGGCGAACACCCTGGTCTCGGGTTCCGCGATCACCACGGCGACCGCATCATGCCGCCGGGTGACGAGACTGCGCGCGGCCTGGTTCGGAACGTAACCGAGTTCCTCGACGGCCCGCCTGACCCGCTCGACCAGGGGCTCCCGCACCCCGTCACCACCGTTGACGACCCGCGAAGCAGTAGCCCGGGAAACCCCCGCCCGTGCCGCCACGGCCTCCAACGTGGGGCGCGACGCAGTCGACGACTCGGACACCTCGGAACTCCTCAGGGCAGCGGTTCGCGCTCAGGATAACTCCCGGTCGCCGTACTGCTGAGAGCGCTCCCTGATCCTGGCGGGGCCACATCGAGGGGCCGCGTGGCGGGCAGGGTCCGATCATGGCTGATGACTGGCGGAGCGACCGGATCGGCAGCGCGCTCCGGGGCGGGAACCCCACGGTGCTCCGGAGACTGGCAGCCGGGTTCGCGGTGATCGGGGACGTTCAGTTCCTGCCGGGATACTCGGTGCTCCTCGCGGACGATCCTGCGGTGCAGCGGCTGTCGGAGCTTGCGCGGGGCAAGCGGCTGGCGTTCCTGTCCGACATGGACAGGCTGGGCGAGGCCGTCGAACGCGCCTGCAAGCGGCTGGACCCGGCGTTTCGCCGCGTCAACCTGGAGATTCTCGGGAACGCCGACCCGTTCCTGCATGCACATGTGTGGCCGCGGTTCGACTGGGAGCCGGCCGATCTCGTACGGAGGTCCGTGTGGCTGTATCCGAGAGAGCGGTGGAGCGAGGAGCGGTATGCGCTTGGTCCTCAGCACGACGCCCTGCGCGAGGTGATCGGTGAGGAGCTGGACGGGCTGGCGTCCTGACGCGTTCGGATCGCCGACCCGCCGACCCTCAATCCTCTACGGCGAGCCGTTCCACGAGAAGCATCGCCGCATCATCCGACAGGTGGCCGCCGGTGTGGCGGATCAAGCCCTGGTGCAGCTGCTCCAGGAACTCCGGCGTGCTGCACGTATGCGCTGCTTCCATGGCCTCGGGGAGGGTGAAGAAGCCGTCGTCGGGGCTTCGCGCTTCGATCACGCCGTCGGTGTGCAGCAGTAGACGGTCGCCGGGCGTGAATGCGTAGCTGTCCGCCTTGGCGGGATGGGCGGTGATGAATTCCTCCAGGCCCAGGGGCGGCAGCGGCGAGGTGGGCATCAGGGCCTCGACCTTGTCGCGGCGCAGCAGCAGTGGTGGCGGATGGCCGCGGTTGATGACCTGGATCACGAAGTTGTCGGACACCTCGACCACGAGCGCGGTGACGAAGTCCTCGGCCTCGTGTTCCCTCGCGGTCGGATCGATCGCGTCCGGCACGGCGCACTCCCGTTCCAGGGCGGCGGCGCAGTGGTTCACCACCTCCTCCAGTTCGTCCTCGTAGTGCACGGACTCGCGGAACGCCCCCAGGACGACCGCGGCCAGGCGCACCGCGGGCAGCCCCTTGCCGCGCACGTCGCCCACGATCATCCGGACCCCGTACCGGGTCTGCGACACCGCGTAGAGATCGCCGCCGATCTGCGCCCCGGCCTCTGCCGCGAGGTACAGGCTGGCCATCCGCAGCGGCCCGAGCCGGGCCGGCACGCGTCTCAGCAGGACTCGTTGTGCTGCCTCGGCGATCCGGCGGACCTGGTCCAGCTCGCTCTGTCTGCGCGCACGTACGGCACTGCTCATCGTGACACTGGCCACTGACACCACGAGGAGAGACAGGAGGTTGCTGTAGACCTGGCCACCCCAGCTCTGGTGGAGGGTTGCCGTGATCACGGTGACGGAGAAGGCTGCCGCAGCTGCCGAGAGGGTGCCCTTCGGGCCCAGCGTCAGCGCCGCCAGTGCCGGGATCGCGGCGAGTATGGGACCGGTGATCACCTCGTGTGCGGGCGAGAGTTCGATGCCCAGCGCGAACAGTACGATCACGAACGGCAGACACTGCCCGAGTCGGAAAAGGACCCGGCTGTGACCGCCCGCTCCTGAGGGGCCGGATGAGCGGAAGAGTGACCGCATGGCAACCAGCCTGGCGCACCGGAGTCGACTGTTCCACTCAGCGGCGTCGTGTCTTCGATGGTCATACGGCTTTCCCGTGGGACTGCATCTTCGCGGCGGGGCTGGAGGGGTCGACGTCGGTCACGGGCGGCTCGACCCGCCGCGCATGCCCGTCGCAGCGGCGGGTACGACCCTCCCGTGCTGGGGCGTCGCGGAAGCGGCTGAAGAGCGAGGGGTGTCGGAAGTGATCCGGAAGCTGCAGATGGTCGCGTTGGACTGTGCCGATCCGGTACGGCTCGCGGAGTTCTACGCCGAGCTGCTCGGCGGGCGGGTAATCCCGGATTCGGAGGACCCCGACTGGGTCGAGGTGCACGGGTTCGAGGGGACGCCGCTGGCCTGCCAGCGGGTGGACGGCTACCGAGCGCCCGAATGGCCCGGCCAGGAGCGTCCGCAACAGCTCCACCTGGACTTCGACGTGGACGACCTCGACGGCGAGGAGAAGCGGGCGCTCACCCTCGGCGCGACCGTCCTGGAGCGGACGGACCAGCTCCGCCCGGACGCCAACTGGCGGGTCTACGCGGACCCGGCGGGCCATCCGTTCTGCCTCTGCCTCCACTGAGTCCACCAGATCCACAGCAGCCCGGGCGGGGACTTCGGCCGGGTTCCATCAGCCAAGCGCAGCCCAGCGGCATGGCCGGCACCAACGCGTCGACGCGGGTGCCCTCATCTGTTGCCCGCTGTTGCCCGCGCTGTCTGCCCGTGGCGCATTTTTCGGAAGTTGTCTGTTCGGCATCAGCGCCCCGAACGCGAACAACGTTTGAGCCTCTACACCTGGAGTCGACGTTCCGGCCGCAACAGCCGCGTCGCCGGCCCGGTTGCGACGGAACTCTGAGGCGGAGCTGAGTTCGCAAGCCCGCCGTCTCTACCGGTCGCTCACTTGTGATCGGTGCCGTCGATCAAAGGGGAACCCATGAAGAAGAAGATCCCGCTCAAGCGTGTGACCGCCGCAGCCGCCGCGATCGCCACGGCTGGGCTGCTGTCGGCCGGCGCCAACACCGCTGCCGCGGCGACGCCGCCGGGGGACACCTCCGCGAGGGCATGCGGCTACTACGAGACCCGTGACACCGCCTACTACGGACACTGCGGCCGCGGCAAGGTCATCATCAAGATCGAACTGGACTGGACCACCGACGTGCGGTACTGGTGCGTCGGGCCGGGCGAGAGGCGGCTGGGCAGCACAGACGACATCGACTACGCGGTGTACGTCGGGACCTGCTGAACCACCACTTGAGCAAGCGCGCCTCGACAGCGTGGCGGTGTCTCGAGATACGCCGCCACGCTCCGCGTTCCGGAGACAGAACCCGATGAACGGGTGCCGCGGCCTGCGCGGTTGAGGCGCGCGGTAGAGCGCCGTCCTACTCCGACCGCGCCTCCGAAAACGCGTACTCCGCCCAGACCGTCTTGCCCGGCCCGTCGGGGCGTGGGTGCCAGTCCCAGCGGGTGGCCAGGTGCGATACGCGGAGGAGGCCGCAGCCTGTTTCCTCGGTACCGGCGGTGTCCGGGGCGGGGGTGGGGCGCCGTGGGAGGCGTTCGGCTCGGGTGTCTGTGACCTCGATGCGTACGGTGCGGCCGTCGGCCGGGGCGTTCACGTGGAGGTGGAAGTCCCGGCCGGGGACGTGCCCGTGCCGTACGGCGTTCGCGGTCAGTTCCGCGACGATCAGCTCGATCTCCTCGTGGGCCTCGGTGGCGTACGGGATTCCCCAGGCGTCCAGGCGGACGGCTGTCAGGCGGCGGGCGAGTCGGGCGCCGCGCGGTGTCGAGGTGAAGCGCATCTCGAAGGTGCGGTCGTCACCCTGCTCGGCGGCCGTGGCCAAGTGGTGGGTGGTAGGGGCGAGTTGGGTGGGGTCGGTGGGATTGGTCGTCATGGTCACCACGGTCCTCTCGGTGGCGTAGCGTGACCAGTGGTGACGCACCGACGCGGACCGGCTGTACGCGCGGTGTCGGTACGGGTACGAGGCGCGCGGCGTAACGGCGTTCCCCGCGGGGGCGTTGGGCCGGGGAGGAGGTGGCTGATGGCGGAGCGTACAGGTGCGGCGGCGGGGGCCGAGGCGGTTCCGGGCGGTGACGGCAGCGGAGCGATCGTGAGCGTCGGGGAGCGCTGGGACAGCGACGACGGGGACGGGCGGCGGCCGGAGGACGAGGCCGGTAAGGGCGTGGTGGTCGCGTTCGGGCAGACCCTGAAGACGCTGCGACTGCGGGTGGGGATGGAGCGGGCAGAGCTCGGGAAGCGGCTCGGATACTCCGCGTCCACCATCGCCTCGTTCGAGCAGGGGCGAAGGATTCCGTCGCCTCGCACCATCGACCGGGCGGACGAGGTGGTGGAGGCGGGCGGGTTGCTCTGCCTGTGGAAGGAACAACTGGAGCGGGCTCAGTACCCGGTGTTCTTCCAGGGGATGGCGGGACTGGAGAAGGCGTGCCTTGAGTTGCTCATGTACGACACGCAGGTCGTCAACGGACTCCTCCAGACCGAGGAGTACATGAGGGCCTTGCTCGCCATGCGGCGTCCACCGCTGGACCAGGAAACGATCGAGCAGCGCGTATCCGCGCGGCTGGCCCGGCAGGACATCTTCGACCGGCAACCCGCACCGCTACTCGGTTTCGTGATGGACGAGGTGATTTTGCGGCACCGGTACGGCGGCAAGGACGTCCAGCAAGGACAGCTGGAGCAGCTCCTCCTGACCGGCCAGAAGCGGAACGTCGAGATCCAGGTCATGCCGACCGACTGCGAGGACAACGCGGGCGTGAACGGGCCGTTCACAGTCGTCACGCGGAAGGACGGCAAGAAGTTCGTGTACGCCGAGACCCACGCAACCAGCACTCTGGACACCGACCCGGAACAGACGGTTCTCGCCGCTGCTCGCTATGGGATTATCCGCTCACAGGCTCTCACTCCACGAGAGTCAATGGAGTTCATCGAAGGGTTGCTGGGATCGCTATGAACAACGCTGAGTCCTCGACCGCCGCATCCGATTTCGCTTGGTTCAAGAGCAGTTACAGCGGAACCGAGGGCGGTCAGTGCGTAGAGGTCGCGGCCGGTACGGCAGTTGTGCACGTCCGGGACTCGAAGGCCGTCGCCGGGTCCGTCGTCACGGTGTCGCGTGAGGCCTGGGCGGGATTCGTCGGGTTGGCCTCGTCGGCGCAGGACGCCTGACGCTCGTACGACCGTGAGAGCCCTGCCGGTTTCTCTCGGAGGAACCGGCAGGGCTCAGTGCTCATGCGGCTCGTGCGGTTCATGAGGCTCGTACCCCGGAATCGTCCCGTCCGCCTTCTTCACCAGGAACAGCCCCACCATCCCCATGTCCGAGTGGCTCTGGACATGGCAGTGGTACATCCACGCGCCCGCGCCGACCCCCTCCCCCGCGATCACTTGGAAGCCGAAGGAGTCGGCAGGTCCTGTGATTTTGTTGTCCAGGACCTGGCTCGGGTCGTCGGGGCCGGTCAGCATGCCGGTGCGGTTGTCGGCCCAGCGGTGACCGTGCATGTGGAAGGTGTGGTAGTACTCGCCGTGCGTGATCACCACGAACTCGACGCGATCGCCCACCGTCGCCTCGAAGTTGGGGCCGCTGTGCGCGGGCTTGTTGTTGATCAGCATGTCGTTGAAGACGATCGTGTGGGTCGCGTCCGGGAGGATGTCGCCCTTGCGGCGGACGATCACCGGGCCGTACAGCCCTTTGCGGATGCCGCCCGTGCCGTGTTCCGTGCCGACGACATGGTCGTGGTAGTGCCAGTAGCCGGCGCTGCCCGCGCGCCACGTGCCGTCCTTGCGGCGGCCGGGTGCGTGGGTGCGCCAGGTGTACGTACGGGTCCCGCCCGGCTCTACGTCACTCTTGTTCTGCTTGGTGCCGTCGCTGGTGATCTCGTAGTCGAGGCCGTGGACGTGCAGGCTGACGGCCACGTCCATGGTGTTCTCGAACTCGATGTGGATGGTGTCGCCCTCGTTGAGTTCGATGAGCGGGCCGGGGATCGACGCCTTGCCCTTCTCGTAGCCGTAGCCCATCTGGCCGTCGGCGAGTTTCTCGGCGTACAGCTTGATGCGCTTGACCTCGCCGCCGGCCGGGGCGGTCTTCACCGGCTCCGCGGCCTCTGCGGCGCCGAGGGACTCGGGAGCCAGAGACAACGATGTCGCGACGGCCGCACCGCCCAGCAGTACGCGCCTGTTGAAGCCGCGTCTGTCCATGCCGAACTCCCCACCCTGGTACGGAATTTACGGAGATGAACCGCTGAGACGGTAGCGGCCCCGCAGTCGTTTTTCCACACTCAGGACAAAGTTCGTGCCATTCCGGTCGTAGCTATTGGCGAGACGGGCAAAGAGGTCTAGCTTCCTTGGCGCCGTTGCTGTGACCGACGAGGAGTGGATGACCCCATGCGGTTCACATCGCATCAAAGATCCCTGAAATTAACAGAGTTGACCACAAACAGACGTCGGCGACGAGTGAAAAGACGGGGCTGGGCCGCCGTCCTGACCACCGGGTTCGTCACCGCAGGCCTGCTCTCCGGCGGTCCCGCGAGTGCGGTCCAGGCCCCCGAGCCGCCACTGACAACGATGTCGATCAAGTCACCACCGGGGGGCGCCAACGTACGGGTCCTGCTCTTCCACGGTTCCGCGGCGGGCGGCGACGAATCGCCCGTCGTCAACGCCGGGATCGAGGCGATCGAGGAGATCGGGCTGACCGGCCCGGCGAACCAGCGCTTCAAGGTGACGGCCACGGACGACGCCTCCGTGTTCACCGACGAGACCAAGCTCGGCCGCTTCAACGCGGTCGTCTTCCTGACCGGCGGCGGCGACGTCCTCGACGCCGAGCAGGAGGCGGGCCTGGAGGCGTACATGGAGGCGGGCGGCGGCTTCCTCGGCCTCCATGACGCGGCCCGCGCCGAACCGTACTCGGACTGGTTCACCGGGCTCGTCGGTGCCCGGCCCGCCGCGTCGAGCCCAACTGCCGTACAGCGGGCGACCGTTGAGGTCGGCGACCGGCAGCATCCGGCGACCAAGGATCTGCCGCTCCAGTGGAAGCGCCCCGACGCCTGGCTGAACTGGGTCAAGAACCCCTCCGGCGACGTGCACACCGTGGCGCGGGTGCGCGAGTCGACGTACCAGCCGGGCGACAGCAAGAACGGCGCCGACCACCCGGTGTCCTGGTGCCGCGACTACGACGGCGGGCGTTCCTTCTACACGGGCATGGGCGGCACGGTCGCCTCGTACGACGAAACGGACTTCCGTGCGCATCTGCGCGGGGCGCTGCTGTGGACGACACGGCTCGTGCGGGCCGACTGCAAGGCGGCGATCAACGCCAACTACAAGGCGGAGCGGCTGACCCAGCCCAACCAGCCGGGGCAGAACGACCAGATCGGCGAGCCGCACGGCCTGGTCACCGCGCCCGACGGACGGGTGCTCTACATCGGCCGCGGCGGAGCCGACTCCTCGCAGCCGGTCGTCACGGACTGGAACAACCCCGACATCGGCAAGGGCAACGGCGAGATCCACGTCTACGACCCGAAGACCAAGAAGGTCACCCTGGCCGGCGCGCTCACCGTGTTCGGCAACAAGGGCGGCGGCGGTGAGCTGATCAAGGTCGAAGAGGGGCTGCTCGGCATCGAGTTGGACCCGAAGTTCGAGCAGAACGGCTGGGTGTACCTGCACTACACGCCCCACTCCCAGATCAACCGCGACACGCGGATGGCCGAGCGGCGCGTCTCCCGTTTCACGTTCGATCTCGCCACGAACAAGCTGGACCTGAGCAGTGAGAAGGTCCTGCTGAAGTGGCCGGTGCAGATCCACAGCTGCTGCCACGCGGGCGGCGGCATGGCCTGGGACTCCAAGGGCAACCTGTACATCGCGACGGGCGACAACAACTCCAGTGGCTTCAGCGACGGTTACTCGGGCAACAACCCGGAGCCCAACTACAAGGGCGTGTCGTTCGCCGACGCGCGCCGCACCTCCGGCAACACCAACAACCTCAACGGCAAGATCCTGCGCATCCACCCGGAGCCCGACGGCACGTACACGCTCCCCTCGGGCAATCTCTTCACCGGCAAGGAGACCGACGAGGGCGGCGGCAAGACGCGCGGCGAGATCTATGTGATGGGCGTCAGGAACCCCGCGCGTATCTCCGTCGACAAGAAGACGGACACGCTGTTCGCGGGCTGGGTCGGCCCGGATGCGTCGAACCCGTCGACGACTTGGGGCCCGGCGAAGTACGACACGTTCGCCGCGATCACCAAGCCGGGCAACCACGGCTGGCCGTACTGCATGGGCAACAAGCAGCCCTACCGCGACCGCAATCTGCCGGACCCGACGAAGCCGCTGGGCTGGTATGACTGTGACGCCCCGAAGAACGAGTCGCCGAACAACGACGGCCTCGTCAACCTGCCGCCGGTCACCGGGAACACCATCTGGTACTCGCCCCAGGGCGGCGGACCGGACTTCCCGCGCGACGCGAACGGCATCCCGTCGTACAAGGCGGAGGAGCAGAAGTTCCTGCTGCCGTGGCTGAAGGGCGGCGGTCAGGCGGCCATGATCGGACCCGTCTACCGCTATGACGCGGCGTCCGCGGGTGCGGGGGCATGGCCGTCGTACTGGGACGGCAAGTGGTTCGTCGGCGACTTCTATGACGCCGACCAGCCGCGGCACGCGGTCCTGCTCGACCCCAAGACGGCGGGACAGGGCGGCATTCCGGTGCACGCCGAGTCACTGAAGAAGATCATTCCTATCGGCAACGACGGCATCAAGAACCTCATGGACTGGAAGTTCGGCCCCGACGGCACGCTGTATGCCCTCGACTACGGCCGCGGCTTCTTCACCTCGGACGCCAAGTCGGCGCTGTGGCAGGTCACTTACAAGGGCGGCGCTCCGACGCCGGCCGCCGATCAACTGGCCAGGGAGGCACAGTGACGGCTGTACGCATACGGCGGCGAAGAAACGTACGCCTGTGGACGGCGCTTCTGGCGTCACTACTGATGGTGCTCGGGCTGACGTCCACGTCCGCCTCCGGGCAGACCGACGAGGCCGATGCCCCGTCGGCCGCTGCCGCGCAAACGCTTACGTGGACGGCCGGCAACGACATCGACAAGTACACGTCGGCGCCCGCCACCGCGGTCGCGGGCCCGACGACGATCGTCTTCGAGAACAGCACGGGGACCGGCAACACCACAGGTATGCCGCACACGTTGACGTTCGACGTCTCCGACCCGGAGTACAACAACGACGTCCCGCTCAACATCCTGGCCAATCCGAACGACGACCAGGGCGGCAAGTACACGGCCGAGGTGACGCTGACGCCCGGCCGGTACCGCTACTACTGCACCATCCCCGGCCACGGTCAGATGCAGGGCATCCTCGTGGTCACCGAGGGCACCGGCGAGGACACGACCGCGCCCGAGACCTCGGCGGACGTGAGCGGTACGCAGAACGCGGACGGGGCGTACGTGGGTTCGGCGACCGTGACGCTGAGCGCGACCGACGACGGCTCCGGCGTGGACCGGATCGAGTACGCGATCGGTGACGCGGGCGCCTGGCAGCCGTACACCACGCCCGTGGTGGTCGACCAGGTGGGCGACCACAAGGTCCGCTACAGAGCGGTCGACAAGGCCGGGAACGTGGCCGCCGAGAAGGCGGAGGAGTTCACGGTGGCGTCGCCGTCGACGGACGACACGACGGCTCCGGAGACGTCGGCTGCGGTGACCGGTGAGCAGAACCCGGAGGGTGCGTACCTCTCCATGGCGACCGTCACCGTGACGGCCTCCGACACCGGTTCCGGCGTCAACACCATCGAGTACGCGCTCGGCGACTCCGGTGCCTGGCAGCCGTACACGGATCCGGTGATGGTCCACGAGGTGGGCGCGCACAAGGTGCGCTACCGGGCCACGGACAAGGCGGGCAATGTCGCCGCGGAGAAGTCCGTCTCGTTCACGGTGGTCGCGCCGCCCGCCGAGGACAAGACTCCTCCGGTGACCGGCGTGAGCGTGGAGGGCGCGAAGAACTCCTCCGGGGCCTACATCAACAGCGCCAAGGTGACGGTGACCGCGACGGACGAGCACCATGGTTCCGGGGTCGCCAGCATCGAGTACTCGCTGGACGGCGGGCCGTATCTCGCGTACACCGCACCCGTCGTGGTCGATCGCGCGGGCGCGCACCGGTTGGCGTACCGGGCGAGCGACAAGGCGGGCAACACCTCCGACGCCCGGACCGTGAGCTTCACGGTCGCCTCGGGTGGCGGGGTGCCGGCGCCCGCCTGCGCCGAGTACGACGAGCGGCTGACGGTCATCGTCGGCACGGTCGACACCGGTGTGCCGAACCGGGTCACCAACAGCCGGTGCCGGATCAACGAGTTGATCGAGGACGAGAAGGAGTGGACGTCGCACGCGCTGTTCCTGAAGCACGTGAAGTCCGTCCTGGACGCGTTGCTCAAGGAAGGCGTCATCGTCCAGCGTGAGTACAAGCTGATCAACAAGGCCGCCAAGGAGTCGGGCATCGGCAAGCCGGGCCAGACCGAGGGCTACCGCACGCTCTTCGACGGCTCCGCGGAGTCGTTCGCGAAGTGGCAGCAGGTCGGCGGCGGCCAGTTCGCGGTGAACGCGGACGGTTCGATGACCAGCAGCACCACGGTGGCGGGCTTGGGCATGCTGTGGTTCCCGGAGCGCAAGTACGGCGACTTCTCGCTGAAGCTCCAGTGGCGTGACGACGCGCCGGGCACCGGCAACGCCAACGCGGGTGTGTTCGCCCGCTTCCCGTGGGTCCATGACCACCACGAGGAGTCGCGTCCGGAGTGGGTCGCCATCAAGTACGGGCATGAACTGCAGATCAACGACCGCCCGGATGGCGACATGTACAAGTCGGGCTCGGTCTACGGCTTCGACCGTGTGGGCCTGGCCGGTGCGGGCGTCACCCAGAAGGGCACCTGGAACGACTACGAGATCCGCGTGGTCGACCAGCACTACTCGGTGTACCGCAACGGCGTGCTGATCAACGAGTTCGACAACATCGGCGGCCAGGACTTCACCCCGCCCCGCTCGGACGACCCGGGCACGGACGGGCGACGGTTCGCCTCCGGCTACATCGGGCTCCAGGTGCACGGCACGACGGATGTGATCTCGTACCGGGACATCCGGATCATGGAGTTGTAGTGGGAATGGGGGGGCGGCGCTACAGCGGTCGACGCTGAGAGCGATCCCTGGACGCGTCTCCGTTCGCTCCAGAGCCCCGGCTTTCGTGCGCATTCTTCCGCGTACGGCTGCCGGGGCTCTCGCGTGCTCGCGCCTCGGAATCAGTGACCTTCGGGGCGCTCCAGCGCCACCTTCGGCAGCCGCCTGGCGAGCGGCGCCGGGAGCCACCAGGCGTGGCGGCCGAGCAGTCGCATCACGGCGGGCACGATCAGGCAGCGGATGACCAGGGCATCCAGCAGGATCGCCACCGCGAGGCCCAGGCCGAACTGCTGCAGCATGCGGCTGGGGCTGAGGACGAAGGCGGCGAAGACCACGATCATGATGGCCGCGGCCGCGGTGATCACCTTGCCGGTGGCCGCCAGGCCCTCGCGGACCGCGTGGCCGTGGTCCTTCGTACGCTCCCATTCCTCGTGGATACGGGAGATCAGGAACACCTCGTAGTCCATGGAGAGTCCGAAGACGATCGCGAAGATCATCACCGGGATGAACGCCTCGATGGGCCCCGGCTGCACCCCGAACCAGCCTTCCTGGAAGACAAGGGTGATGACACCCAGCGCGGCGGAGATGCTCAGCAGGTTCAGCAGGGCCGCCTTGAGCGGGATCAGGACCGAGCGGAAGACCAGCATCAGCAGCAAGGACGACATTCCGACGACGATCGCCACGAAGAGCGGCATCCGCTGGGTGACACTGTCTGCGAAGTCCTGTGTGGCAGCGGTGGATCCGCCGACCAGGAACTCCGCACCGGTGTCCCGCTCCAGCGGCGGCAGTACGTCGTCCCGGAGCCGGTGCACGAGGTCGGTGGTGCCCTCGTCCTGCGGCGCGGTCTCGGGGAAGACGATGACCGTGGCGAGCCTGCCGTCCTTCGAGGGCAGCGCGGGGCTGGTCGCGGTGACCCCGTCGGCCTCGGCGAGGGCCGCGCGAACGGCCTCGCCCGCCGCCCGGTCGCCGTCCGCGACGACGATCAGCGGACCGTTGAAGCCTGGGCCGAAGCCCTCCGCGAGGAGGTCGTAGGCCTGCCGACTGGTCGAGGTGGGCGCGTCGTTGCCCGCGTCGGCGAAGCCGAGGCGCATCCCGAGCGCCGGAGCGGACAGCGCGCAGAGGGCGATGAGCGCGGCCAGCAGCGCGGGCAGCGGGCGGCGCTGCACCGCCGCCGCCAACTGCCGCCACCGGGCGCCTTCTTCCCTGCCCTTGGCAGCGGCCTTCTCGGCACGCTTGAGGACGTGGCGCTGGATCCGCCCGCCGAGCAGCGCGAGCAGGGCGGGCAGCAGGATCAGGGAGGCCGCCATGGTGACCAGGACCGTCAGCGCCACCGCGAGTGCGACGCCCTGCAGTGAGCCGAGGCCGAGCGCCACCAGGCCGAGCAGCGCGATGATCACGGTGCAGCCGGCGAAGAAGACGGTGCGGCCGGCGGCGTCCAAGGCGAGCCGGGCCGCGCTCGTGGGGTCTGCGCCGTGGGTGAGCTCGTGCCGGTAGCGGTAGAAGATCAGCAGTGCGTAGTCGACGCCGACACCGAGTCCGACCAGCATCATGATCGGTGGGGTGAAGTCGGCGACGGTGAACACATGCGAGGCCAGAGCGATCAGCCCGATCGCTCCGCCCACCGCGAACAGCGCCGTGACCAGTGGCAGCGCGGCCGCCACCAGCGAGCCGAAGAGCACCACCAGGACGACGAGCGCGGCGAGCATGCCGGCCCCTTCGGCGGCGCCTCCCTCTTCCTCCTCGGCGCCGCGCACGGCATCGCCGCCGAGTTCCACCCGCAGTCCGTCCCCTGCGGCGGCCTGCGCGGTGTCGATGATCTTTGTGACGTCGGCCTTGGGCACGCTCTCCGCCTTGTCGTCGAGCGTCACCGTGGCATAGCCGATCGTGCCGTCTGCGGATACGGCGGAGGCGTCGTCGTAGGGGCTGCGCACCTCGGCCACGCCGGTCAGGCCGCGGACCTGACCGAGCATCCGTTCCACGGCGGCCTCGCGCTCGGCGATGCCCCGCTGATCCTCGAGGACGATCTGGATGCTGTCCCCGGCCTGCAACTCACCGTGCTGCCTCATCAGGTCGGTCGCGGCCTGGGAATCGGTTCCTGGCAGCGTGAAGTCATTGCGATAGCTGCTGCCGGCCGCCTGCGAGCCGACCGTGAGCACGGCCAGCAGGAGCACCCACAGCAGTACGGCTCCCCAGCGATGGCGCTGGGACCAGGCGGCGAGCCGTCCGAAGACGCCCGTGGGAGGGGCGGTGGCGGGTGGGGTGGAGGTCTTGTTCGCGGTCGTGCCGCGCGGGACGGGCATGGTTACTACCCCTTGTTCTGGAACGGAGGGCGACCGGCCAGATGCGCGCCGATCGCCGCGCCCACGAGGGCACACAGGATCGGCACGGCGATGAAGGCGGCCAGCAGTGCGCCGGTGCCGTCCACATCGAGGCTGCGGTCGAGGACGAAGGTGAGGAAGGCGCCCACGGTCTCGGTCAGCAGAAAGCCCGTGGCTCCGCCGACCAGAAAGCCCAGCAGGGCGGCTGCGGCCTTGCCGCGCAGGGACGTTGTGCTCATACCCGCAGCGTGGTGGGACGGTTGGGCCGGGGGCGTCAGCCTCTGGCGGACACCTGGGCTACCCCAGCGGTTGCGTCCCGGACGGCCGGGCGTAGTCCGGTGGTTGTGTGGTGGCGGGGGTGCCTCGGCTTGGCAGGGCGTTTGGGATCGGCCCGGCAGGTCACTCCGACAACCAGCCGGGGCTCACCATTCCCGACTCGTACGCCATGACCACCAGCTGGGAGCGATCGCGGGCGTCCAGCTTGGACATGATGCGGCTGACATGGGTCTTGGCGGTGGCAGGGCTCAACACCAGCCGCGCGGCGATCTCGTCGTTGGTCAGTCCGGCCGCCACCAACTCCATCACCTCGCGCTCCCGCTGCGTCAGCGCGTTCAGGCGCGGGCTCAGCTCGGGCACCTTGACCCGGCCCGCGAACTCCGCGATCAGCCGGCGTGTGACCGAGGGGCTGATCAGCGCATCGCCGCGTGCCGCCACCCGTACCGCCCGCAACAGCTCCTCCGGTTCGGTGTCCTTCACCAGAAAGCCGGTGGCACCCGCCCGCAGCGCTCCGTAGATGTAGTCGTCCAGGTCGAAGGTGGTCAGGATGACCACCCGCACGTCGGACAGACGCGGATCGTCGGCGATGCGGCGGGAGGCCTCGAGACCGTCCACGCCCGGCATGCGGATGTCCATCAGGGCGACGTCGGGCCGCAGTTCCCGGCAGGCGGCCACGGCCTCTTCGCCGTCGCTCGCCTCTCCGACCACGGTGATGTCGTCCTCGTCCTCCAGGATGGAGCGGAACCCGGCGCGCACCAGGCGCTGGTCGTCCGCCAGCAGAACCTTGATCATGAGGCCGGCTCCGATCGTCGGATGACACGAGTGGTCGGTGGTGTGTCAATCCTCGTACGGAATACGGGCGGTGACAGCAAAACCACCGCGCGGCCCGGGCCCCGGCCCCGCCGACAGTTCGCCGCCGAGCGCAGCCACCCGCTCCCGCATCCCCTTGATGCCGCTGCCTCCGGTGTTGCGGTTTCCGGCCCCGCGGTCCACGGCGCCGTAGTCGCCGTCGTCCTCGATCGCCAGCGAAAGCTCCCGTTCCCCGAAGCCGAGCCGCACCTCCACCGTCGTGGCCCCGCGCGCATGACGGGTCACATTGGTCAGCGACTCCTGCACGACGCGGAACGCCGCGAGATCCACGGCGGCGGGCAGCACTCGCGCCTGCCCGAGGTTGCACACCTTGACGTCGAGCCCCGTCGGCTTCACCGAGGCCACCAGCTCATGGAGGCGGGCAAGCCCCGGCGCGGGCTTGGTCGGCGCCTCCTCGTCCACCTGGCGCAGCACCCCCAGCGTGGCGCGCAGCTCCCCCAGCGCCTCCCGGCTGCTCTGCTTGATCGCGGCGAGGGCGTCCTCGGCCTGCTCCGGGTGCTTCTTCAGCCGGTGCAGCGCGGCGCTCGCCTGCACGTTGATCAGTGAGATGTTGTGCCCAATGACGTCGTGCAGGTCCCGCGCGATCCGCAGCCGCTCCTCGGTGGCCCGCCGTCGCGCCTCCTCCTCCGCGAAGGCGAACCGCCCGTGCCGCATCGTGCCGAGCGCCACCACAGCCACCAGCCAGCCCGTGAGCATGAAGATGGCGACGCCGTTCACGTCCCCGTTGCCGGCCAGCGTTCCGATGCCCACTCCGATGACGACAACGGCGCCGATGGCGACGGCCGCCCGCAGCCGGCCCTCGGCTGCCACGGAGAAGAGCGCCACGATCAGGGCGACCAAGAGCGGGCCGTCGTACGCGCTGGTGAGGTAGTAGGCGGCGGTGGCGGCCAGGGTGAACACCGTCACAGCCACCGGATACCGGCGCCGGAAGTACAGCGCCCCGCACGCGGCGACGATCAGCAGCCAGCCGAGGAGGGTCACAGGCCAGGGTTCCGTGGGGTCCTCGCGGATCAGCGGCGCCGCATTCCAGACGGCCGCCAGCAGGAAGACACCGCAGGCCGACGCCAGATCCGCCGCCCGACCGTGTGGAAGCCGCAGCCGGTGCGCACTGTCATGTGCCATGAGAACAGCCTAGGCAGCCTCTTGGCCTGCGCCCTCGGCCGGACGTGGACACCCGCGGGGCCCGCCCCGCAACCACGGATGTACGAGTCACCGCCCCGGCCACAACTTCGGGTGTAGGGCGAATGCCCGCCCGGGGCCGACGCCACGGGCCGCGCCCGCCGTCCACTCTCGTCAGCATGAACACGTACGAGCACGAGCCCCGGGTCCCCACCCAGCTTCAGCGTCTGAACCTGCCTCTGGTGATCGGACTGGCAGCCGCGGCGCTGATCAGGCCGCTGTTCTCGATCACCGGCCTGAGCGACAGCCTCGGCAGGCCGGCCACGCCGCTGATCCTCACGGCGGCCATTTCCCTGGTGTGGATCGGGGTCGGTGCGCTCAGCCGGGTGCGCGAACCCCTGCTGACCCTCACCGCGGCCGGCCTCGCCTACGCGCTCGGCACCATCGTGCTCAGCGGAGTACTCTCGCCCCTCCTCGACGGAGAGTTGGAGGGTCCCCTCGCCCATCCGCAGGCGATCATCCCGGTCTTCGCCGTCAACGCCGCATGGGGAGCCCTCTGCGGAGTCTGCGCCCTGGGCATGCGCAGACTCCGCGGGCGCCGTGGCTAGCGTCGAGCGCCGGCTCGGGGTGACAGCCCGGCAGCACGGCTCAACCCCTGTCACGCTTCGCCCGGCTCGGCTGTACCCGCTTGGGTTCCCCCGGCATCTTCGGATACTCGGGCGGGTACGGCAGGTCCTCGAGGCCGTGGTCGTGTTCGTCGCGGCGGGCCAGTTCCAGCAGGGCCTCGAGGGAGAAGGCGTGATCGTCCATGTCCGCGTGCACGTCGCCGAGTTCGGCGAAGCGCGCGGGCATGGTCGTGATGTCGAAGTCCTTGGGCACGGCTTCGCCGACCTCCTCCCAGCGCAGGGGTGCGGACACCGGGGCCTGCGGACGAGGACGTACGGAATAGGCGGAGGCGATGGTGCGGTCGCGAGCCGTCTGGTTGTAGTCGACGAAGATCTTCGCGCCGCGCTCCTCCTTCCACCAGGCGATGGTGACGTAGTCGGGCATCCGGCGCTCCAGTTCGCGTCCGGCTGCGATCGCGGCGCGGCGTACCTGAGTGAAGGTCCAGCGCGGCTCGATGGGCACGAAGACGTGCAGACCCCGGCCGCCGGAGGTCTTGGGCCAGCCGCGCAGTCCGCCGAACTCGTGGAGTACGGCGCGCAGTTCGTGGGCGGCGCGGACGGCGTCGGCGTAGTCCGTGCCGGGCTGCGGGTCGAGGTCGAGCCGGAGTTCGTCGGGGTGGTCGACATCGTCGCGGCGCACCGGCCACGGGTGAAAGGTGAGCGTGCCGAACTGCGCGGCCCACACCACGGCTCCGACCTCCGTGGGGCACATCTCGTCGGCGCTGCGCCCGCTGGGAAAGGTGATGTGGGCGGTCGGGATCCAGTCGGGCATGTTCTTGGGCGCCCGCTTCTGGAAGAAGGACTCGCCGGTCACGCCCTCCGGGTAGCGCTCCAGGGTGGTGGGCCGGTTGCGCAGGGCGCGCAGGATGCCGGGGCCGACAGCCAGGTAGTACTGGGCGACATCGAGCTTCGTCAGGCCGCGCTCCGGGAAGAAGACCTTCCCCGGGCTGGACAGGCGCACGGTCCGCCCGCCCGCCTCCAGCTCCACCGCTTCACCCATGCGAGCCACGGTATGCGTACCGCACGCCCCTCGCATACCGAGCGACAGGGCGCCAGGGCCGGTCAATCGAAGTACGACTCGAGCGTGCCGCGACGCCGGATGTCGAGGGTCGCGCAGTGGAACGAGCCGCCGAACGGCGCGTAGTGCAGCAGGTCGCACGGGATCGGCTCGAACCCCCATTTCTCGAGCGCCCGCAGCATGCCGGTGTGGTGCCGCTCCGCGATCACCCGCTTCTCGTCGACCATGAGCACGTTCATGTTGAGCCACTTGCCGCACATCGAAGTGATCTTGAGCAGGGGCTCGTTGATCGGGTCGGGCTCGGGGGCGACCAGGACGTCCCACGTGTCCAGGACGTCGGGCAAGCGGTCGACGTCGATGTATTCCGGATTGACCAGGACCTTGCCGGGCGCGAGCAGCACGAAGGTCGTGTCGATGTGCATGGGAGTGGGGCAGCTGCTCTCGATCTCGTGGATGCGATAGGCGGGACCGAGATGGCGGCGCAGCCAGTCGATGCCCATGCGATTGGTGACGTTGCTCCTCGTCACGAACAGGTCCCGTCCCGCGCGCACGAAATCCGCCGCGTCGAAAACCGGCTCGAACTCGGTGAGGATGAGGCGCACGGGCTCGCCGGCCGCGGCGGGACGGAAACCGGGCTCGAAGAGTTCGTCGGTGAGCTGCGGTCGCGGTGCCGCCGTCCAGCGTGCGCCGCGCCGGAAGTAGTCCTTGAGGATCGGGCGATAGGAGTGGGTCTCGAAGTACCGGCACGGCCATGCCATCGGGGTCTCGATGATCTCGTCGCCGATCACGAGCATGCTGTCCCGCGGGCAGGTGTTGCAGAAACCGCGCGACGACCAGTCGGGGGTGCCGAAGCGCTTCTTGTGGTCGACCGGCTCCGGCCGCCGGACCGTGACGTCGAGGGACTCCAGCAGCCCGATGAACTGATCGAGTTCCTGCTGCGCCCGCTCGAGCAGCAGGCGCGGGTACCTGAAGCCGGCGGCGAGTCCCTGCAGCCGCCCCGCCCACGGGGGGATGTTGCAGGCCACGACCGGATGGTGGCCGGGGATCGTCGCGCCGTCGAGACGCCCGACGATGATCTCCTCCAGCGGGTCCCACTCGTTGTGGGAATTGACCGGCGAGAGTGTTGCCGTGCCCATGGCATCCACCTCCGTTGTCAGAGTGTCCCGATGCCGTGGTTCCATCCCTGAGCCGTAGCTGAAACGGCTTCCCCGCCCACCGGCCCTGTCCCAGGAGGCGCGGGCGCTGCGTACGTACGCCCTACTCGGCGTCCTCTTCCCCTACGCGATAGGTCTTGGTCCAGGTGGCTCCACAACGGCAGGAGGAGTGCTCTACGAGTTCACCGTTCTCGGTGGCACCGAGACCTCGGTTGATGCGGACGTGCACATGCTCAGACATGGGCGGACTTCTTCCTTCCTGCGGCCCGCCGACCGGACGACGGGCTGAGTGCCGCCATCCTCCGCAGGTCTGCAAGAAGCCGCGTAGGAGCTACGTCACATCCGTCCGGTGCGGAAGCAGCCCGTGGCCCGACCCTTTCAGGTCGGGCCACGGGTCTGGACGCCTGGCCGTCAGCCGGAGAGTTCCTTCTTCTCCTCGGCGTGACTGATCTCGATCTTGCGGGGCTTCGCTTGCTCAGCCACCGGGATCTTGACCGTCAGCACCCCGGCGTCATAACTGGCCTCGACGTGCTCCACGTCCAGGGTCTCGCCCAGGAACAGCTCCCGCCGGAACACCCCGTACGGGCGCTCGGCCACGACCAGCTCCGACTGGGCGACGTCCGGCGCCGCACGCTCGGCGCGTACGGTCAGCACGTTCTGCTCGACGCTCAGATCGATGCTGTCCGGGTCGATACCCGGAAGGTCCAGGTGGACCCAGAACGCACCCTCACGCTCGTACGCGTCCATCGGCATGGTCACCGGCCGGGCCACTGTCCCCAGCAACTGCTCGGCCAGGCGGTCCAGTTCACGGAAGGGATCGGTGCGCAGCAGCATCCCGGTCACGCTCCTCTCGGACTGTGACAGGGCCGTCGTGGACGGCCGCTTCCACGGACCTCTCTCATCACCTCGCATACCCAAAAGGTGCATATTGACACCATCTGGGCAAGGTTATATGCCTTGTTGATGGGAGGCTCTTAGGATCCGCGCAGGTCAAGCTGCCGGGGAGGTGAGGACGATGATGCCAGGGCAGCGACCGCGGCGCGACCACTACGCGGTCCTCGACGTCCCACGTGACGCCTCCGCCGGAGAGATCACCTCCGCCTATCGCAGGCTGGTGCGGCTGCTGCACCCGGATGCCCGGCCGGCGGATCCGGCAGCGGCGGATCGCCTCGCCGACGTCCTCGCCGCCTACGACACACTGGGCGATCCGGGGCGACGCGCGGACTACGACGCCGGGCGGGACGGGCACACGCCGCGTACAGGTGCCGGTCAGCCGGTACCTGTCCGTGTCACCCGAAGGCCGCGGACCTCCCCTGCGAGGCCTGCGCCTAAGCACCGGGCAGGGCGCGAGGTGTCGAGCCGGCTCCTGGGCGCCGAGGACGGACTGTTCTTTTCCGCGTCGGTGCGTATCGGCCCGCGGTTCGCGGTTCTCCCACCCGGTTGGGATGGCCAGGGGCTGGCCAACCAGCTCCTGCACTGGCTGCGGCAGACGGATCCGTGGCTGCGCTGACCGACGGCTCTTGGAAGGGAGGCAAGCCGATGATCACCGAACTGGCTGTGGAGCGCGTGGAATTCACCTGCGGCCACTGCTGGCGCACATGGAGCGCCGACTACGACGTGCAGTACTACCGCGACGAGAACGGCGACGAATGGGAGTACTTCACCCGCGACGGCCACGGCGTGCCGTCCCCCTACGACCCCCAGGGTGCTCCCGCCTGCCCGGTCTGCGGCCGCCGCTGGGTCGGACGCCTGACCGCCCGCCGGCCCGCCCCCGTCCCGCCGGGAGCCGCAGGCACCCCCCGGCTCAGGATGACCGTGCCGCGTGACCAGCACCGCACCGACCGGCACGCCGCACCACCGCTGGAAGCGGACGCCCACGAGCAGCCCGCGCAGGAGAGCCCGGCCGCTTCGTCCGGCGAGCGCTGAGGCTCACTCGGCGCGGCGGCCGGACTGGTCCGCTGAGTGTGGCGTGCCCCGGCTGCCGCGCGTGCCGCCCGCGCGCGCGGCGGCTAGATCCGCATCCAGAACGCCGACCCGGGCCCGAAGAGCCAGCACCGTCTCGCGCCGCCTCTCGGCTCAGAAAGCGTCAGGGAACACGGCGGCGCAGAATCTAAGACATGGATCTGCCAGTGATGCCGCCCGTGAAACCCATGCTCGCCAAACCAGTGGCGAAGATTCCGCCGGGCATGCACTACGAGGCGAAGTGGGACGGGTTCCGGGCGATCGTGTTCCGCGACGGGGCCGAGGTGGAGTTCGGCAGCCGTACCGGCAAGCCGCTGACCAGGTATTTCCCCGAGCTGGTGGAGGCGGTGCGGGAGCGGGTGCCCGAGCGGTGTGTACTGGACGGGGAGATCGTGATCGCGCGGGAGGGGCGGCTGGACTTCGACGCGCTCACGGAGCGGATCCACCCGGCCGATTCACGGGTGAGGCTGCTCGCCGAGCGGACGCCGGCCTCGTTCGTGGCCTTCGACCTGCTCGCGCTCGCCGACGAGTCACTGGTGGACGTGCCGCTGGGCGACCGACGAGCGCTGCTGGAACGGGAGTTGGCCCAGGTCACGCCTCCCGTCCATGTGGCACCGGCGACCACCGACATCGAGGTGGCGCAGCGGTGGTTCGAGCAGTACGAGGGCGCGGGCCTCGACGGGGTGATCGCCAAGCCGCTCACCCTGCGCTACCGGCAGGACGAGCGCCTGATGTTCAAGGTCAAGCACGAGCGCACGGCGGACGTGGTCGTCGCGGGCTACCGCCTCCACAAGAGCGGGCCCGTCGTGGGTTCGCTGCTGCTCGGCCTGTACGACGCCCAGGGCGCCCTGCAGCACGTGGGGGTGAGCGCAGCGTTCTCGATGAAGCGGCGCGAGGAGCTGGTCGGGGAGCTGGAGCCGCTCCGTATGGAGTCGGCCGAGGGGCATCCGTGGGCCGCCTGGGCGGAGGAGGCGGCGCACGAGACGGCACGGCTGCCGGGTGCGCCCAGCCGCTGGTCGGGCAAGAAGGACCTGTCCTGGGTGCCGCTCAGACCGGAGCGGGTGTGCGAGGTGGCGTACGACCACATGGAGAACGGTCAACGCTTCCGGCACACGGCCCGCTTCCGCCGCTGGCGGCCCGACCGGACGCCGGAGAGCTGCACGTATGCGCAGCTGGAGGAGCCGGTGCGGTACAACCTGGCGGAGATCCTGGGTGCGTAGGACCGAGCCGTACGACTGACACGACCGCCCGTCTCCTCACCTGTCCCCCGTTACCCACACGGCTGAGTGAGCCGCCTTCGACCTTGGCCGATTGGGTAGGACACTGATTGAATCCCAAATCAGAAAAGCGGCGAAGCGGAGCATAGTGGACAGCGAAGGCATGAGGCGGGCGGGGCTGAGGGGGCGCACGCGGCGCTCCACGGTGGTGGCGGCGCTGCTGGCCGCCTTGCTGGCGGGCTCCGCGATGGCGGGTTGCACGCCGGAGGAGACCGACGACGGTCGCGGGCCGGGCGACGGCAGTCCGGGCGCCGGTTCGGTTCTCGCCGTGAAGATCGACAACGCGAGTCGGGCACGGCCGCACACGGGCATCGACGCGGCGGACATCGTGTACGCCGAGCAGGTGGAGGGTGGGCTCAGCCGGCTGATGGCGGTGTACGCGACCAAGTTTCCGAAGGCGATCGGGCCGGTGCGCAGTGCGCGTGAGTCCGATCTGGAGTTGCTGCGGCAGTTCGACGAGCCGACGCTTGCCTTTTCTGGGGCGCAGGGGAAGTTGCTGCCGCTGATCGACGAGGCGCCGTTGCACGCGGCGCCGCCGGAGGAGAACCCGAAGGCGTACTACCGGGGTACCGACAAGCCCGCGCCGCACAATCTGTATCTGCGTCCCGGGCGGCTGTTGAAGTCCGCCGCCGGGGCGGAGGCGTTGACCACCGGGTTTGAGTACGGGGCGCTGCCTGCGGGCGGTGCGGCCGAGTCGTCGCACACCGTGCGCTTTCCTGCGGCGCGGTTCACCTTTACCTGGTCCCAGAGTCGGGAGCGGTGGCTGGTGTCCATGGACGGCAGGCCGAGCGCTACGACCGATGGGCCGCAGATGGCTGCCTCGACGGTGGTCGTGCAGTACGTGAAGATTCGCAAGTCGCAGTTCAAGGACTTCTTGGGGAACAACACGCCGTACACGGAGACGGTGGGTGCGGGCAGGGCGAAGGTCTTGCGCGACGGGCGCAGCTTCGATGCCGACTGGAAGCGGGCGTCGGCCGAGGACGGAACCGAGTTCACGACTCGGGACGGCGAGCCGTTGCCGTTCGCCCGCGGGCAGGTTTGGGTGGTGTACGCGAAGGCGTGACGTGGGCGGGGGCGGGGTTTTCTTTCCCCAGCCCCGCCCCTTCCCGAAACTGGGGGCTGCGCCCCCAGGCCCCTTGCCTCCGGCGGGCCAACCTGCTCAACCGCCGGAGGCAACCGGCTCCCCCGGGTTCCGCAACCCCTCCGCCGCATCCGACACCCTCTGGAGCAGGTCGAAGAACACGGCCTGCTCCTCCGCCGACAACGGCGCCAAGAACACCTGGTTCATCCGAGCCGTCCGCACCGTCAGCTTCCGGTGCGTACGCACCCCCTCGTCCGTGAGGCGGAGCAGGAAGCGGCGGCCGTCCTGTGGGTCGCGGACCTTGTCGAGCAGGCCGCGGCGGCCCAGTCGGCTGATGACCTCGGCGATGGTGGAGCGGTCCAGACCCACCCGCTCCCCTACGGTCCGCTGGTCAAGGCCCGGCTCGGCGACGAGCGCGTTGAGCACCGCGAACTGCGGCGAGGTGATCTCCTCGGAGACCATCGTGTTCCATAGCAGGTAGTGCGCCTGCTGCAGCCGCCGGGCCAGGTGCCCGGGGTGGGTGGTGAGGTCCACCGCGGCCATGTGCGCTCCTCGAATTCGTCGGTGTACTGAACGATACCGGTCGCGGCACACCACTGTCTGTACCGAAGCGACCCACACCTCACCTGCAATCACGTGCCATTACGTGCGAACTCTTGACGATCGAACCGACCGATGGCAGCGTGAGGACAACCTCGCAGAAATAGTCAGTGCCCTGAGTAATAAGCTCAGCAACACGGCCACTGGCCGCTCGAAGAGATGGGGCTTCACGGATGGACAAGGTGGTCGCCACAGCCGCCGAGGCGGTGGCCGATGTACCGGACGGCGCATCGCTCGCGGTCGGCGGTTTCGGGCTGAGCGGTGTGCCGAACGTGTTGATCCAGGCTCTGCACGAGCGTGAGGTCTCCGGACTGGGTGTGGTCTCCAACAACTGCGGGGCGATGGAGTCGGGGCTCGCGATACTCCTCGCCGCGGGCCGCATCACCCGCGTCACCGGGTCGTACATCGGGGGGAACAAGGAGTTCGCCCGGCAGTACCTGGCCGGTGAGATCGAGGTCGAGATGATCCCGCAGGGCACCCTGGCCGAGCGGCTGCGGGCCGGCGGCGCCGGCATCCCCGCCTTCTACACGCCGGCCGGCGTCGGCACCCAGGTCGCCGACGGCGGACTGCCCTGGCGGTACGACGGTGAGGGCGGCGTCGCGCTCGCCTCACCGCCGAAGGAGGTGCGGGAGTTCGAAGGCACGGAGTATGTGCTGGAGCACGGCATCCGCACCGACTTCGCCCTCGTACGGGCCGCGAAGGGCGACCGGCACGGGAACCTGGTCTTCAACAAGTCGTCCCGCAACTTCAACCCGCTGGCCGCGATGGCCGGCCGGGTGACGATCGCCGAGGTCGAGGAACTCGTCGAGCCCGGCGAGATCGACCCGGACGCGGTGCATCTGCCGGGGATCTTCGTCCAGCGGGTGCTCGCCCTGACCCCCGAGCAGGCGGCAGACAAGAAGATCGAGCAGCGGACGGTGAGTTCCTGATGGCCTGGACACGTGAAGAGATGGCCGCCCGCGCCGCGCGCGAGCTGGAGGACGGCCAGTACGTGAACCTCGGCATCGGACTGCCGACGCTGATCCCCAACTACCTCCCGCCCGGCGTCGAGGTGATCCTGGAGTCCGAGAACGGCATCCTCGGCACCGGCCCGTACCCGACCGAGGACCAGGTCGACCCGGACCTGATCAACGCCGGCAAGGAGACCGTCACGGTCCTGCCCGGCGCCTCGTACTTCGACTCCTCCCTCTCCTTCGGGATGATCCGCGGCGGCCATATCGATGTCGCCGTACTCGGCGCCATGCAGGTGTCCGCCGGTGGCGACCTCGCCAACTGGGCCATCCCCGGCAAGCTGATCACCGGGATCGGCGGCGCCATGGACCTGGTGCACGGAGCCCGCAGAGTGATCGTCGTGATGACGCACACCGCCAAGGACGGCTCGCCGAAGATCCTTCAGGACTGCGCGCTGCCGCTCACCGGCAAGGCGTGCGTCAACCGGATCATCACGGATCTGGGGGTACTGGACGTGACGGACGAGGGCCTGGTGCTGGTGGAGACGGCGCCGGGTGTCGAAGCCGAGGAGATCATCGCGAAGACCGCCGCGAAGGTTCGCACTCCGGAGGAGATTGAGATCGTATGAGGGACGTCTACATCGTCGATGCCGTCCGCACTCCGTTCGGCAGGTACAACGGCTCGCTGGCAGGGGTACGACCGGACGACCTCGCCGCGCACGCCATCCGTGAACTCCTCGCCCGTACGCCCGACTTGGACCCGTCGCGGATCGAGGACGTGTACTTCGGCAACGCGAACGGCGCGGGCGAGGAGAACCGCAACGTCGGCCGCATGGCCGCCCTTCTCGCGGGCCTGCCCACGTCCGTACCGGGCGTGACCGTCAACCGGCTGTGCGCCTCCGGGCTCGAGGCCGTCATCCAGGCCGCGCGGGCCATCGCGCTCGGCGACGCCTCCATCGCCCTGGCCGGCGGTGTCGAGTCGATGACCCGCGCTCCGTACGTGCTGCCGAAGAGCGACAAGCCCTTCCCGGCCGGGCACACCGAGCTGTACTCGACGACGCTCGGCTGGCGCATGGTCAACCCGAAGATGGACCCGCAGTGGACCGTCCCGCTGGGCGAGAGCGCGGAGTTGATCGCCGACAAGCACAAGATCAGCCGGGAGCAGCAGGACGAGTTCGCGCTGGCCTCCCATCAGAAGGCGGCTCGCGCCCAGGCGGATGGCTTGTTCGACGCCGAGCTCGCGCCCGTGTCGATCCGGCAGCGCAAGGGCGACCCGGTCGTCTTCGGCGCCGATGAATGCGTACGACCTGATGCGTCCCTCGCCGCGATGGCCAAGCTCAAGCCGTCGTTCCGTAAAGACAGCGGCACGGTGACGGCAGGCAACGCGTCGCCTCTCAACGATGGTGCCGCGGCTCTGCTGCTCGTCGACGAGGAGGGCCTGCGAGCCACCGGTCGCGAGCCGCTCGCCCGGGTCTCCGCCTCCGGTGTCTCCGCGATCGACCCGCACTACTTCGGGCTCGCCCCCGTCGAGGCCGTCAACCGCGCACTCGCCAAGGCGGGCAAGCGATTTGACGAGCTGTCGACTCTCGAACTCAACGAGGCCTTCGCCGCCCAAGTGCTCGGCTGCGTCGCCGAGTGGCCGGAGTTCGACCCGGCGGTCCTCAACCCGCAGGGCGGCGCGATCGCCCTCGGCCACCCGCTGGGCGCCTCCGGTGCCCGTCTCGCCGGGAGCGTCGCCCACCAACTCGCCCGGGCTGGCTCGGGAGTTGGCGTCGCCACCCTCTGCATCGGCGTCGGCCAGGGTCTGGCCCTCGTCCTCGAACGCTAAGACTGCCCAGGACCCGCAGGAATCGGAATCCTCATGACACTGACCCAGTCGGACATCGACGTCGAGATCAACGACGCCCAGAACGCGTACGACAAGGCCGTCGCCGGCGGCGCCCCGGTCCGGCACCACCCGCCACGCGACTACGCCCCGTACCGCAGCTCCGTGCTGCGGTACCCCAAGCAGCCGCTCGTCGCGGTGAACGGCGGCGATCCGGAGACGGTCGAGCTGGCCGGTCCGGTGTTCGGTCCGACCGACATCACCGACATCGACAACGACCTCACCGTGCAGCACCAGGGCGAACCGCTCGGCGAGCGCATCACCGTCTCCGGGCGGCTGCTCGACCGCGAAGGGCGCCCGGTACGCGGCCAGCTCATCGAGCTGTGGCAGGCCAACGCCTCGGGCCGGTACGCGCATCTGCGGGACCAGCACCCGGCGCCCCTCGACCCCAACTTCACCGGCGTGGGACGGGCGCTGACGGATGAACAGGGCCGGTACTCCTTCCGGACGATCAAGCCGGGCGCGTACCCATGGCGCAATCACACCAACGCCTGGCGCCCCGCGCACATCCACTTCTCCGTCTTCGGCACGGCGTTCACGCAGCGGCTGGTGACGCAGATGTACTTCCCCAACGACCCGCTCTTCCGGTACGACCCGATCCTGCGCTCGGTGACCGACGAAGCGGCCCGCGCCCGCCTGGTCGCGGAGTACCGCCACGACCTTTCGCAGCCCGAGTTCTCGCTCGGCTACGAGTGGGACATCGTTCTCGACGGTCCCTCCGCCACCTGGATCGAGGAAGGTCGCTGACCATGAGCGAGAACACCACCGGGCAGGTCCTCCCCACGCCCTCCCAGACCGTCGGCCCCTTCTACGGGTACGCGCTGCCCTTCCCCGAGGGCGAGCAGGTCGCGCCGAAGGGGCACCCCGACCAGATCACGCTGCACGGGTACGTCCTGGACGGCGAGGGCAAGCCGATCCCGGACGCCGTGCTGGAGTTCTGGCAGGCGGCTCCGGACGGCTCACTCAAGGGTGCCCCCGGCTCGATCCGCCGCAACCCGGTAACCGGCGGCTACCTCGGCCGCAACGGCACCGACTTCACCGGTTTCGGGCGGGTCGCCACGGACGCCGACGGGCACTACGCGCTGTATACGCTGCCGCCGGGCAACGCCGGGCTGCCGTACATCAGCGTGTGCGTGTTCGCGCGCGGTCTGCTGCACCACCTCTACACGCGGGCCTATCTGGCCGACGGCGCCGACCCGTTGCTCGACTCGCTGCCGGACGGGCGCCGGGCCACGCTGGTCGCACGGCCCGGCGAGCGGCGCACGTACCGTTTCGACATCCGCCTTCAGGGCGAAGGCGAAACGGTCTTCCTGGAGTTCAAGTGACCCTCGGCGACACCGACGGCCTGCTCGCCCCCGGATGGGCAGGGTCTCCCGCCGCGTCCGCGACCGGCGACACCGCCTTTCTCCAGGCGCTGCTGGAGGCGGAGGCGGCGCTCACCCGCGCACAGGCCTCGCTCGGCCTCGCGCCTGCGGAGGCCGCCGCGGCGGTGGACGCGGCGGTCGCCGATGGCGCACGCTTCGACGTCCAGGACCTCGCGCGGCGCGCGCGGGGCGGCGGCAATCCGGTGATCCCGCTGGTCGCGGACCTGACCGCGGCGGTAGGCGCGGTGGACGAGGAGTACGCCCCGTACGTCCACCGAGGCGCGACCAGCCAGGACATCATGGACACGGCGATGATGCTGGTGGCCGCGCGGACTCTTGATCTCGTCCTGGCGGACCTGGCCCGTGCGGAGCGTGCGCTGGCCCGGCACGCTCGGGAGCATCGGGACACGGCCATGCCGGGGCGGACGTTGACGCAGCACGCGGTGCCGACGACCTTCGGTCTCAAGGCGGCGGGTTGGCGGTCCCTGGTGCTGGACGCGCGGGATCGGTTGCAGGCGGTACGTGACTTGCTCCCGGCCCAACTCGGGGGCGCGGCGGGCACGTTGGCGGCCTTCACCGCGTACGGGGCTGCTGACACCGGCGCGCTGGTCGAGGCGTACGCGCGTGAAGTCGGCCTAGCCGCACCGGTGTTGCCGTGGCACGCGCTGCGCACTCCGGTTGCCGATCTCGCGGGCGCCCTCGCGTTCACGGCGGGCGCGCTCGGCAAGACGGCGGCGGATGTGCTCACGCTCAGCCGTACGGAGATCCGCGAGCTGAGCGAGGGATCCGGTGGCGGTTCCTCCGCGATGCCGCACAAGGCGAACCCCGTGCGCGCCACGCTGATCGCCGCCGCGGCCCGGCGTGCGCCGCAGCTTGCCGCGACGCTGTACGGGTCGCTGGCAGCCGAGGACGAGCGCCCCGCCGGTGCCTGGCATGCCGAGTGGGAGCCGCTGCGTGAGCTGCTGCGCCTGGTCGGCGGAGCGGCGCGCGACGCGGCCGAGCTGGCCGAAGGCCTCCAGGTGCACGCGGACGCGATGCGCGCGCACTTGGACCTCACGCATGGCCTGATCGTCTCCGAGCGGCTGTCCGCCGAACTCGCGCCGGTACTCGGGCGGGCCCGCGCGAAGGAGTTGCTCACTCGGGCGGCCGAGCGGGCCACCGCGGAGAACCGTCCGCTCGTCGAAGTCCTCGCCGAGGAGCCCGAGTTGAAGGAACTCGACCTGGCTGTCCTCGCGGACCCGACCCAGTACACCGGCTCCGCTGGAGCCCTCACCGACCGTGCTCTGGAGCGACGTTGACAAGTAGGCTGCTCAACCACCGCGCCGAGGGACCCACCACCGCTCCCCCGCTGTTCCTCGGCCCGTCCCTCGGTACGTCGACGGCCCTGTGGGACAAGGTCGCGCCCGAACTGTCCATCACCCACCGGGTCGTACGCTGGGACCTCCCCGGCCACGGCGGCTCGCCCGCCGACCTGATCGGCCCCGGCGCGACCGTCGCCGACCTCGCCTCACTCGTCCTCTCTCTCGCGGACTCACTCGGCATCGACCGCTTCTCGTACGCGGGGGTCTCGCTCGGCGGCGCGGTGGGGCTGCAGCTCGCGGCGTACCACCCGGAGCGGATCGATCGCCTCGCCGTGATCTGCTCCTCGGCCCACTTCAACGGGTCCAAGCCGTGGGAGGAACGGGCCGCGCACGTCCGCGCGTCAGGTCTTGGCGAGCTTGCAGCGACCGCCAACTCCCGTTGGTTCACGCCCGGTTTCACCGTCCCGGAGCTCGTCGAGGACCACCGCACGGCGGACCCCGACGCATACGCCGCCTGCTGCGACGCACTCGCGGCCTTCGACATCCGCGACCGCCTGTCGCGGATCACCGCCCCGACTCTCCTCATCGCCGGCCGCGACGACCCGGCGACCCCGCCCGCGCATCTGCGGGAGATCGCCGACGCCGTGCCCGGTGCCGCGCTCAGCGAGATTCCGGGCGCCTCGCACCTGGCCCCCGCCGAGCGGCCGGAGGCCGTACTCACCGCTCTGCGCGGGCACTTCGACGGTGGGGCGAAGCGGGGGATGGAGGTGCGGCGGCAGGTGCTGGGCGACGCGCACGTGGACCGCGCGCAGGCCCGGCAGTCGCCGTTCACGGCCCGCTTCCAGGACTTCATCTCGCGTTACGCGTGGGGGGAGATCTGGACGGACGACACGCTGTCGCGGCGCGAGCGCAGCCTGATCACGCTTACGGCGCTGGTCGCGCATGGCCACTATGACGAGTTGGCGATGCATGTGCGCGCGGCTCGGCGTAATGGGCTTACGCCCGAGGAGATCGGCGCGGTGCTCTTGCAGACGGCTGTGTATTGCGGGGTTCCGGCGGCGAACTCGGCGTTCGCGGTGGCTCAGGGGGTGTTGGCTGAGGAGGACGGGGTGCGGTGAGACGGGTGGGGTCGCCCTCCTGCCCCGAGTGCGAACCGCCACTGGGGCTTCGCTCTGGATCCCCCCTTCAAAGTCCCCAAAGGCTTGACTGTTCGCGGCGCGGGCCGAATCCGCGGATGGAGTCGCGCCGAAGCACGACGCGACGGCTGGGACAGTGACACGCGAAAGGCCTCGGCTGGTTCAGGGAAGCCCGGATGCTGCTGCCCGTCGGCAGTGCGGGCGCTCCGGCCGACACCGCTGGCCCCGGCGGGAGGCGGTTGCAGGAAAAAGTGACAGTCTGCCGCCCGTCTGTCACATTCCCGCGACAGACCACCTGGCCCACGAGGATTCGCCGAGAACGTACTGGGCGGGCGGAGGTCTCTACTCGGGTGGGCACTCCGTGCGGACTCGTCTGGTGCCGTACCTGAGCGTGACGAGGGTATTCAGCGGCGGGCGACCGGCTCTTGCAACTCGGTCACCGCGTGGTCGCCGCAGTGCGGGCAGGAGAGAGTGATTTCACGGGCGGGGCCCATCGACGTATAGCCATTTGTGTCGATCCAGTGGGCAAGCGCCTGAACGCTGGGGATGACCTGCTCTGCCGGCCCTTTGTGCACCAGTGTCGCGGCTTCCACCTCCGGTAGATCCACCACGGAGAAGTCTCCCACCGGGGCCGGCTCAGAGTCGACCGGGATGGACGCATGCACGGTCACCGGCCCCTCGGGGTTCTCGTAGTACGCGACGGCCGCACCGCTCGCCCGGAGCCCGGCGGCCTGCATCCGGCTCCACAACTCCTCGTAGAGCGAGGTGATCACCGGGGTGATGAGTTGCGGCTGGAAGCTCTCCACAACGGCCGTCAGCTCTGCCACACGCATCGCCGGGATCCGTTTGATCACCACGTCGTCAGACGACATCTGTCCCTCACTCTCGATCATCCGAAGCCTCGCCTCGACCTGCGCCATCCGCGCCGCGTCGGCCGCCATGGCCGACTCGAGCTCGGCCCGGCGCAACCGCAGCATCCCGCGCAACTCGCCCGCCTCCAGTTCACCGTCGAGGATGGCGCTTACCTGATCCAGGGTGAGGCCAAGCTCCTTGAGCGCGATCACACGGTTGAGCCGGGCCAGTTGGTCGGCTTCGTAGAACCGGTAGCCGGTGTGCGGGTCGACGTGGGCAGGGCGCAACAACCCCACGGCGTCATAGTGGCGCAGCATGCGCACCGATACGCCGCCGTACTTAGCGAATGCTCCAATGCTGAACATGACATCGGCCACTTCACTGGCTGACACAGTGTGAGAGTCAACCCAATCTTCGCAGTACCGCGCACCAGGGTCTGGACGGACGTGGACCAAAGAGAGACCCCCTAGGCCCCTCACCTCGCGCACCGGCTCGTAGCCGTCCCACCGATGCCATCAACGTCAGCCGACGAGTTTGGTGACCTGTTGCCCACAAGCCACGTTGGCTCTGTTCACGCAGGGACAGCACCTCGAGATTGGACAGCACCGTGGGTACTGCTGTTCGCGTTGCATGAAACTATTCGCTGTGCATCGGCGACAGGTATCCATAGGGTCCGTATATGCCGGACGAGAGCGAGCGGGCCGTGCAAGCGGCCATTGAGGGGGAGTTGCGGCTGCTCGATCCGCAGGTGCGTGCTTCTCCAGTCCAGGTCTCGGAGCTCTTGCATCCGGATTTCACCGAAATCGGAGCGTCGGGCCGCTTGTGGGACGCAGAGTCGATCCTCACGGTGACGAGTGCTGGGATGGTGTCCCCGGATTCCCCGGTCAAGGTCAGCAAGATGTCAGGAGCAGTCCTTGCGCCGGGCGTCGTTCACTTGACGTACTTCGCCGACAACCAAGGGCGCAGGGCCCGGCGGAGCTCCCTCTGGCGACTGACGGAAGCAGGCTGGCGCCTGTATTTCCACCAGGGGACTTTGTCCGGCTGACGAGTGCTGCGCTGCTACGCGGCACAGCATGCCGCAGGGAGTTCACGTAGCAGCGGTGTCTGGCCGCCGCTCCGATTCACTTCGGTGGCCCCGGCCGGCCATCCCAGTCAGCGCAGCCTCTCCAGCGCCTCCCGCGCCCTCGTCACCAACCCGTCCGCTCCGCAGGAAGCGGCCAAGGTCAGTCCCTGCTCGAGTTCCGATGCCGACCGAGACGCGATGCCGTAGTCGATGCGGGCCTGGGCGTGTTCGTAGGCGGAGGGGGAGGATTCCAGGTAGGTGACTGCTTGGGCGTAGAGGTCGGTTGATCGGGGGGCGGATTCCAGGGCGGCGGCGCAGCGGAGGGCTTCTCCTATGGCTGTGTCTGTGCCGAAGCGTTCGGCTTGGGCGCGGAGGTCGGAGGCGATGTCCGCTGCGCGGCGGGGGTCGGAGGCGGCGAGGGCTCGGGCCAGGTCGCCGGCCCAGGGTGCCATCACGGGGTTGTGGCCGCCGCGGGAGGCGGCCGTTTTGGCGGCGACCTCCAGTTCGTTGATGCCCTCTTCGACTCGGCCGGTGGCGATCAGGAGGCGGCCGCGGACGGAGTGGGTGTCGGGGGTGACGTTCGTGGAGGGGTGGGGTGGCTCGAAGGCGTAGCGTTCGGCGATGTTCTCGGCCTCGTCTACGTGGCCGCGGGCAAGCAGGGTGTCGATGAGCATGCAGGCCACCAACCAGTGCATGGGCAGGCGCCGGCCCACCCGGTCGACGAACCTCAGTGACTCGCGCAGGAAGTCCTCCGCGTCGCGGAGGCGGCCTCTTCTGCGGTGCACATAGCCGCTGTAGGCGAGCGCGAGGGCCAGATGGCCGCCGCTCCAGCCGGCGATCTCGTACGAGCGCCGGGCCTCGGTGAAGAGGCTCTCGGCGCGGTCGAGCCGGTCCGCGAACGTGTAGGAGAGGCCGAGCATCATCAGGAGCTCGAAGGTCCACTCGGTGTCGGTCCAGCCGAGTCCGGGCGCGAGGCGGCCGTTGACGAGGGCACGGTCGCAGAGTTCGACGACCTCCTCGGCGTTCTCGCCGCGGGTCGCCGCGTCGAAGGCGCGCAGGATGAGCAGGGCGCGCTCGGAGTTGTCGCGGCCGGTGAGCGGTTTGACGAGGTCGGCGAGGCGGCGGGAGCGACCGGGTGCGTCCTGTTCACCGGTGTGGAGGCCTTCCCACATGTAGTGGACGGCCTGCAGCCGCATCCGCTCGGGGCCCGGCTTGAGCTGGGCGACCTCCTCGTCGATCGTGCGGATGGCCTCCTCCAGCTGGTCGTTGTGGACAAGCGCCTGGGCGAGACGGCAGACGGCGTCGACGCGCAGTTCGCGATCGAGGCCGTGCAGGGTGAGTGCCTCCCGCAGGTGCTGGATGGTGGTGGCCGGGGAGGTGAGGAGGGTGGCGCAGCCCAACTCGTAGAGCACGCGCGCGTGGACCTCGGGCAGCGGGGGTTCGAGCAGGGCGCGCTCGAGACAGCGGCGGGCCGCTTTCGGGGCGCCGACGGCGAGGTGCTCGCGGGCGGCCTCGCGCATCTGCGCGACGAGTTCGGGGTCGTCGTCCGGGTGTACTTCCAGGAGGTGGCGGGAGGCCGCCGCGGCGCCTAGGCCCGAGGCGGTGACGACGGAGGCGGCCACGCCGTGCATGGCGGTGCGCAGGCCGTCCGGGATGGAGCGGTAGACGGCGCCGGCGATCAGCGGGTGGACGAACTCCAGCTCGCCGTCGGCCACTTCGCCGTTCACGTGGTCGGCTTCGGTGAGGATACGAGCCGCGCTCAACAGTTCCGCGCAGCGCTCGGCCTCGTCCAGTGGCATCCCGGCGAGTTCGGCCGTGAGGTCGAGGGTGATCCGGGTGCCGAGGATCGCGGCGGCCCAGGCGAAGCGGGTGGCGTCGACGCCGAGCCCTTCGAGGCGGTCGACGAGGCCTTTGCCGCGTGCCGACTGGTTGAGTCCGCGCAGTTCGGCGGCCGATTCCTCGACCGGTTCGAGTGCGCTGTCCTGGACTTTGGCGAGGAGTTCCACGGTTTCGTACGGGTTGCCGCCGGTGACCGCCCACACCTCGCGGCAGAACGGGGTGTCGGCGTGTTCGCCGAGCGTGGCGCGGGTGAGTCCGGCCGTGGCGTCCGGTGTCAGCGCGCGCAGGGCGGCGGTGGGAAGGGACTTGGCGCCGATCGCGTCGAGATGGCGGGCGCTCTCGCCGGTGACTCCCGTGGGGCGGCGGGCGACCACGACGAGGACAGGCAGGTCGCCGAGGCGTTCGGTGAACGCGGCCAGCCAGTGCAGGGTCTCCTCGTCGGCCCAGTGCGCGTCGTCCACGAGCAGCACCAGCGGCCACTCGCGCCGGGCGAGCCTGCGCACCGCCGCGACCAGTCCGTCGCACACGTACTGCGGATCGGCCTGGCGCTCGCCCGCCTCCGCTATGCCGAGGGCGGGTCCGGCGATGTCGTACCAGTCGCCGAAGTACTCGCGCGCCTCATCCGGCATGAGCGATACGAGCGCGGGCTGCAGCAACTGCCGTACGACATTGAACGGGACGGATGTCAGGGTCTCGGCGCCGCGTGCCGACCACACCGTGCAGCGGCGGTCCAGCGCGATCCGGCGGGCCTCGGCGAGCAGTGCGGTCTTCCCGATGCCCGCCTCGCCGCTGAACACCAGCACGCTGCCCGCGCCCGAACCGGCGCACAGCGCGTCGACGGCCTCCGCGATCGCGGAGAGTTCCGCGTCGCGCTCCCAGAGGGGAGCCTCCGTCATCCCGCTACCTCCCCAGGTCGCCCAAATGACGTACAGGCCACGAGCCTAGTCCTCCCCGAGCCGTCATGGCGCCTGGCCGGGACGCCTGTTGCCGTCACGGGTGACAGCCGCGGACGCAAGACGACGGAGGAGGCCGCCGACCAGGTCCGGCGAACGTCGCCGATCGTCAACAGGCGGTCCGTACACGGGAGTCGGCGAATTGCCCGGAGGCGAGACTAAATCGGTAGGGACCCTCTCATCTTGAATTCACACGAGCCACATACCGTGTCCCCATGACCCACGTGACTCCCCCCGGCTGGTACCCCGACCCCGGGCAGACAACTGACGGCGGCCCCGCCACACAGCAGCGCTGGTGGGACGGAGAGGCGTGGACGGAGCAGACCCGTCCCGCCGCGGCGGCGGCCGGATGGGGGCCACCGGCGTACGCGGCGTCCCCCGGGGCGACGTACCCGGGCGCGTATCCGGGGGCGTTTCCAGACATGCCGCCCCGCTCTCCGCGCCGCGGCCTGCGGATCGGCATCGCGATCGCCGCGGCGGTGGCGGTGCTCGCGGGCATAGGCGGCGGGGTGTACGCGCTGACCTCGGGCGACGATTCGAGTGGCAGCGATCAGAGCAACGCCCGCCCGGCACCCACCCAACCGGGCCCCGAAGGAGAGGATCGCGGCGGTCAGGGCGGACCACCGGACGACGGTGAGAGCCAGGCTCCGGAGCAGCCGGAACCGCCGCAGACCGAGGAGGGTTACGCCACCGATGTGCTGAGCGGCATCAGCATTCCGGTGCTCGACGGCTGGACGGGGCAGTCCGGGGAGAACGGTGGTGCCTCGGTGTCGACGGGGCCGTATCCCTGTCCTGGTGACACGTCTCAGCAGTGCGTGCGCGGCGGCGCCAACTCGTTGCCGGCCGCGGCCCTGGAGATCAAGGCGACCACCGCCGAGGCGGCGGCGAAGGAGGACATCTCCAAGAACGCCGAGGAATCGTACGGCGGCCCGACCTACGGCAAGATCACCTCGAACACCGAACTCGTCTCCAAGGCGGTGACCGTGGCGGGCGAGAAGGGCTACGCGGTCCGCTGGAAGGTCGTCACCAGCAAGGGCGACGACGGCTACGTCGAGTCGCTGGCCTTCCCGTCCCCGGCCAACCCGGACATGCTCGTGATCGTCCGCTTCGGCTTCGACGACAACGAGAAGGCCCCGAAGCTGTCCGTCATCGACGAGATAACCAAGGGCATCAAGGAAGCCGAGGGTGGTGGCGGCAGCGGAGAACGGGTCTGAGGGTCTGACATGGATCCGGCCGGGTGGGGTGCCTCTCCGCTCAAGGAGGCTCCCACCCGGCCGGGGGTACGCGCCGCCCCCGTCCCCACGGTGCGGCGCGAACAGGCCGTCGTCCGGTCGTTCCACGGAGCCGACGGCCTGAGTCTCAGGTGACCTCCGTCAGTCCGAGGGCGGGGATCAGGGCGGCGTCCACGTAACGGACGAGATAGTCGGCGTCCGCGTACCGGCCCTCCAGGATCGGGCGTACGCGGATCATGCCGAGCAGTTGCGCGGGAACGAACTCCAGGGCCGGCTGGTCGGCGGCGATCTCGCCGCGGTCGACGGCGCGTTGGAGCATCTCCTTGATGGCCGCGCGTTCGGGTTCGATGAGCGCGTCGTGCAGCGCGCACCGCAGTTCCGGGTCCTGCATCACGGCGTGCCCGAGAGCCTGTACGAGCTTGGTGTCGTCGTCGGACCGCTCGCCCGCGGCCCGTGCCGCGGCGCGCAGATCGCCCGCGAGCGAACCGGTGTCGATGCCCGCGAGCCGCGGAGAGTGCAGGGCGCGCAACGCCGCCGCCACGAACTGGGGCTTCGTCTTCCACTGCCGGTAGAGCGTGGACTTGCTGCACTTGGTGCTGGCGGCGATGCCCTCCATGCTCAGCGCGTCATAGCCGCACTCGCGGATCTGGTAGAGCGCGGCATCGAAGAACTCCCGCTCACGCTCGGGCGTGAGCTTCGAGCGGCGCGCGGCGACGACCGTCTCCGGCTCGTCCGCTGCCTGCGGCTTCATGGCTCTTCTCCTCGCTCGTCTCCGGGGCCCGGCGGCCTGTCCTGTGGCCTGCTTCGCGGCCCGCTTCCAGTGTGACGCAGGCCCACCGATACGCCACTGTACCGAAACAGAATAGTTTCGGTACAGTGGCGTATCGGTACGGCGGCGTATCGGTACCTTCGCGTATCGATGAATCATGGACAGCAAAGGGGCCGGGGATGGCAGCGCCAGCAGAGCCTGCAAGAGACGGGGCCACCGCGATACGGCGGCCGCCCCTGGTCCGCGAACTCCTGCTCGTCGCAGGGCTCTTCCTCGTCTACAAGCTCGGCCGGCTCCTGGTCACCGGCCACACCGGCGAGGCCTTCCGCAACGCCAACCAGGTCTGGGACTTCGAGCGGGCCCTGCATCTGCCCGGCGAGGGCGCCGTACAGTCCGCACTGCTGGGCAGCGACACCCTCATACACATCGCGAACACCTACTACGCGACCGTGCACTTCCCCGCCACCGCCGCCTTCCTCATCTGGCTGTATCTACGCCGCCCCACGCACTACCTCTGGGCCCGCCGCGCTCTCGCCGCGATCACCGCCGCCGCCCTGGTGGTGCACCTCACGTACCCGCTCGCCCCGCCGCGGATGCTCGGCATGGCGGACCTCGTGGACACCGGGCAGGTGTACGGGCCGACGGTGTACGGGGCCTCGCCGGAGGCGGACTCGCTGTCGAACCAGTTCGCGGCGATGCCGTCGCTGCACTTCGGGTGGGCGCTGATGGTGGCGATCGGCCTGATCGTCGCCACCAGATCGCGCTGGCGCTGGCTGTGGCTGCTGCACCCGCTGCTCACCCTGCTGGTGATCGTCGGTACGGCCAATCACTACTGGCTCGACGCGGCCGTGGCAGCGGCGCTGCTGGGCGGCGTACTCGCGCTGGTCCGCCTGCCACACCGGACGACGACGACCGCGAACGAGCCCTTGGAGCCCGTGACTTCGGCGAAGGCACCGGAACTCGTGGGAGCCGTCCGATGAACGCCACCGTCCTCGCCGTCGTCCTGTCCCTCTTCTCCTCCGTCGCCTACGCCGCAGCTGCCGTCGCCCAGGAGCGGCTGGCCTCCCGGAACTCCGACTCCGGTGCGCTGCGTCTGCTCGGCAGCGGCGCGTGGTGGTGGTCGGTCGCGCTCAACGCGTCCGCCGCGCTGCTGCACGTGGCCGCCCTCAAGTACGGTCCGCTCACCCTGGTCCAGCCGCTCGGCGCGCTCACTCTGGTCGCCGCGGTGCCGTTGGGCGCGCGGATGGCGGGGCGGCGGGTCAGTGCCGTCGAGTGGCGCGGTACGGCGCTCACGCTGGCCGGGCTCGCCGCGCTGCTCGTCACGGCGTCCGGGCCGGCGCCCGACCAGGTGCTGAGCGCGCCGGAAGCCCTCGCCGTCGCGGGCACCACCGCGGCCGTGATCGGCCTCCTCGCCCGGCCCGGCACCCGCCCCGGCCTGCGACACGCGACCGCGTCCGGCTTCGCCTCGGGCGTCGCCTCCGCACTCACGCAAACCGTGACGGTGGCCGCGACCGACCGCTCGGGTCCCCTCCTCAGCGTGCAGGTGATCGTGGTGGCCCTGCTGGTCGCGGCCTTCGCGGCGGGCGGACTCCTGCTGGCGCAGACCGCCTACCGCGACGGCCTCGGCGCACCCCTCGCGGTGGTGACGCTGGCCAACCCTGTGGCCGCCGCGATCATCGGCCTCGCCCTGCTCGGCGAGGGCCTGCGAGGCGGAGCCGCGGGCGTGCTGCTCGCGCTCGCGGGGGCGGCGCTCGCGGCCCGCGGCGTGGTGATGCTGTCCCACCCGGTCCCGGAGCCCGCTCAACTGCCCACGGAGCAGCCCGAAGAAGCCGAGGAGCACCCGGTCGCCGCGGTGCTCGCGCTGAACCCCGAATCGGCGTCGTACGAACCGGCGTTGGTGCCCCGGCGACCCGCGCCAGGACACCTCACGCCGCTCTGAGTGACGTACGGCCGACAGTCCTTCCCGATCACATTCCGCTGCCCGCACCTAGGGCGTTTCTGATGGATCGCCGTGGAGGAAGGAGCGGCGTCCGGTGCGTGCGATCGGCGTGCGGTGTGAAGGGTCATGTGGCGGAGCCACCTATCCCTTCGCGCCGTGCGGCATGGGGGTCCCCCCGCTCGAGCGGAGCCGAGAGTGAGGGAGTGCGTGCTGGGCGTCGTGACGCCGCGGAAGTCCATCAGAAGCGCCCTAGCGCCGGGTCGCTCACCCCCGGCCGCCCGTTCTCGACATGTCCGGCGAAGCGCCGCAGGAATGGGCTGTCGGTGCCGGAGGCGACGACGGTCAAGTCGTACCAGCGCCTGCTCGCCCGCAGATCCACGGTGTGCCGCACGGTCGCGCCGGGCCGCACCTTGAACGTCCTGGGCCGCCCGCCATAGCTGTTGCCGACCTTGAACGTCACCGTGCCGGAACCCTTGTTCGTGAAGGTCAGCTCCACGTCGTCCCCGGCATGCCGCGCGGTGACCTCCGGTCCGGCCGCCTTGCCGGAGCCCTTGAACGTGCGCAGGAAGCCGTTCGGCCCGTGCACCGTGAGGTCGTACGAGCCGTTCGAGTACACGGAGTTCCAGGTGTCCGACACGCTCTTGCCGGCCTCGGTGGTGTACGTCCACGGGCCGTCGGTGCGGTTGCCGGAGGTGACGTGGAAGGAGGCGCCCGCCTTCTTGCCGGAGGCGAAGGTGAGCGTGAACGTGCCGGCCGCCGGGTCCGCGGAACCGTCCACCCTCGGCGCGTACTTCAGGGGGCGGGACGAGCGCAGGCCGCGCTCCTGCTTCGGCATGCTCGGGTCGGCGGGGACCGTCGGCTTGTAGTCGGGGTGGCGCTCGCGGTCGGCCGGTTCGTACTCGTCGGTGTCCGGCAGGGCGGCCGGCCTGCTGTCCTTGCGGGAGAAGTCGAAGGCGGAGGTGAGGTCACCGCAGACGGTACGCCGCCACGGCGAGATGTTCGGCTCGCGCACCCCGAAACGGCGCTCCATGAACTGGAGGATCGAGGTGTGGTCGAGGGTCTCGGAGCAGACGTAACCGCCCTTGCTCCAGGGCGAGACGACCAGCATCGGCACGCGCGGGCCGAGTCCGTACGGGCCGGCGACGTACTTCGAGTCCCCCGGGAACAGGTCCAGGGTGACGTCGACGGTGGACTTGCCCTGTGCGGCGGACCGCGGAGGCAGCGGCGGCAGGACGTGGTCGAAGAAGCCGTCGTTCTCGTCGTACGTGATGAACAGCGCGGTCTTCGACCAGACCTCGGGGTTGGAGGTGAGCGCGTCCAGGACCTGGGCGATGTACCAGGCGCCGTAGTTCGTGGGCCAGTTGGAGTGCTCGGAGAACGCCTCGGGGGCGGTGATCCAGGAGATCTGCGGCAGCTTGCCCGCCTTGACGTCGGCCTTCAGCTGGTCGAAGTAGCCGTCGCCGTTCTTGACGTCGGTGCCGGTGCGGGCCTTGTCGTAGAGCGGGTCGCCGGGCTGGGCGTTGCGGTACTTGTTGAAGTACAGCAGCGAGTTGTCGCCGTAGTTGCCGCGGTAGGCGTCCTGGATCCAGCCCCAGGAGCCCTTCGCGTCCAGGCCGTCGCCGATGTCCTGGTAGATCTTCCAGGAGATCCCGGCCTTCTCGAGGCGCTCGGGGTAGGTCGTCCAGTCGTAGCCGAGCTCGTCGTTGGCCATGACGGGTCCGCCGCCCTGGCCGTCGTTGCCGGTGTGACCCGTCCACATGTAGTAGCGGTTCGGGTCGGTGTTGCCGATGAACGAGCAGTAGTACGCGTCGCAGACCGTGAAGGTGTCGGCGAGCGCGTAGTGGAAGGGGATGTCCTCGCGGGTCAGGTACGCCATGGTCGTGGTGCCCTTCGCGGGAACCCACTTGTCGTACTTGCCCCCGTTGTAGGCGGCCTGCCCGTCGGACCAGCTGTGCGGCAGGCCTTCCAGGAACTGCATGCCGAGGTCGTCGGCCTCCGGGTGGAAGGGCAGCAGGTCCTTCGTGCCGTCCGACTGGTGCCAGACCGACTTGCCGCTCTCCAGGGTGACCGGGCGCGGATCGCCGAAGCCGCGGACGCCTCTGAGGGAGCCGAAGTAGTGGTCGAAGGATCTGTTCTCCTGCATCAGGACGACGATGTGCTCGACGTCCTCGATGGTGCCGTGGCGATACCCGGCGGGGATGGCCGCGGCCCGGGCGATGCTGTCCGACAGCGCGGTGAACGCCGCGGTGCCGCCTGCGAGTTGGAGGAAACGACGCCGATTCACTTCAGACATGGCCGGAGACCTCTTGTCCTGACGTTGGTGCGACACGGGGGACCTGAGCGGGCTGAGTGTTCCAAGAGCACCGAAGGTCAGGGAAGGCCCAGTGGCGCATGCGTGACAGGAAGCGGTACGCGTGACGAACACGCCAAGCCGGGCGGCGGGACCCGAATTCCCGTCGCCCGGCCGCACGTTCGCGGGGGTCAGCGTCTGATGGTCAGCCAGTCCAGTGCGGCGACCTGCCGTTCGCCCCGCGCCACGAGGTAGACGTCGTGCGTGCCCGTGACCTTGCGCTTCAGCGGCACCGACTGCTCCAGCCAGTCGCCGGTGCCCTTGATGGGCAGCACCGCGGCGAGCGGACCGTCCGGAGAGCCCAGGCGGAGCTCGAGCGAGCAGTTGCGCGCGCAGGAGGAGGCGCGACGTACAGTCAGCCGGCTACCGTCGACGTTCACCTTGCGGTAGCCCACCCAGTCGCCGGAACCGAGGACGCCGGTGGCAGCGGTGCCGCGCTTCACGCCCCGTACCGCCGTGGCCTTTTCGGCGTGCAGCGTCGAAGTGGCGTCGGGCCCTTCGCCGTACAGCCGGATGTCATTGGCGACCCACGGCACCGGTCCGCTCTCGGTGAGCGTGATCTTGATGTAGCGGGAGGTGGTCTGGCGGGGGAACACGGCGTCCTGTGTGAAGGAGCGGCCCGAGACCCGTGCGAGCGGCTCGCCCCAATTCTTGCCGTCGCGGCTGACCGAGACGGAGAAGCCGTACGGCTGACCGCTGGTGTCGCGGCCCGCGTCGAGCGAGAGGCGGCCGAAGGTCTTGGCCTCACCGAGGTCCACGGTCAGATACTGACCCGGCGCCTGTGAACTGGCCGCCGTCCAGCGGGTGTTGATGTCCCCGTCGGTGACGGCGGAGGCATCGGTGCCGTCGCTCCCGGTGGCGGTCCAGGTTCCGTGCCGCACTCGCTGCTGACAGCCCGGCAGATTGCAGCCGGTCGACCAGATCGGCTCGCCGTACTCGTACGCGCCCTGGTCGGGAGCCGCGCCCCGGATGCCGGTGGTGACTCCGTCGACCGTCTCGCCGGCGTCGATGGCGGGCGAGCCCTGCCTCAGCCACAACTCGCCGTTGACGGCGTCCGTGTATCCGGGCTGGTCGCTGATCAGGTTGGAGCGGACCACGGGCAGCGGGTCGCCGGTCTGGCTGACGCTGATCGGCATCGGCCCGATGATGTTGCTGATGTACGTACCGGAGGCGTCCGTCGCGCCGCTCAGCCGCACCGAGTTGCCGTCGATGCCCACGCCGTAGCTGGAGTTGTGGTCACGGTTGGCGATGCTCGGGCCGGTGTGGCCGTTGAAGAAGGTGCCGCGGGCGCCGGTGTTCCAGGCGACGTTGTGGTGCAGCAGGAAGTGGCCGGAGTAGTTGTCGACGTAGTAGCCGACCTGGCCGTCCGCGTCGTGCGAGGTGTTGTGGTCGATGGAGCTGCCGGAGCCGTTGAGGCTGCAGCAGACGTAGAAGGGCGAGCCGTCGCGTGAGGTGCGCATCGCTTCGGACATGTCGTTGTAGGCGATGCGGTTGTCGTGGTACTCGGTGCCGTTGAGCTGCCAGGCGGTGTCGATGGCGGCCCGTCCGGTGCGGCGGATCGTGTTGTGGGTGACGGTGTGTCCGTTGCCGTTGATCTCGATGCCGGGCGTGTAGCTGCCCATCCAGCCGACGTCGTGGATGTAGTTGTTGGTGACGGTGTTGCCGGTGCCGCGCACCAGGACTCCGTCTCCCGCGGACTGCGAAATCTCGCTGTTCTTGAGGGTGTTGCCGGTGCCGAGGAGCTGCACGCCCGAGTCCAGGATCCGGGAGGCGACGATATGGCCTTCGAAGGGCTCGACCGCGAGGTCGCTGTCGGGCGGCATGGGGAGCGTGGAGAACTCGGAGATGTACTCGGCGCGCAGGCGGTCGACGGTGACTCCCGTACTGTCGTTGCCCGTTCGCAGCGAGGTGCCGAAGAGATTCAGACCGCGGACGGTGACGTACGAGCTGTCGCTCAGGTCGACGCCCCAGAGCCGGTGCTTGGCGGTCACCGTGTGCCCGGCCATACCGTCCTTCGGCGGCACCATGTAGAGCCGGTGCGCGGACTCGTCGTAGTACCACTCCCCCGGCTGGTCCAGAGCGGCCTTCGAGCCCACGAGGTAGTAGTTGCGGTAGTTCTGGTTGCCCATGCACAGCGGCGGACAGCGGTAATTGCCGCCCTTGAAGTCCAGCTTGCCGGGCGCGTTGGCGGTGACGGTGCCGGTCTGCTGGGCCCAGGGGTTGGAGCCTGCCCACAGGTGCACGGTCGCGCCGGTCCAGTCGGCGTCGGGCAGGTCGGTGTCGTCGATGTGCTGGTCGGTGGAGGTGGCGTCCGCCTCGGCCCAGGTGATGTTCAGCGGGTCGGCTCCGGAGTTGGGCCAACGGCCTTCTGCGGCACGCTCGTTGTCCAGGAACACCGCGTTGAAGTCGGGGTCGGGCGGAAGCTCGGTGTCGGCGGCGACCAGTCCGCCGCCGGCGTCCCGCCACCCGGTCACGGGCTCGGTCCCGTCGACGGTCACCGGGCCGTCGCCGTACGCGGCGATGGTGACCGGGGCGTCCTTGGTGCCGGACGGGGGTGTGACCTGTTCCCGGTAGGTACCGCGGTGGATGAGGCAGGTGTCGCCGGGGCGGACGCGGGAGAGGCAGGCGCCGATGGTGCGCAGCGGCCGGGCAGCGGTACCGCTCGCGGTGTCGGCGCCGGCGGGGGCGACGTGGTACGTGCGTCCGGGCGCGGCCGTGTCCGCGACAGCGGTCGGTGAGGGCAGCACGAGCAGTACGGCTAAGGCGGCGAGGAGGGACAGCTGTCTGAGCGCGGTTCTCATGAACTGCCTCCGGGGGTGGGGGGTTCGGAGTGGCTCACACCGAGCGCGATGGCTGCGCCGGATTCGCGAGGTGTGGTCGCGACGGAAACGTAGAAGATTCATCCGATGACGTCAACGGTTCGGACCGTATCGAGCCTGGGTAGGCGACGCACCTTGGCCGAAATTGCCGGGTGGGTAGGCACCTCGGCATTCGCCGACCCCGAGACCCTTCACGATAGATCCGATGTATTGGCGGCGAGCGTCTCGTCTCACATGACGCGCTGGAGGGCCTCCGGAGTGAGGTCGCCGAGCGTGGGATAGCCGTCGACGCCCATGATCAGATCGGCTTCGGCGAGCAGTGAGCGCAGTACGTGGACGATGCCGGCGGTGCCGCCGAGGGCGAGGCCGTAGGCGTAGGGCCGGCCGATGCCGACGGCGGTGGCACCGAGGGCGATGGCCTTGACTATGTCGGCCCCGCTGCGAACGCCGGAGTCGAACAGGACCGGCAATCCGTCGGCGGCCTCGACGACGGCGGGCAGTACCTGCAGGGCAGGGAGGCCGCCGTTGGACTGCCGGCCGCCGTGGTTGGAGACGTAGATGCCGTCCACACCACCATCCTTGGCGCGCCGGGCGTCCTCTGGGTGACAGATGCCCTTGACGATCAGTGGCAGGTCGGTGAGTGAGCGGAGCCACGGCAGGTCGTCCCAAGTCAGGGGGTGGCCGAAGACCTGGACCCACTGCAGGACGGCCGCTTGGGGATCCTCCTCCGGCGTACGGGTCAGCCGGGAACGGAAGACCGGGTCGGAGGTGTAGTTCGACAGGCAATGCCCGCGCAGCTGGGGGAAGTTGCCGCTCGCGAGATCGCGCGGACGCCAGCCAGGGACCCAGGTGTCGAGGGTGACGACGATGCCCTTGAACCCGGCCGCCTCGGCCCTGCGGACGAGGCTTTCCGCCAGGTCCCGATCCTTCGGCGTATACAGCTGGAACAAGCCCGGCGTGTCGCCGAGATCGGGGACGACCTGCTCCATGGGGTCGACGGAAAGGGTGGAGGCGACCATGGGCACTCCGGTGCGGGCGGCGGCCCGTGCGGTGGCCAGGTCGCCGTGCCCGTCCTGGGCGCACAACCCGATGACCCCGACCGGGGCCATGAACACCGGTGACGGCCAGGTCATCCCGAAGAGCTCCACCGACAGGTCACGCTCGGCAGCACCGACGAACATCCTCGGGATGAGCCCCCAGCGCTCGAAAGCCTCGACGTTGGCCCGCTGCGTCCGCTCATCCCCGGCGCCTCCGGCGACGTACGACCACACCGAGGACGACATCGCGGCCTGAGCCTTCGCCTCCAACTCCCCATGGCTCATAGGGAAAGGCGACAGCTCCCCCACCAGTCCGTTGAGGTAGATCTCGTCCTGGTAGGAGCCGAACGTCTGCTTCATGGGTTGCCCTTCACATCGCGTGGGTCAGCAGGGTGACGTGCTCGTGCCAGGTTGTCCGACCCGCAGCCGAAGGTCAGGAGATCGCGGGAATTCCGCACGCGGACCACGGCCACACCCTCGCCACCGATGCTCGCGAACGATAGATCCACATAATTTTTCTCGCACTATGTGTTAACAACGGCCTCATCTCCTGCTAATAATTCCTGGCATCGATACCGCGCCCCACACCCCAGGGCCGCACCCACCCCCTTCTTGGCCGGGCTTCCGTCGAGGTCGCAACGAGGCTCACCCCTATGAGCCGCCGTTCCGCACCCGTGCCGCGCGGAGCCCTCCACGCGAGCCCCTGCCCCTACGCCGTTTTCCGCTCCACCCGTACGAGAGGCCCCCGACACATGCGCTCGACCAGATACGCCCTCATCGCCGGCGCCGCCGCCACCGCCCTCCTCGCCACCTCCTGTTCCGGAGCCGGAGCCGGCGGCTCCTCCGCCGGAGGGGACAGCATCAACGTGCTGATGGTCGGCAACCCGCAGATGGAGGACATCGCGAAGCTGACGAAGGACAGCTTCACCAAGGACACCGGCATCAAGGTCAACTTCACGGTGCTGCCCGAGAACGAGCTGCGCGACAAGGTCACCCAGGACATCGCCACCCAGGCCGGTCAGTACGACGTGGCCACCATCGGCGCGTACGAGGTGCCCATCTGGGAGAAGAACGGCTGGCTGACCGAGCTCGGCTCGTACGCCGACAAGGACAAGAACTTCGACAAGGCCGACCTGCTCAAGCCCATGGTCCAGTCGCTGTCCGGCTCGGACGGCAAGCTCTACGGCCTGCCGTTCTACGGCGAGTCGTCGTTCCTGATGTACCGCAAGGACGTCTTCGCCGAGAAGGGCCTGACGATGCCCGAGCGCCCGACCTGGCAGCAGGTCGCCGACCTCGCCGCCAAGGCCGACGGAGCCCAGCCGGGGATGAAGGGGATCTGTCTGCGCGGCCTGCCGGGCTGGGGCGAGCTCGGCGCGCCGCTGACCAGCATGGTCAACACCTTCGGCGGCACCTGGTTCACCAAGGACTGGAAGGCCCAGGTCAATACCGGCGGCTTCAAGGACGCCACCAAGTTCTACGTCGACCTGGTGCGCAAGCACGGTGAGGCGGGGGCGCCGCAGGCCGGGTTCACCGAGTGCCTCAACGGGATGAGCCAGGGCAAGGTCGCCATGTGGTACGACGCCACCAGCGCGGCCGGGTCCCTGGAGGACCCGAAGAGCAGCAAGGCCGCCGGCAAGATCGGTTACGCGTACGCGCCGACGATGAAGACCGACAGCAGTGGCTGGTTGTGGGCCTGGGCGTGGGCGATGCCGAAGACGACCAAGAAGGCCGACGCCGCCTCGAAGTTCATGCTGTGGGCGTCCAGCAAGGAGTACGAGCAGCTCGTCGGCGAGAAGCTGGGCTGGCCGCGGGTGCCCGCCGGGAAGCGGGCCAGCACCTATGAGATCCCTGCGTACAAGAAGGCTTCCGCCTCCTTCGGTGACATCACACTGAAGTCCATCCAGCAGGCCGACCCGGCCAACCCGGGCACGCAGCCGCGGCCCACCGTGGGCATCCAGTTCGTCGCCATCCCCGAGTTCCAGGACCTCGGCACCAAGGTGACCCAGGAGATCTCCGCCGCGATCGCCGGCAAGACCAGCGTGGACAAGGCGCTCAACGACGGCCAGAAGCTCGCCGAGGACGTCGCCAAGAACTACAAGTGAGCCGCCCCGCTCCGGCCGGCCACCCGGTCGGCCGGGGCGCCGTCCCCGCACGCCCCCATCCGCCGACCGCGGAGGAAAGCACGCCCATGACCACGCTCACCGAGCTCCCCAAGCCGACCACACGGCCACCCGTCCGCCGGACGAAGCCCACGACCCTCAGCAAATGGCGCCGTCGCTTCCCGCTGCTGCCCGCGCTGATCTTCACGATCGTCGTCACGCAACTGCCGTTCGTGGCCACACTCGTGATCTCCACCTTCCAGTGGAACATCCTGCGACCGGACGAGCGCCGCTTCACCGGCCTGTCCAACTACACGCTCGTCTTCACCGACGACCGGCTGCGCCACGCGGTCCTCAACACAGGCGTCCTCACCGCGTCCGTCGTCGTGCTCAGCGTGCTCCTCGGCCTCGGTCTGGCCCTGCTGCTCGACCGCCGCTTCCGCGGCCGGGGCCTGGCGCGCACCCTGCTCATCGCCCCGTTCCTGGTGATGCCGGTCGCCGCCGCGCTGCTGTGGAAGCACGCGATCTACAACCCCGACTACGGGCTCCTCAACGGCACCCTCAACGCCGTATACCGCCTGTTCGGAGCGGACAACGGCCCCACCGTCGACTGGATCTCCACCTTCCCCATGCCGGCCCTGGTGATCGCGCTGGTATGGCAGTGGACGCCGTTCATGATGCTCATCCTGCTGGCCGGTCTGCAGGCCCAGCCCGGTGACGTCCTGGAGGCCGCCCGGGTCGACGGGGCCTCAGCCGTGCAGACCTTCCGGCACATCACGCTGCCGCACCTGCGGCAGTACATCGAGCTCGGGATCGTGCTCGGCTCGATCTTCGTGGTACAGACCTTCGACGCGGTCTTCACCATCACTCAGGGCGGGCCCGGCTCCCAGACCACCAACCTGCCCTACGAGATCTACCTGACCATGTTCCGCAAGTTCGAGTACGGCCAGGCCGCGGCCGCCGGCGTCGTCGTGGTGATCGGCTCGATCGTCATCGCCACCTTCGCCCTGCGCGTCGTCGCCTCCCTGTTCCGTGAGGAGACGTCCCGATGAGCGCCCAGGCAACCGCGACCGTCGTACGACGTCCCCGCCGTCGGAAGCGGGACGACGACCCCGGACTGGCCCCGCGTCTGTCGCCCCTGTGGACCTTCGTCGCCTGGCTGGCCACCCTGGCCTTCTTCGCGCCGGTGGCCTGGATGGTGCTCACCGCCTTCCATCAGGAGGCCGACGCGGCGACCAACCCGCCCAGCCTCCTCGCCCCGCTCACCCTGGACCAGTTCTCGCTCCTGCTGGAGCGGGACATCACCCCGTACCTGCTCAACTCGGCCATGGCGAGCGTCTTTTCCACCCTGCTGGTCCTCGCCCTGGCGGTCCCGGCGGCGTACGCGCTGTCCATCAAGCCGGTCGAGAAGTGGACGGATGTGATGTTCTTCTTCCTGTCCACGAAGTTCCTGCCGCTCATCGCCGCGCTGCTGCCGATCTACATGATCGTCAAGGACATCGGCATGCTGGACAACATCTGGACGCTCGTCCTGCTGTACACCGCGATGAACCTGCCGATCGCCGTGTGGATGATGCGCTCGTTCCTCGCCGAGGTCCCCAAGGAGATCCTGGAGGCCGCCGAGGTCGACGGCGCCGGGCTGCCCACCGTGCTGCTGCGGGTCGTCGCGCCGGTCGCCATGCCGGGACTCGCCGCCACCTCGCTGATCTGCTTCATCTTCAGCTGGAACGAGTTCATGTTCGCGGTCAACCTCACCGCGACCCAGGCATCCCCCGCACCCGTGTTCCTCGTCGGCTTCATCACCAACGAGGGCCTGTTCCTGGCCCGGTTGTGCGCGGCGGCCACGCTGGTCTCCCTGCCGGTCCTCATCGCCGGTTTCGCCGCCCAGGACAAACTCGTACGCGGACTGTCCCTGGGAGCGGTCAAGTGACGGCCGGCGCCCCGGACTTCATCGCCACCGCCATCCAGGACGCCCCCGGCGCGACCGGCATCTTCACCGTCGCCTGAACGCCCCCGACCGAACGGACCCCTCCCCCATGACCGACCAGATCCGCCGCGTCCTCGTCCGCTCCCTCGCCGACATCACCATCGAGCATGTGCCCGCCCCCGTCCCCGGCGACGACGAACTCCTGGTGCACACCACGGTCGTCGGCGTGTGCGGCTCCGACACCCATGCCGCGACCGGCCACCACCCCTTCATCGACCTGCCCTACCGCCCCGGCCACGAGGCGGTCGGCGTCGTCGCCGAGGCGGGGAAGGGGGCCGAGGACTTCGCCCCCGGCGACCGGGTGATCATCGAACCGAACCTGTACTGCGGCCGGTGCGCCCAGTGCCGCTCCGGCCGCTACAACATCTGCCGGGAACTGAAGGTTTTCGGCTGTCAGACACCCGGCGCCATGGGCGACCTGTTCACCATCCCGGCCGACCGCGTCCACCGTGTCCCCGACGGCATGACCGACCTCCAGGCCGCCCTCGTCGAGCCGCTGGCCACCCCCGTGCACGCCGTGGCCAAGGTCGGCGACCTCACGGGCCATACGGTCGTCGTCCTCGGCGCCGGCCCCATCGGCCTGCTCACGCTCATCGCCGCCCGGCACGCGGGCGCCACCCGCATCGTCGTCACCGACCTGTTGGAGGCCAAGCGCGCCAGGGCGCTGCGCCTCGGCGCCGACGCGGCCCTGCCCGCCGACGCCCCCGGCCTGATCGACGAGGCCCACGCGGCGCTCGACGGCCCGGCCGACGTCGTCTTCGACTGCGTGGCCCGCGAGCAGTCCATGGCGCAGGCCATCGATCTGGTGACCAAGGGCGGCCAGATCGTGGTGGTGGGCGTGGGTTCCGCCGGTCCCACCCCGGTCCGCCTGGACCTGATCCAGGACCGGGAGATCCGCATCGAGGGCACCTTGATGTACACCGCCGAGGACTACCGCGCCGCCATGTCCCTCATCACCTCGGGCGCCGTCGACATCGCCGAGATCGTCACCGCCACCTACCCGCTCGAGGACGCCGCCAAGGCGTTCGCCGCCTCCGTCGACCCGGAGCAGGTCAAGGTGCTGGTCACCGTGGACGGCCCGTAGGTGTGCATGCCATGCGTACGACGTTGCCGGCGCCCATGCTCCCCCTGGCAGCCGAGGACCGGACGGCCCCCGGCTGCCGGCGGCCCGTGTGCGAAACTGCGAGACCGGAGTCACCCGGAAGGAGGGGCGCAGTGACCGCCCGTACGCGACCGTCGCAGGCCGCCGTCGAGGAGCGTCGGCAGGCCGTCCTGCGCCACGTCGCCGAGCACGGCGAGACCCGCATCGACGATCTCGCCCGGCACTTCGACGTCAGCCTGATGACGATGCACCGGGACCTGGACGACCTCGCCGGGCGCCACCTGTTGCGCAAGGAGCGTGGACGCGCCGTCCCCTTCCCCGCCCTCACCATGGAGACCGCGACCCGCTTCCGGGAACACAGCGCCCTCGACGCCAAGCACGCCCTGTGCGCGGCCGTCGCCGACCGGATCAGGCCCGGCAGCACCCTGCTCATGGACGACTCGACCACGCTCTTCCCGCTGGTCCCGGCGCTGGCCCGGCTGGACCAGCTGCACGTCGTCACCAACTCCGTCGGCCTGGCACAGCGCCTCGGCTCCGCACCCGGCGTGAGCATCACCCTGCTCGGCGGGCGCTACCACGGCGACTTCAACTCCTGCACCGGTCCCGCCGTCACCCGCGCCCTGTCCCAACTCCGCGCCGACCTGGCCCTGATGTCCGCCACCGCCGTCCTGGAAGGCCGCCTCTTCCACCCGCTGAACGACTACGTCGAGGTCAAGCTGGCCATGCTCGCCTCCGCCGAACAGGCCCTGCTCCTGGTGGACCATTCCAAGTTCGGCAAGACCGCCACGTACGCCTATGGCACCGCGGCCGACTACCACACCGTGATCACCGACACCGGCACCCCCGAACCAGAGCTCGCGGCCCTCCGAGACCTCGGAGTCCCCGTCGAGACCGTCACCCCCGAAGAGCAGCCCCTCCCGTGATTCAGACCCTGTTCGAAACGCCCAGCGCCTACCGCCCCACCGACGCCGAGATGGCCGCACCCGTGCCGCCGGTCGAGGCCGTGCTGTTCGACTTCAGCAACACCATCTTCCAGATGATCGACCTGGAGTCGTGGCTGCGGCGCGTAGGCGCCGCCTCCGGCCGCCTCGCCCGACTGAACGAGCCCGGCGCCCTGACCGAGATCTCCCAACAGCTGCGCACCGCTTTCCAGTTGCCCACCGTCGTCGCCCTCCAGCAGGGCCGGGACCTCTCCCGCGAACAGCACCGCCGCGCCATGCACGGCTGGTGGGAGCGGGTGGACTTCCTGCGCGGCGCGGAGGAGGCGGCCTACCGGGAACTGACCGCGCCGGACGCCTGGATCCCGTACCCCGACACCGAACCGGTGCTGCGCGCCCTGCGCGACCGCGGTCTGCGCATCGGCATCGTCAGCGACTTCGCCTGGGACCTGCGCACCCACCTCACCCACCACGGCCTGGAGTCCCTGTTCGACACCTGCGTCATCTCCTACGAGCAGGGCCGCGAGAAGCCCGATCCGCAGCTGTTCCTGAAGGCGTGCGCCGACCTCGGCGCCGACCCCCGCGCCACGCTCATGGTCGGCGACAACCCCGTACGTGACGGCGGCGCGACCGCCTGCGGCCTGCGGACGTACATCCTCCCGGCCGAGCACCGCACCGGGGACCGCGGCCTGGCGGACACGCTCCGGCTGGTGGCCTCGCGCTGACCGCAAGCGCTTCTTCGCTACGTGCAGCAATGGTCAGCGAGGGGCAGAAGAGGCCGCCATGTTCTGATCGGCGGCCCAGGAGGCGAGGATGCGCAGCCGCTCGTGGGTGGGAGAACCGGGGGCGGCGGTCCAGACGGTGAGGTGCTGGTCGGGGTCGGTGTTGGCGGTGAGGGTGTCCCAGTCCAGTACGAGTTCTCCGACGACCGGATGGTTGAGGGTCTTGGTGCCCACGGTGCGGGCCACGACCTTGTGTTCGCCCCACCACTGGGCGAACTGCTGGTCCCGCGTGGACAGTTCACCGACCAGCTCGATCAGCCGCGGCTCCTGGGGATACTTCGCCGCCTCCATCCGCAGCTGTGCCACGGCGATCTGCGCCGAGCCCTTCCAGTCCGCGTACAGGCTGCGCATCGCCGGATCGGTGAAGATGAGCCGCGGGTAGTTGCGGTGCTTCTCCGGGATACGGGAGAAGTCGGTGACCAGCGCGGCCGCCAGCGCGTTCCACGCCAGGATGTCGCCGCGCCGTCCCTGCACGATGGCCGGGGTCGCGGTGAGATCGTCCAGCACGCGTTGCAGTTGTGGCTGAACCTTCTGCCTGCCCTGGCGGCGGGGGCGGGTGGTGATCTTGCCCGCGAGCTGGAAGAGATAGCCGCGCTCGTCGTCGTCGAGGTGCAGTACGCGGGCGAGGGTGTCCAGCACGGGAGCGGACGCCTGCATACGGCCCTGTTCGAGCCGGGTGTAGTAGTCCGTGCTGATCGAGGCGAGCTGGGCGACCTCCTCGCGGCGCAGCCCGGCAACCCGGCGGGGTCCGCCCGTCTCCGGCAGCCCGACCGTGCGCGGGCTCAGCTCCGAGCGGCGCTTCTTGAGGAATTCTCCCAGCTCATTGAGGGGGACATTGCTGGTCATGCTTCCCAGCATTCCATCGATCGCACCCGGGGAAGAGGGGAGAGTTTCCTCCCAGGATGTATCTCTCCCGGGATGGATCCCTCCGCTTTTCGTGCCTGCGCTCGCGGGCGAGGCTGGATTTCCAGCGGCCGTTCCCGGGTCCCGGTTGCGGTTCCCACCCTCGTACAGAAGGAAGCACCACCGTGGCCACTTTCGCATGGGTCGGCGTCGGCTCCGTCCTCGCCCGCGCCGCCGCAACCGCCGCGCTGCTGCTCACCGCGACCGCCTGCACCCAGGACTCTTCCCCGTCCTCGGCACCTCCGGAGCAGACGACGGCGTCCTCCGCTCCCGAGCGGGCAGCGACCGCCCCCGCCCCGTCCACCGCCTCCGGCAGGAACGCCATGAACATCCGGATCACCATCGACGGCACCCCGGTCGAGGTCACCCTCAACGACAGCGCTACCGCCCGGGACTTGGCCGACCAGCTCCCCCTCGAACTGACCCTCACCGACTTCCACCAGGCCGAGAAGATCGCCGACCTGTCCCGCCCCCTGTCCACCTCCGGCGCCCCGCAAGGCGCCGACCCCCGCGTCGGCGACCTCGCCTACTACGCGCCCTGGGGCCAGCTCGTCACGTACTACCGCGACGCCCCCTACGCCGACGGCCTGATCATCCTGGGCCACCTGCCCGACAGTGCCACCGAGCAGCTGGCCGCCGCGGACGAGGTCCCGGTCACCATCGAGCCCGCATCCTGAATCGAACCCGCTCCCTGATCTGCCGCAATCTGTCGCATCACCGAGCCGACCGCGAAGGACGCACGATGAAACCCGCCTACGACTTCACCGGCCACGTAGCCCTCGTCACCGGAGCCGGCTCCGGCATGGGCCTGGCCACCGCCCGCGCCTTCGCCGAGTCCGGGGCCGCCGTCGCCCTCACCGACATCGACGAAGCCGCCCTGAACGCAGCCGCGAAGGAGCTCAGCGGCGCGGGCCACCGAGTCCTCGCCCTCACCTGCGACGTCAGCGACGAGGAGCAGGTCGCCGCCGCGGTCGACCGTACGGTCGAGACCTTCGGCCGACTCGACATGGCCTACAACAACGCCGGCATCCAGATCCCGGCCAGCGACGCCGCCGAGGAGCCCGCCGAGCGGTTCGACCGCGTCAACGCCATCAACCTGCGCGGCGTATGGGCCTGTATGAAGCATGAGCTGCGGCACATGCGCGCCCAGGGCGGCGGCGCCATCGTCAACTGCTCCTCGCTCGGCGGCCTGGTCGGCCTCCCCGGCCGCGCCTCGTACCACGCCTCCAAGCATGGAGTGATCGGCCTGACCACCAGTACGGCCCTCGAGTACGCCCCGCGCGGCATCCGCGTCAACGCCGTCTGCCCCGGCACCGTCAACACGCCCATGGTCAGCGACATGATCGCCAAGGGCGAGCTCGACCTCGCCGAGGCCGAGGCCAACCAGCCGATCAACCGGCTCGGTACCGCCGAGGAGATCGCCCAGGCCGTCCTGTGGCTGTGCAGCCCCGGAGCCAGCTTCGTCGTCGGCGTCGCCCTCCCCGTCGACGGCGGCTACGTCGCCCGCTGAGGCGACCCGTCACCGAGCGGGCGCCGACTCCACCGGCGTCGGGCCCCGAGGCATATGCGACCAGCGTCCTGACCAGCCCTTTCACGGAACCACTTCCGCCTGACAGAAGCCGCCTTGCGCGCCTACCGTGGCCATCACGACTCTGAGTCCAACCACGGCACGCGGGGCGACGGCGCCCCGCCGACAGGGACGGGACCGCCCATGCCTCATATAACCGCTTTCGCCAGGAACCAGTGGTACGTCGCCGCCTATTCCGAGGAGGTCAGCCGCGAACTGCTCGGCCGTACGATCCTCGGTGAGCCGCTCGTCTTCTATCGCACCGAGGAGGACGGGACGCCCGTCGTCCTGCACGACCGGTGTGTGCACCGCCGCTACCCGCTGTCCGAGGCCCCGACCCGGCTCGACGGCGACAAGATCGTGTGCGGCTACCACGGCTTCACGTACGACACCACCGGCACCTGTGTGTACGTGCCCGGGCAGAAGCGGGTGCCGCGGACCGCGCGCGTCGCCTCGTACCCCGTCGTCGAGCAGGACTCCCTGATCTGGGTCTGGATCGGCGATCCGGCCCTCGCCGACCCGCAGACCATCCCGCGGGCGAAGCACCTCGACTCCCCCGGCTGGACCACCGTCCGCGGCATGGAGCCGATCGACGCCGACTACGGGCTCCTCGTCGACAACCTCCTCGACCTCTCCCACGAGACGTACCTGCACGGCGGGTACATCGGCACCCCTGAGGTCGCCGAGACGCCGATCACCACCGAGGTCGACGAGGGTGCGGGCATCGTGCGGGTGAGCCGGCACATGGACGACGCCGAATGCCCGCCGTTCTACGCCAAGTCGACGGGTATCGAGGGCCGGATCAACCGCTGGCAGGACATCGAGTACCACGCGCCGTGCCTGTACCTGCTGCACAGCCGCGTCGCCCCGGTCGGCGTGCTGCCCGAGGCGGACGGCAGCGACCCGGGCGGCTTCCACACCGAGGTCACGTACTGCATCACGCCGTCCGGCGACGGCAAGGTGTACGACTTCTGGGCGGTCTCGCGCGACTGGGCGACTGAAGACGACGAGGTCACGGAGTTCCTGGCGGGCAACAACCGCACGGTCGTCATGCAGGACGTCACCGCCCTCAACCTGCTGCAGAAGACCCTCGGCACCGAGCGCCACGGCTACCAGGAGCTGAGCATCAACATCGACACCGGCGGCCTGGCCGCCCGCCGTATCCTCGCCCGGCTGGTCGAGGAGGGCGACAAGCCCATGGAGAAGGTGCAGTGAGCAGTCCCACCGGCGAGATCTACCGCATCGACTGGCTCCCGGGCACCGACGTCCTGCACGGCACCTGCCACTGCGGCGCCGAGCAGACCGCCCAGGACCCGATCGCGATGTGGGAGTGGATGCTCGGCCACCCCGAAGGCCACGCCCCTCAGGGCAAGGCCTCCCCAGCCAACGCCTCGCAAGGAAACGGCTCATGACCCCGTACGAAGCCGAACTCGTCGTCGACCGCCGGGAGACGGCGGCCGACGGCGTGCTCGCCCTCAGCCTCCGCCATCCGCTGGGCGAGGAACTCCCCGCCTGGGAGCCGGGCGCGCACATCGATGTGCTGCTCGCCCCTGACCTGGAGCGGCAGTACTCGCTGTGCGGCGACCCCGCCGACCGGCACGTCTGGCGGATCGCGGTGCTCCGCGAGCCCGACGGACGCGGCGGATCCGCCCATGTGCACGAGCAGTTGACGGCGGGCGACAAGGTCCGCGTACGCGGCCCGCGCAATCACTTCGCCCTGGCCGACGCCCCCCGCTACCGCTTCATCGCCGGCGGCATCGGCATCACCCCGATCCTGCCGATGCTGGCCGCGGCCGAGGCGGCGGGCTCCGAGTGGACGCTGCTGTACGGCGGACGCACCCGCGACTCCATGGCGTTCACCGAGGAGTTGGCGCGGTACGGCGACAAGGTACGGATCTCACCGCAGGACGAGACGGGACTGCTGGACCTGGACACGGCTCTCGCCGATCCGGACGGGGACACGCTCGTCTACTGCTGTGGCCCCGGCCCGTTGCTTGACGCGGTCGAGGAGCGGTGCGGGGTGTGGCCGAAGGGGGCGCTGCATGTCGAGCGCTTCGAGCCGAAGGCCCAAGAGACAGGCGAGAACACCGAGTTCGAGGTGGTGCTCGAGCGGTCGGGCCACACCCTGACCGTCCCCGCGGACGTCTCCGTGCTCGACACCGTACGGGCCGCCGGCGTCGAGGTGCTCTACTCCTGTACCGAGGGCACCTGCGGCACCTGCGAGACCGACGTCATCGAGGGCACCCCCGACCACCGTGACTCCGTCCTCACCGACGAGGAGCGGGAAGCCGGCGAGACCATGCTCATCTGTGTGTCCCGGTGTGCCGGGAAGCGTCTCGTGCTGGACCTGTGAGCCCGGTGACCCGCAGGTCGGCCTCGATCCGGGCGACCGTGGCCAGCAGCGGAGGCAGCAGATCGCGGCGTACGGACTCGACCGAGTTACGGGCGGCGTGCACGGGCACGTTGACCGCCGCCACGACCTCGCCGTCCCGGTCACGCACCGGGACGGCGACCGAACGCAGCCCCTCCTCCAGTTCCTGGTCGACGATCGCGTACCCCTGACGTCGTACCCGGCGCAGTTCCGCGCGCAGCGCTCCGGCCGAGGCGAGCGTGCGGGCGGTCAGCGGGCGCAGATCGGCGCGGGACAGCCGGGCGTCGATCTCCTCGTCGGGCAGATGCGCCAGGATCACCCGGCCGACCGACGTCACATGCGCCGGGAAGCGGGTGCCGACGGTGATCGTCGCGGTCATGATGCGCCGCGTGGGAACCCGGGCGACGTACACGATGTCGTCGCCGTCGAGGACGCACAGGGACGACGACTCCCGTATCTGCGCGACGAGTTGCTCCAGATGGGGCTCGGCGATCTCCGGCAGGGTGAAACTGGACAGGTACGAGTAGCCGAGTTCCAGGACGCGCGGGGTGAGCCGGAACATCCGCCCGTCCGTGTGGACGTAACCCAGGTCGACGAGCGTGAGCAGGAAGCGGCGGGCGGCGGCGCGGGTCAGTTCGCAGGAGCGGGCCACGTCGCTCAGGGTCAGTTCCGGATGTTCGGCGTCGAAGGCGCGGATGACCGCGAGGCCGCGCTCGAAGGACTGCACGAAGTGCGGGGCGCGGGCTTCAGCGGGCATGATCGCCTCCACGAGGACGCACGGGCGTGCGTTCTGTACGCACGAGGGTGCGCTGTGCGCACGCTAGGAGCACGCTTCGGCAACTGTCAACGACTCGCACGTCACAAGCATTGACCATCTTGATGCAGGCGTTCTACGTTCGCGCCTGAGCACTACTGTGCGGTGTGCGCACAGCCCGCCCTCCCGGCACTGTCCCATTAGGGGGAGTCATGCGTCGTCTGCTCATCGGCCTGACGGTCTCAGCGGTGTTCGTCACCGCGTCGGCCTGTGGCTCGTCCAATTCCAGCGATTCGGCCGGTGACACCGCGGCCGACGGCACCACCACCGTCAAGGTCGGGATCATTCCCATCCTGGACGTGGCCCCCGTCTACTTGGGCCAGAAGAAGGGCTTCTACGAGAAGCGCGGCCTCAAGCTGGAGCTGACGCCCGCTCAGGGCGGGGCCGCCATCGTGCCCGGTGTCCTCAACAACGAGTTCCAGTTCGGCTTCAGCAACACGACGTCCCTGCTGGTCGCCCAGTCCAAGAAGGTGCCCGTCAAGGTCGTGGCGAACGGTGTCGCCTCCACCGCCGAGGAAGGTGCCGACTTCATGGGCACCACGGTGAAGAAGGGCAGCCCGATCAAGTCCCCCAAGCAGTTGGAGGGCAAGAAGGTCGCGGTCAACTCGCTGAACAACATCTGCGACACCTCGATCAAGGAGTCGGTCCGCAAGGACGGCGGCGACGCCTCCAAGCTCAAGTTCGTCGAGATGCCCTTCGACCAGATGCCCGCCGCGCTCGAGAACGACGATGTCGACGCCGCCTGCACGCCGGAGCCCGCACTCTCCACCGTCAAGGAAGCGGGCGGCACAGCCATCGCGGCGAGCTTCTACGACGTGGACCCGAACCTCACCGTGGCCATGTACTTCACCTCCCAGCAGTACGCGAAGCAGAACCCGGAGTTGGTGAAGAAGTTCCAGGAGGCGACCGCCGAGTCCCTCGAGTACGCCGACAGCCACCCGGACGAGGTCCGCGAGATCGTCGCCACGTACACGAAGATCCCGCCGACCCTGCTGGAGAAGCTGACCCTCCCCCACTGGCCGGCCGAGCCGAACCGCGCCTCCATCGAGCGGCTGGCCGAACTGGCCAAGCAGGACGGTCAGTTGAAGGAAGACCCCGACCTGGACGCGCTGCTGCCGTGAAAGCCGAAACCGCTCTGCTGGGCACGGCCGGATTCGCGGGCTTCCTCGTCCTGTGCGAGGCGGTCCCGCGGACCGGCATCGTCTCCGAGGACTACTTCCCGCCGGTCACCCGCATCGCCGACGCCCTGGTCACCGAGCTCGGCGACCAGACGTTCTGGACCGCGCTCGGGGACACGCTCACCGGCTGGGCACTGGGCCTCGCGATCGCGGTGACCGCCGGGATTCTGGCGGGCGTGCTGATCGCGGTCACGCCGTATCTGCGCGACGCGACCGCCTCCACGATCGAGTTCCTGCGCCCGATCCCGTCGGTCGCGCTGATCCCGCTCGCGGTGCTGCTCTACGGCACGGAGCTGCAGTCGGTGCTCCTGCTGGTGGTGTACGCCTCGTTCTGGCAGGTGCTGATCCAGACGCTGTACGGCGTCCAGGACGTCGACCCGGTCGCCGACGAGACGGCCCGCTCGTACGGCCTGGGCACCTGGGCCCGGGTCCGCCACGTCCTGTGGCCCACGGCCCTGCCGTACATCATGACGGGTGTCCGGCTGGCCGCCGCGGTCGCCCTGATCCTGGCGGTGACCGCCGAACTGGTCATCGGCGCCCCGGGGTTGGGCCGACGCATCGCCGTCGCCCAGAGCTCACAGGCGGTGCCGGACATGTATGCGCTGGTGGTCGTCACCGGTGTGCTCGGCCTGCTGATCAACGTGGGCGCGCGCACGGTGGAGCGCCGCGCGCTGGCCTGGCACCAGTCGGTACGCGGGGAGGTGGCGGTGTGAAAAACCTGGCCCTGCGCCTGTTCTTCGTCCTCGCGCTGCCCCTGATCCTGGTGATCGCCTGGTGGTTCGCCTCCGACAGCAGCACCGACGTGTACTGGCCGCCGCTGCGCACGATCCTCACCACGTTCCCGGACGTGTGGACGGGTGAGCGGCTGCGCGACGACGTCCTGCCCAGTCTGCTGCGCCTGCTGGCCGGCTACACGGCGGCGGCCGTCGTCGGTGTCGCGCTGGGCACGGTCATCGGCTCGTACCGCCGCGTCCGGGCCGTGTGCGAACCGGTCCTTGAGTTCCTGCGGGCGGTGCCGCCGCCCGTGCTCGTGCCGGTCATCATGCTGTTCGCCGGCATCGGCGACACGATGAAGATCGCCGTGATCGCGAGCGGCTGTGTGTGGCCGATCCTGCTGAACACGGTCGAGGGCGTACGGGCGGTGGACTCGGTGATGTCCGAGACGGCCCGCTCGTACGGCATCACCGGCCCGGCCCGGCTGCGTCATGTGGTCCTGCGGTCGGCGAGCCCGCAGATCTTCGCGGGGCTGCGGCAGGCGCTGTCCATCGGCATCATCCTGATGGTCATCAGCGAGATGTTCGCCGCCAGCAACGGGCTCGGCTTCACCATCGTCCAGTTCCAGCGCAACTTCGCCATCCCCGACATGTGGACCGGCATCCTGCTGCTCGGCCTCCTGGGCTTCGTTCTCTCCGTCCTCTTCCGACTGGTCGAGCGACAGGTGCTCGGCTGGTACCACGGTCTGCGCGACACCTCCCGGCGGTCGTCGTGACGCTTGCGAAAGGGCAGTCCATGCTGGACGTACGAGGCCTCAAGAAGGTCTACGAGGGTTCCGGTCGCCGCGTGGAAGCGGTGCGCGACCTCACGTTCACCGTCGACGCGGGCGAACTCGTCTGCCTGGTCGGCCCGTCGGGCTGCGGCAAGACGACGCTGCTGAAGTGCATGGGCGGACTGCTGACGCCCACCTCCGGCGAAGTACTGCTGGGCGGGCAGCCGGTGACTGGGCCGCCGCCCGGGATGGCTTTCGTCTTCCAGGAGTACGGGCGCAGCCTGTTCCCCTGGATGCGGGTCCGGGACAACGTCGAACTCCCCCTGAAACAGAAGAAGTTGAGCCCTTCCCGGCGGCGCGAGCTGGTCGCCGACGCCCTGGAGTCGGTCGGCCTCACCGACGCCGCGGGCGCCTACCCGTGGCAGCTGTCGGGCGGCATGCAGCAGCGCGTGGCGATCGCCCGCGCACTGGCGTACGAGCCGGATGTCCTCCTCATGGACGAGCCGTTCGCGGCGGTGGACGCCCAGACACGCGCGGACCTGGAGGACCTGGTGCGCGGCCTCTGGCAACAGCGCGGCATCACGATCCTCTTCGTGACCCACGACATCGACGAGGCGGTGTACCTCGGCGAGCGAGTCCTGATCCTCTCCACCTCCCCGACCGTCGTCCAGGAGCAACTGAAGATCGACCTGCCCGCAGAACGCGACCAGTTGCACACCAGGGTGGCCCCACGCTTCGCCGAACTGCGCACGCATGTGTACGAGCAGATCCAGGCGGCGAAGCGCGGCAAGGCGGCGGACCTGGAGGACGCGAAGGACATGAAGGACATGAAGGCGGACGCGCCGCCAACTCACTGATACCTGAGCAGCCTTGGTGAATTCCGGTGCGCTACCGCGCCCCTAAAGGAGGCCGCAGGCCTTCCTTTAGGGGCGCGGGGCTGTGTCAATTTGCGGCCCGCCGCGCGGGCGCGACCAGCCACGACGAGCCCGCAGCCAAGGAACGCACCTTGGAACCGCCCCCAAGCGGAACGCTCACGCCTCGGCGGCAGGCACCACGCTGAGGTGACTGGTCGCCCGCCGCACGCGCGCACCCGCACGCACCGGCCCCGTCGAGCGGCGGGCGTCTCGCAAAACGAGCGTCATGCGCGTATACCCCATGTCCTTGAGGGTCTTGGGGGTCTCCCCCACGATCCGGCAGTCGGTGCGCCCCCACCGCGGGTCCGGGTGCCACAACGGCCGTACCGCGCCGTCGTGTTCGAAGGCGGCGGGACCGACCTCGCGGATCCAGTGCGGCAGCCCGTGCCGGTACGCGGCGTCCATGATCGGGTCCTGGGCGATCTCCCGGAGGATGGACCGCAGCACCGGGTCCTGCCCGTGCCGCTCGATCGCGGCGGCGAAGTGCGCCAGCATCGGCAGGCACCAGCTCGACTCGTGCTCGGCGAGAACCGTGCCCGCTTCCGGATGGAACAGGACGAACCGGAGGAAGTTGTCCCCCGGCATGGCCGTGGGATGCGGACCCACACCCCGAAAAAGTGTCTCGAACGCGTCGTTGGCGAGGACGACGTCCCAGCGATGGTCGAAGACGAGGGAGGGAAAGGGGACGGCCTCCAGGAGTGCGGCGTAGTCCTGCAAATAGGCCTGGGCCCTCAGACTCTCGGGGGCGGGTCGCGGCCGAGACCGCTGCCCTCCTGCCTGGTACTCCATCGGGAGGTCACCCCTCTTGCCTCTGCGGCCTTACACGCGGCGTCGCGATCCTGCTATCCCCGGCTCCGTCGCGTCAACTATCGTGGCATTTGCCGCCTGTTGACGAACGAATCGCGCCACAGTTGTGGCGAGCGCTGGATGCGAGTTCGAGGCAGGGGCTAACCTCTCCGGGCAGTTCACCGTGAACTGCGCGGGTACTGCGCGCGTACTGCGCAGTTCACGGCCGGTCGAGACAACGCGGGAGATCAGTCGGTGACGGATGGCTTCGAGGTTCCGGGCGCCACGGCGACGGGTCTGCTGCCGGCCGTCGTGGCGCGTGTCGCCGCCCTCGCCGACCGGCTCGGTGTGCCGCACAGCCAGGTGTTCGACGTACGGCGGCTGTCCGTCGCGTCGGGTGTGCCGGAGGTCGTGGTGCAGGCGCTGCTGAGCGGTCGACCCGCCGGTGAGCCCGATCTGCAGACCCGCTTCCTGCAACGCCTCGACCTGTTGCGCCGTACGCGTCTGAAGCCGAACGGCCGCCGGTACACCCAGCAGGAGATCGCCGACGGCGCGGGAATGTCGCGTCAGCAGGCGGGCGCCCTGATCAACGGCGACCGGCGCCCCACCATGGAGCACTGCGACGCCATTCAGCGCTTCTTCCGAGTGCACGCCGGGTTCTTGACCGCCGAGGACCCCGAGGCGCTGGCCGGCGCCCTCCAGCGCTCCGAGCAGGAGCTGCTCCAGCAGCTCGCCGACCGCGAGAGAGCCGACCGGGAGAGAGCCGCGGCGGCCTCGAGCTCGGACGACCCCTTCGAGCAGCTGCTCCAGGACCACGGCGTACGGGGCATCGCCTGGCGCGCCGCACAGCTGCCGACGGATCAGCACCGGGACAAGGTCGCGGAATGGCTGGACATGCTCCTGGAGAGCGTCAAGCGGCCCGAGTCGTGACCCGGGAGAGAACAGTGGGCATCGGAAAAGACATGCGCCGCCTGTGCGGCGAGCTGGTCGGCGAGCTCTCGCTCCCGGCACCGGCGGAGCCCGCCGACCTCTACGCCGCGTTGTGCGGAGCCATGAGCAGACGCCGCGGCCGTCCGGTGCGGTTCCGTATGGCCGCCTTCCCGCCCGGCACCGCCAGTGGCCTCTGGCTCGACATGGCGGACCAGGACCTCGTGGTCATCGAGGAACGCACCGCGCCCGACCACCAGTTGGTCATCCTCGGCCATGAGCTGTGGCACATGAAGGCCGGACACTGCGCCCACCACGTGGAGGGCGCGGCCGTCGCCGCCCGTCTGCTGTCCGACGACGCCGATCTGCAGGCGACCGTTCTGAAGGTGGCCGCCCGGACCCGGTTCGACCTCGCGGACGAGCAGGAGGCGGAGGGCTTCGGGCTGCTGCTGGCCAGCAAGTGCCGTGCGTGGCTGCCCGGTTCGGCGCAGCGCGGGCCCATGTCGCGGGACGGGGTCGCGGGCCGGATCGGTGCGTCCCTCGGCTACCGCGGGCCACGGGCCTGAGCCGCCACGCCATGGACGACTCCGGCTACTACATACCGGCCGTCGCGATGGCGATCGCGCTCGCCGTCAAGACGCCCGCGCTACTGCGCTCCTGGCGTGATCCGCTGCAGCGATCCGTGTGCACCCTCATCGCGCTGTCCGGCCTGGTGTTCGTCTTCGCCGCCCCGCCGACGATCACCGAGGTCAACCGCCTCACCGGGATCGCGAACTTCTCGGGCCCGCTCGTCTACTGCCTGCTGAGCGCCTTCAGCGCCGCCTGTCTGGTGCTGATCATCAACTGGCGCGGCGGTCCGCCGGAGGCGACCCGACGGGCCGCCCGTCGCTGGATCGCCGGGTACGGCGTGGTGATCGTGGCGCTGATCGTGCTCTTCGCCCTCGGGGACGCGCCGGAGGAACGGCTGCGGGACCTCGACACGTACTACGCCAACACGCCGTTCATCCGCGAGATGATCGTGCTCTATCTCGTGTCGGTCACCGTCGCGGGCGTCGCGATGGACGTCATGTGCTGGCACTGGGCACTTCAGGTACGCGGCTGGCTACGGGCCGGGCTGCTGGTCATCGCGCTCGGCTTCTCCTGCAACATCCCCTACTCCATCACCAAGTTCATCGCCGTCATCGCCCGCTGGAACGGCGGGAACCTGGACGACCTCAGCACCTACGTGGCGCCCGCGATGGCCTCCGCCGGAATGCAGCTCAGCGCACTCGGCTTCTGCATCCCACCGGCCGGCCAGCGAATCGGTGACGTCTGGAGCACCTGGTCCACCTATCGCCGTCTCGGGCCGCTGTGGCGCGAGTTGAGGCCCCTCGCACCGCCCAAGGACCGTGCCGTACGCATCGCGTGGTGGTCGCCCCCCGAACTCCAGGTGACCCAGCGGGAGTCCGACATCCACGACGGCATGCTCGCCCTGTACCCGTACTTCGACACGGAGCTCCGTACGAGCGCGTACGAAGCTGCCGTGGCCGCCGGCTCCGATCCGGCCCAGGCGCGGGCGGAAGCCGACGCGGCAATGGTGACGGCGGCGGTACGAGCGCGGGCCGCCGACCCGGAGGGCAGGGTCATCAGCTCGGCGACGGCGGACGCGGCGCCACCCGCGTCCGCCGAAGCACCCCGCGACTTGGTGCGGATGTCCCTGGCCCTGCGTCAGTCCCCCGTCGTCACGACCGCCGCTTCCTTCTCGGTCAGCGGAGGTCCGCTCAACCGGGGCTTCTTCCGGCCGAAGTAGACCAGGGCGAGCATGTCGGGCCCGAACAGCCGGGTCGGTTCCTTCTCCATGCTCATCACGTCCAGCAGGATCCGCAGGGCGTGCGGATTGCGGGAGCCGGCGTCGGCGGCCTTGTCGACGAAGGCGGCAAGCGTCTTCTCCAGACGGGTGGGCGGCTGCTCGCTGGCACCCGGCCGGAACACGTCCTGGCCCACGGCCAGGCTCCAGGCGTTCTCCACGGGCCGGGCCGCGGTCTTCTGGATGCGCTGTGCCGTGCCGGGTGCGGTGAGTTCCTGCTCGCGCAGCACACCGCGCAGAGCGAGGACGCTCTGGGCTGCCGCGCTCATTCCGTGCCCGTAGATGGGGTTGTAGCCGGCGACGGCGTCGCCGAGGACGGCGAAGCCTTCGGGCCAGCGGGCGGCCTTCTCGTAATAGCGGCGCTTGTTGGCGGTGCTGCGCGTGGTGACGACGTCGGTCTCGGGTTCGGCCCTGGAAAGGAGCTCGCCGATGATGGGGTGGGCCAGCTTCAGGGCGAAGGGCACGAACTCGTCGTTGTTGCTGGTGGGTTGACCTCCGCGGCTGCCGGACAGGGTCACCAGCCACCGGCCGCCTTCGATCGGGACGATGACGCCGCCCCGCGCCGGGTTGCCCTGGGGCTCGGCCTGGACGTTGACGATCGGGTAGTCGACGACGCCGGCCGGCGGGCGGTAGATCCGGCTGGCGTAGCCGATTCCGGGGTCGACCGTGCGCTCCTGGACGGGCGGCAGCCCCAGGTCCCGCAGCCAGAGGGCGGCGCGGCTTCCGCGCCCGCTCGCGTCGATGACCAGGTCAGCGGGGAGGGTGCGCTCCGCGTCCGCCTCGCGGATGCGCACTCCTGTCACCCGGTCCGCGCTGCCTTCCAGGCCCAGCAGTTCGGTCTGCTGCAGCAGGGTGATCCGCCGGTCCGGCAGCACGTCGGCGCGGATCGTGGCGTCGAGCAGATCACGGCTGCCCTGGAGCATGGTGTGCCGGGACTGGGAGAACCGCCGGAACCACTGGCCCGACGGAGCCCTGGACACCAGGTCGGTCATGATGCGGGCTCTACGGGCGCCGCGGTCGACGAGTCGGTCCGTGATGCCCGGCAGGATCTCCTCGAGTGCCTTGACGCCGCCGGACCAGAACAGGTGGGCGTGGCGGGCCTGCGGCACTCCCTTGCGTGGCCGGGGGCCGTCCGGCAGCAGGTCGCGTTCGACGATGGTGACGTCGGCGTGCTCGGCGAGTACGGCGGCGGCGAGCATGCCCGTCATTCCCCCTCCGACCACAACGGCGGTGCGACGAGGGGCAGTTCTGTCAGACAAGTCGGACACTCCTTCTGTAGCTCCCGATACCTGATGCTGCACCAGTTGCTGCACCTGTTGCCGCCGATACGTCAGCCATGTCCGGCGGCCGCTCGCAGAGCGGACTGCCGACGAGCCTCCGCCACGATCGGAGAGGACGCCAACGCCTCTGCCAGCCCTACCATCTGACGGGGCGTCGATACCGACCGCAAGGTTCCCGCGTCCGATGGCATGCCCGCACCGTGCCGACGTGACGCCTGCACACGGGCCGCAGCGAGCATCGCCGCCTCGGCCACCACCTCGGCCTGATCGGGAGCGAGGGTCACGAGGGCTTTCTCGTACGCCATCGCCCGTACCTGGTCGTCGAGATACGGGGAGCAGGCGAGGACGCCGTCCCAGATGGAGATCTCCTGCCGTGCCAGGCGCGTCACAGGCGGATCCCACCAGCGGATGACGCCAGTCGCGGGCGCGCGCAGCGTGCGCAGTTCCGCCGCCAGAGGCTTCAGCAGCCGGTAACGCCTCCAGGCACGGGCGTTGTTCACCAGAGGAGGCCCGATGCGGGGCAGGGCGAAACCGCACGCGCAGGTGATGCCGGCCAGCATGACCAGCGGAGGCGACACGACGGTGGACAGGACATCCCAGTCGTTCCCCAGCCAACGGGCAGCCGTCGCCGCGTACTTGACGGTCTGATAGCACCCGTCGAAGAACAGGCCGACGACGATCAGCGTCAGCCCGCGCCGGATCATGCCACGCACCTCCCGCAGCCACCGCACGCTCATGACCATGAGGGCGACGGTGGCGGCCGTATGCGCGATCAGATACAGGACGATCATCTCGCGCATATAGGGGGTGTTGGCGTAGTACGTGTCCAGGTCCCGGGCGCGTTCCACGGGGACGTCGGCCAGGGCGAACAGGACCCAGATGCCGACGATGACCAGCCCGTACACGCCCGTCACGAGCAGGGAGGCTCGCCGTCTCCGCTCCGGCGATCCGCCCTCCCAGTTGATCATCAGGACCAGATAGCCCGCGCTCAGCGCCGTCAGGCCCCCGTACACCAGTGGGGCGCTGAAGTTGGCGATGCCGGTGATGTCGTTGACGTAGCGGATGGTGGGCGGGGCGGACAGGATGCAGACCAGCGAGCCGTTCAGCAGGATCGCGCCGGTCGACGCCACCAGCGGGTCACGCCACAGCGTCCTTCCGGCCGAGAGCTTCAGCACGGCGGCCAGCAGGAGAAGACAGCCGGGGATGTAGAAGACGATGCCGCTGCTCACCGTATGGGGGTTCTCTCGTCGTCTGCGGCCGGGGTGGCCGCTGCGGCGGCGCGGGCTGCCGCCACGATGGGGGACGTACGCAGGGCGTGCGCGATACCGATCAAGGACGGTCGCGTCACGGGGAGTTCGGCGTTCGCGGGGTTGTCCACCTGCTCGGTGCCCCCACTGTTCTCTGCGTGGTCCAGGAAGCCCGCCGATGTGGGCGGTCCGGCACGTCGGCAGGCCTGCACGGCCACGGCGATCATCGCCGCGTGCCCGATACGGGCGGCGCTGTCGGCGCTGTGTCCCGCCGCAACTGCTGCCGTGTGCGCCTGCGAGCGGACGTCGTAGTCGAGGTGGGGACGGATCAGTCGCAGCCCGTCTTCGATTCCGGCCTCGCGTCGGGTGAGGTGGATGAACGGCGACGCGTACCAGGGAATCGGGGCGGCCAGCAGACTGCCCGGGTGGATGCCGCTGAGCTCCCGCCACAGCGGGCCGAGCCGCCGCCAGGTCGTCACGGCACGCCGGACGGCGGTCGCCCACGGGCCGAGAAGCGGCAGCGTGAAGCCGGCGACGGCGACGGCGGCCGCCACGCCCACCAGGCGGGGCGCGAGAGTCGTGCTCAGCATGTCCCAGTCCCGACCGGCCCACCGCGCGATCACCGCGGTGAGCTTGAGACCGCTGAAGGACACATTGAGCAGCCAGGCCAGGACCAGCAGCCACAGTCCCGCCCGAAGCCATCCGTGGACCTCCCGTGCCCAGCGCAGGCACAGAACGGTGCTGGCGACGGCGGCCGTCATATGGCCGAGCAGATACAGCACGACCATCTCGCCGGTCCACGGGGTCCTGGCGTAGTACGTGTCGAAATCGGTGAGCCGCTCGCTGGGTGCGTCGCCCAGCACGAACAGGGTGATCAGTACGGCGATCAGGACGCCATAGCCGGCCGTCCAGCGCCGGGTGAGGCGGCGTACGTACGGCTCGGGCCCGCCACGCCAGTGGATGATCAGCACGAGGCAGCTGGCGCTGTAGGCGCTCACCGTCGCGTACACCAGCGCGGCGGAGAAGTTCGCGATGCCGGTCGCGTCGTTGAGGCCGGCGACGGTGCGCGGAGCGGCGAGGAAGAAGCCGACGCCGCCGAGGAAGATCACCCAGCAGACGGCTCGGATCAAGGGGTCGCGCCAGGAACGCAGCAGGCCGGGCAGCTTGAGTCCCAGTCCGGCCCAGCAGACGAACGCGGGTATGTAGTAGTAGGCGGAGGCGTCCATGCTCAGACCTGCGGCCGGCGGCTGCCCAGTGAAGCGCCGATCCGGCCCGCGATCTGGGTACGGTCCGTGTTCTCCGGCTTCCCCTCCAGCCAGACCCGGAAATGGGTCACGGCTTTCAGCGCGAAGGTCTCGGCGTCCTGCTCGACCTGTTCGTCGAACACGGACCGGGCGGCGACCCGTACGACGACCGGCTTCAGATGACGCAGATCGGCCCGCTGGTCCAGCATCCGGGCCGCCACCGTGGCGCCCGCGATGTGGTGGCCGCAGTCGCCCTTGATCATGTGCCAGATCTCGTGGAAGAGGATCGCGAGCTGGTGCAGCGCGGTGGCCCGCTTGTCGACGAGGATGAGGTCCTCGTCCGGCAGGTCGAGCCACAGCCCGGTCGCGGTCCGGTGCGGGAACTCCTCCTTGAGGAGCACCACATTGCGCCCCCGGATCTCGCTGAGGACTTCGATCAGGGCGGCGAACAGTTCATCGGGATCGGTGGGAGAGGTCAGTTCCCGTCCACCGGAACGCAGTTCACCCGTCAGCCGGTCGATGAATCGACGCATCTCCTTCTCGGCCTGAAATTCCCCGACCAGCCGCGTGACAAGGCGACGCATCGACTGACTACTCCTCACATCCCGGACCCCGCCCGGCAAATATTCCAGACGGAGGGGCCTGCTGCCAGGCTTACGGGGACTTCATGAACTCCGGCACACATTCGCGCCCCGTAGGGGCGCGGGGCTGTGACATTTGCGGCTCCGCCGCGATGGGGGTCCTCCCGCTCTGGGGGTCCCCCCAGGCCCTCAAGGCACTGGGGGAGCAGCCGAGAGTGGGTGAGCGACCAGCCCCCACCGGCCCGCAGGCTCATCACTGCGCCTCCAGCGGAACGCTTATCGGTCGCGGTCCCGCCGCCGCAAGATCGTGTCGATCCAGTCGGCGACCAACTCCTGTTCCGCATCGCTGAGTTCCGCGGCCCGATGGGCGATCCGGCGCAGCCCGTGTGCCTGCCGCAGCCGGGCCAGCGGGTCCTCACCGGCCGCGGCGCGCAATTCGGCCAGTACGGGTTGGAGGGCGTCGTCGAGGGCGGAGGCGGGCTCGGCGGACAGCCAGCCGTTGGGCGCGCCGAAGAAGAACTCCTCGATCCCGGCCTGAGTAGCCGCCAGCGGGCCGCCGGAGCGGACCGCGCGCGGCTCCGCCCCCTCCCCACCATGCGTTTTCCTCCGGCTGTTGACGAGGTTCGACAGGGAGGCCCGGGACGCGCCGAAGGAGGCGGCGATCTCTCCGTAGGAGTGCCGGTGCCCGTCGTCGCGCCGCCGCGTTTCCCGCAGATGCTCGAAGCGGCGGATGATCCGGTCGGTGATGTCCTCCGCGGGGGGCTCCTTGCCGTCCAGGAGCGTCTCGATGACGTCCCGGGGGACGCCGCTGTCGACCGAGAGCCGTTCCACGTCGAGCACGTCGTCACGGCTCTGTCCCGCCTCCGCGAGGAGGGCGTCGAGGTGGCTCAGGGTCTCGGCGAGCGCACGGAGCGGATCTCTCACCGGCACATCTCCTGAAGTGAGGTGGTGGCGCGAACTGCCTAGTTGATGTTCCGCACGATAGCCGCTGCCGGGGCCCACCGACCAACGAGAAGAAACTGAAATAGCCACAGACGACTACTTCAGTTGACACCACTCCCCATACCTTGCAGGATCATGACACGACGTAAGGACCGGTCATCGCACCGCGACCACGGCAGCATCGCCGTGCCCGCGGGGGCGAGGCTCGCTTGTGCCCCACGGGGGAGGGCACATCGGGCGCCGTGGTCCGCGGCCGCGCACCGTTCAGGTGTCCGCGGCCGCGGACCGATTGTCAGTGGTGGACGGCAAGCTGGACCCAGCGCCACCGCTGTGCGACGGCGCGTGAACAAGAGAGCCGAGCCGAACCGGGAGAGTCGTCCGATGCCGACCGCCGTACTGACCGATCACGAACGCACCGCCGTGCAGGCCTATCTGCGCCTGTTGCACACCGTACGAGCCGCGCTGGACGGCCCGCCCGGCACGCCGCCCCGCCCCGTCGTCGTACCGCCCGCCGCCCTCGCGGAGGCCGAGCGCGCCCTGGAGGCGGCGGGCCTGGCGGGCAACGAGGAGGCGTTCTTCCGCCTGCTGCACGCCTAGGTCCTGCCTCTCCGATCTTCGTGGATCAGCGCGCGGCGTCTGGTGCTGGGGGCACCTCCCACGCCCTTCAGGCAGTGGGGGAGCATCGGCGTGCGGCCGCATCGCCCTCGTACTGGACGTACTTGGGTGATGCGGCCGTGCGGCGAGGTGCCGTGCCAGGCGTCGCGCGCCCGCGAAGATCGGGGAGACAGGGCCTAGCCCCACAGCCGTGACGATCCCCGGCCGGGCGCCCGGCGGAAACGGGATCAGCCGCGGTCGTACGAGACGGCCACCGCGGTCGCCACAAGACCCCGGCCCACCGTCCAGCGACCGTCGAAGTGGTCGACGCGGCGGCCGTCCACCACCGGGCCCGGCACCAGGAGCCGGGCCCGGAAGGCACCCGAGGTGGTGCGCCCTGGAGCCAGGCCCACCTTTATGTCCGCCTCCGTGAAGTCGAGCCACTTCCGGGTGAGGGGGAACCACGCCTTGTAGACCGACTCCTTGGCGCTGAACAGGAGTCGGTCCCAGTGGACCGCGGGGTGCCCGGACGCGAGCGCACGCAGCCGGGCGTCCTCGGCCGGCAGGGACACGGAGGACAACACGCCCTCCGGAAGCGGCAGATGGGGCTCCGCGTCGATGCCGAGGGAGGCCAGGTCGGTGGCGCGGGCGAGCGCTGCAGCGGCGTAGCCCTCGCAGTGCGTCATGCTGCCGATGAGTCCGTCGGGCCACTGCGGGGCCCCGCGGTCACCGGTCAGCACGGGCTGCGGGGGAACGCCGAGCTTGTCCATCGCACGCCGGGCACAGGCACGTACGGCGGTGAACTCGCGGCGCCGCTTCTCCACGGCCCGCGCGATCAGCGCCTCTTCCTCGGGATACAGGGCCGCGCCCTCGATCGGTTCGTCACCGTTCGCCTCCACGGTCACGACCGCGTCCGGGAGCAACTCCTCGATCACTGGATCCGAACCTCCATCGGCAGAATGCGAGGCAGCGTACCCAGCGGTGCCAGTCCGCGGTGAGCAGGGTGCCGGACCGCGGCGTGAAGCCATACCCGTGAAGCCATACCAGGGCGGGGCGTAATCCGTAACACGGACGTAGCAGCGATCATGCCCCGGAACCCCTATGATCGGCCCTACACAACCGCGCGCTCACCGTTTTCGAACGGCGGTTTTGTGTACCTCCAAACTCCATGGCCGGGCTCGGCCTGCTTCGCCGTGCCCGCGAACCTTGAAAGGACGGCCTGAATGGTCTCTCGCGTACGCGTCTGGCTCAACCGCACGTACGCGGAGAACGTGTTCTTCATGGATCAGCTGCGGGATAATCCCAGCGGCCGTCCGGTCGAGATCCATGCGACACACGGTGACCCAGACTCCCCCATCCTGGCCGCCGCCGACACCGCGGAGCTCGAACCGCAAGGGCTGTCCCCGGCCGCGTACGTCGAGTACGCCCTCGATCAGTGCGCCCGGCACTCGATCGACGTGTTCGTTCCGGTGCTCCACCAGGCGGCGGTCGCCGCGCATCGCGAGGAGTTCGCCGCGGTCGGTACGGCTCTGCTGGCGCCGCCCGCCGAGGCCGTGACGACCTTCCAGGACAAGGTGACCGCGTACGAGGCGGTGCGGGCCCTCGGGCTGCCGGTGCCGCCCTGGTGGCGGGTGCGTACCGAGGACGAACTCGTCGCGGCGGTCGACGCGTTGGACGCCGACGGCCACAAGGCCTGCTTCAAGCCGGCCGCGGGTGCGGGCGGAGTCGGCTTCCGCATCATCACGCGCTCCCCCTTCTCGCTCATGCACCTGGGCGGCTTCCCCAGCCCGTATGTGCCGCTGAACCTCGTCGTCGACGCGCTGCGGCAGGCCGACAGCCCCGTCGACTGGCTGGTGATGCCGCGTCTGGAGGAGCCGGAGGTGTCCGTCGACTGTCTGACGGGGCCGGACGGGCGGGTGCGGATGGCGGTGGGCCGGACGAAGAACGGCCGTCGGCGCGGCTTCACGCTGCAGCCGTCCTTCATCGAACCGGCACGGCTCATCGCCCGGGCCTTCGATCTGCACTACCTGACCAATGTGCAGTTCCGTATGTTCGGGGACGAGCCGGTGCTCATGGACGTCAACACGCGCCCGGCCGGCGGACTGCACCAGCTCTCCCAGTGCGGGATCAACGCCCCTTGGGCGGCTGTGCGGCTGGCGCTCGGCGAGGACCCGGGCGAGTTGGTACCGCCGTTCCTGGGCCAGGACTACGCGGTGGTGGCGGGGCCGCGACCGGTGCGTCCGGTGTCGGTGCCACAGCCTCAGCCGCAGCCGTCCCTGGACGAGCGCCGGCCCACTCCCCTGCCGGCCGTCCCCGCCCCCGATGGGGGTGCCCCCGCTCGAGCGAAGCCGAGAGTGGGGGAGGAGTCGGCCGCCACTCCCACCCCTGCCTGATCGCACTCGCCCGGACGTCTTCGTACCCGGTCAGTCGACCGGGTACCCCCACTCACGCGCCAACTCGACCAGCCGCGGCGGCAGTTCGGCGCCTGGGTCGGCGGGGCGGGCCGACTGGATGCGGCCCGACTTGATGGTTTCGCTCCAGTCGCCGAGCTGGGGGCGGAAGGTGCCGTGGTCCTTCTTGCCGTACTCGAGCATCCCGGACTCCCAAGGCACCTTGAGGTAGTCGCACAGGCCCCGGGTCACCGTCTCGGGGTCCGCGGTGAGCTCCTCGTACGTGATCACGTGGGCACCGGTGAGCTGCTGCCGGGCCTCCTCCAGCTTTTCGCTGTAGTCGAGGACCTCGCGGCGGATCTGTTCGTGGTCCGGGTCGGCGCGACGGTTGGTGAGGGAGGTGACGACCGCGCCCGGGTGGCGGAGCAGGACGATGTAGCGGGCGTCGGGCCAACATCGTTGCAGCCGGGGCCAGATGAGGGTGTTCGGCGGCGTCTTGTCGACGATGATGTCCTTGCCGCTGCGGGTGAGCTCCAGATGAAGCACGCGGTCCCACAGGACGTGTTCCAGCTCCTCCTTGTCCAGCTCCAGCGCCTTCATGGCGTCGGCCGTGAAGTCACGGGCCAGGTGGACGTGGAGGGTGCGCAGATGCATCTCGTGCGGGGCGCGGATCTTGGAGTGGCTGTTCAGCAGGACGCGCAGCAGGGTCGAGCCGGAGCGCACCGAGGACAGGACGAAGACCGGGGAGTCGACCAGGCGCGGGGCGCGCGGGGCGACGTACCCATCCTTCGGGGTCCGCTGCGCCGGCATGGCGTCGAGGCTCCGGCGGGGCGGGCTCACCGCCTGGGCCATCAGTCTCCCGCGGCGCTTCAGCCCTTTGCGGATCGCCGAGATACGTGGGTCCCGCACGGTGACACCCCTCTTTTTCTCTCACCTACGCCTTGCCGCGCCATCCCAGGGGTACAGGGCGAACTTCAGGTGTCGTAAAGGCAACAGGACGTGGTCACGGCGGGCCGAAAACCCGCCGTGACCTGGGCTCTTACCCGTTTCTTAATTCTTCATGGAAAACGGGGTCAGTCATTCCGCCGTGACAGCCGCAGGGTCTGCACCTCGAAGGGGCGCAGCGACACCGCGACACCGCCGCCCTCTACGGCCGCCTCAGTGAGGGGCCGCTCCAGGAGGTCGGTGACCTGGGCTCCGGCGAGGGGGAAGCCGGTGCGCAGGGTGCCCTGGGCGCGTCCGCCGCGGGACTCGTAGAGGCGTACGACGACGTCGCCCGACTCGTCGTCGGCGAGCTTGACCGCCTCGACGGTCACGCCCGCACCCTCGACGCTCACCACCGGCTCGGCCGCGCCGGCCGAATCGGCCACCCGCAGCGGCAGGTTGAGCGCGTAGCCCTCCGCGACCGCGTCCTCGATCGTCGCGCCCGGCAGCAGCGCGTACGTGAAGCGGTGCTTGCCCTGGTCTGCCTCCGGGTCGGGGATGCGGGGGGCGCGGACCAGGCTGAGGCGCACCGTTGTGGTCGTACCGCCGTCCTCGCGGACCGTGCGGGAGACGTCGTGGCCGTAGGTGGAGTCGTTGATGACCGCTACGCCGTAGCCGGGTTCGCCGATGTGCACCCAGCGGTGGTTGCAGACCTCGAAACGGGCCGACTCCCAGCTGGTGTTGGTGTGCGTGGGGCGCTGGATGTGGCCGAACTGGATCTCGGCGGAGGAGTGTGCGGCCCTGATGTCCACCGGGAAGGCCGCCTTGAGGATCTTCTCCGTCTCGTGCCAGTCGATCTCCGTCTCGATGTCGATACGGGGGCTGCCCGCGCGGACGGTGATGGTTTGCGTGATGCGGGAGCCTTTGCCGAAGGCTCGGTCTACGCGGATCGCCGCGAGGAGGGGGTCCTCCTCGACCACCGTGATGGACTCGGTGTCCAGGAGGTCCGTGTAGCGGTTCTTGTAGTGCTTGTCGATGTCCCAGGCGTCCCAGTAGTTCGGGAGGTCGGTGTGTAGGCGGAGCAAGTTGCCTTGGGCGGCTAGGACTTCTCGGTCTGACCGGAGGTCTCGTACGGAGGTCAAGGTGCCGTTGTCGGCTACCTCGACTCGTACGAGGCCGTTGTCCAGGACTCGGCCTTCGGTGACCGTTACGGGGTGTGGCGGTTCGCCCGCCCCCAGGGGCGCACTGCCGTTCGCGGGAACCTCCGTGTACATCGGGACGCCTACCGAGGTGCGTACGACCTCTGCGCGGTCGTAGGGGCTGGCGTTGTAAGCATGGGCGCCCTCCGCTGTTGGCTGTGCCCACCCTCCCCCACTCTCGGCTTCGCTCGAGCGGGGGGACCCCCATCGCCCTGCGGAACGATTGCCCACAGCGGTCGCGGAACGATTGTCCACAGCGGTAGCAGCGGCGATCGCTTCTTGTGTGATCTCCTGGACCTCCTCCGCGACCCTCGCGTACTCCGCCTCCGCCTCCCGGTGCACCCAGGCGATCGAGGAGCCCGGCAGGATGTCGTGGAACTGGTGGAGTAGGACCGTTTTCCAGAGGCGGTCCAGTTTTTCGTACGGGTAGGCGTAGCCCGGTGCGTTCAGGGCTGCCGTGGTCGCCCACAACTCGGCCTCGCGCAGGAGGTGTTCGCTGCGGCGGTTGCCCTGCTTTGTGCGGGCCTGTGAGGTGTACGTGGCGCGGTGCAGCTCCAAGTACAGCTCGCCTACCCACACCGGGGCGTCGGGGTACTCCTCGCGGGCGTCCGCGAAGAACTTGTCGGGGTGCTCCACGACTACCTTCGGGGAGCCTTCCAGGTCCGCTAGGCGCCGGGCTCGTTCCATGATTTCGCGGGTGGGGCCGCCGCCGCCGTCGCCCCAGCCGAAGGGCGCGAGGGAGCGCGTACCGCCGCCCTTCTCCTGGTAGTTGCGCACGGCGCGGGCCATCTCCTCGCCGCTGAACCGGGCGTTGTAGGTGTCGACCGGCGGGAAGTGGGTGAAGATGCGGGTGCCGTCGATGCCCTCCCACCAGAAGGTGTGGTGGGGGAACTTGTTGGTCTGGTTCCAGGAGATCTTCTGGGTGAGGAACCAGTCGTTGCCCGCGAGCTTGGCGAGCTGCGGATAGGCGGCGGTGTAGCCGAAGGAGTCCGGCAGCCACACGCCCTTGGTCTCCACGCCGAAGTGCTCCATGAAGAACTTCTTGCCGTGCACGAGCTGGCGGGCGATCGCCTCGCCGCCGGGCAGGTTGCCGTCGGCCTCGACCCACATGCCGCCGACCGGGGCCCACTGGCCCTTCTCGACGGACTTCTTGATCCGCTCCCACACCTGCGGGTAGTTGTCGCGCACCCACTCGTACTGCTGGGCCTGCGAGCAGGCGAAGATGAAGTCCTCGTACTCGTCGGCCAGTGCCGTGACATTCGAGAAGGTGCGGGACGTCTTGCGCTTGGTCTCGCGGATGGGCCACAGCCAGGCCGAGTCGATGTGGGCGTGGCCGACGCCGGAGACGGTGTGGGCGCTGGCGTGCGCGGGCTTGGCAAGGGCGGGGGCGAGCACCTCGCGGACGGCGGCGGCGCTGCCGGAGACGTCGTCCAGGTCCACGGTGTCCATGGCCCGGTCCAGGGTGTGCAGGATCTCGTGGCGGCGCGGGTCGTGCTCTTCGAGGTGGACCATCAGTTCGCGCAGCACCTGGAGGTCCAGGTCGAGGTGGAACACGTCCTCGTCGAGGACGGCGAGGTCGGCGCGCTGGAAGGTGTAGATCGGCTTGTCGCCGGCGGTCAGTACGTCGCCCATGACGGTGGGGCGCGAGAAGTTGTCGGCGAGGATGTCCGGGTTGGACGCGGCCTCGACGAGGTAGTGGATCTCCTCGCCGCCCGTTGCCGGGTTGCCGATGGGCACGTACTGGTTGAGCGGGTTGACGGCCTTGAGCGGGGTGCCGTCGGCGAGGTGGACGAGCGCCTCGGCCTGGTTGCCGGGCCAGTCGCCGATGAACCCGAGGTCGATGACGGCCTCGACGCGCTTGCCGGCCCACTCGGCGGGCACCTGTCCGCGCATCCGGAACCAGGTCGTCCCCCAGGGCGGGCCCCAGGGGGTGTCCATCGCGAAGGGCGCGTACGAGGCCGACGCAGCCTCCTCGAAGGGGACGGGCTCGCCCGGCGCCTGCCAGGCCTCGACCTCGAAGGGCACGGAGGCGGCGTAGAGCGCGGTCTTGATGCGCTGGTCGTGGACGCGCTGGACGCGCTCCTCGATCCTGCGGCGTTCGTCATGCATGTGCGGGTCTCCTCGGGGGCTCTGCTTCGTGCCTCAGGGCTCTACCCAAGGCTCGGGCTTGCTACTTCAGGTACGCGAGGCCGGGGTGCTCGGCGGTGTAGCCCTCGACGAGACGACGGGCGACGTTCACGGAGTCGACCAGCGGGTGCAGGGCGAAGGCCTTCACCGCGGTCGTACGGGAGCCGGACTCGGCCGCGACGAGCACCTGGCGCTCGACCGCCTTCACCGCGCAGACCAGGCCGGTCGCGTGGTCGGGGAGCGGGTCGACGGCGACCGGGTGCGCGCCGTTGGCGTCGACAAGGCAGGGCACCTCGATGACGGCGTCCGTGTCGAGCACGGACAGGGTGCCCTGGTTGCGGACATTGAGGATCAGCGTGGTGCGCTCGTCGCGGGCGATGGCCCGCATCAGGGCGAGCGCCACCTTCTCGTAGCCCCCAGACAGGTCGTCGGCGTCGCGCTCGCCGGCGCCCGCCGCGGCCCGGGACTCGGACATGTACGTGGCCTCGCGCTCGGCCCGGGTGCTCTCCCAGGTCTTGAGCGCCTCGGCGTCGGGGCGCTGCATCGCTTCGTAGAAACCGGCCTGCTGGTCGCGCAAGAAGGCGCCGCGGGTCTTCTCGGCGTTCTGGTAGGCGCGTACGGCTTCCCGGTTGAAGTAGTAGTAGTGCAGGTACTCGTTCGGGATCGCGCCCAGGGAGCGGAGCCACTCGGTGCCGAAGAGCTTGCCCTCCTCGAAGGAGCCGAGAAGATCCGGGTCGGCGAGCAGGCGCGGCAGCTCGTCGCGGCCGGCGACGCGCAGGCCGCGGACCCAGCCGAGGTGGTTCAGGCCGACGTAGTCGATCCACGCCTCGCGCGGGTTCGCGACGCCGAGGACGCGGGCGATCCGGCGGCCGAGGCCGACCGGTGAGTCGCAGATGCCGATCACGCGGTTGCCGAGGTGGCGCGACATGGCCTCGGTGACCAGTCCGGCCGGGTTGGTGAAGTTGATCACCCAGGCGTCGGGGGCGAGCCGGGCCACGCGCCGCGCGATGTCGACGGCGACGGGCACCGTGCGCAGCCCGTACGCGATGCCGCCCGCGCCGACGGTCTCCTGGCCAAGGACGCCCTGGTCGAGGGCGACCCGCTCGTCTGCCGCGCGTCCTTCGAGGCCGCCGACGCGGATCGCGGAGAAGACGAAGTCGGCGCCGCGCAGCGCCTCGTCGAGGTCGGTGGTGGCGGTCACGGCGGGTGCGCCCGGCACGCCTGCCGCCTGTTCGGCGAGGACGCGGGCGACGGCCGAGAGCCGCCCCGCGTCCAGGTCGTGCAGCACGACGTCGGTGACGCGGCCCTCGGCGCGGTCCCCGAGGAGCGCCCCGTACACGAGTGGCACCCGGAATCCGCCGCCACCCAGAATCGTCAGCTTCACGCCACAGCCCTTTCCACGTTCATGTCCGCACGACACGGGTTCATGTCTGCACCACGCGTACGCCCGCCTCCTCCAGTGCGGACTTGGTTCCGGCGTCCGCCGGGCCGTTGGTCACGACCACGTCCAGGTCCTCGGGTCCGCAGACCTTCGCCATCCCCGTACCCGGGAACTTGGCCCGGTCCGCGAGCAGCACGACCTTGTCGGCCGCGGCGATCATGGCGCGCTTCACGGGGACCTCGACGACCGTCGTGTCCATCACCTGCCCACCGGGGCGCACTCCACTTGTGCCGAGGAACAGCCAGTCCGCGCGCAGCTGGCGCAGGTTGTCCTCGGTGAGGAAGCCGACCAGGGAGCGGTACTCGCGGCGGACCATGCCGCCGAGCAGCACCAGTTCGATGCCCTCGTCGTCCACGAGTTCCTCGTAGACCACCAGGTTGCTGGTGATCACGGTGATCCGCCGGCCGTGCAGCTGCCGGGCCAGGCGGTAGGCGGTGGTGCCGATGTCGAGCAGTACGGACTGGCCGTCCTCGATCATCGCCGCGGCCCGCTCGGCGATGGCATCCTTCTCGGGTACGCGCACCTCCGCGACCTCGGCGAAAGGCTGGTCCCCCTCCTCGGCTACGGCCCCGCCGTGGACCCGTGTGAGGAGGCCGTCCTCCTCGAGTTTGACCAGGTCGCGGCGGATGGTGGCGGGGCTCACGCCCAGCTGTTCCGAGAGGTCGGTCACGGCGGCGGGCCCGCCGGACCGCAGGGACCGCAGGATGAGTTGGTGTCGTCGTTCTGCCAGCACGCCGTGAACAGTACTCGTCATTCGCAATCAATTCCATGCTCGATTCTGCTCAACTCTTGCCAAATTGGCTGGATGCGCGCACGATCCTGTGCACGGAAATGCAGGTTTTGACGAGAGGAACGGCGCGTGGGCGACGAACAGCCCGATGTCCTGCTGACCGGGCTGCTCTTCTACGACCTCGTCCTGACCGGTCTGGGCAAGCCGCCGACTCCCGGCGAGGAGATCTGGACCGAGGGCATGGGCGCGGGCCCGGGAGGGATCGCGAACCTGGCCGTGGCGGCGGCCCGGTTCGGCTTGAACACCTCCCTGGCCACGGTCTTCGGCGACGACTACTACGGCGCGTACTGCCGTGACCTCCTCGCCGACCAGGAGCACATCGACCTCTCCCTGTCCCGTACGGCAGCCGGCTGGCACACCCCGCTCACCGTCGCCCTCGCGTACGACCACGACCGGGCCCTGGTCACCCACGGCCAGGAGCCCCCGTACTCGCAGGATGCGCTGATGGGCGATCCGCCCGCCGCGCGCACCGCCCTCGTGCACATCGAGGCCGAGCCCCGCGCCTGGCTCGCGAAGGCGGCGGCGAACGGCACGCACATCTACGCGGACGTCGGCTGGGACCCCACTCAGCAGTGGTCCTCCGAGCTCCTCGACCAGCTCGCCCTGTGCCACGCCTTCCTCCCCAACGACACCGAGGCGATGGCCTACACCCGCACCGACACGGCTGCCGCCGCGCTCGGCAAGCTGTCCGAGCTGGTGCCGGTGGCCGTGGTCACGCGGGGCCGCGAGGGTGCGGTCGCCGTCGACCAGACCACGGGCGAGTACGCCGATGTACCGGCTCTCGATGTCGACGTCGTGGATGCGACGGGCGCCGGAGACGTCTTCGGCGCGAGTTTCGTCGCGGCCTCGCTCGGCGGCTGGCCCCTCGAAGAACGGCTGCGCTTCGCCGTGCTGGCCGCCGGACTGTCCGTACGCCATCACGGCGGGGCCCTGGCCGCGCCCGGCTGGTACGGCGTCCACGAGTGGTGGCAGTCCGTCGAGGAACCGGAACTACGGCGGGCGTACGGCTTCCTGGCCGACCGCCTGCCCGCGGATCCCGGTCCGCCCCTCCCGCACGCCCCGGTGACCCCGCCCGCCCCGACCGGGCAGTTCTGACATTCCCCACGTCTGACCCCACGTCTGACATCCCCACGCGAAAGAGCGAACACATGCGAAAGGCGGTGGGAGCTGTGCGGCTCTCACGAAGGGGCCTGCTCCGCGCCGGCCTGGCCGGTACGGCCGCCACGGCGCTCGGCGGACTGGCCTCCGGCTGCGCCGTTCCGACCGGGTCGACCGGCCGGAACATGGTCCTTTGGTACTGGAGCGGCGGACTGAGCGAGACCGTCGTCAAGCAGGCCAAGGCCCGTTACGACAGCGCCGTGAACCTCAGAGCGACCCAGATCGGCGGCTACTACCGGTCCAAGCTGCTCACCACGATGACCGGCCGGGCCCACATCCCCGACATCGTGGGGCTCAAGGGCGAGGACATGGCCTCGTACCTGCCGAACGCCGACCAGTTCGTGGACCTGCGGACGCTCGGTGCGGACAAGCTCAAGAGCCAGTACCTGGACTGGAAGTGGCAGCAGGCCATCGCCCCGGACGGCAGCCTCATCGGCTTCCCCATCGATGTGGGACCGGTCGTGCACTACTACCAGCCCGCCGTCTTCGAGAGAGCCGGGCTGCCGTACGAATCGGAGGACGTCTCCAAGGAGATGGCCACCTGGGACCAATTCTTCGCGGCGGGCGAGCGGCTCAAGCAGCGGATCCGCGGGGCGTTCATGCTGACCGACGTCGGCAGCGTCTTCGAGATGTCGATCGGCCAGGGCACGCGGCGGTTCGTCGACAAGGACGAGAACTTCATCGGTGACCAGGAGCATGTACGCGTCTGCTGGGACCGCGCGGTGGAGGCCAAGCGCCGCGGGCTCGTCTCGAGCATCGTCAGCGGCACACCCGACTCGATCTCGGCCAAGGAGAAGGGGCGGCTGCCCAGTGCGCTGAACGCCTCCTGGGCCGCGGGCGACCTCAAGCTCGAAGTGCCGAAGATGAAAGGCGAGTGGCGCGTCGCGAACTGTCCGGGCGGCCCCTCCAACGTGGGCGGCTCGTTCCTGGCGATCACCAAGGCGTGCCGGGAGCCGGAGCGGGCCTTCGAGATCATCAGCTGGATGCTCAACGCGGACAACCAGGCGCAGGGCTTCATCGAGGCCGGGCTCTTCCCCTCGACTCCCGCCTCCTACGAGATGACGAAGCTGCGCGAGCCCGATCCGTTCTTCGGCGACCAGATCACGATGGACGTCTACGGGCCGGCCGCGGAGAAGATCCCGGTCGCCTTCAACAGCCCGTTCGACGTCGCGCTCGGGCAGCCCATCAGGGACGAGATCAAGAACGTCGGCGTCCTCGGCAAGGACCCGAAGAAAGCCTGGAGTGACGCCATGAGCAAATGCCGGCGCATCGGGGAGCACCTGGGGGTGAGCGTCTGATGGCTACCGCACCCGTGGTCGACAAGCCCCCCGCATCCGTGATCGAGACCCCGCCCGAGCACCCCAAGAAGGGCATCCTCAGCTACTGGCGGCTGTATCTCGCGCTCTCCCCCTTCTATCTGCTCTTCCTCGCCTTCGGCCTGATACCGGTCGGCTTCTCCCTCTACCTGTCCTTCCACCGCTGGGACGGCCTCGGCTCGATGGAATGGGCGGGGCTCGACCAGTACAAGTACCTGCTGAGCGACAGCGACTTCTGGAGCTCGATCGGCAACACCATCGTCATCTGGGCACTGGCCACCTTCCCCATGATCTTCCTGGCGATGATCACGGCCGTGATGCTCAACTCGGCGGTCCGCTTCAAGAACCTGTACCGCTTCGCGTACTTCCTGCCGAACGTCACCTCGGTCGTGGCCGTCGCGATCATCTTCGGCTCGGTGTTCTCCACCAACTTCGGCCTGGTGAACGCCCTCTTGCAGGCGGTCGGTCTCGACCAGGTGGCCTGGCTGAACACCCCGTGGGGCATCAAGGTCGCCATCGCCACCCTGATGACCTGGCAGTGGACCGGCTACAACGCGATCATCTTCCTCGCCGGTCTCCAGACGATCCCGGGCGAGCTGTACGAGGCCGCCCGCGTCGACGGCGCCGGACCCGTGCAGACCTTCTTCCGGATCACGCTGCCGCTGCTGCGGCCCGTGCTGCTGTTCGTGCTCGTCATCTCGACGGTCACCGGACTGCAGAGCTTCTCCGAGCCTCAGGTGCTGCTGCAGACCACGGCCAACGAGTCGACGTTCTCCGGCGGTCCCGACCACGCGGGCCGGACGATGGTCCTCTACTTCTTCCAGCAGACCTTCGACAACAACGACTTCGGCTACGGCGCCGCCGTGGCCTGGGGCATCTTCCTCGTCGTCGTGCTCTTCTCGATCATCAACTGGCGCCTGGTGCAGCGCCGGGGCGAAGAATAGGCAGGCCGGTCACCATGGCAACCACCGAAGCCAGGCCCGCCGAGGCCGAGCCCGTCAAGTCCACCAAGCCCAAGCTCATCGAGGGCACCCGGCGCAGGGGCATCGCCCTCCACGCGTCCCTGATCGTCGGCGTACTGCTCTCGGCCTTCCCGTTCTACTGGGCCGTGATCATGTCGACGCACACGTCGACCGACATCTTCTCGTACCCGCCGAAGCTGCTGCCCGGCTCGCAGTTCGACGACAACATCAGCAAGCTCTTCGACAGCATCGATTTCTTCGGGTCGATGTTCAACTCGCTGCTCGTCGCCACCTCGGTGACGTTCCTCGTCCTGTTCTTCGACTCGCTGGCCGCGTTCGTCTTCGCCAAGTTCCAGTTCCCCGGAAAGCGGACGCTGTTCGCGGTGATGATGGCGATCTTCATGGTCCCGGCCCAGCTCCAGGCCATCCCGCAGTTCGTGATCATGGCGAACCTCGGCTGGATCGGTTCGATGACCTCGCTGATCGTCCCGGCGGCGGCCAACGCGTTCGGCATCTTCTGGATGCGCCAGTACATGAAGAGCGCGATCCACGACGAACTGCTCGACGCCTCGAAGCTGGACGGCGCCGGTTTCATGCGCCAGTACTGGCATGTGGCGCTGCCGGTCGTCCGGCCGGGCCTCGCCTTCCTCGGCATCTTCACGTTCATGGGCCAGTGGAACGACTACGCCTGGCCGTTGATCGCCCTCACCAACCCGGACAACGTGACCCTCCAGGTCGCCCTCTCCCAGCTCAACGGCGTCCACGGCACCACGGACTACGGAATGGTCATGACCGGTGCCGTACTGGCCCTGATCCCCCTGCTGATCGTCTTCGCGATCGGCGCCAAACAGATCATCGCGGACCTCGGCAAGGGAGCCATCCGCTGATGCGCCGCGATCCGCTGATCGCGCTGCGCCCCTGGGAGTCACCCGAGCTGACCTCCTGGGGCCGGCTGCCGATGAACGCCGTGGACCGCCGCGAGGACGCACTGTCCCTGGACGGTTCCTGGCACTTCCAGCTGCTGCCCGCGCCCGGCGCCAATTCGGGCGAATGGACGCGGATCGAGGTGCCCGGCGCCTGGACGACGCAGGACGTCGGCGACCTCCCGCAGTACACCAACTTCCGTATGCCCTGGGGCGAGTTCCCGCCCGCCTCGCCCACCGCCAACCCGACGGGCGTGTACGAGCGCTCCGTGGACATCCCCGCCGAGTGGGCCGGCCGACGGATCGTGCTCCAGGTGGGCGCGGCCGAGAGCGTCCTCCTCGTCCATGTGAACGGCCATCCGGTCGGCATCTCCAAGGACTCCCACCTCGCCGCCGAGTTCGACCTCTCCGACGTCGTACGCCCCGGGGGCACCGCCACGCTCCGGCTCACCGTCATCAAGTGGTCGGACGCCTCGCACCTCGAGGACCAGGACCAGTGGTGGCACGCCGGGATCACGCGCTCGGTGCTGCTGTACGCGACGGATCCGCTGCATCTCGCGGATGTGACCGTAAGGGCGCGGCGGGACGGGCGGCTGCGGGTGGACTGCCAGGTGCGGAACGCGTCGGGGGCGTTGCCTCAGGGCTGGTACGTCACGGGGGCCCTGGAGGGTCAACTCCTCGCCCAGGACGCCGAGTTCGACCGGCTCAACGCCGAGGACATGCGGGTGTCCGACTTCCTCGGCGAGGCCCGGCTGCGGGCGACCGTACGGGACGTACACCCGTGGACCGCCGAGACACCCGAGCTGTACGAGCTGACGGTACGGCTGCACCGGGCCGACGGTTCCGTGGCCGACACCTCGCACCACCTGGTCGGCTTCCGGGACGTCGAGATACGGGGCCGGGACCTGCTGGTCAACGGCGAGCGCGTCTTCATCCGGGGCGTGAACCGGCACGACTTCCACCCGCTGACCGGCCGCACGCTCACGGCGGACGACATGCGCGCGGACCTCGTCGTCATGAAGCGCTTCGGCTTCAACGCGATCCGTACCGCGCACTACCCGAACGACCCGACGCTCCTCGACCTCGCCGACGAACTGGGCTTCTATGTCGTCGACGAGGCGAACATCGAGTCTCACGACCACGCCCACGAGATCGCCGACGACCCCCGCTACTTGGGCGCCTTCGTGGACCGGGTCTCACGCATGGTCCTGCGCGACAAGAACCACCCGTCCGTCGTCATCTGGTCGCTGGGCAACGAGTCGGACTACGGCGCGAACCACGACGCGGCGGCCGGCTGGATACGCCGGCACGACCCCACCCGCCCCCTGCAGTACGAGGGCGCGGCCAAGCTCGACTGGTCCGACGAGACGGTCGCCTCGGACATCGTCTGCCCGATGTACGCCCCGATCGAGGACTGCGTCGCACACGCGCTGTCCGGCAAGCAGACGAAGCCGCTCATCCAGTGCGAGTACTCGCACGCCATGGGCAACAGCAACGGCACCCTCGCCGACCACTGGGCCGCCATCGAGTCAACCCCGGGTCTTCAGGGCGGTTTCATCTGGGAGTTCTGGGACCACGGCATGCTCCAGCGGGTGAACGACGGCAGACCGGCCGGACGCGCGGGCGTCGGCCAGTACGACAACGGTGTCACCGCGCCCGGCCATCGCTGGGCGTACGGCGGCGACTTCGGCGAGAAGATCCACGACGGCGCGTTCATCGCCGACGGCGTGGTGTTCCCGGACCGCACGCCCAAGCCGGCGATGTACGAGCACCGGGAGATCGCGGCGCCGGTCCGCCTGACGTACGACCAGGGCGTACTCCTGGTCCACAACCGGCAGCACTTCCGCACTCTGGAGTGGCTGGCCGCCGAGTGGCGTCTGGTGCGCGCGGACGGCGGTACGGAGAGCGCGCCGGCCGAGCTGCCCGACGTACTGCCCGGTGAGTCGGCCGCGGTGCCCGTACCGTTCCCGCTTCCCAGCTCCCGCGCGGCTGAGGCCTGGCTGACGCTGCGGGTCACGACGGCGGGCGACGAGGCCTGGGCGCCGCGCGGCACGGAGGTCTGCCTGCCGCAGGTCCGGCTCGGTGGTGCGGTGGCCGCCGCAGCGCCGACGCCGGTGACCGGTCCTCCGGCTGAGGTGGACGAGGAGGGGCTGCTGGTCCACCCGATGCTGGCCGCGCCCCCCGTCCTGAGCCTGTGGCGCGCCCCCACCGACAACGACGAGATCGGTGGCATGGCGGCCCGCTGGCGCGACTGGGGCCTGGACACGCTCGTACGCAAGGTCGTGGGCGTGGAGCGCGACGGCGGCCGGGTGACGGTACGGGCCGAGTACGAGACCGGCGCAGGGAACGTCCGCCACGAGCAGGTGATCACGCCCGTCGCCGGTGGCCTGCGCATCGAGGAGTCGGCCGAACTCCCGGACGCGCTGGACGATGTGGCGCGGGTCGGCACGGTCTTCGAGACGGTCGGCGGGCTCGATGCCCTGGACTGGTACGGGCAGGGCCCCTGGGAGTCCTATCCGGACCGGAGCACGGGCGCACCCGTCGGGCATCACTCGCTCCCGGTGGACGAGCTGTTCACCCCTTATCTGCGGCCCCAGGAAAGCGGCGGGCGGCACGGCGTGCGCCGGTTCACGCTGTCGGCGCCGGACGCCACCGGACTGGCCGTGGAACTCGGGGCGCCGAGCCAGGTCTCGGTCACCCGCCACCGCGCCGAGGACCTGGCCGCCGCCACACATCACGACGAGCTGGTGCCGCGGCCCGGCTGCGTCGTGCACCTCGACGCCGCGCACCGGGGGTTGGGCACGGCCTCGTGCGGGCCCGACACCTCGGCCAAGTACCTCATCCCGCCCGGCCCTCACCGCTGGGCCTGGACCCTGCGCGTCCTCTGATCTCGCCACCCCCCTCTCCCGGAACACTCCCCCTTCCCACGGAGCAGACGTGTGTACATGTACTTCACATGAGCATGACCAGGCCCCCGAGGCCGAACAGGCGGGCGCCGGCAGACGCAACTTCCTGCGAGCCACCGCCCTGATCGGCGCGGCCACGGCAGCGGTCGCGCTGCCGACGGCCACCGCGCAGGCGGCACCCGCGCCCTCGGTGTCCGCCGCGAAGACCCGCTGGAGACCCGACCCCGACAGCAGCCGCTTCACCCTCGTCGTGATGCCCGACACGCAGTACCTCTTCGACGGGCCGAGCATCAACCCCGCCCCGATCGAGGCGTCCCTGCGCTACATCCTGGAGCAGGGCAAGGACGAGAACATCGTCTTCCTCTCGCACCTGGGCGACCTCACGGAGAACGGCACGCAGGCCGAAGTCACCGCGGCGAGCATGGCGTTCGAGGTCCTCGACCGGCGGGGCGTGGGCTACAGCGTCCTCGCGGGCAACCACGACGTGAAGTCCTCCACCGACGACCAGCGGGGCCCGACCCCGTATCTGGACGCCTTCGGCCCCCGCCGCTTCAAGGACAAGCCCACGTTCGGCGGCGCCTCACCCGACGGCTACAACACCTTCCACCTCTTCAAGGCCGCCGGCCGCCAGTGGCTCGTGCTCGCCCTGGACTGGCGGCTGTCGGCGCAGGGGTACGCCTGGGCCAAGGACGTCATCGCCCAGCATCCGAAGACGCCGGTCATCCTCACCACCCATGAACTGGTCTACGAGGACGACACCCTGTCCCCGTACGGGCAGCAGCTCTGGGACCGGCTGGTCAAGGAGCACGACCAGATCTTCCTCAGCCTCAACGGGCACTACTGGCCGGCCGCCCGCACCGTCCGCAAGAACGCCGCCGGCAACGACGTACATCTGCATCTGACGAACTACCAGAACCGTTACTACGGCGGAGCGGCGATGATCCGCCTCTACCGCTTCGATCTCGACCGCGACACCATCGACGTCGAGACGATCTCCCCGTGGATCCTGGGCCGCGCGGGCGACGGGCTCAACGCGCTGGAGCGGCAGGAGATCGAACTGACCGGCCCCGAGGACCGGTTCTCGGTGGCGATCGACTTCGAGCAGCGCTTCTCCGGCTTCGCCCCGGTGCCCCCGCGAGCGCCCCGGCCCGCCTCCGAGATGCTGGTCCGGGGGACGGTGGCGTACTGGCGCTTCGACGGCCATGGAGAGGGCGAGGCGATGGACGGCACCGTCCGCGACCTCTCCGGGCGCGGCAACGACCTGACCGTGGTCAAGGTGGGCGACGGCTCGCTCACCTGGTCGTCGGCACACCACCCCGACCAGCCGGGCCACGGCAGCCTCTTCTTCCACGGCGACAAGTCCCCGCTGCGGGGCGCCTATCTCCGTACGGACGAGAACGCACCGCTCAACTCGGCGACTTTCAGGGGCGGTTACACCGTCGAGGCCTTCTACCAGCTGCCCGCCGACTGGAACCCGTCCCGCAACGCCTGGTCCGGGCTCATCAGCCGCACCGGTACGGGCGGAGCGGCCGGCAAGACCGAGGGCGACCCGGACGAGCCGCTCGCCACCCTCTCGCTGTCCGACGGACCCGGCCCGCAGTGGGCGGTACGGCCGCTCAACCAGCAGGGCATCGCCACGAATTGGGGCGACGAGACGGCCCGCGAGGTGTGGTGGCACGTCGCCGTCGTCAACGACGGCTCGCACACCACGCTGTACGTCCAGGGCTGTCCCGTCGCGCGCAATCCCACCGCGCGCTCCGTGGGGCTCACCTCGCTCGGGCTGCCGTGGCTGCTCGGCGGCTACGAGTACGCCGGAAAGATCGACCAGATCCTGCACGGCAGGCTCGGTGACGTACGGATCGTCGAACGCGCCTTGCCCGTCACGTCGTTCATGAACCACTGATCCGAAGGGCGTTCACCGATCATGTCCGAGCAGCAACTGCCCGACTGGGCCGACCCATCCGTCTCCCCCGCCGCCCTGGACCCCCAGGGCCTATCCAGACGCCAACTCATGCGCCGCGCAGGCCTGTTCGGCGCCGCCTTCGCCGCAGGCTCTCTCGCCACCCCCGCGGCCGCCGACAGCCGCCGGCTGGGCGGCAACGACCCCCGCCTCGCCTACCTCGTCGGCGACCACCACGTCCACTCCGTCTACAGCCATGACGCGAAGTACACCTTCGACCAGGTCGTCAAAGGCGGCGCCAAATACGGCGTCGACTGGCTGGTGTTCAACGAGCACTCCAACTTCGGGCACGCCGAGTTCGGGGCGCAGCTGGAGCACCAGGAGATCCTGAAGGCACGGGCCGCGAACCCGCGGCAGCTGATCTTCCAGGGCCTGGAGTGGTACATCCCCGGCGCCGAACACTGCACCGTCTTCGCCGCACCGGGCCGGCACGAGGTCGACATCCTCACGAAGTTCGAGCTCGCCTACGACGGCAAACTGCTCGGCTACGACAAGGGCGGCCCGAACCACCCCGACACCGCGCGCAACGAGGCGCACGCCGTCAAGGCCATCAAGTGGCTGGCCGAGCAGCGCCGCAAGGGTTACGTCGACGATGTGCTCGTCCTCGCCAACCACCCGCTGCGGCTCGGCATCGACTCCCCGCACGAGATGCGCAACTGGCGGGACGCGGCCCCCGAGATCATGATCGGCGTGGAGGGCGCGCCCGGCGCCCAGGGCGGCGCCATCCCCGGCTGGCGCGGTCCGACCTCGATCCGCGGCGAGTACGAGAACAAGCCCTCGGAGAACTCCTGGCCCGGCTACCCGGCGGACGCCTACGTCACGTACGGCGGCTTCGACTGGATGACGGCCACCGTCGGAGGCCTGTGGGACGCCATGCTCGCCGAGGGCAAGCTGTTCACCATCACCACCAACTCCGATGTGCACCGCGTGGTGTTCGACACCTGGAAGAACGGCGACTGGCTCCCCGGCCAGAACTTCGACAACACCGGACGCCTGCCCGACCCGGTCAACACCACCGAGCCCCAGCCGGGCGGCGACTTCTGGCCCGGCCAGTTCAGCCGCACCCACGTGGGCGTCACCCGCTACGGCTACCGATCGGTGATGGCGGGCCTGCGCGCGGGGCGCGTCTGGCTCGACCACGGGCATCTGCTGGACGGCCTCGACGTCCGCGTGAAGCGGGACCGCGACTTCGGCCGCGGTGTGACGCTCGGCGGCCGGCTGCGGGTTCGTAAGGGAGAGAAGCTCACCTTGTACGTCACGGTGACGACCGCCTCCCGCCCCAATCCCCAGGGAATCCTCCCGGAATTGGCCCACATCGACGTGATCCGCGGTGCGGTACGGGGCCGGGTGACGGACCGAGACGAGTGGCGAGCCCCCCACACGAAGGTCGTGCACACGAAGGAGGTATCGGGTCGCAAGGGCACGTACACCCTGCGCATCCCTCTGACAGCGGGCGACGATTCCTTCTACGTACGACTGCGGGGCAGCGACGGCAACCGCAACGGAACGGGCTATCTGGGGGCGGCAGTTGACCCGCATGGCCCGATCCCGCACGAGCCTGGGAAGGGCGACCCGTGGGCGGACACATGGTTCTACTCGAACCCGGTGTTCGTGGACGTGAGCTGAGCCTTGAGAGTTTTGCGGGGCGTGGGACTGCATCGCCATGCGGCGCCGCAGTCCCACGCCCCTCACCCCCTACGGCGAGGCGGAGGGGGTCGGACTGAACGCCCGATCGCAGTGCGGCCAGTCGCTGAAGTCCCGGTCCTGACTCCACAACCGCTTCGCCGCGAGGATGTTCCACTCCGGGTCGAGCGCCTTGCGAGGCGTGCCGCCCAGCTCCCGCAGCCGGGCGTCGGAGATCTGGAACAAGCCCCAGTTCCGCGTGCCGTTGGTGTTCGGGAGGATGTGCAGCGGGTCGAGGAAGGACTGACAGTCGGCGATCGCGATCGCGCGGTCCGGTGCCTCGGTGAACACCGCTCGGATGTGGCGCCGTACCTTGTCCTTCGACCAGGCGTTCAGGCGCACCTGTGACTCGTAGAGCGCCTTCTTCGTGGCGTCGCCGACCACGCCGTTTGCGGGCTCGATCCCCGCGTACACCTGGAAGGCGGTCACACGGCGCAGTGTCTCCGGTCCGAAGTCACTGTCCACGCCGATCACTGTGCCCTTGTCTTTCAGCAGTTCCTGTATCTCGCGGACGCACGCGTCGTGCTGGCCCATGGCCACCACCTCCCGGCACGCGGGGGTGAACAGGAGCCGGTGGTCCGTCTTCTGCAGGACTTCGGCGCTCGCGGCGCCACCGCCACCGCCGTCGCTGTCCTCGTCCGGGCCCTGCGACGGCAGGGTCAAGGCCAAGCCGCCGAGAAGCAGCACCAAGCCGACGGCCACGCCGACGTGGATCCGCCGACGGCGCCACCCCACGGCCCCGGAACCGTCCGAGGGCTCCCGCCGTACATCCGAGGGCTCCCGCCGTACATCCGCGGGCTCCCGCCGTACATCCGCGGGCTCCCGCCGTACATCCGCGGGCTCCCGCCGTACGTCCGCGGGCGCCGCGGCCATGTCCGCGGCGCCACCGTCCGCGCCGTGCCCGACGCCGAGGTCGCCGAGGTCAGCGGGATCCGGCGGCCCCGCAACAGGTTCCGGCGGTCCCGCGAGGGGATCCGGCTGCACCACGACCCGCTCCGGCGGTTCGGCCTCCGGTTCCCGGGCGGCGTCCGCCAGGGCCCAGAGTTTGTGCAGCGTGCGTAGCTCCTCCGGAGCGGCACCGCAGGCCACCGCGAGGCGGTGCACGGTGCCGTAGTCGTGGGGGACCGAGGTCCCCGAGCAGTAGCGGTGCACGCTGGAACCGCTGGCTCCGGCCTTTGCGGCGAGAGCCGCGTAACTGAGTCCCGATCTCTCCTTGAGCGATCGCAGACAGGCTGCGAATCGCTCGGACTCCGTGCACGAAGACACGGGGGTCCCCCTATTTTCTTTTGGCCGCGCTGAACGGCGGAGTTGTACGTAGATGAGAGGGCGCCCCAGGTTTCCCCCACCCGGCCCCCGCGCCCGGCCACACTGTGCCAGAAACTCACCGCTCGCACCCCGGCCAACTTCAGCCACTTCTGGAACAGATGACGGTGTCCGCTTCCGGCATTCCCCGCGCCGTCCCAGCTCCGTCCCAGCGCCCCGAGGACGCCGCAGGTAGGTCGCTGGAATGCCGTCCCAGCGTCCCACCAGCCAGGATTCCCTTGTTCCGGCCCGTCTCCCGTTGCCAGCCTCGGGTCGTCAGAGAACGAACCACCCCCCTCCGAGGAGACATGCTCGTGGCCCGATTCATGCCCCAGATCCTGCGCAACCGTTCGAAGGCCGCCGCGTTCGCGATGAGCGTCGCGGCCGTCGCGTCCTTCGCCCTGCCGGCCTCCACCGCCCAGGCGGCACCCACCGCGGTCGACTGCGACAGCGGGGACGTCTGCTTCTGGACCGAGCGCAACTTCGAAGGCAGGAAGTGCAGCTGGAACGCGGCCGACATGGACTGGCGGAGCGCCCCTGTCACCTGCTCCTGGTCGGCCACGCACAACGTCAAGTCCGTCTATAACGCGGGCACGTCATCCCGCTTCACCGGCGTCGTCTACTACAAGGGCGCAAACGGGAACGACCGCGCCGGCTGCACCCGTCAGCAGCACGGCGGCAACCTGGCCGGCACCTACAAGCTCCGCTCCCACGAGTGGACCACCGGCCGCTGCGGCTGACCCGGCACCAGCCGGCCGGGGCCGCTTTCGGGCCGCCCCGGCCGGCCTGACCGCGCTCGCCGTTCCCGTGGTCGCGGCGGCGGCTCCCGACGAGGACAGCAGCTCCTATGTGAACCAAGCGGCGGGCGACAGCGCGAAGGGGCGCGGGGGCCTGCGGACCGGATGCACCGGTCAGCAGGCCCCCGCGCCCCTGTTCGACTGCGGCACTCAGGCGTAGAAGCGGGACAGGCTCTGCAGCACGGCCGCGGGCTTGGCGCCGCCCTCGATCTCGATCGTGCCGTCGACGGTGACCTGTACGCCGCCCGGAACGTCCTCGACCGACGCCAGCTTCCCGACCAGGCGGATCTTGGAGCCGACCTTCACCGGCGAGGGGAAACGCACCTTGTTCAGGCCGTAGTTGACCTTCGTCGAGACGCCCTCGACGTCCAGCAGCTCGGTGAACAGCGGGATGAAGAGGGAGAGGGTGAGGTAGCCGTGGGCGATGGGGGCGCCGAACGGGCCCTCCTTGGCGCGCTCGGGGTCCACGTGGATCCACTGGTGATCCCCCGTGGCGTCGGCGAACGTGTTGATGCGCTCCTGGGTGACCTCGATCCACTCGCTCGTGCCGAGGTCACTCCCGGCGAGCTTCTTGAGCTCGTCGATGCCGTTCACAGTGATGCTCATATGCCGTTCCTTCACTACGAGTTGGAAGAGTCCGAAGACTTGGGAGCGCCGTACCGCGTACGCACCCGGGATTTCAGCAACTTGCCGGAGGCAGTCCGCGGAAGTTCCTCCGCGAGCACCACCGACTTGGGGATCTTGTACTTGGCCAGGCGCCCGGCCAGGGAGGCGAGGACCTCGTCCGGATCGAGCTCCACGTCCTCGCGGGGCACGACGACGGCCCGCGGCACCTCGCCCCACTTGTCGTCCGGCACGCCGATGACCGCGCACTCGACGATGTCGGGGTGGGCGAGGAGCAAGTCCTCGATCTCGGCGGGATAGACGTTCTCGCCACCGGAGATGATCATGTCCTTGATGCGGTCGACGATGTAGGCGTAGCCGTCCTCGTCGACCCGGGCCGCGTCCCCGCTGCGGAACCACCCGTCGCTGAAGGTGGCGGCGGTCTCGTCCGGCAGCCCCCAGTAGCCGGGCATGACATTCGGCCCACGGACGACGACTTCACCGGTCTCGCCGACCTCGACCGGCGCCATATCGGGCCGTACGACCCGGACATCGGTGAAGAAGTGCGGCACCCCGGCCGAACCCGCCTTGCTGACCGCGTGCTCGGCGTCCAGGAAGAGCGTGCCGGGCGACGCTTCCGTCATGCCGTAGCCCTGAAGGAAGGTGAGCCCGCGCTCCTGGTACTTGGCGATCAGCGGGGTCGGAACCGGAGAGCCGCCACACGTCAGGATCCGCAGGGACGACAGGTCCGCGTCGGCCCAGCGCTCATGCCGCGCCACCTGGTCGAACATCGTCGGGACGCCGAACATGAAGGTGATCCGGTGCCGTTCGATGAGGTCGAAGGTGGCGGACGGGTCGAAGGCCTCGACCAGGACGCAGGTGCCGCCCTTGAGCAGGACCGGCAGGGTGAGCATGTTCAGGCCGGCCGTGTGGAACAACGGGGCGGAGACCAGGGCGCGTTCTTCGGCGATCAGGTCGTGGTCGATGAGGACGTTGACCGCGTTCCAGGTCAGGTTGCCGTGGGTGAGCATCGCGCCCTTGGGGCGGCCGGTCGTCCCCGAGGTGTACATGATGATGCAGGTGTCGTCGGCGCCGACGGTCTGGTCGATCGGCTCGGCGGACGCCTCAGCGATCAACGCCTCGTATTCGGGGCCGACTTCGACGTACGACCGCACATCGGTACTGCCCGGAAGCCCGGCGACGAGCCCGGCGTGCGAGGGCGCGAACACGAGTGCCTTGGCGCCCGAGTCCGCGAGCTGGTAGCCGATCTCCGGCCCCGCGAGACGGGTGTTGAGGGGCACGAAGACCGCGCCGAGTGTGCCCGAAGCGAACAGCGTCTCCAGGTAGGAGGGGTGGTTGGGGCCGAGGTAGGCGACCCGGTCGCCGCGTCGGATGCCGGCCTCGCGCAGGGCGTGTGCGAGGCGGGTGGTGCGCTCGTACAGTTCGGCGTACGTCGTCTCGGTGTCGTGGTGGATCAGGGCGGTGCGTCGGGGTGTCTTGCGGGCCCGGCGTGCGGGCCAGGACCCCACTCCCTCATTGCGCATCGGTGGCCCCCTTACGCCTTCGTCAGTCCGAGCAGCCGGGCCGCGTTCTCCTTGAGGATCTTCGGCCTGACCTCGTCCTTGATGGGCAGTTTCTCGAAGTCCGCGAACCAGCGGTCCGGGGTGAGGACGGGGTAGTCGGAGCCGAACAGCACCTTGTCCTTGAGCAGCGTGTTCGCGTACTGCACGAGCTGCGGCGGGAAGTACTTCGGCGACCAGCCGGACAGGTCGATGTGCACGCCCGGCTTGTGCGTGGCCACGGCGAGGGCCTCGTCCTGCCAGGGGAAGGACGGGTGCGCCAGGATGATCTTCAGGTGCGGGAAGTCGGCGGCGACGTCGTCCACGAGCATGGGGTTCGAGTACTTGAGCCGGATCCCGCCCCCGCCGGGCACTCCGGCGCCGATACCGGTCTGCCCCGTGTGGAAGAGGGCGATCGTCCCCGTCTCCTCGATCACCTCGTACAGCGCGTACGCCACGGACCGGTCGTTGGGGAAGAAGCCCTGGATGCTGGGGTGGAACTTGAAGCCCTTCACCCCGTACTCCTCGACCAGGCGGCGGGCCTGCTTCACGCCGGCCTTGCCGCGGAAGGGGTCGATGGAGGCGAAGGGGATCAGGACGTCCGGGTTGGCCGCCGCCGCTTCGGCGACCTCCTCGTTCGCGACGGGCTCGGTGCCGGTGGCGGACTCGGCGTCGACCGTGAAGATCACGGCGGCCATCTTCCGCTCGCGGTAGTACGCGGCCGTCTCCTCCAGGGTGGGCTTCCGCTTGCCCTCGACCTTGAAGTAGGCGGAGGACGCGTCGTGCAGGTCGTCATCCAGCGAGGACTTGCCCTTGGAGGAGACCTCGGCGTGGGTGTGGACGTCGATCGCGACGAGTTCCTCGACGTTGAGGTTCGTCATGGTTCACGCCTCCGGGAACTTCGGCGCGGGGACGCCCACGGTCTGCGGCTCGGCGCCCAGCGAGGTGGGCCAGGCGTCGGCGAGGGTGTCGGGGGCCCAGCCACCGTCAGCGTACGCCGCCTTGATCTCCTGCGGATGGGACCACAGGGTCACCTTGTCGCCGCCGATGCCGATGGCCTGGCCGGTCACCTCTCGGGCGGCCTCGGAGGCGAGGAACGGGATCAGTGCGGCGCAGTCCTCGGGGGTGCCGAAGCCCTCACCCTTGCGCAGGAAGTCCGGCAGCGGCTCGCCCTGCTTCATGGCCTCGATGTAGGGGGCGAAGGCCGGGATGGTCTCGGTCATCGCGGTGGCGGCGACCGGCACGATCGCGTTGACGGTGATGCCCGAGCGGGACAGCTCCATCGACCACGTACGGGCCATGGCGGCGATGCCCGCCTTCGCGGCGGAGTAGTTGGTCTGGCCGAAGTTGCCGCGCTGTCCGGCCGGGGAGCCGACCAGAATCAGGGTGCCGCCCTCGCCCTGCTCGCGCATGCGGACGGCGGCGGCGCGGGCGCAGGTGAAGGTGCCCTTGAGGTGGGTGGTGATCACCGCGTCGAAGTCGTCGTCGGTCATCTTCCACAGGACCCGGTCCCGCAGGATGCCCGCGTTCGTGACCAGGATGTCGAGCCTCCCGAACTCCTCCACGGCACGCGCGACGAGCCGGTCCGCGGCCTCGGACGTACCGACCGGAACCACCTCGGCGACCGCGGTGCCACCGGCCTCGGTGATCGCCTTGACGGCCTGCTCGGCGACGTCGGCGTCCACGTCGTTGACGACCACGGAGGCGCCTGCGGCGGCGAGAGCGTGCGCGTAGGCGAGGCCGAGACCACGGCCGGAGCCGGTGACGACGGCGACCTTGCCGGAGAGATCGATGCTGGGCACGACGGTGTCCCTTCGAGAAAGCGGATGCGGCTGCGAGACGAGCGAGCTGCGGCTACGGGATCGAAGCTCGCGGCTACAGGATCGAAGCTAAGGACAATAATTGTCGACGTCAATAGTTGTTGTGGGCCGAGTTGTGCGCCATGCTGTGAGCACCACGCACACCCGCCCCCGACCGGGGCCTCGACCAGGGAGCCCGCCATCGCCGGCCAGCCGCACGCCACGAACCCCGACGCCATCGACGCTCAGGAGCCGTGGATGCGCGGGCTGCACTCGGACACCGGCTACCTCCTGTACCGGATCGGTCTGCGCTCCGGGCAGCTGTTCAACGCGTTCCTCCAGGAGTCGGGGCTACGACTGCGCCACTACGCGCTGCTGCGGTACCTGACCACCACGGAGGGGGCACTCCAGCGGGAGCTGAGCGCTCGCCTCGGATACGACCCGAGCGCCATCGTCGGCCTGGTCGACGACCTGGAGAAGCTCGGTTTCGCCGAGCGCCGCCCGTCCCCCGACGACCGCCGCAGCCGGATAGTGGCCCTGACGGAGGACGGCCGGTCGTTCCTGCGCGACTCCCACGAAGCGGGGCGGCGGGCGACGAGCGCGCTGCTCCATCCGCTGGATGCAGCCGAGCGGGACACGCTGCACACGCTTCTACAGCGGATCGCCGAGTCCGAACTGGGCTGAGTTTTGTGACTGGTTGAGCTTGGACAACGCTTGGAAAAAGCTTGGACGACCCGATGACCGTACGTTCGGCGCCCGACCGCCTCCTCGCCGTGCTCGCCGCCTTCGACCACGATCACCCGGCGCTGTCCCTCACGGACATCAGCCGCCGGGCCGGGCTCTCCCTCACCACCGCCCACCGGCTGGTGGGTGCGCTCAGCGAGTGGGGTGCGCTGGAGCGCGACGCGTCCGGGGCGTATCACGTGGGCCTGCGCCTGTGGGAGGTCGCGGCGCTGGCGCCGCGCGGGCTGGCGCTGCGGCAGGTCGCGCTTCCGTACCTGGAGGACCTGTACGAGGCCACTCACCAGAACGTGCAGATGGCGGTGCGCGACGGTGACGAGGTCGTCTACATCGAGTGGATCTCGGGCCACTCGGCGGTCGGCGTGCACATCCGGGTGGGCGCGCGCTGGCCACTGCACGCGACGGGTGTCGGACTCGCGCTGCTTGCTTTCAGCGACGTGGCGTCCCAGGAGGCGTACTGCGCGCGGCCGCTCGTCGCCTTCACGCCGCACACGATCACTGACCCGGCGATCCTGCGCCGCGTCCTGGCCGAAGTGCGGCGCACGGGCGTGGCGGTGAGCAGCCGTCAGGTGACGGAGGACGCCCTGTCGGTGGCGGCACCGGTCCGCAACGCGGACGGCTCCGTCGTCGCGGCGGCCTCGGTGGTGGTACCGGAACGCGACGCCCAGGTACCGGCGTTGATCCCGGCGGTACGGCTCGCTGCACTGGGGATTTCGCGGGCACTGGGGTGGCATCCGCGTGCCTCCGGCGGTTGAGCGGGTTGCCTCCGGCGGTTGGGCGGTTGGGCGGTTGGGCGGTTGGGTTCGTTGTCGGCTGACGGTTCGTGGTGGTTGCTCGCGGGGTGCCTCCGGCGGTTGGGCGGGTGCGGGTGCGTTGTGGCTGGTCGCGCGGTTCCCCGCGGGGTGCCTCCGGCGGTTGGGCGGCTGCGGGTGCGTTGTGGCTGGTCGCGCGGTTCCCCGCGGGGTGCCTCCGGCGGTTGGGCGGGTGCGGGTGCGTTGTGGCTGGTCGCGCGGTTCCCCGCGGGGTGCCTCCGGCGGTTGGGCGAGTGCGGCGCCGTTGTGGCTGGTCGCGCGGTTCCCCGCGGGGTGCCTCCGGCGGTTGGGCGAGTGCGGCGCCGTTGTGGCTGGTCGCGCGGTTCCCCGCGGGGTGCCTCCGGCGGTTGGGCGAGTGCGGCGCCGTTGTGGCCGGTCGCGCGGTTCCCCGCGGGGTGCCTCCGGCGGTTGGGCGAGTGCGGCGCCGTTGTGGCCGGTCGCGCGGTTCCCCGCGGGGTGCCTCCGGCGGTTGGGCGAGTGCGGCGCCGTTGTGGCCGGTCGCGCGGTTCCCCGCGGGGTGCCTCCGGCGGTTGGGCGGCTGCGGCGCCGTCGTGGCTGGTCGCGCAGTTCCCCGCGCCCCTTAGGTGCGTGGTGGGTGCGGGGCCGCGGGCCGGTGCGTCAGCCCGTCGCCAACAGGGCATACGGCCCCTTGCTTCCACAGGGTGCTGGTGTGCCCAGACCGAAGCTAAGCGACGGGCATAGGACGCACCGGCCCACGTCCCCTCCCACCGGAGGGAAGCTGCGGGTAGTCGGGGGTCCGGGCTTTTCCGCGCGGGCGGGTTCGGGGCGCGGGCCCCTTCCGGGACGCGGGCCATTTCGGTTCGCTTGCTCTTCCGGGTGCGGGCTTTTCGGTTCGCTGGCTCTTCGGGGTGCGGGCAGTCGCAGGTTTTTCAGGGGCGCGGGGAACTGCGCGACCAGCCACAACGCACCCGCAGCCGCGACACAACATGTCACCCCACCCCGGTAGGCACCCCACCCACCCGCGGTGGACGCCCAACCCGGCGGAGCTCAGGCCGCGCTGCTGGTGTGGGCGGTCGCGGCATACCGCACCGGCGCCCCCGCATGTCGCGCGGTCCCCACGCAGCTGAGCCACCCACCCTCGACGGTAGGCGTAACCGTCCACCGCCCGGTGACCCGCCCACCCGCAGCAACAAAGTCCGCGCTCACCGACCCGAGCGCCTGCACACTCCAACCCCCAGGAACCCGGAGTTCAAGCCCAGCCCCAGTCCACGGCTTGGCGGAGCCATTCGCAAGCGTGGCCGTCACCACAAACCCGTCGCCGCGCGAAACGACATCAAGCGAAACCCCGAACGGCTTGCGCTCGTACTGGTCCGCCCAAGACGCCCGCATCAACCGCACCAACGCATCCGCCTCACCAGGCCGCTTAGACGCGATGTCATCCCGCTCACCGGGATCCCTGGCAAGGTCGTACAACTCGACCTCCCACTGATCATCGGGCACGTTCCGATCCTGCCCAGGCGCAAACCGCACCGCCTTCATATCCCCCCGCCGCAACGCCTCGGCAAGCCGCCGCCCCCGCCACCGATCGATGGCATCGGAACCCGGAGTCCGCCCACTGTGGTTGCGGTAGAAGTACAAGTGATCATGGCGGGCGACGGCATCCGCGCCACCCCGCAACAGCGGCGCGATGGACAGCCCGTCGACATCCGCCGGGGCGGGCGCGCCCGCGAGCTCGGCCAGCGTCGGCAGCAGATCGGTGAGCGGAGTCGGCCGATCCGTGACGCCGGAGCGAACCCGCTTCGGCGACCAGGCGATGAGCGGAACGCGGATACCCCCCTCGTACAAGTTCCGCTTGATCCCACGCAGGCCGCCGCTCGCAGCGAAGAGCCCGGGGTCGGTACGCCCCTCCTCGTGCGGCCCGTTGTCACTGGTGACGATCACCACGGTCCGGTCCGCTATGCCGAGCGACTCCAGCCGCTTGGTGACGTTGCCGACGAGCGCGTCGAACTTGCTGACCTGCGCGGCGTGCAGCTTGTCGGGCCGCGGCCAGGGGCGGGAACCGTACGCCCCCATCTCGGGCGCGCGGCTCGGCGCGTGCGGCAGGGTGGGCGTGAGGCAGAGGAGGAAGGCCTCGTCCTTGTGCGCGTCCATGAAGTCGAGGGCGCGGGCCTCGAGGAGGTCGGGCGCGTAGGCCCGTCTGGCGCCGTCTTCGTTCTCCGGGATCTCCTCCCGCTCGGCGTTGCGCCACAGGTACGGCGGGTAGTAGTCGTGCGCGTGCCGGTGCGAGATGTAGCCGTAGAACTCGTCGAAACCACGGGCGTTGGGGTGGCTCGGCTGGTTCGGCTCCTCGGGGCCGAAGCCCCACTTGCCGACCAGCGCGGTGCGGTAGCCGCGGGCGCGCAGGGCCTCGGCGAAGGTGAAGTCGCGGTCGGTGAGGGCCGCTTGGCCTCCGGGCCCCCACGGGTTCTCCCGTACGGTCGCATGCCCGCTGTGCAGTCCGGTGAACAGGGAGCAGCGCGAGGGCGCGCAGACCGGGGCCGCCGCGTAGGCGTCCGTGAAGCGCAGGCCTTCGGCCGCGAGGGCATCCAGGTGCGGGGTGCGGATCAGCTTCTGTCCGTACGCTCCGAGCTCGCCGTATCCGAGGTCGTCCGCGAGGATCACCACGAAGTTCAGCCCGTTCGCCGGGGATTGGGCGGCGGGCACGACGGGGGCCTGCGGAAGCGCGTCGGTGTCCGGGGTCGTGGCCGACTCGCAGGCCGTGGCCGCCCCTGTGACGCCGAGCGCGACTGCGGTCCCGGCGAGGAAGCGACGGCGGCTGGGCATACGTGTTCTCCTGTGCGTGGTTCAGTGAGCGTGGTGTGCGGCGTCCGTGGCCGACGAGGAAGATGAGGAAAGGGATACTCGGACCCACAACGCGGCACACGGTAGGAAGTCAGAAACAGCCCGAAGGTTCCCACCATTTGACGCTCGGCTTGATTTTTTTCGTGCGCGGCTTGATCGCGCCGTCTGATTCGCGTCTCGTGGCTGGTTCCTTCTGCTCCACGCCCCCCGGCGCGCCCACTGATCCACGCGGACAATATCCGCCTCACCGGTGAGGACGTAGGCCGGGGGCCCTGGCGGATGCGCCAGGGTTCTGCCCGATGCGGCGGGGCGCCGCCGGTTGCGGATCCGGCCCCGACCCTGTGACCGGGGGCTTCGCCCTCCGGGCGCCCGCTCTTCCCCTTCGTTCAGAGTGTGAACTCCGCTCCCCCGCAAGCACTTTCTCTGCTTTACCTCTTGACGACTGACGTGACAGAGAGCACATTGTCGGGCGCGGCTTCATTGAGAGCGCTCTCAACAGCCTCTCGGTGGATCCCCCACCCGCACCCCCACACCACCGTGAACGAGGCATCCATGAGTGGAACCCATAGCAGGCGCAAACCCCTGAAGCATGTGCTCATCGCCGTACTGAGCACACTGGGCCTGGCCGCGGGCGCCGCGGCGATCACCCTGCCCGCGAACGCGTCTCCCCCACCGCCCCCGTCCGGCTGGACCGAGGTGTTCACCGACGACTTCAATGGCGCCGCCGGCACCGGCGTCAACCGCGACAACTGGCAGTACGCCACCGGCACCGGCTACCCAGGCGGCCCCGCCAACTGGGGCACCGGCGAGATCGAGACGATGACCGACAGCACGGACAACGTCTCGCTCGACGGCAACGGCAACCTCCGGATCACGCCACGCCGCGACGCCTCCGGCAACTGGACCTCCGGCCGCATCGAGACCAATCGCACCGACTTCGAACCGCCCGCCGGAGGCAAGCTGCGCGTCGAGAGCCGCCTCCAGACGCCGAACGTCACCGGCGCCGCGGCCAGGGGCTACTGGCCCGCGTTCTGGATGCTGGGCGAGCCGTACCGCGGCAACTACCAGAACTGGCCGATGGTCGGCGAGCTGGACATCATGGAGAACACCCAGGGCCAGAACACGGTGTTCGCCACCATGCACTGCGGTACCGCCCCGGGCGGCCCCTGCAACGAGAACACCGGCATCGGCGGCTCCACCGCGTGTCCCGGCGAGGCCTGCACGGCCGGCTTCCACACCTTCGCCCTGGAGTGGGACAGGTCGAGCGACATCGAGGAGATCCGCTTCTACGTCGACGGCGACAACTACCACACGGTGCGCGAGAACCAGGTCGACGCCACGACCTGGACCAACGCCACCGACCACGGCTTCTTCATCATCCTGAACGTCGCGATGGGCGGCGCCTTCCCGGCCGCGCACGGCGGCGGCCCGGACGCCGCCACCGAGCCCGGCCACCCGATGGTCGTCGACTACGTCCAGGTCCTCCAGTCAGCCGGCTGACACCAACGCCACCTCGGGAACCCCCCACAAGGGGCGGGCCCAACGGCCCGCCCCTTCTCCGTGTCCGCGCCCGCTCCCCGCCCGGGAATCCCCGGCCCCCGCGCGTGGTTGATCCCAAGCGGTCGCCACCTCGCTCGACGACAATGGGGTTCCGGCACACAAGAACGGACGGAGCTGGCGCAGGCCATGAAAATCGACCTGACCGACACCACGGCAAGCAAGATCAACAAGGCCCTCGTGGAAGGCCGCCGCGCCATCGGCACCCCCGCCGTGGGCATGGTCCTGACGATGGTCATCGTGACGGACGAGGAGAACGCGTACGACTCGATCAAGGCGGCCGAGGAGGCCTCGCACGAGCACCCCTCGCGCACCCTCGTCGTCATCCGGCGCGTCTCCCGCACGCCCCGCGACCGCACGAAATCCCGCCTCGACGCCGAGGTACGGGTCGGCGCGGACGCGGGCACCGGCGAGACGGTCGTACTCCGGTTGTACGGGGAGACAGGCGACCACGCCGACTCGGTGATCCTCCCGCTGCTGCTCCCGGACGCCCCCGTTGTCGTGTGGTGGCCGGTGGACGCCCCCGAGGTCCCCGCGAAGGACCCCCTCGGCGCGCTGGCCCAGCGCCGGATCACGGACATGTATGCGCTCGAGGCCCCGCTCATCGCCCTGGAGCAGCGCGTCGCCTCGTACGCACCGGGCGATACCGACCTCGCCTGGACCCGGCTGACTCCGTGGCGCTCGATGCTGGCCGCGGCCCTCGACCAGGCCCGTGCGGACGTGATCTCCGCCGCCGTGGAGAGCGAGGCCGAGAACCCGAGCGCCGAGCTGCTGGCCCGCTGGCTGGAGGCCCGGCTGCGAGTGCGGGTCGAGCGGGTGGTCACCCCCGGCCCGGTCGTCACGGGCGTACAACTCGACACCGTGAACGGCGAGGTCCGTATCGACCGCCCCGAAGGCCCGCTGGCCACCCTCTCCCTGCCCGGCCAGCCCTCCCGCACCCTCGCCCTGAAGGTCCGCCCCACGTCCGAGCTGATCGCCGAGGAACTGCGCCGCCTGGACGCGGACGACATGTACGCGATCGCCCTGCGCGGTGCCGACAAGGCGGGGAGCGGCCGTGTCTGACGCACCGTCCACGATTGCCGACCACCACGCGCTCATAGGAAGCGAAAGGGCATGACAGCCATGGAACTTGGCCTGATCGGTCTCGGCAAGATGGGCGGGAACATGCGCGAGCGCATCCGCCGGGCCGGGCACACCGTCATCGGCTACGACCGCAATCCCGAGCTCTCCGACGTCGGCAGCCTCACCGAACTGGTCGGCCGGCTCCAAGGCCCGCGCATCGTCTGGGTGATGGTCCCGGCCGGCGGCCCGACCCAGTCGGTCGTCGACGAACTCGGGGACCTGTTGGAGGCCGGCGACACGGTCGTCGACGGCGGCAACTCCCGCTGGACGGACGACGAGAAGCACGCCGAGGAGCTCGGGGCGAAGGGCATCGGCTTCGTCGATGCGGGCGTCTCGGGCGGTGTGTGGGGCCTGGAGAACGGTTACGCCCTCATGGTCGGCGGCGACAAGGAGCACGTGGACCGGCTCCAGCCGATCTTCGAGGCACTCAAGCCGGAAGGACCGTACGGCTATGTCCATGCGGGCAGGGTGGGCGCCGGGCACTTCTCGAAGATGGTTCACAACGGCATCGAGTACGCCATGATGCAGGCCTACGCCGAGGGTTGGGAGCTGCTGCAGGCGGCCGACTCGGTCACGGACGTACGCGAGGTGTTCCGCTCCTGGCAGCAGGGCACCGTCATCCGCTCCTGGCTGCTCGACCTGGCGGTCGACGCCCTCGACGAGGACGAGCACTTGGAGAAGCTGCGCGGCTATGCGCAGGACTCGGGTGAGGGCCGCTGGACGGTCGAGGCGGCCATCGACAACGCGGTACCGCTGCCGGCGATCACCGCGGCCCTCTTCGCGCGGTTCGCCTCCCGGCAGGACGACTCGCCGCAGATGAAGATGATCGCGGCGCTGCGCAATCAGTTCGGCGGCCACTCCGTCGAGTCGGCGAAGTAGGCGATGTAACGGTCATGGGCGACCTTCTCCTGATCCGCCACGGCGAGACCGAGTGGAGCGCGTCGGGTCAGCACACCAGCCGGACCGACCTGCCCCTCACCCGGCGCGGCGAGGAACAGGCCAAGTCCCTCGCTCCACTTCTGGCGGGCCGGTCCTTCGCGCTCGTCCTGACCAGCCCGCTCGGTCGCGCGGTGCGCACCGCTGAACTCGCGGGCCTGTCGGGGGCGGTGGTGGACCCGGACCTGCATGAGTGGGAGTACGGCGGCTACGAGGGCGTTACCACCGTCGAGATCCACCGCACCCGTCCCGATTGGGGCTTGTGGACGGACGGGGCGCCGCCCGGTCCGGACGGGCACGCGGGCGAATCGCCCGGGCAGGTGGGCGAGCGTGCCGACGGCGTCTTGTCGCGCATCGCCCCGGTGCTCTCCGAGGGGGACGTGCTGCTCGTGGCCCACGGGCATTTCCTGCGGGTGCTGACGGCTCGCCGACTGGGGCTGCCGCCGTCGGACGGGCGGCTGTTCCGGCTGGAGACGGGGACGCTGAGCCGGCTGTCGACGGAGCACGGGTGGCCTGTCATCGCGGAGTGGAACATCAGGGCGTAACCGGCGAGTTGACACCCGCCTCGGGCCCCGTCAGAGTCCCCGCTGATGGAGATCAACGATCTGACGGCGGCCGAAGAGCGGGTGTGGCGGGCGTTTTCCCGCGGGGAGTCCGTGGACTTCCACTCCGGAACCGACGAGGACGTGGCGGACGGGGCCGACTGGGGGCCGGAACGGACCGTACGCGCCGAGGTGTTGCGGGCGCTGCTGCTCAACGGCCCTCAGGAGGAGGGCGAGATAGCACTGCTCAGTCTCATGGGCGCTCGTGTCTCCGGGATGCTCGACCTCCAGTACGCCACGGTCGACCACCCCGCCCGGCTGCGGCACTGCTACTTCGACGAGGTTCCACGCTTCTACGCCTGCCGGCTCGGCGAGCTGAACCTCAGTGAGTCGGTCCTGCCCGGGCTCACCTCCCACGCCGTGCAGGTGGAGGGCGTGTTGCGGATGACCCGTTCCCGGTTCCGGGGGCTCGTGCGGCTCGGCGGGGCGCAGATCGCGGGGAGCCTGTACATGGAGGGCGCCGAGTTCAGCGCGCCGGATGCCGCGGAGCCGGTGCTGCAGCTCAACCAGATGACCGTCGGCAAGAACCTCCATGCCCCCGGGCTGAAGGCGCACGGGCAGATACGGCTCAACGGCGCCACCGTCAACGGATCGGTCAATCTCACCGACGCCCGCCTTCGCCACCCCGGCCAGGTCGCCCTCGACGCCATGACGCTCGCCGTGGAGGGCGACCTGCTGCTGCGGCAGGCGGACGTCGAGGGTTGGATCGGGCTGCGGGGCGCCCGTGTCGCCGGCCGCCTCGACCTGTCGCACGCGCGTCTGTCGAACCCCGGCGACATGGCGCTACGGGCCACCAGCTGCACGGTCGGAGAACTGTGGCTGCGCAGAGGCGAACCGCTGGACGGCGGCCTCAACCTGCGCCGGGCCCAGGTGGAAGTCCTGTTCGTGGAACCGGAGAAGCTGCCGGACACAGTCCATCTCGACGGTCTCAGCTATACGACCCTCACCCCACACGAACCCGCCGAACGCCGCCTGCCCATGCTGGAGCGGGACAGCGACGGCTATGTCCCGCACGCCTACGAGCAGTTGACCGCCGCCTACCGCCGTATCGGCGACGACGACGCGGCCCGCGTCGTCCAACTGGCCAAGCAGCGCCGCCACCGTCGCACACTTCCCTGGTACGGCCGCCTCTGGGGCCAGGTCCAGGACGCGACCGTCGGCTACGGCTTCCGCCCGCTGCGCGCCGCGGTCTGGCTCCTTTCACTGCTGGCGGTCGGCTCGATCTCATACGCCCTGCACCACCCGCCGGCCCTGAAGCCGGACGAGGCCCCGCCCTTCAACCCGGTCTTCTACACCCTCGACCTCCTCCTCCCGGTGATCTCCTTCGGCCAGGAGGCCGCGTTCGCCCCGAAGGGCCCGTACCAGTACCTGTCGTACGTCCTGGTCCTCACCGGCTGGATCCTGGCCACGTCGGTCGTCGCGGGCGTGACGCGGACGGTCAGCCGACAGTGACCCCCTTCATGCACGGCGATCCAGCGTCAGTTCTGGTTCGCCGTGCGCGTCGGGCTCGCCGAGCAGCGCCGTGAAGGCCTCGGTGCGCACCTTCAGTGAGCACTCACAGGTCATGCTCAGGGGCCTCATGCCCCCGATCCTTAACGCACCGCGAACACGTCAAGGTCCTCCGGTACGCCGGGTTATGGGCCCCGCAGGGCAACCAGTCATACCGGCCCTGGGGCCGCAGCCTGCCCGCCTTGATCGCCACTCACGCTGCTCGGCCCCTACTCCCTCTCACGATCCGAGCGGGTCTATTCGCTTCTCCACAGAGTCGGCTGGAAGGGCCCGGGCTGACCGCCGCTGTGGGATCTCACCAACTACGTACAGGGATACACCGCTGCAAAAATCACCCGGCGCGGCAGCCAACTCACCCCCGCCGAGGTGAAGGAACTGCGCGGCCAGACCCAACGTTGCCTCGACCGCCAGGAGGAACTCCACCACGTTGGTCCGGCACGTCGGCGTCAGCAACGACTTCGGCGGCTCCTTCCAACTCGGGCTGGACGTCGTACTCGACGGGATCAAGGCCCAGATCGGCACGTAGAGCCGGGGGTCAACGACTGCTGGCCACCGCGTGTCGCAGAATCGCCCGAGCCATGTCGTCGTTGCGCCGGAAGAAACCCGCATTGGCGCCGGCGTGCGCGAACTGCTCGGGTCCGGCAACGTACCAGGTGGGGTGGATACGTCCGTCGGCGTCGAGCGGATGGCCGTCCCGGATCCGCATGGCGCCCGTCGGCCGCAGCTGTCCCGTGGAGTCCGCTGCCATGGCCTCACTGATGTGGCCTGCTTCCGTGACCAGAACAGAACGTGTCATCGTCCGATCCCCCACTCTCCCGACTCGGGATCCCGAGTCGAACGCCTCTCAGCCGCCGTCACGCGATCATCCCGCGCGGCTGTCGACGAGTTGCTCGATGCCGTCGAGGAGCCGCTGCAGACCGAAGGTGAACTGGTCACCGGAGTACGGCCTGGCTCCCGCCTGAAGCGCTCGCTGGAGCGCCGGATACCGGTCGAAGTCGACCAGGTGCCCCAGCGTGTGGTCGCGCTGCTGGATCTCCGGGGCGATCCCGCTCTCCTCGTCCCACGGACCTGCCGCCTCCGTACGGAGCCGGCCCAGCCCGCGGACATACGCGTCGACGGACTCGATCACGGACAGCTTCTCCGCTTCGCTGAGGCTGGTGTCCTCGAAGATCCGCAGTGCCGAATCCAGCCAGCGCAGCATGTTCGGGCCCGGAACCTGCTCGGCGGCCCCCAGTTGCAGGACCCAGGGATGCTGCCGGATCTCCTGCCAGTCGTCGAGCGCCAAGGCCTCCAGCTTGTCGCGCCAGCTGCCGGGCCGCTCGTGCGGCAGAATCCGGCCGACCGCGACGGCATCGAGCATCAGAGCCTCCAGCTCGGCCCTGCCCGGCACGTACGTATAGAGGGACGCGACACCGACACCGAGGTGCGCGGCCACCCGGCGAAGCGACATGGCGGACGGTCCGTCCCGTTCCACCACCTCGATCGCGGCATCGACGATCCGCTCCACGGTCAGTCCGCGTGCCGGCCCACGTGACCCGCGCGCGTCCCCTCCCCAGAGCAGGGCGAGAGCACGTTCTTGCGTGGCCGGGGCAGTCACCTGATGCGTCATCGGGGCGCTCCGCACTCAACTCTTTGCGATCACAACTTAACTCAGTCTACCGTTCGGAGTTAAGCGAACAGTGCTCGGAGTTGGAGCGATACATGATCGGAGAACCTCCCCCCACGCCTGTGAAGAGCACAAAGGCAGGTCGCCAACGCGAGGAACGCACCCTCTACGCCAGCACGCTCACCAACGGCCCCAACGAACTGTTCGACTTCCTCCTGCCGCTATGGGCCGGCGCCACGCTCGGGCTCAGCGCCACCGAGATCGGCATCCTGCTAGCCGTGGAGATGGCCCTCTCCGTCATCGCGCGGCCGATCGCCGGAGTACTCGCCGACAGCTTCGAGCGTCGCTACGTCGCCGCGACCGGAGCCTTCCTGTACGCGGCCTCGGCCGTCGGCTACGCCCTCGCGCACTCCGCGCCCACCGCCTACGCCGCCGCCGCGGTCGGCGGAGTGGGCGGCGCGCTGCTGTGGGTCGGCGTCCGCGCCATCGCCAGCGAACGTCTCGCGGAGGACTCCGCGGTCTTTCCACGGCTCCTCGCCGCGCAGGAGACGGGCTCCTGGGTGGCCTTCGTCGCCGGTATGGCGCTGATCGGCCAGATCGACTTCGACGGCATCTTCTGGGCCTGCGCCGCGGCCTGTGTGCTCGCCGGCTCGCTCCTGCTCTCCTCGCCCCGTCGGCAAACGCCACGTCGCAGCGACACGGAAGGCACGGCCGCCGCGGGTCTCGGTGCCATCGGCCGCAAGCTGCGCCCCATGCTGGGCGCCGTGGCACTGACCATGGCGGCCGAGGCAGCGATCTCGCTCCTGCTGCTCCTGCATCTCCAGCGCGAGTTCGACCTCAGCGTGCTGCAGGTGGCGTACGTGTTCCTGCCCGGTGCGATCGCGATGAGTATCGCCGCGGAACACCTGCACACTTACGTCGTCCGCCTCGGCCGCACGCGGATCCTGATGCTCGCCTCCCTGGCCAGCACAGCCTTCGCAGCCGGCCTCGCCTGGGCACCCAACCCCTACGTCATCGCCGCCCTGTGGATTCTCAGCGGTCTAGCCTGGGCCGCGGTCATTCCGATCCAGCAGTCGGTGATCGCGGAGGCGTCGGGCGACCACGCGGGCCGCGGCATGGGCGTGTACGAATCCGCCAAGCTGCTGGGCGCGCTGGCCGGGTCCCTGGCAGCGGGCGTGCTCTACGACGCCGTCGACTGGACCGTCGCGTGTCTCGGCGCGGCGGCGCTGATCCTGGTCGGTGCCGTGGTCGTCCCCCGAGCCGTAAGACGCCTCGGCGTCGCTGACGTACCACCACCGCCGCCGGATCCACAGCCACCGGCCGAAGAAGAGGACGACTTGCCCCCGGTCGAGACCGGCGGCAAGGCCGAAGCGGAGAAAGACATGATGCCGGTCGCCGCGGCAGCAGACGCGGCCGCGCCACCCGCGGACGCGCACACAGCCACGGCCGCCCGTACGAAGAACAGCAAGGACAGCAAGAACGACGCGGACGTGTCACCACCGAAATCCCAACAGCAGTTGGTACGGGAACTCGGCCAGCACGCGGTGGCGTACGTCGCCGCCCAGGTCATCCTGTTACTCCTGGGACTGTCGTGGCTCCACTCCCTGATCACCGGAGACAGTCTCGACGTGCTGATCAGCGGCACGGGCCGGGATGAGGGCCTGTCCGGTCTCCTCGAAGGCGTCGGCAAGATCTGGACGTTCGTCCTGCTCGTCCACGCGATGTGGACCGGAACGAAATGTCTCGCCATGTCGATCGGCCAACCCTCCGAGGACCCGCCGACGGACGAACACCGCGAGCGGGGCTGACCTTGTCGTGCTGGTCCACGTCAGATGAATACGGGAACAGCCGAGAATTCCGAGCGGCCGGCGTCCCGGTAAGTCAGGGCACCGGTCGCCGCGCGTGCTGGGCCGCGAGCCGCACCGGGGCGTTCTGGGCGCCGTACCCGCGATAGCCGCCGTCGCGCTGGACCAGCTCGAGGAAGACGCGGCCGACGGTGTGGGTGTAGCAGTGCCGGAAGATGCCGTGCTCGTCGCGGTCGTAGAGGATGCCCAGTTCGCGGTACGTCGCCAACTCGCCCTCGGTGAGGTCGAATCGGGCCGCGAGGTCGTCGTAGTAGTTCGCGGGGATCGGCAGCAGGTGGCCGCCTGCTGCGCGGAAGCGGCGGGCCGCGGCGACCACGTCGGCCGTGGCCAGCGCGATGTGCTGGGCGTGGACCGTGTCGTCCGTCGGGGCCGCGCCGACGGTGAGGGCGATACGGACGCTGCCGTCGGCGTTGGTGACGGCACGGCTGCGCAGCAGACCGTACGGGTCGGCGACGTCCACGCTCTGCTGCGCCCGCAGCCCGAGGACACTGCGGTGGAAGAGGGCCGCTTCGTCGAAGTGGTGCCAGGGCTGGGTGAGGGCGAGGTGGTCGATACGGTGTACGTTCGGGGCTTCTGCGGGGTGCTCGAGGCCCTCGAAGTCGCCGAGCCAGTTGGGCAGTTCGGGTCGGTCCGTGGCGCAGAAGAACAGCTCCGTGCCGTCGGGGGCGGCGACCGCGTCGAGGGGGACGTCCTGTGGTGCACGGCGGCGCGGCAGTACCGGTGCCAGCAGGGCCTCGGCGCGCCGGGCGGCGCCCGCCGGGTCGGGGGACTCGAGGCCGAGCGCGGTGAGCCTTGTGCCGTGGCGGCGATCGGCGGGTCCGGTGTTGACCAGGATGCGGGCCTCGCCCTGCTGCCACAGGTCTACGGGTTTGCCGCGGTGCCGTGCGGTACGGGCGAAACCGAGCGCGCCGAGCAGCGCCGCGAGAGGTTCCGCGTCGGGCGTGACCAGTTCGGCGAAGGCGACGCCGGTGGGGACGACGGGCGCGGGCAGCGACGCGACTCCGACGGTCTCCTGCAAGACGAGGAGGGAGCGGCGGGCGTCCACCGCGGTCGGACCGGCCTCGGCCTGCCGGAACACGTCGTTGAAGACCTCCAGGGAGAGCGTCCCGTCGTAACCGGTGCGCAGCACATACCGCAACAGCCCCGCGACGTCGAAACCGCCCTGGCCGGGAAAGCAGCGGTGGTGGCGGCTCCACTGCAGGACGTCCATCGCGAGCAGCGGGGCGTCGGCGAGTTGGAGGAAGAAGATCTTCTCGCCGGGGAGATCCGCGATGCCCTTGGGATCGGACCCGCGGGCGAGAATGTGAAAGCTGTCGAGGCAGGTGCCGAGCGCCGGGTGATCGGCCCGCTCGACGATGCGCCATGCATGGTCGTACGTACTCACGTGCCGCCCCCAGGCCAGCGCCTCGTAGGCAACGCGCATCCCGAACTCCTGGGCCAGTTCGGCAAGTTGGCGTAGCTGCCGGGCCGCGAGCACGTCGTCGTCCACGGCAAGCGGCGACACACTGGAGCACACCAGCACGGTGTCGGCACCGAGCCGCCGCATGAGCTGGAACTTACGCTCGGCCCGGCGCAGGTTCCGCGCGAACTCGTCGGGCGGCACGGCCTCGATATCGCGCATCGGTTGGTAGAGGTCGATGCTCAGCCCGAGGTCGGCGCACCGGTCGCGGATCTCCTCGGGCGAGAGGGGGCTGGCGAGGAGGTCGTTCTCAATGATCTCGACCCCGTCGAACCCGGCCCGAGCGGCAGCAGTGAGCTTCTCGGTGAGGGAACCACTGAGGGAGACGGTGGCGATGGAGGTACGCATGGGGGGCTCCTTCGAGGCGTCAAGCTTCTGGAGGCTTCACACTGCTGGCGGTGCTTCTCAGGCGCCGGTTCAGGGGGGCGCCCCTTTAGGGGCGCGGGGCTGTGACATATGCGGCTCCGCCGCGTGGGCGCGACCAGCCACCCACAGCCCGCAGCCGACACACGGCACGACCCCTACGGCGCCTAGTCACGGAGACTCACCGCCCCGGCCAACTCACCGATGTCCGCCAGCATCCGGCTGACGTCCGGTTCCCGCCCGGTGAACAGCCGGAAGGCATCGGCAGCTTGGAAGACAGCCATGCCACCCCCATCCAACGTGGCGCAGCCAACCCCACGAGCGGCACGCAACAACTCTGTCTCCAGCGGCCGGTAGACAACCTCGGCCACCCACAGCCCGGGATGCAGCAACCCAGCCGGAAGCGGCAGCCCAGGGTGGGCCGCCATACCCGTAGGTGTGGCATGCACAACCCCGTCGGCGCCGGCGACCAGCGCGGCCAGCTGGTCCGGTCCCGCAGCGGCGGCGCGCCCCGCGCCGAAGCGCCGGTTCAGCTCAGCGGCCAGCGCAACCGCCCGCTCGGGCAGGGCGTCGGCCACGGTCACGTGCCCCGCCCCCAGCGTGAGCATGGCATGCGCAACCGCCGCCCCCGCACCTCCCGCCCCCAGCTGAACCACCCGCTCCAACGGAGCATCAGGCAGCCCGCACGCAAACGAAGCCGCGAACCCGGTCACATCCGTGTTGTGCCCGATCGCACGCCCGTCCTCGAACACAACGGTGTTCACCGCCCCCAGCGCCTCGGCCTGCGGATCAAGCGCATCCAGATGCTCGATGACCAACCGCTTGCAGGGATGCGTGATGTTCAGCCCGTCGAAGCCCAGGTCGCGGGCGGCCCGCACCAGATCCCCCACCGCTTCGGCCGGAACACCGAGGTCGTCGATGTCGATGATCCGGTACAGATAGCGCAGGCCCTGCCGGTCCGCTTCCCGCTCGTGCAGCGCCGGGCTGAGCGACGGGCCGATGCCGGAACCGATCAGTCCGACGAGATACGAGTCCTTGGACAGCACCGAGGGACCTCCTGAGCGCGAGCGGTCGGCTCACTAATGTACGAACTAGTACGTTAGCTATAGCAGCACCGGAGACCCACGGGAAGCCCCCGGCCCACGGTCCGCCCACTCCCGCAGAACAGCCTGGTTCTACAATCTCCGGCACGGCAGCTCGCCGGAGAGGAACGCGAAGGAACCCGATGACCAGCGTCGAAGAACCGGCACGACCCAACGGCCGCATCCGCGACGCCGCCCGCACCAGGGCCGAGATCCTCGACGTGGCGACCCAGGAGTTCGCGCGGGCCGGGTTCACCGGAGCCAGGGTCGACGAGATCGCCGCCCGTACCCGCACCACGAAGCGGATGATCTACTACTACTTCGGCGGCAAGGAGCAGCTGTTCACGGCCGTGCTGGAGCGGGCGTACAGCGTGATCCGGGAGGCCGAGCAGCAGCTGGACGTGGAGCATCTGGACCCGGTCGCGGCCATCCGGCGACTCGCCGAGCTCACCTTCGACCACCACGAGGCGCACCCCGACTTCATCCGCCTGGTCAGCATCGAGAACATCCACGAGGCGGAGCACATCGCCGCCTCCGCGGAACTGGGCAAGATCGGTTCGCCGGCGCTCGACGTGATCGGCCGCATCCTGGTCTCGGGGCGCGAGTCCGGCCTGTTCACGGCCGATGTGGACGCGGTGGACCTGCACGCGATGATCAGCTCGTTCTGCTTCTTCCGGGTCTCCAACCGGCACACCTTCGGCGCACTCTTCGGCCGCGATCTGGTCGCCGCCGACCAGCGGGAGCACTACCGCACCATGCTGGGCGACATGGTGATCGCCTACCTGACGGCGGAGCGGGCCGCGGACTGAGCGTCACGGAATTCTTCGGCGCACCCCCTTGACGCATGCCGAAACGCGGGCGCAACATCTCTGGCCAACCGCTCAATAACTAACCAGTGAGTTCATTAGCGCCTCCGTCCCCTGATCAGCGGGCCCCCATCCCTGCTCAGCGGTCCCCGTCCCCCGAGGAGCACGCCATGTCCGTCCCCGCCGCGCCCCCGGGCCAGCCGAAGAAAGCCGCCACGGCCGCCTGGATCGGCAGTGCCCTGGAGTACTACGACTTCTTCATCTACGGCAGCGCCGCCGCGCTGATCTTCCCGGACGTCTTCTTCGACGAGTCGGACCCGGCCACCGGGACGCTGCTGTCGCTGGCCACGTTCGGCGTCGCGTACGCGGCCCGGCCGGTCGGCGCGCTGTTCCTCGGTCACTTCGGGGACAAGCTGGGCCGTAAGAAGATCATGGTCTTCACGCTGATGCTGATGGGCCTGTCGACGTTCCTCATCGGCTGTCTGCCCACGCGGGAGCAGGTCGGCACGCTGGCCCCGGTCCTGCTGGTCCTCTGCCGCATCCTGCAGGGCATTTCGGCCGCGGGCGAGCAGGCCAGCGCCAACTCCATGTCTCTGGAACACGCGCCGCCGAACCGCCGCGGCTTCTTCACCAGCTTCACGCTCAGCGGCACCCAGGGCGGCCAGCTCCTCGCCACCCTGGTGTTCATCCCGGTCGCCGCGCTCCCCGAGGACCAGTTGCTGGCCTGGGGCTGGCGCATCCCGTTCTGGCTGAGCTTCGTGGTCGCCGTCGTCGGCTACGTCATCCGCCGTACGCTCGACGAGACCCCGACCTTCACCCAGCAGGCCGCCACCGAAGGCGTCCCGAAGATGCCGCTTGCCGTGCTGCTGCGCGAGCACTGGGCGGATGTGCTGCGGGTGGTCGCGGCCGCGCTCGTCGCCTCGGTGAGCACGATCTTCACCGTGTGGGCGCTGTCGTACGCGACCAGCGACTCGGTCGGCATGGACCGCACGTCCATGCTGTGGGTGGCCGCCCTCGCCAACCTCGTCGCCCTCGCCGCGATCCCGCTGTGGGCCACCCTCTCCGACCGCATCGGCCGCCGCCCGGTCTTCCTGCTCGGCGCGGCCGGCAGCGCCGTGACGATGTTCGCCTACCTGTGGGCCATCTCCACGGGCTCGTACCCGCTGGTCCTGGTCCTCGGCATCCTCGCCTTCGGCGTCGTCTACAGCGCGGCGAACGGCGTCTGGCCCGCCTTCTACGGCGAGATGTTCTCGACCCGGGTCCGCCTGTCCGGCATGGCGATCGGCACCCAGATCGGCTTCGCGATCGCCGGGTTCGCCGTCACCTTCGCCGCGCAGATCGCGGGCCCGGACGGCGACAACTGGTCGGCCGTGGCCCTCTTCACCGCCGCGCTGTGCGTCCCGCCGGTGATCGCCGCGCTCACCGCACGCGAGACGCACAAGGTCCCGACGGAGCGGCTCGGCGAGCGGGCCGAGCAGGACACGACCGGCCGCGAGAAAGTGACCGCCTGAGCCTCGGGCAAGGCCCAGGCCTCACACGAGACCCAGGCCCAAGCACAGCCCCAGATCAGCGACGCGCACGGCGAACCAGCGTCAGTTCCGGTTCACCGTGCGCGTCGGGCTCGCCGAGCCGTCCCGACGGAGCGGCTCGGCGAGCAGGCCGAGCCGGACACGACCGGCCGCGAGAAAGTGACCGCCTGAGCCTCGGGCAAGGCCCAGGCCTCACACGAGCCCCGGGCCAAGCCCCAGGTCAGCGACGCGCACGGCGAACCAGCGTCAGTTCCGGTTCACCGTGCGCGTCGGGCTCGCCGAGCCGTCCCGACGGAGCGGCTCGGCGAGCAGGCCGAGCCGGACACGACCGGCCGCGAGAAAGTGACCGCCTGAGCCTCGGGCAAGGCCCAGGCCTCACACGAGCCCCGGGCCAAGCCCCAGGTCAGCGACGCGCACGGCGAACCAGCGTCAGTTCCGGTTCACCGTGCGCGTCGGGCTCGCCGAGCACCGCCGTGAAGGCTTCGGTACGCACCGTCAGGCCCTCCGGCGAACGCTCGCAGGTCACGCTCAGGGGCTCCGTCGCCTCCGGGCCGTAGCGCACCGCGAAGACGTCCAGGTCCTCCGGGGCGCCGGGCGCGGGGCCCGCTTCGAGAGCGGTGGTCGTCCGGATGTGGCTCCAGCCCTGATCGGGGTTGCCGTAACCGCGTGGGTCCAGGGCGAGTTCGAAGGCCGCCTGCTGCTGGGTTACGTCCTGCCGGGCATCGAAGCTGTCCGGGCTGCCGGCCGGCGGGTGCGTCAGCCGGAGATCACCCGCGGCGGCGACGGGCGGCAGCTCGCCGGACCTGCGGAACCGGTCGCCCTCCGCGACGACGTACGGCATCCCGGCGAGCAAGTACCGCTCCCCGCCCAGCCGTTCGACGACAACCGCCATCCACAGCCGGGTGCCGTCCGTGACGTACAGCGACTGGACATGGCGCAGCACATGGTCCCGCCCGACGACGGGCTTGCTGACGAGCTTGGCGGCGAGGTCCCCGGAACGCTGGTCCCGGACCCGGACCGCGCCCATCGGACGGCACAGCAGGAAGCCGTCCGTCACCGGCCCGAACCCGTGCTGCCGCTCGACGGCACCGGCCACCAGCACCGAGCCGGCCGCCTCGATCACGGTGGGCGTCATCCGGTCGTCGAACGACACCGTGACCGTGCCCGCCCGCAGTTGGTGGCAGGCGGGTTCCGTACGCCGTGTGCGGTGCCAGGGCGTGGTGTCCTGGATCTGCCAGACGAGCATGAACGCGAAGTGCCCGTCCACGCCGCCGTCCGCTCCGACCGCGTGCCGGCCCCAGCGGGAGTCCCCGGCGTAGCGGCCGATGTCGGCGCCGATGCGCGCGCTGAAGTACCGCAGTCCCAGGACGGATTCGAAGGCGGAGTGCTGCTCGCTGTAGCGCGGCCCGCCGATGTCGAAGCCGCTTCCCGCGAGCCGTGCGTCGATATAGCGGGCGAGCGCGTCGCCGTCCTCGGCGAAGACGTCCTCGCCGCTGACCCGGTGCGCCTGGGCGAGGAAGGACAGCGAGATCGGCCCGTAGTTGTTGTCGTACGCGCCGCCGTGCTCGGGAGGCAGCGGGGCACCCCGGTCCCGGATGCGACGGGCGCGGATCTCGCTCACGTACACGTGCATCGCTCGCCGCCGTACCAACTCGCCTTCCTCCGAAGGGAGATGGCGGGCGAGCATCAGTCCGCCGACCACGCAGCCGATGGCCTGGTTGGCGGCGTCCTGCGGATTGAAGACCGTGGCCTCGGTCAGCCAGTGCCAGTAACCGCCTGCCACGTCGAGGAGTTCGCGGTACTGCTCCTCGTCGATCAGGCCGTCCGCCGCGTCGAGCACGTTGACCGCCTGGAGCAGCGCCCACACGGTGCTCGGCCAGTCGCCGATGGGGTGCGCGCCGGGGGCGAGTACGTAACGGGCATGCGGCAGACCGGACTTGCGCATCGTCAGGTTCGGGTAGCCGGGGTTGTCCTCGGTGTAGACGCGTGCGCGCAGGTGGAAGTCGAGGCTGCGGCGGACCGCGTCCGGCAGGCGGGGGTCCTTGGTGCGGTGCCAGGCCAGCGCGAGCAGGGAGGTGATGCCGAGCGAGGTGTCACCGATGTCGTCGGTGGCGGCCGGGTGTTCCAGGTTGCCCTCGGGGGTGAGCCGGGCCAGCGCCTGCTCGGTCACGTCGGCCAGCACACGGTCGTACGCGGCCGGATCGTCGGCCAGGTCGTGCAACTGGCCGCGCTGATGCGGGAGATACAAGCTGTTCAGCCCTTCATGCCGGAGGTCGCCGGCGGGGCGGCCGGCCGGCCGGCGGCGCGGGCCGCCGCGCGGACGAACTCGTGGTCGAGCGGGGTGGGCACGGTCAGTCCTTCAATCCTGCGTTGATGTCGGCGTTCATGACATAGCGCTGGAACACCAGGAAGACGACGATCAGCGGAATCATGGAGATGACCGAGCCGCCGAGCACCACCGACCAGTTGATGTTCTGCGCGCCGACGAGGCTCTGGATGCCGATCTGCACGGTGAACTTGTTGGGGTCGTTGAGCATCAGCAGCGGCCAGATGTAGTCGTTCCATCGCCACTGGAACGACAGGATGGCGAGGGTCAGCATGATGGGCCGGGAGATCGGCACCATGATCCGCAGAAAGATCGACAGTTCACGCGCCCCGTCGATGCGGGCGGCCTCGACGAGCTCGTCGGGGACCGTCAGGAAGAACTGGCGGAACATGAAGCATCCGGTCGCGGTGAGCAAGGCCGGGAAGATGATGCCGGCGAGCGAGTTGAACAGGCCCAGGTCACGGGCCACCAGGAACTGCGGGGCGAGCATGACCTCGCCCGGCAGCATCGTCGTGGCGAGGATGCAGATGAAGAACACCTTGAGCCACTTGTTGTCGTACTTGGCCAGCGCGTACCCCGTGCAGCAACTGACTCCCACCGTGAGGATCGTCGCGACCACAGACACGATGGCCGTGTTGATGAAGTACTGGGAGAAGTTGGCGCTCTCCCATGCTGCCTTGTAGCCCGACAGGGTGGGGTCGTCCGGAAACAGCGCCAGGGAGGAGAACAGGTCTCCCGCCGGTTTGAAGGAGCTGAGGACGAACCACAGCACGGGAAACCCGTAGACGGCCGCCAGGACCCACAGCAGTGTCGTCGCGGGCACCGCGCGCCGAAGCCCACCGCGGGCCACGCCGGGCCGCTTCTTGGGAACGGCCCGTCCGGGCTCGGCGTCGACCTTGCGTGGCATGTCTGTGGTTGTCATCGGTTCTCCACCCGCCGGTTGACGATCAGCTGGATGATCGCGACGGCCATCAGGATGAGCATGAGCACGAACGATGCGGCGCTCGCGTAGCCGATCTGGCCCGATTTGAAGCCGGTCTGGTAGATGTACTGGACAAGCAGGTTGTTCGACGTTCCGGGTCCGCCGTTGTTGAGGGCGGCGAACAGCGGATATTCCTTCATCGCGTGGATGGTGTTGAGCAGGATGACAATGAAGGAAGTCGGCGCGATGCTCGGCAGTGTGATGTTGAGGAACTGGCGCCACGGACCGGCGCCGTCGAGCGAGGCCGCCTCGTAGTACGACACCGGTACGTTCTTGATCGCCGCGATGAACAGCAGCATCGAGAAGCCCGTCCAGGCCCAGGATGCCGCCACCACCACGACCAGCAACGACAGGTCCGCGTTCGACTGCCACGGAACGGCACTTCCGCCGAATTTCTCGATGAGGTGGTTGACCAGTCCGAAGTTCTCACCGAACAGCCACCGCCACAGGACACCCACGACGATGGGCGACAGAAGCCACGGGATGAAGAAGAAGACGCGGGCGACCGACACACCCTTGGCGTGCTTGCTCACCAGCACGTTGGCGATGAGCAGCGAGAACACGAAGTTCAGCGGAACGAAGAGCACGGTGTACAGCAGCGTCCGGGTCAGCGCGTCGAAGAAGGTGGAGTCCCCGGCCAGGTTGCTGTAGTTGTCCAGTCCGACGAACTGGAAGGCCCCCACGCCCGTGTAGTTCGTGAACGAGTAGACGAGCCCGATCACCGCCGGCCAGGCGAAGAACAGCGCGAAGAGCACGACATTGCCCGCGATGAGGACGAGCGGCGCAAGGGTGTACTTACTGCGTCTCCTGGGCGGGCTCGCGGACACGTCCGGGGCGCGTTTGGTCATCTTCCTGACTCCGTGCTGGTGGAATGGGGTTCCTGTGGGCTCAGGCCGTGAGCCCGGCATCGCGTGGGTCCCGAGACAGGCCCTGGGCCGGGCGGCGGTGTCTCGACCCCGCCGCCCGGCCCGTCGGCCTACGATCAGCCGCCGACCTGCTGGTTGTAACCGGCCACGATGTTCTCCAGGGCCTTGTCGGCCGACTGCTGGCCGTTGATCGCCTTGCCGAGCTCCGTCGTGGTCGGGTCCTCGGTGAGGGTCTTGCCCTTCAGCGCCCAGCCCGTCTGCGCGGTGTTGAAGTAGCCGGAGACCGGGTCGTAGAGGGGGATCGATTCGTTGTACAGCTTGAACGCCGCCTGCGCCGCCTCGGACTTGAAGGGGTACTTCGGGTTCAGGCCGGTCTCGACGGGCAGGAACCCGGACGCCTCGCACAGCGCCTGGTAGTTGGCCGGCTCGTACAGCCAGGACAGGAACTTCTCCGCGGCCGCGGCGGCGTCGCCGTTGTTGTTGAAGCCCACCGTCAGGCCGCCGCTGTTGACGTCGCTGGCCTGCACCGGCTCGGCGGGAGTCGGGACGCTCGCCCACTCGAACTTCGTGATGCTCTCCGCATAGGCGGCGACCTGCCATACGCCGGACCAGTAGGCGACGACGTCACCGCTCTGGAACATGGCCGACGGGTCGGCCTCGCTGGTCCACACCGACTTCGGCATGGTCTTGTCGTCGTTCCATCCGACGAAGGTGTTCACGGCCTTCTTGGTCGCCGCGTCCACCGAGAACTTGCCGGAGTCGTCGGCCTGGACGTACTTGCCGCCCATCTCGTACACCATGGCGCGGAGCCGGGACGGCGACGGGTCGAACGTCAGGGAGTACTTGGCGTTGGTCTTCTCCCGGACCTCGTCCGCCGCCTTGATGAACTCGGACCAGGTCCAGGTCTTGTCGGGCGAGGTCGGGTAGTCGACGCCGGCCTTCTCGAAGAGCGACTTGTTGATGAACATGCCGGACGCGGTGATGTCCGAGGGGATGGCCAGCACCTTCCCGGACGAGTCCTTGGCGACGAAGTTGCCGTTGATCTTGTTGCTCTTCTTGTTGGCGATGGACTTGAGGTCGATCAGCTTGTTCGCCCAGATCGGGTCCACCTTCGGCACCGACGCCACGTCGGGCAGGGAGTTCGCCTGCGCGGAGTTGCGCAGCTTCGCGTCGTAGCCGTCGTAGGGAATGTTGACGAGCTTGACCTTGACGCCGGTTTCCTTCTTGTACTGCGCCACCATCTTCTTCCAGCCCGCGTCCTGCCCCGGAACCGTGGAGATCCAGAACGTCAGCGACTTGGAGGTCCCGCCCGAGCCGGAGTCCGACCCGCCGCAGGCGGAGAGCAGCAGGGCACCTGCCGTGGCCACGGCAGCGAGGGGGACCAGGCGGCGTATGCCGCCGCGGCCGAGTCGGCGGGAGCGCCGCACACCCACAGTGGTCATCTTCGATCCCTTTTCGTGGTAGGGGACGGAGCACGGCGCCGACGGAGGCGGCACGGGTGCATTGTGCAAGAGAGTTCGCTTTCCGAGGGCGCGGCCTCGCCCGGCCGCGTCATCCTGGCGGGCGAGGGTCCCCGGCCACTGTGGCCGTCGCCGCACAAGCTCGCCCTGGTGCGGTTGCCGTACGTCGAGTACGGGCGGGACGCTCGCCCCAAGTCGGCGTCCCGACCGACTTAGAAAGCGCTTGTCCGGACATTGGCAGACCAACGAGTCTCCGTCAATGCTTGACTGACGTCCCACCGGTCACGGTTTGGATTCCATGAGCGACCGCGAGTCGGCTCGCGCCCGCCACCGTACCGGTCTCGCCGACCGTGCTGCTGACCACCTCGGTGGGCCAGCTCAGCTGGTCCAACTCGGCCTGCACACCGGGCACGAGCTGCGGGTCCGTGCCGGTGGCGCCGCCCAGCACGATCAGTCCCGGGTCCAGTACGGCGGCCACGGCGGCGGCCAGTCGCCCCACGTCGGCGGCATGGCGGGCGACCACGGCACGGGCCGCGGTGTGCCCCTCCTCGGCGAGAGCGAAAAGCCGCTCGGCGCTTTCGGGGCACGGGTCGTCGGCGTCCTGCCAGGCCTCCTCGGCCCGGTGCAGCAGGGACCGCACGCCGATGTGCGCCTCCAGGGCCTCGCGTCTCGGTTCGCGGCCCTCGTCCCACGGGTACGGCAGCCGGGCCACCTCACCTGCGGCGCCGTTCGCGCCGCGCAGCACCTGGCCGCCGATGACGATCCCGAGGCCGATGCCTACGCCGATCCGCAGATAGCCGAAGCTGTGCCGGCCGCGGGCGGCGCCCTCGTGCAGCTCGGCGAGGGCGGCGCAGTTGACGTTGTTCTCCAGGTGAACCGGTACGCCCGGCGGCAGCGCGACGGCCATCGCGTCGAAGGCGGGCCCGGCCTTGGCGGTCGCCGGACGCGCACCGGCGCCTTCCCGGTCCTGCGTGACGACGTCTCCGACGGCCACGACCACGGCACGCAACGGGGCGCCGGTCGGCAGTTCCTTGAGGACCTGACGTACGACGTCGGCGGCCTCCGGACGGGAGCCGGTGCCCTCGGCGAGCAGGCCGCCGTCCAGGGCGCAGCCGCGCACCCGGGTCACGGCGGGGCCGAGATCGACGGCGAGTACGGCTCCGGCGGCGGGCCCCAGTCCGTAGACGGCGGCGGACCTGCCGGTGGCGCCGGAGACCGTGCCGGAGCAGGCGGCCAGCTCGGCGGCCTCGAGTTCGGCCACGGCGGAGGAGACGGTCGGCTTGGACAGGCCCGCGCCGGCTGCCAGTTGGGGGCGGGTGGCGGTACCGGCCGCGGCCAGTACGGCGAACACCGCGCGGGCGCTCTCGCTCAGTTGCATGCTCTCCCCTGGGGCTGGTGCGGGGGGTCTCCGCTGGTCGCGGGGGTCTGTCCGCAAGGTTGTACGGGGTTGGGTTGCGTGGCTCTTGACGCACCCTACTTCGTTAGTTAACTTCCTAACGAACTTCATGCGGTACTCGCCTGCCGCGCCGGAATGAAGCCCGTCCCGGGGCTTCCTGAACGCATTGAGGTATGAACTCCTAGCTGTGCAGCTGCAGTTCGATGGGGGCTACGCCCCCCTGGACCCCCGGCCGTGTCTCGGCTGCGGGCCCGTTGTGGCTGGTCGCGCAGTTCCCCGCGCCCCTGAAAGGGCGGGGCTTCGCCCCAGCCCCCGGGTCGCAGGACGGCTGCGGGCCCGTTGTGGCTGATCGCGCAGTTCCCCGCGCCCCTGAAAGGGCGGGGCTTCGCCCCAGCCCCCGGGTCGCAGGACGGCTGCGGGCCCGTTGTGGCTGATCGCGCAGTTCCCCGCGCCCCTAACGGGGCGCGTGATTTACCGGCGCGCGGAAACGCAGCCGCCTGACGGCGGAAGGGGCCGTGTGCCGGCGCCCAATCGCCCGTCGCTCACGGCTCGCCCCAACCACCCCCAACCCAACCCAAGGCGAAACGCCACCGCAGAGAGGCACCCCCATGCCCGGGCAGTCCACCCGTACCACGCACCACCCGCTCCGCATCGATCGGCGACTGTTCCTGCGTAGCTCCGTGGGGGTTTCTGCGGGGCTTGTTGCCGCTCCGGTGGTTGGCGCGTGGCCGGCCGTGGCTGACTCGTCCCCTGCCAACTCCCCTGCTGCCTTTGTCGATTCGTATACCACCAACGTCGTTGCCAACCTGACCCCCGAGACCAACGCGGCGGTTCGCATCCTCGGTGGCTTTGGCGAGATCTGGAAGACCGGGGCCGACTGGGACAGCGGTGTGCCGCTCATGGCCGATGTTCTGCGGGCCAACATGCGCTACAGCGTGCGGGTCACCAGCCGGCGGACCGACGCCGAGGGGAAGCTGGCCTTCATTCATGATCGCCAGCATCAGAGTTACGCGGTGATCGACGGACTGGGGCCCCTCGCCGAGCTTTACAAGAAGGGCGCTAAGGCGGTCACCGGCATTACGTCCGCGCCGGAGGGCGTCCCTGCGGGCAAGATCAACGACACCATCCCGGCCGACGCTCCCGCGGGTTCCGCGCTCGGGGCCGGATCTCACGACTCGGAGTTGGGGAAGGTGGCCGAGCTGGTCGACGCCGTGCGTGGGCCGTTCGCCTCGGGGAATCCCAGCAAGTTCGCGTATCAGTACCCGCGGCCCTGGCGGATGAACAAGGACAGTGAGGTCGTCGACACCGGGGAGAAGGACGCTCTGGGTTATCCGGTCTACGCGTCCGATGTGGTGGTCGTTCCGCAGTTGCTGCGACAGCGGGCCGAGGCGCCGGCCGAGGACGGGGGGTTCCCGAGCGGGCACACCAACGCGCTGCATTTGGCGGCTCTGGCGATGGCGTACGCGGTTCCGGAGCGGTTTCAGGAGTTGGTGACCCGGGCTTTCGAGGTCTCCCACACGCGCATCGTGTCGGGGATGCACTCCTCCGTCGATGTGATCGGTGGGCGGATCCTCGCCACGGCGCTCGCGGCCGCGGCCCTCGCCGATCCGAAGAACGCCGGGCTCAAGGCGGCGGCCCGTGCTCAAGCCCTGGCCTACTTCCAGGAGCAGACCGGCACCACCGCCGACACGCTGTACGAGTTCGCGCACTCGGCGGACCTGGATGAGGACCCGTACGCGAGTCGTGCGCTCAACTCGGCAGGTGTCGCCCCGAAGTTGACGTATGTCCTGCCCAAGCGGCCCGCGCGGGACCGGATGATCGTGCCGAAGGGTGCCGAGGTCCTTCTGGAGACGCGGCTGCCGTATCTGTCCGCCGCCCAGCGGCGCGAGGTGCTGCGGACGACGGCGCTGCCCGCCGGGTACGTTCTGCTGGGCGGCTTCGAGCTGTGGGGGCGGCTGAATCTCTTCGCCGCGGCCGACGGATACGGGGCGTTCGACTCGGACGTGCGCGTCACGATGGACGCCGCCCAAGGCGGCTTCGCCGCGGCCGACACCTGGCGCAACGGCATCGGCGGGCGCGGCTCGCTGATCAAGCGGGGCACCGGCATGCTGACCCTCGCGGGAGCCAACCGCTACACCGGCGGCACCACGCTGGAGGAGGGCGTCCTCGCGGCCGGTTCGCGGGACGCCCTCGGATGCGGCGACGTGCAGGTGCGGGGTGGCACGCTGCGGGCGGCCTCGCCGCTTCGGGTGCGCGGCGCGTACGCCCAGTCGTCCGGTACGACCCTTGATGTGACGGTCGCCGGCGACGGTGCACCGGCCCTGACGGTGACCCGGCGCGTGCTCCTCGAGCGGGACAGCACGCTGGTCATCCGCCTGGACGAGCAACGGCCGCCGAAGCCGGGCACCACGATTCCGGTCATCGACACCCGTGTCCTGCGCGGCCGGTTCGGCCGCATCGTGGTCGACGGCTACGCCGCCGAGCCGGTGTTCACCGCCCGCGGTCTGTCCGTACGGCTCACTCGCAGGTGACGGTCTCCTTGGACACATGGCCGTTGTGCGGCTCCGTGTCCGGGAGGGGTGCCGCGAGCCAGTCGGCGACGGCGCGGGCGATCGGCTGCTCCGTCTCTATTTCCACGAAACCGAACTGGCCCGCCTGGTTGCACTCGAGAAACCACCAGATGCCGTCGGCGTCCTCGGCGAAGTCGAATGCGCCGTACGAGAGTTGGGCCTCCTGAAGGTAGTCGTGCACGCTCGCGGCGACCCGCGGCGGTGTCTCGACCGGCTGCCAGGGTTCCGCGGAGGTGGCGAACCGGACGTCGACCTCACTGGGATCGGCGCCTTGGCCGACCGCCTTGCGGGCGGCGAAGAACCGGTCGCCGACGCAGGTCAGCCGGATGTCGGCGCGCTTGGCCACGCGCCGTTGCAGCAGTGTGGGGCCGAAGGCGACGGCCGAGAAATCCGTCTCGGGTGCGACCCTGCTGGTCGGAACCGCCCTCGGCGGCTCCTGCGGGTGTGCGCCCGAGACGGGCTTGACCACCAGATCCGGGAAACGTTCCGCGAAGTCGCGGGCGGCCTGCGGGAACGTGGTGATCAGTGTGGCGGGCACCGGAAGCCCGCAGCGCTGTGCGAGGTGAAGCTGCCAGGGCTTGTGGCGGGCCTGGCGGGCCGCGTCGGGGTGGTTCATCCAGCGCGCGCCGGTGGAACGCAGCATGCCGTAGAGCGCCTGCGCGGACTCCTCGGTGAGCCAGGCGGACGGCTCGGCGACCCGTGTCGCGGGCACGCCGGGCCTGCGGACCCAGACGGACCGCAGACCGCTCGTGGTCACCAGTCGGCCACCGGCGGACAGGTGTCCGCGGAAGGCGCCGTGCACGAACTCTCCGGACAGGGCGACGCCTCCCGGCAGGTCCGCGGGGTCGAGGCGGACGACCGGGACACCCGTCCCGTCCAGTCGCGCCACCACCATGTCCGCGGTTACATCCTGTTCGCACGTCAGGATCAGAACCGTCATCGTCGGGGGTCCGTCTTCAGTCGTCGAAGTGGGTCTTCGAGCCCGCCGTGGACGTCGTGGCCCCCAGTTCCCGCAACACGGCGTAGTCATGAGCGGCGAGCCGCCCGTCGGGCAGGACGTTCAACTGCAGTCTGGAGTCATAGGCGTACGGAACGCTGACCTCCAACTGCGGGGCCGGACGTGCATAGTTGAGCGCGAACGGTCGCATTGGTTCTCCTTGCTCGGTGCTTCGCCGTCAAACGGATCGTGACGCTCCGGCGTCATGGTGCCTGACGGGTCTGCAGGGCTTCCACGGAGATATACGAATCGAACTGTCGAATGGTTGCTTCACGCTGTGTAATCATCCGAGCCGTTCGTCCTCAAGCCCCCGCCCGGCCCGGCCGCTCACTTGATGCATGGGGCACCCATCCGCCTTCTAAGACGTATACCCGGGCCTTGAGGATCCGGTCTTCGGGCGCATTTCAACGCCCCGGCGCACACCTCGCCCACGCGCGCGCCGCACGCGCCCGCGTTGCACCTCCGGTGCGCTGATAAACGTCGTCGGCCTCGCGAATCCGCAGGTAGACGATAGATTTCACAGGGACGGCAGCTCCTTCCTCGAACGGGAGTGCACGATGAGCGAGTTGCGACAAGAGGTGGAACCGGCCGAGGTCGGCCTCGATCCGGCAGCCCTGCGACGGCTGGACGAACACTTCGCCCGCCTCGTCGACGACGGCCGATTGCCCGGGTACCTCGTCTCGGTTGCCCGTCACGGCTGTGTCGCACATCTCACTTCGTACGGCCTCCGAGACCGGGAGGCCGGAGTGCCGGTCGGGACGGACACGATCTGGCGAATCCAGTCGATGACCAAGCCGATCGCGTCCGTGGCGGCGCTGATGCTCCGGGAGGAGGGACTGCTCGACCTCGACGACCCGATCGCCCACTATCTCCCGGCTTTCGCCGAGCCCCGCGTATACGTCGACGCAAGCGGCCCGGGCCTCAGGACGCGCCCCGCCGAGGGGCCCATCCGCATCCGGCACCTGCTGACCCACACCGCCGGGCTGACCTTCGGCTTCTACCACGCCCATCCCGTAGACGCCGCGTACCGGGCCGCCGGAGTGGAGCGGGCGGAGCCGCCGGACGCGGATCTGGCCGAGGCCTGCGACCTGTTCGCGGGCCTGCCGCTCCAGTTCGAGCCGGGGACGCAGTGGAACTACTCGGTCGCGACCACCGTTCTCGGGCGCGTGATGGAGGTGGTGTCCGGGCAGCCGCTGGATACATTCCTCGCCGAGCGGGTCTTCGGGCCGTTGGGGATGGCGGACGCGGGGTTCTGGGTTCCCGAGGACCGGGCGGACCGGCTGGCCGTGCTGTACGTCGAGAGTGATGAGGGTGACGGGGGCGACAAGGGCGATGGCGGTAAGGGCGGCATCGTACGGAGCCCTGAGCAGCCCGGACGCAGCCGTCCCCGTCTGCTCTCCGCCAACGGAGGCCTGGTGGCGAGCGCGTACGACTACCACCGGTTCATGGAATTCCTGCGCCGCGGCGGCGAGTTGGACGGCACCCGACTCCTCTCCCCGCAGACCGTGGCGACCATGCTCTCCAACCACCTCCCCACCGACCTACGCACCTTCGGCAGCCCCGTCCACGACTTCCCCGGCAACGCGGGCGTCGGCTTCGGCTTCGGCGTCTCGGTCGTGATCGATCCAGACCGTACGGAATCACCGTCCAGCCCCGGCCTGTACGGCTGGTCCGGCGCGTCCGGCACGACCTTCTGGGTCGACCCGCAGCGTGACCTGACCGTGCAGTTCATGAGCCAGGTGCGACCGGCGGCGGGGCTGGAGTGGTACGCGGATCTGAGGCGGCTGGGGCACGAAGTGGTCGCCGACTGAGGTGGGTTGAGGACGCCCTGATCTGCAGAGGTCTGCTGACGGGCTCATTGACTATCGTTGCCCGATCGCAAGAAGCGTATGAACGGTGCCTGATGGGCGGGTGTCTTCGAGAGGGCGTGGGATGGACTCGGGGCGGGACGACGGCTGGATACGAGTGCCGATCGGCGACGACGCGGCACGCTGGGCCACACGAGCCGCCGTCCACCCGGTCCTGCTCATCGCCCACAACGTCACGGCGGCCACCCGGCTCCTGGACGTCCTCCCCTTGTTCCACGACGACCTGCGCATCCAGCTCCTCGTGACGACGCCCGGCTCCTCCGCCTTCCGCGCGGGGCTCTCGGAGCTGTTCGCCGACACGGGGATGCCTGTGGTGCCGTGGGAGCAGGCGGTCCGTACGCCGGTGAAGCTGGCGATCTCGGCAAGCTTTGGCGGCCAACTTGACGCGTTTTCAGGTAAGTTGGCCGTATTGTCCCATGGGATTGGCTACACTGAGAGGCTGACTGCACCGGGTGCCGGGAGCCGGGCACGGACTTGTCCACCAGGGCGGTGAGCAGCCGCTCGGAGTCGCGTTTGCCGAGCGGGCCCACGGGATCCGCAGCGCGTCGAGCCCGACCAGCGGATTGCGGGCTCCGACGAGCGTGAACACCTCGGGAGCGGAACTGATCACGGGCAGGATCTGGGTGGCGGACTGCGCATGGTCGAGGATGACCAGCAGACGCCGGTCGGAGACGTACCGCTGGAACACTTGCTGGCGTTCGGTGAAGCCGGGCGGCAACTGCTGGTCCGGCAGGCCGAGTTGGCGCAGCAGCTCGCCGAGCGCTCGTGCCGCGTCGAGGGCCGTACCCGAGCCGCCGCCGCGCAGATCCACGTACATCTGGCCGTCCGGGAAGAACTCGCCCGCCCGTAGCACCCCCCAGTGCCGGGCGAGCGTGGTGACGCCCATCCCCTCGGGTCCGTGCAGCAGAGCGAGCCGAGGACGCCCGTCGGCCTTGCGCCGGGCCTCCTCGTCGAGCTGTTTGAGCGCTTTGCGCCGGTCGGTGAAGGAGCGGATGGACGCCGGGAGACGGGGGCGCCCGGCCGCCTTCCCGGGCCCCTGCCCTTGCACACCATCCGCGAACGTCGTCCAGGCCCTCGCGAGTCGCGGATCGTTCCGCAGACCCTCGGACACCAGCCGCGCCACCGCGTCCACCTCGGCTGGACTCTCCGGGGCCGCCACCTCCCGCCCGGCGATCCTCCGTACCAGCGCCCCGGCGGACTCCCAGGTCCGCTTCCCGGCCTCGTTGGCCATCCCGGCCCCGACGGCCGCGAGCACCCCCGCCACAGCAGCCATCGAAATGGGCTCCACGATGCGAACTCCCCGCTCCCGACACCCTTGGGAAGCAACGGTATCGGGAGCGTGCGTACGCGAAAGACCGTGTTCTGGCTACGAGTTCACGATCCGTCAGTCTTCTTCTCGTTGTTGCTGTCCGTGCTGTCCATACGGAAGTCGATCCCGTCCTGGCGCAGTTCCGCGAGCCATTCCTCGGAGCGCTCCGGTGTCTCGGCCGCGCGGCTCAGGCCGGGCGGGAGGGTTCCGGCGAGGATCTTGCGGACGCCCAGGGCCAGCGTGCGCGAGACGCAGCGGGCCATCGCGCTCTCTTGTGCGTCGCCTTGCATGTCCAGGAGGTAGCGGCCCGACCAGTTGCGGCCCGCGTCCGTGCGGACGTCGAGGGTGACCGCCAGGACGACGCGGTCGCGGTCGGCGTCCGTGGTGGGGTAGCGGGCGGCCAGGTCCTGGGCGAGTGCGGCGATGCGTTCGTCGTCGTCGCGCCGGAGTTCCTCGAAGACGGGTTGCCAGGCGTCGAGCCAGCCGGACAGGCGGAGGGTGCCGCGGATGAAGGTCTGGGGTTTCCACGCCGGAGGCAGGTCGTACTGGTCGACGAACGGGATGCTGTCGCGGTTCGGGTAGACCTCGAAGGGTTCATCGTCCACCAGGTGGATGCGGGTGGCTTCCCAGGGGCGGGCGGCTGTCGTCTCCGCGCCGTTCTCGATGTAGCGGGCGGGTGAGCGCAGGGCGTTGAGGACGCCTGCCGGGGCCCAACTGAAGCGGTATCTGAAGTCGTTGGGGATGGCGGGGATGCCGCCGCAGTACGAGGTGAGGTCGGCCTCTGCGGCCGTGTGGGCGCCGATCTCCCTCTGTGCGCGGGCGATGAGGCTGTGGGCGAAGAGGTGGTCGATGCCCGGGTCGAGGCCCGACTCGGTGAGGACGACGATGCCTGCCGCGGTGGCCGCGGGGACGTGCTCCAGGACCGCCTCGGATACGTAGCTCGAGCAGGCGAAGTGGGCCTGATGGGCGACACAGGTGGCCAGCAGGGGTGCGTGTTCCGGGGCCGGGAGCATGGAGATCACGATGTCGCCGGGGGCCAGTTCGGCGGTGAGTGCGGGGAGTGTGTACGCGCGGGGTTCGGCGCGGCCGGTGAGGCCGTGGGCCGAGAGGCTCTGGGCCGCTCGTTCCTCGGTGCGGTGCCACAGGCGTACGCGGTCGGCGGTGTCGCACAGCGTGGCGAGGCCGCTGCCGGTGGACAGGCCCGCGCCGATCCAGTGGACGGTGCCGGACGCGGGCACGACGGCGTTCGCGTTCTCAGCCATGGTTGGACTCCCCATTCTCCAGGCCGAGTTCACGGCACGTCTCGTGGAACCGGTCCAGGCATCGCCCCCACGCCCCGGCCACCCCGAACTCCATCAGCTGTGGCGTCAGCAAGGCCGAGAAGTCCGTGCTCGCCTCCTCGGGCAGCAGGGACGGCAGATTGTCGATGGCGATGAGGTCGAGGGCGGGCCGCTCGTGGAGGCGGCGTACGGGGTCCGTCCAGTCGGTGACCGTGTCGTACACCGGAAGGACGTTGTACGGGGAGCCGACATCGCAGGTCACGTCGCATACCGTGCGCAGGCTGCGGCGCGGCTCGTCCAGGTCCTTGTCGGTGAGGAAGGGGGTGACGGGGCCGGTGCTGAGCACGCAGTTGACCATCAAGTCGTGGTCCAGCAGGGCCTGTCGGTCCAGTTCGCGGGTCTCGGCGAGGTCCCAGCAGGTGGGGTCGAGCCCGGCCTCCATGAGCGCGCCCCGTGCACCGCGTCCGGAGCGGCCCAGGGCGCCGATCACGAGGGAGCTGAACGGAACGTCGTCCGGGCGGGGTTGGAGTGCGGCGTCCAGTTCGTCCTTGGACGTGGGCCGCAGCGGGGCCGTCAGCCTGCCCCGGTGGTGGAGTACGGCGAGGGCGGCGCCGACATATCCGGCCCAGTAGCCGAAGGCGGCGAGCCGGCGGCCGTTGTCGTCCACCAGGTACTCGAGGTCGAACAGCGCCCCGCCCCCGGCGACGAACCGGCGCAGCAGCGTCTCGGCTCCGGGCTGGCCCTTGTAGGCGTGCCCGAAGAAGACGTGCCGGTGCCGCAACTCGCCCGGTTCCTCGGGGAGTTCCTTGAGGCCGACGACGACCGCGTCGAGCGGTGCGACGGTCCAGGAGTGCGGCTCGACGACACGGCACCCGGCCGCCTCGTACGCCTCGACGGGGAAGATCCGCTGCGGGGACCGCTCGACGGTCACCGTCACGCCGTTCTCGACGAGTCGCCGCGCGTCGGACGGCACGATCGGGGTGCGCCGCTCGGTCGTACGGGTCTCGTGGCGCAGCCACAGGTGGAGCTCGGTCATACGCGGTTGACCTCCGGTCGCGGGGCGTCGGCGAACCCTTCGGCACGCAGCGGGGTGATGTCCACGAAGGGATCATGCCTCATCAGAGGCGCCGTGCCCCAGGCCGGGCCTCCTGGCGGCGTCGATGACCGCCCGGGCCGCGGCGGCGTCGAGTTCGGCCGCCGGCAGCTAGGCTGCCTGCTCGCGGCGAGCGGGGGTCGGGCTCCACGCGCGTACGACCCGCAGGTCCCGCACCCGGGCCACCGCCCGCGCATGGGCCGGCGCCTGCGTGCACGGTCGGCGGCGCGGCCGCCGCGTCGTCCGGATTGGCGCTGCCGGAGTTGGCGGCGGCCCCCGCACCAGTAGTCAGGGCCAGTTCAGGACCAGTGGATCACCGTGTCCAGATGCGGCAGGTGGTGGTCCATGCGCTCCCGCTTGGTGCGCAGGTAGCTGATGTTGTGCTCGCGCGGCGGTATCAGCAGCGGGACGTGCTCGGTGACTTCGATGCCGTGGTGCCGAAGGGCCTCGCTCTTGCGCGGGTTGTTGGAGAGCAGGCGCACGGAGGGCACGCCGAGGTCGTGCAGCATGTCCGCGGCGACGCCGTAGTCGCGGGCGTCCACCGGGAGACCGAGGGCGAGGTTCGCCTCGACCGTGTCCAGGCCCTCCGACTGGAGCTTCATGGCCTGGAGTTTGGCGAGGAGACCGATTCCTCTGCCCTCGTGGCCGCGGAGGTAGAGGAGGACGCCGCGGCCCTCCGCCACAATGGTGCGCAGGGCGGTGGACAGTTGGTCGCCGCACTCGCAGTGCGTGGAGCCGAAGGCGTCTCCGGTGAGGCACTCCGAATGCAATCGGGTGAGCGTGTCCTCCGTTCCGTCGATATCGCCGTATATGAGGGCCACTTGTTCATCCCCGCGTTCGAGGTCCAAATAGCCGACGGCGTAGAAATCTCCGTACACGGTGTGCAGTTGGAGGTCCACCACACGCTGGACACCCGACTGGACCTCTGCTGCCTTGGGGCGGGCACTTCGACCGAGCACGCCTTTGCTTTCCTTCATTTTCTCCTGCATCCAATCTGCCGTTGCCGCGTTAGCCTGCTCTCGTCGGTGCCTACGGAACGAAAGGCCTCAACACCATGACCGGTTCGGGAACACAGCTGACCACCCCCGGCTTGTTGCCGCTGGACACCACGGAGGACGTGAGGGCACGTCGGCCCGGCGTCGCCGTCCTTCCCATCGGCAGCTTCGAACAGCACGGCCCCTTTCTACCGCTGGCCACTGACACCGTCATCGCCTGCACCATCGCCCGCGAGGTCGCCGCCGCGTACCCGGTGCATCTTCTCCCTCCGCTGACCATCGCCTGCTCGCACGAACATGCCGCCTGGCCGGGGACGGTCAGTATTTCCGCGGTGACACTCCACGCGGTGGTACGGGACATAGCCGACTCGCTTCGTCGCTCGGGCATCGACGCCCTGGTACTGGTCAACGGACATGGCGGGAACTACGTGCTGGGCAATGTGGTGCAGGAATCCGCGGGCTGCGGCACCCGCATGGCGCTGTTCCCCGCACCGGAGGACTGGGAGGAGGCGCGGGAGCGGGCCGGTGTGCGGACCTCGCTGCTCAGCGATATGCATGCGGGGGAATTGGAGACGTCCGTCCTGCTGCACGCTCATCCGGAAATGGTGCGTCCCGGATATGAGTCCTCCGACTTCCTCGCCGACGACCGACGGCATCTTCTCACCCTCGATATGTCCGCTTACACGGAGTCCGGTGTCATCGGCCGTCCTTCGCTGGCTACCGCCGAAAAGGGCAAGGAGCTGCTGGCGGGCCTGGTGGACTGCTTCGGTTCGTATTTCTCGATCCTCAAGCCGGAAGCGGCGAATTCCGCTCCGGGGGCCGAGGACGCCATACAGAAGGGGGCCAGGCAGGACGACACGGAGACCAGCAGGTCCTGACCGTGCGCTGTGTCCTCCGCGTATCCCGCGTTCGCCGGTGGTGAGCGCGGGACATGGCCGTTGTGGCGCTGCGACACGCCCTTCTCGTACGAGGGTTGGGGGCGCCGCAGGCCCATCGCCCACCGTGCGACGAGTACGCCGATGCCGGGGAGGCTCGCCACGAGGCTGAGCACTCCGTAGACGACGGCGACCGAGAGGCCGGTGCTCGCGCCGAGTCCGGCGGCGCCGAAGGCCCAGGCGGTGGCGCCCTCACGGGGGCCCCAGCCACCCACGTTCAGCGGCAGTCCCATGGCCAGGAGGGCGAGCACCGCCAGGGGCAGCAACACGACTGGGGACGCGTCGGATCCCGCGACCCTGGCGGCGAGCAGGAACATCACGAGGTGGCCCGCCAGCACGACGGCCGACGAGACGACGACACCTGGCCAGGTGTGGCGGGCCACCAGTCCTTCACGCGCCTCGGTGAGCGCGTTGCGCAGACGGGGCATGCGGCGCGACGAGGGCGACGAGCCCTTCAGCCGTACCGCGACCACGGCCGCGATCATCGCGGCGAGCGCCAGCGCGATGGCGGACGCCTCGACGAGGTGCCGGGTCTGGGCCTGAACCGGCGAGGGCAGCGTCAGCAGGACGACCCCGCCGGCGGCCATCAGCGCCACCTGGCCCGCCACCCGCTCGAGGACCACGGCGCGTACGCCCCGGCCGAGATCACCGGCGCTCTGCCCGTGGCGTACGGCGCGGTGCACATCGCCGAGTACGCCGCCGGGCAGCGCCGCGTTCAGGAACAGGGAGCGGTAGTAGTCCGCGACGGCCGGACCCAGCGGCAGCCGGATCTTCAGGCCTCGGGCGACCAGGCACCAGCGCCAGGCGCTGAACACCGTGGTGACCACGCCGATGCCGAGGGCCGCCAGCACGGTCGGCCCGTCGACCCGGCGCAGTCCGTCCACGACGACGCCGGTCCCCATCCGCCAGACGAGGACGCCGAGGATGACGACGCCCGCGACAGTGCCGAAGTGGGTGCGCACGGCGCGGGAGTTGACACGCGCCCAGAGCGTACGAAGGGTGCGGCGCGCGTCCGTGACCGGCTTGGGAGCCCGGGCCGCCCGCGCGCCCCGTATCGCCTGCTCGTCGCCGCCGTCCAGGACCGGCCTCGGTTTCGGCTCGGCCCGGACGGCGCGGGGCTGCGCGTCGGCTGCCACCGCCTGCGCACTCATGCCGCTCCTCCCGTCGGACGGGCGAGGGCGAGGAGATCACTGTGGTGCACGACCACCCTCAACTCCCCCGCCGCGCACTGCGCGAGACGCTCCCGCAGATAGGCGCCCGCGCGCTCGGCGAGTTCGGGGCGCTCCTCGACGGCCGCGCCGACCCAGCCGCGCAGCCACTCCGCCGTCAGCGCGGACTCGTCGGGGCCGAGTCGCCAGGCGCTGGGGTGCACCCGTACCGTCGCGCCGTGTCGGGCGAAGGCGTCGCAGGCGATGGTGACCGCGTCGGGTCCGAGCAGGTCGCCGCGGCGCTGGTGGGCGTTGAACGCCTCGGTGATCTCGTCGTCCAGCGGATGGGCGGGCGTGAGTTCGACGCGCCCCACCACCGACAGCGTCAGCAGGGCCGGGCAGCCGGCTCCGGCGCAGGCCGCGGCGAGCGCCTCGATCTGCTCGGCGGTGAGTACGTCGAGCAGGGCGGAGGCGGTCACCAGCGAGGCACCGGCCAGCGCGTCCGCGGTCAGCCGGGAGACATCGCCGCGCTGTGTCTCGACGGTGACGCGGCTGCCGTCGGCGGCCGTACGGGGCGAGCCGACGGCCGCGAAGTGCAGCAGATACGGGTCGTGGTCGTTCAGCACCCAGTGCTGGGGGCCGTCGAGCCGCGGGGCGAGCCAGCGGCCCATGGAGCCGGTGCCGCAGCCGAGGTCGTGGATGATCAGGCCGTTGGACCGGCGCTGCGGCAGGTTCGCGAGCCGGATCCGCAGCGGGTCCAGGAGCTCGACCGACCGCGCGGCGGCGTCGGCGGGCTCGCGCAGCTCCAGCCACTCGGGGGCGTACCGCGTCACCTCGTCGTCGGCCTCCGTGTCGGCGCCGCGCCTGCGGTCACCCAGCCGGATCGTTCCCACCTCGGGCGCCGGGACCTTCGTCGTCGCGCGTCCGGGCGGCGTCATGCTCGTACTCACGCTGCCCCCTTCCTTTCGTCCCGCCCAAGTCGCCCCAGCACACCGGCCAGGCTCCGGGCCGTCGCGGCCCAGCCGTCCAGTGCGGCCCTGCGTCCGCGGGCGGAGGCCCGCAGCCGGCGTCGTACATCGGCGTCCGTGAACCAGCCGCGCAGTTCCGCCGCGAGTGCCGCCGCGTTCTCCGGCGGTACGAGCACGCCGGGCATCCCGCCGTCGGGCGCGCGCCCGACCGCCTCGGGGAGCCCGCCGACGTCCGTGGCCAGGACGGGGATGCCCCGGGCCAGCGCTTCGGTGACGGCCATGCCGTACGTCTCCGCGTACGAGGTCAGCACCATGAGGTCCGCGGAGGAGTAGCTCGCGTCGAGTTCGGCTCCGGCCTGCGGGCCGACGAGTTGCAGCCGGTCGCCGATGCCGTGGAGATCGATGAGCTCCCTCAGTTCGGCGACATAGCCGGGGTCCTGGCCCAGGCCGCCGACGCAGACGCAGCTCCAGTTCAGGTCGGTGATGGTCGCGAGGGCCTCGACGAGGACGTGCTGCGCCTTGCGCGGGGTGACCGAGGCGACGCACAGCAGCCGCGAGACGCCGTCGGTACCGGCTGCCAGCGGCGCGATGTCGGCGCCGGGCGCGGCGACGTGGACCCGGTCGGGGGCCAGCCCGTGGTGGGCGACCAGCCTGCGGGCCGCCCACTCGCTGGTGGCGACGATCGCGGGCACGGAACGCAGCGTGCGGCGCTCGCGGGCGTCGAGTTCCGCCGCCAGGCCGGGGTCGAGGCCCGTCTCGTCGCCGAGCGGCAGATGGACCAGGACGACCAGGCGCAGCCGCTCGGTCTCCGCGGCGATGATCTCGGGGGCGGCGCAGGCGACGAGTCCGTCGAGGAGTACGCGGCTGCCGTCCGCCATCTCGCTGAGGGTGCGGGCCAGTTCCTCGCGGGCGGCGGCTCCGGGCCGGGGCCAGCTGCCGTCGATCGCGTGCTTGTGGACCTGCCAGCCGAAGGCGGGGAGGTCGAGGCAGACCCGGGCGTCGTAGGTGTTGCCGCCGCTGGGCTTGCTCGGGTCGTCCACTGTGCCGGGCATCACGAAGTGCATGGCGCGCAGGGACATGGGGATGATGTCGGCGTGCTTGTTCACAGCGCACGCTCGTAACTCGCCCAGGCGATGTGCGACTCGTGCAGGGTGACCGTGATGCCGGACAGTCCGCGGGCGCCCTCGCCCAGCGCTCCCTTGTGCACCTTCTCCGCGAGGCGGTCGGCGATGACCTTGGCCAGGAACTCCGTCGAGGTGTTCGTGTTGGCGAAGTCGGGCTCGTTGTCGAGGTTGCGGTAATTCAACTCGCTCACCACCCCGCCCAGTTCCTGTGTGGCCAGTCCGATGTCGACGACGATGTTGTCGTCGTCCAGCTCTGCGCGGCGGAAGGTGGCGTCCACGAGGAACGTCGCGCCGTGCAGGCGCTGCGCGGGTCCGAAGACCTCCCCGCGGAAGCTGTGGGCGATCATGAGGTGATCGCGGACGGTGATGCTGAACAACGGACGACCCTCCAGGTGCGGCGCGTCTGATCCCTCTGCCGGGCGTGCCGTGTAGTACGGCAGGTCCGTTCTCCGTGTTCAGGCGGTACGGGAGGAAGTTTCGGCGGGTTTTCGTTTCTGGTTTTCGATTAGGCGCGTGGCTCGGACGCGTCGTTCGGTGGACCGGTCACCGGGCGTGGTTCCGAACCGATCCGGGGCGGTCAGGCCCCTCAGTCCCCTCCTCAATCCCCTTCAGTGTCGTACCGAACCAGGTGGCACAGCGCCTGCGTCTCGCCCGCGGCGAGCGCGGCCATCGCCTCCGGCAGTTCCTCGAAGGCGCAGGAGCCGGTGATCAGCGCGTCCAGTGCGGGGTCGGCGAGCAGTTCGAGCGCCAGGGCGAGCCGGTCGGCGTACGTACGGCGCCCGCTCCTGGCCGGGGAGACCGTGCCCACCTGGCTGCTGCGGACGACCAGGCGGCGGGAGTGGAAGGCCTCGCCCAGCGGCAGGCTGACCCGCCGGTCGCCGTACCAGCTCAGCTCGAGGACGGTGCCCTCCGGGGCGAGGAGTTCGAGAGAGCGGGTGAGTCCGGCTTCGGTGGCGCTGGCGTGCACGACCAGGTCGCAGTCGCCGGCGGCGTCCGCGGGGAGCGCGAAGTCGACGCCGAGTGCCCGCGCGAGTTCGGCCCGCGCCGGGTTGGCGTCCACGAGCTGGACGCGGACGGCGGGGTACCGGGCGAGGAGGGCGGCGACACTCGCGCCGACCATCCCGGCGCCCACCACCGCGATGCGGTCGCCGATGAGCGGGGCGGCGTCCCACAAGGCGTTGACCGCGGTTTCGACGGTCCCTGCAAGGACGGCGCGCGAGGCGGGCACGGACTCGGGTACGGGGGTCACGGCGGCGGCCGGGACGACGTACCGGGTCTGATGCGGATAGAGACAGAAGACGGTCCGCCCGAGGAGCGACGCCGGGCCCTCCTCCACCAGGCCCACGTTCAAGTACCCGTACTTGACCGGCCCCGGGAACTCGCCCTCCTGGAACGGCGCCCGCATCGAGCCGTACTGGCTCTCGGGCACGCCGCCGCGGAAGACGAGGGTCTCGGTCCCCCGGCTCACTCCGGAGAAGAGCGTGCGCACCAGCACCTCGCCCTCGACGGGGCTCGGGAGTTCGATGTCCCGTATCCCTCCGTGCCCCGGAGACTCCAGCCAGAAGGCGCGCGCTGCGCGGTCCATCGGCATCTCATCCTCCTGAAATTTCGTGCTGCACTTGTGCCGCTCAGTCGTGCCCGAGCTGTGAACCTGCTGAGTCCCGCTGAACGATCCGGCGACTGTGCACGTACCGACCGTTGCGAAGCCGCGGACAACGTAAGCGGCAGTGATCGACTTTGTCATCTGGCCGGAGGATGTGCGGTGGCCCTGAACAACACGTACGACGCGAGGCTCTTGCAGGTGCAGCAGGAAACGGCGGTGGGTGCGGGCGCGATGCTCCTCCTGCTGACCGTCCTCGGCACGGCGATCGGCATGGGTCCTGCGGGCTGGCTGACGGGCCTGGCCTTCGCGTTCGCCACCTGGGCCGTGCTCGCCCGCGCCCTGCACCGCACCCGCCCCCGCTCCTTCGGCCCCGCGAACCGCGTCACCCTCGGCCGCGCCACGCTCGTCGCCGGCGTCACGGCCCTGGTCGCGGAGTCCTTCCAGAGCCCGCCGCCGGTCACGCTCCTGGTCGCCCTGACCGCGGTCGCGCTGATCCTCGACGCGGTGGACGGCAAGGTCGCCCGCCGCACCGGTTCCTCGACCGCGCTGGGCGCCCGCTTCGACATGGAGGTCGACGCGTTCCTGATCCTGGTGCTGAGCGTGTACGTCTCCACGCAGCTCGGCCCGTGGGTGCTGCTGATCGGCGGGATGCGGTACGCCTTCGTGGCGGCGGCCCGTTTCATGCCCTGGCTGAACGCCGCCCTGCCCCCGAGCACAGGCCGCAAGACGGTGGCAGCCCTCCAGGGCGTGGCTCTGCTGATCGCAGGCGCGCAGATCCTCCCGTACGCGGCGACGCTGGCGACGGTCGTCCTGGCGCTGGGCTCGCTGGTGTGGTCGTTCGGCCGGGACATCGGGTGGCTGTGGCGGAACCGGGAGGGCGGGACGACGCCTCGCGCTCGCGAGACGGCCGAGCCCGTGGCCACTGAGGCCTACGCCTCCGCCTCCGTGTCCTCTTCGGCTTCCGCGCCCTCCGCGGCTTCCGCGTCCTCTCGGGTTCCGGTACTCGCCGCGTCGAGCAGGGCGACCAGTTCGTCACGGCTGTAGCCGATGAGGGCGGCTCGGTGGGCGGCCATCAGCAGCAGATGCGCCACGACCCGCCCCTTGAATCCGTCCTTGCCCTCGCCGTACCACTCCTCGGGCTTCTCGATCCCCAGGCTGCTCATCACCAGCCCGTACTCACGCCGGATTTCGGCGACGGTGTCGGTGACCGCGGCCAGGAGCGTCGCCCCGGGCCGCTCACACTCCAGCGCGAAGCAGCCCCAGTCGTCGGGCTCGCACCCACTGGGCGGATTCTCCCGCAACCGCGCGTACCGCTCGTCGTCGAAGCCCGCGCCACCGAACTCGTCATGCACCAGGGCGAACCGGTGGAACCCCGGCGGAACGGGCGGCGGCGGAGGTGTGTAGTCCCACCCGGCGTTCTCGTACAGCCGCCGTTTCACCTCCTCCTCGTCGGTATCGATCACGGTGAAGCCGGTGTCGAGGTTGCGTCCGGTGATGGTGCCGTCGTCGTCGCGGTAGAAGGACAGGCCGCCCATGGAAGCCCTCCGTTGTCAGCAGTGAGTGATGATCTTCCTGGGCGGACCATACGGACCGGCGAACCGCACGGATGGCGGCCCGTGGAATGTCACCCCATCGCGTGACGCACTGTCTCAGCCCCGCCCGCACACCCGCGGCAATGGAACGATGCGTGAATGGCCGGGTGGGCGAGGAGGTGGGGCCAAGTGGGCTGGGATCCTGAGGAATTGGTCGGTGACTGGCTCGGGGTGAGTACGTATCCGGAGCGCGTTCGTGAGAGCTACCGTCGTCATGCCCGTCGCTGGCTGAGCCACTGCGCGGAGACCAACCTTGCGTGGGACCGGGTCGCCGCCCAGCACATCGCTCTATGGGCCCATCGGCCGGGAGCGCCCCACAGCTCGACGGCACGGCAAGTCTCGGCGGTACGTTCCTTCTACGCGTACGCCGTCCGCCAGAACGCGGCCCTGTACAACCCAGCCGAGCGCCGCCCCCGGCTGACCAATGGCGCGCAACTCACCCCGTCCCGCCTGGACCCCTGGCAGGTCACGGTCCTCCTCGCGGCGCTCGACGAGCGCGGACCGGCCGACTCCCCTCAGCCACACCTGGACCGCGTCTGCGGTTACCTGCTGACCGGTCTGGGCCTGCGCTCCGCCGAGATCCGGAGCATCACCCTCGACGACCTCACCACCACCCACGACGTCAGCCGCGGCCCCGACACCCTCCGCTTGTACGATCCCGCCGGCCACCCGCGCTTCGTCCACCTCCCGCCGCTTCTCCGGGAGGCGATCGAGGCCTACCTGCCCCACAGGCGCCGGCCCCGAGACCCGACTCACGGAGGCCCGCTCCTCACGACCCGGGCCGGAATCAAAATCCCGAACCGCCACCCGAACGACCTCCTCCGCGCCGTGGCCACGACGAGCGGGCTGCTGCGCGTCTCCGACGGGGCGGGGCCGCCGACCGCTCCGGTTTCGACCAGAACTGCTTGGTGCTGACCGGGTGTTCAGCCACACAGCAGGTCTGGCCCTCGTCGGTGAGAGATAACGACCGCCGAGCAGTCGATCACGATCACCGGCCCGCCCGTGCGTCGTCGATCGCGGACAACACGTCGGACGTGCTGAGACTCGCGCCGGCCTCGGCTTCGGCCCGGGCGGCGATCTCGACGAGCGTGGGCCGGGCGGCTGCACCGACGAGTACGTCGAGCGCGTACGCCTGGAGCGACTTGCCCGCCTGAGCGGCGCGGGCCTGCAGGACGGCCAGAGCTTCGTCCGGAACATCGCGGATCGTGAGTGCAGTCATGCCTGCATTCTCTCGGCGTCGCAGGCGCTCCAGCTTCAGTGCCCGTGGCCGTCCTCCGAACCGTGCTCCTCCGCGGTCGGCTCCGCCGTTGCCGGCGCACCCCCCGCGTACACCGTGAAAGCCGCCGTACGGACCTTGCCCTCGTGCTTGAAGTCGAGGAAGAGGCGGTACGCGCCCTTACTGGGGGCCGTTGCTGTGAACGACACCTGCGGGCCGGGGTTCGTCTTTCCGTCGCCGGGTTCGCCGTTGGGGTGGACGTGGAGGTAGGCGAGGTCTCCTGAGCGGAGGGCGACCAGGTGGCCGTATGCGCCGAGGTAGGGCTGGAGGTTGCGTACGGGCTTGCCGGACTTGGTGACGTTCAGTTGGAGTTCGCTGGCTGCGCCGGGGCGGAGCTCGCCGTTGAGCGTGACCTTGTAGTCGTCGACGATCGCGGTGGGTGCGGCCTTCGGCAGTTCGGCCGGCTTGTACGGGCCCGACACCGCGAGGTCGGAGCCCAGGGTCAGGCCCTCCGCGGCGCCCTTGGGCTTGAAGTCGGCGAAGACGCGGTAGCCGCCCGCCTTCGGCAGCTCGACCGGGATCGACCAGGTGCCGTCGGCGGCACGGGTGGGGTGGAGGTGGCGATAGACCGTGAGGTCGCGTGAGGCGACGATGAGGTGCAGTTCCTTCTCGTGCTCGCGCTGATACGCGGTCACGTTCCGGCCTGTGCTGTTCTTGACGATGGCGAAGTTCAGCTCCGTGGACTCGCCGGCCTCGATGCGCGAGGTCTTCAGGTCGAGCGTGTAGCCGCCCTCGGAGATCTGCAGCCCGCCGGGCAGTTCCGCGGCGTGCCCGCCGGCAGCTTCCGCGCCGCCGCTATGGCCGCCGCCTCCGTCCTTCTCCTTGTCCGCCGCGTGGCCGCCGTGCTGTGCGGCCTCGGCCGTCTTGTCGTCGTCGGACACCACGGGGTCGACGGCGTTGCCCACTCCGTAGGCCGCGCCGAAGGTCGCAGCGAGCGCGGCGGCGAAGGTCGTGAGCTTGAGTGCGGTGTGCATGGCGGGGTCCCTTCTCCAGTCTCCAGGGCCGCCGCTCGGGGCGACCGACGCTCCTAACATACCCCCAGGGGGTACACAGTCAAGTCGAATCAGCACTTGAATCGAATACGGGGCGGGGGTATACATGGAGACGCAGATCTTAATACCCCCATGGGGTATTCAAGGAGAATCCACCCGCCACGCCCCGAGGAGCGGACATGGCCACCACCACCCCCGGCGCCGCCGAGGTCGAACTCGCCATCGGCGGCATGACCTGCGCCTCTTGTGCGGCCCGGATCGAGAAGAAGCTCAACCGCATGGACGGCGTCGAGGCGAGCGTCAACTACGCCACCGAGAAGGCCAAGGTCACGTACCGGGACGAGGACGTCTCCGTCCAGGACCTGATCTCCACGGTCGAGGCCACCGGCTACACCGCCCACGAGCCCGCGCCCGTACGCCCCGAGTCCGCACCCGGCGGCGAGCAAGGGCCCGATTCCGATGCGTACGACGAACTGCGGCCGCTCCGCGAGCGTCTGATCACCGCCGTCACCCTCGCCGTGCCCGTGGTCGCGATGGCGATGATCCCGGCCCTCCAGTTCGAGTACTGGCAGTGGCTGTCCCTGACGCTGGCGGCGCCGGTCGTGACGTATGCCGCCTGGCCCTTCCATCGCGCCGCGTGGACCAACGCCCGGCACGGTGCCGCCACCATGGACACGCTGATCTCGGTCGGTACGTCGGCCGCGTTCCTGTGGTCGGTGTGGGCCCTCTTCTTCGGTACGGCCGGCACGCCCGGTATGACGCACCCCTTCGAGCTGACCATCGCCCGCGGTGACGGCGCCGGGAACATCTATCTCGAAGCCGCCGCCGGAGTCACCGCCTTCATCCTCGCGGGCCGCTACTTCGAGGCCCGGTCCAAGCGGAAGGCGGGCGCGGCCCTCAGGGCGCTGCTGGAACTCGGTGCCAAGGAGGTGACGGTTCTGCGGGCCGACGGTCGCGAAGAGACCGTCCCCACCGCCGAGTTGAAGGTCGGCGACCGTTTCCTGGTGCGGCCCGGAGAGAAGATCGCCACCGACGGTGTCGTGGTCCAGGGCTCCTCCGCCGTGGACGCCTCCATGCTGACCGGCGAGTCCGTACCGGTCGAGGTCGAGGCCGGCGAAGGCGTCACCGGCGCCACGCTGAACGTCGGCGGACGCCTTGTCGTCGAGGCCACCCGCGTCGGCTCCGACACCCAACTCGCCCGTATGGCCAAGCTGGTGGAGGACGCGCAGAACGGCAAGGCCGCCGCCCAGCGGCTCGCCGACCGGATCTCCGCGGTCTTCGTACCGATCGTGATCGGCCTCGCCCTGGCCACCCTCGGCTTCTGGCTCGGCAACGGTTCCGGGCTGACCGCCGCCTTCACCGCCGCGGTCGCCGTACTGATCATCGCCTGCCCGTGCGCCCTGGGGCTCGCGACGCCGACCGCGCTGATGGTCGGCACCGGGCGCGGCGCGCAGCTCGGCATCCTGATCAAGGGCCCCGAGGTACTGGAGAACACGCGCAAGGTCGACACGATCGTCCTCGACAAGACCGGCACGGTGACCACCGGCCGGATGACCCTCCTTTCCGTGCACACCGTCGACGGCACCACCGAGGACGAAGTACTGCGCCTGGCCGGTGCGTTGGAGCACTCCTCGGAGCACCCGATCGCGAAGGCGGTGGCCTCGGGCGCCGCGCAGAAGGTCGGCGAGCTGCCCACCCCCGAGGACTTCGCGAACGTCGCGGGTCTCGGCGTTCAGGGCATCGTCGAGGGTCACGCGGTTCTGGTCGGCCGGGAGAAGCTGCTCGGAGAGTGGGAGATCCGGTTGCCCGTGGGTCTGGAGCGCGCCAAGGCGGAGGCCGAGGCGGCCGGACGTACGGCGATCGCGGTCGCCTGGGACGGCGAGGCCCGTGCGGTTCTCGAGGTGGCCGACGCCGTCAAGGAGTCCAGCCCCGAGGCGATCACCCGACTGCGGGCGCTCGGCCTGACTCCGATCCTGCTGACCGGCGACAACGAAGCGGTCGCGCGGTCGGTCGCCGCCGAGGTCGGCATCGACCAGGTCATCGCCGAGGTTCTCCCCCAGGACAAGGTGGACGTGGTCAAGCGCCTTCAGGCGGAGGGCCGTTCGGTGGCGATGGTCGGCGACGGCGTCAACGACGCGGCCGCGCTGGCACAGGCGGACCTGGGCCTGGCCATGGGTACGGGCACGGACGCCGCCATCGAGGCCGGCGACCTCACGCTCGTACGGGGCGATCTACGGGCCGCGCCCGACGCGATCCGCCTCGCGCGCCGCACCCTCGGCACCATCAGGTCCAACCTGTTCTGGGCCTTCGCCTACAACATCGCCGCCCTCCCCCTCGCGGCGGCCGGCTTGCTCAACCCGATGATCGCGGGAGCGGCGATGGCCTTCTCCTCGGTCTTCGTGGTCGGCAACAGCCTGCGCCTGCGGGGGTTCCAGGCGGCGAACTGAGGCAAATGCAGCCCGCTAAACCGCCATCAGCAGAAGCATCGCCGCCATGGTGCCGCCCATGCCGACATGGGCGGCCAGCGCGGCCTCGGGTGCGGCTCCGGGGCGGCGGCGGTGGCGGTGGGCGTCGAGTTTCGCCGTACGGCCCCGGTCCCGGAACGCGAGCGTCAGCGAGGCCAGGAACACGACGACCGTGTCCGGCATGGCGAGCAGCCAACGGCTCCAGCTGTTGCGGCGGCCACCTTCACGGCCCTCCGTGAGACGGTGGCTCCGGTTGGTTGCGTCCCGGATCTGCGCCCACACGGACGCGGCGATCGACAACAGGAAGTAGACCGCGAGCGCGACGACCACGAGACGCCAGACAGCGGTACCCGAGTACGCCGATGCGTCGGCACCGCCGGCGGCGGACAGATCGGACGACTCCGTCCCATGACCGTGCCCCTGTACGACGCTCCCGTGCCCGTGACCGTGCATGGCCTCCGTATGCGAGTGCCCTGCCGACTCCGAGCCCGCCGCCATGTGCTGCATTCCCGGCATGTGCGCCATGTGGGAGCCGCCCAGAGCGAGCACCGGCCCGGAGGACGTACTCGTCATGGCCAGCGTCATGATCACCATGCCCGCGCTGCCGACGATCAGATGCACCCAGTGCCGGCCATGCCTCCACCCGCCCTCACGCGTGTGCTTCACGGCCAGCGCGACCCCGCCGAGCCCCAGCAGCGCGAACGCCACCGCCCACCCCATGCCGTACTCCGCGTACCAACTCACCGTCAGCGGCAGGGACATGGCGGCCATACACACACTCATCAGCAGATCGCCGCCCGCCGCGAACCGGGCCCCGCCTCTGCTGGTCACCATCCGGACCGAGCTGACCGCGGCCACGAGCCCGGCGAGCACCGCGATGGACCAGGTCAGGGCCATGATTCCCATCGATACCTCCGCATCGACCGACTGCGGCTCGTACTGGTGCCCTTAGTACGTGCCGGGAAAGCGGCCCGTTCAGGCCTTGCCGACCCTTGACGCCGGCCCTTGACAAAACCCATACCCCCTAGGGGTATGATGGCTCCATCAGGACCGAGTAGAAAACCTAGAGCCAAGCAGCCAGAGGAGCGGAGTCATGGTGCAGGACATTTACGAGGTCAAGGGCATGACGTGCGACCACTGCGTCAAGGCCGTCTCTTCCGAGGTCGGCGCCCTCGACGGCGTCACGGGCGTAGAGGTCGATCTGAAGACCGGCCACGTGACGGTGTCCAGCGGCGAGCGCCTGTCGTACGACGCGGTCGCCGAGGCCGTGGACGAGGCCGGCTACGACCTGATGGGCCGCCGCGAGCAGTAGGGCCCTGTCGTCAGACGCCCGGAACGGTCCCGCCCGTGTACGTCTCGTACGGGCGGGACCGTCTTTGTTGCCACCGGCCTTCAAGCAACCGTCCTTCAAGCCACGGTCCTTGTAGCCGTCACCGGCCCCTGGAGCTACCGGGCCAGGACCCCGTCGGACGCCGCGCTCGGCGCCAGGGCGTACCCGGCGGGCCGGGTGGTGAACGTGCCCCGGCCCTGGCTCCGGCTGCGCAACCGCGTGGCATAGCCGAACAGTTCGGCCAGCGGCACGGTCGCCGTGATCACCACCGCGCCCGCCCGCACGACCGAGCCGGTGACCCGGCCGCGCCGCGCCGCGAGGTCGCCGAGCACTCCGCCCATGGCGTCCTCGGGCACGGTGACCGTGACGTCGACCACCGGTTCCAGGAGCGCCATCTCGCCGGCGCGCAGGGCGTCACGGAGCGCGAGTCGGCCTGCCGTCCGGAACGCCATCTCCGAAGAGTCCTTCGGATGGGTCGCCCCATCGGTCAGTACGACACTCACCCCGGTCACCGGATGACCGCCGAGCGGCCCCTCGGCCAGCGCGTCCCGGCACCCCGCCTCGAAGGCTCGTACGTACTCCTTCGGCACCCGGCCCCCGACGACGGTCGACCGGAACGCGAAGCCGGTCGCACTGCCGGCACCATCGGAACCGCCGGCACCAGGGGTGGCCTCCAGCGGCCCCACGTCAAGGACGACATGGGCGAACTGACCGGCGCCGCCGTCCTGTTTGACATGCCGGTACACCAGCCCCGACACGCCACGGACGAGGGTCTCCCGGTACGCCACCCTCGGCCGGCCGACGCCGACGGCCAGCCCGTGAGCGCGCCGGATCTTCTCCACCGCCACCTCCAGGTGCAGCTCGCCCATCCCCGACAGCACGGTCTGGCCGGTCTCGGGGTCGGTCCTGACCACCAGCGAGGGATCCTCCTCGACCAGCCGCGTCAGCGCCGACGCCAAGCGGTTCGTGTCGGTGCTCCTGCTCGCCTCGACCGCCACGGAGACGACCGGGTCGGCGGCGCTCGGCGGTTCGAGAAGGAGAGGAGCCGAGGGTGCGCACAGGGTCGACCCGGCGCGGGCGGACTTCAGTCCGACCACCGCGACGATGTCCCCGGCCACGGCCCGGTCCAACTCGGCGTGCCGGTCGGCCTGGACGCGCAGAATCCGCCCGATGCGCTCGGTGCGCCGTGCGCTCGCGTCCCATACCGTGTCTCCCTTCTCAATCGTTCCCGAGTACAGACGTACGTACGTCAGCCGCCCCGTGGCGGTCGCGTTCACCTTGAACGCCAGTGCCGCGAACGGCGCCGCCGGGTCAGCGACCCGTTCCTGCTCCGCGCCGTCCTGAGTGCCCCGTATCGCGGGCACGTCCAGCGGCGAGGGCAGGTACGCGACGACGGCCTCCAGCAGCGGCTCGATTCCGCGGTTGCGATAGGCCGAGCCGCACAGCACGACCACGCCGTCACCGGTACGGGTCAGATCGCGCAGCGCGGCGGTCAGCGTCCGCGTGGAGAGAGCGGACCGCGCGCAGAACTCCTCCAGTGCGGGCGCATGGAGTTCCGCCACCGCTTCCTCCAACTGCCGTCGGCGCCGGTGCGCTTCATCCCGCAGGACATCCGGAACCGGACCTTCGTCGACCGCCTCGCTGCCGTCGGCCCAGACCAGCGACCTCATATGCACCAGATCCACCACCCCGGTGAAGCCGTCCTCCGTGCCGATCGGCAACTGGACGACCAGCGGGGCCGGATGCAACCGCTCCCGGATCGACTCGACCGCCCTGTCGAGGTCTGCACCGGCGCGGTCCAGCTTGTTGACGAAGGCGATCCGTGGCACACCGTGCCGATCGGCCTGCCGCCACACCGACTCGCTCTGCGGCTCCACTCCCGCGACGGCGTCGAACACCGCGATCGCGCCGTCGAGCACGCGCAGCGAGCGTTCCACCTCGTCGGAGAAGTCGACATGCCCCGGGGTGTCGATCAGGTTGATCCGGTGGCCGTCCCAGGCGCAACTGACCGCCGCGGCGAAGATGGTGATGCCACGATCGCGCTCCTGAGGATCGAAGTCGGTGACGGTCGTGCCGTCATGGACCTCACCCCGCTTGTGGGTGGTTCCGGTGACGTACAGGATCCGCTCGGTGACGGTGGTCTTCCCGGCGTCGACGTGGGCGAGGATGCCCAGGTTGCGAACGGCGGTGAGCGGACTGGTGAGTTGACGGTGCAGGTTGTTGCGCACGGCCCATGGCCTTTCGGGGTGAATCCAGAATCGGGCAGCGCGATTCCCGGCGATACGGGCCTGTCGGGACGTCAACGGGCAGGCAAGCACCACGCGTTGAGGTGGTGTGCGAGCCCGACTTCATCGAGTCGGGCGCTGGCGCTACCGCGTCAGGTGGCGCCGCCGAGTCAGGCGTTCGTCACGGACATCCGGTACCGGCCGCGCAGCGGGCACCGGCCAGCCGAAGACACGAGGATCACCTCGTACAGCGACCGGGGAACGACGACAGCGGTGCGGTACCGCATGGCCGGGCTCCCCTCACTCATCACGTGGCGCGCCGTCATGTCGTGGCGGCGCGCGCGTTGTGTGGCGAGTGTAGGGAACCCGGCGCGGGCAGGGCACCGGGTTTTTCGCTAGGGCATCCCCGCAGACCGGGTCCCGTCCGTCCCATCCGTCTCGTCCGTCTCGTCCGTCTCGTCCGTCTCGTCCGGCCATACGCCCACGTGGTCCGGTTCCGCTGTCAGGCGGACGCGGCCGCGCAGGCCGTAGCGTTCCACGTAGTCGCGCGGGAGTTGGAGGCGGCCCGCGCGGTCGAGGACCGTGTACTCCTCCGCGTCCGCGCCATCCGGCGTGCGGAGGGTTTCCGTCGACGTGCGGCCGTCGCGAATGCGGACAGTTCGGCGGACCTGGCCGGAGACGAGAGGGTCGTGGGTGACGACGAGGACGGTGGCGCCGAAGTCCTCGTTGGCGCGGCGCAGCGTGGCGAACACCTCCTCGCCGCTCGCCGTGTCGAGCTCGCCCGTGGGTTCGTCGGCGAGCAGCACGCGCGGCGAGTTGGCCATGGCGACCGCGACGGCGACGCGCTGCTGTTCGCCGCCAGAGAGTTCGGCGGGTCGGCGGTCGCGGCAGTGGGCGACGCCGAGTACGTCGAGGAGTTCGGCGGCGCGTGCGGCTCGTTTGCCGCGCGGCACGCGCGCGTATTTCATCGGCAGTGCCACGTTCTCCAGGGCGGTCAGATACGGCAGCAGGTTGCGACCCGTCTGCTGCCATACGAAGCCGACGGTGTGCCGGCGGTAGCCGAGCCGTTCGCGGCGCCCCATGGCGAGCAGATCGTGTCCGGCGACCCTGGCCCGGCCCGCCGTGGGCAGGTCGAGCCCGGAGAGGATGGACAGCAGCGTCGACTTGCCGGAACCGGAGGCTCCGACGAGCGCCATGCACTCCCCCTCCTCGACAACGAGGTCGAGGCCCTGGAGGGCCTGCACCTCGACCTCGTCGGTGCGGTAGACGCGGACCAGGTTGTCGCAGACGACGAGTCCGGCGTCCGCGCGCGGACGCCGGGCTTCGCGGGCCCGTTCCTCCAGTTTCCGCAGGTCGTTCGCGTGAGGTTCGGTCACCGTTCCTCCGTGAGGCGCAGGACGGCGCCGAGTCCGCGGCGCCGTCCGATCCAGGTCTCGACGACCACCGCCATGATGACCAGCAGGCCGAGGCCGGCGCCCAGGGCGGCGGTCAGCAGCAGGTCGGGGCGTGGTGTGGGGGCGGCGGGTCCGCCCGTGAACTCCCGTAGTTCCAGGGCGGGTCCGAGCAGTGCGGGCAGTGTCAGGCCGAGCGCGGTGCCGCCGACCACGGCCGCCAGCGCCATCGGCAGTAGTTGGAGCAGGTGCAGGGCTGAGGTGGCACGGTGGCCGAGGCCCAGCGTGCGCAGGTAGGAGGCGGTGCGGCCGCGGGCCGGGGCGGACAGCATCAGTTCGAGAACGAGGGCCAGCAGCGCGAGGAGTACGGCGAGCCCGGTGCTCGCGGTGTGCGCGGCCGTCAGCACATCGACCATGCCGTCCGCGTCGGCCTCGGCCTCCTCCTCGGCGCGGATACGCAGCTCGCCGACGGAGGTGTCGGAGGCGGCTCGCGGCACGAGGGCGCGCAGTGCCTGCACGTCCAGCCGCGGTCCGTACAGCAGCAGGGCGCTCTCCTCGAAGTCGCTTCCGGTGAAGGCCTTGAGGTCACGGTTGTCGGCAAGGAGCAGCTGGTCGCGGGGTGCCGTCGTGGCGCGGACGGGCCCGATCGCCGGGTCGCTGAGTACCTCGTCGGGGAGGGTGGCGACCACGCGCAAGCCGATCTTTCTACCGTGCGAGGTGATGGTGAGCAGGTCGCCGGCGCGGGCTCCGGTGGCCAAGACCCGGATGTCCCGGCCGCGTCCGGGTGCGGTGAGCCCTGCGTGGTCGAGTGCGCGACCGGCGGCCGAACCGGGCGCCAGCGCCCGCAACTTCGCGCCGTCGACGCCGATGAGACTCGCGATGCCGTACCGCTCCCCGCTGGTACCGCTCGTCGGGTCGACCCGCAGTTGCCGCACGCTGACGGTGTCGCGCACTCCGCGCACCTGGGTCAGCCGGTCAGCGAGGTCGGGGTTGCGGCCCGCGCCACGGAAGGACGCGTCGGCGCCGACCTGCCAGGCGGCGGCCTCCCGGCGCCCCTCCGTCAGTGTCCCGGCCACAAGGCCGCCGAACACCGCGCCCGCCAGCGTCACCACCAGGACGAGCAGCGCGAGCGCCCGGCCCGGTGCCTCTTTCGCGGCCCGGGAGAGCGCGATGAGGGCCACGGCACCGCGCCGCCGCGCGGACCAGCGCGCCAACAGCCGTACCGGCAGCGGATAGCAGCGCACCAGTACGGCGACGGTGGCGAGCCCCAGCAGTGCGGGCACCGCCGCGAGCAGGGGGTCGGGCCCGGCGTCGCCCGCCGTGCCGCGGCTCCGCAGCGCGAGCACTCCGGCCGCGGCGAGCAGCAGGACCAGCGCCTCGGCGACGATCCGTCGACCCGCCGCATGCCGGTTCGGCTCGTGCCGGGTGCGGGTGGTGCGGTCGCGCACGGCGTGCCAGGTGAGTGCGGGCAGCAGCAGCCAGACGAGTGCCGCGACGAGCACGCCACGGTCGTACGCGGGTGAAGGTCCCGGCAGCGCCCGCGCGACGGCGAGTCCGGCGGCGAGCCCGAGCAGTGCGGCGGGCACGGTCTGTGCCGCCCGTGCCAGTGCGAGACCCGGCGCGGAGGCGCCGCGGGCGATCTGCAGCCGGTGGGCGTCGAGGCGGCGGCGGACCGCGAGCAGCGCCGTGACGGCGGCCGTGAGCAGTCCGGTGACGAGCAGGGAAGCCAGCGCGAAGGAGATCACGGTGCTGCCCTGGCGCCACTGCGCGCCGAACTCCGTGACCACGTCCGGGAGTTGGCTGCTGTCCTGCAGGGTGGTGGCGGCGTGCTGGCCGAGCTGGCAGAAGTTGCCGCCGTAGTCGGCGATGTCGCCGCAGAAGACGGTGCGGGCGTCGTCCGGGTAGCGCGCGAGCAGCCGCTGGAGCTCGCGCTGTCCCTGCTCGTCGGCGAACCGCGTGGCGGCGTCCTCGTCGAGGTCGAGACGCAGGCCCCAGTTGGCGGTGAGCGACGCGCCCGCCTGCGACTGGAGGATGGTGACGGTACGCGGGGCGACGAGGGCGCGGGCCTCCCAGTCGAGCCCGGAGGCGCTGCGCGGCGGGTGCTGCGTGGGACGCCCGAGCTGGGGCTTCTCGCGCCACAGCCGGTCGTCGCCCGTGGTGAAGAACCCGACGACGACGGCCGTGGCGTGGACGTCCTTCAACGCGCCGGGCTGGAGCGGGAGTTGCTGCCCGAGCCGCAGCCGCAGCGTGTCGCGGGTGCGGATGGAGACGGCGATCTCGACGGCCTTGCTGTCCGGGTCGGGCGGCCGCCCCTCGGCATAGGCGGCACGGCCCGGCGCGTCGGAGGCGTACACCAGGCCCAGTCCCACGTCCCCGGCTCCCGTGGCGGTACGGACGAGCGGCAGCTCGATACGGGTCGAGTCATGCACGAGCCCGCCGCCGAGGGCAGTAGCAGCGGCGTTCTCGATCACGTCGGTGGTGGGAACCAGATCGTCACCCAGGTCGGCTGCCGGGCCACCCTCCTCCACGGTCTCCGCCGGATCGAACCGCGCGCTCAACTGAACCCCGGGCTCCGCCCGTTGCACCTGCTCCAGCCTCGAGCCCAGCGCCCGCCCGGCCAGCCGGTCGAGCAACCCGGGCCCCGCGGCGGCGACACCGCTGAGCAGCGCCACAAGCACCACAAGGCAGACGAGCAGAGGGAGTTCGGCCCGCGCCTCGCGCAGGGAGACGGGACGGACGGGCCGCGTCGGGCGCCTCATATGCTCTCCCCCACCTGCGGCACCCCTCCAAGAGGCGGGCCAGCAGGGGCAGTCCGGACAGCGCCCCGACGCAAGGCCACGGAGCCCGGCACCTCATACGTACGCCCCGCGTGCAGCAGGTCGCCAAGACGCAGACCGGCAAGGGCAGTTAGGGCCGCACGTCGACGCAAGGCGACGTGAGCCTCCGGCCGGGTCCGGAGGAGGGGGAGGCTGTTGCGGAGAATTGTGACACTTGGGTGGCCAAGTGTCACAATTCTGCGCAACAGCCTCCAGGGGGCCCTCATTGGTCCTCCCGCGCGCCAAGAGCCAGGCACGCAAGGGCAGCGCGCCCCGCGCCCCGGCGCAAGCCAACCGGCCCTGGCAACCACGCCACACACCTCACCGGTCCTCCTCCACACCAAGCACCAGGCAGCCAAGGACAGTTCGCCCCACGCCCAAGCGCAGCGGGACAGATCCGGCAGCCACTCCGACCCGCCTCGCCGGCTCCCCCGCGCCAAGAGTCAGGCACCCAAGGCCGCTCGCCCCACGCCCAGGCACAAGCCGACCAGGCCCGGCAGCCACACCGACCCACTTCACCGGCCCTCCCCCGCCCGCAGCACCCGCGCCAGATCGACCCGCCCCAGGAACCGCGCCGCGACCGTCACCACGCCGCAGATCACCAGCGTCGTCACCCCCGCCGTGAGCATCACCCGCCCCCACGGCACCTCGGTCAGCAACCCGGGATAGACCGGCCGACCGGTGTCGTCGACTGTGACCACCGGCATGATCAGCGCCGCCAGCGCCGTGCCCAGGAGCGTGCCGAGTACCGCAGCCACGCCAGCCAGAGCCAACTGCTCCGTCCACAGGTACGCGGCGAGTTGGCGGCGCCGTACGCCCAAGGCCCGCAGCAGCGCGAACTCCCGCGCCCTGGCCCGTGCCGAGAAGGCCGTATGCAGGGTGAAGCCGACGACGGCGAAGGCCGGAGCGAGGACCAGGCACAACGTGAGCGCCCCGCGTGCGCCCTGCCTCAGCGGGTCGGCGGCCAACCGGGCCCGCGTCCCCGGCACGTCAACGGCCGTGCCGAGGCGGGGGTCGGCCCGGACGGCGCGCAGAGCGGCGGCCGCGTCCCCGCCCTCGGCCGCCACCCACCAGGCGGTGTCGGCGCCGGGCAACCCTCCGCCCAGTACGAACTGCGCGGCCAGGGCACGGGAGTCGGCCAGCAGCTGGGGCCCGTCCCGCTCAGCACCCGGCACGGCATCGATCTCCCCGACGACCTTGATACGAGCACTGCCGCCGCCCGCCCGCTGCAACGTAACCGTGTCCCCGACACGAACCACACCGGAGTCCAGCGTCGCCCGGTCAGCGAGCGCGGGCGCGGCAGGCCGCCCCTGAGCGCGGTCCGTACCGAGCCGCACGCTCCACGTCGGGTACTCGAGCTCGATGTCGGGCCCGCGCAGCACGGCGTCCAGGAGGGTCCCGGGCGCCGGGCGGTCGGAGCACAGTACGGGCCCCGGAGCACTCCCGGGCCGCCTCGGCGGCTTGGCCCCGGGACAGCCGGCGACCAGCCGGTCAGGGGCGTCGGTGCGCACGTCGCGCCACGCGGCGGGCCGCGTGAGCCCGGGCACACGGTCGACGCTGAGGCGATAGGTACGCCGTATGCTCTCGCCGGTCATGCTCAAGCCGAGCTGGACGATGCGTACGCCGTCACCGCGCCCCGGAACCTTCAGCCGTACGGTACGAGCCGCTCCGTTCGTGTCCTCGAGATCGACCTCGCTCGCGTGGGCGAGGCCGTCCGCGTCCACGAAGTGCACGGTGAGCCGCACGGGCACGGGGGTTCCGGGCCCATCGGCCAACAGCCTTACCCGCAGCGGGAGTTCGGGCCGGGAACCATCGAGCGGCAGCCCGTACGCGGGGATGTTCCGGCCGAGCGGGGCGACGAGTTCGGACACCGGCCGGTCGCTGAGGTCGGGGCGCAGGGCGGGGGCGGGACCACGTGCGGTGTTGATACCGGTGACGGTGACCCAGCTCTGGGCGAGGTAGCCGTTGGTGTCGACGACGGGGGTGACGACCCGGGCGCCGGGCAGTGCCGCGTACGCGGCGCGCCGCTCGGCGGGGGCAAGCCGCTCGCCGGGGTCGATCCGCAGGTCGGAACCGACCCGGAAGACCGCCTGGTCGTGGTCCCCGCGGTCCAGGATGGCGAGCGCGGTGCTGCTGAGCGCGGCGACGGCCAGGGCCAGCGTCACCAGCAGCGCGGGCCCGGCATGCCGCGCGGCCCGCCGCGCGATCTGCCAGCCCCCGAGGGGCAGTACGAGCCCCGTGCCGCGCCGCGCGAGAGGCTCGGTGACCCGCGCGAGCACCGGAAGCGCCCGCAGGACGAGCAGCGCCGCGGCGCAGGTCATCGCGACTGGCGCGAGGACGAGTACGGGGTCGACGCCACCGCCCGTGACCGGCGACCGGTACTGCCGCAACTGCAGCCATCCCAGCACGGCGACAGCAGCCAGACCCAGATCTGCACCCAACCGCTGCGCCCCCGCGAACCGCCCCAGACGCAACCGCAGCCGTCGCACCGCATGCCGGTCCCGTACGGTCCGCACGGTCGGCGGCAGCAGCGCGGCACCGTGCACCGCGACGGCGAGCAGCGCGGCAGCCCAGCCTGCGGTCAGCGTCGCGGACGCGGGTACGTCGCCGGGGATCAGCCCGGCCCCGTCGAGCAGCCGCAGCAGCGGACCGGCGAGGAACGGCGCGGCCAGCCCCGCGGGCAGCGCGACGGCCGCCCACTGCGCGGTCGTCGACAGGGCCAGCCGCGGGGTTCCGGCGCCGCGCGCGGCCAGGAGTGCGAGTTCGGGACGGCGGTGCTCGGCGAGCTGGCGCGCGGTGAGGACGAGGGCCGCGGCGGCCAGGGCGGCGAGCAGGGTGGCCGGGATGTAGAGGCCGGCCCGGGCGACGGCGATGGGAGCCGACAGATCGTCGAGCGCGTCGTCAAGGGTGGGCTCGGCAACGAGCTCGGTCGTGGGCTTCGTACCGCGGAACACTGAGAGCGATACGTCGCTGCCGCCGAACCGTTCGGCCCGCCGCTGCAACGGCCCGATGTCACCGAGCCGCAGCCCGCCGGTGTCCAGCACACCCAGCCAGAGCCCGCCAACATCCTTAGCCAGGCCTGGAGTTGAGGTCACCACCGCGCGCTCCACCAGCGCCACGGATTCGGACGTACCGAAGCTGGTCGTGCTCAGGTTCGCCCAGACAGCCGGGCTGCGGCCATCGGCCCGATACAGCCCGGCCACCCGCATCCGCACCTGCGGCCCGCCCTCCGCCTGCACCCGCAGCTCGTCACCGGGCCGCAGCGCGAGCTCCTCCGCGAAGACATCGCTGAGCGCGGTCTCGACGACTCCTCCCCCGCCGGCCGCGCCCGGCCAGCGACCCGCCACCAGCCGGGCATGCCGCCGTGTCTCCTGCAGTGCCACCACGGACACGCTGGCGTCGTCCCGCCGGCGGCCGTCCGCCTCGGTCACGCTCATCTGCGCGGACCGGACGGCCGGGACCCGTAACGCGGACCAGGTGTGATGCGGTACGCCACCGAAGGCACGGCCCACAGCGGCCCGTACGAGACCGTCCAGCTCCTCCGCACCACTCGACGGGTACGCCCCGTAGACACCGACCACGGCCTCGGGATCACCGGCGAGCCGCCGCTGCACCCCGCCCTCGACGGCCTTCTCGGAGAGCGCCGCGAGCGCCGCCAGCACGGTGGCGGCCAGCAGCACGGCAAGCCCGGCGGCACCCAGCACCAGTCCGTGATAGCCGGTCCCCCGCACCGCGGCAGGCGCACGTCTCCCGCTCAACTGCCCGGTCTCCCCCCGTAGTCGGGCACAGTATGGGTCGGTACGTTCGAGGCCCGCAATGGTGAAGGGCGTAGTCCGTTGGGCGCGGAGCGGAACGCCTACGACACGGGCCGGAATGCACAGGGCGCGGGGCGGAACCGGAGGAATCCGGTCCCGCCGCCCTGTTCCGTTCCGCGCTCAGCCCTGCTTCTCGCTGATGTTCACCATCCACGGGACGCCGAACCGGTCCGTACACATACCGAATACGTCGCCCCACATCTGCTTCTCCAGCGGCACGGACACCGAGCCACCGGCGGACAGCTTCTCCCAGTAGCCGCGCAGCTCGGCGTCGTCGTCGCCGGTCAGGGCCACCGAGAAGTTGTTGCCCGGCTTGTACTCCTCCCCCGGAGCGCCGTCGGCGCCCATCAGGGTGAGGCCGCTCGGGGTCTCCAGCATGCCGTGCATGATCTTGTCGGCGAGGGCCGCGTCCTCCTGCCCAAACTCGGCGTAAGTGTTCACCGACAACGTGCCGCCGAACACCTCCTTGTAGAACTCCAACGCCTGCCGGGCGTCGCCGTTGAAGCTGAGATACGGATTGAGCTTCGAGGCCATGAAAACCTCCCTGATCGGGGAAATCGGTCAGATGCGCGCAGACTAACGCGAGGCACTGACAACGGCCCGCCGACGGCGGCAGGGCTGGATGAAGCGGTGGTGACGACTGGGGCGCGTACGGGCATCGACGCTTGCGCGGCCGGGCCGCCCCGGAGATCCGAGGCGGCCCGGCCGCGATCAGCACCACGGAACGGCCACGCGATCAGTTCTCCAGGCGCACCGGCATCAGCATCGAGAACGTGTCCTCGGTGTCGGGACGGCGGATGGCCAACGGCGCTGTGGGGGCGCCGAACTCCAGGATCAGTTGGTCCCCGGCTCCGGCGGCGAGCGCGTCCAGCAAGAACTCGCGGTTGACGGCGACCTGGTCCTGGCCCTCGTCACCGTCCTCGCAGAGGGTCACCGCGCCGTCGTCGGTCACCTTGAGCACGCTCAGTTCACATGACACGTCATCCGGCTTGCGCACCTCGCTCGCACGGACGGGACCGGTCCGTACCGCCTCCTGGAAGGCCGGCACATCGACGAGGGCGCGGCGCCCGGTCGGCAGCTGGACGAGGCGACGGTAGTCAGGGAAGTCGTGATCAAGGCACTGCCCGGCCGCCTGACGACCCCCGTCCCCGGTCTCCAGCGTCACGCGATCACCGTCCACGGCGAGTTGGACGGCCTCTTCGCCACTCAGCAGCGCGCGCATCGCATCGGCTAGCGGGGCAGGCACGATGAGCTGCACGCGGCTACCGCCATGCCCGGCGAGACCCGCCCGCGCCACGGCCATCCGGTACCGGTCGGTGGCCACAACGTCGAGTACGTCACCCTCGATATCGAAGAGGACACCGCCGAGCATCGGAAGCTCCGGGTCGGTACTGGCAGCGAAACGGACCGCGTCCAACGCGGCGGCCAACTCAGCTGCGGAGACAGACAACTTGACGGTGGCGGTGCGAAGCGAAGTCATGGGGTTCTCCCTGTGATCGAGTAGCGCTCGGAGCGTGGAGAACTCACCGCGGGCATCGGACAGCCCCTGCTCAAGCCGACGCAGATGCCCCTGAAGGAGCGTGCGCACCAGGTCGGTGTCCGCACTGGACCACCCGGCCAGCACCAGCCGGATATCCGCCAGCGGCATACCCGCCCGGCGCAAGCGCGCCAGCAACCGCGCCTCTTCAAGCTGCTCGGGCCCATACCAGCGATACCCACTCACCGGATCCACCCAGGCGGGCACAAGCACACCGGCCCGGTCATAGAACCGCAGGGCACTCACGCCCAGTCCACTGTCCCGGGCCATCTCACCAATGCTGCGCATCTCGCTCTCCACACCCGGAACCCTGAGCCCTTCACAAGGTCGAGGGTCAACAGGCGGGCAGGCGACCTGTTTCAGGCCGTCGAGACAGACCCCACGAAGTGCGCCCATCCCTCACGCCCGACGGCGAAGTGAGCTCGCGCCGCGTCCTTGGAGTCCCGTACGTGGATGGCCTGTTCGGTGACAGCGACCTCTACGCAGTCGTCACCCTGGCTCCCGCTGTAACTGGACTTGAACCAGGCAAGTTCCGTCGTGCTCATAGCTCTCCTCGCAGTCGCTCCAACAGGCCCCGGGAGTCTTTGGGGTTGAGGGCCTGCGAGCGCAGTGTGTCATAGCGCTGCTGGAGGAGGCTCACCTCTTTCACGTCAGCGATCAAGCGCCCGTTCTGCTGTCCCTCGCAGTACGCGAACCGCCGCCCTTCGGCCGTCTCGGCGAGCCGCACAGGGCCATCCAGACACGAGTGCAACCCGCCTTCCAACGGCACGATTTGAAGCGTCACGTTGCGCGGAGCACTGTGCTCAAGCACGTGGTCCAACATGCCCCGCATCTGCTCCGCGTTCCCATACCGACGCCGAAAGACATGCTCCTCGACGATGAAACTGAAGGGGACGGTCGGCCGCTCGTACAGCATCCTCTGCCGCTCCGTCCTCACCGCGAGCAAAGCCTCCAGCCGCTCGTCCGAGACCACCGGAATCGTGCCCTCGAACACCGCCCGCGCGTACTCCTCCGACTGCAACAGCCCCGGCACCAGCCGGCACTCATACGTACACAAGCTGACCGCAATCCGCTCCAGCCGAGCCCACCGCCGGAACCACGCCGCCAGCCCCGCCTCCCCCCGCGTCAGGAATCTCGCCGACTTCCGCAACGCACCCGTGTTGCCCGTCGCCTCCTCCCCTCGCTCCACGAACGCCTCATCCGGCATCCGTCGCCCCAACTCCACGGATTCCACGGTGTGTTTGGAGAACCGGACCAGCCGCCCGAACTCGACCCGACTCAACCCGGCGTGCTCGCGCAGGGCCTGGACGACGGCTCCGAAGGTCCGCAGACTGTCGGAGGGGTCGGGCTCCCGCTCCCAGTCGGCGTCGTCAGTTGCTTCGGCGTTGTCGGTGGTCATACGCGGCTACCTCCAGGTGCGTTCGTGCGATGCCCCGCGATCGACGCACCCAGAGTGACGGAACGATCCGCGTACCGTCCACCGAATGTGCCCGTACGCTGACGCACCGTACGGGGCGCGCCACTGGCACACACCCCCGCCCGGCCGCCACCGTGGCCCCATGAACGCAACTACACCCCAACTGACCTCCCCCGTACGTACGTTCGTGCAGCTCCTGTCCTCCACCCGCCGCGGAGCCCGCCTCGCCCGGCTACTCGCCGTCGAAGAACTCCGCACCTGGCCCGTATCACCGACTGTCACCGAACGCGCCGAACAGATCGTCGCCGAGCTCGCTACCAACGCCGCGCTGCACGGACGCGTACAGGGCCGGGACTTCAGGCTCACCCTCACCTTGGACGAGGCGACAGGCGTCGTACGCATCGAGGCCACCGACACCCGCGGCGAGAAGCTGCCCGCGCCCCCTCCGGAACCCCAACCGGACGACGAATCCGGCCGCGGCCTGCTCCTGGTCGCCGCGCTGGCCGACCGCTGGGGCACAGAGCCGTATGCACCGAGCGGCAAGACCGTATGGGCCGAAGCGGGTTCCCGGCCCGGCTGAAGTCCTCGCGCCAGCAGGTCAGTTGGGGAGACTTCCCCGGTCCGCCAAGGGTGAGCGCTGCTATGTCGTGCGCGCAGCACCCTAACAGCGGACCCACCCCGCCGGGGCACGGGAGAACGCGGTGCTCCGTTGCCGTCCGGTGACATTCATTGCATATCTGCAGCAAGAGCGCAGAGCAACGGAAGTGCACCTTAATCAGTCTTACGAGACGTCATGACCGGAAGGTTCTTGGCGGGCCGCACGAGCGCGTCCCCTCTTTCCGCATCCGGTCGTCTCGACACACAACGCATGGGGGAATCATGAACGTCCGCATCCGCGGTACCCGGCTCGCGCTGGCCGCGCTGGCCACCGGGGCCGTACTCACCCTGACTGCCGCCCCGGCGATGGCTGCGGGCTCTCCCCGGTTCCTGGAACCGGGTGAGCTGCCGCCGCACCCGAAGTCGCCCTGGTACGCCGGTCCGGTCGTCGCCGGGCAGCCCGAGCACCCGCCGGTCTGCGTCGGGGAGTCGCTGCCGTCCATCTCCAGCCACCGTGAGTACTGGACCGAGTACGACACCAACGCGTTCCAGGTCACCGTGGTGGAGCGCAGTGAGCAGCGGGCCAAGGCGTTCGCCGCCCTGCTGCGCCAGAAGATCGCCGACTGTGCCGAGCGGCTCATGGAGGAGACTCCCGACCTCACGGCGACCGAGAAGAAGTACGGCAAAATCGACGTCGAGGAGGGCGCGACCGTCCACGGCCTGCACACCGTCTCCGACTGGGGCTCCTCCGACGTCAGCCTTTTCTCGGTGGGCCGGGACGGCAGGACCGTGACCTACGTCCGGTGGGCGCAGATGGGCACCTTCGAACATGCGCAGGTCGCGGACTTCAAGGCGACCACGGTGACGGCTGTCAACAAGCTCTACTGAGCCCTGCCCGAGCCGCCCGTCCTGCAGAGGCGGGACGGGCGGCTCCACCCGGCCGTCCCGAGCACCAACTGGGCGGAGACCGATTGCTTCCCACTGCCCATAGAGCGCCCAGGTGAGCTCACTCAGCCTGCTTCGCCCAGGCCCCGGGGTTTCCTGCTGGGGTGTTTGGCGCGGTGGGGTCCGGCGATGGTGCGGGTGTCGGCGTAGGTCCAGATGTCGGCGCGGCGGTACCAGCGCCGCAGGCGGCCGCTGGGGAGTTGCTCCTCTTCGACCGCGGCTGGGGCCAGCCGCGCGGCATGCGCTTGGGATGGTGGGCGATGCTGACGGGTGTGACGCCGAGGACGCGGGCGGCTTCTGCCAGGGTCAGTAGGTCGTCGGGGTTCCCGCTGCGGTCGACGTGGATCTCGCGTCGCTGGGAATTCGGCTCGGGTCTGCCGGACTTTCCCCGGACGCCGTTGGCGGAGCACTTCCGGAAGTGGGATGCGGGACAGTGAGGACCGTAGGCCCACGATCTTGGCGAGCCAACCGAATACCGCTCCTGCGTCGGCGTACGCCTCAGCGCTTCCGGGAGCGGGTGTGGGTGTGCGGGTGCGGAATGTGGTGTGGTTCGTGGAGGTACCAGTAGCGGCCGACCAGGGCGCCGCCGAAGACGACGAAGCCGACGCCTACCAGCCAGGACGTCACTATCAGGACGGTGCCGACCGCGCCGTACGAGACCGCGTTGCTGACGATGAGCGGGGAGAAGACCAGGGAGGAGAACACTCGCAGGCCGCCCAGGCCCGCCATCGTGGCGATGGCGCCAGGCAGGAGGGCGCGCCAGGGGACGCGTCCGCCCAGCAGGAAACGCTGGCCCCACCAGAAGAAGAGCACGCCTAGCAGCGAGGACAGTCCGATACGGGCCCATGTGCCCAGGGCTCCCGGGCCCAGGATGGTCGCGCTCTGCGCCACGGCGAAGAGGTAGGCCGTCAGCGCGGCGAGCCATGCCACGCGTCGCCATACGGTGTGCCAGCGTCCGGCCGCCAGGCCCCACACCTTCTCGTAACCGGTCTGGACGCTGCCCGCGAACGGTACGCCGAAGAGTGCGAGCAGCACCACGCTCAGAACGCTGGTCGTGCTCAGGACCCTGCCGGGTGCGGAGAAGAGGTCCTGTACGGCGTCGGAGGGGCGGCCGGACAGTCCCATGCCGTCCACGACCCAGGTGGCGAAGCCGTGCTCCTGGATGGGGGCGGCCGCCGCGACCACGATCAGCAGCGGGGCGATGGTCACCAGTCCCAGGGCCGCGAAGCCCATGGCCCGGTGCATGAGTTCCACTTCTCTGCCGCGCTGCCATACGCGCGTACTCCTGATGTGGAGGAAGCGGCCCAGTTCCCGCCTCCGGTGCCCACGGGTGCGTACAGGTTCTACGCGTTCTACGGGTTCCACGAATTCCGGTTCTGCGGGTTCTACGGGTACCGCGGGTTCTACGGGCTCGCCCGGCCGGTCATGCCCGCCGCTCCGTTCCTCGCCGGAAGGGCCGCCGCTCCGGCAGACCAGGCGCAGTGGTGACACGGCCCCGTAACGCATCCGTGGTCACCTCGTCCTGTTCCCTTGCACGGGCGTCTTGGCCCGTTCCCGCACCGTCGGGCCCGTGCAGCGCGAGTGGCTGATTCCAGCGTGCCCCGCCCGCTCCGGATGTGCGACCGGCCCCCGGGCACAGCGTTGCTCTCGTCCTCTCAGGTACGGCTTCGCACGGCCTGCCGGCGCGTAACGGGCGTCGAGTTTCTGTTATCGGCCGCCGCCCTCTCACGTCTCCTGTGCGTCCCCCCACCGCGACGACAAGGAATGCCCACGTGAACGTGACACCCCCCATCAGCCGCCGGAGCGTGCTGAAAGCCACGGGCACGGCAGTCGGGGCCGTCGCCATCGGTACGACCCTCGCCCCGACTCCCGCCGGCGCGGCGGGCGCCGCCGCCTTCGCTCACCCGGGCCTGCTGCACACCCGCGCCGACCTGGACCGTATGGCGGCCAAGGTGAAGGCGGGCGCCGAACCGTACACGGCCGGCTTCGCCAAGCTGACCGCCAACCGGCACGCGCAGAGCAGCTGGGTGGCCAACCCCCAGACCGTCGTGTACCGGGGGCAGAACAGCCCCAGTCCCCAGAACTACTGGATCCTCTACAGGGACATCCACGCCGCCTACCAGAACGCCCTGCGCTACCACGTCAGCGGCGACACCGCGTACGCCGACACCGCCGTGGCGATCCTCAACGCCTGGTCGGCGAAGCTGACGAGAATCGACGGCGACGCCGACCGGTTCCTGGCCGCCGGAATCTACGGCTATCAGGCCGCCAACGCCGCTGAACTCGTTCGCGACCACGACGACTTCGAACTCGAAAGATTCCAGAAGACGATGCTCGACGTCTTCTGCAAGGTGAGTCAGGCATTCATCGTCGACCACAACGGCACCTACCCCAAGCACTACTGGGCCAACTGGGACCTCTGCAATCTCGCCTGCGTGATGGCCACCGGCATCTTCTGCGACGACCGGGCCAGGTTCGAGCAGGCCGTCGAGTACTTCAAGAACGGCGATGGCCTGGCCGCGGTCAGGAACGCCATCCCGGTCGTGCACGACGACGGGCTCGCCGAGTGGCATGAGGCCGGGCGCGACCAGCCGCACTCGCTGATGGGCGTCGGGCTGATGGCCACCGTCTGCGAGATGGCCTGGAACCAGGGCATCGACCTGTACGGCTACGACGACAACCGCTTCCTCAAGGGCGCTCAGTACGTGGCCAAGTGGAGCCTGGGGGGTGATGTGCCGTACACGCCCAGCACCCGCGAGAGGGGCTCGATGGTCCGCCGGTCGGTGCCCGAGACCACTTCACAGGTGGCCCCCGCCGACCCGGCCATGACGCGGCCGGTCTGGGCCATGATCGCCAACCACTACACCAAGCGGCGGGGACTGTCCGCCACGTACGTCACCCAGGCCGCCGCCAAGGTCGCGCCCGAAGGCGGGGGTGGGGACTACGGATGGAACAGCGGAGGATTCGACCAATTGGGTTTCGGCACACTGGCGTTCACGCGGGACAGGGCCGCGGATACGGCGGCTTCGCCCGGGTCGGCTGCGGCTGACTCCGGCGGGGCGGGCGAGGGGTCGGGCCCCGGTGCCGGCTCGGGCTCCGGTGCGTCCCCGCAGGGTGGGACGCCGTCCACGTCCGCCTCCCCGGCGGCGGATGGTGATCTCGCCGCGACCGGGTCCGACGACATAGTCGGCTGGACCGCCGCGGCGGGTGTCACGGCGATCGCCGGCGGACTGCTGTTCCTGCGCCGCCGCGACCGGATACGGCGCGACGGCAGGCAGTAGTCGGCCGACCGGGTCCCAGCGCCACGCAGTAGTCGGCCGACCCGGTCCCAGCGCCACGCAGTAGTCGGCCGACCCGGTCCCAGCGCCACGCAGTAGTCGGCCGACCCGGTCCCAGCGCCACGCAGTAGTCGGCCGACCCGGTCCCAGCGCCACGCAGTAGTCGGCCGACCCGGTCCCAGCGCCACGCAGTAGTCGGCCGACCCGGTCCCAGCGCCACGCAGTAGTCGGCCGACCAGGCCCGGTGGCCCCACTGCCCGCGGCCGGGCAGGCGGCACCGGCTGCCCGGCCGTACGCAGTAACCGGTCGCTGTAACCGGTCGCTGCGCGTGTCAGCCCCGGGGACCGACTACGAGGAAGGAGCGGCTGGCTCGGTATGCGGCGGTGTTCTCGGCGGGGTCGAGCCAGAGTTGGAGGTTGTCCCGGTGGCGAAGGTAGCGGCCTGGGTAGTTGTACGACTCCAGGGAGAGTGACCCGGTGGCGGTACCGGAGCGGGGGCAGAAGGTGGCGTCCTTCTGGAAGAGGGCGGATCCGTCGTGGGTGTCCACCTTGATGCGGAAGGCGTAGTGCCGCAGGTATCGGCCCTTGGCGTCCCTGAGTGAGTAGCAGTCCGGGTCGGCGAGACCGGGGACGAACCTGAAAGTGGCGTTCTGTCGGGTGACTGTGGAGCTGGTGGAGCCGACCGGAGTCAGGACACCGAAGCGGGCGGCGGCCTGGCTGACGTAGTGGCCGGGGACGTCGACCGACCGCAGGGCATGGCGCCCCGACAACCGCGCGGCGGCCGATGGAGTCGGGGTGGGCGAGGCCTGCGCCGCAGGTGAGGCGGACACGCTCGGGGCCGACGGGGCAGGAGGGGACTGCGGGGCCGCTGCGGCGGGTCGCGGGGCCGGCTCGTCCGATCGCGTGCCCGCGTACCAGGCCACCGCTGCGGCCGTGACCACCACCGCACCCGCGGTCGCCGCAGCCACCGGCTTGGCAGTCAGCTTGCCGAGGTGGCGCGCCACCCGCCCGGCGCCGCCCGCCGCCTCCGCGCCCGCGCCGGCCGTCGCCCCGCTCGAGCCTGCCGTCAGCGCCTTGGTCAGCACCAGCCCGGTCAGGCCGATCGGTACGGGCACCAGTGCGAAGCCGCCCAGCAGCCTCTGCGCAGGTATCAGGTCGGAGCCACGGGACAGGCACTGCGGGCAGTCGCGGACGTGACGTGCCAGCCGCTTGCGCCACAGTGCGGCCGGCCGCCCGTCCCACGAGGTGAGCGTGGCCGCCAGTTCCGGGCAGCGTGGCGCGGCGGCCACGGCCCGTACCACGGCGCGGGCGGTCTCCAGCCGTTCCTTGATCCGTTGGACGCGCACCGCGGCATGCTGGGGGGTGAGGCCGCAGGCCGCCGCCAATTCGCCGCGGGTCAGTTCACCGCCGGCCTCCATCCACCACAGCGCGAGCACCTCGCGTTCCTCGTCCTCCAGCCAGCGGGTCGCCTCCACCACTTCGCGACGCTGGCCCGACAGCGTCAGCCGGAGGATCGCCAGGTCGGCGAAGTCGGCCTGCGGATCCGCCTCATGGACGGTCTCCTCCAGTGGTGCCGCGACCGGCCGGCTCTGCCGGCTGCGCCACCGGTCGCGGACCTGCCGTACAGCGATCGCGACCAGCCACGAGCGGAACCGGTCCGGTCGTTCCAACCCGGGCAACCCGTTCAGGACGCGCAGCATCGTCTCCTGGACCACATCGTCGACGTCGCTGTGTCCGTCCAACGCTCGCCCGACGATGTTGTAGACCAGCGGCAGACTGTCCCGTACCAGCTGCTCCGAAGCCTGCCGGTCCCCGGCCCGCGCAGCCACGACGACAGCCACGTCCGGCCGCTGCTGCACGTCCTGCGAAGCCACCCGTCCCCCTGTCTCATCGCCGCGCCGATGTGTCCAGGGGCGACAGTGTGCCAGGAGCGAAGCCGGGGGACTCCCGTGGGTCGCACATGCGGTTGCCCCCTGGCCGCAGGAAGAAGCACATCGAGCCGACGTCTTCGCCGGTTCCTCCGCCCTTCGGGCTGCCGCCCGCCGGGTGTGGACCCAGACCCGCCCCCAGGACACCCGGAACCTGACCGACCTCGCCCTGGCGCAGGACCCCGTCTCCGCCGACAACCTGGCGGGCTGAACTCCCCACCCGCGACATCCCCGACCGCATACGGGCCTTCCGCCGGATCATCGTGGTGCACGACGGCCAGGGCGAACCGCTGGACACGAGCCCCGGGGGACGCGCGAAACGCCGGACGCTCGACCGCTACTTCCACGAGTGCGGCACCACCACCGTGGACGGCGCGCGCGTCACCGTCCACGTGCGCGGCGAGGCGCCTTGCTCCTGGTTCACCGCCCGCCTACGGCCGCCATCACCCGCGCCCGTTCCGATACGGAGGCGGAAGTTCACACTACAAATGTGCAAATTCCCTTGATTACTCGTTCCCCCGGAACAGCCCTGCGCGCCCGGACGTCTTATGAGTCAAGAGTGCACACACGCACAACTCACGGGGAATACGGGGGTATTCGCATGAGTGATCGTCGCTTTGCCGCGCGCGATGCGCGGATCCGGGCCGCCGAGGCCGAGTTCCAGCGCCACGTACCGGTCCACACCGCCAACGGGGAAGAGACGGACCACCCGTTCGTCGCCACCTACTCCAAGGCGTTACCGCACAACAAGTACGGAGAGGTCGACCCGGCCGCCTACCACCTGCTGCGCCGGGCACTGGCCACCGGCAGCTTCGAGGACTTCGAGCGGATCCCGCTCGGGGACACCCGCAAGCTGACCAACCCGCAGTCCGGACTGGCCTTCGACCCTGAGGGCCCGGACGCCCAGGCCCTGACCATGCCTCCCGCGCCGCGTATCGACAGCGCGCAGAACTCCGCCGAGGCGGTCGAGCTGTACTGGATGGCACTGTGCCGCGAGGTGCTGTTCACCCGGTTCGGCGACAGCGAACTGGTCGCCGAGGCGGCCACCGAGCTGAGCGGCCTGTCGGACTTCCAGGCACCCAAGCAGAACGGGCAGGTCACGCCGCAGACCATCTTCCGCGGCGACACCCGCGGCGACCTGGCCGGGCCGTACGTCTCGCAGTTCCTGCTCAAGGACATCCCGTACGGCACGCTGCTGATCCCGCAGCGGCAGGACACGCTGGTCCGCCCGGTCGACCACCTGACCACCTGGGGCGACTGGCTGGAGGTGCAGAACGGCTCCGAACCCGAGCCGGACGAGCGGGACTTCACGACGCGGCGGTACATCCAGACGCCGCGCGATCTGGCCCACTATGTGCACTTCGACGCGCTGTACGAGGCGTACCTCAACGCCGCCCTCATCCTGCTGGGCCTGAACGCGCCGCCGGACGCGGGCAACCCGTACAACTTCTCCCGCAACCAGATCGGTTTCGGGACGTACGGCGGCCCGCACATCCTCTCGCTGGTGACCGAGGTGGCCACGCGGGCCCTGAAGGCGGTGTGGTTCCAGAAGTGGTACGTGCACCGGCGGCTGCGGCCGGAGGAGTTCGGCGGCCGGGTGCACCAGCAACTGCGCGGGCAGCGCGAGTACCCGATCGACGGCGAGGTGCTCGACTCCGTCGCCGTCAAGCGGGTCTTCGAGAAGTACGGCAGCTACCTGCTTCCGCAGGCGTTCCCGGAGGGCAGCCCGACGCACCCCTCCTACGGCTCCGGACACGCCACGGTGGCGGGAGCGTGCGTGACCATCCTCAAGGCGTGGTTCGACGAGTCGTACGTCCTGCCCGACCCGGTGGTGCCGAGCACCGACGGCACCGCGCTGGAGCCGTACACCGGCCTGGACGCCGACCGGCTCACCGTCGGCGGTGAACTCAACAAGGTCGCCGCCAACATCGCCACCGGCCGCAACATGGCCGGCGTGCACTGGCGTACCGACTACACCGAGGCGGTCCGGCTGGGCGAGGAGATCGCCATCGGCGTACTGCGCGAGGCCAAGGAGTCGACGCTGGAGAACGCCGTCTTCACCCTCAGCCGCTTCGACGGGACGACGATGACCGTCTGATCTCGGCCCCCAATTCAGGGGCTGGGGCTGGGCGTTGACCGCGCACCGGTGTCCGTACCGGGTGACCGGCGGGCCCCTCGGGCCCGCCGGAAGCGGATGAGCGCCACGGCGGTGATGAGCAGCGCAGCGAGGACGAGAGCGATCACGGCGGGGCCGGCGGCGTCCAGTGGCTCGGCGATGCCGCGCTGGACGGCTCCGGCCGCGTCGATGACCGGGTCCTGGAGGGTGGGGTCGCGCTGAAGGCGGATCTCGTACGAGCCGTAGTACGCGACGTACGCGCCCACGCAAAGGAGCAGCGCGCCGCCGAGCCGTGGCGCGATCGCGCCGAAGCGGCGCAGGCGGGTGACGGCGGTGGCGCGGGTGAGGGCGACGGTCAGTGAGGCCGCCCCGACGATGAGGCCCATGCCGGCGGCGTACGCGGCGAACAGGGCGACGCCCTCGCCGGTCGAGCCGCTACGGAAGGCGGAGACGACGATGGCGAGGAACGGGGCGATGGTGCAGCCGAGAGAGGCGGTCGCGTACGCCATGCCGAAGAGCGCCATCGAAGGGAGGGAGCGGGTGACGGTCGGTGCGCGGCGCAACTTGGGGGCCAGGGTGGGCAGTTGACGCCCGGCGAGCAACCAGGCACCGGCCACCGCCATGAGCAGCCCGAAGACGATGGTGAACCAGGGCAGATGCTCCTGCACCTGTCCCGCGACGGGCTGGACGGCCAGGCCGAACACGCCGAAGAGCGCGGCGAATCCGACCGTCATCGCGGCGGTGGCGGTCAGGGCGCGGCCGACTGCGACCGTACGGCTCGGAGAGTCGTCGCCGAGGACGAGCAGCGACAGGTAGGCGGGGAGCAGGGCGAAGCCGCAGGGGTTGACGGCGGCGAGCATGCCCGCGGTCAGGGCGAGGGCCAGCGGCAGATCGGACATGACGGTTCAGCCGACGAGCGGGCTGAGCTTGTCGGCGAGGCCCTTGCCGGCCGGGAGGCTGCCGGTGAAGACGGTCTTGCCGTCCTTGTCGAGGATCACGTAGACGCTCTGCTGGGTGATCTCGAACTTCTTCCAGATGTCTCCGGCCTCGTCGGCCAGGTTCGGGAAGGAGCCGACCTCGGTGTCGGCGACGAAGTCCTTCATGGCCTTGGTCTTGTCGAGCCCGGCCACCCCGAGCACATGCGCCTGACCTTCGAACTGTTCGGCGACCTTGGCGGTTTCGGGCCCCTGAGCCTTACAGGTGGGACACCACGGAGCCCAGAACCACAGCACCGTGGGCTTGCCCGCCAGCGAGGCCGCGTCGAACGGTTTACCGTCCACGGTCGTGCCCTTGAACCGCAGCGCCTCCGGGACGGACTCGGTGCCGGATCCGTCCTGCGCCGGCGCGGAGGACCCGGATGCCGGACCCTCCTCCGCGGCACTGCCGGAGGAGGCGGACTTCTCCGAACCGCAGCCAACAAGGGTGAGCGCGGCGGCAGCCAGCAGGCCGGGAAGGATCAGGCGGGCACGCATGAACGGACAACTCCTGATGGCAGGCTCGGGACCGGGGTCGGCTGAACTGTAGGCCGGACGGCGGGCGATATGGGCCGGGGCGGGTGCTTACGGTTCGGTGACATCGGCCTGCTTGGCCGGCGAGCCGATCTGGGGCAGGGTCGGTGACACGACCCCGGGCCAGGCAGTGGTCCACAGCGCGGCCGGTCCACGGCGGGCGACAACGCCGCCCTGGCCGCCGCCCATCCGCGCGCCCTCTTCAGCGCTGCGGCCTGCTTCCGGGATCGGCGCCGCCGGCTCGCCGCCACTGTGCGGGGCTCGTTCCGTGCACCTTGCCGAAGGTGCGGGCGAAGTAGCCGGCGTCCGGGAAGCCCGCTCGCCTGCCTATCTCGCTGATCGGCAGGTCGGTAGCGGCAAGCAGGCGCCGGGCTTGCACCATGCGCCGCTCGGTAATCCACTCCTGCACGGTGCGTCCGGTCCGTCGGCGTACCGTCGAGGTGAGGTGGCCCGGAGAGATGCTGACTGTGGCGGCCACGTCGCGCAGTGACAGCGGTTGTGGGTAGCGCCGCTCGATGACCTCGAACACCTCGGCCAGCAGTGGTTCCCGATTCTCGCGCAGGTCACCCACGACGTCGGCGGCAAGCCGGGACACCCCGACCAGCAGCAGCGTCAGGTGGGCCAGCGCGGCTTCCCGGTAGCCGTCCCGGCGTTGCGCCAGCTCGTCGTGCAGGGCCTGGATCCGGGCGGCCCACTCGGGCCGTTCCGGTTCGGGCACCCGCACCCGAAGGGCGCCGATCGCTCCGCCGCGGACGAACGGGAACAGCAAGGGGTGGGTGCGCCAGGCCAGGTGGGCGCCGGGGACGTCCGGGCCCAGCGCGTCGGCGGTGAAGAAGACTCCCCAGCCGTGGGCCTGGGCCAGGTCGCTGGCGTGGACTTGGCCCATCACGTCGCCGGGCGCGATGACGAACAGGTCACCGGCCTCGATCTGCCAGACCCGCCTGCCGGTGCGCAGCAGCCCGCCGGCGGTCTGGAAGTACGCCAGGCCGGGGAAGTCGTGCGCATGCTCCTCGAAGCTGTCAGTGCTCTGCCAGCCGGTGCTCTCCCAGCCGTGCTCCAGCCGCCAGGTCGCCACGGGCAACTCGCCGGGTGCCGGCAACAACGAGTAGGTCGCCGGCCGCTCCCGGCTGGGCGCCTTACGCACGGTCCTCACCGTCAAATCGTCCCATTGAAGCCACGGATCGGTACAGGTCCGCAGCTTCAGACGCGGCCAGACTGATGGTATGACCGAAAAACTGTCTCAGACGCGTACCGAGCGGGAGTACATCCCGGGCTTGGGCAAGCACTTCCTGACGCCGCTGTACGACGTGGCGCATCACGTGTTCGGGCTGCGCCCGATCCACCAGGAGATGATCACGCTGGCAGAGCTGCGGGACGGCCACCAGGTGCTGGACGTCGGCTGCGGCACCGGGAACCTGCTGCGGGCGACCGGTCGGCGGCACCGGAACGTGGACCTCGTCGGGCTTGACCCTGATCCGAAGGCATTGGCCCGCGCCGGGCGCAAGGCGCGGCGGGCCGGCCTCACCGTACGGTTGGACCGCGGGTTCGCCCAGGAACTGCCCTATGACGACGGCTCGTTCGACCGAGTCTTCTCCAGCCTGATGCTGCACCACCTGGACAGCACGTCGAAGGACGCGCTGCTGGCCGAAGTGCGCCGGGTGCTACGGCCCGACGGGCTGCTGGTCCTGGCCGACGCGGTGCTCGACGAGCACGGGCACGACCACCGGCACGGCCGAGGGCGCCGTCAGACCGGTATGCGCGGCCGGATGCGCGAACAACTGCGCGACAACGCCGCCGACGCCGTGTCGCAACGGATAGCCGAAGCCGGCTTCACCGTGGAGCCGACCCGCACCATGGCACTGCGGATCGGCGGACGAGTCGGCATCGAACTGGCCCACCCAAGCGGGTCGGCCCAGAAATAGCCCTGGTCCAGACGGCCGGCAAGCGTACGTCAGACGGTGACGTCAGCCGCCGGATCCGGCACCGCCATGGCCCAGTTCCCCATGGCGTCCAGGACGTCGCGCAGCCCCTCGCCGAGAGGGGTGAGCGCGTACTCGACGCGCGGCGGGATCTCCGCGTAGATCGTGCGGGTCACGATGCCGTGCCGTTCGAACTGGCGCAGTCGGCTGGTCAGGGTGTGCGGGCTGATGCCGGGCAGGGCCTGGCGCAGTTCGGTGAAGCGGTGGGGGCCGTGCAGCAGTTCGCGCACGATCAGGGTGGCCCACGGGCCGTTGAGCAGCGTGAGGAAGCGGGCGACGCCGCACTCGGGGAGACAGGGATCGGTCACAATTTTTGACCGTACCCCATTAGTGCAGTTGAAGTAACTGGTGCATCGCATGCACTAATGGCGCCATGACCTACGTGATTCATGGCGCCACCGGCGCCCAGGGTGCCCCCGTCGTCGCCGCTCTCGCCGCCGCGGGTAAGTCCGTGACCGCTCTGACCCGCAACGCCGACGCCGTCGTGGACGGCGCACGGCACGTCGTAGCCGCCGGCTACGGCTCCGCCGCGGAACTGACCGAGGCGTACCGCGGCGCCGACGGGGTGTTCGTCCACCTGCCGGTGGTCTCCGAAGAGGACCGCCAGGCCTACGCCCGCAACATCGTCACCGCCGTGAGCGCGGCCCGCCCGGCCCGCGTGGTGTTCTCCACCAGCGGCGCCCCGATCGCCCCCGAAACCGGCGGCGCGGCCGCAGCACTGGCCAGCGGCCTGGCGGACACCGGGGTCTCCCACGCGGTGATCACGCCCACGTTCTACCTGGAGAACCTGCTCATGCCGTACGTCCTCGACGCGGTCCGCGAGCGAGGCGTGCTGCCCTACCCGCTCCGTGCCGACTTCCCCGCCGCCTGGGCGTCGCACCTGGACATCGCCGACGTCGTCGTCGCTCTCTGCGACCGCCCGGACATCACCGGCGTGGTCTCCGTCGGCCAGGACCCGGCGATCACCGGACCGGACCTGGCCATGGCGTTCGGCGCCCACTTCGGCAAGGACGTGGTCTTCGAGCAGCTCACCCCCGAGCAGTTCCGCAACTCCGTCGCACCCCTGATCGGCGAGGACCCCGCCGCCGATGTCGCCGCAGCCTACGCGGCCATGAGCACGCTTCCGGGCCGCCCGATCACACCCGAGAACTCCGCCCAGAAACTGCTCGGCATCACCCCCCGCACCACCGGTCAGTGGCTGACCGACATCGGCCTCTGACCGCAACTACCGTCGGCTTCGGCCGAGTTCATCAGTGAGGGCTTGGCAAGCCGCCGTACTCGGTGGGCGGCCTGCCAAGCCCCTCAAGCAGAGCCGACCGCCCGCGCCGGACAACAGCCTCGACTCTGCCGGCCCGCTCAGCCCTGTGCGACGGAGGCCTGCGCCCGGTCCGCCGCGAGCAGCGTCGCGAACCGCGCCAACCGGGCTCCCTGGAAACGGGCGCAGTCCAGCGTGACCTCGTTCGGGGCCGTCGAGGGGAATCCTGCGGGCCACGAGGTCCCGTAGGGGTTTCCTCCGGCGGCGTAGACGATGTCGTCCGTGTAGCCGAGAGGGACGATGACCGCGCCCCAGTGGTAGAAGACGTTGTTCAGCGACAGGATCGTCGACTCCTGGCCGCCGTGCTGCTCGGCCGAGGAGACGAAGGTCGTCACCGGCTTGTCCGCCAGCTTCCCCTCCCGCCAGAGACCTCCGGCGGTGTCGATGAACTGCTTCAGCTGCGCCGCCGGAGCGCCGTAACGCGTCGGTGTGCCGAAGGCGTATCCGTCGGCCCACTCCAGGTCGGCGAGTTCGACCACCTCTACGGTCGATTCCGTCTCCTGCCGATGCGCGGCCCAGTCCGGATTTGCTGCTATCGCCTCGGCGGGAGCGAGTTCGGCGACCCTGCGGAGCCGTACTTCGGCGCCCGCGGATTCAGCTCCTTCGGCCACTGCCTTCGCCAGCCGGTGCACGGACCCCGTAGCGCTGTAGTAGACGACCAACACGTGTGCTGACACGGAAATCCCCTTCCGAGGGATGATGCTCGATCAGGAAGTAGGCGACTGACGCCAGTTCACTTGTCGGGTGTGTACGAGAGGACGGCGGTGACCGTCTTCTCCTCGGTGTTCGCTTCGATACCGGCCCAGCCGAGTTCCCGCCCCTGACCGCTGAGCTTGGAACCGCCCCACGGCAGGCGGGGGTCGAGGGGCGCCCAGCCGTTGATCGCGACCGCCCCGGCCTTCACGCGGCGAGCGACCACATGCGCCCTGTTCACGTCGGACGTCCACAGGGTGGCGGCCAGTGCGTAATCACTGTCGTTGGCCATCGCGACCGCCTCGGCCTCCGAGTCGAACGCGATGATCGCACCGACGGGCCCGAAGATCTCCCGCCGGGCGATCGTCATGGTGTTGTCCACGTCGGCGAACAGTGTCGGCTCGATGAAGAACCCCTTGCCGTCGGGTCGGCCGCCCCCGGCGACCAGACGGGCGCCGTCGTCGATCCCCGACGCGACGTACTGGGAAACCCGCTCCAACTGCCGTGCGTTGATCAACGCGCCCATCGTGGTGCCTTCGTCGAACGGGTCGCCGACCTTGATGTCGCGGGCGCGCGCCACCAGACGTTCGACGAACTCGTCGTAGACGGAACGAGCGACCAGGATGCGGCTGCCCGCGGCACACACCTCGCCCTGATTGGCGAAGATGCCGACCGCCACTCCCATCGCGGCTTCGTCCAGATCGGCGTCCCCGAAAACGATCTGGGGGCTCTTGCCGCCGAGTTCCAGGGTCGTACGCCGGAATCCCTTCGCGGCCGCCATGGCCACCTTGTATCCCGTCTCGGGGCTTCCGGTGAACGAGATCTTGTCCACCCCCGGGTGATCGATGAGCGCCTGGCCCGTCACGGCTCCGAGCCCCGGAAGCACACTGAACGCCCCGGCCGGGAAGCCGGCTTCCTCGATCAGCGACGCGAGGAGAAGCGAGGTGAGGGGCGCGTCCTCCGGGGGCTTCAGGACGACGGCGCACCCAGCGGCGAGCGCGGGCGCGATCTTCCACGATCCGATCATGGTCGGCGAGTTCCAGGGCGTGATGGCCGCGACGACTCCGACCGGCTCGCGCACGGTGTAGCTGTGCGTGGGCCGGCCCATGTACGAGGACGTCGGGACGGAGCGGCCCTCGACCTTGTCGGCCCAGCCTGCGAAGTACCGGAAGGCCCCGATCGCCTGCGGCAGGTCGATGGCCCGCGGCTCGAAGCCGGGCTTGCCGATGTCCAGCGACTCCAGCGTCGCGAACTCCTCACTCCGGGCCTCGATGAGATCGGCCAGACGGTGCAGCAGGAGCGCCCTGGCGCTTCCGTCCGTTCTCCCCCACTCACCCTCGTCCAGAGCGGACCGCGCGTGGGATACCGCCTCGTCTACTTCCCGGACCCCGGCGGCGGCCACGATGGTGAGCCGGCGTTCGGTCACCGGGTCGATCACGTCGAAGGTGTCGTTGCTCTGACCGCTGCCCCATCGCCCGGCGAAGTAGGGCTCCGTCGGAACGGTGCTGACCAGCTGTTCGGCTTCTGCGCGTGCTAGCATGAGTACGATTACCGTTCTCTATGGACGATATTCGAAACCATAGGGATGAGGGTGACGCCGGGTCAAGGGGTCGGCGCCATACGACCGTTCTGACCGGCGTGACATGATGTGCGGCACGGTTTGGCAGGAGGCGAGAGAAGATCGTGGCGGCGACCGGCGGGGAAACGTCCCTGACTCTTGACCGTGGGCTGACGGTGCTGTCATTGCTCGCGAGGAACGCCGACGGTCTCACGGCGGCAGAGCTCGCCGACCGGCTGAGCATCGCCCGGGCGGCCGTCTACCGTCTTCTGCGCACGCTGGAGGCGCACAGCCTCGTCGCCCGTATCGGCACGCGCTACATCCTCGGGTTCGGCGTGGCCGAACTGGCCGGCCAACTCAAACCACGGCTGCAGGCCACCGTCCTGCCGATTCTGCGACGGCTCAGCGAACAGACCAACAGCACGGCGCTGTTGAGCGTCGCGGACGGCGATCAGGCCCTGATCCTGCTGACGGCGGAGCCGCCGAACTCCACGATGCACCTCGCCATGCGGGAAGGCGCCCGGCACGCCCTGACCATCGGCGCGGACGGCATCGCCATCCTCGCCGGCCGGCCGGAGAGCGACGAGGACACCGACGACGTCCGCGAGGCCCGTCGTCGCGGCTACGCCGTCAGCGTGGGCTCGATCCAGGAAGGTGCGATCGGTATCGCGGCCCCCATCCGGGTCTCGGACTGGTCGACCGCGAGCCTCGGAGTGGTGCAGCTCGGCCTCAAGCTCGTCGACGACCAGGTTCCCCACCTGGTGACGGAGGCCGCCGGGACGGCCGCGACCCAGTTGGTCGGCGCGGCCGGCCCCGAAGCAGTCAGTCGATAGCGCCCCACGCCAGGGCGTCACCCCGGCGGGACGGCCGGAAGCCCACGCCGGTACGTCGCCGCTGCGGGACAGCCGGAAACCCGCACGCGTCCGGTGTACGAGTACGGGCCCGGCAAGGTCACTCGCCGTGCCGGTCGCCCTGCTGCGGTGCGGAGTGACAGCTCTTCGTGCCATGCCCGGCCGGGGGCGGCACGTCCAGCGAGGGGTTGCGGTCGAAGAATCCGACCGGCTTCAGCGCGAACCCGACGTACTCGCACGGCATGATGGGCCAGTCCTCGGGCCGGGGCAGATGCGAGGTGCCGAAGGTGTGCCAGAGCACCACGTCCGTGTCGGCCAGATCGCGCCCCTGCTCGATCCACCGGCCGATCCCGTCCCCCGGGTGCTGGTTCGGGTAGTCGCCGGCCGCGTGCTGTTCGTCCGGGCTGTACCGGGTCACCCACAGATGCGCCCGCGCGAACTCGGCGCGTCGTGCCAGATCGCTTTCGGGAGCGGCGAGCAGGGTCGGGCCGGCGAAGGGGACCAGCTTGTAGGCGACGGGTTCGTCGAAGCGGTTGCGCACACCGGGATTGGTGATCTTCCAAGTGCGAGCGGTCAGCGGGTCGCACATCCGGCGGCCGTCACGTTCGTTGGTGATTTCCGTGCGGCGGGCGACGATCGCGTTTCCGTACGGGTTGTCCGGCCCCATCGGCAGACCCACCGCGTCGACCTCCACGACCGTGTTGCGCGGCCCGTCGACTTCCATGTCCAGTCGCATATTGAACAGGTGCTGGTGGTTCGGTGCGTCCAACTGGGGCGCCACGAGCGTTCCGTAGGCGGGTTTCTCGCCGGGAGCCACGGCCCGCGTCTGGACGATTCCGGTCAGCTTGGCTTCGAACTGGATCGTCCCGTCGAGGTAGAAATACCAGAAGAAGCCGTACTCGTAGTTGCCGATCGTGTGGATCGACGACACGACCAGACGCCTGGAACGCCTGACCTCCGCCTTCTCGACGTAGCGGAAGTCCCAGTGCTTCCAGAGGATTCCGTAGTCCTCCTCGTGCAGACAGATGGCGTTGGTGATGGTGTGCGGGGTGCCCGACTCGTCGGAGAGTACGGCGTCGAGGTACCGGATCTCCCCGAGGCAGTCGCATCCGAGACTGAGCGAACCGACGGTCTTTCCCAGGCTGTACTCGCCCGCGTCGAAGACGTTCCGGAAGTAGAAGTCGTCGCTGGTGTCACCGTAGGGCACCACCATCTCGCTGATGCCGGCCCGGTGCACGATCGAGCGCCGACGGCCCTCGTCCAGGTAGGAGACATCGCTGATGACGAGGCCCTCCACCACGTCGATGTGGGCGTGCAGCCGCCATCGCTGCCACTCGATGACATTGCCGGACACCGTGAAGGAGGGTCCTTCGGGCTGGGTGATCTCGATGGGGCGGAGGTCGTCGCGCAGCGGTCCCACGCTGCCCGGGTCGTAGTTCCCGCTCTCCGGCGGAAGCGGGAGCGGATCCCCCTCCGAGATGGCCACCACCGAACGGGCGTCGCAGTCGACGACGAAGACGAGGTTCCCTACGGGCCTGGCGTAGCCGTTGTCCTCGGTGAAGTGCCGTACGTACGCGGTCGAGCGGATCACGCGTCGTCGCGCGTCCACACCCTCGATCGGCAGGGTGCCGGTGGACCAGGGGTCGAACTGCACCTGCGAGAGATCGTCGACTCCGTGCCGTGCCAGGGCCTCCACCGCTGCCGGGTCGTTCTTGATGATCTCGTCGAGCGCCATCAACTCGTCGATCATGATGGGCGGTTGCATGCCCGGGAGGTGCTTGAAGGAGACCAGGCTGTCGTCGGTGAGATCGACCCGGGCCTCGAACATGGCACTGGCCTCGGGGTCGTAGACGACGAGGAAGGCCACGCGGGGGATCGGGCGCGAGGGATCGTACGCGCGCACCTGCTCCTTGTCCGGGAGGTCCAGCCGCACCAGGGGGAATTTCATCGCCCCCCGCTGAGGGTGACCGGCACGCACCACACCGACGGCCTTCTCTATTTCCTCGGCGGTCAGCGGATCGTACGGGTGTGCCGGGGTGGTGGTCGTGGTGGTGGTCACTGCCTTTCCTCCTGATGGCCTGGGCGGTGAAGGGGGAGGTGGGTGGTGGTCCGGGTTGGCGTCAAAGGGGGGTCACTTCGCTGGTGTCTTCCGCCGCCTGGTCCGGCACGGGTTCTTCCGTACGGGACGACCGGCCGAGCGCGAAGAAGGACCAGACCGCGCCCAGTACCACCCACACGAGCAGAGCCCAGGGAACGGTGTTGAGAGGGCTGGCCGCCTGGTAGACCGCGCCGAACACGGCGCCGGCGGCCACTGCTACACCGGTGCTTCCGGCGATGAGCAGTTTGGTGCGGCTGACATGGTTCCAGAGGCCCTTCACGCCGGCGGCACCGACGACGAGATACATGATCGCCATGCCTGTTCCGCCGAAGCCGGCCATCCAGCCGAACGCCGACGCCCATTGCGGCTGACCGGTCCCCTGGCCGAACATCCGGTCGCCCCCCACGCGCACACCGACGATGGCTACACACGAAACAGCGCCCATCAGTACGGCGCCCCATACAGGAGTACGGAACCGGTGGTGCAGAACCGCCAGCTTCGAGGGCAGCCGACCACTGCGGGCCATCGAGAGCATGCCTCGAGTCGATGCGACGCCGACTCCGATCGCCACCGCGAGGATGTCGAGAATGATCAGGACCGCCAGGAAGTTTCCGAACGCGGCAGACCCGAACTCCCCACCGTACGAGAGCGTTTCCAGCGGGAAGACACTGTTCTTCCACGCCTCCGCGTCGAGGCCGAAACCCATGACCTGTGCGTAGGCCACCACCACGTAATAGACCCCGACGATGCCCAGCGACAGCATGACCGCCCGCGGCACATGGCGCTTGGGGTCCGAGGTCTCCTCAGCGAGATTGGCCGCCGACTCGAACCCGATGAACATGTTGATGCCGTACAGAACGCCGAAGAGAAGATTCAGACTCCCCACGGCGAAGGGATTGAAGGGTTCGACGGACCAGCTTTCGCCGTTCTGGCCGCCGCGGAAGATGATGACCAGCGAGAAAGCAAGGACGACGACCATGGCGCTCAGGGCGAGGATAAGTTGCGCCCGGATCGAAACGTTGACGCCCACCACGAGAATCGTGAAGGCGACGGCGGCGTATCCCAGGGACAGCGGCCACCACGGCACGTCCACGGACAGGGCGCTCTTGAGCCATGCCTGTGTCAGTCCGCCGAGGACGAGGAACGTCGCGGCTCCCAGAACCATCATGGCTCCGTAGTAGAGCCATCCGGTGATCACACCGATGCGCGGTCCGGCGGTGTCACTCACATATTCGTAGAGAGAACCGCACAGATGGATGCGCTTCGCGTACTGGGCGATAATCCATCCCACGCCGCACATGCCGATGCCCGCGATGATGATCGCGACCGGCGTGGCGACACCGGCACCGCGTCCCGTGGCCGACAGACCGACGATTAGGGGCAGGAGGGCCGCGACCGAGAAGACCGGTCCCATGAAGCCGAGCGATTGAGTGAGGACGCCGATCAGTGACAGGCGGCCTTGGGCCAGGGTGGTGCGATCAGGGCTTGTCATCCCGATCAGCCTCCAGTTTCACCACTGTGCGATATTCGTACACGCTGTACGTTTGTTGAGAGCACATCGTGTTGTGGCTCGTGGCGGGTGTCAAGGCCCACCGGACACAAATGCGACCGCCCCCGCCGAAGTGCTTCGGCGGGGGCGGGGGTTGACCGGGAGAAATGCGGAATGGGCGGCTCTAAGCAGGTCGGGCAAAGTCTGCTGCGGTTCGGTGGCGCCCTGAAGGGGCGCGGGGCTGCATCAATGTGCGGCTCCGCCGCGATGGGGGTCCCCCCGCTCGAGCGAAGCCGAGAGTGGGGGAGCGACCAGCCACGACGGCGCCGCAGACGACCGACGTCCCGTCACCGCCCCGCGGCGGAGCCGCAAATCGGCACAGCCAGCGGAGCGCTCAGCGCGGGCCCAGCAGGAACGCTCGGGCCGCTCGCGCGGCCGAGACCACTTCCGGTGTCGCCTCGTCGACGCGGTCCTGTCGGTGCGAGACGAACATGACGCAGGCGTCCAGTACGTCTCCGTCGCGGGCCAGCGGAGCGGCGACCGCGTGGGCTCCCGGTTCCACCGCGCCATGGCTGGTGACCCAGCCCCTGCGGCGGGCCTCACGGACGGCGTCCGAGTCGTCGTCAGCGGGCGCTCGTCCGGCGCGGATCGCACACGGTGCGGCCCCCCGGTCCAGCGGCTGGCGAGAGCCCTTGCGGTAGGCGAGGTGGTAGTCGGCGTCCTCGGGAACGGCCGTTGCCACGGCGACGACACAGTCCGGTTCCGGGAAGAACAGGATCGCCGTACCGCCGTACCGGTCCGCGAGCTGTTGCAGCAGTGGCTGGATGAACTCCGCGAGGGTGGGCCGCGAAGTGCCCGCGAGCGTGTGCAGTTCTCCCCCGGGTACGTACGCGCCGTCCGCGCTCTTCGCCAGGAATCCCTCCGCGGCCAGCGTGCCGGCGAGGCGGTGCACGACGGTTCGGTGCAGCCCCGTCCGGGCGGCGATCTCGGCGACCGTCAGGCCACGGGGCTGGTGAGCTACGGCCCGCAGGACGGCCAGGCCTCTGACGAGCGTCTGCGACGGCGGCTGACTGGGGCGCTTCGCCTTCTCCTCGCGCTCGCCACTGGCCCCGTTCCCCGTGTCGTTCGCGGCCTCTGCCGGCACGCCGCCTACCACCTTCCGACCACCTTCCGGGTTCCGCCCACGCGTTCAGCGTATGGCACGGGTCTGTTGCCCCCGGGGGTTGACGCCGGAGTCGTCCCATGCCGATGCTGTGCACTATACGCACGGACGGTGCGCATAGTGCACGGAGGAATGTCCATGACCCACGCCACCACCGTCTGGCAGGCGAACCGGTCCGGCGGACTGACCGGGGCCGAGGGCCTGATCGAGACCTCGCTCGCCGCCGGAGTGGACGTCTGCTTCGCCAATCCGGGGACCACGGAGATGCCCCTGGTCGCCGCGTTGGACTCGGTTCCCGGCACCCGCGCGGTGCTCGGGCTCTTCGAGGGTGTCTGCACCGGAGCGGCCGACGGCTACGCCCGGATCGCCGGCCGGCCGGCGATGACGCTGCTGCATCTGGGCCCCGGTTTCGCCAACGGCATCGCGAACCTGCACAACGCACGACGGGCCCACTCCCCCGTCTTCAACGTCATTGGGGATCACGCCAGTTGGCATCTCGCCTTTGACGCTCCCCTGACCTCGGACATCGTCTCCCTCGCGACCCCGGTCTCCGGCTGGGTCGGCACCGCCGCCTCCGGGGCGGGCCTGGCGCAGCTCACCGCCCGCGCCGTCGCGGCCGCCACCGCCGCACCCGGCTGCGGGGCCACGCTCATCGCCCCGGCCGACTTCCAGCAGGAAGTGCTCAACGCCCCCGTGGACGTCGAGTTGCCCCGGCCCCGGAACAGGCCGGAAGTGGCGGCGGACGTCATCGACGCGATCGCCAAGCGGCTGCGTGCCGGCGAGCGGGCTGTCCTCCTGCTGGGCGGTGCGGCGCTCGACGAGCGCGGCCAAAGGGCGGCGGCCCGGATCGCCTCCGCCACCGGGGCCGTCCTGTACAGCGAGACCTTCCCGGCCGCCGCCGAGCGCGGCGGCGGCCTTCCCGACCTGGACCGGCTCCCGTACTTCCCGGAGAAGGCGATCGAGGCCCTCGCCGGGGCTCAACTGGTCGTGCTGGCCGGTGCGTTGGAGCCGGTGTCGTACTTCGGCTACGAAGGCGTTCCCAGCCTGCTGGCTCCGCCAGGCACCGCGGAGGTACTGAGCACTCCGGGAGAGGACGGCGCACTCGCGCTCGAAGTTCTCGCGGATGCGCTCGGTGCTCCCGAACCGGCCCCACAGCCGCCCCGCCCGTACGACGAAGGACTCCCGGACGGAGCGCTCACGCCGCAGGCGGTCGGCCGGATCGTGTCGGCGATGCTGCCCGAACACGCCATCGTCTCGGTCGAGGGCGGCACCTGCGGCTACCCCTTCTTCACCGCGTCGTCCCGCGCCGCCCGCCACACCGCACTGACCAACACCGGCGGAGCCATCGGCCAGGGCCTGCCCGCCGCTGCCGGCGCCGCGATCGCCGCACCCGGCCGCAAGGTCGTCGCCCTGCAGTCCGACGGAAGCGCTCAGTACACCATCCAGTCGCTGTGGACGATGGCCCGCGAGCAGCTGCCCGTCGTCACCCTCATCGCCTCCAACCGCGCCTACAACGTGCTGCGCACCGAGCTCGGCCGGCACGGACAGAGCAGTCCGGGCCCGAACGCGACGGCGCTCACCAGCCTGGACGGACCGGCCTTCGACTGGCCCGCGCTGGCCCGCGGTTACGGCGTGCCCGGCACCCGAGTGGAGACGGGCGAGGCACTTCGGCGCGAACTCGGCCGCGCGCTCGCCGCCGACGGCCCTCAGCTCATCGAGATGGCCCTGTGAGAGGAGCCACCATGCACAGCGCAGCAGCCCCGGTCACCGGCGCGGCGGAAGCGGTCAGTCGTTTCCTGGCCGAACCGCGGACCATGTTCATCGGCGGCCACTGGGTCGGGGCCCTGAGCGGCCGCTCGTTCGCGAGCATCGACCCCGCCACCGGTACCGTGCTCACCACCGTTCCCGACGGCGACGCCGCCGACATCGACCGGGCCGTCACCGCGGCGCGCCGCGCCTTCGACGAGCCCGGCTGGCGGCGGATGAGCCCCATGGACCGAGGCGCACTGCTCAACCGCATCGCCGACATCATCGAGGCGCACGCCGACGAACTGGCCCTGCTGGAGTCACACGACAACGGCAAGCCGGTCTCGGTGGCGCGGGCCGTGGACGTGGGCACCAGCGTGAAACTGTTCCGCTATTTCGCGGGCTGGCCGAGCAAGCTGGAAGGCAGCACGATCCCCGTCTCGCCGCGTGGCGGGCTGCGGGTGCTGAACTACACCACGCGGCAACCGGTGGGCGTGGCCGGTCTGATCGTGCCGTGGAACTTCCCCGTGTCGATGGCCTGTTGGAAGCTCGCGCCCGCACTGGCCACCGGCTGCACGGTCGTCCTCAAGCCGGCCGAGGAGACCCCGCTGTCCACACTGCGGCTCGCCGAGCTGCTCCAGGAGGCGGGGGTGCCGGACGGTGTCGTCAACGTCGTCACCGGGCGCGGTGCCACGGCGGGCGCCGCTCTCGCCGCGCACGACGGAGTCGACAAGATCGCTTTCACCGGGTCCACCGAGACGGGCCGCGCCATCGTCCGGGCCGCCGCCGGCAACCTGAAGAAGGTCTCCCTCGAACTCGGTGGCAAGTCCCCGAACATCGTGCTTCCCGACGCCGATCCGCAGGCCGTCGCCGAGGCCGCCGCCCATGCCGTCTTCTTCAACCAGGGCCAGGTCTGCACGGCCGGCTCCCGGCTGTACGTGCACCGCAAGATCTTCGACGAGGTGCTGGACGCCGTCGCGGAGCGCGCCCGCGGCATCGTCGTGGGCCCCGGCAGCGACCCGGCCACCGAAATGGGACCGCTGGTCTCCGCGAGACACCACGAACGGGTCACCGGATACATCGACGCCGGCCGGGAGCAGGGCGCCCGGCTGGCCGCGGGCGGCGGGCGGCCCGACCTCGACGCGGCCTACGACGGCGGCTACTTCGTCCAGCCGACGGTGTTCGTGGCGCCCGACGACGGCCTGCGCATCGTCCAGGAAGAGATCTTCGGTCCCGTACTGGCGGCGATGAGCTGGGACGACGTGGACGATCTGGTGGAGCGGGCCAATGACTCCCCCTTCGGACTGTCGGCCGGCATCTGGACCTCCGACCTGGGCCACGCCCACCGCATCGCGGACGAACTGCAGGCGGGCACGGTGTGGATCAACTGCTACAACCTCACGGATCCCGCGTCGCCCTTCGGCGGGTTCAAGCAGTCCGGCTGGGGCCGTGAGATGGGCCGGACCGTGCTCGACCACTACACCGAGGTCAAGAGCGTCTGGGTCAACCTCAGCTGACATCCGAAGGCCCTTGTCGCCGAAGGCTCTTGTCGCTGAAACACCTTGTCGCTGAAGCCCCTATCGCCGATCACCTCTGTGGGAGACACGCATGGACCTGGAACTGGGCGGCAGGACCGCCATCGTCACCGGCGGCAGCCTGGGCATCGGCAAAGCCACCGCCCGCGAACTCGCCGCCGAGGGCGCGACCGTCGTCATCACCGCCCGCAGGCTGCCCCTGCTGGAAAGCACCGCCAAGGAACTCGAGGCCGAGACCGGCGGCCGGGTCGTTCCCTACGTTTCGGACACCAACGACACCGAGTCCGTACGCGCCATGGTGCGGCGCGTGGCCGACGACCTCGGGCGGATCGACATCCTCGTCAACGGCGCGGCCGCCCCTTCCGGGCTGGTGCGCAACTCGGTCGAGGACGCCGACCCCGAACTGCTGCTGGCCGACATCAACACCAAGGTCGTCGGCTACTTCCGCTGCGCGCAGGCCGTCACCCCGCACATGAAGGCGGGTGGCTACGGCCGGATCGTCAACATCGGCGGACTGACCGGCCGTTCCAGCCACGCGCTCTCCGGCATGCGCAACCTCGCGATCGTCCACCTGACGAAGGCCCTTTCCGACCAGCTCGGCCCGTCCGGCATCACCGTCAACACCCTGCATCCCGGCGTGGTGGAGACCGAGCACATCCACGAGCTGTACAAGAAGGAGGCCGCCAAGCGCGGCATCACCGCGGCCGAGGTCGAGGCGGACTTCGTCGCCCGTACACCGATCCGCCGGGTGTTGGAGGCGGACGAGATCGCGCAGGCCGTGTGTTTCCTCGCCTCGCCCAGGGCCGCCGCGATCACCGGCGAGTCCTTGGGCATCGACGGCGGTCTCACCCGCGGCATCTTCCTCTAAACGGCCTCCCCCAACGACCCGTTCGTTCCGCAGTTCCGAAAGGAAACCCACGACATGGAAGGCACCATCCTGGTCGCCACCGCGGGCCAGGGCGTCCTGCGCTCCTCCGACGACGGCGCCACGTGGTCCCGTCTCGGACTCGGGCAGGCCCTGGAGTTCGACGCCGTCGTCCGCTGTCTGGCCGTACACCCCGAGCAGCCCGACGTCGTCTTCGCCGGCGCAGACGCGGGACTCGTACGCAGCGCCGACGCCGGTGTCACCTGGCAACGCGTCGACTCGCCCATGAACGACCGGACCATCTGGTCGCTGGCGATCGACCCCACCCAACCGGACACGATGCTCGCCGGAACCGGCGCCCCCTCCCGGGCCGCCATGTTCCGCACCACGGACGGCGGGGCGACCTGGGACCAACTGCCCCCGGAAATCCCGGAGTTCTGCGCGGGCGTCAACCGTCCCAGGATCCTGACCTGCGTCGTCGACCGCTACGAACCCAAGAACATGTGGTTCGGCATCGAGGAGGGCGGCCTGTGGCGCAGCGGTGACCGGGGCGACACCTGGGAGCGGATCGACGGCACACCCGCCACCCTGCCCCACGGCGTCACCAACTCCGACATCCACTGTGTGCTCGTCCTCCAGGGCCCGCCGAAGACGATCGTCGTCGCCGTCGTCAACGCGCTCTTCGTCAGCCAGGACGACGGCGCCACCTGGACCCGTACCGACTCCCGCAAAACGTTCGGCATCTACTACACCCGGCTGGTCAGGCAGCTCCCCGGCACCGACGACCTGCTGCTCGGCATCGGCGACGGCACCCCCGGCACCACGACCAAGATCCTGCGCTCCGAGGACCTGGGGCGCACCTGGCAGGACACCGTCCTGGACACGCCCGCCAACTCGACCGTCTGGGCCTTCGGCACCCACACCGCCGACCCCCAACTGGTCTTCGCGGGAACGAAGTACGGCCATCTCTTCCGCTCCGCCGACGCCGGTCGCACCTGGCGCAAGGAGTGGCGCGAGTTCAGCGAGATCACCGACGTCACCTGGACTCCGGCAGTAGCACCCGCCACGGAAGGACACTGACCTTGGACCCCGACGAGCGCGTACTCGACCCGAACGAGGAGCCCACACCGATCCCCGCCGACCCGCATGACGCTCCGAAGCCGCGGGTACGCCGCACCCATCTGTCGCTGTTCGTCCGCGACCCGGAGGCCTCGGCCCAGTGGTACGAGGACGTGCTCGGCATGGAGGTGACCGCACGCGGCCCGCAGTGGGTGTTCCTGTCCTTCGGCAAGAAGCACCACGACATCGCCCTGATCCGCGCCGAGGACGGAGCCGGCACCGGAGGTGTCGGCTTGCAGCACTACGGGCTTGAGGTGGAGGGCGACCTCGACGAGTGGCGGCGGCTGTACGGGATGCTGCTGGCCAAGGGCGTGCCCGTGGTGAAGACCACGGATCACAAGATCGGCTTCGGCCTCTACTTCACCGATCCGGACGGCAACCGCTTCGAGTTCTTCCACGAGACGGTCACCGACGACGAGGAGGGCAAACGCATCCTCGGTCTGTACGGCGCCCCCAGCGAACCGGTGGAGATCGAACCGCTCCGCGGCTAAGCGCTCCGCTGGAGGAACGGTGATGAAACCCGCGGGCCGGTGGGGGCTGGTCGCGCAGTTCCCCGCGCCCCCAACGGGGCGCGGTATCGCACCGGAGACATCAACGGCAATCACCCATCAGCCACGCCCGGTCCTCCCGGACCGCCAACATTCTTAGGAAAACGCCCATGCCCCAGCCCAACTTCGCCGGCTACCACATCCGCAAGTGGTTCACCCAGACCGAGGACACCCTCGCCAACGAGACAGGAGCCCTCGCGGACGGCGAGCCCGTACGCAAGATCGTCATCGCGGCGGCGATCCACAACCCCTACGCCGGACGGTTCAGCCAGGACCTCGGCGACATCGTCGCCGATTCGCCCAAGCTGGGTGAGGAATTCGGCCGGCGGATCCAGGAGGCGGCCGGCGGCCTCGCGATCCAGAGCTACGGCAAGGCGTGCCTGGTCGGCACGGCAGGCGAGTACGAACACGGCAACGCCTTCCTCACCGCGGTCTTCGCGAACCCGGTGCGTGAGGCGGTCGGCGGCGGGAAGGCGTGGGTGCCCTCGACCGGAAAGCGGGGCGGGCCCGGTACCGAACTCGACGTTCCGCTGGCCCACAAGGACGCCCTCTACGTCCGCTCGCACTACGACACCATCACGGTGCATTTCTCCGACGCCCCGAACCCCGACGAAGTCCTGGTCGTGTTCGCGTTCGCCACGCGTGGCCGGCTGCACGCCCGGCTGGGCGGCATCAGCGCCGACGAGGTGCAGGGCCAGGACGGGCTGCACTGAGATGGCCGCCGACACCTCCGCAGTGGGGCAGGACCGCTTCATCACGCTGGGCGGCCTGCGCACGCACTATGTCGAGTGGGGCGACGAGGACCGGCCCGCGATCGTCATGCTGCACGGACTGCGCAGCTACGCCCGGACGTTCGAGCCGCTGGCGCAGCGGCTCGGCGACCGCTACCGCGTCCTGGCCCCGGACGCTCGTGGGCGAGGTGACAGCGACTGGGATCCGAAAGGCGAGTACTACACGGAGTCCTACGTAGCCGATCTGGAGCAGTTCGCCGACCGCCTGGGCCTGGACCGGTTCGTACTGCTGGGTCATTCCATGGGCGGCACCACCACGTACGTCTACGCCGCGCGGCACCCCGAGCGGGTGGGCGCGACGGTCGTCGAGGACATCGGGCCCGGCTCCTCGCTGTCCGGCGAGGGAGCCGAGCGCATCAAACGCGAAGTGGCCGACACCCCCCGGGACTTCCCCAGCCGGGAGGCGGCCCGCGCGTACTGGCGCGGCATCCGGCCGCAGATCTCCGAAGACGCCCTCGACTCCAGGGTGCGGCACACCCTCGTTCCGGACGACGGGGGACGGTGGCGCTGGAAGTTCGACCTGGCGGGCATCGCGGCTGCCCGCCTCGACCCGGATCCGGCCCGGCAGGTGGACCTGTGGCCGTACGTCGAGGCCCTTCGGTGCCCGACCCTCGTCATCCGGGGCGGGGCGTCGGACTTCCTCCCCGCCCCCACCCTGGCCGCGATGGCGCAACGCAACCCACTCATCCGCACCGTGGAGATCCCCGGAGCAGGCCACTACGTGCACGACGACGCCCCGGATCTCTTCCATCACCGCCTCACAAGATTCCTCAGGAGTTCGGAGGTTGTCCGATGACCGAACCCGTCGAGCACCGCACCCAGGTCGCCGTCGTCGGCGCCGGACCCGTCGGAGCGACGGTCGCGAACTACCTCGGCCTCTACGGTGTACGCACCCTGCTGATCGACCGCAGTGAGGAGATCGTCGACTACCCGCGCGCGGTCGGCATGGACGACGAATGCCTGCGCAGCTTCCAGGGCATCGGGCTCGCCGACGAGATGCTGGCCGACATGATCCAGAACGTTCCGCTGAGGATGTTCGCCGCGAACGGTGTCTGTCTCGCCGACATCCGACCGGAAACCAAGGAGTACGGCTGGCCCCGGCGCAACATCTTCATGCAGCAACTCGCCGAGCGCACGCTGCGCGCCGGCCTCCAGCGCTATCCCCACGTCCGGCCTCTGCTGGGCCACGAACTCGTACGTGTGGAGCAGGACGGCACCGAAGCACGGCTCCACATCACGGGCCCCCAGGGCGAACGCGTACTCGTCCACGCCGAGTACGTGGTCGCCGCCGACGGCGGCCGCAGCACCGTACGCGAGCAACTCGGCATCCCCTTGAGCGGCGACACCCATCCCCGCAAGTGGGTGGTGATCGAGTGCGACAACGATCCGCTCGACGCCCCGTACACCGGACTGCACGGCGACCCCAGGCGCCCGTACGTCTGCCTGGACCTGCCCTACAACTACCGCCGCTGGGAGTTCATGCTGTTCCCCGGCGAGGACGCCGAGGCCATGCTCCGGCCCGAGAAGGTACGCGAACTCCTCACCGGGCACGTGCCCGACCCCACGGCGCTCAACATCGTCCGAGCCCGCGTCTACACCCACCATTCGCGGGTCGCCGACCGCTTCGTGGACGGCCGGATCTGCCTCGTGGGCGACGCCGCCCACCTCATGCCCCCATGGGCGGGGCAGGGCATGAACACCGGCATACGGGACGCGACCAACGTCGCCTGGAAGCTGGCGGCGGTCGTCACCGGCCGCGCCCATCCGAGGATTCTCGCCTCGTACGACACCGAGCGGCGCGAGCACGCCAGGACGATGGTGAAACTGTCGGACGCCCTCGGCCGGTTCCTTTCCCCGACGAGCCCCACGGTGGCCCGCGCGCGCGACACCCTGTTGCGCGGGCTCACGGTGGCACCGTCAGTGCGCGACTGGGTCATACAGATGCGGTTCAAGCCACTGCCCCGGTACAGCGAGGGCATCATGCTGCACCGGGGCGGGACCTTTCGGAAGAGTTCACCGGCGGGCCGGATGCTCATCCAGCCCAGGGTCGAGACCGCGGACGGAAGGGTGCTGCCGCTCGACGAGACACTCGGCGAGTGGTTCGCCCTCATCGGCTACGGCACTGATCCGCTCGTACATCTCGATGCCGACTCCCGTGCCTTCTGGGACCGTATCGGCACTCGCTATATCACCGTCGTCGAATCCCGCTCCGGTCGCTCGCGTACCGAGCGGCGCACGTCGATGACCGACTCGGTGACGGTGGAAGACGTCGACGGCACGCTGCGGGACTGGTTCGCCCAGCACCAGGGCAGCGTCGCCGTCGTCCGCCCCGACCGGTATCTCGCGGCCCTGACCGATCCCCGCGACCTGGCGACGGTGAGCGACGCCTTCGAACGCCTCGTCGCGCCTACGCGGCCCGCGGAATTGAAGGATGCCTGGCGCTCGATCCCCGCTACGGAGGGCGAGGCGTCGTGATCATCGAGCAACGTGATTCCAGCGTGGCTCTGTCGCTACGGGTGTGCGAGCGGCTCAGCTGTCTCGCCGCTGCTCGGGGCGGGCGGGCGCGATGATGGTGGGAGCGCTTCCGGGCGATACGGCGGTGTCCGGGCCGAGGACTTGGCAGCGTGTCAGTCCGTGCCGGGACCACAGTGCGGCCGTCCACGCGCAAAGGAGCGCGTCGATGAGGTCTTCCCGATGCTTGTAGGCGACCGCCCCCAGAGGTGAGGGCTCCTCGAGCAGTCGACGGGAGACCGGATGGGAAGAGAGCAGCAGTGGCGGGTCGGCGGTGGCCAGGCCCGCCATGCGCGCGATCAGCACGTCGCACTCCCGTGCGCGCACCGCTCGCCACTCTGCCGCCGGCACTCGCACCGGTCGGCGCTTGTAGGTGGGGCGCTCCAGGCCGTAACCCAGCTCGGCGGCCCCGACCAAGGTCGTGTACGGATAGCACTCGGACACCACCAGCCCGCCCGTCCGCGGACCGCCCCTGCCGTCGTCGTAGGACCAGCCGGACTCCTGCAGCCGCTCCCGCAGGAACACTCCGGCCAGGCGAGGAGAGCGCTGGTTGGTGCTGTTCGCGCTCACCTTCCAGCGGCCGTATCTCCGGCCGACCTCCCGCTCGCACAGCCGCTGGCCGACCGGATTGTCGACGACCAGCGGCGCGTCGACGAAAGCCAGGGTCGATCCGTCGACTGCTGTCTTGGCCAGCCATGACACGGTCTCTTCGATCCCGGAGGTCCAGCCGCAATCGATCACCACGCCGCGACGGTCGATGGCGGCTACGCCGGTCTCGTTGGGCCGGGTACGGGCGCCACCCTGCGCCCAGGCGAGGTCGATGCCTATGAACCGCTCAATCCCCATGCGTCGGTAGTACCAGAGAATCAGCCACCGGCGCGGCGCGGTGCTCTTCCTCGACGAGCTGGGCGAGTGCGCTCGCGAGTGCGTCGAGGCTCGGGCCCGCCGGACCGCCCGGCTCGGACATGTAGACGTCCCGCCGGATCTCGATCATCAGGGCGCTGACCCGTGCGTCGTTGGCGTAGTACTTCAGCGGTACGTACGTTCCCTCGAAGGGACTGTTGACTCCGGTGCCGCCGAAGCCCGCGAACGCCCTCCCGGCTCGGGCGAGCAGATCGGCCGGGGTGTGGAAGGCGTCCCGGCCCAGGCAGATGGGCGGCCGGGGTCCGTCGCCGTGGAGCTCATAGGGCAGGCGCTCGGTCGGGTAGGAGTGGACGTCGATGATCACGGCCCGCCCGACGGCGTCCAGTCGCTCGGTCACGGCGTCCGTCATGGCGGCGGCGTACGGGTGGAAGTACCGCTCGATGAGCAGCTGACCGTCGTGATCGGCCGGTCGTAGCTCCGCCCGGTGGGTGGTCCGCATATAGACCGCGCCCATGCCGACGGCCAGCATCTCCTCCCGCTCGTCCGGGAACCGTTCGTGGTCGACGACCAGCCGCGACAATTGATTGACGAACCGCCAGGGCGCCGTGGCACAGCGCTCCGCGGCCATCGCCGCGAGCCGAGCGGTGTGCGCGTCGGTGATGTGGTCCAACTCCCGTTCCAGCGCGGCGTCTTCGAGCACGATGCCGCTCCGTACGTCCGCCGGGATCGCCCGCGAGGAGTGCGGGACGTGCAGGATCACGGGGGAGTCCGGTGCGCCCGGGAGGATCAGGTAGGAGGCCGACACGTCATTCATTGTGGGGCCGGCGTGCGGTCAACGCCCGTGCCCCAGCGGGTCTTCGGCGACGCGGATCGGCTCGGCGAGCGCGGTTTCGTAGGCGGGGCGGGCGAAGACGTATGGCCCCAGGGGGAGTTCACCCCACTCCTTGCGAAAGGGTTGCCGGAAGGAGGACCAGGTGACGGTCTCGGGGGTGGTGGTGATCATCGCCAGCAGGGGCCAGCAGCCCCAGACACCACAGGAGCAGCCGAGGACCGGGGTCGCGCCGGTGGAGGGATGAGCGAACTCGAGGGCGGGGGCGCCGAGGAAATGGCGTGCGGGGTCGCCGACTTCGGAGACGTCGAGGCCGTTGTGCTGGGTGAGGAGGAAGCGCTCCTGCTCGGCCTGGGTTTCCTCTTCGTGCTCCTGACGCCACAGGTCGCGGGTGGCGTCGGCGGCATGCACACGCAGATCCGTGCCGTCGATGCGGAAGCCCCACAGGAGGGCCGATGGCCGTTCGTCGTCGGGGTAGTTCAGAAACTCGATGCGCTGCATGGCCGTCATCCTGAAGGGCAACCACCGCCCGCGCGACCGCATTTCGGTGGTCCCGACGGCGGAGCTGGTGTCCGAGGCCCGCGACGGTGGAGCAAGTCAGCGCGCCGGCTTCTGGATTGAGCATCGCGGACAGAATCTGACCTATATGACCTCTACGGTCGTGTCATGACACAGACGCAGAAGATCCTTGTCACCGGCGCCACCGGAACCGTCGGCCGCCAGGTCGTCGCCGAACTGCTCGCCCGCGGCCACGCGGTCCGCGCCCTCACGCGGGATCCGGCGACGGCCAACCTCCCGGCCGGCGTCGAGGTCGTCCAGGGTGACCTGACCGCACCCGACAGCCTGATCCCGGCACTGGAGGGCGTCACCGGCCTCCATCTGATCACCTTCGGCGGGCCCTATTTCGCTCCGCTGGAGACCGGCCCGCGGATCCTGGAGCTGGCCCGAGCGGCCGGGGTACGCAGGATCACCGTGCTGCACGGCGGCGGACCGACCCCGCTGGAAGACGCCGTACGGGCCGACGACGGGGTCGACTGGACCGTACTCATGCCGGTCGAGTTCATGTCCAACGCCCTGGCGTGGGCGGACCAGATCGTGGCCTCGGGCGAAGTCCGCGAGCCGTTCGTCTCCCGGCTCAGCGCCATGGTCCACGAGGGCGACATCGGCGCCGTCGCCGCGGTCGCGCTCACCGAGGAGGGCCACGGGAGCCAGGAGTACGTGATCACCGGCCCCGAACTGCTGACCGTCGGCGACAAGGTGGCGACCATCGCCGCCGCTCGCGGCCGGGAGATCTCCCTGGTCGAGCTGACCGAGGAGCAGGCCGTCGCCCAATGGCGGGCGGCGGGCCAACCGGAGGACGTCATCGGCTTCCTGCTCGAGGTGTACGGGAACACCCCGGAGGCGGGCCGTACGGTCGCCGACACCGTCGAGAAGGTCACCGGCCGCCCGGCCCGCACCTTCGCCCAGTGGGCCGCGGAGCACGCGGACGCCTTCACGGCAGCCGACCCCTCAGGCACCGCATAGCCCCGGCCGGGTTCGTGGGGCGGCGGACGCGGGAGGATCCGCATCACCGGTTACGACCGCGTCCGTCCCGGGACGGGGCCACACGACGAAGCTGGGTGCACTCCCGCTCACCGGCCAGGTCGCCCGGCCGGCCCGCTGGAGCCGGTACGTACGCCTGCTGCGCCAACTCGCCCGCGAATCAAGGACGTCGCAGCAGGAATCCCCGGACGCGGGTCCTCAAGGAACCGGCTCCACAGCAACGAGCTCAGCCGCAGGGCGAATCCCTCGGTAGCGCACCCCGTGCCGGTACGCGGCCGTCAGCCCGCCGTCCACCCCCCGTCCACGGCCAGTGCCGACCCGGTGGCGAACGAGGCGCGTTCGCTGCACAGCCACAGGGCCGCCTGGGCGATCTCGACGGGATCCGCCATGCGTTTCTGCATTTGGCGGGCGACGAAAGCCGTCCCCAACTCCGGGTAGGCCTCCACTACTTGGTTGATCATTTCGGTGCGGGTGGTTCCGACGACGAGCGTGTTGATGCGAATACCGTGTTCCCCGTACTCGGCCGCTGCGGCCCTCGTCATGCCGAGCACCGCGTGCTTCGCGGCGACGTACGGAACGGGGGCTCCGGTGGCTCCCATGGCGGCGGTGCTGGACGTGTTGACGATCGCGCCCTTCCCCGCTTCGAGCATCACCGGGATCTGGGAGCGCAGACAGTTCCAGGTGCCGGTGACGTTGACGGCGATCGTACGGTCGTAGACGGCCTGGTCGAGCTCATGCAGCGGGGACAGGTCATCGCCGGCGAAGCCCGCGTTGTTGAAGGCCGCGTCCAGGGCGCCGAACTGCTCGCGGGTCGCGTCCACGGCACGCTGTACGTCCTCCGCGACCGAGACGTCGCCCGCGCTGATCGCCGCGCGGCCGCCCAAGTCGTTTATGTCCTGGGCTAATTGCTTCAGTACGTCCTCGCGGCGGGCCATCAGGAGGACCGCCGCTCCCTCGGCGGCGAACAGACGGGCGGCCGCTTCTCCGATGCCGCTCGACGCACCCGTGATCATGACGGACTTACCGGCCAGCATTCCATTCGTGTCGGTCATGGGGCGAGTAAACCTGCTGGGATCCCTGGAGCACACAGTTCCGTCCGGACGCGGCAGTACGCCACGCTGGAGCCGTCGATACCCGGCCAGAGCCGGACGGGCCCGCCTCGGTAGCCTCGGCCTTCGTGACAGTGGCCGTATGTGCGCCATGAACTGGGGGTCGTGCGATGCGCGGGGAGAAGTCCGAGAGGCCGGCGAGCCGGGCTGACATCGAGGAGCGCTTCCTGCGGGACTGGGGATTCGAACTACCGGATTCGATCTTCCGGTTCTGGGATTTCCTGAGTTCCCTCGCCCCGGCCGGACACCAGGCCCTCCGCGACCTCGACGTGTCCCCGGTCGGCGTCATCGACTTGTTCGCCGACACGAGCTTGCAGCCGCGCCAGGGGATCGATGTACGGGTGCACGGCCGCTACTACCGTGACCCGCCCGAGTTCCTGACCTTCATGCACGGCGGCTCCGACGGCCTTCACCACGGCCTGTGGTTCGACGACGGCCGTACGTGCCGTGGAGTCGCCTCCTACTACACCCACGACGGCGGTGGAATCGACACCACGTCGCGCACCCCGCTGGAGGCGCTGCGCGCGATCCTCGAACGTTGCTGGCGCGACCTCGATGACGACGTAGAGGATGAGGACGTGTCCGCGCGGCGGTCCCGCCTGGCGCTGCTACGCGATGCACTGACCGTCGTGGAGACCGGGGACCGACCCGAGGTGGGCCTCGCCTACTCCAGGGCGTACGACACGATCGCCCCAGCGGCGGACTTCGACCGGATCACCACGCTGGACGGCGCGGGCGCACTCGTGGCGGGCGAAACCGCGCTGGACCGCCCTGCCCACGGCCAGGCCGACGAGTACAAGTTCGCGACGTACATCTACGCCCTGTTCGAGGACCCCGCAGCCCTGCAGGCCGGCGTGGAGGAGGCCCGCCGGCGTTGCTCGGCAGGCGATCCGGCGGAAGCGCTGGTCCTGGGCCGTGACCTGCACTGGGCCTCGGGCGGTGACCCGGCCCGCGAAGCACTCGCGAACGAACTCCTCGTGATGGCCTACCGCGTGCTGAACCGCCCCTCACTGGCGGAGATAGCCGGTGCGCACCACCGTCACCGGTCCTTGCCACGAGTAGACGTCCTGGAGCAGACATAGCAGCAGCACGTACGCGGCAGTCTTGCTCTTGACCGGCGACGGTTCGGGCGCGGACCTGCTGCGCGGCACCCCTGACCGCTGGTACCCCACACCCGCCGCCCGCTCGCCCATCACTCTTGCTTGTCGCCCTCCGGCAGCGCCGCCACCGGGAGCTCGAAAGCGTCGCGGGCCACATCGATGAACGCCTGCGCGGCAGGTGAGAGCGGCCCATGCCGCCACATCAGCCAGACCGGCCGGACCAGGCGCGGCCGGAGCGCCAGCGCCACCGCGCCGCGCCGCGCCGCCTCCTCGGCGAGAGAGCGCGGCAGTAGCGTCGCCCCCGCACCAGCCAGTACCAAGGGGACGACCGCGGCCTGATGAACCGTCTCCACCGCGATGCGCGGACGGCCTCCCTCCCCGCCCAGCGCCTGGTCCATCAGGGCACGGGTCGCGGTACCTGGCGCGGTCGCCACGAGATCCATCCGGGCCACGTCACCGAGCGCCACCGGTCCGGCCTGAGGAAAGCGGTCGGACCGGGGCACCACCACCAGGACCTCTTGCCGGCACAGCTCCAGGGTTTCGACGGTCTTGCTGTCCGTCCTCATATCGGCCAGCCCCAACTCGCACTCACCGGTACGCACCATGTCCGCGACCGCGGCCGCGTCCGGCGGCTCGACGATGACGATGTCGATCGCGGGATGGCGCCCGCGGAAGGCCCCGGCGAGGTCCGCCAGCGGATCGACCGCCAACGTCGTCGGCGCGACGATGTCCAGCGTGCCGCCTGCCAGTCCGGCGATGGTGCGCACCACCGACCGAGCGGTCTCCAGATCGCGCATGACCTGCCGGGCCGGCTCCACGAACGCCTCTCCCGCCGAGGTCAGCACGACTCCGCGACCGAGCCGGTGGAAGAGAGGGGTGCCCAGTTCCCGCTCCAGCAGACGGATCGCGTGCGACAGCGACGGCTGTGCCACGCGCAGGGTGTGGGCGGCGCTGGTGAAACTCCGGTGCGCGGCGACGGCGAGGAAGTACTCGACCTGGCGACGTTCCATAGAGCCTTTCTATCGCTCGTACGAACCGACTGTCCGGCGACCGCCCGGCGATCTCGCCGCCCGACCCGTCCGAGCCCCGTCCTAACGACGGCGGCGCCTCACCGTTGCGCGCCTCCACGGCCGGGATGCCACGCTGCCTGGGACTCGGATCCGTGCCCCGGTATAGAAGCTTTCTATTGCCCTCATTCAAAACCGGTCCACGTAAATTCAGAACTCTTGTTGACCGGCTTCGGCGGCGACTGACATTTTGACAGCGTCGCAGGCAGGGGCACTCCGGACCGCTGAAGTCCAGCCGCATTACACCGGCAATTCGGCCGCGATAAGAGGGTGTGACATTTCCTCGCCGGGCACCGAAATCGGAGAATTGCATGACTGAGTTCGACGCTGGACGGCACATACTTCCCCGGCCTGACATCCGTCGGCCGCTGACGACCGCGATGGACGTCCACGACCAGGAGACGCCGTTCACGCCCATCGGCCCGGTCCCGCCGCCGGAGGGTGCCCCGAACGTGGTGATCGTGCTCGTCGACGACCTCGGCTTCGGCACCTCCAGCGCGTTCGGCGGACCGTGCGAGATGCCGGCCGCGGACCGGCTCGCGGGCAACGGGCTGCGTTACACCCGCTTTCATGTGACGGCCTTGTGCTCGCCGACCCGGCAGGCCCTGCTGACCGGCCGCAACCATCACTCGGTGGGCATGGGCGGCACGACCGAGATGGCCACCGCGGCCCCCGGGTACAACGGGTTCCGGCCGCGCAGCGCGGCGACCATGGCGCAGATCCTGCAGGGCAACGGCTACAGCACGGCCGCCTTCGGCAAGTGGCATCAGACCCCGCCGCGGGAGATCAGCGCGGTCGGTCCGTTCGACCGCTGGCCCACCGGGGAGGGCTTCGACACCTTCTACGGGTTCATGGGCGCCGAGATGAACCACTGGTACCCGCTGCTGTACCAGGGCACCACCCCCATCGAGCCGGACCGCCGGCCCGAGGACGGCTACCACCTCTCCGAGGACCTCGTCGACCACGCCATCGACTGGGTGCGTACGCAGCGCACCCTGACCCCGGACCGGCCGTTCTTCACCTACCTCGCGCTCGGCGCCGCGCACGCCCCCCTGCACGTCGGCCCGGAATGGCAGGAGAAGTACCGCGGCCGCTTCGACCACGGCTGGGACCGGCAGCGCGAGGTGACCCTCGAGCGCCAGAAGGACCTCGGCGTCGTACCCCCGGAGACGGAGCTCGCGCCCTGGGCGGAAGGCGTTCCGCGCTGGGACGAACTCAGCGACAACCAGCGCGAGTTGGCGGCCAGGTTCATGGAGACGTTCGCCGCCTTCACGGAACACGCGGACGTACAGGTCGGCAGGTTCCTCGACGCCCTGGACGAACTCGGCGAGCTGGACAACACGATCGTCCTCTACATCTTGGGCGACAACGGCGCCTCCGGCGAGGGCGGCATCGAGGGGACGATCGTCGAGCACCGGCTGGGGCACGGCATCGTGGACGACCCGGACGAGATGATCGACCACCTCGACGAGATCGGCGGCCCGGACAGCTACCCGATCGCCCCCGCGGGATGGGCCCTCGCGCTCAACACCCCGTATCAGTGGACCAAGCAGGTGGCCTCGCACTTCGGCGGCACCCGGGACGGCATGATCCTGCACTGGCCGCGTGGGGTCGCCGAACGCGGCGGCATCCGACACCAGTTCTCGCACGTCATCGACGTACTGCCGACGATTCTGGACTGTGTGGGCGTACCGGCGCCGTTCAGCGTGGACGGGGTGATGCAGCAGCCCATCGAGGGCACCAGCATGAAGCAGACGCTCACCGACCCCCAGGCGACCGAGCACCGCCGTACGCAGTACTTCGAGATGTGCGGCAACCGGGGCATCTACCACGACGGCTGGATGGCGGTCACCCGGCACGGCATCCCCTGGGAGATGGTGCCGGAGGGGGACCGGCCGTTCGCCGACGACGTCTGGGAGCTCTACGACCTGAACCACGACTGGAGTCAGGCGCACGACCTCGCTGCCCAACACCCCCAGAAGCTACGGCGGTTGCAGGATCTGTTCCTGATCGAGGCGGCGAAGTACCAGGTCTTCCCCCTGGACGACCGGGTCACCGAACGGGAGAACCCCGCCGTGGCCGGCCGTATCGATCTGCTCGGCGACCGCACCTCCGTCACCTACCGCGCGGGGATGAGGCGGTTCACCGAGGAGACCACGCCCAACGTCAAGAACCGCTCGCACAGCATCACCGCGGACATCGAAGTGCCGGACACCACTGCCGAGGGCGTACTCATCGCGCAGGGCGGCCGGTTCGGCGGCTGGACCCTCTACTTCACCGACGGCAGGCCCGCCTACGCCTACAACTACTTCGGCATGAACCTGTACACCGTGCGCGGCGGCCGGCCCCTGACACCGGGACGGCACGAGGTCCGGCTCGAGTTCGACTACGACGGAGGCGGACTCGGCAAGGGCGGGACCGCCACGCTTCTGGTGGACGGCGAGAAGCACGCGAGCGGCCGGGTCGATCAGACCATCCCGTACTACTTCTCCTTCGACGAGACACTCGACGTCGGCGTGGACCTGAGCACACCGGTGACCGACGACTACCCCGTCCTCGACAACGAGTTCACCGGGACGATTCACACGGTGCGCATCGACTTGGGCTCCCAGAGCACGGAGTCGTCCGAGTTCGACGGCGGACTGCACCGACGCGTCATGGGGGCCCAGTGAACTCGGGTTCCGGTGCGCCCTGGACATGACGTGACCCTCATCGACCCGGATCTCGACTCCACCACTCGGACAACGGCCCGATACGCCCAGCGCACAAGGAGCAGGACCATGGCAGCACGTAGAGGACATTGGCGTTCCGGCGCGGCGGGGGTGGCCGTACTCGGTCTCACCCTGACCGCCTGTGGCGGGGCGAAGGTCGGCGGGGAATCCTCCGGGGCGGACGCCGACTCGGGCAAGTGCGGCACCGTCAACCTCGCGGTCAGCCCGTGGGTGGGCTACGAGGCCAACGCGGCGGTCATCAAGAACGTCGCGGAGAACGAACTCGGCTGCAAAGTCGTCACGAAGGACCTGAAGGCGGAGATCAGCTGGCAGGGCTTCGAGACGGGCGAGGTCGACGCCATCGTGGAGAACTGGGGCCACGACGACCTCAAGAAGAAGTACATCGACCAGCAGAAGATCGCCGTGAACCTCGGCTCGACCGGCAACAAGGGAATCATCGGCTGGTACATCCCCCCGTGGATCGCGAAGAAGCACCCGGACATCACCAACTGGAAGAACCTCAACAAGTACGCCGCCGACTTCAAGACCTCCGAGTCGGGCAGCAAGGGCCAACTCCTGGACGGCGACCCGTCGTTCCAGACCAACGACGAGGCCCTGGCGAAGAACCTCAAGCTGGACTTCAAAGTGGTGTACGCGGGCAGCGAGACCGCGCTGATCCAGGCATTCCGGGAAGCCGAGAAGAACAAGAAGTGGGTGATCGGCTACTTCTACGAGCCGCAGTGGTTCCTGTCCGAGGTGCCCCTGGTCAAGGTCGACCTGCCCAAGCACACGGAGGGCTGCGACGCGGACAAGGCGAAGGTCGCCTGCGACTACCCCGTGTTCGACCTCGACAAGATCGTCAGCACGAAGTTCGCCAAGTCGGGCAGCCCGGCCTACGACCTGGTGAAGAACTTCACCTGGACCAACGAAGACCAGAACACCGTCGCCAAGTACATCGCGCTCGACAAGATGACACCGGAGGCGGCGGCGAAGAAGTGGATCGACGCAAACCCCGACAAGGTCAAGGCCTGGCTCGGCTAGCAGCCACGAGCGAGGAGTAGAGCACGAGTTCTTGCTCCGCCTGACCCGCCTGACCCGCCTGCCCGACGACGCCGGGGCCGGGGGGACGGGTGAGCGGGCGTCGGGCGTTGTGGTGGCGCATGACTCGGCCACGTCCGCGGTACCGCCTGAGTCTGGTGGTCCCGCGTGACGTGGCCGGTCTATGGGCGATGCACCCAGCGAAGTGGGAAGTGGCGGGCAGCCCTACGGGCGGTGCCACCAAGCGGCCGACGTGTCGCGCAGGGTGTTGGTGCCGCAGTGCACCTCGCCCTGGCCGAGGTGGTAGGTGTACCAGTCGTCGATGTACGACACCTTGAGCCCGGCACTGTTGCGGACGACGTCCTTGGCCCCGACGCCGGGTTCCGCGCCGGAGCGCAGTTCGGCGGGGGTCAGCCGAGTCCGGGGCGTGACGGGGACCCACGCGTCGGAGCGTCTGAGGAAGACCCGGGTGTGCTCGGCACCGGTCGTCACTTTCACGCGTCCTTCGGCGTTCGCCGGCAGGTGGCGCATGGGAACGGAGCGGACTCGGGCGAGGTCGGCGGCGTCCGCCCTGCCGTTGACCTTGGTGTCGGCGGCGTCGTTGCACGCGGCCAGCTTCGCGTTGGAGAGCGGTTCGCCGCCGGGCGTGGTGACCGGACAGCGCTTGGAGTCGTCGTCGATGTTGGGCAGCATGACCGCTCCGTGACCGACATTCCACGTGTCCTCGCCGGAGTCGTCGGTGGAGCCGGTGACATCGACCAGGCCGTCCCGGTTCACGTCCGCGCGGAGGTCGGCCAGGGGAGGCGGTTCGGCAGCGTGGGCGGGGAAGAGCGGTGTCGCCAGCACGGAGCCCGCGGTGGCCAGTGCGAGGACCGCCCGTCTCGCGGGCGATGTACGTATCCGCGTGTGTACGCGCACGGTGCGCGTCCCTTCTCTGTGGGGGTGTGTTCGCCGAGCAAGACGGGCTGCACGAGGTGTGCGTTCACTGTGAGGCGGTGGTCCGGCTTCCGCCTCCGATGCCAACTTCTCGGATACGTACGTGACTTGGCCGACGCGGTGAGCGCGGAGCGCGACATCGGGGTGCCGGACCGAGGGCTTCGTGAGGGGACGTCAGTTCGCTGACGGCCCGCATCTCCGGGCCCCAGCCGCGTCTCCTCCGCGCTCGCTCTGCGGGGACGGCCATGGGTCGGCGGCGCCGTCAGCCGCCAAATCGAGGGCGGGCCAGGTCCTGGCCGTCGTACAGGACGCTGCCGGGCATTCCCCCCAAGAGCCGCCTGCTGCCGGAGGCCGACCAGTTGGTCACGGCGAACGACATCGCCTTCGACACGACCTACAACGACGCCACGGACGACCTCTGCACAGCCCGGAACGGCCGGCCCCCTGCGGACCGGATCCGCGCCCTCGCTCCGCAGTTGGTGGCGACGGACGGCCTCAGGCTGCGGCAGTCCCGTGAGGGCCGGATGTGAAGGCCAGGATGTGCGGGACGGCCTCGTGCAGACTGGCGAAGTGGCGGTGCACTCCGTCCACCGCGACGGCGGCGTTCACGCCCCACACCGTCATCCCGGCACGCAGCCCGGACCGCACTCCGGACGGGGCGTCCTCGATCACCAGGCAGTCTCCCGGCTCGGCTCCCAGCCGGGCAGCGGCTCGCAGATAGGGGACGGGAGAGGGCTTGCCCTCCTCGACAGCAGCCGCGTCCACGATCACGTCCGGCACAGGCAGGCCTGTGCGCAGGAAACGGCCGCGCACCCTGTGCTCGTAGTTCGAGGTCACCAAGGCCCAAGACCCCGGTGGCAGGCCGTGCAGCAGCTCGGATGCGCCGTCGAAAGCCGTATAGACGCCGGATCGGACGTCTTCGTCCTCCAGTGCGTGCAGCGTGGCCAGGCACTCGTACGGATCTTGGTCCGCGGCGACCTGAGCGAACGTCTCCATCGGTCGCGTCCGCAGAGCCACCCGGTAGACCTCGTCAGCATCCAGCCCGTACCGCTCTGCCCAAGTCGCCCAGACTCGGCGCTGGTTGCTCACCGCGTCGATCAACGTACCATCGACATCGAACAGGACGTACGTCACGCGGCCCGGCCGCCCAGGTTCACTGGTCACGCGTCGATCATGCCAGGCGGCGAGCAGGCGATTGCGGGACAGCCTCGCGCTGGGCTCCGCCCTGCCCGAACACCGAGAATCGCGCCTACGGGTGCGTGTCCGTGATCGCGATGACCTTGTCGAGGTGGTCCAGGGCGGCCTGCAGGTCGTCGATCTTGGCCTGGATGCGCTCGCGCTCGGCCCGCAGCATGGCTCGTTGCTCGGCGTCGGTGTGCCCGGCGTCCCAGCACGGCATGAGTTCGGTGATCCTTCGGCTGGTGAGGCCGGCGGCGAACATCTGCTGGAAGAAGCGGACCCGGGCGATGGCGTCCTGCCGGTACAGCCGCTGGCCGGACGGGCTGCGCTCCGCGATGAGCAGCCCTTGCTGCTCGTAGTAGCGCACGGCGCGTACGGAGACGCCAGCACCTCGTGCCACCTCGCCGATGCGGATCAACCGCTCGGCCGCGGCCCCTGTGACAGTCACGGTGATTCCCCTCACCCCTGGCCCTGACGAGCAGCACTTGCCTCTGACGCCAGCGTCAGGTTTTAGCGTACCGGCCATGGATATCAACAACTCCGTCGCCCTTGTCACCGGAGCCAACCGCGGCCTGGGCCGCGCCTTCGCCCAGCGCCTGCTCGAACGGGGCGCCCGCAAGGTCTACGCGACGGCCCGCCGACCGGAGACCGTGGACCTGCCCGGGGTCGAGGTGCTGCCCCTCGACATCACCGATCCCGCATCCGTGAGGGCCGCCGCCGAGGCCGCCCCGGACGTCTCGCTCCTCATCAACAACGCGGGAATCAGTACGGGGACCGACCTGGTGACCGGTTCGCTGGACGCGGTGCGGCACGAGCTGGAGACCAACATGTTCGGCCACCTGGGAATGATCCGGGAGTTCGCGCCGGCGCTCGCCAGAAACGGCGGGGGCGCGATCGTCAACCTCCTCTCCGCCATGTCGTGGTTCGGGGGCAAGGGCGCCAATGCCTACCACCTGACCAAGGCCGCCGCCTGGGCCATGACCAACGGCGTCCGCCTGGAGCTCGCCGAGCAGGGCACACTCGTCACAGCGGTACACCTCGGCCTGGCCGACACCGACATGGCCGCGGGCTGGCCCGTGGACAAGATCGCTCCGTCAGACCTGGCCGACGCGGCGCTCGACGGTGTGGAGGCGGGCTCCGCCGAGGTCCTCGCCGACCAGTGGAGCCGGGACGTCAAGTCCCGTCTGCCGCTGACGCCGGAAGAGTTCAACGCCGCAATGGCCCGCGCCCTGGCGTCGCTGATGGCGGCCTGAGGGGCCCCTCGAGCCGCACGGCTTCGGTCGGCCGCTACTCCATCGGCCCCTCGAAAGACGGCCATGGCGGCAGACACGGTGGTGTCTGCCGCCATGGCCGTCGACTACTGCCGTTACTCCCGTCAGACACCGCAGAAGCCCCGCGAGGACGAAGCCGGTGGTGGCCGAGACCTCCCGAAACCTCCGCGGACACGGTGCCTGCCTGGCCGCCGGAGTCGACCGCCGCCACGGTGTGGCGGTAGGTGGTGTCCGGGGCCAGCCCGGCGTCCGTGGAGGACGCGGAGGACGCGAAAGTCGGCGAGCCCACCTTGCTGCCGCCTCGGCAGACCTCGTACGAGGCCGCGCCGCTGACGGTGTCTCAGGTCAGTGAGGCGCTACTGGCATAGGTGCCGGTGACCCCGCCGGACCGGTCTGTTCGGGCAGCGTGCCCGGGCCGCCGCCGGAGCCGCTCAGGCCCCAGAACTCTCCGATCCGCTGCGAGGCGCAGATGTCCTTGTCCGGGAAGTGCTGGCCGGCGATGCCGCACTGGGTGGCAGCGCTGCCCGGATCGACCGGCTGGCCGTGGGGCATGCCGGTGATGGAGTAGCTCTCGACGACGGCCCGGCCGGATCCGTCACGGTAGACGTTGTGCGGGTAGCCCTGGACGGTGTCGCTGACGTCGGCCGTCGCATCCGTCCCGTGCACGTTCGTCCACTGCTCGACGATTTCGGTCATGTTCATCGGCGCCACCTTGGTGTCACTGGAGCCGTGCCACACCGACATGGCGGGCCAGGGGCCGCCGTAGCCGGGGTGGGCGGCGCGCACCTTGTCGCCCCACTGCTGCGGGCTGAGGTCGCTGCCCGGGCTCATGCAGCTGAATGCCTCGAGGACGCTGCGAGCGCAGTCGTAGGGGAGGCCGGCGACCACCGCGGCGCCGGCGAAGACGTCAGGGTAGGCCGCGGCCATCACCGAGGTCATCGCACCGCCGGCCGACAGGCCGGTGACGTAGACCCGCGCGGCGTCGCTGCCGAAGTCGGCCTTCATCCGATCGGTCATCTGCTTGATGGACAGTGCCTCGCCCTGCCCGCGTGACGTATCGCTGGTCTGGAACCAGTTGAAGCACGAGTTGGCGTTGTTGACGGCCTTCTGCTGGGGCAGCAGCAGCGCGAAGCCGTGGGTGTCGGCCCACTTGGTCCAGCCGGTCTCGTCGTCGTAGCCGGCCGCGGACTGGGTGCAGCCGTGCAGCGCCACGACCAGCGGCCGCCCCGCGGGCAGGCCGTCGGGAACGTAGCGGAACATCTGCAGATTGCCGGGGTTGGAGCCGAAGCCGGTCACTTCCTCAAGGCTCGCGGCGTGCGCCGGGGCGGGAGCCAGTCCGAGGAAGGAGGCGATCACGGTTATCAGGAGGGCAGCCAGGGAGGCGGGGCGCGACCGGGGTTTGCGGGGAGAGTGGAGCCGAGCGGCGTGCGGGTACATCGCATCTCCTTGCCGATTCCGTCAGTGCAACGGGTGAGGGGGGAGGCACCGCGGGCGGCACGGTTTTCAGTGCCGGGCTGCGGCGAGATTACGGTGAAGTTACGAGCGACCCGGGGCCCAGCGGTATGGCGATGCGCTCCACCCTGTGCGGACGCTGGACGTAGGTGTTTCCCGTTGCCAGGCCGCAGACGGCTCGACGCCCCGCCGCGGGATCGGGGCTCTGCGCCGTCCGGCGTTGCCACGCGGGCGGCGGCGCGACGGATCCAGGACGTGCTCCGGCCCGGCCCCGGCGAGGCTTCGCCCATCGGACCGCAGGACACCGTGCCCGCCGCCGACGCCCCGGCCGCCGCGTGCGAGGAACCGCGCGCACGGGGGCCCGCCCGCGCCCGAGGATCCGGTCAGTGCGGCTCAGCAGGCCGTCACGATTCGTATCGGGACCGCAGGGCCTTCTTGTCGAACTTGCCGGTGCCCGTGCGGGGTACCGCGTCGATGACCTCGATGCGGTCCGGGAGTTGCCAGCGGGCGAAGCCCCCGGCCTCGAGATGCTGCCGTACCTCGTCGAGGCCGACGGTCGTCCCCGGCCTGGTGACCAGGCAGACCAGCGGCCGCTCCTGCCACTTCTCGTCCGGTACGGCGATCACGGCGGCCTCGGTGACCTGTTCCATCGCCATGACCGCCGACTCCATGTCGACCGAGGAGATCCACTCTCCGCCGGACTTGATGAGGTCCTTGGCGCGGTCGGCGATGACGAAGTAGCCGTCGGGCGAGCCGATCGCGATGTCACCGGTGACGAACCAGCCGTCGGCGGTGAACCGGTCGGCCCCCTCACCGCCGAGATAGGAGTCGGCGATCCACGGGCCGCGCACCAGAAGGTCCCCCATCGACTCCCCGTCCCAGGGCAGAGCCCGACCCGTCTCGTCGCGGATCTCGACCTGAACACCGGGCAGCGGCAGTCCGGCCCGGGTGCGTACCGTCTCGGTGACCCTGTCCTCGTCCCAGTCCTGCATCCGCTCCTTCGGCCAGGCCAGGCTGGCCAGCGGCGAGGTCTCGGTCATGCCCCACACCTGGACCAGGGGGACGCCGAAGTCCCGGCGGTAGCGTTCGATCAGAGCGCGTGGCGGCCGGGCGCCGCCGCACAGCAGATGCCGCAGGTCCGGCAGCCCGTCGCGCTTCGCGATCTCGTCGGCGACGGCCATCCAGACGGTGGGCACGCCCGCGGCCACCGTCACCCGCTCGCTTGCCATCAGCTCCACGAGGGCTGCCGCGTCCAGAGGGCCGCTGGAGAAGACCTGCTTGGCGCCGTACGGAGTCGCGGTGTACGGCACACCCCACGCGTTGGCGTGGAACATCGGCACCACCGGCAGCACGCTGTCGGCCGCTCCGATCGCCATCGCCGCCTGCGAGGAGGCGGCGATGGCGTGCAGCACGGTGGAGCGGTGCGTGTAGCTGACGCCCTTGGGCCGGCCGGTGGTGCCGGAGGTGTAGCACAAGCCCAGCGGAGTCCGTTCGTCGATGTCGACCGGCGCGTACTCCTCGGGCCGGCCGGCGAGCAGTTCCTCATAGGCGACCACGCCGGGCAGCGACGTCTCGGGGACGGAGTCGGCGAGTACGACCATGTGGGCGACGCCCGCGAGTCCGCCGCGCGCGTGCACCTTCTCCAGCAGCGGCAACAGGTCGGCGTCGACCAGAATGGCGCGGTCGTCGGCGTGCCCGATGATGTACGCCAGGTCCTCCGGTGACAGACGCAGGTTGAGGGTGTGCAGGACGCGACCGGTGCAGGGCACCGCCCAGTACGCCTCCAGGTGGCGGTAGCTGTTCCACGCCAGGGTCGCCACCCGGTCGCCGCGTCCCAGGCCGAGAGAGTCCAGGGCATGCATCAGCTGCTGCGCCCGGCGGCCGAAATCCGCGTACGTGTAACGGTGCCGGCTTCCGTCGGCGAACTGCGTGACGACCTCGGTGTCCGGGAAGTAGCGCGGCGCATGGTCGAAGAGCAGCCAAGTGTTGAGCGGAGTGTCCATCATTGCCATGGCGCACATCGTCAGCGCCCCGGGTCAGGCGGGCCATGGAGAAGACCCACGGTTGTGGGGACGGGTAAGTGGAGCGGATATCCACCCCGAGCGTGAGGGCCAGCACAGGGGTACGGAGATTTCGCCCACCCGGTGGCGGTGGCTTGTGGAGTTTTTCTCCGTAGCCGCCGCAGGTGGCCGAACTTAACGTCTGCCCCACGCCGATGTCCGTCGGCGCCTCCCCTCCTGGTCAGCCGAGGCCGACATGACGCATCCGCATGCGATCCTGCGCACGCAGGGTCTGTCCAAGGAGTTCCAGGGATTCCGTGCCGTCGGCGCGGTGAATCTCAGCATCGCAGAGGGCTCGGTGCACGCTCTGGTCGGGCCCAACGGGGCGGGCAAGACCACCCTGTTCAACCTCCTCACCGGATTTCTGAAACCGACGGCCGGCCGCATCGTCTTCGCCGGGCACGATGTCACCGCGGCGCCCGCCGAACGGATCGCCAGGCTCGGCATGGCCCGTTCCTTCCAGGTCACCAGCCTCTTCCCGCAGGTCTCCGTACGCGAGCACGTCGAGCTGGCCCTGCAGTCGGGCACGGGTCTCGGCCGCTGCTTCTGGCGGTCCGAGAAACAGATGCGCCGGTTCTCTGGCCGGGCCGTGGAACTGCTCGACGACGTGGGCCTCGCCGCGCTCGCCGGCCGGCCGGCCGGCAGTCTCCCGTACGGGCAGAAGCGCGCCCTGGAACTGGCCCTGGCGCTCGCCCTCGACCCGAAACTGCTCCTGCTCGACGAGCCGACGGCCGGAATGGGCCTGGAGGACATCGACCGCACGGTCGCCCTGATCGGCCGGATCCGCGAAGGCCGCACCGTCGTCATGGTCGAGCACAACATGAGCGTCGTCGGCTCCCTGGCCGACACCGTCACCGTGCTCCAGCGTGGCGAAGTGCTCGTGGAGGGCCCGTACGAACAGGTCAGGACCGATCCGCAGGTCATCGAGGCGTACTTGGGAGCCGACGTTGCTTGAGATCAAGGGCGTCAGCGCCCAGTACGGCGAGGCCAGGGTCCTGCACGAGGTGTCCCTGCGGGTCGGCGAGGGCGAGGTGGTCACGCTCGTCGGACGCAACGGAGCGGGCAAGACAACGCTGCTGCGCTGCGCCATGGGGCTGCATCCCCACCCGACGGGCACCGTGCGGCTTGCCGGACAGGACATCACGGGCTCGCCGGCGCACCGCAGGGCCCGCCTCGGTCTGGGTTTCGTTCCCGATGACCGCGGCATCTACGGGGGCCTGACCGTCGAGGAGAACCTCACCCTGCCCCCGGTCAAGGGCCCCTCGCCCTGGCCGCTGACCCGGGTCTACGACACCTTCCCGGTGCTCGCGGCCCGGCCCGCGAAACCGCCCCGGCGGCAACGCACCTCGACCACCTCTGCTCCGTCCCTCAGGCAGAGCGCAGTGAGCCGACGGACGAGCTCACAGTGCTCGCCGGCGCCGTACAGGCCCGCGTGGTGGATGTGGCCGAGGCGCGGCTGATCGCCCGTACCCGGCTGGGCGGCGAGCCCATGAGGCGTCTGGCGGCTGAGCGCGGGGTGAGTGTGCGTCAGCTCTACCGGCACCGCAGCGCGGCCGAGCAGCACCTGGCCGCTCATCTGCGACGCCGGCTGCAGGACCGGTAGCGCGCCCAGCGGCGGCTTTGTCCACTAGCGGGCTCAGGGCGGGCACCTCCGCCTCGTGATTGGGCTCGCGTAGCCGGTGTTGGTGCCAGTACCAGTAGCGGCGTGCGGCCAGCAGGCCCGCCGCCGCGGTGATGCCGATCAGGCTCGCTTCCCCCAGGCCGATGGCGGCCGGGCCCGGCTCCGTGTCCATCTTCCGGGCTGCAGTCTCATCGTGTCAGTCAGGCTCCGCATGGGTGCGATCACCGCCTGACTCGTAGCCAGTGCCCGTGCCCTGATCGGAAGTTGGCTGTGCGGGCGCGGTCTCGGCAGGCGGCGCAGGGGCGATGACGGCGTGACATCCGGGACCGGGGCAGGCGCAGGGGTCGGCGGCGGGGTGGCTGTCTGGGCGATAGGGATGGTCAGCTGCCAGCCGGGCATGATCAAGTCTGGATCGGTGAGCCGGGCTCCGTCGCTTTGCACGCGGTCCTTGTTCAGCGCCTAGATCCGCGGCCATTTCAGCGCGTCTCCCATGTGCGTGTGCGCGATGTCCCACAGGGTGTCGCCCTCGATGACCGTGTACTCGACGTGCTCGACTTCCTCGGCCTTGCCAGGCAGGCCTGGACGCTCCGGAGTGAGCCCGTCCGCCGCAGCCTGCGCCGGTGCTGTCGCGGCTATGGCTGAAGGAGTGGATGCTGGACGGGGGCGGGGATGAGGAGGGCGCTCGCGGCGACGTGCGCCCGCACTTCGCCCGGCGAGGAGGGCTGCTGGGCGCTGACCGTCTGGGGGCGCCACAGCCCGATCAGGGCGATGACGAGGGTGCCGATGCACAGCGCGGCCAGCGATCCCTTCATCGATAGACCGGCTACGTGCTCATCGTGCGCGTGACGGTCGCGCAGCAGCTGCGGCAGATGGGTCGTGTACCAGCAGGTCTCGCGGACTACGGTGGCGGCGAAGGCGGCCCAGCACACCCAGCCCACGACGGCCAGCAGGTCGATCATCAAGGGGTCGGTGACCGGCTGCGTCAGCCGCTGGCCGAACTCGCTGGCAGAGGGGACGTGTTCGGGCCAGGGCAGGCCGGTGGCCCGCCACAGGATGTAGGGCATCCCGGCCAGCAGGGCGAGCGTGAGGGCCAGGGTGCCGCCCGCCGTGACGGCCGCGGTCAGCCGCTGGCGCAGCTGGGGAGGGTGGTTCATCGCCGGTTCGCTCTCTTCAGCCGGAAAGGGTGGTGAACGGTCCTTACGGGGTGGCGCGTTGGGCGTGTGCGGTGGCACTCGCGTGCAGCGTGAGGGTGCGCAGGCCGATCAGCTGCAGGATCTGGGTGCGCTTGTGGTTGATGACGTGGACGGTCACAACGTCGCCCTTGACCGACGCGGTGCCGCTGTCCCCGGTGGAGGCGACATGCGCGCGGGCCGCCGCTGCGGCCTGGTCGCGTACGAGCCCGACATCGCCGCCGCGTCGCAGCTGGCCGACATCCAGCTGCTGGGCACCGATGCGGGCGGCCTCCTGCGCCACGTCCAGCGCCTGGACCTTGCCGGCCAGGGCGAGCCCGCCGTCGACGACGATCCCGGCGAACAGCCACAGCGCGGCGAAGACGCCGACGACGAACGCCGTGACCTGCCCCCGGTCATCCCCTTCCGCCAGCCGGGTGCGGACCTGCGCCAAATGGGCCTGCACGCGTCGCTTCGCGGGCTGCTCCTGAAACTGTCGACAACGGAGAAGGCGGTGCCGGCCAGGGCCAGTTGGCCGGGCATCCCGGTGCGGGTGAGATGGCCCAGGTCGGCGGTGCAGGAGACCCGTGCCGTCACCGTGGCGCCCGGCGCGAGACTGCCGGTGGTGAGGCGGACACTGGGATGCGCGCAGGACGCTCCCGCCTCGCGCAGGGCCGCGCTCGCCGCCTGCTGCGCCTGGGTGCGGGCTTGTTTCTCGGTGCGGGCCAGGGAGGCGGCGCGGGCGGCCTGGTGGGCGGCGTCCGCCACGACCAGGCGGGCATCGACGAGCAGCCCGAGCGCCACCACGACCAGAAGGACGAGGACGAGCAACGGCGTGACCAGCACCATCTCCACCGCGGCCGAACCCCGCTCCCCATCGCCTCGCCCGCGGCGCAGCTGCCGGATCACGACTGGCCTCCGCCGGGAGCAGTGATCCGCTCGGTAGGACCGGAGGCGGTGCCTGCCAACCCGCCGCCGAGGCGAGGAGGAGCCGGGAGCCGTGCATACGTCAGGGCCGTGTGGTCGTCGTGGGCGACACCGAGCTGGAGCAGGTCGACGGTTACCGAAGGCGACCCGGGTGCCCCCGGGCCTGGCGCGCTCCTCGTGCGCCCACGGTCACTCGGGGGCCTGGGCGGACGGCCGTGTGGAAAAGCCTTCCTCAAAGTCGTCGGCGTTTCGGTCGGCAACGGTAAATCGAGTATTCTGCGAGCCGTTTTTGGCGGGATTCCGGCTCGGAACCTTCGATGCAGAGGCGCGCACCGTGAGGGTGCCAGGCGGAGGTCAGTCGAGTCGAGTGCCTTCCGTGTCTGGAAGGAGACGCAGTTCCGTGGCGAGCAGCTCTCACCAGAGCACCCTTGGAGAATGCGGCAGGGACTGGACCTGAGTCCAAGCTTGGGTGGGCATTCTGCCTGCACAGGCAGGCGGGCGGGGGTTACTTGGCGAAGAAGGAGCGGTTTGCGGTAAGCCCCGGGGGGAATGCGTCCCGGCCATCGGGAACGATGGTCTGACGTCAGTCGGGCGGCTCCTCGACCTCCAACCGTTGCGGACTGTCGACGGATGTCTCGGGTAACGCCTTGGCTGTCGGACGTGCAAGGTCGCAGCGGGTGCAGCGACCTGGAGACCCGTTGGATGGCAGCAGGAGGTGACAGTGTTGTTCGAGTCCCCCGGTGCGGATGGCGACCCAGTGGCTGCCCCTGCTGTCAGGTTATTACGCCTTCAGGATAAGTGGCGTAGCGGTCGCCCTGCCGAACAACCGTCATTTCGCGCCATGTTTTCCGCCACGTATGCCGAAGCCGTGCGAGTGCTGGACCGCAGGGAAGTCCGGAAACCATGCGTCTCGGTGTGAACTCGGCGAGAGCGAGGTGCCTTGACGTCGCGGCCTTAAATGATGCACACGATCATGCCTTGACCGATTCGGTGGTCGGCATCTAGCGTCACGGCAGACGATGGCTTGGGAACCGCACGAGGACGCTGCGGGAACTGGCTGCGGAGACACGGGGGAAGAATCCAATGAACGACCGTCCGGGGCGGGATCGGCCGGTCGCCGCAGGGCTTATGCCCTGTCGGCGTCATGATGGACAGCACATATCGCTGGGATCTGAGTGTCCGCGAGACGGCCGCGGCCTTGACCGGCCAGGCTCGATCACGGTTCGGGTCTGAGGCGTGGGCGGACACGACGAGACGGTTCTGCTGCGGCGCTTGGTGGAGACCGCGTCAGTCACCGGTCACGAGGACCAGCTTGCTCGTCAACTGGTCGACGACATGGCAGCGTTGGGTTTCCAGGCCCATCGTGACGCCGTCGGCAACGCGGTCGGCGAGCTGGGGAAACCGGGTGGGCCGCTTATCCTGCTCCTCGGCCACCTCGACACAGTGCCCGGTGATCTGCCGGTCTTCGAACGCGACGGCAAGCTGTACGGCCGCGGGACGGTGGACGCCAAGGGCCCACTCGCGACCATGGTGTGGGCGGCACTGCGCGCCTCGACACGCTGCGACGCCCACCTGATGGTGGTCGGCGCCGTCGGAGAGGAGGGCTGCTCGCCCGGCGCACACCATCTGTGCCGTACGACAAAGCCGGACGTCGTCGTCATCGGTGAGCCGAGCGGCCTGGGCACCGTGGTGATCGGATACAAGGGCATCCTGCGCTTAGCCGTTGACATTGCCCGTCCCGGTTCGCACACGAGCTCACCAGGGCCGAGAGCGGTGGAGGTCGCGGCGGAGTACTGGGAGGCGGTGCGGCGGCGACTCGCGGCGGACCGTGCCGCACAACCCGCATTCGACCGAGCGATCCCCGCGCTGGTCGCGCTCAACGGCGATCTGCTGCGCGCCAGGGTCGAGATGTCCTGCCGGATTCCGGTCGGCTTCGACCGGAACGGGTTCGTGAGCTGGTTACGCGAGTTGGCCGGCTCGGACTCGCTCAGCGTCATCGAGAGCCTCCCGGCGGTCCGGTCGCCGCGTACCGACCCGGTAGTGGCGGCGCTCCGAGCGGGAATCCGGCAGCATGCCGGATTACCGTCCTCCAAGGTGAAGCTCGGCACCTCCGACATGAACGTCGTCGGCCCGGTGTGGAACGTCCCGATCGCCGCGTACGGCCCGGGAGACTCCCGCCTCGACCACACGGACGAGGAGCACCTGGACCTGGCCGAGTACATGACCGCGATCGACGTACTGACCACCGCCATCGAGGAGTTGGCCGCCGAGCTGACCACGGGACGGCGTTCGTCGCGAGCTGCCGCCGGTACCTACCGGGAGACAGCGCTGTGAACCCGAACGGCGGTGCGCCGGATCTGCCTCCGCGCCTGGCCGTGATCGCGTCCCGAATCGCGGTGGAGGAGAAGCGCATCCTCGGCGAGCTCGACCGGCGCCGCGTCCCGTACCACGTGCTCGACCCACGGACCGCGGTGTTCCGTCTGGAACAGCTGAAGGTTCCCTGGTCGGTGGCGATCGCCCGGGAGGTGTCGCATCACCGGAGCCTGACGGTGGCACGTGTCCTCGAGCACGCGGGTGTGACTGTGGTCAACAGCGCCGCGGCGATAGCGCTGTGCGGCGACAAACTGCTCACCACTCTCACCCTCCAGGCCGCCGGACTGCCCGTTCCACGCTGCATGGTGACCCCAACACCGCAGGCGGCCGTCGAGGCCCTTGAAGAGTTCGGATATCCAGCGGTCGTCAAACCTCTGACCGGTTCCTGGGGCCGTCAGGTGGCCAGACTGGCCGACCGGGACGCCGCCGAGGCGGTTCTCGAACTGCGAGAAGCCCTGCCCGACCCACAGCAGCGGATCACCTACGTGCAGGAGTACGTCGACAAGCCAGGACGCGACATCAGGTGCCTGGTCTTCGGAACCGAGGTGGCCGGCGCCGTTTACCGTACCTCCACCTCGTGGCGCACCAACACCGCCCTCGACGCCCGCACCGAGCCGTGTCCGCTCACCGCGGAGCTTGAGAGCCTCGTGGCGGCAACAGCTGCCGCGATCGGCCCCGGAGTCTACGGAATCGACCTCCTGGAGGACCGTGACGGTCGCCTCCTGGTCAACGAGGTAAACCACACACCGCAGTTCCGCGGCGCCGCCGAGGCCCTCGACGTGGACCTGGTCGGCCGCTACGTGGACTTCCTGGTACAGCAACTGGTGAGGAACTGATGGCCATGTCACGGCTGGCAATGTTCGGCGGAACTCGCACCGTGGATGCCGATGCAGGCGCCTCTCCTGCCGCCGCTTGGCCGATCGTCACGGACGCCGAGCGCGAGGCGGTGCTGCGAGTTCTCGACAGCGGCCGCCTCACCTCGGTAGAACGCGGAGAGGTGCAGCTCCTGGAGCAGGAGTGGGCCAACTACAGCGGCGTACGACACTGCGCCGCCCTTTCGTCCGGGACCGCAGCCATCGAGCTGGCCCTGGTCGCCACGAGGCTGGAGCCGGGCGCCGAAGTCCTTGTCCCTGCCTTCTCCTTCGTCGCCACCGCGGCCGCCCCCGCGCTGCGCGGCTTCGTCCCTGTGTACGTGGACATCGACCCCGTCACGTACACCATCGACCCGGCCGCCGCGGCGGCCGCGATCACTCCACGCACCCAGGCCATCCTCGCCGTGCACCTGCACGGGCTGCCCTGCGACATGGACGCGCTGCGGGCGCTGGCCGACCGCCACGGGCTGTTCCTCGTCGAGGACGCGGCCCAGGCACACGGCGCGACGTACCGAGGCCGACAGACGGGAGCACTCGGCGACGTGGCGGCGTTCAGCCTGAACGCCTCGAAGAACCTGCCCACGAGCGGCGAGGGCGGACTGCTCACCACCGACGACGAGAGCCTGTACGAACGGGTCGTGCTGCACCGTCAGTTCGGCGAGGACCTGACGGGACGCGGCGAACGCGCCTACCTCTCGAAGGTGATCGCCGGCAACGCCAAGCTGAGCAGCGTCCAAGCCGCCTTCACTCGCTGCCAACTCGCCCGGCTGACCGAGCGGCACGAGCAGCGCGACCGCAACGTCCGCCGGTTCCTCGGACGGCTGGCCGCACTCGGCGGCATCGTGACACCGCGCTGCCCGGACGACCGCACCCACGCCTGGTTCCAACTGCGCCTGCGCTTCGACAACGAGAAGATGGGCTGCCCCGACGTCGCCCCAGGAGCGCTGCGGACCATGCTGCAGCGCGCGCTGCGCGCGGAGGGCGTGCCAGTACGGCCCTACCAGTCGCTGCCCCTGCCCGCCCAGCCCGCGCTGCGTGCCGCCCTCCCGCCCGACCGGCCCTACCGCCCCGAAGACCACCCCACCACCCTCGCCGTGATCGAGGACTCCCTGACGATGCAGCGATGGCACCTCAACCCGGCGGCCGGGCCGCTCCTGGAGCGCTGCGCTGACGCGTTCGAGAAGGTGTGGGACCAACTGGAACTCCTACTGCCCCCGGCCCGGTCGATGACGTATCGGCCGCTGTGGCAGACCGAGGTGCCGGCGGCACACGCATGACGCGCGTCGAGGTCAGCACCGCGGAACTGGCGGAACGCGCGCACCGGGCCCGCGAGGCGGTGCTCGCGATGGGCGCGACTGAGCACGGCACCCACGTCGGCGGCAGCCTGTCGGCGGTCGACATCCTCACCGTGCTCTACGGAGCGGTGCTGCGGGTACGGCCCGACGAACCGGAGTGGCCCGACCGGGACTGGTTCGTGCTGAGCAAGGGGCATGCGAGCGCCGCGCTCTACGCGGTACTGGCCGGGCGCGGCTACTTCCCGATCGAGGAGTGCCACACCTACGGCCGGCGGCACAGCCGGCTGGCCGGGCACCCCCTGCGCCGGCTGCCCGGCGTGGACTTCCCCACCGGCTCACTCGGCCACGGGCTGTCGCTCGGCGCCGGTGTCGCGCTGGCCGCTGCCCGCACCGGCCGGAGCAACCGGGCGTTCGTCCTGCTCGGCGACGGCGAACTGCAGGAGGGCTCCAACTGGGAGGCGATCATGTCGGCCGCCCAGCTCGGCCTCGGCAACCTCACCGCCGTGGTCGACCGCAACGGCTGGCAGATCAGCGGTCGCACCGAGGAGTCCGTGGGACTGGAGCCGCTCGCGGACCGCTGGCGCCACTTCGGATGGACGGTGGTCGAGATCGACGGCCACGACCTGGAGGCCCTGCGAGCCGTGCTCGGCGCCCTGCCTGTCACGCCGGGCCGCCCCACCGTCGTCCTCGCCAAGACCGTGAAAGGCCGTGGAGTGCCGATCTTCGAAGACCGCAAGAAGAGCCACTACGTAAAGCTCACGCCGCGCCTGCACGAGCGGGCGCTGGCGGGACTGCGCGCCCGACGCAGGAACCAGACATGACTGCGGCCGAACAGCGGACCGTACCCGTCGACGAATCCTGGCAGGAGCTGTACGCGGGGGCGGCCCGGGACGTCTACCGCCGTACGCTCCTGGAGCTGGCCCACGGCGACGACCGGATCTTCTGCGTCGATTCCGACACGGGCGGCTTCGAGGACGGCTTCGCCGCCGAACTGCCTGCCCAGTACGTCAACGTCGGGATCGCCGAGGCGAACCTGTTCGGCATGTCCGCCGGGCTCGCGGCCGCCGGACTCATCCCGTTCGCCCACACCATGAGTGCCTTCGCCACCACCCGGGCCTGTGAGCAGCTGAAGCTCGACGTGGCGGGCAACAACCTGCCCGTCCGCGTCGTCGCCACCCACGGCGGTCTCTCCGCCGGCCACTACGGCCCCTCGCACCACGCCCTGCAGGACCTGGCCATCCTGCGCACGCTGCCCCATCTGACCGTCCTCGTACCGGCCGACGCAGGTGAGACGGCCCTGGCGGTGCGCGCCGCCGCCCATCATCCCGGCCCGGTGTACATCCGGCTCGGCCGCAACGCGACACCGCAGGTCCACCGCGAACCGTACGACTTCTGCATCGGTACCTCAGTGCAGTTGGCGGACGGCGACGACGTGACGGTGGTCGCGACCGGACCGCTCCCCGTCCACTACGCGCTCGTCGCACGAGACTTCCTCGCCACCCGGGGAGTCTCCGCCCGAGTGGTGAACATGCACACCATCAAGCCCCTCGACCGTGCTGCGCTGCTGCGCGCGGCACGGGAGACCGCCGGCATCGTCACCGTCGAGGACCACGTCGTCGTGGGCGGACTCGGCGGCGCGGTCAGCGAGGTGGTGACCGCCGAACACCCTTGCCGGGTACACCGGGTGGGGGTCGCCGAAGGCTACCTGGACACCGTCGGCAACGAGCGGGAGCTGTTGCAGGACGGAGGAGTGACCGCCGACCGCGTCGTCGCGGAGACGCTGACCCTGCTCGAATCCGCACGGACGGACAACCCCAACACAAGGAGAAGGTGACATGGCCACAGCCATAGCCCCATGCCCCAGCTGCGAGAGCGACGTCATGCTCAATGCCGCGCCCCGGCAGAACGAGATCGTCGAGTGCGCCGACTGCGCCAGCGAACTCGAGATACTCAGCATCGATCCGGTCCTGCTGGCGCTCGCGCCCGATGTCGAAGAGGACTGGGGTGAATGACACCCGGGGCCGCGTGATCCGGGCGGGCATCGTCGGCGCGAGCGGCTACATAGGAGGGGAGCTGTGCCGCATCGTGCTCGGCCACCCCCACCTCGAGCTGGTCGCGCCGGTCTCGCGTGGTCGGGCGGGCAAGCGGGTGGACGGGGCCCACCCCAATCTGCGCGGCCTGACCGACCTGACCTTCGTCGACCCGGACGACGCACCCGACTGCGATGTGCTGTTCCTGGCGACACCACACCGCGAGACCATGCGCATGGTGGCGCACTGGACCAGCCAGGCCGATTGCCTGGTCGACCTCAGCGCCGACTTCCGGCTGCGCGACCCGGCGGCGTACGAGCGGTACTACGGCACCCCGCACACCGCCCCGGAGCTACTGCCGGAGTTCGTCCCCGGTCAGCCAGAGCGGTACCGCAAGGAACTCGCCGACGCCGCCCGGATCAGCGTGCCCGGCTGCATGGCGACGGCCGCCATCCTGGCCCTCCACCCCCTGGCAGCCGCGGGCCTGGTGGACGACCGGGTCGCGGTCGACGGCCGCATCGGGTCCAGCGGGTCGGGCTCCGGCGCCGGGCCGATGAACCTGCACGCCGAACGCAGCGGTGCCTTGCGGGTGTTCGCGCCCGTCGGCCACCGGCACGAGGCGGAGGTGGCTCAGGCGACCGGCCTGACCGTGAGCATGAGCGCGACTGGTGTGGAAGCCGTGCGCGGCGCACAGGTGCTATGCCGGGCCTCGCTCGTCGCTGACATCCGCGAGGCGGACCTGCGCCGCCTCTACCGCGACCACTACGGCACCGAGCCGTTCGTTCGCGTGGTCGCCCAGCGGCGCGGGCTGTACCGGCTGCCCGAACCGAAGATTCTCAGCGGATCCAACTTCTGCGACGTGGGCTTCTCCCTCGACGCCGACCGCGGCCAGGTGGTCGCCGTGGCGGCGCTCGACAACCTGGTGAAGGGGGCGGCCGGCAACGCCGTCCAGTGCGTCAACATCAGGCAGGGCTGGCCGGAGGGCCTGGGGCTGGAGTTTCCCGGGCTGCATCCGCTGTGAGCGCGGATCTGGCCGGCGGCCCGCCGGAGATCGTCGTGATCAAGTGCGGGGGCAGTGGGGCGCTGGACGTCGACCGCCTGTGCGAAGACGTCGCTGCACTGACCGACGAGGGCCGGAGCGTGGTTCTGGTGCACGGCGGCTCTGCCGAGATGAGCCGCCTCGCGGAGCAACTCGGCGTACGGCTGCGGCATCTCACTGCGCCCGACGGGGTGGTGACCCGCTACACCGACGCAGCCACCCTCGACGTGCTCACCCTGGCCCTGGCCGGCCGGGTCAAACCCGCGCTGGTCACCGCCCTGGACCGACACCACGTGCCCGCCGTGGGGCTTACCGGCCTCGACGCGGGGCTGCTGCGGGCACGCCGGAAGAAGGCCGTACGGGCGGTCGTGGACGGACGGGTCACCGTCGTCCGCGACGACCGCAGCGGCCGCATCCGCGAGGTGAACGCCGGGCTCCTGCTCGGTCTGCTCGCGGCGGGCGTGGTGCCGGTGGTGTCGCCGCCGGCCCTCGCCGAGGACGGCGCACCGGTCAACACCAACGCGGACCGGGCCGCGGCTGCCGTCGCGGTGGCGCTGCGGGCGCACAGTCTGGTCTTCCTGACGGGAGCGCCCGGGGTGCTCACGGACCCCGCCGACCCGGCCAGCGTGCTGGACACCTACCGGCTGCCGCAGCCGGGCGAACCGGCGCCCGGCTGGGTACGGGGCGGCATGACCGTCAAACTGGTCGCCGCCCGCGAGGCGCTGCTCGGCGGAGTGCCGCAAGTGTGGATCACCGACGGCGGGGCCGCGCACCCGCTCAAGGCGGTGTCCGGCGACGGCCCGGGAACGAGGGTCACCCTGCCCGAGCCGCCGTCACCGTAGGCGAAGCGCCCCCGCCTCCCGCCACAGCGAGACCGGGGCGCCCCACCTAGTCGCCTCTATGCGGGCGGCCCGGTAGTGGCGCTGCACCGGGGAGTCGGTGGTGATTCCGGCGGCGCCGTGCACGTGCACCGCGTGCGCGGTGACCTGGAGGGCGAGTTCAGCCGCGTAGGCCAGTGACTGGGTGGCCCTGACGGCCGCCGACCGGCCGCCGTCAGCGTCCCAGCCAGCCTCGTGCACCAGCAGGCGTACGGCCTCCAGGTGGGCGTACTGCTCGGCCAGTGGGAACGCGACCGCCTGGTTCTCACCGATGCCGCGGCCGAACTGCCGACGGCTCGCGGCCCGGCCGACCGCGAGCCGGTGCGCACCGGACGCGAGGCCGAGCAGATACGCCGCCTGCCGGATGCGGGCGCGCGCGAGCAGCGGCGAGGGAATGCCGTCGTGGTGGAGGGGCGGCGACAGCGCGTCTGGTGCGACGTCCTCCAGGCTGAGTCGCCACACCCCGTCCGCCCGGGGTCCGTCGACCGTCAGGCCGGGGGCATCGACGGCCATCGCGGCGAGCACGGTCCCGTCGCCGTAGCGGGCCGGCACGACGTGGAACGCGGCCTGAGGCGGTACGTCCGGCAACACACAGTCACCGCTGAGCCGCCGGCCGTCGCAGGCCGGGGTCGCCGCGACGCCGGAGCCGATTGCCAGACTCGCGGTGACCTTGCCGGCGCCGATCAGGGCCGGTGACGCGGCCGAGGCACGCGACCGGAATCCGGTTCCCGCCTCCTCCGCCGACCGGACCAGGTCGGTCAGCAGAGCGCCGGCCCGGTAGGAGTCTGGGGCGGCCCAACGGCCCAACTCCTCGCACACGACCACAGCACAGTCCATCCCGAACGCCAACCCACCGTCCGCGTCGGGCAGTTCCAGTGCGAAGACGCCCAGTTCCACGAGGCACGCATGCACCTCTACTGGATCGAGCCGCTCGCCGGGGCCCGCCACCTCGTCCAGCGTGGCCCGCATTGCCCGCGTCAGATCGCGCTGCATGTCGTCGCGTTCCAGCCGCATGTCACCCCACCTCCCCGGAGGCCGGGGCCGCCGACTCGCCGGCGAGCAGGAAACCGGAGATCGTCTGGAGCATCATCTCCGACGTGCCGCCCGAGAGGGTCAGACCCGGAGCCTCCCGGTAGGCGCTGTCCAGCAGCGCCACCAGGTCCGGCGGGGCGTCGAGACCGTGGCGGGCCGCGGCCCAGCGGGCGACGGCGGCCGCCTGCTCGCTCGCGTACCACTTGGCGGTGGACGTCTGGAGTTCGTCCAGCTGCCCGCGGTCGGCCGATCCGATGCAGCGCCAGGCCAGCAGACGGGCGGCGGCGGTGGCGGCTCCGTGCCGGCCGACGTCGGCCAGCCAGGGCGTGGCCGCCTCCTGTCCCGGGTCCTCGCCCGCAGGGCCGAGGCCCCGGCAGCCGGCCTCGTACCACCGCTCGGCGCGCAACGCGAAGTCGAATCCCGTGCGTTCGAGCGGAAGCGCCTCGGCGAGCACCGCCCAGCCGTCGCCGACCCCACCGACGACGTCGGTCTCGCTGACGCGGACGGCGTTCAGCTCGACGCGGTGGAACTGTTCGTCGGCCATGGTGTCCAGGCGTTCGACGAGGACTCCGGGTGCGTGCATGTCGACGAGGAAAAGGGTGAGGCCCTCGTAGCGTGAACCCTCGGTGGAGGTGCGGGCGGCGCACAGTCCGAAGTCCGTCAGGCCGCTCTTGAGGTTGAACACCTTGACGCCGTCGATGCGGTAGCCGCCGTCGACCGCGACCGCGCGCGTCGTCAGCGCGCTCAGGTCCGAGCCGACCCCAGGTTCGGTGTACAGCACCCCCGCGAAGGACCGCCCGGCCGCCAACCGCGGCAGCACCCGCCGCTTCTGTTCCTCGGTGCCGGCAAGCAACACCAGCTTGCCCACGGTCTGGATGCCGTTGACGAACAACGTGTCGGGAACGCCCGCGCGCATCATCTCCTCGACGGCGACGGCCGCATGGGCGGCGGTGCGGCCCTGCCCGCCGTAGGCGCGCGGCCAGTCCACCCCGAGCAGCCCGCGCTCGGCGAGCAGCCGGTACACGCCGCGCTCGTCGGGCTCAGGTTCGCCGCAGTCGCGTAATCGCGCCAACTCGGCTGCCAAGTCACCGGATTGGAGTTCCGCCCGGACCCGGTCGCGGAAGCCCGACTCGTCTTCGGTATGGCCGAAGTCCATATGTCCCCCCGTGTGTGGACCATATGCGGGGCGTGTCCCGTGGTGCGTGGACGTGCGCCGTCGAGGAGCCTAGCCCATGTGATCGAGATGCGTCTCTCGGTTGGATCCCGGTGATAGCGTGAGCGCATGCCGCGACCCGACAGTCCACTGTCCGATGCGCAGCAACGGCAGTGGGTCGCCGACCAGTTGGTCACCGACCCTCCGGACCACGTGGTGCTGGGCTGGCGTGTGCGCGGCCCCCTCGACATGACCGCGTTACGGTCTGCGCTGACCGCGCTGATGGACCGGCATCCCCAGCTCCGCACCCGACTCGACGCAGCGGAGGCCGTACCGCGCCGGACGGTGTCCGCCGCCCTGGAGTACGAGCTGACGGTCGTCGGCCAACTCCCGGGCGAGGACGGGCCGGACGCCGTGGAGACGGTGATCCAGCGGCCGTTCAACCTGACCGGTGGGCCGCTGGTGCGTGCCGTCGTGAGCAACTCCGTAGACGATGCCGCGCTGACGCTGGCTGTGCCCCGCATCGTCTGCGACCCGTACTCCGCAGGGCTGCTGCAGGCCGACCTCGCGTCCCTGTACCGGGCCGCACTCACCGGCGCCCCGCCGCCAGCCCCGCAGACGCCCTCGGTCCCGGCACAAGGCCCCACCCCCGACCAGCTGGACGATCAAATCCGCTTCTGGCAGCGCCGGTTGGCAGACCTCCCGATTCTGGCCGACCTCCCGACCGATCTGCCCCGCCCACCCGTGCACACCCAGCGCGCCCGCACCGTCTTCCTCGACGTACCCCACGACGCCGTGCGGCGACTGGGCGGCCAAAGGGGCTCTGGAACAGCGGAGTTCAGTGTCTTCGGCGCCGCTCTCGCCGCCCTGCTGGCCCGCTACTCGCGCTCCCGCGACGTCGCGTTCGCCACGCAGACACCCGGCGCCAGGCAGGCGGGCGGTGAAACGACTGTCGGCTGCATCGCCAACCTGCTCACCCTGCGCGTCGACGTGGCCGACGCTCCATCCCTGCGGACGCTGGTCGACCGGGTCCACCGAGCCGTGGGGGATGCGGTCGAGAACTCGGCCGTCCCCTTCCAGCGACTGATCGGGCACCTCGACGTCGACCGCGATCCGAGTCGGCACCCGATCGCCCAGGTGGCACTGGACGTGCGGCCCACGCCCGTCACCGAAGAAGCGGAGCCGGCCCGGTGCCTCAGGTCCGAGCCCGTGGCGTCGCCCCGTTCCCCTTTCGACCTGTCCGTGACCGTCATCGATACGGGCCGGGCGTACAACGTCGGCTTCTCCTGCAACGCCGACCTGTTCACCGCCGACGCCCACACACGCATGGCAGGCCACTTCCGCCGATTGCTGGACGAGGGGCTCGGGGATCCCGAGCGGCCGCTGTCCCAACTGGACCTGCTTGGCCCGCAGGAGCGGCACACCGTCACCGCCGACGACATGCGGCCCACTCCCGAGGCCACGGTGCTCGACCTCTTCGAGCGGCAGGTGGCCGCCGCCGGCGACGCGATCGCCCTGTGGAACCCGCCGTACCGGCGGACGTACGCCGAGCTGGACACAGAGGCCCAGCAGGTGGCGGGCCATCTGGTCGGCCTCGGTGTACGGCCGGACGACCGGGTCGCCCTCCTCCTGCCGCGCGGCCCGGAGCAGGTCGTGGCGATGTTGGCCGTTCTCAAGGCAGGCGGCGCCTACGTTCCGCTCGACCCCGCCCATCCGCGGGAGCGGACGGAGTTCGTCCTGCGGGACAGCGAGGCACAGCTGGTGCTGACCGATCAGCAGCTGTCTGTCCGGCTTCCCGACGGGATCCGGCGTCTGCACCTGGATCTGCCGCTGCCCGCCACGAGCGGACGCCCGCCGCGGTCGGCGACGGTCCTGCCGGACAGCCTCGCGTACATCATCTACACGTCGGGGTCCACCGGCGTGCCGAAGGGAGTAGCGGTCACCCACCGCTGTGTCGTCCGGCTGGTGTCCGGCCTGGACCAGGTCGAGGTGAGTCCGGACGACACGCTACTGATGCTCGCCCCCACGGCCTTCGACGCGTCCACCTTCGAGGTGTGGCACGCGCTGTGCCACGGGTCCCGGCTGGCGATCCATCCCCCTGGCCCGATCGGCCCCCGCGAACTCGGCGGGGAGCTGGAGCGGTTGGGGGTGACCGTTCTGTGGCTGACGGCCCAGCTGGCCAACCTGGTGGCAGACGTGCACCCACAGGCACTGGAGCTGGTGCGCACCTTGGTCGTCGGTGGTGAGGCGCTGTCCGTGCCGCATCTGCGGGCGCTGCTGGACGGTCGTCCCGGCCTGCGCATCGTCAACGGCTACGGCCCCACCGAGACAACCACCTTCGCCACGACGCATCCCGTCGTGCCGGAGGAGCTCGACGAGGCCACCAGGGTCCCGATCGGCCGCCCGATCGGCGGCACCCGCTGCTACGTCGTCGACGAAGCCGGAAACCCGGTGCCGGTGGGGATCGTCGGGGAGCTGCTGGTCGGCGGTGCCGGCGTGGCCCGGGGATACCTGCGTCGCCCCGGCCTGACCGCCGAACGGTTCGTGCCCGACCCGTTCGGGCCGCGGGGCGGCCGGCTGTATCGCACCGGGGATCTGGCACGCCGACGTGCCGACGGCGTCATCGAGTTCGCAGGCCGCATCGACGACCAGGTCAAGCTACGCGGCTTCCGCATCGAACCGGGCGAGGTCCGGGCCGTCCTGGTCTGTCATTCGGCCGTACGCGACGCCTTCGTCACCGTGAGCGGCAGTGGGCTGGCGGCCGAGCTCGTCGCCTACGTGGTGGCGGACGAGCAGTGTCCCGCGGACGGCGGCGCACTGCGGGCGTATCTGCTCGAACGGCTGCCCGAGCCGCTGGTGCCGGGGAGGTTCGTGTCCCTGGAGCGCCTGCCGCTGACGCCCAACGGAAAGGTGGACCGCCGGGCGCTGCCCGGACAGAGCGGCCCGCCGCAGCGCCGGGCCCCCGGCTCGCCGCCGGTCTCGGAGTGGGAGAAGACGGTCAGTGACGTCTGGGCCACGGTGCTCGGCCGATCGCCCTACGTGGGCGAGGACTTCTTCGCGCTCGGCGGCACCTCCCTCGACCTGCTGAGGGTGGCCGCCGAGCTGACTGCGCGGTGCGGCACCACCGTGGCGCCGCGCACCCTGGTCGGTGCGCGCACCGTGGCGGAACTCGCCGCGGCGCTGGAAGGAGCGGCCACGGTCAGCGCATCGGACCACCAGTGACGTACAGCATGTGCCCGGAGACGAACCCCGCGTTCTCGCCGACGAGGAACGCGACGGCGTGCGCCACGTCCTCGGGCTGCCCCACCCGCCGCACCGGGGTCTGCGCGGCCACCATCTGCTGGAACCGGTCGAATTCCATGCCCATCCGCGCAGCCGTCCGCGCAGTCATGTCGGTGACGATGTAACCGGGGGCCACCGCGTTCACGGTCACGCCGTAGGGCCCCAGTTCGATGGCGAGCGTCCGGGTCAGACCGTCGATCCCGGCCTTCGCGGCGGAGTAGTTGGCCTGGTCACGGTTGCCCAGCGCCGAGGAGCTGGAGAAATTGACGATGCGTCCCCAGCGCTGTTCGAGCTGGTAGGGACGGATGGCCTGGCACATCAGGAACGGTCCGCGGAGGTTCACGTCGACGACGGAGTCCCAGTCGTCCAGCGACAGGTCCTCCATCGGCCGGTCCCTGATGACGCCAGCGTTGTTGACCAGGATGACCGGCGGACCGAGCTCACCCGCCACGTCGGCCAGCGCGCCCTTGACCTGGTCGGGGTCGCCGACGTCGGCGACGACAGGGTGGGCCCTGCCCCCGGCCGCGCGAACGCGTTCCGCGGTGGCCTCAGCGGTCTCGGCGTCGACGTCGAGGACGCCGACCGCGGTACCTTCGGCGGCCAGGCGCAGCGCCGTGGCGGCGCCGATGCCACGCCCTGCACCGGTGACGACCGCTACACGCGGTGACGTCATGTTTCCCTCGATTCCATCCGCAGACGCAGGCTCAACGGCCGCATGTCGGTCCAGACCTCCTCGATATGGGCCAGGCACTCCTCCTTGGAGCCGCGCGGACCACTCTCCCGCCAGCCGGCCGGGACGTCCCGGCTCACCGGCCAGATCGAGTACTGCTCCTCGTCATTGACAACGACGGTGTACGACGTCACGTGGATGGATCCTCGTCTCTCGTGGCCGGTCCGGACGCGTGCGGCTCGGTCAGGGCGGTGCGGATGACGCGCGCCACCTCCTCGCCCTGCTCGACCAGGTAGAAGTGGTCCCCGGGCAGCAGATGCGAGACACAGGCGCCTCGGGTGACGGTGGCCCACTCGTTCAGGTCCCAACCGGCCGGCGTGGAGTCGTCCTTGCCGTTCAGAACCGTGATCGGCGCCCGCACCGGCGGCCCGGCCACGACGCCGCTCAGCACCAGCCCCAGATCGGCCCGCATCACCCGCAGCACCATCTCCCGCAGTTCGGGATGGCGCAGCAGCATCTCGTAGTTGGGGGCGCCGGTCCCGCCGAGCGCGTCCAGGATGACCTCATCGGACGCGTCCTTCGGGAACGTCGCCGTCGGCCGCTGGGACGGCCCGCCGTGGCCGGACACGAACACGTGCGCCACCGGAATGCCGGCTCCCTCCAGAGCACGGCACAGGTTGACCGCGAGCACCGCGCCCATGCTGTGTCCGAAGACCGCGATCCGGCGGAACCCGGCCCGGGAGACCATGTCGGCGAGCTCGGCGATGAGCGTCGGCTGATCCGTGAACGGAGGCTCGCTCAGGCGCGTCTCCCGGCCCGGCAACTGCACGGGCACCACGTCCACGTCCGGCTCGGCCCCGGCCAGCCAGCCGCGGTAGCTCGACGCGTTGCCACCGCTGTGCGGCAGAGCCAGCAGCTGGATGTCGCCCCACGGACGGTCGAGACCGCCGAGGAACCAGCGGTCCAGGTCGCCCGAGTCGCCACCGGGTTCGGCACCGGTTCTCATGGTCCACCTCCGTAGTCGGCCCGATGCGGATACGTCATGACAGCCCGTCCCGGCCGAGTTCGGACAGGCGCCTTCGAGGGTCGACCAGCGCGGCGCGCAACGTCCGGCCGAAGTCGTCCACCACGCTCCGTGCGATCGACTCCGTCAGCACGTCCGCGTTGAACTCGACCGTGCAGCTCAGGGCCGAGCCCCGGCGGACGATGGCGATGTCCAGGTCGAACTTGGCCGTGCCTGTGTCGACGTTGGTCACCTCGACCGCCAGTCCGGTCAGCTCCGGCGCCGCGGCCGTGGTGTCGTCGACGTAGAAGACCACGTCGATCAATGGTGTGCGGCCCAGTGTGCGGCTCGGCAGGAGTTCCTCCACGAGCCTGTCGAACGACACCTCCTGGCGGGCGTAACCGGCCAGGGCGGTCTCGCGCGTGCGAGCCAGCAGCTCGGCGAAGGACGGGTCGCCCGACAGGTCGGCCCGCAGGACCAACGTGTTGACGAAGAACCCGATCAGCGGTTCCAGTTCGGGGCGCGACCGCAGGGACACCGGGGTGCCGACCCCGAAGTCCTCCTGCCCGGTGAGTCGGCCGAGGGTGACGTTCAGCGCGGCGAGCAGCACCATGAACTCGGTCGCCCCGTGTACCCGGGCCACCGCGCCCAGCCGAGAGGTGTCCGCCGGGTCCAGCAGAGCGGCCCGGTGCCGGCCGCCCGCGCCGCTGCGCACGCGGGGCCGCGGGTGACCGGTGGGCAGCTGGAGGGTGGGCAGGCCGCGGAGCTGCTCCCGCCAGTACTCCAGATCGAGCCGCTCGACCGTCGCACCACGCTGCCGCTGCCGCTGCCGCTGCCAGAGGGCGTAGTCGGCGTACTGGACCGGCAGCGCCCCCAGGGCACCCGGTCGCCCCGCGAGGTGCGCCCCGTACACCTCTCCCACCTCGGCGAACAGGAGCCGGAAGGACTCGGCGTCGGCCGCCGCGTGGTGCACCACCAAGCAGAGCAGGTGTTCCTCCGCCGTGACCCGCAGCAACTCGGCGCGGATCAACGGGGCCCGGTCCAGCCGGAACGGTTTCCGCGCCGCCGCGACCGCGGCCTCCTCCGCCCTGGCCCGCGCCTCGGCGACGGGCAGGTGCGACAGGTCGGTCTCGTGCAGCTCGAAGACACTGGCGGGCTCGACCACCTGCACCGGCAGCCGGTCGTCACCCAGCACGAACCGGGAGCGCAGCACTTCATGACGCTCCACCACCTCGACCAGCGCCGAGCGCAACGCGTCGGTGTCCAGCCGACCGCGCAGCCACACATGCACCGGCACGTTGTAGTCGGCGCTGCCAGGGTGCAACTGATCGAGGAACCACAGACGCTGCTGGTCCACCGACAGCGGCGCCGGGCCGGCGTGCGGCCGGGGGCGCACCGGGGAACCCGCACCGTCGGCGACGGCGGGTGCCTCCGCCACGGCCTCCGCCAGCTCGCCGACCCGCCGGTGCTCGAAGAACGTCCGCACCGAGAGCTCCACGCCGCATTCCGAGCGCAGCCGGGCCACGACCCGCGCCGCCTGGTACGAGTTGCCGCCGACCACGAAGAAGTCATCGTCGACGCCGAACCCGTCGTGCTCGAGCACTTCCGCCCACACCGCATGGACCGCCTTCTCCCACTCGGTACGCGGCGGCCGGCCCGCGCTGTCGGGGCGCGGCCTGCGCGGCGCGGGCAGTCGTGCCGTGTCCACCTTGCCGTTGGGCGACAACGGCAGCTCGCCGAGCCGCGTGATCGTCGCGGGGACCATGTAGTCGGGCAGCTGCCCCCGCGCATGGTGGAACAAGTCCTCGACGTCGACACCGTCGCCATCGGCGACGACGTACGCCGCCAGCTCCGCCGCCGCGCCCCGACCCTGCCGCAGCACGTGGGCGTCCCGCACCGCGGTGTGCCGGCGGAGCACGGTGGCGACCTCCGCGAGCTCGATGCGGTAGCCGCGGATCTTGACCTGATCGTCGTCCCGGCCGAGGAAGTGCAGGGTGCCGTCCGGCAGCCAGCGCACGATGTCCCCGGTGCGATAGACGCGCTGCCCGACAGGGCCGAACGGGTCCGGAACGAAGCTGTCCGCGGTCAGGGACCGCGCCCCGAGGTAGCCGCGGGCGAGACCTCGCCCGCCGATCCACAGCTCTCCGGGCACGCCGATCGGCAGCAGCTCGCCGTCCCTGCCGACCACGTACACCCGCGTGTCGCCGACCGGCCGGCCGAGCGGTACGGGGGTGGCGTCCTCGGCCGGTGCAGAGGCTATGTGGTGGAGGGTGGTGTTCGTGGTGGACTCGGTGGGGCCGTAGCAGTTGAGAAGCCGCAGACCGGGCAGCGCGCGCAGCAGCCGGCGCAGGTGCGGCACGGACGGCGCCTGGCCGCCGATGCCCAACTGCCGTACACCCGCGAACAGATGGGGATCGGTGTCGATGGTCAGCTGCGCCAGCGCGGCCGACAGCCACAGGACGGACACCTGGTGTCTGCGGATGGCTGCGCCGAGGTCGACCGGGTCGATCAGTCGCTCCGCGGGCACCGCGAGGGACGCCCCGTGCGCCAGGGGCAGCCAGATGTCCAGGTTGGAGGCATCGAAGTTGGTCGGCTGCACCATCAGGAACGTGTCGTCGGGGTCGACCGGCGACTGGTCGCAGCCCAGCACCAGCCGCACCAGCGCATGGTGCGGAACGGCGACCCCCTTCGGCCGCCCCGTCGAGCCGGACGTGTACATGATGTACGCGAGGGACTCCGGATCGGCACCGGGCGGGTTGTCGGCCGGACGGGCGTCGATGCGCGGACGATCCTCCTCCAGGTCGATGAAGTGGGAGAGGCCGGTGGGCAGCTTCTCCCGCACCGCCCGACGGCCGACGGCGAAGTCCGACCCACTGTCGGCGAGCAGCAGCCGGATCCGCTCGGCTGGATGCGTGGGATCGAGCGGCAGATAGGCTCCACCGGCCTTCAGCACCGCGAGCATGGCGACGACCAGGTCCGCGCTGGGCGGCAGACAGAGGGCGACGATCACGTCCGGGCCCACGCCGAGGTCGATCAGATGACGGGCCAGCCGGTTGGCGGCCGCGTTCAGCTCCGCGTAGGTGAGCCGCCTCGCCGGGTCGGTCACGGCGATACTCGCGCCGGAGGCCGCGACCTGCCGCTCCACCACCGCGGTGATGGTGTCCATCGGCGTGGAGGCGGTCTCGTTGAACGTGCCGAGCAGCTGTCGCCGCTCGTCCGGTTCCAGCATGTCGAGCTCGGACAGCCGCCGCTCGGGGGCGTCCAGCGCCGAGCGCAGGAGCTGCCGGTAGTGCCCGGCCAGCCGAGCCACGGTCTCCCGGTCGAACAGGTCCGAGCTGTAGTTGACCCGTCCGGTGAGCCGCCCCTGCCGGCTGGTGCGTATCTCCACGACGAGGTCGAAGGCGGCGGTCCGCTCCTCGACCGGGATCTTCGTCGCCTCGACGCCCGCCAGCGACAACTGGTCCTCCGGCGCGTCGATCACCTGGAAGAGCACCTGCACCAGCGGGTTGACCCCCACGTCACGGGTCACCCCAAGGCTGCTCACCAGGTCCTCGAACGGCACCTCGGAGTGGTCGCCCGCCGCGAGCGTCGTCCCGGTCACCTGCTGGAGCAGCGCGGCGAACGTTGGATCTCCGGAGCAGTCGGCGCGCAGCGGAACCGTGTTGACCAGGAAGCCGACCAGGTCCTGAACCTCGCGCCGCGTGCGGTTGGCGAACGGCGTGCCGACGATCACGTCCTTGTCGCGCCCGTACCGGGAGAGCAGGGTGAAGAACGCCGTCAGCAGCGTCATGAACGAGGTGACGCCAGCGCGGTGGCCAAACGCGGCGAGGTCGGCCGCGGTACCGGGCGGGAGGTCGAAGTAGAGGGTGCCGCCACGCCGGGTCGGCCGGGCCGACCGGGTCCGGTCCGTGGGCAGCTCTGGTCGGACCGGCGCTCCGGCGAGCTGCCGGCGCCAGTAGGCCAGGCCCTCCCGGTGCGCGTCTCCGCCGAACGTCGCCCGCTGCCAGCGCGCATAGTCCCGGAACCGGAGCGTCACCGGAGGCAGGTCGGGCGGCAGGCCGCGGCGGAAGGCACCGTAGAGCTCGCTTAGTTCATGGAAGAGGACCTCGGTCGCGCGTCCGTCGGCGACCACGTGGTGCACTACCCAGACGAGGACGTGCTCGCGCGGGCCGCAGCGTACGAGCGTGACCCGGATCAGCGGACCGGTGGACAGGACGAACGGCTTCGCCGCCTCCGCCGCGAGCAGATCGTCCAGGTCACTGCGCGGCGCGTCGGTCAGGTCCCGCATGGTCAGCCCCGCCGTCGGTTCCGGGTCCACCACTTGGCGGGGCACGCCGTCGGTCGCCACATAACGGGTGCGCAGGATCTCGTGCCGGACGACGAGTTCACTCACGGCACGGCGCAGCGCCCCGGCGTCGAGCTCCCCGCGCAGCCGGAATACCTCGATGACGTTGTACGCCGGGTCTCCCGGCTGCAACTGGTCAAGAAACCACAGGCGTTGCTGCGACGAGGACAGCGGAATGTCCCCCTTGTCGGCCGTGACCGGGATGGGGGCGGAGGCGGGTGCGGAGCCGTGCGCTCCTTGGTTCCCCGCCCCTGCGCCTGCGCCTGCGCCTGCGCCTGCCCCCGCTCCGCGACGGCGCTCGACTGCTTCCGCGAGCGCCTTCGGGGTGGGATTGCGGAAGAACCGGCTCATCGGGATCTCCACCCCGAAGGCATCGCGTACCCAGGACAGCAGCCGGATCGCCCGGATGCTGTCGCCGCCCGTGGCGAAGAAGTTGGTGTCGCCGGTGACGGGAGCGCCGGGCAGGAGAGGGCCATAACCCTCCACCCCGATCCGCCGAACCAGGTCGGTCGCCCCGTCCTGCGTGGCACCGTCGAGACCGGCGTGCGCCGCCGGACCACAAGCGGGGGCGGAGGTGGACGCACCACTGGCCGCCAGCGCGGCTAGGTCGACCTTGCCGGAGGCGGTGATCGGAATCCGCTCCACCTCGGTCAACAGCGTCGGCACCATGTATGAGGGCAGCCGGTCGGCGAGGTGGCGGCGGATGCCGTCCAGGTCGGTCCACTGCCCGGCCGTGGGCACCAGATAGCCGACGAGCGTGCCGTCGAGGTCGGCGACGACGGCGGCGGACACCTCGGGCAGCCTGGTGAGCGCCGCCTCGATCTCCCCGAGTTCCACGCGCTGCCCGCGGACCTTCACCTGCCGGTCCCTGCGGCCGAGGAAGACGATGTCCCCCTCCGCCGACCAGCGGGCGAGGTCGCCGGTACGGTAGAGACGGCCGCCGGGCCGGAACGGATCGGGGAGAAAGCGGTCCGCGGTGCGGGCGGCGTCCCCCAGATACCCCCGTGCCACGCCGACGCCGCCAACGAACAGCTCACCCACCGCACCGGGGGGCACGGAACGCAGTTCGTCGTCGAGGATGTACGCCTGATGGTTGTCGACCGGCACACCGATGGGCGGCGGGGACCGCCACAGGCCGGTGCACTCCTTGTAGATGACGCCGATGGTGGTCTCGGTCGTCCCGTATCCGTTGACGAACCGCCGGTCGCGGGACCATCGCGTGGTCAGCTGGCCGGAGAACGGCTCGCCGCCGACCGAGACCAGCCGCAGTAGCGGTAAGCGGTCCGGGTCGAGCAACTCCAGCAGCGCCGGGGGGAGTTCGGCGACCGTGATCCCGCCGTCGGTGAGCGACCGAGTCAGCCCCTCGACCGAGCGCCGGTCGTCGTCACCGATCATGTGGAGCGAGGAGCCGCTGAGCAGGGCGCAGAAGATCTCGAACACGGACACGTCGAAGCCTGGGGAGGCGTACTGCAACATCCGGTCTTCGGGGGTGAGTTCGAAGAGCCGCTGCAGGGACGCGACGAAGTTGAGCGCGCTGTCGTGCTCGACGAGCACCGCGCGGGGCGCACCGGTGCTGCCCGAGGTGTACATCGCGTAGGCGAGCTGCCGCGGATCGGTGGGCGCCGGGAGGATCGCCGGCTCGTCGTCGACCGCGGGGTCGTGCGCGTCGAGGTCCACGACGGACCAGTCGCCCGCCGGGATCCGCTCGCGCAGCGCCGCGTCGGTGACGACCGCCGTGACGCCGGCGTTGGTGAGCAGCATCGCGAGTCGGCCCGGCGGCACCGCCGGATCGATCGGGAGCCAGGCCGCTCCGGCGTGGAGAGCGCCAAGGCAGGCGAGTACCCAGCGCTTGTCGTCACGGGTGACGTGGACGGCGACCAGGTCCTCCGGCCCGACCCCGACGGACATGCGCAGACGGTGCCCGATCCGGGCCGCCTCGCCGGCGGTCTCGCGGTAGGTGAGGGTGCCCGCCGCGTCCACCAGCGCGGGCCGGTCGGCGAAGCTCTGCCGGGCGAGGTCGAAGGCGGCAGTGAGCGTGCCGGGGCGGCGGGAGCGCGCGGTGCGGTTGGGCTCCTCTGTCACCGCGTGCAGCGCGTCCCTGGAGAGAGCGCGCAGCGTGCACAGCGGTACGTCCGGCTCGGCGAGCGCGGCCTCCAGCAGCGCCTCCGTCTCCCGGAGCACTCCCTCGACCAGCCCGGTCTCGTGGCGGTCTGGGTCGTATCCGGCGGTGAGCGTACCGGTGGTGTGGAACCGGAAGTGGACGTCGGCGACGTCGGCGTCGTACACGATCCCGGTCTGCCGCAACTCACCGTGCTCGATCTCCAGCAGGATCGGCGGCACCGTGCGTGCGGGCGTGCGGGCGCCGTTCGACCGGGCCTCGGCGAGCGCGCACTCGGTGGCCGGGATGAGGTCGGACATCGACCGGGCCGGATCGACCGTGAGCGCGAGCTGTCGGCTCCCTCTGATCCCGTCGCGTACGGCAACCAGCAGCTCCGACTCCGCGCAGTACCGGGCGACGGACGCGAGCAGGGCCGTGGTCAGGACGGAGCCGAACGGCACTCCGGTCTGCGCGGCGCTCTCGCGCAGGGCCTTGACCATGACCTCGCCGAGGGGGCGGACGACCCGGCGGCGCTCGGCCGGTGCCGCCGGCCCGTGGGCCACCGCACGGGGCAGCGCCGTGGGAACCGGCTGCGGCCCGGCGGGCGGCACGGGCCGGGCAGCGACGGCGCGGATCCGGCGCAGAAATCGGGTGCGTCGCTCTGAGAGAGTGCTCTCCGGGTGCATCTGGCCACTTCCTTCGCGCAGGGATCAGCGCGGGTTCGCGCCGGGGCACGGTGCGGACCCGATGAGGCCTTGCGGTTCTCAGCCGGTGACGGTGTCCGGGTCGGCGGCGTCAGCCGAGGTCTGGTCGATGAACGACGCGAGGTCGCGGACGGTGGAGTGCTCGAAGATGACCGAAAGGGGGATCTCAAATCCCCACACGTCACGCAGCTGATAGGTCACCAGCGTCGCGAACATCGAATGCCCGCCAATGGCGAAAAAGTTGTCGTCAAGACCGAACTGGTCGTGCTTCAGCACCTCGGTCCAGATTTCCGCCACGCGAGACTCGGTCGTCGTCGGCTCGTTCATGTCGGCGTTAAGCAAGACCTTCTCCCCCATGAATTGATCACTCGAATCTCGGTAGCCGTACTGACTGCCGGCATCGAACGCACATCGTACGTCACTAGGTTGCAACGCGCGGAGGCACACAAGCGCAAGTTGTGATGCAGTTTCCGGCCAACCATGGTGGCTGATATGAAGCTTGACCGGTCAGATTCGTTATGCCTAGCCTCGTGCAGGCATTCGACTGAACGGGGGAAGGATCAACGGGTGGCTTAGTCTTGTGTTTCCGGCGTTGAGCAATTCGCTCCGCCGTGCCCCGATTTTCGGGAGACTTCCGGCACCCCATGTGGAGCGTCCCTCGAGAGCCGCCCCTTCCGAGAGGTTTCCTGTGCTGCGCGTTGCTTTCGTCAACATGCCTTTTGCCGACTGGAATCGTCCTTCCTTCGCGCTCAGTCAACTCGCCGGCCTGATCGGCAACGAGTACGAAGGCCAGGCCACCGCCGAGGTCCACTACCTGAACGTCGACTTCACGAAGTACTTTGGCGTCGGTACCTACGAGGAGATATCCGGCGACATGACCCACCTCTACAGCGGGGTGGGCGAGTGGCTTTTCCGGCACATCGCGTTTCCCGATGAACCGGACAACTCCGAAAGCTACTTCAGCCGGTTCTACCGCGAACCCGCGTGGGAAGGGTTCCGCGAGGACCTGGAGCGGCGCCGCAAGGGCATCGAGACATTCCTGGCCGAGCTCATCGACCGGTACGACCTCGCGTCCGCGGACGTCGTCGGACTGACCACGATGTTCGCGCAGACGGTACCCGCCATCGCGCTCGCCAGGATGATCAAGGACCGGAACCCCGACGCGGTGACCCTCCTCGGAGGCTCGAACGTCGAGACCACGATGGGCGCCGTTCTGGCGGCCGAAGTGCCGTGTCTGGACTACGTCTTCTCCGGTCCGAGCCTGGTGAGCTTCAAGCAGTTCCTCGACAACCTGCTGGCCGGCCGCAGAGACGACATGCCCGCCATCCCGGGGGTCATCAGCTACGACAACTGCATGCAGCCGCAGGTTCGTATGGGCGTCGGCCGGGACCGGGACATCAACGACTACGTGCCGCTCGACTACGACGGCTTCGTCACCGCCATGGACGACGCCGAGGACGTCGTGGCGGAGGGACAGCTGGAACCCACCCTCTTCTTCGAGACCTCGCGCGGTTGCTGGTGGGGCGCACGCAGCCACTGCACGTTCTGCGGACTCAACGACGAGACCATCGGATTCCGGCAGATGGAACCCGACCTGGCGGTCCGCCAGTTCGAGTGGCTCTTCTCGTTCCACCCGCGGTTCAAGAACTACATGTGCACCGACTACATCCTGCCGAGGAACTACCCGACCGAGGTGTTCCCGAGGGTCGACGCACCGGACGACGCGTCCGTCTTCTACGAGATCAAGGTCCCGGTGAGCGTGCCCAACATGCAGGCCCTCGCCAAGGCGCAGGTCAACCGTGTGCAGGCCGGGATCGAGGCCGTCAACAGCGAGATGCTCAAGCTCCTGGGCAAGGGCACCACGGCGTTCCAGAGTCTGCAGTTCATGAAGCTCTGTCTGCAGTTCGGAATCCACCCGGAGTGGAACCTGCTTGTCGGCGCCCCCCAGGAGCCCGAGGAGATGTACGCCAAGTACGAACGGGACTTCCCCGCCCTGGTGCACCTCACGCCCCCGACCGGCGCCTTCTTCATCCGCTTCGACCGCTTCAGCCCCTACTTCAACGAGCGGCTCAAGTATGGTCTCGACCTGCGCCCGATGGACTTCTACCCCCTGGTCTTCCCCTTCGAGTCGCAGCAACTGGACCAGCTGGCCTACTTCTTCTCCGACCACGGTCCGGCGCCGTACGCCCTGACCGCGCTGAAGTGGTACCCCACGCTCCAGCGCGTGGTGGCCGACTGGCAGGCCACCTGGAAGGGTGCCGAACGCCCCCGCCTGGCACTCGTGCGCGACGAAGACGAGTCCTTCGTTGAGGACACCCGGTTCGGTGCGCTGCGGCGGATTCCGGTCGACGAGCGCATGCTGTCCCTCCTCCGGGCACTGAACTCGCCCCGCCGTCCAGACCAGTTGAACGCCCCGGACGGCATGTCCCCGGACGAGGTCGCCGAGGTGCTGGACCTGCTTCAGCAGCACCGGATCCTGTTCGAGGAGGACGGCCGATTCCTCAGCCTGGTCACCGGCGTCGAGGCCGTCGGCTAGACCGGACCGGTGAACCGAGAACCTGGCGCGAGATCGGGACGAGGGCGATGGAAGTGAGCAGTGCGGGTGGGCCGGATCGTGCCCTGGACAAGGAGGGTTCGGCCTCCTCTCCGGCACGCGCCGACGAGACCTGGCCCCACTTCGGCCGGCTGTGGCTGGCGAGCGCCGTGTCCGCCCTCGGCGACGGGGTGCGCAACTCCGCGCTGCCCCTGCTGGCGTTCTCGTTCACCGAGAATCCGGTGTTGTTGTCGCTGACCACCATCGTCACCGCGCTCGGCATGATGATGGCCCCGCTCGGCGGGGTGTGGGCGGACATCTTCAACCGGCGTGCCCTGCTCATCGCGATCGACTTGTGCCGGTTCGCCGTCGTCGGTCTGATCGCGCTGGGCGTGCTGACCGACACGCTCAACCTGGTCCTCGTGTACATCGCCGCGGCGGTGCTCGGCCTGGGCGAGTCCGTCTTCCTGGTCACGGCACAGGCGTTTCTACCCAAGGTGGTCCCGCCCGAGCGGCTGACCACGGCCAACGGCCGACTGCACGCGGTGCAGGTCGTGCTGCGGGACAGCGTCGGACAGCCCCTGGGCGGCCTACTGTTCGCGTTCGCCGCCGCGGCCCCGTTCATCCTCGACGGCGCCTCGTTCCTGCTGGGGGTCGTGCTGCTGCTGTTCCCCGCGCTGCGGACGGTACGGACGGACGCGACCGGACCACGCACCACCTGGTGGCAGATGATCCGCGAGGGCATGAGCTACCTGCGGGCGGACAAGTTGCTGATCCGGCTGGCTGTGGTCCTCGGCACCCTGAACTTCTTCACCATGAGCCTCGGCGTGCTGATGGTCCTCTACGTCGTCAAGTGGCTGGACCTGCCGGAGAGCGCGTACGGCTTCTTCCTCGCGGCGAACGCGCTCGGCGGGGTCCTGGGCGGGCTCAGCAGCGACTGGGTGCGGCGGAGAATCGGAGTGGTGCCGGGCGCGCTGGCAGCCATGGCTCTCATGGGAGTCTCCTGTCTGGTGCTCGGCGGGACCCGGGTCCCGGCCGTCGCCGCCGTCGCGTTCGGCGCCGTCGGAATCGGCATCGCCATCTGGCAGACGCTGATCACCGCCTTCCGGCAGACCACCATCCCGCAGGATATCCTCGGGCGCGTCAACGGTGTTTTCCGCCTGCTGTCGGTGTGTGTGTCACCGTTCGGCGCGATCACCGCTGGCGTGGTCGCAGAGTTCACCGAGGTCAATGTTCCGATACTCGTCTCCGGTGTCGGCATCCTCGCGCTCACCGCGATCAGCGGCAGACCACTGCTGCGGATGCGTGCGGCGCGGTCCGCACACTGAATTCGCGTGGCTGTGCACCCGGGCGAAAGCCGACACCGAACACCACCGACTGTTTCGCAGGTCTTCTCCGTCACCAGTCTGGTGCCGGAGGTGAGCGAGCAGGGCCTGGGCCGCAGGCTCTGCACGGCATCTCTCCAACGCGCTGCCGAGATCAGGGGCGGCTGATTCGGACGCTGGATACGATCGGCAGCTTTCATTCATGTCGCTGTGCCATGAGGGGGGCAGGGTGGGGATATGAACTGACGGTTCCGTGCACTCGTTTCCGCGTGTGCCGCGTCCGGCTACGGCACCTACCTCAACCTGATCGCACTGAGCCTTTTCTCCTACGAGGTCACCGGCACCGCGTTCGGAGTCGGCGCGGTGATGGCGTTACGGCTGTTCTCCGGTTTCCTGGCGGGGCTCGCTGCTGGGGCGCTGACGGCCCGGGCAGGCCGCCGGACCGTGGTGATCTGTACGGATGTCGCCCAAGGTGCGGCCCATGACCGTGCTGGCGCTCTGCACCTCACACACACCGCTGTGGCTGCTCGTCGGCGTGGCGGCGGTCCTGGGCGCGGGAAACACGTTCTTCACCGTTGCCCTGCGCAGTGCCGTTCCGGTCATGATCGGCCAGGAAGCGCGTACCCGTGCGAACGGGCTGCTGGTCGCTGCCCGGTCCTTGGCCATGGTGCTCGGCTTCGCCTCGGCGGCTCCGGTCATCGGGTTCGGCGGCTATGCCACCGCGTTCGCTGTCAATGCCGCGAGCTTTGCGATCTCTGCCGTAGCACTGCTGGTTCTGCGGCCCGCGCATGGACGGGGACGCAGCGGAGAGCGACGAACGAACGGTGCCGGACGGCCGGGGAGGCACCGAATCCGTGCTCGACGCGTCCCTCAGCAATGATCTGGGGGCGACCGCGGTGGCCCTGCGGCCGGAGTTGGCCAGGACCCTCAAGGCTGGCCAGACTGCCGGGGCACTAGCCGGCATGCTCTGCGGTACAGGGGCGACGACCGCTTTCCTCGCGGCAGACAGTCCGGGGGCGAACCGTATCGCGAACCGGCTGCTGGCTTCCGGAGTGTGTACGTCGGCACTTTGTCGCACACGGTCCCGTACCTGGACCGGCCTTGATTGGGGGAGTTCCTCCACGACAGCCAGGCGCTCGAGCCGCTCGTGTGCGGGATCCCGCCGATCCGCTCCCGTCGCGGGCCGCGCAGGATGACGGCCCGCCAAGCTCCACGCGGACAAGGGCTCCGACTTGCGAACGGCTGCTGGAGGCCGACGCGAACCACGTCGGTCGGCTCCGTCCCAGGCTTGCGAAGCACTGTTCAGGCGCCCACAACTCCGTCCCGATCCCGACCAGACGCCCCGGCGTGGGGAAGGCCACGCCAACCTGACCGGCCGGCTTCAAGAGGCCAAGGAACAGGGCTGGCTGGGCGAGGTCGCTGGCATGGAGACGACCAGGCCGACGCCTCCCAGAAGGTTGCAGCGATGCGCGACCTCGGCCCGGCACACCACTGTTGACCTCGGTGTGCCGGACTTCCACTCGGCCGGGCGGCGCAGCTCAGGGAGCTGAGTCTGGAAAGTGGGAGCGGAGAAGGTCATCGGACTGGGGCGTGGTCCGCGGCCTGGGAACCGTCACCGTGCCAGCATCAGGGGAATCACCCGCCCGATGGAGCCGGACGGGGTTGTCCCGATCCGTTTGGCGCCCATTGCTCGGTAGAACGGCTCGGCGTTCTGATCTGCGTGGCTTGAGACACGGACGAGCTCCATCTTCCGCGCGGTGGCGATGATGTGCTCGATCAGAAGACGGCCGATGCCCTGCCGATGGCTCTCGGCAATGGCATCCGGATCGACGATCACAGCTGCCGCCCCCGCGTCTGACAGGATGAACGCACGGCGACGGGGCGGCTGTTCTACGTCAACGGGAAGGAAGGCCAGGCCGCATCGCAGGACGGCCAGCGCGGCCTCGACGAACCGGGCCGACCTCGGCAGGCAGAGCGCGACGGTGCTCCCCGCGGGCAGATCAAGTGCCGCAATGCGGGCGGCAAGGGACCGGGAAGCCCGCTCCAGTTCCTGGTAGGTGATGTCACGTCCCTGGTCGACTTAGAGGTCCTAACAGAAGCTGTTGATCATGTGACTTTCGGCTTGGGTGGTCGTTGGTCTGGTCGTGGGGAAACGTCAGTCGCGGCCGTGGATCGTGTCGGATGAACTGTGGTCGCTCATCGAGCCGTTGCTGCCCGAGCCGGGGCCGAAGCTGGCCGAGGGCAGGCCGCGGGTGCCGGACCGGCAGGCGCTGTGCGGGATCCTGTTCGTGCTGCACACCGGTATCCAGTGGGGTACCTGCCGCAGGAGTTGGGCTTCGGTTCGGGGATGACGTGCTGGCGGCGCCTGGCCGCATGGAACGAGGCCGGTGTGTGGGACGAACTGCACCTGGTGCTGCTGAAGAAGCTGCGGGCGGCGGGGAAGCTGGACTGGTCGCGGGCGGTGATCGACTCCTCCCATGTACGGGCCGCTCGGCGCGGCCCAAAAGCGGGCCCAGCCCGGTCGACCGCGCACGGCCGGGCAGCAAGCACCACCTCGTCGTCGAGGGGCAGGGCATCCCGCTCGCGGCGTCCCTGACCGGCGGAACCCGCAACGACGTCACCCAACTCCTGCCCCTGCTCGACAAGATTCCGGCCGTGGCCGGCGTCGTCGGCCGACCCAGACACAGGCCCGACGCACTTCTCGCGGATCGCGGCTACGACCACGACAAGTACAGACGCCTGCTCTGGCAACGTGGCATCCGCCCGGTGATCGCCAGACGAGGCGAGGAACACGGATCTGGTCTGGGAACCTTCCGCTATGTGGTCGAGCGCACGATCGCCTGGCTCCACGGCTTCCGCCGACTGCGGATCCGCTGGGAACAACGCGACGACATCCATGAAGCGTTTCTCAGCCTCGCCGTCTGCCTGATCACCCACCGCCATGTCCAACGCCTTTGTTAGGACCTCTAAGGCGACTTGGTCGGGAGTGGCGGCGGCCTGGCGGACGAAGGCTTCCGGAACATGCGGCCCGCTCGCCTCACCGGGCGGCGAGTTCCAGGTGCTCAGCACCAAGGAGCGATCGGCGTCGGTGACCAGGTCCACAGCCCGCGTGGCGCCGTCTCAGCCGTCGATGATCCGGCCGAGTACGGTTTCGAATGCGCGAGCCAGCCATTGTGCGGTGGCTGGGGCGTACGCATTAAGGTCGAAGTCCAACCGTCTCGTGACCTCATTGCCGCGAATGTTGACGGCCAGCATCAGCTCCGACTTGCCGTCACGCGGGGACAGCGGGATGCGCTCCACCTCCAGGCCAACGAACCGCGGAGCGGCGCTGGGCTCGTTGACGGACAACATGTCCGGGAGGACCGCGCCGCCGGTGATCGCGCGCACGCCGGCCCACATCTCCTCCAGGGATGCTCCCTGGTGCTCCAGGCACTCGAAGAGCGACCGCTGGACCTTCCGCACGTACGCCTGCAGGGTCGTGTCCCCCGGGGAGGACAGCGGAAGACCAGCATGTCCGTGAACAGCCCGACCACCGGATCGAATTCCGTCCGCTTCCAGTCGATCGCGGGATAGGAAATGACGACGTCGTCGGCGCGAAGGAAGTGCTGAAGTGTCAGAGAATAGGCAGATAGGAGCACTGCAAAGGGAGTCACCCGGATGCGTTCGGTGGCCTCGATGAAATCCTCTCGAACGGAAAGCGCATGCGAGGAATGACCAATGCGCGAGTCCACACCTGAGAAGCGCTCAGATGAAGCGGATGGAGGCGCTTCCACGCCTCGTAGATATTCTCCCCAGAACTCCGCGTGTTCCTTGCCTTCGGGGGATGCGTCCCACTCTTGCTGTCGATGGGCGTAGTCGAAGTAAGCAAACTCCTTGGCGGTCCCCTCCATCCGGCGGTGACCGTCGAGAGCCTCAGCTTAGGCCCGGCCTAAATCCTCCATGACGGTTGCGACCGAAGGCGCATCCACGGCCACGTGATCAAAGGCCATAAGGAGAACAGCCTCGTGCAGCGACAGCCGGAACAGGTCGGCTCGCAGGCGGCACGTCGCGCTACGGACGAAGGGTTCCGAAGCCGCTGCGTCGATACGTTCCTGCAGCTCGCCTGGCTCCACGTCGTGTACTCCCAGGACGCGGTCCGGCGCACGGCAGATGCTCTGACGCAGGTCACCGCACGGCAGCTGATGAATTTCCACGCGCAGCATGGGATGCCGGTCCAGCACCGAACGAATAGCCTCGGCAAGTTCCTCTTCGGCTACTCGACCTAAAAGGCGGTACGCCATGGGAACGTTATACCTGTCTCCATCAGGGTTGAGCTGTTGCGATGTCCAGACGGTTTGCTATTGCCGGGTCAGCGGATATCCGACGGCGTTCACAGAGCATCCCTGAAGGAGTGCCAGAAGCCAGGATTCAGCACACTCAGAACCCTTCGATTTCCCGTTCCCCGTTCCCCGTTCCCCGTGAGCGAATTCCTTCTGACCGAAGATCGCCACGTGAGTCTGCAACACGTGCCACCGGGCCGACCAGGCCTGCTTGATTTTTGTGACATGGGTCACGCTCGCGAAGATGTGCGGTCGAAGAACAGACCTGGCTGTTTTTCGCCGACCCTCTTATCGCGCCGGTCGACGACGTAGCCCACGACCTCGACAATTTCGAGCAGACGCCTCTCTCAGGCCCGAAGGCGGTTTGAATCTGACCCATCCCCTTGACTTAAAGATGCCGCTGAAGGGCCTCGGCCATGGCTCCGTGCCGCTCCCCCTCCCCCGCGCTCATGGACTGCTGGACCGCGCCCCTCTGGCAGGCGGAGTAATGGCCTCGGCGCACTTGGTGTTCAGCCGCGATTGCGGCACCGGAACCGAACTCGGCCGCTGTCGGCCGGCAGCCCATGCCAGCACCCGCTTTGCTCACCCGCTGTCAGCTGACGGAGCCGCCTGTCCGAAAGTGGAGGATGCTGATTAACAGCCTGGTTACGATCAAGCGGATTCGTAACCGGTGACGAGCTGGTACACAGCGAGGGGGCGCAATGGGGGGCGTGGGCTGGCCGTTTCGAGCCCTTGTGTCCGCGTACGCCCTGTCCAGCTACGGCAACTACCTCAATCTGATTGCTCTGAGCCTGTTCTCCTACGAGGTCACCGGCACCGCGTTCGGTATCGGCGCGGTGATGGCGTTACGGCTGTTCTCCGGTTTCCTGGCGGGGCTCGCTTCCGGGGCGCTGTCGGCCAGGGCCACCCGCCGGACCGTGATGATCTGTACGGATGTTCTCCAAGGTGTTGCCATGGCCGTTCTGGCGCTCTGCGCCTCGAGCACGCCCCTGTGGCTGCTCGCCTGCGTGGCCGTGATCCTGGGCGCAGGGAACACTTTCTTCACCGTCGCCCTGCGCAGTGCGGTTCCGGTCATGGTCGGCCAGGAGGGCCGCGCCCGCGCGAACGGGCTGCTGGTCACGGCTCGCTCCCTGGCCACGGTGCTTGGCTTCGCCTCGGCGGCCCCGGTCATCGGGTTCGGCGGCTACGCCATCGCGTTCGCCGTCAATGCCGCGAGTTTCGCGGTGTCCGCAGCAGCGCTGCTGGTCCTTCGGCCGCGCACGGACGGCGAGGAGGGAGACCCACCAGCAGAAGCCGCGGAGAGCAATGCACAGGCGGAACGGGACAGCCTGGAAAGCGCTGGCTCGCTGCCGCGAAAGAGCCGCGCTCCTCGTCTGCGGCGCTGGACAGCGGGCGTCCCCGCATTCCTGCTTGGCATGATTCTGCTCAGAGGCGTCGACGCCCTTGCTTCTTCGTCGCACAACGTCGCCCTGCCCGTAGTCGCGGCCTCCACCGACCCGTCCAACCCGGCGGTGTTCATGGCCCGGTTCTGGGTGGCATGGGCGGTGGGCATGCTTCTTGCCCACCAGGTACTCAAACGCAGGCGAGGCGAGACGTCGTGGGGCGAACGCGCCTTCGCGATCGGCACCTGCGTGATGTCGCTCTCCTTTGTGGCGGCGTTCACCGGACTGCCTGCTCCCGCGCTGATGGTGGTCACTGTATCGGCAGGGTTCGCGGACGGTTGCACCGAAATCATCTACACCTCACGCCTGCAAGCGGCCTCCGACCGGGAGCGCAGTCGGCTCTTCGGGCTGTCCGCCGCGGCGGAGACATCCGGGTTCGCGTTGGGCACGGTGGCTGCCGCGGCGGCTCTCGAGGCAATGCCCGCCCTGGCCGTCGTGGGCGCGTTCCACGGTGCGGCGGTGTGCGGCGCGCTGGTTCTGCTGCTGTGCGCCGCTGCCCTCCGCGGCACGGCACGGCCGCTGTCGTCCACGAGTGGAGAAGAGGAAGAGGACAAGCATGGAACGCGTACGGGGGCAAGCTCTCTGCCCGGGACCTGAGCCGGAGTACACCGAGGACGATCCACGCAACGCCGTGCAGGCGCTACTGCGGGCCGCGGACCGCGCCTCCGGTGCCGCTGTCATCACCGTCGCTCCGGACGGTGCCACGACCGCGCAGTCGTATCCCGAACTGCTGTTACGGGCCAGGCGTCTACTCACGGGGCTGCGGGAGCACGGGCTGCGCAGCGGCGACGCGGTGGTGCTGTGCGGGCTGCCGCTGGCCGAGTTCTTCCCCGCCTTCTGGGCCTGCGTGCTCGGCGGCTTCCGGCCCGTGACCATCGCGGAGCAGCCCGCGCCGGGCTCGCCGACGCTGGAACGCCTGCTGCACGCCTGTGAGTTGCTGGACCAGCCGCTGGTGCTCAGCGACGCGGGTGGTGCGGCGGTGCTGGCGCAGGCTGCTCCCAAGGTGCGGGTAGCGGTCGCGCAGGCCTGCCTGAGCGCGCCGCCCGCGGAGGACCACACCGAGCCGGCCAGTTCGGACACCGCCCTGCTGATGCTGTCCTCCGGCAGCACCGGTGTGCCCAAGGCCGCGCAGCTGACCCACGCCGGTCTGGCGGACTTCGCCGCGAGCAGCCGACGCATCCTCGACGTGCACCCCGACGACACCATGGTGAACTGGCTGCCGGTCGACCACAGCGGCGCGTTCCTGCTCTACCACCTGCTCGCGGTCTTCGCGGACTGCACCAACGTCCACGCACCCACCGAACTGGTCCTGGCCGAACCGCTGCGCTGGCTCGACCTTCTCGCCGAGCACGAGGCGCAGCACGGTTGGGCGCCGACCTTCGCCTACCAGCTCGTCGCGGACGCGCTCGCCGAGGGGCCGAACAGCTACTGGGACCTCGGCAGCCTCAAGTCCCTGGTCTGCGGCGGCGAGCAGATCGCGTTGCCTGTGCTGCGTCGCTTCCTCGACGCGACGGCCGCGTACGGAATCCGGGATGGACACATCGTGCCGGTTTGGGGGATGGCCGAGACGGTCACGGCGGTCACCTATGGCCGGCTCGACCGGCCGGGCACCGTACAACGGCTGCTCAAGAGCAGCCTGAGCGGCGACTTGGTACGGGTCGGCGAACAGACTCCGGAGGACGAGTGTGTCACCTTCGTCGCGGCCGGCTCGCCCGCGCACGGCGTCACCCTGCGCATCGTCGACGACCGTGGAGAACCGGTGTCCGAGAGCAGGATCGGCCGACTCCAGGTGCACTCGCCCGCCCGCCTCACCCCGGGCTATGTGAACAACCCGGAGGCGGACGCGGCGGCCTTCCCCGCCGGACGGGACTGGCTGGACACGGGTGACCTGGCCTTCCTCGACGGCGACCAGGTCGTGATCACCGGTCGGCGCAAGGACGTGATCGTGCTCAACGGGCACAACGTCTACTGCCACGAGGTCGAGGAGGCCGCCACAGTCGTCGGGGGCGTACGGCAGGGGGAGGTCGCCGCGTGCGGGATTCCCAACCCGGACAGCGGCACGGAGGAGCTCGCTGTGTTCTTCGTGAGCCGCGGTGCCGACGACGACGCGCGCATCGCACGGGAGGTAAAGGCGGCGCTGTTCACCCGGCTCCGGCTCACCGCCGCACACGTCCTGCCCGTCCCCCAGGATGAGTTCCCGAGGACTCCGGCGGGGAAGGTGCGTCGTACCGAACTCCGGGACCGCCTGATCGACGGCGACTTCCGGACAAGCGCCCCCCCGCCCGCCGCCGCGGACCCCGACGAGATGGCGCGCGCGGTGCGGGAGGAGATCGCCGCCCTGCTCGGGCGCCAGGTGGACGCGCACATACCGTTCTACGAACTTGGCCTGACCTCGCTGCTCCTCGTACGCCTGCAGGCCAGCCTCGAACAGCGGCTCGCCACGGAGATCGCCCAGACCGCGTTCTTCGAACACCCCACGGCCGCCGCTCTCGCCGCGCATTTGGCCGACGCCACCGAGGCACGGACCGAAACCGCGGCCACCGACACCGACTCGGCGGAGTCAATCGATCAGCGCATCGCGGTCATCGGACTGTCGCTGCGCTTCCCGGGCGCGGACTCCGTGGAGCGGTTCTGGGCCAACCTGCGCGACGGTGTGGACAGCGTCAGGGTCTTCGTCGGGGAGGAGCTCGCGGCTGCGGGGCTGTCCCCGGAGCAGCAGCGGGCGCCCGAACTGGTGCCTGTCGCCGGAGTCCTCGACGGCGTTGACGAGTTCGACCCGGAGTTCTTCGGGATGAGCCCCAAGGAGACCGGACTTACGCATCCCGCGCACCGGCTGTTCCTGGAGTGCTGCCATCAGGCGCTCGAGGACGGCGGCTACGCGGCGGCCGAACCGGGCATCAGCATCGGGGTGTTCGCGGGTTCGGGCATGAACCTCTACGACCATCAGCAGCCGTCGGCGACCGGCGCCGCCCACGGAGAGACGGATCCCGCCACCGGCATCCAGACCACCGTCGGGCAGCAGCCGGACTTCCTTGCGTCCCGCGTCGCTTACCGGCTCGGACTCACCGGCCCCGCCATCGGCATACAGACGGCCTGCTCCACCTCGCTGGTCGCCATGCACCTCGCGGCCCAAGCGCTGCTGAACGGCGACGCAGACCTAGCGCTTGCAGGCGCCGCGGCCGTGCACCTCCCGCAAGAGACCGGCTACCTCAGCCACCCAGGGTCCATCCTGTCGCCCACCGGTCGTCTTCGGGCCTTCGACGCGGAGGCCGACGGCACCGTCGGTGGCAACGGCGTGGCCGCCGTTCTGCTCAAGAGACTCGACCGGGCGCTGGCCGACGGCGACACCGTGCACGCGGTGATCCTGGGCTCCGCGGTGAACAACGACGGCGCGGGCAAGGTCGGCTTCAGCGCACCCGGTGTCGCGGGGCAGGCCGAGGTCGTACGCCAGGCGCTGCGCAGAGCGGCCGTCCCCGCCGACACGATCTCATACGTGGAAGCACACGGGACCGGCACCCGGCTCGGCGATCCGGTGGAACTGGAAGCACTGAGCAGGGCTCTAGGCGAGGGCACACGGCGCACCGCATTCTGCACCGTCGGCTCGGTGAAACCGAGCATCGGGCACCTCGACAGCTGCGCCGGAATGGCCGGGCTGATCAAGACGGTCCTCATGCTGCGCCACCGCACGCTGGTGCCGACGCTGCACCTCACCCGCCCCAACCCCGAACTCCGCCTGGCAGGCGGCCCGTTGGTGCTGGGCACCGAGCTGCGGCCGTGGCCGACCCCGGATGGTGCGCCGCGCCGCGCCGGGGTCAGCGCACTCGGCGTCGGCGGCACCAACGCCCATGTGATACTCGAGGAGCCTCCCAAGCCGCCCCCGATCTCGGCGGCCGTACCGGAACTGCCCGTACTGGTCCCGGTGTCGGCCCGGGACGAACAAGCCCTGGGCGAACTGACCGGCCGACTCCGTGACCGGTTGCGGCAGCGGCCGGAACTCGCGGCCGCGGACGTCGCGGTCACCATGGCGCTCGGCAGGCCGCACCGCACGGCGCGGACCGCGGCCGTCGGCCAGACGGCCGCGGAGCTCGCCCGCGCGCTGGAGGAGCAGCCCACACCCCCCGGTCCGCAGGAACCGCTCGGACGGCTCGCGTTCGCCTTCTCCGGACAGGGCAGCGCCCGCCCCGGCATGGCACGCGGCCTCTACGCGGCGTATCCCGCGGCCCGGCACACCCTCGACCGATGCGAGGAGATCTACAACGCCGAGTTCGGCGGCACTCTCCTCCCGCTCCTGCTGGACGAGGTGGATGGGCCGGACGGGTCCTGGGCCGGTAGCGAGGTCTGGCCCACCGAAACGGCCCAGGCCGCGCTTTTCGCCCATCAGTCGGCGCTCGCCGAGGTGTGGTGCGCCGCCGGGGTCCGCCCCGCACTGCTGCTCGGTCACAGCGTCGGCGAGTACGCGGCCCTGTACGCGGCCGGTGCCTTCGCGCTCGAGGACGGTCTGCGGCTCACCGCGTGGCGCGGACGGCTGATGCACACGGAATGCCCGCCCGGCGGCATGCTCGCCATCCGCGCCGACCAGGCCGATGCGCGGCGCATCGCGCAGGCTGCAGGGGCCGAACTGGCTGCGGTCAACGGGCCGCGCGCTCAGGTGATCTCCGGCTCGCCGAGGGCCGTCGAGGAGGCGGCGCGCCTGCTCGACCAGGAAGGGCTGCGGTGGCGGGCGATGCCCGTCGACCGGGCGTTCCACACATCCGCGGTCGAACCGGCGCTGGGTGAGTTCCGCGCCCACGCCGAGCGGGTGGCGTACGGCCCGCTGCGCGTCCCCTTGGTGACGGCGGCCGACGGCGAGCCGCGCCCCGCGGGCTGGACCGTCGACGCGGACTACCTTTATCGCCAGGCGCGGCAGCCGGTCCGCTTCGACCTGGCCATGGCCGCCGCGGCGGAGCAGGGCTGCGAGGACTTCCTGGAGATCGGCGCCGGGGACACCCTGACCGGCCTGGGCCGACACTGCGTGCCCGGGAGCCGCTGGCTGAGCGGACAGGGCCGGGGCACCCGGGAAGCCGACCAGGTGCGGGGTCTCCTGACAGCGCTGGGCTCGCTGTACTGCAGGGGGGCTGAGCTGGAGTGGCGTGCGCTCAACGGCGGCGGGGGCAGGGTGCCGCTGCCGGGGCATCCCCTGCGGCGTCGCCGGGTGGCACCCCAGGCCACCCCGCCGGCCCAGGCTCACGGGCAGCAGCTGCAACGACCGGCTGCCCCGGCGGAGTCCGCTGTTTCCGGCGAACTGGTCGATGTCGTACGGGCGTTGGCGGCACATAAGCTCGGCCACGCGGGGGCGGACGTCGCGCCCGACAGCTCATTCTTCGAGCTGGGCGCGGACTCGCTCTCCTTGATGAGTATGACGACGGAGATCGAACACCGGTACGGCGTACGCATCCCGGTCCGGGAACTGTTCTCCTCGGCCGACACCCCGCGCAAGCTAGCCGAACACCTGACACGACTGCGTGGCGCCGCGGTCCCGACACCGGCCGAGACCGATGCCGGGGCGGCCGGGGCCGGGACCAGGACCGTGGAGCAGCGCCAGGAGACGGACGCGCAGCAGCCGCGCCAGGAACCGGCACCGGCCACGGCCCAGGGGACGGCGGCGGCACCGGGGGCGACCCCGGACACACCCCCGGAGCTCCACGAGCTTTTCGGGCAGCAGCTTAAGCTGGCGGAGCAGCTCGTCGACCAGGTGACCGGGGTCATCTCCCGCCAACTCGACGTGCTCGCATCCGCGGACCCGCCGCCCGCCGAGAGCCGGGCAGCCCTGTCTCGTACGCCGATACCGGCCCCAACACCGGCCTCGCCGCCGACCCGCACGCCAGCCCCAGCCCCTCGCCCCGTACCGGCGGTGCCCGAACCCATGTCGGCTGTGCCTACCGCCGGGTGTGACTTCAGCCTGTATTTCTTCGGGGACTATCCGGAGGACGGCGACCGCGACAAGTACGCGCTGATCATGGAGGCTTCGGACTTCGCCGACCGGCACGGGTTCCACGCCCTATGGTTTCCGGAGCGCCACTTCAACTCCTTCGGCGCGCTCTTCCCCAACCCGTCCGTGCTCGCAGCCGCGCTCGCGGCCCGGACCAGCCGCATCCGGCTTCACGCGGGTTCCGTCGTGCTGCCGCTGCATCACCCGGTCCGGGTCGCCGAGGAGTGGTCAGTCGTCGACAACATCTCCGGCGGCCGGGCGGGCCTGTGCTTCGCGAGCGGCTGGCACGCAACCGACTTCGCGCTCGCCCCCGAACACTTCGGCCGACACCGCGAGGTGATGTACGAGCAGTTGGCGACCGTACGGCAGCTCTGGTCGGGGCAGACCCTCGCGACGACCGCGGGCGACGGCGAACCCGTCGAGATACGGTTGCACCCCCGCCCCATACAGCAGCAACTCCCCATGTACGCGGCCGTGGTGGGCAACCCGGACAGCTACCGCCGGGCGGCCGCCGAGGATCTGGGCGTGGTCACCAACCTGATGACACAGAGCGTCGAGCAGCTGGCGCAGAACATCGCGCTGTACCGGCGCACCCGCGCCGAGCACGGACTCGATCCGGCGGCGGGCCGCGTCGTGGTGCTGGTGCACACGTACCTGGAAGACGACGCGGCCCGTGCACGGGCCGAGGCCTACCGGCCGTTCGTGTCGTATCTGCGCTCCTCGCTGTCTCTCTTCGACCAGGTCACCAACAGCCTCGGGTTCGAGGTCGACCTGGACAACGCACCTGAGGAGGACGTGGAGTTCCTGCTCGGGCGCGCCTACGAGCGTTACTGCGACTCGCGCGCCCTGATCGGCGACGAGCACACCGCCGCCGAGACAGTGCGCCGCCTAGTGGATGCAGGAGCGGACGAGATCGCCTGCTTCGTTGACTTCGGCGTTCCGCAGGAGAAGGTCCTCGCGTCGCTGCCGGTGCTCGACCGGGTCCACCACCGCGAGCGGACGGGGGCCGAGGAGCAGACGGCGTCCCTCCAGAAGCGGCTGCCGCTGTCGCCTGCGCAGCGCCGCATCTGGTTCCTGGAGCAGTTGCACCCGGGGACGAGCATGTACCACGAACCCAAAGCGATCCGTCTGGACGGCCCGCTGAACGTTCCGGCGCTGCAGTGGGCGCTGCAGCGGATCGCGGACCGGCATCCGGCGCTGCGCACAGTGTTCGGGGACACCGATGGAGTGCCCTACCAGGAGATACGTGACCGGATAGGGCTCGAGTGCCCTGTCGACGACCACACTGGGGCGACGGAGGAGGAGGCGCTGCGCGCCGCTCTCGGGTCCGAGGGGCGCCGGATTCTCGACCTGGGCACCGGGCCGCTAGTCACGGCCCGGCTGCTGCGCCTGTCGGCGGAGCGCCATTTACTCTTCCTGCTGGCCCACCACATCGTCTTCGACTCCTCCTCCACGGCGGTGCTGACGCGCGACCTGGCCGCTTACTACGGCTCTTGGCCGCACGGCGCACCGGCACTGCCGACCCTGAGCGAGGCGCCCCCGGCCGACCAGCCGGAGTCCGCCGCGCTGGCCGCCTCCCTCGACTTCTGGCGGCGTGAGCTCGGCGACGCCCCCGAGCTCTCCCTGCCGACCGACCGGCCCCGCCCGCCGGTCAGGTCCGGAGCCGGAGCGAGCCTCACCCACGCGCTGGACGCCGAACTCGTCGGCCGTCTACGCACGTTCGCCGCCGGACACCGCGCGACCCTCTTCATGACGTTGACCAGTGCCATCGCAGCGGCGCTCGGCCGGTTCAGCGGGCAGCAGGACGTGGTCCTCGGCACCGCGGTCGCCGCCCGCCCGGCTGACGCCCAGCACCACGTGGGCCTGTTCCTGGATACCGTGGCTCTGCGCCTGGACCTCGCCGACGACCCGGACTTCCTGACCCTGCTGCACCGGGTGCGGGAGAGAAGCACCACCGCGTACGAGCACCAGGGCGTGCCCTTCGACGAGCTGGTGGCCGCGCTGAACCCGCGGCGCGACCCGGGGCGCAACCCGCTCTTCCAGGTGATGGTGGAGTACGAGAACGAGGCCGACGTGGACTTCGACCCGCCCCGGCTGACGGCCACCCTGCTGGACATGCCGAGCGCACGCGCCCCGTTTGACCTCAGCGTGTATCTGACGCACCACCGGGACGGCGTGCGGTTCATGGTCGAGTACGACACAGCCCTCTTCGACGAGAGCACCGTGCGCCGTTTCGTGGACTACGTGGAGCAGGTGCTGCGCCGCGCTCTCGACACTCCAGGTGCGCGATTGAGGGAACTGACCGCCGTCACCGACGGCGACCGGACGGCCCTGGCGCGGCTGGGACACCGGGATAAGCCGCTGCCGGATGCCGAGAACACCCTGCACGGGCTGTTCGAGCAGCAGGTGCAGCGGACTCCGGACGCCGTCGCCCTGATGAGCGGTGAAAAGCATGTCAGCTACCGGGAGTTGGACACACGTTCCAACAGGCTCGCCCGGCAGCTGCGCACCCGGGGTGCGGCACGCGGGGAGCGCGTGGCGGTGCTGCTCCCGCGCGGCCCGGAACTGATCACTGCCCTGCTAGGGGTGCTCAAGAGCGGGGCCGCGTATCTGCCCCTCGATCCCTCCGCCCCCTCCCCGCGGATCGCCGCGCTCCTTGACGACGGCGCGCCGGTCCTGCTGCTGACCTCCGACGCCGTGCTCGCACGGCACCCGGAGCTGGCGGCACAGCTGCCCGTGCAGCTGGTGGATGAGGTGGACGACAACGTTGCGGCAGGTTCTCCGGACGACGGGGCCCGGCCCGGAGACCCCGCGTACTGCATCTACACCTCGGGCTCGACCGGCCGCCCCAAGGGAGTCGTCGTGCCCCATCGGGGACCGGCCAACCTGGTTCGCGGGCACCTGAAGCGGCACCCGGCCCTGCGAACCCTGCAGTGGACCTCGCCCGCCTTCGATGTCAGCGTGCAGGAGATCTTCACCACGCTGGCCGCCGGAGCCGCGATCGTGCTGATCGACGACGAGGTGCGGCACGACCCCGCGGCCGTCGCGGAGGTGGTGCGCCGCCACGAGGTGCAGCGGATATTCATGCCGTGCACCCCCCTGAAGTACCTGATCGAAACCGGACCCGAATTCCCGTCCCTGCGGGAGCTGTTCTCGGCGGGCGAGGCGCTCCAGCTCACCGACGCCTTCCGCGAGTTCCTCGCCGCGCACCCCAAGTGCGCTCTGTATAACCAGTACGGGCCTACGGAGACCTCCGTCATCGTCACCTCGCACCGCGTCGATCCACGCGGCGAGGAGTGGCCGCCGATCGGCGCCCCGGTGCCGGGGGCGCAGATCCTGCTCCTGGACGGCACCGGACAGGAGGTGCCGATGGGAGCCGTCGGTGAGATCCACGTGGGCGGCATTCCGGTCGCGTATGGCTACCACGCACGGCCCGCGGAGACGGCCGCTGCCTTCCTCGACGACGGTTCAGGATCCGTGCTGTACCGGACGGGGGACCTGGGGCGCTGGCGTACGGACGGCACGCTGCAGTACTGCGGCCGCGCCGACGACCAGGTCAAGATCCGGGGGCACCGGGTCGAACCAGCCGAGGTCCAGAGGGCGTTGACCGCGCTCCCCGGGGTCCGTGACGCGGCCGTAGTACCCCGCCGCGACCGGCACGGTGAAGCCGAACTCGTCGCCTACGTGGTGCCCGTGACCTCGGCGGACGACCTGCGCGGGCAGCGTGCCGCGCTGTCCGCGGAACTCCCCGAGCACCTGGTGCCGAGCCGCTGGGTGTGCCTGGAGCGGCTGCCGGTGAACGTCTCCGGCAAGCTGGACCGGGACCGGCTGCCCGAGCCCGCGCCCGACGACGCGGCAGGGGAGGCCGACGCGGAGCCAGCCACCAGGCTGGAGAAGTCCCTGCACGAGCTGTGGTGCGACGAACTCGATGCGCCCAGGGTGCCGGTGACCCGGTCCTTCTTCGAATTCGGCGGCCACTCCCTGAGCGCGATCCGACTGCTGAACCGGATGGCGAACGAGCTGGACGTCGAGATGTCCATGGCCGACTTCTTCCGCGATCCAACCATCCGGGGCGTCGCGGCACACCGCGAACGGTCTACGCCGACGGACCGGGTGGTGGCCACCGTGCCGATGACCGCCATCCTGCGCAGGCTTTGGCACCGCCACCACGAGCGTGAGAACCCCAGCGTCTACAACATTGCCCACCGGATCGACCTGCAGGGAGAACTGGACCCCGGAATCCTTGCCCATGCCCTGGAGGAACTGGTGGCCCGCCATCACGCACTGCGCAGCAGGATGGCACGGCGCGACGGGCAATATCTGGTCGAGGTCCTGGCAGAAGTACCCGTAGAGCTGCCGGTCACCGACCTGTCCGCACACGCCGACGACGCCGCATCCGTCAAGCAGTGGTGCCAGGATCATGCGTCCCGCGCTTTCGCCATGGACAACGCACCGTTGTTCCGCTTCCGGCTAGCACAGCTCAGCCCGGACCGCTGGGTGCTGGTGACGGTGTTCCACCACGCGGTCTGCGACGGCTGGTCCATGGGCCTCATCTGGCGCGACCTGCAGGAGCTCTACAACGCCCGGCGCGACGGCACGGACGCCCAACTCGCACCAGTCGCCCAGTTCACGGACTGTGCGCAGGCGGAAGCCCGACTGGGCGGCGAGCGCAGGGCGCAGCTCGAACAGTTCTGGACCACCGAACTCGGCGGGGCGACCCTGCGCCCGGAACTGCCCTACGACCGGCCTCGGCCCGAGACGCTGTCCGGCCGCGGCGCACTGCACTCCTGGGTCATCGACGGCGACACGCCCGGTCGAATCAAGGACACCGCGACCCGCCTGGGCACAACCCCGTACACCGTGCTGGCCGCAGCGTTCGCCACGTGGGCGGCCGGACTGTGCGGCGAGCACGAGGACGTGGTGCTGGCCGCGTCCAGCTCGAACCGCATGCGTCCCGAACGGTCGGACGTGGTGGGACTGCTGGGCGACGCCATCCTGCTGCGCGCCCGGCTCGGCGAGGCTGGAACCTTCGCCGACCTCGTGACGCAGTTGGGCTCGACGCTCTTCACCGCGCTCGACCACCAGGAGCTGCCGCTGAGGGATGTGATCGAGCTGGTCGCGCCCGACATCGGCGACTCACTGTTCCCAACCGTGCTGTTCACCGTGGTCACCACACCACCGCCCACCCTGGACCTGCGGTCGGTTTCGGCCTCGGTGCACAGCCTCCCCGTGCACGGGGTATCGCGGAACGAGCTCTACGTCGTCCTGGTACCGACAGACGACGCCATCACCGTCACCTTCGAGTACTCCACGGACCTGTTCGCCCATACAACAATCGAGGCATGGGGCAGGGCGGCCTTCACCGAACTCCTGGAGGACGCCACAGAGGCCCCTGATCACCCGCTGGAGACCCTGATCGTCCCCCTGCTCCGGCTCGCTCGGGACAAGCCTCCGGCCTGACCGCTGCGGCACGGCGTGAAGGGCGGCTTGGGCAGGTTGCGTGAGCCCGCGTGGTGAGGGCTGGAAGCCCGGCGAGCCGTGGCGGGTCCTAGACCGGCCGACGTGGCGGCCGGACGTCCGCGCCGTGGTCATCTCCCGCGTACGCGGCGGAGGCGAGTGACGCACGCTGTCCGTCACAGGATGCGCCGCACGGCCTCCATGATCGCGCTCCGGCATTCCGCCGGGTCCGACGTCAGGAGAGTCGTCGCCGGCATGCTCGCGGCATTCGTCGGGCTCCAGGCCGAGGCGATGGCCAGGACGAGGGTGAGAAGCGTGGCCGGGGCGAAGCCCGATGTGCCCACTTGGTCCTTCCGGACCGCTTCTAACGAGGCGAGCTTGTTATTGCGGGTCGGCTCGGCGACGGCAGGGTCCCGTTCCACGGCAGTGCCGCGTTCCAGTCGGTGCCAGGTCGCCAGGCGGAGCACCTCGGGGTGCTTCTGGTAGAAGTCGAACAGTCGCCCGGCGTAGTCCGGCAGGTCGTCAGGTGTGAAGGGCACCATGTCGAGGCCTCGCCCGACGTGTGCGTCGAAGACGGCGTCGAAGAGCCCGTCTTTGTTGCAGAAGTAGACGTATATGAGGTTCTTGTTCGCCGAGGCAGCCTTGGCAATCCGGTCGACTCGGGCTCCCGCGATCCCGTATGCCGCGAACTCCTCCGTCGCCGCCTGGAGGATGCGCGCCTTCGTGGCTTCGGCTCGGGACATGGGGGTCATGTTAACAGCGCCTAATGGGTCTTGCCGTGGCGAAGAGACTCGGTGCCGTTGCCGTCGCCAGATGAGCGCTTTAGCCGCCGGAACCGGTGAGTTCGGTGGTCAGACCGTGCCCCGATGGTCGGCCGGGAGGCCGGACCGCTGATGGGGTGGCGTGCCTGCCCCTGGTGGTGTGAGCACTGAATCCATGAGGCCGTGCGCCGCCTCACGTAGGCCGCAGAGAGCGAAGTGCCTGAAAGAGCAGCTGAGTTGCCCCTGATCGGTGATGGCTGGGACGAAGGCCGACGCGATGTGGAGACCCGGGACGAGGCGGGCCGGAAGGCCACAGCGAAGCTGCCCGAGGGAGTGGAGGGCATCGTGAAGCCGCACCAACTCGTCGCGCGGCACGGCGGGGGGTACCTGGGTCCGGCCGGGGTGGTAGTGGGGATCGAAACCGACCGCGGTTCGCGGGTGCAGGCCCTGATCGCCTCCGGTTACCAGGGAGGACGAGGTGGGTAGCCGGAGGCGTACTGCCTCCGGCGATGTCGGACGCGGTCCACTACCTGGTGGACAACAGCATCAAGTGGCGAGCAATGCCATTGGGGCCCCGCCGTGGAATCCTCCCGGTCCACGCCCTCTTCCGACGCGGGGCGTGACCATGGTCTGGTCATCGAGTTCCACGACTGGCCGCGCGGGAAACTCCGTGAGAAGGCGGGCCGGGGATCGGAGCCGAGTGTCGGTGTGATCGGCTCCCGGCCGGTGAAGGCGGACGCCGTCGTGGGCCCGGCGGGTGTCGTCACCTCAGTCCGAGTGCGTCGATCAGTGCCTCGGAAGCGAGCAGCATGACGGTGCACCACAGGGTGACGCCTGCCATGAGCCAGCCGATCAGCTGCCACCGAGGCAGGCCCAGCGCCGTGCCCAGCATGGCCGATCCCCAGGTGCCGAAGAGCGCCGGCCCGATGATGCCGAAGCCGATGACGCCGTACCTGTTCACCACGCGCCGGGCCCGTCGGCCGGTGGGGCCGTCGAGTCGGTTCCGACGTTTCCCGGGCGGTGCCCCGGCGGTGATGGGTCGCCGCTTCGAGCGCCAGACCTGCCAGCGGGTACGCAGCCATCCGACCGTGAAGACGGCGGACAGCAGGCACCCGGCCGCGCCGAGAAGCACGGCGAGGAGTGCGATGGGCGGTGCGAGGGAGATCGAGAGGCCGAACGGCACGGCCGGGGTACCCAGGGTGAATCCAGCGAGCACTGCCCAGGCGAATTTCAGCACGTATCGCTCCTCGTCGGGTGGGACGGAAGCCGCGTCGGGTCGCGGCGACAGCGCGTTAACTAACCAGTTATGCTAGCGCGGTGACCACCTCACCATTCCCCTCAGCACCCTTACCGAGCGGCTCGGTTGAGCGACTGGCGGCATGCAGGTACGTACTTCTCACGACGTTCCGCCGGGACGGGCGGGCGGTGCCCACTCCGGTGTGGGTGATGAGGGACGGGGACTGCCTGGCCGTGTGGAGCGTAGCCGACACCGGCAAGGTCAAACGGATCCGAAACAGCGGCCGGGTGACCGTCGCCCCGTGTGACTGGCGGGGGGCCCCGAAGGGAGAGTCCGTGTCGGGTGTCGCCGAGCTGCCCGCGGATCAGGACACCCTTCACTACCTCGACCTGATGAAGCGCAAGTACGGTCTCGTCGCGCGGGTCGGCTTGCTCGGAAGTCGACTGAAGGGGCCCGGGCACCGCACGGTGGGCATCCGGATCCGACTCACGGAGTGACCCTCGCGGCCACTTGCCGCGTCCGGCCCTCATGCCCCGTCCGAACCCTTGTTGACGGACCCTCGGATCTCCGGCAGCCTTGCGCCAGAAGACTAACCATCTAGTTAGTCAACTATTTCCGAACGGAGTGGCCCCGCCATGTCGTTATCCACCGGCGAACCCACCAGCATTCCGCACGAGTCAGGACCTTCGTCCCCGCGGTCCTCGCGGCGGTGGTGGGCGCTGGCCGTGATCGCTCTGGCCCAGCTGATGATCATGCTGGACGCCACCATCGTGAACATCGCGCTGCCGTCCGCACAGGCCGACCTGGGCTTCTCCGACAACGACAGGCAGTGGATCGTCACCGCCTACGCACTCACCTTCGGCAGCTTGCTGCTGATCGGGGGGCGTATCGCCGATCTCTTCGGCCGCAAGGAGACCTTCCTCGCGGGTGTCGTCGGTTTCGCCGCCGCCTCGGTGCTCGGCGGAGCCGCCGGCAACTTCGAACTCCTGGTGCTGGCCAGAGCGCTCCAGGGTGTCTCGGGTGCCCTGTTGGCGCCGGCGGCTCTCTCTCTGCTGACGACCATCTTCACCGACGTCAAGGAACGGGGCCGGGCCTTCGCGATCTTCGGTGCCATCGCGGGCGCCGGCGGGGCGCTCGGCAATCTGCTCGGCGGCGTGCTGACCGAGTACCTCAACTGGCGTTGGACCCTCTACATCAACCTGGCGTTCGCGGCGGCGGCGTTCCTGGGCGGTCTGCTGCTGATCGAGCGTCAGCCCCGGGCGGCCCAACGCGCCAAGCTCGACGTCCCCGGCGCGGTGCTGGTCACCCTGGGACTCTTCGGCCTGGTGTACGGGTTCTCCAACGCCGAGTCGCACGGGTGGGGTTCTCCCGCCAGCTGGGGTCTGCTGGTCGGGGGTCTCGCCCTGCTCGCCCTCTTCACGTACTGGCAGTCGACGACGGACCGGCCGCTGCTACCCCTGCGCATCCTCCTCGACAGGGACCGGGGAGCCTCGCAGATCGCCATTCTGGTCGCCACCGGAGGCATGTACGCGGTCGCGTTGTTCCTCGCCTACTACATGCAGCAGACGCTCAAGTACACCCCGGTCGAGGCGGGGCTCGCCTTCCTGCCCATCCCGGTCGCCCTGGTCGTTGCCTCCGGCCTGGCCGTGGGGGTCCTAATGCCCCGGGTGGGGCCGAAGATCGTGATTCCCCTCGGGATGGCGCTGCTGGGCGTGGGCATGGTCTGGTTCACCCGCCTGGAGCTGGACAGCACTTACGTCGGAGGCATTCTGCCGCCGCTGGTCGTCCTGGGCCTCGGTCTCGGCATGGTCTATGCGCCGGCGATCGACCTGGCCACCTACCGGGTGCACGAGGACGACTCCGGTGTGGCCTCTGCGGCGGTCAACACCACGCAGCAGATCGGTGGTTCGCTGGGGATCGCCATCCTCAACACGCTCGCGGCGAGCGCCGCGGGCAGCTATCTCAGCAGCCGGCAGGCCACGCCCGAGGTGGTCGCCGAGGCGGCGTTGCACAGCTACTCCACCGCGTACTGGTGGGCAGCCGGCCTCGCAGCCGTCGGCCTCGTCGTGACCTTCCTGCTGTACCGCCCCGGCGTTCGGGAAAAGTCCCCCGACGCGGCGAAGACCGTCGCCATGTGACGACCTGCTCCACGAAATCCTCTCCATCCTCGAACAGGAAGCAGCCCCCCGGGGGGCCGTCGCACACCCGCGCTGACGGTCACGCCTCGGGGGGCTGCTTGGTCGGGCGACCCTTGAACGACTCATGAGGGAAGCTGAGTACGGCGCCCACGGTCCTCCCTGGGCTCCGGGGCGGCACGGCGCGGAGCCTGCTTCGGCCCGACGCCTCGGAATCGCTCCATCACGGACCGCGTCGCACCGGATGGGTCGTACCCCTCGCTGAGACATCGACGCCGCGGCATGACCGTCCAGGCCGTCCGAGCCGCGATCTCCTACGCGGACCGCACTGGGTCCAGTGGCGCCACCTCCCGGATGACTTCCTGCCCTGGGCCACGGTCCACGGCTTTACGGAACCGGCGGATGGCATTCCCGATTCCGGCCTTCGGTCGAAATTAGCCATGTGATGCAGGTCATATGCCAGAATTTCGGCTTCAATTGGAATGGGAGCCTCGCGTTCCAGGGGCATATTCAGGTTCAAGGTCGAGGGTTACGTATCGCATTTCACCCCCAGAGGTCACGCTCGACACTAAAGCGGAATAACTTGAATATGGGACATTGCGGCGCGCTCGGGAACTTTTCCAGCCTTCGATCGCACAGTCGAGAACGCGCCAACCTGTGGTTCACGGCTAACTATCCTGTTAGTTTTTAGCGGCAGTCATCGGGTGACATCGACAACGCTGTCGGTCGCACGCGGCTCCACCGCCCGAGGCCATCTGGCGCTCCGGGTTGATTCCTGGGTTCGCTCCGGCATCTCTGTGAAATTCCAGCCGTTCAGCCCTGCCCGAAGGGAGTGTTGGCATGACAACCGTGCGCCGCTCACTAGGTGTTCCGCCATTCTTTTGCCCATTACCCGACGTTGTGTACGACAAGCCGGATGAAATAGATGCCGGCGCTGTTGCCTGGATGTTTCGGCAAGGTTTTCGCAAGGAGGGTGACTGGCTGCCGAAAATGAAGGCGGGTTCGTACACCGCACACTGCATGCCATATGTCCTCGACCGGTGCGCCGAGATCATCACCTATGTCATGTACTGGGGCGGTGCCTGGGACGACGACCTCGACGTGATCCCAGGGCTGGACCAGCCCGCACCTCTGACCGTCCACGTCAGCCGCCTCAAGCACATCCTCGCCTCGCCCAAGTCCGTCGTGCCGCCCGGGGATCCGTACCTCTCCTCCTTCCAGGACTTTTGGAAGCACATCTCCGCCGTGTCGACACCGGGCCAACTTGAGCATCTGCGCCAGGGTTTCTGCAGCTATTTCGACGGTGTGCTGTGGAAATGCGCGAACCAGAGTCTCGGTGAACTCCCCGAACTGGGGGATTACCTGATCATGCGAGGCAACGATGTGGCCGGCCCCTGGCTGACCGCACTCACTCCGATCGGCGGCGGATACGAACTGACCGCAGCCGAACGTCTCGATCCCCGAGTGCGCGCGGCGTCCGAAGCCGTGTCCGTCATCGTCGGTCTCGACAACGACCTGATCTCAATTCATCGGGAGAATCTGCAAGGCTTGTTCGACCAGAACGCCATCAGCATCGTGGTGCGCGACCAGCAATGCACACCCGAGGAAGCGGTCGCCGAAGTCCGCGCGCTGCGTGACCGAATCATGTCCGTGTACCTGCGTCTGCGCGACGAGGTCTCCGCGACCGCCCGCCCGGAACTGAGGCGCTACGTCCACGAGATCGGCTACTGGATTCGCGGTCACATCATCTGGGCGGACTTCACCACCCGTTACTGCGCGCCCGTCGACCCGGAGACCGGCGAAGAACAGAACTTCGGCGGCTACGGCCTGGTCTGGGCGGACGAGCCCGCTGACGACGACCCCGCGCCCCTGCCGATTCCACAGATCGCCTGGTGGTGGGACCAGCTGGAGGGCTGACAGCGGCAACACAGAGCCCGACAGGTCCGCACAACCCTCAACAACCGCATGGAGGTTCGTTCCATGACAGGCCAGGCAACCCGCGGCTATACGAAAGGCACCGCACCCAGCGCGCTGCCCGTGCTCGGGCACGCACACCGATTACGCAGCGACCCGCTCAGCTTCCTCCGGTCGCTGCCCGAGCAGGGCGACCTCGTGAAGATCATGGTGGGGCCGACCCCCATGTACATCGCGTGCCACCCCGATCTCGTCCACGAGATGCTGACCGACAAGGTCAAGGACTTCGTCAAGGGCGGTCCCGTGATGGACCGCGTGCGCACGGTGCTCGGAGACGGTCTCGTCACCGTCGACGGCCTCGTCCATCGCAAGCAGCGGCGTCTGATCCAGCCCTCCTTCCACCCCGCGCGCATCGCCGAGTACGTCGGCATCATGCAGAAGCAGGCAGCAGCGTCGGCTCATGAATGGCCCGCGGGCGAAAACGTCGACCTCCTGCTGCAGATGGGCAACCTCAGCGCCGACGTGGCGCTGAGCTGCCTGTTCTCCGAGCCCGGCGAGGGCGAGGTGCGCCGGGGCGGCCACCACGGTCTCCCGACAGCACTGAACACCGTGATCGACGGCATGTTCTTCCGCATGCTCAACCCGCTGCCGGCCCTGTCCTCCCTGCCCACCCCCGGCAACCAGCGCTACAAGCGGGCGGAGGCGCAGCTGCACCAGGTGGTGAACGAGACCATCGATCGCTACCGCCATTCGGGCGACGGCGGCGGTCTGCTGCGCACGATGATGACCGAGGTCGACGCGGACGGACACCGCTTCACTGACCAGGAACTGCACGACCAGTCCATCACCTTGCTCCTCGGGGGCGCGGAGACCACCGCCGTCCTGATGTCGTGGATCTTCCACCTGCTGCACGAGAACCCGCAGGTCACCGCCAAGCTGCACGCGGAACTCGACGAGGTGCTGGCCGGCCGCCCGGTGACGGCCGAGGACCTGAGGAAGCTGCCGTACACCCGCAACGTCGTCGCCGAGGGGCTGCGCCTCTACCCGCCGGCCTGGCTGCTCAGCCGTCGCGCCGCCGTCGACACCACGCTCGGCGGGCTGCCCGTACCGGCCGGCACTGAGCTGTCGTACAGCCCCTTCCTGCTGAACCGGGACGCCCGCTACTTCGACGCCCCCGACAGCTTCGAGCCGGACCGGTGGCTCACCATGTCGACCACCGCGCGCAAGGGCGACGCCTACCTGCCCTTCGGCGCCGGGAACCGCAAGTGCATCGGTGACGTGTTCGCCCTCACCGAGGCCCAAGTCATCGTGGCCACCGTGGCCCAGTACTGGAAGCTGGACCGCGCCCCGGGCACCCGCCCCACGCGCGCCCTCGTGCGCATGAGCCTGCGTCCCGACCAGTTCACGGTCGTGCCGACCCGACGGCAGCCGGCGCGCGAGCCGCAGGCCGCAGCGAGCTGAACCCGTTCCGTTCGACCGACAGGGGCCCGGCAGGTCCTGCACCCGCGGCCGCCCCTGTCCGGCCTGCCCTCCGACATGTGAACGCACGTGTGCGGAGGGCCGGCCATCCGGCGCGGTCCGAACATCCCGTCACCGCTCGCCGCTCCATCGGTGACTCGCACCCGCGGCGCGGCCCGTCGACTGCCGGGACCCTCCTCCGCCCGGCCGGAAAGTGATGCCTCTCTTCGGCGGTTTCCCTCCCGTGTCACGCCCTCACTGACGCGGCCCACACGGTCTTGACGAACAGGAGCAACGACACATGAGCCCCACCACCAGCCTTCGCGAGCTGGGAGCCGACGCCCTGGACTCGGTTCATCTGCGCGGCCTGATCGATGAGCGACTGAACGCCTTCCTCGACGGCAAGTGCCTCAAGGACACGGATGTCCACCTGGTCTCGCTCATCGAGCACCTGCGTGGCTTCCTGACCGCGGGCGGCAAGCGCATACGGCCGCTCCTGTGCATGGTGGGCTGGCACGCGGCGCGCGGATACGGCGAAACGGAGCCCGTCATCGGCGCGGCGGCCTCGCTCGAACTCTTCCACGCCTTCACCCTCATCCACGACGACGTGATGGACGCCTCCGACACTCGGCGCGGCCGTCCGACCCTCCACCGCGCGCTGGAGACGGGGGCGAACGGCACGACCGCCGAGCGGTTCGGCACCAACAGCGCGATCCTGCTCGGCGACCTGGTCATGGTGTGGTCGGACGAGCTGCTGTACTCCAGCGGTCTCGACCAGCAGCAACTGGTCGCCGTCCGACCGCTGTTGGACGCCATGCGAACCGAGGTGATGATCGGCCAGTACTGGGACCTGCTGGCCACCGGACAGCCCACCGCGGACGTCGAACGGTCGCTGGCCGTGATCCGCTACAAGACGGCCAAATACACCGTGGAGCGGCCGCTGCACATCGGCGCGGCCCTCGCCGGAGCGGACCAGTCCCTGCTGGACGTCTGCACCGCCTACGCCCTGCCGATCGGAGAAGCCTTCCAACTGCGGGACGACCTCCTCGGCGTCTTCGGCGACCCGGCCAAGACCGGCAAGTCGACTTTGGACGACCTGCGGGAGGGCAAGGCGACAGCCCTGATGGCACACGCCCTCCACGCCGCCGACCCCGAGCAGGCGCGCGTGCTGAAGTCCCTCGTCGGCGACCCGGACTTGGACGAAGCGGACGCCGAGACGGTCCGCGGAATACTGCGGGCCACGGGAGCCGCCGACAAGGTCGAGCAGATGATCACCGACCGGGTGCAGCGTGGCCGGCGGGTCCTGGACGAGGCCCCGTTCCCGGACGAGGTCAGGAAGACCCTCGACACCTTCGTCGCCACCACAACGTTCAGGACCACCTGAACCCGCTGCCGAGGGCGACCGGAGGAGAACCGACCCGGCATCCGCCACGGAATCGGTTCGCGAGCACGCACCGGCGGTGCGGTTCGACGCTCTGATTCACCCCGTGCGGTGGCGTTGCTCGTGCCCGCGGCCGCGACCACCGGCCGCGGTGCCCATGGGTGACCGAAGCATGACGCGACACGCGGTCGAACGGGCCTATTTCATTCCTTCCTAGAAACCTGGATGACGCGATCTCAATGGAATTTCGACAAAGGGAGCTGCGCACGCCGACTCCACCGGCCCCGGTGGGGGGGACGGCTGAATGTCGCCACGCTCGCTCGGTCGGCACCGGCCGCGCCCACGCCAAGTCCATTTTGCTGGGGGAGCACGCGGTCGTGTACGGAGCCCCGGCACTCGCCCTGCCCGTTCCGCAGCTGTCGATCACCGCCAGCGCCGGGTTCTCCACCCGTGGCGGAGAGCCGACCGGTGTGTCCTTCACGATGACCGGATCCGCCTGGAAGCAGGTCGGAACGCAGGCCTCCGAGGGACTGCGCCGGCTGACCACCGATTTCAGGGCGTCCATGGGCCTCAACGACGGCCGACACCTCGACGTGATCATCGACGGTTCGATCCCGCTCGGCAGGGGGCTCGGCTCCAGCGCGGCCTGCGCCCGTGCCGTCGTCCTCGCCCTGGGCGACCTCTGCGGCCGCGAGGTCTCGCAGCGGATGACGTTCGACCTGGTGCAAACCTCCGAGAACGTGATGCACGGCAAGGCCAGCGGTGTCGACGCCGTCACCGTCGGCGCGAGCGCCCCGTTGCTGTTCCAGGCGGGCGAGGCCCGCACGCTGCGTGTCGGTTGGGACGCGCTGTTCATCATCGCGGACAGCGGCGTCGTCGGCAGCACCAGAGAAGCGGCCGACATGCTACGGGAGAGGTTCCGACTTCACGCCGGAACACAGGAGAGGTTCGTACGCCGGGCGTCGGAACTCACCGGCGAGGCCGTGACCACCCTCGCCGCCGGCAAGCCGGAGGAGCTCGGCTCCCTGCTGACGGAGTACCACGGACTGCTCCGTGAGGCCGGGCTGAGCACCGACCGGATCGAGGCGATGGTGGATGCCGCGCTCGCCGCGGGCAGCCTCGGCGCCAAGATCACCGGCGGCGGACTGGGCGGCTGCGTCCTCGCACTGACCCAGCCGGAGCAGGCCGGAGAGGTCACCCGGCGGCTGCACGAAGCCGGAGCCGTGCAGACGTGGATCGTCCCGCTGAGGAGGCTCGTCAGCCATGTCTGAGCAGCAGACCACCGTGCTCCACCCGCAGGAACAGCCCGGCGCGCACGGGGCCACCGCCGTCGCGCACCCGAACATCGCGCTGATCAAGTACTGGGGGAAGCGTGACGAGCGCCTCTTCCTCCCTTGGACCAGCAGCCTGTCGATGACCCTGGACATCTTCCCCACGACCACCCGTGTCCACCTGGATGCCGAGGCCACGGACGACGAAGTGACCTTAGACGGCGCACCCGCGACGGGCGAGGAACGGCGGCGCATCGCCGGATTCCTCGACCTGGTGCGCGAGCGGGCCGGGCTCACGCACCAGGCCGTCGTCGACACCCGCAACACCGTACCCACCGGGGCGGGCCTGGCGTCCTCCGCCAGCGGGTTCGCCGCGCTCGCCGTCGCCGCCGCCACCGCGTACGGACTGGACCTCGACGACACCGGCCTCTCCCGCCTGGCCCGCCGCGGCTCCGGCTCGGCCTCGCGGTCGATCTTCGGCGGCTTCGCCGTATGGAACGCCGGCACCCACACGGCGCCGCCCGCGGAGGCGGACCTCAGCTCCTACGCCGAGCCGGTACCCGCGGGCGACCTCGACCCCGCACTGGTCATCGCGGTGGTCAACGCCGGCCCCAAGGAGGTGTCCAGCCGCGCGGCCATGCGCCGCACCGTCGAGACCTCACCCCTGTTCGAGCCCTGGGCCGCGTCGAGCCGGGACGACCTGACCGAGATGAGGCAGGCGCTCCTGCGCGGCGACCTCGACGCGGTGGGCGAGATCGCGGAGCGCAACTCGCTCGGCATGCACGCGACCATGCTGGGCGCGCGCCCCGCGGTGCGCTACCTCGCGCCCGCCTCGCTCACCGTCCTCGACAGTGTGCTGCAGCTGCGGCGCGACGGCATATCGGCCTACGTGACCATGGACGCCGGACCGAACGTCAAGGTGCTCTGCCGTCGCACGGACGCCGACCGGGTCGCCGAGGCCGTGCGCGGCGCCGCCGCGGGCGCCACCGTGCACATCGCCGGGCCGGGGCGGGGCGCCCGCCTGGTGGACGAGGACGGACGATGACCTCCGGGCAAACGGTCGTCCGCACCGCACCCGGCAAGCTGTTCGTCGCGGGTGAGTACGCGGTGGTGGAACCCGGTACCCCGGCCGTCCTGGTGGCCGTGGACCGGGAGATCACCGTCACGGTGACCCGCTCCGACGCGCCCGATGTCGTGATCTCCTCCGATCTCGTCGCCCGAGCGGTGAACTGGCGATGGCTCGACGGCCGGCTCCACGGTCCCGGCACGAAGAACGGGGAACCCGACGAGAACGGCGCGCGCGGCGCACTGGCGCACGTGGTGTCGGCGGTCGAGACCGTGGGACGGCTGCTGGCCGAACGCGGCCTGCCCCTGCCCGGGTTGGACATCTCGATCAGCAGCCGGCTGCATGACAACGGCCGCAAGTACGGCCTGGGATCGAGCGGTGCGGTGACCGTGGCCACCATCGACGCCGTCACGTCCCTGTGCGGCCTCGACCTCTCACTCGACGCCCGGTACCGCCTGGCCGTGATCTCCTCGGCCGGGATCGACCCCAAGGGCTCCGGCGGTGACCTTGCCGCCAGTACATGGGGCGGCTGGATCGCGTACCAGGCACCCGACCGGGACTTCGTGCTCAACCTCACCCGCCGCCACGGCATCGAGGAAGGGCTGCGCACACCCTGGCCGGGTCACTCGGTCCGAAGGCTTCCGGCCCCACGCGGCCTCACGCTCGAAGTCGGCTGGACCGGCAACCCGGCCTCCACCACCTCGCTCGTGTCCAATCTGCACCGCCGGACCTGGCGCGGCACCGCGTCGCACCGCACGTTCGTGGAGACCTCCACCGACTTCGTACGCGCCTCGATCACCGCCCTTGAGGCCGGCGACGGCCAAGGCCTGCTGCGGCAGATCCGCCGTGCCCGGCAGGATCTGGCCCGCCTCGACGACGAAGTCGGGCTCGGCATCTTCACACCCGAGCTGACAGCACTGTGCGCGGCCGCCGAAACCGTCGGCGGCGCCGCGAAGCCGTCGGGCGCGGGCGGCGGCGACTGCGGCATCGCCCTGCTCGACGCCGAAGCCACGCACGACATCTCTCACGTACGGCAGCGGTGGGCCGCGGCCGGGGTGCTGCCCCTGCCCGTACGGCCCGCTCCGGAAGGAATCGAGAAATGAGCACTCAGCGCAAGGACGACCACGTCCGGCTCGCCATGGAGCAACATGACACCCGCAGCGGGATCAACCAGTTCGACGAGGTGTCCTTCGTCCACCACGCCCTGGCCGGCATCGACCGGCCGCAGGTGTCCCTGGCCACGACCTTCGCCGGAATCTCCTGGCAGGTGCCGCTCTACATCAACGCGATGACCGGCGGTACCACCAAGACCGGCGTCATCAACAGGGGTCTGGCGATAGCCGCCCGCGAGACCGGGGTGCCCATCGCGTCGGGCTCCGTGCACGCCTACTTGAAGGACCCGACGTGTGCCGACACCTTCCGCGTCCTGCGCCAGGAGAACCCCCACGGGTTCGTCATGGCCAATGTGAACGCGACGGCATCGGTCGCCGACACACAGCGTGCCCTTGATCTGCTGGAGGCCGACGCCCTGCAGATCCACGTCAACACGGCGCAGGAAACAGCCATGCCGGAGGGCGACCGGTCCTTCGGGTCCTGGGTCTCGCAGATCGAGAAGATCACGGCGGCTGTCGACGTGCCCGTGATCGTCAAGGAGGTCGGCAACGGCCTGAGCCGGGAAACCATCCTGACGCTGCGACAACTGGGTGTCCGCGTGGCGGACGTCGGCGGCCGGGGCGGCACCGACTTCGCCCGCATCGAGAACGGCCGGCGCCCACTCGGCGACTACGCGTTCCTCCACGACTGGGGCCAGTCCACCGCCGCCTGCCTCCTGGACGCGCAGGGCGCCGGTCTCCCCGTGCTCGCCTCCGGCGGCGTCCGCCATCCCCTCGACGCCGCCCGCGCCCTGGCCTTGGGTGCCTCCGGCGTCGGGGCCTCCGGAGTGTTCCTGCGCACCCTGCTCGACGGCGGTCCCGAGGCGTTGATCGCGCAGATCACGAACTGGCTGGACCAGCTCGCGGCCCTGCAGACCATGCTCGGCGCGCGCGCCCCCGCCGACCTCGCGAGCAACGACCTGATCATCCACGGCACCCTCCGTTCCTTCTGCGCCGACCGGGGCATCGACACGGGGCTACTCGCCCGGCGTTCCCGATCGGCCGACGTCCTCCACGATTCGACGGGAAGAACACGATGACCGAAACGCACGCCATTGCCAGGGTCCCCATGAAATGGGTCGGGCCCCTTCGCATCTCCGGGAACGTTGCCAACATCGACACCCACGTCCCCCTCGCCACCTACGAGACGCCGCTGTGGCCCTCCGTGGGCCGTGGCGCGAAGGTGTCCATGCTCGCGGAGGAGGGCATCGTCGCCACCCTTGTCGATGAGCGCATGACCCGCTCGGTGCTCGTCGAGGCGACCGACGCCCAGACCGCGTACACGGCCGCCCGCGCCATCGAGGCGCGGATCGAGGAACTGCGCGCCGTGGTCCGCACGTGCAGCCGGTTCGCCGAGCTGCTCACCGTCCGACACGAGATCGCGGGCAACCTGCTGTTCATCCGGTTCGAGTTCAGCACCGGCGACGCCTCCGGCCACAACATGGCCACGCTCGCCTCCGACACCCTTCTGACGCACCTCCTGCAGACCATTCCGGGAATCTCCTACGGATCGATCTCCGGGAACTACTGCACGGACAAGAAGGCAACCGCGATCAACGGCATCCTCGGCCGCGGAAAGAACGTGGTCACGGAACTGCTCGTCCCGCGCGCCGTGGTGGAAGGCGTCCTGCACACCACTGCCGCCAAGATCGTCCAACTGAACATCCGCAAGAACCTGCTCGGGACCCTGCTGGCCGGCGGCATCCGCTCGGCCAACGCCCACTACGCCAACATGCTGCTCGGGTTCTACCTGGCCACAGGCCAGGACGCGGCCAACATCGTCGAGGGCTCCCAGGGCGTCACCCTGGCAGAGGACCGCGACGGCGACCTCTACTTCTCCTGCAACCTGCCCAACCTGATCGTTGGCACCGTGGGCAACGGCAAGGGCCTGGAGTTCGTGGAGACGAACCTGACCCGCCTCGGCTGCCGCGATGACCGCGCCCCCGGCGAGAACGCGCGCCGGCTCGCCGTCATCGCGGCGGCGACGGTCCTCTGCGGCGAGCTCTCGCTGCTCGCGGCACAGACCAACCCGGGCGAACTCATGCGTGCGCACGTCGAACTGGAGCGCGACAACAAGACAGCAAAGGTCGGTGCCTGAGTATGTCCAGCGACTCTTCCTTCGGAATCCACGATCTGTCGTTCGCGACGACCGAGTACGTCCTGTCGCACGCGACACTCGCCGAGTGCAACGGCACTGACATCGGCAAGTACCACATCGGCATCGGCCAGCGGTCGATGAGCGTCCCCGCCGCGGACGAGGACATCGTGACGCTGGGCGCCGCCGCTGCCGCCCCGATCATTGCCCGGCACGGTTCCGAACGGATCCGTACGGTGGTCTTCGCGACGGAATCCTCGATCGACCAGGCGAAGGCCGCTGGCGTGTACGTGCATTCACTGCTCGGCATGCCATCGGCCTGCCGGGTCGTCGAGCTGAAGCAGGCCTGCTACGGAGCCACGGCCGCCCTGCAGTTCGCCATCGGGCTCGTGCGGCGCGACCCCGACCAACAGGTCCTCGTGATCGCGAGCGACGTCTCCAGGTACGAACTGGACAGCCCCGGCGAGGCGACCCAGGGCGCCGCCGCGGTGGCGATGCTGGTCAGCGCCGACCCCGCCCTGATCCGCATCGAGAACGCCTCGGGCCTGTTCACCGCCGACGTCATGGACTTCTGGCGACCGAACTACCTCACCACCGCCCTGGTCGACGGGCAGGAATCGGTCCAGGCGTACCTGCAAGCGGTCACAGGCAGCTGGAAGGACTACGGCGAGCAGGGCGGCCGCGCACTCGACGAGTTCGCAGCGTTCTGCTACCACCAACCGTTCACGAAAATGGCCTACAAGGCACATCGTCATCTGCTCAACTACGCGGGCCACGAAACGGACGAGACCGCCATCGAGCACGCCATCGGGCAGACCGTGGCCTACAACACCTCCATCGGCAACAGCTACACCGCCTCGGTGTACCTCGCTCTCGCCGCGCTGCTCGACCAGACGGACGACCTGGCCGACCGGCCCATCGGCTTCCTCAGCTACGGCTCCGGGAGCGTCGCCGAGTTCTTCGCGGGCACAGCCGTCCCCGGCTACCGCGAACACCTGCGGACCGAAGCGAACCTGGAGGCGATAGCCCGGCGCAAGCCGGTCGATTACGCCCGCTACCGCGAGCTGCACGAGCGGTCCTTCCCGGCCGACGGAGGAGACCACCCCACCCCGCAGCAGACCACCGGGCCCTTCCGCCTGGCCGGCATCAGCGGTCACAAGCGCATCTACCAGGCGCGCTAGAACACCTGCGGTCCCAGGCGTGCGGGGCAGCCTCCACGGCTGCCCCCGCACGCGCCCGTTACGGCCGCACGCCAGTTCTTCACACACCGTTCTCCATACCACTCGAGGGGAGGGCAGCCGCATGACCGACGTGACGATCCTCGGTACGGGTGCCTATGTGCCGGAGCGAATCGTGTCCAATGACGAGGTCGCCGCGGCGGCGGGGGTCGACGACGCGTGGATCACCGGCAAGACCGGCATCCGGGAACGGCGATGGGCTGCCGACGGCCAGGCCACCTCGGACCTGGCCACCGCCGCGGGGCGTGCCGCGCTGCGGTCGGCCGGCCTCACCGCCGAGGACCTGTCCGTGATCGTGGTCGCCACATCCACACCCGACCGGCCGCAACCGCCCACCGCCGCCTACGTCCAGCAGCGGCTCGGCGCGATCGGCGCGGCCGCGTACGACGTCAACGCGGTCTGCTCCGGCACGGTGTTCGCGCTCTCCGCGGCCGAGGGCGTACTCACCCGCACCGGCGGCCACGCACTGGTCATCGGAGCGGACCTGTACTCCCGCATCCTGAACCGGGCCGACCGCAGGACCGTGATCCTGTTCGGGGACGGCGCCGGAGCGGTGGTCATGGGGCCGTCGGTCGACCACGGACCACGTATCCGGCACCTCGCGCTGCACTCGTTCGGCGAACTGTCGGGTCTCATCGAGGTGCCCGCCGGCGGCAGCCGCATGCCCGTGGACCAGACAGTCCTCGACGCGGGGCTTCATTACTTCGCGATGGACGGGCGAGGCGTGCGGAACTTCGTCGGTGACCACCTGCCGCAACTGGTCAAGGGATTCCTGCACGAATGCGGTGTCGTACCCGACGACGTCGACCACTTTGTACCGCACCAGGCCAACGGCACCATGCTGGACACCGTCTTCGCCGACTTGGAACTGCCTCGCGCGACCATGCACCGCACACTGACGTACTACGCCAACACGGGAGCCGCCTCCATCCCCATCACCCTGGACGCGGCCGCCCGTGCGGGCGCCTTTACCCCCGGCGACCTGATCCTCATCGCCGGCTTCGGCGGCGGCATGTCGGCGGGATTCGCGCTGGTTGAGTGGTGAGAGAACCCAGGCCGGTGGGTTGGTGGGTGGGTGTCTGCGTGAGAGAGGTACCCAAGGGCAGGTGACAGCATCTGCCTGACGAGTGCGACTCGCGGTCGGTCCCGGTCCGGTCCCGTGGCCAGTCCGACGACGTACCTCGGCACTTTGATCCGCCCCGGCTCCGACGCCCGGGGGCGGAGGACCGACTCTCGGCACGGTCTGGTCGGACTGCTCGGTGGGTCGGAGTCCGGACTCCGACCCACCGAAGGGACGACTACTCCCGGCCCCCCTCATCGGCTCGGCGTATCCGATCCGCTCAGCCTTCCTGCGGATGCCACCGCTCACTGGTCAGCCGTCGGCCCGCTTTCCGTGCGATTGCCAACGTCCGCTACCGGTGTCGTGTCGACCTCGAACAGGTCGTTCGGTGTGCACTGCAACGCGGTGCACAAAGCCAGGAGCGTCTCCAGCTTCACCTGGGTCGGCTGCTTGGTCATCAACGCCGAGACGGACGCCGACGACAGCTCCAGCCCCGCCTTCTCGGCCAGAAGGCGGCGCAACTGCGCGCCGGTCCACACCTCGCGGTCAGCCGCCGCCTTCCGCAGCCTCCACCGGATGTCCACCAGCCCACGCCTCCCGCTCCACAGCACTCCCGTCGCGACGCGACCTATGCGCACGCCGGGCCCAGTCTCTCCCATCCCGGCTACTGCCCGGGGCCGCCCAGCCCGTGAGGCCGCTACCACACCGAGACTCCAGGTAGTGCCCACTGAATTAAGGCGCTACCTTAATTTCGTAAGTAGTATTCTCGTGTTGAGTAGCGGGCTCGGCCGGAAAGCGCTACCAGCCTCTGGGGATAGCTGATGGCTGGGCCCGCTCAGCAACCAAATACGATGTCGTCCCTGCGCCCTCGGGGTGAGAGCACGGCCTCCTCTGCCGAGGAAGAGCCCGCCCTGGAGGGCGGCAAGGCCCACTCCGGGCTGACACTCGCGGTGCCCGACGCGGCACCGGTGCTCACTCCGCTTGCCGCTACAGCCCTGCTGCGTCTCCTGCGAAAGGCTCACCGCCGCACAACGGACGCCAGCCGCCCCGAACCAGCAAGGGACAGCCATCCGTCGCCCACGGAGAGGAAAGCGGCGTGCCCACAGCGTTCGCCTTCGCCGGCCGGGTCTCGACCGAAGACCAGCAAGACCTGGAAGCCTCACGCAACTGGCAGTTCACCCGCGCCCAAGCACTGATCGAGCCGCACGGCGTCATCGTCGCCGAGTACTTCGACGTCGGCCAGTCCCGCTCGATCCCATGGCAGCGTCGGCCCCGAGCCGCGGCGCTCCTCGAAGCATTGAAGCAACCGCACCGCGGCTTCGACGCGGTGGTCATCGGCGAACCGCAACGGGCCTTCTACGGCAACCAGTACGGACTGATCTTCCCGCTCTTCGTTCACTACGGAGTGCGGCTCTGGGTGCCTGAGGTCGGCGGCCCGATCGATCCGGAATCCGAAGCCCACGACCTGGTGATGTCGGTCTTCGGCGGCATGAGCAAGGGGGAACGCAACCGGATCAAGATCCGGGTCCGCGCCGCCATGGCCGCCCAGGCCAAGATCGAAGGACGCTACCTGGGCGGGAGACCGCCCTACGGTTACCGGCTCGCCGACGTCGGACCCCACCCGAACCCGGCCAAGGCCGCCGACGGCAAGCGCCTGCACCGACTGGAACCGGACCCCGCCACCGCGCACGTCGTCCAGCGCATCTTCCGCGACTACTGCTCCGGGCGCGGGCTGTTCGCCATTGCCGAGTCCCTGACCCGCGACGGCATCCCGAGCCCGGCCGCGCACGACCCGGGGCGCAACCGGCACCGCTGCGGCGTCGCCTGGTCCAAGGGGGCCGTCCGCGCGATCCTGTCCAACCCCCGCTACACCGGACGGCAGGTCTGGAACAAGCAGCACAAGGAAGAGATCCTCCTCGACGTCGACAACGTGGCCCTCGGACACGAGACCCGGCTGCGCTGGAACCGGCCGGATGCCTGGATCTGGTCCACCGACCAGGCCCACCCGCCGCTGATCGACACCGAGACCTTCGAGCACGCCCAGGACCTGCTGGCAGGCAAGGGCGCTGGCCGTACGACCCGCGAGCGGCAACGCACCAGCCACCCGTACGTCGTGCGTGGGCTGCTGCACTGCGGGATCTGCGGGCGACGCATGCAGGGCCAGCGCAGCCGCGACGTCCTGTACTACCGCTGCCGCTTCCCCAACGAATACGCGCTCGCCAACAAGGTCTCCCACCCGCGCAACGTCTACCTGGCAGAGCGGGACCTGATCCCCTCGCTGGACACCTGGCTCGCGCGAGCCTTCGCCCCGCACCGCCTGCACGACGCCATCACCCGCATGCACGCGGCCCAGCCCGACCCCGCCCCCGCGCCGGAGGCCGAGGACGCGATGCGCGTGATCGCCGAATGCGACGCGAGGATCGCCCGCTACCGCGAAGCCCTAGAGGCGGGCACCGACCCGAAACTCATCGCCCAGTGGACCGCCGAGACCCAGGCCCACCGCGCCCAGGCCCTCGCCCGGACCCGCAGGCCCACCGGCGAGCATCACCTCAGCAAGGAGGTCATCCACGCGATGATCACATCACTCGGCAGCATCCGGGACGTACTCGCCGACGCCGAACCACAGGACAAGGCCGACGTCTACCAGAACCTCGGGCTCAAGCTCACCTACGAACCCGGAAAACAGCTTGTGCGGGCCGAGGCTCGCCTCGACCCGCACAAGTTGGGGATACGGTCTGTGTCCGAGGGGGGACTTGAACCCCCACGCCCGATAAAGGGCACTAGCACCTCAAGCTAGCGCGTCTGCCATTCCGCCACCCGGACGAGGTGTCTGCCGCCTTGCAGGGAGTGTTCCGCGCGGCGACAGGGACAACAATACCAAGCTTTCGCAGTGGCTTTCACCTGCGTTTCTGGGCTCGGAGAGGTGGCCGGGTGACCGGATGCGCAGCCTGCGCGACACGAGGGGTGCACATCCGGTCACCGCCGGCACCCGGGGCCGGGCGCCGGGTTCACCTCGTGGTCACCTCGGTCGGGTCACGGCATCAGGTGGTAATCGGGGAAGTTCCCCGGCAGCCGCTCCCCCGCCGGGCCCTGGGTAACGGCGCGCACCAGCAGTTCGCCGCCCACGAACGCGCCGCGCCAGGACGCTCCGAAGCCGCCGAACAGCTCGTCCCGGTCGCCGCGGGAGCGCGGTTTCCCGTGGCCGACCTTGAACGCCCGGACCTGCGGGGCCAGCCGCTCGTACGTGGCCGGGTCGTCGGTCGAGAGGGTGGCGACCAGGGCACCGTTCGACGCGTTCATGGCAGCCAGCAGCTCGGCCTCGGTGTCGACCAGGACGATGGTGTCGACCGGGCCGAAGGGCTCCGCGTGGTGCAGCGGTGAGGACGGCGGCGGGTTCAGCAGCGTGACGGGCTGGACGTACGCCGCCGTGTCCTGGCCGGGCAGGAAGCGCGCGTCTGTGAGCTTGCCGCGGTGCAGCGGGACGGCACCGCGGTCGATGGCCTCGGCGACCTGGTCGTGCAGCTCCTTCGCCTTGGCCGCGTTGATCACCGGCCCGAAGTCCAGCTGCGGATACGGGTCGTCGGGCCGCTCCACCGCGAGTGGGTGGCCGACGCGCAAGGTGCGTACGGCCGGCAGGTACGCGGCGAGGAACTCGTCGAACAGCGAACGCTGGACGACGAAGCGCGGGTACGCCGTGCAGCGCTGCTTGCCGTAGTCGAAGAGCTTCGGGATGACCGCCGTGAGCGCGTCCCAGTCCGTGTAGTTCCAGATGCCCCAGGTGTTGAGTCCTTCCTGTTCGAGTACGTGTCGCTTGCCGAGGTCGGCGACGGCCGTGGCCACCGCGGCGCCGGTGTCGCGGCCGCCGACGAAGGAGACGCAGCCGATCTCGGGCGCGCGCACGAGCGCCTCCGACAGTTCGCCTCCGCTGCCGCTGACGAGGGTGACGGGAATCCCTTCGCGTGCGGCGAGGGCGCAGGCCAGGGTGAGACACGCGACGCCGCCGTCGGTCGGGGTCTTGGCGATGACCGCGTTCCCTGCCAATGCCTGTACCAGTACTGCGTGAACGAGCACGCTCATCGGGTAGTTCCAGCTCGCGATGTTGGACACGGGCCCGTCGAGCGGGGTCCGGTTCTCGAGCATGGGCTCGATTCCGTCGACGTACCACCGCACGCCGTCGATGGCCCGGTCGACGTCCGCCTGCGCGAGCCGCCAGGGCTTGCCGATCTCCCAGACGAGGAGAAGGGCGAGGAGTTCGCGGTGCTCGGTGAGGGCGTCGAGGGTGGCCGCGACGCGGGCGCGGCGTTCGTCCAGAGGTACGTGGCGCCAGGCGCGGTGCTGGTCGAGACAGGCTCGTACGGCCTGCCGGGCGGTGGCGGCGTCGAGGCGTGGCGGACCGGCGATCGGGGTGCCGTCGACGGGGCTGGTGGCGGGCAGGGCCCGGCCGTCCGCCTGCCAGGCGGCGTTCCAGAGGTTGAGGACACGATCGTCCCGGAACGCCTCGGGGGCCAAGGCGAGACAACGCTGCCAGGCGTCGGCCCAGGACGTGCCTGACTTGAGGGTGAGGGTGGATGCCATTCGGTTTGCTCCGCTCTCGGTGCACAGTCGGGGGCGGGGGACATAACGGTGCGAGGCGTGGCGACTTCGGAAAGTCACCTCTGCTCAACTATGAGTGACGTCACGCCTCTGCGGCCAGTACGTCGAGCACCAGTTGCGCCGTCTCAGTCGGCGTACCACCCACGCGGACCCCGACCGCCTCCAGTGCCGCCTTCTTCGCCTGTGCCGTGCCGGACGAACCGGACACGATCGCGCCCGCGTGGCCCATCGTCCTGCCTTCGGGCGCGGTGAAACCGGCGATGTAGCCGACGACGGGCTTGGTGACGTGCTCGCGGATGTACGCGGCGGCTCGTTCCTCGGCGTCGCCGCCGATCTCGCCGATCAGCACGACGAGTTCGGTTTCGGGGTCCGCTTCGAAAGCCGCCAGGCAGTCGATATGGGTCGTGCCGACCACGGGATCGCCGCCGATGCCCACACAGGTCGAGAAGCCGATGTCGCGGAGTTCGTACATGAGTTGGTAGGTGAGCGTGCCCGACTTGGACACCAGGCCGATGCGGCCGGACTTGGTGATGTCGGCGGGGATGATGCCCGCGTTGGACTGCCCGGGAGTGATCAGGCCCGGGCAGTTGGGGCCGATGATCCGCGTGCCCTTTGTCTTCGCGTACGTGGTGAAGGCGACCGAGTCGTGGACGGGGATGCCCTCCGTGATGACCACGGCGAGTGCGATGCCCGCGTCGGCGGCCTCCACAACTGCCGCTTTGGCGAAGGCGGGTGGGACGAAGACGACGGTGACGTCGGCGCCGGTCGCCTCGATTCCTTCGCGTACGGAGCCGAAGACGGGCACGGCTCGGTCGTCGAAGTCGACGGTCTGCCCGGCCTTGCGGGGGTTGACTCCGCCGACGACGTCGGTGCCGGCCGCGAGCATGCGCCGGGTGTGCTTCATGCCCTCGCCGCCGGTCATGCCCTGGACGAGGACCTTGCTCTCCTTGGTGAGGTAGATGGCCATGTCTCGCTCCTTCAGCCGGCGTTGGCGAGTTCGGCGGCGCGGCGCGCGGCGCCGTCCATGGTGGTGGCCTGCTGGACCAGGGGGTGCGCGCGGCCGTCGAGGATCGCGCGACCGCGTACGGCGTTGTTTCCGTCGAGGCGTACGACCAGCGGCTTGGTCAGCTGGACGGCTTCCAGGGCCTGCACGATGCCGTCGGCGACCGCATCGCAGGCGGTGATGCCGCCGAAGACGTTGACGAAGACGGACTTGACGGATGGATCGGAGAGGATGACGGAGAGGCCGTCGGCCATGACCTGGGCACTCGCCCCGCCGCCGATGTCGAGGAAGTTGGCGGGCCGCGCGCCGCTGCCGGCGACCACGTCGAGGGTCGACATGACCAGGCCCGCACCGTTGCCGATGATTCCGACCTCGCCGTCCAGCTTCACGTAGTTGAGGCCCTTCGCGGCTGCCGCCGCCTCCAGCGGGTCGTCGTGCGCCGACTCCTGTTCTCCCCAACGGGCCTGCCGGAAGCGGGCGTTGTCGTCGAGGGTGACCTTGCCGTCGAGGGCGAGGATCTGGCCCTGGGTGGTACGTACGAGAGGGTTCACCTCGACGAGTACGGCGTCCTCGCGGATGAGTACGTCCCAGAGCCTGACCAGGCCGTCGACGGTCTGCGCGGGCAGTCGGGCCGCCTCGGCGATCTGTGCCGCCTTCGCCGAGGTGACGCCCTCGGCCGGGTCGACGGGAACGCGCGCCACGGCGTCGGACCTGGTCGCGGCCACTTCCTCGATCTCCATGCCGCCCTCGGCCGAGGCGATCGCGAGGAAACGGCCGGCTGCGCGGTCGAGTACGTAGCTGACGTAGAACTCAGCTTCGATGTCGACCGGTTGGGCCAGCATCACCGTGCCGACGGTGTGGCCCTTGATATCCATGCCGAGGATCTGGCGTGCCGTCAGTTCGGCGGCAGCCGGGTCGGCGGCGAGCTTCACCCCGCCCGCCTTGCCACGTCCACCGGTCTTCACCTGCGCCTTGACCACGACGCGCCCGCCCAGCCTGCGGGCGATCTCGCGGGCCTCCTTGGACGAATCGGTGACCTCGGCCCGCGGCACCAAGATGCCGTATTCCTCGAAGAGTTGCCTTGCCTGGTGTTCGTACAGGTCCATTCCGGCTCCTGCCTCAAAAGTGCCGCACGCCCCCTGGACACCACCCACCGGATGCGGGATAACAAGCTTCATACAGTATTCGTCGACTGTATGCAATCAATCGCGACGGCATCCACGAGCAGTGCGCGAACCGTGTCTGAAGTGCACGTTCGCGTGCCCGATCCCCTACGAAGGGACAGGACTTCGCCATGCCCGACGACAACAGCCAGAACCTCATCTCCGGTGGGCACTTGGTCGCCAAGGCGCTCAAAGCCGAGGGTGTGGAGGTCATTTACACCCTGTGCGGCGGCCACATCATCGATATCTACGACGGCTGCGTCGACGAAGGCATAGAGGTCGTCGACGTACGCCACGAACAGGTCGCCGCCCACGCCGCCGACGGCTACGCGCGCATCACCGGCAAGCCCGGCTGCGCGGTCGTCACCGCGGGCCCCGGCACGACCGACGCCGTGACGGGCGTCGCCAACGCCTTCCGCGCGGAGTCGCCCATGCTGCTGATCGGCGGCCAAGGGGCGCATACGCAGCACAAGATGGGGTCCCTTCAGGACCTGCCGCATGTCGACATGATGACGCCGATCACCAAGTTCGCGGCGACAGTGCCGGACACCGCACGCGCCGCCGACATGGTGTCGATGGCCTTCCGCGAGTGCTACCACGGCGCTCCCGGGCCCTCCTTCCTGGAGATCCCGCGCGATGTGCTCGACGCCAAGGTGCCGGTCGAGAAGGCCCGGGTCCCGGCCGCCGGTCAGTACCGGGCCTCGACGCGCTCGGCCGGCGACCCCGAGGCGATCGAGAAGCTCGCCGATCTCCTCGTGCACGCCGAGAAACCCGCGATCCTGCTGGGCAGCCAGGTCTGGACGACCCGTGGCACCGAGGCCGCCATCGAACTCGTACGCAGCCTCAACATCCCCGCCTACATGAACGGCGCCGGACGCGGCACCCTGCCGCCCGGGGACCCGCACCACTTCCAGCTCTCCCGCCGGTACGCCTTCTCCAACGCCGACGTCATCGTCATCGTCGGCACGCCCTTCGACTTCCGTATGGGCTACGGAAAGCGGCTGTCGCCGGACGCGACCGTGGTGCAGATCGACCTCGACTACCGGACCGTCGGCAAGAACCGGGACATCGACCTCGGGATCGTCGGCGACGCGGGCCTCGTCCTGAAGTCGGTGACCGAGGCTGCCTCCGGACGCCTGAACGGGGGCGCGTCGAAGCGCAAGGAGTGGCTCGACGAGCTGCGCGCGGCCGAGCAGACAGCGATCGAGAAGCGGCTGCCCAGCCTCAGGTCGGACACCTCGCCCATCCACCCGTACCGCCTGGTCAGCGAGATCAACGACTTCCTCACCGAGGACTCGATCTACATCGGCGACGGCGGCGACATCGTCACCTTCTCCGGCCAGGTCGTACAGCCCAAGTCACCCGGGCACTGGATGGATCCGGGACCGCTCGGCACGCTCGGCGTCGGCGTCCCCTTCGTGCTCGCGGCCAAGCAGGCGCGGCCCGACAAGGAAGTGGTGGCTCTCTTCGGAGACGGCGCCTTCTCGCTCACCGGCTGGGACTTCGAGACCCTCGTCCGCTACAACCTCCCCTTCGTCGGCATCGTCGGCAACAACTCCTCGATGAACCAGATCCGTTACGGCCAGAAGGCCAAGTACGGCGAGGCACGCGAGCGCGTCGGCAACACCCTCGGCGACGTCCACTACGACAAGTTCGCCCAGATGCTCGGCGGTTACGGCGAGGAGGTCCGCGACCCTGCCGACATCGGCCCCGCCCTGCGGCGAGCCCGCGAGTCGGGCAAGCCCTCGCTGATCAATGTCTGGGTCGACCCGGACGCGTACGCCCCCGGAACCATGAACCAGACGATGTACAAGTGAGGTGCCCGCCATGACCAGCACCGCGACTCACACCGCGACGAACGAAGCACCGAACACCGCGCCCAAGGCTCTCGAAGGCATCCGTGTCCTCGACATGACGCACGTCCAGTCGGGCCCCTCCGCAACCCAGTTGCTGGCCTGGCTGGGGGCGGACGTGGTCAAGCTGGAGGCGCCGACCGGTGACATCACGCGCAAGCAGTTGCGTGACCTCCCGGACGTCGACTCCCTCTACTTCACGATGCTCAACTGCAACAAGCGGAGCATCACCCTCAACACCAAGACCGAGCGCGGCAAGGAGATCCTCACCGAGCTGATCCGGCGCTCGGACGTCATGGTCGAGAACTTCGGACCGGGCGCGATCGACCGCATGGGCTTCACCTGGGACCGTATCCAGGAGATCAATCCGCGTATCGTCTATGCCTCCATCAAGGGGTTCGGGGACGGTCCGTACACCAACTTCAAGGCGTACGAGGTCGTCGCTCAGGCCATGGGCGGGTCGATGTCGACCACCGGGTTCGAGGACGGGCCGCCGCTGGCTACGGGGGCCCAGATCGGGGACTCGGGCACGGGCATCCACGCCGTGGCGGGGATTCTCGCGGCGCTGCTTCAGCGGGAGAACACCGGGCGCGGTCAGCGGGTCAATGTGGCCATGCAGCACGCTGTGCTCAACCTCTGCCGGGTGAAGCTGCGCGATCAGCAGCGCCTGGCACACGGCCCGCTCGCTGAATATCCGAACGACGATTTCGGCGACGAAGTTCCCCGGTCCGGCAACGCGTCCGGCGGCGGCCAGCCCGGCTGGGCCGTCAAGTGCGCGCCGGGCGGGCCCAACGACTATGTGTACGTCATCGTGCAGCCCGTCGGCTGGAAGCCGATCTGCGAGCTCATCGGGCGGCCGGAGCTGGCGGACGACCCCGAGTGGGCGACGCCGGAGGCGCGACTGCCGCAGCTCAACAAGATGTTCCAGCTGATCGAGGAGTGGTCGGCCACGCTCCCCAAGTGGGAGGTCCTGGAGAAGCTCAACGCCCACAACATCCCGTGCGGGCCGATCCTGTCGACCAAGGAGATCATCGAGGATCCGTCGCTGGTCGCCAACGAGATGGTCGTGAAGGTGCCGCACCCCGAGCGGGGCGAGTTCGTGACCGTGGGCAGTCCGCTCAAGCTCTCCGACTCCCCCGTGGACGTGACCAGTTCGCCGCTGCTCGGCGAGCACAACGAAGAGGTGTACGTCGGCGAGCTCGGTCTCGGCGACGAGGAGCTGCGCCTGCTCAAGTCGAACGGAGTGATCTGATTGATGGCCGAAGACCGGGTGCTGAGGGTGCGTACGCTCCTCGAAGCCGTTCGGGCCGAGGGCCGGACCGCGCTGACCGCGCCCGAGGGCAAAGTGATCGCCGACGCGTACGCGATCGCCGTCCCCGGCGAGGAGCTGGCGACAAACGTCGACGAGGCGGTCGCGTATGCGGCACGGTTCGGTGGACCTGTCGTGATGAAGATCGTCTCCCCTGACATCCTGCACAAGACCGACGCGGGTGGCGTGATCGTCGGCGTGGAGGGCGCGACCGACGTCAGGGCCGCCTTCCGCGAAATCATCGACAACGCGCGCGCGTACGCGCCCGAAGCCCGTATCGAGGGCGTACAGGTGCAGGAACTGCTGCCTCAGGGGCAGGAGGTCATCGTCGGAGCGGTGACCGATCCGACGTTCGGGAAAGTCGTCGCCTTCGGACTCGGCGGAGTGCTGGTGGAGGTCCTGAAGGACGTCACTTTCCGACTCGCCCCCGTAGACGCCGACGAAGCGCTGTCGATGCTGGACTCGATCCGCTCGGCGGAGATCCTGCACGGGGTGCGCGGCGCGCCGGCCGTGGACCGGTGGGCGATCGCCGAGCAGATCCGCCGGGTCTCCGAACTCGTCGCGGACTTCCCGGAGATCGCCGAGGTGGACCTCAATCCCGTGATCGCCACCCCGGAGGGCGCGGTCGCGGCGGACATCCGCGTGATCCTTGCGGACTCGGCCCCCAAGGAGCGCCGCAAGTACACGCGCGAGGAGATCCTCACCTCCATGCGCCGGCTGATGCAGCCCTCCTCGGTCGCCGTGATCGGTGCCTCCAACGAGCAGGGCAAGATCGGCAATTCGGTGATGCGCAACCTCGTCGACGGCGGCTTCTCCGGAGAGATCCACCCGGTGAACCCCAAGGCCGATGACATCTTGGGCCGCAAGGCGTACAAGAGTGTCACCGACGTTCCCGGCGAGGTGGATGTGGCGGTCTTCGCGATCCCCGCCAAGTTCGTGGCCTCCGCCCTGGAGGAGGTGGGGCGCAAGGGGATCCCCAACGCGGTACTGATCCCCTCCGGGTTCGCGGAAACGGGTGAGCATCAGCTCCAGGACGAGATCGTGGCCGTCGGCGAGCGCTACGGCGTGCGGCTGCTCGGGCCGAACATCTACGGCTACTACTCGACGTGGCAGGACCTGTGCGCCACGTTCTGCACGCCCTACGACGTCAAGGGCGGCGTCGCGCTCACCTCGCAATCCGGTGGCATAGGGATGGCCATTCTGGGTTTCGCACGCACTACGAAGACGGGTGTTTCGGCGATCGTGGGGCTCGGCAACAAGTCCGACCTGGACGAGGACGACCTGCTGACCTGGTTCGGCGAGGACCCCAACACCCAGTGCATCGCCATGCATTTGGAGGACCTCAAGGACGGGCGCGCCTTCGTGGAGGCGGCGCGGGCGACCGTCCCCAAGAAGCCGGTGGTCGTCCTGAAGGCGGGCCGTACAGCGGCCGGTGCCAAGGCCGCGGGCTCACACACGGGCGCTCTCGCGGGCGACGACGCCGTGTACGACGACATCCTGAAGCAGGCCGGTGTCATCCGGGCCCCCGGGCTGAACGACATGCTGGAGTACGCGCGCGCGTTGCCGGTGCTTCCGGCCCCTCGGGGCGACAACGTCGTGATCATCACGGGCGCCGGCGGCAGTGGCGTACTGCTGTCCGACGCGGTGACCGACAACGGCCTCTCCTTGATGGAGATTCCGCCGGATCTGGACGAGGCCTTCAGGAAGTTCATCCCGCCCTTCGGAGCCGCAGGCAACCCGGTGGACATCACCGGCGGCGAGCCCCCGTCGACGTACGAGGCGACGATCAGGCTGGGCCTTGAGGACCCGCGGATCCACGCGCTCGTCCTCGGCTACTGGCACACCATCGTGACCCCTCCCATGGTCTTCGCCGAGCTCACCGCGCGCGTGGTGGCCGAATTCCGGGAGCGCGGCATAGAGAAGCCGGTCGTGGCCTCGCTGGCGGGCGATGTCGAGGTCGAGGAGGCGTGCCAGCACCTCTTCGATCGGGGCGTCGTGGCGTACCCGTACACGACCGAGAAGCCGGTGGCGGTGCTGGGTGCGAAGTACCGGTGGGCACGGGCTGCGGGACTCTTGGGGGGCGGTCGATGAGCTGAGCGACGGCCCGAACCACGGGGCCTGCGGTGACCGCTCGCCGCGGGCCCCTGCGCGAAGAGAACGGACAGGGGGCGCTGGCCAGACTTCTTCCACGCGAAGGGTTCGATCGACATGGCGACAACTGACATCTCCACATCCGTCCCCTACAGGGAGGTGACGGACGCCAACGGCCGGATGTACCGGATCGGTGAATCCGATATCGACATCATGGGCCGCAAACGCAAGTGGATGGTCATCCTGCCCTGGGTGGGCATGATGGGCATCAGCTCGGCGGAGTACGCGTTCGCCTCGGCCGAGGAGACTCTGCACTCGGCACACAACTGGAGCAACGGGCACATCTTCTGGATGCTCGGTGTGTGGGTGTTCTTCCAGGCGGCCGTGGCCTTCCCGGCCGGAAAGCTCCGCGAGAGCGGGAAGCTGCCCGCCCGCTGGGCGATGATGCTGGGCGCGATCGGCACGCTCTTGGGGTATGTGTCACTCGCGTACGCACCGCATGTGATCGTCGCGTACGTGGGCTTCGGCATGTTCAGCGGTATGGGCGCCGGCATGGTGTACGCGACCTGCGTGAACATGGTCGGCAAGTGGTATCCGGAGCGCAAGGGCGGCAAGACGGGCTTCGTCAACGGCGGCTTCGCCTATGGCTCGGTGCCCTTCGTGTTCATCTTCACCGGCTTCATGGATCTCTCGAACTTCCGCTGGGTCCTCGTCTCCGTCGGCGTGTTCCTCGCGGCGGTCGTCGCAGTGGCCGGTTACTTCTTCCAGGATCCGCCGAAGAACTGGTGGCCCGCCGAGGTCGACCCGCTGCGGAAACCGGACGACCCGCGCGCGCGGCGCGCACTGGAGAAGAACCCGCCCGCCGTGAAGCAGTACACGCCGATCGAGGCATGGCGCACGGGCCGGGTGGCTCTCATGTGGTTCTGCCTGCTGTGCACCTCGGGCGTCAATATCTTCGGTATCGCCTTCCAGGTGCCGTTCGGCAATGATGTCGGCTTCGCGGGCGGGATCGTGGCAACGGCCATGTCCATGAAGGCGATTGTGAACGGCACCGGGCGCGGCGTCATCGGCTGGCTGTCCGACCGGTACGGCCGTAAGCAGTGCCTGATCTTCGTCTGCATCGTGCTGGGTCTGTCGCAGTACGGCATCCTCTGGTCCGGCAACATCGGCAACCTGCCACTGTTCCTGGTGTTCTCCAGCATCTCCGGTTTCGGCGGCGGCGCGATCTTCCCCATGTTCGCGGCGATGACCGCGGACTACTTCGGCGAGAACAACAACGCCTCCAACTACGGCCTCGTCTACAGCTCCAAGCTGGTGTCAGGCCTGCTGGGATCCGGCATGGGCGCCGTGGTCGTGAGCGCCTGGGACTACGCGGGCGCCTTCATCCTCGCCGGTTCCGTCTCGTTGTTCGCCGGCTTCGTGGCCCTGTTCCTGCACCCACCCGGGCGGCCCCGCAAGCGGCGCATCGAACCCAACCCACACCCGATCGGCGAGGAGATGGCCTGAGATGACGGCGGGGGTCCACAGCGTGCGCCCTCCCGTCGGCAGCCTTCTGTGCCGACGGGAGGGCGCACGCTGTGGGAGCCGTCAGCACTTCTCGCGCAGGGAGTGCAGATGCTCGCTCGAGCGGCGGGCGAAGGTGAACGACTCGGCGGGGTTGTCGTGTTCGGCCTGCCAGTGGTGGGCGAGGCGGTGGCCCTTCAGGCGCGTGACGCCGGAGATGAAGCGCTTGTAGTCGATGTCGCCGTCGCCGACGTCGGTCATTTGGTAGCCGAAGGGGTTCGACGGGTCGCTGACGCCGTCCTTCACGTGGAAGAGCGGGTAGCGGTTGGGGCGCTTGAGTACGTAGTCGAGGGGCTCGAAGGGCGCCGGTGTGCCGTCGACCCGCTTGGAGAAACGGAACTGGCCCACGTAGGCCCAGTAGATGTCCATCTCCAGGTAGACGAGCTTCGGGTCGGTCTCGGCGAGCAGCACGTCGTAGAGGCGGACGTTCGGCTTGTCGGTGGCGAAGGAGAACTCCTCCGAGTGGTTGTGCTGGTAGAACTTCATGCCGCGCGCCCTCGCCGCCGCACCGTAGGTGTTGAACTCCTCGGCGGCGCGTTTCCACGCGTCGACGGTCGAGCCGTAGCGGAACGGGTTCGACGCGGTGCCGATGTGCTTGAGACCGAGAGCCTGGGCGTCGTCGAGGACCTTGTTGAGGTTCTGCGCGAAGGTGTACGCGTTCGGGTCGCTGGAGTAGTAGCCGACGTGGCTGCCGATGGGGTTCAGGCCGTGGTCGCGGGCCAGCCGCTTGAGCTGGGCAAGTGTGATGGGTCCCGCCGAGCCCTGGGTGTATCCGGCGAACTCGACCTCGTCGTACCCGTACTTCTTCAACTCGGCGAAGACGGGAGCGAAGCCGAGCGTGGAGACCTTGTCGCGGAGGCTGTAGAGCTGGATGCCGAGCCGGCCGGGCGGCAGGACGGGGCGGCCCCGGCCCGCTTCGGCGGCCGCGGCGGGGGTGGCGGCGGTGCCGAGCAGGGCTGCGGCGGTGGCGCCCGCGGCCACGCCGAGCATGCCTCTTCTGCTGAGGCGGTGGGTGAGTTCGGGATCGTCGTTCTTGCTGGTGACGGCCGTGATGGCGGTGCGGCTGGAGCGGCTCATGCCTGGAACTCCTCGGTGTCGAAGGGCGTTGTCAGTGGTGAGTGCTTCACTTGTGACCAGTTGGAAGAGACAGGTCGGGTGGGACCGCGGGCCATGGCGTGCCCGTCGGCGCCGATCAGTCGGGACCGGTCGGATGGAGCAGGAGCGACTTCATGTCGGTGGCCGAGGGGCGGCCGTCGACAGTGCGGGGGGTGGAGCAGATGGGGAGCGGACGTTCGTCGTCGCTCGTGGGAAGGCGGCCGTGGCTGCCGCGAATAGGTGACGGGTCGAGGGGCACGACCGTCACGCGATAGCGCCTGGGCTGGCTCACAGTTCGGTTCACGGACTGGATCACGGCAGCTCCTTCAAGCCGAGGTCCGTCAACAGGTCGCGGGCGAGGGTGAGTTCGGCGGCGATTCCGTCCGCGAGCTGGGGGCGGCTGCGTGGGCGCAACTCGGCCGGGAGGGTCTGCCAGGTGTAGGTCTCGACTTCCAGATGACGGGTGAGCGGGTGCGGGCCGCCCACCAGCCGGGTCAGTACGTCCTTGAGTACGGGCAGCGTGGAAGAGAGGGGCGCGGCAGGCGCCGCGTGCAACGGGACGTGGAAGTGGGCGCGCCACGGGGACGTGTCGGGCAAAGCGTCGCCCTTGAGAGCTTCACCGAGGTCGTCGGTGCCGACGAGGCCAGCTGCGGTGGCAGTGACGCGGGTCTGGTGCAGGAAGCGGGGCTCGTCGAAGGCGGAGAGGGCCTCGCGTACTTCGGGAAGGTGGGGGTGTTCGGCGTGCAGAGCGGCTGAGAGCTGCGACTTGATGATGGGGACGCGGGCGGTGGCCAGCGCGTCCAGGGCAGTGTGCGGATCTTCGAAGGAGGTGGCGAGATGACAGGTGTCGACACAGACCCCGATGCGGTCGTGACCGATCGCGGTGAGCGGGGCGATGGCATCAGCGGTGGTTTCGACGATGCAGCCGGGCTCCGGCTCGAGGCCGATGCGGATGGAGCGGCCGGTCAACTCCTCCAGGGCGTCGAGGCGTTCGGCCAAGGTGACGAGGGCCGTGTGTGCCTGGACGGCACGGGTGTCGTCATAGGCGGTGCGCCAGGCGAGCGGCAGGGTGGAGATGCTGCCTTCGGTGACGTCGTCGGGCAGCAGGCCGGCAAGGACACGGGCCAGGGCGGTGGTGTGCTCGAGACGCTCGGCGTCGGCCCAGTCCGGCTTGTACACGCGGTACTTGACCTCTTCGGCGCCGAAGCCTTCGTACGGGAAGCCGTTGAGGGTGACGACCTCAAGGCCCCGGGCATCGAGCTCGGTGCGCAGCCTGCGCAGGGCGGACGGGTCGCTCACGAGGGCGTGAGCGGCGTCCTTGGCCAGCCACAGGCCGATGCCGAGGCGGTCGCGGCCGAGGCGCCGGCGTACGGGTTCGCAGTGGTCGCGGAGTTGGGCGAGGACGCCGTCGAACGTCTCGGCCGGGTGGACGTTGGTGCAATAGGCGAGGTGGACGGTCGAGCCGTCGGGGTGTCGGAAGCGCATGGGTTACGCCTCCGAGGTGGCCGCGTCGGTGACCGGGGTGCCGCGGAGGATGGAGTTGCCCTCATGGGTGGCGTCCGTGGCGGCGACGTCGAGGGTGAGCCGGCCGCTGAGTCCGTAGAAGGCGACGGGGTTGCGCCACAGCACCTGGTCGATGTCGTCCTCGGTGAAACCTGCCTCGAGCATGGCGTCGCCGACCTTGCGGGTCTTGAGGGGGTCGCTTCTTCCCCAGTCGGCCGCGGAGTTGACCAGGACCTTCTCGGGCCCGTACTCCCGCAGCACCGCGACCATCCGTTCCTCGTCCATCTTGGTGTCCGGATAGACGGAGAACCCGAGCCAGCAGCCGCCGTCCTTGGCCTCCTTGACCGTGGTCTCGTTGAGGTGGTCGACGAGCACCCGGTCCGGGGGCAACGCGGACTCCCTGACGACGTCGAGGGTGCGGCGCAGGCCCGCCAGCTTGTCTCGGTGCGGGGTGTGGACGAGGGCGGGCAGCGCATGGTCGGCGGCAAGCTGGAGCTGGTGCGCCAGTGCGCTGTCCTCGGCGGGGGTCATCGAGTCGTAGCCGATCTCGCCGACGGCCACGACCTGGTCCTTGACGAGATACCGGGGCAGTTCGTCGAGGACGGGCACACAGCGGAGATCGTTCGCCTCCTTGGGGTTGAGGGCGAGCGTGCAGTGGTGGGCGATGCCGTACTGGGCGGCGCGGAAGGGCTCCCAGCCCAGAAGTGAGTCGAAGTAGTCGAGGAAGGAGGCGGGTGAGGTGCGGGGCTGGCCGAGCCAGAAGGAGGGCTCGACAACCGCTCGCACGCCGGCCGTGTACATGGCCTCGTAGTCGTCGGTGGTCCGTGACGTCATATGAATGTGGGGGTCGAAGATGCGCATCAGGACTCCTTGCCGGACGGGGTGCCGGGGTGATCCGACGTTGCCGAAGCGGTCGGCACATCGCTCCCGGGCTCGGTCAGGGCCAGGACGCGGTACAGGTCCTCGGGCACGGGACGGCCCGCAGCGGAGCGTTCGTCGGCGTAATCGCCGAGCATGCGGGCCAGTTCGAAGTCGGCGCGGGCTCGGCGGGGCAGGTCGGCCACCGTGTCGATGGGGACGCCGGTGAACAGGCACTTCAGGACCGCGTGCCGCCAGTTGTGGGCATCCAGATGCCGGGCGGCGTACGGGCCGACGGCCGCGGCCAGGAGCCGGGTGTCGTTGGTGCGCAGGGCGTCCTCGACGATCGGCAGGGCGTCGGGGCCCGGTACGAGGTCGGGGAGGGCGTGCAGGACGGCGCGGCGTTCGGCGGCGGTGCCCTGGCGGTAGACGCGGGCCAGGGTGTCGGCATCGGCCTGAGCCGCATGCAGGAGGAGGACGCGGGCGGCGTCGGCGTGTTCGGGTCCGCAACGGCGACCGGCTTCGGCGATGCGCAACTCCCAGGCGGAGATGGGCCCGTGACTGCCTGGGTGGGCCGCCGCCTCGTCCAGGGCACGGTCCAGCCAGGCGCGGGCAGTGGCGTCCAGCTGGGAGTTCAGGCGGGCGCGCAGGGCGGCGACGGCTTCCGTCAGCTCCGGCGTGGCGGGAGGAGGAGCGGTGGGAGAAGGAGCGGTGGGAGAAGGAGCGGCGGCGTTGTGGAGGTGGTTCACGGGATTCTCCCTTCGGAGGCGGCGGGGCCCTCGCCGGGGATCGGGGTCTCGTCGGGGACGTGGGAGCTGTCCGGGTCTTGGGAGCCATCGGGACCTTGGAATCCCTCAGGGTCTTGGGACCCACCAAGGTCTTGGGACCCGTCAGCGATGTGGGAGTTGTCCGAGTCCTGGGAGCTGCCGGGCTTCTGAGCCTTGAGAGCAGCGGCCGCATGGTGCAGGAACTGGAGGGATTGCTTGGCGAGTTGAGGGCCGGCGTGGGAGTGGCGGGGTAGTTCGACGACGATCAGGCCCTGATAGGGGGTGGTGGCCAGGGCTTCGAGTACGGGCGGGAAGTCGATCTCTCCGTCGCCGAAGGGGAGGTGTTCATGGAGGCCGCGGCGCATGTCCTCGATCTGGACGTGGCGGAGCCAGGGGGCGGCGGCGCGTACGCACTCCGCGGGTGAGAGGGGTTCGAGGCACTGGCAGTGGCCGATGTCGAGAGTGAGACCGAGGGCGTCGGGGCTGCCCAAGGTTCGGCGGAGGTGGTGGAAGTCGTCGAGGGTGGCGAGGAGATGACCGGGTTCGGGTTCGATGGCGAGGGGGATGCCGGCGGTGGTGGCGGTGTCGAGGACGGGGGTGAGTGGTTCGGCGAGGCGCTTCCAGGCGGTTTCCTGGTCCGTGTCTTCAGGTGTGATCCCGCTGAAGCAGTGCACGGCGTGGGCGCCCAGGTCGGTGGCCACCTGAACCGCCCGGATCAACAGGTCGACACGTCGGGCCCGTTGCTCCGGATCCGGGTCGAGCAGCGACGGACCGTGCTTGCGCCACGGGTCGAGGACGTACCGTGCGCCGGTCTCGATGGTGACGCTCAGTCCGAGTTCGTCCAGCCTGCGGGCGACTCGACGGGTGCGGGCCGCGAGGTCCGGGGCGAGCGGGTCCAGGTGCATGTGGTCGAGGGTCAGTCCTACGCCGGTGTAGCCAAGGTCGGCGAGGAGGGCGAGAGCGTCGTTGAGGCGGAGGTCGGTGAGGCCGTTGGTGCCGTAACCGAAGCGGAGGGGGTGAACGACAGGGCCGGTCGCCGACGAGCCGGTGCTTGCGCTGGACGTGGACTCACCGCCACCTCCGGCCAGCGTGCCCTCGTCGGGCACGCGGCCACCCTGCCCGGCGATCAGCGGCCCGAGCCGCCGCTGCGCGGGCTCATCCGCCGAAGCGCCGTGTGTCGTCCCGCGCTCCAGTTCTCTCATCGCCCCTCCCCCGACAGCCCTCGCGGAACCCGCGGCTCCTGCGGCTCCCGCGCGCCCAGCTCACCGAATTCAGCCGCCGCCACGGACGCACCAGGTGGATCCGAAGCGCCCAACGCACCGGAAGCACCCGAGGCACCACAGGCTCCAGAAGCACCCAATGGAGCCGAGGCATGACCGGACGCACCGGAAGCACCCAACGCACCCAACCGCCCTCCAAACCCCACCAGTTCCGCGTACTGCTCCCCCAACGCCGAAGGCCCGTCACCCACCGGATCCTTGAAATAGAAGCCCAGCTCGCCCAACGGACCCGACAGACCCACCTCCTGGGCCCGTGCCACCAAGCGCACCAAATCCAGGACCAGGGGCGCTGCGAGGGCGGAGTCGCAGCCCTGCCACGTCGTCTGGAGGATCATGCGGGTGCCGAGGAAGCCGTCGAAGGCGATGTGGTCCCAGGCGGTCTTCCAGTCGCCGAGGGCCGGTACGTCGTCGATGTGGACCTCGCCCTCGGGGACCGCGGCGAGGGTGTCGGCCAGGACGCGTTCCTTGCCGGCGTTCTTCGCGGCCGCGGCAGCGGGGTCGGACAGGGCCGCTCCGTCTCCGCCGCCGAGCAGGTTTGTGCCGGACCAGGCGCGGACCGTCAGCGCGCGCTGCGCGAACATCGGGCCCAGTACCGAGCGCAGCAGGGTCTGGCCGGTTTTGCCGTCACGGCCGGCGTACGGCAGACCGGACGCGGCGGCGGCTGACGCCAGCGCCGGGTGGTGGAGACCCGTGGAGGGGGTGAAGTTGACGTACGGGCAGCCGGCCCGCAGCGCCGCGGCCGCGTAGAGCGAGCTTGGGGGTAGTTCGGTGCTGTCCGGGGCCGGTTCCGTGGAGGCGACGTTCACGACCACCGCCCGGGCGAGGCCGTGGCGGCGTACGAAGTCACGCATGTCCGCGGCGAAGGCGGCGACGAGTTCCTCCGTGTCCCGGGTGTCGCCGGGGACTGGGCCGCCCGGCCTGATCTCCCGGTCCGCGGTGGCGAGTTCGGCGCCCACGGCTGTCGGGAGGCCGTGCAGCAGGACGCCCCCGGCGGCCAGTGCCTCAGCGCGCTTGGGCAGGGGGCAGTCCATCGTGTCGTGGCCGCCGAAGACGAGGGACGACAACGCCGGCAGTCCGGAGCCGGAGAAGGGGTCGGTCTCGGTGACCATGCCCGTCGGAGGATGCAGGCCCGCGGTCATGGCCGCGCAGCCCGCGACAACGGTCGTGGCGACGGAACCGCGCGCTCCGATCAGCCACACGCCCACCCGTGACTCGGGCACCCGCGACTCGGACATCCGTGACTCGGAAGGGGACGGTTCGACGGACATGGTCAGCCTCCTTGTCATACGCGAACCAGACGGGCCGTACGCAAACCAAACGGCCGTACAGAACCGGAGATGAGAAGAACAGGAAAGACGGCGGGCGGGGGTCCGGCGTCCCCCGCCCGCCGCCGCTCAATCGCCCTGCGCAGCAGATCGCGCGGGCAGTTCCTTGATCCGGATGTCGCGGAAGGACACCTGGTCTTCGGCACCGTGGTTCTGGATGCCGATATGACCGTCGCGCAGGCTGCGCACCGGATCGGTGTTGGTGAAATCGTTGATCTTCACGCCGTTGAGATAGACGCGGAGCCGTTCGCCCTCCACACGGATCTCGTACGTGTTCCACTCCCCCGGCGGGTTCAGCGCACGGTCGCGCTTCTTGATGTCGGCGGACTGGAAGCTGTACACGGCCCCAGTGGTGCGATCGGGGGCGTCGGTCGCGTCGATCTGGATCTCGTACCCGTTGTTGACGGCAGACCAGGGATCGTCGGAGGCCGGGAAGCCCACGAAGACACCGGAGTTGTCGTCACCGGAGGCACTCGCCATCTTCCAGTCGAGCTTCAGCGAGTACGAACCGAACCCCGAGGCGCCGTACCAGAGCATGCCCAGGCCACCCACCGACGTCAGCGTGCCGTCGTCACCCAGCGTGAACGAGCCCGGCCCCGCCTGCTTCCAGGCGGAGAGTGACGCCTCAGTGCCGTCGAAGAGCTGCCGGTAACCGTTCTCCGGACGGCAGTCGGCCTCCGCGGCCCCGATCGCCCAGCGGAGTCCGCCCAGCAGGTGCTGCCGGACGGCGGGGTCGGCGTACGACTCCTTGGTGTGGCCGACGCCGGTGTAGAAGGCGCGGCCGCCCTGATAGTTCTGGCACCACGCAATCGGATGATCGCCGTTCATCGTGCCGCCGGTGTACGACGACTCGTCGAGCGAGGCCAGGACATGGGTGCGTTCCCGGGGGTTGGAGCGGTAGTCGTACCACTCGTCCGTACGCTTCCAGGACTCCGGGAGATGCGCGGTGGCCGGATGCGCATGGTCCTCGACCTCGATCCGTGCGGCCTGGATCGCCGGGTGCGACTTGAAGTAGGCGCCCACCAGGCCGCCGTAGAAGGACCAGTCGTACTCGGTGTCGGCGGCGGCGTGGATGCCCACGTAGCCGCCCCCGCGCTGGATGTAGCCCTCGAAGGCCTTCTGCTGGCCCGCGTTGAGCACATCGCCGGTGGTGGACAGGAACACGACGGCGTCGTACTTGGCGAGGTTGCGGGACGTGAAGGCTGCCCCGTTCTCCGTCGCGTCCACGGCGAATCCGTTCGCGGCGCCGAGGTCCTTCACCGCGGCGATCCCCTCCGGGATGGAGTCGTGCCGGAACCCGGCGGTCTTGGAGAACACCAGCACCCGGCCGTCCGCACGACCCTTGACGTCAGCCTCCTTCGACTCAGCCTGCTGCCCATCAGGCCCTTCAGGCCCCTTGGACGCGGCCGGCCCCGACACACACCCGATGAGCAGGGCGGCGCCCAACAGCGCGGTCACCGTTCTGCCTGTTGCTCGCATCGCGTCGCCCTCCCTCAGCCGGTCGTGAACGTGAAGTCGTCGACCTCGTACAGCGCTCCGGTGCCACGCCCCTTGAACACGAGGTAGAGCGTGGTCGTCCCGCGCGGTGCGCCCTTCAGGGACGTACTGACGTCCTGGTACTTCTCCGAGCCGCCCGTCACCGGAACGGTCGCCGTGCCGAGCAGACGCCCCTTGGGCGAGCCCGCGCGGATCTCGAGCTTTCCGCCCGCGCCCTCGGAGGCGACGCGTGCCGTGAGCTTCTTGGCGTTGCTCAGGACGTAGGGCTCGAAGGAGATCCAGTCGCCGTTGTTGATGTCGCCGACGGTCTCACCGCCGTGCGCGGTGGCACGTGTCTGCACCTTGGTTCCCGAGGCCTTCCCGAAGTGCTCGGCCTGGCGGTGCTTGGGCTGGACGACGCCCTGGTCGTGGCTGGTGAGCGCCTCCTGGCCGCCGCCACCGCCGTCGGTGTACTCCGCGTCGAAGACGCCGAAGATGTTCGCGTCCTCGTCATGGCCGCCGTCGGCGCTGGTCTGGATGGTGCCGGTGCAGCCGTTCGCCGAGGTCACCGGGTGACCGTGGCTGTCGTGGCCGAGGATGAAGGTGACCTTCACCTTGGCACAATCGATGGTCCCGTCCTCCGGATCGGTGACCTTCACCTTGAACGGCACGGCGTCCCCGAAGCTGAACAGCTGCCCGTCACGCGGCAGTTCCAGGGTCACCTTCGGCGCCGTGTTGCCCACCACGACCTGCACACTGGAGCTGCCGGTGCGGCCGCCGGGGTCCTTGGCCGTCAGCGTCGCTGTGTATGTCCCGTTCTTCCTGTACTTGTGCGTGGGGTTCGCCGACGTGGACTTGCCGCCGTCGCCGAAGTCCCAGCTGTACGTGAGGGAGTCGCCGTCGGCGTCACTGGTGCCGGCGGAGGAGAACTTCACCTTCAGCGGTGCCTGTCCTGACGTACGGTCGGCCGCGGCCTGTGCCACGGGTGAGTGTCCGTCGGTGGCGTTCTCGATCCGGTACAGCGCGGAGTTCTCGTCGCCGCCGAACCAGGCCAGGCCGTAGTCGAGGACGTACAGCGCGCCGTCCGGGCCGAAGGCCATGTCCATCACCTGGGTGCCGGTCCACGGTATGTCGTTGATGGCCTGCACGGTGCCGTCGGCGTCCGAGGTGATCCGCTTGATCCAGCGGCGGCCGAACTCCCCGGCGAAGAAGTCCCCGTCGTATGCCTCGGGGAATTTGACCGGCGAGTCGAGGTTCGGGTCGTAGTGGTAGACCGGGCCGCCCATCGGGGACTCGGAGCCGTCACCGAATTCCGGGACGGACGCGCCGTCGTACGGGATCCACGCGGGCTGCGCCGGAGGCAGGTCGGTCAGGCCGGTGTTGTTCGGCGAGGTGTTCTTGGGGGCGGCGCAGTCGAATGCCGCTCCGGAAGCGCCGGTTGCGAAGTCGTAGTCGACGTAGGCGTCGTTGTCGCCGGTGCAGTACGGCCAGCCGAAGTTGCCGGGCTCGGTGATGCGGGCGAACTCGACCTGGCCTGCGGGACCACGGGCCGGGTCGGCGGCTCCTGCGTCGGGGCCGTACTCACCCACGTACAGAATCCCCGTCTCCTTGTCGACGCTGAAGCGGAACGGGTTGCGCAGGCCCATCGCGTAGATCTCGGGGCGCGTCTTGTCCGTGCCGGGGGCGAAGAGGTTGCCGTCGGGGATGGCGTAGGAGCCGTCGGCGTTCACCTTGATGCGGAGGATCTTGCCGCGCAGGTCGTTGGTGTTGCCGGCCGTGCGCTGGGCGTCGAAGGCCGGGTTGCGGTTCGCGCGCTCGTCGATGGGGGTGAAGCCGTCAGACTGGAACGGGTTGGAGTCGTCGCCGGTCGACAGATACAGGTTCCCCGCCGCGTCGAAGTCGATGTCGCCGCCGACGTGGCAGCAGATGCCGCGGGTCGCCGGGACGTCGAGGATCTTCGTCTCGCTGGCCTTGTCGAGGGTGCCGTCGGCGTTGAGGACGAAGCGGGAGAGCCGGTTGACGCCGTCGAAGGGCGCGAAGTCGGCGGCGGTGCCCGTCTCGGGGGCGTCGCCCGCCGGGGTGTTCATCGGCGGGGCGTAGTAAAGGTAGATGAAGCGGTTGTCGGCGAAGTCGGGGTCGACGCCGATGCCCTGCAGGCCTTCCTCGTCGTGCGCGTACACGTCGAGTTTGCCCGCGAGCTTCGTGGTGCCCGCGGCGTCGGTGATCCGCAGCTCCCCGTCGCGCGAGGTGTGCAGGACCGAGCGGTCCGGGAGGACGGCGAGCGACATGGGCTCACCGGTCTCGGGTTCGCCCTTGGCGAGGGTGACCTGCTGGAAGTCCTCGGCCTTGGGCTCGGCCGCGGGCTCAGCAGCCGCCGGGGTGCCACCCGGGTCGGCGACGGCCGCGCCCGCCGCTGGGGCGGTGAGGCCGAGTGAGGCGCCCGCGAGCAGCAGACCGCTCAGCAACGCGAGGGCCCCACGAAGTCTCGGGCGTCTGGTGTGGCTTCTGGTGTTCCTGTTTCTGACATGCGGGTGCACGAATTGCCTCCACGATGGGGCCGGTCGTACGGGTGTGTGCGGAACGCCGGGGTGCGCCGTCACCCCGGAGGTGTGCCAGAAAGATCAGTCGTTGCCGCCGAACGCCGCGTCGAAGGACGCCGTCGGCGGCTCGAAGTCGTACGCCTTGAGCCGGGTGAGTGCCTCAGGCGCTCCCTGGAGGCGGTCCATGCCCGCGTCCTCCCACTCGACCGAGATGGGGCCCTTGTAGTCGATGGAGCGCAGCATCCGGAACACGTCCTCCCACGGGACGTCGCCGTGACCTGCGGACACGAAGTCCCAGCCGCGGCGCGGGTCGCCCCAGGGCAGATGCGAGCCGAGTCGGCCGTTGCGGCCGTCGAGGCGCTTGCGCGCTTCCTTGCAGTCGACGTGGTAGATCCGGTCGCGGAAGTCCCACAGGAAGCCGACCGGGTCGAGGTCCTGCCAGACGAAGTGCGAGGGGTCGAAGTTCAGCCCGAAGGCCGGGCGGTGGTCAACTGCCTCCAGCGCGCGCTGAGTTGTCCAGTAGTCGTACGCGATCTCGCTCGGGTGGACCTCGTGGGCGAACCGCACGCCCTCGTGGTCGAAGACGTCGAGGATCGGGTTCCAGCGCAGCGCGAAGTCCTCGTAGCCACGCTCGATCATCGACTCGGGGGCGGGCGGGAACATCGCGACCAGGTGCCAGATCGCGGACCCCGTGAAGCCGATGACGGTGTCGACGCCGAAGGCCGCCGCCGCGCGCGCGGTGTCGGCGATCTCGGACGCCGCCCGCTGTCGTACGCCTTCCGCCTCGCCGTCGCCCCAGATACGGGCCGGGAGGATCGCCTGGTGGCGTTCGTCGATGATGGCGTCGCAGACCGCCTGGCCGACCAGATGGTTGGAGATGGCCCAGCACTTCAGGCCGTACTTGTCGAGCAGTTGGTGCCTGGAATCGAGGTACGAGGAATCGGCGAGTGCCTTGTCGACCTCGAAGTGGTCGCCCCAGCAGGCGAGTTCGAGCCCGTCGTAGCCGAAGTCGCGGGCGAGCCTGCAGACCTCCTCGAGCGGCAGGTCGGCCCACTGGCCGGTGAAGAGCGTGAAGTTGCGCGGCATGGAACGGCCCTCCTCAACTCGCGATGGGTGTGTATACGGAGTTCTTCGCGGCGCTCTCTTCGACGGCCGCGAGTACGCGCTGCACCTGCAGTCCGTCGGCGAAGGACGGCACCGGTGCGCGGCCCTCGGCGATGGCGGTCACCAGGTCGCGGGCCTGGTGGACGAAGGTGTGCTCGTAGCCGAGGCCGTGACCGGGCGGCCACCAGGCCTCCAGGTAGGGGTGATCGGGCTCGGTGACGAGGATGCGGCGGAAGCCGGCGTGGGTGCCGGGCTCGCGGTGGTCGTGGTACTCGAGTTCGTTGAGCCGTTCCAGGTCGAAGGCCAACGAGCCGTGTTCACCGTTCAGTTCGATACGCAGGGCGTTCTTGCGGCCGGTGGCGTACCGGGTGGCCTCGAAGGAGGCGAGCGCGCCGGAGGCGAACCGGCCGGTGAACAGGGCGGCGTCGTCCACGGTGACCGGGCCGGATCCGTTGGCCGAGACGGCGGACAGTCCGCTGGTCGGTCCGCCGGGCAGCGGCCGCTCCCGTACGAAGGTCTCGGTCAGCGCCGACACTCCGACGACCGGCTCGCCCACCATGTACTGCGCGAGGTCGACGATGTGCGCGCCCAGGTCGCCGAGCGCGCCCGAGCCCGCCGTCTCCTTGCGCAGCCGCCAGGTCAGTGGGAACTGCGGGTCCACCAGCCAGTCCTGAAGGTACGTCACCCGTACGTGGCGCAGGGCGCCCAACCGTCCCTCGGCGACCATCTTCCGGGCCAGCGAAGTCGCGGGCACGCGGCGGTAGTTGAAGCCGACCATCGCCACCTGGCCGCGTGCAGCTGCGGCTTCGGCGGCCTCGGTCATCGCCTCGGCCTCCTCCACCGTGTTGGCGAGGGGCTTCTCGCACAGCACGTGCTTGCCCGCGGCCAGTGCGGCAAGGGCGATCTCGGCGTGGCTGTCGCCGGGCGTGCAGATGTCGACGAGGTCGACGTCGTCCCGGGTGATCAGCGCCCGCCAGTCGGTCTCGGCCGCCGCCCAGCCGAGCCGGTCGGCCGCCGCGCGTACGGCCTGTCCGTCGCGGCCGCAGACGGCGGCGAGGACGGGGTGGCGGGGCAGGTCGAAGACGCGGCCCACTGTGCGCCAGCCTTGGGAGTGAGCGGCGCCCATGAATGCGTATCCGACCATGCCAACGCCTAGCGGCGGCTTCTCGGCCACCGGGCTCTGGGCCGTGGGCTTCTCGACCGCTGCCCCGGCCTCTGCCTCGTCGGGCTGCTGCGGCTGTCCCATGCGGGAGTCCTCCTCGTGTCGTAGCGCGGTGGGGGGTATGAGCGGGCGCTCCGCGGGTGGTGCAGTCGACTATCTGCGGGTCCGTTGTGGCTGGTCGCGCCCGCGCGGCGGAGCCGCACAGTGATACAGCCCCGCGCCCCTTACGGGGCGCTGGTGGAGCCGCATCTTCACAGCCCGCGCCCCTGAACGGGGCGCGCCCTCGAACCCGGTGGACACGTCACTTGAACCCCGTGGACATGTACTGATCGACGTTCTCCTTGTCGACGACTGCCGAGTAGAGCGTCAGGGATGCCGGGATCTCGAACTCCGCCAGGCCGCCCACGCCCTTGCCCTGGCCCAGGGCGCGGGCCAGGTCGATCGCCGATGCGGCCATCGTCGGCGGGTAGAGGACGGTGGCCTTGAGGACGCCGTCGTCTGCCTTGATCGCCTGGAAGGCGGACAGTGCGCCCGCGCCGCCGACCATCAGGAAGTCGTCGCGGCCGGCCTGGTCGATGGCGCGCAGGGCGCCCACGCCCTGGTCGTCGTCGTGGTTCCACAGGGCGTCGAACTTCGACTGGGCCTGGAGGAGTTGGGACATCTTGGCCTGGCCCGACTCGACGGTGAAGTCGGCGGCCTGCCGGGCGACCTTCTTGATGTTCGGGTAGTTCTTCAGGGCCGCGTCGAAGCCCTGCGTACGCTGCTGGGTCAGCTCCAGGTTGTCGAGGCCGGCGAGTTCGATGACGCGGGCGTTCTTCTTGTCCTTGAGCTTCTCGCCGATGTAGTGACCGGCGTTCAGGCCCATGCCGTAGTTGTCGCCGCCGATCCAACAGCGGTACGCCTGCGGGGAGTTGAAGATCCGGTCGAGGTTGACGACGGGAATGCCGGCGCGCATGGCCTGGAGCCCGACCTGGGTGAGCGCCTTGCCGTCGGCGGGCAGGATCACCAGGACGTCGACCTTCTTGTTGATCAGGGTCTCGATCTGGCCGATCTGCGCGGCGGTGTCGTTGGAGCCCTCGGTGATCTCCAGCGTGACGTCCTTGTACTTCTTCGCCCGGCTCTTGGCGTTCTCGTTGATCGCGTTCAGCCAGCCGTGGTCGGCCTGCGGTCCTGCGAAGCCGATGGTGACCTGCTTGCCGGGCTTGTCGTCGGCGGCGGGCTGGTCGTTGGAGGCCGGCTCGTCGCTGGACTCGTTACTCGTGCAACCGGCGAGCAGGGCGCCGGCCCCGACGGCGGCGGTGCCGAAGAGCAGTCCTCTGCGGCTGGTGAGCTCTGGCATGGCGGTGGACCCTTCCGTGAAGGACGTGCGAAACGGCTCAAGTCGTGATGGCGCTACGGCCTCAAGACGTGCTGGCGGTACTGGAGTCAGGTCGTGCTGGCGATGCTGGAGTCAGGTCGTGGATGCCGTACGGGCGTTAAGTCGTATGTGCGGTACGGCGCTGGACGAGCACGGCGGCGACGATGATCGCGCCCTTGGCGATCTGCTGGACGTCGCTCTGCAGGTTGTTCAGGGCGAAGATGTTGGTGATCGTGGTGAAGATCAGGACGCCGAGCACCGAGCCGACGATGGTGCCGCGCCCGCCGCTGAGCAGCGTGCCGCCGATGATCGCCGCGGCGATGGCGTCGAGTTCGTAGAGGTTGCCGTTGGTGTTCTGGCCCGAACCGGACAGCACGACCAGCAGGAAGGCGGCGATACCGCAGCACAGCCCGGAGAGCAGATACAGGTACAGCCGCTGCCGGCGTACGTCGATACCCGCGAGCCGGGCCGCCTCCGCGTTGCCGCCGACGGCCACCGTGCGCCGCCCGAAGGTGGTGCGGTTGAGCAGCAGCCAGCCGATGACGGTGACCACCGCGAAGACCATGACAAGCGGCGGGATGCCCAGGATGTAGGCGTCGCGCCCGCCGAGGTCGAGCACGCTCTGGACGGTCACGACCTGAGTGCTGCCGTCGGTGATCTGCAGGGCGAGTCCGCGGGCTGAGGCGAGCATGGCGAGTGTCGCGATGAACGGGACCATGGCGCCGTACGCGATCAGCATGCCGTTCACCAGTCCGCAGCCCACGCCGACGATCACCGAGGTGAAGAGGATGCCGATGAACCCGAACTCCTGGGTGGCCACGGTCGTGGCCCATACGGAGGCGAGCGCGACGATCGCGCCGACGGACAGGTCGATGCCGCCGGAGACGATGACGAAGGTCATGCCGACGGTGACGACACCGATGACCGAGGCCTGGGTGAGGACGAGTTGGAGGTTGCGGGTGTCGAGGAACTGGTCGGGCTTGGTGATGCCGCCGATGATGATCAGGGCGGCGAGTACGCCGAGCAGTGAGAGGGTGCGGACGTCGGCGCGGGCGGTGAGTGCCCGCCAGGGGTTGGGTCCCTCCACCGGCGACACTTTCGGGGTGTCACCGCGGGGCGGTGATGCGTGCTGCGTCATGACGCCGGAGTTCCTTCCATGACGAGGTCGAGTACGCGGTGTTCGTCGAGCTCCCGGGCGGGCGCCGTATGCACGACGTGGCCCTCGCGGAGCACCAGGACGCGGTCGGCGAGCCCGAGGACTTCGGGGACTTCGCTGGAGACCATGAGCACGGCCAGGCCTTCGTCGGCGAGGCGGCGGATGACGGCGTACAGCTCGGCGCGGGCGCCGACGTCGACGCCGCGGGTGGGCTCGTCGAGCAGCAGCACCCGGCAGCCGCGCAGCAGCCAGCGGGCCAGTACGGCCTTCTGCTGGTTGCCGCCGGAGAGGGTGCGCACGGGCACGGAGGGGTTGTCGGGCCGCAGCGACAGCTCGCGCGTGGCCTTGAGGGCCGCTTCCCGCTCGCCGCTCCGGTCCAGCCAACCCCCGTACGAGAAGCGGGACATGGAGGACACGGACACGTTCCGCGTGACGGACTCCAGCATCAGCAGGGCCTGCGCCTTGCGCTCCTCGGGGGCGAGTCCGAGTCCGGCGCGGACGGCGTCCCGTACGCTGCCCGGCTTCAAACGCCTTCCCCCGACAAGGACTTGACCTGCCGTCGGCTTGCGCGCGCCGTAGATGGTCTCCAGGATCTCGGAGCGTCCGGAGCCGACGAGTCCGGCGAGGCCGACGATCTCGCCGGGCCGGAGCGTGAGGTCGAGGGGCGCGAACTCCCCTTCGCGGGCAAGGCCTTTGACCTCGAGTACCGGATCCGGGAGCGCGTCGTGCACCGGCCGGTCGGGGAAGACGTACTCCACGTTCCGCCCCGTCATCAGCGCCACGACCTCGCGCGTCGGCGTCGACTTCGCGGGCAGCCCACCGGCCACGGCCCGACCGTCCTTGAGGACCGTGACGCGGTCGCCGATGCGGCGGATCTCCTCCAGGCGGTGCGAGATGTAGACGACGGCCACGCCGTCGGCGGTGAGATCGCCGACGATACGGAAGAGGTTGTCGACCTCGTCGGGGTCGAGCGCGGCGGACGGCTCGTCCATGACGATGAGGCGTACGTCGTGGGAGAGCGCCCGCGCCATCGAGACGATCTGCTGGTGGGCGGCGGACAGGTCACCGACGAGACGGGCCGGATCGATCTCCGGGTGCCCAAGTCGCTTGAGCAGAGCGGCGGTTGAAGCACGCGCGCCCTTGCGTCGTACGACGAAACCGGCGGCCGTCGGCTCATGGCCCAGGTAGACGTTCTCGGCCACCGACAGGCCCTCCACCAGGTCGAGTTCCTGGTAGATGGTGGCGATACCGAGGCGCATGGCGGCGATCGGCGAGCGGAGGGTGACAGGGTCGCCGCGCCAGGTGATGGTGCCGTCGTCGGGCTGGTGGGCACCGGCCAGCACCTTGATGAGGGTGGACTTCCCGGCGCCGTTCTGGCCGAGCAGACAGTGCACCTCGCCGGGCTGGACGTCGAGGTCGACGCCGTCGAGCGCGCGGACGCCGGGGAACGACTTGGTGATCCCGGACATGGTGAGCAGCGGTGGTTCGGATGCCATGACGGTTCCCCTTGGCGGGCGTGCGGGCCGGTTCAGGGCAGGGCGGGGTAGGGCAGGGGCGGTGCTGGGTGCTGAGCTGGGGTGATGCAGGGTGCTGTGTCGGAGCGGTGCAGGGTGTCGTACGGGTGGCTCTACGTGGCGCTGGTGAGCGCTGCGTGCGGCCCTGATGGAGCGTGAGGTGCGACGTTCGTGAGCTGACCGTGCGGCTCTGCTGGTGAGCTTGACGTGCTGCGTTAAGCGGGTGAGAACAGGTGGTCGCTGATGAGCCGGGCCGCACCGATGACTCCGGCGGTGGGGCCCAACTCCCCCAGAACGATCGGGAGGTTGCCGGTCGCGAGGGGCAGCGACTGGCGGTAGACCTGGGTACGGATCGCGGCGAGCAGGGTGTGGCCGAGGCCGGTCACCCCGCCGCCGATCACCACCAGGCCGGGGTTGAAGAAGCTGACGAGTCCGGCGATGACCTGGCCGGTGCGGAAGCCACCCTCGCGGATCAGATCGAGCGCGGTGGTGTCGCCCGCGACGGCCGCGGCGGCGACGTCGACGGCGCTGAGGCTGCCGTTCGTCTCCAAGCGGCTCGACAGTTCCGGCGACAGCCCCTGCTGGGCGGCTTCCGTGGCGTCGCGGGCGAGCGCGGCGCCGCTGAAGTGGGCTTCCAGGCAGCCCCGGTTGCCGCAGGCGCACTGCCGGCCGTCCGGTACCGCGAGGATGTGGCCGATGTCGCCGGCACTGCCCGTCGTACCGCGGTAGACCCCACCGCCGACGACGATGCCACAGCCGATACCGGTGCCGATCTTGACGCAGAGGAAGTCGCCCACGGAGCGTGCGACGCCCGCGTGCTGCTCCCCCATGGCCATCAGGTTCACGTCGTTGTCGACCATGACGGGGCAGCCGAGGTCCTGGCTCAGGGCCTCGCGCACCGGGAACCCGTCCCAGCCCGGCATGATCGGCGGGGCGACCGGGACACCCTCGGGGAAACGGACGGGTCCTGGTACGCCGATACCGGCGCCGTCGAATCCTTCCGCGAGCCCCGAGGCCTTCAACTTCGCTGCCATGGACAGGACTTGCTCGAAGACCGCGACCGGGCCCTCGCGTACGTCCATGGGCTGGTTGATGTGTCCGAGCACCTCCAGCTCGGCGTTGGTGACGGCCACATCGATCGACGTCGCGCCGATGTCCACGCCGAGGAAGCGCAGAGCGGGCGCGAGCCGGATGTTGTGGGACCGGCGGCCACCGCGCGAGGCGGCGAGTCCGTCGGCCACCACGAGCCCCGTCTCCAGGAGACGCTCGACCTCCACGGCCAGCTTGGACCGCGAGAGATCGACCCGGTCGCCCAGCTGGGCACGGGAGTTGGGCCCGTCGTCACGCAACAGCTTGAGCAGCCGCGCCTGGTGGGCGTTCGCGGGTCGCGCCGTCATACGTCTCACGAGCCCCTCCCCGCCTCATCGGCACAGCTTCGTCGTGCTTTCGAGGGGAACGTAGCAGCGGTTGCCGGGGGTGGGAAGAAGTTGAGCGGTAATTAGTGCTCGCTTTTTCCACTCACAGGACAAAGAGTGGCCGACGGTGGCTCCGAGACCACCCTGAGGAGCGCAGGGCCGCCCACCCGAATCGCTGGCGTTATCGGGGCCTGAGCACACAGAACTCATGACCGTCGGGATCGGCCATCACCACCCAGGGGACCTCACCCTGGCCGATGTCGACGCGAGTCGCCCCGAGGGAGACGAGACGCTCGACCTCCGCCTGCTGATCACCGCCGACCGGTGGAGCGAGGTCGAAGTGCAGCCGGTACTTCCCCGTCTTCGGCATCAGCGGCGGACCGCCCCACGTGACCTTCGGACCGCCGTGCGGCGAGCGGATCGCGGTCTCCTGGTCCTGGTCCCAGACCAGCGGCCAGCCCAGCGCCCGGCTCCAGAAGTACCCGACCTCCTGCGAACCGTCGCAGGCGAGCGCTCCGATGAATCCGCAGTCGGCAAGGAAGTTGTTGCCCGGCTCGATGACGCAGAACTCATTGCCCTCTGGGTCGGCGAGCACCACATGCCCCTCCTCCGGGCGCTGACCGATGTCGATGTGCCGGGCCCCGAGCCGGAGCGCCTTCGCCACGGTCTGCTGCTGGTCGTCAAGGGACGTGCTCGTCAGATCGAAGTGCATCTGGTTCTGGCCGGTCTTCTGCTCCTGGGTCGGAAGGAACCGCATCCGGAACCCGGTGTCATCGCTCGGCAGGAGCAGGATGCCTTCGGAGAAGTCATCGGACATTTCCCAGCCCAGGAAGTCGGCCCAGAAGCGCGCGAGGCGGAGCGGGTCGTTCGCGTCGAAGCAGAGCGCGTGCAGGTGAGAAGTCATCCGCACAGCCAAAGCGCCGGGAAACCGCCACGCAACGCGATTTTGGACGGGCGCCGGGGGCGACGAACCCCGTCGGTGCCACCTCTTGCCGGTGTACTCACGGTCTCCGTTACCTCAGGGGTAATCGACGCTCGCCCAGTGTCCGGCCAGGCTGGTGACGTACTGCCCGCTGCCGTCCCGCTCGGAGGGATTCCGTCTTGCTCGAGAAGCCGTCCCCAGTCCCCGAAGACCCGCTCGCCGCCGTGCCGTTCGCGATCCGGCTCGGCATCAGCCTGGAAAAGGCGGAGCCGGACCGCGTCGCGGGCACGCTGTTGTGGGCACCGGAGTTGTGCACGGCCGGCGGTGTCCTGCACGGCGGGGCGCTGATGACGCTCGCCGACACGACCGGCGCGGTGTGCGCGTTCCTCAACCTGCCGCCGGGCGCTGCCACGTCGACCGTCGAGTCCAAGACCAACTTCTTCCGCGCCGTCCGCTCGGGCCACGCCCGCGCCGAGTCCCGGCCATTGCACGTGGGCCGCTCGTTCGTCGTCGTCCAGACGGATCTGTACGACGCTGACGGGCGGCCGGCGGGACAGACCACACAGACGCAGGCGGTACTGGGCGGCAGGTGAGACGCGAGGTGCCACCGCCCCGTGGGAACGCGCGGGCGCTACGCCCGCTCGCGCGCGTGATACGTCCGACGCGTGTGCTCCGTGTGGGCCCGCATGACCTCCGTAGCGCGCTGCTCGTCGCGGGCCGAGATCGCCGCGATGAGTTCGCGGTGTTCGATCCAGGACTGGTGACCGCGCTGCCGGGCAACCGGCGTGTAGTACCAGCGAACCCGGCGGTCGACCTGCGCCGCGAGCTCCGCGAGGACCGCGTTGCCCGCCAGCTCCATGACCTTCGCGTGGAAGCGGGCGTTCATCGCGACCGCGCCGTCCACGTCGTCGGCGTCCACCGCCCGCTCGCCCTCGGCGCACAGCTCCTCCAGGGCGCTGATGCCGGCGCTGCCCGCGGCAGCCGCGGCGAGCCGGGCCGCCTCGGCCTCCAGGAGCGTACGGACCGTGAGGAGCTGGTCCGCCTCCTCCTCCGTCGGCTCGTGCACGAACGCGCCCTGCGCGGGCCGCAGATCGACCCACCCCTCGGTGTTCAGCCGCTGCAACGCCTCGCGTACGGGCTGCCGGGAGACCCCGAGATGCCCGGCGAGCTCGCTCTCGACCAGGTGCTGGCCTGGCTGCAGGGCACGCGTCGTGATGAGCTCGAGGAGCGCCTCGTACACACGGTCCCTGAGCGGTCCCGGACGTTCGAGCTTGGGTACCGCCCCCGGCGGCAGTCCTGTCGACAACATCACGGTCCCCCTCCTGAGCAACGGCAGCGCGCAGCCGGAAAGCCAAGGCCAGCCACCAATGCCAGCCAGTATCAATTGTCTTTCGTCTACAGTCTACGGCGCACAGCGGCCAGGGCCAGGGGGAGTTGGACTCGTCACACGACGGCGAACCCGCACGTCACGGGCAGCGGACGACCTGTCCCGCGTACGACAGATTGCCGCCGAAGCCGAAGAGCAGCACCGGGTCGCCGGTCGAGATCTCCCCGCGTTCGACGAGCTTCGAGAAGGCGAGCGGGATGCTCGCCGCGGAGGTGTTGCCGGACTCGGCGACGTCGCGGGCGACGACGGCGTTCACGGCGCCGATCTTCTCGGCGAGCGGCTCGATGATGCGCAGGTTCGCCTGGTGGAGCACGACCGCGGAGAGGTCCTCGGGTTCCAGTCCGGCCCGCTCGCAGGCCTTGCGCGCGATGGGCGGAAGCTGGGTGGTGGCCCACCGGTAGACGCTCTGCCCCTCCTGCGCGAACCGCGCAGGCGTGCCCTCGATCCGTACCGCGTTCCCCATCTCGGGCACGGAACCCCACAGAACCGGCCCGATACCGACCTCCTCCGAGGCCTCGACCACCGCGGCCCCCGCTCCGTCCCCGACGAGTACGCAGCTCGTACGGTCCGTCCAGTCCGCCACATCGGACATCTTGTCGGCGCCGATGACCAGCACCCGGCTCGCGCCCCCGGCGCGTACGGCGTGATCGGCGGTGGCCAGTGCGTGCGTGAAGCCCGCGCAGACGACGTTGAGGTCCATCACGGCCGGGGAGGGGATGCCGAGGCGGGCGGCGACCCGGGCGGCCATGTTCGGCGAGCGGTCGATCGCCGTGGAGGTCGCCACCAGGACCAGATCTATGTCGCCGGGAGCGAGTCCGGCCGCCGCGAGCGCCTTGGCGGCGGCATGCGCGGCCAGCTCGTCGACCGGTTCGTCGGGCCCGGCGATGTGCCGTGTGCGGATGCCCACCCGGCTCCTGATCCACTCGTCGCTGGTGTCGACCAGACCCGCCAGGTCCTCGTTGGTGAGCACCTTGGCGGGCTGGTAGTGGCCGACAGCGACGATGCGTGAGCCGATCATGGGCGGTCCCCCTCATTGCCTGGGTGTATGACCCACCAGTCTGATCAGGTACTCACCGGTATGAGGACACGTAAAGCCACAGGAAAGCGGCTTCAGCCTTGTCGCCTTTTGTTGAACGCTCGGACACCCGAGCATTCACCCCGTGAACAGCTGCGTCGCCTTCCGCACCAGTTCGTACAGGCCATAGGCGAGCGGCACCCCCACCCACACCCAGGAAAAGGCGATCAGCCCACGGCGGCCGGGCGGCGTGCTGGCCGGTGCGCTAGGCGGACTGCTGTCGCTCGTGGACATCTTCGGCCTCCTTCGGGGCGGGAACGTGGTGGCGGGCATGGACGGGGCGTACGAGTTCGTTGGCGACGAAGCCGATGGCCAGCAGCCCGATCATGATGATCAGCGACGTTCCGTACAGGGCCTCACCGGACTTGCCCGCCTCTTCCTGCCGGTCCGCGATCCAGTTGACGATCAGCGGTCCGAGGACTCCGGCGGTCGACCAGGCGGTGAGCAGCCGGCCGTGGATCGCGCCGACCTGGTAGGTGCCGAAGAGGTCCTTCAGATAGGCGGGGATGGTCGCGAAGCCGCCTCCGTAGAAGGAGAGGATCACCAGCGCGCAGACGATGAACAGCGGCTTCGAGGAGTCCCCCACCCACGCGATCAGCGCGTACATCAGCGCGCCCGCACCCAGATACAGGCGGTAGATGTTCTTGCGCCCGACCAGGTCGGACGTCGACGACCAGACGATACGGCCCGCCATGTTGGCCGCCGAGAGCAGCGCGACGAAACCGGCCGCCGCCGATGCCGAGACCGGTGTCGAGGTGTCCGCGAAGAAGTCCGTGATCATCGGGGCGGCCTTCTCCAGGATGCCGATGCCCGCGGTCACGTTCATGCAGAGGATGATCCACAGGCACCAGAACTGCGGGGTGCGCACGGCGTTGCGCGCCGAGACCTGCACGCCCTCGTATGCACTCGGCCCGGAGGCGACCGGCTTCTCGCTGCGCGGCACCCGCACCAGCAGCACGCCGAGCAGCATGAACACGGCGTACGACAGCCCGTGTACGAGGAACGCGAGCGCGATCCCCGAGTTGTCGGAGCCGAACGACTCCAGCATCTGCGCGGACCACGGCGAGGCGATCAACGCGCCACCACCGAAGCCCATGATGGCGATGCCGGTGGCCATGCCCGGCCTGTCCGGGAACCACTTGATGAGCGTCGAGACGGGCGAGATGTATCCGATGCCGAGACCGATCCCGCCGACGAAGCCATAGCCGAAGACGATCAGCCAGTACTGCTCGGTGGCGGCCCCGAGCGCGGAGAGCAGGAAGCCCGACGAGAAGCAGATCAGAGCCACAGTCATCGCCCAGCGCGGCCCGTTCCGCTCGACGAGCGTGCCACCGAACGCGGCGGACAACCCGAGCATGACGATGCCGAGTTGGAAGGGCAGCGCGCTCTGCGTGCCGCTGAGATCGAGCGCGGACTCCAGAGGCGGTTTGAACACGGACCAGGCGTATGCCTGCCCGATGGAGAGATGAACCGAAAGTGCGGCCGGCGGAACCAGCCAGCGGCTCCAGCCTGGCGGGGCTATGGGGGGACTCATGATCCCGAACGATAGGAATCCGGCGCCCAGTTGGGAAGTCGGCCGGCCCGAACTCGTCGACGGTATGCGATGAACGGTATGCCGCACGCGACGAACGGTCGCAGAGCCCTTGCCGCCCCAACCCCCATACTGTAGACAATATTCCGTCGACAGATTTCGGCACCACAGTCACCTCCCTCCGCGGTATCCCTCAACCGAACGGAGACCCCAAGTGAAAGTGGCAGTTCTGGGCGCCGGTGCGATCGGCGCCTACGTCGGTGCCGCACTGCATCGCGCCGGCGCCGACGTACATCTCATTGCCCGTGGACCGCATCTGGCGGCCATGAGGCAGCACGGAGTTCAAGTGCTCAGCCCGCGCGGGGACTTCACCGCTCGGGCCCACGTCACCGACGACCCGGCCGAGGTCGGCCCCGCCGACTTCGTCTTCCTGGGGCTGAAGGCCAACTCGTACGCGGCGTGCGGGCCGCTGATCGAGCCTCTCCTTCACGACACGACGGCGGTGGTCGCCGCGCAGAACGGCATCCCCTGGTGGTACTTCCACCGGCACGGCGGCCCGTACGACGGCCATCGCGTGGAGAGCGTGGACCCGGACGGCGCGGTCAGTGCGGTGCTCGCGCCCGAACGGGCCGTCGGGTGCGTGGTGTATGCCGCAACTGAGCTGGCAGGACCGGGAGTTGTACGCCATCTCGAAGGCACCCGGTTCTCCATCGGCGAACCCGACCGCTCGGTGTCGGCGCGGTGCACCGCGTTCAGCGAGGCCATGCGAGCGGGCGGGCTCAAGTGCCCGATCGAGCCCGACCTGCGCAACGACATCTGGCTCAAACTGCTCGGCAACATCTCCTTCAACCCGATCAGCGCCCTCGCCCGCGCGACCATGCGGCAGATGTGCCTGCACGGCGGCACCCGCAGGGTCATCGAGATCATGATGACCGAGACGCTCTCCGTCGCCCGGGCGCTGGGCTGCGAGGTCGGGGTCTCCATCGAACGGCGGCTGGCCGGCGCCGAGCGCGTCGGCGATCACCGCACCTCGACCCTTCAGGACCTGGAGCGCGGCAAACCGCTCGAACTCGACGTACTCCTCGCCGCCGTCGTCGAGTTGGCGGAGATCACCGGGGTCGAGGTGCCGACACTCCGCACCGTCCACGCCATCTCGGATCTGCTCGCATTGAGGACCGCCGCATGAGCCGTATGAGTCGCCTGAGCCACACCAGCCGTACCAGCAAACGCGACCGAACTCCCAAGACGTACACCCGACTTACTCATCCACTCGTCCGCGACTCACGCGACGAGCCCTTCCGGCAGGCGACCTGGGACGAGGCGCTGGACCGCGCCGCCCGCGGGCTGTCCGCCGCCCGTGGCGCGTTCGGGATGTTCTCCTGCGCCCGCGCGACCAACGAAATGAACTACGTGGCGCAGAAGTTCGCGCGCGTCGTCATGGGCACCAACAACGTCGACTCCTGCAACCGCACCTGCCACGCCCCCAGCGTCGCGGGCCTCTCGGCCGCGTTCGGCTCGGGCGGCGGAACGTCGTCGTACGGGGAGGTCGAGCACACCGACCTCATCGTGATGTGGGGCTCCAACGCCCGTTTCGCCCACCCGATCTTCTTCCAGCACGTCCTGAAGGGGATACGGAACGGGGCACGGATGTACGCGGTCGACCCGCGCCGCACCTCCACGGCCGAGTGGGCGGAGAGCTGGCTCGGCCTGAACGTCGGCACGGACATCCCGATGGCGCACGCGATCGGCCGCGAGATCATCCAAGCAGGCCTTGCGAACGAGGCCTTCATCGAGCGGGCGACCACCGGCTTCGAGGAGTACAAGCAACTCGTCGAGCCCTGGACGCTGTCGCTCGCCGAGAAGGTGACGGGCGTACCGGCCGCCGCCATACGGGAGTTGGCGCACGCGTACGCCCGCGCCGAGCGCGCCCAGCTGTGCTGGACGCTCGGCATCACCGAGCACCACAACGGCACGGACAACGTACGCGCCCTCATCAACCTGTCCCTGCTGACGGGTCATGTGGGGCGCTACGGCTCGGGATTGCAGCCCCTGCGCGGCCAGAACAACGTGCAGGGCGGCGGCGACATGGGGGCGATTCCCAATCGCCTCCCCGGTTTCCAGGACATCCTGAATCCGACGGTCCGGCTGAAGTTCGAGTCCGCCTGGGACACCGTCATCCAGCCGCACTATGGGCTGAACCTGACGGAGATGTTCGAGGCCATGGAGGAGGGCACGCTCCGCGCCGTCTACTGCATCGGCGAGAACCCCGCCCAGTCCGAAGCCGACACCGACCAAGCGATACGACGCCTGCGGGCCCTGGACTTCCTCGTGGTACAGGACATCTTCCTCACGAAGACCGCCGAGCTGGCGGACGTGGTACTGCCCGCGACTGTGGGGTGGGCCGAGACGGACGGTACGACGACCAACAGCGAGCGACGAGTTCAGCGCGTACGAGCCGCCGTCACTCCGCCCGGCGAGGCCCGCGAGGACATCGACATCCTCTGCGAGCTGGCGGCCCGGCTCGGCCACGACTGGAAGTACGCGGACTCCGAGGCCGTATGGAACGAACTGCGCTCGGTGTCGCCGGACCACTACGGGATGACGTACGAACGCCTGGAGGAGCACCAGGGCATCCAGTGGCCGTGCCCGGACACGGACCGGCTCGAACCGACGTACCTGCACGGGCGGTTGTGGGACGCGGATCCGGCCCGGCGCGGCCGTCTCGCCCCCTTCGGGCTCGTCCAGCACGATCCGCCGGTCGATCTGACGGACGAGGAGTACCCGATCCGGCTGACCACCGGGCGACGGCTCGACTCGTACAACACCGGTGTGCAGAGCGGCGGTTTCGCTTCGCCGCTGCGGCGCGGGGAGTACGTCGAGCTGTGTCCGGAGGACGCGGAGCGCTACGGGGTTGTGGTGGGCGAGGAGGTCCAGGTGTCGTCGCGGCGCGGTGCCGTGGTGGCGCCGGTGTGGGTCGATCCCGCGCTGCGGCCCGGGCTCGCCTTCATGACCATGCACTTTCCCGACGAGGTGGACACCAACCAGCTGACGATCGAGGCGAATTGCCCGATCGCGGGGACGGCTGAGTTCAAGGCGTCGGCGATCCGGATCGACAAGCTTCCGGTTGCGACTCAGGTGAGGTGATCTGGTGGATCTGCACTTCGGTGACAGCAAGCCGACGGACGAGGAACGGGCGGCCGTCGATGCGCTGCTCGGGCCGCCCGAGTCGTCGTGGGAGGGGGCGGATCGGTCCGACGCCGATTTGAGGTGGGCGCGTGGGGGGCGGGTGGCGCGGGAGCGTCGGGATCTGCTGTTGCCGGGGTTGCACGCGATCAACGATCGCGTGGGGTGGATCAGCGAGGGTGCGCTGTCCTATCTGTGCCGGCGGCTGACTGTGCCGCCTGCGGAGGCGTATGGCGTGGCCACGTTCTACGCCATGTTTTCGGTGCGGCCGCGGGCTGGGACGGTGGTGCATGTGTGCACGGATATCGCGTGCGCGGCTGTGGGGACGGCGGAGTTGTGCGCCGGGGTCGAGGCGCGGTTGGGGGTCGGGAACGGGGTTTCCGTGGAGCGGAGTCCGTGTCTGGGGTTGTGTGAGCGGGCGCCGGCGGCGTTGGTGGTGCGGGCGGGGGCGCCTGCGGCGGGCTTTTTCCCCACCCCGCCCCTTCCCGAAACTGGGGCTTCGCCCCAGACCCCTTCGGGGCTCCGCCCCGGACCCCGTTTCGGGGGCCAGCCCCCGAACCCCCGCTCCTCAAACTCCCCCAGCTACCGCTGGGGGGACCCTCAAGGGGCTGATCTTTCAGCCCGTCCGGCGCTTGAGGACGAGGCCGTTCAGGCCGATCGGGGGTCTAGGGGCGAAGCCCCAGGGTCGGGTATGGGAAGGGGCGGCGGGGGCGCTGCATCCAATAGCGGCTCCGCCGCGGGCCTACGGGCCACAGCCGTCGCCGCCCCCGCCACCGTCGAGTCCACCGTCCTCGCGGCCACCACACCCGGCTCAGCCCCCGAGGAGCCACCCGCCTCGGTGGCCGTACCCCAAGCAGGCCAGAGCAACCTGATCCTGCTGCGACGGGTCGGCGCCGTCGACCCAGCCTCCCTCGACGACTACCGAGCCCACGACGGCTACACCGCCCTGCGGCGGGCCTTCACCCTCGGCCCCGCCACCGTCATCCGCGAGGTCACCGACGCCGGCCTAGTAGGCCGAGGCGGCGCCGCCTTCCCCACCGGCCGCAAATGGCAGGCCACGGCCGCCCAGCCCGACCACCCCCACTACCTCGTCTGCAACGCCGACGAATCCGAACCGGGCACCTTCAAAGACCGCGTGATCATGGAAGGCGACCCGTACTCCCTCGTAGAGGCGATGACAATCGCGGCGTACGCGACCGGCGCCCACAAGGGCTACCTGTACCTACGCGGCGAATACCCCCGCGCCCTCGACCGCATGGAACACGCCATCGCCCAGGCCCGCACCCGCGGCCTCCTCGGCGACGACATCCTCGGCCACGGCTACGCCTTCGACATCGAAATCCGCCGCGGCGCAGGCGCGTACATCTGCGGCGAGGAGACCGCCCTCTTCAACTCCATAGAGGGCTACAGAGGAGAGCCCCGCTCAAAACCCCCCTTCCCCGTAGAGAAGGGTTTGTTCGGCAAACCCACTGCCGAGAACAACGTCGAGACACTGGTCAACGTGCTGCCGATCCTAACGATGGGAGCACAGGCGTACGCGGCGATCGGCACCGGGAAATCCACCGGCCCCAAGCTGTTCTGCGTATCAGGAAGCGTGGACCGTCCCGGCATCTACGAGCTCCCGTTCGGCGCGACACTCGGCGAACTGCTCGACTTGGCAGGCGTACGTAAACGATTGCGCGCTGTCCTCCTCGGCGGCGCGGCCGGCGGCTTCGTACGCCCCGACGAGCTGGACATCCCGCTCACCTTCGAGGGCACGAGGGAGGCCGGCACGACGCTCGGCTCGGGGGTCGTGATGACCTTCGACGACACGGTTCCCCTTCCCCGCCTGCTGCTCCGTATCGCCGAGTTCTTCCGCGACGAGTCGTGCGGCCAATGCGTGCCGTGCCGGGTCGGGACCGTACGGCAGGAGGAGGCGCTGCACCGGATCGTCGAGCGCACGGGCGCGGACGCGGCCGACGACATCGCCCTGCTCCGGGAGGTCGGCCGCGCCATGCGCGACGCCTCGATCTGCGGTCTCGGGCAGACCGCGTGGAACGCCGTGGAATCCGCCATCGACCGCTTGGGGGCGTACGAATGACCGCGACCTGCCGCAGCACAGGAGCCGGCACAGGAGCCGGCACAGGAGCCGCCGTATGACCGTGACGCCGCTGGGGATCCCCCGCCGTCTGCTGGAGTTCACGATCGACGGAGAGCCGGTGCGGGCTCCCGAGGGCTCGACGATCCTCGACGCCTGCCGGGCCGCCGGGAAGGACATCCCGACGCTCTGCCAGGGCGACACCCTCACCCCGAAGAACGCCTGCCGCGTCTGCGTCGTCGAGGTCGAGGGGTCCAGGACTCTCGTCCCGGCCTGTTCCCGCAAGACCGAGCCCGGCATGGAGGTGAAGACCGACACCGAACGCGCCCGCCACAGCCGCAAGCTCGTCCTCGAACTCCTCGCTTCCTCGGTCGACTTGTCGACCACACCGCAGGTCGCCGAGTGGATCAAGGAGTACGAGGCGAAGCCCGACCGTTTCGGCCCGGACGCGGCCCGGCTGAACGAACAACCGAAGATCGACAACAACCTCTACGTCCGCGACTACGACAAATGCATCCTCTGCTACAAGTGCGTCGACGCATGCGGCGACCAGTGGCAGAACACCTTCGCGATCTCCGTCGCCGGACGCGGCTTCGACGCCCGTATCGCGGTCGAGCACGACGCCCCGCTCACCGACTCCGCCTGCGTGTACTGCGGCAACTGCATCGAGGTGTGCCCGACGGGAGCGCTCAGCTTCAAATCGGAGTTCGACATGCGGGCGGCCGGTACGTGGGACGAGTCGGCGCAGAGCGAGACGACCACGGTATGCGCGTACTGCGGAGTGGGCTGCAATCTCACGCTCCACGTGCAGGACAATGAAATCGTGAAGGTCACCTCGCCGCACGACAACCCGGTGACCCACGGCAACCTCTGCATCAAGGGCCGTTTCGGCTACCAGCACGTACAGAACCGGGGCTGATCAGGACATGGGACGAGTCACGGAACGACGCAAGGTGATCCGTATCCGCGACGGGGCGGTCTCGTCCCGCCCGGACACGCTCGTCGCCGAGGAACCCCTGGAGATCCGGCTGAACGGCAAGCCGCTCGCGATCACGATGCGCACTCCCGGGGACGACTTCGCGCTGGCCGCGGGGTTCCTGGTCAGTGAGGGTGTGTTGGGCGAGGCCCATGAGCTGCAGAACATCGTGTACTGCGCGGGGGCGACTGCCGACGGCTCGAATACGTACAACGTCGTCGACGTGAAGACCGCCTCCGGCGTCGTCATCCCCGACATCACCCTCGAACGCAACGTCTACACGACCTCCTCCTGTGGCCTGTGCGGCAAGGCGAGCCTCGATGCCGTCCGTACGACGGCACGGTGGGCCATCGACGACGGTGAAGCCGCCCCGGTCCGGCTCGAACCCGAGCTGCTCGCGAGCCTCCCCGACCGGCTGCGCGCATCTCAGCGGGTCTTCGAGCGGACCGGGGGGCTGCACGCGGCGGCCCTGTTCACGGAGGACGGCGAGCTGCTCGACATCCGTGAGGACGTGGGCCGGCACAACGCGGTCGACAAGCTGGTCGGCCGCGCCCTCCAGAACGGCGCGCTACCGCTCTCCCGCACGATCCTGCTCGTCTCGGGGCGGGCCTCCTTCGAGCTCGCCCAGAAGGCGGTGATGGCGGGCATACCCGTGCTGGCCGCCGTCTCCGCGCCCTCGTCCCTCGCGGTGGACCTGGCGGCGGAGTCGGATCTGACCCTCGTCGGCTTCCTCCGGGGTGCCTCCATGAACGTGTACGCGGGCGAACACCGGATCGCCCTGCGGACCGCGGCCGCCCACGGCTGACCGGCTCCCCGCGACACGATGGCGGGGCCCTCGACCGGCGGGGAGCGCCCCCTGCGCCGTGATGAGGGCCCTGCCTCAGCTTTTCGCGCCGCGATGAGGCTTCGCCTCAGTCGCGCCGCTCCTGGGGGCTCTGCCCCCAGACCCCCGTATCGGCCTTGCGGCCTCGTCCTCAAGCTCCCCCAGCTACCGCTGGGAGGTGCCCCCAGACGGGCTGAACTTGCTGGACCGGCGTTTGAATCGGCACCGGTGACGATCCACCCTGACTCATCTGTTGCGCCGTCAGAATGAACTCCCCCAGCCGCAGCACCCGGCCTCCCCCATCCGTGCCCCCGGCCGTTTAACAGTCGCCGCAAGGACATCCATGATCACGCCAGCCGACGGAACGACCCCTGCACGCTTCTTGTGGGCTCCCTGAGACCCCAAGTACCGTGCGTGGCGCGCACGTTGGACGTGGGATGTCCAGATGTCCGGACGGATGAAGGGCAGGTCGCACCATGCCGTCAAGTGTTCGCGCACGTCTCAGAACCACCGTCACCGCAAGCGTCGCCACCGCCGCGCTGCTCGCACTCTCCCCACAGCCGGCTCCCGACCAGCAACGGATCCAACCGGCCGCCGACACCGCCGGGTTCGAGCAGCAGGTCCTCTTCAAGGCCTCCCAGGATCCCGGATACGCGTGCTATCGGATCCCCGCCGTCGTGAAAACGACGAAGGGCACGCTGCTGGCGTTCGCCGAAGGCCGGGTGAACGACTGCAGTGACGCCGGCGACATAGACATCGTGCTCAAGCGTTCCACGGACGGCGGGCGAACCTGGGGTCCCCTTCAGGTCATCAACGAGGGCGGGGGCGACACCCACGGCAACCCCGCCCCGATCGTGGACCGCGAGACCGGGCGCATCGTGCTGGCGGAGACGTACAACCCGGGCCGTACGGACGGTCAGAACTGCGAGGTGCCGTGTGACCGCACGCCCCACATGCAGCACAGCGACGACGACGGGCTCACCTGGTCCGAGCCGCGTGACCTCAGCGACGAGATCCTGCCCGACCACTGGAACTCCTGGTATGCCACCGGGCCCGTACACGGCATCCAGCTGAGCCATGGCAAGCACGCGGGGCGGCTCGTCTTCGGCGTCAACGCCGAGACGTGGAACGGCGAGCGAAGCGAGATGGGGGTCCCCCCGGCCGAAGACTGGGGGAGGGTGTCCGCCAACCACGCCGCGCTCATCGTCAGCGACGACGGCGGCGACAGCTGGCGCATCGGGGCGACGGACTCGTATCCGATACCAGCAGGCGGTACGTTCCGCCAGAAACCGTCCGAGATGAGCATGACCGAGCGGGCCGACGGGGTCATCGTGATCAGCGGCCGTGAGCAGGACGGCACCGATCTCGGGCACCGTACGCAGACGTTCAGCCGTGACGGTGGCGACAGTTTCACGTCGCCGTTCCGTACCCAGCCTGACCTCTACACACCCCAAGTCCAGGGTTCCACGCTGCGGTTGGGCGACCGGCTGCTGCTCGCCTGTCCCGCCGATCCGGACCGGCGCAGGACGATGATGGTCCGTTCCTCTTACGACGGCGGGCGCACCTGGGACAGCGTGGACCGTGGCACGGTCGTCACGACGGACTGGTCCGGCTACTCGGACATGGTGCGCATCAGCCACGACACGGTCGGCCTGATGTACGAGGGCGGGGCGATAGACGCGCGCGACGAGATCCGTTTCGCACGGTTCACCGAGGACTGGCTGCAACCGCGTCGCGGACCCGACCCGAAGACCATCGACCTGGCCTCTCCCACGCGTCCCGCGGCGGTCCTCGGCGGCGCGCGCACGACGGACGGTGTGTCCGGGCGGGCGATGGAGTTCGACGGCATCGACGACGCCGTGAGGCTGCCGTACGACAGTGAACTGCCGTTGGGGGCAAAGGACTTCACGGCGTCGCTGTGGTTCCGCTACACCGCCACCAGCGGTGAGCAGCCGCTGCTCTGGATGGGCGGGGTCGGCCTCACCCAGCCGCAGGTGTGGCTGCGCGGCGAGCCCGCTTCCGGTCGTATTCAGGGGCAGATCACGGTCCGGGACGGTGCGAGCCCGGCGCAGTCCGCCACGGTGCGCACCAGTGGCGCGTACAACGATGGTCAGTGGCACCATCTGGCACTGCGGCGCGGTGGAGGGGCGCTCACGATGTTCATCGACGGCACGCCGATCAGTACGGCTGACCTGCCGGGATCCGTGAGCCGTAACTCACCGTTCGGTGTGCACATCGGCCAGAAGCTGGACAGCCGGGCGCATTTCGCGGGCGCGATCGATGATGTACGGGTCTACGACCGGGCGCTCAGCGACACAGAGTTGTACGAGGTGAACAGCAGGGGCTCTGTGACGCGGGACACCGTCCTGTGGCTTCCCATGGACCGGGTGCGCGACAGCAACTAACGTCCCGTGCCGTGCCCGAATACTCGCGAGTACGACACCGTTCGGGGGCCGGGCTGGGACTCCTCCTGGCCCTGGTCCTCGGCGCGGTGCTGCTCACCGCTCTCCCGGACGAAGACGACGACGACCGGGAGGGCGCCTGCACGCCTCGTACGGTCTCGTCGTGGGCGGCGGAGCCGGACCTCAATGGCGAGTTCACGCGGTACGGAGACGACGCCTCGCGGGCCGACGACTGGACCGGCGGCGACGGCACCCACTCCGTGCGGCTGCCGGACGGCCGGGTGCTGTGGCTGTTCTCGGACACATATCTGGGCAACGTGTACGGGCCGCCGAACCCGGTGGGCGAGTCGTTCGCCTGGCGGGACCAGAACGCGCCCCTGGTGCGCAACTCGGCCGTCGTCATGTCCGACGGCCGCCTCCAGAACACCCTTCCCGCGCCGCTGTTCCCCGACCCGGCCCCCGGTCAGTGGCGCTGGCCCGTCGCGGCCAAGGTCGAGGCCCGCTCCCCCGGGTCCTCGGAGAAGGTCGTACGCGTCCTGCTGTGGACCCGTGCGAACGGCACGTACCCCTGGATCTACGGCGTCCCCACCGCCACGGAGGTGGCCACGCTCTCGCTGCCCGATCTGCGGGTCGAGGGCATCGTCAAGGTCCTCGACCAGCAGCAGGTGCGGGAGCCGGAGAAGCGGGTGCTGTTCGGCACGACGGCGGTGACCGAGGACGACGACTGGACGTATGTGTTCGGCGGCGACGACGCGCAGGCCGCCTCCCGCCCGGCCTCGAAGGCGTACGTGGCGCGGGTGCCCCGCGACCGGCTTGCGGAGCCGGACGCCTGGGAGTACTGGGACGGCGGGCGGTGGTCCACCATCTCGTCGCGGATGAAGCCCGTGCTCGGTGACGGGCAGCGCAAGGGTGTGGGCAGCGCGTTCACGGTCGCACGGGACGGCGGCACCTGGGTGCTGTTCACGATGGCGGCGGGTGCCGAGGGCCTGACGACCGTCACCTCGTACTGGGCGTGCTCACCCACCGGTCCATGGCGTGGGCCCACCAAGGGCTTCAGCCCGCCGCTGCCCGAGCAGAGGTCGGGAGTCGCGGCGTACAACCCGCAGGTGCACCCGGCGCTCGGCGGGCGGCTCGTGCTCAGTTACGACGTCAACTGGCTGGACGCGACGGGGACCGCGGCGCAGGCGAATCTCAGTCGGAACGTGTCCCTGTACCGACCGCGATTCGTGACGCTGAAGCTGAGCTCGGGCTGAGTTCCGGCTCGGGGTCGCGGGAGCGGCGCTTGGCGATCACCGCACAGACCATCAGCTGCATCTGGTGGAAGAGCATCAGCGGCAGCACGGCCAGCGATGCCTGCGCCCCGAACAGAACGCTCGCCATGGGCAGTCCGGCTGCCAGGGACTTCTTCGACCCGGCGAACTGGATGGCGATCCGGTCCTCACGGCTGAAACGCAGCGCCTTCGAGCCGTACCAGGTGAGCGTGAGCATCACGGCGAGCAGCACCGCCTCGACCGCGAGCAGCCCGGTCAGCCGCAACGGGCTGACCTGCTGCCAGATGCCCTGGACCATGCCTTCGCTGAACGCCGCGTAGACGACCAGGAGAATCGAACCGCGATCGACGAGGCCGGTGATCCGCTTGTGACGCCCGATGAACTCCCCTATCCAGCGCCGCAGCACCTGCCCGGCCACGAACGGCACGAGCAGTTGCAGCACGATCTTGAGGATCGAGTCCGCGGAGAATCCGCCGCCGGTGCTGCCGAGCAGCGTCGCCGCGAGCAGGGGGGTGATCACGATGCCCGCGAGGGAGGAGAAGGAGCCCGCACAGATCGCAGCGGGCACATTGCCGCGCGCGATGGACGTGAACGCGATCGACGACTGCACCGTCGAGGGCACCAGCGTCAGGAAGAGCAGTCCGATGTAGAGCGAGTGCGTCAGGAACACCGGTTCAAGTGCGCGGGCCGCCAGACCGAGCGCCGGGAACACCACGAACGTGCAGGCCAGAACGGTGACATGGAGCCGCCAGTGCCGCAGCCCGTCCACCGCCTCACGGGTCGAAAGCCGTGCCCCGTACAGGAAGAAGAGCAGCGCGATCGCGCCCGTCGACACCCCGGACGCGACATCGGCCGCCGTCCCCCGCGCGGGCAACAGCGCCGCGAGGCCCACCGTCCCGAGCAAGAGCAGGATGTACGGGTCGATCGGCAGCCAGGACGGCCACGTCAGGCGTTTCACGGTGCTCCGTTGCTGAGTCGGTTCATGTTCGTTGTCTGTGTCGTCCCACGATCCGGACACAGGATCGTGCCCTCTCCATGGTCCTCCTCCGGACCGTGATCGGGAATCCTGCATACGGCTCTGACTGTCATCACGAATCGCGATAGCCTGAGGAACGTGTACGACCCTTCACACCTGCGTACGTTCCTGGCGGTGGCCCAGACGCTGAGCTTCACCCAGGCCGCCCGGCGCCTCGGCCTGCGCCAGTCGACGGTCAGCCAGCATGTGCGCCGGTTGGAGAGCACGGCGGGGCGGCAGCTCTTCTCGCGGGACACCCACTCCGTGGAGCTGACGGAGGACGGCGAGGCCATGCTCGGCTTCGCCCGCCGCATCCTGGAGGCACACGAACAGGCGGCGGCGTTCTTCACGGGGACGCGACTGCGCGGCCGACTGCGCTTCGGCGCCTCCGAGGACTTCGTACTGACCCGCCTTCCCGAAATCCTCGAGGGCTTCCGCCACGACCACCCCGAGGTCGACCTGGAGCTGACGGTCGAACTCTCGGGCACATTGCACAAGCAACTGGCCGACGGAAAGCTCGACTTGGTCCTCGCCAAACGCCGCCCCGAAGACCCCCAAGGCGAACTCGTCTGGCACGACCGCCTGGTCTGGATCGGCGCGGAACGCCTCCGCCTGGACGCCGCGAGCCCGGTACCTCTGATCGCCTACCCCCCGCCGGGCATCACCCGAGCCCTCGCCCTGGAAGCCCTGGAACGCGAGGGCCGCCCCTGGCGCATAGCCTGCACAAGCGGCAGCCTCAACGGCCTCATCGCAGCAGCCAGAGCAGGCCTGGGCGTAATGGCCACTCCCAAGGCCTGATCCCTCCGGGCCTGGTCAAGGTCCCCCCAAGAGCAGCCCTCCCCGAACTAGGCAGAGTCGACTTCGTAGTAACCCAATCCACCCGCCCCACCCAATCCCGGGTCGCAGCAAACGCCCTGGCCACACGCATCCTGCAGGGCGGAGTAAGCCCACACACAGGCCGCTGAGCGGATTCGGTATGCCCTGAGGCGCGTTCAGCCTGAACAACAGACGCCCAGGGAAGCGCCCCGTAAGGGGCGCGGGGCTGTGCCCATGTGCGGCTCCGCCGCGCGGGCGCGACCAGCCACCCCCAACCCGCAGGGCCCCCCCGCCCCCAGGGGCACCCACCCCACGGCCCACCTTCCGGAGGAGATTCCGTGGAGATTGGGCGCCGGAAACCTACGCACCCGTAAGAATTCTGCCCCGACCTACCCCGTTGAAGCCGTAAATAAGTCCGTGACCAGCACAGATAACAGCACGAACCCACAAGTCACCACCACTCCCGCGGCAGCGCAACCTGGGGTAGCTTTCACGGCGCTGTGCTGAGCGCCACAAGGAGCGGGGATTGCGCGAGTTCACCAACCCTCCGTTGGCGTCGGCGCCGCCGGTGGGCGGCCTGGCCGATGCCGTCTACAGCCATGCCCTGGAGGATCCCCTGTACCCCGCGCTCGGCCGCAAGGACGAGCACGGCGAGTGGCGCGATGTGACCTCGGCGGAGTTCCGCGACGAGGTGCTGGCTCTCGCCAAGGGTTTGCTTGCCCAGGGCATCCGTTTCGGCGACCGGGTCGCGATCATGTCCCGTACGCGCTACGAGTGGACCCTCTTCGACTACGCCCTGTGGTCCATCGGCGCCCAGGTCGTGCCGATCTACCCCACGAGCTCGGCCGAGCAGGTCTTCTGGACGCTGCACGACTCGCAGGTGTCGGCGGCGGTGGTGGAGCACGAGGACCACGCGATGACGATGGCCACGGTCATCGAACGGCTGCCGATGATGCGCCGGCTCTGGCAGCTCGACGTGGGCGCGGTGCAGGAGCTGTACGAAGCGGGCGCGCACCTCGACGACGAGGTGGTGCACCGGCACCGGCGCGCGGTCACACCCGAGTCGATCGCGACGATCATCTACACCTCCGGAACCACCGGCCGCCCCAAGGGCTGTGTGATCACGCACGGCAACTTCATGTTCGAGGCGGACACGGCCATCGAGCGCTGGGAGCCGCTGTTCCACTCGAAGAAGGGCGACGAGGCGGCGACCCTGCTGTTCCTGCCGCTGGCGCATGTCTTCGGGCGGATGGTGCAGGTCGCCGCCATCCGCGGCCGGGTCAAGTTCGGCCATCAGCCGCAGATGAGTGCGGCGGCCCTGCTGCCCGACCTCGCCGCGTTCCGGCCGACGTTCTTCCTGGCGGTGCCGTACATCTTCGAGAAGGTCTTCAACGCGGCCCGCAGGAAAGCCGAGCGGGAGGGCAAGGCGGGCCCGTTCGAGAAGGCCGTCGAGGTCGCCGTGCGATACGCGGACGCCGTGGAGGCGAAGGCCTGGGGCATCGGGCCGGGCCCCTCGGCGGCGCTGCGGGTGCAGCACCAGCTCTTCGACAAGCTCGTCTACTCCAAGATCCGCGAGGCGATGGGCGGCCGGATGAAGCACGCCATGTCCGGCGGCTCGGCGATGGACCGGCGGCTCGGGCTGTTCTTCGCGGGCGCGGGCGTCCAGATCTACGAGGGGTACGGCCTCACCGAGTCCACCGCCGCGGCGACCGCCAACCCGCCCGAGCGCACCCGGTACGGCACCGTGGGGCAGCCGTTCCCCGGCACCACCGTGCACATCGCGGACGACGGCGAGGTCTGGCTGCACGGCCCCAACATCTTCCAGGGCTACCTCAACGACCCCAAGGCCACCGACGCGGCCCTGCACGACGGCTGGCTGGCCACCGGCGACCTGGGCTCGCTCGACGAGGACGGCTTCCTCACGATCACCGGGCGCAAGAAGGAGATCCTGGTGACGTCCGGCGGCAAGAGCGTCTCGCCCGCGCAGCTGGAGGAGCGGGTGCGCGACCATCCGCTGGTCGCGCAGTGCATCGTCGTCGGCAACGACCGCCCGTACATCGCGGCGCTCGTCACGCTGGACGCGGAGGCCGTCGAACACTGGCTCCAGATGCGCGGCAAACCGAAGCTCAAGCCGGCCGAGCTGGTACGCGACCCGGACCTGGAGACCGAGGTACGCCGAGCGGTGGTGGCGGCGAACACACTGGTCTCGCAGGCCGAATCGATCCGTACGTTCCGGATACTCGCCCACCAGTTCACCGAGGAACACGGGCTGCTGACACCGTCGCTGAAGCTGAAGCGCAAGGCGATCGAGAAGGCGTACGCCTCCGAAGTCGAGGCGCTGTACCGGGCGTAGCGCTCCGCGGAACCCCCCGGGAGCCTGCGACTTCGAGCAGCTACACCAGTTGGTAGCCCCGCAGGTTCGTCAACAGGAGATGGCAGTCCTGGAGGGAACCGGAAGTGTCGCCCAGGGAGCGGTAGATGCCCCATTTGGGGCGTACGCGGTCGGCGAGGAAGGTGTCGACGCCCGTCTTCGACTTGTCGATGACCGTGGTGGAGCCGCTCTTGAGGATCCAGCGGACCGAGCCCGCCGAGCCGTTGCCGATCTTGATCTGGAAGTCGACGTCGGTCCATTTGTTGTGCAGCGGCTCCAGGTTCGTACGCCCGACGAGGATGTCGTCGGTGAAGAGCTTCAGTTCGATGGTCTGCACGCCGTCCACCCGGCGCAGCGACTGCACGACGATCGGCGCGCTGCCGGCGCCGGGTTGCTTCATTTGCATGATGTGCGTGAAGCTCGTGGTCGCCTTGAGCGAGCTCGGAATGTACATCGAGTACGTGAGCCGCCAGGTCTGACCCTCGGTCCACCTGAGGTAGTTGTTGCCGCTGCCGTTGCGCAGGCCGGTGACCTCGTGGCGCTGGCGGTCGGTCGAGGTGTCCCGGTCGACGGTGTGCATGTTGAAGCGCCAGTTGTTGCCGGTGGCGTAGATGTGCGGGGAGGCGGCGGGGTGCGAGTCTGCGCGGTCGTCCTCCAGGGTCTCGAAGGCGCCGAGCCCGTCCTCGCTCGCCGACGGGGACCACTTCAGCTGCCAGGAGGCGGCGGCGTCCCTGCCGGTGGCGTGCGCGCCGGCGGCCGGCAGACCGACGGCAGCGGCGGCCGCGCCGCCGAGTGCCGCCCCGAGCAGGTTTCTTCGTGTGGTGCTCACAGGTATCTCACCTCGTTCTTGATGGGAGGTCATATACATGCACCAAGTTCAGTAACCTGAGACAGAGTCGCGTCATGACGGGCCACGGTCAATGGTCTGTACCGATAGGCTCGGAGGGACGATCGACATCCGGCCAGTCCCCGATTCCGTCGGCGAAGGCACAGTGCAGGAATGATTGCCGGCCTGTGATCGTTGACGATGGGATACCAACGACGACTAAAGGATCGAGAGCCAGTGAGCAAGGTCCCCCCGATCATCCTGAACAACGGCGTCGAGATGCCGCAGCTGGGTTTCGGTGTCTGGCAGGTCCCGGACGACGAGGCGGATCAGGCGGTCACCACCGCCCTTGAGGCCGGGTACCGCAGCATCGACACCGCCGCCGCCTACGGCAACGAAGAGGGCACGGGCAGGGCGCTTCGCGCCTCCGGCATCGCCCGAGAGGACCTCTTCGTCACCACCAAGCTCTGGAACGCCGACCATGGCTACGACTCGACACTGCGCGCCTTCGACACGTCCCTGGCCAAGCTCGGCCTCGACTACGTGGATCTGTATCTGATCCACTGGCCGATGCCGGACAACGGCACATACGTGGACACGTACAAGGCGTTCGAGAAGCTGCTGGCCGACGGGCGCGTCAAGTCCATCGGCGTCTCCAACTTCCTTCCGGAGCACCTGGACCGGCTGATCGAGGCGACATCCGTCATCCCGGCCGTCAACCAGATCGAGCTGCACCCCCACCTGCAGCAGCTCGCCTCGCGCGAGTACCACGCTCAGCAGGGCATCGCCACCGAGGCCTGGTCACCGCTCGGCCAGGGCAAGGGCCTCCTGGAGGTCCCGGCGATCGTGGCCATCGCCCAGAAGCACGGCCGTACGCCCGCGCAGATCGTCCTGCGCTGGCACATCCAGCTCGGCAACGTGGTGATCCCCAAGTCCGTGACCCCGTCGCGGATCAAGGAGAACATCGAGGTCTTCGACTTCTCCCTGGACGACGAGGACATCGCCGCGATCAGCGCGCTGAACGAGGACCGCCGCATCGGCCCGGACCCGGCAAAGCTCCACGTGACCTGACCGCACACCGCTCGACCCACTCGAAGCCGCCGCCCGCCTCGCTCGGGCGGCGGCTTCGCGCGTGCGTCCGGCCGTACCCCCCAGGTATGGCGACAAGGAACGCTCCGCCGAGCGGCGTAAGACGGGCGCTGCCTCCACGCCGTCGGGATCAGGGTCGGTCAGGGTCGTCGAAAGGCAGACTTTCCGGACAGAAGGGCCCCACAGTGCGTATGCGAACTATGACCCTCGCCGTTGCCGCCCCAGCCACGCTCCTCGCCGCCGGAGCGCTCCCCGCCGACACGTCCGTCACTCCCACCAGAGCGCGCGAGGGCGCGGTCGGTGCGGCCGACCTGCTGGCCGAGGTGACGTCCTGCTCGCGCGTCTCGGACGGCCTGTACAGCACCGACGCGGGGAAGTCGCCGTCCGTCCCCGTCTGCGGCAAGAAGGGCGCGGTGTTCTGGAAGGCCGACATGGACATCGCCTGCGACGGCCAGGTCACCGCACGCTGCAACAGGGACACCGACCCCTGGTTCCACGCCGGCACCGCCTTCCCCCAGTCCGACGGCAGACCGCTGAACTCCCAGACCCTGCCGTACGTCGTCGTACCCGCCCCCAGCGGCATCTGGAACTACGCGAACGCCGGCATCAAGGGCGGCAGCGTGGTCGCCGTCATCCACGACAACCAGATCCAGTACGCCGTAGTCGGCGACACCGGCCCCACGGACATCATCGGCGAGGCTTCGTACGCCACCGCCAAGTCCCTGGGCATCGACCCGGCACCGGCGACCGGCGGCACCGCCTCGGGCGTCACCTACATCCTGTTCACGAACTCCCGCGTCTCCCCCATCGAGAGCCGCAGCGCGGCGGCATCCCTCGGCGAGTCACTGGCGAAGCGGTTCCTGAGGGACAACTGAGTTCCGAGGGGTTCCGAGGGGTCCCGCGGGGTTTCAGCACGTCCGTCGGTACTCCACACCGGGCAGATACGTACGCCACTCCGCCTTGGTCGCCCCGCCCCGCGCCCGAGCGCAGGCCAGGGCGGCGGCCCGCTTCGGGTCCAACGGATATCGCCGCAGAGGCAGATACGGTGTCGCCACCCTCAACTCCCGGTCCCCGGGGCGAATCCGACGGCGAGCACCGGCCCGTCCCCCGCCGGGACGGACGCGGGCGACAGCCGAGGTGAGGCGGTCTCCCATACGCGTACGGAGCCGCCCTCGCCCCCTGCCGCGAGCAGCGAGCTGTCGGCCGAGAACGCGAGCACGGGCGGCTCCGGAGCGTCGTCGGCGTCGACGAGCACGGCGATCCGGTGCCGGCCGCGGGCGTCCCACAGGAGATCCGCCCGTCGAAGGTCGAGACGGCCAGATAACGCCCGTCGGGATACGGATCGCGGCGGCGGCGACCGTCCTCGCGCTGATCCCCACCACGCTGGACCTTCGCGACACCGCCAGCCGCGTCGACGACGTCACCTCCATCGCCCGCACCATCGAGCGCATGGGCGAGCCGGGCGACGCCATCCTCTACATGCCGCTACGCCGCCGCGTCTGGTCGCTGCCCTATCCGGACGCCGTCGCCGGGCTGCGGGACCTCGCACTGGACCGGAGCCCGGTCGCCTCAAGAACCTTGTACGGCACGGAGGTTCCCGGCCCCGTCATCCGTTCCAGCATGCTGGAGGCGTCGCGGATCGTCGCCGTACGCGACCCTGCGGGACAGCCGGTGGACGCGATCGCGCAGGAAGCGGTGAAGCGGGACGTCCTGGCCGCGTACTTCGAGGAGTGCCGTACGCGCGAGGTGAAGGGCGCCCGGGTCACGGTGTTCGCGCGGCCGGGCGCCTGCTGAGGCCGGGTTACGCGGGCTTCACGCCGACGTACATCGTCAGGGCCGACAGGATGAACACGTCCGGGCGGTGGTGGACGCTCGCCTTGTCGTCCGGGTCCAGGAGCCGGTCGAGGGTGGCCAGGTCGTCGGCGTCGAGGCCGTCGGCCAGGCCATGCCGACGGTGGGTGAGGGTGGTGACGATCCAGGCGCGGGCCTCGTCGGAGACGGGGGCGGGCAGGTCGAGCAGGAAGGTACGGGTCGCGGCGTGGCGGAGGCCGGCGGCGGTCAGCAGGGCGGGCCAGTCCTCGGTCTCCGCCACGGATCCGGGCAGTTCGGCCCGCATCTTGCTGAACCAGTCCTCTTGCACCGCGTCGATACGGGACTGCAGGCCGGGGCGGCCGATGCCGATGTCGCGCGGGAGGTAGCGCGAGGGCAGGCCGCCCTCCAGGAGGGCGAGGGCGCCGCCGGGTGCCAGGCGGCGGGCAAACTCGGTGAGGGCGGCGCGTTGGTCGCCGACGTGGTGCAGGGCTCTGCTGGACCAGAGGAGGTCGGCGGGGTACTCCAACTCGCCGATTCCGTCGGCCAGTTCGGCCTCCAGAGTGCTGAAGCGGTCGGCGATTCCGTGCTCCTCAGCACGCGATCGGGCGGCTTCCAGGAGGGGCGGCGCCCCGTCCACGGCGACGACGCGTGCCTGCGGGTACGTGTCTGCCAGGAGGCAGGAGATGACACCGGGGCCGCTGCCCACGTCCGCGATCAGCTCCGGCTCGGGTTGCCACTCTCGCAACCAGGTCGCCGCGTCCCGGTACACCGGAGTGAACAGTGCTGCCTCCTGCTCCAGCATGGGCAGCCACTCCGCGAAGTCGATCTCTGTGTGATCGTGCGCCATGATTCCTGACCTCTCGTTCGGCTTGCCTCCAGGGTGCGGCGCGAATCCCTGAAACGGCCACCTTCCTTGCCGAACCAGCAAAGAGTTCCCCAGCCCCGCCCCTTCCCGAAAGGGGGGCTGCGCCCCCAGGCCCCCGCCGGGGGGTGGGGCGCCTCCGGCCGGGGGGTGGGTTCGTGGGGTGGGGGGGTGGGTGCCTACCGGGGTGGGGGTGACACGTTGTGTCGCGGCTGCGGGTGCGTTGTGGCTGGTCGCGCAGTTCCCCGCGCCCCTAAACAGCCTGCGGCTGCCCGCACCCCGGAGAGGAAGCGAACCGGGAAAGCCCGCACCCCGACGAAACCGGCACCCTCCCGCCGGTGGGAGGGGACGTGGGCCGGTGCGTCGTATGCCCGTCGCTTAGCTTCGGTCTGGGCAGACCTGCGCCCTGTGTCAGCACGGGGCCGTATGCCCTGTTGGCGACGGGCTGACGCACCGGACCGCGGCCCCGCACCCACCACGCACCCAAGGGGCGCGGGGAACTGCGCGACCAGCCACGACGGCGCCGCAGCCGCCCAACCGCCGGAGGCACCCCGCGGGGAACTGCGCGAGCAACCACAACGCACCCGCACCCGCCCAACCGCCGGAGGCACCCCGCGGGGCCGCGCGACCAGCCACAACGCACCCGCAGCTTAAAGCCGCGCCCCCAGCGGAGCGCCTACGCGGAGCTACAACGCCGGATGCGCGTTCCGCATCAACTCCTGGAACTGCGCCGAGAACCAGTGCCCCGACAGCGGAGCGTCCGGCAACGCACCCGACATGTTGAAGTTGTTCCGAGGATTGCCCTCGTACGTCGGGTCACACATCCGGTCGAACCCCTTGCCCTCGTCGTTCGGGATCTCCTTGCTGGCCCCGTCCGACTCCCCCGGCGGCTTCATCCACACATACGCGTCGATGCCGGAGGCAGGCGCGGCCTGCGGGCGCTCGCCGAGCCCGGCGCCGGACTGGTTGCACCAGTTGCCGGGGTTGAGGCGACGGTCGTACCGGCCACCGTCCACGTAGGTGTCGACACTGGTCATAGCGCCCGGCCCGCTGGGCCGGGAAGCCCCACCCCAGCCATTACGCGACGTATCGATCAGCATGCCGACACCCGAGTCGAAGCCCACCGACACCAGCTTCTCCCGGAACGCCTGCGCGAACGACAGCTCGTCGACGTACCGGTTCCAGTCGACCCACTTCGACTCACGGACCGACTTCCCGGCCACGGTGTCGTTGATCGTGAAGTGGTCCTCCTTCAGGGCGCTGTAGTTGGCGGTGTTGGTGATGAAGCCGTGGACGTCGTTCACCGTGGCGCCCTCGGCGGTAGCCGCCTGCTTGAACACATCGGCCGACGGGCCGAAGTTGTCGTCCCAGCCGATCCAGCCGTGGTGCCCGGCGTCCACGTAGTTGTAGACGTTCTCCGTGTCGCCGAGCTTGTTGAGGGCGTAGCCGACGCCCTTGACGTAGTTGCCGTTGGCCTTCATCACGTCGCACTCGGGCGTGGCCGTGGGACGGCCGCCCGCGTTGGTGACGAGGTTGGGCAGCGAGTCGATCTCGATCGTGGTGACGATGCGCAGGTCGGCGTACTTCGGGTCGGCGAGAATCGCCGCGATCGGGTCGATGTACTGCGTCTTGTACTTGTCGATCTCCGTCGGCCCGAGCTCACCGTTCGACGCCAGCGCCGCGCAGTCACGCCCCGGCAGGTTGTAGATGACGAGCTGGACGACCATCTCGTCCGAGCCCTTCTGCTTCAGCGCCTCGTCGAGGTGGGCACGCAGACCCATCTTGCCGCCCGCACCGTTGATGGCGGCGATCCGGTCCAGCCACACGCCGGTGGGCTGGTTGGCGATGCGGCTGCCGCCTGTCTCGGCGCGCGCATTCGCGGACCACTGCGGGTTCACGTACACCTTGGCACCCGCGTACGGGTTGTCGACCTTGGGACCCGTCGGGTCGGGCGGATCGGTAGGGCCGCCGCCACCGTCGACGTTGCAGGTCACGCCGTCGAGCGTGAAGGTGGTGGGCATCGCGTTGGTGCCGCTGTACGAGGCGTTGAAGCCGAAGCTGATCGAACTGCCCGTGGACAGCGTCCCGTTGTAGCTCTCGTTGGCGGCTGTGACCGCGTTGCCGCTCTGGCTGAGGTTGGCGTTCCAGCCGTTGGTGATCTTCTGGTTTCCGGCGTACGACCACTTCACGGCCCAACTCGTCTTGGCCGCGGTGTGGTTGGTGACCGTGACCGCGGCGGTGAAGCCGGAGTCCCACTGGTTCTGCACCTTGTAGTCGACGGTGCAGGGGACGGCGGCCGGGCCGGCATCCGGGGGCATCGCCGCGACAGCGGTGCCCGTTCCCGAGGCGAGCAGCGCGAACGCTGCCAGTAACGCTGTTCTCGTACGACTCATGATGTGCGGGTTCCTATCCGTCGAGGGAGCGCAGATGATCGCGCAGCCCGATGCCGAACGACGTCGGTGTGCCGTCGTAGTGGGAGATCAGTGCCGGACCCGAGTTGCAGTTCCAGGTGTTCCAGGTCCAGCCGAGGTACGACTGGTCGTGCTGGTCGAACCACGCCATGACGCGGTCGATGAAGGAGTGCGCGCAGGTGTTCTCGCCGATCTCGCCCGCCACAAGCGGGACTTGGGCGGCGACCGGGGCGAGCGTGGAGTCCCAGCAGCTCTCGTTGGAGCAGGTGTTGAAGTTGTAGACGTGCCAGGCCGCGGCGAGATTGCCCGCCGGGTCGGTCGGCTGGTACGTCAGCCACTGGCTCAGGTCGTTCGAGTACGCGAGCCCGCCCGCCAGGATCACGTTCGTGGCGCCGGTTTCGCGGATCGTGTCGATCAGGTCCTGCATCCCGGCTACCTCGTAGCCGATGCCGGGGCACGTGCCGCCGTCCCGCCAACAGGTCCACGCCTGCGCGGAGTTGGAGGTCGCGCGGTCCGGATACGGCTCGTTGAACAGGTCGAAGACGACGGTCGGGTCGTCCTTGAAGGTGCTCGCCACCGAGGCCCAGAACGACGGCGTGTACTGCGCGTTGGGCATCGGCTTCTGGCAGCTGGCGTGCACATCGGCGCAGCCTGCCGAATTGCCCGTGTACTGGCCGTACGACCAGTGCAGTTCGAGCATCGGCGTCATGCCGTGCGCCTTGACCTTCGTCACCAGGTCCTTGACGGCGGCGATGTAGTTGGCGCCGGCGTACTCGGGCTTGATGTTGGACAGGCCCAGCCAGCACTCCTCGTTGAGCGGAATGCGGACCGTGTTGACCTTCCAGTCGGCGATCGCCTTGACCGAGGCGTCGTCCACCGGCCCGTCCCAGATGCCGTAGCCCTGGACGCAGGCGAACTCGCCGCCGGAGCGGTTGACGCCGAGCAGTCGCCGGGTGGCTCCGCTCTCGTCGACGAGCTTGTTGCCGGAGACCTTCAGCACGGGCGGGCCGTCGGCAGCAGGAGCCGGCGGATCCGCGGGTTCGGGCGAAGGTGCGGCGGCGGCCACATGCGCAGGCGCCGCTCCGGAAGCCGTGCCGACCGGCGCGATGGCGCCCGCCACGAGGGCGAGTGCCGCACCGGCCAGTAAAAGACCTAAACGCGGGGGGTGTCGCATGAGCGACTCCTCACAGCTCTGACGCGTCGTCACGACCGCGTCGACTGATGGAATCGCTCCCACTGGTGCGGAAGAAGGTAGCGCCAAGTGATGGTAAAGAACAGAGGAGTAACCAAGGAGTTGACATGTTTCCTACAGATGTACGGGTCGAATCTTTTCGACTCTTCAAGCGGCTTGACCCTTGACACCCCCATCCCCAAGCTGGGAGCGCTCCCACTGGTTCAAGGCTTGTTGCTCCGCCCCCACATCTCCGAGCCGCAAGGAGAGGAACCAGGACATGGCAGGCAGACAGAGACGCCGTGCGCGGCGATTGTGGACCGCTGTCGTGGCGGCCTTCGCACTCCCCCTCACCACGCTGGCTACAGGATCAACTCCCGCTCAAGCAGCGGCAGTTCAGTGCAGCGTGGACTACAAGACCAATGACTGGGGCTCCGGTTTCACCGCGGAGCTGACCCTCACCAACCGCGGCTCGGAGGCCATCGACGACTGGACGCTGACGTACGACTACACGGGCAACCAGAAGCTCGGCAACGGGTGGAGCGGCACCTGGTCCCAGGCCGGAAAGACCATCACGGTGAAGAGCGCCTCCTTCAACGCGAAGATCGCCTCCGGAGCCGCCGTCACCACCGGCGCGCAGTTCACATACAGCGGCACCAACGCCGCGCCGACCAATTTCACTGTGAACGGCACCCGTTGCGCCGGCGCGCACCAGCCGCCGATCACCGTGCTGACCAGCCCGGCCGCGGGCGCCGTCTACACGCAGGGCGACGAGGTCCCGCTGGCCGCCACCGCCGCGGCGGCCGATGACGCGACGATCAGCAAGGTCGAGTTCTACGACGACACGAAGCTGCTCGGTACGGACACCACGTCGCCGTACACGCTCTCCGTCAACTCCCTTGCTGTCGGCAGTCATTCGCTGGTGGCGAAGGCGTACGACAGCCTGGGCGCCTCGGCGGACTCCACCCCGGTCGGCATCACTGTCGCCTCGGGTCCCGCCGTGGTGGCGTCCCCGGCCCAACTAGGCGTCCGGCAGGGCAAGGCGGGCACGTTCGACGTGAAGCTGTCGACGCAGCCGAGCGCGAACGTGACGGTCTCCACCGCCCGTACGGACGGCAATACGGGCCTGTCGGTCACCGGCGGATCATCGCTCACCTTCACGCCGTCGAACTGGAACACGGCCCAGAAGGTGACCATCACCGCCGCCAACTCGGGTACCGGCTCGGCGACGTTCGAGTCGACGGCCACCGGGCATGCCAAGGCCACGGTCACCGCCACCCAGCTCGCCGCGACCAAGGCGTACGACGAGCGCTTCCTGGAGCTCTACGGCAAGATCACCGACCCGGCGAACGGCTACTTCTCCCCCGAGGGCATCCCGTACCACTCGGTCGAGACGCTGATCGTCGAGGCGCCGGACCACGGCCATGAGACGACGTCGGAGGCGTACAGCTATCTGATCTGGCTGCAGGCCATGTACGGCAAGGTCACCGGCGACTGGACCAGGTTCAACGCCGCGTGGGAGACCATGGAGAAGTTCATGATCCCCACAAAGGCGGACCAGCCGACGAACTCCTTCTACAACGCCTCCAAGCCCGCCACATACGCGCCCGAGCTGGACTCCCCCAGCGAGTACCCGGCGAAGCTCGACCCCGGGGTCTCGGTCGGCCAGGACCCGATCGCCTCTGAGCTGAAGAGCGCGTACGGCACGGACGACATCTACGGCATGCACTGGCTGCAGGACGTCGACAACGTCTACGGCTACGGCAACTCGCCGGGCAAGTGCCAGGCGGGCCCGAGCGACACCGGACCTTCGTACATCAACACCTTCCAGCGCGGTTCGCAGGAGTCGGTGTGGGAGACGGTGCCGCAGCCGACCTGTGACGCCTTCAAGTACGGCGGAAAGAACGGGTACTTGGACCTGTTCACCGGTGACGCCTCCTATGCGAAGCAGTGGAAGTTCACCAACGCGCCGGACGCCGACGCTCGTGCCGTGCAGGCCGCGTACTGGGCCGACATCTGGGCCGAGGAGCAGGGCAAGGGCTCCGAGGTCTCGGCGACGCTCGGCAAGGCCGCGAAGATGGGCGACTATCTGCGCTACGCCATGTACGACAAGTACTTCAAGAAAATCGGCAACTGCGTGGGCCCGTCGACCTGTTCACCCGGCACCGGCAAGGACTCCTCGCACTACCTGCTCAACTGGTACTACTCGTGGGGCGGCGCCACCGACACCTCGGCCGGTTGGTCCTGGCGCATCGGCTCCAGCCACGCCCACGGCGGCTACCAGAACCCCCTGGCCGCGTACGCACTCAGCTCGTACGCCGATCTGAAGCCCAAGTCAGCCACCGGGCAAGCGGATTGGGCCAAGTCGCTCGACCGGCAGCTGGAGTTCTACCGCTGGCTCCAGTCGAACGAGGGCGCCATCGCGGGCGGTGCCACCAACAGCTGGAAGGGCCACTACGCGACCCCGCCGGCCGGAACCCCGACCTTCTACGGCATGTACTACGACGAGAAGCCGGTGTACCACGACCCGCCGTCCAACCAGTGGTTCGGCTTCCAGGCGTGGTCCATGGAGCGGGTCGCCGAGTACTACCAGCAGACGGGTGACGCGGACGCCAAGGTCGTGCTCGACAAGTGGGTCGACTGGGCGCTGTCCAAGACGACGATCAACCCGGACGGCAGCTTCCGGATCCCCAACACGCTCCAGTGGTCGGGTGCGCCCGACACCTGGAACGCGTCAAGTCCCGGTTCCAACAGCGGACTTCATGTCACCGTCGCCGACTACACGAACGATGTCGGGGTGGCCGCCGCGTACGCCAAGACCCTGACGTACTACGCCGACAAGTCCGGGGACACCGAGGCCGCGTCGACCGCGAAGGCGCTGCTCGACGGCATGTGGGCGAACAACCAGGACGCGCTGGGCGTCGCGGTCCCGGAGACCCGCGCCGACTACAACCGCTTCGACGACGCCGTGTACATCCCCAGCGGCTGGACCGGCACGATGCCGAACGGCGACCCGATCAACTCCTCCTCCACCTTCGACTCCATCCGCTCCTTCTACGAAGACGACCCGGCGTGGTCGAAGATCGAGAGCTATCTCGCGGGCGGCGCCGCGCCCACGTTCACGTACCACCGGTTCTGGGCCCAGGCGGACATAGCGCTCGCCATGGGCTCGTACGCGGAGCTCCTCGAATAGCCCCCGTCGCTCCGTGTACAGGGCCCTACCGATGGGGCCCACGGCCGGGCGGACCCCTTCTCCTCCTAGGGGTCCGCCCGGCTCCGCCGCGCCTTTCCTCCACCCCCCGCTCCAGGAGAGGACCCCCACCGTGCGAAGAACCGGAAAAACCGAAAGAATCGGAAGAACCGCCAGAAGGGGCCGCGTTCTCACGGCCGTACTCGCGCTCGCGGCCGGTCTCCTCGCGGGCAGTCCGTCCGCGATGGCGGCCGAGCCGGTCGAAAGGCCGGTGAACGTCGCCGCCGACCCGTACACCTGGAAGAACGCCCGGATCGACGGCGGCGGCTTCGTGCCCGGCATCGTCTTCAACCGGAGCGAGAAGAACCTCGCGTACGCCCGCACCGACATCGGCGGCGCCTACCGCTGGCAGGAGTCCTCGAAGACCTGGATCCCACTGCTCGACTCCATCGGCTGGGACGACTGGGGCCACACCGGCGTCGTCAGCCTCGCCTCGGACTCGGTCGACCCGGACAAGGTGTACGCGGCGGTCGGTACGTACACGAACAGCTGGGACCCGAAGAACGGTGCCGTGCTCAGGTCCGCCGACCGGGGCGCGAGCTGGCAGAAGACCGACCTGCCGTTCAAGCTCGGCGGCAACATGCCCGGCCGTGGCATGGGCGAGCGGCTCGCGGTGGACCCGCACAAGAACAGCGTGCTGTATCTGGGCGCCCCGAGCGGCAAGGGCCTGTGGCGGTCCACGGACTCGGGCGCCTCCTGGTCGCAGGTGACGAACTTCCCCAACGTCGGCAACTACGTGCAGGACCCGAGCGACACCAGCGGCTACGCCTCCGACAACCAGGGCATCGTCTGGGTCACCTTCGACGAGTCGACGGGCAACGGTACGAACGCCACGCAGACGATCTATGTCGGGGTCGCCGACAAGGAGAACGCGGTCTATCGCTCGACCGACGCGGGCGCCACCTGGTCCCGGCTGCCCGGCCAGCCCACCGGATACCTGGCCCACAAGGGCGTGCTGGACGCCGAGAACGGCCACCTCTATCTCGCGTACAGCGACAAGGGCGGCCCGTACGACGGCGGCAAGGGACAGCTGTGGCGGTACGCGACCGGGTCCGGGACCTGGACGAACATCAGCCCGGTGGCCGAGGCCGACACGTACTACGGCTTCAGCGGGCTGACCGTGGACCGGCAGAACCCGGGCACGGTGATGGCGACCGCGTACAGCTCCTGGTGGCCGGACACCCAGATCTTCCGCTCCACGGACAGCGGCGGCACCTGGACGAAGGCCTGGGACTACACGTCGTATCCCAACCGCTCGAACCGCTACACCATGGACGTCTCGTCCTCGCCCTGGCTGACCTGGGGCGCGAACCCCTCGCCGCCCGAGCAGACCCCCAAACTCGGCTGGATGACCGAGGCGTTGGAGATCGACCCGTTCAACCCGGACCGGATGATGTACGGGACGGGCGCCACGATCTACGGCACCGAGGACCTCGGCAAGTGGGACAGCGGGGGTCAGTTCACCATCAAGCCGATGGTGCGGGGCCTGGAGGAGACGGCCGTCAACGACCTCGCCGCTCCCCCGTCCGGCGGAGCCCAACTCCTCAGCGCACTCGGTGACATCGGCGGCTTCCGGCATACGGATCTCACCAAAGTCCCGTCGATGATGTTCACTTCACCGAACTTCACCACGACCACGAGTCTCGACTTCGCCGAGTCGAACCCCGGGATCGTGGTGCGATCCGGGAATCTCGACTCGGGGCCGCATATCGCCTTCTCCACCGACAACGGCGCCAACTGGTTCGCGGGGACGGACCCTTCGGGCGTCTCGGGCGGCGGAACGGTCGCCGCGGCCTCCGACGGCAGCCGCTTCGTATGGAGCCCGGAGGGCGCGGGCATGCACTACGCGACCGGGTTCGGCTCATCATGGTCCGCGTCGAGCGGGATGCCGGCGGGCGCGATCGTGGAGTCCGACCGGGTCGATCCGCGGACCTTCTACGGCTTCAAGTCCGGGAAGTTCTACGTCAGTTCGGACGGCGGCGCCACCTTCACGGCATCGGCCGCGACCGGTCTGCCGAGCGGGGACAGTGTGCGCTTCAAGGCGCTGCCCGGCACGAAGGGCGACATCTGGCTGGCGGGCGGTGCGAGCGACGGCGCGTACGGGCTGTGGCACTCGACGGACGGCGGCGCGAGCTTCACCAAGCTGTCCGGGGTCGAGCAGGCCGACACCATCGGCTTCGGCAAAGCCGCGCCCGGCGCCTCGTACCAGACCCTCTACACCAGCGCCAAGATCGGCGGCATACGCGGCATCTTCCGCTCCACGGACCAGGGTGCGACCTGGACGCGCATCAACGACGACGCGCATCAGTGGGGTTGGACGGGTGCGGCCATCACCGGGGATCCGCGGGTGTATGGGCGGGTGTACGTGTCGACGAACGGGCGCGGGGTCATATACGGGGACACGGCGGGATAGTGGCCGCGTAGATGCCCCGGCCCGGCCCGGCCCGGCCCGCGCGGTGTGCGCGGGCCGGGCCGGGCGGTGAACCGGCAGCCCTCGCTACTCCGCGGACTGGGACAGGTGGGCCTTGGCCTCCTCGTATCCGGCGTCGCCGGTGGCCTCGGCCCGGGTGTAAACCAGGTGCAGTACGCCCGACCCGAAGGTCTTCGAGGAGAGCAGGCGCAGCGGGATCGTGGTGTCGGACTCGTCGAAGAGGCGCATTCCGTGGCGTACGGCGATGGGGTGGACCAGTAGGTGCAGCTCGTCCAGGAGGCCGGCGGCCAGCAGTTGGCGTACGACGGAGATCGAGCCGCTCAGGGAGATGCCCCCGCCTGGCTCGTTCTTCAGCGCGGTGACGGTTTCGATGAGGTCGCCCTGGAGCTGCTCGGAGTTCCGCCAGGTGAACTCGAGCTTCTGATGCGAGGCCACGATCTTGCGTACGTCACCGAGGATCTTCGCGAAACCGGCGTCCTCCCCGCCCTCCGCCTCACGCTCGGGCCACGCCCCCGCGAAGCTGTCGTACGTCTTGCGACCGAACAGGATGGTGTCGACCCCGTCGAACAGCGAGCCGACGGCGGCCCCCATGTCGTCGTCGAAGTACGGGAAGTGCCACTGGTCGGGGGCTTCTACGACGCCGTCGAGCGAGATGAACAGGCCTGCGGTGATCTTCCTCATGGTGATTCCTTCCGAAGAGCTGCTTAGTGAAGTTGTCTCTGTAGACCGTGGGAGCCGGGTGAACTCATCGGTGCTCAGCGTGCCAGTACGACGTGGTGGAAATCCCGGCAATACGGAAGGGGCCCCGCGACGGACGCGGGACCCCTCCGATGCCTCAGGTGTGCCGGGCGCTCAGGGTGCGTAGACGGTCGGGCGAGGAGCCGTCGCCATGCCGCTGCCGATGTGGAAGCTGGGGTGCGGCGGCTGGTTGTAGGCGGTGTTCTGCCATGCAAGCGCGACGCGGTACATCGGGTCGTGCAGCAAGGTGGTGATCTTCGTGCTGGTCTGGTGCGGGGTCGAGTAGATACGCAACGCCCGGTTGTCCGCGGTGCGCCAGACGACCTCCTCGCGCCAGTCGCCGAGGATGTCGCCGGAGAGCGCCGGAGTCGCCTTGGTGCCGTTGTTGGAGGCGACGGAGGCTCCGGTCAGCAGCCGGGTGTCACCGCTGGTGCCGTATTTGTCGATGCGGGTGCCGTCGAGGAGTTCGCGGGTGGTGTCGCCGTCCCACCAGTTCACGAAGTTGATGCTGGACGGCTCGCGGCCGAGCGAGGAGCCGCCGGCCGAGCGGAGCGTGGTGTCGGCGGCGGACCAGGACTCGGCACCGGCCGAACCCGCGTGGATGTCGGCGGAGACACCGCGGCCGTTGTCGGAGCCGGAGGCGGTCTGCCACAGGATCTGTCCGGTGCGCGCGTCGGCCATCCAGGAACCGGGCTTGGAGCTGTCCTCGGACACCTTGAAGTACTCGAGTCCCGAGCGGGACGGGTTGAGGTCGCCGACATGACCGGCGTCCCCGTGGCCGAGCTTGGTCGTCCACAGGCCGTGCCCGTTGTCGTCCACGGTCATCGCGCCGTACACGATCTCGTCCTTGCCGTCGCCGTCCACGTCCGCGATGGACAGGCTGTGGTTCCCCTGACCGTCGTAACCCTTGCCGGTGTTGGTCGAGGAGTTGGTGTCGAAGGTCCAGCGGCGCGTGAACTGGCCGTTGCGCCAGTCCCAGGCCGCGATCACCGAGCGCGTGTAGTAGCCGCGGGCCATGATCAGCGAGGGCCGCTCGCCGTCCAGGTAGGCCGTGCCGGCGAGGAAGCGGTCGACGCGGTTGCCGTACGAGTCGCCCCACGAGGCGACGTTGCCGCGCGCCGGAACGTAGTCGACCGTCTGCATCGCCTTGCCGGTCTGCCCGTTGAACATGGTCAGGAACTCGGGCCCGGACAGCACGTACCCGCCGGAGTTGCGGTGGTCGGTGGACGCGCTGCCGATCACCGCGCCGGTGCCGTCCCGTGTGCCGTCCGCGGTCTTCATGGCGACTTCGGCCTTGCCGTCACCGTCGTAGTCGTACACCTGGAACTGCGTGTAGTGCGCGCCCGAGCGGATGTTACGGCCCAGGTCGATGCGCCACAGGCGGGTGCCGTCCATCTTGATGCCGTCGACGATGGTGTTGCCGGTGACGCCGGACTGCGAGTTGTCCTTGGCGTTGGTCGGCTGCCACTTCAGTACGAAGTCGAGGGCGCCGTCGCCGTCGAGGTCGCCGACGGAGGCGTCGTTGGCCTCGTAGGTGTAGCCGGAGCCGCCCGCCGGGGGCGTGATCGGCACGTCCTTGTATCCGCTGCGGAACTGGATGGCGTGCTCCGAGAAGCCCTGCTCGACACCGTCCACGATTGCGCGGACCCGGTAGTCGGCGGAGTTGGGGGCGCCGGAGTGGAAGTAGTTCGTGGAGCCGGTGATCGGGGACGAGTTGACCTTCGTGTCGCCCCGGTAGACGTTGAACGACACGTTGCCCGGGTCGGTGGCCAGCCAGCGCCAGCTGACCAGGTTGCCGCTGCCGGTGTGGACGCTGACGACGCCCCGGTCGAGTCCTTCGACCTGCCGGGCGACCGCGGCCTCGGCCGACGTCACGTTGAACGCGGTGATCCCGGTGGCGGCCAGGGTCCCGGTGACGAGGGTGGCGAGCAGCAGTCGGAGCTTCTTGCGTCTGCGATGCGGGTGCCGCACGGTGACGTACCTCCTGGGTGGGGGCAGAGGGGTTCCACTCCTCAGTCGCCGCCAGGGGTACGGGAGTTGCCGCCTATGTCAGCCGGGTACGGCAGCCGGTGCTTCAGGCCTCGCGCGGCTTCGGCTTCGGCTTCGGCTTCGGCTTCGGCTTCGGCTTCGGCTTCGGCTTCGGCTTCGGCTTCGGCTTCGGCTTCGGCTTCCGGAACGAGCGGAGCTTGAACTCCGGTTCCGGGCGCGGGACATGCTGGTCCGGGAGTTCCTCCAAGCGGGAGGCGAGTTGTTCGGTGAGGGGGGCGCCGGGGCGGAGGAGGGTGTACCAGCCGCGGCGTACGTCGGCGGCTGCCTGGGCAGGGGTGCGGCCCTGGCCGCGGCCTCGGAAGCTCGAGCGGGCCGCCGGGATCAGGCCGCTGTCGGTGGCGAAGCGCGCCACCAGGGCGACCTCGTCGCGGGCGGCGCGGCGGGGGCGGGGGGCCATGACGGCGTCGATATCGCTGCGCACGTCGTGGGCGGCGGCCTTGTCGACGGTGGTGACGAAGACGCCACCCGGCCGCAGCACACGGGCCGCCTCGGCTACCACGAGGGCCGCGTCGTCCAGCAGATGCAGCAGCCAGATCGCCGAGACGGCGTCGAACGAGGCGTCGGGGAAAGGGAGTTGGCGGCAGTCGGCGCGTACGAGGCGGCCGGGCACCTGGGCGGCGGCCCGGCTCAGCATTCCGTACGCGGCGTCCACTCCCGTCACGTCGAGGCCTGCCGCCGCCAGGCGCCGGGTCACCGTGCCGGTGCCGCAGGCGAGGTCGAGCAGGGTGCGGGTGCCCTCGGGGAGCAGTCCGAGTACGGCGCTCGCGGCCTCGGCGGCACGGGGCTCGCCGCCACGGAGCGCGTCGTATCGCTCGGCCTCCTCGTTGTAGTCGAATACCAGCGTGCTCAACGTGCACCGTGCCCGGAGGCGAGCTCCTCGACCCGGCGCGCCAGCTCGATGTCCTTCTCGGTGACCGCGCCGCCCACGCTGTGCGTGTTCACGGTGAGCGAGACGGAGTGGTAGCCGAGGGTGAGGTCGGAGTGGTGGTCCAGCTCGTCCTGCACCTGCGCGATGTGCACGACCAGCGCGGCCGCCGCGAAGTGCGAGCCGAGCCGGTAGGAGCGGGCGATCCGGTCCCCGTCGAGCGACCAGCCCGGCAACTCGGCGAGCCGTTCCTCGATGTCCTTCTGCGAGAGCGGTTCGAGGGGCATGGCTGTGCTCCGTTCCGTCGTCCCGTAACGTCCGGTTCTCTCAGCGTGCCACAGGCAGCCTGTTCCGGGCCTGGTCAGGGGGTGCACGCGGGGCGGTCGGCGGGTGGATCCGGCCGCGCGGGAGCGGGTACGGGCGGCGTCCTGCCCGACTCACCTCCCCCTCCTCTCACGTCACTCCGGTGGCCGCCCGGGACCGGTCCTCGGCTACGGTCGTCGCATGGCCACTGCCCCGACCACTGCCTCGGCATCCGCATCCGCCTCCGCCTCCGCTTCGGCCGACCGTGGAATCGGGCCCCTGTTGCGCGGCTGGCGCGAACAGCGCCGCGTGAGCCAGCTGGAGCTGGCGCTGCGTGCCGGTTCCTCAGCACGGCACATCAGCTTCATCGAAACGGGCCGCTCCCGCCCGAGCGAGGAAATGGTGCTGCGCCTGGCCGAGCACCTGGACATCCCCGTACGAGAGCGCAACTCCCTTCTCCTGGCCGCCGGTTACGCACCCCACTACCCGGAAACCCCGCTCGACAACCCGGCCATGGACGCACTGCGAGAGGGCCTGGAACGGCTGATCCAGGGCTACGAGCCCTACCCGGCCTTCGTCGTGGACGCCACATACAACGTGGTCGCCGCCAACCAGGGCATCACGCTGCTGTTCAACGACCTCCCCGAGCACCTGCTCACCCCTCCGCTGAACGCCCTACGGCTGACCCTGCACCCGGAGGGCCTGGCACCGAGAATCCGCAACCTGCGCGCATGGCGCGGCCACCTCCTGGCCCAGATGGAACGGGACATCGCCCTACGCCGCTCGGACGCACTGCGCACGCTGTACGAGGAGGTGGCGGCGTATCCACACCCCTCCCCGGAGGCAGACCCCTCCCCGGAGCACGGCGAGGGGCCCGGGGAACCGTTCGCCTTCGCCCTGCCGATGCAGATCGAGCACGACGGCCGCGTACTGTCCTTCATCTCGTCCATCTCAACCTTCAACACCCCCATGGACGTGACGGTCGCCGAGTTGGCCATAGAGACACTGCTCCCGGCCGACCCGGCGACGGGCAAGTACCTTCAGTCACTGATGTCCTGACGCCCAGTCATCCCCAGTCAGCGCCTCTGCACGGCTCGCAGTGCCGCGTACTGCAATCCCGCGAACCCCGCCACGACCAGCGCCTGTACCGGGATGTACACCGCCCCCGTGGTGGTCGGCGACAGCCACACGGCGAGTGCGAGGAAACTCAGGGTCGTCCAGGCGAGGTTGAGCTCGATCACCGCTCGGACTGGGAGGGTCGGCGGCTGTGGGCGCGAGGCCAGGAGGCCGACGCCCGCCGCGTACGCCGTGAGGAACAGGCCGAGGGTGAGCAGCAGGCCGGAGTCGATGCCGAGCAGTCGGCCCATGGGGCCGGACGCTACGACGTAGGCGATGCCGTTCGCGCCGGTTCCCGCCGCGTCCAAGGCCAGGAAGCGGCGCAGCATGGTGTGCGGTTCGGGCGTGCGGGCCAGGGCGGCGAGCTGGGTTGCGGACATGGCGGATCAGCCTCCGTCGAGGTCGGGAAGGGGTGGTGGGACCCGGCTCCCGGGCCGGAGTGCGCCGGCCCGGGAACCAGTACGCCCACCATGCGTGGCGGTGTGGGCCGTGGTCGATTACGTGCGAGGTAATGCGCGCGGTAATCAGGTGCCCCCGATCCCGTGTTGGTTTCCCGCCGACGTGGCAGACTTCTTGCGTTGCTCGGCGCGTGGGGAGGCGTGGCGTGAGTGAACGGCGTCCGGCGCCGACCGTCGGTCAGGTGGTGTTGGGAAGAAGACTTCAGGAACTGCGCGAGTCGTGCGGGCTGCGGCGGGACGAAGCGGCCCAGATTCTGCGGGTCACGGCAGCGACCATCCGGCGGATGGAGATGGCCGAGGTCGCGCTGAAGATCCCGTACGCACAGGTGCTGCTGTCCACGTACGGCGTGCCCGACGACGAGATCGCGGCCTTCGTCGCGCTGGCCGAGGAGGCGAATCAGCCCGGCTGGTGGCAACGCTTCCACGACGTACTGCCGGACTGGTTCAGCCTGCATGTGAGCCTGGAGGGCGCGGCCTCACTGATCCGGTCGTACGAGCCGCACTTCGTGCCGGGGCTGCTACAGACCGAGGAGTACGCGCGTGCCGTCCTGGAGGCGGGAACGGTGGGGCAGACCCGGCCCAGTGATGTCGAACGGCATGTGTCGTTGCGGCTGGAGCGGCAGAAACTGCTGACCCGCGAGCATCCGCCCCGACTGTGGGTGATCATGGACGAAACCGTCCTGCTGCGGCCGGTGTGCATGCGGGGCGAGGTGATGCGCGAGCAACTGGAACGGCTTCTGGCCCTCACCGAGAACGACCACATCACCTTGCAGATCGCCGAGTTCGCACGCGGGCCGCATCCAGGGACGTACGCGCCCTTCACACTGTTCCGCTTCGCGGAACCGGAGCTGCCCGACATGGTCTACAGCGAGTATCTGACCGGCGCGCTCTACCTCGACTCGCGCCGGGAGGTCGCCGCACACCTCGAGGTACTCGACCACATGACGACGCGCGCGGCCACGGCCCAGCGGACGCGACAGCTGATCGAGAAGCGGCGGGACGACTTCTGAGGCGGCAGGGCTGGACGCTCCGGCTCCCGCCATGCGCCAAGGTGCAGCACGCGACGGGCCTCTACGGCCTCAGCGGCGCAGGTCGTCGCGGTGATGCTCGGCGCTCCCCCGCACTGCGGGCATTGGCCCATCACGGCCGGCTCGCCGAGCGATCAGGTATGCAGGGTGGGCCGGTAAATGAGTTCTTGGATGTGGCCGTCGAGTGTCCGGTGCTCGAGCAGTTCGAGGTCGAAGTCGGCCGCGCCCTGGAAGATCGGGGCCGCCCCGGTCTGACCGGTGATGACGGGGAAGAGTGTCACCTGGACGCGGTCGACGAGACCTGCGGCCATCAGCGCCCGGTTCATCGCCAGGCTGCCGTGCGAGCGCAACGGCACCTCGGACTCCTCCTTGAGCCGGGCGACGACGTCGACGGCATCGCCGCTCATAACGTTCGCATCCGGCCAGTCGAGGGGTTCTGTCAGTGTGGACGACACCACCGTTGCCGGGAGGCTTCTCATCCGGGTGACCCAGGGGTCACGTACCTCGGACTCCTCGGTGCTCGAGCCAGCATCTCCGCGAACGCCCGGTAGGTGTTGGCTCCGAAGACCATTCGCTGCTCCTCGCGGTACAGGGCGAGGCGGTGGTCGAGGAGTTCGGGGCCTTGCTTGCCCCAGTAGCCGGTCCAGTTGCCGCCGGCGGAGCCGTAGCCGTCGAGACTGGAAAAGACGTCGAAGGTGTAGGTGGCGGTCATGATGTTCTCCTCGAGTGCGGTTGATCGCATGTCGGAGATACAGACCGGGAGCCACGGCGAAACTCATCGCTCTTGGGTTCGTGGGGTCCGGCCGCTCCGGATGGGGCCGGGGAGTGGAGCGCCGCGTCGGGGCACGCCATCGCCATCTCACGGAGTGCCCCGCTACAACCGCTTCGTCGAGGGACTGCTCGGGCCCCCACCACGGGCTGAGTGGTACCGGACCCAGACGCGCTACGCCGCGCCCCCCTTCTTGTCCCCGCCCTCCCTCTCGTCGTCCACGATCTCCGCGTCGACCACGCCCTCCTCGTCCGAGGCTGTCGATGTGGGCTGTTCGGTGCCGGGGTGCTCGTCCTCCGGAGGGGACTGCTGGGTTTGGGCGTACATGGCCTGGCCCATTTTCTGGCTGACCGAGGCGAGTTTTTCGACGCCGGAGCGCAGGGCGGCGGTGTCGGCGCCCTCGCGGTCCTCCAGGAGGGTTTTGAGTTCGGTGATCGCGGACTCCACCTCCGACTTGGTGTCGGCGGGGATCCGTTCCTCGTTGTCGCGGAGGAAGCGCTCGGTCTGGTAGACGAGTTGCTCGGCCTGGTTTCGGGTCTCGGCGGCCTCGCGGCGCCTGCGGTCCTCGTCGGCGTACTGTTCCGCCTCACGCATCATGCGGTCGATGTCCTCCTTGGGGAGGGCCGAGCCGCCGGTCACCGTCATCTTCTGCTCGCGGCCCGTCGCGAGGTCCTTCGCCGAGACGTGCATGATCCCGTTGGCGTCGATGTCGAAGGCGACCTCGATCTGCGGCACCCCGCGCGGCGCGGGCGGCAGGCCCGTGAGGTCGAAGACGCCGAGTTTCTTGTTGTAGGCGGCGATCTCGCGCTCGCCCTGGAAGACCTGGATGCCGACCGAGGGCTGGTTGTCCGTGGCGGTGGTGAAGATCTCCGAACGCCGGGTGGGAATGGTCGTGTTGCGCTCGATCAGCTTCGTCATGATGCCGCCCTTGGTCTCGATGCCCAGGGACAGCGGGGTGACATCGAGGAGCAGTACGTCCTTCACGTCGCCGCGGATGACGCCCGCCTGAAGGGCCGCACCCAGGGCCACGACCTCATCGGGGTTGACTCCCTTGTGCGGGTCCTTGCCGGTGAGTTCCTTGACGAGTTCGGTCACCGCGGGCATCCGGGTGGAGCCGCCGACGAGGATGACGTGGTCGACGGCGGAGAGCTTGATGCCCGCGTCCTTGACCGCCTGGTCGAAGGGGGTCTTGCAGCGGTCGAGCAGGTCACTTGTCATTTCCTGGAACTGGGCGCGCGTCAGCTTCTCGTCGAGGTGCAGCGGGCCTTCGGCGGAAGCGGTGATGTAGGGCAGGTTGATAGTTGTCTCGGTGGAGGAGGACAGCTCGATCTTGGCTTTTTCCGCACCTTCGCGCAGCCGCTGGAGCGCCATCTTGTCGTTGCCGAGGTCGATGCCGTACGAGCCCTTGAACCGTTTGACCAGGTGCTCGACGATCCTCTGGTCCCAGTCGTCGCCGCCGAGGTGGGTGTCGCCGTTGGTGGCCTTGACTTCGATGACGCCGTCGCCGATCTCCAGGAGCGAGACGTCGAAGGTGCCGCCGCCCAGGTCGAAGACCAGGACGGTCTGCTCCTCGCCGCGGTCGAGCCCGTACGCGAGGGCCGCGGCCGTCGGCTCGTTGATGATCCGCAGCACCTTGAGGCCCGCGATCTCGCCGGCCTCCTTGGTGGCCTGGCGCTGCGCGTCGTCGAAGTAGGCGGGCACGGTGATCACGGCGTCCGTGACGTCCTCGCCGAGATAGGCCTCGGCGTCCCGCTTCAGCTTCTGCAGCACACGGGCCGACAGCTCCTGCGCGCGGTAGCGGGTCCCGTCGATGTCGCCCTTCTCCGGGAAGCGCCAACTCCCGTCGCCCATGTGCCGCTTCACGGAGCGCGCGGTGCGCTCGACGTTCGTCACGGCCTGCCGCTTGGCGACCTCGCCGACGAGGACCTCACCGTTCTTGGCGAAGGCCACGACGGACGGCGTCGTCCGCGCGCCCTCGGCGTTGGCGACGACCGTGGGCTCACCGCCCTCCAGGACGGCCACCACGGAGTTCGTGGTACCGAGATCGATCCCAACCGCTCGTGCCATCTTCGTCCCCTTCCACCCGGGCGCTTCCCGCCCACCATCACAAAACTTGAGTGCGCTCTTGTCAACACCAGGTACCCCGTAGACGCCTACCCCGCACCTGGAGCGGCACCCGGAAAACGACGATGCCGCGCCCTACCGGAGGAGCGCGGCATCGAGGAGTGCTTACGACCGTCAGGAGTCCTTACGACCGTCAGGCCAGCTCGGCCGTCAGCGTGATCGTGGTGCCGGTGAGGGCCTGGCTCACCGGGCAGTTCTTCTTGGCGTCCTCGGCCGCCGCGGCGAAGCCGTCCGCGTCCAGGCCCGGCACCTCGCCCTGGACGGTGATGTGGATGCCGGTGATGCCCTCGCCGGGCTGGAAGGTCACGTCGGCCTTCGTCTCGAGGCGGGTGGGCGGGGTGCCGGCGCCGGTCAGGCCGTGCGACAGGGCCATGGAGAAGCAGCTGGAGTGGGCGGCGGCGATGAGCTCCTCCGGGCTGGTCTTGCCGTTCGCGGCCTCGGCCCGCGACGGCCACGACACCGGCTGCGAACCGATGCCGGAGGAGTCGAAGGTGACGGTGCCGCTGCCCTTGAGCAGTTCGCCCTCCCAAACGGTGTGGGCGGTACGCGTGGTTGCCACGATGTGTCCTTTCGATGGGTCCCTGGATCGGTCCGTACGCCCCATCCGATCACATCCATGCCCGGTGCAGTCGGAGGGTCCGGTCAAGAGCCGTTGAACGGCAGGTAAGCACACGGCCGGAGCTCCTCCAACTCCCGTCAGGCCGCCCGCTGATCACGACGGGCCGGCAGCGGGATCTGCGGGCCCGCGGCCTCCCGCAGCCAGCGCCGCAGGACACGGTGCACCTGCTCGGCGCCGATGAGTTCCGCCCCCTCCGCGCAGGGCGGCGAGAGGTCGAGGGGCGACAGCAGGAACGCCTCGCCCTGCGCGCCGCCGAGTCCGCCGTGGGAGCCGATCTGCTCCTCGAAGGCGAGGACTTCGCCGTCCTGGGGCTCGTATGCGGAGTTGACCATGATGTCGGCGGCGTGCGGGAAGGAGTGCGTGCGGCGTACGGCGGCTGCCGCGGCGGGGCCGAAGTCGGCGAGCGGGCCCGGGTTCTCCTCCAGTTCGTCCACGGGGATCTCCACGCCGTGCGCGCCGAGGACGAGGCCGCCGTGCCGCTCGCTCCTGACGAGGACGAAGCCGATGCCGGGGTGGTTGGCGAGCGTGGACAGCAGCGCCGGGTGGCGCTCGTCGATCTCCTCGCGGCTCATCCGGTGCGGTACGTCCGGGAAGGACACCAGGCCCAGGTTGCCGGACGCCAGCACGATGGGCTCCGAGCGGCGACGGGACGGGCGGTGCTGTTCGCCGCCCTCCTCGACGGGCCGGTGCAGCGCGGCCCGTACGGTGGCCCGGGCCTCGGCGCCGCTGTGCGTGCGCCGCGCCTTGCGGGGCACGGGCAGTCCGCAGCCGGCCCTGACGAGTTCGCCGAGGGCGAGTCCGTAGCGGGCGCGGAAGGTCTCGCCGGGGCTCTGGCCGTGGTCGGACAGGACGACGATGCGGTACGCGCGCGGGGCGTGCTCGGCGACCTTCGCGATCAGGGCAAGGGAGCGGTCCAGGCGGCCCAGGACCTTCTCGGCGTCGCGGCTGTACGGGCCCGAGTGGTGGGCCACTTCGTCGTACGCGACCAGGTCCGCGTAGACGGCGGCGCGTCCGGCGAGCATGTCGCCGATCACGGCGGCGACGACGACGTCCCGCTCGACGACGGTCGCGAAGGCGCGGATGAAGGGGTACAGGCCGCCGCGTTTGACGCGGGGACGCTGCTTCCTGAGGCGGGCGCGGGTGGACTCGCCGATCTCGCGGCCGACGTCGGCGACGAACGACATGGCGGTACGGACGGCGTTGGCGGGGTCGGAGAAATACGCGAAGTAGCCCGCCCGCGAACGGTTCTCCTTCCCCCGCCGCGCCGCCACGGACAGCACCAGGGCGAGCTGGTCGGCGCCGCCGCTGAAGAGGTTGCCGCGGCTGGCGCCGTCCAGGGTGAGCAAGCCGCCGTCGCCGGTGCGCTCGATGGCCCGGCGCTGGAGTTCGGCGGCACTGGTGGGCCGGTTGCAGACCATCACCTCCCGGCTCTCCTTCTCGTACCAGCGGAAGGCGGGGATGTCGTGGTTGGAACCGTGCAGGATGCCGAGCTGGCTGGCACCGGTCTGGCTGGACCAGTCGGTGCGCCAGAGGGTGAGGCGGTGAGTGGGGCGCCCGGCCCGCTCGGCCTCGCGCTCGCCGTCACGCCCGCGCCCGCTGTCACGCCCGCGCTCGCCCTCGGTTTCGCCGCTGCCGAGCCAGGCGGCGACCGTGGGCATCAGACCCCGCCCGACCGCGTCCAGCAGTACGTCATGTCCTACGCCGTCGAGCTGAAGAAAAACCGTGCCGGGAGTCGACGACCCGCCCTCTCCCAACTCCCCCGTGCGACGCCGGTCCGCCAGGCGGTACAGCCTCCTCCGGTACGCGTCGTCGTCCCGGACCGCGAGAGCCGCACCGGTGGCCGAGGCAACCGCGGACATCACCGCGGCGACCACGACGGCGGTCTCCGGGGCGACCTCACCCCGTCCTGACGGATTGAAGCGCAGGACGACGAGGAGCAGCGAACCGTTGAGGAAGAAGACCAGCAGTCCGAGGACGAGGGCGGGCACCAGGAGGAAGGCCCGGACGAGGATAGGCCACACCAGGGCCGAGAGCAGACCGAAGCCTCCGGCGCCGACCGCGGCGGCGACGGTGATCCGGGTGGCGCTCTCTCCGTCGGCCGACTGAATGCGGAAGTCCGGCAGGATCCCGGCGAGCACCAGCATGGTGACGGTGGAGACGGCCCACACCGCGATACTCCGCAGGACGGCGCTGCCCAGCCGCCGCCATCGCCTGTCGCCCACGCCCACCTCCCCTTGCCGAAGTTCGCTCCCCAGATTGTCACAACGGGTGAGGGCACACGGACGTTCGCAGACAGAGGGTGAACGCCCGCGGATCAGCGCCCGTCGTACCCCGCCGTCGGCATCGACAGCCGACGATGGACCGACGCCTTCATCTGCGCGTCGTACGCCGGTTCCGCGTGCCCGACCGTCTCGATGCGTACGCCTCTCCGGGCGCACTCCGCGGTGAACTCGTCGACCGAGGCGAGCGCCCGCTCCAGCACCCGGCGGCTGGGCGCGACGAACAGATCGACGCGTCCCGCCTCGACGTCCTCCCAGAGCGCGCAGTGGTCGGGGCGCAGTCCGCGTACGAGGAGTTCCCGGGTGATGACGTATCCGCGCTCGGCGGCCCAGCGCGCGCACATGGCGTGCTGGCTGCGTGAGTCCACCAGGAAGGGATCGGCGTCCAGTTCCTCGAGCGGCGTCAGACTGGCGATGGCCGTGACGCGAAGCAGGCCGGAGGCGCTGCGCGTGTCTCCCATGGTGTCCCCCTCACCTCCGGTTTCGCCGCTGACCCTACCTCTGCCCGTAGGCTCTGGGGAGTCGCGCGAAGGGAGCAAAGGGGGTGCCGGTGGAGATCACCTGGTGGGGTCACGCGACCTGCACGGTCCAGGACTCGGGCGTGCGCCTGCTGACCGACCCGTTGTTCGCACGTCGGCTGGCTCATCTGCGCCGGCGCCGTGGGGGTACGCCCCCACCCGAGGCGGCGCTCGCGGACGCGGCCCTGGTCTCGCATCTGCACGCCGATCATCTGCACGTTCCCTCACTGGCGCGGCTCGCCGCGGGCACCCGGGTGCTGCTGCCGAGGGGCGCCACACGCGCCGTGCCCGGGCTGCGCAGGCTCGGCCATCTACGGCTCACGGAGGTCGCCCCCGGCGACGAGACACGGGTCGGTGACCTGGTCGTACGGGCTGTCCCCGCACGCCACGACGGACGGCGGCTGCCACTCGGGCCGCACCGTGCGCCCGCCCTCGGCTATGTCGTCGAGGGCGAGGGGCGGACGTACTTCGCCGGGGACACCGGCCTGTTCGAGGAGATGGCCAAGGAGGTCGGGCCCGTTGACGTGGCACTGCTGCCGGTCGGCGGCTGGGGGCCGTATCTCGGGGAGGGGCATCTGGACGCCGGACGGGCCGCCGAGGCGCTGGCCCGGCTGCTGCCGGGCAGCGCGGTGCCGGTGCACTACGGCACGTACTGGCCGATCGGCATGGACGCCGTGCGCCCCCATGAATTCCATGCGCCGGGCCCGGAGTTCATGCGCCTGGCGCGCGAGAGGGCGCCCGAGGTGGCGGTGCATCTCCTGAAGCACGGCGAGAGCGTACGGCCGGAGGTCGCGCGGTGATCCTGTCCACGGCGGCCACGGTGCCGCCGGAGACGACCCAACAGGCGGTCGGCTACCCGTCGTTGTTCCTGCTGGTGCTGATCGGGGCGCTGGTGCCCGTGGTGCCCACGGGCGCTCTGGTGAGTTCGGCCGCGGTGGTGGCCTTCCATCAGACGGCGCCGTTCTCGCTGCTGATCGTGTTCGTGGTGGCGTCGTTCGCGGCCTTCCTCGGTGACGTGGCGCTGTACTGGCTCGGGAAGCGCGGGATGGGGTCGAAGAACGGCTCACGCTGGTTGCAGGCGCTGCGTGAACGCGCCCCGGAAGACCGCCTCAAGCAAGCGCAGGAGCGGCTCGACACGCACGGCGTGACCGTGCTGGTGGTGTCGCGGCTGGTCCCGGCGGGGCGGATTCCGGTGATGCTGGCATGCCTGATGGCCCGGATGCCGATGCGGCAGTTCATACGGGGGGATATGCCGGCCTGCCTCGCGTGGGCGGTGACATATCAACTCATCGGCATCCTGGGGGGTTCGCTGTTCAAGGAGCCCTGGGAGGGTGTCGTTGCGGCGGTGGTGCTGACGCTGGTGATCAGTGGGGCGCCGAGCGTGTGGCGCAGGGTGCGCAAGTCCGCGGCGTAAGTCCGTGGCCTGAGCGGTGCGTTCAGGCCAGAATCCGGGAGCCCCCCACCGGCAGATCCCACAGGTCCTCGCGCGCCAGACCCGCCCCCTCCCAAGCCGCCCGGACCCGCGTCAGCGGCTCGAGCACCGGCTCCGCCGACAGTACGAACGTCGCCCAGTGCATCGGCGCCATCCGCCTGGCCCCGACGTCCTGAGCCGCGCGGACCGCCTCCTCCGGGTCGCAGTGAACATCGCTGAGCCACCAGCGAGGCTCGTACGCGCCGATCGGGAGGAGGGCCAGGTCGATACCGGGGTAGCGGTCGCCGATCCGCTCGAACCAGTGGCCGTAGCCGGTGTCGCCCGCGAAGTAGACACGTCGACCGTCCGGTGCGGTGAGGAGCCAGCCTCCCCACAGGGTGCGGCAGGTGTCGTGGAGGCTGCGCTTGGACCAGTGGTGGGCGGGGACGAAGTCGAAGCGGACCCCGCCCGCCCGTCTCCCACCACCGCCCTCAACCGAGGCGCCTGCGGCGCCGCCCCTCGGATGCAGTTCGGCCGCCTCCCACCAGTCGAGCTCGGTGACACAGGTGAAGCGGCGGCGCCGGAACCAGCCGCCGAGCGCGGCGGGAACGAACACGGGGGTGTCCCGCGGGAGCCTGCGCAGGGTCGGGGCGTCAAGGTGGTCGTAGTGGTTGTGGCTGATGACGACCGCGTCGATACGCGGCAATTCGCTCCAGGGCACGCCAACGGGCGTGACCCGGGCGGGAGTTCCGAGGATCTTGCGCGACCAGACCGGGTCGGTGAGAACGGTGAGCCCGCCGATCTGGATCACCCAGCTCGCGTGCCCGGCCCAGGAGACGGCGACGGTGTCCGCGTCCACGCGCGGCAGCGGGACAGGCTCGTACGGCAGCCGGGGTATGTCGACGAGACCTTCGGGTCCCGGCCGCAGCGCGCCCTCGCGGGCGAAACGGGCGAAGCCCCTGAGGCCCGGCAGCGGATCGGTCAGCCGGTCGAGGAAGGACCGCGGCCAGACGCGCCGCTCGCCGAGCGGGCGGGGCGCGGCGAGCGGCGTTCCCGTACTGCCGACGGGCATGGAGGAGGACACCGGCTCATCGGCGTCCGTAGACGGGGATGACGGGGATGACGGGGATACGGACGTGATGGTCGTCGAGGTCGACTCGTACTGCTGCGTCTCTGACTGCTGCGTCTCGGACTGTTGCGTCATCGAGGGGACTCCCATCGCCGGGCGTCGTCGCGGAGATCGTCGAATACCGATCCCAGCAGAGTCAACGCACTTTCCACATGCGGCAATTCCAGAGGTTCCGGTGACATGAGGGACGCCGTGCGCTCCTCATCAGTTGATCCGAGGAGCGGGCCGGTGGCCAGGCGGACGCGCAGGGCGCCGAGGTCGTCGCCGAAGCGGTGGCCGCCGGGGGCGGGCATGCCGAGGCGGGCGGTGAGGAAGTCCTCCAGTTCCTGTGCGTCTCCCACGCCGTACTCGGTGAGGGCGGGCCGCAGCGGGCCCAGATCCGCGTACAGATGGCGCCCCGCCTGCGGGGGCCGGGCGAGGGCACCCCCCGTCACCACGGCATGGTGCGCGGCGGCGGCCACGCGCGCGTGCAGCCGTACGGCCGCGGTGAGCCGCAGGCTGATCTCCTCGGGTTCGCGGAGCGCGTACGTGGCTGCTTCGGCGACCGGCGTCGCCAGGCGGGCGCCGAGCGCGGTCAGCACGTCGAGGACGCGGTCGCGCAGGTGGGCGCCGGTGTCGGTGTCGGGGAAACGGGCCAGGGCGGCAGGCCAGCCGGGCGGCAGGAACGGGCCCGCCAAGTCGGTCATCACGGTGACCCGGTCGGGGAGCATCTCGGCGGGGCTCAGCAGAACCGTGTCGTGCGGCTCGTGCAGGGTGTCGCGCCAGGTCTCGTCGCTGATCAGGTGCAGTCCCTCGCCCGCGGCGGCCTCGATGGTCTCGTGGACCACTTCGGGTGGGGCGACGGTGGCGGTGGGGTCGTCGGCGACGGAGAGCACCAGCAGCCGCGGGTCGCCGCCCTCGGCGCGCACTCGGCGGACGGTTTCCAGGAGGGCGTACGGGTCGGGGACGCCTCCGCACTCGGCGGATGTCGCCACATGGAACACGGAGGTGCCGAGCAGCCGGGCCGTGGGCCGCCACCAGGCGGCGCAGGGGCGCGGCACCAGGACATCGCCGCCGAGTGCGGCGGTCAGGGCGAGGAGCAGGGCCGGGGCGCCGGGGGCCGCGGCCGTCCGGTGACGCTCGGCGGGCAGTCCACGCCGGGCCCAGTACGCGCAGGCCGCGTCCAGGAGCCGGGGGCCGCCGCCGGTGGGTTCGGTGTGCGCACCGGCCGCGGCGGCGGCGAGGCCGGGCGGGACCGGCAGCCCCTGGCCGGGTAGCGGTGGGCCGTAACGGACGGGGCCGTGCCCTTCCGGATCCGTCCGCCGCATGGTCGCCTCCGCGCAGGGGTTCGTGGTTCCTACGGTGCTCAGTTGTGGCTCTGAGCAGTGAGTACCCACCGTCACGCGTCGTCAACTCAGCGGTTGGCGGATGGCTCCCTGCGCAGCAGCCTGTGTACGGCGGCGCCGAGTGCGCCCGCGATGAGGAGCCCGCCGGCGGCGAGGGCGGCCGGGGAGTCGGTGAATGCGCCGCCCTTGCCCGCGCGGACGCCGTGCGGGTGGTGGGAGCCGTCTCGTGTCACCGTGAACGTCGCGCTCCACTCGGCCTCCTTGCCGCCGGGGGGCGCCGGGCAGGCGCCGTCGACGCTCCACTCGTCGGTCCGGCCTTCTTTGCCGCCTCCGCCCTTCTCGAAGTTCGCGGCGGACGCGATACGGGCGGTGCCGGTGTAGGCGGGGGCTGCCGCCTTGTCCTTGCCCTCGACCAGGTGGAGCTTGGCGGTGCCGTGCTCGAAGGCCTGGGAGTGGGCGTCGATGCTCTTGGGTGCGGGTCCGCCGAGTGCTCCGCAGGAGACGGAGATGGTGACGGTGTCGCCGGGGGCGACTGTACGGGGGGTTACCTCGGCGACCGGGGCCGTTGCCGAGGCGCTCGGTGAGGCGCCGGGCGCCTTCTCGGTGGACGTCCCGGACCAGTCGTCGGTTTTCGTCCCGGGCGACGTCCCGGACCAGTCGTCGGCCGGCGTCCCGGGCGACGCACCGGCCGAGTCCTCCGCCGACGTCCCGGCCGATTCCTCGGCCCACGGGTCGGTGGACTTCTCCGCCAACTCGTCGGACGGCTCTTCGTCCGGGATCGGAGGCGCGTCCGTCGGCTCCTCTTCCGGGACCCAGGCGGGGCCTCTGGCCGACTCGTCGGCGGGGACGTCTGCCGACTCGTCGGCCGGGACTGTGGCCCGTTCCTGGGCCGGGACCCTGGCCCGTTCCTCGATCGAGGCTGCGGCCGATGCGGCGGTGCCCAGGCCTACGGCCATTACGGCGGTGGCGGTGACTGCGGTGGAGAGGGCGCGGGCTGTGGGGCGCATGGGCTGGGCTCCTTCGGCCTGAGGCGGGGCCTTCCGCGCCCCCGGGGGCCGCGGAGGAGGGGCACAGCCTTCGTGCCCCGTAGCCCATCAGAGCCCGCCCCTCGCCGGGGCGCGCGCGGCCGGGCACCATTCGTGCCACGTTGGGGGCCGAGCGGGTGACGGTTCCTGGCCGTGGGCAAGTGCGGGTTTCCCTTTCCCCAGCCCGGCCCCTTCCCGGCTGTATCAATGTGCGGCTCCGCCGCGTGGGGGGCTGCGCCCCAGGCCCCGCTGCCTCCGGCTGGGTGGGGCGCCTACGGCGGGTGGGTGGGGTGCCTGCCGGGGTGGGGGGTGACAGTCGTGTCGCGGCTGCGGGTGCGTCGTGGCTGGTCGCGCAGTTCCCCGCGCCCCTAAAAAACCTGCGGCTGCCCGCACCCCCGAAGAGCAAGCGAACCGAAAAGCCCGCACCCCGACGAAACCGGCACCCTCCCTCCGGCGGGAGGGGACGTGGGCCGGTGCGTCGTATGCCCGTCGCTTAGCTTCGGTCTGGGCACACCAGCACCCTGTGTCAGCACGGGGTCGTATGCCCTGTTGGCGACGGGCTGACGCACCGGCCCGCGGCCCCGCACCCACCACGCACCCCAGGGGCGCGGGGAACTGCGCGAGCAACCACAACGCACCCGCACCCGCCCAACCGCCGGAGGCACCCCGCGGGGAACTGCGCGAGCAACCACCACGCACCCGCAGCCGCCCAACCGCCGGAGGCACCCCGCGGGGCTGGCGCGACCAGCCGCGACGGCGCCGCACCCGCCAACGAACCCAACCGCGCCACCGCCGGAGGCACCCCGCGGGGCTGGGTCAATTTGCGGCTCCGCCGCGATGGGGGTCCCCCCGCTCGAGCGAATTCGAGAGTGGGGGAGCGACCAGCCACAACGAACCGTCAGCCGACAACGAACCCAACCCGCCCAACCGCCGGAGGCAACCCGCCTACGACAGCGAAACCAGTTCCTGCTCCAACCCCCGCCCCCGTGTCTCAACAATCGACGACGCGACGTCGGACAGCTTGCGGTTCGTGCCCTGGGACACGCGGCGCAGGACCGCGAAGGCCGCGTCCGCGTCGCAGGCCAGGACGTGCATGATGATGCCGCAGGCCTGGTCGACGACCGGCCGGGTGCGCAACGCGGTGCCCAGTTGGTCGAGTTCGGTGAGCGCGGCGCGGTAGGAGCGGTCGCGTACGAGACTGCTCGCGGCGAGGTCACCGAGGGCGCGGGCGGGACCGTGCGAGGCGCCCTCGAGGGCGTCGGGGCGGAAGCTGTACAGGCTGAGGGTCACCGTCAGTCCGGGGCGCCGGAAGGGCATCGTGATGCAGGACCGTACACCCACGTCGAGCGCCACGGCCCGGTACTGCGGCCAGCGCTCCACGCGCAGCAGATCGCCCGTCTCAACGGTTTCGCCGCCGTCCACGGCGACGGGGATCGGCCCCTCGCCGGAGTGCAGCTGGACCGAGACGAGACCCGCCAGATCCGGATGGGTCACGGCGGCAGGCTGCTCCGCCTCGCCGTTGGAAACCGTGGTGCTCGCGCCACAGCAGTCGGTGGTGCAGCGCGCGGACTTCTCCGCGAGTTCCGACAGCCGACGAGCGGGAAGCGCGGACTCCGGTGACTCCGTGCCCAGGTGGCCGATGTGCTCGGCGTCCGGCATGTGTGTACCTCCTTACTCTGCGCCTGCCCAGCCACCCTCGGGGAAAACGAAAATGAACGGTTCCACTCCGGCCTCCCCGCAACGGCGGGAGACAGGTTAGGTTCGGTGCATGGCGCAGACGGATCAATTCGGGGAAGAGCTCGAGGATTTCGTGCGCCGTGTCGCGGAGTTGAAGGCGGCGCGGTCCGTACCGAGCGGTGACCTTCAGACGGTGCTCGACGCGGCACTCTTTGAACTAGATCATGTGGCCGACCAGTTGTGGCCGTGGTACGAGCGCCTCACCTCGGGCGGCACATCCAATGGACCCTCCACCGACCGCCAGGAGCAGCAGCTGTTGCGGGCGATCTTCCAGCGCCTTCCCCTGCCCGTCGCACTCATGGACCGCGAGACGGTGGTCCGCAGACTCAACCACGCGGCGGCCCAGTTCACCGGGATACGGCCGGGCTACGCGACGGGCCGGGCGCTGACCGGTTTCCTCGCGCACGCCGACCGGGCCGCGTTCCGTTCCCAGGTCGCGGCGGTGGCCCGCGGCGAGGGCGACCGCAGTCTCACCGTCCACCTTCAGCAACGCCCCTCCATTTCCGTGCGCGCGACGCTCACCGCGGTGCGGACGAGCGGTGAGCCGCGTACCTCCGTACTCGTGGTGCTGCAGCCCGCGGACGCACGGATGCCGTCGGGCGACGGCGCCCAGAGCCCGCTGCCCGACCTCGCCGAGACGACCCGGCATCAGGCGCAGCTGGACCTGGTGGACGCCATGTCCACGGCCTTACTGACCGAGCCCGCGACGACCCGGGCCGCCGTGCTTGAGCGGGCGGCCCGAGTGCTGCACGGACGGTTCGCGGACTGGGTGATCACCGACGAGGGGGCCGCGCGGCTGTGCCGTATGACCGTCCTCGGACCGACGGACCGGCCCGGCACGCAGATCGAGGACCTCCAGGCGCAGGACCCCGCCGGCTGCCCGCTCGTCGTCGAGGCGGCACGCGGCGGTTCCACGGCCCTTCAGGTACGCCCAGAGGACCCCGACGCCTTCGGCAAGGACGCCTCGGGCGCCCCCGTCCTGATCAGCGCGAACGTCACATCGCTCCTGTGCGTCCCCCTGACCGTGAACGGCACCGTACAGGGCGTCCTCACCCTGTTCCGCTGCGGCGCAAGACTCGCCTTCTCCATGGCCGAGGCCCAGATCCTGGATATGATGTCCCGTCACATAGCCCTGGCGCTAAGGAACTTGGACCGCCGCTAGGACCCGGCAGGGCGAGCCTGGCAAAGCCCGTTGCGGTCCCGCGCCCCTGAAAGGAGGCCGCAGGCCTTCCTTTCAGGGGCGCGGGGCTGTGTCAATTTGCGGCTCCGCCGCGATGGGGGTCCCCCGCTCGAGCGAATTCGAGAGTGGGGGAGCGACCAGCCACAACGGACCGTCAGCCGACAACGAACCAACCGCACAACCAGCGGAGCTACGCCGCGTCCTGCATGACCTGGTCCCGCAACCGCCCACAGCACCGACTGATCAGCCGAGACACATGCATCTGCGAGATCCCGAGCTGCTCCGCAATCCGGCTCTGCGTCATATCGCCGAAGAACCGCATGTACAGAATCGCCCGCTCCCGTTCAGGCAACGCCTGCAACCGCGGCTTGACCGCCTCGCGGTCGACGACGACATCCAGCGACGGGTCGGACGTGCCGAGCGCATCGCTCAGGGAGTACCCGTCCTCGCTCCCCGGCAGCTCGGCGTCGAGCGACAGCGCGGTGAAACTCTCCAGCGCCTCCAGCCCGACGCGTACGTCCTCCTCGCTCATCTGCGCGTGCTCGGCGATCTCCGCGACCGTGGGCTGCCGGCCGGAGATCGTCTGGGACAGGTCCTGGGTGGCGAACCGGACCCGGTTGCGCAGATCCTGGACCCGACGCGGCACGTGCAGCGTCCACATATGGTCGCGGAAGTGCCGCTTGATCTCACCGGTGACGGTCGGCACGGCGTAGCTCTCGAAGGCGTTGCCGCGCTCGGGGTCGTACCGGTCGACGGCCTTGACGAGGCCGAGCGCCGCGACCTGGCGCAGGTCCTCGAAGCTCTCGCCACGGCTGCGGAACCGTCCCGCCAGCCGCTCGGCCATGGGCAGCCAAGCCTCGACGATCTCCGCACGGAGTGTGTCGCGCTGCTGCCCCGGAGGGAGCTTGGCGAGGGTGCGGAACGCCTCCGCGGTGTCGGGGGCGTCGTCGTGCGGGTGGTTCTTGGCGCTCGCGTGAGTCTGCATAGTGCGTCGCAACTCCCTTGAGTGGTGCCTTGGTTTGGACAGTCACCGTGGGAGCGCGCCTAGAGCCGACAGGCACACCCGTGGCGAGTTTTCGCCGCCTCCCACGGACGTGCCTCCTGTCCGAAGCACTGACATTCGCCTGCCCGTCTGTCCGTGCGTCAAACACTCGAAGGTTTTTCCGGGCGCGCGCGGGTGACTCGGGCGGTACAGCCGTCACCCCCGGGAGGTCCCGTATGAGCACCAAGGTCGCCGACCATGTCCTGCAGCGCCTGCGCGAATGGGGTGTGGAACACGTGTTCGGCTATCCAGGGGATGGCATCAACGGTCTCCTCGCCGCCTGGGGCCGGGCGGAGGACCAGCCCAAGTTCATTCAGTCGCGGCACGAGGAGATGTCCGCCTTCGAGGCGGTCGGCTACGCGAAGTTCGGGGGCCGGCTCGGGGTGTGCACGGCGACCTCGGGGCCCGGCGCGATCCATCTGCTGAACGGCCTGTACGACGCCAAGCTCGACCATGTGCCGGTGCTCGCGATCGTCGGCCAGACGCACCGCAGCGCGATGGGCGGCTCGTACCAGCAGGAAGTCGATCTGCACACCCTGTTCAAGGACGTGGCCTCCGACTTCGTCGAGACCGTGATGGTTCCCGAGCAGCTGCCGAACGTCCTGGACCGGGCGATCCGCACCGCCTACGCGCGCCGCGCCCCCACCGCCGTGATCATCCCCGGCGACGTCCAGGACCTCGACTACTCCGCCCCCACCCACGAGTTCAAGATGGTCCCCTCCAGCCTGGGCCGCAGCGCGTGGACCGCGATTCCGTCACAGGAGTCGGTGGAGCGGGCGGCCGAGGTGCTCAACTCCGGCGACAAGGTGGCCATTCTGATCGGCCAGGGCGCCGCCGGGGCCCAGGCCGAGGTGGAACGGATCGCCGAGTTGCTCGGCGCGGGCGTCGCCAAGGCGCTGCTCGGCAAGGACGCGCTGAGCGACGAACTCCCTTACGTCACGGGCGCGATCGGCCTCCTGGGCACCCGGCCCTCGTACGAGCTGATGCGCGACTGCGACACCCTGCTGACCATCGGCTCCTCCTTCCCGTACACGCAGTTCATGCCGGAGTTCGGCCAGGCTCGGGGCGTGCAGATCGACATCGATCCGCACATGGTCGGGATGCGCTATCCGTACGAGGTGAATCTCGTCGGAGACGCGAAGGCGACCCTGGAGCGGCTGATCCCGCTGCTGCGCGGGGAGGAACGCGGGCGCGAGTGGTACGACACGGTGTGCGCGAACGTGACGCGCTGGCGCGAGGTGATGGAGCGCCGGGCCCAGCTGTCCGCCGATCCGATCAACCCGGAGTACGTGGCCCGGGCACTCGATCCGCTGCTGCCCGGCAACGCGATCGTCACGTCCGACTCGGGCTCGCCCGCGAACTGGTACGCACGTCATCTGACGCACCGGGCCGGGATGCGCTCCTCGCTGTCGGGGACCCTCGCCACGATGGGCTGCGGGGTGCCGTACGCGATCGGTGCTAAGTTCGCGCATCCGGACCGGCCCGCGATCGCGCTCGTCGGGGACGGGGCGATGCAGATGAACGGGCTCGCGGAGCTGATCACGGCCGCCAAGTACCGCGATCGCTGGGAGGACCCGCGGCTCGTCGTGGGCGTCTGGAACAACCACGACCTCAACCAGGTGACCTGGGAGATGCGCGCGATGGAGGGCGCCCCGTCGTTCCTGCCCTCGCAGGAGATCCCGGACGTGCAGTACGCCGCCTTCGCCCGTTCCCTGGGGCTCACCGGTATCCGCGTGGAGAAGCCGGAGGACGTCGAGGCGGGCTGGCGTGCGGGCCTGGAGGCGGACGGTCCCGCGGTGATCGAGTTCCTGACCGACCCCGCCGTACCGCCGGTCCCGCCGCACGCCACCTGGGAGCAGATGGAGGCCACCGCCGCCGCCATCCTGAAGGGCGACTTCGACCGCGGATCCATGGTCCGGCAGGGGTTCAAGGCCAAGGTCCAGGAGTTCCTGCCGGGGCGCGACCGCTCGTGACCGCGTAGGGGGGCGGGGCGGCATCCTGGAGCCGGTGCCGCCCCGCAGGCTCATCGGCTCTTATGCTCCGGTGGTCTCGTTGGCGACGGGGATGTTGAGGAGCCGGAACTCCCAGGCGGTCACCGCACCGCGCGAGGTGCCTCCGGAGGCGTCGGTGACGGCGTAGACGTCGAAGCCGTCGGCGGCCGCGTGGAGGGCGAGCATGGGAAGTTGACGCATCATCTTTCGGTATGTCACATCAACCATCCGTCCAGAAGCGATGGGGGCGCTTGTCGGGGGTCGGCGTGACGCGGTCCGGGTCCTCCAGGGAGCACGTCGTACCCGCGGGCGCACGACATCGGCTCTGCCGCCGGCCCGGACGGGGGCCGAGGCCGTCGGCTCGGTCGCCGATCAGTGAGGCAGTGCGGGCGTTTCGGACTCGTCGGGGTGCCGGGCCGGCGGGAGGAGCCACTCCTCGTAGCGGCCGAGCGCCAGGATGACGCCGAGCATCAGGACCGGCAGCATCACAGCGAATATCGCCATGGCCTTGTCCTTCCCCAGGAGATGTGCGATTGGGGGGCGCAAATCGGGTCTCCAGGCCACGAACGGACAAACCCTTCGTGTCGATATCGGGGGTGCGGGTACACGAGGTTCCACCCCCGAGTGTCTGGAGGGAGACATGCAGCGAGGCAGCGACCGGCTCAACGTCCACAAGGACGACGAGATGAAGCATGAACTGCAGGGCCTGCTCCGGTCGGGCCACCCGACCAGGACCGAGGAGTGGCACGACCCGGAGCCGACCGCCGACGACGACCCGTGGCTCGCGGGCGGACCGGTCAGGCCGGACGCCGGCCCGGGTTCCGAGGAGGCCGTGCGTTACGAACTGGCGCGGCATCTGGGCCGTACGGCCTTCCCCGCGGCACCTCGTGAACTGATCCGCCTGCTGCGCAGCAGGCACGCGCCCGACGGGCTCATCGAACCGCTGGAGCGGCTGCCGAGGAAGGCGGTCTACCACACCGCTCAGGAGCTGGCCGAAGCGGTCGTACGGGCCGCGAGCGGCGAAACCGGTGAGAACCGGTGAGAACCGGTGAGAACCGGTGAGAACCGGTGAGAACCGGTGAGAGGTGAGCGCCCCCTGAGGAAATCGCGCCGAATCTGCGACGGAGGCAGACGCCGAGGCATAGGCAGCCCGCGCAGGGGTACTGCGGGCGACATCACGCCGTTGAACCAGTAGCAGAGCAGTACCCCACCCCGGTGCCGGGGAATGCAGGAAGGCCCACAGCCATGGCCCAGTTCGTCAGGGAAGTCATGACGCCAGGCGTTGTCACGGTCCGTCCGGACGCCTCGCTCGTCGAAGCGGCGCAACTGATGCGCGCCCAGGACATCGGCGATGTCCTGGTGGCCGGGGACCGCAGTCTCCTCGGCGTCCTGACGGACCGTGACATCGCGCTGCGCGCGGTCGCGGAGGGCGTCGATCCGCTGACGGTGAGCGCCCAGGCCGTGTGCACGCCGAACCCTGTGGTGATCGGCCCGGACGACGCGGTCTCGGCCGCGGTCGAGCTGATGCGCGAGCACGCCATCCGCCGGCTGCCGGTCGTCGAGGACGGCCACCCGGTCGGCGTGGTCAGCCTGGGCGACGTCGCCGTCGCCGAGGACCCCGGCTCGGCCCTCGCGGAGATCAGCCGCGCGGCTCCGGACGACTCACCGGGCACCATGATCCGCTGAACCAGCGGCGGGAGGAACGGCGGCTCGTGGCGGGAAGCGGCGAGCCGGAAAGCAAGGACGTGCCGAGCGGACGGGTCGATAGCCGATTTGGGACCTGTCCGGAGAGGACGTGGAGAACTGATGCGTATCGCGTTTCTGATGGCGCCGGAGGGCGTCGAGCAGATCGAACTCACCGATCCCTGGCAGGCCGTGATCGACTCGGGTCACGAACCCGTGCTCGTATCCACGAAGCCCGGTCAGATCCAGGCGTTCCACCATCTCGACAAGGCCGATGTGTTCCCCGTGCAGGAGGTCGTGTCCGAGACGTCCGCGGGTTCCTTCGACGGCCTGGTGCTGCCGGGCGGCGTGGCCAACCCGGACGCGCTGCGCATGGACGAGCGGGCCGTGTCGTTCGTACGGGACTTCTTCGAGCAGGGCCGTCCGGTCGCCGCGATCTGCCACGCGCCGTGGACGCTCGTCGAGGCGGACGTGGTCCGCGGTCGCACCCTGACCTCGTGGCCGAGTCTCCGTACGGACATCCGCAACGCGGGCGGCACCTGGGTCGACGAGCAGCTCCAGGTCTGTGAGGCTGCGCCGTCGACGCTGGTCACCAGCCGCAAGCCGGACGACCTGAAGGTGTTCTGCGAGGCGTTCCTGGAGGAGTTCGCCAAGCGCCGCTGAGCTACCTACTGACCTACGGTCCACTGACTGCCGGCCGGTCCACTGACTGCCGGCCGGGTAGGGCGAGGACTTGGGAAGCCGAGCGCGGGGCGCTAGGTCACGCCCCGCCCGGCTGCCGTTCCCGCGCGCCTTCCCGTGTCCGGCCCGGGGCCACGGGGCGGCGCGGGTTGCGGCGCAGATACTCGCCCTCCAGCTGTGCCATCCGCTCGTTGTGGATGCGCAGTGCGTCGTTCGAGCCGTGCAGCAGCGTGTCGTGGCGTGTGCGGTGGATCGTCTCCAGCTCTTTCATCAGCTGCTGGTCGTCCAAAAGACCCGGGTCGACTCCGGTCATGGTGGTACCCCGATCGTCGTGTTCCTTCGGAGCGTCCGGGTACCCGCCCGGCAAGCAATATCCCGAACGGCATCCGGGAGGAAGCCATGGATCTCGCCTTTCTGCGTCCACTGTACGAACATCCGGGACCCTGGGCTTCCGTGTATGTCGGCACTTCCCAGCACACGGAGAACACCCCGCACGAACGGTCGCTGACAGCACAGGAGGCAGCCCGGCAGCTCGCGGACCAAGGCGCCGACGAGCCCACCTGCCAGGCCGTGCGGTCCGCGCTCGAGGAGCTGCGGCATTCCACGGAACCGCACGGCCGGGCCCTCTTCGCCAGCGGCGGCGAGGTCGTCCTCGACCCCGCGCTGGCCACGCCCCCGCCGGGCGGACTGTCCGTCACCTGGTCGGCGCTCCCGCACACCGCGCCGCTGCTCGATCTGCTCGGTGAGGACCCGGTCTGTGTGGTGGCGTACGTCGACCGGCGGGGCGCCGACTTCGAGCTGCGCTCCGCGCTGGGCAGCCGGGACGCGGGCTCGGTGACCGGGAGGCAGTGGCCCCTGCACCGTACGAGCACCGTCGACTGGTCGGAGCGGCACTTCCAGCTCAGGGTGGAGAACACCTGGGAGCACAACGCCGCGGAGATCGCCGACGCGCTCGCCGTGTGCCAGGAGGAGACCCGGGCCGACCTGCTGATCCTCGTCGGCGACGACCGCGAGCGGCGGGCCGTGCACGAGCGGCTGCCGCAGCGGCTGCACGACCGCACGATGGAGGCGCCGCACGGAGCCGGCAGCCGACTGCTCGACGAGGACGTGGAGCGGATCCGCGCGGAGCATGTGCGGCGCAGGGCGGCGGAGGACCTGGAGCGGTTCCTGGCGGCCCGGGCGCCTGACGCGGACGGGAACGTCGGCGCCGTCGAGGGCGTACCGGCGGTGATCGAGGCGGCACGGGAGCATCGGATCGACGAGTTGCTGATCATCCCGGAGGGGCCCGACACGCACCGCGAGGTGTGGGTCGGCGAGGCCCCCGACCAGTTGGCGGTGCGGCGCACGGACTCGAAGACGCTGGGCGAGCCGCGCCCATGGGCGGCACGGGCGGACGACGCGCTGCTGCGGTCCGTGATCGCGTCGGGCGGCGCGGCGCTGTCGCTGACGCCCGCCGTTCCCGAGCCCAGCCCTCAGACGCCTCCGGCGGGCGGCATCGGAGCACTGCTGCGCTGGACTGAACCCCCGCAGAGCAGGTGAACAGGTGACCAGGTCGTAGCCTCGGCGGATACGGCCTGTACGTCCCGTAGAGATGGCCCAGCGGGTACGCCCCTGTCGGCTACCGTGCCCGCTCCACCCGCCGCTCGTCCCACACCGGCTCCGTCGTCTCGCGCACCTTGCCGTCGCTGCCGAACACCAGGTAGCGGTCGAAGGAGCGGGCGAACCAGCGGTCGTGGGTCACGGCGAGAACCGTGCCCTGGTATGCCTCCAAACCCTCCTGCAGGGCCTCGGCCGATTCGAGGTCGAGGTTGTCGGTGGGCTCGTCGAGGAGCAGGGCCGTGGACCCCTCCAGTTCCAGCAGGAGGATCTGGAAGCGTGCCTGCTGACCGCCGGAGAGCCGGTCGAAGCGCTGCTCGGCCTGGCCGGTCAGCTCGTAACGCCGCAGCCGGGACATCGCGGCGCCGCGGTCCTGCGCGTGCTCGGTCCACAGGATGTCGAGGAGCGTACGGCCCTCCAGTTCGGGGTGGGCATGCGTCTGCGCGAAGTGTCCGGGGACGACGCGCGCGCCCAGCTTCCACTCCCCCGTGTGCGCGACCTCGCCGCCCGCGAGCAGCCGCAGGAAGTGCGATTTGCCGGAGCCGTTGGAGCCGAGCACGGCGACCCGCTCGCCGTAGAAGACCTCCAGGTCGAAGGGTTTCATCAGGCCAGAAAGCTCAAGTCCCTTGCAGGTGACGGCCCTTACGCCGGTACGGCCCCCGTGCAGGCGCATGGTGATGTCCTGCTCGCGGGGCGGCTCCGGCGGTGGGCCCGCCTCCTCGAACTTGCGCAGCCTGGTCTGGGCGGCTTGGTAGCGCGAGGCCAGCTCATGGCTGATCGTGGCCGCCTGCCGCAGGTTCAGCACCAGCTTCTTCAGCTGCGCGTGCTTCTCGTCCCAGCGCCTGCGCAACTCCTCGAAGCGCGCGAAGCGTTCACGCCGCGCCTCGTGGTACGTCGCGAAACCGCCACCGTGTACCCACGCGTCCGCGCCCGCCGGTCCCGGCTCCACGCTCACGATCTTCTCCGCGACGCGGGCGAGGAGTTCCCGGTCGTGGGAGACGAACAGGACGGTCTTGCGCGTCTCCTTCAGCCGCTCTTCCAGCCAGCGCTTCCCGGGCACGTCAAGGTAGTTGTCCGGCTCGTCGAGCAGCAGCACCTCGTCACCGCCGCGCAGCAGCGCCTCCAGTACGAGCCGCTTCTGCTCGCCGCCGGACAGCGTGCGCACCTCGCGGAACTGCGCCTTCTCGTACGGCACTCCGAGCGCGGCCATCGTGCAGATGTCCCACAGCGTCTCGGCCTCGTACCCCTGGACCTCCGCCCAGTCGGCGAGCGCCTGCGCGTACTGGAGCTGGGCGGCCTCGTCGTCGACGGTCATGATGGCGTGCTCGGCGACGTCGACGGCCTTGGCCGCCTCGCGGATCCGGGGCGGCGCGACGGAGACGAGCAGGTCGCGCACGGTGGTCTCGTCGCGTACGGAGCCCACGAACTGGCGCATCACCCCGAGCCCGCCGCTGACGGTGACGGTGCCGCCGTGCGGCTTCAGTTCCCCCGAGATCAGCCGCAACAGGGTTGTCTTTCCTGCTCCGTTGGGCCCCACCAGCGCGACCGCGGCCCCTTCGCCCACCCGGAAGGACACATCGCCGAGGAGCGCCCTCCCGTCGGGCAGGTAGTACTCCAGGTGCGCCACTTCTAGATGTCCCATGGTTGCGCATTCTCCGGGCGGCGGGAGCGGGCGGCAAACGGTTATGCGCGGTCCGGCGCCTGCGGGGTACCCGCAGCACATGAGCCCAGATGTAGACCTCACCGTTCCGGAACCCGGCCACGGCCTTCGCGACCGGCTGCTGGCCCTGGACTGCCGGCTCTTCGACGCCGTGGCGGCCCGGCACTGGCCGGGCGCCGACCGCGTTCTGCCGAGGCTGAGCCGTAGCGCCAACCACGGGGTGCTGTGGTTCGCCACGGCGACCGCCCTCGCCGCGACGCGCTCACCGAAGGCCCGTCGCGCCGCCGCCCGTGGTGTCGCCTCGCTGGCCGTGGCCTCGGCGACCATCAACACGCTCGGCAAGCGCACGGTGCGCCGGCCGCGCCCGCTGCTGCACGCGGTTCCGCTGATACGTCAACTGGAACGGCAGCCGATCACCACGTCCTTCCCCTCGGGGCACTCGGCGTCGGCGGCGGCCTTCGCGACGGGCGTCGCCCTGGAGTCCCGGACGCTGGGCACGGCCGTCGCCCCGGCTGCCGCCGCGGTGGCCCTCTCCCGGGTCTACACGGGCGTCCACTTCCCGAGCGACGTCCTCGCGGGCGCGGCTCTCGGCGCCGGCGCCGCCTACGCCGTACGCGGCCTGGTGCCGACCCGTGATCAACTGCCGCCGCCCGGCCGCCCGCGGGTGGACGCGCCCGCGCTCCCCGAGGGCGAGGGGCTGGTGCTCGTCGCCAACAAGGAGGCGGGCGCCCCGGACCGCGTACGTCTGCTGCGTGACGTACTGCCCGGTGCCGAGGTCATCGAGTGTGAAGCGGCCGAGTTGCGGGCCGAGCTGGAGAGGGCGGCGAAGCGGGCCGTGGTGCTGGGCGTGTGCGGCGGCGACGGCTCCGTAAACGCGGCAGCGGAGGTGGCCGTACGCCACAGCCTGCCGCTCGCGGTGCTGCCCGGCGGAACGCTCAATCACTTCGCGCACGACCTGGGCGTGGAGGACGTACGCGATCTGAGCCAGGCCGTCCGGCACGGCGACGCGGTACGCGTGGACGTGGGCTACTTCAAGGCCGGCGACGTCGACGGCTGCTTCCTCAACACCTGCAGCCTGGGCGTCTATCCCGAGCTGGTGCGGGAACGGGACCGCTGGTCGCGGCGGATCGGCGGCTGGCCCGCCGGGGTGCTCGCGGCGCTGCGCGTGCTGCGCGCCGACCGGCATCCGCTACGGACCGAGATCGGCGGCACGGAGAGGCCGTTGTGGCTGCTGTTCGCCGGCAACGGCATGTACCACCGCATGGGCCCGATCCCCGGCCGCCGCTACGACCTCGCGGACGGCCGCCTCGACGTACGGGTCGTGCACGGGGGCCGCAAACCCGCCGTCCGGCTGCTCGCCGCGGCCGCCGCGGGACCGCTGACCCGCTCCCCCGTCCATGCGGCGGTACGGGTCGGAGGGCTCCGGGTGGACGGCGTGGCACCCGGCACGCTTCTGGCGTACGACGGCGAAGTGACCTCGGTGGAGGGCGAATTGACGCTGGAGAAGCTGCCGGAGGCGCTGACGGTGTACCGGCCGCTCGCGCATCGCTGAGCATGCGGTCGGCGACATCCCGGCCGGAAAGACGTTGTCCGTATCGCAAGACGCGTATCTCATTATTCGACATGGCGGCGTACGGTGATCTCACAGGTACCGCCAGAGAAGGGGACGCCATGTCGAAGGAGACCGCCGTCTACACCCACGGACACCACGAGTCCGTGCTGCGCTCGCACACCTGGCGCACGGCCGCCAACTCGGCCGCGTACCTCATCAGTTCACTGAAGCCCCATATGACGATCCTGGACATCGGCTGCGGCCCCGGCACCATCACCGCCGACCTGGCAGGGCTGGTCCCCGACGGCCGGGTCACCGGCGTCGACCACGCTCCGGGCATCCTGGACCAGGCCCGGGTCACAGCCGCCGAACGGGGCCTGGAGAACGTCGAGTTCGCGGTCGCGGACGTCCACGCGCTGGACTACCCGGACGACACCTTCGATGTCGTCCACGCGCATCAGGTGCTGCAACACGTGGGGGACCCGGTGCGGGCGTTGCGCGAGATGTACCGGGTCACCAAGCCCGGCGGGTTCGTCGCCGCGCGGGACGGGGACTACTCGGGGATGGTCTGGCATCCGCGGACGCCCGGCATGGACGACTGGCTGGACCTGTATCTGCGGGTGGCCCGCGCCAACGGCGGTGAGCCGGATGCCGGGCGGCGCCTCAAGTCCTGGTCGCTGCAAGCCGGTTGCACCGACATCACCGCCTCCTCCAGCACCTGGTGTTTCGCCACCGCCGAGGAGCGCGCCTGGTGGAGCGGCCTGTGGGCGGACCGCACGCTCGCCTCGGCGTACGCGGAGCGAGCCACCCAGGGCCGCCATGCGACGGAGGATCAACTGCGAGCGGTGTCCGAGGCTTGGCGGGAATGGGGGCGGCAGGAGGACGCGTGGTTCTCGTGCCTGCACGGAGAGATTCTCTGCCGAAAGCCGGCCTGAAGAATGGGTCTGTAGAGCCGGTCTGGAGAGCCCGCCTGAAGGGTCGGCATGAAAATCCGGTCCGAGCCGGTCTGATTCCTCCGATCCGGGAAACCCGGACAGCAGGAGGAGGTAGCAGACATGGTTCCCATCCTGCTGGTACTGCTTCTGGCGCTGATTCTCTTCGGTGCCGGATTCGCAGTGGAACTGCTCTGGTGGATCGCTGTGGCGGTTCTTGTCGTGTGGCTGCTGGGATTCGCGATGCGCAGCACCACCCCGACCGGTACCAGGTCCCGTTGGTATCGCTGGTAGCTGTTCAGCAGCTATTCCGTAGCTACTCCTTCGGGAGCAGTGGTCCAAGCGGCCCGAGGTCCAGATTGAGGTCCTCGGGCCGCAGTCCGTAGCGATCGCGGAGTTCGGCCATCCGGTCCTCGAGGAGCATCAGCGTCAGCCCGATCCGCTCCTCCTGATCCTCCGTCAGCTCCCCGGTGTCGAACCGCCGGATCGCCTGCCGCTCCATCAGCTGCCGCAGCAGTTCGACGACGGTCAGCACAAGCTTGACCAGGTCTCGTTCCACGGTGTCCGGATCGAGGTCGAGACGGTTGTTCCTCCGGTCGGTCACACGGTCGGTCACAGCGGCTCCTGCCAGGGCGAGGGGACCTGTTCGTTCACCGAGCTGATGAGCGCGTTCAGGTCGATGCGTACGAGATCGACGTCCGCGATCCGCAGAGTCAGGTCACCGGTGATGACGACGCCGCCCGCGAGCAGCCGGTCGAGCAGGTCGACGAGGGCGATCTCCCGGCGTTCGACGACGGTCATGCGCCCTCCTGTCCCGCCGGTCCGCTGAAGGAGTACGCGGCCCAGGGGCCGGTGAGTTCCACCCTGAGGCCCGGCTGTTCCTCGCCTTTCGTACGGTCCACCAGTTCCACGAATTCCTCCGACTGCGCACGAGGTACGAGATAGGCGGCGTTGAGCACATTACGGCCGGAGGCGCGGGACAGCGCCGGGTTCTGCGGCGCGTGGACACGGGCGTCCTCCGCGAAGTGAGAAAGAGTTTCGTGCAGTTGGCGGGCGAATTCCTCGGCTTGCTCCCATTTCTCCTCGTGCGCTCTTCGCTGCTGTCGCCGCTGCCGGAGATAGTCGCGCCCCGAGCCGGTTTTCGGAATCTTCGCTGCAGGCTCCTCAGAAACCTCGGTGGACTGAGAGGGCTGTGAGGCCTCCGCGAATTCCGCGTACACCTTCACGCCCCATTCCACCCGCCCCTCGATCCGGTCGAGCGTACGGCGGAAGGTCTCCTCCTCCGCCTCCATCATCGTGCGTACGCCGCTGTCGTCCCGGAAGACGGTGGCGAGCCGCAGCGGCAGCGGCGACGTGACCACCGTGAGCGCGTCGATCACGCTCTGGTGGGCCCGTGCGGTCGCGCTGAGCCAGTCCAGGTCCTCCAGGTGGGCCTTCAGCGGCTCCTCGGAGAAGTCTTCCTCCGGTACGGCACTGACGATGGCGACCAGCCCGTGATGCGTCAACTGCTTGGGGGGCACGCCCGCGACGCCCGCGAGCTGGGAGGGAAGGGTGGAGCCGAAGGGGCGGCAGATGGCATAGACATAACGCAGACCGCTCATGGGGTCTCCTCTTCCGTACGGACATGCCCGCGCGCGACTTCCCCGCGCTCCACCCCCGCCCCGCGCTCCAGTTCGGCGACGTGGGCCCGCAACTCCGCGTTCTCACGGGCCAGTTCGTCGCGGCGCGCGCGGGTGGACAGCGCCGGGTCGTCCTCCCACCAGTCGATCCCCATCTCCTTCGCCTTGTCCACCGAGGCGACAATCAGCCGCAGCTTGATCGTGAGCAGTTCGATGTCGAGCAGATTGATCCGGATATCGCCCGCGATCACGATGCCCTTGTCGAGCACACGCTCCAGGATGTCGGCGAGATTGGCGCTGGTGTCGCGCCCGTACGGTTCGGGGAGCCGGCCGGGAGTGGTCATCGACGGCTCCCGGCCGCGGCGGGCTCTTCCTCTTCCTCGTACTCGCCCTCGGGCTCCTCTTCTTCCTCTGCCTCCGCGTCCTCCTCGTACTCGCCCTCAGGCTCCTCCTCTTCTTCCTCTTCCTCTTCGGCGTACGGCCCCTCCTCCTCGTACGCGCCCTCTTCCTCCTCGGCTTCCTCACCCTCCTCAGCGAGCGCGTCCTCATGGCTGCGGACCACCTCGCCGTCGCTGATCTCGCCGCGCCAGGCGTCGGTGACCTCGCCGCGCAGAGTGATGTAGCGGGCAAAGTGCTTGAGGTCGAGGCGTGCCCTGCGGCCCTGGGCGCGCCAGATGTTGCCCGTGCGCTCGAACAGGCCCGAGGGGTAGTACTCCATGACCAGCAGGACCCGGGTGAGGTTCTCACCGAGCGAGTGGAAGGAGACGACGCCCTTCGTGGTGCCCTTCGCGCCCTCCGATGTCCAGGAGATCCGGTCGTCGGGCCGCTGTTCGGTGGTGTGGGCCTTCCAACTGCGGCTGGACCAGAAGATCTTGGCATTCCAGCTGGAGGTCGTGTCGTCGTCGCGGCTCGCGCTCTGCACGCCCTTCGTGAAGTTGCTGAACTCCTGGTACTGGGTCCACTGGTCGTACGCGGTGCGCAGCGGCACCCCGACGTCGACGTACTCCATGATGACGGTGGGCTTCTGCCCCGCTCGGCCCTTGCTCTTACCCTTGCCCTTGCCCTTGCCACCGCCCAGGTTTTTGAGCGCGCCGAGCACGTTCTCCTTGGCGCGGGAGGTTCCGACTTCGATGGCGCTGCGCAACGGCCCCTTGCCCTCGGCGATCTTGCGGCCGCCGTCGAGAGCGAGTTTGGCGAAGCCGGGGCTGTTGCCCTCGGCGATGTCGTTGAGCTTGCCGGTCGTCTCGCCGAGCTTGCGGCCGAAGCCGGTCAGCAGGCGCAGGGCCTGGGCCGCGAGGTACTCCTGGAGTTCCGCCTTGAGCCGGTCGGCGGCCTCGCTCTGCGCGACGCCGGTGACGCCTCCGAGCACGCCGGAGCCGCCACCCGCCTGCTGCGCCGTCTGCTCCGTCTGATCCTTCGCCCTGCCGACGCCGTTCTTGGCCCGGCTCGTCGCCGTTCCGAGGGTCTCCGTCATCGTCCCCGCCTCCCCTCGGCGGACCGGCCGCGTGCGGCCGTCTTCTTCGCGGGAGCCTTCTTGGCGGACGTCGCCGCCGTCTTCTTCCCCGCAGTCTTCTTGGCGGCGGCCTTCTTCGCCGGCCCCTTCGAGGCGGACCTCTTACTCGGTGCCTTCTTGGCCGCCTTCTTCGCGGTCTTCTTGGCCGCGCCCTTCTGTGGCTCCTCCGATTCTTCGGACTCGTCGCGGCCTTCGGCCTCGTCCTCCGGCTCACCTTCCGCCTCAGCCTCAGCAGCCTCGTCCGGCTCTTCGGATTCCTCGTCCTCGTACTCGTCGCGCTCCTCGCGTTCGTTCTCGGGCTCCTCGTCGTCCCGGAGCCCGGGCAGGTCGGGGGCCACCCCCGCCAGCTGCCCGCGTACCTGCTCGGTCCGCCCGTGCAGCCGGTCCGCCAGCGCCTCGACCTGGCGCTCGACCAGCGCACCGGAGGCAGCCTGGCCGACTCCGCGCAGGTCCTCGCGCAACTGGTCGCCGATCTCCTTGAACTGCGGGTTGTTCTGCAGCTGCTGGTTCGCCAGGTTCATGAGCGCCCGCGGGCTCAGCTGCATCCGCTTGCCCGCCACCAGGGTGCCGACGGCGAACGCCATCTTCATCTTCTTCGTACGTCCGAGGACGTATCCGGCCCCTACCGCGAGGCCCAGTCCCACTCGGTTCATGATGTCGTCCACTCGTCCGTTCCCACGCTGCCGCGCGTACCGATCTCCAGCCTGTCGAGAAGCTCGTCCTCCAGTCGGTCGAACTCCGCCTCATCGATCTCGCCCGACTCGAGCCGTTCCTCGAGCTGCGCGAGTTCGGCCCGGACGGTGGCCGGGTCGTAGTAGATCCGTTCCGCCTCGCTCAGTACCTGTCTGATGACCCAGGCGCTGCCGCGCACCGGAGCGAACGGCAGCAGCAGCACCTCACCGATCAGTCCCATGGTTCACTCCCCGGTTCATTCCTGGACCGGCTCCTGCATCCGGTCCTGGATGCGATCCACCTCGGCGTCCGTTCCGGCGTCCGAACCGATCGTGTTGTCCGCCGGCTCGGAGGGGCCCGGGTCGACGAAGCTGTACGGCGGCAGCGGACCGTTGACCCGCACATCGAGGTGCGGATGGCTCTTGCGGACCTGCTCGACGGCGGTGAGGAACATCTCCGCCGACTCCCGGACCACCAGGAACGACAGGTTGGCCAGCCATCCACTCGACTCGGGGCCCGCGCTCACGGCGTCGGCGACCGGCTCCAGTACGTGCTGGAGCTCGGCGGCGTCCTCCGCCTCGCGGGACTTCACCGCGGCCACCACCATCTCGCCGAGCTTCAGCTTCTGCTGGTAACTGCCACCGCCTGCCTGCCGGTTGGCCTCGGTGAGCGCGCGGAGCTCCGGGTTCTCGGCCATCACGCGGTGCAATACCGCCTCTTCCTCGTGGCTGGCCTTGACGTTGTACTCGACCTTGCCGGCCAGCGCGTCCAGGCGTTCCTTGTAGTGGTTCGCGCGTTCGGCCAGCACGCCGGCGACGGTCGCGTCGTCCGTCGCGATGCTGCCGAACCGCATGGGCAGCACCGGGCCGGCCGCGCCGACCTCCGCCAGCACGTTCTGGTGGGCGAGGAGGTCCTTGCGCTTGGGCCGCAGTCCTTCGGGGGCGTCGCTGACGACGGCGGCGAGGCCGCTCTCCTGGATGACGCGCACGGGGCACGGCGGGTCACCGACGCCGTCCATGCCCTCGGGAAGCGAAGGGTGCGAGCCGGCGGTGATGCCGTAGACGTACGTGCTCACTCCTGCTCCTCCTTCCTGCGCGTGGCCGTGGCCTTGCGGGCCCGCGGCCTGGACTCGGCCTGGCGTTCAGCCTTCTCGCCCTTGCGTTCGCCTTGTCCCTCCTCACGGGCCTGCTTGAAGGCGTCGGAGATGGTCTCGGCGGCGCCGGACAGCGCCCCCTTGGACTTGCCGCGCGAGCCGGACTCGGTGATCTCACCGACCACGTCGGGCAGACCGGGGCTCTTGCGCGGTCCTGCCTCCAGGTCGAGCCGGTTGCACGCCTCCGCGAAGCGCAGATACGTGTCGACACTGGCGACGACGACACGGACGTCAATCTTCAGAATCTCGATACCGACGAGGGACACCCGGACGAAGGCGTCGATGACGAGCCCTCGGTCCAGGACGAGCTCGAGCACGTCGTAGAGGCCACTGGAGCCGCCTCCGCCGCCGGTCTGCTGGGCTGGGACGACGGTCATACCGACCGATCCTCCTTGTGGGTTGCGAGTGTGTCCGTTCGCGCGGGTGGGCGGCCTACCGGCCGCCGGGCCTATGTGGCTCGGCCCGCCCGCGTTCGTAACGGCGAACGCGCCGGTAGCCGGTGAGCTCGCCATGCGGGTCGAGGGTCACCTCGTAGCTCGCGAGCAGGCTCATCGTGTCGGGGACCCTGGCGAGTTCCAGGACCTCGATCTCCAGCGCCCAGCCGTCCTCCGTACGTTCGAAGGACGACACGGACTCGGCCGCCATGCCGGTGAGCTCCGCGAGCTGGGTGCGCGCGTGGCGCAGCACCTCCATCGGGCTCGGCGCCTCGTCCGCCGGACCGTTCTGCCGGTCTTTCCCGGATTCCGTGGAACGTGATTCCGCGGAGTCCCGGGCACTTGGTTTTCTGGATGTCTTCGATGTGTTCGATGTGTTCGACATGGCCACCTCGCCCTCCGAGTGCCCCTGGGCTCTTGGCCAAACCTCTGGAGCAGGGCTCTGGTGCAGGGCGTCTACTGCGGGGCGCCTACTGCAGGGCGTCGAGCTTGCGCCGTGCGGGCCCCAGCGCCCGTCCGCGGCGCGGCAGGGCGGACCAGGGGTCGGTACGGGCCTGGTCGACGGCGTTGTCGATGGTCCAGCGGCGGGGGCCCAGGTCCGGTTCGTCCAGCTGGTCCCAGCTGATGGGGGTGGCCACCGGGGCGCCGGGCCGGGCGCGCACGGTGAAGGGGGCGACCGCGGTCTGGGCGTACGCATTGCGCTGTACGTCGACGTACAGCCGGTTCCCGCGGTCCTTCTTACGGGCAGCCGTGGTGAGCTCGTCGGGATGCGCGTCGGCGAGCGTGTCGGCGACGGTCCTGGCGAACTCGCGTGCCTCGTCGAAGTCGTGCTGTCCGTTGATCGGCACGACGACGTGCAGGCCGCGTGAGCCGGTGGTCATCAGCGCGGACGGCAGCTCGATCCGGTCGAGGAGCTCGCCGAGCTGCCGGGCCGCCCGGCGTACGGAGTCGAAGGCGTCGGCGGAGTCGCCGGCCGGGTCGAGGTCGAAGACCAGCAGGTCGGGCCGGTCGATCGCGTCGACGCGGGCCAGCCAGCGGTGCAGGGTCAGGCTGGCCTGGTCGGCGAGGTAGAGGAGGGTTGCGGTGTCGTCGCACACGGGGTGGCAGACGGTGCCGCCCTCCTTGGGCACCTCAATGCGGTTGATCCAGTCCGGATCGTGGGCCTGGAGGTTCTTCTGCATGAACCTCGGGCCGTCGAGACCGTCCGGGTGCCGCTCCAGCATCAGGGGCCGGCCGCGCAGATGCGGCAGCATGAAGGGCGCGACCTCCCGGTAGTACGAGACGAGGTCGTCCTTCGTGTACTCCTTGGCCCGCCCCTCGCCGGGGAACAGCACCTTGTCGGGCCGGTGCACCTCCACGGTGCGTCGACCGGCCCGTACTCCCCCACTCTCGGCTTCGCTCGAGCGGGGGGACCCCCATCGTGTGCCGCCCATGGTCATCTCCTCCGTACGCGTAGAGCGGTCCGTACGCGTGTATCGGTGGCTCTCATCCGGTCCTCATCCGGTCCTCATCCGGTCCTCATCGCACGACCGCGTGCTCGACCAGCAGCTTTGCCGCGGCCGCGATCGACTCGGCGTCGATGCCCGCGGCGTGCAGCTGCTCGGCGGGCGAGGCCGAGCCGGGCATGGTGCGCACGGCGAGGCGGACCAGGCGGGGCATCGGGCGGCCGTCCAGGAAGGCGTCGAGGACCGCGTCGCCGAGGCCGCCCTCCTCGCGGTGGTCCTCGACGGTGATCAGGCAGCCGGTGTGCTCGGCGGCCTCGCGCAGGGTGCGGCGGTCGACGGGCTTGACGGAGTAGAGGTCGATGACCTGGACGGGGATGCCGTCCGCCGCGAGCCGGTCCGCGGCGGTCAGGGCCTCGTGCACCGTCACTCCGGCGGCGACGAGGGTCAGCCGGTCCTGGGCGGAGACGCGCAGCACCTTGCTGCCGCCGATCGGGAACTCCTCGTTGGGTCCGTAGAGGACGGGCGAGGCGCCGCGTGAGGTCCGCAGATAGCGGATGCCCTCGCAGCCCGCCATCGAGGCGACGAGATGGGCCGTCTGGTTGGCGTCGCACGGGTAGAGGACGGTCGAGTCGTGCAGCGCGCGGAACATCGCCAGGTCCTCCAGGCCCATCTGCGAGGGCCCGTCCTGGCCGATGGCGACACCGGCGTGCGAGCCGACGAGATTGATACCGCTGCCGCTGATCGACGCCATGCGCAGGAAATCGTGGGCGCGGGTGAGAAACGCCGCGAAGGTCGAGGCGTACGGCACCCAGCCGCGTGCGGCGAGTCCCACGGCGGCGGCGACGAGCTGCTGCTCGGCGATGTAGCACTCGAAGAACCGGTCCGGGTGTTCCTTCGCGAAGAACTCGGAGCGCGTCGAGTCGCTCACCTCGCCGTCGAGGGCGACGATGTCGCCGCGGGCCGTGCCGAGCGCGGCGAGCGCCTGGCCGAAGGCGTCGCGGGTGGCGACCTGCTCGCCGAGTTCGTAACGCGGCAGGTCCAGGTGTCCGGTCCGTACGGCGTGCAGCATCCGGGCGGCGGGCGGGGGCTGGACCTCTACGCGGACGTCGTGCACGCCGCCGAGTTCTGCGATCGCCTCGTCGGCGTCCTTGAGCGGCTTGCCGTGCAGTCCTTCGCGGTCCTGGGCGGCCGCGACGCCCTTGCCCTTGAGGGTGCGGGCGAGGATCACGGTCGGCTGGCCGACGGTGGAGAGGGCCTCGCCGTACGCGCGGTCGACGGCGTCCACGTCGTGGCCGTCGACCTCGATCGTGTGCCAGCCGAAGGCATGGAAGCGGCGGGCGTACGCGTCCAGGTCGTGGCCGTGCCGGGTCGGGCCGCGCTGGCCGAGCCGGTTGACGTCGACGATGGCGGTGAGGTTGTCGAGATGCTCGTACGCGGCGTGCTCGGCGGCCTCCCAGATGGAGCCCTCGGCCAGCTCGCTGTCGCCGCACAGCACCCAAACCCGGTAGCCGACCCGGTCGAGCCGCTTCCCGGCCAGCGCGATCCCGACGCCGACGGGCAGTCCCTGCCCGAGCGACCCGGTGGCCGTCTCCACCCACGGCAGCCGCCGCGGCGTCGGATGCCCCTCGAGCCGGCTCCCGAGCCGCCGGAAGGTCATCAACTCGGTCTCGTTGATGGCTCCGACAGCCTTGTACGCGGCGTACAGCAGCGGCGAGGCATGCCCCTTGGACAGGACGAACCGGTCGTTCGCGGGATGAGCAGGCCGCTCGAAGTCGTAACGCAGATGCCGGGCAAGCAGCACGGCCATCAGATCGGCGGCGGACATCGAGGACGTCGGATGCCCGGACCCGGCAGCAGCCGCAGCCCGCACACTGTCCACCCGCAACTGCTGTGCAAGCTCAGTCAGTTGACGGCTCTTCATGACGCTCCCTTCGGGGGTTGTCGGGGCGGGGGTCTGCCGGCCGGGCGGGGCGGGGCTTGTGGGAGCCGGGGGCCTCCGGTGGTGCGGCCTTGTCGGGACCTGACGCCTCCGGCCGACGGGAGCTGGTTTCGTCGGAGCCGGACGCTGCCGGCTCGGCCGGGGCGGGCCCGTCGGAACCGGACGCCATAGGTGTGTACGCGGTGGACTCAGCCGGACCCGACCCCGCAGACCTGCCGGAGGCAGACTCATCGGTGCCGGATGCCTCCGGCGCGGCGGGGGCGGCCCCGCCGGGACCCGACGTTTCCGGTCGTCCGGACTCGGGTCCGCCGTGACCGGACGCCATGGGCTTGTACGCGGTTGACCCACCCGGACCAGACGCCGCAGACCTGCCGGAGGCAGGCTCCTCGGCGCCGGGCGTCGTGTGCCCGCCGCGGCCGGAGCCGGCAGGACCGGAACCGTCCGCACCCGACCCGCCGGCACTCGAGCCCGCCCCGTCGGCATGACCAGGCTGATCGTCACCCGGCGCCCCCGGCCTCCCCGGATCCAGCACCGCCGACTTCCTCGGACCCGGCGCCGCCCCCGGCCTGCCGGGGTCCGGTACCGCGTGGGTGTCGGCGTCCTGCGTTGCGGCGGGCGCCCCGCGCGTGACCGTAGCCGGGCGGCTCTGGGGTGGTGGGCCGCCCGCCACCCGGGCCAGTTCTGGCGAGGCCGATTCCAGGGGGACCGACCAGGAGCGGACCAGGCCCAACTGGACGGCCTGGCGCGGGAGTACGGCGTCCAGGAGCCAGTCGGCGGCGACCCGGATGCGGTTGCCGGGCATGGCGGCCAGGTGGTAGCCGCGGGTGACGGCCCCGGCGAGCGGGCCGGACAGCGGCACGCCCAGCGGATTCGCGGCGGCCTTCGCGCCGCCGAGGTCGACGGTGAAGCCCAGATCGCGGTGGCGGTAGACGCGGCGCTCGCCGACGATACCGAGGGAGGCGGCGACGTTACGGCCTGCGACCTTGCCGTGCCGCCAGGCGTGCTGGGCGGTCATCGGCGTGTACTGGCCCGGCCTCTCCAGATCCGGCACAGCGGCAGCGTCCCCGCACGCGAACACCTCGGGGTGGCCCGGCACTTGGAGATACGGGTCGACCAGCAGCCGCCCGCGCTCCAGCGGTCGCCCGAGCCCCTCGACCAGCGGATCGGGCCGTACCCCAACACACCACACAAGGGTGCGCGTGTCGATGTACTCCCCGTCGCTGAGCCGCACCCCGGTCGGCGTCGCCTCCTCCACCGAGGTCCCCGTACGGACCTCGACGCCACGCCCCCGCAGTACGCGGTCCGCCGTACGCGAGAGGCGTTCGTCGAGCTCCGGCAGCACACGCGGAGCGATGTCGAGCAGCAGCCAGCGCGGCCGTATGCCCTGCCTGAGCGGCTGCTTGCGTACCAGCGCGTCGGTGAACAGCTGCCCTTGCGCGGCGACTTCGGTCCCCGTGTAGCCGGCGCCGACCACCACGAAGGTGCACCGCGACGCACAGCTCTTGGGATCGTCGGAGGCCGCCGCGAGCTCCACCTGCCGCGTCACGTGATCGCGCAGATACAACGCCTCCGGCAGCCCCCGGAACCCGTGCGCGTGCTCGGCGACGCCCGGCACGGGCAGCAGCTTGTTGACGCTGCCGACGGCCAGCACAAGACGGTCGTACGCGAGTGTGCCGCCGTCTCCCTCGGGATCCGTGTAGTGCACGGTGTGCTCTTCGAGGTCGATCCCGTCGGCCTCACCGAGCACCAGCCGTACGCGCGGCAGGGTGCCGGCGAGCGAGACGGTGACCCGGCGCGGTTCGAGCACCCCGGCGGCGACTTGGGGCAGCAGGGGCAGATACAGAAAGTAGTCCGTCGGGTTGAGGAGAGTGATCTCGGCCCGGCCCCGGGTGATCCGGGACAGGGTGCGTGCCGTCTGGTACCCGGCGAAGCCGGCACCGACGATCACGACGCGGGGTCGACTCATGTTCGCCTCCGGCGGTCGCTCATAGGGGTGGCTCGTAAGGGGTGGCTCATAGGGGTGGCTCGTAGGGGTGGCTCATAGAGGTCGCTCGTACGGGCTTTCCGCGTCCCCCCGGCCCGGGCACCCAAACGTCGTCTGCCCTGGAGCAGCGGCGTTTCGCACCGCACCCCGGGGATACCCGGACGAGGACCCCGACCCGCCCCGCCGCGGAGGTGCCCCATGGTCGAGTACGGCTGTTTCCTGGCGACCGAGGAATTCGGTCCCGCCGATCTGGTCGAGCAGGCGCGGATGGCCGAGCAGGCTGGCTTCCAGTCGCTGTGGATCTCGGACCACTTCCACCCCTGGAACGACGAACAGGGCCAGAGCCCCTTCGTGTGGTCCGTGATCGGCGCCCTCTCCGAGGCCGTGTCCCTGCCGATCGGTACGGCGGTCACCTGCCCGACCGTACGGATGCACCCGGCCGTGGTGGCACAGGCCGCCGCGACCAGCGCGGTGATGACGAACGGCCGCTTCCGGCTCGGCGTCGGCAGCGGAGAGGCCCTGAACGAGCACATCTTCGGTGACGCCTGGCCGCCCGCGCATGTCCGCCTGGAGATGCTGGAGGAATCGATCCAGGTGATGCGCCAGCTCTTCACCGGCAAGGAGATCAACCACTCCGGACCGCACTACACGGTCCAGAACGCCCGCCTCTACACCGTCCCCGAAGAGCCGCCCCCGATCGACATCTCCGGCTTCGGCCCCCAGGCGACCGCCCTCGCGGCGCGCGTCGGCGACGGCTACATCACGATGATGCCGGACGAGTCGATGGTGGAGCAGTTCCGCAAGGGCGGCGGTGGCGGCAAGCCGGTGAGCGGTGGCACGAAGGTCTGTTACGGCCATGACCGCGACGAGTGCGTCCGCACCGTGCGTCGGCTCTGGGCCAACCAGTTGCTGCCGGGCGAGATGGGGCAGGTGCTGCCCTCGCCCCGCCACTTCGAGCAGCTCGAGCCGCTGATCACCGAGGACATGGTGAGCCGGAACGTGGTGTGCGGGGATGACGTGGACGAGCACGTCGGGGCGTTGGCCGCGTTCGCGGACGCGGGCTTTGACCGCGTCTACGTCAACCAGATCGGGCCCGATCAGCGGGCGTTCTTCGACTTCTACCGCACGAAGGTGCTGCCGCAGCTGCAGCAGGGGGTTCGCTGATGTCGCTGCGGCGACCCCGCGAGCTCTCGGTCCGGACGGCGTCTCCTCTCCCGGCCGTCCGGATCGAGTCAGGCATAGAGCTCGGGGGGTTCTGTCGGTTGGCCGCTGCGGGTGCGTTGTGGCTGGTCGCGCCCCGCGGCGGAGCCGCATATCGACACAGCCCCGCGCCCCTGAAGGGGCGCGGTTTGCGGTGAACGTCCACTTGGAGCTTCGGGCTCCCGTCGTGTCCACGTACACCGTTCCCACCGACGTGCCGGAGGCGGATGGGACGTTCGCCTGGGACAGCACGACCATGGTGGTCGTCGAGGTGGCCGCGGGTGACGCGACCGGCATCGGGTGGACCTATGGCCCGGCCGCCGTCGGGGAGCTGTTGCGCGAGCAGCTTGCGCCGGTCGTTACCGGATCTGACGCGTTCGACATCCCCACCGTCCACGACGCTCTGTGCCGCGCCGTGCGTAACGCCGGCCGGCCCGGTGTCACGGCCTGTGCGATCTCCGCGGTCGATATCGCCCTGTGGGATCTCAAGGCCCGCCTTCTCGAGCTCCCGCTCACCCGGCTCCTCGGCGCCGCCCACGAGACCGTGCCCGTTTACGGCAGCGGTGGCTTCACGACGTACCACGACACGCGGCTGGCGGCGCAGTTGAACCACTGGGTGCATGGTCAGCACATCCCGCGCGTCAAGATCAAGATCGGTGAGAGCTGGGGGCGGGAGGTCGCCCGGGATCTGCACCGGGTGCGCGCCGCGCATCAAGTCGTCGGTCCGGAGACCGAGTTGTACGTCGACGCGAACGGCGCCTATACGCGCAAGCAGGCCGTACGCATCGGGGGCGCGCTCGCCGAGCACGGCGTGGGCTGGTTCGAGGAACCGGTGTCCTCGGACGACCTGACGGGGCTGCGACTCGTCCGGGACGCGCTGCTGTGCGACGTCGCGGCGGGCGAGTACGGCTACGACCTCCCCTACTTCGCGCGCATGATCGCGGCCGGCGCGGTCGACTGCCTCCAGGTCGACGCCACCCTCCCCCACTGCCTAAAACGGCGTGGGGGTACCCCCAGCGGCGGCCTCACGGAGTTCCTACGCGCCGCCGCCCTCGCCCAGTCCCACGGCCTGGAGGTCTCCGCGCACTGCGCCCCGCACGCCCACGCCGCGGTCGCCGCCGCCATCCCCAACCTCCGCCACATCGAGTGGTTCCACGACCACGTACGCATCGAGTCGATGTTCTTCGACGGCGTCCTGGATCCCACGGGCGGCGAGGTCCGCCCGGACGGGGGCCCCGGCCACGGGCTGACGCTGCGGACGGAGGATGTGGAGGAGTACCGGGTTGCTTGATCGCGTACTCGTGGTGTGGCTACGGCGCCCAGTTACGCGCAAGGGGGGATGCGCCCCTTAGGGGCGCGGGGAACTGCGCGACCAGCCAAAGACGGCCTGCCAGGTACAGACGGCCTTTACCGCCTTCGCACCGCCCTGCTAAGCCCAGCGGCAAGCGGTTTGCGCCTGAGCCGTACGGCGACCGCCAGTGCCCCGCCCACGGCCAACCCGGCCCCCATCCGCCCCCGATTCCGCGAAACCCACTCCTGCGAACTCCCCGGCAACGACTCGCCGTCGAAGCGCCCATGCGCCCCGTAGTCGTGACCATGCGGCCCATCGGCCGGAGTCCACAGGTTGCCGTGGCCGTCGTAACGGGCGTAACGGGCCGCCTCTTCTCGTTCTCGTCCGGCTTCCTGCTGGGCGTCGAAGCCCGTACGGGCCAGATAGCGGTCGAGGAGACCGGGGGCCACGGCGTTGGCCACCAGCGTGGCGACCGTCGAGCCGCCGACCCAGTACTCGCGTCGCCGCGGATGCCCGGCCGCGTGCACGATGGCGCGGGCGGCGACCTCCGGCTGGTAGATGGGCGCGACCGGGCGGACCCGGCTCGGCATACGGCTCAACACCCAGTCGAACTGGGGGGTGTTGACCGCGGGCAGCTGCACCATGGTCGTACGCACCCGCGAGCCCTCGTGCAGCAGCTCGCAGCGCACGGACTCGTTGAAGCCCTGGATGGCGTGCTTGGCCCCGCAGTACGCGGACTGCAGCGGAATCCCCCGGTACGCGAGCGCCGAACCGACCTGCACGATCGTGCCCCGGTCGCGCGGCAGCATGTGCCGCAGCGCGGCGCGGGTGCCGAACACATAGCCCAGGTACGTCACTTCGGTGACCCGGCGGAACTCGTCGGGCGTGATCTCGGTGAACGGCGCGTAGACCCCGGCGAAGGCGTTGTTGACCCAGATGTCGATCTTCCCGAAGGCGTCGACGACCCGCTGGGCGGCGTCCTCCACGGCCTTGGCGTCGGCCATGTCGACGGAGACGACGAGCGCCTCACCACCGGCCTGTGTCACCTCGTCCGCCGCGGCGGCAAGACCGTCGCGGCCCCGGGCGAGCAGGGCCACCCGGTCGCCACGGGCGGCGAAGGCCCGGGCCGTGGCCCGGCCGACGCCGCCGCTGGCTCCGGTCACCACGACTGCTCTGCGGCGCGCCACGGCTCACCGGCCCCGGTGGTGCGGTGCTTCGGGATCCGCGGGCCCGCCCTGCGTGGGCGTGGGCGGCGGCGCCCCCGCACCGGGTGCGCCGGTCGCTCCGCCCACGCCGCCGGGCGCTACGGGCGGCACCGGCGGGTACGCGGACGAGCCGGGCGCGGCGGGCGTCGCAGGGCCGACGAACCCACGCTCACCGTGGCCCGCGGCGGCCTGCTCCGGGATGGGCTGAGTGCCCGAGGGCTGGGCGGCCGAGGGCTGGCCGGCCGAGGGCCGGGCCGCGCCCCGCAGCACGTACGCCACCGCTCCGAGCACGGCGGCGGTGATCAGTGCGGCCGCCCAGTCGGGCAGGCCGAGCGCGAGCAGCAGCCCGAGGGTCAGGGCCAGCGCGGCGCCCGCGTAGAGGGCGACGGCGCCGGACGCGGCGTACAGGGCGGCGGCGCGGCGCTGTTTGCGGGTCTGCTCACGCAGTTCGTCGCGTACGGCGTCCCGGGCCACCTGCGCCAGTTCGTCGACCAGGTGCTTGTCCAGGTGTTCCAGGTGATCGATGCGGTTCATGGCGGCCGGGTACCCGCGCCCCCGCGCCCGTAACGCCGCTCGGTCTCCGGCGCGCGACCCGCGATCCGGCCGAAACGATCTCGTTCCCGGCCTGCCCCAACTAGGCTCGTCGGCATGGAGATTCTGGGAGCCACGCTGCGCATCTGCGTCGAAGACCTGGACGCTACGGTCCCCTTCTACGAGAAGCTCGCGGGCGGCAGAGCGATGCGCTTCGAGCGCGGCGGTGTCTCGGTCGCCGCGGTCGGCTGCTTCCTGCTGATGAGCGGACCGGAGGCCGAACTGGAGGTCCTGAGGAAAGTCGCGGCGACCATTGCCGTGAAGGACGTCGACGAAGCCCGTCAGGTCCTCACCGACTCGGGCGCACAGGTCCTCGCGGGGCCGGTGGCCACTCCGGCGGGCCGCAACCTGATCGCGCTGCACCCGGACGGCACGGTGTACGAGTACGCGGACCGGAACGCACCCGCGTAGCGGTCGGCTCTCAGGTCAGCTCGTCCTCCCCAAAGTCCTCCTCGTCCCTGATCCGCATCGCGTCCTCCTCGGCCGAGAGCCCTCGGGTCGCGCCCTCTTGGGCGTAGACGTCCTGGTTGCGCGGCAGATCGGGGTCCGGCTCGTCGTAGAGCAGCCCGGCCGGCTCCTCGGGCAACCCCGCTTCGCCCTCGGCATCGACCTCGGGTTCCTCGTCCGCGAGCCGCTCGTCGAGCGTTTCGCGTTCGATCACCTCGTTCACGGTGGTGTCCCGCTCCTCGGCGATCGTCGGCTCGTCACCGGCCACGGGCAGCTGCTGCGGATCACTGGACTCCTGCTGCTCGGGCGTACCGTCCTGCATATCCGGCATGCCCTCGTCCTCGGGGTCGGCCCCGGGATCGTGCGGCCTGGTGTTCATGGGATCCGCCTCCTTCCCGACGTGCGGGATCACCGGGTTCCCAAGGGCCGCCCGGTTCACACAGGAGTCAGGCGTCAGAGCGGGGCGTCCGTGAAGGCGGCGGTCACGATGTCGGCGAGCAGCGCGCCCGCCGTGCCCTCGGGGTCCAGGTCGGGGTCGTAGATGGTGACGTTGAAGCCGACGCAGTGCGGGGAGTTCACCAACGGGCGCAGCAGCGCGATGAGTTCATCGGGCAGCAGTCCGTCGGGGTCGGGACTGTCGACGGCGGGCATGACGGACGGATCGAGTACGTCGGCGTCGAGGTGCACCCAGAACCCGCCCACATGCGGCGCTTCGAACGACTGGACCGTCGCCCGCGCCAGGGCATCGGCGCCCCACTCGCGCAGATCACCGACGGTCACCGTGGGGATCTTCAGCGCGGCGAGTTCGGCACGCTCCTCGTCGTAGTCCCGAATGCCGAAGAGCCGTACGTCCTCGTCCTTGAGGTAGGGCTTGAGGCCCTCCAGATTGGTCAGGTCCTCCTGCCCGCGCCCGGTGGCGAGCGCGAGTTCCTCTCCCCCGGCCGCGCCGATCCGTTCGGAGTTCCCCGGATGCCGGAAGTCGGCGGAGCCGTCCACGGCCGCCAGCCCGAACCGTCCGATGCGGCGCAGTGCGAGCGAGGCCCCGAGTTGGATGGAGCAGTCACCGCCGAGGACGACCGGCAGGTCCCCGGCGCGTACGTGGTGCTCGATGCGGTCGGCGAGCTTGCGGGTGTACGTGGCGATCGCGGCGGCGTTGAAGACGCCGTCGCCCTCCCGCCAGTCGCCCCGGTCGTAACGCGGCGGTACGACGACCCCGCCCTCCAGCGCGCCCAGCCGCTGCACGATCCGCTGCTCGCGCAGGGCGCCGGCGAGCTTGTAGCAGCCGGGTACCGTTCCCGGGGCCGGTGGGCGCAGGCCCAGGTTGGAAGGGGCGTCCAGGACGACGAGGCTGTGTATCGGGCTCACCTTGGCACCATATCCGCGGTGAGGGCCCAGCGTTCGTGATCCCGCCAGTCGCCGTCTATGAAGAGGAAGTCCGGCGAGAAGCCCTCGAGGCGGAAGCCACAGCGGCGGGCGAGGGCGATCGAAGCGGCGTTGTCCGGCTGGACGTTGATCTCCAGCCTGTGCAGGCCGAGTCTGCCGAACGCGTACCGTACGACCAGGTCGAGGCCCTCGGTCATCAAGCCGCGGCCTGCGGCGTGGGCGAAGGCGCCGTAGCCCAGGGCGCCGTTGAGGAAGGCGCCCTCGACGATGTTGTTGATGTTGATGAACCCGGAGATGCCACCACCGTCCGTCTCGCAGACCAGGAAACCGGTCTTCGTGGGGTCCTCGAGGAGACGTTTCGCGTACGCGGTGTAGGCGGCCGTGCCGGTGGGTGGGAAGAGCCACGGGTGGTGCAGGGCTTTGCTTTCGCGCGCGCGGGATGTGAACTCGACGGCGTCGTCGTAGCGGTAATGGCGTATGCCTACGTGGGTGCCTTCGGCGAGGTAGCGGTTCGGTTCTGGCACGTATCCACGGTAACCCTCCGCTGGTTGTTCGGTTCGGAGAGCTCTGTTGGTTCTGTGTTTTGGCGGCTGCGGGTTGTATGTGGCTTGTCGCGCAGTTCCCCGCGCCCCTACTTGGGCTGAGCGCGCGCTATAGAAGTGCACCTAACGTCCAGCGCTACAGCAACGCAGGTACTTCCAGTGTCAGGGTTGCCTCCTCCGCGTCCAGCTCCGCCCGTACCCCGAACGGGATCGTCAGCGCGCCCTCGCCGTGGCCGAAGCCGAATTCCTCGGTGATCGGGATGCCCAGGCCGCCGAGGCGGTCCATCAGCAGGGCTCGTACCTCGGCGTACGGGGCGCACTCCTCCCAGGAGCCGAGTAGGATCCCGGTGGCCCCCTCGAACCAGCCTGCGCGCAGGAGTTGGGTGAGGTAGCGGTCGAGGCGGTACGTCTCCTCGCCGACGTCCTCCAGGCAGAGCAGGCCGCCGCGTGCCGAGGGGCGGGCCCAAGGGGTCCCCAGTTCGGCCGCGAGCAGGCAGAGGCAGCCGCCCAGGAGGACGCCTCGTGCGCGGCCCGGCACCAGCGCCCTGCCGCCCGAGGCGATGGTCCGCACCGACTCCGGCTCGAAGAGCGTCGCCCGCAGATGCTCCTGTGCCCGCGCGTTCTTCAGGAAGTCGACGCCCGCGACCATCGGCCCGTGCAGCGTCACGAGCCCCATCCGCCTCGCGAACGCCTCGTGCAGGGCGGTGATGTCGCTGAAGCCCACGAACACCTTGGGTCCGGCCGCGCGCATCGCGTCCCAGTCGAGCAGGCCGATCATGCGCTGAACTCCGTATCCGCCGCGGGCGCACAGTACGGCGTCGACGGACGGATCGCACCAGGCGCTCTGCAGATCGGCGGCCCGGTCGGCGTCCGTGCCCGCCAGGTACCCGAACTCCGTCTGCCGGTCGAGGACATGAGACCCCACGACCGGGTCGAGGTCCCAGCCGCGCAGGATGTCGAGCCCTGCCTCGAGCCGTTCCTCGGGGACCGGACCGCTGGGCGCGACGACGGCGACACGGGCGCCGGGGGCCAGTCTCCGGGGGCGTACGAGGGTCTTCACTTGGTCAGCTCCAGTGTGGGGATGCCCGCTGGATTGAGGCCGAAGACCTGGGCGTACAGGGAGAGTTCGGACTCCAGGACCCGCACCATCGTGTCCGCGCGCCTGAAGCCGTGTCCCTCGCCCTCGAAGGCGATGTACGCGTGCGGCACCCGCCGCCCCTCCGCCTCCATTCGGGCCAGGAACCGTTCGCACTGGGCGGGAGGGCAGATGACGTCGTCGAGGCCCTGGAGGAGCAGGAAGGGTGCGGTGATGCGGTCGGCGTGCTCGGTGGGTGAGCGTTCGGCGTACCGGCCGGGTACCTCGGCGAAGGGGCCGACGAGGGTTTCCAGGTACTGGGACTCGAAGTCGTGCGTCCCTTCGGCGCTCCAGCCGGCGAGGTCGAGGATCGGGTAGAGGATGGTTCCGCAGGCGTAGACGTCGGTGGTCGTCAGGGACGCGGCGGCGGTCCAGCCGCCCGCGCTGCCGCCCCGGATGGCGAGCCGGTCGCGGTCGGCGGTGCCCTCGTCGGCGAGCGCGAGCGCGACGGCCGCGCAGTCCTCGACGTCGACGACGCCCCACTGCTCGCGCAGGCGGTTCCGGTATGCGCGGCCGTGGCCGGTGGATCCGCCGTAGTTGACCTCGGCGACGCCGATGCCGCGGGAGGTGAAGTAGGCGATCTGCAGGTCGAGTACGAGCGGGGCGCGGTCGGTGGGGCCGCCGTGGGCCCAGACGACGTAGGGCGGGAGTTCGTCGCCGGGGGCGACGCAGGCGGGGTGGTGCGGCGGGTAGATGTGGGCGTGGATCTCGCGTCCGGCGGGGCCGTTGAAGGTGCGGATCTGTGGCTCGGGGTAGTACGTGGGGTCCACGGGATCGTCGTGGGCGTCTCCGATGACGCGGGCCCGGCGGGTGCCGGCGTCGAGTTCGACGACCTCGTACGCGCTGCGCGGGCTGGCGGCGATGCCGAGGACGCGGCTGCCGTTCGCGGCGAGGTTGGACGCGAACTCGGTCCACGGTCCGGCCGTGTCGACGACCTCGCCGGTCTCCGGGTCGAGGATGCCGAGCGCGGTGGCGCCGCGCCCGTGCACGACGGCGATCAGTCCGTCCGCCAGGGGGGCGAACCAGCGCCGGCCGATCTTCCACAGCGGTCCGCCGAACTCCTCCTCGCGCGGGCACAGGGGCTCGCCGTCGCGATAGAGGTTCCACCAGCCGGTGCGGTCGCTGGAGTAGAGAAGGGCGCCGTCGGCGGCCCAGTCGACCTGGGCGATCGACTCGTCGGGACCGCCCGCGGCCCGCCGGGCATCGTGGAGGGTCCCGTCGGCGGCCACGTCGGCGAGCATCAGTTCCGTACCGTCCCACGGCATCCGCGGGTGGTCCCAGGCGAGCCAGGCGGCCCGCCGTCCGTCGGGCGAGACCCGGGGGCCGGTGACGAACTGGTGCCGGTCGTCGGTGAGTTCGCGTACGGCGTCCAGGTCCTGCTCCGCCGAGCCGTCCAGCGGCACGGCGGCCACGACGCGGCGTACGTCGGTGGGCCCGTCCCCGGTGAACTCCTCCAGTACGCACCAGACTTCGCCCCGCTCAAGGTGCAACTGCGGGTCCACCCAGCGCAGTCCGCCGCCCACGAGCGACACGGGCGTGAGGGGGCGCGGTTCACCGTCGGGGGCGGCGGGCTCGTACACGTACAGCCGCTGGTCGACGAAGTTGACGAAGACGATCAGCGGGCCGGTGTCGAGCATCGTGCCGGTCCAGGGCTGTCCGCCGTACTCGATGACGCGGCTGCGCACGTTCCACGGCGCGGGCAGCACCGACTCCTCGCTGCCGTCGGCACGCCGGCGCACCAGCGTGCGGCGACCGCCCTCGTTGGGCCGTGGCTCGGTCCACCAGGCCTCGTCACCGACGAAGCCGACGTACTCGGGATGCCCGTCGTGCGCGGCGGCAAGCGACGCGTCGATGGGCGAGGGCCAGGAACCGTAGGCCAGGGTCTGCACAATGTCCCCCATCTTCCCTGTCTAACCAGCCTTGGTGAAGTCCGCGCTCCTAAGAGGCCGCAGGTCTCTTAGGAGCGCGGGGCCGTGTCAATTTGCGGCTCCGCCGCGATGGGGGTCCCCCCGCTCTGGGGTCCCCCCAGGCCCTTAAGGCACTGGGGGAGAATTCGAGAGTGGGGGAGCGACCAGCCACGACGTACCCGCAGCGTCGAACCGCATTCCCAGCGGAGCGCTTACGCCACGCGTAGGAAGCGGTCGAGTACCCGGACGCCGAAGTGCAACGCCTCGATCGGTACGCGTTCGTCGACGCCGTGGAACATGGCCTGGTAGTCGTAACCCTCGGGGAGCTTCAGCGGCGTGAACCCGTATCCGGTGATGCCGAGACGCGAGAACTGCTTGGCGTCCGTGCCGCCCGACATGCAGTACGGCACGACATGCCCCTCGGGCGCGAACTCCTCGACGGCGGCGCGCATCCTGGCGTACGTCGGTGAGTCCAGCGGCGCCTGGAGGGCCACTTCGTGGTGGTGGAACTCCCATTCCACGTCCGGCCCGGTGAGTTCGTCGAGCGTTGCGCGGAACTCGTCCTCGTGGCCGGGGAGATAGCGTCCGTCGACGTACGCGACGGCCTCCCCCGGGATCACGTTGACCTTGTAACCGGCGTTCAGCATGGTCGGGTTGGCGCTGTTGCGGACGGTGGCCTCGACGAGCTTCGCCGCCGGGCCGAGCTTGTCCAGCAGCCCGTCCACGTCCTCCAGGTCGGGCTCGATGCCGTACAGCGCGGCGAGTTCGACGAGGGCCGCGCGGACGGTCGGCGTCAGCCGCAGCGGCCACTCGTGCGCGCCGATCCGTGTGATGGCGGCGGCGAGACGGGTGACCGCGTTCTCCCGGTTGACCTTGGAGCCGTGCCCGGCCCTGCCGCGTGCGGTGAGCTTCAGCCAGCCGGTACCGCGCTCCCCGGCCGCGAGGGGATACAGCTCCCGCCCGGCACCGTCATGGAAGGTGAACGCCCCCGACTCGCTGATGCCCTCGGTGCACCCGTCGAAAAGCTCCCGGTGCTGGTCCGCGAGAAAGCCCGAGCCGTCCTCGGCGCTCGCCTCCTCGTCGGCGGTGAAGGCGATGACGAGGTCCCGGCGGGGGCGTACGCCGTCACGCGCCCACTGCCGTACAACGGCGAGGATCATCGCGTCCATGTTCTTCATGTCGACCGCGCCCCGCCCCCAGACGACCCCGTCCCGGACCTCCCCGGAGAACGGGTGCACGTTCCAGTCCTCGGCCTGCGCGGGAACCACGTCCAGATGACCGTGGACGAGCAGCGCTTCGGCGGACGGGTCGCTGCCCTCGAGGCGTGCGACGACGTTCGTACGCCCCTTCGTGCGCTCCAGCAGCGTCGGCTCCAGGCCCGCCTCGGCGAGCCGCGCGGCGGCGTACTCGGCGGCGGGCCGCTCCTGGCAGTCGCCGCCCCCGCGATTGGTCGTGTCGATACGGATGAGGTCGGAGGTGAACTCCACGACCTCGTCCAGTGCCTGCTGGTCAGCCATACTGCTCCTCCACGGCGGCCGAGACGATCGTGGTGACCGCCTTGAAGGTACGGATGCACCGGTACATCGTCTCGCTGGTGTACGCGACTTTCCGCTCCCCGATCTGAGCAACACCCGGCACGACGGTGGCCGCCGAGGCCAGATGCTCGGCGTCGAATTCCACCGCCACCGTGAACGGATCGCCCCGCACGGGCTCGTACCGCACGGCGAGCCCAACCGCCTCCTTGGCCGCCGCCCGGATATCGGCCGCGGTCCGCGCGGGCGTCCGGCACACCGCGGCATACCGCGAGACATGGTCCTTCACGGCGACCTTCAACGCCTCGGGCGCATACCCGAGCGCGTCCTCGCAGGCCACGTCATCGCCGGTGACGAGGACGACGGGCACGCCGTACTCCGCGACGACGTGCGCGTTGAGCAGACCCTCACTGGCGCGTACGTCATTGATCCACACGCCGGTGATCGAGTTCGCGAGATAGGTGTGGGCGAGCACCCCCTCCATGCCCGCCCCCGCGTGATACCCGACGAACGCGACGCCGTCGACGTCCTCGTGCTGCACGCCCTCCACCATCGACAGCGCCTTGTGCCGCCCGGTCAGCATCTGCGCCCGCTCGTCCAGCCGCTCGAGCAGCAGATTGCGCATGGTCCAGTGCGCCTCATTGATGAGAACGTCGTCGGCACCCCCGTCGAAGAACCCGAGCACAGCGGCGTTCACATCCGAAGTGAACATCCCCCGGCAACGCTCCCACTCGGGCCTCCCTGGCAGCACATCGGCCGGCCAGGTCACGCCGGTGGCACCCTCCATGTCGGCGCTGATGAGGATCTTCATGGTGCGTCACGTTACGCGCCGGACCCGGAACCGGCCAGGAATGAGGAGGAGCTCAGCTCCAGTTCCCACCCCACTCGCAAACCCTGACAATTCACACTTCTCAGACCTCTGCAATGAGTTCTACCCTCATGTACAGATGGCGGGCGATGGCCGGCCTGTCGACCACCGCCGCCTGTAACGAGCGGAGGCGGAGATGAAAGCGTCGATACGGCGGTCCGCGATCTTCACAAGCGCAGCTGCTCTGGTGATAGCCGTCTGCGGCACGACGGGTACCGCCCAGGCCGACCCGGGCGATGGTGAGCTCCAGTTCGGCTACGTCCTGCCGGAGACGGGACAGCTGGCCTACCTCGGCCCACCCCAGATCGAGTCGTTGAAGTTCGCGATACAGAAGATCAACGACGCCGGCGGGGTGCTGGACAAGCCCGTGCCGGCTGTGGTTTCCAGTGACGAGGCGGGCCAGGAGGCCGTTGCCGCGCAGTCGGCCGACCGGGTCCTCGCGGCGGGCGTGGACGCGATCGTCGGCGCCGCGGCTTCCGGCATGTCGCTGGCGTTCATCGACCGGGTGACCGGAGCGGGCGTCGTGCAGTGTTCGGGGTCGAACACCGCCCCCACCTTCACCGACTACGAGGACGACGGGTTCTACTTCCGTACCGCCCCGAGCGACGCCCTGCAGGGACCCATCCTGGCGGACGTCGTCCGCGAGGACGGCCACGACCGGGTGGCCGTGGTCGCACGGGCGGACGACTACGGGCGCGGCCTCATGGAGGCCACACGGGAGACACTCGAGGACCGCGGTGTGACGGTGACGCTCGCCGAGACGTACGACCCGAAGGCGACCAACTTCGACCAGGTCGTCCAGCAGATAGAGAACTCCAGGCCGGACGCCGCCGTGGTGATCGCGTTCGAGGAAGGCACCCAGATCCTGCAGGGCATGATCGAGTCCGGACTCGGGCCCGACCAGATCGGTGTCTACGGCGCCGACGGACTGCGCAGCGAGGAGCTGCCCTCGCTGGTCGCCCCGGGCCAGCCGGAGCGGCTCGCCGGGATGAAGGGGACCGCGCCGGCATCGGAGTCGAACGAGCAGTACGTGAAGGATCTGCAGGAGTTCGCTCCGGAGCTGAAGGAGTTGCAGTTCGCACCGCAGGTGTTCGACTGCGTGAACACGATCGCGCTCGCTGCCGAGAAGGCGGGGTCCGACGACCCGGGCGAATACGTGAAGGAGATGAACGGGATCACCAGGGGCGGCGAGAAGTGCAACTCGTTCGCCGCCTGCAAGGAGCTGATCGCCGACGACAGGGACATCGACTACGAGGGTGTGAGCGGTCCGCTCAACTTCACCGACAAGGGCGAGCCCGGCCAGGCGACGATCGAGGTGTACGGCTACGACGACGAAGGACGGTTGCAGACCCTGCGCACCGAGACCAGCGAGGCACAGGAGTGACCGGGAGGAACGACAGCAGGAGCCACAGGGACAGGAGTCAACGGGCGCGGGCGAGCGTGCCGAGGTAGAGCTCGATCACCTTCTCGTCGTGCAGCAGGGCTGCGCCGGCACCGGTGTACGCGTTGCGGCCCTGGTCCAGGACGTAGCCGCGGTCGCAGAACTGCAGGCACCTGCGGGCGTTCTGCTCGACCATGAGGACGGCGACGCCCGCGTTGTTGATCATTCTGCACCGGTCGAAGACGTGGTCCTGATGGAGCGGTGACAGGCCGGCCGACGGCTCGTCGAGCAGGAGCAACTGGGGCTCCATCATCAGCGCGCGCGCCATCGCCAGCATCTGGCGTTCGCCGCCGGACATCGCGTCGGCCTTCTGCTTCCGGCGGTCGGCCAGCACGGGGAAGAGCTCCTCCACTGCCGCGGTCCGGCGCGCGTAGTTCCTGGGCCGCAGATAGACGCCCATCCGCAGATTCTCCTCGACGGTCAGCGTGGGGAACACGTTCTGCAGCTGCGGTACGTAGCCCACGCCCCGCCGGACCAGTTCGTGCGCGGGCCGGTTGGTGACGTCCTCGCCGCGCAGTCGCACACTCCCGCCTCGCGCCCGCAGCAGCCCGAAGACGGCCTTGATGAGCGTCGACTTGCCGGCGCCGTTCGGGCCGATCACTCCGACCACCTCGCCCGGCCGCACCTCGAGGCTGCATCCGCGCAGCACGTCGACACCGGGGACATAGCCGGCGACGATGTCGTCGGCCGCCAGCACCGCTGCCTGCTCTTCGGCGGACATCGCTACTCCTCCTTACCCTTCCCGTTCCCCATTTCCTCCCCGTTCCCCTTCTGCCCGGTCGCCTGCGGTTCGTCGTGCCGTTTGCCCAGGTAGGCGTCCACGACGGCGGCGTTCCGGCTGATCGTGTGCGGTGGGCCTTCGGCCACGAGGTGGCCGTCGGCCATGACGGCCACCCAGTCGCTGATGCCCATCACCACGTCCATGTCGTGCTCGACGAAGCACACCGTCAGCCCCTCGTCGCGCAGCTGGGTGATGTGTCCGAGCAGCGACTGGGTCAGCGCGGGATTCACCCCGGCCATCGGCTCGTCGAGCAGGAGCATGACCGGCCGGGTCATCAGCGCGCGGGCCAGTTCCAGCAGCTTGCGCTGACCGCCGGAGAGCGTGCCGGCATGGTCGTCGCGCAGGGGCCCGAGCCGGAACCGGTCCAGCAGTTCGTCGGCCCGGCGCTCGAGCTCCCGCTCCTGCCCGTGCCACAGCGGTCGCAGCAGCGCGGGCAGCGCCCGCTCGCCGCGTTGCCCGGGCGCCGCGAGCAGCATGTTCTCCAGCACGGTGAGCCGGGCGAGCGTCCTGGTGAGCTGGAACGTACGGACCAGTCCTCGCCGCGCCACCCGGTGCGCCGGGGCGCCGGTGAGCCGCTGTCCGTCGAACGACCACCGGCCGCCGTCGGCCCGGTCGAACCCGCTCACCACGTTGAACAACGTGGTCTTGCCGGCGCCGTTGGGCCCTATGAGCGCTGTGATGGCCCCCCGCTGCACCTCCAGGTGCTCCACCCGCACGGCGACGAGGCCGCCGAAGGTACGGGTCACCTGGTCCATGACCAGCAGAGGGTCGGGCTTGCGTACCCCCGGCTCGGGAACGGTCGCGGAGAGCCGGTCGGCGTTGGACACGCCTGTGTCAGCGGCCACTGAGCAGCATCTCCTTCCGGCTGCCGAGAATGCCCTGCGGCCGGAACGCGACCAGCAGGATCAGGGCGATGCCGACCAGCGCGAAGCGCACCGCGCCGACCTCCGACGTGCTGATGAGGTCCGGCGAGATGTACTCGGCGCTGATGGCCTGGCGGAGCGCGCTGTCGAGGAAGCTGAGGACGAACCAGAACAGGATCGAGCCGACGACCGGCCCGAGGATCCGCCCGGCACCTCCGAGGACGAGCAGCGTGTACAGGAAGAACGTGACGCCCGGATCGTAGTTGTCCGGATTCACGGACTGCACCTGGATCGCCTGCATCATGCCCGCGACCGCCCCGATGACGCCGCCCAGCACGAGGCTCTGCATCTTGTACGCGTAGACGTTCTTGCCGAGGCTGCGCGCGGCGACCTCGTCCTCACGGATCGACCGGATGACACGGCCCCACGGGCTGTGGATCAGCAGGGCGAGCAACAGTCCGACCACGAGCACCAGCGCCCATGCGACGATCATCACCCAGAGGTCGCGGGAGCTGAACCTGACCAGCCACGGGCCGTAGGTGCCGGGCTCTATCGGGTTGAGCGCGTAGAAGTCGTTCGCGAACCTCTGCAGCCCGAACACCCCACCGGTGACGGGCTCGGCCCAGCTGGACCGGTAGAACAGCCGTAGCGTCTCACCCGCCGCGATCGTGGTGATCGCGAGGTAGTCGGCGCGCAGCCGCAGGGTGGGCAGGCCGAGCAGCAGGGCCAGCACGATCGCGCAGGCGATGCCGCCCAGGACACCGAGCCACATGGGGCCGTTGTACGTCGCCACCGTGATGGCGAGCCCGTAGCCGCCGACCAGCATGAATCCGACCTGGCCGAAGTTGAGGAGCCCCGTGTAACCGAAGTGAAGGTTCAGTCCCATCGCGGCGAGCGCGTAGATGGCCGCGATGGGGCCGATTCCCGAGCGCAGGGCGTCGGAGACGATGGCCGAGAAGTCCATGGCGCGCCCCCTCACCCGACACGTTCGGCCCGGCCGAGGATGCCCTGCGGCCGGACGAGGAGGACGAGGATGAGGACGAGCAGCGCCCAGGCGTACTGCAGGTCGACCGGGAACCACAGGGTGGACATCTGGGCGACGACGCCGATGACGAGGCTGCCGACCATCGCGCCGTAGGCGGAGCCGAGCCCTCCCAGGATGACCCCGGCGAACATGAGCAGCAGAAGCTTGAAGCCCATGTCCCAGGTGACGATCTCGACCAGGCCGAAGAAGACCCCGCCGAGTGCGGCCAGTCCGCCGGCGAGCATCCACACGAACAGCACCACCCGCTGCACGTCGATGCCCGACGCCTCCGCGAGGTCCCTGTTGGCGGAGACGGCTCGGACAGCGGTACCGATCCGGGTCTTCTGCAGGAGCGCGGCAATGCCGAGCAGCACCAGCACGGCGAGCAGGGTGACCGTGAGGTCCCGTGGGGTGATGCCGGCCGGCCCCAGGTCGATCGTGCTCTGGATGTCGTACTGCGCGTAGGAGGCGGGCCGGGTTCCGTACAGCACGAGCACGACATGCCGCAGCACCAGTGAGAGCCCGATGGTGACGATGAACATGTTGATCAGCCCGGTGCCCCGGGCCCGCAGCGGGCGCCAGATGCCGCGATCGACGGCCCCGCCAAGCAGAGCGCCGAAGACCACCGCGGCAAGGGCGGCGGGAATCAGGTGCCAGCCCGGCCCGGCCGCGGAGACGTTGAGGAAGAACGCGAAGGTGGCTCCCATCGTGACGAACTCGCCGTGCGCGAAGTTGATCAAGTGGATGGTGCCGAAGATCAGCGAGAGTCCGACCGACGTGATCGCGATGATGACCCCGAACTGGATCCCGTCGATCAGCGCCTGCAGAGCGCGTGCACCGAACGTGGGGCCGCGCGGGACTGCCTCACCCCGGGCCCGCGCGGAGATCGCGGGCACCAATACGAAGAGCAGGGCGAGGGCCGGTACGAGCATCCGCTGATAGCGCACGGCGGTTCCGATATATCACGAATGTCCCTTGTGACTCAGTGTAAGCGCAGGCCAGAGCGGTGACTCGGGCAGGCTCCGCGGAGGCCTTTGCCCGGTGCGGTCTCATCCCGCGGTCATCCGGCTGCCCACAGGCCCCGTACGTGCCCGAGATGCCGCGTCATGACCGCGCGTACCGCATCCTCATCGCGGGCCGCGAGCGCGTCCAGGATCTCCAGGTGCTCCTGCGCAGAGTCCTCCAGGCGGCCCGCCTCGACCAGCGCCTGCAGGCCGTAGAGGCGGGAGCGCTTGCGGAGGTCGCGCACCACCTCGACCAGGTGGTCGTTGCCGGCTAGTGCGAGCAGGCCGAGGTGGAAGCGGATGTCTGCCTCTACGTATGCGATGAGGTCGCCCGCGGTGGCGGCTGTGACGATCTCCTGGGCGGTGGGGCGCAGGGCCTCCAGGGCGATGGGGTCGGCGGTGGTGGCGAGACCTGCTGTTGTGGGGATCTCGATGAGGGAGCGGATGTGGGTGTATTCGTCCAGCTGTTTCTCGGAGACGGCGGTGACCCGGAAGCCCTTGTTCGGCACGGTGTCGACCAGGCCCTCCCTGACCAGGTCGAGCATGGCCTCCCGTACGGGTGTCGCCGAGACGCCGAAGCGGGCGGCGAGGGTCGGCGCGGAGTAGACCTCACCGGGCCGCAGTTCCCCGGCGATCAGCGCGGCGCGCAGGGCGTCGGCGACGCGCTCGCGGTAGTTGCGCTTCTGTCCCCCCAGGGTCGGCAAGGCGGGGGCGCTGGTGCGCTGGGCGGGCATCGGGGTCTCCTTGCGAGGTGCAGGCTTGATAGCAGGGCTGGGCTCAGAGGACGAAGCCGGCCGGGAACGGGTCGGACGGGTCGAGCAGGTACTGGGCGGTGCCGGTCACCCAGGCACGCCCGGTGAAGCTGGGCAGCACGGCCGGGATCCCGGCGACCTCGGTGGTTCCGAGGAGCCGCCCGGTGAACCGTGTCCCGATGAAGGACTCGTTCACGAACTCGGTGTGGAGCGGGAGTTCACCACGCGCGTGCAACTGCGCCATACGCGCGCTGGTCCCCGTACCGCAGGGCGAGCGGTCGAACCAGCCGGGGTGGATCGCCATCGCGTGCCGCGAGTGCCGGGCGTCGGAGCCCGGGGCGACGAAGTGGACGTGGTGGCAGCCGTGGATGGAGGGATCCTCGGGGTGGAAGGGCTCCTCCGCCGCGTTGATGGCGTCCATCAGAGCGAGACCCGCGGCGAGGATGTCGTCCTTGCGGGCCCGGTCGAAGGGCAGCCCGAGCTGGTCGATCGGCAGGATCGCGTAGAAGTTCCCGCCGTACGCCAGGTCGTAGGTCACCGTCCGCCCGTCGGCGAGGGTGACCTTGCGGTCGAGGCCGACGGCGTACGACGGCACGTTCTGGAGGGTGACGGCCTTCGCGGCCCCGTCCTCCACGGCGACCTCGGCGACGACGAGTCCGGCCGGGGTGTCGAGGCGGATCGTGGTGACCGGTTCGACGACCTCCACCATGCCGGTCTCGACGAGCACGGTCGCCACGCCGATCGTGCCGTGTCCGCACATGGGCAGATAGCCGGAGACCTCGATGTAGACGACGCCGTAGTCGCAGTCGGGGCGGGTGGGCGGCTGAAGGATCGCGCCGCTCATCGCCGAGTGCCCGCGCGGCTCGTTCATCAGCAACTGCTTGATGTCGTCGCGGTGTTCACGGAAGTACAGGCGCCGCTCGTTCATGGTCGCGCCCGGGATGGTGCCGATGCCGCCGGTGATCACCCGGGTCGGCATGCCCTCGGTGTGCGAGTCGACGGCGTGCAGGACGAGTTTGCTGCGCATGTGTCGATCCTCCGTTACGCGAGCCCTGCCGCGACGGCCTTCTCGGTGGCCGCGCGCACGACTGCCTCCTGCTCCGGCAGAAGCGGGACGCGCGGCGGGCGTACCGGACCGCCGTGCCGCCCCGCGATGTCCATGGACAGCTTGATGGCCTGCACGAACTCGACCTTCGAGTCCCAGCGCAGCAGCGGGTGCAACTGCCGGTAGAGGGGCAACGCGGTGTCGAGATCACCCGCCACCGCGGCCCGGTAGAGATCGACACTGGCTCGGGGCAGCGCGTTCGGATAACCGGCCACCCAGCCCTTCGCGCCCGCGATCGCCAGCTCGAGCAGCACATCGTCGGCGCCTATCAACAGGTCGAGTTCTGGGGCGAGTTCGGCCAGCCGGTAGGCGCGCCGGACATCACCGGAGAACTCCTTGACCCCCTGGATGTACCCCTCGCCGTGCAGCTTCGCGAGCAGTTCCGGTACGAGGTCCACCTTGGTGTCGATGGGGTTGTTGTACGCCACGATGGGCAGCCCCGCCTGCGCGACCTCGGCGTAGTGGGCGAGAACCGAGCGTTCGTCGGCGCGGTAGGCGTTGGGCGGCAGCAGCATCACGGCGCGGCAGCCGGCGTCGCGCGCCTGCTCGGCCCAGCGGCGGGACTCGGCGGACCCGTAGGCGGCGACCCCCGGCATCACGCGCTCGCCGCCGATCGCTGCGACGGCCGTCTCGACGACCTTGGCGCGCTCCTCCGGGGTGAGCACCTGGTACTCGCCGAGGGAGCCGTTCGGTACGACTCCGTCGCAGCCGTTCTCGACGAGCCAGGCGCAGTGCTCGGCGAACTTGTCGTAGTTCACGGAGAGATCGTCGTCGAGGGGCAGGGCGGTGGCTACGAGGATGCCGCGCCAGGGGCCGTTCTCGGCGACGGCGGTGACCTCGCTGCCGGGGGTGCCGGGGGTGTCGGTCATGAGCGGTCCCATCCGATCGGTAGAGGTTGACATGTCACTGGTGGTCTGTGTCGTCCATGTCGTTGGTCTCGTCTGCGGAGTCGGTGTCCCCGGCCCGTGCCAGCACGCCGAGCGGTACGGGCCGGGCGAACGGCCGTCGCGAGGGCTGGAACTCGCACCCCGCGAGCCCCGCCACCGCGGGTCCGCACATCCGGCCTTGGCACCAGCCCATCCCGGCCCTGGTCAGCAGCTTCACGGTGCGTACGTCACCGGCGCCGAGCTCGCCCGCGGCCTGCCGGATCGCGGAGGCGGGCACCTCCTCGCAGCGGCAGACGACGGTGTCGTCGGCGACCTGCTCGGTCCAGTGGGCGGGCGGGGCGTAGACGGTGTCGAGGACGGCGAAGAACTCCCGCAGCGCCCTACGGGCCTTGGCGGCAGCCTCGTACGAACGCGCGTCGGGAGTACGGGAGTTGAGCCGGGCGGCGATCGAGAGTCCGGCGATTCTCCCCTCGGCGAGCGACAGTACGGCGCCGCCGATCCCGGTGGTCTCCCCGGCCGCCCAGACGCCCGGCACATCGGTGCGCTGCTCCTCGTCGACGGCGACGCCCGTCCCGTCGAGCCGGCAGCCGAGCGCCTCGGCGAGGTCGGTGTGCGGCAGCATGCCGTGCCCGACGGCGAGCGTGTCGCACGCGATACGCCGCTCACTGCCGGGCCGGACACGCCCGTTCCCGTCGAGAGCGGCGACGGTCACGGCCTCGACCCGCTCGCTGCCGTGCGCGGCGACGACGGTGTGCCGGACGTGGACCCTCACCCGCCGCCGGGCCAACTCGGCGGCGTACCGGGCACCTTCGGCAAGCTTGGCGGGATGAACGGCCAGCGCTCTGGCGTGCCGCGCGAGAGTCCTGGGATCGGCGGCCTCGACGAGCGCGGCGACCTCCGCCCCGGCCGCCGCGAGCCCGGCCGCCACCGGCATCAGCAACGGCCCGGTCCCCGCCACCACGACCGTACGCCCCGGCAACACAAGCCCACCCTTGAGCATGGCCTGCGCCCCGCCCGCGGTGACCACTCCGGGGAGGGTCCACCCGGGGAACGGCAGGACCTTCTCGTACCCACCGGTGGCGAGCAGCACGGCATCGGCACCCACGGCGACGGGCCGCTCCTGCTCGGGGCCGAGGAGGGCGTGCACGGTGAAGCCGTCGGACTGCCCTTCCACGAACCACACGTGGTGGTCCGTCAGATGCGTGACGCGGCCCTCCGCGACGTGCGCGGCAAGGCCGACCCGCAGCCGTTCCCAGGTACGCCACTGATGGTGCAGGACCTGGGGCCGACGGGCGCCGAGCGCGGCGGCAGGCTGCCGGTAGAACTGCCCGCCCGCCTCCCCCGCGGAGTCGATCAGACTCACACGTACACCCCGCGCGGCAGCGGCAAGCGCGGCCGCCAGCCCCGCAGGCCCCGCCCCAACCACCGCGACATGCGGCGGCGACCCCTCAGCCATGCTGCTGCCGTTGGCCACGATGCCCCGTCCCTTCCTGTGTACGGATCACATCGCCGGCCTCCGCCCGCACCAGACAAGCGCGCTGGTTCGCCCGCCCGTTGACGGTCACCAGACAGTCGAAGCAGACCCCGATCCCACAGAAGACACCGCGGGGCTCACCACTCCCCCGCGTCGTACGCCACGACGTGATGCCCGCCGCCCAGAGCGCGGCGGCGATCGTCTGCCCCGGCAGGACGGTGATCTCCCGGTCATCGAAGGTGACGGTGAAGGCGGGCCCCGGCCGCGCCACCACCAGTTCCAGCGGAGATCTCACAGGCCCTCCTCGGGAAAACGGTCGGGACGAAACGGACTGAGGTCGAGGTCGAGATCCGAGGTCTTCCCACTCAGCACCTCAGCGATCAAGTGCCCGGTCCCCGTGGCGAGTCCGATCCCAGCCCCTTCATGCCCGCACGCATGCAAGAGCCCCGGCACCCGAGCGTCCGGCCCGATCGCGGGCAGATGGTCGGGCATGTACGGACGAAACCCGAGGTAGGCGCGCATCGCCCGCACCCCCTCCAGGAACGGGAACAACCGTGTAGCCCCCGCCGCCAGCGCCCGCGCGACCGGCAACGAGAAGGACCGGTCGAACCCGACCCGTTCCCGGCTGGACCCGATCAGCACCGGCCCGGCAGCCGTCCCTTCGACCACCGACGAGGTCTGCAACGCCGCCGAGTCACTGGCCACGTCGGCCACATAGTCCGCGGCGTACACCTTGTGCCGCACCGTACGAGGCGGCAACGGCTCGGTGACGAGGACGAAGCCGCGCCGAGGCAGGACGGGCAGCGAGGTACCGGCAAGCGCGGCCAACTCCCCACCCCAGGTCCCGGCAGCGTTCACGACGGCGGGCGCATGAATCTCCCCCTCAGAGGTACGCACTCCCCGCACGGCCCCCGCCCCCGTACGCAACACCTCGGTGACCGCACACCCCGTCCGCAACGAGGCACCCGCGGCCCGCGCGAGCCGTACGACATGGGCAGCGGCGAGGGTAGGCATGACCTGGGCGTCCTGCGGATACAGCACCCCACCCGCGAGCCCCTTCGCCAACTTCGGCTCTACGTCGTGGAGTTGATCCGCCTCAACCGCCACGGCCTCGACCCCGGCCGCCCGCTGCCCATCAACGAGCCCTTCCAGAGCCACGAGCCCCTCCGCCGAGGAGGCAACAACGAGCCCGCCCTTGAGGTCGTACTCAACAGCCGCAGCGATACCGGGCTCACCGGCGAGCTCACCCCACAACCGCCCCGACAACAGAGCAAGTTCAAGCTCAGGCCCAGGCTCCTTGTCGGAAACGAGCAGATTCCCCTCACCGGCCCCGGTCGTACCCGAGGCCACGGGCCCACGGTCCGCAAGCACAACACCAAGCCCAGCCCGAGCCGCGTACAGGGCACAGGCGGCCCCCACCATCCCAGCCCCAACGACGACAACATCGCAGGTCAGAAACGCACTCACTCCAGTACCATGTCACATATCGCTGGACGAGCCAAGGGTGCAGCGCTCGTGAGGGGGCCGCCGGGGACACCTGTTTCTCCGGACACCTCTTCTTCCTGGATGTCGGCGTTCGTGAAGGCGCGCGGGCCTTCACGTCCCTCAACTCGCAGCGGCGGCACCAGGGGCGGGGTCCACACGGGCTGGCCCGTGTTGGGCAAGGCGGCCATGATCTCGTCCCACACCCCGCAGTTCCGCCAGGTCTTGTAACGGGAGTGGATGCCCTTCCAGAGGCCGAACCGCTTGGGAAACTGCTCCCACAGGACGCCCGTGCGCGCCTTGTGGAACATCGCGTCGAGCATCACGCGCCCGGAGCGCATGCGGTGGTTCGGCGGTTCTCACGCCTGGCCCCCAGGAGAGCACAGGATTTCAGGCCCGTGCAATTTGCGTGTGGAGCAAGGTCCGTGAGAGTCGGCGACCCCTGCGCACCAGTCACGAGAAGTATTGAGATCGATCACGGGAAGCTAGGTCGGCGAGCACCCGGGGTCTCAACATGACGCCCGGCCCTCCCCGATCCGACCTGCGGGTGCGGCCATACCCAGCAGCGCCCCCCGGTGGGGTCTCCGGCGGCCCCTCGCACCCGCCCGCACGAGAGCCCCTGGGGCGGCCACCGTGGCCGCCTGGTCACCCAACGCCTGGTGTTTCAGGTACGGTTGCCCGTGCTGCGAGCGGAGTACCCGACGCCTCCGTGAAGTTGAATAGCTGGCCGTCCTCAGTTGATGGACCAGCTTGGACTGAGTCGCGGTTAGGGAAATGGGCCGCAGAAACGTCCAGCGATCCCGAGCATGCTTCCTCGGGACGTCGAGCCAGAAGCAAGGCGCAGAGAGGCGCAGAGTAAGAGGGTGAAGGCGTCCTAAGTGCGCCCTGGAAAGGCACCGAGAGCCTGACGTCGGCACGGCCTCAGTCAAGATCACACGTTTCACACGTGGTGATCAGACTGAGCGCTGCGTGCCGAAGGTCTGATCACCGGAAAAGGTACTCGGACCGTTGAATCTCTCTCTCGGTGTCAAGGTGCTCCTGGTCGTCATCTGCGCCTTGGTCTCCATCATCATCGGCATCGTGGCGGCCCTCGTCATCCACAAGCCGAGCAGCCCAAAAGGACCATCGTTCCTGTACGGAGGCGGCGTGTTCGGCGGTTCCCTGACGCTGTGCCTGGTGGTGCTCACGTCGCTCGGCGTGCTCTGAACGCTCTCGAAGGTCCCGGAGGGCTCGCCTCACATCCGGGACCTTCGAGATACGGCCCCACGCTGGCGCGTCCGTGCCTACGCTCATGCTGTGACGATCACACCGGTTGCCCTCGCCCTGATCAGTACCGGTGCCGGGTTGCTGGGGGCCGTCATCGGCACGGTGGGCACTCTCATGTCGGCCAGCATCACCCAGCGAGCAACCCGCGACCGTGAGAGCGAGTTCAAGATCTGGGAGCGACGCGCCGACGCGATCGAGGAAGCGCACCGCAAGATGCTCGCCCTCGGCAACACCCGCGACGTCGCTTGGGGGCGTAGAGAGTTGCCCGGCGGGGTGAGCCCTGCGGATCTCGACCCGGGGCACCAGGACGAGCCCTACCGATTGGTTGTCACCAAGCTGACGCTCTACACCACGCCTGAGCTGGTGCAGGCATACCGCGAGTCGAATCAAGCGTTTCTGAAATCGCTGCTCGGGATTCAGGGAGTGCGACTCGCGCTATCAGATTCCGGTGCGGAGAGCGACAGGCCGAGAAGGGAGCGGAACATCAACGCGGCGATGGCCACCGCCACTCAGGCAATCGAGAAGTCCAAGGCCGCTGATGAACACCTCGCAGCTGCCTTGCGCGAAGCGGCGACACTCGCGCCCACATCTCAGCGTCGCCACTGAGGGTCAGAAGGGCACGCCAGCGCGCTTGGCCAGCCGCGTGAGACGGGGGTTGCTGCGGCGGTGCAGTGAGGTGAGCACGCGCATCAGCTCTTGGCTTGTCGGGTGCACCCGGGCCATCTCCGGCGCAATGTCCCAAGCCTCTTCGAGCGATTCGAGGGCGGAGTCACGGTCGCCGAGGGCGAGGTGCGACCGGCCGAGGTTCATGTGCAGGGGGCCGATGCGGGTGGCCGGAAGGTCCGTGCCACCTCGGATCAGGTCGTCGGCAGTGTCCAGCGCGCGCCGGTGCTGGTCCATGTCGGAGAACGTCGAGATGACATGGGTGGCCGTCTGGTCCGGCCCGAAGTGGATGCCGTGTTCGTCGGCGTCCTCGCCGTACTCCTCGGCCGTCCGCCAAGCCGCCCTGATGTGCTCCTCAGAAGTGCCCCTGTCCTTGAGCCGACCGGCCAGCGTGAGCCCGCGCAGGTGCAGAATGCCCAGACCGAACGCACGGTCGCGCCCCTCAAGGTTGGACTCGGCCTCAACGATGGCGCGGTCCACGATGGCCAACCCACCTGCGAAGTCACCCGAGTTGAGGAAGGTCCCGGCCTCGTCTCGGGCGGCCACCGTGGCAGCTACCGGGTTCGCTCGCTCGGCGGCCAACCGCTGCTTCATCACGGCCAGTTCGGCAAGGTGCATCCAGCGGTGCCGGGCGGCCAGCCAGTAGACCACGCTGTACGTGTCGGCAACGCGCGTCCAGGCGTCGGGCGACTGAGTGGCGTGCGCGAAGTTGGTCGTGCGGATCAGCACGCCCGGGGTCTTCTGCAACACGGCTGACAGCTCGGTGCGGTAGCGGTGCTCGTTCAGCTCGGCCAGCTCGCGCGGCAGGTCCTCAGGGTGAGGCGGTGGCGCGTCGGGGATGTCGAACCGGCGGATGGCGTAGTTGAGGGCCGTAAGGCTGTTCTCGTCGGCACCCTCGACCGGGGCCGTGCCCAGCAGCTCGTCAAGGGTCATCCGCATGGCTTGGGCGAGGGCTGCGGCGATGCCCTGGGTCAGCGCGCGGTCGCCTACCTCGATCTTGCTGAGCAGCGAGACGGACACGCCTGCCCGCCGGGCAAGGGCAACCTGGCTGAGGCCGCGCGCCTTGCGGCAGACGGCCACGTTCGCACCGGGTCCGGGAATGTTGGTCGCGCTCATACTGTGCGTCTTCCCCGCTCGACTTCCGTTACGTCCCATCGTCCCACCGTGGCCACTCATGCGCCCTGGTGTTGTGCAAGAGGTGTGCAAGTTCGGTTTGCACGGCGGCAGTTGTCTTGAGTGACAGACGTATGCCCAGGTGGGACGAGGGGTCATGGCACAGACACATGAGAAGCCACCGACGATGCTGAGTCACGGCGAACTGCCGTACCCGCACGGAACACTCGTCGAGGACACGAAGCATGACCGGACCGGCGAACTCGTCGGCCTGATCGAGGAGCACACCAAGGAGGGCAGGAAGCTCGTCAGCCAGACGGCGTACTTGCGCCCCAAGGGGGGTGGCACGGAATGGGAAACGCCTTTGGCCCGTATCCAGTCCGTAGAGAACCGTTAAGCGTCCTCACCAAGCGTGCGGTCCTCATCACCCCGGGCGACGTGATCGGCTACAAGGGCGAGTGGCGCACCGTCAAGGAGGCGACGACCGCCCTAGGTCCGATGGGCGGGTTAGCCGTCGTCGTCACCTGGGAGGAGGGCGGCACGGCGCGCTTCCCCGCTGGTGACGAACTCCTGTTAGGGGAACTGGACTCCACCTGACCAGCACTTGAGCCCCACCTCAATTCGACCGAGGTGGGGCTTACTTGTGCACCCACATAGCTCTGAGGTTTGCGGTACTCTCGTGCGCGAGGACCACGAAGTGGACCCTCCGCACCTGGGCGACCCGAATGTCTCGGGAACCAGGACAGGCACCTGGCTGGAGCTTGAGAACCCCCTGGAAATGAGCATATGGGGGTTCGGACGTACCAAGCCGTGATAGCTGGGCCATGACCTCCCCAAGCACTGCATTACTGCTTAACCTGGGTCGACTCCAGTGTTGATCCGCCCGAGAACACTTTTGCGCCTCGTACGTCCCGCGTAACAGGTGTCTCGGTCCGAACCGTAGGGTTCGGATCGAGGCTGCCTGCGCACCCGATCCGACCCATGACAGGGAAGGTAAGGATCGGTGGACGGCACCGCCATCATCGTCATTCTCGCTGTCGCTGGCGTGGCTTCGATCTTCCTCTTCGCTCTGAAGGGGCTGCTCGACCAGATCCCGGATGTCCTGCATTCCGCCACCCGAGCACGGGATGCGTGGGACACATTCAGGAGGGCCGACACCCCGCCCCCGGCGCTCCCGGTGGACGAGTCCCAGGAGCCGCCTGCCGCCGCATAGGTCGTCGCGGGCTTCCGTGGGGTCCCGGAATGGAGGAGACCCCGTCCCGGCCTCCCAGACCCGGGGAGCACACACGAGGCCACGGGAGATACCGCCCGTGGCCTCGTGCTGTTCAACGCGCGGAGTCGCCCGGCTCGATCTCCTTAGCTTGCTCAGGGAGCAACCGATTGACCATCGTCTCCGGTGCCGCTTCCATACCCAAAGCCTTCAGGGCAGCAGCCGAGTTGAGGCGATCCTTTGCCTCAGAGTCTTCGACGCGGTCGATGAAGGTGGTCGCGATTTCGAGCTTGTGATCGATGTCGATCTTGCTCTCGTTGTCCTCAGCGGCCTTGGTCAAGTTGACCATCGTGCGCTTCGAGTGCAGAGCAAGCGCTCCGCCCCCGACCGTGATCAGCGCGCCGGTCAGACTTGTCACCAGCGGTAGGTAACTGAGGTCTGGGTTCCCGGCATGAACCAGTGCCAACACACCCCCCGCAAGGATGATCACGGCACCACCGGTCATGAACCACACGCTCAGCCGGAACGTCCACTCAGCCTGCTTGAGCGTGTGGTTCAAGAAGTCGAAATGGAACTTCTGCCGCCGCTCCGCCAGGCTGGAATGCTCTTCATCTGAGCCATCGTGACCGACCACATTAATGTCGCCGTGTACGACACCCGAAACAGCGATGCCAGTCACCGATCCTGCAGCCGACCCTGTCCGGGACACAACCATGTTGTGATCCTCACCCTGCCGTGTCCGACGCCATGCAACCGCGTCAGGGTCGCTGTCATGCCACTTCCGGCAGACATTCCGCTTGTTGCCCGTGGACCCTGCGTCGTCGTACGTCACGATCGCATAGACCCAATCGCTGCAGTTCGCGCTGCCTTCGCTGTGCACACTGCACTTGAGGCCACTGTCCAAAGGCACAGCCTGGATGTCCGTGATGGTGGACTTCATTCATCGAGATTACGCCGCCGCGATGGCCACCCGGAACCGGATCGGAGCCAGAGCGGTGCGCCCGGAAAGAGGTGTGGGGGCGCCCCGTAGGGGCGCGGGGAACTGCGCGACCAGCCACGACGCACCCGCAGCCGAGACACGACCTGTCACCCCCCCCCACCCCCCTTGGGGGCCCGGGGGCATAGTTCCCGCTTCCGGGAAAGGGCGGGCTTGGGGAAAGAAAACCCCACCCGCACACTCAACCCCGCCCCGCCACCACCCACTTGGACGGCAACTCAATCCGCGTACCGTCCCCCTGGAACTCCGTGGTGACGAGCGGCAGCTCACCACTGGCAAAGACGGTGAGCCCAGCGGCCCGCAGATACTCCGGCACCGCGTCATCGGCCACCTCACCCGGCGCGATGCCATGCCGGAAAACGGGCGCAAGCTTGGCCGGCGGGCCCTCCGGACGCTGAGCAAGCCCCCGCAGCACGACCCCCGCAGCCTCGGCGAGCTCAACGAGAAAAGCCCGCCCCCGCTCCCCCACCAGCGCGGCAACCCCATCGACAACCGGCTGCCGATCCCCGACCTCACACTGATGAAGCACCCCCCGCATATACACGTTCACGTCCCCCAGCTCGGCATGCAACGTCTCCGCCTCACTCTTCTCAGCCGCATCAAGCAGCCGATACGAGGCCTGCCCCGCCCGATCCGCCCGCCGAGCGTGATCGAGGGCGGCGGCGGACAAATCGGCCCCGACAACGTGCGGATACCGATCGGCAAGAAACCGCGTCTGAGTCCCGTTACCGCACCCAAGGTCCACAATCGGCAACCCCGGCGCGACCAAGTGCGGTTCGAACAGCGGAAGATGAACCCCAACGGTGAGCCCGGGCTCCGCATCCCACAGAACGGCCCCCGGTTCACCGGAAGCCTCCCGCCAGAACCCGTCCCACGCGTCCCTGTACCGAGTAGTCACGCTCATGCCCGCTCCCCAGGATGCGACAGCGCCCACCAAAACGGGCGGGCCAGATCGGTCTACCGCGCCCGGAGTGCGCCGACAAGCACGCGGGGCACACCTTTCGTACCTTTCACGGCAGCGTCATCTCGAACCACACGGTCTTCCCGGCAGCCGTACGACTGCTCCCCCACTCGCGAGCCAGCCTGCTCACCACCCGCAGGCCCCGCCCGAACTCGTCGTTCGCCCCCGTACTGAGGAGTGTCGGCAGCGTGGGATCCTCGTCATCCACCTCGCACAGCAACGTGTCCCCGCGAACCAGCCGCAACTCGATCCGCCGACTCCGAGCGTGCCGTACGGCGTTGGTGACCAGCTCGCCCACCATCAACTCCGCTTGATCACCAGGCGAGTTGAGCCCCCACTCGTGAAGCTGTTCACGAACCACAGCCCGAGCCCGGCTGACCTCGATCGGCTCGGACGCGAGCCGCCACGTAGCGACATCCCCGGCATCGATGCCACCAAGCCGCGCCATCAGCAACGCCACATCGTCCTTACGCCCGCCGCGCCCCGCTTTCGAAAAGGTCTCGGCCAGGGCCCGGATGATGGTGTCGCAGGCGTCATCCATAGACGCCGCCGGATGCGCGGCGGACTCACACAGCATGGCGAGCCCGACGCCGATGTCCTCGCCGCGCACCTCCACCAGGCCATCCGTGCACATGACCAGTCGGTCGCCGGGTGACACCCGCACCCGTACGGTCTCGAAGGGCACCCCGCCGACCCCGATGGGCGCCCCCGTCGGCAGATCGAGCAGCTCGCTGCGGCCGTCCTCGGCGCGGACCAACACGGGTGGAACATGGCCCGCGTTGGCGATCTGGAGCTCGCTCGCGATCGGGTCGTACACGGCGTACAGACAGGTCGCGAGATAGTGCTCACCGAGCCGCTGCGCCAAGTCGTCGAGGTTCCGCAGGAGTTGGGCAGGTGGCAGATCGAGGCCCGCCATGGTCTGTACGGCGGTGCGCAACTGGCCCATCATCGCGACGGAGTTGAGCCCGTGCCCCATCACATCGCCGACGACGAGCGCGGTCCGTGAGCCGGGCAGCTTCACCGAGTCGAACCAGTCGCCGCCGACCCGCCCCAGCAACGTACCCGGCAGATAGCGGGTGGCGATGTCGCAGCCGGACATACGGCGCGCGATATGCGGCAGCATGCTGTCCTGGAGGGTCTCGGCGACGCTCTCCTGGTACGTGTACATGCGAGCGTTGTCGAGCACGAGCCCGGCGCGGGCGGCGAGTTCGGCACCCGTCACCCGGTCCATGTCGTTGAACTCGACGCGCTCCGGGTGGCGCAGCAGGATCATGAACCCGAGGACCACATTGCGAGCCTTCAGCGGTACGACCAGCATGGAGCGGCCGGTGATGAGGGGCCGGATGTCGCGCTTCTCGAACTGCGCGGCGATCATGTGGCCCATCTGCTCGCTGATGCGCGGCACGAGGACGGGTTCGCCGGTGGTCATGCACTGGAAGAACGGCGTGTGCGCCGGGAACGGCATGGCCTCGCCGACCGGTACGACATCGTCCCAGCGGCCCGGCTCGTCGGTGTGTTCCACGGCGACGCGGTGCCACATGGTGGTCGTGTCGGGCACACCGTCGGGGAAGCCCTCACCGGCGACCACCTGTTCGCGCAGGTACGTCCCGGCGACGTCGGTGAAGCGCGGCACCACGGCCTTGCTGACCTCGACGATGGTGCGGGACAGGTCGAGCGAGCTGCCGATGCGCCCGCTGACCTCGTTGAGGAACTCCAGACGCTCACGCACCGCCGCGTACTCGAGGTCCTCGCCGTCGTCCTCCAGATCCGGGGGCGCGGGCTGGCCGGACGCCGCCGCCCGAGCCGCACGCTCGCGGCGCGCCATCCGCTCGACGCGCCGTGGCACACCCCAGTCGGGCGTGACGGGCACCCGTTCGTTCTGGCTGAACTCCAGGACGGGATAGCCCAGTTCGAGAACCTGCCCGACGATGCGGGCGCTCTCGCCGACGCTCATGCTGGGCAAGATCTCGGGCAGCCTGCGGGCGAGGTCCTCGGCACCAGGGAAGTCGGTGTGCAGCGCGAAGCCCGGCGCGATGCGTTCGACGGGCGCGCTGTCCTCGGCGTCGGAGGCGTAGTCGCGGCCCGTGCTGTCGGCATCGGCGGCCAGCACGAGCAACCGTTCCCGCCCGGGGCCCACCAGGGGATACGCCCACCACAGGACGTCGGCCCGGTCGGAGCCCGGCACCGAGAGCCGCGCGCGGCCCGCCGCCGGGTAGGACAGCCGCCCATTGAGGGACGATCCGAGGTCGGGCCCTAATCCGTCGTATGCCGCATACGCCCCGTACGGCGTGTTCTCGTCGTCCTCGGTCAGGGCGCCGGAGACGGGCAGCAGATCGGCGGCGGGGCGGCCCACCGCCTCATCCTTGGGAGTCCCGAACAACCGCCGGGCGCCCTGGCTCCAGTGGGAGACCAGACCCTCGCGGTCGACGACGACCACGGCCAGCGGGATGCGGCCCACCACGGCGCCGTTCCCGGCTCCGCCGCCTGAAGCCGCACCTCCATCGGTGCCACGGTCCATGGCCAGGCCCCTTCTCCCCACGGTCCCGCAAGATCTGTGCCGCACCCACCACGGTACGGGTGCGTACGGTTGCCATGTGTGGCAATCCGGGAATTGCTCCGGCGTACGCGACGGAGCGCGACCGGGCGCCATGTCAGTGCGCGACAACGGGTTACTTGGTGTAACCCGTCAGCCTGGCGGCTCTCATAGTGCGTCCACGCAAAACGGTGCGGGGCGCCCCAACGCGCCCCGCACCGTTGCTTGTTGCTCGGTCTACTTCTCGACCTCGGCGGCCAGCTTCGCGAGGACCGTGTCGTAGATGCGCGCGAGGCCCTTGGGAGCGAAGGTCTTCTCGAAGAAGCCGCCGATGCCGCCGGCGCCGTTCCAGACGGTGGTGACGACGACGCGGGCCGCGCCCTCGCCGGCCGGGGTGACGCGCCAGGTGGTGACCATCGAGGAGTTGCGGTCCTTCTCGACGAGTTCGCCGTCGGTGGGCTCGGTCACCTCGAGCAGGCAGTCACGGATGCGCTTGCTGGTGGCCTGGAGCTTCCAGTGGACGAGGGTGCCCTCGCCGTCACCGCCCTCGCGGACCTCGTACTCGCTGAAGTGCTCGGAAAGAATCTTCCCGCGCGTGCCGCTGTAGTCGGCCAGGGCGTCGAAAACGTCGTCCGGCTGTGCGGCTACGACTCGCTCCGTGGTGGCCTCGACCTGCGCCATTGGTTCCTCCAGCACTTGGAAACTCGGGGGTTCGCGGCAAGCCAACCACCAGGCGGCCGAACCGCCCAAATCGGGGTCCCTCAAGGGGTGCAGAAACAGTGACGGACACGCAGGTCATGTTGAGGTCGCACGATCAAGGGAACAAGTGTTCTATTCTGTGGTCAGTGCTACCGAGGAGGCCTCATGCGCTGGGAAAACCTCACCGTGGAGTCCGGCGGCAATCCGCCGGAGAACCCCGCGCTGTTCGGCGCGGACGCGGTTACCACCCGCACCTTCGACACTCCTGAGTTCCGCGGGATCACCTTCCACGAGATCCGGGCCCGGTCGATCGTGAACCGGGTGCCGGGCGCCTCGCGCATGCCCTTCGAGTGGACGATCAACCCGTATCGAGGCTGCTCACACGCGTGCGTCTACTGCTTCGCCCGCAAGTCCCACAGCTATCTGGACCTCGACACGGGCCTCGGCTTCGACAGCCAGATCGTGGTGAAGGTGAACGCACCGGAGCTGCTGCGCCGTCAGCTGGGCTCGCGACGCTGGCACGGCGAGCACATCGCGATGGGCACGAACGTCGACTGCTACCAACGCGCGGAAGGCCGCTACCAGTTGATGCCCGGCATCATCGGCGCCCTGCGCGACCACGCGAACCCCTTCTCGATCCTGACGAAGGGCACCCTGATCCTGCGCGACCTCGACCTCCTGAAGCAGTCCGCCGCCGTCACGGAAGTCGGGATATCCGTCTCCGTGGGCTTCACCGACCCCGAGCTGTGGCGGACCGTCGAGCCGGGCACCCCCGCACCCGAACGCCGCCTGGACGTGGTGCGCACCCTCAACGAGAACGGCATCGGCTGCGGCGTACTGATGGCCCCCGTGATCCCCTTCCTGAGCGACCACCCCTCCCAACTCCGCGCCACCGTACGGGCGATCGCGGCCTCCGGAGCGACCTCGGTGACCCCGCTCGTGCTGCATCTGCGGCCGGGCGCGCGTGAGTGGTTCATGAGCTGGCTGGGGCACCATCACCCGCATCTGGTACGCCGTTACGAGCGGCTGTACGCGGAGGGGGCGTACGCCCCGAAGTGGTACCAGCGCCGGATCACCCGTCAGGTGCACGAACTGGCCCAGGAGTACGGCATCGGCCCCACACCCGCAGGGATGCCGCGCCGAATCCCCGACCCTCAGCCCGAGCCGGAGCCAGCCGTGCCGACGCCCACTCAACTCACTCTGCTCTGACCGACGTTTCCCTGCTCCGACCAGCACCTTTGCCCGGCATCCGGCGGCATCGTGCTGCCCAATAGTGTCAACTCTTTGCAGAACCTGTCCTTCCCGAGGGTCAATTCCGGGACGATGCGGGGCGGGCCGTGATGCGCACGGCTCGAACTCCTCCGTCCTGGGAGGCCTTGATGAAGAAGAGAGCAACCGCTCTGTGCGGTGCCGCCGCCGTGCTGGCCGGGTTGATGACCGCGCTTCCGGCCGACGCGAAGGCGGGTGCCACGACCGCAGAGCGCACCACCCGGTCCGTCGGCGCGGCCAAGCTCGCCTGGAAGAAGTGCGGCACCGAGGACTATCCGACGCTCCAGTGCGCGTCCCTCAAAGTGCGGCTCGACCACTCGAACCCATACAGCGAACGCATCACGATCGCTCTGTCACGCATCCCCCACACCTCGAAGACCTACCAAGGGCCGCTCCTCGTCAACCCGGGCGGCCCCGGCGGCAGCGGTCTCACGCTCGCCGGGTTCGTCGCCTCCTCGCTGCCGAAGGAAGTGGCGGCGCAGTACGACGTCATCGGCTTCGACCCGCGCGGCGTCGGCGACAGCAGGCCCGCGCTGGACTGCCGGCCCGGGCACTTCGCACCCGTACGCCCCGACTCCGTGCCGCGCACCCCCGCCCTGGAGAAGGCCAACCTCGACCGGGCCCAGGCCTTCGCCGAGGAGTGCGGCAAGAAGTACGCGGACGTGCTGCCGTACATCGACACGGTGAGCGCGGTCCAAGACATGGACGCCATCCGGCGCGCACTCGGCGCGAAGAAGATCAATTACTTCGGTTACTCGTACGGCACCTACCTGGGCGCCGTCTACGCGAAGCTCTACCCCGAGCGCGTACGACGCCTGGTGCTCGACTCGATCGTCGACCCGACCGGTGTCTGGTACGACGACAACCTCGATCAGGACTACGCCTTCGACAGCCGCCACAAGGCGTTCATGGCATGGGTCGCCAAGTACGACGCGACGTACAAGCTCGGCACCGATCCCGACAAGATCGAGGCCAAGTGGTACTCGATGCGGGCGGCACTGGCGAAGAAGCCCGCGGACAACACGGTGGGCGCCTCCGAACTCGAGGACACCTTCCTCCCCGGCGGCTACTACAACGGCTACTGGCCGTATCTCGCCGAGGCGTTCGCGGCCTATGTGAACGACAAGGACGACGATCCGCTGGTCGAGGTGTACCAGAACTTCGCCGCCGTCGACGCGGCGGGCGACAACGGCTACAGCATCTACACCGCTGTGGAGTGCCGTGACGCGCCCTGGCCCGGCGACTGGAACCAGTGGCGCCACGACAACTGGAAGGTGCACAAGAAGGCGCCCTTCATGACCTGGAGCAACGCCTGGTACAACGCACCGTGCGCGTTCTGGCCGACGGATTCGCTCGACCCGGTCGACGTCGGCAACGACTCACTGCCGCCGGCCCTGCTGTTCCAGGCGACCGACGACGCGGCCACCCCGTACGAAGGCGGTGTCACGGTCCATCACCTGCTGCGCGACTCAAGCCTGGTAGTCGAGCAGGACGGCGGAAACCACGGCATCACACTCGCCGGAAACACCTGCCTGGACAAGCACCTGGCGACCTACCTCTCCACTGGCAAGGTCCCCCGCAGCGACGGCGAGGCCGACGCGGTATGCGAGGCCCTGCCGGACCCCAAGCCGCTGACAGCACAGGACGACTCGGCGTCACGCGGCGCGAAACTGCACGGCCTGCTGGGCTTCCGAGGCTGAGCCTGGCATGTGAACCGCAGGCAGCGACTGCCCGTCGGGGGCGATGTCAGTGCCATGGTCCACGATGGATCCATGAGCACCGAACTGACCCGCATCCCCGCCCCCGACGGGGTCGCCCCCGCCTCCTCGTACGCCCATGTCGTCATGGGCACGGGCCGCTTCGCGGCGATCTCGGGCCAGGTGGCACTGGACGAGAACGGCAAGCTGGTCGGCGAGAACGACCCCGAGGCCCAGGGCCGCCAAACCTTCGAGAATCTGCGCCGCTGCCTGTCCGCCGCAGGTGCGACGTTCGACGACGTCATCAAACTGACCTACTACGTCACAGACATGGCCCACATGCCGGCAGTCCGAGCGGCCCGCGACGCCCACATACCCTCCGGCCGCCTCCCGGCATCGACAGCCGTACAGGTCGCAGCCCTGGTACGCCCGGAGTTGCTGATGGAGATAGAGGCATACGCGATACTCCCCGAATGATCCACATCCGCGAAATGACCCTCGCCGACTGCGAGCAAGTAGCCGCGATCCGCATACGCGGCTGGCAACACGCCTACAAGGGCCTGCTCCCCCAGCCCTACCTGGACGACCTGGACGTCACGACCGAGACAGCCCGCCGCCGCTCCCACTTCGAGCAGGCAGGCAAGGGAGTCGTGAACCTGGTAGCGGAGCGGCACGGGGAGGTAGCCGGCTGGTCCTGCCACGGCCCATACCGAGACGCCGAACTCCCCACGCAGGACGCCGAGTTGTACGCGATCTACGTCCACCCGAAGCACCTGTCCCACGGAGTGGGCCGCGCACTGCTACAAGAGTCCACGACCCGCTGCACCACAGCAGGCCACCCCCGACTGTTCTTGTGGGTACTCAAGGAAAACGCCCGGGCCCGCCACTTCTACGAACAAGCAGGCTTCACCCCGGACGGCACGGAGGAGCCGTGGGAGGTCGGCGGCGCGACGGTACCGGAGGTGCGCTACATCAGGACGCTGGGCAACGGCTGACGCGACAGGCCCAGCGCGCTGGGCCCCGTAAGCAACGCGGCCGTGTATCAATCAACGGCTCGACCAGCGCCCCTTTAGGGGCGCGGGGAACTGCGCGACCAGCCACAACGCACCCACAGCGCACGCAATCACCCCACCCACCCGGACCTACGGGGACTAGGGGCGGAGCCCCATGTGGACGGGAATGGGTAGGGGCGGCGGGGGCGAAAACCCCGCCCAACGCACCCGCGCGTTACCGAGGAGCCCGCTGCACAGGCAACCGCTTAAGCGCCCCCGCAGCCGCCTCAGCCAACAGCGGATGCGCCAACGCCTCGTTCAAAATCGCCCGAGCCCGCTCATCCCCCAACACCCCCAACCCCTCCACACAAGCAAGCGCCACCCGCCGATACGGATCATGAGCCCGAAACCGCCGAGCCAACGTAGTTATCAACGCAGGCACAGCCTCAGGAGCCCGCAACTCCACCAACAACCGCACCGGATAAAGCGCATAAGCAACCCGCAACTCATTGGTGGCAAGAGCAGCCGCAGCCCGCGCGGTACGCGGATCGCCAAGCCGCGCCAGCGCATACGCAGCGGACGCACACCGCTGCGGATCCCGATGATTCAGCAACAGCACGAGCGTCTCAAAGGCCCGCCGATCCCCCGCAACCCCCAACCGAAACGCCGCCAACTCCCGCGCCCACAACGGCTGCTGCGGCGCGGTAAGCACACCGGCCAGCTCATCGAGATCACCGGTCGCGACCAGACGTTCGTACGCGAATACCTCCCCGGCCCCCACCTCAAGCCGTAACCGCCCGGTGAGCGACCGCAACTCTTCGTCCATGGCGCGAGCCTATCCGCGACGTACATCACATAACCTCGACTCTTCCGCACACTGGCGCGCTCGTTACCCGCGAGTTAAGCTCAATCGAGCGAGTTACCCACTCGCACACCTGCTTGCGGTGGCCTGGTGACGCAGCCGCCGTGAGTGTCGGTCGGTTCGGTACTTCGAGTACCTCAGTACGACTCGGCTCCGGGACAGAGCCGGTCGGTCTTTCACCGCTTCGTGGGCTTGCGCGTCTCGCCCGCGGACGGCACCGGGCGTGTGCGCTTCGTAGCCCGGTCCCACACCCGCACAACTTCCGCACTGTGTGCGCCTGTCGGCGTATCCGGATGCGTCCCTCAGTCGTCACTCATCCCTGGAGTCCCGCGATGGCCTCTCCCCAGTCCGACACCCCTCTGTCCCAGATCAACACCGTCGCCGTGGTCGGCCTCGGCACGATGGGCACCGGCATCGCCGAGGTCCTCGCCCGGGCCGGCCGCGAGGTCATCGGCATCGACATCAGCGAGGCCGCCACCGCCCGCGCCCACACCGCGCTGGAGGCCGCGACCGCCCGTGCCGTTGAGCGCGAGCGGCTCACCGAGCAGGAGCGCCAGGAGGTCCTCGGCCGCCTGCGCACCTCCACCGATCTGCGCGCGGCGGCCGACGCCGACCTGGTGATCGAGGTGGCCCCGGAGTCGTACGAGATCAAGCGGCAGATCTTCCGCGAGCTCGACGGCATCGTGCGCCCGGGGACAATCCTGGCGACCGGCACCAACGCCCTCTCGGTCACCCGGCTCGCCGCCGACTCGGCCCGTCCCGAGCGCGTTCTCGGGCTGCATTTCTTCAACCCGGCGCCCGCGATGAAGCTGGTCGAGGTCGTCTCCTCCGTGCTGACCTCGCCGACCGCCGTCGCCGCCGTCACGGATCTCGCCCTCGAACTCGGCAAGGAGCCCGTCGCCGTCGGCGACCGCCCCGGCTTCGTCGCCGACGGTCTGCTGTTCGGCTACCTCAACCAGGCGGCCGCGATGTACGAGGCGAAGTACGCGAGCCGCGAGGACATCGACGCCGCGATGAAGCTGGGCTGCGGACTGCCCATGGGCCCGCTGGAACTGCTCGACCTCATCGGCGTCGACACCGCGCGTACGGTCCTGGAGGCCATGTACGCCGCCTCGCACGACCGGCTGCACGCGCCCGCGCCCATCCTCAGGCAGCTCAGCGAGGCGGGCCTGACCGGCCGCAAGTCGGGCCGCGGCTTCTACACGTACGACGCTCCGGGCAGCGGAACCGTCGTGCGGGACGCGCTGACGCCGCTCTCCTCGGGCCCCGAGACCCCTGGCCGCCCCGTCAGCTCGGTCGGCGTCGCCGGCTCCGGCACCATGGCGTCCGGCATAGCCGAGGTCTTCGCGAAGGCCGGGTACGAGGTCGTGCTCGCCGCGCGCAGCGAGGAGAAGGCGCAGGCGGCCAAGGCCCGTATCGGCAAATCACTTTCGCGCTCTGTCGACAAGGGACGGATGACCGCCGAGGCCGCCGCCGAGACGCTGGAGCGGATCACTCCGGCGGGTTCGTACGACGCCTTCGCCGAGGTCGATCTGGCACTGGAGGCGGTCGCCGAGGACCTGGAGATCAAGCAGCAGCTGTTCGCGGTGTTCGACAAGGTCTGCAAGCCGGGCGCGATCCTGGCCACCACGACCTCCTCGCTGCCCGTCGTCGCCTGCGCCCGCGCCACCTCGCGCCCGCAGGACGTGATCGGCATGCACTTCTTCAACCCGGCCCCGGCGATGAAGCTGGTCGAGGTCGTCCGCACCGTCCTGACCGCGGACGATGTGCACGCCTCGGTCCGCGAGCTGTGCACGAAGATCCGGAAGCACCCGGTGGACTGCGGCGACCGCGCGGGCTTCATCGTGAACGCGCTGCTGTTCCCGTACCTGAACAACGCGATCAAGATGGTCCAGGAGCACTACGCCTCGCTCGACGACATAGACGCCGCGATGAAGCTCGGCGGCGGCTACCCGATGGGGCCCTTCGAGCTCCTCGACGTGGTCGGCCTGGATGTGTCGCTGGCCATCGAGAAGGTCCTGCACCGCGAGTTCCGCGACCCGGGTCTCGCCCCGGCGCCGCTGCTCGAGCACCTGGTCGCCGCGGGCTGCCTCGGCCGCAAGACCGGCCGCGGCTTCCGCGAATATGCGCGGCGCTGAGCGGCGGCCCGGCGACTGGTTCACGGACCGCGCGGACTGGGGCGGACTGTTCGACCGGGCCGGCTCCTCTCCCCCCGCCGAGGGCGGGGGGAGAGGGGATCTTGAGCGCCCCGCTCCACGAATGCAGTACGTTCGGGGCATGTCCCAGCCGGTCAAGTCCTCCCGTACACCAGCCACGCCCGACGCTCCGGAGAGTGCCGCGGGCAACCGTGCCGCCGCCCAACGGCTCAAGATGCGCCGGGAGTTGGCGGCCGCGGCGATGGAACTGTTCGCGACCAAGGGCTACGAGGCGACGACCGTCGACGAGATCGCCGCGGCGGCCGGGGTCGCCCGGCGTACCTTCTTCCGGCACTTCCGTTCCAAGGAAGAGGCGATCTTTCCCGATCACGACGACACCCTGATCCGGGCCGAGGCGGTGCTCAATGCCGCGCCGGCGCACGAGCATCCGCTCGACACCGTGTGCCGCGGCATCAAGGAAGTCATGAAGATGTACGCGGCCCGGCCGGAGATCTCGGTGTCGCGTTACAAGCTGACGCGTGAGGTGCCGACGCTGCGGGAGGCGGAGATCGCCTCGGTGGCGCGCTACGAGCGGCTGTTCACGCGCTATTTGCTGGGGCACTTCGACGAGCACGCGCACGACGACGACGCGAACGACGATCCGCTGCTCGCGGAGGTCGCCGCCTCGGCCGTGGTCACGGCGCACAACCACGTACTGCGGCGCTGGCTGCGGGCCGGCGGACAGGGCGACGTCGAGGCGCAGCTGGACCACGCGTTCGCCATCGTCCGGAAGACCTTCGGCTCGGGCATCGGGGCGGGGCGGGACAGCGGGCCCCGCTCGGGCGCGGCCTCGGTCGCCTCACAGGGCGAGGTGCTGGTCACGGTGGCCAGGACGGACGCCCCGCTCGACGAGGTCATGAAGACGATCGAGCAGGCGCTGCGGGAACGGTCGTAAGCACGCACCGGCCTTAAGCACGCACACCGGTCCTAAGCACGCTCGGCGAATCCCTCACCGTTCGGCGAAGCCCTCACCGTTCGGCGACGGCGAGCTACCCCTATCTGATCGATCATCGCTCATTTGTTAACGCGCAATTTCAAATGAGGGAAATTCTTGGCACTGCGTGCCTTGCCAGGTGACACGCCGTGCCATACGTTGGAGTAAGTCGGGCGGCCGGCGTGCAGAGCTTTTTCGTACGCCGGCTGTCCCCGCAAACCTCCCCGGGTTTGCGCGCCCGACGCCTGCGTCACAGGCAACCTTCCGCGCCACAAAGCGCTGCCAGCACCACCTTCGCCGAACCGACGGCACGCCTCACAAAAGCAGCAACCACCCCGACGTAACCCTCAAGCGCTCCCCTGAGCGCTCGCTTCGCCGGAGGCAACACCGTGAAGGAAATCCTGGACGCGATTCAGTCGCAGACCGCCACGTCCGCCGACTTCGCCGCCCTGCCGCTCCCCGAGTCGTACCGCGCGATCACCGTGCACAAGGACGAGACGGAGATGTTCGCCGGGCTCACCACCCGCGAGAAGGACCCCCGCAAGTCGATCCACCTGGACGACGTGCCGGTGCCCGAACTCGGCCCCGGCGAGGCCCTGGTGGCCGTGATGGCCTCCTCGGTCAACTACAACTCGGTGTGGACCTCGATCTTCGAGCCGCTGTCGACCTTCGGGTTCCTGGAGCGCTACGGCCGGCTCAGCGAGCTCACCAAGCGCCATGACCTGCCGTACCACATCATCGGCTCCGACCTCGCGGGCGTCGTCCTGCGCACCGGTCCCGGCGTCAACGCCTGGCAGCCCGGTGACGAGGTCGTCGCACACTGCCTGAGCGTGGAGCTGGAGTCGAGCGACGGCCACAACGACACGATGCTCGACCCCGAGCAGCGCATCTGGGGCTTCGAGACCAACTTCGGCGGTCTCGCCGAGATCGCCCTCGTCAAGTCCAACCAGCTGATGCCGAAGCCGGATCACCTCAGCTGGGAGGAGGCCGCCGCTCCGGGGCTGGTGAACTCGACCGCGTACCGGCAGCTGGTGTCCCGCAACGGCGCCGACATGAAGCAGGGCGACAACGTCCTGATCTGGGGCGCGAGCGGTGGACTCGGCTCGTACGCCACGCAGTTCGCGCTCGCGGGCGGCGCCAACCCCATCTGTGTCGTGTCCTCGCCGCAGAAGGCCGACATCTGCCGGGCGATGGGCGCCGAGGCGATCATCGACCGCACCGCGGAGGACTACAAGTTCTGGAAGGACGAGCACACCCAGGACCCGCGCGAGTGGAAGCGCTTCGGCAAGCGCATCCGGGAGCTCACCGGCGGTGAGGACGTCGACATCGTCTTCGAGCACCCAGGCCGCGAGACCTTCGGCGCAAGCGTTTACGTCACCCGCAAGGGCGGCACGATCGTCACCTGCGCCTCGACATCGGGCTACAACCACGAGTACGACAACCGCTACCTGTGGATGTCCCTGAAGCGCATCATCGGCTCGCACTTCGCCAACTACCGCGAGGCCTGGGAGGCCAACCGGCTCATCGCGAAGGGCAAGATCCACCCGACGCTCTCCAAGGTGTACTCCCTGGAGGAGACCGGGCAGGCCGCCTACGACGTGCACCGCAACCTCCACCAGGGCAAGGTGGGCGTGCTGGCACTGGCGCCCCGCGAGGGCCTGGGCGTGCGCGACGAAGAGAAGCGCGCCAAGCACATCGACGCCATCAACCGCTTCCGGAACGTGTGACATGACAGAGCCGCGCAAAACAGCGCCTGCGGCACAGGGCACGCCGCAGGCGCCCAAAGAACGGGACCGGCCTTGGTTGATGCGGACGTACGCCGGTCACTCCACTGCTGAGGCGTCCAACGAGCTGTACCGGCGCAATCTCGCCAAGGGCCAGACCGGTCTGTCCATCGCCTTCGACCTGCCGACGCAGACCGGCTACGACCCGGACCACATCCTCGCCCGCGGCGAGGTCGGCCGCGTCGGGGTCCCCGTCTCGCACGTCGGTGACATGCGCCGACTGCTCCAGGACATCCCCCTGGAGCAGATGAACACCTCGATGACGATCAACGCCACGGCCATGTGGCTGCTGGCGCTCTACCAGGTCGTCGCCGAGGAGCAAGGTCTCGACAAGGAGGCCATCACCAAGCTTCAGGGGACGACGCAGAACGACATCGTGAAGGAGTATCTGTCGCGGGGCACGCATGTGTTCCCGCCGGTGCCTTCCCTGCGTCTGACGACGGACATGATCGCGTACACGGTGTCCCACATCCCCAAGTGGAACCCGATCAACATCTGCAGCTACCACCTCCAGGAGGCCGGAGCCACTCCGGTCCAGGAGATCGCGTACGCGATGTCGACGGCGATCGCGGTACTCGACGCCGTCCGCGACTCCGGCCAGGTGCCGCAGGAGCGCATGGGCGACGTCGTCGCGCGCATCTCCTTCTTCGTGAACGCGGGCGTCCGCTTCATCGAGGAGATGTGCAAGATGCGGGCGTTCGGCCGGATCTGGGACAAGATCACGCGCGAGCGGTACGGGATCGAGAACCCCAAGCACCGGCGCTTCCGGTACGGCGTCCAGGTCAACTCCCTCGGCCTGACGGAGGCCCAGCCGGAGAACAACGTCCAGCGGATCGTGCTCGAGATGCTGGCCGTGACCCTCTCGAAGGACGCACGCGCGCGTGCCGTACAACTCCCGGCCTGGAACGAGGCCTTGGGCCTCCCCCGCCCCTGGGACCAGCAGTGGTCGCTGCGTATGCAGCAGGTGCTCGCGTATGAGAGCGACCTGCTCGAGTACGAGGACATCTTCGAGGGCTCGCATGTCATCGAGGCGAAGGTCGCCAAGCTCGTCGAGGACTCGCTCGCTGAGATCGACCACATCCAGGAGCTGGGCGGCGCGATGGCGGCCGTCGAGTCGGGCTACCTGAAGTCGCAGCTCGTCTCCTCGCATGCCGAGCGCCGGGCCCGTATCGAGTCCGGTCAAGAGAAGATCGTCGGCGTCAACATCTTCGAGACGACCGAGCCGAACCCGCTGACGGCCGACCTGGACACGGCGATCCACACGGCCGATCCGACGGTCGAGGAGCGGGTCGTACGGGCCCTGGGTGAGTGGCGTGCCGCGCGCGATGAGGCGCGCGCGGGAACGGCGCTGGAGCGGCTGAAGGAGACGGCGGCCGGGACCGGCAGCCTGATGGACGCCACGCTGGAGTGCGCCCGTGCGGGGGTCACCACCGGCGAATGGTCCGGGGCCTTGCGCGAGGTGTTCGGCGAGTTCCGGGCGCCCACCGGCGTCTCGTCCGCGCCCCTCGCGGTCGCCGGGCAGGAGGGTACCGCGCTCGCCGAGGTGCGCCGCAGGGTCGATGTGACCGCCCGTGACCTGGGCGTCGGCAAGCTGCGCTTCCTGGTGGGCAAGCCGGGTCTGGACGGGCACTCCAACGGCGCCGAGCAGATCGCCGTACGGGCCCGTGACGCCGGCTTCGAAGTGGTGTACCAGGGCATCCGGCTCACGCCCGAGGAGATCGTGGACGCGGCCCTCGCGGAGGACGTGCACGCGGTCGGCCTGTCCATCCTGTCCGGCTCGCATGCGCAGCTCGTACCTGACGTGCTGGAGCGGCTGCGTGTGGCAGGAGCCACAGACATCCCGGTGATCGCGGGTGGCATCATCCCGAACGGAGACGCCGAACAGCTGAGGGCCGCCGGAGTCGCCGCCGTCTTCACCCCGAAGGACTTCGACATCACCGGAATCATCGGCCGCATCGTCGACGAGATCCGGACCGCGAACAAGCTCGACCCCCTGGAGGTCCCCGCATGACCAGCCCTGTTCCCCAGGTCAACCGCCTTCGCCCGCGGCGCTCCTGCCTCGCCGTGCCGGGAAGCAACCCCCGCTTCCTGGAGAAGGCACAGGGCCTCCCGGCCGACCAGGTCTTCCTGGACCTGGAGGACGCGTGCGCGCCGCTCGCCAAGCCCGAGGCGCGGCACACCATCGTCAAGTTCCTCAACGAGGGCGACTGGACGGGCAAGACGCGGGTCGTGCGCGTCAACGACTGGACTACGGAGTGGACGTACCGCGATGTCGTGACGGTGGTCGAAGGCGCGGGTCCGAACCTCGACTGCATCATGCTGCCGAAGGTGCAGGACGCCCAGCAGATAGTGGCCCTGGATCTTCTCCTCACGCAGATCGAGAAGACGATGGGCTTCGAGGTCGGCAAGATCGGCATCGAGGCGCAGATCGAGAACGCCCAGGGTCTCAACAACGTCAATGAGATCGCCCAGGCGTCCCCACGCGTCGAGACGATCATCTTCGGCCCGGCCGACTTCATGGCATCGATCAACATGAAGTCGCTGGTCGTGGGCGAGCAGCCGCCCGGCTACCCGGCGGACGCCTACCACTACATCCTGATGAAGATCCTGATGGCCGCCCGCGCCAACAACCTCCAGGCGATCGACGGCCCCTACCTGCAGATCCGCAACATCGACGGCTACCGCGAGGTCGCCGGGCGGGCCGCCGCCCTCGGTTTCGACGGCAAATGGGTGCTGCACCCGGGTCAGGTCGAGGCGTCCAACGAGATCTTCTCGCCCTCCCAGGAGGACTTCGACCACGCCGAGCTGATCCTGGACGCGTACGACTACTACACGTCAGAGGCGGGCGGCAAGAAGGGCTCCGCGATGCTCGGCGACGAGATGATCGACGAGGCCAGCCGCAAGATGGCGCTCGTGATCTCGGGCAAGGGCCGGGCGGCCGGCATGACCCGTACGTCCAAGTTCGAGGCCCCGGAGGCGTAAGACACCATGCAGTTCGGCCGCACCTACGAAGAGTTCACCGTCGGGGACGTCTACAAGCACTGGCCCGGGAAGACGGTCACGGAGTACGACGACCACCTCTTCTGTCTCCTGACGATGAACCACCACCCCCTCCACATGGACGCCAACTATGCGGAGAACACGACGGACTTCGGGAAGAACGTCGTCGTCGGGAACTACATCTACTCCCTGTTGCTCGGCATGTCCGTACCGGACGTGTCCGGGAAGGCGATCGCGAACCTGGAGATCGAGTCCCTCCGTCATGTCGCGCCGACCTTCCACGGCGACACGATCTACGGCGAGACGACCGTCCTCGACAAGACGCCGTCCAAGTCCAAGTCGGACCGCGGAATCGTTTACGTCGAGACAAAGGGTTACAAGCAGGACGGCACGCTGGTCTGCGTGTTCCGCCGCAAGGTGATGGTTCCCACCGAGACGTACATCAAGGAGCGCGGCGGCGAGCAGCCCGGCCGGCCCCAGCTCAAGGAGCAGGAGAAGTAGCCATGGCGCGACTCGCCCAGACCGCCGGTCTGACCGACATTCAGCAGGAGATCCTGTCCACCGTCCGGGACTTCGTGGACAAGGAGATCATCCCGGTCGCGACCGAGCTGGAGCACCGCGACGAGTACCCGCAGCAGATCGTCGACGGCCTCAAGGAGTTGGGCCTCTTCGGGCTGATGATCCCCGAGGAGTACGGGGGTCTGGGCGAGTCCCTCCTGACGTACGCCCTCTGCGTCGAGGAGATCGCGCGCGGCTGGATGTCCGTCTCCGGCATCATCAACACGCACTTCATCGTGGCGTACATGCTCAAGCAGCACGGCACGGACGAGCAGAAGGAGTACTTCCTGCCGCGGATGGCGGCGGGCGAGATCCGCGGTGCGTTCTCCATGTCGGAGCCGGCGCTCGGCTCGGACGTATCGGCGATCACGTCGAAGGCGGTCAAGGACGGCGAGGAGTACGTCCTGAACGGCCAGAAGATGTGGCTGACGAACGGCGGTACGTCGACGCTCGTGGCCGTCCTCGTGAAAAGTGATGAAGGACACCCGCAGGGCACCGCGCCCCACAAGTCGATGACGACCTTCCTGGTCGAGAAGGAGCCCGGCTTCGGTGAGGTCCGGCCCGGCCTCACCATCCCCGGGAAGATCGACAAGATGGGCTACAAGGGCGTCGACACCACCGAGCTGATCATGGATGGCCTGCGCATTCCGGCCAATCGCGTGCTCGGCGGAGTCACCGGCCGCGGTTTTTACCAAATGATGGACGGTGTCGAAGTCGGCCGCGTCAATGTGGCGGCGCGTGGCTGTGGCGTCGCTCAGCGTGCGTTCGAGCTCGGTGTCTCGTATGCCCAGCAGCGTCACACTTTCGGCAAGCCGATCGCCCAGCACCAGGCGATTCAGTTCAAGCTGGCCGAGATGGCCACCAAGGTCGAGGCCGCTCATGCGATGATGGTGAATGCAGCTCGCAAAAAGGACTCAGGGGAGCGAAACGACCTCGAGGCAGGGATGGCGAAGTACCTCGCCTCCGAATACTGCAAGGAAGTCGTGGAGGACGCGTTCCGGATCCATGGCGGCTACGGCTTCTCGAAGGAGTACGAGATCGAGCGCCTCTACCGTGAGGCTCCGATGCTGCTGATCGGCGAAGGTACGGCCGAGATCCAGAAAATGATCATCGGGCGTCGGCTGCTCGAAGAGTATCGATTCCAGGGTTAGACGTCCGATTGGGGTGTTTTGCTCGAGGTGAACATCACACCCCGTCAACACCCTTCGGCCGTTGACTCGGCTTCCTGGCTTGCCCAGTTGTGGCCCGCGACCGGTACGATCCCAGGAAGCCGCCGTCCCCCTCCTGCAGCGCGGCATCATCCGCTACGAAGGTCATCCATGCCCCACAGCCCAAACTCTGCACCTCGCGACAGCCTGGTCGGCGCACGCCTCGCGCGCGGAGCATCGCCGTGGCTCCTCCCGACCGTCGCCACCGCAGCCCTCAGCCTGGTACGCGCGCGCAAGTCCGGCGCCGCCAAGGCCGTGGCCGTACCCGCCACCGCGCTCGCGGCGGGCATGCTGTGGTTCTTCCGCGACCCCGAGCGCGAGATCGCCCAGGGCCGGGTCATCTCGCCCGCCGACGGAGTGGTGCAGAGCATCATGCCGTGGAAGGACGGCCGCACCCGCGTCGCCATCTTCATGAGCCCGCTGAACGTCCATGTGAACCGCGCCCCGCTCTCCGGCACGGTCACGTCGGTCGAGCACATCCCCGGCGGCTTCGTTCCGGCGTTCAACAAGGAGAGCGAGAACAACGAGCGCGTCGTCTGGCACTTCGACACGGAGCTCGGCGACATCGAGATGATCCAGATCGCCGGTGCGGTCGCGCGACGCATCGTCCCGTACGTTCCGCAGGGCACCAAGGTCGAGCAGGGGGACCGCATTGGCCTGATCCGCTTCGGCTCGCGCGTCGACATCTACCTCCCCGAGGGCGTCGAGGTCGCGGTGGAGGTCGGTCAGAAGACGGTGGCTGGGGTGACTCGCATTGACCGTGGTTGATCCTGAGACTCAGGCCGGCACCAGCTGGGTGCCCGGGGCCGATGAGGTGGACGAAGAGGAGGAGATGCCCCTCTCTCTCCGCCTCTCAATAGCGGACACCCTCACCCTCGGCAACGCCACCTGTGGCTTCATGGCGGTGTACTTCACCACCACCGGCATCCTGATCCCGCACCTCACGGGTAGCCAGGAGACGGGCATGGCCCGGAACAGCGCGGCCACGGCCGTGATCCTGATGCTGTGCGCGGCGGTCTTCGACCTCTTCGACGGCCTTGTGGCCCGCAAGCTGCGCTCCTCCCCCATGGGCGCGGAGCTCGACAATCTCTCGGACCTGATCAGCTTCGGTCTGGCACCCGCGTACTTCGTCCTCGTCTACGGCATGGTCGCGGACGACGCGCAGCAGCGAGTGGCGGCGGTGGGGGCCATCGTGGTCCTGCTGGCGGTCGTGCTGCGGCTCGCCAGATTCTCGTGTGTGACGGTGAAGGACGGCACGTTCCAGGGCATGCCGTCGCCGTTCGGTGCGCTGACCGTGGTGTCGATCGTGCTGCTTGAGCTGCCCTTCGTCGCCACGCTCATGGCGATCCTGGGCACGGCGTGGCTGATGGTGAGCCGCGTCGAGTACCCGAAGCCGCGGGGGCGTCTCGCGGTGGCGATGCTCTCGTGGATCGTCCTCAGCATGGGGTTGCTGACGTCCTGGGCCTTCGACGCCCCCGGCGGGCAGCTCCTCCTCCAGACGGGCTGCGCGCTGCAGCTGGTCATGGGCGCGGTGATTCCCCTCTTCGCTACGGCTCGGAGGGTGAACAACTTCCGCGGCAACCGGCGTGAGGCGCGGGCTGCGCAACTGCCTTAAGCGGCAGGCAAGAACGGACAGACGGGTGGGCCCGGGCCATGTGGCCCGGGCCCACCCGTCTGTCCAGGGCGCCGGGCGGTCTCGGCGAACCGGTGCGGCCCCCGCGCGCCATAAGCGCCGGGGGGCGCGAGGCCGTATCAGAAGGTGCGCGTTCGTTGTGGCTTGTCGCGCAGTTCCCCGCGCCTCTTACGGGCGCCAGGTCGTATCAGAAACTGCGGGCTCGTCGTGGCTTGTCGCGCAGTTCCCCGCGCCCCTTACGGGCGCCAGGTCGTATCAGAAACTGCGGGCTCGTCGTGGCTTGTCGCGCAGTTCCCCGCGCCCCTTACGGGCGCCAGGTCGTATCAGAAACTGCGGGCTCGTCGTGGCCTGTTTCGCAGTTCCCCGCGCCCCTTACGGGGCGCGGGGCCGCACCGTCCGTCATCAAGGCCGCGCAAGCTTCAGATTAGGAAGTCCCGCGCGATTCGTTCCGCCACGTCCTCCAAGAGCGGGCCCGCCTCTGCGATGCAGCGCGTCACGTCCGGCTCTACGTCCGTCAGGGCGTACGCGCGGCGGATGCCTGCTCGGCCTAGGGACTCTGGAGGCAGGGCTAGGCGGCCGCAGACCGCGATGACCTCCTTGTTGGCGGCGCGGGCTACCGCGGCGACTCCGGCGGGGGCCTTGCCGTGGAGGGTCTGTTCGTCGAGGGAGCCCTCGCCGGTGATGACCAGCGTGGCGCGTTCCAGGGCGGTCGTGAAGCCGAGGACGTCGAGCATCACGTCGATGCCGGGGCGGAAGGTCGCGCCGAGGCCGACTAGAGCTCCGTATCCGATGCCGCCTGCGGCCCCGGCGCCGGGTGCCGCGGCGTAGGCCGCGGCTCTGTCTCCGATCGACTTTTCCAGAACCTCGGAGAAGTGTGTGAGGGAGGCGTCCAGGGCCGCCACGTCGTCCGGAGAGGCGCCCTTCTGCGGGCCGTACACCGCGGGCGCGCCCTTCGGGCCGGTCAGCGGATTGTCCACGTCGCTCGCGAGGACGACGTCGACCGAGGCGAGACGAGGGTCGAGGCCGGAGAGGTCGGCCGTGGCGAGGTCCCGCAGGGGGCCGCCGCCGGGAGGCAGAGGCTCGCCGTCCTTGTCCAGGAAGCGGGCGCCTAGCGCGGCCAGCATCCCCGCGCCGCCGTCCGTCGTCGCGCTGCCGCCCACGCCGAAGACGATGGTGCGTGCGCCGGCGTCCAGGGCGGCCCGAAGCAGCTCTCCGGACCCGTACGTGGACGCGGTGAGCGGGGCGAGGACGCCCAGCGGCAGCCGTTGCAGGCCGCTGGCCTCGGCCATCTCCACCACCGCCGTCTCGCCGCGCAGCGCGTACGCGGCAGTGACCTCGTCGCCGAGCGGCCCGGCGACCCGTACCTCACGCCGCTCGAACCCGGCCGCGACCGCTGCGTCCACCGTGCCGTCGCCGCCGTCGGCCACCGGCAGTGCCTCGACCTCGACGCGCGGCGCGACCCGGTGCAGCCCGGCCGTCACCCGTTGCGCGACCTCCACGGCCGTGAGCGAGCCCTTGAACTTGTCCGCGGCGATGAGCACCCGCTGGGTACGCCCCCGGCTCCGGTTCACTGCAGCGTCCGCCACCTGTACTCCCCTTGCTCTCCGGGCCTTGACCTGTGCAAGGCAGTCGCGCCGCTGTGACCCTAACCGGCTCAGGCGGCGCTGCCCAGGCGGAATCCCGCACCCCGGACAGCGCCTGCGTGAACAGCGGTCACTCGGCCGTCGCGGCGCCCGGCGAGTCGTACATCTGGTGCGTCAGCGTCCCCTTGCCGCCGGGCGCGATGCTGATGTGCTCCAGCACGTCCTCCAGGGTGTCGTTGTCGCCCATCCGGACGTTGCCGACGTCGCCGGTCGTGACCAGCGGATCGCCGGGCGCGGCGTGGGCGGGGGCCGCCGCCATGGCGGACAGGGCGGCGACGGCGACGGCGACGGCGACCGCCAGGCCGGACGTACGGCCCTGCCACTGCACGGAACGCAGGGACTGAATGGAACGCGCGGAACTCATGGAACTCCCAACCCGCAATACGAATAAAACCCGACGAGACTCTCATGTGGTGCGGGGACGGGATCGGCACAAAACCAGGCAGGACGGGCGGGAATTCGGTAGACCGGACGTATGACCTCTGCCGGTGTTGACGTCGCGGACCGCGTTCTCGGGGGCTGGCTGGGCCGGATCGCGGGCAACATGCTCGGCAAACCGGTCGAGCAGGGCGACCACTGGACGCGGGACCGCATCGACCGCTATCTGCGGCAGGCCGACGCGCTGCCGCTCACGGACTATCTGCCCGAGCCCGTCGAGCCGGGCGTCGAGCTGGAGCTGCGGCCCGAGTGGCGTGAGTGCGTACGCGGCCGGATCCACGGCAGTTGCCGGGACGACGACGTGGACTACGCGATCCTCGGCCTGGACCTCCTGGAGACGTACGGCTTCGGCTTCAGTACGGAGCAGGTCGGCGAGCTGTGGCTGCTGCGGCTGCCGTATCTGCAGACGTTCACGGCGGAGCGCGCCGCGTACCGGAACCTCGCGGACGGTCTGAAGCCGCCGCTGACCGCGACGCACGACAACCCCTATCAGGAGTGGATCGGCGCCCTCATCCGCGCCGACGTCTACGGCTGGACGAGCCCGGGCGACCCCCGCCGCGCGGCCTCCCTCGCCCGCCGCGACGCCGTCCTCTCGCACACCTCCAACGGCGTGTACGGCGCGATGTGGGCGGCGGCACTGGTGGCGGCCGCCTTCACCGCGCCGACCGTACGGTCCGCCCTGGACACCGCACTGATGGTGATCCCGGCGAGCAGCCGGCTGTCCCGCACCGTGCGCCGTGTGCTCTCGCTCCACGAGTCGCGGCTGCCGTGGGAGGACACGCTCAGCACCCTCGCCGAGGAGACCTCCGGGCTCGGCTGGATCCACGTCATCCCGAACGCCGCGGTGCTGACCGCCGGACTCCTGTACGGGGACGGCGACTTCACGCGGACGATCGCGCTCACCGTCCGAGGCGGCCTCGACACGGACTCGAACGGCGCGACCGCGGGCTCGGTCGCGGGCGTGCTGGGCGGCGCCGCCGCGATCCCCCCGCAGTGGACGGAGCCCCTGGAGGACAGGGTCCGCAGCGCAGTGTTCGGTTTCGACGGCGTACGGATCAGTGAACTGGCGGAGCGGACGGTGCGGTTGGCGGAGCTGGGCGCGTGAACGCCTCGTTACGCTGCCTCAATGACCCTTCCTCCTGACTACGCCACGTACATCGCCGGTCTCCCCCGTGTCCTCGCCGGCGCCGCCGCCCTCATCCGCGATGCCGACGGGCGTGTGTTGCTCGTCGAGCCCAACTACCGCGAGGGGTGGGCGCTGCCCGGCGGAACCGTCGAGTCCGACGACGGTGAGACTCCGCGGCAGGGCGCCCGCCGGGAGACGGCGGAGGAGATCGGCCTGGACCTGGAGATCGGCCGGCTGCTCGCGGTGGACTGGGTGCCGGGGCCCGGGCGTCCGCCGATCGTGGCGTATCTGTACGACGGCGGTGTGCTGCGCCAGGACCAGTTCAAGGCGATCCGGCTTCAGGAGGAGGAGCTGCTGTCCTGGCGCCTCGTGGCGCGCGAGGAAGTCGGCGAGTACCTGCCGAGTGCCACGGGGCGGCGGGTGCTGGCCGCCCTCGACGCCCTCGCGGACGGGTCGGGGACTGCCGAGCTGGAGAACGGCCATCGGGTGGCTTGAACGACCGACGCTGACCGATTCGGAACAACAACTTCCTGAAAATGGTCCCCAGTTGTCACTCCGGCCCCTATTCTAACTTTCAAGTGTGCGGGCGATCCTCCCCCTCCGCACACCTCGTCCCGGAGCTGGGGCACCCCTGCGCATGCCCCGAGAACAGGCAGCTGAGGTCATGGAACCACTGGACCCAGACGATCCCGAGGAGCTAGGTCCCTACCACCTTCAGGCGCGGCTCGGCGCGGGGGGCATGGGGCAGGTCTATCTGGCCACCTCCCCGTACGGGCAAGCGGTTGCGGTCAAGGTCATCCGGCCCGAGAAGCTCGCGGACCGGACCTTCCGTATCCGTTTCCGTCGTGAGGTGGCCGCCGCGCAAGCGGTCAGCGGCAGATACACGGTGCCCCTGCTGGACGCCGATCCGGATGCCGCCACGCCCTGGCTGGCCACCCCCTACATACCGGGTCCGACCCTGGAAGAGGCGGTCGTCGAGCACGGTCCGTTGCCGGTTCCGTCGGTGCTGGTGCTGGGAGCCTGCGCCGCGGAGGCGCTGCTCGACGTGCACAGGGCGGGCTTGGTGCACCGCGACCTCAAGCCGTCCAACGTGCTGCTCGCCGCCGACGGTCCGCGCGTCATCGACTTCGGCATCGTCCGCGCCAGCGACGGCTATGACCTCACCCGCTCCGGAGTGATCTTCGGGTCCCTGGAGTACATGTGCCCCGAGCAGGCGACGGGCGCTCCGATCGGGCCGGCGGCGGACGTGTTCTCCCTCGGATCGGTGCTCACGTACGCCGCCTCCGGACATGCGCCGTTCAGCGGCACCGCGGCGGCCACGCTGCTCTACCAGGTGGTGCACAACGCGCCCGACCTGACGGGCGTACCCAAGCCGCTGGACGAGATCATCAACCTGTGTCTCGCCAAGGATCCGCATCTTCGGATCTCTCCGGAGCGGTTGTACGCGGCCTGTGCGCCCAGCGGAGTGGAGCAGACGCTGGAGCGCGGCTGGCTGCCCGCGCCGGTGGCTGCGTCGATCGCCCGGCGTACGGCGGCCTTGAGGGCACTCGACACCCGGTCGCGCTTCCCATCGCGCGACCGGATCCCGGTCTCCGCCCACCACAACGGCCCGGCGCCACGCGCTTACGGCCGGTATGGGGCGCCCTCCATCGCGGCGACGCCACCTCCAGGCCACGCCTACGATGCCGATCACATGGCCGAGGCACCCGCCATCCCCCGACCCCGGGAACCAGAGCCTTGCCCTCCCCCTATGCACCGCCAAGCGCGTGCGCGACGCGGGCTCTCCCGGCGCGCGATTCTCGCCGCGTCGACGGGCGCCACGGCCGCCGTCGTGAGCACCGCCCTGCTGATCACGCGAGGTGACAAGGCGGAGAAGCAGGCCGTGGAGCCGCTCGGGCCGGCTCCGCGTCCGCTGTGGACGTATCGCAGTGATCCGCTGCTTCAGGCACCGCCGGTGTTCCGGGGCGGTACGGCGCTGGTGAAGACCCGACCGGGAAACATGGTCTGTCTCGATCTCAAGGACGGTACGCGGCCCAAGTGGGTCTACCGGGGCATCAGCCAGTCGCCCACCCCGGTCGTTCAGATCCTCGGCGCCGCGGTCGCGCTGGGCGAGGGCTCGACGGTGATCGGGGTCGACCTGGACAAGGGCACGGAGCGTTTCACGTACGACTTCGGAGCGGATTTCCGGTTCGACACGCTGTCCGGCAAGGTCAGCGACCGCGATGTCGTCGTCTTCGGTCTGCGATTCCAGCGCCGGTCCGACGAGCAGGGGGTCGCGACGTCCACGGACACGGTCTTCGGCATCGACCTCGAGGCGGGCCGGACCCTCATCACGCCCATCAGCCCCGAGGACGTCGGCGTCCCACTGGAACCGGTCGTCTTCCCCGGCAACTTCATCTACGCCGACGGGTTCCGCAATGTGACGGCCCGCGACACCGGCACCGTCGACAGCCGTGTCCGGTGGAGGCATCCCGTCGGCTACGACCTCCGGCCGGGTCTTGCGGTCCTTGGCCGAACGGTCTTCGCCGTCGGCAAGGAACTCATGGCGCTCCACCTCGCCACCGGCCGGACCCGCTGGAACGTGCGCGCCGAACGCGGGCAGTTCGCCTCCCTCGGTGTCGCCGGAAACACGGTCTACGCCACCGGCACGGACCCCTCCGGTGTGTACGCCTTCAACGCGGCGAACGGCTCCAAGCGCTGGTTCTGCCGGACCCCGCGCCTCAACACCGAGCACCCGATCGTCGCGGGCCCCCAGGAGGTCTACGTCCCCGCCTTCCGGAACGGCGACGGCTTCTACGCGATCGACGCCGCCCGGGGCAGACTCCTGTGGAACTTCAGCGACGGCCTGGAGACCGGCGTCCACGACTGGCAGTTCGCCTGCGACGGCGCCGGGCACCTGGTGGCCCACCATTACGACCGTACGTACGGAGTGCCGACGCCCTGACGGCGCCGCGGCGATATCCGTTGGCTCCACCCGGACGGGCCTGCTTACGCTCGCCTCATGGAGAAGCCTCTTGTCGCGATTCTCAGCGGGGCCGGTATCAGCACCGACTCCGGAATCCCCGACTACCGCGGCCCGAACGGGCTGTGGCAGCGGGATCCGGAGGCCCAGAAACTCGTGACGTACGAGTACTACATGGCCGATCCGGAGATCCGGCGCCGGTCGTGGCAGATGCGGCGGAAGAACCGCACGCTCCAGGCCGAGCCGAACGCCGCACACCGGGCGGTGGCCGATCTTGAGCGGGCCGGGGTGCCGGTGCGGGTGATCACGCAGAACGTGGACGGGCTGCATCAACTGGCCGGGATGCCGGCTCGCAAGGTGCTCGAACTGCACGGCACCGCACGGACCGTGGTGTGTACGGGCTGTCAGGCGAAGGCCCCGATGGAGGACGCCCTGGCGCGGGTCGCGGCGGGCGAGGAGGATCCGCCGTGCCTGGAGTGCGGCGGGATCCTGAAGTCGGCGACGGTGATGTTCGGCGAGCGGCTCGACCCCGCGGTCCTCGGCGAGGCGATCGCCATCACCAAGGCCTGCCAGCTGTTCATCGCCGTCGGTACCAGCCTCCAGGTGCAGCCCGCGGCGGGGCTCGCCGGCCTCGCCGCCGACCACGGGGCGCGGCTGATCATCGTCAACGCCGAGCCGACCCCGTACGACGACCAGGCAGATGAAGTCGTACGGGAGCCGGTCGGGACGGCCCTGCCGGAGCTGCTTGACAAGATCGCGGGTTAGAAGAGGGCCGTACCCCGTTCGAAGTCCAGCAGGCGCTTCTTGCGGTCCAGGCCGCCGCCGTAGCCGGTGAGGCTGCCGTTCGCGCCGACCACTCGGTGGCAGGGGACGATGATGCCGAGGGGGTTTCTGCCGTTGGCGAGGCCTACCGCGCGGGAGGCCTTGGGGTTGCCGATGGCGTCGGCCAGTTCGCCGTACGAGCGGGTCTCGCCATAAGGGATGCGGCGGAGTTGGTCCCAGACCGTGCGCTGGAACGGTGTTCCGTCGAGGCACATGGGCACGTCGAACTCCTTCAACTCGCCCGCGAAATAGGCCTTCAGCTGGTCGATCGCCTCGCCGAAAGGCGTGTCGTCGGGGGCGCCGAAGGTCTCCTCCGGTGGGCGGTGGCGCTGGTCGGTCATGTAGAGGCCGGACAGGACGCTGTCGGTGGCTACGAGGGTGAGGGGGCCATAGGGGCTGTCGATCACGGTGTGCTGTTTCACGGAAAGTCCTTTGCCGAATCTGAGTAGTTGGTACGGGCCCGTACTGGCTTATACGGGAAGGAAGTTGATCGGGTGGTCGCCGGTCGCCCAGAGGTACTGGACGGCGTACGCCCTCCAGGGCCGCCAGGCCGCGGCGCGGTCCGTGAGCGCGGCGGGCGTGGAGGGCAGGCCCAACTCCCGGGCGGCGTACCGGACTCCGAGGTCGGTGGGCAGGAAGGCGTCGGGGTCGCCGAGGGCGCGCATCGCGATGACGTCGACGGTCCACGGCCCGAAGCCGGGGAGTTCGAGCAGCCGGGCGCGGGTTTCCGCCCAGTCGCTCTCGACGCCCAAGTGGAGGGAACCGTCGGCGAGTTGACGGACGAGCGTGGTGAGGGTGGTGCGCCGGCCGGCCGGCATCGCGAGTGAGGCGGGGTCGAGCTCGGCCAGTGCCTGGGCGGAGGGGAAGAGGTGCGTGAGGCCGCCTTCGGGGTCGTCGATCGCCTCACCATGTGCCGTGACCAGGCGTGCGGCGTGCGTGCGGGCGGCGGCCGTGGACACCTGCTGGCCGAGTACGGCGCGGATCGCGAACTCGGCTTCGTCGACGGTACGCGGCACCCGTCGGCCCGGCGCCTTGTCGACGAGCGGGGCGAGCAGTGGATCCGTACGCAACTGGTCGTCGACCGCGACCGGGTCGGCGTCGAGGTCGAGCATGCGGCGGCAGCGGCTGATGGCGACGGTCAGGTCGCGCATGTCGCTGAGGCTGAGCCGGCAGGCGATGTGGTCGGACTTCGGGGTGAGTGCGACGACGCCGTGGCCGTACGGCAGGCGCAGGGTGCGGCGGTACGCGCCGTCGCGCCATTCCTCGACGCCGGGTACGGCGGTGGCGGCGAGGTGGCCGAAGAGGTTGTCGGGGTTGAGCGGGGCCCGGAAGGGGAGGCGGAGCGCCAACACCCCTGGCGTACCGGGTGAGTTGGCGCGGTTCTTGGGGGCCCGGGCGCGTAGTTCGCTCGGGGAGAGGGCGAAGACCTCGCGGACCGTGTCGTTGAAGGTGCGGATGGAGGAGAAGCCCGCCGCGAAGGCGATGTCGGCCATCGGGACCGGGGTCGTCTCGATGAGGATGCGGGCGGTCTGGGCGCGTTGGGCGCGGGCCAGGGCGAGCGGGCCCGCGCCCAGTTCGGCGAGGAGCTGGCGTTCGATCTGCCGGGTGCTGTAGCCGAGCCGGGTCGCGAGTCCGGGGACGCCCTCGCGGTCCACGACTCCGTCGCCGATCAGCCGCATCGCGCGGGCGACGACGTCGGCGCGCTGGTTCCATTCGGGCGAGCCGGGGGTGGTGTCGGGGCGGCACCGCTTGCAGGCCCGGAACCCGGCTTGCTGACAGGCCGCCGCGCTCGGGTAGAACGTCATGTTCTCCGGCTTCGGCGGCACGACCGGGCAGCTGGGCCGGCAGTAGATCCGGGTGGTCAGGACCGCCGTATAGAACCAGCCGTCGAAGCGGGCGTCCTTCGACTGGACGGCGCGGACACAGCGCTCGGTGTCGGTGTGCATGGCGCGCAGTGTCCCGCTGTACGTCTCGTTGTGCGTCCCGTTCTGCATGCCTTCCAGCATCGGCCATGGTCATGGCGGTGGCTGGCGAGAATGCGACATGTAGCTGGGGCTGCCGCCGGCCGCGACGCGTGCGCGACGCCTGCGGCCACCGCGCTGTTCTGCTTCACCGTCCTCGGCGGCACGCTCAGTCTTCCGGAACACGACCAGCCGGATGAGCTGACGCCCGTCGCGCTGCTTTCTGCTGTGGCATCGCTCTCACCGTTCCTATTCACTGAGCCATGGTGAGTCCTGCGTCCAGGACTGCCTGTCAGTGGCCTGCCGCGAACGGTCTTCGGCGGGCTGGGCGGTTGCGGGGGCGCCTACGGGGGTGGTGGATCGGGGTACGTCAAGGAGCCGAAAGCCGGAGGCGCTGGCATTGTTTGAACTGCGGCAGCCGTCTCCATCTCGAGGTGACCCATGCGCCTACTGCTCGTCCACCCCAGCGCCCTGCTGTACTCGGAGATCTTCCTGAGGCTGGAACCACTCGGTCTTGAACGAGTGGCCGGCGCCGCCCGCGACGCAGGTCATCAGGTACGAGTGGTGGACCTCCAGGTACTCGACCACGCGGATCTGCGGTCGGAACTGGCGTCCTTCCAGCCGGAAGCTCTCGGCATCTCGCTGAACTACCTCGCCAACATCCCGGAGGCCATCGAGATCGCCCAGCGGACGAAACAGGCCGTACCCGGCTGTTTCGTCTTCTTCGGCGGCCACAGCGTCTCCTTCGTCGCCGAGGACGTACTCACCCAGGCGGCGGGCGCCGTAGACGCGGTGGTCCGCGGCGAGGGCGAACCGGTCATGGCGCCGCTGCTCGAAGCGGTCCGCGACGGCGGCGTGGACGGCGTCCCGGGCGTGGTCACCGCGAACGGCCACGGGCCCGCGCCGCGGCTGCTGCACGGCATCGACGCGCCGCGCCCGGCCCGCGACCTGATGCGTCACCGCCGCCGGTACTTCATCGGGGAACTCGACCCGTGCGCCTCCATCGAGTTCACCCGCGGCTGCCCCTGGGACTGCTCGTTCTGCTCGGCGTGGACCTTCTACGGCCGCAGCTACCGCAAGGCGTCCCCGGAAGCGGCGGCCGAGGAGCTCGCGTCGATCCGGGAGCCGAACGTGTTCATCGTCGACGACGTCGCGTTCATCCGTCCGGAGCACGGCGACGCCATCGCCGCAGAGGTGGAACGCCGGCGGATCCGCAAGCGCTACTACCTGGAGACCCGCAGCGACGTACTGCTGCGCCACACGGAGGTTTTCGAGCGGTGGGCCCGGCTGGGGCTGAACTACATGTTCCTCGGGATGGAGGCGCTCGACGAGGAGGGCCTCGAGCTGTACCGCAAACGGGTCAGTCCGGACGAGAACTTTCACGCTCTGGAGACGGCCCGCAAGCTCGGCATCAACGTCGCCATCAACCTGATCGTGGACCCGGCCTGGGACGAGGAACGCTTCCGGATCGTCCGCGAGTTCGCGCTGTCCGTACCGGAGATCGTCCACCTCACGGTGATGACGCCGTATCCGGGTACGGAGATCTGGCACACCGAGTCACGCCGGCTGACCACCCGCGACTACCGGCTCTTCGACATCCAGCACGCCGTCGTGCCCACGGCACTGCCGCTCGACGTCTTCTACCGGGAGCTGGTCCGCACCCAGGCCGTACTGCACAAGAAGCACCTCGGTCTGCGCACCGCCTTCGGCGCGGCGCGGGTCCTCGGCCGCAACCTCGCCCACGGTCAGACGAACTTCGCCCGCATGCTGTGGAAGTTCAACCGGGTCTACAACCCGCAGCGCCAGCTCGCCGACCACGCCCGCCCGGTCCGCTACGAACTCCCCCTGCCCCCGCACGCCGAGCTCGGCGACCGCCGCGAGCTGTACGTCCACACCCGGCCGGCCGCCCACGCCAAGCCGCCCGGGCCGCAGCACTGACCGGCCGCGAGTTCCGGAACAGGGCCCGGTATGCCGGTCGCCGTCCTCGCCTCACTCGCCGCGGGCGCCTGCTTCGCCCTGGCGGGAGTACTCCAGCAGCGGGCGGCCAGCGCCCGCCCCGCCGAGGAGGCGCTGTCCTGGACCCTGCTACGCCATCTGGTCCGGCGACCGCTGTGGCTGTCCGGGATCACCTTCGCCTTCGTCGCGTACGGGTTCCAGGCCCTGGCCCTGTCGTCCGCACCGCTCAGCCTGGTGCAGCCGTTGATCGTCTGCGAGCTGATCTTCGCGGTACCGCTGTCCGCACGGCTCAGCCGCAAACGGCTGGGCGCCCGCGAGTGGATCGGCACCCTCTCCGTGGCGGCCGGCCTGGCGCTCGCCCTGTCCACCGCCCGTCCGCACGGCGGCAGCTCGACGGACGCGGATCTCGGACCCTGGCTGATGACGCTGGGCTCGGTGTGCGGGGTGACGCTCTGCGCACTGGTGGCGCGCCGGTTCGTAGGCGGTACGTGGCGGGCGTCGCTCGTGGCCCTGGCCGGCGGAGCGGTGATGGGCTTCCAGTCCGTACTGCTGACCATCACGGTCGCCCACATGGAACGGGGCCTGCTGTCCCTGTTCACGGCCTGGCAGACGTATCTGCTGGTCATCGCCAGTTTCACCGGGCTACTGCTGATCCAGAGCGCATTCCAGGCGGGCCCACTGGCCGCCACGATGACGGTCATCGACGCGACGGAACCGGCCGTGGCCATCGCGACCGGCACGACGCTGTTCGGCGAGACACTGCACCACGGCTGGCCCACATCGGCCTTTACGGTCCTGGGCGTGTGCCTGACGATCTTCGGGATCGTACGGCTCAACTCGTCACCGTTGATCGCCGCGCTGCACCCGCGCGAGCCACACGGCCCGCCGACCGCGGACGGTGCCGGGGGCGGGCGCGCGGCGGCTGAGCGCACGACGGACCTCCGGTCGTAGTGCGTGATCGGCGACGCCGGGTGTGAAGTCCGGTGCGGTCCAGCGCCCCGTAAAGGGCGCGGGGCAGTGACACGTGCGGCTTCGCCGCGATGGGGGTCCCCCCGCTCGAGCGCAGCCGAGAGTGGGGGAGCGACCAGCCCCCACCGGTCCGCCTGCGCCCGCCCGTCCGCGTCGTCGTGCCGCGCTGACCCGTAGCGCGCCGACCTGACAAAGTTCGGTGCGCTACGGCGCCTCTTTAGGGGCGCGGGGCGTGACACGATCCGGCTCCGCCACGTGGACGCGACCAGCGCCCACCAGCCCACCTCCGCCACGCCTCTGCGTCGTCGTGCCGCGCCACACCCGCGCTGCACGCGCCTGCTGGCGCTCCCGGCGGCGGCCTTGGCGAAGTCCGTCGCGCTACAGCGCCCCGTAAGGGGCACGGGGCGTGACATCGTGCGGCTCCGCCGCGTGGGCGCGCCCAGCCCCCACCGGGCCCGCGGTTTCATAACTGCCCCTCAAGCGAAGCGCCTCGCGCCAGACCGGCACCAGGTCATCCGCGAACACCTGCGCCCAGGTGGGATGCCGATGCCGCGCCGTGGCGACCGCCCGCTCCCCCACCACCCGGCGCAGCTCCGGCCGGGTCACCAGCTCGGTCAGCACCTGGGCCCAGCCCTCCGCGTCGTCGTGCCGTACGACCAAGCCGTCCCGCCCAGGCCCGGCCAGCCACTGCGTGGTCCGGGCGCCCGCCGGCAGCACGACGGGGAGGCGGCAGGCCATCGCCTCGGCGACGACATTGCCGACGGTCTCCGTCCGGGACGGGAAGGCGAACACGTCGCAGCCGGCGTACACCCGCGCCAGCCACTCCTGGGGCTGCGGCGCGAGCAGCGTCACGTCGGGGCCGAGCAGGTCCGCGACGCGGCCGCGGTCGGTGCCTGGGCCGACCATCAGCAGATGTACGGCATGCCCCTGGCGTCTCATCCGGTCCACCGACTCGGCGAGCAGCAGCGCCCGCTTGGAGGCGTCCACGCGGCCCACGAACAGGATGAGCGGCCGGTCCACGGGAACGCCGTGGGCGCGGGCGAGTGCGCCGCGGGCCCAGGGATCGGGCCGGAACCGCTCGCGGTCGATGCCGCGCCGCAGTTGCGAGACCCTGCCGGGGTCCGTCAGCGCGGTGATCTCGGTCCGGTCGTCCGGGGAGGCGACCAGCACCCGGTCGCACATCCGGATCAGCCGGTCGCGCCGCCGCCGGGCCAGCCAGGCGACCGCCGCTGGCGCACCGCCACCGGGGAACCGGCCGTCCATCCACGCCAGGCCGGGGTTCCTGCCGAGCATCTGCTTGAGGTACACGGACGCCAGGGCCGGGACGTCCGTGTGGAGCGAACCGACCACCCCGGGTCGTACGGACGTGGTGGCCCGGTCGGCGCGGCGGACCAGGAGGGCCGCCGTCGAGGCGAAGGCGAAGGTGTGCGTGAGGTGCCAGACGTCGTGCCGGGGCAGCAGCCTGGCCAACCGGGGGTGGAAAGGGGCGAGATCGACGATGTCGACTCCGCCGACCGCGGGCATCAGGGCCGCCGTGCTGAGCACCGGCCGCAGGCCGACGAACCGTACGCGGGGCGACAGCGGCTCCACGCTCTCCCGCTCACCGAGGACGTACACGGTCAGGTCGATACCGGGACCGGGCCCGCTGTACTGGGCCGCGGCTTCGGCGAAGTGCTCCCAGCACTTGACGTGACCGCCGGACGCACCGTTCCTGAGCAGTTCGACGAGGACCGCGACAGAGGGGACGGGTTCGTGCGCCCGACCGGCGCCGGGAAGCCCGTACGCCTCGGCGAGAGAAAGTCCGGAAAGTTCTGAACGCCCGGAAAGTGAATCGCCCATGGCACTCGTAGTACCCGTTGGCCTGCGCTTCCTACCAAAGGGACGGGCAGGTGGGCGCGGGCGGTGGCGTACGACTGCCCTGTGCACGGGCCGGGCGGACAGGGCGCTCTCTTCGTACACTGGGCCCGGAGTACCCCGTCACCAACCGACATATGGCTTCACCGGTTGCAGAGGACGACTACCGTGCCCCACGACTCACCCCCCACCGGCTCCGAAGCCACCGCGGCCGGTACGGACCCCGATACTCCCCCGCACCTCGCCGCCGCGTCGGCGACGAAAGCGAGTGTGGCCCTGGTGACGGGCGCGTCCTCGGGCATCGGCGCCGCCGTCGCACGGCGGCTGGCGGCGGAGGGCAACTGGCACCTCGTACTCAACGGACGCGACCGTACGCGGCTCGAGCAGGTCGCCAAGGACCTCGATCAGGGCGCCAACGACACCTCGGCCGCCGCGTTCCCGATAGATCTGGCCGAGCCGGGGGCGGACCGACGGCTCGCCGAGTACGTCCTGGACTCCGCCGGGCGGGTGGACCTGTTGGTGGCAGGCGCCGGCATCGGCTGGGCAGGACCCTTCGACACCATGCCGCAGCGGGCCATCGACGAGGTGTTCTCCGTCGACGTACTGGCGCCGGTTCATCTCGTACGACTCCTGCTGCCGGACATGATCAGCCAGGGCACCGGCCGCGTGGTGCTCATCGGCTCCGTCGCTGGCAGCCTCGGGGTGCGTGACGAGGCTGTCTACTCCGCCGCCAAGGCCGCCCTCGGCACCTTCGCCGAGGCGCTCCGCTACGAGTTGCGCGGCACGGGCGTGGGGATCAGCCATGTCATGCCCGGGGTCGTGGACACCCCGTTCTTCGACCGGCGCGGCGCTCCCTACGTACGCTCGCGCCCCAGACCCGTACCGGCCGAACGCGTCGCCGAGGCCGTCTGGCATGCCATCACCCGCGACCGCGACGAGGTGTACGTACCGGGCTGGCTCCGTCTGCCCGGGCGACTGCACGGCGCGGCACCGGCACTGTACCGGCGTCTCGCGGCCCGGTTCGGCTGAGGCTGCCACTGGTGTACGGCTGACGCTGCCGCCGGTGCGTGGACAGGACCGCGGTCGGTTCAGCTGCGGGCCTCGCGGGTCTTGGAACGGTTCGCCTTGCGTACCGCGTCCAGCAGCTCGGGCTTCGTCATACGGGACCGTCCCTCGACGCCGAGTCGCTTGGCCACGTCGTACAGGTGCTGCTTGGAGGCCTGCTCGTCCACGCCCTCGCCGCTGCGCCCGCCCTGCTGCCGCGGCCGTGCCGCCAGCTGATCGGAGGGGCCTTTGCGCTGGTGCTCCTTGCGCTCCCAGTGATCGCCGACCTTCTCGTACTTGTGCTTGAGCGCTGAGTACGCGACCCGGTGCGCCCGCTCGCCCTCGCCGTACTGCTCGACGGCGGAGTCATGGGCCTTGACCCAGGTGCGCTGCGCGTCCTTGGACGACCGGTCCAGAGTTGACGGCAGTTCCTCGCGTCCTGGCACGGGACTCACCTCCCCATCCGGTTCGGACGAAGCGAGATCCGAGTGCCCGGCTCACCCCTGCTAGAAACGGGCACTCCGATGCCGCCGTTACTTGCCCCAGATCTTCCGGTACGCCTCCCGGTAACCCGACGGGTCCCAGGTCGTGGCCCCCGCGCTGTTGGCGGCCGTGGTGAGGTGGACGGGAGCCACGTATCCGCTGGCGGGTCGGCCGGCGAAGGCGCGGTTGAACTCGTCGACGATCTGCCAGCCCTGCAGGGACAGCGGCTCGGGGACGGTGGCGGCCTGGAACTGTTCGCTGTTGATGCGCTGGAAGGCGGAGGGGTCGCCGTCGCCGGCGCCGATGTTGAAGGGTGGACCGGAGCCTTTCTTGCCGGCCGCCCGGAAGGCGGGGGCCGCGTCGGCGAAGTACAGGTCGTTGATGGCGACGGAGTAGGTCCACTCGTTCTGGAAACGGGCGAGGAGGGAGGAGATCTCCCGGGGGGTGCGGCTGCTGGCGTCCGGGATCGGGATGTTCTCCTGCGACAGCAGCTTCACGCCCGAGCAGGTGGCGAGCTCCTTGCTGATCAGGTCGGACTTGTTCCTGGCGAAGGGGATCGAGGCGTCGGTGATGAGTACGACCCCGGCACGGCCGTTGGAGCGCGAGATGACCCACTGCGCGCTGATGCGGGCCACGTCCTCGACCCGGGTGGTGACGTTGGTGAAGAGTTTGGGCCGCTGGCTGGGGCCGGGCGCGGCTACCGCGTGCCAGCCGATGAGCGGGATGCCCGCCGCGTTGGCCCGCGCGACCTGCTGCGAGGTCGAGTCGGGGTCGAAGCCGCCGATGACGATGCCCGAGGGCCTGAGGGCCACGGCCGCACTCATGGCCGCCTGGATGCCGGCGGGGGTGCCCCCGCCGTCGATCACCCGTACGTTCCAGCCGATGACCCGTGCGGCTTCCCGCACGCCCTTCGCGGTGCCCGCCACTCCGGGATTGGTCATGGTCTGGGCGACGTAGACGATGGTTTTGCCGGATTCCGCCGAGGGGCCGCTGGTCGGTCCGTCCCAGGGGGCGTCGGTCTTCTCTGCCTGTCTGACGGCGGCCTGGGCCTTGGCGTGGGCCGCGGGGCAGGCGCTCTTGCCCGTCGCGGACTCCTCCCCGCCCGTCGACGAGCCTCGTTCGCAGCCCACAAGGACGGTTGCCGCTGCCAACAGGGCCGCGGAGGCGAACCGAGCCGTGAAGACGCCGGGGGTGGCCTTGCGGTTGCGTTGCACGGGAACTCCTCGCGGAGGGTTGAGCGGAGGATGCGGTCGGGGTCACGGGGTGGTGGCGTGGCGTGGGTCAGGGAGTGGTGCCCGTAGTTCCGCCGTCCTGGGTCGGGGGGTACGGCGGTGGGGGCGGCCCGGCGGGCGAATCGCGGGCCGCGATGGCGCCGGTGCGCAGGCGGCGGGCGGAGTAGCCGGCCAGGCCGACGGCGATGAGCAGGGTGCCGCCGTAGAACAGCGGGGTCGTCCAGAATTCGGCGCCCATCTGGCCGATGCCGGTGAGGCCGACGGCGAGGACGGTGACGGCGACGACGGTGCCCAGGGCGTTGGGGCGGCCGGGTTTGATCGCGGTGGAGCCGAGGAGCGCGCCGGCGAAGGCGGGCAGCAGGTAGTCGAGGCCGACGCTCGGATTGCCGATCTGCTGTTGGGTCGCGAGCAGCACCCCGGCGAAGCCGACGATCAGTCCCGATGCGGCGAACGCGTAGACGGTGTACTTACGGGTCGGGATGCCGACGAGGTCGGCGGCGCGGGGGTTGGAGCCGATGACGTACAGGTACCGGCCGAGCGGCAACCGCTCCAGCACCAGCCAGAGGGCGACCGCGAGGGCGAGCACGTAGAAGGCGGGGACCGGAAGGCCGAGGAACGTGGAGTCGAAGAGGTCGGTGAAAGCGGCCGGAAGGCCCTGCGGGCCGGGGACGATCCTGCCTCCGCCGGTGATCCAGCCGGTCGCGGCGTACATCATGCTGCCGGTCCCGAGGGTGGCGATGAAGGAGTCGATCCGGCCGAACTCGACGATGACACCGTTGAGGACACCCACCATCGTCCCTCCGATGATCACCGCGAGACAGGCGAGCGGCCAGGGCCACCCGGCATTGACGACGAGCTGCAGCACCATGACGTGCGCCAGGCCGAGGCCGTAGCCGATGGAGAGGTCGAACGCGCCGGTCACGATGGGGACCATGGCGGCGAGCGCGAGGACGGCCGGGATCGACTGGGTGGACAGGATCGAGTCGACGGTGTCCCCGGTGGGAAAGGTACGCGGCAGCGTGAGGGAGAAGATCAGGAAGAGCAGGGCGGTGAGGGCCAGGAGGCCGTACGTGCCGATGAGGTGCCCGCCCTGCCTCTCCAGTCGGCTCAGCGGGCCCGGCCGGCGCGGTGGGGACGGGGGCGAGGCGGTCATGAGGTCGTCGCGCTTCCGGAGGTTCCCGAGGGGGGCATGGCCGACGCTGCCCGGGTGAGCCCCGCGACGGTGAGGTCCGGGCCGCTCAGCTCGGCTGTCACAGTCCCGCGGACGAAGACCAGGGCACGTCGGCACACGCCCGCGACCTCCTCGAAATCGGTGGAGATGAGCAGCACCGCGAGGCCGGCGGCCAGCGCCTCGTCGAGCAGGCCGTAGATCGCGGCCTTGGCGCCGATGTCCACGCTCGCGGTCGGCTCCTCGAGGATCAGCAGGCGCAGGCCCACCCGCAGCCATCGGCCGATCATGACCTTCTGCTGGTTTCCGCCGGAGAGGGTGGCGATGGGGGCCTCGCTGTCGCGGGGACGCACCGAGAACCGTTCGATCAGGGTGGCGGCCTCGGCGCGTTCGCGGCGGGGCCTGATCCAGCGCAGCGCCGGCAGGCCGCCTGCGCGGGGGTTGGCCAGGAGGTTCTCCCGTACGGTCAGCTCGGTGGCGCACCCCTCCTGCTGCCTGTCGCCGGTCACGAAGCCGACACCGAGGGCGACGGCGTCGGCGACCTTGTGGGGGCTGTACCGCCGGCCGTCGAGCAGCACCCGCCCGCCGAGGAGGGGCCGCGAGCCGGCGAGGGCGCGGCCAAGGTCCATGTGCCCGGCGCCAGAGAGGCCCACCAGGCCCAAGACCTCCCCGGCCTTGAGTTCCAGGCTGACCGGGCCTGCGCCGACCGTCCGTACGCCGTCGAGGGTCAGTACGGCCGGGGCGTCGGCGGGGCCCGTGGCGCGGCGAGCGATGCGAGATGGGGGTCCCCCCGGACGGAGTCTGGGGGAGGTCAGTTCCTCGCCGACGATGTCGTGCACCAGACCGGCGGGGCTACGGTCCGCCAGCCGGCCGTGGCTGACGAGGTGGCCGTCGCGCAGGACGGCGAAGGTGTCGGCGACCTCGTACACCTCGTCGAGGCGATGGGTGACGTAGAGGATGCCGTGGCCCCGGTCGCGCAGGGCGTGCAGTACGCGGAAGAGCCGGGCGCAGTCCGCGGCGGGGAGGCGGGCGGTCGGCTCGTCGAGGACGATGAGCTTCGCCCGTCCCGCCAGCGCTCGGGCGATGGCGACCAGCGAACGCTCTGCGGGGCCGAGCCGGGCGATCGGTGCGTCGGGGTCGAGATGTGCGGCGACGATCCGCAGGGCGTCGGTGCAGCGCTCCCGGGTCCGCCGCCAGGAGATCAATCCGGCGCGGCGCGGATACCCGGTGCTCAAGGCGATGTTCTCGGCGACCGTCATCCACTCCACGAGACCGAGGTCCTGGTGGATGAAGGACATGCTGCTGGAGGCCGCGTGGGTGCCGAGCGGGTGACCGGCCACGGTGATCTGCCCCGCGTCGGCGTGGTGGACGCCGGCGAGCACTTTGATGAGCGTGGACTTTCCGGCGCCGTTGGGGCCCAGAAGGGCCAGAACGCTGCCCGCGTGGACATCGAGATCGACCTCGGCCAGCGCGTGGGTTCCGCCGAACCGCTTGCCGAGCCCGCGGATACGGACCAGGGGTTCCGTGCCGGAGCGCGGGACCGCCTTGTCAGAGGCGTCGGGAGCATCGTGCACGGAACATCTCCCGGGGGTCGGCCTGACGGGTTCTTCCCGACTTTCATCAGGCATGCTAACGAGGTAAATGGCAACATTTCAGGCATTTGACGGGCTGAGCCGGAGCGCCGCACACACGCCCTCAGGCGCCGTCGATCCCGCATTCGGCCCAGATGACCTTGCCCTCGGGGGTGTAGCGGGTCCCCCAGCTCTGTGCCAGCTGCGCGACGAGGAACAGGCCGCGGCCGCCCTCGTCGGTGGTGGCCGCACGGCGCAGATGCGGGGCGGTGCTGCTGGTGTCGTAGACCTCGCAGATCAGGCTCGGACCGTGGAGCAGCCGTACCCGGATGGGTCCGGAACCGTGGCGGATGGCGTTGGTGATCAGCTCGCTGAGCAGGAGTTCCGCGACGAACGCGGCCTCGTCGAGTCCCCAGTCGGCCAGCTGCCGGACGGCGGCGGCGCGGACGTCGCTGACGAGGGCCGGGTCGGCGGGCAGGTCCCAGTGGGCGATCCGGTGGGGGTCCAGCGCGTGGGTGCGGGCGACGAGAAGTGCGAGGTCGTCGGCGGGGTGGGCGGGTGCCACGAGGTCGAGGACCGCCTCGCAGGTCTCCTCGGGTGTGCGCTCCGGGTGGGCCAGGGCTTTGCGCAGTCGGTCGAGGGACTCGTCGATGTCACGGTTCCGGTCCTCGATGAGTCCGTCGGTGTAGAGGACCAGCTGGCTGTGCTCGGGGAGGTGGATCTCGGCGGTTTCGAAGGGCAGACCGCCGAGGCCGAGAGGCGGCCCGGCGGGCAGGTCGGGGAAGGACACGGTGCCGTCGGGGCGGACCAGGGCGGGCGGAGGGTGACCGGCACGGGCCAGGACGCACTGCTGCGAGGTCGGGTCGTAGATGGCGTACAGGCAGGTCGCGCCGATGATGCCGACGCCGTCGGCGGCGGGATCCTCGCGGTCCAGGCGCCCCACGACGTTGTCGAGGTGGGTGAGGACTTCGTCCGGGGGGAAGTCGAGTTCGGCGAAGCTGCGTGCGGCGGTGCGCAGCCGTCCCATGGTGGCGGCGGAGTGCATGCCGTGGCCGACGACGTCGCCGACGAAGAGGCCGATACGGGTGCCGGAGAGGGGGATCACGTCGTACCAGTCCCCGCCCACATCGGATTCGGCGGGCAGATAACGATGGGCGACCTCGACGGCTTCCTGATCGGGCAGACCCTGCGGGAGCAGGCTCCGCTGCAGGGCGAGGACCATATTGCGTTCGCGTGTGTAGCGCCGGGCGTTGTCCATGGAAAGCGCGGCGCGGGTGGCGAGTTCGTGGGCCAGCGCGCGGTCGTCGTCCCCGAAGGGGGCGGAGCCGTGCGAGCGGTAAAAGGCGGCGACGCCCAGGACGACGCCACGGGCGACCAGGGGGACCGCGATGAGGGAGTGGACGTGGGTCAGCAGTTGCTCGGTGTGCTCTGGGTCCTGGGTGAGCCAGCCCGCGGCGGCCTTCAGGTCGGGTTCCAGCACTGCCTGCCCGCTGGTCAGACAACGCAGTTGGGGCGCGGTCGGGCCGAAGTCGACGCGCTTGTCGAGCGGCCTGAAAGGAACGTCGTCGCGGATGCCGTGGACCACCGTACGGCGCAGATCACCGCTGGGGTCGGCGGACTCCTCGCCGCGCAGTACGGCATCGGGCAGGTCGATCGTGACGAAGTCGGCCAGCGCCGGAACCACCGTCTCGGCGAGCTCCTGGGCGGTACGGCGCACATCCAGGGTGGTCCCGATACGGGCGCTGGCCTCGGACAGCAGCTCCAGGCGGCGTCGCGCCGCCAGGGCGTACGTCCCCACGTGCGGCTCGCCCACCAGCACGAGCCCTCTCGCGGGGGGTTGGGACTCGGGGTGGCCGTCCGTCGCGTCCGCAGCGGTAGCGGCGGCCATGACGCCCTGGCCGTCCGTGGGGCCGTGGCCGCTCGTGGAGACCAGACCGCCCGTGGGGCCCTGGCCGGAAGCGGCGGCGGGGAGGTGCCCGACGAGCGGAGTGCCGGATGCGGCGTCGGGGCGTTGCCCGGACAGCGGAGTGGCGGAGTACTGCCCGGGCGCCGGGGCGACGGGAGTGTACGCGGCGGACGGCGCGACGACAGCGCTGCCGGCAGGCTCGGCGTGAGGGCCGAGCGGCCCGAGCAGCTCGTCGACCCGGAGCGGGACGGGGAGTGCCTGTCGCGGTGGAGGGCCCCGGAAGAGGGCCTCGATGGCGATGCCTTCCACTCCGGAGGCGCTCGTCATCGGACGGCTCACCAGCGTCACACTCCGGCCGTCGGAGAGGGACACGTCGACGGCGGCACGCTGCCCGCCGGAGATCAGCTCGGTGGCCTTCTCCATGAGGACCGCCTGGTCACGGAGGCGCAGCTCACGGGCCAGTTCGTCCACTCCGACGCCTTGGTGAACGCCGGCGGCGGCATCGCCGCAGGTGCTCAGGTAGGCCCCCAGCAGAGCGCGCTCACGCGCGGAACTCTGCTCCAGCAGTCGGCGCTCGATGGCTTGGGCCGCCTTGCGTATCACGGTGACGAGCGCCGGGTCCTCGGCGCTGCGCGGATAGCCGAGGCACAGGACGCCTTCGATGCGCCCGCTGAGCGGGTCGCGGACGGGAATCGCACGGCAGGCGCTCCCCTGCGAGCGCTCGGCGAAGTGCTCGGCACCGTGGACCCGGATGAGTTGCCGCTCCGCCAACGCGAGACCGATGCCGTTGGTGGCGGCGAACTGCTCGGCGAACACGAACCCCGGGACGCGCTGGATCGCCGGGAGGCTCCTGGCCAAGGCCTCCTCTCCGAAACGGCGCAGAAGGACCGTGCCACTCGCATCCGCGACGGAGATGTTCATCGCGCTGCCCGCGAACATGGACTGCAGCCGGTCGAGAACTGGACCTGCAGCGCGGACGAGCCGACCGTCCCGGTCGAAGTCCTCTCGGAAGGGAAGGTCTGCCTGGTCCGGTGAGAGACCCAGGGACCTGCAGCGCTGCCATGAATCCAAGATCGACTTTCGTACGCCCGAATCGACCGGCTCACCCTGCAGAAACCGCTCACGAGAACGGGCGGACGCAGTGCCGCCTGCCGCACGCCACGTCCGCATCGATTCCCCGTCGGACCGAACCACGCGCCACCTCGCTCCCGTCGCCGTTCCCGTTCCTGACCGTCCACCATTCCGAAATGTCGCAGCATTTACGACAATACGGGTATCAGGAATACGAGTCACGGTTCGCAAGAAACCGAACCCCGGTTACGTCAGCGGAGCTGCGCGGCGAACGCCTCGTAGGACCGCTCGTCGAAGAGGACGAATCTGGCCTCCTCGACCGACGTGGGCGTGGCCCGCACCGTCTCGATGGCGATCCGGGCACCGTCGTCGATCGGCCAGCCGTAGATGCCGGTGGAGATCGCGGGGAACGCGATCGTACGGGCGCCGAGTTCGTCGGCGCCCCGCAGGGACTCCCGGTAGCAGGAGGCGAGCAGGTCGGAGCGGCCCTCGCTCTGGCTGTACACCGGGCCGACTGTGTGGATCACCCAGCGTGCGTCGAGTTCGCCCGCGGTCGTGGCGACCGCCTGTCCCGTCGGCAGGCCTTTGCCGTACTGGGAAGCGCGGAGCTTGCGGCACTCGTCCAGGATGGCGGGGCCGCCGCGCCGGTGGATGGCTCCGTCCACGCCTCCGCCGCCGAGCAGCGAGGAGTTCGCGGCGTTCACGATGGCGTCGACGGACTGCTGCGTGATGTCTCCCTGGACGAGTTCGATGGCGGTCATGACTCGCGCAACCTCCTCCATACGGTCATGACTGGCGCAGCCTCCTCCATACGGCCTTGGCGGCGTTGTGTCCCGACATGCCGTGCACGCCCGGACCCGGTGGGGAGGCCGAGGAACAGATGAACACGGCCGGATGCGGTGTGCTGTACGGGGCCAGGGACAGCCGGGGCCGCAGCATCAGTTGAAGTCCGGAGGCCGCGCCGCAGGCGATGTCACCGCCCACGTAGTTCGCGTTGCGGGCGGCGATCTCGGGTGGGCCTGCCGTGGCACGGGCCAGTACGCGGTCGCGGAAGCCCGGCGCGAACCGCTCGAGCTGGCGCTCGATCGCGTCGGTGAGGTCGCCGGTCCAGCCGTTCGGCACATGGCCGTACGCCCAGAAGACCTGCTTGCCGTCCGGCGCCCGGGAGGGGTCGACGACGCTGGGCTGCACGGTGATCAGGAACGGTGCGTCCGGCGCCCGGCCGTCCCGCGAGGCCGCGCGCAGGGCTGCGCCGATCTCGGCCGTGTTCGCACCGATCTGCACCGTCCCGGCGCGGCGGGCCTCCTCCGCCGCCCAGGGCACGGGTCCGTCCAGCGCGTAGTCGATCTTGAAGACGCCGGGCCCGTAGCGGTAGCGCTCGTAGTACCGGCCGAAGCCCGCGATCCGGCTGAGGGCGGAGGGCGAGGTGTCGAAGACGTACGCGCGCGCGGGCGGCAGGTCGTCGAGGCGCTTGACCTCGTAGTCGGTGTGGACGGTGCCGCCGAGGTCCTTCAGATACGCGGCGAGCGCGTCGGAGATCGACTGGGAGCCGCCGCGCGCCACGGGCCAGCCGCCCGCGTGCGCGGCCAACGCGAAGACAAGACCGACGGCGCCGGTGGCGAAGCCGTCGAGCGGGGCCATGACATGCGCGACCAGACCGGCGAACAGCGTCCTGGCCCGCTCGTCGTGGAATCTGCGCGTCAGCCAGGTCGAGGGCGGCAGACCGACGAGACCGAAGCGGGCGAGGGTGACCGGGTCGCGGGGCAGCGCGGTGAGCGGCAGGGACATGAAGTCCCGGACGAGCGTGTCCCATCTGCCGGTGAAGGGGTCGACCAGCCTGCGGTACGTCCCCGCATCTCGCGGCCCGAAGGAGGCGGCCGTCTCGGCGACGGACCGTGACAGCACGGCCGCCGTGCCGTCCGGGAAGGGGTGCGCCATGGGCAGGTCATGGTGCAGCCACTCCAGTCCGTACCGACCGAGCGGCATCGCCTTGAACGCGGGCGAGTTGACGCCCAGCGGGTGCGCGGCCGAGCACGGGTCGTGCCGGAAGCCGGGCAGCGTCAGCTCCTCGGTGCGGGCGCCGCCACCGACCGTCTCACATGCCTCGAAGACGGCCACGCTGAAGCCGCGACGGGCCAGCTCCACGGCAGCGGTCAGTCCGTTCGGCCCCGCACCCACCACGACCGCATCGAGCATCGACGGCACCTTCGGACTCCTTTGTCAGCCGATGGCCATTCGGGATCAGGATATGCCGGGGCGGTGACAGCCCCTGGGCGCGGGTGGTCGTCTCCGGCCATCCGACGGGTCCGTGACAGTGCCCGGGCTGGGTGGACTTCTCCGGCCATCCACCGGGGCCGTGGCAGCCCCGGCGCGGGTGGACTTCTCCGGCCATCCGACGCGACCTGCGGCCCGGGTGCTTGGCGGCGGCCCGAGCGCGGGCAGCGGCCCGAGTACCGGCGGCGGCCCGAGTACGGGCAGCGGCCCGAGTACGGGCAGCGGCCTGAGCACAGGCAACCGCCCGCGGGGCAGTCCGACCGCAGGCCAGATCGCCCGTGAGTCAGTCAGCCCGCGAGTCAGGCCGCCCGCAGGTCAAGCGGCCGCTGGGCCAGGCCACCCGCCGGTCAAGCGGCCGCCGGAGTCAGACTGCCCGCTGATCAGGCCCCGTCCGCCAGCAGCGCCGCCACCCGCTGAGCCGTGGCCGCGTCCCGTGCCGCGGTGAACGGCAGGACGTTGCCCCCGGTTATACGGAACGGCTCGCCCGCGCGGGTCAGATGCGCACCGCCCGCCTCCTCGACCAGCAACAGGCCCGCCGCGTGGTCCCAGGCGGCTTCCCAGGAGAAGCCGGTGGCGTCCAACTCCCCGCGGGCAATGGCCAGATACTCGAGCCCGGCGGAGCCGCAGGGCCGGGTCCGCACGCCCTCCGTGCGCAGGCCCAGCAGGGCGCGCTTCTCTTCGTCGGTCGTGAAGTCGGGGTGGGACGTGGCCACTTCGAGCGGGCGGTCCGGCGCGGGCGAACCGGAGCGCAGGGGCACTCCGTCGAGAGCGGCGCCCCCGCCCCGTATCGCCGTGGCGAACAGGTCGAGCGCCGGAGCGTACGTCCAGGAAGCGAGCACCTGGCCGCCCAGTGCGAGCGCGACCAGGGTGCAGAAGCCGGGGTTCCCGTGCACGAACTGCCGTGTCCCGTCCACCGGGTCGACGATCCACACCGGTGCCTCGCCCTGGATCGCCTCGTACGTCAGCGGGTTGGCGTGCACCGCTTCCTCGCCGACCACGACCGAGCCGGGCAGCAGGGCGCCGAGCGTGGCCGTGAGGTACTCCTCGGCCTTGCGGTCGGCGTCCGTCACCAGGTCGTGCGGGCCGGTCTTCTCGTCTACCTCGTGCGCGGCGAGCTGCCGGAAGCGCGGCATGATTTCCGTCGCCGCCGCCTTGCGGACCGCTTCCTCTACGTCGGACGTGCCGTGCGCGAGAAACTCTTCGATGGTTTCGCTGTCTTCGATCACCACTCCATGAGAGCACGCGGCACTGACAATCCTCACCCGGCCGGTGCACTCCGGGTGGAATCGCCATGAACACCCCAACCACTAAGCCATCCGGTCAGCGTCCGACCGCGTACCCCTGCATCCCCCGCGGATTCGCCGCCGCCGACAGCACCCCGCTCTCCGGGTCCCGTGCGACCGCGCACAGCCGCCCCTCGGACCAAGCCTCGCCGAGCTGCACGTCGTGACCCCGGCGCCGCAGCTCCTCGACGACGGCCGGGTCCATACGGGACTCGACGGTGACGCTGCCGGGGCGCATGCCGCGTGGGTAGAAGGAGCCGGGGAAGCTGTCGTTGTGCCAGTTCGGGGCGTCGATCGCGCCTTGGAGGTCGAGTCCGCCGCGCACCTCGGAGCGCAGCGCGACCGCCAGGAAGAAGTGCAGTTGCCACTGGTCCTGCTGGTCCCCGCCGGGTGTACCGAACGCCATGACCGGCACCCCGCCCCGCAGCGCGAGTGACGGCGTGAGCGTCGTACGCGGACGGCGGCCGGGCGTAAGGGAGTTGGGCAACCCCTCCTCCAGCCAGGCCATCTGAAGCCGGGTGCCGAGCGGGAAGCCCAGCTCCGGCACGACCGGGTTGGACTGCAGCCAGCCGCCGCTGGGCGTGGCGGCGACCATGTTGCCCCAGCGGTCGACGACATCGAGATGGCAGGTGTCGCCTCGGGTACCGCCGTCCCCCGAGACGTCCGGCTCCCCGGGAACGGGCGACGACCCTGGGCTCTTGGCCACGGTCGGCTCCCCCGCCCCCGGCGTCGCGAGCGGATCGAACGCCGCCTCCCCGCTGGCCACCACGCGCGCGTGCCCGCTCAGCCGCGGAGTACGTCCCCCAGGGCTCCCGGGCCGCAGCTCGTACGAGGCCTTCTCCCCGACGAGCGCCCGCCGCCCGGCGTTGTACTCCTCCGACAGCAGCTCCCCCACCGGTACGCCGGCCGCGTCCCCGTACCAGGCCTCCCGGTCGGCCATCGCGAGCTTGCAGCCCTCGATCAGCAGATGGACGTACTCCGCGGAGCCGTATCGCGGCAGCTCGGGCGGCAGCAGGGCCAACTGCTGGAGGAGGACCGGCCCTTGGCTCCAGGGGCCCGCCTTGCACAGGGTCCAGCCGCGCCAGTCGTACGTCACCGGAGCCTCGTAGGACGCAGACCAGGAGGCCAGGTCGGCTGCCGTCAGCGTGCCCGCGTGGCGTTCGCCACTGGTGTCCATGGTGGCCCGCGCCGCCTGCCGTACCAGGGCCTCGGCGATGAAGCCCTCGCGCCAGATCTGCCGCGCGGCCTCGATCTGCGCGACCCGGTCACCGCCCGCCCGGGAGGCCTCCGTGATCAGCCGCCGCCAGGTCGCGGCCAGCGCCGGATTCCGGAACAGCTCGCCCGGCCACGGCGCCCGGCCGCCCGGCAGATACACCTCGGCCGACGAGGTCCACTCGGTCTCGAAGAGCTCCCGTACGGTTTCGACGGTCTCGCCGACGCGCTCCACGGGCGGGTGCCCGTCCTCCGCGTACCCGATGGCGTACTTCAGGACGTCCGCCAAGGTCTTCGTGCCGTGGTCCCGCAGGAGCACCATCCACGCGTCGAAGGCTCCGGGAACGGCGGCGGCGAGCGGTCCCGTACCGGGTACGAGATCCAAACCGAGTCCCCTGTAGTGGGCGATTTTCGCCCCGGCCGGCGCCACGCCCTGCCCGCACAGCACCCGGACCTCGCCGCCCGCCGGGGCCAGGATGATCGGCACCTCACCCGCCGGCCCGTTCAGGTGGGGCTCGACGACGTGCAGTACGAAGCCCGCGGCGACGGCGGCGTCGTACGCGTTGCCGCCGTCCTCCAGCACGGCCATCGCCGACTGCGAGGCGAACCAGTGCGTGGAGGACACCATGCCGAAGGTGCCCTGGAGGGTGGGACGGGTCGTGAACACGGGCGACTCCTCACTGCCGGGCAGGCGTCCGAAGATCGTACGTACCCGTCCGCGCCCCCGAGTACCCGCTACTCCATCGGCTTCCAGGGCGACGTCCCCAAGACGTTGTCGGGGCCGATGTCGAGGGCCTGCTCGGGGCGTACGGTCACGGTGTCGCGCCCCTTTTGTGGGGTCACCCGGAGGTACACACCGTCCTCGGCGTGCATCCGCCAGACCAGGCCCGCCTGCGCGGTCTCGCCCGGAGCGAGGGTCAGCGGCTCGGGGCCGGGGCCGCCCGAGGCCATGGGCACCTGGTCCGTTCCCTCGACGGTCCGCACTTCCGGGAACGGTTCGCCCGCCTCGTCGAGAACGGTGACGGACGGGTAGCCGTTCAACTCGTAAGGCCGCTCACCGCAGTTGGTCAGCGTGAGGGTCATGCCACGCAAACCCATGGCGCCGTTGATCGGACCCGCGTCCAGGCGGACACCGGACGACGGGCAGCCACCCGCTTCCTGGACGGGCACGGACGCGGAGGACTCGGGCACCGGGGCGGCCGACACCGCGGGCGGTGTCGAGGACGGCCTCGGCCCGGGGTCCGGATTGCGCTCACGCTCCAGTTCGGCGGAGAGCCCACACCCGCTCGCACTCAGCGCCAACAGGCAGGCGAGCACGGCGGCATACGGGGACGACCTGCGGCGTATCGCGATCACGCGCCGATCCTCGCACGCGGCCCCGGCGGAAGGATCCACTCCGGACCCTGTGGCCACGCGGTCACGGAGCGAGTTCGGGCTACCGCCTCACTGGGAGGCATGTGACACTGGCGTACCGTCCGCAGTGTGGCCCCCTCCGCACCCGTCCCCTCACGAGAAGTGCGCCGTGCGTTCTCTTCCTCTGCCGCTCGCCCTCACCGCGCGTCTGCTGCCGGTCGCCGTGCTCGCATCGGCGGGCTGGGCGCTGGCGTCCGGGCCGTTCGCAGCGTCCCCGGCCGGGGACGCGGATGACAAGGCGGCCTCGGACAGACCCAGCGCGTCGCCGTCCGCGCCGTCCACGGCGGCGGCGACCCGGACGTACCGCGTGTCACCGAAGCCCTGCCTGGGGCTCGCGGAGAAGACGGTGACCTCGCTGGTGCCGGGCGCCAAGGCGGCCGGCAAGGAGATCCCGTCGACCAACGAGTCGGTGCGCCGCACCTGTTCATGGAACGCGCTCAAGGAGTTCGACTACCGCTGGCTCGACGTCTCGTACGAGATCAAGAAGAGCGACCAGATCGCGGCGACGGCCTACAAGGAGCGCGTCGCGAAGCACGGCGGCGGAGGGGCGGTCCCCGGTCTCGGGGACGAGGCGTACTCCGTGGTGAACCTCACCACCGAGGACAAGCAGCAGACGCGCGAAGGCATGGTGATCGTCCGCGCGTCCAACGCGATGGTGGTCGTCACCTACAACGGCAGTGACTTCGAGTCGAAGAAGGCACCCAGTACGGACGAGATCAACAAGGGCGCCATCAAGGCGGCCAAGGAGGCGGTGGCCGCGCTGGAGAAGGCTCAGTAGAGCCCGTTTTCCACCAGCGCGGCCCGCACCAACCCGTCACACGTCCTTGGGCTCGCGCTCCCTGCCGCCCATCAGCACCACGTACAGCAGCACCGACGCCGCCAGGCCCACCGCCCAGCCGTAGTCGGCGAGCGGCTTCAGGAACGGGATCAGTCCGTCCGCCGGGAAGGGGCCGGCCTTGTTGCCGTCGGCGTCGACGTTGGAGTACGAGCCGCCCACGGCGAGGACGGCGCCTACGGCGAAGGCCACCAGTGCCCGCCAGTTCCAGCCGGAGCTGTACCAGTAGCGGCTGCCCTCGGTGTAGAGGCCGGACAGGTCCAGGTGAGTACGGCGGACCAGCCAATAGTCGGCGATGAGGATGCCGACCACGGTGCCGAGGAGGCCGCCGACGGTACCCAGCCACGTGAAGATGTAGACGTCCGGGTTCTCGATCAGCTTCCAAGGGAAGATGACCACGCCGATGCAGCAGGCGATGAGCGCCCCGGTGCGGAAGTTGATGAGCTTCGGGGCCAGGTTGGACAGGTCGTACGCCGGGCTGACCAGGTTGGCGGCGACGTTCGTGGACAGCGTGGCGAGCAGCAGTATGAAGAGCGCGAAGAGCACCCCGATCGTGCTGTCCATCCGGGCCGCGAGCTGGCTCGGGTCCCAGATCGGCTCGCCGTACACGGCCTGCGCGCCAGAGGTGACCAGCACCGACAGCAGTGCGAACGCGGCCATGGTGGTCGGCAGTCCCAGCGACTGGCCCCACACCTGGGCCTTCTGTCCGGCGCCGAAGCGGGTGAAGTCGGGGATGTTGAGGGAGAGCGTCGACCAGAAGCCGATCATGCCCATCAGCGCCGGGAAGAAGACCTTCCAGAAGTCGGCGCCCCAGCCGAGCTGTGAGGGCTGGTCGAGCAGCGGGCCGAAGCCGCCCGCCTTGTTCGCGATCCACACCAGCAGCGCCACCGCGCCGGCCAGCATCAGCGGCGCCGCCCAGTTCTCCAGCCGCCGCACCGCGTCCATGCCGCGCAGGATGATGACGATCTCGACGGCGAAGAAGAGCAGGAAGCACAGCCACTGTGTCCACGGATAGCCGCCGACCTTGCCGGCGTCGGTCCACCAGCTGCCCGCCCCGGACAGCTTCCCGGCGAGGAAGTAGATGGACTGACCGCCGATCCAGGTCTGGATGCCGAACCAGGCGCAGGCCACAAGGCCGCGCAGCAGCGCCGGCAGATTGGCGCCGCGCAGCCCGAAGGAGGCACGGGCGAGCACGGGGAACGGAATGCCGTACTTCGGCCCCGCGTGGCCGGTCAGCAGCATCGGCAGCAGCACGATGACGTTGCCGAGCGCGATGGTGAGCACGGACTGCTTCCAGTCCATGCCGAGTGCGACCAGGCCGGCCGCGAGCGTCCACGACGGCACGTTGACCGCCATCCCGATCCACAGCGCGGCGAAGTTGTAGGTCGTCCAGCGCCGATCGGCGAGCGGAACGGGACGCAGGTCCTCGTTGGCGAAGGGACTGTCGGCGGGGAAGGCGCCGGGGGCGAGTTCGATCCGGCCGTTGGCGTCGGTGGTCTGGCTCGGCGGCGGACCCGTGGGGACGGTTTCGGTCATGGGCAGGCCAATCAAGGGAGGTGGGACGGGAGTTGGCCGTGCGGGGGCCTGGCCGGCGCCGGGGCGGGCAGGGCGGCGTGGGACATGCCTGCCCATTGCCGGCGTCGCCCACCCCTCCCCGGGACGGCGGGGAGGGGGAAGTGTGGGGCGTTGGGGAGTCAGGAGGAGCGGTTCGGGTACGGATCAGGCGTTCAGCGCGGGGATGACCTTCTGGCCGTACGCGTCGATCACGGCCTCTTGCGCGTCATGCATGTCGTACACGGCGAACTGGTCGACGCCCAGCTCACGCAGCGCGTTCAGTTTCTCCACGTGCTTCTCGACCGGGCCGATGACGCAGAACCGGTCGACGATCTCGTCCGGCACGAACTGGGTGTCCGGGTTGCCGCTGCGCCCGTGGTGCGAGTAGTCGTACCCCTCGCGGGCCTTGATGTAGTCGGTGAGCGTCTCCGGAACCACGGCGCCGTCGGACCCGTACTTGGACACCAGGTCCGCGACATGGTTGCCGACCATCCCGCCGAACCAGCGGCACTGTTCACGCGCGTGCGCGAGCGCCTCCGGTGAGTCGTCCTCGGTGACATACGCCGGGGCGGCCACGCAGATCTTGACGTCGGACGGGTCACGACCGGCCGCGACCGCCGCGTCTTTCACCGCCTTCACCATGTACTCGGTCAGATACAGATCAGACAGCTGGAGGATGAAGCCGTCGGCCTCCTCACCGGTCATCTTCAGGGCCTTCGGACCGTACGCGGCCATCCAGACCGGGAGTTCGGCGCCGGGCTTGATCCACGGGAACCTGATGACGGTGCCGCCGAGGTCCGCCTCCTCACCGCTGCCCAGCGCCCGGATCACCTTCATGGCCTCGCTGATACGGGCCAGGGTGTTGGGCTTGCGACCCGCGACCCGCATCGCGGAGTCGCCGCGGCCGATGCCGCACACCGTCCGGTTGCCGAACATGTCGTTGAGCGTGGCGAAGGTCGAGGCGGTGACCTCCCAGGTGCGGGTGCCCGGGTTGGTGACCATCGGGCCGACCTTCAGCTTCGACGTGTTCGACAGGATCTGGCTGTAGATCACGAACGGCTCCTGCCAGAGCACGGCGGAGTCGAAGGTCCAGCCGTACGTGAAGCCGTTGCGCTCGGCCCGCTTCATCAGGCTGATGACGCGGGAGGCGGGCGGGTCGGTCTGCAGGACGAGTCCGAAGTCCATGGGCGCCGCTCCTAGTTGAGGTACTGACAGGTGGAGCGCGGGGTGTAGACACCGTGACCGGCACGTCCGGTGAACTCCCGCTCGGTGATGACGAGTTCGCCCCGCGAGAGGACCGTCTCGACGCGGCCGGTGACGCTCTTGCCCTCGTACGCCGAGTAGTCGACGTTCATGTGGTGCGTGTCGGCGGACAGGACCTGCTCGGCCCCCGGGTCGTAGATGACGACGTCGGCGTCGGCGCCCGGCGCGATGGTGCCCTTCTTCGGGTACAGGCCGAACATCCGGGCCGGAGTGGCGCAGGCGATCTCGATCCAGCGGCGGCGGGTGATGTGTCCGTCGACGACGGCCTGGTGGAGGAGGTCCATACGGTTCTCGACGCCCGGCAGACCGTTGGGGATCTTGGAGAAGTCACCGCGGCCCAGTTCCTTCTGGCCGACGAAACAGAAGGGGCAGTGGTCGGTGGAGACGACCTGGAGATCGTTCGTGCGCAGGCCCCGCCACAGGTACTTCTGGTGCTCCTTGGGGCGCAGCGGCGTGGAGCACACGTACTTGGACCCCTCGAAGTCCGGCTCCGCGAGGTTGTCCGTGGACAGGAACAGATACTGCGGGCAGGTCTCGCCGAAGACGTTCAGACCCTCGTCGCGCGCCCGTGCCAGCTCGGCGACTGCCTCCATCGCCGAGACGTGCACGACATACAGCGGGGCGCCCGCGACCTGGGCGAGCTTGATGGCGCGGTGAGTGGCCTCGGCTTCGAGGAGCGCCTTCCGCACCTCGCCGTGATACCGCGGATCCGTCTCCCCCCGCGCCAGCGCCTGCTCGACGAGGACGTCGATCGCGATGCCGTTCTCGGCGTGCATCATGATCAGCCCGCCGTTCTCGGCGGAGCGCTGCATGGCGCGCAGGATCTGGCCGTCGTCGCTGTAGAAGACGCCGGGGTAGGCCATGAACTGCTTGAAGGAGGTGACGCCCTCCTCCACGAGCAGGTCCATCTCCTTGAGGGTCTCCGGGTTGACGTCGGAGACGATCATGTGGAAGCCGTAGTCGATGGCGCACTTGCCGTCGGCCTTGGCGTTCCAGGCGTCCAGGCCCTCACGGAGCGAGTGGCCCACGGTCTGCACCGCGAAGTCGACGATCGTCGTGGTGCCGCCCCAGGCCGCGGCCCGGGTGCCGGTCTCGAAGGTGTCGGAGGCGAAGGTGCCGCCGAACGGCAACTCCATGTGCGTATGGGCGTCGACACCGCCCGGGATCACGTACTTCCCGGTGGCGTCGATGATGCGCTCGGCGGTCCAGGCCTCGGCGGCCGGGGTGCCGGAGGCGGCGAGGGCGGCGATACGGCCGTCCTCGATCAGGACGTCGGCGTGGATCTCGTCGGACGCGGTGATGACGAGGCCACCGCGGATGACGGTACGACTGCTCATGGTCCTCTCCTTGGTCGCGGTGGTGGGTACTGATGACGTACGGATCGCCCGGCGCCGTCCGGATCGACGGGCGCCGGGACGACCGTCGCCGATGTCCTACGGGGCGCTCCGCAGCGCGCGCTCGAGGATCGCGGCGCCCTCTTCGGCCTCCGCGACGGTGAGTGAGAGCGGTGGGGCGATGCGCAGGACGCTGGTGTTGTGGCCGCCGCCCTTGCCGATCAACAGGCCTTCCTCGCGGGCCGCTTCGAGCACGGCGGCAGCCGCGTCCGGGTCGGCCTCGTCGGTGCCGGGCTTCACCAGCTCGACGCCGATCATCAGCCCGCGGCCACGGATCTCGCGTACGCCCTGATGCTGCGCGGCGACGGCCCGCAGCCGCTCGATGAGCATGCCGCCGACGCGTCGGGCGTTGCCTTGAAGGTCGTGTTCGAGGAGGTACGTGAGGTTGGCGTTCCCGGCGGCCATCGTGACCGGAGAGCCGCCGAAGGTCGAAATGGAGTTGGAGTCAAGGCAGTTCATGACCTCGGCTCGGGCGACGACACCGCCGATCGACATACCGTTGCCGATGCCCTTGGCGAAGGTCAGCATGTCCGGCGGTCCTGAGTCGCCGTGAGCCTGCCAGCCCCAGAAGTGGTCGCCGGTCCGGCCCCAGCCGGTCTGCACCTCGTCGGCGATCCACAGGATGCCGCGCTCCTGGAGCACCTCACGGAAAGCCGCGTACAGTCCGTCCGGCGGTGCGGTGAAGCCGCCGACACCCTGAATGGGCTCGGCGATCAGGGCCGCGGGCGCGCGGACATGGCCGAGCAGGTCCTCGAGGTCGGCGACGCAGGCAGCGATGAACTCGGCGTCGTCGAGGTCGGCGTACGGACCGCGGGTGCGGACGCCGCCGTGGACGTACAACGTCTGGAGCGGCGAGAGGCTGGTCGGCGACCACCCCTTGTTGCCGGTGATGCCGACCGCGCTGAACGAACGGCCGTGGTAGCTGTTGCGCATCGCCAGGATCTGGTTGCTCTGCCGGTACGCGGTCGCCAGCAGCAGCGCGGTGTCGTTGGCCTCCGTGCCGGACGTCGTGAAGAAGACACGGGCGTCCGGGATGCCGGACAACTGGGCGATACGCTCGGCGAGTTCGACCATCGACCGGTTGAGGTAGAGGGTCGAAGTGTGGATGATCCGCCCGGCCTGCTCGCTGACGGCCTTCGTCACCTCGGGGAGCGCGTGCGCGGTCATGGTGGTCAGAATGCCGCCGAAGAAGTCGAGGTACTTCTTCCCCGCGGCGTCCCAGACGTAGCGGCCCTCGCCGTGGGTGATCTCGAGAGGATCGGCGTAGTAGAGGGCGAGCCAGTCAGGGAGGACTGCCTTGTGGCGGGCGAACAGATCCAGGTCACTCATGGCTGCACCAGTCCCTCGTAGGCGTCGGGCCGGCGGTCCCGGTAAAAGGCCCATTGCTGACGCACTTCCTCGATGAGATCGAAGTCGAGGTCGCGTACGACAAGCTCCTCCGTCTTGTCGCTCGCGGTCTCGCCGACGAACTGCCCGCGGGGGTCGACGAAGTAACTCGTCCCGTAGAAGTCGTTGTCGCCGTACTCCTCCTGGCCGACGCGGTTGATCGCGGCGATGAAGTACTCGTTGGCGACGGCGGCGGCGGGCTGCTCCAACTGCCAGAGATAGGCGGAGAGACCACGGGAGGTGGCGGACGGGTTGTAGACCAACTGGGCGCCGTTGAGGCCGAGTTGGCGCCAGCCTTCCGGGAAGTGGCGGTCGTAGCAGATGTAGACGCCGACCTTGCCGACGGCCGTGTCGAAGACGGGCCAGCCGAGGTTGCCCGGTTTGAAGTAGTACTTCTCCCAGAAGCCCTTGACCTGGGGGATGTGGTGCTTGCGGTACTTGCCGAGGAAGGTGCCGTCGGCGTCGATCACGGCGGCGGTGTTGAAGTAGAAGCCGGACTGTTCGACCTCGAAGACCGGGACGACGATGACCATGCCGGTTTCGCGCGCGAGCTCCTGCATACGGGTCACGGTCGGGCCGTCCGGTACCGGCTCGGCCCACTTGTAGTGTTCCGGGTCCTGCACCTGGCAGAAGTACGGCGCGTTGAAGACTTCCTGGAATCCGATGACCTTCGCGCCCTGACGGGCCGCTTCGCGGGCGTGTTCCTCGTGCTTGGCGACCATGGATGCGGTGTCGCCGGTCCAGGTGGCCTGGACCAGGGCGGCACGTACGACGTTGGCCATGAGCTTGCTCCTTCGACCGGTCGACCGGGCGTCAGCGGCTGCGTCTGCGGCTGCGTCTGCGTCTGCGTCTGCGTCTGCGTCAGCGTCTCTACGCCCGTAGACGCTGGAGCCCCGAAAGTAAGCGGAGCCGCTGCGCTCGGCAAGACCATCGGCGTTAACCGGTGGAGTCGATCATGTTTCTTCCTCCGGTTGGGGCGCCTGGGGGCGGGTTGGGTTTGTTGCCGGCGGGGTGCCTCCGGCGGTGGTGCGATTGGGTTCGTTGGCGGCGGGTTGCCTCCGGCGGTTGTGCGGTTGGGTCCGTTGTCGGCTGCGGCGCCATTGTGGCTGGTCGCGCCGCCCCGCGGGGTGCCTCCGGCGGTTGGGCGGGTGCGGGTGCGTGGTGGTTGCTCGCGCAGTTCCCCGCGCCCCTAGGTGGTTGGTGGGTGCGGGGCCGCGGTCCGGTGCGTCAGCCCGTCGCCAACAGGGCATACGACCCCTTGCTGACACAGGGCGCAGGTATGCCCAGACCGAAGCTAAGCGACGGGCATACGACGCACCGGCCCACGTCCCCTCCCACCGGCGGGAAGCCGCGGGTAGTCGGGCGTGCTGGGCCTCCCGCCGACGGGAAGCCGCGGGCAGTCGGGCGTGCGGGGCCTCCCGCCGCTGAGAGCTGCGGGCAGTCGGGCGTGCGGGGCCTCCCGCCGGCGGGAAGCCGCGGGCAGTCGGGCGTGCGGGGCCTCCCGCTGTTGAGAAGCTGCGGGCACGTGGGGCATGCGGGCTTTTCGGGTCGCTTGCTCTTCCGGGTGCGGGCAGTCGCAGGTTTTTAGGGAGTTTTTAGGGGCGCGGGGAACTGCGCGACCAGCCACAACGCACCCGCAGCCGCGACACAACCCCGACACCCCACCCCGGTAGGCACCTCACCCACCCGCGGTAAGCGCCCCCCCACCCCGCCGCAGGCACCCCGCCCACCCCACGCAGAGGGGCCTGGGGGCGGAGCCCCGAGTTTCGGGAAGGGGCGGGGTTGGGGAAAGGAACCGCCAACGACGGGCCCGCAGTCGCCCATGAACCGAACCCACCACCCCCCGTGGGCGCCGGACTGCCAGGGGTCAAGCCGTGTAACCAGCTACGCGCAACGCATGGACCAGGTCCCAGTGGCGTTCCTCCGAGACGGCCTTGGAGGCCGACAGGAGGAGGGGCGCGAGGCGCGCCGGGTCGGGGGCCGCGCTGCGGGCCGCCTCCTCGGGCGTACGGACGCGCACGTACGCATCGAGAAGCGCACGCACCTCACGGTCGCGCCCCTCCTCGGCAAGCGCCAACACCGCCTCGCCGATCTCCGAGGCAGGCCGCGCGACACCCTGTCGCAGCATCTGCCGACCATCCGCCGTACGCCCGGCAGCGGCAAGCGCATCGGCCGCCGCAACCAACCGATCGGCCGGCAACGAAACCGCCTCCCACAACAACGTGGCCCAATCCGCCCCCAACCCCGCACGATGCAACTCGGCGGCGAGAAGAGGAAGCCGGGCCGCAGGCCAGTACGCGGCCTCGGCCAGCAGGGCGTGCGCCTCCCCGCTGTGGCCCTCACGCCGCAACCGTACGAGCCGCTCAACGGTCTCGACCGTGGCCCGCCGCGCCTCGTCGTCCAAGGCCTCACGCCGCCCCGCCGGCTGACGCGGCGCCGACGGCCGAGGTTCCGCTTCCTCGGCGACCCCCACGTAACGGACCCCCCGCGGGCTGCGGTCCGTGGCGACAGGAGCGGCCATGTCCGGTACGGCGCTGGCACCCGGGTCCGCTTCCATCCCGGCGAAACGGGCACTGCCCCGGGGCCGCCGTTTGGAGCGTTGCTTGGCCGCTTTGGGGGCGGGTTCGGAGGGCGCGGGGCGGACGTCGGCCGCGGAGGGCCGGTCGTCCGACGGCGTGGCGTGCTCAGGTGAAGGTGCGGAGGAGGCGGACGTCGGGGTGTTCACGCCGACGTCGGGCTCCCAGGCGGCCCGCCGCGCGGTCGAGTCCCGCCAGATGTCGGGCCAGTCGTCCGCGACCGACTCCTGACGCCGCGCGCCCACGCGCCCGCCGGTGGCACGGTCGTCGGCCTCCTCATCGACCCAGACGACACCCCCGCCGTCCCCCGGAGGAATCGTCATAGCCTGACCGCCCGTCGTCCGGCGGTCCAACTCCTCCATCCGGGACCGGATTTCGGCACAGCGAGCGGTGGCGCGTTCGTGGTCGTCGCGGGCCCAGGCCAGGTCGAGGCGTATGGAGTCGGCCTCGTCGCGGGAGGCGGCGGTGCGCAGAGCCTGGGTCAGTTCCACCTGGCGTTCGGCGGCGTAGCGCTGTTCGCGGAGCATCACGTCGAGGCGGTCACCGAGGGCCTCCCGGCCGCCGGGCCGGGCGTCGTACGCGGCGAGTGAGGCCTGATGCAAGGCGCGCGCCCGCTCGGTCTCCTGGGCGGCGGCCCGGTCGCCGTATGCGAGCGCGAGGTCCTGGAGAAGCGCCTCCACAACGTCCCAGGGCGGCACCTCCCAGCCATCCATGCAGGCCCGCATCCCGTCGGGATCGCGCTGCCAGAACACACCGCACCACCCGCCGCCCTGGTCGAGCCGGGTCAGCAGTCCCTTGAGATACTGCGCGAACTCCCGCACCTGCCCCGGGAGTTGATCCACCGCCATTACGTTCACCCCACGCCGGCCTGGAGTACTCCGTTCCGGTAGAAAACACCATTCATGTTACGGATGCGCTACGAGAGGTTTTCGGACCGGACGCAGAGTGCTCCGCGCAACTCGGAACTTGACGTGCGCGGTTCGACTTCTGAGGCCGTCAAGTCCCGTATACGCGCAGGACGCTACACCCCGGCAGGCGCGCACCTCCCCACGATCTCGTCCATCGACAGACCCAGCACTCCGGCCAGTGCCGCCACGGTGAAGAAGGCGGGCGTCGGGGCACGGCCGGTCTCGATCTTGCGGAGCGTCTCGGCGGAGAGGCCCGCGCTGGCGGCGACCTCCGCCATGCTGCGGCCGCCACGGGCCTCACGCAGCAACTGGCCGAGCCGCTCGCCGCGTTCACGCTCTTCGGGGGTCAGGGGGGTGCGTACCATGCCCACCATACTAATACCGGTGAGCGGTATAGTAATGGGCGCCGACCGGTATAGTAATTGGCATGGTGGAACTCAAAACAGACACGTCGATCGACGCCATGTACGAAGCGGGCCAGGTTGTGGGCCAGGCCCTCACGGCGGTACATAAGGCTGCTGCCGTGGGCGTATCGCTGCTGGAACTGGACGAGGTCGCCCACGACGTCCTGCGCGCCGCCGGCGCCGGCTCCCCCTTCCTCGGTTATCGGCCCTCCTTCGCTCCTACGCCCTTCCCTGCGGTCCTGTGCACCTCGGTGAACGACGCCATCGTGCACGGGATCCCGACCGGGTACCGGCTGCGCGACGGTGACCTGGTCTCCGCCGACTTCGGGGCCGAACTGGGGGGCTGGGTCGGCGACTCGGCGATCAGTTTCGTCGTGGGCCGGCCGCGGCCCGACGACGTACGCCTCGTGGAGACGGCCGAGCGTGCGCTTGCGGCGGGCATCGAGGCGGCCGTCGTCGGTAACCGCATCGGCGACATCGCCCATGCCGTCGGCACGGTGTGCCGGGCGGCGGGTTACGGCATTCCGGACGGCTTCGGTGGCCACGGCATCGGGCGCCGTATGCACGAGGACCCTCCGGTCCCGAACGAGGGCCGTCCCGGCCGCGGCTTGCCCCTCCGCCACGGCATGGTCCTCGCGATCGAGCCGATGCTCATCGCCGGCGGCACCGACGGCTACCACGCCGCCTCGGACGGCTGGACCCTCCGAACCAACGACGGCTCCCGCGCGGCCCACGCCGAACACACGGTAGCCATCACGGACGCGGGCCCGCGAGTCTTGACGGCTCGCTGAGGGCCCCGTCGCGGCGGTTCTCTTCCCCAACCCCGCCCCTTCCCGAAACTGAGGGCTGCGCCCACAGCCCCCGGCTGGGGGTGGGGCGCCTACGGCGGGTGGGTGGGTGGGTGGGTTCACGGGGTGGGTGGGGTGCCTATCGGGGTGGTGGGTGACAGTTGTGTCTCGGCTGCGGGTGCGTCGTGGCTGGTCGCGCAGTTCCCCGCGCCCCTAAAGGGGCGCCCCCGGAACCGTCAGCCACGAAGCTCACCAGCCGCCATGCTCGCCAGCCCCGACGAAACCGGCACTCTCCCGCCGGCGGGAGGGGACGTGGGCCGGTGCGTCCTATGCCCGTCGCTTAGCTTCGGTCTGGGCACACCAGCACCCTGTGGAAGCAAGGGGCCGTATGCCCTGTTGGCGACGGGCTGACGCACCGGACCGCGGCCCCGCACCCACCACGCACCCAAGGGGCGCGGGGAACTGCGCGACCAGCCACACACAACCCGCACCCGCCCAACCGCCGGAGGCACCCCGCGGGGCTGGCGCGACCAGCCGCGACGGCGCCGCACCCGCCAACGAACCCAACCGCGCCACCGCCGGAGGCACCCCGCGGGGCCGCGCCACCAGCCCCAACGAACCCGCACCAAAAAACGAACCCCCATCCACCCCCGAACCCCCACGTGTAACCGCCGGAGGCATGGGCACTCGCGAGCCCGACGGCAAGTCGACAAGCGAGGATGGCCATGACCAGCGGCTTCCCAGGCCCGGAGGGATACGGACCGGACCCCTTCGGAGAATTCTTCGCACGCTTCTTCGGGGGCGGGCCACGCCCCGCTCCCCGGCATATCGACATAGGCCGGCTGATGAGCGGCCCGGCGCGCCAGCTGGTGGCCACCGCCGCGACCTACGCCACCGAACACGGCAGCACGGACCTGGACACCCAGCACCTCCTCCGCGCCGCCCTCGCCGTCGAACCCACCCGAAGCCTGCTGGCCCGCGCCGGCGCCGACCCCGACGCGCTGGCCACCGAGATCGACGAGCGCGTGGGCCCGCCCGACAGCAGGTCCGGCGACCAGTCCGCCATCAAGCCCGACCAGTCACCCACCCGCCCCGAGAACCGTCCCGAGGACCGCTCCGCAAACGGACCCGACGGCGGTCCCGACGGCCGCCCAGACCGCCCCCACACCCCCCTCGGCATCACCCCCGCCGTAAAACGCGCCCTCCTCGACGCCCACGCCCTCGCCAGGGCGGAGGGCGTCGGCTACATAGGCCCCGAACACGTCCTCAGCGCCCTCGCCGCCAACCCCGACTCCGCAGCCGGACACATCCTGAACGCCGCCCGGTTCTCCCCCTCCCCCCGCCCGCCCGAGGGCTCGGCCCCGGCGGCAGGCGCCCCCGCGCACCCCGAGCGGGCGCGTTCCTCCCCCACCCCCACCCTCGACAAGTACGGCCGCGATCTCACCGACCTCGCGCGGCAGGGCCGTATCGACCCGGTCATCGGACGGGACACGGAGATCGAGCAGACCGTCGAGGTGCTGTCCCGCCGAGGCAAGAACAACCCGGTGCTCATCGGCGACGCGGGCGTGGGCAAGACCGCCATCGTGGAGGGCCTCGCGGAGCGCATCGCCGACGGCGATGTGCCCGATGTCCTCGCCGGCCGCCGCGTCGTCGCCCTGGACCTGTCGGGCGTGGTCGCGGGCACGCGCTATCGCGGTGACTTCGAGGAGCGGCTGACCAACATCGTCGACGAGATCCGGGCGAACTCCGACGAGCTGATCGTCTTCATCGACGAGCTGCACACCGTCGTCGGCGCCGGAGGCAGCGGCGAGGGCGGTTCGATGGATGCGGGCAACATCCTCAAGCCGCCGCTGGCCCGCGGTGAGCTGCACGTGGTGGGTGCCACGACGCTGGAGGAGTTCCGCCGGATCGAGAAGGACGCGGCCCTGGCGCGCCGGTTCCAGCCGATCCTGGTCCCCGAGCCCTCCCCGTCGGACGCGTTGGAGATCCTGCGCGGCCTGAGCGACCGGTACGAGGCCCATCACCAGGTCCGCTACACCGATGAGGCCCTGGTCGCCGCCGTAGAACTGTCCGACCGCTACATCACGGACCGCCATCTGCCGGACAAGGCCATCGACCTGATGGACCAGGCGGGCGCTCGGGTACGCCTGCGCGCCCGGACCAAGGGCACCGACGTACGCGCCCTGGAACGCGAGGTCGAGCAGCTCACCCGGGACAAGGACCAGGCGGTGGCGAGTGAACAGTACGAGCAGGCCACGCAGTTGCGCGACCGGATCAGCGAGCTGAAGACGAAGATCGAGGCCGGGCGTGACGGCGAGGCCGACGAAGGACAGCAGCTCGAGGTCACCGCCGAGGCCGTCGCCGAGGTGGTCTCCCGGCAGACCGGTATCCCGGTCAGCAGTCTCACGACCGAGGAGAAGGACCGGCTGCTCGGCCTGGAGGAGCATCTGCATGAGCGGGTCGTCGGGCAGGACGAGGCGGTCAGGGTCGTGGCCGACGCGATTCTGCGTTCCCGGGCCGGGCTCGCCAGCCCGGACCGGCCGATCGGCAGCTTCCTCTTCCTCGGCCCGACCGGGGTCGGCAAGACGGAGCTGGCCCGTGCGCTGGCGGAGGCCCTGTTCGGCAGCGAGGAGCGGATGGTGCGCCTGGACATGAGCGAGTACCAGGAACGGCACACCGTCAGCCGGCTCGTCGGCGCCCCGCCCGGCTATGTCGGCCACGAGGAGGCCGGGCAGCTCACCGAGACCGTACGGCGGCATCCGTACTCGCTGCTTCTCCTCGACGAGGTGGAGAAGGCCCACCCCGATGTGTTCAACATCCTGTTGCAGGTGCTGGACGACGGCCGGCTCACCGACGCGCAGGGCCGCACGGTGGACTTCGCCAACACCGTGATCGTGATGACGAGCAATCTCGGCTCCGAGGCGATCACCCGCGGCACCGGCCTCGGGTTCTCCGCGCGCGACGCCGAGGCCGACGAGCAGGCCCGCCGTGAGCAGATCCTGCGCCCGTTGCGTCAGCACTTCCGGCCGGAGTTCCTCAACCGGATCGACGAGATCGTGGTCTTCCGGCAGCTCACCAGCGATCAACTGCACCGCATCACCGAGCACTTGCTGGATCAGACGCGGCAGCGGCTGCTCGCCCGGGACATCACGGTCACCTTCACCGAGAACGCCGTCGACTGGCTCGCGCAGCGCGGACACGAGCCCGAGTACGGCGCCCGGCCGCTGCGCCGCACCATCCAGCGGGAGATCGACAACCGCCTGTCCCGCCTCCTCCTCGACGGCCGGCTCCCGGCGGGCAGCCGCGTGACGGTGGACATCGAGTTCGGCGAGCCGGTGTTCCGTACGGACGAGAGCACCGACGGCAGCAAGGGCGGCAGTACCGACGAGGCCGGTCAAGCCGAAGGCTGAGTTACGGCAAGACCGGCCACGCCCAAGGCCGAGCTACCTCTCCGGCGTCACCACCATCGCCGAGCCACCCCCGCGTCGTACCTTCTCCGCCGCGGCCAGCCACTTCCCGTTCGGCAGCCGTTGGACGCCCGTCGCCGCGCCGATCTCCGGGTTCTGCCGGAAGCCATGGCCGATCGACTCGAGCTGAGCCTTCAACTCGCTGTTCCACAGGCCGGGTTCGAGCTCGGTCGTCGTCTGGTTGCGCTGGCTCGCGCGCGGTGCGGCGATCGCGTCGACCAGCGGAATGCCGCGGTCGACCAAGCCCGTCAGCGTCTGCAGCACGGTCGTGACGATGGTCGCCCCGCCCGGCGAACCGAGGGCCACCACCGGCTTGTTGTGCTGGTCCAGCACGATCGTCGGCGAGATCGACGAGCGCGGCCGCTTGCCCGGACCCGGCAGGTTCGGGTCATGCACATCGGGGCTCGCGGGGGCGAAGGAGAAGTCCGTCAGCTCGTTGTTGAGGATGAAGCCGCGGTCCGGAACGGTGATGCCGCTGCCGCCGGTCTGCTCGATGGTGAGGGTGTACGCGACGACGTTGCCCCACTTGTCGGCCGCCGTGAGATGCGTGGTGTTCTCACCTTCGTACGTCGTCGGCGCCGCCTTACCGCCGGTCCCGCAGGCCACGGGGTCCCGCGGATCGCCCGGCGCCAGCGGGCTCGTCAGCACCTCATCGTCCTTGATCAGGCACTCCCGCGAGTCGGCGTACTTCTGCGACAGCAGTTCCTTCGTCGGTACGTCCTCGAAGGCGGGGTCGCCCACCCAGCGCCCCCGGTCCGCGAAGGCGATACGGCTCGCCTCGATGTAGCGGTGCAGGTACTGGACATCCGAGGCCTTCGAAAGATCCGTGTTCTCAAGGATGTTGAGCGCCTCGCCGACCGTCGTCCCGCCGGAAGAAGAGGGGGCGATGGAGTAGACGTTCAGACCGCGGTACTTGGTCTTCGTCGGGGCCTGCCGCTTCGTCTCGTACGCCGCGAGGTCCTTCAGGGACAGCTCGCCCGGGCGGGCGTTGCGCCCGGAATCCGGGTCCACGGGCGGGTCGTTGACGGTGTCGACGATGTCCCGGGCCAGCTTGCCGTGGTAGAGCGCGCCGACGCCCTTGCGGCCCAACTCCGCGTACGTGCGTGCCAGATCGGGGTTCTTGAAGGTGGTGCCGACCACGGGCAGTTGGCCGCCGGGGAGGAACAGTTCGGCCGTGTCGGGGAAGTCCTTGAAGCGGGCCTGGTTGGACTCCGTCTGGGAGCGGAAGGTCGGGTCGACGGTGAACCCTTCGCGCGCGAGCCGCTCGGCGGGCTTCAGCAGCGGGCCGAGCCGTTTGCTGCCCCAGGCGTCGAGTGCCGTCTGCCAGGTGGCGGGCGTGCCGGGCGTGCCGACGCCGAGGCCGCTGGTCACCGCTTCGGCGAACGGGATCGGCTGCCCGTTCTCCAGGAAGAGTCCCGAGTCGGCGGTCAGCGGTGCCGTCTCGCGTCCGTCGATGGTGTGCACCGTACGGGACTTGGCGTCGTAGTAGACGAAGTAGCCGCCTCCGCCGATGCCCGCGGAGTACGGCTCGGTGACGCCGAGCGCCGCGGCCGTGGCGACGGCCGCGTCCACCGCGTTGCCGCCCTTGCGCAGGACCTCGATACCGGCGGCGGACGCGTCCGCGTCCACGCTCGCCACGGCCCCGCCGTATCCGACGGCGACCGGCTCCTTCTTCGGCGTCGCGCCCGCCGGTGCCGACGGGGGTGCCGCCGCCCCGGCCGACACCACGGCGGCCGAGACCGCCAGGACCACGAACTTCCGTCTCACCGGACGACGCATCCATACCTCCAGTTATCAGCCGTCTGCGCAGCGTACTTCTTCGCCATGGCCCCGTCAGGGACTCCTCGAACAGTGTTCCGGCGCGCCCGCTACCATGCGCGCCCATGACTGACGACGTGCGCAACATCGTTCTGGGCGCGGCCCTGGCCGTCATCGGCGCCGCGCTCGGCTGGCTCGCCCGTACATACCTGTGGAAGCGCAGACTCCGCCGTAAGCAGGCGTTTTTCGGGCTGCCCGAGAACTCCGAGTCGCTTCTGGTGGTGAATCGCGACGCGGGCGGCCCGGATCTCACGGTCGTGCGCCACGATGTGGCCGCGCTGCTCGAACTCTCCGCGCTGATCAAGGACTGCGGCGCCCACTCCCAACTCGTCGCGCACGACGCGGCACAGCAGGGTTTCGGGGAACGTACGGAGTTCTGTGTGGGCCATCCCTCGGCGAACCGCCGGATGGCCGCGCATCTGCACTCACTGCTGCCGGGCATCCGCCTGAACACGGACCCGGAGCCGGGCCCGGACCGCGGCGCCTTCCACATCGGCGGCGAGACCTACCGCCTGGAGCCCGGCAAGACCGAGTACGCGTTCTTCGCTCGGCTCACCGCCGGCCAGGGCCATATGACGCGACCCGTGTTCGTCTTCTGCGGCCAGCGCGCGATCACCAACCAAGCGGCCACGCGCTATCTCGCCCGCCAGCACGAGAAGTTGGCGCGCAAGCACGGCAACAACTCCTTCGTTCTGCTTTTGAAGGTCGTCAACTCGCAGGCGTACGGGTCTGATGTGGTCGAACTCGTCGCGGACGTCACGAAGGCCGCGCAGACCCCGGCGGCCGTGGAGGTCGCTCCTCAGAAGGGACATGGAGCCTCCTAAGTACATTCACATTTCAACGATCGTTACTCGCACGTAACTTACCGACGGGTTACCTGCGGTAAGAGGCGGCGGTTACCGTCGGGTCACTTTGCACTGACACGAGTGAGGAGTGACCCATGGGAAGCCCTCGCAAGGGCCTGCGTACCACCGCCGTCGGTGCCGTTTCGGCGACCCTGCTCGCCGGTACGGCCATCGGGCTGGCCCCTGCCGCTCAGTCGGCGCCCGGCGCGTCGGCCGCGGCCGGCGGCGTCCGGTTCGTAGACATCGCCGGCGACGGCGGCACCACCCTCAAGGCCAATGTCGTCACCCCCGCGGGCGCCGACGGCACCCGCCGCTACCCGCTCATCGTCCTGCCGACGAGCTGGGGCCTGCCGCAGGTCGAGTACCTCGCCCAGGCCAAGAAGCTCGCCAACTCCGGCTATGTGGTCGTCAGTTACAACGTCCGCGGCTTCTGGGAGTCCGGCGGCTACATCGAAGTGGCGGGCCCGCCGGACATCGCCGACGCCTCCAAGGTCATCGACTGGGCCCTCGCCAACACCCCGGCCGACGCGGACCAGGTCGGCGTAGCAGGCCTCTCGTACGGCGCGGGCATCAGCCTGCTCGCCGCCGCACACGACAAGCGCGTCAAAGCGGTCGCCGCGCTCAGCGGCTGGGCCGACCTGATCGACTCGATCTACTCCGGCCGCACCCAGCACTCCCAGGCGACCGCCCTGCTGGACGTCGCAGGCAACATCACCGGCCGCCAGAGCCCCGAACTCAAGCAGATCTACAAGGACTTCTTCGCCTCCAACCTGGCCAGGGAGCCGGAGCTCATCGCCTGGGGGAAGAAGCGCTCCCCCGCGACGTACGTCGACCGGATCAACGCCAACGGCACGGCGGTCATGATGGCCAACGCCTGGGGCGACACGATCTTCCCGCCCAACCAGTACGCCGACTTCTACGAGAAGCTCACCGGCCCCAAGCGGCTGGAACTGCGCCCCGGCGACCACGCCACCAATGAGGCGACCGGCCTCTTCGGCCTGCCCAACGACGTGTGGACCGACACCGCCCGCTGGTTCGACCACCACCTCAAGGGTGCGGACAACGGCATCGACCGCGAACAGCCCGTCCGGCTCAAGTCCCGCTCCACAGGCGGCTACGAGGGCTACCCGGACTGGAAGTCGGTCACCGCGACCCGGAAGAAGATCGACCTCGCGGGCAGCACCACGATCCGCGCGAACACCAACTCCGGTGCGGACGGCGGCACCATCTTCCTGTCCAGCATCCTCGACCAGGTGGCCAAACTGCCCCCGATGGCCTCGATGCCGCTACTCCCCCGTCGGCACGCCGCCGTATGGCAGTCGGAGAAGTACGCGAGCGCCCAGCGGGTGCGCGGGACCACGAAGCTGCACACCACGGTCACCAGCACCAAGGAGAGCGGCACCCTTGTCGCGTACCTCTACGACGTGGGCCCGCTCGGCATCGGCAAGCTGGTCAGCAATGCGCCGTATACGTTCCATGGGCAGACGCCGGGCAAGCCGTTCGGCGTCGATCTGGAGCTGTTCTCCACGGCGTACGACGTCCCGGCGGGGCACCGGCTCGCCCTGGTCGTCGACACGGTCGACCCGCTCTACATCGAGCACAACCCGGACGGCGCGCAGCTGACCTTCTCCTCACCCCCGGCCGACCCGTCGTACGTGTCGGTGCCGCTGCGCGGGCAGTGATCGCCGACTGCTGCCGGGCGAGTCATCACCCGTGCCCACGAGATACCGCTCCCCCAAGGAGTTCTTGAACGCGTCACCCGTCAGTGCTTGAGGATCTTGGACAGGAAGTCCTTGGCACGGTTGCTCCGCGGGTCGGTGAAGAACCCTTCGGGGGTGCGGTCCTCGACGATGCGGCCGTCGGACATGAAGACGACGCGATCGGCGGCGGAGCGGGCGAAGCCCATCTCGTGCGTGACGACCATCATGGTCATGCCCTCGCGCGCGAGCTGCTGCATCACCTCCAGCACCTCGTTGATCATCTCCGGGTCGAGGGCCGAGGTCGGCTCGTCGAACAGCATGGCCTTGGGGTCCATGGCGAGGGCGCGAGCGATGGCCACGCGCTGCTGCTGACCGCCGGAGAGCTGCGCCGGGTACTTCATGGCCTGATCGGCGAGGCCCACCCGGTCGAGGAGCTGATGTGAGCGGCGGTCGGCCTCGTCCTTCTTGCGTCCGCGGACCTTGACCTGGCCCAGCGAGACGTTCTGCAGGACCGTCTTGTGCGCGAAGAGGTTGAACGACTGGAAGACCATCCCGATCTCCGCGCGGAGCTTCGCGAGGTCCTTGCCCTCCTCGGGCAGCAGCTTGCCGTCGAGTCTGATCTCCCCCGACTGGATCACCTCCAGCCGGTTGATCGCCCTGCACAGCGTCGACTTCCCGGATCCCGAGGGGCCGATGACCACGACCACCTCCCCCTTGCCGACGGTGAGGTTGATGTCCTGGAGGACGTGCAGATCGCCGAAGTACTTGTTGACGTCACGCAGCTCGATCAGGGGATCGACAGCCATGCCCAGCCCTACTCACTCGTCGCTGTGTCGCGGTGACCGCAAACGTTCCAGCTATCCAGACAGAAGTGCAGCCAATGTACGACACCTGCGCATTTCAGACATAAGCCCGGTTACGCCTCCGACACCTCGCCGTACAGCTGGGAGAGCTCCGGTACGCCGCTGGCCGCCCACTCGTGCCCGGCGGCGACCACGTCGATCTCCCGGCCGGACTCCAGCCGCACCACCGGCTGGCCGTCGGGCCACAGCTGCCAGGTCGCGCCGGGGACCGTGCGCAGGATGACCGTGCCGAGATAGAGGCCGGCGTCGTTGCCGAGCCAGGGCAGGCTCTCCTCGTCGTCGCGCCAGCGCGGCAGCAGTTGGTCGAGCGCCTCCAACGAGGCCGGGGAGTCGTCGAGTTCGATCCCGGCCCGCTCCGCCTGGGAGCGCAGCAGTTCGCACTCGGAGAGAAGCTCGGCCACTCCCTCGCGATCGCTCTCGCTGTCGGAGAAGACTGCGACTCTGGCGGGGTCTCGCTTCTTGCGCCAGTTGCCCAGGAACGAGATGTTCATACTCCCAGCCTGTCATCCGTATCGCCCGGCGCACCACAGGGCACGCTGGGCCGCTTGTTCCAGGGGATTTCGCGCGGAGTTCGCGCGTCGATCATTGACGAGTTCCTGACGCCTCCTTAGCTTCGCGGAGCACCTGTGGTCTCGCAGTTGTCGTGTCACATCTGTCGTCTCGCACGTGTCGTCTTGTTCGTCTCGATCGTCTTGATCGTCTTGATCGTCTTGTCGGCAAACGGGAGGAGTCGGTCGTGCACCGACGTGTCTGGGGTCCGGCCGTCGCTCTCGCTCTTCTCATGATGGCGGTGCCGACCGCGTCCGCGAAGGCCGGGCTGCCCACCCGGACCGGGCCGCTCCCGCTGGAGCGGCTCTTCGACAACACGGCCGTCAGCGACGACGCGCGTCCCGGCGAGGCGGACTTCGACGGCTCGGGCGGCTCCCTGTCGGCTCGGGACCTGACCGCCGCGGGCTGGACGCCGGGCCGCACACTGACCGTCCAGGGCGCCCGGCTGACCTGGCCGCGCAAGGCGGCAGGGCAGCCGGACAACGTGCGCGCCGACGGCCAGCTGGTCCGGGTCCACGGTCGCGGCGACGCCCTCGCCTTCCTGGTGGCGGGCACGGCCGGTGACGCGGCCACGGGCACGGGGGTGGTGCGGTACGCGAACGGCTCGCGCTCCACGTACCGGCTGACCGCCCCCGACTGGCGCCGCGGCCCCCTCGCCACCAAGGCCGTGGCACTGCCGCACGTCAACACGCCCGGCGGCCAACTCGCCGAGAAGGCACGGCTGTACGTCGTCACCGTGCCGCTCGCCGAAGGCCGGACCGTCGCCTCCGTGCAGCTGCCGCGCAACGACGACCTGCATGTGTTCGCGCTGTCGGTACGCGCCGACTCGCCCGGCTGGACGGGCAGTTGGGCCACTTCGACCTCCGGGTACGGGGCGGTCGGGCCCTGGACGGACCGGACGCTGCGCCTCGTGGTGCACACCTCGGCGGGCGGGCCGCGCGTACGGATCCGGCTGGACAACACCTTCGCCGCCGCGCCCGTACGGATCGGGAGTGCGACGGTGGCGGTCCAGGGGTCCGGTGCGAGCCCGCGGAGTACCCCCGTGCCGCTGTCGTTCCGGGGTGCCGCCGGGACCGAAATCCCCGCGGGGGCACAGGCGTTCAGCGATCCGCTCGGCTTCGATGTGCCCGCGGACGCCAATCTGCTGGTGAGCTTCCATCTGCCGGGAACGGTGAGCGCCGCGCCCATGCACAGCCTGGCCGTCCAGCGGTCGTATCTCAGCGAGCCGGGCGACCATGCCGCGGACGCCGGCCCGGACGCGTACACCTCGACGATCAGCAACTGGCCGCTGCTGACCGGTGTGGACGTGGGCGGTGGGCCCGGTTCCGTGGTGCTGCTCGGGGACTCGATCACCGACGGCGAGAAGTCGACGCCGGACGCGAACCTTCGCTGGGGCGATGTGCTCGCCAGGCGGTTGCGGGACCAGGACGTGGTCCCGCACTACGGGGTCCTGAACCACGGCATCTCGGCGAATCGTGTGGTCTCCGACCGCTATCCGGGCGACGGCGTCTCCACCGATATGGGCGGCGTGAGCGCCCTGAACCGGCTCGACCGTGATGTCCTGGCGCAGACGTCGGCCCGTACGGTCGTTGTCTTCCAGGGCGTCAATGACGTGCGATGGGGTGCGAGTGCGGAGCAGGTCATCGCCGGGCTGCGCGAGATCGCCGACCGGGCGCATGCGCGTGGGCTGCGGGTGCTGGGCGCGACGATCGTTCCCTGCGAGGGGGAGGCTCGGTGCACTCCTGCCGCCGATGCGGGGCGCTCCGCTGTGAACGCGTGGATACGGGCCAGCTCCTCGTTTGACGGGGTGCTGGATTTTGATGCGGTGTTGCGGGATCCGGCGCGGCCTTCGCGGATGTTGCCCGCTTACGACAGTGGGGATCATCTGCATCCGGGCAATGCGGGGCTCGCTGCGCTGGCTGGGGCTGTGGACTTGCGGTTGCTGTAGCGGCAGCGCCGCGGTGCCGCTTCGCGGAGGGGTTCGGCTGTGGGTCCGTCGTGGCTAGAGATCTTCAAGTGTCGGGGTTATGTCGAGCGCGGGGTGGTGACGGCTGACGTGGCGTCGGCTATGCCGGTTCCATGAGGTATCCCGACGGTGGTGGTCTGACCGCCGCGGAACGGGCTCGGCGGGAGCGGGTGTGGTTCGCAGCAGCCGAGAAGTTCGCCCATGGGGCGAGCGAGCCGGAGGTCGCCCGGCAGTTCAGAGTCTCAAGGATGTCGGCGAACCGCTGGCATCGGGCCTTCACCGAAGGCGGCGTCGAGGCGCTGGCCTCGAAGGGGCCGGGCGGCGCGCGCTGCAAGCTCGACGAGGCCCAGTTACGGGCCCTGGAGCAGGAACTGGAGGCCGGGCCTGCCGCGCACGGCTGGGATGAGGACCAGTGCTGGACCCTGGCGAGGATCACCGAGCTCATCGAGGCGAAGTTCGGTGTCGGCTACACCCTCGGCGGGGTGGACGCCCTGCTGCACCGTATCGGCTGGAGCGTGCAGGTCCCCACCAGGCGGGCCGCCGAACGCGACGAGGAGGAGATCGCCATCTGGAGGGATGAGCAGTGGCCCGTCATAAAGGACGGCGGCGGACCTGGGGGCCTGGCTGTGCTTCGAGGACGAGGCAGGCCAGGGCCTGAGGCCGCCCAAGGGCCGCATCTGGGGTCGGCGTGGCCGCACCCCGCTGGTGCAGGTTTCCGCCGCTGGCTCCGGCCGCATCTCGCCGGCCGGTCTGGTTGCCACTCGCCCCGGCCGGGCGCCGCGGCTCATCTGCCGCACCCGCCTGCACCGCCGCCGCAAGGGCGAGAAGAAGGGTTTCACCGAGACCGACTACGCGCGATTACTCGACGCCGCCCATCAGCAGCTCGGCGGCCCGATCGTCCTGATCTGGGACAATCTGAACACTCACCGCAGCAAGGCCATGCAGCAGCTGATCGCTGCCCGGCCGTGGCTGGTCGTCTACCAACTGCCCTCCTATGCGCCGGAACTCAACCCGATGGAGGCCGTGTGGTCCCACCTGAAGCGATCCCTGGCCAACCTCGCCAAGCGGACCATCGACCAGCTCGCCAGGATTGTGAAGACCCGCCTCAAGCGGATGCAGTACCGTCCCGCCCTCATCGCCGGATTCATCACCAAGACCGGCCTCGACCAGCCGCAATAACACCAGCTGAAGGTCTCTAGCCAAACCGGTCGTCGAGTTCATAGCCGGCTTCCTCGACCGCAGCGCGCACGTCCGCGATGTCGAGATCCCTGTCGCTGGTCACCGTGACCGTGCCGCTCTCGACGTTCACCGCCACGGCGGTGACGCCGGCGACGTGTTGAATCTCCTCGGTGACGAAGCCTGCGCAGTGGTCGCAGACCATTCCGCTCACGGTGTAGGTGCTCTCGGTCACGCCGGCCGCACCTGCCCCTCGGACACCTCTGGCGCCGGCTGTCCCGGGCCGGCGTCCGCTGGGAGGGTGCGGGTGAGTATGTGTGCCTGGCGCATCCGCCCGTCATCGGTGAACTGAGCGAACATGTGCGCCTCGATGGCGAGGGCTCTGTTGCGGTTCTGTACATACAAGGTGGACCGGACGGCGATCCGATCCCCGTTCACCAGTGCTTCATGCACATCCCAGCGGCCGCTGGGCCGGTTCTTGCGCACCGGGCGAGTGTGCGCGATGAGCTTGTCCCGGTCCATCCGGTGTCCGTCGGCGATCTGGACGATGTCCGGTGTGTGATAGCGGTCGACGATCAGTCCCGGGTCCTCGTCGCTGTCCAGGAGGTCGTTGTGGAAGGACGCATAGAAATCGGCGATGAACTGCTTGGGGTCGGTGTCGTTGAACGGACTCATGGTGCTCCCGTCACGCTGCTGGTCGGCGCACTATCTCTTACAGTCTGTAAGATATGCACCCTCCCGCAATATTGACAAGGTGTAAGAAATGACTCCACGCCAGGCGCCGCATCGCCGTGCCGACGCCCAGCGCAGCCGGGCCGCCATCCTGGACGCGGCGGTCCGGCTCCTGAACACACATCCCGACACCAGCGTCGAAGTCATCGCCACCGCCGCAGGCGTGACTCGCCAGACCGTCTACGCCCACTTCCCCTCGCGGGAACAACTGCTGACAGCAGCCCTCGACCGGATCACCGAGGAAGCGGTCGCCGCGATGGACGCCGCCGGCCTTGACACGGGACCTGCTGTGGATGCCCTGCTGCGACTGCTCGATGCCAGCAACCGGACAGCCGGGCGATACCCCGTCCTGCTCCAGAAGATCAGCCTGCTGCCCGTTGATCCGCACACCGACCACGAACGCCATGCGCCGGTCGCCGACCGGCTGAAGCGGGTGATCCAGCGCGGTCAGGAGACCGGGGAATTCGGGGGCGGACTCTCCCCGGACTGGCTCGTCGCTGTCACCATCAACCTCGGCCACGCTGCGAGCGCCGAGGTAGACGCCGGCCGGATGTCCAGCGAGGAGGCAGCGGAAGCACTCCACACCAGTCTGCTCCGCGTGTTGGGCGCAGTCGCGCCGACAGGAACCCCGACACGAGAGGAGGGTGCCCCTGCCGCTCGCAGCGCCGCCAAAGCCAAGGGTGCGAAGCTCCGCAATCCTCAGAAATGACAGAGGACCTTCAGTCGCCGTAACGCCAACCTTTGAAGGTCTCAAGTCGCGTAGTTCCCCAGCCCCGCCCTTTCCCGAGACTGGGGGCTGCGCCCCACACCCCCGCCAGGGGATGGTGGGTGACACTACGTGTCGCGGCTGCCGGTCCGTTGTGGCTGGTCGCGCAGTTCCCCGCGCCCCTATAGGGGCGCTCCCGTGCGGGGCGGTTCCGAAGGGCGCCCCCAGACAGGCGCCCGGATGCACCGAAGCGCCATGCCTACACGTCCAAGTCCACTACCACCGGAGCGTGGTCCGACGCGCCCTTGCCCTTTCGCTCCTCCCTGTCGACGTACGAGTCCTTGACCGCCTTGGTGAAGGGCTCGTTGCCGTAGACCAAGTCGATTCGCATGCCTCGGTTTTTGGGGAAGCAGAGTTGGCGGTAGTCCCAGTACGTGTAGGGGTGGTCGTACTTGAGGGGGCGCGGGATCACGTCCGTGAGGCCGGACTCGCGGAGTTCGGTGAGGGCGGCTCGTTCGGCGGGGGTGACGTGGGTGGAGCCCTCGAAGGCTGCGATGTCGTAGACGTCTTCGTCCGTCGGGGCGATGTTGTAGTCGCCCAGGACCGCGAAGGGGCGGCTGCCGGACGCGTCGCCCGCTACCGCTGCCTTGAGGGCCTCGATCCACTGGAGTTTGTAGGCGAAGTGGGGGTGGTCCACCTCTCGGCCGTTCGGCACGTACACCGACCAGACGCGGATCGGGCCGCAGGTCGCCGCTATGGCGCGGGGCTCCTGGACGCCGTCGTAACCGGGGTCGCCGGGCAGGCCCTTGACCACGTCTTCGAGGCCTGCGCGGGAGATCACCGCCACGCCGTTCCACCGGCCTGTCGCGTGCACCGCCGACTCGTAGCCCAGCTTGGTCAGTTCGTCGGTGGGGAACTGCTCGGCGGTGGTCTTGGCCTCCTGGAGGCACAGCACGTCGGTGCCGCTGCTCTCCAGCCAGGCCAGCAGCCTGGGGAGGCGGGCGGTGATCGAGTTCACGTTCCAGGTGGCAATCCGCATGCCTCACAACTTACCGGGAGGGTCTGACAACGGACCCGCAGGAGGCATGAGCTCAGAGTTCGGCCGAAGTGCCCGGCGTCAGCCGCAGGTGTTCCGCGCCGCCCAGGCCGCCGATCTGACGGTCGTAGATGGGGCGGGCGAGGTCGGTGAGGAGGGCGTCGTGGATGTCGTACGCGCGTTGGGGTTTGACCTCGCGTACGTACTCGATGACTTCGGCGATCTTGTTCCAGGGGGCCATGACCGGGAGCATCAGCGTCTCTACCGGCTGGTCGGGGACGGTGAGGGCGTCGCCCGGGTGGAAGACTCTGCCGCCGTCGACGAGATAGCCGACGTTGGTGATGCGCGGGATGTCGGGGTGGATGACGGCGTGCAGTTCGCCGTGGACCTGGATGTCGAAGCCCGCGGCGGTGAAGGTGTCGCCGTGGCCGACGGTGTGCACGCGGCCGGGGAACGCCGCCGCGATCTGGTCGGAGACGGACTTCAGGGTCCACAGCTCGGCGCCTGGGTTGGCCTCGAGACCGGCTCGCAGGCGGCCCTCGTCGAAGTGGTCGGGGTGCTCGTGCGTGACCAGGATCGCGTCCGCGCCGACCGCGGCGTCCTCCTCGCTGAAACCGCCGGGGTCGATGACGAGCATGCGCCCGTCCTTCTCGAGCCGGATACAGGCGTGCGACTTCTTCGTGAGCTTCATGCTTTCCATCCTGCCCCCGCCGTCTTGAGCGGGCGCACTCCCGGGGCCCCTGCCGGGCTCCCCAGGGATACCCGGCCGCTCACTCCTGAGGCGTGGTCTCCTCGCGGATGACCTGCTGCGCCACCTTGAAGGCGCTGTTCGCTGCCGGTACGCCGCAGTAGACGGCCGCGTGGAGGAGTACTTCCTTGATCTCGGCCGGAGTGAGGCCGTTGCGGAGGGCGGCCCGGATGTGGAAGGCGAGCTCTTCGAGGTGGCCGCCCGCGACGAGGGCGGTGAGGGTGACGCAGCTGCGGGAGCGTCTGTCGAGACCGGGCCGGTCCCAGACCTCGCCCCAGGCGTAGCGCGTGATGAACTCCTGGAAGTCCCCGGAGAACTCGTCAGCCTGGGCGAACGCCCGGTCCACATGCGCGTCGCCGAGCACCTCACGGCGGACCTTGATGCCCGCGTCGTACGGGTCGGGCCTGCTCAGGGCCTCGGGCTGCTCGGCGGCGGCGATCTCGGCGACGGGCGTGACCGGCGAGGCCGCGGCCAGCACCGGCTTGACCGGGGACGCGGCGATCGCCATATGGCCGGAGGTCGTGTCGAAGGCGGGCTGCCAGGCGCTGGTGAAGTGCCGTACGAGGAGGTCGGTGACCGCGGCGGGCTGCTCCACGGGGACCAGATGTGAGGCGCCGGGTACGACGGCGAGGCGGGCGTCCGGTATTCCGGCGACCAGGGTGCGGGCCTCGGCGGGTCCTGTGACCTGGTCGTCGGAGCCGACGAGGACGAGCGTGGGCACGCCGACGCGGCCGAGTTCGGGGCGTACGTCGAAGGAGGCGAGCGCCTCGCAGGCGGCGATGTAGCAGCCGGGGTCGGTGGTGCGCACCATCTGCACGGCCCACTCGGTGATCGCGGGCTGGGCGGCGGCGAAGCCGGTGGTGAACCAGCGCTCCGGGGACGTACGGGCGATGGGGTCGAGGCCGTTCGTCCGTACGATCACTCCGCGCTGGCGAAACTCGTCGGCCGTGCCGAAGCGCGGAGAGGCGGCGATCAGGGCGAGCGAGGCGACCCGCTGCGGGTGGCGCAGAGCCAGCTCCGTACCGACTGCGCCGCCGAGCGCGCAGCCCGCGTAGCCGAACCGCTGGACGCCGAGTCCGTCGAGTGTGGCGAGCAACCGGCCGGCGAGATCGGTGACCGAGCCGGCCGGGTATGCGGGGGCGCCGCCGTGGCCCGGCAGATCGAACCGGAACACCCTCCAGTGCTTCATCAGCTCCGGGACCTGGCGGTCCCACATATGCCAGGTCGTGCCCAGGGAGGGGCCCAGGACCAGGACAGGTGCGTCTTCTGGCCCGTCAAAGCGGTATTGCAGGGTGGTGTTCGGTGGTGTCTCGCTCACCCGTCAGACCCTCTCATCTCTCACGGGTTCTCACACGGCCGGTCCCAACCTAACGGCACGCATGCGGGTCGCAGCGTCGAGTGTGAGGGGAACCCCTACGTCTCGGCGTGAAGGGCCTGAAAAGCCTTGCCGGATCTCCCCAACCAGGGGCTTGAACACCACACGGTGAACGACTTCTTGGTGGTCTTCACAGGCACATAGTCAGGGACAGATCGTTGAACGATTCTTCAATACTCAGGACCTCGTCTGACTGCGCCTCGGTCGCTCGCCTGGAGCGTCCGGCACAGCCCCTGCACGAACCTCCCTCCAGGAGTGGCCGGATCGCATCAGCGTCGCCCGCGAAACCCGCGGGAAACGGAAACGCCTCGTAGAAAAAACCTCCATACCTCTTGAAGGATTGTTCAACGATCTCTAGCTTATTCAAACATCGAGTGCCAAGCCAGGTCCACGAACCGGCAGGCCCCAGCGGCCGGACTCACGAGGACCGCCCGACGACCCTCAACTGCTCTGACACGACGTCTCGTTCAGCCAGTCCCCTCTTCCCGTGAGGTCCAGCGTGACAACCACACCCACACGAACGACGGCCACCGCGGCCGATGAGGTAACCGGCGCCTTCGCCTGGTACCGGTCGATGTCCACCCAGGGCCGACGTGCCTTCAAAGGGGCGTTCGGCGGATACGCCCTCGACTCCTACGACTTCCAGGTGCTGCCGCTGGGCATGGCGGCCATCGCGGCGTACTTCAGCCTCAGCACCTCCCAGACCGGCCTGCTGACCACGGCCACCCTGCTCGCGTCCGCGGTCGGCGGCGTCCTCGCCGGGGTGCTGATCGACCGGGTGGGCCGGGTCAAAACCCTCATGATCACGGTGGTCACCTACGCCGTGTTCACCGTGGCCTGCGGCTTCGCCAACAGCTACGAGATGCTGCTCGCGATGCGCACGCTCCAGGGCATCGGCTTCGGCGGCGAATGGGCGGCGGGCGCCATCCTGGTCGCCGAGTACGCCAAGCCGCGCTACCGCGGCCAGGTCCTCGCCTGGGTGCAGGCCTCCTGGGCGGTCGGCTGGGGACTGGCCGTCCTCGTCTCCACCATCCTCATCGACACGGTGGACCAGGACATCGTCTGGCGGATCCTGTTCTGGACCGGCGCCCTGCCCGCCGTACTGCTGATCTACGTACGCCTCCGCGTGAAGGACGCCCCCGAGGTCGCGGAGAAGCTCACCAAGAAGGACGCCCGCGTTCCGGTGATCGCCGTCTTCCAAGGCGGCCTGGCCCGCAGGACCATCTTCGCGACCATGTTGTCCATGGGCGTGATGGGTGGCTACTACACCTTCGCCACCTGGCTGCCCACCTACCTCAAGACCGAACGCGGACTGTCCGCCATCGGCACCGGCGGCTACCTCTTCGTCCTCATCACCGGCGCCTTCTGCGGCTACGTCCTCGCCGGAGTCGTCATCGATCGGCTGGGCCGCAAGAAGTCCTTCGCCATCTTCGCCTTCCTCAGCGCCGGCCTGCTGATGACGTACGTCAACATTCCCGAGGGCTCCAACACCCTGCTCATGTTCGCCGGCTTCCCGCTCGGCTTCTGCGCCTCGGCCATCTTCTCCGGCTTCGGCTCGTATCTCGCCGAGCTCTACCCGGTCGAGGTCCGCGGCACCGGCCAGAGCCTCACGTACAACGTCGGACGCGCCCTCGGAGCGGTTTTCCCGACGGCGGTCGGATTCTCCGGGGGTGTCGGCGGCGCGCTGACCTACGGCGCCATCGGCTATGCCGTCGCGGTGGTCGCACTCCTGGGGCTGCCCGAGACCAAGGGCACCGAGCTCCGCTGAACCTGCCCTGCTCAAAAAACCGCTCAGACCGTGCAGTGCGGGTGACTGCACGGTCTGAGCGGTTTCTTGAGCAGGCTGCGGGACAGGGGTCGTGTCACAACTGCCGTGCGCGCGGGCCTCCTTCCAGGGCCTGTACGCCACAGAACCTAGCCCCCGAAGCTTTCCGAGTACCTCTCGACCAGCTGCTTCTCGGCGTCGTCGAGGTACGAACTCAGCAGCAGTTCCGCCCTGACGACGTTCGCTTCCCGGAGGGCGGAGAGGACTTCGCGGTTGCGCGGCAGGTACGGCTCGTGAAAGCCGCGTGGGTTGTCCATCGCGTGGAAGACCAGGCGCAGTTCGGCGAGTACGCCCCTCATCAGCTCGTTCAGACGGGTGCTGCGGGCGAGGCCCACCACCGCCTGGTGGAAGTGGATGTTGGCCGTCCCGAGGTCGGCCCAGGCACCCTCCTCCGACGCCTTCTCGCCTTCGGCGACCGCGGCTTCGGCCTGGCTCAGGTCGTAGGGCGGCATGCTGAGGCTGCGTACCGCGGCGCACTCTATGAGTTTGCGTACGCGGTAGATGTCGACGACGTCCTGGACCGTGAGCCTGCGTACGAAGACCCCGCGGTTGAGTTCGTGAGTGAGGAGCCGCTCGTGGGTGAGCAGGCGGAACGCCTCGCGGAGCGTGTTGCGGGAGACCCCGAGAGCCTGCCCGATGGAGTCCTCCGAGAGCTTGCTGCCCGGCGCCAGGTACCCCTCCGCGATGCGCGTACGCAGAATCTCGGCCACCCGGTCGGCAGTACTGGAGCGGCCGAGCAGTTCGCGGTCACCCATGAGCACGGCCGGGTCGATCTCGGCAGCCATGACGTCCATCCTTCGAACGGGGCCGACCGGCTTACTGCGGCGGCTCAAAATGTCTCTCCACCAGTGAATCGAGAAAGCGAGAACGAAACAACAAGTCCCCTTGTCGGATCGTTCAACAATCCCTTAAAGTTGGGTCGCGGGTCTGATGAAGGCACGCGCACCCCCGCAGGCAGGAGCAGTCCGAACTGCCGTGACGAGAGGACCGCGATGACGGAAGCAGTCCGGACCAGAGCACAGACGCCCGCACAGGCCCGGGCCGTCTTCCGTGCGGGCGCCAGCACCCCCACGGACGGCTGGTGCACCGGGTACACCCAGGCCAACCTCATCTCGGTGCCCGCGGACTGGGCGTACGACGTCCTGCTGTTCTGCCAGCGCAACCCCAAAGCCTGTCCGGTCCTCGACGTCACCGACCCGGGATCGTGGACCACCGCTCTCGCCCCCGACGCCGACCTGCGCACCGACCTCCCTCGCTACCGCGTCTGGTCGAACGGCGAGCTGGCCGACGAGCCGACGGATGTCCGCGATGTCTGGCGGGACGACCTGGTCACCTTCCTGATCGGATGCAGCTTCACCTTCGAAGGTGCCCTGGCGGACGCGGGAGTGCCGATGCGCCACATCGACCAGGGGCGCAACGTCGCCATGTTCCGTACGGACCGGCCCTGCCGCCCGGCCGGCCGGATGCACGGTCCGCTCGTGGTCTCCATGCGCCAGATTCCGGCCGGACTCGTCGACGCCGCGACCCGGATCAGCGCTCTGATGCCGGCCGTGCACGGCGGTCCCGTACACGTGGGTGATCCCGCGGAGCTGGGCATCAAGGACCTCTCCCGCCCGGACTTCGGTGACCCGGTGGAGGGCGAGGCCGGGGACGTACCGGTGTTCTGGGCGTGCGGTGTCACCCCGCAGGCCGCGCTGATGGCCTCACGGCCGCCCTTCGCGATCACCCACGCGCCCGGCTACATGCTGATCACCGACGCCCGGGATGTGAACTACCGCATCGTGTAAGGCCCCTGACCGCCGGACAGAACACGGATGACTCCGAGGAGACCGAGCAAGCGATGACCGACAGCGTGATTGACCTCAACGCGGACCTCGCGGAGGGGTACGGACGGTGGGCACTCACCGACGACGAGGCCCTGTTGTCCGTGGTCACCAGCGCCAACGTCGCCTGCGGCTTCCATGCGGGCGACGCCGCGACGATGCGCAGGGTCTGCGAGGGCGCGGCCGAGAGGGGCGTGACCATCGGAGCGCACGTCTCCTACCGGGACCTGACCGGGTTCGGGCGCAGGGACATGAGCCTGCCCGCGGACGAGCTGACCGCCGAGGTCGCCTACCAGATCGGCGCGCTCGAGGTGTTCGCCCGGGCGGCGGGAACGAAGGTCGCCTACGTCAAGCCACATGGGGCGCTGTACAACCGGGTGGTGCACGACGAGGAGCAGGCCGAGGCCGTGGTCCGTGGGATCCGATTGGCCGACCCCCGGCTGCCGGTGATGTGCCTGCCCGGCTCCGCCGTCCTCCGCCGGGCGGACGCGGCTGGACTGGGCTGCGTCACCGAGGCGTTCGCGGACCGTGCCTACACCGAGGCGGGAACGCTGGTCCCGCGCGGCACTCCGGGCGCCGTGATCACCGATCCGCGGCAGGTCGTCGAGCAGGCCCTCGGGCTGGCCACCGAGAGCCGTACCACGACACCCGACGGCAAGCCCGTATCCGTACGGGCCAGGTCCCTGTGCCTGCACGGTGACACGCCCGGTGCCGTGGAACTGGCGCAGCGCGTACGCACCGCACTGGAGGACGCCGGGGTCCATGTGGAGGCGGCCGCATGAGGGCGCTGCCGGTCGGTGAGGACTCGCTGCTGATCGACCTGGAGACTCCGCGGGAGGCTCAGGCGATGCACGCCGAGGTGGTGCGCCGCCGCGACGCGGGCTTGCTGACGCTCAGGGAGATCGTGCCCGGGGAGAAGACGGTGCTGCTCTACGGAGTTCCGGACGCGGAGCGGCTGCGTGCCGAGGTGAGCCGGTGGACCGTACCGGAGTCGGCCGCGGACAGCGGCCCGCTGCTGGAGATTCCGGTCCGCTATGACGGCGCCGACCTGTCCGCCGTCGCCCAGTTGTGGGGCGTGACGGAGGACGAGGTGGTGGGCGTGCACAGCGGCATCGAGCACCGGGTCGCGTTCTGCGGATTCGCCCCGGGATTCGCGTACATGACGGGGCTCGGCGACGCCTTCCGCGTACCGCGTCGTGATGCCCCGCGCACCTCGGTGCCCAAGGGCTCCGTGGCACTCGCCGGCGCGTACACCGGCATCTATCCGCGTTCCTCACCGGGCGGCTGGCAGCTCATCGGGACGACGCAGGTTCCGCTGTGGGACATGGAGCGCGAACCGGCGGCGCTGCTCAGCCCGGGGACGCGGGTGCGGTTCGTACCCGAGGAGCCGTCCAAGTGCACACCCTCGTCCGCGGAGGACGGCGGCCGGCGCGTGAGGTGCCCGTGAGCGACGGCAAGCTCGAGGTCGTACGGGCCGGAGCCCTCACCACGCTTCAAGACCTGGGTCGGTTCGGCCACGCCCACCTGGGCGTGCCCCGGTCGGGCGCGCTGGACCAGCCCGCCCACGCACTGGCGAACCGGCTGGTGGGCAACCCCGCCGACGCGGCAACGCTGGAGACCACGCTGACCGGCGTGGCGGTACGGGCCGGCCGGCCCATGACCGTCGCGGTCACCGGGGCCCCCGCCGCCGTACGGATCGACGGCCGACCGGCGGCGTTCGGGAGCCCCGTGTATGTGCCTGCCGGTGCGGTGCTCGAGGTGGGCACGGCCGCCTGCGGACTGCGCAGCTATGTCGCGGTGGGCGGCGGCATCGAGGTCCCCCCGGTTCTGGGGAGCCGCTCCACCGACCTGCTCTCCGGCCTGGGGCCCGCCCCTCTGCGAGACGGGGACGTGCTGCCGATCGGGGCGGCGCAGGGCCAACCTCGTTACGCCGACACGGTGTTCTGGCCGGGCCCGCCCCGCGAACTGGTGCTGCCCGTGTTCCCGGGTCCGCGCGACGACTGGTTCACTCCCGCCGCGCTACGTACTCTCGCCACCGCCCGCTTCGCCATCTCGACCCAGAGCAACCGCATCGCCCTGCGAACGGAAGGGCCCGTCCTGGAGCGCGCGGTGCACGGCGAACTGCCCAGCGAAGGCATGGTGATCGGGGCGATCCAGGTCCCGCCCGACGGCAGACCGGTGGTCTTCCTCGCCGACTCCCCGACCACCGGCGGCTACCCGGTGATCGGTGTGGTCCCCGAGAGGAGGCTGGCCGCCGCGGCCCAGGCGGTGCCGGGGCTTCCGCTGCGGTTTGTTCCGGTGCGCCGCCGCGTTCGGACAGGGTGACCCCAAACACTCCGCATCCGCGCGCGCCAAACCCGGCGGAGAATCGGGGAATTCTACTGTTACCCGCCGTTCCTGGAGGCGGAGTTGGCCATCGGCCCTTATATTCGGCTGGCGAATCAGCCGACCAAGAGGGCACAAGAGAGCAAGAGGCGAGTCTGTCGGCGGACGGCTGACGAGCCCTGGCCCGGGGCACGCCCACTTGGTGCGCCGGCGTAACCATGGAGAAGGCACCACACACGCACGCAAGTCAGCAGCCGCAGCAATTCCACGCCTCGTGCGGGCACTTGCTCGCGGCCCCGGCCGACCGGACAGGTCAGGACGTCCGCTGTCCGCACTGCCACCAGGTGGTCCGTGCTCCTCTCCCCGACGTGCCCTACGCCTCGCCCGTCGCTCCACCAGTCCGCGCCACCGAGCCGGTCGGCCTGACGGCCCTTTAACAGGCAGCGGGGGTCAGGGCAGCTGACCCTGACAACATGCTCCGCGTCGCGGTCATGGTTCGGTCGGTGAGCCCAGGCCGGTGAGAGCGCCGACCGGGTCGAGGTCGGGGGTGCCTCGGGGCCACCAGTCGTCGTGGCCCGGTTCCGATTCGTACGCGTACCAGACGCCGTCGTGGCCGAGGCGGAGCTGTATGTGGCCGCGAGGGTGGGTGAGGTGGTTGTGCCAGGGGCGGAAGGCGGGGAAGTCGGCGGCCAGGAGGAGCGGGCGGGCGCGGTCGAAGCGGCCTGCCGGCGGGTCCCAGGGTTCCTCGAGGACGGCCAGCCCTTCGAGTCCGCCCTGGCGCCAGGCGGCGACCGCGCGTGCCAGGTCGGCGGGGGTGCGGCCGGCGGCGGAGGCGAGGGACGCGTAGAGGGCGCGGGTGGTGGCGGTGAGGCCGGAGCCGGGGCGGGTGGCGGCGAGCCGGACGGCGTCTTGCCAGAGCGTCAGCTCCGCGACCGGGTCACGTCCCGTGGTGAGCAGCGCGTGCGCTCGGGTGGCCGCGTCGGTGGCCAGCTGGTCGAGGGCGAACGGGTCCGGGCCGCCTGGAGACGCCGGATAGGCGGGCGGCTGCTCGGGGTGCGCGGGCGGGGGCAACGGCTCGGGCAGCGGCGGGAGTTGGCGGGGCGCCAGGGCGTCACGGGCGCGTACGCCGGGGAGTCCGGGTTCTTTGCCTTCCCGGCCCTCCTGGCCTTCCTGCCCCGCCTGGGCCGAGCGGGCGGCCAGGGTGGCGTTGCGGCGCGACAGCTCGTCCAGCAGCTCGCGCTCGCCTCGGCCGCGCAGCAGGAGCAGTACGAAGGGGTCTTCGTCCAGCAGCCGGGCCGTTTGGTAGCAGAGGGCGGCCGCGTGCTTGCAGGGGTGGCCGAAGTCGGGGCAGCTGCAGTGCGGTTCAAGGTCTCCGGGGCCGGGGAGCAGTTCGACCCCGCACTCGGCGAGCGACTGGGGCATGTCCTTGTCGAGCAACGCCGCGATGTGCCCCGGCCGTTCGGCAGCAGCGTCCAGGAACCGCTCCCAGTCCTCGTCCGCGAGCGTGCGCATCCGGATCTGCACCCGGTACGGCCGCGGCCGGCTCCCGTGCACATACGCGAGCACAAGCCCCGGCGTGACGGTCACGGCATCCACGTGCCCCTTGCCCGCATACGCCCGCCCGCGACCAAGCCGCGCCGGATCCAGCGCGGCCTCCTCCAACGCCCGCACCCATGCGTTGCCCCACCAGCTCTCGGCGAACCTGTCCTCACCTGGTGGCCGCGGCGGCAGGGCGGGGAAGGTACGGCGCAGGTCGGTGCCGAGGGACGGGAGTGTGGTGTTCGGGCGGGGGGCTTCGTCAGGCACGGAGCTGGAACGCGGCGCCGAAACGTCCGCGGCCGTCCGGGGTCCGGTGGGTCGCGTACGGGCGCCTCGGCCGACGGAACCGATGGCGGACGCGGGTGCCGCACTGGGTGGGATCGCTCGCCCGATGGGCGGAGGAGCGGACTCCGGGTTCGTCGCCGAGGAGGCGGCGTCGCGGGGAGCCGCCGCGCCGCGGTCGGTTGTCCTCGGCGACCGTTCAGAGCCGGAAGGCTTCGGGTCGACGAGACGGCTCGGCCGACCAACTCCCTTGTCCCCCACGGCTGCACGGGACCGACTCGCACCGGTTCGGGCCGCGCGAAGCGCCTCGCGGGCCACATCACCGGGGCGCGGAGTACCGGAGGACCCGCCGCTGCCGGGCCGACCAACGTCGGGACGACCGGCATCGGGACGGCCACCCTCGGCACGGCGGGGGTCGGGACGGCCACCCTCGACACGGCGGGGGTCGGGACGGCCACCCTCGACACGGCGGGGGTCGGGACGGCCACCCTCGACACGGCGGGGGTCGGGACGGCCACCCTCGACACGGCGGGGGTCGGGACGGCCACCCTCGGCACGGCCATCATCCGACGGCTCGGCCATCGCACCGGAGCGCACGTCGCCCCCAGTCCCCGCCGCTCCAGGCACCCCGTCACCGGTCGGCGGGGATGCCTCCGCCCCGCCTTCCACGCGAGACGCAGCGCCCGCGGCCCGACCGGACGCGGCTCGCAAAGCCTCACGCGCCACGTCCCCCGGACGGGGCGCCTGCGGTGGCGTCCGCAGCCGGGCGGCGTTCGTCTCGGGGGCCGGGCGATCCGTGCCCCGTGTCGCCGGTCGCGCCTGCGGCGCGGCGGAGCCGTCCTTCTCCGAGTCGGCTCCGGAGTCCCCGGCCTCGCCACGCCGCGCCGCCCACAGGGCACGGCGGGCCACATCGCCAGGCCGGGCCTCACCGGATGAGGACGACGGGTCCGGACGTACACCTCCGTGCGACGGCTGCACCGACCGGCCCCGCTCGGAGGCCGTGCCGCTCTCGGCGGAGTTGCCGCGCCCCCGCGACTCGTTGGGCTCGGCTGATGCGTTGGGGTCGGCTGACATCACGTCGGCCTCCGGAGTGATACCAGGTCCGACAGCTCGCGGTCGGTGAGCTCCGTGAGGGATGCCTCACCGGAGCCCAAGATCGCGTCGGCCAGTGCCCGCTTGGACGCGAGCATTTCGGCGATGCGGTCTTCTACTGTGCCCTCGGTGATGAGGCGGTGGACCTGGACGGGTTGGGTCTGGCCGATGCGGTAGGCGCGGTCGGTGGCCTGTTCCTCGACTGCCGGGTTCCACCAGCGGTCGAAGTGGATGACGTGGCCCGCGCGCGTGAGGTTCAGGCCTGTGCCGGCCGCCTTCAGGGACAGGACCAGGACTGGCGTCGCCCCGCTCTGGAAGCGGTCCACCATGTGTTCGCGCTCGGGCACCGGCGTACCGCCGTGCAACAGCTCGACCGGTACCGCTCTGGCCGCGAGATGGGAGGTGATCAGCCGCGCCATCCCCACGTACTGGGTGAAGACGAGCGCCGAACCGTCCTCGGCGAGCAGCGTGTCCAACAGCTCGTCCAGCAGGGCGAGTTTGCCGGACCGGGCGGCGAGCCGGTCGCCGGCCTTCGGCGAGGCGTCCTTCGGCAGGACGTCCTCCTTCAGGTACAGCGCGGGGTGGTCGCAGATCTGCTTCAGCGCGCCCAGCAGCTTCAGCACCAGGCCCCGGCGGGCGATGCCGTCCGTCGTCTCGATCGCGAGCATGGACTCGCGGACCACCGCCTCGTAGAGCGCGGCCTGTTCACGGGTGAGCGGGACGGGGTGGTCCGTCTCCGTCTTCGGCGGCAGCTCGGGGACGATGCCGGGGTCGGACTTCTTACGGCGCAGCAAGAAGGGGCGGATCAGGCGCGCGAGGCGGGACACGGCCTCCTCGTCCTCGCCGTTCTCCACCGCGCGCGCGTGCCGGGCGCGGAAGGACTTCAGCGGGCCGAGGAGTCCGGGGGTCGTCCAGTCGAGCAGGGCCCAGAGTTCGGAGAGGTTGTTCTCCACAGGTGTCCCGCTCAGGGCGACCCTGGCGGGCGCGGGGATCGTACGCAGGGCCTTCGCTGTGGCCGAGTACGGGTTTTTGACGTGCTGCGCCTCGTCCGCGACGACCATGCCCCACCGCTGCTGGGCGAGCCGGGCCGCCCCGGACCGCATCGTCCCGTACGTGGTGAGGACGAAGCCGCCGTCCAGGTCGTCCAGGGTGCGGCCCGGCCCGTGGTAGCGGCGGACGGGGACGCCCGGGGCGAACCGGTTGATCTCCCGCTGCCAGTTGCCGAGCAGCGAGGCCGGGCAGACGACCAGGGTCGGCTCGCTGCGCGCCCGCTTTAGGTGGAGGGCGATGACGGTGACGGTCTTGCCGAGCCCCATGTCGTCGGCGAGGCAGCCGCCGAGGCCGAGCGAGGTCATCAGGTCGAGCCAGGCCAGCCCACGCAGTTGGTAGTCCCGCAGCGTCGCCGTCAGACCGGCGGGCGGCTCGGCGGGCCGCACCCCCGCCGTCAGCCGGTCACGCAACGCGGCCAGCGCCCCGACGGGCACCGCCTCGACCGTCTCCCCGTCGGCCTCCGCGCTGCCGGTGAGCGCGGCGGAGAGCGCGTCGACCGGGTCGAGCAGGCCCAGTTCGCGTTTACGCGCCTTGCGGACGAGGGCCGGATCGACGAGCACCCACCGGTCCCGCAGCCGTACGACGGGCCGGTGTGCCTCGGCCAGCTCGTCCATCTCGGCCTCGCTGAGCGGATCGCCGCCGAGCGCCAACTGCCAGCGGAACTGGAGCAGTTCCTCGCTCTCGAAGAACCCCGTACCGTCCGTCGCCGAGCCGGGCGCCGGACGCACCACCGCCGCCGCACTCAGGTCCTGGGCCAGGTCACGGGGCCAGTGCACGGCGACTCCGGCCGCACCGAGACGGGTCGCCGCGACGCCGAGCAGATCGGACAACTCGCCCTCGGACAGCGCCAGTACGTCCGGCACGTCCTGCTCCGACAGCCGGTCCAGCGGCGGCCATACGCGCGCCGCGCGCCGAACCGCCAGGGCGGCGTCCACACGCGCGCGAGGCCCGAACGTCCCGTCGGCCTCGCCCGCCCACAGGGCCGCGGCGTCGACGACAAGGGTGGGGTCGGCAAGGCTGTGCACCTGAACGACGGCCGCGCCCGCCCGCCGCATCGCCTCACCGTCGCCGTTGCCACTGTCGCGGTCACTGTCATCGAAGAGCTCGTACGCGGACAGGTCCAGGCGCAGCGAGATCCGTACGCCCGCGTCCATGCCCGCGGCGACCTCCGCCGCCCAGTCCCGGGCGTCCGGCAGCCGCTGCGGCTCGCGCGCGGCGAAGGGTTTCCCCACGGCGTACGGCGCGGCCTCGGTGCGTGGCAGCGTGTCGGCGACGGCGTCGAGGAAGGCACGCATCAGCGCTTCCGGGTCGGGCAGTTGGAGAGTGCCCCGACCAGGGAGAGGTACCGCATGGCCCTCGTACGGGAGGGCCGCCGCCACCGCTCTCAAGTGCGCGATGTCGTCCGGATCCAGCGGCCCGGCGCGCCAGGCGTCGTAGCCGTCCCTCGTCAGTCCGGGCAGCAGTCGCCCGCGCGCGAGGAGCCGCAGCGCGTGCAGCGCGGCCGCGCCCCAGCAGGCCGTGGCGGGGTGTGCCGCGGGGTCCCGCCGAGCCCGTACGAGCAGAGGCAACGCCTCGCCGACCGTCAGGCTCAGGGCGGGCGCCGGTCCCCGCCTGACGCCCGCGCCGTGCCGCCGTACGACCGTCAGCTCGCTCTGCTCGCCCTCCGGCAGCGGCCCGCCGTCCGGGTCCCAGAAGGCGATGCGACCGTCTCGTGGCAGTCCGGCGGGGAGAAAGACGGCAGCGAGCCGAACCGGCACCGCGGTCGGCGCGGCTTCTTCCACACGCCGCCCCTCGACTTCCGCCACGCTCATGCTCCCCGCCACCTCCTCACCCACGTCGCACCAGACCGACCGGCCGCGGCACCCGTCGGACCAGTCGGATCACTCGTCTTCGACTGTACGGGCCGGGTCTGACATTCGGACCCGGCGGCCGAACCGGCAGGTCAGGAACAGTCAGGAAGGTGAGGGATGCCAAGGGGTGAGTAGGGTCAGGGCGTCGTTCTGGCGACCACGTACACCATGGGATGGCCGGGCCTCGACCAGTTCACGACCATGTCCAGGGTCGGGGTCGGGTTCTTCCGCGCCCGTGTGAGGCCCGACCAGGGGCCGGGTGTCGTGAAGTCCCACTCGACGATGTTCCGGTGCCGGGCGCTGATGGGGAAGTCGTCCTTCTCCAGGGCGGAGCGGCTGGTGCCGACGCTCTTGAGGAAGGTGTCGAGGCCGTCGTCGCTGGTGAGGAACTGGACGTACAGGCGGCTGGTCCGCCAGTTGTTCGTCTCGTAGTACGCGACTTCCTTCGAGCCCGGCGGAATCGGCACGTTGTAGAGACGGCGCTGGACCCGCGAGGGCCAGTCAGGGGTGAGTCCCCTGGCGGCGTACTTCTCCTCCTTGGTCCTGCCGCTGTCACGGCTCTGGTTGGCGGAGATGACCAGATAGCCGGCCGGGATGCCGATCAGCAGCACGATGATCAGCAGCGTCAGGGCGCGGCGGCGGATCATGTGGCCGCGGCCCTCGGGCGGGCGCGGCTCGTCGGGCGACGGCGTCTGGTTGGGCAGCGAAGTGGTCGTCACAGCGACCCCTGCGTCGTACGGCGCGACTGCACATACCGCTCGTATCGCTCATAGCGCTCCACCCTGCGCCGATTGGCGCGCCGGAAGCGGCGGGCGACGAGCCGGGCGAGATCGGCGGCGCCGACCATGCCGGCCTCGGGGCCGAGCTGGGCGCGGGCGACACGGGCCTCGGGGCGGTAGCCGCGGCCGGTCAGATGGCGTCGGAAGGCGTCCCGCGCGGGGCCGATCAGCAGGTCGTCGGCCGCCGAGACACCGCCGCCGATGACGAAGCAGGAGGGGTCGAGCGCGGCGGCCAGGTTCGCGATGCCGACGCCGAGCCACTGGCCGATGTCCTGGAGCAGTTCGACGCACATCGCGTCGCCCTCACGGGCCAGCTCGGTGATCATCGGGCCGGTGATCTCGGAGATGTTGCCCTTGACGTGCTCGATGATGCCGTACGCCACCGGGGAGTCGGCGGCGGCGAGTTCGCGGGCCTCGCGCACCAGCGCGTTGCCGGAGCTGTACTGCTCCCAGCAGCCGCGGTTGCCGCAGGGGCAGCGGTGGCCGCCGGGTACGACCTGCATATGGCCGAACTCGCCCGCCACACCGAACTTTCCGCGCTTGACCTGCCCGTCCTCGAGGATCGCGCCGCCGATACCCGTACCCAACGTGATCATGACCAGATGGTCCTCGCCACGGCCCGCGCCGAAGCGCCACTCCGCCCAGGCGGCGGAGTTGGCGTCGTTGTCGACGAGGACGGGGACGGCGAGTCGCCCGGAGATCCGGTCCCTCAGAGGCTCGTTGCGCCACGACAAGTGAGGCGCGAACAGGACGCGGTTGCGGTCGGCGTCGACCCAGCCGGCCGCTCCGATGCCGACGGCGTGCACGTCGTGCCGGTCCGAGAGGTCCAGGACCAGCTCGACGATGGTGTCCTCGACGACCTTGGGGCTCTTGGACTTGTCGGGTGTCTCGGTGCGGACCCTCTCGAGGATGTTGCCGTCCGCGTCGACGACACCCGCCATCACCTTCGTACCGCCGATGTCGATGCCGACGGTGGGGACGCGGGGAGCCGTCAGATGCGATCGGCGCTCACGCGTGCCGACGGTCCGCAGGACGGTGGCCCTTGCGGAGCCGCGGTGTGCGAGGGCTAGGTCGCGGTAGGTGCTCATCGCGCCGATTCTGCCCCACGCTGGCGCTGGCTTGCACGGGGAGGCCCTTCGCTTCGCTTGGGCTCGCCCAGGGGGCTGCAGGCTGATTCGCGGGTCACGGGTGCGTTGTGGCTGGTCGCGCCCACGCGGCGGAGCCGCAAATCGACACAGCCCCGCGCCCCTAAAGGGGCGCTCCCCTTATCACTCGGAGAAAGCACGCCCCTGGAGAAGCGCGACTCTCACGGGCGTACCAGTAGCTGGAACTCGAACGAATAGCGCGACGCCCTGTACGTATGCGTGCCGTACTCCACCGCTCGCCCCGTGTCGTCGAACGTGGTGCGTTGCATGGTGAGGAGGGGGGCGCCCTCTGGTTCGCCCAGGCGGTCGGCCTCCACGGTGGTGGCTGCTCGGGCTCCTACCGTCTGGCGGGCGCTGTGCAGGGTGATGCCCGCTGCGCGCATCAGGCGGTAGAGGCCGGTGGCCTCCAGTTGGGCGCTGTCCAGGTCCAGGAGGCCGGGCGGCAGGAAGTTGCAGAGGTACGCCATCGGCTCGCCGTGGGCCAGGCGCAGGCGTTCCACGCGGTGTACGTCGCTGCCCTCGGCGACCGCGAGGGCGGCGGCGATCTCGGCCGACGCGGGGACGACGGTGTTGACGAGGACCCGGGTCGCGGGGCGCTGGCCTGCCGCCTCCAGGTCGTCGTACAGGCTGCTGAGTTCCAGCGGGCGCTTGACCTGGCTGTGCACGACCTGGGTGCCGACGCCGCGGCGGCGTACGAGGAGGCCCTTGTCGACGAGGGACTGGATGGCCTGGCGGACCGTCGGCCGGGACAGGCCGAGCCGCGCGGCGAGCTCGATCTCGTTGCCGAGCAGGCTGCCGGGAGTCAGCTCGCCGTGCTCGATCGCCGCCTCGAGCTGTTGGGACAGCTGGAAGTACAACGGCACCGGACTGCTCCGGTCGACGCTGAGCTGGAGCGTCACGGTCGGATCCACTTCTGGTTTGGGCACGGGGCGAGCGTAGCTCTGGTAAATGATGACGGGAAGTTGTGAAGTCCGATTGTCAGGACAAAGCTTGACAGGGGGCTGGTTTCAGCCGCAGGTTGTTCCCATGCGCATCGGACTTATCGGAACGGGTCGTATCGGTACATTCCACGCGACGGCCCTCAGTCGTCACCGTGAGGTCGGTGGCTCTCTCATCGTCACCGACGCGGATACCGCCCGGGCCCGTGGGCTCGCGGACCGCCTTGGCGCCACGGCGGCTCCCGGCGTCGACGAGATCTTCACCTGGGGCGTGGACGCCGTCGTCATCACCACGGCCACGTCGGCCCACGCCGAACTGATCGGTCGGGCAGCACGCGCGGGGCTCCCGGTGTTCTGCGAGAAGCCCATCGCCGTCGATCTGCCGGGCACGCTCAACGCGATCGCCGAGGTCGAGGCGGCCGGAACGATCCTGCAGATGGGCTTCCAGCGCCGCTTCGACGCGGGCTACGCCGCCGCGCGGGAGGCGGTGCGCTCGGGCAGCCTCGGGCGGCTGCACACCGTACGGGCGATGACGTCCGACCAGGCACCGCCCCCGGCCGCGTATCTCCCGCTGTCGGGCGGCCTGTACCGGGACTGTCTGGTGCACGACTTCGACATGCTGCGCTGGGTCACGGGCCATGAGATCACCCACGTGTACGCGATGGGCTCGGACGCCGGGCCCTCGATGTTCCGCGAGGCGCACGACATCGACACCGCCGCGGCCGTCCTCACCCTGGACGACGGCACGCTCGCCACGGCGACGGCGACCCGGGTCAACGGCGCCGGATACGACGTACGCATGGAACTGGCCGGTGAGCTGGACCAGATCGGCGTCGGCCTGGACGACCGCACACCGATCGCCTCCACGGAGCCGACCGGCCCGCCGCCCGCGACCAAGCCGTGGACCGGCTTCCTGGAACGCTTCGCGCCCGCGTACGAGGCCGAAATGCACGCCTTCGTCGAGGTCGTACGCGGCGAGCGGCCCAACCCGTGCGACGGCCGCGAGGCGCTCCACGCCCTCCGCATCGCCGAGGCCTGCGAACTCTCGCGGCACGAGCGCCGGTTGGTGTCGCTGGCGGAGATCCCGGGCGGCCAGGTCTGACAACGCGCGGCCCTAGTGACCGTCGCCTTCCAAGAGCCCCGCGTCATACGTCAACAGCGCGATCTGTACGCGGTTGTTGAGGTCCAGCTTGGCGAGGATGCGGGACACGTGGGTCTTGACGGTGGCGACGCTCATGAACAGTTCGCGGGCGATATCGGCGTTCGAGTGGCCCTGGCCGACGGCGACGGCCACCTCGCGTTCGCGGTCGTTGAGCGCGGCGATGCGGGTACGGGCGGTCGAGCGCCGAGTGTCCGGGCCGCTGCCGCCCGCCGCGTGCTCCATCAACTGGCGGGTGACGGCGGGAGAAAGCACGGGGTCGCCTGCCGCGACACGGCGTACGGCTTCAAGGATGTCCCCTGGGGGCGTGTCCTTGAGTACGAATCCGGCGGCGCCCGCTCGTAGCGCCCTCAGGACCTGCTCGTCGGCGTGAAAGGTGGTCAGCACGACGACCTGCGGCGCGTCCTTGCGCTCCCTGAGCCGTTCCGTGGCAGCGAGTCCGTCCACGGTCGGCATGCGGATGTCCATGAGCACCACATCGGGGCGGGTCCGCTCGACGAGTTCCTCCACCTCGCTCCCGTCGGCGGCCTCCCCCACGATCTCGAGATCATCGGCGCCGCCCATCATGAAGGCCAGCCCGGCGCGCACCAGCGGGTCATCGTCGACGAGGAGCAGACGGATCGGAGTCATGGGCCTCACGTAATCATGAACTGGGCGCTCTTATGGGGGCGTTGAGCGGGCGTGGTCAACCCAGCACCTAGCCGCCCGAGCCCCAAGGCAGCCACGCCGACACCTCGAACCCCCCATCCCCCACCGGCCCATGCGAAAGCCGGCCCCCCGCCAACATCGCCCGCTCCGTCAACCCGATCAACCCCTGCCCGGATCCGGGCACCAGCGGCACCTCCCCCGGCGGAGCCGGATTGCGTACCGACACGGTGAGCCCTGAGCCCGCCCCGCCCGCCACGGAGACCGTCACCTCCGCCCCGGGCGCGTGCTTGCGCGCATTGGTCAGCCCCTCCTGGGCGATCCGATACGCGGTACGCCCGACGGAGGCGGGCACCGAGGCGGCATCGGCAACGCGGTTGTCGAGGCTCACCTTCATCCCGGCTTCACGCGACTCGGAGACCAGCGACTCCAGCGCCCCGAGCGTCGGCTGAGGGCGGCCGGGCTCCCCCGACTCCGCGCCCGCGGGCCCGGACCGCAGCACCCCGATGATCTCCCGCAGGTCCTGCAAGGCCTCGTGCGCACTCTCCCGGATGACCCCGGCAGCCCGGGCCACCTCCTCCAGCGGCGCATCGGGCCGGAACTCCAGCGCCCCCGCATGCACGCTCAGCAACGTCAGCCGATGAGCCAGTACGTCATGCATCTCGCGAGCGATCCCCTCCCGAGCCAGCCGCTGCGCCTGCTCGGCACGGAGCGCGGCCTCCGTCTCGGCGCGCCGGGCACGGTCCCGCAGGCTCAGCAGGAGCTGGCGGCGGGAGCGGACGTACATGCCCCAGCCGACGATCGCGGCGGTGAGCACCCACGCGAGAAGCACCGACGGGACGTAGTCGAGATCTGGCTCCGGCCGCAGATAGTAGAAGAGCGGGGACAGCACGGCGTGGGCACCGCCGACCCAGGCGACGTACTTGAAGGGCCGGTGCACGGCCAGCGTGAACAGCGCGACCAGGCCGACCCCGCCCGCCGTGGTCGAGACGAAGCTGATGGGAACCATGACCACGGCGAGGCCGACCGGCCAGCGGCGGCGCAGCCAGACCGCGGCGCAGGAAAATGCACCTATCCACTGGTCGGCGACCTCCAGCCCGCGCGGGAGGTCGGGGGTCTGGGACATGGTGTCGGCACCGAGCAGCCCGACGATCACGGCCACCAGAAAGGCGGCGAAGTCCACGGCCCAGTCCCGCACGGTACGCCGGGGCCGTCCCGTCCGCCCGACGCGCGCCACCCGGTCGGGGTCGATCTCGACGGCGACCGCCGACGGCAGCCAGCGCCGCCCTGGCAGCGGCCCCGGCGCGGACCCCGGCTCCGGCGTCAGCCCCGCCTTTCCCGACCCCGCTCGCGGCCCGGCTCCCGGTCCCGCCCCCGTCGTACGCTCGTCACCGCTCACGGTCGACAAATCTACGCATCCACAGCCACCCACACCGCTCCTCTGCGCACGATCGCCGACCAAAGTCGCGCAACCACAGACTTTCGGCGCGGCCACTCCGAGCGGACTCCAGACTTCCGTCGGACATGCCTCGCCCCACGGCCGATGAACGTAGGAGGTCAGCAGGGCGAGGATCCTGCCATGAAGCAGGTTCTGGAGTTTCTCGGTGTGATCGCCTTCTTGCAGGGCGCCGCCGGCCTGGTGCACGAGTTCACGGACTGGGACATCGGTCTCGTACAGCGGGTCGGCTTCCTCGACGACTACGAGATCTACGCGAGCGTCGCGCTGCTGGTGCTGTCGTTCGCCCTGTTCGCGTTCGCCGAGAGCCGGAAAGCCGGGTGATGACGCCATGGCATCCAGACCTCAGGGGACCGTTGCGCGACAGGTTAACTTCCCGAAAACACCTCGGACTTGACGGCAAATCTTCGAACTTGACGTTGACATGCCACTCTCTACGCGCGTCATCATGAAGCCATGAGATTCCCCCCACGAATCACTCGCATCGGCGCAGCGGCCGCCGTCCTGTCCGGCCTCCTCGTAGGAGGCGCCGTCACCGCGAACGCTACGGAAACCTCCCCCACGGCGGTCGGCAGCATCTGCTACGACAACCTGCCGCCCCAGGCACACGACACGCTGGACCTGATCGAGCAGGGCGGTCCCTACCCCTTCCCGCAGGACGGCGGCGTGTTCCAGAACCGGGAAGGCCTCCTCCCCAGCCAGTCCACCGGCTACTACCACGAGTACACAGTGATCACGCCTGGTTCCTCCGACCGCGGTGCCCGTCGCATCGTCACCGGTGAGGAGCACCAGGAGGACTACTACACCGCCGACCACTACGAATCGTTCAAGCTGGTCGACTACAGCTGCTGACCGGCACGTACGAGCGAACCGGCAGACCGCAACAACAGCCACAACTCCACAGCAAGAGCCTCGCCCCGCGGCACCCCCACTCTCATCGGCCGCGGGGCGAGGTGCGTCCGGTCGCGGTCCGGCGCCGCTCGCCCGTCACTCCTCGGGCTGCCAGGGCGCGAGCGCGACATCGACCGCCGCGGCCAGCGTGTCACTTGGAACGACCTGGCGAAGGTTCCGGAAGGAGCACGATGTCGAAGCGCACTCGGGACCAGCTCTGCCCGGACAGATCGCGTCCGTCGGGAGTGGGCGTGCCGGCCGCCTGTCGTTCGAAGCGCTTGACGAGGGAGTCCTTGACGCCGAACACGGCGTCGGAGTCCAGGAGTTGGTCGCCTTCCACGAAGATGTGGGTGACCAGGGTGCGCAGGCCCGGTGCCGTGGCCATGAAGTGCAGGTGGGACGCGCGCAGGGGCGAGCGCCCGGTCTCCTCGAGCAGGCGCCCCACCGGCCCGTCGTGGGGAATGGGGTACGGCGTCGGAGTCAGTCCCCAGAAGGCATATCGGCCCCGGTCGTCGGTGTACAGGTGGGCGCGGCCCGCGGTGTGGCCGTCGTCGTACTGAACGTCGTACAGGCCGTCTTCGTCGGCCTCCCACACCTCCAAGCGCGTGCCCGGCACCGGGTTGCCGTCGGTGTCCGTGACGGTGCCCTCGACCCAGCAGGGTTCTCCCGGGGCGCCGAAGGCCATGTCGCCGCCCAGGGGGATTTCCGGGGAGCCCTCCACGAAGAACGGGCCGACCACGGTGGCCTCCGTGGCGCCGGCGGACGCCTCGTTGTTCATGTTGATGGTCTGCATGGAGGCGCCGAGGACGTCGGACAACAGGATGAACTCCTGCCGATTGTCGTTGGTGATATGGCCGGCCGCGGTGAGGAAGTCGACTGCGTGCTGCCACTCGGCCTCGGTGAGGCGCACCTCCCGCAGAAACGCGTGCAGGTGTCGCACCAGGGCCTCCATCAGCTGCTTGAGCCGGGGATCCGGGGTGTTCCGGAAGGATGCAAGCACGGTCTGTACCAACTCGTCCTCGACCTGGCGCTGTTGGTCGTCCGTGGTGACGGTCACGGTGTGGTTCCTTCCGTCGTCGGCGTGCGGGTTCATGAGCCGCTTCATGAAATGGGCACCTCCTCGGCGTCGTAGCCGTAGATCCAGCCGTTGCCCACCAGGGGGTCGGAGCCGGCGAGGGCCGTGTCGCGGGCCTGTTGTTCGGGGCCGTCGGGCAGGTGGTTGAGGTCGCGGCGGGCGTGGCTGATCTGCTGGAGGCGGGTGGTGCGTTCGATGCGTACCGCCTCGTACTGCTTCAGCGCCTGCTCGGGATCGTCGGCCGACGCGGCCAGGCAGCGCGCCAGCACCGCGGCGTCCTCGATGGACTGGGCCGCGCCCTGGGCGAAGAAGGGGAACATGGGATGCGCGGCATCCCCGAGCAGGGTGGCCCGGCCCCGGCTCCAGTGCCGCAGCGGCGCCCGGTCCAGCAGCGCCCAGCGGCCGGGGACACCACCGGCGGCGATGAGGTCCGTAACCCTCGGGTCCCAGCCGGCGAACTCGGCGTGGAACTCCTCGCTCGTGGCCGTCGCGCTCCACGACTCGTCCGTGTAGTCCCCGGCGGGGGCGAAGGCGACGACATTGACGGCCCGTCCGCCGTTGATCGGGTAGTGCACGAAATGCCGGCCCGGCCCGAGCCACAGAGTCTGGGCGGAGCGCAGGGCGAAGTCGGGGGCGGCGTCGGCGGGCACGATGGTGCGGAAGGCGCAGATACCGGAGTACGCCGGTGGTGCGGGATCGGCGATCGTGCCCCGGACGACGGAGTGCACGCCGTCGGCGCCGATCACGACGTCCGCCTCTACGCGGCTGCCGTCGGCGAAGCGCAGCCGCACACCGTGCGGGTTCTCGTCGATCGAGGTGCACCGGGCTCCCAGGAGGACCCAGTCGCCGGGCACGGCCGATTTGACGGTCTCCAGCAGGTCGGCCCGGTGGACGACGTACGTACGCTCGCCATAGAGCCGCTCGCACACGCCGCTCAGCTTCTCCACCGACAGCACGCTTCCATCTGCCCAACGGCGGAACTCCCAGCCCCAGTCCAGCGGCACGGCCCGGCGCAGCAGTTGCTCCATGACGCCGAGGCGCCGCAGCAGTCGTACGGCATTGGGGGCGACGACGAGTCCGGCGCCGACCTCGCCGAGCGCGGGCGCCTGCTCGTAGACGGTGGCGGTCAGTCCCGCCCGGCGCAAGAAGGCCGCGGCGGCCAGGCCGCCGATGCCGCCTCCGACAACGGCGATCCGCGGGCCTGGCACCTGCGCGGGCATGGATCCACTCCTCTGTTTCGAGGGCGAGCGTCCTGCTGACGCTTGGATCCTTGCCGACACCTCGACAGCACCGAAAGCGCTACGTCCATTCAATGAACACATCTGGCCAAACTGACCAGGGACATCGCCACGGGTCGAGAGCTCACACGGCGCTACGCGGCGTCCGGCGGCAGCTCGTACGAGCCGTACTGCGGGCGCCCCGCCAGCTCATACGTGTGGATGGCGACCCCCGTGCTCGTGACGCGCGCCTCGGTGTGGGTGAACGCGGTCGGTACGGCGCCCTCGGCGAAGAGGCGGCGGCCGGTGCCGAGTACGACGGGGAAGGTCAGCAGGTGCACCGTGTCGACCAGGTCGTGCGCCAGGAGGGACTGGGCGAGGGCGCCGCTGCCGTGGACCTGGAGCTCGCCGTCGGTGTTCTCCTTGATTGCGGTGACTTCCTTGGCGAGGTCGCCGCGGACGATCGTGGTACCGGCCCAGTCGGCCTGCGTCAGGGTCGACGAGACGACGTACTTGGGCAGGGAGTTCAGCTTGCTCGCGACCGGGTCGCCCGGGTCGATGACCCTGGGCCAGTGCGCGGCGAAGATCTCGTACGTACGGCGCCCGAGCAGGAACGCGCCCACCCGGCCGAAGACCTCGTCGATGAACCGTCCGAAGTCCTCATCGCCGTACGGAACGCTCCAGCCGCCGTGCTCGAAGCCGTCGCGGGTGTCCTCGTTGGGACCGCCGGGGGCCTGATAGACCCCGTCGAGGGTGACGAAGCTGGTGAGACTGAGCTTGCCCATGATGACTGCCTTCCGTGGAGGGAGGTGATGTCTCTGTCATCAGTTCAGACCGCTCTTGCGCCCGCAACTCATCGGTCCGTGGGTTCATCGCCCCCGCCCGTCAGCCCTCCACCTCCCGAAGCCGCCCCCGCAGCTCCGCCATGCCCTCCTCCGTCAGCGAGCCGAACAGCCGCAGCCGTGAGATCCCGCCGTCCGGGAAGATGTCCACGCGTGCGTGGGTGCCCACGGCCGGCGTGGGCAGGACGAAGCGGTGGTTCGTGTCCGGCTGGAGGCGGGTGCGGGGCAGGATCTCCGTCCAGTCGCCGGTCTCGGTGTCCCTCAACGACACCGAGGCCCACCCGGCCGAGTTGCCCTTCAGATACGCCGTGTCGATCTCGATCGCCCGGATCTCGGACCGAGCCACGAGCCGGTAGCGGATCCAGTCGTGGCCCGTGTCGCGGCGACGCCGCGTCTCCCAGCACTCGTGCATCGCGCGGGAGCGGCCCGGCTGGATGGTGTTGGTGGCGGGCGAGTAGAAGAGGTTGGACGCGTCCTCGGCCTGGCCGCCGTTCTCCAGGGCCACGACGTCGAAGGTGCCGAGCACGGACAGCCACTCGGGGTCCGGGACCACCTCGCCGTACACGCGCAGGCGTGCGATGCCCCCATCAGGATGCTGATTGACGCGCAGGTGCGTGAAGCGCTGCTCCAGAGCGACGTCGAAGCCATTGACCGCGTGCCCGCCAACCGCCGTACGGGGCACGAGAGTTGTCCACTTCACGTCGTCCGACAGCAGTTCCTCCGGCGACGGGGAGCCGGGCACCGACACGCCCTCGACCGACACCGCCTGCGGATAGTTGCCGCGGAAGTGCGCGGTGTCGACGACGACGCCGCGTACGACACCGGGGGCGCCGAGCCGTACCAGCGCCCAGTCGTGGTCCTCGGCCGTGGGCCACGGATGCTCGGCGGAGGCGCCCCGGCGGCGCCGGGTCTCCCAGCCGTCCATGATCTTGCCCTTGTGCCCGAAGCGCTCGGGATCGAACTCGGCGCGCTCGGGCACGAGGAGATTCTCGCGCTGGGCGAAGAACTCGTCGTTGGCGGCGACGACCCCGGCGCCGAGCCGGCGGTCGGCGAGGTTGGCGTACCGCGTGAACGGGAAGTCGGCGGTGCGGTAGTCCGCGTACGGGTCGCCGCCCCCGTACGGGCTCGCGTCGCCGGTGAAACGAGCCACAGGGGATTCATGCTGCGCCGTCACGGTGATCAGTGGTTCCTCTCGAGAAATCGGCCGGCAGGCTCGCCGAACTCGCCGTCGGCCACGATGCGTTGGCCGCGCAGCCAGGTGGACTTGACGACGCCGTGCAGGGTCCGGCCCGCGTACGCCGTGACCCGGTTGCGGTGGTGCAGCGCGGCGGGGTCGACGGTGAAGGTCTCCTCGGGCGCGAGGACCGCGAAGTCGGCGTCGCGGCCGGCCTCGATGGCTCCCTTCTGGGAGAGTCCGGCCAGTTCGGCGGGGCGCGCGGACATCCAGCGGACGACGTCCTCGAGGGACCGGCCTCGCCTACGGGCCTCGGTCCAGATCGCCGAAAGGCCCAGTTGGAGTGAGGAGATGCCTCCCCAGGCGGTGGTGAAGTCGGCGGTCTTGAGGTCGGCGGTGGAGGGCGAGTGGTCGGACACGATGCAGTCGATCGTGCCGTCGATCAGGCCCTGCCACAGCGCGTCCTGGTTGGCCGCCTCGCGGATCGGCGGGCAGCACTTGAACTCGCTTGCCCCGTCCGGGACTTCCTCGGCCGTGAGCGTGAGGTAGTGCGGACAGGTCTCGACGGTCAGTCGTACGCCCTCCCGCTTGGCGGTGGCGATCAGGGGCAGCGCGTCACTGGAGGAGAGGTGCAGCACGTGCACGCGCGCGTGGAGGCGCCCCGCCTGCGCGATGAGCTGGGCGATGGCGGTGTTCTCGGCGTCGCGCGGCCTGGAGGCGAGGAAGTCGGCGTACGCGCCGCCGCTCTTCTGAGGGGCGGCGGCAAGCTGGTGCGGGTCCTCGGCGTGCACGATCAGCAGGCCGTCGAAGCCCGCGATCTCGGCGAGCGCACGGGCGAGTTGCTCCTGGTCCAGCTCGGGGAACTCGTCGACTCCGGAGGGTGAGAGGAACGCCTTGAAGCCGAAGACTCCGGCGTCGTGCAGCGGGCGCAGGTCCTTGACGTTGTCGGGCAGGGCGCCGCCCCAGAAGCCGACGTCGATATGGGCCTTGGACCGGGCGACGTCCTTCTTGGTACGAAGGTGGTCGACCGTCGTGGTCGGCGGAAGGGAGTTGAGCGGCATGTCGATCAGCGTCGTGATGCCACCGGCCGCCGCGGCGCGGGTGGCGGTCCAGAAGCCTTCCCACTCTGTGCGGCCAGGGTCGTTGACGTGCACGTGGGTGTCGACGAGGCCGGGTAGCAGGACGTCGTCGCCGAAGTCCTCCAGCCGCGCTCCAGGGGGCACTTCAGTGTCGTACGGCAGTACGTCCGTGATCTTGCCCTCCGCGACCGCGACCGAGGCGGCGCGTGTCCCTTCGGGAGTGACGACGCGCGTCGAGCGCAGGACCAGATCGCCCCGCACCTCGCCCTGACCCTCGCTCCATCCGTGGTCGGACACCCGGGCCCCTCTCAGCCGTGCTGTTCCGCGCTGCCGTTTTCTTCCGCCTCTTCCGCATTGCGAAATTCAACGTTATGTTGAAGGAGTCTTCCCCGCAGGCTCCACCTCGTCAAGAGCGCACCCCTCCGCCTGGAATCTTCCATAAAGCGGAATTCCGCTTTCATTGAGCAGAACGTAGTTATCCACAGCCGGTCCGTCAACCAACTGACCGGCCGATAGGCTGCTTCTCCTGCCGGACCTGAAAGGAACGCCCCGTGCCGACGTCCAGCGACAGCGACGCCCCTGCGGATGCCTCCGCATCGAAGAACTCCGCACCCAGCGGTGGCGTCCAGTCCCTCGAGCGCGCCTTCGACCTGCTGGAGAGAATGGCGGACGCGGGCGGCGAGGTGGGCCTCAGCGAGCTCTCCGTGAGCAGCGGGCTGCCGCTGCCGACGATCCACCGGTTGATGCGCACGCTCGTGGCCTGCGGTTACGTACGCCAGCAGGCCAACCGCCGGTACGCGCTCGGCCCTCGCCTGATCCGCCTCGGCGAGTCCGCCTCCCGGCTGCTCGGCACCTGGGCCCGGCCCTACCTGGCGCGCCTGGTCGAGGAGACCGGCGAGACGGCGAACATGGCGCTGCTCGACGGCGACGAGATCGTGTACGTAGCGCAGGTCCCGTCGAAGCACTCGATGCGGATGTTCACCGAGGTCGGCCGCCGGGTCCTGCCGCACTCCACCGGCGTCGGCAAGGCCCTGCTCGCCCACCTCCCGGCGAACGAGGTACGCGCCCTGCTGTCCCGTACGGGCATGCCGGCCGCCACGGACAAGACGATCACGTCACCGGACGCATTCCTCACCGCACTGGAAGAGGTCCGCCGCTCCGGATACGCGGTGGACGACAACGAGCAGGAGATAGGCGTCCGCTGCCTGGCGGTCTCCGTCCCCAACTCACCCACCGCGGCGGCGATTTCGATCTCGGGCCCGGCCGGCCGGGTAACGGAGGCGATGACGGAGAAGACGGTGCCCGTGCTGCAGCAGATCGCGGTGGAACTGTCGGAGGCGTTGGCGAGCTCGGGGCCAAGCGCCCCGTAAGGGGCGCGGGGCTGCATCAATGTGCGGCTCCGCCGCGTGGACGCCGGCCACAACGCACCCGCACCCTCTCTCCGGCGGGAGGGGTCGTGGGCCGGTGCGTCGTATGCCCGTCGCTTAGGTCCGGTCTCGGAGGACCAGGGCCTTGTACCAGGCCAGAGCCGTATGCCCGCCCTGCGACGGGCTGACGCACCGGCCCACGGCCCCGACCCACGCACGGACCCAAGGGGCGCGGGGCTGTGACAATTGCGGCTCCGCCGCGATGGGGGTCCCCCCGCTCATGGGGGTCCCCCCGCTCGAGCGAAGCCGAGAGTGGGGGAGGAGCCGAGAGTGGGGGAGCGACCAGCCACAACGCACCCGCACCCAAACACGAACCCACCGCCCCAACCGCCGAAGGCAGTGGCGCTCAGCGCCGGGGAGGATCCCCGAACATCTCCACCGCGCTGCGCACCTCCCGCAACCCGGGCGCCAGCGCGCTCACCGAGCCGATGGAGCCGGCGATCAACAGCAGCGAGCGGCGCAGCCGCGGTACCTCGGGGATGCCGCTCACCGTCATCGCGGCCAGCGCAGCCAGCTCGTCCTCCGCGATCCCGCGATCCGGGAACTCGGCGGGATGCGTGGCAAGTTCGCGGCGCAAGCGGGACACCGCGGTCCTGAGCTCCGCCACCCTCGGATCCTCGTCGCTGCCGGTCACTGACCTCTGCCCCAAGCTCCGCAACACAGCTCTCCCCCCTCGCACTCCTTCGTGCGCCGGACGTACGTACTGCTTCCGTCGAACACCCCGTGGCGTTGGTCAGGCACCGGGGACCGCGGGCCAGTAAACGCCACCCGCAGCGGTGGGCGCCACTCCGAGGACCGAAATTCAGTCGACCGACACCATGAACTCGCCGCAGTGTCAGGTAAGCAAGAGGCATGACAGGGAAACGGGACCAGGTGGCGGGCCTGCTACTCGCGGCAGGCGGCGGCCGGCGGCTAGGCGGGCGCCCCAAGGCGCTGCTCGAACACCGAGGCAGCCCCCTCGTCGAGTACGCGGCGGGCGTACTCCGCGAGGGCGGCTGCGCCCAAGTGCACGTGGTCCTGGGAGCGCAGGCGGACCTGGTCCGCGCGACAGCCGCACTGCCCGGCTGCGTGCTCGTCGACAACGCCCAGTGGGAGGAGGGCATGGGCTCCTCGCTGCGCGCCGGCCTCGACTCGCTGGCCGAAACGGGGGCGCGGGCCGCCCTGGTGTCGCTGGTCGACCAGCCCGGCATCGGGCCGGAGGCGGTGGCCCGCGTGCTCGCCGCGTACGACTCCGAGGCATCGCTCGCGGCAGCCTCGTACAACGGTGTACGCGGGCACCCCGTGCTGTTCGGCGCCGACCACTGGACCGGTATCAGCGCGACTGCCGTCGGGGATCGCGGGGCACGCGCCTATCTGAAGGCGCACGACGACGCGATCACGCTCGTCGAGTGCGGTGATGTGGCGGAGGCGTACGACATCGACACGGAGGACGACCTGATCCACTTGGAGTGAGTGACGTGCCACCCAAAGCCGCCCACAGCCGCCCACAGCCGCTCGCCATTGAACTTCCACTATGAGGAAATTAGTATCCACTGGCATCCAGTGCCGCCGTGTACTGAAGTCAGCTCGCTGAAGGAAGTGACAGCTCATGTCCGCACCAGCGCCCTCCCCGCTGGCCATCGTCGACGCCGAGCCTCTGCCCCGGCAGGGTGAGGTCCTCACGGACGCCGCACTCGCCTTCGTGGCCGAACTGCACCGGCGGTTCACGCCCCGGCGTGACGAGCTCCTCGTCCGTCGTGCCGAGCGGCGCGCCGAGATCGCCCGTACCTCCACGCTCGACTTCCTCCCCGAGACCGCCGCCATCAGGGCCGACGACTCCTGGAAGGTGGGCCCGGCCCCCGAGGCCCTGAACGACCGTCGCGTCGAGATCACAGGACCCACCGACCGCAAGATGACCATCAACGCCCTCAACTCGGGCGCCAAGGTCTGGCTCGCGGACTTCGAGGACGCCTCCGCGCCCACCTGGGAGAACGTGATCCTCGGCCAGCTCAACCTCACCGACGCGTACGAGCGCCGTATCGACTTCACGTCCCCCGAGGGCAAGTCGTACGCCCTGAAGCCGGCCGAGGAGCTGGCGACGGTCGTGATGCGCCCGCGCGGCTGGCACCTCAACGAGCGCCATCTGGTCGACAGTTCGGGCACCGCGGTGCCGGGCGCGCTCGTCGACTTCGGGCTGTACTTCTTCCACAACGCGCAGCGCCTGCTCGACCTCGGCAAGGGCCCGTACTTCTACCTCCCCAAGACGGAGTCGTACCTGGAGGCCCGCCTCTGGAACGACGTGTTCGTCTTCGCGCAGGACTACGTCGGCATCCCGCAGGGCACCATCCGCGCCACCGTCCTCATCGAGACGATCACGGCGGCGTACGAGATGGAGGAGATCCTGTACGAACTCCGCGACCACGCCTCGGGGTTGAACGCGGGCCGCTGGGACTACCTCTTCTCCATCGTGAAGAACTTCCGTGACGGCGGGCCGAAGTTCGTCCTGCCGGACCGCAACGCGGTGACGATGACGGCTCCGTTCATGCGCGCGTACACCGAACTCCTCGTGCGCACCTGCCACAAGCGCGGGGCGCACGCGATCGGCGGCATGGCGGCGTTCATCCCCTCGCGGCGCGACGAGGAGGTCAACAAGGTCGCCTTCGAGAAGGTCAAGGCCGACAAGGACCGCGAGGCGAGGGACGGCTTCGACGGCTCCTGGGTCGCGCACCCGGACCTCGTGCCGATCGCGATGGCGTCCTTCGACGCGGTGCTCGGCGAGAAGCCGAACCAGAAGGACCGGCTGCGCGAGGACGTCGACGTCAAGGCCGCCGACCTGATCGCCGTCGACTCCCTCGAAGCCAAGCCGACGTACGCGGGCCTCGTCAACGCGGTCCAGGTCGGCATCCGCTACATCGAGGCCTGGCTGCGCGGCATGGGCGCGGTCGCCATCTTCAACCTCATGGAGGACGCGGCCACCGCCGAGATCTCCCGCTCCCAGATCTGGCAGTGGATCAACGCGGGCGTCGAGTTCGAGCACGCCGGGGACACGGTGAAGGCCACGCCCGAGCTGGCCCGCAAGATCGCCGCCGAGGAACTGACCGCCCTCCGCGCCGAGTTGGGCGACGAGGCCTTCGCGGCGGGCAACTGGCAGCAGGCCCACGACCTGCTCCTGAAGGTGTCGCTGGACGAGGAGTACGTGGACTTCCTGACGCTGCCCGCGTACGAGCAGCTCGCCGGCTGAGCCCGGCCGAGTCAGCCCGCAGGCTGAGTCGGTCCGCAGGCTGAGTCAGTCCGCCGTCTGTCGGCGGTCATTCCGCAGTCAGTCGGCGGTCATTCCGCAGTCAGTCGGCGGTCATTCCGCCGGTTTCTCCGAGTGGCCCAGGGTCCTGCCCGGGGCCACGCGGTCGCGTACGAGGCGCTTGACGGCCGTCGGCTCCGGGAAGCCCTGTTCGCGGCGGTCCCAGACCACCTCGTCGTCGACGCGTACGACGAACACGCCGCCGGTGCCGGGCTTGAGGGCGAGTTCCGTCAGCTCGGTCTCGAAGGTGGTCAGCAGCTCCTGCGCCAGCCATGCGGCGCGGGGCAGCCAGCGGCACTGGGTGCAGTACTCGATCTGAACGCGGTGGGTCATCCGAGGTGTACCGACCAATCCTGTTCCGCCGCCGGTTTGCCGTGCAGGTCGGGGACCCGCTGGAGCCACTTCGGACGGCCTTGCTGACTTTTCGCCGCGCGCAGGGCCTGCTCGGCGGCGAGTTCCTCCCGAGTGGGGAAATCCGTGGGCAGCCAGGCCGCCGATGCCCGTACGCGCGCGTGGAGGTAGCCGGCGTAGGCCTCGCGCAGCTCGTCGGGTGTGGCGAAGCCCGGCTCGTCCGTGAGCCAGGCGTCGGGCACTTCGGCGGTGATCTCGCGGAGGAGCTGTTGGGTCACGCGGGGCGCGAGCTCGGCGTCGGCGGCCCGTACGTCCGGGGCGTAGTGGCCGAGCGCGTGGTGCCGGAAGTCGTACGCCTTCTCCGGTTCCGTCGCGTCCCAGCGGTGGTGGAAGACGAGAGCGGCGCCGTGGTCGATGAGCCAGAGGCGCGGGGGTGCGATGCCGAGCGTGGGCCAGACCATCAGGTTGGAGCTGTGGACCGTACGGTCGACGTTGACGGTCAGCGCGTCGAGCCAGACGATCCGGCCCGCCTCCAGCGGGTCCACCCGGAATGTCTCGGCGACCTCGGGCGTGAAGTCCTTCGCGCCCGGCAGAAAGTCCATGCCGAGGTTGATGCCGGCGCTGGCGCTGTGCAGGTCCCGCACTTCCTGATGCGGCTCCTCGTCGGCGATCGACGGGTCGAAGTGCACCAGGACCAGCTCGGGGAACCTGAGCCCCAGCGCCCGGGCCAGCTCACCCACGATCACCTCGGCGACCAGCGCCTTCCTGCCCTGCGCGGCGCCGGTGAACTTCACGACGTAGGTGCCGAGGTCATCGGCCTCGACGAGCCCGGGCAGCGAGCCACCCTCACGCAGGGGCGTGATGTAGCGGGTAGTGGTGACCTCTTTCAGCATTTTCCCAGGCAACCTGTCTATTCAACCTTGAAATCCACGACCACCGCTGGAGGGGCGCGGCAACGCGAACCGCCCGTCAATGGCCCTGGGGAGAATCTGGGGAGTTTCGACTGGCATGCAGTTCCCTCTGCTTCCCGAGCAGCCCGTCGATGGCGGTTCGCCCTTGCTTCCGGCCTCCGGCATGAAGTGAGCATAGTAACCAAGGGTGATCGCGAGCGAGGACTGCCCGAGCCACCGCGCCAAGGTCACGACAGACTCTCCGGCCTCCAGCATGAGCGAGGCATAAGTGTGCCGCAGCACGTGGAAGCCGTCCTTCGGGGCCGCCGCCCACTGCCAGCGTTTCGCTCCTGTGGCGCGCGGCGGGATGATGCCTGCCTCGGCCAACGCGGGCTTCCAGATGCAGGTATTCCACGTGTTCACCGCGACGGCGTTGCCGAACCGCGTGGTGAGGAGCAGCGAGAACTTCCTCCCCTGCCCCTCCGGCTTCCCCCATGGAAGCTCCACTTCCACCGGTGGGCCGCTGCGGAGGAGCTGCGGCGGGACGCGGGGCGACGTACGCGGGTGATCACCACCGAACTCACCGACTCGAGCTCCGTGCACGCGCAGGCCCACCAGGCACGGTCCGTCACCCGGCCTTTCCAGGAGGTGGTGGAGCCGGCCGCCGCGGAAGCGGACGAGTACCTCCATGCGCCGACAACGGCATGCGAGCCACGCCCGCGGCCCCGAGCACGGCATCCGTCAGCCTGGTGTCGGCTGTGGTGTCAGCGTCCCTGGGGGTGGCTGTGGTTCGGCTCCTCGAGGTACTCGGGGCAGTCAGGGTTGTGGCAGGGGCCCGGGCCCCACACGGGCACGAAGACTCCCAAGGTCTTGTGCCGTCTCTTGACGGTCATCTGCAGAGGCCGCTTGCAGACCGGGCACACAAGCGTCCCCTGAGGGCCGGTCTCATGCTCGCGTTTACTCATTCTTTAACGATAGATTGCCTGATCGGAGAAAAGAGACAGGTCACGTGCTCAGTCATCGTCCGCGCGATCAGCGCGCCGCGCCGGGCCGTCCCGCTGCTCCCGCTGCTCCCGCTCTGCCCGCGGAGAGCTGACAGGTCCGGGGTTCTTGGTAGCCGTGTCCGGCCGTGGGGCTGCCTCCTCCTGGGCGGCGTGGGGCAGCTGGGGAGGGACAGGTCGCCGCAGACTGAGTACGACGGATGCGGCCAGCACGACGACGATGACCGCGAGACTGATCTGCGAGGGGATTTCCGGGACGCTGGAGCTGATCGTCTTGTGGGCCGCCTGGAGGGCCAGCTTGACCCCGATGAAGCCGAGGATGATCGCGAGGCCGATGTTCAGGTAGTGGAACCGGTCCAGCAGGCCGGCGAGCAGGAAGTACAGGGCACGCAGGCCCAGAATGGCGAACGCGTTGCTGGTGTAGACGATGAAGAGGTCGTCGCTGACGGCGAGCACGGCGGGGACGCTGTCGACGGCGAAGACCAGGTCGGCCGCCTCGATCGCGGCGACCACCGCGAGAAGCGGGGTGGCCACGCGTTTCCCGGCCTCCTTGACGAAGAACTTCATACCCGCGTACTCGTTCCGCACAGGGATGATCTTGCGGAGCATCCGCAGGGCGAAGCTCTTGCCGGGATCGAAACCTTCCTCGTCGCCCTTGAGGAGCTTGTACGTGCTGTAGAAGAGCACTGCCGCGAAGGCGAACAGCACCGCGGTGAAGCGACTGACCACGGCGACGCCGAGGGTGAGGAAGATCCCGCGGAAGACCAGGGCGCCCATCACACCGAAGAACAGGACACGGTGCTGGTAGGCACGGGGCACCCTGAAGTAGGCGAAGATCACGGCGAAGACGAAGAGATTGTCCACCGACAGGCTCTTCTCCAGGAGCCACGCGGTGGTGTACTCGACACCGGCCGTCGTGCCGAGGACGACGAAGACGACCGCACCGAAGACCAGAGCAAGGCCCACCCACAGGGCGCTCCAGGCGGCAGCCTCCTTGAAGCCGATGACGTGTGCGGCACGGTGAGCCACCAGGTCCACCGCCAGCGACACCACCACCGTCACGGCAAACGCCGCCCACAACCAGAGCGGGACCTCGATCACGCCGGTCACCCTCTCCACGGCCCACACCCACGCAGGCCCTCATACAGGAGTTTCCGGCATCTCGCCGCGCCGGGCGAACCCGGAAACCGACGGGAGCCTTGACAAGATTTTCGTAGCCGTTGATCGCTCGCCGGGACGGACGGGGTATCTGCCGATCGAAGACCACGGCCTGATCGGTGACGGCCGTGGCTCCGCCCTGGTGGGCCGCGACGGCGCCATCAGCTTCATGTGCGTCCCCCGCTTCGACGCGCTGCCCCTGTCCTGCTCACTGCTCGACCTCCACCGCGGCGGTTCCTTCCTGCTGGCCCCGGACCGGCTGCGGCACAGCCGCCAGGCCAACCTGGAGGACACCGGTGTCCTCGTGGCAGAACTGCGGGCGGGCACCGGTGTCGTCGAGGTCACCGACGCCTTCCTCCTCGAACCAGGTACGCGCCTCGAAGAGGACTGCCGGCCAGCCGAGGTGAACTCGTCCCGGCACGCCAGAGTCACCCACGGCTCTGTCGCTCTCACCATGTCGATACGACCGCGCGGCGGCGCGCAACCCGAGCGTCACACCGGCGGATGGCAAGTGGCCTGCCCCCGGCAGTCCCTGAAGCTGCGCCTGACCGCCTCCCGGCCGCGGATAGACCACCACAGTGCCCCCTCTGCCCCTGCGAGGCCATCACCGAACGCCTCGAAGCGGGCAATGGCCTGCTATACCGCTACCTGCCGGAGGAGTCACCCGACGGACTCGACGAACCGGAAGGCACCTTCCTGCTGCGCAGCTTCTGGCACGTGGACAACCTCGCGGGGCCAAGCACGCGTCGACGAAGCCTCCCACCTGTTCGGGACACTCTGCTCCTACGCCAGCCCACTCGGCCTGTTCGCCGAACAGATCGACCCTGGCGACCACTCCTTCCTCGGCAACTTCCCCCAGGCACTCAGTCCACGTCGGGCTCCTGTCCAGCGCCGTCGCCCTCGCCCGCGCCCAGCGCGGCGTGCGACCGGAACTCTCCACGCATGCGTGGTTTCAGTGAGCGCAGCAGCCCGGAGCAACAGCGAGGAGGGCCCCGAGGCGCCGCACGCGCCGTGCTCCGCCGTCGCATACGGCCCCGTCCGTATCCAAAGACAGACTGACAGCTACGCAGTGGAGGGCCAGTCAACGCTCGTCCGGCCCAGGTGGCCTGTCAGGGACGGCAGGGTCAGCGGTAGCGGAGCAGCAGCATGGCGGCGTCGTCCTGCAGGGGTCCGTTCACATGCTGCAGCAGCGCCTGTCGCAGGGTTTCCAGCGCCGCCTCCGGATCGTCCTCCTTGAGGAAGTGAACGCGCTCGGTGAGCGGGAAGAAACGTCCTTCGTCGTCGCGTGCCTCGATGACCCCGTCCGTGTAGAGCAGCAGTTGGTCTCCTGGTCGAAAGTCCGCGGAGTACGGCTCCGGCTGGGACGGGCCGTGCACACCCAGGCCCAGCGGAAGCGCGTAAACGTCCGGCTCGGGAAGACTCGCGGAACCGTCGGCGTGGACCAGCAGCGGTGCTGGGTGGCCGTAGTTCAGGAACGTCACCCGCCGGTCTGTCATCTCGGCGAGAATGGCGGTGACGAACTTCTCCTCCTCCAGTTGCCGGTCGACGGACCGCTCCAGCCTCCGCCCCACCTGGGTGAGGTCCGCCTCGTCCAGCGCCGCTTCACGGAAGGCGCCCAGGACCACGGCCGCGGTCTCCACCGCTTCGAGCCCCTTCCCCTGTACGTCCCCCACGATCACGCGCACGCCCTGCGGGGCGGCGACCACTTCGTACAGGTCACCGCCGATACGCGCCTCCGCGACGGCGGACATGTAGCAGACGGCCGCGCGTAGTTCCCCAGCCAGACGCGGCACCGGCTTGAGCAGCACCCGCTGGGCCGCCTCAGCGATCGACCGGACGTTGTCGAGCTCCGCCTCCCGCTCCCGGCGCATGAACACGGCCACGAGTCCCGCCACTGTGACGCCAAGGACGGAGGCAAGGTTCATATAGCCGCGGCGGGCCTCGAACAGGCCGTTGTACAGGCCCAAGCCGGCACAGAGCAGCAGCGCGATCACACCGACCCACGCGGTGCGTCGCCAACCTCCGACGAGCGGGGCGAAGGCCGGTCCCACCGCCACCAGCGGCAGCAATCCCACCGAAGGGCCTACGGCCACATCCACCACCGCGACCACGCCCATCATGGCGAAGGGCAGGACGGACAGGACCGTCAGCCGACGGTTCTTCGCGGACATATCGCCCTCCGACACTTCGGCGGCCTGTCGGTCCAAGGGAGCGCCACAGGCCGCCGGAACCCCTCCCCCATCACGCCCTCGTGCACTCGCACAGAGCAAGATTCATCTTCCCAGACGTTGCGCGCCTGTCTCCATGATGAGGCGAATCGAACGCGCTGCCCCGGGCAACTTTCTCTGAAAGCCACAGACCCAACGCGCGGGCACGTGGCCACGACGGCGCCGCGTCCGCTGGTCGCCCAGCAGAGACCTCGGCACCCGGGGACCAGGCCACGAACAAGGAGCTGCTCGCGGAACTGTTCCCGTTCGGCGGTCAGCACCGCCCTGTGGATGCCATACGCCCCGGGGACAGAGCACGGACCAGGAGCCGTCAGCCCTTGCGACACCATGAGTTCGACCTCAGCAGGCGGTTTCGGTGGAACGGTCTTTCACGCTGGCCATGAGCTTGTCGCGTTGTTCCTCGTCCGCGAGCGCGAACAGCCTGTCCTCGACATGCGGTGGCAAGTCCCTGATGCCGAGTTCGACGCCGGACTTGTGCGAGTGGTCGATGAAGCTCAGCAAAGCATTGGCCCCGGACAGGTCGATGTAGTCGACGTGCTTCAGGTTCAGCGACACGGTCGACGAGTCGTCGCGGAGTGTTGTGAAGACGCGGTCGACGGACAGGAACGACAGCGGTCCCTCGATGCGGTAGGTGCCGCCGCCGTCGTGCGCGATTGAGGCTTTGCGTCGGCGCGACTTCACGGCGTGCACGAACAGCGCCAGTACGACGCCGACGGCGACCGCCGCGGTCAGGTCGACGACAACGGTGATGATCATCGTCGCGAACATCACGACGACGTCGCCCCTCGGCGAGACATGCGCTTTGCGCAGGCTCTCCCAGTCGAACATGCCGAACGCGGTCAGGATCAGGATTCCCGACAGCACCGCGAGGGGGATGTACTGCACGACGGCCCCGAGTCCGGCCACGAGGGCGAGGAGGATGACGCTGTGCGTGGCCGCCGACAGCGCGGTGCGGCCGCCGCTTCTGACGTTGACCACGGACCTGACGGTCGCGCCGGCGCTGGCCAGGCCGCCGAATAGTCCGCTGGCGGCGTTGCCGAGTCCCTGGCCGATCAGTTCCTTGTTGCTGCGGTGCCGGTTGCCGGTGATGTTGTCCATGACGACCGAGGTCAGCAGCGAGTCGATGGAGCCCAGCAGGGCGATGCTGAGCGCGGGCATGACGAGGGCGAGCAGCAGGGACCCGCTGAGCTCGGGGACGGTGATCGAAGGGATCGACTCCGGGATCTGGCCTATGTAATCGATTGCCGTGTTCAGCGGGACCGGCCCGAGGCGCACATCCTGCAGCAGCGAGTCCGTGAGCTGCAGGGCCGGGGTGATGAGCAGGAGCGCGATCAGACTCGCCGGGACCGACTTGATCACTCGCGTGGATACGAGCATGAGCACGATCGTGCCCGCCACCACCAGGAAACTGCTCTGCACCTGGTCCAGTTCGCCCAGGATGATGATCAGTGCGATTCCGCCCATGAAACCCGATACCACGGGGTGGGGTATGTAGCGGATCAGGGATCCGAGCCTGCACAACCCGAACAGGATCTGGAACGCGCCGGCCATGATGAACGCAAGGAACGCGCCCTCGAGCCCGTGCTCGGCGATCACCCCGGTGGCGACGACGGTGATGGGACCGGTCGGGCCGGTCACCTGGCCAGGAGTACCACCGAACACCGCCGCGAAGAATCCGGCGAAGATCGCGCCGTACAGTCCGACGAGCGCACCCTCGGAGGTGCCCGTCGCCGTGATGCCGAAGGCGATCGCCAACGGCAACGCCACGACCGCCACGGTCAAGCCGGAAAGAATCTCTTTTGCGACGCGCTGGAACATCGGCCCCCACTCCGGTCGACGGCATGCTGACGTCGGCCCATGGCGGACCGAACCGCCGACCAGACTTCCCGGCACTCCATGCGTAAAGATGCCGTATGGAACACGTCAAAACAAGACCAAAGATCGCCATCTGAGGCCGCCCAACGCGCCACCGGCCGTGTCGCAGTCCACTAGCAGCCACAGGCGCGCTGGTGCCGACCGCACCCATCGACCGGGGCACCCCGAGCTGGCCGCAGAGATCGGCGAAGGTCCGCACGCTTCCGGCCCAGCACGCGCCCCCAGCCGGACGTGGGTATGACCGAGTTGTGGGAACGGTACGAGATCCGCCGCCCGGAGGCCATTACCGAACGCCGACGCGGGAAGGAGCCCTCATGGCTGGACAGGCTCCGCGCGGACGTCTACCGGGAGGCGATCGACAGCTGGGTGCCGCGCGAGTGGCGGGTCATCGCCTGCGGCCGCGCCACGATGTTCCTGACCACCGCAGCCCGCACAGCAGGGAGCGCCCCGCATCCACTGGGCCCCGCACGACAGGCAGGTGACCCGGATGTCACCCTCGCGGGGCTCCCCGCGCAGCTCCTCGCCCTCCCCGCAAGACGGACACTCCGCCACACCCGCCATCGGCCTTCCCTCCCGGCCGCCTCATCACACTGAGCAAGCCACTCAAGTCCACCTTCACGTGAGAGTAGATTCTGGGGCGGATATCCGGAGGGCAGTCATGTCCCGATGACGCGGCAGGAGATCGGTGCCTGCACCCATCCGGCGTTCGGGTCCGGCGGGGTCGGCATGGACGACCCGACCGCCGCCGCGCGGACGCCCGGCGCCCGGCCGGAAGTGGCGGACATCCTGGCGGGGCCGCCCTCGCAGCTGCGGCTGTGCGCGCTCCCCGATCTGCGGCATCCGCTGCAGGACCTTGCGGATGCCGACTGGCTCCGATGCGGTCGCCGGCATCCCGGAAGGCCGCTGGGGCACCCGCGGTCCACTGTCCTACGCCAGCCCAGCGCAGCGGCCTCACCCGCGGTCGCACCATGTCCTATTCGTGTGCGGCGAGTAGGTGGTCGAGGCGGGCGTCGGGAAACGCCCGCACGAAGGAGTTGGCCTCCTTGTCGCTCTCGGGCAAGGGCCCGCCCGCGTCGGGCAGCCGCCCCAAAACGTCCAGCAGTGCCCGTACGTCCTCCAGGCAGAAGCCGAGCGGGCGCATCCGGCGCACCAGTGCCAGCCTGCGCACCTTCGCCTCCGCATAGAGGCGGAAGCCGCCCGTACTGCGCTCGCTGGGACCGACCACGCCGATGTCCTCGTAGTGGCGGATCGTCCGCAGGAACAAGCCTGTGCGCTCGGACACCTCGCCGATCTGGATCTTCTCCAGCACACCAGGCGTACGGCTCACCCACGGCAACCGGTACCACCTCCACCGCGTGCTGTCCCGTCCGCAGCCGTAGGGCCCCGCTCCAATCGCTGACCTCCTCGGCCGCCGTGTTGAACCGGCTGGTTGGGCAGCCAGTGGATCACCTCGACAGACTCTCCGGTAACGTCAGAATATGAGTCATCCGCATCCAGAACTGAAAACCGCCCCTCCCCTGCCTGAGGGAGGGCTGCGGGTCGTAGCCCTGGGCGGCCTGGGTGAGATCGGCCGCAACATGACCGTCTTCGAGCACGCCGGCAAGCTGCTCATCGTCGACTGCGGCGTGCTGTTCCCCGAGGAGACCCAGCCCGGGGTGGACGTGATCCTGCCGGACTTCACCTCGATCAGGGACCGCCTGGACGACATCGTGGCCGTGGTGCTGACCCACGGCCACGAGGACCACATCGGGGGCGTGCCCTATCTGCTGCGCGAGCGGTCCGACATTCCCGTCGTGGGCTCGAAGCTGACGCTGGCGTTCCTGGAGGCCAAGCTCAAGGAGCACGGCATCCGCCCGCGCACGGTGCGGGTGCGTGAGGGCGACCGGCGTGGGTTCGGTCCGTTCGACTGCGAGTTCGTCGCGGTCAACCACTCCATCCCGGACGGTCTCGCGGTGGCCCTGCGTACCGGCGCCGGGACGGTGCTGCACACCGGCGACTTCAAGATGGACCAGTTCCCCCTGGACGACCGCATCACCGACCTGCGCGCCTTCGCCCGCCTCGGCGAGGAGGGCGTGGACCTGTTCCTCACCGACTCCACCAACGCCGAGGTACCCGGCTTCACCACCTCTGAGCGCGAACTGAATCCCGCGATCGAACAGGTGATGCGGACCGCCCCGCGCCGGGTGATCGTCTCCAGCTTCGCCAGCCATGTGCACCGCATCCAGCAGGTCCTGGACGCCGCCCACCAGCACGGCCGCAAGGTCGCCTTCGTGGGCCGCTCCATGGTCCGCAACATGGGCATCGCCCGCGAACTCGGATACCTGAAGGTCCCCTCGGGCCTGGTCGTGAGTACCAAGGAAATGGAGAAGCTGCCGGACCACAAGATCACCCTGGTCTGCACCGGATCCCAGGGCGAGCCCATGGCCGCCCTGTCCCGGATGGCCAACCGCGACCACGTGATCCGTATCGGCGAGGGCGACACGGTCCTGCTCGCCAGCTCCCTCATCCCCGGCAACGAGAACGCCATCTACCGGGTGATCAACGGACTGACCCGGTGGGGTGCCAACGTCGTCCACAAGGGCAACGCCAAGGTGCACGTCTCCGGGCACGCGAGCGCCGGTGAGCTCGTGTACTGCTACAACATCGTCAAACCCCGCAACGTCATGCCCGTCCACGGTGAATGGCGCCACCTGCGGGCCAACGCCGACCTGGCCATCCGTACCGGCGTCGATCCCGACCGGGTGGTCATCGCCGAGGACGGAGTCGTCGTCGACCTCGTCGACGGCCGCGCGTCCATTACCGGCAAGGTGCCCGCGGGCAACGTCTACGTGGACGGCATGGAGGTCGGCGGTGCGACGGAGGCATCCCTCAAGGACCGCCTCACCCTCGCCGCGGAAGGCGTCGTCACCGTCGTGGCCATCGTCGACGCCGACACCGGCGCGCTGGCCGAGACCCCCGACTTCCTGGCCCGCGGATTCGTCCACGACGACACCACCTTCGAACCCGTCATCCCGGTGATCGAGAAGACCTTGGCCACCGCGGCCCAGGAAGGCGTCGGCGACGCGCACCAGTTGGAACAGCTCATCGCCCGAGCCGTGGCGAACTGGGCGTTCCGTACCCACCGCCGCAGGCCACTGATCATCCCGGTCGTCATCGACGCCTGACAGAGCCGCCCCAACTCCCCATTCCCACGGCGGCAGCGGCACTCACGCATCCACGAACGTCAGAAAGGTGAGCGGATGAGCCTGCGCTTCGAAGAGATCGACTGGCAACCGACACCGATCGGTGAGATCAGTCTGCGGCGGCGCCGCCACCCGGTCTCGGGCGACGACGTGTACGAGGTGAAGCTCGGCGACGACTTCCTGATGTCCAGCCTCTTCACCGCCGGCGAGATCGCGCTCGCGGAACTCGGACTGGCCGAACTGCCGGACACCGAACTGGACGTAGCCGTCGGCGGACTCGGACTCGGCCACACCGCCCAGGCCGCCCTGGACGACCCCCGGGTGCACTCGCTGACCGTGATCGACGCACTCGCCGAAGTCATCGACTGGCACCAGCGGCACTTGGTACCCCTCGGAGCCCGGCTGACCTCTGACACCCGCTGCCGCCTGGTGCACGGCGACTTCTTCGCACTGGCCGCCGACCCCTGCGGGCTGGACCCGAAAGAGCCGGGCCGTCGCTTCCACGCCATCCTGCTGGACGTCGACCACTCGCCGCGCCATGTGCTCCACCCCCGGCACGCGGCGCTCTACCAGCCTGCCGGGCTTCGTGCCCTCGCCGCTCACCTCCACCCCGGCGGGGTGTTCGCCCTGTGGTCGAACGATCCGCCCGACGAGCAGTTCACCTCCGCACTCAGGGAGGTCTTCGCACAGGCCGCGGCCCATGTCGTCGACTTCGACAACCCCCTGCAAGGCGGCACTTCGGCCAACACCGTCTACCTGGCGGGTACAGCACCGGAAACGCCGTAGGACGACGGCTCGACCGGACCCGGTGATGCGGCGCGACCGCTCAAGTACGAGAGAACAATCGTTCCAGGTGGTCCAGCACCTTCCGGGCGGACTCCGGGGTGCGCCGGCCGACCAGGACACTCGTACCGAGGCCGTGGCTGAGGGCGAGCAGGCGCACGGACTCGACGCTCGGGTCCACGCGTGCGTCGAGGGCACCATCCGTCTGCGCCTGCCGCAGCAGATTGGCGAGCTCGGCCTCCAAGCGCTCCGGGCCCTCGGCGAAGGGCTCGGCGGCGAGTTCGGGATCGGTCATCGCCAGCATCGCGCACGAGGTCCACAGGATGTGGAAGGCGCGGCTCGCCTCGTCGGTGGGCAGGGCCTCTTCGAGCAGGGCCTCGACAAGGGCCCGCGGGGACGGCGGGCCCGGCTGGGCGGCCAGGCGGGCTGCCCAGCGCTCGTGGCTCTGCTGTTCCAGATGCCGCAACGCGGCTGGTGGCAGAGCCGCATCACCCCCGACAGCGGCTACCTCGACGGGGTACTGGGCCCAGCGCTGCTGATCTCCGTCGGCAGCGGGCTCCTGCTCACTCCGATCACCACCGCGGTCACCAGCGGCGTCGACCCCACCGACGCAGGAGCCGCCTCCGGACTGATGAACACCACCAAGCAGGTCGGCGGCGCCCTCAGCCTCGCCCTGCTCTCCACGGTCGCCGCCGCCGACGTCCCCGGCGTGCAGGCGCTCACCGCCGGGTACGCGCGGGCGTTCCTGGTCATCGCCGTGGTCCTGGCCGTCGTCGCCGTCCGGTCGCTCGCCCTGCCGCACCGCCGGGAGGAGACCCGTTAGGCGGGGAGCGTCGCCGCCTGCGCGAACTGGGCCTCGTACAGGCGGGCGTACGCCCCGCCGGCCTCGGACAGTTCCTCGTGCGTGCCCTGTTCGACGATGCGGCCCGCTTCCATGACCAGGATGGTGTCCGCGTCGCGGATGGTGGACAGCCGGTGGGCGATGACGAAGCTGGTGCGGCCGGTGCGCAGGTCGGCCATGGCGTGCTGGACGAGGGCCTCGGTGCGGGTGTCGACGGAGGAGGTGGCCTCGTCGAGGACCAGGATCGACGGCTCGGTGAGGAAGGCGCGGGCGATGGTGAGCAGTTGGCGTTCGCCGGCGCTGAGGCCCTCGCCGTTCTCGTCGAGGACGGTGTCGTAGCCGTCGGGCAGGGTGCGGATGAAGTGGTCGGCGCGGGCAGCCTGCGCCGCCGCCACAATCTCCTCGTGTGTGGCGCCGTCCTTGCCGTAGGCGATGTTGGCGGCGATGGTGCCCTCGAAGAGCCAGGTGTCCTGGAGCACCATGCCGATGCGGGCGCGCAGTTCGGCGCGGGGCAGGGCGGCGATGTCGGTGCCATCGAGGGTGATGCGGCCACCGGTGGGTTCGTAGAACCGCAGCAGCAGGTTGACCAGGGTGGTCTTGCCGGCGCCGGTGGGGCCGACGATGGCGACGGTCTGGTGCGGAGCGACAGCGAGATCCAGGTTCTCGATCAGTGGCTCGGCCGGCTCGTAGCGGAAGGAGACCTGCTCGAACTCCACCCTCCCCGTGACCTGCCCGAGTCGCCGCGGCACCGCGGGGTCGGGGGTCTGCTCGTCCGCGTCGACGAGTTCGAAGACGCGTTCCGCCGACGCGATGCCGGACTGGACGATGTTGACCAGGGCGGCGGCCTGGGTGATGGGGTTGTTGAACTGCAGGGTGTAGGTGATGAACGCCTGGATCTCGCCGATCGTCATCGCGCCGGCCGCCACCCGCAGCCCGCCGAGGACGGCAACGGCCACGAAGGTGACGTACCCGAGGAAGGCCAGGGCGGGTTCGATGACGCCGGAGAAGAACTGGGCGCGGCGGCCGGCCTCGAACGCGGCGTGGTTGCGCTGGTCGAAGACCTGCTCGGCGTCCTCACCCCGGCCGAAGAGCAGCACCTGGTCGTGGCCGGTGAACATCTCCTCGACATGGGCGCTGAGTTCGCCGGTGGCCCGCCACTGCTTGGTGAACTCGGGTTGCGAGCGGCGACCGAGCAGCCGGGTGACGAACGCGGCCACCGGCAGGGACGCCACCGCGACCAGGGTGAGCAGCGGCGACAGCCACAGCATCATGCCCAGCACGCCGATGACGCTGAGCAGCGATACCGCGATCTTGGTGAGGAGCTGCTGGAGGGTAAGGGCGATGTTGTCGGTGTCGTTGGTGAGCCGGGAGATCAGATCGCCGCGCGGGCGGCGGTCGAGGTAACTCAGCGGCAGGACGGTGAGCTTGGCGAATGCCTGCTCGCGCAGCCGGTAGGCGGTGCGCTGGCCGATGTCCTGGGCCAGCCTCCCGCGCGCGAGGGCACAGGACGCGGAGACGACGACGAGCCCGGCCGCCACCGCGAGCACCCACCCGACCCGCGCGAAGTCCACTCCCCCATCAGCCGCCCCGCGCACAATCAGGTCGGTGGCGTGGCCGAGGATCATCGGCACGGACACGGTCAGCGCCACGCTCACCATGCTCAGCGTCAGGCACAGGATCAGCAGCCGCCGGTCAGGGCCCAGGGCACGCAGTAGCCGCTCGGCCGTCCGGCGGGAGTCCTGGGGCTTGGCGGTGCGTGCGGCTTCGGCCGTCATACGGCCGCCTCCTCTGCGGTCATCTGGGAGAGGACGATCTCCCGGTAGGTCGGGCTGGCGTCCATCAGTTCGCTGTGCGTGCCGCTCGCTTCGACCCGGCCCTCGTCCAGAACGACGATGCGGTCGGCGTGGCGGACGGTGGCCACGCGCTGGGCGACGATGACGACCGTCGCACCGGTGATCCGCTCGGCCAGCGCCGTGCGCAGGCGGGCGTCGGTGGCCGCGTCCAGGGCGGAGAAGGAGTCGTCGAAGAGGTACAGGTCCGGCCGGGCCAGCAGCACCCGTGCGATGGCCAGGCGCTGGCGCTGCCCGCCCGACAGGTTGCTGCCGCCCTGCGCGACGGGCGCGTCGAGCCCGTCGGGCAGAGCCTCGACGAAGTCGCGTGCCTGCGCGGTCTGAAGCACCTGCCACAGTTCGTCGTCCGTGGCCTCCGGGCGCCCGTAGCGCAGGGTGGAGGCGATGGTGCCGGAGAAGAGGTACGGCTTCTGCGACACCAGCCCGACCGTCGCCGCCAGCGTGGCCCGGTCCACCTCGCGCACGTCCTTGCCCCCGACAAGGACCTGTCCCTCACTCGCGTCGAACAGCCGCGGTATCAGGTACAGCAGCGTCGTCTTGCCGCTGCCGGTGGAACCGACGACCGCGACGGTCTGCCCGGGCCGGGCGGTCAGGGACACTCCGCGCAGCACGGGCTCCTCGGCACCCGGATAACGGAAGCCGACGCCGCAGAGCTCCAGACGGCCTGGCTCGCGCAGCTCGGTGACCGGCGAGGCGGGCAGGATCAGACTGCTGCTGGTGTTCAGGACCTCGCGGATGCGCGTCGCACACACGCTCGCCCGGGGCGAGAGCAGGAACGCCATCATCGCCATCATCACGGCCTGCAGGATCTGCGTGAGGTACTGCAGGAACGCGATCAGCGTTCCCGCCTGCATCCCCCCGCCGTCCACCCGGTGCCCGCCGAACCACAGCACCGCGATCCCCGAGAACTCCATGATCAGCATGGCGGTCGGCATCCCGAACGCCTGCATCCGCCCCAGCCGCAGGCCCACATCCAGCAGGTCCAGGTTGACCTCGGCGAACCGCTCCTGCTCGTGCCGGTTACGGACGAAGGCCCGTACGACCCGGATCCCGGTGATCTGCTCCCGCACCACCTTGGTGACCCGGTCCACCCGCTGCTGCAGCGAAGCCGACAGCGGCATCTGCCGACCGAAGATCACGCCCATGGCAACCGTCAGCACCGGCAGTACCACCACCAGCAGCAACGACAACGGCGCGTCCAGACGCACCGCCATCACCAGCGCACCCACGCCCATCACCGGGGCGGCCACCACCAGCGTGAACACCAGCACGACCAACGTCTGGATCTGCTGCACGTCGTTGGTGGTCCGGGTGATGAGCGAGGCCGCGCCGAAGCGGCCGACCTCCCGCACCGAGAACGTCTGCACCCGGGCGAAGACGTCGGCCCGCAGATCCCGCCCCAGCGCCATCGCCGTACGCGCGCTCACATACACGGCCGCGGCAGCACACGTCATCTGCACCAGCGTCACACCAAGCATCACCCCGCCGACCCGCAGCACGTACCCCGTGTCCCCAGTCAGCACCCCGCGGTTGATGGCATCCGCGTTCAGCGTCGGCAGATACAACGTCGCGGTGATCTGCACCAGTTGCAGGACGCCGATCGCAGCCACAGACCCGGCATAGGGGCGCAGGCCGTCGGCCAACAGACGTAACAGGACTCTCACGCGAGCCCCCGTCGTCCAGCCTGCGCCCCCACGAACCCCCTGAGTGCCCAAGGGCTGTCGACGGCCAGGCCGAGCAAGGACACAGCGAGCAGGGCGTATTCCGCCCGGGTCAGGGGTCTTTCCCTCAGGGACAGAGGGAAGCCAGATGTCGGGACGGACGGGGCAGCAGGCTGGGGCATGGCGGACTCCGGGTCGAGCGGCGTTGAAATTGTCACTCAGTGGCAGTATGCCATCAGAGGCAATAACGCATCAGGTGCTTTTTCTCGCGGACGGCTTAAGGTGACGTGCATGGCGACCCCGACCTCCGACCCCTCCACAGCCCTGGCCAAAACCCGCGGCCCGGACGACCGCGCCCTGCCGCTGCGCGAGCGCAAGAAGCAGCGCACCTTCCGCGCCCTGGCCGACGTGGCCCTGGCACGCTTCACGGAGCGGGGCTTCGACAAGGTGACCCTCGACGAGATCACCGACGAGGTGGAGATCTCCAAGCGGACCTTCTTCCGCTACTACTCCTCCAAGGAGTCCGTCGCCCTCGCCGCCGAAGCCGAGCTCTGGATCGCCTACGTCGAGGAGTTCACCGCGACCGACCTGCACGGCGATGTCCTCACCGCCCTGCGCACCGCCCTGACCACAGCGATCACCGGCATGGACGACGACTGGCCCCGCCGCTTCCTGGCCACCCGCCGCCTCGTCGCCGGCCACAACGGCCTGCGCAAACACAGCCTCGTCATGGCCGCCCACCACCAGGAGCAGATCGTCGAACAGCTCGAAGCCAAGCTCGGCCGGGACGGACGCGAGGACGTACGCCTGCGCCTGCTCGGCGAAATCGCCTTCGGCGCCTACCGCGTCGGCGCCAAGAACTGGACCGCCGGCCGCGGCAAAGGCGCCGGCAGCCGCGCAAAAGGAGGGCGCGCGACACTCGCCGCCCGCGTGAGCGAGGCATTCGACGCCGTCCCCCACGCGATCACGCTGACCGCCTACTGACGGCCGTCCCTTCATGCTTCTCTTACCTCTGGATCGTGGGCATATGGCCTGACCCTGCTCGTCCCGGTCGAACGGCGCGCGGCCGTTCCGATCCTTCCCCTGCGGCTGTTCCGTGCCGCAGCTACGCCGCTCCGCTGGCCTCCGGCTTCTTCTTCCAGATGGCCGCGCTGCCGGTGGGCGTCTCCCTACCCCAGTGTTCGGCAGCTCGCTTCGGGCATGGTCAGCCGGGGACGAGTGCCCGAGCCATCGCGCCAGCGCCAGAAGCGAGGCCGCACCGGTGGTTAGGCTGATCGACGCGGACCACAGGTGCGTCCCACACCGCCTGAGCCCGAGTGGCCGGTGCACGGTTCCGCAGGTCGAGGAGGATCGCGATGCGGCTGGTACGCGTGCTCGCCACCGCTCTCGCGGCCGCACTGCTGCTCGCGGGATGCGGCGGGACTGACGCGCCGCCCCGCCCGTCGGGCGAGATTACGGTGGCCACCGGCAACCGGGGCGGTGTCTACGCGGACTACGGGGCCGGCTACGCGAAGTTGATCCGGAGTCGGCTGCCGGATGCCTCGGCGCGGGTCCTGTACACCGGGGGCAGTGTGGACAATCTGCGCCGGGTGGCCGCCGACCAGGCACAGGCGGGCTTCGCTCTCGCCGATTCCGCCGCCGACGCCATGGCCGGGCGCCCGCCCTTCGCCCGGAAGCTGCCGGTGGTGGCGCTCGCCTCGCTCTACGACAACTACGTGCAGCTGGTGGTCCGCGCGGACAGCCCGGTCCGCAGCGCGAAGGCGCTGCGCGGGCTGCGGGTCTCCGTGGGTTCCGAGGGCTCCGGGACGGCATTGATCGCCGAGCGCGTCCTGAAGGTGGCCGGGCTCTCCCCCGACGGTGACCTGACCTCGCTGCGGCTGGATGTGCGCGAGTCGGCGACCGCCCTGGCCGAAGGGCGGATCGACGCCTTCTTCTGGAGCGGCGGCCTGCCGACCGGGGCGATCACCGAACTGCGCCGCAGCACCATGATCCGCCTCGTCGACCTCGGCGACGTGGTCGGGGAGCTCACCCGGTCCTACGGCGAGCTCTACACCGAGACCACCGTGCCCGCCGTCGTCTACGGGGCGCAGAGCGCGGTGACCACGGTGAGCGTGCCGAACTTCCTGGTCGTACGGCGGGACATGCCGGACTCGGAGGCGTACTGGCTGACGCGGCTGCTGTTCGAGGGGCAGCGACAGCTCATCGGAGCGCACCCGGAGGCCCGTCGCCTCGACCGGCGTACGGCGATCGCCACCCACCCGTTGGAGCTGCACCCCGGCGCCGCCCGGTGGTACCGCGAGTCACATCCCTGACCGCTTACCGGGCCCGTCGACCGCTTACGGGGCCCGTCACCGACTCCCGTCACACCGGGTCGCCGGGGAGTGCGGGAGCGGCGGGCAGCCGTACGGTGGCGGAGAGTCCCTGTGGCCGCGCGGCTGCCAGGAGCAGCTCGCCGCCGCCCGCCTCCACCACCATGCGGGTGAGCGCGAGGCCGAGCCCCGTGCCGCGGACGTTCTGGTGACGTGTGCTGCGCCAGAACCTCCCGCCCGCCTGGGACAGTTCCTCCTCGGTCAGGCCGGGGCCGGCATCCCGCACCGTCACATCGACCGTCTCCATCGCTCTCCCGGCCGGGGCGCGGTGCACGGAGACATCGACCGGCGCCCCCTCGCCGAACTTGAGGGCGTTGTCGAGCAGGGTGTCGAGTGCGTGGTCGAGGCAGTCGGGCAGGCACAGCGCGCTCACCCCGTCGGGGATTCGCGCGATGAGCGGGACGCCCGCGCCGGCGAAGGCCGCCCGCCAGGCATCGACCCGGTGTCGCACCACGGCGGAGACGTCGACGGGTGCGCGTTCCGCCTCGGACGCCTCCGCCCTGGCCAGCCGCAGCAGCCCGTCGAGCATCTCACCGAACCGGTCGGCCTCCTCCACGGCGGAGTGCAGTTCGTCGAGACCGCGCGGGTCGTTCACGAACTCCTCCAGATTCTCCACCCGCAGCCGGAGCGCGGTCAGCGGGTTGCGGAGTTGGTGGGACGCCTGTGCCACGAACGCCCGCTGCTGCTCCTGGGCGGCGTGCGTGCTGTCCGCCATCACGTTGAAGTGGTTGGCGAGGCGGCGCAGTTCCGGGGCGCCCACCCGCTCCGACACACGGGTCTTCAGGCTCCCGAGGGCGACCTCATGGGTGGCGCGGTCCAGGTCGTGGACAGGGCGGAGCACCCAGCGGACCACCGGCGCCGCGACCGCGATCACCACCAGGACGAGTGCCGCGAGGCTGCCCAGGATCACCAGGGTCAGATGGTCGGCCACCTCGGAACGGGCCTGGTCGGTGGGGGAGACGATCAGCACGGCACCCAGCACACGGCCGTCGCGCCGGACCGGCTCGGCCAGCACGAAGGGCCGGTCGTCCCACGGCCACCACACACCGGGCTGCTCGGGAGGCCGGTCGGCGAGGGCGAGCAGCAGCGCCGACCGCAGCTGCGGCTCCTCCAGGTCGACGGGGCGCGAGGCGATCACGGTCTCGCTGTCGGCGTCGACCACCGCGACGCGTGAGTCGTAGAGGTCCGCGTAGCGGTCGGCGGCGGCCTCCAGCCGGCCGGTCCGACCCGACTCCAGGGCGGTGGCGGCCATGTCCGCGAACCAGGCACCGTCCTCGACCCGCCCGATGAACGAACTCTGGACCGTACGCTCCGCGGTGGCCCGCACCAGGGGCAGGCTGAGCGCGACGATCAGACCTGCGACCAGGACGAAGACGATGACGAGAAGTCGGCGGCGCATCCGGCGTCCTCACTTGCCGGCCGCCGCCGGACCGCCGGCCTCCGCCCCGCCGCCGTCGACCCCCGGACCACCTGTCACCGCGGGACCGGCGGAGAGCCGGTACCCGAAGCCGCGTACGGTCTGCACCAGGCTCCCCGCCCGCCCCAACTTGCCGCGCAGGGTGGCCACATGGACGTCGAGGGTGCGTGACATACCGTCGTACGTCGTCTGCCACACCTCCACCACGATCCGGTCGCGGGGCACAGCGGCACCGCCCGCGCGGGCCAGCAGGGCGAGAACCTCGAACTCCTTACGGGTCAGGGTGATACTCCGCTCGTCCACGGTGACCGTGCGCCGCCCGAGGTCCACCTCCAGGCCCTCGACGGCGACGAGCCGGTCCTCATGGGCGCGCTGGCTCACGCTGCGCCTGAGCACCGCCTCGATACGGGCCAGCAGCTCCGCGGTGCCGAACGGTTTGACCACGTAGTCGTCGGCACCGCTGCGCAGCCCCCGCACCCGGTCGGGCTCGTCTCCCCTGGCGGTCACCGCGATCACCGGTACCCCGCCGCGGGCGCGCAGTTCGCGGCACACCTCGATGCCGTCCCGGTCGGGCAGGCCCAGATCGAGCAGCACGAGATCGACCGTCGGTGCCGCCAGGGCGTCGGCCGCGTTGGCGGCACGCCGCACCTCGTACCCGTGGCGTCGCAGGGCGCCGGTGAGGGCGTCGGCGACCCGGTTGTCGTCCTCGACGAGAAGTATCCGCACACGGCCTCCCGGTTACTGAAATCCGGCGGCCCTGAGGCCCGGCGGCAGGGTGCCGAGGGAGCGCGCAGGTCACAACCGTTGCGACGAGCGTAGAAGTGACGGCCGTCACTGAACCCTAAACCTACGTTAAGTCCTCGGGCGTGCTCTGTTGCCCGCATGTAAACAGCTGCCACGGTCTGGGACACCACGAACCGCCTAGTCCCAGGAGATGCCGCGATGAGCATGGCAACGGTGCCGTCCGAGCCGAGGCAGCGATCAGCCGAGGAGCTCGTGGCCGAGTTCGAGCAGGAGCGGCCGGCCCGCAAACTCTCGCCGGGGGTCTCCGCGGCCGTGTCCGTGGTGTGCGCCGCGCTGTCGGTCTTCGTGCTGTACGCGATCTTCTTTCCGGTGGCCAAGGGCACCCAGTACTACCTGACCCTCTTCCTGGCGGGGACGCTGCCGCTGATCTTCCTGACCCACCGCGGGACGGTGCGGGTACCGGCGCTGCTGTTGCCCTGGCGACGCGGTGACGGCACCGCGGCCGCCGACGGGAGGTCGGACAAGGCGGCCGTCCGCCACGACAACCCGGGGTGGCTCGACTGGCTGCTCGCCGCGGCGGCACTCGCCGTGTGCCTGTATCCGCTGCTGGAGTTCGACGCCTTCATCGAGCGGCGCCAGCTGCCGACCTCGCTGGACACGGCGGCGGGCCTCGCCATGATCGTGCTGGTCCTGGAGGCGTGCCGGCGCACCACCGGCTGGGTCCTGCCGGCCTTCTGCGCGAGCTTCCTGGTGTACGCGTACTACGGCGGGCTGCTGCCGTACGAATGGTCGTTGGCGCATGGCGGCTTCGACATCGACGCGATCGCGGCCCACTTCTTCATGGGCACCGACGGCTTGTACGGCGTCCCGCTGAACGTGGCCGCCACCTACATCGTGCTGTTCACCATCTTCGGCGCCGTCCTCGACATCTCCGGTGCGGGCAAGTTCTTCATCGACCTGTCGTTCGCGGCCTTCCGCGGCTCCCGCAGCGCCCCCGGACGCACCGTGACCGCCGCGGGCTTCCTGCTCGGCACCGTCTCCGGCTCCGGCACCGCGACCGCGGTCAGCCTGGGCTCGGTCGCCTGGCCCGTCCTGCGCCGGGCCGGTTACGGCAAGGAGCAGGGCGGCGGAGTGCTCGCAGCCGCCGGGATCGGCGCGATCCTCTCCCCGCCGACGCTGGGCGCCGCGGCGTTCATCATCGCCGAGTACCTGCGGGAGAGTTACCTCACCGTCCTGCTGTACGCGCTGGTGCCGACGCTCCTGTACTACCTGGGCATCCTCCTCGCGGTGGAGATCGACGCCCGCAAACACCACACGCAGCCCGTGGTGGACGACGAGCCCACCTCGGCACTGCGGCTGCTCGGCCGGTTCGGCTACCACTTCCTCTCCCTCTTCATGATCGTCGGCTTCATGGCGATGGGACTGCCCCCGTTCAGGGCGGTGGTCTACGCGACAGCCCTGCAGTTCCTGCTGTCGTTCCTCGACCCGAAGCACAGGATGACGCCGCGGCGGCTGTACGCGGCCCTCGCCGAGGGCAGCAAGTCCGTCCTCCCGGTCGTCGCCACCTGCGCCGCGGCGGGCATGATCGTCGCCGTCGTCACCCAGACCGGTCTCGGCCTGAACCTGGCATCGGTCATCGTCGACGCGGCGGGGGGCTTCGGCGACAACGCGACCGTGACGCTGGTCCTGACCGTGCTCTTCGCCGCGGTGGCGGTGTCGATCCTCGGGCTCGCGGTCCCGGTCACCGCCTCCTTCATCATCGCCGCGGTGATCATCGCGCCCGCCCTGCTCTCGCTGGGAGTCGCCACCCACGAGGCGTACATGTTCATCTTCTACTACGCCGTGCTCTCCGAGGTGAGCCCGCCCACGGCCATGGCGGCGGCCGCCTCCGCCGCCATCACCGGCGGCAACCCGATGCGCACGATGGTGGCGACCTGGAAGTACTCGCTGCCCGCGTTCCTGGTGCCGTTCGCCTTCGTCCTGACCGACAACGGCGCCCATCTGCTCGGCACGGGCGGCCTGTGGGGCGTCCTGTGGACCACCGCGGTCTCCGCCCTCGCTGTCGCCGCCCTGGCCGCGGCCACCGGAGGCCGGCTGCTCGGCCCGGCGGGCCCGGTGGAGCGGGCGCTGTGCGCAGCCGCCGCCCTGTGCCTGCTGTACCTCGAACCCGTGGCGATCACCGCGGGTTTCGCGGCCCTCGTACTTGCCCTCGGCGTGCATCTCGTACGCCGCGGGCAGCCCACCCTCTCGGTTCCCGCCGCCGGCGACAGCCGCGAGGCGGACACCATCACGGAAGGACAGCCCTCCTCATGAAGCACCGGATGCGCACCCTGCGCCTGGCCACCGCCGCACTCACCGTAGGTCTCCTCGCCACCGCCTGCGGCGGCGGGAAGCAGACCGAGAACACAGCTGCCGACAGCGGCGGGAAGGGAGGCCGACTCACCATCGCGACGGGAGCCACCACCGGCGTCTATTACCAGATCGGCGGCGGCCTCGCGGAGCTGATCTCCGACAACATCGACGGCTACCGGGCCACCGCCACCACCACCGGCGCGTCCGTGCAGAACATCCAGGGCCTCGGCGCCGGCACCTACGACCTCGCCTTCTCCCTGCTGGACACCGCAGGCGACGCCGTCGAGGGCAAGGAGTCCTTCTCCTCCCCCCAGGACGTCGAGGCACTGACCCGGCTGTACCCGAACTACACCCAGGTACTGGTCCGGTCCGACGCGGGCATCGACTCCCTGGAGGACATGAAGGGCAAGCGGGTCTCCACCGGGGCCCCCGGTTCCGGCACGGAAGTCATCGCCAACCGGCTGCTGAAGGCCGCGGGACTGGACCCCGCCAAGGACGTCTCCGCCGACCGTCTCGGCCTCCCCGAGACCGTGGACGCCATGAAGGACGGCACGATCGACGCCCTGTTCTGGTCCGGCGGACTGCCCAGCGGCGGCATCACGGACCTCACCACCAGCCTCAAGAAAGAGGTCCGCTTCCTGGACGTCACACCGCAACTGCCCGCTCTCAACAAGGAGTACGGCGACGTCTACCAGACGGGCTCCATCCCCAAGGCCGTATACAACCAGTCCAACGACGTGCCCACGATCGTGGTACCCAACGTGCTCCTCGTGAAGAAGGGCTTCGACCCGGATCTCGCCGCCGAGATCGTCAACCTCGTCTACGAGAAGAAGAGCGACCTGGAGAAGGTGAACGCGGCCGCGGCCGAGATCGAACTCGACCGCGCCGAGGGCGTCACCCCCGTCCCGCTCAACCCGGGCGCGGAGAAAGCTCTGAAGGCCCTCGCCCAGAAGTCCTGAGCCGACGCCGGAAAGTGGCCGGCCCGGTGCTTCCGAGCAGGACCGGCCACACACCGCGGGCAGGCCCGCGCCGGCTCTATCGCAAGGGATTGGCCAGCGGCAGATACCGGGCGTCCGCCCCGTCCGCCCCCGTCCACCGCAACAGCAGGTTCGTCTTGCCGGGCAGCGTGGGAGCCCGGAGCAGCTCCCCCGCCTCGGGCACCTCCGCCTCGTAACGCCTCAACTCCCGCCGTACGGCGGGCCAGAGCTCCACCCCCGGATACCGCTCCTCCAACACCCCCGCGATCTCAAGGAGGTTGTTGACGACGAGGCAGTACACCAGCCGCTCCCACCCGGCGGCGCGCGTCACGTCGGGCAGCAGCTTCACGCCCTCCGCGTCCCGGAACAGGGCCTGCACCGGCAAACCGGCGTCGTCCACGGCCACCACCGTGTTCTGCAGATGCGCTTCCAGTACGACACCGTGGCGGGCGAACAACTCCAGTGCGGGCGGGACGACTTGACGCACATACGCCGCCCACCAGGCCGCCGGGTCAGGGAGGTGGTCCAGCGGGCTGCCGGCGAAGCCTTCCGTGAAGGCGGCGGCGAGGAGCGGAGTCGCGCCCGGCGTCACAAGCTCGTGCAGGCCGTCGCGTACGAGGACGGCGAGTTCCTCGAAGGCGAAGTCCGCGGTGCGGTAGCCGCGATCGCTCAGCCAGGCCGCGGGGCCGTCCAAGGCCGCGAACGCCGAGGTGACCGCCGTGTCCGTGCGGCGGAGCTTGAGGAGGTCGTGACGCCAGAGGCGGCGGATGTCGTTGGTGATGCGCACGTCAAGGCTGAACTTCAGGAAGAGGTCGGCGGCAGGGGCGTACACCGTCCGGATGGCCGCCGTGGGCCAGACCGGAGACGAGGAGCGGCCGAGTCGTACGAGGCGGCCGTCGGCGAAGGCGTCGCGGATCTCCGGCCGACTGCCGACCAGGTCGAGCTGCCAGGGGTGGGCGGGCAACAGCCGGTAGCCGGGCGGGGCCTGGCCCAGCGCGTCGAGGGCCCGCAGGTCGCCCTCCTCGACGACCGCGTCCTCGCGCACCGCGAGCAGGACGAGCGGGAAGCGGGCGTACGCCTCGGGGGCGTACGGGAGCCAGCCGGCGACCGGGCCGCCGCCGCGGGCCTTGGGCGCGGGATGGTAGGGGTGCCCGGTGACCAGGGACTGCTCGGAGCGCTGGTACGGGTCCTCGGGCGGGGTGGCCCCCTCGCGCGCGGCGAGGAGCGCCGCCACCGCGTCCCGGCTGTCGATCACCTCGGCGGGCAGCTCGGAGTTGGCGAGTCCGGTGTGCCGGCGCAGTTCGTCGGCGGTGAGTTTGACCAGCTCGGCGTGGGTGAGGCGGTGCCAGGCCCCGGCGGCGTACACCTCCGGCTCGGCGGGCCGGCGTCCGCCGCGTACCCGCAGCTGCCGACCACTGCCCGGCAGCCGGTACACGGGCCGCTCACCGGACCCCGGTGCGGGCTCGGCCACCTCCCGCAGCAGACAATTGAGCAGCGGCGCTGCCGCGTACGCGTCGGCGGCCTCTGCGACGTCGTCCCTGGGAGGCCTGGGGGAGATGGGTTCCACGCGGTCCATTCGTTCCATACGGGTAGTGAAGATCAGTATGTCTGGCGTAGTACCCGGTCCCGACGCCGTCCCCACACCCGAGGAGCCACCCCGTGCACCACCCCTCCACGTCGGCCGAGGCCGAGGACACGCTCGCCGCCGAGCTGCGTACCGTACGACCCGCCCTTCTGTCCCCGTACGCCGCCGAGCTCCCCGGCGCCCGGGCGGCCGTGCTGACCCGGCTGTGGCGTGGTCTCGCCCATGAACCGCTGCCGTGGATCACGCGGCGGGAGCAGGGGCGCGAGGGGCTGACGCTCCAACTGGCCGACGGCCGTCGGCTGCGCGGGCCGCATTCGGATGCGTACGGAACTGCCGCCCGCGTTACGGAGGTTGAGCTGGACGGTGCCGCGTACGACCACCCGGCCGCGCTCATGACGGCGCTCTCCTTCCCGCACGGTGACGCCTTCGCCGCCGAACTGGGCCACAGCATCGCCTCGTTGGCTCTGTCGCGCGCCGGACAGCCGCCCCTGGACGAGGCCCCTTCCGCGACCTGGGAGTGGGAGCAGCGGATCGTCGACGGGCATCCCTTCCATCCCAACTGCCGTTCCCGGCCGGGCTTTTCGGTGGCCGAGCAGTTGGCGTACGCGCCCGAGCACCGGCCGTTGGTCGAGCTGGGCCTGGTCGCCGCGCCGGAGGAGGCGTGTCTGGTGACGGGCGAGTGGCCGTACCGGGAGGCCGGGCGGGTGCTGATCCCGGTGCATCCGTGGCAGGCCCGGCATGTGCTGAAGGACGAGAAGCTGGCGGACGCGGCGGGTGTCACCGCGCACCCCCTCATGTCGCTGCGCACCCTCGCCGACGCCGCGCCCGGCGGGCCGCACATCAAGACCGCGCTCAGCGCCCGGCTGACGTCGGCGGTGCGGGACATCTCGGTGTACTCGATCGCGACGTCCGCGACGGTGTCCGCCTTCGCTGACGCGCTCGCCGCCCGCCTGGACGGGCTGCTCCACATCACCCGCACGCTCGGGGCGGCCACCGCCCACACTCCGGAGTTCGCGGCCGTGGTGCGCGAGGCGCCGGAGACGTACGCGGCCGAGGGCGAGCGGGTGGTGCCGGTCGCCGCGCTCGCGATGACCGGGCTGCCCCAATCCCCTTCCTGGCTGGCCGAGTTCACGCGTCTCGCGCTGACGGTGAGTCTGCGGCTGCTGGAGCTGGGCGTGGCGCTGGAGGCCCACGGCCAGAACCTCCTCGTCGTGCTCTCCCCCTCGGGCGCCCCAACTCGCCTGATCTACCGCGACCTTGCCGACATCCGCATCAGCCCGGCCCGCCTCACCCGCCACGGCATCCCGGCCCCGGACCTGTCCGGCCGCCTGATCACGGACGACGAGACCACCCTGCGCCGCAAACTGTTCGGCTCGCTCCTCACGGGAACGCTGGGGGCGACGGCGGGTTCGAGCGCGGCGCTCGGCGAGGCGCTCTCCACGGCCGTACGAGACTTGCCGCGCACCCCCGACCTGGCGGCGGTGCTGGACGGACCGCTGCCCACGAAGGCGCTGACGCTGATGCGGCTGTCGCCGGAGCGGCCGGGGGACATCTGGGCGCGGGTGCCGAATCCGCTGTTGGCGTGAAGCGGCGACGACGTTCGTGAGCCTGGTGCCGCGAACCGAGGCAGCCTCGTGAGCCTGGTGGCGTGTCGTCAGATGACGTCTGAGGTCGTCAGATGTCCCGTAGCTCCTTTGCCAGCGGCCCGCCCCCCACCACCTCGACACGCCCGGCCCGTATCGCTTCCTGAAGTGTCAGGCCGCCCCCGGCGAGTGCCGTGCACGTCCCCGAGTCGAGGGCGAGACGGGCATCGGGCTCCTCGGGCGCGGCCCCCTCCGCGTACACGGGCCCGCCGTCTCCGGCGCCGATGCGTACGTAGAACTCCCCCTCCTCCAGCCGCACTTGTACGACCCCGTCGCCAAGTCCCGCCAGGCAGCGCAGCAATGGCAGTGCGAACCAGTGCGCGCGCACCGCGTCGGTGGGCCGCCGCTCCTCCAGCAGGGGGGCGCCCCACTCCCCCAGCGCCTGCAGCACGGGGAGCAACTGGCGTCCGCGGTCGGTGAGTTCGTACACGAAGGCCGCTCCCGGCGGGGGCAGCCGGCGCCGGCTCGACAGTCCGTCCCGTTCCATGTCCTTGAGCCTGGAGGCGAGGACGTCCGTGCTCACGCCGGGCAGGTCCGCGTGCAGGTCGGTGTAGCGGCGTGGACCGGCGAGGAGCTCGCGCACGATCAGGAGGGTCCAGCGGTCACCGACGGCGTCGAGGGCCCGGGCCGCGGAACAGTACTGGTCGTAGCTTCGGCGTGGTGACATGCGACGCAGTCTAGACATGTTGTTGGACTTTCCAAGCCGGTACTTGGTAAAACCAAGCAACACACCAACCTGGAGGTGCGCACCGCATGGAGTTCCGGCAGTCGAGCAAGCTCAGCGAGGTCTGTTACGAGATCCGGGGTCCGGTCATCGAGCACGCGAACGCCCTGGAGGAGGCGGGCCACAGCGTGCTTCGGCTGAACACCGGCAATCCGGCGCTCTTCGGCTTCGAGGCGCCGGAGGAGATCCTCCAGGACATGATCCGCATGCTGCCCCAGGCACACGGTTACACCGACTCCCGCGGCATCCTCTCGGCCCGCCGCGCCGTCGCCCAGCGCTACCAGGACCTGGGCCTCGAGGTCGGCGTGGACGACGTCTTCCTCGGCAACGGCGTCTCGGAGCTTGTCTCGATGGCGGTCCAGGCGCTGGTCGAGGACGGCGACGAAATCCTCATCCCCGCCCCGGACTTCCCGCTCTGGACGGCGGTGACGACGCTCTCGGGCGGCAAGGCGGTGCACTACCTCTGCGACGAACAGGCCGACTGGTACCCGGACTTGGACGACATGGTGGCCAAGATCACGAACCGTACCAAGGCCGTCGTCATCATCAACCCCAACAACCCGACCGGCGCGGTCTATCCGAAGGAGATCATCGAGGGCATTCTCGACCTCGCGCGCCGACACGGCCTGATGGTGTTCGCCGACGAGATCTACGACCAGATCCTGTACGACGACGCCGTGCACCACTCGGTCGCCACCCTCGCCCCCGACCTGGTCGTCCTCACCTTCTGCGGACTGTCCAAGACGTACCGCGTGGCGGGTTTCCGCTCCGGCTGGATGGTCGTCACGGGCCCGCGCCAGCACGCCCGCGACTACCTGGAGGGCATGACGATGCTGGCCTCCATGCGGCTGTGCGCCAACGCCCCCGCCCAGTACGCCATCCAGGCCGCGCTCGGCGGCCGCCAGTCCATCCGCGAACTCACCGCCCCCGGCGGCAGGTTGCGCGAACAGCGCGACCGCGCCTGGGAGAAGCTCAACGAGATCCCCGGCGTTTCCTGCGTGAAACCAAAGGGCGCGCTGTACGCGTTCCCCCGCATCGACCCCCAGGTGCACAAGATCCACGACGACGAGAAGTTCGTCCTGGACCTGCTCCTCCGCGAAAAAATCCAGGTAGTCCAAGGCACCGGCTTCAACTGGCCCCGCCCCGACCACTTCCGCATCCTCACCCTCCCGTACGTCGACGACCTGGACGCGGCGATCGGCCGGATCGGGCGGTTCCTGAGCGGGTACCGGCAGTAGGTGACCCGTCACATGAGATCGACTTCGCACCACACCGTCTTGGTGTACGGATCTCCGCACGTCGTCCCCCAGTGAGTGGCCAGGGCTTCGACCAGGAGAAGCCCGCGGCCGGACTCGGTGTCGGACGAGGCCGGCTCGAGAGTCCCGGGGTCCGGAGGTCGGCGGTCGGGGCGGGCATCCGTGACTTCGATACGGAGCGTGGCGTGGTCGTCCGCGGGATGGAGCGCGAGGCGAAGGCGGAAGTGACGACCCTTCACATGGCCGTGCAGGGCCGCGTTCGCGGCCAGTTCCGCCACGAGGAGTGTGGCCGTGCGGTTGGGTTCGCCGTCGTACGGCCAGCCCCAGGTGTCGAGTTGCCCGGGGGCCAGGCGGCGGGCGAGGCGGGCGCCTCTGCGTGTGGCCGACAGGCGGATGGCTCGTACGCCGCCGATCACTGACGTACAACCGAACTACGCCCCCCGGTCCACTCACGCACTGATGCGGTTGGTGAAGTCCGGCGGCAATGCGGGCGCTCCGGTCCGACGCTTCCGGACCCACGGTAGGCGGTCGCGGGAATGTGACAGTTGGGCGGGAGACTGTCACATTCCCGCGACCGGTCACCTGGCCGGGGAGGGTTCGCCGACATCAGCCACGTACTGGGCGTTCCTGCCGTCGTGCCACCGACATCGACCTGGTGCGAGATACCCCAGGGCTCGGGCGCGGTGGTGACAACTGGTCAGACATCTGTGTCGCTTCTGCCCAAACAGCGTTCACTGTTTCCCCACATACCCCATTGACCATCAATTTTCCGGACATTCGGGGAGCGGTGGGGACAGGGTGGCCAGTGCGTTCTGAGAGTATGCGCGGCACGACTTGGGGATGGGTGGCAGGGGAACCGGCCACATCGGACCTCGTCCCACCGGACCACGTCGGCCTGTCTGGAACTGCACTATTGGCACGGATGTTCCCCCCGGAAGTATCACGGCCATGCATACACCTCGAAGAGTCGCCGCCCTCGGCATGGCCTCGGCCGCCATGCTCGCCGCCGCAATCGCCACGGCACCCAGCGCCGCCGCGGACAGCTACAACGGGTGCGTCTACCCCCGCGTGTGCTTCTATCCCACCGTCACCCAGTGGAACAACGGCAGACCCACGGCCGGCTACCAGGACGTCACCAGCAGCTACCAGAATCTCGGGCCCAACAGCCGAGGTGCTGACTACGTCCGCAACACGCGCAACGACGACCGGGTCTATCTCCGCTACACCTACAACCCGACGGGCGCGACAGGGGCGTTGTGCGTCAACCCCAACACAACCGCGTTCTTCAACTCGAACTTCACGGTGACCGGCATCATGATCCAGACCGCGCCCAGCTGCCCGTAGCGCCTTAGGCCCGCTGAGCGGACCGGGATGGCGCAGTGGAGTGGTCGGCCGCCCCGGTCCGTTCTCGCGCGAGCCTCCATGGGTGTGGGTCGTAGACGCTCACCCGATTCGACTGGCTCCCCCGCTTGCCTCCCGATCCTGCGCCCGTACGCGGCGGCTGCGCCGCCCGCCGGACGGCCCTGCCAATCTGGTCGAGCTGCGGGGCCGTTGGAAGCGGAACGCGCATGATCGTGCCCTGGTTGGCCTCCGGGATCAGGCCGTAGACGAGGATGCACGAGGCGTCGATCCTGCCGACGAGCAGGTCCTCGCGCCAGCCCACGCCCTGCTGTCCCCCGTCCATGGCCACAGAGCCGACACACATACCACTCGTGGAATCGGCCCGTGCGTGCGACAGATGCGATCCCGCCACCACGGGTATGCCCTCCCCATGAGTCACCGACCCTTGCTGCTCCTCGACGTCGACGGCCCCCTCAATCCCTTCGGCGCGCGGTTCGTTCGGCCGCGCGGGTACGTGACGCGGCGGCTGCGACCCGCGAACTGGTCCGCGCGGCAGGTTCCGGGTTCACGGCGGCTACGGCGCGGGCTGCGGGTGCGGCTCAATCCGGGGCATGGGGCGCAGCTGATGGCGTTGCCGTACAAACTGGCGTGGGCCACGACCTGGATGCATGAGGCCAACGAGATGATCGCGCCGGTGATCGGGCTGCCGGGCGATCTGCCGGTGATCGAGTGGCCCGAGATGTTCGTCAGGGATCCCGAGGGTCTGTACTGGAAGACCCGGCACGTCGTGGCGTGGGCTGCCGGCCGGCCCTTCGTGTGGGTCGACGACATGATCACCGACCTCGACGTACGGCATGTCGCCGCGCACCACGACGCGGCCGCTCTCCTGCTGCAGATCGATCCGCGCAAGGGGCTGCGGGAGCGGGACTTCGAGGAGCTGGAGCGGTGGGCTCGCGGGCTGGGACGGACGAAAGGGTGACTGTCAGACCCGGGTCGTAGTCTTCGAATGGGCTCACTGATCACTCACCGGTCAGGCGGAGCCGGATTCGGGGAGGTGCACGCCATGACACGGCCACCAACTGCCGCGCAGCGGCGTGTCATCGAGGCCGCCGATCCCGTGACGGGACGGCTCAGGGGTACGGAGAGCCAGCTCGCGGCGCTGGTGAAGCGCGGGCTTGCCTTTCGGCATCCCCGGCCGCCGCATGATCACTTTCTGACACCGGCCGGGCATCGGATACGTGAGGAGTCGGCCGCGCAGGCCTCCAGTGGTCCGGACCGAAACGCAGCCGCTCCGGCGGGCGGCGCCCGTGCCTCCGCCGGCACCGGAGTCTTCGCCGCCCGCGTCGGCGGTGAGGAGGGCGTCGTCGACGCGGGGCCCGGGCGCATACGGGAGGTGCACAGCGCCTGGCAGGGGCTGCTGGAGTTGCGGCGGATGACCAATCCGGACGGCGCCGTGGACCGGCCGTGCGGATGGGAGCGTACGCATCTGGTGCAGGCCGCCGCGCTGGCACTGGAGGCGGCGGGGCACCGGCCCGCCGGGGCGGACGCCGACGGCTACCGGGTGCGGGCGACACCGCAGCCGGAGGCGGTCGCGGTGCACGCGCCGGACGCCGAGTCACGGCAGGGCTGCGCGGCCACGCTGGAGAAGGCGGGCTGGCAGGTGGGGGAGTACACGGAGCCCCGTACGCGAGCGCGCTATCTGATGGCCTCCCCGCGACGAGCGTGAGAGGAGCATGCCAAGCTGAGTGATCACAACCGTCGGGAAAGAGTGAAGGGGACGCCGTGTCAGAAGCGTCAGGAGCGCCCGGAACGCCCGGAGCGCCAGGCTCATCAGGGCCATCGGAGCCGTCAGGTCCGTTTTCCGTCCGGGTGCTGGTCCGTGGGTACGAGACCGATGTTCAGGGTCATCTCAACCAGAGCGTCTATATCAACTACGCGGAGCACGCCCGCTGGTCGTTATTGCAGGCCGCCGGGATCAGCCAGTCCGGCCTGATAGCCAAAGGGGTGGGGCCGGTGGCGTTGGAGACGACCATCCGTTTCAAGCGGGAGCTGCGGGCCGGCGATGAGGTCGACGTGACGTGCGACTTCCTCATGGACGAGAGCAAGGTCTTCCGCGTCGAGCAGGAGATACGCAAGACCGACGGCACGGTCGCCGCCGAAATCACGGCCACCGGCGGCCTGATGGACCTCAAGCAGCGGAAGCTCGTCGCGGACCCACGCGAGTACTTCCGCGCCCTGGCGAGCGATCCTCGGTACTTCGGCCTCTGATCCCCCGCCGCACACGCATCGGCCCGCCACACAGACATCGGCCACTGCGGCCTCTGATCCGGCACGTCGGCGGCCAGGTGACGGGCAGTCGGTAGCCACACGGCGGGCAGTCGACGGCTACGCACTGGGCAGTCGGTGGCGGAACCGACTGCCCATTCATGGTGCGTTCTCCCCCATGTGGCCGTATTTCCATGCTCAAGTCCTCACACAGCGGGTATCTCTCACCACGGCACCCCTCAGCTGTGGAACCGGAGACCTCAATGCCGCTTGCTCGTCGCGCGTTTCTGATTGCGGTTGCCGGATCTGCCGGTGTCGTAGCCTGCTCGAACGCACCAGCGAAAGGTTCCTCGTCCACGGACGCCAAGGGGGCTTCAGTGAGTGAGACGGGCGCAGCGAGCAGGGCGGCGCGGCGGCTGCTGCCACGGCACTGGCGGCAGTTGAGGTTCGAGACGGTGAGACCCGCCGGGGCCGACGCCTTCCGGGTCTCGGGCAGCACCGGTCGGATCACCATCGGCGGCAGCACGCCCGGCACTCAACTCGCTGGACTGCGCTGGTATTTGAAGAACATCGCGCACGCCAACATCAGCTGGGCCGGTGAACAGCTCGACCTCCCCGAGCAGCTGCCCGGCTTCGAAGGTACCGTCACCCGGCAGGCCAATGTCCCGCACCGCTTCGTCCTGAACGACACGAACGACGGCTACACGGGCGCGTACAACGACTGGGCGTACTGGGAGCGCGAGCTCGACGTACTGGCGCTGCACGGCTACAACGAGGTGCTGGTCTACATCGGCGCGGACGCGCTCTACCACCGGGTGTTCCAGGAGTTCGGGCACACGGACGAAGAGCTCCGGGCGTGGATCGCGGGCCCGGCGCATCTGCCGTGGTTCCTGATGCAGAACATGGGCGCGTTCCCGTATCCGCTCTCGCGGCAGCTGCTCGACGCGCGGGCCGCGCTGGGACGGCGGATCGTCGACCGGGTACGGGAGTTGGGCATGACGCCGGTGTTCCCGGGCTACTTCGGTACGGTCCCGCCGGGCTTCGCCGAGCGGAATCCGGGCGCGCGGCCGATACCGCAGGGCGAGTGGATGGGGCTCGCGCGCCCCGACTGGCTGGACCCGCGGACCGACCACTTCGCGCGGGTGGCGGCCACCTTCTACCGCGTCCAGGACCAGATGTTCGGCCCCTCCACGCTCTACAAGATGGACCTGCTCCACGAGGGCGGCGACCCCGGAGACGTACCGGTCGCCGATGCGGCGAAGGGCGTCGAGAAAGCACTGCTGACCGCGCATCCGGAGGCGATCTGGGTGCTCCTCGGCTGGCAGCGCAACCCGCCGAGGGCCATCGTCGACGCCGTCGACAAGCGGCACGTGCTCGTCGTCGACGGCCTGTCCGACCGCTTCCCGACCGTCGTCGACCGCGAGTCCGACTGGGGGAACACCCCGTACGCCTTCGGCTCCATCTGGAACTTCGGCGGCCACACGACGATGGGCGCCAACACCCCCGACTGGATCGAGCTCTACAACAAGTGGCGCACCAAAGAAGGCAGCACCCTGCGCGGTGTCGCCCTCATGCCTGAGGCGGCCGACAACAATCCCGCCGCCTTCGACCTGTTCTCCGAACTCGCCTGGGAGGACGGCGACTTGAACCTCGAAACATGGTTCAGGGACTGGGCGCACGCCCGCTATGGAGCACGTGATCCGCACGCCGAGGCCGCCTGGGACATCCTGCGCCGCACCGCGTACGGCACGACCCGCGCCGACTCCTGGAGCGAGGGCGCCGACGGGTTCTTCGGCGCCCGCCCCTCCCTCACCGTCAAGTCGGCCGCCAAGTGGTCGCCCAAGCAACTCCGTTACAGTGCCGAGGAGTTCGAGCCCGCACTCGACGAACTGCTGCAGGTGCCCGCGGGACTTCGCGGCTCCTCCGCGTACCGCTACGACCTCCTCGACGTGGCCCGCCAGGCCGCCTCCAACCGCAGCCGCGTTCTCCTCCCCCGCATCAAGAAGGCGTACGACGCCCGGGACGCCGCCGAGTTGGACCGGCTGGCCGGTGCCTGGCTCGCCCTGATCGACGTACTGGAGACCCTGATGGCCACCGACTCCCGTCACCTGGTGGGGCGTTGGGTGGCCGACGCGCGGTCCTGGGGCGCCGACGAGGAGGAGCGGGCCCAGTTGGCGTACGACAACCTGTCGCTGTTGACCGTGTGGGGCACCCGTGAGGGCGCTGACGCGGGCCTGCGCGACTACGCCAACCGCGAGTGGGCGGGCCTGCTCGGCGGGCTGTACCGGCAGCGCTGGTCGACGTACTTCGACGAGCTGCGGTCCGCGCTGGCGGAGGGCCGGGAGCCGAGGGCCATCGACTGGTTCGCGATCGAGGACCGATGGACGCGGGAGCCTGGCCGCCTTGCGACGCGGCCGGTCGGGGATACGTACGAGGCGGCTGTCCGCGTACGCGATCAGCTCGCCGCGACTTCCTGAACTCGTTGAGGAGTGCGGTCAGCCGACTGGGCTTTGGCTGGTCTGGGGTTCTGGGACGGCGGCGTGTGTGCCGGTGGTCAGCGGCGGGGTGGTGTGCTGTGGGGTGGCGGCGAATCCGCTGCGGGTCATCTCGCCCCACACCGGCTTGCCGCCGCGCAGGGCGGCCCACCAGCCCTGCAGCCGCCACACCGCGGTGAGCTGCCGGTATCCGAGGTTTTCCACGACGGTGGCGGCGGCCACGGCGAAGAGATCGGAGAGCCGTTTGTAGCGGTGCAGGCCGAGTTCGTCCAGGAGCAGGGCAAGCAGGGACAGGACGATGGCGTAGCCGAACGCGGCGAGCATGAACAGGATGGCGAAGCCGGGTGAGATGACGCCGTAGGCGAAACCGGCGGCGACGATGAACAGGCCGAGGATCTCCACCAGAGGGGCGATGAGTTCGAACAGGACGAAGTAGGGCAGAGCGACGAGGCCGACGAAGCCGTAGCGGGGGCGCATCATGCCACGGTGCTGCCGCAGCGTCTCGTACAGGCCGCGGTGCCAGCGGCGTCGTTGGCGGGCGAGAACTCTGGCGGTGTCGGGGACCTCGGTCCAGCACACGGGTTCGGGGATGAACGCCACCTTGTACGGGCGGCCGGAGTCGCGCATCAGGCGGTGGACGCGCACCACGAGTTCGAAGTCCTCGCCGATGGTGTCGGGGTTCAGTCCGCCGGCTTCGACGAGGATGTCGCGCCGGTACAGCCCGAAGGCCCCGGAGATGATCAGCAGGCCGCCCATGCGGGCCCAGCCGGTGCGTCCCATCAGGAAAGCGCGCAGGTATTCCACAACCTGGATACGGGCCAGCCAGCGCTTGGGGATCCTCGGTTCCAGCACGTGTCCGTAGCGGACGACGCTGTCGTTGACGGGCCGGATGACGCCTCCGGCGGCCACGACAGACAGCGGGTCGTTGGCGAAGGGCTGCGAGATGATCAGCAGGGCGTCGGAGTCGAGGAGTGAGTCGGCGTCGACCATGCAGATCAGGGGGTGGCGTGCCATGTCGATGCCGAGATTGAGGGAGTCGGCCCGCCCGGAGTTGCGCTTGCGGATCACGACCAGGGACCCGCTGCGCGTGCTGACATGGACGGATGCGGCTCCTTCCCGCACGGGGAGCTCGCCCGGTGGCACGCGATCCGCTTCCACCAGGCCGAACGCCTCACGCAGCCGGTCGAACGTGGCGTCCTTGGAACCGTCGTCGACGATGACGACCTCATGGACCGGATAGCGCAGGCCGAGCATCGCGCGGACGCTTTCGACGATGGTGGCCTCCTCGTTGTACGCCGATGCCACGATCGACACCGGCCGGGTGAACGGGCTGACCGCCGCGTCCTCCCTTCCCGCCACATGGCGCCGCCGCGCGAAGTGGGGGATCGTCCGGCCCGCGAGGGCGATCAGCATCAGATAGCTGGAGTTCAGAACCAGGAAGTAGGTGATCACCAGATACTGGCTGTACTCCACCAGGGCCAGGACGAAAGCCCTCATCACACCACCCCGCCACCCGAGCGCAGCGACAGCAACGCCAGTGCCTCACGAGCGTGCGGTGCCGCCCCGGAGCCGTCGGCCACCAGCTCCCGCAGGCGTGCCGCCCCCGTGGGGCCCAGCCGGGTCAGCGCCTGGGAGGAGGCATGGGCGACGCGGTAGTGCGGTGCGGACGCGGCCCGGGCCAGCGCCCCGACCGCACGCTGGTCGCCGATCAGGCCCAGGGCCTCGGCCGCGGCGGAGGCCGCGCGGGGCGAGGGGTCACTGGCCAGCATCCGCATCAGCGGGTCCACCGCGACAGGCTCGCCCATCCGCCCCAGCGCCTGCGCGGCACTCGCCCGGACCACGCCCTCGCCGTCGCCCAGGGCGTCCACCAGCTGCCGCACCGACCTGCGGTCGCCGATCAGGCTGAGCAGTTCCAGTGCCAGCGCGCGGATCTGCACGTCGTCGCAGCGCGCGGCGTCCAGCAGGCACTCGATGGCCGGGTAGCCGATCTGCAGCAGGGCGTGCCCGATGAGACCGGACGCCACCTGGCGGTGCCCGCGCAGATGCGCGACCAGCAGTGCGGCGCTCGTTGAATCCCCGAAGCGCCCCAGGGCCCGGACCGCCGCCGCACGCACCGTGGGATCGCGGTCGTCCAGCAGGCCGTGCAGAGCGGCGCGTGCACGCACCACCACCTGCTCATCCTCGCGCAGCGTGGGTCCGGCCAAAGTCAGGACCGCCGCGGCCCGCGCCCGCCGAACCCGCCCACGTCGGCACAAGTCCGTCAAAGCCTCCTCGAGGATGCCGCGGCGGGCCAGCACGGCGGTCAGCGCGACATGCCCCTCACCTTGGAGCTGCGACAACAAGAACAGCACGGACGGTTGGACCGACCGCCAGTGCCGGCGGTCCAACGACACCAACTCCTTCAGCGCCTCGTCACCGTCACTGTCACCGGCTGCCGCCGCCAATACCAGTGGCCGGAACTCCTCGGTCCGCGAGGCGTGCAGAGCATCCAGCCGGTTGCGCACGACACGACAGATCAGCAACACCAACAGACCGGCCGTGATGAGCAGCAGCGAGGCGCCCAACGCCGCCGTCACCCAGAACGCCATCACCGGCCGCCTGCCCAGCCACCAACTCTTCGGTCCCCAGCAGCCGACAGGCGCGGAGCACGGCGCCCGGCACCGCCGTACATGGCTGAGAGGACCGCTCCAGAACCGCTCCGATCAGGTGATCCGGGGTACCTCTCGCACATCATCAGTTCCTCTGGGTGGCCAAGGCGTACAGAACCATGGCACCCCGCACCCGGCCGGAACGAACGATCAAGCTACGCCGACCGGGTGAGCCCAGGCATACGAAACCCTCGGCTCAGGCCTGCGCGGCGATCCGCGCGAGCCGCTGCGCCTCCTCGCGCGTAGAACGGGCGATCGCGTCCTCGTCGACGTGCAGCAGGCGGCCGTTTTCGGCGATCTGCCTGCCGCCGACGAAGGACGCGGTGACCGGGGCCGGTGCGCCGAAGACGAGGGCGGTGACCGGGTCGGCGATGGAGGCGTGGGCCAGGGTGTTCAGGTTCCAGAGGACCAGGTCGGCCAGTTTGCCGGGTTCCAGGGAGCCGATCTCGCTTGCTCTGCCGAGGACTTGGGCTCCGCCGTAGGTGCCGAGGCGCAGCGCCTGGCGGGCGTTCAGGGCGGCTTCGCGATGGGCGCCGAGGCGGTTGATGAGGAGGGCGTTGCGCAGTTCGGTGTGGAGTTCGCCGGACTCGTTGGACGCCGTGCCGTCGACGCCGAGGCCGACCGGGATGCCGGCCGCGAGCATGTCGGGGACCCGTGCGATCCCGGCCGCAAGCCGGGCGTTGGACGAGGGGCAGTGAGCCACACCCGTCTTCGTACGGGCGAAGGCGGCGATGTCGGAGTCGTTCATGTGCACGCAGTGCGCCATCCACACGTCCTCGCCGAGCCACCCCGTGGACTCGAAGTAGTCGGTCGGGCCCAGGCCGAACAACTCCTTGCAGAACTGCTCCTCCTCGACGGTCTCCGAACCGTGCGTATGCAGCCGTACGCCCTTGCGCCGCGCCAACTCGGCGCCCTGCTTCATCAGTTCGGTCGACACCGAGAACGGCGAGCAGGGGGCCACGGCCACCTGCGTCATCGCGCCGAAGGAGTCGTCGTGGTGTGCGTCGATGGTCGCCTCGGTGGCGGCGAGCGCGCCTTCGAGGATCTCGACGGCGAAGTCCGGCGGCAGACCGCCGTCCTTCTCGCCGCGGTCCATGGAGCCACGGGCGAGGGTGAAGCGGACGCCCGTCTCGCGGGCCGCGCGGATGATGGCGCCCGACAGGTCGCCGGAGCCCTTCGGGAACACGTAGTGGTGGTCCATCGCGGTCGTGACACCGCCGCGGGCCATCATGGCGAGCGAACCCTGGGCCGCCACGTACGTCATCTGCTCGTCGATGCGCGCCCAGGTCGGGTAGAGCGCGACGAGCCAGTTGAAGAGGTTGTGGTCCGTGGCGAGGCCGCGGGTGAGCCACTGGTAGAAGTGGTGGTGGGTGTTGACCAGCCCGGGGGTGACGAGGTGACCGCTCGCGTCGATACGGCGTACCACGCCCGTCAGGCCCTCGGGGCTCCTGCCCTCACCGACCGACTCGATCACGTTGTTCGCCACGACCACATGGCCCGAGGCGTACTGGGTGTCATCGGCGTCCACGGTCGCAATCGCCGCGTTCTCGATGACGATGCGCTGGGTTGCTGCCATGGTTCGCCCTTCAGAGGTTGGTGAGGTCCGCCGGGATGCGCGCCTCGCACCCGTCCCGCAGGACTGTGGCCTCGATCAGGCCGTACGGGCGGTCGGCGGCGAAGTACACCTCGTTGTCGTTCTTGAGGCCGAACGGTGCCAAGTCGACGAGGAAGTGGTGCTTGTTCGGGAGCGAGAAGCGGACCTCGTCGATCTCCTCGCGGTGGTCGATGATGCGCGCCCCCATGGCGTACAGCGTCTGTTGCAGCGACAGCGAGTACGTCTCCGCGAACGCGGCGAGCATGTGCTTCTTCACCTGCGCGTAGGACGCCTCCCAGTCGGGCATCGTCTGCTCGTCATCGGTCCAGTTGAAGCGCCAGCGCGCGGAGACCTCGGTGGCCAGGATGCGGTCGTACGCCTCGGGGAGGGTCGTGTATTTGTCCTTGACGTAGCCCCAGAACTCGGAGTTGGTCGAGTTCATGACGGTGAGGTCCTTGAGGCCGGAGACGACCTCCCACGACGAGCCGTCGTACGTGATCTGGGCGAGCCGGGTCTCCTGGCCCTTGCGGACGAAGGAGTGCTCGCCCTCGCCGGAGTGCTCGATGCGCTCCCAGGCGTACTCCTCGATCCGGATGCGGGCCCGGTGGATGGGTTCCTGCGAAGTCACGAAGTGGCGGGCGAGATGAGTGCCGAACTGTTCGGCGGACTCGATGCCCTTCTCCTTGGCGAAGGCGTACACCGTGTTTTTGGTGGTGTCGGTCGGCAGGACGTTGGCGTTGGAGCCGGAGAGGTGGACCTCGTCCATGTCGCCGCTCAGCGACACCGAGACGTTGAGGTCCTTGATGTGGTGGGTGGCGCCGTCGCGCGTGATCTTGACGACTCGGTTCTCGGCCTTGCCGTACTGGTTCTGTCCAAGGATGGGCATCGTGCACTAGCTCCCTCGGTATACGGAGTAGCCGAACGGGTTGAGCAGCAGCGGTACGTGGTAGTGGTCGCCGGGCTTCACGGCGAACGTGACCGTGACCTCCGGGAAGAACGCGGCCTCGTCCCGGTGCGCGGCCAGGTACGCCTCGGTCTCGAATCGGAGCCGTACGTGGGTGGTCCCCTCCGGCAGCGCCGGGAGGTCCTTGCAGCGGCCGTCGGCATCCGTGGCGGAGGTGCCGAGCGCCGTCCACTCGGCCTCGGTGCCGGCTCCGCGTGCCGACAGCGCGACGGGCACACTCTCGGCGGGGCGGCCGATGCTGGTGTCCAGGATGTGGGTGGACACCGATGCGGTACTCATCAGTGGTCGTCCTGTTCTTGTACTTCTTGTGCGTCTTCTTCTGCTTCTTCTACGAGTCGGGCGAGCCGGATGCGGTTGATCTTGCCCAGCTCGGTGCGGACGATCTCGCGCTCCTGCTCCGGCGAGTTGCCGATCCGTATCTTCACCGCGTCGCGCATCTGCTCGCCGGTCAGGCCGGTGGCGCAGATCAGGAAGACGTGGCCGAACTTCTCCTGGTACGCCAGGTTGAGTTCGAGCATCTCGGCCTTCAGCTCCTCGGAGGCACCGGCCATGCCGCGCTGCTCCCGGGACGAAGTCGGATCGCCGGGCTTGGGGCGGCCGATGGGCGGGTGCCCGGCCATGGCCTCCGCCAGGTCGCCTTCGGTCAGCTCCGCCATGGCGGCGTCACCGGCGGCGAGGAGGTCGTCGGCCGTGGCGTAGGGACGTCCCGCGAGCAGCCTGCGCCCCCACTCCGCCGAAGCGCATGCCTCGTGCAGCGCCGCGGCGGCCGCACGCTCCTCCAGGGCGTTGAACCGGGCGAGGCCCGGCGTCGACGAAGGCGAAGAACTCGAAGTCACGGGGACCAGCTAACGCCCTGCGGCCACGCGACGTCAACAGTTTGTTGAAAGAGTCGGAGGGGCGGCCTCTGCTCAGGCCTCTTTCTCACGGTTCAGGTAGTTGTAGACCGTGAACCGGCTGACGCCGAGGGCGCTCGCGACGGTTTCCACCCCGTGCCGTACGGAGAACGCTCCGCGCGCCTCGAGGCTCCGTACGATCTCCTGCTTGGCCTTGCGGTCGAGCTCGGCAAGGGGCTTGCCGTGCTTGCGTTCCAAGGCGGCGAGGATGTGGTCCAGGGAGTCGGCGAGCTGGGGCAGGCGTACGGCGACGACGTCGGCGCCCTCCCAGGTGAGTACGACATCGTCCTCGCCGGCCTGCTCGGGCGGCAGCATCTCGCCGCCCATGGCGTCGACCAGCGGCTTCACGGCCGTGATGAAGGCCTGGTCGCCGATGCCGGTCACGTCCCCGGTGCCGGTCACGCCTCATCCTCCGCGATCACGTTGAACTGGAGCGAGATCCGGGTGGCGCCGGAGTCCAGGGTCTTGCGCAGCAGGGCGTCCACGGCGGTGAGTACGGCGTCGGCGCTGCCCTCCGCGGTGTTGCCGAACGGCCCGACGTCCACCGCGTCCAGCTCCGCCGCCTCGATGACCTCGCGGGCGACCATCGCGTGCGGCGGCGCCTCGTCGAGGTCGAAGGGCTCGGTCGTGAACTCCACTCTCAATCGCACGCGCTCAACCTAACGCGCCCGCAGCGGCCACGGGGAGCCGCGATCGGATCGGGCTCCGCCCGCTGCCGGGTCACGGGGGAGGGCAGGCCTCCCCTCGGCCCTGATAGGTCCTGTAGAGCGGCGACTTGTCCTGCCGCTCCTTCGGGAAGGTCACGACGGGTACCGGTTTGCACACCGGCCAGCGCCCGACCACCGCCTCGTTCCTGGCGCCCTTGTCCAGGCCGATGTTCTCATCGACGAAGGTGAAGACGCCGCTCGCGCCCGGTACGCAGCCGACGCAGCGTTCGGAGGGGCTGCCCCGGCGCAGTGCGTCGTAGACGTCGTCGTGGTCCACGGGGTTGTCCTGGCCGCCCTGGGCCGCGGCGACAGCGGTGCCCACGGCGGTGAGGGCGTCGTGGTACATCACGGCGTAGCCGTCGTTGAGGGCGGCGGCATCCTCCCCGCTGAAGTACTGGCCGTAGGAGGCGGCGAAGTCCCCGAAGAACCTGGGAACCTCCTCGTCACCGCCGCTGCCCGCAACCCAGCGGGGTGCGTCCACGGCGGCCGCGGTCACGATCTCGATGTGGTTCCGCTCGGCGATCTGGCGCATCCGAGGGCTCTCCGTGACCGGGTCACGGCCTGTACTGACGCGCAGGATGCGCAGCGGCTCGGCGTCCGTGCCCCAGTCGCAGGGGCTCCTGTGGTCGAGGGTCTCCAGGAAGGGCCGCAGGTCCGCGTCGCGGCCGGCCAGGAACACCGTCTTGACCCCGGCCGCGCACATCGCGTCCACCGCCTGCCGGAAGTCCTGCGCATCGCCCCGGTCGGACCCCTTGCTGCCCCGGTACACCGCGATCCGCCGCCCCACCGCGTCGTCCGTCCTGATGCCGTACTCCTCGCCGAACTCTTCGAGGAAGACCTTGCGGAGGTTTTCGACGTAGTTGTCGTCCTGCTCGTCGGCGATCAGGAAGGTGTCCTTGCGGTTCACCTCGTTCTCGATCACATAGCGCTTGAGGGCGTCGACGAGCTGGTCGGTGGAGGGCGACACCTTGAAGAGGTAGGAGTGCTCCATCTCGCGGGAGCTGAGCACCGCGCTGACGGCCGGGATCCGCACCTCTTTGTGCCCGAGTCCCTTCTGTACGGATTCGAGCGTGGCCGTGTCGCTGTTGGGAAAGCCGATGGCGGCGACGAGAGGGGCCTTGCCCGTGCGGCGGGCGGCCAGTTCACCGGTCACGGTCTTCCACTGGGTCAGGTCCTCGCCGACGTTGGCGAACAGGAGTTGGACGGCGGTGCCGTCGGTGGCGGCCCCGTGGTTGTGGCCGTACTGGGCGACGTAGGCACCCTGGAGGGCGTGCCGGATCAGCTCCTTCGACATGGCCGCGCCGGGCGTCGTGGAGGTGTACGGCATCATGACGGCGACGCTCACCACGGGCTTGCCCGATTTCCGTGCCGCCTTGTTCTCGCCCTCGATCCGGCCCATGACGTCGGCGAGGTCCGGGTCGAAGGCGTACGCCTCTGCCGTGACGCCGATGCACTCCTCGCCCGCGGCGGTGTCCACCCGCCGCAGCTCCTGGTTCTCGGTGCAGTAGTCGCGGCTGTCCCGGTACGCGTCCAGGCCCCACCATGCACCCGCTCCCACCAGCGCGGAGACCACCACCCACAGGGCCACCACATCGATCAGGCCCAGCACCCGGAAGCGCAGCCGGCTCGGCAGCCAGACCCAGTTGCGGCGGTCCGTACGGCTGCTCATCGCGCCCCTCCCGTTCGCGGCTGGTCGCCCTGCCAGTGGCGTTCGAGGGGCCAGTCCTCGCCGTCCTTCACAGCGCGCGGCCAGCGGATGGCGGCCTGGGCCAGGACCGCGCGACCGGTCAGATGCTGGGCGGAGAGGAAGGACAGGTCCTGCCCTATCCGGTCGACCAACGTCCGGTCCGCCTCCGCCAGTTCATCGGCCGCGTACCACAGAGCGTGCAGGAGCCGGTTGACGGCCTGCTTCTCCAGGCCCACTCCCGGGTCCGCCTGGAGCTGCAGCCGGTCGCGGCGCCCCTTGCCGACCTCCTGGCACTGCTCGAACCAGACGTCTCCGGGCGGCCGTGGCGCATGGGCCACGGTGCGCAGGATGTGCAGCCAGTCGACCGCGTCACCGTCGTCCCGCATGAACTCCGCGTGCAGCCAGTCGACGACTTCCTGTGCCTCTCCCCCGGCGAGCCGGTGCCACAGAAAGCGGGACCGCTCGGCCCGTTCCGCCTGCCCCGAGCGGCCTTCGGCCCGCTGCCGGTGGTGCTCGGCGAGCAGGGCGTGCGCGCTGAACCAGTCGACGCCGCTGCCGCCGCGCCCGCTGCGCATCTGGTGGACGAGCAGGGCGCGCAGGAACCGGTCCGTGATGAACGGCCGGCTGCCGGGTCCCCGGGACCAGCGCTCCCGCTCCAGCTGGGCGGCGGCGCCGTCGGCCGCGGGCAGTCCGTCGATCCGGCGCGGCACCCACCGCTCGGCCAGCTGCTCGGCCGCCTCCCGGTCCCAGGCCAGGGAGAACAGGCACAGTTCGTCGTGGTTCTCGCTGCCGACCAGGGTGTTGAGCAGCCGCCAGATGACGGATTCGCCGACGCCGTCGGGATGGGTCAGATCGAGGAGATCCTCGGCCGTCACCCACCCCTCGGTGCGCGCCTTGCGCACCACGGCGTCGCACAGCCGCCGGGCTCCCATGGGATGGCCGCCGGTCAGATCGTGCACGGCGGTGGCGATGTACGGGTCGAAGGAGGCCTCCTCGTCGCGCCTGAGCATCCGCTCCACGTGCTCCGTGTCGAGCGGTGGCAGCGGCAGCACCAGTACGCCTGCCGAGGGGGCTGAACCGCTGCGCGTCCAGCGGGAGTTGGTACCGACTTCGTGCAGGGAGCGGTACGTGGCCTCCGGGTAGGGGTCGTTCTCCTCGTCGGGGGCGACGTCCCGGGTGGCCGGGTTGTCGTCGCCGCGCAGCTCGGTGGCGATCACGACGAGCTGGTCGCGGGCGTCACGGCTGAGCCGCGCCCGTTGTTCCAGGAGCAGTTCGAGGAAGTCGCGGCCGATGTCGGTGTGCACGTTGTCGAGGAGAAGCAACGGACGCGGGGCGCGGTTCGCCCTCCGGAAAGGCCCGTACCGCACATCCGCGAGGAACGCGGCCATCAGCATGCGCTCTACGCCCCGCCGGAAGCCGCGGCCCTGGTGGAACTCCCGGCAGAGCCGGGCCACGGCCCCCGGGCGCTCCGCGGTCGGCACCGGCCGGGGCCGCGCGTCCGCGCCCGGCGGCAGTCCGCGCAGCCGGTTGTCGGCCTCGCTGCGGTAGCTCTCGTACCAGCCGACGAGGTGACGGGAGGCGAGCCGGCGCGAGCGCCAGCGGTACTGCCGGCCCATATACGTACGCACCGCAGCCTCGGGAAACGCCGCGGGGTCGGGAGTGACACCGTCCGGTGGAACGGGCAGCGCCGGGCGGAAGTGCGAGTCCCAGGTCGGGGGCGGACCGTTGCCCGGCGGGGGTCCCATCAGGGCGGCCGCGTGCCGGTCGGCCACCCGGAGTTCGTCGTCGTTGCCGGGGCGCCGGGCGGACACCACGGCGAGCAGTCCGGCGGTGGTGCGGGGAAAACGGAGCCGCCCGAACCCGGCGACGGGACGGGACAGTTGGGTGACCAGCTCGACCAGGACTTCCACTGCGTGGGAGTTGTTGGAGATCTCCGGGCCTACCCTGACCCGCTCCTCCAGTGCCGCGCAGTTGATCCGCGCGAACGGCACGCGCGGCCCCGGCCAGGGTCCCGCATCGGGCGCGTACGCCTGCTTGAGGTCGTCGAGCAGGGCGCTCTTGCCGGTGCCGTGCCGCCCGCTGAGCAGCACCACCGGCAGATCGTCGGCGAACTCGTGGCGTGGCAGGCGGCGGTGCCGGTCGCGTTCGAGGCCGACGAGGCGCGGCACCAGTTGGCGCAGCAGGGGCTGTCGTGCGTACGCCTCCGGAATCTGGCCCTGCGGCACGAGGGCGGGTCCCGAGGGGTCGCTCATCCCAGCCTCAGCATCGACTGGATGATCTCCGAAACCATGCCGGACGCCATGTCCCTGCCCACCGACCTGGATCCGGCCTGTGCCAGGTCACCGCTGTGCTGCAGGAAGCGCTGCAGCATGCCCGGGTCGGGTTCGGCACCGCGCCGCGAGGCGTCGGTCAGGGCCTCGGCCAGCTCGCGCACCTGTTGCAGTTCGGTATCGCTCTCCGAGAGGTCGGGGCGGGAGGCCTGCACCAGTTGGGCGAGCTGTTCGAAGGAGAGGAACACTCCGGCGCCCTGTTCGGTGACGCCGACGCGCACGGGGGTGGGCAGGCTCAGGTGGTCCTTGGCGTACTCCAGGTCCTCGAAGGTGAGCTGTCGGCCGCAGTAGAAGGCCTCCCTCGTCCAGAGGAAGGCCTCGGCGTTCGACTCGCCGCTCTGGTGTTGTCCGACGCGGTCCCACCAGGCGAAGAGGGCCGCCTTTGCGTATCGGCGGCGGGTGTCGCGGTCGGCGTAGGCCTCGTCCCAGGCCTGCGCCTCCGCGAGGCCTGCGGGGGTTGGGCTGACCAGTGGGGGCACGGCACCTGAGTCGTTGTGCACGGTGATCCAGCCGAGGGCGGCAAGGCGTTCCACGATGCGCTCGACCAGTTCCAGGCTGCATCGCTCGTGGTGTGCGTACGTGTCGCTGGCCACACGTGTGCCGGCGACGCCGTCGCTCTTTTCGGCCAGCCAGCGGAGAAATCGTGCGGATGCGGCTCCCGTCTCGTCGTACACGGGGGAGAGACCATCCGTAGGCACCGCCCGGGATCCGATCACTCGTCCGCCCCCCAACTCCCGTGACCAGCCATGGCCGTTCGTCTTCCCCGAAGTGCTCAGTCACACACGTGGCACTTTGGGTTCTTTGAGATCAACCACGAACCCGGCCATCCGGTCGCCTCAGGCACCACGTCTCCCCCCTCCACAACCCCGACTACCGGGCGGTAATGTCGCCACCCGCCGGACGGAACGAGCACGAGACCGGCAGGTGAGCGCGAAGGGGCCCCTCATGGCGACGGACATGCCCGCAGAGACCATGCCTGCGGACGTCATGCCTGCATCGGCTGTGCCTGAATCGGCTGTGCCCGCATCAGCTGTGCCTGCAGATGCCATGCCTGCGGATGCCATGCCTGGGCAGGCGACGGGCGCGGACGAGCGGTGGCAGCGGATGTGGAGTCACCGGGAGCATCTGCTCAAGGTGGCGCGGCGCAGGTCGATGAGCCTGGAGGACGCGGAGGACGCCGTACACGAGGCGATGCTGCGGGCGGCGGAACGTCCCGACCTGGACGATGAGCGGCTCGCGGCCTGGTTGACGACGGTGACGATGCGGCTGTGTGTGGACCGGTACCGGCAGGTCAACCGTGAGGCGGAGGTCCGTACGAGTCCGACGTTGATCGCGCCCGGTCCTGTGCCCGTCGAGGAGGCGGTGTGCGACCGGGCCGAGGCCGTGTGGCTGGCCGTACGCAGCGGGGAGCTGCCTGCGCGTCAGGCGGAGGCGTTGCGGCTGAAGTCGGAGGATCTGGACGTTTCGCAGGTCGCCGTGCGCATGGGGCTCAGCTATCGGACCGTCGAGTCGCTGTTGGCGCGGGCGCGGCGGACGTTGCGTAACTCGCTGGCCGCGACGCTTGGGTTTGTGCTGTTTCTGGTGGGGCGGGGGCAGCCGCGTGGGGGCGGGCGGACGCAGGTGGTTGCTGCCGCCTCTACGGCGGCTGCCACGCTCGCGGTGGCGGGGTTTGTGTTGCCGTACGTGTACGACGGGGGTGGGGGCGGGTCTGCTCCGCGGCCCGGGGTGTCGGGGCCGGCCGAGGAGGTCCGGCCTGACGGGCCCGGCCGGGCGCCCGCCGCCGACGGGCGGTCGGCGGTCCCGGGCGCGGCGGCGTCGCCCGAGCCGGGGGCGTCGCCTTCGGCCGACGACCGGCCGCTCGTCCCCGTGTCGGTGCCGCCGCTGCCGGAGGTCTCGCTGCCGGAGCTGCCGGCGCCGGATGTTCCGGGGTTGCCGGGGGTGTCCGGGCTTCCGGACGTCTCCGGCACGCCCGAGCTGCCGGGCACGTCCGGTGACGCGGCCCGGCCGGGCAAGTTCTCCGGGACCAGGGTCCCGGACGCGGCCGACGTGCCGTCGATGGACGCTCCCACCCCGAGCCCGCTTCCCTAGACGAAGACGGTTCGATGGCAGCTGCGGGTCCGTCGTGGCTGGTCGCGCAGTTCCCCGCGCCCCTGTGGGGCGCAATCCCGCACCCGACTTCGGCAGTCCGCGGCGTCCCGGGAACTCGCCCGAAACTGCGGGTGCGTCGTGGCTTGTCGCGCAGTTCCCCGCGCCCCTTCGGGGCGCGATCCCGCACCCGACTTCGGCAGGTCCGCGGCGTCCTGCGAACCCGCCCCAAGCTGCGGGTGCGTCGTGGCTTGTCGCGCAGTTCCCCGCGCCCCTTCGGGGCGCGATCCCGCACCCGACTTCGGCAGGTCCGCGGCGTCCTGCGAACCCGCCCCAAGCTGCGGGTGCGTCGTGGCTTGTCGCGCAGTTCCCCGCGCCCCTTCGGGGCGCGATCCCGCACCCGACTTCGGCAGGTCCGCGGCGTCCTGCGAACCCGCCCGAAGCCGACGTGCCGGCGCACCCGCCCCGAGCCCGCTTCCCAAAGCGCTCCGCGGGAAGTGCCGTTCGAAGCTGCGGGTCCGTCGTGGCTGGTCGCGCCCCGCGGCGGAGCCGCAAACAGACACAGCCCCGCGCCCCTTTGGGGCGCGATCCCGCACCCGAGTTCGGCCAGTTCGCCCAGCTAGGCCTGGCCGCACGGCACATCTGCTCGCGCGCCCTCCGCGCCCCTGAAGGAGGCCGCAGGCCTTCCTTCAGGGGCGCGGGGCTGTCACATCATGCGGCTCCGCCGCGTGGGCGCGACCAGCCACAGCGAACCCGCTGCGTCAAACCCCCCTCAAAAAAATCCGCCTCCGTCGCGACGGACGCCCCGCCCCTCCCCGTAGAGCAGATGTCGGAGCTGCTCCACGGCTGGTTGAAGGGCGGGACGGATGGGTGTCGAGATCTGTGTGGAAGGGCTGACCAAGTCCTTCGGGCAGCAGGTCATCTGGCAGGACGTGTCGTTGACGCTGCCTGCCGGGGAGGTCTCCGTCATGCTCGGGCCCTCGGGTACGGGCAAGTCGGTGTTCCTCAAGACGCTCGTGGGGCTGTTGAAGCCGGAGCGGGGGTCCATCACGATCCAGGGCCGGGACCTCACCAAGCTCCGTGAGCACGAGCTTTACGAGGTTCGGAAGCTGTTCGGCGTGCTGTTTCAGGACGGCGCGCTGTTCGGGTCGATGAACCTGTACGACAACATCGCCTTTCCGCTGCGCGAGCACACCCGTAAGCCGGAGAGCGAGATCCGGCGGATCGTGCTCGAGAAGATGGACATGGTCGGGCTCATCGGCGCGGAGGAGAAGCTGCCCGGCGAGATATCCGGCGGCATGCGCAAGCGGGCAGGCCTCGCCCGCGCCCTGGTTCTCGACCCCGAGATCATCCTCTTCGACGAGCCCGACTCAGGCCTCGACCCCGTCCGCGTCGCCTACCTCAACCAGCTCATCGTCGACCTCAACGCCCAGATCGACGCGACCTTCCTGATCGTCACGCACGACATCGCCTCGGCCCGCCAAGTGCCGGACAACATCGGGCTGTTGTTCCGCCGCGAGCTGGTGATGTTCGGGCCCCGCGAGAAGCTGCTGACCAGTGACGAACCCGTCGTACGGCAGTTCCTGAACGGCCGGATGCAGGGGCCGATCGGCATGGCGGAGGAGAAGGACGCCGCCCAGGTCGAGCAGGAGCTGGCCCAACTCCGAAAAGGCGCAGACCCGGACGGCACAGGCGCGCCCACCAAGACACCCGGCAGTCAGGTCATGACTCCCCGCCTGCTGCCGGGCCCAGGCATCACCCGCCCACCCCGCTGGCAGGCGATCGCACGACGCGAGGCCGAGTTGCACGGCAACCACGGGCACCGCAGCAGGGAGGTGGCCGGCGCATGAGCCTGTCGCCGACCGGTGCGCTCAGACAGTCCGGGAACCTGTTCGCGATGGCCCTGGATGTCTTCCGGACCATGCCCCGACGTCCCTTCCAGGCAAGGGAGTTCATCCAGCAGGCCTGGTTCGTCGCCAGCGTGACCATCCTGCCGACGGCCCTCGTATCGATCCCGTTCGGTGCGGTCATCGCGCTGCAGATCGGCAGCCTTACGCGGCAGTTGGGCGCCCAGTCCTTCTCCGGCGCCGCCTCGGTACTCGCCGTGCTGCGCGAGGCCTCGCCGATCGTCACGGCACTGCTGATCGCGGGTGCGGGCGGTACGGCGATCTGCGCGGACCTCGGGGCGCGCAAGATCCGGGACGAGATCGACGCGATGCAGGTGCTCGGCATCGACCCGATCCACCGGCTGGTCGTCCCCCGGGTGCTGGCCTCGATGCTGGTGGCCGTACTGCTCAACGGGCTCGTCTCGGTCGTCGGCGTCGCGGGCGGCTACTTCTTCAACGTCATCCTGCAGAACGGCACCCCCGGCGCCTACCTGGCCTCCTTCACCACCCTCGCCCAGCTCTCCGATCTCTGGGCGGCCGAGATCAAGGCCCTCGTCTTCGGAGCGATCGCCGGAATCGTCGCCTCGTACAAGGGACTGACCGCGAAGGGCGGTCCCAAGGGCGTGGGCGACGCGGTGAACCAGTCGGTGGTGATCACCTTCATGTTGCTGTTCGTGACGAACTTCGTGATGACCGCCGTGTACTTCCAAGTCGTTCCGCAGAGGGGCTAGTCGATGCGACTTCTCGACCGCCCGCTTCGGTCACTCGAAGAGCTGGGCAGCCAACTGGTCTTCTACGGACGCTCGTTGGCGTGGACCGGGCGCACTCTGCGCCGCTACAAGAAGGAGATCCTGCGGCTGCTCGCCGAGGTGAGCTTCGGCCGCGGCGCGCTCGCCGTGGTCGGCGGCACGGTCGGTGTCATCGCGTTCCTGTCGTTCTTCACCGGCACGGAGGTCGGCCTCCAGGGGTACGCGGCGCTCAACCAGCTCGGCACCTCCAACTTCGTGGCGTTCCTGTCGGCGTACTTCAACACCCGGGAGATCGCCCCGCTCGTCGCCGGGCTCGCGCTGTCCGCCACCGTGGGCGCCGGGTTCACCGCCCAGCTCGGCGCGATGCGGATCAGCGAGGAGACCGACGCGCTCGAAGTCATGGGCGTTCCGTCGCTGCCGTTCCTGGTGACGACCCGGATGATCGCCGGGTTCGTCGCCGTGATCCCGCTGTACGTGGTCGGGCTGCTGTCCTCGTACTTCGCCGCCCGCACCATCACCACCGGCTACTACGGGCAGTCGGCGGGCACGTACGACCACTACTTCCAGCAGTATCTGCCGCCGGTCGACGTGTTCTGGTCGTTCGGCAAGGTGATCGTCTTCGCCGTTCTGATCATCCTCGTGCACTGCTACTACGGCTACTACGCGAGCGGCGGACCGGCGGGCGTCGGCGTCGCGGTGGGCCGCGCCGTGCGGACGTCGATCGTCGCCATCAACGTCCTGGACTTCTTCCTGAGCCTCGCTATCTGGGGCGCCAACACGACCGTACGGATCGCGGGGTGAGTGCCATGAGAGTCGCGAAAGTATTGAGACTGCGGTTGTACGGCCTTGTCTTCATCGCCGTGCTCGCGCTGCTGCTGTCGCTCGCCGTGGCCGTCTACCAGCAAGCGTTCACCCCCGTCGTGCGCATCACGCTGGAGGCCGACAGCCTCGGCAACCAGCTCGATCCGCGCGCCGACGTCAAGCTGCGCGGGCTGCTGGTGGGCGAGGTGCGGGCGGTGCGGGCCGATGGCGAGAAGGCCACGCTCGACATCGCGCTCAAGCCGGAGCATGTCGCGCACATTCCCGCCGACGTACACGCGCGGCTGCTGCCCAAGACGCTGTTCGGCGAGAAGTACGTCGACCTCGTGGCGCCCCGGGGCACGAACGCCCGGGCCATCCGCGCCGGCGACGTCATCACCCAGGACCGTACGAAGGTCGGTATCGAGTTGCAGCAACTGCTGAACGATCTGCTGCCGTTGCTGCGGACCGTGCAGCCCGGCAAGCTCAACGCCACGCTCGCGGCGTTCTCCACCGCGCTGGAGGGGCGCGGCGACCGGATCGGCGACAACCTCGTCCGCGTCGAGGACTACCTGCGCCAACTCAACCCGCACATGCCGTCGTTGAGGGAAGACATCGCACGGTTCGCCGACGTCGCCGAGGTGTACGGCGACGCGGCGCCCGACCTGATGGAGATACTGCGCAACACCGTCACCACCAGCCGCACCCTCGTGGAGAAGCGGGACCAACTGGCCGCCGCGCTCACCGCGACCACCGGTGTCGCGGGCACCGCGGACGACTTCCTCGACGAGAACGGCGACCGGCTGATCACCCTCGGCCGGGTCTCCCGCCCCACGCTGGACCTCTTCGCCCGCTACTCCCCCGAGTACCCCTGCCTCCTCGAAGGCCTGGTCCGGCAGGAGGAAGCGTCCGAGGAGGCGTTCCGCGGCGGCAAGATGCGTATCACCCTCGAAGTCGTCCAGCAGCGGCCCGCATACGAACCGGGTGAGGAGCCGCGCTACGGCGAGCGGTCCGGGCCCGATTGCCGGGGTCTTCCCCACCCGCGGGTGCCCGCACCGCACACGAAGCTCAACGACGGTACGAAATCGGGGAGTTCGGGCAACGGCCTGCCCGGCGGCATCGAGGTGTCCGCCACCGAGGCCGAACAGCGCGCGGTCGGCTCCCTCGTGGCGCCCGCCATGGGCGTGCCCGTCGATGAGGTGCCGCCGGTGGCGACCCTGCTGTTCGGCCCGATGGCACGCGGGACGGCGGTGAGCGTCGCATGAGGGCAGGTCGTACGAAGGCGACCGGCGCCCGGCAGGCCGCCGCGCCGCTCGTCAAGTTCAGCCTCTTCGCGGTGGTGACGATCCTGGCCACGGCCCTGCTTGCCGCCACCATCGTCAACATCTCCTTCACTCCTGAGCACACGTACCGCGCGGTGTTCAGCGACGTCACGGGCCTGGAGGAGGGCGACGACATACGGGTGGCCGGTGTGCGGGTCGGCGAGGTCGACGGCATCCGGATCAAGGACCGTACGCGGGCGGAGGTGAGCTTCACCGTCAGCGCGGACCGTCCGCTGCTGCGCAGCACCGGCGCGGTCGTCCGCTACCGGAATCTGGTCGGACAGCGGTACATCGCGCTGACCGAGGGAACGGGCGACGGAACCCGGCTGCGGCCCGGCGGCACGATCCCGCTGTCCCGGACCCAACCCGCCCTGGACCTCAACGCGCTACTGAACGGCTTCAAGCCGCTGTTCGCCGCGCTCAGCCCCAAGGACGTCAACCAGCTCGCCACCGAGATCATCAAGACCCTTCAGGGCGAGGGCGGCACCGTCAACAGCCTCCTCGCGCACACGGCTTCGCTCACCACCACGCTCGCGAACCGCGACCAGCTGATCGGCTCCGTCATCGACAACCTCAACACCGTGCTGAAGACGCTCGACCGGCGCGGCGCCCGCTTCTCCGGACTGCTCAAGCAGTTGCGGCGGGTGATCTCCGGACTGTCCGCCGACCGCAAGCCCATCGGCGACTCGCTGGTGAGCATCGGCGACCTGGCCGCGGCCACCTCGGGACTGCTCGAGGACGCGCGGCCTCCCCTGAAGGACGACATCAGCGAGCTGACCGATCTGACCGGAACGCTGAACAAGAACGAGAAGACCGTGGAGGGCGTCCTGCAGCGGCTGCCGAACAAGCTCAACGAGCTGACGGGGACGGCGTCCTACGGCTCGTGGTTCAACTTCTACCTCTGTGACTTCGACGGCCGGATCGTGCTGCCGAAGACGAAGCAGGTGCTGACTCCTGAGATGCACGTGGCGAGGGCGAGGTGTGGCGGATGAGCCGCAAGCATCGTCCGGAGCCCTTGATGAGGGTGCGCATCGATCCGCCGAGGCTGCCGAGGTTTCTGCGGCCAAGGCTGCCGAGACTGCCGAGACCGCCGCGGATCCTGCCGGTGAGGCGGCCACGGGTACGAATACGGCTCCTACCGCGCCTGATCCCCTTCCGGGACCGCAACCCCGTAGTCATCGGCGCCGCCGGACTCACCACCCTCACGCTGCTGACCTTCGCCGCGTTCAACGCCGACAGCCTTCCGCTGATCGGCGGCGGCCGGACGTACAGCGCGGCCTTCTCGGAAGCGGGCGGTCTCAAGCCGGGCGACGAGGTGCGGATCGCCGGGGTCAAGGTCGGCAAGGTCGAGGAGGTCGACCTGGACGGCGATCACGTCAAGGTCACCTTCAAGGTCAAGGGCGAGCCGGCCTTCGGGACGGCGACCGGTGCGTCGATCCGCGTCAAGACGATCCTCGGCGCCAAATACCTCGCGCTGCATCCGAAAGGCCCGGGTCAGCTGAAGCCCGGCAATGAAATCCCGCTCCGCCGCACGGTCGCCGCGTACGACGTCGTGCAGGCCTTCAGCGATCTGACCACCACGACCGAGGAGGTCGACACGGAGCGGCTCGCGCAGGCGCTGGACACCATCTCCACCACCTTCCAGGACTCGCCCGCCGAGGTGCGGGCGTCCATCAAGGGGCTGTCGCGGATCTCGAAGACCGTGGCCTCGCGCGACAAGGCGCTGCGCGAACTCCTCGACCACGCGAACGGCGTCACCGGTGTGCTGGCCGACCGTTCCGAGGACTTCTCCGCGCTGGTCAAGGACGGCGACAAGCTGTTCAAGGAGATCAACAAGCGGCGTACGGCGATCCACAACCTCCTCAAGAGCTCCGCCGCACTCGGCATCCAGCTCTCCGGCCTGGTCGAGGACAACCAGAAGGAGATCGGGCCCGCCCTCAAGGGCCTCAACACCTTCGTGAAGATGCTCGAACGCAACCAGTCGAGCCTCGATCGGAGCGTCAAACTGCTCGCGCCGTACGTGCGGGTCTTCACCAACACCCTCGGCAACGGCCGCTGGTTCGACAGTTACATCCAGAACATGGTCGCCGCTCCGGTGGTCCCGCGGACGGGGGGCTCGCGATGAAGTCGTCACTGGGGAGTTCACCCATAGCTCGCCGCCTGGCTCTGGTCACCGCACTGGCCGTGGTCGCCACACTCACCGTCGTCCTGTGGCCGCGCTCCGAACCCGTACGCGTCACCGCGTACTTCCCGCGCACCGTCGGCATCTACCCCGGCTCGGACGTCCGCGTCCTCGGTGTCCGGATCGGCGAGGTCAAGAAGATCACGCCGGAGGGCAAGCGGGTGCGGGTCGAGTTCGAGTACGAGGAGGGGCGCAAGCTGCCGGCCGACGCGAAGGCGGCGATCATCAACTCCTCGGTGGTCAGCGACCGTTACGTACAGCTGCTGCCGGTGTACCGGAAGGGCCCGGTGCTGCGGGACGGAGACGTGATCCCGGAGGCGCGTACGGCCGTACCGGTCGAGCTGGACCGGATCTTCGACAGTCTGCACACCACGTCGGAGGCGCTCGGCCCGAAGGGCGCGAACAAGGACGGCGCGCTGTCACGACTGCTGGGGGTGAGCGCGGACAACCTCGACGGGCAGGGCGAGAACCTGAACCAGACGGTCGAGGACCTGTCGCAGGCCGTCACGACCCTGTCCGACGGGCGGGGCGACCTGTTCGGGACCGTACGCAACTTGCAGGTGTTCACAGCCGCGCTGGCGGCCGACGACAAGAGCGTGCGGTCGTTCAACGGCAGTCTCGCCAAGGTGGCGAAGCAGCTCGCCGGGGAGCGCAAGGACCTCGCGGCGGCGCTGAAGCACCTGGGGACGGCCCTCGGTGACATCTCCGACTTCGTGAAGAAGAACAAGAAATCGCTGCGCTCGAACGTGAAGGGCCTCAGCAAGGTCACCAAGGTCCTCGTCACCCAACGGGCCGCGCTGGAGGAGCTGTTGGAGGTCACACCGACCGGACTGTCCAATCTCCAGAACGCCTACAACGCGTCCGCCGGCACCCTCGACACCCGCAACAACCCGGACCACTCGCAGGACCCGGCCGCGCTGCTGTGCTCCCTGCTGAAGACAACCGGGGACGCGGGCGGCAAGAACCCGGACTGCGGGGAATTGGAGAAGCTCTTCGACTCCCTGCCCGAGGTGCCGAGTGCCCCGGCCGTGCCGAGCACGGGCACGGTCGACCGGACGCTCGGCGGAATCCTGGGGGCCGACGCATGAGCGGGCCGCGCATGAGCATGTGGCGGAAGAGCGGGGTGGTCGCGTGGGCGGCGGTCGGTTCGGTGCTGCTGACCGGCTGCGAGTTCAACGGCTGGTACGACGTCGAGCTGCCCGGCGGCGCCGCCGCGGACGGCCACGCCTACCACGTCACGGTCGAGTTCAGGGACGTACTGGACCTGGTGCCGCAGTCGGCGGTCAAGGTCAACAACGTCACCGTGGGCGCGGTCGAGAAGGTCGAACTGGCCGGCTGGCACGCGCGCGTACGACTGCGGGTCGCCGACTCGGTGAAGCTCCCCGGCAACGCGGTCGCCGAGCTGCGGCAGACCAGCATGCTCGGCGAGAAGTACGTGGCGCTGTCCGCCCCGCCGGACGCCGATCCCGTGGGCCGGCTCGGTGACGGCGACCGGATCCCGCTGTCCCGCAGCGGCCGGAACCCGGAGATCGAGGAGGTGCTGTCCGCCCTGTCCGCGCTCCTCAACGGCGGCGGAGTGGCCCAGCTCAAGACCATCACCGTGGAACTCAACAAGGCCCTGGCCGGCCGGGAGAACCGGGTCAAGTCCCTGCTCAAGGAGCTCAACACCTTCATCGGCGGCCTGGACAAGCAGCGCAAGGACATCGTGCGCGCACTCGAGGGCATCGACCGGCTGGCGAAACGGCTCGGGAAGGAGAAGAAGACCATCGCCCGGGCCGTCGACACCATGCCGCCCGCGCTGAAGGTCCTCGCCGACCAGCGACGCGACCTGACGAGGATGCTCACGGCGCTGTCGAAGCTCGGCAAGACGGGCACCAAGGTCATCAACGCCTCGCGGGACGACACGGTCGCGAACCTGAAGCAGCTCAGGCCGATCCTGCAACAACTCAACAAGGCGGGTGACGATCTGCCCAACTCCCTTGAGCTGCTGACCACTTACCCGTTTCCGCGCAACGCGGTGGACGCCGTCAAGGGCGACTATGTCAACCTCAAGATCACCGCAGACCTCGATCTCGAGGGCATCTACGGCAACCTCACCGACAAGCCCGGAGAAGGGGACGGGAAGGACAAGGGCCAGGACGACAGACCCGAGGTACCGGATCTGCCCGGACTCCCGGACGTACCGGACGTACCCGACCTGCCGGATGTGCCGACCCCCACAGGGCTGCCGAGCACGCCGAACCTGCCCGACTCGCCCGACGACCCTTCGGCGCCTTCGAGCGGCGGCCCGCTCTGCCCACCGGTGTGCACCAGCAGTTACGCCGCCCACGGGACCTCAGCTTCAGGCGGACTTCCGTCAGGGATCGACCTCGCGCTCGCGGAGCTCATGCTGAAGGGGATACAGCCGTGATCACACGTACGGTCAAGGCCCAGCTGCTCGCCTTCGCCACCGTCACCGCCGTCGGGGTGTCGTACGTCGGCGCCCAATACACGGGCCTGGTGGACGAACTCCTCGACCGCGGCTACACCGTACGGGCCGACTTCGCCGACTCCGGGGGCATCTTCGCCGGTGCCGAGGTGACGTACCGCGGGGTGCCGGTGGGCCGGGTCGGCGCGCTGCGGCTCACCGGCTCCGAGGGCGTCTCGGTGTCGCTCGACATCAAGGGCGACGGGCCGCGCATCCCGGCGGACACGCTGGCCGTGGTGGCGAACCGTTCGGCGGTGGGCGAGCAGTACGTCGATCTGCAGCCGCGCGACTCCGGCGGCCCGTATCTGCTCGACGGCAGCTCGATCCCACGGGAGAGCACGCGGGTTCCGCTGCCCACCACGGACATGGTCCTCAGTCTGGACCGGCTGGTCACCTCGGTCGGCAAGGACGATCTGCGGGTCACCGTCGACGAGTTGGGCAAGGCCTTCGCCGGCACCGGACCGTCGCTGAGCCGCCTTGTGGACTCGGGCAACGCGCTCGTGGAGTCGGCGTCCGGCTCGCTCCCGCAGACGGTCTCGCTGATCGAGGACTCGCGGAAGGTGCTCAAGACGCAGGCCGACCAGGGCTCGTCCATCAAGTCGTTCTCCCGCGATCTCGCGGCGCTCACCGCGGAGTTGAAGTCGAGCGACGGCGACCTGCGCAAGCTGATCGGCAACACGGCACCGGCCGCGCAGGAGGTCAACTCGCTGCTCAAGTCCACCGGGCCGGATCTACGGGTCCTCCTGGCCAACCTGATCAGCGGCGGCCAGGTCACGGTGGCCCGGCTGCCCGGCGTGGAGCAGGCCCTCGTCACCTTCCCGGTGGTGGTCGCCGGCAGCTACACCGTCATCCCGGGCGACGGCACCACCCACTTCGGCCTGGTCCTCAACGCCGACGACCCGCCCGCGTGCACCGAGGGCTACGGGACGGCGCGGCGCGACCCCGCGGACACGAGCACGCGCCCGGCGAACACCGACGCGCGCTGCACGGCTCCGCGGGGCGGGGGCACGTCGGTGCGGGGGGCGCAGAACGCGCCCGGTGCGTCGGACGGGTCCGGTTCCGGTTCCGGCGGTGCCGACCGGGCGGCGTACGTCGCGCCGTACGACCCGGAGACCGGCACGGCGACCGGCCCGGACGGAACGCCTGTCGAGATCGGCTCGACGGGCGGGCAACAGACCGTGTTTGGAAGGGAGTCGTGGCAATGGCTGCTAGTGGGACCGATGGCGTGACCGGAAGGCTGCAAGCGCTGAGGGTCTGGGCGTGGGCTGGGGTGCAGGCCGCGCCCAGTAAGGGGCGCGGGGCTGTGACATATACGGCTCCGCCGCGATGGGGGTCCCCCCGCGCGAGCTCGATTCGAGCGTGGGGGAGCGACCAGCCACAGCCGACCCGCGGTCGCCCCACTGCCCTTCCCACGGAGCGCCCGCGCAGGGCCCTGTCGGTGGGACTCGCGGTGGCAACAGCCGTGACCACCGCACTGACCATCTGGCTGTGCTTCCAGCTGCTCGAGCGGCACGAGGCGGACCAGCGGCGCCAGGCCGTCCTCGCGGCGGCCCGCCAGTCGGCACTGAACTTCACCTCGCTCGACTACCGGCACTACGACCGGGACAGCGGGAACGTGCTGAAGGGCGCCACGGGCGACTTCAAGGAGCAGTTCGCCGCGCAGACCGAGGAGTTGACCGCGCTGGTCGCCGAGAACAAGTCGGTGTCCGAGGGCCGGGTCCTCGATGCGGGCATCGTCCGCTCCGACGAGCGCTCGGCCCGGGTCCTGGTCGTCGCCGACAGCAAGGTGACCAACACCGCCGTACCCGACGGGGAGGCGCGCACGTACCGGCTGCAACTCGACCTCGTCCTGAAGGACGGCCGCTGGCTGACGTCCGACGTGGAGTTCGTCGGCTGACCCGGCTCCGTCCCGCCGAACAACCAGTGCCGTACGACCAGTTCCGGCGCCGTACGACCAGCCCAGTGCCGTACGCCCAGTAAGGAGCAAGACCGTGGCGAACCCGACCTCCCGAACGCGCGGCGCCGGCTCGCCCGCCCGCCGCACCCTGACGGCGGCGGCCCGCGCGGCGGCCAAGCGCACCGCGTCCAAGCGCGCGGAAGGCGTCACCGGCGATCCCGCGGCCCCGTCCCGGAAGGAAGCCGCCGCCAAGAAGACACCACGGCGCCCGGAGGGACAGGAGTCCGGGCCCACCCTGGTCATCGAGGTCCCGGACGGCTGGGACGACCCACCGGAGCCGTCACTGGACTCCTTCGGTGAGGACGAGCCGGAGGGCAAGGACAAGGAGGACGGGAACGGGGACGGGGACGGGGACGGGAGCGAGACCAGCTCAGATGGTGGTGCTGGCCCTGGTCCCGGTGCGCGGCGATCCCGCGGGCGACTGCTCACCGCGATCCTGACCGTCCTCCTCATCGCGGGTCTGGTCGCGGTCGCCGTACTCGGATGGCAGTACCGCGAGGGGCAGCGGGCCGAGCAGGCACGTGAACAAGCACTCACGGCCGCGCGGAAGGCGGCGCCCGTCGTGCTGTCGTACGACTACCGCCACCTGGACCGTGACTTCACCGCGGCGCGCGCCCATCTCACCGGGAACTTCCGCGACGAGTACGGGAAGACCACGAAGACGGTGGTCGGGCCGACGGCGAGGAAGTACGAGGGCGTGGTGAAGGCCACCGTCGTCGAACCCGCCGCCGGCGGCACTCCCGCCGCCTCGGTCGTATCGGCCTCACCGGACAAGGCGGTGGTGCTGCTCTTCGTCAACCAGGTGACGAAGAGCACCCAGGTCTCGGGGCCGCGGGTGGATCTGAACCGGGTGCGGATGACACTGGACCGCACCTCCGAGGGCTGGAAGGTGAGCGCGGTCGATGCCCTCTGAGCCACTCACTGACCATTGAGCCCACTCACTGACCGTGCCCTCCGCGCAGATCGCGCGGGGGGCGTTTCTCTGCTACGGCTCTTGACAGGGATCCTCAGCCCCAGGCAGCCTTTTCATTAAGCAGAAATATATTTCCGCAATACGGAATTACTCGGAAGGGAAGGCGCCGACCCCGATGGGATATGCGGAGCAGCGCTTCAACGTCAACCTGTCCATCCTCTTCACGGAACTCCCGCTCGTGGAGCGCCCCGCGGCAGCCGCCGCGGCTGGCTTCACCGCGGTCGAGCTGTGGTGGCCGTGGGTCGACTCCCCCACCCCCGAGCGGTCCGAACTCGACTCCCTGAGGAAGGCGATCGCGGAGGCGGGCGTCCAGTTGACGGGGCTGAATTTCTACGCCGGGCAACTGCCGGGCCCGGACCGTGGCGCGCTGTCGATTCCGGGCGAGGAGTCGGAGAAGTTCCGCGCGAACGTCGATGTGGCGGCGGACTTCGCCCGGTCCCTCGGCTGCAAGGCCCTCAACGCGCTGTACGGCAACCGCGTCGAGGACGTGGACCCGGCCGAGCAGGACGCCCTCGCTCTGCAGAACCTCTCCCTCGCGGCCCACGCCGCCGACCGCATCGGCGCGATCCTGCTGATCGAGGCGTTGAACCGACGCGAGTCGCCGCTGTATCCGCTGGTGTCGGCGCCAGCCGCAGTCGGGATCGTCGACAAGGTGAACGAGGCGACGGGGCTGGGCAACGCACGCTTCCTCATGGACCTCTACCACCTGTCCATGAACGGCGAAGACCTGCCGTCCCTGATCGAGCGGTACGCCGCACGGACCGGCCACGTCCAGATCGCCGACAACCCGGGCCGCGGAGCCCCCGGCACCGGCACGCTGCCGCTGGAGGACCTGCTGGACCAGCTGGGCAAGGCGGGTTACGAGGGCTGGGTCGGCCTGGAGTACAAGCCGGGCGACCGCCCCAGCGCCGAGGCCTTCGAGTGGCTGCCGCAGGAGGCCCGCGCCGTCCGCTGAACGCCAACCCACAGACGTAGCACAGCAGTTGGAGAGGCACGAGAGGCCCCCTTATGACCAGCAAACTTCCCAAAGTCGCCTGGATCGGCCTCGGCATCATGGGCTCCCCCATGTCCGAGAACCTGATCAAGGCGGGTTATGGCGTCACCGGCTACACCCTGGAGCAGGACAAGCTCGACCGCCTGGCCGCCGCCGGAGGCGCCGCGGCCGGCTCCATCGCCGAAGCCGTACGGGACGCCGACGTCGTGATCACGATGGTGCCCGCGTCGCCGCAGGTCGAGGCCATCGCGTACGGCCCGGACGGCATCCTGGAGAACGCGCGGTCCGGCGCCCTCCTGATCGACATGTCCTCCATCACCCCGCAGACCTCGGTCGACCTGGCCAAGTCCGCGGCGGCGAAGGGCATCCGCGTCCTCGACGCACCAGTCTCCGGCGGCGAGGCGGGCGCCATCGAGGCCGTACTGTCCATCATGGTCGGCGGCGAGCAGACCGACTTCGACGAGGCAAAGCCCCTCTTCGAGGCACTAGGCAAGACGATCGTCCTCTGCGGCCCGCACGGCTCCGGCCAGACGGTAAAGGCCGCGAACCAACTGATCGTCGCCGTCAACATCCAAGCGTGCGCCGAGGCCGTGGTCTTCCTGGAGAAGTCGGGCGTCGACCTGAAGGCAGCCCTCGACGTCCTGAACGGCGGCCTCGCCGGCTCAACCGTACTGACCCGCAAGAAGAACAACTTCCTGAACCGCGACTTCAACCCGGGCTTCCGTATCGACCTGCACCACAAGGACATGGGCATCGTCACGGACGCCGCCCGCAACGTCGGCGCCGCGCTGCCGGTCGGCGCCGTCGTCGCCCAACTCGTCGCCTCCCTACGCACCCAGGGCGACGGCGGCCTGGACCACTCGGCGCTGCTGCGCGCGGTCGAGCGCCTCTCCGGCGCACAGGTCTGACGCCCCGGTATCTCAGAAGGGCAGGCCGCGCAGGTCCACGCTGATGGTGGGATGAGGCAGGCCGGCCAGGTCGTAGATCATGGTGGTCAGTGGCGAGGTCCGCGGGCCGCCGGGCTGCTGGACGGTGACGGGCACGGAGAGCCGGCTCCATCCCAGCTGCGTGTAGAGCGGGATCAACTCCGGGCGGCAGAGCAGAATCATCGTCTCGGCGCCGGCCGCTCGTGCGTGCTCGACCACCACGCTGATCACCGTACGGGCGATGCCCTGGCCTCGATGGGCAGGGTGCACCAGCACAGCGCCCAGCCCCGCGGCGCGGCGCGGCAATCCGTCGAAGGCCATGTCCCGCAGCAGCCAACCCGCGGAGCCCACCGGTCGGCCTCCGGAGACAGCGGTGAGGGTGTGCTGCTTGTCGGCCCACACCAGACCGAGCCCCTTCACCCCGGATGGGTCGGACTCGCCATCACAGAGTGCGGCTCTGTCCTCCGGCGAACCGGGGCCCGGTGCATGCATCAACTGAAGGTCCGCGCCACCGTCGTCCACCACACGCTCCGCAGCGGCCACGGCAGCGGGGTCGAACCGGTAGCGCAGACAGTGCCGGCCGCTGGACTGGACCGTCCCGTCCGCCTGGGCGCCCAGGCGGCGCAGTACCGCGATCGAGGCCGTGTTGCCGGGCAGGACGAACGCGAAAACGGCGGGGAGCGAGAGGCGGCGAAATGCCAGCTCCAGGCACGCGCGGCCGGCCTCGCCGGCGATCCCACGGCCTTGCGCCCGTGAGTGCAGGGCGAAACCGAGGTCGACCCCGTACTTGGCCCGGTTGCGCAGTCCAACCCGGCCGAGAAACGCTTGCGTTGCGGCGTCCCTGACCGCGAAGTCGCCGTAGCCGTGTCTGGTCCAGTGGGCGACGTGGCCGTCGCACATGGCCTCGGCCGCGGATCGACTGTCCGCCCGGCCGGTCGCCAGCCATCGCATGACGCTGTCCTGACTGACCACAGCCTCAAAGAGATCGTCGCCGTCCCCGCGTCGGATCGGCTCCATCACAAGCCTCTGGGTGCGCAGAACGGGTCCACTTAACCGGGCCACTCAGCAACTCCTCTCGATCACCAAGGTTCACGGCGCCGGTACGGCACCGATCTGCTGCATCACCCCGAGGAGATCGGGCTGGCCCCGTTCGCCGACGATCCGGCCGTCGGCCAGGTAGTAGAAGTTCATGGCCTGCACCGAGATCTTGTTGCCGCTCGCCGGGATCCCGAAGAATTCACCGTCGTGGGTTCCCCGCATGGTGAACCGCGCGGCCACGGTGTCGCGTTCGGTGACCGTCTCCTCCAGCATCCACTGGACGTCGGGGAAGGCGCTGCGCATCATCCCGATGACCTCCAAGTACCCATCGGGCCCCCGCAGTGGTTCCGGGTGGCTTGGCGCGTGGAACACCGCGTCCGGAGAAATGACCTCGCGGGCAAGATCCTCGTTGCCCGTGTTGATGAACTCGACGAAGCGGTTCATCACTGACTCGGTGGACTGCGATGGCATCTTGCTGTGCCTCTCCAGAGACGTTTGCGCGGGTACCTGCGAGCGTAACATCGAATCGATGTTCACATCGATTCGATGTTCGCGTGCGAAGATGGACTCATGCTGGAACTCGCGATACTCGGCTTCCTGGCCGAGACCCCCCTGCCTGGACACGAGCTGCGCCGCCGCGTCTCACAGCTGACCGGCTATACGCGGCCGGTCAGTGACGGCAGCCTGTATCCGGCGATCAACCGTCTGACCAGGGCGGGCTTGATCGAGCGGCGCGCCGACCCGGCCGCCGGGGCGGCCCGGTACATGCTCAGCCTGACCGAGCCCGGACGGGCCGACATGCTTCAGCGCCTGCGCAAGCCCGCCGACCACGAGATCACCGACTTCACCCGGTTCTACGTCGTCCTGGCCTTCCTCTCCCACCTGCCCGACGTGGCCGAACAGCAGGCGGTGCTGCGCAGACGGCTGGAGTTCCTGGAAGAACCGGCGAGCTTCTTCTACGACAACGAGCGGCCCCTGCGAGCCGAGGAGATCGCCGACCCCTACCGGCGGGGCATGCTGCTCACCGCCCGCGCCACCAGCCGCGCCGAACGGACCTGGCTGCGCGAGACCCTCGGGGAGGAACCGCCCGTATTCGACACCGGATGCACCGACAGCGATCCACATGCACCCGCCGCTCCCGCGAACTGACCGCCCACGGAGGAACCTCGATGCTTGCTTCCTGGTACAACGACCAGGGACCGGCCGCCGATGTCCTGCACGTCGGCGAACTCCCTGATCCCATCCCCGGCCCCGGCGAGGTCCGCGTCCGCGTCACCGTCTCGGGCGTCAACCCCGGCGACACCAAGAAACGGCGCGGCTGGCTCGGCTCGTCCATGCCCTTCCCGCGGGTGATCCCGCACAGCGACGGCGCCGGAGTCATCGACGCCGTGGGCGCCCAAGTCGACGCCCACCGCGTCGGACAACGAGTCTGGGTGTACGGCGCCCAGTCCTACCGCCCCTTCGGCACCGCCGCCCAGTACACCGCCGTCCCTGCGGATCTGGCCGTCCCGCTGCCCGACCACCTCAGTGACGAGCTGGGGGCGAGCCTCGGCATCCCCGGCATCACCGCCCACCGCACCGTCTTCGCCGACGGCCCGGTCGACGGCCAACTGGTCCTGGTCCACGGAGTCCTCGGCGGCGTCGGCTCCCTGGCCGCCCAGCTCGCCCACTGGGCCGGCGCCACCGTGATCGCCACCGTCCGCCGCACCGCGGACCTCGACCACGTCGACCCGGCCGTCGCCCACGCCATCGCCCTGGACACCGACGAGCCCGCCGCTGCCATCCGCGCGTACGCGCCGCGGGGGGTCGACCGGATCGTCGAGGTCGCGCTGTCCGACAACGCCGACCTCGACAACGCCGTCGCCGCCAACAACGCCGTCATCGCCGCCTATGCCAGCCGCACGGACCGCACTGAGATCCCCTTCTGGCCCCTGCTGTTCAACAACGTCACCCTGCGGCTGCTCGGCAGCGACGACTTCCCCGCCGAGGCCAAGCGCCAGGCCGCCCGCGACCTCACCTCCGCCGCCGCCGTCGGCGCCCTAACCGTCGCCGTCGGCGACCGTCACCCGCTGGACGACATCGCCAAGGCCCACGACCACGTCGACGCCGGCGGTGGCCACGGCCGCATCCTGCTCACCCTCCCCCAATAGCGCAGACTCGGAACACTGCCCTGCTCAACTGCCTAGCCCTACGGGTCGGCCCGTCGCGCTGCCAAGTAATCGGACCGAAAGCCTCAAATGAAGCTCTGAATACTGCCCCGGGGGCTTCAACTCACCCCACCAGCGGGCACATCCTCAGCACATGAGGCCCGCCGGCACGGGGGCGGCGGGCCTCATGCAGGGCATGCAGGTCATACCGGGCATGCAGGGGCTCAAGTCTTGAGCGTCCTGATCGACGTTGGCGCATGCCACGCCTCCGTAGCGACCTCCTCGAACTCCACCACCGCGCTGATGTCGTTCGTCGTGGACATCGCGATGTTGGTGACGCGTTCCAGGATCGCCTCGACCACGACCGGGACGCGGTGCTCGGCGGCCAGCTTCAGGGCATGTTCGAAGGCGGCGGCCAGTTCGCGGGGGTCCGTGACGCGGAGTGCTTTGCAGCCGAGGCCCTCGGCGACCTTGATGTGGTCTACGCCGTAGGCGCCCAGCTCTGGGGAGTTGAGGTTCTCGAACTCGAGGTTGACCTGGAAGTCGATGTCGAACGCGCGCTGTGCCTGGCGGATCAGGCCGAGGTAGGCGTTGTTCACCAGGACGTGCACGTACGGGATGCGGTGCTGGGCGCCGACCGCCAGCTCCTCGATCATGAACTGGAAGTCGTAGTCGCCGGAGAGGGCCACCACGGACGCCTCCGGGTCGGCCTTCGCCACGCCCAGGGCGGCCGGGACGGTCCAGCCGAGCGGGCCCGCCTGACCGCAGTTGATCCAATGGCGCGGTCGGCGGACGTGCAGCATCTGGGCGCCGGCGATCTGCGACAGGCCGATCGTGGACACGTACCGGGTGTCGGGTCCGAAGACCTTGTTCATCTCCTCGTACACGCGTTGCGGCTTGATCGGGATGTCGTCGAAGTGCGTACGCCGTTGGAGCCGGGCCTTCCTCTCCTGCGCCGATCGGGTCCACGCGGACCGGTCCGGCAGGGCGTCCGCCGCCTTCAACTCCCGTGCCGCCTCCACGAAGAGCTCAAGCGCCGCCTTCGCATCGGACGCGATCCCGAAGTCCGGCGCGAAGATCCGCCCGAGCTGCGTCGGCTCGATGTCGACGTGCACGAACGTCCGGCCGGCCGTGTAGACGTCCAGCCTGCCGGTGTGGCGGTTGGCCCAGCGATTGCCGATACCGAGGACGAAGTCGGATTCCAGGAAGGTCGCGTTGCCGTAGCGGTGCGAGGTCTGGAGGCCGACCATGCCGACGTTCAGCTCGTGGTCGTCGGGGAGGGCGCCCCAGCCCATGAGCGTGGGGATGACAGGGGTACCCGTCAACTCCGCGAATTCCAGGAGGAGTTCGCAGGCGTCGGCGTTGATGACTCCGCCTCCCGCGACGATCAGCGGGCGCTCTGCGGCGTTCAGCATTCCTAGCGCCTTCTCGACCTGCGGGCGGCTCGCGGATGGTTTGTAGACCGGCAGCGGCTCGTACGTCTCGGGGTCGAACTCGATCTCGGTGAGCTGGACGTCGACGGGCAGGTCGATGAGGACGGGCCCGGGGCGGCCCGAGCGCATGAGGTGGAAGGCCTGCTGGACGACGCCCGGCACCTGCGCCGCCTCCAGCACGGTGACCGCCATCTTCGTGACCGGCTTGGCGATCGAGGCGATGTCGACGGCCTGGAAGTCCTCCTTGTGGATCACGGCAGTTGGCGCCTGGCCGGTGATGCAGAGGATGGGGATCGAGTCACCGGTCGCGGAGTACAGGCCGGTGATCATGTCGGTGCCGGCAGGACCGGACGTACCGATGCAGACGCCGATGTTGCCGGGACGGGTGCGGGTGAAGCCCTCGGCCATGTGCGAGGCGCCCTCGACATGGCGGGCGAGGGTGTGGTCGATGCCGCCGGAGGCCTTGAGGGCGGCGTAGAAGGGGTTGATCGCCGCGCCCGGGACACCGAACGCGTCGGTGACGCCCTCCAGTTTGAGGATCTCAACTGCCGCGCGGGCAGCGGTCATTCGCGCCATGGAGTACTCCTGCTTCGGCCGTCGGTCCGGGCTCCCGTCTCGCCCCGGAGAGAGCTTCGATGTTCACCGGGATCTTCACTGAATTCCGTGATACGGAAAATAATTTCTACTATCTGGAAGCAATGTAGGCGGGGCCTCAGGGGGCGTCAAGACACGGCACCCATCCGGCAGGAACCACTCCGCCGTCCCCGACGGACCGAGTGCCCGTTGCTCCAACTGCCTGCCGTGGACCGACCGGTTGGAGGACGATGGAGGTCTGTCCGTGGGGTGTTTGTGGACGCGACGTTTTCTGGAGTGGGCCATGGCCGAGAGCGTGCCGGTGCGGTGTCCGGCCTGTCGGCGCGAGCATGTCTATGCGGCGCCGTCGTACCCCTGTGTGTGCGGTGCACCCGTCACGCCCGAGCTCGACCGGGACGCGGTCCCGGAGTCCCTTACGCATCACACCTGGGACGACGACTGGATCACGGTCCAGTGCGCTGCCTGCGGCCGGCAGGACCAGTGGCCGCGGCCCGAACTGGGGTGTCCCTGCGGGACGGTGCTGCGGGTGCCGTTGACTGAGGAGCGCGGCTCGGGGGTGGGTGTGGGTGCAGGTACGAGTACGGATACGGGCGGTGAGCCGGAAGCCACAGACCCCGGAGCTGACGTCGACGAAGGCACCGCCGACGGCACCGGCGAGGGAACTGGCCAGCCGTCGGCCGCTCCACCCGGCTCCCGCCGCCCCCGCATCCCTCTCCCCCGCGCGGCGCCTTCCCCCAGGCCGCCCTTCAACCCGGTGACGATACGTACGGCCCGGGACGCCGTGACCGCCGCCGCTCTGTACCTCCGGTGGCTCGGTTACCAGGACATCCGGCGGGCTGACCAGCGTCCGCCCTCCGGGATCGGGTTGGCCGCGCGCGGCGTTCTCGCGCAGGTCGATCCGACCTTGCGGCCGGCCTCGCTGCGTGACGTGGAGTGTCTGTGGCTTACGGCGATGACGGAGTCGACGGGGTGCGTCTACTTTTCCCTGGCCGGGTACGCGGAGGACGCTCGCTCCGTCGCCGACTCCCTCGGCGTCCCGCTCTTCGTGCTGGACCTGACGGGGACGCCGCAGCCGGTGAACAGCTTGGCTGACGAGCTGGTCGAGGCGGGGGCTTGAGCTCGTTTCTTTTCCCCACCCCGCCCCTTCCCGCTGCATCAGATATGCGGCTACCGCCGCGTGGCGGGGCGCTGCCCCTGAGCCCCGCTCGGGCTCCGCCCCAGACCCCGTTCGGCCTGAACGGCCTCGGCGGCCCCGAATTAACCAACAGCATCCCGGAGTTGGGCCCGGTGCGGGGCGCTGCGTTGTGAACGGTCAGGTCTGGGCGGCGTACGACACGAAGTCGGTCCACGCGGTGGGGCATAGGGCGAGTTGTGGGCCCTGCTTGTCCTTGGAGTCCCGGATGTGGACCGAGTTGGGGCAGGCGGCGACCTCAACGCAGTCGTCGCCGGAGGCGCTGCTGTAGCTGCTCTTGAACCAGGCCAGGTCGGACGTGTTCATAGGTCTCCTCGCATCCGCTGCAACAGGCTCACGGAGTCCTGGATGGTGAGAGCCTGTGAACGCATCCTGGCATACCGCCTCTGGAGCACGCTGACCACTTTCGAGTCGGAGATCAACTGGCCGCTCTCCTGCCCCTCGTTGTAGCCGAACCACTTGTTCTCAGGGGTTTCGAGCAGGCGGATCGGCCCGTGCAGTCCAGAGTGTGACTGCTGCACCAGCGGCATGATCTGGATCTCGACGTTCCGCAGCTCGGCGATCTCCAGCACGTGGTCGATGAGCTCCCGCGTGACCGCGTCGCCGCCCGTGCGCCGCAGCAACAGGTGCTCCTCGAGGATGAAACCGAAGGCGGTGTTCGGGCGCCCCTTCAGCAGCAGCTGTCGCTCCGCCCGAGCAGCCCACCGCTCCTCGATCTGGGCGTCGTCCATGGGCGGCAGCTGGTCAGCGCACAACGCCCGCACGTACGCCTCGGTCTGCAACAGCCCCGGGATCATGCGGCACTCGTACGTGTACAACGTGATCGCCGTCGCCTCCAGCCGAGCCCACTGCCGGAACCACGCCGCCAACCCCGGCTGTCGCGCCAGATGCCGTACCGACTTCCGCAGCGCCCCCGTGTTCCCCGTAGCCTCCTCCGACCGTTCCACCAACATCGGGTCCGGCATCCGGCGCCCCAACTCCACAGACGCCACCGTGTGCTTGGAGAATCGCACCAACTCGGCGAACTCCTGCCTGCTCAGCCCCGCATGCTCACGCAGGGCCTGGAGTACGGCACCGAACGTGCGCAGGCTGTCCGAGGACTCCGGTTCGCCGCGGAAGGTGGCCGGGACTCCGGCCGTCGCCTCCGCCGGCGTACCGTCCGCGTCCGCTCCGCCGACATCCGTACCGACCGTGTCTTCGGCCACCCTTGGCCACCTCCCGCGCACCCGCCCCGCCGCACACACCCAACCCGCCCATCGTTACGGGACGTTATGAGTACTGTCCAGTCCGTAACCGCGTACGCTCGCGCAGCGTACGCGGGTCAGGCCTGGTGAAGTGGCCTTCCCGGCCGCCACATTGGGCGCATGACACCACCGGCCACCCGCCAACACCCCGTCACCGTACGTGTGTTCACCCAGCGCTTCAGTGCCACCCCGCTCGGCGCCCGGCTCGCCCGGCACCTCGCTCTGAACCAGCTTCACGACTGGGGCATCCCGCACGGCACCCGCGCATCCGACACCGCCGCCGCGATCATCGCCGAGCTGGCTGCCAACGCGGTGACCCACGGCCGCGTACCGGGCCGCGACTTCGAACTGTGCCTCTCCCTCATCCCCGGCAGCCTCCGCATCGAGGTGACCGACACCCGCACCGAGGCCCGCCCGCCCGGCCCCGGCGACGTAAAGCCCCCGTCCCCCCTCGCCGACTCCGGCCGCGGCCTCCTCCTCGTCGAGACGCTCGCCGACCGCTGGGAGATCCTGGACCGCGAACCCCCCGGCAAAACCGTACGAGCCGAAATCGACCTGCCCCGCCATGTGCGCAACAGCCTCCGCCTCTCGGACTGATTGGTGGCGGGACCGGGCTCCAAAATCAGCAGATCAACCACCAACCGGCACCTCATACTTGCCCCCATGCCCATAAGGCCCGCCACCCCCGCCGACCTCCCCCTCCTCCAAGACATCGAGCGCGCCGCCGGTGAACTCTTCCGCCCGCTCGGTATGCCGGAGATCGCAGACGACGCGCCGCCCTCGCTCGACGTGCTGGAGCGGTTCCGGCAGGCGGGACACGCCTGGGTCGCCGAGGATGACGCCAGTGGGCGCGTTGTGGCTTATCTGGTCGGAGAGCCGGTGGACGGTGCGTTTCATATCGAGCAGGTCACCGTCCACCCGGACGCGGGGCGGCGGGGCGTGGGCCGGGCCCTTATCGCGTACACCGCCGAGTGCGCGCGTGACGAGGGGCTGACCGCTCTCACGCTGACCACGTTCGCGGACGTCCCCTGGAACGCCCCGTACTACGAACGCCTCGGCTTCCGCGCCCTGACCGGCCCCGAACTCACCCCGGGCCTGCGGAAGATCCGCGCCACCGAAGCCGAACACGGCCTCGATCGCTGGCCGCGGGTCTGCATGCGCCGAACCTCCGACACATAAAGACGCGTAAAGACACGTAGAGACGCAGGTCACATTCGCGCGTGTCACATCTCGTCGCGTCGCCCCGTCGTACAGGTGAAGCCACCACAAACGACGGAGGAGCTCATCGTGGAAGCTCGCTTGGACATCATGGCCCGCCCGAACGCAGCCAAGGCCTTCAAGCACATCGTCGCGGCGGGCAAGGCGCTCGAGAACTCGACGCTGCCGCTCTCGACGCAGGAACTGGTGAAGCTTCGCGCCAGCCAGATCAACGGCTGCGGCTTCTGCACCGACATGCACACCAAGGACGCCGCACACGCCGGGGAGACCTCGCTGCGCCTCAACCTGGTCGCGGCCTGGCGGGAGGCCACCGTGTTCACCGAGGCCGAGCGCGCGGCCCTGGAGCTGGCGGAGCAGGGCACCCGTATCGCGGACGCGGCCGGTGGTGTCACGGACGAGGCCTGGGCGAACGCCGCCAAGTACTACGACGAGGACCAACTCGCCGACCTGGTATGCGTCATCGCCATCATCAACGCCTTCAACCGCGGGAACGTGATGATCCAGACACCCGCCGGCGACTACCAGCCGGGCATGTTCGGATAACGCGGATCACACAAGCGGTACGACTACGCCCCGGGCGCCTCTCGCAGAAGCGGGAGCAGGAGCCCGGGGCGCAGTACTCGCTAGTCCGCGAACCGTTCCCGCAGTTCCACCTTCCGCACCTTCCCCGACACCGTCATCGGGAAGGAGTCGAGGATCCGCAGCCGACTGGGCACCTTGTAGTGCGCCAACTGCCCGGCACAGAAGGCCCGTAGCTCCTCCAACGTCAGCGGATCGCCGGGATCGCGCGGAATGACGCAGGCCAGCACCTCCTCGCCGTAGCGCTCATCCGGTACGCCCACCACCTGGACATCCGCGATCTTCGGGTGCGCGTACAGGAACTCCTCGATCTCGCGCGGGTAGATGTTCTCGCCGCCCCGGATGATCATGTCCTTGATCCGGCCGACGATCTGCACGTAACCGTCGTCCAGCATCACGGCCAGGTCCCCGGTGTGCATCCAGCGCCCGGAGTCGACGGCCTCGGCGGTCTTCTCGGGCTCGTTCCAGTAACCGAGCATCACGCTGTAGCCGCGGGTACGCAGTTCGCCGGCGGAGCCGCGCGGCAGCGTCACCCCGGTCGCCGGGTCGACGATCTTGACCTCGATGTGCGGCAGGACGCGGCCGACCGTGCCGGTGCGGTGCTCCAGGTCGTCGTCGCGGCGGGTCTGGAGGGAGACCGGCGAGGTCTCGGTCATGCCGTAGCAGATGGAGACCTCGGCCATGTGCATCTCGGACACGACCCGCTTCATGACCTCCACGGGGCAGGGCGAGCCCGCCATGATCCCGGTACGGAGGGAGGTGAGGTCGTACGTCGCGAAGTCGGGGAGGTTCAGTTCGGCGATGAACATCGTCGGGACGCCGTACAGGGACGTACAGCGCTCTTGCTCCACGGCCTTCAGCGTTGCCGCGGGATCGAAGGACGGGGCCGGGAGGACGACGCACGCGCCGTGGGCCATGGCGGCCAGCACTCCCATGACCATGCCGAAGCAGTGGTACAGCGGCACCGGCACACACACCCGGTCCTGCTCGGTGTAGCCGACGGTCCGGCCCACCCAGTAGCCGTTGTTGAGGATGTTGTGGTGGGAGAGCGTGGCGCCCTTCGGGAAGCCGGTGGTGCCCGAGGTGTATTGGATGTTGACGGGGTCGTCACAGCTCAACTCGGCTTCGATACCAGCCAGTTGCTCGTACGGGATCGACGCCGCGCCCGCCACGAGCGCGTCCCAGCTCTCGTCGCCGATGTACACCGTCTCGCGCAACTGCGGGCATTTTCCGCGCACTTGGCCGACCAGCGCCCGGTAGTCGCTCCCCTTGTGCGCGAGTGAGGCGACCAGGAGGGAGATCCCGGCCTGCTTCAGCACGTACTCCAACTCATGCGCGCGGTAAGCGGGGTTGATGTTCACCATGATCGCGCCGATGCGGGCGGTCGCGTACTGGATGAGCACCCACTCATGGCAGTTGACCGCCCAGATGCCGACCCGGTCGCCCTTCACCACACCCTTGGCGAGCAGCCCACGCGCCACCTCGTCGACCGCCGCGCCGAACTCCTCGTACGTCCAACGCCGTCCGGAGGGCACATCCACGAGCGCGTCCCGCGAGGGATACGTGGCGATGGCCCGGTCGAGACGGGCCCCGATGGTGTCGCCGAGCAGCGGCGTCGTGCTCGTCCCATGCGCGTACGACAGCTCAGTCACCGGAAGTCCTCCTCGCGGTACTCGGCGTCCGACCCCGCCGCCGTCGCCTCGCGCAGCTCGATACGGCGGATCTTGCCCGACACCGTCTTGGGGAGGTCGCCGAACTCCAGGCGGCGGATGCGCTTGTACGGGGCGAGGGTGGTGCGCGCGTGCTCGAAGAGGACCTTCGCCGTGTCGGGGCCCGGCTCCCAGCCTTCCGCGAGCACGACGTATGCCTTCGGGACGGCGAGCCGCAGCTCGTCGGGGGCGGGGACGACGGCCGCCTCGGCGACGGCCTCGTGCTCCAGGAGCGCGCTCTCCAGCTCGAAGGGGCTGATCTTGTAGTCGCTGGCCTTGAAGACGTCGTCGCTGCGGCCGACGTACGTGATGTAGCCGTCGGCGTCGCGCGAACCGATGTCGCCCGTCCGGTAGTAGCCGCCGGCCATCGCCTCCGCCGTACGGTCGGGGTCGCCGTGGTAGCCGGTCATCAGCCCCACGGGCTTGTGGGACAGGTCGAGTGCGATCTCGCCCTCGTCCACGCCTGGCACTCCGGAGACCGGATCGAGCAGTTCGACCTTGAAACCGGGGCTGGGCCGCCCCATGGAGCCGGTCTTCAGCGGCTGCCCGGGGCTGTTGGACACCTGCACGGCCGTCTCGGTCTGCCCGAAACCGTCGCGGATCGTCACGCCCCAGGCCCGCCGGACCTGCTCGATGACCTCGGGGTTCAACGGCTCCCCGGCGGCGACGGCCTCGCGCGGCGGGGTCCGCAGCTGGGTCAGGTCGGCCTGGATGAGCATGCGCCACACGGTGGGCGGGGCGCAGAAGGTCGTCACGCCCGCGCGGTCCATCTCCGCCATCAGGCGGGGCGCGTCGAAGCGCGTGTAGTTGTGGAGGAAGACGGTCGCCTCGGCGTTCCAGGGGGCGAAGAGGTTGGACCAGGCGTGCTTGGCCCAGCCGGGCGAGGAGATGTTCAGGTGGACGTCGCCGGGCTTGAGGCCGATCCAGTACATGGTCGCCAAGTGGCCGATGGGGTACGACACATGGGTGTGCTCGACGAGTTTGGGGCGGGCGGTCGTGCCGGAGGTGAAGTACAGCATCAGCGGGTCGTCGGGGTGGGTGACGCCGTCGGGCTCGAAGTGGGCGGGGGCCGCGTAGGCGTCCTCGTACGATCGCCAGCCGTCCCGCTCGCCGCCGACGGTGATGCGGGTGTAGCGGCCGGGTACGTCGTCGAACTTGGCGGTGTCCTCGGCCCGGACGATCACATGCCGTACGCGCCCGCGCTCGACGCGGTCGCGCAGGTCAGCGGGGCCGAGCAGCGGGGTCGCGGGGATGACGACGGCGCGCAGCTTCATCGCGGCGAGGGCGGTCTCCCACAGTTCGACCTGGTTGCCGAGCATGACGAGGACGCGGTCCTCGGCGCGTACGCCCTGCCGGCGCAGCCAGTTGGCGGTCCGGGCGGAACGCTCGGACATCGCGGCGAAGGACAGCTCGACGCGCTCGCCGTCCTCTTCGACGATGTGCAGGGCCGTGCGGTCGTTGCCGCGCGCGATGACGTCGAACCAGTCGAGTGCCCAGTTGAAGTACTCCGGCCGTGGCCAGCTGAAGCCCTTGTAGGCCGTGGCGTAGTCCTCGCGGTGCTCCAGCAGAAAGTCCCGCGCGCTGCGGAAGCGCTCCGTCGGCGTCGTCATCCGTCTTCCTCCTCGAACCCGGCCACATTGCCGGGCGACTCAATGACATCGTGTAGTCGTGACGTGGATCTCACTACCCCCGAACGGGGGGTGCGCTGCGGCGGAGGGAACGGGCAGATGGTGGCGGATGTGACCGGAGCGGTGGAGATGCGGGGCGCCCTGATACGGCTGCGGCGCGCGACGGGGCTGCCGGTCGCCTTCGGCGGCCTGGTCGAGCCGGATCGCGGGCAGATGCGGATCAGCGAGCTGAACGGCAACAGGACGACGGCGCTCCGCGCGCTCGCGGTGACGTCGGGCAACGGGCTCGGCGGCAAGACCGTCGCCCTGGCCCGGCCCTGCGCCGTCACCGACTACTCCTCCTCGCGGCAGATCAGCCACGAGTACGACGCCGCGGTCGCCGCGGAGGGGCTGCGGTCGGTGCTCGCGGTGCCGGTTGTCGTACGCCGCCGGGTGCGCGGGGTGTTGTACGGGGCGCTGCGTACGGCTCAGCCGCTGGGTGACCGGACGTTGAACGCGGCGGTGGAGGCGGCGCGGGACGTGGAGCAGTCACTGGTCGTACGGGACGAGGCGCAGGGTCTGCTGGCGGCGGCGCGCGAGCCGGAGGCGGGCGCGGCGTGGGAGCAGGTCCGAGAGGCGCACGGGGCGCTGCGGGCGCTGGCTCCGCGGGTCGCGGACCCGGAGCTGCGGGCCGAGCTCCTCGCGGTCTGCGACACCTTGGCGGAGGCACCGGCTCCGGTCGCGGCCGGTGGGGTGCGGCTCACTCCGCGTGAGCTGGACGTCCTGGTCTGTGTGGCCGGCGGTGCGACCAACGCGGTGGCCGCGGAGCGGCTGGGGCTGCGGCCGGAGACGGTGAAGGCGTATCTGCGGTCCGCCATGCGGAAGTTGGGGGCGCATACGCGACTGGAGGCGGTGGTGGCGGCTCGACGGGCGGGGCTGCTGCCCTGACGTGAGGGCTGGCAGTGGGCGGCCATTCAAGATCGGGCGCCCTGAAATCCCGTATACCGAAACCGTGAACCACGTCTGAACTTGTTATTTCCCTCACCGTCCACCCCTCCGAAATTCAGGCGGTCTTTGCTTAATATTGAAACGGACACGACATGAGAGGGGCGGTGCGCGTGCGACGGGATGTCGAGGAGCCTGTCAGACCCCGTTCCGACCAGGTCATCGGCCGGGACGAGCTGCTGGGGCGCGCGCGTGACCAGCTCTCCGGCGGCGGCAGCGTCCTCTTGCACGGGCCACCCGGAATCGGGAAATCGACCATGCTCCGCGCGCTGGACGCGGAATACGCCGAATCGGCCCGTACGGTGTTGCGCTGCTCGGCCACCGAGTCGGAATCCCACCTCCCCTTCCTCGCCCTCGTGGATCTGCTCGGCCTCGTCGCCGACGAGGTGGCGGACGCACTGCCGCTCCCGCAGCGTGCCGCGCTCGAGGCGGCGCTGACCGGCCGCGGCGAATCGTCCCTCCACCGGGACGGGCTGGCGCTGCGCCTCGCGGTGTTGTCGGTGCTGCGTGCGCTGGCGGCCAGGGGGCCCGTTCTCCTCGTCGCCGACGACCTTCAGTGGCTGGACGCGCCCAGTGCCGAGCTGCTCGGTTTCGCGGCCCGTCGCCTCGGTGGGATGCCGGTGCGGATGCTCGGCGCGGTGCGTACGCGGACCGAGCCGAAGGAGCAGGAACACGCTCCGTATCTACGCGCGTATCCTCCGGAGTCGCTCGCCCTGCGCCTCGCCCCGCTCACCGGCTCCCAGGTCTCCGCACTCCTCACCGCCCGCGGCTACACCGGCCTGCGCCGCTCGACCGTCCGGGACATCCACCACACCAGCGGCGGCAACCCGCTGTTCGCGCTCGAACTCGGCCGCGCCCTGGCCGAAAGCCCGACACCGCCCCGCCCCGGCGAGCCACTGCCGGTACCGACCTCGCTGCGCGCCCTGGTCCTCAGCCGCCTCGACCTGCTGTCCGCCGAGGCCAGGCGCACGCTGCTCGTCGCGAGCGCCGGGGCGCGCCCCACGCTTGCGCTGCTGCGCGCCGCGGGCCGGGACGACGCGGAGTCGGAGACGGCGCTCGCGGCCTCCCTCGGACTGGTGGCGACGGGTGGTCCAGACGGCCAGGAGGGGACCGTACGGTTCGCGCATCCGCTCGTCTCGGCCGCGCTGTACGCGCAGGCCACGCCCCAGGAGCGGCGGGACGCCCATGCCGCCCTGTCCACTGCGGCCTCCGACCCGATCGAACGGGCCCGCCACCTGGCCCTGGCCACCACCGGCACGGACGAGACGGTCGCCGCACGGCTCGCCGAGGCCGCGACCCTGGCCCGGGACCGCGGCGCCCCCTCGGTCGCGGCCCAACTCGGGCTGCTCGCCGCCCGGCACACCCCGCCGGACGCCGAACCGGGCGCGGACGAACGCCGGTTGAGGTCCGCCGAGGACGCGCTGACCTCCGGCGACATCGACCTCGCGCGGGAGGTGGCCCGTGACGTACTGGACCGGGCGACCGACGCGGCGATCCGGGTACGTGCCTGGATGGTCGTCATCGACGCGGCCGGCCAGGCGATGGCCGAGGTCGAGTCCGTCTTCCCGCAGGCCCTCGCCGACGCGGGCGAGGACCCGCGGCTGCTCGCGCTGGTCCGCTACCAACTCGCCTGGCGGGCCCTGCTCGTCGAGGGTGAGATGACCAAGGGCCGCGAGGAGGCCGCGCACGCCGCGCGGCTCGCCGCCACGGCCGCCGACCGGCGCACCGAGCTGATGGCGCTGTCGTTCCAGGCCCAGATGGAGACCCTGATGGGGCATCCCGATGCCCCGGCGACCCTGGAACGGGCGCTCACGGAACCGCAGGACCCGCAGGTGGCCTGCGATCACAACGGCGCGGGCGCCACCCGGTTCCGCTGGCAGATCATGAGCGACCAGCTCACCGAGGCCCGTACGACGATCACCGGACTCCTCGGCGAGGTCCGCAAGCGCGGCATGGTCGAGGCCGAAGTGCACTTCCTGCGCGGGCTCGCCGAAACCGAACTGCGCGCCGGGCACTGCGGCCGAGCCCTCGACCTCGCCCACGAGAGCCTGGCGCTCGGGCGGGACACGGGGATCGGCGAGGCGGCCGGCCACATGTTCACCTCGCTCGCCGAGGCCGCGGGCGGCGACGTCGACCGGGCCCTCGCCCTGGCCGGCGACGCGGTCAGCCGCGCCGAGGAGGACGGCGACCTGATCTACCTCTCGCGTGCACTGGGAGCGCGCGGCCACGCCCAGCTCGTGGCCGGAAACGCCGCAGGAACGGTCCAATCGCTCCGCAGAGCACGGGAGTTGGAGCAGGGGCTCGGCATCTTCGATCCCGCACGCGGCCGTTGGCACGGTGACCTCGCCGAGGCGCTGATCCGGATCGGCGAGCTGGAGGAAGCACAGGACGTCATCGACGCCACACGCGAACACGCGTCCCGGCTCGGGCGGGCGAGCGTCCTGGCCGTACTGGACCGGGCGGAGGCCCTACTGAAGGCCGCACACGGCGAACACGACGCGGCCGTACGGCAGTTGACGTCGGCACAGGAGCAGCTGGCGAAGCTGGGGTACGGGCTCGAAGAGGCGCGCGTGGCGCTGGAGTTGGGGCGGTTGCGGGCGGAACGGGCGCGGGGATCCGGTGGTTCCGGGGGACCCAGGGGATCGGTGGGAGCAGGGGGATCGGGACGGTCGATGCGGGAGGCGTACGACGAGGCGACGCGGCTGTTGCGGCGGTGCCGGGCTGTGCCGTGGCTGCGGCAGGTGGAGGCGGCTGTCGCGGGCGGCACGGGGGCTGTGGGTCCGATGGGCGCGGTAGGTTCCGCAGGCGCCGTGGGTTCGGTGGGCCCGATGGGATCCGTCGTCGGCGCCGGCTCACCGACCGGCGCCCGGTCCGCTCCGGTGGAACTCGACCGACTCGCCCAGACGGAACGCCAGGTCGCCGCGCTCGTACTGGAAGGCGCCACCAACAGGGAGATCGCGGCACGCCTGTTCATCAGCGTCAAGACGGTAGAGGCGACGCTGACGAGGGTCTACCGGAAGCTGGGGATCAGGTCGCGGGTCGACATCGTGCGGCTGGCGGCGGGGCAACAGCGGACGGGGTGAGAGACCCCCGCCCCCACCCACTCGCGGAGAGGGACCGAAGGGAACCGCGCGGCGGGCGACAAGGGCGGTCGCGCGGCGGATCGCCGAGACGGTCACTCGGCCGGTACTCAAAGGGCGGTCACGCGCTGGACCGCCGAGACGGTCACTCGGCCGGTACTCAAAGGCGGTCGCGCGGCGGATAGCCGGGAGGCGTCACGCGGCGAGTGGCCGAGGGCGCCCCACCTGCCGGAGGCAGGGGGGCCGAGGGCGCACCACCCACCTCCACGCCCCACCCACCCGCAGTGGGCACCCAAACCGCCGGAGGCAACGGGGCCTGGGGGCGCACCACCCACCACACGCCCCACCCACCCACAGTGGGCACCCAACCCGCCGGAGGCAGGAGCCCTGGGGGCGTAGCCCCCAGTTTCGGGAAGGGGCGGGGCTGGGGAAAGGAACCTTCCGCCGACGGAACCCGGTGCCCCGCAAGTCCGGTCGCGCGAAGGGTGATCGAGGGTAATCCCTCGTCAACTCCCGCAGGGGGTTCCCTAGTTGGGAAACAAGGGCCCCCGCTTCTAGCGTGGGACCACGCCCGCAGGCCGTCGCACCGCGCCCCCCCACCCGCTCCCCCTCCCCCCACAGTGCAACCCCCACCGGCACTCCTGAGGAGACTCATGTTCGGGCTCACCCTTGCCAAGAAGGCCGTCGCCGTCACCGCGGCGGTCGCCGCCGCCGCGACGACCGGCCTGCTCGGCGCGACCACCGCAAGCGCCGCTTCCAACCCCATCGTCGGCGGCACGACGACCACGGCCTCCGCGTACCCGTACGTCATGCAGATCACCGACGCCTCCCAGAACCAGTTCTGCGGCGGCACCCTCGTACGGGGGAACAAGGTCATCACCGCCGCCCACTGCCTGGTCGGCGAGACCACGAGCAGCATCAGAGTGGTCGGCGGCCGCACCTACCGCAACGGCACGAACGGCACCGTGGCCAGAGTCAGCAAGATATGGATCCACCCCGACTACAGATCCGTCACCCGGGGCGACGACGTCGCTGTACTCACCCTGTCGACATCGATGCCGTACTCCCCCATCGGCTACGTCTCCTCCTCCGACACCGGCGTCTACGCGACCGGCGCCACCGCCCGCATCGTCGGCTGGGGCACCACCAGCTCGGGCGGCTCCTCCTCCAACCAGCTGCGCACCGCGACGGTCCCCACCGTCTCGAACTCCTCGTGCTCCTCCGCGTACGGCTCGCGCTTCATCGCCGGCGACATGGTGTGCGCGGGCTACACACAGGGCGGCGTCGACACCTGCCAGGGCGACAGCGGCGGCCCGTTCGTGATCGGCGGCAGGCTCGCCGGCATCACGTCTTGGGGCGACGGCTGCGCCGACGCGGGCGTCCCCGGCGTCTACACCCGGCTGACCACCTTCTCCTCGCTGGTCACGACCCAGATCAACTCCTGACCAACAGACTCCTGAGTAACCAACTCAGGTAAAGCCAGGGGGCGTTGCGAGCCGCCACGAGCGGTTCGCAACGCCCCCTATCCACGCGCCCGGACGCGTCCGGCTTCTGGACCGTACGACCGGCGGCGCCCTCACGTGCGTACGAAGGTGTCGAATCGGATGTCGTACGAGGCTGCCGTGCTCAGGATCGACAGCATCCGCTCCGCCTCCGCGACCACCTCGTCACGCTCGCGCCCGGTGAGGGGGGCGAACAGCTCGATCGTGACCACGGCGCGGTCGCGCGACTCCTCGAGCTGCCAGATGCCCCGGAGGAAGCCGTCGACGAGAAGCGTGCGGTAGGCCTGATTGCCTTGCCAGTGGCGCCCCTTGTTTTCGGCGGGGACCACGCGGGAGCGGTCGGCGTGGGAGAGGAGCAGGTTGTCGAACTCGGGCAGGAGGCGGGGTGGGGCCGGGGTGTCCGCGTCCGGGCGGGGGGCGTCCGGGAGGTCGAAGAGTTCGACGCCGTTCTCGTCGCGGAAGGTGATGAGTTGGGGTCGTAGCCGTTCGAAGGTCTCGCGCAGCCGGGTGAGGCCGGCCCAGGTCTGCATGTCCTTGACGGAGGCGGGGCCGAAGGCGGCGAGATAGCGCAGCACGGTGTCGTCGGGCGCGGGGGCGGGTTCGGTGGGCCGGCCCAGCCAGTGCTCAGCGGTGGTGAGCGCGACCTGGCCGCTTCTGCCCCACATGCCGCGCGGGGTGACCTGGACGAGGGGCAGTCGGCAGCGGGCCGCGACGGAGAGGGCGAGCGGGTCGGCGTCGGGCCACTCGGCGAGCAGCGCCTCACGCAACTGCTTCATGGTGCGCGGCTCGGCCTCGACGAGCTCCCGACTGATCGCGGTGAGCCGGTCCAGGTCGACGCCGACGAGGCCTTTGCGGAAGCCGTACAACTCCCGCTCGCGCGCGGCCTGCACCAGCGGCCGCAGTGTGAGGCAGTCGTCGGCGGTGTGCGTGTGGATGGTAGAGCGCATGGTCACGATGCGTACGACCTCGCGGGCGCCCATCGCCGCCGACAACTCCTCGGGATCGAAGCCCGCGAGGCGGGCGGCGAGCGCGTAGTACGGGGGCTTGACGTTCTGCGCCTGGAGGCCGACGAGGTGCTCGACGGCGTCCGTCGCGGCCAGGGCGGCCCGGCGCAGAAGCAACTGCCGGTCGAGGGTCGCCCGGTTCAGGGCGCGGGCGCTCAGCACGGGGGCGGTCGAGGTCTTCGTCATGCTTCGCAGGTTAGCGAGGAAGGCGGACAGGTTCTGTCCTCGTATGGGATCGGATTCCCCGGAATTCCTGGGGATTTCCGGGGGCTTCCCGGGATCAGTCAGACTCGGGGATGGGCCAGACTCGAGGTCAGGCAAGACTCAGAGATGAGCAAGTACACCAGAGCCGGTGGAGACAACCGAGCCAGCAGAGACAGCCATTCGATTCGATTTCGACTCGACACGGGAGGCAGCCGCGATGCCGGAGCGCCGTACCCGCCCCGCACCCGCCGCGAAGAGCAATCGCAAGTCGGTGTGGCGACGCGCCATGACCCCGTCGGGGCCACCGTCCTCGGAACCGCCGACTCCCCGCACCGCTCCTTCGTCCGCGACTGAGGCGGAGCCGCGCAGCATCGTCCAGGCGGCGCTCTATCGCGACGGCGTACGCGTCTCCACGCCCGAGTCGCTCGCCGAGACCTACCGTGAGCTGCGCAAGCAGCAGGACGGTATGGCGTGGATAGGGCTGGCCCGTCCGACGGAGGCCGAAATCCTCTCGCTGGCCGACGAGTTCGACCTCCACCCGCTCGCCGTCGAGGACGCGATGGAGGCCCATCAGCGCCCCAAGCTGGAACGCTACGGCGAGACCCTGTTCGTCGTCCTGCGCGCCGCCCGCTACCTCGACGCACCCGAGGAGGTCGACTTCGGCGAGCTGCATGTGTTCGTGGGCCCCGACTTCCTGATCACGGTCCGGCACGGCGCGGCCCCCGACCTCTCGGCCGTACGCCGCCGGATGGAAGAGAGCCCGGAGCTGCTGAAACTGGGCCCCGAAGCAGTCCTCTACGCGATCCTGGACGCGGTGGTCGACGGCTACGTCCCGGTCGTCTCCGGCGTCCAGAACGACATCGACGAGATCGAGACCGAGGTCTTCCGCGGCGACCCCGAGGTCTCCCGCCGTATCTACGAACTGTCCCGCGAAATGGTCGAGTTCCAGCGGGCCACCCGTCCCCTGGTCGGCATGCTGCACGGCCTGATGGCGGGCTTCGCGAAGTACGGCACGGACGAGGAGCTGCAACGGTATTTGCGAGACGTAGCCGACCACGTCACCCACACCAGTGAACGCGTCGACGGCTTCCGCCAAGCCCTCACCGACATCCTCACGGTGAACGCGACGCTGGTCACACAGCAACAGAACGCGGAGATGCGGGCGTTGGCGGAGGCGGGCTTCGAACAGAACGAGGAGATCAAGAAGATCTCGTCGTGGGCGGCGATCCTGTTCGCCCCGACGCTGGTCGGGACGATCTATGGCATGAACTTCAAGCACATGCCGGAGTTGCACTGGGTACTCGGATACCCGTTCGCGATCGTCCTGATGGCGGTCGTCTGCACCAGTCTGTACGTCATCTTCAAGCGGCGGGACTGGCTCTGAGTAATCGCCGTGAGAGCGGCTGCCCTGAGGGGTGCGAGCCACGGCCCGCCCCGGCAGCGCAGGCACTCACGCCTGTCGCCCCGTTGGGAGGCGCGACTGGTCGGCATGCTGTCTGCCCAGCAGTTCCGCTGCCTGGCGTTGTATGTGCTCTGCGGCCAACTGGGCCTCCGCCACCACATCACCCCGTTCACGCACCAGATCCTCATAGATCGGATGGTGATCACTTTCACTGGAAGTACGCATCACAGCACTGACCCTTCCACTGTCGTATTCATTCCGCACACTCGCTGTCATGCCGAACTGGGAGAATTCCCGTAAGGCTGTCAGGCCCGGTTGAGCCGGGCGGCGATGCCATGGCCGAGCAGCAAATAGATGACGGCCGGCAGACCGTAATTGAGGGCAACACGTAGGCCCTCTGTGTCCATCGTGAAAATATCCTGTGCCCATCCGGACAGCCAGTCCGCCGTTCCGTGCACGAACTCAACAAATGGATTCGCTTGGTTCGCGCCGAGTATGTAGAGCACGATCCACAGGCCGAGCACACCGGCCGCGACATCGGCGATCGTGCAGATGGCGAGGGGTGCGCGCCGTGCAGTGGCCTGGTTGCGCGCGGAGCGGTCGGGCCCCGGGGACTGGTCGTAGGTCTGGTATACGGAAACCGGATCGGTGTTGCTCACGGGAAAATCCGATCTGACGAGTGTTCTGTCGGCCGGGGGCCCAGGTAGTGAGATTCAGCCTCGGACTGTGGCCGATTTCTGCCTACCTCTGCGTCATGCAGGCGCCGCCGTGTTACACCGCCATCCACCGCAGGAAAACAGGGCGACCTATTTGGCTGCAGTATTCAGATATTCACCTCTGGCGCACATTTCCGATGACATGGAAGAAGCCGTCTCCCAGGACCCCCGCTCCGAAGGCCGTTGAGCTCGTCGAAGATGTCCAGGATCTCCTGGTACCAGCGGCTCATCGGTGCATGGAGAGGCTGGCGTACTGTGGGCGGGGCGGTGAGGGAAGCGGGTGGTGGCGGTGCAGTGGCGGGAGTACGCCGAGCAGATGGCTCTGCTCGGGCGGGATCTGCTGGCAAAGGAATCGGTCCAGGAGACGCTGGATGAGATCGTGGCGTCGGCGGTGAAGCTGGTCGACGGCTGCAGTGCCGCCGGGATCCTCGCAGTGCGCAAGGGCCGGGCCGTGACCCTGGCCGCCTGCGGCGACGTGGTCCAGGAGTCCGACCGCCTGCAGGGCGAGCTGGGCGAGGGCCCCTGCTTCGATCTTGCCCGCGGGACGGACGGCGAGCGCATATACCGGATCGCGGACCTGAGCCAACCTCAGCCCACCTGGGAACGTTTCGCCGCGGAGGCCCTCAAGCTGGGCGTGGGCGGCATGACCGGCGTGCTGCTCTACACCGACAACGACGACTTCGGCGCGCTCAACCTGTACGCCCGCCGCCCCGGAACCTTCAGCGAGGACATCGAAACCGCGGGCTGGCTGCTCGCCTCGCACGCCGCCGTGGCCCTGTCCAGCGCCCGCACCATCGACCAGCTCGAGCACGCCATGGAAACCCGGCACGCCATCGGCGAGGCCATGGGCATCCTCATGGAACGCCACCAGCTGAGCGAAGAGGACGCCTTCAACGTGCTGCGCCGCATCTCCCAGCACCACAACATCAAACTGCGCGACTTGGCCCAGCGGGTGCGGGCCGAACGCAGCGACCCGGCCTGATCGTCACGCCTGCCGCTCGGGGGTATGCGTCTCGGGCCCCGGCCAAGCTCCCGCCCTGTTCAGGACCGCGCTGGTGTGGAGCAGTGGACTGCGGAAGCGCAACGCGTCTTCCCAGGCCGAAGTCCTCGGCCTCGTCGTCGCTGATGACCGCGTAGGTCCCGGCAGGGACCTCGGGTAACGCGGCCACATCCGAAGCCACTGCCAGAAGGTCCTCCTCACTGGCTCCGGCGAGCAAGAAGACGTAGGGTCCGTCGGCCTCGAACTACCGGCTCTTGGCACCCAGCGGCGGCGCGCCGTAGCCCAAGGCCGACATGGTTCGCCTCCCTCAGCTCAGATGCACGGCACCGGGCAGATGCGCGATCGGCCCGCGCCGCAGGCAACGGCGGACGGGTCCGCCCTGGCCCGGCGCACATCGGCCGCGCCCCACCGGGTACTCGCTGATCACCGGCGTACGAGGGGTGGCGAGTGGCCATGGCGAGCGACGTCCTCGAACGAGGCGACATCTACTTCGCGTACCGACCCCGAGTCGAGCAGGAGAAGGTTCACGACATCGAAGACGTCCAGCGCCTCTTCGTGATCCTTCAGCCCTCCGACGGCAACCGCAGCCGCCGGCTGGCCATCGGACGCAAGCACCTGCCACGGCCGGAGGAACACGAGCGGTTCTGGGGCTTCGTCGACGAGGTGGCCGACCGGCCGGAACCCGTCGAAGCGGAACTGGAGCGGCGGACATACGACACCCAGACGCGCGGCAAGCGGACGCAACCCGAGGCGCGGCCGGCCGGAGAAGGCCGCTACGCGATCGTCCGGCACGGCGACCACACCCATCTCACCTACGCACTCGAACTACCGGAACAGCCGGGCGCCGTCCAGCAGGAGCTGACCATCGAACCCGAGGCAAGCTACATTCTCGCGATCAAGAACCCCCTGGCCGGCGCACCGGCGGGCGCGGGTCTGGCCCCGCAGCAACGGGCCGACCTGCGAGGCCGGGAGCAGGAACGGTTCGGGGGGCGACGGTTCACCAGTGCCGATCCCGAACTGCTCGACGAGGAGGGCGTCGAGTTCGTGCTGATCGGCGCCGCCCACGACGTCGAGGAGGAGCTGGACGTCCGGCTCGATGCAGAGGCCGAGGACGCCGAGTCGGCCGAGATCTTCCGCCGCCTGCGCATGCCGCGCGAGAAGCACCCCACAGAACCACTGACCAAGGGCGAGTGGCGTTAGCCGAGCCACCGCCCCGGCAGCGCTCGCGACGGCGATGCGGCACGTGTTCCACGAGAGGCTGCGGCATGGTCCGTTGCACGCGCCCCGGGTGCGAGCCGGTCCGGACGGCGGTGCGGTACGAACGAGCAGTCATGCGGCCATCGAACCGGCCGCCCATCGTGGCCGTCGGAACACGCGCTGCGACGGAAGCCGAGGACTTGCGGTCGGCGGGCTCTCACAGGGACCGCAGACGGTCGTCGACCCACTCCCGGGTGAGCTCGGCGGCACGGTCGAGGGCACCGGGTTCCTCGAACCGGTGCGAAGCGCCGGGCACTTCGCGCACGGCATGCGAAGCTCCCGCCCGCTGGGCGGCCTCCCGGTTCGTCCGCACCGCATCCGGGTCCCGGTCGCCGACGACGAACAGAACGGGTACACGGATGCGGTCCGGGACCTCCTCACCCACCAGTTCCGGCTGCCCGTCCCAGGACACCGCCGTCAGCACCCGGTCGGGCAGCTGCGCCGCGGCCATCACTGCCGTGGCCGCCTCGGCGCCCGCGGAGAAGAGGATCACCGGCAGTGCCCGGGTTTCGGGCTGTGTCTTCAGCCAGTCCACCGCGGCGATCAGGCGGCGGCCCAGCATCTCCATGTCAACGCGCTGCCCCCGCACCGCCTCGGCCCGGTGGGCCTCCGTCTCGCTGAACAGGTCCAGCGCCAGCGTGCCGAGGCCGGCCTGGTGCAGTTCGGCGGCAACCAACCGGATGGCAGGGTTGTGCCGGGAGGTCTGAATGCCGTGCGCGAACAGCACCACGGCCCGGGCCGACTCCGGCAGGACGAGATCACCTGGGAGCGTAAGGCGAGCGGCGGGCACCGACACCACGTGGGAGATCACGGACGTCACCTGCTTTCCTCAGCGTTCGGCTGTCGGACTGCGCAGCCGACTGCGTAGCGGACCTTGTGCCGTGTACCCACCCCTGCGAAGGAAACCTGCCGTGCCTGCCGTTTTCCTGTGGCCCAGAAAAGGCGATGGTGGGCGAGCCGCCTGTTCCCGTACCTCCCGAGCCGACCCCCGGCCCGCCGGACGCGGCCGTCCCCACCAGGTCCGGTGTTCCGGTGCCCGAACCCCCGCCCGGTCCGTCGCCCAAACCGCTCCCGGTTCCCCGGCCGCCGGAGCCCGGGCCCGCACCCGAGCCGTCCCCGGCTGCCCGGACATCCGGTACGTGTCCAGTGGTCCCCGCGCCGACCGTCGGCGGAAACCGGGGATCTTGCCTGATCGCGACCGCCGCACACGACAGCGTGGAACCGGAGGACGGCCGCGGTCCGTGAGCGCGGCGGACGGCCGCGGTCCGTGTACGCGGCGGACGGCCGCGGTCCGTGTACGCGGCGGACTCCAGTGATCCGTGTACGCGCCGGCCTCAGGGGCACTCGTCGCACCGGAGTCCCCGGGGGCCGGTGGAGCAAACCGCACCTTCGGGCCGCACTCGACCGCACCTGCGGGAGGCAACATGATCAGCCATCAGCATCTGGTGGAAGAGGTGGCGTCGCGGGCCCGGCTCGACGATGCGGACGCCGCCGACGCCGCCGTTCACCTCGTCCTTGCGGCGCTGAGCCGCCGCCTCGATGAACCGCGACGGGAGCATCTGCGCCAATCCGTACCTGCGCACGAACGCGACGCCGTGGCCTTCGGCAGCGGCGATCGAGGGGAAAAGATCCGCCGGGCGGCTGAGCGACTTGCTGGCAGAGGTCGCCAAGCCCGTGGGCGCGACGCCGGAGCAGGCGCTCTTCCTGGCACAGACCGTGGTCTCCCGTGTCACAACCGATGACACCAGCTTGATGGTTGACCTGCGCAGCTGCCTGCCCGACGAATTCAGCACGCTGTTCACCGAACCCGACCCGCTTCCCGAGCGGTCGAGCCGCGCCACGGACGCCCCGAGGCCACTCAACGACGAGGAGGTCGCCACCGCACTACGACAGCGCCCCGGCTGGACCGGCGACACCCACGAGCTGTCCCGTACGGTGGCGCTTCCCGCCGACCGCGTTCAACTACTGCTGACCCACGTGGAGCAGGCCGCCGGCGAACTCGGCCACCGGCCCCGCACCCAGCGGACGGACGACGGAGTGCGCTTCACCGTCCAGACCCGCTCGGTGCAGGCCGTGACCCCGCTCGACTTCGACCTCGCCGACCGGATCGACGACGCCGTCATGGCAGTCGGAGGCGGATCCGCCACCTGATGGCCGGTCCCGGGCCCGGCCCGCTCAGCCATCGGGCACCGGGCGTCGGGGCTGGGGGCCGCGCGGCGGCGGCCCCCAGCTTTGTCCGGCATGCCGAGGAACTCAGCCCTTCTGGCCGGCCAGTTCGCGCACCTTCTGGTAGCCGTCCTCCTCGTGCCGGATCCTCACCAGTGAGTCGATGAGCCGTACGAATTGCCGGTCGTCATCCACGAGAGAACGCAGGGAGTCCGCATCCTTGCCCAAGGCGAGCCGATCGGCTGCGTCGAGCGCCTTCTTGTCCGCGAACGGGCCCAGCTCCTGCCACAGCAGCTGGGTCTCCCGGAAGAAGGCATCCACCACGCCGTCATCCACATTGGCGAAGTGCCGGAGCAGTTCCCGTTCCCGCTGCGGGTCGTTGTCCGCGTCCTGGCGCAGTCCGCCGAGGTCGCCTCCATGATCTTCTAGCAGGTGCAGTGCCGCATCGGTCATAGCCGTGGAGATGCGCTTGCGGTCGCCCTCGGGGTACCCGGCATCGGCGAGAACCTCCGCGATCTTCGTGGTCCCGGCCGTCCGTACCTTTCCCGCAGTCGACCAGTTGCGACCGCGCAGGGTCATGAACGTGCGTACTGCTGTTTCGGGGGCCACTCTCGCGTCCATCAGCAGCGCCAGCTGCAGCAACTGGAACATGGTGTGCGGCTGGTTCTTGAGGTGAATCTCTGCCTCTTCAGCGAGGCTGCGTCGGCCGTACCGGTCCAGCAGGGCCTCCACCACTTCCTTCTTCTGCGGCTGAGCCATGGTTCCGTCCTCACCGGGGCCCGTGCGCGTCGCGCACTGCCGTTCACCGCGAGTCGGCACAAAGCGCTGAAGCACTACCGGCCGATGGCGGCCGTCCTCTCCGTGCGAGATCCTCGAAGGCCGTGTGGATCGCCGTACGGGATACGCCAGCCCTCCCGTCTCGCCAGTGAGCGATCTGGCCGGCCCCTACTTCCGCTGACGGCTTCCTTCTCCGGCGCGGGTACCCGGACGCATCGAATGCACTCAGAGCTCTCATTGCGTGCCCCGCCGAAAGAGGGACGCTGGAAGAGCAGGGCACGCAGCCTGTGCCTACTGCATCCTCCAGGAGGTGTCATGTACAGCAAAGTCACCATCGCTGGTCACCCCATCCACCCCATGCTCATCGGCTACCCGGTCGCCTGCTACACCGGCACGCTGGTGGGCTTCGCCGTCTACGCGGCCAACGGCAACCAGTTCTGGCTCAACCTGGCCATCGCCTTGAACGTCGTCGGCGTCGGCGGTGCGCTGCTCGCCGCCCTGCCCGGATTCGCCGACTGGGCCTTCGGCATCCCGCGCGGCTCCGCGGCCAAGACCGTCGGCCTGGCACACGCCGGCCTCAACGTCGCCGCGCTCGCCCTGTTCGCCATCAACCTGGGAACGTACGCCAGCCACTGGAACGGCCCCGCCACCGGAGCCACCCGCGGACTCGCACTCGCCGCAGCCGGACTGGCCTGCACCCTCGGCGCCGGCTTCCTCGGTTGGATGCTCGTGCAGAACTACCACATCGGCATCCGCCTCACCCCCACCCAGGAACGCGACGAACTGACGGTGCAGCACACCAAGGTGATCGGCTTGCACCGCAACCGAGCGGCCTGACCGACGAGCCCCGGAGAACCACAGCCCCGTCGCCAAGCAACCACGAGTACTGCGAAGCCGCCAGGGGCGTGTACGCGGCCGGGGACGTGGCCCGCTGGTACAACCCGCTGTTCGGGACGTCGATGCGGATCGAGCACCGTACGAACGCCGCCGAGCAGGGCATGGCCGCCGCCCGCAACCTGCTCGCCGCGCCTGACGCTCGCAAGCCGTTCGCACCGGTGCCGTACTTCTGGTCCGACCAGTACGACATGAAGATCCAGGCGTACGGACACCTGCGCGGCCACGACGAAGTCACCGTCGTGGACGGGGAGTTGACCGAACACCGCTTCATCGCCGCCTACCGCACCGGCGACAAGCTCACCGGCGCCCGCGGACGGGGCCCACGCTCAGGGTGAGTTCTTCTACCCCGACACGGTGCCCGCGCAGACGGCTCTGGTCGCGGGGCTGTTGGGGCGACTGGCTCAGCCGCTGGAGGGCTGAGTCAGGGTGCACGACACCGCCGCCCGACCGGCGTTACGGTTCGGGGCGTGACCACCTTGCTGATCGTGCATCACACGCCCTCGCCCAACTGCCAGTCGATGTTCGAAGCCGTCGTGTCCGGGGCGACGGATCCGGAGATCGAGGGCGTACGGGTCGTACGGCTCGCCGCGCTGTCCGCGACGGCTTCGGACGTACTGGCCGCGGACGGGTATCTGCTCGGGACTCCTGCGAACCTCGGCTATATGTCCGGCGCCCTCAAGCATTTCTTCGACCAGGTCTATTACCCCTGCCTGGACACGACACGAGGCCGCCCCTTCGGCTTTTACGTGCATGGCGGAAGCGACGTGACCGGGGCCCTGCGCGGGATCGAGTCGATCACGACGGGGCTCGGCTGGCGCCGCGCGGCCGAGCCGGTGACCGTCACTGGTGAGCCGGGCAAGGCCGACATCGAGGCTTGCTGGGAGCTGGGTGCGACGGTCGCGGCCGGGTTGATGGAGTGACCGCCGGCGCCTGAGCGGTCACTCGTCCCGTGTGCGTCATTGCGTCAGGAGGACTGGTCCATGGTTCAGGCGACGGTGAGCGTCCAGAGCAGGTTGGTGCTGGTGTCCCACGCCCATTGCTTGGCGGCGGAGCCGGAGGGCACGTTGCCGCCGCTGTCCAGGACGAGGCCCGTGGTGCGGTTGGCGATGGAGTAACGGCCGTCGCCGCGGTGGGTGAGCTGCCACTGTTGGTTGGTGTGGCCGTTCCAGTCCTGTTGGCGGACGGTGGCGCCGTTGGCGGTGGCGCCCCAGCCGTCGGCGACCATGCCGTTGGTGCGGTTCTCCAGCTTGTAGTAGCCGTTGCCGAGGTCGACCGCGTGCCATTGCAGGTCGGCGTCACCGTCCCAGGTCCGCTGCTTGAGGTCGGAGCCGCCGGGGACGTCGCCGCCGCCGTCCAGGGCCAGGCTGTTGGTGACGTTGGTGATCCTGAACGAGGCCGACGGGTTGAGGATCACCTTCAGCGAGGTGATCTTCTTGCGGATGTCGGTGCTGTCCGCGGTGAAGGTCCACGAGGTGCCGGTGAAGTCGTCGCGGGAGTAGCCGATGATCCGGTAGCCCGGAGCGAGCTTGAGTGAGGAGAGGGTGCGCGGCGGCATTCCGGCGAGGGTCAGTTCTTCGGCGGTGTAGCTGCCGAGGGCGAGTACGGCGGTGTTGCCGCGGTAGCCCGCGTCTTTGAAGAGCAGGGCGCCCGTGAGGGGCTGAAGTACGGGGATCCGGCCGGAGAAGCGGAGCTTCAGTACGTACGCGGGGGCTTCGAACGGCGCCGTCGGCGGAAGGGTCACCTTCAACCCGGTCTCGTCCTGGGCCGGGGTGGGGAGGTCGATGTACTCGCCGGCGGTCGAGTCGAGCAGCTGCACCGAGGACAGCGAGTCCAGGTCGATCCGGTCGGAGCTGAGCGTGGTGATCGTCAGCGAACTGCCGGGCCAGCCGAGGACCGTGGCGTACAGAACGGTGCCCGCCTTGTCGCGGGTGAACCGGATGTCCCGCGCGGTGCCGGCCGTGGGCTTGGTGAAGGAGCCGCCGCCCATCTTCGTCGGGCCCTCGCCGTACGCGCTCCAGGCCCGGGTGCCGTAGATGGACTCGCCGAAGCGCTTGAGGTAGTCGCCGATGCCGAGCAGGAGGTCGCGCTGGCCCTGCGGGATGGTGCCGTCGGCCTGCGGCGCGATGTTGAGCAGCATGTTGCCGTTCTTGCTGACCCGGTCGATGAACGAGTGCAGCATCTGCGCCAGCGTGTAGTAGCCGATGCCTTCGGTGTAGCACCAGCTGGAGCTGGAGATGCTGTCGTCGGTCAGCCAGTAGGGAGCGGTGAGGTCGGCCGGGCCGCCCCGCTCGAAGTCGAAGACCTGGCCGTGGTTGTTGAAGCCGTCCTTGTAGGTGGCGACGACTTCCTTGCCCCACTTGTCGGCCTGGTTGTAGTAGTACGCCAGGAAGTTCAGCCGCTGCCGCTCGTCGACCTCGGTCAGGTTGAAGTCCTGCCACAGGATGTCCGGTCTGGCCCGGTCGACGACCTCCTTGAGCTTGTCGTACCAGAGCTGGTTCTCCTGTTCCGGACTCAGCTGCCCGTAGAACTTCTTCAGGCTCGGGTCCGACTGGGCGGGCGCGTGCTCGTAGAAGCCGGTGAAGTTGTACGCGTGGTGCATCGCCACCAGCAGCTTCAGCTTCCTGGCGCGGATGGCGTCGGTGAACAGCTTCAGCAGGTCAAGCCGCGGGCCCTTGCGCACGGAGTTCCACTCGTTGACCTGGCTGTCCCACATCGAGTAGCCGTCGTGGTGCTCGGCGACAGGACCGGCGTACTTGGCGCCGGCGTCGACGAACAATTGGGCCCACTCGTCGGGGTCGAAGTGGCCGCCCTCGGACTTGAGCTTGGGCGCGAACTCCTTGTGGTTGCCCGCCAGGTCGTCCGCCCCGTTGACGAAGTTGTGGTACGGCCACGCGGACGGGCTGCCATACGTGGCGATGTGATGCCGGTTCGCCTTCTGGCCGCTCTGGTACAGGTTGCGCGGGTACCACTCGTTGTCGTACGCGGGCACGCTGAAGACGCCCCAGTGGAAGTAGATGCCGAACTTGGCGTCCCGGAACCACTCGGGGGCGGCGGGGTGTCGGTTCACGGAATCCCAGGTGGGTTCGTAGGTTCTCGGAGCGGCCACGGCACCCCCGGCCGCTAACACGTTGCTGGCCACGGTGGCCGCCACGACGGCCGTGGTGCCGGCCAGTAGTCTGCGCCTGCTGATCGAATGCGACATACGAACGAACGTCAGGCATGTCACTGGTTACTGTCAACGGGTGTGAAGGGATGAATGTGCCTGCCGAGCAGGCGAGTTGACCGTATTATTCCTTAACTGCCCTACTTATCAAGGGGAGACATCACATCTCTCTGACCGACAAGGCCATCGATCAGCTCCGTGAGCTGATCCGCTCGGGCGCGCTGCCGCCGGGGTAGAAGCTGCCTCCGGAACCGGACCTGGCCGCCCAGTTGGGGCTGTCCCGCAACCTGGCGCGGGAAGCGGTCAAGGCGCTGGCCGTCGCCCGGGTGCTGGAGATCAGACGGGGCGACGGCACGTACGTGACCAGCCTGCAGCCGAGTCTGCTGCTGGAGGGTCTCGGCGGTGCGGTGGACCTGCTCCAGAGCGACTCGGGCGCCCTGCTTGACCTGATGGAGGTCAGGCGGCTGCTGGAGCCCACGGCCACCGCACTGGCCGCGACTCGGATCTCCGAGGAGGGCCTGGCCGAGGTGAAGCGGCACCTGGACGCCATACGGGAGGCCCGCGACGACGTCGAGCGACTCAACGCGCACGACGCGGCGTTCCACCGCGCCGTCGTCGCCGCCACGGGCAACGAACCGCTGGTCACCCTCCTGGAGGCCGTCTCGAGCCGCACTCTCCGGGCCCGCATCTGGCGCGGCCTGGTCGACGACCGGGCCGCGGGGCGGACCCTCGCGGAACACGAGGCGATCTTCACGGCCCTGTCCCGCCGCGACGCACCGCTCAGCCAGGCGGCCGCGCTGCTGCACGTCAGCAACACCGAGCAGTGGCTGAGCGCTTCGCTGGAGGAACGGTGACGAACCTGCGGGCCGGTGGGGGCTGGTCGCGCCCCGCGGCGGAGCCGCAGATCGACACAGCCCCGCGCCCCTTATGGGGCGCGGTACCGCACCGAACTTCAAAGGGCCGCCTAGTACACGTCGACCACCCGGGAGGATTCCGCCCAGGCGTGAACGTCGTCCTGTCTCACGCCCGCGGCGGTACCAGCCCCTGCCGTACGGCGAACAGGGCGGCCTGCGTCCGTGACGTGAGCCGGAGTTTGCGCAGGACGTTGCTGACGTGGGTGCGGGCGGTGCGTTCGCTGATGACCAGCTCGTCGGCGATCTGCTGGTTCGAGCGGCCCTCGGCGACCAGGACGAGGACGTCGCGTTCGCGGCCGGTGAGCGCGGCGAGCCCGGTCGGCGGGGAGACGATCTCCTGGGTGAGTCCCCTGGCCACCTCGGGATCGAGGAAGACCTCGCCCCGTGCGGCGGCACGGATCGCGGCGACCACCTCGCCCGCCTCCGCGTCCTTGAGCAGGTAGCCCGCGGCGCCCTGCGCGAGGGCCGCGTGGACGCGTTCCATCTCGCCGAAGCTGGTGAGCACCACGACCCGTACCTCGGGATGACGGTTCTTGATCACTCCGATCGTCGTCGCCCCGTCCATCCTCGGCATGAGCAGGTCGATCAGCACCACGTCCGGCAGTTCCCGGTGCGCGGCCATCGCGTCGAGCCGGGTGAGCGCCTCCTGCCCGTCGGCGGCCTCCGCGGCCACCTCCATATCGTCCAGAACCTCGAGATACGCGCGGATTCCGCGGCGTACAACAGCATGATCGTCGACGATCAGGACCCGGATCGGGCGGGCTTCGCCGTCTCCCGGAGCGGAACCGCCTGCCGGACGCTCCCGGAGCTCACCGGACCCGTAGGGGGCGACTCCGGCACCCGTACGGGAAGCGGAATGACGACGCGCACGGTCGTACCGCTCTTCGCGCCGGACCTGATCCTCATGGTGCCGCCCCATCGTTCCGCCCTTTCCCGCATGGTCGTCAGTCCGTAGCCGTGATGGCGGGCCGTCCGGCCGGCCTTCCCCTCCGGGGCGGCGTCTCCTCGCCCGGCGGATTCCGCGATTCCGTGCCCGTCGTCGCGGACGCTCGCGGTCAGTGTGTGGTCGCGGACGCCGAGGCGGATGGTGACGGTGGTGGCCTCCGCGTGCTTGACCGCGTTGTGGATTGCCTCGGCGACGATCCGGTACATGTCCTCGGCCAACTCCGGCTCGATTACGTCCAGTTCGTGTTCGCACAGGAGCCGGATGGTAAGGCCCGTACGGTGCTCGGTGCTCTTGACGAGCGCGCTCACCGCGTCCTCGAGACCGAGCCGGGCGGAGGAGGGCGGACGCAGTTCGTGCACCATCGCGCGCAGGTCGGCGAGCACGGTCCGGGAGAGGGCTCCGACCTCGTCCGCGAACTTCTGGACGGACTCGGCCGGGACCGGCCCGCCGCGCGTGCCGAGCACGCCGACCGCGTTGGCCTGCATGCCGATGGAGAACACCTGCTGGACGATCGAGTCGTGCAGATCGCGGGCGAGGCGCTGGCGCTCGTTGCGGCGGGCCCCTTCGCGTTCGCTCTGCAGCAGCGTGGCGTAGTCCACGGCGAGGGCGGCCTGTTCCGCCATGGCGCCAAGGAATTCGAGGGTGCGGCTGCCGATCTCCTGGCCCGGCGCGAAGTACGCGTTCAGTACGCCTTCGGGACGGCCGCGCGCCATCAGCGGAACGCTGACGAAAGAGTCCCAGTTCAGCTCGCCGAGATAGGCGTGCAGGGGTTCCCAGGCCGGGTCCTCGCGGATCTGGGCCCACCGGTGGGGGACGACGATGGGTTTACGTTCCTTGAGGGTGTCGAGCATGCAGAGCCGGGCGCCCCGGTCACGGCACTCCAGCAGACGGTCGAGGAACACATCCCAGTGCCGCAGCCCCGCGGAACCCATCAGCCGCAGTTCCCGGCCGGTGCTGTCCAGGGTGAGGATCTGCGCGCCGGCCAGCCCGTCGGCCTGCACGATCTGCTGGGCCACGGCATCCAGGGTCGAGCCGAGCGAACCCTCCGTGGCCAGCGCGATCGACGTCTGGGCGATCGCCACGAGCCTGCGCTGCCGGTGCGATTCGTCGGTCACATCGCGGAACGACACGACGGTGAAGTTCGGGTCGGACGCCAGCGTACGGGCCCGGTAGGCGAACTCGCGCCGGGCTCCGGACGGGGACTCCCAGTGGGCCACCTGCTCGTCCGACCGATCTTCCGACGGCTCGTCCGAGTGGTCCGCCGGCGACTCGTCCGACCGCTCCTGAGCCTGGCCCTCCGACTGCTCGTCCAGCGGCCCTACCCAGCAGGCGCCATCACCCTCCACGAGCGCGAACGGAGCCGGAGCACCGAGCAGCTCGGCCTCCTCCCCGGCGCCGCACAGCGCGACCGCCGCCGGGTTCAGCCGGACGAACCGGCCCACGCAGTCCAGTACGGCGAGACCGTCCGGCGCGACGGCCGCGATGTCGTCCCAGCCCACGAGCGGCGTAGCGGGCATGAGCGCTCTCCTCACCATCGTCATCGTCGACGAGCGACGAAGCCCGCTCCGAGGGTAGCCCGGCGGATTCGGGCCGGGCCTACGTCATTCGACCTGTTCACCGCCGGGTCGAAGCGCCGAGCCGGTCGCGTCATTGCTCGCGTTCCCGCACGGACGACACCCCGCATACGTTGAGGAGGGCACCCCAGGGTCCTTCTGATGGATCTCCGTGGAGGAAGGAGCGGCGTCCGGTGCGTGCCCTCGGCGTGCGGTGCGGAGGGGCATGTGGCGGAGCCACCTGTCCCTCCGCACCGTGCGGCAAGGGTGCGTGCTGGGCGTCGCGACGCCGCGGAGATCCGTCAGAAGGACCCTAGGTCCGCCCGAGCCCCCCGAGGACGAGGAGGTCTGAGGATGGACGTGTCCATCGGCACGATCTGGGAGGCGGTCTCCCGTGCGCTGCCCGAAGCCGTCGCCATCGCGGAACCCGGTCGTGAGACCACCTACCGCGAATTCGACGAGCGCGCGGCACGGCTGGCCGCCGCACTGGAGGTGGCCGGGGTACGCGAGGGCGACACCGTGGCCTGCTACCTGTACAACGGCGCCGCCTACCTGGAGACGGCCTTCGCCGCCTTCAAGCTCGGCGCCGTGCCGGTCAACGCCAACTACCGCTACACCGGCGAGGAACTCTCCGAACTCCTCACCGACGCCGACGCGGCGGCCCTCGTCTTCAGCGGCACCCTGGCCGACCGGGTCGCACACGCCGCGCAGCATGTACCCACACTGAAGCTGCTGGTCAGGGCGGGCGATCCGCCCGCCGACGGCCCCACCGGACCCGCCGTGCCCGAACTGGAGGACCTGCTGGCGGCGCACGCCCCGCGCGAGCCGCAGCCGCGTCCCGGCTCGGACCGGCTCTTCATGTACACCGGCGGCACCACGGGCAAGCCGAAGGGCGTGGTGTGGCGGCAGAGCGATCTGCTGCACTCCCTCGTCGTCCCGATCTTCCACCCGCTCGGCGTCACCGAACTCCCGGCGACCGTCGACGAGGCCGTGGCCCTCGCGGTCAAGGCACACGGCGAAGGCAGCGCCCCGACGACCATGCCGGTGGTGCCGCTCATGCACGCCACCGGGCTGTTCAACACCATGGGCGCCCTGATGGTCGGCGGCCGGGCGGTCACGGCACGGCAGGGCGGGCTCGATCCGGAGCACATCTGGCACACGATCGCCGAGCAGCGGGCCGACACGGTCATCATCGCGGGCAACGCCGTATGCCGGCCGCTCGTCGACGAACTCGTCCGCGCGGAACAGGCGGGAGCAGCACACGACTTGAGCTCCGTACGCAGGATCATCAGCTCCGGCACCGCGCTCAGCGACCCGCTCAAGCAGGCGCTGCACGAACGCGCCGAGGTCACGGTCATCGACGCCATCGCGTCGAGCGAAGGGGGCCCGTTCGCCTTCGCGATCACCACGTCCGTACGAGACCTGCCCGCGCGCTTCTTCCCCGTACCGGCGACGCGGGTGATCGGCCCCGACGACCGCTTCGTCGAACCCGGCAGTGACGAGGCCGGGCTACTCGCCTACTGCGGCCCGATGCCGCTCGGCTACTACAAGGACACGGAGAAGAGCGCGACGACGTTCCGCACGATCGACGAGGTCCGGTACGCGATCCCCGGCGATCTCGCCCAGATCGATGCCGACGGTGCGATTCGCTTCCTCGGCCGCGGCTCGGGCGTGATCAACACCGGCGGCGAGAAGGTGCACCCCCAGGAAGTGGAGAACATCCTGCTGGAGCACCCCGCGGTGACCGACTGCGTCGTCGTGGGCATCCCCGACGAGACGTGGGGAGAACGGGTGGCGGCCGTCGTGGCGATCCCGCCGGGCGCGACGGTCACCGTCGAGGAACTCCGCGACTGGGTACGGCGGAGCCTCGCCGGCTACAAGGTGCCGCGCTCCGTCGTCCTGACGGAGACCCTGCCGCGCACCCCGACCGGCAAGCTCGAGATCGCCTGGGCCAGGAAGACGGCTCAGGACTCCGGCGCGGGCGCGGGCGCGGGCGCGGGCGCGGGCGCGGGCGCGGGCGCGGGCGCGGGCGCGGGCGACGGATCGTGACGGACGCGTGCGAGACGTGCTGAACGGCGGCCGCGGTGACCTTGGCGACCTTGGCTTCCGTACGCGCCTGTCGCCTCGCCGCAGTTCCCGTACGGGCCTGCCGCCTCGCCGCGCATTCCGTACGCACCTGCCGCCTCGTCACGAGGTTCGGACGCGGTCAGTCCTGATAGGTGACGCCCAACTCGGCGAGTTTGGCGCGCAGTCCGTAGTAGTCGACGCCCAGGGTTCCGGAGCGCAGGACCTCGCGGGTGGTGGCTTCCTTGGCGAGCCGTTTCTCCGCGAGGTCCGCAGCCTCCTCCGCCTCCGCGAGGGGCACTACGACCACGCCGTCGTCGTCGGCGACCACGACGTCACCGGGGGACACGGACACCCCGCCGAGCGTCACGGGCACGTTGACCGAGCCCGGGGACGCCTTCACCGTGCCCTGGGCGGACACGGCCCGCGACCAGACGTGGAAGCCCATCTCCCGCAGCTCGGCGGTGTCGCGTACACCGGCCCCCGTGACCAGGCCGATGACGCCCCGGGCGGCGAGGGAGGTGGCGAGCAGTTCGCCGAACATGCCGTCCGTGGAGGGCGAGGTGGTGGTCACCACGAGGACGTCGCCGGGACGGCAGACCTCAACGGCGGCGTGGATCATCAGGTTGTCCCCCGGGTGGGAGCTGACCGTCACCGCCGGGCCCGCGATACGCACATCCCGCTGGTTCGGCCGCAGACCGGTCCCCGCGAAGCCACGGCGGCCGATGGCCTCGTGGACCGTGGACACCCCCGCCTCGGCGAGCCGGGCGACGACCTCGGCGGCGGGCCGGTCGATGTTCCTGACGACGACATGACGTCGGGGCATGTCTCCTCCGCGGTGCTCAGGTCTGATGTCACGAGAATTCTTGAAGTCAACGTTATTGTCAACAAAAACGTCAGCGATAAGCTCGCAGCTGACGAGTCAACCTCCTTCCCTCCGCTTGATCCCGAGGAGTCCCGATGACACTCGACACCACCTCCACCCCGTCCGAAGGAGCGCTGCTGGTGATCAGCGCCCACGCGGGCGACTTCGTCTGGCGGGCCGGCGGCGCCATAGCCCTGGCCGCCGAACGCGGCCAGCGCGCCAAGGTGCTGTGCCTGAGCTTCGGCGAGCGCGGCGAGTCCGCCCGCGCCTGGCGCGACGGCCTCCAGCTCGACGAGATCAAGGAGCTGCGCCGCACGGAGGCCTCGAACGCCGCGGCCGCGCTGGGAGCGGAGATCGAGTTCCTGGACGCCGGGGACTACCCGCTGCTGGAGACCCCGGAGTTGGTGGACCGGATCGTGCGCGTGTACCGGGAGGTGAACCCCGCGGTCGTCCTCACCCATACCCTCGCCGACCCCTACAACGGCGACCACCCGGCCGCCGCCCGCATGGCACTCCAGGCCCGCGTGCTCGCCCAGGCCATCGGCTACGACGCCCCCGGTGAACCCCTCGGCGCTCCCCCGGTGTTCTTCTTCGAGCCGCACCAGCCGGAACAGTGCGACTTCAAGCCGAACGTCCTGCTGGACATCACCCCGGTGTTCGACAAGAAGCGCAAGGCCATGGAGTGCCTGGCCGCACAGCAGCACATGTGGGACTACTACACGGACCTCGCCAAACGCCGCGGCGTCCAACTGAAGCGCAACGCCGGCCCGAACCTCGGCCTCCCCCACACGACCATGGGCGAGGCGTACGTACGGCTCTACCCGCAGACGACGGGCGTACTGGCTTGACCTCCTCCCCTTCGTGAACGAAGGGGATTCCTTCCCTCGCGGGTTGGGCTTTCTGCTTCACAGCCCGCAGCCACCCGGGGTTACCAGCAAGGGACGGTGTACCGCCCATGGTCTTACGCAAGCTCCACAGACCTGACTTCCCGCCAGCCCGGCGGTAGACCCGGACGGCTTGGTTATCGCCGACCGGGCACTGCCGACCCTATCACCCGATCAGCACTACTCCTGACGCTCGGTGACGAACGGTCTTTCGCCCAGCGGGCGAAACCCCGCTCCCTGCCCTGCTCCGCAGGAGTCCGTTTCCTCCCCCGCCTGAACGCGGGGGTATCCACGGAGGAATCCCGATGACGACGCGCAGCGAGACGGACGAACGTGCGGCCACCCACATCTGGGTGCCCTTCCGCAGCACGTCCCTCTACGTGGAGTTCGCGGACGAGGTCGGCGCAACGGCCCGTACGTCCGATCGCCGGGGCCTCCTGGCCAACGCCGTCCCCCAGGACGGCATCACGCGCGACGACCGCTACGGCGCACCGATGTGGCGCATCGACGCCCAGCGGCTGCACGCCGTGGTGGAGGCCCTCTGGCACGAGGACGGCCGCCAGGTCCGGATCCACCTCGACCAGGCACCGCCTCGGCCCGACGGCGACAACGGGACACCGCGCACGCACGACGGATGACGTAGTCCGAGCCACGACGTTGCGCCGCCCCGGTCCGGTCATTCGCGCGATGACCTGGGCGTTCCCCGGTCGCTAGCGTCGATCGTGCCGCCGCCGACCGCGGCCGAAGTGACGCCCGCCGACCGCAGTCGAGGAGATGACGTACGTGACGAGCCGTTCAGCCGCCGCCCCGGACACGCGCCCCCTCGGTACGGCCGAAGCCCCTGTCCCGACCCGTCGCGGCGCCGAGTTCGAGGGCACCGCCACCGTACGGTCCCGGCAGACGGTGGCGGACGGTGTCGTATCGCTGGAACTGGCGCCAAGCACCGGCGACGGGGAAGCCGAGCCCCTACCGCTCTGGCAGCCCGGAGCGCACATCGACGTCGTCCTGCCCACAGGCGTCACCCGGCAGTACTCACTGTGCGGCCCGATCGACGCGGCGGGGCACTCCACCCGCTGGCGCATCGCCGTGCTGCGCGAGCCCCACGGACGCGGCGGCTCGCAGTGGATCCACGACCACGTCCAAGAGGGCGACGAACTCCGGGTGCGCGGCCCGCGCAACAACTTCCCGCTGCGGCCGGCGGCCCGGTACCTGTTCGTCGGCGGAGGCATCGGCATCACCCCCCTGCTCCCGATGATCGCCGAGGCGGAGGCCGCGGGCGCCGAGTGGTCCCTGCTCTACGGCGGCCGGACCCACGGTTCCATGGCCTTCCTGCCCGAACTGGCGGGCTACGGCGAGCGTGTGTCCGTACGCCCGCAGGACCAGTACGGGCTGCTCGACCTCGCCGGCTTCCTCGGCGACCCCGACCCGTCCGCCCTGGTGTACTGCTGCGGCCCGGCACCGCTCATCGACGCGGTCGAGGCGTACTGCGCCACCTGGCCGTCCGGGTCCCTGAACGTCGAGCGGTTCGCGGCGGCGGCCAGCGCGGGGCCCGCCGACGGTGCGGCCGCCGAGCAGCCCATCGAGGTGGAGCTGCGGGCGTCCGGGATGACGCTGACCGTGCCGCCGGAGCTGTCGGTACTCAAGGCCGTGGAGGAGGCGGGCGTCCCGGTCCTGTCCTCCTGCGAGGAGGGCATCTGCGGCTCATGCGAGACCCCCGTCCTGGACGGCGAGGTCGATCACCGCGACTCACTGCTCACCGAGGACGAGCGGGCCGCGAACGACACGATGCTGATCTGCGTCTCGCGCGCGCGGGGCGGCCGGCTCGTACTGGATCTCTGACCCACCGTCAACGCGTATACGGAAGGACCGACCGCCATGACACTGACGCAGTATGTGCGCAACGGCTGGTACCTGGGAGCCTGGTCCGACGAGATCGGCCGGACGCTCACACAGCGCTGGATCACGGACATCCCGGTCTGCTTCTACCGGCTGCCCGACCAGACCGTCACCGCCGTCGAGGACCGCTGCCCGCACCGCAAGTACCCTTTGTCCCTAGGCCACTTGAACGACGAGGGCACGCTCCAGTGCGACTACCACGGCTACCGTTTCGACGGTCAGGGCGTGTGCGTCGGGGTCGCCGAGCAGGCCGACCGGCCCAAGGCGGCGCTGCGCCGGTTCCCGCTGGTCGAGCGGGACGGCGCGATCTGGATCTGGCCCGGTGACCCGGACCTGGCCGACGAGAGCCTGCTGCCCGACACCTCCTGGCTCACCGACCCGGGCTGGACACACGTACACGGCGTGGTCCCGCTCAAGGCACGGCACATGCTGCTCCTGGAGAACCTCCTCGACCTCACCCACGAGACGTTCCTGCACCCGACGACCATCGGCAACGCCGCCGTCGCCGCGACCCCCATCGATGTGACCGTGGACGGCGACCGGGTCAGCTTCAGCCGCCACATGATCGGCATCGAAGCGCCTCCGTTCTACGAGAAGTCCTGCGGACTGACCTCGCCGGTGGACCGCTGGCAGGACGGCGACTTCTACCCGCCGGGCATCTTCATCCTCAACATCCGCGTCGCCGCCACCGGCACCGAGGAGCCAGAGGGTTTCCACATGAAGGTGCTGTACGGGCTGACGCCGGCGCGCGGCAACGAGACGCACGACTTCTACGCCCTGGGCCGCGACTACCTCATCGACGACCAGGAGCTCACGAAGTTCCAGCACGAGCAGCAGCTCGCCGTCATGCAGGAGGACGTCTACGCCCTGGAGGCGCAGGAGGTCATGTACGCCACCGACCCTGGCGGCAAGGCCGAGTCCAGCATCAAGTCCGACTTGGCCGCCCTCCGCGGACGTCGCGCGGTGGCGAAGATGCTCGCCCGCGAGCAGCGTGAGCAGCACGAACAGAGTGAGCAGCAGGGCGCCCGCATCCCACGTAGCCGGACGGCGTCCGTATGAGCGGCCGACGCGTCTTCGTACTGCTGCACGGAGCCTGGCACGGCGGGTGGGTGTGGCAGCACGTCACACAGCGGCTGCGTGAGGCCGGGCACGAAGTGCATGCCCCCACGCTGACCGGGGTGAGCGACCGCGCCCACCTCCTCAGTCCGCAGGTCGGGCTCGGCACGCACATCCAGGACGTGGTGGCGCTGCTCGAGGCGTACGACGCCAGGGATGTCGTACTCGTCGGGCACAGTTACGCGGGCCAGGTCGTCACCGGGGTCGCGGACCGCATCCCCGACCGACTGGCCAAGCGCGTCCATCTCGACGCCTTCGTGGGCGACGACGGTGACGCGGCGATCGATCTCCTTCCCGAACCCATCGCCGGGCACTATCGCGAGTCCGTGGCCGGTCCCGGCTTCGGCTGGCTCATCCCGGTGCGCTCGCTGAGCGTGCTCGGCGTCGAGGAACAGTCGGACCTGGACTGGCTCGGGCCCCGGCTGACCCCGCACCCGTGGCTGACCTACACCGAGCCGCTCCGGCTGACCGGCAAGGCCGAGCAGGTCCCCGGCGTCTTCATCGAATGCACCGACTGGATGCGGGTGTTCACCCCGCACGCCGAGCGAGCCGCGGCCCGTGGCTGGCCGGTCCACGAGATCGCGACCGGGCACGAGGCCATGGTCACGGCACCCGACCAACTGGCCGAACTGCTGCTGGAGATCGCCGCAGCCTGACCCGTGAAAGGACGCGCGATGGAATTCCTCGTACGCACCGAGAATCTTCTGCCCCCGGACACCCCCGACGACGTACGCGAGTCCCTGCGCAAGGGCGAGCGTGAACGCGCCATGCAGCTGCGGGAGGCCGGCATCCTCAAACGGCTGTGGCGGGTCCCGGGCCGCAACGCCACGATCGGCCTGTACGAGGCGGCCGACCCGGCGGAGTTGCACGACGCCCTCGCTTCCCTGCCCATGTGGAAGTGGATGGACATCACCGTCGAGGCACTCGCCACCCACCCACAGGAGAAGGCGCCTTGACCGGCGGGGACGGCCGGGGCAACCGACGAGTCGCCGTGGTGACGGGCGCCGCAGGCGGACTCGGGAAGGCCATCGCCCGCCGGCTGGCGCGGGACGGATTCACGGTCGCCGCCCTCGACATCGCCGAACCGGACCCGGACCCGGACTCGGACTCGGACTCGGACTCGGACCCCGGCGGCAGCGGCGAAGCCTCCGGCGTACGGCCATGGCAGTGCGACATCAGCGACCCGGCCGCGACCCGCCAGACCGTCGGCGAGATCACCGAGGCGTACGGCGGAGTCGACGTCCTCGTCAACAACGCCGGCCTGCTCTCCGGCCGCGCACCCCTGCTGGAGACAAGCCCACACGAGATGCACCGCTTCTTCGACGTCAACGCCGTCGGCCCACTCCTCATGGTCCAGGCATGCGTGCCCTGGCTGACCAAGAGCCCGCACCGTGGACGGGTGATCAATGTGGCGTCCCGCACCTTCTTCACGGGGGCCCCGGGCCAGATCGCGTACGTCGCCAGCAAGGGCGCCCTCATCGGCATGACCCGGGTGATGGCGCGCGAACTGGGTGAGCACCGGATCACGGTCAACGCGGTGGCGCCCGCGCAGGTGGCCACTCCGGGCACTCGGGAGCACTCCGGCGACGAGGTGTTCGCCGCGACCATGCGTCAGCAGGCGATCAAGGAGTTCGTCACGCCGGAGCACTTCGCGGGGCTCGTCTCGTATCTCGCTTCCCCGGACGCGGAGTTGGTCACCGGCCAGACGTTCGTCTGCGACGGCGGCGGGCTCCTGCACTGACGGCGCGCCCCCGCACGAGCCCCCAGGAGAGGAACGGCATGTCCAGCAGCACACCCCAGGTGCCCGGCACGTACGTCTTCGACGCCGCCGAGAGTCGCCGCGGCCGAGCGCTGAACCGGCTCTGCGGGTCCCTCAAGGACGCCGGGAGCCGGGAGAGGTTCAAGGCCGACGAAGCCGCGTACTGCGAGGCGTACGGGCTCACGGCCGAACAACGGGAGGCCGTCCTGCGGCGGGACTGGAACCGGATGATGGAGCTGGGCGGCTCCATCTTCTACGTCTTCAAGCTCGCCATGGTCGACGGGAAGTCCATGCAGTACCTCGGCGGGGTCTTCACCGGCATGACCACCGAGGAGTTCGCGGAGTCGCTGAAAGCGGGAGGGCGGAACTTTGGCTGAGGTGATCTGGGGTCTGGCCACCTCGCATGTGCCGTCGATCGGTGCGGCCATGGACCACGGGAAGACGGCAGACCCGTACTGGAAGCCGCTGTTCGACGGGTACGGGCCGGCGCGGGAGTGGATGGCCGAGCACACCCCCGATGTCGCGGTGGTCGTCTACAACGACCACGCCAACGCCCTCGACATGAGCGTCACTCCGACTTTCGCGCTGGGGACGGCCGAGTCGTACCGGGTGGCCGACGAGGGGTGGGGCAGCCGACCGGTGCCGGCGGTCATGGGCAACCCCGAGTTCTCCGACCATCTCGTGGAGAGCCTGATCGACGCCTCCTTCGACCTGACCGTCTACCAGGAACTGGACGTCGATCACGGTCTGACCGTCCCGCTGTCGGTGTACTGCCCGGACCCCGGCGAACGCTGGCCGTGCGCGGTCGTGCCCCTCCTGGTGAACGTCATCCAGTACCCGCAGCCGACCGCCGCGCGCTGCCTGGCCCTGGGCCACGCGCTCGGCGAGGCGATCCGCTCCTTCCCCGAGGACCTCAAGGTCGCCGTCTTCGGCACCGGTGGCATGTCGCACCAACTCGCGGGCGCCCGCGCGGGGTTGATCAACCAGGACTTCGACCGGATGTACCTCGACGCGATCGAGCACGCCCCCGAGAAGCTGGCCGCGCTGACCCGCGAGGAGTACATCCGCGAGGCCGGCTCCGAGGGCATCGAGCTGATCATGTGGCTGATCATGCGCGGCGCGCTGGGGCCCCGTATCCGACGCGTGCACGAGACGTACCACGTGCCCGCGTCGAACACGGCGGCCGGAATGGTCCTGTTCGAGAACCTCAGCCCGGGGGCATCCTGAGGAGCCGCGCTCAGAGGGACTTACGCTGCGGGAAAGCCGCTCGGACCTCCCAGCCGTGGCCGACCCGGGGCCCGGCCCACAGTGTGCCGCCCAGCGCGGTGACGCGTTCCGTCAGGCCGACGAGGCCGAAGCCGCCGCCTCGTGCGGCGGCGGGGAGCTGGGTGCCGCCGCGGCCGTCGTCCGCCACCGCGACCATCAGGCGCTGATCCTCGCACCACAGGCCGACGCTGATCTCCGTGGCGTCGGCCGCGTGGCGTCGTACGTTCGTCAGGGCCTCCTGTACGACCCGGAAGGCAGCCGCCTGCACCTCGTGCGGGAGGTCGTCGGAGAGGGCGGGGTCCCGGTGGAGCGTGACCTTCTGGCCCGGGCTGGCGAAACCCTCGAGCAGGTCGGAGATGCCCGCGAGATCTCCGACGGGCCGGTGGTCGGCCGCGTCCGGTTGCCCGGTGTCGCGCAGCACACCGACCGTGAGGCGCATGGACGCGAGAGCCTCGGTGGCGGCGCGTTCGATGCCGGCCAGGACGGGGTCGAGGTCGTCACTCCCAGAGAGCCCGGAGGTCTCGGAGGTCCCGGAGCTCTCGGAGGTCCCGGAGGTCCGGGCCTCAGCCATCATGCGCGCGACCTGTGTCTGCACGAGGATCCCGGTGACATGGTGGGCGACGAAGTCGTGCAGGTCGGCGGCGATGGCCACGCGCTCGTCGCGTCGGGTCTCGGCCACCGCGACCGTCCGCTTGAAGTCCAGCGAACGCAGATACCCGGCGAGCATGCCGACCAGGCCGATCAGGAGCAGGCCGACCACCATGAATCCCAGTGGTTGATCGTCGGTCAGTGACCGGGCAAAGCCCACGGGCAGGGCGAGCCCGGCGACGCCTGCGAGCGTGCCGCACACCACAGCCCAGCGGGGCGGGCAGTGCCGTACGGCGATGAACAGCAGGCACAGCATGATCGTGATCTCGCCGGGGCCGAAAACGCGTTGTCCGCCGGTCAGCACGACCGCGACCGTCAGGGCCAGCGAAACGACGGCGGGCGCCGCGGTACGGACCTGCGGGGTGAGCCATGCGGGCCGCCGGCCGACCGGCCACAGGAGGGCGGCGAGGCCGACGGCGAGCACGGCGGCGCTCGGCCGGAGGTCATGCCCCTCGGCGCCCACCGCGGCGAAGTCGAGGAGACTCACCCCGAGCAGGGCGCCGAAGCCGAAGCCGCGGGCGCAGCCCTGGGCAGAAACGGATTTCATGCGGTCACCGTAAGCGAGCCCGCCGACCCCGGGGATCGGCCGAACGGCCGAGGGGCCCGGCCGTGAGCTGTGGCATCGTGGCCGTTCGGCCGATGCGGGCGCCCGGGCCCGGGGGCGAGGGTGGAGCCGTTACCTTTCCTCGGACAGCAGGACCTCAGGAGTACGTACGTGAAGCAGCGCAGCGGATTCATCGTCGGCGCCGTCGGCGGTGCCATCGCCGTGGTCGCCGTGGGCGGCGTCGGCACGTATCTGCTCTCCGGGACCGAGTCGAACACCATGCTGAACGGCTACAGCACGGTGAGGGTGGACGGTCAGAAGGCCCTGTCGGCGAACATCGTCGAGGGCCGCACTGAGGCCAAGTACAACCCGCTGCCCTGGGTCGGCGAGAAGATCACCGGCGTGACCTGCCCGACCGGCCTGAAGGCGGTCGCCGGGACCACCCTCACCTGCACCGGCAAGGACGAGGACGGCAAGGCCGTCGACATCCGCGTGACCGTGGTCAGGGCCTCGGACCGCTCCGTCACCTGGAAGTTCGAGCGCTGAGACGGTGTCCCGCCGCCGGGTCAGCGGGAGGTGCTCAGCCGGGTGGACGCCCTGGTCCAAGGGGCGAGCAAGGACGTTGCCCTGTAGGACCCATGTGTCCGGTGCATGGCTGTGCGGCCAGGCCGAGCCTGGCCGCACAGTGCTGCGTTCCCCCGCAGGGATGCTCACCTACTGGGGGTGCTCCTCCCGGCCGTCCCCCAGGCGAGCAGCGCGAAGCCCAGGGCGAAGCCGAGCATCGTCCATACACCGCGCGGCCAGAAGATGTGGCTGTCGACGAAGAACCAGCCGGCCACCAGGAGCACCACCGTGCCGGGAAGGATGCGGACGCCGTGCCTCGGGAGCAGCGCGACCGCCGTGGCGACGATGGCTGCGATGAGGGCGTAGACACCGGCCTGCCCGAGTGCCTCGCCCGTGTCGTAGAGCGGGCGTTTGACCGGTCCGAGTGCCGCGGTCTCGGCGACGTGCTCGACCGCGGTTCCGGCCCCGATGCCGGCGACGGCGTCGAGGCCGGTGTAGAAGGCCGCGTAGCCGAAGGCGCACACCCAGGCCACCACCGTGGCGACGCCCGCGAGATCGAGTCGGGGCCGACGCCACAGCGGGACCAGGAGGCCGACCGTGAGCAGAGGAAAGACCGGGAGCAGCGCGATGTGCAGGTCGGTCCAGTCCGCGGCCGTCGACCTGGACAGCCCGTGCGGATGCGCGAGGCCCGCGACGGCGAGCAGGAGAGGGGCGGCGGTGACGAGGGCGATGGTTCGGATGGTTGCCATGCCTGCGAACGTAGGTGCGTCACGTCACCGGATACGGCCGCGTAAGGGACTCGTAAGACACTACGAGCCGCCGGGCCCGTATGACACTACGAGCCACCGGGCCCGCCCGCTCTTCGGCCGACTGCTCTTTCGGCCGCCGACCGGACAGGCCCGGCGTCTGACGCGACACCTCAGCGGATCTCGAGCAGAAGGTCGCCGCCCTCGACCTGCTGGATGGAGCCGATCGCCAGGCGGGCCACGGTGCCGCCGCGTTGGGCCGTGATGGCGGCCTCCATCTTCATGGCCTCGATGGTGGCGACGGTCTGCCCGGCATCGACGGACGCCCCTTCCTCGACCTGCAGCGTGACGACACCGGCGAAGGGCGCGGCGACCTGACGGTCGTCGCCGCGATCGGCCTTCTCGGCGACCTTGACGTCGGTGACGATCGAGGTGTCGCGCACCGACACCGGCCGAAGCTGCCCGTTCAGGCTGGCCAGCACGCTGCGGTAGCCGCGCTCGTCGGCTTCGGAGATCGCCTCCAGTTCGATCAGCAGGGTCACGCCCGGTTCCAGGGTGACGGTGTGCTCGGTGTCGGGTTCGAGGCCGTAGAAGAAGTCCTTGGTGGAGAGCACCGAGGTGTCGCCGTAGGTCTCGCGGTGTGTGTCGTACGCCTTGGTCGGGCCGGGGAACAGCAACCGGTTCAGCGTGGTCCGTGGTGCGTCGCGCAGCCCGCTCCGGTCGTCGTCGGACAGCTGTGGCGGCTGTGCCTGCGCGGGGCGGCCTTCGAGGGCGCGGGTTCGGAAGGGCTCCGGCCAGCCTCCGGGCGGATCGCCCAGTTCGCCGCGCAGAAATCCGATCACCGAGTCCGGCAGGTCGAACTTGGCGGGGTCGGATTCGAAGGCGCTGGCCTCGACTCCGGCGCCGACCAGGTGGAGCGCGAGATCGCCCACGACCTTGGAGGAAGGGGTGACCTTCACCAGCCGGCCCAGCATCCGGTCGGCGGCGGCGTAGCAGTCCTCGATCAGCTCGAAGCGGTCCCCGAGTCCGAGTGCGATGGCCTGCTGGCGCAGGTTGGACAGTTGCCCGCCGGGGATCTCGTGGTGGTAGACGCGTCCCGTGGGCGAGGCCGGCCCGGCCTCGAACGGCCGGTAGACCTTGCGCACGGCCTCCCAGTAGGGCTCGAGGTCACCGACGGCCTGCAGAGACAGGCCGGTGGCCCGGTCGGTGTGGTCGGTGGCCGCGACCAGGGCGGACAGCGAGGGCTGGCTCGTCGTGCCGGCCATCGACGCGACGGCCGCGTCGACGGCGTCGACTCCGGCGTCGATCGCCGCGATCAGGGTGGCCAGCTGCCCGCCCGCCGTGTCGTGGGTGTGCAGGTGCACCGGCAGGTCGAAGCGTTCCCGCAACGCGGTGACCAGCTTCCTGGCCGCGGGTGGGCGCAGCAGCCCGGCCATGTCCTTGATCGCCAGGACGTGCGCGCCGGCCTCGACGATCTGATCGGCCAGCCGCAGGTAGTAGTCGAGGGTGTAGAGCGGCTCGGCCGGATCGGACAGGTCGCCGGTGTAGCACAGGGCCACTTCGGCCAGCGCGGTCCCGGTCGCCCGTACGGCCTGGATGGCCGGGCGCATCTGCGCGACGTCGTTGAGCGCGTCGAAGATGCGGAAGACGTCCATGCCGGTCGCGGCGGCCTCGGCGACGAACGCGTCGGTCACCTCCGTCGGGTAGGGCGTGTAGCCGACGGTGTTCCGGCCGCGCAGCAGCATCTGCGTGCAAATGTTGGGCACCGCCTCGCGCAGCAGCGCGAGCCGTTCCCATGGGTCCTCGGCCAGGAACCGCAGGGCGACGTCGTAGGTCGCGCCGCCCCAGCACTCCAGACTGAGCAACTGCGGTGCCATGCGCGCGACATGCGGCGCTACGGCGAGCAGGTCCCGGGTCCGTACCCGGGTCGCCAGCAGCGACTGGTGGGCGTCGCGGAACGTGGTGTCGGTGACCGCGACCGCGCGTTGCCGGCGCAGGTCGGCGGCGAACGCCTCGGGGCCGAGCGCGGCGAGGCGCTGCCGGGAGCCCTCAGGCGGTGGCTCGGAGAGGTCGGTGGCGGGGAGTTTTTCGGCGGGTTCGACGACGGCGGGCCGCGGCCCGTGCGGCTTGTTGACGGTGGTCTCGGCGAGGTGGTGCAGGATGCGGCTGCCGCGGTCGGCCGGGGGGCGGGCCCGCAGGAGCTGGGGGCGTTCGTCGATGAAGCTGGTGGTGACGTGCCCGGCCTGGAAGTCGGGGTCGTCGAGTACGGCGGCCAGGAAGGGCAGGTTCGTGGAGACCCCGCGGATGCGGAACTCGGCGATGGCGCGGCGGGCCCGGCGGGCTGCGTTGGAGAAGTCGTGGCCGTAGCAGGTCAGTTTGACCAGCATGGAGTCGAAGTGGGCGCTGACCTGGGCACCTGTGTGGACGGTGCCGCCGTCGAGCCGCACGCCGGGGCCTCCCGGGGACCGGTAGGCGGAGATGGTGCCGGTGTCGGGCCGGAATCCGTTGGCGGGGTCCTCGGTGGTGATGCGGCATTGCAGGGCGGCGCCGGAGAGGACGATGTCGTCCTGGGTGAGGCGGAGTTCGGGCAGGGTGGCGCCGGATGCGATCCGCAGCTGCGCCATCACCAGGTCTCGGTCGGTGACCTGCTCGGTCACCGTGTGCTCCACCTGGATCCGGGGGTTCATCTCGATGAACACGTGGTTGCCGCGCTCGTCGACCAGGAACTCGACGGTGCCCGCGTTCACGTAGCCGATGTGGCGGGCGAAGGCGACGGCGTCGGCGCAGATCCGCTCCCGCAGCCGCGGGTCCAGATTCGGAGCCGGGGCGATCTCGACGACCTTCTGGTGCCGGCGCTGCACCGAGCAGTCCCGCTCGTAGAGGTGGACGACGTTGCCGACGCCGTCGGCGAGGATCTGCACCTCGATGTGGCGCGGGTTCACCACGGCCTGCTCCAGGAACACGGTGTCGTCCCCGAAGGCGGACTTCGCCTCCCGCATGGCCGCCTCGATGGCGTCGCGCAGCTCCGCCGGCTCGGCGACCCGCCGCATGCCGCGTCCACCGCCGCCGGCGACAGCCTTGACGAACAGCGGGAACCCGACGTCGTCGGCCGCGGCCAGCAGAGCCTCTACGTCCGTTGTCGGCGCCGACGACGCCAGGACCGGGACCCCGGCCTCGCGGGCCGCCGCGATCGCCCGGGACTTGTTGCCCGTCAGGTGCAGCACCTGCGCGGGCGGACCGATGAACGTGATGTCCGCGTCCGCGCAGGCGGCGGCCAGGCCGGGGTTCTCCGACAGGAAGCCGTAGCCGGGGTAGACCGCGTCCGCACCAGCCTTGCGCGCGGCCTTGATCACCTCGTCGACCGAGAGATACGCCCGCACCGGGTGCCCGCGCTCGCCGATCAGGTAGGACTCGTCGGCCTTCGCCCGGTGCAGCGAGTTGCGGTCCTCGTACGGGAACACCGCCACCGTGGAGATTCCCAGCTCGAACGCGGCCCGGAAGGCCCGGATCGCGATCTCGCCGCGGTTGGCCACGAGAACTTTGGCGAACATCATCCGACTCCTCGACATCGGCGGAGAAACCACGATGGGCCAGTATGGGCCGTACGTGCGCGCTTGGGCGCCCTGTAGGAGTGAACGCTCCGCGACGGAGCGGTCAGCGGCTGGTGAAAACCGTGTCGTGCCAGGACTTGTGCGGGGTGCCGGTGTTCTCCGACATGACGTGTTTGACGTTGGTGTACTCGTCGAAGGAGTACACCGACATGTCCTTGCCGAAACCGGAGGCCTTGTAGCCGCCGTGCGGCATCTCGCTGATGATCGGGATGTGGTCGTTGATCCAGACGCAGCCCGCCTGGATCTCGCGGCTGGCCCGTCCGGCGCGGAAGACGTTGCTGGTCCAGGCCGAGGCGGCGAGGCCGTACGGGGTGTCGTTGGCCAGGCGGAGGGCGTCGTCGTCTCCGTCGTACGGCAGGCAGACGAGGACCGGGCCGAAGATCTCCTGCTGGACGATGGCGGAGTCCTGTGCCGCGTCGGTGATGAGGGTGGGCTCGTAGTAGGCGCCCTGCCCCAGCGGTCCGTCGGGGATCCGCCCGCCGCGCACGATGGTGGCTCCGGCCTCGCGGGCGGCCTCCACCATGGCGGCGACCTTGTCCCGCTGCTGCAACGAGATCAGGGAGCCCATGTCGGTGGCCGGGTCGTCGACCGGACCCAGCCTTACGCCGTCCATCAGCTCGGCGACGCGGTCCACGAAGGCTTCGTACAGGGGGCGTTGGACGTACGCGCGGGTGGCGGCCGTGCAGTCCTGGCCGGCGTTGATGAGGGCACCGGCCACGGCACCGCGGGCGGCGGCCTCCAGGTCGGCGTCGTCGAAGACGACGAACGGGGCCTTGCCGCCGAGTTCGAGATGGACGCGCTTGGCCAACCCGGCTGCCTGCGCAGCGACTTGACGCCCAACCCCGGTGGAGCCGGTGAAGGAGACCAGGGCCGAGCGGGAGGTGGCGCTCCGTCTCCCGCCCGACCCCGGCCCTACGGTCAGTCCGCTCGCGGTGCGACGCGTTCGAAACCGACGCGATGCAGTTCCCCGGTCCGGTCGGTGATCGCGTACAGCTCGCCGGACCGGTCCTCGGCCAACGAGCTGACCTGAGTCGGGAACTTCCCGATCGTGGCGCTGCGATAGGTGCCGTCATCGCCCTTCCGCACCGCCCACGCCGTCCCGGAGCACCAGTCCGTCGCCACGTACGTACCGAAGGCGAGGCCGGCGTACCGGTGTCCCCGGTACACGTGCCCGCCGATGACCGAGCAGCCCTCGGTGCCGGTCCGGTAGTGGAACACCGGGTCGGTGTACGTGGCGTCCGCCGCGCATCGTTCGGCGTTGAACACCGCGGGTCCCTCCTTGCAGGACCAGCCGAAGTTCAGCCCGCCGCGCCCCGCCTTGGCGTGGTTGACCTCTTCGTACGCGCTCTGCCCGACGTCGCCCACCCAGAGCGAGCCGTCCTGCCTGTCGAAGGAGAACCGCCACGGGTTGCGCAGTCCGTAGGCCCAGATCTCCGGCCGGGCCCCGGGCTTTCCGACGAACGGGTTGGTCTTCGGGACGCAGTACGGGAGTTCGCCGCAGGAACGGCTCACGTCCAGGCGCAGGATCTTGCCGAGCAGCGTGCCGAGGTTCTGTCCGGTGGCCAGCGGGTCGCCGCCGCCTCCGCCGTCGCCGAGGCCCCAGTACAGGTAGCCGTCACGGCCGAAGGCGAGCTGGCCGCCGTTGTGGTTGGCGAACTGGGAGTGCTCCTGGGTGAGCAGCACCTGCTCCCGCGCCGGTTCGCCGAGCGGGACGCGGGACAGCGTCAGTGCCCCGTCCGGTTTGCTGGTGTAGGCCACGTACACCTGCGAGGTCTGCTGGAAGTCGGGTGCCGGGACGATGCCGAGGAGGCCGCGTTCCAGACCGGTGCTGTTCACGCGGTCCCTGATGTCCAGCACCGGGTCGGCGGCGAGCCCGTCCTTCGGGTGGAAGGCCCGTACCGTGCCGGCTCGCTCGGCGATGAGCATCCGTCCGCTGCGGTCGTTGGCCGCGGCCATCGCGACCGGTTGCGCCAGACCGGTCGCCACCGGGGTGGTGACCACCGTCAACTGGTCCAGAGGCACACCGGGACCGGAACCGTCCGGCTCCGCGGTCGCGGCCGGCGCGACCGTGGCGGACAGCAGAGCAGCCACCGTACATACGAGGCCTATCCGTCTGAGTCGAGACATTCGAGCTCCTCTGTGGGGGGACTCCAGGTTGGCGTCCCGCCAACTCTCCCTGAGGAAAGGGCAGTTCACCAGGGAGCGTCACGCCTCATCCAAGGGACGCGTGAGGCGGATACAGCGCGACGGGCAGAGCTGCGTCCCCCGTGCGGCGCCAGGCCATCGCATACGACTCGTACGCCCCGTACAGCGCCAGGCCGATCGCGTACGACTCATACGCCCCATACAGCGAGCTCATGACCAGCGGCGGCAGGAAGCCGCCCAGTCCGCCCGCGGCGGCGGGCCGACCGCCCTAGACTTGGATGACCGCCGCGGGGGAAATGGCCACCCCAGGAGGAGCCGATGTTGCGGCACACCAGACTGGCCGGGGAATCCGAGGACTACCTCGCCGCCCGCGAGGAGCTGCGCCTGGCCGAGATCGAGCTCATGCGCCACCAGGAGAAGGTGGCCGGCCGGCGACGGGCCCTCCCGCCAGGACCGGCCGTCGAGGACTACGTCTTCCTCGAGGGCCCCGCCGACCTCGACGCCGGCGACACACCGGTCCGCGAGGTCACCCTGAGCGGACTGTTCACCGCCCCCGACCGCCCGCTGATCGTCTACCAGCTCATGTACGGCAAGGCGCAGACCGAACCCTGCCCGATGTGCACCCTGTGGACCGACGGCTTCAACGGCATCGCCCACCACATCGCCCGGAACGCCGACTTCGCCATCGCGGCAGCCGCCGACCCACCGGCCCTGCGGCAGCACGCCCGCAACCGGGGCTGGCGCCGACTGCGCCTGCTGAGCTGCGGCGACAGCACGTTCAAGTACGACACGGGCAGCGAGGACAAGGACGGCGAACAGGACTCCACCGTCTCGGTGTTCACGCGAGACGGCGACGGAACGGTCCGCCATTTCTACTCCGCGCACCCGCGTATGGCCGACACCATCGGCGAGCGGGGCATCGACCTGCTGACCCCCGTCTGGCACCTTCTCGACCTCACCCCGCAGGGCCGTGGGGACTGGTACCCGAGCATCGACTACGGGGTGTAGTTCCTCCGAACGGCCTGTTGGAGTTGGCGGTGGTCAGCCGCCCCACGACCAGTCGGCGACCTCCGGCAGGTCCGTGCCGTGCTCGCGGATCCAGTCGTGGTGGCGTTGACGGGCGTCCTGCATGCGCTGGCGTACGGCGGCGGTGCGCACCGCGAGGCCGGGGACGCGGTCGATGACGTCCATGACCAGGCGGTAGCGGTCCATGTCGTTACGGACCACCATGTCGAACGGTGTGGTCGTCGTACCGATCTCCTTGTAGCCGCGTACGTGCAGGTGCCGGTGGCCGGTACGGCGGTAGGCCAGGCGGTGGATCAGCCAGGGGTAACCGTGGTACGCGAAGATCACCGGCTTGTCGGGGGTGAACAGGCCGTCGTACTCGAAGTCGCTCATCCCGTGCGGGTGTTCCTCGCTCGGCATCAGCCGGGCGATGTCGACGACGTTGACCACCCGGACCGCGAGTTCCGGCAGATGGCGGCGGAGCAACTGCGCGGCGGCCAGCACCTCCTGGGTGGGCACGTCGCCCGCGCAGGCCAGTACCACGTCCGGCTCGCGGCTGCCGTTCTCGGTGCCGGCCCAGTCCCAGACCCCGGCGCCCCGCGCGCAGTGCGCGACCGCCTGGTCCATCGACAGCCAGTCGAAGCAGGGCTGCTTGCCGGCCACGATCACGTTGACGTAGTCGCGGCTGCGCAGCGCGTGATCCGCCACCGACAGCAACGTGTTGGCGTCCGGCGGCAGATAGACCCGTACCGCCTCAGGACTCTTGTTCATGATGTGGTCGACGAAACCGGGGTCCTGGTGCGAGAAACCGTTGTGGTCCTGGCGCCAGACGTGCGAGGTCAGCAGGTAGTTGAGGGAGGCGATGGGGGCGCGCCAGGGCAGGCGGCGGGTCACGCGGAGCCACTTGATGTGCTGGTTGACCATCGAGTCGACGATGTGTACGAACGCCTCGTAGCAGGAGAACAGCCCGTGTCGGCCGGTGAGAAGGTAGCCCTCCAGCCAGCCCTGGCAGGTGTGTTCGGAGAGAATCTCCATCACCCGGCCGTGCCGGTCGAGGTGTTCGTCCACGTCGAGGGTGCCGGCCTGCCAGGCCTTGCCGCTGGCGGCGTAGACGGCCTGGAGGCGGTTGGAGGCGGTCTCGTCGGGGCCGACGAGGCGGAAGTCGCGCCGGCCGGCGGTGTTCCGCATGACGTCTTCCAGCAAGTCGCCGAGGACGCGGGTGGGTTCGTGCAGGGTGGCGCCGGGTTTGTCGACGGGGACGGCGTACTTCTCCAGCGAGGGCAGGGGCAGTTCGCGCAGCATCAGGCCGCCGTTGGCGTGCGGGGTGGCGCCGAGGCGGCGGTCACCGTCCGGGACGCAGGCGACGACCTGCTCGCGGGGGCGGCCGTGCTCGTCGAAGAGTTCCTCCGGCTTGTACGAGCGCAGCCACGCCTCCAACTGCCTTAGGTGATCCGGGTTGTCGCGGACGGCGGACAGCGGGACCTGGTGGGAACGCCAGGTGCCTTCCACCGGGAGCCCGTCCACCTCGGCCGGGCCGGTCCAGCCCTTGGGGGTGCGCAGGACGATCACCGGCCAGCGGGGGCGCTCGGTCGTGCCGTCTTCGCGGGCGGCGCGCTGGAACGCGGCGATGCGGTCCAGCGCGGTGTCCATGGCCTGCGCCATGGCCTGGTGGACGGCGGCCGGATCGTCGCCGGTGACGTGGATCGGGTCGTGGCCGTAGCCGCGCAGCAGCTCGTCGAGCTCCGACTCCGGGAGCCGGGCGAGCACCGTCGGGTTCGCGATCTTGTAGCCGTTCAGGTGCAGGATCGGCAGGACGGCGCCGTCGTGCACGGGGTCGAGGAACTTGTTCGAGTGCCAGGACGCGGCCAGCGGCCCGGTCTCCGCCTCACCGTCGCCGATCACGCAGGCGACCAGCAGGTCCGGGTTGTCGAGGGCAGCTCCGTACGCGTGCGAGAGGGAGTAGCCGAGTTCGCCGCCCTCGTGGATGGAGCCGGGCGTCTCGGGCGCCACATGGCTGGGCACCCCGCCGGGGAACGAGAACTGCTTGAAGAGGCGGGCCATCCCGGCGGCGTCCCGCGTGACGTCGGGGTACGTCTGGGTGTACGACCCCTCCAGCCAGGAGCCCGCGACCACCGCCGGGCCGCCGTGACCGGGGCCCCAGATGCACAGGGCGTCCAGGCCGCGGGTCCGTAGGACGCGGTTGAGGTGGGTGTAGACGAGGTTCAGCCCGGGCGAGGTACCCCAGTGGCCGAGCAGCCGCGGCTTGACGTGCTCGGGGCGGAGCGGCTCGGTCAGCAGAGGGTTCGCCATGAGGTAGATCTGGCCGACGGAGAGGTAGTTCGCGGCGCGCCAGTGGGCGTCCAGCGTGCTGAGCTCGTAGTCGGTGAGCGGAGTCGGCGCCTGCTGGGTGTCGACGGACATCATGGGTTCCCTTCCGGATCGATCGGGGTTCGGTCGGAGGTGCCTGCGGGTCCGTGCGTACGTCCCCACCCTCCCCCGTCCCACCGAGTACCCGACAGGGCCGACCGGCCCCTTCCGGCCGGAGGAAAAGATCGGGGGAAAGCGGGGACGAGGAACTCAGGCGGTGAGGTCCACCCCGTACAGGGTGCGTCCGCCGGCGAGCTCGCGCCCGGTGACAGCTCGGGCTCGATACGGACGAAGACCTCCTGCGGCGCGGGCGCCCAGGAGACCGGGCCGGTACGGGCCAGGCGGGCGTGCTCGGCGGGTTCGGTCACCACCGTGGCGGTGCCGGTCCGGACGCGGTACCGGACGGCCCACCTATAGGGCCGGGTGCCCCATCCCCCGCCGCAGGGCGCGGGAGCACGCTGGAAGGGCCAGGTTCGTACGCCCCTGACTGGAGGCGTAGCGCATCAGCCGGTCGCGGTGCTCGATGGGCAGTGCGTGCAGCATGCCGGCCGTGGCGGGAGCGTTCATGACGTGCCCCGGGAGGTCTCGTTCCCCGAGGGCACGCGCCTCTTCCAGGAAGGGGCCCGCGCCGACCGGTTCTGGATCATCCGTACCGGCAGCGTCGACCTCGACATGCACGTTCCCGGCCGCCGAGCCGCCGTCATCGAGACCCTCCATCACAACGAACTCATCGGCTGGTCCTGGCTGTTCGCCCCCCACACCTGGCATCTGGGCGCCACGGCGACCACTCCGGTACGCGCCTACGAGTTCGACGCCACCGCGATCCGCGCGATGTGCCACGACGACTCCGCGCTCGGGGCCAGTGTCGCCCTGGGGGCACCTACCACGCCCTTTAGACAGTGGGGGAGGGTGGGCGGCGTCCTGGCCCGCCGCCTCCGCTCGGCCCGCACGCGCCTGCTGGACCTGTACGCGCCGTACGGCAGCGGAAGCCTGCTGTGAAGAGGCCGCAGGCCTCTTAGGGGCGCGGGGCTCTTAGGGGCGCGGGGCTGTGTCAATTTGCGGCTCCGCCGCGATGGGGGTCCCCCCGCTCATGGGGGTCCCCCCGCTCGAGCGAAGCCGAGCGGGGGGAGCAGCCGAGAGTGGGGGAGCGACCAGCCACAACGAACCCGCAGCTCGTAGCCGTCCCCCGAGCGGAGCGCTTACGTTGAGGTCATCGACGTAGGCCCTCGGGCGATGGAGGCGGCATGACCGGCAAGAAGGCAGACAAGGTGCCGCGCGCGGCATACGAGCAGGAACTGCTGCGCCTACAAACCGAGTTGGTGAAACTCCAGGAGTGGGTGCGTGCCGAGGGCACCCGGCTGGTCGTCGTCTTCGAGGGCCGGGACGCGGCAGGCAAAGGCGGCACGATCAAGCGGGTCGCCGAGCACCTCAACCCCCGCGTCGCCCGCATCGCCGCGCTGCCGACGCCGACCGAGCGGCAGCGCACCCAGTGGTACTTCCAGCGGTACGTGGAGCACCTGCCGGCCGCCGGAGAGATCGTGCTGTTCGACCGGTCCTGGTACAACCGGGCCGGCGTTGAGCACGTCATGGGCTTCTGTACGAAGGAGGAGTACCAGCTCTTCCTTCGCCAGTGCCCGATCTTCGAGCGGATGCTGGTGGAGGACGGGGTCCTGCTGCGCAAGTACTGGTTCTCCGTGAGCGACACCGAGCAGCAGGAGCGTTTCCGGCGCCGGCTGGAGGACCCGCTGAAGCGCTGGAAGCTGTCCGCGATGGACCTGGAGTCGATCACCCGCTGGGAGGCGTACTCCCGGGCCAAGGACGAGATGATGGTGCACACCGACATCACCGAGGCACCGTGGTACGTCGTCGAGAGCGACGACAAGCGCCGAGCCCGCCTGAACATGATCGCCCACCTGCTGGACTCCGTGCCGTACCACGACGTCCCGCCGCCGGTCCTCAAACTGCCGGAGCGCCCCGAGTCGACCGGCTACGAGCGCCCGCCGCGCGACCTGCAGACCTACGTCCCCGACCACGCGGCGAGCCTGTGACACACGGCCTCGGTGGACTTACTCCTGCCCCGGCACGATGAGCGCCTTCACCACGCGCTGAGCGGCGACGTCCTCCAGCGCGGCCTGTGCTTCGGCGAGCCCGTACTCCCTGGTGATGAGGTCGGTCCAGGGAAAGATCCGCCCGTACCGGGCCATGACCTGGACCGCCCGGTACACGTGCCCCACGTCGCTGCCCCAGCAGCCGCGGACGTCCAAGTGCTTCTGGTTCAGGTCGAGATGGGGGTTGAAGGTCGCGTCGCCGGCGTCGGTGTACTGGCCCACGATCACGTACCGCCCGGCGTCCCGAGTGAGCCGCATGCCTTCGGGCACGGCTGAGGGCACTCCGGTCGCCTCGATCGTGACGTCGGCGCCGCGCCCCGCGGTCGCGTCCCGCACCGCCGCGATCCTCCCCCAGCCTCCGGCCGGGGGGACCCCCATCTCGCTTCGCTCGTCCGGCGTCGTACTGCCGATGTCGATGACGGCATCGGCACCGAACCGCGTCGCCGCCGCCAGCCTGCCCTCCGGCCCACCGATGACGATCACCCGCCCGGCGCCACGCAGTTGGGCTAGCACGGCTGCACACAGGCCGACGGGCCCCGCGCCCTGAACCACGACCGTGTCACCGAACCCGATCTCGCCAAGCGTCACGGCATGCAGGGCGGTAGGCATCCCACAACCGCCGGAAAGAAACGCGCGCCAGTCCAGCTCATCGGGCAACGGGATCACATGGACGCCCGGCTTCAGGTGGATGTACTCCGCCCAGCCGCCCAGTAGTCCGTCGTCGGCAGAGAGGGTCACCCCGTAGACCTTCCGCTCCGGGCAGCGCGTGGTCGCGTGGGCGACGGTGCAGTACCAGCAGCGCCCACAGGTCCCGTACACATCAAGAAACGTCACGACCTGCCCGACCCGCAGCGGAACCCCGTCCACGTCCCTCGGGGCCTCCCCCGGCCCCAACGCACTGATCCGCCCCACACTGACGTGCCCAGGAATGATCGGATACGGCACCCCCGCAAGCTGCCCCTTCCACAAGTGCCCATCCGTACCGCACACCTCACTGCCCAAGGTCCGCAACAGGACCGAGCCCGGCTCCAGTTCGGGCCGGTCGAACGAGCGGACTTCGAGAGGCGCACCGGGTTCGGTCATGACGACGGCGGAGATCACGAGGGGGTTCCTGTTCGCGGAGGGAGGCCCGCTTCTGTCGTGCGGGCGCACGGATGGGGTCCGGATCTTAAGCGGAGTAGGCCAGTCCCGCGCCCGTCAGGAGCGCGGGACTTGTGCCCACGTAGGTCTCGACCAGCGCGCCATAGGGGCGGGTGCCTGTGCCAACGTACGGCTCGACCAGCCACGACGGACCCGCAGCGTCAAACCGTCCTTCCAGCGGAGCGCAAACGCACGGTATGCGACTTACCGTCGGCTCCGCACAAGCAGGTGCAAGAAGTACGGCGTACCGATCACCGCCGTCATCAGGCCGGCCCCAAGCTGAGCCGGCGCGATGACCGTACGGCCCACCAAATCCGCCGTACACACAAGCGTCGCGCCGAGCAGCACCGCGACCGGCACCACCCTGGCGTGCTGCCGGCCGGCCAGGGCCCTGGCCGCGTGCGGTGCCACCAATCCCACGAACCCGATCGTGCCCGCGGCAGCCACAGCGGTGCCGCTGAGCAACACGGCCACCGCCAGGAACCCAAGCCGCCCCCGGCTCAGCCCAAGCCCCAGAAGCCTCGGCGTGTCCTCATCGAGCGACACAAGATCGAGCTCGGTGCGCCGCAGGCAGGCCACGAGCAGCCCAACAACGAATACGCCCGCGAGCGGCACCACATCGGGCAGAGTCCGCCCGTAAGTCGACCCCGACAGCCACGTCAACGCAAGGGTCGCGTTGAACGGATCGGTAAGGATGATCAGCAGGCTGATCAGCGCAGACGCCCCGGTGGCAACACCGAACCCGACCAGAACAAGCCGGTTCTGCTGAAACCCACCCCGCGCGGCGAGCCCAAAAACAAGCACAGAACTGACCGCGGCCCCCGCAAACGCCGCCCCGGCCACACCCCAAGACCCAACGGAAGACACCGTCGTCACAAGAAGCACGGCCCCAAGCGCAGCCCCGCCGGAAACGCCCAGGATGCCCGGGTCCGCGAGCGGATTACGCGTCACAGCCTGAACGAGCGTCCCGGCCAAGGCAAGTGCCGCCCCCGCGAGGAGCGCCGCGAGAACCCGGGGCACCCGAGTGTCGAGTACGAAACTGACGGTCTGCCCCGCGCGCCCCTGCACCCAGTTCGCCACATCACCCAGCAGCAACTTGCTGTCACCCAGCAACACGGCGGCAATCGTCACGCCGACGAGCACGGCCACCAGTACGCCCGTGGTCGTGAGGAACACGCCCCGGCTCCTGGGCGACGACGGCGTCGATGTACGCGCTCATCGACCCGGTTCCGCCGAACATCCAGATGCCGTCGGGCAGCCGGTGCGCGTTGCCCTTCTCCACGAACGGCAGCGACGTCCACACCTTGTCCTTGGTCAGAGCACCGCTGAAGGGGGGGTGCTGGTCTTGTCGCCGTCGTTGCCGATGTACGCGAACTGCACGTCGTCGCCAAGCTTGGTGAGGCCCTCTACGTCGGTGGAGCCGAGCCAGTAGTCCTTGTCGCCTTTCACCGTCCAGGCGTTCTTCAGACCGATCCGCTCGTTGACCGCGCCGATGAGCGAGCCGCTGGTGAACGGGCGGATCGTGGTCTGGTTGGAGACGAGGTAACCGTCCGCGAAGGCGTAGTCCGCGCCGGCGAGACCGGCGTCGGCGAGGGCCTTCTTGCCCTCGGCGATCTTCGCCTCGAAGTCCTTCTTGAGCTTCTCGGCCTGCTCCGTGGTGCCGGTGGCCTCGCCGATGACGTCGAGGTTCTCGGTCATCTTGCCGATCGGGTCGGCGGCGTCGGCGGACTTGATCTGCAGGACCGGGGCGATGTCGCGCATCTGCTTCACGGCGGCCGGCGGCAGGTCGCTGCTGGCGACGATGAGGTCGGACTTCAGGCCGGCGATGGTGTCCATGCTCGGCTCGCCGCGTACGCCGCGAGACCGGGAGCGGGCAGGCGCAAGGTGAAGGTCCGTCAAGAGGGGAAATCCCGCGCGGGGGTGGGCAGTTGACGCGCGGCGGCGTGACGGACGACCAGTGACCGGACGATGGACAGCATCCCGTGCGCGCGGTGGCGGAGGAGGACGGACGGCATCCCGTGCGCGCGGTGGCGGAGGAGGACGGACGGCATCCCGTGCGGACGATGGCGGAGAACGGACAGCATTCCGCCCGGGCGGTGGTGGACGACGGACGGCATCCCGCGCAGGCAGTGGCGGCGGACGGACAGCATCCCGCGCAGGCGGTGTCCGGGCGGTGCGCAGGACCGCCCGGACTGCTCGCGGGTGCTGCCAATGGCCCCCGCGGGGCTCAGCTCTAGGCCGGGGTCGCCGGAGTCTCCGGCTTGAGCACGACGAAATCCGCGTTCGCCGGGTCGAGGCAGACGGCGAGGCGGCCCACGCCCTCCGCGTCCTGCGGCCCCATCTGCACGCTGCCGCCGTTCTCGGTGACCTTGGCGACCGCGGCGTCGCAGTCGGTGACGTTGAACACCGGGTGCCAGTACGGCACCCCGTTCGCCAGCGCGAGGTCCTCCTTGCTGAGCTCCATGACACCGCCGAACATCCGCTCCTCCGGAAGCCCGGCCGGGGTGATCAGGGAGTACGTGCCCCCGCCGCCCGGCAGTTCCATGTCACCGAACTGCCAGCCGAAGATCTCGCCGTAGAACTCCTTCGCGGAGGCGGCGTCGCTGGTGTACAGCTCGGTCCAGGACAGCGAGCCCGGCGCCTCCACCAGCTCAAAGCCCTTGTTCTTCCCCGGCTGCCAGACGGCGAACTGGCCGCCGAGCGGGTCGCTGTACTGCGCCATCCGCCCCCAGTCGTCGAGGTCCCGCGGCGCCACCCGTACCGTGCCGCCCGTTTCCTGAACGGCCCGGGTCGTGGCGTCCGCGTCGGTGACGCAGAAGTAGATCATCCAGGCGGACCGGGCACCCTCCTCGCTGAGCTTCCCGAGCCCGGCGACGGTCTTCCCGTCCTTCTGGAACATCCCGCCTTCCATCTCGCCGCCCTCGTCGCCCATGGACTGGTATTCCCAGCCGAGCACCGCGCCATAGAAGGCCGCGGCGGCCGGCACGTCAGGCGCACCGAGGTCGGTCCAACAGGGGGAGCCAGGGGTCGGTTCAGTGGTGATCACGGCGATTCCCTTCGCAGATCCTGTCCGTCCCAACAGCGTGACACCAGCCACTGACAATCGCCCCTCGGTCACGCCCGTACGACCGGGACCTCCGGCGCGATACCGCGCCCCTGAAAGGAGGCCGCAGGCCTTCCTTTCAGGGGCGCGGGGAACTGCGCGACCAGCCACAACGAACCCGCAGCTTCAATCCGAACCCCACGCGGAGCGTCACCGCTGGCAGTGGGACAGCACACCCCGCACAGCCGCCGACGTGAAGGTCACCGCATCCGGATGGCCAAGATCAATGGCCAAAGTAAGGTCCGCTTCGGTGGGCCAGTTGGCCGCCAGCACCTCGAGCTGCAACTGCCGATAGCAGTCGATCTCAGGAAAGGCATCCGAAAGCCGTTCCTCGCAGGTGAAGACCACGACGGCCTGGGTTCCCGGCGGGTACTCGAGCACGGGCAGCGTCATCGAGTCGGCGTCCTCGGCATCGCGCGCGGCGATGTCGGACGGCAGCGGCACGAGGACATCGCTGGCGATCAGGGTGTCCAGGGCCGAAGCGTCGTAACGGTGGCGCTTGAGATCACGCAGAGCGTCCTGCGCCGCGGCCGTGAGCACTGCCTCGGGGATGGCGATCATGGCCTTCATCCTCATCAGTGCGTGGGGGGGTTCCGATCTGGGGCGTTTTTCGCGTACCCCAAGGTGAGACCAGGTATGCGCACACCGGCGCGGTCATGTGCCCGCGGTCGTGTGTCGGCGATCGCGTGCCTGCGGTCATGTGCCCCGCCCCGCCCCGCCGGAGCAGCGGCAGCCACGTAGACGGGTGCCACATACATACGCACCTCACCGATCCGGTGTTGCGCCCATGTACGGGCGTACGCGGGCGGCCGGCCCTCCGGCGTGACGAGCGCGGCGACCGGCAGCCGCCGGGCGGTTCGCACGATGTTCCCGGCGGTCGTGTTGGCGTTGTTGCCCGCGATCTGGGCGGAGGAGCAGCCGGTGTAGAAGGCGATCGGGATGGCCTCGTGCCCGGTCAGCAGGCACGGCGGCCGTACGCCGAGCCGGTGCAGCTCCGCCGCCGTGCGGGCCCACTCGCGGCGGGCGGCGTAGGTGCGGTCCACGACATGGTTCAGCACCGCGTACTGGATCGCGAGGTGCCCGGCGAGACCGAGCGCGACCAGGGTCACGGCCGCTTTCCTCCGCCTTCGGCTCCGCGGCGCGGTGACCAGGTGGACAAGCGCGCCCGCGACCGGCAGCGCCAGCAGGGCGTAGGCGGGCAGCAGGAAGCGTGGGGCCGCGTACCCGATCAGGAACAGGTAGGGGAAGGCGACCGTCGCGGCGCAGGTCACGGGCAGGAGGGTGACGGCCGTCCGGCCCGCCCGGACGGCGACCGCGAGGCCGAGGGCGGCGAGCAGGGGCAGGACGAACCACCAGATCAGCACCGCCGGGTGCGGCCACGGCGCGGTGCACGGGCGGCACAGCGTACGGCCGACCAGGGAGCGCAACTGGTCGTCGACGGCGAAGTTCCAGCCCAGGCCGCCCTGGACCAGGGAGGCGTCGGCCAGCCGCTGACTCAGGCCGCCGTAAGCGACGTACGCCTCGACCACCCACTCGACCGCCCCGGCCGCCAGCCCCGCGACGAGCGCGCCCAGTACGGGCCACCGCCGCCAACGGCGCACGCCCACCAGCAGCACGAGCAGCGGCAAGGTCACGTAGACCGCGTCGGTGGGCCGCATCCACGCCATCAGCGCCGCGCTCAGACCCACGCCCCACAGCGCCGCCCGATCGAAACGGTTCGACTGGGCGCGCAGGAAGCAGCCGACGAGGGCCAGGGCGCCGACGGCGACCCAGTAGTTGGGCATGACCTGCGGCCCGTAGAACAGGGTGATCCACAGCGTCGCGAACAGCGCACCGGCCAGGGCGAGCACGCGCATGGGGAACAGCCCCCGCCAGGCGCGCAGCGCGAGGAACAGTCCGAGCCCGGACAGCAGCGCCAGATACACCCGCAGCAGTTCCGTGGACGTCGACCACGAGGCGATGGGCGCGGCCAGCAGCGAAATCCCGCGGGCACGCGGCGCACTGAAGAACGCCGCCGGAGCCTGCGGACTGACCTGACTGACGTACACCACCTCGTCCCACCCGAGGCCCATCCCGGGCCGTACGAGCGTGAGTTGAGCCACCGTGAAGGCACCTGCGACGAGGGCGAGCCCGCGCTGACCGCCGAGGCGCCGCACGGTGCGTGCCCGTGCCGATGGTCGGCGCCGCTCGGCGTCGACGAGCGGGACGTGCAAGGTCTTGGGCATGGTGCACCCTCCACACGGGCCTGAGGAAACCCGACATGAACTAATCCGAAAATAGCCGGAAACTATAAAACTTGGACAAATTAACGCGTGCCGTGGGGGGACGCAGCGCGGCTGGGCCATCTGGCCGCCCCAAGAGCAGTTACGTAGGGTGGCGGCCATGCCAGGAGACGGGTGGGCGGGCGCGGTAATGGCGGAGCCGCAGTCCCCTGACATGTCACGCGATGCCCGCCTGGCCGCCCACAGCGCTGTCTCCACCTCACTCGCCCTCTGCAGTGATCACCGACTGCGTCAACTGATCGACGCCGCCGCGCCGTTGGGCACCGGCATCGGCGGAAAGTCGGTGCTGATGGAGGTCGCCGGACGCCCGGTCTTCGTGAAGCGGGTGCCGCTCACCGACCTGGAGTCACTGCCGGAAAACGTCCGGTCCACGGCGAACCTGTTCGGGTTACCCGCCTTCTGCCAGTACGGCATCGGTGCCATCGGCATGCCGGGCTTCGGCGTTTGGCGGGAGCTCGCCACGCACATCATGACGACCAACTGGGTGATTCGCGACGAGCACCAGGGCTTCCCGCTGCTGTACCACTGGCGCGTACTGCCCGATCCGGCGCAGCCCCTCCCCGAAGAACTGGCCGATGTGGACCGGGCCGTCGCCTACTGGGGAGGCGGGCCGGAGATACGCCACCGGATCGAGGCGCTCGGCCGGTCATCGGCGAGCGTCGCGCTGTTCCTGGAGTACATCCCGCAGAACCTGCACACCTGGCTGGCCGCCCGGACGCGCACGGAGCACGCGAGCGCGGCCTGCGCCATGGTCGAGCGGGAACTGGAGGCGGGCGTCTCCTTCATGAACGCGCGCGGGCTCCTGCACTTCGACGCCCACTTCCGGAACATCCTCACCGACGGCCACCGCCTGTACTTCACCGACTTCGGCCTCGCCCTCTCCTCCCGCTTCGACCTGTCGCCGAGCCACGCCGCCTTCTACGACCGGCATCGCGTCTACGACCGCGCCTACACGGCCACCTGGCTGGTGAACTGGCTGCTCAAAGACCTGTACGACTACGAGCGGGACGACCGCGAGGCGACGGTGCGCGCCAGCGCCCGGGGCGAGCGCCTCACCGGAATCCCCGACGCGGCGGCGTCCGTCATCGCCCGCTGGGCACCCCTGGCCGAGGTGGTGTCGGGCTTCAACCGTGCGTTCCATGACGAGAGCAGGCAGACGCCGTACCCGGTGGAGGAGATCCACCGGGTCGGCGAGAAGTACGGCCTGCCCCTCTCCTGACGGACGCGCGCGCGTCCGCTTCTCAGGCCCGCCCTGACAGCCGTACGTCGATCGCCGTCAGCGCCAGCGCCAGCGGCCCCGGTGCCAGGAACGCCAGCGGCAGCAGCATCCACGCGCACAGCGCTGCCGCCGCCAGGGCCAGGAGTACAAGACTGCTGCCGCCCACATCCCGTACGGAGTCCCGTGCCGCCTCGCGCACGGCCGCGCGCCAGTCCGTGAGGGACTCGGGGCGGCCGCAGGCGCGCAGGCCGACGACAGTGGCGTACGTGCCGATGAGTGCGGCGACGGCGGCGAAGAGCGGGGCGCCCGGCAGGCCCGCCCGGGCCAGCGCCAAGTCCGCCAGCAGGAGCAGCACGCCCGCCGCGGACAGCGCACCGGCCGCGAGGTCCCCGGCCCGCAGCCGTTGTCGCAGCAACGTCAAGTACCGTCCGGCCGTGGCGGGTTGGTCCTCGCGCGTGCCGCGCAGCACCGCGCACGCCGTGGACATTGCCGCGGGCAGCGTGACGACCGGCAGCGACACCAGCGCCGTACAGACCCCGACACTCAGCACATCCGCGAACAAGGTCATCCGCGGCCCGAAGATCTCGCCCGTCTCGCGGGCCTGCCCGGCGCTCATCCCTTGCCCCTTCATCCCTTCATCCCTTGATCCCGGAGTTCGCCATGCCCTCGACCAGGAAGCGCTGGAAGGCGAGGAAGAACAGCACGATCGGCAGCAGCGCGATCACCGACATCGCGAACATCGGGCCGAAGGCCGACTGGCTGGAGGCGTCCACGAACTGCCTGAGTGCCAGCGTGAGCGTGAACTTCTCCGGCGAGAAGAGGTAGATCAGCTGGGTGAAGAAGTCGTTCCAGGTCCAGATGAAGGTGAAGATCGCGGTGGTGATCAGCGCGGGCCGGGTCAGCGGCAGGATGACGCTGAAGAAGCTGCGGAACGGCCCGGCGCCGTCGATCCGCGCCGCCTCCTCCAGTTCACGCGGCAGTCCCCGCATGAACTGCACGATGAGGAAGACGAAGAACGCCTCCGTGGCAAGGAACTTGGGCAGGATCAGCGGCCAGTACGTGTTCACCATGCCGAGCTGGTTGAAGATGATGTACTGCGGGATCAGCACGGCATGGTGCGGCAGCATGATCGTCGCGATCATGAACGCGAACAGCGGCCCGCGGAAGCGGAAGCGCAGCCGCGCGAAGGCGTACGCGGCGAGGGAGCAGCTGAGTACGTTGCCGATGACGGCGCCGCCCGCGATGAACAGGGAGTTGCCGAGCAGCTGCCACACGGAGACTTCGTTCACGCCCTCCAGGGCGGTCGTGTAGTTGGACCATTCCAGGCTGCTGGGCAGCAGGTTGAGGCTGGCGATCACCTCGTCGGCGGGCTTGACGGAGGTCGCGAGCAGCCACGCCAGCGGATACAGCATCACCAGGAGCGCGGCCAGACAGCCGACGTGGAGGGCGACGCGCCGCCAGGCGATGGGCTTGCGGACGGCGGGAGTTGCGGCGGTTGAGGTGGTCATCGGGCTCCCCCATCAGTGTCAGACGCGTAGAAGACCCAGGAGCGCGAGGTCCGGAACAGTACGGCGGTGACGGCGCCGATCACGAGGAGCAGGACCCAGGCCATCGCGGAGGCGTAGCCCATGTGGGAGGCGACGAAGCCGCGGTCGTAGAGGTAGAGCGTGTAGAAGAGCGTCGAGTCCGCCGGGCCGCCCTTGCCCGCGCTGATCGCGAAGGCGGGGGTGAAGACCTGGAAGGCCTGGATGGTCTGGAGTACGAGGTTGAAGAAGATCACCGGGGACAGCATCGGCACGGTGATGGACAGGAACTGCCGCCATCGGCTCGCCCCGTCCACGGCGGCCGCCTCGTACAACTCCCCCGGGATCTGCTGGAGCCCGGCCAGGAAGATGACCATCGGCGCTCCGAACTGCCACACCGTCAGCAGAGCGACGGCGAACAGCGCCCAGCCGGGTTGATTGACCCAACCGCCCGTTCCCAGCAGGTTGTCGACCGTGCCGCCGTCGTTGAAGACCGCCCGCCATACGAGGGCGATGGACATGGAGGCGCCGAGGAGGGAGGGCGCGTAGAAGGCAGAGCGGTAGAAGCCGCGCCCGCGCTTCATGGACTTCAGGGCGAGCGCGACGACCAGCGCCAGGCCGAGTTGGAGGGGCACGGCGATCACGACGTATGTGAGGGTCGCGACGACCGAGCGCCAGTAGCGCGGGTCCTCGGTGAACATCTGCGTGTAGTTGCGCAGGCCCACCCACTGCGGCGGGTTGAACAAGTCGTAGTCGGTGAAGGAGAGATAGAGCGAGACGGCCATCGGGAGCAGCGTCAGCACGGCCGCGCCGAGGACCCACGGGGAGAGGAACACCCAGGCGGCGCCCTCGCGTTGGCGCTTGGGTCGCTTGGCGGGGGTGGCCTTCGCGGTAGCGGCGGGGGCCGGTATCTCAGTGGTGGTCATGACCTCAGCTCCGCCTTCGCCTCGGTGACGTAGTCCTCGGCCGCCTCGCGGGGCGACATCCGCTCGTACGACACCTGGTCGTAGTCGCGCATGAAAGTGGTCTGCAGGGCGCTGTCACCCGAAGGGGGCGCCTGGGGCGGGGCGTTGAGGTCGCCGTCCACGGAGGCCTGGTAGTCGTCGATCGTCTTGTCGAAGTCCTTCAGCTCGGGGCCGATGGCCTCGCGGATCGTCGCGTTGATGGGGATGCCGCGGGTGGCGCCGAGGATCTTCGCCGCGTCCATGTCGTTCAGCATGAAGTCGATGAACTCGGCGGCCTGCTTGGGGTGTTCGGAGGTCTTGGCGACGCCCATGAACATCGACGGCTTGAAGTACTGGCCGGGTGTCCCGTCCTCGCCCGACGGCATGGGCGCGAGGGTGACTCCGCCGGGGACAAGGGCGAGGAAGCCGCTGGCGGGCGCGTCCCAGTTCATGTCGGAGATGGCCTTTCCGCGGCCCAGCGGGGTGTTCTCGACCGTGCCGTCGAGCTGGGTGGTCTCCTCGGCGGGCGAGACGGCACCCTCGCGACGCAGCTTGTCGGTGAAGGTCCACCACTTGGTCAAGTCGTCGGCGGTGAAGCCGAGTTGGCGGTCCTTGGTGTAGAGCTCCTTGCCCTGGCCGCGCAGCCACACCTCGAAAGCGTCCTCGCTCTGGCCGGGGTCGGTGCCGCCGGGCTTGCCGGTCGCCTTCGCGAGGGCGCGCATGGCGTCGGCCCAGTCGCTCCACGTCCAGCCCTCACGGGGCAGTTCGACGCCGGAGGCCTTCCACTGCTTCGCGTCGTACGCCATCGTCTCGGTGCCGCGGGCCTGCGGAATCGCGTACTGCTTGCCGTCCACGACGCCCGTGGCCAGCAGCCCCTTGTCGATGTCGGCGGTGCTCAGCGCGGACTTCTGCTTCGCGAGGTCCAACAGGACGCCACCGGACGCGTATTGGTCGATCATGCGGTAGTCGAGCTGCATCACGTCGGGGGCGTCGCCGCCGGCCGCCTGCGTGGCCAGCTTCTGCTTGTACGCGTCGTATCCCGAGAACGACGTCTGGATGTCGACGCCGGGGTTCCGCTTCTCGAACAGCGCGACGGCCTCCTCGGTACGGGCCGCCCGGTCCGGGTTGCCCCACCAGGTGTAGCGGAGTACGACCTTGCCGCCTCCGACGGTGTCGCCGGATCCCGTACAGCCGGTGAGCGCCGCACAGAGTGCCAGCACCGCGGCCGTCGCCGTCGCCGTCACGCAGGACCTCGTTGTCCTGTTTCCGGGCATGTGTGGGGTCACCTCTCTCGGGCAGAAAGCGCTTGCGAGGAGAACGACCCTAGGGATCGTCCGGATGTCCGTACAAGCCCCCGTAGAGCACTTTCCTGGAACTGCTACGGATCTTCACGGGCGCTGCCGACACCCGCGAACCTGCGCTATCGATGCCCAGCGAACGGAGGCGTTTATGCCCCTGGAGAACGAACGCGTTGAGAACGAGCGCGTTGAGAACGAGCGCGTTGAGAACGAGCGCCTTGGGGCCGCACGTCGCCGCCGTCGGTGTGCCGTGGTGGGGCTGGGCGCACGGGCCCGGCTCTTCACGGAGGCGCTGGCCGGTCCCTACGCGGACCGCATCGAGCTGGCGGGCTTCTGCGACGTCAACGCCCACCGCATGGCCGTCCACAACGAGTGGCTGGCCGCCGACCACCCCGGCCGGGAGCCCGTACCGGCGTACGCGGCCGAGGACTTCGACCTCATGCTGCGTCGCGAACGCGTCGATCTGGTGGTGGTGTGCAGCGTGGACCGCACGCACGACGAGTACATCGTGCGCGTCCTGGAAGCGGGCTGCGACGTGGTCACCGAGAAGCCGATGACGACGGACGCCTCGCGTGCCCGGCGCATCCTGGACGCCCAGCGACGCACGGGCCGCGAGGTGCGGGTCGCCTTCAACTACCGCTACAACCCGGTGCATTCGGCCATACGTCAGTGCATCGCGGCCGGCGAGATCGGCGAGGTCGGGTCAGTCCACTTCGAGTGGCTGCTCGATCTGCGGCACGGCGCGGACTACTTCCGGCGGTGGCACCGCGACAAGGCCAACTCCGGTGGCCTGATGGTCCATAAGGCGACGCACCATTTCGACCTGGTGAACTGGTGGTTGGGGACGTCGCCCGAGACGGTCTTCGCGCAGGGTGGTCTCTTCTTCTACGGGGAGAGCGCGGGGCGGCGGCGCGGACTTGCTCGTCCCTACGCGCGGGCCCACGGCTCCCCGGCGGCCGACGGCGACCCCTTCGCCGTACGCCTCACGGACTCGCCCGTGCTCCGCTCGCTGTATCTCGACGCCGAGGGCGAGGACGGCTACCACCGCGACCAGAACGTCTTCGGGCCCGGCGTCACGATCGAGGACGACATGGCGGTACTCGTGCGGTACGCGTCCGGCGCGACCCTGACGTACCACCTGACGGCGTACGCACCTTGGGAGGGCTACCGGGTCTCGTTCAACGGGAGTTCGGGGCGGCTGGAGCTGCTGGTGGAGGAGACGACGTGGGTCCGTCCGGACGTGGTCGGCTCGGAGAGCTCGAGCCCCGTAATTCACGGCTCGGCGGTCGGCGAGGAGGCGGGTCGTACGGAGCTGCTGCTGAGGCGTTTCTGGGAGCCGCCGCGTGAGGTGAAGGTCGCGACGGGCGAGGGCGGGCACGGGGGCGGGGACGTCCGCATGCTGGCGGACTTGTTCGGCTCGCGGACGGGCGCCCCGGATGACCTGGGCCGCGCGGCGGACGCGGTGGACGGGGCGCGGTCGCTGGTGACGGGGCTGGCGGCGAATCGGTCGTTTGAGACGGGGGCGGTGGTTCGGGCTCGGGATTTGCTGGACGTGTGAGGGGTTGGCTTCTTGGCGGGTCGTGGGCGTGGGTGCGGGTTGTGCGTGACCGGTCGCGCCCACGACGGGTGCCCGGCCGCGAACACGGATGTGGGTGTGGTGAACGACGGCTGCCCACCGGCAGGGGCAGGCAGATCCAGGAATGTTACAGATCACCCATGCGCTGTCACATTTTGCAGCCCTGCATCTCGCCAGTGGACGTGCCTGCTACTGGCCGAATCACCAAGTGCAGCCCACCGCAGCCGAGTTCAAACCCGGCAAGGTGCGTCGCGCCCGCGCCCGTACACCTTCCACAGGAGACCAAATGCCCGACGCGCCCGACATCGAGGTCGTCGTCTTCGACATCCTCGGAACGATGGTCGACGAGCCAGGCGGACTACGAGCGGCCATCCGCGACGCGGTGCCCGCGACCGCCGATACATCAGTCGACCATCTACTCACCGTGTGGCAAGAGCACGTCGAGCACGAACAGCGACGCATCGAGGAACGAAGCCGGGCGTACGCCAACACCGAGACCATCGACCGCGAGGCAGCGCAACGCGTAGCCGACCGTGCCGGCCTCACCGACCCGGCGGCCATCGCCCGACTGGCGACCGCAAGCCGACGCCTCAAACCCTGGAACGACTCCGTCACCGCCCTGACGCGCCTGGCCCGGCACTTCCCCGCACTGGGCCTCTCCAACGCCGGCCGCACCACTCTGCTCCACCTCAACGCACACGCCGGCCTGCGCTGGCACCAAACCCTGTCCGCCGAAGAAGCCCGAGCCAACAAACCCGCCCCGGAGGTCTACCGGCTCGCAATCGACGCAGCAGGATGCCCACCAGAACGCATACTGAAGATCGCCGCCCACGCCTGGGACCTACGAGGAGCACAGGCAACTGGAATGCGAACTGCCTACGTTCAGCGGCCAGTTGGGGACCCTCCGAAGAGGACCGACACCTTCGATTGGCGGTCGAACAGCCTGGATGAGTTGGTCACCGAGCTGACGGTGACGTAGGCAGCGCCGACCTCCGTGCCGTGGACGGCTGCGCCTCTGAAATGTCTGTCTCCTGCCGTTGTGCTCAGCCCTGCCCTTGGCCTGTAGGCGGAAGGGTGGTTGGCGGGATGTTGTGGTTGACGCGGAAGATGTTGCCGGGGTCCCAGACATCCTTGAGCTGGACGAGCTCTTGGTAGGTGTCAGGGTCGTAGGCGGACCGCAGGTGCATGTCGGTGGGCTCGCGGGCGCTGATGAAGCTGAGGAAAGGGCCGCCGATGCGCCACGGACCCATCGCCCCTATGAGGCGATCCTGGTAGTCGGCGGCCACGGCGGCTTCGTCGTCAGTTGCTGTCCTTGCCCCACTGAACAGGGTGTACGCGGCCTCGCGGTAGGGCACGGCGTTGGGATGCCGGGGCCGACGGGCCAACGCCCCGCCCAGGTGGCGCAGTTCGATGTTTGGGCGCCAGGCGACAGCGCCTTCCTCGGCGAGCGCTGCGAGGGTGTCGATCGTCGTGTCGTCCAGCGTGCGCAGCCGCGTCGAGCGCTCGTAGTAGACGCCCGGTTCGGTCGGGTCCAGGTGGATGGCGGCGACCTGTGCGTAGGGCCGGTCCGTGAGTGTGTCGGCGACCGGTTCGCCATGCTGCCGAAGCGGACGTACCAACGCCTCGCCCTCTTGGGCGGGGCCGTTGAAGGCGACGCGGATGTGGGCGAGAAAGCGCCCGCGTACCTGGGGCGGCAGCGCATCATCGGGCGGGAATGGGCCGAGCGCGAGCGAGGATTGCATCGCGTCCGGTATCGCGCGCGTCCAGTCCCGCCAGGCGCGCAGCAACCTGTCCGGCCTGTCGGCCGGAAGGAACAGCCCGCCGCCGTACAGGCTCGGTACGGGGAAGAGGGCGACCTCCATGGCGGTGACGACGCCGAAGTTCCCCTTGCCGCCCCGCAGCCCCCAGAACAGGTTCGCGTGGCTGTCCGCGGTTACCCGGTGCAGCGTGCCGTCGGCGGTGACCACGTCCAGGCACCGTACGTGATCGGCGCTGTAGCCGTACGACCGGCCCAGCGGCCCGAGCCCGCCGCCCAGGGTGTAGCCGACCGCGCCGACCGATGGCGCGGCGCCGTTCAGGGGGGCCAGACCATGGGCGGCAGCCGCTTGGACGACTTGGCTCCAGCTCGCTCCGGCCCCGATCCGCGCCGTCCGTGTCCCGGGGTCGATACGGACCTCGTCCATGTCCCGAGTGTCGATCAGTAGGGCCCCGTCGGCGGGCACCGAGACCCCGTGCCCGGTGGCTTGGACTGCGAGGGGCAGACCGTGGTCCGCGGCGAAGCGCACGCAAGCAGCGACGTCGGCAGCATCAGCGGCGCGTACGACTGCGGCGGGGCGTCCTCGCACGATGCGGTTGAAGCCGAGCTGTGCCCGCTCATAGTCGCCGGTTCCGGGCGGTAGGAGGGCTCCGTCCAGAGCAGCCTTCAGGGTGTTGAGGGCGGAGCCTGTCAGGGTCGGCACGGGGTCTGGGCCTGGGGAGGAGTTTCCTGCGGTAGTCACGTCAGTCCTTTCCGGTTGGGCAGGTCGCCTTCGTGTACCTCGGCGAGTGGCTCGTAGTCGGTCGGCCGGGCCCGGCTTCGCCCACCCGGCCGGCCAGGGAACGGCTCTGGCGGCTGGCGTAGATCAACGGGATGGTGGCTGCGACGCAGACGGCGCCAACCCACAGCACGGTAGGAAGGCCGGTCACGTCGAGCGTGGTTCCGCCGGCGAGAGCGCCGAGGGCGATGGAAAGGTTGAACATCGCCGTGTACAAGGCGGTGGCGGCCTCGGGGGCGCGTGGCGCGGCGGCGAGCATCCAGGTCTGCAAGCTGACCGATACGCCTCCAAAGGATGCGCCCCAGACCAGCAGCAGGGCGGTACCGCTTGCGCCATGCGTGCCCAGGACGGGCATCAGGGCCATGGCCGGGGCGAGGGTGGCGGCGATGATCAGCAGGGCGCGGGGTGGGTGCCGGCCTGCGGCCGGGCCCGCGAAGAAGTTGCCGATGATGCCGGCGAAGCCGTAGCCGAGGAGCAGCGGGCCGATCAGGTGCGCAGCGATGCCGGAGATGTGCTGGAGCGTGGGGCTGATGAAGGTGTATGCGATGAAGTGCCCGGCAACCAGGAAGAAGGTGGCGATCACCCCCACCGTAGGGGCGCGCTGACGCAGTAGCCGGGCCAGGTCTTTCAGGCGGACCGGCTGAGCTGCGGGCAGCGGCGGCAGCAAGATGAGCAGTCCGGTCAACACCAGGAGGCCGAGACCGGTGAGCGCGAGGAAGGCGGCACGCCACCCGGCCAACTCGCCGATCAGCGTTCCCATCGGCACGCCGAGTACGGAGGCCGCGCCGACGCCGCCGAATATCACGGCAGTGGCACGCGACACCGACCCCGCTGGGACCAGCCGGGCAGCGATCCCGCCGGCGATCGCCCAGAACCCGCCGATGGTCACACCGACCAGGACGCGGGAGGCCAGCAGCAGGGCGAAGCTGGGCGCCAGCGCGGAGGCCAGACTCGCTGCGGCCATCAGCGCGCCAAGGCCGGTCAGCACGGTGCGCCGATCCCGCCGGCCGACGGCGACCGGCAGCAGAGGGGCCGCAACCGCTGCCACGACACCGGGCACGGACACCATTAGCCCAGCCGTCCCCTTCGACACCCGCAGCTCGTCGGCGACAGCGGAGAGCAGCCCGACCGGCAACTGTTCCGCGGTCACCAGCGAGAAGATGCCCACCGCCACGGTGGCCACGGCTAACCAGCGTTTGACAGGTGATGCGGCCAGAGAGTCCGAAACAGTGTGAGTCATGCCTTCAGGGTCAGACGCTCACAAAAGAGGGAACAAGGGCTGATCCTGCAACGACCGATAGTGCAGAGGTTATTGATCAAGGCGGAGATGGTCGTGGAACAACGTGAGATCGAGATCTTCCTGACCCTGGCCGAACATCTTCATTTCCGGCGCACCGCCGAACAACTGCACATCTCCCAGGCCCGGGTCAGTCAGACGATCAAGAAACTGGAACGGCAGATCGGCGCCGCCCTGTTCGACCGCACCAGTCGGCGGGTCGCGCTGACCTCCATCGGACGCCGGCTGCGAGACGATCTCGCCCCGGCCTACCAGCAGATCCAAGACGCCATCGCCCACGCCGTCGCAGCCGGCCACGGCGTCGACGGCGCACTGCGCCTGGGATTCGAGGCACCGGCGCTCGCCGACCACCTCACCGCACCGATCGACACCTTCCGCAGCCGACACCCGGGCTGCCTGGTCCACCTGCGCGAGGCCCCGTTCCACGACCCTCTCGGCATCATCGGCACGGGCGAAGCCGACGTCGTAGTCATCCAGGCCCCCGTCACCGAACCCGGTCTCGTCGAAGGCCCCACCGCGGTTGTCGAACCGATGGTTCTGGCCGTGTCCGACCAGCACCCGCTGGCCCGCGCCCAAGCGGTCACACTCGAGGACCTGGCCCGCACCCCGGTCCTCCCCTCCGCCCGACCGGTACGGCCGTACTGGGTGGCCCCACCCCACCCGTGGCACACCCCCGGCGGAAAGACCATCGAGCGCGCCCCCGCCACCACCACGTTCCAGGAACTGCTCGCCGCTGTCGCGGCAGGCAGCGGCATCTGCCCACTGGGTGCACACGTCGCCCGCTACTTCGCACGCCCCAACATCACGTACGTGCCCTTCCATGACGCACCACCGGCCACCTGGCGCCTCGTCTGGCCACGCACCGGCGAGACGGCCCGTATCCGCGCCTTCGCACAACACGTGGTTACGTCCCCGGCGGCCCCACAGACTGGAGCGGATCTCCGCCGACGGTGCAACGTAACCGCCAGTAGCAGGCCCCTCGTGTAAGGCGAGAGCCGCTGGTGTCGCAGCAGCGGTTCCGACAGCATGCGGCGCATGGACTGGATGCCTCTGCTCTCCACACTGACAGGTGCCGCGATCGGCATCACCGCTACCCTGATCGCCGATCGCAACAGGTGGCGGCGTGAGGAAGCACGACACTCTCTGGAGGTGCGGCGCGCCGCGTACACCGAGTACGCCACCGCCCTCAAGGACGCGGGTGAAGAGATACGGGCTGTCGCTTTGGGCGACAATATGTCCGAGTCAGCGCGTGATGCGGCAGTGCGCGAAGCCTTCCGCGGGACCGGATTGCACACGGCAAGCGAGCGGCTCTGGCTCGTGGGTCCGCGGCCCGTTGTCGCGGCAGGGAACGAGGCGTTTCACAGCCTGCGCCGGATGCGTGACGCCTATGCCCGCGGGGTGGCGGTCGGCTCCGCCGAGGACACAACCTTGGTCCAACAGCGCCGCACGGCTATGGCAGAGATGCGCCGCCTCATGCGCGAGGATCTGGGCGCCGGGCCCCTCGGGATCGAATGACCACCGGCCGGGGCAGATGTCACTCACAGCAGCAGAGATCATTGATGGCTGAGGTTACGGCGGTTGGACGTCGAGCCCTTTCCTAGCAGCAGGTCACCGGCGCGGCTCGCCTGCTGCCTACGATCGACCCGTGGTCCTCTTCCTCCTGGAACGCGTATCGCCGAGTCCGGTCGCCCAGGTCTGGCGGCGGCTGACGACATGGGAACGCCACGGGGACGTCGTACCACTCACCCGGATCACCGTCGTCACCCCACCACCGACCCGCGCGGGCACAGTCTTCGTTGCGCGATCGGGAATCGGCCCCCTCACGTTCGACGACCCGATGGAGGTCGTGACCTGGCGACCACCCACGGACGGATGCCCCGGGACGTGCCGCCTGCTCAAGCGCGGGACGTTCGTGACGGGGTGGGCCGAGATCACCGTGCATCCATACGGGAACGGAGGTTCACGCGTGGTGTGGCAGGAGGAACTGCGCGTACGCCGACTGCCGACTGCCTTCGACCGGCCACTGGCATGGGTGGCCCGGCGGATGTTCGGGCGCGCCATGGACGGGTTGTTGAAGCCGTCTTGAGCGCCAGCGGCCCTGCGGCACGACCTCTCGCGGCTCTCCAGCTTGAGTTTTAGCCTCTGCCTGCTGCTGCGGCACCCGGTGCGAGGGTGTAGGGCACACTCTGATGTCGGCAACGGCTGACCGCACTGCCCGAGAGGTCGTAGAAGAAGCGCTGCGGTTCCCCGACCGGGTTGCCGTGCACATCGAGGTGCCAGGCGGCCAGAAGGAACCGTCCGACCTCGGCCAGCACGACCGCATCCGTCTCCGACACCCGCAGCCGGTCCCGGATGGCCACCCCGGCAGGGCCAGGCACCACGAACGATGGCGCCAACTCCCGCAGCCCCCACCCCTTCACCCCCTGCCCAGCCGAAGATCCCGTCACGGCAGTCAACGAGCAGCACCCGCAAAGGTCACCCATTCGACCCAAGAACCCCAGTTCCCGTCCCGAAGAACGGAGACCAAGAACGCACCACGGCATGGATGACCCTCCCGGCGCAGGCGCCGGGCGGCACGACGTCCGGCCTGGGCATTCACTCACATTCACCAAAAGTCACTCCCGCTCAGTACACCCACAGCAGTGCCCAACCCCGACGCACCCCACGGCTTCACGAGCCACCCCACGGCCATGGCCAGGACGGCACTCAGCGGCGTCGGCTCCTGGCTGCGCGACCGGATTTCGCAGCCGTAGGGACTGACTGCGAGCCCACGAAGCTGACCGCAAAGAGCTCTTCGCAAAGAACTCTTTGCAGTTTATCCTGTGCGGTGTGACCGACGCGATGAAGAGGGCAGAGGGCCCGTACGTTGAAGAGAGCTCCGTTGTTCTGGATGCCAAGGGGCTGCGAGCCATGGCGCATCCGGTGCGTGTGCAGCTGGTTGGGCTGCTGCGGAAGTACGGCCCATCGACGGCTACGCGTCTCGCGGAGCGGCTGGGCGTGAACTCCGGGACGGCCAGCTATCACCTGCGCCAGCTCGACGCGGCTGGTTTCGTCGAGGAGGACGCTGAGCGCGGCAATGCGCGAGAGCGCTGGTGGCGTTCCGTACATCAGATGACGGAGCTCAACGACCGGGAGCTGGCCGATCGAGAGCCCGAGGCCGCCTTGGCCTACCTGCAATCCGTCGCCACCACGTACACCATGCGCACCCAGCAGACGCTGAACGAGTTGCAGACCATGCCCCGCGCGTGGCGGGACACCTTCGACATGAGCGACATGGCCTTGCGGCTCACGCCCGAAGAGGCCGTCGCCCTGCGGCACGAGTTGAGGGCCGTCATCGCCCGGTACCGGAGGGATACGCCCGAGGCTGCGGCGAGTGCCCCGGAAGGAGCCGAGCGGGTTGGCGTTATCACGCAGCTTCTGCCGGAGCTGGATGCGCCCGCACCGTCGGAGGTGCACTCCAGTCCTGAGACTGCGCCAGGAACGGAGACGTCGTCGTGACAGGGGACGCTCCAGGCGCTGACGGCTTATCCAGAAGGCGGTCCTTACGACCTCTGGGTGGGGTGCTGGCGGCCATGGCCGTGTCGCTGACCGGTACCCGGGTATCGGCGGTCGCGCTCCCCTGGTTCGTACTGGTCACGACCGGCAGCGCCACCCAGACCGGGCTGGTCGCCTTCTTCGAGATGGCTCCCTACGTGGTGGTCAAGGCGCTCACCGGGCCGCTGGTGGACCGAGTTGGCCCACGGAAGGTTTCCTGGACCACGGACCTCGCCAGCGCAGCCGCTGCCGCCGCCGTCCCCCTGTTCCACGCCTTGCACCTGCTGTCCTTTCCGCTTCTGCTGGCCCTGGTTGCGGTGATCGGCGCCGCCCGCGGACCCGGCGACCTGGCCAAGGAAGTCATGGTCCCGGAGGCGGCTGAGCGCGCTGGGGTGCCGTTGGAGCGGGCCACGGGTCTGTCCGGCGTGACCGAGCGGCTCGCCTCGACCGTCGGCCCGGCGGCCGGCGGCTCCTTGGTGGCGTTGCTCGGCCCGTTGACAGGTCTTGTCGTCAACGCAGGCTGCTTCGCTCTCGGATCGGTGATCATCGCAGTGACGCTGCCTCGCCGCATGGGCGAGTCGGCCGAGGGCGCCTCGTCGCAAGCCGAAGAGACGAAAACGGGCTACTGGAAACGTTTCGGCGAAGGCTTCACTTTCCTGCGCAGCGAGCCACTGCTGCTCACCGTCATCATCATGGTGGGCATCACCAACCTGCTCGATGCGGCGTTCATGACGGTTCTCTTGCCCGTCTGGGCCAAGGAGTCCGGCAACGGGCCGGCCGCGATCGGCCTCACAGGCAGCGCGATGGGGGCCGCCGCGGTCGCCGGGAGCCTGATCGCCGCAGTGGCCGCACACCGACTGCGGCGCAGGGTCGTCTTCTTCACCGGATTCCTGTTGGCCGGCGCGCCGAGATATCTGATCCTCGCCTTCGACGCCCCGCTGGGAGCGGTACTGGCCGTCTTCGCCGTCAGTGGATTCGGTGCGGGCTTCCTCAACCCGGTGATCGGGGCCATCCTCCTCGAACGCGTGCCGCGCCGGATGCTCGGCCGGGTCAACGCGCTCGGCGACTCGTTGGCCTGGTCAGGTATCCCTCTCGGCGGGCTGATCGCCGGGGCGGCGGTGGCCTCCGTCGGGCTTGTGCCCGTACTGCTCGCCTGCGGGGCCGCGTACTTCCTCACCACGAACCTGGCAGGACTGCGGCCGGAGTGGCGCGAGATGGACCGTCCGGGTGGGAGAGAGGTCCTGAAGCGGCCCCCTGAGGCAAACGCTCCACGAAGGGTCGGGCGGAGCTCACCGCCCCGACTCTGAGATGCCGTCCACGAGTTTGGGGGTGGGGGGCATGGCTGTTGCGGGAACTTGTGACACTTGCACGTGCAAGTGTCACAAGTTCCCGCAACAGCCTCGGGGTGAGGGGCGCTGGCCACGGTCAGTTTCTCGTCGTTCCTGCTTCTGGCTTCCGTTCGGCGACGCAGTCGTACGACGATGATCACAGCGAGGAGTAACGCCACGTTGATCGTCAGCACCACCGGCCGGTCCTCCCGTCAGGCAAGAGCGTTCGGGTCTTCCTGTGCAGTTCGAACCGGGCGGCGCCGTGGGCCAGTTGTCCACAGTTGGCGGCGAAGTGCTCCGAGTCGGCCGAATTCCTCGTAAGCCTGAAGCCTGGGCAGCGGGCGCGTCGGCGAGGGCGCGCCCGCTGCTCATCAAACTCCCGGGCCCCGCGTCTCAACCTCCGCCCAAAATCGGCGGATTGGCCAACCGCACCAGCTCCAGGGCCTGTTCGGGGAACCAGTCCCCCGCATCCGGGTCGACCATCCCGCGCTCCGGGTCCTCCGGGCCCTCCGTGCCGCGCAGGCACAGGCCGTCCGATTCGCCCGGGATCTTGATCCACAGTCGGGCGTCGTGGAGTGGGTCGCCCGTGCGGAGGGTGGGGCGGGTGCCGAGGCCGCGGCCGGGTGGGTTGCACCAGTCCTGGGGGTCCGTGTACTTGCCCGGGGGCGGGGTCCACGGGCCCTGGCCGTTGCGGCTGGAGTCGGTGACGAAGTGCTTCATACGGGAGGGTGGTACGCGTACGTTCTCCTCCAGCCAGGCCTGGGCGTCGGCGCGTGGCCAGCCCTGGTTGGGGCAGGCGGCCGGGTCGCCGCCTGCGTCCACGTACGCGAGGCAGGACGAAATCAGCTTGCCGTACCAGGAGTTGGCGTCGTCGGTCTGGTAGTTGGAGGTGTTGGTGTAGAAGCCGGTGGCCCGGTCGATGCCGCCCTTGAGGAGGCGGGGGACGATCGAGTTGACGGTGTGCCAGCCGGGGTGGCCCGTGTCCAGGTACACCCGGGTTCCGCGCAGCGGTTCCAGCTTGTCCACCGCGTAGTTGACCTCGGTGTAACGGGCCGCGGTCAGCGTGCCCTGGGCGTCGTCCTGGCCGCAGTCGGCGGGGACGAGGGCGAGGGAGTCGGGTTCGAGGACGACGAGCGCGTCACGGCCGCCGATGCCGCGCGCGATCGCGTCGATCCACGCCTTGTACTCGGCCGTATTGGAGGCGCCGCCGCCGGAGTAGTTGGAGCAGTCGCGGCCGGGCACGTTGTAGAGGGCGAAGACGGGCAGCGCGTTGTGCCGGTCCGCGTCGCGCGCCACCTCGCGGATCTGCCGCTCGACCTGGGGCGGCGTCTGGTCGCCGTACCAGACCGCCTGCGGCGTGTGGGCCATGGCCAGGATGCCTGCCGCGTCCCGGAGTTGGCCGGTGCGGGCCAACTCGAAGGCCTGGCGGTACGCCGCCGGGTTGGCGTCGGGGACGTACAGGCCGGATCTGCGCCGTTCAGGCTCCGCCGCATCAGCCACAACATCCACCACATCAGCCGCGCCTGCCGTCGGCGCGCTCAGCAGAGAGGCCAGGCCAACCATTAAGGCAGCCAGGCCTGTTGAGATACGTCTCATGGGTTCACTCCTGGTTCGCAACGGTCACCGGGGACTTGCGGACTTGCGGGAGCGCTCCCATGAGCCTCGTCGCGCACGGGGCAACCCGTCAAGGTGGCTGCAGCGGGCGGCTCGCGGCGGCACCGGACGGAGCTCGGGAACCGCCTCGGTGCCTACAAGCGGTTCGGCGGGCAGGACCTGCTCGACATCGACGAACTCGCGACTGCATGGGCCGAGACCTGCACCAACATCACCGAGGACTACGCTCTTCAACTAATCGCGCATGTCGACCAGTTGGTCACGTCGCACAACGCAAGAACCGGCAACGACGTCGGGCTGGTCACCGGCGACGACGCCGGACAGCCGCAGCAGCCACGGAGGGAGCAGCAGATGCTGGGAGTGTCCAACCTTTCCACCTACGCCCTGGGGACCCTCCTCATCATTCTGCTGCCGGGGCCCAGTTCCCTCTACACGCTGTCCGTGGCGGCGCGGCGCGGCGTGCGCACCGGGTACCGGGCCGCCGCGGGCGTGTTCATCGGCGAAACCCTGCTGATGCTGCTCACCGCCGCGGGGCTCTCCTCGCTGCTGCGCGCCAACGAACTCGTCTTCTCCGTCATCAAGTACGCGGGGGCCGGCTATCTGGCCTGGATCGCGTTCGGAATGATCCGCGGGGCATGGGAGATGTGGCGCACCCGCAAGGTGGAATCACCGGCCGAAGGGCCGGAGGGCGCCCAGGACGGTGAGCGGCCGTTCCGTCGGTCGCTGCTGATCACTCTGCTCAACCCGAAGGCGATCCTGTTCTTCATTTCCTTCTTCGTTCAGTTCGTCGACCCGTCCTATCCGCACCCGGTGCTGTCCTTCGGGCTGCTCGCGCTGATCTACCAGGTGATCAGCATCAGTTATGTGACCCTGCTGATCCTCGGCGGCACGTACCTCTCGGCCCAGTTCCGCCGACGCCGGCGCCTGTCGGCGGGTCTGACCAGCGGAGCCGGCGCTCTCTTCCTCGGGTTCGCCGCAAAGCTCGCCACGACGGGCAGCTGACGCACCGCATGTCATGGCAGGACCGGGTTGTGGCCGCTGCCGCGATCGCAAGGTCCTCATAGGCGCAATAGGCGCACAAAAGTGGCAGGAATCCGATGTCGGCTGACAGCCTTGCCGCTGTTGCCTGGTCGTGCCAGTGACCAGGCTGGGAGGCATGAACAACACATTCGACCTCGCCGTCCAGACTGTCGTCACTCTGGCCGTACTGGCCATCGCAGTACTCCCCGCGATCATCGGGACCATCCGTGACCGCCGTATCGATGTCCAGTCAAGAGACGCGGAGGAGGGCCGGGACCGCCGCACCGGCGTCCTGGTCGTGTTCGACCTCGCTTACGGTCCGCCTGAGGACAGGGTCTTCCGCGCGATTGCGGGCCGCAGCACCAAGGGATGGAGTGGGCCGCACACTGGAGTGCAGTAGTCGGTAAGACGCAGGGTCGTGCCCGCTCCGTCCGCCGCCCGGCGCCCTACGCGCCGGGCTCCTCGCGTCCTTTCACCACGCGCCACAGCCTCCGCGCCGTAGGACAGATGCCCTCCACGCAGTCCGGGCAGGCCGAGGCATGCTCGACGTACGCGCGGTACGCCGTTTGGTGCCGGCCGTATTCGACGTCGCTGACCTCGGCCTGTAGGCGGCTCGCTCGACCGCTGCCGTCGCGCCAATGCCACGCCACCTCCGCTCACGGCACCTCTCCCCGGCTCCGCGCGTTGGCCAGGGCCACGCCGGCCGACAGCCTCTCGGCCGTCGTGGCGGGCCTCAGCAGGCCACGCGCGTCCCATTCCCGCCCGCCACCGGGCGGCTTGAGCTGCCAGTACGAGCCGACGCGGTCCATGACCCGGCCGACCTTGCGCGTCGCCTCGTCCCATACGAGGTCACCGATCTCCGGCGTGTATCCGTTCATGCGCACCCCCGCTGGATCACGTCGGCTCATCGTGGAGAACTGGCACGCGGAGCTGTGGCTCGACGACGCCGACAGCGTCTCGACGCACCTGAAAGTATGGAGCGCGCTGCGGGAGTCCGCCGTCTACGGTGCCGACGCGCAACGCGTGATCAGCCAGGCACGCCAAGCCCTCGACATCGCCTGACACCGAGCTGACGACCTGGAGCCGGGTGGCCTGCGTTGCTTCGTGCGCGGGCCTGAGCAGGAGTACCCCTGAGCACATGCAAAAGTGGATGCCATGACGGCAACGGACCTGCGGTACGCGGAAATTGACGAGGTCGAGGCGTTAGCAGGCGATGCCCTGCGCTGGATGCTCGCCGCCGCGCGGGACACCGGAGGCGGCGGGCTCGGCTGGCCCAAGAAGCCCTCCGATGACGAGCGCGAGAGCATGTTCTACTGCGGTACCGCCGGGGTCGTACCGGCGCTTCTGGAGGGGTGGCGGCACTTCAGGGACGACTCGTTCGCGGACACCGCCGTGCGCGCGGCTCGCAGTCTCGCCGATGCCGTCGACGGGTGCGAGGACAGTTCGCTGTACTTCGGGCTCACCGGCATGGCCCTGGCCCTGCGGGCCGTTCACGACGAACTCGGCGACACGGTCTCCCGCGCCGCCGCCGACCGGGCCATGGAGATCGTGCGGTCGCGTTTCGACGGGACCCGCTGGGGCGAGCTGTTCGAGCTGATGGGTGGGAACGCCGGGATCGGGCTCGGTGCACTGCGGCTCGGCGACGAGGAGTTGGCCGTACTCGCCCTTGAGCCCTATCTGCGTACCGCCGAGGAGGTCCCGTCGGGCGTGCACTGGGAGTTCCGTACGGGCAGGGAGGGGCGTATGCACCACATCTCGCACGGCACCCTGGGCATCGTGTACGCGCTGGCCACCGTCGGCACCGCGACGGGACGGACGGACCTCGTCGAGCTGGCCCGGGCCGGTGCCGCGGGCGTCGTGGCGCGGGACGAGGACGGCCTCGACGGGTTCCTTGTCGCGCACTCCGACCCGGCCCACTGGCCCGAACTGAACGCGCGCTACAGCTTCGGCTGGTGCCACGGCCCCGCCGGTGACGCCCAGGTCTTCCGTCAACTCCGGGACGTCCTCACCGAGAACACGGCCGCCTGGTCCGCCCTGGCCGACCGCTGCTGGCACACAGTCACCCACTCCGGCCTGCCCGCCCGACTGCGCCCCGGCTTCTGGGACAACAACGCCCGCTGCTGCGGCACCGCAGGGGTCCTCGCCCAGGCCTGCGACCGCATCGCCGAGCAGGACGACGGCCACGACTTCGCCCGGGTCCTGGTCGCGGACCTCACCGACCGCGCGATCCGAGACGCCGACGGCGCTCGCTGGTCCAACTTCGAGCACAGGGCCATCCCGAGCGACCTCGAACCCCGCACGGGTTGGGCGATGGGCAACGCGGGCATCGCACGGGAACTGATGCGCTACGTCCGGCTGGGCCGAGGAGGCGATCCGGACTACGCGTTCCACTGGCCTGACCAGCCGACGGTACGCCGAAGCGCCCTCAGGCCACCGACCCGATCCGCGACGCGTCAGCCCGGGTGAAACGAGAAGCCTTCAGGCCGGAGGAGCTGCACTGGCAAGCTCACGTCTGACGCATCCCGACCCCGACCCCGATGTGGGCGATCAGCCAATGGCGGCAAGCCGGCGCCGGTACCGGATGCCAGGGCGTCCATCGAGCGTGATGTCCTCCACCGGGGTGAACCCATTCCGCGCGAGCACGGTCATGGACGCCGGGTTGTCGAGGGTCGTGCGCGCCCTGAGTACGGGGAGCCGGTAGGTCGCGGCGGCGAGGCGGCACGCCTCCGCGACCGCGGCGGTCGCGACGCCCCGGCCCGTGGCACGCTCGGCGATCCGATAGCCGAGTTCGGCGCCGTCTACGTCGACGTCGACGAGGTTGACGCGGCCGATCAGGTCCCCCCGCTCGTCGAGGACGACATGGAAGTGGCAGTCGCCCGCGTCCTGCTCGGCGAGGCGGGCGAGGAGGCGGGAGGTGAACTCGGCGAAGAACGCGTCACCCCGGTCCGGCACGGACCGTGCGAAGTACTCCCGGTTCTCCTGCTCGAAAGTCAGCAGAGCAGGCGCGTGGTCTTCCCGGAGCCGCTCGAGCCTCAACATGCCCGGCAGCATACGCAACGATGATCCCGTCCGGGCGTCAGGCATCAGACGTCAGGCCACCGACCCGATCCGCCCCGCCGGGGCCGTCGCCGACGTCGCGTCATGGTGGATCGGCGTATGCGCCCCGGTCAGTGAAACCCCGCTGCCGCCACGGCGGTTGGCGACGATCTCTGCGGCGATCGACAGTGCCGTCTCCTCCGGCGTACGCGCCCCGAGATCCAGCCCGATCGGCGACCTGAGCCGTGCCAACTCCAGCTCAGTCACGCCGACTTGGCGCAGCCGCTCGTTCCGGTCCAGGTGCGTGCGCCGGGAGCCCATCGCCCCGACGTACGCCACCGGCAGCCGCAGCGCGAGCCGCAGCAGCGGTACGTCGAACTTGGCGTCGTGGGTCAGGACGCACAGGACCGTACGGGCGTCCACCGGCGTTCGCTCCAGGTAGCGGTGCGGCCAGTCGATCACGACCTCGTCCGCGTCCGGGAAGCGGGCCGCCGTCGCGAAGACGGGACGCGCGTCGCAGACCGTCACGTGGTACCCGAGGAACTTGCCGATGCGCACCAGCGCCGACGCGAAGTCGATCGCGCCGAAGACGAGCATCCGTGGCGGCGGCACCGACGACTCGACCAGCACCGTGAGCGGTGCTCCGCAACGAGAGCCCTGCTCTCCGATCTCCAGGGTGCCGGTGCGGCCCGCGTCCAGGAAGGCGCCCGCCTCGGCCGCCACCGTGCGGTCCAGCTCGGGATGAGCGCCGAATCCGCCCTCGTACGAGCCGTATGAGCCAAACGTGCCGGACGAGCCGGACGAGCCGGACGAGCCGGACGAGCCGGACGAGCCGGACGAGCTGTCGGATCGTACGAGCAGCGCGCGGCCCAGCATCTCCCCCGGGCCGGAGACCACGCGCGCGACCGCCGCCGCCTCCCCGCGGGCAGCCGCGGACAGCGCCGACGCGAACACCTCCCGCTCGGGAGCCGAGGCCCGTACCGGCGTCACCAAGATGTCGATGACGCCGCCACACGTCAGCCCCACCGCGAAGGCGTCCTCGTCGCTGTACCCGAAGCGCTCCAGGACCGGGACCGACTCCCCGTCCGCCAGAGCCTGTTGGCACAGCTCGTACACCGCGCCCTCCACGCATCCCCCGGAGACCGAGCCGATCACCGTGCCCTCGGAGTCAACCGCGAGGGCCGCGCCGGGCCCGCGCGGAGCGCTGCCGCTGACGGCCACCACCGTGGCCACGGCGAAGTCGCGGCCCTGCTCGACCCACCGGTGCAACTCTTCGGCGATGTCCAGCATGTCTCGGTCTCCTCTCGCCTATCCGACCGGAGGATCACATGCCGGTGAGGTGCTCCGGCCGTACCGGCGTCCTGTTCAGCTCCAACCCCGTCGCGTTCCGAATTGCCGCCAGTACGGCCGGAGTTGATGAGAGCGTCGGGGCCTCGCCCACACCCCGCAGCCCGTACGGCGCATGCGCGTCGGCCAGTTCGAGCACGTCGACGGGCATCGTCGGCGTGTCCAGAATCGTGGGGATCAGGTAGTCCGTGAAGGACGGATTCCTGACCTTCGCCGTCTTCGGGTCGACGAGGATCTCCTCCATCACCGCCATGCCCAGGCCCTGCGTCGTACCGCCCTGGATCTGGCCGACGACCGACAGCGGGTTGAGGGCCTTGCCCACGTCCTGGGCGCAGGCCAGCTCGATCACCTTCACCAGCCCCAGCTCGGTGTCGACCTCGACCACGGCCCGGTGCGCGGCGAACGAATACTGCACATGTCCGAAGCCCTGCCCGGTATGCCGGTCGAAGGGCTCCGTCGGCCGGTGCCGCCACTCCTCCTCGACCTCGACCGCCTCGTCCTCGAGTACGTCCACCAGGTCGGCCAGCACCTCACCGGCGTCGGTGACGACCTTGCCGCCCTCCAGCAGCAACTCGGCGGTGGCCCAAGCGGGGTGGTACGTACCGAACTTGCGGCGCCCGATCTCCAGGACCCGCTCGCGGACCAGTTCGCAGGCGTTCTTGACGGCGCCACCAGTGACGTACGTCTGACGCGACGCCGAAGTCGAACCCGCGGAACCCACCTGCGTGTCGGCCGGCTGGATCGTCACCTGCGTGACGCCGAGCTCGGTGCGGGCGATCTGTGCGTGGACGGTGACGCCGCCCTGGCCGACCTCCGCCATCGCGGTGTGGACGGTGACGACCGGCTCGCCGCCCACAACTTCCATGCGGACGCGGGCAGTTGAGTAGTCGTCGAAGCCCTCGGAGAAGCCGACGTTCTTGATGCCGACCGCGTAGCCGACGCCCCGTACGACACCCTCGCCGTGCGTGGTGTTGGACAGGCCGCCCGGCAGCTGGCGCACGTCGGCGCCCTCGGAGCTCTCCCTCCCCCACTCTCGGCTTCGCTCGAGCGGGAGGTGCCCCCCTCGCTCCGGCGGCAGGGGCATCGCCTTGACGCGGCGCAGGAGTTCGGCGACCGGGGCGGGAGAGTCGACGGGCTGGCCGGTCGGCATGATCGTGCCCTGCTCCATGGCGTTGAGCCGGCGGAACTCGACCCGGTCCATGCCCACCTCGTCGGCGAGCTTGTCCATCTGCGCCTCGTACGCGAAGCAGGCCTGCACCGCGCCGAAGCCGCGCATGGCGCCGCAGGGCGGGTTGTTCGTGTAGAGGGCGAGGGCTTCGATGTCGACGTTGTCGATGACGTACGGGCCCGCGCCGAGCGAGGCCGCGTTGCCGACGACGGCGGGTGAGGCCGAGGCGTACGCGCCGCCGTCCAGGACGATGCGCGCCTTCAGATGCGTCAACTTGCCGTCCTTCGTTGCCCCGTGCTCGTAGGAGAGCTTCGCGGGGTGGCGGTGGACGTGGCCGAAGAAGGACTCGAAGCGGTTGTAGACGATCTTCACCGGTTTGCCCGTGCGCAGCGCCAGCAGACAGGCGTGGATCTGCATCGACAGGTCCTCGCGCCCGCCGAACGCGCCGCCGACGCCGGACAGCGTCATCCGCACCTTCTCCTCGGGCAGGCCGAGGACCGGGGCGATCTGGCGGAGGTCGGAGTGCAGCCACTGCGTGGCGATGTAGAGGTCGACGCCGCCGTCCTCCGCGGGTACCGCGAGACCCGACTCCGGGCCGAGGAAGGCCTGGTCCTGCATGCCGAAGGTGTACTCGCCGGTGACGATGAAGTCGGCGCGACGGCGGGCCTCCTCGACGTTTCCGCGGATGATCGGCTGGCGGTGCAGGATGTTGGGGTGCGACACGTGCGGGAAGTAGTGATCGTCGCGGTTCTCGTGGATCAGCGGCGCGTCGGGAGCGGTCGCGCTCAACTCGTCGGTGACGACCGCGAGTTCGCGGTACTCCACCTTGATCTTGGCGGCGGCGCGGCGTGCGGTCTCCGGGTGGTCGGCGGCGACGATCGCGACGGGCTCGCCGTGGTGGCGCACGCGGCCGTGGGCCAGTACGGGGGTGTCCGGGAACTCCAGGCCGTAGTGCCGTACGTCGGTCGGCAGGTCGTCGTACGTCATGACGGCGTACACGCCGGCCTGAGCGAGGGCTTCGGATGTGTCGATCGACACGATCTCCGCGTGGGCCACCGGGGAGCGCAGGATCTGGCCCCACAGCATGTCCTCGTGCCACATGTCCGAGGAGTACGCGAACTCGCCGGTGACCTTCAGCGTGCCGTCCAGGCGGAGCGTGGACTCGCCGATGCCGCCCTTGGTCCGCGAGCCCTGGATGACCTTGGTGGGGGTGCCGAGGGGAGCGTTGATGCCGGCCATGCTCACACCGCCTCCGACTGCCGGGCGGCCGCCAGGCGGACCGCGTTCATGATCGTCTCGTAACCGGTGCAGCGGCAGAGATTGCCCGACAGCGCCTCGCGGATGTCCTCGTCGGTCGGAGTCGGATTGCGCTCCAGCATCTCGTCGGCCGCGACCAGCAGACCGGGGGTGCAGAAGCCGCACTGCACCGCGCCCGCGTCGATGAACGCCTGCTGGACCGGGGAGAGTTCGGTGCCCTCGCCGGTCTGGGAGTCGGTGCCGTGCGCGCCCCACCGCTTGGCCTCGTCGAGGGACGTACCGCAGGAACCGGACGCGCACCCCGCATCCCGCTGCCGCGCGTACTCCGCAAGACCCTCCACCGTGACGACCTCACGACCCTCCACCTGACCCGCCGCGACCAGACACGAGCACACCGGTACGCCGTCGAGCCGTACCGTGCACGAACCGCACTCCCCCTGCTCGCAGGCGTTCTTGGCACCCGGCAGCCCCAGGCGCTCCCTCAGCACATACAGCAGGGACTCGCCCTCCCAGACGTCGTCGGCTTCCTGGGGACGGCCGTTGACCTTGAAATGCACGCGCATTACGCGACTCCCTCCGTGTGGGCGGCGGTGCCGCGGTACGACTCCCAGGTCCAGGTAAGCGTCCGGCGGGCCATGATGCCCACCGCGTGGCGGCGGTAGCTCGCGGTGCCCCGGACGTCGTCGATCGGGTTGCAGGCGGCGGCGCACAGGTCCGCGAACTGCTTGGCGACCGACGGGGTGATGATCTTTCCGTTGTCCCAGAAACCGCCCTCTTCGAGCGCCGCGTTCAGGAACTCCTCGGCGGCCTTGGCCCGTACGGGCGTGGGCGCGGCCGAACCGATGCCCGTGCGGACCGTGCGCGACGAAGGGTGCAGGGCCAGACCGAAGGCGCAGACCGCGATCACCATCGCGTTCCGCGTGCCGACCTTCGAGAACTGCTGCGGCCCGTCGGCCTTCTTGATGTGTACGGCCCTGATCAGCTCGTCGGCGGCGAGCGCGTTGCGCTTCACGCCGGTGTAGAAGTCGTCGATCGGGATGCGACGGGAGCCTCGTACGGACTCGGCCTCGACCTCGGCGCCCGCCGCGAGGAGTGCGGGGTGGGCGTCGCCGGCCGGGGAGGCGGTGCCGAGGTTGCCGCCGACGCCGCCGCGGTTGCGGATCTGCGGGGAGGCGACGGTGTGGGAGGCGAGGGCGAGGCCGGGCAGTTCGGGCCGCAGGTGCTCCATGATCTTGGTGTACGGGACCGAGGCGCCCAGTCGCACGCTGTCCTCGCCGACCTCCCATTCGTAGAGATCGCCGATGCGGTTCAGGTCCAGGAGGTACTCGGGCCGGCGGTGATCGAAGTTGATCTCGACCATCACATCGGTGCCGCCCGCAATCGGCACAGCGGTGGGGTGCTCGGCCTTCGCGGCGAGCGCCTCCTCCCAGCTGCCGGGGCGAAGGAAGTCCATGAGGGGCTCTCTCTTCGTATCGTGGGGCGTTCCGTTTGAGCCAGACCGGGGACGGCGACGGTATCGGCTCGATCAGGAGCTGTTCACAGCGATTGAAGCCAGTACACCTCGGGGTCCCTCACCTGGGTCAGTCACGGAAACCATGAAGGAGTCGGCTGGCCAGGGCGACGCTCTTGTAGATTCGTCTGAACGGGGGACGTCGGCAACCTCATCGTTTTCCTCGGGAAACATCGAACGCGGTCTCCCGGGAACCAAAGATTTCCAGACAAGGAACGGCGGCGACGAGAATGCGGCTGCGCGCACTGCTGGACACCGATGCGCTGGGCCTCAGGCTGCTCGGCGGCGAGGACGAGCTGGACCGCACCGTGCGCGGGGTGATGACCACGGATCTGCGCGACCCCAGCCGCTATCTCTCGGGCGGTGAACTGGTCCTCACCGGTCTCGCCTGGCGGCGCAGCGCGGCGGACTCCGAGCCTTTCGTACGGATCCTCGTGGCGGCCGGGGTGACGGCCCTGGCCGCCGGTGAGGCCGAACTGGGCGACATCCCCGACGATCTGGTACTGGCCTGCGCCCGACACCGGCTGCCGCTGTTCGCCGTCGACGAGTCGGTGGCCTTCGCGACGATCACCGAGCATGTCGTACGGCAGGTCTCCGGCGAGCGGGCCGGGGATCTGGCGGCCGTGGTGGACCGGCACCGGCGGATGATGACCTCCGGCCCGGCGGGCGGCGGTCCGGAGGTGGTCCTGGACCTGCTCGGCTCCGATCTGGATCTACGGGCCTGGGTGCTGTCTCCTGCCGGGCGCGCGATAGCGGGCTCGAACCTCGCGGGGGCCCGGCCGCCCGCCGAGATCCGCGCCCAGCTTGCCGCCGAGCACCTGGCGGCGGTGCGCACGGGGCGACGCGGGCCGTACCGCGTGGCGGTGGGCGGCACGACGTACTCGCTCTTCCCGATCCTCAGCAGCGGAAGAGGGGCGGCGGCCTCCCGCGACGTACGCGAGACGGTCCTGTCGGACTGGCTGCTCGCGGTGGAGGCGGATGCCGGGGACTGGCCGGAGGAGCGGCTCGACCTGCTCCACGGGGTGACGCAGCTGATCGCGGTGGAGCGGGACCGGCGGGACGCGGCGCGTACGGTGCGGCGCCGACTCGCCCAGGAAGTACTGGAGTTGGTGCAGAGCGGGGCGGCGCCCGCGGAGATCGCGGCGCGGCTGCGGGTTGCCGCGCCCGTGCTGCTGCCGGGGCTCGGTGCGGCTCCGCACTGGCAGGTCGTGGTGGCTCGTGTCGAGTGGGACGGCGGGGAGATCGAGGGCGGTCCGGTGGCCCAGTCGCTGCTTGAGGAGATCCTCGTCGATCCGCTGTCGTCCGGGCCCGAGCCGTCCGACCGGATCGCGGTGGCTCATACGGGCGAGGAGGCGATCGCGCTCGTACCGATCCCGGCGGTGGCCTCTGAACACGACGGCTTGGAGTCGGGCCTGCTCGCCGACACGCTGCTGGCGGCCGTCCGCGGCCCACTGTCCGCGGGCCTGAACGACGACGGGCAGCTCACGCTCGGCGTCAGCGCGGCCGTGCACTCGGCGGAGGGCCTGCGGGGCGCCCTGGAGGAGGCCCGGCACGCCCGCCGGGTCGCGGCCGCCCGCCCCGGGCGGGTGTGCGCGGCAGGGCATCACGAGCTGGCCTCGCACGTGCTGCTCCTCCCGTTCGTACCGGACGACGTACGCCGCGCCTTCACCGCTCGCCTCCTCGATCCGCTACGGGACTACGACCGCCGCCATCGCGCCGAGCTGATCCCCACCCTCGAGGCGTTCCTCGACTGCGACGGCTCCTGGACGCGCTGCGCGAGCCGCCTGCATCTGCACGTCAACACGTTGCGCTACCGGGTAGGCCGCATCGAGCAGTTGACGAGCCGCGACCTGTCACGACTCGAGGACAAGCTGGACTTCTTCCTGGCGTTGCGGATGAGCTGAGGTCACGGGGATGTGGATCTGGAGGCACGAAGTGCCACTCCTTCTCTAATGACTTTGTGAAATCCTTCACCCACCCCCTTGGCCAGGCACGCCGATTCATGCTGAGATGCGGCCACCACTCAACAGCTCAATGGCGTGCTCGGGGAGGGCAACGTGGCGTATCCCGCCATGTCTGGTTACGGAACGGCTGCAGGGGACGATCCACTCCAGACCGCGGTATGGCGGCTGCGTTCGCGCGCCTGCTGGGCCGACGCAGCCGCGCTCCTCGAACCCGTCACGGCGAGCGCCGCGCTCCAGCGGGCGTCGCTCCTGGTCGAACGGTGCCTCTACACCGAGCAGGGCTGGGCGGGGGCCGAGGACGCGCTGCGCACGGCGGAGGCGCTGGCACGGAGTGACGAGGAGCGGGGGGCGGCGGCCTGCGAGCGCGGGCAGCTCGCGTACGCGGCCACGCTGCTCGCGGTGCGCGACCGCGCGGACGAGGCGCGGGCCGCGCTCGGCCGGGCCGCCGCGCTGATCGCGCCGAGCGCCCCGGGCCGTGCACTGCTCGACTTCCGCCGCGGGCTCCTCGCCGAGAACCTCGCGCACTCCCCGCAGGCGGCCCGCGCCGCGTACCGCCGCGCCCACGCCGGCGCGACCGCCCAGGGCGACGCGCTGCTGCTCTCCTTCACCTGGCGTCACCTCGCCGGACTCGCCCTGCGGGAAGGGGAGTTGGCGGAGGCCCGGCACGGCTTCAGCGAATCGCTGCGGATCCGCGAGGAGTTGGGCTACTTGGTGGGCACGGCGCCCGCACTGGCCTCCCTGGCCGACGCCGAGATCGAACCGGACGCGTCCCGGCTACGGGCGGAGGCGGCACGGCTGTTCCGGCTCCTGGGTGGCGTACCGACGTGGCTGGCACCGCGGTTGGCTCCGCCGGCGGGGGCGGCGTGAGGGTGTAGTGGTTGGCTCCGCTGGCGGGCGCGGGGTGAGAGGGCCGCGCTCGGCGGCCTGTGAAGTCCGGCGCGGCACCACGCCCCGTAAGGGGCGCGGGGCTGTATTGATATGCGGGCTCCGCCGCGTGGGCGCAATCCGCCCCCACGGGCCCGCAGGTATTCCTCGGGACGTACCGACGTGGCTGGCGCCACGGTTGGCTCCGCCAGCGGGCGCGGCGTGACATGCCGCGCTGGGCGGCCTGTGAAGTCCGCGCGCCACTGCGCCCCCGAAGGAGGCCGCAGGCCTCTTAAGGGGCGCGGGGAACTGCGCGACCAGCCACGACGAACCCGCAGCCGCCCAACCGCCGGAGGCACCCCGCGGGGCTGTATCGATGTGCGGCTCCGCCGCGCCGCGGGCGCGACCAGCTCTCACGGGCCCGCAGCCGAATCACTGCACCGCCAGCGGAGCGCTCACGCCCCGGCGAAGTGATCCCGCACAAGGGCCTGCGTCGCCGCCAGGTCCTGGTTGCTCAACGCGTCCAGGAGCGCGGTGTGTTCGGCCGCGTGCGCGGCCAGGGCGGCGCGGCGGCGCGAGGCGGGCCCGGTGACAGAGGGCCACTGGGCGCGCCGGTGCAGATCGTCGGCGATCCGTACCAGCTGCTCGTTGCCCGAGAGGGCAAGCACCGCGCGGTGGAAGGCACGGTCGGACTCGACGTACGTCGCCCGGCAGCCGGAAGCCGCCGCCCGAGCCGTCGCATCGGCGAGCGGGCGCAACTCCGCCCAGCGCTCGGCGGGCACGTTACGGGCCAGCCGCTGCATCACAGGCGCTTCGAGCAGCACCCGGATCTCGGCCAGCTCGGCCAACTCCCGCGCCCCCCGCTCGACGACCCGGAACCCCCGGTTCGGCACCACCTCGACGGCCCCCTCGACCGCGAGCTGCTGCATGGCTTCGCGCACGGGAGTCGCCGACACCCCGAAGCGCTCGCCGAGCACGGGTGCGGAGTAGACCTCGCCGGGCTCAAGTTCTCCGCCCGCGAGGGCGACACGGAGGGCGTCCAGGATCTGCCCCCGGACGGAGGCCCGCTGGACGACGGGCCGGGGGGCCGCCGACTGGCCGGCCCGGGCGGGGCCGCCTGGATCGGCCGGGACGGCCCGGCCCTGCTCGGGGTCAGCCAGGGTGGCCCCGCCCGCCGCACCGGCCTGCGGACGCCCGTGCGCCGCGCGCGGCCCCGGGATCGGAGTCTCGCTGTGCGTGTGCTCACCCCGGGCGAAGTCCGAGTGCGCGGCACCGCCCTGCGCCGTACCGCTCCCGGGTCCCGCCTCGGTGCGGCGGCCCGCCGCTCCGCGCGTACGCTCCCGGTCCGCAGCCCCCGTATCCCCCGCCCCCTGCTGCTGGGGCACCTGGGCCGCCCCCGCCTCCTGCCTCGAAGGCACCCGAGCCGCCCCCGTCGCCGAGCGAGCGTCCGACTCGGAGCGAACCCCCGACGTCGCGCGGGCGCCCGGCTCAGAGCAAGCTCCCGTCGGCGAGCCGGCGTCCGACCCGGACCGAGCCCCCGACGTCGGGCGAGCATCCGACTCGGAGCGGACCCCAGTCATCGAGCGAGCGTCCGTCTCGGAGCAAGCGCCCGTCACCGAGCGGACGTCCGGCCCGGAGCGAACTCCCGACGACGAGCCGACGTCCGACCCGGACCGAGCCCCCGACGTCGGGCGAGCATCCGACTCGGAGCGAGCCCCCGTCACCGAGCGAGCATCCGTCTCGGAGCGGACCCCCGTCACCGAGCGAGCATCCGTCTCGGAGCGGACCCCCGTCACCGAGCCGACGTCCGACCCGGACCGAGCCCCCGTCACCGAGCGAGCATCCGACTCGGAGCGAGCCCCCGTCACCGAGCGAGCATCCGTCTCGGAGCGGACCCCCGTCACCGAGCGAGCATCCGTCTCGGAGCGGACCCCCGTCACCGAGCGGACGTCCGGCCCGGAGCCAACTCCCGTCGCCGAGCCGGCGTCCGACCCGGACCGAGCCCCCGACGTCGGGCGGGCATCCGACCCGGACCGAGCCTGCGTCGACGTACCCCCCGTACTCCCGGCGGAGCCGTCACTCGGGCCGGCAAGGTTCACGGGGGCCTCCTCCGGGTTGGCGGTACTTGTGGCTATTGCGGGTGATGTGGTCGTAAGCCAGCACGATAGGCGGAACGGACGGCAGTTCAAACCTCGACCACATCGGATAAGGTAAGCCTTACCTGGCAGCCGAGCGTGATGGGTGATCCGTACATGGTCGTCACGGAGGCGTACGACCGCTTGACCGAGGCCTATCCCTACCTGGTGATTACAGAACTCGGCCCCGAGGAGGAGACCCCGCGGGGCGGCGGATGGTTCGCCGTCGACGAGCTCGCGGCGGGCGGACCCGACCTCGACGCGTTCCTCGCACGGGACGACGCACAGGTACTCAAGGACTACGGACAGCGGGCCCGCCCCGACGTCATCGCCAGCTTCGGCCTGCACCGGTACGCCTGGCCGGCCTGCCTCCTCTTCACGGTGCCGTGGTTCCTGCTGCGCCGCGTGCCCCGTATCCCCGCGGAGAACGTCTCCTACCAGCGCGAGCTCGGCCACATGACGGTACGGGTCGCCGAATTCGCCTGCCTGCCGGACGACCCGGCGGCCACGTTGCCCGGCGCCCGCGTCGTACCGGACGAGGAGACCCTGCGCGAGGAGGTACGGGCGGCCGTCGCCGAGCACCTGGAGCCGGTACTCGGCGGCTTCGGCCCCCGGATGCGCCGCCGCGGCCGCGCCCTGTGGGGCACGGTGACCGACGACCTGGTCGAGAGCCTCCACTACATCGGCCAGCAACTCGGCGAGGAGCAGCGGGTGATGGCCGAGCTGGAGCGACTGCTCCCGGGCACGACCCGCCCGTACGTCGGCACCCCCGCGTTCCGCCAACTGACCGGCCCCTGCGGCGAATCGCTGCCCACCCGCGACCGGGCCAGCTGCTGCTTCTTCTACACCATCGAGCCCGAGGACACCTGCGCCAACTGCCCGCGCAACAGCGATAAGCTCCGCATCGAGAAGCTGACCGCGCAAGCGGCCGGTTGAGCCCTGGGGCTGAAAACAGCCCCCGTCGACCCCCGCTGGTTACAGGCGATTCACAACTTCCTCACTTGCCGCAGGAACTATCCGTCGAACCACCGTTACGGGTAGTCTTATTCGTACTCAACTCCTGTCCCTCGACCGGCAGTTCGAGCAGAACGTCGCCCTGCGCATCCCCTTGCACTCCCTTGGCGGCCTCTTGCGCCGAAACCCCCTGAGGGCCGACGGGATTGGGCCACTATGGCGGGCGTTACGCCCTATCCCAATGCAAGGGACCCCAGATGAGACTGACCGACATATCGCTTAACTGGCTGCTTCCGGGCGCCGTACTGCTCCTGGGCATGCTGGCGGCGGTTGCGGTGCTCGCGCGCGGCAAGCGCGCCGGGGAGAAAGCAGCGGAAGCCGACGACTCTTGGGAGCGCAGCGAAGAGCGACGCAGGCGCAAGGAGGCCATCTACGGCACCGCCTCCTATGTGCTGCTGTTCTGCTGCGCCGCGGTCGCCGCAGCGCTCTCCTTCCATGGACTGGTCGGCTTCGGTGAGCAGAACCTGAATCTCTCCGGCGGCTGGCAGTACCTCGTTCCGTTCGGCCTGGACGGCGCCGCGATGTTCTGCTCGGTGCTCGCGGTACGCGAGGCCAGCCACGGCGACGCGGCCCTCGGCTCCCGGATACTCGTGTGGACGTTCGCGGCGGCCGCAGCCTGGTTCAACTGGGTGCACGCACCCCGGGGCGCCGGGCACGCGGGCGCTCCGCACTTCTTCGCCGGCATGTCGCTGTCGGCGGCGGTGCTGTTCGACCGGGCGCTGAAGCAGACCCGCCGGGCGGCGCTGCGCGAGCAGGGCCTGGTGCCCCGCCCGTTGCCGCAGATCCGTATCGTCCGCTGGCTGCGGGCTCCCCGTGAGACGTACGGCGCCTGGTCGCTGATGCTTCTCGAGGGTGTGCGCAGCCTGGACGAGGCGGTCGAGGAAGTGCGCGAGGACAAGCGGCAGAAGGAGCAGAACCGGCAGCGCCGGCGCGACCAGGAGCGCCTGGACCGGGCCCGTATCAAGGCGCTCACCCGCGGCCACCGCGGACTGATCGGCCGCGGCGGCAGGCAGGTCGAGGTGCAGGCGGTGCAGGCCCCCGCGGCCCCGGCTCAGGTGGCCGCGGAGCCTGCCATATCGACGCCGGAACCACTGCCCATGCGCGCCCCCCGTCCCTCCCTCGCGGCCGTTAAGAGCGGAAGCGGCGCCGAGCCGCTCACCGTCGACCTCACGGCCGAGGACGACACGATGGCTCTGCCGCGGCTCGACTCCTTGGAGCGCAAGCTCAAGGACCTGGAGCAGCAGTTCGGCTGAGGACAGATGCCGGTGCTGATCTGACGCTCCCTGAGGCTTCCCCCACCTCGTGGCCTTACTTTTCTACGGCGGCGTGGCCTGAACTAGGCCGCGCCGCCGTTCAGTTCGAACCACACCGACTTGCCCACGCCGTGCGCCCGTACGCCCCACTCGTCCGCGAGTGACTGCACGAGCACCAGTCCGCGTCCATGCGTGCCCTCGTCGGCGTTCGCCTGCCCGTTGGTCTGCCGCAGACTCGGCTTGCGGCCCAGGAAGTCCCTTACCTCCACCCGGAGTCCGCGCGGGCCGACCGTGGCCGTGAGCACCGCGTCGGTGTCGGTGTGGACGAGGGCGTTGGTGACGAGCTCACTGGTCAGCAGTTCCGCCGTCTCGGACCTGCCGGGCCGCCCCCAGTGCGAGAGCAACTCCCTTAGCGCTCTGCGCACTTCGGGCACCGCCCGCAGATCGGCCCGCCGCAGTCTGCGCCTGAGCTGCGGACCGCGCCGGCCCTTCACGCCGTTTCCCGAATCCTTCGCTGCCTTCACCGTCTTCGCCGAGAACGCCCCGACTACCACGGGACCGCCCCCTCGTACCTGCCTCTTCATGACCCCCGCCCGCACGCCGACGTCGCCCCCTCTTGCTCGAATTGCTCGAACATTTACAGGGGATGCATGCCCCGCCGGGCACGGGCCAGTCATGTCGAATGGTCAACTACCTGCGATACGGCCACGGGTTCCCCGTACGAGGGAGGACATTCCGGCAGAAGTCAGCCACAACCCGTCCGCTCCGCGCGCAGGCGTCACGCCTCCCAGACCGCCGCCGCCGTGCGGTCGTCGGCGTACCCCTTGACCCTCACCTGGACGTCGGCGAGGAAGGCCGCCATGCCGGGTGGCGCCGTGTCGGCCCAGCGGTCCGTCAGGTGGTGGGCGAGTTCGGGTTCGCCGCGCAGCGGTTCGGCCAGGCCGCCCGTACACAGGAGCAGTGTGTCGCCGGGGCGGGCGACGGAGGCGCGGAAACGGAAGGGCGGGCGGGGCGGTTGGGGGGCGGGTTCGTACGGGCTCGGGGGTGTCGCGATGCCGAGGTCCATGGTCAGCCGGTCGCCCTCGGGCGTCTCGGAGGGCGGCGAGCCGAAGCCGACCACGGCCTCACCGGTGGTCTCGGCGACCCGCGGCTCGATGTCCTGGAGTTCGCCGTCACGCAGCCGGAACAGGCCGCCCTCTCCGACTCCGAAGAAGACGCGCGTACGGCACTCGGGGTCGGCCGGAAGCAGCAGACAGCGCAGGCTCGCCGTGTACTCCTCCGGGTCGACGCCCTGTTCGGCGGCGGTGGCCCGGAGTTTGCCGAGGCTGCGGTCGGTGAGCCGGTGCAGCCCGGACTTGAGGTCGCCGCGCCGGGCCGCCCTGATGTCCTCGACGAGCCGCGCGTGACTGCGGCCCACGGCCCGCCCGATCCACTGGCAGGCCTCGGCGGCGGCCAGATGCGCACCGGGCGTGGCCCGCGCTCCGGTCGCCATGGCGACGAGTACCAGCGCCTGCTCCCCCGTCCCGAACCGCGCGGTCAGCAACGAGTCCCGCCGCGGCTCCCCCCGGTATCGCGCGGAGTCCCCGCGCACGGAAGCGGCCCGCAGCGTGCAGGCCCCGTAGTGGGCCCCGTCCAGCACGGTGTCGGCAACCAGGTCATCGAGATCGTCGGGGTCCGCGGGCGGCAGGGCGGTGGGTTCGGGGTCGTAGGTGGGCGGGCCGGAGCCTACGTAGCCGATGGTGGGCGGGGTGGAGGGTCGAGGGGCGTACGGGGTGTCCGAGGAGGGTGATGACGGGGCGTCGGGCGGGGGATCCGACGGGGTTTGCGGCGGGGTGTCCGCCGGGACGGCTGACGGAGCGCCTGAAGGGGCACGCGATGGGGCGCCTGACCGGGCGCCTGAAGGGGCGTCAATCAAGGTGGCGGGGCCGCCGGCCGACGGCTCGGCCCGCTCAGCCTCATATCCGTACGAGGCATCCACGGGCGTATCGGCCCGATCAGCCCCAGTCCCGTACGAGGCATCGGCAGGCGTATCGACCCGGTCGGCCGCATTCCCGTACGAGGCGCCCGCGGAGGCATCGGTCCGCTCGGCCCCATTGCCGTACGAGGCATCCGCGGGCGTATCAACCCGATCGACCCCAATCCCGTACGAGGCATCCGCAGGCGCATCGGCCCGCCCCGCCCCGGCGGAGGCGGAAGCGACCGGCGCCGCCCCCGGCGTCTCCGTGGACGTATCGCTGCTGGACGCCTCCGTGCGGAATCCCGGCGGTTTGGGACCCGGTGGAGTCCGCCGGGGGCTCGGCGGAAAGGAGGCCGGCTCCGTCGGTTCGGGGGGCGGTGCCTCCCAGGGCGCCCGCTGTCGCTGAAGCCCGCTGCGCCGCAAGGCGTCGGCGCCCGGCGGCGTCGAGGGCTCCGCCACCGAAGGCTGCGGCATCGAGGAGGGCGGCCCGGAGGCCGACGGTTTCGCGGGGGTGCCCCCGCCGGGCGGACCCTGTGGCGGAACAACTCCGACCGTTCCCGCCGCCGAGGCGAACCGGTCGTCGAGGGAGTCGGCCGCGGCCGCCGGCCCCGTGTCCTCGGTGGAGTCGTCGTACAACTGCCGCCACCAGTCGTCCTCATGACCGGTCGGCGTCTCCCCCTGCTGGCTCATGCCCCTAATTGTCCACCGGACGGGCCGGTTGAAAACGGCGCATCCGGAAAAACCGGCAAGTGCCTCCGATGCCGAACGGCGGCTGGTCCTCGGTGACGTAACGGTGCCAGGGTGACGTAACCGTGGCAGAGAGGCGGGTGGTACGGGAATGATGTGCCGCGGCACGTTTGCGCCGTGGCACTTTTCCGCCACGGCCGGTCAACGAGGGAGGGGGCGTCGCCGAATGCTGGGAGCGATCGGTCTGGACGAGACGCATGAGTCGGCGTACCGGGCGCTGGTGTCCGTGGGCGCCGCCGACGTGCCGGACCTCGCGCGGCGGCTGACGCTCGGCGAGTACGACACGGAGCGGGCGCTGCGTCGGCTGGAGCGGCACGGCCTGGCGGCCAAGTCCTCGGCCCGGCCGGGGCGTTGGGTCGCGGCGCCGCCCGGGGTCGCCCTCGGCGCACTGCTCACCCAGCGACGTCAGGAGTTGGAGAAGGCGGAGCTGGCGGCGGCGCGGCTGGCCGAGGAGTACCGCGCACAGGCCGCCGAGCCCGCCGGACACGACCTGGTCGAGGTGGTGACGGGCGCGGCGGCCGTCTCGCAGCGGCTGCTGCAACTCCGGCTCGCTGCGCGCGAAGAGGTGTGCGCGCTGGTCACCGCCGACGCGTACGCGGTCACCGGTTCCGAGGACGACGCGAAGGAGAAGCCCGCCGGCCGCCGGATGGTCGTCGAACGCGCCGTGCTGCACCGCCCCACCGGCATAGCCGAACTGTCCGAGGCGCTCGGCCGCGACGAACAGATACGGGTCGTGGACAAGGTCCCGACCCACCTCGTGATTGCCGACCGCACGCTCGCCATGGTGCCGCTGACCCCGGGGGCCCTAGAACCCGCCGCGCTCGTGGTGCACGCGACCGGACTGCTCGCCTCGCTCTCGGCGCTGTTCGAGTCGGTATGGCGAGACGCGCTCCCACTGCGCCTCGGCGCGACCGGCACAGCTACTGAAGAGGAGCCGGACGGCCCCGACACCGCCGATCTGGAGATCCTCTCCCTGCTCCTCGCCGGCCTGACCGACGCGAGCGTGGCCAAGCAACTCGACCTGGGCCTGCGGACCGTACAGCGCAGGGTGAAACGCCTCATGGAACTGACGGGCGTGACAACGCGGCTCCAGCTGGGGTGGCAGGCGTACGAGCGGGGTTGGGTGGTCCGGGAGCGCTAGCGCTCCGCTAGGAGGGCCGTTCGGCTCTGCGGGTCTGTTGTGGCTGGTCGCTCCCCCACTTTCGACTCCTCCCCCACTCTCGGCTTCGCTCGAGCGGGAGGGACCCCATCGCGGCGGAGCCGCATATGTCACGGCCCCGCGCCCCTTTGGGGCGCGGTCGAACCGCGCCGGTCGGCGTGCGCCCCCAACACATCGGATCTCTCCCGACTTATTGACTGGCTCTCGCGTCAACTCTAACTTGCGTTCGGGGATAGCTCCGATGAATCCAGCGGAGCTATATCGCATCCCTGTGTCATGCGAGCCGCCAGGAGGCGTCATGCCCAGCCCGTCCAGCCCTCGGTCCAGCCGCCCCTCCAGACGTACCGTGCTCGCCACCGGCTCCGCACTCGGCGGGACGCTGCTCGCAGGCGGCCTGCCCGCACCGGCCACGGCGGCGTCCGGCACAGCGACCTCCACAACGGCCTCCGGAGCTGCCCCGCACCCCGCTTCCGACCCCTGGCGTACCGTCCTCGACGACGCCGACCTGGTCTGGCAGCGGATGCCGAAGACCTGGTACGAGGGCCCGTTCCTGGGCAACGGCTTCCTGGGTTCCGGCATCTACGCCGAACCGGGCAGGGAAACCGAGGCCGTCCGCTTCAACGTGCAGCACTCCGAAGTCCAGGACCACCGCCCGGAGTTCGGCTCCCTCTTCGGGCTGGCCCGGCTGCCGATCGGCCACTTCACCCTGGAACCGGTCGGCACGATCACCGGCCTGAACTGGCGCCTCGGCCTGCGCGACGCCGAACTGACCGGCACGCTCACCACCGACAAGGGCAAGCTCACGATCCGTGCCCTGGTGCACAACTCCCGCTCCGTACTGGCCATCGAGGTCACGCCGAGCGACGGCGAGCGCGACTTCAGGTGGGTCTTCCACCCGGCGAAGGCGGTCAGCCCGCGCGCCGATTTCCGTCCGCTCCCGGAGGGATACGCGGCCAACCCGCCCGCCGAGACCGGGGAACACGACGGCGTCTCCACCGCCGTACAACCCCTACTCTCTGGCGGACAACATGTCACCGCGTGGCGGGAGCGCACCCGGGGCCGTACGCGAACGCTGTACGCGCATGTCGGGCACTCGTACCCCAAGTCGACGGCGCTCGGGCGGGCACTGGCCGCCGTCCGCGGCGCCGCGCTCCTCTCGTACGACCTCCTGGCGGTGACGCATCGCGCCTGGTGGCGGGCCTTCTACCGCAAGAGTTTCCTCTCGCTGCCCGACGCGCGCATCCAGCGCTTCTACTGGATCCAGCTCTACAAGACGGCGTCCGCGGCCCGCCGAGACGCCCCCGTGATGGCGACCTGCGGCCCCTGGGTCGAGTCCACGCCGTGGCCGGCAACCTGGTGGAACCTGAACGTGCAGCTGGAGTACTGGCTGATCCACGGTTCCAACCATCTCGAGCTCGACGCGGTGACAAGGGCGTTGAGCGAGTTCCGCGACAACCTCACCGCCGAGATGGCACCCGCGTACCGGGCCGACTCCCTCGGCATCCCGCGCACCACCGACGCCTCGTTGGTCAACGGCGGCGCGACAGGCCCCGTACTCGGCTATGGCGTCGGCATCCCGGGCCAGGACCCGCCGACCCCCGAGGTAGGCAACCTCACCTGGGCCCTCCACAACGTCTGGCTCAGCTACCGCCACACCATGGACGAGTCGATCCTCCGCGACGTCCTTTTCCCCCTCCTCCGCAAGGCGATCAACTACTACCTGCACTTCCTGGAGCCGGGCGCGGACGGCAAGCTCCACCTGCCGGCCACCTTCTCCCCCGAGTACGGCGGCAACTCCAAGGACTGCAACTACGACCTGATGCTGTTGACATGGGGCTGTCGTACGCTCCTGGAGTCGACCGAACTCCTCGGCATCGACGACGAGTTGGCACCGCGCTGGCGCGAGGTGCTGGCCCGGCGGGTGGCGTACCCGACCGACGAGAACGGCTTCATGATCGGCGCGGACATCCCCTTCGCGAAGTCGCACCGCCACTACTCGCATCTGCTGGCGGTGTACCCCCTGTACGAACTGACGGGCAGTACGCCGACTGAAAAGGCCCTGATCGAGAAGTCCTTGGCCCACTGGGTCGGCTTCGAGGGCGCCCTCCAGGGCTACACATTCACAGGCGCGGCCTCGATCTCGGCCCTGCTGGGCAAAGGCGAGGACGCGCTCACCTACCTCGGCCAGCTGATGTCCCGCTTCATCCAGCCCAACACCATGTACAAGGAAACCGGCCCGGTCATCGAAACCCCCCTGTCGGCGGCCCAGTCCCTGCACGACATGGTCTGCCAGTCGTGGGGCGGCATCGTCCGCGTCTTCCCCGCCCTCCCCGCGGCCTGGTCGGACCTGACGGTCCACAACTTCCGCACGCAGGGGGCGTTTCTGCTCAGCGCGGTGCGGGAGGGAGGGGCGACGCGCTGGGTGCGGCTGGCGAGCGAGGCGGGCGCGCCGTGCGTCGTACGTCACGGCATCGCGGGCGCCGTCGACGTACGGGACGCCCGCGGACGCCCCCTGCGATACGACTCCGTCGACGACGGCACGATCCAAATCCCCCTACGTAAGGGCGAGTCGGCACTGATCACCGCCAAGGGCGACCGCCCGGACCTACAAATCGCTCCGGTCGAGCCGAACGAGGCGGCCCCGCGATGGGGGCTACCGGCCTGATCGCCGGCTGCGGGTACGTTGTGGCTGGTCGCGCCCACGCGGCGGAGCCGCAAATTGACACAGCCCCGCGCCCCTAAAAACCTGCGACTGCCCGCACCCCGACGAGCAAGGGGCCCCGAAAAGCCCGGACCCCCAACTACCCGCATCCTCCCTCCGGCGGGAGGGGACGTGGGCCGGTGCGTCCTATGCCCGTCGCTTAGCTCCGGTCTGGGCACACCAGAACCCTGTACCAGCAAGGGGCCGTACGCCCTGTTGGCGACGGGCTGACGCACCGGACCACGGCCCCGCACCCACCAACCACCTCAGGGGCGCGGGGAACTGCGCGACCAGCCACACACAACCCGCAGCCGCGACACGCAGCGTCACCCACCACCCCCTGGCGGGGGCCTGGGGCGCAGCCCCCAGCTTCGGGAAGGGGCGGGGCTGGGGAAAGAAACCCCGCCCCACCCACCCGCACGAAACCCGCCAACGCTCAGCGCCAACGCCCCCGCTTGGCGTCCATCGCGGCCCGCCCCAAAGCCCCCCGCCGCTTCCACTCCTTCCGAAGCTCCGCCCGAGCCCGCGCATCCGTCTTGGCAACGATCCGCTGATTCTCACGCAACAGCTTCCGATAGCTGTCGAGACGACGCTCCGGCAGCACACCCGACTCCACGGCCTCCAACACCGCACACCCCGGCTCAGCCACATGCGCACAGTCCTGGAAACGACACTCCGCGGCAAGCTCCTCGATCTCCGAGAACACCTGCCCGACCCCACCCTCGGCATCGAAGAGCCCAACTCCCCGCAGCCCAGGCGTATCGATGAGCACACCGCCACCCGGCAGCACGAGAAGGTTGCGGGTCGTGGTCGTATGCCGCCCCTTCCCATCCACGTCACGCGTGGCGTGCACCGACATCACCTCTTCGCCGAGGAGGGCGTTGGCGAGGGTCGACTTACCGGCACCCGACTGCCCGAGCAGCACGGACGTACCGCCGGAGACCACCGCGGCGAGGACATCGAGACCGTCCCCCACGGTGGAACTGACCGGCAGCACCGCCACACCCGGCGCGGTGGTCTCCACGTCCTGCACCAAATGCGAGAGCGTCGCACCGTCAGGCACGAGATCCGCCTTGGTCAGCACGACCAGCGGCTGCGCCCCCGACTCCCAGGCAAGCGCCAGAAACCGCTCGATCCGCCCGAGATCGAGCTCCACCGCCAACGACACCGCGACCACCGCGTAGTCGACGTTGGCGGCAAGGATCTGCCCTTCCGACCGCTTCGAGGACGTCGAGCGCACGAAGGCGGTACGCCGCGGCAGATACGCCTGTACGTAACGGGGATCCCCGCCGGCGTCGACGGCGGCCCAGTCGCCGGTGCAGATGACCCGCAGCGGATCGTTCGGCGTGACGAACTCGGTGTCGACCCGCACCAGCCCGTCGGCAGTGACCACATCGCACTGCCCACGATCAACCCGGACGACCCGCCCGGGCACCAGCCCCCGCTCGAGATACGGGGCGAATTCCGCAGCCCACGCGTCGTCCCAGCCATAGGACGCGAGCGGATGCGGAGAAAGAGAACCAGCAGACAAAGACAAGGGGTTGCCCCTTCGAAGGGTGGCCCCGGGAAGATGTCAGCCGGTGGCCACAGAGGTGGACTTGATGAACTTCCGGATGCGGGCAGCGCCCATCACAGAGACAGCCATCGGTCACACCTCCCAACCAACCCAAGTCACCAGCGGCGCCCTCAGGCCACCGCTCGAACAGCCCCGACACTAGAGACACCTGAGCCACGACGCCATCGAATTTCGGCAACCCATGAACGCCGGCCATTGCGCGACGGGATAGCGTCACGCCAGTCCGTAGAGCGCCTCCAGGTCGACCAGTTGGACATCAGGGTCAGCCTGCGCAGCCGCGTAGGCCTTCTCGTTGAAGCCCGCGCCGCTGAGGCACATGAGTCGGGTGCCGGTGGTGTCGTAACGTCCGGCCTGGGCGATGAGGTCGCGGATGTGCCGGAGGCGCTCAATGTGGGCGATGCCCATGGTGTCGTTCCACTTGGCCTCGCCGATCGCAAGGAGCGGTGGCCTGGAGCCGTCGGCGATACCGATGACCGCCACATCCACTTCGTGTCCGACACGGGCCTTGGGATCGTGCACCACGCCGTGTCCGACGCGGGCGGGCAGGCCGCCGAACAGTTCCGGGTCGGCGTGGTGCAGTGCCCATTCGCGGCAGACCTGTTCGAAATGGGGACCGAGGACGTTGCTGATGAAGCGGCGACGGCTGGCCTGCCAGACGCGGGCCGCGCTGCCGGGGCGTTCCAGCTGGTCCCAGACCGGCCGCATGATGGCGTGATAGAAGCCGATCAGTGGTTCGGCGATGCGGTAGGTGGGGCGGTTCTCGCGGAAGGCGTCGGCATCCCGGTGCAACAGGCCGGCATCTTCAAGGACGTTGATGGGGTGAGCGATGTCGGTGGCCTTGCGCTCCAGGTACCCGGCCATGCCCCCGCGGGTGGCGTTGCCGTCGGCGACCGCCGCCAGCACGGACAGGTACAGGGCGGTGTCCCGCAGGTCGGGCTCTTCCGCGAGCAGATAGCGGGCCTCGCGGAACAAGGGGGTCTCCGGGTTGAGGACAGTGCGGACGACCCAGTCGTCGAAGTCGTCGGCTCCGTCCGGGGTGTCGCCACGGGCGAATTCCCGTCGATACGCAGGTGTACCGCCCACGATGGCGTTGACCTGCAGAGCAAGGCGCGGGTCTGTGATGTTCCAGAATTCGGCGGCCAGGCGGTGGTCGAGAGGGCGGACGACCAACTCCAGCCCTGCCCGGCCTCGTAGGGGAGCATTGCCGGACAGCAGCCTGCCCATGAACGACAGCGCCGAGCCACACAGCAGCAGCCGGGTACGGGACCCGCTGCGCTCGTCGCGCAGGGTCCGCAGCGCCTCCTGGATGATCGAGGGGAGCTCCGGATTCGCCTTGACGAGGTACGGGAACTCGTCGATCACGACGGGCACGGGCCGCTCCGTGCCCAGCGCGAGGAGCGCGTCGACGGCCTCGGCCCAGTCGGAGAAGTGGTACGGACTGGCAGGGCGCACATGCGCGGTGAGCGCGGCACTGATCCTCCGCAAGGACTCGGCATCGGTGGCTTCGGTTGCGCCGAAGTAGAACCCGCCCACGGCACGGCAGGCCGCGTCGAGCAGGAAGGTCTTGCCCTGTCGGCGCCGCCCGGAGACCACCCCGAGCGTCGCGCCCGGCTGGTCATCCTCGATGAAACGCGTCAGCGCCGACCATTCGTAGTCGCGGTCGAACATCTCGACGGGCTTGTCCATGCCTCTCCGACCCACACCTCTCCGACGGACAGCAGAATATAGAACTACACCTCTATAAACTGTACCCCTATGTCAGGCCCAGCCGCGCAGCGTGGCCCTGAAGCTCCGTCCGTACGCGTGGTGGGTGTCGAAGTCCAGCCGCGTTCCGCCGTGGGTCGCGCGTACGCGTACCCCGTCGTCCGACGTGACCTCTCGCAGGGGCGGGCCAGGGAGCAGGACAGTGACCGTGTCGCGGTGCATGGTCGGGTCGGACACGGCGACGGTGGTCAGGCCTCGGCGTTCGCGTCGCACGATCACCGAGGCGGGGCCGTCGATGCGCATACGCATCCCTACTGCCTCATGACGGCCGGGTGTGAAGGTGTTGGCGGCCGTCAGGCCGAGGCCGGTATGGGTGACGGCCTGCAGGCGTGACGTGTTCGCCAGGACCTTCAGGGGCCCGTCGTGCAGGTACGAACGCAGGCCCGTCTCCGCCGCGTTCGGCACCAACACGTAGGCCAGGCGGGCCGGTTCAGCTCCTGGAGCCTGCTCGACCGTCACACCGAGCACGGTGCGGGTCACGGCGGTGTCCGGGTTCGAGGTGCGGACCACCCGGCGGCTGCGGGTAACCCTGTCCAGCGCGACCCGCACCGGCGGGGTGTCCAGGAAGACATAGCCGACGGCGGTCCGCTGTGTGGCGTTGGCGTAGCGCAGCCAGTGCAGGTCGCCGAGGCCCGGGCCGGTCCAGGGGCGGCCGTCAGGGCGCATTCCGGTGACGGAGAGCTGATCGTCAGGTGCGGCGGTGCGGGCGTCGATCGTCGTGGTCACGGCCCGCCCGGCGCTGTCGCCGACCCCCGCCGCGAGCACCACGATCTCCTCGTCGAGCAGGAACCACGACTTGGTCGCCGTCGCGTTGCGGTAGGCAACGAAGTCGTCCGGCAGCAGCCCCGCTTCCTTGTCGCGGTGGGCGAGGTCGTCGGACTGCACCATCCCGGCGGCGCCGTACGCCCCGAGGACGGCGCCGCCGGAGTACCGGTTGGTGCCGCGCGGGAAGTACACGTACTTGTTCTGCGACTCGGACGACGAAGTGAAGTTGAGCGGGTGGCCGGGGTTGTCGTAGTACGGCTTCCCGTACAGCTCGGGGATCGTCTGCCGCCGCTCGACCGGCGCGGTGACTCCCGCGAGGCCGTACGGCGAGACCGTGGTGAAGTAGTCGACGCCGTACGCCTGGGTCTGGTCCTGACCGGAGAGGTAGAGGTAGTACGCGCCGTCGCCCTGGAACCAGGGCATGAGGTTCTCGCCGTTCATGTACTCGTACTTGCTGATCCGGTCGGAACTGCGGGCGAGAGCGAAGGCGTACCCCGGTCTGCGGTGCACGGTCCGGTCCATGGCGTTGAAGGCGACGCTGCGCGAGGCGGGGCTGAGGTCCGCGGGCGGGACGGTGGTGTCGCCGATGATGTCGGCGTAGCGCACGATGCTGACCGGGGAGACGAAGGCGGCCGGGTCGAGGGCGGTGCGCGAGGTCGACCGGATGTACTTGACGTAGCTCTTCAGGGCGGTGGCCTCGGCGCCGGTCGCGAGTGAGGCGAGGTCGACGACGGCCTCTACGACCACCGCGACATCGGTGTAGCCGGTGTCCGTCCGCGAGACCGCCCTCCCCTTGACGATCTCCATCATCCAGCCCTCGAAGATCAGCGGTGCGAAGCCGTTCTTCACCCAGCCGTGCACGGTCGGCACCAGTTCCTCGCCGTGCGCGAAACCCGTACCGTCGAGGATCTTGAGGGCCTGGACGACACGGGTCAGCAGGGCCTTGCCGTACGAGCCGGTGTAGGCGACGGAGGAGTGCTGGATGAAGGACCCGTCGGCGTAATGGCCGTCCGTGACACCGTGGTTGAGGTGGTACGGGTCGATGGTGACGAAGACCGTGAGCTGGTCGGTGAGGGCCTTGCGGATGCGCCCGTCGTCGCCGAGGAGCGCGCCCTGCAGGATCCGGTTGGTGGTGATGTCGGCGAGGTTGGCGCCGGTGTGGAAGCGCGAGTCGAGGTTCACGTCTCCGTCGACGCCGTTGCGGAGGTAGGCGTCCATCGAGGTGACGTAGGTGCGGATGAGGTCGGGGCGGTACGCCTTCACCTCGTCGGAGAGTAACGCCAGGGTCTTGCTGATGTGCTGGGAGAGGCCGATCTCCCAGTGGTGCCAGTTGCCGTAGTAGCCCTTGGACTGGTCGCCGTAGTAGCGCTCGTGCAGCCGGCCGAGGCCGTCGATCACCCGGTGCTGCACGGCGGTGTTCCCGTACAGGTCGGAGGCTGGGGCGCCCGGTGTGCGGGTGGCGAGGGCGATCTCGTACAGCCGCCGGAACGCGGTGTTGAGGTTCGCCTCGTCGGTGCCGAGCACCAGACCGGCGAACAGTTCGCCCGCGCCCGCCGCCTCCATCGACGCCAGATTCGTCCGCGCGGCCGTGTCGATGGCGGCGAGCTTGGCGGCCGTCTCCCGCCGGGCGTTGGACTCGGCGGTCCCGGCGAACACCGCCACCGTGTTGGCCAGGAGACGTGCACTGCCCACGGCCACCTCCGCCGCGCTCGCCGGCTCCGAGGGGATCACGGCCACCAGACCGGCGGCTGAGAGGGCGGACAACAGCCGTCTTCGGGTGATCTCCATGGCGTCCTCCGCCACTGCGTCGGCGTCCTGACGTGGCGGAGTCAAGCAGACGCCCTACTCAGCGACAAGGACCTCCGCCGGCTGAGCCGCTTGCGAGCACGGCCAATCCGGGGTCGCTCCGGAGCGAGCCCTTCAGCTCGCGTCCGTACAGCTGTGCCCGTTCAGCGTGACGTCGTACGGCGCCGAGTTCTCGCCCTCCCACGACGCGAGGAAACCGACCGTGAGCTTGCCGCCGGCGGGTACGTGCTTGTTGTAGTCGGCGGCGGTGGCGGTCACCCGGGAGCCGTCCTGGTCGGCCTTGCCGTCCCACATCTGGGTGATGCGCTGGCCGTCACGGAACTTCCAGCCGACGCGCCAGTCGTCGAGGGCCTTGGTGGTGGTGACGATGACGTTGGCCTGGAAGCCGTCCGGCCACTGGTTGACCAGGTCGTAACCGGCCTTGCAGTACGCGGACTTGGTGGGCTCGGGGTCGGTTTCGTGGGAGTCCGTCGCCTCGCCCTGGGGCTTCTGGCCAGGCTGTTTGTCGCCGCCCTCGTCGTTCTCGTCGTTCTGGTCATCCTTGTCGCCGTCGGAGCCCGCCCCCGGATCCGAGGGGTCGGAGTCCGAGGGCTCCGGCGCTGGGGAGGCGGTGGCGGGCGGCAGGGCGTTCGGCGGGGGCACCTGGTCACCCACCGGCTCCCGGTCCGAGGCCGACTCGTCCTGTGCGACGGGGTCGCTGTCGGAGTCGGAGTTGAAGGCGCCCAGCGAGACCACGAGCGCGAGCAGGGACACGATGACGGCCGCGACCAGCAGCCCGGCGCGCCCGATCCGGGCCTTGCCCTCCTCGGCATCCGGCGGCGGCGCCACCTCATCCGGGTCGGTGCTCGACCGGCTGAGCCCCGACTCCACGGCTCTGCGCCGCCGTTCCAGATACGCGAGTCCGCCCCAGCCGAGCACGCCGCCCGCGAGCGCCGCGGGCACCCCGCCGCCGGTCGGCCGCAGACAGGCGGCGGCCTCCGCGCACCGCACGCATCGCGCTAGGTGACGGGAAAGGTCCTCGGGGGTGTCGGCACCGGGTGAGCGGGTGACCGCGTCGAGGAGCCGGGCGTAACGGCGGCACTCCGCGTCGAGCGGGGTGTCGAGATGGTTGCGGTGGCAGCGGTCGCGGAACACGCGGCGCACCTGCTCGAGTTCCTCGGCAGCGCCCTCCGGATCGAGACCGAGCCGGCCGGCCACGGCGGGCAGCGGTATCGCCTCGACCTCGGCCAGCCACAGCAGCGCCGCGTCCGCTTCCTGCATGTCCCTGAGCGCGCGCAACGCGAGCGGCCGTTGCAACGGCGGCCCCGAATAGCGCTCCGACTTCTCGGAGTTGAGCCACAGCCGCAGTTCCGGATCGAGGCGGTCGCCCTGGCCTCGCGACTCCCAGCGGGCAGCCGTTTTGCGTACGGAGGTCAGTAACAGCGGTATTCGCGGCAGCCGGGGCGTCCGCGACCGGCGCCCGAAGCTCTTGCCGCCGCTGTCCTCGGAGGCGCGCACCTCACGTATGCCATGGGAGAACGCCTCGGAGGCCAGCTGTCGGGCACCGGAGGAACCGGCGGTGCACAGATCGGCGTACGACAGCACCGCGTCCCAGCACTCCGAGAACAGGGTGGCCTCGGCCGCGTCTTCAGGGGTCGGCAGGTCAGGCATGGGCGGGGACTTCACCTGCATCCGAAAAAGAGGGGAGTCAACTCACCAGGGCAATACGGCAGTTGAGCGGGGACAACTCAAGGGGGGTCAGAGTTTTTCACGCGACCCGCACAACTGACAAGCGTCACATGCATATGCACTGACCACTGCTGCCTCAGCAGCTCACACCAACCCCGTCCCCACCAGCGCAAACTCCCGTTCCCCGCCCCGCACCGGGCCGCCCACCCTCAGACCGCCGACGCCTCCTCGTTGGCCGGCAAGCTGTCCATGAACGAGCTCACCGAGAAGACCGCGTTACCCGGTCCGGGTGGGCCGTATCCGGGCGGCGAGGACAGCCCGAAGTCGTCCATGGTCGAGCGGTACGCCTCGAGCAGCCGGATGTGGTACTCCAGTGGCGCACCCTGCGGATTGGCCTTGCCCAGCGGTGTCGTCACCTCGGGGCACCAGGTGGTGAACCGGGGCGTGATGCCGTGCGACATGAAGAAGCGCAGGCCCTCGGTCGTCGACGCGATCGCCTCGTCCACGGTCGTGAAGCCGAAGGGCTCGGCCATCTCCACGCCGGCCACGAAGTTGGGGATGACGTTGCGCGCGCCGAAGACCTCCGCCGAGTCGAGGATGCGCTTGTGCCACTCGTCGCGGCCGACGTAGCGCTCCTTGCCCGGGCAGTACATCTTGAACAGGTACTCGTCCCACACCTCGTAGTTGGGGTGGTAGATCTGCACGCCGTAGTCCTTGAAGCGCTGCACGTCGTCGCGCGGCAGCGCCTGGGCCACCACCTTGCCGATCCACCGCCCGGGGAAACGTTCCTCGATGGCTTTGGCGTAGTGCCCGTAGAAGTCGGCCTCGTCCCGTCCGGCGACCGTCTTGGTGATCGCGCCTCCGGTGAGGGTGTAGGCGGTGGACGCCTTGGCGGTGTCGTACCGGTCGATGATCTCGAGGGCCTCGAGGACCTCCTCGACGTCCTTCACACCGGTGTACGGGCGCCCCGCCGCCTTGTGCTGGCGCCAGTTGTGGTTGATGTCGCAGTACTGGCACTCCTCCTTGGCGCCGAAGTACTGGCAGACCCGGAAGACGGTGAGGTAGATGAGGTAGCCCCACTGGATCGTCGGGGCCACCTCCATCACGGACTTCCCGCTCGCGAGCGTGTGCCGGTAGTACTCGGGCATCGGCGGCACCCCGACGTCCGAGATCCGCTTCCCGTCGAGGTAGAGCCCGAGCACACCGTCCTCGCCCGCGGCCACCCGGTAGGGCGAGGACGGATTGACGCGTACGGAGACGACGGTGCGCCGCAGGTCGTACGGGCCGCCGGTGAGGATGATCTCCTCGGGCGGACGCCGGAGCGCGGCCTCGCCAAGCTCCGGCAAGGTGCCGTGGTCGAAGGAGAAGATGAAGTACGACTTCGGCTTGACCTCGCCGTCCTCGTTGTCACTGAGGGCCGACGCGTCGAAAGCGACCCCACCCCTGAGCAGGTCCTCCTTGAAGACGGCCTCCCGCGGTACGTGCGGGAACCGTTCCATCAGATCCTCGACCAGCGCGGTGCGGCTGCCCATCCCGTAACTCCTCGCTCCCGGCGGCGGTTGTGCTCCACTCCTCACGGTATGCCCCCGGCTGGACGGGATCGGTGCCGGGTCCCTCAGACGCCGCAGCCGGGGTCGGGCGCGTCGACGGACAGCGGTGCCCCTTCGGGCAGCAGGTAGGTCACGTACAGGACGACGGGCTCGGTGCCCAGGTTGCGGCCGATGTGCACATGGTGAGGTCCGGCGGGCTCGACGAAGGACTTCCCGGCCGTGGTGGTCTCCACCGTGCAGTCGTGCATCGTGCGGGTGAGCGTCCCGGACTGGACGACGGCGATCAGCTCGCCCTGGTGGTAGTGCCAGCCGGTGGAGCCGCCCGGCGCGACGGTGATCGTGCGGACCACCACGTCGGTGCGCCCACGGGTCTTGATCTTCAGACCGTCGTCGGACGTCCCCTTGGCGAGGATGGTTCCGGTGACCCCGCTGCCGGGGGTCGCGAGTGCCGTCGAGGGCACCAGGCCGACCGCCGCGACACACGCGCCGACGGCCACCGCCCTCCGGATCCGCCCTCTGAACCCGCTGCGTACGCCGCTGACCGCCATCGCTGCTCCATCCCGCCCGGTAACTCCGGGCATCTGTGACGACACATCGAATAGTGCGGAAAGAACCTCTCATGGCGGTGGATCAGCCGACCACCGAAATCCAACTCCCGTACGACAGAGGCGATATGGGACCGCAGTCCTCCGGCAAACCGACACGCCTGAGCGGACCGCGATGCCGCGGTCACGGCCCGGCGTGCCTCAGCCCTCCTCGGCCGCGTAATACCAGAACTTGACCTCGGCGAGATTGCACCGGCCGTCGTGGGCGTCGTGGAGGCGGAGCGAGGTGTACGGCGCCGTGGTGGCCAACTCGCCCTCGTACCAGGCCCCTTCGGTCGTCGCGTCGATGGTGTGCAGGTCGGTCCAGGGGCCCCGCCGCCGGAAGACCGGCGCAGCACGGTGCAGGTGGCTCGGCCGGCTTGGCCCGCGCAGCGGGAGGACGCACAGCTTGTCGACGACCAGGGGTCCAGCGTCACCTGCTCAACTTAGGGGCTGTGCATGGGATTACGAACCGATAGCAGACGAAACGGCAACCGATTAGCGGATCGACTGACCACCGAGAAACGCGCCATGGCCCCGCACACGACGAGGATGCCGTGGGCGACTCATCCCCAGACCAGGGGGCTGTCGCGGCAAAATGTGACAGTTCGGCACCCGACTGTCACATTTTGCCGCGACATCCTACTGGGGTCCGGCACCCTCGGCCGATGTGCCCGCACTGCCGCGGGGATTCGCCTATGGCGGCCGACAGGAGCAGTGCGAAGCAGTTCCTCGTGAACGGTCAGGGGGCGCGGCTGGCGGGAACGACGGGCAAGGAGCTGCCCCCGTAAGCAATCATGAAGCATGCGATCGGATGGCTGGCACCTCACCGAAGACGTCGACGACTTTCTCGCCCGCGCCGGGGAGTTCCTGCACTCGCGGCCCGGCTTGCACGTCATGCCGCTGACGTGGGCCGCGAGACTGCAAGCGCGTGGGGCGGACGCGTTCGGCACCGCAGCCCCCGTCTTCGGCGTGCTGGAGCAAGGGGGCGAGGTCCACGCCACCTTCCACCGCCTCCCGCCCCGTGCACTGTGCCCGACCCCGCTCACACCTGAACAGGCCGACACTCTCGCCGCGCACCTGGCCGCCGCCGGGCACTCACTTCCCTCCGTCAGCGCGGACCACAGCACCGCCACCGCTTTCGCCGAGGCCTGGCAGCGGCACACCGGCGCAACGCCGAAAATCCGCGACACGCGGCTCCGTCTGTACCGCCTGGGCAAGCTCACCCCACCGGAGCCGCTGCCGGCGGGCCGGGGCCGCGTCCTGGGCGAGCCGGACCTTGAGCAAGTCATGTTCTGGTGCGGCGAGTTCGCCAAGGCCGTCGGGGAGGACGTCTCCATCGACGCCGACTCATGGGCCGACACACGCTACGCCGACAAGCGCTACACGCTCTGGGAGACACCGGACGGCACTCCCGTGTCCATCGCGGGCATGAACCCGATGATCGGCGGCCAGGTCCAGGTGGACGTCGTCTACACCCCGGCCCACCTGCGCGGTCACGGCTACGCGGGCGCCGTGACGGCAGAGGTGAGCAGGGCCGCGCTGGCCGCGGGCGCGAGGGATGTCGTGCTGTTCGCCGACCTGTCCAACCCCACCAGCAACGCCCTCTACCAGCGCCTCGGCTATCGCACGCTCACCGACTGGGCCGCGTACGACTTCGCGTATGCCGCACCGGAAGCCAGCTGAGAGCCCCGGAAGGGCCCGCTACTGATACAGCGAACACCGCCTCCCTATCCGCAGCGGAAGCCCATCCGCCCCGTCAAGGTAGCTTCCATCTACAACAGAGGGCTTCCTGGGGAGGGACGACACCGATGGCAGGGACGACAGAAGCCGTAGCCAAAGAGCGCGTGACCAACTGGGCGGGCAACATCACCTACTCCGCCAAGGAGCTGCACCGCCCGCGCTCGCTCGACGCGTTGCGCGCGCTCCTCGCGCAGAGCGCGAGGGTGCGGGTGCTGGGCAGCGGGCACTCGTTCAACGAGGTCGCCGACCCGGGCAGTGAGGGCGTGCTGGTCTCGTTGACCGCGCTGCCGCCGTCGGTGGAGGTGGACACGGCGGCCCGTACGGTGCGGGTGGCGGGCGGGGTGCGGTACGCGGAGTTGGCCCGGCGCGTGCACGAGTGCGGGCTCGCGTTGCACAACATGGCCTCGTTGCCGCACATTTCGGTGGCGGGCTCCGTGGCGACCGGCACGCACGGCTCGGGGAACTCCAACGGCTCGCTGGCCTCGGCCGTACGCGAGGTCGAACTGGTCACCGCCGACGGCTCGTTGCTGACGATCGGCCGCGGCGACGCCCGCTTCGACGGCGCCGTGACCTCTCTGGGCGCGCTCGGCGTGGTCACCGCGCTCACCCTCGACCTGGAGCCGGACTTCGAGGTCGCCCAGCAGGTGTACGGCCAACTCCCCCTCACGGGGCTGGACTTCGAGACGATGTCGGCAGCGGCGTACAGCGTGAGTCTGTTCACCGACTGGCGGCAGTCCGGCTTCGTACAGGCCTGGGTGAAGCGGCGCACCGACCAGCCGCACCACGACTTCCCGTGGGCCGCGCCCGCCACCGAGGCAATGCACCCGGTGCCGGGCATGCCCGCCCAGAACTGCACGCAGCAGTTCGGCGTGCCGGGTCCCTGGCATGAGCGACTGCCGCATTTCCGGGCCGAGTTCACTCCGAGCAGTGGCGCCGAGCTGCAGTCGGAGTATCTGCTGCCGCGCCCGTACGCGCTCGACGCCCTGCGCGCTCTCGACGCGATCCGGGCGACGATCGCGCCGGTGCTGCAGATCTGCGAGGTCCGTACGGTTGCCGCCGACAGCCAGTGGCTGAGCCCGGCGTACGGGCGGGACACGGCGGCGTTCCACTTCACGTGGGTCCCGGACACAGCAGCTGTGCTGCCCGTGGTGCGGCGGATCGAGGAGGCGCTCGCGCCTTTCGATGCGCGCCCGCACTGGGGCAAGGTGTTCACCACAGCACCGGCTACGCTGCGCGAACGCTATCCGCGGATCGACGCGTTCACGGCGCTGGCGGAGGAGCTGGACCCGGCGGGCACGTTCCGGAACACCTTCGTCCGAGAGGTTCTGGGCGACTGACGTCCAGCCATGCCCGTACCCGAGCCCGTCTTTTTACAACCCCTTTCCTAACCCCTTGTCGAAAGTCCGTCGCAGGCCATAGCCTTGCGCCGCGCCGGGGCCGACGTGGCTCGGCATGGTTCTGAAGGGATCGAGGGGGCCGCCCGGTGCTGTGCTTTCCCGGGGGACGCTGCATCCGACAGCGGCTCCGCCGCGGGCCGGACGCCGGCCGAAAAGCAGGTCCGGATCGCAAGCCCGGTGCTGGTCAGCGAGGGGAGTCCAATGAAGCGCGGCACATCCCGCGACATACGCACTGCGAACCGCTATGAGGTGCTGCGCCAGATCATCGCCGAGTCGCCCACCTCCCGGCAGGAGCTGGCGGCCGCCACGGGGCTGAGTCTGGCCACGGTGGCGACGTTGGTCGGTGAGTTGCTGGACCTCGGGATGCTCACCGAGGTCGGGTTCGAGGACTCGGCGGGTGGCCGCCCGCGGGGCCTCGTGGCCGTCAACGCGTCGGGGGGCGCGTTGATCGGCGTGGACATCGCGGAGACGTACGTACGCGTCGAGCTGTTCGACCTCGCGCTGAATGTGCTGGCCCGCGCGGACGAGGACATGCGCCCTGGCGAGAGCCGTCCGGCGCAGGTCGTCGGGCACGTCGCCACGGCCGTCGAGTCGGTGGTCGCACAGGCCGGCGTCGACGGTGCGCGCGTGCTCGGGGTCGGGGTCAGCGTGCCGGGGCAGGTGGACCGCGCGACCGGGATCGCGGAGTACGCGCCGAACTGGGACTGGCACGATGTGCCGCTGCTCGATCTGCTCTCCGAGCACATCTCGTATCCGCTGTATCTCGACAATCCGCTGCGCGCCTGCGCGGTCGCCGAGTTGTGGTTCGGCGCGGCCCGCGGGCGCGGGGACGCCGTGGTGGTGAACCTCGGTACGGGGGTGGGCGCCGGGCTCGCTCTCGGTGGCGGGCTCCATCGCGGGGTCAGCAACAGCGCGGGCGAATGGGGCCACACCACGCTCGTACTGGACGGGCGGCTCTGTCACTGCGGCAACCACGGTTGCGTGGAGACGTATGTGGGAGCGCCCGGAATCATGCTGAACATACGGGAGTTGAGCCCGCGCAGCCCGCTGCTGCACCCCGAGGACCAGACGGCGACCATCGATGCCCTGGCCCGTGGGGTCGCCGCCCAGGATCCGGTGGCGGTCAAGGTGGTCCGGGACACGGCCCGTTACCTCGGTGCGGGCATCGCGGACCTGGTGAACCTGCTCAATCCCGAGGTGGTCGTGCTCAGCAGCTGGGTCGCGGCCGCCCTCGGCGAGCCCCTGCTCGAGGAGGTGCGCGAGGCGGTGGCCAGGCATGCCTTGAATCGGCCACTGGCCGCCACCGAGATCGTCCTGTCCCCGATCCCCACCGATCCGGTGTGCCTCGGCGCGGCGACGTTCGCGCTCGAAGGCGCGCTGTCCTCGATCACCCAGAAGGCCGGCCAGAGGTCCAACCGACGCACCTGGTCCAAGCAGTAACCGCCCCCGGGTCAACCCTCATCGGCCCCATTCGTTCGGAATTCCGAACCCTGTACAACGCTTCGCACAGACTTCGTCCAACCCCTTGCCGAAGCCTTAGCCGAAGGTTAACGTCCCGCACCGCACCTGAGTTTTGAGCCACCGGCTCACTGAGTGATTGCGCCGCAGCCGCACTTGAGAGACAAGGACGTCAGCATGTCGGCACTGAACAGCAACAACTGGGACCGTCGCACCGTATTGCGGGCCGCCATGGGCCTGGCCGCCACCGGCGGGCTGGCCGCGTGCGGCGGCAACACCGGCCGCTCCGAGGGAGGCGCCTCGGGCAAGTCTCTGACGCAGTACTTCCACGCGTACGGTGAGGCCGGCACGCAGGAGGCCATCAAGCGGTACGCGAAGGACTTCGACGGGGCCAACGTGGCCACGCAGTGGATCACCGGCACCAACTTCGAGAGCAAGCTGTTCTCGGCCCTGCTCACCAAGAACGCGCCCGACGTCTTCGAGTTCCACCCGCAGCTCCAGCTGATCAGGAGCGGTCAGGTCGCCGACCTCAGCGATCTCGTCAACCCGGTCAAGGACGACTTCAACCCGGCCGACATCAAGTCGCACACCATCGACGGGAAGATATGGGGCGTCCGCATGATCGACGACCCGCAGTTCTTCTACTACCGCAAGTCGATGCTGGAGAAGGCGGGCGTCGAGGTGCCGCAGACCCTCGACGAGCTCGTCGAGGCCGCCGCCAAGCTCACCACCGACAAGGTCAAGGGCCTGTTCATCGGCAACGACATGGTCCAGACGCAGTACCCCCTGGTGTGGTCCTCGGGTGCGGACCAGCTCACCGCCGACAACCAGATCGCGTACCACACGGACGCCGTGGCCGAGACGCTGTCGAAGTACCGCACGATGTTCAAGGCCGGCCATCTGCTGACCGGCGCGCCCGCCGACTCCTGGGACCCCTCCGCTCTGATCCAGGGCCTGTGCGCGATCCAGTGGAGCGGCATGTGGGCCATGCCCGCACTGCAGAAGGCGCTCGGCGACGACCTCGGCATCTTCCCCTACCCCGTCGCCGCGGACGGGGCCAAGCCGTCCGTCTTCAACGGCGGTTGGTCGATGTTCGTGAACGCCAAGGGCAAGAACGTCGACCTGGCCAAGGAGTACGTGAAGTGGCTGTGGATCGATCAGAAGGAGCACCAGGAGGACTGGGCGCTCAGCTACGGCTTCCACGTCCCGCCGCGCACGTCGATCGCCGAGTCCGCCGACAAGCTCAAGTCCGGTCTGCCGGCTGAGGGCGTCAAGTTCTTCAACGAGTACGGACGGTTCGAGAACCCGTCCTGGACGCAGGCGATGATCACCGCGTTCGAAGAGTTGATCGCCGACGTCGTGCGCAAGGGCGTGGAACCGGAGAAGGCCCTCGACACCGCGGATGCGAAGGTCAACCGCGAACTCAAGAAGCTCTTCGGATAGGCCGCCGGACAGGTAACGACATGTCGACCACGACTACGCGTGACGCCACGCGCCCCGCCCCGGCCAAGGTCTCCAAGACCAAGCCGCGGCGGGGCGTGCGGGGCACCACGTTCAACTTCTGGCTCTTCACCGGACCGTTCCTCATCGGTCTGCTGATCTTCGTCTACATCCCCATCCTCTGGAGCGCCTGGCTCAGCTTCTACGAAGCGCGCTACACGGTCACGCCGGACAAGTTCGTCGGCTTCGACAACTACGAGTACATGCTGACGAACGGCGACTTCGTCAGGTCGCTGGGGACCTTCAGCGTCTTCGCCGCGATCGTCGTGCCGGTCACCTGGGCGCTGTCGCTGGGCCTGGCGTTGATGGTGCACCGACTGCGCTTCATGAAGGCGTTCTTCCGGTCGGTCTTCTTCCTGCCGACGGCGGTCAGTTTCGTCGCGGCCTCGCTGATCTGGAAGATGTCCATCTTCAGCGGCGTGCGCTTCGGGCTGATGAACACCGTCCTCGACTGGGTCGGCATCGAGAACGTCGCCTGGCTGGCCGACCCCAATCCCCCCTGGTACTGGCTGGTCATCCTCACTCTGCGACTGTGGCTGCAGTCCGGCTTCTACATGATCCTGTTCCTGGCGGCACTGCAGAACATCCCGCCGTCGCTGTACGAGGCCGCCGCCATCGACGGCGCCAAGCCGGGCTGGCAGACCTTCTGGTACATCACGCTGCCCCAACTGCGGGCGACGTCGACCGCCGTGATCCTGCTGCTGCTCGTGGCCGCCTACCAGGCCTTCGACGAGTTCTTCAACCTGCTCCCGAAGACGACATGGGGCCGGCCACCACTCGTCGAGCTGTACTACACCGCCCTGGGCGACAGCCAGGACTACGGCGCCGGCAGCGCGGGCGCCATGATCCTCACCGTCCTGATCTGCACGGTGACGCTGCTGCAGGGCAGGTTCATGGGCCTCGGAAGGGGTGACGAGAACAAGTGACCACCACCACGCCTGAGATCGAGAAAACCGCGCCCCGGGCGGACAAGCCGCAACGCATCAAGCGCGGCAACGTCATCGGCAACACCGGCCTCTACATCGCCACCGGCGTCGCGGCCTTCCTCTTCCTGGTCCCCTTCTATCTGATCGTCCGCAACGCGCTCTCCACGGACGCCGAGATCACCGGCGAGACATGGAAGTTCTTCCCCACCGACATCCAGTGGGGCAACGTCAGCGAGCTGTTCAGCGACAACACCGTGCCGTACGCGACGTCCCTGTGGAACTCCACGGTCGTCGGCGTCGCGCACACCGTGGGCGTCCTGCTGGTGTGTTCGCTGGCGGGGTACGGCCTTGCGCGCATCCCGTACAAGCACGCCAACAAGATCTTCTACCTGGTCCTGGTGACCCTGATGGTGCCGGCCGCCGTCACCTTCGTACCGAGCTTCGTGCTGGTCTCGTCGCTCGGCTGGGTGTCGAGTTTCCGCGGTCTCATCATTCCGGGGCTTTTCAGTGGTTTCACCTGCTTCCTGTTCCGGCAGTACTTCTTGGGGTTCCCCAAGGAGCTGGAGGAGGCGGCACGCGTGGACGGACTCGGGTACTGGGGCGCGTACTGGCGCGTCGTCGTGCCCAACTCGCTGAACTTCTTCGCGGCCATCGCCACCATCACGTTCATCCAGGGCTGGAACGCCTTCCTGTGGCCCCTGGTCATCGGCCAGGACCAGGAAGCGTGGACGGTCCAGGTGGCGCTTTCCTCGTACATGACCAACCAGACCGTCAACTTCCACCTGATCTTCATGGCCACCGCCATCTCGATCCTGCCCCTGGTGCTCGTGTTCCTCTTCCTCCAGCGCTGGCTGGTACAGGGGGTCGCACAGACCGGCATCAAGGGCTGACGTGCCGCTCCGCGGGGTGCGGTGTGAAGGGCTGCGGGCCGGTGGGGGCTTCTCGGGCCCCTGCGGCGGAGCCGCGTATGTCACACACCCGCGCCCCTTTGGGGCGCGGGTGTGCACCGGAGTCGATTCTGCTTAGGAGACCGATGTCTTTCCGCACCACCACGGCCATCGACTACGTCGAGGACGTCTCGCCCGGGCGCGGGGCCCTGCCGCCCCGCGCCTGGTACGCGTCCTCCGATGCCGCCTCCCTTTCGCTGAACGGGAGTTGGCGCTTCCGGCTGTCGGCGACCGCCGACGCCGAGGACGACTCGTTCGCGGCGGACGGGTACGACGCCGGCAACTGGGCCGAGGTGCGGGTCCCCGGCCACTGGGTCCTGCAGGGCCACGGCTCGCCGATCTACACCAACCACCTCTACCCGTTCCCGGTCGACCCGCCGCGCGTGCCGACCGAGAACCCGACCGGTGACCATCTGCGGGTCTTCGACCTGCCGGACGAGTGGCCCGCTCTCACGGAGGGCGGCTCGGTGCTCCGTTTCGACGGCGTCGAGTCCTGTGCCCGGGTCTGGCTGAACGGCACCGACATCGGCGAGTTCAAGGGCTCCCGGCTGCCCCACGAGTTCGCGGTCGGCCATCTGCTGAAGCCGACCGGGAACGTGCTTGCCGTCCGCGTCCACCAGTGGTCGGCGGGCTCCTACCTGGAGGACCAGGACCAGTGGTGGCTGCCCGGCATCTTCCGGGACGTCACGCTGCTGCACCGCCCGGCGGGCAGCGCGCTGGACTTCTTCGTGCACGCCGCCTACGACCACGTGGGCGGTCTCGGGACCCTACGTGTCGAATCGGATGTCGACGGCCGGGTCACGGTCCCGGAGCTGGACATCGATGTCGCCACCGGTGAGTCGGTGACGGTTCCGGTCGAGGCGTGGACCGCGGAGACGCCGAAGCTGTACGACGGTGTGCTGGCCACCGAGGGCGAGAAGATCCCGCTGCGGATCGGCTTCCGCACGGTCGTACTCGAGGACGGCCTGATCAAGGTCAACGGCATGCCGATCCTGTTCAAGGGCGTCAACCGGCACGAGTGGCACCCCGAGCGCGGCCGTGCCCTCGACCTGGAGACGATGCGCGAGGACGTGCTGCTGATGAAGCGGCACAACATCAACGCCGTCCGCACCTCCCACTACCCGCCGCACCCGGCCTTCCTCGACCTGTGCGACGAGTACGGGCTGTGGGTCATCGACGAGTGCGACCTGGAGACCCACGGCTTCGTCGAGCAGGCCTGGCGCGACAATCCGGTGGACGACGACCGCTGGACTCCGGCGCTGATCGACCGTGCGGCCCGCATGGTCGAGCGCGACAAGAACCACCCGTCCGTCGTGATCTGGTCCCTCGGCAACGAGGCCGGCACCGGGCGCGGCCTCACCTCGATGGCCGAGTGGATCCGCGGCCGGGACGGCTCGCGCCTCATCCACTACGAGGGCGACATCAACTGCCGTGACACGGACATGTATTCACGGATGTACGCGGCCCATGACGAGGTCGAGCAGATCGGCCGGGACCTCGACGGCGGCACGCACAGGCGGCGCGGGCTCCCCTTCATCCTCTGCGAGTACGGGCACGCCATGGGCAACGGCCCCGGTGGCATCGCCGACTACCAGCGGATCTTCGAAACGTACGAGCGGCTCCAGGGCGGCTTCATCTGGGAGTGGATCGACCACGGCATCAAGGACGCGCGGTTCGGCTTCGCGTACGGCGGTGACTTCGGGGAGGAACTGCACGACTCGAACTTCGTCTGCGACGGGCTGATCTTCCCCGACCGCAAGCCCTCGCCGGGGCTCGTCGAGTTCAAGAAGGTGATCGAGCCGGTCCGTATCGAAGGCGACGGCGCGGACGGGACCGTACGGGTCACCAACGGCTACGACTTCGCCGACCTGTCGGCCCTGGCCTTCGAGTGGTCGTACCAGGTCGACGGCAAGACGGTCGAGCACGGCTCCCTGAACGTGCCCGCGCTGGCACCGGGCGAGTCGGCGGAGGTGAAGCTGCCTCAGCCGCCGTCGGGTGACGGGCGCGGGGCCGAGACGCAGTGGACGGTACGGGCGCTGCTGGCGGAGGACACCGCGTGGGGGAGGAAGGACCATCAGGTCGCGTGGGCTCAACTGCCGGTCAGTGCACGGTCGTTGCCGTCCGTCGTGGCGAGCGATACCCCTTCTGCGAGTGAGCGGCTGATCTACGTCGGCCCGGCGTCCTTCGACGTACGCACCGGTGCGCTGAAGACGATCGGCAGGCTGAGCGTGACGGACCTGCGTCTCGACGTGTGGCGGGCGCCGACCGACAACGACGAGGGCGCCTCCTGGCAGGACGACATCCGCTGGGCTTCACTGTGGCGCAAGTACGGCCTGCACCGCATGCAACACCGCTTGGACGGCGTCGAGTTGAGCGACGACGCGTTGACCGTACGGACCCGGGTGGCGCCCGCCGCCTGGGAGGTGGGCCTGCGCACGGTGTACCGGTGGACGTCCGACGGCAAGCGGCTGAAGCTGACCGTGTCCGTGGCGCCCGAGGGCGACTGGACGGTGCCGCTGCCCAGGCTCGGCATTCGCTTCGGGCTCGCGCAGGCCGGCCAGGTGAAGTGGTACGGCGGCGGCCCCGGTGAGGCGTACCCGGACACCAAGTCGGCCTCGATGCTGGGTCTTTGGCACTCCTCGGTGGACGAGCTGCAGACTCCGTACGTGCGTCCGCAGGAGAACGGGGCACGGGCCGACGTCCGTTGGGCGGAGCTCGGGGGCTTGCGGATCGAGGGCGACCCGGAGTTCTGGTTCTCGGCCAGGCGCTGGACCAACGAGCAGTTGGACGCCGCCCAGCACCTGACGGACCTGACACCCGGCGACACGGTGTGGGTCAACCTCGACCACGGCCAGCAGGGCATCGGCTCGCAGTCCTGCGGTCCTGGCGCGCTGCCGCAGTACCAACTGCGGGCGGCACCCGCCGAGTTCTCGTTCGTGTTCTCGGACCTTCGTGAGTGACAAGGTCACCTCGACCGCGGCCGGGCGGCTCTTCAGCCGTCCGGCCGCGGTCGCGTCGTGTGTCGGTTTCGTCCTCATCGGCATGCTTCAAGCGCTCTACGGCCCGGCGGTTCCGGGCCTGCGCGAGGAGTACGGCCTCACCCCCTCCGGGGCAGGGCTCGGACTCAGCCTGCACTTCACGGGCGGCGTCGCGGGCGTACTGGTCTTCAACGCGATCCACTCCCGGATCAGCAACAGGGCGCTGCTCGGGGCGAGTTACGCCCTGATGGCGGCCGGCGGCGCGGGCTTCGCGCTCGCGCCCAACTGGCCGCTCGCCCTCGCCGCGGCCTTCCTCGCCGGTCTCGGTTTCGGCGGCATCGACTACGGCCTCAACCAGCTCTTCGCGGTCGGCTTCGGCGAGCGATCGACCGCGATGCTCAACATTCTCCACGCCCACTTCGGCATCGGCGCCGTACTCGGCCCGGCGCTCATCGCGTGGACGGGCCCGGACGGGTACGCGTACGCCTTCGGGGCGTGTGCGGTGCTGGCGGGCGCGCTGATCCTGTGCACGGGCGGGGTGGGCAGCGAGGAGCCCGCGCTATCGGTTGAGAAACCTGCCGCCACCGGCGGCCTCCTCTCCCGCGTACTGATCGGCTTCCTCGTCCTCTACATCCTGAACGTGGCCGTCGAGACGGGCGTAGGCGGCTGGGAGCCCACACACCTCGAGACCATCGGCTACAGCACCACCGTCGCCGCCTCCGCCACCTCCGTGTTCTGGCTGATGATGACCGTCGGCCGCTTCCTCGTCGTCCCCCTCACACTGCGGTACTCGCCCGAGCGCATCCTCACGGTGTGCGCGGCCGGGATGACGGTGTGCCTGCTGCTCGCGTTGATTCCGGGGGCGGCCCCATGGGCGTACGCGGGTGTGGGCCTGTTCATCGCGCCGGTCTTCCCGACCGGACTGCCCTGGCTCAACAGGGCCCTCCCGCAGGCAAAAAGGGCTGGCGCCTGGGTGATCGCAGCGTCGATGATCGGTGGGGTGGCGGCTCCTCCGCTGCTCGGGATGGGCATCGAGGTCTCCGGCATCCGCGCGGTGCCTTGGCTGCTGACAGCGTTGTCGGGGGCCGGTCTCGTCGCAACCGTATGGCTGATCAGGCTCACCAATCTGATTAGCGAAAGGTAGTGATCCTGTGGCAGAGTGTGACGCGCACGCCCGGCGCCCAGGCGACGTCGGGCACCCTCCTCGGCGAGGTCGCAAGACCTGGCCGAACAGCGTCCGGAGGGACGTGTCACGCGGGCTGGCGACTCCGGTCATCAGCACCAGGGCACGAAGACGATCGGCTCACATCCCTGAGCAACACTCAGGATCACTAAGCCGATCAGAGACGCTGACCAGGAGGTCCGCCGCATGAGCGGCAGCATCGAGGTCCGGGGACTGTCCCGGACCTTCCACACCACCGTGCGCCGACCCGGTGTCCTGGGGGCTATCCGATCGCTGGTCAACCCAGAGCGGATAGCCAAGGACGCCGTCTCCGACATCAGCTTCGAGGTGCAGCCCGGCGAACTGCTCGCCCTGCTCGGGCCGAACGGTGCGGGCAAGTCCACCACCATCAAGATGCTCACCGGCATCCTCACGCCGACGTCCGGTGAGGCGCGGGTCGCGGGCGTCGTCCCGTACGAGGAGCGCGAGCGCAACGCCCGCAACATCGGGGCCGTGTTCGGACAGCGCACCCAACTGTGGTGGGACCTGCCCGTGCGCGAGTCCTTCGCGATCCTGCGCGACATCTACGACGTACCGGCGGACGAACACGCCACGCGATTGCGGGAGTTCGACGAACTGCTCGACCTGTCCTCGTTCTGGGACACGCGCGTACGACACCTCTCGCTCGGCCAGCGCGTGCGCTCCGACCTGGCCGCCGCGCTGCTGCACGACCCGCCGGTGGTGTTCCTCGACGAGCCGACCATCGGCATGGACGTGGTCGTGAAGGAGCAGGTGCGGGAGTTCCTCCGGTACCAGGTGGAGGAGCGCGGGCGGACGGTGCTGCTCACCACGCACGACATGACGGAGGTCGAGCGGCTCGCGGAGCGCGTTGTGCTGATCAACCACGGGCGGCTCGTCCTGGACGGCACGCTGGACGAGATCCGCCGGAAGTTCGGCTGGACCTGGCAGGTGCGGGCCACGCTCGCCGACGCGCACGCCGCCGTCGAGCCGTGGCCCGGCGTCGTACTCGTACGACGGGAGGGTCCGCAGGTGGTGTTCGGCCCGGACGGGCCGGCCGCGCCGACGGTGCACCAGGCGCTGAAGCAGGTCATCGAGCGGTATGAGGTGACCGATATCGCCCTGGACGAGGCCGAGTTGGAGGATGTGATGCGGGCGGCGTACGCCCAGGCGGGCGACGACCTGGCCGCGGACATGGCGGCCGAGGTGGCTGGTGACGTGGCAGCCCAGACACCGGCTCAGACGCAGGGAGGCTGATCCCGTGGCGACGCCCTCCGCGCCCTCCATGCCCTCCGCCCTGCGCGCCTGGCGGGCCGCCCGGGTCACCCCGCTCGGCGAGCTGCACACCCCGCCCCGTATGACCGCCGCCCTGGTGCGACTGGCCGTCCAGGTGGTGCTGGTCGCCTCGCTGTGGCGCGGCCTGTACGCGGCGACCGGCACCACCGCCGGGCTCGACCGCGAGCAGGCCGTCACGTACGCCGTGCTCGCTGTACTGGCCACGCGCGTACGGGAGTTGGACCAGTACTCGGGACGCGACACGGTCCTCCAGCACATGCACTTCGGCACCATCGTGTACTGGTATCTGCGCCCGCTGCCGCCGCAGCGCTACTACGCCCTGCGAGCCCTGGGCGAGCAGATCTACGGCTTCGCGTGGGCCATCGTCGGTTACGCGGTGTGCGTGGCCGCCGGAGTCGTACAGCAGCCCAAGTCGGCTGCCGTGGCAGGGGTGTTCATGGTGAGCCTGCTGCTGGGCCAGTGGGTTCTGTACTACATCATGCTCGCCATCGACCAGCTGTGCTTCTTCACGCTCCGCAACGGCGCCGCGATGCTGATCCTGATCTTCGCGCAGAACCTGCTGTCCGGGGTGTACGCGCCGCTGTGGTTCTTCCCGGACTGGTTCATCACGCTCAGCGGCTTCCTGCCGTTCCAGGCGACGTTGAGCGTGCCGCTGTCGCTGTACGTGGGCCGGATCGAACTGTCCGACGCCGGGGCACAGTTGGCGATCCAGGCCGCCTGGGTGGTGGTCCTCGCGCTGCTCACCCGGCTGGTGTGGCGGCGGGCCGCCCGGCGCGTGATCTCCCAGGGAGGCTGACCGTGTCCTCGCAGAAGACCATGCCCTCGACGGAGCCCATGTCGTCGCCGAAGCCCTGGTTCTCGCTGAAGCCCTGGCGGACCGTGTGGCGGATCACGAAGCTCAACTTCCGTTCGCAGCTGGAGTATCGCTCCGAATTCCTGATGATGATCGCGATCGGTGCGATCTGGCAGGTGTCGGTGATCGTGTTCGCGACGGTGCTGCTGACCCGGTTCGCCGGGATGGGCGGCTGGGAGAGCGCGGACGTCCTGCTGATCGCGGCGATCCGGATGCTGGCCCACGGCCTGTTCGTCCTCTTCCTCGGCCGGGTGCACGGTCTGAGCCGGCACATCCAGGAGGGCGTGATCGACACGTACCTCGTCCGCCCGATGCCGGTCTACCGCCAGCTCCAGCTGCAGTACTTCCCCACGAACGCGATCGGCGACCTGACGGTGGCGGCAGGCCTGATGGTGGGCGCGCTGACCCGCAGCGAACTGGACTGGACGGCGGGCCGGATCACATACCTCATCATCTGCGTACTAGGCGGAATGCTCCTCGAGGCAGCCCTCTTCACGGTGGTGGCCTGCGCCGCCCTCCGCTTCCCGGCCGCCGACTACTGGAGCCGCTGGCTGGAGGAACTGCTCGGCACCTTCGGCAGCTATCCGCTGAACGTCCTGCCGAAGGCAGTGGGCGGCTTCCTGACGTTCGCGCTGCCGCTGGCGTTCGTGGCGTACTTCCCCGCGGCCGTACTGACCGGGCACGGGCACGACACCGGGGTGCCGTACTGGCTGGCGGCGGCTTCGCCGCTGCTGGGGGCGGTGGCGTACCTGGGCACGAGGTTGCTGTGGAGGTGGAGTCTGCGGCACTACACAGGGGTGAACGGGTGAAGGCGGCCACGACGTCATCGCCCTCGTCCCCGACCCCGTCCTCCTCAGACTTACGAGCCCGTCTCTCGGTCTGCCTGGTCTTCGTGATCCTGGGTGCCACCCAGGGCGGCTGGATGGCGCGCATCCCGGCGATCCGCGGTGCGGTCGGCGTGGACGTGTCCGAGTGGGGGCTGTTGAGCAGTACGTCCGCCGCCGGGGACCTCGTCGCGATCGTATTGATCACCGCGCTGATCGGACGGGTGAGCACCCGCCTGCTGGGCCTCTCGGCAGCCGCCCTCATCCTGCTCAACGCGCCGCTGCTGGCGGGGGCGTCGACCGTCCCCGCCCTGGTGACCGGGCTGACGCTCTGGGGTGTCGCGGCGACCTTCCTGGCCACACCCGTGAACGCGCTGGCAGTCGCCGTCGAACGCCGCTACGGCAGGCCCCTGCTCTCGAGCTTCCACGCCACCTACAGCTGCGGGGTGCTGGCCGGCGGCGCCCTCGGCACGCTCGCCGCGGCCACCGGGGTGTCGCCGGGCGTGCAGATGGCGGTGAGCAGCGGCATCCTCGGGACGCTGCTGCTCGTGACCGCCGGCTGGCTGCCGGACGAGGAGATCCGCAAGGAACGCCGCCGGTCCGTACGGCAGCGCTTCACTCCCCAGCTGATCCTGCTCGCCTCCATCGCGTTCCTGGCGTCCTTCGTCGAGGGCGCGGCGTCCCAGTGGAGCTCGGTCTACACGGCCGATTACCTGGGCGAGGGCTCGGCGCTCGGCGCGGCGACGTACACGTGCTTCTCCGTGGCGATCCTGGTGCAACGCCTGCTGGGCGACCGCTTCGTGACCCGCCTTGGCCAACGCACGTTCGTACGACTCTCGCTGCTGACGGTCGCCCTGGGTACGGCCCTCGTCCTCGCCCACCCCAGCCTGCCGCTCGCTCTGGCCGGCTTCACCGTCGTAGGTCTGGGCATCGCCTGCGTCCTCCCGGCGGCGATCACCCTGGCCGGCCGCCAGCCCGGAGTCCCGCCCGGCGAGGGCGTCTCCGTCATCGCCATCGGCCAGTGGCCCGGCTTCCTCCTCGCCGGCCCGGCCGTGGGCCTCCTCGCGGGCGCGGCCGACCTACGACTGGCACTGGTGACGCTGATCGTGTCGGCGCTGGGGGCGGCGGTGCTGGCGGGGTGGGTACGGGAGTGACGGCGCCTTCGGGTTGACGACGGTGTCAGCGTCCCTGGACTCCGAGTTGCCTCGCGGCGGCATCGACGGTCTGCTCCAGCAGAACGGCGATGGTCATCGGCCCGACGCCGCCGGGAACCGGGGTGATCAGGCGGGCACGGGTGCGGGCGGTGTCGAAGTCCACGTCGCCGGTGTTGCCGGGGTTGTACCCGGCGTCGATCACCACCGCGCCGGGTTTGATGTCCTCTCCGCGGATCAGCCGGGGCCGCCCCACGGCCGCGATCACGATGTCCGCTTCCCGGACGACCGCGGACAGGTCCGCGGTGCGGGAGTGGCAGTACGTCACCGTGGCGTCCTCGGCGAGCAGAAGCATCCCGATCGGCTTGCCGAGGATCGCGCTGCGGCCGACGACGACGGCGTGCCGGCCCGTGGGGTCGACGTCGTACTCGTCCAGCAGCCGCATGATCCCGCCGGGCGTGCACGATACGAAGCCGGGCAGCCCGAAGCTCATCGCACTGAAGGAGTGCATCGTGACGCCGTCGACGTCCTTCTCCGGGGCGATGGCCTCGAACGCCGCGCGCTCGTCGATGTGCTCACCGGCCGGGTGCTGAAGCAGGATGCCGTGCACCCCGGGGTCCTGGGACAGGGCGGCGAGCGTGTCGACGAGCTCGGCGGTCGTGGTGGTGGCGGGCAGACCGACATGGCGGGAGGTGATGCCGGCCTTCGCGCACCGGGCCCGCTTCATACGGACGTACGTTACGGATGCCGGGTCCTCGCCCACCAGCACCGTCGCCAGGCATGGCGCCACGTTGGTGCGCTGTGAGATCTGCGCCGCGCGGGCGGCGGTCTCCTCGATGATGCGCCGGGCGAGGCCGGTGCCGTTCATGAGCTGGGCCGTCTGTGTCGGGGACATGGCCGCCTCCCAGGCGTAGTTGACCACTCGCCCAGGCGCACGGCATCGACCGATTCGTCAGACCGCTCCCCGGTGGTGCTCCACCTCAGCGCCAGTCACGGCCCATGTCGCACTGTAGTGGACTTGAACGGCCCCGGGAATGACGAAGATCCCGCATCCCCGGGGGAGTGCTGTGTCGCAAAGCGAGAGCACTTCCTCCAACGGTGTTCACGTACTGCTCGTTTGAGCGTCTGAAGGGCATCTTCCCCGTGACTGTTCACGCTTTTCACGGATAGGGGTGTGGGCCGGCGATCCCACGGGGCGTGCCAGAGAGGAAGTCGGTGCTGTCCGCCCACTGATCCACGCTGCCGATCAGTGGGCGAGAGCGCAGCTCCGGGTCGGTAACCGTGTCACTCAGGGCCTGGGCGAAGCGTTCGGCGTGGAGGACCAGGAATGGGCGGCTGTGGTAGCGGCGGCTGGTGGGGTCGATCGGGGCGGTGAGACCGGAGGCGTTCTGGAGGGTGGCGACCTTCTCGTACGCGTCACAGAGGTGCCGTTCTCGGTCCGCGTACTGCTTCGCGGCGAGAGCGCCGCGCAGGGACGGGGTGAGGTCGGCGGTCAGCGGCAGGCGGGCGAAGGCACTGCCTAGCCATTTGCTGTACGGGGCGTACGTCCGCGACAGAAGCAGGCACAGCCGCATCAGGTCGCGGACCAAGCGCCCGGCGACCACCGCCGAGCCGAGGTCGTCCCCGACCTCCGCACAACGGCCGACGAACGCCTCCTCTTGTGACAGCCGTTGCCACTGGCAGGCCAGCAGGTAACGCCACACCTGGTCGGGATACCAGGCGAGGCGCCGCCGTACGGCGTCAAGCGTGCCGAGTCCGTCGTGGAAGACGGCTCCCGCGGTCACCTCGAGGAGCCGCTGCTGGGGCATGGAAAGCCAGTCCTGCACGGTCAGTTCGGGGGTGGCGAGCGCGTCCACCCCGAGCTGCGCCACGAGCCACGGCCCGAGCCCGTCCACGGACACCCGGTGGTCGACGAGCCCGTCGACCAGCTCCATGTGGCCCGACACCGGATCCAGCGCATCGTCGTCCCAACGGCGGAAGTGCGTGGGCCAGCCGCGCACCTCCTTGGGCAGGCGCTCGGCCAGCAGCCGGTGGATGCGCTCCCCGTGCTCGGCGATGTCCTCGTCCGACAGGAACAGGTTCAGCCGCGGCCCCCACTCATGGTCCGCCGACCGCGCCGTGTCGAAGCCGAGCACCTCGGAACCCGAGCCGATCCGGGCGGCCGTGTAACGCAGCCCCGGGTACTCCTCGGCGAGGATCGGCCGCACGGCCTCCTCGTACAGGATCCAGGAGAGTTCGAGGCCGGGGAGGAACGCGGCGCTGGGTGGAGTGGGAAGTGGTGTCGGCATACGGCCACTCTGCCGGGACCAGGCTTCCGCCCACCACTGGATTACGTGGGGGCCGGCGATTGGAAGGCTTGGGACACGCGACCACCGCCCGCCCACGCCGTGACCAGGGACTTCACCAACTGCCGTTGCCCCAAAGCTTCCAATCCCCACACCGCTGGGAAACCGGACCGGAGCCAGCGCCGGCGGCTACGCCACAGGGAGGGGCACCTCTGCCCACACCGTCTTGCCCGGACCGTCCGAGTGGAGATCCACGTCCCACCGAGCCGCCAGCCCCGCGACCAGCAACAGCCCCCGCCCGCCCTCGGTTTCGCCGCCCGGCACCCCCAGCACCGGCAGCCGATCCCCACGCTGGTCGGACACCTCGATACGGAGCACCCGCTCGTCCTCCGTCAGTCGTACGCGGAAGTCCCGGCCGGGCACCCGCCCGTGACGCAGTACCGGTAGGCCACTGGCGAGGTTTCCGCTGTGCGGGTCCTTTTCCAGTGGCCCCCGGCCCGAACCCGCCGTGCACCTTTTGGTGCAGCGGGCTCTCCAGTGACTACTGCGTGCTGTTCACCCGGGTTACGTATGGATGCTTCCGTGACAAGGCGGGCAGACCACGAGGGTTCTGCGCCGTTTCTTGAGCATCAGTTGCGCCCATGCGGGCTGTTCTCCTGCGCTGCTTAGCTCGGCGAGGGAGCGAACTTGGTGTACTTGCACTTCAGTTCGGCTCTCGCAGAGTTCACACCGTCCGCGTTGGAGCCGGTCGATCAGCTGGCTGCCGCGCGGGCGGCTGCGCGGGGTGAACAAGGTGGACGGGAGGTCGTCGAGGACGGCCGTCCGTTTCCGGGTGAGGGGAATACCACCGAACCGTGCGATCAGTGGTTTCCTGCCCTCGCGTTCGATCCTGGCCTCGAAGCACCTGCGTGGCCCCTGGGGTGTCCTGATGGTTGTTTTGTAGCGGTTGGCCATCGTGGTCACCCGCGACCGGTGCCGGGCGGCCAGGGTCTTGAGCATGGAGGTCAGCATGACCCCCTTGAGCCGGTCGAGTCTCCAGACGTCGCCGGCCAGCAGGTAGTACTGAACGATGCCCCGGTACTGAGCTCCGTAGAGGCTGACGATGTCGAAGGGTGTGCAACTCGTTAGCGGGAGCAGGTGTGTGGGTTTGCCACGGCTGAGGAACGGGGCGCATTTGGCCTTGATCACGTCTTTGGGCACACGGAGTTGGATCTTCCCGTTGATGGAGCGGAGACCGCGATTGACACGGCCGCCCCGGGAGATCTTTTCGTCTGCGTGCTGGACGGTGATCTCGTAGCCGAGGAAGCGGGCCGCCTGGGTGCGGCCATGGGTGATCAGTGTCTTGTCCTGGTTGAGTTCCAGCTTGAGGTCGTCGCGCAGGAATGTGGCCAGACGCTGCTTGATCGTCTCGGCTTCGGCCTTGGGTCCGATGAACCCGAGGAGGTGATCGTCTGCGTAACGGATATAGCGTAGCCGCCGGTAGCCGGGGTCATTTGGATCTCCGGCCGGATGGCGGCGTAACTCTTTTCGCCATTGGCGGACTTGAGCGGACTCGGTGTTCTCCTTCCTGTAGGCGAGCCGCTTCCGGGCAGCTCCGATCGCATTTTCCAGCTCCTTGTAGGCCGGGTTCTTGCGGCGGGTTGTTCCTCGGGTGTATTCCGGGATGAGAACTGTCTCGACGAATCTGTCCAGCCGGTCCATGTAGATGTTGGACAGGAGCGGGGACAGCACACCGCCTTGCGGAGATCCCGACAGGGTGGCGTGCCATCTCCAGTCCTCCAGGTATCCCGCCTTCAGCATCTGTTGGATGAGGCGGAGGAACCGGTTGTCGTGGATCTTCTCCGACAGAATGGCCAGCAGGACCTCATGGTCGAGCGAGCCGAAGCAGTCGGAGATGTCTCCTTCAACAAACCAGGTTGTCCCGGTCCAGTTGTGTGTCACCTCGGACAGTGCCGTGTGACAGCCCCGGCCGGGACGGAAACCGTGGGAGCGGCCGGAGAAACGCGGCTCGTAATACGCTTCAAGAAGAAGGCGAATCACTTCACCGACGAGTTTGTCCGACCAGGACGGCAGACCGAGTGGGCGTGTCTTTCCGTTGGATTTCGGAATGTGGACGCGCCGCACCGGGCGGAAGCGGTAGCGCTCGTGGCGCATGGCTTCGATGATGCGTCCGATCTTGGCTTCGGACATGCCGTCTGCGGTTTCCCCGCAGGCACCGGGCGTCATCGCGCCGTGGTTGGCGTAGATGCGCCCGTATGCCAGCAGATACAGGTTCGGATTGAACATCTGCCGATACAGTTCATCGCACGGCAGACTCTGCCTGCCGCGTTCACGCAGGACATCAAGCACCGTTACGGCGTTCTGCATTACGCATACCTCCCAGCATCGTGATGTCCGATCACCTGGCCCCCTTCGCCCTGCGGACGGCTTTCCCGTCCTCCTTGGCAGATCGTTACTCCTGCGACTACTACGAGGCCTCCGTCACCATGGGGCTCACGCCCTTTAGGTGATCCCATGTTCGTCTCTGTTGTACGTATCTAGCGCGACTTAGGCGCCCCACTCATCTCCTTGAATTCCCTCACTGGGAATCAGTCCGCGCCCCGAAGGTTGTGGTGGATACGCAGCTACTCCACCACAGGAGGCGGCATCGGTGTCAGGTATGTTTCCGATGGATGCCAGCCCTTTCATCCCTTGGAGATTGGGGTTCAGGCAGTACAGCTTTCGCCATATCGCGCGGGTCCCTCAGCGCATCACTTCCATACCTGAACGTGATCGTTGATTTTCTGGCATGCTGCTGTCCCCTTCGCCTTTCGGACCCGGGTAAGCCATCAGACCCAGAAACCTCCCTTCAGTTCCTCCCGGTTGAACCGGGGATACAACAGAGCGCCTCATGGCGCACCCGCGTTCGCGGCTAGTTCGGCCGCGATGGACGTGACGGTGTCGTTGGTCTCGCCGCCGTACGGGTAGCCCCACTCGTCCAGCCGGTGCGCGACGAGACGCCGGGCGAGGCGTGCTCCTCGTCGCGTCGAGCTCAGTTGCTGCACGAACGTGCGTACGGTGACCGGGACTTGAGGAAGGGCTTGGTTCGTCATGCGTCCACGGTGGCGGCGCACGGCCGCGGTCACCAGCCTTGCTACCCGTACGCAACGTCAGCGTACGAGTACGCAGGGTGGACAGGACGCTTAACTGACCGTAACCATGGGTGACTTCGCGCGGTTGCGCACACAACACCACCCAGGAGTACGCGATCCATGACCACCGGCAGCAACACCGAACCCGAGCCCTCCGAAAGCCTCCAGACCTTCGGCGCGGTCCTGCAAGGCTTTCGCGAGCACGCGGGACTCACCCAGGAGGAACTTGCCCGGAAGATGAAGTTCTCCGTGCACTTCCTCGCCTCCGTCGAGCAGGGCAGACGCCTGCCTCCGGACGACTTCGTGGAGGCCGCCGAGCAGGCCCTCAACGCGCACGGGATCCTCCGGAAGGCGGCCCGCAAGATCGGACGGCAGCCGGGGCTCGCGGCCTGGTTCCGGAAGTGGGCGGGGCTGGAGGAGACCGCCATCAGTCTCTACACGTATGAATGCCGGTTGATTCCGGGCCTGTTGCAGACGGAGGCTTACGCGCGGACGCTCTTCGAGAACAGGCTTCCGCTGTTCACCGACGAGGAGATCGAGGACCGGCTGACCGCCCGCCGGGATCGGCAACGGATGCTGCGGGAGCGGCAGAACACGGCCTTCAGCTTCATCCTTGATGAGCACTTGTTCCGGCGCGGAACGGAAGGGACGGAGGCCGCTGGCGAACTCATCGACAACGTCGCGGAGCTGGGTTCGCTGCGGAACGTAGAGATCCAGATCATGCCGCTGGCGCGGGACGTACACGCCGGGATGGACGGCCCCCTGCAGTTGCTCGAGACCCCGCAGAACCAGTGGTACGGGTACCTCGAAGGCCAGGAGACCGGCCAGCTCATCTCCGACCGGAAAACGATCAGCGTGCTCCAGATGCGGTATGCGAAACTGCGCTCGCAGGCCCTCACCCCCGAGGACTCAGCGAGCCTGCTGAAGCAACTGCGAGGAGCGCGATGAGCACCGACAAATTGGCGTGGTTCAAGAGCAGCTACAGCAGCGGCTCCAGTGGCGACTGCCTCGAAGTCGCCCTGGACTGGCGCAAGTCCAGCTACAGCGGGGACTCCAGCGGCGACTGCCTCGAGGTAGCCGCCGACTGGCGCAAGTCCAGCCACAGCAGCGGTGGAGACGGCGACTGCATAGAGATCGCCACCCGCCCCACCACCATCCACGTCCGCGACTCCAAGAACACCAAGGGCCCCCAACTCACCCTCTCCCCCACCACCTGGACGAAGTTCGTCACGTACGCGGCCCACAGCTGACAAGTCGCGTCAGCGCAGAGGCTGGGAGCTCGTCGAGGCCGCAACGTAGGCCAACCCGTCGTACTCGTTCCCTCGTCGTGGTGAGGCCCGGTTGGGATGGGGAGCCCAAGTTCCAGACGCCCAAGGGGAATTCTGCGGTTCCGTGGCACGAATCGGCGACAGGCGGGGCGCGATGTGGAGGGTCGCAGTGAAGCATTCTGCGTGGCGTGCTTCGCGGGGGAGCACTGTCGGCCGGGACCCCTCGGCCCCTGCCGACCGCGCCCCGGGCGACCCATGCCCCCGGAGCGCCCTGCGGTGCAATAGCTCTACGGAATCCGGCGAAGCGTCAGGTGCTGCAGGGCTCTTCTTGCTCGTTCCCGGAGCCGGCCCGGATGTCGGCACGTGCGGCAAGAGTGCTGTTGATGCGGCCCAGTTCCCAGAGCAGATAGACGCTGGCTCCGGCGAATGCGACCCATTCGCCCCAATAGAGGATGCGAGTCGCGAGGTACAGCAGGCCGACCAGGACGATGAATTTAACGAGGATTTCGGGCGTCCGGTCGCGTTCGACGATGATCCGCTGTCCGCGACCGTGGATCCACTGCAGGCGTGAACTCATGAGTATCCCCTCGGGCTCAGGGTAGGCAGTATGCCGCTTGCCGCTCCGCAAGTGCTACGGGGCGAGGCCATCCGCCCCGCCCCCCCGTACCGATGACCACGCCTCAGTGATCCGCGCAGCAAGGCGTAGGGTCCGGTACCTCGAACGGGACCAGGACTCCGCCCGCGGCCGGCATCGCGGTCAGGACGAGTTCCCCGTCCCGCCATTCCGGACGTACGTGATCCCTCGTCACGATCCGCTGTTCGGGCGCGGGTTCGCCGGACCCGCCCAGCACCGCGACCCGGTCGATCGCCGAGCCCGCCACCAGCTCCGCGACCGTTACCGCCCCGGTCAGCCCCGCGACCCCGGGGTACACGACGGCGCGGCCCGCAGCGTCAGGAACGCCCACCGTCACCTCGTACCCCTTCGCCGACAGCCCCCGCCGCGCCTCCTCCGACGCGCCCGTGAACGACAGCACAACCCGCGGCCGCTCCCCCCGCACCAGATGCGTGCAGCCGAACACGCCCTCCGGGAGGGCGAGTTCGGCGGTCAGCGACTGGAGCAGGTGGTCCGCCTCGCGTAGCGTCGTCGCCTCGGTGTCGATCCAGAAGGAGGCGCCAGGCTGCTGCTGCCCCGGCGTCGTCACGACGGCAGGACCCACACGGGGTTCGAGTAGAACCACAGGTCCATCCACGGGTCCGCGTCACCCACGACGTCGATCGCCGGGCCCGCCGGGTCAACCGCCTTGCCCATCAAGCCCGTTGCCGAACGGTTGCCGTCAGTCCCGCGCAGGCGGACGTACAACGGCCGGTCCACGCGGCCGAGTTCGTACGTGAGCTTGACCCTGCCGGAGGACTTCCCGACCTCGTACGACTTGACGACCTTCGCGGTCGGCGCGGTGAAGGTGTCCTTGTCCTTCGCGGCACCCGTGACGTCGCCCTGGATGACGTCGACTCGGGCCAACTCGGGGACATAACCAGCCCAGTTGGCGCCGCCCGCGAGCGCGACCTCGACGGTCAGAGTGACGCGCGTGCCCTTCCTGACCTGCAACGCGCCGCCCAGCGTGGCCCAACGGCCGCCGCCCGAGACCCGCACGTCCAGGCCGCTGATGAGCTGGCCGTGGTCGACCCAGACACGGCCGGCGCGGATGCCGTCCATGACGGCGGCGTAGGTGAAGCCGTCGGCGCCGACGTGGGTGCGGCTGTACTGGCCGGGCCAGTAGTCGCCTTCGGTGAGGTCGATCTTGCCGCTGTAGACGGGGTCGGCGTGCTTGCCGTTGGCGGTGTACTCGCTGTCGGGGCCGCCGCGCTTGGCGGTGTCCGTGTAGACGTTGTGGGAGTCGGAGTTGGCGGTGATCCACCAGGGCTTGCCCTCGGCGAGGAGGCTGTCCCACAGGCCGCCGACCGTGGCGGTCATCCAGTCGAAGCCGCCCCAGGTGCGGTAGCTCTCCAGGGGGTAACCGGCGAAGGAGTTGGCGCCGGGGCTGCCGTCGTACAGTCCGCGGGCGCGGCCCATGCCGACGGACTTCTCGATGCCGGCGGCCTGGTGGCCGGGGGCGCCCTCCATGCCGACCGCGATCTGGTGGCGCCGGGACGTGGCGTCGCGCCAGGCGCGTATCTCGTGCGGGGAGTCGATGCCCTTGCGCGCCGGGTGGTTGGCGAGCATCAGGATGTCCTTGACCTTGCGTCGCTGGACCTGCTCCGCAAGGAAGTTGAGGCCCGCGATGGCGAGGGCCTCGTTGGCGGGCGTGGAGTCCGTCGCCTTCTTCACGCCGCCGTCGTAGTCGGTCTCGAACTGCTTGAGGACGGAGACCTCGTTCCTGCCGGGGTGGACGAAGACGGTGCCGTGCTCGGCGGCCGGGATGTTCCACTCCAGGCCCTGGAAGACGAGGGTGTCCTCGTACGCGTCGCGGGCCTCGCGGATGTCCGGGTTGACCTTCTCCACACCGATCTTGGCGTGCGTCTCGTTGCCGTGGTCGGTGATGACCATCCAGTCCAGGCCGTGTTTGGCGCCCTGGCGGACCTGGTCCACGACGCGGTACTTGCCGTCGTTGCTGTACTGGGTGTGGATGTGGTGGTCGCCGGCCAGCCAGAGGAAGCCCTTGCGCTTCCGGCCGCTGGGGGCGGCCTGCCTGGCATCGGTGACCTGTGCGGCGGCCGTCCCGCCGAGCACTCCGGCCGCCGTCAGGCCCGCGCCGAGCAGGCCCGCGCGCCGCAGCATGGAGCGGCGTGAGTGCTGTTCGGGGGTCAGGGCCTCGTCGGGTACGGAGGTGTCGAAGGCGGCCGGGAGTTCGGACCCTTGGTGGTCGTGCTCGTGGTGGTGATGCCCATGTCCGTGCCCATGTCCATGCGCGTGCCCGTGCCCGTGACCCATGTCGGCCTGCCTTCTGTGCCTTCTTCGCCTTCGCGCTGTCGGTATGACCGCGCGGGTGCGAGACTCTGCGCGAAACATGAACAATGCTCAACCACACCGTGATTCGCAGGTGACTTGGTCGCATCAACTCGTTCCACGTTTCACAATTTTCACAGCGTTCTCCCAACGGCCCCTGTACAGCACCCGAGTTGACCTCGAACCTGAGCACCGTTCAGCTCCCACTTCCGTTCCTCCGTCCCCAGGAGACAACCCCCCATGAGAAGGCTCATCGGAACGTTTGTGGCGGGCGCGCTGACCCTGACCGGTCTCGCCACCACCGCCACGGCAAGTGCTCCCGCCGCGTCCACGGGATCCGCGGCGGCCGCCGCCGCCCCCTCGTCGGGCACCTTCAACGTCCTCGCATACAACGTCGCGGGCCTCCCGGAGGGCCTGAGTTCCGGCAAACCGGCGAAGAACACCCCGCTGATCTCCCCACGACTCGGGGCGTACGACATCGTCAATGTGCAGGAGGACTTCAACTACCACGCGGCGCTGTACGCGGGCGACGACCATCCGCACCGCACCGCGACCAGCGGCGGCGTCCCGTTCGGCGACGGCCTCAACACCCTCTCGGACTACTGGTTCGATGACTTCCAGCGGGTGAAGTGGAACAAGTGCACCGGCACCAACTGCCTGACCCCGAAGGGCTTTTCACTGGCCCGGGTCCGGCTCGCGGAGGGTGTCTTCGTCGACGTGTACAACGTGCACACCAACGCCGACTCCGACGACGCCGCCCTCGCGGCCCGCCGCGCCAACATCAGCCAGCTCTCCGACTTCATCAAGGCGAACTCGGCGGGCAACGCGGTCATCGTCATGGGCGACACCAACACCCGCTACACGCGCGCGGGCGACAACATCCGCACGCTCGTGAACGAGAACGGCCTGAGCGACCCCTGGGTCGACCTGGTCCGCGGCGGCAACGCCCCCGCCCCGGGCAGCGAAGCGCTCGTCTGCCCCCAGACCGCGCCGACGAACGACTGCGAGGTGGTGGACAAGATCCTCTACCGCGGCAGCGACCTGGTGGACCTCGACGCCACCCGCTACAACAACGACTGGTCCAAGTTCCTGGACGAGGCCGGCGGCAACCTCTCCGACCACTTCCCGCACACGGTCGACTTCTCCTGGAAACTGCCCTCGAACCTCCGCGCCAGCGACACCTTCGGCGGCCCGCACGGCACCGCCTTCAACGACGCGGACGACCTCCCGGCCACGCCCGCACCCCGCACGCTCACCCTGCGCGGCGCCTCCCGCCTGGACGCCGTAACCCTGAACCACGACGGCGGTACGACCCTCACCCACGGCGGTACGGGCGGCACGGCCACGTCCCTCACCCTGGGCGCCGACGAACACCTCACCTCGGTGAAGCTCACCAGCGGCCAGCGGAACGGCCACACGCGCATCTTCTCGGCGGCCTTCACCACGGACAAGTCCCGTACGGTGTCGGCCGGTTCACCCACCTCGAACACCGTGACGTACACGGCCCCCGCCGGCTGGCAGATCGTCGGCTTCACGGGCCGCGCGGGCTCGGAGATCGACAAGCTGGGGGTGCTGTACGCGCCTATCCGCTGACGGCAGCGGTTCATGTGCGTGCCTCCGCCCGGCCCTTTCCTACGTTCCGTCCGGGCGGAGGCCACCTCCCAATCACCCCCCCGTCACCCTCCAGCGACGTCGGCTTCGGCTTCGGCGAGCAGCCGGCGATAGAAGGGGCCGAGGCCGCTGGGGATGGTCAGGAACCGGAACACCTCCTCGGCCGGCAGGAGACGCCGGTGGGCCATCTCGTATTGCGGCTCCCACGCGTCCAGCCTCACCTCCGCCCGCCACATCGACCGGACCAGCACCAGTCCTTCCTGCGGACCGCGCACGCAGACACCCCGGCTGAACCCGAGGAGCCGGCATTCCCTCACCTCCGCGCAAGCTTCCTCACGAACCTCGCGGCGCATCGTGTCGACCCACTGCTCCCGCCCCTCAGGACGACCGGCGGGCAGACCCCACTGCTCTCCGTCCCGACTGACCACGACAATCCGGTCACCAGGTACGCCGCACACCGCCTCCGCGCCGTGCGGCGTGCCCGGTGGTGGATCAGGCGGCGGATACCACGCGACGTGCCATTCCTGACCGTTGATGAACGCGGTGAGGTCGACTCCATCCGCGGCGATCTCGTCCATGTGGTCCATGTGGCTCATGGTGGTAAAACCTAGGACCCCTAGGTTCTTTCTGCCGGAGGTGACGTCCCATGGCCCGAGCCGGGCTCACGACCGCCCGCGTGGTCGAGGCCGCCGCCGAGCTCGCGGACGCGGTCGGGTTCGAGAACGTCACCGTCACGGCGCTGGCGCGGCGGTTCGGCGTGAAGGACGCAAGTCTGTACTCGCACGTCAAGAACGTACGTGAGCTGCACACGCGGCTCGCGTTGCTGGCCGGCGGCGAGATGATCGGCCGGATCGAGCTCGCCGTGGCCGGGCGGGCCGGGAAGGACGCGCTGGTCGCGTTCGCCGACGCCTACCGGGAGTACGCGCTGGAGCACCCCGGACGGTACGCGGCCACGCAGATCCGGGTCGACCCGGCCGTGGCCGCCGAGTCCGAAGTACTGCGACGGACCGCCGAGGTGACGTACGGAATGCTGCGCGGCTACGGGCTGTCGGAGCCCGATCTCACGGACTCCGTACGCCTGTTGCGCAGCACCTTCCACGGTTACTGCAGCCTCGAGGCCGGCGGCGGCTTCAGCGCCCCACGCGACGTACAGGCGTCCTGGGAGCGCGCCCTGGACGCCCTGCACGTACTCCTGGAGCACTGGCCCAAGGAGGACCGGAAGGACGATCAGGAGGCGGCCCCGGAGGAGAGGAAGTCTTCCTGAGGCCACCGGGTATCACCTGGGTATCACCGATGCGTACCGATGCGTCACCGATGGAGAGGCTGCCTCCGGTCCCAACACCAGGCGTCCCTCTGACCACTTAGACTGGAAGCTTCGCCATGACCCACATGTGCCGCCCCTGGGGAGGGAGCGCGCCTTGACTCAACAGCAGCTGGGACGGGGGCCGTTGAGAACGGATCCCGAGCCGCCCGTGCCGCACGGCCCCCGGCCACCCCGTTTCGTACGGTGGCTGGGCGGCTTCGGCTGTGCGGCCGCCGGTTACGCGGTGTTCCAGGCGCTGTTCGGCCTGCTGCCGGACAGCATCGAGGGGCAGGCCGCGCGGTATGCGATCGCGGGGGTCGCCGGACTCGGTACGGCGCTGTCGGCCTGGCTGGCGGCGGAGCTGCTGCGGGCCCGGTCGGAGCGCAACGCGTCTGCGGGGAATGGGCAGTTCGGCGCGGGATCGGCGTCGCTGTCCGGGCCGGGGCCCCTCCCTCAGCTGTTCTCGTCGGCGTACGACACGCTCACCGGGCAGCTCTGCGTCGTCGAAGATCCGAAGTGTGGGCGGCTCACCGGCTGGCCCCACTCGCTCGGCGAGAGCGCGGGCCGGCCGACGCCGGTCGGTACGGCGTACGGGCTGCACATCGCGCTCGATCTCGGCGTGCCCGACGGGCGGTTGAGCACCGGCGACCTGGTCGAGACGCTGTGGCGGCTGCGCCTGCCGGACGGCGGCTGGTCGGCGCGCTCGCAGGGGACGGTGGCCCGGCCTGAGGTGACGGCGCTGGTACTGGGCGCCATGGCACGGGCCGGTGTGGACCCGGACCGGGTGGCCGCGGAGGTGGCGCGCTGCGAGTCCGGCTTCACTCCCGAACTCGACCGTGCCGGGCGCGAGTTGACGCATGTCGTGACGACCGTGCTGCGCGGCCTGCTACGCGCCGCACCCCGCTCGGACGTACTGCCGCTGCTCCGGGAGGCCCTCGTCGACGGCGCCATCACGGACCCGCGCCGCCAGCACCGCCGCTGCTGGAGCTACCGCCTGGCGCCCCGGCACGGCCCGCCATCCGCGCTGCACACCTCGCAGGCCGTGGTCGCCCTGGACCGCGCGGCCCGGGTCCTGGGCGAGAGCGCCAACGCCCGCGCCGCCCGCGAGGACGGCATCCGCTGGCTGCTGGCCTGCCCGGACGCCCCGCACCACGAGTGCCTCGACCTGACCAGCCTGCGCGAGGAGGTGCGTCGCCCGCGCCCCGACGACCCGTCCCGCCACGAGGTCCTGAACGTACGGCACTTCACCGCCTCCTGGGTCGTCCGCGCCCTGCTCACTCCGGGCGCCCGCGACATCGCGCGCGAGGACGGCATGGAGGCGGAGTGGCGCGAGCGGCTGGACGGCGCGGCCACCGCCGTATGGGCGGCACAGACGGACGGCATCTGGACCTGGCCCCGCGAGGACACCACCAGTGAGCTGCGCCGTCCGATGTGGATGACCTATCAGGGGCTTTCGGCGCTGCGCGCTCATGCCGTATGGATGTACCAGCCGCATGACTGAGTCGGAGGGAGCGTGCATGGGTGGTCGGCAGGTCCAGGCGGCACGACGGCTGCTGGCCGAGGCACTGGAAGGCGAACTGCCCGAGCACGAACGGGTGTTGGCGGCCCGCACCGTCATCGCCGAACTCGGCTCCCCCGACCGGCTGCTGGAACTGACCGCCGAACTCGCTTCCGGCGAGGGCGATCCGGAGGGCTGCGCCCGGCTCTCGTACCGCCATGTCCTCGGCTTCGACAAGCTCCTGCTCATCGACGGCGGCCCCCACCACATGCTCCGCGCCCACCTGTGGCACGCGGGCCGCGGCGCAGTCGGCAAGGAGGACATCCACAACCACCGTTCCCCGCTTGCCTCTTACGTCGTACGCGGGCGCCTGACGATGGAGTTGTACGCCCCCGTGCCCGACGGCGGAGTCGAGGCGGACCGCTACCAGGAGTCCCTGTCCCCCGACGAGTCCGCCGACTGGCTCCTCGAACCCGCGGGCCCGTCCCGGCTGCATCTGACGCACGTGGCTCAGTACGCGGCGGGCAGCACCTACGCCCTCCCCGCCAACACCCTGCACCGCGCATGGACCGAGACGGCGGAGCCGACGGTGACGCTCTTCCTGGAGACGGGCAGCGGACGGCGCCGCCACACCGATGTCTTCACGGCGGCGGGACCGCATCCGGGCGCGGTGCCGAAGGTGCCGCTGAGGGTGGAGGAGTATCTGAGCGAACTCGCCGCGCTGGCGGAGCTGCTCAGGAGCTGACGAGCCCTTGGGCCCTGGTCATACGCAGCTCATGAGGGCCTGGGCGGCCTTTGGTCAGGGGCGCTGGAGCGCCTGGCGCACGATCTCGAGGTTGTACTCGTCGATGTCGACGCTGCCCAGCTCGGCCGGGCTCAGCCAGGCGTACGCCTGGTCCGGCTCGGGCAGCGTGATGTGCCGGGAGAGGGGCCTGACCAGGAAGTTGTCCTGCCAGTTCTTGACCTCGTGCCCGCGGTACTCGCTCACGAACGACGATTCGCCGACCTTCCGCACGACCTCACCGAGCAGCCCGGTCTCTTCCTTCAACTCCCGCAAAACGCCGTCCTCCGGGCTCTCTCCCGGATCGAGCTTCCCGCAGGGCACCCCCCACACCCGGGGCAGAAACCGCTCGGTCTCACTACGCCGCACCATCAGCACACGCCCTTTGTGCATCACAACGGCGGCGGCCAGTCGCTTGTCGCCGGGGATCTCCATATCCATGGTTTCCTCGGTCCCTTGCCGGTCGGAGTCCACAGGGCTACGTACCCACGAAAGCTATAACCGTACCAGGATCAGCCGCCTCGGCACGGGCTCAGCGCCTCCACCTGGGCGTACGCGGGGACGCTCCCGCTGGGCGTGCGCCCGGCCCGCATGTCGGCGGCCGCAGACCAGCGACTACCGCGGGCGCGCCGTGAACTGGGCCCACAGGTCGACCGCCGCCTCCAGGTCCAGCGCGGCTACCCGCTCACGAGGGATGCCGGCCGTGTGGATCAGACGGTTGGCCAGCCAGTCGGGCACGGGTTCCCGGACCGCCTCCACGCGTACGGTGATGTCCCCGGCCAAACGGCCGAGCCGCTCCACAACATCGGAGAGCTGCACGAACTCAGGCTGCGCCACCTCGGCCTCCCGCACTCGTGCGGTTGCCTCCTCGTACACCTCCGCGTCGGCTCTGGCGCCGACAGCCCAGATCTCGCAGATCTCCACCGACTTGTCCTCGGTGATCCGATAGACGACTCGCCAGGTGTTCCGACCAACAATCAGCTTGCGATAGCCGGTCAGCTCGCCTCCCAGCGGATATCCGGCGGCTGGGTCGTCCAAGAGAAGAAGAACCTTTTTGAGCACCTTGGGCACGGCATCGGGGCCGATACGCCGAAGATCGTCAATGGCGGCGTCCGTGAAAGTGATCTCAGGCATGGCTCAGTCGTCGTCCGGCAGAGCGTCGAGGGACTCGCGTGTGTGCCCGAAGGCGGCGAGTACGTCGTCGAGCGAGGTTCGCTGCCCAGTGTCAGAGGCGCTCCGGGCCAGTACGAGCGCAAGATCGTGCAGGTCGGAGGCGGCAGCCTCCAGAGCGGCGAGCCGGTCCATTCCGACGACGGCTGCCACGGGCCGATGGCGGCGTGTGACGACCAGATCCGAGCCCTGCTCGGCTTCTGCGACAAGCTTGGCCACACCGCGCTGGGATGCCTCGGTCACCGTCAGTTCGTGGGCGTCGCGCAGTATCGTCATGGAGCTAAACTATACAGAAAACTATGTAGATCGTCGAGTCGCACCTGAGCACTCATCCACCGCTCGTCCTTGAACGCGCGGCAACCCTCCCCGGCGCGGCGGCAACTCGAAGGCATGGCATCTGCAAGATCCACACCACCAGCAACACCACAACATCGCACCGCCGCCGCCGAGCCGCTCACAGGGCCGTCACCGACCAAGAAGACCCTGCGGATAGCCCGCCTGGAGCGCTGAACCGAAACCGCGTCTCAGGCCCATCGGCCCATCGGACGCGCACCTCATACGCACCCTCCACCTCCACGGACACCAGGGCCTGGAGCGGGAGGGGGTCCGCTTCAGCGGTGAGACGAGCGAGGGCTACGAACAGGGTCACCTCCTCGCCCGTCACGCCCGTCAGACCGGACGTGGACGCACCCAACAGGCCGAAGGCCGGGAGGAGTTCAGCCCGCAGTCCCTCTTGACCGCCCTGGCCCTCCCCCGCCGACCAGCCCGTAACGCGCACGACGGTTCCGGGAGGCGCGCCCGTCACCAGGTGGGCGCGTACCTCCACCGCCCCGGACGCCACAACCAGGCTCGTGACCCGTGCGCCGCCACCCGCCTCGTGTCGCGACGCCACCCAGCCGTCGCCAACTCCCAGCGGCTCAATGCCCGTTCGGCTCGAATCGTCGTCGACGATCACACTGTTGTCGTACGTCTCTGAAGGCGCCGTCACCGTCGAGTACGCGAGCCGTGTGTAGTACGGGTCGTAGCGGACGTCCTCGCTGCCGTGATTGTGGAGGCGCACCAGACCGTCCGAACTGGTCGACTGCAGCAGCCAGTTGGGCGGCCCGACCGGCCGCACCTCGTCCTGCCGCTCCACCGGACCGGGCTCCTCGGTCGCCGTCCACACCTCGTGGTCCGCGGGGAGGAGCAGTCCGAGGAAGCCCTTGCTCGCCCAGTACGGGGACGCAGGGCCCGAATAGCCTTGCAGGACACCGGAGTTGGGGCCGTGCCAGCCAAGGGTGAGGAGGCCGCGGTCGTCGACGGCTCCCCGGTCGAGGAAGTAGCGCAGGGCCCCGGAGGCCAGCCGTCGCGTCTGGCCCGGCGGCAGTGGCGTACGTCCCGTGAGCGCGCCCAGCCACAGCGGCGCGGTGGTCGCGAAACGGTACGTGAGGGAGCGACCCTGGTGCATCGGCGCCCCGTCGCCGCCGAACAGGCGGGCGTAGTCGGCGAGATGGGTGGACAGCCGGCCGCCGTACAGGTCGAGCAGGCGTGTGTCGTCCGCGAGCCAGGCGTGCAGGACCGGGTACAGGTGCATCGCCCAGCCGTTGTAGTAGTCGAACTTGCGGCCGTCGCCGTCGGTGTACCAGCCGTCGCCGACGTACCACTGCTCGATGCGCTCGAGACCGCGCTCGATCGCGGCCCGCGACGACTCGACCTCGTACCCGATCTCCTCCAGAAACCCGCCGACGGTGACCGGGAACAACTCCCAGTTACAGGGCCAGGCTTCAGCGGTCAGCGCGCCCCCGAGCCACTCCGCCGCCCGCTGCCGCACCCCGTCATCGAGACGATCCCACAGCAGCGGCCGGGTCAGCCGCAGAGCAAGGGCGATCGATGCGGCCTCAACGAGCGGCTGGCTACGGTCCTCGATACGCGGCCACACACCCGCGGTCCCGGCGGCAAGCCCGTCGGCGTACCGCGCAAGAGCCTTCTCGTCCCGCCGAAAGGCCGCCAGCAGGAGCGTACGGGCGTATCCCTCCAGGCCGTCGGACAGCCGCCCCGACCAGCTCTCACGATCACCGGGCAGGTGATACAGCGCGCGATGCTCGGAGGCGTAGGGCTCCACGGCGGCAAGCAGGGAGTCGGCCGCGGCCTCCCAATGGGCGCGCATATAGCCGGTGTACGGGCTGAGGGTGCGGTCGTCGTCGGGAACGCCAGCGATCATGGGGTCGTGCTTCCTATCTAGGGTGCCTTGGTCAAGTCTGCGCCCCGTAGGGGCGCGGGGAACTGCGCGCCCAGCCCCCACCGTGCCCGCAGCCGCGACACGATCCCGACCCCCCACCCCGTGGCGGGGGTCTGGGGCGCAGCCCCAGTTTCGGGAAGGGGCGGGCTTGGAGAACTGCGCAACCAGCCCCCACCAGCCCGCGGTTTCATCACTGCGCAACCAGCGGAGCGCATTGGTACCTGGGACGCCCCGGTTCCGGTCGGGACGCCCCAGGGTCTTGAGTCACCTCACAAGGCCCCGTGGGACCAGCCGCTGAGCAACCAGCTCATCACGGACAAGGTCCGCATAAACGGTCGCGCCATGAGCGGAGGTGTGCGTGTTATCCCGCTTCTCGTTGTACAGATACAGCACCTTGGAGCCCTCAACACCAAGCGACTCCACCAGCGCCTTGGTCTTGGCGGTCATATCGACGAGCGGCACGCCGTGCGCGGCGGCCACGGCGCGCGTGACGGCAGGGTGGTCAACGCCAAGCCCGTTGACCAACAGCGCCGTGTCGTTGTTGAGAGTGCCGTCGGCGCTGAACCACCGACGAACGATGGGCGTGAGCAACACAGGCCGCCCACCCCGTTCGCGCACACCGGCAACAAGCGTCTCGAGGTTGGCACGATACGTCGCCTCATCGGTCTGCTTGTCGTTGTGGGCAAGCTGGATGAGAACCAGATCTCCCTTGCGAATCAACGGCTGAACAGTCGCGAAGAGCGCGGGATTCTCAAGGTAACTGACCGTACTCTCCCCGGAATCCGCATAGTTGGCGACAGAGAGCCCCTTACGGAGGTACTGGGGCAACTGCTGCCCCCAGCCGGAGTACGGCGCGCCAGGCTGATCGCAGGAGGTGGAGTCACCGACGACGAAGATCTGCCGACCATGCCGGGCCGGAGTAACGCGGATACCGGCCAGCGCGGGAGCCGAGCCCCCGAGCACGAGGTCGAGGCCGGCGGTGCCGTCAGGACCGGTGGGTTCGCCCTCAGGGGTACGGACGTTCACGGTGAAGCTACGAGCCACGCGCTCGCCCGCCGCCGTGGCCGTCTCGGGAAGGAGCGTGCGGCGAGTCTCGCCGCTGATGCCGGTACTCGCCGCAGTGTCGCCGCCGAGCAGGACGCGCACGTCATACGTGCCTGGCGCGACATCGAAGTGACAGGCCGTCGCGGTGCAGTTCTCCAGACCCGCGCCGTGACCGCCCGCCCGCGCCGAGGCGGCAGACGAAGCCGAGGCGGCAGACGAGGCCGGGGCGGCGGCAGAAGCCGACGTAGCGGACAGCCCCGTAGCGACAGCCAGCGCGGCCAACACGGCAATCAGCGTGCGTCTGAGTCGTTTCAACGCGGCTCCTCCAACAGGGCGGCTTCTCCTGGTCGCTGGACGGTACCCTGCGATGGCAAGCGCTTTCTAGAGGCGTGCGCCACCTCGCTTCCGCACCACCGAAAAGAAGCCACCCATGACTGGAAGGCGCCCTGGTTGACACGTGTACCGGAGTGATCGAATCGACCGAACCGAGAGACGAGCGGCACAACAAAAAGGGAAGCCACCATGAATTCCACCTCATATCTGGACCTGTACCACCAGTTCTCCACGGATATCGACGCGGAACTGAATTCCGGCATCGAACAACTCGGCCCCTCCTCAACCACAGTCCAGACCGCCGTCACCGAACTCCTGCGCCACCAAACGTTCAGGTACCCCCTGCAAGTACTCCCGCTCCTGGTACACGGCGCCGAAACGGGAGACCCCGGACCGGCCGTTCCCCTGTCCGCGATCCATGTCCTGTGGTGGACTTCTGCCTGCTATCTCGACGACTTGGCCGACGGTCAGGCAGCGACCGTTTCCCGCGAACTCGGGGGAAACGAAGCCCTGCTCGCATCGATCATCAGCGGAAACAGTCTCCCCCTGCACATCATCCACTCACAGCAGGTCCCCGACTCAGTGCGAGGCGCCCTCACGGCCGAGCTCGCGACCTGCTGGATCACCGGCACCGAAGGCCAGTTGAACGACCTGCGCCGAGACACCGCCGACGCCACGCGCGACTCGGTGATCAAAACCTACCGAGGCAAATCCGGAGCACCCTTCGGAATGATCACCGCGATGGGCGCGATATTAGCCGGCGCGGAACACGAACGAATACAGAAGTGGCGTGACTTCGGCGATGTCTTCGGCATCCTGTGGCAACTGTTCAACGACCAGGAGGACATCCTCTCCGGCCGCAATGAAGACCTGCGGAACGGAACGGTCACCTACCTCTTCGCCTGCGCCCTCGAAAACGCGTCACCCCCATCCAAAAACCGTCTCCTGAACCTGCACGCCGCCGCGAGAATTTGCGAAGAAGCGAGGTCGGAACTCACGGAATCCCTCCTCGCCCCCTCCGCCCTTCACCACTACCGAGCCGACCTGGCCCGTTTCCGCGACAAAGCCCAACGCCTTCTCACCGAACTCGGCGGCGACGAAACCCACGTACCGGTACTGCACCGCCTGGTGGAGGAGGCAGCCGAACTGCTCCTCCACCAGACAGAGTGAACCAATCAGTGAACCATTCCCGGAGTCGGGCTCAACTGGCCCGAGCCCACTGCTGGTTGGTCCCCCCATTGCAGGCGTACGTGATGATCGCGGCCGAGTCGGCGGTCGACGCCCCGTTCACGTCCAGGCACTCGCCGCTGGCGCGGGACTTCAGCGTGACGTAGCCGCCGGACGTGGTGACGGACCACTGCTGCGTGGTGGCGGAGGTGGAGCAGGCCTCCTGGGTGACGTTGGAGGCGTTCTCCCGCAGGCACAGCGAGCTGTGACGGGCCATCAGCTGAACATGGCCGTTGCCGAGGTCCTTGAACCAGTACCGCTGGTTGCCGCCGCCGTTGCAGGTCCACTGCTTGATCTGGGCGCCCGCGAGGATCGACTGGTCGGGGACGTCGGCGCACTTGCCACTGTGCCGGGCCGCCAGCGTCTCGTACGGGCCGCCCCGACCGGTGATCGTCCCGGCGGCCGTGTCGATGGTGACCTCCGGATACCAGGACATGGACATCGTGGTGGAGTTCGAGAAGGTCAGCGGCAGCCAGACGTACCGCGAGTCGCTGACCGTCCCGCCGAAGGAGTTGCCCCAGCGGTCGCCCATGTAGAGGTAGGAGGTGCCCGAACTGCCCTGCACGGGAAGGACGTACGCGGTCTGCGAGCCGTACGTCGTCGAGTCGCCGATGTTCCGCATCGCCGTCCATGGGCCGGCGAGTGAGGTGGCCGTCGCGTACTGCTGCTGGTTGGGGCTCCAGCCCGTGGAGCCCGAAGTCAGCATGAAGTACACGCCGCCCCGCTTGAAGAGCGCCGGGGCCTCGCGGTGGCCGCCGTGCCAGGGGTCGGCGACCAGGGCGGCGATGCCGGTGTAGTCGCTGGTCAGCCGGTAGATGTGCAGGTCGTAGTTCTCGCGGGCGGCGGAGACCATGTAACCGGTGCCGTCGGTGTCGGTGAAGACGGTGATGTCACGGGACATGTGCTGGCCCAGCGGGCGGAAGCTGCCCTGCCACCGGTAGTCGCCGTCGACGGTGTCCGAGACGGCGACGGCTGCGCGGGCCTCGCTGTAGTCGACTCCGTTCTCCTTGTGCATCCACATCACGTACTTGCCGGTGGCAGCGTTGTACATGACCTTCGGCCGCTCGATGTTGGCGGTCGCCAGCTCCGGGTCGGTGGCCTCGGTCAGGACGTGGTTGCGGAACTCCCAGTTCTTCAGGTCGGTGGAGCGATAGGCCGACACATATCGGAAGGTGTTGTCGGAGTTCCGGTTCTCGCCGAACCAGTAGTAGTACGAGCCGACCTTGAGGACCCCGCCGCCGTGCGCGTGCAGCGGATTGCCCGAAGTGTCGGTGAACTGCGTGCCGTTGGTGATGGTCTGGGGTGCCGCCTGGGCGGGGCCCGCGGTCGCGAGTGCTCCGGCGACCGCGAGACAGAGGGCGACGAGGACGGCGTACAGACGTCTCATCCCGGCACGTCCGGCTCCACCACGTCGTGTTACGGAACGTCTTATCCCAGGTGGCATCTGGACACTCTCCTTCAGAACGGTGAAGTGACGTGCGAAGCCGGTCAGTTGGGGGTGGCCGGTCGCCCTCAACCCCGGGCAGGGGTGTCGGCGACGGGGATGCCGAAGTCCGGTGTGCCGTCCGGCTTCCAGCGCAGTTTCTGGATGCGGGTGTGGCGGTTGGGGTCGTTCAGCGGGTCGCCGACGATCTCCTTGTACTGGCGGGCGTGGTAGACGAGGACGTCGGTGCGGCCGTCCTCGGCGACGGTGAAGCAGTTGTGGCCGGGGCCGTACTGCTTGGTGGTGTCGTTGCTGGTGAAGACCGGGGTCGGGGACTTCGACCAGTTCGCGGGGTTCATGAGGTCGGCGTCGGCGTCGACGGTGAGCAGGCCGAGGCAGTAGTTGTGGTCGGTCGCGCTGGCCGAGTACGACATGAAGATGCGGCCGTTGCGCTTGATGAACGACGCGCCCTCGTTGACCTTGAAGCCGATGGTCTCCCAGTCGTACTCCGGTGTGGTGAGCCGTACTTGAGGCCCCGTCAGCGTCAGCGGGTCGGCCATCTTCGACAGCCAGACGGCGGTGTTGTTGTCCATGCCGGGCTCGTGCTGCGCCCAGGAGAGGTAACGGGTGCCGCGGTGGGTGAAGGTGGTGGCGTCGAGGGAGAAGGTCTCCCAGGCCGTCTTGAGCTGGCCGCGCTCCACCCAGATGCCCTTGAACGGGTCACGGTGGGAGTTCTCCAGGACCCAGATGCGGATCGCCCAGATGTCCTCGGCGGGCGCGGAGGCGAAGTAGATGTACCACTTGCCGTCGATGTGATGGATCTCCGGCGCCCAGATGTGCGCGCCCATGACACCGGTGGCGTGCTTGCGCCAGATGACCGCCTCGTCGGCGGTCGCGATGCCGCGCAGGGTGCGGGAGCGGCGCAGGATGATGCGGTCGTACTCCGGGGACGTGGCCGTGAAGTAGTAGCGGTGGTCGGTGTGACGGTGGATGTGCGGGTCGGCGCGGTTGCGGACGAGCGGGTTGACGTACGAGCGGCTCCCGCCGGCGGCGTCCGGGGTGGCGGCCTGGGCGATTCCGGGCACGGCGGTGAGCGCGCCCGCGGCGAGGGCGCCCTTCAGGACGAGTCTGCGGCCGGGGATGTCGGGGGTCTCGTCAAGGCGGCTCATGCGGTTCCCTCACACTCGATCATTCGCCATATCGAACGGTATCTGTCATTCCGAACGCCGAAACGGTAAGGGTGTGTTACGAGGAGGTCAACGGGTCAGGAGCTTAGAAAAAGTCCGATACTTTCGGAGCTGAAGTCGGGCCCAAATTTTTGTTATCGCCCCCGCCCCGCCCCCGTCTCCACAGGCGTGAACAAGAACATCCGTGTACGGGCAGCAGGAGCGGGCGCGGCGCTGGCGGTCGTCGCGACAGTGATCAGTACGCCGAGCGCGATGGCGGCACCGGCCGCGGCCGACGACGTCACCGCGGCGGTACTCGCGGGCCGCGACGTGACGCTCGACGGCGACACGGTGGTGACGGTGCCGGCCGGGAAGACCACGTACAACGGGGTGTTCCGGGGCGAGGGCACGCTCACCGTGCGCGGCTCCGGCACCCTGATCCTGACCAAGGACAGCGACTTCACGCTGCCCAAGTCCCGGCAGCGGCAAGCCGTGCGGACGCAGGGCGGCAACCACCCGTACGTCACCACGACCAACCCGGACCCGCCCGCGATCACGGTCGAGCGCGGCGCGACCCTGCAGTACGGCAACGGCGGCACCACCGGGCTGATCGGCCACTTCCCGTACAACACCCCGGCGTTCCGGCTCAACCAGAACAACGTACGGGTCGACGGCACCCTGCGGCTCTCCCTGACGAGCGCCTACAACCTGGGCACCATCAGCGGCTCCGGGCTGATCGCCCAGCCGAGGTTCCTCTGGGGCACCTGGGACATCTCGGGCACCCACCCCTTCTCCGGGGTGATCGACAACGGCACACAGGCGAACGCCGGACGACCGGAGTACGCGACGTCACTGCCCAACATGCGCAAGGTCCTCAACCAGGGCACCTGGACCGTCGACACCCCGCTGGGCCAGACCGTCACCCAGCGCATGGACTTCTACCAGCGCGAGTACGGCAGCGACATCAACGTCCAGTCGCGGCCCGGCAGCAAGGTCGTCCTGACCGGCCAGTACAGCTGGTCGAACCAGGGCGGCGACACCAACCCCTCACTCAGCGACCCCGCCCTCAACTGGACGCCCGCGCACAAGAACATCAACAAGCGCGGCACCAACATCAAGGGCGCCAACGTCCAGTGGGGCGACGGCACCACGAACAAGATCTTCATGCCAGGCACCGCCGAGACCGTATACATCAACTTGCTGTCGGCCAGGTCCCGTTCACTGCTCACCTTCAACTACAACGGACCCGTGACGCTGGGCGCCCCGATCGGCGGCGGCGTCTTCCACGACACCCTGTCCGCACCCGGCGCCGGCGACATCGTCATCAAGGGGACGCCGGGCAACGACGTCACCTTCGCCGCCGTCCAGTACTACAACGGCTCGACGACGGTCGAGAAGGGCGCGGTACTGCGCCTGGGCAGCGGCAAGTCCGGCGGCGACGGCGGCCTGTATACGAAGGGTGACCTCTACAAGCTCGTCAACGATGGCTCGCTGGTGCTGCGCAATGCAGCCAAGCCGATCACCTTGTCCAAGATCAGCGGCAGCGGCTCGCTTACGCAGTCGGGGGCGGCGACGAGCACGCTGACGAGCGGCGTGACGTACACGGGCACGACGACGGTCACGAAGGGCACGCTCGCGCTGGATGGGGCAAGCCTGGAGCGCAGCAAGGGGATCCGGCTTACGTCGTCGGGAGCGCGGCTGGATGTGCGGAAGGCGTCCGGAGGGGTGCTGAACCTGAACTCGTCCCTGTCGGGGAAGGGCAAGGTCGTCGGGGCGGTGAGCAATACCGGTACGGGGAAGGTCTCCGGCGGGGTGACGGTGACCGGGGACTACACGCAGGGCGGGGGCGGTCAACTGACCGTGAAGGACCGGGCGTTGAAGGTCGGGGGCGCGCTGCGGCTGGGCGGGAAGCTGGTGGTCGAGCCGGCCTCCGCGCCTGCTGGGACTCCGTCGAAGACGGTCACCGTGATCGACCACACCGGCAAGGCGAAGACGAAGGGCACGTTCAAGGGCCTGAAGGAAGGCGCCAAGGTCAAGCTGGGCAAGACCGAGTACCAGATCACCTACCGAGGCGGCGACGGCAACGACGTAGTCCTGACCACCGACAAGGCAAGCCCCTCAGCAACCTCCCGCACCGCTCCCCTCCCCTCCGGCAACGCCCCAAAGTCCGCCACCACCGCGAACGCGAGCGACGAGGGTTCCATACCGCTCGCGTGGTGGGTGGCCGGGGCGGTTCTGGGTGGCCTGGCGGCGCTGATCGTGCCGGTGAGCAGGCGGAGGCGTACGCGTATGGGACGGAGGGGTGGGCGACATGCTGCGTGACCCGTCGTGGACAAGGTCCCCGCACGTCACCGATGCGACCGGGACACGCTGCGACCGCCGCGGCCTGGCGGTTCGGCGCCCCGGGTGCTCGGCCGCGGCCCCGTTTCCCGCTAGGACAGCGTTTCGGCGACCACGGACGCCGCTTCCGCGATCAGTTTGTTGTCGTGGACGTCCTCCGCCTTCCCACAGTTCGTCAGGATCGCCATGACGATGGGGGCGGAGTCGGGGGGCCACACGACGGCGATGTCGTTGCGGGCCCCGTAGCCGCTGCCGCTGCCGGTCTTGTCGCCGACCACCCAGCCCTCGGGCACCCCGGCCCGGATGACCTCGTTCCCGGTGGTGTTGGTCTTCAGCCACGTCGCGAGCTGGGCGCGCTCGCGCTTGCGGAGGACGTCTCCGAGAACGTACGCGCGCAGGTCCTTGGCGAGCGCCCGCGGGGTGGTCGTGTCCCGGGTCTCGCCCGGCACCCAGTCGCTCAGGTGGGGCTCGATGCGCTCCATCAGGGTGACCTTGTCGCCCAGCTTTCTGAGGTCCGCCTCGAGCCCTTTGGGGCCGCCGAGTGTGTCGAACAGCAGGTTGGCTGCGGTGTTGTCGCTGTAGCGGACGGCGGCGTCACACAGCTCGCGCAGGGTCATCCCGGTCTCGACGTGCTTCTCGGTGATGGGCGAGTTGGCGACCAGGTCGTCAGTGGAGTACTTGATCACCTTGTTCATGCCGTTCAGGGAGTACTTCCGCAGCACGGCGCCGGCTTCGAGCGCCTTGAACGTGGAGTGGTAGCCGAATCGCTCGCCGTCCCGGTGGGCCACCTCGCGCCCGGTGCCGGTGTCGATGGCGTAGACACCGAGCCGGGCGTCGAACTTGCGCTCCAGTTCCTTTAATTCGCCGGTGAACGAGGTCGTCGCCGCGATTGGGGTCGTCGTCACGGCGGACCGCGCCGACGACGAGGCCGAGGAACCGTCCTGGCCACAGGCGACGAGCGGGACGACGAGGGCGAGTGCGGCGAGCGCACCGCGAAGGGCGCGGCGGGCATGGGCGTGTTGCATGGTCCAACCTCCTGGGTGGTCATGAGTTCGGGGATCACCCTCACCGGCAGGCGGCCATGCGGTCCAATACGCGAACGCGCCGTTCCATGCCGATTCGGCATGAGAACGGGCCATGGATCTGGCATAAGGTTCCGGCTGTGGATCTGGTGGGAGCGTGTCGTGCGTTCGTCAGCGTGAGCGAGCACGGCGGTTTCACCGTCGGGGCGGCCGCCGCCCAGATGTCCCAGTCCGTGGCCAGCCGTCGCGTCGCCGCCCTGGAGGAACGCTTCGGTGAGCCGTTGTTCGAACGCACGTCACGACGGGCCGTTCTCACCCCCTTCGGCCGGGACATGCTGCCGACGGCCAGGCAACTCGTGCAGGCGGCCGACGTGCTGCTGCACGAGGCGGAGGCCGCCAAGCGCAAGCCGTGGCGGCTCGCGGTGCCCGGCATCTGCTCCACGGCCGGTCTCGCCCGCCTCGTCGCCGAGGCACGCGGGCACGGCGTCACCCTCGATCTGCGCGTCGCGGGACCGACGCAGCGCACGGAGCTCCTCCACGCACAGCAAGTGCGGGCCGCGCTGCTCGCGGTGCCGCCGGACGACGCGAAGTGGTCCGTGCCGCTCGGGCTCGGCGGTGCCCGGAAACCGGGCGTGAAGCGCGTCTATCTCGAAACACTGCGGGTCGGAAGAGCGTCCTCCGGCCCTGCCCGCCGCGTCTGGATCCAGCCGGAGGACGACGTGCCGCACATCCGCGACCCGCTGACGCGCCTGCGCGACGCGGTCGGCCTGCGGCCCACACAACTCGTCGCCGCACCCGACCTGACGACCGCCGCGGCGGAAGTCCTGTGCTCACGCGACCTGTTGCTGTGCTCCCCCGCCCAGGCCGAGGAACTCGACCTGGCCTGGCGGCCCATCGGCGAGATCACGATCAGCCGGGGCTTCGCCCTCGCCGCCGCCGGAGACGGCAATCCACAGCTCATCGAAGCGCGCCTGGGCGATGCCGTCGCCCGCTGTCTGGGCGCGGGAACCTCAGAAAGGGAAGGGACTTGAACACCGAGGCACTACTGCACGACCTGCGTGGACAACTGCGCGACGGCGGCCTGCACGGCTGCCTGCTCGTGCGGGACCTGCACACGGGAGAGGAGCTGGGAATCGAGCCGGACACCCAACTGCCGTCCGCGTCCCTGGTCAAGGTCCCGCTCGCGCTGGCCACGCTCGAACGCGTCCGACGGGGCGAGCTCGACGGAGCGACGCCCCTCGACGTGCCACCCGGGCGGATCACCACAGTCGGCCCCATCGGGCTGAGCCGGTTTCGCCACCCCGCCCGGATCGCGGTCGACGACCTCCTCTACCTGAGCACCTGCCTGAGTGACAGCCACGCCGCCGACGCGCTGTTCGGCCTCACCCCGCCCGCCCGGGTCGCCGACATCCTCCACGAGCTCGGCCTGCGCGACATCACCGTCCGGCACACCATGAACGAGCTCATGGACACCCCCGTCGAGCGCTTCGACGCCGCCGACGTCCATCTCGCCCACGCCCTCGCCATCGACGCCGGCACCAGCGGCCGCGGACACCGGGTGCCGCAGCTCGACACCACCCGCGCCAACACCGGCAGCGCACGCGCCTGGGCCGAACTGCTCCAGGCCCTGTGGACACCGTCGAAGATCCACCCCGAGGTGGCCGAGCACGTACGCGACCTCATGGCCCACAACGTGCTCCGGCACCGGCTCGCCCCTGACTTCAGCTCCGACGCCACCACCTGGTCCTCCAAGACCGGCACGCTCCTGAACCTCCGCCACGAGATCGGTGTCGTCGAGCACTCCGACGGTCAGGCCTTCGCCATCGCCGCCCTTACGGAATCACTCGTTCCGGCCAGTTCCCAGCCCGGTGCCGAGGCCCTCATGGCACAGGTCGCCCGCACACTCCGTGACCACCTGCGACAGCTCTAGCGGCGCAGGCCGTCGTCGCCCCACTCCCCCGTCCCCGGTTCGTCCGATCAGCGGAGCGTTGCCTGCCGCAACGTGATGCCATGGCGTGACCGGAGCCGCCTGATAAGAAACTCGGCAGCTCAAACGGCACCGCATCGCCGCGTCACGCCGCCGCCCAAAGCACTGCGCCGACGACCTGGCCCTCGAAGGGCACGCCTTCGGCTGCCTCTCTCTACTGGCCGCGGATGAACGTGGAGTTGGTGGAGGCGGCCCTGTCTGCGTCGGGGCGTTCCTTGGTGGTGCGGGGAGAGCGGGAGGTGGACGACGACCTGGTGCGGGAGGTGACCGGGGTTCTGACGTCGTTCTGTGCGCGGCTGTACGGGCGGCGCTCCGCGCGCCACCGGGCCGGGGTGGCGCCGGCGGCTGCCGCTGCGGCCGATGGCGGACCGGCGGGAACGGAAGTTCTTGGGCCGAATGGGTGACCTTGTGCTGCTGGGGTCGTTAGCCCTGTCGACGGACTCGGATACAGGGGGGTGGGGTGGTGGCTGCGGGGTCGGTGGTGCGTTCGGTGTCGGGGTTGCGGGTGCTGGCCCCGCCCCGGCTGGCGGAGCATTCCGGGGCGATGGCGATCCGTACCCGGCTGCACCTGTCCCGGCGTGACGAACGGGTACTGGCCGAACTCGGGGAATTTCTCGGCGAGTTGGCGAGCCGGGATCTGGCCGAACGCATCTTCCTGGGGGCGGGGCACACCACGGAGGATTTCGCTCAGCGCAAGCGGGAGCTGACCGCACTGTCGTCGTCGCGGTGGGCGGGCACCATCACCCGGGGCAGTAACGATCAGTGGGCGCTGGCCCGCCGCGCCCAGGCCGCACACCTGGCGGAGCTGGAACAGGCCATCGCCACGGTGTCCGCGCGGCTTGCCGTCCCCGTCGGTGCCTGCCACAGCACGACCCGTATCGAGGGCTATCCCAGCCAGGCCGCCCGGGCGGCCAAGCAGCGCCGCCTGGCCCACCTTCAGGCCGAGGCCGCCCGGGTACGGGCGGCGTGGGAGCAGGGCCATGTGCGGGTGGTGCGCGGCGGCCGCAGACTCCTGCACACCCGGCTGCACCTGGAGCAGGCCGGGCTGGACCAGGCGCAGTGGCGGCGCCGGTGGCGCGAGGCGCGCACCCGCATCGAGGCGGACGGGGAGAGCGGCAAACGCCACGGCAACCAGAGCATCCAGATCACCCTCGACGGCGCGATCACGATCAAGCTGCCGCCCGAACTCGCCGCCCGCCACGCGCCGTGGTGCGACGCTCATGGCCGCTACCCGCTCGATGCACGGTGCGCGTTCGCCTACCGCGACCGTCAGTGGCGGGCCCAGGCAGGCGCCCACCGCGCGGTCGGCTACCGCATCGCCTTCGAGGACGGGCGCTGCTACCTGACCGCCTCCTTCACCCCGGCCCGCCCCGACCTGCCCGACGGCGTGGACGACGCGGCGCTGATGGCCGCCGCCCGGGCGGGCGGGGTGATCGGCATCGACCACAACAGCGATCACCTGGCGGCCTGGCGGCTGGATGCGCACGGCAACCCGACGGGCCGCCCGCACCGGATCGACGTCGACTACACCGGCACCAGCAGCCGCCGGGACGCCCAGGTGCGGCACGCCTGCTCGCGGTTGATCCGCCTCGCGAAGGAGTCCGGGGCCACCGCGCTGGTCATCGAGGACCTCGGCTTCGACACCGGCCGCGAGTCCTGCGGCTGGAACGGCCGGTCCGGGATGGCGTTCCGGCGCACGGTGGCGGGGATGCCGGTGGCGAAGTTCGCGGCCCGGCTGGTGGCGATGGCGCACCGCGCCCACCTCGCCGTGATCGTGGTGGATCCGGCGTACTCCAGCCGGTGGGGCGCCCGGCACTGGAAGCGCGCCACCAGTACCAAGAGGGAGAAGACTTCCGGTCATCAGGCTGCGGCCGTGGTGATCGGCAGGCGCGGCCAGGGGCTGGGCGCGCGGCGCAGGGCAGAGAAGACCGTACCCCGCAAGCAGACGGAAGCCGTTCCCGCCCACCCCGTCAGGGAGGGCAGGCGGTGCGCGACGACGCACCCCGGGACCGGTACGGAAGACCATCGCCCACCCGCGTTCACCACCCAGTCCGACCCCGACCGCACCCCCACGGCCCGAGCGCGCCCGGAGGATCGTGCACACGATGCACGCCGCCGAAGACCCCACGCGACGGCCGAGTCCGCCCAACACCGTTCGGAGCGGGCCACTGACGTGCAGACCTGGACGCAGGACTCACTACCACTCAGTGACTAGGAACGGTACCGGAAGGTCGGCGTGTCCCATCCATGGGATGAGGCGCCGCTGTACGACTGCATGATCCGCGAGCTGCGCTGAGGTAGCGTGCTGCCGCATGTTGCGAACCCGAGGACCAGGCGGGGCGGCGACCAGGACGTACTCCTCATCGGCGAGCGGCATCGAGTCCAGAGCGCGGGCGCCGGGAGCTGGAGTGCATCCGCTACGCGATCCTCCCCCACTGCCTTAAGGGCGTGGGCGGTACTTTCATCGCCGAGGCGTGAGAGGAGTCCGACGGTGGCCGAAGACCTGTCCGCAGTGGCGCGCTTCCTGTACGAGGCGGGGACGTTGAAGCAGACCAAGCGCACCGGCTGGTGGATGGCCGGCGTACGCGACCCGGAGTCGGTGGCAGAGCACTCCTGGCGTACCGCTCTGCTTGCGACGATCATCGCGAAGCTCGAAGGCGCCGATCCCGCGCGGGCCGCGTACCTCGCGGTGTGGCACGACTCCCAGGAGACGCGGACCGGTGACGTGAACCACCTCGGAAAGAAGTACGCCACCGAGGCGGACCCCCAGGCGGTCACTGCCGACCAGGTCGCCGGCATGCCCGAGATCCTGGCCTCGGCCGTGCGGGAACTCGTCGCCGAATATGAGGCGAAGGAATCCGCCGAGGCGATCTGCGCCCGGGATGCCGACAAACTGGAGTGCATGATCCAGGGCATCGAGTACAAGGCCCAGGGCTACGAGAACGCGCAGCGCTGGATCGACAACAGCCGCAGCCGGCTCACCACCAAGTCGGCAAATGAACTCGCCGACGCGGTGCTCGCGACCGGGTCCCTGGACTGGCTCCGCACTGCACTCGGCGAGAGACAGAGCTGACCTACGCCATGACCGACAGCACCGCCCGCGTCCGCGAACTCAACCTCTACCGCCAGTACTTCGACCTCGTCGCCGCGGGCACCAAGACCATCGAGGTGCGGGTGAAATACCCGCACCTCGCCGACCTCGCCGCAGGCGACGTCATCCGCTTCCGCATCAAGGGCACCGACGAGACCTGCGAGGTCAAGGTCAAACGGGTCACCGAGTACCCCGACTTCGAGACCCTGCTCGACGGCGAGGGACCGGTCAACGTCAACCCGACCGCCACCCGCGACCAACAGCTCGCCGACATCCGCGCCATCTACCCGCCCGAGAAGGAAGCCCTCGGCGCTCTCGCTATCGAAATCGAAGGCGCCACGCCGTAAGCGCGAGTGCGGAGCTCGATGGTGGAACACCCCGCGGAGCTCCATGACGCGGGCGCGGAAGACGTCACCCCAACGAGCGACGGGCTCCCAGAAGCATCTGACCGTTCGGGCCCGCCCGGTGTCGGCAGGTGTGGGCTATCGCAGGGCCGCCGCCACCAGCCCGCGGATCTCCTGGGACGACACGCTTCCCCCGTTGACCAGGCGGTCGAAGACCAGCCCGTCCACGCAGGTCAGCAGCGTGACGGTACGGTCCTCGGCGTCATTGTCTGCGACGCCTTGTGCAACCAGGAAGGCGCGTACGACTTGGCGCCCTGCGTTCTCGCGCGGCACGAGGATCTCCCGCAGCTCGGGGTGGTGCACGCTCTCGAGGGCGCACGCGTAGCGCGCGAGGGAGCGCCGACGGCCGTCTCCCGTGAGCCGGTGCTCGATGAAGGCGGCGATTCCGGCTGCCAGTTCCTCGGCGTTCCGCGGCACGGGTGTCTGCTCTCCGATCGCCTGTAGTTCTGCCTGGTCGAGGGCGACCAGACGCCGGACCAGCGCGGTGAGCAGTGCCTGGCGGGTGCGGTAGTAGGCGGACGTGGTGCCGACTGACAGATGTGCTGCCCGGTCCACCGCGCGATGGGTCAGCCCTCGGATTCCGGTCTCGGCGAGCACGTCGATGGCCGCATCGGCGAGGACGGTACGTCGGTCTGTAGGCATCCCTCTTTTCTACACCTGTAGAGGAGCGAGGTACTCTCCTTCTACACCTGTAGAAGGATTACGGCAGGGCGGACGAGGGAGGCCGGCGGTATGGGTGGCAGCGCGGTGGTCGTGGGCGGAGGCATCGGCGGGCTGGCTGCCGCGATCGGCCTGCGCCTGGTCGGCTGGGAGGTGACGGTTGTCGAACGCGCCCCCGTCCTGACCGATGCGGGTGCGGGTATCTCCCTGCACGCCAACGGCGTCCGGGCCCTGGACGTCCTCGGCGTGGGCGAGGCGGTGCGCGCGGCTGCCCGGCCGCAGTACACCGGGGGCACCCGTGTCCCCGGTGGCGGCTGGCTGGCCCGGATGGACGGGACCACTCTTGAGCGCAAGCTGGGCACGCCGATCGTCGGTATCCCCCGGGCCACGCTGCACCACCTGCTGCGTACGGCACTGCCGTCCGAGTGCCTGGTGGACGGGGCCGACGTGACGTCCGTCGACCCCTCCCGTCCGAGCCGGTTGCGGATACCGCTCGGGGACGCCGCCCTGGAGGCAGACGTGATCGTGGCCGCCGACGGAGTGGGCAGCCGGCTGCGCGCCCAACTGTTCCCCCAGCACCCCGGCCCGGCCTACAGCGGGTCGACCGTATTGCGCGCCATCACCGAGCGCCCGGTCGAGTTGGACACCGACTTCGAACTGACCTGGGGCGAGGGCGCCGAATTCGGCCACATCGCGTTCGCCGACGGCCGGGCCGAGTGGCACGCGGTGCTCAACTCGCCGCCCGGGGTGCGGCATACGGACGCCCTTGCCGCGATGCACCGACGGTTCGGCACCTGGCACGATCCGATCCCCGCGCTGCTGGAGGCGACCCGACCGGACGCGGTCCTGCACCACGACATCCACGAACTGGCAACGCCCTTGCCCACCTTCACCGCGGGCCGGATCGTCCTGCTCGGTGACGCGGCCCACGCCATGACCCCGAACCTCGGCCAGGGCGCCTGCCAGGCACTGGAGGATGCGGTCGTGCTGGCCGCCGCACTCACCACCGAGCCCACCGTCGAATCGGCGCTGGCTCGTTACGACGCCGAACGCCGCCCGCGCACCCAGTCCGTCGCCCGCGCCGCCCGCCAGGCCGGCCGGATGGGCCAGCAGTTGACGCACCCCCTGGCCGTCGCCGCACGCAACACCGCTCTCCGGCTGGCCCCCTCCCGCGCAACCGTCCACACCATCCTGCGGCATGCCGACTGGACACCACCGGGCCTGGGCTGACGGCCCCGGGCCCGCTCCAGGCCCGGCACACCCGCACCCCTGAATCACCGCTGCCCCTGCAATCTGGGTGGCGGCGGACTTCGGGGCAGCGCCGGAGGGCGGGGTGGGCGGCATGCGGCGTGAGCCTTCTTGGACGGTCAGCCGACGAGGTTCGACACCCTCCGGGCCGCCCGCAGATAGTCGAGTACCAGCGGGCGGTGGTCGTCGGCGCGGGCGGCGAGGGCGAGTCTGCTGGGTGACAGGCCGTGGACCGGGCGGGTGACGACTCCGCCCAGGCTGATCAGGGGCGCGTTCCCGGCCGCGACCAGGCAGACGCCGCGGCCGTCCACCAGTGCCTCGTACGTCTCGTCCGTGCTCGCGATCTCGGCTCCGATACGCGGCGGGCCGCCGGGCCGTTCGTCGAGGGCGAGCCAGTACTCGCGCAGCACGCCGGTGCTCTTCGGCAGGGCGAGGAACGGCTCGTCCAGCAGATCGGCGAAGTCGACGGACTCGCGCACCGCGAGGGGGTGCGTCTGGGGCAGGGCCACCAGGCGCGGCTCCTCGGCGACCACGACGTACGTATAACGGTCGGGGGCGGGGACCGGCAGCCATACGTACGCGACGTCGACCGAGCCGTCCGCGAGCCCGGCGGTCGCGTCCTCCCAGCCGATCTGCCGCAGTCGCACGGTGGCTTCCGGGCACGCTTCGGTGAACCGGGAGCGGATGGCCGGAAGCAGGCCGCCCCGCGCGGGGCTGGTACTCATGCCCACGACGAGGACAGCGGCCTGCTCGGCCTTGGCCCGCTCCATCGCGTCCCGGGCCTCCTCCCAGTCGGCGAGGACCCGACGGGCGTACGGCAACAGCGCCGCGCCCACCGGCGTCAGCCGTACTCTCGTCCTGTCCCGCTCGAACAGCGGCGCTCCCAACTGCCGCTCCAGCGACCTGACTTGCTTGCTCAGGGCGGGCTGCGAGACGTACAACCGCTCGGCGGCCCGCGTGAAGTGCAGCTCCTCCGCGACCGCCACGAAGTACCTCAGATCCCTGCCGTGCACGTCCATAACCAACGGTTATCACGACAGGTCTTGGACGGGCGACCGGGTGCGCGGACAGGCTTGTCGGCACAGGGAGTTGACGAGCGAGGAGTCCGAGATGAGCAAGGTATGGCTGGTGACCGGGGCGAACAGCGGATTCGGGCGGGCGATCACCGAGGCGGCGGTCGCGGCGGGCGACGTCGTGGTGGCGACGGCGCGCCGTCCGGCCACGCTGGACGACCTGGTCGCGGCGCATCCCGACCAGGTGGAGGCGGTGGCCCTGGACGTGACCGACGCGGCGGGGATCGAAACGACCGTACGGGACGTGGTGGAGCGGCACGGGCGGGTCGACGTGCTGGTCAACAACGCGGGCCGCAGCCACGTCGGCGCCTTCGAGGAGACCACGGACACCGAACTGCGGGACCTCTTCGACGTGCACGTCTTCGGCCCCGCCGCCCTGGTCCGCGCCGTGCTGCCGCACATGCGCGACCGCCGCTCCGGGGCGATCGTGCAGCTGAGCAGCATGGGCGGGCAGATGTCCTTCGCCGGCTTCTCCGCGTACAGCGGGACGAAGTTCGCGCTTGAGGGCATGTCGGAGGCGCTGGCGGACGAGGTGCGGCCGTACGGCATCAAGGTGCTGATCGTCGAACCGGGTGCCTTCCGTACGGGTCTGTTCGGCAACATCAGCACGAGTGCGGAACTCGACGCGTACGCCGAGACGGTGGGGCCGACGCGGAAGATGGTCGCCTCCAGTGACGGCAGCCAGCCCGGCGATCCGGCGAAGGCGGCGGCTGCGATCCTCGCGGCGCTGAACGCCGAGCAGACTCCGCTACGGCTCCCCCTGGGCGACGACGCCGTAGATGCGGTGGTCGGGCATCTCGATGGGGTACGGGGGGAGATCGCGGCCTGGGAGAAGGTGACTCGGGCTACGGCGTTCAGCGAGTGAGGGTTGACGGGCTCAGGCGATGACCGCGGTGGCCTCCACCTCGACCAGATGCTCCGGTACGTCCAGTGCCGCGACGCCGATCAGCGTGGCCGGCGCCACCGGAGTGACGCCGAGCCTTGCCGAGGCCCGGTCGATCCCCTCCAGGAGCTGGGGCATCTTGTCGGGGGTCCAGTCGACGACGTAGACGGTCAGCTTCGCCACGTCGGCGAAGGTCGCGCCGGCCTCGGTCAGGGCGGTGCCGACGTTGAGGTAGGCCCGCTCGACCTGAGCGGTGAGGTCACCTTCACCGACCGTGACCCCATCGGCATCCCAGGCGACCTGCCCGGCGAGGTAGACCAGCTTCGAACCGGTCGCGATCGACACCTGCCGGTAGACCGGGATCTCCGGAAGACCGCTGGGGTTGAGCAGTTTGATGGCCATGGTGTCGGCCTCCTTGTCATGAGAATCCGAGAGCTCGTGCTCTCTTGTGGTTACTCAGAAACCATAGGAGAGTGAACGCTGACATGGAAGAACGCACTTTTCGGTGACTGGGGAACCAAATGGAGACCAAGCAGTTCACGGGCTCACCCGAGGACGCGGATCTGGCGCGCGCGGACTCTCTGGCGCGGGAGATCTTCTCGGACGTCGCCAACAAGTGGGCGCTTCTGATCATCGAGTTCCTCGGTGACCGCACCCTGCGCTTCAGCGAGTTGCGGAACGAGGTCGAGGGCATCAGCCACAAGATGCTCACCCAGAACCTGCGCATGCTGGAGCGCAACGGACTGATCGAGCGGCGCGTGCACCCCACCGTGCCGCCACGGGTCGAGTACACGCTCACCGAGGCAGGCCAAGGCCTACGAGCGACGATCGACGGAATGTGCGCCTGGACCCGCCACTACCTCGCCCACATCGAGGCCTCCCGCCGCAGCTTCGACGCCTGAGGGCCCCCTGAGAACGGCCGGTCCGAAGCGAGTGCGAGCGACCGTCCCCCGAACGTCCACGGGGCGTAGGGCCGACCGGTCGTAACCTCAACTCGCCCTGAGCGCCCCAGAGATCGACGCGATCGCCTCCGGCCCCACCCGGCAGCACCCGCCGATCAGCCGCGCACCGGCCGCCTCCCAGCCGCGTACCTGCTCGGTCGCGAAGGTAGAGCGGCCCGCCCAGGCGCGGGCTTGGGCATCCCAGGTCTCGCCGCTGTTGGGGTAGACGACGACCGGCTTGCCGGTGACACGGGCTGCGGTCTCGATCGCGCCGTCCACGTCCTCGGGGGCGCAGCAGTTCACGCCGACCGCGATCACCTCGTCCACGTCGGCGGCCAGGGCGAACGCCTCCTCCAGGGGCTGCCCGGCGCGGGTGCGGTCGCCGGCCACGCTGTACGTCAGCCAGGCCGGCACCCCGAGCCCGCGCACCGCCCGCAGCATCGCCTCGGCCTCGACGGCGTCCGGCACCGTCTCCAGCGCCAGGACGTCCGGCTCGACGTCTGCCAGTACCTCCATGCGGGGCCGGTGGAAGGCCTCCAGTTCGGTCACGCTCAGGCCGTACCGGCCGCGGTACTCGGAGCCGTCCGCGAGCATCGCGCCGTACGGTCCGACCGAGGCCGCCACATACAGCGGCCGCGTGATGCCCTTGGCGCGCGCCTCCTGGGTCGCGTCCAGGGCCAAGTCGACGCTCAGGCCCATGAGTTCGGCCGCCCGCTCCCGCTTGATCCCGCGCTTCGCGAAGCCCTCGAAGGTGGCCTGGTAGCTGGCGGTGATCGCGACGTTCGCACCCGCTTCGAAGTACGCCAGGTGCGCCTCGGTGATCGCCTCGGGCCGCTCCGCGAGCAGCCGCGCCGACCAGAGTTCGTCGCTCAGATCGTGCCCGGCGGACTCCAGCTGGTTGGACATGCCGCCGTCGAGCACGAGCGTCCCCGCGGCGAGGGCGTCGACGAGGAGAGAAGACGAGGAGAGGGCGTCGCTGGTCATGCAACGACGCTAACCGAAGAGGACACAAACCCCCCTGCGTGTCCAGTACATGAACAGATCGACCACCATGTGGGATCGGGGGTTACGATCACGACATCCCCTCCCCCTCTCCCGTGGACGCCCCATGCCTGCCGCAGACACCACCGACGCCGCCGAGCCCGTACCGCCGTCGCCGACCGACGAGACCCCGGCGTCCATACGTCCCAAGGGCTTCGGTCTCGCCGCCGCCACCGCCCTCGTCATGGGGAACATCATCGGCGGCGGCATCTTCGCCCTGCCCGCCACCGTCGCCCCGTACGGCACGGTCAGTCTGCTCGCGTTCCTCATCCTGTCCGTGGGCGCGGTGCTGCTCGCGCTGCTCTTCGGGAAGCTCGCACGCCGCAGTCCCGTCACCGGCGGGCTGTACGTGTACCCGCGCGACGCGTTCGGCGAGTTCGCCGGCTTCCTGTCGGCGTGGTCGTACTGGACGATGACCTGGGTCAGCATCGCGGCGCTCGCCGTCGCGACCGTCGGTTACGCCGATGTGCTGCTGCCGCTGGGCGACGACAAGGTGCTGCAGGCGGCGGTGGCGCTGGCCGCGCTGTGGCTGCCCGCAGCCGCGAACTTCGCAGGCACCCGCTGGGTCGGCGGTGTGCAGATCGTCTCGACGATCCTGAAGTTCGTACCGCTGCTCCTCGTCGCCACCGTCGGCCTCTTCTTCATCGACACCGACAACTTCGGCCCCTTCAACGCCTCCGGCGACAGCGTGCCCGGCGCTCTCGCCGCCTCCGCCGCGCTGCTCCTCTACAGCTTCCTCGGCGTCGAGTCGGCCGCGATGAGCGCGGGCGAGGTCCGCGACCCGGAGCGCACGGTGGGCCGCGCTAGCGTGCTGGGCACGCTGGGCTCCGCGCTCGTGTATCTGCTCGGCATGGTCGCGGTCTTCGGCCTCGTACCGCACGGTGAACTCGCCGAGTCCGGGGCGCCGTTCGCCGACGCCGTGGACGCGATGGCCGGCGGTCACTGGGGCGGCACGCTCATCGCCGCCGTCGCCGTCGCCTCGATGGTCGGCTGCCTCAACGGCTGGATCCTGATGAGCGCCCAGATGCCGTACGCTGCCGCGCGCGACGGGCTCTTCCCCGCGGCCTTCGCACGCGTCGGCAAGGGCGGAATCCCCGGCTTCGGCGTGCTGGCCTGCGCGGTCCTCGGCACGCTGCTGATCGGCCTCAACTACACGGCTGGCCCGGACACCACGTTCCGCGTCCTCGTCCTCATCACGACGTTCACCGGGTGCGTGCCGTACCTGCTGTCGGCGGCTGCGCAGTTGTACTGGCTCGCGCAGGGCAGCCGCGAGCGGGTACGTCCTGCGGGGCTGGCCCGCGATCTGATCGTGGCGTTTCTGTCCTTCGCGTTCTCGTTCTGGCTGATCGCGGGGGCGGGGTATGCGGCGGTTTATCAGGGGGTGTTGTTCTTGTTCGCGGGGATTCCGGTGTACGTGTGGATGCGGGGGCGCTCCGCTGGGGGTGCGGTTTGAAGGTGCGGGTACGTTGTGAGTGGTCGCGTAGTTTTCCCCAGTCCCGCCCCTTCCCGGCTGTAACAATTTGCGGCTCCGCCACGTGGGGGGCTGCGCCCCAGACCCCGCCAGGGGGTGGTGGGTGACACTTCGTGTCGCGGCTGCGGGTTCGTCGTGGCTTGTCGCGCAGTTCCCCGCGCCCCTAAAGGCAAAAGCCTGCGACTGCCCGCACCCCGACGAGCAAGCGACCCGAAATAGTTCGCGCCCCGGAAGGCGCCCGCGCCCGAGCAGCCCTCGGCCGGGAAGGCGCCCGCGCCCGAGCAGCCCGTGCCCGGAAGGCGCCTGCGCCCCGAGCAAGCCCGCGGTCCGGAAAGCCCGCCCGGAGGGAGCCCGCACCCCCACGGCCCCGCAGCCGCCCACGGCGGCAAGGGGACGGGGCGGGGGTGTGCGCCCGCAGCGGCCGGCGCGCCAACACCGGCACCCCCTACCAGCCAACAGCAACGCGCGCCGGTCCGAGGACGGACACCCCCGACGCGGCCCCGCACCCACCACCCACCCAAGCGGCGCGAGGCTGTGACATATGCGGCTCCCCCGCGTGGCCGCGACCAGCCACGACGAACCGTCAGCCGCCCAACCGCCGGAGGCACCCCGCGTGTGCGCCCAGCCACAACGGACCGTCAGTCGACAACGAACCGAACTCACCCTCCCAGTAGGCGCCGTAATCTGCATGAGTGACCACCGACCTGACCCTTCTGCCGCGCGTCGCCTATCGCGGGCAGGAGGTCACCGCGCCCCGACTCCGTGGTCTACTCGCGCTGCTCGCGGACGACCTACGCACAGGCTGCAGCACCGAGCGGCTGGTGGACGGGCTGTGGCTGCCGGACGAGTTGCCGGAGCGGCCAGCGAAGGCGCTGCAGGTCCTCGTGTCCAGGGCGCGGATGCTGCTCGGCACCGACGCCGTCGTCAGCACGCCGACCGGATACCGGCTGACCCTCGCCGAAGACCAGGTCGACAGCTCCGCCCTGCTGCTGCACGCCGCCGCGAGCGCGGAACGAGCCAGGGCGGGGGACCACGCGGGAGCGCTGGCCGCCGCCGAGGCCGGGCTCGCGCTATGGGAGGGCACCCCTGGCGCGAGCGGTGACGCCGACGACCCCGTCACCGCGTTACGTGCCGAACGCGCCCCCGTCCACGGCACACTCGTACGCGCACGGGCGCTCGCGCTCGCCCGCCTCGGGCGGCACGCGGAGGCCGCCGGGTCGCTGGCCGAGGCCGCCGCGGAGCATCCGCGCGATGAGGAAGTGCTCGCCGAGCTGCTGCGCGTCGAGGCGGCAACAGCGGGCCCGTCCGCCGCGCTGACGCGCTACGAGTCGTACCGCCGTGAGCTGCGCGAGACGCTCGGCACATATCCGGGCGATCAACTCAGGGCCGTACAGCAGGAGTTGTTGCGGGGCGAGCCGCCCACGGCCCGGCACGGCGTGCCGCACGAGCCGAACCCGCTCCTCGGCCGCGACGAGGACATCGCGGCGGTGCAGCGGCTGCTGCACACCTCCCGCGCCGTCACCGTCGTCGGCCCCGGAGGGCTGGGCAAGACCCGGCTCGCGCACGCCGTCAGCCGCCGGGCCGAACAGCGCGTGGTGTACTTCGTGCCGCTCGCCGGCGTCACCGCGGACGAGGACGTGGCGGCGGAGGTGGCCTCCGCGCTCGGGGCGGGCGAGAGGCGGCACGGCGCCATGAGCGGCTACGCCGATTCCGCCGACCCGGTGTCCGGCATCCTCGGCGTGCTCGGCTCCGGGCCCGCGCTGCTGGTCCTCGACAACTGCGAGCAGGTCATCCGGGGCGCCGCCGACCTCGTACGGACCCTGGTCTCGTCCTCGAAGGATCTACGGGTACTCGCCACCAGCCGGGCTCCTCTGGGTCTCACCTCGGAGGCGGTGTACGCGCTGCCGGAGCTCGAACTCGGCACCTCCATCGAGCTGTTCACGCAACGCGCCCGCGCCGCCCGGCCCGGCGTGGAGCTGCCGCCGGACTCGGTGGCCGAGCTGTGCCGCCACCTGGACGGGCTGCCGCTCGCCGTGGAGTTGGCCGCGGCGCGGGTGCGGGTGCTGTCGGTGTCGGAGGTCGCCCGCCGACTCGGCGACCGGTTCGCGCTGCTGCGCGGCGGGGCGCGGGACGTGCCGGAGCGCCATCGCACGCTGCACGCGGTCGTGGAGTGGAGCTGGAATCTGCTGGAGGAGGACGCCAGGGCGGCCATGCGCACGCTGTCCGTCTTCCCCGGCGGCTTCACCGGTGAGGCGGCGGAGCACGTGCTGGGCGAGGACGCGCTGTTCCTGCTGGAGCAGTTGGCCGATCAGTCGCTGCTCACCGTCGCCGACACGTCAACCGGGGTGCGGTTCCGGATGCTGGAGACCGTACGGGAGTTCAGCGCGGCCCGGCGTACGGAGGCGGGCGAGGACGAGGAGGCCGTCGACCGGTTCCTCGCCTGGGCGCGGGACTTCGGGGTCGTGTACCACGACTGGTTCTTCGGCCCGCATCCGCTGGCCACCTCGGAGCGGATCAGGGCCGAGCAGGACAACCTCGTACTGGCCCTGCGGCACGCCCTGGCCCGTACGGACGGTCCCACCATCGCCGCCCTCGCAGCCGTCCTCACCGGCCTGTGGTCCATCGGCTCCGACTACGCCCGCCTCGCCAACCTCGCCGCGGACACCGGCCCGCCGCTGTCGCACTACTACCCGGAGCCCGAGTACGTCGAAGTCGCCCGCGCCGCCGCGGTGATGTGCGCGGCGAGCCTGTTCATGGGCTACGGCCCGGTCGCCGTACGCCAGCTCGTCACCCTCCGGCGGCTGCCCCCGGCCCCGCCGGACACGCTGTTGCGCGCGACGGCGGTGGTGCTGAGCGCGATTCCCGAGATGCGGCCTCCCGACTACGAAGTGCTGCGGAAGCTCTGCGACAGCGAGCAGCCGCTGCTCGCCGGCATCGCCGAGTGCGTCGCCACCTACGTCTGGGAGTACGAGCACGACATCGACCGCGCGCTCGCCTCGGCCCGCCGGATCGTCGTCTCACTGGCGCCGATCGACAACCCGTTCCTGCATGTCATGGGCCACGCCCGGCTGGGCGAGCTGTGCTTGAAGACGGCGCAGGGCGAGGCCGCGTACGAGCACCTCAAGGCGGTGCTCAACGCGCTACCGCGGCTCGGCGGCGCGCAGGACTTCATCGGCGTCCGCTGGGGCCTCGCCCTCGCCTGCCTGCAGCGCGGCGAACCCGGCGAGGCCGAGTACTGGCTGCGGCAGGCGGAAGACGCCAACTCCCTGCAGAACGAGGACTTCTCCGACCTCGGCGGCCGTGCCGAGATCGCGCTCGCGCGCGGGCTGACGGAGGTCGGGCTCGGCTTGTGGCGCACTGCCGCGGAGCAGATGGCCGAGTTCGGTTCGACGCACAGCGGCGACCCGTTCCTCGACCGGTGGGCGCTGCAGATCCAGTCGGTGGCCGTGACGGCGCACGCGCACGCCGGCCGCGTCGAGCTGGTCGCGGGGCCGGTCGACCGGCTGCGGCAAGGGCTGCGGACCCTGCTCTCCGGTCCATCCGGCTCACCCACGGATCTCCATCTGTTCGGAACGGTGCTCCACGCGCTCGGCATGGCGGGGCTCGCCTCCGGCGACACGAGTGCCGTACGGATGATCGCGTTGGCCGAACGGCTGCGGGTGCTGCGCGAGTTCCAGCCGACAATGTCGGCGGACCGCGCCCGGAAGGCGGCCCAGGACGCCGACGGGGCGGCGTACGCCGACGTGGTGTCGGAGTACGCCGCCCTGGGGCGGGACGAGTTGCGGGAGGCGGCTCGGGCTGTCATGACGGTGAGTTCGGGTCGGGGCTGAGCAATGCCGTTGCCGTGGCGGCGAATTCAGATCGTGACTCAACGCCATTGCTATGGCTGCGAGTTCGGCGCACGGCTGAACAACGCCGTTGTCACTGCGGCTACTTCGGGTCCCGGTTGAACAGTGCCGTCGACCAGCGGTAGCCGAGCGCGGTCAGGCCCACGCACCAGGCGATCGCGATCCATCCGTTGTTGCCGATCTCGGTGCCGAGCAGCAGGCCGCGCAATGTCTCGATGGCCGGGGTGAAGGGCTGGTACTCGGCGATGGGCTGGAACCAGCCCGGGATCGCGTCGATGGGGACGAAGGCGCTCGAGATGAGCGGCAGCAGGATCAGCGGGTATGTCATGTTGCTGGCCGCCTCGGGGTTCGGGCTGGCCATGCCCATCCCGACCGCGATCCAGGTGAGCGCCAGGGTGAACATCGCGATCAGCCCGAACGCCGCCAGCCACTCCAGGGCTGTCGCGTCGGTGGAGCGGAAGCCCATGGCCACGGCGACGGCGCCGACGAGGACCAGGCTGGCGAGTACCTGCAACACGCTGCCTACGACGTGCCCGACGAGCAGCGAGCCGCGGTAGAGGGCCATCGTGCGGAAGCGGGCGATGAGGCCCTCGGTCATGTCCATGGAGACGGAGATCGCGGCTCCGATCACGGTGGAGCCGACGGTCATCAGCAGGAGGCCCGGGACGATGTAGGAGATGTAGTCGGAGCGGTCCGCGCCGCCGCCACCGATGCCCGCGCTCATCGCGTCACCGAAGATGTAGACGAAGAGCAGCAACAGCATGATCGGTGTGAGCAGCAGGTTCAGGGTCATGGACGGGTAGCGCCGCACGTGCAGCAGGTTGCGGCGCAGCATCGTGTTCGAGTTGCGTACGGCCAGGGAGATCCGGGTCGGGCGGGCGGGAGCCAGGGGGGTGCTCATCGGACGGACTCCTTGGGCTGGTTGGGGACGTTGGCGGGCCCGGTGAGGGCGAAGAACACGTCGTCGAGGTCGGGGGTGTGCACGGTCAGTTCGTGGGCCTCGATACCGGCCGAGTCCAGCCAGTCGAGGATGGAACGCAGTTCGCGCTGGCTGCCGTCGCTGGGGATCTGCAGGGCCAGTGCCTCGTCGTCGCGGGTGGCTTCGCGCAGGGCGACGGCGGCGGCCTGGTACGCGGCGGGGTCGGCGAACCGCAGCCGCACATGCCCGCCCGGGATGAGCCGCTTCAGCTCGTCGGCACTGCCCTCGGCGGCGATCTTGCCCTCGTTCAACACCGCGATGCGGTCGGCGAGTTCGTCGGCCTCCTCCAGATACTGAGTGGTGAGGAAGACGGTGGTCCCGTCGGAGACCAGCTCGCGGATGATGCCCCACATGTTGTGGCGGCTGCGCGGGTCCAGGCCGGTGGTCGGTTCGTCGAGGAAGATGATCCGCGGGTTGCCGACCAGAGTCATGGCGAGGTCGAGGCGGCGCTTCATGCCGCCGGAGTAGGTGGAGACGGGCTTCTTCGCGGCCTCGGTGAGGTCGAACCGCTCAAGGAGTTCGGCCGCGGTACGGCGCCCCTCGCTGCGGGAGAGCAGGTGCAGGTCCGCCATCAGGAGCATGTTCTCCTCTCCGGTGATCAGCCCGTCGACGGCGGAGAACTGCCCTGTGACGCCGATCGCGGCGCGTACCGCCTGCGGGTCGACGGCCAGGTCGTGGCCGCCGACCCGCAGATCACCGGCGTCGGCAGTGATCAGCGTGGAGAGGATCTTGACGGCGGTGGTCTTGCCGGCACCGTTCGGACCGAGCAGCGAGAAGACTGTGCCGGTCGGCACCGCCAGGTCGATGCCGTCGAGGACCGTCTTGTCCCCGTACGCCTTACGCAGCCCCTTGGCCGCGATGGCGAGTGAGTGCGATGTCGTTGTCGTCATGGCGCAGAGCTTGCGGGAGGGCGCATTCAGCGCGGTTTCACGACGCTTTCAGAGCCCTGAAACGGGGGCTGGCGTTGGGTAGTTGTGGTGCGTCGGCCCTCCGCGAGGAGGTCCCGCCGGGCACTTCGAACTGGCCCGCCCCGGGGCACGGCCTCAGCGTGGTACGCCGTCCCACAGGTCAGTGCGGTGGGCGTCGACCAGCGCACCGATCCGGCCGAGGACATCCTCGACGGGCAGCGGATCGAGCCGACGACCGTCCCGCAGTCGTACGGCGACCAGATCATCAGCCGCCTCCTTGGCGCCGATCACCACCTGGTACGGCACCAGGCGGGCCTCCCGGATACGGGCGCCGAGGCTGCCGCGTTCGGGTTCGGCGACCTCGGCCCGCAGCCCACGTTGGGCACAACTCCGCGCGAATGCAACGGCGTTCGGCAACTCGGCGGCGGAGACGGGAAGAACGACCACCTGGGTCGGCGCGAGCCAGGCCGGGAAGGCGCCACCGTGCTCCTCGATGAGATGCGCGACCGCCCGCTCGACACTGCCGATGATGCTGCGGTGAACCATGACGGGCCGGTGTTTCGCGCCGTCCGCCCCGATGTAGTGCAGGTCGAACCGCTCCGGCTGGTGAAAGTCGACCTGGACGGTGGACAGGGTGGACTCCCGCCCCGCACCATCGATGACCTGGACGTCGATCTTCGGCCCGTAGAACGCGGCTTCGCCCTCGGCAGCCTCGTACGGCAGACCTGACCGCTCCAGCACCTCGATGAGGAGAGCGGTGGACCGCTGCCACAACTCCGGGGCGGCGACGCATTTCCCGCCGGGGCCGGGGAGGGACAGCCGGTAGCGCGCCGGGCTGATACCGAGCGCCTCGTAGGCCCGGCGGATCATCTCCAGGGCGGCCTGCGCCTCCCCCGCCACCTGCTCCAGGGTGCAGAAGATGTGCGCGTCGTTGAGCTGGATGGCCCGTACGCGGGTCAGCCCGCCCAGTACGCCGGACAGCTCGGCACGGTACATGCCGCCCAACTCCGCCATGCGCAGCGGAAGTTCGCGATAGCTGTGCGAGCGCGAGCGATAGATGACGGCGTGGTGAGGACACAGGCTGGGCCGCAGCACGACCTGCTCCCCGCCCAGGTCCATCGGCGGGAACATGTCGTCGCTGTAGTGCGACCAGTGCCCCGAGATCTCGTACAGCTCCCGCTTGCCTAGCACCGGCGAGTACACATGCCGGTACCCCGCCTCTCGCTCGGCGGTACGGATGTACTCCTCCAGGGCGTGCCGTACGACCGCGCCGTCGGGCAACCAGTACGGCAGCCCCGCTCCGATCAGCGGGTCGGTGTCGAACAGGCCGAGCTCACGGCCGAGTTTGCGGTGGTCGTTCATGGCGGTCTCCTCGCGGGTTTGGCTCCGGGCGAGTGACCGCACAAGCCGAAGCCCCGGGGCACTCGCCCCGGGGCTTCGGACTCAGACATCGGTCAGCGCGCCGGGACACTCTCCGGCGTCGTCGTCATGTGGGCGCGCTTCATATCGGGGACCGTAGCAGGGGAGCGGCGCGGTCCGCTCGGGAGTTTCCTCCGGCGCTCTGTCTCGTTGCCACCAGCGCGAGTTGGGCTGTCACAGCCCTACTCTGACGCCATGAGCGACGGTGACTTCGAGGAACGGGGCTGACCTCATGGAGCTCGTATTCTCCAGCCGGGTGATCGAATGGCGCGGGCCGGCGCCGTACTACTTCGTCCGCGTGCCGGGCGACGAGTGCGACGACATCCGCGAGGTGGCCGCGATGGCCACGTACGGCTGGGGCGTGATCCCGGTCGAGGTGCGGATCGGCGAGCTCGCCTTCAAAACGTCGCTCTTCCCCAAGGACGGCGGATACCTCCTGCCGCTCAAGGACGCCGTACGCAAGCCGCAAGGCCTCTTGAGAGGCGACGACGTGACGGTGAAGCTGACGGTCCGTCTCCAGTCGTGACGTGAGCCCCCCGGCCTTAGGGAGACCCCTTAACATCCCGGCATGCCTGAAGCCGCCTCCCCGACCTCTCCCCAAATCACCGACGAAATCCGGGAGCTCTTCCAAGTCCCCCCGGAGCGCGCCGAGTTCCAGTCCCTCACGCACAACCCCAAGAACGGCGTCACCGCAGGCGTGTGGCGCGTAAGCGTCGGCGAGCGGTCGGCCGTGCTGAAGGTGTTGACCCGGGGCAAGGACACCACCGAGACCTGGGCGTCCTCGGAGGACCCGCGGCACTGGAACTTCTGGCGGCGTGAGGCGTGCGTGTACGAGGAGGGCGTCGCCCGGGCCTGGGAGCCGTGGGGCATCACGGCTCCCGAGCTGCTCGCCTCCGTCGAACGCCCCGACGGCGACGTGGCGTTGTGGCTGGAGGATGTGCGGGGCGAACCGGCCACGGGCTGGTCCGTAGCCGCGCACGCAGGGCATGCCCGCCGCCTGGGCGCGGCCCACGGCCGGACACTCGCGGACCAGACCGAATCGCTCGACCACTCTTGGCTGAGCCGCCGCTTCCTCCGCGACTACAGCGCCGCCCAGACGACCGGCCGGGACCTTCTCGACGACGACACCGCCTGGCAACAGCCGCTCGTACGCGACCACTTCCCCGAAGGTCTCCGCGAGGACATGGTGCGGCTGCACCACGAACGCGAGTGGTTGCTGCGGATCATGGAGTCACTGCCGCGCGTCTTCAGCCACCTCGACCAGTGGCCGGCCAACCTCACCTCGCCGCACCGCGGCCAAAGTGTGCTGTTCGACTGGGCGTTCGCGGGCGACGGCGCCCTCGGCGAGGACATCGGCAACTACATCCCCGACACGATCTTCGATGGGTTCCTGCCCGCCGCCCGACTGCCCGAGCTGGCGACCGCCGTGTACGAGGGCTACGTACGCGGTCTGCGCGACAGCGGCTGGCAGGGCGACGAACGGCTCGTCCGGCTCGGCGTGTGCGCCTCCGCCGTGAAGTACGACTGGCTCACCGCCCTGATGCTGTCCCGCGCGGGCGACGCCCAGCAGCTCGACTACGGCGGCAGCCGCACCGTGGAGGCCGAGCACCGCTACCGCGAGCGCGGCGTGGTGCTGGCCTTCCTGGCGGGCTGGGCCCGGGAGGCCCGGGGTCTCGCGACGGACCTCGGCTTCAGCGACTGAAACCGGCCACCAGGTCCAGAAGCCCACCCCCACCTGTTCGACATTTCGAAAGTTTCGGCTTCCGGGAATTCCCAGGAACACCACCCCTTCCCCGTACACTTCCGGCGGCCGTAATGTAGGAAGCGCTTTCTAGCCGGTCGACGCCCTCCCGCGTGCCAGACCGTGGTGATACGAAACTTTCGCCGGCCCCCGGGACGGGGCGGAGAGGTGGGGCTTCCATGGTGCGTACCGGGACCGAGGCCGGCCCGACGCTGGCGGTCGTGGCCCGCGAGGCCGGGGTGTCCGTGCCGACGGCGTCGAAGGTGGTCAACGGCCGGGAGGACGTGGCGCCGGAGACCCGCCGCCGGGTCACCGAGGCGCTCGACCGGCTGGGTTACGTACGCCGGCCGCGGTTCGACGCCACGAAGTCACCGGGCCTGGTCGATCTGGTCGTGCACTCGCTGGACTCCTCCTGGTCGGGTGCCGTGCTGCACGGCGTGGAGGAGGCGGCGCACGACGCGGGCCTGGAGGTGGTCGTCTCGGCCGGTCTGACCCGGACGCGCGGTGGCCGTCCCGAACGCGGCTGGCTGGACAAGCTGTCCACGCGCGGCTCCGCCGGGGTGCTGTTCAACCTGGCGGAGCTCACCCCGTCCCAGTACGCCTGGCTGGACCAGCACCGCATCCCCTTCGTCCTGATCGACCCGGTGAACGATCCACCGCCCGGCGTGGTCTCGGTGGGCGCCGCCAACTGGCAGGGCGGTGTGACCGCCACCGAGCATCTGCTCGCCCTCGGCCACGAGCGGATCGCGGTCATCGCCGGTTCCCGGCGCAAGATGTGCAGCAGCGCCCGCGTGGCCGGTTATCGCTCGGCTCTCGCGGCGGCCGGTATCCGGCACCGGCCCGAGTACCTCCGTTACGGCAGCTTCAACGAGGCCGGCGCCCACCGACGCATGCTGGAACTCCTCGACCTGCCCGAACCGCCCACAGCCGTCTTCGTCTGCTCCGACAAGATGGCCCTCGGCTGCTACCAGGCCCTGTACGAACGGAAGTTGACCGTCCCCGACGACATCAGCGTCGTCGGCTTCGACGACCTGCCCGAAGCCCAGTGGGCCACTCCCCCGCTGACCACGGTCCGCCAGCCCCTGTCAGAGATGGCCGCGACCGCGCTGCGCTTGCTGGTGCGGATGATGGCGGGCGAACGACCGGAGGGGACGCGGACGGAGCTGTCGACGCGGTTGGTGGTGCGGGAGAGTACGGGAGTGGTGCCGGGGGGCGCGTAAGACCCGTAAGGCCTACGAATGGAGGCGCGCCGCCCAGGTGATGCCGCCGAGCATGTGCGCCCGGAAGCCCGGATCCTTGTACGTCCCCACTGCGTGCCCGAGCGCCCTGGGAAACCCGTCGTGGTTGGCCGCTCAGGTCAGGGTTCGGTGGCGGTGCTGCTGGAGGCCAGGTCGGCCCTGCCCCTCGCGACGACAAGGGCGCCGAGTCCAGCGCTTGTTGCCGCGGTGAGGAGGACCGACCAGGCTCCGGCGTTCTGCGCCAGTAGTCCTGCGCCGTCCCCGTCCGATGGGACCGTCCGCTACGCCCAGAATTCTCGCGACATGCCGCGACGGCTCTGGAACGCTACGGGGCTGCGGACTTGATGCGAACGAGCTGAGCCGGCACGGGAATTGGATGGGCGATCGATGAGTTTCACGCTGAAGGGACCGGTTCTGGAAGGCACGCTCGTGCGTCTGGAGCCGCTGGATCACCGCCATGCCGCGGACTTGGCTGTGGCGGCGGAAGAGGACCGGACCTCCTACCGGTTCACGTGGGTGCCCACGGCAGCGGAGGTCGAGGACTACATCGACGCCCAGCTCGCCCGTACCGCTGCCGGGAAACTGGCCCCATACGCGCAGGTGGAACAGGCGTCGGGGCGGGCAGTCGGCGTCACGGCCTACTGGGAGCCGCGGCTGTGGCCGGACGGAGACCGTCTGTGCGCGATCGAGGTCGGCTTCACCTGGCTCGCGGCGTCGGCCCAAGGCACAGGATTGAACACCGAGGCCAAGTACTTGTTGTTCCGGTACGCGTTCGAGAACTGGGGAGTTGCACGCCTGGATCTGAAGACGGACGCACGTAACGGCCGTTCGCGCGCCGCCATCGAACGGACGGGCGCACGCTTCGAGGGCGTACTGCGGAACTGGTCCCCATCCTGGGCGCCGGGCGAGGACGGCGGACTCCGTGACTCCGCGATGTTCTCGATCATCGCGGCGGAGTGGCCGGAGTGCCGGGCGAGACTCGAGCAGCGATTGGCTCGTGGCCTCGAGCGGCACGGGCAGCCGCCGGCAGACTCCCCCGCCCCAAGCTGAGCCCGGTCACCGTCGCCTGAATCGATAGCCTGCGTCACCATGATGCGCGCCTGGATTCTGCCGATGCTGCTTGTGCTCTGCGGCTCACTCGCCGCGACTGGTCTGATCCTCGGGGGAAGTCCCGGCCCAGCCGCCGCACTCCTGCTGGTGTTCGTACTGCTCGCAGGCGTGAAATCGCCCCTGATCTTCCCGAAAACGATCGGTGCGCTGGAGGCCCAACACCGCAGTACGGTCGACGGCCGGCCGGTCGTCTACTGGCGGCCGGGCTGCACGTACTGCCTGCGCCTGCGCATCCGATTGGGCCGCAACGCCCACCAGGCGCACTGGGTCAACATCTGGCGTGACCCCGCTGGAGCGGCAGCGGTCAGGGAAGCCAACGACGGCAACGAGACCGTGCCGACTGTCGTCGTGAACGGCCAACCGCACACCAATCCCGATCCAGCATGGGTCCGCAGACAGCTCTCCCCGCCCAGGTAGTCGTTCGCGGAAATGTGACAGTCGAGGGCCGCACTGTCACATTCCCGCGACCACATACCCGGGGGTCCGCAGCGTCGACCTGAGCGCCTGCACTGCCGTCGAGCATCTGCCGGCCGCGGGCAGGGACATGGGAATTGCCCAGGACCCGTCCGGCGGATCGCGCCGCGGGCGCGGTGGTCCGGCACGCCCATCTACGGGGTCGTCGTCCGTTGAGGGAGGAAGAATGACCGGCATGGCCATGGTGAAAGACGTCGACGTCCGCGGTATGCAGCACTGTGAGACGACGGCGCCTTGTCTTCCGTCAGTGGGGCTGGTGGACCATGATGACGAGGTCGGAGGCGGCGCCATCGGGCTCGACGATCGCGCTCCTCAACGTTTCCCGGGCAACGAATCCTGACGCTTCGTACAGCGAGCGTGCGCGGTGGTTGCGGCTCTTCACGTCCAGCCAGACCGTCTGTGCGCCTTGGTACTGGTAGGCCCGGTCGAGCACGGCCTGGGGCAGCGCACGCCCCCGCCCTGCTCCCCGGCTGGTCGGGGCGACCACCATCCTGCGCAACTCGATGCCTTTGCTGTCACGCAGGCCCGCGAGTACGGCGAAACCCACGAGGGTCTCAAGCGCGGGGCCGGTGCCGGGGCCCGGCTGAGGGGACCCGACCGGGAGCCGTGGACCCCGGCGCACACCCCGGCGCGACAGCCGAGCCGCCAGCCTGACCGCCACCAGCCCGGACAACCGAATCGGCCCGCCGAGTAGACCGACGGACCGTCATGAAGGATCGAGGCAGGCTGAGCAGTCGCCATCCCAGCACCGTGCGCCTGGCACCTTGAATCGTGTGACCCGCACAACTTACGTGCCGGTAGGGATATTTGACTCTTACTGCGGCCCCGACCCCCAGCAGACACTCAGGTCTCCGCGAAGCCGCCGTCCGGTTCTCGGGGAGGTCTGTACGGGCGGGCAGGCTACGCGACCGTCTCTCCCCATCGAGCCAACGGAACTGCCATGTCAGAAACCACGGTTGGCAGGAGCGGTACGAGCCTTCCGCCGCCCCGCTCCTCAGTGTCGGCATCCACCCCCCGGCACAGCGCCCACGGCGGCGCGTCTGCCGGCGGGCGTCATCGCAAGCGAAAACCCATGAGCCCGACGGCCCGGCGCGTGCTCGGCCTCACCGCGACCGGACCCATCATCGGATCCATTCTGGCGGGCTACTCGGCCTTCGCGGCCGACGGCACCCCCCTGAGTCCCACCGACCAGAAGATCGCCGACGATCTGGAGTCCCGGATCAAAGAGGCCGGCCTCGGCGACAACCTCAGCGGCTTCGTGATGGATGCCGAGTCCGACCGTGAGATCTTCGGCAACAACGCGTCCACCGCGCTGATGCCCGCGTCCAACACCAAGCTCGCCACCGCGACCGCGGCCCTGACCGTGCTGGGCCCGGACCACCGCTTCACCACCCGCGTCGTCTACGGCGACGGCACGCTCACCCTGATCGGCGGCGGCGACCGGGTCCTGACCACCGACGATCTCTCCGTCCTCGCGAAGACGGCCGCCGACGGCCTGTCCGCCGCCGGTCTGACTTCGGTCAAGGTGCGCGTCGACGACAGCCTCTTCCCCGAGCCCGCGCTCGCCACCGGCTGGACCGACGGCTACTTCCCGGACGTGGTCTCCCCCGTGCGGCCCCTGGTGGTCGACGGCAACCCCGTCATGGACACCTCCCTCGATGCCGGGGAGGCCTTCGCCGGGCTGCTCGCCGACCAGGGAATCACCACGGACGGCACGGTCGCCCGGGGCACCGCCGCGGCCGGCGACGTGCCGGTGGCGAGCCACAGTTCTCCGCCGCTGTCCGAGATCGTCAAGAGGATGATCCTCGACAGCGACAACAACATCGCGGAGACGCTGCTGCGGATGACCGCGATCGCCGCCGGGCAGCCCGCCACGTTCGAGGGCGGGGCGACAGCCGTACGCACGGTACTCAGCGAGGAGTACGACGTCCCGCTCGACGGCGTGGAGTTGTTCGACGGCAGCGGGCTGTCCCGTTCCGCCCGGATACCCGCCACCACTCTCGCGGACATAGTGGATCTGCTGACCGACCCGCGCCACAAGACCGTCCTCGGGCCGATCCTGGACGGGCTCCCGGTCGCGGGCGAGACCGGCACTCTGGGGCCCGGCCTCGGCCGTTTCGACACCGAACCCAGCAGCTGCGCCACGGGCGAGGTCCAGGCCAAGACCGGCACTCTGACCGGCGCCCTGGCCCTGAGCGGTCTCACCGTCGGCCAGGACGGACGCTGGAAGGTCTTCTCCTTCGTCGAGAACGGGGCCTCTGCCGACCCGGCCGACACCAAGAAAGTCTTCGACGGCCTCGCCGCCACCGTCAACGGCTGCTTCTGAGCCGGGGCCGGGGTCGGGTGAACCGCCCCGGTTCGCATAGAGACTCCGGACTGTCCCGAGTCGGGTGGAGTCGAGTTGCTTGGTTTCGCGCTACCGGTGGGGTGCGGAGTTCGTACTCCACCGGGCTGAGCATGCCCAGCGCAGAGTGCCTGCGCTGTCGGTTATGGAAGGTTTCCAGGTACTCGCAGACCATCGACTCCGGCGGCCCCGGCGATTCCGGCAATCCGAACCGAGTGCTACTCGGCGGTCAGGCCCAGCTGGGTTCGCCAATCGTGAGAGAGCCCCCACAGTTCGGTGACCGGTACCACGTTCTTCGAACGCCGCGCCCGCTCGCCCCCCTCGGCCGCCCACAGCGGCGGGTAGACCAGGATCCCCTGGTCCCCGGACAGGGGAGCGACCTGCTCCCGCCAGTCCGGCCAGCGGTTGTCGGCGTAGTAGGAGTCCAGGTCACCGGTGAGCGCCCAGGACAGGAAGTCCGAGTACGGCAGCTCCAGGTCGTCCCACTCCAGCGTGTCCGGAGCCAGGTAGTGCACGTTGCCCGGGTCGCCGTCGAACGCGCCGCCGTTGAGCGCGAAGAAGCCGCCGACCGCGTCGTGGGCGACCAACAGCGCCTTGCCGGACAGGCCGAAGGTGTCGACGGAGCCGTCGTTCCACGACCTGAGGCTCCCGGACATCCGCTCCGAGCCGGACCCCAGCACCCGCAACCAGCCGGAGTCGATCAGCAGCCCCCCGGTCTCGTAGGCGATCGCCCCGAGCGGCGAGCGGACGGTGACCTGCAACTGCTGAAGGGTCTGCTCGGCCTGCCGTTCGTCTCGCGGGAGGACCTCGACGCGGTCGCCCGCCGAGGCGAGCCATTCCTGGATCATCGGCCAGGCAGGTTCGTCGGTGTCCAGCAGTTCCGCAACTGACTTGCGCGTCACGACTTCCCCTTCGTGCGGTGTAACGACAGTCAACCACGCCCCTTGGGCATCAGCCGGACTGCATCACGAGGTGGACGTCGGAGAAGTCCCCCACCCGGAACGACTGCTCACGGACGAAGAAGTACAGCATGCCGCCGTCCCCCCACACCATGTCCTTCGACTCGGCGAGCTGCAGCAGCAGCCGCCAGTCATCGGGCGCGGACCCCCGCCCGGTGTCGGCCAGGCACTCCTGCTGCAGGTCCCCCTGCAACTGCCAGGGGTGTCCAAGGAGTTGGTGCGCCCCCTCCGCCGCGTACAGCTCGTCGACGCTCTCCAGCAGGTCGCTGTACGCGTCGGACTCGTCCTCGTCGAGGGCGAGTGCCTCCACGGCGGCGGACTCCAGCGGCGGGAGGGTGAGCCGGTGGGCGAAGCGCAGGTTCCGGGGAGCGGGGCTCCCGGCCGCCGGTATCGCGTCATCGGAGCCTCGAGGGCCGTCGGGACAGGGGATCACCCGCCAACTGCCGGGTTCGGGCGGGTAGTCCTCGAGCGCGGATGCCTGGAAGAAGAACAGCAGCCGGCCGTCGCGGGGCAACTCACCCGCCCCGTCGAAGGGCCGGAGCTCCGCCGGCCGCAGGTCGGCGAGGAGCGGCAGCGGCTCGCCGCGCCAGGTCGGCCAGTCGAGCCCGGTGGGAAGCCCGGCGGCAGGCCCGAAGGCGGAGCGGTCCGCCGTGACGCTCTCCTGCTCGTCCTCGGCGACGGCGACGGCCGGCCTCAGCAGACCGGCCAGTTCCTCCGCGGCCCGGGCGACTCCGCTGTCCCGGATCAGGGAGTTGATCTGATCCCTCATGAAACCTCCTGTGAAGGGCCCGGACAGCTCGGCTGTCCGGGCCCGGTCCGTGAGCCGTGGGTTGGTGGGCCAGTGGGCTCGCGGGTTACGGCACGATATTTATCTCGAACTGTGTGCCGTCGGGTTGGTTGCGCAAAGCATTGCCGATGGTGGAGCCGGAACCCCGGTTGTCACTGGACGCGATGGCGCGGACGCTGGCCCCGGTGCCGCCCTCGGCGCTCATGGCGAACGGATACTCGTCGAGATCCTTGCCCTTCACCTTCTTGTGCCCCTTCAGGGAGAGCTTCCGCCGCTTGTTGCACTTCTTGTCCTTGTTTGCGGTGCCCGCCGGGTCCCTCCGGTCCAGCGTCAGCACAGCCGGCGCGCCCGCGGCGATGGCGTCCTTGATGTGTTGCGTGGACTCGGGGTATTTGGACTCGCTCACGTCGACCTTGACGGGGTTACCGGCGAGGGGCACCACGTTGTTGTTGCCGTCGCCGGAACCGCTGCCCGCCGCCGGTGCGGCGTGCACCGAGGCATCGTCCAGGCACGGGTCGTAGCCGTCCTCCTCCGAGGTGATCACATCGTTGATCAGCTCTTCGTTGTCGTCCAGGGTGAGCGCCTGGTTGATCTGGACGAGCTCGTTGTCGATGTTTACCAGCCCGGCGGTAATATCGAGTTCGGTGTCGCAGTCCAGCGTCTCCTGGTCGCCCACCAGGATGGCTTCCTGCCGCTCCCACTCTGGAATCGCGCTCGTCGGGAGATCGTCCAGCCGGAACGCGGCAGTCGTGGCGTTTTCGGTCGGACCCTCGTCGCGCATGAGCTGCAGGTCGGCGTCGATGCGTTCGCCCTCGTCCAGGAGCTGCGCTTCGAAGGTCAGGACCGTGTTTTGGAGCTCGATGCAGTTCGTCGGGTCGACGATGGCCGCGTTCGCCGAGTTCGAGTCGTCGAGGCTGACGTAGCCGAAGACGAGCGCTCCGATGACCGCGGGTACTCCGAGCAGGATCATCAGAGGGCGTTTTCGTCGGTGCCCAGCCCGGCGGGGAGACCCGTCCGCCGTTTTTGACTCATGCATGACAAACCCCTTGTTCTGCGGAACCGGCTCCGCACTGGGCGAGGAGGGAGGCCGGGAGTTCCCGGCGACGGCGACGCTAAGGGCTGGCGATGAGGCAGAGCCAGGGGCAAACATCCCAACCCGCGGGTAAGGTGACGGGCCTCACCACACCCGGTGCCCCGCCCCTCCTCCGGCCCGCGAACAGCTCCGCCTGCCGTTCCCGTGGCAGGTTCCCCTCTCAGATCGTGCGCTGTGCGCCTGCGACGAGCGCCTCGAACATTCCGCGGACCCCGGAACGGCCAGGACGTGTCCGATTCCTACAAGACCACGCCCCAACTGCCTGCCTACCGTGGCCGCATGACTCCACGATTCGATGCGATCGGCATAGTGGCCTCCGACATGGCCGCCTCAGTCGCCTTCTACCGCCGTCTCGGACTCGAATTCCCCGAGGGCTCCGAGAAGCAGCCTCATGCCGAGGCCCAACTGCCGGGCGGGCTGCGGCTGATGCTCGACAGCGAGGACGGCATCCACGAGTTCGCGCCGGAGTGGCAGCCGCCGAGTGGGGGCGGGCGTATGTCGTTGGCCCTGCTGTGCGAGAGTCCGGCCGAGGTCGACTCCGTGTACGAGGAGATGGTGGGCGCCGGGTACGGCAGCGGGCTCAAGCCGTGGGATGCCGACTGGGGGCAGCGGTATGCGAGCCTGCTGGACCCGGACGGCAACGACGTCGGGCTGTTCGCGCCGCTATCCGGTGCGGGCCAGTAGCTCGCCCAACGGCATGCCCGCCAACTCCCGTACGTCCCGGGCCAGGTGAGCCTGGTCGGCGAAGCCGGTCCGTGCCGCCGTGTCCGCGAAGGGCACCCCGGCGCGGGCCAGGGCGAGGGCGCGCTGAAGCCGTAGGACCCGGGCGAGGGTTTTGGGGCCGTAACCGAAGGCGGCCAAGGAGCGGCGGTGCAACTGGCGGGCGCCTACGCCGAGTTCGTCGGCGGTGGCGGCGACGGGGCGGCCCGCGTGGAGGGCGGCGACGACCTGTCCGAGCAGCGGGTCGGGGGGTGCGGCGGTGGATGCCCAGCGCAGCGCCACCTGTTCGAGGCCGCTCGCCGGGTCGTCGGCCGCGTTCACCTGCGCGGTGAGGCGCCGCACCTCGTAGGACGGCCGGAGGTCGGTCAACTCCACGCGCCGGTCGCGTAGTTCATGGGCGGGCACCCCGAGGAGCGTGGGCGCCGTGCCCGGATAGAAGCGGACGCCCGCCCACGACCGCGGGGCGCCTTCAGTGACGTACGCCCGTGTGTCGGGTCCGGCGACCAGCAGTCGTCCCTCGTTCCACAGGAGGTCCATGCAGCCGTCGGGCAGGACGGGCCCGGCGCCGGTGCCGGACGGGGTGTTCGTCCAGACGACGGCGCCCGCGAGACGGGAGGACCGCTCCGTGTACACGTACACCACGCTACGCGGTTCGCGTCCGGTGCTCCTGGGGGCTGACCCCGTACACCCGCTTGAAGGCGGTGGACAGGGCGAACGCACTGCCGTAGCCGACCTGGCGGGCGATCGCGCCGATGGTGTCGTCGGTGTCGCGCAGCCGGTCCGCGGCGAGGGCCAGGCGCCAGCCGGTGAGGTACGCCATCGGGGGCTCGCCGACGAGTTCGCTGAAGCGGCGGGCGAGCGCCGCCCGGGAGACGCCCGCCTTCGCGGCGAGGGAGGCGACCGTCCAGGGATGGGACGGGTCGTCCTGGAGGAGCCGGAGCACCCGGCCGACGACGGGGTCCGCGAGAGCCCGGTACCAGGCGGGCGCCTCGGCTTCCGGGCGGGAGAACCAGACCCGTAGCGCGGCGATGACCAGCAGGTCGAGGAGGCGGTCGAGGACGACTTCCTGGCCGGGCTCGTCGCGCACGATCTCCTCGGTGAACAGCGGGGTGAGGGGGCACTCCCACTCGTCGGAGGTCAAGCGGAGCAGCGGCGGCAGGGCGTCGAGCAGCCGGCCGCTGATCTCGCCCCGCATGAGGTACGTCCCGATCAGCATCACCATGGAGCCCTCCAGCCGGGCGCCCCACGTGCGCACCCCCAGGGTCATGGTGTCCCTCAGGGACCGCCCGTCAGGGCTGAAGCACTCGCCGCCCGGCTGAATCAGCGCCTGCGGCGCGGTCGCCGGGTCGTCGGCGCAGGTGTACGGGTCCGGGCCGCGTGCGATGGCCAGGTCGCCGGCCCGCAGGAACAGCGGCTCCCCCTTGTCCGGCGTGACCCACGCGTCGCCGCGGACCATGAGCATGACGGTCAGCGGGGCGCGGTCCTCGACACGGATGCTCCAGGGCGGGTCGAAACACGCCCGGAGCATGAAGGCACCACGCGCGCGGGGGCCGTCCAGCAGGCCTGCCAGGGGGTCCATCACCTCAGAGTAGACGCGCGCTTATGGGAAGGAGAGGTTCAGCGATGTTCCCTTGCCGGGCTCGGCCGTTCACTGGGCTCATGACGGAAAACACAGGGAACGAGACGGTGTTGGTGACGGGAGCCTCGGGCAAGACGGGGCGTCAGGTGGCTCACGCGGCAGGGGCCGCGGGGTTCGACGTACGGGCCGCTTCGCGCGGTGGCGCGGTGCGCTTCGACTGGTACGACTCCTCGTTGTGGGACGAGGCGTTGCGCGGCGCCGACGCGGCGTACCTCGCGTATATGCCGGACATCGGCGCGCCGGGCGCCGATGACACCATCGGTGCCTTCGCGCGGCGGGCGCTGGAGCTCGGTATGCGGCGGCTGGTGCTGCTGTCGGCGCGCGGTGAGGTCCAGGCGGAGCCGGCCGAACTTGCGCTGCGCGAGTCGGGTGCCGAGTGGACCATCGTGCGGGCGACCTGGTTCATGCAGAACCTCAGCGAGGGGCTGCTACTGGACGGGATGCGCGGCGGCGAGCTCGTCTTCCCGGCGGGCGAGGTGCCGGCGCCGTTCGTCGACACGCGGGACATCGCGGATGTCGTGGTGACGGCGCTGACCGATGCCTCGTACGCGGGGCGGACCCTGGAGGTCACCGGGGCACGGCTGCTGTCCTTCCGTGAGGCCGTCGCGGAGATCTCCGCCGCGGCGGGCCGGGAGATCCGGTACGTGCCGGTGTCGGCGAAGGAATACGGCGGCATGCTGGCCGAATTCGGGATGCCGCCCGAGGAGGTCGCGTGCATGCAGGAGATCTTCGAGTCACTGCTCGACGGCCACATCGAGCACCCCACGGACGTTGTCCAGCAGGTCCTGGGCCGCGCCCCGCGCGACTTCACGGACTTTGCGCGGGAGCACGCGGCGCAGGGGGTGTGGAAGGTCTGAGTGGACTCGCCGGAGTCCGGTGCGTACGCGCCCCTGATGAGGCCGCAGGCCTCTGAGGGGCGCGGGGCTGTGTCATTTTGCGGCTCCGCCGCGATGGGGGTCCCCCTCCGCTCATGGGGGTCCCCCCGCTCGAGCGAAGCCGAGAGTGGGGGAGCAGCCGAGAGTGGGGGAGCGACCAGCCACAACGAACCCGCGGCTTCGAAACCGCTACCCAGCGGAGTCCTGCGCGGGCGGCTCCTCCCCGTTCTTAGGCGAGCTCTTCACATGCGTCCGCAGCCGCGACGTCACGTCCTCCGGAGGAAGGAACCGCGACCAGCGCTCCGGGAACTCGGAGGGCATGTCCGGGTCGTCGGGGTCGGCGGCGGCCCGGGCGGCCGCCGCGCGGGCGACCAGGTCGGCGGCCTGGGCGGCGCGCAGCTGCTCGTTGACGGCGCGGGCGGCGGCCGTGGCGGCGGCCGGCCAGACCCGGTCGATGGCCGCGTTGACGGCCGCTCCGACGAGCACGGCGAAGGCCGAGACGCCGATCCACAGCAGTACGGCGACGGGGGCGGCCAAGGATCCGTAAATCGTGGGCCCTTCGACGGTGTTGGACAGGTAGATCCGCAGCAGGAAGCTGCCCAGCACCCACATGCCGAGCGCGACCAGGGCGCCGGGCACGTCCTCGATCCACGGGGAGCGCACGGGGACGGACACGTGGTAGAGCGTCGTCAGGAAGATGATCGACAGGACGATGACGGTAGGCCAGTACAGGATCTGTACGACGGTCGTCGACCACGACACGAGGTTCACCACGGCGTCCGGGCCCGCGACCATCAGCGGCAGCGCCACGGAGCCGATCAGCAGCGCCACGAGGAACAGCAGGAATGCCATCAGCCGGGTCTTGACGATGCCGCGCACGCCGTCGAGGCCGTACATGACGGTGATGGTGTCGATGAAGACGTTCACGGCACGCGAGCCCGACCACAGGGCGAACAGGAAGCCGAGGGAGATGACGTCGGGTCTGCCGCCCTTCATCACGTCGTGGAGGATCGGCTGGGCGATCTCCGTGACGCCCTTGTCGGTGAGGATCGTGCGCGAGGCCTCCAGCAGGTTGGTCTCCACGCTGGCGATGGTGTCGGCGCCGGTCCAGGAGTCCACGTAGCCCAGCAGTCCCAGCATGCTCAGCAGCAGCGGCGGAACGGACAGCAGCGTGAAGAAGGCGGCCTCCGCGGCAAGGCCCAGGATCCGGTACTCGATGCAGGAGTTGACGGTGTCCTTGACCAGCAGCCAGGCGGTCCTCCGCTTGGAGACATTCCGGTAGAGAGCACGTGCCCGGTGAAGCCGGCCGGGCGGGCTCTCTGGTGTTTCACTTGCTGGCTGCACGCTCCTAACCGTATCGGTCGCGACGTGCGTTCCTCACCCTCCGCACTCGAGGGTGACGGCCGTCCTACTCGGGGGTAGTTTTTCTGCATGGCTACCGGCACCCACGCAGTGACCAACCAGGTTCCGCCCCTAGTCGGCTATGACGTCTACGGCGCCGACCGGGTCCTGACGGAAGCGGTCGAGCGGCATCTCGACCCGGGGCTGCTGGACGTGGTGCGTGAGGAGCTGTCGGGGCTTGGGCGCACCGCCGGTTCCGCGCAGGCCCAGGACTGGGGAGTGCTGGCGAACGAGAATCCGCCCCGGCTGCGTACGCACGACCGTTACGGTCACCGCGTCGACGAGGTCGACTTCCATCCGTCCTGGCACCGGCTGCTCGGCAAGGGCGTCGCGGCGGGTCTGACGGCGGCGTGGGCGCGGCCGGGCGGGCACTTGCGGCGGGCGGCGGGGTTCGTGGTCTGGACGCAGGTCGAGGCGGGCCACGGCTGTCCGCTGTCGATGACGCACGCGGCGGTGCCCGCACTGCGCACGGACCCGGAGCTCGCGGCCGAGTGGGAGCCGCGGCTGACGTCCACCGTGTACGACCAGGGGCTGCGGCCCGCCTCGGAGAAGGACGGCGTCCTCTTCGGCATGGGTATGACGGAGAAGCAGGGCGGCAGTGACGTACGGGCGAACACGACGGTGGCGCGTCCGCTCGCCGAGGACGGGACGTACGAGCTGACGGGCCACAAATGGTTCTGCTCGGCACCGATGTCGGACGGCTTTCTGGTACTGGCGCAGGCACCCGGCGGGCTGACGTGCTTCCTCGTGCCGCGCGTGCTCGAGGACGGCACGCGCAATGTGTTCCTGATCCAGCGGCTGAAGGACAAGCTGGGGAACCGGTCGAACGCGTCGAGCGAGGTCGAGTTCGACGGGACCTGGGCGCGCCGGGTCGGGGACGAGGGGCGCGGGGTGCGCACGATCATCGAGATGGTCGCGGTGACGCGGCTGGACTGCGCGCTCGGCGCCGCCGCCCTGATGCGGCAGGCCGTCGCGCAGGCCGTGCACCACTGCACCCACCGCGAGGCCTTCGGCGGCAAGCTGATCGACAAGCCGCTGATGCGGAACGTACTGGCCGATCTGGCGCTGGAGTCCGAGGCGGCGACGACGCTGTCGCTGCGGCTGGCCGCCGCGTACGACGACGGGAGCGAGCAGGAGCGGGCGTTTCTGCGGCTCGCGTTGCCGGCCACGAAGTACTGGGTGACCAAGCGCTGCCCACCGCTCGTCGTGGAGGCCTCGGAGTGCCTGGGCGGTAATGGGTACGTGGAGGAGTCCGGCATGCCGCGCCTGCTGCGCGAGTCGCCGCTGAACTCCATCTGGGAGGGCGCGGGCAACGTCCAGGCGCTGGACATCTTGCGCGCCATGCAGCGCGAGCCGCAGGCCCTGAACGCCTACCTGGAGGAGATCGGCCGGGCCCGCGGCGCCGACCACCGGTTGGACGGGGCGATCAAGAACCTGCTGGCCGAACTCGCCGACCTGGACGGCATCGAGGGCCGCGCCCGGCGCCTGGCCGAGCGGATCGCGCTGGTGCTCCAGGGCGCACTGCTCGTCCAGTACGCGCCACCGGAGGTCGCCGACGCGTTCTGCGCCTCGCGTCTCGGCGGGGACTGGGGCGCGGCGTTCGGGACCCTGCCGCACAGCCTGGACCTGGCCTCGGTGGTGGAGCGGGCGCGGCCCGTCTCGTAGTCGGGCCCTGGGCGGACCCACGGCTCGGGCCGTAGGCAGACACACGGCTCGGGCCCAGGCAGGCGTACGGCACGGGCCGTAGGCAGATGTACGACATGGGAGGCGCCGTGTCGAACCGGCGCCTCCCTCTCGTACCACCTATTCCGGCGTATTCGCCCAGGCCCGGCGACACCTGACGTACCATCCCTCCCACGGCCCCCCACGCTGTCCGGCCCGGTTCAACGCACTGATCGGGAAGGGCAGTTGGCCGACGACGCGGGAGGAACGATGGCGTATCGAGGCAGGCACCGCCGCCGGAAGAAGGGCCGCGCGCTGCGCGCGAGCCTGGCCGGGACCGCTCTCGCCCTCACTGTCGCGGCGGGGCTCATCAGCACGTCACAGGCCGCGAGCAGCGACAATCCGGGCGCTCTCACCGCGCTCGGCTCCTCGTCCGACACCGACAAGCTCCAGCTCCGCGAGAACCTCGTCGACGAGGGCACCCTCGACGCCCTCGAGGGCGGGATGGGCGGGAACGTCGGCGTGGACGCCGTCCTGAAGAACGCCAACCACTCGATGCGGGGCAGAGCCGACTGCAGTGCCTCGGAGAAGGCCGCACTGCCCGTCGAGCCGGACGCTACGCGCGTGTACTGCTGGGCGGACAACGACTCCCGGACCCAGAAGTGGCAGCCCCAGTCCGTGACCACCTCCGGGGACTCCGACGAGGACGGCAGGTGGGGTGCCAACCGTGTGATCCTCTCCGGCTGGACGCACGACGGTCAGGCAGCCGGCGCCCAGGAGGAGGACAAGGGCCTCGCCCGGGTCGCCTTCATCGACGCGAACGACCCGGCGAATCTGAAGTACCGCTGGGTCCTGCTGGTCGTCCCGCTGGACGGCGGCAAGGATTTCGAGGCGGTCCGCTCCCGGATCGGCGGCATGGTCTGGTACCAGGACAAGCTGATCGTCACCGCCAGGAACGGCGCCGCCGGCGACGACGCCCTGTTCGTCTTCGACATGAACCGCATCCTGCGCGCCGACGTCACCAGCGGCGCGGTCGGCAAGGTGAAGGACGGCTGGTCGGCGCACGGCTACCGCTATGTGATGCCGGCCATGGGCTCGTACAGCCTCACCGGCGGCGCCTGCGACGCCACCACGAACGACCGCGTCCCCTGCTTCGCCTCGGTCTCCCTGGACCGCACCTCCACGCCGCACAGCCTGGTCGCCAACGAGTGGTTCCGCCCGGACAGCGGCGAGCCGGGCCGCGTGTGGCGTTACGACTACAGCACCGCGAGCGCCCGTACGGGCCTGCTCGCCACCGACCGCCTTGGACGCGTCCACGCCGACGAGGCGTACAAGACCGAGGCCGTCGGCCTGCAAGGGGTCCTCTCGCACCGGCCGAGCGGCGCGAGCGAGCCGAACTGGTACGCCGGGCACGCGCCGGGGGCGCGCGGCGAGCACGGCACGCTGTGGCGGCAGAACGAGAGCGCCGCCAAGGCCGCGAAGTGCGGCGCCGAGGAGTCGTACGCCTGCTGGGGACGGGACACGGAGTCATTGTCGTACTGGCAGGAGACCGGCGAGCTGTGGACGCTGACCGGGCGGGCGGCGACCGCTTCGGGCCGGGCGCACGAGCTTCCCGGGCGGACGGCGGATCGGGCCACCGCGTGGCAGCCGGGCACGGTGTCCGAACGGGTGTTGTACGCGGTTCCGTTGTCCGCGGTGGACCACTCGTTGGAGTGACCCGGTTGTTTTGAAGCGGGGCTCGCCCTCGTGGTATCGCTGACCCGCATGAGCATCGCTGTCACCACCTGGTCGCTGGAGCAGACGTCTCCGGCCGACCTGTTGCCCGCCGCCGAGCCGGCCGGCGACGTACGGATCGTCCGCTCCGAGGTGCCCTCGCCCGAGTTCAGCCGCTTCCTGTACACCTCGGTCGGCGGCGACATCCGCTGGACCGACCGGCTGGGCTGGACGTACGCCCAGTGGCAGGAGGACCTGGAGCGGCCGGGGGTCGAGACGTGGGTCGCGTACGAGCGCGGGACGCCCGCGGGATACGTACAACTGGAAGGCCGGCCGGAAGGCGTCGTGGAGATCGTCTACTTCGGGCTGATCCCGGCCTTCCGCGGCCGGCGGATCGGCGGGCATCTCCTGTCGCACGGGGTCGCGCGCGCCTGGGACCTGGCCGAGCGCTGGCCGGGCAGGCCGCCGACGAAGCGGGTCTGGCTGCATACCTGCAGCAAGGACGGGGAGCACGCGATGGACAACTACCTGCGGCGCGGCTTCAAGCTCTTCGACACCAAGGTCGCCGAGGAGCCGGACATCGCCACCGCCGGTCCCTGGCCCGGCGCCTAGGATGCTTCTGACCTGGTGAGACCGGGAAACACAAGCCCTCTGTCAGGGCTTGTGACCAACAACACCCTTGTCTCGCGATACGGGACAAGGGTGTCCGCATCGCGGACGAAGCTGGACTCTGTCCAGATCGCCATGACACGCTTCCGTCATGTCTGGAACTGGAATTGCCTTGGTGAGTCGGCGCCACGTCGACCTCGGCCGCATGTCCAGCGCCATCTGTCCGGCGAGCTGAGCAGCTGCATCCGACAGGGCCCTTCCGGTCCCGGGCAGCACCGCCGCCGAACCCTCCCTCTTGCCTCGCCTAGCGCAATGACGCGCGCATGTGCCCACATGCCCCCGCATGCGCAGGTTCCGAGTCGCTTTCCCCGTCTGTCCCGAAGGACGTACACCATGGCCGCCACCCCACAGAAGCCTGCTGCCGCCGCGCCCCGCCGCAAGGTGAGCCGTCACCGCGGCGAGGGCCAGTGGGCCGTGGGTCACTTCACCCCGCTCAACGGCAACGAACAGTTCAAGAAGGACGACGACGGTCTCAACGTACGGACACGTATTGAGACGATCTACTCCAAGCGGGGCTTCGACTCGATCGACCCCAACGACCTGCGTGGCCGGATGCGCTGGTGGGGCCTCTACACCCAGCGCAAGCCCGGGATCGACGGCGGCAAGACCGCGATCCTGGAGCCGGAGGAGCTGGACGACAAGTACTTCATGCTGCGGGTGCGGATCGACGGCGGCCGGCTCACCACCGAGCAGCTGCGGGTGATCGGTGAGATCTCGCAGGAGTTCGCGCGCGGCACCGCCGACCTCACCGACCGGCAGAACGTCCAGTACCACTGGATCCGTATCGAGGACATGCCCGAGATCTGGGAGCGCCTCGAAGGCGTCGGCCTGTCCACGACCGAGGCCTGCGGTGACACGCCCCGCGTGATCCTCGGCTCGCCCGTCGCCGGGATCGCCGAGGACGAGATCATCGACGGCACCCCCGCCATCGACGAGATCCACCGCCGGATCATCGGCAACAAGGACTTCTCGAACCTGCCCCGCAAGTTCAAGTCCGCGATCTCCGGTTCGCCGCTCCTCGACGTGGCGCACGAGATCAACGACGTCGCCTTCGTCGGCGTGAACCACCCCGAGCACGGCCCCGGCTTCGACCTCTGGGTCGGCGGCGGCCTGTCCACCAACCCCAAGATCGGCCAGCGGCTTGGTGCTTGGGTGCCGCTGGACGAGGTGGCGGATGTGTACGAGGGCGTCATCTCGATCTTCCGCGACTACGGCTACCGGCGCCTTCGTACGCGCGCCCGGCTGAAGTTCCTGGTCGCCGACTGGGGCGTGGAGAAGTTCCGTCAGGTCCTCGAGGACGAGTACCTGCAGCGCAAGCTCGTCGACGGCCCGGCGCCCGACCAGCCCGTGGAGCGCTGGCGCGACCACGTCGGGGTGCACCGGCAGAAGGACGGCCGCTTCTACGTCGGTTTCGCACCGCGCGTGGGCCGGGTGGACGGCACGACCCTCACGAAGATCTCCGAGCTGGCCGAGGCACACGGCTCGGGCCGGCTCAGCACGACCGTCGAGCAGAAGATGATCGTGCTCGACGTGGAGGAGTCGAAGGTCGCCTCGCTCGTCGAGGGCCTGGAGTCGCTCGACCTCACCACCAGGCCGTCGCCGTTCCGGCGCGGCACGATGGCCTGCACGGGCATCGAGTACTGCAAGCTCGCGATCGTCGAGACCAAGGCGCGCGGGGCCTCGCTGATCGATGAACTCGAGCGCCGCATCCCCGAGTTCGACGAGCCGATCACCATCAACATCAACGGCTGCCCGAACGCCTGCGCCCGTATCCAGGTCGCGGACATCGGTCTCAAGGGCCAGTTGGTCCTGGACGACGAGGGCAACCAGGTCGAGGGCTTCCAGGTGCACCTCGGCGGCGCGCTCGGCCTGGAGGCCGGTTTCGGCCGCAAGGTCCGTGGCCTGAAGGTCACTTCGGAGGAGCTGCCGGACTACGTCGAGCGAGTCCTCAAGCGCTTCGAGGCGGAGCGTGAGGAGGGCGAGAGGTTCGCCACATGGGCGGCTCGCGCCAGTGAGGAGTCGCTGTCATGAGCGCCCTCGTGGTCGCGGCTATGAGCGCCCTCCTGCTCGCCGGTGCGGGTGCGGTATTCGGCGCCCTCGCAGGTCACGTACGTATGGATGCGGACGGAGGGCGGCAGCGGTGAGCGAGCGAGCCGCGCCGTTCTACTGCCCGTACTGCGGCGACGAGGACCTGCGTCCGAGCGAGCAGGGGCACGGGGCTTGGGAATGCGGAGCGTGCAATCGGGCCTTCCAGTTGAAGTTCCTCGGGTTGCTGTCCCGGGGTCTTCAGCGCACTGACGGTGGAGGGGAACAGATATGACGACGGTTCAGGCAGAGCCGGATATCGAGACGGATCCCGACGCGGAACTGAAGGCGCTCGCCGAGCAGGCGGGCCGTGACCTCGAGGACGCGTCCGCGCTCGAGATCCTTCAGTGGGCCGCGAAGACCTTCGGCAAGAAGTTCTGCGTGACGTCCTCCATGGAGGACGCGGTCGTCGCCCACCTCGCCGCCCGTGCCATGCCCGGAGTCGACGTCGTGTTCCTCGACACCGGCTACCACTTCCCCGAGACCATCGGCACCCGCGACGCGGTCGAGGCCGTGATGGACGTCAACGTCATCACGCTCACCCCGCGGCAGACCGTGGCCGAGCAGGACGCCGAGTACGGGCCGAAGCTGCACGACCGCAACCCCGACCTGTGCTGCGCGATGCGGAAGATCAAGCCCCTGGAAGAAGGGCTGACGAAGTACACCGCATGGGCCACGGGCCTGCGCCGCGACGAGTCCCCGACCCGGGCGAACACCCCGGTCGTCGGCTGGGACGAGAAGCGCCGCAAGATCAAGATCTCGCCGATCGCCCGCTGGACGCAGGACGACGTGGACGCGTACGTCACCGAGCACGGCGTCCTCACCAACCCGCTCCTCATGGACGGTTACCCCTCCGTGGGCTGCGCCCCCTGCACCCGCCGGGTGCTCGAGGGCGAGGACGCGCGCGCCGGCCGCTGGGCGGGCCGCGCCAAGACCGAGTGCGGGCTGCACGAGTGAGCACGACCGTGCCTTCGACGATGCCGAGGAACCAGGAGAACCAAGTGACCGGAGCCACCATCTGGCTCACGGGTCTGCCGAGTGCCGGCAAGACCACGATCGCGTACGAGCTGGCCGACCGGCTGCGTGCGGAGGGCCACCGCGTCGAGGTGCTCGACGGCGACGAGATCCGTACGTTCCTGACGGCGGGCCTCGGCTTCAGCCGCGAGGACCGGCACACCAACGTGCAGCGCATCGGCTACCTCGCCGACCTGCTGTCCCGTAACGGCGTCAAGACGCTCGTCCCGGTGATCGCACCGTACGCGGACAGCCGGGAGGCGGTGCGCAAGCGCCACATGGCCAGCGGCACCGCGTACCTCGAGGTGCATGTCGCGACGCCGGTCGAGGTGTGCTCCGAGCGCGACGTGAAGGGGCTGTACGCCAAGCAGGCGGCCGGCGAGATCTCCGGGCTCACCGGGGTCGACGACCCGTACGAAGCGCCTGAGTCGCCCGATCTGCGCATCGAGTCGCACAACCAGACCGTGCAGGAGTCGGCAGCCACGGTCCACGCGCTGCTCACTGAAAGGGGTCTCGCATGACGACCGTCGCCACTCTGTCCGAGGAGACGGACAGCCCGTACGCGCTCTCGCACTTGGACGCGCTGGAGTCGGAGGGTGTGCACATCTTCCGTGAGGTGGCGGGCGAGTTCGAGCGGCCGGTGATCCTGTTCTCCGGCGGCAAGGACTCCATCGTCATGCTGCATCTGGCGCTGAAGGCGTTCGCCCCGGCGGCGATCCCCTTCTCGCTGCTGCATGTGGACACCGGGCACAACTTCCCCGAGGTCATCGCCTACCGGGACCGGGTGGTGGCCGAGCACGGGCTGCGGCTGCATGTCGCCTCCGTGCAGGAGTACATCGACGCGGGCAAGCTGCGGGAGCGGCCGGACGGCACGCGCAATCCGCTGCAGACCGTGCCGCTGACGGAGAAGATCCAGTCCGAGCGGTTCGACGCCGTGTTCGGCGGAGGACGCCGGGACGAGGAGAAGGCGCGGGCCAAGGAGCGGGTGTTCTCGCTGCGCGACGAGTTCTCCCAGTGGGACCCGCGCCGGCAGCGGCCCGAGCTGTGGAACCTGTACAACGGGCGGCACGCGCCCGGCGAGCACGTACGCGTCTTCCCGCTGTCCAACTGGACCGAGCTGGACGTGTGGCAGTACATCGCCCGGGAGAAGATCGAACTCCCGCAGATCTACTTCGCCCACGAGCGTGAGGTCTTCCAGCGCAGCGGCATGTGGCTGACCGCAGGCGAATGGGGCGGCCCGAAGGACGACGAGACCGTCGAGAAGCGTCTCGTCCGCTACCGCACGGTGGGCGACATGTCCTGCACCGGCGCCGTCGACTCCGACGCCACCACGCTGGACGCGGTGATCGCCGAGATCGCCGCCTCCCGGCTCACCGAGCGGGGCGCGACGCGCGCGGACGACAAGCTGTCCGAGGCCGCGATGGAAGACCGTAAGCGCGAGGGGTACTTCTAAAGATGACCAGCACCACCGATCCCACCGAGCCGCTGTCGGTCGAGCAGCTGTCGGCGACGACCCTGCTGCGGTTCGCGACCGCCGGGTCCGTCGACGACGGCAAGTCCACGCTCGTCGGCCGGCTGCTGCACGACTCCAAGTCGGTTCTCACCGACCAGTTGGAGGCCGTCGCGCACGCCTCGCGGAACCGCGGTCAGGACGCACCCGACCTGGCGCTGCTCACGGACGGGCTGCGGGCCGAGCGAGAGCAGGGCATCACGATCGACGTGGCGTACCGCTACTTCGCCACCGCCCGCCGCCGGTTCATCCTCGCCGACACCCCCGGCCATGTGCAGTACACCCGCAACATGGTGACGGGTGCCTCCACGGCCGAGCTGACGGTCATCCTCGTCGACGCCCGCAACGGCGTCGTCGAGCAGACCCGCCGGCACGCCGCGATCGCGGCCCTGCTGCGCGTCCCGCACGTGGTGCTGGCCGTCAACAAGATGGACCTCGTCGACTACCAGGAGACCGTCTTCGCCGCGATCGCCGAGGAGTTCACGGCGTACGCCTCCGAACTGGGCGTCCCCGAGATCACCGCGATCCCCATCTCGGCGCTCGCCGGGGACAACGTCGTGGACCCGTCCGCCAACATGGACTGGTACGGCGGCCCGACCTTCCTGGAGCACCTGGAGACGGTCCCGGTCACCCATGACCTGGCCACCTGCCACGCACGTCTGCCCGTGCAGTACGTGATCCGCCCGCAGACCGCCGAACACCCCGACTACCGGGGTTATGCAGGCCAGATCGCGGCCGGTGCCTTCCGCGTCGGCGAAGAGGTCACGGTGCTGCCCTCGGGCCGCACGTCGAAGATCTCCGCGATCGACCTGCTGGGCCGGCCGGTGGACGTGGCCTGGACGACGCAGTCGGTGACCGTCCTGCTGGAGGACGACATCGACATCTCACGCGGCGACTTGATCGTGCCCAGCAAGGACGCGCCCGCGACCACGCAGGACATCGAGGCGACGGTGTGCCATGTCGCGGACGCGGCGCTGACCATCGGCCACCGCGTGCTGCTCAAGCACGGCACCCGCACGGTCAAGGCGATCGTCAAGGACATCCCTTCCCGGCTGACCCTCGACGACCTGTCCCTGCATCCGCACCCGGGGCACCTGGTCGCCAACGACATCGGCCGGGTGAAGATCCGTACCGCCGAGCCGCTGCCGGTCGACGCGTACGCCGACTCCCGGCGCACCGGCTCGTTCATCCTGATCGACCCGGCGGACGGCACCACGCTGACCGCGGGCATGGTCGGCGAGTCCTTCGCCTCGCCGGAACCGGTGAAGACCGCGGCCGACGACGACGGCTGGGACTTCTGACATGACGACCGACGGGTTCTTCTCGACGTTCGCGAAGGAGGGCGGCCGCGTTGGCAGCGGCGCCCTTGGCAGCGGGCAGGGCGGGGTGGCGCGATGTGCGGTGTGACGCCCTCAGCGGTGAAGGCGTACGCGCCTTGCCGACGCGCCCCGTACCGACGAAAACCCCCTGCCGATCTCCCGGCCACGCCCTGAGAGCGTGACCGCCGGGCCGACGAGAGGAACCCCTCCCGTGCCTGCTCTCCCCTCCGCCCTCCGCCGCGGTCTCGCCGTGGTGGTGGCCGTGCCCCTGCTGGCGCTCGCCGCGCCGGCCTGCGGGTACGGCTCCCAGGCCAAGGACAACGGCACGGAGAACGTCGCCGCCCACGGCAAGAAGCTCTCCGCCGACACCGTACGAATCGGCTACTTCCCGAATCTGACCCACGCCACGGCGCTCGTCGGTGACAAGAAGGGGCTGCTCCAGAAGGAGCTGGGGGGCACGCAGGCCACGTACTCGCAGTTCAACGCGGGCCCCGCCGAGATCGAGGCGCTCAACTCGGGCTCCATCGACATCGGCTGGATCGGTCCGTCGCCCGCGATCAACGGCTACTCGACGACCGAGGGCAAGGGCCTGCGCATCATCGGCGGTTCGGCGTCCGGCGGTGTGAAGCTCGTGGTGAACCCGGAGAAGATCAAGTCCCTGAAGGACGTCAAGGGCAAGGAGATCGCGACTCCGCAGCTCGGCAACACGCAGGACGTGGCATTCCTCAACTGGGTGTCGGAGCAGGGCTGGAAGGTCGACCCGCAGAGCGGCAAGGGCGACGTGTCCGTGGTACGCACGGACAACAAGATCACCCCGGACGCCTACAAGTCGGGCTCCGTGGACGGTGCGTGGGTGCCGGAGCCGACCGCGTCCAAGCTGGTCGCGGAGGGCGGCAAGGTGCTGCTCGACGAGGCCGATCTGTGGCCGGACAAGAAGTTCGTGATCACGAACATCATCGTGTCGCAGAAGTTCCTGAAGGAGCACCCGGACGTCGTCGAGGCCGTACTGCGCGGCTCGGTGAAGACCAACGCCTGGATGAACGCCCACCCGGAGGAGGCGAAGGCCGCGGCCAACGCCAAGCTCCAGGAGCTGACCTCGAAGCCGCTGCCCGCCGATGTAATCGATCCGGCCTGGAAGTCGATCCGGTTCACCGACGATCCGCTGGCCGCCACCCTCGGCGCCGAGGCGCGGCACGCGGTCAAGGCGGGTCTGCTCGAGAAGCCCGACCTCAAGGGCATCTACGACCTCGCACCACTGGACAAGGTCCTCAAGGCCGAGGGCGAGCCCGCAGTCGACGACGCCGGCCTCGGCGTCAAGTAAGTCCGGAAATCGATGAGTTCACAGGAGGTGACGACCATGGCAACCGCCCTCGCCAAGGCCGCCGACGCCGGTACGTCGGTGGCGCACGCCGCGCGCATCGAGCATGTCTCGAAGTCCTTCGCCGGCCCGGCCGGACAGCAGCTCGTCCTCGACGACATCACGCTCGATGTCGCGCCCGGCGAGTTCGTCACCCTTCTGGGGGCCTCCGGGTGCGGCAAGTCGACGCTGCTGAACCTGGTGGCCGGCCTGGACAAGCCGACCGCCGGCGGCATCACCACGGACGGCCGCCCGGCGCTGATGTTCCAGGAGCACGCCCTCTTCCCGTGGCTGACCGCGGGCAAGAACATCGAACTCGCCCTGAAGCTCCGGGGCATCGCGAAGTCCGAGCGGCGCGACAAGGCCGAGGAGCTGCTGGAGCTCGTCCGGCTGAAGGGCGCGCACGGCAAGCGGGTGCACGAGCTGTCGGGCGGTATGCGGCAGCGGGTCGCGCTGGCCCGCGCACTGGCACAGGACAGCAAACTCCTGCTGATGGACGAGCCGTTCGCGGCACTCGACGCCATCACCCGTGACGTGCTGCACGACGAGCTGACGCGCATCTGGCGGGAGACGAACCTGTCGGTGCTGTTCGTGACGCACAACGTGCGCGAGGCGGTACGGCTCGCCGAGCGCGTCGTGCTGCTGTCCTCGCGCCCCGGCCGTATCGCACGGGAGTGGACGGTCGACATTCCGCAACCGCGGCGTATCGAGGACGCCGCGGTGGCAGAGCTGTCCCTCGAGATCACCGATCAACTGCGTGGGGAGATCCGCCGTCATGGCCAGCACTGAGGCGACGGACGCCAAGACCGGAACCGGCGGCAAGGCCGCTGCGGACGGCAACGATCTCGCCGGGCTCGAAGCGGGCCTGGACGCCCTCGAGACAGTCCAGACCCGGCGTACGCCCTTCCGGAAGACCCTCGTCGACAAGATCCTGCCGCCGGTCGTCGCCGTGCTCCTGGTCGTGGTGGTCTGGCAGATCCTGGTGTGGGCGAAGGTCGTCGACAGCTACAAGCTGCCCGCGCCGTCCGAGGTCTGGGGCGAGGTCCGCGAGGCCTGGCTGCAGGGCACGCTCCACGAGTACATCTGGACGAGCGTCTCCCGCGGGCTGCTGGGCTTCCTGCTGGCGCTGGCGATCGGTACACCGCTGGGTCTGCTGGTGGCGCGCGTGAAGTTCGTCCGGGCGGCGATCGGCCCGATCCTGTCCGGCCTTCAGTCACTGCCGTCGGTGGCCTGGGTGCCGCCGGCCGTGCTGTGGCTGGGCCTGAACGACCGGATGATGTTCGCGGTGATCCTGCTGGGCGCGGTGCCCTCCATCGCCAACGGCCTGGTGTCGGGCGTCGACCAGGTGCCGCCGCTGTTCCTGCGGGCGGGCCGTACGCTCGGGGCGACGGGCCTGCGCGGCACCTGGCACATCGTGATGCCGGCCGCGCTGCCCGGCTATCTGGCCGGTCTGAAGCAGGGCTGGGCGTTCTCCTGGCGTTCGCTGATGGCCGCGGAGATCATCGCGTCCTCGCCGGAACTGGGCATCGGCCTCGGCCAGTTGCTGGAGAACGGCCGTACGGCGAACAGCATGTCCATGGTCTTCTTCGCCATCCTCCTGATCCTGATCGTCGGTATCGCCATCGACCTGCTGATCTTCAGTCCGCTGGAGCGGTCGGTGCTGCGCAGCCGCGGTCTCCTCCCGAACCGCTGACCCGGGGAGTGTCACGTCCCATGCGTCGACCGGTCCTACTCGTCATCGCCCACGGCAGCCGCGACCCGCGCCATGCCGCGACGGTGCACGCCCTGGTGCGCCGGGTACGCGCCATGCGCCCGGGCCTGCGCGTGGAGACCGGCTTCCTGGACTTCAACATCCCTTCCGTTCCCGCGGTGCTGGAGTCCATGGCGGCAGAGGGCGTACGTGATGTCGTGGCCCAGCCGCTGCTGCTGAACAGGGCCTTCCACGCGAAGGCCGACATCCCGGCGGTGCTGCGGGAGGCACCGTCGCGGCTGCGGATCCGGCAGGCCGAGGTGCTCGGCCCGTCGCCGCTGCTGACCGCCGCGCTCGAACGGCGGCTGTACGAGGCCGGGTTGACCCCGGCCGACAAGTCCTCGACCGGGGTCGTACTGGCCTCGGCGGGGTCCACCGACCCGGAGGCGATCGCAGTGATCGCAGAAATCGCGCGGGAGTGGCGGCACACCGGTTGGTGCGCCGTGCGACCTGCGTTCGCCTCCGCATCCCTTCCCCGCACGGAGGACGCGGTGCGGGAACTGCGGGCGCTGGGCTGCGCCCGCGTGGCGGTCGCCCCGTACGTCCTCGCCCCCGGCTTCCTGCCGGACCGGATCGCGCGGGGCGCGGCCGAGGCGGACGTGCTGGCGGATGTGCTGGGGCCGGCGCCGGAGGTGGCTCGGGTGCTGCTGGAGCGGTATGACGGGGCGCGGGTGCCGGTGATGGCGGCGCTGGGGGCTTGAGCAGCCGCGGACGCCCACACCTTCTTCCCTGGACGACCCGCGGCTGCTTCCCTGCCCGAGCCAAACGCGGCGCTCAGTCCTCTTGAACCGACGCGACCGCCTCGTCGGCCAGCCGCACCAGCTCGGACACCGGCATCGACCCCGCCTCCCTGCGCTCGCGCGCGAAGTCGTTCGCGAGCCGTTGCAGCAGGTCGTTGAGCGGGGTCGGCACGCCGTGCAGGCGGCCCAGGAGGGTGATCTCGCCATTGAGGTAGTCGGCCTCGATCGTGCCGGTGCCACGGTGGAGCGACTGCCAGGAGGAGCCGGCACCACGCTCGGAGCCGTCGAAGGGCTCGAACCGCATCTTGTCCGCGCGCGCCTGCTTCTGCTCCTCGTCACCGGCGTACGCGATGCCCGCCGCGGCGAGCACGGCCTCACCCTCGGCGCGAACGCGGTCGTAGAGCGCGATGCCCTCCTCGCTGGCGAGCACGCCGCTGACCGCCTCGATCGCGTTCGCGAGGTTGCCGAGGAGCTTGGCGTACTGCCAGCGCGTCACATCGGGCACGACCGGTGCCTCGAACCGGGACTTCTCCAGATCGGCCGCTATACGACGGGCCGTCTCGTCCATGCCGGACGGGTAACGGCCGAGGTGCAGAATGCCGGTAAGAGGCGTACCGGCGGCGGACACAACGCCCGGCTCGACAAAGGCCGCGGGCAGCCAGACACACATGCCGTACACCCGCCGAAAACGCCGCAGCGCGAGCCGCTGGCTCTCTACGCCGTTCTGCGCGCAGACCAGGGGCAGCCGCTCCCCCGCCGTCCCCCCGCCCGCCACCGTGACCGGAGCCCAACTCTCCAGGGCCGCCGCGCTGTCCTGCGTCTTGACGGCGAGTACGAGCACGTCCTCCGCCCGCAACTCCCCCAGGGCGTACGGCCCGTCGACCGTGGCCAACCGCTGCACGTGCGGCCCATCGGGCACCACCAGCCGCAACCCACGCTCACGCAACGCCTCGTACTGAGCACCCCGCGCAACCAACACAACCTCGCACCCGGCCCCGGCAAGGCGCCCACCGATCGCCCCGCCCACGGCCCCCGCTCCGATGATGATGTATCGCATGAGTCCGAGCCTGCCACAGCCGCGGCCGGCGCCCACCCAATGCTCGACTCGGCCACCGCCCCCGGCAGTTCGCATGTTCCGGCTACTGGAATCCCGTGTGAGAAGGCCCGCGCGAACCGCCGCGGCTTCAGCGCATAAGGTCGTCGGGCCGCGTCGAAACGCGGTGCAAGTGGCGGCCGGCGGCCACCATCCGGCCGAGTAGCTCGTGACCGTCCGCGGCAGTGACCAGCCCACCGACGACGGCCTCGTGCATCAGGTCGTAGGTCTCCTTCGTGGTGATGCCTCGTCGCCGGGCGAAGGCGCCGGCCGACCGGTCATCGGTGATCCATACCGAGTCGCGGAATTCGCGACGCATGATGATCAGTACGCAGGTCTCGGCCTCGCCGAGGTGTTTGGTCGGTGCCGAGGCGACACCGCCGAAGACAGCTCGGCGTATACGGTCGACCTCGGCGATCTCCCGGATGTCCGTGATGGCGATCGGCTCGCCGAGCATGCCGGCCACCACTCTGTCCCGTAAGCGGGGAAGGTAGGCGGCTGACTGCTGTGCTTCGTGAGCCACGGCCTCGGTCCAGCGGCCGCGGCCGTCGAGCAGTTTCTCCAGCAGGGGCAGGCGGTCGACGGCCGCGAAGTTGCACAGCACCGTGTTGTCCGGGAACCAGCAGATTTTCATGGCTGGAAGACCAGGTCCCCTTCTTCCGCGTCGCCGGGGACCGGTTCAGGTGTGGCTGGCTCGGCCGGGTCGAGAAGGTCGTGGAGTTGGTCCACGTCCATCCCCAGGAGCGCGGCGAGGGGGCGGAGAGTGGTCTCGCCGTCGGCGTAGGCCTGGTAGAGGGATGCCACGAGGCGTACAGGGAATCGCTCGGCCGCCGCCCAGGCGAGCTGCCTCTGGAAGGCGTCCGTCGCACCCGCCAGCAGATGGCAGGTCTCCGTCGTCAGACCACGGAAGTGCGGCGCCGACTGCGCGTCGATCAGGCGGAGTTGGCTCAACCGTGCGGCCAGCGCGCTGGGCGAGACCTTGAAGGCCACGACCAGCTTGGCGAAGGCCTCGTCGGTGAGCTTGCTGTGCCGGTCGGCCACCTGCCGGAACTGGTGCCGGACTTCAGGCTCGGGCATCAGCAGGTTCGAGGCGAAGACATTGGCCCGTACCTCCGTGAGGTCCTTCTGCCGGCCGGGTGCCACATGTGACTCGACGACGAGGTCCTGGGCGTCGCGGGCCAGGATGTGGCCGAGTTCATGAGCCAGCGTGAACCTCTGCCGGGTCCAGGTCTCCGTGGGCCCGACGAGGATGAGCCGGAAGGCATCCGTCTGCCAGGTGAGCCCGTCCACTCCGTCGGGCAGTCGTGTCACCGCGACGTCCACGCCGAACAGTTGGGCGCATTCCGTGATCAGCGCATCGGTCTCGAGATCGGCCACGGTACGGGACTTGCCTGCCGCCGTCAGAACACCAACGGCATCCTGAGCGAGCTGTGTTCCCTGGTCCACAAAGCGTTTGAGATCGGAGCGCAGGGAGGGCAGTTGCGGCAGCTTCGACGGTCTCCCCAACAGCTCCAGCACCTCGTACGCCGCGGTGAAGCGGTCTGCGGCATCACTCACGCGGTCCCGCCGGGGAGCCGACCCAGCGGTGGTACGCGCCGCGAACGACGGACGCAGCGGCTCGCGCCCCGTGAGCAGCCAGTCCACCGTCCTGCCGCCGGCCTCGGCGATCAGCGCCAGATCGAGCGAGCTGAATCGACGCACCCCAGCAAGGGACTTCGACAACTTGTCGGGGGTGAGCCCGACCTTCTCGGCGAACGCGGCCTGGCTGATGGAGGCTGCGTCCATGACCCTGCGCACACGGTCGATCACAGTCTCGTTCATGCACCCACCGTAAACCACGTCTTGCGAAAATCGCAACGCGCCGACCAGGGCAGCCCCCCGCACACAGCAACGTGGCCGGGATGCGCGATGCGCCCACCCCGGCCACGTACCGAACTCCGCGACTACCGCGACTACCGCGAGAAGGTCAGACCCTCACCTTCTCTCCCTCCACCGCCGGCGGAGACGGAGGCGGTGAGGCCACCGCGTCGCCGGGGGACTCGTCGTGGGTGAGGTCCGGGAGGCGGTTGAGCCACTTCGGGAAGTACCAGTTGCGTTCGCCGAGGAGGGCCATCGCCGCTGGGAGCAGGACGCCTCGGATGATCGTCGCGTCGATGAGGACCGCCGCCGCGAGGCCGACGCCCATCTGCTTCATGGACTGCATGGACAGCGTGCCGAAGATCGCGAAGACCGCGACCATGATGACGGCGGCGCTGGTGACGACACCGGCCGTGGTGACGACGCCGTGCTGGATGGCGTCCTTCGTGTCCCGGCCCCGCAGTCGCGCCTCGCGGATCCGGGAGACCACGAACACGTGGTAGTCCATGGACAGGCCGAAGAGGATCACGAAGAGGAACAGCGGCAGCCAGGTGATGATGGCGCCCACGCCCTCCGCGCCGACCAGCGAGGCGCCCCAGCCGTGCTGGAAGACGCCGACGAGGATGCCGTAAGCCGCCCCGACCGAAAGGAGGTTGAGGACGATCGCGGTGATCGCGATCGTCACCGAGCGGAACGACAGCAGCATCAGCAGGAAGGCGAAGACCACGACGAAGGCGAAGACCGGGGCCACCGCGCCGCCGAGCTGGTCGTTGAAGTCCTTCGAGCCCGCGACCTGACCGGTGACCGGCGCCTCGAGGCCGTCGACCTTGCCGAGCGTCGCCGGGCGCACCTCGTCGCGGATGGTCGTCAGGCTCTTCTCGGCCTTGTCCAGGTCCGAGCCGCCCACCAGAGGTACGTACACGAAGGCGACGTTCTTCTCGTCGTGCACCTTGACGTCGACCGGGCCGCGCGAGGCACCCGATTCCACCGCCTGCGTACGGAAGTCGGCGATCGCGGACTTCACCTCGGGCGAGTTGATGTCGTCGGCCTTGATGACCACCTCGGCCGGATCGGAACCGCCGGGGAAGGCCTCGTTGACCCGGTCGTACGTCGCCACGATGGGCAGCGAGTCGCCGAACTCCTGGTCCAGGGTGAGGTTCTGGGTCTTCATGCCGAGTGCGGGAGCCGCGACGGCGAGCAGGGCACCGGCCGCGACGATGACCGAGAGTGCGGGCCGCGCCAGCACACCCTTGAGCACGGCCGTCCAGAAGCGGCTCTCACGGTTGCCACGCCCACGGTTGCGCCGCAGCTTGCTCTCCGGGTGCAGATACGGGATCCGCCCCTTCTCCACCCGCTCACCGAGCAGCGAGAGCAGCGCGGGCAGCACCGTCACCGAGCCGACCATGGCGACCGCCACGACCATCAGCGAGGCCAGGCCCATGCCCTCGAACTCGGCGATCCCGGTGAAGAGCATGCCCGCCATCGCCACGCACACCGTGACACCGGAGACGATGATGGCGCGGCCGCTGGTCGCCGCGGCGATCTGGAGCGCGGTCTGCGCGTCGCGTCCGGCCGCCCGCTCCTCGCGCTCGCGGCGCAGGTAGAACAGGCAGTAGTCGACGCCGACCGCGAGGCCCACCAGCAGCATCACGGAGCTGGCGGTGTCGCTCATGGGCATCACATGGCTGACGATGCCCATCAGACCCATCGTCGCGATGATCGCGGTGATCGCGAGCGCCACCGGCACCAGCGCCGCCACCACCGCGCCGAACGCGACCAGCAGAATGCCGAGCGCCACCGGCACGGCGGAGTACTCGGCCTGCTTGAAGTCCTCGCCGAACGCATCGTCGAACGTCTTCATCATGCTGGCGCCGCCGATCTGCTCGATCGTCAGCGACTCATGGTCCTTCTGCACCTCTTCGACGGCCTTGAGTACGGGCTCCACGCGCTCGCCCGCGGTGTCCGCCTCGCCGCGCATGTCGAACTGCACGAGCGCGCTGCGGCCGTCCTTGGAGATGGTCTTCGTGTCGTACGGCGAGGTCACGGCGGTCACCTCGCCGGTCTTCTCGACCGCCTGCATCACGGCCGTGACGGCGGCGCGGAAGTCCGCGTCCGTCGCCTTCGTGCCGGAGTCCTTGGCCTGGACGAGCACGGTCTCCCCCGCCGGCTCGTCGATGCCGGCCTCTTCGGCGATGGTCGCCGCCCGGCTGGTCTCGCCGCTGATCTGCTCGCTGTTCTTGACCTCGACCGTGCCCGCCGCGGAGCCGAGCCCCATCGTCAGGACGACGAACAGCATCCAGATCCCGACGGCCGCCCAGCGGTGCCGGGCGCTCCAGCCGCCGGCCCGGGCTGCTATGCCCCGCACCCGTGTGTCTCCGTTCCCCATGACGGGCTTGCCCCCTTGTCTGTGGTGACGACCCCCTGCCGTCCCCATGGCTTTGTTTGAAGGTATGGGCGGGATAAGCGCATCTCGTCGTGCTGCCCGGTGAACTGACGGAGGATCGACTCCTCCGATCGGCCCCCGTGATATCAGCACCAAGGAGGAGGTGGCCCCTTACACCTAAATTGACTTCTCGGGGTTCGCGATCACGACGTCCGGCCCGTCGGGCATCGCGTCCCTTCTGTCAGGCCTGAACCCCTTTGTTATTGCGAACACTTGTTGAATGTGTCACAGGTGTATGTAGGTGTTGATCTGCGCGCGTCAATCAGACAGGGTTTCGTGCCAACCGCCGGGTAACTTTCCGTGCCCGGCGGCGAGTTTCCCCACACAAGCAAGTCCCCCCACAAATCCCCCCACAGAACCAAGAGGAGAACCCTCTCCATGGCAACAACCCAGCGTGCCCGCAGAACCAGGCTGATCGCGGCCATAGCCACCACCGCCACCGCGGTGGGCGTGACCGTCGTCGCCGGCACCACCGCCGGTGCGGCCCCTGTGGCCGAGGGCAAGGTCTACGGCCTCGACGCCAAGGGCGCCGTTTCCGGCAGCTACATCGTGCTGCTCGACGAGAAGGCCTCCAAGGGCGCCAAGAAGGACCTCGCCCAGGAGTACGGCGGTTCCCTGAAGCGCACGTACGCCTCGGCCGTCAACGGCTTCTCCGCGTCCGGGCTTTCGGAGACCGAGGCCAAGCGGCTGGCCGGCGATCCGTCGGTCGCCAAGGTGGTCCAGAACAAGAAGTTCCACATCGACGCCACCCAGGCCAACCCGCCGTCCTGGGGCCTGGACCGCATCGACCAGACCGAGACCGCGGGCGACGGCGCCTACAACTACCCCGACAGCGCCGGCGAGGGCGTCACCGCGTACGTCATCGACACCGGAGTCCGCGTCAGCCACAGCGACTTCGGCGGCCGTGCCACGGATGGCTTCGACGCGATCGACAACGACAACGTCGCGCAGGACGGCAACGGCCACGGCACGCATGTCGCGGGCACCATCGCGGGCGAGGCGCACGGCGTCGCGAAGAAGGCGAAGATCGTCGGCGTACGGGTGCTCGACGACCAGGGCTCCGGCACCACGGAGCAGGTCGTCGCGGGCATCGACTGGGTCACCGCCAACGCCGAGGGCCCGTCCGTCGCCAACATGAGCCTCGGCGGCACCGTCGACGAAGCCCTCGACGCGGCCGTGAAGAAGGCCATCGCGTCCGGCGTCACCTTCGCCGTCGCGGCGGGCAACGAGTCGGCCGACGCGAGCCAGGGCTCACCGGCCCGCGTCCCCGAGGCCATCACGGTCGCCTCCTCCACCGAGGACGACCAGCAGTCGGACTTCTCCAACTTCGGTTCCGCCGTGGACATCTACGCCCCCGGCTCGGAGATCACCTCCGCCTGGAACACCGGCGACGACGCCACCAACACCATCTCCGGTACGTCCATGGCGACCCCGCACGTGGCGGGCGCCGCCGCCGTCTACCTGGCCGGCAACCCCGACGCCGACCCGGCGGCGGTCACCAAGGCGCTCTCCGACGGCGCGATCCCGGACACGATCTCCAACGCGTCCCCGGGCACGCCGAACAAGCTCCTGAAGATCGTCGAATAAGCGAGTAACGTCTCCGACCGCGGCCGTCGTGCTCGCCCCCACGGGGCACGGCGGCCGCTTCGTCGTATGCGGATCTGTCGTGTTCGTCGTACGCGGATCTGTCGTGTGCGGCGGTTCTATTGTGTGCGTATGACGACGTATGCGGCGCTGTTGCGCGGGATCAACGTGGGCGGCAGCAAGAAGGTGCCGATGGCCGAACTGCGCACGCTGCTGCAGGGAGTCGGTTTCGGCGGGGTGAGCACGTACCTCCAGAGCGGCAACGCGATCTTCACCGCGGACGGCGGCGACGAGGACTCCCTCGCCGCCGACATCACCGCGGCCATCGAGAAGCAGTTCGGCTTCACCGTCGACGTCCTGGTCCGCGACCACGCGTATCTCCAGGCGGTGCTGGAGGCCTGCCCGTTCCCGGCGGCCGAACTCCAGCCCAAGCAGCTGCACATCACGTACTTCTCCGCGCCGGTCGCCCCCGAGCGCTTCGCGCCGATTGACCAACAGGCCTTCCTCCCCGAGGAGTTCCGCCTCGGCGACCGCTGCCTCTACCTGTACGTCCCTGATGGCCTCGGCCGCTCCAAGCTGGCCGAGGCCCTGTCGAAGCCGCGGCTGCTGAAGGGCCTGATCGCCACGAGCCGCAACTGGAACACTGTGGTCAAGCTTGCGGAGCTGACCCGGGCTTAGGGGTGGCTTAGGGGTTCCCCTGGGCCACAGCGAGTTCCGCCTCGATCAGGTCTGCCGCGCGCTTCGTACCGCCTTCGGCGGCCATCTGCTGCTGGATTTCCTTGAGTCGGCGCGCCACCTCCGGGTCGTCGGTCAGGGTGAGGACGGCCTCGCGCAGGGTCTCGGCTGTCGCCTCTTCAGTGGGCACGTTGCGGGCGACGCCGAGGGACTGGAGCACGTCGGCGTTGCCGAACTGGTCGGCGGCCTGGGGCACGCAGACCATCGGCGTCCCGGTGGCCAGCCCCTCCTGACTGCCGCCCGCGCCCGCGTGGGTGATGAAGGCGTCGGCCTGCTTGAGGATCGCCAACTGGGGGACCCAGTCCCGTACTTCCACGTTGGCGGGGATCGCGCCGAGTTCGGCCGGGTCTACGTGCTTGCCGATCTGGAGCACCATGTGCCAGCCGGGCAGGTCGCCGAAGGCCTTGAGGCATTCGCGGTAGAAGCCGGGCTGCTTGGTGAAGGCGGAGCCGAGGGAGACGAGGAGTACCTTGTCCGCGCCGGCTGGCCGCTGCCAGTCACCCTGCGCCGAGCGGTTGCCCTGGCAGGCGCCGACGAAGGTGTAGCGGTTCTCGTCGACCCGGTCGGCGTTCCACTGAAGCGCCTTGGGGATGAGGACGAGCGAGCGGTCGGGCCGGCCGCCGAAGGAGTCGGGGTTCATGCCGATCCCGTTCTCGTCCAGCCAGGCCTGGAAGCGGGCGTAGTACGCCTTGCCGCGCTCGGTCTTCTTCGGCTCGGCCCACATGGGTTCGGCGACCTCCTCCTCGTAGCCGTCCCAGGCGACCATGTGCGGGGAGAGCGTGATCGCCTTGACGCCCCAGCGGTGGGCGAGGACACGGGCCGGGTAGGAAGCGGTGTCGTGCAGCACGAGGTCCGGCTCGTCGCCCTCGTACGCCTCGATGAGCTGCGGCAGGGCCTGGATCGCGTCGGTAAGGAACGGCTCCACATTGTCGAGAAGCGTGCTCCCCCATGCTTCGGGGTCGGCGTCGGGGCCGGGCAGCGTCGACTGCCAGAGCTTCGGCTCGGCACCGGTCTCGGCCACCTTCTCGGCGAAGGCGGGCGGAATCGCGTACGTCACGCGATGCCCGCGGGCCACGAGCTCCCGGATCACCTCGAGGCTCGGGTTCACGTGCCCGTGGGCGGCGATGGAGAACATGGCGATGTGGGCGGGGCGGGGTGTGGTCATGCCGGAGACAGTACGCGAGACGATACGTCTCGTGCAATCTTTTTTCGGGCTCCCGTCCTATGGGGTGGCGGGATCCGATGAGGGCTCCCACCTGGGCGAATGCGACACTGGTCGGCGGATGGCGCGATCTCGACGTCGTACGCGGGCACGAGGCGCGTACGTGTCTGATGCCGGACTAGGTGGACTTCCCGAAGTCCGCTTCGGTACCGCGCCCCTTCAGGGGCGCGGGGCTGTGACATTTGCGGCTCCGCCGCGATGGGGCCCCCGCTCGAGCGCAGCCGAGAGTGGGGAAGCGACCAGCCACAACGAACCCGCAGTTTCGAACCGCACCCCCCAGCGGAGCGGACAGGCAGCCACGGGAGGCAAGTGATGGACGAGGCACGAGCACGCGACGTGCTCGCCGACGCGGGACTCGGCCGAGGCGGCGCGGAGCTCCTCGCCCTGGGCGAGAACGCCGTGTTCGCCGCCGGCAGCCTGGTCGTCAAGGTAGGGCGCGACGCCGAACTCCTCGACCGGGCACGGCGTGAACTGGCCGTCGCGCACTGGCTCGCGGAGGCCGGCGTCCCCGCCGTACGGGCCGCCGAACCCGAGGCGCGCCTCGTGGCCGGCCACCCGGTGACGGTATGGCACCGGCTACCCGAGCCCATACGCCCCGCCGAGCCCCGCGATCTCGCCGAACTGCTCCGAAGGGTGCACGCCCTGCCCACCCCCGCCTTCGCCCTGCCGCGCCGCGAACTGCTGGGCGGCGTCGAGCGCTGGCTGCGGCTCGCGGGCGACGCGATCGACCCGGCGGACGCCGCGTATCTGCGCGAACGCCGCGACGGCTTCACGACCGCCGCCGCCGCGCTCACCCCGCATCTGCCCCCGGGCCCGATCCACGGCGACGCACTCCCGCGCAACGTCCACGTCGGCCCCGACGGCCCCGTCCTGGTCGACCTCGAAACGTTCTCCGCCGACCTGCGCGAACACGACCTGGTGGTCATGGCCCTGTCCCGCGACCGCTACGGCCTCCCGGCCGAGGCGTACGACGCCTTCATCGACGCATACGGCTGGGACGTACGCGGCTGGGACGGCTGCGCCGTACTGCGCGGGGCACGTGAGACGGCCAGCTGCGCCTGGGTGGCCCAGCACGCACCGAGCAACCCGAAGGCACGGGAGGAGTTCGAGCGGCGGGTGGCTTCGCTGCGGGAGGGGGACGCGACCGTGCGCTGGTACTCGTTCTGAGGGCCGGCTGAGGTTCAGCGGTCCTGGCTTCGGATCACGTCGGCTGCACGGTGCAGCTCGGTCAGGACCGCGCGGACGGCCTTCCGCGCCGTGCGTTCGGGGCGGTACAGGGCGTCGATGCGCCGTCGGGCCCGTACGCCGGTGAGGGGCTTGAGGACGAGGTCGGGATGCGGGCGGGTGGTCCAGCGGGGCATCAGGGCGAGGCCTCCGCCTGCGGCGACCGCCTCTGCGACGACGGCGAACTCGTTGATGCGGTGGGCGAGTTGGAGGCGTTGGCCCGCGGCGGTGGCGATGGCCTCGATGGTGGCCATCAGCGGGAAGCCGTCGTGCACCGTGATCCACGGCTGGTCGGCCACGTCGCGTGGTACGAGCCGTCGCTTCACGGCCAGCGGGTGATCGGCGGGCATGGCGACGTCGAGCGGTTCGCGCAGCAGCGTGGTCGCGGCCACGGTGCGCGGCCACGGGGGCGCGTGCTCGAGGCGGTGGGCGAGTACGAGGTCGTACTGCCTGGTCAGCGGTGGGAAGTCGGCCTGCGGGACGTCCTCGTCGGCGAGGGCGAGCTGGGGTCCGCCGGGTGCGGCGACGGCCCGTAGCAGCAAGGGGAAGAACGCCGAGCCCGCGCTGTGGAAGGCCGCCAGCGACACCTCGCCGTCCGGCCGGTCGACGAACTCGGCGACGGTGTGGCGCGCCCGCTCCAGCGCCGTCTCCACCTCGATCGCCGCGTCGGCCAGGGCCTGACCGGCGTCCGTGAGGGCCAGTCGTCGCCCCTGGCGCTCGGTGAGCGGGACGGGCATCGCGCGTTGCAGCAGCCGCAGTTGCTGCGAGATCGCCGAGGGTGTCACCAGCAGGGCCTCGGCGACCGCCGTGACGCTGCCCAGTTCCCCGAGCTCCCGCAGAATCCTCAGCTGCCGTTCGTCCATTGCCTCAGTGTAGGGATGCTAAAGGGTTGCTTAAGAAGGTGGCTATGGGCTTCATCGAGCGGGAAAGGCAAGGTGGGCGCGTGCCTGATGCCCGCCGTACCGATGCGGTACTTCTCCTTGTCGCCCTCGTCTGGGGCTCGAGCTATCTCTCCGCCCAGACGGCGGCCGCCGCGCTCCCCGTTCTGGTGGTGCTCTTCGCGCGGTACGCGCTGTCCGCGCTCACCTGCCTCGGCCTGGTCGCCACCGCCCGTCGAGGGCCCCATGGGCGGGCCCGCGGGTGGACCCGTGAGGAGATCCGGGCCGGTGTGCCACTGGGAGTCACCCAGGCGGCCGTCCTGCTGATAGAGACCTACGGCGTCGCCCACACGAGCGCCGCCAACGCGGGGTTGATCATCAGCCTGACCATCGTGCTCACCCCTCTCCTGGACCGCTCGGGTCACCGTGGCGGTCTGCCTCCGGTCTTCTTCGTCGCCGCCGGGGTGTGCGTGCTGGCCGTCGGGCTCCTCATGGCCGGCAACGGGTTCCACGCACTCCGCCTCGGTGACCTGCTGATGCTGGGCGCCGCAGTGGTACGGGCGGCGCACGTGGTACTCGTCGGACGGCTCACCGCGGGCCGGACGATACGTCCGCTGCAGCTGACGGCAGTTCAGACTCTGGTCGGCTCGGCCCTGTTCCTGGCGCCCGCTGCCCGCGACCTTCCGGACCTGGCGCACGTCGGATTCGCGGCCTGGGGGCAGCTGCTCTATCTCGCCCTGTTCTGCAGTGTGTTCGCGTTCCTCGCGCAGACGTGGGCCGTCCAGCGCACCTCGGCCAGCCGGGCCAGCCTCCTGCTCGGCACCGAACCGATCTGGGCCGCCGCTGTCGGCATCGGCCTCGCGGGCGAGCACTTCACCGTACTCACCGGTCTCGGCGCGGCCCTGATGGTCGCCGGAACGTACTGGGGCCAGGCCATCGAACGCGCCCACCGCACCACGGACTTCACGACCGCCACGCACCCGACCGCCACGCACCTGGACGCCAAGCCCTCGAACCCCACGCACCTGAACGCCACCGAAGAGGACCCCGCATGCCCGACAGCCCCGGCGCCACCCACACCCACACCCACACCCACGAAACCTACGACCGTCTGATCACCCTGCTCGAGACCTCCTCCATCGCCTACGAACTCATCGACCACGAGCCCGAAGGCACCACCGAAGCCGTCAGCGCACTGCGCGGTCACGCCACCTCGGAGGCCGCGAAGTGCATCGTCCTGAGGGTCAAGCTGGACAGGAAGACCACGCGCCATGTCCTCGCGGTCGTCCCCGGCGACCGCCGCGTGGACTTGGACGCCGTCCGGACGCTCTACGCCGCCCGCTACGCCGGCTTCAGCGACGCGGCCACCGCCGAGCGCCTGGCCCGCGCCGTACCCGGCACCGTCCTCCCCTTCAGCTTCGACCCCGACCTCGAACTCGTCGCCGACCCGGACGTCGTGGCGCAGCCGAGGCTCTACTTCAACGCCGCCCGCCTCGACCGTTCCCTGGTCATCTCCGGCGAGGACTACGCCCGTGTCGCCGAGCCACGGGTGGAGCGGATCGCGAGTCCTGCACCAGATCAAGCCATCCCTGGTGGCTCGCGTGACAGAAGTGGTTGAAGGGCTGACCGCAGGTCCGGGCGGAGGTTAGCCTCGTGATCCCAGTGGGGGCGAACTGACGTACGCATGAAAGCACTTCGGGGGGTACGTGTCACAACAGCCACCGGCGCCACCGGCGCCACCGGAGTCACCGGCGCCACCGGAGTCACCGGACTCACCGGACTCAGCGGACTCAGCGGACTCAGCGGACTCAGCGACGAACGAGGCTGCCGCACTGCGGGAAACCGGTGCCGTACCTCTGCGGCCCGGCGACCCGAGGCGTGTCGGCCCATATGTGCCGCTGGGGACGCTCGGCAGCGGTGGCATGGGGCGGGTCTATCTGGCTCGTCCGGCGGACGACGGCCCGGGCCTGGTCGCGGTGAAGGTGATCAGGCCGGAATACGCGGAGGACGCCCAGTTCCGGCGCCGGTTCAAGCATGAGGCGTCGGTGCACGCGCGGGTCCGTACACCGCGCACGCCGCGCTTATGCGGCACGGGCTTCGAGGACGAACTGCTGTGGATAGCCACCGAGTACGTCCCGGGAGTCGATCTGGCCGACGCCATACGTGAGGACGGCGCCCTGGAGACGGCCACGGTCTGGCGTCTGGTGATGGAACTGGGGCAGGCGCTTTCCGACCTCGCCGCCACGGGGATCGTGCACCGGGACCTGAAGCCGTCCAACGTTCTGCTGTCCGTCCAGGGCGCGCATGTGATCGACTTCGGCCTTTCGAAGGCCGCGGACGCGAGCGCGATCACCGGTACGGGCAACCGGGTGGGAACTCCGGCCTATATGTCGCCGGAGCACCTGCGGACGGGCCTGTGCGACACGGCGTCGGATGTCTTCTCGCTGGCCGGAACGCTGGTCTACGCGGCAACGGGGCGTGGTCCGTTCGGTGACGGCACGGGTGTGGATGTGATGCACCGGGTGGCGTTCGAGGAGCCGAATTCGGAGGTGATGGGCAAGGTCTCGGCGGCGGACGCGGCGCTCGGTTCGCTGCTGTCCGACTGTCTGGCGAAGGAACCTGCGATGCGGCCCGCCCCGCAGGACCTGATCGACGCGGCGGCCGGGGCGGCCGGGGCGCACTCCGGGACATCCGCCTGGCCCGAGCCGCTGGGCGGCAAGGTGCTGGCCCGACAGCGGGCGTACGAGGCGCTGCACCGCCTGCCCGTCGAATTGACGACTCGTCTACGGTCCTCGGACGACCGGCCGGTGGCGGAGCCGCGGACCCCTTCCGGGTCGGCGTCCCAGCCCTCTCCGCCCGGTTCCGGGTCGGCGTCCCAGCCCGCTCCGCCCGGTTCCAGGCCGGTGTCCCAGCCCTCTCCGCCCGGTTCCGGACCGCCGGTACAGGCGGCGGCTCCTTCCGACGTCACACCGCCGGGACAGTCCGCGGGGCAGTCCACGGGGCAGTCACGCCCGGTGGGAGCCCGTCCTTGGGCACGGAGGAAGCCTGTGCTGGCCGTCGCCGTGGGCATCACCCTCTGCGCGGTGGCCGCGGGGGTCTTCATGCTCACTCGTCAGGACACCGACACAAGCGCTTCCACTCCGGGAGCCGGTGCGCCGACCGCCGTCGGCACCGTGCCCGGCGATGCCGGCGTCTCGCCGGTGCCGGACGCCTCGGCCGGGAAGCCTGCCCCAGGTGCGTCCGGCAATGGCGCGTCCGGCAATGGCGCCAACGGCGTCGGCGGCGTCGACGCCTCGCGTCCTGAGGTCTCCAACACCGCCGACGACAACCGGCGAAACGATCCCTCTGCTCCCGGCCCCAAGACCAGCGCCCCCACTGACGTCACTCCGTCCCCGAGCGGCTCGCCTCCCGAGCCCGCAACCCCGCCCTGGATCTCCGACTGCACTCACTACTCCGGCAACGGACGCACACGCCCGGGGGACAGCGGCAAACGCGTGCTGCAGGTGCAGTGCATGCTGACGAAGCGCGGACACAGCGTGGGGAGCTCAGGCGTGGACGGCGAGTTCGGCCCCGGCACGGAGTCCGCGGTGCGAAGCTTCCAAAGCGGCAAGGGACTGGCCTCCGACGGCGTCGTGGCCCGCGAGACCTGGGTCGCGCTGCGCAGCACGGAGTGATGTCCCTGACGCCGTGACCTGACCGGTCGCGCCGCCGCGCCGTCGCGGCGTCGTCGAGGACACGGGCCCACCGCTCAGCGATACGCCGCAGCCGTCGGCCAGTTCGCCGTTCGCCGACCCCGTAACCGGTCGCGCCGTCGCGGCCTCGTCGAGGACACGGGCCCACCGCTCAGCGGTACGCCGCAGCCGTCGACCAGTTCGCCGCACGTCGACCGCCGTTCGCCGACCGCCGAGACAGTACGGCGGTCGCACCGTACGAGCTCACGCTCCGCAGCCGAGACAGCCGACGCCGGGCAAGGCGGCCACGCCGCGGCTGCGGTGTCACCACGTCCCGTGCGCGGCCGTGCGGTCGGCGCGCGTCCTCAGACCCGCTCGCTAGCCGAATCCCGCAGCGGCCACGTCCCGTCCACCACCGCGGTCGCGTCGCCCTTGCGGCGCAGGAAGCTCTGGAAGTCGGCCGCCCACTCGGCGTACCACTCGATCTGGCGGCGGTGCAGCTCCGCCGGGCCGAGGGCCGCGATCTTCGGGTGGCGGACGGCTATCGCGTGGGCGAGCCGGGCCGCGGCGAGGGCGTCCGCCGAGGCGTCGTGGGCGGAGTCGAGCGCGACGCCGTACTCCGCGCAGACCGCCTCGAGGTTGCGCTTGCCGCGGCGGTAGCGGTCCACGGAGCGGTCGATGGTGTACGGGTCGATGACCGGGGCCGGAGCGAGGCCGTCGAGGCGTTCGCGCAGTGAGGGCAGGTCGTAGCGGCGCAGATCCGCGGAGAGCAGGGTCAGGTCGAAGGCCGCGTTGTACGCCACGACCGGGACGCCCGTCTTCCAGTACGAGACGAGTACCGAGGCGATGGCATCGGCCACTTCATCGGCCGGGCGGCCCTCCGCGGCCGCCCGTTCGTTGCTGATGCCGTGTACCGCCACCGCGTCCGCAGGAATCTCGACTCCCGGATCGGCCAGCCACTCGCGGTGCCCTATCGGTTCCCCGCCCCTGACCTCGATCACGGCTCCCGTGACGATGCGCGCCTCGCGCGGATCCGTCCCGGTCGTCTCCAGGTCGAAGCCGATCAGCAGCTCGCCGTGCCAGCCCATACCGGGCCCCCTTCTTCGTGGTGCGTTCCCCCAGTGATCTCTACGATCCCATGAGCCACTGACAATCAGAGGACCGCGTTCCGCTTATCGCCACCCCATCCGCCTCCCATCCGGCACCCATTTCGCCGCGCGCACCGCTCGTTCCCCTTGCCGGTCACGGGAGTTGTCAGGACACAGGCCGCGAATCCGCCCAAGCCAGCTCGAACTCCTCGCGATACGTACCGAAAAGCCCCTCTTCGCCGGTGTCCTCCGCTTTGACCAGGCGGCCCCCACCGCGCAGTACGAGCACCGGTGCCTCCATCCCCCGCGTCCGGCGCAGATACGACTGGACGACCGCTATGCCGTCCGAGCCGTCCCCGTCGACGAGGTAGGCGGTGAAGCGGGGCGTCTCGTCGTAGACCTGGATCTGGAAGGCGCCGGGATCGCGCAGCCGGGACCTCACGCGCCGCATATGGAGGATGTTCATCTCGACGGATCGGCTCAACTCGCCGCGCTTGAGGCCGAGTTCGCGCTCGCGCCGCTTCACGGCGCTGGAGGCGGGGTTCAGGAACAGCAGCCGCACCCGGCAGCCGGACTCGGCGAGGCGTACGAGCCGCCGTCCGGAGAAGTTCTGCACCAGGAGGTTCAGGCCGATGCCGATGGCGTCGAGGCGGCGGGCGCTGCCGAAGAGGTCCTCGGCGGGGAACTGCCGCATCAGCCGCACCCGGTCGGGGTGTACGCCCACCACGTCCGCGTAACGATCACCGACCAGGTTCTCGACGGCGTCGACGGGCAGCCGCCGCGCGGACGGCACATCGCTGCCCGCCCCGAGTATCTCCAGGAGTCTCGCCGAGGCGCGCTCGGCCTGGGCCAGCACGGCCTCGGACAGGGCGCGGTTGCGCGATACGACGTTCCGGGTGACTTCCAGTTCGTCCAGGGCGAGTTCGACGTCCCGGCGCTCGTCGAAGTACGGCTCGAAGCAGGGCCAGTGCTGCACCATCAGCTCGCGAAGCTGCGGCAGGGTGAGGAAGCTGAGGACGTTGTCGTCGGCCGGGTCGAGCAAGTAGCCCTTGCGGCGGCTGACTTCACGTACCGCGACCGCGCGCTGCACCCACTCCTGGCCGGCCGGCCCGGCGGCGGCGACCACCCAGTCGTCCTCGCCGTGCACGGGTTCGTAGATGGGGCGCAGAACAGCGGCCACGACCGCGCGCAGCCGCTGTTCGACCAGGTTCAGCCATATGTACGCGCGCCCGGCCCGCTGCGCGCGCGTGCGCACCTCGCCCCAGGCGTCGGCGCCCCAGTCCAGCTCCGCACCGATTTCCATCGGTCTCGCCAGAGACACCGCCCCGGGCGGGACGTCCGTGGAGTTCCCCTCGTGACCAACGTCACCAGGAGGCAACTCCCGCCCTCCCGAGCCCACCCGCGCACCGCCTTCCGCTCCCCCGAGCACTCCCCCAGCCAACGATCAAGGAAGGGTACTCCGTGCGCGGTCAACGGTGCAGCCGGATGGACAGGTCGTTTCTCAACGTCCTTATTCCACTTGACCGTTCTGATCGGCAAGGGCGGGCGGAGTGAGCGGATTCATAGCGGTGACGTCACGCGGGGTGAGGGAGAAGCCCTGCCAGTGGACCGGCATCGGCTGCTGGTCCTCGTCCCGGGCAACGTGGTGGAAGCCGATGTTCACCCAGGCCACCGGGTGAGTGAGGTTCTGCCCGTTGACCCACTTGTCGACGGACTTGCCGCCTCCGGCACCGCAGTTGCGCGGGTTGTGGCTGGCGAACTGCTCGCACTTCTTGTACTGGGTGAAGTAGACGTCGTGCTTGGTGTAGCTGCGGCCCGGGTACTTGGACGTGGCGCCCGGGACGATCTCGTACGAGCGGGGGTGGTCGTCCTTGTTCTTGCCGGTCGTGCTGACGACCCGCCACCAGCGCATGTTCTTGGCGTCGCCCGCGAGTTCCTTGGTGATCGGCGTGCGGGTGGTCTTGTTGCGCGGGGCCTCGCCGCCCTGGGCGGGCGGGCTGACCTTGGAGTCGTACTGCTCGACCTTGTTCTTGGGGTTGCCGTCGAGGCCGAAGTTGAGCCGCCAGAAGACGTTGTGACTGTGGCTGGTGGCGTAGTCCTTGGCGCCCTTGCCGATCGGCCAGCCGCGGCCGTCGCCGGCGTCGTAGTCGCCGGGTGAGAGGCTGCCGGTGGCGCCGACGTTCATGTTGATCTGGCCGTCGTCCTGGAAGCGCCACTCGGTGATGTACTCGTACCAGCCGGTCTGGTTGACGGTGTAGACGAGCAGGTCCTTGCCCTGCCGCTGCCAGACCTTGTTCGCGGTGTCGCCCTGCATGCGGTAGGCGTGTCCGCGGGAGCGGGTCGTGGTGCACAGGCCCTTGACGTTCGAGTTCGCCGGGTCCACGGCGTCGGGGACCTTGACCGTCTTGATGGTGCCGCCGGGACACTCGCCGGGTGCCATGTTCATCAGGCCCTGCGCGAAGCCGGCGCCGGTGAGGTCGTCGTACTCGACCGAGCCGTCGTCGTAGGGGACGTGGATCTGGGCGACCTTCGCGCTGGTCAGGACGCGTATCGGACGGGCCTCGCCCTTGGGCTGGTACGAGACGTTCTCCAGGACGAGTCCGGCATAGCTGTCGTAGCGCCAGCACATCGTCCACTTGGTACCGGCGGCCAGTTTCTGCTCGATCTTGTACGCCGCGCTGCAGTCGGCGGCCGCCGCGGGGGCGGCCTTCGGCTTGGCCGCGGGCTTGGCGGCGGCCGGTCCCGCGGCGGAGGTCGCGCCGACGGTCAGGGCGGCCACCGACAGGCCCACCATCGTCCGGCTGCGGGCACGGCTGATTCTGTTCACGCGCATGGAGTGATGACTTCCTTAAAGAAGAGCGTGAGTTGGAAAGACGAACTGATGCGGCTCGGGTCAGCCGACCTTGGCGATCTTGCGGGCGCTGAGGTCGATCACCAGGTCACGGGTGTCGATCCAGGGCCCGTTCTTGACCTTCACGAACAGACGCAGGCAGCGGTGCTCTCCGCAGTCGGCGAGAGCGGCGGGCGCACCCGCGTTCGCCCGGTAGACCATGCTGTTGAGCAGCAGTTGGTCGGGCTTGGTCAGTTCGTTGCCGGTGGCGTCCTTGTAGTCCGCCTTCAGGCCCTCGCCGAGCGGGTCGGCGATCAGAAGCTCCGCGGCCTCGACGTTCTCGTCACGGCTGAGCGGCGGCTGGACACCCTCCTGGGTGTCCGTCGCCTCGACCTTGCCGGTGTCGAGGTTGACGGTCTTCGTGACGAGCGCGTCGTCCTTGTAGTCGTAGAACGACACCTCGGCACGGCGCGGCGCGTCCGCGTCGTCCAGTTCGCTCGCCTCGGGATCGGCGAGGTCGACCGTGAGCGGCTGCGGCCCGCCCGCTTCGCCCTCGACGTTCTCGCTCGAGTTCCGCAGCTGCCGGTCCAGAGCGAGCTGCTCGACACGCTCGGTCTCGTCCTCGGTGAGCGGATCACGCCCCTCACCGGTGTCACCCTCCGCCGGGGCCCGCTCGACGACCCCCGGCCGCACACCGGCCTGGCCCGTCCCCTGGCCCTCCTGGCCCGCCTGCTGGCCGCTCTGACCGGCCCCCGCGCCGGTGCCGGAGTCATCGGCCCCCGCCGAGCCCGGCAGTGTGACGGCGACCATCACGGCGGTCGTGGCGACCGCTATACCCGCCCCCGCGACCACCTTGCCGAGATGGCGGTGCACTATCTTGCGCACATTTCCCCCTGCTCCCTGTAGTCCCTAGGAGTCACTTGAACCCCACTGACATACCGCGTTGCACTGGCCGGTCGGTAAGAGGGACGTAAGTCATAGGTGGTTCCATCACTTTCGGGGAGACTCGGGCCGGAGTCGCCCCACGCGACGTCGCACAACTGGAAGAGTCGTATCCATGCAGGTCTGGCCTGGACAGGCGTACCCACTCGGTGCCACATATGACGGCGCCGGCACCAACTTCGCGGTCTTCTCGGAGGCCGCCGACCGAATCGAGCTGTGTCTGCTCCATGACGACGGTTCGGAGACGGCGATAGAGCTGCGGGAGGCCGACGCGTTCGTGCGGCACGCGTACCTGCCCGGCATCATGCCGGGACAGCGCTACGGCTTCCGTGTGCACGGTCCGTACGCACCCGAACGCGGACAGCGCTGCAACTCCGCGAAGCTGCTGCTCGATCCGTACGCGAAAGCCATCAGCGGCAGCATCGACTGGGGCGAGGAGGTGTACGGCTACCACTTCGGCTCGCCGAACAAGCGCAACGATCTCGACTCGGCTCCCCACACGATGTCCTCGGTGGTGGTCAACCCGTACTTCGACTGGGGCGACGACCGGCTCCCGCGCACCGAGTACCACGAAACGGTGCTCTACGAGGCCCATGTGAAGGGCCTGACCATGCGCCATCCGGCGCTGCCGGACGAGCTGCGCGGCACGTACGCGGCGCTGGCGCACCCCGCGATCATCGAGCACCTCACGGAGCTCGGGGTCACCGCGCTGGAGCTGATGCCGGTCCACCAGTTCGTGAACGACCACCGTCTGGTCGACATGGGCCTGAACAACTACTGGGGCTACAACACGATCGGTTTCTTCGCCCCGCACAACGCGTACGCCTCCTGGGGCGACCGCGGACAGCAGGTCCTGGAGTTCAAGTCGGCCGTACGCGCCCTACACGAAGCGGGCATCGAGGTCATTCTGGACGTCGTCTACAACCACACGGCGGAAGGCAACCACCTGGGGCCGACGCTGTCCTTCAGGGGCCTCGACAACGCCTCGTACTACCGGCTCACCGACGATCCCCGCTACTACATGGACACCACGGGCACCGGCAACTCCCTGCTGATGCGCTCCCCGCACGTGCTCCAGTTGATCATGGACTCGCTGCGCTACTGGGTCACCGAGATGCACGTCGACGGCTTCCGCTTCGACCTCGCGGCGACGCTCGCCCGGCAGTTCCACGAGGTGGACCGGCTGTCGTCGTTCTTCGACCTGGTGCAGCAGGACCCGGTGGTCTCCCAGGTGAAGCTGATCGCCGAGCCCTGGGACGTCGGCGAGGGCGGCTACCAGGTGGGCAATTTCCCGCCGCTGTGGACCGAGTGGAACGGCAAGTACCGCGACACCGTACGGGACCTGTGGCGGGGCGAGCCGCGCACGCTCGCGGAGTTCGCGTCCCGGCTGACGGGTTCCTCGGACCTCTACCAGGACGACGGTCGGCGCCCGCTGGCCTCGATCAACTTCGTGACCTGCCACGACGGCTTCACGCTGCACGACATGGTGTCGTACAACGAGAAGCACAACGCGGCGAACGGCGAGGACAACCGCGACGGCGAGAGCCACAACCGGTCCTGGAACTGCGGCGTCGAGGGCGAAACCGACGATCCCGAGGTCCTGGAGCTGCGGGCGCGGCAGATGCGGAACTTCATCGCGACGCTGATGCTCTCCCAGGGCGTGCCGATGCTCAGCCACGGCGACGAGTTCGCACGCACACAGCGCGGCAACAACAACGCGTACTGCCAGGACAACGAGCTGGCCTGGGTGCCGTGGCCGGAGAACCTCGAAGATCCTGCGGACGGCGGGGGACTGCTCGCGTTCACCCGTGCGATGGTGTGGCTGCGCCGTGAGCACCCCGTCTTCCGACGGCGCCGCTTCTTCCACGGGCGCCCCGTGCAGGGCACCCACGACGAGCTGTCGGACATCGCCTGGTTCACCCCGGCAGGCGAGGAGATGACCCAACGCGACTGGAACTCCACGCAGGCCCGCGCCCTGTCCGTCTTCCTCAACGGCAACGCGATCTCCGAGCCGGGCCCGCGCGGCGAGCGCATCACCGACGACTCGTTCCTGCTGATGTTCAACGCGTCCCCGAAGACCATGGACTTCGTGGTGCCGGTCGATCACGGCAGGCAGTGGCAGGTGGTGGTCGATACGTCGCGGGCAGAGGGGGTGCCGCCGGGGACGGGGCCGAAGGTGCAGGCGGGGGATCGTCTGACACTGGTGGACCGCAGCGTGATGGTGCTGCAGCGGCCGGCGTGATGTAGAAACCCGCGCCCCGTATCGCGCGCCCCTTGTCCCCGCGCCCCTGAAAGGAGGCCGCAGGCCTTCGTTTCAGGGGCGCGGGGCTGCATCGATTTGCGGCTCCGCCGCGCGGGCGCGACCAGCCACAACGGACCCGCAGCGTCAAAACTGCCCACCTAGCGGAGCGCAAGCGTGTCGATGACACGAAAGGCTCACTTGCGGGTACGTACGTTGCCATGACACCTGAGCGCAACGATCCGGCGCCGACCGCCACGTACCGCCTCCAGCTGCAGCCGGAGTTCCCGTTCGAGGCATCCGCGGCTGCCGTGCCGTATCTCGCCGCGCTCGGCGTCTCGCATCTGCACCTGTCTCCGGTGCTGGAGGCCGTACCCGGCTCCCTGCACGGCTACGACGTGGTGGACCACGCGCGCGTGCGCGACGAACTCGGCGGCGAGGACGGCCTGCGCTCCCTGGCGCGCACAGCCCGGGAGCACGGCCTGGGCCTCGTGGTGGACATCGTGCCGAACCACATGGCGATGGTCCCGCGGCACAACCGCGCCCTGTGGGAGCTGCTGCGCGAGGGCCCGGACTCGCCGTACGCGCGCTGGTTCGACATCGACTGGGAGGCCCAGGACGGCCGGGTGCTGATGCCGGTGCTCGGGGGGCGGCTCGGTACGCAGCTCGACCATCTGGAGGTCGACGGCGAAGTGCTGCGCTACCACGAACACGTGTTCCCCTTGCGCCCCGGCACCGAGAAGCTGCCCCTGCCGCAGCTCCTGGACGCCCAGTGGTACCGCCTGGGGTGGTGGCGGCTGGCCCGCACCGAGCTCAACTACCGCCGTTTCTTCAGCATTTCGGAGCTCATCGGGGTACGGGTCGAGGACCCTGAGGTGTTCGACGCCACGCACGCGAAGATCCTTCAGCTGCTGGACGACGGCGTGGTCGACGGGCTGCGGATCGACCACCCCGACGGCCTCGCGGACCCGGACGCGTACCTCCAGCGGCTCCACGAGGCGACCGGCGGGCGCTGGACGGTGGTCGAGAAGATCCTCGCGGAGGGCGAACCGCTGCCCGCCGCCTGGCCTGTCGCCGGCACCACCGGCTATGACGCGCTGCGGCACATCGACGGCCTGTTCACGGACCCGGCGGGCGCGGGCGAACTCCTCGGCCAGTACCGGCGGTTCGCGGCGCCCCAGGCCGACCGTGGCGGCGTCTGGGAGGCGACGGTGCGGCGGGCCGCGTACAAGGTGGTCCATCACGAGCTGGCCACCGAGATCGACCGCCTGACCCGCGAGGCCGACCGCCTGTGCCGTACGTCCCCGGACCCCGCGCTCCGCGACCACGCCCCCTGGGCCCTGCGCACCGCGCTGCGCGAGCTCCTCGTACGCCTCCAGGTCTACCGGCCGTACGCCTCCGGGGACGCCGCGGCGGTCGTCACCGAGGAAGCCGCACACGAGGCGCGCGGGGCCTTCACGGTGCCCGAGGAAGCCCATGCGGTGGATGCCGTACGGGACTTGGTGCTCGGCCTCACCGGGGAGGGGCCGGCGCGCGAGGGCTTCCGGGCCCGGTTCGCGCAGACCGCGTCGGCGCTGCGGGCCAAGTCCGTCGAGGACACGGCCTTCTACCGGTACGTGCCCGTCCTCTCGGCCAACGAGGTGGGCGGCGAGCCGGAGTACCCCGCTGTGCCCCCGGAGGACTTCCACGCGTACTGCGCGCGCGTGCAGCGCGACTGGCCCGCCACCGGCACGGCGCTGTCCACCCACGACACCAAGCGCAGCGCCGACGTCCGGGCGGCGATCTCCGTCCTCACCCAGTGCCCCCTGCGCTGGGCCGACCTGCTGGCCGAAGTGACCGGGCAGACGGCGGTCGACGGGGTGGGCGCACCGGATCCGCAGGTGGCATGGGCGGCGTGGCAGACGGCGGTCGGCCTCGGGCCCGCGGCCGAGGAACGGCTCCAGGGCGCCATGTTGAAGCACGTCAGGGAGGCCGGCCTGTTCACCTCGTGGACGGAACAGGATCCCGCGTACGAGGCCTCTGTCGCCGCCTTCCTCAGGGCGGGGCCCTGCGGAGCGCCCGGGCGGCGTGCGGCCGAGTTCAGGGCCTCCCTGGAGCCGCATGTACGGGCGAACGTCCTCGGGTCCGCCCTCGTCCACCTGACGATGCCGGGCGTGCCGGACGTCTACCAGGGCACGGAGATCGAATACCGAGCCCTCGTGGACCCCGACAACCGCCGCTCGGCCCACTTCCCGCCCCAGGAACCGGACGACCTGTCCGCCGAGAAGGCCGCGCTCACCGCGACCGCGCTGCGACTGCGGAGGCAACGCCCCGCTGTCTTCGGCGAGTCGGCGACGTACACCCCGCTCGAGGCGGACGGCCCGGCCGCCGCGCACTGCGTGGCCTTCATGCGCTCCGGGGAGGCGATCACCGCCGTCACCCGCCTGTCCCTGCGTCTGGAGGAGGCGGGCGGCTGGCGCGACACACTGCTGCCACTGCCCGCCGGGCGATGGGCCGATCTGCTCACTCCAGGGCGGGAGTTCACGGGGCACGCGCGCGTGGAGGCGCTTTTCGAGCGGTTGCCCGTGGTGCTCCTGGAGAGGGTGGGTGAAGCCGAGGGCTCGCGTGGCTGAGGTCAGCGCCACTCATACCTCCGTACGCCCGCGGAGGCCTCCTTGACAGTTCATCCAGTCCGTGGAGTACTGCGGATTGCGACGCCGGGACCTGGACAAGGGTCAGCAACCGCTCGCCAGAGCACTCATGTTGGGGCGTTTTAGCTCGATGGAGTGATGATCAGATTCCAGGCTTGCGGCGCCATGGAGGGAGAGATGTAGCGTGAGTGTGCGACCTGGGACGCCGGGTGCGGCGCCAGTGTGCGGGGCCCCTGCTCCACCAGCGAGATGGTTCAGGGCCTCCCCGTCGCCTCTGGCCGCATCCACTTGGGCAGGTCGTGAGGGACTCCGTCCTTCCAGGACCGGACCACGGACACGATCCGTGTCGCCACCTGGTTGCGAAAGCGGACGACCTGGGGGCACCTCCCACGCCCTTAAGGCAGTGGGGAAGCGCCCAAGACCGTTCGGGGCGTGCCAGTGCACGGACTCACACCCGTTCACTGCCGAGGAACGGTGAGTGTCCTGCCGGAACCGCGCTACCCCAATGTGACCGAACTCGTCTCGTGCGCCCAGGCGCTGGCCTCTCATCGGCCGGGTTTGTGCTCGTTCAGACAGGTCGGCGTCTCGCGCGCCGGGCGGCCCCTGCACCTGTTGTCCATGGGGCATGCCGAGCGGGCCGTGCTGGTGGTCGCGGGGGCGCATGCCAATGAGCCCACCGGGGGTTCCACTCTGTTGGCGCTGGCCGAACGGGTGTTGCACGAGCGGCAGTTGAGGGCCGATACGTCGTGGCACTTCCTGCTCTGTGCGGATCCGGACGGGGCGAGTCTTCATGAGACTCCGGCGCCGCGGACCCTGCTCGACTATCACCTCGGGTTCTTCCGCCCGGCCGGGGCCGAGCAGCCGGAGTGGTCGCCGTCCGTGCTGTCGCCCGACCGGCTGCCGCCGGAGACGCGTGCCCTCACGAAGGTCATCGACGAGCTGCGTCCCTACCTCCAGGCGACGCTCCACGGGACGGATCTCGGCGGCAGCTGGGTGCAGTTGACGAAGGATGTGCCGGGACTCGCCGAGCCGTTCGCCAAATCCGCGGCCGAGCTGCACATCCCAGTGGAGAGGGGCGCCTCGGACGCGGCGGGCTGGCCCGCCTCCGGACCCGGGGTGCACGTGATGCCGGAGCCGGGCACGAACGCGCCGTACCCGAGCATCCCGGACGACGTCCGGCACAGCACCTGGTACCACGCCCACCGGTACGGCGGTCTCACCGCGGTCGTCGAGGTGCCGATGTGGGCCAGCGACCTGGTGGACGACCCGGCGCCGCATCCCGCGCCGGACGCGGCGATGCGGCATCTCGCGCGCCGGCTGCTGCGGGACTCGCTCCAGGTGGAGGGCGTCCTCACCGACGCGCTGCCCCGCCTGCCGGTCCCCGACGGCCCCCTGCTGCGGGCCGCGAAGTGGGCCCTGGAGCTGGTGCCGGGGCTGGCCGACGACTGGGCCGGTCGCCCTCCGGCGGACACGACGATGGCGTACGTAGGCAGCGTGGACGCCTTCGGCCGCCGCCTCCCCCTCCGGGCCGCCGCGATGCTCCTCCGCGTCCTCCAGCAGACGGACGACCGCGCGGCCCCCCACCTGCAACACCTGGTCGCCTCCTGGAGCGAAGCCTTCGCCGAACGCTTCCGCGCCCGCTGGGTACCCCTGGAACACCAGGTGGAACACCAGAGCCGTACGGTCGTGGCGGCGGCACATCATGCACGGGAGCGGGCGGAGTAAGCACCGCGCCCCAAGCCCCAGAGGCGACCGGCCGAAGTCCGGTGCCATACCGCGCCCCTAAAGGAGGCCGCGGGCCTCTTAGGGGCGCGGGACTGTGACATTTGCGGCTCCGCCGCGGGGCGCGCCAAGCCACAGTCAACCCGCGGCCGCCCAACCGCCGGAGGCACCCCGCGGGGAACTGCGCGACCAGCCACAGCGAACCGGCAGCTTCGAACCGGCCCATCCAGCCGAGCGCTCAGCTCATTCAAAGGGCACTTCGGCCTTCGCCGGCGTCGTGCCGAGCGCGCTGGCCCCAGGCCGCGACACCGGCGCCCGGCGGCCCGCGAGCTGAAAGGCGTGCAGCACCACCCGCGCCTGGTACTCAACCTGCCGCGCGACCGGAATCCACCGCGCCTGATACCCATCGTGGTAATCAGCGCACCACGCGTCGATCAGCCGCTCGAGATCCGGCAGCGCACCGGACGGATCACGGCCGGCGCGTGTCACGAGTTGGTGCAGCAGCCCGGCCGTACGCAGCGCTATCCGCCGCGCGGAGATACGCAGCGCGGTCAGCCGCGCCGTATCGAGCGGCGGCAGCGGGTGCGTACCGTCGTCGACCGCCGTGTCGGGGTCCCAGGAGTCGGCGAGGCCGGGGCAGACCAGTAAATAGTCGTCGACCGGTGCGAGCAGGGACGCCGTGTCCGCGGCCGCGCCGAGGCCGGGGCGGATCCGGGTGAGCAGCGCCTGAAGAAGCCGGGTGTCGCGGCGCAGCGTGCGGCTGACGGCCCGTAGAGCCGCATCGGGGTCGGCGGACGGCGAGGCGTCCCCCACGGCCCGTACGCCCCACATGGGGGCCTCGACGACGGCGGTCACCGTGCCGTACCGGTGCGGGTGGAACCAGGTGGACTCGACCGCCGCCTCCGTGATGGCGGCGGCCAGGTCCGCGCGCCGCGGGGGCGGGATGCGGTAGACGGCGGGCCCCAGGGTGGGCCAGTACAGCGTGTCGTACGGCCCGAGTTCGAGGGGGATGCCCAGTCGGGCCGCGGTGTGGGCGAGGCGCGGGGCGAGGCCGGGGAGTTCGCGGGTCAGCTCGACGAAGCCGCCGCCCACGTCTACGCCGTGCAGGGAGCACTGGAGGAAGGGCCGCAGTTCGTCCTGGAGGTCGAGCAGGGCGCGGGTCTCCGGCAGGGCGGCGGCGTCGGCGCCGTCGGGCAGCCACTCGGGCTGTTCGCGGAAGCCGGGTCTGAAGAAGTGCCGGAAGTAGTGGCCGAGGGTGTACGGCCCGGACAGCCAGCCTTCGTTGCGCCGGGCTCCGTCCGGGTCGAGGCACAGCAGCAGGTTCCAGGTGGCGTCGGCGCCCTGGCACAGGCGTGGGTCGGCCAGCGCGCGTTCGGCGAGGCGCAGGGCGGTGGCGCCGCCCACGGGTTCGTTGGCGTGCGGGCCGGCGACGACGAGGGCCTGACGGCTGCCGTGTCCGACGGACAGCAGCCACATCGGGTGCCCGGCGCGGGATGTGCCCACCCGGCGCAGCCGGGCGTCCTTCGGGTGACGCTGGACGAGCGCCGCCGCCTGGACGCGCAGCTCGTCCACGGACGGGTAGCGGAGGAGTTGCGGCAGGGTCTTACCTCCGCTGCGAGTAGCCGTTGCTTCACTTGCTGTGGATGGTGTACGCACAGTGAGTCACGATCGCGCGGGTACGTCAACACCGCCGCCGAGCAGGAAGTTCGCCCTTTGCGGGCCGTTTACCTGGAGGGAGCGGTTCCGCCCGTCGGGGCAGGAGTCGTCAGTCGACGGCGAGCCGGAACGTCATGCGCCCGAAGCTGACCTGATCGCCGGCCTGGACCACGGCGGCGCCGATCACGCGTCGCCCGTTCACGGCGGTGCCGTTCGTCGAGCCGAGGTCGCGCAGCACCCACAGGCCGCCCTGGCGGGTCAGTTCGGCGTGCACACGGGAGACCGTCTCGTGGCTGAGTCTGAGTCCGCTGGCCGGGTCGCGGCCGATCCGCAGCGGGTACGGGTTGTCGGGGCGCGGCAGCAGCAACTTGGGGAGTTTCTCGGACTGCCAGGCCCTGCGCAGCCGTACGGTGAAGCCGGAGACCGCTTCCACCGTGCCGAACACCAGCCGCGAGAACCGGTTCTCCTTGCGCAGATCGGCGGTGAGCGCGGCGAGTTCGTCGGAGGTGCGGGCGGCGAGCGCGAGTTCCATCCGGTGGACGAACGTGTTGTGCGAGATCCGCCCCAGCGCGGCGCCCTCTCGGAGCACACTCAACGCCCTGTCACGCTCGGCGTCCGACAGCCGCGCGGCGGGATAAGTGTGGAACTCGAAAGACGACGTCACGCTGGTGATTGTCGGTCAGCGGCGCCGAGGTGTCCAGAAAACCAGGAACTGGCCGGGAACTTGGTACACCTCTGGTTCGGCTCTGGTTCGGTATTGCGACCGACAGAGGCTCAATCCTTCGTTCGAGCGGTTTCAGCCGCGCGACTGATCTCGTGTGGCGCACCATGGGACCGGCGAGATCAGGGTGAGCAGACGAGGGAGAACCGTTCGTGCAGTTCGAGGTGTGGGCACCACAGGCCGGCCGTATGACGCTCCACTGCGCGGGCGGCACACAGGCGATGGAAGGCGATCCGGAGCGCGCGGGATGGTGGACGGCGGAGGCGGAGGCCGAGCACGGCACGCGCTACGGGTTCGCGGTCGACGACGGGCCCGTACGGCCCGATCCGCGTTCGCGGCGGCAGCCGGACGGGCCCGACGGGCTGAGCGCGGTGGTCGACCACGAGCGGTACGAGTGGCGCACCGAGTGGGCCGGACGCGGGCTGCCGGGCGCGGTGCTGTACGAGCTGCATGTGGGCACGTACACGCGCGAGGGCACCCTGGACGCGGCTGCCGAGCGGCTCGGGCATCTCGCGGAACTGGGCGTCACGCACGTCGAGTTGATGCCCCTGTGCCCGTTCCCGGGGCGGCACGGCTGGGGGTACGAGGGGGTCTCGCTGTGGGCGGTGCACGAGCCGTACGGCGGCCCCGAGGCGCTGAAACGGTTCGTCGACCGGGCGCACGCGCTCGGTCTCGGTGTCGTCCTGGACGTCGTACACAACCATTTCGGCCCGTCCGGCAACTATCTGCCCGAGTTCGGCCCGTACTTGACGGACACGCATCACACGCCCTGGGGTGCGGCCGTCAACCTGGACGCGCCCGGTTCGGACGAGGTGCGCGCGTATCTGTTGGGCAGTGCCCTTGCCTGGCTGCGCGACTACCGGATCGACGGCCTGCGGCTGGACGCCGTGCACGCGCTGCGGGACACGCGCGCCTACCACTTCCTGGAGGAGCTGTCGGCCGCCGTGGACGCGCTGTCCGGGGACGTGGACCGGCCGCTGTTCCTCATCGCCGAGTCCGACCTGGCCGACCCGCGGATGATCACTGCCCGCAAGGAGAACGGGCTCGGTCTGCACGCGCAGTGGAACGACGACTTCCACCACGCCCTGCACACCGCGCTGACCGGTGAGTCGCAGGGCTACTACGAGGACTTCGCCCGGGCCCCGCTCGCGGCCGTCGCGAAAACCCTGACGGGCGGCTTCTTCCACGACGGCACGTATTCCAGCTTCCGCGGCCGGCGTCATGGGCGCCCCCTGGACCGTACGCGCGTCTCCTCACACCGCCTGCTCGGCTACTCCCAGACCCATGACCAGGTCGGCAACCGCGCCCAGGGCGACCGGCTCTCGGCCGCCCTCTCCCCCGGTCTGCTGGCCTGCGCGGCGGCGCTGACGCTCACCGGGCCGTTCACGCCGATGCTGTTCATGGGCGAGGAGTGGGCGGCGGGCACTCCCTGGCAGTTCTTCACGGACCACACGGATCCCGAGCTGGCCGAGGCCGTACGCCGGGGCAGGCGCCGGGAGTTCGCCGCACACGGCTGGGCCGAGGAGGACGTCCCCGATCCGCAGGACCCGGCGACCCGCGACCGCTCCTGCCTGGACTGGTCCGAGCCGGAAAACGAGCCCCACGCGCGCGTGCTCGCCTGGTACCGCGAACTCATCGCCCTAAGGCACGACCAGCCGGACCTCACCGACCCCGACCTCTCGGACGTCAAGGTCGCCTACGACGAGGAGGGCCGCTGGCTGGCATTCCGCCGGGGCGACGTCCGGGTGGCCGTGAACCTCGGCAAGGAGCCCGCGTCGATCCCCCTCGGAACGGCTCGCGTGCGCATGCTGGCGGCGTGGGAGCCGGTGGAAGTGCCGGGCGCGGACGGGTTGTTGAGCCTGCCGGGCGAGTCGTGCGTGGTGCTCACGCAAGAGTGACAAGTGGCGATGCAGTGGCGCTGGCGCGGGAGTGAGGCAGGAAATCGGACGCCGGAGTGATCAGTCCTCGTCCCGCAGCTCCGTGACGCGTTCCAGGAGGATCGCCTCCCAGGCGCGGTCCAGCTGGGTGCGCAGTGGGGGCAGCGGGTCGCTGCCGTGGCCCCGGAGGCGGTCGGCGAGGCGGATCAGGGCGTCGCAGCGGGCCAGCCACAGGCCGCGCAGGCAGGGGCGGGCGCCGTATCCGGCGAGGGTGGCCGCGCGGACCGCGGCGGGGGCGCCGACGGCGCGGGCGAGACCGGCGATGTCCTCGGCGGGGTCGCCGACCAGGGCGTCGTCCCAGCCGAGGACGCCGCGCACGCGCCCGTCGGCGCTCACCACGAGGCGGTCCCCCGTGAGGCCGTGGTGGACGAGAACGGCCGCCCCGGGCTGCGCCGCGAGCTGGACGGCGGCGGGCGCGGTGAGCTGGTGGAGCCGCGCGGCGTCGAACTCGTCGGCGGCACCGAGCCGTTCGGCGGCCCGCGCGGCGGCGGCCCGCAGCGCCTCCAGGGACCGTGGCGCGGTACGGGGCACACCGAGCGCCTCGGCCTGCCGTACGGGCACCTCGCGCAGCCCCGTGAGCAGCCCCGCCAGATCGGCCTCCCCCACCGCGGACACGTCGTGCCGCTCGCCTGAACCGCCCGGGATCAGGGTGTCGAGCGTGTACGTCAGCCCGCTCGCCCACTCACCGTGCGCGATGCTCACCGGGACGGCGACCGGCAGGTGCGGCCGCACCACGTCGCGCAGCCGCAGCTCGCGCCGCTGGCGTACGGACGCCTCGCGGTCCGGGGCGAGCCGCAGCACGTGGCGCGTCCCGACGTACCAGGTGGCGGCCTCCGCGCCCGTGCCGACGGGCCGGATGTCGGATCTCCCGCCGTCCGGAAGCAGGGAGCGGACAAGGCGTCGTACGGTGTCCGCCGTGGGTGTCGTTGCCTGGGTCATGGTCGCGCCGTCGCCGTTCGGTGTCCCGGTCTCCGTAGGTCAAAAGGACTACGGTCAGCATCCTGCCCGGACAGCGGGGGCGACGCGAGCCGGTGAACAGCACTTTCCGGGGTCAGACGGGGCGCCCAGGGACGGAATCAGCTCTCCGGCGCCAGCCGCGCCCCCAGGATCAGCAGTACGACTCCGGAATCCTGCTCCAGCCGGCGCCGCACCCGGCGCGCGACAGCACCACGTTCCGGCACCACACGTACGTGACCCCACGAGGCCTCCTCATTGACGGCCGCCCAGGAGCTCGGCGATCCGTAGGAATCCGTCACCCCCGTACCCCTGTCCGATGGCCCGGCGGGCCAGGCCTTCCGCCGCGCGCATCACGCCCGCGTCGATGCCGTGGGCCTCGGAGGTGTGGACGATATGGGCCATGGACGACGCGGCCGAGGTGAGGGGGTTGTCCTCGCCGGAGAAGGTCCGGTTGTCCACTTCCTCGGCGAGCTCTTCGAAGAGAGGCGGGAGTATGTCGCCGATGCCCTTGGCGAACGGCGCCAGCTGTCGTGCGGAGATCCCTTCCGCGCGGGCCACCGCCAAGGCATGGGCGTATCCCGCCATGGCGGTCCAGAAGATGTCGAGCAGCGCGATGTCGTATGCCGCCGCCCGGCCGATGTCGTCGCCGAGGTGGGTGTGGGTGCCGCCCAACGCCTGCAGGGCAGGCTGATGCTCGCGGTAGAGGTCCTCCGGGCCGCCGTAGAGGAAGACGGTGGCCGGAGTCCCGATGGTCGTGACCGGCGTCATGATCGCACCGTCCAGGTAGCGCACGCCGTGCTCCGCCGCCCATGCCGCGGCGTCCCGGGCCCGGTCGGGCGTGTCCGCGGTCAGGTTGACCACCGTCCTCCCCTTGAGCGCGTCGGCGACCGCCTCACGGCGCAGAATGGCGTCCACCGCGTCGTAGTTCACGACGCAGACCACGGTCAGCCCGCTCGCGACAACGGCTTCCTCGGCCGACCGGGCACTGACCGCGCCCCGCGCGACCAGCTCCCGGTCCCGGCCCGGCGTCCGGTTCCAGACCGTGGTGCGCAGGCCGGCATCCAGGAAGGCGCCCGCCAGGGATCGGCCCATGGGCCCCAGCCCGAGGACGGTGACGGCAGACTGGTCGATGTGTTCGGTGAGTTCGGTGTGCTCGGTTGTGTGTAAGGACATGGCTCAACTCCGTGTAAATATCGACAACTTGCTATGAACGGGGTCAAGATGACGCGCGGTCGTGCCCAGGATCCGACTGTCTGCGGGGTAACTGCCGCGATCGCCGTGATCGACGGAAAGTGGAAGACGGCTCTGCTCTGGCTGCTGGAATCCGGCCCGCGCCGTCCGGGTGAGCTGCGCCGGGAGTTGCCGGGCCTCAGCGAGAAGGTGCTGACTCAGGCGCTCCGCGAGATGGAGACCGACGGACTGGTGCACCGGGAGGTACACGATGTGCTTCCGCTGAAGACCGTGTACTCCTTGACCGCGTTCGGCCGAGAACTCTCCGAAGCGCTGGCTCCCCTCTCGGATTGGGGCTATCGCCGCTTGGAGAAGCTCGCCGAGAGCCAGTCAGCCTCCTGATTCATCACGCTTGCACCCACCTCTCACCAGGATCCCGCGGCCCATCGGCCGCCCTTCACCAGGTTCGCCCGGCTGACGCCCGCCGCCAAGTACCCACAAAAAGGTGGGTACTTCGGGTCCTGAGGCAGGTGGTGACTCCGGCCTCCAGCGCGCGTATCAGTTCTCCAGCGCCAGCCGTGCCCCCAGAAGCAGCAGTACGCCTCCGGAGACTTGCTCCAGTCGGCGCCGCACCCCGGCGCGGGACAGCACCGCCTTCATCCGGCCCACGAACCACACGTACAGGCCGTAGTAGCCGACCTCGAAGACCGCCCAGAGCGCGGCGAGCGCCACCATGGTGGGCAGATGCGGCGCCCCCTCGGGCACGAACTGCGGCAGGAAGGACATTGCGAAGATCGCCGCCTTGGGGTTGGCGAGATTGAGCAGCAGCCCGCCCCGGTAGGAGGACCAGCCGCTCTGCTCGACGGCTTCCTCTCCGCCCGCGTCCGCCGTGACCTTGGCGTGGCGCGCCTGCCACAGCGTCTGCACGCCGAAGACGACGAGTACGACGGCGCCGACGATGCGCATCACGTCGTACGCCACTTCCGATGCCGCCAGTAGCGCCGTCAACCCGAACGCGGCGAAGATCCCCCAGATGAAGACGCCGGTTTCGTTGCCGAGCACGGTCAGGAAGCCGGAACGTCTGCTGCGGATCGACTGCTTGATGATCAGTACGGTGCTCGGGCCGGGCGAGGCGGCGATGAGCAGACAGGCGCCGAGGAAGGCGAGCAGGGTGCTGAGCATGGGGCCATCGTCGTCGGCTGGCGGGTGCGGGGCCAGTTGTTTTCCCGGGCCTGGTTCGACGGGCGTACACCGTGGTGTCGGCGATCCGACAGCCCCGCTTCACCGTCAACCCTCGAGAAACCCCAACCCCCTTGTGGGGGCGGCGTCTACGCGCAGAGACTACGGGAGTTCACGTGTTCCCCCTCCTCCTCCGGAGCCCCGATGAACCACCCCAGACCGCAGCGTCCACCGTTCTCGCGCCGTGCCGCGCTCGCCGGTCTTGCCGGTGCCGCGTTGGCCGGTACGACGGCGTTCAGTGCGAACGCGTCCGCCGCGACCGCGAACTCGTACCGGCGGACCATCCGTTTCGCCACCTTCAACGCCTCGTTGAATCGTGGGACCGAGGGCGCACTCGTCAAGGACCTGTCCACGCCGGACAACCAGCAGGCGCGGAACGCCGCCGAGACGATTCAGCGCGTCGACCCGGACGTACTTGTGATCAACGAGTTCGACTACGACGAGGACGGCACGGCGGCCCGGCTGTTCCTGCGTAACTACCTCGCCGTCGGGCAGAACGGCGCGAAGCCGGTCCGTTATCCGTTCCGCTTCACCGCGCCCGTGAACACGGGTGTGGCCTCCGGCGTGGACCTCGACGGCAAGAACGGTGCCGTCACCACGCCGGGCTCGGATGCGTACGGGCAGGACGCGTTCGGGTACGGCTGGTTTCCCGGGCAGTACGGGATGCTCGTGCTCTCCAAGTACCCGATCGACGTCCGGGCGGCCCGTACGTTCCAGCGCTTCCTGTGGAAGGACATGCCGGGGAACGTCATGCCGCCGGGCTACTACAGCGAGGAGGCCCGGGCGATCTTCCGGCTCTCTTCCAAGAGCCACTGGGATCTGCCCATCCGGCTCGGCCCCGGCCGGTCCTCCACCGTCCACTTCCTCGTCTCGCATCCCACTCCGCCCAGCTTCGACGGCCCGGAGGACCGTAACGGCCGTCGCAATCACGATGAGATCCGCCTCTGGGCGGACTACATCGGCGGTCGCCGCCGTAGCGCGTATCTCTACGACGACAAGGGTGTATGGGGCGGTCTGCGGCCCGGCGCGCGGTTTGTGATCGCGGGTGATCTGAACGCCGACCCGCACGACGGCGACAGCTACGACAAGGCCATCCTTCAGCTCCTCGACCACGAGGCGGTCAACCTGCCCGCCACGCCTCCGGCCGCTCGCGGCGGCGTCGAGGCGGCCCGTCTCCAGGGCGGCGCCAACGCCACCCACACCGGCAACCCGGCTTACGACACCGCCGACTTCAACGACAACGCCCCCGGCAACCTCCGCGTCGACCACGTCATCCCGTCCCGCGGCCTCGTCCCGGCCGGGAACGGGATCTTCTGGCCGACGCCGGACGATCCGCTGTACCGGTTGGTCGGCGGCGGGGCCGACGTCCCGACGTCGGACCACCGGCTGGTGTGGCAGGACGTACGACTGGGCTGAGGGGCACCCGGGCACCCTGCGGGGCACTCCTTCCACATCCCCAGGTCGTGTCAGACCCGTGCCGTACCTTGGCTGAATGGGGACGGGGAATGGGGGGAGTGCCGTGTCGGAGTCGGATACCGAGGCGTCCAGCGAGGCGTCCGTGTCGAGCGATGTGCCGCCGTGGCGGCTGTTGCTCGGCTATGTGCGGCCGCATCGCTGGGCGTTGTTGGGCGGGGCCGTTCTGTCGTTGATGACGGGGGCCACCGGGCTCGCCTTGCCGTTGGTGGCCCGGGGGTTGATCGAGGATCTGCAGCACGACCGGGCCATCACCGGGGCGTTGCTGGTCATGTCCGCACTCGTGGTCGCGAATGCCGCGATCGGCGCGCTGGGTGGCTTCGTACTGCGGTACACCGCCGAGTCGGTGGTCCTCGGCGCGCGGCGCGCGCTGGTGTCGCATCTGCTGCGGCTGCGTATCGCCGCCGTCGACCGCAGCGAACCCGGCGATCTGATGGCCCGGATCACCTCCGACACCACACTCCTGCGCGAGGTCACCACGGATTCGCTGGTCGGCATAGGTACGGGCGGACTGACCCTCGTCGCCACGCTCGTGATGATGGGGGTGGTCGACCCTGTGCTGTTCGCCGTCACCCTGGGCGTGGTGGTCGGCGCGGGTGTGGTGATCGGAGTGATCGTGCCCCGTATCAACCGGGCCAGCAGACAGGCGCAGAACGCGGTCGGGGCGATGGGTGCCGCTCTGGAGCGGACTCTGGGCGCGCTGCGTACGGTCAAGGCGTCCGGGGCCGAGCACCGTGAGGAGCAGGCCGTGCACGCCGCCGCCCAGGAGTCGTGGCGGCAGAGCGTGAAGGCCGCCAAGTGGTCGGCGCTGGCCGGGAACACGGCCGGTCTGTCGATGCAGGTCGCGTTCATCACCGTGCTCGCGGTGGGCGGGGCGCGGGTCGCGACGGGTGCCATCGACATCGGCACGCTGGTCGCGTTCCTCCTGTTCGTCTTCTACCTGATGTCGCCGATCCAGCAGGTCGTGGGCGCCGTCGCCCAGTACCAGACGGGCTCGGCGGCCCTGGCCCGGATAGAGGAGGCCCGCCGCCTGCCCGCCGAACCGGCGAGCGCCCCCGCGCCACTGCCCCTCCCCGGCGCCGAACCCGCCGCGGTCGCCTTCGAGAACGTCCGCTTCCGGTACGCCGACGACCTCCCGTACATCCACCACGGCGTGACCTTCACCGTCCCACCGCGCGGCATGACCGCCTTCGTCGGCCCGTCCGGCGCGGGCAAGACCACGGTCTTCTCCCTCATCGAGCGCTTCTACGACCCTTCCCAGGGCCGGATCACCCTGGACGGCCGGGACCTCGCCGACTGGGACGTGTCCGAACTCCGTTCAGCCATCGGTTACGTGGAACAGGACGCCCCCGTCCTCTCCGGCAGCCTCCGCGACAACCTCGCACTCGGCAACCCCGACGCAGACGAGGCCGATCTCCTCCGCGCCCTGAAGACCACCCGCCTCGACACCCTCGTCGACCGCCTGCCGAACGGCCTGAACACCCTGGTCGGCCACCGAGGCACCAAGCTCTCCGGCGGCGAACGCCAGCGAGTCGCCATAGCCCGCGCCCTACTACGCCGCCCCCGCCTACTACTCCTCGATGAGGCCACCAGCCAACTCGACGCGGTCAACGAATCGGCACTACGCGACACGGTCGCCGACGTAGCCCGCACAACCACGGTCCTGGTAGTCGCCCACCGCCTCTCCACGGTCACCATGGCCGACCGAATAGTCGTCATGGACGCAGGAAAGGTACGAGCCGTAGGCACCCACCGCGAACTGGTGACGGCGGATCCCCTCTACGCCGAACTGGCGGCCACCCAGTTCCTGGCATCGACGGACGCCTGACGGTCCATCTGACGCAACGGAAGCGCCTCTTCACGGGGGCGCGGCCGTGGCATGTGCGGCTCCGCCGCGGGGCGCGACCACCGCCCCGTAAGGGGCGCGGGGAACTGCGCGACCAGCCACGACGCACCCGCAGCCGCGACACGCAGTGTCACCCACCACCCCCTGGCGGGCCTGGGGCGCAGCCCCCCACGCGGCGGAGCCGCACATTGATACAGCCGGGAAGGGTCGGGATCGGGGAACTGACCAGCCACGACGGGCCCGCAGCCGCACCGCCCCTCCCACCGAACGCGATGCGGAACGCCGGTACGGAATGACGGGACGAGCCCGGACCGAGCGGCGGAAAGCGGTGTCTTCCGGTCCTCAACTGGGCGCCCCGTAGGGGGATCTCGGGCAGGGATCGAGGGTTTTCCCCGTATCCGGAGGAGCGAGACCCCGCCTACTATTCGAACACAGCTGACCCACAGGTCACCCCCGTAAGGGTCGCTCGCATCTGGCTGGCCGCCGCGTGTTCTCGATCGCACTGTCTCTTCGATCGCACCCCCCGCCGCTTCGACGTCGAAGCGATTCGAACGCTGCTCCGTGTTGCGTAGCGCTGGGCGCCTCGCCCCGGAGCCGGCCCCGAAAGGCACACACTCTTGCGTACTCCACGCTCCGCGAGACGGACCCTGATATCCGTCACCGCGATATCCGCGACGCTGCTGGCAGGCACCGCCACCTCGGTCGCCGCCGCCCCCGCCGAGAAGACCAAGGCTGCCGCCGCCGAGCAGGCCACGGCCGCCGCCTCCGCCGTGGCCGCCCCGGCCGAGCGGCTGATCGTCGGCTACAAGTCCGGCGCCAGCGAGGCCAGGTCGAACAAGGCCGCCGGCGAAGACGCCGAGGCCAAGGGCAAGGACGCGGGCGAGAACCTCGACTTCCAGCGCCGCCTCGGTACCGGCGCCGCGCTCGTCGACCTGGGTAAGAAGCTGAGCAAGGCCGCGGTCGCCGACGTCGTCGCCGAGTACCAGGCCGACCCGCAGGTCGCGTACGTCGTGCCGGACCGCCTCAACAAGCCCCTCGCGGACCCGAACGACACCGAGTACAGCAAGCAGTGGGACCTGTTCGAGACCACCGCGGGCATGCGCGTGCCGGGTGCCTGGGACACCACCACGGGCAGTGGCGTCACCGTCGCCGTGATCGACACCGGCTACGTCGCCCACTCCGACCTCGCCGCGAACATCGTCGGCGGCTACGACTTCATCGCCGACCCCGCGGTCGCGGTCGACGGCAACGGCCGTGACAGCAACCCGGCCGACCCGGGCGACTGGTACGCGGACGGCGAGTGCGGCCAGCCCGAGGGCAGCACCTCCTCCTGGCACGGCACTCACGTCGCGGGCACCGTCGCCGCCGCCACCAACAACGGCAAGGGCATCGCGGGCATCGCGTACAACGCGAAGATCTCCCCGGTCCGCGTCCTCGGCAAGTGCGGCGGTTACGACTCCGACATCATCGACGCCATCACCTGGGCGTCCGGCGGCACCGTCTCCGGCGTGCCCGCCAACACGAACGTCGCCAAGGTCATCAACATGAGCCTCGGCGGTGGCGGCGCCTGCACCAGCGCCACCCAGACCGCGATCAACAACGCCGTCAACCGCGGCACCACGGTCGTCGTCGCGGCGGGCAACAGCAACGCCAACGCCGCCAACTTCTCCCCGGCGAGCTGCAACAACGTCATCTCCGTGGCCGCGCTCAACCGTGCCGGCTCCCGGACGTACTACTCCAACTTCGGTTCGACCGTGGACATCGCGGCCCCCGGCGGCGAGACCCGTACCACCACCGCCAACGGCATCCTGTCCACGCTGAACTCCGGCGCGCAGGGCCCGTCTTCGGAGTCGTACAACTATTACCAGGGCACCAGCATGGCCGCCCCGCACATCGCGGGCCTCGCGGCGCTGGCCAAGTCGGCGAAGTCCTCGCTCACCCCGGCCCAGATCGAGTCCGCGATCAAGACCAACTCGCGTGCTCTGCCCGGTACTTGCTCGGGCGGCTGTGGTGCGGGTCTGGCCGACGCGGCCAAGACGGTGCAGGCGGTGAGCGGGTCCGACGGCTCCACGGGTGGCACCACCTTCACCAGCACCTCGGCCGTCTCCATCCCGGACAACGCCGCGGCCGTCGAGTCCCCGATCGCCGTCACCGGCCGTACGGGCAACGCCCCCTCGGCTCTCCAGGTCGGCGTGGACATCACCCACACCTACCGCGGTGACCTGGTGATCGACCTGATCGCCCCGGACGGGACGGCGTACCGCCTGAAGTCCAGCGGCTCGGACTCGGCCGACGACGTCAAGACCACGTACACGGTCAACGCGTCCAGCGAGACCGCCAACGGCACCTGGAAGCTCCGCGTCCAGGACGTCGCTTCCGCCGACACCGGCCGGATCAACAGCTGGAAGCTGACCTTCTGAAGGGCCTGAACGAAGGCCTGACAAAGGGCCTGATGAAGGGCCTTCAGGCGAACTGCTGCTGAGCTTCTGGCAGCTTCAGACCGCCACCCCCCACAGGGGCGGCCGACGCGAGCGGGCGTCGGCCGCCCCGCCCTTCGTTTCGCAGACGGATACTTTCGGCGGTTGTTTTCATTCCGACGCCGGTTGGCGGAACGTGCACGTCCGGGACACGATGCCCCCATGAAGGGTGATCTGTTTTCCAGCGAGTACATGGTGCAGCCCGCCACCACCGTGGGCATGAGCGTGCAGAACGCCAAGTCGATCCGGTACATGGTCAACGGCGAGATGCTGGCGCGGCAGGGGGCGATGATCGCGTATCGGGGCAACCTGCAGTTCGAGCGCAAGGGCCAGGGCGTCGGCGGCATGCTCAAGCGCGCCGTCACCGGGGAGGGGCTGGCGCTCATGGCGGTCCGCGGGCAGGGAGAGGCCTGGTTCGCGCAGGAGGCACAGAACTGCTTCATCGTCGACATCGACCCCGGCGACGTCTTCACCGTCAACGGCCGCAACGTCCTGTGCTTCGACGCCTCCCTGCAGTACGAGATCAAGACCGTGAAGGGCGCGGGCATGACCGGCGGCGGCCTCTTCAACAGCGTCTTCACCGGGCAGGGCAGGCTCGGCCTCGTCTGCGAGGGCAATCCGCTGGTCATCCCGGTCTCGCCGCAGTACCCCGTGTACGTCGACACGGACGCGATCGTCGGCTGGACCGCCAACTTGCAGACCTCGCTGCACCGTTCGCAGTCCATCGGTTCGATGCTGCGGGGTGGCTCGGGGGAGGCGGTGCAGTTGGTGTTGCAGGGGGAGGGGTACGTGGTGGTACGGCCTAGCGAGGCGACTCCGCAGAAGCCGCAACAGCACTGATACGTGGCCCTTACTACCAGGGGCTCGGCCCCTCGGACCCCTGCTGGGGGCTCCGCCCCCAGACCCCCTGTATCGGCCTGACGGCCTCGTCCTCAAGCGCCGGACGGGCTGAGATCAGCCCGTCCGGCGCTTGGGGTATCTGCGGCGCGGCCGCTGCTAGGTGCTTCGCTGCGCGGCATCTTGCGGTCCGTTGTGGCTGGTCGCGCAGTCCCCCGCGCCCCTTAAGGGGCGCTCCCCGAACCGTGGCGGATTTCGCCGGGCCTGCTTAGTCGGCGGCCGGTCCGTTGACGGTCGCCCTGTGGCGCCACAGGGCCGCAGTAGTGCCGAGGCGAGCAGGGCCCGCTGCCGAACAGTGGCGGACTACGCCGGACTCGGCCAGTCGTCGCAGCACTCGGCCAGTCGCCGCCAGGCCCCTTTGGTCGGCAGCCCCTCCGTTCGCCGTTGCCCTGCGGCGCCACAGGAGCGCGGTTGTGCCGCCTGCCAGCAGGGCGGCGGCTGTCGTGGCGGACAGGAGGACGGTCGTACCGGTGGAGGCGAGGGCGCCGTCGCCGGACGGCGCCGTCGAGCCGCCGCCGGTGGTGGTCGTCGTCGGCGTGCCCCCGTCTCCGTTGCCACCGGCACCACCGGCCGGACCGCTCCCGTCGCTGCCGTTGATCCCCTCGAACGTGGGGATGTCGATGGGGACCACGCCATCCGACGCGCTCGGGGCGGCAGTCGGGTCACCGGTCGCATCCGTGCCGCTGGGATCCGGCTCCGGCTCCGGCTCCGGCTCCGAGGGCCCATACGACGGCGACGGTGACGAAGAGCCGGACGGCGAAAGTGACTCGGACGGCGGCGTCTGCGGTCGTTTGAACGTCGTGACCGACCCATCGGCGGGGCTGCCCACGAACACCGACTCGCCGCCCGGTGTCACCACGACCGAGGAACTGCCCAACTGCCCCGTGACACCCGGCAGTTCGACGCCCCCACCAACGCCCTTCAGAGCCGCCGTGTGGTAGACCGCGAGCCGTCCGACGCCGTCGCCCTCCTCCGGTGGGTTGCCGAAGTCCTGCCACGCGGCGAATGCCTGGTCGGAGGCGGTGTCGATGGCGACGTCGGCTACGGAGTCTCCGGCGTCCGAGGTGAAGGAGGCGGCGATCGGAACTTCTCGGGCGGCCCACTGATCTCAACTTCCCCGTCCGCCTGCGCCGTTGGGTGCATACCGCCAGAATCAGGGGCATGGTCATCCGCGAACTCAGCTATGTGCTCCGCCGTGATCCCAAGACCGGCGACGACGGGCTCACCCCGGTGTCCACGGCGCCCGACGGCATGCCGGACCACTTGCTGGAACGGGTCGTCATCGCCACGCACGATGCGGGACCTCTCGCGCGCCCGGCCCTCAGCTACACCCGCCTGCCCCACCGCGACGGCGGCGGGCTGCTGTGCAGCTCCCGGCCGGACGGGAAGGAGGCTGGGCTGCGTATCGACGTGCTGCACTACGCGGCGGGTGACGATGTCGCCGCCTTGCCGCAGCGACCCGTCGACGCCTGGCGGCCGGCGCTTCCGTACGAGCAGGGCGGCGTACCGTTCGCGGACGCCGGCGATCCCTGGCACGAGCCGTTGCTGGTGGAGCACGCACGCGAACATGCCCCGCGTGTGGCCCCCTTCCTCGCCGACGTACGCAGGCTCTTCGCCGACCCCGCTGGGCGGCAGATCGTCGTGGCCGAGGCCGGGCAGGAGACCGTGGCCCGCTGGATCGCCCTGGCGTGCGCCTCGTTGCCCGAGGCGCACGCGCGGTCGTTGACCTTCACGACCGCCACCGCCGACCCGGGCCGTGCCCCGCAGCAGATTGTCGGGATCGGCCCGGACACGGACCCGGAGGTCTTCGACCGACGCGATGCCCTGACCGTCACTCACCACTACCGGGTCCACGACGGGTTGGGTGGTCCGGGAAGCCCGTCGCTGAGCGATGCCTGGGCCGAGCTGACCGCATGGCTCTGGCGCGCAGGAGCGCCCCCGCACCCGGGCGACGAACCCTTCGCCCTGCTTCCGCTCGCCCGCCAGGCCCTGGCCATCGGCTCCGGCTCCGGCTCCGGCTCCTGGGACGAACTCGCCGCCCTCCGTGGCGACGTACTGCCGGAGATCGCGGCCGCCGCCACGGAGGCAGCCGAGCGCGACCAACTGGACGCCGACGACGAGGAGTTCGTCTCCGAGCTCTGCCGGCGGATCGGCGGAGACCAGCCGGACGCGGTGCAGCGGCTCGCCCTCGCACTGGCCCGGCGGCGTCTGAAGGCGGCCGGCCCACAGGACACCGATGAGGTGCTGAAGTCCTGCCGCGATCTGCCGCTCGACGAGGCGGCCTGGCAGACGCTGCGCGGCGAGTACGGTCCGCCGCCCGAGGAGGAGCTGCGCAAGCTGCTGCCGTACTCCTTCGACACCTGGTACAAGCCGCTGCGCGGCCTGCTCGCCTCTGGTGCCGACGCGAGTGCGGTACCGGACGCGGCCGTGACGAAGCTCGCCGACGCCCTCAGCCACCCCGACAAGAAGCAGAGCTGCGCCGACGCCGTCGATCTGCTCATCTCGCTGCAGGACCGCGGGCTGGTCCGGCGCGTCCTGGAACGGCTGGTCCAGGACCCCAGCGAGCGTCGTATCCGCGGACTGCGCGAGCTGGCCCGCACCGTGCAGGGCGCCTGGCTGCGCAGCCACCTCGACGGGGCCCCGCTGACCGTACGCCTCGCCGTGGCGGCAACGGACCTGAGCCACCCTCCGTACGGCATGACGGGCGGCGAACTCTGGGTCGAGCTGGCCCGACAGCATCTGAACGGCAAGGTGCCGGACGGCGCCACCCTGCGGACCATGTGGGCCTTGGTCTGGCCGCCGAACGGCCAGCCGGCCCCCCGCGACCAGAGCAGGGTCACCGAGGTCTGCTCCCCCCGGCTGATCGTCGAGGCGGGGCTGGAAGTCCGCCTCACCCACTGGCTCAAGCATCCGGACCGGGTCACTCGCGAACTCATCGACTTCGCGCGCGAGACCACTGCTTCACGGAAGTTCAACTCACTGGAACGGGCCGTCGCCCGTCTCTTGGTCCTCGCCCACGACCTCGCGCAGGGGCGGGAACGCCTGGCCCGAGTCATGGAACAGCTGCCGGCCCTGGAGCAGGCCTCGAGGCCCCTGAACATCGTGCTGCGGGACGCGGTCGACCAAGGGATCGCCTACGGCATCGCCCGCGCCGACCCCCAGGAGGTGCACGAATCCAACGCGCTGGACTACGTGGCCAACGGCAGCCCGCAGCTGATCAGCCACTACAAGCGGGCCGTGACCGACGCCCACCGCCCGGGCGGAGCCCTGGACCCGGCTTCGCTGCGTGAACCGCGGCGCGTGGTCACCCTGTTCGTCGTCTGGAACGAGCGCAGGAAAGGGGCCCGGGGCGGCTGGCGCAACACCACCGACCAGCTGACCGACGACATCATCGGCTCCGCACTGACGCAGCTGGGCGAGCTCGGCGTCAACGAGGTGGTCAACCTGCTGTCCCAGCGCCCGGGCGGTCAGAAGTGGGTGCAGGCCTGGGCCGACTGGAGGCGTGACCTGAAGGGCCACGGGGGCGCGCGGGGGCACGGATGATCCCAGAAGGCGCTCCGCTTCGCGGGCGAAAGTTCCTCACACCTGATCTTCTGCCTACATCTCAACTACGCTTGCCCGCGAAGAGTTTGACGACAACTCCTGGGCGGACACGCGCCCGGTCTCGGGGGAGAGGACCAGCGTGAACGACACGTTCGACCTGCCCGGCGGCAGTATGGCCAGCCGTCCCGTCCATTTCATCTGGCTGCTGGACTGCTCCGGTTCGATGAGCATCAACGGAAAGATCGCCGAGCTGAACTTCGCCATCCGCGAGGCCATCCCGGAGATGCAGCAGGCCGCCCGCTCCAACCCCGGAGCCACCCTCCTGATCCGGGCCGTTTCCTTCGCCAGCGGCGCCAGTTGGCACATCAACGACCCGACCCCGGTCGACCAGTTCACCTGGGAGGACCTGCACACCTACGGCGGCACCGACATGGGCGCCGCGTTCCGGCTCGCGGCCGGCGCGCTGCAGACGCCGCCCATGCCGCAGCGCGCCCTGCCGCCGGTGCTGGCCCTCGTCTCCGACGGCCAGCCGACCGACGACTGGCGCTCCGGGCTGCGCGCCATCGACGACACGCCCTGGGGCAAGCGTGCGGTGCGGGTGGCCCTCGCCATCGGTGACGACGCCGACAAGAGCATGCTCAAGGAGTTCCTGGCCAACCCGGAGCTGGAACCGCTGCATGCCAAGAACCCGCGCCAGCTCGCCGCGGCGATCCGCTGGATGTCCACGGCGGTGAAGCAGGCCTCCACCCCCAGGGCCGACGGTGACGGGGCCGGTCCCATGCAGGCCCCGCCGCCCGTGGCGCTGGGCAAGGACGAGGACGAAGACCCCGTCTGGTGAACGGCGGTGTGACACCGCCCGGGCGCTGGGAACTGCTCGAGGGCGCAGTGAAGGGCGCCGGCAAGAAGTACAGCCAGGACCGCTGCGCCGCACTGCACATCGCCGGCGGAGAGGCCGTCGTCCTCGCCGTGGCCGACGGGCATGGTTCGGCGCCGCACTTCCGCAGTGACCTGGGTGCGCGCTGGGCGGTCGACGAATTCGTCGCGTGCGCACGGAAGTTCGCGACGACGGCGGTGGAGGTCGACGCCGAGGCCAGGAAGAACGGTGACGAGGGCCACTGGTATGCCGGGTTGGCCGAACTGCACGCCCAGGCGCGGCGGTTGCCCGAGCATGTGGCCCACCGGTGGTACGGGCGGGCGACGCTGCACGACTGCAACTCCCCCGCCCACGGCGGCCTGCCCGTCACTCCCTCCGCGCAGAACCCGAAGGGCTCCGACTCCGGGCTGCACCCGAAGGGCCCGGAGGCCACGCAGCATCCGAAGGGCCCTGACCTCACCGCGTACGGCGCCACGCTCGTCGGCGCCGTCCTCACCCGACGGCTGCTGGTGTGCTGGCAGTTGGGCGACGGTGATGTCGTAGTCCTCGACGCGGTCGGCACCCCGTACACCCCCCTGTACACCGGTCCCGACCTCGGCGACGAGACGGACTCCCTGTGCGCCGCCGAGTCCTGGCACCGTGCGCGCTGCCACTGGCAGCCCCTCACCAACGAGAGTCCGTCGGGCCTCCTGCTCTCCACCGACGGACTGTCCAAGAGCTTCACCGACCACCAGGGCTTCCTCGACTTCGCTGCCGGAGTGCAGGGCCGCGCGACCGAACTGGGGATGCCCGCCGTACGGACCCGGCTGCCGGACTGGCTCGGACGGGCCGCCCAGTACTCCGGGGACGACACGACACTCGTGGGCGCGTTCGAGGCCACCGACGCTTTCGCGCCCCAGCAGAACGACGCGCCAGATGTGAGCCACGAGAGGAACCGCGCATGGTGAACGGCATGCTCGCCGCCGGGCAGACCCTGGTGACCGAGGAGGGAGAGAAGGTCAAGGTCGCCGAGATGTTCGGCTCCGGCGGCCAGGGCGAGGTCTACCGGGTGAAGACCCGCAAGGGCGACCGCGCCGTCAAGTGGTACTACCCCCAGCTCGCCGACGGCCGCCAGCGGCAGATCCTCGAAGGGCTCATCGGGCGCGGCTGGGGCGACGACCGCTTCCTGTGGCCGCAGACCATCGTCGTCGACGCCGACGGCAAGCGGCCCGGCTTCGGGTACCTCATGGACGTACGCCCCGCCCGCTTCCACGACCTGCCCGCGCTGTTCCGCCGCGACCCCGCGCTCGCCGCCACCACCACGCGCACCCTCGTCATGGCCGCCCTGCACACGGTCGAGGCGTACCGCGCCCTGCACGCCAAGGGCATCGCCTACCGCGACATCAACTGGGGCAACATCTTCTTCGACCCGCACACCGGTGACGTCCTCGTGTGCGACAACGACAACGCGGTCGTCGAGGGCGAGAGTACGGGCGTCGCGGGCACGATGGACTTCATGGCGCCGGAACTCGTGCGCGGCGACCAGGGCGCCCAGCCCGGCATCCAGAGCGACCTCCACTCCCTGGCCGTCCTGCTCTTCCTGCTGCTGATGAACCATCACCCGCTCGAGGGCGCACTGGCGTTGCAGATCCGCTGCCTGGACGAGGCGGCCCGGCGCAAGCTGTACGGGACCGATCCGGTCTTCATCTACGACCCGTCCGACGCACGCAACCGGCCGGTGCCCGAGGAGCAGCAGACCGTCGTCGCCACCTGGGGTGCCCTTCCGCCCGTACTGCGCGGACTGTTCGAGCAGACCTTCACCGACGGGCTGAAGAAGCCCTCGCTGCGGGTGCGCGAAGGGCAGTGGCGGGACGCCCTCAGCGAGGCCCTCGACACGATCTGCCTCTGTGCGGGCTGCGGCCGACAGAACCTGACCGAACCGGACGGGCCCGCGCCCGCCTGCTGGAGCTGCGGGCGCACCGTGAGTCTGCCTCCGCGTCTGCGTCTGACCACGGGCACGGCGACCTCGCGCAGCCGGCCCCGGTCGATCCGGCTCGGCGCTCAGGCTCGTATGTACGCGCACCATCTGGACGTCGACCCGGAACGGCACGACTTCACCGCCGTGGTCGCCGAGGTGACCGAACACCCCAAGCAGCGGGGGCGGTTCGGGATCACCAACCGCACCGGGCGCCGTTGGACGGCCCGACGGGCGGACGGGTCCGTCCATGACGTCGATCCGGGCAAGACGATCGGCTTGAGTACCGGGCTGCAGTTGGAGTTCGGTGGCGGGGCGGAAGCGGTGGTTCAGGACTGAGGGGGCCTGGCACTGTGTGCGTGCGGTCGGGCGGGTGGTCTGGTGCCGGGCATCGCGAGGCGCCGGAAGGGTCCTCGTAGCGGAGCTACTGGGCCCTTCGGCGACGCGGCGAGGTGCGGTGCTAGGCCGCGCTGCGAGATGCGGTGCCGGGGGCGCGCGGTGAGGTGCGCTGCCAGGCCGCGTGACCCGGGCAGGCATAGTGCAAGGGCCCGTGGTCCCGCGGGCTGCAGGGCCCCTGAGGTCCCGCGGGCCGCTCAGGCCTCTCACCTGCGCAACGGCCACCAGCGGCGCCAACGTGTCCGCCAGCCATGCGGCGAGGGAGATCGGGCCGGCCAGGCCGGAAGGAACAGACGCGGCGGCGCCGGGACCTCGGGAAGGTCCACGACCGCCGCGTCCGCCGGAACGGCGAGCGCGTCGGGGCGCGGGAGGGCCGCGACCGTGACCCGGTACGCGTCCCGTGTGACCCCGAACGACACCTGCTGGTCGGCGAGATAGCGGCTGCGGGCCACCCGGCGCTCCTCGCGACGCCCGCCACCCTCCCACGTGACGACCACCAGCACGGCGGGCTCCGGCCATTCGAACCGCACGGTGGCGCGATCAGGCGTGACGCGATGAACCGTCAAGTCCCTGACCTGTCCCGGGTGTTCAACCACCACGTCCGGTCCGGTCACCTTGCGCTCCCCCAGCATGCTCACCGACGTCATCCGCAGCCGCGCCCGCTCGGGCACGGCGACCTCGACGGACGGCTCAGCGCCCGCGGGCGCCTCCGGAACGGTGAGCCCCGCCCGCGCCGACACATCCGTACCCGGCCCCACGGGAACGCTCCGCCAGGGCAGCACCGTACTCAGCCCCCGCTCGGGCGGCCGCCAGGTCAACGCCACCCGCCCTCCGTCTCCGACAAACCGCGCCGCCAGATCCTCCACCTGCCCCGGCCACTCCTCCGCCCGAGCCCCCACCCGCACACCGGGAGACCACACCGTCTGCCCACCGGGCCCCGGATAACCACAGCGAACCTCGTACGTGTACTCCCCCGGATCAAGCGGCACATCCAACACCCCGTCCCGCCCACACGCCACAGACACGGCAGGTCCGCCGACGGCACGCCGCTGCACCGACAATTCGCTACAGCTCGCATCCGGCCGCCCCCACCGCAGCCGCACCCCCTCCGGCACCAGCGTGACGGCCACCCCGCCCACATCGGGCGCGATGACAATGGGCGCCCCCACCAACGGCACACCGGCAATCACCCCTCGCCGCACGGGGACGACGGCATACCGCAGGGGCCGCCCCACGGGTGCATCGACGTCCGTACGACTCAGAACCCGGCCCTCCGCGCCGACACCACCTGCGCTGTCCGTATCAGTGCCGACAAGGCCATCCGCGCGCTCCGGCGTGACCGCACCCGCCGTGCCGGCCGCGTCCATCACAACCGCCGCACGTACTCCGCCGGTTGGCCCCGCCGCATCCTCCGGCCCCGCACCACCCTCCGTCCCGGCTGCGTCCATCCCATCCGATCCACCAGCCGCGTTCAGCGCACCCGCCGTGCCGGCCGCGTCCATCACAACCGCCGTACATTCTCCGCCGGTTGGCCCCGCCGCATCTTCCGGCTCCACCCCGCCGGGATGGGCCGCACCCGCGCCCACATGGCCATCCACGCGCTCCGGCGTGACCGCACCCGCCGTGCCGGTGGCGTCCGCCGCAGCCGCCGCGCGCTCTCCGCCGGTTGGCCCCGCCGCATCTTCCGGCTCTGCGCCACCGGGATGGGCCGCACCCGCCGTGCCGGGTGCCACGCCCGGCGCATCCGATGAGCCAGGCGCGTTCAGCGCGCCCGCCGGGACGGCCGCATCCACCGCAACCGCCGCACGTTCTCCGCCGGTTGGCCCCGCCGCATCTTCCGGCTCTGCGCCACCGGGATGGGCCGCACCCGCCGTGCCGGGTGCCACGCCCGGCGCATCCGATGAGCCAGGCGCGTTCAGCGCGCCCGCCGGGACGGCCGCATCCACCGCAACCGCCGCACGTTCTCCGCCGGTTGGCCCCGCCGCATCTTCCGGCTCTGCGCCACCGGGATGGGCCGCACCCGCCGTGCCGGGTGCCACGCCCGGAGCATCCGATGAGCCAGGCGCGTTCAGCGCGCCCGCCGGGACGGCCGCATCCACCGCAACCGCCGCGCGCTCTCCGCCAGGCGCCCCCACCGCATCTTCCGGCCCCGCACCGCCAGGCCGGGCCGCGTCCGCCGACGCGGTCGCCCCGCCCGCCTGCCCCGACCCCGTCGAACCGTTCGCGCTCAACTCCGTCGCATCACCCGGTGCCCCATCCGGAAAGCGCAACACCCGGTATGTCACCCCACCCGCCCGCGACCGGGCCGCTGGCCAAGTCAGAGTCACCGTCCGGGCGTCGAGCGTCACTTCCAGGTGGGCGCTCGTGGCCGTCGGGCCCGCGGCCGCTGCGGCGGACAGGAGTTCCGCCTCGATGGCCGGGTCGTCGGCGGCGCGGCGGGCGGCGCGGAGCCAGGCGGGGGCTGCGGCTCGGGCGGAGCCGGTCGCCGACAGGCGGGTTGCCTCGGCCGTTAGGTGGGCCACCTCGGTGGCGCGGGCGTGCAGGGACTGCAGGAGTTGGGTGAGGGCGGGGTCTCGGCCGGTGTCGTGCACCTGCGTGACCAGCCGCTCGGTTTCGCGTAGGCGGCCGCCCGGCCAGATGTCGCCCAGCCGCTCGGCGGCCGCACGGGCGGTTCCGGCGGCGGGGAAAGCGGCGGCGACGGCCGACGCGAGGGGTCGCGCCTCGTCGCGGTGGACGCCGAGTGCGACGGCCGCCTCCTCGGTGGGCCCGTCGGCGCCGTCCCGCAGCAGACAGCCCAGTTGCCACAGCAGCAGCCGGCGCAGCCCCATCGGCTCGTGCCGGACGTACGCCACCAGCGTGTCCACGATGCCCGCCGCCCCGGCGGCCCGCGTATCGCCGGAGGCCAGCCAGTCGGTACGTACCTTCTGGACGTAGTCCAAGTCCACCCGCTGCCACAGATTGCCCCGGCCGGTGAACCACAAGCCGTCCAGGACGCGGAAGCCGCGGTCCGTCTCGGCCTGCGGCAGCGAGCCGAACGACGCGTGCCGGGCCGCCGTCGGCGGCCGCAGCACGTCCGCCACATGCAGGAAGCCCAACGCGTCGAGGCCCTCGCGCAGCCGGCCGTAGCCGCGCATCGCGGGCAGGCACGGCAGATCCGGCAGAGGCGGACGTGGCGCCCCGTCGTCCGATGACACCCGCTCGCCGGGACGCCACTGCCGCTGTGCCACTCCGTACGGTCCTTTCCCTCGTCGTGCTCCGGCCGCCGCGGGACCGGAGGTCACTCGCCCGGCCGGGTGAAGAAGTACACGCGAACCACCGCGCTCTGCGGTGCCTCACTCAGATCGTGGAAGTCGTCCGTCGCCGTCCGGCCGCCGAACATCTCCGGCCGGGCCTTGGCGAGCAGCCCGTTCACCCGGTGCGCGTACGCCGTACCACCCTGGCTGCCGCCGAACGTCAGCACCATGGCCGCGGTACGCCCGCGCCATTTCTCCGTGCCCGACCGGATCTGCCGCAGCAGCGCGTCGGTGTCATCGCCCTTCACCCGGAACTGCTCCGGTTCCCGCGACACCCCCTGCGGCCCAGTCGGCGAGGGGCTCGGGGACGGACTGGGGGAGCCGGAAGGGCTGCGGGTGGGTTTGGGCTTGTCGTTGGCCTTCGGGTCCGGTCGGTCGGCCATCGACACCAGCGCCAGTACGAGCAGCAGGTCGGCGAAGAGCCACCCCGCCAGCACGACGACGCTGAGCCCGCGCGTACGACGCCGGGGGCGAGCGCTCACGTCTCACCGCCGTCCGCACCGTTCGAGGGCGCCGGTACGCGAGCGCCGTTGACCTGCCCCGGCGGGAGCTGTCCGCCGGACAGGACACGGATGCCGTGGTCGAGTCGCGCCGCGGCGTCCTGCCAGTGGGCGGCCGCCGCGTCCCAGCGTTCGGTCGCCTCGCGCATGCCGTCGACGGCGTCGTTGGTGCGGCCCGCGCCCGCCGCGACGGCCTGCGCGGCCCGCTCGGCGGACTGCGCCACCGCGTCGGACTTCGCCGCGAGCGCCTGCTGGGCGGTGATCAGCGAGGTGACCGCCGTCTGCATGGCGTCCCCGGCGGCCTGCACCCGGTCCGCGACCGTACGCGCCGCGTCCTTGCTGTCCTGCCGCACCTGGTCCGAGGCGGACATGCTCGCCTTGACCGCCGCCTCCACCCGGTCGGCCGCCTTGGCGATGCCGGGTACCTCGGACGACAGCGCTCCGGCCGCCTTCTGCAGAGCGTCGGTGGCGTCGCCGACCGCCGTGGCGCTGGCCACCAGCTTCTGATGGCTGCCGTCCGCCTGCTTGAGCAGGTTCTGCAACTGCCGTGCCGTACGGGTGAGTTCCTTCGTGAACTGATCCGGAGACGCGGCCCGATGCGGCGTCAGGCACATCTGCACCCGGGTCAGCAGGGCGGCAAGCGCCCCCAGGAGCCGCTCGTCCCCGGCCTCCCGGTCCTGCTCCTTCCGCTCCGTCTGTGCCCTGACATAGGCGTGCGCCACCGACAGCAGGACCAGCCCTGTGATCAGTACGACGGCCATGAGCGCCACGTTCTCGAAGCGGCCCATCGCCGACAGATGCCCGCCGAAGCCGGTCTGCCACAGCTGGAGAAAGGGACGGGTCGCCTGATCGCGGTCCTCCGCGGCCAACTCCCCGTAGGCACGCACCGCTTCCCGCAGCCCGAACCAGGTGACCAGCAACGGGATGAACACCAGCACGCCGAGCGCGGCCTCCAGCAGGCCATGCCCCGGTATCCAACGCCGCCAAGGCTGGGCGGGGGCCGCGGGCGGCGGGGCCGTAACGCTTTCGGGGCGTACGTAGGAATGGACGAGGTCGATCTCGGCCCATCGGTCGAGCCGGTTGCCGTGGGTCAAGTCATCGGCGAGAGCGGCCAGTTCGGCCTTGCGTACGGCAAGCTGGGAGGAGTGCTCGTTGAGGAGCTCCTCCAACTCCTTGCCCAGGACCTTGCGGTCCAGGAACGACGATCCGGGGGACGGGGATGCGGTGGGCAAGCGCGATTCTCCTGACTCAGCACCGGTCGGCCCGGTGCTCCTGCGATCTGCCGGTCACTCCTCAGCGGGGGACGCCACCGCTGACCCGCCGGTTCCTGCCATGGCGGGCCATTTGCTCCAACACGTCCTGGACGGCGGTGTGTTCGGGATCACAGGATATGCGGGATCACAGGATATGCGCCGACGCGGCACCGTGACGGCTTGATCGCGCAGCTGGTCCGGCAGCCTCTGGTCCGTAAGCCGGGGTCAGGGTCCGGGGACGGATGGTTCAGGTCCAGGACGGATGGTTCAGGTCCAGGACGAATGGTTCAGGTCCAGGACGGATCGGCCGCATGGGCGTCGGCCGATCCGTCCCGGGGCTCCGGTACCGCCGATGACATGGCCGCCTCAGCCGCGCACGTCGCCTCCGTCATGTCCGCGGCGTCCGCCGCCTCCGTCGCGTCCGTCGGAAGCTCGGCCCATACGATCCTGCCGGCCCCCTGCGGCGCGTCCCGTACCCCCCAGTCGCTGCTCAGCATGCCCACGAGCAGAAGCCCGCGACCACCTTGATCGTCGGGCTTCGGCTGTCTGCGGGCGGGGAGCGTTCGGCTGCGATTCTGGTCCTCGACCTCGAGATGGAGCAGGTCGGCGGCGGTGCGGAGTCTGCACACGATCAGGTCGCTCTCCGTGTGCGTGAGCGCGTTGGTGACGAGCTCGGAGGTCACCAGTTCGGCGTTGTCGCAGGTCTCGCGGCTGATGCCCCATTCGCTCAGCAGCTCCCGCACGCTTCTGCGGGCCGCGGCCACCGAAACGGGGACGGCAGGCAGGCCGAACACGCCTGCTTTGTGGAGGAGTTCGTCACCGGAAAGTCGGCCCAAGGACTGAGGGAAGGAGGGCGAGACCATCGCCGTACGCCTTTCGTCTGCAGAGCACAACACTCCGAGTCGCGGCCTTGATCCCCCAACTGGGCCGCATAGCCCCTTCGTTCACCGTCCGGGCCGTACCACCACTCTGACACCTGCCGACTACGTCTCGCAACCAGCAAGTTGAAAATTGCATTTTGTAGGGCACAGACCGCCCCGGTCGCCGATGATCGTGACAGACTGCGATGCATTGGCCCGGACTGCGGGTGAGGAGGTAGGGCGTGACCTCGGAAACCGACTGGGGCGGCGCGCCTTCCGTCCTGCGCATGATCCTGGGCAAGCAGCTCGAGGAACTGCGCAACCGGGCCGGTCTTACGTACGAGCAGGCGGCCATGGCGATCGGGGTGAGCCACTCCACCATCCGCCGGATGGAGTCCGCCAAGGTGGCGCGGCTCAGGCTCGCGGACGCCGAGAAGCTGCTCCAGATCTACGGCGTCAAGGACCAGCAGGAGATCGACACCTTCCTGAAGTCGGTCCGCGAGGCCAACAAGCGCGGCTGGTGGCATACCTACCGTGACGTACTGCCCGACTGGTTCGCCGCGTATCTGAGCCTGGAACAGGCGGCGTTGCAGATCCGGGCGTACGAGGCGCAGTTCGTGCACGGACTACTGCAGACCGAGGCGTACGCGCGTGCCCTGCTCGGCGCGGGCAATCCGCACGCTTCGGAGGAGGCTACCGAGCGCCGGGTGGCACTCCGTATGCAGCGCCAGGAACTGCTGTCCCGTCCGAACCCTCCCCGCGTGTGGATCGTGATGGACGAGACGGTGCTGAGGTGGCCGGTCGGCGGACCCGAGGTGATGCGCGCCCAGGTCGACCACCTGATCACGCTGAATGCGCTGCCCCATGTGACCGTACAGATCATGCCGTTCAGCAGCGGCCCGCATCCGGCGATGCGGGCCGGCGCCTTCCATCTCTTCCGGTTCAGGGCCAGGGAGTTGCCCGACATCGTGTATCTCAGCGGCCTGGTGGGCGCTGTGTATCTCGACAAGGCCGACGACGTCCTGGTCTATCGCGAGGCCCTGGACCGGCTGGGCGCCCAGTCGACGCCCGCCAGCAGGACCGAGGCTCTCCTCGGTGCGATACGCAAGGAGCTCTGACGTGCACCACCACCACATACGCAACGGCATGCCGGCCCGTGATCTCGGCGCGCAGGACTGGCACAAGCCGTGGAGCGACGACGCGGGCGGCGCCTGCGTCGAGGTGAAGAAGCTGGGCGACGGGAGGGTGGCAGTACGTCAGTCCACCGACCCGGCCGGTCCGGCGCTGGTCTTCACCGATCGCGAGATCACCAGCTTCCTGACGGGCGTGAAGGCGGGCGACGCGGACTTTCTGCTCTGATCAACCGCTGCCTGCTCTGATCGACCACTGTCTGATCTCATCGACCGCTGTCTGGTCTGATCGACCCGCTGTCTGAAACACCCTTGTTGACCGAACTACCCTTGTTCTCCGACGACTTGATGGGAGGGCCGCGTTGTCCGACAACGGATGGCCTGCCGACCGAATCGACACCGAGAGCGCGCACTCCGCGCGCATCTACGACTACATCCTCGGCGGAAAGGACTACTACCCCGCCGACAAGGAAGCCGGCGACGCCATGTCGCATGAGTGGCCCGCCCTGCCGATCCATATGCGGGCCAACCGCGACTTCATGAACCGCGCGGTGCGCTGGCTGGCCGAGGAAGCGGGGATGCGCCAGTTCCTCGACATCGGCACGGGCATCCCCACCTCCCCGAACCTCCACGAGATCGCCCAGTCGGTGGCCCCCGAGTCCCGCGTCGTGTACGTGGACAACGACCCCATCGTCCTCACCCTCTCCCAGGGCCTGCTGGCCAGCGCGCCCGAGGGCAGGACGTCGTACATCGAGGCCGACTTCCAGCACCCGGAGGCCATCCTCGACTCCGCCGAGTTCCGCGACACCCTCGACCTGTCCAAGCCGGTAGCCCTGACGGTCATCGCGATCGTCCACTTCGTCCTGGACGAGGACGACGCGGTAGGCATCGTCCGCCGCCTCCTCGAACCGCTCCCCTCCGGCAGCTACCTCGCGATGTCCATCGGCACCGCGGAGTTCGCCCCCGAGGAAGTGGGCCGAGTCGCCCGCGAGTACGCGGCACGCAGCATGCCCATGCGCCTGCGTACGTTCCCGGAGGCCGAGGAGTTCTTCGAGGGCCTCGAACTCGTCGAGCCCGGGATCACGCAGGTCCACAAGTGGCGCCCGGACGGCACCGATTCGGATCCGATCCGGGATGAGGACATCGCCATGTACGGGGCGGTTGCCCGTAAGCCGTAGTGGGACGGTGTGTTCGCTTCGGCCCTTCCACCGGACAGTGGTCCGGTGGAAGGGCCGAGGTGTTGCTGTGGGGTCAGCGGCCCCCTCGCAGACGGCTCCCCACCTCGCCATCTCGCAGGATGCACACTCAGGATGCTCAGTCGAGACAGAACTCGTTGCCCTCGATGTCCTGCATCACGATGCACGACTCGTTGTCCTCATCGGCAAGCATCGTTCGCACGTGTACCGCACCGAGCGCGACCAGTCGGGCGCATTCGGCCTCCAGTGTGGCGAGGCGCTCTTCACCCACGAGCCCGGTACCGGCCCGCACGTCGAGATGCACCCGATTCTTGACGATCTTCCCTTCGGGAACGCGCTGGAACAGCAGGCGCGGACCCACACCCGAGGGATCACTGCACGCGAAATAGTTGACCTGATCCTCAGGCGGCAGCGAGCGATGGTAGTCCTCCCAAGTGGCAAAGCCCTCCGGGACCGGCGGTAGGACGTACCCCAACACCTCACACCAAAAGCTGGCGAGGCGCGCAGGTTCTGCGCAGTCGAAGGTGACTTGGAACTGCTTGATCGACGACATCGGCGCACCATAACAGGGCGACCGTGTCGCTCATTTCCCGGTGTTGATCAGCACATTGCCGCGATCACCGAACGCGGGACGTGCCCTCCCGGTGCGCCTCGGTGGGCGCGCAGCAGCTGGCTTCGCATTGCCCGGGACCATTAGCAACTAGGGTTGACTAAACGAGTTAGTCAACTATGGTTGCTTACATGGCGAGCAAAGATCCAGCGGAGTCACTGGCGGCCGTTGCCGCACTGCGCCGCCTGGCTGATCACATCGAGGACGCCGCCGTCGAGCAGGCGATGCGGGCGGGCTGGAGCTGGCCCCAGGTCGCCGAGGCGCTCGGCGTCACGCGTCAGGCGGTCCACAAGAAGCATGCCAAGCGGCTCATCGCCGCCGGAGTCACGTTGAGGAGGCGGGGATGACGACGTTCGACAAGTACCTCCAAGCAGTCCTGGACCGGGCCGAGCTCGAGGCCAGGGAGGACGGCTCGGCGACAGTCGAGGCGCAGCACGTCCTGCTGGCGGTAGCCGTCCAGGACGGCACCGACGCGCAGCGCGCCCTGGACTCGGCGGGGCTCGACCATGCGGCGCTGAAGGACGCGCTGTACCGGGAGTTCGAGCACAGCCTGAGCGCGGCCGGGGTGTCGCTGCGCGAGTTCGATCTGCCGCGGGCGACCCAGGACCCGGCGCGCCGCCCGCAGTTGGGCGCCTCGTTCAAGCTCGCCCTGGAGCGGATGGCGGCCGTGCACCGCAAGAAGGACCTGCGCTCGGGCCACCTGCTGCTCGGCATCCTCCAGGCCGAGGTCGGCACGGTCCCGCGCGCTCTGGCCATGGCGGGCGTGGACCGGACCGACCTGATCGAGCGCGTGCGGGGTGAGCTATGACGCCCGTCGCCCTCAGCGTCGACGGCCTGCGCATGCGCTACGGCACGACCGACGTCCTGCACGAGGTGACGTTCCAGGCGCGCCGCGGAGACGTACTGGCCCTGCTCGGACCGAACGGCGCGGGCAAGACGACCACGATCGAGATACTCGAAGGCTTCCGGATGCGATCGGCCGGCCGGGTCGAGGTGCTCGGCAACGATCCGGCGCACGGTGACGAACGGTGGCGGGCGCGAGTGGGAGTGGTGCTGCAGTCCTGGCGGGACCACGGCAAATGGAGGGTGCGCGAGCTGCTGGCCCATCTCGGCTCGTACTACGCCGACTACTCCACCGACCAGATCAGGCGGCCCTGGAACCCGGACGAGCTGATGGCGGCGGTCGGCCTGACCGAGCACGCCGGCAAGAAGATCAAGATGCTCTCCGGTGGACAGCGACGCCGACTGGACGTGGCGATCGGCATCGTGGGCCGCCCCGAACTGCTTTTCCTCGACGAGCCCACCGCCGGGCTCGATCCGCAGGCACGGCGCGAGTTCCACGATCTCGTCCTCCACCTCGCCGATGAGCACGGGACGACGATTCTGCTCACCACCCACGACCTGCATGAGGCGGAGAAGCTCGCCGACCGCATCCTGATCCTCGGCGGCGGCCGGATCGTCGCCGACGGCACGGCGGAGGAACTCGCGCAGCAGATCGCGGGCGAGGACGAGGTGCGCTGGACCTGCCGCGGACAGCAGTTCACGCGGCAGACCAGCGAATCCACGGCGTTCGTCTTCGACTTATTTCAGCGGTACGGCAAGGCCATCGCCGACCTCGAAGTCCGCCGGTCCTCGCTGGAGGACACCTATCTCTCCCTGGTGCACCAGGCCGAGTCCGGCCGGAACCGAGCAGCCGAGGCGGGCAGCCACAAAGACCTCCGGAAGGAGGCAGCCCGATGAGCCCTACCGCCACACCGCTACGAGCAGGCTTCAGCCGTGGCCTCATCGAACTGAGGCAGTCCTTCTCCGGCTCCGACCTGATCGGCCAACTGCTCTGGCCCGTGGCGACCCTGGTGGCCATCTTCTTCCTCCGGGACAACGGTTACGGAGCCAGCGGGTTCACGCTGGGCACCCTCGCCCTGCCGGGCGCCCTGGGGATGTTCATCGCGTTCGGCGCGCTCCTGGTGATCCAGTACCTCACCGCAGAGCGCGAAGACGGCACCCTGCTGCGTGCCAAGGCCACGCCGAACGGCATCAGCGGCTACTTCATCGGCAAGCTCGTCACGGCGTCGGGAAGCACCCTGGCGTACGTGACGATCCTTCTGATCCCCGGGCTGTTCATCGTCGACGGCCTGGAGGTCGGCAGTGTGGCGTCCTGGCTCACCCTGGCCTGGGTGCTACCCCTGGGCCTGGTGGCAACCCAGTCCATCGGCGCCATGCTCGGCGCGCTGATCGCCACACCCCGCGGCGCGGGCTACATGTCGATCCCCGTCATGGGCCTGGTCGCGATCTCCGGGATCTTCTACCCCATCACCGCCCTGCCGGAGTGGCTGCAGTGGATCGCCCAGGCGTTCCCGTTCTACTGGCTCAGCCTCGGCATGCGTTCAGCCCTGCTCCCCGACAGCGCGGCCGGCATCGAACTCGGCGAATCCTGGCGGCATCTGGAGACCGTCGGCGCCCTCGGGGCCTGGGCCGCGCTCGGCCTGATCGCGGCACCGATCGTGCTCCGCCGGATGGCCCGCCGAGAGTCCGGGTCCGCCGTCGCCGAGCGCCGCGAGAAAGCGCTGCAGCGGATCGGGTAAAGCGTTACGTGGCGCTGCCACTCCTGCTCGTGATCTTCGTTCAGGTGGTGCGGTCGTGTTCGAGGTGGAGGAGGACCAGGGCGGCGCGGGCGATCCCGGTGATGGCGGCGGGACCGAGGCTGAGGAGAGAAACCGCCGACCGCCGACCGGGTCTGATTCGCCCGGGCTGTCACTTCCTCACACGTGGTGCCGGAGTGCCGCCACCGGGAATTGATCCACCGATTGGAAGGTTTGGGACACAGGGCCACCGCCCGCTCGCCGCTCACCTGGAGCTCCTCCCCCGGGCGGGGCGTCTCCTCACTCCCACCCGGATTCGGCGGGTACGCGGCATCGCACCTGCTTCCCGATTGCCGAGCGCCGTACGTGCCATCCCGGTGCGAGGAGGTCGACCAACGCGAGTCCCCGCCCGGTCTCTGCCTCCGGGCTGTCGAGCGGCGTCGCCCGACGCCTCGGCAGGGCGCTGGGATCCGGGTCGTGGACGTTCACCGCGACGCCGTACGACGTCACGTACACCTCGACCACGAGCGGTACGTGATCGCCGTAGGCCCGTACCGAGTTGCCTACGAGTTCGGAGAGGACGAGCTGAGCGGAGTCTACGGTGTCGACCTTCACGCCCTGTGCCAGCAGTTCTGTACTAGTCAATTGCCGTACCTCGCAAAGGTTTTGAGGCGAGGCGCAGATGTGTGCGGCGAAGCCGTGGGGGCGGGAGCGAACGTAGAAGCCGGGGATGGTTCGTACATGGGGTGTGGCGGCTGTGGCGGCGTCGAGGAGGGTGGCGAGGGATGGAGTGGGTTGCATGGCGTGGGCCTCCTGGGCGGGCGGTTGGAACTGCCCCAGCTTCGGCCACACACGAACTTTTCTCCCTGAGGTAGAAAAGTTCCGACCCGAATGAGTGATGTTCTCGCGACGGTGTGCGATCTCCTCGCGAGCGTTGTCAGACTCCGCACATGCCCAACTCACCACTCGTACCGACCGTTCGGCGCCGTCGACTGGGCGCGAGCCTGCGGCGCCTGCGTAATGAAACGGGGATGACGCTCGACGCCGCTGCCGGGGCCATGGGCTGGAGGGCACCGAAGCTCTCGAAGATCGAGGGTGCCACGCAGTCGATCAGGCCCGCGGATGTGGACTCCCTGCTGACGGTCTATGGCGTCGAGGACACCCGGGTGAGGGGCGCTCTGGGCGCCCTGGCGCGCGACGCCGGGAAGAAAGGCTGGTGGCAGACGTACAGCTCGATCGTCTCGCCCACCTACGCCGACTACATCTCCCTCGAAGCGGACGCCGAGATGATCTGCGCGTGGTCCCCGCTGGTCGTGCCCGGGCTGCTGCAGACAGCCGCCTACGCGCGCGAGACGATCGCCGGTGTGACGACGTCACGCACGCCGGAGGAAGTGACCGCTCTGGCGGAGGTACGGATGGCCCGGCAGTCCGTACTCTCCCGTCCAGGTACAGCTCCGGAATTGTGGGCCATCGTCCACGAGGCAGCGCTGCACCAGCGCTTCGCGGTGCGTCCCCCGACCATGCGGGAGCAACTCCGGCGGCTCCTCGACGTGTCGGACATGCCGAACGTCACCGTTCAGTTGATGCCGCTGGACTCCACCGCGCATCCTGGCGTGGTGGGCGGCTTCACCCTGACCGGATTTCCCCAACCCATGCCATCTGTAGTGCTCTTGGAAAACCTCAGCGGCGCGACGTACGTTGAGGGCGACGACGCGACGCCCTTCGCAAAGGCCTTCGAACGCATCCGTGCGACGGCGCTTCCCGTGGAGGACTCACTCGCGAGGATCGCCGAGTTGGAAGAGGGCCACCGGAAGTGACCGACCCCAAGGCCGTGTTGTACGCATCCGACCTCGCCGGCGCGATATGGCGCAAGGCATCCGCCAGCGGCGCGGAGCACGACTGCGTCGAAGTCGCTGACAACATCCCCGCACTCGTCCCCGTCCGCGACAGCAAGCACCCCACCGGCCCAGTGATCACCTTCACCGCCCACGCCTGGCGCACCTTCATCGCACACCTGGACTGAAACCGACGATATTCGTTTCGTGCTGTGCGGGAAGCGTCTTACCGTGGCGCGGTGACGACTCAGGTGATCATTCTCAACGGTGGTTCCAACTCGGGGAAGTCCGGGATCGTGCGGTGTCTGCAGGCCGTACTGCCGGATCCGTGTCTGGCGTTCGGGTGCGACTCGTTTGTCGATGCGATGCCCGCGAAGATGCAGTCGTCGGACGAAGGGATCGTGTTCGCGGCGGACGGCGGCGTGAGCGTCGGGGCGGATTTCCGAGCGTTGGAGGCGGCCTGGACGGAGGGCGTCGTGGCGATGGCCCGTGCGGGGGCCAGGGTCATCATCGATGACGTCTTCCTCGGCGGAGCGGCGTCCCAGGAGCGGTGGCAGAAGGCTCTGGGTGAGATGGCCGTGTTGTGGGTCGGGGTCAGGTGTGAGAGCGCGGTCGCCGCAGGGCGTGAGGTCGCACGAGGGGATCGCATCCAGGGGATGGCTGCGTCGCAGGCTGATGTGGTTCACGAGGGCGTGGTCTATGACCTGGAGGTGGACACGACGCATACCGAGTCTCTGGTGTGTGCGCGAACCATCGCCGCCCACGTCAGTTGATAGCCGGATCAGCTCCCGCTGCCCTGCATCGAGGCGAGATGCCGTTGGCGAATCCCGGCGGCAGTGCGAGCGCATCGCCCGACGCTCCCGGGCCCCCGGTAGGCAGTCGCGGGAATGTGACAGTCGGCCGCCCGTCTGTCACATTCCCGGGACAGACCACCTGGCCCGCGAGGATTCGCCGACAACAACTCGAGGCGACGAGGAGCACAGGTTGACGACCCGTCTGGGTTCACTGAACGAGTTCTGCTGGATGGACCTCAAGACCCGCGACTTGGCCGGCACCGCCACCTTCTTCTCGAGGACGCTGGGCTGGCGGTTCGCGGTGGATGAGGAGGACTGGCGCAGGGCCACCAAGATTGCCGTCGGTGGCCATCTGATCGGCGGGGTGAGTGATTTGGCGAATCCGGTCTATCCACCGGATACGCCTGCCCACATCGCCTACTACTTGGCAGTCGACAACGTCGATCGCCGCGTCGAAGCGGCGGAGGCGAACGGCGCTCGCCTTGTCGTGCCACCATTCGACGCGGGCGATCAGGGCCGCATGGCGACATTGATCGATCCGGTGGGTGCCGCCTTCTCGCTGTGGCAGCCGCACCATTTCGCTGGATGGACGTTCCCGCCCCGCTTGGCCGGTGCACCGCATCGTATGGTCCTGGCCTGCGATCGGCCTGACAAGGCCCGGGGCTTCTACGAGGAGACGACTGGCGCCCCTCTGACCTGCGCCGATTTCATCGCCACAGGAGGATCCAGGGCATCCGCCCCGCAGTGGGAACTTGCGGTCGGGGTCGGGGATTTGGACTGCGTCGTCGCCCGCGCACACGGCCATCGCCACGGCCAGGACTCGGTTGCCTGGTCCGACGAGGCCGGGCGTCGTGTTGTGCGGTTGAGCAGCCCGGAGGGGCTGACCTTCCAGGTTCGTCGCCTGGAGCCGTGACTCGGTCATCGACCATCGACCGAGCGGCGTGCGTCGGGAATGAGTCGCCGCCCTCAGCTAGCCGTACGCCGGATGCGTCCCGCGTAGTGCTTTTCCAGTTTCAGGTTGCTTTCGAAGCCGCCGGGGACGTTGGCCGAGACGTAGACCGGGGGGCGGTGGCCGGTGGTGAGGAGGAGGGAGGTTGCCTCGGCTACCGCCATTTGGATCAGTAGGACGCCGGTGAGGGTGGACAGGGCGCATACGGCGCCGCCGTCGGGGAGTTCGAGGAGGGCGTCGCCTCGGGGGGCCGCGTTGTCGAGGACTACGTCGGCGAGGTCGGCGAGCTTAGCGCCGCTGGGGTGGACGGCGGGGACCGCGCGGGTGTGGGCTACCGAGGTGATGGCCAGGAGGCGGTGGCCTTGTTCCTTGGCGTGTAGGGCCATCTCCACGATCACGTTGTTCACGCCGGAGTTGGAGATGATGACGAAGAGGTCCTGGGGGCGCGGGGCGGCTAGGTCGTAGATCCGGCGGGCGACACCGAACTTGCGCTCCAGGAGCGGGTCGTCGAGGACGGCGGGGGCTTCGCCGCCGTACAGGACGAGGTCGGCGATGCTCAGCCGGTTGGTGGGGACCAGGCCGCCGGCTCGGCCCGCGAGCTCCAGGACGATGGCCTGGGAGTGGCCGGCGCCGAAGGCCTGGATGACGCCGTCCGCGCGTACGCAGTCGGCGATCAGCTCGGCGGCGCGCCGTACCTCGGTGCGCGCGGACTCGGTGATGCGGTCCAGGACCGCCAGGCTCTCGCGCGCGAACCCGTCGGCACTCACGGAGTCAGCGTTCACGGAGTCGACTGACACGGGGTACTCCCCACCGGTGGATTGAACCACCATCGCGTACAACTATGCGTGAATGAATAAAACACACGGGGCGGTGGGCGGGCAACATCCACCCCTGCGCCCACCCGCCCGCCCATCCCACGCTCACAGCAGCCCGTACCCGCCGAGTTCCCTCCGGTCCTGAATTTCAACTACGGAGTTATACGGTGGCTGTCACATTCTCAGCAGCGAGTCAGTAGCGACCAGCACCAAGGAGATCGGATGCCCCCGACGGACGTCACCTCTCTCATCCGCACCGAGCTGCCGCGACTGGCCGGCTCCCTGCGGAAGGTGGGCGAGCTGGTCCTGGAGGATCCGGCGGGCGTCACGCACTGTTCGGCCGCCGAGCTGGGCCGCAGGACCGGGACCTCGCAGGCTACGGTGACCCGTTTCTGCAGGGCCATCGGGCTCGACTCGTACCAGCATCTGCTGATCGAACTCGCCCAGGAACGTGGGCGCGGCGAGGTCTCCGACTGGGGCAGCGCCGAGATCGGCCCGGACATCTCTCCGGACGACGACCTCGAACGCGTCGTCCAGGTCGTGGGCAGCGCCGACCTGCGCGCGGTGCAGCAGACCATCGACCGGATCGATCTCGACGCGATGGAGCGCGCGGCCCAGGCCGTCGCCCGCGCCCGGCGCATCGACATCTACGGCGTCGGCGGCAGCGGCGCGGTGGCACAGGAGACCGAGACCCGGCTGTTCCGCATCGGCTGCTCGGTGCGCGGCTGGACCGAAGTGCACGCCGCGGCCACCTCCGCGGCCCTGCTCACCCCGGCGGATGTCGCCATCGGCATCTCGCACTCGGGCGCCACCCGCGAGACCATCGAGCCGTTCGAGCTCGCCAAGGAGCGCGGTGCCACGACGGTGGCGATCACTTCCGATCCGCGCTCGCCGCTCGCCAAGGCCGCCGACATCCGCCTCGTCTCCACCTCCACGGAGACCATCTTCCCCGGGCGTACCGGCAGCATCGGCGGCCGGCACTCGGTGCTGGTGCTCATCGACTGCCTGTACGTGCGGGTCGCCCAGCTCTCCTACCAGCGGGCGAGCGCCTCGCTGGCGCTGACCGATCACATCACGCCGCAGCATGCGGTGAAGTCTCGCCGCAGCCGGTAGCTCCGCTGGAAGCGCAGTTATTTGGCTGCGGGTCGGTGGGGGCTGGTCGCTCCCCCACTCTCGGCTGCGCTCGAGCGGGGGACCCCATCGCGGCGGAGCCGCAAAAGTCACGGCCCCGCCCCTCTATCGGGGCCTGCGGCCCCTCAAGCGGGCGCTTACCGCACCGGAAATCGCCAAGGCCGCGTAGGCGCCCTGCATGGATGAACCACCAACAACACCCATGCATGGTTGTTTGAACCAACCCCCCGGTGTCAGGATATGGCTCCCCCGAGCCCCCTCGTAGGAGCCCCATGCGCGTCACCTCTGTCGAGTCGACCGAGCTCTTCGTCGGAACCGCCGAGCAGCCGCGCCAGGTGGTTGCCGTCGAGCTGAGCCACCTCCCCGGCCGAACCGTCCGCCTCACCGTCGAGGGCCCCGGCGTGACCGGCGAGACCGAGGCCACCACCGCCGAGGACGGCACCGTACGCGCCGAGATCCCCGTCGCCACCGATCTCCCTGTCGGCGACCGTCGCGAGATCACCATCACAGCCAACGACGGAGACCAGGGAGACCAACTCGCCCACCACACCGCCGAGTTCACCGTCGCCGAACCCGGCTGGACCATGTTCATGGTCAGCCACTTCCACTACGACCCCGTCTGGTGGAACACCCAGGCCGCGTACACCGAGACCTGGGACGTCGCCGACGACCCCGCCTCCACCGGCCTACCGGCGCGCACCTTCGACTCGCGCGGCCAGTCCGGCATGAGTCTCGTCCGCGCACACTGCGATCTGGCGCGGCGCGATCCGGCGTACACCTTCGTGCTCGCGGAGGTCGACTACCTCAAGCCGTACTGGGACGCCTTCCCGGAGGAGCGCGCCTTTCTCCGCGAACTGATCCGCACCGGCCGCGTCGAGATCATGGGCGGTACGTACAACGAGCCCAACACCAACCTCACCGGCGCCGAAGCAACCGTACGCAACGCCGTGTACGGCGACGGCTTCCAGCGAGCCGTCATGGGCGCGTCCCCCGAAACCGCCTGGCAGTTGGACGCCTTCGGGCACGATCCCCAGTTCCCGGGACTGATGGCGGACGCGGGGCTGAGCTCCAGCTCATGGGCGCGCGGGCCCTTCCACCAGTGGGGGCCGACGCTGTCCGTGTTCGGGGAGGAGCCGAGGGATCCGAACCGGATGCAGTTCCCGGCGGAGTTCTCCTGGATCGCTCCTTCGGGGCGCGGCCTGCTGACCGCGTACATGGTCAACCACTACGGGGCGGGCTGGGCGATCGACAACGCGCCCACGCTCCCGAAGGCCGAGCAGGCCGCGTACAAGCTGTTCAAAGGGCTCAAGCAAGTCGCGCTCACGCGCAATGCGCTGCTGCCGGTCGGCGGAGACTACGCGCCGCCCTGCCGCTGGGTGATGGACATCCACCGGGACTGGAACGCCCGTTACGTCTGGCCCCGCTTCATCAGCGCGATCCCGAGGGAATTCTTCGCCGCCGTACGGACGCAGCTCGACGAGGAAGGCCGCAAGGCCTCCCCGCAGACGCGGGACATGAACCCCGTCTACACAGGCAAGGACGTCTCGTACATCGACACCAAGCAGGCGCAGCGGTACGGGGAGGCCCTGCTCGCCGACGCGGAGGCGTGGGCGACGCTCGCCTCGATGGTCACCGGGCATCCGTATCCGGACGCGGCGCTCGACAAGGCGTGGCGGCAACTGATCTACGGCGCGCATCACGACGCCATCACCGGTTCCGAGTCCGACCAGGTTTATGTCGATCTGCTGACGGGCTGGCGGGAGTTGTACGACCTGGCCGGCACGGTGCACGCCGACGCGACCGACGCCCTGGCCCGACGAGTCGCCCAACTCCCCGGCGGCACCCCGGACTTGGTCGTCTTCAACGCCGCCACCCGCGAGCGGCGGGACGTTCTCACCGTGGCCGACCCGGGTCTCGTACCGCTCGACGACACCGGTCTGCCGCTACCCGCCGTACGCGACGACGACGGCCAACTCCGCGTGGTCGTACCGCAGGTGCCGGGCATGGGCCTGCGCGCCCTGCCGCTCGCCGAGGGCTCCGTGGCGGGGTGGACGCCGGGCGAAGGGACAACCATCGGCAACGAGTTCTACGAGGTGACCGTCGACCCGTCGCGCGGCGGGGGCGTCAGCCGGTTGCGCGCCATGGCGGAGGGCGGCCGCGACCTGCTGCGCGCCGGGGACATCGGCAACGAGCTGGTCGTACAGGAGGAGTACCCGAGGCATCCACGTTTCGGCGAGGGCCCCTGGCATCTCACGCCGACCGGCACGACCGTCGCCCGCAGCGGCGAGGTGACCGCGGACGTACAGGTCGAGCACTCCCCTGCCGGATCGCGTGTCACCGTCACCGCTGACCTCGGCCTCTTCCGCTACACCCAGCGGCTGTGCTTGTGGAAGGGGATCGCGCGGCTGGACGTGTCCACCACCATCGACGGTTACGACGGCGCCGACCGGCTCATCCGGGTGCGGTGGCCGTCGGACGTACGGGGCGGGCTGCCGGTACATGAGGTGGCGGATGCGGTGATCGGGCGCGGGTTCGGATTCGTGGACGTCGACAGCGAGCAGTTCCCCTGGACCTTGGACAACCCGGCCAACACGTGGTTCGGGCTTGGCTCCACCGCGCGGACCGAACTCCGGGACGACGCGGGCGCGTTGCTCGGGCACCGGTCGATCGGGGTCGCCGAGTTGATCTACGGTTCCTGGGACGAGGCCGGCGAGCTCGGGGCTCCGCTCGCGGCGGCCCTCGTCCGCGCGGGCGTCACGGCGACCTCGACGATCGCGGACGGTCCTCGGTACGGCGACCTGGAGGTGGACTCCAACCTCCCCGACATCCGTATCGCCGTCGGCGCCCCCGACCGCAACGCTGTGGTCGCCGAGGCGCTGGGCTGGGACCCCGCCGCCGGGCGCGAACTGCGGCGCCAACTGGCCGAGCGAGGTGTGGCGGTCGTGTGGGTCGCACCGCGCGCGGGGCTGCGCGAGGAGTGGGTGCCGGGGGCGGACCTCCGTGACCTGGAGCGGCTGCCGCTGCTCGTGGTGGCGGGCGCCCGCCCGGAGGACGACGCGAAGGCGGTCGCCGAGCTGGTGGCGGACCTGGAGGACGCGACGGTACGGGCCACCGCGGTCGGCGGTGGAGAGGCCCTGCCACCGGGTGACGCCTGGGACGGCCGCAGCTTCGCCATCTTCAACCGGGGCACGCCGGGCTGCGTGGTCACTTCCTCCGGCGACCTCTACATGTCCCTGATGCGCTCCTGCACCGGCTGGCCCTCGGGCATCTGGATCGACCCTCCGCGCCGTACCGCCCCCGACGGCTCGTCCTTCCAGCTCCAGCGCTGGTCCCACACCTTCGAGTACGCGGTGATGGGCGGCGAGGGCGACTGGCGCGAACTCCAACTCCCGCAGGCGGGGCATGAGTTCAACCATCCGCTGACGGCACGGTTGCGCACGGCCCCAGACCAGGCAGCGGACGACCCCGTACTGCCGAGGCGGACGGCTCTGCTGGCGCTCGAGCCGGAGGGCCGGGTACTCCTCGACGCCCTTAAGCCACTCGGCTCGCCTCTGGCTCGCGGCAGTGTGGCACCGGCCGACCCGGCGCGGGGCATCGCGGTGCGCATGCACGAGGTGTCGGGCCGGCCGGTGCGGGCGCGGGTGCGCGGGCCGGTGCCTTGGACGGGGGGCTCGCGGGCCGATGTCCTGGAGACGCCGGGGGAGCCGCTGGTCCCGGAGGACGGTGCGCTCGGCGTGGGGCTGACCGGGTTCGAGGTCGCGACGGTGCTGGCGACGCCCGAAGCCTCGGCGACCGGGCCCGGCCCGTCGGCAACAGCGGACCCCGCCTCAGCCAGCTCGGGCTCCCCCGGTACGACGCAGGGGCCCGGGATCGCCGCGTACGAACCCGCCCAGCCCGTCCCCACCCGGTACTGGCTGCACAACTCCGGCCCCGCGCCGCGCGGGAACATGCCCGTGACCGTGTACGTCTCGCCGAGCGCACTCACCGTCGACGGGCGGCGGCCCGTCACCGCGACCGTGCGGATCGCCTCGGAACTCACCGACGCACCGGTGTCGGGCGAGGTGACCCTGCACGTACCGCCCGGCTGGCTCGCCGAGCCCGCCCGACTGCCGTACGCACTGGGCCCCGGCGGCTTCACCCTCGCCGAGTGCACGGTGACGCCCGCCCCCGGTGCCGTACCCGGGCGGCACTGGCTCGCGGCGCGGCTGTCGTACGGCGGGCAGGTGTACGAGGATGTCGTGGCCCTCGATGTGCCGGGCGAGGTCCGGGAGGGCGAGCAGGATGGGCGTACCGGCCCAACTCTCGTGTCACGGTTGGGAGTTGAGCGAGTCCGGGTGCGCAGGGGTGAGCGGGCGCGGGTTCCGGTGAGCGTGCGCAACACGACCCGTGGTCCGATCACTGGCACCCTGTGGGCCGTTTCCTCGTGGGGCACCTGGCCCGGGGTGGGACCTGGTTGCCAGGGGTTGACGGTCGCGCCCGGGGAGCAGGCGGAGTGCGCCATCGAGGTGGACGGCGGGGCGGTGCCACCGGGCTCGTACTGGCTGCTGGCGAAGGTGGCTTGGCACGGGCAGGTCGCTTACACCGAGGCGGTTCCGCTGGAGGTGACGCTGTGACGCATGGGCACTTGCCGGAGGGGGTCGCGGCGTTGGTGGGGGGCGAGGCGATCGCTACGGCGCGGGTGGACGCGCTGCTGAGAGCAATACCTCCGCGCGACGAGGTGCCCGGTCCGGATGCAGCGAACGGCGCAGACAAAGTCCGGTGCGACACAGAGCCCCATCAGGGGCGCGGGGAACCGCGCGACCAGCCACAGGCGGCCCGCAGGTCTCAAACCGCCCTCGCCGAGCGGCAGCGCCGCCGCTGGGCCACCCAAGTCGTCGTAGCCGACGAACTAGCCCACCGCGCCTGCGCCGAGCGCGGACTCACTCCCCCCGCCCGGGCGGAGCCCCACACGCTCGCCGTAGACGAAGCCGACGTCGCCGACCTCGGCAGCATCGTCGCAGTCGTACTCGCCTACTCCCCCGCCGCCCGCACCCTCCTGGCCCACCTCACAGACGAGCAGAACCTCCCCGAAGCAGCCGTACGTGACTACTACGACCGCAACCGGGACCGCTTCCTCACCCAGGACGCCCTACGGCGAGGAGTCGACCCCTTCAGCGGCGCGGCCCCGGCCGACTTCCTCCCGTACACGGACGTACGGGACGGCATCGCCCACGGGTTGCGCCAGGCGGCCGGCCGCCGCGCCTTCTTCGCCTGGCTGGACCGGGCCCGCGCCGATGTCGTCTACGCCGTCGGCCACGAACACCCCGGCGACCCATCACACCCGGACCACGAGCACCGCCACTGAGAGGCACTGACGGGCACCGCCCGGCACTTGCCACCAACCTACGCCCGACACCCGCCCGCCACCCACCCCTCCCCGACCCGACCCGGAACCCAAAAGCAACACAGCAGCCCATTGACCTCCGATGAATTCTGGTCCACATTTTCATCAATCGGAGTCCAAGTTGGTGAATTGAACCAGCAAACCCCGGCACATCCCCAGATACCTGTTCGCAGGAGGGCATCCCATGCGTGCGAGAAGACTGACCGGATCCGTGGCGGCAATCGTCGTACTGTCCCTGACGGCCGCCGGCTGCGGCCTCGGCGGCTCGGACGGCGGCGAGGCCACCGCCGGCGGCTGCAAGGTCGACGAGGGCAATGTCGGTTCGGGGGAGCTCACCGGCGACGTCAAGGGCGACATCACCTTCCAGACGACCAACGTGAAGAAGGACTTCGGGGACTACTTCAACGGCGTCATCAAGGCCTTCGAGAAGGCCAACCCGGACACGAAGATCAAGTGGATCGACGATCCGGGCGACGCCGAGTTCACCCAGCGCCTGGTCGCGGACGCCCAGGCCTGCACCCTGCCGGACGTGGTGAACATCAACGTCAACACGGCGATCGCGCTGACGAAGAACGGCTACCTGCTCAACCTGGACGAGAAGGCGCCGGACGCGGGCAAGCCGTTCACGGACGCGATGTGGAAGTCCGCCACGTACGCCGACGCCGAGGGCAGCAAGGTGCACAGCGTGCTGCCCTGGTACTCCGGCGGCATTCTGCAGACCTTCAACACCGAGCTGATGGAGAAGGCGGGCCTGGACCCGGCCAAGCCCGCGACCACGGTCCTCGGCCTGTTCGCCGACGCCGAGAAGGTCGCCAAGGCCTCCGACGGCGACTACTACGCCTTCCTCGCCAACCCGCAGCTGCGCATCCCCGCCGACTGGCAGCAGATGGGCATCGAGGTGAAGTCGGCCGACGGCAAGAAGTTCACCTTCGCCGACGACCCGAAGACCGTGCAGTGGGTCGAGGCCATGACCAGCCTCTACAAAGCCGGCGGAATGCCCAGGGACTCTCTGTCCTCCACCCAGGACCCGGCCAACGTCTACGGCCAGGGCAAGCTGGTCTACGGCCCCACCAACCCCAACTTCCTGCGCTTCATCCAGCAGAACAACCCGACCGTCTACGAGAAGACCGGCGTCGCCCCCTTCATGCTGGACGCACTCGGCCATACCGTCGGCGCCCCGCAGTACGTCGGTGTCGCCTCCACCAGCAAGAACGCCTCGACCGCGCTGGCCTTCGCACAGTTCCTGACGAACGCCGAGAACCAGCTGAAGTGGGCGAAGGACCCGAACGTCGTCATCTTCCCCTCCACCACCGAGTCGCTGAAGGACCCCTTCTTCCAGAAGGTCGAGGGCACCGACCCCTTCGCCGAGGCCCGGAAGATCGTCGCCAATGACCGCGAGACCGCCACGGCCGACGAAATCGCCCTCACACCGGGTGAGTTGAACGCCATCTCGGCCCAGATACAACTGGCGATGCAGGGCAAGAAGAGCGCCCAGGACGCCCTCGACGAGGCCCAGTCCAAGTCCAACGAGCTGATCGAGCAGGGCAGCTGACCCATGGCCGTACGCCCCCTGCGCACTCTCGACAAGGCGCCCGCCCCCACCTCCCCGGGGGCGGGCGCCCCGCGCCCCGGCGCTTCCCCCGCGCCACCTCCGCCGGGGCCGTTGCGCCGTGTCCTCCGCTCCGTGACGCCCGGCCCGGCGCCGGACGCGGGGGGCGCGGCGCTCTACCGCAAGTGGTGGCTGCCCTGGCTGTGGATGGCCCCGGCCGTCGTCGGCGTCACGGTCTTCGGCGTGTGGCCGTTCCTCAACACGCTCATCCTGTCCTTCACCGACGCCAAACCCCTCGGCGGCGCCGCGGGCTTCGTGGGCCTGGAGAACTACACCCGGATGTTCGGCGACTCGGACTTCTGGCTCGCCACCCGCAACAGCGTGCTGTACGCGGTGATCGTCGTCCCCCTGATGGTGCTGCTGCCGCTGATGCTGGCCGTACTGGTCGAGAAGAACCTGCCCGGCATCGGCTTCTTCCGCTCGGCCTTCTACACCCCCGTGCTCGCCTCCAGCGTGGTCGTCGGCCTGAGCTGGCAGTGGCTGCTGAGCGACCAGGGCCTGGTCAACACCTGGCTGCAGAAAGGCCACTTGATCAAAGAGGCCATCCCCTTCCTGTCCGACTCATGGCTGATCCTGCTCTCGGCGATGGGCCTGACGCTGTGGAAGGGCCTCGGCTGGTACATGATCTTCTACCTGGCCGCCCTCGGAAACGTCCCGAAGGAACTGCACGAAGCCGCCGCCGTGGACGGCGCGGGCGCCGTCCGCCGCTTCTGGCACGTCACCATGCCCGGCGTCCGTACGTCGATGATGCTGGTCGGCACGCTCACCGGCATCGGCTCGCTGCGGGTCTTCACCGAGATCTACATGCTCGGCGGCTCCACCGGCGGCCCCGGCGGCGCCGACCGCACGCTCCCCTTCTACATCCGCGACGTAGGCCTCGACCCCCTCACCGGCAACGCCGGCTACGGCGCCGCCGTCTCCGTAGCCCTGTTCGCACTCACCCTTGGCCTCACGCTGCTCGCCCAGCGCCTGACAAAGGAGGACGAGGCATGACGACTACGACTGCCGTCGTGAAACGCCGCCGCCTGATGCCCCGCTGGCGAGACTACGGCCGCCCCCGCGAACTCATCGTCCGCTACCTGCTGTTGCTGTTCGTCCTGGGCATCACCGTCGGCCCGCTGCTGTGGCAACTGCTGTCATCCCTCAAGGGCGCGGGCGAGGACGTCTTCGGCGCGGGCGCCTCCCTCTTCCCCCAGGACCCGTCCCTACGGGCCTACCGCCAGGTCTTCGACCAGGTCCCGGTGTGGACGTACATCAGGAACAGCTTCTTCGTCGCCGTCATCTCCATCACCAGCCAGCTCGTCTTCTCCACGATGGCCGGCTACATGCTCTCCAAGCCCGCCTGGAAGGGGCGCAAGCTGGTGTGGGTGCTGCTGATGGCGTCCATGATGTTCCCCTTCGAGTCGATCATGGTCTCGCTGTTCCTCAGCATCCGCGACCTGGGCCTGGTGGACAACCTCGTCGGCGTCTGGCTCCCCGGCTTCGTAGCCGCCATCAACGTCCTCATCATGCGCGCGGCGTTCCTGGCCGTCCCGCGCGAGATCGAGGACGCGGCGATGCTGGACGGGGCTGGCGAGTGGAAGCGATTCCGCTATCTGTACCTGCCGTCGGCATACGGCGCGATCCTCGTCGTCACCATCAACACCTTCATCAGCGCCTGGGACGACTTCCTCTGGCCCCTGATCGTCCTCCGCTCGGAGGACCACTTCACGCTGACGCTGGGTCTGGCGCGGCTGTCCTCCTCGTCGTTCGGGTACGACCAGCGGATGGTGATGGCGGGGTCGGTGATCTCGGTGATTCCGGTGCTGATTCTGTTTGTGATCACGCAGCGGTGGTTCTATCGGGGGGTTTCTTCGGGGGCCGTGAAGCTCTGATCAGCCCTCCATACGCAGGAGGGCTGGTACGGCGGTCAGGGCGGCCCGTGACGACTGGGCGACCCGGATCTCCAGCGTGCCGGGCGCGACGGTCGTCTCCAAGCCAGCGTCGACCAGGGTGAGTTGGTCGGCTTCGAGTGGGATGTCGACGGTACGGGACTCGCCCGGCGCGAGGCCGACGGAGCGGAAGGCACGGAGTTCGAGGGCGCGCGGCCAGACGGGGGTCAGTAGCCGCCGGACGTAGACCTGGACGACCGTACGCCCGTGCCGCTCCCCCGTGTTGGTGACGTCGGCCTCGACGGTGTGCCCCTCCCGTCCCGATAGGCGCGGCGGGCCGTACGCGAAGGTCGTGTACGACAGGCCGTGCCCGAAGGAGTACAGCGGCTCGGCGCTTTCGTCCACGTAGGAGCCGTACTCGGTGTCCTTGTGGTTGTAGTAGACGGGGAGTTGGGCCGCCGAGCGGGGGACGGAGACGGGGAGGCGGCCGGTCGGTTCTGCGTGGCCGAGCAGGACCTCGGCGATCGCGTCTCCTCCCCATGGGCCCGGGTACCAGGCGGTGAGCAGGGCCGCCGCGAGGTCCGCCGCCTCCGGGACGGCGTGTGGGCGCCCCTGCACCAGGACGACCACGGCGGGGGTGCCGGTCGCCGAGACGGCGCGCAACAGCTCGTACTGCGACTCGCCGAGCCGCAGCCCGGCGAGGTCGACGCCCTCGCCGCAGGTCATCTGCGAACTGGCCTGCTGGGCGGCCCCGTTGGTCGCGAAGTCGGTCTCGGGGGTACGGGCGCTGCTGCCGCCGAGTACCAGTACGGCCAGGTCCGCGGCGTCGGCGACGGAGACGGCTTCGGGTATGCCGGAGGTGTCGGCGCCGGTGAGGGCGCAGCCGCGGGCGTGGGTGATCTGCACCCCGGGCGCGGCGAGCAGCCGCAGCCCGTCGAGCACGCTCGTGCCGGTGCCGGGGCGTTGCGGGGCTGTGTAGTCGCCGAGTTGGTGCGCGGTGGTGGCGGCGTGCGGGCCCAGGACGGCGATACGGGTCGCGGTCGGGGGGATTGGGAGGACGTCGGCGTTGTTGTGGAGGAGGGTAACCGCGGCTCGGGCCAGGGCGGTGCTCAGGTCTCGGCCGAGGGCTGTGGGAGGGGAGGCCAACTGGTCTGTCGTATAGGGGCGTTCGAAGAGGCCGAGGCGGAATTTCAGGTGGAGGACGCGGGTGACGGCCGCGTCCAGGGTTTCCTCCCGTACGAGACCCCGCTCGACCGCCTCTTCCAGGTGCGTAAAGCCCTCGTCCCAAAGGCTCAGGTCGACACCGGAGTTGAGGGCGAGAGCACCGGCGGAGACCTTGTCGCCGGTGATCCGGGCCAGCCGGTCCACCGCCAACCCGTCCGCCATGACCAGGCCCTCGAATCCCCAGCGTTCCCTGAGGAGATCGGTGAGCACGGCGCGATTGCCGGAGCAGGGCATGCCGTCGACCTCGTTGTACGCGGCCATGACGGCGGCGGCTCCGGCCCGGACACCGGCGCGGGCGGCGGGGAGGTGGATCTCGTGGAGTTCGCGGGGGCTGAGCTCGGACTCGGCGGAGTTGCGGCCGCCGATGGTGGCGCCCTGGCCGGCGAAGTGCTTGAGCACGACGGGGGCCTTGTCGGGGGCGAAGATTTCGCCGGGGTTCCTGCCCTGCATGCCGCGTACGAGCGCCTCGGTGAAACGGGACGCGAGGTACGGGTCCTCGCCGAAGCACTCCTCGGTGCGGCCCCAGCGGGGATCGCGGGCGATGTCCAGTGCGGAGACCAGCGCCAAGTGCCCGCCGCGCGCCCGGAGTTCAGCTGCGGCGTGGGCCGCGGCCTGCTCGTACAGCTCGGGATCCCAGGTGGCGCCGACGGCCAGGTTCACCGGGAACACGGTGCCGTCCAGGGCCATGTGGCCGTGGGGGACCTCCTCGACGAGCAGGGCGGGTATGCCGAGCCTGCTTTCGTTGACGACGTGGCGCTGCACCAAGTCGGCGAGCGCCGCGCTGTCCGCGGCGTCGGCTCCGGTGACGTGGTCCACGCCCGACCAGGCGTCGGCGCGCAGCAGTCCGTAGAGGGCGCCGAGTCCGGCGAAGCGTTCGGTTTCGGCGTGGAGGGCTTCGGTGAGTTCGAAGCCGGAAGGGGTGCGGCGGTAGGCGTTCCAGCCGTACATGCGCTGGTTGAGCTGCCCCACTTTCTCACGCAGCGTCATTCGGCTGAGCAGGTCACGGACGCGGGCTTCGATGGGGGCGGCGGGGTTGCGATAGAGGGCGGTCACGGCATCTGAATGAGTTCGCTGATACCCCGTGCCGCCAAATACTCCGCGTCATCCGCCCGTGCGGCCGGCACTACCGCCGGGCGCACGCCCTGCGTCCGTAGTCGCATCCACTCGTCGAAGTACGCCCCACCCGGGCCGGACACGGACCGGGTGGCCGGCGTGCAGTCCAGGACCAGCGCGGTGTCGCGCGGCTGCGCCGGGTGCGCCCCAGTGCGCAGCTTCGCCACCGCGTCCGCGAGAGCCGTGGCGATGGGCTTCGCCCGGCCCGTGGAGTCGAAGAGGCCCAGGGTGTACTCCAGGTCCGGGAAGTCGGCCAGGGAGCGGTCCACGTCGTGCGAGCACCACCAGGTCACGCCCCACAGGTCCGTGCAGTCGCCCGCGTTCAGGACGGTCGCGCGGGCGAAATCGGGTGCGTCGGCTGCCGGGATGTGAGGCTCGGGTGCTCCGGTCTCCTGGACCCAGACCGGGCGGGCCGGTTCGGTGGCGTACGCCTTGGCGAGTTCCACTCCGTACTCGGCGAGGTGCTGGACCTGCGGGGAGCGGGGACCGTAGCGGCGTGCGCAGTTGGCGGAGAACACCCAGGGGTGGACGGTGGTCAGGTCGCCCTTGCGGGCGGAGGCCTCGGGGGTGAAGGGGTGGTCGTCGCCGTACCAGGCGGCGTCGTAGGCGGAGTGGGTGACCAGGCCTTTTGCGCCCAGTCCGGAGCGGGCGGCGGTCAGCAGGGTGTCGAGGTAGTGGTCGACCTGGTCGGGTGTCACGGGGTTGTGTTCGACGAGGTTGTTGAGTTCGTTGCCGAGCTGGAGGCCGAGGAGGTTGGGGCGGTCGGCGAGGGCGCGGCCCAGGACTCGTAGGAGTTCGGCTTGGGCCTCGATGGCCTCGGGGTCGGTGAACACATTGCGGTGGTGCCAGCTGCGGGTCCACTCCGGGTAGAAGTCGAAGCTGGACAGGTGGCCCTGGATGCCGTCCACGAGAACGTCGAGGCCGGCCTCGCCAGCCAGGTCGACCAGGCGCACCAACTGGTCGACGGCGGCGGTGCGGATGAGCGTGCGGTTGGGCTGGAGGAGCGGCCAGAGGTGGAAGATCCGTACGTGGTCGAGGCCCAGACCGGCTATCTGCGCCAGGTCCTCGCGTGCGTGCGCCGGGTCGAAGTCGTGCCAGGAATGGAACCAGCCGCGACGGGGGGTGTAGTTGACGCCGAAGCGCAGGTTCGCGGGCGCGGTGGGAGTGTTGATGGGGACCTCCTCCTGTTCGGGCCCGGCCGGAACGCGTAAGGCCTCGTCTGGAACTCGTCGGGCCCTATCGCCCCTCGTCGGACCTTGCCTCCGGCGAATGTATCAACCACCATGGTCGCCAATGAACAATGATTTGAACCAGGATTTCGTGGTCGGCCTGGACGCGGGCGGAACACGTACGCGCGCCGTCCTGGCGTCCGCGCGCGACGGCCGCCCGCGGGGTGAGGGCGCCGCGGGGCCGGGCAACGCCCTGACCGTCCCGGTTCCTCAACTCACCGACCACCTTGCCGAGGCGATCGCGGAGGCCGTGCCGGACGGGCTGCGCGGCCGGGTGGTGGCGGTGGCGGGCGGGTTCGCGGGAGCGTCACGTACCGCCGCGGACGAGCCCGGCCGCCTCAACGCCCACTCCGCCCTCACCTCGGCGCTGCGACAGCTCGGCATCACCGCCGCATCCGTCGAGATCTACAGCGACATCGAGGCCGCCTTCGCCGCCGCACCCGGCACCCCCGCGAACGGCCTCGCCCTGGTTGCCGGCACCGGCGCGGTCGCGGCCCGCATCACCGACCACCGCTGCACCGCTACCGCGGGCGGCGACGGCTGGCTCCTCGGCGACGACGGCAGTGGCTTCTGGATCGGACGCGAGGCGGTGCGTACGGCGCTGCGTATGGCGGATGGACGGGGTGGCCCTACGGTCCTGGCGGCGCTGGTCGCCCGGGCGTACGGGCTTCCGGACGAGGTGGTGCCGGACGGCGGCGCGAAGGGGCCCGCCTTCGCGTCACGGGAACAGCGCGAGGCGTACCGCATGCGACTGCTACCCGCCGTCATGGCCGAGCCCCCGACCCGCCTCGCCGCTCTCGCGCCACTGGTGAGCGAGGCGGCCCGGGACGAGGACACCGTCGCCACAGCCATTCTCCGCGAGGCGGCCGATCAACTGGCCGAGACCGTCCGGGCGTTGGGCTGCCGACCTGGCGAGCACTTGGTTGCCACCGGCGGACTACTCGGCGCGGACGGTCCTCTCACGGAGGCCGTGCACCGCCGCCTGCGGGAACTCGGGCTGGAGGTCGACCGGGTGACGGACGGCTGCGGCGGTGCGGTGGCGCTGGCCCGCCTGGAGCGCGAACTCGCTCCGCGGGTTGTGCGCTAGGGCGGCCACGGGTTCGTCATGCGTCACGGCCAGGCGCGTTCGATTCGATCTGCTCGGACGGCATAGGCGGCGGGACCGCCCCGGGCCAGCGCCTTGTGGATTCTCAGGCGGCAAGACGCACCACGGCTCGGCAAAGCTCCTCCACCTCTTCGGCGGTCATGTCGTATTCGTAGACGATGTCCTCGATCGACTCGCCCGCGTCCCACAGATCTGCCACGGCTTTCACCGGTACGCGGTTGGCCTCGACCACCGGGAGCCCGTGGCCAAACCGCGGGTCGATGACGACCGGCACCGATTCCGGGTACTGGCGGAGCCGAAGGCTGGAGGGAAACTCATCACCGGCGTCCCATGACAGATAGCGGAGATAGTCCGCCACGGCCTCTTGGATGGTGGCCTGGCCGTCGCGGGCACGGCGCAGATCACCCAAACTGTGGTCGATGAAGATGTCGACGCCGTCAGTCGCGATGCGTTTCGACACCAGGCCGTAAGGCGTGTCGAAGGCCCTGCGCAAGGCTGCGGCGGCTTCCCGGATCTCCGTCATCCTCAGGCCCAGATCGCGCAAGGAGCGCAGGACGTAGGCCTCGGCCACAGCCACGAAAGGAACGGACGGCTGACCTCGCCGCACGGAAACGATGTGATGGACCAGAGGAGCGCCGGCGGCCTGCCTGCGCAGCCACGTGTCCAGGGTGAACCGAGGAATCTGCAAGTACTGGGAGGTCTCCGTCGATGTCAGTAGACCCTCATCAAATCTGTCGATCATGATCCTCACCTCCCTTCGATACGGCGTGCGCTGCCGCATGCTTGCACATTCAGGATGCCATCGGTCCAGGTCGGTCGAACGTTCACCCGATGGCGTGTGGCTCGGGCGCCCGTACCGAGAGTGGGCGTTCAGCCCAGGTGCGCGATGAAGGTGCGCCAGGCGTGAGGGGTAAACGTGATCACGGGGCCGGTGGGGAGCTTGCTGTCGCGGACGGGGATGACGGAGGGGATGTTGTCGGCGACTTCGACACACTCGCCTTGCCCGCCGCTGTAGGTGCTGATGCGCCATGCCGCTCCAGCGAGGGTGGGGATGTTGTCGGCGACTTCGACGCAGTTGCCCTGCCCGCCGCTGTAGCTGCTGGCACGCCATACCGCTCCGGCGAGTGCGGACTCCATGTGGTGGTCCTGGCTCATGATCGGTACTCCTTGGCGATGCGACGGATCAACCTGAGCGATTCCGTCGGCGGCAGCGCTGTGGTGCGGGCGTCGTCGAAGAGGGTGCGGTAGTACGCGACCTCGGGTTCGCGCTCCATCCAGATGTTGCCGGTTGGGGTTTCCGTCAACACGAGGTCGAAAGAGGTCACTTGGGGGAAGCTCAGCAGCAGGTACGGGCCGAACATACCTGAATGCGCACCGCGCGAGAACGGCAATACCTGGACAGTGATGTTGGGACGCTCCGCCATTGCGGCCAGGTGCTCCAGTTGCGCCTGCATCACCGCAGGACCGCCTACGTGCTGGCGGAGGACTCCTTCCGCCAGCACCGCCCAGAGCGACATGGGGTCGTCGTCGGTGAGCCGTTGTTGTCGGGCGAGACGCACCTGGACGAACTGATCGATCTCCTCAGGTGTCTTCCAGGCGCGGGACGCGACCGTCACTGCGCGACCGTACTCCGCGGTCTGGAGAAGCCCTGGGATCAGCTGCACCTCGTACGTACGGACGCTGTCGCAGATGGTCTCCAGCTCGATCTGGTCGCGGTACGAATCTCCCAGAACGGAGCCGTACTGATGCCACCAGCCGTCCCGGCGGCGTCGGTTGGCTCGCTGCGCCATGGCGCCCAGGCGGCTGCGCGTCTCCGGGTCCTCGACCTGGTACGCGTGCATGAGCGCGGTCAGATCTGGGATGCGGACGGGTACGTGCCCGTTCTCCATGCGGCTGATCTTTCCCTTGGTGCAGTCGAGCACCTCGGCCGCTTCGGCCATGGACACACCTGCCACCTCACGGAGCTTGCGGAGTTCATCACCGAGTTGGCGTCCGAGCACGGTGGACGGTTTGACAGTAGGCATGCGTGACTCCTACCAGAGGCCGGACCAGAAGGACGTGGGACTTACCCGAAAGAGTGAAACAGGGCTCGCAGGCTCCATGCAATATTGCGCCGATTCATATGCTGCGGAACGCTGTACGTGGCGCGTCACCAACCAGCGCTCCCGTACGGGGACTTGAGCACCGTCTATCGACCCTCAGGGGGCGTCATGGCAGAGAGCTTCGGCTCGAACGAAGTCACCTTTCGGCTGTCCCGTAGCCGTCGAAGCGTGCCGAGGTCCCGAGCGGCGCTGCACGCCGTACTCGGCGAATGGGAAGTCGCCCAAGACGTCCTGGAAACCGCCGAGTTGGTGCTCTCGGAGTTGGTGACCAACGCGCTGCGCGTACCGGTGCCGAGTGATCGGCAGGTGAGCGTACGGATCGCGCGATCGCCGGAGGATGGCCTGCTGCGGCTGGAGGTCAGCGACGCCGGCTCGGGCAGACCCGAAGTTCGGAAGCCCAGTGACGACGAGACCGGTGGGCGCGGGCTGTTGCTCGTGGAGGCGCTGGCTCACCGATGGGGAGTTGAGCGGCGCGCGGGCGGGATCGGGAAGACCGTATGGGCGGAGCTCAAAGCGTCGGACATCGTGGCGGAGCCTGTTGAGTGGCAGGTGGCCGCCGTCATGGTCCGGCCCGGACAGCGCGTGCGGGTGCGGGGAGAGTGGCGCGCTGTCCGGACCGTACGAAGTGAGCGGTACGCGACCGGTGGACTCGCCGTCGTGCTGGGGCTGGACGAAGGGCCGGCGTTGCGCGTGCCCGCGGTCGAGCCGCTGGCCGTGCGGGGTGAGGGCGACGGGACAGCGTGAAGCTCTGGTCCTTCAGTCCGCGCTCAGCGGACGACGGGACAGCGTGAAGACCTGGTCCCCTCAGTCCGCGCTCAAGGGGATCCGCAACCGCACCCGGTAGCCGCCCTCCGGGGTCGGGCCCGAGTCCAGGGTGCCATGGAGGATGTCGGCTCGTTCTCGTAGGCCGACCAGGCCGTGTTGGGAGCCGGGGAGGGACAGGGAGGGGCGGGTGGGTGGGGTGTTGGTGATGGTTACTCCTACGTCGTCGCCGTCCTGCCAGAGTTCGACGTGGGCCGTGGCGCCGGGGGCGTGTTTGCGGGCGTTGGTCAGGGCCTCCTGGACCGTGCGGTAGAGGGCGCGTTGGGCGGGTGTGCCCACCGTGGGCGGGAGTTCGCCCTTCAGCTCGGTGTGCGTGCCGCTGGACTCCAGGAGCTTGTGCAGGTCGGCCAGGGTGGGTTGAGGGGTCAGTTCCGTGGCGTTGCCGCCGGAGGCGCGCAGCAGCGTGACCATGGTGCGGAGTTCGTCGAGCGTGGTGACGCTCAGCGAACGGATCGTGCGGGCGGCCTCTTTGGCGTCCGCGTCCCCGGCTGCGACCTGCAGGGCTCCGGCCTGTACGGCGATCAGGCTGACCTGGTGGGCGACCACGTCGTGCATCTCGCGGGCCAGTTGGGCGCGTTCGCGGGCGAGCACGGCCTGGGCGTGCAGGGACCGCTCGTACTCCCTGGCCTCCTCGATCTCGACCAGCCGCCTCGCCAAGTCCCGGTGTGCCTGGAGGAGTTGGCCGAAGAGGACCGGGGCGACAGCGGTCGCCAGGCTGTACACGAAGTCGATCAGCGTCATGGTCCGGCCGACCTCGGTGAAAGCCGCGGGCCACGGAACGCTGCTCGCCACGGCGGCCAGGGCGACGCACCCCGCGAGGAGACGGCGGTTGCGGCAGCGTTCGGCCAGAGTGAACAACGCCACGAGCGGAGCGACAGCGACCGGCTGCGTGACCGCGACGGGCAGGGTGAGCAGGAAGACACCGAGCGGGAACCTGCGCCGGAAGGCCAGCGCGGCGCAGCCGAGCACGGCCAGCGCGACGTCGGTACGCGTGGCGTCCCACAGACTCAGCCATACGTCCACGGCTGCCACCGCCACCACGATGATGTCGACGACCGGCGCGGGCACACGCTGCCACAGGACACGTGCGCGATTCATCGGGTGGCCTCCGGCTGCGGGCGCTCATCGAGCAGTCCGGCCCGCTGCGCCAGCAGCGCGGCCTGCACCCGGCTCGTCACCCGCAGCTTTGTGAGGATCGCGCTGACGTGGTCCTTCACCGTGCCGGCACCCAGGTGGATACGTGCCCCGATGTCGGCGTTCGACAGCCCCTCGGCCACCAGGACGAGAACGTCGCGCTCGCGGGCGGTGAGCTGCCGGACGCGGGCCGCCTCCTCGTCGACGGCCGCCTCGGTGCCGGGGTGGCCGCGCAGCAGCGTGCGCGACGCCTTGGGGGAAAGGACCACGCCGCCCGCGGCCAAAGTGCGTACCAGCTGGGCGAGTTGCTCCGGTTCGGTGTCCTTGAGCAGGAAACCGGCGGCGCCGCAGTGCAGCGCGGTCAGGATGTACTCGTCGGCGTCGAACGTCGTCAGCATCGCCACCACCGGCGCCTCCGGCATCGTACGCAGCTCGCGCAGGACGGTGAGCCCGTCGACGTCCGGCATCCGGATGTCCAGCAGCACCACGTCGGGCCGCTCCCGGCGGACGGTCTCGACGGCGTCGCCCCCGCCAGCCGTCGCTACGACCTCGATGTCCTCGGCCGCGCCCAGAATGAGACCGAACCCCGACCGGACCAGTGCCTCGTCGTCCACCACCACTACCCGGATCACGCGGGATCCGCCTCACCTTCGGTCATGCCATCCGGCGTTCATGCCGTCCGGACCATACCGACACGACCCTCTCGACCCTAAAGCCACGCGGAGTCCCTGCGGCACGGCGAACGGCAGCTCCAGCCACACGGCGGGGTATCACCCGCCGGTCGGCAGGGACACCGCAGCCTTCTGCCGGATACTCCGTGAACGGCGCGGTCTCGAGGCTGAGTTGCATGACACCGCATTCAGAATCCCCGTTACTCCCGGCCGACGCACCGTCCTCTAAACAACGCGAGCTCAGTGAGTCCCCGCTCCCTGAACACACGCGCAGTGAGCCCTCGGCCAGCCCGCCGACCAACGCACCACCCAGCGGGCCGACCAGTGCACCCGCCGTGGGCCGACTGATCGGGCTGGACCTGGCCCGCGGCCTGGCCGTCTTCGGCATGTACGCGGTTCATGTGGGCCCCGCCCCGGGCCAGGACGGTGTCATCGGCTTCCTGATGGAACTGGCGCAGGGCCGCTCCTCCGCCCTCTTCGCCGTCCTGGCCGGCTTCGCGGTCGCCCTCATCACCGGGCGCCGCACGCCGAAGACCGGGCTGGCCGGACGCCAGGCCGTCGCCAAGGTCGTCATCCGGGCCGTGATCCTGATAGCCCTGGGCACCGCCCTGACCATGACCGGCACTCCGGTCGTGCCGATCCTTGCCTTCTACGGGCTGTTCTTCCTGCTCGTGCTGCCGCTGTACCGGCTGGGCGCCAAGCCGCTGGCGTTGATCGCCGTGGGCTGGGCGCTGGTGGGTCCGCAGTTGCTGTACCTGCTGAAGCCGCTGGTCGGCGGTCGCTCGTTCACCACCGTCGGCCAGGCCGACGGCCTCGTCTCGCTGTTCTTCACCGGCGGCTATCCGGCCCTGACCTGGGTCCCGTTCGTCCTCGCCGGTATGGCCGTCGCCCGCCTCGACCTGGCCTCAACCGCCGTACGCATACGCCTCGCCCTCTCCGGCGCAGCCCTCGCCGTCACCGGCTACGGCGGCTCCTGGCTGGCGCTGCGCCTCGTACCCGGCGCCGCCGAAGCCATCCGAAAGGCCGAGGAGGGAGCGGGCATGTCGTCCATGCCGTCGATGTCATCCATGCCGTCCATGTCGTCCGCATCGCTCGGCAGCGTCGAAATCTTCGGGGACACCCCCGCCGCGATGCTGGTCTCCTCCCCGCACAGCGAGGCGACCCTGTCCATCGTGGGCAACACCGGTGTGGCGATCCTGGTGATCACCGCATGCCTGGCAGCCATGGACGCCTTCCCCCGGCTGCGCCGCCTGGCCAAGCCCGTCATCGCGGTCGGCTCGATGTCGCTGACGGCGTACGTCTACCACATCGTCGTCATCTGGCTCCTGGACACCGACGAACCGCCCGTCCAGCCCCTGCACGTCCTACTCGGCTTCATCGCCTCCGTCACCGTCCTCGCCACCCTCTGGTCCCGCTTCTTCCAACGAGGGCCGCTCGAATGGCTGATGGGCAGGGCGACCGGGCTCGCCCGACGCATCCAATGAGTCACGCGACAGGGAACGACCCAACCGCGCGGTCGCCGCTGACGCGCTCAAGCAGCACACACCAACACCTCCGCCAGCGCCCGCAAGTTCACCCGCCCCCGCCCGTACGAGCACACATCACCGCCGTCCGGCAGACCCGTCGACACCCGGATCGCATCCGCCCGCCCGGCCAGCAGCGCATCCCGGAGTTCGCCCTGCCAGGGATGCAGGCCCGCGTCGCACGTGGCCACCACCAGCGGTGCGCCCTCGGCCCGGCGCAGGATCTCGGCTGCGAGGTCGGCGAGGTCCGCCACATCCGCCGGAGCCCGAGTGACCGCCGTCCCCGTGGTCGTGGGGTCGAGGGCGCGTACCTCCGTCAGCAGGTCCTCGCCGCCCCAGTTGAGCGCAGGGTGCGGCGGCGGGAAAAGGTCGACGACATGGGCGCCCCGTACATGCGGCACAGTCCCCCGTACCGCCCGTCGCGCCGCCTCCAACCCGGCCCCGACATCCCACCTGGCGACCGCACCCGCAGCCACCGGCGCCGCATACCGATCGGCCAGCCGACGGACCCGGTCCGCGGCCTCCCGTACCCGTTCCGCCGGCAACGCACCGCTGCTCACCGCGTCCAGCACCGCGTCCCGGCAGCCGAGCGTGACCCCCAAGTCCGGTACGGCGACGATGACTTGGTCGGCGCCGGCCGCGAGGGCGAGCCGAGCGCCCGCCGACTCCCCGTACCTGTCCGCGATCGCCTTCATCTCCAGGGCGTCGCTGACCAGTACGCCGTCGAAGCCCAGCTCGTCACGCAGCAGGCCGCTCAGGATGCGGGGGCTCAGTGTGGCCGGGCGGTCGGGGTCCAGTGCGGGGAACACGACATGCGCGCTCATCAGCATCGGTACGCCTACGGCGATCGCGGCCCGGAAGGGGGCGAGATCGAGTTCGTCGTACGGACGCGGATCGACCGCCACATCGTGGTGGCTGTCGGTGACGGTGCCCCCGTGGCCCGGGAAGTGCTTGGCGCAGGAGGCGACGCCCCGTGCCTGGGTGGCGGTGATCCAGGCGCGCAGATGCCGGGAGACCAGTTGGGGGTCGGCGCCGAAGGAGCGGGTGCGCACGATCGGGTTCAGCGGGTGGTGCTGAAGGTCGGCGACAGGGGCGTACGAGGCTGTGATGCCGAGGGAGGCCAGGTGTCCGGCCAGTGCGTCGGCGCAGCGGGCGGTGAGTCGGGTGTCGTCCACGACGCCCAGGGCGTAGGAGCCGGGGACTTCTGGTGCGCCCGCGCTCACCAGGTGGCCGATGCCGCCACCCTCGTTGTCGATGGCCACGAGCAGATCGGGGCGGAAGTCCCGCAGGGTGTCCGTCAGTTCACGGAGCTGTGCCGCGTCGCGCACATTGCGGGTGAACAGGATGACGCCGCCGAGGCCACGGTCGATGAGCCGCTTCAGGGTGTCGGGGACGGTCGTGGTGCCGTCGAATCCGGCGACGAGACAGCGGTGGACGGCCTCGTCCAGGTCGGGAGGGAGGGGGGCCGGACCGCCGGCGTACGGGTGCTCGGTGTGGGTCACCCCGGGAATCCTCTGGTTCACTGAGCCGGAAGTCAATAAGGTGGATGGATGGTCGATTCAGCTATAGGTGCGCCCTTAGAGGCACCCAGCGCGCAAATGGAAACTTCCACCGCTAGCCACATTCATCACAGAATTCCCACAAAGCTCAAGAATGAATGTTCAATCAGCGCGTGTAGCGTGATTTCATGAACGACCGGAAAGCGAACCTCCGCTTCGGATCCCGGCCCGTACGCCTCGCTGACCTGGCAAGTCTCGTACGCGCCCCGGCCGCGCTGAGCGTGCCCGGCGACATCCTCGCGGGGGCCGCTGCCGCAGGACGCCCACTGGGACCGCGGACGGTCGGCACGATGGCCTCCTCCGTCTGCCTCTACTGGGCCGGGATGGCCCTCAACGACTACGCCGACGCCACCATCGATGCCGTCGAACGCCCCCAACGTCCCGTCCCTTCCGGTCGCGTCCCCCGTCGTACGGCCCTCTCCCTGGCCGGCGGACTGACCGCCGCCGGGCTCGGACTCGCGGCCCTCTCCGGCGGTCGCCGCGGCCTCGGCGTCGCACTGCCGCTTACGGGGCTGATCTGGGCGTACGACCTGAAGCTGAAGTCGACGAAGGCCGGGCCCGCCGCGATGGCCGGGGCACGGGCGCTGGACGTGCTCGCGGGCGCGGTCGCAGCCGGCGGAACGAAGTCCGGGCGGCGTGGGCTCGTGCCCGCGGCCCTGGTCGGGCTGCATACCTACACGCTCACCGCCCTCAGCCGGCACGAGATCTCCGGCGCCCCGGCGCGGCTGCCCGCGACCACGCTCGGAGTGTCGGCCGCGACAGCGCTGGCGGCGGCGGGCACTGCACCCTCCGGGCCGGGGCGGCACCCTGACGCACGTACCGCCGCGGTCGCCGCCGCCGGAGCGCTCGGCTACCTCGGTACGTACGGACTGGCGCAGGTCAAGGCCGTACGGGAGCCGTCCGGGGAGAACGTACGGCGGGCCGTGGGAGCCGGGATTCTGGGGCTTGTGCCCTTGCAAACGGCGTTGACCGCTCGGGGCGGATCGCCGGTGGTGGCGGCGGCGCTGGGGGCCGTGCATCCGCTGGCGCGGCGGCTGGCCCGGCGCGTGTCACCGACCTGACCCGAAGAGCGACCTGAAAGCGACCCGAGGACAGCCACTCATGAATCTGCGATTCGGCTACGGCACCAACGGTTTCACCAACCACCGCCTGAGCGATGTGCTCGCCGTACTCTCCGACCTCGGCTACGACGGGGTGGCGCTGACGCTCGACCACGGCCACCTCGATCCGTACGCCGAAGACCTGCCGCGCCAAGTCAACGCGCTCGCTGGGGAGTTGGCGTGGTACGGGCTCAGCGTCACGGTCGAGACGGGGGCGCCTTATTTACTCGACCCGTGGGGCATGCACGAGCCGACGCTGATGTCGGAGGGGGTGCAGCGGCGCGTCGATCTGCTGCGGCGGGCGATCTGGATCGCGGCCGACCTGGGGTCGCCCACCGTGCATCTGTGCAGTGGTGCCGCGCCGAAGGGGCTGCCGGAGGAGGACGCGTGGAAGCGGCTCACGGCGGGCATGGAGACGGTGTTGCGGACGGCGGAGGCCAATGGCGTGGCCCTCGCCTTCGAACCGGAGCCGTTCATGTTCATCGACACCGTGGAGCGGTGCCTGGAGTTGGGGCAACGGCTCGGCGGGCATGAGCTGTTCGGGATCACGCTGGACATCGGGCACGCCCACTGCGTCGAGGAGATTCCCCTGCTGGAGTGCGTACGGCTGGCCGCGCCCCAGTTGCTGAACGTGCAGATCGAGGACATGCGGCGCGGTGTCCACGAGCATCTCGAATTCGGCGACGGCGAGATCGACTTCGGGCCGGTGCTGGGCGCGCTCGGCGAACTCGGGCATCAGGGGCTGGTCTCCGTGGAGATCCAGGGCGGCTCGCTCGACGCCCCCGAAGTCGCCCGGCGCTCCATCGAGTTCCTCCGACAGGCGGCACCGAAGACACCGAAGACACCGAAGGTTCAGACGGAGCAGAGCGAGCAGAAAGCACAAGAGGCAGTTCAAGAAGCAGCACAGTGAGCACAGAGAGCGCGCCCATGATCTCCGGCATACCTGAACTCCGTACGGCACTCGAGCCCGAGGCCCGCGCCTGGCTCGACGCCGCCGTCGACCGCGTCCTCGCCGATCCCACCGCCATCGGCGCCCTCTTCCCCGCCGTCCGCCGCCGCTGCGGCCGGGCCAGGCTCGACGACCACTGGACCATCGACGAGGCCGCCCGCGCCGTACTGCTCACCGCCCTGCCGCTGCACAAGCCCGTGCTGGTCGAGACTGTGGGAGCGCTCCATCGGCATGGCGACCCGGCCGAGCAGCGGGCCGTACTGCGGACGCTGCCGTTGATCGACGACGAGGGCCGCTTCCTGTTCCTGGTACGGGAGACGCTGCGCGGCAACGACACGACGCTGATCGAGGCCGCGCTCGGGCCGTACGCGGCTCGGTATCTGCCGGATGACGAGTACCGGCAGGCCGTCCTGAAGTGCGTCTTCTACGAGATACCGCTCGAGCGGGTCGCCGGACTCGACGAGCGGGCCGACGCCGAACTCGGCCGGATGCTGGCCGACTTCGCGCGCGAGCGGATCGCGGCCGGACGTGCCGTACCGGAGGACATCACACCCGTCAGCCGTGCCTTCGCCCCCGCCGATGACCGCCCCGCCGCCCTCGATGGAGTCTCCTGAACATGCGCATCTTCGACCCCCACATCCACATGACGTCGCGTACGACGGACGACTACGAGGCGATGCATGCCGCCGGGGTACGCGCCCTCGTCGAACCGGCCTTCTGGCTGGGCCAGCCCCGTACCTCGCCCGAGAGCTTCTACGACTACTTCGACTCGCTGCTGGGCTGGGAGCCGTACCGCGCCGCGCAGTTCGGGATCCAGCACTTCTGCACGATCGCCCTCAACCCGAAGGAAGCCAACGATCCGCGCTGCATACCGGTGCTGGACGAGCTGCCGCGTTATCTGGCCAAGGACCGGGTCGTCGCGGTCGGCGAGATCGGCTACGACTCGATGACCAAGGAGGAGGACGAGGCCCTGGCCCGGCAGCTCCAGCTCGCCATCGAGCACGAGCTTCCGGCCCTCGTCCACACCCCGCACCGCGACAAGGAGGCGGGCACGCGGCGCACGCTGGATGTCGTACGGGAGTCGGGGATCGCGCCCGAGCTGGTCGTGCTCGACCATCTCAATGAGCTCACGGTGGGCATGGTTCGCGACAGCGGCTGCTGGGCCGGGTTCTCGGTCTACCCGAAGACGAAGATGAGCGAGGACCGGATGGTGGCGATCCTCAAGGAGCACGGGACCGAGCGGATGCTGGTCAACTCGGCGGCGGACTGGGGGCGCAGTGATCCGCTGAAGACCCGTAAGACCGGTCTGGCGATGCTGGCGGCCGGGTTCGCGGTGGACCAGGTCGACCGGGTGCTGTGGGGCAACCCGGTCGCCTTCTACGGGCAGAGCGGCCGGCTGGACCTCGACCCGGTACTGGACGAGCCGAAGCCCGACGAGTCGGCGACCTACGAGGGCAACTCCATCAAGCGCGGCGGAGAGTGAGCGGGGCATGCGCCTGCGCCACCCCGACGGGACGCCCGTTCATCTCGCGTACTGCAGCAACGTGCACCAGGCGGAGGACCTGGACGGGGTGCTCGCACAGCTCGCCGCCTACGCCGAACCCGTACGGGAACGGCTCGGTGTCGACCGGCTCGGTATCGGCCTGTGGCTGGCCCGCGACGTCGTCACCGAACTCGTCGGTGACGCGCGGGCGTTGGGGCGGCTGAAGCACGAGCTGAGCGCGCGGGGGCTGGAGACGGTCACGCTGAACGCGTTCCCGTACTCCGGTTTCCATCGCGAGGTCGTCAAGAAGGACGTCTACCTGCCTGATTGGACGCACCAGGCCCGCCTCGACTACACGCTGGCCTGCGCCCGCGTCCTCACCACGCTCCTCCCGGACGACGCCCGGCGCGGCAGCGTCTCCACGCTTCCGCTCGCCTGGCGCACGCCCTGGCCGGCCGAACGTGCCAACACCGCCCGCCGCGCCCTGGACCGGCTGGCCGACGGCCTCGCCGCCATCGAGCGCGAGACCGGCCGTCCGGTCCGCGTCGGCTTCGAGCCGGAGCCCGGGTGCGTGGTCGAGACGACCGCACAGGCGGTACGGGAACTGGGCGGCCTGGACCCGGAACGGCTCGGCATCTGCCTGGACGCCTGCCATCTCGCGGTCCAGTTCGAGGACCCGCGAGCCGCTCTGGCCCGCCTTGCCGCCGCCGGGCTGCCGGTGGTCAAGGTGCAGGCGTCGTGCGCGGTGGAGGCGGTCGATCCGGCGGATCCGGCTGCGCGGGCGGCTCTGGGACGGCTTGCGGAGCCGCGGTTTCTGCATCAGACGCGTACGAGGCTTGCTGCGCAGGGCAGTTGGGACGCCTCGGGCGGTCCCGGCGAGGGACCGGCCCGCGGTGCCGCGGGGCCGCGGATCCCGCGCCAGCGGGGGGTGGCGGCGGGCGAGGAGGCGGACGGGACCGGGTTCGCGTACGGGACCTGGCACCCGAACGGTCCCCGCGATACCCGGGGCGCCCGTCAGTCGGACAGGCACGGCGGCGGATCTCCCGCCGGGCCTAGGTCCGACGGCGAGCCCGGCGACCCGACTGGCCCCGCTGGCTCGGGGCGTGCCTATCGCTCGGGCGGGCACGGAGCGCCGGGCGGGCACGGCAGGGCGGGCGGGCACGGCAGGGCGGGCGAGGGCCCAGGCCCTGGCCCGCACTGGACCGGCACATCGGCGGGCGGGTGGACCGGTACATCGGCGAGCGGGCAGAGCGGTGGATCTCCCGCCGGGCAGAGGTCCGTCGGGGCGTCCGACGACCCGAACGGCCCCGCCGGGTCCTGGCGTTACCGCGACGCCGGCGGACACGGAGCGCCCGGCGGGTTCGGCGTTCCCGGCGGATACGGAGCTCCTGGCGGCCACGGAACGCCCGACTGGTACGGAGCGCCTGGCGGCCACGGAACGCCGGGCGGGTACGGCGCCCTACCCGAGGGCACGATCCTCGGCGTGGACGATCTCCCCGATGCCCTGGCCGGCAGGCTCCCAACCGACCGTGGCCCCTGGCGGGTCCACTTCCACGCCCCGCTGCACGCCGAACCCGAACCCCCGCTCCGTACCACCGCTCCCCAACTCACCGCCGTACTCGCCGAGTTGCTCGGCGGGCCGGTCGCCGGATGTGACCACATCGAGGTGGAGACCTACACCTGGTCCGTACTGCCCCGGCCGCCCGCCGACCTGGCCGGGGGCATCGCCGCCGAACTCGCCTGGGCCAGGGACCGGTTGACCGGGCTCGGCCTGAAGGAGGAAACCTCATGACCGACCGGCTCGTCGTGCTCGACATCGTCGGGCTCACCCCGACGCTGCTGCGCCATATGCCCGCCGTCGCCGCCCTCGGTGAACGCGGGTTCCAGGCCCGGCTCGGGACGACCCTGCCCGCGGTGACCTGTACGGCCCAGTCGACCTTCCTCACCGGGGAGCCGCCGAGCACGCACGGCGCGGTGGCCAACGGCTGGTACTTCCGCGACCTCGGCGAGGTGCTGCTGTGGCGGCAGCACAACGCGCTCGTCGGCGGCGAGAAGATCTGGGAGACGGCCAGGAAGAGCGACCCCAACTACAAGGTGGCCAACGTCTGTTGGTGGTACGCGATGGGGGCGGACGTCGACTTCACCGTCACCCCGCGGCCCGTCTACTACTCGGACGGCCGCAAGGAAACCGACTGCTACACCTGGCCGCCCTCCCTGCACGACGAACTCACCGACCGCCTCGGCCCGTTCCCCCTCTTCACCTACTGGGGCCCGAACGCGGGCATGCCCTCCACTCAGTGGATCCTCGGTGCCGCCCGCCAGATCTTCGACGAGCACCGCCCGGACCTGACCCTCGTCTACATCCCGCAGATGGACTACGAGCCGCAGCGATCCGGCCCGGACTCCCCCGCGACCGCCCGCGCCGCCCGCCAACTCGACGACGCACTGCGCCCGTTGATCGACCACTTCCTCAGCGAGGGCGCCACCGTCGTGGCGCTCAGCGAGTACGGCATCACCCCGGTCTCCCGCCCCGTCGACATCAACCGCGCCCTGCGCCGCGCCGGACTTCTGGACGTCTACACGCAGGACGGCATGGAGTACCTGGACCCCTGGACCTCCCGCGCCTTCGCCGTCGCCGATCACCAGGTGGCGCACGTGTATGTACGGGACCCGGCCGACACGACGGCCGTCGCGAAGATCGTCGGCGAACTCGACGGTGTGGAACGGGTGTTGGACGCGGAGGGCAAGGCGGCGTACGGGCTCGATCACGAGCGGTCCGGCGAACTGGTCGCCGTAGCCGACTCCGATGCCTGGTTCACGTACTACTACTGGCTGGACGACGAGCGCGCCCCGGACTTCGCCCGCCAGGTGGAGATCCATCGCAAGCCCGGCTACGACCCCGCGGAGCTGCTGTACGACGAGACAGTCCCGGCGGTGAAGCTGAAGGCCGTGGGCCAGATCGCCCGCAAGAAGCTCGGGTTCCGCTACCGGATCCAGACCGTCCCGTTGGACCCATCCGGGGTGCGCGGCAGCCACGGCCGGCTGCCGGAGGATCCGGACCATGGGCCCGTACTGCTGTGTTCGGAACCAGGGGCGGCGTGTACGGAGTTCGCGGCCACGGACGTCAAGCCGCTGCTGCTGCGGCTCGCGGGACTTGAAGATGCAGACACCAAGGAAGAAGAGCCCGCGGAATGACCTCCCCACACACCCGGCCCGGCAAGCTCGGTGCACGGCGTTCGTGCCCTCCCGGTCACCTGGTGAAGGGTCTCCCTTCAGGTACCACGCCTGGTGAGTAAGGTCCAGACTTAGCGACCAGTACATCGGATCTATCCTCGACGTGTCCGACATATTGACGGGCTTCTCTCGCTCCTTCTACGTTGCGTCGAGGATAGATCCGATGAATCACCAGGGAGTGACATGCACCCAACAAGACGTACGGTTCTTGCCGCCGGAGGCTTACTCGCGGGAGGCGCCGCCTGGGCGATGACCCCGTCGGTGTCCTCCGCCGTGTCCGCGTCTCCCACGGACGGCTGGGAGAAGACCTCGTTCACGTACGGCATGCAGAAGCCGTGGAATCTGAGCCTGAGCGAGCGATACAGCAACAGCGGTGGCGTGCACCGGATGTGGGTGTACGACACCGACGAGCCCATGTCGCAGGGCAGTTCCACGGACCCGCGCACCGAGATGCGCTGGCGGCAGGAGTACAAGACCGGGCAGCACATGTGGGACGCCGACGTGTACATCCCGTCGGGCACGAACGGCGCGACCTTTGTGCAGATCCTCCGGGTGATCCATCCCGAGGGCACCCCCGCCACGGACTTCATGCTCAACGCGTACAGCGCGAGCGGCGGCTCGGTGCGGGCGTACGACCGTACGGTCCTCAAGACCAACGCGTACAACAAGTGGTTCAACGTCAAGCTCGAGCACAACGCCTCCAGCCGGGACATCAAGGTCTACTTCGACGACGAGCTGGTGCTGACGGCCGAGGACCGCGGCCCGGCCACCCGCCACTTCAAGAACGGCGTCTACCACCACGGCAGCGGTCGCGCCGAGGCGCGCTTCCGCAACATCACGTACTGGACGCGGTGAGCCATGACTTCAAGAAGAGCAGTACTCGGTTCGGCGATCGTCGGCACAACTGCCGCCGCTCTCCCGGGAGGTGCCCACGCCGCTCCGGCCGCCCCCTCCTCCCCCGTGCAGGGCAGCGGTCGTCGCTGGAAGCTGCGGAACCGTATGGAGTCGGACGGCGCGTGGGCCGACTTTCTGCGGAAGCAGGATCTGGTGTGGCGCAGGATGCCCACGCTGTGGCACGAAGGGCCGTTCCTGGGGGACGGGCGGCTGGGCAGCATGGTCTACCGGGAGCCGGAGGCGAACAGCATTCGCTTCACGGTGCAGCACGGTGAAGTGCAGGACCACCGGCCGCAGTTCGGCAGCGGCTGGGGGACGTGCCGACTGCCCGTGGGGCATCTGACGCTCGACCCGGTCGGCACGATCAGTGCGGTCGACTGGCGGCTGAGCCTGTGGAACGCCGAACTCACCGGCACGATCACCACCGACAAGGGCACCCTGACGCTCTCCGCGCTCATCCATGACGGGATCTTCGCGGCGCGCGTGAGGGCCGACGGGGACGAGGAGGTGCGCTGGACGTTCCATCCCGAGGAAGCCATCAGCCCCCGGAAGATCAGCGAGGCACCGCCAGCCGGGTATGTCGCCAACCCGCCCTGGAGCACCCGGACTTCGGGTGACGTCGAGCAGGTGCTCCAGCCGCTCCTCGGCGGCGGCCAGACCGCGACGGCCTACCGCCGCTCGGGCGACACGCTCCTGCTCAGCGTCGCCCACAGCCACCCCTCCGACACCCGCGCCGGCGAGGTCTCGCTGCGGAAGATCCAGCGCGCCCCTTCGTACGGCGTGCTGCGCAGGCTGCACACCCGCTGGTGGCACGCCTTCTACCGCAAGAGCTTCGTTTCGTTCCCCGACGAGCGGCTGCAGAGCTTCCACTGGATCCAGCTCTACAAGGTGGCCTCCGCCAGCCGCGCCGACGGCCCCGTGATGGCCACCTGCGGGCCCTGGCTGGAGCCCACACCCTGGCCCGCCGTGTGGTGGAACCTCAACGTGCAGCTGGAGTACTGGCTCATCCACGGCTCCAACCACCTCGAACTCGACTCGCTCGCCACCACCCTGAGGCAGAACCAGGAACAGCTGATCGCGAACGTGCCCGCCGCGTACCGCTCGGACAGCGCCGGAGTCGGCCGCAGCTCGGACATGTTCATGAACCGCAGCGCCCCCACCCCGGGCAGCGGAGGTGAGTCGGGCAATCTGACCTGGGCGCTGCACAACGTATGGCTGAGCTACCGGCACACCATGGACGAGGCGTTGCTGCGCGACACGGTGTACCCGCTGCTGCGCCGCACGATCAACTACTACCTGCACTTCCTCCAGCCCGACAGCGACGGCAAGCTGCACCTGCCGTCGACGCTGTCGCCGGAGTATCCCGTCGTACCGCCGAAGGACACCAACTACGATCTGGCGCTGATCCGTTGGGGTTGCACCACGCTCCTGGAGGCGGCCGAGCGACTGGGGGTCGACGATCCGCTGAAGCCGCGCTGGCAGGAGGTGCTGGCGAAGCTGACGCCGTATCCGGTGGACGAGAACGGCTACATGATCGGCGCGGACACCCCGTACGCGCAGTCCCATCGGCACTACTCGCACCTGCTGATGGTGTACCCGCTGTATCTCGTGAACTGGGAGCAGCCGGAGCAGCGCGAGCTGATCGAGAAGTCGATCGTCCACTGGCACGCGGTGACCGGCTCCCACCGCGGCTACAGCTATACGGGCGCCGCCTCCATGTACGCGATGATGGGCCGCGGCTCCACGGCGCTGGAGTATCTGAAGAAGTTCTTCGACCCCAGCACGCGGTATCCCTGCCGGGCCAACACCCACTACACGGAGGCCGGTCCGGTCATCGAGACACCGCTGTCGGCGTCGCAGTCGCTGCACGACATGCTCTGCCAGAGCTGGGGCGGTGTCGTACGGGTCTTCCCCGCCGTTCCGGATTCCTGGGCCGATGTCACGCTGCACGACTTCCGCACGCAGGGGGCCTTCCTGGTCAGCGCGGTCCGCAAGGGCGGGGTCACCCGTTTCGTACGCGTACGGAGCCTGGCGGGTGAGCGGCTCGAGATCCGGCACGGTCTGACGGGCGGGGCGGTGACGGCGGTGCTCGACGACGGCAGCCGGGCGCGCACGCACACGACGGACGACGGCACCCTGGTGATCGAGCTGGCCAAGGGCCGGGAGGTGCTGTTGTACGCGGGTGAACGCCCCGAACTCGACATCGCTCCGGTGGAGTTGAGCGAGCCGGGCGAGCCGTGGGGGCTGCCGTAGTAGGTCTGTCTCGGCGCGAGTCACCGGCCGGGCACGCTCGGCCGGTGACTCGCGCCCCGTAAGGGGCGCGGGGCTGTATCAATTTGCGGCTCCGCCGCGTGGGCGCGCCCAGCCACGGATGGCCCGCACCTTTGAATACTGCATTTCGCGCGGAGCGCCTAGTGCGGGTCACCGATCGGGCGCGCCCGGCCGGTGACCCGTACCCGTGGATCCGTCGGGTCGACGTCCACGAGGAGCTCGCTGGGGCGCCCCATGTCCTCGCCCTGGCGGACCGTGAGGGTCATGGGCTCGCGGACCAGGCCGAGGGTGCGCAGATACCCGCCGAAGGCGGCGGCCGCCGCTCCCGTCGCGGGGTCCTCCACCACGCCCCCGACCGGGAACGGGTCGCGGGCGTGGAAGAGGTCGTCCGCCGCGCGCCAGACCAGTTGGAGCGTGGTCCAGCCGTGCTGCCGCATCACCTCGGCGAGGCCGTCGAAGTCGTACGAGAGATCCGCCAGCCGGGCGCGGGAGGCGACGGCGAGGACGAGGTGCTCGGCTCCGCCGAAGGCGACGTGCGGCGGCAGTTCGGGGTCCAGGTCGGCCTCGGCCCAGCGCAGTGCGGCAAGCGCCGTGGCCGTCTCGTCCGGGGTGGCCGGGCGGGAGCGGGTGGGAACACTGGTGAGGGTGGCGCGCACGGTCCCGTCGGGGTCGGCGGTCGTGGAGACCGGGATCTCTCCGGCCGGGGTGTCGAAGACGAACTCCCCGGGCCCCTCCCGCTCGGCGAGCGCCACGGCCGTCGCCACGGTGGCGTGCCCGCAGAACGGAACCTCGACGAGAGGGCTGAAGTACCGCACCCGGAAGCGGCGACCGGCATCGTCCCGCGCCGTGACGAACGCCGTCTCCGAGTAACCGACCTCGGCGGCTATGGCCAGCATCCGGTCGGGGTCGAGCCCGGCGGCGTCCAGAACGATCCCGGCGGGATTGCCGCCGTCAGCGCCGGACCTTTCCGGGGTGAAGGCGGAGTAGCGCAGGACATCGGTGCTGGTATCAGGTCTCATGCTGGCACATTCCCACGAGGCGACGCGGTGGAGGAACAAGATTTCCGGAGATCGCGGTGGTCCTCAACGAAGCGTTGCGGACGGGGAGTCAGCGTACGGTCACAGATCGCTCTCTTACCGGTCCATCACCAAGGTTTTAGGTCTCTCACGGTGCGTACGGACGCTGGTACGGATAGCATCCTGCGCACCCCTTGTGTGATGTCGGACACGCGGCCACCCACCGCCTTCGCATCGCCGCCCGCCTCCCCTTTGCCCCATACCGCCCGCTCACCGCTCATAGCTCATAGCTCACAGTTCATCGCTCCTCGCCCTACTAGGACGACGATGTCTCCACGGACAGGTCCCCGCCGTCTCGGTTCCATACGTCTCTCCCTGATCCTTCTGGCCTTGGTCCCCAGCGTCACCCTCGCCGCGATGTGGGGGGTGACGACCACGCAGATGTTCTCCGAGGGGCTACGGCTGCGGGCCCAGACGGAGCTGAGCAGGTCGACCGGCGCCATGGGCACCGACGCGACGCTCGCGCTGCAACGGGAGCGGAGCCTGTCGGCCGCCTGGCTGGCCGATCCCGGCGGCTCCAGGGTCGCCCTCGACAAGCAGCGGGAACGTACAGACGCGCAGGTCGCCAAACTGATCGGCCGGTCGGAAGCGATCGCCAGGGCACCCGAACGGATAGGAGACCGGCTGTACTCGGTCATCGCCGCGGCGGGAAGCCTGGAGTTCTACCGGAATCAGATCGACCAGGGTCACGTCGGCGACAGCAAAGGCATCAGCGGCGCGCAGGCACTGGACCAGTACACCGCGATCATCGACGACCAGATCCACGCCTTCCAGGAGCTCTCCAAGGTCGACGACGGCGACCTCACCTCACAGGCCGAACCGCTCGTCGCGCTGGAACACGCCGCGGAACTGGTCTCCCAGGAGAACACCCTGCTCACCCTGGCCTGGCCGTCCGGCCGGCTGGACGAGGAGTCGCACGCCGCCTTCGTCCAGTTGGTGAACGCCCGGCGCTGGCTGGTGGAGGACCAGATCATCCACTCTCTGACCGGCTCGGTGAAGTCGCAGACCGAGCGCATCCTCCAGGGGGCGGCTTGGAAGAACCTGGAGGCCATCGAGGCCCGGGTGCTCGAGGCACCTGTCACAGGCAGAGGCGACGCCCGGAAGGTCAACCTGCCGGATGCGCGGGAACAATGGAACGACGCGATGGGCCAACTGACCATCCAGTACCCGGAGTTGATCCAACGGCAGACCAGGGAACTGCTCGACCGCAGCAGCGATGAGGCCCATGACCTGCTGGTCAAGGCCGCCCTCCTGAGCGTCGGCGGATTCGTAGCGCTGCTGCTGAGCGTCGTACTGTCCTGGCGCATCACCCGCTCCCTGTTCCGGCGGATGCGCGGGCTGCGGATGGCCACGCTGAGCCTGGCCCAGGAGCGGCTGCCCGATGTGGTCGCACGGCTCGACCGGGGCGAGAAGGTCGACGTGGACTCCGCCGCGCCCCCGCTGGACTACGGCCGGGACGAACTCGGCCAGGTGGCGCAGGCGTTCAACACCGCCCAGCGCACGGCGGTCCATACGGCGGTGGAACTCGCCGACACCCGGCGCGGCTTCCAGAAGGTGATCCTGGGGATCGCCCGGCAGAGCCAGAACCTGGTCAACCTCCAGCTCAGCAAGCTCGATTCGCTGGAACGCGAGCACCAGGACCCGCAGATCCTCAAGGGCCTGTACGAACTCGACTCCAACGCGAGCCAGTTGCGCCGTTACGAAGAGAACCTGGTCATCATCAGTGGCGAGCGGCCGGGACGCAGCTGGGCCGAACCGGTCGCGCTGATCGACATCCTGCGCAGTGCCGTCGGAGAGGTCGCCGAGTATCAGCGGGTGGAGGTGCACACCGACGAGGAGGTGTATCTCGCCCCGCCCGCAGTGGCGGACGTCATCCATCTGCTGGCCGAACTCATCGACAACGCGACCGCGTACTCGCCCGCGCCCAGCCCTGTCGGGGTACGGGCCGCGATGGTGGCCAAGGGCCTGGCCATCGAGATCGAGGACCGCGGCCTCGGGATGTCGGAGGACGACTACGAGGCGTTCAACGCCCAGTTGGCGGTGGAGCCGCAGTTCGACGTGGTGGCGCTGGCCGACGACCTCCGCCTCGGCATGTTCGTGATCGCCCGCCTCGCGACCCGGCACGGCATCGCCGTAACGCTGCGATCGTCTCCGTACGGCGGCACGACGGCGATCGTGCTGGTGCCGCACGACATCGTGGTGCGGGAGCGGCCGACGGCGGATACGGATGCCGTCGGCTCGGTCCCGGCGGACGCTTCGGCGGGCGAAGCGGCCGTCCTTGCCCAGACGGGCCCGGAAACCCGGTCGGCTAGGGAGCCCGAGGAAGACGCCGAGCCGGCAGCGGCTCTCGCGGAGAGCTCGACCGGTAGGTCCGGGCCGGGCTCGGCAGGCCCGGGCTCGGCAGGCCCGGGCTCGGCAGGCCCGGGCTCGGCAGGCCCGGGCGAGCCCGGATCGGGTTCGACCGGACCCGGCTCGACCGGACCCGGCTCGGCCGACAGGCAGGGCCCCGGCCGGCACAGCCACGCGCGCAGCCGCGCGGCCCGGCCCGCAACCCGGCCGCGGACGGCCGATACCGCCGAGCCCGGCGCGGGCTCCACGGCTGGGTCCGGCGCGGGCTCCGTAGCCGGGTCCGACCGCGGGTCCGGGACCGGGACCGGCGCGGGCTCCGTAGCCGGGTCCGGCCGGGGTTCCGGGTCCGGGCCCGGCGCAGGCTCCGTGGACGGGTCCGGCCGGGGTTCCGGGACCGGCGCAGGCTCCGTGGACGGGTCCGGCCGGGGTTCCGGGACCGGGACCGGCGCGGGCTCCGTAGCCGGGTCCGACCGCGGGTCCGGGACCGGGACCGGCGCGGGCTCCGTAGCCGGGTCCGACCGCGGGTCCGGGACCGGCCCGCACTCCGTAGCCGGGTCCGACCGCGGGTCCGGGACCGGGACCGGCCCGCACTCCGTAGCCGGGTCCGACCGCGGGTCCGGGTCCGGCCGGGGTTCCGGGTCCGGGTCCGGCCGGGGTTCCGGGACCGGGACCGGCCGGGGTTCCGTGGCCGGACCCGGGTCCAGCCAGGGTTCCGGAGCCGGGTCCGGGTCCGCCGCGGGCTCCGTGGACGGGTCCGGGTCCGGGTCCGGCCGGGCTTCCGGGTCCGGGTCCAGCGCGGGCTCCGTGGCCGGGTCCGGCCGGGGTTCCGGGTCCGGGTCCAGCGCGGGCTCCGTGGACGGGTCCGGGTCCGGGTCCAGGCCGGGTTCCGGAACCACGCCAAGCTCCGACACCGACCCCGCTTCAAGCCAGCGCAGCGCCCCCGCTTCAAGCCAGCGCAGCGGCCCCCCTCCCCTCCCCCGCCGCGTACCGCAAACCAGTCTCGCCAACGAGCTACGAGAGGACTCCGCACCCGCCCGCCCAGACGACCCGCTCGAGGACTTTGACGCCGAGCGCGCCGCCTCCTCGTTGTCCGGGTTCCAGCGCGGGACGCTTCGGGCCCGTGACGACGGTGAGGAGTGGACGTACAACGAAGGAAGAAACGAACCGGCAGAACCAGAAAGCGCAGGAGAGGAAGCCCCACCAGCGAGCCCAGGTACGCAGGTCCCCGTCCCCGGAAGAACCGTCACCTCGACTCCGCCGGCAGACCGCTCATGAAGGACACAGAAATGACACGCCCCATCCCCGCCACGCACAGCCAGCTCGACCAGCTGCTCACCGGACTGGTGGACCGGGTCGCAGAGGTGAACCACGCCGTAGTGCTCTCCGACGACGGACTGGTCGTCAGCCGGTCCACGGCGTTCCTGCGCGACGACGCCGAGCGGCTGGCGGCGACCGCCTCCGGCCTGGTGAGCCTCAGCAAGGGCGTCAGCATGGACTTCCGCGGCGGCCCCGTACGCCAGGCGCTCATCGAGATGCGCAACGGCTACCTGATCATCACCGCCGCCGGAACCGGCGCCCATCTCGCCGTGCTCACCCACCAGGGCGCGGACGTCGGCGTGGTGGCGTACCAGATGAACCTGCTCGTGAAGAAGATCGGCGAGCACCTGAGTGCGGCGCCGCGGGGCCCGGTCGCCGCCGACCGCGGCGAGTGAGGTGAGCGGAGGCGAGGCGGCCGGCCGTCTCGTACGGCCGTTCGCGCTGACCGGCGGCCGGACCAGCCCCGACCGCACTGACTTCTCCCTCATCACGACGGTGTCCGCGGTGGACCCGCCGCCCGCCTGGGCCGCCCGGACGCAGCCGGAGCACACCCGGATCCTGCGGCTGTGCGCCGAGCCGATCGCCGTCGCCGAGCTTGCGGCGCATCTCGACCTGCCGGTGAGCGTGGTCTCCATCATGCTCTGCGATCTGCTGGCGGCGGGCCGGATCACCGTCCATCCGCCCTGTCCCGCCTCCGGGACCCTGGACCGGGACCTGCTGCAGAAAGTGAGGGACGGCCTTGGCCGGCTCTGACGCACCCGTCAACGGGACTCCAGCACCTCGGACTTCGCGGGCCGCGGTCCAGGGGGCCTCGGCACCGGACACGGTCAAGATCCTGATCGCCGGCGGCTTCGGGGTCGGGAAGACCACCATGGTCGGCTCGGTCAGCGAGATCGTCCCGCTGCGCACCGAGGAGCGACTGACCTCGGCCAGTCTGGGCGTCGACGACCTTCAGGGCCTCGCCGGGAAGACGGCCACCACCGTGGCGCTGGACTTCGGCCGGATCACCATGGGCCGGGATCTGGTGCTGTATCTCTTCGGTACGCCCGGACAGCAGCGGTTCTGGTTCATGTGGAACGACCTCGCCATCGGCGCACTGGGGGCCGTGGTCCTCCTCGACGTCCGCAGACCCGAGTCCAGCTTCGCCGCGATCGACTTCTTCGAGCGGCGGGGCATCCCCTTCGTCGTCGGCGTCAACGGCTTCTACGGGAAGCATCCGTACACGCCCGAGGAGATCCGGGACTCCCTGGCGCTGCCGGAGGGCACCCAGGTGCTGCTCTGCGACGCCCGCGAGCGCGAGTCATCCCGGGATGTACTGATCGCTCTGCTGGACCAGTTGATAGCGGCTTCGGCGAAGACCTCGGCGTCGTAAGGAAACGGCGTAAGGAAACTGTCGTAAGGAAACTAGAGCCTCGGCGTCGTGAGTAAACAAGAGCCCCGGCGCCGTAAGAAGAGTCGTAAGAAGACAAGACCAGACGGGGCGTAAAGAGACAAAGGACACAGAGAGCCATTCTTGCCACGGAAACAGGGCATCATCTCCGGCACCGTCGCCCGCCCGCTGGCGCCCCTTCGGCTCCAGGACACCGTGCCGTCACACCGGGAGGGAACGGTTCCCGCTGTCCCCGTTTTGCCTTGCCTTGAATCCGCCACGGCCGCCCCCACGGTCGTGACGCGAAAGGACGACGTGCCCTGTGTCCTTGCTCCCGCTCGACAAACTCCCCGGGCCGCTCCCCGCCACCACCCCCGGCCCCGACCCCGCCCCCACCCACTCCCCCACCCACTCCCCCTCCTACAGCCGCCACTCCCTACGGGCGCTGAGCCTGCTCCCCCTGCTGCTGGTCGCGGTCTGGGCGGCGTTCGACTGGCGAACCGTGTCCGACGGCGCCGTCCAGCTGGCCTCCGCCGACCCCTTGTGGCTGCTGTCCGCGTTCTTCTTCATGTGCATGGGCTGGGTGGCGGCCGCCTGCGTCCGGCAGGGCGCCGTGCCCGAACGGCTCCCACCGGGGCTGCTGCTCGCCTCCCAGGTCGCCGCCGGCACCGCGAACCACGTACTCCCGGCGAGCATCGGCGCCCATGCCGTCACCCTTCGCTTCCTCCAGCGGCAGGGCATTTCCCTCACCAGGGGCACCGCCTCGCTCGCGCTGTACTCGCTGGTCAAACCGCTGGCGAAGACGGTGGTACTACTCGTCTTCCTCCTGGCTTTCCCGGGGGTGCTGGGGCTCGCTGAACTCGTGCCGGACGAGCGGACGTTGCACCTGATCGCCGGGAGCGCGGGCCTCGCTCTGGCCGTGGCCGCGCTGCTCCTGAAGTTCGTACACCCGCTGCGTCGCCCGATTCTCAACTTCGTACGCACCGCCCTGACCGACGCACGGATCCTGCACACCCGGCCCAGCCGCGTCCTCGCGCTCTGGGGCGGAGCCGCCGCCACCCCGCTGCTCCAGGCCAGTGTGATCGCCTCGGTCGGCTTCGCGCTGGGCCTGCCGCTGAGCTGGGCGCAGGTGACGTTCGCGCTCCTCGTCGCCAGCACGGCGGCCGGGGCTGTACCCGCACCGGGCGGCATCGGCCCCATCGACGCGGCCCTGATCTTCACCATGGTCCTCTTCGGCGCCCCCATGAGCCTGGCCACGGCGACGATCATCGGCTACCGGGTTCTGACGATCTGGGTGCCGCTGCTGCCGGGGATGCTGGTGCTCTCGTGGCTGGTGCAGCGCAAGGTGCTGTAAGCCTGCTATAAGCCGACGCGCGGTACGCCCCGGGGCTCGGGAGGCCGACCGGGGCGTCACAGGGGCTCACTCGCGCCCTTCTGCTCAACTCCCTTCTCTCGTAACGTCGTTGCTGTTTGTTGTGGGCATGACGTTGGGAAGGGTCTTATGGGCAGAGGTCTGCTTTCGCTGGTTCTCGCCGCGGCCACCAGTGCCGCATTGCTCGTCGCACCGGCCGCCGCGGCACCGCCGACGGCCACGGCACCGGTGTCAGGCGCGTCGGGAGCCGCGGCGCCTCCCCCGCCGGGCGATGTCTACCGGCCCGTGCGTGGGCCGTCCGCCCCGGCGGAGTACCGCTATATGCAGAAGACCGTGCCGGGAGAGTCGATTCCGCGCCACGCGCACGAGCTGGCCGCCGCGCAGGCGCGCGAACTGCCCACCGTCGGCGGGCGCTGGAAGGGCGTTGGGCCCACCAACATCGGCGGGTGCGGATCGTCTCCCTCGCGCTCGACCTGAAGCGCGCGGACACCCTGTACGCGGCTGCCGCGAGCGGTGGGCTGTGGCGCAGCACCGACGCCGGGGAGACGTTCCACTCGGTGTGGCCCGACAACTGGACCCAGGCCATGGGCGCGGTCGCCACCGCGCCGGACGGCACGCTGTACGTGGGCACGGGTGAGCCGAATCCGGGCGGCGGCAGCATCACGTACGAGGGGACGGGGCTGTACCGGTGGTCGACCCGAAGAACCCCCACCGCGTCTGGACCACGCACTCCGGCTACCGCTCCGGCTCCCCACTCCCTCACGTGTACGGCAGCACCGACGGCGGCAAACACTGGCGGAACCTGTCGGGCAACCTCCCGGCGGCGCCCGTCAACGACCTGGTCGTGGCGCGAGGCGGCAGCCTCTACGCGGCAACCGACCAGGGCGTGTTCACCAGCATCACGGGCGGCAACCGCTGGCTGCGCCTCGGCCGCGGCATGCCTCAGGTACCGGTCGACGACATCGAGTACGACCCGGACCACCGCCGCCTGCTGGCCGCGACGTTCGGCAGGGGCTTCTACGAACTGACCACGCCCTGAGCCACACAGGCGCCGGGTGTCTCGTCACCGTCGGCGAGACACCCGAGGGCAGCTCAGCGGCCGGTCCCCGAACCGGTCGCGAGCAGTCCGTTGACCACCAGATTCGCCAACGCCTCTGCCGTGGCCGTGAGTTGCTGCGGTGATTCGGGGTCGGGCCTGCCCATGCGCCGGGCCAGAGGCGTCTCCACCATTCCCGAGACGGGAGGGATGACGGCGAAGAACAGCACGTCGATCGGGACGGGCGTCATACGTCCGGCGGCCACGAGCTTGTCGATGACGGACACCAGCGTCTGCAGTATCGGGCCGAGGTAGTTCTCGTACAGGTAGTCCAGCCGCTCGGTGTCGAGAGTGAACTCGTTGACGAAGAGCCGCCCGACCAGCGGATCGTTCGCCGCCGTCAGGTAGAAGCCGGTGACCATCTGCCGCAGCTGCTCGGCTTCGTCGAGCGCGGGGTCCGGCTGGGGCAGTTTCGCCACCTGTGCCCCGAGGGCGGCGTCCACCACCGCGCGCCAGAACGCGGCCTTGGATCCGTACCGGTCGTTGATGAAGTTGTGGCTGACGCCCAGGCGGCGGGCCAGTTCGCGTGCGGAGGCATGGTCGTAGCCCAGCTCGGCGAAGGCCTCCAGCCCTCGTCGCAGGATGCTCTGCTCCTCGGGCACTGCGGGTGTGTGCGCGCCGGGGCGGCCCGGCCGTCGAGCGGATTCGGCTGTTGCTCCCACCGGTTCCTCCATCGCTGCTTGTACGTGCCCGTGCGCCGCGTACTGCGCCGGCCATCCTAGGGACCCTCGCCCAGTTTACTTGACAGGCGTCAGATACGGCCTAATCTGACATACGTCAGACGATGTGGAGTCCCGGTCGACTCACGGGCTCCCGCGTCGGCCGGACCAGATGACGAGCTCCATCGACGCAGCCGTCCCGTCACCCGGCACCGCCCCGCCCCTCTTACCTCGCTTCTTCTGGAGTTTCGTCATGCCCAAGACCTCCGAGGACACGGCCGGTACGGCCACCGTGTCCCCGCTCCCCACCGCCGACACACCGCCCCGTCACCGCTGGTGGATCCTCGCCGTCATCGGCATCGCCCAGCTGATGGTGGTCCTGGACGCGACGATCGTGAACATCGCCCTGCCCTCCGCGCAGAAGGACCTGGGCTTCTCCGACGGCGACCGGCAGTGGGTGGTCACCGCCTACGCGCTCGCCTTCGGCAGCCTGCTCCTGCTCGGCGGACGTATAGCCGACCTGTTCGGCCGAAAGATGACGTTCCTGGTCGGCCTTGTCGGCTTCGCCGGTGCCTCCGCCCTGGGCGGCGCCGCGGGCAGCTTCGAGGTGCTCATCGCCGCGCGGGCCGGACAGGGCGTGTTCGGCGCGCTACTCGCTCCGGCGGCCCTGTCCCTACTGACGACGACCTTCACCGACGCCAAGGAACGCGCCAAGGCCTTCGGTGTCTACGGCGCCATCGCCGGGGCCGGCGGCGCGATCGGGCTTTTGCTCGGCGGCCTGCTCACGGAGTACCTCGACTGGCGCTGGACGATGTACGTCAACCTCGTCTTCGCCGCGGTCGCCTTCGTCGGCGGCGCCCTCCTGCTGCAGCGCACCACCCGCGACAAGACCGCCACCATCGACATCCCCGGCGCGATCCTCGTCGGCGGCGGACTGTTCTGCATCGTGTACGGCTTCGCCAACGCCGAAAGCCACGACTGGAGCTCCGTGCAGACCTGGGGCTACCTGCTCGCCGGCGCCGTACTGCTCGCCGCCTTCACCTGGTGGCAGACCCGCTCCAGCCACCCCCTGCTGCCCCTGCGCGTCCTGCTCGACCGCAACCGCGGCGCCTCCTTCATCGCCATCCTGATCACCGGCGCCGGCATGTTCGGGGTCTTCCTCTTCCTCACCTACTACCTGCAGCAGAGCCTGGGCTACACGCCCGTAAAGACCGGCCTGGCCTTCCTGCCGATGACCGCCGCGCTCATGCTCGCCGCCACCCTCGCCTCCACCGTGCTCATCCCCCGTATCGGCCCCAAGACGATCGTGCCGCTCGGCATGGGCACCGCGGCCGCCGGCATGATCTGGCTGACCGGCCTCGACATGAGCAGCTCGTACGCCACCGGCATCCTGCCCCCGCTGATCGTGGCGGGACTCGGCCTCGGCATGGTGATGGCCCCCGCCATGAGCCTGGCCGTCGAGGGCGTGGCCGCCGAGGACTCCGGGGTCGCCTCCGCCGCCGTCAACACCATGCAGCAGGTCGGCGGCTCGCTGGGCACGGCCCTGCTCAACACCCTCTTCTCCGGCGCCGTCACCGACTACCTGGACGGCAAGAACCCCAAGGACCCCGCCGTCCTCGCCCAGGCCGGGCTGGAGGGCTACTCCACCGCGTACTGGTGGTCGGCCGTCTTCTTCATCGCCGGCCTGGTCATCAGCGTGATCCTCTACCGGCGCGGCGTACCGTCCACCGACCCGGACGCGGCGCCCGTGGTGCACATGTGAGGGTCGGCCGACCGGCGAACCCACCCTGCGAAGGTGACGCGGCCGGCCGGCTCGACGGCCCTCCAGCCGACGTCGTACGGGCCGTCTGGGGGCCGACAGGTGATCAGTACTCCAGCTCGGGGCGCAGGCGCAGCGGGCCGGCGACCGTGTGAAGGTGCCGCAGCACCTGGGCGTAGGAGTCGAAGAGCCCGGTCTCGTGGTAGGCGATGCCGTGCCGGGCGCAGAAGGAGCGCACCAGTTCTTGGGCATGGCGCAGGCTGGGCCGCGGCATGGAGGGGAACAGGTGGTGTTCGATCTGGTAGTTCAGCCCGCCGAGCATGAAGTCGGTGAGCCGTCGACCGCGGATGTTGCGTGAGGTCAGTACCTGTCGGCGAAGAAAATCGATCTTGTCGTCCTTGGCGAACAGCGGCATGCCCTTGTGGTTGGGGGCGAACGAGCACCCCATGTACAGCCCGAACAGCCCTTGGTGCACGGCGACGAAGCACACGGCCTGCAGGGGAGGCAGTACCCAGAACACGGCGCCGAGGTAGCCGCCGAGATGCGCCGTCAGCAGGCCGGCCTCGGCCAGCTTCGTCCTTCGCGTCGTACGGGCACCGGTGCGCTCGAGCAGCGCCCGCACGCCGGCGACGTGCAGGGCGAGTCCCTCCAGAAGCAGCATCGGGAAGAACAGCCAGGCCTGGTGGCGGGCCAGCCAGGCGTACGCTCCGCTGCGCACACGGGCCTGGTCCTCGGTGAAGGCGATCGCGCCGTCCTCGATGTCCGGGTCGCGGTCGACGTGGTTGGGGTGGGAGTGGTGCCGGTTGTGCTTGGAGATCCACCAGCCGTAGCTGAGGCCGATCAGCAAGTCGGCGTGCACGCGGCCGAGCAGGTTGTTGACGCGCTTGGAGCCGGAGATCTGGTGATGGCCGGCGTCGTGCCCGATGAACCCGGTCTGGGTGAACATCACCGCGAGGAAGGCGGCGGTCAGCAGCTGCCACCACGACTCTCCGATCAGGGCGAACGCGGTCCATCCGGCGGCCAGCAGAAGCAGGTTCGCCCCGATCTTGACGGAGTAGTAGCCGGGTCGCCGCTTCAGCAGCCCGCGCTGCTTCACCTCTCGGGAGAGCACGGCGTAGTCGCTGCCCCGGCTGCCGGGCGGCGGCTCGGTCGTCGCGGCGTAGTCCGCCGGATCAGTACTCCGGGCGCTGATGTCAGTGGCCACAGGTTTCCTTTCGGGGTGCACGGGCGCTGCCTGCCCGGCGTGGGGAGGGGCGCCGGTTGCGGCACCGTACGGAGGCAGCACGAGGCAGGCCCGCGGCGCGGGCCTGCCTCGGAACGGGGTTCGGCCGACTGCCCTCAGAGCGCGCGGACCTGGTCGGCCTGCATGCCCTTGGGGCCCTGGCTGGCGGTGAACTCCACCCTCTGGTTCTCCTCCAGGGAGCGGAAACCATCCGTGTCGATCGCCGAGTGGTGGACGAAGATGTCGGCGCCGCCCTCATCGGGGGCGATGAAGCCGAATCCCTTGTCCGGGTTGAACCACTTCACGGTTCCTTGAGCCATGTGATGTCTCCTTCGAGATGGCGAATAGTGCGGGAACGCGCACTCGCACGCTCCCGGGCTGCTGGTCGCCAGCCGTCGAAGAAAACCCCCGAAAACGACAAAGCGCCCGCTGTCAGAACTCCGCGGGCGCTTCCACGTTCGCAAACTTCAACTACAACCACTGCCTACAACGCCCCGAGGGCCAGGAACGTTCCCGGCCCGCCGGCCACCGGTCCTCGGGCTCGAACCTGCCGCCGCGCATCAGGATCCGTCCGGCGACAGGCCCGCACGTCAACCACCTGCGCGTACGCCTCACCCATCCGAATGAAATGTAATCAGGACCGCCGCAAATGTAACTCCAGCGTCGTTACATTTGCGGTGTGACGACCGACCTGAATGCACTGATCACACGTCTACGCGCCGCAGGGGGCGATTGCGACGACATCGAGGTGAAGTCCGCCGCCGGTGGGCTGCCCCAGTCGCTCGCCTCGACGCTCAGCGCGCTGGCCAACCTCCCTGGCGGCGGCACGGTCGTCCTGGGCCTCGACGAACGGACGGGGTTCCGCCCCTCCCCCTTGACCGACCCGCAGGCCCTGAAGCAGGGGCTCGCGCTCAAAGCCCGCTCCTTCACACCTCCGGTGCGTCTCACCATCAGCGATGCAGAGGCCGACGGCCATCCCGTGGTCGTTGCGCAGGTGCACGAATGCGATCCATCGGCCAAGCCATGCCGAATCACCGCATCCGGCGCCTCGTACCTCCGCGGGTACGACGGTGATTTCCAGCTCTCCCCTCTCGAGGAACAGGCCTTCCTGGCCGCACGCAGCGCACCCCGCTTCGACCGAAGCCCAGTCACAGACGCAACCATCGACGACCTTGACAAAGAGCTCACCGCCGAGTTCCTCAGCTCGGTACGGGAACACGACCCCCATGGCCTCGGCCGATTCACCGATGACAGCGAACTACTCCGCCGCGCAGGAGCCGTCTCCCCGGACAGCGCCCCCACCGTGGCAGGGCTGCTCACCCTCGGAGTACACCCCCAGCAGTTCTTCCCACGCTTCGTCATCCAAGCCTCTGCCGAACCCGAAGACGGCTACCCCACCTCCAGCCGGGCACGCAACCAAACCACCATCACCGGACCGATCCCCCGCATGCTCGACGCCGCCCTGGACTGGGCCCGACGCTCCTTCGACACGACCATCGTCGCGGCCCCGGACGGCACCGTCCGCGATCAGCCCGACTACCCCTACATCGCCTTCCGCGAACTGATCGCCAACGCACTCGTCCACCGCGATCTCGACCACTGGTCCACAGGTATGGCCGTCGAAGTACGCCTGCGCCGCGACCGGCTTGTGATGTCCAACCCCGGCGGCCTGTACGGAATCACCGTCGACCGCCTCGGCCACGACGCCGTCACCTCCGCCCGCAACGCCCGCCTCGTCGCCCTCTGCCAGCACGCCCGCACTCCTGAATCCGGCGCCCGCGTCATCGAAGCCCTCGCCACCGGAATCCCCACCGTCACCGAGGCGCTGGCCCACGCCGGACTGCCACCGGCCCGCTACATGGACGCGGGAATCCGCTTCACCGTCCTCCTGCACCGCACCGTGGAAACTCCCGCAGCTCCTCAGCTCCACACCAACGCGCTGCGGGTCTACGACGCCCTTGCCGCAGCGCCCCGCAGCGTCGCAGAGCTCCAACAACAACTCGACCTCACAGCACCCAACATCAGGAAGATCCTCCGCGACTTGCGCGAGCGGGGTCTCGTCGAGCAGCTCGGGGGGAAAGGGCGCTCCACGACGTACCGGCAACGCGCCTCGTAGGCCGAGGCGGGGAGAGCACCTCCCAGGCACCGATGCCCCGCAAAAGACTCCTTTTGCGAGGTATCCTCCAGCCCATCGACGGCCGGTCGCGCGTCAGCCCTCGTCAGCCGTCAGCCGCAGCGAGATCGAGTTGATGCAGTACCGCTGGTCCGTGGGCGTCGGGTAGCCCTCACCTTCGAAGACGTGCCCCAGGTGCGAGCCGCACCGGGCGCACCGCACCTCCGTCCGCACCATCCCATGTGACCGGTCCGCGATCAGCTCGACGTTGTCCGCCGACTTGGGGTCGTAGAACGAAGGCCAGCCGCAGTGGGACTCGAACTTCGTGTCGGAGGTGAACAGTTCGGCGCCGCAGGCGCGGCAGGAGTAGACGCCCTTCGTCTTGGTGTCGGTGTACTCGCCGGTGAACGCGGGCTCCGTGCCGGCCTGGCGCAGAACCGTGTACTCGGCCGGGGTCAGCTCGGCTCGCCACTGCTCGTCCGGCTTTTCGATGTCGTACGACATGAAGCTCAGCCCCTCACTTCGACTGGAGGCGGTCCAGGATCCGCGGGCCCAGGTCGGTCACGTCACCCGCGCCCATGGTGAGAACGAGATCCCCCGGCCCGGCCATTCCCGCGACCACGGCCGGGGCGTCCGCCTTGTCATGCACCGGCGTCACCTCCGCGCCCGCCGCCCGAGCCGCTTCGACGATCAGCTCGCTCGTCACGCCGGGGATCGGGTCCTCGCGCGCCGGATAGATGTCGAGGACGATCGACGCGTCGGCCAGGGACAGTGCCTGGCCCATCTCCCGGCCCAGTTCCTGGGTACGGGAGAAGAGGTGCGGCTGGAAGACGACGAGGATGCGGCCGGCGGCGCCCGCCCGCATCGCCTCCAGGTCGGCGGTCATCTCTGTCGGGTGGTGCGCGTACGAGTCGATGACCTGCACGCCGGCCGCCTCGCCCTTGAGCTGGAGGCGGCGCTTGACTCCGGTGTACGCACCCAGCGCCTCCGCCAGCTCGGCCGCGGGGACGCCGAGCGCCACGCCTGCCACCAGCGCGGCCACCGCGTTGCCCGCGTAGTGCCGGCCGGGCACCGAGACCGTGAAGGTCAGCTCCTCGCCGTCCAGCAGGACCGTGACCTCGCTCTTCAGGCCGTGCGGCACGATCGAGACGATGCGTACGTCCGCGTCCTCGGCCTCGCCGTACGTCACGACCCTGGGCCCACCGGCAACCCGCGACGTCAGCTCCCGCGCGCCCTCGTGGTCCGCCGAGATCACCAGCGTGCCGCCGGGCACGATGCGGCCCGCGAACGTCTCGAAGGACTCGTAGATCTCGTCCATGGAGGCGTAGTTGGCGTGGTGGTCCAGCTCCACGTTCAGCACGATGGCCACCTCGGGCGCGTACTTGTGGAAGCTGCGGTCGCTTTCGTCGGCCTCGGCGACGAAGATCTCACCGTCGCCGTGCAGCGCGTTCGAGCCGGGGGCGTCGAGGTCCCCACCGATCGCGTACGAGGGAGCAAGGCCCAGCTCCGACAGCGACACCGCCAGCATGGACGTGGTCGTCGTCTTGCCGTGCGTACCCGCCACCGCGAGGGGCCGCAGTCCCTCCATCAGCGAGGCGAGGGCGTCCGACCGGTGGACCACCGGGATCCCGAGCTCGGCGGCCCGGGCCAGCTCCGGGTTGTCCGCACGGATCGCGGACGAGACGACCACGCACGTGGCGTCCTCGGCGAGGTGCTCGGCAGCGTGCCCGATGTGCACGGTCGCGCCCAGCGCCCGCAACGCATCCGCGGTCGCGGACTCCTTGGCGTCACTCCCCGCCACCTTGGCCCCACGCTGAGCAAGAATCTTCGCGATCCCCGACATCCCGGCCCCACCGATCCCGATGAAGTGCGGTCGGTCCATGGCGGTAGGAAGGCCGGCTGCCATGCGAGTTTCTCCCAGGGTGCGGTACGACAACGGTTCGCGCCCCGTACGGACGCGGCCCCAGCCTATTCCGTACCTGCACTTACCCACCGGCGGGAGGGGACGTGGGCCGCCGCGTCAGGTGCCCGTCACGCAGTCCTGTCTTGCCGTCAGCCACGATGTGCCCGCACTTGCCCTCCGGCGGGAGGGGTCGTGGGCCGGTGCGTCGTATGCCCGTCGCTCAGGTTCGGTCTCGGAGAACCAGGACCCTGTACCAGCTAAGGGCCGTATGCCCGCCCTGCGACGGGCTGACGCACCGGCCCGCGGCCCCGACTCACGCACGGACCCAAGGGGCGCGGGGCTGTGACATTCGCGGCTCCGCCGCGGGGCGCGAGCAACCACAACGCACCCGCACCCGCACCCGCACCCGCACCCGCACCCGCCAACCGCCGGAGGCACCCGCGGGGAACTGCGCGACCAGCCACGACGGGCCCGCACCCAACAACGAACCCAACCGCCGGAGGCAACCCGCGGCACCGCTACACCTTGCTGTGCGAGAAAAGCTTCAAAACCGGCACCCCCACCTTGTGCCGAGCCCGCGAGGCCCAGTCGCGGTGGAAGAACTCCTCCACGTAGTGGGGATCCGTGAGCACGATCACCTCATCGGCGTCGGCCTCGTCGACAAGGGACTTGAGTGAGTCCAAGGGGTGGTGCTCGATCAACCGCCCCACCGCCTGCGCCCCCGCAGCCCGCAGGGCAACCAGCGAGACGTCGAGGGCCCGCTGCCCCTCACTGACCGCCTGCTCCCCGGCGGGAGCCTCAAGCTCGCGCGCCGCCTCGTCCAGCGAGCCGAGCGCCACGTCGTCGATGGCCCGCAGCAGCCGCGCCGCCTGCTCGCCACGTGGCTGGAGCAGCACGTGGAAGGCGACCTCCTCGTCCCCGTGCAAGCCGGTGACGAACTCCACGTCGGCGGACGTGAGGGCCTTCTCGATCATCAAAACGCTTGTGAACACGACAGGCGCCCCTTCTCCAGTGAGGGCCGTCGTCGGCCCTGCTCCTCCGTGGACCCGTTTCCAGGCCCGCGAAAATCATCCTGCCCCGTACCCGCACGGATACCGCGGGAACTAGTGTGCCCGCGACGGTCAATCGGAACGATCAGTTCCGCCCCGTCACGTCCCAAGTCCAGGCCAGTCACGTCACGTCACGTCACGTCACGTCACGTCACGTCACGTCACGTCACGTCCGACGGTAGCGACTGAACAGAAATCCGGCCTCCTCCAGCAAAGACGTCAGCTCGAACCGCTTCGGCACCGCCACCCGAGGCCCGCCCGCGATCCGCTGCGCGTCCCCCGCCGTCAGCATCGGCGAAACGGTCAGACACAGCTCGTCGAGTACCCCCGCCGCCACCAGCTGACCGAGCAGTCGCGGCCCGCCCTCGGTCAGCAGCCGGTGCAGACCGCGCTCACCCAGGGCGCGTACGGCACGGGCGGGGTCCACCCCCATGCCGTCCCCGGCGATCACCACCTGCGCACCGGCCTTCTCGGCGGCCGCGATCCGGTCGGGAGCCGCCGCGGCCCCTGTGAGCAGCAGCGTGGGCACCAGCGGCGAGGTGAACAGCGGCAGCGTGAAGTCCAGCTCGAGGCTGGCGCTCACCACCGCGATCGCGGGCGCGGGCCCCTGTCCGGCGGCCTCCCGGAGCGCGGCGAAGCCCTCGCGCGCGCGTGCGGGCCGGTACCCCTCCTGTCGTACGGTCTCCGCACCGACCACCACCACATCCGCGAGCCCTCGCAGCGTGCCGAAGATCCGCATGTCGGTGGCGCCGGAGATGGGCTGTGAGCGGCCGTCGTGCTGGGCGGCGCCGTCGAGCGTGGCGACCATGTTGGCCCGCAGCCAGGGCTCGCGGCCGCCAGGACCGTGTTCGGGATACGCGTAGGCCGCGGCCAGCTCGGCCAGGCTCCACTCGCGGTCCGCGTCGCCCCCCGAGGGCGCTGTCTCATCGGTCACAGGGAACAGGCGTCGCATATCGGCAGTGTGGCACGCCCCGTAGAGTGAGTAAGCGTGTCCACTTCCACCGCAGCCTCCGGGACCGGCCCGAGTGCCGATGCGACCCCGCTGTCCCTGTGCGCCCGCGAGCCGCACGTCCCCGCGGACCGGCTGGTCGCCGAGATGGTGCCGCCGCCGCGCTTCGACTCGGTCCGCTTCAGTACGTACATCCCGGACCCGAACCAGCCCAGCCAGAGCGAGGCCGTCAGGGTGCTCGACGGCTTCGCGACCGGGCTCGGCGGAGCGCACGCCGGCAATACAGGCCGGCGCCGCTGGTTCTCCCGGAAGCCGGAGGCCCGGCCGGCCGGCCCGCGCGGTGTCTACCTCGACGGCGGCTACGGCGTCGGCAAGACCCACCTGCTCGCCTCCCTGTGGCACGCGACCCCGGCGGAGCCCGCGCTCAAGGCCTTCGGCACGTTCGTGGAGCTGACGAACCTGGTCGGCGCGCTCGGTTTCCAGCAGACCGTGAAGACGCTGTCCGGTCACCGTCTGCTGTGCATCGACGAGTTCGAGCTCGACGACCCCGGCGACACCGTCCTCGTGTCCACGCTGCTGGGCAAGCTGGTGGAGGCAGGCGTGGCGCTCGCGGCCACCTCGAACACGCTGCCCGGCAAGCTCGGCGAGGGCCGCTTCGCGTCGGCCGACTTCCTCCGCGAGATCCAGGGCCTGTCGGCGCACTTCCGCGCGCTGCGCATCGACGGCGAGGACTACCGCCACCGCGGGCTGCCCGAGGCCCCGCCGCCGTTCTCCGACGAGCTGGTCACCAAGGCGGCGTACGCCACCGAAGGCGCCGCGCTCGACGACTTCCCGCATCTGCTGGCACACCTCGCCCGGGTGCACCCCAGCCGCTACGGCGCACTGACCGACGGCCTGAAGGCGGTGTGCCTCACGGACGTGGGACCGGTCCCGGACCAGTCGACCGCGCTGCGGCTCGTGGTCCTCGCCGACCGGCTGTACGACCGTGAAGTGCCGGTCCTCGCCTCCGGGTTGCCCTTCGACCAGTTGTTCAGCGAGGAGATGCTGAAGGGCGGCTACAGGAAGAAGTACTTCCGGGCCATTTCGCGGCTCACCGCGCTGGCCCGCGACGCCAAGGGTCTCGTGGAGAACGTGGAGAACTGATCCCCGGGAACTCTCACGGGTACCTTTCAGGTTCTCTTCAGGGTGAAACGCTAAGTTAACCCTGCAAACAACTTCCCGCGTTAGCTTGGTTGTTGACGTGAGAAGTCTTGACCGGAGAGCGGCTGAGAGGGGGCGCATGTTACAAGGCACGACGGCCCGGACGCTGTATGGCGTACTCGCCGCCGTCCTACTGGCCCTGCAGCTCTTTGCTCCCACTGTCTCCGTCGCGTCCGCACACCCGACGACCGAATCCGCAGCCGGCGCCGAACCGGCAGGCTGCGGCGAGGGCAAGCATCTCAACGCCGAGACAGCACCCCTGAGGGTCCGCGACCGGCAGCGCTCCGCGGACTCCGCCCAGGAGAATCCGGCGCGCGCCCTGTGCGCCCGGAATCCCGAGGCCGAGCACGGGGACCCGGCACACGCCGTGGCCGCCGCGTCGCTCCGTACACCCAGATGGTCAAGAGCCCACTCCCCGGCGGCACTTCAGGTCTTTCGCTGCTGATCTGACCGCCGGAAACGGACCGTTCACGACCCACCCTCACCACGCCACGTCTGCCGAGCGCGCGACGTGGGGGTCGCCGACGTGCCCGTATGCGCTCTGACTTGTCAACCGACGTGCCGTCACGGCACGCCAGGTACACACCGACGCGCCCCCTCATGGCGCGCCAGGAGGAACTGACACATGCAGCCCCTCATCGATCACGCACGCTCCTTCCGCAAGCAGTCCGCCGAACGCCCGGAGGAGTTCGCCCGCCTCGCCGAAGGCCAGTCCCCGCAGGTGCTGTTCATCACCTGCTCCGACTCGCGGGTCGTCCCGGCCCTGATCACCGGAGCCCGGCCCGGTGAACTCTTCGAACTGCGCACCGCGGGCAACATCGTGCCCCCCTACGCCTCCGAGCAGCCCACCAGCGAGGCTGCCACCATCGAGTACGCGGTGGAAGTCCTCGGGGTCGACGACATCGTCGTCTGCGGCCACTCCCACTGCGGTGCCGTAGGCGCCTTGGTGCGCGACGAGGACCTGACCGCCGTACCCGCCGTCCGCGACTGGCTCGCGCACGCAACGCCCAAGCCGACAGGGGCAGTTGAGGACCCGACCGTTACCGACGCCGTTCAGGGCCACATACTCACGCAGCTGCTCAGGCTCCGCTCGTACCCGTGCGTGGAGCGTCGCCTGGCAGCCGGTCAGCTACGCCTGAGCGGCTGGTTCTACGAGATCCACACCGGCTCCGTACTGGCTCATGACGCCCAGTCCGACGTCTTCACGGAGCTCTGAGGCCAGGATGCTCAACAAGTACCCCTATCTGCGGCAGGACTTCACTGCCTCGCTCGTCGTCTTCCTCGTCGCCCTGCCGCTGTGCGTGGGCGTCGCCGTCGCCTCCGGAGTGCCGGCCGAACTCGGCCTGGTCACCGGCATCGTGGGCGGGCTCGTCACCGGGTTCCTGCCCGGCAGCAGCCTTCAGGTCTCGGGCCCGGCCGCCGGTCTGACCGTGCTGGTCTTCGAGGCCGTACGCGAATTCGGGCTGTCCGTACTCGGTGTCATCGTGCTGGCCACCGGACTGATCCAACTCCTCATGGGCGCCCTGAAGTTGGGGCGTTACTTCCGGGCCATCTCGGTGGCCGTCGTCGAGGGCATGCTGGCCGGCATCGGGCTCGTTCTGATCGCCGGGCAGCTCTACTCGGCGGCGGGCGTGGAAGCCCCCGCCTCCGGTCTGGCCAAGCTGGCCGGGCTGCCGGGGCTGCTCGCCGACTCCGCCATGTCCACCGAGGCGCTGGCCTCGCTCGGTCTCGGGGCCGGCACGATCGCCGTCCTCGTGCTGTGGAAGCACCTGCCGCGACAGGTCCGTACGGTGCCGGGGGCGCTCGGCGCGGTCGCGCTGGCCACGATCGCGGCGCTGGTGTTCTCGCTGCCCGTCGCGACCGTCGAGGTCCAGGGCCTGCTCGACTCGATCCAGCCGCCCGGCCTCGGCGCCTTCGGTGAGCTGGCGAGCGTGGGCCTGTTCGGCACGATCGCGGCCTTCGTACTGATCGCCTCCGCGGAGTCGCTGTTCAGCGCGGCCGCCGTGGACCGGCTGCACGACGGACCGCGCACCGAGTACGACAAGGAGCTGATGGCGCAGGGCGCGGGCAACACCGTATGCGGTGTGCTGGGCGCGTTGCCGATGACCGCGGTGATCGTGCGCAGCTCGGCGAACGTCGCGGCGGGCGCGAAGACCAAGGCGTCCCGGGTGCTGCACGGCGTATGGCTGCTGCTGTTCGCGGCGCTGCTGCCCGCGGTGCTCGCCTACATTCCGCTGTCGGCGCTCGCGGGCATCCTGGTGCACGCGGGCTGGAAGCTCATCCCGCTGCGGGGGATCGCGTCGATGTGGCGTGAGCACCGGGGCGAGGCGCTGATCCTGATCGTCACGGCTGTGTCGATCGTCGCGGTGAACATGTTCGAGGGCGTCCTCATCGGACTCGCCCTGGCCGTCGCCAAGACGGCCTGGGAGGCCTCGCACATCAAGCTGGAGATCATCGACAAGGGGGCGGGTCCGGTACAGGCGTACCTGTCCGGCAACGCCACCTTCCTGCGACTGCCGAAGATCCTCGACAACCTGGAGGCGCTGCCCCAGGACCGGCCGGTGGAGCTGGACCTGTCCGGACTGCACCACCTGGACCACGCCTGCCGTACCGCCCTGGAGAACTGGGCCGAGCGGCACAGCGCGACGGGAACGGAGCCGGTGAAGGTCAACACTCCGTAACCGGCCCTCACGCGCGATCAAGAACCTGGTCCGAGGCTCGACCGAGTCTCGGACCGGGCATATCGTGAAAGAAGTTACTTAAGCGGCGACTCGGACGACTCAAACGACAGGGGGTCGTCACCATGCTTGAGGAGTTGCTGGCCGCAGGCATCGCGGCCGGAAGCGCGGGACTGGTGTACTTCGCGGCAGCGGCCCGCATCGTCAGGCAGTACGAGCGGGGTGTGGTCCTGCGGCTCGGGCGGCTGCTCGGTGACCCGCGCCCGCCCGGCTTCACCATGATCATCCCCGGCATCGACAAGCTGCAGAAGGTGAACATGCAGATCGTGACGATGCCCGTGCCGGCCCAGGAGGGCATCACACGGGACAACGTCACGGTGCGGGTCGACGCGGTCGTCTACTTCAAGGTGATCGACGCGGCCAGCGCGATCATCCGCGTCGAGGACTACCGCTTCGCGGTCTCCCAGATGGCGCAGACCTCACTGCGCTCGATCATCGGCAAGAGCGACCTCGACGACCTCCTGTCCAACCGCGAGAAACTCAACCAGGGCCTGGAGCTGATGATCGACAGCCCGGCCGTCGGCTGGGGCGTACAGGTCGACCGCGTCGAGATCAAGGACGTATCGCTGCCGGAGACGATGAAGCGGTCGATGGCCCGCCAGGCCGAGGCCGACCGGGAGCGCCGCGCCCGGATCATCAACGCCGACGCGGAACTCCAGGCCTCGAAGAAGCTGTCACAGGCCGCCGGAGTGATGGCCGAACAGCCCGCCGCGCTCCAACTCCGGCTGCTGCAAACTGTGGTGGCGGTCGCCGCCGAGAAGAACTCCACGCTGGTGCTGCCGTTCCCGGTGGAGCTGCTGCGGTTCCTGGAGCGGGCGCAGCAGGGCGCTCCGGCGCTTGGCGAAGGGGGGCGGGGGGAGCCTGCGACTCCCTCGCAGTCCGCGACTGCCGCGCCGTCCGGTTCGCCTGACGATCAGTCACCGCCCGACTCGCTCAGGTCCCCCGGGTCGCCCGAGGCGCCCGAGGCGCAGGGGTCACGCGAGCCGCTCGGATCCCCCGCGTCGCCCGACGATCAGTGAGACCCCACGCTACGCGCGTGGTTCACGCCGCCCCCACCGCGTGATACACACGTGCGGGTCATAGTCCTGTCCGCCAACAGGAAGGCCCCCCATGTCCACCACACGACGCCAAGTACTCGCCCGCTCCGGTGCCCTGGGAGCGGGCATCGCGTTCTCCGGCGCCCTGTCCGAACTCTTCGTCGGTACTACGGCCACCGCGCTCGGCCACTCCGGATACGGCCCCCTCGTCCCCGACCCGAAGGGCCTGCTCGACCTGCCGAAGGGTTTCCGCTACCGCGTGCTGTCCCGCGAGGGCGACGAACTCCGCTCCGGCGAGGGCAAGGTGCCCAGCAACCACGACGGCATGGCCGCCTTCGCCGGACGTTCCGCGGACAGGCACTCAGGCCGCGTCCACCTGGTCCGCAACCACGAGAACCGCAACACCGCGAAGCTCGCCGTCCCGACGGTCAAGGGGCTGACGTACGACCCGGAGGGCAAGGGCGGCTGTACGACGCTGACGCTCGACGCGCGCGGGAAGGTGCTCGAGGAATGCGTCGCGATCGCCGGTACCGCCGTCAACTGCGCGGGCGGACCGACCCCTTGGGGCACCTGGCTGACCTGCGAGGAGACCGAGGACAAGGCCGGCACGAACGGCTACACCAAGGACCACGGCTTCATCTTCGAGGTCGACCCGGCGGACCCGCACCGCACCGGCGCCGTGCCCCTCACCGCGATGGGCCGCTTCCAGCACGAGGCGATCGCCGTCGACCCGAAGCGCGGCATCGTCTACGAGACCGAGGACGCCTTCGAGAAGCCCTTCGGCCTCTTCTACCGCTTCCTGCCCAACAAGCCTGAGGGCGGCCGCGGTTCGCTCCGCGCGGGCGGCCGGCTCCAGGCGATGCGCGTGCCCGGCGTACCGGACCTGTCCAAGATCCAGGAGACGGGCGCCACCTTCGACGGCATCGAGTGGGCGGACGTACCGGACCCGCTCGCCGCCCAAACCCCCATCCGCCTCCAGGACTTCGGCCCCAAGGGCATCACCCACGCCCAGAAACTGGAGGGCTGCTACTGGGGCGGCCGGAGCGTCTACTTCGTCTCGTCCTTCGCCCGCAGCGACGAAGGCTCCGCCGCCGACCACTACGGCCAGATCTGGCGTTACGACCCTGCCGCCCGCCAACTCACCTTGGTGATCGTCTTCGGCCCCGACACCGACGTACAACTCCCTGGCGAGTCCCCCGACAACATCGCCCTCGCCCCCTCCGGCGGCCTGATGGTCTGCGAGGACGGCGAAGGCGCCCAGCACGTGTACGGCGTGACGCGGCGCGGAGAGGTGTACGCGATGGCCCGCAACCGCCAGAACGTGGGTACGCCCGAGGAGCCGGAGTGGGGCGAGTTCGCGGGCGTCACCTTCTCGCCGGACGGCAAGACGATGTATGTGAACTGCTACGCGCCGGGAACGACGTTCGCGGTGACGGGTCCCTGGCGTAGGTAGCCCCGCCCCGCCATGCGGTGCCGAGCGCGGGCAGTCGGCGGCTTGAACCTGTCGATTCATCACCCCTGCTGCTGAAAGCGATCGAATCCTCGTGTTGGACGGCGAAAACGTCGAGGTGGAGGCTGGGCCGTACCGAATGAACCCCCAGGAGCCCCAGGAGGAACCTCCATGCAGACACGCAACCTCGGCGAGGTACAGGTCGGCGCGATCGGTCTGGGCGCCATGCCGATGTCCATCGAGGGGCGCCCCGACGAGCGGCGTTCCGTCGCGACGATCCACGCCGCGCTGGAGGCGGGCGTGACCTTGATCGACACGGCGGACGCCTATCACCGGGACGCGAACGAGGTCGGTCACAACGAGTCCTTGATCGCCCGGGCGGTCGCCGAGTACGGCGGCGACACGTCTGACGTACTGATCGCGACGAAGGGCGGTCACCTGCGTCCGGGCGACGGCTCGTGGACACTGAACGGCTCGCCGGAGTACCTGAAGAAGGCCTGCGACGCGTCGCTGGAGCGGCTCGGTGTCGAGGCCATCGGCCTCTACCAGTTCCACCGGCCCGACCCGAGGGTCCCGTACGCGGAGTCGGTCGGGGCGATTCGCGATCTGCTGGACGCGGGCAAGATCCGCTTCGCGGGCATCTCGAACGCCGACCCCGACCAGATCCGGTTGGCCAACGAGATCCTCGGTGGCCGGCTGGTGAGCGTACAGAACCAGTTCTCGCCCGCTTTCCGCTCCAGCGAGCGGGAGTTGGAACTGTGCGCGGAACTCGGCATCGCGTTCCTGCCGTGGAGCCCGCTGGGCGGCATCGCCCAGGCCGGCGAGCTGGGCTCGCGGTTCGCCGCGTTCGCGGACGTGGCGCAGGCGCACGGGGTGAGCCCGCAGCAGGTGTGCCTGGCGTGGATGCTCGCGAAGGCGCCGGTGGTGATCCCGATTCCGGGCTCCTCCCGGCCGGAGACGATCCGCGACTCGGTCGCCGCGGCCGAGCTGACGCTGTCGGCCGAGGAGCTGTCCCGCCTGGACGCGGTTGCCTCCGGCGGTTGAGCGGTTGGGTTCGTTGTCGACTGACGGTTCGTCGTGGCTGGTCGCGCGAACACTGAGCGCCCCCAACTACGTGAGCAAGGCGCATAGTTGGGGGCCTCTTGCTTGTGTGGAGTAATTGTCAAGAGCTGTGGATCGGCTGACTGGTGATCAGGCTGCGTCGGTCTCGGGTCGCTCGAACAGGGGGCCGTTCGCGAATCGCCCGACAAGCGTCGAATTGCCCGAGCCGCTGGTGCTGTCGTTTTCTATGAGCACGAGGGCTTGGCCTGGGTGAGCTCACAGATCCGGCGATGCCGTGCGTCCATGCGGCGGCCGAGCATCCCTCACGTCGACCAGCCGGGGCGCACCGCGCTCTCGGGGCTCCGGCGTGGCCATCCCCGTCCGTACGAGCCCGAGGATCTCCTCGTCGCTCAGGCCGAGTTCGCGCGATGCGCTGACCAAGGTGTCCACGTAGGTGAGGAGGCGGGCGCGGGCCGACGTGCCCTGGTTGTCCAGGACGACCGCGCCGCGCCCACGGCGGAGCTCGATCATGCCCTCGTTGCGGAGACGCTGGTAGCCGCGGAGAACCGTGTGGATGTTGACATCGAGGGACTCAGCGAGCGCGCGGGCGGAGGGGAGGCGGTCGCCGGGGGCCACCTCGCCGTCGGCGATCGCGAGCCGGACCCGCGCGGCGATCTGGTCGCCGAGCGGGGTGGCGGAGCCGGTGTCGACCCGGATGAGCATGTCAGTGCCTCACGGTGGTGCGGAGCAGGGAGTTGAGGAGGGCTGCGGCCGTCGCGGAGTCGTCGACGGTGACGGCGAATTCGCGACCGCTGGTGCGCCGTACTACCAGGGCCTCACCGGAGCGCACCACTACACCGGTGGCGTCGGGGCGGATGCGGTAGCCCCAGCCGCCGAAGTCCGCAGCCGGGCGGATGTCGCGGCTCACGGCCAGGTCCATCTCGGCGAGCGGGACCCGGGTGCGGGGCCATGGTGCCACGGCGGGTGACACGGTCAGGCCGCGCGGGCCCGCGGTGACCTGGAGCCGGGAGGCGCCGAGCATGAGCAGCCCGAGGAGCAGAAGCGGTACGGCGACCGCCCATCCCACAGGCGGGAGCAGCACACAGCCGACGGCAGCCACCAGCAGGCCGAGGAGTTGGGCAGGGCGGGAGGAAACGGTACGGGTCCAGCCCACGATCTCGCCCTCGGCGAGGGCGGGGCCGAGGACGGGGGCGTTCCCGGCGGTCGACAGCCGCCCGCTGTCGGGCAGGCGTAGCGCCCGCGCGGTCAGCCATCCTGCCCCGGCCGCCGCCGCGCCCGCCGCCGCGGCGGCGGCCATGTGCCACAGCGGCATCCTGGTGGCGGTGGCGTTCCCGCCTGCGTCGGCGTTTACGAGCAGCACCGAGGCAAGGGCCCCGCCGAGCAGCCCGGCGAGCCCGTACCCGATGGTGAGCGCCCAGCGGGTGAACGCTCCGCGGGCCGCGCAGATCCCGGTGAACAGCGCGCCGGTCCCGGTGAGCGCCCCGACGCAGGCGGCCAGGAACCAGGTGGTGCTGGTGAAGCGGTCGGGTGTGGTGCCCGCGAAGTGGATGGCGAGCGGGTCGGGCAGCCGGTCGCGCACGACGGCGAACAGGGTCAGGTCGGCGATGAGCGCGACGGTGAACGGAAGTGCGGCCAGCGCGGCGAGGGTGCCGCGTCCTGCGGAGCGAGTCATTTTTACCCCCTTGTTCGCGTCATACTAGAACAACTTTCGGAGGTGGTGCCAGTGTGCCGCTCACCGGCTTCAGGGGCGATAGTCCGAGCAATTGCCAAAACCTGCAGGTCAGTTGAAGTTGTTCAGGCTGCGTGAGCTTCGGAGCGTTCGATCATCTGACCGTGCTCGAAGCGGGCGCCGGACCGCACCAGGGCGACCAGATGGGATGCCGTTCACGGCCCGCCAGCGGACCTGGGCGGACTCGACCAGCTTGAACACCATGGCCAGGGCTGTGGCCGCACTGCCGGCCCCCCCGGGTGGCCTTCGTCCGCAGCCGGACCGTCGCGCGGCTTCCAGCGCGGCGGCAAGCATCCTCCGGGCGCCCTCGCGGACGATCTCGTCGATCAGGGAGCCGTTAGGAGTGGCGCCGTCGGCATTGACTACGCCTGAGCACGGGCGTGCCTTCCCGACCCGCGCTGCGAACGCGGGCCTGCGTGCCGGGGGCCAGTGTCAGGTCGACTCCGCGCAGGACCAGGGGCCGCCGAGGCCATAGCGGCGACCGACTCCCTCAAGCAACCACTCGCGGTTCATGCGGGCCATCGTCGCCCATACGTTCGGCCATGCGCAGAAGAACCGATCTTGCGCCTGGCAGACTTGAGGGCGTGAGCAGCGAGCAGACGGCCACCTCGGGTGGCGGGGTCGGTGGTGAGGACAGTCCCTTCCGTCATGAGTTGACCCACCGCGACAAGGCGCCTCAGTACGTGCTGCCGTTGGTCGTACGTATCGAGCGGAGCGAGCCCCCGGCGCGTACGGACGCGCTCGAAACCGCTGCCCGCGCCGTTCTGGTGATGCTCAGCGACGAGCGGTCGCAAGGGGACGGGGAGTGGGCGCAGGCCATGCGGGACTGGCAGGACGCCCGGATCCGCAAGGTGGTGCGGCGGGCGCGGGGCGCCGAGTGGCGACGGGCCGAAGCCCTGCCCGGCATCACGGTCACCGGCAGGTCGGCCGAGGTCCGCGTCTTTCCGCCGGTCCCGCTGGACGGCTGGCCCAAGGACCTGGCCCGCCTTCAAGTCTCCGGGACGGAACTCGACGACCCGGAAACACCAGGGGACCCCGACCCGACGGCCCCCGTGCTCTGGATGAGCCCCGATGTCGACATGTCGGCCGGTAAGGCCATGGCCCAGGCCGGTCACGGCGCCCAGCTCGCCTGGTGGGAACTCCCCGACGAGGCCCGCAAAGCCTGGAGCGACGCCGGCTTTCCCCTCTCGGTCCGCACCGCGCGTCCCGCCCTGTGGGCCCAACTCACCACGAGCGGGCTCCCGTTGGTACGCGACGCGGGCTTCACGGAGATCGCGCCCGGGCTGACGGTCGCCGTCGAGGGATACGACCGGGCCGGCGCCCTGCCGGAACGCGTGCGCCGACCGGTCACCTGGCGCCGAGACGGATCGAACAGCATCACTTGAACCGGATCAGGTGTCCTGCTGATGACAGCACCGCGCCGCGTGCGGCCACTGCGTGAACGACCCGTTCTCGCGCTCCACCAACAACCGCCGGCCCTGTGGCAGCACTCCGCGTGGCCGCAGCCCGGTCAGGCTCGCGGTCGTGTAGGCGGCGCTCAGGCTGGCGAGGTCGCGGACGATGCCGATGCTGAACAGGGACTGGGTCTCGGCGATGGCCTCGTGGTCGCCCGCCCGTATGACGACCCGCAGATCGGGTGCGACGGCCCGTGCGGCCACGGCCACCGCGATGTTGTCCAGGTCGTCGGAGGCGACGGCGGCCATGGCCTGGGCCGTGTCGAGGCCGAGCTTCCGCAGTACGAACCTGTCCCGGGCGTCGGCGACGACGACGGGGATCCCGAGTGCCTTCGCCAGCCGGAGGTTGGGGGCCGCCGGGTTGCGTTCCACCGCGATCACACCGAGGCCTAGCGCCTGCAACCGGGTGCACAGCCGGAGCCCGACCTGTCCGAAGCCGACGACCACGACGTGGCCCGCCCGGGGAAGCGCCCTGGGGCCCACCATGCCGATCGAGCGCGGGGCCAGCAGGCGGTCGACCATTCCGGCGGTGAAGACGGCGGTGAACACGATGGTGATCAGCATGGCGAAACTGCTGAACACCAGGTAGGCGGTCCCGCCGTGCGCGGCCGCTGGGCCGACGGTCGCCAGGATGCGCGCCGCTTCGAAGAGGGCTTCCACCGGCGACCGGTGGTTGAGGGTGACGGCCCAGATCCAGTCCGCCAACAGCACCGCGAAGAGACCGGCAAGTCCGGTCAGCATGATCCGTGAGCTGCCGTCGTGGGGCCGTAGCTGGCCTCTGATCTTGCCGAGGCGGGCCCGGTATCGCAGGGAGCGCGGCGGCCGGTACGGCTCGAGACGTACGGCTTCCTCGCCCCAGCGGGCGCCGACATGCCCCGAGGGCGTCCCGTGGAGCGCCAGCAACTCGGGCTGGAGACAGGCCGCCAGCAGGACGGGGGCGGCGACATCGGCCGGTGAGGTCACCCGGCAGTTGGGAACCGTGCTCTCGAGCTGGCCCGCGACCGTCCGGTCGAAGACCGTCACCACCAGGGCGACGCCCGGACGGATGTGCTCGACGGCGAGCGCGTAGCGCAGGGACTCGGCGTCGTCGTCGAAGAGGACCGCGACGCCGGCCACATTCCGGTCCAGGGCCTTGCGCAGTTCGTCGTCCGTGGGCTGGGTCAGGTGGCACACGTCGTTCTCCGCCGACTGCAGAGAACCGCAGACCCTGCGCGCCGCATCGCCGCCGATCACGACGTAGTACTGCTGCTCCGCCTCGCCCTCAGAGAACGAAGACGCAGTCATCTGAGCGGTACGGGTCGCAGTCGAGGCATCGGAGCGTCTGGCAGCCACCGCATCGGGTGAGCGATCGCCCGCAGTGGCATGTGGGGTCACTCGGATCCTCGGATTCCTGGTCCACATCCGGTCGGCGGCGGGTGCCGGCGGTTCCCGGCACGGGACGACTGCTGGCGAAGCTCATGGACTACTCCCATCGGGGTGGAGCGCGGTTGGCGGGGCACGGTGACACGGCGCGGGCGCATACAAACAGCCGAGAGCAGTACGGGATTGAAGGCTCCCTTGGCGGCGGAGCAGGCCGAACTCGTCGGCGAAGCTGGGCGGGGATCACCCGCGCGGATTGCCGCAACACCGAACGTAGGGCGATCCCGTCTCTCCCGCTATGAGCAGATGTCACGCCCCTGACTCCCTCGAGTCCGACAGATGCTCAAGGGCCGTGGCGCATACCGGGGCACCCGCCGCCAGTCTCCCCGCGGCGTTCAGCGGTTGACCGCGAAGACCGTGCCGCTGTCGTTGCCGACGTACACCGTGCCGCCGGACGCCGCGGGTGAGGAGCGGATGTCCGCGCCGGTGCGGTGCCTCCACCGCTGTTTGCCCGTGGCCTTGTGCACGGCGTAAAGGTTGCCGCTCTTGCTGCCCACGTACACGGTGTCGCCCAGGACCGTGGGTGAGGAGTAGACGATGCTGCCGATGGTGAACTTCCACCTCTGCTTCCCGGTGAGGGCGTCGACCGCGTACAGATGGCCGTCGTCGCTCCCCACGTAGACGACTCCGTCGGACACCGCGGGCGAGGAGCCCACGCCGCCCCGGGTGGCGAAGGTCCAAAGGCGTTCGCCGGTATCGCAGTTGACGGCGTAGAGGTTGCCGTCGTAGCTGCCCGCGTAGACGACGCGATCGGCGATCGCCGGTGAGGACTTGACGTCGCCGTCCGTATCGAAGGCCCAGGCTCGTTCTCCGGTAGCCGCGTCGATGCCGTACAGCCGGGAGTCCTCACTGCCGACGACGACCTTGCCCCAAGCGACCACCGGGGAGGAACGGATCCGGCCCTCGGCGGCGAACGCCCACTTCCGGTCGCCGGAACGGGCGCCCACCGCGTACAGCCGGCCGTCGTCACTGCCCGCGTAGACCACTCCCCCGGCGACCACGGGTGAGGAGTTGACCTCTCCACGAGCGCTGAACTGCCAGCGCTGGTCGCCGGTCTTCACGTCGACGGCATAGAGGTGGTAATCCGCGCTGCCGAAGTAGGCGAGGCCCCCGGCCACGGCGGGACAGGTGTAGACGCCGTTGCCGGTGCTGAACGCCCAGCGTCGTTTGCCGGTTTCGGCGTCCAGGGCGTACATGCTGCCGTCCTTGCTGCCGGCGAACACCAGCCCGCCCGCGGCGAGAAGGGCGGGCGCGACCGGGCCTCCGGTGCTGTACGCCCATCTCTGGCTGCCCGGAGTCGGGGCGGCCGCCGGGTCGTTGAGGGGGTCGTTGCCCGTGCTCTTGTCGGAGTCGTCCTGGTCGCCGAGCCCCAGCAGGTAGGAGCCCACGCCGAGGGCGGCGACGGCGCCCGCTCCGGTGAGTGCGATCAGCACGCGGCGACGGGTGGGCGTACCGGGGTCGCGGTCTCCTCCGCCGCCCGGAAGCGGTCCGCCGGTCGGATGTGGTCCGCCGGTCGGGAGTTGCCCGCTCCCCGACGGCCACGGCGACGGATGGCCCGACGTCCCGAGTGGTGACGGTTGCGGTCTCAGCCCCGCGTCCGTCCAGGTGGGTGGACCGCTCGGGGGTACAGGGCCGGGGGCGCCCGGACCGGGATACCGCGGGCCCTCGGGCGAGACGACGGTCGGTCTCCGGAGCGCCTCGGGTGCCCCCGCCGTATGCCCGGACGGCTCCTGCGGCAGGCGGGGATCCACCGCGACGCCGGCTCCGGCAGCCCCGGCTGTCGCGGCCCGCGGGCCCGTCGGTGACACCTGGCGGCCCGCGCCGGCCTCCTCGGCCCGCCGCACCGAGGCGGCCACGGGCGCGGGCAGCCAGGCCCCGCCGTGCAGGGCGACGGTGACGGTGTCCTTTCCGTACGGGCCGTACTGGCCGGAGGCCGCCGCGGGCGCCGCAAGGATCCGGCGGGCGAACTCCGTGAGCAGTTCCGCGACCGTGGGCCGGCGTGCCGGATCCTTCTCAAGGCAGTCGGCAAGGAGCGGGCGCAGCCCTGCCGGCACCGAGGACAGATCGGGCTCGTCGTGGACCACGCCGAAGCCGATCCCGGCCCCGGGGCTGGAGCTGAAGGGCCCTTCGCCGCAGGCCGCGTACACGAGCACGCTCGCGAGGGCGAACACATCGGCGGGCGTACCGGCGCGCCCACCCGTCAGCTGCTCGGGCGACATGAACGCGGGCGTGCCGACGACGACTCCGCTGCGGGTCAGCGAACTCGAACCGGCGCTGATCGCGATCCCGAAGTCGATCACCTTGGGCCCGTCGGGAGCCAGCAGCACATTGGAGGGCTTCAGATCCCGGTGGACGAGGCCCGCGGCATGGATGGCCTGGAGCGCCTCGCTCAGCCCGGCGCCCAGCGCGAGCACCGAGGATTCGGGCAGCGGTCCGTGCCGCGCGATGGTGGCGTCCAGCGAGATACCCGCGACATGGACGGTGGCGAGCCACGGCGGGTCCCCGTACGGATCCGCGTCGACGACCGCGGCCGTGAACGCCCCGCTGACAGCCCGGGCGGCAGCCGCCTCCCGGGCGAACCGCTGTCGGAACTCGGGGTCGTCGGTGAATTCGGGCCGGATGGTCTTGACGGCGACCGCACGCCCGCCCGGTGACCGCCCCAGATAGACGCGCCCCATCCCGCCGGCTCCGAGGCGCCCCATGATGCGGTACGGCCCCACCTGCCGCGGGTCGCTGTTTTCCAACGGCTGTGCCATGGGCCCCCCTGAACCAGCCGGAGGGCGTGTTGCTCCCCGGATGTCTGTGCCGTCCATGATGTCCGGCAGGCGCGGAATACGCACCTCACTGTGCGCTCGGACGCGGGCGGAGTATGGGTGGGTTCCACGGGGCTACGCCCCTGGGATCCCGTCGGGGTTCCGCCCCGAGCCCCGTTTCGGGGGCCGGCCCCCGGGCCCCCGGGTCCGGACCCCCGGCCCCAGGACCCCCGGCCCTCCGCTCCCCGAGCCTCCGGTCCTCGAACCCCGAACCCCGAACCCCGAACCCCGAACCCCGAACCCCGGACCCCGAACCCCGGTCCCCGAGCCTCCGGTCCTCGAACTCCCCCCAGCCACCTCCCCCAGCTACCGCGGAGGTGCCCACAGAGCTGAAGGGGTCGGGAGTTGCCATGAGTCGCCAATTCGCCGCGAGTTCACGAGAGTTGCGGCAGATATCCCTGAACAGAGCTTGTCACCCGATCTATAGCATTTCATTGCAACAGACACCCTTGACAGCTTGCAGGCCGTTTCGCCACGTTTGAGCTCTGCCACTGTGCAGAACAAGTGGGGCGCGAACAAAGCGCGTTGGGGAAACGGGGGGCGGTCGCCCATGCGATCGATCAGCAATGGCACGCACATCACCATCCACAGAGCCGGGCAGCTCGACGCCTCGCTCAGCCGGGCCTGGCACAAGGCGATGGACGAGTCGCCCGACTTCGCCAACCCCTTCCTGGCGCCGGAGTTCGCGGCCGGGATCGGCGGATGCCGCGGTGGGGCGCGGGTGGCGGTCCTGCACGAGGACGGCGAACCCGTCGGCTTCCTCCCGTACGAACGCAACTCCTTCGGCGTCGGCCGGGCCATAGGCCTCGGCCTCTCCGACTGCCAGGCCCTCGTCCACCGCCCCGGGATCACATGGGACACCGGGCAACTGCTGCGCGCCTGCGGGCTGTCCGTCTTCGAGTTCGACCATCTCGTCGCGGAGCAGCAGCCGTTCGGCCCGTACGTCACGGGGACGTTCCCCTCACCGGTCCTCGACCTGAAGCCCGGCGACGGCGACTACGCCCAGTGGCTGCGGGCCACGTACCCAGGGCTGGCCAAGACGACGCTGAAGAAGGAACGCCGCCTGGGGCGCGACCTGGGCGAGATGCGTTTCGTCTTCGACGAGCGCGACCCGAGGGCGCTGCGCACGCTGATGCGGTGGAAGTCCGCGCAGTACCGCAGGACGGGCCGGATGGACCGGTTCGCGCGGCCGTGGATCGTGGACCTGGTGGACCATCTGTTCCAGGTGCGCGAGGAGCACTTCACCGGTGTGCTGTCCGTCGTGTACGCGGGCGACCGCCCGGTGGCCGCCCACTTCGGCCCGAGATCGCGCACGGTCTTCGCGGCCTGGTTCACGGCATACGACCCCGAGTTCCGCTACTACTCCCCCGGCCTGATCATGCACCTGCGCATGGCCGAGGCGGCGGCCCGGGACGGCGTACGCCTCATGGACATGGGCCGTGGCGACAAGGAGTACAAGGACTGGCTCAAGACCCGTGAACTGCGCGTCGCCGAAGGCTTCGCGACCCGCCCCCACCCGGTGGCGACCGCACACCGCCTGTGGCGCAGACCGGTACGCGGCCTGCGCAACACGGTCCTGGCCCACCCCACCCTGCGCGAACCGGCCGACCGGCTCCTGAAGACGGTCGGCACCTTGCGTACGTCGGCCCGGACGAGCTCCGCCGGAGCCGCACCCCGCGCCCGCTGAGCAGGCCACGCCCGCACACCCCCGTACGCCCCATGCTCATCCCCCTTGTGCACCCCCGCGAACGACCCTTCAACGGCCCTTCGACGGAAGAGGTGACCATGCCGTACGGATCGCGACTCGCCGCGACGATGACACGGCGGCTCGGACGCGAATGCGTCTACACGCCCTCGGCACGGCTGGCGCTGTATCTGGCGCTACGACGCTGGTGCCGGCCGGGCGCACGCGTGCTGATGTCGCCAGTGAACGACGACGTGATCCTCTTCGTCGTCCTCGCGGCCGGGCTGCGCCCGGTGCAGGCCCCGGTGTCCATGTGGGACGGCAACATCGACCCCGCCGCCGTACCCGAGTCGACCTGGCGGAACGTGGACGCCGTACTCACCACGAACCTGTACGGCATGCCGGACCGCGTCATCGAACTACGGCGCCGCTGCGATGAGTTGGGCATCCCCCTGCTCGAGGACGCGGCACACGCGATCGGCACGCATGTGGACGGGCAGCCGATCGGGACGTTCGGGAAGGCGGCGGCGTTCAGCCTGTCCAAGCACGTGGCGGCGATGGCAGGCGGTTTCCTGGCCGTCGAGGACGCGCGCACCCGACGCGAGCTGGAGCTCCTGCGCGACGATCTCCTCGAACCGGCCCGCCTGCGCACCGACCTGGCCGCTACCCTGCGCCCGCTGGCGCGTTCCGCCGTACGCACCCTCCACCTGGTGCGCCCCGCATGGCGCACGATGCAGCGCCTCGGCCTGCTGGAACGGGACGACTTCCGCATGCCCCTGCACGCACCACGACTGACCCGCAGCGCCCGCGAGGCGCCCAGCCTCAAGGCGTACGAGCCATGGGTACGCGTCGACCTGCACGACTTCCGCTCCCGCCATGGAGCCCTGGTCCGCGGCCAGTTGAGGCTCCGCCTGGCGGGCCTCGACACGAACCTCGCCCACCGCAGGGCCGGCACCGCCCTCCTCTCAGGCACCGCCTGGGCCTCCCCGGCACTGCGCGACCGAGCCACCCACGACGGCCCCCCTCCCGTCTTCCGCGTCCCGCTCCTGGTCCACGACCGCGACGCCCTCGTCGAACGCCTGGTGAACCACGGCGTTATCGCCGGCTACATCTACGACCCGCCGCTCGACGACTACGCGGGCCCGGAGTTCGTCGACCCCTCCCCCACCCCCTCGGCCGCCCGCTGGTTCGCCTCACACGTGCTCCCGGCCGACCCGCTCCTGGCTCGCAGAATCACCGCAGCCCTGACCAGGGAACAGGCGAGGACCGCGCACCCGTCCCTGCTCGCCCCGCAGCCGGAACCCACGCCACGGACCGCCTTGGGCTGACGGGAGTACACACCGCGACAACGCCGTGACGCCATGAAGTCGTACGTGGCACGGTGAACAGGACCGGTCCACCGGCGGACCGCCGACCCAGGAGGTCACGACCATGACCGACGCACCCGCGCCCACCCCGAACGCCGAACGGCTGGCCGAGGAGATCCTCACGAGGATGCTCTCGGCCCTGGAGATCTTCACGGTCGAGGTCGGCGTACGCCGCGGCCTGTACGAGGCGCTGGCCGCGCACGGTCCCATGACGCCGCGCGAACTCTCGGCGACGGCGGGCGTCCATGCGCGGTACGCCCGCGAGTGGCTGGAGCAGCAGGCGGTCGCCGGGATCCTGACCGTGTCCGGGTCCACCAGCTCCACTCCCGAGGACGACTACGAGCGGCGCTTCTCCCTGCCCGACGAACACCGTCGCGTACTCCTAGACCCGGACGACCCGTGCTACATGGCGGCCGGTCCGCGGTTCATCGCCTCGATCGCGGCGACGCTGCCCGAGGTGCTGGAGGCTTTCGGCACGGGCGGGGGTGTGCCGTACGAGCGCTACGGCGAGGGCACGCGCGAGGGCATCGCGGGCCTGAACCGTCCCATGTTCCAGCCGGAGACGGTCCGCTCCTGGGTGGCGGCCCTGCCGGACGTCCACCGCCGGCTCACCGACGACTCCGGTGCCCGGGTACTCGACCTGGGCTGCGGCCTCGGCTGGTCGACGATCGCTCTGGCCCGCGCCTTTCCCGCCGCCCGGCTGACCGGTATCGACCTGGACGCCGCCTCCGTCGAACGGGCCCGGCGCCACGCCGACGAGGCCGGGCTCGGCGATCGGATCGCCTTCGTCAACACGGATGCGGCCGGGGCGGGGCTCGACGGGGCCGTGGATCTGGTCACCGTGTTCGAGGCGCTGCACGACATGGCGGACCCGATCGGGGCGCTGGCCTCGGTGCGCCGGCTGCTGACTCCGTCGGGTGCCGTGCTCATCGCGGACGAGAAGGTGAGCGAGGGGTTCACCGCTCCGGGACCGGATCTGGATCGGCTCAACTACGCGTTCAGCGTGCTGCATTGCCTTCCCGCTACTCGCGCGGAGGGGGCGAAGGTGGAGGCGGGCACGGTGTTGCGGCCGACTACGGTGCGGGCGTATGCCCGCGAGGCGGGGTACGGCTCGACGGAGGTCCTGCCCGTCGCCCACGAGCTGTGGCACTTCTACCGGCTGTCGCCGTGAGGTGAGCTGCGGGTTCGTGGGAGGAGGGTTTTCTTTCCCCAGCCCCGCCCCTTCCCGGCTGTATCAATTTGCGGCTCCGCCGCGTGGGGAGGCTGCGCCCCCAGGCCCCCTGCCTCCGGCCGGTGGGGCGCCTACGGCGGGTGGGTGGGTGGGGTGTGCCTACCGGGGCGGGGTAACAGTCGTGTCGCGGCTGCGGGTGCGTCGTGGCTTGTCGCGCAGTTCCCCGCGCCCCTAAAACGCCTGCGACTGCCCGCACCCTCGACGAGCACGCGAACCGAAACCCCCGCCCGGAAGGGGCCCGCGCCCGAGCAACCCGTGCCCGGAAGGCGCCTGCGCCCCGAGCAAGCCCGCGGCCCGGAAGGGAGCCCGCACCCCCATGGCCCCGCGGCCGCCCACGGCGGCGAGGGGACGGGGCGGGGGTGTGCGCCCGCAGCGGCCGGCGCGCCAACACCGGCACCCTCTACCAGCCGACAGCAACGCGCGCCGGTCCGAGGACGGACACCCCCGACGCGGCCCCGCACCCACCACCCACCCAAGGGGCGCGGGGCTGTGACATATGCGGCTCCGCCGCGTGGGCGCGACCAGCCACACTCAGCCCGCAGCCGCCCCACCGCCGGAGGCACCCCGCGTGGACGCGACCAGCCACAACGGACCGTTAGCCGCCCCACCGCCGGAGGCACCCCGCGTGGGCGCGACCAGCCACAACGGCGCCGCAGCCGACAACGAACCCAACCGCCCAACCGCCCAACCGCCGGAGGCACCCCGCGCCGCACTCAAAAACGAACCTCAAATGTTGCTCTGAACGTCCCCGCCAAGGGGTTCGACCCCACGCTTCGGGGTCATCACCCCGTCATGCAGCCACTGGGTACGGGAATCGGATGGCGGCCAGAAATCGCCGAGGCCGTCGAGCGTATGCCCGGCATCGACTGGGTCGAGGCCGTGGCGGAGAACGTGTGCCCGGGACACATCCCGGACTCACTGCAGCGCCTGCGCGCCCGCGGCGTCACCGTCATACCGCACGGCGTCTCCCTGGGCCTCGGCGGCGCGGAGCGCCCCGACGAGGCCCGCCTCACCGCCCTCGCCGAACGCGCGGAAGCGCTCACCGCCCCGCTCGTCACCGAGCACATCGCCTTCGTCCGCGCGGGCGGCCCCCTCACCGCCACCCCCCGCCTGGAGGCCGGGCACCTCCTGCCAGTACCCCGCACCCGAGACGCCCTCAACGTCCTGTGCGAAAACATCCGCATCGCCCAGGCCGCCCTCCCCGTACCCCTCGCCGTCGAGAACATCGCAGCACTGATCTCCTGGCCGGGCGAGGAGATGACCGAGGGACAGTTCCTGTACGACCTGGTCGACCGTACCGGCGTACGCCTGCTCATCGACGTGGCCAACCTCCACACCAACCACGTCAACCGAGGCGAAGACCCCGCCAAGGCCCTCGACGAACTGCCCGTCGAGGCCATCGCGTACGTCCACGTCGCCGGCGGCTTCGAACGCGACGGTGTCTGGCACGACAGCCACGCCCACCCCGTACCCCCGGCGGTCCTCGACATCCTCGCGGACCTGGCGTCCCGAGTCCGCCCACCGGGCGTACTCCTGGAGCGAGACGAGAACTTCCCCGAACCGGCCGAGCTGGAGCGGGAGTTGGCAGCGATCAGGGAAACCGTGGAGCAGGCCCCGAAGGCAAACGCCCAGCCTTCAGGCGTACGGGCCGAGACCTCCGGCGTACAGGACGGTGGCGCCCCGCAGGACAACGCAGAAGACACCGAAGCGCCCCGTCAGGGCCTCGCACTGGCCCAAACGGCCCTGCTCTCCGCCCTCGTCGCCGGAACCCCCACCCCCGAAGGCTTCGACCGCTCACGGCTGGCCGTGCAGGCACGAGCACTCGCCGCGAAACGGGCCGACGTCGTCGCCAAGGTCGCCCCGGAACTGCCCGAGATCCTGGCCGGGACGTACCGAACGCACTTCCTGGCGTACGCGACCGACCACCCGATGACCGACGGCTACCGCCACGACGCCCTGGCCTTCGCCGAACACCTGCTCCTGCACGGCCGCCTCGAAGACGCCGACGTACAGCGGCAGTTGAGCGACTGGTGGCTGGAGCGCTCAGGCCCCGCCCCGCTGTCCCGCCGCCCGGCGGCCCGCCTGGCACGGGCCACCCGCCGGGTCCTGCTGAGGCGCTGACGCGCTACCGCGCTGCGGCAGCCGCTCAGGCCAGCCCCGCGACCAGCTCAGCCACGGACTTGCGCCGCCCGGTGTAGAACGGGACCTCTTCCCGGACATGCATCCGGGCCTCGGACGCGCGCAGATGCTGACGCGCTACCGCGCTGCGGCAGCCGCTCAGGCCAGCCCCGCGACCAGCTCAGCCACGGACTTGCGCCGCCCGGTGTAGAACGGGACCTCTTCCCGGACATGCATCCGGGCCTCGGACGCGCGCAGGTGGCGCATGAGGTCGACGATGCGGTACAGCTCGTCGGCCTCGAAGGCGAGGATCCACTCGTAGTCGCCCAGCGAGAACGAGGCGACCGTGTTGGCCCGCACGTCCGGGTAGCCGCGGGCCATCTTGCCGTGGTCGGCGAGCATGCGGCGGCGGTCCTCGTCGGGCAGCAGGTACCAGTCGTAGGAGCGCACGAACGGGTAGACGCTGACGTAATTGCGCGGCGTCTCGTCGGCGAGGAACGCCGGGATGTGCGAGCGGTTGAACTCGGCGGGGCGGTGCAGCGCCATGTTCGACCAGACCGGCTCCAGGGCGCGCCCCAGCTTCGTACGGCGGAAGAGGTTGTACGCCTCCTGGAGCTGGTCGGCGGTCTCCGCGTGCCACCAGATCATGAGGTCGGCGTCGGCGCGCAGGCCGGACACGTCGTACGTGCCGCGAATCGTCACGTCCTTGGCGGCGAGCTGGTCGAAGAGCTCCTGGACCTCGTCCGCGTAGCCGGCGCGGTCCTCGGGGAGGACGTCTCGTAGCTTGAAGACGGACCACAGGGTGTAGCGGATGACCTCGTTCAGGTCCTTGGCCAGCTTGCCCTTGTTCGGGATCCTGCCGGACTCGGTGGTGGGGGCGTCGTCACTCATGTCCTCATTCTCCCGCTCCGCCGTGCGGACTCTGCACCGGGTGGGCGGTGAGCTCCTGCACACCGCTCGCATCGCCCTCGAGCTGATCGACCGCGGCGTACGCGCTAGCGATGCACGCCGGGATGCCCACTCCGTCGTACGCGGCTCCGCACACCGCGAGGCCCGGCAGCTTGCCCACGTGCTCCCGGATGCGGGCCACGCGCGCGTGGTGCCCGACGGGGTACTGGGGCAGGCCGTCGGTCCAGCGCGTGACGCTGGTCGCTACGGGTTCGGCGTCGAGCCCGGTGGCTTCCCGCAGGTCGTGCCGCGAGACCTCGACGAGTTCGCCGTCCTCGCGCCCGAGGATCTCGGTCTCGCCGTACCGCCCCACGGACGTCCGCAGGACCAGCACGTCCGGGTTCTCCTCGTCGATCCACCCCCACTTCTGGGAGGCGAACGTCGACGCCTTGATGGTCCGCCCGTCGACAGGCGGCACCAGAAAACCGCTCCCTTCAGGAAGGCGGATTTCCTCGCGCCGGTAGGCGAGCGTGACGAGCGCCATGGAGGCGTACTCGACGCCTGCCAGCTCGGCCGCGGCAGCGGGCGCTTCGTCCCGCAGCAACACGGCAGCCACACCGGCGGGAACGGCGACGACAACACCGTCGGCATGCAGCACCCGCCCTCCGACGACGACGCGCCAGACGGTGGGCAGCCCTCCACCACGCGCCCGCGCCTCTCCCGGCCCGCCCGCAGCCGCCACCACCGAGTCCTCACCGGAGCGCCCAGCCACCTCCCCCGAGTCCTCACCGGAGCGCCCAGCCACCTCCCCCGAGACCTCACCGGAGCGCCCAGCCACCTCCCCCGAGACCTCACCGGAGCGCCCAGCCACCTCCCCCGAGACCTCACCGGAGCGCCCAGCCACCTCCCCCGAGACCTCACCGGAGCGCCCAGCCACCTCCCCCGAGACCCTGCGCAGCTCCGTCACCCGCGCCCCCGTGACGATCTCGCCGCCCCGCGCCCGCACCGACTCCGCGACCGCGAGCGGCAGTTGGCCGACGCCGCCCTCGATGCCCATGAAGACGGGGCCCGTCTGCTGTGCGGCAGCCGCGCGGGCCTGGATGCCCCGGACCGCCTCCGTCAACGACGCGTGCGTACGCGCCGCCTCGAAGAGCTGAGGGACGGCCGAGCGCATGGAGATGCGATACGCGTCGCCCGCGTAGACGCCGCCCAGAAGCGGCTCGATCAAGCGGTCTACCACCTCGCGGCCGAGGCGAGCCGCCACATACTCCCCCACCGCCACGTCGTCGCCGACCTCCGTACGCGGCAAGTCGGCGTCACGCTCGATGCGGCGCACGCCCTCCTCGGAGAGCAGCCCGGCGAGAGCCGAGGCCGTGCCGGGCACCCCCATGACGTGGCCCTTGGGCATGGGCCGCAGCGCCCCGCGCGTCCAGATCGACGCGCTCGCCGTCGCGGGCGTCCGGAGCCGGGCGTCGAGGCCCACCTCGCGGGCGAGCGCCACCGCCTCGGGGCGCCGTGCCAGCATCGACTCGGCGCCGAAGTCCACCCGCGCACCCGCGATCTCACCGGGGAGCAGCTTCCCGCCGAGCCGGTCCGAGGCCTCCAGGAGGGTCACGCGCACGCCGCTGTCGAGCAGCCGGTGGGCGGCGGCCAGACCGGCTATGCCGCCCCCGATGACGACGACGTGACCCGGGCTCGTACGAGTGTCTGCGTGCTGCATGTCTCCACTGTCGCACCCGGCACTGACAGTCCCTCCGGCACCCGGTGTCCATGACGAGTCCTGACCGTGACCAGTTCGGGACCCGATCCCTCCAACGTCCCGCCCCGCTCCGGCGTCGAAGGAGCGTCAATCATTACGACACCATCGGGGGTACGCCGACATGCAGACACGCAGCACCACGCCCAGGCAGCGAACGTCCGGGCTCCGATCCGTACGATCCCCACGGCCTCTCCACGCCCTCGTGGCCCTGCTGCTGGCCGCCGCCGTCGCGCTCGCGGGATGCACCGGAGCGGACGAAGCCGGCGGCACCACCTCGGACTCGGACAGCGGCGATAAAGCCGCGGCCCAGTCCGAGCAGGGCGCGGGCGACGCCCGGGACAGCGGTGGCAAGGGCCGGCAGGCCACCGCGCCGCCCAAGCTGAGCGCCGCCCACATCATCCGTACGGCGTCCCTGACCGTGCAGGTCAAGGACGTACCCAAGGCGCTTGCCGAGGCCCGTACCGCCGTGGAGAACGCGGGCGGCGTCGTCGGCCAGGAGACCACCGACCGCGACTCCAAGGGCCGCGAGCGCTCGCGCGTCGTCCTCCGCGTGCCCACGGACCGCTACGAGGAGGTGCTCGATGACCTGGAGGGCTCCGGCAAACTGATCGACCGGACCGCGAAGGCGGAGGACGTCACGGACCAGGTCGTCGACGTGGAGAGCCGTATCAAGACGCAGCGCGCCAGTGTGATCCGGATCCGTGAGCTGATGGACCAGGCGACCCAGCTCAGCGATGTGGTCACGCTGGAAGGCGAGTTGAGCACCCGTCAGGCCGACCTGGAGTCCCTGCTGGCCCAGCAGGCATCCCTGAAGGACCGTACGAGCCTGGCCACGATCACCCTGTCGTTGTCCGAGACACCGGTGAAAGCGGCGGAGGACGAGGACCCGGGGCTCGCGGACGCGCTCGCGGGTGGCTGGAACGCGTTCATCGAGACGTTCCGCTGGATCGCGATGGCCCTGGCCGCCGTACTCCCCTTCCTCGTGGGCGCGGCGCTGCTCCTGCTGCTGTGGACGCGCGTCCTTCGCCCCCGGCTGCCGCGCCGCCCGGCCACAGCGGGTGCGGGTACGGCGACCGCCGGCATGTCCCTGCCGGTCGCCCGGCCTGCGCCGGGAGAGGACGGCAAGGAGGACTGACAGGAGGGCTGGCGGGACTGAAATGCCGCGCCCCCGTAGCGTGTTCATATGGACATGAGCCGTACGAGAGAACGCCTGGTGGTCGTCGGAGGGGACGCGGCGGGCATGGCCGCCGCGTCCCAGGCACGCCGTATGAAGGGCCCCGACGAACTGGAGATCATCGCGTTCGAGCGCGGCCACTTCAGCTCGTACTCCGCGTGCGGCATCCCGTACTGGGTGGGCGGCGACGTCACCGACCGGGACCAGCTGATCGCGCGCACCCCCGAGGAGCACCGGGATCGCGGGATCGACCTGCGGATGCGTACGGAGGTGACGGCGCTGGATGTCGCGGGCGGCCGGGTTCGCGCCCGTGACCTGGAGTCCGGGGCCGAGGCGTGGACGTCGTACGACAAGCTCGTGATCGCGACGGGCGCCCGGCCGATCCGGCCGCCGCTGCCCGGGATCGACGCCCCGGGAGTGCACGGAGTACAGACGCTCGACGACGGGCAGGCCCTGATCGACACGCTGGCCCGTACGTCCGGTCGGCGCGCGGTGGTGGTCGGCGCCGGCTACATCGGCGTGGAGATGGCCGAGGCGCTGGTGAACCGCGGCTACGAAGTGACGGTGGTCAACCGCGGCAAGGAGCCGATGTCCACGCTCGACCCCGACATGGGACGGCTGGTGCACGAGGCCATGGAGGGCCTGGGCATCACCATGGTGAACGACGCCGAGGTCACCAAGATCCTCACCGGCGAGGACGGGCGGGTCCGCGCGGTGGCCACGGAGGACGCCGAGTACCCGGCGGACGTGGTGGTGCTCGGCATCGGCGTACGTCCGGAGACGACGCTGGCGCAGGCGGCGGGGCTCCAGCTGGGCGACCACGGAGGGCTGCTGACCGACCAGGCCATGCGCGTACGCGGCTACGAGAACATCTGGGCCGGCGGCGACTGCGTGGAGGTCCTCGACCTGGTCTCCGGCCGCGAACGGCACATCGCGCTGGGCACGCACGCCAACAAACACGGCCAGGTCATCGGCGCGAACGCCGGCGGCGGCTACGCCACGTTCCCCGGCGTGGTCGGCACGGCGGTCAGCAAGGTCTGCGACCTGGAGATAGCCCGCACCGGCCTCCGCGAAAAGGACGCCCGCAGAGCAGGCCTCCAGTACGAGAAGGTCACCATCGAGTCCACCAGCCGCTCCGGCTACTATCCCGGCGCCGCCCCGATGACGGTGAAGATGCTCGCGGAACGCCGCACCGGCCGCCTCCTGGGCGTCCAGATAGTGGGCCGCGAGGGCGCGGGCAAACGAGTAGATATCGCAGCGGTAGCCCTGACAGCAGGCATGACGGTAGAGCAGGTGACGTCCCTGGACCTGGGCTACGCGCCCCCGTTCTCCCCGGTCTGGGACCCGGTACAGGTGGCGGCCCGCAAAGCGGTAAGGGCGGTATTCGGCCGAGGGTAACCGTCTATCCGGGGGCCCACTGGAGGCGCCCCTTCAGGGGCGCGGGGAACTGCACGACCAGCCACAACGAACTCGCAGCCCGGATGCAACCAAAACCACAACGAACCCCCTGCTCAACCAGCGGAGCGTACGCGTGGCCCTCCGCGCCGGCCACGCGCACGCTCTCACGGCCCAGGGCGCCGGAGACGCCTGGGGACGTCAAGGCCCGAAGCCCTGGAGCCTCAAAGGACCCCGGAGCCCTGACGACGTCTCAGGCACCCTGAGCCGCTCCAGGAGTGGTTCCGTTGATCTTCTCTATGGCCTGCCGAGCCTGCTCGCCGGGCGACCGCGGCAACGACGAGACCGGCGAAACCTGCGGCGGCTGTGGCGCCGCCTGGGGCCGGGCGTGCGTACCGGGCTGACGGCTGCGCAGCCGGTGGCTGGCGGCCTCGTCGAGGGTCACGGGACGCTGCATGCTCGCGGCAAGCCGACCGGCTTCCTGGCCGAGCGCGGCCACGTCCTCCCACGACAGTCTGAGGACGAGGGCTACTTCCGCCTCGCCGTCCGGCGTGGCGGTCATAGTCGGAGTGACTCGGTCGTTCATTGACCTGTTCCTCACGTGTTGCTGGGATCACGGTGGTTGCCGAAACATACGCAGACACCCGCGCTCCCGTTCACACCCGTTCAGAAGGGCCCGCTCGCGGGCAGGAGTTCCTTGTGGTCATCCCCGTCCATGATGTGAACCCGGCCCGCCGCACGCCGGTCGTGACGTACGCGCTGATCGGCGCCAACGTCCTTGTCTTCCTGGCCACGCCGGGTGTGGCCGCCTCGCTGGTCGGCGAGAGCAGCCTCGCGCAGCTCTGCCAACTGCAGGCGTTCCTGGACCATTGGGCGGCGGTGCCGCGCGAGATGATCCACGACCGGACGCCGACCGTCGTACCCACCGGCGACGTGGGCGTGGGCCCACAGGGACCGGGCTGTGTCGTGGGCTCGCCCGACTACGACAAGTCGCCCCCGCTGTCGGTGCTCACCGCGATGTTCCTGCACGGCAGTTGGCTGCACCTGCTCGGCAACATGCTCTTCCTGCTGATCTTCGGCAACAACATCGAAGACCGCCTCGGCCACATCCGCTACCTGCTGTTCTACGTGGTCTGCGGCTACGCGGCGGCGTACGCCTTCGCCTACGTCAACGCCACCTCCGGCGACCCGCTGATCGGCGCGTCCGGTGCGATCGCCGGCGTCCTGGGCGCGTACCTGGTCCTCTATCCGAAGGCCCGCGTCTGGGTCCTCGTACCGTTCCTGATCTTCCTGCCGCTGCGACTGCCCGCCTGGCTGGTCCTGGGCTTCTGGTTCGTCCTCCAGGCGGTGTACTCGTCCGGTGCCGGCGTCACCGAGGCCGGCACCGTCGCGTACGTCGCCCATGTCGTCGGCTTCGTGGCAGGCATGCTCCTCGCCTGGCCCCTGCGCCCGGGCACCCCGCCGCCCCCGGAGCCGCGCGGCCTGCTGTGGGGCAGGCAGGCGCGGCCGCGGCAGACATGGAGACCTCGCTAGCGGGTGGTCCGCGTGTGGACGTACTCCGTGAGCCGGGTCAGCGCGTCCGGGTCCGTGCTCGGCAGAACGCCGTGGCCGAGGTTGAAGATGTGGCCCTCCAGGCCCGCGGCGGCGTCGAGGATCTCCTGCGTCTTGGTCTCGACGGCCTCGGTGGTGGAGAAGAGGACCGCAGGGTCGAGGTTGCCCTGGAGCGCCTTGCCCGGGCCAACGCGGCGCGCGGCCTCGTCGAGCGGTACGCGCCAGTCGACGCCTACGACATCCGCGCCCGCCTCGCCCAGGAGGCCGAGCAACTCGCCGGTGCCGACGCCGAAGTGGATGCGCGGAACCCCGTACGCCTTCACGGCCTCGAAAACCTTCGTGGAGGCGGGCATGACGGAGCGGCGGTAGTCGGCCGGTGCCAGGGCGCCGACCCACGAGTCGAAGAGCTGCACGGCCGAGGCCCCCGCCTCGATCTGCACCTTCAGGAAGGCGGCCGTGATCTCCGCGAGCCGGTCGAGCAGTTCGGCCCACAGCTGCGGGTCGCCGTACATGAGGGCCTTGGTGTGCTCGTGGTTGCGGGACGGCCCGCCCTCCACGAGGTAGCTGGCGAGCGTGAAGGGCGCGCCGGCGAAGCCGATGACCGGGGTCTCGCCGAGCTCGGCGGTGAGCAGCCCGATGGCCTCGGTGACGTATGCGACGTCCTCGGGCGTCAGATCCCGCAGCTGCGCCAGGTCGGCACGGGACCGGATCGGCTTCTCGACGACCGGCCCGACCCCCGGCTTGATGTCGAGATCGACACCGATGGCCTTGAGCGGTACGACGATGTCGCTGAAGTAGATAGCCGCGTCCACGTTGTGCCGCCGCACCGGCTGCAACGTGATCTCCGCAACCAGCTCGGGCCGCATACACGACTCAAGCATGGGAATCCCCGCACGCACCTTCCGATACTCGGGCAACGAACGCCCGGCCTGCCGCATGAACCACACCGGCGTATGCGGCACGGGCTCGCGCCGGCACGCCTTCATGAAGGCGGATTCGTACGTGGCTGTCGGCTGGCCCGCAGGGCGCTCATTGGAACTCACGCCGAAAGTCTCGCACGCCGCACGGAGAAGAAGCCTCGGGGGCAGCGGGCCCCGTGAGGGACGCGAGGCTATGTCGATTTGCGGCTCTCCGCGTGGGGCGCGCAAGTGCCCCTTTAGGGGCGAGGGGCTGTATCAATTTGCGGCTCCGCCGCGCGGGCGCGACAAGCCACAACCAACCCGCAGCACCAAAGAACCGAACAACCCCCGACGATCCGCCCACAGCGACACTCAGTCACAGCACAAACACAACGAAACGGCACCGTTCCCGCCCAACCGCCGGAGGCAAGGGTGTCTCTCCCTGCACAAAGGCGCCGTTCCCCTTAATCTTCCCCGCATGGCTGCGGCTCAAGGACGACTCTCGGACGACGCTGGCGGGGAAGCCAGGAACGACGAGGCACTGCGAACGGAAGCGGACGCGACTCCGCTGGCCTTCCGCACAGCCGTCGACGCACTCGGCACGGCCCGCCTGCGGCCGGAGATCGAGATCGACCCGACCAAGCCGCCGCAGCGCCTCGCCCCGTTCGCATACGCCCTGGAGGCCGCTGTCGTCGACGGCGACGAAGACCTGGCGGACGGCCGCCTCATCCTCCTCCACGACCCCGCCGGACACGAGGCCTGGCAGGGATCGTTCCGCCTGGTCACGCTCGTACGCGCGGAACTGGAACCGGAGATCGCCGCCGACCCGCTGTTCCCCGACGTCTGCTGGTCCTGGCTGACCGGCGCCCTCCAGGCCCGCGGCCCGTCGTACGGCGAACCCAGCGGCACCGTCACCCGCGCGAGCTCTCACTACTTCGGCGGCCTCTCGGAACGCCGACCCGCCTCCCAGATCGAGATCCGCGCTTCCTGGACTCCGCGCGAGGGCCTCGGCGGCGTCCCGGACACGGCCTCCCACCTCGCCGCCTGGTGCGACCTGCTGTCCCAGATCGCCGGCCTGCCCCCGGCCACCCCGGGCGACCCCTCGGTCGTAACCCTCCCTCAGCGCCGCGGCCCCCAGCCCCGCTGAGCCCCACCCCGCTCCCCCCTGACGAACCGCCTGATCACCCCCTCCTGATCAATCGCTTCTGATCAATCGCTTCTGATCAGTCCCTTCACGTTTGCCACCCGATCCCTCACCCACCCGCACCAATCGCTTTGTCGATACGACCACTTTCAGCCGCGTAACGAAGCGGAGTGGACTCGTTCGATCTTCGGGTGATCGATCGTCCGTCCGAATTGCACGGATTGTTACTCACCAAATCGTGATCTTTCTCTAAAGGCAGACGGGTTTAGTGCCGAAGACCTCTGTGACCTTGAAAGCACGGTTCCCCCCGGTTCCCTCCCCCCCCGAGCCGGCCCCGTCCCACACCCCCCCACCCCCAGGAGGCCTGGTGTCCGTTCTCCTCGAGCAGCCCGCAAGCCTGGTCGCCTACCGCCCGAACAAGCCCACCGCGATGGTGGTCGTGGCCGATCAGCGCGTGCGCTCCACCGTCACCCGCCATCTGTGGGCCCTCGGAGTGCGCGATGTGATCGAGGCCTCGTCCGTCGCGGAGGCTCGTCCCCGCATCGGCAACCCCCGGGACATCTGCGTCGCCGAAGTCCATCTGCCGGATGGTTCCGGCCTCACCCTCCTCTCCGAAACCCGAGCCGCGGGCTGGCCCAACGGCCTCGCCCTCTCCGCCGCCGACGACATCAGCGCCGTACGCAACGCCCTGGCCGGTGGCGTGAAGGGATACGTCGTCACCGGTACGCGTACGAACATCGGCCTCCCCACCCGCCCCGGCGTCGCCCCCATCGGTTCGGCCGCCGCTGCCCGTATGCACCGCCGCCCCCCGGGTGCCCCGGGCCACCCGGGCGGCTACCGCGAACTGTCCGGCCGCGAGGTCGAGGTGCTCCGGCTGGTGGCGGAGGGCCAGTCGAACAAGGCCATCGGCGTCTCGATGGGCCTGTCCGCCCTGACCGTCAAGAGCCACCTCGCCCGCATCGCCCGCAAGCTCGGCACGGGCGACCGCGCCGGCATGGTGGCGGTGGCCCTGCGCACCGGCATCATCCACTGAGCCGACTGCTTTACATCCCGCAGGCGCCCGTCGACGGAACGTTCCGTCGACGGGCGTTCCGCATGTCCCCGACGACCGCCGCCCGTCGGACGATCAGCGGCGCCGCAGTGCCGGGTCGAGCAGCGCGGGCGGAGTGTCGTACTTCTCGTGCGAGGCCAGGTCGGTGCCGGGGGCGACGATGGCGTCGATCGCGTCGAGTACGTCGGCGGAGAGCTCGGTGTCGGCGGCGGCGAGCTGTGAGTGCAGGTGGTCGAGTGTGCGGGGGCCGATGAGCGCGCTGGTCACGGCCGGGTGCGCGGTCACGAATCCGAGCGCGAGCTGAATCATGGTCAAGCCGGCCTCGTCGGCGACCTTGGCCAGCTGCTCGACGGCGTCGAGCCTGGCCCGGTTGGCGGGGATGGTGAGGTCGAAGCGCTGCGGCATGAACGTCGAGCGACTGGTGGTGATGTCGCGGCCCTCGCGGATCGCGCCCGACAGCCAGCCCGAGGCCAGGGGGCTCCACACCAGCACTCCGAGCCCGTACTCCTCGGTCACAGGCAGGACATGGGTCTCGATGCCGCGCTGCAGGATCGAGTAGCTGGGCTGTTCGGTGACGTAACGGCTCAGGTGGTGCTCGCGGGCGGCCCACTGGGCTTGCACGATGCGGTGGGCGGGGAAGGTCGAGGAGCCGAAGTAGCGGATCTTTCCCGCGCGTTGCAGGTCGGTCAGGGCCGACAGGGTCTCCTCGTCGCTGGTGCTCGGGTCCCAGCGGTGGACCTGGTAGAGGTCGACGTGGTCGACGCCGAGGCGGCGCAGGCTGTCGTCCAGCGCGGTGACCAGCCAGCGGCGCGAACTGCCCCGGTGGTTGCGCTCGTCACCCATCGGCATGGTCGCCTTCGTGGCCAGCACGATGTCGTCACGTCGGCCGGCGATGGCCTTGCCGACCATCTCCTCGGACTCGCCGTCGCTGTACATGTCGGCGGTGTCGATGAGGTTGATCCCGCCCTCGAGGGCGGCGTCGACGAGGGCGGTGGCCTCGTCCTGGGTGGTGCGCCCTATCTTGCCGAAGTTCATCGCGCCGAGCGCGAGGGAGCTGACCTGCACACCGGTGCGGCCCAAGGTGCGGTACTGCATGACCTGTTCCTCCATTGCTAACATCGCGAACAAACGGAACCTCGTTCCGGAATGACGATACGGAACACTGTTCCGTTTGGCAAGTACGTTCAGGCTCAGCAAGCACGGCAGCAGAAGGAGCGGCGCGGTGAACGACAGCGACGAGGGCTCGGGGCACGAGGCCCAGTCCGAAGCCCAGCCCAGGCGGAAGGACGCCCGGCGCAACAAGGAGGCTCTGCTCGACGCGGCCGCCTCCGTCTTCGTCACGTCAGGCGTGGAGGCGCCCGTACGCGACATCGCGACCAAGGCCGGCGTCGGCCTCGGCACGATCTACCGGCACTTCCCGACGCGGGCGGATCTGATCATCGCCGTCTACCGGCACCAGGTCGACGCCTGCGCCGAGGCCGGGCCGGCCCTGCTGGCGACCAGCGCGTCTCCGCATGCCGCATTGGCCCAGTGGATCAACCAGTTCGTCGACTTCCTGGTCACCAAGCACGGACTCGCCGCCGTGCTGCAGTCGGACAACGCCGGCTTCGAGGCGCTGCACGCCTACTTCCTCGACCGCCTCGTGCCCGTCTGCACCGCGCTGCTCGAAGCAGCGGCCGAAGCCGGCGAGATCCGCTCCGACCTGGAGGCCTACGAGTTGATGCGCGGCGTCGGGAACCTCTGCATCGGCGCGGACAGCGACCCCGACTACGACGCGCGCCGGCTGGTCGAGCTGCTCATCGCGGGCCTGCGCCACGCGGAGACCGATTCTGGCCGGTCAGACCCCGCGTCGAGCGGCAGTACGGGTCAGACGGTGGGGCGTACAGATACCCTTGACATGTGACCGACGCCCAAGAGACCGCAGCAGACACATCACTGCGAACCACCGGAGGCGCCCCTCCGGACGACGGCGGATCCTCTGAAGCAGAGGTGCCCATTCCGTTGTTGGAGCCCCGGGACGGGATTCCGCCCGTGATCGCCGATGAGGCGTCGCTCGCCGAGGTGATCGCCGCGTTCGCCGCGGGCAGCGGTCCCGTCGCCGTGGACGCCGAGCGTGCTTCCGGTTACCGGTACGGCCAGCGCGCGTACCTCGTGCAGTTGCGCCGCGAGGGTGCGGGCAGCGCGCTCATCGACCCCGTCGCGTGTCCCGATCTCTCGCGTCTCGGCGAGGCGCTGGGCGGTGTGGAGTGGGTGCTGCACGCTGCCACGCAGGATCTGCCGTGTCTGCGCGAAATAGGTATGGTCCCCAGCCGCCTGTTCGACACCGAGCTGGCCGGTCGGCTTGCCGGGTTCCCGCGCGTCGGGCTCGGCGCGATGGTCGAGGGTGTCCTGGGCTTCGTACTGGAAAAGGGGCACTCCGCGGTCGACTGGTCGACGCGTCCGCTGCCCGAGCCGTGGCTGCGTTATGCCGCGCTCGACGTGGAGTTGCTCGTGGACCTCAGAGACGCGCTGGAGAAGGAGCTCGACCGGCAGGGCAAGCTGGAGTGGGCCCGGCAGGAGTTCGACGCGATCGCCTCGGCGCCGGCGCCCGAGCCGCGCAAGGATCCCTGGCGGCGTACGTCCGGAATGCACAAGGTGCGCCGACGGCGGCAGATGGCGGTCGTACGGGAGTTGTGGCAGGCCCGGGACAAGGTTGCGCGGCGCCGGGACATCTCGCCGGGCAAGGTGCTCGGCGACGCGGCGATCATCGAGGCCGCCCTCTCCCTGCCGACCAATGTGCAGGCGCTCGCCGCGTTGAACGGGTTCGGGCACCGTATGGGCCGGCGTCAGCTGGAGCAGTGGCAGTCCGCCGTGGACCGAGCGAAGGCGCTGCCGGACCACGAACTGCCGCAGCCGGGGCAGCCGGTGACCGGTCCTCCGCCGCCGCGCGCCTGGGCTGAGAAGGACCCGGTGGCCGCGGCCCGGCTGGTCGCCGCGCGGGCCGCGGTGTCGGCGCTGGCGGAGACCCTGACCATGCCTCAGGAGAACCTGATCACCCCGGACACCGTGCGCCGGGTGTGCTGGGAGCCGCCTGCCGAAGTGAACGCCGAGTCCGTCGCGGCCGCGCTCGCCGGGTACGGGGCGCGGCCGTGGCAGGTCGAGCAGGTGACGCCGGTGCTGCTGCCGGCGCTCGCTTCGTCGCCCCCCGGGGAATGACGAGGACCGCACCGGCCGAGATGTTCTCCCGATGCGCGCCGAACGGGCCCTGAAGCGGAACAGCTACGTCGAGATCACGCCGTTGTTGGGGTGATCTCCGGGAGGGGCCCGGGTCCCGCCCCGTTGCACGCCGCGGGTTCGATGTGGCTTGTCGCTCCCCCCACTCTCGGCTGCTCCCCCACTCTCGGCTTCGCTCGAGCGAGGGGGGCCCCATGAGCGGGGGACCCCCATCCCCGCGGAGCCCCACATGTTCCAGCCCCGCGCCCCAAAACGGGCGGCAGTCACCCCCACGCGGCAAAGTGACCATGTGACCTTCGCCGCTCCCGTGTCTTGGACTGGGCAGCGCGGTTACCCGTAAGTAGCATGGTGCTGAGCGCGCGCTCAGCCGTGCGTGCCGGCAGCGCCTATCCCGCATCTGGAGGAGAGCCATCGTGCCTCGTACCGTCAGGGACGTCGTCTTCGTCGACGGCGTCCGTACCCCGTTCGGCAAGGCGGGCCCGAAGGGCATCTACCACGAGACCCGCGCCGACGACCTCGTCGTGAAGGCGATCCGGGAGCTGCTGCGCCGCAACCCCGGTCTCGACCCGAAGAAGGTCGACGAGGTCGCCATCGCCGCCACCACGCAGATCGGCGACCAGGGCCTGACCATCGGCCGCACGGCCGGCATTCTGGCCGGGCTGCCGCAATCGGTGCCCGGTTACTCGATCGACCGTATGTGTGCCGGTGCGCTGACCGCCGTCACCACGACCGCGGGCTCCATCGCCTTCGGTGCGTACGACGCCGTCATCGCCGGTGGTGTCGAGCACATGGGCCGCCACCCGATGGGCGAGGGCGTGGACCCGAACCCGCGGTTCGTGAGCGAGAAGCTGGTCGACGAGTCGGCCCTGTTCATGGGCATGACCGCGGAGAATCTGCACGACCGCTACCCGCACATCACCAAGCAGCGCGCCGACGAGTACGCCGTGCGCTCGCAGGAGAAGGCGGCGAAGGCCTACGCGAACGGCAAGATCCAGGCCGACCTGGTGCCGATCTCCGTACGCCGTACGAACGAGGAGGCGGGTGAGACGGGCTGGGGCCTGGTCACCGCCGACGAGCCGATGCGTCCGGGGACCACGCTGGAGAACCTGGCGGGCCTCAAGACGCCGTTCCGTGTGCACGGCCGGGTCACCGCCGGTAACGCGGCCGGTCTGAACGACGGCGCCACCGCCTCGATCATCGCGTCCGAGGACTTCGCCCGCGAGAACAATCTGCCGGTCAAGATGCGCCTCGTCTCGTACGCCTTCGCGGGGGTCGAGCCCGAGGTGATGGGCTACGGCCCGATCCCGGCGACCGAGAAGGCCCTCGCCAAGGCGGGCCTGTCGATCGAGGACATCAACCTCTTCGAGATCAACGAGGCCTTCGCCGTCCAGGTCCTGGCCTTCCTGGACCACTACGGCATCGCGGACGACGACGCGCGCGTCAACCAGTACGGCGGCGCCATCGCCTACGGCCACCCGCTGGCCTCCTCCGGCGTCCGTCTGATGACGCAGCTGGCCCGCCAGTTCGAGGAGCAGCCGCACGTCCGCTACGGCCTGACCACCATGTGCGTCGGCTTCGGCATGGGCGCGACGGTCATCTGGGAGAACCCGAACTTCGAGGGGGAGAAGTGAGCACCACAGCTGAGCTTTTGAAGGGCGCGGCCGAGCTGTTCCCCGACGAGGTCGTGACCCAGGCGCACGTACGCCACTTCGACCTGCCCTTCGGCGCCGGGCGCTTCGCGCTCATCACCCTTGACAACGGCCTGGACCACACCAAGCCGACCACCTTCGGACCGCAGTCGCTGGCGAACCTCGACGCCGCCATCGACCAGGTCGAGCGGGAGGCCGCGGCCGACGAGATCGTCGGTGTCGGCATCACGGGCAAGCCGTTCATCTTCGCGGTCGGCGCGGACCTCAAGGGCGTAGAGCTGCTCAAGAAGCACGAGGACGCGCTGGCCATCGGCAAGGGCGGCCACGAGGTCTTCAAGCGCCTGGCCGCGCTGGCGGTGCCGACCTTCGCGTACTACAACGGCGCGGCGATGGGCGGCGGCGTCGAGGTCGGCCTGCACTGCAAGTACCGCACGGTGTCGAAGGCGATCCCGGCGTTCTCGCTGCCCGAGGTGTTCCTCGGCCTGGTCCCCGGCTGGGGCGGCTGCACCCTGCTGCCGAACCTCATCGGCGCCGACAAGGCCGTCTCGGTGATCATCGAGAACTCGCTCAATCAGAACAAGCAGCTCAAGGGCCAGCAGGTCTACGACCTCGGCATCGCGGACGCGATCTTCGAGGGCGCGGACTTCCTGGAGCAGTCGCTGCTGTGGACGGCCTCCGTCCTCAAGGGCGAGATCGTCGTGGACCGCCCGGTGATCGACCGTGGTGAGGCCTGGGACCAGGCGGTCGCCAAGGGCCGCTTCATCGCGGACAGCAAGGTGCACGGGGCGGCCCCGGCCGCGTACCGCGCGCTGGACATCATCGCCGCGGCCAAGAACGGCGACCTCCAGCAGGGTTACGACGCCGAGGACGTGGCCCTCGCCGACCTGATCATGGGTGGCGAACTGCGCGCCGGTATCTACGCGTTCAACCTGGTCCAGAAGCGCGGCAAGCGTCCGGCTGGCGCCCCGGACAAGAACCTGGCGCGTCCGGTCACCAAGGTGGGCGTCGTGGGCGCGGGCCTCATGGCCTCGCAGCTCGCGCTGCTGTTCCTGCGCCGCCTGGAGGTGCCGGTCGTGCTGACCGACATCGACCAGGAGCGCATCGACAAGGGTGTGGGCTACGTCCACGCCGAGATCGACAAGCTGCTCGGCAAGGGACGTATCAACCAGGACAAGGCCAACCGGCTGAAGGCCCTGGTCACCGGTGTCCTGGACAAGGCCGAGGGCTTCTCGGACGCTGACTTCGTCATCGAGGCCGTCTTCGAGGAGATCGGCGTCAAGCAGCAGGTGTTCGCGGAGGTCGAGACGGTCGCTCCGGCGCACGCGATCTTCGCCACGAACACCTCGTCGCTCTCGGTGTCCGAGATGGCGTCGAAGCTCAAGAACCCCGAGCGGGTCGTGGGCTTCCACTTCTTCAACCCGGTCGCCGTCCTGCCGCTCCTGGAGATCGTGCGCGGCGAGCAGACGGACGACGCCTCGCTGGCCACGGCCTTCGCCGTCGCCAAGAAGCTGAAGAAGACGGCGGTTCTGGTCAAGGACGCCCCGGCGTTCGTCGTGAACCGCATCCTCACCCGCTTCATGGGCGAGATCCAGAACGTCATCGACGAGGGCACCCCGGTCGAGGTCGCCGAGAAGGCCGTTGAGCCGCTCGGTCTGCCGATGTCGCCGCTGGTCCTCCTCGAGCTCGTCGGTCCGGCGATCGGCCTGCACGTCTCCGAGACGCTCAACAAGGCGTTCCCGGACCGCTTCACGGTCTCCCCGAACCTCAAGGCGGTCGTCGAAGCGGGCAAGCGCGGCTTCTACGTGTACGACTCCGGGAAGCCGGAGCTGGACCCGGAGGTCGCCGCGCTGCTGAAGCAGGGCGACACGGTCCTGACGGAGGACCAGGTCCGCGCCCGCGTCCTGGACGCGGTGGCCCAGGAGATCGGCATCATGCTCGACGAGGGCGTCGTCGCCGAGGCCCAGGACATCGACCTGTGCCTGATCACGGGCGCCGGCTGGCCCTTCCACCTGGGCGGCATCACGCCGTACCTGGACCGCGAGGGCGTCTCGGAGCGCGTGAACGGCAAGAAGTTCCTCGAGCCTGGTGTGGCGAGCGTTCCCGCTTAGCGCTCGGCTGGAGCGATCGGGAAACTGCGGGCCCGTCTGTGGCTGGTCGCGCAGTTCCCCGCGCCCCTGAAGGGGCGCGCCGATGCCCGGCACACCAACCGGTGTGCCGGGCATCGGTGTTACCCGGCCATCTGCGCTACTCGAGGACGATGGGATGCCACGCCTCCAGCGCCAGCCCCGGTTCGGCCTTCCTACGGGTCATCAGGAGTTCCCCCTTGGCCCCCTTGGCCGGCTGGAGTGTTGCCGCCACGAGGTGGCCCTGGTGGTCTTTGCTCAGCGACACCTGGGTGTCCGGGGGGAGTTGGGGGCCCGACTCCGTCCACCAGGCGCCCGCGGACTCCTGCTCGGTCGGGTAGGCGGCGAAGGCGACTCGGCCGCTTCTGGAGCGTTGGGCGAGGAGGGTGCAGTCGACGTCGTCGAGGGTGAAGCGTATGGCGGAGACGGGTCCGGGGCCTGCGCAAGGGAGGAGCGGGACGGGCTCGGTGCCGGGGCGCCAGGCGCACAGGGTGTCCGACTCGTCCGTGAAGAAGAGGGTCACGTGTTCTTCGGAGGTGGCGAGGGCCCGCAATGTGCCGGGGCGGGCCGCCGCCTTCAGGGGCTCGCCGTCGAGCGCGGGTATGTGGCCGGAGCCTGCCTGTGTCCAGCGCAGGATTCCTTCCGGCGAGGTCGCGTACAGCTCGACGCGGCCCGACAACCTTGTCACGGCGGCCAGTTCGCCCTCCACCTCACGACCCTTCAGGTCGCGCCAGGGGCCCCAGCCGCCGCGCTCCTTCTGGCCGCGCATGCTCACGCCACCACCGGCGTTGGGCACGAACACATGGGCGCGGCCCTCCACATCGACCGCGACGGACGGAACGCCGGTCTGCGCCCCCGCCTTGTTGGGGTGCCCGAGCCGGTTCCAGTCGAGCGCGGCGAGATGCGGGCGGAAGTGCGTGGTGTGGACGAGCCCCGCCTCCTGCGGGCCGGTGGGACGCCAGGCCACCAAGTGGGCGTAACCGTCGGTTCCCTGACCCACGGCGAGCACGGGATGCAAACGCTGGTCGCCGCCCACCGTACGGGGCGCGATCCACGAACCGCCCGGGGTTCGCTGGGCCCAGCACCACACCGCCTCGTCCCGCGGAGCGTATGCGCTGAGCCGGCCGTCCCGGCCGCGTATGAGCCAGGAACCGTTCACTGTACGGACCATCGACACTCCCCCACTCTAGTCGGGCCGACCAGGGCGGTCCCGTGCGACCCTGGCCTCATGAGCGCCCCTGTTCTCATGATCGTCGACGCCGCGAATGTGGTTGGCTCGGTTCCGGACGGCTGGTGGCGGGATCGCCGCGGGGCGGCCGAGCGGCTACGGGACTCGCTGGTGCTGTACGCCGATGAGGGACTGCCCGCGTTCCCGGGTCCCCTGGAGGTGGTGCTCGTGGTCGAGGGTGCCGCCCGCGGTGTGTCGTCCGTTGCGGGCGTACGGGTCGACTCGGCGCCCGGCAGCGGCGACGACCGCATCGTGGAGCTGGCCGCCGAGGCCGCGGGGCGCCGCTGTCTGGTGGTCACGGCCGACCGCGAACTGCGAGACAGGGTGGGCGCGTTGGGGGCGGAGGTCACAGGCCCGCGAACAGTCCGCCCCTGACCCGCCGTTCGCCGCCGGCACGTCTACTGCAGGCGCGCGTCTACGGGGTCCCGCCGTTCGGCGGCGGCTTGAGGACGTCGTCGACCGTGGTCTCCCTGTGCTTGCCGAGGAGGCTGTGCGTGCGGCCGTACGCGAAGTAGACGAGGAAACCGGCCGCCATCCAGATGCCGAACCGCACCCACGTCTCGGCGGGCAGGTTCAGCATCAGCCACAGCGAGGCACACACCGACAGGATCGGGATGAGCGGCACCCAGGGAGTGCGGAAGGCCCGGTGCAGGTCGGGGCGCGTCTTGCGGAGGATGAGAACGCCGATCGCGACGACCACGAAGGCGAACAGGGTGCCGATGTTGACCAGTGCGGCGAGTTCGTTCAGCGGGGTGAAGCCCGCGAGGACCGCGATGACCACGCCGAGCAGGATGGTCGGCCGGTGCGGGGTCTTGAAGCGGGGGTGGACGCGCGAGAAGAAGCGCGGCAGCAGTCCGTCGCGGCTCATCGCGAAGAAGACCCGGGTCTGGCCCAGGAGCAGGATCATGCAGACGGTCGTCAGGCCGACCGCGGCACCGAAGCTGATGAAGCCCGCGTACCAGGGGTGTCCGGTGGCCTTGAAGGCGTCGGCGAGCGGGGCGTCGACGGAGAGTTCGCTGTAGTGCTGCATGCCGGTCACGACGATCGACACGGCGACATACAGGGCCGTACAGATGAAGAGGGAGCCGAGGATGCCGCGTGGCATGTCGCGCTGCGGGTTCTTGGTCTCCTCGGCGGCCGTGGCGACGACGTCGAAGCCGATGAAGGCGAAGAAGACGACGGAGGCGGCGGTGAAGATGCCCATCACGCCGAAGTTGGACGGGGCCCATCCGAAGATCAGCTGGATCAGCGGGGCTTCGAGGCTCTCACCCGGCGGCACGTCCTGCGCCTTCGGGATGAACGGGTCGTAGTTGTCACCCTTGATGAAGAAGGCGCCCGCGATGATCACGACGAGGACGACCGTCACCTTGATGGCGACGACAAGGGAGGTGATCCGCGCGGACAGCTTCATGCCGAGGACGAGGATGGCGGTGAGCACCAGGACCAGGGCCGCGGCGAGGATGTCGAAGCCGAAGCCGTCGGCGGCCTCTCTGCTGCCCAGGGCCGCGGGCATCTGCCAGCCCGCGTTGTCCATGAGCGACTGGATGTAGCCGGACCAGCCGACGGCGACCACCGCCGTGCCCAGCGCGAACTCCAGGACCAGGTCCCAGCCGATGACCCAGGCGGGCAGTTCACCGAGGGAGGCGTACGAGAAGGTGTAGGCGGAGCCCGCCACCGGGACGGTGGAGGCGAACTCGGCGTAACAGAGCGCGGCGAGCGCGCAGACGACGCCGGCCGCGGCGAAGGCGAGGGCGACGGAGGGGCCTGCGTTGTTCTTGGCCACCGTGCCGGTGAGGACGAAGATGCCGGTGCCGATGATGACGCCGACGCCGAAGACGGTCAGATCCAGGGCCGACAGGGATTTCTTGAGCGCGTGCTCCGGCTCCTCGGTATCGAGGATGGATTGCTCGACCTTCTTGGTCCTGAAGAGGGGGCTGGTCACGGGTTTACCTCCCACGCTTGTCGATCTCGACATGATCGAGAGGGGGCGTGGAGCGTATGCCCGGGCGCAGGCGGTTTCACGCGAATGGGCCGGTCTCCCCACCGTGAAGGATGGGTGAAACCGGCCCATTCAGAGCCGTCGTCCGGCCCCTGCAAAGCCGTCCTGTGGCCGTCAGTCGCGGGCCGGTTCCGCCGAGTCGATGCGGGTCGTCGGGCGCTCGCTTGGCCCGTCGAGCTTGGCGACCAGGCCTGTGACCTGGCGGGCGACGTCCGGGGCGGTCAGGCCGATCTCCGTCAGGACCTCCTTGCGGGAGGCGTGGTCGAGGAACCGCGGCGGGATGCCGAAGTCGCGCAGCGGGAGGTCGACGCCCGCGTCGCGCAGGGCCTGCGCGATCGTCGAACCGACGCCGCCCACGCGGGAGTTGTCCTCGACGGTGACGACCACGCGGTGCTGCTCGGCGAGCGGGGCCATGGCCTCGTCGACGGGCTTGACCCAGCGCGGGTCGACGACGGTCGTGGAGATGCCCTGCTTGTCGAGCAGGTCGGCAATCTCCAGGCACATGGGCGCGAGTGCGCCGACGGAGACGAGCAGGACGTCCGGGGCGTCGGTGCCGGGCGCGCGCAGTACGTCCATGCCGCCGATACGGCCCACGGCGGGTACGGCGGGACCGACCGCGCCCTTGGAGAAGCGGACCACGGTCGGCGCGTCGTCCACGTCGACGGCCTCGCGGAGCTGGGCGCGGACCTGGTCGGCGTCGCGGGGCGCGGCGAGCCGGAGGCCGGGCACGACCTGAAGGATCGACATGTCCCACATGCCGTTGTGGGAGGCGCCGTCTGTACCGGTGATGCCCGCCCGGTCGAGGACGAAGGTGACTCCGCACTTGTGCAGGGCCACGTCCATCAGGACCTGGTCGAAGGCGCGGTTGAGGAACGTCGCGTACACGGCGAAGACGGGGTGCAGGCCACCGGTCGCCAGGCCCGCGGCGGAGACGGCGCCGTGCTGCTCGGCGATGCCGACGTCGTAGATGCGGTCCGGGAAGGTGTCCGCGAAGTTCTTCAGGCCGACCGGCTGCAGCATCGCCGCGGTGATCGCGACGATGTCCTCGCGCTCCCTGCCGAGCTTGACCATCTCCTCGCCGAAGACCGAGGTCCAGTCGGCGCCCGAGGCCTTGATCGGCAGGCCCGTGTCGGGGTGGATGGGGCCGATGCCGTGGAAGCGGTCGGCCTCGTCCTGGAGGGCGGGCTGGTAGCCGCGGCCCTTCTCGGTGAGGCAGTGCACGATGACCGGGCCGCCGAAGCGCTTGGCGCGGGCCAGCGCGGACTCCAGGGCCTCGATGTCATGGCCGTCGATGGGGCCGACGTACTTCAGGCCGAGGTCCTCGAACATGCCCTGCGGGGCGATGAAGTCCTTGAGGCCCTTCTTGGCGCCGTGCAGCGTGTCGAAGAGGGGCTTGCCGACGACCGGGGTGCGCTCCAGCAGATCCTTCCCCCGGGCCAGGAAGCGCTCGTAACCGTCCGTCGTGCGCAGGGTGGCCAGGTGGTTGGCGAGGCCGCCGATGGTGGGGGCGTACGAGCGCTCGTTGTCGTTGACGACGATGACCAGGGGGCGGTCCTTGGCGTCGGCGATGTTGTTGAGCGCTTCCCAGGCCATGCCGCCGGTGAGGGCGCCGTCGCCGATGACCGCGACGACGTGATCGTCCTTGTTCAGGACCTGGTTCGCCTTCGCGAGGCCGTCGGCCCAGCCTAGGACCGTGGAGGCGTGCGAGTTCTCGATGATGTCGTGCTCGGACTCGGCCTGCGAGGGGTAGCCGGACAAGCCACCCTTCATCTTCAGCTTGGAGAAGTCCTGACGACCCGTGAGCAGCTTGTGGACGTAGGACTGGTGGCCCGTGTCCCACAGCACCTTGTCCTTCGGCGAGTCGAAGACACGGTGCAGCGCGATGGTGAGCTCGACGACGCCGAGGTTGGGGCCGAGGTGGCCGCCGGTCTTGGAGACCGCGTCGACGAGGAAGGTCCGGATCTCCTCGGCCAGCTGGTCCAGCTGCTCCAGGCTGAGCCGGTCCAGATCGCGCGGTCCCGTGATACGGGTCAGCAGCGGCACCCGTGCCTCCTTGCTGTAGAGCTGTTCTGGCTTTTGCCGGGCTCGTCGAGTGTAATGTTCCGCCTTTCATGACAGTGCCCGGCACCGCCAATGGTGCCGGGCACTGTCATAAGAGGAGCGAGCCACCGCGCCCCTGCAGAGGCGCGGGGAACTGCGCGACGAGCCACATACAACCCGCAGCCGCCAATCTACGATCCGCCCCGAGCTATTGGGCGAACCCTGCTCCTAGCGGAGCGCTACGCGCGGCCCGCCGTTCGCTGCGTCTTGCGCGTGATGGAGTCGATCACGACCGTGGCCAGCAGGACGCTGCCCGTGATCATGTACTGGATCGGTGTGGCGATGCCCTCGAGTGCGAGCCCGTACTGGATCGAGGTGATCACCATGACGCCGAGCAGCGCGTTCCAGGTACGGCCGCGACCGCCGAAGAGGCTGGTGCCGCCGATGACGGCCGCCGCGATGACGTTCATCAGCAGGTCACCGGCGCCGGCGCTCTGGTTGGCCGCGGCGATCTTCGAGGCCCAGAACAGACCGCCCACCGCCGCGAAGAAACCGGCGATGGCGAACACGGAGATCCGTACCGCCGTGACGTTGATACCCGCACGCCGGGACGCCTCGACGCTGCCGCCGAGCGCGAAGATCTTGCGCCCGTAGCCCGTGCGGCGCAGCACGAAGTCGGTGGTCACCAGGACCACGAGGAACAGCAGCAGCGCCAGCGGCAGTCCCTTGTACTGGTTGAACATGACCGCCGCGGCGAACGCGACGACCGCCAGCAGGCCCGTACGCAGCAGGATGTCGACGAGCGGCCGGGACGGGACGCCCGCGGCCTCGCGACGGCGGCTGTCGAGGAACGACGAGACGAAGAAGACGGCGACCGCGATCGTGGCGAGCCCGTAGGCGGCCGCGATGTCGGAGAAGTAGTACGTCGTCAGCTTGCCGATCACACCGTCGCCGTCGAGGTTGATCGTGCCGTTCTCGCCCAGGAGCTGGAGCATGAAGCCGAGCCAGAACAGCAGGCCGGCCAGGGTGACCGCGAACGCGGGCGCACCGATCCTCGCGAAGAAGAAGCCGTGGAGCGCGCCCGCGATCGCGCCGCCGCCGAGGGCCATGAGCACGGCCAGCCACTCGTTCATGCCGTGCGTGACGCTCAGTACGGCCGCGATGGCACCCGCGACACCGCTGACGGAGCCGACCGAGAGGTCGATCTCGCCGAGCAGCAGCACGAAGATGATGCCGACGGACATCATGCCGGTGGCGACCATCGCGACGGCGATGTTGTTGAGGTTCTCGGCGGACAGGAAGTTCGAGTTCAGTGTCTGGAAGATGATCGCGATGGCGATCAGGCCGATGACGACCGGGAGCGAGCCCAGGTCACCACCGCGGATCTTGCGCTTGAACTCGATGACGTAGCCGGCGAAGCCGCGTTCACGCACCAGCAGCCGCGGGTCGACGGCGACATCCGCGCCGGCGGCCGCCTCCGGGTTCTCGACCACTGCGCCGGTGGTCTTCGGGGCGGTGTCCTGTGTCTTGTCGATACTCACTTCTGCACCCCTCCGTTGCCCCGCGCCGCGCGACGGGTCACGGCGTTGTCCGTGGCGCCCGTGATGGCGGAGATGATCTCCTCCTGCGAGGTCGACTTGACCTCGAACACGCCGTTGTTGCGGCCGAGGCGCAGTACGGCGACCTTGTCGGCGACGGCCTTCACATCGGCCATGTTGTGGCTGATGAGCAGCACCGCGTGGCCGCGCTCACGCAACCGCTCCACCAGGTCGAGGACCTGCGCGGTCTGCTCGACGCCGAGGGCGGCGGTGGGCTCGTCGAGGATGACCAGCTTGGGCTCGCCGAGCATGGAACGGGCGATGGCCACGGTCTGCCGCTGGCCACCGGAGAGCGAGGCGATCGGGATGCGGACACTGGGGATGCGGATCGACAGTGTCTGCAGCAGTTCGCGGGAGCGGCGCTCCATCTCGACCTCGTCGAGCACGCCGCGCCTCTTGAGCTCACGGCCCAGATAGAGGTTGCCCACGACGTCGATGTTGTCGCACAGCGAGAGGTCCTGGTAGACGGTCGCGATGCCCAGGTTCTGGGCGTCGTGCGGCTTGTTGATCTGGACGGACCTGCCGTCCCACTCGATGACGCCCTCATCGATGGGGTGCACGCCGGCGATCGTCTTGACCAGCGTGGATTTTCCGGCGCCGTTGTCGCCGACCAGGGCGACCACCTCACCGGCGTGGACCTCGAGCTCTACGTCGGTGAGCGCCTGCACGGCACCGAACCGCTTGGAGACCCCGCGCAACGCCAGCACAGGCGTAGCGGACACGTAAACCATCTCCTTAGCCGCCTGACCCGGCGGAGAGGCAGTACTGAAGTTTTTGGGAGCTGTTCCGTCCGGCGCCCCGCGCGAGCTTGCGGGGCTGTTGGTGGCGGGGCGCCGGAGGAGCTGTGCGGACCTGCTACTTGACGCCGGCCTTGTCGCAGGCGGCCTTGAACTTGGGCGTGCAGATCTCGTCGACCGTGTAGATGCCGTCCTTGATGACCGTGTCGTTGATGTTGTCCTTGGTCAGCGAGATGACCGGGACGAGGACCGACGGGACGCCCTTGGTGGTCGGGCTGTCGACCTCGGTCTTGGCGATGGAATCGAGCTTCTCGCCCTTGGCGAGGGCGACGGCCATCTCCGCGGCGACGTCCGCCTCCTGCGGGTAGGGCTTGTACACGCTCATGTACTGCTCGCCCGCGACGATGCGCTGCACACCGGCGAGCTCGGCGTCCTGGCCGGTGACCGGCGGCAGCGGGTTGACACCGGCGGCCTTCAGGGCGGTGATGATGCCGCCCGCCATGCCGTCGTTGGCGGAGTAGACGCCGGCGATGTTGTTCTTGCCGATCGAGGAGAGCGCGCCCTCCATGTTGGCGTTGGCGTTCTCCGCCTTCCACTCCTTGGTGTCGTACGACTTGGCGATGTCGACCTTGCCCTCGAGCTGGGAGAGCGCGCCCTTCTTGAAGAAGGCGGCGTTCGGGTCGGTGATCGCGCCGTTCATCATGACGATCTTGGTGGAGGGTGTGGCCTTGTCACCCAGGGCCTCCAGGAGCGCCTTGCCCTGGACACGGCCGACCTCTTCGTTGTCGAACGAGACGTAGCCGTCGATCGGGCCCTCGGCAAGACGGTCGTACGCGACGACCGGGATACCGGCTTCCTTGGCCTTCTTCACCGAGTTGGCGATGGCCTTGGAGTCCACAGCGTCCACGATCAGCACGTCCACCTTGTTGGTGACCATCGTGTCGGCCTGCTGGTTCTGGGTGGTGGCGTCCTGCTTGGCGTTGGCGTAGACGACCTCGCCCTTGTTGTTCGTGAGCTCCTTGACCTTCTTCTCGATCAGGGGCTTGTCGAACTTCTCGTAACGCGCGGTCTGGTTCTCCGGAAGGAGCAGACCGACCTTGATCGCGTCGCCCTTGGCGGCGCCGGTCTCTTCCTTGTCACCGCCGGCTTCCTCGGCGCTGCCACAGGCAGCCAGCGAGATGGCCATCGCACCTGCGGCAACGGCAACAGCGGCGCGACGCATACGCGTATTCACTTTCAGATACCTCCCTGACGAGGCCGCGACGATGCGGCCGAGGTGGCTGGCAGTCAACTCGGCCATTAGTGCGACGTCAAGAAGTAAATCCTTAACGAGATGGCAACGGTGCCATCCGTTCTCTAAGTGAAGGCAGGAGCGGCCGCGGGGAGGGTCCCGTCCAAAAGGGTTGAATCCCCCATCTCGCTGAGTGCGAGAGCGAGAGCCCCGAGGACCTCCGCCCGGCCGCCAAGTGCCCCTGGAAGAACGGATAGTTGACGCGCCGCGCTGGGGATCGCGTAACGGCCGACCGACTCCCTTATGGGCCCGAGCACCAGCTCACCGGCTTCGGCGAGATCACCGCCGAGGACGACCCGGCTCGGGTTGAGCAAGTTGCAGAGATTGGCGACTCCACTGCCGATGTGTCGGCCGACGTCGGCGATCACGCGACGGCAGCCAGGGTCGCCGTCCCGCGCCAGCCGTACGACGCCTTCCATCGTCAGATCCGTGCCGTGGCTGGACTGGAGCAGCGGCAGTACGTAGCGCGCGGCCGCGAAGGTCTCCAGACAGCCCCGGTTTCCGCAGCGGCAGACGGGGCCGGACTCATCAAGAGTAATATGACCGATTTCTCCCGCCGTACCACCCGGTCCGCGGTAAATACGTCCGCTGATCACAAGGCCGGCGCCGACACCGCTGGCGACCTTGATGTACGCCAGGTCCCGCACCCCCCGGCCGCTACCCCAGACGAGCTCGCCGAGGGCGCCGAGGTTGGCGTCGTTGTCCACATGCACCGGCACGCCGAGCCGCCCCCGCAGCTCCTCGGCGGGCTTGGTGCCGGTCCAGCCCGGCAGGATGGCGGTCGAGCCGAGGGTGCCGGACTCCACGTCGATCGGTCCCGGCACACCGAGGCCCACACCGGCGATCTTGCTGCGGTCGACGTCGGTGGCCTCGATCAGCCTGCTGATCAGCTGTTCGGCCCGGTCGAGGCCTTGGGCGGCGGAGGCGTCCACGTCGAGGGGTTCGGATTCCTCGGCGAGCACCTGGTGGGCGAGGTTCCCGATCGCGACGCGCAAATGCGTGTGGCCGAAGTCGACTCCTATGACGATGCCGGCGTCGCCGCTCAGGCTGACGCTGCGGGCCCGCCGTCCGCCCGCCGATGTGGGCGTGACCTCGACGGTTCCGCCTTCCTTGAGCTCGCGGACGATGTTGGAGACCGTCGCCGCGGACAGGCCCGTCGTCCTCGCGATCTCCGCCTGCGTGAGTGATCCGGCCAGACGCACCGCGCGTACGACCCGCTCGAGATTGGCTCGGTGCAGCGACGACTGCGACCCCGGAGTCTCCACGACGACCTCCTGCGTACGGGGCCGCCTCGGTGAGACCCCGTCTATGTGCAACTAGTGAACTCTAAGCTGAGCTGTTGGGGCTGCCTCCCGTCAAGAGGTTGAGCAGAGGGGCACATGCCAGGGCCCATACATAAGGGTGGTCCCGGCATCAATCCGGGACCACCCTCGCAAACCGCTCCTACGACCGGTTCGCTACTTCAGTGCGCCCGCCGTCAGACCCGCCACCACCTGGCGCTGGAAGATGATGTACGCGGCGAGGACCGGCAGCATCGCCATGACCAGGCCCGCGAAGAGACCGGACCAGTCGCCCTTGTAGCCCTGGCTCACGGCGAGCTGGACGAGGCCCTGGGTGAGGACCTTCCGGTCGGGCTCGGTGTTGAGAACCGTCGGCAGCATGTACTGGTTCCACTGCCCCAGGAAGTTGAAGATGCTGATGCTGATCAGTCCGGGCTTGGCCATCGGCAGCATCACCTGGAAGAACGTCCGGGTGTGCGAGGCACCGTCCACGAAGGCCGCCTCGGCCACCGAGGTCGGCAGCGTACGGAAGAACGACGTCATGAAGAACACCGTGAACGGCAGCGAGTACGCGATGTAGACCAGGATCAGCCCGGGCAGTGTGTTCAGCAGCGAAAGGTTCTGCATGACGTAGAACAGCGGAACCAGCGCCAGGATGATCGGGAAGCTCATTCCTCCGATGAAGAGGAAGTAGATGAAGCGGTTCCCGGGGAATTCGAAACGCGCGAGGACGTACGCCGCCATCGAACCCAGCAGCATCGTGCCGAAGAGCGAGAACCCCACCACGATCAACGTGTTGAGGAAGTAGTCGCTCATGTGCGCCTCGGTCCACGCCCGCGACCAGTTCTCGAAGTGCAGCGAATCCGGCAGCGCCCACGGCGAACTGAAGATGTCCCGGTCCGTCTTGAACGAGGTCATCACCGCCCACAGCAGCGGCATCACGACCATGAACGCCCAGAGGATGAGCATGCCGTGCGAGAAGAAATTGAGGGTCCTGCCCTCGGACGGCTTCTCCAGCGGACCGGGCGCGGCCTTCGTCTTGGCGACGGGCGGCGGTTCGTCCGAAGTGGCGTCGGCGGGAGGGGTGTCGGTCGTCTTCATAGTCAGTACTCCAACCGCTCGCGCCGGCCCAGCCGCATCACGACCGCCACGAACAGCAGCGTCACGATGAGCAGGGCAACACCGATCGTCGTCGCATAGGCGGCCTGGCCGTCACGGAACGCCTTTTGATAGACGTACAGCGGCAGAACCGTCGTCGAATAGTCGGGGCCACCCCCGTTCGGCCCCACGGTCATGATCTGCACCACCGCGAAGGACTCGGCGCCCAGCGCCAGAATGCCCATATACGCCCAGCCGGACTGCACGGTGTCCCAGAGCAACGGCAGGGTGATCCGGAAGAACGTGGTGATGCGGTTCGCGCCGTCCAGCAGGGCCGCCTCGTAATAGTCCCTGGGAATGGACGCCATTCCGGCGGAGAAGAGCACCACGAAGAATCCGACGGTGCACCAGACGAGGACCGCGAAGACGCACCACAGCGCGAGATCCGGATCGCCCAGCCAGTTGGGCTGGACATTGTCCAGACCGACCGCCTTGAGCGCGGAGTTGATCGCACCGCTGTTGGGGTTGTACGCGAACTGGAACAACAGCGCCACGATCGCGATCGACAGCACCTGCGGGAAGAAGTAGACGACCTTGTAGAAGGCCGAGCCGCGTACGCCTGCGATCGCGGCGTTCTTCCTGCGCCGTCCGCCCACATTCAGCATGAAGGCGAAGAACAGCGCCAGTGTCAGCGTCACCAGCGGCAGCAGCACCACGAACATCACGCTGTGCTGGAACGACTTCCAGAAGACGTCGTCTTCCAGCATCCTCGTGAAGTTGGCGAAGCCCACCATCTTGAACTCGGGGCTCAGTCCGCTCCAGTCCGTGAACGAATAGTAGATGGACTGGATGAAGGGCCAGATGACGAAAAGGACGTAAATCGCCAGAGGGGCCGACAAGAACCCCACGATGAAACGGTATTTACCGTGCTGCATTCCTACCGACCCGATCTTCCCGCGGGCGCTGCCGCCGACGCCACGACCATCGAGAGCGGGGGACCCCGGTCACGCCCGGAGTCCCCCGCCGCGCTCACTGGTGCTTGTAGTGCTGGATGGAGTCGTCCTTGGCCGCCTCGTCGGCGTACGCCTGGATCTTCTTGATCGCCTCGGCCGGGGTGAGCCGCCCGGCCATCATCTCGCCGAGACCACCGACGCCGATCTTCTCCTTCTGCAGCGCCACATACCAGTCCTGGAGGCGCGGGTTGACCACGTTCTCGCCGGCCTTCTCCAGGGCCGCGACACCGGACTTCAGGCCCGGGGTCAGCTCGATACCGTCGGTGCCGCCGTTGAACGCGGACAGCGACTTGACGGACGTGGTGAAGTTCTTCGACGACTCCTCGCTGAGCATGATGCGCAGTTGCTCCATACCGCCATCGGGGTTCTTGGCCTTGGCGGGGACGATGAAGGGCTCGCCGCCCGACGCCCAGATGGTGCCGAAGGGCATCTTGTCCGAGCTGTCGATTCCGCTGGGCGCGGACACCGCGAGGTCGAAGTCCTTCGGCATGGTCTTCGCCGCCTCGTTCTCCACCCACGAGCCGTTCGGGATGAACAGCGCCTTGCCCTCGGTCCAGGCGGTCTGCGACTGGATGTGGTCCAGACCCGGCGTGCCCTCGAGGATGTAGCCCTTCTTGTAGAGCTCGTAGTAGGCCTCGAAGCAGGTCTTGACCGCGGGGTGCTTCCAGGCGTTCGGCTCGAGGTTGTCGATGGCGTCGAGCGTCTCCGGGCCGCCGACCTTGGCGATCATCGGGTAGAGCGAGAAGGGGATGTAGTACGGGTGCTTGCCCGCATACGTCCAGCCCGCGATGCCCTTCTTCTTCGCCTTCTCGCAGACCGCGAGCATCTCGTCCCAGGTCTCCGGGTACGTGGCGTCCAGCGAGTCCAGGGCCTTCTGCGAGTACCACACGCCGTACACCGTGTACGCGTAGTACATGATCCACACTGGGTCGCCGTCGAACTGGCCCATCTCGACGATGCCGGGGCGCAGAGTGTCCCGGACCTTCTTGCTCGGGTCGTCGATGGACGGCGCGTCCAGCAGCGGGGTCAGGTCGGCGAGCTGCTTCTTGCCGACGAGGACGCCCATGTCCATCTGCTCGGCACCGGAGTTGTCGATCAAGTCCGGCGGAGTGCCCTGGTTGAAGCGCGGCTGGAGAACCGACTGGATCTTCTGCGTGGCAGAGAACTTCACCTTCGCTTTGGGGAACTTCTCCTCGTAGACCGCCTTGGCGTCCTCGGCGTACTTCGTGCCGAAACCGCCGTCGAAGATGACGATCTCCAGCGGCGCGCTCTCGTTGACGGCGAGTGGGTTCTCCTTGGTCTTCTGGCCCTTCTCGACCTTGTCCTCGCCGCCGCCGTCACCGCTGGCGCACGCGGACAGGAAGCTCATCGTGGGCACGGCGATGAGGCCGAGCGCTGCGGACCGCTTGATCAGATCGCGGCGGCCGACACCTTCACGGCCGCTGTGGGCGGAAGTGGATCCCATGCTCAAGTCCTCGCCTTCTCCAGGACTCAGGCGGTGAACCGGATCCTCCCGGGCACCGCGATGATGTGCTCTGTTTTCCCGGCGACACATGGCCGAAAGCGGCTGCGTCACGGGCCGGACCCCCGGCCCTGAGGCCGGGTAGGACGACGTACTCGGTGCGCCCCTGCGAGGGGTGTCGATGGAACTCGGGTCATGCTGGGACGCCCACGGACGAACGAGCCCTCCTGCGGACGCTGACAGGTATAGTCCACTTCCCGACGCGGGGGCAAGATCGAATGCAGCTTAGGTCGGCACTCTTTCCCTAGTTGAGATCTCGCGGATATATGACACGCCATTGAATTTCCCGCGCGTCCGCCGAACCTCTCCTGACCTCGGCCAATTGAGCGATGCCGGCACCTTGCGGCTCTTCACATCGCATACGCCCCTTCCAACACCCTTGACACCACTGGCCACTTGACGCCCTACTGGACCCCGCACAGCGGATTGACAACGTTGTCCACTTCGCGAGGGATTCTGGTAGATGCGGCACAGATCTCGGCACAGATGGGGTTCCACGGCACTTCTCGGAACGACGGCATTAGCACTGGTGGTGGCCTCGCAGGGCGCCGCCGTCGCCCGCCCGGTCCAAGCGGCGGCAGCAGACCGGGAGTTCACCTCTTCCTTCGAGGCGGACGATCCGGCCCCCGACTGGCTCAATACGGTCGATACGACACCTGACGGGACGAAACGCTCCTCGGGCGTGGACGGCGGCTTCAGCACCGGCATCCCCGGCAATGTCACCGAGCACGTCACCGACGTCCGCGCGAGCGCCGAGAACACCGGCGGCGGCGAGGTGAAGGAGAACCTCGTCGACGTCGAACCGAGCACCAAGTGGCTGACCTTCGCGCCCACCGGCTGGGCCGAGTTCGACCTGGACGCCCCGGTCAAGCTGGCCACCTACGCGCTGACCTCGGCCAACGACCACGACGAGCGCGACCCCGTGGACTGGACCCTGAAGGGCTCCACGGACGGCAAGGACTGGAAGACCCTCGACAGCCGCACCGGCGAATCCTTCGGCGAGCGCTTCCAGACGAAGTCGTACAACCTCGCCGAGCCGGCCGAGTACCAGCACTTCCGGCTCGACTTCACCAAGAACAACGGCGCCTCCGACGCCCTGCAACTCGCCGACGTGCAGTTCTCGACCGGCGGCGACGAGGAGCCCGTACCCAAGGACATGCTCTCCCTCGTGGACCGCGGCCCAAGCGGCTCCCCGACCGCGAAGGCGGGCGCCGGCTTCACCGGCAAGCGAGCCCTGCGCTACGCGGGCACCCACAAGGCGGACGGCCGCGCCTACTCGTACAACAAGGTCTTCGACGTCAACGTCCGCGTCGGGCGGAACACCGAGCTGGCGTACCGGATCTTCCCGTCGATGGCGGACGGCGACCGCGACTACGCCGCCACCAACGCGTCCGTGGACCTGGCCTTCACCGACGGCACCTACCTGAGTGGCCTGCGCGCCACCGACCAGCACGGATTCGCGCTGACCCCGCAGGGGCAGGGCGCCGCCAAGGTCCTGTACGTCAACCAGTGGAACAACGTCGCCTCACGGATCGGGTCGGTCGCGGCCGGCAAGACGGTGGACCGGATCCTGGTCGCGTACGACTCCCCCAAGGGCCCCGCGAAGTTCCGCGGCTGGCTGGACGACGTGGCGCTGCGGTCCGTAGCTCCCGAGAAGCCCAAGGCGCATCTGTCCGACTACGCGCTGACGACCCGCGGCACCAACTCCAGCAGCGCCTTCTCGCGCGGCAACAACTTCCCCGCCACGGCCGTGCCGCATGGCTTCAACTTCTGGACGCCGGTCACCAACGCGGGCTCGCTCAGCTGGCTGTACGACTACGCACGTGCGAACAACGCGGACAACCTGCCGACCATCCAGGCGTTCAGCGCCAGCCACGAACCCAGCCCCTGGATGGGCGACCGGCAGACCTTCCAGGTGATGCCGTCGGCCGCCTCCGGCACCCCGGACACGGGACGTGAGGCCCGGGAGCTCGCCTTCCGGCACGGGAACGAGACGGCACGCCCGTACTACTACGGAGTCCGCTTCGAGAACGGCCTCAAGGCCGAAATGGCGCCCACGGATCACGCGGCGGCCCTCCGCTTCACCTACCCCGGTGACGACGCGAGCGTGCTCTTCGACAACGTCACCGACCAGGCGGGCCTGACCCTGGACAAGGAGAACGGGACCGTCACCGGCTACTCGGACGTGAAGTCCGGACTGTCGACGGGCGCGACACGGCTCTTCGTGTACGGAACCTTCGACGCACCCGTGACCGACGGAGACGCGTCCGGAGTCAAGGGCCATCTGCGCTTCGACGCGGGCCCCGACCGCACCGTGACTCTCCGCCTGGCGACCTCGCTCATCAGCGTCGACCAGGCCAAGGACAACCTCCGCCAGGAGATCCCCGACGGCACGTCCTTCGACACGGTCAAGTCGCGCGCCCAGAAACAGTGGGACCGGATCCTCGGCAAGGTGGAGGTGGAAGGCGCGACGCCGGACCAGCTGACGACGCTGTACTCCAGCCTCTACCGGCTGTACCTGTATCCCAACTCCGGCTTCGAGAAGGTGGGGTCGAAGTACCAGTACGCCTCCCCCTTCTCGCCGATGCCCGGCCCGGACACCCCGACGCACACCGGGGCGAAGATCGTCGACGGCAAGGTGTACGTCAACAATGGCTTCTGGGACACGTATCGGACGACCTGGCCGGCGTACTCGCTGCTGACGCCAGGTCAGGCGGGCGAGATGGTCGACGGTTTCGTGCAGCACTACAAGGACGGCGGCTGGACCTCGCGCTGGTCCTCGCCCGGGTACGCGGATCTGATGACCGGCACGTCCTCGGATGTGGCGTTCGCCGACGCGTACGTCAAGGGCGTCGACTTCGACGCCAAGTCGGCGTACGAGGCGGCCCTGAAGAACGCGACCGTGGTCCCGCCCTCGTCCGGAGTCGGCCGCAAGGGGATGGGCACCTCGCCGTTCCTCGGCTACACGAGCACCGACACCAAAGAGGGCCTGTCGTGGGCGCTCGAGGGCTACCTCAACGACTACGGCATCGCGAAGATGGGCCAGGCCCTCTACAAGAAGACGGGCGAGAAGCGCTACAGAGAGGAGTCGGAGTACTTCCTCGACCGGGCCCAGGACTACGTCAACCTCTTCGATGACAAGGCCGGTTTCTTCCAGGGCCGTAACGAGAAGGGCGACTGGCGGGTCGAGTCCGCCAAGTACGACCCGCGCGTGTGGGGTTACGACTACACCGAGACGAACGGCTGGGGTTACGCCTTCACCGCACCCCAGGACTCCCGTGGCCTGGCGAACCTGTATGGGGGACGGTCGGGGCTCGCGGAGAAGCTGGACGAGTACTTCGCCACGCCCGAGACGGCATCGCCGGAGTTCGTCGGCTCGTACGGCGGCGTCATCCATGAGATGACCGAGGCACGAGACGTACGGATGGGCATGTACGGCCACTCCAACCAGGTTGCCCACCACGTCAACTACATGTACGACGCGGCCGGCCAGCCCTGGAAGACCCAGAAGAACGTCCGCGAGGTGCTGTCGCGCCTGTACACCGGCAGCGAGATCGGGCAGGGCTACCACGGCGACGAGGACAACGGCGAGCAGTCGGCCTGGTTCCTGTTCTCCGCGCTGGGCTTCTATCCGCTCGTGATGGGCAGCGGCGAATACGCTGTCGGCTCCCCGCTGTTCACCAAGGCGACGGTCCATCTGGACAACGGCAGGGACCTGGTCATCAAGGCGCCCAAGAACAGCGCGAAGAACGTGTACGTACAGGGGTTGAAGGTCAACGGCCGTACGTGGACGTCGACTTCACTCCCCCACTCGCTGATCTCCCGCGGCGGGGTTCTGGAGTTCGACATGGGCCCGAAGCCGTCGTCGTGGGGCACGGGGAAGAACGCGGCGCCGCCGTCGATCACGGATGACGGCAAGGTGCCGTCGCCACGGGCCGATGTCATCGAGGGGGAAGGGTCGTTGTTCGACAACACGTCGGCGACGGCCGGTTCCGCGGCCTCCATCGATCTCCCAATCGCCAAGGGGGCGAAGGCAGTTCAGTACACGCTCACGTCGTCGGATCGGGCGAAGGCTCCGAAGGGCTGGGTCCTCCAGGGCTCCTCCGACGACGGCAGTACGTGGAAGGACCTCGACAAACGCTCCGGCGAGTCCTTCGCCTGGGACAAGCAGACGCGCGCGTTCTCGATCGCCAAGCCGGGAACGTACGAGCGCTATCGGCTGGTCCTCGATGGCGAGGCGACGCTGGCGGAGGTGGAGTTGCTGGCCTGACGAGCGCCGGGACAATCCCCCCACGGGAAGGGCGGGCGCGGAGAGAGTCTCCGCGCCCGCCCCCTGTACTCGGTCAATTGCGAGGGCCGTCGTGGACGTTGTGCTGGCTCAGTTCCACAGCGAACCGGGACGCCGTGACGAAGTCGGCGTCGTCATGGAGAACGACGAGTCCGTGGTGGGCCGCCGTTGCGCAGATCTGGAGGTCGACGGCCGAGAGTGCCCTGTGCGCACCTTGGTCTGCTGCCCGCTCCTGGAAGGCGCTGACCCATTGGCCTGCGCTCTTGGCTACGGAAACATCGTCGTAGAGGTCTGCGAACATGTCGCTGAACGCTCTGTACTCCTTGGAGTCACGTGCGGACCGGAGGAACTCCGCTCGCTGCGGGTAGCAGGAGAGAACGTCTCCGTCCATGACCACCGGTCTCCATGCCTCATGAAGCTCGCGGTCCCGGAGCAGGCGCCACAGCGCCGAGGAATCGAGCAGGTAGCGCATCACGGACGTACAGCCTTCTTGTCCGCGCGGTGAGCCTGCTCGGCTCCCTCGATGTCCCAGTCCTGGGCCATCTCGAAATATCTGTCGTACGCCGCTGCTCGAGCCAGTCGCTTGTTGTACGCCTCCAGTGCCGCTGCCACCGCGGCCGTCTTGGTCCGGTGGCCGCCCAGGCGTTTGGCTGTCTCCAGGGATTCATCGTCGATATCGATGTGGGTGAGCGCCACCGAGACCTCCCGAATGTACATATCGACGCTACGACGGTGCGCATTATTGTACATCGACACAGAGCGTCAACGCCTGAAGGTCATCGCTGGGGGGCGGACCCGGTGGCCGATGGCTGTCACCGACACCGGGCCCGCCCGAGCGGAGGTTCAGCCGACCCGGCAAGGCAGGGTCGCCGTTGCGTCACCCCCCGAGCCCTCGACCGTGTACCCGAACGTCGTGCTCTCCCCCGGATCCAGCGAGCCGTTCCAGTCGACGTTGTGGACCATCACGTTCTGCCCGCTGTACGTCGCATTGCCGCTCCAGAGGCTCTCGACCTTCTGGCCGCTGGGCAGCGTCCAGTCGACCATCCAGCCGAGCATCGAGACGTCGCCGGAGTTGGTGACGGTCACCTCGGACTGGTAGCCGCCGTTCCAGCTGCCCGTCGTCTTGCGGGTGGCCGTGCAGGTGCCCTGCACCGGCTCGGTGGGATTGCCGGGCTCGCGGATGCCCGTGACCTCGCCGTTTCCGCCGTCGAAGACGACGTCGGAGCAGGAGTAGAAGGTCTCCTGGCTGTCGGAGCGCTGCCAGACCATGTAGATGATGTGGCGTCCGTCCTTGCCCTCCGGAAGCTTGCCGGACCAGGAGTAGTTGGCCTCGACCGTGCCCGGGGAGCCGTTGAGCGGCGGGTGGTCGACACTCAGGAACGGCCGTTCCTCCATGTCGTTCCAGGTGAGCGGCTTGGTCGGGTCGAAGCCGTCCTTGGTGATGTAGACGTAGAACCAACCCGGGTGCGCGGCCCATGCGTTGTACGAAAAGTCGACGGTCGCGCCCGAGGTCAGGTGGGTCAACGGCCACTTGTCGCTCGGGGTGTTGAAGCCGGTGAAGTTGGTGTTGCCGCCGCTGCACAGCTCGCCGTCGGGCACGAAACCGCGGGTGCGGCCGGCGCCGTCCGAGCGCAGTACGGAGAACCAGTTGTAGAACGGCGTCGTGCCGCTGACCTGCTGCGCCGCCTTGCAGGCCGGGTTCACGGGCTTGATCTCACCGGTGTCGGTCAGGCCGTCCTGCCAGCACAGGAAGGTTCGGCTGCCGGGTTTCATGGGGGTGCCGTGGGCCTCCGCCTCGCCGCCGGACGCGACCACGAGGCCGAGTGCGGGGGCGGTGACGACGAGGGCGAGCAGCACAAGTAGCCATGCTCTGAAGCGAGTTGATGCCGCTAAGGGCAGTAATCGAGGATTTCGAGGACTCATGACGACGTACGTCCCTTCGCGCTGCGGATGTGGGGTCGCTGCGGTTCTCTGAGGACGTGCGGGTGAGGTGGGAGGGCCCCGGTGGTTCGGGCAGGTTCCGGTCTGCCTTTCCACGAGTCTGATGGGAGCGCTCCCACCTCACTCAGGGGGAAAGTAGCGCCGAGCGGCGCGTTTGTAAACGCCTGGCGCACAAGCTGCCGTACGGCAAAGGGCCGCACACCTGCTACCAGGGATGCGGCCCTCAACTGCCGTACCGAATCCGCCTACTTGCGGATCAGCGAGCGCAGCACGTACTGAGACATGCTTCGATTGCCGTTCTTAACCCTATTCACCGCCGCCGTTTGACCTCACTCTCGGCCAACCACACAAAACGCCTGGTCAGAGGCGTGCCGAGGGATACAAATAGGCACTGACTCTCAGTTGGTGAAGCACCTCAGTTCACATGCTTCGGTCGCGGTACTTGAGATCGCCACCTCCCCTGAAATCCGACGTTGCGATCGACCCGGGGTCCGAGCCGAGGTTCTGCGCTTGGCACCGGCTTCGTCGGTCATGGGTGGGCATGGCAGCGCTGCTGCGGGCAGGCGAAGACCAGTCGTCCTGAGCGAAACCGACGCGTTCGGCTGACGAGTCGAGAGCGGCTCGTACGTGAGGAAGGAGGCTGTCGGTGTGAGGTCTCAGGAGATGCTTAACCGTTTGTGCTCCGGACATGGTTGACACGTTCGGCTGAACGTCCGCTATCCCCCAACTGCCGGTGCGGCAGGGGTGCTTCCGTCTGAGTCGTGGATGTACAGCAGTTGGCCGAGTACCGCTACCGGGCTGTCCGCGAAGTGCTCGGCGGGTCTCCGATCGGTGAGGTCGCGGCCCGGTACGGCACCTCGCGCCAGACCCTGCACAGCTGGCGGCGGCGGTTCGAGCAGGAGGGCATGCCCGGTCTGCTGGATCGCTCCCGCCGACCGTGGAACAGTCCCACGCGCCTGTCCGCCGAGGTTGAGGCCGAGATCTGCGAGCTGCGCCGCCGGCATCCCCGGTGGGGTGCCCGCCGGATCTCCCACGAGCTGTCCGGCCGCGGGCTGGAGTCGGCGCCGTCGCGGGCCACGGTCCACCGGGTGCTGTCCCGCAATGGCCTGGTCCGCGCCCAGGAACAGCAGCATCCGCGCAAGTACCGCCGGTGGCAGTCTTCGCACCAAACTCAACTGCCGCCGGGGCCCGCCGATTACGCCCCTTGCTGCCCCGGTCCGACGCGATTACAGGCGCGTGGTGAACTTCCCGTCGGGCCGTTTGTGCGGCCAGCCGGGATCGGCGAGCTTGGTCATCTTCACCCGCAGCGGCTCCAGCTTCCCGCGCACCGCCACCTCAGGCCCCAGCTCCTCACCCACCGTCCTGACCTGCACCCGACGGCCGGCGGCCCGCACGATCTGAAGGATCCGGCGGTAGTCACCGGGCAGCGCGGCCTCGTCGCCGGTCTCACCGCGGTGCGGGATCAGCAGCACCGCACGCCCCGCCACCTGCGCTTTCATCGGGGCCGCCACCCCAGCGCCTCCGTATCAGCCCGGCCTTGTTCGGCCGGCGGTCGAGGACCAGCTCAGCGATCCCCAGCTCCTCCCGCTCGGCCTCGACCTCCTGAAGCCGCTTGGCCAGCTCCTCGGCGAGCGCGTCAAGTTCGCTACGGCGAGCCGTAATCCGCTCCAGGTCGGACATCCCCATACCCTCCCCACGACCTCCGGCGCACCGACACGGTGACGGATCGTAGGCGGCCCGCTGACGCAGGCGCAGCAGAACCAGAGAACCGTCCTGGCCGAGCGGTCAAACGATCTTCACAGGTCGGCGTGCGTCGGCCGTCACGCGCGGTGCCGGGCGTCGAAGTGGGCGGAGTGGGCGGTCAGCTTGCCCAGCAGGTCGATGAGAGTGCGTTGCTCCTCTTCGCTGAGCGAGCCGGCCCATTCCTGTTCGCGCTCGTTGTGGGCCCGGAACGCGGTGGTGATCGCTTCCAGTCCGGCGTCCGTGAGGGCGAGCCGGACCGCGCGCCCGTCGTACGAGGCACGCTCCTTGCTGACCAGGCCGTCCCGCTCCAGGGTGTTCACCAGTGCCGATACGGCCGCCCTGCTCATACCGGAAAGCTCGGCGACCTTCTTCGCCTCCACCGGGCCCGACAGCCAGATCGCGAACAGGATCCGGAAGCCCGGCCACGACCAGCCGCGAGGACGGTGCACGGTGGACTCTAGGTCGTACACGAGCATGTTGGCCGCCCGGTGCAGGGTGAGCACCAGCCGCATGGCGAGCGGGTCGACGCCGGGCAACTCCCGGCCGACGCGGTCGACGGCGTGGTCGATGAACGACCAGAAGTGCAGGTGCTCGCTGTCCGGGCCCGGCTGCTGGTTCACACCAGGAGTGTAGGCGGGCGGTCGGGCACGCCGTCGACTCGCGCGGGAAGCCGGGCCACCGACGGCGGAGAACCATGGGCCCACCTCATTCCCGCGATGTTTCCCGCGAGTAACGGATTCTTCGTCTCGGGGCTTCCCAAGCGCCCTCGTCACGAGTACGGTCCCCAATTAATCAAAGCTTTGATTACTTGCTTTGGTCTATGTATCCACCGTTTCGCCCCTCCAGTCGACTGTCCACCGATCCCGAGAGGGCAGGTCTTCCCGGCCGCGCATCACGCTCGAAGCCCGGCCGGCTCCCAGGGAGTCCGCCATGCCTGAATCACTCGCCCCACCCAGCCCCGGCGCGCTGCGTGCCTGCATGTCGCGGTTCGCGACCGGCGTCACCGTCGTGACGTACGCGGGCAACGACGGCCCGCGCGGCGCGACGATGAACTCCTTCACGTCCGTCTCCGCCGAACCCCCACTGGTGCTCATCAGCATCGCCCGCCGGGCCCGCTGCCACGACCAGCTCGTCGACCGGCCGTTCTGTGTGAACATCCTCGGCGCCGAACAGGAGCCGCTGGCCCGGCAGTTCGCCGGGGCAAAGGGCGCGGCGGAGCCCCGCTGGGTGGAGGGCGCCCGCGTCCCCCGCCTCGCGCATCCGCTCGCCTGGGCCGAGTGCGACCCGTGGCGCTCGTACGACGGCGGCGACCACACCCTCGTCCTCGGCCGCGTCACCGATCTCGGTCACCGCGACGGCGACGCCCTCACCTATGCCTGGAGCCGCTTCGGCACGGCGGCCGAGTCCGCCGACGGCATCGAACACCTCATCTGAACGGCCCACTCACCCCCCGAGAACACCAGGAGCACGAACATGGCCGCACGCACCGGCAAGGAATACCTCGATCGCCTCGCCGCCTCCCGCCCCACCGTCCACATCCAGGGCGAGACCCTCACCGGCGGTGTCCAGGACCACCCCGCGTTCCGCAACGTGGTGCGCACCTATGCCGAGCTGTACGACCTCCAGCACTCCGCCGACCACAGAGACACCCTCACTTACAGCTCCCCCTCCTCCGGTGAGCCGGTCGGCACGTCTTTCCTCACCCCGAAGACGCCGGGAGACCTGGTCAAGCGCCGCAAGGCGTTCAAGGTGTGGGCCGACCACAGCAACGGCATGCTCGGCCGCACCGGCGACTACATGAACAGTTCCCTGATGGCGCTCGCCTCGGCCGCCGACTGGTTCGCCCAGGCGAACCCGGCATTCGGCGAGAACATTCGCCGCTACTACGAGAAGGTCCGCGAAGAGGACCTGCTGTGCACCCACACCCTTATCCCGCCGCAGGTCAACCGGTCCGTCGCCGGTACCCAGCAGGCCGGCGGCAAGCTGGCCGCGCGGATCGTGAAGGAGGACGACAACGGGGTCGTGATCCACGGTGCGCGCATGCTTGCCACCATCGCCCCGTTCGCCGACGAGATGCTCGTCTTCCCGTCCACGGTGCTGCGCGGCACCCCCGAGGACAAGCCGTACTCGTACGCCTTCGCCATCCCCAACGACGCCCCCGGCCTGCGCTACATCGCCCGCGAGCCCCTCGACCATGACCGCCCGCGCCACGACCACCCCCTGGCCTCCCGCTTCGAGGAGTCCGACTGCGTGGTCGTCTTCGACAACGTGCACGTGCCCTACGAGCGCTGCTTCGCCCTCGGTGACGCCGAGCTGTGCAACGGCTTCTACACACAGACCTCGTCCGTGGTGCACATGACCCACCAGGTCGTCACCCGCACCACCGCCAAGACCGAGTACGTGCTCGGCCTCGTGTCGCTGCTGACCGAGGCCATCGGCATCGAGCAGTTCCAGCACGTCCAGGAGGACATCGCCGAGATCATCACCACGCTGGAGATGCTGCGGGCCTTCCTGCGCGCCGCCGAGGCCGACGCCGAGCTCAACGAGCACGGCGTCCTCACCCCGGCCTTCGCCCCGCTCAACGCCGCCCGGAACCTCTACCCCAAGCTCTACCAGCGCTTCCCGCAGATCCTGCGCAAGCTCGGCGCCTCCGGTCTGATGGCCACTCCGACCGAACTCGACATCACCGGCCCAGCCGCCGAGGACATCGAGGCGTACCTGCAGTCCGCGACCCTGACCGGCCCCGAGCGGGTCAGGCTCTTCCGCCTGGTGTGGGACACCTGCATCTCCGCGTTCTCAAGCCGCCAGGCGCTGTACGAGTACTACTTCTTCGGCGATCCGGTCCGTATGGCGGGCGCGTACGTGAAGTCCTACGACCGTGAGCCCCACAAGGCCAAGGTGCAGGCATTCCTGGAGCGCTCCTGATGACGCACCCGCTCGGGAACCCGCCGACGAAGATCATCGCGGTCCACCTCAACTACCCCAGTCGGGCGAGGGAACGCGGCCGGACTCCCTCCCAGCCGTCGTACTTCCTGAAGCCGCCGTCGTCCCTGGCGGGCACGAAGGAGGCGATCGTCCGCCCCGCCGGGTGCGAACTCCTCGGCTTCGAGGGGGAGATCGCCCTCGTGATCGGCTCTCGCGCGCAGCGTGTGGCACCGGAGGACGGCTGGTCGTACGTCCGCTGGGTGACGGCCGCGAACGACGCGGGTGTGTACGACCTGCGCTACGCCGACCGGGGCTCCAACCTCCGTTCCAAGGGCGCGGACGGCTTCACGCCGATCGGACCGCGCCTGCTGGACGCCCGCCGAATGGACCCGGCCGCACTGCGGTTGCGAACCTGGGTGAACGGCGAGGTGGTGCAGGACGACACGACGGACGCACTCCTGTTCCCCTTCGGGCAGCTCGTCGCCGACCTGTCACGGCTGGTCACCCTGGAACCGGGGGACGTCATCCTCACCGGCACCCCGGCAGGCGCCTCTGTCGTGCGGCCCGGGGACCTCGTGGAGGTCGAGGTCACCGGCGGAGAGCTCTCCACCGGGCGGCTGCGCAACCCGATCGCCGAAGGTGACACGCTCGCTCCGTACGGCGCGATGCCCAGGACCGACCCGGCCGAGCGGGAGGCCGCCTACGGAGCCGCCTACGAACCGATGCCGCTGCTCCCCCCGGGACTGGCCGACGGGCTGCGCTCGGTCGCCGTCGCCACCCTCAGTGCACAACTGCGGGGGCGTGGGCTGCCGCACATGTCGATCGACGACGTGCGCCCTCTCACACCCGGCACACGCATGGTGGGTGTCGCCCACACTCTGCGCTACCTGCCACTGCGTGAGGACCTCTTCAAGCAGTACGGCACCGGAATGAACGCCCAGAAGCGGGCCATCGAGGAGCTGCGCCCCGGACACGTCCTGGTGATGGACGCCCGGCGCGATCCGACCGCCGGCACGCTCGGCGACATCCTCGCGCTGCGGGCCGCCAGGCGGGGCGCTGCCGGGGTCGTCACCGACGGCGCGGTCCGCGACAGCGCCGCCGTCGCCGGCCTGGGCCTGCCGGTGTACGCGGCAAGCAGACACCCCTCCGTCCTGGGCCGCCGGCATGTCCCCTGGGACACCGGCGTACCGGTCGGGTGCGGCGGGGCCCTGGTGCAGCCGGGGGACCTGATCGTCGGCGACGACGACGGCGTGATCGTCGTGCCCCCCGACCTGGCCGACGAGCTGATCGCCGACTGCCGCGAGCAGGAACGGCAGGAGCGTTTCATCACCGAGCAGGTCGCCGCGGGCGAGAGCGTCGACGGCCTCTATCCGCTGGGCCCGGCCTGGCGGGACGCCTACGAGAACTGGTGCAAGGGAGAAACACAGTGAAGTTCCGCAGCGACCCTTCGGCGATCCGCGGGTCCATCGCCCCCGTCGTCACGCCGTTCACCGCGCAGGGCGCCGTCGACCATGACGGCCTGCGCGCCCTGATCCGCTTCCAGCTGGAGTCCGGTTCGCACGGCATCTCGCTCGGCGGCTCGACGGGCGAGCCGAGCGCGCAGAGCGTCGCCGAGCGAATCGCGGGGATGCGCACCGCTGTCGAGGAGATCGGCGACCGGGTGGCCTTCCTGCCCGGCACGGGCTCGCACAAGCTGGACGAAACCCTCGAACTCACCGCAGCAGCACAGGAGTTGGGTGCGGACGCGGCGCTGGTCATCACGCCGTACTACGCGCGGCCCACCCAGGAGGCCCTCTACCAGTGGTACGCAAGGGTGGCCCGGGAGTTCCCGGACCTGCCGATCGTCGCCTACAACGTGCCCTCCCGCACGGCCGTCGACATCGCGCCGGAGACGGTGAAGCGGCTGTTCACCGACTTCGAGAACTTCGTCGGGGTCAAGGAGACCACGAAGGACTTCGAGCACTTCTCCCGTGTGCTGCACGCCTGCGGACGCTCGCTGCTGGTGTGGTCGGGCATCGAGTTGCTGTGCCTGCCGCTGCTGGCGCTGGGCGGGGCGGGGTTCGTGTCGGCGGTCGCCAATCTCGCGCCGAATGCCGTGGCCCGCATGTACGAGCTGTGGGAGGCGGGCGAGTTCGACGCCGCCCGTGATCTGCACTACCGGCTCCACCCGCTGGTCGACCTGTTGTTCGTCGAGACGAACCCCGCGCCCGCGAAGTGGGTGCTGGCCCGGCAGGGGCGCATCGCCTCGGACCTCGTCCGTCCGCCGCTGACCACGCCCACCGAGGCCGGTCTGACGAAGATCCGCGCGCTGCTCGCCGAGGGCGGCGACCTCACCGCACCGATCGGAGCCGACAAGTGACCCCTGAGAACCTGCCATCGTTCATCCGGCACTGGATCGGCGGCGACCTGGTCGACGCCGCCGACGGCCGTACCTTCGACGTTTGCGACCCGGTCTCCAACACGGCTTACGCCCAGGCCGCGCGGGGCTCGGCGGCCGACGTCGACCGTGCCGTGGGAGCGGCCCGCGCCGCCTTCCCCGCCTGGGCGGGCCTGTCCAACCGGGCACGCGCGAACATCCTGTACCGCATCGCCGACGCCGTCGAGGCGCGGCATGACCGGCTCGCCGGTTTCGAGACGTACGACACCGGACTGCCGATCACCCAGGCGAAGGGGCAGGCCCGGCGTGCGGCGGAGAACTTCCGATACTTCGCGGACGTCATCGTCGGGCTCGGCGAGGAGGCCTTCCGGCAGGGCGGGGAGCAGTTCAGCTACGTCGTCCGGCAGCCGGTCGGGGTGGCGGGGCTGATCACGCCGTGGAACACGCCGTTCATGCTGGAGAGCTGGAAGCTGGCCCCGGCCCTGGCGTCCGGCTGCACCCTGGTCCTGAAGCCGGCCGAGTGGACCCCGCTGTCCGCGTCGCTGTGGCCGGAGATTTTCGCCGAGGCCGGCGTCCCCGCGGGCGTCGTCAACATCGTCCACGGCATCGGCGAGGAGGCGGGCCAGGCGCTGGTCGACCATCCGGACGTACCGCTGATCTCCTTCACCGGCTCCACGGACACCGGCCGCCACATCATCCGCTCCAGCGCCCAGCACCTGAAGACCACCTCCATGGAGCTGGGCGGCAAGTCCCCGGCCGTCGTCTTTGCCGACGCCGACCTCGAAGCCGCTCTGGACTCCATCGTGTTCGGCGTGTTCTCCCTCAACGGCGAGCGCTGCACGGCCGGTTCACGGGTCCTGGTGGAGCGGCCGGTGTACGAGGAGTTCACCCGCCGGCTCGGCGAGCGTGCGGCGAACGTCCGCGTCGGGCTGCCCTCCGATCCGGCGACCGAGGTCGGCGCGCTGGTCCACCCCGAGCACTACGAACGCGTCCAGAACTACGTCGAGATCGGCAAGAAGGAGGCCCGTCTGGTCGCAGGTGGCAGCCGCCCCGCCCATCTGGCCGACGGCAACTACCTCCAGCCCACCGTCTTCGCCGACGTCGAGCGCGACGCCCGCATCTTCCAGGAAGAGATCTTCGGCCCGGTCGTCGCCGTGGCACCCTTCGACGACGAGGCGGAGGCGATCGAGCTCGCCAACGCCACCCAGTTCGGCCTGGCCGCCTACATCTGGACCTCGGACCTCAAGCGCGGCCACCGCATCGCGCACGCCGTCGAGTCCGGGATGATCTGGCTCAACTCCCACAACGTCCGCGACCTGCGCACCCCCTTCGGTGGCGTCAAGGCCTCCGGTGTCGGCCGCGAGGGCGGCGCCCACTCCATCGATTTCTACACCGAGTCGAAGATCGTCCACGTCGCCCTCGGCGATGTCCACACTCCCCGCTTCGGAGCCCCCGCATGAGCATGCACCCGCACCCGAACGCACCCGACGTCATCCGCTCCGCCTACGCCCAGCTCGCCGTGACCGACCTCGGCGCCGCCCGCTGGTTCTGGGTCGACATGCTCGGCTTCCACGTCCAGCACGAGACCGCCGACTCCCTCTACCTGCGCGGCACCGACGAACTCACGCACCACTCCCTGGTGCTGCGCAAGGGCGCCGTCGCCGCCCTCGACCACATCTCCTACCGCGTCCGCACCCCGGACGACGTCGACAAGGCCGAGAAGTTCTTCCGCAGGCTCGGCCGCCCGGTGAAGCGGCTGAAGAAGGGGGAGGGCACGCACGGCGTGGGCGAGGCCGTGCGCGTCATCGACCCGCTGGGCTTCCCAGTGGAGTTCTTCCACGAGATCGAGCGCGCCGAACGCCTCATCCAGCGCTACGACCTCCGCCACGGCGCCGAGATCGCCCGCCTGGACCACTTCAACATCTGCACCCCCGACATCCCCGCCGCCTACGCCCACTACAAGTCACTCGGTTTCGGCTGCTCGGAGACCATCGAGGGCGACGAGCACGAGCTGTACGCGGCGTGGATGTACCGCAAGCAGACCGTCCACGACGTCGCCTTCACCGGCGGTGCGGGCCCGCGCCTGCACCACCTGGGTGTGGCCACCCACGAGTCCCACCAGGTGTTGCGATGCGCCGACCTGTTCGGGTCGATCCGCAAGGAGCACCACATCGAACGTGGGCCAGGCCGGCACGGCGTCTCCAACGCCTTCTACCTGTACCTGAGGGACCCCGACGGCCACCGCGTGGAGATCTACACCTCGGACTACTACACCGGTGACCCGGACCACGAGACGTACCGCTGGAACGTGCGCGACGACCGCCGCCGCGACTTCTGGGGCAACGCCGTCATCAAGTCCTGGTACAAGGATGCCGCCCCCGTCCTCGACCTGGACGGACGCCCGCAGCCCGTGACCGACACCGTCCTCGACGAGTCCGCGGTTCAGGTGGGTGCGGACGGCCTCGGCTGACGCTCCGGGCGGTGGGGGCCCGGAGGTGCTTCGAGCCCTTCCGGGACCCCTCGCCGCGCCCTCGACAGACACGGGATCTTCTCATACATCCCATTCATCACACTTTGTAAAAACCGGATACGACAGTTACTATCCGGCGGCACGCCTACCTGCCGGCTTGCCGAAGGGCCCGCAGAGGAGACCCATGCCCTCGATGACGACTCCGTCGGACGACACCTCCGCAGGACGCTTCGAGTTCTGGCGGGACGTGGTCGGCCAGAGTTTTGTGCCGCTGGAAGCGCTACCGCGCGAGGTTCCCGACTTCCGCGCCTCCCTGCACACCGCCCAACTCGGCGCGGTGCAGGTGTCCGTCGTGGCCGCGGATCCGCACGGCGTCGCCCACACCCGTAGGCACATCGCCTCCGACCCGGCCGATTTCGTCAAGGTGAGTCTTCAGCTGGCCGGGCAGTGCATGCTGACCCAGGCGGACCGCCAGGCCCTGCTCAAGCCGGGCGAGCTGGCCATCTACGACACCCGACACCCGTACACACTCGACTTCGACCAGCCGTACCGCACACTCGTGCTGATGTTCCCGCGGGTCATGCTCCGGCTACCCGAACGCGACCTGACCCGCATGATCGCCACCCCCGTGTCATGCAGCGACGGACTGGGGCCCGTGGTGCACCCGTTCCTGCGCGGACTGGCCGGGCAGGTGCGGCAACTGGACGCTCTCGGCACGCAGCGGCTCGCGGACAGCGTGGTCGACCTGGTCGGCGCGATGCTCTCGGACCGGTGCGCCGTGCACGTGACGCAGCAGGACGACGGGCGGGAGCTGCTGGCCCGGCGGATCCTCACGTACATGGAGCAGCGGCTCTCCGACCCGGGGCTCGGCCCCGACCGGATCGCGGCCGCCCACCACATCTCGCGGCGCTTCCTCTACAAGCTGCTGGCCGAGCGGGGATACACGGTCTCGGGCTGGCTCCGGGAGCGTCGCCTCGCCGAGTGCCTGCGCGACCTCGCAAACCCCGCGCTCGCCCACATGCCCGTCGCCACCGTCGGAAGCCGCTGGGGCTTTCCCGACCCCGCCCACTTCAGCCACGCATTCAAGAGCGCCTACGGCATGAGCCCGTCGGAGGCACGCGGGGCCGGGCGCACAGCGCTGGGCGCCTAGCGAGCGCTCAGCGGCGATCACGCGGTTTCGCTGCCCTTTCGCTGCCTGTCGCAGTACGTCCCGAACACGGCGGATCTACCGATCGTGCCCGCCCCAGCAAGGGCCGGTGCACCATCACGCAAGCCGGAGTGGGCCGCCGTGGTGCACCCTCCGTGCGTGAGAGAGAGCCGCACACTCCTCTCGGGCCCGCCTCGCGGGCGCCGGTGAGCGGCTTACGCAGGAACATCCGCAGACACAAGAACGGGCTGACGTCCCGACCTCCCCCAGGGCCGAAGAGCATCACCGCGCTGATCGACAGCCCTGTGCTGTCTCTTCTCCCCACGGCACTCCCCCTTCCTGCCTCTCCGGCTCCCGCTCATCCGACGAATGAGGCATCCATGCTGAGAAAGCGATCCGCCGCACCCCCTCCACTCGGTGGCGCCGGCCCCGAGGCCCGCCGCTACGAGAACAAGCTGCTCGTCATCCTCTTCCTGGGCTTCGGCCTCGTCTTCTTCGACCGGCAGGCACTTCTCTTCCTCGTCCCCTTCATCAATGAGGACATCCCCCTCTCGAACACCGCCCTGGGCACGCTCTCCGGAGTCCTCGCGCTGACCTGGGCCCTGTCCGGAATGATCTCCGGACGCCTGTCCGACCGGCTCGGCCGCCGTAAGCCCGTGATCATCATCGCGGTGGTGCTCTTCTCCTGCTTTTCGGCGTCGAGCGGACTGGTCGCCGGATTCGCCACACTGCTGGCGGCCCGAGCGCTGATGGGGCTGGCGGAAGGTGCCGTACTGCCTGCGTCGCAGTCCCTGATGGTGGAGGCGTCACAGGAGCACCGGCGCGGGCTGAACATGGGCCTGCTGCAGGGGTCCTCGGCCGGGCTGCTGGGCGGCATCCTCTGCCCGCTCGCGGTGGTGTGGATCGCCACGCAGTACAGCTGGCGACTGGCGTTCGTCATCACCATCGTCCCGGGCCTGCTGCTCGCCCTGTGGATCTGGCGGTCGGTACGGGAGGAGCCGCCGGGTGGCCGTGTGATGACGCAGCCCGTGGCGGAATCCGTGGATGCCGAGGCCAAGCCGAGCATCGGCAGCATCCTCCGGCAGCGCAACATCATCCTCTGCGTGCTGATCGCCTGCGCGTACATGACCTGGTTCTTCGTCATCATCACGTTCGCGCCTGTCTATATGACCTCGGTCAAGGGCTTCTCACCCGCGACGATGAGCGGCGTCGTGACCTGCCTCGGGGTGGCGTGGGTCGTGTGGGGCTTCGTCACACCGGGGATCTCGGACCGGTTCGGCCGCAAGAGCACACTGATCGTCTTCACGGTGATGGCCGCGCTCTGTCCCCTGGCCGTGGTGTATGTGAGCAGCCCTCTGGTGCTCGGCGCAGTGATCGTGCTCACGTATACGGGTCTCGGCTGCTTCACCCTCTTCATGGCGACCATCCCCGCGGAGACCGTCCCCCGTGGCGCACTGGCGACCGCCCTGGGCCTGGTCATGGGCATCGGGGAGCTCGCCGGCGGTTTCCTCGCTCCGGTGATCGCCGGGTGGGCCTCCGACAACTGGGGGCTTGAGACGGCCATGTACATCTCGGCGGCGGGTGCCGTGTTGGTCGTCCTGCTCGCGCTCGGGCTGAAGGAGACGGCTCCCGCCGTCCTGCGCAGGAAGAACGCGGCGGCGGTCCGCGCCGGCGCTGCGGAGCGAACCACGAGCGCACCCGCCGTGTCCTGACCCGCCCCCCTTTCTGCGACTCCCGTGACGGGCCAGGACCACCTCGGTGGTCCTGGCCCGTCGCGTGCTGCCTCGGACCAGCCGTTCGCCCACTCGGTCCGGCCCGGTCACCCACCGCAGCTGCCAGGTCGCCCACAGGCCGGCAGGGGCAATGTGCGCCCGGCCGCAGGGCCGGTCCGTCCGTCCGTGCACAGCCGTTCGTGCCCGCCTCCGCAACAGCCCGTGCACAACAGCGCAAGCGGGCAGCCCGTCCGCCTGTGACCCTCCCGTCATGCGAGCAACACACACCGTTTACGACCACATCGTGGTGGGCGCCGGCTCCGCCGGCTGTGCCCTCACCCGCAGACTCGTGGACGCCGGCCGGACCGTCCTGCTGATCGAGATGGGCGACCGGGACGACAACCCGGCCATCCACGACCCCGGGCGCCTGTGGGAGCTGTGGAACTCCCCGCAGGACCACGCGTACACCACTGAACCCCAACGGCACGCCTCCGGCACCCAGGTGTACTGGCCGCGCGGCAAGGTCCTCGGCGGCTCCAGCGCCCTCAACGGCATGATCTACGTCCGCGGCCACCGGGCCGACTACGACAGCTGGGCCTACCAGGGAGCTGCGGGCTGGTCGTACGACGAGGTATTGCCGTACTTCAAACGCTCGGAGGACTTCGAGGACGGCGCGTCGTACTACCACGGGGCCGGCGGTCCGCTGCCCGTCAGCCGGAACCACTCCCCCAACCCGGTGACCACCGCCTTCGTGGAGGCCTGCCAGGACTACGGGATCCCGTACAACGACGACTGCAACGGCCAGGACCAGCTCGGTGTGAACCTGCTGCACCGCAACATCCGCGACGGCAGGCGGGTCAGCGCGTGGACCGCCTTCATGGAGCCGGTGCTCGACAGTGCGCTGCTGACCGTGATGACCGGCGCGGCGGTCACGCGCGTCCTGGTGGACGGTGGCCGGGCGCGGGGCGTCGAGCTGCTGCGCGAGGGCCGTACGACGGAGATCCGCTGCGAAGGGGACGTGATCCTGTCCGGCGGCACCATCGGATCGGCCCAGCTGCTCCTGCTCAGCGGTGTCGGACCGGCGGACGAGCTGCGGGCCCTCGGGATCGGGGCGACCGTGGACCTGCCGGGAGTGGGCGCGAACCTGCACGACCACACCCTCGCTCCGGTGGTGTGGGAGTCGGCACGGCCGGTGCCGCAGGGTACGGCCAACAAACTGGAGGCCCACTACTTCGCCAAGTCAGACCCGGCGCTGGCCGTGCCGGACCTGCAGCCGCTGATGTCTCACCTGCCACTGCCGGTGCCCGACATGAACGTTCCGGAAGAGGGCCACGGCTTCTCGGTCCTCGCCGGGACGATCCGTCCGCTCAGCCGGGGCCGCCTGTGGCTGCGCTCGGCCGACCCCACCCAGGCTCCTGCCCTGGATCCTGGCTATTTCTCCGAGCCCTCGGACCTCGCGGCCATGGTGCGGGCCGTGCAGCAGGTGCGGGAGATCGGCGAGGAGAAGTCGCTGGGCGACTGGCGGGCCCGCGAGGTCGCACCCGGACCGTACGTGCGTACGGACGCGGAGGTCGCCGCGTACATCAAGCGGACCCTCCTCAGCTATCACCACCAGGTGGGCACCTGCCGTATGGGCATCGACCGTATGGCGGTCGTCGATCCGCAGCTGCGCGTCCACGGCGTGGCCGGGCTGCGCGTCGCGGACGCCTCCGTCATGCCCTCCGTCACCTCCGGCAACACCCACGCACCTGCCGTCATGATCGGCGAGCGCTGCGCCGACTTCATCCTGGGAGCACAGCTGTGACCAATACCCTTCTCATCGGTGGCGAGTGGCAAGCCGCGGCCTCCGGAGCGGAGTTCGAGACCCTGGACCCGGCGACGGGACAGCCCCACGCCCAGGTGTCCCTGGCGGGGACCGCGGACGCCGACGCGGCCGTACGGGCCGCCCGCGCCGCCCTCGAGAACCCGGAGTGGGCGGGACTCACCCCGGCCCGGCGCGCCCGGATCCTGTGGCGCATCGGCGACCTCATCGAGGAACACGCCGAGGAACTGGCCGAGTTGGAGACCCGCGACCAAGGCCAGCCGCTCGGCATCTCCATGGCGGTCAGCGTCGCCGCGGCTGCCGAGCACTTCCGCCACTACGCCGGCTGGGTCACCAAGATCTACGGCGAGACGGCGCCCCTGTCCATCCCCGGCGTGCTGCAGTACACCAAGCGCGAGCCGGTGGGAGTGTGCGCGCTGATCACCCCGTGGAACTTCCCTCTCATGATCGCGAGTTGGAAGATCGCACCGGCCCTCGCCTGCGGGAACACCGTGATCGTCAAACCCGCGGAACAGACCCCGATGACCACGGTGCGGCTCGTCGAGTTGTGCCGGGCGGCCGGTGTGCCGGACGGGGCCATCAACCTGCTGACCGGCGGTCCCGAGGCCGGCCGGGCCCTCGTCGAGCACCCCGGCGTGGACAAGGTCTCCTTCACCGGCTCGACCGAGACCGGCAGGGACATCGTCCGGGCCTCCGCGGGCAACCTCAAGCGTGTCACGCTCGAACTCGGCGGCAAGGCACCGAGCCTCGTACTGCCCGGCGCCGACCTGGACGCGGCCGTGACGGGCTGTCTTCAGGGCGCGCTCCTCAACAGCGGCCAGGTGTGCGCCGCCTACACGAGGTTCCTCGTCCACCGCTCCCTCGCCGACGAGTTCGCCGAGCGCTGTGCCAAGGCCGTCAGCGGGATGCGACTCGGCGCGGGCAGCGCGCCCGACACCGAGCTCGGCCCCCTGGTCACCGGCGAACACCGTGACCACGTCCACGCACTGGTGCGCAGCGGGGTCCAGGAAGGCGCCCAGCTGCTCGCCGGCGGGGCCCCCGTCGACGACCTGCCGGGCTTCTTCTACCAGCCGACCGTGTTCACGGGTGTACGGGACGACATGCGCATCGCCCGCGAGGAGATCTTCGGTCCGGTGCTGTCCGTCCTGCCATATGACGACGAGGACGAAGCCGTCGCCCGCGCCAACGACACCGAGTACGGCCTGGCGGCGGCCGTGTGGACCCGCGACGTGGGCGCGGCGCACCGCGTGGCGGGCTCCATCCGGGCGGGCACGGTGTTCATCAACATGCCCAACCCCGTGGACGCCTCCGCCCCCTGGGGCGGGTTCAAGGCGAGCGGCTGGGGCCGGGAGATGGGCAGCGGAGCCATCGACGCGTACACGGAGGTCAAGAGCGTGTGGACCTCGCTCGCCTGAGGTGCCCGCCCGTCGCGGACAGGCGGCCCCCGCGGGTTCGGACCGCACGATCCTGAAAATGATGCGCGGCCGTTCCGCCTGTCCGTCCGCCCGTCCGCCCGGACGCCCGTCCGCCCGGACGAGGATCTCGTCGTCGCCCCGGCTCCACGATCGAACCCGCGCGGCCGTCCGGGACCCCGGAGAAGCACGCAGCCGACGCCTGGCCCTCGTACAGCGACCGCATGGCGGTCGGTAGAGCTCAATGAGGAGTGTCGTGACCACAGAACCGATTCCCGACGTCGCCACCGTGGGGGGCGTCGTGCGCGGCCGCCACGAGGACGGTCTCGCGGTCTTCCGGGGCATCCCGTTCGCCGAACCCCCGGTGGGGAGCTTGCGTTTCGCCGCGCCGCGGCCGGTGCGTCGATGGGAGGGCACGCGCGAGACGTTCGTGTTCGGTCCCCCGCCACCGCAGGAGCCGTTGAGCCCTGCCATACCCGCTCCCACCGCCGGAGGAGAGGACTGGCTCACCGTCAATGTCTGGACACCGGATCCGGACCCGGCGACGAGGCGCCCGGTGATGGTGTGGATCTACGGCGGGGCCTACAAGTTCGGTTCCGTCGACGACCCCGCCTACGATGCCGGCCGGCTGGCCCGTGACGGGAATCTCGTCGTGGTGACTTTCAACCACCGAGTCGGCATGGAGGGGTTCGCCCGCATCGAGGGAGCACCGGCGAACCGCGGACTGCTCGACCAGGTCGCGGCCCTGACGTGGGTGCGGGAGAACATCACCGCCTTCGGCGGCGACCCCGGCCAGGTCACCGTGTTCGGCGAATCAGCCGGCGCCGGGTCCGTCGCCGCGCTGCTGGCGATGCCGAGCGCGCGAGGCCTGTTCCGACGGGCCATCGCACAGAGCGTGTGCGGCACCTTCTTCTCCGACGAACTGGCCACCGACATCGCCACCGCCCTGGCGGGCGAACTCGGGCTGCGGCCCACGGTGAGCGACCTCTCGGCGGTGGATCCGCACAAACTCCCAGGGGCGGGGGCTGCCCTCGGCACCCGGATGAGTCAGTACGCGGACCGCTGGGGACCGATCGCCCACACGTCGACGGCCTACTCCCCCGTGGTCGACGGAGAGGTCCTGCCGACCGCACCGTGGCAGGCGCTCGCCGACGGCGCCGCACGCGAGGTGGAGCTGATCATCGGGCACAACCGGGACGAGTACCGGCTGTTCATGGCACTGGGCGGGCTCCTCGGCCAGGTCGGCGAGGAACTGGCGGCCGCAGCGCTGCATACGTTCGGGCCGGGCGCGGACCCCGGGCACGCCTACCGCACCGCCTTCCCCGATGCTCCGGCGGAGCGCCTCTTCGAGCTCGTCCAGTCCGACTGGCTCTTCCGCATGCCCTCACTGCACCTCGCGGAAGCCCAGGTGGCGGGAGGCGGCCGGGCCCACCTCTACGAACTCACCTGGGCCGCACCGGCGAACGGCGGTGCCCTGGGCGCCTGCCACGCGCTGGACATCCCCCTCGTCTTCGGTACGTTCGGCGGCCTCGGCGGAGAACTGATCGGCCCCGCGCACTTCGACGAGGCCGATGCCCTTTCCGGTCTGGTCCGCGCCGCCTGGACCTCCTTCGCGACCACCGGCGATCCGGGCTGGCCCGCCTACGACACCGAGCACCGCCCGACGCGCATCCTCGACACGGAGCCGATGACCACCACCTACCCGGAGGAAGCCTCACGCCGCCTCTGGCAGGACCACGTGTTCAACGCGCTTCCACTGACCACCTCATGACCCTGACTGACTCCTCCCTGCCGTTGGGCGAGGGTGGCGGCGACCGTGGATGGCCGGGAACCCGCGTGTGTCCAGATCCAGGTGTGCCTCCCCGGCCGACCGTGGCCGAGTGCCTGGATGGGGGCGCGCCGGGACCCGGGCGGCACCCGAACGTCGTATCGTCTCGCGAGGCAGTTCGCATGAGCGGGCTTGCCGGCCAACAGGTCAAGCTATGGCCGGGAGCGGGCAGCACCACAGGCGTTGTAGAGCTGAGCCACGGCACGTGAGCACTCCGCCTGCCTCGCGGTCACCGGTGCCTGGCAACCCGGCAGCAGCATGGGGAGTCGCCGACCATGACCAGCTGGGCGTGACCGCGTTGAGCGGCGTAGGCCCTGCTGGGCCCTGAGCAGCACACCTGAGGCGCCGCCGCCTCGTCAGGCGGTGACTCGTAGATCGCCTGCCTCCGCCCTGCGCCACGGCGTGATCCCGTTGGCATTCATGCCATGGCGCCGAGGAGTGGAACGCCGCGACGCTGGACGCATGACGAATTCAATGCCCCCACCAGCGCGCCATCCGCCAGGACACCCACGGTTCTCCCGAGGTGCTCAAGGAGGTGGAACTGCCCCGGCGCGAGCCGAGGCTGAGTGAGATCTGGTCGCCGTCCGCGCGGCCGGCGGGCACGGACGCCGGCGGACATGGTGCCGTGCCCGAGTTGCGGGGCGCCGTCCGGACGGGTGCATGGCTTTCACCTGCGGACGGTGGCCGACGTACCGGTGGACGGACGACGGGCAGTAGTCCGTGTGCGGGTGCGGCGGCTGGTGTGTCCCCCGCAAGGCTGTCCGCACCCCTTCCGTGAGCAGGTGCCTGGGGTACTGGAGCGATACCAGCTACGCACGGCCCGTCTGACCAGGCAAGTAAAGGCCGTGGTCAAGGGGTTGGCGGGCCGGGCCGGGGCTCGTTTGCTGGCGATACTCGCGGTGGGCGTCTCGCGGCAGACCGCCCGGCGGACCCTGCTGCGTATCCCGCTGCCCGCCGGCCGAGTACCTCGCGTGATCGGCGTCGACGACTTCGGCGCACAGCACCTGCTGGGCCTCAGCACCTACTGGACCGGCTCATCGCGGCCTGCCCCGAGATGACCCAACTCGCCGTCTGCATCGGAGACTTCGCCCACCTCCTGAAGCCTCCCCCAGACAATGCCGACGTGCTCGAGCTCTGGATCACCCAGGTCCGCACTGCCGATTGCCGCACCTGCATGCCTCCACCCGAGGGCTGGAGCGAGACTTCGACGCCGTGATCGCCGCGTTCACACTCCGTTACAGCAACGGTCCCACCGAGGGCGTCCACACCAAGACCAAGCGGATCGCCCGCCAGATGCGCGGACGAGCAGGCTTCACCCTCCTCCGCCACCGCATTCTTCTCGGATAACAACACCCTCCGTCACCACCGGATGTGAGACAGGGCAGTTGGCTAGGAGTCGCTGGCCTTCGTGACGCGCGACCGGCCTGGGGGAGCAGGGGTGGACCGATGGTGGAAGCGAGTGCCGTGGTCAGCCGCTGGGACAGCGCGACGCGTCCGCTGGGCAGCCGTACGGCGAGCGCCTTTGGATGCTGGGAACTGCCAGTGAAGCCGACCACGGTGGCATCGATCGTGTCCGCGTGCCTCAGCTTCGACCACACACGGCCTGCCTTGTAGGCGCCCCGCAGCGGGCTTCGCCACGATCCCTTCCACGCCGGTTTTGTGTCGGCAGTGACCGTGTCCCTCGCACGTCGTGTCGCTTTACACCAGGTCTGGGGCTTCGACTCGTGTCGCGTTGGGGTGACCCCTGGGGTGACCCGTCGTGTGCGGGGAGAGGGCAGTTGATCGAAAGTGCGTGGCCTGTGGCTGAGGGCGCCGCCCTGTCGTGACTCCAGTGCGGCGGAAGGCCACGCCAGTCGCGGAAACCGTGGAAGATCGCCCCGGTGCTGCTCACCGGCAACACCATCGTGGCCAAGCCGTCGCCGTACACGCCGCTCACTACGCTGCGCATAGGCGAACTGCTGGCCGACGTGGTGCCCGCCGGTGTGCTCAACGTCATCAGCGGCGGCGACAGCCTCGGTCCGAGGCTCTCCGAGCACCCGGGCATCCGCAAGATCGCCTTCACCGGCTCCACCGCTACCGGCCGCAAGGTCATGGCCTCCGCCGCCCGCAGCCTCACCCGGGTCACCCTGGAGCTGGGAGGCAACGACGCCGCGATCGTGCTGCCCGACGTGGACGTGGACGAAGTCGCGCCGCGTGTCTTCTGGACCTGCTTCGGCAACAGCGGCCAGATCTGCATCGCCGCCAAGCGCGTCTATGTGCACGAGGACGTCTACGACGCGTTCGCGAAGCGGTTCGCGCAGATCGCGCGGTCCGTCAAGGTCGGCAACGGCCTGGAGGAAGGGGTCCAGCTGGGCCCGATCCAGAACCGCGCACAGTACGAGAAGGTCGTCGGCCTGATCAAGGAGACCGTCGATTCCGGCGCCAAGCTGCTGGTGGAGGGCTCGATCCCGGACGGCCCCGGCTACTTCGTGCACCCGACCGTGGTGGACGACCCGGCCGACGACTCGGCGATCGTCACCCAGGAACCGTTCGGCCCGGTTGTCCCCCTGCTGCGGTTCCGGGACGTCGACGAGGTGGTCCGCCGCGCCAACGACTCCGAGTACGGGCTCGGCGGCACCGTCTGGAGCCGCGACCTCGCGGCGGCCGAGGAACTCGCCGCCCGGATCGAGACCGGCACGGTGTGGATCAACCAGGAACAGATGCTGTCCCCGATGCAGCAGTTCAGCGGCCACAAAGCCTCCGGCCTGGGCACCGAGAACGGCGTCGAAGGCGTGCTGGAGTACACCCAACACCCAGGTGCTGTCCGTCCGCAAGGAATAGCCCAGGGGCGAAGCCCCACCCCGGCGATCCGCTGTTCAGCTCCAACACACCGGTCAGTTCCAGCGCACCGAGTGCCGGGTCTGTCAAAAGAGCGGCTCTGGCCCGTAGTCGGGATGCTGTTGGTGATCTTCAGCGGTGGCTACTGCTGGGACGTGGCGCTTTCCCTCGGCTCGCTTCCGGTCGTGGAAGCGGCGGGACTCGTCGCAGCAGCGGATGCTGATCAACGCGGAGGTGTAGTAGACGCGTTGGAGGCGTCGGCTGTAGCGCTTGGTTGCTGCAGAACACCGCATCACTTGGTGTCTTCTGGCTGTTCGTCGGATTCCGTCGTGGCAAGCTCGCGTTCTACAAGAACCTCAACGCATCCGCCTCAGCCACCTTCACCAACGTCGCCTTCTGCGACGCGAGCAAGAACCCGGGATCGGTGCCCGACGAGCGGTTCTACGCCGGTCTAGTCGACGCCTTCGCCACCTGGTTGCGGCATTGAGTCAACCGCCGCTCGCTCACCGTCTGAACGGCCTCATCATCTCTGATCACGCCGTATCCGATCTCCGATGCTGCTTCGGCGCCGGCCTGCTCGATGAAGCAGTGCCGTTCACGGGTAGTCGTTCCGAGCATCTGGCCAGCGGAGGGGGCCGTCAGGCGGTCGCGAACGTAGGGACCGCCGACGACCTGATTGCTGTGCAGACCCTGTCGGTCAGGATTCCCGCGCAGGTCGCTGTCGAACTCCTTGAAGGGGACGGTTTTGTTCTTTCCAGGGCGCGTGCCCGGGTGTCCGTGTCCCGGACCTGAACGAGATAAGCGAGAGCGTCGCGACGTACTGGGCGTTGCGGGTCGCCGCGACGACGAGCGGCACACAGCCCAGCAGCACGAGGCCGAGGCGGGCCGTCGCGAGCCAGAGCAACTTGCGTCAGCCTGACCGTGTACCGACCACTACGCAATCAGCATGAACCAGCAAGCGCCCCGCCAGGCCGAAGCCTGGCGGGACGCTTGTGCGAGACTCTGGTGCGACGGCCGTTGGCAGCGGGTCAGCGACCAGATCCTCTGACATCCGAGCCGATCAGCTCATCAACCGACAAGTTGGCGAAGCACGTACTGCATGATCCCGCCGTTGCGGTAGTAGTCCGCCTCGCCCGGAGTGTCGATACGGACGACCGCGTCGAACTCGACGCCGGTGTCCGTGGTGACCTTGACCGTGCGGGGCGTGCGGCCCTCGTTCAGTTCGGTGACGCCGGTGAAGGAGAAGGTCTCCTCGCCGGTCAGGCCCAGGGACTCGGCCGTGGCGCCCTCCGGGAACTGGAGCGGGAGTACGCCCATGCCGATGAGGTTCGAGCGGTGGATGCGCTCGTACGACTCGGCGATGACGGCCTTGACGCCCAGCAGCGCCGTGCCCTTCGCGGCCCAGTCACGCGACGAACCCGAGCCGTACTCCTTGCCGGCCAGGACGACCAGCGGGATGCCCTGCTCGATGTAGTTGCGCGAGGCGTCGTAGATGAAGGAGACGGGCGCGTCCGGCTGGGTGAAGTCGCGGGTGTAGCCGCCCTCGGTGCCCGGCGCGATCTGGTTGCGCAGGCGGATGTTGGCGAACGTGCCGCGGATCATGACCTCGTGGTTGCCGCGGCGGGAGCCGTAGGAGTTGAAGTCGCGGCGCTCGACGCCGTGCTCGGTGAGGTACTTGCCCGCCGGGGTGTCGGCCTTGATGGCCCCGGCCGGGGAGATGTGGTCGGTGGTGACCGAGTCGCCCAGCTTGGCCAGCACGCGGGCGCCGGTGAAGTCGGTGACCGGCGTGGTCTCCATCGTCATGCCCTCGAAGTACGGGGGCTTGCGGACGTACGTCGACTGCGGGTCCCACTCGAAGGTGTTGCCGGTCGGGATCGGCAGCGCCTGCCACTGGGCGTCGCCCGCGAAGACGTCGGCGTAGGACTTGTTGAACATGTCCTCGCCGATGGCGTTCGCCACGACGTCGTTGACCTCGGCCTCGGTCGGCCAGATGTCTTCCAGGTATACGGGCTTGCCGTCCTGGTCGGTGCCCAGCGCGTCCTTGGTGATGTTCACCTTCATGGAGCCGGCGAGGGCGTACGCGACGACCAGCGGCGGGGACGCCAGGTAGTTCATCTTGACGTCGGGGTTGATCCGGCCCTCGAAGTTGCGGTTGCCGGAGAGGACCGAAGTGACCGCCAGGTCGTGCTCGTTGACCGCCTTGGAGACCTCCTCCGGCAGCGGGCCGGAGTTGCCGATGCAGGTGGTGCAGCCGTAGCCGACCAGGTTGAAGCCGACCTTGTCGAGGTACGGGGTGAGGCCCGCCTTGTCGAAGTAGTCGGTGACGACCTTGGAGCCGGGGGCGAGGGTGGTCTTGACCCAGGGCTTGCGCGTCAGGCCCTTCTCGACCGCCTTCTTGGCCACGAGCGCGGCGGCGACCATGACGTACGGGTTCGAGGTGTTGGTGCAGGAGGTGATGGCGGCGACCGTCACGGCGCCGTGGTCGATCTCGTACGTCGAGCCGTCGGGGGCGGTGACCGTGGTCGGGCGGCTCGGGGCGCCGTTGGGGGCGACGGCCGGGGCGTCGGAGGCCGGGAAGGACTCCTGGCCCGCCTCGTCCACGTCGTCGACGTAGTTGCGTACGTCGCTCTTGAACTGCTCGGCGGCGTTCGCGAGGACGATGCGGTCCTGCGGGCGCTTCGGGCCGGCGATCGAGGGGACGACCGTCGAGAGGTCGAGCTCCAGCTTCTCGGAGAAGTCGGGCTCGGCGGCCGGGTCGAGCCAGAGGCCCTGCTCCTTGGCGTACGCCTCGACGAGCGCGAGCTGCTGCTGCGAACGGCCGGTCAGCTTGAGGTACTTGATGGTCTCGGCGTCGATCGGGAAGATCGCGGCGGTGGAGCCGAACTCCGGCGACATGTTGCCGATGGTGGCGCGGTTCGCGAGGGAGGTGGCGGCGACGCCCTCTCCGTAGAACTCGACGAACTTGCCGACGACGCCGTGCTTGCGGAGCATCTCGGTGATGGTCAGCACGAGGTCGGTGGCGGTGGTGCCGGGCTTGAGCTCACCGGTCAGCTTGAAGCCGACGACACGCGGGATGAGCATCGAGACGGGCTGGCCGAGCATGGCGGCCTCGGCCTCGATGCCGCCGACGCCCCAGCCGAGGACGCCGAGGCCATTCACCATCGTGGTGTGCGAGTCGGTGCCGACGAGGGTGTCGGGGTAGGCCTGGCCGTTGCGGACCATGACCGTACGGGCCAGGTGCTCGATGTTGACCTGGTGGACGATGCCGGTGCCGGGCGGGACGACCTTGAAGTCGTCGAAGGCGGTCTGGCCCCAGCGCAGGAACTGGTAGCGCTCGCGGTTGCGGCCGTACTCCAGCTCGACGTTCTGCGCGAAGGCCTCGTTGGTGCCGAACTTGTCGGCGATGACGGAGTGGTCGATGACCAGCTCGGCCGGGGAGAGCGGGTTGACCTTCGCCGGGTCGCCGCCGAGCTCCTTGACAGCCTCACGCATGGTGGCGAGGTCGACGACACAGGGCACGCCGGTGAAGTCCTGCATGATCACACGGGCGGGGGTGAACTGGATCTCCTGGCTGGGCTGGGCCTGCGAGTCCCAGCCGCCGAGGGCCCGGATGTGGTCGGCGGTGATGTTCGCGCCGTCCTCGGTCCGGAGCAGGTTCTCCAGCAGCACCTTCAGGCTGTACGGAAGGCGAGCCGAGCCTTCCACCTTGTCCAGCCGGAAGATCTCGTACGACTCGTCGCCCACGCTCAGCGTGGCGCGGGCGTCGAAGCTGTTCGCCGACACGACAGTCTCCTTCATTCATGTGCGCGTACCACCGCATCCTGCCGCCACGCCGGTTGGCCGATCAGCTAAGGTAAGGCTAAGTTAGGTGACCCTTACCGGTCCGTGCGGCTGAGGTACGTCTCGGCAGATATCTCGATGTCGAGATAACTCTAGTACATGACCGCTGTTCGGTCATGCCCGGTGTCCTTTTGTCCCGTCTCCGTGGAGGTGGCCAGATCTCACTTGGCCTGGCCACGTTCGAGTGAAAATCTCGGCCATGTGGCCACGTGCCCCGCTGTCCGCCGTACGTTCACGAGAGTCCGTACGTTGCGGTGCCGGGGGTGGGCATGGCGGATCCGGTAGCTGCGGCGGTCCCGCTGAGCGGGGCCGATCCGTTTGAAGTGGAGTACGTCGACGGCGTGGGCCGGGTAGTCCGTTCGGCTCTGACGCAGTGTTGGCATATCCGGTTCGAGGGCTGCCGCCCGTCCCGGGCGTTTCCCGTCTACCGGGGTCAGAAGAACTTCACCGGTTGGTGGTGGACCGCGACGACAGACACGCATGTGGGCTACGAATCGTGGCTTGAGCGGGCGGTGCTGATCGGCCTCGACTTCGACCCGGATGTAGTGGGTATCTCGTCGCAGCCGTTCTGGCTGCACTGGTTCGACGGCCCACGGCCGCGGCGGCATGCGCCGGACTATTTCGTGCGCCGCGCTGACGGTTCGGCTGACGTGGTCGATGTCCGGGCGGATGACCGGATTGAGGCTCGGGACGCTGAGGCGTTCGCAGCCACGGCGGAGGCGTGTGCCCGGGCGGGCTGGGGCTTCAGGCGAATCGGGCAACCTCCCGCGGCGCGGGAGGCAAATCTTCGGTGGCTGGCCGGCTACCGGCACCCGCGCTGCATGCGGCCCGAGGTCGCGGGCCGGCTCTGGGACGCGTTCGCCTCCCCGAGGCCGCTGTCGCGGGAGCGGAGGCAGCCGGTTCCCGGCTGGCGGTCCTGCCGGTGCTGTTTCACCTGCTCTGGCGGCAGCTGCTGGTCGCGGATCTGGAATCGGCTCTGCTCAGTGCCGATTCGATCGTGCGGCTGCCGGAAGGTGGTGCGCGGTGAGCACGTCACGGCCGGTGGGGCTGCGGATCGGTGACCAGGTGCGCTTCGAGGACCGGCTGCACAGCGTGGTCGGGCTGGAGGGGACGTTGGTACGGCTGGCCGATGAGGGCGGATCGGTGGCGGTGATCCACCTGCCGCACCTGCTGATGTCAGCCGGTTTCGAGCGGGTTGACCGGGCGGACCGGCTTCCGCTTCCCCAGACGAGCCGGCTGGAGGGACTTTCCTCTGAGGAGATGCGCGTCGCGGAGTGGTGGGAGACGCATCTGCATGAGGTGCTGACCGGGCTGCCCCCGCAAGCCGATCCGGATACGGCGCCGCGCCCCGAATACGACCCGGCGGTGCACTCCCTGGCGGCACGTGAACGCGCCAAGGCCGCCGAGCTCGCCGAGTTGGGCATCGAGGGCACCTCGGAGCGGACGCTGCGTCGCAAGCGGAAGCGCTACCAGGAACGAGGCCTGGCCGGTCTGGTGGACCGCCGTGGGGATCGAGGGCGGCCACTGCTGGAGCGGGCCGATCAGCGGATGGTGGCCGCGTTGCGGCAGGCGATGACGGAAGCGGTCGAGGAGTCCTCGCGGACGGTGGAGTACTTCCGCTGGCGCACAGAGCGGATCCTGGCTGCGCAGTATGGGGACGGCGTGGTGGCGATGCCGTCGCGGGCGTCGTTCTACCGGCTGTTCGCCAAGGTGGATGCGGGGCGGCACACGATCGGCTCGGCCCGCACCCGCCGATCCCTCGCCCAGCGGCCGGAGGGACCGTTCGGCCAGGTGACGGCATCCCGGCCGGGTGAACTGATGCAGATCGATTCCACCCCGTTCGACGTCCTGGTGCTGCTGGACGACGGAGTGCCGGGGCGGGTGGAACTGACCGGCATGGTCGATCTGGCGACCCGGACGGTGACCGCCGCGGTGCTGCGGCCCACCACGAAGTCGGTGGACGCTTCGCTGCTGCTCGCCCGCACGGTGACACCGGAGGTGATGCGACCGGGCTGGAAGGACGCGTTGTCAATGGCGCGGTCGGTGCTGCCCTACCAGCCGTTGCTGGAGATCGACCAGCGACTGGAGCATGCCGCCGCCCGGCCGGTCATCGTGCCGGAACTCATCGTCTGTGACCGGGGGGCTGTGTTCTTGTCGCGGAACTTCAGGGCCTCGTGCCGGGCGCTGGGCATCAGCGTCCAGCCCGCGCATCCCAACACCCCCACGGACAAGCCGCACATCGAGCGGACCCTGGGCTCGATTTCGACGCTGTTCTGCCAGTTCGTGGCCAGCCATCTGGGCCGATCGGCGGAGCTGCGGGGACGGAATGTCGAAAACGGGCCGCTGTGGTCGATGCTGCAGCTGCAGGAGTTGCTGGACGAGTGGATCGTGGCCAAGTGGCAGAACAGGCCCCACGACGGGCTGCGGGATCCGTCGGCTCCCCGACGGGCGTTCACCCCGAACGAGAAGTACGCGACTCTGGTAGCCACGGCCGGCTACGTTCCTGTCGCGCTGTCCAGCGAGGACTACGTCGAACTGCTGCCGACGTGCTGGCGGACCGTCGGCGCCCAGGGCATCAAGGTCAACCACCGCGTCTATGACTGCACTGATCTCAACCCTCTGCGTGGGCAGGACTCCGGCAATCATGCACACCACGGGTTGTGGGAGGTGCACCACGACCCCTACGACGTGTCCCGCATCTGGGTACGCAGGCGGAACAGCGAATGGATCACCGTGCCCTGGAGGCACTTGTCCACGGTTCCGGGCCCGTTCGGGGAGCTGGCCTGGGATCACGCTCGCCGGGAAGTGCCCGACGGCACCGAGGAAGAACGCGCCCGGGCAGTGGCCGAACTGCTGGACCGCGCCCATCAGGGCCCGGCCCTCACCGGCAGTGAGGCATCGCGCCGCAAGCGAGTCGCGGCCCGCACCCGGGCAGCCGCCCGCACGGCTGTCCCGCCCCCGCCGGAGAACCCGCCCGAGAGCCCGGAAGAGACGAAGGCGTCCGAGGACGAGGCCGTCGCCAAGGTCATCCCCCTGGGGCTGTTCGACCCGCTCGAGGATCCGTGGAGGAAGCGATGAGTTCCGCGCTCCCGCTGCCCACCGGGCAAGACGACGCTCCTGAACTGCAGTTGACCACCAAGGAGGGCTGGCGCAACTTCGTGGGACGGCCCTCCAAGATGCCCCAGCGGCTGTCGCGCCGGCAGTGGCGTGAGCTGCCGGCCACCGAGCGCGAGCGCTACGACGAGGAGCGCATCGACCATCACACCCAGATGCTCGTGATTGCCACGTCCCTGGTGGACCACACCGTGATCTGCGGAAGCCGGTTGATCCTGCTGAACCGGCACACGATCAGCGCACGGCGCGGCCTGATGGTGTCCGGACTGGCCGGGACCGGGAAGACCACGGCGATCACCCAGCTCGGTCTGCGGCACGAGTTGAAGGACCGGGCACGCCACCCCGGAATCACCGACCGGATCCCGGTGGTCTACATCACCGTTCCGCCTGCGGCGACCCCGCGCATGATCGCGGTGGAGTTCGCGCGGTTCCTGGGTCTTCCAGTGCGCACCCGCGCGAACATGACCGACATCATGGAGGCCGTCGTGGGCGTGCTCACCGACACCCGGTGCGGTCTGATCCTCGTCGACGAGGTGCACAACATCTCCCTCGCCACACGCTCCGGCGCGGAAGTCTCCGACACACTCAAGTACTTCTCTGAGCGCATCCCGGCAACCTTCGTCTATGCCGGTGTGAACGTGGAAAAAGAGGGCCTGCTCTCCGGAACACGCGGCGGACAGATCGCCGGGCGCTTCACCCTCATCCCCACCAGCCCCTTCCCCTACGGCACCGAATGGCAGGGCTTGGTCGCGCAGCTAGAGGACAACCTCCGTCTGCTCGACCACAAGCCGGAAACCCTCACCAGCCTGGACCGTTTCCTGCACACCCGCACAGGCGGCATGATCGGCTCCCTGTTACTCCAGGTCCGCGGCGCCGCACTCGACGCCATCCTGAGCGGCACCGAGAAAGTGACGCGCGAGGGTCTGACGAAGATCCCCCTCGACCACACCGCCCAGCAGGCTACGACCGTCACCCGGTCGGAAAAGGGACGCCGCCGATGACCTCCCCTTCCGCTCCTGCCAGTGACGTCCCCGCCCGGCTCCCCATTGCTGTCCGCCCGCACCTGGGGGAGAGCACCGACTCCTACGTCCGCCGCCTTGCCCGCGCCAACCACCTGCGGCCGAGCGCACTCCATGGTTACCTCTGCGGCCCGCCCTTCTGGTTCGGCAAACCCCGGATCGAACGGCTCGCCGCGGTCAGCGGCCGCCCCCGGGCTGTCCTCGTTCGAGCCCTGACCGACTGCCGTGTTCCCCGCCGTCGTGACAATCTGCGATTGTGCCCCGCACCGATGCAGCCGGACAGGTTCCAGCTCTATCGGCGCATCCGCGCGGACGCCGAGGACCACGGCCGTTCGCTCGCGGCCCTGGCCATCCGCCACGGCGTCAGCCGCTGCGCAGTACGCACCGCGCTGACGACGCCGCTCCCACCACCGCGCGAGAGACCCCACACCATCGAGGCCAGCACGGTCTCCGACCCGCTCATGGCCGTGATCGACCAACGCATCGAGCTCGGCGAGTCCGCCCGGGAGATCTGGATCCACCTGATGGACGAAGCATCCGTCTCGGTGTCGTACTCCACCGTCAGGCTCCGCCTCCGGCAGCACCGGATGGCCCGCCGCTGATGCCTCCGAACCGTCGTCTCCCCTGCACGGTCCGGCCGTTCCACAACGAGACCGTCGAGTCGTTCATCGCACGTCTGGCCGCAGCCAACCACCTCCGCGTCGACGAACTCCGCAGCTACCTTGGCGTCCGCACCCTGAAGACAACCCCGGTGACCGTGCTGCTGGAGCCGCTCTCCGCCGTCTCCGGATACCCCGCCTCAACCCTCCGTCTGGCAATGCCGGAATTCATCACGGCCAAGTACACCGACGAGCCCGGTCTCACCGAACGGCCCCTGACCACTCGACCGCAGTCACTGGCACGGCCCGCTTGCCGACGATGCGTCCGCGCAGCGGGGATCACCACATCGGTGGAATGCTGGGTCACTCACGAGCACAACGTCTGCCTCCGCCATCGGCTCTGGATCGGCACAGGCTGCCAAAACCCCCAGGACCAGGCCGATCTCCGGCGGCTGCCCCAGGTCTGCCTCGCGCAACGCCATCACCGCAATCTGCTGGCCCGGCACGGCCGGCGCTGGATTCACGGACGCTTCCGCGAAGCACAGGCCATCTATCTGAAGTGGTATGAACAGCACGAATTCGCCTCACAGCGTGAGGTTGTCCGCCGAATGATCGCCCTCGCCAGCGCCACACGACGCCCTCTGGCCAAGGACGCGGTCCTGCCCACGATCTTCCATCCGGAGATCGTCATGCTGACAGGCCTTCTCGCCTCCGACCGGTGGGAGCGTCGGCTTTTCGCCGGAGCGGGCGGCCTACGGCTCTTCATCGCCGAGATCACACGTCGGGAAGTGCTCGCGGGATACGAACTCCAGGAAACCGACGACCCCCTCTACCGGTGGATCACCGACCGCATCGCGCTCCACAAGTTCACCCGCTACTACCCGCGCTCCTTCGGAGCGCTCCATCCCGAAGAGACCACCCGCCCCACCCAGAACAGACCCGCCCGAGACTTCCGCCTCATCCCCCTCCCGTCCTACTAAAGGAGCGGCCGGCTGGAGAAGGCGTTCTTCGACGGTGGTGTCGCCCGATGACGTGATGGACTCACGCCATGACGACACTGGCGCCCCGGGTCCTTCACGCACTTGAACAGTTCCATGCCGACCACCCCTGGGACCACAACGCCCACTACCACCAGTGGCTTCTGCGGCAGCTGCCCAGGCGCTTTGACAGCGCCCTGGACGTCGGATCCGGCAGCGGTGACCTGGCCAGGCTCTTGGCCACACGTGCCAGAACAGTGCAAGGAATCGACGCCGACCCGACAATCGTCGCTCGCGCGCGGGAGCTCACTGCTCCGGATGCCCCCGTGACCTTCACCGTCGGCGATGCGCTCATCGACATACCGTCTGGCTCCTACGACGTCATCACCTGCGTCGCCACCATCCACCATCTGCCTTTCAGCGACGCTCTCAGCCACTTCCGTCAGCACTTGGCGCCCGGCGGAACCCTGGTCGTCGTTGGCCTCGCCTACGCACAGTCTCTCGGCGATCATCTACTCGGCGCTGCTGCCATTCCGTCGAACGTCGCCATGGCCTGGATCAAGAACAAGGGCCGCAAGGCCCCGCGGCCGGCCTCAATGACCGCACCGACCCGACCGGCGACCATGGGCTTCCCCGACATCGTTCGGGACGCCCGCCGAGTACTGCCCGGTGCACGGCTACGCCGTCGGCTGTTCTGGCGCTACACCCTGGTCTGGCAGCAGCACTAGCTGGCCACACAGGTGAGATTTTCCATGCCCGCCCGCAATGGCCGGCAGTGGTGAGACAACCAGAAGACCGGTGTCTCACCACATCTGTCCAACCCCAGGTCACCGCCCGCTTCCAGGGCCACGGCCCCTGAGACAGGACACCTTTGTCTCGTCTCAGCGGGAGGTTCGCGACCCTCGGGCGGGCGGCAAACCCCTAGGCCCGCTAGGGGTCCCTAGGTGGGGTCCCCGATCCCTTTCCAGGACATTCCCGATGGTGTGGGGATGGGGCGCCTGGTGAGCTGTTCTCATGAGCCGTCAACGGTCCTCTCGTGGACTCTCCGTCGCCCTTGCCGTCGCAGCCGTCGCCTTGGGAACGATCGCCGCCACCACCGGCGCACCGGCTGTGCCACCCCACGATGCTCCGCCCCGATTACCCTCGAGCGCCCAGGCCGCGCACGCCAAGACCCAGGCCGTACTGAACGAGATCGTCGCGCAGGGCACCCCAGGCGTCATCGCCCGGGTACGAGACGCGCGCGGTGTGTGGGATGGCCGGGCCGGCGTCCGTGACCTCGTCACCGAGCGGCCGAGGAGCACCGGCGAGAAGTTCCGTATCGCCAGCGTGACCAAGACCTTCACTGCCACGGTGCTGCTCGGGCTCGAAGCCGAGGGCAGGATTTCGCTGGACGACAGCGTGGAGGAATGGCTGCCCGGAGTGGTGCGCGGCAAGGGCTACCGGCCCGGGAGCATCACCGTGCGGCACCTGCTCAACCACACGAGCGGCATCTTCGACTACAACATGGACGAGGGCTTCCGCGCCCTGTACGCGGGGGACGAGTTCGACCGGAACCGCCACACCAGGTGGTCCCCGGAAGAGCTGGTGGACATCGCGCTCGCCCACCCGCCCAACTTCCAGCCGGAGCAAGGCAGCAAGCCCGGCAGGCCAGGCAGGTGGGACTATTCCGACACCAACTACATCCTCGCCGGCATGGTCATCGAGAAGGCCACCGGCGGCACCTACGCGCGGGCGGTCGAGCGTCTCGTCATCCGGCCGCTCGGCCTGCGCGGCACGAGTGTGCCGGGCACCTCGCCCCGACTGCCCGCACCGCACGCGCGGCACTACTCCACGCTGTTCGAGGACGGGCCGGAGGCGAAGGTGCGCGACGTCACCGAGTTCAGCCCCACCGTCGCCTTCTCCGCCGGGCAGATGATCTCGACCGTCGGAGACGTGAACACCTTCCTGTCCAAGCTGCTGGCCGGTGAGCTGCTGCCGCCCGCCCAACAGCGACAGCTGCAAGACGCGGTCCACGTCGACGGGGACAAGGGACACGGTGGTCCACAGGACCGCTACGGCCTCGGCATACGGCACTTCAAGCTCAAGGAGGGCTGCTGGGCTTGGGGCCACGGCGGCATGATCCCCGGCTCCGCGACCCGGACGCTCGCCTCGGCGGACGGCCGTCGCGTCATGACCATGAACCGCAACGGCGACTGGGGCGAGCAGCGACTGGAGGACGCGGCCGTCGAGACCGAGTTCTGCGAGCCCTGACAGCGCCTGTCCAACAGTGCAGGTGAACCCGCCTCTACGAGATGGCCCGGGTCGACAGTCCGTATGCCCCCATGGTCGGGGGCGGAGCCGGGCCGAGTCGGGTCGCGATGCGCCCGGCCCTGCGCGCACCCACTTGCGCGACGAGACGTATCGTCTTGCCAAATCGTCCGCCATGCCGTACGGTCCTCCGCATGGGTTCCCTGTGAGAAAGCCGGCGCCGATGGCGTAGAGCACCGCTCCGCCGTCGCCGCGCCCCGTCGTGCCCTCTCATCCACCCGATCCGGCCCGGGCCGCAGCCCGCGGCCAGGAGGGAACCGCTCATGCGCGGCTCACAACTCACCCTTCACCACGTCACCAAGCGCTACCCCGGCCGCACCGTCCTCGACCAGGTCTCCTTCACCCTCAAGCCGGGTGAGAAGGCCGGGCTCATCGGCGACAACGGCTCCGGCAAGTCCACCCTCCTCAAGCTCATCGCGGGCCAAGAACGCCCGGACAGCGGCGAGTTGACCGTGACCGCCGCCGGCGGCATCGGCTACCTGCCGCAGACCATCCCCCTGCCGCCGACCGCCACCGTCCAGGACGCCGTCGACCTGGCCCTCGCGGACCTGCGCGCACTGGAGGCGAAGCTGCGCCGGGCCGAGCAGGCGCTCGGCGACGGCGCGGACCCGTCGGCACTCGCCGCGTACGCCGCTCTCGTCGAGCGTTACGAGGCGCGCGGCGGCTACGACGCCGACCACCGCGTCGACCTCGCCCTGCACCATCTCGGCCTGCCCGCCCTCCCCCGCGACCGACGACTCGGCACCCTCTCCGGCGGCGAGCGCTCCCGGCTGGCCCTGGCCGCCGTCCTCGCCGGCCGCCCGGAGCTGCTGCTCCTGGACGAGCCGACGAACGACCTGGACGACCAGGCCGTTCACTGGCTGGAGGAGCAACTGCGTGCCCACCGCGGCACGGTGCTCGCGGTCACCCACGACCGCGTCTTTCTGGAACGCCTGACCTCCACGATCCTGGAGGCCGAGGCGGGAAAGGTCACCCGGTACGGAGACGGCTACGCCGGCTACCGCACCGCCAAGGCTGCGGAACGCCGCAGCCGACTCCAGGAGTACGAGGACTGGCGGGCCGAGCTGGCCCGCAACGAGCGGCTGGCAGTCGGCCATGCGGTCCGCCTCGACGGCATCCCACGCAAGGCGCCGCTGGCCAACTTCGGCCACGGCGGCTTCCGGGCCCGTGGCCGGGCGCACGGCGTGATGGCCCGGATCCGCAACGCCCGCGAGCGGGTTGACCGGCTGACGGCGAACCCGGTGGCTCCGCCACCGGAGCCGCTGACGTTCACCGCGCAGGTCGGTACGGCCGGGGATGGCGCGGATGCGTCAGCGGCGGAACTCCCCTCCGTCCAGGTGTCGGACGTACGCGTAGGAGACCGCCTCCGCCTGAACTCCCTCACCCTCGGCCACTCCGGCCGGCTGCTGGTCACCGGCCCCAACGGCGCGGGCAAGACCACGCTGCTGAAGCTGCTCGCGGGTGAATTGCGGCCCGACGAAGGCTCGGTGGAGGTACCGGGCCGGGTGGGCCATCTTCGCCAGGACGAGACGCCGTGGCCGCCGGACCTGACGGTGGCGGAGGCCTTCGCACTGGGCCGCGTAGGCTCCGCCGACGAGCACGCGGACGCGCTGCTGGCCCTCGGCCTCTTCCGCCCGGCGGAACTCCGGCTGCGTATCGGCGAGTTGTCGTACGGTCAGCTCCGCCGCGTGGACCTGGCACGGCTGGTCTCGGAACCCGCGGACCTCCTGCTGCTCGACGAGCCGACCAACCACCTGTCCCCGGCGCTCGTCGAGGAACTGGAGGCGGCGCTGGCCGGCTACCCGGGCGCGATCGCTCTGGTCACGCATGATCGCGCGCTGCGGAAGCGGTTCCGGGGCGAGCGTCTGGAATTGCCGGAGAGGGCCGGGGTCCGCTTGGGATTTGGGATGACGGCCGGGCAGTGAGACTCCCGTAGCCACGGCCCCGCGCCCCTTCGTCGAAGGGGCGCGGGGCCGCACCGTACCTCCGCAAGCAGCCGGTGGCCGTGCGGTGCGGCGTGTCGTCCCCGATCCCGGGTACCCATCCGGGGATGAGACTCCCGGGTACCCATCCGGGGAGGAAAGGAGGCAGTCATGCCCCTCACGTTCCGTAAGAGTTTCCGGATCCTGCCGGGAGTGCGGTTGAACATCAACCGGCGTTCCTGGTCCATCACCACGGGCGGGCGGCACGGGCCTCGGCACACGCGCAGCAGCACCGGGCGGCGGACCACGTCGTTCGATCTGCCCGGGCCCTTCGGGTGGCGCAGGACACGCGCAGAGACCCGGCGTCGTCGTCGCGGTGCCGCCCTCACCAGGCGTCTTCGTGGCGGGGCCTGAGGGCCCGTCACCCGAATGGACCCCCCGGGAAGGTGGCATCTCATATCCGAGATAGCCTTCCGGCATGGCAGACGACTACCTCGTACGCATCGGCAAGCTCATCCGTGACGCCCGTCAGCACCGTGGCTGGACACAGACACAGCTGGCCGTAGCGCTCAGCACCAGTCAGAGCGCCGTGAACCGCATCGAGCGGGGGAACCAAAACATCAGTCTTGAGATGATCGCCCGCATCGGTGAGGCCCTGGACAGTGAGATCGTCTCGCTGGGGTACGCGGGTCCGATGCATCTACGAGTGGTCGGCGGCCGTCGGCTCTCCGGCTCCATCGACGTGAAGACCAGTAAGAACGCGTGCGTGGCGCTGCTGTGCGCGAGCCTCCTGAACAAGGGGCGCACGGTGCTGCGCCGGGTGGCCCGCATCGAGGAGGTGTACCGCCTTCTCGAGGTGCTCGGCTCCATCGGCGTACGCACCCGGTGGATCAACGACGGGGTGGACCTGGAGATCGTGCCCCCGGCGGATCTGGACCTGGGCACCATCGACGCGGAGGCGGCCCGCCGTACGCGCTCGATCATCATGTTCCTCGGCCCGCTGTTGCACCGTATGGACCAGTTCAAGTTGCCGTACGCGGGCGGTTGCGACCTCGGCACCAGGACGATCGAGCCGCACATGATCGCGCTGCGCCGCTTCGGTCTGGAGATCACCGCCACCGAGGGGCTTTACCACGCGCAGGTGGACCGGTCCGTCACCCCCGGCCGGCCGATCGTGCTGACCGAGCGCGGCGACACAGTGACCGAGAACGCGCTGCTCGCCGCCGCACGCCACGACGGCGTGACCGTCATCCGCAACGCCTCCTCCAACTACATGGTCCAGGACCTGTGCTTCTTCCTGGAGGCCTTGGGCGTACGGGTAGAAGGCATCGGCACGACGACTCTGACCGTGCACGGCGTGCCGAACATCGACGTGGACGTGGACTACTCGCCCTCGGAGGACCCGGTCGAGGCGATGAGCCTGCTGGCCGCCGCCGTCGTCACCGAGTCGGAACTGACGGTACGTCGAGTGCCGATCGAGTTCCTGGAGATCGAGCTGGCGGTCCTGGAGGAGATGAGCCTCGATCACGACCGTACGCCGGAGTACTTCGCGGACAACGGCCGTACGCGACTGGTCGACCTGCTGGTCCGCCCCTCCAAGCTGGAGGCACCGATCGACAAGATCCACCCGATGCCGTTCCCGGGCCTGAACATCGACAATGTCCCCTTCTTCGCAGCCATCGCGGCCTCCGCACAAGGCAAGACCCTCATCCACGACTGGGTCTACGACAACCGCGCGATCTACCTGACGGATCTGAACCGTCTGGGCGGGCGTCTCCAACTCCTCGACCCCCACCGGGTGTTGGTAGAGGGCCCGACCCGCTGGCGCGCCGCCGAGATGATGTGCCCACCCGCGCTGCGCCCCGCCGTGGTCGTCCTGCTGGCAATGATGGCGGCCGAGGGCACGTCGGTACTGCGGAACGTGTACGTCATCAACCGGGGGTACGAGGACCTGGCGGAGCGGCTCAACACGGTGGGGGCGCAGATCGAGATCTTCCGGGATATCTGAGAGGAAAACTGAGGGGACATCTGAGTACGGCTCAGTCGTCAGTCGTTCTGGTGAGCCGCCCGGCCGGTGAGCGGCAGCCTCAGTTCGAACAATGCGCCTCCGCCTGGGGCGTCGGTGACGGTCAGGGTGCCTCCGTGGCGGGTGGCGATGTCCTTGGCGATGGCGAGGCCCAGGCCGGCGCCGCCGTCGTCTCGGGCTCGGGATTCGTCGAGGCGGACGAAGCGTTCGAAGATGCGGTCGCGGTCGGCGAGGGGGACGCCCGAGCCGTCGTCGGCGACCTGGAGGACCGCCTGGCCGGCGTCGGTGCGCAGGGTGACGGCGACGCGGTCGCGGGCGTGGCGGCGGGCGTTGTCCAGGAGGTTGCCGAGGACACGGCAGATCTGGTTGCGGGAGCCGCGTACCTCCGCGGACTTGACGCTGTCGAGGGTCACTCCGTCCCGGGATTCTCGGGAGGACACCTCCTCCGCCACGGCCTTTGCGAGGTCGAAGCGCGCGTCCGGCGCGGGCCGCTCCCCCGCGTCCAGGCGGGCGAGCAGCAACAGGTCGGCGGCGAGGCTCTGCAGTCGTACGGTGTCCTCGACGGCCCCGTCCAGGTCCAGCAACTCCGGGTGTGCGGCGCCCACTTCGAGCTGGGTGCGCAGGGACGCGATGGGGCTCCGCAGCTCGTGCGAGGCATCGGCGACGAACGCGCGCTGCCCCTCGACCGAGGTCTCCAGGGCGGCGAGGGTCTCGTTCGTCGTGCGGGCCAGGCGGGCGATCTCGTCGTGGGTGTCCGGCTCGGGGACGCGCCGTGACAGGTCCTCGGAGGCCGTGATGGCGGCCATCTCGGCGCGGATGCCCTCGACGGGGCGCAGCGCCCGCCTGGTGACGACGTACGTCACGCCCCCGACCGTCAACAGCAGCAGAGGCAGCCCTATGAGCATCGTCGTCAGCGCGGTGTCGACGGCCTCTTCCTCGGTGGAGAGCGGGGCGCCCGCGTAGACGGTGAGCATGACGCCTCCCGGCGTGATCACGTCGACCGCGGCGAACCGGTAGTCCGCGGTCGTGCCCTCGACGGTCGCTGTGCCCTCTCCGTACCAGGTCTCGTCGGTGATCTCCCCGGCGGAGAGAGTGCCGCCGTCCTCCGCCTCGCGATCGCCCTCCGCCTTGTCGTCGGCGTCGTCGTTGGCCTCGGAGTTCAGCCGGTCCGAGGCGGCGGCGGTCACGTTCATGGCCTCGACGTCCTCGCCGACCGCGACGGGCTTCTCGTTCCGGTCCAGGACCTCTACGGGGTTCTCGTCGCCGTCCGGCAGATTCAGCTCGTCGTACGCGAATCCGTTCGCCAGCGCCGAGGCGGCGTTGCGGGCCACGGAGTCGGCCTCGGCATCCGCCTTGTCGGTGAGGCTGAACCGCAGCGACATCAGTACGGCGGTGCCCGCGGCGACCAGGGCTATGGCGACGACGAGCGTCGCGGCGAGGGTGGCGCGGGCCCTCACGGAGGCGAGTCGGCGCTTCACGGGCGGGCCTCCACTCTGGATCGCGATGGGCGCGGGTCGGGTGCGTGCATACGTGCAGCTTGGCAAACCGAACCTGAAGCGGCCTTCAGGGCGCTTCAGGTTCGCTTCAGCATCGGTCGGCCAGATTGGTTCCCGTCGAAAGCAGACGACCAGCAGATGACCAGCCGTATCCCGGAGGAATCCCATGAAGCGCAACGTCGTGATCGCCACCATCTCGGCCGTCGCCCTGATCGGCGGCGGCACCGCGACCGCCATCGCGGTCACGGCTGACGACGAGGCGCCGGCGAAGAAGACCGTGTCGGTGTCGAACGACGACAACGACCGCGGCGACGCCAATAACACTGACGACAAGGCCCAGGACGGGGCCGACGACCAGGCCGCCCGCGACAAGGACGAGGACGCCGAGGACAAGGCCGAGAACGCCGCCGACGCGAAGGCCGGGCAGATCACCGCCGCCGACGCGATCAAGGCGGCGCTGAAGCACACGAAGGGTACGGCGGTCTCGGCCGACCTGGACGACGAGGGCACGGCCCACGTGTGGGACGTCGATGTGCTGACCAAGGGCGGCGCCTGGCACAGCATCCAGATCGACCCCGCCAAGGGCAAGGTCCTCGGCTCGCACACCGAGAAGGACGAAGACGGCGACGACGCCGCCGAGACCGCGCAGATCCGCGCCGCCCTGAAGGGCAGCTCCGTAACCGCCGCGGAGGCCGCCGAGGCCGCCGCCGCCAAGGGCACGGTGACCTCCGTCGGCCTCGACGAGGAGAGCAAGGACCAGGCCTGGGAGGTCGACACCACCGCCGCCGACGGCACCGGCAGCGACTGGCGCGTGAACCCCAACTCCGGCAAGGTCACGGCGGACCGCACGAACGACTGACCATGGCGCACGGACAACTGGGGGAGTGACCCCGCCGCCCCGTCAGCTGACGGGGCGGCGGGGTCACTCCCCCAGGAGGACCGCGTCTCCCGCTCCCCCGGTCATCGAAGCCCGCGACCGGCTATCGGCGTTGCCATTCCTCTGCGAGGAGTTGGTAAGACCGCACGAAGCCGCCCACTACACGCCCGCCTCGGCCTGAGCCCAGCAGCCGCCGGGGAGGGACACGTGCCCCTCCCCGGCGGCTTGGCGACGTCGCATCGGCCCAACTGCCCGCCGACATAGCCGTGCTGATCAGCACCCGGACTCCTGGGCGAACCCCGGACACGCTGGGCCACCCACAACCGATCTCATGATGCGGGATGGCATCGTCCACCATACGAACACCCCCTTGGGGTGGGCGCCTTCTTCCGGCACGATCCCTAGCAACCAGGTAGGAAAACTAGGGAAATGCGGGGGTGACCATGCGAACGCTCGACCGCACAGGCAGGTCGCTGCCCCTCCTGACCTCGCGCCGTCACATCGACCTCGGCCGTACGTCCAGTGCCATCTGTCGGCCCGTCTGACGCGCAGAACCTGACTCTGCCCGAACCAGGACTGCCTCCCCGCCCGCTCCGCCTCCGCCTCCGCCTCCGCCTCCGGATCGGACAGCGTCCGCGGACCACTCCCCCCACGTTCCGCTTCTCAGCCCGCGACGGCATGCGTGCCGCCGAGGCCGAGGAGTGGAGTGCTGGTGCATGCCGGCACATCAGTACGCCTGGCGTTTTCGTACCTCCCTGATCGCCCATTCCCTGAGAGGACACCTCCGTGTCTGCCGCAAGACCGCTCACCGCCCTGCGCACCATCGCCGTCATCGCCGCGCTGCCTCTTCTGCTCACCGCCTGCGGCTACGGCGCCGATTCCGCTGACGACGACAAGCAGACCGAGGTCGCGGCGAACGCCAAGAAGATCGACGGCCTCGACGAGGTGAAGATCGGCTACTTCCCCAACCTCACCCACGCCACCGCCCTGGTCGGCGTCCAGGGGGGCCTGCTCCAGAAGGAGCTCGGCGGCACCAAGATCAAGCCGTCGACCTTCAACGCCGGCCCATCCGAGATCGAGGCGCTGAACGCCGGGTCCATCGACATCGGCTGGATCGGCCCCTCCCCCGCCATCAACGGCTACACCAAGTCGAACGGCAAGAGCCTGCGCATCATCAGCGGTTCCGCCTCCGGTGGCGTGAAGCTCGTCGTCAACCCGGACAAGATCAAGTCCCTGGACGACGTCAAGGGCAAGAAGATCGCCACGCCGCAGCTCGGCAACACCCAGGACGTCGCGTTCCTCAACTGGATCGCGGAGAAGGGCTGGAAGGTCGACCCGCAGAGCGGCGGAGGCGACGTGTCCGTGGTCCGCACGGACAACAAGATCACCCCGGACGCCTACAAGTCCGGCTCCATCGACGGCGCCTGGGTGCCGGAGCCGACCGCGTCCAAGCTGGTCGCCGAGGGCGGCAAGGTACTGCTGGACGAGGCCGATCTGTGGCCGGACAAGAAGTTCGTGATCACGAACATCATCGTGTCGCAGAAGTTCCTCAAGGAGCACCCGGACGTCGTCGAGGCCGTGCTGCGCGGCTCGGTGAAGACCAACGCCTGGATCAACGCCAACCCGGAGAAGGCGAAGGCCGCCGCCAACGAGGCACTGAAGGAGGAGTCCGGCAAGGCCCTGCCCGCCGAGGTCATCGACCCGGCCTGGAAGTCCATCACCTTCCTCGACGACCCGCTGGCCGCCACCCTCAACACCGAGGCGGAGCACGCGGTGAAGGCCGGCCTGCTGGAGAAGCCCGATCTGAAGGGCATCTACGACCTCGCCCCGCTGAACAAGGTCCTCAAGGCCGAGGTCAAGGACGAGATCGACGACGCCGGTCTCGGCGCCGAGTAGCCGAGTAACTGGGTGCTGCGCAGCCGGGGCCTGCTGGTCACCCGCTGAACGGGTGTCAACGACCCTTGTGAATCTGTGAATTGTCTGTCAGGCCCGTTCAGAGAGTGGACAAAAGGCAGAGCGTGGCGGCGAGTTCGTACGGGGTCACCGGGCACACCAGCAATGTGTACGGGCTCGCCTTCCACCCCGCGCGGCACCGGGCGACGAGAGCGGGCGGGTCGTCCTGTGGGATCCCGCGCGCATCCCGCTGTTCCGGCACGACAGCCCGCGGGCACCGGGGCTGGGTGACGGATGCCGCGTTCAGCCCCGACGGCCGCACCCTCGCCACCGCGGCCGACGACCACACGGCCCGCCTCTGGACCACCGCCCCACGCCGGGTGACAACGCAACTCTGCGCCACCCTCGACCAGAACCTCACCCGAGAGGAGTGGCAGCGCTTCCTTCCCGGACTGCCTTACCGCCGGACCTGCTGAGATCGGGTTCCCTCCGCGCCCTGCGACGAAGAAACGCGGTCAGGCCCAGCAACAGCACCACCGCTCCCGCGCTCGCTGCCGACGCCGCGCGCAGGCCGGGTGGGCGGAAGGAGCAATGGAGTTGGTGCTCGGAGGCAGCGTTCTTCGGCAGTGGGACCGCGAGCAGGCCCAGACGGCTCCGCGCGACGCGCATCGGGCCGTCGTCGACCGCGCAGCGCCAGCCCGGCACGCGCGCGGTGGCGATGACGGCCGTGCCCGTGGAACCGGCCGGGAGTGTGGCGCGCACACTGTGGCCGCCCGCCGTGACGTGCGTGGCGCCCCGGGCTCGCAGGTCCGTGACCGCCTGCCGGAGTGCGGCCGGATCCAGGCAGGCCAGGGGTGAGCGCGGAAGTTCGGTGTCCCGGAAGACCGTAGCGATGGTGACCGTGACGCGGCCGTCCGCCGGGACAGTGCCGAGCGGCTTGGTGGCCACCGCCTTCTCGGGGCGCTCACCCCACAGGCGTACGGATCTGCCGCCGGGCCCCGCGAGCATCGCGTCGGTCCAGGAGCCGTCGACGTACAGGCGGCTGCCGGGGCGGCATCGGGCGGTGATCCGGTACGGGGCTCCCGCGGCGGTCAGCCGGTACGGGCCTGTCGCGCGCCGCGACTCCGAGCCGTGCGCACCGGCGAAGGAGATCCGCGGCTGCTCGTACACCTGGTGTCCCAGTGCCGCCTGCTGGTGGGCGAACGACGAGGAACCGGGTGGCAGTTGAGGTGCCCGGCGTGGGTGGACGGTCACCAGCGGTGGCGCGGGGAAGCGTTCGACGCGTACCGGTCCCGGGCCGTCGCTGTGCCGGATGCGGGCGCCGACGGAGAAGACCGCGTCGGCGACCGGGTTGTCCTGGGGGATCAGATGGCGGCCGTACATGGTCCAGGAGTAGCCGAGGCGTCGCAGCAGGCGGGCGGTCTGCTTCGGCACGTAGCTGCTGTAGTAGGCCGGGCCCTCGCTGCCCAGCAGCTGAGGGTCGTTGTTGACGATCTCGGGCGGGCCGGTGTCGGTGCGATGAGCGGGCCAGTCGGCGACCCGGGTGACGGCCTCGCGTACCGCGTCGTGCCGGGCGCCCCAGGTGGGCTTGGGGGTGTAGAAGGCCAGCTTGTGGCGCTGTTGGTCGACGGCCACACCGCTGGCCGCGGACTCGGCGAGTACGAGCACAGCGAGGGCGGCGGCGACCAGCCGACCACCGCGCTTGCGCACGAGCAGCAGCAAGAGCCCGAGAGTGAGCCCTCCCGAGCCGAGGACCACGAGCCAGGTCAGATGACTCACGCCGTTCTCGTTGCGCACGGACGCGGCGGCGAGGACGCAGACGGCCGCACCCGCGGCGAGCAGTGGCCCGAGCCGTGGCCGGTGAGCGAGGCACAGCCACGCGACCGAGACCAGCAGGCCGGAGAGCACGAACGTCGCACGGTACGGACTACCGTTGGGCAGCGAGAGTCCGTACCAGAGCCGGACCGTGGGCAGCGAGCAGAAGGAGGCGACGACGGCGAGCAGCGCCACGCACCACGCCACTCGCGTACGCACGGGGATATGCCGGCTCAGCGGGAAGACGAGCACCAGCAGCAGCGCGAGCATGCCCACGAAGAACCGGGGCAGACTGCCGAACCCCCGCTGTGCGGGCAGCAGTTGGAGCAGATACTCCAATGCCGGCGGACGGCTGTAGGGCAGCGCGGGAATCGGCTGGGCGCCCGCGGCGGCCAGGTACGCGGGCCAGATCACGGGCGCGGCGAGCAACGTACCGAGCGCGAAGGTGAGGCCCGTACGGCCGAGGAACCGCAGCAGACCCGTCCGGCCCCACTCGCGCGTGGCCAGCAGCACGGCACCGACCACGACGGTCCCCACGGCGGCCATCAACCCGGTGTAGAAGTTCCCCGCCCAGGCCACACCCACCATCGGCGCGGCCCACAGCCAGCCGCGCTCGCGCGTACACCGGTCGAGCGCCAGCAGCATCAGCGGGAACGCCGTCAGGCCCCACAGCCACATCGGGTCGAACGCGCCGTCGTTGAGCGTCCAGCCCGACAGCCCGTACGCGGCACCGAGCAGGCCCGGCTGCCACCAGCAGCCGGGCTGCAGCCGTCGCAGCCACAGCGTCATGACGGCCGCGCCGAGCCCGATGCTCAGGCACTCCCCCACGTACACGCCCAGGTCGACCTGGCGGCGCGGGAAGGCCGCGACGAGCAGCGAGAAGGGGTTGCCGAGGAAGCTGACGAAGTCCGCCCAGTACGGCACTCCGAAGGCGCTGTTCCAGTTGAAGAAGAGGTCGCCGGACGCGGTGCCGTGCAGCAGGTCCCACAGGTGGGCGTGGAAGGGCACGAACTGGTTGCCGAGGTCGTTGAGGGCACGCGAGCGGTCCCCGAAGGGATACGTGCCGCGCATCGCACCCGAGAGGACGAAGGCGGCCATGGCGATCGCCGCGGCCAGACCGGGTCCGGCGGCGCGGGTCTTCATGCGGGCACCAGGATGCGGCGGGCGATCAGGAAAGTGACGGGGATCGCGCCGACGGCGGCGATCAGCGGGGCGATCCGCGCGTCCATGCCGAGGCCGGAGACCAGCACGTACACCCCGACCGTGGTCAGCAGGAGGTTCGCGGCGTTCGTCAGCGGGAACAGCACGAACTTCTGCCAGCTCGGATTCGTGCGGTAGGTGAAGCGGACGTTCATGAAGAAGGAGCCGATCATGCTCAGCAGGGTCGCCAGGACGTGCCCGACCAGGTAGGGCGTCCACAGGCACAGCAGCCGGTAAAGGGCGTAGTACGTCCCGGTGTTGACGGCCCCGACCAGCGCGAACCGCAGGAGCTGACCCTTCACGAGGAGCGGGTCCGCAGTGCGGGCGAACGGCCGGCGTCCGCGGGCTGGCGCTCGCTCACCAGGTAGTGCGGGCGCTGCTTGCACTCGTAGTAGACCCGGCCGATGTACTCGCCGATCAGGCCGAGCAGCACCATCTGCATACCGCCGAAGCCGGTGATCGCGACGAGCAGGGTGACGTACCCGGGTGCGGTGACACCGCCGATGAGCACGGCGCCGACCGTCCAGGCGGCGTAGGTGAGGGCCAGTCCGGAGAGCAGGAGCCCGAGGTGCAGGGCCAGTCGCAGGGGGCGGCTGTTGAAGGAGACCAGGCCGTCCACCGCGTAGTTGAGGAGCTTGGGGTAGCTCCATTTGCTGTTGCCTCCGGCGCGTGGGGTGTCCTGGTAGTCGAAGAAGACGGCGCTGAAGCCGATCCAGGAGAACAGGCCCTTGGAGAAGCGGTTGCGCTCGCCCAGCTCCACGAGCGCGTCCACGGCGCGGCGCGAGAGGAGGCGGAAGTCCCCGGCGCCGTCGACGAGTTCGACGTCGGCCCAGTGGTTGAGGAGCCGGTAGTAGCCGCGGCTCAGCAGGGTCCGCAGCCGGCCGTCGTGGTTGCGGGAGCGGCGGGCTACGACCTGGTCGAAGCCTTCGCGCCGCAGGTCGAGCATCTTGCCGAGCAGGGCGGGCGGGTGCTGGAGGTCGGCGTCCATGAGGGCGATGTGATCCCCGGTGGCCTCGCGCAGACCGGCGAGCAGTCCGGCCTCCTTGCCGAAGTTCCGCGACAGGGACAGGTAGCGGACGCGAGGGTCACGGAAGGCGAAGGCGCGCAGCAGGGACAGGGTGCCGTCGGTGGACCCGTCGTCGACGAACACCACCTCGTACGGCTCCCCGAGTTCGCCGAGCCGCGCGTGGAGTTCGTCGTTGAACGCCTCGAGCACCTGCTCCTCGTTGAAGCAGGGCACCACGACTGACAACATCCCGCGCTCCTTGCTTCTGGCCCGGAGACTTGGGGCGCCTCCGGGCCGGACGTTGGTGGACGAGGTCCGTGCGGGGCGTCAGGTCCGGACGAGCGTGATCTCCTGCTCTTCGGTCGCGTGGAGACGCGGCTGAGGCAGGTTGAGGATGCCGCCGCTGCCCCGCAGTTCCATCAGCGTGGCCTCGACATAGGCCGGTCCGGGCTGGAGGCGGTCCAGGGGCGTCCGCCCGGTGTTCGTCCAGGCGTGCAGCTCTCCGTCGCAGACCGCGCGGGTGCCGCCGATGCCGTACCGCACATAGCTGGTCTCCCGCGGCGCCAGCGACGAGCCCACGTACACCGGGCCGGAGGCGTCGGTGCAGCGGTAGGTGCCCGAGAGGGTGACGGTGCCGTCCGACGCGATCCGGCCGGTCTCGTCCACGGTCACCACCTCGGCTGTGGCCGTGGTGGTGCTGCTGGCGGCGGGCTCGGTGGGCTCGGGGCCGGCCGGCTCACCGAGAGCGGTGGCGGACGGGGCGGCGAGCATCAGCAGCGCCGCACCGGCGGCCACGCCGACGATCTTGGGTAGGAACATCGGAATACCTCCTAGGCTGGGATTCCCAGAGGTACCCGGCACTCGTCGCGACGGCCGTGACCGTCACTCCTTCGGTGGCGAGTCCGTATCGCCCGTTCCGGCGACGTAGCTCTACGGCAGGACCGCGACCCCGTCCAGTTCCACCAGAGCCTGGGTGTCCCAGAGGCGTACGACTCCGAGGACCGCCATCGCCGGATAGTCGGAGCCTGCCAACTTGCGCCAGATGCGGCCCAGTTCGGGTGCGTGCTTGCGGTACTCGGCCACGTCTGTGGTGTAGACGGTGACGCGGGCCAGGTCGGTGGGGGTGCCTCCGGCGGCGCTCAGCGCGGTGAGGAGGTTGGTCAGGGCGCGTTCGAACTGGTCGGGGAGTGTGGTGCCGACGACCTTGCCCTCGGTGTCCAGGGCGGTCTGGCCGGCTAGGTAGACGACGCGGGAGCCGGTGGCGGTAACGGCGTGGGAGAAGCCGGTGGGTGGGGAGAGTTCGGGTGGGTTGATGCGCTCGGTGGTCATGCGCTGTCCTCCTCCGCCTGCGGGTCCCTGCTGGCCAGCTCCCTGTACAACTCCTTTGCGATGACCGTCCGTTGGACCTCGCTCGCGCCCTCGTAGATGCGTGGGGCGCGTACCTCGCGGTAGAGGTGTTCCAGGAGGTGGCCGCGGCGCAGGGCGCGGGCGCCGTGCAGTTGGACGGCCGCGTCGACCACGTACTGAGCGGTCTCGGTGGCGAGCAGCTTCGCCATCGCGGCGCGTTTCGGGACGTCGGGGGCGCCTTCGTCGTACGCCGCTGCCGCCGCGTAGACCATCAGGCGAGCCGCCTCCGTCCGCTGGGCCATCTCGGCCACTTGATGAGCGATCGCCTGGAGGTCGCTCAGCTTGCCGCCGAACGCCTCGCGTCCGGCGGTGTGGGTGAGGGTGGCGTCCAGCGCGGCCTGGGCCATGCCGACCGCGAAGGCGCCGACGCTCGGGCGGAACAGGTTGAGGGTGTTCATCGCGACGCGGAACCCTCGGTCGGGTTCGCCGAGGATGTCGCCCGCGTTCACCGGTACGGCGTCGAAGGTGAGGGTGCCGATGGGGTGCGGGGAGAGCATGTCGAGGGGGGTGCCGGTGAGTCCGGGGCGGTCGGCGGGCACGAGGAAGGCGGTCACTCCGCGGGCGCCGGCGTCGGGTGTGGTGCGGGCGAAGACGGTGTAGAAGTCGGCTTCGGGCGCGTTGGAGATCCAGCACTTCTCGCCGGTGAGACGCCAGTGATGCGCGCCGTCGGGTTCGGCCTGCGGGGAGGTGTCCGGTTCCGCCCGCAGCGCCAGCGCCGCGGCGTCCGAGCCCGCGCCCGGCTCGCTCAGGGCGAAGGCCGCCACCGCCGTGCCCTCGGCGACGCGGGGCAGCCAGCGGTCGCGTTGGGCCGGGGTTCCGTACGCGTGGACCGGGTGGGCGCCCAGGCCCTGGAGAGCCAGGGCCGTCTCCGCTTCCGTGCAGGCGTAGGCGAGGGACTCGCGCATCAGGCACAGGTCGAGCGCGCCGGAGGTGAACAGGCGCTTCAGGAGTCCGAGTTGGGCCAGTTCCGCGAGGAGGGGGCGGTTGACGTGGCCAGGTTCGCCCTTCTCGGCCAGGGGGCGCAGACAGTCGGCGGCGACGGCCCGTAGCTTCGCGCACCAGGCGGATTGTTCCGGATCGAGCGAGAATGCGGTCATTACGCCGGTCCCTTCTCCCCAGGGCCTGCCCGGCGGGTCATGCCGGAGACGCGGGCCCTGGCTCTCCTCCGACCTGATCCGCCGGAGAGACCCCAGTCGGGCCACCCCTCAAGGCTATCGCGGGCCGTTGACTGTCGTCACCAACACGATACGCTCGATGCGCGAGCCCACCACGACACAGGGGGCGAACCGCCATGGAACACACGGACTCCAGGGACGCCATCGACACCGGGCGGCCGACGACCTCGGCCCACGTCGACACCTTCGCCCGCGACCATCTCCCACCCCCCGGCCAGTGGCCCGAGCTCCGCTTCGACCTCCCAGGGCTTCATTACCCAGAACGGCTGAACTGCGCCGCCGAGCTCCTCGACCACGCCGCCCCGGACCGCACGGTCTTCCGTACGCCGTCCGGCGACTCATGGACGTACGGCGATCTGCGCACCCGAGTCGACCGGATCGCGCACGTACTGACCTCCGAGCTCGGTGTCGTGCCCGGCAACCGTGTCCTGCTGCGCGGGCCCACCACGCCCTGGCTTGCCGCGTGCTGGCTGGCCGTCCTGAAGGCGGGCGCGGTCGCCGTCACCGTGCTCGCCCAGCAGCGCCCCCACGAGCTGGCCACGATGTGCGAGATCGCGCGGGTCGGGCACGCGCTGTGCGACATCCGGTCCGTGGACGACCTCGCGAAGGCGGAGATCCCCGGGCTGCGGATCACGACGTACGGCGGGGACGCCCCCGACGACCTGCTGAACCGAATACGGCGCCGGGTGAGCCCCGGAACCCCCGACGAGCCGTACCCCGCCGTGGACACCGCCGCCGACGATGTCGCCCTCATCGCGTTCACGTCCGGCACCACCGGCCGCCCCAAGGGCTGTATGCACTTCCACCGTGACGTCCTGGCGATAGCGGACACCTTCTCCGAGCACGTGCTGCGGCCGCATGCCGACGACGTTTTCGCCGGCAGCCCCCCACTCGGCTTCACCTTCGGGCTCGGCGGCCTGGTCGTCTTCCCGATGCGCGCCGGCGCCAGTGCGCTGCTGCTCGAACAGGCGGGCCCCAAGCAGCTGTTGCCCGCGATCGCCGAGCACCGCGTGTCCGTGCTGTTCACCGCGCCGACCGCGTACCGCGCGATGCAGGAGGAGCTGGACTCGTACGACATCTCCTCGCTCAGGCGCTGTGTGTCCGCGGGCGAGAACCTGCCCGCCGCCACCTGGCAGTCCTGGCACGAGCGCACCGGACTGCGCCTCATCAACGGCATAGGCGCCACCGAGCTGCTGCACATCTTCATCTCCGCGGCCGACGACGACATCCGTCCGGGAACCACGGGCGTTCCGGTACCGGGGTGGCACGCGCGCGTGCAGGACGAGACCGGCGAACCCGTGCCCGACGGCGAGCCCGGACTGCTGGCCGTACGCGGCCCGGTCGGCTGCCGCTATCTCGCCGACCCACGGCAGTCGGAGTACGTACGCGACGGCTGGAACATCACCGGCGACACATATGTCCGGGAGGCCGACGGCTACTTCCGCTATGTCGCGCGCGCGGACGACATGATCATTTCCGCCGGGTACAACATCGCGGGCCCGGAGGTCGAGGACGCGCTGCTGCGTCACCCGGACGTGGTGGAGACGGCGGTCGTCGGGCTGCCCGACGAGACGCGTGGCCAGGCCGTGGTGGCGTACGCGGTGCTGCGGGCCGGAGCGCGCCGGGACCCCGAGGCGCTGCGCGCCTTCGTCAAGGCCGAGCTGGCGCCGTACAAATGCCCACGCCGGATCGTCTTCATGGACGCGCTGCCACGGACGGCGACGGGGAAGCTTCAGCGCTACCGATTGCGTACGGGCGTCAACCCCGGCCATACGGAAGACAGTTCCGGAGGCACGGAAAGCGATCTCCAGTCCACGCAAGGTGACCAGGCATGATGCCGACCACCTAGAATGATCAACGTGTCCGAGCAGCACACTCCCCGGTCCCTCATCGTCACCTTCTATGGCGCGTACGGCCGCTTCGTGCCCGGTCCCGTACCGGTCGCCGAGCTGATCCGGCTGCTGGCAGCGGCCGGCGTGGACGCGCCCTCCGTACGGTCGTCCGTGTCCCGGCTCAAACGCCGCGGACTACTTCTCTCGGCGCGTACGGCGACGGGTGCGGCCGGGTACGCACTGTCGCCGGACGCACGGCAGTTGCTCGAGGACGGCGATCGGCGGGTCTACGCGGCGGCGCCCCCCGAGGACGACGACTGGGTGCTCGCGGTGTTCTCCGTGCCGGAGTCCGAGCGGCAGAAGCGGCATGTGCTGCGCTCCCGGCTCGCGGGCCTCGGCTTCGGAACGGCCGCTCCCGGGGTGTGGCTGGCGCCGGCCCGCCTCTATGAAGAGACCCGTCATACGTTGGAACGGCTGCGTCTCGACGCGTATGTGGAGCTGTTCCGCGGCCGGCACCTGGGCTTCACGGCGACGGCCGAAGCGGTCGCGCGCTGGTGGGACCTGGCCTCGATCGCCAAACAGCACGAGGAGTTTCTGGACCGCCACGCGCGCGTGCTGCACGACTGGGAGCCGCGGCCGGACACTCCGCCACAGGAGGCGTACCGGGACTATCTGCTCGCCCTCGACTCGTGGCGTCATCTCCCGTACGCCGATCCGGGACTGCCGCCCGCGCTGCTGCCGCCGGACTGGCCGGGGGCGCACTCGGCGGCCGTCTTCCGGGCGCTGCACGAGCGGCTGCGGGACGCGGGCGCCGCCTTTGCGGGAGTACCGGCCGGGCTGTCCGAAATCTGAACGAAACGTGTGGCGGCGTGAGTTGCGTCACATTATCCTCAGCTCGGGCAACGCTCAGCCCGCTCCTAGCCTCTTCTCATGTTTCTTACCTAGGCTTGCGACGCATGAGTCTGATGCGCAATCTCAACCGGGCGCTCACCGCCACCACCGGTCTCCAGGTACACCGGGCCCCTACCGCCCCAGTCGTACCGAAGCAGCCGAAGGCCGCTCCGGCGAAAACCGCCAAGCGGCCCACACCGGTGTACCGACGCCCCACGGCCGAGGACCTGGAGACGGACCGACTGCTGCGGCAGCCGGTCTTCATCATGTCGCCCGTGCGCTCCGGCTCGACTCTGCTACGGATGCTCCTGAACGCGCACTCGCGGCTGCACTCCCCGCACGAGACGCACATCCGCCGCCTCGAGGTCGACTACGGCAGCAAGCTGTCGCAGCGCGCCATGAGCGCCCTCGACCTGGAGCGCGGCGATCTGGAGCATCTGCTGTGGGACCGGGTGCTGCACCGCGAACTGGTCAAATCGGGCAAGGACTTCCTGGTCGAGAAGACGCCGAGCAACGCGTTCGTCTACCAGCGCATCCAGGACTGCTGGCCCGACGCCCGCTTCGTCTTCCTGCTCCGCCACCCGGTGTCCATCGCCAAGTCCTGGCACGAGGGCGACCCCGAGAAGCGCACCTACGACGAGGCGGCGGCCGACGCGCTGCGCTATATGAAGGCCGTGGAGAAGGCCCGTCAGGGCATCACCGGCGGCCACACCGTGCGCTACGAGGACATCACCGCCGATCCCGAGAAGGAGATGCGGAGCCTGTGCGGGTTCCTCGATGTGGAGTTCGAGCCGTCGATGCTCGAGTACGGCAAGAAGGACGACTCGCAGGTGGTCAAGGGGCTCGGCGACTGGCGCGACAAGATCAAGTCCGGTCAGGTGCAGGCCGGTCGTGCGCTGCCGAAGGACGACGAGGTCCCCGAGCTGCTGCGCCCCATGTGTATGTCCTGGGGTTATGTGTCATGAAGCCGCACGCCGAGGTTGACGAGGTCTGGCCGCGTGACGGTCGTATCCGCCTCGTGGGCCGTATCCACGGCCGGGCCGTCGACAGCGCCGACGGCTGGCGGCTGCTGCTCGTGCTGCGCGGGACCGACCGGCGGCTGCGCTACGACGCGCGCGTGAAGGGCGACCGCTTCGAGAGCGAGCTGCCCATCGCCGACCTCGCCGACCGTTCCGACCTCGCCGATCGTGACGCGGAAGCCGACGGGGACGTTGAGGAGTGGGACCTCCATCTCACCGACGGCGAGGCGGAGTTGCGGGTCGGGCGGCAGCTCGACGACATCCGCGGCAAGAAGAAGATCATGGTGTTCCCCGAGCAGCGGGTGAGCGGCCTGAGTGTCCGTCCGTACTACACGGTCAAGGACAACCTGTCGCTGGAATGCCGTCCGGAATCCCTTGCGGGAGAGGCGATATGAACGTCCGGAATCAGGCGCCCCGACTTACGGCGCACGAGGCCCCAAAGCGTCCGAAGGTCCGCTATCTGCTCTTGCACGCGTACGGCCGCGGCGGCACCATCCGCACGGTGATGAACCAGGCCAACTCCCTTGTGCGGGCGGGCTGGGACGTCGAGCTGGTGAGTGCGCTGCGCCGCCGCGAGGACATCCAGTTCCCGCTCGATCCGCGGGTGACGGTCTCCACGGTCGTCGACCTGCGGGAGGGCGCGTACACCCCGCCGCCCGGTGTCGCGGGCCGCTGGCAGGACTGGCGCCGGACCAAGCTGCTCGAGCGGCCCGGGAAGCACATCCCCGCGGGCGAGTTCGGCTACCGGTACTTCAACCGGTATGTCGAGGAGCAGCTCATCGCGTACCTGTCCGCGCTGCACGACGGCGTCCTGGTGACCACCCGGCCCGCGCTCAACTTCCTGGCCGCGCGGCACGCGACGGGTGGCGTGGTCCGGGTCGCGCAGGAGCACATGAACCACGGCACGCACAAGCGTGATGTGCAACAGCGCATCCGGGAGACCTATCCGAGCTTCGACGCGGTCGCCGTCCTGACCGAACGGGACCGCCAGGAGTACGAGCAACTGCTGCCCGGCACCAGGGTCGTACGCATCCCCAATGCCGTGCACTCGCTCGACCAGGTCCCCTCCGACCATCACGCGAAGATCGCCGTGGCGGCCGGGCGGCTCTTCCCGCAGAAGGGCTTCGACATGCTCATCGAGGCCTGGTCGAAGCTCGTCGAGACGTACCCCGACTGGCAGTTGAGGATCTACGGCAGCGGCGAGAAGAAGGCCGAGCTGCGGGCCCTCATCGAGGAGCACCACCTCTACAACCATGTGTTCCTGATGGGCCACACCGACCGGCTGGACGACGAACTCGCCAAGGCCTCGTTCTACGTGCTCAGTTCACGCTTCGAAGGCCTGCCCATGGTGATGATCGAGGCGATGAGCCACGCACTGCCCGTGGTGAGCTTCGACTGCCCGACCGGGCCCTCCGATGTGCTCACGCACGGAGTGGACGGGCTGCTGGTTCCGCCGGAGGACCCGGACGCGCTCGCCCAGGCCATGGCCAAGCTGATGGCCGACGAGTCGCTGCGTTCGGAGATGGGCGTCGCGGCCGTGATGACGGCCGCCTCGTACGGCCCGGACGCCGTACACCCGCGCTGGGAAGCCCTGTTCACCGAACTACACGAACAACGGCTCGGCACCGCCGACGCCCCGAAAGGACTGCGCGTATGACCCACACGGCAAAGGCTCAGGGAGCCACGATCTGGCTCACCGGGCTGCCGAGCGCGGGCAAGACCACGATCGCCCGCATTCTCGCCGGCCGGCTGCGCTCCGAGAACCACCGCGTGGAGGTACTCGACGGCGACGAGATCCGCCGCTTCCTCTCCGCCGGCCTCGGCTTCTCCCGCGAGGACCGCAACACGAACGTGCAGCGCATCGGCCTGGTCGCCGAAGTCCTCGCCCGCAACGGGGTGCTGGCGGTGGTCCCGGTCATCGCGCCGTACGCCGACAGCCGCGAGGCGGTCCGCAAGCGGCACGAGGCGAGCGGGACTCCGTACATCGAGGTTCATGTGGCCACTCCGGTCGAGGTGTGCGCCGAGCGTGACGTCAAGGGGCTGTACGCCCGTCAGGCCGCGGGCCAGCTGACCGGGCTCACCGGCGTCGACGACCCGTACGAGCCGCCGCTGGACCCGGCCATCGCGCTGAAGACCCAGGGGGAGACACCTGAGGAGTCCGCGGACGCGGTCTACGCGGTGCTGGCGGAGAGGGGGCTCGTGTGACCGCCGTGAGCGCCGAGCGGGCGTACACGCTGTCCCATCTGGACACGCTGGAGTCGGAGGGTGTGCACATCTTCCGTGAGGTGGCGGGCGAGTTCGAGCGGCCGGTGATCCTGTTCTCCGGCGGCAAGGACTCCATCGTCATGCTGCATCTGGCGCTGAAGGCGTTCGCCCCGGCGGCGATCCCCTTCTCGCTGCTGCATGTGGACACCGGGCACAACTTCCCCGAGGTCATCGCCTACCGGGACCGGGTGGTGGCCGAGCACGGGCTGCGGCTGCATGTCGCCTCCGTGCAGGAGTACATCGACGCCGGGAAGCTGCGGGAGCGGCCGGACGGCACGCGCAATCCGCTGCAGACGGTGCCGCTGACGGAGAAGATCCAGTCCGAGCGGTTCGACGCCGTGTTCGGCGGAGGACGCCGGGACGAGGAGAAGGCGCGGGCCAAGGAGCGGGTGTTCTCGCTGCGGGACGAGTTCTCGCAGTGGGATCCGCGCCGGCAGCGGCCCGAGCTGTGGAACCTGTACAACGGCCGTCACGCGCCCGGTGAGCACGTACGCGTCTTCCCGCTGTCCAACTGGACCGAGCTGGACGTCTGGCAGTACATCGCCCGCGAGGCCATCGCACTGCCGTCCATCTACTTCGCGCACCACCGTGAGGTCTTCCAGCGGAACGGCATGTGGCTGACCGCCGGTGACTGGGGCGGCCCCCGCGAGGACGAGAAGGTCGAGAAGCGGCAGGTCCGTTACCGCACGGTGGGCGACATGTCCTGTACGGGCGCGGTGGATTCGGACGCGGTGACCCTGAAGGACGTCATCGCGGAGATCGCCGCCTCCCGGCTCACCGAGCGGGGCGCGACGCGAGCGGACGACAAGCTGTCCGAGGCCGCGATGGAAGACCGTAAGCGCGAGGGGTACTTCTAAAGATGACCAGCACCATCGACCCCTTGGCCGGCCTCATCGATCCGGTGGCCGGGGCCGCCATCGACACGCTGCGGTTCGCGACCGCCGGGTCGGTCGACGACGGCAAGTCCACGCTCGTCGGCCGACTGCTGCACGACTCCAAGTCCGTTCTCGCGGACCAGTTGGAGGCGGTGGAGCGCTTCTCGCAGAGCCGGGGGCAGCAGGCGCCCGACCTCGCCCTCCTCACGGACGGGCTGAGGGCCGAGCGCGAGCAGGGCATCACCATCGACGTGGCGTACCGCTACTTCGCCACGCCCCGCCGCCGGTTCATCCTCGCCGACACCCCCGGCCATGTGCAGTACACCCGCAACATGGTGACGGGTGCCTCCACGGCCGAGCTGACGGTGATCCTCGTCGACGCCCGCAACGGCGTCGTCGAGCAGACCCGCCGGCACGCCGCGATCGCGGCTCTTCTCCGGGTGCCACACGTGGTGCTGGCTGTCAACAAGATGGATCTCGTCAGCTACGAGGAGAAGGAGTTCGACCGGATCGTCACGGACTTCGCGGTCCACGCCGACGAGCTGGGCCTGCCCGGCTTCACACCGATCCCGGTATCGGCCCTGGTCGGCGACAACGTGGTGGACCGTTCGACGCACATGGGCTGGTACGCGGGCCCGGCACTCCTCGAACACCTCGAGACGGTCCCGGTCGGCGGCGACGTGGCGCGCGAACCGGCCCGTTTCCCCGTCCAGTACGTGATCCGGCACGACGAAGTTCGCTACTACGCAGGCCAGTTGGCGTCCGGCACGCTGCGTGTCGGCGACCGCGTGACGGTGCACCCCTCCGGCGAGACGTCCACGATCACAGACTTGGACGTGCTCGGCGAGGACGCGCCGGTGGCGTACGCCCCGCAGTCACTGACGGTGCGCCTGGCCGACCAACTCGACGTGTCGCGCGGCGACATGCTCACGGCTGGGTCGGACGCGCCCACGCTGAGACAGGATGTCTCGGCGAACGTCTGCCATCTCGCCGACCGGCCGCTGCGGGTGGGTGACCGGGTGCTGGTCCGGCATACGACGCGAACGGTGAAGGCGCTCGTGAAGGACCTGGGCGGGGTGGCTGAGCTGGCCGCGAACGATTTGGGCAAGGTCAATTTGCGCACGGCGGAGCCGCTGGCGTTGGACGACTATGCGGTTTCGCGTAGGACGGGGGCGTTTCTGCTGGTGGACCCGGAGGATGGGGCGACGCTGACGGCGGGGATGGTGGAGCTCCAGTAGGACACCGTCCTGCCCCACGTGCCGGGGGCGCCCCTTTAGACGCGATGCTGACGGGCAGGGGTGGTCAAGCTCCGGTAGAGCGCCCTTCTGCCCCACGCGCCGGGGGGACCCCTTCAGGCGCGACGCTGACGGCAGGGGTGGTCAAGCTCCGGTAGAGCGCCCTTCTGCCCCACGCGCCGGGGGGACCCCTTCAGGCGCGACGCTGACGGCAGGGGTGGTCAAGCTCCGGTAGAGCGCCCTTCTGCCCCACGCGCCGGGGGGACCCCTTCAGGCGCGACGCTGACGGCAGGGGTGGTCAAGCTCAACAGCAGACAGGGCGCCCTGCCAACCCACGTGCCGGTGGGGCGCCCCTTAGGGGCGCGGGGAACTGCGCGACCAGCCACAACGAACCCGCACTCGCCAACGAATAGAAACCCCCCACCCCGGAGGGCGCATCTTGGGGCGCAGGGCTGTATCAATTTGCGGCTCCGCCGCGTGGGCGCGGCCAGCCACACTCAACCCACACTCGCTAACGAATGCGAACCCCCCGCCCGGAGGAGGCACGTTGGGGAGTTGCCCTCAACTCCCCAACGTGAGCCGCTGCTTAGGCGCATCCGTGCGCCCCGTCTGCGGGCGCCGACTGCCCGCCCTGTACGGGGCAGGCCAGCTGACGCCGGGCCCCGTGTACCCCTGCTCCGCCGCCGCGTGCAACGTCCAGTGCGGGTCGTACAAGTGGGGGCGGGCCAGCGCGCACAGATCCGTACGCCCGGCCAGAATCAGGGAGTTGACGTCATCCCATGACGAGATGGCACCCACCGCGATCACGGGAATCCCCGTCTCGTTACGGATCCGGTCGGCGTACGGCGTCTGGTAGGAGCGCCCGTACTCCGGCTGCTCCTCCGCCACGACCTGGCCGGTAGAGACGTCGATCGCATCGGCGCCATGCGCGGCGAAGGCCCGCGCGATGGCGACGGCATCATCCGCCGTGGTGCCGCCGTCCGCCCAGTCGGTGGCCGAGATGCGTACGGTCATCGGGCGCTCCGCGGGCCACACAGCACGCACCGCATCGAAGACCTCCAGCGGAAAGCGCAAACGGTTCTCCAGAGGCCCGCCATAGGCGTCCGTACGCCGATTGGTCAGGGGAGAGAGGAACCCGGACAACAAGTAGCCGTGCGCACAGTGGAGTTCGAGCAGATCGAACCCGCAGCGAGCGGCCCGCCGCGCGGCGGACGCGAACTGTTCGCGTACATCGGCCAATTGAGCCCGGGTCAGCTCGCACGGGATCTGGTTCTCCGGCTTGTACCGGAGCGGGGACGCGGCCACGAGCGGCCAGTTGCCCTCCTCCAGCGGCTCGTCGATGCCCTCCCACATCACCTTGGTGGAGCCCTTACGACCGGAATGGCCGAGCTGTACGCCGATCGCCGCCCCCGGCGCCTGCGCGTGCACGAAGTCGACGATCCGCCGCCAGGATTCGGCCTGCTGCCCGGTGTAGAGACCGGCACAGCCCGGCGTGATCCGGCCCTCCGGGCTCACGCACACCATCTCCGTCATCACCAGCCCGGCGCCGCCGAGCGCCCGCGCGCCCAGATGGACGAGATGGAAGTCGCCGGGTACACCGTCCACGGCCGAGTACATGTCCATCGGCGAAACCACGACCCGGTTGCGCAGGGTCAGCCCGCGCAGCCGGAACGGCGTGAACATCGGCGGCGTACCGGGCGGGCAGCCGAACTCGCGCTGCACGCTCTCGGTGAAGGGCGCGTCACGCAGCCGAAGGTTGTCGTGCGTGACCCGGCGACTACGGGTGAGCAGATTGAACGCGAACTGCCGCGCAGGCTGGTCGAGATAGAGCCCCAGATTCTCGAACCACTCGAGGCTGGCCCGCGCCGCCCGCTGCGTGGAGGCGACAACCGGGCGCCGTTCCTCCTCGTACGCGGCCAACGCGGCGCCCAGCGAAGGCTGTTCCTCCAGGCAGGCGGCGAGGGCGAGCGCGTCCTCGACGGCGAGCTTCGTACCGGAACCGATGGAGAAATGCGCGGTGTGCGCGGCGTCGCCGAGCAGGACCACGTTGCCGTTTGACCAGCGCTCGTTGACGACGGTACGGAACGCCGTCCACGCCGACTTGTTGGATCGCAGCGCCCGCCCGCCGAGCGCGTCCGCGAAGATCTTGGCGCACCGTTCGACGGACTCCTGCACCTCCGACTCCGCGAACCCGGCCGCCTCCCACACCTCCTCGCGCATCTCGACGATGACGGTGGAGGCGCCGAATTGATTCGGCGGCCCGGAGGGCCTCGTTGAGGGGTGGTGGTCGGGCGACGGGCGGGAGTACGGATACCCGTGCAGCTGCATCACCCCGTGCTCGGTCTCCGCGATCTCGAAACGGAACGCCTCGAACGGGAAGTCGGCGGCGAGCCAGATGTAGCGGCAGCGGTGCGTGGTCACCCGCGGCCGGAACACCTCCGCGTACGCCTCGCGCGTGGCGCTGTGCACTCCGTCCGCCGCGACGACGAGGTCGTACGACTCCGAAAGCCGCGCCACGTCCGGCGCCGGCGTACGAAAGTGCAGCTCGACGCCGAGCGAACGGCACCGCTCGTGCAGGATCTCCAGCAGCCTGCGCCGCCCGAGCGCCGCGAAACCGTGTCCTCCGGAGGTGTGGCGGGTGTTCCGGTGGACGATATCGATGTCGTCCCAGCGCACGAACTCGTCCCGCAGCGCCTCGTACACGACGGGGTCGGCGTGCTCGATACCGCCGAGCGTTTCGTCGGAGAGGACGACGCCGAAGCCGAAGGTGTCATTGGGAGCGTTCCGCTCCCAGACCGTGATCTCGCGGGACGGGTCGAGGCGCTTGAGGAGAGCGGCGGCGTAGAGGCCACCGGGGCCTCCTCCCACGACCGCGACCCGGAGCGGCCCTCTAGGTGGCGGAGCCACCGTCACCGCCCCCGCCACTTCGGGGGCCGCTTCTCGGTGAACGCCGCATGGAACTCGGCGTAGTCCTCGCCGTTCATCAGCAAGGCCTGAGTCGAGGCGTCCAGCTCCACCGAAGCGGCCAGTGGCATGTCCAGTTCGGCGGTGAGTAGGGCCTTCGTCTGGGCGTATGCGAGGGCCGGGCCCTCGGCGAGGCGGTGGGCCAGGGCCTGGGCGGCCTCGTTGGCGTGGCCTTCCTCCGTGAGCTCGCTGATGAGGCCGATCCGCTCGGCTTCGGGTGCGCGGACCGGTTCGCCCAGCATCAGCAGGCGGGTCGCGTGGCCGAGGCCGACGACGCGCGGCAGCAGATAGGCAGCGCCCATGTCGCCGCCCGAGAGGCCGACGCGGGTGAAGAGGAAGGCGAATCGGGCGCTCGGGTCGGCCACCCGGAAGTCGGCGGCCAGGGCGAGGACCGCGCCCGCGCCGGCCGCGACACCGTGCACCGCCGCAATCACGGGGAAGGGGCATTCGCGTACGGCCCTGACGACCTGCCCGGTCATGCGGTTGAAGTCGAGCAACTGGGACGTGTTCATCGACAGCGTGGCCCCGATGATCTCGTCGACGTCACCGCCGGAGCAGAAGCCGCGACCCTCGCCGGCCAGCACCAGGGCCCGTACGGACTTCTCGCGGGACAGCTCGGCGAGCAGGTCGCGCAGGTCGGCGTAGGCGCCGAAGGTGAGGGCGTTCAGCTTCTCGGGGCGGGCCAGAGTGACGGTGGCGACCCCGTCGACGTACTCGCAGCGCAGATGCTGCCAGTCGGGCGTGCGGGTCGCGGAGCCGGTGAAGGGACTCATGAGGTGCGGCCTCCTCGGACGGGGGCGGCGGTCTCGCACTGCGAGCGCTACCCATGAATCTATCACCCATCTTTGACTGTCGTCAGGAGTGCGCAATAAGCGCATGCGGCCGGGACGACCCAGGACGTCGGTATGTGTGCTTCCGCACGTGAACCGACATGAAGTTCGATACGTGAGTTTTGGTACGCCACAAGACGCAGCCTCGACACAACAGTCACGGAGTCACGGGTGCGCGACAGCGCAGTAACAGCGGGACTTCCGGCGCGAGCCGGGCCGTTGATCTGGGTACAGCCCGTACAGCCCGAAAGCAGACCGAACGTCCAGAAAGACACCCGCCGGGCGTTACCGCCGACATCGCAGTACTATTCAGATAGTTGAAAGCAGGAATTCCTGCTCCATGAACGGACCCGCCTTGCACGAGCCCTCAGCCCCAGCCTCCTGGCGCGTCGCGCTGCCGCACTCCGCCGCGGCCGTGCCCGTCGCCCGCGCACTGGTCCGTACCGCACTGGCCGAGATCGAGCAGGCCGCCGACTGCGACACGGCCGAGCTGCTCACCGCCGAACTCGTGGCCAACGCCGTGGAGCACACCAAGGGCGACGCCCCCATAGAGCTGGTCGTACAGCTGTTGCCGACCGGCTGCCAGGTCGAAGTGCACGATCCCGACCCGGCCCCGCCCGGCAGTCTCACCCGCCCCGGCCCGGACCACCCGGACCCCTGGCAGGAGCACGGCCGCGGCCTGCTGCTGATCCGCGCCCTCAGCTCGTCCTGCGGGCACCGGCCCACGGAGTCCGGCAAGGCGGTCTGGTTCAGGCTGCCGGCGGTGCCGCAGCAGCGCGGACCCTCGGAGTAGACGCCGGCGGGACCCTCCGCGCGGGGCTCAGGCGAGCGTCGCCACCAGGACCGCCTTGATCGTGTGCAGCCGGTTCTCCGCCTCGTCGAAGACGACCGAGTGCGCCGACTCGAAGACCTCGTCGGTGACCTCGAGGGAGTCCAGGCCATGCCGCTCGTGGATCTCGCGCCCGACCTTCGTGCCCAGGTCGTGGAAGGCGGGCAGGCAGTGCAGGAACTTGACGTCCGCATTGCCGGTGGCACGCAGCACGTCCATCGTCACGGCGTACGGACCGAGGGCGGCGATCCGCTCGTCCCAGACCTCCTTGGGCTCCCCCATGGACACCCAGACGTCGGTCGCGACGAAGTCGACGCCCGCGACACCCTCGGCGACGGTCTCCGTGAAGGTGATACGGGCACCGCTGGTCTCGCCGATCCTGTGAGCCTCGGCGATGACGTCCTTGGCGGGCCAGTAGGCCTGCGGGGCCACGATGCGGACGTCCATCCCGAGGATCGCGCCGGTGATCAGGTAGGAGTTGCCCATATTGAAGCGGGCGTCACCGAGATACGCGAAGGCGATCTCCGACAGGGGCTTGTCCGTGTGCTCGGTCATGGTCAGCACGTCGGCGAGCATCTGCGTGGGGTGCCAGGCGTCGGTGAGTCCGTTGTAGACGGGCACACCGGCGTACGCGGCCAGCTCCTCGACGTTCGCCTGACTGTCCCCGCGGTACTGAATCCCGTCGTACATCCGCCCGAGCACCCGCGCGGTGTCCTTCACGGACTCCTTGTGCCCTATCTGTGAGCCGGACGGATCGAGATACGTGGTCGAAGCCCCCTGATCCGCGGCCGCGACCTCGAACGCGCACCGGGTGCGCGTCGAGGTCTTCTCGAAGATCAACGCGATGTTCTTCCCTCGCAGGTACTGGCTCTCGGCCCCGGCCTTCTTGGCAGCCTTCAGCTCGGCGGCAAGCTCGATCAGACCGCGGAACTCCTGCGCCGTGAAGTCCAGCTCCTTCAGGAAGTGGCGACCGGCGAGGGCGGTCGGGGCTGTCGCCATGGGGCGCTCCAGACATGCGGGGACACGGACGCTTGGAAGTCTATACGAAAGTCCGCATTTCTATGCGACTCCTTCGCGACTTCTATGCGTTCGAAGTTGCGGGTTCGTTGCGGCTGGTCGCTCCCCCACTCTCGGCTGCTCCCCCAGTGTCTTAAGGGTTCTTAAGGGCCTGGGGGGACCCCCAGAGCGGGGGGACCCCCATCGCGGCGGAGCCGCATTTGCCACAGCCCCGCACCCCTAAGAGGCCTGCGGCCTCCTTAGGGCCGCGGCACCGCACCGAACTTCGGCAAGTCCGCTCACACTGCATCCCGTACGACCGGGCAGCTCATACAGCGCGGACCGCCCCGCCCCCTCCCCAGCTCACTCCCCGGAATCTCGATCACCTCAATACCCTGCTTCCGCAGATGGGTATTGGTGGTCGAGTTCCGCTCGTAAGCGACCACCACCCCCGGCTCGACCGCCAGCACATTGCACCCGTCGTCCCACTGCTCCCTCTCAGCCGCGTGCACATCCTGCGTGGCGGTCAGTACACGGATCTCGCTCAGCCCGAGGGCCGCGGCGATCGCGCGGTGCATGTGCTCCGGCGGGTGGTCGGTGACCTTGAGCTCCTTGTCGTCCACACCCGGTTCGATGGTGTACGAGCGGAGCATGCCGAGTCCCGCGTACTGCGTGAAGATGTCGCCGTCGACCATCGTCATCACCGTGTCGAGGTGCATCAGGGCCCGTCTCTTGGGCATGTCGAGCGCCACGATCGTGGTCGCCGAACCGGCGGCGAACAGCTTGTGCGCGAGCATCTCCACGGCCTGCGGTGTCGTCCGCTCGCTCATGCCGATGAGCACGGCGCCGTTGCCGATCACCAGCACGTCGCCGCCCTCGATGGTGGAGGGGTAGTCCGCCTGCCCTTCCGACCAGATGTTGAAGGTCTCCTTCGCGAACAGCGGGTGATGCCGGTAGATCGCCTCGAAGTGCACGGTCTCGCGCTGGCGGGCGGGCCAGCGCATGGCGTTGATGGAGACCCCGTCGTATATCCAGGCGGAGGTGTCGCGGGTGAAGAGATGGTTGGGCAGCGGGCGGAGCAGGAAGTCGTCGAGTTCCATGACGTGGAAGCGCACGGACGTCGGCTCCGCGTGCGCGTCCAGGAACTCCCGCTTGGTCATGCCGCCGACCAGGGCCTCGGCCAGCTCGCCCGCCGGCATGGCGTCGAAGGCCTCCCGGATGTGGTCCGTGGCGAGCGGCCCGTACTCCTTCTCGTCGAAGACGCGGTCCAGTACGAGCTCCCGGGCGGCCGGGATCCCCAGCACATCGGTGAGCAGGTCGCCGAAGAGGTGGACGGTGACCCCGCGGTCCCGCAGCACGTCCGCGAACCCGTCGTGCTCCGCTCGCGCCCGGCGCACCCACAGCACGTCGTCGAAGAGCAGGGCGTCCTTGTTACTGGGGGTGAGCCTTTTGAGCTCAAGATCAGGCCGGTGCAGGATGACGCGGCGAAGCCGCCCGGCCTCGGAGTCGACTTGGAATCCCATGCCTCCATCTTGACCATCCGGACACGCGTTCACCCACCTATCGGCCGAGGTGACGGGGACGAGATTGCGGTGGGCGGGCCGGTCCGCCTTCTCGTTCCCGCTGGAGGTTCGCGCGGGTAGTCGCCCTACAGCCGCGGATCCACCGGCTCCGACTCCAGCGCCAGCACCCCGAACACCGCCTCGTGCACCCGCCACAGCGGTTCGCCCTCCGCCAGCCGATCCAGGGCCTCCAGGCCCAAGGCGTACTCCCGGATCGCCAGCGAGCGCTTGTGGTTCAGGAAGCGGCCCCGGAGGCGGTCGAGGTTCTCCGGGCGCGTGTACTCCGGGCCGTAGATGATCCGGAGGTACTCGCGGCCCCGGCACTTGATGCCGGGCTGCACGAGCCGCCCCTCCCTGCTGCGCACCACTGCCCCGACCGGCTTGACGACCATGCCCTCACCGCCACGTCCGGTCATCTCCAGCCACCAGTCGACACCGGCCCGCACCGAGTCCGGATCGCCCGTGTCGACGAACAGCCGTCGCGTGGTCTGCAGCAGCCCGGACGCGTCGCTCGACACGAAGCGGTCGATCAGCGCGAGCTGTTCGTCGTGCGGCAGAGCGGCCAGGCTCCGCCCCTGCACGGCGAGGATCTGGAAGGGCGCCAGCCGTACACCTTCCAGACCGGACGTGGGCCAGCAGTACCGCCGGTACGCCTCGGTGAACGCGGCGGCGTCCGCAGCCCGTTCCCGCTGCTTCACCAGCAGGTCCTGTACGTCGACACCCCGCGCCGCCGCCCCTTCGAGCGCGGCGACCGCACCCGGGAACACGGCCCCGGAAGCGGCTCCGACAGCGGCGTACTGACTGCGCAGCAGCCCGGACGCCTTGAGCGACCATGGCATCAACTCGGCGTCGAGCAGCAGCCAGTCGGTGGCCAGCTCCTCCCACAGCCCGGCCTCGGTGACGGCGTTACGCACCCGCCCGAGGATCTCCTCGGTTACGGCGGCATCGTCGAAGAACGGCCGTCCGGTACGGGTGTACAGCGAACCGGTCGGCCCGTCGACCCCGAAGCGCTCGCGCGCGACCTCCGCGTCCCGGCACACCAGCGCCACCGCCCGCGAGCCCATGTGCTTCTCCTCGCACACGACCCGCGTGACACCGTCCGCCGCGTACTGGGCGAAGGCCTCGGCCGGGTGCTCCAAGTAGCCCTCCACACGCGAGGTCGCCGTCGGAGCCATCGTCGGCGGCAGGTACGGCAGCAGCCGCGGGTCCACGGCGAAACGGCTCATGACCTCGAGGGCCGCCGCCGCGTTCTCCTCGCGGACCGACACCCGGCCCGCGTGGCGGGTCTCGACGACGCGGCGCCCGTGCACGTCCGCGAGGTCCAGCGGCCGCCCGTCCTGCCCGCCCGGCGCCTCGGTCCGCAGCGGCTTCGTCGGCTCGTACCAGACCTGCTCGGCCGGTACGTCGACGAGCTCGCGCTCCGGCCAGCGCAGTGCGGTGAGCTTGCCGCCGAAGACGGCGCCGGTGTCCAGGCAGATGGTGTTGTTCAGCCAGGTCGCGGTGGGGACGGGAGTGTGGCCGTACACGACCGCCGCGCGGCCCCGGTACTCCTCCGCCCACGGGTAGCGCACCGGCAGCCCGAACTCGTCCGTCTCGCCGGTGGTGTCGCCGTACAGCGCGTGCGAGCGCACCCGGCCCGACGTACGGCCGTGGTACTTCTCGGGCAGACCGGCGTGGCAGACGACGAGCCGGCCGCCGTCGAGCACGTAGTGGCTGACGAGCCCGTCGATGAACTCCCGTACCTGCTTCTTGAACTCCTCGCTCTGCCCCTCCATCTGCTCGATCGTCTCGGCGAGCCCGTGCGTGTGCTGGACCTTGCGGCCCTTGAGGTGACGCCCGTACTTGTTCTCGTGGTTGCCGGGCACGCACAGCGCGTCGCCCGACGCGACCATCGCCATCACGCGGCGCAGCACGCCCGGGGAGTCGGGGCCGCGGTCGACGAGGTCGCCGACGAACACGGCCGTACGGCCCTCGGGGTGGACTCCGTCCACGTAGCCCAACTTGCCGAGCAGCGACTCCAGTTCGGAGGCGCAGCCGTGGATGTCGCCGATGATGTCGAAGGGCCCGGTGAGGTGGGTCAGGTCGTTGAACCGCTTCTCGGTACGGATCGACGCGCTCTCGGCCTCCTCCACTCCGCGCAGGATGTGCACCTTGCGGAAGCCCTCGCGCTCCAAGTGCCGTATGGAGCGCCGCAGTTCGCGGATGTGTCGCTGGATGACGCGGCGCGGCATGCCGGCCCGGTCCTCGCGCGCGGCGTTGCGCTCGGCGCAGACCTCCTCCGGTACGTCGAGCACGATGGCGATGGGCAACACGTCGTACTTCTTGGCCAGTTCGACCAGCTGCTTGCGGCTCTCCTGCTGCACGCTGGTCGCGTCGACCACGGTGCGCCGGCCTGCCGCGAGCCGCTTGCCCGCGATGTAGTGGAGTACGTCGAAGGCGTCCCCGCTGGCGCTCTGGTCGTTCTCGTCGTCGGCGACGAGGCCACGGCAGAAGTCGGAGGAGATCACCTCGGTCGGCTTGAAGTGCCGGTGGGCGAAGGTGGACTTGCCCGAGCCGGAGGCGCCGATGAGCACGACGAGGGAGAGGTCGGTGACGGGCAGGGTACGACCCTTGGTGCCATGGGGCTCATTGGTCTCATGGGGCTCATTGCTGGTCATGCGGCCTTCTCCTCCTTCGCTGCTGTCGTCGTGGATGTCGTGATCGTGAAGACGGCCATCTGAGTCGGCGGCCCTACTTCGGGGTCCTCGTCTCCGACGGGCGCGAACTCCACGTCGTATCCGTGCCGTTCGGCCACCGCCCGCGCCCAGGTACGGAACTCCTCGCGCGTCCACTCGAAGCGGTGGTCGCCGTGCCGGGTGTGCCCGGCGGGGAGGGTTTCCCAGCGGACGTTGTACTCGACGTTCGGCGTCGTCACGAGCACGGTCCTCGGGCGGGCGGAGCCGAACACGGCGTACTCCAGGGCGGACAGCCGCGGCAGGTCGACATGCTCGATGACCTCGCTGAGCACGGCGGCGTCGTACCCCTTGAGCCGGTTGTCGGTGTACGCGAGCGAGCCCTGCATGAGCTTCACGCGCTCGGCCCGCCGGTCCCCCATCCGCTCCAGCTTGAGCCGGCGCGAGGCGATGGTGAGCGCGCGCATCGACACATCGACACCGACGATCTCGGTGAACCGGATGTCCTTCAGCAGCTCCTGCACCAACTGGCCCTGCCCGCAGCCGAGATCGAGCACCCGCCCGGCCCCGGCGGCGCGCAGCGCCTCGACGATCGCGTCGCGCCGCCGCACGGCGAGCGGTACCGGCTTCTCGTCCGTGTCCTGCGTCTCGTCGACGGCGTTGTCGATCTCCTCGACGTCGCTGTCGTCCGCCTCGGCCAGCCGTACGAGCTCCAGGCGCTCCATGGCCTGCCGCGTCAGCGACCAACGGCGGGACAGATAACGGCTGGTGATCAGCTTGTGCTCCGGGTGCTCGGGCAGCCAGCCCTCACCGGCCCGCAGCAGCTTGTCGACCTCGTCGGTCGCCACCCAGTAGTGCTTGGCGTCATCGAGGACGGGGAGAAGGACATACAGGTGCCGCAGGGCTTCGGCCAGCCGAAGTTCGCCTTCGAGTACGAGGCTTACGTAGCGGGACTCGCCCCACTCCGGGAACTCGGCGTCCAGCGCGACGGGCTCGGCGGTAACCGTCCATCCAAGCGGTTCGAAGAGATTCCGTACGAGCTCGGCGCCGCCTCGGGCGGGCAATGCGGGCACCTCGATACGCAACGGCCGTGCCTGCTCCGGGAGTTCGGGCTTCGCGCGACACATGCCCTTCATCGCGCTGGAGAACACGCTGCTCAGCGCCACCGCGAGAAGCGACGAGGCGGCGTACGGCCGGTCGTTGACGTACTGAGCGAGCGCGGCGTCCGGCGCACCCCCACGCCCCTTGCCCTTGCCGCGCCGCACCAGCGCCACCGCGTCGACCTCCAGCAGCAGCGCGGCCGTGCAGCGCTCGGGGCTCGCTTCGGGGTACAGCACGTGGGCCGTCCCGTAGGAGGTGGAGAACGCCTGCGATTTCTCGGGGTGCTTGTGCAGCAGGAAGCCGAGGTCGGTCGCGGGGCGCTCTGGGGTGCCGGTGGTGGAGATCGTCAGGAACACAGGTCGAGTATCTGTGCTGGTGGGCTCATGGCGGTACTGGATTACTGAGGCAAAGAAGGAACGGAAGCGAAAGAGGGCCCCCGCCGGTCGGCAGGGGTCCTGCTTTCCTTACGACAGCTGGGACTGGACCTGCGACGAGAGCAGTTCCAGGTGGTCCAGGTCGTCGAGGTCGAGGATCTGGAGGTAGATGCGCTGGGCGCCGATCTGCGCGTAGCGGCCGATCTTGTCGACGATCTCGGCCGGGGAGCCGGCCAGGCCGTTGGCCTTCAGGTCGTCCACCTCGCGGCCGATCGCGGCGGCGCGGCGGGCGACCTCCGCGTCGTCCTTGCCGGCGCAGACGACGAGGGCGTTGGAGTAGACCAGGTCGTCGCCCTTGCGCCCCGCCTGCTCCGCCGCCGCCCGTACGCGGCCGAACTGGCGCTCGGTGTCCTCGATCGACGCAAAAGGCATATTGAACTCGTCCGCGAACTGGGCCGCGAGGCGCGGCGTACGGCTCGCGCCGTGGCCGCCGATGAGGACCGGGACCTTGGCCTGTGCGGGCTTGGGCAGCGCGGGCGAGTCGGTCAGGTCGTAGTACGTGCCGTGGTGGCTGAAGGTCTGGCCGGCCTCCGTCGCCCACAGGCCCGTGACGATCGCCAGCTGTTCTTCCAGGCGGGCGAACTTCTCCTTCGGGAACGGTATGCCGTACGCCTTGTGCTCCTCCTCGAACCAGCCCGCGCCCAGGCCCAGTTCGACCCGGCCGCCGGACATCTGGTCGACCCCGGCGACCTGGATCGCCAGAACGCCGGGCAGCCGGAAGGTGGCGGCCGACATCAGGGTGCCGAGGCGTATGCGCTTCGTCTCGCGGGCGAGTCCGGCGAGGGTGATCCAGGCGTCGGTGGGGCCGGGGAGGCCGTCCCCGGACCCCATGCGCAGGTAGTGGTCGGAGCGGAAAAATGCGTCGAAGCCGAGGTCTTCGGTGGCCTTGGCCACGGCGAGCAGGGTGTCGTAGCCGGCCCCTTGCTGGGGCTCGGTGAAGATTCGAAGATCCATGCCTCCATCCTGCACGGTGGCGTCAACTCGGCGCCTGGGGTGAGGGCGGGGCAGTGACTGGCCCCGGTGGTTTTCGTTGGACTTGGTCGAAGCCGGACCGACCGGCGCGTTGCCGAGGAGGCCGTCATGTCCCAGGAAGCCGTTCCCCCGTCGCAGCCGAAGGGGCTGCTGCAGCAGATGGAGGAGCTGATGGCTGCCCTCGACGCGGACCTGTCCGAACTCGACGCCGGCCTCCAACAGTCCGCCACGCGCCCGGACGCGTCCCCGAGGGACGGCTCCGAGCCGGCGTGACGCCGCCTGCGGCTGGCTTGCTTCGCCCCCGCCGCCCTACCCGTCCCATCCTTGGGGCTTCGCCCCAGAGCCCCACCAGGGGCTGCGCCCCTGGACCCCGCTAGGGGCTCCGCCCCGGGCCCCGTTTCGGGGGCCAGCCCCGGGCTCCGGTCCTCAAACTCCTCCAGCTACCGCTGGGGGTTGCCCCCGAGGTGCCCCCAGACGGGCTGAACTTTCCCGGGCCTTGAACAGGCCCCCTCTCGTCGTTCAGCCGCCGCCAGAGCCCGAGCCGTAGAGCGCAGCGATGTCTTCGGAGGTCGCCCACCCGCTGTAGGTGGGCGACTGAGGCCACCCTTCGGGCGAGTCCTGCCACTCCTCCTGCCGTCCGTACGGCAGGACGTCGATCAGCGAGAAGGTGTGACTGAGCTGTTCGGTGCCCCGGCCGTTGGTGTGCCAGGTGCGATAGACCGTGTCGCCGTCGCGCAGGAACACGTTGACCGCGTATCCCCCGTCGGGCGGTGCGCCGACATCGGCCCCGAATGAGCTGTTGGCAGTCGAGTACCACGTCATCTGGTTGCCGACCCGCTGCTTGTAGGCGAGTGCCTCTTTGATCGGGCCCTGGGTGACGATGACGAATCGAGCATCGTAGTTGTCCAGGAACTCCAGGCGGGTGTACTGCGACGTGAACCCCGTGCAGCCCGGGCACTGCCATTCCTCGCCGGCGAACCACATGTGGTTGTAGACGATCAGTTGCCGCTTGCCTTCGAATACGTCCGCCAGCCGAACGGGGCCGTCCTCGCCCTCCAGAATGTAGTCGGGCATCTCGGCCATCGGCAGGCGACGACGCTCGGCGGCGATGGCGTCAAGCTCCCGCGTCGCGGCCTTCTCCCGGGCACGCAGCGCCTCGAGTTGGCGCTCCCACGAGGTGGCGTCGACGATGGGTGGTAGTGCGTGGGTGGTCATGGTTCCCTCCCAGAACTCGTGTGCAGCTTTCGCTCGTACAGAGGTAGACCCCACCGGGCCTCGGAACTCATCGGACCGAGCCGACCCATCGGCGTCATCCCTCTCCCCACCCCTCAAGTCCCACGCGTACATGTGCCATACTCGGCCGCCGATCATGACAAGAAACGACCGGGGGGCCGTGTGTACGCCGTTTCTCTGGTCGCCCCCTATCTGGACACGGATGCGGATCAACTCTGCTTCTCGCTGGACCTGATGGAGCGTCCGGCGCTGGCAGAGCGTGTGGTGTCGCTCGGCGGGCTGGATGTGCGGCTGCGGCTGCTCGGGGCCTCGCACCAGGTGTTCGCCGGTCCTGTGAGAGAGACGGTGGCCTGTCTGCAGGGCGCGGTGAGGGGTTTGCCCGAGACCTGCACCCGTCAACTGCCGGGCTGGGACTATGACTTCGGCGCCACCACCCGCCGGCTGACTCCCGAGGAGTTCAGTGCTGAGGTGGCGCAGGTCCTCGGCCAGGCCACCGACTCCGAGCACAGCCTGTGCGGCGTCTTTCCCGGTTCGCCGGAGGCGGTCACCGCGGTGGTCGTCGAGACGGTCGAGGGACCATACGGCGCCGGGCTCGTCTGGCGCACCTGGCACACGTATCCGCAGAACGGCCAGATCGTATCGACGTACAGCCAGCTGGAGGCCCGGTGAGTGGCAGGTGTCGGCCGGTGGACGGTGGACGCCGGTCCGCCCTGGCGGCGAACCGGCTTTTCCTGCCCTGCTTCGCAGGAGCTTCGTTTATCCCCCCGCAAGCGGGAGGTACCCCCCGGCCTCAGGCCGGGGCATCCATAAAGGAAGGCCCCGATGAACAGCGCCCGACTCGTCCGCGCAGCGGTGGCGGCCGCGCTGGCCGCGACCCTGCTCACCGCCTGCTCCGGCGACGGGGACGACGACGCGGTCCCGCGCGATTGGATCAGTAAGACGTACACCGAGACCGGGGCGGACTGGCGCGACTCGAACAGCACCCCGAGCGAGGTCGCCCAGGCGATCCACACGGAGCGGGCGGCACAGGACCGTACCTCCGGCGACAGCATGGAGTTCCTGCGCTACGACGATGACCTGGTCACCGTCTCGCCGCACCGGAGCGGCAGTCTGATCGAGATCGATGACTACCGCGACGGCTACCGCCGCCACAAGCGGCACCTCATCTCCTGGCCGGACCCGGACAGCGCGAGCTTCCGCGGCGGCGGCCCCGGCGAGGGCAAGTAGGGCAAGTAACGCCCGTGACCGGCCGGATCACCCCCGACGCATCCCGCGTTCCTCCCGCACAGCACCTGATCACGCCTCGACCCCGCCCCCAAGAAAGGCAACGCAGTGACCGAGATCTTCGAGTCGACCGGCCAGTCCCTGCTCTACGGAGTCGTGGGCCTCGTCGTGATGGCCGTCGGCTTCATCGCCCTCGACCTCGTCACGCCGGGCAAGCTGTACCACGTGGTGTGGACCGACCGGAACCGCGGCGCGGCCGTCCTGCTGGGCAGCCAGTCCGTCGCCGTGGGCCTGGTCATCATGAAGGCCATCGAGGCGAGCGAGTCCGAGCAGGGCCTCGGCTACGGCCTGATCAGCACGTTGCTGTACGGCCTGGCCGGGGTGCTGGTGATGACCGTCGTCGGCATCGTGATCGGCGTGGTCACGCCGGGCCAGATGGGCGCGGTCGTCCTCGACGACCAGGACGACCGTCCGCACCCCGCCGCCTGGGTTCAGGCCGGCATGTACCTGGGCACCGGGTTCATGGTCGGCGCGGCGATCTCGTAACGGCGCCCCTCGATGAGCGCCACCACCGCGCAAGGCCGCGAAACCACCACGGCGCCCTCCCGCCCCCCGGCCGTCGTGCACACCCGGGGGGCTCGCTTCCTGCTGCTGTTCGCCGTCTTCCTCTGCGCGGCCTGCGGCCTCGTCTACGAGCTGGCCCTGACGGCGCTGGGCAGTTACCTCATCGGCAACTCGGTGCTCCAGACCTCCGTGGTGATCTCCGTGATGGTGTGCGCCATGGGGCTCGGCTCTCTCGCCGCCAAACCTCTGCGCCGCCGCGCGGTGGGCGCGTTCGCGCTGGTGGAGGGTGTGCTGGCGCTGGTCGGCGGACTGTCGGTGCTGGTGCTGTACGCGGCGTTCGCCTGGCTCCAGCTGTACACCCCGGCGATGATCGTGGTCGCGGTGGCCGTCGGCCTGCTGATCGGCGCCGAGATCCCGCTGCTGATGACCCTGCTCCAGCGGATCCGGCGGCAGGAGGCGGGCAGCGCGGTCGCCGACATGTTCGCCGTCGACTACATCGGTGCGCTGGTCGGCGGCCTGGGCTTCCCGCTGTGGCTCCTGCCGACGTTCGGCCAGCTCAAGGGCACGCTGGTGGTCGGCGCGGTCAACGCGGTGGCCGGAGTCATCGTGGTGGTGTTCATCTTCCGCCGGCAGATCCGGCGCTGGGTGCAGGGCGCCCTGCTGGCCGGGGTCACGGCGGTCCTGGCCGTGCTCGGTACGACGTACGCGCTCGCGGACGACCTGGAGGTGACCGCGCGCCAGCAGATGTACCGGGACCCGATCGTCCACACGGAGACGACGCCGTACCAGGAGATCGTCGTCACCCGCTCCACCGCCTTCACCGGCGAACCGGACATCCGCCTCTTCCTCAACGGCGACCTCCAGTTCAGCTCCGTCGACGAGTACCGCTACCACGAGTCCCTCGTCCACCCCGCCCTCTCCGGCCCCCGCGCCAACGTGCTGATCATGGGCGGCGGCGACGGGCTCGCCCTGCGCGAGGTACTGCGCTACGACGACGTCCAGCACGTCACCCTCGTGGAACTGGACCCGGCGATGACCCGGCTCGCACGCGACTTCGAGCCCCTGCGCGACCTCAACGACAAGGCGCTCGACGACCCGAGGGTCAAGGTCGTCAACGCCGACGCCTTCAACTGGCTGCGCGGCGCCCGCCAGCACTACGACGCGGTCGTCATCGACTTCCCCGACCCGGACACGGCGGCGCTGGCCAAGCTGTACTCGGTGGAGTTCTACCACCTGCTCGGCCAGGTCCTGACGCCGCAGAGCAGGGTGATGGTGCAGAGCGGGTCGCCGTTCTTCGCGCCGAAGACGTACTGGTCGATCGCGAAGACGATCGAGACGGCGGGCTACGCGACCAACCAGTTCCAGGTCGACGTACCGAGCTTCGGTAACTGGGGCTACGTCCTGGCCACCCCGGGCGGCGGCACGTCCCCACCGCTGCGGCTGGCATCGGACGCCCCGCAACTGCGCTACCTGGACGAGGCGGTCCTGAAGGCCGCCGCGGTGTTCCCCGTGGACCGCCGCCGCCAGGACGTACGGCCGAGCACGCTGATGGACCCGGCCGTGCTGGAGTACGTACTGGACGAGTGGGAGAACTACTGACCGCCCGCGACGGCCCGCGGTCGGGATCATCTGCCGTGTGGGCGGGGACGGGTTCGCGGCAGCGGCTTCTACGACCCTCCAGAAGCTCAAGTAGGCGCTGGTGCCGGTGCAGCGGGTGTTCGGCGGCTCTGCGCTTGCTCGCGCTCCGCGCAACCCACCTCCTCTGTCATGTCACGACGTACGAGGAATCAGCTTCTGCCGCCGGGGTCAGCCTGTGGTTGATCAAGGTCTGAGCGGGCCTTGACGCCGGGAGAATGACAAGCTTCCTTGACATCTACTTGGAGTGTCAAGGAAGCTTGTCATCGTGCGGAACCATGTGCGGGAGCACCGACTCGAGCGACGGATCTCTCAGGCCGCGCTGGCCGAGGCCGTGGGTGTGTCACGGCAGACCATCAACGCCATCGAGACCGGGCGCTATCTTCCTTCGCTCCCGCTCGCGTTCGCGCTGGCCGGCTTCTTCGGCACGGCCATCGAGGAGCTGTTCACACCGAGCGAAGGTGACGCGTGATGACGGACGTAGATCCCGTGACGGAGTGGCGAGGCGACATGGCCTGGTACCTGGGCATCGCCGTCGCGTCAGGACTGGCTTTCGGGTTGGGCCAGGGGCTGGTGGCCGGGCTGGTGGCCGGTACGAGCATGCTGGTCTTCACCCTTGTCCTGGCGCTGGGCCGTCGCCGCATCGACGCCATCCGGGCCATCGGGGGCGCCGGCGACGAGCGCAACCGTGCCCTGTACATGCGCTCGTTGGCGATAGCCGGTGGCGTTCTCGGCCTGGTCGTCACCGGGTGGTACCTGGTCAGCGTGGCCCGGGGCGAGCCCGACGGGACACTGCTCGCCCTCACCGTGCTGTTCGCGGGCGTGTTCGTCGGCGCCTGCGTGGTCAGCTCGTGGCGGGGGTGACGCCGGCCGACGTGCCGCGGGCCGACACGCCCGACCGTCGGCGGCGCCGTCGTCTCGCCTGGGCGCTGGTGGTCACGGCGCCGCTGGTGGCCGAGTTCGCCTCGGGCAACTTGCCAGTCACCTACGTGTGGCTGCTGGTGATCTACGCGCCCCTGTACGGCGGCGCCGCCGTACTCATCCGCGACGCGGGCCGTCGCTCCGCGCGACCCTGGCCGGTCATCTTCACCCTGGGCTTGGCCTACGGTGTGATCGAGGAGTCGTTCATCAGCTTCTCGCTGTTCAACCCCGACTACGCCGACCTGCGGCTGCTCGACTTCGGGTGGATCCCGGCGCTCGGTATCGGGTCGTGGTGGACGACGTTCGTCGTACTGCTCCATGCCGTGTGGAGCATCTGCGTGCCCATCGCCCTGGTGGAGGCCCTGGCCGGCGACCTCGCCGATCGACCCTGGCTCACCCCCCGCGGCCTTGCCTGGGCCGTACTGGCCATCGGCCTGGGCGGAGCGGCGACGGCCGGCATCACCCTGTCCGAGGACGACTTCGTGCCATCGTCCGCACACCTGTCCGGCGCCGTGGTAGCGGTGATGGCACTTATCGCGCTCGCCGGGTGCCTGGCCCGCACGCTGCGTCGTTCGTCCCGAGCCGCAGGCGACGGCGCCGCCCCTCCCGGGGCGCCACCGGAACTCGCTGCCTCCGGTCAACCCGTGGTTCCCGCCGGGGCGGCGCCCAAGCCTCAACGGGCCGCAGCAGCTGCCGTGAGTGCCACGCTCCTCTTCGTCGCCGGCGCCGCCCAGGTCGGGCCCGCGCCGGCGGTGGTGACGGTCTACCTGGTCCTCGTCGCCTGGGGCGTGACAGCGGTCAGACGATGGTCGGCCCGCCCCGACTGGTCGCCGCGTCACAACCTCGCCCTGGCCGCCGGCGCACTGGTGCCCCATCTGGCTTTCGCCGTGGCGCAGCAGTCGCTGGTCGAGGTCCCGCTGTGGCTGGACCTGCTCGGCGACCTGATCTTCATCTCGGGCACAACCGCCCTGGTGATGGCCGGCTGGCGGGCCGTCGGTCGTTCCGCCCCTTGACACTGGCCCAAGCGGCCCTGCTGGTATGGCCACACACCATCACTTCAGTTCGAAGTCGAGGCCGGCAGCGTCGCCCAGGGCCTCGGCCTGATCCGGGGAGCCCGCCGCCAACTCGCCGCAAGGCCGATGAGGTCCGGGGCAGCGCCCCAGCCAGGTTCAGGGGGCAGGCGCTCCTGGCGGGGTCCGGGGCAGCGCCCCGAGAATGGGACGGATCGGGGCGACCGGGGCGCTCTCCTACGCCGCAGACCCTCGCTCCCGCTCCGCCTCATCCCGCACCGCCAGCCTCCGCAACATCTCCAACACCCTGTCGCGAGACTCGTCCGCCGCATCGATTGCTTCCATGCACTGCCAGTACATGGCCTCATCCGCTGCCGACGCAACGCTCACGAGGGCGATGCCCACCTCGCCCAAGAGGCCGCCGAGGTCGACGAGCGCTTGGCGGGCATCGCCCAGGTCCGTGAGTTGCGCGGCGCGCAGGGTGCCGGCTCTCGACAGGGGCACGTCCAGGACGCTGCAGCCTCTGCCCGCCAGCTCGGTCAACCCCACTGCCTCGCCTCGTAATTCGGGAGGGCCGGACATGGCGAGGCGACTGCCTATCGCCTGGGCGAGGGCCTGTGCCTGGCAGGCCTCCGCCATGATGCCCCCCGCGTCCTCACTTCCCATCAGGGCCCGTCTGCTCGCACCGATGAGCCGCACCGCGTCCATGCGCTGTCCTCGTCTGTCCCGACGCGCTCTTCACACGCCTGCCCGAACTCCGCCTGCCACTACCCAGAGTGAAGCCCCTTAGGGCAAAAGGCCAGAGGAAGCCGGAAATCTGTGGACAATAATTCGACTGTGGACAACTCGATGACTCCGGAGAGTGACGAAAAGGACGTCAGGACTCCCCTGCCGGAAACCTCTCCTCATTGCGGTCGATCTTCGCGGACAGCGCCGCGAGGGGATCGATGTCGAGCACCTCGCACAGCTGGAGCAAGTACGCCAGCACGTCCGCGACTTCGTCCGTCACGCGGGACGCCTTCGTCGGGTCGGACATCACGCGGGCAGACTCCTCCGGCGTCAACCACTGGAAGATCTCCACGAGTTCGGAGGCCTCGACGCTGAGCGCGGCGACCAGGTTCTTCGGTGTGTGGTATTGCTGCCAGTTCCGCGCCGCCGCGAACTCGGCCAGTCTGCGCTGGAGCCGGGCCAGATCAAGTTCTGTCACGGCTCAAGGTGTACCACCGTGACCCCGTCCACTCCCGAGGCCCAGGACGCGTCGCTCACGGCCCCCACCAGCCGGATGTGCCCGCGCTCGCACATCCGCGCCGCCAGCCGTACGAGCTGGTCCCGCTGACGCCCGTCCAGATCGCGGTCGAACCCGTCGGCCAGAACCGTGAGCGTCTGAAGCGCCTCGGGCACCTCCCCCGCCGTGTCGACGTCCAGCACACCCGGCCCGGTGAGCAGCACCAAGGCGAGGGCCACGTACCTCAACTCCCCGTCTCCCAGCAGTCCCAGAGGCGTCCGCAGCCCGTCGCCCCGGTCCAGCACCGCCCGGACCACCGGTGACGCCGAGCCAGCCTTGACCGCCCGGACCGCCGGTGGCACCCGGCCAGCCGAGACCGCCCGAGCCGTAGGCACCGTGGCCGATCCCTGTCCGGCGCCGGACGAAACCTCCTCGGCCAGCACGTCCACAACCCGACCCGCACACCCCTCCCGTACCGCCGCCACCAGCAGCCCATGCCGCCGTCCGCACTCCGACCGCGTACGCCACAGCACCTCGGCCAGATTGCCGCAGCCGGGCAGCAGGCGTCCCGCACCGATCGGTACGGGCACGCGCATGTGCCGGGGTACCGGGTCGCAGGCGAAGACGGAGCGCAGGGCGACCACCATCTGCTCGGCGGCGGCGAGGACTTGGCGCTGGCCGTCGGTCCGGCCGGACACGCGCAGGGGGAGCAGCGCGGTGCCGAGCCGGTCGTCGGGGAACGGAGCACGGGTCACGGCGGACGAGCCCGCGGTGTGCCAGGCCGCCTGCACGGTGGGGCGGTTGGGATCGCGGAGGGCTGTCTCCAGCAGGGTGACTCCGCCAGTCGTCAATCGCTCGCCGACGATGCGGAGTTCGGGCTCGGCCTGCACCGCAAGGTCGAGCCGTACGACTCCCGCCGGGCCGTCGACCGTGCAGCCGATGCGGAACCCGCGCCGCCGCCCGGCATCGGGCCGGGCCCGCTCGGGAACGCAGGCGGCGGGATCCGGGAACACCTCGCCCAGCGACGCCCCGCCGCCCAGTCGCGCCAGTGCCTCGTAAGCCCGCAGCGCACTGCTCTTGCCGCTGCCGCTGGGCCCCGCGAAGAGCGTCAGCGGGCCGAGCGGGAACTCCGCGCGCCGGTGTGCGGCGAAGGCCGACAGGCGCAGCGCGGTGACGCTCGGCCGCCGCTCCAGGCAGGCCGCCCCGCCACAAGCGGCGTCTTCGGCGGGCACGGCATCGGCATCGGCATCCGCGGCGGCGGCGCTCGGGAAAGGCACGGTCATATCCGGACCGTAGGCTTCCGCGGGCCTGCCGAACCGTTCCGCCCGGCAGACCTTCCTACGATCGAGGGATCAGCAGGTCAAGCGCGTGATCGTCAGGCGCCGGGGACCCCCGCGCCCTCCATCAGTCCGCCCACCTCGGTGCCCGGTGGCGTCAGCAGGAACACGTTCCGCTCGACGCGGTGCATGCCGCTCGCAAGCCCGAAGACCACGCCCGTACTGAAGTCCAGTACGCGCTTGGCGACTTCCCGTTCGGCGCCGGTGAGGTCGAGGAGGACCGGGACACCAGCCATCAGTGTCTCTGCGACCTCGCGCGCGTCACCGAAGACATTGACCCGGAGCACGACGAAGCGGCGGCGCGGTTCGGTGTCCGCGTCGGGGATCGACCGGTGGTCGACCGCCGAGGGCCAGGCGTCGCGGCCGCGCAGCGGGACGACCTGGGCGAGCCCTTCCCACTGTTCATCGGTGACGTCGTGGCCGTTCACCGGCTCCCCCCGACCTGACTCGCACTGATTACCTGCACCGGGCAATTCTTGCGCATGCTCACCCGTTCGGCCCAACAGCGACACGGGCCGCGACCCGGTCGTGCCGCACATCACGTTTCCAGCGCCGGACGGCGGCCAGTCATTAAACGCTCAAGCATCGGGCTGCGTATCAACAGGCAACCGCGGGACACCCCGCCGGACATCGACCAGGCGACCAGACGACCGAAAGGGCCCGCCGTGGCCGTACAGGGCCCTGAGAGCAGCAACGCACAGGTACGGACCGTGTGTTCGTACTGCGGCGTCGGCTGCGGAGTGGTCCTCGACATCGGGAGGGGCCCCGACGGACGGCGTACGGTCCTGAAGGCGTCCGGTGACAAGACGCACCCCGCGAACTTCGGACGGCTCTGCACCAAGGGCGCGACCACCGCCGACATGCTCGCCGCACCCGGGCGGCTCGGCACCGCCCTCGTACGGGACGAGCGCGGTGCGGAGCCGGTGCCCGTGGACGCGGCGATCGCCGAGACCGCGCGGCGGCTGCGCGCTATCATCGACGAGCACGGTCCGGATGCCTTCGCCCTCTACGTCTCCGGGCAACTGAGCCTGGAGGCCCAGTATCTGGCGAACAAGCTGGCCAAGGGTTTCGTAGGGACAAACCAGATCGAGTCGAACTCCCGGCTGTGCATGGCGAGCGCGGGCGCCGGCTACCAGCTGTCCCTGGGGGCCGACGGTCCGCCCGGCTCGTACCAGGACTTCGAGAAGGCCGACGTCTTCTTCGTCATCGGCTCGAACACGGCCGACTGCCATCCGATTCTCTTCCTGCGGATGAGGGACCGGGTCAAGGCGGGCGCGAAGCTCATCGTCGTCGATCCGCGGCGTACCGCCACCGCCGAGAAGGCCGACCTGTATCTGCAGATCAAGCCGGGTACGGATCTCGCGCTGCTGAACGGGCTGCTGCACCTCCTGTACGAGAACGGCCACACCGACCCCGCCTTCATCGCCGCGCACACCGAGGGCTGGGAGGCGATGCCCGGCTTCCTCGCCGACTATCCGCCCGCCACCGTCGCCGAGATCACCGGCATCCCGGAGGCGGACATCCGCGAAGCCGCTTCGCTGATCGCCCGGGCGGGCGAGTGGATGAGCCTGTGGACCATGGGCCTCAACCAGTCCACGCACGGCACCTGGAACACCAACGCCCTGGTCAACCTGCATCTGGCGACCGGCGCGATCTGCCGCCCGGGGTCCGGCCCCTTCTCTCTCACCGGGCAACCGAACGCCATGGGGGGCCGTGAGATGGGGTACATGGGGCCGGGTCTGCCGGGGCAGCGGTCCGTTCTCGTCGACGAGGACCGCGCATTCGTCGAGGACCTGTGGGAGCTGCCCCGGGACACGCTCCGGAAGGACGGCGTCGGGCGGGGCACCGTCGAGATGTTCCGGAGGATGGCGGACGGCGCGATCAAGGCCTGCTGGATCATCTGCACCAACCCCGTCGCCTCGGTCGCCCGTCGCGGGACCGTCATCGAAGGGCTGGAGGCCGCCGAGTTCGTCGTCACGCAGGACGTCTTCGCCGAGACCGAGACCAACGCGTACGCCGATGTCGTACTCCCCGGCGCCCTGTGGACGGAGACCGAGGGCGTCCTCATCAACAGCGAACGCAATCTCACCCTCGCCTCGCCCGCCGCGGACCCGCCCGGCGAGGCGCTCGCGGACTGGCGGATCATCGCGCGGGTGGCCTGCGAGATGGGGTACGAGAAGGGGTTCTCGTACGAGAGCGCGGAGGACGTCTTCGAGGAGATCAAGCGCGCCTGGAACCCGAGGACCGGGTGGGATCTGCGCGGTGTGACCTACGAGCGGCTGCGGGCGGGGTCCGTGCAGTGGCCGGCCGCGCGGGAGGAGGGACCGGACCGGAATCCGATCCGGTACGTGGACGGGGACGGGAAGCTCTCCTTTCCCACGGCGAGCGGACGGGCGGTGTTCCACGCGCGGCCGCACATCCCGGCCGCCGAGATGCCCGACGACGACTTCCCCTTCGTACTGAACACCGGGCGGCTGCAGCACCAGTGGCACACCCTGACCAAGACGGGGAAGGTGGCCAAGCTCAACAAGCTCAACCCCGGGCCGTTCGTGGAGCTGCATCCGCAGGACGCGCGGGAGTTGGGCATCGCCGACGGTGACGCGGTCGAAGTGGCCTCACGGCGTGGGCGGGCCGTGCTGCCCGCCGTGGTGACGGACCGGGTCCGGCCGGGGTGCTGCTTCGCGCCCTTTCACTGGAACGATCTCTTCGGGGACCACCTGAGCATCAACGCGGTGACCAGTGACGCGGTCGATCCGGTGTCGTTCCAGCCGGAGTTGAAGGTGTGCGCGGTGAGGTTGACGAGGGTTTCCTCGCCCCTGCCGTGATCCCTTGGCCGGGGTCACAGGGCGACGACCGTCGTCTCCGTCGCCTTGATACTCGTCCATACCGACACCCCGTCCGCGAGGCCGAGTTCGGTGGCCGCCTGGGGGGTGATCTCCGCGATCACGTCCGGGGCACGGTCCGAGGTGATGAGGATGCGGAGTCTGCTGCCGGTGGCGGTGATCTCGCGGACGGTTCCGGGCCAGACGTTGCGGGGGCTGCCGCTGGGTTTGTCCCGGTGGACGGCGACCGCTTCGGGGGCGATGATCGCGAGGGCTTCGGTGCCGGTGGCCAGCGGGTCCGCGATCACCAACCTCCCTCCCCCGTCGGCGAGTTGGAGGCCGTCGGCGGTCGCCGTGCCGGGCCAGGCGTTGCGGCCGAGCATGCGGGCCACCCACGGTGAGCGCGGATGCCGGGTGACCTCGGCGGGCGGGGCGTCCTGGACGGCGCGGCCCTCGTCGAGCACGAGCACGCGGTCCGCGAGCGACACCGCCTCGACGGGGTCGTGGGTGACGATCAGGCAGACTCCGCCGAAGCCTTCGAGGTGGCGTCGCAGGGTGTGCCGTACCTGGGCGCGGGTGGTCTGATCGAGCGCGGCGAGCGGTTCGTCGAGGAGGAGGAGCCGGGGACGTACGGCCAACGCCCTTGCCAGGGCGACGCGTTGGGCCTGGCCGCCGGAGAGCTGGGCGGGTTTACGGTGCGCGAGGTGGCCCACCGCGAGCCGGTCGAGCCAGTCCTGCGCGAGGCGGCGGGCCTCGGTGCGCGGTACGCCGTGGGCGCGCGGGCCGTACGCCGTGTTGGCGAGTGCGGTCAGGTGCGGGAAGAGCGCGCCGTCCTGGGGGACCCAGGCGACTGCCCTGCGATGCGAGGGCAGTGGGGTGACGTCGGTGTCGCCGAGGCGCAGTGCGGCGTGGGCGCGGGGGGTCAGGCCGAGCAGGGCCCGCAGCAGGGTGGTCTTGCCCGCGCCGTTGGGGCCGACCACGGCGATGGTGGTGCCGGGGTCCGCGTCCAGGACGAGCTGGGTGAAGCCGGTGACTTCGGCGTGCAGGGACCAGCGTTCCTGGCCCACTTCGTTGTATGAAGCTGGGGGTTCAGCGATGTCGGTGGGTGAACTCCCCTCGTCCGCCGGCGGCTTGGGCGGATGCGGGCGAGCGCTGCCCGGCGTGCCCGTGAAGCGGCCGCGCAGGGCGACGAGGACCGCCATGGCGATGGCGAGCAGGAGCAGCGAGAGGGAGGTCGCGGCCTCCGGGTTGTCCTGGAGCAGCAGGTACACCTGGAGGGGCAGGGTCTGCGTCGAGCCCGGAAGGTTGCCCGCGAAGGTGATGGTGGCGCCGAACTCGCCGAGGGCACGCGCCCAGGTCAGCGCGGCTCCGGCGACCAGGCCGGGGGCCACCATCGGCAGCGTCACCGTGCCGAACACCCGGAGCGGCGAGGCGCCCAGGGACGCGGCGGTCTCCTCGTAACCCCGACGAAGTCCGGCGATCGCCCCTTCGAGGCTGATCACCAGGAAGGGCATCGAGACGAACGTGGCGGCGACGACCGCGCCCGAGGTGTGGAACGGCAGCGTGATGCCGAAGACGTCCTCCAGCCAGGGCCCGAGCAGCCCGCGCCGCCCGAAGGCGAGCAGCAGCGCGACACCGCCAACCGTGGGCGGCAGCACCATCGGCAGCAGGACGAGCGAGCGGACGAGCGCCTTGCCGGGGAACGGTACGCGCGCCAGCAGCCAGGCCAGCGGGACACCGAGCACTAGGGACAGGCCCAGCGACCAGAACGAGACGACGAGGGAGAGCTTCAGCGCCTCACTGGTGCCCGGGCTTGTCAGATGCCCGCCCAGCTCGCCCCAGTCGGTACGGGCGAGGACGCCGGCCAGCGGGAGGACCAGGAAGGCGATGGCGAGCAGGGCGGGGAGGGCGAGAGTGAGGGGCGTACGGGGCTTACGGGAGAAGCGGGCGCGGCCGGCCCCGGGGCCCGGCTCGGCGCGGCGTACGACTTTCATGACTGGCTACGGCTCATCGAATCGTCAGGGCTTCTCGAAGCCCGCGGTGCGGAGGATCTGCTGGGCCTGCGGCGAGGACAGCCACTTCACGAAGGCCGTGGCCGCCTCGGAGTGCTGGGACTCCTTGAGGGTGGCGGCGGGGTAGGAGGCGATGGCGTTCTGGTCGTCGGGGATGGTGATCGCGGCGGTCTTGTCGGGGGCCGTGGCCGCGTCGGTCTTGTAGACGATGCCCGCGTCCGCCTCGCCGAGTTCGACCTTGCTGAGCACGGCGCGGACATTGGGCTCCTCTGAGACCGGTTTCACCGTGATGTTCCGGTCGGCCAGGACCTGCCTGCTGTAGCGGCCGACGGGCACCTCGGGAGCCGCGAGTACGACCTTCACCTCGCTGTCCGCGAGGTCCTCAAGGCCCTTGATGTTCTTCGGGTTTCCCGCGCCTACGGCGATGACCAGGCGGTTCTTGGCGATGACCGTCGGCGTGCCGGTGTCGGCCTTCAGCCCGTTCATCGTCTGGGTGTCGGCCGTGACGAGTACGTCGGCGGGGGCGCCCTGCTTCACCTGCGCGGCCAGTTCCTGCGATCCGGCGAAGGAGAAGGTCAGCTTCGTACCCCGGTGTTCCTTCTCGTACGCCGCGCCCGCGCCCTTGAAGACGTCGGTCAGGGAGGAGGCGGCCAGCACGGTGAGGCTGGCCGTGTCCGAACTACCGCCTGTCTGCTCGGCGTTGGCGTCGTCGCCGCAGGCGGCGAGCGAGCCGAACAGCGCGGCGGCGGTGATTACGGCTGCGGCGCGGCGCCCTGGGCGGAGGAGGGACATGAGGAGGGACATGCCGTGGTGCTCCTTGAGAGGGCGAGGGCGAGGGGAGGCGCCGGGGGCCGTGCCCCGCGCTTGATCAGGCACGGTCGATGTGCACATTGGTCGACTTCACGCGGGCGGTGGCCTGCATACCGACCTCCAGGCCCAGTTCCTCGACGGCCTCTCGGGTCAGCAGGGAGACCAGGCGGTGCGGGCCCGCCTGTATCTCGACCTGGGCCGCGACATCGCCCAGCTTGACGGCGGTGACGATGCCGGGGAACGCGTTGCGCGCCGAGGTGTACGGGTGCTCTTCCTCACCGGTGCCGCTCTGCGCGAGCTCGACGGAGAACGCGGCCAGATCACGCCCGTCGACGAGGCGACGGCCGCCTTCGTCGCGGTGCGTCGCGATACGGCCGGCGTCCGCCCAGCGGCGCGCGGTGTCGGCACTGACACCGAGCAGCCGGGCCGCCTGACCGATGGTGTAGGACTGCATGTGCGCCAGATTAAGCGGTGCTGCCTCGCATCTGCAATGGCGGGCTGGGCATAAGCCCAGCAAGTGCCAGCTTCGTACGTCTAGTCGATCATCTCCAGGTCCGGCGGGACGAGGGTGGTGGACTCGACCAGGCCCCTGAGGAGGTTGTGCAGGAGGTTGTTGTCGGTGGGTGCTCCGGAGTCCTTGTCGTGTATCAGCGGGTAGGGGAAGCCGCCGTCGTGGAGTCGCTTGCGGACCTCCGTGATCTTGTGCTCGATGCGGCGGTCGGTCCAGTGGTCGTCCGGGCGCAGGCACTCCAGCAGGCGGGCGGCCCGCCGGTAGGACAAGGGGCGCGGGCCGTCCTCGTACAGCAGGTAGTGCTGGCCGATCACGACCAGCAGCAGCCGTTCCTGCTCGGAGAGCGGCCAGATGTGCGGCTTCAGGGTGCTCGCCTGGCGGCGCGGTACGAGGCCGGGGGCGTCGTGGCCCGTGACATACAGCTCGACCAGGTGTTCCCGGTAGCCCGAGCCCCGCACGAACAGCGGGGTGTAGCCGGGGGTGAGCGGGATGGGTTCGGTGCTGGTGTGCATCAGGCGGCCGTGTGGCAGGCGGACGAGTTGCTGTCCGGTGTTGCGCAGCCACCATTGGCTCGCCCGGTACGTGAGTTCGCCGTGCCGACGGCTGACCCGCAGGTCGTCCTCGCCCACCGCGAGGTCCACGTCCGTTTCCTCACCGCGGCCGAAGCGGATCGTCAGGCCCGGTCGGGGCGGGACCCTGATGCCGCCGGTCAGTGAGCGCGCGTGCAGGGTGCCTGGACTGGCCTCGGCGACACCGCGCGCCAGACTCGCGAGCTGGTCCATGGTGGCCTCCATCTGTCTTCTCGGTGTCGGGGAGTCGGTCGGGTGGGGTGCGCGCCCCCCTCCGCCGCGCACCCCGGCGCCAGTGTGCCCGCGGGCATACGGGACCGGTCCCCGGCGGGGTCGTTCCACGGGATGCGCGGCTACTATCGCCCCCATCGCTCGATCACCAGGAAACCTGTTGATTGGCCCCGACAAGAACTCGACAACAAACAGTCCTGGAACGGAGCCGTATGTCCCTCTTGGCCAGGCCGGCGGTGGCCTCCTTCGCCGCGAAGCTCATGCAGCGTCTGCTCGGCCTCGCGAGCCGGCGGTCCAGCGGACGGGGTTCCGTGGCCTCGTGGCGTGCGCGGCTGCCCGAGTTTCCGCGCGCCGTCCGCGAGTTGACGGTACCGACGTCCATGGCTCCGGCCCCGGTCGTGGTGTACATGCCCAAGATCGAGGGTGGCGTACTCCCGCCGGTTCACGTCAACTTCCACGGCGGCGGATACGTGCTGCCGGGGGCGGAGATGGACGACGCGCTGTGCCGTTTCCTGGCCGCGGAGGCGGGCGTGGTCGTAATCAACGTCGACTACGTCGTCGCCCCGCAGCATCCGTTCCCCGCCGCGCCGAAGCAGGCGTACGAGGTCGTCCGCTGGGTGGCCGCGCACGGCGCCGAACACGGCTGGGACGGCAGTCGTCTCACCGTGGGCGGGCAGAGCGCCGGCGGCGGTCTCGCGGCGGCGGTGGCACGTCAGGCCCTCGGCGCGGGCGGGCCGGCGATCGCGCTCCAGGTCCTCCACTATCCGCCGCTCGACCTCGCGACGAGCGCCAAGGACAAGAAGGCCCACATCCCCAAGCCTGCCTTGCGCCCGTGGATGGCCGCGATCTTCGACAACGCGTACGTGCCGGACGTGAGCCAACGCACCGACCGCCTGGTCTCTCCGGCCAACCCGGCGGACACCGCGGACCTCACCGGTATCGCCCCGGCGCTCGTCATCACCGCGGAGTACGACCTCCTGCGAGCCGAGAGCGAGCGGTACGCCGGACGCCTGTACAAGGCCGGGGCGCTGGCCGAGCACCACGTCGTACTCAAGGCCGACCACGGCTACGACCTCAGGGACGCCGAGGCCGCCCGGCCGGTCTACGCGCTGATGGCGGACCATGTGCGGCGGGCCGTCAACGCATAGCAGCCCGTGGGGAGTTACTCGACCGGTGGCGTGCCGTGCGTATGGAAGGACTCGATGGTCTTCAGGCCCCAGGCCTGGCCCTTCTTGCGCTCTTCCTCGCTCCAGCTGATCAGGGGCCAGTCCGGGGCGAGGACGAGCCTGGTGAGCGGGTTGCACAGTTCGACGCGGTTGCCGCCCGGCTCGTAGACGTACAGGAAGAACGTCTGCTGGATGGCGTGCTTGTGCGGGCCCGTCTCGATGAACACGCCCGTGTCCAGGGCGAGATCGGCGGCGCGGAGGATGTCCTCGCGGGTGTCGGTGGCGAACGCGATGTGGTGCAGCCGGCCGCGTGAGCCGGTCCAGTCCTCGGTGTAGACGACGTCGTACGACTTGTTGGTGAACGTCAGCCACTTCGCGGCGATCCTGCCGCTGTCGAGCCGGATCTGCTCGGTCGGGCGGGCGCCGAGGACGTGTTGCTGGAAGTCGGCGTTCACGGCGACGTCGGCGGCGAGATAGTTGACGTGGTCCAGGCGGCGTACGGCCACGCCGTGGCCCGGCTTGGCCTGGGGCTGGTTCTTCAGGCCCGGCTTGAGGGCCTCCGGGGCCTGGTACCACTCGGACTCCCAGTACAGGGCGATCTCGTGGCCGTCCGGGTCGGTGGTGACGTAGAGCGGACCGAGGCCGGGCTCGTCCTCCGTCCAGCGGCCCTCGTGGCCCGCGGACGCCAGCTCCTTGACCCTGCGTTGCAGGGCCTCCTCGCTGGAGGTGCGGAGCGCGGTGCGGCGGATGCCGGAGGTCTGGTGCGCGGTGAGGACCAGACTGTGGTGCTCGTAGTCGTCCCAGGTGCGCAGGTAGACGGAGTCGCCGCGTTCGCCGTTGACCGTGAGGCCGAGGTAGTCGGTGAAGAAGGCGAGGCTGCGGTCCAGGTCGGGGGTGAGGAGTTCGACGTGGCCTAGGTGGGCGATGTCGCCGAGGGGCGGTGTCATCGGGGCTCCTTGGAAAGGGAGTTGTTCAGGGACGGGACGCGGTGCCGGCCGGGCGGGCGAATACGGTGCCGTCGAAGATCTTGCGTGCGGTGCGTACGACAGCGGTCCGGCGGGCCACCGGGTGAGGGCCCCTGACGTCGACGCCGGCCTCGATGTCGAGGAACCCGGTGGGGTGCTCGATCCGCAACCGCTCCCCCGCCGCCGGGAGTTCGGCCACGTCCTGGCCGACGCCGCCCTCGATCCGCAGCCCGGCGGCGACGCTCGCGGCGGCCAGGACGCCGATGGATGTGTGGCAGCGGACCGGGAGGAAGGTGCGCGTCATCACCGCGCCACCGTGTACGGGCGGGGCCAGCAGGCTGAGCTTGGGAACGGTGGTGCCCTCGACCTCGCCGAGGCCCATCAACGGGCCCGCCGCCAGGCGGATTTCACGGAGCCGGTCGGCGAGGGCCGGGTCCTTCTCCAGGTCCTCCGGGTCCTCGTAGCCGGTGATCTTCAGGGAGGAGGCGGCGATCAGTACGGTCGGCATGCCGTTGTCCACGCAGGTCACAGGGATGCCGGTGAGGGTGTCGCGCACCTTGCCGGTGGGCAGCAACGGGCTGCCGTCCGGCGGGAACTCGATGGCCACGGGAGCGGCGGTGCCCGGCACGCCGGAGATCTCGGCGGAGCCGGTGTAGGCGACACGTCCACGAGGGGTGGGGAAGGTCGCGGTGGCGAGTCCCCCGGTGTTGAGCATGCGGATCCGTACGGACGTCTCGCCGTCCGCTGGGGCGACGAGCCCGCGCTCCACGGCGAAGGGGCCGACTCCGGCGAGCAGGTTGCCGCAGTTCTGACGGTCGGACACCTCGCTGGTCTCGACGCCGACTTGGAGGAACAGGTAGTCGACGTCCACGGCGGGGTCTGCCGAGGCAGACACCACGGCCACCTTGCTGGTCAGGGGGCGGGCACCGCCGAGCCCGTCGATCTGGCGCGGATCGGGACTGCCCATGACGCGCAGCAACAGCTCGTCTCGTACGGCGGGTTGGGCGGGCAGGTCACCAGCGAGGAAGTACGCGCCCTTGGAGGTGCCGCCGCGCATCAGCATGCAGCGCACCTCCTCCGGCCCGCCGGTCGTCATCGCCGTCAATCCCCCTCGCGCAGCGCGTCGATCACGCTCGCGAGGTGGGCGCGGGCGGCCGCGTCGGCGGCCTGGGGGTCCCGGGACCTGATCGCCTCGATCATGGCCAGGTGTTCGTTCACGGACTGCTGGGGGCGGCCGGGGCGCAGCGCCAACTGGAAACGGTGGCGGACCAGTTGGGCGTTGAGCCGGTCCAGGAGCTCTCCGGCGACCTGCTGGCCGGAGAACTGGCGGATCTTGGCGTGCAGTTCCTGGTTGAGGCCGGAGTAGGTCATCGGTTCGCCGTCGGCGACGGCCTTGCTCATCGCCGTGCCGAGGTCGGCCAGTTCGGTCAGCTGGTCGTCGGTGGCCTCGACGGCGGCCTTGGCCGCGCACAGCCCTTCGAGGACCATGCGGCACTCGGTGATGGCGACCGCTTCCTCGACCGTGACCAGGCGGACCCGTGAGCCGCGGTTGGGGATCCGCTCGACCAGGCCCTCGGCCGCCAGATCGATCAGGGCGGCGCGCACACTGGCCCGTGTCACACCGAACTGCTCGGCGAGTTCGTTCTCCACCAGCCGCTGGGCCGGTGACATCTCACCGCGCAGGATCGCCTGCCGCAGCCGCGCCAGCGCGTGCTGCTTGGCTTGCTCTCCGCTGCTCGGCCTGGCCTCGTTCGCCACGGTCTCTCCCTGAGTGAGTGCCTGTCGACCGTAAATCTAGGCGAACAAGATTGTCAACGATTTCGTTTACTCTTCGGTCTTCCGTCCGAGCGGAAGCCTGATCGTGAACGTCGTCGAGCCCGGGCAGCTGATCAGATCGAGGGTGCCGCCGTGGGCGCGGGCCAGTGAGCGCGCGACCGCGAGTCCGAGGCCGCTGCCGCCCCGGTCGCGGCTGCGGGCCTTGTCGACGCGGTAGAAGCGGTCGAAGACACGGTGCTGGTCGGCGGCCGGGATGCCGGGTCCGGCGTCGGTGACCCGTACGACCGCCATGCCCGACTCGACGCACACCTCGGCCGACACCTTCGTACCGGCCGGGGTGTGCACGGCGGCGTTGGAGAGCAGGTTGTCCAGCACCTGCCGGATGCGCAGCGGGTCGAGCCGCAGCCTGACCGGGTCGGGACCGGCCGTGACGGTCAGCGGGTGGTCCGTCCGGCCCGCGCGGAAGGCGTCGGCCGCCTGCTGCACCAGCTCCACCAGGTCCACCTCCTCCAGCCGCAGCGGTGCCTCCACATCGGCGGCGTCCAGGCGTGCGAGCAGCAGCAGGTCGTCCAGCAGTACGCCCATCCGCGCGGCCTCGGTTCGCAGCCGGGCCAGGTGCTTGTCCCGCTCCTCGGGATCGTTGGCCGCCGCGTACTGGAACAGGTCGGCGTAGCCGCGCACCGACATCAGGGGCGTACGCAGCTCGTGCGAGGCGTCGGCTACGAAGCGGCGCAGCCGCTTTTCGGCCTCCGTGCGGACGGCGAGCGAGTCGTCGATGTGCTCCAGCATGGTGTTGAACGCGGTGCGCAGCTCCTCGACCTCGGGGCCGCCGCTGCGCCCGTCGTGTCGTACCGGCAGCCGTGCCGAGTCCGTCAGGTCGTGCGAGGTGATGCCGCGGGCCGTGTGCGCTATGTCGCTCAGCGGCTTCAGACCGCGCCGCAGCATCCCCCGGCCCGACACCACGAGCGCGAGAAGAGCGAGCCCGAAGGCGACCGCCTGGATCAGGACCAGCCGGCCCACCGTGGCGTCGATGCCGTGCATGGGTGCGGCGCTGACCAGGATGGTGCCGGGCTCGAACTCGCAGGCGCGCAGCCGGTAGCTGCCTTTGCCCGTGAGATCGTCGGTGCGCAGGACTTCCGTGTCCGAGGACATCTGCGCGCGGGCCACCGCGGTGAAGCTGCCGACGTCCTTCGGCAGGTCGCCGGGGTCCTCGGGCTTGCGGAGGACGGGCTTGCCGCCCGACACGTCGTACACGGCGTAGAACCAGCTGTAGTACTTCTTTCCCGTGAGCGTGCCGTGTTCCTCGATGTTCTTGGACTGGGCGATCTGCCCCTGCGCCAGCTGTTCGTCGAGCTGCGTCGACAGGTAGTCCCGCATATATGTCGTCAGCCCGGTACCGACGACCGCGAACACCATCAGGGACAGCACACCCAGACCCAGCGCGAGCCGGGTGCCCAGGCGCATCTTGCGATAGGCGCCCTTCAGCCGGCCGATCACTCGGCGACCTGCCGCACCACGTACCCGACGCCCCGCACGGTGTGGATCAGCGGCGTCCGGCCGTCGGCGCCCTCCTCAGGCCCGTCGAGCTTGCGGCGCAGCCTGCTGACGACCAGCTCCACGACGTTGGAGCGGCCTCCGAAGCCGTACTCCCAGACGTGGTCGAGTATCTGCGCCTTGGTCAGCACGGTCGGCGACTTGCGCATCAGATAGCGGAGCACCTCGTACTCGGTCGGGGTGAGCGTCAGCAGCTTCTCGCCCCGCCGCACCTCGCGGGTGTCCTCGTCCATCGTCAGGTCGGCGACCTGGAGCACGGAGCGCTGGAAGCCGGGACCCGCGCTGCGGCGCAGTACGGTGCGCAGCCGGGCCATGAGCTCCTCCACCGCGAACGGTTTGACCAGGTAGTCGTCGCCGCCCCGGGTGAGGCCCGCGATCCGGTCGGCGACGCCGTCGCGGGCGGTGAGGAACACGACGGGCACCATCGTCCCGGACAGCCGCAGCCGGTCCAGGACACCGAATCCGTCCAGGTCGGGGAGCATCAGGTCGAGCACCACGATGTCGGGGTGGAACTCCGTGGCCTGCCGCAGCGCCTCCTCACCGGAGTACGCGGTGACCGCGTCCCAGCCCTCATAGCGGGCAACGGTGGCGACCAGGTCGGCGATGGGCGGATCGTCGTCCACCACGAGAAGACGTACTTTTTCCACTCGCTCATAGTGCTTCACATGGCTCCTGACGCCATAGCCGTCCGCTCTCCAAGACTCACATCGATAAAAACTTGAAAGTTGTCAGACAGCTAAACGACAGCTCCCACCAGGCAGGCTCGGTATCCCCGGATCATTGATCGAGGAGTTGCCGTCCCGTGACGACTGTCCAACACGTCAGACCCCCCACACCGGCGATACGCCCCAAGGTGGTGGCCCGCACCGGCCTTTACGCCCTGCTGGCCGCGAACCTCGCGGTGGTGACCGCCTTCTTCATCCAGGCCGGCTTCAACTCGAACGCCCTCATCGTCCTGGGGCGGCTGACCGGCCTGTACGCCGCCCTCCTGATGGCCTTCCAGCTGCTGCTCGTCGCCCGGCTGCCGTGGCTCGACCACCGGATCGGCATGGACCGGCTGACCTCCTGGCACCGCTGGGTCGGTTTCGGCCTGCTGTGGTCGCTGCTGGGGCACGGCGTGTTCATCACCTTCGGCTACGCCCAGTCCTCGTCGCTGGACCCGGTGAGCCAGCTCGTGGACCTCGCCGAGACCGTCGAGGGCGTGCTGCGCGCCGTCGTCGCCCTGGGGCTGATCATCGTCATCGGCGCGGTCTCGGCACGCTGGGCCCGGCGTCGGCTGGCATACGAGACCTGGCACTTCATCCACCTCTACACATACGTCGCGGTGGTGCTGGCGTTCACGCACCAGGTCGCGGCCGGCACGACCTTCGCGACGAACTCGACGGCCACGGCGTACTGGTACGCGCTGTGGGGTGTCGCGCTCGGCTCGGTCTTCGTGGGCCGGCTCGTACTGCCGCTGTGGCGCAACTGGCGGCACCAGCTGCGCGTCTCGGCCGTCGTCCCCGAGTCCGACAACGTCGTGTCGGTCTACATCACCGGCCGCGATCTGGACCGGCTGCCCGCGCGGGCCGGCCAGTTCTTCCTGTGGCGGTTCATGACCAAGGGCCGCTGGTGGCAGGCCAACCCCTTCTCGCTGTCCGCCGCCCCCGACGGCCGGAGCCTGAGGCTGACCGCGAAGGCGGCCGGCGACGGCACGAAGGCGCTGCGGCATCTGAAGGTCGGCACGCGGGTGTTCGCCGAGGGCCCGTACGGCGCCTTCACCACGATGCACCGGACCCGGCCCGACGCCCTGCTCATCGCCGGCGGCGTCGGCGTCACCCCGATCCGGGCCCTGCTGGAGGACCTGCACGGCCACGCCGCCGTCATCTACCGGGTGGCCACGGACCAGGACGCGGTGCTCTACGACGAGCTGCGCGAACTGGCCCACGCCAAGGGCGCCCATCTGTTCCTGGTCAGCGGCCCGGCCACCCCGGACAAGCTGTCGGCGACCGAACTGACCCGGCTCGTCCCGGACATCGCCGACCGGGACGTCTACGTCTGCGGCCCTCCCGGCATGACCGGCGCCGTCCTGCGCACCCTGCGCGACCTGGACGTGCCCAAGCAGCAGATCCACTTCGAACGCTTCAGCCTGGCCGGATAAGGGGGACCACACCATGAAGCGAGCACTACCTGTCCTGGTCCTGAGCGCCGCGGCCCTGATCCCGGTCTGGCGTTACGCACCGTCGACCGACACCGCGTCGTCGAGCACCGAGGTCGCGGCACCGGCGCCTTCCGCGTCTGCTTCGTCAGGCTCGGGCTCTTCGGGGTCCTCCGGCTCGGGCACGTCGAACCAGGTCATCGCGGGGTCGACGCTCAACACCGAGAAGGGCCCTGTGCAGGTCGAGGTGACCTTCGAGGGCCACACGATCAGCTCCGTACGGATGCTGCAGCAGCCGAACCACCCGCAGACCGAAGCCGCCGTGCCGAAGCTGATCGAGTCGACGCTCGAGGCGCAGAGCGCCGACATCGACACGGTGTCCGGCGCCACGATCACCAGCGAGGGCTACGTCAAGTCCCTCCAGGCCGCGATCGACGCGAAGGGCTGAGGGGCTGAGCGTGCGCCGGGTCGAGCACATCATGGGGTTCCCGATCTCCGTACGGATGGACGAGGGAGAAGGGGACGCCGCCGAGGCCGCGGACCGGGCCTTCGACTGGCTGCGCGAGGTCGACGAACGGTTCAGCCCCTTCAAGCCCGGCAGCGAGGTGTCGCGGCTCGACCGCGGTGAGCTCGAACTCGACGAAGTCAGCCCGGAGTTGAGGGAGATCCTCGACCTGTGCGAGCGGTACCGGGTCGCGACCGGGGGCGCCTTCGACGTACGGCTGCCCGGTCGCGGCCTCGACCCCTGCGCCATGGTCAAGGGCTGGGCGGTACACCGGGCGGCGAACCTGGTGACGGCGACCGGCGCGTCCCGGTTCTGCCTGAACGCCGGCGGCGACGTGGTAGCGGCCGGCGGTCCATGGCGAGTGGGCGTACGGCACCCCGAACAGCCCGACAAGCTCTGCACGATCCTGGACGTAACAGACCACGCCGTGGCCACCTCCGCCCGCTACGAACGAGGCGACCACATCATCGACGGCCGCACCGGCCTCCCGGCCACGGGCCTCCTGAGTGTCACGGTCGTGGCCCCCTCCCTAACGGAGGCGGACGCCACGGCAACGGCGGCCTTCGCGATGGGCCCGGAGGGCATCGACTGGGCCGCCGCCCGGGAGGGTTGCGAGGTGTTCGCGGTGGACGCGGATCGGAAGGTGTTCCGGACGAAGGGGTTTCCGGTGGCGGGGTGACGGGGGGCGTGACGGGGATTGGGTACGACCCGGGAGCCTGAGTACGACGCCGGGCCCTGAGTGCGCGGCTGTACGCGGACTCGGGTGGAAGGGACCTCGTCGGGTGCGGCGTCGGGTGCGAGAGGGGGTTCGGATCCGGCGCCGCACGCGGCAGCTCGCGGCCTCAGGTGGACGCGTCCTCGTCGGGATCGGGATCGGGTGCTGAGCCGGCGGCGCACGCGGCGGTACGCGGCCTCAGGTAGACAGGCCCTCGCCGGGTGCAAGAGCGGGTTCAGAGCCGACGCCGCGCGCGGCAGTACGCGGCCTCAAGTGGACCGTCCTCGCCGGGCGCTGCATCGCGTGCGAAACCGGGATCGGACCCGGCGACGCACGCGGCAGCTCGCGGCCTCAGGTAGACAGGCCCTCGCCGGGTGCAAGACCGGGTTCAGAGCCGACGCCGCGCGCGGCAGTACGCGGCCTCAAGTGGACCGTCCTCGCCGGGCGCTGCATCGCGTGCGAAACCGGGATCGGACCCGGCGCCGCACGCGGCAGCTCGCGGCCTCAGGTAGACAGGCCCTCGCCGGGTGCAAGAGCGGGTTCGGAGTCGGCGTCGAAGCTGGCGAAGTACGCGGCGGCCATGTCCTCGTCGGCGTGGCCCTGGGCGGCGGCGCGTTGCATGCGGGCGGCGCTTGCGGCGGCGACGTCGAGGCGTACGCCGTGCTGCTCGCCCGCCTCGACGATCAGTCGGGCGTCCTTGGCGGCGGTCGCCACCGCGAACGCGGCCGGGGAGAGCTGACCGCCCAGGATGAGCCCGGCCTTGGCCCGCAGGTACCCCATGTCGAGCGGGCCACCGTCGATGACGTCGAAGAAGCTCTGCGGGTCCACACCCAGCGCCCGGGACAGCGCAAGCACCTCACCGGTCGCCGCCGTCGCCGCGAGAACCCAGCTGTTCGCCACCAGCTTCAGCCGGGTCGCGCTGCCGGCCGCGCCGTCCTCACCGGTCCACAACGTACGGGCGCCCACCGCGTCGAAGACGGGTGTCACCGCGTCCCGGCCCTCGACCGGCCCCGCGGCCAGGACCTGCAGCCGGCCGGCCTCGGCGGGCTGCCGGGTGCCCAGCACGGGCGCGTCGTAGAAGACCAGCTCGTGGGCGCGTGCGAAACCGGCCAGCTCACCGACGCCCTCGATCCCGGCGGTGGTGGACTGCACCCAGGCCATGCCAGGACGCAGCGCGGGCGCCGCCTCGCGCATGACCTCCAGGGCGGCCGGCCCGTCGTACAGCATGGTCAGCACGACATCGGCACCGGACACCGCCTCGGCGGGAGTACCGGCGATCTGCACCCCGTCGCCCGCCAGGGGCTCGGCCTTGGCACGGGTGCGATTCCAGGCACGTACGGTGTGCCCGGCTTTGACGAGGTTACGGGCCATCGCGGCACCCATGATCCCGGTGCCCAGAACGCCCACGGTGAGCTGGTCGGTCATGACGTCAACTTCCCTGTATATACGGTGCGTTGGTCGCGGTCGGCCTGGGCCGGCCCTGTTCGGCTCAGCCGAGCCTCTTGAGCAACTCGGCCGCGAGCGGGCCGGAGGAGGCGGGGTTCTGCCCGGTGACGACGTTCCGGTCGGCCTCGATGTGCGGCGCCCAAGGCTCCCCGACCTCGACCTTCAGCCCGGCCTCGATGAGCCGGTCCTGGAGCAGCCACTTGGCCTTCTCCGCGGTGCCGGCCAGCCGCTCCTCGGCGTTGGTGAAGGCGGTGACCCGGTAACCGGCGTATGCGTTGGCACCGTCATCCTTCGTCGCGGCCAACAACGCGGCAGGCCCGTGGCACACCACACCCACCAGCATGCCGCTCTCCACCGCCCGGGCGAGCAGACGCCCGGAGTCGACGTCGACCGCCAGATCCTCCATCGGCCCGTGCCCGCCGGGAACGTACACCGCGTCGAAGTCATCGAGACGCACATCGGCCACCGCGATCGGACTACGGAACTCGGCGACGCCCTCCACAACACCCCGAACCGCCGCCGCGTTCTCCGCACCCCCGTTGGCCTCGGGGCTCAGGCTGGCACGATCGACAGGCGGCACGACACCACCGGGCGTGGCCACGGTGACCTCGTGCCCGGCAGCCTTGAAGGCCTCGTAGGGGACGGTGGCCTCCTCGGCCCAGAAGCCGGTGGGATGCGTGCTCCCGTCGGCCAGCGTCCACTGATCGGCGCCGGTCATCACGAAAAGTATCTTCGCCATGCGTTACTCCCTGGATGTTGCTGCCGGTTATTGCTGACGACAGCCACGACGCTAGTCCCCATCCGGCGCCTGCGACTCCGGGGGGCACTCGCGGACGCGGCGCGCCCTCGATCGCGTGAAACCGTCCCAAACAGGTTGGTCGCCACCCCAAGCCATCGGTATGGTCAGTGGTATGGCAACAAAGAAGTACACCGTCACGCTCCCGGAAGAGCTGGCCGAGGCGATCCGTGCCGAGGTGGGCCCCGGTGCTTTCAGCCGATACGTCACGCACGCCATAGAGCGTCAGCGGGAGCAGGACCGGCTGGGGGAAGCGGTCGAATGGTGGGAGAAAGAGTACGGCGAGATCACCGAGGAGGAGCTCGCCGAGGCCCAGGCCGAACAGCGGGAGATCGAGCGGCAACATGCCGAACTCGCCCGCGCCCGGCGAGTGGCCGCAGGCGAGCCGGTCGAGTCAGCACCCGAGCACGAGCAGCACGGAGCCGCAGTGTGAAGGGAGATGCTGTCCACCTGCTGGACTGCGAGGGCCTGTCCCGGTGGGTGCGCGGCGAGCGCCGCATGGGCGTCCGGTTCAAGGAGGCCCGTCAGCTCGGCATCCGCGTCATGACGACCTCCATGACGCTGATCGAGGCGTACGACGTGCGCACGTACGTCCCGGCATGGCATTGGGCGCTCTCCCGCATCCGTGTCGAGCCGGTCACCGAGGAAATCGCCCAGGAGGCCATCGTTCTCCTCAGGGAGGCCGGTCTCCACGGACACAAGTACGCCATCGACGCCGCTCTGGCCGCCGTCGCCCTGCGACAGCCGGGGCCGGTCACCGTCTTCACCTCCGACGAGGACGACCTGCGCAAGCTCTGCGGCGACCGTGTGGTGGTGAGAAGCCTGTAGCCAACGGCGGGCACGTGTCACGTGTCGCGACGCACCACGTGCCCGCCCGTCGCGGTAAGCCCACTCAGCGCTGTCAGCGTCAAGATGTCGCCCGTAGCGCACACAACGAGCATCTTGCGCACTCGTTGAACCGCAGGTCAGCGGCCCTTTCCGGCGGGTTCAAGAATCGCCACGCACTCCACGTGATGCGTCATCGGAAACAAATCAAACGCCCGAAGCGTCCGCACCCGATACCCGCCCTCCCGGAAGTACCCCAAGTCCCGAGCCAACGCCGCCGGATCGCACGCCACATACGCAATACGCCGCGCCCCCAGCCCCGTAAGAAGCCCGACCGTCTTCTTTCCGGCGCCCGCACGCGGCGGGTCCAGGACGATCAGGTCGGCCTCGGTGATGCCTGTGCGCGGCAGTACCGTGTCGACCTTGCCCTGTTCGATGCGGACGCGGTCGAAGGCGGCGAGGTTGTGGCGAGCGTCCTCCACCGCGCGCTTGCCGGACTCGATGCCGAGCACCGCGCCCTTGTCGCCGAGGCGGTCGGCGAGGGCGCCCGCGAAGAGGCCTACGCCGCAGTACAGGTCGAGGGCCGTCTCGCCCTTGCGTGGCAGGAGGCCCTGCATGACCGCCTTGACCAGTGTGTCCGCGGACTTCGGGTGGACCTGCCAGAAGCCGCCGCTGCCGACCCGGTACGTACGGTCGTCCGCGCGCTCGCGCACAAAGGGGCGGCCATGGACGCGGTGCACGCCCCCGTCCTTCTCCTCCACCCGCATGACCGACACCGGCCGGTCCAGTTCCACGATCGGCAGCCGGGCGCCGGGCCGTGGCGTCAGGATCACCTGCCGGTCCTGGGAGCCCGTCGCAGCGATCGCCTCGATCGACTCCATGCCTGACCAGTCGCGCCGCTCGATGCCCAGCTCGCTGACACCCGGCGCCGCGATCATGCAGTGCTCGATCGGCTCGACCTCGTGCGAACGGTGCCGCCGCAGACCGGCGTGCCCGGAGTCGTCCACCGCGTACTGCACGCGCGTACGCCAGGCGGGCACCTCGCCGGCGGGCACCTTGTCGCCCTCGGCGGGCATCACCGTGCCGTCCCAGCCGGCCTCCTCGGGCGTCAGGCCCGCGAGCCGCTGCAGCTGCTCGGCGATCACCTCGCCCTTCAGGCGCCGCTGGGCACCCGGCTTGGCGTGCTGCCAGTCGCAGCCGCCGCAGCGGCCGGGACCGGCGTACGGGCAGGGCGCCTCGACCCGGTCCTTGGACGCCTCCAGGATCGTCACGGCGTCCGCGCGCAGGAAGCGCGAGTCCTCCTCGCCCTCCGTCACCCGCGCGACGACCCGCTCACCGGGCAGCGCGTGCCGGACGAAGAGGACCCGCCCCTCTGACGTACGGGCGATGCAGTGCCCGCCATGGGCGACGGGCCCGATCTCGACCTCGTACTCCTGCCCCACGAGCGACCCCGCCGGCGTTTTCTTCGGTTCTGCCTGCATGGCGGGGTGACTCCAGATGCGAAAAGGGGAACGGCCGGACAACAGCCCACCAGTCTACGTGGGCCCCGCCCGGCCGTTCGACACGAGTCCGTACGACTCCATACGCCTCCATCAGCCCTTGGGAGTGCTGGGCTCCTTGGGCCGTTCCTCCGCGGGACCGCGCCGCACGGCACCCGGCGCGTTCCACTCCTGCTGCTTCCGGGCCCGTCGCTTGGCCACCTCGGAGGACTCCAGCTGGTACGGCACGGACGTCACCATCACGCCCGGCGTGAACAGCAGCCGCCCCTTGAGCCTGAGCGCGCTCTGGTTGTGCAGCAACTGCTCGTACCAGTGGCCGACCACGTACTCCGGGATGATCACGCTGACCGCGTCGCGCGGGGACTCCTTGCGCAGGTTCTTCACGTACTCGATGACCGGCCGCGTGATCTCGCGGTACGGGGAGTCGAGGACCTTCAGCGGTACGTCGATGCCGCGCCGTTCCCACTCCTCCCGCAGTGCCTTGGTCTCGGCCGGGTCGACGTTGACGCTGAGCGCCTCCAGGGTGTGCGAGCGCATCAGCTTGGCGTAGGCGATGGCCCGCAGCGTCGGGCGGTGGATCTTGGAGATCAGGACCACCGAGTGGACGCGCGAGGGGCGTACGACGTCGTCGCTCGGCCCTTCCGGGGCGGCGATCTCTTCGGCGACGCGGTCATAGTGCCTGCGGATCGCGGACATGGTCACGTAGAAGATCACCATGCCGAGCAGCGCCACCCAGGCGCCGTGCGTGAACTTGGTGCTGAGTACGACGACCAGCACGAGGCCGGTGAAGAAGGCGCCGAAGGTGTTGATCGCCCTGGAGCGGTACATGCGGCGGCGTACGGCCGGGTCGCGCTCGGTGGCCAGGTGGCGGTTCCAGTGCCGGACCATGCCGGTCTGGCTGAGCGTGAAGGAGACGAAGACGCCGACGATGTAGAGCTGGATCAGCTTGGTCGAGTCGGCGCCGTAGATCCACACCAGCAGTCCGGCGGCGCCGGCGAGCAGCACGATGCCGTTCGAGAAGGCGAGGCGGTCGCCGCGGGTGTGCAGCTGGCGGGGCAGGTAGCGGTCCTGCGCGAGGATCGAGCCGAGCAGCGGGAAGCCGTTGTACGCGGTGTTGGCCGCGAGGAAGAGCACCAGCGCGGTGGCCGCGGCGAGCAGGATGAACATGAAGCTGCCGTCACCGAAGACGGCCTCGGCGACCTGCGAGATCACCGGGTTCTGGACGTAGTCGGCGCCCACCGCGACGCCGTTCTCCAGCAGGTCGGTCGCCGGGTGCTCGGCCATGCGTACGTTCGACGCCATGGCCAGGCCGATGATTCCGCAGAACATGGTGACCGCGAGCAGACCCATCATCGCCAGCGTGTTCCCGGCGTTCTTGGACTTGGGTTTACGGAACGCCGGGACGCCGTTGCTGATCGCCTCGACGCCGGTGAGCGCCGCGCAGCCGGAGGAGAAGGCCCGCAGCAGCAAGAAGACGAGCGCGAATCCCGCGAGCCCTTGCTGCTCCGCCTCGATCTCGAAGCCGGCGGTCGGCGCCCTCATGGTGTCGTCGAGGACGAGACCGCGGTACGCGCCCCAGGCGATCATCGCGAAGACGCCCGTGACGAAGACGTACGTCGGAATCGCGAAGAGCCTCCCGGACTCCTTGACCCCGCGCAGGTTCATCAGCGTGAGGAGCACGATGACGGCGATCGCGCACGGCACCTTGTTCTCGACCACGAAGGGGATCGCGGAGCCGAGGTTCTCGATGCCGGAGGAGATCGACACGGCGACGGTGAGCACATAGTCGACGAGCAGTGCGCTGGCGACGGTGAGACCGGCCTTGGGGCCGAGGTTGGTGTTGGCCACCTCGTAGTCGCCGCCGCCGCTCGGGTACGCGTGCACGTTCTGCCGGTACGAAGCGACCACCGTGAACATCAGCACCACGACCGCGACCGCGATCCAGGGGCTGAAGTGGTAAGCCGACACGCCCGCGATGGACAGGACCAGCAGCACCTCGCCCGGCGCGTACGCCACGGAGGAGAGCGGATCGGAGGCGAACACCGGGAGGGCGATGCGCTTCGGCAGGAGCGTTTCTCCGAGCCGGTCGCTGCGCAGTGCGCGCCCGATGAGGATCCGTTTGGGCAGGTCGGTCAGTTTGGACACGCTGAGGATCGTAAGCCGTCGGGGTATGGGGCGCCCACCCGCCACCCGACGTCTGCCCTACGAGTGAATTGAGGTACGAGTGATGCAGCGGGTTCCGGCACCGACGGCATCCCCATGTCTATATGACAAAACCTCGCCTACCAGCCCTCCTGGAGACCTCATGACGCCAGCCACCGCGGAATTCATCGGTGCCGCCGCCGCGCTCCTCGGCCTCGGTGTCCTGACCGTCGTCAGCATCCGCAGCATCGGCCGCCGCTGATCACGACGGGCCATGGGCGAGCGTGCACAGGGGTGCCCTCCGCGGACCGCGCGTGTGTAGCTTGGGCATCGGTCTGAGACCCTGTTGGAGACCTTGTTCAGCCTGAGCAGTAACTCCGTGAGCAGTAACAATTGACATCGGAAGGACGGTCGTGCACATCGTCATCATGGGCTGCGGGAGAGTCGGTTCCGCTCTCGCCCAGACCCTGGAGCAACAGGGGCACACGGTCGCCGTGGTCGACCAGGACCCCACCGCCTTCCGACGACTGGGCTCCGGGTTCGGCGGCCGTCGTGTCACCGGCGTCGGCTTCGACCAGGACACCCTGCGCGAGGCGGGCATCGAGGAGGCGGGCGCCTTCGCCGCCGTCTCCAGCGGCGACAACTCGAACATCATCGCCGCCCGGGTGGCCCGCGAGACGTTCGGCATCGAGAACGTCGCGGCGCGCATCTACGACCCTCGCCGCGCCGAGGTCTACCAGCGCCTGGGCATCCCGACCGTCGCCACCGTCCGCTGGACCGCCGACCAGATGCTGCGCCGGCTGCTGCCTGCGGGGGCCGAGCCGCTGTGGCGCGACCCCACCGGCGGCGTACAGCTCGCCGAGGTGCACGCCTCGACAGCCTGGGTGGGCCAGCGGATCAGCAAGCTCCAGGATGAGACCGGCGTACGCGTCGCCTTCCTGACCCGCCTCGGCGAGGCGATCCTGCCGAGCTCGCAGACGGTGCTGCAGGAGGGCGATCTGGTGCACGTGATGATGCGTACGGACGACGTGGACAAGGTCGAGGCGGCGTTCGCCAAGGGCCCTGACGAGGAGGGCGGTCACTGATGAGGGTCGCCATTGCCGGTGCCGGTGCGGTGGGCCGCTCGATCGCGGGCGAACTGCTGGAGAACGGGCACGAGATCCTGCTGATCGACAAGGCGCCGACCGCGATCTCGGTCGAGCGCGTACCGCAGGCGGAGTGGCTGCTGGCCGATGCCTGCGAGATCACTTCGCTGGACGAGGCAGCGCTTCAGCGCTGCAACGTCGTCATCGCCGCCACGGGAGACGACAAGGTCAACCTCGTCGTCTCCCTGCTGGCAAAGACGGAATACGGCGTTCCACGCGTTGTCGCCCGCGTCAACAACCCCAAGAACGAGTGGCTGTTCAACGAGTCCTGGGGCGTCGACGTAGCCGTCTCGACCCCCCGCCTGATGTCGGCCCTGGTAGAGGAGGCGGTCAGCGTAGGCGACCTGGTCCGCCTCCTCCGCTTCAGCCACGGCGACGCCAACCTCGTAGAGCTGACGCTCCCCCCGGAATCGGCCCTGGCAGGCACCCGGGTAGGCGACGTGGAATGGCCCGAGGACACCTCCCTGGTCACCATCATCCGCGGCACCCGAGTCCTGACCCCCACAAGGGAGGACTCCCTGGAGGCGGGCGACGAGCTGCTGTTCGTGGCGGCCCAGGCCAGGGAGGAGCAGCTGGAGGATCTGCTGTCGGTGCGGCGGGAGGATGCGGTCGGCTGATTGCCTGAGAAAGACGGCGCCCCGGCAAGTCGGGGCGCCGTCTTTCTTTTTTCAGCCCGTCTGGGGGCACCTCTGGGGGTACCCCCAGCGGTAGCTGGGGGAGGTAGCTGGGGGAGTTTGAGGACGAGGCCGTTCAGGCCGATGGGGGTCTGGGGCGCAGCCCCAGTGGGGTCCAGGGGCGGAGCCCCGGGGATGGGACGGGTAGGGGCGGCGGGGGCGATCTACTTCTCGACGCCAGCCCGCTGCGCAGCCTGGCGTTCCTTCTCCGCCCGCTCCTCCGCCTCCATCTCGGCGAACACATCAATAGGCGCAGGCGCCTTCGCCAGGAAGACCCAGGTAAGCCAAACCGCCAACAGGAACGGCGGAATCTTCAACGCAACGAGCACCCAGCCCAGTTGCGTCGTATCCGCCCACCAGTACAGCGGAAACAGAATCGCGCACTTGGCAAGCAGAATCGCCCCCCACGCGTAACTAGCCTTGGCGTACGCCTTCTTGCGCCCAGGATTACGCGTCCGCCAGGACAGATTCTCCTTGAACACCGGCCCAAGGATCAGCCCGATCAGCGGCACACCCGCAAGCGTCGTGATGATGTACGCGAGCCCCAGCCCCAACGTGTAGAGCATGCCCGGCAGATAAAAGTCCTTGGCGTTGCCGGTCATCATCGCGAAGACCACGCCGAAGGCCACCCCGAAAACGCCACTGAAGGCGTGCTTGACGGTGTCCTTCATGACCAGCCGCACCACGACGAGCAGCACAGATACCCCGAGGGCCGCGATGGCCGCGGAGTGCAGATCCTTGTTGACCGTGTAGATCGTGACGAAGAGCAGGCCGGGCAAGACCGTCTCGATCATGCCTCGCAGACCGCCGAACGCCTCGAAGAGCGCGGCCTCCGTCACCGCCCGCGAGTCATGGGCGTCGTCTTCGGTCGGCTTGTCGAGCGACGTCACCGGCTACTCCCGTCCGAGGGGTCTGAGTTCGTACTTCGGATTGAACAGCACCCGGCGGCCCCGGCTCATCGAGATCCGGCCCGATGCGATCAGCTTGCGCCCCGGTTCGATTCCCACGATGGAGCGCCTGCCGAGCCACACCACGTCCAGGGCGGCCGAACCGTCGAACAGCTCGGCCTCCAGAGCCGGGACACCGGCCCTCGGGCGCAGCGTGACCGTGCGCAAGGTACCAGTAACGGTCACTATCTGTCGGTCATGTGCGTCACCGATACGCGTACAGCCGGCGGTCTCGGTGTCTTCGCGCAGCTCCTCCGACTCGAGGTCCTCCTGCGACGAGGAGAGCCGGTCGAGCATCCGCCGGAACCGGCCCGGCGGCCTTTCGGAACGGGGAACAGCACTCATGTCTGAAGCGTACCGGGGGCCGCTGACAGCTTCGTACCCCCTGGACTTACCCATAGAACTAACGCTCGAATCGACTCACCTCTCGAACCGGTACCCCATCCCCGGCTCCGTGATGCTGCATCCCCCGGGGGCAACCCCCAGACCCCCGGCCGCCTTGCAGCTCACCTTTCGAACCGGTAACCCATGCCCGGCTCGGTAATGAAGTGCCGCGGATGCGAAGGATCCCCCTCCAGCTTCCTGCGCAGCTGAGCCATGTACACCCGCAGGTAGTTCGTCTCCGTCCCGTACGAGGGCCCCCAGACCTCCTGGAGCAGCTGCTTCTGGCTGACCAGGCGGCCCGTATTGCGCACGAGCACCTCCAAGAGGTGCCACTCCGTGGGGGTCAGGCGCACATCGCGCCCCGCCCGGTTGACCTTCTTGGCGGACAGGTCGACGGTGAAGTCCTCGGTCTCCACGATCACTTCGTCCTCGCCCGCCCCGTTCGGCTCCGCGCGGCGGACGGCGGCCCGCAGCCGGGCGAGCAGCTCGTCCATGCCGAAGGGCTTGGTGACGTAGTCGTCGGCGCCTGCGTCGAGGGCCTCGACCTTCTCGTCCGAGGAGTGCCGGGCGGACAGCACCAGGATCGGTACGCGCGTCCAGCCCCGCAGCCCCTTGATCACCTCGACGCCGTCCATGTCGGGCAGGCCCAGGTCGAGCACGATCACGTCGGGGTGGCGGGCGGCCGCGAGCTGGAGCGCGGTGGCGCCGTCGGCGGCCGCGTCGACCTCGTACTTGCGCGCCTTGAGGTTGATCACGAGGGCTCGGGTGATCTGCGGCTCGTCGTCGACCACGAGGACGCGGGTCATGAAGCCTGCCTTTCCGGTTCTGCGGGTTGTGCGAGTTCTGCGGGTCGTCCGGAACGGGACGGCCCCGCCCGGACGGTGAGCACCATGGTGAGGCCGCCACCGGGAGTGTCCTCGGCGTCGAGCGTGCCGCCCATCGCCTCGGCGAAGCCACGGGCGACCGCGAGCCCGAGGCCCACGCCGGCACCGCGCGGAGCGTCCCCATAGCGCTGGAAGGGCCCGAAGATCCGCTCCTTGGCCTCGTCCGGAACGCCGGGCCCGCGGTCCACCACCCGCACCTCGACGCGCTCTCCGAGCGTGCTGGCGGCCGCCAGCACCGGCTCGCCGTCGGGGCTGTACTTCACGGCGTTCTCAACGATGTTGGCGACCGACCGCTCCAACAGCCCCGGATCGACTGCGACCATGGGCGGCGTCTCGGGGATCTCCAGTTGGACGCTGTCCTCGGGTACGCCGCCCAGCGCCATCGGGACCACCTCGTCCAGGTCGATCTCCCGGATCAACGGCGTGACGGTCCCGGTCTGCAGCCGGGACATGTCCAGGAGATTGCCCACCAGGTGGTCAAGCCGGTCGGCGCCCGCCTCGATCCCTTCCAGGAGCTCGGCCTCGTCCTCCTCGGACCAGGCCACGTCATCGGACCGCAGCGACGACACGGCGGCCTTGATCGCGGCCAGCGGAGTGCGCAGATCATGGCTTACGGCGGCCAGCAGCGCCGTACGAATCCGGTTGCCCTCCGCCAGCGTGCGGGCCTGTTCGGCCTCCTGCTGAAGGCGGTACGTCTTGCCGACGCCCGGCGCCGCACCGAGATAGATCCGAAGCCTGCCGCGTCCCATGGTCCCATTGTCTTCCCGTAACAGCCGCACACGCTGCGTCGACCTTACGGCCAATCATCGGCGCCCACGCCTCGGAAAGCGGGCCCGGAGACGTCTTTGACGCAACCCTGATGCCCGCCCTGTGCGCCTCAGGACCAAGGCTCAGTGCTCGACGATCTCGCCGTCGCTCAGCTCCAGCACCCGGTCCGCCAGGTCGAGCAGCGCGGCATCGTGCGTGGCGACCAGCGCGGTGACCTGCTCGCTGCGCACGACCGCGCGCAGCAGCTCCATCACGGCGAGGCCGGTCTCCGCGTCGAGCTGGCCGGTGGGTTCGTCGGCGATGAGGAGCGAGGGCTGGTTGGCGAGAGCACGCGCGATGGCCACCCGCTGCTGCTGACCACCGGAGAGCTCACCGGGCCGCTGCGCCGCGTGATCGGCCAGACCGACCAGGGCGAGCAGCAGCTCGACGCGCTCCTCGCGCTCGCGCGGATGGGCCCGGCGCAGCCGCAGCGGGACGCCGACGTTCTCGGCGGCCGTCAAGATCGGGATGAGCCCGAAGGACTGGAAGACGAAGCCGATACGATCGCGGCGCAGCCGGAGCAGCCCCTCCTCCCCGAGCCCGGACAGGTCGAGCCCGTCCACGGTGATCCGCCCCTCGTCCGGCTCATCGAGCCCGCCGACGAGGTTCAGCAAGGTCGTCTTGCCGGATCCCGAACGGCCCTTGAGGGCGACGAGTTCGCCGCGCGGCACATGGAAGGAAACCCCGCGAAGGGCGTGTACGGCGGTGGCTCCCGTCCCGTACGACCGGTGGACGTTCTCGACGCGCACCATGGTCTCGGTGGCGATCACACCACTGCCGCTCATCCGTTCCTCCCCCGTCGGCCGGGCGCCAGTATGGTCACCGGGCACCCGGTCGGGCAATGGTGCGGCCCGGCTCGCCCATAAGCGCCCCATTGCCCTCATGTCCGCGTACGACGACGGGCCGCACCCCGGCGAAGGTGCGACCCCTGGTCGTAGATCCGTAAATCCGTGTCTATCGGTCCCGTCGTGCGCCCGCGTCTACCGGACCTCAGTGATCTCCGGCCCGCGCTGCAACTGCCCCATGCCCCCGGAGAAGCGGGAACCCGCCTGCTCCTCCTGCTGGACGCCCTCGGCGACCATCTGCGCGTCCTCCGGCAGCTTCAGCACGATCGGGTCGCGCGGGGCCATCGGGCCGTCACCGCGGACCACCACCGTGTCCCGGAAGATCTGTTCGAGCAGCCCGGCCGCCTGCGGCTGCACCGCGCCCTGCCCGGAGATCACTCCGCGCAGGAACCAGCGGGGACCGTCCACGCCGACGAACCGTACGACCTGGAAACCGCCGGTCCCGTCCGGCAGCTGCACCGGCACCTGGGCGCGCAGCTCCCAGCCCAGCGGGCCCTCGACCTCGTCGATGACACCGCCCTGCTGGGTGATGCCGGTGGCGATCTCCTCGCGCACCTCGCCCCAGATGCCCTCGCGCTTGGGTGCGGCGAAGGCCTGCAGCTGTACGGCGCTGTCCTTCAGCACCACGGTCGCCGCGACGATGGCGTCGCCCGCGACCTCCACACGCAGCTCCATGCCGTCGACCCCCGGCACGAAGAGGCCACCCAGATCGACCCGGCCCTCGGCCGGATCACGGACCTCGGAACTGTCCCAGGGACCGTCGGGGCGCGGCTTCGGTTCGAGCCGTACGCGCTCCTGCTCTGCGTCGTCCGCCTCAGTGTCGACTTCCTCAACAACGCCGTCGACCTGCTCGGCCTCGCTCGCCGCGTCCTCGGCGGCACTGCCCTTCTTGCGACGTCCGAACACGTCACTGTCCTTCCCGGTCGGATACGACCGAAGCGTATCGATTCCCACCCGTTGTGCCGTCCACGGCGGCATGCCCGCCGGTGGACCCGAAGCCCCCTGCGGCCCGTGTCGAGTCGGGAAGGTCCGCAACCTCCTGGAAGCGCACCTTCTCGACCTGCTGGACGACGAGTTGGGCAATCCGGTCGAAGCGCTCGAACCACACGGACTCGCGCGGGTCGAGATTCACCACGATCACCTTGATCTCTCCACGGTACCCGGCATCCACGGTCCCTGGGGCATTCACGAGGGCGACGCCGCAGCGGGCGGCCAGCCCGGAGCGGGGGTGCACGAAGGCCGCGTACCCCTCGGGGAGGGCGATGGACACTCCGGTGGGCAGCACGGCACGCTCGCCGGGCGCGAGTTCACAGCTTTCGGTCGTCCGCAGATCCGCGCCGGCGTCGCCGGGGTGCGCGTATTCCGGAAGCGGTACGTCCGGATCGACGCGCTTGATCAATACGTCGACGGGGCTCGAGGGCTCGGGTCGGGTCACGGGTTCACCTCGAAGGCGCGAGCTCGCCGGACCTGGTCCGGATCGTTCATGGCCGCCTGGATCTCCTCCTGGCGGCCGTTGTCGACGAAGTGGTCGACCTTGACCTCGATGAACAGGGCGTCCGCACGGACCGCGACCGGGCCGTCGGGGCCGCCTATCCGGCCGGTGGCCGTGGAGTAGATCTTCCGTCCGGCGACCGCCGTGACCTCGGCCTCCAGATGCAGCACCGTGTCCACGGGGACGGGCCGTACGAAGTCGGTCTCCAGGCGCCCGGTCACCGCGATCGTCCGCAGCAGCCAGTTCAGCGAGCCAAGCGTCTCGTCGAGCGCGCTCGCGAGGACGCCACCGTGGGCGAGGCCGGGCGCACCCTGGTGGGCGGTCTGCACGGTGAACTCGGCGGTGATCTTTACTCCTTCGCCCGCGCGGGCCGCGAGGTGCAGCCCGTGCGCCTGTCCGCCGCCGCAGCCGAAGCAGTGCTCGTAGTGCGCGCCGAGCAGTTCGCCGAGGGCGGGCGCGTCCGGGTGCCGCACCGGTGCCACGGCGTCGGCCGGGGGTCGCAGGGTCGAAGAGGTACCACTCACAGGCGCAGACCTTACCTCCGCGTCAGCGGCCCGTAAGCACCGTGGCAGGCTTGGCTTCATGCAGCTCTCCGCCTCGCCCTACGAAGAACGCCTGACCGCGCCCCGCACCTGGTGGCTCGTCTGCTTTCTGGTCGGCGTCTCGATGGCCCTGATCCTGCTGCCGTTCGGCGTGCTGCCCCTGCTGGGCGGCCTGGCAGGCGGTACGGCTGTCGCGGCGGTGGTGGCGAGTTCGTACGGCTCGGTCCGTATCCGTGTGGTGGGCGACTCGCTGATCGCGGGCGACGCGAAGATCCCGGTGTCGGCCCTGGGCGAGGCCCATGTACTCGACGCCGAGGAGGCGCGCGCCTGGCGCACGTACAAGGCGGACCCGCGCGCCTTCCTGCTGCTGCGCGCCTACATCCCCACGGCCCTGCGGGTGGAGGTCACGGATCCGGCGGACCCGACGCCGTATCTGTATCTGTCCACGCGGGAGCCGGAGCGCCTGGCGGCGGCACTGAACGCAGCGCGGGCGGCATAGGGGTCGTTTCGGCGAACTGCCTGCCGGGGTCGGCCATTTCGCGTGCTGCGGTGCGGCTTCGCGGGCTGCCGTGCGGGCTCAGTGCCCCAGTTCCTTGGGGGTGCCATTGCCCATGTCCAAGGGATCGGCGGGCTTCTCCAGGGGCGGCAACGCGGGCAGAGCATCCCAGGGGACCTGCGTCTTGCGGAGGTCCGTGCGGACGCGGTCCGCGAGTCTTCTGGTCTCGCGGCGGTTCATCACCGCCCCGACGGCGGCGCCCACCAGGAACGGCATCAGGTTCGGCAGATTCCTGATCGTCCGCTTCATGATCCGCTGGCGCAGCTCGCGCCTCATCTGGACCCCGAGAGCAGCGTTGACCGTCGACGGCTTGGCCACGTCGATGCCGCGCTCCTCCGACCACGAGTTCAGATACGTGGTCGTACGTTCCTTCAGATTGCCCGGCGGCCGCCGACCGTAGACCTCGTACAGCTCGGCGATCAGCTTCAGCTCGATGGCGGCCACGCCGGTGATCTCGGCGGCCAGCTCCGTGGGCATCGCCGGTGGTACGGGCATCATCGCCGCGGCGCCCACCCCCGCGCCCACCGTCGCCGTCGCCTTACACGCGCCCGCGACCAGCTTGTCCGCGAGCTGCTCGGGGCCCAGTCCGGGGAACTGCCGCTGGAGCGTGGCGAGGTCCCGTACGGGGATCCGCGGGGCGAGCTCGATGATCCGGTCCGTGAGGTACGCCAGACCCGCCCTGGCCCGGCTGCCGCCCCAGCGGACGCTTTCCCTCACCCCGTGCCCGACGGCGACCGCCCGCCGCTTGGCGACAGGCGCCTTCTTGTCCGCCACCTCAAGGGCACCGGAGGCGCCTGTCACATCCGCTGCTTCGAGCGAGGCCGGGAGGCCCCGCTCGTCGTCACGTGCACCGTCCGCAGACGGACCGGCCGCTCCCTGGTCGTGAGAACGGCGCTTCCAGGGCGGGGTCGAGCCATGCACGGCCGACCCTGCCTCAGTCGCAGTCGCGGCAGATCGGCTGGCCGTTCTTCTCGCGGGCCAGCTGGCTGCGGTGGTGGACCAGGAAGCAGCTCATGCAAGTGAACTCGTCCTGCTGCTTCGGCAGCACGCGCACGGCCAGCTCTTCGTTCGAGAGGTCCGCGCCGGGCAGTTCCAGGCCCTCTGCGGCCTCGAACTCATCCACGTCGACCGCCGAAGTCGACTTGTCGTTCCGACGGGCCTTCAGTTCTTCAAGGCTGTCGGAGTCGACGTCGTCGTCGGTCTTGCGTGGGGTGTCGTAATCCGTTGCCATGTCGCTCTCCCCCTCTGGGTGTCTGTGGTGTCTCAGCGCACGTAACGCGTGAGAGGCCGGACTTGTGCCCGACCTGAGGCGGAGATTTTGCCTCACATCAAGGTCTGTTACTCAATCGACACCCAACCGAACTCAGCAGTAGTGATCGGCTTGGATGGCGAACGGGACCGTACACGGTCCTCACGCCGCACTACAAAGGCGTCTCACCAGTACTTCCCGTCATGGAGACCATCGAAAACCCGGACTTTCCCGGCTTTCCGCCAGCCTTCTTGATCACGGAGAGTGGACGGAGAGTGGATGGCCAGAAATTCGCCAGTGTGATCGATCACACATGAATCTCCTGGGCCGAGGCCCCGAAAATTCCGCGCAAAGCGAACATCGTCGTGTGTCGGCGACATGTTCTCAGATGGGCAGGGTGACTCGCATCACCAGCCCGCCCCCTTCCCGCGGCTCAGCGCTGATGTGGCCGCCGTGCGCACGGGCCACGGACCTGGCGATCGACAGCCCGAGCCCGACGCCCTTGTCGCTGCCCGTGCGTTCCGTCCTGAGCCGCCGGAACGGCTCGAAGAGGTTGTCGATCTCGTACGCCGGCACCACGGGCCCCGTATTGGACACCACGAAGACCGCCTGGCCGTGCTGAGCCTCGGTCGTCACCTCGACCCACCCGTCCTTCGGCACGTTGTACCGAACGGCGTTCTGGACGAGGTTCAGCGCGATCCGCTCCAGGAGTACGCCATTGCCCTGGACGACCACGGGAGCCCGCTCCCCGCGGATCTCCACGCCGTTCGTGTCCGCCTCGGCGCGTACCTGGTCGATGGCCTGGGAGGCGACCTCGGCGAGATCGACGGCCTTGCGCTCGATGATCTGGTTGTCACTGCGGGCGAGCAGCAACAGCCCTTCGACGAGCTGCTCGCTGCGCTCATTGGTGGCGAGCAGCGTCTTGCCGAGCTGTTGCAGCTCCACGGGTGCCCCCGGATCGGAAAGGTGAACCTCCAGGAGCGTGCGGTTGATCGCCAGGGGCGTACGCAGCTCGTGCGAGGCGTTTCCGACGAAGCGCTGCTGGGCCGTGAACGCCCGCTGCAATCGCGCCAGCATGTCGTCGAAGGTGTCCGCCAGCTCCTTCAGCTCGTCGTCCGGACCGTCCAGCTCGATACGGCGCGAGAGGTCCGAGCCGGCCACCGCGCGTGCGGTGCGGGTGATGCGGCCGAGCGGCGCCAGGACGCGGCCTGCCATCGCGTAGCCGAAGGCGAAGGCGATCACGGCGAGACCTAGGAGGGCTAGGAGGGAGCGGCTGAGCAGGTTGTCCAGGGCGGTCCGGCGCTGGACGTCGATGCAGGTGGCGATCGCCGCGTTGAACTCGTCGAGCGTCTGTTTGGAGTTGACCGCGGGGCAGTTCTCGCTGGCCACCCTTATGTTCGTGCCGCCTGTGACGCCGGTGATCTTGAAGAGCGGATCACTGCCCGTGTTCAGCGCCTGTGCCGCCAGCAGATAGATGATCGACAGCAGCATGATGCCGGCGATCAGGAACATCCCGCCGTACAGCAGCGTGAGCCTTATCCGGATGGTCGGGCGCAGCCAGGGGAACGGGGGTTCCGGCCTCCGCGGGTCCCAGGAGGGCTTCGGAGGCGCCGTCGGCAGCGCATTCTTCGTGGCCACCACAGATCAGATCCGGTAACCGGAGCCGGGAACGGTCACGATGACCGGCGGCTCGCCGAGCTTGCGGCGCAAAGTCATCACTGTGACGCGCACGACATTGGTGAACGGATCGGTGTTCTCGTCCCAGGCCTTCTCCAGGAGCTGCTCGGCGGAGACCACGGCGCCCTCGCTGCGCAGCAGCACCTCCAGGACGGCGAACTCCTTGGGGGCGAGCTGGACCTCCTTGCCGTCGCGGAACACCTCGCGGCGGTTGGGGTCCAGCTTGATCCCGGCGCGCTCCAGGACGGGCGGCAGCGGCACGCTCGTACGCCGACCGAGGGCACGCACGCGTGCCGTCAGTTCGCTGAACGCGAAGGGCTTGGGGAGATAGTCGTCGGCGCCGATCTCCAGGCCCTCGACACGGTCGCTGACGTCTCCGGAGGCCGTGAGCATCAGCACGCGCGTGGGCATGCCCAGCTCGACGATCTTGCGGCAGACGTCGTCGCCGTGCACCAGTGGGAGGTCACGGTCGAGGACGACCACGTCGTAGTCGTTCACGCCGATGCGTTCCAGGGCGGCCGCACCGTCGTACACGACGTCGACGGCCATGGCCTCCCGGCGCAGTCCGGTGGCCACCGCATCGGCGAGCAGCTGCTCGTCCTCGACGACGAGTACGCGCACGTCGCTTGTCCTTCCTCTGTCCACCCGCGTAGCGCGCTTTCGGCGCACACGGGCAGGTCTGTCGGGGGGTGAGACCTCCATCCTGCCCTTTTCGGCCATAAGTCGGCTGTAAGGCGGGTGAGAGGGGGGTGAGAGGCCCGGGAATGCGAGATTTTCTCTTCCGGTTGAGGTTTCCACGGAAGGGAGTGCGGGGAGGACGGCTTTACACCCCGCGATCACGCTCTGCATGTGGCACACCACCATGTGGTACGCCACCAGCCGCTTCCGCAGAGCGGACGTGGGTGTCCGGCACCGTCGCCGCCCAGCACGGGCAGCGCTGGGCATCCACAGGAGACGTGATCGCCCCTTCCGAACGGCACACCCCCGTGCCACCGACCCACGACCCAGGACGAGGGGGCGCAGCATGGACGCATTCACCGCAGGACTTCTGCAGCGCATAAAGGCGACCGAGTCCGACCTGACGCGGGCTCGCGAGACCGGCGACGACTTCCTCGCGGAGGTCGAGGAGGCCGAGCTCGACGACCTCCGCCGCCTCGCCGCCGAACACGGCGTGGAGGTCGCGTCACGCGTCTGATTCAGCTCGTACGAAAGCGGGGCCCCGGCAGATCCAGACCGGGGCCCCGCTCCTTTTTTGGGCGGCTCGGTTCGCCTCCGGGGCGCAGCTGTATCGATATGCGCCTACCGGCGCGTGGCTGTGTCGAGAACCCCACCGTGCTCGACCCTCCTTCGTCGGGCACTCCGCGCTCCCCCAGACTTCGTCCGGGGGGACCCCACGCGCTCTCGACACAGGCGCGCCCCTTCGGCTCACTCGCTGCCGCTGTTGTACGCGGTGTCAGTCGGCGGGAGCTCGCCGGTGGTCCGTACCGTCAGTCGTGCCAGGCGCCCAGTTCCTCCAGGCGCCTCTGGAGTGGCTCGAAGAGGCCGGGTGGGGCCGCGATGGTCAGGTCCGGTGAGAGGGGCTCTCCGGGGCGGCCACCGGTGAGGGCGCCCGCCTCCCGGGCTATCAGGTCACCGGCCGCGTAATCCCAGGGGTTCAGCCCGCGCTCGTAGTACGCGTCCAGGCGGCCCGTCGCCACATCGCACAGGTCGATCGCGGCCGAGCCGCCGCGGCGGATGTCCCGCACCTGAGGGATGAGCTGCCGGACCACCTCGGCCTGCCGGGCCCGGCGCTCGGCGAGATAGCCGAAGCCGGTGCCGACGAGGGCCAGACCGAAGGCGGGGGCGGGCCGCACGCGCGCGGGACGGTCGTTGACGTAGGCGCCCTCGCCCAGGACGGCCCGGCAGGTCTCACCGCGCATCGGGGCGTGCACCACGCCGACGACCGTCTCGCCGTCCTTGCGGGCCGCGATGCTGACGGCCCAACTGGGTAGTCCGTACAGGTAGTTGACCGTTCCGTCGATGGGGTCGATGACCCACTGGATCCCGCTGCTGCCCTCGACGCTGGCGCCCTCCTCGCCGACGACCCCGTCGTCGGGCCTGAGGTCGGCGATCAGGCCGGTGATCAGCTTCTCGGAGGCGATGTCCATCTCGGTGACGACATCGGCGGCACTGGACTTGGTCGCGGCCACGCCGAGATCGTCGGGGCGGCCGTCGCGCAGGAAGGCGCCCGCGTGGTGCGCCGCGTCGAGCGCGATCTGCAGGAGTTCGGCCTTGAGCGGGTCGCTCGCGGTGTCGGTCACGGTGCTCCTCAGGCGTACGGGCTGTCGGCGCCCGCGGCGGCGGGCTTCGGGGCGCGGGCGGGGCAGCAGCCCACGGGGCATACGTCATGGCTCGGCCCCAGCTCACCGAGGGCGCAGAGCCGCACATCGCGGCCGCTCTCTGTGGCGGCCCGCTCCACGACGAGCTCGCGTATCGCGGCCGCGAACCGCGGGTCGGCGCCCACGGTGGCCGAGCGGCGCACCGGCAGGCCCAGCTCCTCGGCCTTGGCCTTCGCTTCCGTGTCGAGGTCGTACATGACCTCCATGTGGTCCGAGACGAACCCGATGGGTGCCATCACGACCGCCAGCACCCCGGCGCCGTGCAGCTCCTCCAGGTGATCGCAGATGTCCGGCTCCAGCCAGGGGATGTGCGGGGCACCGGAGCGGGACTGGTAGACGAGCTGCCAGGGGTGGTCGGTCCCGGTCTCCTCGCGCACCGCGTCGGCGATCAGCCGCGCGGCGTCCAGGTGCTGCTTCACGTACGCACCCCCGTCGCCGTGCTCCTCGACGGGTCCGGAGGTGTCCGCGGAGGCGTTTGGGATCGAGTGGGTCGTGAAGGCCAGGTGCGCGCCCGCGCGGACGTCCTCGGGGAGGTCGGCGAGGGACTTCAGGACGCCGTCGATCATGGGCTGGAGGAAGCCCGGGTGGTTGAAGTAGTGCCGCAGCTTGTCGACCCTCGGCAGCTCCAGTCCCTCGGCCTGAAGGATCGCGAGCGATTCGGCGAGGTTCTCGCGGTACTGGCGGCAGCCCGAGTACGAGGCGTACGCGCTGGTGGCGAGGACCAGGATGCGCCGGCGGCCGTCGGCGACCATCTCGCGCAGGGTGTCCGTCAGATACGGCGCCCAGTTGCGATTGCCCCAGTAGACCGGCAGGTCCAGGCCGTGTTCGGCGAAGTCCTTGCGGAGGGCGTCCAGCAGGGCGCGGTTCTGGTCGTTGATGGGGCTGACCCCGCCGAACAGGAAGTAGTGCTGCCCCACCTCCTTGAGGCGTTCCTTGGGGATGCCGCGCCCCCGCGTCACGTTCTCCAGGAACGGGACCACGTCGTCGGGGCCTTCGGGGCCGCCGAAGGAGAGCAGGAGGAGGGCGTCGTAAGGATGGGCATCGAGCGCGACTGGCATGTCTTTGATCCTGCCACTCGCCACTGACAGCCGGAAACGGCGGTATGAAGGGCGGGCAGTATGATCCCCTTCCTACTGGTCGGAAACTTGCCGTTCCTGTCCGTGGCCAGCTGGGCGGCTCGGCAGGCCGGTTCCGCAGCGGGGAGGGACCCATGAGCAGCACAGCGAGCGGGAAGAGCGGCACGTGGCGCAACTGGGCGGGCAATGTCTCGGCCCGTCCCGTACGGGACGTCACGCCCGCCTCCGTCGACGAGCTCGCCGCCGCTGTGCGCCAGGCCGCCGAGGACGGGCTGAGGGTGAAGGCCGTCGGCGCCGGTCACTCCTTCACCGCCGTCGCCGCGACCGACGGTCTGCTGATACGGCCCGACCTGCTCACCGGCATCCGCAGGATCGACCGCGCGGCGGGCACCGTCACCGTGGAGGCGGGCACCCCGCTGAAGCGGCTGAACGTGGCTCTGGCCCGCGAGGGACTGTCGCTCACGAACATGGGCGACATCATGGAGCAGACGGTTTCCGGCGCGACCAGCACCGGCACCCACGGCACCGGTCGTGACTCAGCGTCGATCGCCGCCCAGATCACGGCACTTGAACTGGTGACGGCCGACGGCTCGGTCCTCACCTGCTCCGAGAAGGAGAACCCGGAGGTTTTCGCGGCTGCCCGGATCGGACTCGGCGCCCTGGGTGTCGTCACCGCGATCACCTTCTCCGTAGAGCCCCTTTTTCTGCTCACGGCCCGTGAAGAGCCGATGACCTTCGACGAGGTCACCAGCACCTTCGATGAACTCCACGCGGAGAACGAGCACTTCGAGTTCTACTGGTTCCCGCACACCGGGAACTGCAACACCAAGCGCAACAACCGAAGTGCGGGCCCGGAGAAGCCGGTCGGCAAAATCAGTGCCCTCTTCGAGGACGAGTTCCTTTCCAACGGCGTCTTCCAGGTGGCCAATACGGTGGGCCGTGCCGTGCCCGCGACCATCCCGGCGATCGCGAAGATCGCCAGCCGGGCCCTTTCGGCGCGCACATACACGGACATTCCCCACAAGGTCTTCACTTCCCCGCGCCGGGTGCGCTTCACAGAGATGGAGTACGCCGTCCCGCGCGCGGCCCTCGTCGAGACGCTGCGCGAACTGAGGGCCATGATCGACCGCTCTCACCTGCGGATCAGCTTCCCGGTAGAGGTGCGCACCGCGCCCGCGGACGACATCACGCTCTCCACGGCGTCCGGCCGCGACAGCGCGTACATCGCGATCCACATGTACAAAGGCACCCCGCACCGGGCCTACTTCACGGCCGCCGAGCGGATCTTCACCGCGCACGAGGGGCGCCCGCACTGGGGCAAGCTGCACACGCGCACGGCAGAGCACTTCATCGGGATCTATCCGCGCTTCGACGAGTTCACCACCCTCAGGGACCGGCTCGACCCGGACCGGCGGTTCGGGAACGACTACTTGCGGCGGGTGTTGGGGCCGTAGTCGGACCCTGGAGGCGCAACATCGCCAACTTCGCGAGAACGAGCGAGCTCTGGCGGTATCTCAGGAGCAACTCGGCGCCGGAACGATCAACTTCAGTCGTGAAGATCGCGCGAAGACCGCCACGCACCGTGGTCGCCGGAACGGCGTCCCCCGTGGCCAAGTCCCGACCCCTGCGAGAAGTTGGGCGGCGTGCCGATCCACGCAGGTGGCCCGAATGGAGTACTGTTGCGAGCCCTGGGTCCGGACACCCGCCAGGGCGTCCGGGGCCTTCCAGGACCGCCGTGAGGGGGCTCGTTGCACAGGGTGACGGAGTTTGTCACTTAGCGTTGCGAATAGGTAACCGTGCCATAACGGCGATCCAGGGCCAGCACCCGACACGCCGGGCAAACAGGCAAGGTTGTGGCAGGCTGCACCCGGGCAGGCCACACTCGACTAGCGGAAGCAGCGACGCACGTGACGTCGGCAGGCACCACCCGGGAGGTCCCCATGCCCGAACTGCGTGTCGTGGCCGTCTCAAATGACGGCACACGGCTGGTGCTGAAGGCTGCCGACGCGACGGAGTACACGCTTCCGATCGACGAGCGTCTGCGCGCCGCCGTTCGCGGCGACCGTCCCCGCCTCGGCCAGATCGAGATCGAGGTGGAGAGCCATCTCCGCCCCCGAGACATCCAGGCGCGTATACGCGCAGGCGCCTCCGCCGAAGAGGTCGCCCAACTCGCCGGCATCCCCGTCGATCGCGTCCGCCGCTTCGAGGGCCCCGTGCTCGCGGAGCGCGCCTTCATGGCGGAGCGGGCGCGTAAGACCCCGGTCCGTCGGCCCGGCGAGACCGCCGGGCCCCAGCTCGGCGAGGCGGTGCAGGAGCGGCTGCTGCTGCGCGGCGCCGACAAGGAGACCGTGCAGTGGGACTCGTGGCGCCGTGACGACGGCACCTGGGAGGTCCTGCTCGTCTACCGCGTCGCGGGTGAGCCGCACTCGGCGAGCTGGACGTACGACCCGCCACGGCGGCTCGTACAGGCCGTGGACGAGGAGGCGCGCTCGCTGATCGGCGAGTCCGACGACGACCTCGCCTCGCCCGAGCCCAGCTTCCCGTTCGTGCCGCGGATCGCCCGGCTGCCGCGCGACCGCGAGCACCCGATGGACCGCGCCCTGGAACGTCAGACGGAACGTCCCGTCCTGCCGGCCCAGTCGTCGGAGCCTCCGGAGGAGAGCACCAACGGCGAGCGGGACTCGCTCACCAGCCTCCTGGAGGCGGTGCCCAGCTTCCGCGGCGACATGGTGGTGCCCGAACGCCCCGCCACGCCCACGGAGATGCCGGCGGCGGAGGAGGAGCCCACCCCGGAGCCCGAGGAGGAGGAGCCCCCGGCTCCCGCGGCCTCGGCCGGTTCGGCATACGCCGATGTCCTCATGCCACGCTCGGTGGCCAGCCACCGCGAACGGCTCGTCGGTTCCACCGACCGTCAGGCCGAGGCGGACGGCGTCCGCCCGGGCCGAAGAGCGGCGGTGCCGAGCTGGGACGAGATCGTCTTCGGGACGCGTCGCAAGAAGCAGGAGTAGGGGTAGAAAGCAGACGATGTACGCGGCTGGGGCTCGCACCGGTTACGGGCGAGCCCTTTTCGCTGCCGTGCGCCTCTTGCGGGCCGAAGCCGGTCTACTGCGGGTCGGGGCCCGTCGCGACCGGGCGGCTCGGGTCCGACGACCAGTGCGACCAGGAGCCCGCGTACAGCGCTGCCGGAATGCCCGCGATCTCCAGGGCGAGGATCTCGTGGGCGGCGGAGACCCCCGAGCCGCAGTAGACGCCGACTTCGCAAGTGCCGGTCGCGCCCAGGGACTTGAAGCGCTCGGCGAGTTCGGCGGCCGGGCGGAAGTGGCCGGATTCCGTCACGTTCTCCGTGGTCGGTGCCGAGACGGCGCCGGGGATATGGCCGGCGACCGGATCGATCGGCTCGACCTCGCCCCGGTAGCGTTCGGCGGCACGTGCGTCCAGGAGCAGGCCGGTGCGGGCCAGGGCGGCGGCTCCGTCCGCGTCGAGCAGCGGCAGCGCGCCGGGCGACGGCAGGAACGTACCGGCGACCGGAGACGGGACACCGGCCTCGACGGGGCCGTCCCAGGCCGCGAGTCCGCCGTCAAGGGCACGCACCGACGGGTGACCCGTCCAGCGCAGCAGCCACCAGGCGCGCGCGGCGGCCCAGCCGAGCCCGCCGTCGTACGCGACGACGTCGCGGTCCGCACTGACACCGGCCGCCCGCATGGCCGCCCCGAAGACCTCCATGTCCGGCAGCGGATGGCGGCCGCCCTTCCCTGCCGGAGCTGCGAGTTCCGAGTCCAGGTCGATAAAGACGGCACCCGGAATGTGCCCCTCCTCGTATGCGGAACGCAGGTTCGGGCCGCCCAGTTGATAGCGGATGTCGAGCACCACCGGCGGCTGCGGTCCGGCCAGGGCGTTCGCGAGTTCGGCTGCGGAGATGATGGCGTTCATGGCCACCATCCTTGCGTACGGGGTGGCCGCATCGTCCAGGTCCGGTTACTCTGCCCGCCGGACCGGCCCGAGCACACGGCGTACGGGCCTGGACACAGGCTGTACAGCCGATCGACACCACCAGGCAACCGCGGGGATACGGATGGGACACAGCACATCAGGCATCCTCCAGCCATGCGCCGCAGGCTCGGGGCGCGGCGGGGGTTCGCGCGTTCGGAAGCGGAAGTGAAGCTGCCGGCGCCCTCAGGCGCCGAGGAAAGAGTGACGATGACCGAGTCACGGGGGCCGTCCGGCCTGAACGCCACCGCACACGCACCCGGCACACCGTGCTGGGTGAGTCTGATGGTGCACGGGATGGCCGCGACCCAGGAGTTCTACGGAGCACTGTTCGGCTGGAAGTTCCAGCCCGGGCCCCAGCAGCTCGGCCCGTACGTACGTGCCGTGCTCGACGGCCATGAGGTGGCCGGGATCGGGCAGTTGCCGCCCGACCGTCATCCGCCGCTCGCCTGGACGCCCTACTTGGCCTCGGCCGACGTGGATCTGACGGCGGAATCGGTTCGGCACTGCGGCGGCACGGTCGGCGTCGGCCCCCTGGACCTCGGGGACGCCGGCCGTATGGCCATCGCCTCCGATCCCACGGGCGCCGTGTTCGGCATCTGGCAGACCGCGGGCCACCTCGGTACGGGCATCACCGAGGTGCCCGGCACGCCCGCCTGGAACGAGCTGGTCACGCGCGACTCCGCGAGCGTCGCCAAGTTCTACGACACGGTCTTCGGCTACGAGGAAGAGCCGGTCGTCTCCCCGGACTTCGACTACATCACGCTGCACGTCGAGGGCCGCCCGGTGGCCGGCATCCACGGCGTGGGCCACGCCCTGCCGCGCGACCGGGGCCCGCACTGGATGACGTACTTCGAAGTCGCCGACGTGGACGCCTCCTTGACCGATGTCATCGACCTGGGCGGCCACGTCCTGAAAACGCCGCGCGACACTCCGCACGGGCGCATCGCCACGGTCGCGGACCCGGAGGGGGCGACGTTCTCCCTCGTACGCACGAACTACTGAGACCGCGTGATGCCGAGCCGCTCCGCGAGTTCGGGGGCGCTGATGCCGTACGTCTCGCGGATTCGTACGCCCTCGGGGCCGACGTCGAAGACGCCGTGGTCGGTGTAGACGCGGCTGACGCAGCCGACGCCGGTGAGCGGGTAGGTGCACTTCGGTACGAGCTTGGGCTCTCCGGAGCGGGTGAAGAGCGTCATCATCACGTAGACGTCCTTGGCGCCGATCGCGAGGTCCATGGCGCCGCCGACGGCGGGGATGTCGTCGGGCTTGCCGGTGGTCCAGTTGGCGAGGTCGCCGTTGAAGGCGACCTGGTAGGCGCCGAGGACGCAGACGTCGAGGTGACCGCCGCGCATCATGGCGAAGGAGTCGGCGTGATGGAAGTACGCCGTCCCCGGCAGCTCGGTCACCGGGACCTTGCCGGCGTTGGTCAGGTCGGGGTCGACCGCGTCGCCCTCGGCCTTCGGGCCCATGTTGAGCATGCCGTTCTCGGTGTGCAGGACCACACCGGAGTCGGCCGGGAGGTGGTCGGCGATCTTGGTGGGCTGTCCGATGCCGAGGTTGACGAAGGAGCCGGCCGGGATGTCGCGGGCGATGACGGCGGCCAGTTCGTCCATGGAGAGCCGGTGGTCGGTGCGCGCCTGATCGCTTGATGTGGTGGTCATCGTGCCCCCTGGACGGTGTAGTGACGGGCCGTCACCTGGACGATGCGGTCGACGTAGATGGACGGGGTGACGATGGCCTCGGGGTCGAGTTTCCCGGGTTCGACGACCTGGTCGACCTGGACGATCGTTGTGGTCGCGGCCGTGGCCATGACCGGTCCGAAGTTGCGGGCGGTCTTGCGGTAGACGAGGTTGCCCATCGTGTCCGCGATGTGTGCGCCGATCAGCGCGTAGTCGCCCTTGATGGGGTACTCCAGCAGGTACATACGGCCGTCGATCTCGCGAACCTCCTTGCCCTCGGCCAGCGGTGTGCCGACCGCGGTCGGGCAGTAGAAGGCGCCGATGCCGGCACCGGCCGCGCGCATCCGCTCGGCGAGGTTGCCCTGCGGCACCACCTCGAGCTCGATATTGCCCTCGCGGTAGAGGCCGTCGAAGACCCAGGAGTCGGCCTGGCGGGGGAAGGAGCAGAGCACTTTGCGCACGCGGCCGGCGGCCAGCAGCGCGGCCAGTCCTACGTCGCCGTTGCCGGCGTTGTTGGACACGATGGTGAGGTCCTTCGCGCCCTGCCGGATCAGGGCGTCGATCAGGTCGAACGGCATTCCGGCCAGGCCGAAGCCGCCGACGAGAATGGTGGATCCGTCCTCGATGCCGGCGACCGCGGCGTCTGCGCATTCGACTATCTCCGCCCGGCTCACTTCGCCGCCTCCGTCGTGTCGCAGTTCTCGAGTACGACGGCCAGGCCCTGGCCGACGCCGATGCAGATCGCGGCGACGCCGTAGCGCTGCCTCGTCTCGCGCAGGACCTTGGCGAGCGTGGCGAGGATGCGGCCGCCCGAGGCGCCCAGCGGGTGGCCGATCGCGATGGCGCCGCCCTTCTGGTTGATGAGGGCGGGGTCGATCTTCCAGGCGTCGAGGCAGGCGAGCGACTGTACGGCGAAGGCTTCGTTGAGTTCGACCGCGCCGACCTGGTCCCAGCCGATTCCGGCCCGGGCCAGCGCGCGGTTGGCGGCTTCGACCGGGGCGTAGCCGAAGGCCTGCGGCTCCAGCGCCATCACGCCGCGGCCGGCGATACGGGCGATGGGGTCGGCGCCGATCGTGGCCGCGGCCTTCTCGCTGCCCAGCAGCACCGCGGAGGCGCCGTCGTTGAGGGGGCTGGCGTTGCCCGCGGTGATGGTGCCGCCTTGTTCCGGTGTGCGGAAGACCGGCTTGAGCCCGGCCAGTACTTCCGGGGTGGATCCGGCTCGGATGCCCTCGTCGCGGGTCAGGTCGGTGCCTTCGATTGTTACGACCAGGTCGTCGTAGAAGCCCGACTCCCATGCCTGGTGAGCGAGTTGGTGGGAGCGGGCGGCGAACTCGTCCTGCCGTTCGCGGGAGATGCCGAAGCGCTCCTGGAGCTGCTCGTTGGCCTCGCCGAGGCTGACCGTCCACTCCTTCGGCATCCGCGGGTTGACCAGGCGCCAGCCGAGCGTGGTGGAGACCGCGGTGACGTCGCCGGCAGGGAACGGTTTCGCCGACTTGGGCAGCACCCACGGCGCGCGCGTCATCGATTCCACGCCGCCGGTCAGCATCACGTCGGCGTCGCCGGACTCGATGGTCCTGCTGGCCGTCATGGCCGCGTCGAGGCTCGAGCCGCAGAGGCGGTTGATGGTGGTGCCGGGCACGCTCACCGGGAGGCCGGCGAGCAGCGCCGCCATGCGGCCGACGTTGCGGTTCTCCTCACCGGCGCCGTTGGCGTTGCCCCACACCACGTCGCCGATCGCGGCGGGGTCGAGGCCCGGCACCTTGGCGAGCGTCGAGGCGATCGCGGCGGCGGCGAGGTCGTCGGGGCGGACGCCGGCCAGCGCGCCGTTGAAGCGGCCGAAGGGTGTCCGCGTCGCGGCGTAGATGAATGCGCTCATGGCAGCGACGTTAGTCCTGGGTGGCGATATTCTGAAGTACGCATATCCGGGCTGATTGATATGGATGAGATATGGATCTGCGCCACCTGCGGTACTTCGTGGCGGTGGCCGAGGAGCGCCACTTCGGCCGTGCCGCCGAGCGGCTGCACATGGCCCAGCCACCGCTGTCCCAGCAGATCCGCCAGCTCGAGGCCGAGCTCGGCGTCGAGTTGCTCCACCGGACCACACGCCGCGTCGACCTCACCGAGGCCGGGCGGGCCTACCTCGAGCGGGCGCGCGCGGTCCTCGCCGACGTCGACGAGGCCGCCCATCACGCGCGGCTCGTCGCCGCCGGCTCGGTGGGGCACCTCGCGATCGGGTGCGTGGGCTCGGCGACGTACAGCGTCCTGCCTGCGCTCTCGCGTCAGCTCACGGAGGAGCTGCCCGGCGTCGACTTCTCGTTTCGCGGCGAGATGCTCGCGCCCGACCAGGTCGAGGCGCTGCGGACCGGTGCGATCGATGTCGCGCTGTTGCGGCCTGTGGCGGCGGACCTCTCCCTCACCGTGCATACGCTGCGACGGGACCGGCTCGTCGTGGCTGTGCCGGTCGACCATTCCCTCGCTCGCGCTCGCCGGAAACGGTTGCGGGTCGTGGACCTGGCGGGTGCCGATCTGATCGTGCACTCTGCTGACCGGCGGTCGGTGATGTACGACGTTGTCCTGGGCCTTCTGCGGGATGCGGGCGTCGAGCCGCACATCCGCCATGAGGTCGGCGAGACCTCGACGCTGGTCACGCTTGTGGCCGGGGGGCTCGGCGTTGCCGTCGTGCCTGAGCCGGTGACCGCGCTGGCGCTTGACGGGGTTGCCTACCTGCCGCTGGCGGGGGCCGACGCGCGCGTGGAGCTGGCCGTCGCGCACCGGGCCGATCGCTCCGAGCCGCATCTGGAGCGGACCGTGGGGATCATTCGGGCGATGTTCTGAAGCGGGGTTGGACTGTGGCGCGGGTGCCTCCGGCGGTTGGGCGGGTGCGGGTGCGTGGTGGCTGGTCGCGCAGTTCCCCGCGGGGTGCCTCCGGCGGTCGGGCGGCTGACGGTCCGTCGTGGCTGGTCGCGCAGTTCCCCGCGGGGTGCCTCCGGCGGTTGGGCGGGTGCGGGTGCATTACTCGGTGGCAAAGCGCCCTTCTTGGTGCTTCCCGACGCGGATCTGGAGGAGGCCGCGGCGGCGGCCAGCTTTGGTGCCTTCATGAACCAGGGCGAGATCTGTATGTCGACCGAGCGGGTCATCGTCGACCGGACTGTCGCCGACGAACTCTCCGCCCGTCTCGCCGATCGTGCCGCCAAGCTCGTCGTCGGCCCCCCGAGCGACCCCAGCTCACAGATCGGTCCGCTGGTCCACGCCAACGCCCGCGACCATGTGATCGCGCTGATCGAAGACGCCCGTGACAAGGGTGCGCAAGTCCTGACCGGTGGCACGGCCGACGGCCTCTTCGTGCGGCCGACCGTGCTGGGCGGAGTCATGCCGGGCATGCGCATCTACCGCGAGGAGACCTTCGGACCTGTGGTCTCGATCATCGAGGTGGATTCGACGAACGAAGCCGTCGCGGTCGCCAACGACACCGAGTACGGGCTCTCCGCCTCGGTCTTCGGCAAGGACGCGGCCGCGGCGCTCGACGTGGCCCGCCGCATCAAGTCCGGCATCTGCCACATCAACGGCGCCACCGTGCACGACGAACCCCAGATGCCCTTCGGCGGGGTCGGTGCCAGCGGCTGGGGCCGATTCGGCTCCCGTGCCGCGCTGGAGGAGTTCACCGAGTTGCGCTGGATCACCATCCAGTCCGGGTCCCGCCACTACCCCATCTGACGAGGCGACGAGGTCGTACGGCGCACGTGACACGGCGTGCGCCGGACCCCGGCCCTTGCTTGCATGGCTGTGCACACCGCAGAAGCGCAATCCGCAGAAGCTGGGCAACCCGCAGAACAAGATCCGATCGGAGATCGAACAGTGTCGCAGGCCGACAACGACCGCCACGAGATCCGGCAGCTCATCGAGAACTGGGTGCTGTGGCGCGATGCCGGGGAGTGGAGCCGTTTCGCCACGGTCTGGCATCCGCGCGACGGCCGGATGAGCGCCACCTGGTTCCAGGGAAGCGCCACCGACTTCATCAAGGCCAGCCGCGAAGGCTTCGAGAACGGAGTCAGCATCCTCCACTTCCTCGGTGGCCACACCGCGGACATCGCCGGCGACCGGGCCATCGCCCAGACGAAGATGACGATCAATCAGCGCGCGAACATCGACGGCGTCGAGGTCGATGTCGTCTGCACCGGCCGCTTCTACGACTTCCTGTCCCGCCACGAGGGGCGCTGGACCCTCGTGCGCCGGCAGCCGATCTATGAGAAGGACCGGCTCGACGTCGTCGACCCCGCTGCCTCTCTGACCTTGGATCCCGAGCTGCTGAACCGCTTCCCGACCGGCTACCGGCACCTGGCCTACCTGCAGACCAAGGCGGGCTTCACGGTGCGGGAAGGACTACCCGGCCTCACCGGCCCGGCGGTCGAGCAGCTCTACTCCGAAGGCGCGCAATGGCTGGCCGGAGACTGATGCAGTCCGTCAGATGCAGTCCGTCATCCGCATGCAGTCGACCCGGCCGAAGAGCCACCGAAGGAGCAGGCGATGAGGTTCACACACGAGACGCTTCCCCAGCGGGTGGTGTTCGCGGCCGGGGAGTCGCCCGTCGCCGTGGCGGCGGAGGTCGAGGCGCTCGGCGGTTCCAGGGTCATGCTGATCGCGTCGGACCGCGAGAAGGAACTGGCCGACCCGATCGCCAAGGAGATCCCGGTCGTGCTGCGTCACGAGGAGGTCGTGATGCACGTACCGGTCGAGGTCGCCCGGCGAGCCCGTCAGGCCGCGGCCGACGCGGGCGCGGACATCCTGGTCAGCGTCGGCGGCGGCTCGACCACGGGTCTGGCCAAGGCCGTTGCGATGAGCACCGGGCTGCCGATCGTCGCGGTACCCACCACGTACGCCGGCTCCGAGGCGACCAACGTATGGGGCCTGACCGAGGGCGAGACCAAGACCACCGGTGTGGACGGCAAGGTGCTGCCCGCGTCGGTCGTGTACGACGCCGGTCTGCTGACCACGCTGCCCGGCGAGATGACCGTGGCCAGCGGCCTGAACGCGTTGGCGCACTGCGTGGACTCGATGTGGGGGCCGCGTACCGACCCGATCGACCGGGCGCTGGCGCAGGAAGGTATCCGCGGGCTGGCGACCGGCCTGCCGACGGTGGCCGACGACTCGACGAGCGTCGAGGGCATCGAGCAGACGTTGTACGGCGCTTACCTCGCCGCTGTCGCGTTCGCCTCGGCCGGCTCCGGGATGCATCACAAGATCTGCCACGTCCTCGGCGGCATGTTCAACCTCCCGCACGCCCAGACCCACGCGACCGTCCTGCCCTACGTACTGGGCTTCAACGCCCCGTACGCCCCCGAGGCGGAGGCACGTATCGCCGAGGCCTTCGGCGCGGTCTTCCGCACCCGGACGGCGAGCGCCGGGCTGGCCGCCCTGCGCCAGGTGCTGGACGCGCCGCGGGCGCTGCGCCACTACGGCATGCCCGAGGACGGTATCGCCAAGGCGCTGACGCCGATCATGAAGGCGATCCCGGCCAACAACCCGGCCCCCGTCACCGACGAGAACCTGACCGCGCTGCTGAAGGCGGCCTGGGCCGGCGAACCGGTCAACTGAAGCCACTGCCACGTGGCTCCACGCTTGGAGGGGCGGTCCGGCGGGACCGCCCCTGAGGGCCCGAGGAAGCGCTGCGATCAGGGGGCGGGGCCTGGTCGGCGGGCGTAGTGGCTCATGCGTCGATCTCGACGCCGCCGAACGGAGCTCCGCCGTTCAGGACGCGCTCCTCCGGAGGGATGGGCCCGAGGCTCACTCGTACGTCGATGCAGGCCGGCCGGCGGGCCGCGAGGGCGGCCTCGATCGCCGGGCGAAGCTGGTCGAGTTCACGGACTTCGACGCCGTCCGCTCCCAGCGCTCGTGCCACGCCGCTGTAAGAGCCGTTCTCCAGGCGGTTGTTGGTGACGCGGTCCTGGCCGAAGAGGAACTGCTGGGTGTGCAGAGTGGCGCCCCACGCCTGGTTGTTGAGGACGATCACGATCACCGGGAGTCCCGCCCGGACGAGGGAGTCGAACTCGGCGAGGCTGTAGCCGACCGCGCCGTCGCCGGTGACGAGGATCGTCGCCACCGACGAAGGCCCAGCGCCAGTTCGCGTTCCCGGCCCAGCCGAGTTCGATCTTGCCGGCGACGCCTGCCAGCAGCGGTCCGAGGAAGCCGCCGACCGAGAGCGCGGCGGCCCAGACCGCCACGCCACGCGCGCGGGTTGCCGTGGTGTGCGTGCCGGCCGCCACCATGGCGAGGCTCGTCGGGAAGACGGCCGCGGCCCCTATGCCGTTGAGGAGTTGGGCGAGGATCAGCCACGTCACCCGGGTGTCGCTCGAGGTGCCCGCGCCCGGCGCCAGGACCGCGAGAGCCGAGCCCACGACGATGAGCGCGGTGCCCCCGACGAGCAAGCGCTTGCGGCCGAACAGGTCACCGAACACGCCGAAGCCCAGTCCCAGCGCGGCGACGGGAAGCATGAACGCGTCGGTGATCCACGTGAGTTGGGCCGAGGTCGGGGCGAGGTCCTGCTGGATCAACCCGTTGATGAGGGCCGGGACGGAAAGGGCCATCTGCGCGAGGCACACGGCGAGCACCACCGCGGCCAGCGTGCCTGAGCTCAGGGTGTATCTCCCACCCTCGCCCTATGTCGCACTGGGTGAATCGATCTGAACCATGGGTGACTCCTTGCGCGCAGCGCGCAGCTGTGGCACCGGCGTTCGCCGCCGGACCTCGGTACGGATGCTTCTGTCTCGGCCACCCCGGCAACACCGCTGCCGAACCGTCCCAGGAGCCCTTGCGGAGTGGCCTCCGCGTAGCTCTTCGACCACAACTCATTCCGGATCTGATTCCGGACGCTCGGCCTCGTGACCCCCGGCCTGCCGAGCAGCGACAAGCTAGGGAGTGAGCTCCGTCACGCTCAATGGGCATGTTCATTAGACGAACAGCCACCAGTCAGCGGCGGCCTCGATGCGCACCATCCATGAGTGACAGCCTTACCGGCGCCGGTCGCCGCATGGGCTGCGCACCCGCTCCGGTTCCGTTCGAGCGCTGACCAAGGAGAGATGAGCCATGGCTGGGAGACTGACGGGCAGGACCGCGGTCGTGACCGGGGGCAGCGCCGGTATCGGGCAGGAGATCGCCCGCAGGCTCGCGTCGGAGGGAGCGGACATCGCGGTCGCGGACGTCGATCCAGCCGACGAGGCGCGAGAACTCGTCACAGAAGCCGGCCGGAGGTTCTTCAGCGACAAGATCGACATCTCGGACGCAAACGCGATCCATGAGTTCGCCGCGCGGGTCCGGAGTGAACTCGGCGCCGCCGACATCCTGGTGAACAGCGCGGCCGTTGTTCTGCCGGCCGACATCGACCACGTGACCTACGACGAGTGGCGCCGCACCTTCGCCGTCAACGTGGACGGCGCCTTCCTGACCTCCAGGGCGTTCCTGCCGGACCTGAAGGCATCCGGCTCAGGACGGATCGTCAACATCACATCCTCGAGCTACTGGACTCCGCCGCCTCCCTTCGTCTCGTACGTCTCTTCCAAGGGCGCGCTGAACGGACTCACCTCCGTCCTGGCCGCCAACCTCGCCGCGCACCACATCACCGTCAAGGGCGTCGCGGCGAGCCTCGTCCGGACGGCCACGGCCGTGGAGAACACGAGCGAGTCCTTCTTCGAGCAGACCGTACGGATCCAGAACATCAAGCGGGTGCAGCTGCCGGCCGACGTCTCGGGCGTCGTGGCGTTCCTCGCCTCAGACGACGCCGCGTTCATCACGGGGCAGATCATCGCCGCGGACGGCGGCAGCACGCGCCGCTGAGACGAGCCATTGGATGTGGGCTGCCATCGCTTGTCGGCTGCCCTCCGACCGGCAGGCACTCAGGCGGACGAGACCGGCAGCACGTCCGGCGACAGCGTCCCCGCCCTCGACGCACCTCCCGCAAGCGGGCCCTGCCAGGTTTGGCGTACCGCAGATCCCGGCTGTGAGAACTCAGGCACGCGGCAAGCCGGTCCGCGCAGCCGCAGGCTGGCGGTGTCGTCCCCGTCGCCGCCCCCTTCAACCTGACTGTCATCCAGGGGCCCCCGCGCTGGCCTCGCCCCTCTCAGGCCAGCAGGACGTCCTCGCCCACCGTCACGGGAACGACCAGCCTGGCCGGCGGCGCCTCGGCCTTCACCGATGTCCCAAAGTCCGACAGCGTCATCGTCGTCATGGCCCTCATCCCGCCGAAGAAGGACAGCCGGGCCTGGACGGCGCGCCCCTTCCCGTCGACCCACACGTCCGCGTAGACGGGCATGTCGTCGCCCAGCTTCTTGCGCAGCTTGTCCATGCCCTGTTTCGTCTGCGTCGTCATCCGGTACGTCGCGGTGGCGTGGTCGATCGTGCCCCGGTAGTGCACCGCAGGGGCGCCGTTCACCTGCTCCTCGCCCTCGTTCGACACCTGCCGCATCGCCTTCATCTGGCGGAGCAGGTGCTCGGGGTCGTTCAGCGGCGCCCGCAGGAAGTAGCGGCTCAGAGCCTCGCTCCGGTCGGCCGAGGCCCACTCGCCCTCGTCCACCGCCTGCGAGCCCCGCACATAGACGGTGTCGCCGACGAAGACCTCCTCGACGGGGTCCATGCCGCTGTCCTCGATCTCCACCGTGAGCCGGCCCCGGTCACCCGCCAGATCGAAGGCACCGGCGATCGTGAGCACGTACGTCGTGGGGCTGTCGGTGGACCGCAGCTCGATCTTCTCCTCCACGCGAGCGCTGTCCGCGCTCGTCCTCTCGATCGCAGCACGCACCGCCGCCCCATGATCCACGGCCTTCTTCGCCCCCTCCCCCGAGTCACGGTCCGCACCGCTGGAACACGCGGTGCATAACAGGAGCACAGCGGCGGAGACGAGACGGGCGCGGCGCATGGGTTCTCCGAGGAATCGGTACAGCGGCAGGTGGAGCCCGAGAGGGCCTGGAGATCTTCGCACGAAACCGGTGAGGGGCCCCGGGATTTCGGCCTCGACGCCCTGTCCTTACCCGGTCCTGACGTGACATCGGGTGCGACGGAACGCTCTCCCGAACCCGAGTCGGACCATCAGCCATCAGTCGTCAGCCGGGATCGAGTTCGGACAGCTCCCCCAGCACATGGGCGCCTTCAGGTTCCGCCCGCGGCCGAACTGGTGTACGCCTACACAGCCAGGACGGCACCCGACGCCAGGTCGTCTACCGCGCCTTCATGACCGCGACCGGCACGCAGTACGCGGTGCTGGCGGCGGGCCCGGAGGAGGACTGGCCGCAACAGCGGCGGTCCCTCGAGGTCGCGCTGGCTCACTTGGCGTCCTGGCCTCCAAGCCAGATGGACATCGTTTTCATTTACATTTACGTTCTTCGTTATCTGACGGCCGGACTTCAGGGGGTGATCCGGAGTGAAGGGTCGGGCAACCCCGTCGAGCAACAGGTCTCGAAGTCCGACGACGCCACCGCCTCCTCCGTCGCCGCCACCCCGCAGGCGCTGGCCCCGCCCTCCCGCTTGCTGACCCTCACCGCCCTGCGGCACTCCCCGTACCCGGTCGGAGAACTGGCCGCCACCGTCGGCATGGAGCAGGCCGCGGTCTCCGCGGGCGCTGCGCATGCTCGGTCTGGTCACCGGGCGCCGCGGCGACCGCCGCACCGTCTACAGCCTGTACGACGACCACGTCGCCCAACCCCCTGACCAGGCCGTGCACCACATCGAGCACCTGTGCCCGGGCCTGCGCGACTCCCACCGACCGGCAAGGAGCAGACGCCCCACGATGGTGAAGATGAGCACGGAGACAGCCGACCGATGGATCCACAGCTGGGACGCGCAGCAGGAGCACTACGCCATCGGGCGCGAAGAACGCTTCACAGTGATCGCCGACGTAGTCGCACATGCCGGGCAGGGCGCGGCAAACCCCCTCGTCGCCGATCTGGGCTGCGGCCCGGGCAGTCTGGCCGCACGGCTCGCCGTCACGCACCCGCACTGGGAGGTCGTCGGGGTGGATGCTGATCCACTCCTGCTCGCCCTCGGCCGCGCCTCCTACGGCAGCACCATCCGACTGGTCGAGACGGTGATCGGGACTGACGGCTGGATCGAGGCGCTGGAGCTGAGCCGTCCCCTGGACGCCGTGGTGTCCAGCACGGCGCTGCACTACCTCCCGGAGAAGAGCCTCCTGGAGGTCTACGGACAACTGCACCAACTGCTGCGCCCCGGCGGCGTACTCGTCAATGCGGACCACTTCCTGCCCGAAGACGCCGCCCTGTCCGCACTCACCGGCGAGGTGGGCCGACGTGCGGCCGAGCGGCGCGGCGTGCCGGGCCGCTCGGCGTGCCGGGCCGCCCCGACTGGGCCTCTTGGGGGCGAGAGGCCGAACAGGCCCCGGAACTGGCGCAGTTGCCGGCCGAAAGACAAGCGCGCATGCCGACCGGGGGCGCGGACAACGAGGAATTGTCAAGACTTGTGGATGAGGAGTGGTTGCCTGCTGGCAGGCGAAGGGACTTGAGTCTCCAGTAGGGGGAGACACAAAGGTGGGGGCATGGACGGCGACACGCTTTACTCGATCGGCGAGCTCGCTCGGCGGACCGGTCTCACGGTCAAGACCATTCGGTTCTACTCCGATCGCGGAATCGTGGCGCCGACGGACCGTAGCCCGGCCGGCTACCGCCTCTACGGCATCGACGCCGTCGCACGCCTGGAGCTCGTGCGGACCCTGCGCGAGCTGGGACTGGACCTTCCCACGATCCGCAAGGTTTTGGACCGCGAGCTCTCGCTTCCCGAGGTCGCCGCGGCGCACGCCGAAGCACTGGCAGTGCAGATCCGCGTCCTGCGCCTGCGGCGCGCGGTGCTGACGGCGGTGGCCGAGCGCGGGTCCACACCTGAGGAGACGGAACTCATGCACCGGCTGGCCCAGCTTTCCGAGGACGAACGCCGACGTCTGATCGGCGATTTCCTCGACGCCGTCTTCGGCGGTCTTGACGCCGCCCCCGCATTCGCGGGGGTCATGCGCTCGATGACCCCCGAGTTGCCCGACAACCTGGAGGCGGAACAGGTCCAGGCGTGGGTGGAGTTGGTCGAAATATCCCTGGACCCGGATTTCCGCGCCGTCATGCGGCGGATGGCCGAGGACCAGGCAGCCGAGCAGGCCCGAAGCGACATGATGGGCCCGCGCCGCGACATTTCCGCAGCCGTCCGTGACCAGGCCGGCCCGGCCCTGACCGCAGGCATCGACCCGGCCTCGCCCCAGGCCGATCCGATCGTCGCGGCGTTCACGGCGCACTACGCGTACCTCCTCGGCCGCCCCGACGACGTCGAGCTTCGCCGCCGGCTGGCGACTCGGCTGGAGAGCGTGAATGACCCCCGCAGGGAGCGGTACCTCCAGCTGCTCGCAGTGGTCAACGGCTGGCCGGCCCCGGAGAGTCTGGCGCCGGTGTTCGACTGGTCCGTCGAGGCTCTGCGCGTCCGGACACAGCAGTGACGGGGCGGTCGCAAGGCGGCATAGGCTGGACGCGGCTGGCGTCGGGTGAAAACGCCGCCGCATATGATCGGTTGATGAGTGCCCCCGTCGTACTTCAGGTGGCCGCGTCGCCGGCCTCTCCCGCTCTCGTTCTTCGCCCCTGGCGCATGGAGGACGTTGCCGCATTGGTCGAGGTAAGCCGGGATCCCGCACTGCGCCAGTGGGCGATCTCTGTCGTGGACAACGATGCCGACGGGGCACGGTGGGTGCAGGCCCAGCAGCGGGGCTGGGCAGCGGGGGACCGGTTCGGCTTCGCCGTCCTTGAGGCACAACCCGGTTCAGTTCGCGAACAGTTGGTGGGCAACGTGGTCCTCAAGGAAGTCACCTCCGGCAAACCGGCGGCCGAAGTGGGCTACTGGACCGCGGCGCACGCTCGCGGGCGGGGAGTGGCCCCCCGCGCTCTGGAGGCACTCACCAGCTGGGCCTTCGACACCTTCGAAGCCGACGGGCTGGAGCGTCTCGAACTCCTGCACCAGGTGGACAACCTGGCATCGTGCCGGGTTGCGCAGAAGAGCCGCTACGACTTCGACACCATCCTGCCCGCGGCACCGCCCTCCTTCCCCCGCGATGGCCACCTGCACATACGGCGCACGAGTGCCTGAGATCATCGATTACGTAATCCTGGAGCAGCTCGATCAGCCAGCCCCAGACGAACACGGCCTCGAACGCACCGGCGTGCCCACCGGCAGATCGCCGATCACCCCCAGCACCGGCTCACGCCCGTTGGGCACATTCCGGTTCACCGTCGTCCGGCCGCCCTCGTCCATCACGGCGATCTGCGACCGGCGGCGGTGCACATATAGCCACATAAGCCTGCATCGCGGGCCTCCTGACCCGGACTCGGCTCCCCTCACGAGGGTGCTCCGAACACACCAGAAGGGGAAGCCCCAGCCCTCCCTCATAGGGTCAGGTCACAGAGGCCGCGGAACGACCAGCCCTTGGCGCGGCGGCCGCCGCGTTCGGTGCGTACGCCCCCTCGCAGGTCGGCGTTACGTCACGAAGGGCCCGGCCGAATCATCTTGGGATCCTTTGATGTCCCCTGCCCGCCGACAGCTGTCCAGGGGCGGGCCCGAGAGAACGGCGGCAACGGCGGCAACGGCGGCTCCCGGCTCCGAGGACAGCCTGGAGCCGGGAGCCGCCGGGTTGAGCGTGGCGGGTGACGCTCGCCTCAGGCGTCGTCGTCCCCGTCCGGCTGCCCGTCCTCGAAGTACCGCGTCGGAGCCGCGGGCAGCGCCGTCATCCGCGGCAGCAGCTGCGCGGCGAGCAGCGTCGAGAGCGCCGAGGTGTCACCGCTGCCGCCGTCGGTGCGTACGACCACCGGCTGCGGTGCCTTCGATGCCAGCTCCGCGCCCACTTCGAGGCGGCGGCGGGCCAGCTCGTACTGAAGCACCGCGCGGTTGTCGCGGTAGGCCTTGGCGAGGGCGCGCTGGGCGCGGGCCTCGTTCTCGGCGGAGATCAGGCCGCTGCGACCGCGGGTCTCGATCTCGAACCGCACACGCTGGGCGTTGGTCTCCTGCTCCTCCAACAGCTGGGCGACCTGTTCGCGGGCGTTGTTGAGCGCGGCCTTCACCTCGACGATGCGCGCGTCGCGCACCTTCTTGGCCCGCTCGATGTCCATACCGAGGCTGTCGATACGGCGCTTGCGGGTCAGCCCCCACTCCTGCTCGTACGCGGTGCGCTCCTTGGCCACCCGCTCCCTGGTCGCCAGGTGCTGCTGGTACTGGGCCGGCAGCTGGACGTCCGGGATGTTGGAGCCGGTGATGCGCACGCCGTAGCGGTCCAGCTGCCGGTTGAGCAGCTCCTGCATGTCCGCGACGTCCGAGCCGCGCAGGTCGTACGCCCGCTCGGTGCGCATCTTGCGGGCGCGCTGGCGGATGGCGTCCTGGACGGCGCTGGACAGGACCAGGTCGAAGTTGCCGGCGCCGATCGTGCGGACGAACCGGACCGCGTCCGTGATGCGGAACTTCAGGAAGAACTCGATCGACCGCAGCGGGACGTTCTCCTGCGTCGGGCAGGCCATCACCGGGGCGGAGTACGGGATCTCGGTGGCCGTGTCGACCACGAAGTCCACCCTCGACCAGGGGTGCCAGAGGTAGTGGCGGCCGGCGTCCAGGGTGCGGGTGACCGCGCCGTAGCGGGTCAGGACACCGTTGGTGCCTTGCTCGATCTCGACGATCGAGGAGCGCCACCACCACAGCGCGCCGATGATCAGGAGCAGGCCGCCGACCGCGTAGGCGAGCCCGGCGAGTGCGCCGTAGGCGAAGTCCGCCGAGCCGTCGGAGTCTGCCTCGCGCAGCGACAGCATCACGCCCATGAGCAGCGCGAACAGGCCGAGCCACAGCGGCAGCATCCACCACAGCCTGCGCCGGTGGCGGGGGATGATGACCGGGATCAGCGTGCCGGCCTCGCCGCCGCGCAGCAGCTGGGCGATATCGCTCCAGGGCGCGACCGCCTCGGAGATGACCGACCTGCGGTTCATACGTGCGGCACTCACTGACCGGCCTCCTCGGAGAAATCGGGAACCTCGGACGCCTTCGCCTGCTCGGCGGTCTCCTGGCCGGTCGAAGAGCCCGTCGGCGCTCCGCCGTCGGCCGACGGCACGGTGGGCCGCTCGGCCTGGAGCAGCACCACTATCTCGTCCTCGCGGCCGGCGATACGGTCGCCGATCGCGGCGAGCTGCCCGCGCATGGCGGCCATGTCCGCCTCGCTGAACAGTTCCTCGCCGCGCTCGCCGACCATCTCCCGGGCCAGCTGCAGGAAGTCGACCCCGGCGGCGCTGTTGCCGTCCGCCGAGCCGCCGATGCGGACCAGGCGCGGCAGATGGTCGGCGACCTGCTCAAGGGTGTCGAGGATCTGCTGCTGGTAGCGGTACTCGAGGATCTCGGGAGCCTCGGCCGCGGTGACCGCGCGGATGTCGAGGGCCTGTGCCTCCAGCAGCGCCGCGTTGGCCTTCGCCTCGGACTCGGCCTGTACGTAGCGCTGGCGGGCAAGGGCCTGGGCGCGGTTGGTCTCGCGCTCCACGGCGGTGTCCATCTGGGCCTGGTACTGGGCGATATCGGCCTGGATCGCGGAGAGCGTCTCGTGGCTGGTCGCCAGCTCCTTGCTCAGGTCGCCCTCGTCCTGCTCCTTGCGGAGCATCAGCGCGTACTCGTGGGTGTACGCCTCCTTGGCCATCCGCACCATCTCCGGGGCGGCCAGGTCCATCCGGTAGTTGCGATCGGACGGCTCGGCGTGCGTGATGTTGGCGTTGGTCAGCTCGACCGCGGGCCGGAACTGCTGGTTCAGCTGCTCAAGGAGCCGGCCGGTGTCCTCGCCGACCATGTCGTAGATCCCGGCGGCCTCCTGCTCGTAGATGAGGCTGCGAATCGTCTCGCTCACCGCGTTGCTCAGCTTCTCCTCGAAGCCGCGTACCGCACCCAGTGTGTAGACGAACTCGGTCGCGTCGCTGATCCGGAACTGGATGAACAGGTCGATCGAGGCCTTCACGCCGCCCTTGGTCGGCGCCTCGCGCACGGGCGCATTGAACGGGTACTCGCGGGTGGTGTTGAGGATGTACGAGACCCGCTTCCACGGGCTGATCAGGATCACCCGGCCGGGGCCGACGACCTTCTCCAGCTTCCCGAAGCGCGTGATCAGGGCCTGGCAGCCGTCCGGGACCATCACCATGCCCTGCCGCCACCACACGAAGGCGACCGCGACCACGGAGATGACCCAGTAGTGCAGCCCGAAGAGCGGGTTGGTCAGCGGGGAGTCGTCCACCGTCGACACGACCGCGGTGCCCACCGCGCCCAGGACGAGCAGCGACAGCACCGGGAGCATGCTCAGGAACGAGCGACCCTTCGGGAGCACCATCGGGCAGATCGCATGGACCTGTTCGCCGCCCTCACGCTGCTGTTCGCTCTGGTTGAGCGCCTCGCCGGCCTCGTCGAGAGAGACGGTCTTCTGCGCCATGACCGTGGCGATGGAGCCGCCCTGTTCCCTCGCGGCCGGAAAGTCGGCGGGGTCCATGCCCTCTTCCTCCGGCGCGTACGACTCCTCGTCGGCGTCGTCCCGACCCTGGCCGGCCTGCCCCCGGCTCTGCGGCCTGCCGGCCGACCGCCCTGTGCGCCGCCGGACTTCCTCCTCGGCCGCCTGCCGGGGATCGGCACCGGAGGCCACCGCTGAGGCCATCCTCCGTACGCTCTGCGCTTTCGCTCGTGCCATCGTTCCCCCTTTTTCCTTCTCTTCTCGTGCCCGTATTACTGGCCTGGCCCGTATTACTGGCTGGGTGCCCTGTACGCCTTGTGCGCCCTCTTGATCGTGTTCCTGGTTCCAGTCATCCCACACCACAGGCGGCGGGAGCACGACGGCTCCGCCGATCGTGACCATACTGATGAGTATCGTGATGGCGCTGATGGAGAAGGGGCTCGGCAAGGCTCCGGATGTTGTATCGGGTTCTCACCGCGCTCTCGCTGGCCGGCGGCCCGATCGTCCTGGCTGAACTCGTGCGTCACCAAGGGCAGAAGGTTCAGGAGACGCTCTGGGCATCATGGGGCGGCTCCCCGACCATCCAGAAGCTCCGTCTACGGCAAGCGGGACAGAACTCCCTGCAACGGGAGACCTGGGAAGGCCGTGTCATCCGTGGCGAGGATCGAGCTTTCCTCGGCCCGTAGCGAGCGGGGCCCGCCTCTTCCGGGTCCCAGGCGGGGACCCACGCCTGCGGCCAAGAGCATCCGCCAGGGCCCATACACCTCCTGAGTCCACCACCCAGAGCCTCCCCCGCGCCATCCGCTCCAGAACTCACCGCCGCACCACGCCCCGAACGCTCGCTCCACTGCGACGGGCACGATCAGCGAGCAGCCTCTCGCCTCCCCCTCCGACCGGTAGTCACGCGGAGGAGACCGGCAGCACGTCCGGCGACGGCGTCCCCGCCCTCGACGCGGAACTCGTCATCCGCCGACGGTGATGGCGTCGACACTGCACCTCGGACCCCACCTCGGCCGCCGACCGGGACACATCCCCCACCACGACCTGCTCGCCCTCGACGACCATCTCCCCGCCCACGGTACGGGCGTTGTGCGTCGCCCGCGCACCACACCAGCACATCGCCTCGACCTGCAGGGTCTCCACACGGTCGGCGAGCTCGATCAGGCGCTGGGAGCCGGGGAAGAGCTTGGTGCGGAAGGCCGTGGTGATGCCGAACGCGAAGACGTCCAGGACGAGGTCGTCCACGATCCGGGCCAACTGGTCGATCTGCTCCGGCGCGAGGAACTGCGCCTCGTCCACGATCACGTAGTCGACCTTGGCACCGTGCGACATCTGCTCCACCAGGTACCCGTACAGGTCCATGCCCGGAGCCGCCCCAACCGCGTCCGTGACCAAGCCCAAACGCGACGACAACTTGCCCTCGCCGGCACGGTCATCCCGCGTGAAGATCACACCCTGCAGACCCCTTGCCGACCGGTTGTGCCCAATCTGAAGCGCCAAAGTCTTTTTGCTCGGGTATCGACCATGTGTGGGTGGCGTCCCGACCATGACATTGCGCGTTCTGGGTTCCCTCCGCCTCTCCGCGGAAACCGACAACTCGACCGCGATCCCCCGCCAGCGGGACCATATCCAGCACTGGGTCGATACTCCCGGTCGCGACGCAAGAATCGTCGCGTGAACGATGGACACGGACGTCTCCGGCGGTCTCCCTCCCTTCAAGCGCTCTGATCTCGACAAGTGCACCGTTCTTGAGTTAGCTCAGGATTGGTTGACGGAACCCCGCTTGATCTTCGGATCGGGCGGGATTTTCGTTGCTCCTTGGGTCTGTTCGAGCCTGTTCGGGGTGACGGATGGCAGCGGCACGGGGTTGTGGCCGCACTGGCCTGCTGTGGTGCGGCGTTGTATGCATCACAGCCAGCCCCGGTGGTCCGAGGCTGGCTGTGATCGCGTTGTGGGGTTGTTCTTCGTTCTTGTACGGGTCACCTGGTGGGCGGTGGTCGTCCAGTCTCTTCCGGTGGGTCGGCTTCGAACGTGGCGATTTCGGTCGCCAGGTCGCGCTGCCGCATCGGTCCAGTTCCCGACCAGCGTGCACGAGCAGTACCTCCCGGCTTCGCGCTCCCCAGAAAGCCAAGTCTCGCCCCGGCCCCGCAGCCCTCAAACCGCACGACGCCCCCTGCATGGATCGGAGTTCTGCAGCGGTGTGGTGGTTTCGTCGAGACAGGGCTCGGACAGAGTGAGGGCGAGCCGTGACTGGCGTGTCGTGACGGGCGTAACCAGTGCGCCAGCGACGGCGGTCCAGCGGCGGGCCCGTTGCCGGGCGGCCGCAGGAGACGTGAACAGGTGCGTGTACTTCGCTCGCACCCGGCTCTTCAGCACCGTGGGCCCTCGCCTTCCGGATGTGGGTCGGTCCAGTCGCCGAGGCTGCGCCTCGGACGGGCCCGTCAGCGGCTGAGTCCGCCGTCCGAACCAGTCGGTCATGGCCGCGCCGCCCTGCAACCCGAGGCTCAGGAACAGCAGGTGGGGTGAGGTCGCGGAGCCCAGGATGCCGGCTGCCTCGCTGGGCATGCCCGCCAGTTCGGCCACCGCCGGCACCACGCCGCCCACGTACAGCACGAGCGCGGAGACCCCCTGCACTCGGATCCGCGCCGGGGACCACCGTGTGCGGGCCCTCCTCGGTGCCCAGCCACGGAGCATGGCGATGCCGAGAGGCAGCAATACCGCAGTGAACAGGCCGATCCAGCACCACAGGAAAACCGTCACGTCCCGCTCCCTTTCCACGCTTCCTCAGCGCGAAGTCTGCCCCCGCGCACGATCCGTCGTCGCTGCCGGAATCCGGAAGTCTCCGCCCGTCCGGACTGCGCGGGTACCGCAGCCCGCCACCGGGCCGCTCACCTGGTCCGTCAGGGACCAGGGCCCGGGGCCGGCTCGACGGGACCCGCTCCTGTTCAGCGGCAAGGACACCAAGAAGGGCGGCGAAGCGGAAACACAACGAGCCCGCCGAGCCGGACCGGAAGGCTGCTCGAGTCGCAGCCGTTCACAAGCTCGGCTACATGACCGAGCAGTTCCTCCAGACCGCGGCCAGGGCCTCGGGAATCTGTGGGACATCGCCGCAGCCCTGCGGCCCACGGGGGAAACCGTCACTGGCGACGTAGCTCCAGTTCCCTGCGGACGTACTGCGGAAGTACTTCGTGGCGCCGCCCTCGTCCTGCATGCTCACGAGTTGCTCGTACGTGGCACCTGGAGTGGACTCGAAACGGGTGGCGGCGTAGCGGACGCCGCCGCACTGGCCGTAGAAGAACTGCCCCGGCACCGGCTGGATATGGGCGAAGCGGGGAAAGCGGCGCTGGTATGCCGCCGTCACAGCGGCCTTCACCGCGTTGGTGGCGGTCAGGTTGTGGCAGCTGGAGCGGTCTGCGGAAGCAGCGGTTCCGGCGGGAGTGGGGGACGTCGTCACCCCGGCCGGAGCGGCAGAGGTGCGCGATGGCGTGGGCGTGGTGCCGGCAGATGCCGAGGGCATGGTGTCGGCAGGGACGTGCGAAGGGGCGCCTGCCGAGACAGAGGCGTTCACGGAAGGCGACAAGGAGGGGGCGCCCGGTCCGGCGTGCGAGCCTGACGAATCCTCGCAACCTGTCAGCACCAGGATGCCGCCCATCACCGCCATCACCGACACACCTCTGAGATCGAGCATGGCGAGTCCTCTTCTCCACAGATGAAGCCTCTGCCACGACCTGCGACAGAGCGTGCGACCGCCGGGCGTCCGGCCACCGCCCCGTTCCTGGACACGCTGGGCAGCTCTGAGGTTGCAGGAGAAAGGGACACACGATGGTCTCGATTCCGTATACGCGCCCTGGTCCACCTGTCGGCGACGCCGGGCACAGCATCGACTGGCACACCACCATCGGCTCCACCTCGATCCGCGCCTACCAGCACGCTGCCGGAACCCTGAAGTCCCCGCCATCGACACCGTCCGATGCATCAAGAGAAGCCCCACAAAGGCCGGTTCAGGTACGCACGCACCTGGTATCGAGACGGATCCAGATTGTGAGAATGTGGCCCTTGGGTGAAGAGCGCATCGGCTCATGGTGAGGCGCGAGCACTGGTGGAGCGGGGGTAGTCGTGGGGTTGGCCATGTGCCCGTTGTGCAGCGACGACGAGGACATCGAGTTGGTGCGCACTCTCGATGACGGATGTCGGGTCGTCAAGCACCGGTGCGGCTACGAATGGGAGCACCGGCAGCCCACGCCCCCGACGAAAAGGCCGTCCCATTCCTTCAGCGACCTCAAGGCTCGTTTCCCGAAAGCCGAGGACGTCAAGCCCCAGTGGCTGGAACGGGCGGCTCGACTCAAGTCGCAGTACCTTGCCACCAAGCCGGACTTCGACATTCACGTAGCGGCCTACTGGGCGAAGTACCAGAGGATCTTCTCCCCCGACGGGTTGCGAACGTGCCACCCGAGGGTGCTCAAGGACTTCGCCAACTCCGACGTCGGCGCCCGCCCCGGCAACCAGGCCACCTTCAACTCCGCGTGGAACGACATGGGCGACGCCGCTGCCGGGAAGGCGACCCGCGAGACGATCGCGTACCTCCTGTACGGACCTGATGACGTGCCGCTCGAAGACCGGGTGCAGCATCTGCTGGACGGCACCAAGCCGTTCGCCATGACCGGCTTCAAGGAGGCACTCCTCACGAGGGTTCTCTGCGTCATGCAGTCCGACCGGTTCCTGACGATCCTCAAGTACACGACGGAGGCGGGCGGCAAGCGCGAGATCGCGCGGATGGTCTACGGACTGGAGCTGCCGGCGCCCGAGTCGGTGAACTGGACTCTCGGGCGGCTGATCCTGTGGAGCAACGACCTCCTCCACACGCTGGCCGGGGATGGCTTCGCCAACCAACAGCACTCCGCCGCGTTCCTATGGTGGGCAAAGGATCAACCCGGCGGTTTCCAATAGGCGAGACTCCGTCGGACGCCGCTGCGAACGGCCTGCCGAGGTTCCATGGGCACCCCGCTTCGTGAGCACGGCCGGTCATGGGCCTCGCCCTGTCTCCTCAAGGACGCTGAGGGGATGAGGAGCCAACCCCTGCCGGCGCTGGTCCGGTTTGGGGGCAGGTCACGTTCGCGGGCGACCCGGCCGAAAACGCGGTCCTGGCCACCGGCAGGCTCTCCTTCGGCATGATGTACCGCTCCGCGGCCTCGACCGGCCGGTGCCTCTCCGTCACCTGCGGCATGGACGAACACCCCTTCCGCCATACGCACTCCCGGCGGCGTGGTTCCCCGCCTGGCAGTGTGACCGTCAGCGCCCGTACGCTCCCGCCATGAAGTCCGTCATCACGGCCATCGAAGCGGCATCGCCCGACAACGACCGCACGTGCAGCATGCACACTTCGCCGAGCCCCAACTGCAGCGGCCTGGTCGTGGCCGTCGTGACGTTCGACGACGCCGGGAGCAAGAACAATCACTGGAACGTGTGCCACTGGTGGCTCACCAACAACCCTGACGCAGTCGCCTTCCAACAACACCGGTAACCCGAAGCATGGGAGACAACTGTCCAGAGACTCAGCAGGCTCCGCAGACCTCTGGGTAGGGTCGTCGGCCGAGGAGACTGGACCGCATGTCCTCACTGTTCTCACGCCCCGCTGTCACGCCCGTCAAGCTCTCGGAACCGCCCGTCCTGGAGAGCTGGGACGCGACCGCACACCCGAGCCAGCAGCGTCTGCGCGGCTACCTGGACTCCGTCGCGGCCCTGTTCGGCCCCGTCCTCGCCGAGGACACCACCCACCTGGCCTTGGCGCTCGATGTCGGCCTCGCCGACCACGTGGCGCTGACTCGCGGCGGCCACGACCTCGACAACTACCTGTTTCCCCTGGCACGCAGATTCGGGGCCGGGCGATTCGACGCCGTCTTCGCCCGCAAGCGCCATGACGCCTCCTCCACGATCGCCGTCGGACCGGCCCTACGGCAGGGGCCGGACCGTGCCGCAGTACCGCCCCTACTGTCCGTGCGCACCAGCGTGTCCGCCACCTCGGCCGCATGGAAAGAAGCCATCCACCAGGCATGCCGGGCGGCGCACCCGGAACCGGCTCCGGAGGGGCCGCTGCAGGTCCAGCTCTGCTTCCGGGTGTCCGCCGGACGCAACTGGTCAACACTCTGGAAGCCGGCGATCGATGCATTGGGGCCGCTGCTCGGCATGCCGGATCCGGACCGTCCCTTCCGGCCCAGCGATGATCGAATCGTCGATCTCGCCCTGCATCGCAACGTCGATGACTCGCTGGGCCACGATGTCGTGATCGCCGTTTGGTGGCAACCGCGTCACGCCATCCATCGCTCAGGTCGGGCAGGGTGAAGAGACCAGCATGCACACCAGTGGTGGAAGCACACGCTCCAACTGATCCATTTCTTCGAGGAAGAAGTTTGGTTTGTACTCCTCATCGTTGTGATCTTCCCGCTCACCGGGTCCTGGTGAGCTCACGGCAGGGCCTGGGCAAAGTGACGGGTTGTCTGGTTCACCCGATTACAGGCGTTTTGCTTCGCACTCGGGCGGGAGGAATTTGCGCGAACGATGCGTCCCGTCCGGTAGGCGGAGAGCTTGGGCCTGGTCCGGGAGCGGCATGCGGGTGCGGACGTACTCCCTCGTCTGCGACGACACCTCGGCGCTGCAACACTGGGAGGCGAAGGAGTCGATAGGCGCGTCGACCTGGTCACACCCTCTACCGCCGGTGGCGTAGCGGCCGCCGGCGCTCAGGGCGCCACCCCTCCCGCGCCCGAAGAGATGGGCCGTGCTGCCGTCGAGCTCGTTGCCCTGCATGAACACCGCGTGATCCGCCCCGGCTTGACCGGCCCCGCGGAGTTACCGCCGGGCCCATGGCCGAGGCGACGGTCACCGTCGCGACCGCCGCCGCCATGGGCCGGCGAACGGCAGTCCGGGATTGCTTCTCTGCAGGGCAGGGCTCCCCCGGCACAGCCCGAAGCGGCATTCCGGCTTTCCCGGCTGTCGATTCAGGTCAGCCGCGACCGTGGCTGCACGGCCATGTCCGAAACCGATACCGACAGTACCGATGGTCGACCTGAGCGGTAACGACCTGCCAGCAGGTGAAGGCGCCGGGCTCATGCCACGCCACAGTCACCCTGCACCAGCGACTGGACGGCCCTCGCCGACACAAGCGCTGACGCTCTTCGCCGACACGACCTGTTGGCCGAGGTTGCCCTCAGCTGCTCCTCAGAAAAGCCTCAGAGTTCCACCAAGCGGTGGCCTGGCGGCAGGCCCGACCATCGGAACACACGCGCTGCGACGGTCCTGGCAAACCGTTTCGCGCGGGCCGGCGCCGCCGGTCCGACAGGACACCGATGACCGAGTCGGCAAGGTCCCGACAGACGTGACGGAATCCTGCCGGAAGACCCACAGGGGGACAACCAGATGATCACTCAACGCTACGGCGACCTGGAGATCGGATACACCACCCAATGGAACGGCTTGTTACATGCCGGAATCGCTTCCCGGACCGGGAAATGGCGCACACTGGGAAGCGTCTACGGGGGCTTCGTCGTGTCGATTCGGCAGGGCAAGTACGGCGAGCTCGTGGTCAGGGACCGCTCTGCCGGCCAGAACCTGCTCAAGCCGCCCGCCGGCTTCCAGTTGATGGGGCGTATCCCCACCCTCCCCGGCTTCCTTGGCATCGTGGTGTGGCGTCCTGTCCCGCCGGCCGGGTGCATGGCTCTGGGAGACGTGGTGACGGCGGTCGCCGCCAGGCAGATGGAGAAGCCCGGCACCTCCGTCCTGGGCATCGCGTGCGTGAAGAAGGAGCACAACGGACGCCCCTACGTACGCCGCGCGGAATTCGGACGCCTTCCCCTTCGGACGATCGACAACGGGAAGGGCCTCTGGGCCATCACGCCCTCGCTGTATCCGTTCGACGACACCGAGGAGCACCTGTTCCTGCCCGCCGGTACGTTCAGCTGCGGCCCCAACACGCCGCACGGGCCGACGGCCGTGACCTGGGTGCTGGACCTGCCCGCCGTCGTCGGCAAGGCCGACCACGCTCCCGAACTGCGGCTGGAGTCCTACAACGCGCCCCCGGCCCAGGCAATCGTCACCGACCGGGCCGTGACCGTGCCCTACTTCATGGGCAAGGACGATGCGCGCACCGAGGCGTGGAAGGTGGCGAACTCCCCCTTCTACAAGATCAAGCGCAAGCGCCAGTACGACCTCATCCGCCACGTCGACTTCCGGAGCGCTGGCGGCGGGCAGATCTCCGAGACGGTCGAGGAGGGCGTCTCGAAGGAGAGGTGGGAGGAGTTCGCCCTCAGCACCGGGATCACCGTCGGCGTCACGGCGGGCGTGGAGGCATCGGCCACGCCCTTCGGCGTGGGTGCGAGCGTCTCCGTGGAAACCTCGGTGAGCGCGTCTGTCGAGCTGGGCTTCACCACGCGCTATGGCGTGTCCGCCTTCGAGAACAAGAGCGTAAGTGTGACGTTCGACGTGCCCGCCAACCATGCCGGCGCGCTGTGGACCGACACCCACCAGCTGGTCCCCGTCCGCGGTGACGGCACCCTGGTCACCAACGCGAACCTGAGGCTGAACGCCGGCGACTCCGGTTCCTACGTGGGCCGCACCTTCCCGGAGACCGCCCGCGGCAAGGTGTCCGTCGTCCGCAAGGTCTCCGACGAGGAGATCAAGGCCGCGGAGGAGCTGGGTATCGACCCCCGAGATCCTGGCCGACGTCACCGAGATCACGCAGTAACCCCGCCCGGTGGCCGAGGGGGCACACCGGCCGACGCCCTGCCGGTGTGCCCCCTCGGCCGCCGCGTGGTGGAGGAGCGCGGGGCCACGTGGGCATCCTGATCGTCTTCGGCGCCGGTATCCGTCCCCGGCTCGCCAGCTGTTCGGCCTGGATCGGCTACCACGGCGAACTCCCTGTCATCGAGGGCAGGTTGATAGGGCAGGTTGATCCGGTTGAAGCCTGCGGATTCGGCCCGGAACGCACGTTCCGGATGGCCGAGCAGACACCGGGGCCCCGACGATACGTACTCCGAGGGGGGGGGGCGGACCGCTGGATGTGTGGCTGGTCGTCACCGTCCCGCATCCACCTGCGGCCGGGCCGCCCACTCGTCGCGGATTCCGCGGCCCCTCGGATCGGCCCGTGGACCCCGGCCGGCTCACCCCGGCCCGGGTCCGCGCGGGTTGGAAACCTCCATCTGTACATGCCACCGAACCCGCACGACCAGGCCCCGGCAGACCGTTCGGCTCCCCAACCAGTGGCCGCCCGGACAACGACCAACGGCTGTTTCGACCGATGCAGCAGACCAAGAAGCGGAGATTCAATGATCTACAAGAGCAAGTACCCGGAAGTCGCCGTCGTCGATCGCCCCGTCCATGAATGGGTGCTCGGCGAGGCCGCACGACGCGCAACGCGGCCGGCCATGGTGGACGTGTCCAGCGGACGGACACTCACCTACGGGGAGTTGGCCGCGCTGGTCCGCCAACTGGCGGCGGGCCTTGCCGCCGAGGGCATCGGCAAGGGGGACGTGGTCGCGCTGCACTCGCCGAACACGATCCTGTTCCCCGTGGTCCTCTATGCCACCACCACGGCGGGCGGGACGGTGACCACGCTGTCGCCGCTGGCCACGCCGGCTGAGATCGCCAAGCAGTTGATCGACGCCGAGGCACGGCTGATGGTGAGTGTGTCCGCGCTGATCGAGAGCGCGCGGGCCGCGGTCGAACTGGTCCGGCGGCAGACCGGCCGGGACATCGAGATCCTGGTCTGTGACACGGCGGACGGTCACCGTTCGGTGCTGGGGTTGCTGAGGGACGGCGACGTGCCGACGTTCGAGCTCGATCCGGCCGTGGATGTCGCCGTACTGCCATATTCGAGCGGCACGACGGGTGTGCCCAAGGGCGTGATGCTGACCCATCGCAACCTGTGCACCAATCTCGAACAGATGAACGGCCTGCATCGGATCGACGAGAACGACCGCGTCATCGCGATCCTGCCCTTCTTCCACATCTTCGGGCTGACCGCGCTGGTCAACAACGCGCTGCACCGTGGTGCGACCGTGTACGTGCACTCCCGGTTCGACCTCGACGCGTTCCTGACCAGCCTGGAGCGCGACCGGATCACCCACGCCTACGTCGCCCCGCCGGTGATGCTGGTGCTGGCCAAGCACCCCGCGGTCGGAAACCTGGACCTGTCGCATCTGCGGCGCGTCATCTGCGCCGCGGCGCCACTCGACGCCGGACTGCAGGCGGCGGTGGCCGACCGGCTGGGCGTGGAGATCGGGCAGGCGTACGGAATGACCGAGCTGTCCCCCGCCTCGCATCTCCATGCCGACGGCAACCTCGACGAACCCGTCGCGTGCGTGGGACACCTGCTCCCGTCGACTCGGGCGCGCCTGGTCGACCCGGTCACCGGGCTGGACGTGGCGGCAGGCCAACCGGGCGAAGTGTGGATCCAGGGACCGCAGGTGATGAAGGGCTACTTCGGCCGCCCGGAGGACACCGACGCGACGGTCGACGCCGACGGATGGCTGCACACCGGCGACATCGGTCGGGTCGACGAGAACGGGAACTGGTTCATCGTCGACCGGGTCAAGGAACTCATCAAGTACAAGGGCTACCAGGTGGCACCGGCCGAACTCGAAGCGATCCTGCTCAGCCACCCCCACATCGCCGACGCGGCGGTGATCGGCGTCAACGACGAGGAGAACAACGAGGTACCCAAGGCGTTCGTGGTGCCGGCGCCCGGTGCGTCGATCACCGCCGACGAGGTGATGGCCCACGTCGGGGGCCAGGTCGCCCCGTACAAGAAGATCCGCCGGGTCGAGTTCATCGAGGCGGTACCGAAGGCGGCCTCCGGCAAGATCTTGCGGAGGCAGCTGCGGGAGGGCGAGCCGGCGCGTCCCTGACTGGTGACCGCACCTGCCCGCGCCATGCGGAGAGCCTCCGCGGAACAAGTCCGCCGGGGATGCGGGCCCTTGGCCAGAAGGTGGCTCCTGTGCCCGGGGCGCGTTGACGAGTCGTCGCGGGCCCCGGGAGCCGGGTCCCTGGATTCCCGGCCGCCGGCCGAGTCGACCGCACCGGCACACTGATCTGCCGACGGTGCCTGATCAACTCGGCCGAGCAACCATCGGGATCGGACGTTCGACGCCCTCAGAATCGAACAAACGCTATACAGTCATGGTTGTGGGCGGCGCGGTTTACTCTTTCGGACAGTACGAGTTGGACACGGATCGCCGTCGGCTCAGCCGTGACGGGCAGCCGGTCCCTACCGAACCTCAAGCCGTGGATCTGCTCTGCCACCTCGTCGAGCACCGCGACCGCGTCGTGCCCAAGGAGGAGCTTCTCCACACGGTGAGGCGCGGACGCCCGGTCGGCGAGGCCGCGCTCACCACCTGGCTACGCACCGCCCGCCTCGCGATCGGTGACAACGCCACGCGACAGCAGTTCATTCGCACGGTGCGCGAGCGCGGCTATCAGTTCGTCGCGCGCGTGACGGTGGCCTCCACCACTCTGCCCACCGTCCCCGCCGTTACGGCAGCGGCAGAGGCGGACCGCGAGGTCATCCGGTTCTGCCGGTCCGCCGACGGTACCCGCATCGCCTACGCCACCACCGGCGAAGGCCCGCCGTTGGTGAAGACCGCCAACTGGCTGACCCACCTCGACCTCGACCGGACCACCCCGATGTGGGCGCACTGGTTCGACGGTCTCACCCGCGGCCGGCAGCTCATCCGCTACGACGAGCGGGGCTGCGGCCTCTCCGAATGGACCGTGCCCAGCTTCACCCTCGACGACCTGGTCGACGACCTCGACTCCGTGGTCGATGCCGCAGGCCTCGACCGCTTCCCCCTGATCGGGGTGTCACAGGGCGGCGCGGTGGCAGTCGCCTACGCCGCGCGCCGTCCCGAGCGGGTCAGCCGACTGGTCCTCACCGCGGCCTACGCCCGGGGACGGCAGATCCGAGCCGCCGACGACGCCGAGCGCGATGCCGCTCAGGTCGACCTGAACATCGCCCGCGCCGGATGGCGCTCCCATGACAGCAGTTTCCTGCGCTTCTTCGCCTCCCAGTTCCTCGCCGACGCCACACCCGCGGAATGGGACGCGTTCGCCGCCTACCAACGCCAGACGACCTCGCCTGCCAACGGTCTCCGCTTCCTCGAAGAGTTCACCCGCATCGACGTCTCCGGCATCGCCCACCAGGTGACCTGCCCCACGCTGATCATCCACTCCCGCGACGACGCGCGAGTCCCCGTCGCACAGGCCCTGGAACTGGCCACTCTCATCCCCGACAGCCGGCTGATCCTCCTCGAAAGCCGCAACCACCTGTTCACCGCCGCCGACCCGGCCTGGCCCACCTTCCTCTCCCACCTCGACAACTTCCTCTCCGAGTAACCGGCAGACGGGACGCGTCCGACGACGGGAGGGTGCGCACCGGTCCCCGAACCGGTTGCGAGTGCATGTGCGCCAACAACCGATACCCGCTCCGGTAAGTGGAGTTCGCGCCCCGCGGCGTGGACGGCGGCACGGTCGGTGGAGCGGCCGGCGCTTGGATTTCGCCAGTCGTACTCCGCGCTCGTGCTCGACAGCCGGGAGAGGTACCACGGCGGCGCCGCGCGCAGGGGACGAGGCGAAGCCGAAGCCTTCCTGGAGAAGACGCTCAGGGACGTCAACGGGCTGGTGCACCAACCGTCTGCGGCTGTCGGGGCACCCATCGCGCCGCCTGCGGTAACGTCCCTGCCCGTGTGGAAGACCGGCGCGTCCTTGAGATCGCGCGCTGACGGATGGCGCGAAGGGCCGCCCGGCTTCCGGACGGCCCTTCAACAAGATCTTCAGTAGTCTTCTGGCGGGGCTCCCTCACGTCGGAAGGCCGTTCCGTCATGGTTGTCGACGGTCTTGCCGGGTCCGTGAGCCCGTGGGCCTGCACGAATGGTTCGGGAAGAGCGCGTGTGACGCGGTCATCGTTCGCGCAGGTCACGGTTTGACGGAGCTCGGTCCGGCTAGCCGATGACGATGTCGCAGTCGGCCGTCCCGCGGGCGACGATGGTGGCGAAGTCCGCCTGGATGAAGGGGTCGTACGCCTCCGCGGTGAGGGTGCGGGTCGACTTGCGGGGCACCCACTTCGTCCCGGTCGAGTGCCTGACGTCCGACGCGTCCCACGACAGGTCGCAGATCCAGTGGACGTTGCGGCCCGCGGGGCGCGGGTTGGTCGCCTTCGCGTCGATCTTCCAGTTGCCGTCCGCCTTCACGGTGAACGTGATGTCGCCGCGCACGCGCTTGCTGCTGTCGCTCGTCTTGAATTCGACCGACTGGCCGTCCGACGCGACGTGCTTGGTGGTGGCGTTGGCGTGCGCGGGAATCGTTCCCAGCAGCAGGGAGCCCAGCCCGGCCCCCGTCGCGATCAGCAGCGCCAGCCCCCGCCGAGTCCGGATCTGGCCGGACGTCCTGGTGTTGTCGAGTCGCATGGTGTGTCCTTCTCTCTTGTGTCTCGCGTCTGAGGTGAAGGCCGGGCTGGGGGCGATGTCCGTACGACTGCTCCTCGGCCCGGCACCGTTCAAGCATCGGGCCCGCCACCAGGCCAGGACTTGGTGGAGGTCTGAGGCTTCCCTGAGGGGGTTCTGAGGGCGCCGCCCTCAGATCCGGCGGGCCGGATCGGCGAAGCGGTTCCCGTCCAAGGCGTTCAGGTGGTCGATCCAGGTCGGCTCGGGCCGGTCGCCGCGGCCGGCGGAGCTGGTGGCGTGCTCGGGCCCGGCCTGGTTGTGTGTGGGCTGCCGTTGGTTGATGAACCGGGCCACGCCGACGGGTGTACGGCTGCGCACGTCGATGCCGGTGCACGCCCACACACCGTCGTCTGTCGGCGTACATGCGAACGTCGCCGACATCGCCTCCCGTTCACTCCGGCCCCACGCCGGAAGCGCTGACCACTCCCGAGCTCGGCCTCGTGATCGCTTCACGATGGCTTTCGGGTCCGCCACGGGCCGGCTTCCGGCCGCCCTCAGCTCCCCCTCAGGAAAGCCTCAGATTTCCACCAAGTCCTGGCCTGGTGACGGGCCCGATGATCGAACGGGCCCGGGGCCACCTTGGCCCGGGTTCGAGCCAGAGAGGTGAGAGATGAGGGAGCGTAACGGCACCACCGCCATAGTCATCGGAGCGGGCATGGCGGGTCTGGTGACCGCACGGGTCCTGAGTGACCATGTCGACCGGGTGACGGTACTGGAACGGGACCGCCTGCCGCAGGACGCGGTCACGCGCAGGAGCGTTCCCCAGGGACGTCACGCCCACGTACTGCTGGCCCGCGGCCAGCGACTGCTGGACGGCTGGTTTCCGGGTCTCGTCGACGAACTGGTGCAGGCAGGTGCGGTCCCTCTCGACGCCAAGGACCTGGTGTGGCACCAGGCGGGCGCCTACCGGGTACGGACCGACCTCGGCTTTCTCGCGGTGTCGATGAGCCGGCCCCTGCTGGAGAGCACGGTCCGCGAGCGGCTCTTGCGGCAACGGTCCAACGTGTCCCTCACCGACGAGGCCGCGGTGGACCGCTTGATCCTGGAGGGCGACCGCGTGGCCGGTGTCCGGGTCGACGGAACCGAGCACCGGGCCGAGCTCGTGGTCGACTGCTCCGGCCGCAACACCCGTTTCCCCGACCAGCTGGCCAAAGCGGGATTCCCGGCACCCGAGGTCTCGGCCGTCCGCGTCGACACGGCCTACGGGACCCGGATCGTGCGGCGGCGGCCGGACGATCTCGACGGCACCCTCGCCCTCGTGGTCGACGACCCGGCCCGCGGTCACCGCATGGGCATGATGGTGCCGGTGGAGGGCGACCGGTGGATCATCACCGTGGGCTCGTTCCACGGTGATGTGCCCCCGACCGAGCCGGACGAGTACGAGGACTTCGCCCGCTCCCTGCCGTCGCCCGTGATCGCCGACGTCCTCGCCCGGGCCGATGCCTTCACGCCGGTCCTGAGCCATCGGATGCCCACCAGTCGGCGCCGCCGCGTGGAGCGGCTGGAGCGGACCCCGCCGGGGTTCGTGGTGCTGGGGGATGCCATCTGCAGCCTCAACCCCGTCCACTGGCAGGGGATGTCGTCGGCGGCCCTGCAGGCCCGGGCCCTGAGCCAGGCCGTCGAACGCCACGGCCCCGCCTCACCCGCGCTGGCGGGTGACTTCTACCGGCGGGCCGCCAGGGTGGTCGACGTGCCGTGGAAGATCGCAGCAGGGGCCGACTTCGCCGACCCGCGCACCAGCGGGCCCGAGCCGACCGGCACCGGCCTCGTCAACCGCTACCTCGACAAGGTGCTCGGGGCCTGTCACACCTCCATCCCGGTGGCCCGCCAGACTCTACGGGTGCAGAACCTGCTGGCTCGACCGGAGTCACTGATGACCCCGGCCATGGCCCTCCGGGTGCTGCTGGCTGCCCGCCGCTCCCCAGCGGGGGTCGAAATGCCCGCCGCGCCCTCGGCCCGCAGGCGGCCTACGGCCTGACCCGGACCCGGCAGCCGGCAGCCGGCCGATTGTCGGCCGCTGAGGTCACTCGGCCAGGAAGGCGTCGATGTGGGACAGGAACTCGTCCCAGGCCGGCTCGAACGCGGTGAGCAGGTGATTACGGCTCTTGAGCAGGACCAGCCGACTGTCGGGAATGAGAGCGGCCAGCTCACTGGCCTGCGAGGCCGGCACCCGCCCGTCGTCACGCGAATGAATGATCAACGTCGGACACTCCACCCGGTGAGCGATGTCGGACACGTCGATCCGGGCGAACTCCTCCAGGAAGCGAACCCCGTTGGCCGGCGAGGTCGTCCGCCGCTGGAAGTCGCTGAACTCCTCCCAGTCCCCCGGCGTGCCCTCGGGCAGGAACTGGGAGGCGAAGACCCGCAGGAAGCTGGGGTCCTGGTGGATCCACCCCACCCGGGCCAGATCCAGGTCGAGGTCCGCCTCCTCGCGCTCGGTCTCGTTCTGTGCCCGGATCTGCCGTCCTCGGGCGTACGCCCCGGCGAGGATCAGCCGGCTGACCCGCTCGGGACGGCGCGCGGCATAGGCGACCGCCACCGCACCACCCTGGGACACCCCGAGCAGAGGGAAGCGATCGAGCCCCGCGGCCTCGACCACGCTCTCGAGGTCGTCGACCCAGTCGTCGAACGTGAAGCTGGGCACGGCCCAGTCCGAGAGGCCGCAACCCCGCTCGTCGTAGCGGACCAGTTGGCGGTTGCGGGCGAGACCGCCCAGCCAGTGCGACCACACCGGGCTCATCCACTCGAGGTCGAGATGGGTCAGCCAGTTGGCCGCCTTGAGCAACGGCGGGCCCGAGCCGACGGTGGCATAGGCGATGCGGGTACCGTCGTCGGCCCGGCAGAACCGGATGGTCTGACGTCCCGTGCCATCCGACCCACCCGCTGTTGTCGCCTCAATGCCGGATCCCAGATCGGACCCGGCGGGCGGACCGGCCTCGACCACCGTCACCGGGGCCACGAACTGATATCCCCGCCGGTGCACCGTGCGGATCAGTCGCTGCTCGCTGCCGGTGTCGCCCACGGCCAACCGCACGGTCCGCAGCGCCGTGGTGAGGGCCGCCTCGCTGACAAAGCGGTCACCCCACACCTCGTCCAGCAGCTCGTTCTTCGACACCACCCGGTCCCGGCGCTCGACCAGGTGGCACAGCAGGTTCAGGGCCCGGGGCTCGACGTGGACCGGCTCGCCGGCCCGGCGGAGCTGATGACGAGCCGTGTCCAGCTCGTACTCCCCAAAGCGATATGTGTCCCCCTCCACCTTCGCAGCGTACAACTCCCTTCTGGTGGCGTACACATGAGCGATCCGCAGGCGTGTCGACACCCGGTCGGCAGGTGCTTCAGCCAGCTCGGCATCGCCCACCGGTGGGCTCCGCGAGAAGCGCATGAAGCGCCAGGCGAAGCTGATGCCGATGGTGCTGATCGACGACCTGGCCACCACCATCAAGTCCCTGCACGACAAGCGCCTGATCGCCACTGTGCACCACTACGGCTACTGGCCCTTCAGCGTGAACATCGCGGGCTCGACCCGATACGACGCCACGTCACGGAAGGACATGGCCAAGGCGTTCAAACTCATGCAGCGGCGTAACGCCGCAGGTCATATCTAAATGCCCACTCAGGGTGCGGTTCGTGAGGTGGTGTCCGTTTTCTTGGGCAGCCGACTTCTTCGGTCACGCCGGCCGATCCCGCAACCTCGAACGCCGCTCCGACGGCTGGCACCCCCGAGCCGACCGCGCCACGATGCTCGCCGTGATCGAGGAGTTGGCCGAAACCGCGTACAACCCTCAGCGGGTCGACCCCCCTTGCCCCACCCTGGTCGTACGCGACCAGGACCGACCTCGCCGTCGTCAAGGACGCGGGCCACGGCGTACATCTGGCCCATCCTCATCGCCCGCACGCGGCGATGGCCGAATTCCTCAACTTCCCTACAAGCGGCGGCAGTTGACCCACGGCGATGTGACTCACGTCACTGGCGGGACCTGAGGGAAGTGGTCTGCGAAGCCCCCGTAAGCCTGGCATGCTCATGCACGGCTACTGGAGGGTAACCGGCGTGTGCGCACTGTCCCGAGGACAGCTGTGTCGTCGCGGCACACCCTCCACCGCCAGATGTCATCACTCTCTGGCATCGATGACAGAGAGATCTGTGCCATCTCGCTTTGGCAGCTCCCGGTCATTTCTCGTCCCTTTCATCCCTCCTGAAGCGCACCCCCTGTCACCGTTCCCGAGGACTCACGCGTGCACAAGCTCAGAAGACATGCCCTGGTTTCGGCCCTGTCGGCAATCACCGTCGCGACCCTGCTGACCACCGGCTGCTCCGCCACCAACTCCCCTTCTACCGCCGACAAGGCGGCCGCCACGACGGCCGAGACCCCCGAGCCCGGGGCGGCCGAGGAACAACTCGCCGTCGTGTCCGCCCCGGACGGCGATGCCACCCCCACCGCCGTGGCCGATGCGAACGCGGTCGACCAGGACAAGGCCAAGAAGTCCGCGCTCAAGGTCGCGTCGTACGACAGGAAGAGCGGCCGGGCGGTCATCTCCGCACCGTCGTCCGCCTCGGACGCCAAACCGTCGGCGCCCCCGTCGGAGACGGCCTCCGAGGACCCGGGCGCGGACACGGAGTCCGAAGCGACCCCGGACGCGAACTCCGGCGCTTCGCCGGACGCGGACACCTCGCAGGACTCCAGCACGAAGCCGAAGGCCGCCGTCGCCGTCGGCGACGTCATAGCCAGCGCCCCGGCCCCCGGCGCCCCCGACGGCGTACTCGCCAAGGTCACGGAGGTCGTCGAGACGGCGGCCGACGGCGGTACCACGGTCGAGACGGAGCCTGCCGAACTCAACTCGGTCCTGGGTGAGAGCGAGGCGGACGGCACGGTCCCCGTCGACCCGTCCACCATGGAGGTCGACCCGCTCGTCCAGGGCGTGAAGGTCTCCTGGGCGAAGACCGGCGACCTCACCGTCGGCCCCGAGGGCGCGAAGCTCCCACTGGGCAGCCTGCGCATCGACGTGGGCGCCTCGGTGGAGACCGCGGCGGGCGCCCCCGCCTCGGCCGCCGCGTCCGTCGAGGGCTTCGTCCAGCTCGCCCCCGAGGTCGCCTTCTCATACGACGGTTCCGGATCCGGCTCGGGCTCCTCGCCCGGCGGCGCGTTCCTGGGCCTGACCGGCGACTGGGCCTCCCAGTGGTCCCTGAAGGGCCGCGCGGCCGGCTCGACCAACGGCGAGCCGATCCGTATTCCCTTCGCCGAACTGCACGCCGACCCCGTGATCCAGGTCGGCCCGGTCCCGATCGTCGTCAATCTGGACCTCGTCTGCTACTTCCAGGTGGACGCCGACGGCCGCGTGACGGTCGACGTCGAACAGGACCTCAAGGGTGACTTCAAGGTCGGTGGCAACTTCACCTGGGCCAAGGGCTGGCAAGGCGTGAGCGAGTCCCACATGGCCGGTGAGCCGCTGAAGACGACGGTCACCGCCGCCGGCGACGTCAAGGCCGCGATGGGAGCCGAGGCGACGATCGGCCTCTACGGCACGGTCGGCGTCACGGCCGACGTCGCCCCGTACCTCCGCGCCGAGGCCGACGCGTCGGCTGAGGGCTCTGCGGACGGCACCGGCTCGGGCTCCGGCTCCTGGGCCCTGTACGGCGGCATCGACCTCACCGGAACCCTCAACCTCCAACTCTCCATCTTCGGCACGCCGATCTTCCAGACGAAGATCCCGCTCGGCGCGGTACACGAGGAGTGGCTGCTGACGAAGGGCGAGGCGAGAACGTAGGTGATCGCGTCCGTGCCCTGCCGCACGTCCTGATTGCCCGCAGGCCCTGCCCCGCCTCCGAGTGGGCAGGGCCTGCGGCGTCCGGCCGACCGGTGGCGCGTCCGAAGCGGCTGCGCCGCCGTCTCGGCCTTCCGGAGCAGCGCAGACGGTGACCGTGGAGCCGCCCCCGCTGTTGGGACCAGGTGATCACGCCGCCGGGCATGCAGGCGCAAGGTCAGCGTCGTGTTCGGGGCGTGTCGGGGGCGCCGGTCTGGGCCTCCGGCGGGATGGTGCCGGGGCGGGGCGGCAGACGGACGGTGAAGCAGGCGCCGCCTTCGGGGGCGGGCCCATGGGCGGTGATCGTGCCGCCGAGCCGGGTGGTCAGGCGATGGGCTATGGCCAGGCCGAGGCCGCTGCCGACGGCCCGGATGCCGCTGTAGCGGTCAGTGAGGGTGCCGCGCTCGAAGGCGATGGCCATGTCCTCCTCGGTGAGGCCGGGACCGCCGTCGCGGACCTCCAACCGGGCTCCGGGGTCGTCCTGGTACAGGGCCAGTACGAGGGGGCGGCCCGCCGGGGTGACACGCAGGGCGTTCTCGGCGAGGCCGTCGATGAGCTGGCGTACCCGGAAGCCGTCGGTGGTGACCGGCAGGGGGTGCCGTGGGCGTTCGAGGCGGAAGTCGACGTCGTGGCGGGCGCAGCGGGCCGACCAGGCGGTCGCGGCCTCGGCGACCAGTGCGTTCAGGTCGACCTCGGTGTTGTCCAGCCGGAAGTCGTCGGCTTCGAGGCGGGCCAGGGCGAGCAGATCGCCCACGAACCGCTCCAGCCGCCGGATCTCGGAGCGCAGGATGCGACCGGTCTCGGGAACCTCGTCTCCCGTGATCACCTCGTCGGCCAGTGCCTCGGCGTATCCGCGTGCGGCGGTCAGCGGGGTGCGGATCTCGTGGGAGACGGACATCAGGAAGTCCCGCTGCCGGTTCTCGCTGTGGGCCAGCGCCGAGTCGAGGGAGTTGAGCGCGGCGGCCAGTTCGGCCACTTCGGCGGGTCCCTCCGTGGGGACGCGGAGTCCCCGCTCGCCCTCGGACAGCCGGTGGGCGGTGGCGGCTGCCGAGGTGAGCGGTCTGGCCAGACGCCTGGCCAGCAGCGCACCGGCCACGGCCGAGCCGGTCAGTCCCAGAGTGAGAGGGAGCACCAGGCCGCCGCGCATCCGGTCGGTGGCCTCGTCGACGGAACTCATCGGCTGCGCGAGGACCAGGCCGCCGCCGTCGCGTGCTGGAACCCCCTCGACCAGCACCTCATGACCGTCGAGGGTCGCGGTCGTGGACAGGCCGTCGCCCGCGAGCAGCGTCCGGCGCGCGTCGGTGCCCACGACCGCCGCGGCCGGACCATCCACCTTGCCGGAGGGCCGGACGAGGGCGAGCGCGGTGCCGCTCGGGCCGGCGATCCGCTGCTCGCGGCCCAGCAGCACGGAGGCCAGGGGAGGCGTTCGGGCCAGGATCTCGGCCTGACGGGAGAGCTGTTCGCGTCCCTGGGCCTCGGCGTTCGTACGGATCATCCGCCAGGCGAACAGCCCGGTGAGTACAACGGCCACCGCTGCCACAGAGGTGGTGAGCAGGACCAGGTTCACGGCCAGGGAGCCGTGGCGGCGTGCGGTGGTCATCGGCCGGTGTCGCTGACGCCGTACCCGACCCCGCGGACGGTACGGATCGGGCTGGCGTCGCCGAGCTTGGCCCGCAGCTGCGAGACGTAGACGTCCATCACGCGGGTGTCTCGGTAGCCCGCGTAGCCCCAGACCTGCGCGAGCAGCTGTTCTCGGGAGAACACCTGCCCGGGGTGACCCATCAGATAGGCGAGCAGGTTGAACTCGGTGGTCGTCAGCTCCACCGGGTCGTTGTCCACCTGCAGGGTGCGCCGACCGGTGTCGAGGGTGAGCCGCCCCAGCCTGCACACCGGGTTGCGCTGCGGGCCCTGGGCGCGGCGCAACAGACTCTTGACGCGGGCGACGAGTTCATGGGGGGCAAAGGGCTTGGTGAGGTAGTCGTCGGCGCCGAGTTCCAGGCCGAGGATGCGGTCGGTCACCTCGTCGCGGGCGGTCACGAACACGACGGGGGTCCAGTCGCCCTCCTCACGCAGCCGACGGCAGACCTGGATGCCGTCCATGCCGGGCAGGGTGATGTCCAGCACGATCGCCACCGGGCGCATCCTGCGGGCGGCGGCCAGGGCGCCGTCGCCGTCGATCTCGACGTGGACACCGAAACCCTCCCGGGCCAGGTAGCGGCGCTCCAGGTCGGCGATGTGCCGCTCGTCCTCGACGACCAGGACGAGCCCCTTGCTCTCAGGTCCTCTGCTCTCCGGGCCCGTGTTCTCCGGCATGTGCTTCTCTCCTCGCACCCCGGGGACGCGGGGGCCGTCCCGGGGCACCGGGGATGCCACCGATGCTACCCAGGGCCGCAGCGGCGGAGCACGCCCGCCGCCGATCCTTACAGCGCCCGAACATTCGCCGAACCTTCCGCTCGTACGCCGTCGACAGGCTGGGGCCCAAATCCATGGAGGAACGGGAGGACCTCGTGAACAGCATCGCCACCGCCGTATCCCGCCGGACCCGGATGACCACGCTGGCTATCGCGACCGCCGCCGCAACGACTGCGCTGGTGTGGGCGGCGTCCTCGGGATCGACCAGCGCCACCTCGGCCACTGTGGACACCTCCGCGGTCCTACTCGCCGGCGCGGATCCTCTCGCCCTTGCCGACGCTCAGCCGCGCCCTTTGCCCGGTTGGCTGCCGATGGAGCTGCGGGCCGACCTGCGACAACTGCGCACCATGGAGCCGCGGCAGCGGGGTGAGGCAGCGGAACGTATCTGGCGGGACGCGCTGGCCGGTGAGTATGGCGCCCGGGTGCAGTTCCGGGCCGTCGAGGCCCAGCAGCGCTTCCAGACGTTGCCTGAGGAACTGCGCGACGACCTCAAGCAGTTGCGCGGACTTGAGGGCGACGCACTGCGTGACGCGCGCCAGGAGATCCGCGACAAGGCGCTGGACGGCGAGTACGGCGCCGAGGTCGAGCACTGGGCCGAACGCCGGTCCGAGACAAGGAAGCAGGACGGAGCGTGACGCCGCAGCATCTTGGGGCAGGGTGGGTGGAACAGGGGCGTGCTTGCCTCCGCCGTGCTGCTCGCCGTGCTCGTCCCGGCGCGGGCCGTCGCCGCCAAAACCGACCCGCTGCGCCCCAGCAGTAGGGGCCGGAGCTGAGCGGCCTGGCCGCCGCGGATGGCCCTGGCCGCAGGCGGTCCACGGGAGCAGTCACCGATGCTGACAGGCGGTCACGTCAGGAGTGGCCGAGGACTCGGTGGGGCTGGTACGGGGCCTCCAGGCGGGCGATCTCCTCCTCGCTCAGAGACACCTCCACCGCCGCGACCGCGTCGTCCAGATGGTTCAGCTTGGTCGCGCCCACGACCGGTGCGCTGATCGCAGGCTTGCCGAGCAGCCACGCCAGGGCGATCTGCGCGGGCGGCAGCCCCCGCTCAGCGGCGACCTCGCGCACCGCGTCGACCACGTCGAAGTCGGCGTCCCCGTACAGTTTCTCGGAGTACTGGTCGCTGCCCGCGCGGACCGTGAGCTGCTTGCCGCCGCGTTCGCGGGAACCGGCGAGCAGCCCGCGCGCCAGCGGGCTCCACGGGATGCAGCCCACTCCCTGGTCGAGGCAGAGCGGGATCATCTCGCGCTCCTCCTCGCGGTAGGCCAGGTTGTAGTGGTTCTGCATCGACACGAACTTCGTCCAGCCGTGCGTCTCCGCGACGTGCTGGGCCTTGGCGAACTGCCAGGCGAACATGCTGGACGCGCCGATGTAGCGAGCCTTGCCGGAGCGCACCACGTCGTGCAGCGCCTCCATGGTCTCCTCGATCGGCGTCTCGTAGTCCCACCGGTGGATCTGGTACAGATCCACGTGGTCGGTCCGCAGCCGCCGCAGCGAGGCATCGATGCCGGACAGGACGTGCTTGCGTGACAGGCCACCGTCGTTGAGTCCGGAGCCCATCGGGAAGTAGATCTTCGTGGCGAGCACGTAGTCGTCACGGTGGGGGAAGAACTTGTCGAGCAGCCGCCCGGTGATCTCCTCACTCACGCCGCGCGAGTACATGTCCGCGGTGTCGAAGAACGTCACCCCGGCCTCCGCAGCCCGACGCACGATGGGCTCGGCCGCCTCCTCGTCCAGGAACCACGCGCGCCGGGCGGGATCGCCGTAGCTCATCATGCCGAGACAGACCCGCGAAACCTTCAGCCCTGTCGAGCCCAGCCTGGTGTACTTCATGCCGTTTTCTTCCCTCAATCTCGTTACTGCTGCCCTGGTTGGGCTGCCTGCTGATGGAACGCTATTGGCCGAATCAGCCGATGAGAGCCTCGGTGATCTGACGGGTGGTCTGCGCGGCGACCCGGGAGTCGACAGCAGCGTAGGAAATGTGGGCGTTCAGGGCCGTGGCCAAGGCCCAGCCGCGGCCTCGGGCCCAGGTGGCGTCATCCACGCCGAGCGCGGCGCGGAAGGCAGCCCGGGGCCCGGCCGACATCAGGGTGAAGGCGATGGTCAGGTCGCAGGCCGGGTCGCCGATGCCGAGCTCGCCGAAGTCGATGACCGCGCTGAGGCGGCCGCCCGCGGTCAGCAGGTTGCCGGTGTGGAAGTCGCCGTGGAACCAGACCGGCGGGCGATCCCATGCGGGGGCGCTGATCGCCGCGTCCCACAGTTCGGTCATGGCCGCGGTGTCGAACGCGCCGTCGACCTCCGCGAGGGCGGCCCGTGTCGCCCGGTCCCGTGCGACCAGTGACCGGACGGTGAGATCGTCGCGGGCTCCCTCGGCCGGGATCCCCTCGGGTGCGAACCGTTGGAGGGCGGTCAGGAACCCGGCGAGTTCGACGGCAGCCTCGTACGAGTCGGCCAGTGCCTCGACGGTCGCCACCTCGCCGTCCAGCCAGCGGGAGACCGACCATGGCCACGGGTAGCCGAAGTCGGGTTCCCCCACCGCTACCGGGACAGGGACGGCCAGGGGCAGGTGCGGGGCGAGCCGGGGCAGCCACTCGGACTCCTTCCTGGCCTGCCCGATGGCGCCGGCATGGCGGGGCAGCCGGACGGACAGCTCCTCGCCCAGCCGGTGAATCACATGGTCCGAGCCGGCCGGGTCGAGCAGCCGCAGAGGGAGCCCGGCCCACTGCGGGAACTGAGTATCGACCAGGCGCCTGACCAACGTGGCGTCGATTGCCGGGCGGGCGTCCGGTTTCCTCTCGGTTGCCAAGAGCAGCTCCTGAAGTCGGCCCACTCCGTACGGCGGGCAGTCAGGGCCATCACAGTGCGTCGCGCACTCGCCTGTCGACCGGATTTCTCCCCGCCGTCATCTGCTACGGGACTCCGCGCGCCAGCTTCTCGAAGCTGGCGCAGCAAGTCCCCTGAACCCACTGGTCCATCCCTGAAAGTGGCCGCATCGAACACTCGGGCTCGACCTTCGCCTCGACCATGCCACCGCGATGGCCGGGCTCGACCGCATGCTGAACCAGCGGAGCCAACACCCGTGCCCGCCTCGACCGCCGTTACGAGGGCCGAGTACGGCCCGCGTCCATCGGCCTCGCTCGCCCGCGGGAGATGCAACAGCTGTCGACAGTGGTCGACTGGCTAGCCATGTATGTCGACGCGCTCGAACAGCAGTTGGGCGCAGAAGGGTTCCGGCTCGACGGACGCCGATGACCGGCTGCGGAAGTGGTGGCACGCCAACGACCTTGACGACGAAGGCCAGTTGACCCACCTCGACGCCCTGATCGCGGGCCATGAAACCGGGGCCTCGCGTAATCGGCTGTCGCGCATTCCTCGGTGTGAGGTCTCGTGGCCACTGTCCGTGGTCCACGTGGGCGCCGAGTTGGCGGACATGGAGGCGCGGCTGCAGTCCAGCTACTTGATGCCGATGTCATACAGCAGGCGGAGGCCCGACAACTGCTGGGTTGAGACGGGCGAAGCCTTCCTGGCGCTGGTAGGGAAAGTACGGGTAGGGCGCCGTCTTGCTGCTCACGGCATCGAGTTTCGCCATCTGGTCGGGCGTGAGCGTCCAGCCGACGGCGCCGAGGTTCTGCCGAAGCTGCTGCTCGTTACGGGCGCCGATGATGACGGAGGAGACGGTCGGACGCTGCAGCAGCCAGTTGATGGCGATTTGCGGAATGGTTTTGCCGGTCTCCTGCGCAATCTCGTCGAGGGCGTCGACCACGCGGTAGAGGTGTTCGTCTTCGACCGGCGGGCCGTAGTCCGCGGTGTGGTGCAGTCGGCTATTGGCCGGCAGCGGCTGGTCGCGGCGGACTTTCCCGGTGAGCCGTCCCCAGCCGAGAGGGCTCCAGACGAGGGCTCCGAGGCCCTGATCCAGCCCGAGGGGCATCAGCTCCCATTCGTAGTCGCGGCCGATGAGGGAGTAGTAGACCTGATGTGCGGCGTAGCGCGGGTGGCCGTACCTCTCCGCGACCGCAAGGGACTTCATCGCCTGCCACCCGGAGAAGTTGGAGATGCCGAGGTAGCGGACCTTTCCTGCTCGTACGAGAGTGTCGAGTGTGGACAGGACTTCCTCGATCGGTGTGCCGGCGTCGAAGGCGTGCAGCTGGAACAGGTCGATGTAGTCGGTGCCCAGCCGGCGCAGGGCGTCCTCGCATGCGGTGATCAGACGCGAACGGGAGGAGCCCGCCTCTCCTGGGCCGTCGCCCATCGGCAGGCTGGTCTTGGTGGACACGATCACCTGATCCCTGCGGCCCCTGATCGCTTCGCCCAGCACCTCCTCGGAGGCGCCGCTGGAGTAGACGTCGGCGGTGTCGAACATCGTGATCCCAGCGTCGACACAGATGTCCACAAGGCGGCGTGCTTCTTGCGCATCGGTGTTGCCCCAGGCACCGAACAGCGGTCCTTGGCCGCCGAAGGTGCCCGCGCCGAGGCTCAGTGCGGGAACCTTGAGGCCGGATGCCCCCAGTCGCCTGTATTCCATGGCTGCTCCTCTCTCGTTGTCCAACCTGGCTAATGGTTCTAGAGTTCCGTTAGCTTGCCTCTCAACGTAGCAGGCGTACGCCACTAACGAAACTGGAGTCCCTTTATGGGGTCTGAGGGAGCGGATCCGGGAACCGTCCGTCCCGGAGGGCGCACGGCGCGGGTGCGGGCGGCGGTGCTGCAGGCGACTGGTGACGCCTTGGCGGAGCACGGCTTTACCCACCTGGACCTCGCCGACATCGCGCGCCGTGCCGAAGTGGGCAAGACCACCGTCTACCGCCGCTGGGGAACCGTGACCCGCCTGGTGGCCGACCTGCTGGTAGACATGGCCGAACAGTCACTGCCGCGCACCGAGACCGGCTCGCTGCTCGGTGATCTCAAGGCCAACGCCCGGCTCGTGCAGCGCACCTTGGCCGACCCGCGGCAGGGAGCCCTGTTCAAGGCAGTGATCGCGGCCGCCACCTGCGAGGCGAAGACGGCCGAGGCCCTGCACCGCTTCTACGACATCCGCGTCAAGGAGTGGGCACCGTGCGTTCAGCAGGCCATCGACCGGGGCGAGGTGCCTGAGGACACCGATGTCCACGAGGTGATCCGCGCCGTCTCCGCCCCCCTCTACTACCGCCTGCTGACCAGCGGCGAGAGCCTCAACGAAGCCGCCGCAGACCGGGCCGCCGATGCGGCCGCAGCTGCTGCGCGCGCGGGAGCATACCTGCGGGGTGTATGAGGTCTTTGCGTGACCGGCACCCCGCATCCGTCGCTGGGATGCGGTCGGATGTCCGGCGGCACCCAGCGCCCGGATCCGCCGACCGGTGTGCGCGATCACCGCCAACACATACAGCCGCGCCCCAGACAGGGTGACTGTCCCGAAGAAGTCGCAGGCCAGTAGGGCATACACCCGGCTGGGGTTCTCCCGCGCCATGCGCAGCACCAGGACACCGGCCTGAGTGCACCGGCGGCGGGGCTCCAAGCCACCGCCCACCCGGCCCCTCCTGACCTTCCAGCCATACCGACCGAACCAGCAGAGATCCAGCAACGGGAAACCCCGCCCAGCTTCAACCACCCGGGGAAGCGTTCTGACCTGCAGGAATACCGCGGCCCGCCACTCGATCCAGCAGGGATCCAGCAACCGTCACGCCAACCGAAAACGACACCACTTCACGCTAAAATTTGGTGTCGTTTCGATGAGTGAGAGGAGTCACTGATGGCTCGAACCATGATTGACCTCGATGACGAGATGGTCGCACAGGCCAAGGAGATCTACGGAACGAAGACCAAAGCCGCTGCCGTACGGGCCGCGGTGGAGGACGCCGTCAAGCGTCACCTTCGGCAGCAGTTCATCGACGCTGTCAAATCAGGCGATCTCGACTTCAGCGAGATCGTCGAGGAGACAAAGGTGCCCGACTCCGCCAAGGACGCGAAGGCTGCCTGAGTGAACGCCCCGTTCCTGGTCGACAAGTCTGCTCTCGCCCGCTGGCACCGACCGCTGGTGACCGCTGCCCTCGACCCGCTCCACGAGCGTGGCCTGCTGGCGATCTGCCCCGCCGTCGAGTACGAGCTCATGTACAGCATCCGCGGCAAGAGCGAAGCTCCCGCCGTGGCCGAATGGCTGCGCGGCTTCGACTACTTCTACGGTGACGACTGGGTCTTCGACCGCGCACTTGAGGTGCAGCGCGCAGCGATCGAACGCGGCTTCCACCGGGCCCTGCCCCTCCCCGACCTGCTCGTCGCCGCCACCGCCGAGCGCAACGACGCCACCGTACTCCACCACGACGCCGACTACGACATGATCGCAAGCCTCACCGGCCAGCGCTGCCAATGGGTCGTGGAGCCCGGAACCGCCGACTAGCCTGGCGCCGACCGGGCAATCCTGAGTGCTGAAGTTCGCGCTCCTCCCGGATCTGGCGTGGGCGAGTTCGTGCACAACAGGTTCGGTCGTCCGGCCTCATGGCGCATGATCTTGTCCGTGATATACACCGTGCCCCGCCGCCTCCTGTCACTGCCCGCGCTCCTGCTGCGTGGGGACGTCTCCAAGGAGGTGGATCTGCTCGTGCTACGCCATGACTGAGATAGCCGACCGGCGTGGAGAAGCGCCCTCCCCTCAGCTGTGCTCACTCGACCCGCCCGGCCACCACGAGTCGGTGTTCTCGGTGCAGGCGGTGCCTGTAGGTGCCGAGGCCATCATGCAGCGGACGCCTACACCGAGGAGATCACCCGGCGGCTGAGCGCCGCCGCCTACGTACACCAGGACCTGCCCGCCAACCTCCGCAACCAGATCGACGTGGGGAAAGCGGAAGCGAAGCGTGCCGTACGCGAACGCGTGCCCTGGAAAGCCTCCCCCAGCGAGCCGAACGGGTCCGCGGAAGGCGAGCCACAGGCCCCGTCGGTCATAGTCGGCGGGGAGTATGCGGCCTGGGTCCGCAGAGGCATCAAGAGTGCGGCCCGCCCTGTGCCCGCCTGTGCCTTCGGTCAAAAGCCGGTAGACGCGCTGCGACAACGCCGTGCGACACGTGCATCGGCGGTAGGCGGCCGCCGCGCTGTCTGGGCGGGCGTGAGCGGTGCGCTCACCATCGGCTGGGCAGCGCTCACCGCACCGATCGGAGTCTGGGGCGTGTTCGTGGTCGACCGGTATGCGGCCCAGCAACAGCTCAGCGCGAGGCTGTCCGGCGCCCTGCACACTGGTCCAGCGGGTGCACAGGCTCACGTACTGCCGTACGTACGCGAAGTCCGCAAGAACGGGCCACGTGATCGTTTCCTCGGCGCCGGACTCCAGGCGTGGCCGCCGACCGTCATCGGCATCGATGTGGAGCCTGCGCCGGAAGGGCAGGACGACGACGAACCGCCCCCCCGTTATGTTTTCCGCGGTCCTGCAAGAGGGCCGCTGGCCTCCGGGCCCGGCATGACTGTTCCCCCCTGTCGAAGGGATGACCTGGGGGGTGGTGTCACCGGGCCCGGAAGGTGCCGTCGGAGACGCTGATCAGAGGCCCGACCACCACCCGGTCCGGCGCAATGCCGGACAGCTCGCGGGCGGCAGGTCTGCATAACGTGGATGCGCGCGTACGACACCGCTGCCGAGGCCAGACCATGCAACTTCCCTGGAAGGGCGCGATGTTCGACACCGAAGACGTGGGCGTGTTCCTCGGCCTGGACGTCGGCAAAAGTGCCCATCACGGGCACGGGCTGACCCCGGCCGGCAAGAAGGTCTTCGACAAGCAGCTGCCGAACAGCGAGCCGAAACTGCGGGCCGTCTTCGACAAGCTGACTGCGAAGTTCGGCACCGTGCTGGTGATCGTGGACCAGCCCGCCTCCATCGGCGCCCTGCCCCTGACCGTCGCCCGCGACGCGGGCTGCAAGGTCGCCTACCTGCCCGGCCTGGCCATGCGCCGGATCGCCGACCTGTATCCGGGCGAGGCCAAGACCGACGCCAAGGACGCCGCGGTCATCGCGGACGCCGCCCGCACCCTGCCCCACGCGCTGCGCTCGCTGGAACTCACCGACGAGATCACCGCCGAGCTGACCGTGCTCGTCGGCTTCGACCAGGACCTCGCGGCCGAGGCCACCCGCACCTCCAACCGGATACGCGGCCTGCTCACCCAGTTCCACCCCAGCCTGGAACGCGTCCTGGGCCCACGCCTCGACCACCCCGCCGTCACCTGGCTGCTGGAACGCTACGGATCCCCGGCGAGCTTGCGGAAAGCCGGCCGCCGCAGGCTCGTGGAGGTGATCCGGCCCAAGGCCCCGCGCATGGCCCAGCGGCTGATCGACGAGGTCTTTACCGCGCTGGACGAGCAGACCGTCGTGGTGCCCGGGAGCGGCACCCTCGATGTCGTGATCCCGTCGCTGGCCCGCTCGCTCGGAGCCGTCCACGAACAGCGCCGGGCCCTGGAAGCCCAGATCAACGCGCTGCTGGAGGCCCACCCTCTTTCCCCGGTCCTGACCTCGATGCCAGGCGTCGGCGTCAGGACCGCCGCCGTCCTGCTGGTCACCGTCGGCGACGGCACCAGCTTCCCCACCGCCGCCCACCTCGCCTCCTACGCCGGCCTTGCCCCCACCACGAAGTCGTCCGGCACGTCGATCCACGGCGAACACGCCCCCAGAGGCGGCAACCGGCAGCTCAAACGCGCGATGTTCCTGTCCGCCTTCGCCGCCCTGCACGATCCGGCCTCCCGCACCTACTACGACAAACAACGCGACCGCAAGAAGACCCACACCCAAGCCCTCCTCCGCCTCGCCCGCCACCGCATCAGCGTCCTGTTCGCGATGCTCCGCGACGGCACCGTCTACGAACCCCGCACCCCCGAAACAGCCCCCGCATAACCGGCACATTCAGGAACAAGGCAGACACGGCAGGGTTGACGAAGGACATAGAGGCACCCCCCGCCTTTCCTCCGCCCGGCCTGGCAAGTCGGACTCCCAGGACGTGGCGGCCGCGGTTCGGCAGACGCGCGGTTCGGCCCCGTACGCGGAAGCCATGGGATTCAGCCGCTGTTGGGCTGGGTGATGGTCGCCAGTTCCTCCCACCGCTTGCCGTTGTAGCGGTCGATCCAGGCAGGAGCGTTGGTGCGGAGGGATTTGGCGTACGGGTCGCCGGCGAAGGTGTACCGGCCGAGGAGGCCCGTCACTTCGTCGTTGTTCCGTATGACCTCGCCGAGACGTTCGCGGATGTTTCCGGTGGTGCCCCCGGCGCCGCGTTCGACGCCCGGGTCGGTCAGTGCTTCAGCGAGGAGCACCGCGGCGTCGTGGATCTCCGCCGCCCCCCGTTGCGCGGGGAGTGAGGCCGCGTATGCGGAACCGTCGTCGGAAACGGTGCGGTAGCGCAGCAGTCCCGTCGGGCCGGGTGCCCGTTTCTTATCGGTCTGTCCGCAGGAGATCTCCGGCAGGTCGGGGACGAGAACCGGCCCGTCGAACTCCGCCGCAAGCCGCCACTGGTGGGAGGGCTCGCCGAATCTGACCTTGTCGTAGTCGAAGGTCTCGAACAACAGGGCTTCCGCACCGGAGTTCTTGATGCGGTCGATTTGCGCGTCGGCATCCTCGTAGAACTCCGTCATATGAGTAACGGCGACTCGCACACCTTTCCCCTGAAGGGCAGAGCGGAGTTCCGGCCCGAACGTGCTGGCCTTGTTCATGATCATGAGCGCCACGGACCGAACGTTACGGACGTCTCCGAGGTAGGACGCGAGTGCCTTGGCGAGTGCCGACTCCGACGCGTGGAGCGGGAACGGAGCGGTGTCGGGCCAGCCCAGCGTACGGTCAGCCGCATAGTCGGTGAAGCCATCGCGAACGCCGCAGGTGTCGAACGCGATGAGGTGCTTGACCGAATCGGGGAGCAGCCGTGGCTTCTCGGCGTATGTGTCCCCGATCACCGCGAGCAGGCCGGGGTCCTCCTCCACTTCGTCCCATCTTCCGGTGCCGGGTTCGATGGCAACCACCTTGACCGGTTTCTCGATGCGGAACGATTTCTTCCTCGAGGCGAGTACGTTCTCGACGACCTTGACCATGGGGTTCATTGCCTTCGCGTCGCCGACGAGGGCAATGAGGTATCGGTCCGGAGCCTTCGGGACAGGTTCTGCAGCCTCCTCGGTCGACTCTGTGCCCTCCGCGGTCGGCTCTGTGCCCTCCACGCTCGGCTCCCGGACCTCTTCGGTCGGCTTTGGGGGCGCGCTCTGGGAGCCCGAGCTGAAGTAATCGGTGCCCACAGCCACCGCGCCCAGGGAGATCAACAGGGCCATTCCGAGGCCCCCCGCCACGAGCTTTGCGGATGCCGGAGTCGTTTCCCTGGGGTCGCGAGGTTCCGTTCCCGCCTCTCGCTCCGGCTGCGGCTGCCAGCCGAGGGGCTTCGGCTCCGTCGCAGTTTCCGCCGCGAGCGTGGCAGGGGTGGCGCGCCGGGAGGGCCCGACCGACGCCGGAGCCTGTCCGGTGCCGCGCTGCGGATTTGGGTCCGGAGCGGCTGCGGGCGGGGACTGCGACTCCGGCACGGACTCCTCGCGCACGTCCTGTGCGGTGTGCAGGGCCTCGATACGCACCCGCGCCTGCTGCGCGTCGCCGGGGCGCTGGTCCGGCTCCTTGGCCATCAGGTCCAGGATCAGCGTGTCGACAGTGGTGGACAGTTCGGCGCGGGCCCGGCTGGGGAGCAGTGGCTGGTCGTGCAGGTGGTTGTACATCACCCCGGCGGCCGGGCCGGTGAACGGGGGTCGGCCGACCAGGAGTTCGTACAGCACGCAGCCCAGGCCGTACAGGTCGGTGCGCCCGTCGCTGGGCTCCTGCCGGAACCGCTCCGGGGCCATGTACAGCACGCTGCCCACGGGCAGCTGGCCCGGCCGGGCCAGCCCGGACTCCGCCTCTGCGGCCTCCAGCAATCCCGCTATGCCGAAGTCGAGGACGACAGCCGTGCCGTCGACGCACCATGACATTGGCGGGCTTGATGTCGCGGTGGACGATTCCCGCCACGTGCGCGAGGGCCAGAGCACGACAGATCTGTCCGGCCCAGTCAAGGGCCTGCCGCAACGGAACCCGGCCCTCGGCGCGCAGCACCTGTTCCAGGGAACGGCCGACAACCAGTTCCATGATCAGGTATGGGGTGTCCCCGTCCGTACCGTGGTCGTGAACGGTAACGATGTGCGGGCTGTCCAGCCCCGCCGCGGCGCGCGCCTCCCGTCGAAAACGGCCGAGCAGCTCCGCGCGTTCCTCCGCGTCGCTGCCCTCCGGCGGAGAGAAGACCTTGAGGGCGACTTCCCGGCCCAAGTCCTCATCCCGGGCCCGCCAGACCTCCCCCATTCCACCCGCGCCCAGCCTCTCCAAGAGCCGATACCGCCCACTCACCAGCCGTCCCCGCACGGCGTCCCCCGTCCCCGTGTGCGGAAAGTCCGCAGCGTCAAGGGCAAGTGCCACCCCTGACCCCCATGTGCTCATACACGTGCGAGCGTGGGCGCGATGGTCATCAGAGCCCTGTATATGCGTATTCGTACCCACTCAGTACACCTGTACGCACGCACGAGTGCGACCCCGCGACCGGTGTGAGATGCACGTGCGTGGCAGAGTCATGCAGGCGTTCGGCTGCCCGGACGACGTCGACCACGGACTGTGCCTGTGCCCGCTGCGCCACAAGCCCATCGACAAGGGCGCCCTCGGTGATCCGCGACGCTTCGTCGGCCGCAGCCCTGCCGCCAGAGAGCCCGTCAAGGTGCTCGCGAGCCGTCCGCTCGCGAGGCCAGTCAGACCGCCGGCTCCTGGCCGCCGCCAAGCCGCACAGCCACAAGCAGGCGTTCGACGCGCTGCTCGCCGTCATCTGCGCCTCATTGCATGGCGGAGCCGCCCGCACCTGAGCACCCGCCGAAACCTGGCCTTGGCATTCGGCAAAGCTCCAACTCGCCCACCCCGACCCGTCCTGGCCTTCCAGCCACGCCGACCGCCCCAGCAAGAATCCAGCAATCGGAAATCCCACCCGGATTCAACTACCGGGCGGAAACACCCTGACCTGCACAAACACCTTGCCGCAACTCACGAATCCAGACCTTGAACGTTCCGCCGCAACGCACGGAACCGGGCAACGAATCGCCCCCTGACCTGCATAAACGCAGACCAGGGGGCGATTCGAGCCAAAACTAAACGTTGAAGCGGAACATTGACGCCAGGGCTGCCACCTGCGGATACGCCGCATCGTGTCGTACGATCCAGCGCATATCCAGCACGGTCGTGGACGCCCAGACTGCGCCCCCGAGAGGGTCATTTCCGCTGTTCAGCAGGGCCTCTCAGGGGCACCCGGCCGTAGGGCTCTCTGCACGATCTCACGGCATCCCACTTGGCCCGGCCGAGCAGATGCTGCACGCCGTCCGGGGTGGCCTCCCCGACCCACTCGGCGATGCTCCAGCAGTCCTTGCGCGGCAGGTCCGACAGCAACCCCATCACCAAGTCCCTTACCCGGCGCCGGGGTTCGACCCGCGCGAACCGGCCCGCTGTCCGGGACATCAGAACCTCGAACGCCTCCTGCCTGCGGGCAGGGTGTGCCATCAGTGGCTTATATCCGCGAAGACCCCGCGGAAGGAGCTACACGTCGGCGCACGTCGATCGAGGCAGCTGACAGATCCCGTGCTTGAGAGCCCGAGTGATTGAAAGGGCGCTGAAGCACCCCGTGACCGGGGCTACGGCCAGCCGGGGCGCCCGCCGGTCCCCCTCGGTACGAGCAGCGTTACCCCGCGACGACGGTCATCCGGTCGCCGATCTCGCGTGCCGTGTCCAGTACCTTCTGGGCGATCCCCGCCTCAGCCTCCGGGTAGACCCGGGAGGCGAAGGCGGCCACGCTCACCGCCGCCACCACATGCCCGTTGCCGTCCCGGATCGGCGCTGCGATGCTCACCACGTCAGGGTCCGGCTCGCCGCGGGTGACCGAGTAGCCGAGGCGGCGGATCCGGCCCAGGCGTTCCATCAGCGCGTCGACGTCGGTGAACGGAGTGGCCCCGCCATGTCGTTATCCACCGGCGAACCCACCAGCATTCCGCACGAGTCAGGACCTTCGTCCCCGCGGTCCTCGCGGCGGTGGTGGGCGCTGGCCGTGATCGCTCTGGCCCAGCTGATGATCATGCTGGACGCCACCATCGTGAACATCGCGCTGCCGTCCGCACAGGCCGACCTGGGCTTCTCCGACAACGACAGGCAGTGGATCGTCACCGCCTACGCACTCACCTTCGGCAGCTTGCTGCTGATCGGGGGGCGTATCGCCGATCTCTTCGGCCGCAAGGAGACCTTCCTCGCGGGTGTCGTCGGTTTCGCCGCCGCCTCGGTGCTCGGCGGAGCCGCCGGCAACTTCGAACTCCTGGTGCTGGCCAGAGCGCTCCAGGGTGTCTCGGGTGCCCTGTTGGCGCCGGCGGCTCTCTCTCTGCTGACGACCATCTTCACCGACGTCAAGGAACGGGGCCGGGCCTTCGCGATCTTCGGTGCCATCGCGGGCGCCGGCGGGGCGCTCGGCAATCTGCTCGGCGGCGTGCTGACCGAGTACCTCAACTGGCGTTGGACCCTCTACATCAACCTGGCGTTCGCGGCGGCGGCGTTCCTGGGCGGTCTGCTGCTGATCGAGCGTCAGCCCCGGGCGGCCCAACGCGCCAAGCTCGACGTCCCCGGCGCGGTGCTGGTCACCCTGGGACTCTTCGGCCTGGTGTACGGGTTCTCCAACGCCGAGTCGCACGGGTGGGGTTCTCCCGCCAGCTGGGGTCTGCTGGTCGGGGGTCTCGCCCTGCTCGCCCTCTTCACGTACTGGCAGTCGACGACGGACCGGCCGCTGCTACCCCTGCGCATCCTCCTCGACAGGGACCGGGGAGCCTCGCAGATCGCCATTCTGGTCGCCACCGGAGGCATGTACGCGGTCGCGTTGTTCCTCGCCTACTACATGCAGCAGACGCTCAAGTACACCCCGGTCGAGGCGGGGCTCGCCTTCCTGCCCATCCCGGTCGCCCTGGTCGTTGCCTCCGGCCTGGCCGTGGGGGTCCTAATGCCCCGGGTGGGGCCGAAGATCGTGATTCCCCTCGGGATGGCGCTGCTGGGCGTGGGCATGGTCTGGTTCACCCGCCTGGAGCTGGACAGCACTTACGTCGGAGGCATTCTGCCGCCGCTGGTCGTCCTGGGCCTCGGTCTCGGCATGGTCTATGCGCCGGCGATCGACCTGGCCACCTACCGGGTGCACGAGGACGACTCCGGTGTGGCCTCTGCGGCGGTCAACACCACGCAGCAGATCGGTGGTTCGCTGGGGATCGCCATCCTCAACACGCTCGCGGCGAGCGCCGCGGGCAGCTATCTCAGCAGCCGGCAGGCCACGCCCGAGGTGGTCGCCGAGGCGGCGTTGCACAGCTACTCCACCGCGTACTGGTGGGCAGCCGGCCTCGCAGCCGTCGGCCTCGTCGTGACCTTCCTGCTGTACCGCCCCGGCGTTCGGGAAAAGTCCCCCGACGCGGCGAAGACCGTCGCCATGTGACGACCTGCTCCACGAAATCCTCTCCATCCTCGAACAGGAAGCAGCCCCCCGGGGGGCCGTCGCACACCCGCGCTGACGGTCACGCCTCGGGGGGCTGCTTGGTCGGGCGACCCTTTCCGCGGCCACCGCAGAAAACGAGCACCCGTGACCAAGGACGTCATCGCCCTCACCCCGAAGATGCCCGACATCCACACCGTGCTCGCCGGGCTCCTCGCAGGTGGCCCCGACCTGGGCATCAACACCCTCGCCGAGGGAGCCGTCGTCCAGCTCTGCTCCCCGGGCGGACGCCCCCTGCTCTCCGTCGAAGCACCCCTTCTGGTCCAGGTCCCCGGCGAGGCCGCCCGTCTGCTCGGCAACGAAGTCTCCGTTCCCGAGGGCCCGTTCTGGTGGACCGAAGCCCGCGCCTCCACCGCCGTCGCAGAAGGCGAGCAACTCGCCGGCTCCTTTGCCGGACGCCTGGCCGCCGTCCTGGGCGGCACCGTCTGGCCCCCGCGGGCCGCCCACACCCACGTCGTCCCCCTCACCCCCGAAACCGCCACCGCCGCCCCCTCACCCGACGCGGCACCACCGGCCGTCGACGCTCTTACCGACCAGGCCGCGGTCGTCATCCAGGACCGCCCCCTCATCGCCATGACCAGCTGGCTGGCCGACGCCCTGCCCACCCGCACCGCCCTGCACGGCCACCCCAACCGCTGGGTCATCCAAGACCCCGACCACGGCTACTACGACGGTCTCTCCGGCGCCCAGCTCCACTGGCAAGACGGCGCCTTCGCCCCCACCCGCGACGAGAACGGCACGGCCTCCACCGACAAGGCCTTCGCCCCGGCGTCCGACAGCGGCGAACGCCAGCTGATCCTCTCCCTGCGCACCCGGCACCCCGCCGACCAAGACCTCACCCTCGGCCACGCTCTGGAAACCGCCTGGCAGCACCTCACCGGCACCCCACCCGCCGACTGGAGCACCGCCGAACCCGTCAACCTCCCCTGGAACACCCGCCAGCTGACCGACCTCGCCCGCAGCCGCGCACCCCAGCCCACCTGGCTGATCGCCGTCGGCCACCCCGACCGCCCCGCCCTCGCCACCCTCCGCATCACCCGCACCCCCGCCGGAGTCGAGGAAGACATCACCCTGACCCTCGGCTACGGCAAGGACGAGACCGCCCCCCTGGACGCGATCGCACCGCTCGCCGAGACCCTCACCGCCCAGCACGGCCTCACCACCATGCTGACCTCGCTCCGGACCGCCCGCCGCGACCTGACCGTTCCCCCGCATTTCGAGACCCCGCCCATCCCCGTCTCGTTCACGCTGGGCTCGGACGCGGTCAGCGACATCGGCCTCGCCCACGCCCGCCGCCCACCCCTCAACCTCACCCCCGTCCAACTCGGCGCCGCAGCCGCACCCGCCCTCCACTACCCACTCGGCGACGGCATCGACCCCCGCACCTGGAGCACCCTCCAACAGCTCACCCAGCACCTGAAGCAGACATAACAGGCCCAGACCTGGACGCTTGGTCGCGCAGCCGCCACGATGCGACTGGGCGACCGCCAGGAAATACGCCTCGTACCTCAGCCGACCGATGACCGAGTTCGTTCGTACTCCAGTTGCTGCCCCATGGTGGGCAGGGTCGGTTTTCAGGCTGCGAGCGACCATGCCGGCCTCGCACCGCTGCCGCAGCAGCCTCATATCGCACCCCGGGCCGCTGGCCCACCACCTGTGGTTCCGAAACGTGGGGCCGCCCTATCCCCAGGTCGCGCACCGAATCCACGAGGCACTGCTCGGCCGTCCGGATCGTTTCCTCGATCAGCCGACCGCCTCGCGCGGGCGGCGCGCCCGCGTCCACCGCGATGCATTCCGCGATCCCCTTCATCACGGCCGCGCCCGTGAGGTACCACGAGGTTCGAGCCGGCCCTGTCCGAAGGAAAGAGGAGGCTCGACACACCGGGGTTGCGGCAGAAACCGACTACAGCGAAGTTCGAACGCCTGTGGAAAACGCTCGCCTGGCGACGGCCCTGAGCGTTCCGACAGCGCCCACTGCGGGCAGCTCGGAGTAGATGGCAGGGGCCGCCTTTCAGCGGGGGTGCGGTCCGGCGGACCGGGTGCACGACGCCGAGCACTGTGGTGTTCTGGAAGAGTCCGAGGGTCCAGCTCGGGGTGGGCCACCGCACTTACGGAGCCACTGGACATGACACGGAGCGTCTGCCGAAGCATCGCCCTCGCCGCGGCTCTGGTGGTGCCTGCCGGGCTTTCCGTGAGCCTGCCGTCCGCAGCTGCCGTCGCAGCGACATGCCCGGTGCACTTCCTTGGTCTGCACGGCTTGAATGAGGAGAGCGATCTGCACTCTCCGCCCATCAACGCGACCTGGAAGACGTTCGAGTCCGCGGTCGCCGCGAAGGCGGACCAACCGAAGCGGGATCCTATCTGCGGGACCGGATACCGCGCCGGGACACTGGACCTCACGCGCCGGACCGTGGATGCGCTGAACGTGAAGTGCCCCGGCTCCCCCCACTGTTACTCCGGCCAGTCCACCACGCAGGGCGGGCAGTTCCTGGCCTCCAGAGTCAACACCGACTGGACCAACCGCACTTACCATTTGACCTGTGACGACATCGTCAGCAAGGCGGCGCCTGTCACAGTGCGCAACGGCAAAGGCACCGCGAGAGGCAGCGGTATCGGGGACTATGAGCGCTGGCAGGTGCAGATTCAGCGAATCACCCGGGGCACCGTGCCGCGCCTTGGTGATGTGACCGCCGTGCTGTTCTCTTGCAGCCCCCAGCCGAGCAACTTCAGCCTCCAAGAGCTGCGCGTCTACCGCACGACCGACGGCAGGGAAGTCGGCCGCACACCAACGTTCCAGGTCGCCGAACTTCCCCCGCAGTACCAACCGGACACCGTGAGGATCATCCGCGGACTCCTCCTCACAGACGTCAAGTTCTACGGATCGGGCGACACCCATGCCACCGGCCCGTCGATACTCCGACACGTCACCTGGCGCTGGGACGGCAGCCAATTCGTCAAGCAATCCGAGATCGACGCCGGGAAGCCCAAGCGGACCGATCTGAGCACACATCGCGTTACCGTCAACGGAATTGGCCCGCTGCGGTTGGGCATGAGCCGCAGTGAGGCCGAGCAGGCGATCGGAGCCCGCATCCCCGAAGGTCCGGGCGGCCCAGACTGCAAGGACCTGTCCATCGAAGGCGGTCCGGACGGACTGCTGCTGCGTTTCAGCAACGACGACCGCCTCGTCGCGGTCTATGTCCTCTCACCCTCGTCAATCTCGACCGCATCGGGAATCCACCGGGGCAGCACACGAGCCGAGATACTGGCGACATACGCCGGTGAAATCCAGGAGCCATCCACGGACGAACTCGTCTTCACCCCGAGCGGAGCACAGTTCCAAGGAAAGGTCATCACCTTTGCCATGGACGACAACGGTGAGGTAGACCGCTTCATAGCCGGGGAAGAGGAGTTCGCTGTTCCCCTGCCCTGCGGTAGCGATTGAGACCGCCGTGTCAGCGCTTCCCCGGGTGCCCTCGCCCCGGGCGCCCGCGTGAGTTGACCAGAGTCACAGAAGCGTTGTCAGTCGTCAGAGGGTCAGCGTTCGGCCGTCGTCGAAAGTCGTCGCGTCGGGAGAATGAAACTGGCGACCTCGCGTAATCGGCTGTCGCGTTTCCCTCGGTGTGAGGCCTCTTGACCACTGTCTGTGGTCGCGCTGACGCTGGCGGACATGGGAGCGAGAGGCCGTCACCAGGGCGTAGCCGCTCCTGGCAGTTGGCCGTCCCCAGGGCGGGACGGAACGCCGGGTGTGGCATCGGAGCACTCCAGAAAGTCGCTGATTCTACAACCCTTTTTCACGGCTTCCAGCTATGGAACATGCTGCTCAGTAACTATGAACCTGTCGTTGTGCTGAGATGCAATTGGCAAAGCTGAAGAGCATCGTGGATAGAAAGACAGATCTCTTCTGGAGGGCTCGATCATGCGACGTCAACTTACCGTTGCGGCCATAGTTGTCCCCCTCGCCCTTGCTGGCAGCGCGGCCGTCTCCGCATCGCCAGGCAATCTGCAGGCGACCACGGACACGCTCGCCATGACACGGATCGAAGGCTCATCGGCTACCCCCCACCAGCCACAACAGCAGGCAACGACGCTCGACGAACTCCTCGACCGCAGTGCCCTGCAGCGGGAGCGGGCCGCTACTGCCACTGGGCAGATCGACCGATGCGAGAGCCTTACTGCAGCCCGTCAGAACCTCCTGGATGTAGCGGCCGACCGGGAGGATCTCGTGGACGATCTCAATCAAACAGATCTATCCGATCTGCCGAACAATGAAACCTTGAGGGTTGACCTGGAAGACGCATGGGACGCGTCAGCAGATTCCGACCGCAATTACGCGGACTGGGCACGAGAAGCACAGGACGAAGGGTGTCCGCGTGGTGGGCCAGCACCGCGTACCGAAGCTCACCGAGCCGCACAGTTCACTGACGAGTTGGCCACCGAGAGCAAAGAAGCATTTGTAGAGTTGTGGAATCCGATTGCTTCCAGCTACGGCCTTGCGGAGCGTAGCGATCGCGAAATTTGAGGACGTCTACACGGCCATCCATCCCGGACCGCCTGCGGGCGAAGCCCGACCTCCGCCCGCTGCCGACCCTTTCGGGCCGGTGTATGGCGCCGTACGTCCACGCGGACGCGCAGTTCCTGGCGCTGGCTGTCCGCGAGGACTGACAGTTCAGTCGGCGACAGGCCGCTCCCCGTGCCGGACGGGGCAGCCGCGTACGCCATCGACCGGGCGGGTGCCCAGTTCCTCCAGCCGGTAGCCGTTCGGGCAGCCCTTGATCTCCCAGTTCTGCCGCGCGTAGTGCGGGGCGCACCGTGGCGGCATCAGACGGACGGCGCGTCCGCGCAGCCGTACCGCGTGGCGGACAGGAGTGCCCCGACCACGGAGTGGCTGACGCGGGCCAGGGATCAGTCCGCCCGGTGGGGCCTCCAGGCGCTTGCGCATCACGCCCACGTCCACGGCCCACGCGGCCGCTTTCCTCCCCTGAGATCACCCCATACAGGTCTTGGGCAGACGTGCCGACGCCATCACAACTAGCGAATCTCCACAGGTCAGAGGGGATGCGGAACGACCAGCCCTTGGTTGCTACTTCGGCCCAGGACTCGAATCTGCGGCCAACAGCCGAGCCACCTCATAGGTACAGCGTGGACTCCACCAACGCGACAGCGCCCGTAAAGGCTTGGACCACTCACCGACCCACTCCCGGGTCGACCGGAACGAGCCTAGAGCGCCCCTCCACCATCACCGTGGCGCAAACATGCAGGTCAGCGGCTCGCGCACGACCGGCCATGTTCCGTGGCTCCCGCCAAGGGCTCGAACCTGCGGCCAACACCCGCTCGGGGTCCAGCGCTCGACCCCGAGCCACCGACCCACCCGCCACGACGGGCCGCACGCCGCCTCACCACCGGCCCCGGACGCCCCGCAGCAGGCCCGTCGGCTACGGATTCCGCGGCCGGACAGCATCCCATCCTGCTGACGAGCCGTCAGGCGGATGCAGCGCCGATCCAGCAGCGGTACGGATAACCAGGAATGATGACAGGTGACGATGTGTCAGATGATCCAGCACGGATCCAGCATAGGGAACGGCAACGGGGCCACCCCCCGAAGGGACTGACCCCACCTGACCTGCATGTTTGCCAGATCGAAAACGATCTGCTAACGCAGGCACTAAACGTTGAAGCGGAACTCCACCACATTCGCGTCATACAGCAACAACCATGACCAGCACGACCGAAAACGTGTCCACTGACGTCCCTCCGACAGGAAATCAGGCGGAGGCGACCGGCAATACGTCCGGCGACAACGCCCCTGCATGGGCAGCGGCGCTCGTCATCCGCCTGCGGTGATGACGCCGACACAGCACCTCATACCCCACCTCCGCCGCCGAGCCGGCCACATCCCCTACCACCACCTGCTCGCCCTCGACCACCATCTCCCCAGCCAGCGTGCGCGCGTTATGGGTGGCCCGTGCACCGCACCAACACATCGCCTCGACCTGCAACGTCTCCACGCGGTCTGCAAGTTCGATCAAACGCTGCGAGCCAGGGAAGAGCTTGGTGCGAAAATCCGTGGTGATGCCGAACGCGAAGACGTCCAGGACGAGGTCGTCCACGATCCGGGCCAACTGGTCGATCTGCACCGGCGCGAGGAACTGCGCCTCATCCACGATCACGTAGTCGACCTTGGCACCGTGCGACATCTGCTCCACCAGGTACCCGTACAGATCCATGCCCGGAGCCGCCTCAACCGCGTCCGTGACCAAGCCCAAACGCGACGACAACTTACCCTCGCCGGCACGGTCATCCCGCGTGAAGATCACACCCTGCAGACCCCTTGCCGACCGGTTGTGCCCAATCTGAAGCGCCAAAGTTGACTTCCCACAGTCCATCGTCCCGGAGAAGAACACCAGCTCGGGCATGGCGAGTTGAGCACCTTTCAGCGGGGGCGGTTCAGTGGCGAGGCGGCCGACGATCAGGAGCGTACTTCGAGCAGCGGGACCAGCTGCTCGGCGGGGGTCAGCGAACCGTGGTTGCCGAGCATCGACGACTCCTTGGGCTCCCGCTGTGAGGCGATGAGCAGGACGTCGTCGCGGGCCGCCGCGACCACGTCGCCGATACGGGCGTACACCCGCTCCTCGATCCGGTCGGGCTTCCCGAACCAGCCCGCCGCGATCGCCTCGTCCCGGGACGCCACCCAGAACTGCTCGCCGAGCACCTCGCGCCAGCAGGTCAGTACGTCCGATTCGGCGCCCGGTACGGCGTACACATGCCGGGCGCGGCCCTCGCCGCCGAGCAGGGCGACGCCGGCGCGCAGCTCCCAGTCCTCGTCGAAGTCGATGCGGTGCGGCTCGCCGAAGGGGATGTCGATCATGCCGTGGTCGGCGGTGATGTACAGGGCCGTGCGCGGCGGCAGTTGCTCGGCCAGCCTCTGGACCAGGCGGTCCACGTACATGAGTTGTCCGCGCCAGGGGTCCGAGTCGACGCCGAAGCGGTGGCCCTTGCCGTCCACCTCGGCGTAGTACGTGTAGACCAACGAGCGGTCCCCGGCGGCCAGTTGCTCGGCCGCGAGGTCCATGCGCTCCTCGCCGGACAGGCGCCCGTGAAACGTTCCGCCGCTCAGCGCGACCCTCGTCAGGGGCGTGTTCTCGAAGGTCGGCGAGGAGACCTGTGCGCTGTGCACGCCCGCCCGGTCGGCCAGCTCGAAGACCGTGGGGTACGGCTGCCAGACGTTCGGCGGTGTCCAGGGGTTCCAGCGGAGCTGGTTCATCAGCTCGCCGGTGTCCGGATTGCGCACCGTGTAGCCGGGCAGGCCGTGGACGCCCGGCGCCAGACCCGTACCGACCGTGGCGAGCGAGGTGGCGGTGGTCGCGGGGTAGGCGGCGGTGATCGGGCGGCCGGTGCCGCCGCGGGAGCTGCCCAGGAGGGAGCTCATGAACGGGGCCTCTTCGGGATGCGCCCTCAGCTGCTCCCAGCCGAGGCCGTCGATCAGAAAGACGCAGTTCCGGTCGGCCGGAGTCAGGTCCGTGAGCGTGGCGGCCAGATTCGGTACGCCCATGCCCGCGGCGAGCGTGGGCAGCAGATCGGCGAGTGAACCGGAGCCGTACTCGGGCACGGGCGCGGACTCGATGGTCAAGGGTTCCGGGTGGTCCCAGAGGGGCTGCGCCATTACGGGGTGACGTCCGCGGTCGCCTCGGAGAGCGACTGGGCGAAGGCGAGCGTCTGGCGCACGGCGTCCGGTCCGTCCCCGGCTTCGCTGACGCGCAGGCTGAGGTCGTCGGCCGTCGAGCTGCCCGTATAGCCGTGGTCCGCCTCGCAGTTGGGGTCGCCGCAGGCGGCCGGCTCCAGGTCGAGGCGGGAGACCGCGCCCCAGCCGATGGTGAGGACGACCTCGCGGGGCAGCGTCCCGGGCACGTACTTCTCCGGGTTGGCGACGACCCGGCTGAGGACGACCGACGAGATCCGGCCAAGCTTTACGGACTCGGTGGATGTCGTCGCGTACGGCGTCGGCGACGTGCTGTCCGCGGCCTGCTCGTCGGTGTGGCTCACGATGAAGCGGTTGTCGGTGAGGACAAGCACCGTCACATGCCGACGCACCTCGTTGGCGTCGAACGTCGTCTCCTGGTGGACCAGAAACGACCGGATGGCCTCGCCGCCGACAGCGGCTTCCACCGCCTCGGCCACGAGGGCCGGGTAGTAGCCGCTGCGCTCGATCGCCGCTCGCAGCCCCTGGGTCGATGTACTGGTCTTGGCCATGGCGCCCATCCTACGGGGGCGCACTGACTGCGAGGCACCGATCAGTACACAGGAAGCGTGCGCGGACCGAGGTCGCCGCGGGCGGGCGGGGGCGCGAGCCGCACGGAGGCACCGAGCGCGGTCAGCCCGCGCGGGGCGACGACCACGGGTTCCAGGGTGACGGAGACGACCTCCGGGTGGTCGTCCACAAGGCGCGACAGGCGCAACAGCAGTTCCTCCAGTGCCGCCGTGTCCGCCGGTGCCGAGCCCCGCCAGCCGAAGAGGAGCGGCGCCGTCCGGATCGACCGGACCAGCGAGGCCGCCTCCCGGTCGGTGACCGGAATCAGCCGGTGCGCGGTGTCTCCGAGCAGCTCCGAGGCGGCTCCGGCGAGGCTGAACGAGAGCACCGGCCCGGCCGCCGGGTCGATCACCGCGCGGACGACGGTGTCGACGCCGCGGGGCGCCATGGCCTGCACCACCGGGCGCAGTTCGGCGGGCGTCCCGAAGAGCTCGGTCAATTCCGTGTACGCCCGCCGCAGTTGCTCCTCGTCCGCCAGATCCAGTCGTACGCCGCCCAGGTCGGCCCGGTGCCGCAGGTGCGCGGCGGTGGCCTTCAGCGCCACGGGGTAGCCGGAGCGCTCGGCCGCCGCCACGGCCTCGTCGGGCGTCGGGGCGGGCAGAGCGCGGCGTACGTCGATGCCGTACCGGCCGAGCAGCGCGCAGGTGTCCTCGAGGCCGAGCGTGAGCCCGGCCGGGTCGCCCTCGGCCAGCAGAGCGTCGATCTGCTCGGCGGCCCCCTTCTCGTCGATGTCCTCGAACTCGGGCACCCGGCCGGGCTCGGCGGCGTCCCCGCGCCAGTGCCCGTACCTGACGGCCTCGGCGAGGGCGCGGACGGCGCGCTCGGCCGCGGGGTAGGCGGGGATGAGAGTGGAATCGTCCGCGGGGGTCCGCGCCGCGGGGCGTTCGGCGGGCGGCGGCACCTGGAGCTCGACGGCGTGGGGCGCGGTGCTGGTGGCGGCGGAGAGGGCTTCGGCGAGCCCGCCGAGTTCCACATGGACCACGAGGACCGGCTTCGCCGGGGACGCCGCCGCGGCCGAACGCAGCGCCTCGGCGAGAGCGGCGTCGGAAGGCGAGGTCTCACCGACCGCTGGTATGGCGGTGACCACGACGGCGTCACAGGCGTCATCGGCCAGTGCGTGCGCGAGGGCCGCATGGAAGTCCTCCGCCGATGCCGCCGTGGTCAGGTCCAGCGGCGGCAACGGCTGAAGCCCTTCGGCGAGACAGGCGTCGTACGTGAGCAGCCCCAGCGACTCGGAGTTCCCGAGGATCGCCACACGAGGTCCGGCGGGGAGCGGCTGGCGTGCCAGCAGCAGCCCGGCGTCGACGAGCTCGGTGATCGTGTCCACCCTGATCACCCCGGCCTGCCGCAGCAGCGCGGACACGGTCGCGTGCGGCAGCCGTGTGGCCCGTACGGCATGGCCTGGAGGCGCGGACCCGCTGTGCCGTGCGCCCTGGACGACGACGAGCGGCTTGGCGGCGGCGGTCCGGCGCGCGAGGCGCGTGAACTTCCTTGGGTTGCCGATGGATTCGAGGTACATCAGCGCGACATCGGTGTCGGGGTCGTCATACCAGTACTGCAGTACGTCGTTGCCGGACACGTCCGCGCGGTTGCCCGAGGAGATGAACGTGGACACCCCGGTCACGCCCGTGACGCCGCCGCCGCGCCGCTGCAGCCGGGACAGCAGCGCGATCCCGATGGCACCGGACTGCGCGAACAGACCGATGCGTCCGGCCCGCGGCATCTTGGGCGCGAGCGAGGCGTTGAGCCGTACATCCGGTGCGGTGTTGATGATTCCGAAGGCGTTGGGTCCGATGATGCGCATGCCGTACGCGCGCGCGTGGCGCACGAGTTCACGCTGGCGCTCCCGTCCTTCGGGGCCGCTCTCGGCGTACCCCGCGGTGAGTACGACGAGCCCCTGCACACCGTGTTCACCGCAGTCGGCGACGGTCTGGGGGACGTGCTCAGCAGGGACGGCGACCACGGCGAGATCGACGGGGTCGGGGATGTCACGGATCGAGCGGTACGCCGCGACTCCGCCGAGTTCCTTCTCCTGGAGGGCCCTGTTCACCGCGTACAGCCGTCCGCCGAACCCGGCGTCGCGGAGGTTGTCGAGGACGCTGCGCCCCACTCCGCCGGGCGCGCGGCCCGCCCCGATGACGGCGACGGAACCGGGTGCGAGGAGCCGGGCCACGGACCGCGCCTCGGCCCGCTGCTCCCGGGCCCACTGCACCGCGCGTGAGCGGTCGGTGGGTTCCAGGTCGAACTCCAGGCGTACGACGCCGTCTTCGAAGCTGCGCTGCTGCTGGTAGCCGGCGTCCGTGAAGACCTTGATCATCTTGCTGTTGGCGGGCAGCACCTCGGCGGCGAACCGGCGGATGCCGCGCTCCCGGGCCACCGCGGCGATGTGCTCCAGCAGCGCGGAGGCCACACCACGGCCCTGGTGGGCGTCCTGCACGAGGAAGGCGACCTCGGCCTCGTCGGCGGGAGACGAGGCGGGCAGCCCCTCGGCGTCGATGCGGTCGTAGCGTACGGTGGCGATGAACTCGCCGCCGACCGTGGCCGCGAGTCCCACCCGGTCCACAAAGTCGTGGTGCGTGAAGCGGTGGACATCCTTGGCGGACAGGCGCGGGTACGGCGCGAAGAAGCGGTAGTACTTCGACTCGTCGGACACCTGCTCGTAGAAGCTGACCAGGCGGTCGGCGTCGTCGGCCGTGATCGGCCGGATGCGCGCGGTGCCGCCGTCGCGCAGCACGACGTCGGCCTCCCAGTGGGCGGGATACTCGTGCCGATCCGACGAGGTCTGCATGGGCCCCAGAGTACGGCTCGTGTCCGACAATGGCGCGAGGCAGTCCGGGGCCCGACTCGGGCCCCCGCATGGGCTCGTGGCCTCTGCCGGGCCGGCGCCCGCCAGGGGACGCTTCACGTATGGAATAGTGGTCTAGACAACCTGAGCACACCTGAAGGGCAGCATCACATGGCTGAGCGCCGCGTCAACGTCGGCTGGGCCGAGGGCCTCCACGCCCGCCCCGCCTCCATCTTCGTCCGTGCGGCCACAGCCGCCGGCGTCCCTGTGACGATCTCCAAGGCGGACGGCAACCCCGTCAACGCCGCATCCATGCTCGCGGTGCTCGGCCTGGGCGCCAAGGGCGGCGAGGAGATCGTCCTGGCCTCCGACGCCGAGGGAGCGGACGCCGCGCTCGACCGCTTGGCCAAGCTGGTTTCGGAGGGGCTTGAGGAACTGCCCGAAACCGTGTGACTCAAGGGTCGCGTTCAAAAGACGCCGTCCCGCACACGCACCAAAAGGGCTCGCCCGAAATACCGGGCGGGCCCTTTGCAATTCCAGGTTGCGGGCAGCAGAAATAATCCCCCGCGAATTACTCCCCCTTTGTATACGGCGCCACTGTTAATGCCGCAGGCTCGCCGTGTTTACGGGGTGTTGCGAAGTCCTCACACGCTCCACGCGATCACCGTGCCCGGGAAAGCGCAGCCGGTGCGCGGCCGTCGCCCGCTCGGTGTGCAAGGCCGTGATCGCCCGGGCCCGCTCGCTGTCGCCGCGCGCGACGGCGTCCACGATGCCGCCGTGCTCCGACCAGGACTCGGCGGGATGGGCCGGCGCCTCGACCGCGTACATCCAGGCGATCTTGTGTCGCAGCTGGGTGAGCATCGAGGTCAGCGCGGGGCTGCCGGAGGCCTGCGCGAGCGTCTCGTGGAACCAGCCGCCCAGGGAGCGCAGATCCTCGCCCTGGCCCTTCCTGGCCCGCTCCTGGCCCAGCCTGACGAGGCCTCGCAGCACCTTGAGGTGCGCCTCCGTACGCCGCTGTGCGGCGCGCGCGGCGCCCAGCGGCTCCAGGAGCATGCGCATCTCCAGCAGGTCGGCGGCCTCCTGCTCGGTGGGTTCCGCGACGCACGCGCCCGCGTGCCTGCGGGTGACGACGAAGCCCTCCGCCTCCAGCGTGCGCAGCGCCTCCCGCACGGGGACCCGCGAGACGCCGTAGCGACGCGCGAGGAGTTCCTCGGTGAGCCGGCTGCCGCGTTCGTAGACACCCGCCACGATGTCGTCACGGATCGCCGTGCATACCGAGTGCGCGGGAATACGCATGACCGGACCTCCGCCTTAATCCCCGCGAAACGCGGTCGATTGACGCTCGTTCGGTGACTCTATTGCAGAGTGCGGGAAATTCCGATGGCGGGCCGGAATCCATGGCGTTTTTTTGGACACATAGTCGCGCAGAACAGGCAGACGTCCGGTCAAGACGCACGAAAGCCCCGGCTCGGTGAGCCGGGGCCTTCGGGAAGGGTGCGGTGAGTCGTCAGACGTTCACGCCGTGCGAGCGGAGGTAGGCGACGGGGTCCATGTCCGAGCCGTACTCCTGGGACGTACGCGCCTCGAAGTGCAGATGCGCTCCGGTGACGTTGCCGGTCGCCCCGGAGAGGCCTATCTGCTGGCCCGGGGTGACGCTCTGGCCGACGGAGACGGAGAGGGACGACATGTGGGCGTACTGCGTGTACGTGCCGTCGTTCATCTTGATGACGACCTGGTTGCCGTACGAGCCCTCGAAGCCGGCCTCGACGACGGTGCCGGCGCCCACGGCGCGGACGGTGGTGCCACTTGCGGCGTGGAAGTCGACGCCGGTGTGACTGCCGGAGGACCAGACGGAGCCGCCGGCCTTGTAGCCGGTCGAGACGTACGAGTCGCTGATCGGCGAGACGAAGGAGTTGAGCAGGCGCTTGCGCTCGGCCTCACGGGCGGCGCGCTCCTCGGCCGCACGCTCCGCCTTGGCCTTCGCCTCGGCGCGGGCCTTCTGCTCGGCGGCCCGCTTCTTGGCGGCCTCTTCTGCTGCCTGACGGGCGGCGGCCTCCTCGGCTGCCTGGCGTTGGGCGTGGGCCTGGGCGTCGATCTGGTCGGCGACCGAGTCGCCCATGGTGACGGCCTGGGTCAGCCCTGTCTGCTTGGCAGTGGACGGGCCGGCGAACGCCGGGGCGGCCAGAGTGCCGATGACACCGGTGGTGGCGAGCGTCGCTACGCCAACGGTCCTCGAGGACGTGCGCTTCGTACGGCTCGGGCGACGGTGCTTCCCGGTGGCGCGGGTGAACGCCATGAAGTGGCTTGTCCTTTCCTTCCTTCTCGCCTACCGGGTTAGCTGACGGGTTCGGAGCAGGAAGGTCTCCTACGGGCCCCCTCCAGGAGGGCGCCCGATTCACCCCAGGGACTGCGATGGGTCCCCGGCTCCCCTGGCTCGCGCCGTACGGGGACTCGGCGATGACTGTCCGGTGCCGCGGGTGCGGCGCAGTGCCTGACGGACAGCCGGACTGACGCTAAGCGGGTCATCTCTCAAATAACAAACGGATGACGGCTTTTGTAGCGCACGCCACAGGCCAGACACACAACCTCCATACCAACTCGCAACCAATCCAATCAATTTGGACAAAGAGGGACCCTGGAGGCTCATCAGCCTCCAGGGTCCCCGGGATGTGCGGCGGCTCTACTCGGCCGGGACCACGCTCACTTCACCGATTCCGAGGGCCTTGACGGGCTCCTCGATCTGGGCGGCGTCCCCGACGAGGACGGTCACCAGACGGTCCACCGGGAAGGCGCTCACGGCGGCCGCGGTGGCCTCCACGGTGCCCGTCGCGGCGAGTTGGCGGTACAGGGTCGCCTGGAAGTCGTCCGGCAGGTGCTGCTCGACCTGGTCGGCGAGCGTGCCGGCGACGGCGGCCGCGGTCTCGTACTTGAGCGGCGCCACACCCACCAGGTTCTGTACGGCGATATCGCGCTCGGCGTCCGTCAGCCCCTCGGCCGCGAGCGTACGCAGCACCTTCCAGAGGTCGTCCAGCGCCGGGCCGGTGTTCGGCGTGTCCACCGAGCCGCTGATGGCGAGCATCGCGACGCCCGTACCGTCCGGGGCGGAGCGCAGCACCTGGCCGAACGCCCGCACACCGTAGGTGTAGCCCTTTTCCTCGCGCAGGACGCGGTCGAGACGCGAGGTGAGGGTGCCGCCGAGGCAGTACGTGCCGAGCACCTGAGCGGGCCAGACGCGGTCGTGCCGGTCGGCGCCTACGCGGCCGATGAGCAGCTGCGTCTGGACGGCTCCAGGGCGGTCGACGATGACCACGCGGCCGGTGTCGTCGGCGGTCACCGGAGGCACGGGACGCGCCTCGGCCGGCGAGCCGGTCCAGGCGCCGAGCGTGTCACCGAGCAGCGCGTCGAGGTCGACACCGGTGAGGTCGCCCACGACGACCGCGGTGGCCGTGGCGGGGCGTACATGCTTCTCGTAGAAGGCGCGTACCGCCGCCGAGTCGATGGCCGCGACCGTCTCCTCGGTGCCCTGGCGCGGGCGCGACATGCGCGAGCTCGCCGGGAAGAGCTGCTTGGAGAGCTCCTTGGCGGCGCGGCGGGCCGGGTTGGCGGTCTCGTGCGGGATCTCGTCGAGCCGGTTACGGACGAGCCGTTCGACCTCGCTGTCCTCGAAAGCGGGCGCCCTGAGGGCGTCGGCGAGCAGACCGAGCGCCTTCGGGAGCCGCGATACCGGGACCTCGAGGCTCAGCCGTACGCCCGGGTGGTCGGCGTGCGAGTCCAACGTGGCGCCGCAGCGCTCCAGTTCGGCGGCAAACTCCTCGGCGGAGTGCTTGTCGGTGCCTTCGGAGAACGCTCGCGCCATGATCGTGGCGACACCGTCCAGGCCCTGCGGCTCGGCCTCCAGCGGTGCGTTCAGGAGGACCTCCACGGCGACGACCTGCTGGCCGGGGCGGTGGCAGCGCAGCACCGTCAGGCCGTTGTCGAGCGCACCGCGCTCGGGCGCCGGGAAGGCCCAGGGCTTGGCCTCGCCGGCCTGGGGCTGGGGATGGAAGTCCATGGTCACGGTGGCCTCGGTCACTGGGCGCTCTCCTCGTCGGTGGCGGTCTCCTCGTCGGTGGCGATCGGCTCGTACACGAGCACCGCACGGTTGTCGGGGCGCAGTCGGGCCTTGGCGGCCTCCTGGACCTCCTCGGCCGTGACGTCGAGCACGCGCTGTACGGCGGTCAGGGCGAGCTGCGGGTCGCCGAACAGCACGGCGTACCGGCACAGTTCGTCGGCGCGGCCGGCGACCGTACCGAGCCGGTCCAGCCACTCGCGCTCCAACTGGGCCTGGGCGCGCTCCATTTCCTCGGCCGTGGGGCCCTCCTCGGCGAACCGGGCGAGCTCCTCGTCGACGGCCGCCTCGATGACGGGGACCTCCACGTCTCCGGAGGTCTTCACGTCGAGCCAGCCCAGGGAGGGCGCTCCGGCCAGGCGCAGCAGACCGAAACCGGCCGCCACAGCCGTACGGTCCCTGCGTACGAGCCGGTTGTAGAGGCGGGAGGACTCACCGCCGCCGAGGACGGTCAGGGCGAGGTCGGCCGCGTCGCACGCGCGCGTGCCGTCCTCCGGGAGCCGGTAGGCGGCCATCAGCGCGCGCGCCGGGACCTCCTCCTCGACGACCTCGCGCAGCTGCTCGCCGATGATGTCCGGCAGGGAGCCGTCGCGCGGGGCGGGCTTGCCGTCGTGGCCGGGGATGGAGCCGAAGTACTTCTCGACCCAGGCGAGCGTCGCCTCCGGGTCGATGTCGCCGACGATCGACAGAACGGCGTTGTTGGGCGCGTAGTAGGTGCGGAAGAACGCGCGGGCGTCCTCCAGGGTGGCCGCGTCCAGGTCGGCCATCGACCCGATGGGGGTGTGGTGGTACGGGTGGCCCTCCGGGTACGCGAGGGCGGTCAGCTTCTCGAAAGCGGTGCCATAGGGGACGTTGTCGTAGCGCTGGCGGCGCTCGTTCTTGACGACGTCGCGCTGGTTCTCCATCGACTCGTCGTCGAGCGCGGCGAGCAACGAGCCCATGCGGTCGGCCTCCAGCCAGAGGGCGAGCTCCAGCTGGTGCGTGGGCATGGTCTCGAAATAGTTGGTGCGCTCGAAACTGGTGGTGCCGTTGAGCGAACCGCCCGCGCCCTGCACGAACTCGAAGTGGCCGTTGCCCTTCACCTGGGCCGAGCCCTGGAACATCAGGTGCTCGAAGAGGTGAGCAAGTCCGGTCAGGCCCTTGACCTCGTGGCGCGAGCCGACGTCGTACCAGAGGCACACCGCCGCGACCGGGGTCAGATGATCTTCGGAGAGCACCACGCGCAGGCCGTTGGCCAGGCGGTGCTCGGTCGCTGTCAGCCCGCCGGAGCCGGCCTCGACGGTGGCCGTGTGACCCATGGGCATGTACGTCCCTTCGATCGCGGAAAACTGCTGAATTCCTGCTAGTCATGCCACTGTATGCAAGCGCGCTGACAGCTGGCGAAGTTCCCGGAACGGCTACGCCGAGAGCGAGCGGGCGCGTGTCCTCCCGGACCTCTGTGCATGGGGCGTGGTCCGGGTTGTCAGTGGGGCGGTCCACAATGGAGCTCGTCAGATCCCGTTCATGCCCCGGCAGACACTGTGAAGGAGTCGCAGCAGCGATGGCCCGCCGCAGCACGAAGACCCCGCCGCCAGACGACTTCGAGGAGCGCATCCTCGACATCGACGTCGTCGACGAGATGCAGGGCTCCTTCCTCGAGTACGCGTACTCGGTGATCTACTCCAGGGCCCTGCCGGACGCCCGCGACGGCCTCAAGCCCGTACACCGCCGCATCGTCTACCAGATGAACGAGATGGGGCTGCGCCCCGACCGCGGATACGTTAAATGCGCCCGCGTCGTCGGCGAGGTCATGGGTAAGTTGCACCCCCACGGCGACGCGTCGATCTACGACGCCCTGGTGCGCCTGGCCCAGCCCTTCTCGATGCGCCTGCCCCTGGTGGACGGCCACGGCAACTTCGGCTCGCTGGGCAACGACGACCCGCCGGCCGCCATGCGGTACACCGAGTGCCGGATGGCCGACGCGACCTCCCTGATGACGGAGTCGATCGACGAGAACACGGTCGACTTCTCACCGAACTACGACGGCCAGGAGCAGGAGCCGGGCGTCCTCCCGGCCGCGTATCCGAATCTGCTGGTGAACGGCGCGCAGGGCATCGCGGTCGGAATGGCCACGAACATGCCGCCGCACAACCTCGGCGAGGTGATCGCCGCCGCCCGGCACCTGATCCGGCACCCGGGCGCCGATCTCGAGACCCTCATGAAGCACATCCCGGGACCCGACCTGCCCACGGGCGGGCGGATCGTCGGCCTCTCCGGGATCAGGGACGCGTACGAATCGGGCCGCGGCAGCTTCAAGATCCGCGCGACGGTCTCTGTGGAGCACGTGACGGCGCGCAGGAAGGGCCTCGTCGTCACAGAGCTGCCCTTCACCGTGGGCCCGGAGAAGGTGATCGCCAAGATCAAGGACCTGGTCGGCGCCAAGAAGCTGCAGGGCATCGCCGACGTCAAGGACCTCACCGACCGCTCGCACGGCCTGCGCCTGGTCATCGAGATCAAGAACGGCTTCGTGCCGGAGGCCGTCCTGGAGCAGCTCTACAAGCTGACGCCCATGGAGGAGTCCTTCGGCATCAACAACGTCGCGCTGGTGGACGGCCAGCCCCTCACGCTGGGCCTCAAGGAGCTCCTGGAGGTCTACCTCGACCACCGCTTCGAGGTCGTACGGCGCAGGTCGGAGTTCCGCCGTGGCAAGAAGCGGGACCGGCTGCATCTGGTCGAGGGTCTGCTGGTCGCCCTCCTGGACATCGACGAGGTCATCCGCCTCATCCGCTCCAGCGACAACTCCGCGCAGGCCAAGGAGCGCCTGATCGAGCACTTCTCGCTGAGCGAGGTCCAGACGCAGTACATCCTGGACACCCCGCTGCGCCGGCTCACCAGGTTCGACCGCATCGAGCTGGAGTCGGAGCGCGACCGGCTCAACCTGGAGATCGAGGAGCTGACCCGCATCCTGGAGTCGGACGCCGAGCTGCGCAAGCTGGTGTCGGGCGAACTGGCCGCGGTGGCCAAGAAGTTCGGCACTCCGCGGCGGACGGTGCTACTCGAGTCCTCGGGGGCCACCGCCGCGGCCGTACCTCTGCAGGTGGCCGACGATCCGTGCCGGGTACTGCTGTCGTCGACGGGACTTCTCGCCCGTACGGCGAACGGTGACCCCTTCGGGGAGAGTGACGGCAAGCGCGCCAAGCACGATCTGATCGTCTCGGCCGTCCCGGCGACGGCCCTGGGCGAGGTCGGCGCGGTCACCTCGGCGGGACGCCTGCTGCGGATGAACGTGATCGACCTGCCGCAGCTGCCCGAGACGACCGCGGCGCCCAACCTGGCCGGAGGAGCGCCGATTTCGGAGTTCCTCACCCTGGAGGGCGATGAGGAGGTCGTCTGCCTGGCCACGCTCGACGAGTCCTCGCCGGGTCTGGCGCTCGGCACACAGCAGGGTGTGGTCAAGCGTGTGGTGCCCGACTACCCGTCCAACAAGGAGGAGTTGGAGGTCATCACCCTTAAGGAGGGCGACCGGATCGTCGGCGCGGCGGAGCTGCGCACGGGCGAGGAGGACCTGGTCTTCATCACCGATGACGCCCAACTGCTGCGCTACCAGGCCTCCCAGGTCCGTCCGCAGGGCAGGCCCGCGGGCGGCGTGGCGGGCATCAAGCTCACCGAAGGGGCCAAGGTGATCTCCTTCACCGCCGTCGACCCGGCCGTGGACGCGGTGGTCTTCACGGTGGCGGGCTCGCGCGGCACGCTCGACGACTCGGTCCAGACGACCGCGAAGCTGACGCCCTTCGACCAGTACCCCCGCAAGGGCCGCGCCACGGGCGGTGTGCGCTGCCAGCGGTTCCTGAAGGGCGAGGACTGCCTCAGCCTGGCCTGGGCCGGCCCCGCTCCGGCCCGGGCCGCGCAGAAGAACGGCACACCGGCCGACCTGCCGGAGATGGACCCGCGCCGCGACGGCTCGGGCGTCTCACTGCCGAAGACGGTGTCGGTGGTGGCGGGACCGGTCTGATCAGGCCTCGGGGCCCGATTGCACGGGCTCCAGGCTCTGCTCCCGCACGTCTGGATCTTGTACGTAACGGAGGACGCCCCACATGCTGTGCTCGTCGGCGTGTGGGGCGTCCTCCTTGCACGCCTCCAACTCCTTGCCGAGCGCGGGGGCGTCGATGCCGGAGCCGATGAGGACGAGCTGGGTGCGACGCTCCTCGCCGTGCGCCCAGGCCTCCGGGTAGAACCGCAGGAACCGGCCCACGGCGTGAACGGCGTACCGGTTGCGCGGGTCGGCCGCGCCGAAATCGATGTACCCCTTGATGCGGTAGAGGCCCTCCGGCCTGCTGTCGAGGAAGTCCATCAACCGGCGCGGCCCGAGCGGCACTTCAGAGGTGAAGGCTAGGGATTCGTAGGCGGAGTGCAGGTGTCCGGAGTGCTCGGGGCCATCCTCATGGGCGTGCTCATGAAGGTCGTCGAAGGACAGCTGCCCGATCCGCTCCGTTGACGGTTTGCAGTCGAAGAGGAGCTCCGGGTCGATCCGCCCGTACGTGGCGGGGACGACGGCGGCACGGTCGGTCAGCGTCCGGACGAGTCGGAGTACACGCTCAGGCTCCTCGGCCCGGTCCGCCTTGTTGACGACGACGAGATCGGTGATGCCGAGATGCCGGTCGATCTCGGGATGCTTCTGCCTCGTGTCGTCGAACTCGGCGGCGTCGACGACCTCCACGAGCCCGCCGTAGACGACGCGCGGGTTCTCACTGGCGAGCAGCATCCGCACGAGCTCCTGCGGCTCGGCGAGGCCGCTCGCCTCGATGACGATGACGTCGATACCGGCGGAGGGCTGGGCGAGCCGTTCCAGGAAGACGTCGAGTTCGCTTGCGTCGACCGCGCAGCACAGGCACCCGTTCCCTAGGGAAACGGTCGAGTCCCCGAGCGCCCCGGCGACCGCCATCGCGTCGATCTCGATCGCCCCGAAGTCATTGACGACGGCCCCGATACGGCTGCCTCCGCTGCTGTGCAGGAGGTGGTTGAGCAGCGTGGTCTTGCCGGACCCGAGGAAGCCCGCGAGGACGACGACCGGGATCTGCTGGTGGCTCACAGGACTCAACGCGCGACCTCTCTCACACCGATGCGTGCACCGGCTCGTGGACCGGCTCTCGTTACGAGGATTGAATGCCGACTCAGGATACGAGCCGGTGGAAACCCCGCGAAGTGAACGATTGTTAGCGGCGTTCAGGGGGCACACGTTGGACATGGCGCCAGGAAACGCGACCCGCGCTTCCCCCTGTGCGCCCTCTTAGCCGCCTCCCAGCCGATCAGAGCCGCTCGGCACCCTGGAAGACGGCAAGCGCGCCGCCCACCCGCTCGCCGGTCCGTTCCCTGTCGACCCGCACCCGACGACCGGCGGACGGTCGCCTGATTCGGGGGTTGACATGGTCACACAGAAGCGCGGAATCCGGGGGCTGAGCTCCGCCGCGGCAGCAGCAGGGATCGGCATGGTGGCAGGTGTTCTCGCCACCATGGCCGCACACCGTCACACACTCGAGTCACTGCGTCTGCGCCTGGAGCACCTGGAGCAGACCGCGCACACGCAGCAGCACACCAACATCGCCAACCAACAGCGCCTGCACTGGGAACTGCTGAGCAAGGCCATAGACGACCCCGAGCTCGCCGAGGTACTGGACCTCTATGAGGTGCCCGTGTCCCCCAAGAAGCGCCGCCAGTACCTCTTCGCCAACGCCCTATACACGAATCTGCTCTTTTATTACCGCATCGGCAATATAAGCCGTGATGAGTTCTTCGGGCATGTTCGGGGTATTTTCCAGAACCCGATAGTGCGGGAGTACTGGCACGCCACTCAGCAGCAGCGGGCAAGCATCGCGAACTCAGAAGAGGCCGAACTCGGACTGATGGTCGACGACCTACTGCGCCAACTAGAGGAAGCGGACATCGACGAGTGGTGGGTGGTTGGGGAGCCGCCCGGCGACCAATAACTCCGGTGCCCGCTTCGACGCGATATGTAAACTCCGCCTACGCTTCATGCCACTTCCGGGTGGATTCTGTAGCCGAACGATAACGAAGCGGCGCGTTCATCCTCGATGACAAGCGGTTCTCTGCCATCCTTGGGGCCAGAGTTGACTGCCACGCAACCGCGCAAGGAGTCGACCACCACGAGGAACCGTCACTCCAGCCGTCCGGTTGCCGAGGCTCAGCCCTACAGGGATGTACTCGCGTCCGCGCGTCGACAGTGCGGAGGCACATATGCCTTGAGACCGCTAAGGGAAAACAACTGTGAGTCAGATCATCCGTCGCCTCGGTGTATCTCCGCGCGCGCGAGGTAGCGCTTCTGGTGCAACTTGCCCAGATATTTTCGAATTGGCCGACGGAAATTTCGCCATCATCGGCACAGACGCAACCACCTCTCTCGACTCACAGCTACCCGCCGACGCGGCGCGCGCCGACTACGAACGAATCGTGGTGATCACGCGCGAGACCCTCGTACGGGCAAAGGCCGATATTCCCGACGCTTGAGGCAACCACGGTCACCAAAGCCGTCAACGGCGGCGGTGACTTGCGACCTGAAAGGCCCAGCGCCATGACGGCGCCGGGCCTTCGTTCGTCAAGCCACCGACGGCACCGCCACGGGCGCCACCGGCCCCACGTACCGCGCCACCGGGCGGATGATCTTCGAGTCCTGCGCCTGTTCCAGGATGTTGGCGCTCCAGCCGACGACGCGGGCCGTGGCGAAGGTGGGGGTGAACATCGCGCGCGGGAGGCCGCACAGCTCCATGACGACCCCGGCGTAGAACTCGACGTTGGCGTGGAGGTCACGGCCGGGCTTGAGTTCCGCGAGGATCGCCTCCACTCGGCGCTCCACCTCGACCGCGAAGTCGACAAGCGGGCCGCCGAACTGTTGGGCGATGCCGCGGAGCATGCGGGAGCGGGGGTCTTCGGTGCGGTAGACGGCATGGCCGAAGCCCATGATGCGTTCGCCGGTGAGGACTCGTTGACGGACCCAGGAGTCGATGCGGTCGGGTGTCCCGATCGCATCGAGGGTGTCCAGCGCCCGGCTCGGGGCTCCGCCGTGCAACGGCCCGGAGAGGGCACCCACCGCACCTACGAGGCAGGCTGCCACATCCGCTCCCGTCGACGTGATCACCCGGGCCGTGAACGTTGATGAGTTGAATCCGTGGTCAATGGTTGAGATCAAGTACTGCTCGATCGCCCGGGCCCGCTGCGGCTCCGGCTCCGAACCCGTCAACATGTAGAGGTAGTTGCCGGCATGAGGCAGATCGTCCCGCGGCTCTACCGGGTCGAGGCCACGGTCCAGCCGGTAGAGCGCCGTCAACAGCGTCGGTACGGCGGCCGCCGCAGCGAGCGCGTCCGCACGACGCTGGTCCGCGTCGATGTCGTACACCGGCCGAAACTCGCGCGCTGCACCGAGCAGCGACAACGCGGTCCGCATGCCTGCGAGCGGCCCGGACCGCCCACTCCCCGCCGCGATCGCGGGCAGGGCGGACAGCACCTCGTCGGGCAGCCGCCGCAACGAGGCGGTCCGCGCCATGAAGGCGGAACGCTGTGCCGCATCGGGCAGTTCGCCGTGGACCAGCAGATGCCAGACGTCCTCGAATCCGCGGGTCTGCGCGAGTTCGACGGCCGAGTACTGGCGATAGTGATAGAAGCCCTCGACGCCCCGGACATCACCCAGTGCTGTGTCGGTGACAACGACGCCGGCGAGTCCCCGCGGTACGTCTACAGAGGCGGTCTCGGCACGGTTGATCGGCATGGTTCCCTCCCTGGAATTGATCCGACTGTCCATGATTGACTTAATCTCTGTCAATATTGATTGAATCAATCTATACAGTTGAATAGGTCCACACAGATACGGTGACGCCATGAAGGATCAAGAACCGGCTCCCACCCGCGAAGGCCGACGGATCAGCACCAAGGAGACCGCCGAGCTGCTCGGCGTGAAGCCCGAGACGGTGTACGCGTATGTGAGTCGCGGTCAGCTGAGCAGCCGCCGCGAACCGGGCAGCCGGGGCAGCACGTTCGACGCCAAGGAGGTGGAGTCGCTCGCACAACGCAACAGGCGGGAGGCGAGCGGGAGTTCACCGAGTGCGGGCGGATTCTCCGTACGCACCCGCATCACTCTGATCGACAGGGACCGCTACTACTTCCGTGGCGTGGACGCGACCGAACTGGCCGCGCGCCACTCCTACGAAGAAGTCGCCGAGTGGCTGTGGACGGGCGTGCTGCGCCCCGGCGTCACCTTCACCGCCCCGGAGGCATCCGTCGCAGTCGCCCGCCAGGCCGTCGACGCACTGCCCGAGCACACCGGCCCCACCGACCGCCTCCGCGTCGCGGCCATCGCCGCGGCGATCGCGGACCCGCTGCGCTTCGACCTCTCCGAGGAGGCAGTGCTCGGCACCGCGCGCACCCTGATCCCCACACTGGTCGCCGCACTGCCGCCTCTGCGGCGCGATCATCGGGACCGGGGCCCGCTGGCGCACCGCCTGTGGGCGCGACTCAGCGGCCGAAAGGCCGACGACGCCTCACTGCATGCCCTGGACACGGCACTTGCCCTCCTCCTCGACCACGACCTGGCCGCCTCCACCCTCGCGGTCCGAGTCGCCGCATCGGCCCGAGCGCACCCATACGCCGCCGTGTCCGCGGGCCTCGGCGCCCTGGAAAGCCCACTGCACGGAGCAGCCAGCGGATTCGCGCACCGGCTGATCTTCGACGTGCTGGACCGGGGCACGGCGGCCCCCGTTGTCGCGGACGAACTGCGCGCCGGACGCCGCGTCCCGGGGCTCGGCCACTATCTCTACCCGGGCGAGGACCCACGCGCGCGTGCACTGTTCGCACTCCTGGAGGAGGTCTCCGAGGCCGCGCCCGCCCTGGCTGCAGCGCACGACATCGTGGCCACGACCGCCCGCCACGCCCCCCTGCACGCCAATGTCGACCTGGCCCTCGCCGTCCTGACAGTGGCGTCCGGCATGCACGCGTCCGCGGGCGAGACGATCTTCGCCGTGGCTCGCACGGCGGGCTGGATCGCCCACGTGCTGGAAGAGTACGAGGAGACGCCGATGCGCATGCGCCCGAGCGGACACTACGTAGGGCCACAGCCACCTCAGCCCCTCCACGGAACTCTGACGCCAAAGGCCCCGAAAGCCATCCCAGGTAACTCAGGTTAGGCTTACCTCCGTGAGTACGTGCACGAAGGTCTCCCGGGAGCTGGACGAGCCCCTTGCGGGGACCGCAGCCACCGCGCGGACGTGGCTGCTGGTGGAACAGCCCGGGCCCTGGGGCGCCAGAGCGCTGACCTCGAGCCATCTGGATCCGGACCTCGGCCGCGCTCTGGAGAAGGCCACGGAGGGAACCGGCGTACGCATCGCGCTGATCCGCCGCCCGGGACGGCACGCCGACTGCCACACAGCTGCCGAGCGCAAGGTGTACGCGGCCCACACCGCTCCTGGAAACGTTTGGCTGCACAGCGCCACAACGTCAGCCCCCAAGCAACTGCTCGAACTTGACTTCGCCGCACTGGGCGGAGGCGCGTCCGACACCTTCGACACCGTTCTCGACGGCCGCCCCCACACCGGCGACCCCCTCGCCCTCGTCTGCACCAACGGCAAGCGCGACCGCTGCTGCGCCCTCCTGGGCCGCCCCCTCGCCGCCGAGCTCGCCGCCTCCGGAGTGGACGGCGCATGGGAGGTCACCCACCTGGGAGGCCACCGATTTTCGCCGACCTTGCTCGTGCTGCCGTTCGGCTACGCGTACGGGCGCGCGGAGGCCCATGCCGTCAAGGAGATACTCCAGGGCGTACGCGAAGGGCGTGTGGTCACCGAAGGGTGCCGCGGGAGCTCCGCCTGGGAGCGCCCCGGCCAGGCGGCCGAGCTGGCGATCCGCACGGCGGCCGGCGAGGAGGTCGCGGACACGCTGACGGTCGTCCACACGGACGGCACGGCGCCGCGCTGGGAGGTGACCGTCGCCCACACCGACGGACGCATCTGGCGCGTCACCGTCGCCCAGGGCGCCTCGCTGCCGCCCCGCCAGGAGAGCTGCGGCTCGGCCCTCGGCTCCCCGGCCCGGATGGACGTACTGGCGATACGCGAGCTCTCCCGTCCGGCCGCGGCGAGCCTCGTGGCCCTCTGATCACGCCTCGCTCAAGAGATCAACGCCACACCCCTACGGCACGGCGCGTCCACCCCCGTACCGTCATAGGCATGAGTCCCACTCCCCCTGCCCGACGACTCCGCCTCGGCATGCCGAAACGGATGTTTTCGCAGGTGCTGCTGATGCAGGTGGCGATCGCCGCCGGAGTCGCCGTGCTCGCAACCGGGCTGTTCCTCGCTCCGCTCAGCGACCAGCTGGACGACCAGGCGATGCGCCGCGCCCTCGCGATCGCGCAGACCACGGCCGCGCAGCCGCAGTTCGCCGAGGACCTGACGTCGACGCGGCCCACGGCCGACGGACCCGTACAGGCCGAGGCGGAGCGGATCCGGAAGGCCAGCGGGGCCGAGTACGTCGTGGTGATGAACACGGACGGCGTGCGCTGGTCGCACACCGACCCCAAGCGGATCGGCGACAAGGTCTCGACCGACCCCGGGAAGGCCCTGGCGGGCCAGGAGGTCATGGAGATCGACAGCGGGACGCTGGGCCGCTCGGCCCGCGGCAAGGTGCCGTTGCGCGACGCCGACGGCGACATCATCGGCGCGGTCTCCGTCGGCATCGAGTACGACAGCGTGCGCGCCCGGCTCCTCAACGCGATCCCGGGCCTCTTCGCGTACGCGGGCGGGGCCATGGCCGTCGGCGCGCTGGCCGCGTATGTGATCTCCAGGCGAGTCCAGCGACAGACCCGCGACCTGGCCTTCTCGGACATCGCCGCGCTCCTCGCGGAACGCGAGGCGATGCTGCACGGCATCAGGGAGGGCGTCGTCGCCCTGGACCGCGGCGGCAGGATCCGGCTGCTCAACGACGAAGCTCAGCGCCTGCTGGGCATCGGCGACGAGGCGGTCGGGCAGCCGCTCGACGAGGCCCTCGGCGAGGGACGTACGACCGATGTACTGGCCGGACGCGTCACCGGCACCGATCTGCTCACCGTCCGCGGTCAGCGCGTCCTGGTCGCCAACCGGATGCCCACCGACGACGGCGGCGCCGTCGCCACGTTGCGCGACCGCACCGAACTGGAGCAGCTCGGCCGCGAACTCGATTCCACTCGCGGCCTGATCGACGCCCTGCGCGCCCAGGACCACGAGCACGCCAACCGTATGCACACGCTCCTCGGCCTGCTGGAGCTGGAGATGTACGACGACGCCGTGGAGTTCGTCGGCGAGGTGGTCGGCGACCACAGGGTCACCGCGGAACAGGTCACCGAGAAGATCCACGACCCGCTGCTCGCCGCCCTGTTGGTCGGCAAGGCCACTGTCGCGGCGGAGCGCGGAGTGGCACTGTCGATCTCGGACAGCACGCTGTTCCCCGACCAGTTGATCGATCCACGTGGACTCGTCACGATCGTGGGCAACCTGGTCGACAACGCGCTCGACGCCGTCGCAGGCAAGCAGCACGCGCGCGTGGAGGTCGAATTGCGTGCGGAGGGGCGTACGGCAGTGCTCAGGGTGCGGGACACCGGGCCCGGAATCCCCGCCGAACAACGAGAGTTGGTCTTCACCGACGGATGGTCCACCAAGAAGCCTCCGGCACACGGCAAGCGCGGGATCGGCCTCTCCTTGGTGCGTCGGCTCGCCGAGCGGCAGGGCGGCAGCGCGCGGGTCGCGGAGGCGGACGGCGGGGGCGCGGAGTTCACCATCGTGCTGCCGGAGGCGCTGGCGGAGCCGGGACTCACGCCGGGGCCCGGACGGGCCGACGCCAGGTACGAGGCGCGGCAAGCCGCTGTGGCAGGCACCACGGCCACCAAGGAGGAGTCGCGATGATCGAGGTGCTGGTCGTGGACGACGACACCCGGGTCGCCCGAGTCAACGCCGCCTACGTCGAGAAGGTCGCGGGCTTCCATGTCGCCGGCCAGGCGCACTCCGCGGCCGAGGCACTGCGGCAGGTGGAGGCGCTGCCACAACTGGATCTGGTGCTCCTGGACCACTATCTGCCCGACGAAACGGGACTCGCGGTCGTCCAGGAGATGCGGCGGCGCGGCCACCAGACTGACGTGATCATGGTGACCGCGGCCCGTGACGTCTCCACGGTCCAGGCGGCCATGCGGCAGGGCGCGCTCCAGTACCTGGTCAAGCCGTTCGCCTTCGCCGGACTGCGCGCCAAGTTGGAGGCGTACGCGACGTTGCGCCGGACCCTCGACGGCGGAGGCGAAGCCGAACAGGCCGAGGTCGACCGGATCTTCGGCGCCCTCTCCGCGGGTTCGGAGCCGAATCTGCCCAAGGGACACTCCCCCACCACCGCACAGGCCGTACGCCAGGCGCTGCTGAGCGCCGAGGGCCCTCTGTCGGCCCAGGAGATCGCGGAACGCACGGGGCTCAGCCGGCAGACCGCCCAGCGCTATCTGAAGCTCCTGGAGCGCACCGGGAGGGCGACGCTGAGCCTCAAATACGGCGACGCGGGCCGCCCGGAGCACCGTTACGTCTGGGCGACCCGCGCCTGAGGGCACGACCGAGGTACGGGAGTCACGACCGCGCCCACCTCAGCACAGCTGTCAGGGGAGGCCAGCCGTGCGAGGAAACTCAGCCCGCGGCCTGCATCTTCACCAACTCTGCGTGTGCGCACCTGCCTTGCGACCGTAGAGGTGCCGTGTGCAAGAGCAGCAGTCTTGTGACCGCAAGGCCTTCTTCTGCTCGCAAAAGCGTGTTGTGCTCGTTTCGCGCGCGCTACAACACTGGAGCCGGAGCAACGGGCCCGACTCAGGCCCGAGCTCGGGGAGAGAGGCCCGATGATTGACGTCCTGGTCGTGGACGACGACTTCCGTGTCGCCGAGATCAACGCCCAGTACGTGGGCAAAGTGCCCGGCTTCCGGGTCACCGCCCGCGCGCACACCGCGGCCCAGGCCCTGGCCACGGTGGCCCGCGAACCCGTCGACCTCGTACTGCTCGACCACTATCTGCCCGACCGTACGGGTCTCGAACTCGTCCAGCAGATGCGGGAACTCGGCCACGACAGCGACGTCATCATGATCACTGCGGCCGGTGATGTGGAGACCGTACGGGCCGCGATGCGCCTCGGCGCCCTGCACTATCTGGTCAAGCCGTTCACCTTCGCCGCGCTGCGCGCCCGACTCGACTCGTACGCAGCCCTGCACCGCACCGTAGAGCGGGTCGAGGGCCAGGGTGTGGCAGGCCAGGAGCAGGTCGACCGGATCTTCGGCGCGCTACGTACGACGCCCCCCGCCTCCTCGCCCGGCCTGCCCAGCGGCCACTCGGAACCCACCACGGACCTGATCTGCAAAGTCCTGCACGACGCCGACCATCCGCTCTCGGCCCACGAGGTAGCAGCCCGAACCGGCCTAAGCCGCTCCACAGCCCAGCGCTACCTCCGCCACCTGGAACAGGCCGGCCGCCTACGCCTCACCCTCAAGTACGGCGACACAGGCCGCCCAGAGCACCGCTACGCGTGGGTGGCACCCTGAGGCACGTGGCGGCTCGGGGCGCCTAGGCGGACTTGTCGAGTCCGGTGATTTCCTCGCGCCCTAAAGGAGGCCGCAGGCCTTCCTTTAGGGGCGCGGGGAACTGCGCGACAAGCCCCAACGAACCCGCAGCTTCAAACCTGCCCAACCCAGCGGAGCGCCTACGCATCGATGCGAGAACGGTCCAACGTAGCCGCCGAGTTAGAGATGAACTCCTTACGCGGAGCCACCTCGTTCCCCATCAGCAGGTCGAAGACCTGCTCCGAGGCCTCCAGGTCGGAGATGTTGATGCGGCGCAGTGTGCGGTGGCGCGGGTCCATCGTGGTCTCGGCCAGCTGGTCGGCGTCCATCTCGCCGAGGCCCTTGTAGCGCTGGATGGAATCCTTGTAGCGGATGCCCTTGCTCTGGAACTCCAGCAGCTTGTCGCGCAGTTCGCGGTCCGAGTACGTGTAGACGTACTTGTCCTGGCCCTTCTTCGGCTGGGTCAGCTCGATGCGGTGCAGCGGCGGAACCGCGGCGAACACTCGGCCCGACTCGACCATCGGCCGCATATAGCGCTGGAAGAGCGTGAGCAGCAGGATGCGGATGTGCGCGCCGTCGACATCGGCGTCGACTAGAAGGATGATCTTGCCGTAGCGAGCCGCGTCGATGTCGAAGGTCCGGCCGGACCCGGCTCCTATGACCTGGATGATCGCCCCGCACTCGGCGTTCTTGAGCATGTCCGAGATGGACGCCTTCTGGACGTTGAGGATCTTGCCGCGGATCGGCAGCAGTGCCTGGAACTCGGAGTTCCGGGCGAGCTTGGCGGTGCCGAGCGCGGAGTCTCCCTCGACGATGAACAGCTCACTGCGCTCCACGTCGTCACTACGGCAGTCGGCGAGCTTCGCGGGCAGCGACGAGGACTCCAGGGCCGTCTTCCGGCGCTGCGCGTCCTTGTGCTGACGGGCCGCGATACGCGTACGGGCCGCGGCGACCGCCTTCTCCAGGACGACGCGGGCCTGTGCGGCCGTGTCCCGCTTCGTGGAGGTCAGGAATGCCTTGAGCTCCTTGGAGACGACGTTCGTCACGATGCGACGGGCCGCCGAGGTGCCGAGCACTTCCTTGGTCTGGCCCTCGAACTGCGGCTCGGCGAGGCGCACCGTGACCACCGCGGTGAGGCCCTCCAGGGCGTCGTCCTTGACGATGTCGTCCTCGGCGACGCGCAGCATCTTCTTCGTGCGCAGCACTTCGTTGACCGTCCTGGTGACGGCCTGCTCGAAGCCCGCGACATGGGTGCCGCCCTTGGGCGTGGCGATGATGTTGACGAACGACTTGAGCGTCGTGTCGTAGCCGGTGCCCCAGCGCAGCGCGACGTCGACGCCGAGCTCTCGGGTGACCTCGGTGGGCGTCATCTGGCCGTGGTCGTCCAGAACCGGGACCGTCTCCTTGAAGATGCCCTGTCCAGAGAGGCGGAGGACGTCGCAGACGGGCTTGTCGTTCGCCAGATACTCGCAGAACTCGCTGATGCCTCCGTCGAAACGGAAGGACTCCTCGCCCTTGCTGCCGCCCTCGCCGAGCCCGTACTCATCGCGGACGACGATCGTCAGTCCGGGCACCAGGAAGGCCGTCTGGCGGGCGCGCTGGTGCAGTGTGTCCAGGGAGAGCTTGGCGTCCTTGAGGAAGATCTGGCGGTCGGCCCAGTAGCGCACGCGCGTGCCGGTGCGGGTCTTGGGGATCCTCTTGAGCTTGCGCAGACCGGCCGAGGCGTCGAAGGCCGCGTCCGGACCGGCCCCCGTGAAGGCACCGGGCGTGCCGCGCCGGAAGCTCACGGAGTGCGTGTGCCCATTGCGATCCACCTCGACATCCAGGCGGGCCGACAACGCGTTCACCACGGAGGCACCCACACCGTGCAGGCCGCCGGAAGCCGCGTACGAGCCGCCGCCGAACTTGCCGCCGGCGTGCAGCTTGGTCATCACGACCTCGACACCGGAGAGGCCCGTTTTGGGCTCCACGTCTACAGGGATGCCGCGGCCGTTGTCCCGCACCTCCACCGAGGCGTCGTCGTGCAAGATCACCTCGATGTGGTCGCAGTACCCGCCCAGGGCCTCGTCCACGGAGTTGTCGATGATCTCCCAGAGGCAGTGGAGCAGACCGCGGCTGTCGGTCGACCCGATGTACATGCCCGGGCGCTTCCGCACGGCCTCGAGCCCCTCGAGGACGAGCAGGTGCCGCGCGGTGTAGTTGGAACCGTCCCGGTCTGCTCCGGTCAGCAGCGCTGTGGACGGCACGGACGTCTCGGCGGTCACGCGGTTCGCTCCTCGCTGAATTTCAAGTGGGGCCCTTTAGGGTAAGGACCGGCTTCGGTCGCCGGTCCGAGGGTACCGAGGCCTGGTAGAGCCGTTGTAACGCCACCCTCGTCTGAGACTCAGGGTAGTCCAGCGTCGCATGCCTGTTCGATCCCTCGATGGAGTGAAGTACATATCACGTTCCCTTCCAGGCATGAACCATTTAGGCTCCGGGCACGTCCTCATGAACAACCGGCAACCCAGCCGGGAGGACTTGACCCTGACAGACAGCGCGAACCCGTAAAGATACAAAGACACGCAATACGGCTCATTCGCCGCCAACCGGCAGCAGACAGCCGACTCGGAGCGAGATTTTTTCCGAGGCAGAGTCCCGAGCGGGAACGTTTTGGGCCTGGTTGGATGTTGACCCTGGTACGACAGCTCGTCGAGCTAGAGAAGAGGCGACGTGACTACTGTTCTGACCCCCGCGAGCCCGCTGACGGCCGCTGACCGCTGCGACCGTTGCGGCGCCCAGGCATATCTGCGCGTCGTCCTCCTCAGCGGTGGTGAACTGCTCTTCTGTGCCCACCACGGGCGCAAGTTCGAGCCGGAACTCAAGAAGATCGCCGCTGAGATACAGGACGAGACGGAGCGGCTGACGGCCGTCCCGGCAAGCGCCAACGAAGAAGAGCGCTGACACTTCGCATCCACGACGAGCCAGCACGGCACAGGCCGGTGACCGGGCGGCTGTCCCTGGCAACAGGGGCAGCCGCCCGTAGTCATGCCCGGCCGGCCCGAACGACCCAGCAGGCCACCACGCCTGTACGTTCCAGCCGAAGACCGTGCCTGTACGTCCCTGTCGCCCGTCGTGGCTGTACCTCTCAGCTGACGACCGTGCCTGTGCGTGCCGGTCGCCGACCATGGCTTACGGTCCCTGTCGCCGGCCGCGACTGTGACGTACTCGTCAGCGGCCCGCGCCCAACTCCGTGACGACGCCTGAGACCCGCGTATAGACCCCTGGGCTCTCGGCCCGTCCGCAGCCGTTCCCCCACGACACAAGGCCGATCAGCCGCCCCTGGGCGACCAGTGGCCCACCGCTGTCCCCCTGACAGGCATCCTGGCCACCACCCGACTCCCCGGCGCACAGCATGGAGTCGGCCAGATACTTCCCTTCCGCACTGTCCGGATACGCCTCCTCACAGACGGCGTCGGACAGTACCTCCACCCGGGCTGCCCGCAGAGCGTGTGCGAAGTCACCATTGCCCGTCGTGTCGCCCCAGCCGTAGACCACAGCGTCCGTACCGGGCCGGTAGGCCGCGTCATCGGAGCCCGCCATGCGAATCACCGAGCTCTCCGGCAGCGGCTCGGCAAGAGTGAGCACAGCGAAGTCCCCGGCGTTCGTATAGCTGTCGTACGCCGGGTTGACCCGGACCGCGCGCACCGGGATCTCCCTGCCCTCGTCCCCCAGCAGATCCCCGCGCCCGGCGATCACCTTCAGATCGTGGATCTGCCGCAGTGGTGCGCCAAGCGTTTCCTCGCCCAGACAGTGGGCCGCGGTCAGCACGGTCGACCGGCCGATCACCGCGCCCCCGCAGAACTGCCCGGCCCGCGTACCCCCGAACCGGTCACGACTCGCCAGCGCCACCGTCCAGGGGCTCTGAGAGGCCTCGACGGGATATCCGCCGATGACGATCCTGTCGGCAGCCGCCGGAGCGGTGGATGCCAGCGGTATCACGGCCGCCATGGCCGTGAGAGCCAGCGCTCGTACATAGGGCCGACGCATAAGCGCTCCTCACTCTGAGGTGGTCATGGAAAACCCAGAGTGATTCACGAGGCAGTGGCGCGCACTCCACGCACACCGAGGGCCCGGCTCCCCTGTTCGGGAGACCGGGCCCTGGGTGACGTACGGCGGGATCTAGTCGAGGTAGTCCCGCAGCACCTGCGAACGCGACGGGTGGCGCAGCTTCGACATCGTCTTGGACTCGATCTGGCGGATGCGCTCGCGCGTGACGCCGTACACCTTGCCGATCTCGTCGAGGGTCTTCGGCTGACCGTCGGTGAGACCGAAGCGCATGGAGACGACGCCCGCCTCACGCTCGGACAGGGTGTCGAGGACGGAGTGCAGCTGCTCCTGGAGGAGCGTGAAGCTGACCGCGTCGGCCGGGACGACGGCCTCGGAGTCCTCGATGAGGTCACCGAACTCGCTGTCGCCGTCCTCGCCCAGCGGCGTGTGCAGCGAGATGGGCTCGCGGCCGTACTTCTGGACCTCGATGACCTTCTCCGGGGTCATGTCGAGCTCCTTGGCCAGCTCCTCCGGGGTGGGCTCGCGGCCCAGGTCCTGGAGCATCTGACGCTGCACGCGCGCGAGCTTGTTGATGACCTCGACCATGTGCACCGGGATACGGATGGTGCGGGCCTGGTCGGCCATGGCGCGGGTGATCGCCTGGCGGATCCACCAGGTGGCATACGTCGAGAACTTGTAGCCCTTGGTGTAGTCGAACTTCTCCACCGCGCGGATCAGACCGAGGTTGCCCTCCTGGATGAGGTCCAGGAAGAGCATGCCGCGGCCGGTGTAGCGCTTGGCCAGGGAGACCACCAGACGGAGGTTGGCCTCCAGGAGGTGGTTCTTGGCGCGGCGGCCGTCCTCGGCGATGATCTCCAGCTCGCGCTTGAGCTTGGGGGCGAGCTTGTCGGCGTTGGCCAGCTTGTCCTCGGCGAACAGGCCGGCCTCGATGCGCTTGGCGAGTTCGACCTCCTGCTCGGCGTTGAGGAGGGGGACCTTGCCGATCTGCTTGAGGTAGTCCTTGACCGGGTCGGCCGTGGCACCGGCCGCGGCGACCTGCTGCGCGGGCGCGTCGTCCTCGTCCTCGTCCGACAGGACGAAGCCCTGGGCGCCGTCCTCGGCGGGCTCTTCGGCACCGGGCTTGGCGGTGCCCGGGGTCTCCTCGACCGCCTCTTCGTCGATCGCCTCGACGTCGTCCTTCTTGGCGGCGGTCTTCTTGGCCGGCGCCTTCTTGGCGACGGCTTTCTTCGCGACGGCCTTCTTGGCGGTCGCCTTCTTGGCAGCGGCCTTCTTGACGGGAGCGTCCTCGGCGGGAGCGTCGACGGCAGGCATCGCCGGAGCTGCGGTGGCGGTGGCCTGCTCGGCCGTCGCCGTGTTCGCCGCGACCGTCTTGGTGGCGGTGCGCTTGGCCGGACTCTTCGCTGCGACGCTCTTTCGGGTGCGCTTGGGCTCCGCGGCACTGACCATCAGCGTCACACCCTCTTCCTCGAGGATCTGGTTGAGGCTGCGCAGTACGTTCTTCCACTGAGTGGCCGGAATCTGGTCAGCTTCGAAGGCCCGACGCACGTCATCGCCGGCGATCTGCCCCTCAGCCTTTCCCCGCTCAATGAGCGCCATGACAGAGACGGACTCGGCGATCTCCGGCGGGAGCGTACGGGATGTGCTGGCCGACACGAACAACCTCTCGGAACGTTGGAAAGCGGCTTCCGGCCCCGTCCACTGTGGACCGGAGCCGACGACCGTCGACTGGGGGATGAGCCAACGGCGCGGGCGGGGCCGCGAAGATGCACAGCGCCATGAACGGCGTCCGTATTCCCTCGTCGGCTGTCACCTCTTAGGTCATCGCGCTGTTCCCAGGAGTGTTACGCCCAATCTGCGTGGCCCGAGTCACACCCCGTAAGCGTCCAAATGCGACCAGATACGGTCAAAGGTGGTCAACCTGGTGGCGCAAGGCTTCCTCATACCGCCGGACTCTGCCGAATCCCAGAGAGATCCGGCAGAGTCCGGCGGCAGGGTGCGGCAGAGTCGGGCGGCGGATCGGTCGCCGACCGCGCGGTGCCGGGCGAGGGGACACGCCCCCGACTACTCCTCGGTGCGCGGTCAGTGCTCGCGCGGGGCGGGCACCACGCGCTCCACCTCGGGGTGAACGGTGAGCAGTTGACGCATGGCGGCCTCGGCCGCCGCTCCATCACCGGCGGCCAGGGCATCCACGATCCGGGAGTGGTGCGCCAGGGAGATCTCGTTCGGCCGGTCACAGCCGGCGACCGGGCCGCCGGAGACCTGCAGGGCCGCCGACACGATCCCGGAGAGATGCTCCAGCATGCGGTTGCCGGCGACCTGGATGAGGAGCGAGTGGAACTCCGCGTCGGCGCGCGAGAAGGTGAGCGCGTCGCCCTGCGCCATGGAGTGCCCCATGATCTCGACCATGTCGGCGAGCCGCTGCTGCACCTCCTCGCGTCCGTGTCCGGCGGCGAGGCGGGCGGCCAGCGGCTCGATCGTCCAGCGCAGCTCGCTCAGCTCGCGCCGCTGATCGTCGCGCTGCGGTCCGTAGGCCCGCCACTCGATGATGTCCGGGTCGAGGAGGTTCCAGTCGCTGACGGGCCGTACCCGTGTGCCGACATTGGGGCGGGCACTGACCAGGCCCTTGGCCTCGAGGACGCGGAGTGACTCACGGACGACGGTGCGGGAGACCTCGAACCGCTGGCCGATCTCCTCAGGGACGAGCGGGCGGTCTGCTCCGAGGTCGCCGGAAACGATCATCTGACCCAGCTGTTGGACGAGTTGGCCGTGCAGGCCGCGGCCGCGGGAGCCCGCGGCCCGCCTGCCCACGCGGCCCAGCTCAGGGTCCGTGCCCTCCCACGCGGGGGCGCCGACGCGATCGACGCCGGGGGCCTCCGCGTAGGGGTAGCGGTCGAGTTCGCCCGGGCCGGCCAGGCCGGAGTCTGCGGAGCGGGCGGCGGTCATCATGGTGTGCGCAAGGGTACTCACGCATCCTTTGTCGGCGTCGCCCTCAACTGCCTTGAGGTCTTTGGTGAAAAGCACACGAAAGGGTGATCGCTCACCCCATCGCAATTGACGCCTTATCGGAAAGAAATGGGCGTTCACCGAGGAGTTGTGCCCATCGGGGAACGCCTGTGCCGCTCAGAACGACCACCGGAACCTGCCTCGCAGGGTCGTGAACAGGTACGTGCAGAGCAGGACGGTGAGCGACAACACCAGTGCACTGCCGACGGGTTGGGTCATCACCCGCACTCCGGCGGCCAGAATTCGCTCGCCACCGAAGGGCCACTGCATCAGCACGAACTCCCGTAGTCGGGTCGAAAACCCGGTCGCGGTCCGCACGGACTGTCCCTCCAGGAACTTGTGCACCAGGGGTACGACGACGATCGGTACGGCGAGAACGGCCGCGAGTCCGGCGGTCGTCGACCGGAAGACGCCCGCGCCGAGCACGCCTGCCCAGGCGCAGCCCACCACGAGTCCGATCCAACTGGCGCTCAGCGAAAGCCAGTCGGCGGGAACTCCGGCGATCTCCCGTCCGTAGACGATGTAGAGCAGTTCGGCGTCCACGCCCACCGTGAGGATGGCCAGGATCAGCGCGGTGGCGGCGGCGACGAGGAGTTTGGCGGCGAGCAGTCCCAGGCGGCGGGGGACGGTGCCGCGGTCCGCGGCCAGGGCGGGGTGGCGGAACTCGTCGCCGAATGCGAGGGCGCCGAGCAGCCCCGCGCCGAGCGCCGCGGGCGGCAGCGGGAACTGCTGCGGCCACGCGGCGAGCAGCCGCGGCTGCGGCGTGTGTCCCACCCGGGCCAGGAGTACGGCGGTGACGGCAGAAGTGACGAGCACGGCTGCCGCAGTGAGGTAACCGGTGCCGACTCCTGCCGCGCGGCGCAGTTCATAGCGCAGAGGACGCAGCGGGTTGCGGCCTTGGCGGACCGTGATGGGGAGCGGGAGCGGGGACAGGTCATCCGCGATCTCCGCCTCGGTCGGCCCCGGCGACTCCTCGGCCTCCTGAGCATCATCCGCGGGCGGGCGGGCGGCCGTGGGCCCCATGTCGCCGATTTCGTCGGCCAGTTGATGTACGAGGATGCCGTGGCGGTACGCGGTTTCACCCACGTCGGCGCAGGTGCTGCCGTACACCGAGAGGCGGTTGCCGTCCTCTGACACGACTTCGACGGAACACCGTGTGGCGCGAGCCTCCTTGGCCAGGAGGGCGGCGAGCCGGGCGGCGTGAGGGCTGCGCACGGCGACGCGGGGACGGAGCCGGGTACGGGCGAAGTCGGCGGCCTCCTGGTCTGCTACGAGCTGGCCCTCCTCGATCGTGACGACCCGGTCGGCGTTCCGCGCGGCCTCCTTCGGGTCGTCCGTGGTGAAGAGCACGGTGCCGCCTCCGGCGGCGTAAGCGCGCAGAACTCCGTGCAGCCAGCGGCTTTCACGGACCGACAGCCCGTCCGTAGGGGCATCGAGAACGAGCGTGTGCGGATCGGCCAGCAACGCGCAGGCAAGTCCCAGACGACGGTCCGTACCCCGCGAGAGGGCGCCGAGGCGTTCGTCGCGGAGGCTGACTAGGCCCACCACTTCGAGGACTTCGTCGGCGCGACGCACGGGCACGCCCACGGCGGCGCACAGCATGCGGAGTTGACCGCGCACCGTGCGTGCCGGATGGCCCGGCACCTCTCCGAGGAGCACGCCCACTTCGCGTGTTGGATGGGGGATACGGTGCAGCGGCCGACCCCTGAAGTGGGTGACTCCGCGGCCCTGTTGGAGCTCGAGCATCAGCCTCAGCGCCGTCGTCTTGCCTGCGCCCGGGGCTCCGAGGAGCGCCGTGACGCGTCCCGGGTGCGCCTCGAAGGACAGGTCGTCGACGGCGGGCGGAAGCTCCTTGCGGGGGCTGCTGGTCAGTCCGATGGCCTGGATCACCCAAGGCAAGATAGCGCGGTATGTACGGATTTTCGGGCACCCTGACACCGCCCCGGAACGGCTCCCGCACCGGTCGAGCTGACGCCAGGGTCAGACCTCGGGGCGCAGCATCGGCGGATTGAGCAGTGTGGCGCCACCGGCGCGGAAGAGCTGAGCGGGGCGGCCGCCCTGCCGGGTGGTCGTTCCTCCGGTGGGCACCAGGAAGCCGGGAGTGCCGGTCACCTTGCGGTGGAAGTTGCGGGGGTCGAGCGCCACTCCCCACACCGCCTCGTACACACGACGCAGCTCGCCGACGGTGAACTCGGTCGGGCAGAAGGCAGTGGCCAGCGACGAGTACTCGATCTTGGACCGGGCGCGCTCCACGCCGTCGGCCAGGATCTGCGCGTGATCGAAGGCGAGCGGTGCCGCCTGTTCGCCGTCGCGGCCGTATCCGCCCCGCTGGAGCAGCTCCTCGACGGGGGCCCAGCGAGCGCTGTTCGCATCGCCGCCCGCCCTGGGCGCGGGCAAATCGGGGGCGAGCGCGAGGTGGGCGACGCTGACGACCCTCATCCTCGGGTCACGCTTGGGATCGCCATAGGTGGCGAGCTGCTCCAGGTGCGCACCGTTGTCCTGCGCGGGGGCATCCGGGTCGTGGGCACACAGCCCGGTCTCCTCAACCAGTTCCCGCGCGGCGGCTTGTGCAAGGTCCTCGTCGGGCCGCACGAATCCGCCGGGCAGCGCCCACCGCCCCTGGAACGGAGGCTCGCCCCGCCGTACCGCCAACGCGCACAGAGCATCGCGACGCACGGTCAATACGACCAGGTCAACGGTGACGGCAAAGGGCGGGAAGGCTGACGGGTCGTAGGGCATGTCGCGATCATAGTCGTCTGCCTGACGATAAGCACTCCTTTCGCCGGTCACCGGGACGACTGATCCACTCCGCCCCGATACGGACGTCATGGGAGGCCACCGGCTCCGGATCCCACCCGGCCCTACGAGCCCTGGCTTCCAGCCGCACCATGTTGACCACTTCCGCGACCACTGGGAGTACGTACGCGATCCCGACCCACGCCCGGATCGTCACCCGTAGCAGCCGGAACCAACCCCGAGACCAGACCGCCAACAATGCCCCGCACCGCTCCCCCGTCCTCATGTGTCGCTCCTTGTTTCCCGACGTCCGGCTCCTCGCCGGGACCGGGAAGGGGCGCCCTTGCTGTCGCCGCCCCGGCCTCGTCCGTCCGTCGCGGTAGAGCCCTCGGTGGCGGGCCGGGGACGGCGCGTACCGCCCGGCCCGGTGGGACGTCGGCTCGGATGGCTGATAGGGCTGCCTGTGGACCGCGTCCTGCGTCGGCGACGGGACACCGTCCGCGTCGGCGCTGCCGGGGTCTGATCGGACGGACTGTCGGAGCCGGCCCGCGGCACCGAGGCAGCGCCCGCCTCGGATCCCGCCACCGCACCCCCGCGATCGGCGCGCTCCTTCCGAAGGCACCGGCGGATCGACTCGGGATCCAGCCCCTCGTTGCACGCCTGGTGCAGAAGGCGTGCGAAGAGATATTCGGGGTCCGCGCCGAGCGCCATCGCAAGGGCTTCTCGGGCTTCCAGCTCGTCGCCGGTGGACCATGCGACCCATCCAGCGAGGGTGAGCGGAGCCGCGGCGTGCTCCCCGTACGCACCGACACAGCGCCGGGCCAGGGCGCGCCACAGGCGCAATGCCGGACCCGCCTCGTCACCCTCCATCCACTCCGCCGCCCTGTCGCGCGTTCCGCGGTCCTGGAGGCCGAGGATCAGAGTGGCCGCTTCGTCGTGGGCCAGTAGCTCGTCATCGCGGAGATCTGCCGGAAGCGTGCCGGACAAGGGTGGGGCGTCGGCGAACCGCCGCATGAGCCGGTCGGCCAGTTCCAGCGTCTGGTCCGCCACGTCCGCGCGGCTCTCGTCGTCCAGGATCCTGGGAATGAGCGCCACGCTCACGGCATTCAGCGCGGACTCCTGTTCCAGCGCCGCCGCGGTCTCCCAGGGACTGAGCCTTGCCCTCAACTCCTTCAGTGAGCCGCGCACTTGGAGTCCGGCGTACGTCGCTGCGGCAGCCAGGACCGAGGTGCCGGGCAGGCCCAGGGGCGTACCGGCGGAAGGGCAGCACTCTTCGCTGGGGCAGACATAAGACCACCAGCGGTTGTCCGAGATGCACAGTGCCTCGACCACGGGGACGTCAAGAGCACCGCATGCCGTGCGCAGCAACTGTGCCAGCTGGCGCAGGCGCGACATGACCTCCCACCCGGACTCATTGACCCTGGGGTCCTGACAGAGGAAGGCCACCATGCTCTCGACCGGCGCGCCCCTGCGTTCGCTTCCCTTGATGAGGCCCTGCGCCAACTGATCGGCCACGGCCGGCCAGTCGTCCTCGTTGGCAGGAATGCCGAGGCGTGCTCGCCCGCCGAACCGACCCCGCCCGTCCCGGTCATGCAGGGCTACGAGCACGATGCTGTCCTCGGGCCGATACCCGAGCAAGTACGGCAGCGCATCGGCCAGTTCGGCCGGAGTCCGGAGCGTGACCTGGTGCTCGGCGCACGGAATACCGTCCGCCCCGCTCCCCGCACCAGCGGCACCTCCCCCCGCGTGATCTTCCCTGTGGCCGCCGTGCTCGTTCCCTTCCCCACGCTCGTCGTGCCCGCTGATGTCACCGTTGCCGGAAGTCCCGGCGGCTTCGCTGTGATTCGTCATGTGGTGACCATCCCGCGAATTCCGAAATCCCGCTTTGGCCTGTGGATAACCATGATCATGATCGTGTCAGAAGTTATCCACAGTTCGGCGGACGCGTTCGCGCGATGTCAGACCCATCGGGTTGCATGGGGCCATGACCAACGAAGACCTGCGCACAGCGGCCGATACCGTACTCGCCCGCCTCGTCGGCGCCGCGGCGGGCGACGTCCGGCTGCGCGAGGACCAGTGGCGAGCCATCGAAGCACTCGTCGCCGACAAGCGCAGAGCCCTGGTCGTGCAGCGCACCGGCTGGGGCAAGTCCGCGGTGTACTTCGTCGCGACCGCGCTCCTGCGTGAGCGGGGCGCGGGCCCCACGGTCATCGTCTCCCCGCTCCTCGCGCTCATGCGCAACCAGGTCGAGGCGGCGGCGCGCGCCAGGATCCGCGCGCGGACGATCAACTCGTCCAACACGGAGGAGTGGGACTCGATCCAGCACGAGGTGGCCGCGGGTGAGGTCGATGTGCTCCTGGTGAGCCCGGAGCGACTCAACAACCCCGACTTCCGCGACCAGGTACTGCCGAAGCTCGCCGCGGCGACCGGCCTCCTCGTGGTCGACGAGGCGCACTGCATCTCCGACTGGGGCCACGATTTCCGGCCGGACTACCGCAGGCTGCGCACCATGCTCGCCGATCTCCCGCCGGGCGTACCAGTCCTGGCCACCACCGCGACGGCCAACGCGCGCGTGACGGCCGATGTGGCCGAGCAACTCGGCACCGGTGGCAGCACCGACGCGCTCGTCCTGCGCGGCCCGCTGGACCGGGAGAGCCTGAGCCTCGGCGTACTGCGGCTGCCGGACGCCGCTCACCGGATGGCCTGGCTCGCCGAGCACCTGGGCGAGCTGCCCGGCTCCGGAATCATCTACACGCTAACGGTGGCCGCGGCCGAGGAGGTCACCGCGTTCCTGCGACAGTGCGGGCACCCGGTGGCGTCGTACACCGGGAAGACGGAGAACGCGGACCGGCAGCAGGCCGAGGAGGACCTGCTCGCGAATCGGGTGAAGGCCCTGGTCGCCACATCCGCGCTGGGCATGGGCTTCGACAAGCCCGACCTGGGCTTCGTGGTGCACCTGGGGTCGCCGTCTTCTCCGATCGCCTACTACCAGCAGGTGGGACGGGCGGGGCGCGGTGTGGACCATGCCGAGGTGCTGCTTCTGCCGGGCAAGGAGGACGAGGCGATCTGGCAGTACTTCGCCTCGATCGCCTTCCCTCCGGAGGAGCAGGTGCGGCGCACGCTGGATGCCCTCGCGCAGGCGGGCCGGCCGCTCTCGCTGCCCGCGCTCGAACCGCTGGTGGAGCTGCGCCGGTCCCGGCTGGAGACGATGCTCAAGGTCCTGGACGTGGACGGCGCAGTCCATCGGGTCAAGGGTGGCTGGATCTCCACGGGCGCCACATGGACGTACGACGCCGAGCGCTATGCCTGGGTCGCCAAGCAGCGGGCCACCGAGCAGCAGGCGATGCGTGACTACGTGACGACGACCGGCTGCCGGATGGAGTTCCTGCGGCGGCAGTTGGACGATGAGGGGGCGGCCGTGTGTGGCCGCTGTGACAACTGTGCCGGGCCGCGGTTCGCCGACACGGTCTCCCCTGCCGCTCTGGACTCGGCGCGTGGTGAGCTCGGCCGCGCGGGTGTCGAGGTGGAGCCCCGGAAGATGTGGCCGACGGGTCTGCCCTCGATAGGTGTCGACCTGAAGGGACGCATCCCGGCCGGCGAACAGGCCGCGACCGGGCGGGCGTTGGGGCGGCTCTCGGACATCGGCTGGGGCAACCGGCTGCGGCCGATGCTGGCCCCTCAAGCACCGGATGGTCCCGTCCCGGACGATGTCGCGAAGGCCGTCGTCGGAGTACTGGCCGACTGGGCGAAGGGGCCTGGCGGCTGGGCTGCAGGGAGCCCCGACGCACAGCCGCGTCCGGTCGGCGTCGTCACCATGGCCTCGCACAGCCGACCGCGGCTGATCCAGTCGCTCGGGGCGCGGATCGCCGAGATCGGACGCCTTCCACTGCTGGGGTCCCTGGAGTACGCCGCTGGAGTTGAGGCAGCGCCGGCTTCCAGGAGCAACAGCACGCAGCGGCTCAAGGCACTCGACGGGGCGCTGGCCGTGCCGCCCGCCCTGGCCGAGGCCCTCGCGGAAGCTCAAGGGCCTGTACTGCTCGTGGACGATCTGACCGAGACCGGCTGGACGCTCGCGGTGGCCGCACGCATGCTCCGGAGAACCGGTGCGCAGGGGGTGTTGCCGCTGGTGCTCGCCGTGCAAGCGTGATGCAAGTGCCGCTGAGGAGAGCACTGTGCGGGGATATATGAGACGCATCCCCAGATAACAGTCAGTGGCCCTGATTGCTCGTTGCCGCAATCAAGTTCGGCAGGAAGAATTGGGGACGCGCCCCGCATGGCCTGCCCGAAGCCCGGTAGGGCCATGTCGCGGTGCGCTCCCCCGTCCGACCCCGCCCGCAGTGTGGGCGCGTAGCCGAAGGGAGGACCGTGACCTTCGGATTCGCTCCGTCCCCGGCGGCATCGATGCCGACGTCCGCCGCGTCCGCCAACTCATTGGCCCGGATGCTCGAACCCGCCGAGTGGGCCGCTGCGGGGATTCCTCTGCTGCGCAATCCCCGGGAGGTCGTCAACGGGCTGCACTCCCGGCATCGGCCCCGGCCCGCGACCGCCATCGTGGCCGTCCTCGATCCGGAGGAACGGCTGCGGGCGAGCGCCTCGTTCACCCGGCGTTCGGCTCCGGCGGACGGCTGGATGTTCCGCAACGCGCTGCTCGCGCAACTGCGCCGGGTCATCCCGCACGATCTGCGGCGCCGCACCCCGGTGCATACGGCAGTGCTGCTCTACTGCCGTGAGGGCGACGCGCGTTGGACGGAGGAGGACGGGGCGTGGATGTGGGGGCTGCGAGACGCGTGCACGCTGCACGGACTGCGCTGCGGGGCGTACATCACGCTGACGGGTGAGGGCTGGCAGGTCCTGGGCGAGGGGCGCGGCGGCCGTCACCCCAACGCGGACTCGGCGCCGGAGTCCTTCGAGTCCTTCGCCATGGCGGAGACAACCCAGCCGCGCACCGGGGGCGCCGCCTCGGACGTACTGCGCCGCGCGGCGGCTCGCTGACCCGACGAACGAAGCCCGTCCGATCTCCGCCAGGGGTCACGGGCGTCCACCACGCGCGCGTGGAGCCCGGCCCCGATGACGTACTGACGCATGACAAGCCTCGACGGCGCCGCACATGAACTCGGGCGCTGCGGCCCTGGTCACGCCGGTACGTCCCCCCGTACCGGCACACGTCGAACCATCCACCGTGCACATGCCGCCAACGGCGGCACCCACCCCCGTCAAGGGAAGCGGGCTCTCAGACTCCCGCCCCCAGCACCGAGTTGATCTTCTGCGGGTCGCCGCAGACGATCAGCAGGGTGCCGGCTCGGCCGAGGGCCAGCGGCAGGGCCGTAGCGGCGGAAGCGTCGGGACCGCCGTTGACGGCGACGACGACCACGGGACGGGACGCGACCCGACCGGCGACGGACGCGTCGGCGTAGAAGACGTCGTCACCCGCGTCGTGCTGCGCCCAGTACGGGGCGTCGCCGAAGGACAACTCGTGCGCGGCCCACGGATGCGGATCGCCGGTGGTGATCACCAGCACCTCACCGGGGGCACGGCCCGTGTCGAGCAGCAGGTCGACCGCTTCCTCGGCGGCGTCCAGCGCCCCCTCGGCCGAGGCCGGGATCAGCTGGATCTGCGGAGTGGAGGAAGCGGCGGGGGCGGCCGGGGCGGACGACTCCGGCTTGGCCACAGGCGTGTCGCGCGGCGCACGTTGCGCCGGCGGCATCGGCCGGACGGCACTCGGACGACCGGGACGCGGCGGAGCCGCGGGACGGGGACCGGGTACGGGGCGGGGGGTCGGCGCGGTGCGGCCGTTGGCCGGAGTGGCGCGGGGACCCTGGGCACTCTCGTGAATCTGAGGCTCCTCGGGAATGAGAGGCATGAGCTGATTTTTATCAAACGCCGGTGCGACTCACCCCGGCGGGTGGCACATGGATGCGAGCGGAACCGTCAGAAATCGAAACCGAGCTGACCTTCGATCTCCGGAACGCTTCCGTCCGCCCAGTTGCGGACCTTCTTGAGGTGCCGCCACTGGGGCAGCGCATCAAGATACGCCCACGAAAGCCGGTGGTACGGGGTGGGGCCCCGCAACTCCAGCGCGGCCTTGTGCACGGGTGACGGATACCCGGCGTTGGTCGCAAAACCGAAGTCTGCATGTTCGATGCCCAGTTCGGCCATCAGTTTGTCACGCTCGACCTTGGCGATCACCGAGGCCGCCGCGACGGCCACGCACGACTGGTCGCCCTTGATGACCGGACGGACCCGCCAAGGAGTGCCGAGATAGTCGTGCTTCCCGTCGAGGATGATCGCTTCGGGGCGAACCGGCAGGGCATCCAGGGCGCGCATGGCGGCAAGCCGCAGCGCGGCCGTCATCCCCAGGTCGTCGATCTCCTCAGGAGAGGCATGTCCCAGGGCGTACGACGTCACCCACTTCGTCAGCTCCTCGGCCATCTCGGTACGGCGCTTGATGGTGAGGAGCTTGGAATCGGTGAGGCCTTCGGGCGGTCGGCGCAGGCCCGTGACCGCCGCGCAGACGGTGACCGGACCGGCCCACGCACCGCGCCCCACCTCGTCGACACCGGCAATGACCTTCGCTCCGGTGGTGGCGCGCAAGGAGCGCTCGACGCGGTGTGTGGGTGCTTCGTACGCCATGGCGGCACCAGAGTACGCCGTCCGGAACCCCTTGCGACACCCAGGTTTCTCCGGGCAACCAGACGGGGAGTTCAGCCACCGCTCGGAGGCAGTGGCTGCATCACGTCATGCCTCGCTCGGACGCAGCAGGGGAACCATCAACTGGTCGACCAGCGCTTCCAGCTCCTGCTCGTTCCATTCGCAGGCGCACACCTTCGAGCGGTACATCATCATCGCCGGCATGGCGTCGAAGACATACCCGTTCGCGGCATCGGGCCGCACTTCTCCTCGCGCGATCCCACGGCGAATGACCTCCCCGACGAGCCGCGCACCCGGCTCCACGACCCGTTCCAGGATCACGGCATGGAAGCGCTCGGCCGCACCGAAGTCGCACTCGTAAAGTACCGAGCGCAGCGCGTATCCAGGGCGCGAGAACATCGCCTCGCGCACCCGGCGGCACAGATCCAGGAGTTCTTCCCGCACGCTGCCGAGGTCGGGCGCGTTCTCCAGCTCCGGCAGCCCGGACCGGAGCGCGTCCACGACGAGATCCTCCTTGGACGGCCAGCGACGGTAGACGGCGGCCTTGCCGGTCTGGGCGCCCGCGGCGACGCCCTCCATCGTGAGGCCGTTCCAGCCGACCGTACTGAGCTGATCGAGCGCGGCCTCGAGGATCGCGCGTTCGAGTACGGCGCCGCGCCGACGTAGGGAGGCCGGCTGAGCGGGGGCGGCCGTCAAGCGCGAAGTAGCCATCTGAGCGTCTCCGTTGTGCAGGGGGAGCGGGGATCTTCGGGTAAGGCGAGCGGATCGGTGACGCGGCACGAAAGCGATTCAGTGAACGCTTGCGTTCACTGATGGGGACTCACTAACGTTGACGCGACAGTGAACGCGAGCGTTCACTAACGTACTTGTGGGGGACCCAATAGTGACAACCTCTCAACTGACAAAGGACCAGAAGCCGGGGGCAGCCCGCCGGGAGGGGCGTCCCGGCATCGCGCTCACCGTCATCGCGGCCTGCCAACTCATGGTGGTACTCGACGCGACGATTGTGAACATCGCACTCCCGCACATTCAAGACGCGCTCAAGTTCTCCACGACCGACCTCACCTGGGTCGTCAGCGCGTACACGCTCACCTTCGGCGGTCTGCTGCTGCTCGGCGGCCGGGCCGGCGACATCCTCGGCCGGCGCCGGGTTTTCATGACCGGCATCCTGCTCTTCACACTTGCCTCGCTGCTCGGCGGTTTCGCCCAGGAACCCTGGCAGTTGCTGGCCGCACGCGCTCTCCAGGGCGTCGGTGGCGCGATCGCGTCGCCCACCTCGCTGGCGCTCATCACCACGACCTTCCCCGAAGGTCCCGAGCGCAACAGGGCGTTCGGTGTCTTCGCCGCGGTCTCGGCCGGCGGCGGCGCGATCGGTCTGCTGGCCGGCGGCATGCTCACCGAGTGGCTCGACTGGCGCTGGGTGCTCTTCGTCAACGTACCCATCGGCCTGCTGATCGCGTTCCTCACACCGCTCTACATCAGCGAGTCCGAGCGGCATCCGGGGCGCTTCGACATCGCGGGCGCGCTGACCTCGACGGCCGGTATGGCGTCCCTGGTCTACGGATTCATCCGGGCCTCGGAAGAGGGTTGGCGCGACAGCCTCACCCTCGGGTCCTTCGGGGCGGCGGCGGTCCTGCTGCTGGCCTTCGGACTGATCGAGTCCCGGGCCAAGGAACCGATCACGCCGCTGCGCATGTTCGCCGACCGCAACCGCTCAGGCACGTATGTGATCATGCTGAGCCTGGCCGCGGCGATGTTCGGCATGTTCTTCTTCATCGTCCTGTTCGTGCAGAACGTGCTGGACTACACGCCGATCGAAGCGGGGCTGGCCTTCCTACCGGTCACGGTCGCGATCGCGATCGGTGCGGGCCTGTCGCAGCGGCTTCTCCCCGTGCTCGGCCCCAAGCCCTTCATGGTCGTGGGCTCGGCGCTCGCCGTGATCGGGCTCGGCTGGCAGACCTTCATCAGCCCGGACAGCTCGTACGCCGGCGGGGTACTGGGCCCGATGCTGGTGTTCGGCTTCGGCATGGGGCTGAACTTCGTGACGCTGACACTCACCGCGGTCTCCGGTGTCGCCCAGCACGAGGCCGGCGCGGCGTCCGGGCTGCTCAACGTCACGCAGCAGGTGGGCGGTTCGCTCGGCCTCGCCATCCTGACCACGGTCTTCGGTACGGCGAGCCGTGACGAGGCGGAGAAGCAGCTGCCCGCGTTCATGGCGAACGCCTCGGCGGAGCAGAAGGCGGAGTTCGCGCAGACGCAGCAACTGCCGGCTCCCTGGGGCAATGAAGTGCTGGCCCAGGGCATATCAACGGCCTTCATCCCGGCCGCGGCAATGGCCGTACTGGCCCTGGCCGTCGCCGCGTTGGTGATCCGGGTCCGCAAGAGCGACCTCGAGGCTCTGTCGGGCACCGCAGGACCGGCCGGAGGCTGACACCACCGATGCGAGCGGGCTGGACCGACGTCCCGTGGACGTGGGTCCAGCCCGCTCGGTACGTTCCCGTGCCTCAGCGGTACTGGAACTCGTCACGGAGCCGAAGGCACTCGCGCCAGTCCGCCTCGGCCGACAGCGGCCGGTCCTCGAGGATGCCGCGGGCCCGGGCCTCACCCCAACTGGTGGCGTACCAGGGCTTGTTCTCCTTCTCCAGTTCCCTCGCGATGGGCTCGAGCGCGCAGGAGCGCAGCGGCTCCTCAAGCTTGTCGAGGGCCGGTACGGCGTCCGCCGACAGGCCGCGCGCGTAGTCGACGTCGAACTTGCCCTCGCCGTCCTTGCTCGTGGCCTCGTACCGCTCGACGTTACGCTCGGCGACCAGGCCGTCCGGCGAGATGAGCCCGAAGGCGAGCACACCAGCGGCGGCAGTGGCCATCACGGCACGCGGCAGCCAGCGGGCTCCCCATACGCCGGCCGCCATGATGAGCACGATGACCAGGCCGAGCCAGAGCTCCACGGCCACCACCGAGATCCTCAGTCGCGTCAGTCCATACGCCTCCACGTACATGTCCATACGTCGCACCGCCGATGCCACGACAACGAGCGTGAGAACACAGAGAGTTCCCAGCACGGCGCGCACCAGCGTCCAGTCGCGCGCACCGTCGCGCGGGGCCCAGCGCAGGGCGAAGACGATGACGAGCAGGGTCAGCAATGTGATCAGGAGGAGCTGCCAGAAGCCCTGGCGCGCGTACTCTGCGTAACTCTGGTCGGTCTTCTCCAGCACGGTGTCGTATCCGCCGAACAGGACGGCGAGCTGGACGGCGTTGAAGGCCGCGAAGAGCACGACGAGCACGATCAGGGGCAGCGCCCACTCGACCCGCCCACGCTCCCGGCCCGGGGGCACCTCGACGCGGTCCCACTGAACGGGCGCGGCGGCCGTGTGTGCCGCCGCCAGCGCGCCGACCAGGCCGAGCACCAGCAGGACGAGATGCCAGGGGCCGCCGGAGACGGAGGCGTCCGGCATGAGGCCGCCGAGCAGATCCGCGAAGGCCGCGTCGGCCCCCGCGAACAGGGCGCCGAAGACCAGCAGCAGAACCGCGGCCACCGCGAGCGCGCGCAGCACCGGGCCCACGTTGCCTCGGGCGCCGCCGAACCGTTCCCGCAGGCCTCGCCAGCCCCAGACGGGTCCGGTGAGTACCGAGGTGTACAGGCCGATCGGGCCGAACAGCACTCCGGTCCAGGTACGGCCGCCGTGCAGCGCGAGCGAGCCCGCGGCCACGGCGGCCACCACGGCGAGGAAGGTCGGCCAGTCGGCGTCACGCAGCGCCGGCACGGTCAGCAGGGCGAGGCCGCCGACGCCCCACACCAGCGTCCAGCGCCGCGGACCGCGGCCGGCCGCCTGGGCGGCGAAGTACGCGGCGAGCGCGGCCGGAACCGCCACCAGCAGGAGGTTCAGGGCCAGTCCGTCGGCGAGCAGGAGCATGCTCAATACGCCGGTGGACAGGGCGGCCCAGAGGGTGGCGGGGCGGACCGGTGCCGGGGGCTCCGCTTGAAGGTCCGCGAACCACCAGGCGGACTCGGCGACCGGGTAGCCCCAGTCGACGTCCTCTCCGTCCGAGTCGTCCTCGTCGGCGCCCCCCTTCGAGGAAGCGTCGCCGGAGTACGAGGCGGGGACAGCGTCCTCGGGCTCATCGGCATCGGCGGCAGGCTTCTTGGTCAGGGCGGCAGTGCGCCCACTGGAAGCACCTCCTCCTTCGGAGCGCTCACCAGCGCTCCGATCGGCGTCCGTTCCCTCTTCAACCCCCGGCTTTCTCGGTTCGGCCTCGGATGGCCTGTCTGACACGGGACCCCCTCCCGACCGGTCCACGGACGGCGCGCAGCACATGGCTGGGCCGAAGCCAGGGGACCGGTGTCTCGTCGGCGCGCGCCCGAGATGATCAACGAGCGGCGTGGCGGACAGGGTATCCGCGGGTAAGCCGACGCGGCGGGGAGCGGGGGCTCTGTGTCAGGTCTGTGACAGTTCGGGCTACGCCCCGCTCTCCACCGACATCCAGCCTGGCAGGGCCTCCGTCCGTTCCGCCCACTCCACCGGGGGCGCGCCTGCCTTCCCGGCGGCCACCACTCCACCCACGATGGCGCAGTTCGTGTCCACGTCCCCGCCCGCCTGGGCGGTCGTCCAGAAGGCCTGCTCGTAGTCGCCGAGCGAACGTGCGGCCGACCAGAGCGCGAACGGCACGGTGTCGTGCGCGCTCGTACGCCGCCCGCAGCCCAGCACCGCGGCGACCGTCGACGCATCGTCGTAGTCGAGCATGTCCCGGGCACGCCGCAGCCCGGCCTCCACAGCGCTGCGCGGCACGAGAGCTATGACGCCGTCGAGCAGTGCCCCTGCGCTGGGCGGACCACCTGGGGCGGCGGTCAACGCGGCCGCAGCAGCTACGGCCATGGCGCCGACCACGGCCTCTCGGTGCTGGTGCGTGGGATACGCCGAAATCTCCGCCTGGTGCGTCGCCTGCTCCGGATCGTCCGCATACCACGCGCCCAGGGGCGCGATGCGCATCGCGGCGCCGTTCCCCCACGAGCCCTGCCCGTTGAAGAGGGCCGATGCAAGCTCGCGCCAGTCGCCGCCCTCCCGGATCAGCCGCAACAGACGGTTGACCGCGGGCCCATAGCCCCGGTCGAAGTCGTGGTGCTCCGCGAAGGAGCGGGCCAGCTCGTCCTGGTCGATACGGCGGTGGGCGGCCAGAACGGCCACTACGGAGCAGGCCATTTCGGTGTCGTCGGTCCACTGCCAGGTGCCGGCCGGCAGGGCACAGCGCTTGAGCAGCGGATAGTTCTCGGGCACGAAGAACTGCGAGCCCAGCGCGTCCCCCACCGCGAGCCCGCTCAGGCTGGCCAGGGTGCGGGCCAAGCGCCCGTCGCGAGAGGAGTCAGCGGTCATCGCCCTGCCACTTCTATCCGGTGACTCCGTACGGTTTCGGATCACGCCAGCGGTCGAAAGGCCGGTCAAGTGTGTACTTGCCGTCCTCCCCGAGAACGAGCATCCGCGTCTCCCCGTTCCCGGGGTTCACCAGGCACTCGAACTCCGCGACCGACCAGTGGAACCAGCGCATGCAGAACAGCCGCATGGCCAGCCCGTGCGTCACTATGAGCACGTTCGGCGGATGGTCGGGCGCCTCGAAGCTGCGGAACAGGCTTTCCAGGAAGCCGCCGACCCGGTCGTACACGTCGGCACCGGACTCCCCCTGCGCGAAGCGGTAGAAGAAGTGCCCGTACGCGTCGCGGTACGCCTTCTGCTGGCGTACGTCCTCCCGGTCCTGCCAGTTGCCCCAGTCCTGCTCACGCAGCCGCGGCTCCTCGCGTACGCGCACGAGTTCGGGGTCGAGATGGAAGGCGCGGAATGTCTCGTGCGTACGGCGGTACGGGGATACGTAAACGCTTACGCGCTCATGGCCGAAGACCTCCCGAAGCCGCTTGCCCGTCTCTTCCGCCTGCCGCCATCCCGTCTCGGTGAGGGCCAGTGCGTGGTCGGGTTCGCGTTCGTACACGGTGTCATCGGCATTGCCCACCGACTCGCCGTGCCGGACAAGGACGATGCGCCGTGGTCGTGCCATGCCAAAACCCTAGATCGGATCGCGCCGGATCGAGCACTCGTACGGGCCTCATACGGCGGAGGTCACACAACTGTGACCGCTTCAGATCGTCCGTGACCGCCCGTGACCGCCCATAACGGCTTTCAGACCGTCCAGCTCGGTTCCAGCTCCACGATGTCGCCCGCGAGGGCCGCCACATCCGCCTCGATCTGGGCCCGCAGGGCAAGCCGCTCGACGCGCTCGACGCGGTACTTGCCGTGTTCGGCGGCAGACTGCCACATCGACAGCACCAGGAACTCATAACCGGGCGCCTCACCGAACAGCCCGCGCACCATGCCGGGTGAGCCGGCCATCGCCGGATTCCACACCTTCTCCTGCATCAGCGCGAAGTGCTCGGCCCTCTCCTCGTGGACGCGGCAGTGCGCCACGCGTACCAGGTCGGCGTCCGTGAAGCGCGGCTCGAAGCCGGTCTTCACATCGAACCTGTGATCGAAGAGTTTGATATGTGGATCCTTGAAGGTGCCGGCCTGCGCGGCAGCAAGCCGGTCATGGGAGCGAGCCATGAAGGAGTCGTAGAAGGCACGGCTCTCCCAGAAGGCGAAGATATGGGCCACTCCGGGTCGTACCCGACTCCAGCCCCCGCCCTGCCCCCGGAATCCCGGCTCCCCCAGAAGCCCCGCCCATTTCCGCTGCCCCCGTTCAAAACCGCGGCGGTCCACCACGGTGCAGCGAATCCACTTGACCAGCACCGCGCCATCGTAAGGCCACACAACGTGGCCTTGGTCACGCTCTGGCGCAGTACATCCGCGCGAGCGCCCCCTGTTGCGTGACACGATGGACAACATGCCTCAGCTGCCCAGCAGTTGGGGCGACTGTCACTGAGGATCAGGAGGGAGATCTGGTGGACGGCCTCAGCAAGGGCATCAGCAAGGTGGAGGTCGGGGTGAAGTGGGACCCGAGTCCCGCCGGTGAGCCACCCACGGATCTCGACCTCGTCGCCGCGACCTACTTGGCGACGGACACCCACGAAAACCCCGACTACGTAGTGCACTTCGACAGCCGGTCCCCGGACGGCACCATCACCCTCAACCGGGACAGCAAAGACGGCAAGGGCTTCGGCTGGGACGAGGTGATGACCCTGGAGCTCGGCCGCCTGGACAACCGGTACGCGCGCGTGGTCGTCGGCGTCTGCATCCAGCAGCGCTCCGGACGCAGGACCTTCGTCGGGGTTGGCAACCCCTCGCTGCGCATCAGCGAGGGCTACACCGTCCTGGCCGAGGACGACTTCGGCGGCGTACTGGGAGCGACGTCCGCGACAGTCGCGGAGTTCGTACGCGACGACTCCGGAGAGTGGTCCTTCCACCCCGGCGTCCGAGGCTTCGACACGGACCCGGCGTCCTTCGCCAGGACCATGGGCAGCCGCCACGCATCCTGACCCACTCAAGCCGTAAGGGGCGTACGCCCATGCGTACGCCCCTTACGGTCATGAATCAGCTGCAGCCGCTGGTGGAGCCGCAGCCCTCGCAGATGTAGCAGGACCCGGCCCGCTGCATCTTCGTACCGCAGGAGAAGCACAGGGGTGCGTCCGCCTGGATACCCAGCTGCATCTCCACCAACTCGGCGTTGGTGTGCGCCTGCTGCGGGGCAGGCCTGGCCGCCTCGACCTCGGCCCTCGGGGATGCGACGGCCTTCAGTTCCTGCGCACGGGGCGCGGACTGGGCGAGACCCTCGACGTCTAGCTCGTCATCGGTCGGCTCGTACGAACCGGTCTCCAGGTGACGCTGACGCTCGGGGGCGGAGTGGATGCCGAGCGCGGAACGCGTCTCGAAGGGCAGGAAGTCGAGTGCCAGGCGGCGGAAGATGTAGTCGACGATCGACTGCGCCATCCGCACGTCCGGGTCGTCCGTCATACCCGCCGGCTCGAAGCGCATGTTGGTGAACTTCGAAACGTACGTCTCCAGGGGCACGCCGTACTGCAGGCCTACGGAGACGGCGATCGAGAAGGCGTCCATCATGCCCGCGAGGGTGGAACCCTGCTTCGACATCTTCAGGAAGACCTCGCCGAGCCCGTCGTCCGGGTAGGAGTTGGCGGTCATGTAGCCCTCGGCGCCGCCCACCGTGAAGGAGGTGGTGATACCGGGACGGCCCTTCGGGAGGCGCTTGCGGACCGGGCGGTACTCGACGATCTTCTCGACCGTCTCGCGGATGGTCTCCTCCGCCTTCTCCGCGACCTTCTCCTCGTACTTCTTCGCGGAGAGGGGCTGGCCGACCTTGCAGTTGTCCCGGTAGATCGCGAGCGCCTTGACGCCCATCTTCCATGCCTCGAAGTAGACCTCCTCGACGTCCTCGACAGTCGCCGACTCCGGCAGGTTGACCGTCTTGGAGAGCGCGCCGGAGATCCAGGGCTGAATCGCGGCCATCATGCGGACGTGGCCCATCGCGGAGATGGAACGCTCGCCCATGGCGCAGTCGAAGACCTCGTAGTGCTCGGGCCTGAGGCCGGGGGCGTCGATCACATTGCCGTGCTCGGCGATGTGATCGACGATCGCCTCGACCTGCTCCTCCTGGTAGCCCAGGCGGCGCAGGGCCTGCGGCACGGTGCCGTTGACGATCTGCATCGAGCCACCGCCGACCAGCTTCTTGAACTTGACCAGTGCCAGGTCGGGCTCGAGGCCGGTGGTGTCACAGGACATCGCCAGACCGATCGTGCCGGTCGGGGCGATGACGGACGCCTGCGCGTTACGGAAACCGTTCTTCGCACCGAGACGGATCACGTCCTGCCAGGCCTCCGTGGCGGCGGCCCAGACCGGGGTGTCCAGGTCGTCCATGCGGACGGCCACGGCGTTGGCGTCGGCGTGCTGCTTCATGACGCGCTGGTGCGGCTGCGCGTTGCGGGCGTAGCCGTCGTACGGGCCGACAACCGCGGCGAGTTCCGCGGAGCGCTTGTACGACGTGCCCGTCATCAGGGAGGTGATGGCGCCGGCGAGGGACCGGCCACCGTCGGAGTCGTACGCGTGACCCGTGGCCATCAGGAGGGCGCCGAGGTTGGCGTATCCGATGCCCAGCTGACGGTAGGCGCGGGTGTTCTCGGCGATCTTCTGAGTCGGGAAGTCCGCGAAGCAGATGGAGATGTCCATCGCCGTGATGACGAGCTCGACAACCTTGGAGAAGCGCTCGACTTCGAAAGCCTGGTTACCCAAGCCGTCGTCCTTCAGGAACTTCATCAGGTTCAACGAGGCGAGGTTGCAGGACGTGTTGTCCAGATGCATGTACTCGCTGCACGGGTTCGAGCCGTTGATCCGGCCGGACTCCGGGCACGTGTGCCAGTGGTTGATGGTGTCGTCGTACTGGATGCCCGGGTCGGCGCAGGCCCACGCGGCCTCGGCCATCTTGCGGAAGAGCTCCTTGGCATCGACCTCCTCGATGACCTCGCCGGTCATCCGCGCGCGCAGGCCGAACTTCTCGCCGTTCTCGACCGCCTTCATGAACGCGTCGTTCACGCGCACCGAGTTGTTGGCGTTCTGGTACTGGACGGACGTGATGTCGTCGCCGCCCAGATCCATGTCGAAGCCCGCGTCACGCAGGGCGCGGATCTTCTCCTCTTCCTTGACCTTGGTCTGGATGAAGTCCTCGATGTCGGGGTGGTCGACGTCGAGGATGACCATCTTGGCGGCGCGGCGGGTGGCGCCACCGGACTTGATCGTTCCTGCCGAGGCGTCGGCACCGCGCATGAAGGACACAGGACCAGAGGCGTTGCCACCGGAGGACAGCAGTTCCTTGGACGAACGGATCCGGGAGAGGTTCAGGCCGGCCCCCGAGCCGCCCTTGAAGATCATTCCCTCTTCCTTGTACCAGTCGAGGATCGAGTCCATGGAGTCGTCGACGGCCAGGATGAAACAGGCGGAGACCTGCTGGGGCTGCGGTGTGCCGACGTTGAACCACACCGGCGAGTTGAAGCTGAAGATCTGGTGCAGGAGTGCGTACGCCAGCTCGTGCTCGAAGATCTCGGCGTCGGCGGGCGAGGCGAAGTACTTGTAGTCCTCACCGGCCTTCCGGTAGGTCTTCACGATGCGGTCGATGAGCTGCTTGAGGCTCACCTCGCGCTGCGGGGTGCCCACAGCACCGCGGAAGTACTTGCTGGTGACGATATTGACCGCGTTCACCGACCAGAACTCGGGGAACTCGACGCCACGCTGCTCGAAGTTGACCGAGCCGTCGCGCCAGTTGGTCATGACGACGTCACGACGCGCCCACTCGACCTCGTCGTACGGATGCACGCCCGGGGTGGTGTGGATGCGCTCGATCCGCAGCCCCTTGTTCGCCTTGGTGCCCTTAGCTCGGGAACTCCGCGCCGGACCGCTCGCCGTCTCTGTCATGCCGCCTCCCTGTATCGGGCAAAACGCCCTGAAGTGCCTCGTTCTTCCTGGGCACGGTGTGTATCTGTGTTGCGCGCAGCGCATGCGCGATCGCCCGCAACAGGTTCCTGAATCGCCGTCGACCGGCCGACGCGGGTCGACCCGCTGGTCAGTCGGCGGCGTTGGCGGGCACGGGGACTTCGGCAGTCCCTCCGGACCCGCGATCGCTCCCCTGGCGCCCCTCGCCCGCGTCATCGTCGTCCGCGGTGGGGCGCTTCGTCTGTTCCCTGAGTTCCGCGATGGCGGCCTCGAAGTCCTCCGGCGAGTCGAACGCCCGGTAGACGGACGCGAACCGCAGATAGGCGACGAGGTCCAGCTCCTGCAGCGGGCCGAGAATGGCCAGCCCCACGTCATGGGTGGTCAGTTCGGCGCTTCCGGTGGCCCGCACCGCCTCTTCGACCCGCTGGCCGAGCTGGGCGAGTGCGTCTTCGGTGACAGGCCGCCCCTGGCACGCCTTGCGGACGCCATTGATGACCTTGGTACGACTGAAGGGTTCGGTGACTCCGGACCGCTTGACCACCATGAGCGAACACGTCTCCACCGTCGTGAACCGACGGGAGCAGTGCGGACACTGGCGGCGCCTGCGGATCGACGTACCGTCGTCGGTCGTACGGCTGTCGACGACGCGGCTGTCGGGGTGCCTGCAGAAGGGGCAGTGCATCGAACTCCATCCCTCCTTCACAGCACGACTCAATAGCCTCGACAGGCCACTTGGGCCCCTCGAAGCAGTCCCCAGCATAGGCGATGATCAGACCCCGGAGGACCCGGGGGACCACAACTTCTGGGCTGCTGTGGCCATCCAACCACTAGATCTGGGGTTTGGCCGTAAATTTTCTGCGCTCGCGCGTGTCGTCTCCCGCGAGCGCGCATGCGGCAACCGATCTGAACATGTGCCGCACACCCATACCGGCGCCGGGGCCTGCAGGGATAACGTGGGCGCCGCACGCAGGGGCCGGTATCCGGTTGACGGGATACCGGATGGCAGACTGGGCGCCGACCCACGAGGTCGTCGTCCCGGCGGCGAAGAGTACAGCAATCAGCCGTTTTGTCCGCCAGGTGCAGTGTTGGCCATACACCCAAACACATGATCACGCCAGGTGATTCGCAATCTTTCACTCGAACGTGTGTTTGGCGCAACCTTTCGAAAGCAACTACCGTTGTGCAGCAGGGAGACGAACGAGAGGGGCCGACCGTGACCACCACCGCAGATAGCGCCACCATCACCGCCCAGGACCGCTCCCAGGGCCGACTCGAGCCGGTGCATGCCATGAATGAAGCATTGAATCAGGAGGGACCCAAGCCCACACGCTCCCTGCCGGGCCGACCTCCGGGAATCCGGGCGGACAGCTCCGGACTCACCGACCGGCAGCGCCGGGTGATCGAGGTCATCAGGGACTCCGTGCAGCGGCGCGGGTACCCGCCGTCGATGCGGGAGATCGGGCAGGCCGTGGGCCTCTCCAGCACCTCCTCCGTCGCCCACCAGCTGATGGCACTCGAACGCAAGGGCTTCCTGCGGCGCGACCCGCACCGGCCCCGCGCCTACGAGGTCCGCGGATCCGACCAGTCCACGGTCCAGCCCACCGACACGGCGGGCAAGCCGGCAGCCTCGTACGTCCCGCTGGTCGGCCGGATCGCCGCCGGTGGCCCGATCCTCGCCGAGGAGTCGGTCGAGGACGTGTTCCCGCTGCCGCGACAGCTGGTCGGGGACGGCGAGCTGTTCGTCCTGAAGGTCGTCGGTGACTCGATGATCGAGGCCGCGATCTGCGACGGGGACTGGGTGACGGTCCGCCGCCAGCCGGTCGCCGAGAACGGCGACATCGTGGCCGCGATGCTGGACGGCGAAGCCACGGTCAAGCGCTTCAAGCGCGAGAACGGTCATGTGTGGCTGCTGCCTCACAACTCCGCGTACCAGCCGATTCCCGGCGACGAGGCGACCATCCTCGGCAAGGTCGTGGCGGTGCTGCGGCGGGTCTGACCCTCCGCCCCTGACCGGGCCCCGGAACCAACTGCGCCGGTTCCGGGGCCCTGTGCTGTCCCCGCCGATGCCTGGGGACAGGGCAGTACTTAGGGGTCTTTGCCCTATGAGCGGCCTCCTCGGCCGCTCATAGGGCAAAGACCCCCTACTCGCTCTCTGCCTTGCGGGCCGCCTCGTCGATCGCGGCCAGCGACCGCCGTACCTGGTTACGGTCCGTCGTGTACCAGAAGTCGGGCAGTGACGCCTTCAGATAGCTGCCGTAACGGGCCGTGGCCAGACGCTGGTCCAGTACGGCTACGACGCCACGATCCCCCATCGCTCGTACGAGGCGGCCGGCGCCCTGAGCCATGAGCAGTGCCGCATGCGTGGCGGCGACGGCCATGAAGCCGTTGCCCCCCGCGTCCTCGACGGCCTTCTGGCGGGCGCTCATCAGCGGGTCGTCCGGGCGTGGGAAGGGGATCTTGTCCATGACGACCAACTGGCAGCTGGCGCCAGGGACATCTACGCCCTGCCACAGCGAGAGGGTGCCGAAGAGGCAGGTCTTCGGGTCGGCCGCGAAGTTCTTGATCAGCTCGCCCAGGGTCTCCTCGCCTTGGAGAAGGATCGGGAACTCGGGGATGCGGGAGCGCAGTTCCTCTGCCGCCAGCTGCGCCGCCCGCATCGACGAGAAGAGCCCGAGCGTCCGGCCGCCCGCCGCCTGGATCAGCTCCGTCAGCTCGTTCAGCATGTCCGTGCGGTCGCCGTCGCGTGCGGGACGCGACAGATGCTTGGCGACGTACAGGATGCCCTGCTTCGGGTAGTCGAAAGGCGAGCCGACATCGACGCCCTTCCACTGCGGGACGTCTTCGCCCTCCGTGCCCTCGGGAGCCAGCCCCAGCGAGGCCCCGACTCCGTTGAAGTCACCGCCGAGCTTCAGTGTCGCCGAGGTGAGGACCACGGAACGGTCCGCGAAGAGCTTCTCCCTGAGGAGGCCCGACACGGACATCGGCGCGACGCGCAGGGAGGCTCCGAAGCGGTCATGGCGTTCGTACCAGACGACGTCCCACTCGGAGCCGTTGGTGATCCGCTCGGCCACATCGTGGATGGACTCCACGGAGGCGAGAGCCTGTTTGCGTACCGCGTCCTCGTCGCCGACGGACTTGTCGCGTGTCGTCCCCATCGCCGAGATCACCGTACGGGCGGCATCGCGCAGTGCCATCAGCGCGTACCCGAGGTCCTCCGGGATCTCCTCCAGGCGGCCAGGCAGAGCCAGCTCCATCAGTCGCTCAAAGCCTTCGGCGGCCGTCTGGAGCTGATCGGCGGCCTTCTCGTTGACGAGTTTCGCGGCGCGGCGCACCGCACGGTTGACCTGGCCAGGGGTCAGCTCGCCGGTCGCGACTCCGGTGACGCGAGAGACCAGCTCATGGGCCTCGTCGACGATCAGCACCTCGTGCTGCGGCAGGATCGGGGCGTTGTCGATGGCGTCGATCGCGAGAAGCGCGTGGTTGGTGACGACGACCTCGGCGAGCTTGGCGCGCTCGCGGGCCATCTCGGCGAAGCACTCTGCGCCGTACGCGCACTTCGAGGCGCCCAGGCATTCCCTGGACGACACGGAGATCTGCGACCAGGCCCGGTCGGAGACTCCGGGGGCGAGATCGTCGCGGTCGCCCGTCTCGGTGTCGTCCGCCCAGTCCCGCAGCCGCAGAAGGTCCTGGCCCAGCTTGCTGGTGGGCGCGGCCGCCTCGAACTGGTCGAAGAGTCCCTCCTCCTCGTCCTGCGGCATGCCCTCACGGAGACGGTGCAGGCACAGGTAGTTCGAGCGGCCCTTGAGCATCGCGAACTCGGGGCGGCGGCGCAGCAGCGGATGCAGTGCGTCGACCGTGCGCGGAAGGTCCCGCTCCACGAGCTGCCGCTGAAGCGCCAGGGTGGCCGTCGCCACGACGACGCGCTCGCCGTGCGCGAGCGCGGGTACGAGGTAACCCAGCGACTTTCCGGTACCGGTGCCGGCCTGGACCAGCAGATGGGAGCCTGCGTCGATGGCCTCCGCGACGGCTTCGGCCATGGTCACCTGGCCAGGGCGCTCCGTACCGCCGACGGCTGTGACGGCGGCATGCAGGAGTTCGGGGAGTGAGTGCTCTGTCATAGCGCGTCCACCCTACGGCGCCGCACTGACACCCGGGCGATCAACGCCCGAGGCAGGGGCTCGATCAAGGAGCCGAGAACCGGATCGGGGTCGAGTGGGAACCGGATCGGGTCGAGCGGTGTACCAAAAGTGATGGCGCTACAGCACATCGCGCAGGGCCCGGTCTCGGACCATGAGGGCGGCCCGTTTGTCGGGCAGGTCGACCTCGGCGGAGAACCGGAAGCCGGCGCTCAGGAAGGCGGACACGGAGGGGGTGTTGCGAAGATCGGGTTCCGCGACGACGCGTGTGCATGAGGGGCGCCCGTCGAGTACGAGGTCGGAGACGGTTCTGAGCAGTGCTGAGCCGAGTCCCCGTCCGCGGTTGGCGACAGCACCGATGAGGAGGTGGATTCCTGTGTCATGGAGACGAGCGGGATAGTGGCGGGCCAGCGGGTCGAGGTCCGCGCGGTAGATCTCCCAGTAGCTCATCGGGGTGCCGTCCAGTACGCCGAGACAGGGAACGCTGCGGCCGTCCCCGTCCAGCTGGGCGCGCAGGTGATCTTCGGCGACCGTCTCGGGGCCGGCCAGCTCCCAGAACGCCGAGACAGCGGGGTCGTTCATCCAGCGGCTGATGAGCGTCAGGTCACGGTCGATGCGTACGGGGACGAGCTGGAAGTGGCCGACGGGGCTAGCAATGGGGCCCCAGCCGCCGACGCCGTCGAGGAGGTCGTCAATGGTTGGGGTGACGGTCGTCGGCGTGACGGGGCCAGGCGCCGCCATGCCGTTCCCTTGGCCCTGTTCCGCTGCGCACTCGGCTCCCCTGGCTGCTGCGGCCTCCTCGGCGAAGAGGGCGACGAGTTCGTCGGGCAGACGCAGGTCGAGTGTGTCCTCGCTGTCCACGTCGGAGCCTGGGTCGCTGCCGAGGGGGGTCATGGGGGCGGTACCGGCGTCGGTGCTCGCATCGGTGGGAGGCACGGCGACGCTCCTCTCAGGAGTCGGGGTGGGTCATGTTCCTCAGTAGTGAAGGGGGTTGGCGATGGTGACGTAGACGGACTGGGTGTCCACCGGGCCGATGAGTTCGTCGAGCCCGTGCAGCCGGGTCAGCAGGTTGGCCTTGCAGCGCAACACGGGTGAGTCGAGCAGGCATGCGGGCAGGGGTGTACGCAGCCGGGCGGGGCCGGAGGCGACGTCGGCGAGGAAGCGGCGGAAGGCGGCGAGCAACAGCCGCTCGTCGGCGAGGCCTTGGGAGCCGAAGGCGCCGATGAGGCCGAGCACGTTGTTGATGGCGAGGTAGTAGGCGAAGCGTTCGTCGGTGACCTCGTCGGAGACGAAGGTGTCGCTGTGCTCGCCGATGCCGGGGAGCCGATTGTCCAGCTCCGCGTGCCGGGACTCGCGGAAGTAGTAGCCCTGGTTGTCACGGTAGCGGCCGCCCGCGGGCCAGCCCTGCGGGTCCAGCAGGACCAGGGTGTTCTGCTGGTGGGCCTCCAGTGCGATGCCTGCCTCGCTGTCCAGCCAGAGGACGGGGCGGATCACCTGTTCCAGGTAGCGCAGGAACCACTCGGTGGCGACGGCGCCGCGCGAGCGTCCGGTGTGCCCGGCGAGGCGGGTGACGATCTCGCTGAGCCGTGACCGCATCGTGGGTCTGCCCTGCCCGGATGCGGACGGTTCGCCAGACGGGTCCGCCGGCCTGACCGAGACGAGTCCGGCGATGCAGGAGACGGAGTCCGTCGGCGTGAACGGGTTGTGGCGGATCATCACGTCGAGTCCGGCAACGGGGCTGCCGTCCGGGTCGTCGACGGCGAGCCAGGCCGGGTCGCGGACGATGTCGAAGCCCGGGTGCGCTGCCTGCCACTGTTCGGCGAGGCCAGTACGCAGCAGGCGGTGGACCTCGACACCGCGGTGGAGTTCCTTGCGGAGGTTCTCCCGGCGGGAGTTGGTGATGCACAGGCCCAGGGAGAGCTTCAGCATCGCGGGGGCGCCGGAGCGGTAGAGGGTGCGTACGGAGGAGGTGGGGTGCCAGGGGGCGCCATGGGGACCGAGGTCCTGGAGCAGACCGGCGTCCAGCAGTTTCGCCGTCGCGGAGCGGTGGCGGACCTCGCGGATCTGCCAGGGGTGCATCGGCAGCGCGGCGTACCCGTCGGGCAGCGGCAGTCCGGAGCCGGCGAGCCGGGCGGCGAGCTGCTGAGCGGGTACAGGACGGCCACGCTCGGTCCAGGCCGAGTCGGTGGCGAGTACGGAGGGAGCGACAGCCATCCAGTGCAGAGGGAAGGAGCCGCGTGACTCGGGTGAGTAGAGCCGGGATTCGGCCTCGGAAAGTCCCTCGCGGCTCTTCGGGGTGGGGTGCAGCGGGTGACCGAGAAGGAGCGACTGTTCGGCGGAGAGGAAGAGATCCAAGCCGTCGGCGGGGTGCTCCCTGCGGTCACGGATGAACTCGACGGTTCGCTGGGCGGAGTCGGCGACGCGACGCACCAGGTCGCCGCTGTCGCCGGCCTTGGCCTCCGCCCCGCCCTCCGGACCGTTCGCCAGGGTTTCTCGTGCGAGGAGCGCCGCAAGCGTGGCCCCGTCTGCGGGGGGTGCCTGGTGGGGGGCGTCGGAAAGGTGGGGGAGGCCGAGGCGGTGCCAGCCTGTGGGGGACCAGTAGTGCACCAGGACGACCAAGGCTGTGCCGCTGGCGGGGAGTTGGATGCGGAGGATGCCGTCTTTCGGAGCAGGGAGGTTGTTCTCCCGTACCCAGCAGCGCAGCAGGTTCTCCACGGCTGCGGCTTGGGCGGTGGTGTACGGATCGGGATGATCCAGCGGGTCCGGGCCGACGGCGGCACCGTGCAGCCGTGCGGAGTTCCCGGGCGCGGGTCCGGGCCGCCCCTGCTGGCTGGGGATGGATTCTGCTCCCGGGCCCGGCTCGAAGGTGCGGGTGCCGGTGTGGCTGTGTGGTGCAGGGATGGCGTTCAAGTGGGTTTCCTTGGGAGGTGGTTCAGGGTTGTGCTGCGACGAAATGGGGCTGTTCCGGGCTTCGTTGGACCTGGGCGTTTCGTGGTTGCTTCGGGTGGTGTGATGTCGGCGTCCCCGTGGCGCCTGCGTGGAGGTCGGGCTGCTCGGCGATGCCGTGCGGTTTCATCGCGGGGCGGCCAGCCCGGCTCACTCGGCTCGTTCCGCGCGCCCGGCCGACTCGCCAGGTGCGCGCCGCGGACTCACGCGCCGACTGCCGCCACGTCCGCCATGCTCAACACCCCGCGATCGCAGGCCAGTTGGCGCCTCCGCGACCGCCTCGACCGCGTCCGACAGCCGGTCGAGCACCGCGTTCGCCTGCTCGTCGGTGATGGTCAGAGGCGGGAGCAGCCGCACGACGCCGGAGTGTCGTCCGCCGAGTTCCACGATCAGGCCGCGGCGCAAGCACTCCCGCTGCACGGCGACCGCGACTTCGGGGGCGGCGTGGCGCGGCCCGCCGCCGGTGGCCCCGGCGGCTGCGGCGGCCTCAGCTGCGGACTCGGGCCGCTCCTCGGGGTCGACGAGTTCAACGCCGATCATCAGTCCCCGGCCGCGCACATCGCCGATGCAGGGGAAGTCGGCTGCCAGGCTGCGCAGTTGGGCCAGCATGCGGGCGCCCAGGCGGGCGGCGTGCTCGGCGAGACGGTTCTCCCGGACGTATGCGAGAGTCGCCGCGCCGGCTGCCATGGCGAGCTGATTGCCGCGGAACGTGCCGGCGTGGGCGCCGGGTTGCCACACGTCGAGGTCATCGCGATAGACCACGACGGCCAGCGGCAGGCTGCCGCCGATGGCCTTGGAGAGGACCATCACGTCGGGTGTGATGCCACTGTGTTCCACCGCCCAGAAGGCGCCGGTCCGGCCGACGCCCGTCTGGACCTCGTCGACGATCAGGGGGATGGAGCGGGCGGCCGTGATGTCCCGCATCCGCCGCATCCAGTCGTCGCGCGCCGGAATCACTCCGCCCTCTCCCTGCACCGGCTCCACGATCATCCCTGCGGGACTTGGCACTCCGGACTTGGGGTCGTCGAGGAGGGACTCCGTCCAGCGCGCGGCGAGTTCGGCGCCCCGCTCGCCACCGATACCGAACGGGCAGCGGTAGTCCTGCGGATAGGGCAGGCGCGCGACCCGTACATCCGACGCGCCCCCAGACGTTTCGAGCGCCCCCGCGGTCATGCCGTGATAGGCGCCGGAGAAGGCGACGATCTCGGTACGCCTGGTCGCGGCACGCGCGAGCTTCAGGGCGGCCTCGACCGCGTCTGTGCCCGCGGGCCCACAGAACTGCACGCGCGCGTGGTCGGCCAAACCGGGCGGCAGCGTACGGAACAGCTCGGTGGTGAACGCGTCTTTGACGGGTGTGGCCAGATCGAGGACGTGCAGCGGCGCCCCCGAGTCGAGGACCCTTCTGATCGCTTCCAGCACGACCGGGTGGTTGTGCCCGAGGGCCAAACTCCCCGCGCCCGAAAGGCAGTCGAGGTAGCGCGACCCGTCGGCTCCCTCGATCGTCAGCCCACGCGCCCGGACGGGCACGATCGGCAGGGCGCGCGCATAGGTGCGCGCCGCGGACTCACGCGCCGACTGCCGCCGCAGAATCCCCTCCTGCGCCACGAGTGGGACCTCGGCCTCGCGCATCGCGGGCGCCACGTCGGGCGCAGACTCGGTCACGGCCACGTTGTCGGTCCTCCCGCTGTCCAGAGGCGAGTTGCTCGGCCACCCGGGCGGGCGGCAGGGGACGCACGCAGGCGGAACACCCCCGTACGTACCAACGACGTGGCCTCTGAGGGGCAACGGCGGGACGAAGATCCATGCCGTGACGGAACTGTTGCCGTTCCATCGGAAGTCCCCCACAGCGACGGCATAGTGTGTGGTGCCGTTCGGCGATCCCAATTGAACGGCCAAAACGGTCCCGTCCTATGCAAGTCCGGGACGGCAGATCCGTACGAAGCTGCATATGGCAGCCCAGCAATCTCGTTACGTCCAGGGGGAGTTACACCATGCGATCCATACGCCCGCTCTTCGCCGCCCGTCGAGGGAGGAGCACGCGCCGCGGGCCCTCCCCCGCACTGGCGGCGGTCGGTCTGGCCACCGCACTGGCCCTGACGGCCACCGCCTGTGAATCAAGCGACGACGCGAACGCAGGCGGCGAGGCGTCCGCCTCCGCGACCACCGGCGGCGACGACAAGATCCAGATCCCACAGGACATCCAGGACAGGCTCAAGGAGCACGGGATCGACCTGGACCAGTGGAAGGGCGGCGCCTGGAAGAACTGGGACAAGGACGACTGGCTGCGCGAGGCCGGCGACTTCGTCAACCCGATCATCGAGGACCTGTGGGACCCGGACCGTATGCGCGAGGCCGAGGACCCGGACCAGGGCAAGGGCGTCGACGACAGCGACCTGGCGGGTGACCAGGGGGTCACCGACCCGGAGCCGGCGCCCGTGGAGGCGCAGGCCGTGCAGGCGGCGTACCACGACAACGCCCCCGAGGCGGGCAAGGTGTTCTTCGACTCCCCGCAGGGCACGATGGTCTGCTCGGCGACCGTCGTCGAGGACCCGGCCAACCCGGGCAAGTCCAACCTCGTGTGGACCGCGGGCCACTGCGTACACGCCGGCAAGTCCGGCGGCTGGTACCGCAACATCGCCTTCGTGCCCTCGTACAACAACGACGCCAAGTCGGCGGCGGAACTCACGAACGCCACCCAGGAGGAAGTCGCTCCCTACGGCGTCTGGTGGGGTGACTGGGCGCAGACCTCGGACCAGTGGATCGAGCAGGGCGGCGCGACGGGCGGCCAGGGTGCCTCGTACGACTTCGCCGTCATTCATGTGACGCCGGAGGAGGGCAGCGGCGGCAAGTCCCTGGAGGAGACGGTCGGTTCGGCCCTTCCCGTGGAGTTCGACGCTCCGGCCGTTTCCGAGGTCGGCAGCATCACGGCGACGGGTTACCCGGCCGCGAAGCCGTTCGACGGCGAGACGATGTACCAGTGCAAGGATGGGCCAGGACGGCTCTCACTCGCCAAGTCCGAGCCGACGATGTACCGCATCGGATGCACGATGACCGGCGGTTCGTCCGGCGGCGGCTGGGTGGCGACGGGCTCCGACGGCAAGCCCGCGCTGGTGTCCAACACCTCGATCGGCCCGATCACCGCGGGCTGGTTGGCGGGCCCGCATCTGGGCTCGGAGGCCAAGGGGATCTACGACGCGGTGAGCGAGAAGTTCGCGGGACAGTGACCGCCCGCTGATGCTGAAAGCCCGCCCCCCTGCGCGAGGGGGCGGGCCTTCAGCATCAGCTCTCTGGGTCAGAGGAGCTTCGTGTTCAGACGGCGGGCGCCGGAACGTACGGTGCCAGCTCAGCCGCCAGTTCCTCGTGCACCCGTACCTTGAGCAGCGTGCCCTCCGGGGTGTGCTCCTCGGAGATCACCTCGCCATCGGTGTAGGCGCGGGCGACGAGTCGGCCGTGGGTGTACGGCACGAGTGCCTCGATCTCGACCGAGGGGTGCGGGAGTTCGACGTCGATCAGCGCGAGCAGCTCGTCGATGCCCTGGCCCGTACGGGCCGAGACCGCGATGGAGCGCTTCTCGATCCGCAGCAGCCGCTGAAGCACCAGCGGATCGGCCGCGTCCGCCTTGTTGATCACCACGATCTCGGGGACGCCGGTCGCACCCACGTCGCGGATGACCTCGCGCACGGCGGCCAGCTGCTCCTCCGGCGCCGGGTGGGCGCCGTCGACCACGTGCAGGATCAGGTCCGAGTCGCCGACCTCCTCCATCGTGGAGCGGAACGCCTCGACGAGGTGGTGCGGCAGGTGTCGTACGAACCCGACGGTGTCCGCGAGCGTGTAGAGCCGCCCGGTGGGTGTCTCGGCCCGGCGCACGGTCGGGTCGAGGGTCGCGAACAGCGCGTTCTCGACCAGTACACCCGCGCCCGTCAGCCGGTTCAGCAGCGAGGACTTGCCCGCGTTGGTGTAGCCGGCGATGGCGACCGAGGGCACCTTCTTGCGACGACGCTCCTGGCGCTGAATTTCGCGGCCGGTCTTCAGGGCCGCGATCTCCCGGCGCATCTTCGCCATCTTCTCGCGGATCCGACGCCGGTCCGTCTCGATCTTGGTCTCACCGGGACCGCGGGTGGCGAGGCCGCCGCCCTTGCCGCCGCCCATCTGACGGGACAGCGACTGACCCCAGCCTCGCAGTCTCGGCAGCATGTACTGCATCTGCGCGAGCGCGACCTGCGCCTTGCCCTCTCGGGACTTGGCGTGCTGGGCGAAGATGTCAAGGATCAGAGCGGTCCGGTCGATCACCTTGACCTTGACGACGTCTTCGAGGTGGATCAGCTGTCCCGGCGAGAGCTCACCGTCGCAGATGACGGTGTCCGCGCCGGTCTCGAGCACGATGTCACGCAGCTCTTTGGCCTTACCGGAGCCGATGTACGTGGCCGGGTCCGCCTTGTCGCGGCGCTGGATCACGCCGTCGAGCACCAGCGCACCGGCCGTCTCCGCGAGGGCGGCCAGCTCCGCGAGGGAGTTGTCCGCGTCGGCAGCGGTCCCCGAGGTCCACACTCCGACGAGCACCACTCGCTCAAGGCGCAGCTGCCGGTACTCGACCTCGGTGACGTCCTCGAGCTCGGTGGAAAGGCCCGCGACACGGCGGAGTGCCGCGCGGTCGGAGCGGTCGAACTGGTCGCCGTCCCACTCGCCCTCGATCGGATGGCTCCAGGCGACGTCCTCTTCCATCAGGGCATCGGCCCGAAGACGTTCGGGTTGGTTCTGCGCGAAGCTCTGCTTGTCCTGGGAAGGGGAAGAAGAGGAGGTCATTGGGTCCTTACGTCGATGGGGATACCTGTGGGGCGACGAACTGCCGTCCGTTATCGGAGACAACGTCCGGGGTCGCCGGGAGATTCCCGGCCATGGAGTCCGACCGTCGGATCATGCCGGTGACCCGGGGTGCGGCGTCGTCGACCTGATGATGGTTGCACGGCACGCCACGTCTCGTCACCTGAGTTACCGAGGGCTCTTGATCTGCGTGGTGGAGGGCTGTCGCGCGGGCTTCGTGCCCTTCTGCGCGGGTGCGGCGCTGCGCCATTCCGGGTGCCCCGGCATGGGCGGGGTCTTCTTGCCGTAAAGCCAGGCCTTGAAGAAGGCGTTCAGATCGCGTCCCGCGATGTCCGAGGCGAGTCTCTCGAACTCCGTGGTCGTCGCGGTGCCGTCACGGTGGATCGTCACCCAGGTCCGCTCCAGCCGCTCGAAGGCCGGGCGGCCGATCTCCTGCCGCAGTGCGTACAGGACCAGGGCGCTGCCGCTGTAGAGGTTCGGCCTGAAGATGCTGACCTTCTGGCCGGGCTCGGGGGCCTTGGGCGCTGCCGGCGGGCCTCCGTCCGCTCGCCAGGTGTCGGACGCCCGGTAGGCATCGCGCATCCGTCTCTCGAGGGGCTTGTCTGCCGTCTCGTCCGCGTACAGGGCCTCGTACCAGGTGGCGTGTCCTTCGCTCAGCCACAGGTCGGACCAGGTGCGCGGGGTGACGCTGTTGCCGAACCACTGGTGCGCCAGCTCATGCACCATGATCGACTCGACGTACCACTTCGGGAACTCGGGGCGCGTGAAGAGCTCTCTCTCGAAGAGAGAGAGCGTTTGAGTCTCGAGTTCGAACCCGGTCCGCGCCTCGGCGATCAGCAGCCCGTACGTCTCGAAGGGGTAGCGCCCGACCTTCCGTTCCATCCAGGCGATCTGCTCGGGCGTCTTCCTGAGCCAGGGCTCCAGCTTCTTGCGGTCCTTGGAGGGCACCACATCGCGTACGGGAAGACCGCCCGGCCCGCTCCTGTGCGCCACGGAGGAGCGGCCGATGGACACCTGGGCGAGCTCGGTGGCCATGGGGTGCTCGGTTCGGTACGTCCAGGTGGTGGTCCCCGTGTGGCGGACCGTCCCCAGCCGCAGTCCGTTCGCCACGGCCGTGAATGCGTCGGGCGCGGTGACGCTGATGGTGAAGATCGCCTTGTCGGAGGGATGGTCGTTGCCCGGGAAGACCCGGTGGGCGGCGTCGATCTGGTTGGCCATGGCGAGCCCGTCCTCGGTCCGCACCCAGCCGCTCTCCACGTCTTCTCCGGGCGTCGGATCGCTGTCGTGGCGCACCGTGATCCGCATCCGGCTACCGGGGGCCAGGCGCTCCGCGGGCCTCACGACCAAGTCCTCCTCCGCGCTGCGGAAATCCGCGGGCACACCGTTGACCTCGACGGATCGCACTGTTCCGTGCGAGTAGTCAAGATTGACCTGCTCCAACCAGTCTGTCGTCCGGGCGTCGATCGTGGTGATGGCCGGCAGCGGTTCGCTGTTCTTCCCGGAATAGCTGAAGGCAAGGTCGTACGCCATGACGTCGTACCCGGGGTTGCCCAAGTGCGGGAAAAGGCGGTCACCGATGCCGAGTGGCTCCGCCGGCGCGGGGCCGCTCGCCGCGATGAGGCACAAGGAGGAGACGGCGGCGAGCAGCGCCCTACGGAGCGGTCCGACGGCCTTAGGGAGCAGGTCCCGGGTCCTGGAGGTGAGCGGCATGGACCACGGCTACCAGCGCCCGCCCGGCGTGCGGCGACGACGCGCACCGAGCACACTCGAACGAGTGGCCGATGGCCTGCCGATGGCCCGCTGATGGCCTGCTACGGAGTCGTAGCGTGACGCTGGGCCCGGCCCACGTCGTACACGCCCGGCACGTTGCGCATCGCCCGCATCAGCGCGGGCAGGTGTGCGGCGTCCGGGAGTTGGAGCGTGTAGGTGTGGCGTACGCGCTGCTGGCTGGGCGGTTCGACGGTCGCCGAGACGATGGCGACACCCTCCAGGGCGATGGCTTCGGTCAGGTCGGCGAGCAGATGGGGCCGTCCGAAGGATTCGGCGACCAGCGTGACACGGCACTCCGTGGTGTCGCCCCAGCGCACGTCGACCTCCTTGCGCCCCGCGTCCTTCATGCGCACCACTGCGGCGCATTCGACGCGATGCACGGTCACCACTCTCCCGCGTACGGCGAAGCCGGTGACCTCGTCGGGCGGTACGGGCGTACAGCAGCCCGCGAGGCGTACGGTCGCGCCGGGCTCGTCGACGACGGCGTTCGCTTCGGAGAGCGGCGTGGCAGACCCGTCGACGGTCGGCCTGAGAGTCGCTGCCGGGGTCTCCGCCTCAGGGGTGTCGCCGGGCGAGGGGTGCGTGGCGAGCCAGCGCTGGATGGCGATGCGCGCGGCGGGCGTACGCGCGTGCTCCAGCCACTCCCTGGAGGGCTCCGAGGACGCGTCCTGCCCCATGAGCAGCTGCACGGTGTCGCCGTCCCGCAGGACCGTACTCAGCGTCGCCAGGCGGCCGTTGACGCGCGCGCCCATGCAGGCGTGCGCGTCCTCGCCGTACTGCGCGTACGCGGCGTCCACGCAGCTCGCGCCCTCAGGCAGCCCGATCGTGCCGCCGTCGGGGCGTAAAACGGTGATCTCCCGGTCCTGGGCGAGGTCTTCGCGCAGGGTGGACCAGAACGTGTCGGGGTCCGGCGCGGCCTCCTGCCAGTCGAGGAGGCGGGAGAGCCAGCCGGGGCGGGTGGGGTCGACGCGCTCGCCGTCACTGTCGCCCTGCTCCTCCGAAGGAGGAGCAAGCGGATTGCCCAGGGCGATGACGCCGGCCTCGGCGACCTTGTGCATCTGGTGCGTACGGATGAGCACTTCGGCGACCTGGCCGGACATGGGCGTGCCCTCCGGCGAGTCTGTTCGAGACTCAGGGAGGGCGACGGCCGTGTGCAGCGACTGGTACAGGTTGAACTTGGGAACGGCGATGAAGTCCTTGAACTCCGACACCACCGGCGTGAGGCAGGTGTGCAGTTCGCCGAGGACTCCGTAACAGTCGGCGTCCTCGTTCACGAGCACCAGGAGGCGTCCGAAGTCGACGCCGCGCAGCTTGCCGCGCTTGCGGGAGGTGCGGTGCAGGGAGACCAAGTGCCGTGGCCGGATGAGCACTTCGGCCTGCAGTCCGGCCTCGCGCAGGATCCTGCGCACCTCTTCCGCGATCTCCGCGAGGGTGTCGTCGGCGCGCGCCGCGCTCTCGACGATGAGCCCCCTGGTGTACTCGTACTCCTCGGGGTGCAGGATCGCGAAGACGAGGTCCTCGAGCTCGGTCTTGAGCGCCTGGACGCCGAGCCGTTCGGCGAGCGGGATCAGCACATCCCTGGTCACCTTGGCGATGCGCGCCTGTTTCTCGGGGCGCATGACGCCCAGGGTGCGCATGTTGTGCAGCCGGTCGGCGAGTTTGATCGACATCACGCGTACGTCGTTGCCGGTGGCGACGAGCATCTTGCGGAACGTCTCCGGTTCGGCAGCCGCTCCGTAGTCGACCTTCTCCAACTTCGTGACGCCGTCGACGAGATAGCGGACTTCCTCGCCGAACTCCTCCCGCACCTGATCGAGAGTCACCTCCGTGTCTTCGACGGTGTCGTGGAGCAGAGAGGCGGTCAATGTCGTGGTCTCCGCGCCGAGTTCGGCCAGGATCAAGGTCACGGCGAGCGGATGTGTGATGTAGGGCTCGCCGCTCTTGCGCATCTGGCCTCGGTGCGAGGACTCGGCGAGGACGTAAGCCCGGCGCAGCGGCTCCAGGTCGGCGTCGGGATGGTGGGCGCGATGAGCCTCGACCACATGGCTGATCGCGTCGGGCAGCCGACCGCGGCCCGTGGATCCCAGGAGCGCAGCCCGGCCGAGGCGGCGCAGATCGATGCGCGGGCGGCTCCTCCTGCGATGCGCTTCGGGCGCGATCGGGCCGGGCGTCGCGGGGTTCGTGGCCTCCGCACTCATGGGCACCTCCGACTGCGTTGACCGACGGACGGGGCACCCCATGGCGTACACGGCTCTGGGGATGGTGTCGTTCCCCCGTCCGGGCCGGTGCTTGATGCTATCGAGCGCAACACGCTCGGCTGACCGCCTCACGCCGAGCGTGAAACGGATCACCCATTCGAGCGACGCTTCAGGGGTTTACGGTTTCGAGCCACGGGGCGTCGATCTCGCCCTCGGCGACGATCACCGCGGGTCCGGTCATCTCGATCTCGCCGTCGGGCCGCTCCGTGATCACCAGGCGTCCGCCGGGCACATCGACGGTGTACGTGGCCGGGGCGCCCGTGACGGCGGGATCGGCGCCGTCACGTCTCGCCGCCGCCACCGCCACGGCACACGCGCCCGTGCCGCACGAGCGGGTCTCGCCGGCGCCGCGCTCGTGCACGCGCAGGGCTACATGCTGAGGGCCGCGGTCGACGACGAACTCGACGTTCACCCCGTCCGGGTATGCGGACGCCGGGCTGAACGGCGGGGGTGCCAACAGGTTGCCGGCATGGTCGAGGTCGTCGACAAAGGCGACCGCGTGCGGATTGCCCATGTTCACGTTGCGCGCGGGCCAGCTGCGGTCACCGACGCTCACGGTGACGTCCCCTTCGGGGAGGAGCGCCTTGCCCATGCCGACGGTGATGTCGCCCTCCTTGGCGATGTGCGCCCTCTTCACACCCCCGCGCGTGGCGACCGAGATGTCCCCTTCGGTCACATACCCGGCGCGCTGGAGGTAGCGCGCGAACACCCGCACTCCGTTGCCGCACATCTCCGCGATCGAGCCGTCGCCGTTGCGGTAGTCCATGAACCATTCCGCCTCGGCGGCCATCTCCTTGGCCTCGGGGTGCGCTACGGACCGCACGACATGCAGCAGACCGTCTCCGCCGATGCCCGCGCGGCGGTCGCAGAGGGCGGCGACGGCGGCCGGTGGCAGGTCGATGGTGTTCTCGGGGTCGGGGACGATCACGAAGTCGTTCTCGGTCCCGTGTCCCTTGAGGAAGGCGATCCGCGTGCTCATTCCTCGATCGTACGGGGTGGGTAGGACACCGCGGCCCGGCCTCAGCGGAGGCGGGCGACCCGCCATACGGCCAGGACGACGATCACGGCGACGATCACGGCGTACGCGATCACGACTCGCCAGTCCGGGCGGCGGCCGGAGCCGCGCTGTGGCAGGCCGGGCCAGGTGTAGCCGACGCGGCGGGCGGCCATCATGCCCCAGCCCGCGGCGCAGGAGGAGATCAGCAGGCCGAGCATGGCGATCATGGCCCCGCTGTCGCCGAAGTCGAACGCCAGCGGGAAAGCGAACATCAGGGAGCCGACCGCGGCCAGGCCCACGATGGGCGCGAGCTGCCAGATCCGCAGTCTGCGCTGCGGGCGCAGCTCTACTTCGACCTCGGGCTCCGCGAACATCTCGTCGGGCTCGGGGCCGTCGGCGGTCACACCGCCCGGGGTTTCGTCGGGTCCGTCGGGGCTCAGTCGGTCCCCGTCCGGATCCTGCTGATCCCTTACGGTGTCGTGCTCCGTGCCTTGTGCGGTGTCGCGAGGGCCGGCCTCCATCGCCACGCGCCCTCCCAACTCGGACTCCACTTGGTCGATCGAAGCTCGATGATGGCACGGTGTCAGAGGCCGGGATGACGGGCGGAGCGTCCCGATGCCATGACGTGATCAGGCTGTAACCGGTCGTTCGACCAATGTCAGCGCGTGCCGCGGAAGTTCGGTGAGATCGGCCGCGGCCCCACTGAGCCAATGCACCCGCGGATCGCGCCTGAACCAGGAATCCTGACGGCGCGCGAAGCGCTTGGTGGCGCGTACGGTCTCGGCCCGCGCCTCGTCGTCGGTGCACTCCCCGGAGAGCGCCGCCAGAACCTGCTGGTAGCCGAGCGCCCGCGATGCCGTACGCCCCTCGCGCAAGCCTCGCGCCTCCAGCGCGCGCACCTCGTCGACGAGTCCCTCGTCCCACATCCGGTCCACCCGGCGGGCGATGCGCTCGTCGAGTTCGGGACGCGCCACATCGACGCCGATCTGCACGGTGTCGTAGACGGAGTCATGGCCGGGCAGGTTGGCGGTGAAGGGCTTGCCGGTGATCTCGATGACTTCGAGGGCGCGGACGATCCGGCGTCCGTTGCTGGGCAGAATCGCGTGGGCCGCCTCGGGGTCCGCCACCGCCAGCCGGGCGTGCAGGGCACCCGAGCCGCGCAGAGTGAGCTCCTCCTCCAGGCGGGCCCGTACTTCGGGGTCGGTACCGGGGAACTCCAGGTTGTCGACAGCGCCCCGGACATACAGGCCGGAGCCGCCCACAAGGATCGGCCAGCGCCCCTCGGCAAGGAGTGCGTCGATACGGGCGCGCGCCAGCCGCTGGTACTCGGCCACGCTCGCGGTCACCGTCACGTCCCAGATGTCCAGGAGGTGGTGCGGGATGCCTCTGCGTTCCTCGGGCGTCAGCTTGGCGGTGCCGATGTCCATCCCCCGGTAGAGCTGCATGGAGTCGGCGTTGACGATCTCGCCGCCGAGGTGCTGGGCAAGTTGGACTCCCAGATCGGACTTTCCCGCCGCGGTGGGACCGACGACGGCGATGACCCGCGGGGCGGGGGCTGCACTACTCACCGCAACAGTCTCGCAAACCTCTGGGCCGCTCCTCGAACGAGTTACGTGACGCCACGGGTCCAGGGTCGTTGCCTGTTGCGAGGTTCCAGCCGCCGGTTTTGAGGACCGGCGGCCCGGGCGACGCAATGGGACGCACCGGTCGGCACGGAATTTCGCCCACACGAGTAGGGTATGGAGTTGATATGGGCGTTTTTGCACGGCTTCTTCGGAAAGATAAGCCTAAGTCCAAGGAGTCGGAGGAGGCGTCAACCACCGAGCAGTCGGCCGACACCCTGACGGCCCAACCGGAGGCGAAGACTGACACGACCGACGCGGCTGAGGAGGGCAGGGAGGCGGCTGAGACCGAGGACGAGGCCGCGGAGAAGTCGGCGGAGTCCCCCGATTCCGAGGCATCGGACGATGTCGAGATCCCCAAGCAGCAGTCCGCCGAGAAGGCGGCCGACAACGAGGTCGACGAGGGCGCCCGCCAGTAACTGTCCCGCGAGGGAAGGTGAACCATGGGTCTCCTGGAAAGTCTGAAGACCAAGCTCACGCCCGCCAAGGGGAAGGTCTCGCACCTCGCGCAACAGCACGGGGGCAAGATGGAACACGGTCTCGACAAGGCCGCGAAGCTGGCCGACAAGAAGACCAAGGGCAAGTACAGCGGCAAGATCCAGACGGGCACGGGCAAGGCCAAGGGTGCCCTGGACCGGCTCGCGCACAAGGAGAGTCACAGGACGGACGGCGGCGCGACGCCACCGCCACCCGCACCGCCACCGCCCTCGGCATCCTGAGAGACGGCACATCGGCGGGCGGTCACGGAGCCCTTGGAGGCTCCGGGCCGTCCGTCGTGTTGTCGGCTTGTTGGCCGACGCCCGGCGGCACGCAGACTCAGCGCCGCAACCTGGGGCTCAGCGCCCGCTTGTGACTCAGTGCCGGGCTCAGCTCCACCCCAGTGGCGCTCGGCCTACGCCAGGTCGAGCCACGCCCGCTACGGCCGCTCCCGTCGCCGCGCGCCTACGACCAGGCAGCCACCAAGTACCCCACGCCATAAGGCGCGTCCTCGTACAACAGGGCGCCGCTGAGCCCCACGCCCTCGGCGGCGCCCGCGAGCACCTGCCAGGGCGCGCGGCCGGAGGCCATCAACTCGCGCGCCAGCGCGGCGTCCAGCGCCTTGAGCGCCGTCACATCCGCCGCCGCCAGCGCACGCGCGACCTCCGCGTCGAACCCTGCCGCTCGATCGTCCAGATACCCCGGCGCCTTGAGCGACCGGCACGCGCTGGCGTCGCCCATCACCAGCAGTGCCACCCTCTCGGCCCGCGCGACAATTTCCTTCCCGATCTGAATACACCGCTCGGCCGCGAGAGGTTCCCCCACACCGAGACCTTCTACGGGAGCGTGGGACCAGTCCGTTCGCTGCAGCAGCCAGGCGGCGACGGCGAGCGAGGCCGGAAGCTCACGCTCCGGCGCAGCCGAATCCGTCCTGTCTCCGCCCGGACAAGCACGCGGGCCGACACCGAGGTGCACCCCGAGGTCCACGCCGAACCCACGGAACGAACCCCTCGCGCCCTCCTGATACGGCCCTTGCCCGCTCTGCTCGGCGGGGCCGACGACCACGAGCCGATCGGGGCGGGCGGCGGCCAGTATCCCTAGGGCGTCCTCGCATGCCGCGCGCGCGGAGTCCATCTCGGGCGCCGCGCCCACGGCGACCTCGGGTACGAGCAGTGGCGGACAGGGGCAGACAGCGGCGGCGACCAGCATGATCGCCAGCCTACTGCCGTGGTTCCCAACGGGTTTTCCAGGGCGACTCGGCGGCCCGGAACAGCAAGCCCGCCTGGGTCGATCAGTGGGCGGAGCAGCCGCCCGTCGGAGCCGGCAGCGGCGCCGGGACGCCCACGGCCGGCAGCCCGAGCATCACGCCCGCCGGCTTCGCGGTGTCGGTCGTGTTGCGCTTCTCCCAGGCATCGCCCGCGCGCGTGCGGCGGATGTCGAGGACGGCGTCCTCGGCGAGCAGGTGGTGAGGTGCGGCGTAGGTGATCTCCACGGTGACCACGTCGCCGGGGCGGACCTCGGCGTCGGGCTTGGTGAAGTGCACCAGACGGTTGTCGGGGGCGCGGCCGGAGAGACGGTGCGTGGCGCCGTCCTTGCGGCCCTCGCCCTCGGCGACCATCAGCTCCAGGGTGCGGCCGACCTGCTTCTTGTTCTCCTCCCAGGAGATCTCCTCCTGGAGGGCGACAAGACGCTCGTACCGCGCCTGTACGACCTTCTTGGGGATCTGGTTCTCCATGGTGGCCGCCGGGGTCCCGGGCCGCTTGGAGTACTGGAACGTAAACGCTTGCGCGAAGCGGGCCTCACGGACCACGTGCAGGGTCTGCTCGAAGTCCTCCTCGGTTTCTCCGGGGAAGCCCACGATGATGTCGGTGGTAATCGCGGCGTGCGGGATCGCGGCGCGTACCTTCTCGATGATCCCGAGGTACCGCTCCTGCCGGTACGAGCGGCGCATCGCCTTCAGGACGGGGTCGGAGCCGGACTGCAGCGGCATGTGGAGCTGCGGCATCACGTTCGGCGTCTCGGCCATCGCGGCGATCACGTCGTCGGTGAAGTCGCGCGGATGCGGCGAGGTGAAGCGGACGCGCTCCAGGCCCTCGATTTTCCCGCAGGCTCGCAGCAGCTTGCTGAAGGCTTCACGGTCGCCGATGTCGGAGCCGTAAGCGTTTACGTTCTGGCCGAGCAGCGTGATCTCGCTGACGCCTTCGCCGACCAGTGCCTCGATTTCGGCGAGGATGTCGCCGGTCCTGCGGTCCTTCTCCTTGCCGCGCAGCGCGGGGACGATGCAGAAGGTGCAGGTGTTGTTGCAGCCGACGGAGATGGAGACCCAAGCGGCGTACGCGCTCTCGCGGCGGGTCGGCAGCGTCGACGGGAACGCCTCGAGCGACTCGGCGATCTCGACCTGCGCCTCTTCCTGTACGCGGGCGCGCTCCAGGAGGACGGGCAGCTTGCCGATGTTGTGCGTGCCGAAGACGACGTCCACCCAGGGTGCCTTCTTCACGATGGTGTCGCGGTCCTTCTGCGCGAGACAGCCGCCGACGGCGATCTGCATCCCTGGCCGCTTCGACTTCATCGGCGCGAGGCGGCCGAGATTGCCGTACAGGCGGTTGTCGGCGTTCTCCCGCACGGCGCACGTGTTGAAGACGACGACATCCGCGTCCCCGTCCGCCCCATCGGGCGCACGTACGTAGCCGGCGTCCTCCAGCAGCCCGGAAAGCCGCTCGGAGTCGTGGACGTTCATCTGGCACCCGTAGGTGCGCACCTCGTAAGTCTTCGCGCTCATCTCGTACACCAGAGTACGGGGTCCCCACGCGCGCGTTGCCGGGTATTTCCGGGCCGTACGGCCCCCACGCGCGCGTAGCGGGCGCCCTGGACGTCCGGCCCTGGTCATCCCCATCGGTGAGCTGGCAGGATCGCGCGCATGTTCCAGGAACTCTCCCGCATCGGCAGACGTCGGGCCCTGCAGGGTTCGGCCGCCGCCTTCGTGACCTTCGGGCTGCTGTTGTGGTGGCTGCTGCCCCTGGGCGAGAGCTCGCCGGGCGGCACGATGGTCTTCAGCACGGGGACGCGCACCGGGGTCTACGAGCTGTACGGGAAGCTGCTGCGAAAAGAGCTCGCGAAGGACATGCCGGATCTGGACGTGCAGCTGCGGAACAGCGAGGGGTCGAAGGAGAACCTGGAGTGGGTGGCTACCGGGAAGGTCGACTACACGATCGCGCAGGCCGACGCGGTGGAGCAGTACAAGCTTGACGGCGAGCCGGGCGCAGACCTGCTGCGCGGCTGCGCGCGGCTGTACGACGACTACGTGCACGTCGTCGTCCCGCGCGCCTCCTCCGTCGACTCCATCGCGGAGCTGCGGGGCAAGAAAGTGGCCGTCGGACCGGCCGGTTCCGGGGTGCGGCTGATCGCGGAGCATGTGCTCAAGGCGGCCGGCCTCGACCCGAAGAAAGACATCGAGCCACTGCCCGACGGCATACGAACGATGCCGGAGCTGCTCCGGGAGGGCAAGATCGATGCCTTCTTCTGGTCCGGGGGGCTCCCGACGTCTGCCGTGGCCGACCTCTCGACCAGCCTCGACATCAGGCTGGTCGAGATTGGTGAAGAACTCGTCGAGAAGCTGCACCAGCAGCGCGGGGCGTCCGGCTACTACCGGGCCGCCGTCATGCCCGCAGACGCCTATCCCAAGGCCCAGGACTCCCCAGTGCAGACGATCGCGGTGACCAACCTGCTCGTGACACGCGTCGGCACCGATGCCGAGCTGACAGAGCGGCTGACCCAGACGGTGATCGACAGCCGCGACCGCATCGGCGGCAAGGTGCACGCGGCACAGCGGGTGGACCTCCGCACGGCGATCTACACCGACCCGCTGGATCTGCACGAGGGCGCGCGGCGCTACTACCGCTCGGTCAAGCCGTAGCAGACACCAGGCAGGCGCTGAAGGGGCCCGTACAAACGGTAGTGGTGGGGGGCAGCCCGAAGGGGCTGACGAAGCTCTCCGCAAGCCGTGGCGGCCCGCTCAGGCCGCAGGCCCCGAGCGCGGCACAATCACCGTCACCTTCAGACCGTGCGGCTCGTGGCGGTCGTACGCGATCGAGCCGCCGCCCGCCGCGAGCAACGTCCGGGAGATGGACAGCCCGAGACCCGACCCCTTGATGTTCTGGTGGCCGGCGCTGCGCCAGAAGCGATCGCCGATGCGGGCGAGTTCCTCGTCGCTGAGGCCCGGTCCGCGGTCGGTGACGACGATGGTCGAGACCTTGCCGTCGGAGGCCACCTCGACCTCGACGCACTCACCCTCGGGTGAGAACTTCAACGCGTTGTCGATCACCGCGTCCAGCGCGCTGGAGAGGGCGATGGGGTCGGCCCAGGCGGTCGTGGCGGGGCAGGCCCCGACGAGTCGCACGCCCTTGTCGTCGGCCACCGGCGACCAGGACGCCACGCGCTCGGCGGTCAGCTCGCCGATGTCGGTGAGCCGCAGGTCCGCCTCGCTGTGCTCAGCGAGGGCGAGGTCGAGGAGATCGTCCAGGACCTGGGCGAGGCGCTTGCCCTCGGTGCGGACAGAGGCGATCTCCTCGTTGCCCTCGGGGAGTTCCAGGGCGAGCAGTTCGATGCGCAGCAGCAGAGCGGACAGGGGGTTGCGCAGCTGGTGCGAGGCGTCGGCGACGAAGGCGCGCTGCTGTTCCAGTACGTCCTCGACGTTGTCGGCCATCTCGTTGAACGACCGGGCCAGGCGCCTGAGTTCCGGCGGACCGCCGGCGGCCGCGACCCGGGACTTCAGGCGCCCGGTCGCGATGTCGTGGGTGGTGGCGTCGAGGACGCGTACGGGCCTCAGCACCCAGCCGGTCAGGCGCAGCGCGGCGCCGAGCGCGAGGAGCATCGCGGCGGCCTCGCCCGCGCCGATGATCAGCCAGCCGTACAGGATTCTTGAGCGCATCTGCCCGGTGGGCGAGTCGGTGACCACGACCGCCACCACGTCGCCGTCCCGGATGACAGGAGACGCGACGACGAGACGGTTGCGTTGCCACGGCCAGACCTGCGCGGGCTCGTGGCTGCGGCGGCTCGCGAGCGCCTCGTTGAACGAGTCGAGGACCTCACCCTCCTCCGGGTCGAGGACCTCACCCACCTCCGGGAGGTTCCAGTTCGTGGGTGCGTGGGCCATCGGTCCTCGGCCGCGATAGAAGACGCCGGCCTTGATGCCGTACACCTTGTGGTACTTGACGAGTTCCTTCTGCAGGGTCTTACCGCGCTCGCCCGGGGGGGCGAGCGGTGAGCCGTTCGGGCTGTCGATGTCGACGAACTGTGCGAGCGACGCGAAGTGTGCCGTGTCGTCGATCCTGTCGACGACCACCCTCTGCTGCTGGGCCGCCGCCAGGCTCACGGCGAGCGGGATACCGAGGGCGAGCAGGACGGCCGCCATCAGGATGATGAGCAGCGGAAGGAGACGTGAGCGCACCTGAACCCGCTACGCCGCGGGCGCGACGAGCCGATAGCCGACGCCGCGCACGGTCTCGATCAAGGCGGGCATGCGCAGCTTGGAGCGCAGGGAGGCAACATGCACCTCCAGGGTGCGGCCGGTCCCTTCCCAACTGGTGCGCCACACCTCACTGATGATCTGCTCCCGCCGGAACACCACTCCGGGGCGCTGGGCGAGAAGCGCGAGAAGGTCGAACTCCTTGCGGGTCAGTTGGACAACCGAACCGTCCACGCTGACCTGGCGAGTGGGCAGTTCGATACGTACGGGACCCAAGTGCAGAGAGGTCTCTACAGGGGCAGCCGTTTCCTCGGGGACGGTGCGCCGGCTGACGGCGTGGATACGAGCCAGCAGTTCACCGGTGTCATAGGGCTTCACTACGTAGTCATCGGCGCCTAGGTTGAGTCCGTGGATCCGAGAACGTACATCGGAGCGCGCGGTCACCATGATGACCGGAATACTGGTGCGCTTACGGATCTTCCCGCAAACCTCGTAGCCGTCCTGGTCGGGCAACCCCAGGTCGAGCAGAACCACTCCGAAACCCGCGCCCTCGGGCACGAGCGCCTGGAGCGCCTCCTCCCCGCTGCGGGCGTGTGTGACGTCGAAGCCATGGCGCGCGAGTACCGCGGACAGAGCGGCGGCGACATGGTTGTCGTCCTCGACGAGGAGCAGTCGCATTCCGGCCCCCTTCGGTTCATCGGCCATACAGTCTCGGCGCGTAGACATGGGCACGCACGCGTGCACCCAGGCAGTCACGCCGATGCACAAGTACGGCGTCAAGAGGGTTCGAGTCGCGGCGGGCTTCCGTTACCCAGCCGGTACGCACCGGAGGCGACCGTTCACGAAAAGTGTCCGGTTGCTGCCAGATCGTTATGCTCAATTTCCCCTCAGATGTAATGACGCTGGTCGTAAGGCGTTACTACTGTCCTCCGCAACCGAGGAGGACGGAGCAAGAGGCCGATGACCGAAGTATCGGTGACCAAGGACGCCGTACCCACGGCCGACGATCTGGTCGTGCTGAAGAACGTCAACAAGCACTTCGGCGCGTTGCACGTGCTCCAGGACATCGACCTGACCATCGCCCGTGGCGAGGTCGTCGTGGTCATCGGACCCTCCGGGTCCGGAAAGTCCACCCTGTGCCGCGCCATCAACCGCCTGGAGACCATCGAGTCGGGAACCATCTCGATCGACGGAAAGCCGCTGCCCGAGGAGGGCAGGGAACTCGCCCGGCTGCGCGCCGACGTCGGCATGGTCTTCCAGTCGTTCAACCTGTTCGCACACAAGACCGTGCTCGAGAACGTGACGCTGGGCCAGCTCAAGGTCCGCAAGGCGGACAAGAAGGCTGCGGAGGAGAAGGCACGGGCACTGCTCGACCGGGTCGGTGTCACCGCCCAGGCGGACAAGTACCCCGCACAGCTCTCGGGCGGTCAGCAGCAGCGTGTAGCGATCGCTCGGGCGCTGGCGATGGACCCCAAGGTCATGCTCTTCGACGAGCCGACCTCGGCTCTCGACCCGGAGATGATCAACGAGGTCCTGGAGGTCATGCAGCAGCTCGCACGCGACGGCATGACCATGATCGTCGTCACGCACGAGATGGGCTTCGCTCGTTCGGCTGCCAACCGTGTCGTCTTCATGGCGGACGGCCGAATCGTCGAGGAGGCTGTGCCGGACCAGTTCTTCAGCAACCCGCGCAGTGACCGCGCCAAGGACTTCCTGTCGAAGATCCTGCACCACTGACGACCTGCGCCACCAGCAACAACGGCATTCTCTTTACCACTCAAAGGATGTTCACCATGAAGCTTCGCAAGGTCACCGCCGCGGCGGCCACTGCGCTCGTCCTCTCCCTTACCGCGACGGCCTGTGGTGGAGACGGCGATAGTGACAGTGCTGACACCGGGTCTGGGTCCGGGGGCGGCGACAAGATCACGATCGGTGTCAAGATCGACCAGCCGGGCATCGGCCAGAAGACCGCGGACGGCACGTACGAGGGCTTCGACATCGACGTGGCGACATACGTCGCCAAGGAACTCGGCTACGAGGCCGGCGATATCGAGTGGAAGGAAGCGAAGAGCGCCGACCGGGAAACCATGCTCGATCGCGGTGACGTCGACTTCATCGCCGCCTCGTACTCGATCACCGACGAGCGCGACCAGAAGGTGGACTTTGCCGGTCCCTACCTGCTCGCGCACCAGGACCTGCTCATCCGGGCCGATGACAACATCACCAAGGGCGAGGACCTGAACGGCAAGAAGCTCTGCTCCGTCACAGGGTCCACCTCGGCGCAGAACGTCAAGGATGAGATCGCTCCCCAGGCTCAGCTGCAAGAGTACGGCGGCTACTCGGAGTGCCTGACCGGCCTGGAGAACAAGGTCGTCGATGCACTGACCACCGACGACTCGATCCTCGCCGGTTACGCCGCACAGGAGCAGTTCAAGGGCAAGTTCAAGCTGGCCGGCCTGAAGCTGAGCAACGAGAACTACGGCATCGGCGTCAAGGAGGGCAGCGACCTCAAGGCCAAGATCAACACGGCGCTGGAGAAGATGGTCGAGGACGGCTCCTGGGAGGAGTCCGTCAAGAAGAACTTCGGCCCGGCCAACTACAAGTACGAGCCGGCCCCCAAGATCGGCCAGATCGTCGAGTGACTCCGCTGACGCAATGTCAGCAAGCAGCATAGGCGCGCCGCCGCCCACCGCAGCGGCGCGCCGTCTCGTCCAGACACGCGGAAGCGCGGGAAATCGTGTTCGACTTTCTTGAAGGCTACGACCTGCTGGGGGCGTTCTGGGTAACGGTGCAACTCACCGTCTACTCCGCCATTGGCTCACTGATCTGGGGAACACTGCTGGCCGCCATGCGGGTCAGCCCCGTGCCTCTCATGCGTGGCTTCGGCACGGCGTACGTGAACGTTGTGCGGAACATCCCCCTTACTGTCATCATCATCTTCACCTCGCTGGGCCTGTACCAGACGCTGAGCATCACACTCGGCGCGGAGGACATCACGACGATCAACTTCCGGCTCGCGGTGCTCGGGCTGATCGCCTACACCTCCGCCTTCGTCTGCGAGGCGGTGCGCTCCGGTATCAACACTGTGCCCGTCGGCCAGGCCGAGGCAGCTCGTGCCATCGGGCTTAGTTTCACCCAGGTCCTCGGGCTCATCGTGCTGCCGCAGGCCTTCCGTTCGGTGGTCGGGCCGCTGGCCAACGTTCTGATCGCCCTGACCAAGAACACGACTGTGGCGGCAGCGATCGGGGTGGCGGAGGCGGCCTACCTGATGAAGGAAATGATCGAGAATGAGGCTGAGCTCCTGCTGATCTCCGCCGTCTTCGCGTTCGGATTCGTCTGCCTCACCCTCCCGACGGGCCTGATCCTCGGCTGGGTGAGCAAGAAGGTGGCGGTGAAGCGATGACCTCCATTCTCTATGACGCCCCTGGCCCCCGCGCCAAGCGCCGGAATGTCCTGCTCACCGTGGTCTCTTTGGCCGCTTTCGCGGCCGTACTGTGGTGGGTCTATCTGACGCTGGATGAGCGGAACCAACTCGACTGGGACAAGTGGAGCCCGTTCTTCACCGACTCCCGTGCCTGGACGACGTACATTCTGCCGGGACTCGAGAACACACTTATCGCCGCGTCCCTCGCCATGGTCATCGCGCTTCCGCTCGGTGCACTCTTCGGCATCTCCCGGCTCTCGGACCACTTGTGGGTCCGTTTGCCCTCCGGCGTCGTCGTGGAGTTCTTCCGCGCCATTCCGGTTCTGATCCTCATGCTGTTCGCCAACGAGCTCTACACACAGTTCGAAGGCATCAGCTCGGACAACCGGCCTCTTTATGCCGTGGTCACGGGCCTCGTCCTCTACAACGCCTCGGTGCTCGCCGAGGTCGTACGGGCGGGAATCCTGTCCCTCCCGAAGGGGCAGGGGGAAGCGGCCTTGGCCATCGGAATGCGCAAGGGCCAGGTCATGCGGAGCGTACTTCTGCCGCAGTCGGTCACCGCGATGCTTCCAGCCATCGTCAGTCAGCTCGTGGTCATCGTGAAGGACACCGCTCTGGGCGGCGCGCTGCTCAACTTCTCCGAACTGCTCGCGTCCGTCCGCCCGATGAGCTCCTTCTACGGGGCGAACACCATCGCATCCTTCACCATCGTCGCGCTGATCTTCGTTGCTCTGAACTTCGCGCTCACCACTTTCGCAAGCTGGCTGGAGCGCAGGCTTCGCCGCAGCAAGAAGAGCACGGGTGCGGTCCTCGGGGCCGACAACGTGGACGACATCAACGCCGGCGAGGTGGGGGGCACGACGGCGACCGGTGCTGGCGGCGGCATCTGATGGGGAGTCAAACGGCGTGACCCGTACGGAGGCAGTGGCATGATCGCCACTGCCTCCGTCACTTGACGCAAGCACCACCAATAGGTTGCATACGTTCTGTGATCGTGCACCCTGCTCCAGCTGCAAGTCCCGACAGGACACTCAGGACACCACTCCGGGCAGGGGGAGCCACGCCGTGGACCCGGTGATCATCGTCGGAGCGGGGCCTGTCGGACTCACGCTCGCCCTGGCGCTGGCGCGGCAGGAGGTCCCGTCGGTCGTCCTGGACGAGGGCCCCGGCAAGGACGAACAGCGGTCCGCACGAACCGTCGTACTGCGCGAGGACACCGCCGCGCTCATGGTGCGGCTCGCGGGATTCCCGGTCTCCGAGGCCGGTTTCCGCTGGGCCGGATGGCGGTCGATGCGGCGCAAGCAGGTGATGCAGCAGATCACGTTCGGCGATGACGAGCCCGCGCCGCTGCACATCGCCCAGCACGTGCTGACGGCCGCCCTGCGGGACGCGATCGCGGGCGAGCGCCTGATCAAGGTTGCCGTGGAGAACCGCCTCGACTCGATAGAGCAGGAGAAGGCGGGAGTAACGGCGCACACGCGCGGCCCCAAGGGCACGTGGTGGCGCGGCAGTTACCTGATCGGCTGCGACGGTCCGCGCTCGACCGTGCGCAAGCTCCAGGACGTCCGCTTCGCGGGACGTACAGCCGTGGAGCGGCACGCCGTCGCGGCGCTGCGTACGGAACTTCCGTGGCCGGGTGAGGCGTTGTTGCATCGGATGCCGCCATGGCGGATGTCCGGGCATTCGGCCGGGGAGGTCACCGGGCGTCCTCTCGCCGACGGCGTGTGGCGGCTGGACTGGCTGCTGCCGCCAGGGAAGGACCTGGTCACCCCCGACCTGCTGGTGGCACACGTCCGCGAGACCCTCGCAGGCTGGAGCGGGGGCTCCACACCTCCGTACGAACTGCTCGACACCGGAGTCCACACCGTCCACCACCGCCTGGCCCGCCGGTGGCGCGTCGGCCGGGTCTTCCTCGCCGGAGACGCCGCGCATCTGCTGGGCGCACTCGGCGCCCAGGGGCTCGACGAGGGCCTGCGGGACGCCGACAACCTCGCATGGAAGCTGGCCCTCGCCTGGCACCACGGTCCGCACGAGGCGCTGCTGGACAGCTACCAGGTGGAACGGCGCGCAATCGTCGCCGCCCGGCTGCGCGCGGCCGACCAGTCGCTGCCGCTGCTGCGCGCCGGCGGAGGCCTGCGCTCCGTCGTGCCCGGCTCGGCGCGCGGCCACGATGCGCTGCTCACGGACGGTCACCTTGGGCGCGGCCCGCTGGGCACGCCGGGGGCGTACACCGATTCGCCGCTCACGCCTCGACGCGCCGAGTCGGCGGCCGAGGTCGCCACGGAGGTTGGTGCTCCGGTCGTCGATGTACGGGTGACGGCGGAGGACGGTTCGTTTGTGCAACTGCGGGATCGGCTGGGCCGTGGCGCGCTCCTCGTGCTGCTGATCGCGCCCGGTACGGGTGTGTGGGAACGCAAGCACTGGATGACGGCCGGGATCATGCCGCGGCTCGCAGCTGCCGTGACCGCACTGCCTCACCCCGCCGAACTGCTCGTCGCCGAGGCCTATCCGGGCGCCGCCGCGCACACCGTGCTGCTGATCCGCCCCGACGGACACCTGGTCACAGCGCTTAGCGGCGTGCGCCCGGCCGATCTGTACCAGGCCGCCGAGGCGACGCTGGGCAGATCACTGTCCACGACCGAGGCCACGGCGGGAACGAGCTGAGCCACCCTGTCCGCACGGTGCCACCGGACCGCCTGTACATACGGCGACCCCGAGTTGACCGGCCCGCACCGCCATGGTGTACTCCGGATCGTGACCGACACCTGTGTGCACCTGTGGCGGAGGGTCCATATGGACCTCGTCCGCTATGCGGGCTGCGTGTGTCACTCGTCCTGCTGAATTCGCATCTCTCTCACCCGCGCGCGCCACCCACTGTTCGGCCCGCGCCCCCGCGCGAACACTCATCAGGACGGTACCCGTGTCTGTGTCACCCTCTGTCTCCGCTCCCGCTGACACCACGCCCACACGCTCCACCCCCACCCAGGCCGACTTGCTCGACTTCGTCCGGCGTACGGCCGCCGACACAGAGCTGATCGCCTCACTCCCGCTCGACATCGAGGGCCGTACCTGGGTACGTCTGGAAGGCCCCGGTGGCAGCGAGGCCTGGCTCATCGGATGGCCACCCGGCACCGGCACCGGCTGGCACGACCACGCCGAGTCGGTCGGGGCCTTCCTCACGGCGTCGGGCGAACTCAAGGAGAACTCGCTCACGGCCAGGCTTCCCACCGACGGCTGGAAGACCCTGGAACTCACCGAGGGAATCGACCAGGAACGACGACTGCCGGCCGGCAAGGGACGCGCCTTCGGCCGTAACCACGTGCACGAGGTACTCAACGAGTCCCCCGAAGAGCACGCGATCTCCGTCCACGCGTACTACCCGCCGCTGCCCCGGATCCGCCGCTACAGCCGTACCGGCCAGATCATGCGTCTTGAGCAGGTCGAACGCCCGGAGGACTGGCAGTGAGTTCCCTGAGTCAACCCCTATGCCGCCACGGAGGTGTCGGCTGTGGTGTTGATCTTTCCGTTGGCTTGGTGGATGGCGGGGTCGTAGCAGGTTCCGTCGCGCCAGCAGGCCCACATCACGCGCAGCCAGGCGCGGGCGAGGATGCGGGTGGCGTGGGGATGTCGCTTCTTGCGGGCCCGGGCGTCGCGGTAGATCTTCGCGGCCCAGTCGCTGCTGTGCCGGCTGTTGTCGGCGAAGGTGGTGATGGCCTGGCGGGCTCTCTGGTTGGTCGCGAACCGGAAGGTCACCGAGTGGGACTTCCCGGATGCCCGGGTGACGGGAACGACGCCGACTTCGGCGATGAACTGCTCGCTCGTCTGCGCGCGTTCGAGGATCGGGCCGAGTTCGCCGATCACCTGCCCGAGGTTGACCTTGCCGATGCGCGGCATCGAGGCGAACAGCGGCGCGTAAGGGTGCGTCTTGACCGCCGTGGCGATCGCGGTGTCCAGCTCACGGATGGTCGCGCGGACCGCCTTCACCAGCTGGACCTGGACGCGAACCAGCTGAGCGATGATGCTCTCGCCGAGCCGGGACGCGGCCTGCGGAGCGGACCTCAGCCGCTCGATGAGCACGCTGCCGGGCCGTTTTCCGGAGTAGCCGCGCCGCTTGCACCATGCTTCGAGGCGTCCGGCCGTGAGCTTGGCGGCGGAGGCCGGGGTGGGGTAACGGTCGAGGAAGGCCAGGGCGATGTCGCTGTCCAGGTCGCAGAAGACCGCCTTTCCGCCTGGCCAGTGCGCATCCAGCAGCGCGACCAGCTGGTTGACGGCGGCGACGCGGGCCTCGATGTGGTCGGCCCGCTGCCGGGTGAGTGCCTGGAGGTCCAGAGTGGCCTGGTCGGTGGGCTCCAGCCGGGGCAGCAGGTGGCCGTCGGTGCGCAGGTAGTCGGCGAGCTTGTGGCTGTCACCGGCGTCGGTCTTCGCTTTCGACGCTCCCCAGCGTGGCCGCATCGCGTGGAACGCGTTCGGGTGCACGGGGACCACGGGGTGGCCCGCGGCCAGCAGCCGGTCCACCACCAGGCCGCGCGAGGTCTCGATGAGCACGGGCAGATCCGCCGGCGTGCCGTGACGGCGCAGCCGGGCCAGAGTCTTGGTGATTCCTTCCTCGGTGTGTGCCAGTTCCCAACGGTCCACACGGGCAGCGGTGTTGTCCATGACGGTCACGTCATGAGTCTCGGTCGCCCAGTCCCATCCGATGTACACGAAGTACACGAAAGAAGTACTCCTGAGTTGTGCGCGGAGCACCTGCCCGGTGGCGAGGACGTCTGCCGGGAGCTCATTAATCGGCCCTCGACGGGGCGTGTCCCTGATGCCGATCAGACGGCCTCGGCCCGGCGGGGCTGGCGTCACTCACTGTGGCTATCGCGTAGCGCGCACCCACGGCCATGCACCCACCGGGACCGAGAGGTCACAACCCTATCCAGGGCTGCACAAGAAAGGGTCCTCTAATGAGCGCTGAACGGCCCATGGGAATCGACGAGTTGCTCGAGCGCGTCCGCTCAGACCTCGACCGCGTCGAGGCTGCGGACGCCCACGATGCCGCGCAGGCCGGCGAGGCCCTACTGGTCGACATTCGTTACGCTGCTCTGCGCGACCGCGACGGCCTGATTCCCTGCGCCCTCGTCGTCGAGCGCAACGAACTCGAGTGGCGACTCGACCCCCAGGGCAGCCATCGCGCCCCCAAGGCCACAGGCCACGATCTACGAGTCGTGGTCATCTGCAACGAGGGCTACGCGTCGAGCCTCGCTGCCGCGTCACTGCGGCAGTTGGGGCTGCGACGGGCTACGGATCTGGTGGGAGGCTTCCAGGCGTGGCGGGCGGCTGGGCTTCCGGTGACGTCTTAGACAGCCTGCCTCCGTGACGCCCTGGAAGTCCCTGCCTCTAGCCCCGCATTCAGAACCCCTCGTCTCCCAACCCCTCCGTGTCCTCCCCCTCTTCCTCCAGCGCCTGCCGGACCACTCTGAGAGCCATGCCCTCGGAGTAGCCCTTGCGGGCGAGCATGCCCGCAAGGCGCCGTAGCCGTTTGTCGCGGTCGAGGCCTCGGGTGGAGCGCAGCTTGCGGGCCACGAGCTCCCGCGCCGTTGCCTCCTCCTGCTCGGAGTCGAGCTGTCCGACGGCCTCGTCGATCAGCGTCGAGTCCACGCCCTTGGTCCGCAGCTCCTGCGCCAGCGCTCGCCGGGCCAGGCCCCGGCCGTGGTGACGGGACTCCACCCAGGCGTCCGCGAAGGCGCTGTCGTTGATCAGGCCAACCTCTTCGAAGCGGGACAGCACCTCGTCCGCCACGTCGTCCGGGATCTCGCGCTTGCGCAGCGCGTCCGCGAGTTGCTTTCGCGTGCGGGGGGTCCCGGTGAGCAGGCGCAGGCAGATGGCCCGCGCCCGCTCAACCGGGTCCCCTGAAGGCTCCCCCGCCTCGGCCCTCGACGAGGAAGGGGGGCTTCCGTTCTTCAGGCCGCCGGACGACTCCCCGAAGCCGCGCCTCCGGCGGCCACGAGACCGTCCATCACGGCCACCGCCCCGACTTACGCCGCTACTTGGCGCACCGTCATCGCGAGGCGAACCGTCACCACGGCGCGGGCCACGCCGGCCGTCACCGTCCGGATCACTGCCGTACGCCCCCTCGGCGCTCGCGCCAGTGCCGTCCAGCCCGTCACCGCCCATTGCCCTGTCTCCGCCTCCGACGGAGCCGACGTCACCTCGGTGGCTCTGCCCTTCCGGGCCACCGGGATAGACGTACTCAGCCCAGTCGGTTCGTCGCGTCACGGATCAGCTCTTGGGCGCCGCGGCCTTGGACTTGGTGGCCTTGGCCGCCGGAGCAGGCGCCGTCTTCGCAGCCTCGTTCGGGACGGCCGAGACCGCCGCGTCCGCACCCGGCTCGACGGTCGGCTCCACCGGCTTCACACCGACGCCCAGCTTCTCCTTGATCTTCTTCTCGATCTCGTTGGCGAGGTCGGGGTTGTCCTTCAGGAAGTTGCGAGCATTCTCCTTGCCCTGTCCGAGCTGGTCGCCCTCGTACGTGTACCAGGCGCCGGCCTTGCGGACGAAGCCGTGCTCCACACCCATGTCGATCAGGCCGCCCTCGCGGCTGATGCCCTGCCCGTAGAGGATGTCGAACTCGGCCTGCTTGAAGGGGGGCGCGACCTTGTTCTTGACGACCTTGACGCGCGTGCGGTTGCCTACCGCGTCCGTGCCGTCCTTCAGGGTCTCGATGCGGCGGATGTCCATGCGCACCGAGGCGTAGAACTTCAGGGCCCGGCCACCGGTCGTGGTCTCCGGGCTGTTGTGCACCATGACGCCGTCCACGAAGTAGTTGTGCGTGCCCTCGACTTCGATGTCGAACTTCTTCATGGAACGCGTCGGCGGCTTGACGTGGATGTCAAGGATCCTCGAGGCCACCAGGCGCTGTGTCTCCTCGACGAACTCCGGCTCGACACCGAACCGCCCACGGAAGCGCGGAAGGAGCTTGTACTGCATGGAGGGGTGCACGAAGGGAGCCACCATCTCCTGGAAGCGCGCCGATGAGTCGGTGCTGAAGTGCAGTACGGCCATCTGTCGCTCACCTGCGAGGCGGAGTCGCACGTCCAGGCCATGCGTGTCTCGCAGGTAGTCGACGATGCGTTCCCGTGAGCCTTCACTCATGGCTTCGACGCAGATCTCGATCCGGCCCGAGCCGCCTTCCGTACGCTCCTGAAGCCCCTGGGAGCGCACCGTGAAGCAACCGTCGTCCATGTACCAGACGGCGAGGGCCAGCGGGGTCAGCGCCTTGAGGTGCTCCCAGGTGATGTGCTTCTTGTCTCCGCCGAGGTAGACGACTTCCCTCAGCTCGTCCAGCTCCGGAAGCGGAGTGAAGTCCGCGAAGACCGCACCCTTCTCGTTCTGTGTCCGAGAGCATCCGATGTTCCCGAGCAACGAGACCTTCCAGTCCAGGTACTCGGCCTGCTTGGCACCGTGCCCCATACGGAAACGAACTCCGGTGCGGCCCTTCCTGTTCGGGGAAAGGCTGCCGTCGCCCATCAGTGCCCCGAGGACGACCTGCTCCTGCTGCCCGCTCAGCGCCTTCTTCTCACTGATGAGCACGCGGTCTCCGGCGATCAGTTCACCCGCCTCACGCCAGCCTCCTGGTGTGCGGATCAAGTGGTTCTCCGTCGCGGCGAACTGCGCCTTGCCGTTCTTTCCAGACTTGGCCACGGTGAACTGAAGGAACCGCTCGGCGTTCCCGTTGTCGAACCAGTTGGTGATGCGTCGAGGGACGATCTTGTCGGTGTCCGGGTCGTAGGAGAGGACCTCAACATCCATCCGCTGGTTGACGATCTTGCCGATCTTCTCCTGCGTACCGTCGGCGAGGGTGACCCGAGTCGAGTAGTTGAAGCACCCGAACATCACGCCGATCTTCTCGCGCAGCTGGTTGATGAAGATCGCGGTGGTCTTGGACTGGTTGAGTGCGCTGGTGATCTTCCGGAGGGCCTGGCTCATCAGGCGGGCCTGCAGACCCACGTGCGAGTCGCCCATCTCGCCCTCGATCTCCGCGCGTGGCACGAGGGCGGCGACGGAGTCGATGACGATGAGGTCGAGGGCGCCGGAGCGGACGAGCATGTCCACGATTTCCAGGGCCTGCTCGCCGTTGTCCGGCTGGGACAGGATCAGGTTGTCGATGTCGACGCCGAGCTTCTTCGCGTACTCGGGGTCGAGGGCGTGCTCCGCGTCCACGAAGGCCACCTGGCCGCCGGCCTTCTGCGCGTTCGCCACCGCGTGCAGGGTCAGGGTCGTCTTGCCGGAGGACTCCGGTCCGTACACCTCCACCACTCGGCCGCGCGGGATGCCGCCGACGCCGAGCGCTACGTCGAGTGCGGTCGACCCGGTGGGGATGACCTCGATGGGCTCGTTCGGCCGCTCGCCCATGCGCATGACTGCGCCTTTGCCGAACTGCCGTTCAATCTGTGCGAGTGCGGCTTCGAGGGCCTTCTCGCGGTCGGTTCCTGCCATGGGTTCCACCCGATTTGCTTGAGTCGATCGCTTCACGTCAAAGACGCTAACGCCTACCACTGACAATGCGCCCCGACGCCCGTCCTGCCTGTGGATAACTCGGGCACTTCCCCGCGAAATCGCCGTCGAGAGCCCCGCCGGAGATTCCATAAGAATGGATGTTCGATTTTGGTGTCAAGCGCACCACCCGCCTCAATCGCGACCCGTGGGCGTGTGCGCGGATGCGCTACGAGGAGTCCCGCACCGCTTCCCCGTCCGCTTCCTCCGCCGCTTCGCTTTCCACTACCGGCTGCGCCCTCCCTGGCCCGCTCAAAACGCCTCGTAGGCGCGCGAGGAGAGCGCTCGAGCCCCGCCTACGGTGCCCCTGCACCCGAGGGTCGTCCGTCACGTCGTACCGCTTCACATACGCCCCCAGGAACGCCTGCAGCGTGGCGACGGCGGGGATGGCTATCAGTGCGCCGACGGCGCCGAGCAGCGCGGTGCCCGCGATGACGGACCCGAAGGCCACTGCCGGGTGGACGTCCACGGTTCTGGCGGTCAGCTTGGGCTGCAGCACGTAGTTCTCGAACTGCTGGTAGACCACGACGAAGATCATCACCCACAGCGCGTACCAGGGATTGACCGTGAAGGCGATCAGCATGGGCAGGGCGCCGGCGAGGTAGGTGCCGATCGTGGGGATGAACTGCGAGACCAGGCCCACCCAGACGGCGAGCACGGGGGCGTAGTCCACTTCGAGGGTCTCCAGCAGGATGTAGTGCGCTATGCCGGAGATCAGTGCCATCAGGCCGCGTGAGTAGATGTATCCGCCGGTCTTGTTGACGGCGATTTCCCAGGCGCGCAGCACCTCGGCCTGGCGGGCGGGCGGCAGTACGGAGCACAGCGCGCGCCGCAGTCGCGGTCCGTCGGCGGCGAAGTAGAACGAGAACAGTGTGATCGTCAGGAGTTGGAAGAGACCGCCGACGACCTGGGCGGACACGTCGAGGACGCCGCCTGCGCTGTTCTGCACGTATCTGCGGAGCCAGTCGGAGCGGAGCAGGCTGTCCTGGATGTCGACGCGGCTGAGCTCAGTGTGGAAGGTCGTGTTGATCCAGCTGATCACCGAGTCGACGTACTTCGGGAACTCTTCGACGATGTCGATGATCTGTCCGGCGAGCATCGAGCCGAGCAGGGTGACGAAGCCTGCGCCCGCGATCATCACTGCGAAGAACACGAGGGCGGTGGCCAGTCCTCTGCGCATGCCGTACGCGGCCATCCAGCTCACCGCGGGTTCGATGGCGAGTGCCAGGAAGAACGCGATCAGGATGTTGATCAGCAGCCCGGTCAGCTGGTGGAAGGCCCAACTGCCCAGTTGGAAGCAGGCGATGAGGGTGAGGGCGAGTACCATGGCGCGTGGCAGCCAGCGTGGCATGCGGGTGCGCCCCGTCGGGTCTTCGGTCGAGGGCCGCGTGGGCGGCGTCGTGCCGAGCGGGGATGCCTGCTGTGCGACCTGGGCGGTCTCGTCTGTCGATGCCACCGTCCAAGTCTCGCCCACGCCACCGACAATCGGTCCCGGTCTTCGGATCCTCGTGGTCGCTCAGCGCCTTTCGTGCGGAACGTTCATGGCGGTGCACACCGCGCGCCACACGTCCTTTGCCTCCCAGCCCGCGTCCAGCGCCTGGTGGACGGTGCGTCCGCCGAGTTCCGACATGACGTGATCGCGCGCGAAGGTGTCGGCGTATCCCTTGCCGAAGTGTTCCGCCATCCGCTGCCAGAAGACCGTCAACCGCATGACTCCAGTATCCCGCCCCTGAGGGTGGGTCCGAGCCGGGACCGCTTGTCGAGAACGCTTTCCGCCCTACGGTCGGGCCATGGCCGAAACTGGAGCATCCCCACTCCCCCCGAAGCGCCCGGCGCACTCCCTGCTCACCCGCGCCGAGCACTTCGTCTGGCTGACCGCGCGCGTGCTGGAGCAGCGGCGTTTCGCGTACCACTTCCTCGGTGGCAGTGCCGACGCGGTGGAGACCGCGCTGGCGGCGTACCGCAATGACGACGAGGGGTACGGTCACGCGCTCGAGCCCGATCTCCGGGGCCCGGTCAGCCAGCCCCTGCACACCGGGCACGCGCTGCGCGTCCTGGACTCGATCGGTCGGTGCGGCGGGCAGCGGGTAGAGCGTGTGTGCCGTTATCTGACCGCCGTGTCGACGCAGGACGGCGCGCTGCCGGCGATCCATCCCAGCCAGCGCGGCTATCCGGTGGCGCCCTTCGTGCCGGTCGTGGACGACCCGCCCAGTGAACTCCTCGCCACAGGACCCGTCGTGGGCTTGCTGCACCGCAACGAGGTGTGGCACGCCTGGCTGTTCAGGGCCACCGACTTCTGCTGGCAGGCGGTGGAGTCCTTGGAGAAGTCGCATCCGTACGAGATCGAGGCGGCCGTGGCTTTTCTGGACTCCGCGCCCGATCGTTCGCGTGCGGAGGCGGCGGCCGACCGGCTCGGCCGTCTGGTGCGCGAGCATCGGCTCGTTGCGCTTGCCCCGGAGCGGCGTGAGGAGTTTCCGGTGGCGCCGGGTTACGCACCGGGCGAGCACCACTTCGCGCACGACTACGCGAAGACGCCGGACTCGCTCGCGCGCGCGTGGTTCACCGACGAGGAGATGGATCGCTCGCTGGACTTCCTGGCCAACGAGCAGGAGGAGGACGGCGGTTGGCCGATCCGTTGGCGACAGTGGGCGCCGGGCACCGCCCTGGAGGCGCGTCCGATCGTCACGATCGAGGCGCTGCGTACTCTGCGGGCGTACGGGCGGCCTGTCGGCTGACGTGCCCAGGGCCGGGCGTCTAGGGCGGCGCGTACGTAAACCGGCCTCCACGCGCGCGTGCCGCCCCCCGCCCGCTGCGTCAGCCGGTCATCGCCCGCACCCCTGCCGTGACCAACACGGCCGCCGCGACGACGAGCAGGAAGGGAGCCCGCAGAAGCAGCGCCACGGCGGCTGCCGCAAGCCCCGCGGCCTTCGCGTCAAGGTGCAGGACCCGGCCGTCGGCGAAGGTCTGCTGGGCCGTAAGAGCGGCCAGCAGAGCGACGGGTAGTAGGGCGGCCATCCGTTGGACGAGCGGCCTTTCCAGGACCCCCGCGGGGACGAGGAGACCGATGAGCTTGACGGCGTAGCAGCCGACGGCGGTCACGCCGATCGCGATCCAGATGTTCAACGGTCTTCCCCCAGTGCGTCTGGTACGTCGTCGGCGGGCTCCTCAGTGGTCGTACGACCCCTGCGGCGGCCCTCCGCCCACAGGACGGCCGGTGCGGAAAGCGCGGCCACCAGGACGGGCACACCGGCGGGCAGTACGGGCAGAAGTCCGAGGCCCAGGACGACTGCGAGGCCTGCGACGGCCCGCTCCGTGGTCGTCTTGAGCATCGGCGCGAGGAGGGCCAGGAAGACGGCGGGCCCGGCGGCGTCCAGGCCCCAGGCGTTGGTGTCGCCGATTGCTTCGGCCCCCAGTGCGCCGAGCAATGTGGTGAGGTTCCACAGCACGTAGAGGGTCAGCCCGGTGACGGTGAAGCCGATGCGCACACTGCGTCGAGTGGGTTGGGCGAGCGCGACGGCCGCGGTCTCGTCGATGACCCACTGGGCGGCGAACGGCCGCGTCGCGCGCGGGAGGGCCAGCAACTGCGACAGACGCAGCCCGTAGAAGGCGTTGCGTACCCCCAGGAAGAACGCGCCCGCGGCGGCGGTGAAGGGGTTTCCTCCGGCCGCCAGCGCCCCTACGAGGGCGAACTGCGAGGCGCCGGTGAACACCAGGAGGCTGAGTGCGCAGGTCTGCAGCAGGGTGAGGCCGCTTCCTGCCGAGGTCACTCCGAAGGCGAAGCCGGACAGTCCGACGGCGACCCCGACGCCGAGGGCGTCTCGTACGACGGCGGCGTCGGGTTTTCCGCGTTCTTCACGGTGTGTGTCTGGGAGTGCTGTCTGTTCTGCCACGCCTCGGACGGTAGAAGGAGCCTCTCCTGTGGGTCTTGTACGTTCTTGCGCTCGCGCTGGTACGCCCCTGGCGGCACGCCCACGATCCGGGTGAAGTGGCGGTTGAGGTGCGGCTGGTCGGTGAAGCCCACGGCGTGGGCGGCTTCGGCGGGTGCGGTGCCGGCGTCGAGGAGGTGGCGTGCGCGGCGTACGCGGGCGTCGGTGAGCCAGGCGTGGGGAGGCATGCCGTAGGTGTCCCGGAAGGCACGCAGCAGCGCGAAGGGGCTGGTGCCGAGGTCGGCGGCGAGCCGTTCCAGGGTGGGCGGCTCGGTCATGCGTTCCTCTAGGACGGCACGCGCGCGTGCCGCGATTCGGGCGCCTGCCGTGCGCGGGGTGCGCTGCGGGAGCGGGCCTCCGTTCAGTCGCAGGAGTCGGGTCACGGCGACTCTCAGCAGGGTGTCGGCGGCGAGTGCGTTGCCTTCGTCGGCGGCGCGCAGGACTTGGTGGACCAGGCGCACGGCGTAGGGGTCGTCGAGCACAGGGGCGGTGAATCCGGGGGTGCCGCGGATCACGGTGGTTTCGGCGGCGATCTCGGCCACCAGGTCGGGGGACGGGTAGACCGCCCCGTACCGCCAGCCCTCGGGGCTGCCCGCGCGACCGGTGTGCGGGGTGTCTGGGTTGACCAGGGCCAGGGAGCCGGGTCCCGCGTACTGGTCCGCGCCGCCGTGGTGGAAGACTTCGACGCCGTCTGCGATGGCGGCGATGACGAAGTTCTCGTGGGTGTGCCGGACGAAGGTCTTCCGGATGTACCGGGCGCGCAGCAGATCGACGTCTGGCAGTTCCGGGTACCGCCAGTGCCGCGCTCGCTCGCCGGAACTTGCCATGTGCCCATTCTGCGTCAGGTCGCCCGTTGGGTTCGGGGGGTTTTCGAGCAGTGCGGGCATGGGATGCTGCCGGGCCCGGACTCGGTCCTCCGCTGGGAGCTGAGCGGTTCGGGGCGACGATGCGGGGCGGCAGGTGCGTACGCCCCCATCAGGTGCGTATGCCCTCATCGCGGCGCGTAGCACCCCGCACCGCAGCCTGCGCCGGCCCTCGCCACAGCCCGTTCCTCTGGCTCCGGCGCCTCGCGCCGACCCCCGCCGCGAGACCATTTTCGCAGGTCAGACGCATTGTCAGTGGCGAGGTGCAGGATGGGGGCATGGTCAGGTCTGCACACGATGCCCTCGACGGCTTCTCGCCCGCGACCCGCGGCTGGTTCACGGGTGCTTTCTCCGCGCCCACCGACGCCCAGGCCGGGGCGTGGCGAGCTATCGGGGAGGGCTCGGACGTGCTCGTGGTTGCGCCGACCGGCTCCGGCAAGACGCTGGCCGCGTTCCTCGCCGCGCTGGACCAGCTGGCCTCGACACCGCCCCCGGCCGACCCCAAGAAGCGCTGCCGGGTGTTGTACGTGTCGCCGCTCAAGGCGCTCGCGGTCGACGTCGAGCGGAACCTGCGCAGTCCGCTGACCGGCATCAAGCAAGAAGCGGTGCGCCTCGGGCTGCCCGAGCCCGAAGTCAAGGTCGGCATCCGTTCCGGGGACACCCCGGCAGCCGAGCGCCGCGCGCTGTCCACGCGGCCGCCGGACATCCTGATCACGACTCCGGAGTCGCTGTTCCTGATGCTCACCTCGGCCACGCGCGACGCGCTGACCGGTATCGAGACGGTGATCCTGGATGAGGTGCACGCGGTCGCGGGCACCAAGCGCGGCGCCCATCTCGCCCTGACCCTGGAGCGGCTCGACGAGCTGCTGCCGAAGCCGGCGCGCCGCATCGGCCTGTCCGCGACGGTGCGTCCGGTGGACGAAGTGGCGCGCTATCTCTCGCCGCGCCGCAAGGTGGAGATCGTCCAGCCGCCGTCCGGCAAGGAGTTCGACCTGTCGGTGGTGGTTCCGGTCGAGGATCTCGCCGAGTTGGGAGGTTCCCCGGTCGCGGACTCCGAGGAGGGTGCCGAGCGCCCGTCGATCTGGCCGCATGTCGAGGAGCGGATCGCCGATCTCGTCCAGGCACACCGCTCGACGATCGTGTTCGCGAATTCCCGGCGGCTCGCAGAGCGGCTGTGCAACCGGCTCAACGAGATCGCGTACGAGAGGGCGACGGGTGAGCCTCTGGAGGAGCACCATGGTCCGGCCGAGCTGATGGGCGGTTCGGGCGCGGCGCAGGGTGCCCCGCCCGTCATCGCGCGCGCCCACCACGGCTCGGTTTCCAAGGAGCAGCGCGCGCTGGTCGAGGAGGACCTCAAGGCCGGCCGACTGCCTGCGGTGGTCGCCACCTCCAGTCTGGAACTGGGCATCGACATGGGCGCGGTGGACCTCGTCGTGCAGGTCGAGTCCCCGCCGTCGGTGGCCTCCGGGCTGCAGCGCGTCGGCCGCGCGGGGCACCAGGTCGGGGCTGTCTCCACCGGTGTCGTCTTCCCGAAGTACCGAGGGGATCTCGTCCAGGCCGCCGTCGTGACCGAGCGGATGCGCACCGGCTCCATCGAGTCCCTCCGTGTCCCCGCCAATCCCCTGGATGTGCTGGCTCAGCAGTTGGTCGCCATGACCGCCCTGGACACCTGGCAGGTCGACGACCTGCTCGCGACGGTCCGCCGGGCGGCTCCCTTCGCATCGCTTCCGGAGTCCGCGTTCACGGCGGTGCTGGATATGCTCGCGGGCCGCTATCCGTCCGACGCCTTCGCGGAGTTGAGGCCGCGCGTCGTCTGGGACCGGGTTGCCGGGACGGTCACCGGGCGCCCCGGTGCGCAGCGCCTCGCCGTCACCTCCGGGGGCACGATTCCGGACCGGGGCCTCTTCGGGGTGTTCCTCGCGGGCGCCGATCCCAAGAAGGGCGGCGGCCGGGTCGGCGAGCTCGACGAGGAGATGGTCTACGAATCCCGGACCGGCGATGTCTTCACGCTCGGCACCAGCTCCTGGCGCATCGAGGACATCACACGCGACCGCGTCCTCGTCTCGCCCGCGCCCGGTGTGCCGGGCAGGCTGCCGTTCTGGAAAGGCGACCAGCTGGGCCGCCCGCTCGAACTGGGCCGCGCGGTGGGCGCTTTCCTGCGCGAGGTCGGCTCCCTGCCCAAGGACGACGCCCGGCTCCGGCTCCTCGCCGCCGGCCTCGATGCCTGGGCCGCCGACAACGTCCTGTCCTATCTGGCCGAACAGCGTGAGGCCTGCGGTCACATCCCGGACGACCGCACCATCGTCGTCGAGCGGTTCCGCGACGAACTGGGCGACTGGCGAGTCGTCGTGCACTCCCCCTTCGGCGCCCAGGTCCACGCCCCGTGGGCCCTCGCGCTGGGCGCCCGCCTCTCCGAGCGGTACGGCATGGAGGCGCAGGTCATGCACGCCGACGACGGCATCGTACTGCGCCTCCCTGACGCCGATCTGCTGGGCCTGGACCTGCTCGACCAGGAGCCCGTGAAGCTGGGCACGGAGTACGACTCGGAGCAGGCACCCGTGGGCGCGGCGGACGTCGCCTTCGACAAGGGCGAGGTCGATCAGATCGTCACCGACCAGGTCGGCGGCTCCGCCCTGTTCGCGTCTCGCTTCCGCGAGTGCGCCGCCCGCGCCCTGCTGCTGCCGCGCCGCAATCCCGGCAAGCGCACCCCGCTGTGGCAGCAGCGCCAGCGTGCCTCCCAACTGCTCCAGGTGGCCAGCGAGTTCGGCTCCTTCCCGATCGTCCTGGAGGCGGTCCGCGAGTGCCTTCAGGATGTCTTCGACGTCCCCGGCCTCGCGGAACTGATGGGCGACATCGAGTCCCGCAAGGTGCGGCTGGTCGAGGTCACCACGCCGGTTCCGTCACCGTTCGCGCGGTCACTGCTGTTCGGATACGTCGCACAGTTCCTGTACGAGGGCGACTCCCCGCTCGCCGAGCGACGCGCCGCAGCCCTCTCGCTGGACTCCCGGCTCCTCGCCGAACTTCTCGGCCAGGCCGAGCTGCGCGAGCTGCTGGACGCCGACGTCCTGAGCGAGTTGGAGCGCGAACTCCAGTGGCTCACCGAGGACCGCCGTGCCAAGGACGTCGAGAGCGTCGCGGACCTGCTGCGCTTGCTCGGCCCCCTCACGGACGCGGAACTGACCGAGCGCGGCGCCGAACCGGAGTGGGCCCCGGAGCTGGCGGCGTCCCGGCGCGCCATCCGGGTCCGGGTCGCCGGGGCCGACCACTGGGCGGCGATCGAGGACGCGGGCCGACTGCGTGACGCGCTCGGCACGGCACTGCCTGTCGGCGTCCCCGAAGCCTTCACCGAGCCGGTCAAGGACCCGCTCGGCGACCTCCTCGCGCGGTACGCACGCACCCACGGCCCGTTCACCTCGACCGCGGCGGCGGCGCGCTTCGGCCTCGGCACGGCGGTCACCGAGGGCGCCCTGCAGCGGCTCGCCGCGAGCGGCCGTGTCGTACAAGGAGAGTTCCACCCCGCTGGCATCGGCCAGGAATGGTGCGACGCGACGGTGCTGCGGCGGCTGCGGCGCCGTTCGCTCGCGGCGCTGCGACAGGAGCTGGAGCCGGTGCCGCCCGCCGCGCTCGCCCAGTTCCTGCCGCAGTGGCAGCACCTGGGCAGCGGACACGGACTGCGCGGCATCGACGGTCTCGTCCGCGCCATCGAGCAGCTGCAGGGTGCCTCGGTGCCCGCCTCCGCCCTCGAGAAACTCGTCCTGCCGTCCCGGGTCGCGAACTACGCACCGGCGATGCTCGACGAGCTGACCGCCGCCGGCGAGGTGGTATGGGCCGGAGCCGGCGCGCTGCCCGGCAAGGACGGCTGGGTGTCCCTGTATCTGGCGGACGCCGCTCCCCTGCTGCTGCCAGCCCCGCATCCTCTGGAGCTGACCGCGCTCCACCAGTCGGTCCTCGACACCCTCTCGGGGGGCTACGGACTCTTCTTCCGACAGATCGCCGACCAGATCCGCGCCACCACGCACCCCGACGCCACCGACCCCCAACTCGCCGACGTCCTCTGGGACCTGGCCTGGTCGGGCCGGCTGACGAACGACACCCTCGGCCCAATGCGCTCGCTCCTGGGATCGGGCCGCACCGCGGGTTCCACCGCCCATCGCGCGAAGCGCACGGTCCCGCGCGGGCGGTACGGCAGCCTGACGGCCGCGGCGCGCCCCGCCTCCCGTAGCGGCCCTCCCACCGTCGCGGGCCGTTGGTCATTGCTCCCTGACCGCGAGGCCGATCCCACCGTGCGCGCCCACGCCCTGGCCCGCACCCTGCTCGACCGGCACGGCGTGGTCACCCGGGGCGCGGTCACGGCGGAAGGAGTCGAGGGCGGCTTCTCGGCGACGTACCGCATCTTGTCCGCCTTCGAAGACAGCGGACAGGCACGCCGTGGCTATGTGGTGGAGGGGCTCGGTGCCGCGCAGTTCGCGATGGACGGCGCGGTGGACCGGCTGCGCGCGGCGGCGAACGCACGCGAGCGAGGCGAAACCCTGCCAGAGCCGGGGTTCCCGAGCGCGCCCGAGTTCTTGGGCGACACCAACGGCTTCCCAGACCCCTACGCCGACGCCCACTCCGGCACCGGCTTCCCCGGCGGCCCCGCCTCCCGTCCCCGTCCGAGCAACGCCACCCGTGCCGTCGTCCTGGCCACCGCCGACCCGGCGAACGCCTATGGGGCGGCCCTTCCCTGGCCCGACCCTCCGGACGGGGCGGGTCACAAGCCCGGCCGCAAGGCGGGTTCCCTGGTCGTGCTGGTCGACGGCGAGCTGGCCCTCTACATGGAGCGCGGCGGCAAGACCCTCCTGGCCTGGCCCTCCACCTCGGATGACATACCGCTGAACGACCCGCGTCTGCGCATAGCCGCCGAGGCCCTCTCCGCGGCCGCCCGCGCGGGCTCCCTCGGCACGGTCACGGTGGAGCGTGTGAACGGCGCCTCGGCCCTGACGTCGCCCTTCGGCACGCTCCTGGAAGGAGCCGGTTTCCACGCGACACCGCGGGGCCTACGCCTCCGGGCATAGGACCAGCCGAGGCCGTACACCCGTACCAGCAGACCGATGCCCGCTCGAGGCCACGGCCCGGACCTGCCTGATCCCCGCCACCACTTCCCTCCCCATAACCGCTCCCCTCCCAGCCGCCGCTCCCCACCCGGCAGACCAGCCACGCCTCCCGCCCTCAGCCGCGCAACCTACCCTCCACCAGCCTCCCCGCGTTCCCGACCAAGACGCACCCGCCCACCCCATGCCACCCTGGACCCCATGCCCGAAGGAGACACCGTCTGGCAGACCGCCCGGCGCCTGCACACGGCGCTCGCGGGCCGCGTGCTCACGCGCTCAGACTTCCGGGTGCCCCAGTACGCGACGGCCGACCTCACCGGGCGCACCGTCCTGGACGTCACCCCACGCGGAAAGCACCTGCTCATCCGCATCGAGGGCGGGCTGACGCTGCATACGCATCTGAGGATGGACGGTTCCTGGAAGGTGTACGCGTCCGGCCAGCGCTGGAGCGGCGGCCCCGGTCACCAGATCCGCGTGATCCTCGGCACCGCGGAGCACACAGCGGTCGGCTACCGGCTCCCCGTACTCGAACTGCTCCGCAGCACCGAGGAGCACCGGGCCGTGGGCCACCTCGGCCCCGACCTTCTGGGCCCTGACTGGAACCCCGACAAGGCCCTGGAGAACCTCCTGCGCGACCCGGCCCGCCCGCTCGGCGAAGCCCTCCTCGACCAGCGCAATCTCGCCGGAATCGGCAACGTCTACAAGAGTGAGCTCTGCTTCCTGCTCGGGGTCACCCCATGGCTGCCCATCAGCGACCTCGACGCCGAACGTGCCGCCCAGTTGCCCGCCCTCGCCAAGAAACTCCTGGAAGCCAACCGCGACCGCCCCGCCCGCAGCACCACGGGTCGCCGCGACCAGAACCTCTACGTCTACGGCCGCGCGCCCCGCCCATGCCTGCGCTGCCGCACCTCGATCCGTACGGCGAACCAGGGCGACGGCTCGCGAGAGCGGCCCACGTACTGGTGCCCGACATGCCAGTCCGGCCCGGTCCCCGAGACAAGGCCCTCCCGATCACGTACACCCTCGTCACGTACAAGCCCGCCACCTAGGACGCCACCCATCTCGTACGAGTAATTGACGACCCGTCAGAAACCCTCGTACGGTCCTTACATGCCTGTCACGGCGTACGACCTCACCGGACGCACCGCCTTCGTCACCGGCGCCGCAAGCGGCATCGGCCGCGCCTGTGCAGTGCTGCTCGCCGAGGCGGGAGCCGTCGTCCACTGCGCGGACCGCGACGACCAGGGCCTCGACGAGACAGCGACCCTGATCAAGGACAAGGGCGGCGTGGCCCACACATACGCCCTCGACGTCACCGACCGCGCCCGGCTCGGCCAGGCGGTCGCGGCCTGCGAGCGCCTCGATGTGATGGCCGCCGTCGCCGGGATCATGCACAACAGCCCGGTCCTGGAGACCCGCGACGAGGACCTCGACCGAGTACTCGGCGTCAACTTCAAGGGCGTGCTCTACGCGTGCCAGGAGGCAGCCCGCGCCATGATCGCGTCCGGGACGCGCGGCAGCATCGTCACCATGGCCTCGGGCGCCGTCGACACCGGAGGGCCCGGGCTGCTCTGCTACGGGGCGGCGAAGGCGGCAGTCGTCCAGTTGACGAAGACCCTGGCGACCGAGATGGGGCCGCACGGCATCCGCGTCAACGCGGTCGCACCGGGCTGGATCCGTACGCCCATGACGGACCGCCACGACGACGAGGCCCAAGCGCGGACCGAAGCGGTCATGGCACGGATGTCACCACTGGGCCGGGTCGGCGAACCGGAGGACATCGCGCACGCCGTCCTGCATCTCGCCTGCGACGCCTCAGCCTTCACAACCGGCCAGATCCTCCGCCCGAACGGCGGCGTAGCCATGCCCTGGTAGGCACCGCGCGGACCACTCCCCAGAGCGCAATCCAGGCCCCGGTCAGCCCTGTGCGGGACCATCAGCCTTGGGCGGGACTCAGCCTTGGACGGCCCTTCAACCTCGGGCCGGATCTTCAGCCTTGACCCGAGCCTTCGGCACACAGTGCACCGGAAGCAGACTCAACCCCCACCCCCCAGCCACGACCATCCCCTCCCACGCCCCGGCATCCGACGCAAACGCCCATCGCACCACCCCCCACCACCACAGCGCCCCGCCCCCCAGAACCAGCCCCCACCGCCCTATTCGCACCGCCCGCCCCGCCATAGCACCACCTCCAACCGCCAACCGCCGCTAAACCGCGGCCGTCAACCACCGGCAGGGCGCATCAATCCCCGAGGCGCACCCAACGCACCCACACACCAAAGGCGCCGCGACTCAGCTTCAAGCGCCCCGGCCCCTCAACCATCGCCGTCCACGGACAACCCGGCAAACGGAGCAATAGTGATGAAACCGAAACCGAATGCCCACATGCCCACATGCCCACATGCCCACATGCCCACGACAGCATCCATCCGGAACGTACAGATCCCCCAGCCGCCGCCCTCCACCAACGCAAAAACCCCGACCGCACCCCTCCAGGTCTCCCCGGAGAGGCCCCGATCGGGGCCCTCACACAGTCCTCAGCCGGTTCTCAGCTCATGTGAGCCGACTCACGGCTCTCATGCCTCTCACGACCGGCCGAGCACAGACCCGCAGCCGTCAGGCAGCGACTACGTCGACCGCCTCGGTCGGCGCCTTGATCGTCACTCGTTCCGGTGGAACACCGGTCACTGACACGGAATTGAGCATCGGGCGTACTGGCGTGGGCACAGGCTCGGTGACCGCTGCCGACTGGGCCAGCTCGGCGAGCGCGAGTTCGTCGCTCACTTCTCGCATGAGCTCGGACATCCGTACGTCCAGCGCGTCGCAGATCGCGGAGAGCAGTTCGGAGGAAGCCTCCTTCTGCCCCCGCTCCACCTCGGAGAGATAGCCGAGTGAGACTCGGGCGGACGAGGAGACTTCGCGCAGAGTACGGCCCTGGCGCTGGCGCTGCCGACGCAGCACGTCACCAAGCAGGCGACGGAGCAGAATCATCGGTGGCTCCCTCCTCGGGCCGTGTAGCCGGATCCTTCTCGCCCCACCGTACCGCCTTGCGCCGCGGCCGTGCGGGGAGCGATGTCGTGTTCACTCAGGGCTGCAAACATCAATTCCCCCCGTTCTGTTCCGTATCCTGTGCCCGCTCATTTCCCAACTGTTCCTGCTCGAGCTCCGCCAGGAGAAGCCCGAGCACGCTCCGTACACTCTCCATACGGATTTCCGTCCGGCCGCCGTTCAACCGCAGCGACGCCACTTTCCCGCCACCAAAACGGCCGCCGACCTCCACGGAAGGCCCGTCGACGGCAATGAAAACCGTGCCGACCGGCTGCCCGTCCTGGGTTTCGGGCCCCGCGACACCGGTCGTCGCAAGGCCCCAATCCGCGCCGAGCGCCTTACGAACGCCGACCGCCATCTGGGCCGCGACCTGCGGATCCACCGCCCCGCGCTGTTCCAGCAGGGTGGCGTCGACGCCGAGTACATCCCGCTTCACATCGGTGGCGTACGAGGTCACGGAGCCGCGGAAGGCCTTGGACGCCCCCGGGGCCGCGGTGATCTCCGCTGCCACCAAACCACCCGTCAGCGACTCGGCGACGGCCAGCGTCTCGCCTCTCACTGTCAGTAGTCTCAGCACTTCAGCGGCCTGGGCAGCAATCATTCCGCCTCCTTCGCCGCTGCTTTCCGCTCGGCGAGACCCTGGCGTCGCAGCACAATGGCTTGTCTCACATAGTCGAGCCCGGTCACCACGGTCAGGGCGACCGCCACAGCCATCACCCAGAACCTCAGGGTCGCCAATGGCCCCGTCAGCGCCAGGACGTACATCCCGACCGCCGTGCCCTGGGCGAGCGTCTTCATCTTGCCGCCGCGGCTCGCGGGAATGACGCCGTAGCGGATAACCAGGAAACGCAGCAGCGTAATTCCAAGTTCCCGGCCGAGGATGACACCCGTCACCCACCACGGCAGATCGCCGAGCGAGGACAGACAGATGAGCGCTGCCCCCATGATCGCTTTGTCGGCGATCGGGTCGGCGATCTTCCCGAAGTCGGTGACGAGGTTGTACGTCCGCGCAAGGTGGCCGTCGAAGATGTCGGTGATCATGGCAACCGCGAAGGCAGCCCAGGCCCAGGCCCGCCAGACGGGGTCGTAGCCGCCCTCGGCGAGCATGAGCGCGACGAAGCCCGGCACCAGCAGGAGGCGGAGCATGGTCAGGAGGTTCGCGACATTCCAGACGCTGGCCTGATTGACGGCCACGGCGCCCAGCTTCCCGCCGCGGGACGACTTCGAGCCCTGAGCACCGGAAGCGCCCGTACCGGAGGCGCTTGCGGCAGCACCACGCGTGCCCGGCGCGCCGGGGCCGCCCGCCGCGGATGCCGGGACTCCCGTCATCTGGCAGCCTCCTCAGGACCTGCGAGCGAGCCCGGGAGGGGCTCGGCCACCAGGTCGACACCTTCCGTACCGACCACCTTCGCCTCGACCATACGGCCGACCGTCAGGCCTTCGCCGCTCGTGAACAGCACCTGGCCGTCGGTCTCCGGCGCCTGGTGCGCCGCACGGCCGAACGCGCCCTCGGCGGCGTCGAGCGACTCGACCAGCACCTCCACGGTCTCGCCGACACGCTCCTCGGCCCGCTGCGAGACCAGCTCCTCCGCGAGCCGCGCGACCCGGGCCAGCCGCTCGGCAACGACGTCCTCGTCCAGCTTGTTCTCGTACGTCGCCGCTTCCGTGCCCTCCTCGTCGGAGTACCCGAAGACGCCGATCGCGTCCAGCCGCGCGCCGTTCAGGAACCGCTCCAACTCGGCCAGATCGTCCGCGCTCTCGCCGGGGAAGCCCACGATGAAGTTGGACCGCACGCCCGCCTGCGGGGCCCTGGTGCGGATCGTGTCGAGCAGTTCCAGGAACCTGTCGGTGTCCCCGAAGCGCCGCATCGCGCGCAGCACGCCGGGAGCGGAGTGCTGGAAGGAAAGGTCGAAGTAGGGCGCGATCTTCGGCGTCGAGGTCAGTACGTCGATGAGCCCGGGCCGCATCTCGGCGGGCTGTAGATAGCTGACCCGCACGCGCTCGATCCCGTCGACCTCGGCGAGTTCGGGCAGCAGCGTCTCCAGGAGCCGGATGTCGCCCAGGTCCTTGCCGTACGAGGTGTTGTTCTCGGAGACCAGCATGATCTCCTTGACGCCCTGCTCGGCCAGCCAGCGCGTCTCGCCCAGGACGTCGGACGGCCGCCGCGAGATGAACGAGCCCCGGAAGGACGGGATGGCGCAGAAGGAGCAGCGCCGGTCGCAGCCCGAGGCCAGCTTCACCGAGGCGACCGGAGAGCCGTCGAGGCGGCGCCGCAGGGGTGCACGGGGGCCTGAAGAGGGAGCGAGCCCCTCCGGGAGGTCCACGGGGCCGTGCCCGGGGAGCGCGACCTCGGTGGCGGACTCCTGCCGTTCGGCAGGGCTGATCGGCAACAGCTTGCGGCGGTCCCGCGGGGTGTGCGCGGCGTGTATCCCGCCGTTCAGGATGGTCTGGAGCCGGTCGGAGATGTCCGCGTAGTCGTCGAAGCCCAGCACGCCGTCGGCCTCGGGAAGGGCCTCGGCGAGCTCCTTGCCGTACCGCTCGGCCATGCAGCCGACGGCGACGACGGCCTGGGTTCTGCCGTGTCCCTTGAGGTCGTTGGCCTCAAGGAGGGCGTCGACGGAGTCCTTCTTGGCGGCTTCGACGAAGCCGCACGTGTTCACGACGGCGACGTCGGCTTCCTCGGCGTCCTTCACGAGATGCCAGCCGTCCGCCTCCAAGCGGCCTGCGAGCTCCTCCGAGTCCACCTCGTTACGAGCGCAGCCAAGAGTGACGAGTGCGACGGTACGGCGTTCAGGCATGCGCTCAAGACTACTTCGTCCCACTGACAGCCCACGTCGACGGGGTTGGCCGTTCTTGGCCAACCCCGTGCCCGCCTGCCCGAAAAACCCGGTGCCCAGCTGCCCCTTAATGCCGTGTGACTCAGCCGACCTCGGGATCGCCCTTCGTGTACGTCAGCCGCTCGACCCCTCCGGGCCGGAACTCGTCATCGATCTTCTTGCCGTTGACGTACAGCTGGAGTGCACCCGCGTCACCGAGGACGAGGTCGATCTTCTCCTTGTCCTGGAAGGTCTTGGAGTCGCCCTGCTCCAGGAAGCCGTCGAACAGCCGTCGGCCGTTGTGGTCGTGGGCCGAGATCCAGCTGCGCCCGTCGGGGGCGGTCACCTTGACGGTGACCTTGTCCTGCGGCGCGGCCGCGATGGCGCTGTCCGACGGGTCGGGCGTGGGGTCGGCGGTCTTGTTCGGCTTGCGGTCGGGGGACTTGGTGGCGGCGGGCGTGGAACCCTCGGCGACCTGTGTCTTCGCATCGGCTCCGTCGTCGCCGTTGACCAGCGTGAACCCGACGAAACCGATCACGGCGACGATCGCGGCGACCATGGCCGCGGTCCAGTTCGGCCGCTGACGCTCCGGACGGATACGTTCCGCCTCGAACAGCGGTGCCGCCGGCGTCGGCGCCGGACGCCCGCCGTGCTCGGCCGCGAACTGCGCGAGCAGCGGATCCGGATCGATGCGCACAGCGCGCGCCAGGGTCCGGATGTGACCGCGAGCATAGACATCTCCACCGCAGGCAGCGAAGTCGTCCTGCTCGATCGCCTGCACGATGGCGATGCGGACCCGGGTGGCGTTACTGACATCGTCGACGGTCAGCCCCGCGTCGATACGCGCCTGTCGCAGCACGCTGCCGATCGAGGGACGGTCGTCTTCTTCGAAGGGACGCTTGTCCTCAGGGAAGTTGTCCTCAGGGGAGTTGCCGATGGACACGGGGGCGCCTTTCGAGCGTATAGCCACCTGTGCTGGAGGTTCAGTTTATGGGGGGTACGAAAGGGTGGGGCAACCGGGCGGTATGACTTTGTACGCCATCAGAATGGCCGGACATCCTGAGGGTGGGACACGTACCTGTCCCTCCCCTCAACTTGACGTGCGCCGAAGGGAAACGGTTGCTCGCCGCTTCTTTACGGATGAGTCACGTTCGCGCATCGTCGACCCACTCGCACAGGGACCCGGCCCGCACCGATTCCTGACGGTGATTCCTTACGGTTGAGCCTCCCCACGGATCACCGCTAGCACTCCGTCCAGCTCGTCAGGTTTCACAAGAACATCACGAGCTTTGGAACCCTCGCTCGGCCCGACGATGTTGCGGGACTCCATGAGGTCCATCAACCGCCCGGCCTTGGCGAATCCGACGCGCAGTTTGCGCTGGAGCATCGAGGTGGATCCGAACTGCGTGGAGACGACCAGTTCGGCCGCCTGGCACAGCAGGTCGAGGTCGTCGCCGATGTCCTCGTCGATCTCCTTCTTCTGCTTGGTACCGACCACGACGTCGTCCCTGAAGACCGGCGCCATCTGGTCCTTGCAGTGCTGTACGACCGCCGCGACCTCGTCCTCGGTCACGAAGGCGCCCTGCATACGGACCGGTTTGTTGGCCCCCATCGGCAGGAAGAGCCCGTCGCCCTTGCCGATCAGCTTCTCGGCGCCGGGCTGGTCGAGGATGACGCGGCTGTCGGCGAGCGAGGAGGTGGCGAAGGCGAGCCGGGACGGCACGTTCGCCTTGATCAGACCGGTGACGACATCGACGGAGGGCCGCTGGGTGGCGAGGACGAGATGGATGCCGGCCGCGCGCGCGAGCTGCGTGATGCGCACGATGGCGTCTTCGACGTCCCTGGGGGCGACCATCATCAGGTCCGCGAGCTCGTCGACGATGACCAGGAGGTACGGGTAGGGCTGGAGCTCACGCTCGCTGCCCTCGGGCAGCTTGACCTTGCCGTTCCTGATGGCCTCGTTGAAGTCGTCGATGTGCCGGAAGCCGAAGGCCGCGAGGTCGTCGTAACGCAGATCCATCTCCCGTACGACCCACTGCAGCGCCTCGGCGGCCCGCTTCGGGTTCGTGATGATCGGCGTGATCAGGTGCGGAATGCCTTCATACGCGGTGAGTTCGACGCGCTTGGGGTCGACGAGCACCATGCGGACGTCCTCGGGGGTCGCCCTGACCATGATCGACGTGATCAGACAGTTGATGCACGAAGACTTACCGGAACCGGTCGCTCCGGCCACCAGTACGTGCGGCATCTTCGCGAGGTTGGCCATCACATAGCCGCCCTCGACGTCCTTGCCGAGCGCGACGAGCATCGGATGGTCGTCCTCGGCCGCGTCGGCCAGCCGCAGTACGTCGCCCAGGTTGACCATCTCGCGGTCGGTGTTGGGGATCTCGATGCCGACCGCCGACTTGCCGGGGATCGGGCTGATGATCCGCACATCCGGGCTGGCGACGGCGTACGCGATGTTCTTGGTGAGCGCGGTGATGCGCTCGACCTTCACGGCGGGGCCGAGCTCGACCTCGTACCGCGTGACCGTCGGGCCGCGCGTGAAGCCGGTGACGGAGGCGTCGACCTTGAACTCGGTGAAGACCGTGGTGAGCGACTCGACGATGGCGTCGTTGGCGGCGCTGCGCGCCTTGCCCGGGCCGCCGCGCTCCAGGAGGTCGAGCGACGGCAGTGAATAGGTGATGTCGCCGGAGAGCTGCAACTGTTCGGCGCGCGGCGGGAGTTCGCGCGGCTCCGCGGGGGGCGCCTTGGTGAGGTCGGCGACCTCGGCCTTCAGCATCTCCTGCTTGGGCTTGCCGCCCTTGCTGCGCGCTGCCGGCACCGGCGTTGTCTCCTGGTACCCACCACCCGTGTCCTCGCGGTCCCCGCGGTCCGCCCCGACGCCCTGCGTCAGATCGGCCACGAGCGCCGAGGGCGGCATCCCGTGCATCACAGCACCGTCGAGCGCCGCTGCGGCCGCCGCGGCCACGTCCACCGCGTCCCTCTGCCGGTCAGCGGCAGGCTGCTGTGCTGCGGGCCGCCTGGAGCGACTGCGGCGCTTGGAGAGCGCCTCCTGCTCGGCGCTGTCCGGGTCGTACTCCTCGGACGTCCGGGGGGCGGAGCGGCGCTTTCGGGAGCGCGCGGGCAGAGCCTCGCGCCACTGGTCGTCGTAGCGCTCGTCGTCTTCGCTGACCTCGTCCTCGGCCGCCTTCGGCTGTACGAGGCCGAGCTTGATGCCGAGCAGCCGCAGCCGCTGCGGAATGGCGTTCACGGGCGTCGCCGTGACGACCAGCAGCCCGAAGACGGTCAGCAGCACGAGGAGCGGTACGGCCAAGACCTGGCCCATCGCGTACGTCAGCGGCGTCGCCGCGCCCCAGCCGATGAGCCCGCCGGCGTCCCGTATCGCCTGCATGCCGTCGCTGCGCGCGGGCGCCCCGCAGGCGATGTGGACCTGGCCGAGCACGCCGATGACGAGCGCGGACAGGCCGATGACGATACGTCCGTTTGCCTCGGGCTTCTCGGGGTGCCGGATGAGCCGTACGGCGATCACCGCGAGCAGGAGCGGCACGAGCAGGTCAAGGCGGCCGAAGGCGCCGGTCACCAGCAGCTCGACGAGGTCGCCGACGGGGCCGCGGAGGTTGGACCAGGTGCCCGCGGCCACGATCAGGGCGAGGCCGAGCAGCAGCAGGGCGAGTCCGTCCTTTCGATGCGCCGGGTCGAGCCCCTTCGCGCCCCGCCCTACGCTTCGGAACACGGCACCGACGGCGTGTGCGACACCGAGCCAGAGGGCGCGTACGAGCCTGAACACGCCCCCGGTGGGATTGGGCGCCGGCTTGGGCGGCGCCTTCTTGGCCGCGGCCTTCTTCGCGGGAGCCTTCTTGGCCGGGGCTTTCTTCGCTGGGGCCTTCTTCGCCGCAGCCTTCTTCGGAGCGGCCGCTTTCTTCGCGGTCGACTTCTTGGCTGCGGGCTGACGTGAGGCCATGAGGGTGAGGTTACCGGGGCAGACCACTGTGGACACGTGTGCCTTGCGCTTCACCCATTCGTGTCGCACCCCAGCGCGGCGTCAAGTTGACGGGGCCTCAACCGCCGTACCGGATCGCCGGCGTTGTGCAAACTCAGTTCTGCGAAGGGAGCGAAGCCGCGCCGTTCCCCGAGCCCGGTTCCAGCGCGTCCAGCGCCCTGCGCAGTCCCGTGAGCTTGCGCTCCAGATGCGCCGCGGTCGCTACCGCCGCCGCATCCGCCGAGTCGTCGTCGAGCTGCTTGGACAGCGCCTCGGCCTGCTCCTCCACGGCCGCGAGCCGCGCGGAGAGTTCGGCGAGCAGTCCGGCCGGTTCCTTGGCCTCGGCGGTCTTGCCGCCACCGCCCTCCAACTGGAGCCGCAACAGAGCTGCCTGCTCCCGGAGTTGGCAGTTCTTCATGTAGAGCTCGACGAACACGGAGACCTTCGCCCGCAGCACCCACGGGTCGAACGGCTTGGAGATGTAGTCCACCGCGCCCGCCGCGTATCCCCGGAAGGTGTGGTGCGGACCGTGGTTAATGGCGGTGAGGAAGATGATCGGGATGTCCCGGGTCCTCTCCCGCCGCTTGATGTGCGCAGCGGTCTCGAAACCGTCCATGCCCGGCATCTGGACATCCAGCAGAATGACCGCGAAATCGTCCGTGAGCAGTGCTTTGAGCGCTTCCTCCCCGGACGATGCCCGAACCAGTGTCTGATCGAGCGCAGAGAGGATGGCCTCCAGCGCCAGCAGATTCTCCGGCCGGTCATCGACCAGGAGGATCTTGGCCTTCTGCACCATGGCCCGTCCTCCTCGCCCCGGCAGTGCACCGGGCGCCGCCCCAGGGGACGACTCCCTTACGCCGCCCGTCCTTGTGCCGGTCATGGTAGCCGCACCCCGCCTGTCGCCACACCCTGTCACCGCGATGTCACTGTGCACGTAGCAGAAACGCGGCAGGAGACCAGAAGGTTCCCCGATTCCCGGGTTTCTACACAGGTTCGGGCACGGTCAGTCAGCAGGTCCGCGTGCCCTGGTCCCCCATGTTCGCTGTGCACGTGAACAGCGGGGACCCGATCCGGTCATCGCTGGCGCATCCACCGGTCCATCACCTCGAGCAGATGATCGGGATCGACCGGCTTCGTCACATAGTCGGAAGCCCCCGACTCGATCGCCTTCTCGCGGTCACCCTTCATCGCCTTCGCCGTGAGAGCGATGATCGGCAGGCCGGCGAACTGGGGCATCCGACGGATCGCCGTCGTGGTCGCGTACCCGTCCATCTCGGGCATCATGATGTCCATCAAGACGACCGTGAGGTCGTCGTGCTGCTCCAGGACCTCGATGCCCTCGCGGCCGTTCTCGGCGTACAGAACCGACAGTCCGTGCTGCTCCAGGACGCTGGTGAGCGCGAACACGTTGCGGATGTCGTCGTCGACGATCAGCACCTTCTCGCCCTCGAAGTGGAAGACGTCCCTCGTCCGGCCGGACGTCTCCTCATCGCGCGTGGCCCAGGGCTCCTGGGCCTGACCCTGCTGCCCCGACAGCGCCTGCCGCTGCCCGGCAGAGGGCACCGACCTGCGGCGCCGCCTGAAGAGCGCGGCCGCCCCGTTCTGAGTCTCCTGGTACGACTTGACCTCGGCGGGCGTCTCCACAGGTGCCCCGTCATCGGCCCCTGGGGGCAGCGCGAGCGCTCCGTTGTCCATCGCCGGTGCCGCGAGCTGCGGGTAGCCCTGGGGCGGCAGTTCGCTCGCGTGCAGCGGCAAATACAGCGTGAACGTGGAGCCCCGTCCCGGCTCGCTCTGGGCATGGATCTCACCGCCCAGCAGCCGTGCGATCTCCCGCGAGATGGACAGCCCCAGTCCCGTACCGCCGTACTTCCTGCTCGTCGTGCCGTCCGCCTGCTTGAACGCCTCGAAGATCACCCGCATTTTGCTTGCCGCGATGCCGATGCCGGTGTCGGTCACGGAGAACGCGATCAGATCGGCGTCCGCGTCCCGTAGCGAGCCCGCCTCCAGGAGCTGCTCCCGGATGGCGACCGGCACGTCCGCTCCGGCCGGCCGGATGACGAGTTCGACCGCTCCGGAGTCGGTGAACTTCACCGCGTTGGAGAGCAGGTTGCGCAGCACCTGGAGGAGCCGCTGCTCGTCCGTGTGCAGCGTGGCGGGCAGTTCCGGAGAGACCCGTACGGAGAAATCGAGGCCCTTCTCTGCCGTCAGCGGACGGAAAGTGGCCTCTACGTAGTCGACGAGTTGGACCAGCGCGATGCGCGTCGGCGATACGTCCATCTTGCCCGCCTCGACCTTGGACAGGTCGAGGATGTCGTTGATCAACTGGAGCAGGTCGGAACCGGCTCCGTGGATCGTCTCGGCGAACTCGACCTGCTTCGGGGTGAGGTTGGAGTCCGCGTTGTCCGCGAGCAGCTTGGCGAGGATGAGCAGCGAGTTGAGCGGCGTACGCAGCTCATGCGACATGTTGGCGAGGAACTCGCTCTTGTAGCGCATGGAGACCGCGAGTTGCTCGGCGCGCTCCTCCAGGACCTGCCGCGCCTCCTCGATCTCGGTGTTCTTGACCTCGATGTCTCGGTTCTGCCGCGCCAGCAGCTCGGCCTTCTCCTCCAGTTCGGCGTTGGACGCCTGGAGGGCCTTCTGCCGGTTCTCCAACTCGGCCGACCGCTCCCGCAGTTGCTCGGTCAGCTCCTGCGACTGTTTGAGCAGCACCTCGGTCTTGGTGTTGACGGCGATCGTGTTGACGCTCGTCGCGATCATCTCGGCGATCTGGTTGAGGAAGTCCTTCTGGATCTGTGTGAACGGCTGGAACGACGCCAACTCGATCACTCCCAGAACGGTCCCCTCGAAGAGCACCGGCAGCACGATGACATGCGCCGGAGGCGCCTCACCGAGCCCGGAGGCGATCTTCAGGTACCCCGGCGGCACATTGTCGACGAGGATCGTCCGCCTCTCCTTGGCGGCCGTCCCGATCAGCGTCTCTCCGGGCCGGAAGGACGTCGGCATGGACCCCATGGAGTAGCCGTAGTGCCCGAGCATGCGCAGTTCGTACGAGTCGTCGCCCGCGGCGCCCACGTCCTTGCCGTCGTCCAGGGGCATCGCCAGGAAGAACGCGCCGTGCTGCGCCGAGACCACCGGAGTCAGCTCGCTCATGATGAGCGAGGCCACGTCGGCGAGGTCGCGGCGGCCCTGCATCAGACCGGAGATACGGGCCAGGTTGCCCTTCAGCCAGTCCTGTTCCTCGTTGGCGATGGTGGTGTCGCGGAGGTTGGCGATCATCTTGTTGATGTAGTCCTGAAGTTCCTGGATCTCGCCGGAGGCGTCCACGTCGATCTTCAGGTTGAGGTCACCACGGGTCACCGCGGTCGCCACGCGCGCGATGGCTCGTACCTGCCGGGTCAGGTTCCCGGCCATCTCGTTCACCGACTCGGTCAGGTCGCGCCAGGTGCCGTCGACGTCGCGTACGCGCGCCTGGCCGCCCAACTGCCCCTCGGTGCCCACCTCGCGGGCGACGCGGGTGACTTCTTCGGCGAAGGACGAGAGCTGGTCGACCATCGTGTTGATGGTGGTCTTGAGCTCCAGGATCTCGCCGCGCGCGTCGATGTCGATCTTCTTGGTCAGGTCGCCCTTGGCGATGGCCGTGGTGACCATCGCGATGTTGCGCACCTGGCCGGTCAGGTTGGACGCCATGCCGTTCACGGACTCGGTGAGGTCCTTCCATGTACCGGCGACCCCCGGGACGTGCGCCTGGCCGCCGAGGATGCCGTCCGTGCCCACCTCGCGGGCCACCCGGGTCACCTGGTCGGCGAACGAACTGAGCGTCCGCACCATCGTGTTCACGGTGTCCGCGAGCTGAGCGACCTCGCCGCTCGCCTCGACGGTGACCTTCTTGGTGAGGTCGCCGTTGGCCACCGCCGTCGCGACCTGCGAGATGTTCCGCACCTGGTTGGTGAGGTTGGCCGCCATCACGTTGACGTTGTCGCTCAGGTCCTTCCAGATGCCCGTGACGCCCGGCACCCGCGCCTGTCCGCCGAGATTGCCGTCCGTGCCCACCTCGCGGGCCACCCGGGTCACCTGCTCGGCGAAGTTGGACAGCTGGTCCACCATCGTGTTGACGGTGGTGACCAGGGCGAGGATCTCGCCCTTCGCGTCGACGGTGATCTTCTTGGAGAGGTCGCCGTTGGCGACCGCCGTGGTGACCTCGGCGATGTTCCGCACCTGAATGGTGAGGTTGTTCGCCATGAAGTTGACGGACTGCGTGAGGTCCTTCCAGGTACCGGAGACGCCTTGCACCTCGGCCTGACCGCCGAGGATGCCCTCCGTACCCACCTCACGGGCCACTCGCGTCACCTGCTCGGCGAAGTTCGAGAGCTGGTCCACCATCGTGTTGAGGGTGTTCTTCAGCTCCAGGATCTCCCCGCGCGCGTCCACATCGATCTTCTGCGACAGGTCACCGCGCGCCACCGCCGTCGCGACCTGCGCGATATTGCGGACCTGGGCGGTGAGGTTCCCGGCCATGCCGTTCACGGAGTCGGTGAGGTCGCGCCACACGCCGGCGACACCGGGCACCTGGGCCTGACCGCCCAGCCGGCCCTCCGTGCCCACCTCGCGGGCCACCCGGGTCACCTGGTCGGCGAACGCGGAGAGCTGGTCCACCATCGTGTTGAGGGTGTTCTTCAGCTCCAGGATCTCCCCGCGCGCGTCCACATCGATCTTCTGCGACAGGTCACCGCGCGCCACCGCCGTCGTCACCTGGGCGATCTGCCTCACCTGCGAGGTGAGGTTGCCCGCCATGAAGTTGACGGAGTCCGTGAGTTCCTTCCACGTGCCGGAGACGCCGTCCACGCGGGCCTGGCCGCCCAGCCGGCCCTCGGTGCCCACGTCCCGGGCCACACGCGTGACCTCGGCGCCGAACGCGGAGAGCTGATCCACCATCGTGTTCACGGTGTTCTTCAGCTGGAGCATCTCGCCGGAGACGTCCACCGTGACCTTCTGCGACAGGTCGCCGTTGGCCACCGCCGTCGTGACCTGCGCAATGTTCCTCACCTGTCCGGTGAGATTCCGGAACGCCGTGTTGACGGAGTCCGTCAGGTCCTTCCACGTACCGGCCGCGCCCGGCACCGCCGCCTGACCGCCCAGCTCACCCTCGACGCCGATCTCCCGCGCCACTCGCGTCACTTCGGCACCGAAGGACGACAACTGGTCGACCATCGTGTTGACGGTGTTCTTCAGCTCCAGCATCTCGCCGGCGACCTCGACGCTGACCTTCTGCGACAGGTCACCGTTGGCCACCGCCGTCGTCACCGCGGCGATGTCCCGCACCTGAGTGGTGAGATTCCGGAAGACCGTGTTCACCGAGTCGGTGAGGTCCTTCCACGTTCCCGCCGCACCCGGCACATTCGCCTGACCTCCGAGCCGGCCCTCGCCGCCGACCTCGTTGGCGACCCGGGTCACCTCATCCGCGAACGTACGCAGCGTCTCGGTCATCTGGTTGATCGTCTCGGCGAGCTGCGCCATCTCACCGCGCGCCGAAACCGTCACCTTCTGCGACAGGTCACCGTTGGCAACCGCCGTCGTCACCTGCGCGATCCCGCGGACCTGAGCCGTCAGATTGCCGGCCATCAGATTCACCGAATCGGTGAGGTCCTTCCACACACCGGCCACACCGGGCACCTGCGCCTGCCCGCCGAGCTCGCCCTCCGTGCCGACCTCGCGCGCGACTCGCGTCACCTCGGAGGAGAACGAGGACAGCTGGTCCACCATCGTGTTGACGGTGTTCTTGAGCTCCAGCATCTCGCCGGCCACATGAACCGTGACCTTCCGGGACAAGTCCCCCTTGGCGACCGCCGTCGTCACCAGCGCGATGTCACGCACCTGAGCCGTCAGCCGGTACGCCATCGTGTTGACCGAATCCGTGAGGTCCTTCCACGAACCGGACATCCCGCGCACCTTGGCCTGCCCGCCCAGCTTGCCCTCCGTGCCGACCTCACTGGCCACACGCGTGACCTCGTCGGTGAAGATGGACAGCTGGTCGACCAGGTTGTTGACCGTACGTCCGACCTTCAGGAACTCCCCGCGCAGCGGATGCCCACTGCCGTCCGGAGCCTGCGTCCGCAGTTCCATACGCGGCGACAGATCACCGTCGGCCACCGCGGACAGCACCCGGCCGACCTCGGAGACGGGGCGCACGAGGTCGTCGACCAGCGCGTTGGACGCGTCGATCGCCGAGGCCCAGGAACCCTCGCAGACGCCCGTCTCCAGGCGCTCCGTGAGCTTTCCCTCCCGGCCGACCATGCGCCGTACGCGCGACAGTTCGCCCGTCAGATGCAGATTACGGTCGGCCACCTCATTGAAAACCGCCGCAATTTCGGACATAACGCCGTCGCCGGACACGGTCAGCCGCTTACGGAAGTTCCCGTCCCGCATCGACTCCAGAGCCGCGAGCAGTCTGTTCAGCGCAGCGGTGTCCACCTCGGTGGTTCCGTTGCGCGGTTTGCGCTGGTTACTCAGGGACTGTCCGCCTTTCGCGCGCGCTTTGTTGCCCCGCGTCGCTGCGCCAGACTCCACTGTGTCCCTCCCGCAAGGGTCGACCACTACTGCTCGGCGTGTTCGGGTAGTGCACTGCGTGTTTGCACCATCTCTTGAAGCTTGCCCAGTGTTTCACCGTGCCTGAACCAGGCCATAACAGTTCGGCAGCTTCGCACATGGTCCGCACACACCCTCCCGGACGGAAACACTGTGGTGACCGGCATCCGCATGGACGGCGAAGGTAAGTAACCTTGCATGCGGCTGTCCAGCCACGCCGGTCCGACCGGCCTGGGCGGTGGCACGAGCACGAGCGGGCAGGCATCGGAGGGGCGGCCTCACCATGACCACCGGAGTGCATCCTGGGGGACAGCCACAGGATCCCGGACAGACAGGCAACGGCCAACTGCCGCGGCAGGGGCGAGTCGGCCATGAGGCCCTGCCCGAAGAGACCCGGACAAGGAGTGCTGTGATCACCGCTCGCGCGGCCGCCAGCTTCGACCCCGTCGGACGGTCCGTCGCAACCGCTCGGTCCTTTGTCCGTGACACCCTCCAGGGCTGGGGTTTCGGTGACATCGTCGACGACGCCGTGGTCCTCACCAGCGAGCTCGTCACCAACGCCGTCGTACATGCGGGCACGTCCGCCGATGTCCTGTGCCTGCGCACCGAGGACGGCGTACGCATCGAAGTAGCGGACCGCTACCCGGAGCGGGAGATTCCACTCCAGGCGACGGCCGTCAACATGGGCAGCCCCGACCGCGAGGGCGGCCGCGGCCTCCAATTGTGCGCCGCCCTGGCCGCCGGCTGGGGAGTCGAGTACACGCCCACCCACAAGCAGGTCTGGTTCCAACTCGACCTCCCGGACCGCCCCGTGGGCACCCGCGCCGCCGGCCCCGCCCTCCCGGCCGACCTCCTGCCCCTCGCCGACGGCCGCGTACGCGTCGCCGTCGTCCAGATCGACCGCACCGGCGCCATCTCCGCCTGGAGCGAAGACGCGGAGGAACTCTTCGGGTACGCAGCCGAGCAGGTCATCGGCAAGCCGCTCACCGACCTCGCGGCCTGGCCGCACACCCCCGGCACCAGCACCGGCATCGCCGAGGCCCTCCAGCTCTCGCGCTGGGAGGGCAGCTACGGCATCCGCGACGCCAACGGCCGCGTGACACCCGTGTACGCCTCGCATCTGCGCGTCCGCGACACCGGCGGCGAACCCTCCACGGTCTGCCTCCTCGTACGGGATCACGAGCGCGCCGTCCTTCAGACTCCCCTGCGCGTACCCTCCGCCGACTCGGCGACACTCTCCGAAGGCGGCCAGGCAACCGACCCCTTCGAGGTGTTCATCGGCTCCCCGGCCCCGGACGACCTCGACGGCCTCCTCCAGCGCACCGTTGAGCGCGCCCGAGACATGCTCGACGGCGACTCCGCCTTCCTCCTCCTGGCCACCGACGACGAGACCGAGCTGGAGGTACGCGCCTCCACCGGGCTCCCCTCCGCCCGCCAGCGCTTCGCTCGCGTCCCCGTGGAGGCGGGCCCCGGCCGGTACGGCTCGGCCAGGATGCCGGCCGTCCACGACGACCTCACGGCCGTTCCTGGCGCCGTACCGCTGCTGAGCGGCACGGGCATGCGCTCGGTCGTCACGGTCCCGCTGAAGGTCGAGGGCCGCCTCACAGGCTCGCTCGGCGTCGCGGCCGAGTCCCCCGCGCGGTATTCGAACGAAGAGGCCCTGCGCCTCCAGTTCGCCGCCGACCGCATCGCGCTCGCCGTCGAATCGGCCCGACTGGGCGAGCTGGAGCGTCTGCGCCGGGGCTCGCTGTCCTTCCTCGTAGAGGCCTCCGACCTCCTCGCGGGCACCCTGGACCGCGATCAGACGCTGGCCCTCATGGCACAGATGACGGTCCCGACCCTGGCCACCTGGTGTGCCGTCTACACGATTGCCGACCAGGCCTCGGACCCGTATCTCTCGTACGTCCTGCATGAGGACGAGGAGCGCATCGACGGCCTCAAGGCCCTCCTCTCCAAGATCGCCCCACCGGACCCGGTCCCGACCCCCGGCGCCCGCGTCTGGTCGGCCCCGGCCGAGGCAGCCCACGAGGCGGCCCTGCGCACCTCCATGCGCAGCCTGGGCCGCGGCGAGCCCGCGACGGTCAGCTCCGGCATCGGCACGACCCTCGCCACGGCCTCGGCGGTCGGCGGCGAGACGGTCGTACTCCCCCTGGTGGCCCGCAACCGCGTCATCGGCATGCTGACGCTCGGCAAGCCGACGGACGAACACTTCCGCCAGGAGATCCTGGAACTCGCCGAGGACCTCTCCCGACGGGCCGCCCTGGCCCTGGACAACTCCCGCCTGTACTCCGAGCGCATGGCCATCAGCCAGTCCCTCCAGCGCAGCCTCCTGCCGCCCGAACTCCCGGTCATCGAGGGCGTGGAGGTCGAGGTCATCTACCGCGCGGCAGGCGAGGGCAACGAAGTCGGCGGCGACTTCTACGACGTCTTCCCGATCCGCGACGGCGCGTACGGCTTCGCCATCGGCGATGTCTGCGGTACGGGCCCGGAGGCGGCCGCGGTCACAGGCCTGGCCCGCCATGCCCTCCGCCTCCTCGCCCGCGAGGGCTTCGGTGGCCCGGCCGTCCTGGAGCGCCTCAACTCCGCGATCCTCGACGAGGGAGCCCGCAGCCGCTTCCTGACGCTGCTGTACGGCGAGTTGTGGCCCCAGGACGACGGCAGCGCCCTACTGAAGATCGTCTGCGCCGGCCATCCACTCCCCCTGCGCCTGCGCCAGGACGGCACAGTCGAACCGGCCGCCGAACCACAGCCCCTCCTCGGCGTCATGGACGATCTCGAACTGTACGAGCAGACGGTGACGCTCGATCCCGGCGACGTCCTCCTGTGCGTGACGGACGGCGTCACCGAACGACGCGAAGGCACCCGCATGTTGGGCGACGACGGCCTCACGGACGTCCTCACCACATGCACGGGCCTGACCGCCGGCGCGGTCGCCGCCCGCATCATGCGCGCAGTAGAACGCTTCGCCTCCGACGCCCCGTCAGACGACATGGCCATCCTGGCCATGCGCGTTCCAGGCCTCCACAAGGACTGATCAAGTCCTGGCATACGAAAAAGGCCTCCGCCCGAATCGGACGGAGGCCTTTGCCATCAGAGCCCCCAAACGGAATCGAACCGTTGACCTTCTCCTTACCATGGAGACGCTCTACCGACTGAGCTATAGGGGCCTGTCGCTCGTTGGGATTTTCCGCGCGGCGACGGCATAGATCATACCCCGAACAGGAGAGTGCTCCCAACCGTGTTCGACCCCCTGCTCGGCTAGAAAGCAGGTTGCAACAACCCACCGAGCGCATTGCAAGCCGACACGATCCGATGCATCTCACGCTTCGTCAAAGCAGCGTGCACTGGCAGCGCCAGCGTCTCGTCGGAGGCGCGCTCGGTCTCCGGCAGATACACGTCCCGCCGGAACCCCGGCATGCGGTGCACAGGAGTCTTCACCGGCACCCAGCACTCAACTCCCCTGGCCCGCACGGCCCGTGCGAAGGCGTCCCGGTCCGGCCGCCCATTGCCCGGCACCCGCACGACGTACTGCTGATACGTGTGCCCCATGCCGCCCTCAGGCGTCCGCACCCCGCTCAACCGCCTGTCCAGATACGCGGCATGAGCCCTACGCTGCCCGACCTCGTCGTACGGCGCCTTCGACTCGCTCTGCTCCAGCACCAGGAGACCGTGCCGCTGCCCAGTCCGCCGCAGCCCCGCGAGATCAGCAGACCGACCGAAGCGGTGTACGGCGACGACAGCCACCGTCCGCGGTCCGACGACGGCATCGACGGCTGCGGCATCGAGGCAGTACGTGGCCGGGTCGATATCGGCGAACACCGGCATCGCACCGGTCAGGCTCACGGCCTCGGCGACCTCGACGTTCCCGAACGCCGGCACGATGACCTCGTCACCAAGTCCGACGCCCGCGGCCCTGAGCATTCCCACAGTCCCCATACTCGGGATGCTTATCTCACAACGTGAACACGAAGTGACGCACAACAAAAAAGAGCTGGTCCCCAAACCGAAGTTCGGGAACCAGCTCTTTCAATATTTGTTCGGCGGTGTCCTACTCTCCCACAGGGTCCCCCCTGCAGTACCATCGGCGCTGTAAGGCTTAGCTTCCGGGTTCGGAATGTAACCGGGCGTTTCCCTCACGCTATGACCACCGAAACACTGTGAAACACTCAACCGGCAACCGTCCTGTGGCCCAGGACAGGGGTTGTTCGTGGTTTCAGAACCAACACAGTGGACGCGAGCAGCTGAGGACAAGCCCTCGGCCTATTAGTACCAGTCACCTCCAGCGGTTACCCGCCTTCCAGATCTGGCCTATCAACCCAGTAGTCTCCTGGGAGCCTTAACCCCTCAACGGGGGTGGGAGTCCTCATCTCGAAGCAGGCTTCCCGCTTAGATGCTTTCAGCGGTTATCCCTCCCGAACGTAGCCAACCAGCCATGCCCTTGGCAGAACAACTGGCACACCAGAGGTTCGTCCGTCCCGGTCCTCTCGTACTAGGGACAGCCCTTCTCAAGACTCCTACGCGCACAGCGGATAGGGACCGAACTGTCTCACGACGTTCTAAACCCAGCTCGCGTACCGCTTTAATGGGCGAACAGCCCAACCCTTGGGACCGACTCCAGCCCCAGGATGCGACGAGCCGACATCGAGGTGCCAAACCATCCCGTCGATATGGACTCTTGGGGAAGATCAGCCTGTTATCCCCGGGGTACCTTTTATCCGTTGAGCGACGGCGCTTCCACAAGCCACCGCCGGATCACTAGTCCCGACTTTCGTCCCTGCTCGACCCGTCGGTCTCACAGTCAAGCTCCCTTGTGCACTTACACTCACCACCTGATTGCCAACCAGGCTGAGGGAACCTTTGGGCGCCTCCGTTACTCTTTAGGAGGCAACCGCCCCAGTTAAACTACCCATCAGACACTGTCCCCGATCCGGATCACGGACCCGGGTTAGACATCCAGCACGACCAGACTGGTATTTCAACGACGACTCCCCCCGCACTGGCGTGCGAAGTTCACAGTCTCCCAGCTATCCTACACAAGCCGAACCGAACACCAATATCAAACTGTAGTAAAGGTCCCGGGGTCTTTCCGTCCTGCTGCGCGAAACGAGCATCTTTACTCGTAGTGCAATTTCACCGGGCCTATGGTTGAGACAGTCGAGAAGTCGTTACGCCATTCGTGCAGGTCGGAACTTACCCGACAAGGAATTTCGCTACCTTAGGATGGTTATAGTTACCACCGCCGTTTACTGGCGCTTAAGTTCTCAGCTTCGCCTAGCCGAAACTAGACTAACCGGTCCCCTTAACGTTCCAGCACCGGGCAGGCGTCAGTCCGTATACCTCGCCTTACGGCTTCGCACGGACCTGTGTTTTTAGTAAACAGTCGCTTCTCGCTGGTCTCTGCGGCCACCCCCAGCTCACCGTGTAAAACGGATCACCAAGAATGGCCCCCCTTCTCCCGAAGTTACGGGGGCATTTTGCCGAGTTCCTTAACCATAGTTCACCCGAACGCCTCGGTATTCTCTACCTGACCACCTGAGTCGGTTTAGGGTACGGGCCGCCATAAAACTCGCTAGAGGCTTTTCTCGACAGCATAGGATCATCCACTTCACCACAATCGGCTCGGCATCAGGTCTCACCCTTGGTGAACGACGGATTTGCCTATCGTTCGGGCTACACCCTTACCCCGGGACAACCACCGCCCGGGCTGGACTACCTTCCTGCGTCACCCCATCACTCACCTACTACCAGATCGGGTCACCGGCTCCACCACTCCCCTCAACTCCGAAGAGATCAGGGCGGCTTCACGGGCTTAGCATCACTGGATTCGATGTTTGACGCTTCACAGCGGGTACCGGAATATCAACCGGTTCTCCATCGACTACGCCTGTCGGCCTCGCCTTAGGTCCCGACTTACCCTGGGCAGATCAGCTTGACCCAGGAACCCTTAGTCAATCGGCGCACACGCTTCCCACGTGTGAATCGCTACTCATGCCTGCATTCTCACTCGTGAACCGTCCACAACTCGCTTCCGCGGCTGCTTCACCCGGCACACGACGCTCCCCTACCCATCACAGCGGGCGTTGGCCCTCATGCTGCAATGACACGACTTCGGCGGTACGCTTGAGCCCCGCTACATTGTCGGCGCGGAATCACTTGACCAGTGAGCTATTACGCACTCTTTCAAGGATGGCTGCTTCTAAGCCAACCTCCTGGTTGTCTCTGCGACTCCACATCCTTTCCCACTTAGCGTACGCTTAGGGGCCTTAGTCGATGCTCTGGGCTGTTTCCCTCTCGACCATGGAGCTTATCCCCCACAGTCTCACTGCCGCGCTCTCACTTACCGGCATTCGGAGTTTGGCTAAGGTCAGTAACCCGGTAGGGCCCATCGCCTATCCAGTGCTCTACCTCCGGCAAGAAACACACGACGCTGCACCTAAATGCATTTCGGGGAGAACCAGCTATCACGGAGTTTGATTGGCCTTTCACCCCTAACCACAGGTCATCCCCCAGGTTTTCAACCCTGGTGGGTTCGGCCCTCCACACGGTCTTACCCGCGCTTCAGCCTGCCCATGGCTAGATCACTCCGCTTCGGGTCTTGAGCGCGCTACTGAATCGCCCTGTTCGGACTCGCTTTCGCTACGGCTCCCCCACACGGGTTAACCTCGCAACACACCGCAAACTCGCAGGCTCATTCTTCAAAAGGCACGCAGTCACGAGAATGAAGAACAAGTCTTCATTCCGACGCTCCCACGGCTTGTAGGCACACGGTTTCAGGTACTATTTCACTCCCCTCCCGGGGTACTTTTCACCATTCCCTCACGGTACTATCCGCTATCGGTCACCAGGGAATATTTAGGCTTAGCGGGTGGTCCCGCCAGATTCACACGGGATTTCTCGGGCCCCGTGCTACTTGGGTGTCTCTCCAACGAGCCGTACAGATTTCGACTACGGGGGTCTTACCCTCTACGCCGGACCTTTCGCATGTCCTTCGCCTATCCATACGGTTTCTGACTCGCCGACCAACCGGCAGATTGGTCAAGAGAGATCCCACAACCCCGTACACGCAACCCCTGCCGGGTCTCACACGTATACGGTTTAGCCTCATCCGGTTTCGCTCGCCACTACTCCCGGAATCACGGTTGTTTTCTCTTCCTGCGGGTACTGAGATGTTTCACTTCCCCGCGTTCCCTCCACACCGCCTATGTGTTCAGCAGTGGGTGACAGCCCATGACGACTGCCGGGTTTCCCCATTCGGAAACCCCCGGATCACAGCCTGGTTGACGGCTCCCCGGGGACTATCGCGGCCTCCCACGTCCTTCATCGGTTCCTGGTACCAAGGCATCCACCGTGCGCCCTTAAAAACTTGGCCACAGATGCTCGCGTCCACTGTGCAGTTCTCAAACAACGACCAACCACCCACCACCCCGCCGCACTCGGCGAGTTCACTGGGGCCGGCACCGAAGACACCAGGCTCATCACCCGTGCCCTCAGACACCCAACAGCGTGCCCGACCAGGTCCCGTCCGAAGATCATGCGTTCCACGCTCCGAAGAGCAGTACTGGCAGCCTCCGACCCGTGACCAGGCCGATTAATCAACGTTCCACCCATGAGCTGACCACCGTCGGACATACGCCGACGTAATGGCTCTGGACCACCAAGCAAGGCTTGGCGGCCAGGTGCTCCTTAGAAAGGAGGTGATCCAGCCGCACCTTCCGGTACGGCTACCTTGTTACGACTTCGTCCCAATCGCCAGTCCCACCTTCGACCGCTCCCCCAGACAAGCTGGTTGGGCCACGGGCTTCGGGTGTTACCGACTTTCGTGACGTGACGGGCGGTGTGTACAAGGCCCGGGAACGTATTCACCGCAGCACTGCTGATCTGCGATTACTAGCAACTCCGACTTCATGGGGTCGAGTTGCAGACCCCAATCCGAACTGAGACCGGCTTTTTGAGATTCGCTCCACCTTGCGGTATCGCAGCTCATTGTACCGGCCATTGTAGCACGTGTGCAGCCCAAGACATAAGGGGCATGATGACTTGACGTCGTCCCCACCTTCCTCCGAGTTGACCCCGGCGGTCTCCCGTGAGTCCCCAACCCTCCGAAGAGGTTGCTGGCAACACGGGACAAGGGTTGCGCTCGTTGCGGGACTTAACCCAACATCTCACGACACGAGCTGACGACAGCCATGCACCACCTGTACACCGACCACAAGGGGGGCACCATCTCTGATGCTTTCCGGCGTATGTCAAGCCTTGGTAAGGTTCTTCGCGTTGCGTCGAATTAAGCCACATGCTCCGCTGCTTGTGCGGGCCCCCGTCAATTCCTTTGAGTTTTAGCCTTGCGGCCGTACTCCCCAGGCGGGGCACTTAATGCGTTAGCTGCGGCACGGACAACGTGGAATGTTGCCCACACCTAGTGCCCACCGTTTACGGCGTGGACTACCAGGGTATCTAATCCTGTTCGCTCCCCACGCTTTCGCTCCTCAGCGTCAGTATCGGCCCAGAGATCCGCCTTCGCCACCGGTGTTCCTCCTGATATCTGCGCATTTCACCGCTACACCAGGAATTCCGATCTCCCCTACCGAACTCTAGCCTGCCCGTATCGACTGCAGACCCGGGGTTAAGCCCCGGGCTTTCACAACCGACGCGACAAGCCGCCTACGAGCTCTTTACGCCCAATAATTCCGGACAACGCTTGCGCCCTACGTATTACCGCGGCTGCTGGCACGTAGTTAGCCGGCGCTTCTTCTGCAGGTACCGTCACTTGCGCTTCTTCCCTGCTGAAAGAGGTTTACAACCCGAAGGCCGTCATCCCCCACGCGGCGTCGCTGCATCAGGCTTGCGCCCATTGTGCAATATTCCCCACTGCTGCCTCCCGTAGGAGTCTGGGCCGTGTCTCAGTCCCAGTGTGGCCGGTCGCCCTCTCAGGCCGGCTACCCGTCGTCGCCTTGGTGAGCCATTACCTCACCAACAAGCTGATAGGCCGCGGGCTCATCCTTCACCGCCGGAGCTTTTAACCTCCACTCAGGAGAGTGAAAGTGTTATCCGGTATTAGACCCCGTTTCCAGGGCTTGTCCCAGAGTGAAGGGCAGATTGCCCACGTGTTACTCACCCGTTCGCCACTAATCCCCACCGAAGTGGTTCATCGTTCGACTTGCATGTGTTAAGCACGCCGCCAGCGTTCGTCCTGAGCCAGGATCAAACTCTCCGTGAATGTATTCCCGTAATCGGGATGACACACACGAGAGCGGAACCCCCCGCGGAATGAACGGAAGGGTTCACAGCGTCCTCGCTGTGTTTTCTTCAAAGGAACCTCGCCACCAGGAACAATCCCGGTGTCGGGGTATCAACATATCTGGCGTTGATTTTTGGCACGCTGTTGAGTTCTCAAGGAACGGACGCTTCCTTTGTACTCACCCGAGATACCAAATCTCGCGGCTTTCCTCCGGGCTTCCCTTCGGTGTTTCCGACTTTATCAGAAGATTCTGAGTCGGAATTCCCGTCCCGCTCGGGCTGGTTCCCCATGCACAGTTGCGCCGGGTTCCCGTTCAGGCGGAGCCGTAAACGTACTGGAGCGGGGCGCCTCGATGCAAATCGAGGCGCCCCGCTCCCAGTTGCACGCGTGCGAGGTGTCAGACCTCGACCACGACAGGAAGGATCATCGGCCGACGGCGATAGGTGTCCGAGACCCATTTGCCCAGCGTGCGGCGGATGAGCTGCTGCATCTGGTGGGGTTCGACGACACCGTCCTGGGCCGACCTCTCCAGGACCTCGGTGATCCTCGGGAGGACGTCGCTGAAGGCCGAGTCCTCGATTCCCGAGCCGCGTGCCTGGATGTGCGGGCCGCCGGTGATCTTGCCGGTACTGGAGTCCATCACCACGAAGACCGAGATGATGCCCTCGTCGCCGAGGATCTTGCGGTCCTTCAGCGCGGGCTCGCCGACATCGCCGACCGAGAGGCCGTCGACGTACACGTATCCGGCCTGGACCTTGCCCGAGATCTTGGCCTTGCCCTCGACGAGGTCGACGGCGACGCCGTCCTCGGCGATGACGATCCGGTCGTGCGGGACTCCAGTCAGGGCGCCCAACTCGGCGTTGGCGCGCAGGTGACGCCATTCGCCGTGGACCGGCATCAGGTTCTTGGGCCTGCAGATGTTGTAGAAGTACAGGAGCTCGCCGGCCGAGGCGTGGCCGGAGACATGCACCTTGGCGTTGCCCTTGTGGACGACGTTGGCGCCCCAGCGGGTGAGGCCGTTGATGACGCGGTAGACCGCGTTCTCGTTGCCGGGGATGAGTGACGAGGCCAGGATCACCGTGTCGCCCTGGACGATACGGATCTGGTGGTCCCGGTTGGCCATCCTCGACAGGGCTGCCATGGGCTCGCCCTGCGAACCCGTGCAGACCAGCACGACCTCGCCGTCCGGCAGATCGTCGAGCGTCTTGACGTCGACGACCAGGCCCGGCGGGACCTTCAGGTATCCGAGGTCTCGGGCGATGCCCATGTTGCGGACCATCGAGCGGCCGACGAAGGCGACCCTGCGGCCGTATTCGTGGGCTGCGTCGAGAATCTGCTGGATGCGGTGGATGTGGCTGGCGAAGCTGGCCACGATGATCCGCTTGCGGGCGTTCGCGAAGACCTGCCGCAGCACGTTCGAGATGTCGCGCTCGGGCGGGACGAAGCCCGGAACCTCGGCGTTCGTCGAGTCCGAGAGAAGGAGGTCGATGCCCTCCTCGCTCAGTCGCGCGAACGCGTGTAGATCTGTGAGGCGGCCGTCCAGCGGGAGTTGGTCCATCTTGAAGTCGCCGGTGTGTACCACCATGCCCGCGGGGGTGCGGATGGCGACCGCGAGGGCGTCCGGGATGGAGTGGTTGACCGCCACGAACTCGCAGTCGAAGGGACCGATGCGTTCGCGGTGGCCTTCCGCGACCTCGAGTGTGTAGGGGCGGATGCGGTGCTCCTGGAGCTTCGCCTCGATGAGAGCGAGGGTCAGCTTGGAGCCGATCAGCGGGATGTCCGGCTTCTCGCGCAGGAGATAGGGGACACCGCCGATATGGTCCTCGTGGCCGTGCGTGAGGACGATGCCCTCGATGTCGTCGAGGCGGTCCCTGATGGACGTGAAGTCCGGCAGGATCAGGTCGATTCCGGGCTGTTCCTCCTCGGGGAAGAGCACTCCGCAGTCGACGATCAGCAGTCGGCCGCCGTACTCGAAGACCGTCATGTTTCGGCCGATTTCGCCGAGCCCGCCGAGTGGGGTGACCCGGAGGCCGCGCTCGGGGAGCTTCGCCGGGGGGCCGAGTTCAGGATGCGGATGACTCAAAAGACTCTCTCCTCACCACGCACGCCACGTACCTGGCAGGGCACGTGGCGCGCATGACGTTCGTGCAGTAGCAGTTGTCTTGGTCGTGCAGGCCTTGGGCCTGCGGGTCGTACGTATTCAGTTGTGAAGTCTGTGATCAGAGCTGTACCCCGCCGGCGGCAAGATCGATCTTGAGCTGGGCGGTCTCCTCGGGGGAGAGTCCGACCATGGGCAGGCGCAGCGGTCCGGCGGGCAGGCCCTGGAGCGCGAGCGCGGCCTTGGTGGTCATGACGCCCTGGGTGCGGAACATGCCGGTGAAGACCGGCAGCAGCTTCTGGTGGATCTCAGTGGCCTTCTGGACGTCGCCGCTGATGTACGCGTCGATCATGGCCCGCAGGTCGGGGGTGACGACATGGCCGACGACGGAGACGAAGCCGACCGCGCCCACGGACAGCAGTGGCAGGTTCAGCATGTCGTCGCCGGAGTACCAGGCGAGGCCGGAACGGGCGATGGCCCAGCTGGCGCGGCCGAGGTCGCCCTTGGCATCCTTGTTGGCGACGATACGCGGGTGCTCGGCCAGGCGCACGATCGTTTCCGAGTTGATCGGTACGCCGCTGCGGCCGGGGATGTCGTAGAGCATGACCGGGAGTTCGGTCGCGTCGGCGATCGCCGTGAAGTGCCGGTACAAACCCTCCTGCGGGGGCTTGTTGTAGTACGGCGTGACCGCGAGGAGGCCGTGTGCGCCCACCTGCTCGGCGGTGCGGGCCAGCTCGATGCTGTGGTGGGTGTAGTTCGTGCCGACTCCGGCGACGATGTGGGCACGGTCGCCGACCGCTTCCAGTACCGCCCGTACGAGGTCCGCTTTCTCCGCGTCGCTGGTGGTCGGGGACTCGCCGGTGGTGCCGTTGATGATCAGGCCGTCGTTGCCTGCGTCCACCAGGTGGGTGGCGAGCCGCTGCGCGCCGTCCAGGTCGAGAGTTCCGTCCGCCGTGAAGGGCGTGACCATTGCGGTGAGGACCCGCCCGAAGGGGGTCTGCGGAGTGGAGGTCGGAGCCATGGGTAACACGCTACTCGCTGCTCAGCGCGCGGTCTGCCCTCGGGTCGGGCGACAAGTCGCGACAAAGGTGGAGCCCGGCACTGCCTGCTCGGGGGTTCAGGCAGTGCCGGACCCGTTTGATCAGGCTAGATGAACTACTAGAAATGCCGCAATACGGACACTTCGCTCGGCTGACCCGTACATCTGTGCCGCATGCCGCGAGCGAGTGCGCGCTACGGCGCCACCCGGCCGTTGGCGTTGAACGCTGCGTACGTGAGAGGCATGAGCTTGGCCCATTCCGCCTCCATCTTCTCGCCGACCATCTCGATCTCCCGCTGAGGGAAGGACGGCACCTTGGCCAGCTCATGCTGCGTACGCAGGCCGAGGAAGTGCATCAGGGAGCGGGCGTTGCACGTCGCGTACATCGATGAGTACAGGCCGACGGGGAGGACCGAGCGGGCGACCTCGCGGGCGACGCCGGCGGCCAGCATCTCCTGGTACGCCTCGTACGCGTGCACGTACGAGTCCTCCATGACGCGGCCGACGAGCTCCTGCTGGGCCTGGGTGCCCTCCACGAAGACGTACTTCCCGGGGCGGCCCTCCTGGACGAGCTTGCGGGACTCGTCGGGGACGTAGAAGACCGGCTGGAGCTCCCTGTACCGACCTGATTCCTCGTTGTACGACCAGCCCACGCGGTGGCGCATGAACTCGCGGAAGACGAAGATCGGGGCGCTGATGAAGAACGTCATCGAGTTGTGCTCGAAGGGGCTGCCGTGCCGGTCCCGCATCAGGAAGTTGATCAGGCCCTTGGAGCGCTCGGGGTCCTTCTGGAGCTCGTCCAGGGACTGCTCCCCGAGGGTCGAGACGCGGGCGGCGAACAGCACGTCGGAGTCGGCCGCGCTGTGCTTGACCAACTCGACGGTCACTTCGCTGCGGAAGCCGGGCTTGAGGTCGTCGGCGGGGCTGTCGGTCACGGCTTGCGGGGTCCTTCCCATCGCTGGCTGGGCGGCGCCCACTCTACGACCCTGCTCTGACAACGGGGCGTTCGATGGCGGGCTGCGACATTCTTCGCCGAACTTCTGCGAATTCGGTGAAACGGGGCACCTTTTGGGGCGTTCGTTCGTCTGTCTTGTTGAGAACGATCCGTTCGAGTCCCCTGAGGAGAAGCAGTTTCCATGTTCCGTCGGCGCGAGCCTGTTCCGTTCGCCTTCATCGCCGAAGCCGACAAGTTCCGCAGTAATGTCACTCCCCCGCCCCGCGAGCGTGCCTCCGCCTCGGAGGTGGTCGGGCGCTGGCTCATAGGCCTCACCGTCGTCGCCGGGCTGGCGGGCTCCCTGCTCTTCGGGATGCCCGCGCTGTCGCAGGACCAGTCGCCCGCTCAGACCCAGCAGTCCGAGGCCTCGAACAGCCGCTGAGCGCCGTCGGCGGCCGGGGGCTCATCCGGGCCCCCGAGGGTGGTGAGCAGGGACATGGCTAGGTAGCCTCACCAGGCACAGACCGTGCGTGGATTGAGTGAGGATCAGTCGTGCCCCTGCCCTTCCTGACGGCCGACCGCGCGTTCGACGAGGTGGCGGACGATCTCCCGCTGCCGTTCGACGACCGCGACCGCTGGCGACGCCCCTACCGGCCCGGCCCGTGGCGGGTCGCCATGGCGGCGCTCCTGCTGCTGCTCGCCTCGTACGTGCTGTTCGCGGCGGTCATCATCGCGGTGGCCGGCACGCTGGGCGGGGGCGCGATCGTCTTTGGTCTGGCGTTGTTCGTCATCGGCTGTGCGCTGCGGCTGTTGCGGGTGGGCGCGTGGGTGAGTGCGTCCGGGTTGCGTCAGGTGCGCTTCTTCACCACGCGTACGGCGCCTTGGGCGCAGGTCGTGGAGGTCCGCACGGTGCAGCAGCCGGTGCGCTGGCTCGGGCTGCCGCGCACGGTGCAGGGGCAGGCGCTCGTTCTCGTCCGCAGGGACCGGGCGGGCGATGAACCGACACCGCTGCTGACCACGCACAACGCGGACTTCCTGGGGCGCCCCGCGGCCTTCGACCGGGCGGCGGACGGCGTCGAGGTGTGGTCGGACGAGTACCGGCACGCGTGATCGACAGCGCGAAGGGGCCGGTCCGCGCAGGGCCGGCCCCTTCGTCGTACCACTCGTCGTGCCGCCCAAGCTCAGGCCCGCACCGGCTTGCCCTCGTGCAGGGCGATGGCGCGCTGCATCGCCTTGCGGGCGCGCGCGGTGTCACGAGCGTCGTGGTAGGCGATCGCGAGGCGGAACCAGCTGCGCCAGTCGTCGGGGGCATCCTCGGTTTCGGCCTTGCGGCGAGCGAAGACCTCGTCGGCCGAGTCGCGGTCGATACGGCCGGCCGGGGTGCGCTTCAACTCGTCGACGGGCAGGCCGCCTTCGGCGTCGAGGGCGGCGGCGAGCCGGTTGGCCTTCCGGACGAACTGCGTGTTCTTCCAGAGGAACCACAGGCCGATCACCGGCAGGATGAGGACCGCCACCCCGAAGGTGACCGTCAGGGCCGTGCCGGTCTCGATGAGCATGACGCCACGGCTGCCGACCAGGACGAAGTAGACGACGAGGACGGCGGCTGTGACGGCGTACGTGATCTTTGCGCGCATGGTGGTCGTCCGACCGCTCAGTTCAGGTCCAGGAAGTGTTCCAGGCCGAAGGTGAGGCCGGGGGTGTCCACGACGCGGCGTACGCCGAGCAGGATGCCCGGCATGAAGCTGCTGTGGTGCAGCGAGTCATGGCGGATGGTGAGGGTCTCGCCCTCGCCGCCGAGGAGCACCTCCTGGTGGGCGAGCAGCCCACGCATCCGCACCGCGTGTACGGGCACGCCGTCGACGTTCGCCCCGCGGGCGCCGTCCAGTGCCGTCACCGTGGCGTCGGGCTGCGGGGCACTGCCCGCGCGTTCCCGGGCCGCGGCGATGAGCTGGGCGGTGCGGGTGGCGGTGCCGCTCGGGGCGTCCACCTTGTTCGGGTGGTGCAGTTCGACGACCTCGACGGACTCGAAGTACGGCGCGGCGGCCTCCGCGAACTTCATGGTCAGCACGGCGCCGATGGAGAAGTTCGGGGCGATCAGTACGCCCGTCTCAGGGGAGGCGGCCAGCGAGGTGTTCAGCTGCGCGAGGCGCTCGTCGGTCCAGCCCGTCGTGCCGACCACGGCGTGGACGCCGTGTCGTACGCAGAAGTCGAGGTTGCCCATGACCGAGGCGGGCGTGGTCAGTTCGACGGCCACCTGGGCGCCGGTCTCGACCAGCGTCTCCAGTTTGTCGCCGCTGCCGAGGGCGGCCACCAGCTCCATGTCCTCGGCCGCCTCGACGGCTCGTACCGCCTCGGATCCGATCCGGCCCTTGGCGCCGAGGACCGCCACGCGCAGCTTGCTCATGTTCGTGATTCCTTAGTCGATGACTTACGCGACCGCGTCGTCCAGCCGGGATGCCTGCTTGTCCTTGAGCGGGCCGATGACCGACAGCGAGGGGCGCCGGCCCAGGATGTCGCGGGCCACGTCCCGTACGTCGTCGGGAGTGACCGCGGCGATCCGGGCCAGCATGTCGTCGACCGACATCTGCTCGCCCCAGCACAGCTCACTCTTGCCGATGCGGTTCATGAGCGCACCCGTGTCCTCCAGGCCGAGAACGGTGGAGCCCTTCAACTGGCCGATGGCGCGGTCGATTTCGTCGTCCGACAGACCGTGCTCGGCGACCTGGTCGAGCTCGTCGCGGCAGATCTTCAGTACGTCGTGGACCTGGCTCGGCCGGCAACCCGCGTACACACCGAAGAGTCCGCAGTCGGCGAAGCCCGAGGTGTACGAGTACACGCTGTAGGCCAGGCCGCGTTTCTCGCGGACCTCCTGGAAGAGCCGGGAGGACATGCCGCCGCCGAGCGCGGTGTTCAGGACGCCCATCGCCCAGCGGCGGTCGTCGGTGCGGGGCAGACCGGGCATGCCGAGGACGACATGGGCCTGCTCGGTCTTGCGGCCGAGCAGTTCGACGCGGCCCGCGGTACGGATGGCGCGCGAGCCGTTGCGCGGGGCCATGGGCGTGGCGTCCGGCTGCGTCAGGGCGCCGGCCTTCTCGAAGGCGGCGCGGACCTGGCGTACGACCTTGTTGTGGTCGACGTTGCCCGCGCAGGCGACGATGAGGTGCGTCGGGTCGTAGTGCTTCTTGTAGAAGCGGCGGATGCGGTCCGCGGTGAGGGCGTTGACCGTGTCGACCGTGCCGAGGACGGGGCGGCCGAGGGGGGTGTCGCCGAACATGGTGGACGCGAACAGGTCGTGTACGCAGTCGCCCGGGTCGTCCTCGGTCATCGCGATCTCCTCGAGGATCGCGCCCCGCTCGACGTTCACGTCCTCTTCGAGGATCAGCGAGCCGGTGAGCATGTCGCAGACGACGTCGATGGCGAGGGGGAGGTCGGCGTCGAGCACGCGCGCGTAGTAGCACGTGTACTCCTTGGCCGTGAAGGCGTTCATCTCGCCGCCGACCGCGTCGATGGCGGAGGAGATGTCCATCGCGCTACGACGGGACGTGCCCTTGAAGAGCAGGTGCTCCAGGTAGTGCGTGGCACCGTTCAGAGCCGGCGTCTCGTCGCGGGAGCCCACATGTGCCCAGATGCCGAAGGTGGCGGAGCGCACGGAGGGCAGCGTTTCGGTGACGACGCGCAGGCCTCCGGGGAGGGTCGTCTTGCGTACCGTACCGATGCCGTTCTGGCCCTTGATCAGGGTTTGGGTACGGGCGACGGCCCGCGCCTCGGAGGAGGAGCGGGCCGTCGCCGTGGAGCTACGAGACGTCACTTGTCGGTGTCGTCCTTCTTGTCGTCGGTGTCTTCACCCTCGATGACCGGAATCAGGGAGAGCTTGCCGCGGGAGTCGATCTCGGCGATCTCGACCTGGACCTTGGAGCCCACACCGAGCACGTCCTCGACGTTCTCCACGCGCTTGCCGCCGGCGAGCTTGCGGATCTGCGAGATGTGCAGCAGACCGTCCTTGCCCGGGAGCAGCGAGACGAACGCGCCGAAGGTGGTCGTCTTGACGACCGTGCCCAGGTAGCGCTCGCCGACCTCCGGCATGGTCGGGTTGGCGATGCCGTTGATCGTCGTACGGGCCGCCTCCGCGGACGGGCCGTCGACCGCACCGATGTAGATCGTGCCGTCGTCCTCGATCGTGATGTCGGCGCCGGTGTCCTCCTGGATCTGGTTGATCATCTTGCCCTTGGGGCCGATGACCTCGCCGATCTTGTCCACGGGGATCTTCACGGTGATGATCCGCGGGGCGTTGGGGGACATCTCGTCCGGGGTGTCGATCGCTTCCATCATCACGTCGAGGATGTGGAGGCGGGCGTCACGGGCCTGCTTCAGGGCCGCGGCCAGGACAGAGGCCGGGATGCCGTCCAGCTTGGTGTCGAGCTGGAGGGCGGTCACGAACTCCTTCGTGCCGGCGACCTTGAAGTCCATGTCGCCGAAGGCGTCCTCGGCACCGAGGATGTCCGTCAGCGTCACGTAGTGCGTCTCGCCCTCGATCTCCTGGGAGATGAGGCCCATGGCGATACCGGCGACGGGGGCCTTCAGCGGCACACCGGCGTTCAGCAGCGACATGGTGGAGGCGCAGACCGAGCCCATCGACGTCGAGCCGTTCGAGCTGAGGGCCTCGGACACCTGACGGATCGCGTACGGGAACTCCTCGCGCAGCGGCAGCACCGGCACGAGCGCGCGCTCGGCGAGGGCGCCGTGGCCGATCTCGCGGCGCTTCGGGGAGCCGACGCGGCCGGTCTCACCGGTGGAGTACGGCGGGAAGTTGTAGTTGTGCATGTACCGCTTGCGGGTCACCGGGGAGAGGGTGTCCAGCTGCTGCTCCATGCGGAGCATGTTGAGGGTGGTGACGCCCAGGATCTGCGTCTCGCCACGCTCGAACAGCGCGCTGCCGTGTACCCGCGGAATCGCCTCGACCTCGGCGGCGAGCGTACGGATGTCCGTGACGCCGCGGCCGTCGATGCGCTTCTTCTCCTTGATGACGCGCTCACGGACCAGGGACTTGGTCAGCGAGCGGTACGCGGCGGAGATCTCCTTCTCGCGGCCCTCGAACTGCGGGAGCAGCTTCTCGGCGGCGAGCGCCTTCACGCGGTCCAGCTCGCTCTCGCGCTCCTGCTTGCCCCCGATGGTGAGGGCCTGCGAGAGCTCGTCCTTGACGGCGGCGGTGAGCGCCTCCAGGACGTCGTCCTGGTAGTCGAGGAAGATCGGGAACTCGCCGGTCGGCTTGGCGGCCTTCGCGGCGAGGTCGGCCTGGGCCTTGCAGAGCACCTTGATGAAGGGCTTCGCGGCGTCCAGACCGGCGGCGACGATCTCCTCGGTCGGCGCCTCGGCGCCGCCCTTGACGAGCTGGATGGTCTTCTCGGTGGCCTCGGCCTCGACCATCATGATCGCGACGTCGCCGTCCTCCAGGGTGCGGCCCGCGACAACCATGTCGAAGACGGCGTCCTCGAGCTCGGTGTGCGTCGGGAAGGCCACCCACTGACCGCGGATCAGCGCGACGCGGACGCCGCCGATCGGGCCGGAGAAGGGCAGACCGGCCAGCTGCGTGGACGCGGACGCGGCGTTGATCGCCACGACGTCGTACAGGTGGTCGGGGTTGAGCGCCATGATCGTGGCGACGACCTGGATCTCGTTGCGCAGGCCCTTCTTGAAGGACGGGCGCAGCGGGCGGTCGATCAGACGGCAGGTGAGGATCGCGTCCTCGGAGGGGCGGCCCTCACGGCGGAAGAAGCTGCCGGGGATCTTGCCGGCGGCGTACATCCGCTCTTCGACGTCCACCGTCAGGGGGAAGAAGTCGAGCTGGTCCTTGGGGTTCTTGGAGGCCGTGGTGGCCGACAGAACCATGGTGTCGTCATCGAGATAGGCCACGGCGGAGCCGGCGGCCTGGCGGGCCAGACGGCCCGTCTCGAAACGGATGGTGCGGGTGCCGAAGGAACCGTTGTCGATAACGGCCTCGGCGTAGTGGGTCTCGTTCTCCACTAGCGTTTTCTCCGATGCTTTTCGTCTTTCGTCCCGTCCCGCCCGTGTGGCGGGTGGACGTCGGAGAAGCGCTCCGTCTGGTGCGGGCCGGTCTTCGATCGAAGCACCCGGGGCTCGCATTCCCCCGGGGGCCACTACCGAGGACCGGCGGCGGCGAGGCGCGCTTCTCCTCGTTCAGGTGTGGTGTCCGCTCCGTCGCTGTGCGCTGTCGCGGAACCACGTCGTGTCGTACGTCTGGTGTTGTGCTACCACACTACAAAGCGGCGGTGACACTCCGCACGTACAGCAAAGGGAGCGGCCCCCTCAGTGTGGGAACCGCTCCCTTCACGGCGTCTTAACGGGCGCCCGCCGCACCACGGCGGATGCCGAGGCGGTCGACCAGCGCACGGAAGCGCTGGATGTCCTTCTTGGCCAGGTACTGGAGAAGGCGGCGACGCTGACCGACGAGGATCAGCAGACCACGACGGGAGTGGTGGTCGTGCTTGTGGGTCTTGAGGTGCTCGGTCAGGTCCGAGATCCGGCGCGAGAGCATGGCGACCTGGACCTCGGGGGAGCCGGTGTCGCCCTCCTTGGTACCGAACTCGGACATGATCTGCTTCTTCGTAGCGGCGTCGAGCGACACGCGTACTCCTCGTAGTCTTCTTTGATAGCCACCGAGTGCCCCTGGTCCACTTCTCAGGGGAGCTTCCGTTACTCGGGAGGCGGGGATCCGCTGGGCGCGTCCTCCAGGGCCCTGAGGGGCGATCCGGGGGTGCGTACACATACGGCCGTTACACAGGGTACCAGGAGGTTGCGGGCCCTCTGACCGGGGTTCCGGGAGTCCTGAGAGGCCGGGGCCGGTCCCAGTAGGGTGACGCGACAGGTCGTTCACAGGTCGGGAATTCGTAGGTCTGGAAGGGGTCGCTTCGCCATGGCCGAGGCAGAGGACAAGGACGTCAAGGCGCGCAAGGAGCGGGAGAAGAACGAGCTCTACGCCCTCGACATCTCCGGGGTCGAATGGCACAGCGCGCCGGGTACGGAGGAGCACGAGGAGCGGGTCGAGATCGCCTATCTCCCCGGCGGCGCGGTGGCCATGAGGTCGTCTCTCGACCCGGACACGGTGCTGCGCTACACGGAGGCGGAGTGGCAGGCCTTCGTCCTGGGCGCCCGGGACGGGGAGTTCGACCTGGAGCCGGCTCCGCACAACGGAGGGCTCCCGGCGGAGTAGGGCTCCGCGGTGGCTTGTTCGGGGCCGACGGGACGCGCGTCTCGTCGGCCCCCACGTGTGTGCGGCTCGCCGCGAGGTCAGCTCGTCATCGACCGGGCCGTCGCGTACACGTCGAAGACGGCCAGTGCCAGCGGCACCAGGGTCAGCAGCACGAACCCCTCGGCGATCTCCAGGAAGCGTCCCCAGAACGGGGTGAGGCCGCCGCGCGAGACGATCAGGCCGATCGCCGTGACGAGCGCGGCCACCGCCGCGACCGCCGCGACCAGCCAGATGGTCCGGATGTCGAGGTCGGCGCGGTCGCCCGCGAGGGCAGCGCGGCCGATCGCGTCCGGCGGGTTCAGCGCCAGTCCGAGGCCGAGCAGCATGAGCGAGCCGAGGCCGCCGGCCAGGACGGGGGCGACCTGGGCGGTGTAGCGGAAGAGGTGGGCGCGCATCAGCAGGGCCACGCCGGTCGCGAGGGCGAGGAGCTGGGCCCACACGTTCGAGGAGAAGCCGAGGACGGCCGAGGAACCGACGGCGATCAGTGCGCAGCCGCCCACCAGGCCGACCAGGAGTTCGTGTCCGCGCCGCGCCTGGGCGGCCACCCGCTCGGCGTCGACCGGTTCGCGGGGGGCGGGGTCGGTGTCGTACGCGCTGCGGGGGGCGGTGTTCGGGGTGTCGAAGCCGATCGGGAGCCGGGCGAAGCGCATGGACAGGCCGGGCAGGAAGGCCAGGCCTCCGACCGCGATCGGGGCACACAGGGCGCCGATCTCGGACGGGGTCCAGTCGGCGAGGGTCGCCGCGAACACGGCGAGCAGGCCGATGGCGGAGGCGAAGACGAAGGCTACGAACGGGCCGTCCCCGCTCGGGGAGCACAGGGTGAGCAGGACCGAGGCCAGCAGCACCGCCGCGCAGGCGAGGAGGAACTGGAGCTTGCCGATGCCCTGTCCGTCGGCGAGCGGCAGGAGGCCTGAGCCGCCCACGCCGACGTTGGGGAGGGCGCCGAGTCCCAGCGCGATGGCCGAGGCCCGGTCGTCGTAGACCCGGGCGCGTACGCATGCGAGGACGACCAGAAGGACACCGGCGACCCCGGCGAGGATGCCGGGCAGGCTGTGCATGTCGTGTCGCGGGTCGCCCATCCAGGCCACGAAGGCGAGCAGGACGGCGAGTACGCCTCCTCCGACGAGGCCCGCGGCCCGCGTCAAGTCGCCGCTCCACAAGGTGCGTTCGCTGGTCACGGCGGAGGCGACCGCTTCGGAGACGTCGTCGAAGACGGCGGGCGGCAGCGACTCGGAGAAGGGGCGCAGTGTGAGGAGTTCGCCGTCGAGGATGCGCTGGGCGGCGAAGGAACGGGCGCTGTCGAGGACGGTGCCGTCGCGGCGGACCAGGTGGTAGCCGACGGGTGCGCTCTGGGCCGGGCTCTGCTGAGAGAGCCTGAGGATCTCCGGGTAGATGTCGGCGACCGGGATGTCGTCGGGCAACGCCACGTCGATCCGGCTGTCGGGCGCGACGATCGTGACCCGGCAGAACCCGAGACCCGTGCCCGCCCCGGCCGGAGTTCCCGTACCGGGTCCCCCTCCGGTGACTGCCGCGGAGGCCGTCATGCTCACCTGCTGCTCCCCCTCAGTGATGATTCTGTGTCGGCGATCCGGAAGTGGTCCGGAGGTCCTGGGCTCGTACGTGAATGCCCCAGCTGCTCCAGCTCAACTCCCGTGTGCTGACGCGAACTTCCGGCACCCTACCGTCCCTCGGTCTCCGCCTGAGTCAGTAGGATCACGCGGCGGCCTGCGTCCGCCCGGCACGGGGCGGCGGACGGACTCCCGGCCGACCACAGAATGGGTGACAGTGAGCCACATCGTCGTGAAGCGCCCGCCTCGAGCGCTGCCGTCCGAAGTGTCCACACAGGAGATCGTTCTGCAGCCTCCGCCCGAACTGCCGCGGGGCTACCAGGAAAGCGTGCTGATGCAACTCCTGCCGACGCTCGGCATGGGTGGCTCGGTGGTCTTCTTCTTCACGAGCGGGCAGCCGTTCATGCGGATCATGGGCATGATCATGATCGCTTCGACCATCGCCATGGCCATCGCGATGGTGATCCGCTTCCGCCGCGGCAACCAGGGGCAGTTGGCGGACATGCGCCGCGACTACCTGAGCTACCTGGCGCAGACCCGGCGCACGGCCGTCGACACGGCGAAGGCCCAGCGCGACGCGCAGTACTTCCTCCACCCCTCCCCCGAGCAGCTGTGGGCCCTGGTCGCCGAGGGCAGCCGCGTATGGGAACGCCGCCCCGGCGACGAGGACTTCGCCCAGGTCCGCATCGGCCTCGGCTCGCAGTCCCTCGCCAGCACCCTCGTCGCCCCGGAGACCGCCCCCGTCGAGCAATTGGAGCCCCTGACCGCGGGTGCGATGCAGCGCTTCCTCGCCGTGCACAGCACCCTGGACGACCTGCCGATGGCGGTCTCGCTGCGCGCCTTCTACCACGTGACGATCAGCGGCGAACCACAGTCCGTACGGTCCTCAGCGCGGGCCATGGTCGGATCGCTGGCCGCGCTGCACTCCCCCGAAGACCTGCTCATCGTGGTCGCGGCGGGCCGCGAGGACCTGCCCCACTGGGAGTGGGCCAAGTGGCTGCCGCACGTCCAGGCCCCCGGCGCCGTGGACGGCGCGGGCAGCCGCAGGCTGATCGACAGCGACACCCGCGAGCTGGAGAACCTGCTCGCCACCCGGCTGACCGGCCGTCCGCGCTTCCACCCGAACGCGGCGCCCCTGGCGGAAGAGCCCCACATCGTCGTCGTACTCGACGGTCGATCCCTGCCCCCCGACTCGGTCCTGGCCAACCCCGAAGGGCTGCAGGGCGTCACCGTCCTCGAGGTCGTACCCGGCGAACTGACCACGGGAAGCGGCGAGTTGTCCATCGTCGTACGACCCGAGGCACTTCACCTGGAGTCGGTGCACGGTGTCGCCTACGAAGGGACCCCCGACGCCCTCTCGTACGAATCCGCCGAGGCCCTCGCCCGCCAACTGGCCCCGCTACGGATGGCCTCCGGCGGGGACGACGACGAACCGTTGCTCGCCAACCTGGAGTTCACCGACCTGCTGAACCTCGGTGACGCGGCGTCCGTCGACACCCAGCGCACCTGGCGGCCGCGTTCGCTGGCCGAGCGGCTGCGCGTGCCGATCGGTGTCGGCGAGGACGGACGCCCCGTGATGCTGGACCTCAAGGAGGCGGCGCAGGAGGGCATGGGCCCGCACGGCCTGTGCGTGGGCGCGACCGGCTCCGGCAAGTCGGAGCTGCTGCGCACGCTGGTGCTGGGCCTGGCGGTGACGCACTCCTCGGAGACGCTGAACTTCGTACTCGCCGATTTCAAGGGCGGCGCGACCTTCGCGGGTATGGCGCAGATGCCGCATGTGGCGGCCGTCATCACCAACCTCGCCGACGACTTGACCCTGGTCGACCGCATGGGGGACTCCATCCGCGGCGAACTCAACCGCCGCCAGGAGATGCTGCGCGACGCGGGCAACTACGCCAACATCCACGACTACGAGAAGGCGCGCGCGGCGGGTGCGGCGCTGCAGCCCATTCCTTCTTTGGTGTTGGTGATCGACGAGTTCAGTGAGCTGTTGACGGCGAAGCCGGACTTCATCGAGATGTTCGTGCAGATCGGCCGTATCGGCCGGTCGCTGGGCGTGCATCTGCTGCTGGCGTCGCAGCGGCTGGAGGAGGGGCGCCTGCGCGGCCTGGAGACGTATCTCTCGTACAGGGTCGGTCTGCGGACCTTCTCCGCCGCGGAGTCCCGGGCGGCGATCGGTGTCCCGGACGCCTATGAACTGCCGAACGTCCCCGGCTCCGGGCTCCTGAAGTTCGGCACGGGCGAGATGGTGCGCTTCAAGGCGGCGTACGTCTCCGGGGTGTACCGCTCCGGCACGCAGCGGGCGTCGCTGGGCGGCGGCCCCCTGCCGGTGGACCGGCGGCCGGTGCTGTTCACGGCGGCCGAGGTACCGGTGCAGTACGCGCCGGTGCCGCAGCAGCGCACTTCGTCACCGGACGGTCCGGAGGTCGACGACGCGCTCGCGGACACGGTGCTGGATGTGATCGTGCGCAGGCTGGAGGCGCAGGGCCCGGCGGCCCACCAGGTGTGGCTGCCGCCGCTGGACAGCCCGCCGTCGCTGGACGGGCTCCTGCCCGGCCTCACGGCGGTGCAGGGCCGCGGCCTCACACAGCCGGACTACGAAGGCGCCGGCCGCCTGGTCGTACCGGCGGGCCTGGTGGACAAGCCGTACGAGCAGCGCCGCGACCCGCTCTGGGTGGACTTCTCCGGCGCGGCCGGCCATATGCAGATCCTCGGCGGCCCGCAGTCCGGCAAGTCGACGCTCGTACGCACCCTGATCTCGGCGTTCGCGCTCACGCACACACCGCACGAAGTCCAGTTCTACGGGCTCGACTTCGGCGGTGGCGGCATGACGGCCGTGGCCGGACTCCCGCACGTGGGCGGGGTCGCCTCGCGGCTGGATCCGGAGCGGGTGCGGCGGACGGTGGCCGAGGTGTACGGGGTACTGACGCGTCGGGAGGAGTACTTCCGTTCGTCGGGCATCTCCTCGATCGCGGAGTTCCGGGCGCGACGAGTCCGAGGCGACATCTCGGTCACGGATCAGCCGTGGGGCGACGTCTTCCTGGTCATCGACGGCTGGGGCAACTTCCGTGCGGACTATGAGGCGATGGACCAGGTGATCCTCGACATCGCGTCGCGCGGTCTCGGTTACGGCGTCCACCTGATCCTCACGGCCTCACGCTCGATGGAGGTCAGGGCCAACCTCAAGGACCACCTGATGAACCGCCTGGAGCTGCGGCTCGGCGACACGATGGACTCCGAGCTGGACCGCAAGGTCGCCGCCAACGTACCGGCAGGCGTGCCCGGCCGCGGGCAGGCCCCGCAGAAGCTGCACTTCATGGCGGCGGTGCCACGCATCGACGGTCTGACCTCCGACACGGATCTGGCGGACGCCACGGCGGCGCTGGCCACCGAGGTCTCCCGGCACTGGCAGGCGCCCGGCGCGCCCGAAGTCCGTTTGCTGCCCCGCGAGTTCCCGGCCGAGCAGCTGCCTCCGGGCGACCGCTTCCCGCGCCGTGGTGTCGCCTTCGCCCTCGACGAGGACAACCTCGAACCGGTCTTCGTCGACTTCGAACAGGACCCGTTCTTCCTCGTCTTCGGCGAAAGCGAGTCGGGCAAGTCGAACGTGCTGCGCCTGCTGATCAAGCAGCTGACGGAACGCTACTCGGGCGACGAGGCCAAGCTCTTCGTCATCGACAACCGCCGCGCGCTCCTGGACGTAACCCCGTCGTCCCACCTGGCCGAGTACATCCCCATGTCCAACGCCATGGACCACCACGTGTCCGCCCTGGCCGATCTGATGAAACGCCGCACGCCTACGGCGGACGTGACGGCTCAGCAGCTGCGTGACCGGAGTTGGTGGCGCGGTCCGACGGTGTACGTCGTCATCGACGACTACGACCTGGTGGCGACGTCGAGTGGCAATCCGCTGGCGGGCTTGACGGAGCTGTTGCCGTTCGCCCGGGACGTGGGGGTGCGGTTCATCATCGCGCGGTCTACGGCGGGAGCGGGGCGCGCGTCGTATGAGGCGTTTATGCAGCGCGTCAAGGAGTTGGGGGCGCAGGGGGTTGTGCTGGCCGGCGATCCGGGCGAGGGGGACCTGCTGGGTGGGGTTCGGCCTCGGCCTATGCCTGCGGGGCGGGGGATCTTTGTTTCTCGGCGGCGGGGGAAGCCGTTGGTGCAGGTCGGTTTCGTGCCGGAGAGGGCGTTCTGATGGTCAGGGTAGGCACGGCGGAGCGCAATCGTTCGGGATTCAGCCAGGCGAAGACACGGGGGAAGAGGCACACCGATGGCGTGGGATGAGTGGGAACAGCTCAAGTCGCAGGCTGCGGAGCGGCAGTCGACGCAGATGCAGCTGAACCAGTATCCGGCCGATCAGGGAGGGGACGGCACGCAGGGAGACCTCGTAGCAGGCCAACAGGATCTGGAGGCAGTCGGCAGAGCGGCCCATGACCTGTTCGTGGACTTCACGAACTACAGCGGTCACGCGCGCGTGGCCTCTGAGGCAGCCGCGGGCGGACTCAAAGGGGAGGGTTTCGCCCTGGGGGGCGCACTGGAGCATGTGACAGAGCGCTGGAGCCAGCAGACCAAGACGCTGCTGGACGCCTGCGCCCACATCTCCAACCACCTGCGGTTCACCAAGAACCAGCACGCTGCCGATGAGTCCTACATCGCTGGCGCGGTCAGCAGCATCGCCTTGCTCGACGAGGGTTTTGACGACCGGAAGGGTCACTGACGCCGATGGACCTCGACGCACTGCGCCACGGCAACTTCTCGAAGCTCGGTGAAGCGATCACCGACTGGGAACAGATGACGAAAAAGCTCGCAGACCTGCAGAAGGACGCCGAGACCAACCTGAAGCCCAAGGCCGACAAGGCCAATTGGGCGGGGGTCAACGCCACCGTCAGCCGCGAGTTCATCACCAAGACCGCCGCCGAGTTCGCCGACGCGCACACCCAGGCAGGCTCCATCACCAAGATTCTCAGCGACGCCCGCGGCGAACTCATCGGATACCGCACCCAGCTGAACGAGGCGATCGCGCGGGGTGTACAGCAGAACATGACCGTGATTGACACCGGCGAGGGCACGTTCACCGTCACCGGGAACACCCGACCCGATTGGGCGTCCGACCCCAGCGGAAAGACCGGCGCGACGGACCAGAAGGCAGTGAACGCCCTCCGCGAGGAGATCGAAGACATCCTGACCAAAGCGACGCAGAGCGACAACACTGCCGCGAAGGTCCTGAGACTTCTCGTCAACCAGACCAAGTACGGCTTCGGCGACGCCTCCTACGGGGACCGGGACTCCGCGGCCAAGGCCGTCGCAGCCGCGGAGAAGCTGGCGAAGATGGCTAAGAAGCCCGGCGACATGAGCCTCGGCGACATCGCCAACTTCAACCGCACGATGGAGAAATACAACGGCGACCCCCTGTTCGCGGAGCAGTTCGCGAAGGACCTGGGGGCCAAGGGAACGCTCCAGTTCTGGACAGAGATGACCTACGCCCACGCCGGCGTCAGGGGCTCGGAACTCGAGACGATGAAGAGCCTTCAGCAGAACCTGGGCCTGACCCTGGCAACGGCGTCCTTCTCGGACTCGGCCGGCATGCAGGACTGGAAGAAGGACCTCATCGCCGAGCGCAACACGAACTTCCTCGCCGCCAACTCACCCAATCCTGTCGGCGCCCTCGGCTCCCAGGTCATCAGCAGCCTCATGCGCAAGGGCGAGTACGACACCGAGTTCCTCGACGGCTATCGGGAGAAGCTGTTCAATGCGGACAAGGGAGCCGGGGACGCGGGCACCCACGACCTGTGGGTCAAGGGGCACGACGCCCTGGACCTCGTCTTCGGCGACGGCAACGGACGAGATCCGTTGGAAGGGCTCTTCGAGGGTCTATCCCACAATCCCGAGGCGGCGGTGCACGCGTTCGAGTCCAAGTCGGACCTGGATCACATGCTGGGCACCACCATGTACACGGACCGGGGAGAGTCTCTTGGGCGGGCTCTGGAGGCAGCGGTAACAGGAGTCGCCGCCGGTGACTACACATCACCGGCCCCGCCTCACAGCGCCGAGCAAGTGCAGATCATGGCCAACATCATGAACGCGGTGGCACAGCCCGACGGAGGCGCGGACCTGGTGAGCAATGGGCTGGGCGAAAGCTTCGGGAACATGGCAGCTTCCTATATGCCGGAGATCAGCCGGGCCTTCGCAGGCCCCAATGCGGAGGTATTCCTTACCAACAGCGAACTTCCGGAAGCACTGAAAACGGCGGACGTGACGCGATTCCTTTCGGCAGTCTCCCTAGATCCCGCAGGAAGGGCCGGGATCATCGTTGGAGAAATCGTCTACACCAGTGGACTCCTGGACGCACACCTTTCGGACCCATCTCTGTTCGACGGCCCGCGCGATCAAGCCCTTGAAGGAATTGGCAGAAATGCAGGCACCATCGAGGGCGTTGTCGGGCATTCCATGGCGGATGAAGATGTTCAAGCTGCTGTTGATGGGGAGGAGGACTACAATAACGCTCTGCAGAAGAAGGGAGATTTCATCAAGACATGGATCGCGACGGGATTGGGGTACGGCTCCGTCTCCCTTTTTCCTGGCAGCCAAGCAGCGGCTGGCGCTGCAGTTGGTGGCTTTGCTGGGGGCGTCGTCGGCTTGGCCGTTGATCGTTTCGTTGAGGGTCAAGAATTGAAAGGCGCCCGGGATGAGGCCCTGTATGCGAGTGCCAAGGACCTCTACGACATGCGGGATTCGGTCAGCCGGCAGACACAGTGGTCGGTCGAGGACGCTCTTGAGCAGCATCACGTGGACCTCCCCAAAGACGGAACCGGCGGCACCATCAACGTCGCTGTCAACGAGGGCTGGAATGACGCCAGTGAATTCCTGAGCCGATCTAAGGAGCGGCCGAGTGGCTGAGAACACCGGGAGTAAGGGACGGATCACAGCCTCTGAGTACAGTGCGAAATCATTTGCCATCTCCCTCATGGTCCTCTGCCTTGCGGGCACAGCCGCCTGGTTCGGATACATACAGATCTTCACTAAGGGGCTAGAGCGCCTACCGACAAAGGTGTGCGACAGGGCCGTCGAACGCGATCTGGTGATCCGAACACTGCCGCGCACACGAACAGCGGAGGAGGGGTCCAGTAAAAGGCATGAAGGTGAGGACCTCACGTTCTCCTGCCACGTATACACCAGCGCGGATTCAATTCTCTCAGGCATGGCGCGAGTCGAAGACGCCTCAACGCAGCAATGGCTCAACCACTATGGAGCCAGCACAGACGGCGATGCCGTACGCGTCTCAGCCGTCGGCGTCGAGGCATTGGCACAACTCGACTCGGGCAGTGGCATCTCCTCCGTCTATGTCCCTTGCGTCCCTCGCGGATCCAGGGCCAAGGAGGCGAACGAGTCCTACGCGATCATCACCGAGGCCAGCGTGATCGGGGACGGCAGAGCCTCAGGAGCGGCACTTCGCCAAGCAGTGACCGATTTCGCCTACCAACTCACCCAGCACACCTACGAACTGGCTGAATGCCGGGACCCTCGCACCCTTCCCGATAAACTGCCCCGTTACGAGGACGACAAATGACGGACGAGGAAATTATCAGGCACTTCGACGGACGCGGCCGCGTACATCTGCAGTTTCCCTACACTACGAGTGCCGAAAAATGTCGCCGCATGATGGCGATTGCCCACGCGCTTGGCTACAAACCGTTGTTCACCGACACTCTCGGCCGCCGAGAATTCCCCCGCTTCTATGAACGCGACGACACTCCGGACGCCCGCCAACGGGCCGAGCAAACCATCGAACGGCTGCGTGCTGGCGGCCCGGCGCTGCCAACTGTCGAGCCTCCTCCGCCCCCGCCGCCACGCCCGGCTCCACCCCTCACGCCCCAGCAGCCCCGATCCCGCCCCCGGCGGTCGCTGGAACCCCAGCCGCCTCCACCGCCGCCCCCGCCCAGGTCCCAAGTCCCGCCCCAGCCGCCCTACCCGCCTCCGCCAGCGCCATCGCCTTCCGTTACTCCGGACTCTTCACCGGAATGACCTTCGAGCACCGGCCTGAAATGGTGTCCCGCTTGGTGCTGCCGCCGATCAAGGTTGAGGCGCAGTCTTGCCCCCGGGGCGCACTCCTGGTGAGGCACGTGCCCCCTGCTCATGAGGCGGGCCATCGTAAGTCCTTGTACTGAACGGGCAGTTCAGCGCCCCTCCGAAGGAAATCGACCAGGCTTCCATGAGATAGGCAAAGCAGACAGATGAAGGCCATACGCCGGGCGGCGCTGTATTCGGTATTGCCGTTGGCACTGATCCTTGCCGCGGGCTACAGCTGGTACAGACTGAGCGACACCGGCAAGGGCTGGCGCTACGAGGACAAGCTGGCGACGTACTGCGACGGCTTGATCCCCTACAAGGAGTCGGCTGTCTTCACCGGCCTCAACACGGAGATCAGCTTGGCGTACGACGTGCGCCATGGCTACGGCGACGACAGTTACAACTACTGCAAAGTCGCCGACATGGAAATGACCATCGCGCTGATAGACGACGATGCCGTCGGCTCCGGCTTGGGTGCCGCCGAGGTGTTTGAGAACTTGCAGTCCGGCACGTCGGATCACCCGCCGGTGGCCCTCGGCGGCGGCTGGTACGGCTATACGGACATGCTCGACACCGCAGTCGTATTGTCCTGCGACAACAAGCCAGCTTCTATCATCGTGTCCATCGCCGGCGATGAGTCGCACGAAAACCCTAGCGAGGCCCAGGCTATGGGAGAACTGGCTGCCGCCACTGCCCGGAAGGCGGCTGACCGCTGGTCGTGCCAGGCCGAATACGGAGGTCGGATCCCCAAAGTATCTAGACCGTCGATGGATTCCCCCAGCTCCGCGACGGGTACGTGCGACGGCATTCCGATCGATAACGACTTGCAGATCGACTGGGTCAAGGCGGCGGAAGGATCGGGCGCCACTCCGCTGGAGGCGTGCGTGTTGGGTGAGTACGGGGCGAATGAAGAGGCTCTGTATCACCTCGAGGCCGCGTTCGGCCCCTATGCCCAGCGCCTGCGTTCATCGGCCGATGAACCAGACGCGCTGAACGCGGGGACGGGAGTGAGCAACCACATGGCGCGGGCGACCGCTGCCTGCCCTGGTGCCCCTCGGGCGATCTTCTCCATCTACGCGACGGAGTACGCCTATCCGCAGAAGAACTTCCTCATCACGGCCCTGCGCGCGTTCGCCGAACGGTCGGCAGCCCGGCACGGCTGCACGGACCTGAAGCTGCCGAGCTGAACCGCCAACGGCGCCAGTGGGCTCTGAACGGAACAGCGGCACAACACTTTCAAGCTCCTGAGAAGCCGCTCCGGAGACCTGAACGTCCCCATCAGGGCTCGATGACAAAGGTGCACCAGACCTGCTTCTCGTCGAGGCCCGTGCGATGCCAACCCCACCTCCACGCCAGGGACTCCACCATGCGCAGCCCACGCCCCTGTTCGCTGAACAGATCATTGCCGCCCGGCAGTTCCGGGGACCTGTCCGGGGCATGGTCGATCACGATGACTCGCAGGACCCGCGGGGCGAAGCGTCTCCGCGATCCCAGAATCAACTCCAGCCCTGCAAGCCCTCCACCGTGCCGTATCGCGTTCGCGCACAGCTCTCCGACCGCCAGCTCCACAGAGTCCGCCAAGTCGGGGAGATTCCAGTGCTGTTGAAGCCACACGCGGGCACGATGGCGGGCTTCGGCCACTGGGCGGTGCGGATCCAGCACAGATACGTCCCAGCCGATTCGAGTAGGAGTGGCGTCGAAGGTTGAGCTGGGAGAGATCGGGGTGTCCAACGTGCACCTCGCAAGGAGACTTGACGGTGAGCTGAGCCACACCATAGATCCTGAAACTCAACGCGTGATACCAATTTCCCTCCAACGAGTTGAAGTTACATGTTCGATGGACGCGTACAGGCTCGGCATGCACACTGAGCGCGAGCGAGGAGAGAGGGACATGGCACCACGGCAGACACCCACAGTCCGTCAGCGCCGTTTCGGCGCCGAATTGCGGAGGTTGCGTGACGCCGCCGGCCTGTCCGCCCCGAGAGCTGCCGAGTTGCTCGGCACGGACCGTACGACCATCTCGAACGTGGAAGCCGGCCGCTTCGGTATCAGCGAGCAGCGGCTGCGCCGCCTCGCCAGCATCTACGAGTGTGACGACCCGACGCTGATCGACGCCCTGGCAGCCATGACGGGCGGCCGCAGCTCAGGCTGGTGGGACGAGTACCGCGGCAAAGTACCGCCCGACTTCCTCGATGTGGCGGAGCTGGAGCATCACGCCACATCGCTCCGAACCTTGCAGACGGCCCACATCCCCGGCATGTTCCAGGTCGAGGACCACGCCCGCGCCCTCTTCGACCTGTTCATCCCCGCACTACCGCGCCTTGAGGTTGAGCTCCGCATCGCTCAACGACTCGCCCGCCACACCGTGATCACCAAGGCGCCGCCAGTGACGTACACAGGTGTGATTCATGAAGCCGCCTTACACATGCGGGTGGGCGGACGGCAAGTCGCGAAGCAGCAACTCAACCGTCTCCTCGAGGAAGGCGAGCGCGAGAACGTCACGTTCCTCGTCATCCCGTTCAGCGCTGGAGAGTTCCCGATGGCAGGCGACTCAGTACTGTACGCAGCTGCCGAAAGCCCACATCTGGACACCGTTCAGGTAGACACCCCGATCGGAGCTGTCTTCTTCGACTCCCCCAACCAACTGGCCAACTTCCGCCGCCGCCTGGACGCGGTCGAACAAGTAGCCTTGGATCCCAAGCACTCGAGGGACCGAATCCTCGAAATCGCCAAGGATCTATAAGAGGAAGATGTTTTGTCCGAGTTGAAGTGGGTCAAGTCGTCCTTCTCGGAGGCGTCTGGCAATAACTGTGTCGAGATAGCCCAGAATAAACACTTGATTGCCATCCGCGATTCGAAGAACCCGAAGCTTCCTTGGGCCACTGTAGGCCGAGCTGCATGGTCGCGATTCGCCCATGCAGTAGCCGAAGAGCGGCTGCCCTGATCAAGTACCGGTGCCAACGAATACACACGTGCGGGACGCTACCGTCAGGGAGAGGTTCCGCCGCCAGCCCTCACCTGGACACGGTCGAGGGTGGACTCTCCGCTTGGTGCTGTCATCTTCGACGCACCGGCCCAACTAGCCAACTTTCGCAAGCGACTGGACTTGGTCGAACAGGTAGCGTTGAATCCGAACAAGTCGATGGATCTGATTCTCGGAATCGCCGGAGAGCTGTAAGAGGTGCCACCCTTGCTCAAGTTGAAATGGCTCAAGTCCTCGTACTCGGAGGCGTCAGGCAACGCCTGCGTCGAGTTCGCCAAGAACGGCTCTTTCATCACCGTACGAGACTCCAAGCATCCGGAGTTGCAGTATGCCACGGTCGGGCGTGAGGCATGGGGTCGGTTCACTGGTGCGCTGGTCGACGGGCAGTTGCGCTGAGCCCCAGCGAGACGGAATCTCACTGCCGGAACAACGCGCCGGGGTGGGCACCTCCCGTGCATGCCCACCCCGGTTCCGCGAACTGCGCGCCTCCTACTGGAAGTAGCTCGCGCCCTTCAAGTCGCCGCCCCGGTAGTCACCGCCGGCCGACTGGACCCGCTGCGAGATGTTGACCAGGGCCTGGTGGATGCCGCGTGCGTGCGTGTCCCATTCCTTGGACTTCTTCTGGAATTCCTGGTACGCCTCGCCACCCCAGCCCGAGGACACGTTGAGCACGGCCTGCTTCAGGGCCTCGAGGTCTTCCTCGAGCTTCTTGGCCTGATTGCCCAGCTCGGTGGCAAGCGCGTCCATGGTGCCGTACGTAACGGCGAGTTCGTCGTAGTGGACTCCGGACATGTTTCCCTCGCTTCTGTGAAGATTTCAGCCGGACTGCACAGTCCGGAAAGGGGTGCGGTTCAATGCCGCTGATGGCTCGTCAGTAGCTGTTGAGCGCCGAAGTCTTTCCACCGAGATCGTCTACCGAGATCCGCTTGAGGTCGGCCTCGATCTGGGCTTCGAGGTTGCGCTTGTCGGTCTTGTTCAAGTTGATGCCCTCGAGGAAGTCATCGAGCATCTTGCCGATCGCGACCATGTGCTGGTTGATTTCCGTCTGCTTCACGTTGAACGCCTGGGCGCCCTGTCCCCTCCAGGCCTTCTCGATCATGTCGATCGTGCCCTGGAGCTTCGCGAGGGATGCCCTGATGTTGTCGTATCGATCGACGATCTCGGTCTGAAGCCTCTGTACGTCGCTGTCATTAAGAACGCGGTCCGCCATTACGGCACTCCATTTCCTGAGAGCTGTGGTTCATTTCTGCGCACTTCACCGAGTGGTGGTGCGCTGGTCGTCGCATTTCCGCGCAGTTGTGGTTGGCCTGCGCCGGAATTGTTGTGTGCGACGGGATCGATACCGCGTGATTCGTCATGTACCACGCCTTGAACGAACCACAGCGAAGGCGCCGCCTCCGATCACCGCCAGAGCCCCGGCGGCTCCAAGGGCTACCCAGAGCACGGTGTTGTCGGACGTGTCCGAGTTTGTTGTTGCAGCAGAAGTCCCGCCGCCTGAGGGATTCTTCGGTGCTTTCGACGGCGCTGACGTGGAAGGTGAAGGAGAGGGCGATTCCGAGGGGGACATCACCTTGAGGCTAATGCCGTTCTCGAAGCTGAGGGGGTCCTTATTAGCCGGGCCTGGATCGATACTGCTGTTTTCCAGCACCTTGCGGGGACGAGCCAGGCCGTAGCCGAGGTAGTTGCTCCGCTCACCCTCCGGCCAGGTGCGGCCTGCGGTGTCGATCAAGCTGCGGAGGACCTGGTTGGCTGTCCAGTCGGGGTGGGCGGACCAGATGAGAGCGGCGGAGGCCGAGGCGATGGCGGTGGCAGCACTTGTGCCCCCGCCGCCGTCACAGTACGAGCGGAACGTTGCATCGCACCACTGAGGCAGATTCAGTCCCGGAGCCGCCAGATCAACACCATGGCCGTGCTCCGAGTACTTTGCGACCTTTCCCGTCTCGTCTGCGGCAGCAACCCCGACGACATAAGGATACCTGGCCGGATAACCTATGAGATTTTTGGATTCAGCGTCGTTGCCAGTGCCAGCAAACATCAACTTGCCCTTTGTTTGAGCATACTTGATGGCCTCCACGTCGTCCGAGTCGAAGGTGATTCCAGTGAAGGACATGCTGATGATCTGAGCGTCACTGTCAGCGGCCGCCTTGATCGCATCCTCGACCGTAGGTGTTTTCTTTCTGTCAGTGGCGTTCATCTCGCTCTTGGCGAGCACCCGATAGGGGACGATCTTCGCGTCGGGCGCCAGTCCCTGCAAACCGCCTCCTGCGCCAGTACCGGCAATCACCTCAGCCATAGTGGTGCCATGGCTGTCGTAGTCCTTGGTGGCGTTGTACGAGACCGACCGTGGCACTTCTTCTTCCAGTACCTGGCCCTTTAGTGAGGAAGTGTCGGGATTCACACCTGTGTCCAACACGGCAACTTTGACGCCTTTGCCCGTACTGGTCTTCCACATGCCTTCGGCGTCCATCTCGTCCAAGTACCACTGTCGTGATTGGACGTCGGCGGCTACGGCGCTCGGAGCCAGCCAGGAGGACGCAATGGCGAAAGCGCCAAGTGCTGTGCACACGATGGACACTCGTCTTCTGGCACGTCCCGCGAAAGGCGCAATCCATCTGCCACGGGGCCTGGTCCCTGTCATGCCGCTGTAGATCCTCGCTCGTGTTCAGTCAGTCGCTGGCGGCGCGTTGCGTCGTTGGGTCTCGGGCTGACGTTGGTCCTGGCGGTCCTCGCGGTTGGTGTTGCGCCGATTCGGCCTCAGGCCTTGCGGGACTCCAGCACCACCGCTGGCGGATACACCGTTCCTGCCTGCCCGAACTCGCCCCTTGGGGGTACCAACAACCCCGTCGGGATTGCCCGAAGCGGGGCGGACAGCTTGCGCCGGACGAGCGCCGGGGGCGGACTGCGGCGCCCCGATGACGCCTCGCTGCTCGATCTTGCCGACAGGCGAGCGGGAACCGCTACTGCCCTCGGCGCCAACGACCGTCCCCCGAGGAACCCTGGAACTGGTCACCCCCGGTGCCGCACCACTGATCGGCCTTCCTCCGACGACACCGTTGCCGTGCACCGCCCCCGTCGGGCCCATGCCACCAGCACGGCCGCTCACCGTTCCCCCTATGGGGCGAGGCGTTCCGCCGGAAATGCCTCGGCCCACGGGAGAGTTGCCTGCCGCCGTGCCACCGGCACGGACCCCTGACGGTCCCGTAGCCGCGGCACGCCCCATTGGACCCGCGCCGCCCCCTCCGGCGACGCCGCCGGGAGCACCTGCGCGGCCCTGAGCCGAGATCGGCCCTGTGACGCCGCGCCCGCCAACAGCGCCGCCGGGAGTACCTGTACGTCCCTGTGCCGAGATCGGCCCCGTGGCCCCGCGGCCGCCGACCGTGCCGCCGGGAGCGCCCGCACGACCCTGAGCCGAGATCGGGGACCTGTTTCCGGTCGTTCCACCGAAGCCCGAGGTGCGGCCGCTCTGCCCGCCGCGAGCAAGAGAGGCCGGTCCCGAAGCGAACGGAAGAGGCGCCCCTCCGCTGGAACTGCCTGAACTGGTAATCGGCTGCGCCGAATTGGGCGTTGACCTCGCGGCTTCCTGAGGAGGCTGCAGGGTGCCTACGCTGTCGATCTCCGTACCGACGGCCCCATCCGAGGAGACAGCCGAACCATCCACATCCTTGAGCGACGGGGTGGTGTCTCCGAAACGGGATTGGCCTGATGCTGTGCCCGAGGACTCTTGTCCCGCCACCGCTGACTCACGAGCAGCCCCAAGCCCCCCGGCACCTTGCACTTCAGCGCCTGGCCTGATGGGAGTCCCGTAGTCCTGGGGCTTAGGCACCCCCACATCCGGCATAGCCTCAAAAACAGGAGGCTCCTGCTGCGCCAGCGTCGTCTCCGACACCTCGTAGAAAGACGCCAGCCGGTTCATCTGGTTGATCGCCTCTTGGCGGTCCTGCTCGGCCTTGAGCGCCGCTGCGTACTCCTCGTTGCCGTCAACTCGCTTGGGCGTCGGAATGTCCGCGACCGTCTTCGGGTCCTGCCGGGTGTCGCGGGGCGGCATGGCGTTGCGTACGGAGGCGAGGCCCGTGGCTGATGCCGTCATCTGGGTGCCAGCGGCCTCTGCGAAGTCGGCGAGTTTGCGGGCGTGGATGACGAGTTTGGCGCCCCATTTACGGAAGGCCTCGCCCGATTCGCCCTCCCAGTCGACCCGGCTGATGTGGCCCTCGAGCTCCCCAGCAGCGTCCTCGATGGCGGTCTGGGCGTTCAGGAGAGCAGTGGCCGCGGTCTCCAAGTCCTCCGGTTTCGCGGATTCGACCATGTCGATCATGGCGTTCAGGTCGTGGCCCTCGAAGTTCGTCTTGCCGAAGATGCGGGGGAGCTTCCCGCCGAAGGGGAGGAAGTCGATCTCCGTCATCTTGCTCACCAGGTTGATGACGCTCACCTGCTGAGCGGCTTGCTCTTTCTCCGCCTGATGCGGGCCCTGGTTCTGCTCGTCGCTCATCAGTACGCGCCCCCTGCCGCCTCGTTGTTCTCCTTCGGCGGGGCCTGGCCGTCCTTCGCAGCCGCCTCCCGTTGCGCAGCCTCCGCCGCAGCCCTCTGCTCCCGCGCCGCTTCCAACTGCTGTGCCAGCTTCGCTTCCTCCTGCTGGCGGCGGATTTCCTCCCCGATCTCGTGGAACCGCCGCCGCTGCTCCTCTTCAAGGTTGCTGAAGTTGCCGTCCGCGCCCATGACGGCGATCTGCATCGCCTCAATCTGGAGCCCCAGATGCCTGGACAGCGTGGTCAACCGCTCGTGGACGCGTTCGTACTGGCTGTGGAGGCCCTTCGCCTCGGCGAAGCCGCCTGCGCCGCTGAACGAGGCCTCCGAGAGAGCGTGCGCCGCGAGCTTCTGAGGGCTGGCTGGTGAGCCGTCAAAGGTGGATAGCACCGCATCCACACGCTTCTTGAAGGTTCCGAGCGCCTCCAGGCCGATCTTGAGGCCCTCCGCAGGCAGCATGCCTTCCCTCCCCGTTCCCCGTTTGTCAGCTGACGAGCGCTGTGCAGGCAGTGACCTGATGTACACACTCGATGACCACAGTAGTCATTGTGTAAATCGAGCCCAACTGAGTCTGGTGTTAGATCAGTTACGAAGTTGTCGAGGCAGCGTCAATCAGCCACGCTCCCAACTGCCTTGAAATGCCTGAATATTGGGCACAGCGGCTACCTCGCTCAACCACTTCACCTCCCATGGCAGATTCCCTCCAAGGGGTGGGATGCTTTGCGCGCCGCAATCTTTGCGATGCCAACGCGCACCCGTCGTCGCTCACCCACTGGGTGCGCACCGGAGGCCAACTCCACGGAACTCCACGACAACCTGACCGGAATCCAACGCCCCAGCACTGGCATGGCCCAGGCAGGCGACCGCTCCTACTGCGCCCCCACAACCCGTCGCCTCCGCCTCCGCGCATCCCGGATCGCCACCGCCGTACCCCCGAGACCAGCCACAAGAACCACCGCCCCCACAGCCACATACGTAGCCAACCGAGCGTTACGTTCCTCCGCCGTTTCGCCCACCTGGAACTTGGCCGCCGCCGGGGCTTCCGGCTTGCCCAGACCTTGCTGAGGGTCGGGGGACTCCAGTGGCTGTTCGTCCTCCGTCAGAGCCCGGACCGGGTCTACGACTCCCCAGCCCACATTGCGGTCATGGCCCGCGATCGTGCGCTCAGCCGTCTGCTCGATCTGGGCGACGATCTGCTGGGCCGTCCACGTGGGGTGCTTGGCCTTGATCAGGGCTGCGACGCCGGCGACGTACGGGGCCGAGAAGCTCGTACCGTTGTCGGAGCAGTGGCCGCCTTCCGGGACCGTAGAGATCATGTCTACGCCGGGGGCCGCTACCCCGACGAAGTCGCCTGCCTGGGAGAAGGAGGCGCGTTCGTTGTTGCGGTCGGAGGCCGCGACCGCCAGGACGCCCTTGTAAGAGGCGGGGTACGTCTTCTTGGCGTTGCCGCCGAGGCCGTCGTTGCCTGCCGAGGCCACTACGACCATCTCCTGGGACAGGGCCTCCCTGATGGCCAGTTCAAGCTTGGGCGTCGGCTTCGTCGCGTTCGACGTGTCCTGGGAGATGTTGATGACGTCGGCGTCGGCCTGGATGGCGTGGTGGATCGCCTGTACCAGGGTGTCTGCGGTGCCGTGGCCCTCCTCGTCGTTCTGCTGGATCGGGATGATCTTCGCTTCGGGGGCCAGGCCCACGAAGCCGGTGCCCTCGGCGGGGCGGGCCGCGATGATGCCCGCCACCTTGGTGCCGTGGCCGACGGTGTCCGAGGTGCCGTTCTCCTTGCCCCGCTCGATCGGGTTGCCGTTCTCGTCCTTGAGGTTCTTGTCCAGGAAGTTACGGCCGCTCTTCGCGTCGACCGCGTCCGTGAGCTGTGGATTCGTCACGTCAACGCCGGTGTCGATCACCGCCACCCGTACGCCTTTGCCCCTGGACTGGCTCCACACCTCGTCCAACAGGACCCGTTGGAGGGACCAAGGGCGGCCCGGGTAGTCCCCGTTGGGGAACGAGCACTGGTCCGAGTACGGGAGGTCGGCCGCCGCCGCGGGGGGTGCGAGGACGGCGGGTGCAGTCGTGAGCAGGGTCGCGGCCAGCGCAGCGACCACGGTGTTCATACGTCGCATGCCGTGCCCCTTACGAACCCTGCGGCTGGCGTGCCGCCGTCGTCGACAGGCGTGGGCCCGTGGGCAGGAACTCCGACCAGGCGGCGGGGATCGGAGCGGCGTCCACGTCCTTGTAGCCGAGCCGGATCTGGGCCTGTTCTGCTTCCTGTTGGGCCTGCTTGCGGTCCTTGGCCGTCGTACCGATGCCGGCGTCGTCCGTGCCGCTGTCGGCGTTGGACTGCAGTACGTAGCGCAGGCCTGTGTCGGTGACGAGGAAGACGGGGCCGGACTTGGTGTCCTCGCCCTGGAACTGGCGGTAGAGCTGACCGGAACCGGGCGTGACGTACGCGCTGGAGGAGCCGGTGGGCAGCTTGGCCGGGAAGTCCGTGCCCGCCCAGGTGCTCAAAGTGGTGGCGCCCGAGCCGGAGTTCACGTCGCGCAGGACGTTGCAGACGGTGCTGCGGCTGCCGCGCTTTCCGGAGGCCTCGTTGACGGGCTGGGGGTCCCCGGTCGGCCAGGTGTACTCCGTGCCGAACGGCTTGCCCGGGACGATCGCGCCGGGGCTCATCTCCTTGGCCTCGTCGGCCTGGCCGAGAGAGACCAAGTCCTTGCTGAACAGCAGGAGTTGGGCCACGAAATCCGAGACGGGGGCGACCCGGCCGGGCAGCACTACGTAGTACTGGTCGCTGTTCAGGTCGGACGACTTGAGCACCATGCCGACCCTGTTGGTCGTCTCGTCCAGCTGACCGGGGGCGTCGGCCGCGGCGCCCACCTGGTCGGTGATCTCGGGGAAGGAGATCGGGTCGCCCCGGTGCAGGGTGTCCAGCCACTCCTTGGACACCTTCTGCGGCTGCCGGTCGGAGCCGACGATGGCGCGCAGCAGCAGTTCGTCGCTCTTGCCGATGGGGTACGACCGTCCGCTCCCGTCCACTACATAGCGGTTCCCGTCCGGGCCCGCCACGTAGAGGAGTTGGCCGCCCCTCAGCTTCTCTCCCTTGCCCTCGGTCTCCTTCATGTCGCGAGAGGCGAGGACCAGGGCCGCCTTCTGGATCTCGCCGCCCGCGCTGGGGCGTTCACAGACCGCCCAGCGCTTCTCGCTGCCCGCCTCGGAGGCCGAGGGGAGTCGGTCGGGCGCGTACGGGATGCCGATGGTGACGCCGTGCGGGATCTTGCCGTCGTCGAGTACGGACTCCTCGACGGTCACCACATCGCCCTGGCCCTCGTCGAGGAGCAGTTTGGCGGAGGCCATGTTGAGGACGGGGTGCAGTTGGACCTGCTTGCCGGTCTTCAGGACGACGTAGCGCGTGGTCGAGTCGCTGGCGACGATCACCTTGGCCTTGGGCTCGTTCCAGCCCTTGGGTGCCGTGGGCTTGAACATGCCCCAGGCCCCGAAGACGGCGAGCACGATCACGCCCACGATGATGCCGGGAAGGATTCCGCGCAGCGGGCGGGGTGCGCCCTCCTCGGAGCCGTCGGGTGACGGCTGCAGAAAGGCCGCGAGCATACGGCGCTTCGCGAAGGTGTAGGCATTGAGCTGGTCGCGCCGAGATGCCATCTGTGCCTGTCTCTCCCCGTGTTCACATGGTCCGCGCTCGCCGGGGCGACCTGATCCACCGCCGTCCCCGCCTTCGATGTCAGAGCGGCCCCCTACTATGCCTGTTATCCGCGGGGACTTGTGGAGCGGGTAGGGTACCCGGGCCCTCAAGGGCCTTGTGCGGTGCGGAAATAGCAGCGAGTTGTCAGTAAAAACGGGGGGTTGGAATGGTGGCATCCGGAACGCGGGTCCGGTCCCGTGACCGATCACGGTCACAGGGTTCGCCGGCGCCCCAGCAGACACCGGCGCGGGGGCAGTCCTCGCCGGGCACGCTCCACTTCAAGGTGCGTTCAGGTCAGGCCGGGGCATTCCGGTTGCAACGATTCGTACTGTTTGAGATCGCGGCCGCCGTCCTGCTGATCGGATGGGTGATCCATCCGGTGGCCCTGGTACCGGCGGCCGTCGTCGCCGTCGGCCTGGTGCTGCTCTCCTTCGTACGTCGCCGCGGCCGCTCCCTGCCCGAATGGCTGGGCACGGCACGGGCGTTGAAAGCACGGCAGCGCCGGGCGGCGAGTACGCCGATACCGGAGGGCACGGAGCCGGGGCTCACACCGGCCGTGGAGTGCGACCCGAGTCTGCGGACGTACACATACGTCGGCCGTGACCGGCGGCCGGTCGGAATCATCGGGGACGGCACGTTCGTCACCGCGGTGCTGCAGGTGGAGGCCGACGCCACCGCGGTACGGGCCGAGCGGAACCGTCAGCCGCTGCCTGTCTCCCTGGTGTACGACGCCCTGGAAGTGGACGGGATCCGGCTGGAGTCGGCACAGGTCGTGCTGCACACCCAGCCCGCGCCGGCGATTCATCTGCCCCAGCAGTCCGTGGCCGTCGCCAACTATGCGCCCCTGCAGGAGCAGACGGGTGCGCCGGCCGTGCGGATCACGTGGATAGCGCTGAAGCTCGACCCGGAGCTGTGCCCGGAGGCCGTGGCCGCGCGCGGGGGCGGTCTCGTCGGGGCGCAGAAGTGCGTCGTACGTGCCGCCGATCACCTCGCGAGCCGGCTGACCGGTGCCGGGTTCCGGGCGCGGCTTCTAGACGAGGAGGAGCTGACCTCCGCCATCGCCACCTCCGCCTGCGCGAACCCGCTGGTGACGGCGGAGGCCGGGCGGGCGGAGACGCGGGAGCGGCGGACCGAGGAGACGGGCCGGAGCTGGCGCTGCGACAACCGCAGACACACCACGTACTGGATCCGCCGTTGGCCCACGCTGGGCGGCGAAAGAGCGCCGTCGCTGCCACAGCTCCTCGCTCTCGTGACGGCCGTCCCCGCGCTGGCCACCACCTTCAGTCTCACGCTCACGCGCGGGGAGCGGCAGGAGGTCTCCATGAGCGGGCACCTGCGGGTGACCGGGCGCAGTGACGACGAACTCGTCGCCGCCCGGCGCGCGTTGCAGGGAGCGGCCCGGCACACGGGCACGGGGCTCGCCCGCCTCGACCGGGAGCAAGTACCCGGCATGCTCGCCACTCTGCCCCTCGGAGGTGCCCGATGACGTCGATGCCCACACGCGTGGGACAGGCGGCCACCGGTCGCGCCCAGCCGCAACCCTCTGTCCCCGAGCGGGCGCGCGAACTGCTGCGCAGCGGCTTGGGGTTGATCGGTCCGCGGCATGCTCGGCACTCGCTGCCCGTCGACCAGCTGGCCGCCCTCGCCCTCCCCATCGGTGACGACGGTGTCGTCGTCGGCGTGGACGCGGAGGGGCGCCCCTCGGTGCTGGGGCTCAACCGGCCGACTCCGTACGACGTCGTCCTCATCGGTGGGCTGTGGACCGTGCAGGTCATCGCGCTCAGGGCGGCGGCGACGGGAGCGCGGGTGGCCGTGGAGACGGGGCGGCCGCAGGCCTGGATACAGATGGTGCACGCCATGGGCGGCGGGCAGAACGGGTTGTCCGTGTATGACGTCGGGCGGGTGCCGCCGCAGGGCACTTCGGCCGGTACGCCCGTACTGGTGGTCCGGGACTGCGGTATGCGGCCGCCGCGCGGCCGGGTCGTCTCCGGGCCCTGGCAGTCGGTGCTGACCCTGCTGCCGTACCTCAGCCCGGTGGCTCCGCGACTCGTGCGGCAGGCACACCTCGTCGGCGTACAGAGAGTCTCGCCGGACGAGGCGGCGGAGCTCGGCCGCACGATGGCGCTGCCGCGAGCGGAGGTGGAATCCTTGCCCGGTCTCTCCGACGGCCTCACCCTCTGGTGCAGCGATCGTGACCGGCAGTACGTGATGACGCAGCCGACGGACGCCGAGACCGGATTGTTGGGTACGCCACGACGGATGGATTGAGGGTTCGGATTTGCGAACCTTTGAACTGACTCGGGTGATTTGGACACGAGTTACAGGGGGCTCGATGTTCGCGTTTTGCGCGGATGTTCGCTGTTTGGCCAATCGCGTATGTCACTTCTGAGGCGGAGTGTGACGTAGTGGGTAGGTGCCGAGGGGCGGGCGGGCCTGCCGAGGGGGTCGTTGTGGTGATTAGGCTGGGTGGGGTGCGGCAGCAGAACCCGTGGGCGGGTCGGCCGCGTCACAGGGGGAGAGCCGGGCGGATCAGGCCGCCTCGGACGACGAGAACGGTCGCCCCAGTACGGCATGACGGTGCTCGACCACACCAGGAGGAATTGTGAACAGCGATCGGGACGGGATCCGCGGGGGCTGGGCCACACCCGGCGATGACCAGTCCGACGCCGAGTCCGCCGTCGAGACGACGGGCGAGTTCACCATCGATTACGCGCCGCCTGCCTGGTATACGCAGAATGCGTCGGGTAGTTCGGAGGAGGCGTCTCCTTCGCCGATTTCTCCAGTATCGCCGGTTTCTCCGGTCTCGCCGCTCTCGCCGGTTTCTCCTGACTCCGCCGAAGGTTCCGCGGCTGCGGAGGGCGCTTCCGGTCCCGAGGGTTCGTCGGCTGTCGGTGGGCCGACGGCTGTGCCCAAGTTGCCTGTGGGGAATGGCTTCGAGCCGGCGTGGCGTACGTCCGATGCGCCGGCCGGGGCGCCTGCCGCTGACGCCGGTAGTCCTGCCGCTCTGCCCAACCTGCCTGTAGGGGGCGGTTTTCAGTCTCCTTGGGCTGCGTCTCCGCCTCCGGCTCCCGTTGCCGACGCTCCTGACGGGGGCGAGGAGGAGGACGCGGCGAACGGCGATCTGGAGAGTGGCGCCACCATGCGGATCTCCTCTGTCGCTCTTAAGAGGGAGATTCAGGAGCGGGCCGCGGGGGCGGAGGCCGAGGGCGCGGGCGCGGAGAGTGGCGACGGTTCGGCGACTGCCGAGGAGTCGGTTGCTGCCGCGGAGCCGGCGGTCGACGAGCCGCCTGTCGATGAGTCGGCTGGTGACGAGTCGGCTGTCGATGAATCCGTCGGTTCGGCTTCGGCTGAGGAGAGCGCTGGGCTTGAGGAGGAGGACGACTCCGTCGGCTCTGGTGAGGTCGAGGAAGTCACTGACGCCGACGCCGACGCGGAAGTCGGTGACGACTCGGATGCTTCGGATGCTGATGAGGTGGTGTTCGGGAGTGGGTCTAGTGACGTTGACGGTGGCGTCGATGGCGTAGACGAAGAGGAAGAGGTCGAGGGGGGCGACGCGGGGGCGTCCTCGGAGCGTGTGGTTGAGGGGTCCGGTGAGGCGGAGGACGCAGGTGACGTCGCGGATGAGTCCGCGGACGTTGTCGATCTCCCCGTGGAGGATGTTGTCTCCGAGGGTTCCGGTGAGGTTGCCGAGGCCGGGGGCGAGGATCAGGCCGAGGATGGCGAGGTCAACGACGCAGTTCCTACTGGGGAATTGGAGCCCCAGGACGCCGAGCCCGAGGATGCCCGGCCGAGGGACGATGCCGAGCCGGAGGACGCTCCGCCAGGGCAGAGTGAGCCTGCGGACGCGGAACCTCAGGATGCGGGGCCTCGCGATGCGGGGCCTCAGGAGCCGCAGGACGCCGAGCCTCAGGACGTAGTGCCGGGGCTTGGTTCGGCGGGTGCCGGCGATGCCGTGCAGGACGCGCCTCCGGCGTGGGCTCCGCCGCCGTTGCCGCAGGGCGGGCTTCCGCCGTTGCCGCCCGCCTATCAGCCTGCCGCGCCCGCTACGGCGGCGCAGTGGCCCGCGTCCGCGGAGAGCGACAGCCAGGGCGAAGGCGGTGGACAGGCGGGGGGCCCGGCGCAGCCGTCGGTTCCGCCGCAGGGGCAGCCGTTCCAGCCGCAGGCACCGCAGCCTGCGCCTCCGGCTTGGCCTGCTACGCCGGGTACGCCTGCCGTGCCGGGGCAGCGTGCGGACGCGGCATCGGCGTCCGCTCCGGCCGCCGACTCCACGCCTTCGGCGCCGAACTCCGACGGTTCCGGGGCTGGTTCGGCTCCTGGGCAGCCGGGGGGCCAGGGCTTCCCACAGTTCGGTACGCCACCTGGTAAGGCTCCGAGTCCGCAGGGCGGCAGCCCGGGTACGACACCGGCGGCACCGCAAGGCAGCCCCGGCTTCCCGCAGGCCGGGGGCCCGACTGCGCCGCCGGCCGCCCAAGGTGGGTACGGATTCCCGCAGTCGGGTGCCGCGACGACGGCTCCGCAGGACAGCCCCGGCCAGCCCTCGGCTCAGGGTGGCTACGGGTTCCCGCGACCGGGCGCCGGCCCCGCTCCCCAGAACTCGAACATTCCGGGGCAGGGAGCGCCCAACACGCCTGGACAGGCAGGGGGTTATGTGTTCCCGCAGCCGGGGAATCCGGCTCCGGGCACGCCCGGCCAGCCTGTCGGCGGGCTCCCGCAACCCGGCACGCCCCCAGGCGACGCCAACTCGCCTGCCCAGCCGGGCGGTTACGGGTTCCCCCAGCCGCCCGCACCCGGACAGCAAGCGCAAGGTGCCGGTCAGCCCCCGGCTCCGGCACCGGGGCAGGCCGCTGCTCAACCACCCGCCGGCGCACAACCACATGCCCAGCCGCCACAGGCGTCCACCCCGCAGGCCGGGTACGGATTCCCGCAGCCGGGGAACGCCGCTCCTGGCACACCGGGCCGGCCCGTCGGCGGGCTCCCGCAACCCGGCACGCCCGCAAGCGACGCCAACTCGCCTGCCCAGCCGGGCGGTTACGGCTTCCCCCAGCCGCCCGCACCCGGACAGCAAGCGCAAGGCGCCAGTCAGCCCCCAGCTACGGCGCCAGGGCAGGCCGCTACTCAACCGCCCGCCGGCGCACAACCACATGCCCAGCCGCCACAGGCACCCAGCCCTCAGGCCGGGTACGGATTCCCGCAGCCAGGCACACCCGGCGCGCCCAACCCTGCTGCGCCCAACTCGCCTGCGCAGCAGGGAGGTTATGGGTTCCCCCAGGCACCCGGTCAGCAGGGACAGGCGCCCGGTCAGCCCGGTGCCGGAACCTCCGCGTCGATGCCGCAGGGCGCGCCTCAGCCGCCCCACGCTCAGCCCCACCCCGGCCAGCCGTACCCGCCGCAGGGCGGCCAGCCCCTCCCGCATCAGCCGAACCCCCAACCCGGTGCGGACCAGCACCAGCCCGGCGTACCGCATCCGCACCCGCAGGGGCAGCAGCCGCCCATGCCCCAGCCGGGTCAGCCGGGCGGGCAGCCGCCCGTCGACCCCCGTGCTGGTGCCGCCTGGCCACAGGCCGTGCAGCATGATCAGCGGCAGCCCACCAACCCGGGGGCGCCGCTCGGGTATACGGCGGCCGTTGAGCTGTCGTCGGACCGGCTGCTCAACAACAAGAAGCAGAAGGCGAAGAGCGGGCGTACGGCGGCCGCGTCCTCACGGTTCAAGATCGGGGGCAAGAAGGAGGAGGCCGAGCGGCTGCGGAAGCTCGAGCTCATCCGGACGCCCGTCCTTTCCTGCTACCGCATCGCCGTCATCAGCCTCAAGGGCGGCGTCGGCAAGACGACCACGACCACCGCGCTCGGGTCCACGCTCGCCAGCGAACGGCAGGACAAGATCCTCGCGATCGACGCCAACCCGGACGCCGGTACGCTCGGCCGCCGCGTGCGCCGCGAGACCGGGGCCACCATCCGTGACCTCGTCCAGGCGATCCCATACCTCAACTCGTACATGGACATCCGGCGGTTCACTTCGCAGGCGGCCTCGGGCCTCGAGATCATCGCCAACGATGTCGACCCGGCGGTCTCGACGACGTTCAACGACGAGGACTACCGGCGCGCGATCGACGTGCTCGGCAAGCAGTACCCGATCATCCTGACCGACTCCGGTACGGGCCTTCTCTACAGCGCCATGCGCGGCGTACTCGACCTCGCCGACCAGCTCATCATCATCTCGACGCCCTCCGTGGACGGTGCGAGCAGCGCCAGTACGACGCTGGACTGGCTGTCCGCGCACGGGTACGCCGACCTGGTGTCGCGGTCCATCACCGTCATCTCCGGAGTGCGCGAGACCGGCAAGATGATCAAGGTGGACGACATCGTCAGCCACTTCGAGACACGGTGCCGTGGCGTGATCGTCGTGCCGTTCGACGAGCATCTGGCGGCCGGTGCCGAGGTCGACCTCGACATGATGCGGCCGAAGGTGCGCGAGGCGTACTTCAACCTCTCGGCGTTGGTTGCCGAGGACATCGCGCGGCACCAGCAGTCGCAGGGCCTGTGGACATCGGACGGCAACCCGCCGCCGGTCGCCGCGCCGCCCCTGCCGGGCCAGCCCGTTCCCGGCCCGTTCCCGGCCCAGGGCCAGCAGCCGCCCATGCCCCAGCCGGGGCATGCGGGGCAGCCGGGCCAGCCGGGCCAGCCGGGCCAGCCGGGCCAGGCGTACCCACAGCACCCAGGCCAGCCTGGCGGTCAGCCGTACCCGCAGCAGCCCGGCGCGCAGCCGCAGCCCGGCCTCCAAGCCGGCCCTCAACCCGGAGGCCAGCCTCAGCCAGGGACCCAGCCGGGCGCCCAGCCCCAGCCAGGAGCCCAGCCCGGCGGCCACCCCCAGCCCCCCGCGCAGCCAGGCCACCCCGGCGCACCCGCACCCCAGGGTTGGCAGCCCCACCCGGGCGGACCCACTCCGCCCCAGCCCGGCGGCTATGGATTCCCGCAGCCCGGCCAGACAGCCCAACCCCAGCCGGGACAGCCTCAGCCAGGCCAACCGCCCCAGCCCCAGCCCGGCGGTTACGGATTCCCGCAGCCCGGCCAGACAGCCCAACCCCAGCCGGGACAGCCTCAGCCAGGCCAACCGCCCCAGCCCCAGCCCGGCGGTTACGGATTCCCGCAGCCCGGCCAGGCAGCCCAACCCCAGCCGGGACAACCGCCTCACCCGCAGCCCGGCGGCCCGTCACCCGCACAACCTCACCCCGGCCAGCCCGGCGCACCCGGCCACCCGGCACACCCCCAACCGGGCGCCCCCTTCCAACCCCCCGCCCCGGGCCAGCAGTTCCAGCCGGGTCAGCCCTTCCAGCCGAACCAGCCACCCCAGGCAGACCAAGGCCAGAACCAGAACCCGAACCAGGCCCCCGGGCAGAACCAAGGCCAGGGCCCGGCCCAAGGTCAGAACCAGAGCCAAACCCCACCACCCGCACCCCCGCAGTAACCCATCCGGCCGAATCCCACCCGCCCAGTTCCACGCGAAGGGCCCGCCCCGTTTCCCAACGGTGCGGGCCTTTCGCGTACGCCCGCACAGTCCCCGTACGAGACCGGACACGCACCCCACCCACCACCCCCGAAACACCCTCACACCAGCACCGATCCCCCACCCCCAGACTCACCGCCAGGTCCCCACCAGGCGCCCTTCACCGGCCTGGACCAATGGTCGTCAAATAGGCCTCAACTTGTTATTTCCGCAGGCCACATGGGGTGTATCCGCCGTTGACGCACGCCGAGCGTCGCTGATAAACACGCACACCAACGCCCGGTGATGACGCTAGGTCAGCGAGGTCTGCGAGCCATGGACACATACGCCCCGTACGACAGAACCAAGCGCACCCCCCGCCGCAGCGCCCTCCGCCTCCACCCCTGCCGTCTCCTCGCCGCCGCGGCCACCGCCGCCCTCACCTTCACCGCAGGCCTCACCACCCCCCTCAACCCGGCACCCCAGCGCGCCCAGGCGGCGGACGACGACGGCAAAGACGTACTCACCGTCGCCGTGGCGCAGAGCGTCGACTCGCTGAGCCCGTTCCTGGCGACGCGGCTGGTCAGTACGAGCATTCACCGGCTCATGTACGAGTACCTGACCAACTACGACCCGAAGGACAACCACGCGATTCCGGGCCTGGCCACCAAGTGGGAGCCGTCCGCCGACAAGCTCACCTGGACATACACGATCCGTGACAACTCCAAGTGGTCGGACGGCAAGCAGGCCACCGCCGAGGACGCGGCGTGGACGTTCAACAAGATGATGACCGACGACGGCGCGGCCACCGCGAACGGCAGCTTCGTCGCGAACTTCCGCGAGGTCACCGCTCCGAGCCCCACCAAGCTCGTGATCGAACTGAAGAAGCCGCAGGCCACGATGGCCGCGCTGGACGTGCCGATCGTGCCGAAGCATGTGTGGGAGAACGTCGGTGACTTCTCGAAGTTCAACAACGACAGGACGTACCCCATCGTCGGCAACGGGCCGTTCGTCGTCACCGACTACGCCGCCGACAGCTACGTACGGCTGAAGGCCAACACGTCCTTCTGGCGTGGGGCTCCGAAGTTCGACGAGCTGGTCTTCCGTTACTACAAGGACCAGGACGCCGCCGTCGCCGCCCTGCGCAAGGGCGAGGTCTCCTTCGTCGCGGGCGCGCCCGCCCTGACGCCGGCGCAGGCCGCGTCCCTCGATGGCGAGGAGAACATCAAGGTCAACGACGCGCCCGGCCGCCGTTTCTACGCGCTCGCGACCAATCCGGGGGCGCGGGCCAAGAACGGCGAGAAGTTCGGCGACGGACACGAGTCGCTGCTCGATCAGAAGGTCCGGCAGGCGCTGTTCATGGCCGTGGACCGCAAGACCATCATCGACAAGGTCTTCCAGGGCTACGCAGTCGAGGGCGAGGGCTATGTCCCGCCGCGCTTCTCGACGTACCACTGGAAGCCGACGGACGGTCAGAAACTGTCGTACGACCCTGACAAGGCGAGCCAACTCCTCGACCAGGCGGGCTACAAGAAAAACGCGGACGGCAAGCGGGTCGGCAAGGACGGCAAGCCGATCAACTACCGCATTCTGTGTCACGCAACCGACCCCCAGGACAAGGCAGTCGGCAAGTACCTCCAGGAGTGGTGGGGCGAGCTCGGTATCGGCGTCACCCTCAACTGCCTGGACAACGTGACCGATCCATGGCTTGCCGGTGAGTACGACCTCGCCTTCGACGGCTGGTCCGTCAACCCCGACCCCGACTTCGTCCTGTCCATCCACACCTGCGCCGCGCTCCCGGCGACTCCCAAGGACACCGGCGCGACGGACAACTTCATCTGCGACAAGCGGTACGACGAGCTGTACGGGAAGCAGCTCGCCGAGTACGACGCGGCCAAGCGGGCGGACCTCGTCAAGCAGTTGCAGTCGCGGCTGTACGACACCGGGTACATGAATGTCATGGCGTATCCGAACGCGGTCGAGGCCTATCGCACCGACCAGATCGAGTCGATCATGACGATGCCTCGGGACGCGGGGAACATCTACGGCCAGGACGGCTACTGGAGTTGGTGGTCGGCGACTCCGGCCGCCGTCGACGAAGCCTCCGCGGAGTCGAGCTCCGCAGGCGTCGTCATCGGCATCGTCGCGGGGGTCGTGGTCCTGGCGGGCGTCGGTTCGTTCTTCGGGATGCGCCGCCGCGCGACCGCCGAAGACCGCGAATAGCCACCGCGCCACCGTGCCGCCGCGCCACCGCTGAGCGCACCCGAGTGCCCCCCTCCACCGAGTGAGCCGAGTGAGAGTCCATGACCCTATGACCGCTGAAGCGACACCCTCGCTGGTCGAGAAGGCCGGGAAGACCGACGGCCCCGTCGAGGCCGGGCCGTCGGTCCGCGGACCACGAGCGCGCACCAGAGCCGCGTATCTGCGGTATGTGGCAGGCAAGGTGGGCGGCGCGGCCGTCTCGCTGCTCGCCGTCCTCGTCACCAGCTTCTTCCTCTTTCGGCTGATCCCCGGCGACCCGGTGAAGTACATGACGGGCGGGCGCCAGGTGTCGGCCGAGCAACTCGCCGCGTACCGACGGGAGTTCGGGCTCGATCTGCCGCTGTGGCAGCAGTTCACGAAGTACTGCGGCAAGGCGCTCACCGGCGATCTCGGCACCTCGTACCAGTTCAACGCACCGGTCATCAACAAGATCAGCGAGGCGCTGCCGAACACGCTCCTGCTGACCGGCACGGCATTCGTCCTCTACACGGCGCTCGGCGTCTTCCTCGGTACGCGTGCCGCCTGGCGCCACGGCGGGCTCGGCGACCGGCTCAACACCGGTCTGGCACTGACCCTTTACTCGATTCCGTCGTTCTGGCTGGGTCTGCTGCTCATCATCGTCTTCTCGGTGGGCATCGGCCCGATTCCCGGTCTCTTCCCGACCGGCGGTATGGAGTCGGGCGGCGAGGAGGGCTTCGCGTACGTCCTCGACGTCGCCCACCATCTGATCCTCCCCGTCATCACGCTGGTCGCGGTGGAGTACGGGCAGACCCTGCTCGTCACGCGGTCCGCGCTGCTGGACGAGATGGGCAGCGACTACCTGACGACCGCGCGGGCCAAGGGACTTCGGGACGATCTCGTACGCCGTCGCCATGCCGTGCCGAACGCGATGCTGCCGACCGTGACGCTGATCTTCGTCAATCTCGGGCGGACCGTCGCGGGGGTGATTCTCGTCGAGACGGTCTTCTCCTGGCCGGGCCTCGGCGGGCTCTTCTACCAGGCGCTGAGCGTGCCCGATCTTCCCCTGGTCCAGGGGCTGTTCTTCATCTTCGCGGCGGCGGTGATCGTGATGAACACGCTGGCCGACCTGATCTATCCGCTGCTCGACCCCCGGGTAGGCCGATGACGACCGAAGCAACTCCCCCGCCTCAGGCTGCGAAGGCGAGTCCGCGCGCACTCGCCCGGCAGCGCCGCCGTCACTCGGCGGCCCGCTTCTGGAAGCAGTACCGCACGCACCGCGCCGGTCTGTTCGGCCTCGCCGCCCTCGTGCTCTTCGCGCTGATCGCGCTGACCGCGCCGCTGACCATCGGCTCCGACGTGCAGAGCGTGACGGACGCGCCGGGCGGGCCGCTGGAGAGCCCGAGTGCCGAATTCCCGCTGGGCACGGACCAGTTCGGGCGCAGTCTGCTCGGTCTCGTGGTGTGGGGCTCGCGGGTCTCGCTGCTCGTGGGGCTGCTCGCGGCGGTGCTTTCGGTGGCGATCGGGGCGCTGATCGGGATCACCGCCGGGCACTTCCGGGGCTGGTACGCGACCGTGCTGATGCGGATCACGGACTGGTTCCTGGTCATGCCGACGCTGGTGCTCGCGATCGCACTCGCCACCGTGATGTCCCGCTCGCTCAGCACGATCATCCTGGCGATCGGCGTCACGACCTGGCCGACCACGGCCCGCCTGGTCCGCGCCCAGACCCTCGCCGTGGAGTCGCGGCCGTACATCGAACGCGCCAAGGCGCTCGGCGGCGGCCACTGGCACATCATGTCCCGCCATGTCCTCCCGAACGTCATGCCGCTGGTGCTGGCCCAGACCACGCTGATCATCTCCTCCGCGATCCTCGCCGAGGCGACGCTGGCGTTCCTCGGGCTCGGCGATCCGACGGTGGTCTCCTGGGGCGGGCTGCTCCAGGACGCGCGGGAGGCGGGCGCGGTCAGTTCCGGGAAGTGGTGGTACCTCGTCCCGCCCGGTATCGCGATCGCCGTCGTCGCGCTCGCGTTCACGCTGTGCGGGCGTGCGGTCGAGTCCGTTCTCAACCCCAGGCTGGGGGTGGCCCGTTGAGGCTCCTGGAGGTACGCGACCTCGAAGTGACGTACGCGGGTGGGGCCGCCGCCGTGCGCGGGGTGAACCTCACCGTCGACGCGGGCCAGAAGCTGGGCCTGGCGGGTGAGTCGGGCTGCGGCAAGTCAACGCTGGCGCTCGCGCTGCTGCGGCTGTTGCCGTCCGGGACGCGGGTGTCCGGGGAGATTCTCCTGGACGGCGAGGATGTGCTGGGCATGCGGTGGGGGCGGGTACGGGCGGTCCGGTGGGCCGGTGCCTCGATCGTGTTCCAGGGCGCGATGCACTCGCTCAACGCCGTGCACCGCGTCGGCGACCAGATCGCCGAGCCGATCCTGCTGCACAGGAAGGCGACGCCTGCGGGCGCCCGCAAGAAGGCCGGTGAACTCCTGGAGCACGTGGGCCTTCCGGCGGCACGCGCGTCCGCGTACCCGCACGAGTTGTCGGGCGGCCAGCGGCAGCGCGTCATGATCGCCATGGCGCTGGCCTGCGCCCCTCGCCTGATCATCGCCGACGAGCCGACCACGGCCCTCGACGTGATGATCCAGGCGCAGATCCTCCGCCTGATCGAACAGCTCGTCGCCGACCAGGACTTGGGTCTGATCATGATCAGCCACGACCTCGCGGTCCTGTCCGACACCTGCGACCGGCTCGCGGTGATGTACGCGGGGCGGGTGGTCGAGGAAGGCCCGGCGCGGTCGGTCTACGAGCAGGCCCGCCACCCGTACGCCCGGGCTCTGTCCGCGGCGTTCCCCCGGATCGGCGACCCGACCTCGCGCTTCGCGCCGCGCGGGTTGCCGGGCGACCCTCCGGATCCGGCCGCTCTGCCCTCGGGCTGCACGTTCCATCCGCGCTGCTCGGTGGCTCTGGACGGGTGCGCGACGGAGGACCAGCCGCTGCGCGACGCGGGGCCGGCGCGCAGGGCGGCGTGCGTACACGTGGGGGTGTCGGGGTCGGCCGGGCCAGACGGATGTGCCGACGCGACGTCGGCCGGAGTCGGAGTCGAGGTCGGGCTCAGGATCGGGGTCGAGACCAAGGCCGAGGCCAGGGCCGAGACCGAGGCAGGCAGCGCATCCGCCGCCGACGAAGCCGTCGGAAAACCCGCAAGCGAAGCCGTAGGAGATGCAATCGGAGGCCCCGCCGGAGATGCCGTCGGAGACGCCACCGGAGAAGCGAGGAGCAGTACGCCATGACGAGCACCACTCCTCCCCCGCCCTCCGGGACGGCGCCCCTCCTCAGCGCCGAAGGTCTGCACGTCACTTTCCCTGGTCGCCACGGAGCAGCCCAGGCCCGCGCCGTCGACGGCGTCGACCTCGACATCCGGCCCGGTGAAATCGTCGGGCTGGTCGGGGAGTCGGGCTGCGGCAAGACGACGCTGGCGCGCTCGTTGCTGGGGCTCGTCCGGCCGACCGCGGGCCGTATCGCCTTCGGGGGCAAGCCCCTCGGCTACTCCTCGCGAGCCCTCAAGGCGTACCGCAGACGCGTTCAGCTGGTGCTGCAGGATCCGAGCGGCTCGCTCAATCCGCGGCACACGGTGTACGACGCGGTGGCGGAGGGCCTGCGTATCCACGGGTACGCGGGTGATGAGCGGGCGGCGGTCGCCGAAGCCCTCTCCCGGGCCGGGCTGCGTCCTCCCGAGCGCTTCTTCCTCCGCTACCCGCACGAACTGTCCGGCGGCCAGCGGCAGCGCGTCGTCATCGCGGGCGCCCTCGTCCTGGAGCCCGAACTCATCGTCGCCGACGAGCCGGTGGCCTCCCTCGACGCCTCCGTACGCGGCGAGATCCTGGCCCTCCTGCTGCACCTGCGCACCGAACTCGGCCTGTCCGCCCTCGTGGTGACGCACGACCTCGGCCTCGCGTGGAACATCGCCGACCGGGTCGCGGTGATGTACCTGGGCCGGATCGTGGAGACGGGACCCGTGGAGCAGGTACTCACGGAACCCCAACACCCTTACACCCAGGCCCTGTTGTCCGTCCTGCCGGAGTCCCCCGGCGATCCGGTGGTCCTCACGGGCGAGCCCCCGGACCCCTCCCGCATCCCCTCCGGCTGCCGCTTCCACGCCCGCTGCCAGATCCTCGCAAGCGGCGAGGCCGACCGCGCCTCGGTCGCGGACGCCTGCCGCGAACAGGACCTGCCGGTACTGGCCGGAGGCGGTCAGATCCAGGTGGCCTGCCACTGGGCACAGGTCGTCCGGCCCTTGAGCGTGGAACACGTGCAGCAGTAGCCGGCTTTGTCGATGCGTCGCTGGGGGCGCCCGGTGCCGTCAGCAGCACCGGGCGCCCCCAGCCACGTACAGCAACCGCCTACTCCCCCTCGTACGCCTCCACCAGCTCCCGGCAGCGCTTCACGTCCTGCGCCATCGTCTCCAGCAGGCCCTCGAGGGAGTCGAACTTGGCCTGTCCGCGGACGAAGGCCAGGAAGTCGACCGCGACATGCAGGCCGTACAGGTCGAGTCCGACGCGGTCGATGGCGTACGCCTCGACGGTCCGCTCCGTGCCCTCGAACTGCGGGTTCGTGCCGACGGAGATCGCGGCGGGCATGGCCTCGCCCTGGGTGTGCAGCCAGCCGGCGTAGACGCCGTCGGCGGGGATCGCAGTGTGCGGGAGCGTCTCGACGTTGGCGGTGGGGAAGCCCAGTTCACGGCCGCGCTGGGCGCCGCGCACGACGACGCCCTCGACGCGGTGCGGGCGGCCGAGGATCTCGCGCGCGCCCTCGACATCGCCCTCGGCGACGAGCCGCCGGGTGAGCGTGGAGGAAAACGGTTCGCCGCCGCCGGCCGATCCGGTCACGTACAGGTCGACGACCTCGACTTCGAAGTCGTACGTCTTGCCCTGCTCGGCGAGGAACGCCACGTTCCCGGCGGCCTTGTGGCCGAAGCGGAAGTTCGGGCCCTCGACGACGGCCTTGGCGTGCAGCTTGTCGACGAGGACCTTGACGACGAAGTCGGCGGGCGAGAGCTTCGAGAACTCGGTGGTGAAGGGGAGAATGAGCACGGCGTCGACACCCAGCTCAGCCATCAGTTCGGCGCGGCGGTGGTGCGGGGCGAGCAGCGGCGGATGGCTGCCGGGGCGCACGACCTCGCTCGGGTGCGGGTCGAACGTCACGACCACGGACGGAACGCCCAGCTCGCGCGCCCGGTCCACGGCATGCCGGATGATCAGCTGGTGTCCGCGGTGGACGCCGTCGTACGAGCCGATGGTGACGACGCTGCGCCCCCAGTCCTGGGGGATGTCCTCCAAGCCACGCCAGCGCTGCACTGTGACCGCTCCTCGTCGAAACCGCTTCCGTATTGGCTGCGTACCGATCGCCTCATACGCAGGTCTCTCATACGCAGGTCCAAGAGTGCCATGCCGCACCCGCTCGCCCAGCATCGGCATGGGGCCTGTGACGGTCCGCACCCACCGGTCAGCCCCGATCAGCACAGGTCAGCCCCGGGTCAGCACTGGTCAGCCGAAGACGGCCAGGCTCTTGGCCTTGCCCTTCTGCTCCTCCACCAGCGCGAGGAACCGCCCCTCAGGATCGAACACCCCGACGGCGCCGGCTCCCGCGTACACGTCGGGAATGTCGAGGCGCACCCCGTTCGTCAGCAGTCGCGCCCTCTTCGCGTCCACGTCCCAGCGCGGGAACGCGGCTGCGGCCGCCTCCGCCAGCGGCATCACGGTCAGCTCCTCCTGGAGCTGGTCAAGCGTGCGCGCGGAGTCGAGCTTGTAGGGGCCGACACGGGTGCGGCGCAGGGCCGTCAGATGGCCGCCGACGCCCAGACCGGCGCCGAGATCGCGGGCCAGCGCGCGGATGTACGTCCCCGAGGAGCAGACCACCGAGACGACCAGGTCCAGTACGGGCGTACCGTCCTCGGCGACGGCGCCCCGGACGTCGTACACGGAGAACGAGGAGACCGTGACCGGCCGGGCCGGGATCTCGAAGTCCTCGCCCTCGCGGGCCCGCTTGTACGAGCGCACCCCGTCGATCTTGATGGCACTGACCTTGGACGGCACCTGCATGATGCCGCCGGTGAGCTTGGCGATCCCGGCGTCGATGGCGTCCCGGGTGATCCCCGAGGCGTCCGCGGAGGCCGTGATGTCCCCTTCGGCGTCATCGGTGACGGATGTCTGCCCGAGCCGGATGGTCCCGAGGTATTCCTTCTCGGTGAGCGCGAGATGGCCGAGGAGCTTGGTCGCCTTCTCGACGCCGAGGACGAGTACGCCCGTCGCCATGGGGTCGAGGGTGCCGGCGTGTCCGACTCGGCGGGTCTTCGCGATCCCGCGCATTTTGGCGACCACGTCGTGCGAAGTGAAGCCCGACGGCTTGTCGACGATGACCAGGCCGTCGGGCGTGCGGTTGTTCTGGGTCATGCCGGGGCGTCGCCGTCCGTCTCTGGCGTCTCGTCCTCTTCGTCCGGCTTCTTGTACGGGTCCGCGTCACCCGCGAAGCTGGCGCCGGCCGAGACCTCGCGCACCTTCGCGTCCGAGGCCCGTGCCTTGTCGAGCAGGTCCTCGATGGTCTTGGCGGTGTCCGGCAGGGCGTCCGCCACGAAGCTGAGCGTCGGCGTGAACTTCACGCCCGCCGCAGCCCCGACGGCCGAGCGGAGCACGCCCTTGGCGCTCTCCAGGCCGGCTGCCGCCGCCGCGCGCTCCTCGTCGTCCCCGTACACCGTGTAGAAGACGGTCGCCTCCCGCAGATCCCCGGTGACCCGGGTGTCCGTGATGGTGACGTGGGAACCGAGCCGCGGGTCCTTGATCCCGCGCTGCAGCTTCTGGGCCACCACCTCTCGGATGAGGTCCGCCAGCCTCTTCGCCCGCGCGTTGTCGGCCACTGGTCCGTCTCCCTCTTTCTTGCCTGTTCCGCGTATCCGCGGGTGCCCGCGTGTGTCCGCGTGCACATTCATCGTCGTGCACGGCGTGCACGGTCCATCGTCTTGCACCGCGTGCACTGTCCATCGTCGTGCACGGTCAGTCGTCGTCGCCGTGCAGCCGCCGTCGTACGGACAACAGCTCCACCTCCGGCCGGCCGGCGACCATGCGCTCGCACCGGTCCAGTACGTCGGTCAGATGCGTCGCGTCCCCCGACACCACCGCCAGACCGATCTCGGCCCGTCGGTACAGGTCCTGATCGCCTACTTCCGCCGCGCTCACCGCGAACTTGCGCTGCAGCTCCGCCACGATGGGGCGGACGACGGAACGCTTCTCCTTCAGCGACCGTACGTCGCCGAGGAGCAGGTCGAAGGACAGAGTCCCCACGTACATGTTGTGTGTCCGGATGTCCCGCCGGTACGGGGTAGATGACCCGCCAAGCTCTTGGCAGGGACGTCGAGAACGGTACAACGGGAGGCTGGCGCGGCTCGAGGGGGTTTTCGCCCCCGCCGCCCTTACCCGTCCCATACCAAGGGGCGCTGCCCCTGGACCCCCCTGGGGCTGCGCCCCCGACCCCCTTCGGGGCGGGCTCCGCCCCGGACCCCGTTTCGGGGGCCAGCCCCCGAACCCCCGGTCCTCAAACGCCGGACGGGCTGATTTTCGCCGACCGGCGCTGATTTCTGCCGGACGGGCAGATCTTCCGCACCCGAGCTCTGTCAGCCAAGGCCAGCACCAACCAGCCCGTCTGGGGGCACCTCTGGGGGCACCCCCAGCGGTAGCTGGGGGAGTTTGAGGACGAGGCCGTTCAGGCCGATCGGGGGTCTGGGGGCGCAGCCCCCAGCGGGGTCCGGGGCAGAGCCCCGGGTGGGATCTGGGGCGCAGCCCCAGGGATGGGACGGGTAAGGGCGGCGGGGGTCGAAAAACCCCGGTCGGCGCCACCCCCGCGGGAAGAATCCCGGCGGGGGTGGCGCCAACCCGGTTCAGCGCGCCGCAGGCGTCAGCCGCGGGGCTTCTCGCGCATCTCGTACGTCGCGATGACGTCGTCGACCTTGATGTCGTTGAAGTTGCCGAGGTTGATACCGCCCTCGAACCCTTCGCGAATCTCGGTGACGTCGTCCTTGAAGCGACGCAGGCCGGAGATGTTGAGGTTCTCCGCGATGACCTTGCCATCGCGCAGCAACCGCGCCTTGGTGTTGCGCTTGACCTCGCCGGAGCGGACCAGCACACCGGCGATGTTGCCCAGCTTGGACGAGCGGAAGACCTCGCGGATCTCCGCCGTGCCGAGCTCGACCTCTTCGTACTCCGGCTTGAGCATGCCCTTGAGGGCCGCCTCGATCTCCTCGATGGCCTGGTAGATCACCGAGTAGTAGCGGACGTCGACGCCCTCGCGCTCCGCCATCTGCGAGGCACGGCCGGCCGCGCGGACGTTGAAGCCGATGACGATGGCGTCGGATCCGGTCGCCAGGTCGATGTCCGACTCGGTGACCGCACCCACACCACGGTGCAGGATGCGGATGTCGACCTCTTCGCCGACGTCGAGCTGGAGCAGCGAGGACTCGAGAGCCTCCACCGAACCGGACGCGTCGCCCTTGATGATGAGGTTGAGTTCCTGCACCAGACCGGCCTTGAGGGCCTCGTCCAGGTTCTCCAGGGAGAACCGGACGCCCCGGCGGGCGAAGTTGGCGTTCCGCTCACGAGCGGCACGCTTCTCAGCGATCTGACGGGCCGTACGGTCCTCGTCGACGACGAGGAAGTTGTCGCCGGCGCCCGGGACGTTGGTGAGACCGAGGACGAGGACCGGGGTCGAGGGACCCGCCTCTTCCACGTTCTCGCCCTTGTCGTCGAGCATCGCGCGGACACGGCCGTACGCGTCGCCGACCACCATGGTGTCGCCGACCCGCAGGGTGCCTCGCTGGACCAGGACGGTCGCGACGGCGCCGCGGCCACGGTCCAGGTGGGACTCGATCGCGATGCCCTGCGCGTCCTGCTCCGGGTTGGCCCGCAGGTCGAGCGAGGCGTCCGCGGTGAGGACCACGGCCTCCAGCAGGCTCTCGATGTTGAGGCCCTGCTTGGCGGAGATGTCGACGAACATCGTGTCGCCGCCGAACTCCTCGGCCACCAGACCGAACTCGGTGAGCTGACCGCGCACCTTGGTCGGGTCGGCACCCTCGACGTCGATCTTGTTGACCGCGACCACGATCGGCACACCGGCCGCCTTGGCGTGGTTCAACGCCTCGATCGTCTGGGGCATCACACCGTCGTTGGCCGCCACCACGAGGATCGCGATGTCGGTCGACTTGGCACCACGGGCACGCATGGCGGTGAACGCCTCGTGACCCGGGGTGTCGATGAAGGTGATCCTGCGCTCTTCCTCGTTGACCTCGGTGGCGACCTGGTACGCACCGATGTGCTGCGTGATACCGCCGGCCTCGCCCGCGACGACGTTCGTCTTGCGGATGGTGTCAAGGAGGCGGGTCTTACCGTGGTCGACGTGACCCATGACGGTCACGACCGGCGGACGCGGCGCGAGGAACTCCTCGCCGCCCTCGTCCTCGCCGAACTCGATGTCGAAGGACTCGAGCAGCTCGCGGTCCTCCTCCTCCGGGCTGACGATCTCGACGACGTAGTTCATCTCGCCGGCGAGCAGCTGGAGGGTCTCGTCGGAGACGGACTGCGTGGCAGTGACCATCTCGCCGAGGTTCATCATCACGGCGACGAGCGACGCCGGATTGGCGTTGATCTTCTCCGCGAAGTCGGTGAGGGACGCACCGCGCGACAGGCGGACGGTCTGTCCGTTGCCGCGAGGCAGCATCACGCCGCCGACCGACGGGGCCTGCATGGCCTCGTACTCCTGGCGCCTCTGCCGCTTCGACTTGCGGCCACGACGCGCGGGACCGCCGGGACGACCGAAGGCGCCCTGCGTGCCACCACGGCCACCGGGACCACCCGGACGACCGCCGAAGCCGGGACGGCCACCGCCGCCACCGGGACCACCCGGACGACCGGCGAAACCGCCGCCACCGCCACCGGGACCACCGGGACGACCGGCGAAACCGCCACCGCCGCCGCCACCGGGACGACCTGCGAAGCCGCCGCCACCAGGACGACCGCCGCCACCGCCACCGGGACGACCGCCGCCACCAGGACCGCGGCCACCGGGGCCACCGCCGCCGGGACGCGGGCTACCGGCAGCAGGACGCTGCGGCATCATGCCGGGGTTCGGACGGTTGCCGCCGGGGCCGCCGCCGGGACGCGGAGCGCCACCGGGACCACCCTGCGGACGAGGCATGCCGCCCGGAGTCGGACGGTTGCCGCCGGGGCCGCCACCGGGACGCGGAGCGCCACCGGGACCACCCTGCGGACGAGGACCACGGTCCTGGCCCGCACCCTGCGGACGCGGACCCCCACCCGGCGCACCGGCGCCACCGGGACGCGGGGCACCACCCGGACGGGGCGACTGCGGGCGCGCCATACCGGTGGAGCCACCAGAGGTGAACGGGTTGTTGCCCGGACGCGGGCCGGCCGGACGACCGCCCGGACGACCGCCCTGGCCGCCGGGACGCGGAGCGCCCTGACGGTCACCGCGGTCGCCACGGCCCTGGCCGCCACCCTGAGCGGGACCCGGACGGGCACCCGGCTTCGGGGCACCGGGACGGGCGCCGCCGGGACGCGGACCCGAGGGAGCCGCGGGACCGGAGGATGCCGCGGGACCGGAGGATGCCGCGGGACCGGAGGATGCCGCGGGACCGGAGGATGCCGCGGGACCGGAGGATGCCGCGGGAGCCGACGGAGGCGCCGTGAACTCGGGCGCCGCAGGAGCCGGAGACGCCGGAGCGGGCTTCGGCGCGGGCGGCTTGGGACCCGGAGTCGGACGCGGCCCCGGGGTTACGGGCCCACCGGCCGGAGCCGCAGGCTTCTCCGCGGCAGCCGGCTTCGGGGCCGGCGGGCGCGGGGCAGCCGGACGGGCGGCCTGCGCCGGAGAGGGGGAGGCCGGCTTGGCGGGCGCGGCCTTGCGCGGGGCGGGCTTGCCGCCGCCGTTGCCCTGCTGGAGGGCGTCGGTCAGTTTGCGTACAACGGGCGCCTCGATGGTCGAGGACGCAGAACGGACAAATTCACCGAGTTCTTGGAGCTTGGCCATGACGACCTTGCTCTCAACCCCGAACTCCTTGGCGAGTTCGTATACCCGGACCTTAGCCACTTCGCTCCTTTTAGGTCCGGGTTGCGTCCGGACCGTCGCTACTTCATGGGCGTACTCATCGCGTGCTCATCGAGTGCTCATCGCAATCTCGACCTACTTCCAACTCGCGGGGTACCAGGGCCGCACGGGGGTTCCGTGCGACACGTCTTACGGTGTTGCCTTCTCGGCAACGGTCTTCTCGACAGCTTGGCGCAATGCCTCCGTGTCGAGCGGTCCCTGGGCACGCAGCGCCCGAGGGAACGCCCGGCGGCGGACCGCCAGGTCGAGACAGACCAGGGCGGGGTGAACGTAGGCACCCCGGCCGGGCAGCGTACCGCGATGATCGGGGACGCACTCGCCCTCGATCGCCACGATGCGCAGCAGATCGTCCTTGGCCGCTCGCTCCCGGCACCCCACACACGTGCGCTCAGGGCATGCTCGGACTGGCGTCCGGCCAGACACAATCAAAGTCTACCTCCCCGCACCGACCTCACCCCTTTGGGGCAAGAATCGAACGGTTGCCGCGTATCAAACTGTCGTGATCTCAGCGATCTGGGGGCGTGATCTATTCCCTGCCCTGGTCCCCGGCCTGCTGACCGGTCTGCTCACCGGTCTGTTCGGTGTCCGGACGGATGTCGATCCGCCATCCCGTCAGCCGGGCGGCGAGCCGGGCGTTCTGCCCTTCTTTGCCGATGGCCAGGGACAGTTGATAGTCCGGCACCGTCACGCGCGCGGAGCGGGCCGCCAGGTCCACGACCTCGACTTTGGAGACCCGGGCGGGGGACAGCGCGTTGGCCACCATCTCGGCCGGATCGTCGGACCAGTCGACGATGTCGATCTTCTCACCGTTGAGTTCGCCCATGACATTGCGCACACGGCCGCCCATGGGCCCGATGCAGGCGCCCTTGGCGTTCAGGCCCGAACGGGTGGAGCGGACGGCGATCTTCGTGCGGTGCCCGGCCTCCCGGGCGATGGCGGCGATCTCGACGGACCCGTCGGCGATCTCCGGCACCTCGAGAGCGAAGAGTTTCTTCACCAGATTGGGATGTGTCCGCGACAGCGTCACGGAGGGCCCACGCACACCCTTCGCCACCCGGACCACGTACGACCTCAGCCGCATACCGTGCTGGTACGTCTCGCCGGGAACCTGCTCCTGCACGGGCAGGATTGCCTCCAGCTTGCCGATGTCCACGAGTACGTTCTTGGGGTCGCGGCCCTGCTGGACGACGCCGGTGACGATGTCGCCCTCGCGGCCCGCGTACTCGCCGAGCGTCGCGTCGTCCTCGGCGTCCCGCAGGCGCTGCAGGATGACCTGCTTGGCGGTGGTGGCTGCGATACGGCCGAAGCCGGTCGGGGTGTCGTCGAACTCGCGGGGCTCCTGGCCCTCTTCGAGGTCCTCGGGGTCCTCCTTCGCCCACACGGTCACATGGCCGCTCTCACGGTTGAGCTCCACGCGCGCGTGGCGACGGCTTCCCTCGGTGCGGTGATACGCGATGAGGAGGGCCGATTCGATCGCTTCGACCAGCAGGTCGAAGGAGATCTCCTTCTCCCGTACCAAGCCCCGCAGGGCACTCATGTCGATGTCCACGGCTACGCCTCCTCTTCCTTCTTGTCCTTACGGCTGAACTCGACCTGGACGCGCGCCTTGGCGATCTCCTCGAAGGCGAGCCTTCTGGCAGTGGCCTTGCGCCCCTTCACACCGGGCACTTCGAGGTCCACGCCCTCGTCGTCCACCTTCAGGATCCGGGCGACCACCTCGCCACCTTCGGTCAGCTGGAACTTCACCAGCCGGCCGGTGGCACGTACGTAGTGACGGTGTTCCCTGAGCTCGCGCTCCGCACCGGGCGTTCCCACCTCGAGGGTGTACTCGCCCGCGCCCATCGCGTCCGTCTCGTCGAGCTTCGCCGAGAGCACGCGGCTCACATCGGCGATCTGGTCGAGGTCGGCACCTTCGTCGGAATCGACGACGACGCGCAGCACACGCTTACGCCCGACCGAGTCCACTTCGATCTCCTCGAGATCGAGTCCCTGGGAGCTGACGAGCGGTTCCAGCAGTCCTCGCAGCCTCTCGCTCTGGGTGGTGCTCATCCGGGTGACTCCTCGGCCGCGTGTGCTGTTGTGGGTAGGTCGCGTGTCAGGTCAAAGGGTATCGGGTCCAGAAGGGTGTTGCCGTCCACCGGCATCACCGCGGGTTACCTTGATCCGGGCAGCCCAGCCACCCGGAGCTCCGGTCGCCGCCCTTCCTTTCGTACGAGTCTGCCGAGGACGTCTGCCTTGTCGTTCACCCCGCCGTCGCGCTCGCCCTCGGGGCCGCGCCGAAGGAGCCTGCTCGCCTCAGCCGCCGGTGCGGGCGCCGCGCTGCTCACGGGCTGCTCCACCTCCGAGTCCTCTTCCGAGACCACCGAGGAGGCCGCTTCCGCCGCCGATCGGGCACGCGCGCGTGCGGCACGCGACAGCGAGGGGCTCGCGGCGCGGTACGAGGCCGTGCTCGCCGCGCATCCGGCGCTGGCGTCGCGGCTGACACCGCTGCGGGCGGAGGTCGTACGGCATGCGAAGGCGTTCGGGGGCGGGAAACGGGCCTCTGCCACCCCTAGCGCCTCGGCCTCTTCGTCTCCCGCTGCTTCGGCGAGTGCTCCGGCCGCGAGTGTGCCGGCCCGCGAGGAGGACGCCCTCGCCGAACTCGCCTCGGCCGAGCGGGCATTGGCGGACCGGCGTACGAAGGCGCTGGAGGAGGTGCCGGGAGAGCTGGCGCGGCTGCTGGCCTCGGTGGCGGCGGCCGGTGCGGTGCACGTGTACTTGTTGACGGAGGGCGGGAAATGAGCGGGGCCCAGAATTCCGGGGATGCGGAGGCTTCGGCCGAGCTGAAGGCTGTGCAGGCCGCGCTGCGCGCCGAGCATGCGGCGGTGTACGGGTACGGGGTCGTGGGCGGGAAGGTCGGCGAGGAGCGGCGGGCCGAGGCTCAAGCGGCGTACGACGCGCATCGGGCCCGGCGTGACGCGCTCGCGCGGGCCGTGCGGGACCTGGACGGGAAGCCCGAACCGGCGGCGGCCGCCTACGCACTGCCGTTCCCGGTGACCGACTCGGATGCGGCCGTGCGGCTGGCCGTCGAGTTGGAGGAGCGGGTGGCCGGGGTGTACTCGGATGTCGTACGGGCCTCCGGGGGTGAGCGGCGGCGTGATGCCGCCGAGGCCTTGCGGGAGGCTGCGGTGCGGGCGGCGCGATGGCGTGGCGGGAGCGTAGCCTTCCCTGGTCTCGCCGAGCGGGCCGCCCAGGCCGGGCCACCGTCGACACCCCGCACGTAACGCATCTCGGAGCACGGCGAGCGCGTCGAGCACATCGGAAGGGAACACTCGCGTATGGCTTTCGAACCGCCGCAGCGGCTCGTCCGGGCGCTCGGCGAGACGGCGCCGGCCGGTGACGACTGGCTGGAGAAGCTGCCCGAGACGGCTCAACAGGCTGTCGCGGTACGCGAGTTGACCGTGGAGCGGGTGCAGGTGCCCGGCGGGCGCAGCAGTCTTGTGGTGCTGGTGCGGCTGCCCGACGGGACCCCCGCGGTCCTCAAGCTCGCGCCGCCGCGGGCGCGTCCGGAGAGTGAGCGGGCCGCGCTGGCGCACTGGGATGGACGGGGGGCGGTACGGCTCCTTGAGGCGCCGCCCGGTTCCCCGCGTCCCTCCAGTGCCTCCGGGGCCGGGGGTGTGCTGCTGCTGGAGCGGTTGCATCCCGATGTGTCCGTGCGGTCATTGCCCGAGGCGAAGTCGATGCTGGAGGCGGCCGGGACCTTGCGGCGGCTGTGGGTCGAGCCGCCTGCCGGGCACGCCTTCGAGACCGTGGCCGAGCGGACGGGGCGGCAGGCCGAGGCGATGCGGGCGTCTGCCGATGCGGAGGCACTGCCGCTGGTGGACGCGGCGCTCGCGGTGCGCGAGCAGTTGCTCGCGGCTCCGCCGGAGCAGCGTCTGCTGCACGGCACCTTCCGCCAGAGCAAGGTGCTCGCCGGTGAACGCAGTCCCTGGCTGGCCGTGGGGCCCGATCCCGTCGTCGGCGAGTGCGCCTTCGACCTGGCCCGCCTGGTCCGCGATCGCGTCGAGGACTTGATCGCCTCACCGTCCGGCCCCGCGACGACCCGTCGCCGGGTCAAGCGCCTCGCGGAGTCGCTGGACGTGGACCAGGAACGCTTGCGGGGGTGGACGCTGTTCCGGGCGGTCGAGTCGGGGGTGCGGGCTCGGCGGGTGGGGCGGGGGCAGGATGCGGAGCTGTTGCTGGAGTTCGCGGGGTGGTTGTAGGGGGGTGGGTGGCCGTTGGGGGGTTTCGCCCCCCGCCGCCCCTACCCGTCCCATCCCGGGGCCAGCCCCGGAGCCCCGCTGGGGGCTGCGCCCCCAGGCCCCCTCGGGGCTGCGCCCCTGGGCCCGGCTCGGGGCTCTGCCCCGCACCCCGCTCGGGGCTCCGCCCCGGACCCCGTTTCGGGGGCCAGCCCCCGGACCCCCGGGTCCTCAAACTCCCCCAGCTACCGCTGGGGGTGCCCCCAGAGGTGCCCCCAAGGGGCTGATTTTTCAGCCCGTCCGGCGTTTGAGGACGAGGCCCTTAGGCCGATGCGGGGTCTGGGGCGGCAGCCCCAGCGGGGTCCAGGGGCGGAGCCCCTCCGCCTTCGCGGACTGTGGGTCTGGGCGAAGCCCAGGGGACGATGGGGGTCCCCCCGCTCGAGCGAAGCCGAGCGTGGGGGAGGGTAGGGGCGGCGGGGGCGAAACAAACCCGCCGCACCCACGGCGTACAGGCCCCGCTACGCCGTCAGGCGAGCCACCGCCTCCGCCACCGTCAGCTCCTCGCGCTCCCCGGTGCGGCGGTCCTTGAGTTCCACGACGCCCTCGGCCGAGCGGCGGCCGGCCACCAGGATCTGGGGGACGCCGATCAGTTCGGCGTCCGTGAACTTGACGCCCGGCGAGACGCCGGCCCGGTCGTCCACCAGGACGCGTACGCCTGCCGCGCCCAGCTTCTCCGAGACGTCGAGGGCGAGCTCGGTCTGCAGGGCCTTGCCGGCGGCGACGACGTGCACGTCGGCCGGGGCGACCTCGCGAGGCCAGCACAGCCCCTGCCCGTCCGCCGACTGCTCGGCCAGCGCCGCCACCGCACGCGAGACACCGATGCCGTACGAGCCCATCGTCACGCGAACCGGCTTGCCGTTCTGCCCGAGGACATCGAGCTGGAAGGTGTCGGCGTACTTACGGCCGAGCTGGAAGATGTGACCGATCTCGATGGCGCGGTCCATCTTGAGGCCGGTGCCGCAGACGGGGCAGGGGTCGCCCTCCTCGACGACGACCACGTCGAGGTAGTCGTCCACCTCGAAGTCCCGCCCGCAGACGACGTTGCGCGCGTGCTTGTCGGGCTTGTTGGCACCCGTGATCCAGGCCGTACCGGGCGCCACGCGCGGATCGGCGATGTAGCGGACCTTGTCCATGCCCTGCGGGCCGACGTAGCCGCGTACGAGATCCTCACGGCCCACGAAGTCCTCGGCGGTCACCAACTCCACCACCGCCGGGGCCAGATGCTCGCCCAGCTTGCCGAGGTCGACCTCGCGGTCACCGGGGACACCGACGGCGACGATCTCGCCGTCGACCTTGACGAGGAGGTTCTTGAGGGTGGCGGACGCCGTCACGCCGAGGTGCTGGGCGAGGGTCTCGATGGTCGGAGTGTCAGGGGTGTCCAGCTCCTCGACCGGACCGTGCTCGACGCCCTCGACCGGCGTGAGCGCGAAGGTGACGGCCTCCGTGTTCGCCGCGTAGTCGCAGGCCGGGCAGTCCACGAAGGTGTCCTCACCGGCCGCGGCGGGCGCGAGGAACTCCTCCGACGCCGAGCCGCCCATCGCGCCGGAGACGGCGGAGACGATGCGGTAGTCGAGGCCGAGGCGGGCGAAGATCTTCTGGTACGCCTCGCGGTGCAGCGCGTACGACTCGACGAGGCCCTCGTCCGTGGTGTCGAAGGAGTACGAGTCCTTCATCTGGAACTCACGGCCGCGCAGCACACCGGAGCGGGGACGGGCCTCGTCCCGGTACTTGGTCTGAATCTGGTAGAGGATCACCGGCAGGTCCTTGTAGGACGAGCACTGGTCCTTGACGAGTTGGGTGAAGATCTCCTCGTGCGTGGGGCCCAGGAGATAGTCGGCGCCCTTGCGGTCCTTGACGCGGAAGAGGAGATCGCCGTACTCGTCCCAGCGTCCCGACGCGTCGTACGGCTCGCGCGGCAGCAGCGCGGGCAGCAGGACCTCCTGGCCGCCGATGGCGTCCATCTCCTCGCGCACCACGCGCGCCACGTTCTCGAGGACCTTCTTGCCGAGCGGCAGCCAGCTCCAGATACCGGCCGACGTGCGGCGTACGTAACCGGCGCGGACGAGCAGCTTGTGGCTGAGCGTCTCGGCGTCCGCCGGGTCGTCGCGCAGTGTCTTGATCATCAATCGGGACATGCGCTGGACCTGGGCCATGATTCTTAACTCCTGCCGGATAACGGTGATGGCTAGGAGGTTAGCCGGGCGGTACCGGGCGGTGGAAATCGATTGGCGTCCCGGCCCCTATCGCCTGCGGCGGAGGGGCAGGTGGGCGCCCATCACCGCGTACGGCTTCGGGGCGCTGGGGAAGAGGACGTTGCGGGCCAGGTCCTCGTAGCCGAGCGAGTGGTAGAGGCCGCGGGCCGGGCTGTCCGTGTCGATGGCCGAGAGGATCGAGCGGGGCTGGGTGGCGCCGTCCGTGATGGTGGTGATCAGGGCACGGCCGATGCCGCGGTTCTGGTAGTGCGGGTGGACGTGCAGCTCGGTGATCACGAAGGAGTCCTCGAGCCAGGACTCGTGACCCTGACTGCGCAGATAGGGCTCGACGACGGTGGACCACCAGTGGGCGCGGTCGTTGGGCATGCCGTAGACGAAGCCGACGAGGCGGCCGTCGGGCGTGGTGGCGCCGAGTGCGCGAGCACCGGGGTAGGTGAGATGCCGCAGTACGATCTGCCGCCGTACGGCGATCTCGTCCGCGCCGAGCCCGAAGGCCACGGCCTGCACGCCGAGCGCCTCGTCGATCCGCGCGGCCAGATCCAGCGGGCCGATGACGACTTCGTCGGGCGTACGAGAACCCTGGCCGGGGATGCGCAACATGAGCGGAGACTACCTTCGGACTCCGCTGGGTTGCGCCCGGGTACCGAGGTTGTCTGTTGACTGCGGGTTCATTGTGGCTGGTCGCGCAGTTCCCCGCGCCCCTGACGGGGCGCTCATGCCCTGCCGGCTTGGAGGAGCAGACCTTCTCTCAGAACAGCACGCTCATGAACGCGCCGATTTCCTGGAAGCCCACCCTCTGGTAGGTGCGGCGGGCCGCTGTGTTGAAGTCGTTGACGTAGAGGCTGGCGACTGGGGCCACGTCTGCTAGGGCGTAGCGGAGGACGGCTGCCATGCCGGGGGCCGCGAGGCCTTGGCCTCGGTACTCGGGGGCGATCCAGACGCCCTGGATCTGGCAGGCCTGGGATGTCGCGGCGCCGATCTCCGCCTTGAAGATGACCCGGCCGTCGTGTCCGAGGCGGGCGAACGAGCGCCCGGAGCCTACGAGTTCGGCGACCCGGGCCTGGTACAGGAGCCCTCCGTCACCGGCGAGCGGCGAGATGCCGACCTCCTCCGTGAACATCGCCACGCAGGCGGGCATGATCGTCTCCATCTCGTCCTTGCGGATCCGGCGGACGTACGGATCGGGGGCGATGTCGGAGGGAACTCGGTCGGTGACCATCAGGGGCTGGCGGGGGCGGACTTCGCGTGCGGGGCCCCAGTTCGGCTCGAGGAGCCGCCACAGCTGGGCGGTGACCTCGGCCGGGCCGACTATGGAGGAGCAGCGGCGGCCCGCGCGACGGGCCCGGTCCGCGAAGGCGCGTACGGCACGGGGAGTGGCGCAGATCGGCACCAGGTTGGCGCCGGCGTAGCAGAGGGACGTCAGCATGCCGTCCTCGTACCAGCCCCACATCTCGCCGCCGAGTCGCCACGGGTCGAGGCCCGCGATCTGCACCCGGGAGGTCACGAAGGCGTTCACGACCGGCTCACGGTCGAGGACGGCGAGCGCGGCGTCCAGGTCACTCGGTTCGAGGACCCTGGTGGTGGTCTGCGTCAACACGTACGGGGGCCTCACCCTGGGATCTGCTGATTCCCCGCACTGTACCTGGCGAAAATAGGCGCCGCCGCCCGATGCCGGAGCCCTCCGGGCAGCCTGGGAGACGCGAGTGCCGGCCGTGGCGTCTGGGGTGGCCGTGCCGGTGGCCGATCGAACCCCGACGGCCCCGCCCCCGTCAGCCCGCCACCGAAACCGAGGGCTCCCCGGACGCGGCCCCGTCCGCCTCCATCTGCTCGGCGATCTTCATCGCCTCCTCGATCAGGGTCTCCACGATCTTCGACTCGGGCACCGTCTTGATGACCTCGCCCTTCACAAAGATCTGCCCCTTGCCGTTGCCGGAGGCGACCCCCAGGTCCGCTTCCCTCGCCTCGCCCGGACCGTTCACCACGCAGCCCATGACCGCGACCCGCAGAGGGACCTCCATGCCGTCCAGACCGGCCGTGACCTCCTCGGCCAGCTTGTAGACGTCCACCTGGGCACGGCCACAGGACGGGCATGAGACGATCTCCAGGCCCCGCTCCCGCAGCCCCAGCGACTCCAGGATCTGGTTGCCGACCTTGACCTCCTCCGCCGGAGGCGCCGACAGGGACACGCGGATGGTGTCGCCGATGCCCTCGCTGAGCAGTGCGCCGAAGGCCACCGCCGACTTGATGGTGCCCTGGAAGGCGGGGCCGGCCTCCGTCACGCCGAGGTGCAGCGGGTAGTCGCACTGGGCGGCCAGCTGCCGGTAGGCGTTGACCATCACCACCGGGTCGTTGTGCTTCACCGAGATCTTGATGTCCCGGAAGTCGTGCTCCTCGAACAGCGAGGCCTCCCACAGCGCCGACTCGACGAGTGCCTCGGGGGTCGCCTTGCCGTACTTCTGCAGCAGCCGCCGATCCAGCGAACCGGCGTTCACCCCGATCCGGATCGGCGTGCCATGGTCCTTGGCGGCCCGCGCGATCTCCTTCACCTTGTCGTCGAACTGCTTGATGTTGCCCGGGTTCACCCGCACCGCCGCACAGCCCGCCTCGATCGCGGCGAACACGTACTTCGGCTGGAAATGAATGTCCGCGATCACCGGGATCTGCGACTTCCTGGCGATGGTGGCCAGCGCGTCAGCGTCATCCTGCGTCGGACAGGCCACCCGTACGATCTGGCAGCCCGACGCCGTCAGCTCGGCGATCTGCTGCAAGGTGGCACCGATGTCCGACGTACGCGTCGTCGTCATCGACTGCACCGAGACGGGTGCGTCTCCGCCCACGGCCACGGTCCCGACCTGGATCTGCCGGCTCTTCCGGCGCTCGGCGAGCTTGATCGGAACGGACGGCATGCCGAGAGAAATCGCAGTCATCTGCTGTGCAACCCCAAGGTAAGGATCGGTCGGTCCCGAAAGCTGACGGGCTCCAGCCAACGAGATTACGGCACCCCCGAACACGGGAGCACATCCCCCGCACAGGCCGCCACAAGCGAGGGCGACCGGGCTCAAAGCATGCCCGGTCGCCGCGAACTCCGCCTTACTAGGAGATACGTACCGGGTTAACGACGTCTGCCACCAGGACCAGCAACGTGAAGCAGATGAAGATCCCCGCCACCACATAGGCCACCGGCATCAGCTTCGCCACATCGAACGGGCCCGGGTCGGGCCTCCTGAACACCTTCGCCACATTCCGTCGCAGCGACTCCCACAGGGCGCCCGCGATGTGTCCACCGTCGAGCGGCAGCAGCGGGAGCATGTTGAACAGGAAGAGGGAGAGGTTGAAGCCCGCGACGAGGAACAGCATCATCGCGATCTGGTTCTCCGGCGGGATGTCCAGTGTGAAGACCTCGCCGCCTACGCGGGCCGCGCCGACCACGCCCATCGGGGAGTCGTCCTCGCGCGGGCCGTCACCGAACGCCGCGTCCCACAGGGCGGGGACCTTGGACGGGAGGGCGATCAGCGCCTCGACGCCGTTCTGCATCATGTCGCCCATGCGGTCCACGGACTGGCCGAAGGACTGCTCGACGATGCCGGATGCGGGCGTGAAGCCGAGGAAGCCGGCGTACACGTACTCGCCCTCGACATAGCCGCCGTTGCCGTCCGACTTGCTGACCTGGTTCCTGATCAGGTGCGTGTCCAGGTCGAGCCGCTCGCCCCCGCGCTCAACGGTGATCGTGACGTCCTTGCCGGGGTTGGCGCGGATGTCGTTCTGGAGGGTGGACCAGTCCTCGACGCGTGTGCCGTTGAACGCGATGATCTTGTCGCCCGCTTCCAGGCCGGCGGCCTTCGCGGGCGCGGCCTGGTCGCCCTTCGCGCACTTGGTGCGGTTCTCGCTCTGCTGGATGACGCAGTCGGAGACCTTGCCGACCGTGGTGGTCTGGGTCTGGATGCCGAAGGTCATCATCACGCCGAGGAAGATCACGACGGCAAGGATCAGGTTCATGAAGGGGCCGGCGAACATCACGATCACGCGCTTCCAGGGCTTGCGCGTGTAGAAGAGGCGGTTCTCGTCGCCGGGCTGCAGCTCCTCGAAGGACTGTGCTCGGGCGTCCTCGATCATGCCGCGCCACGGCGAGGTGGAGCGGGCCTCGAGCCTGCCGTCCGGTCCTGGCGGGAACATGCCGATCATGCGGATGTAGCCGCCGAGGGGGATCGCCTTGACGCCGTACTCGGTCTCACCCTTCTTCCGCGACCAGATGGTCGGGCCGAAACCGACCATGTACTGCGGTACGCGGACGCCGAAGAGCTTGGCCGTCGAGAGATGTCCCAGCTCGTGCCAGGCGATCGAGAACAGCAGGCCGATCACGAAGACGACTATGCCGAGGATCATCATCAGGGTCGTCATGCACCGGCCTCCGCCGTGGTCGTCTGCGCCGTCTGTCGCGCCGTGGTCTGCGTCTGCGTGAGTTCCCGGGCCCGGGCGCGTGCCCAGGTCTCCGCTTCGAGGACGTCCGCGACGGTGAGCGAGGTTCCCGTACGTCCGTTACGGGGCGTGCCGTGCTCCTCGACCACCTTGGTCACGGTGTCCATGATCCCGTTGAAGGGCAGGGCGCCCTTCAGGAACGCGTCCACGCACTCCTCGTTCGCCGCATTGAACACGGCCGGGGCCGTCCCCGCGAGTTCCCCCACATGGCGAGCCAGCCCGACCGACGGAAACGCGTCGTTGTCGAGCGGGAAGAACTCCCAGCTCGACGCCTTCGACCAGTCGAAGGCGGGAGCGGCGTCGGGGACCCGCTCGGGCCAGCCGAGCCCGATGGCGATCGGCCCGCGCATGTCAGGGGGCGTCGCCTGGGCGATCGTCGATCCGTCCGTGAACTCCACCATCGAGTGGACATACGACTGCGGGTGCACGACCACCTCAATCCGCTCGAAGGGAATGTCGTAGAGGAGGTGCGCCTCGATGACTTCCAGCCCTTTGTTGACGAGGGTCGCGGAGTTGATGGTGATGACCGGGCCCATGGCCCAGGTGGGGTGTGCGAGGGCGTCGGCCGGGATGACGTTCGCGAGTTCCGCCTTCGTACGTCCCCGGAACGGGCCCCCGGAGGCGGTGACGACGAGCTTGCGTACGTCGGATCTGGTGCCGGAGGCGAGTGCCTGGAACAGGGCCGCGTGCTCGGAGTCGACCGGGATGATCTGCCCCGGCTTGGCGAGCGCCTTGACCAGCGGGCCGCCGACGATGAGCGACTCCTTGTTGGCGAGCGCGAGGGTGCGGCCCGCTTCGAGCGCGGCGAGGGTGGGCGCGAGCCCGATCGACCCGGTGATGCCGTTGAGTACGGTGTGACACTCGGAGGCGGCGAGCTGTGTGGCCGCATCTGCTCCGGCGAGGATCTCGGGCAGCGGCTCCCCGCTCCCGTACCGCTCGCTCAGGGCCTCCCGCAGCGCCGGTACGACGTCCTCGCGGGCGACCGCGACGGTACGTACCCGAAGCCGCCACGCCTGCTCCGCCAGCAGCCCGATCCTCCCGCCCGCGGCGGAGAGCCCGCTCACCCGGAACCTGCCGGGATTGCGCTCCACGAGGTCGATGGCCTGCGTACCGATCGACCCGGTGGATCCCAGGATCACCACGTCCCGTGGCCCGTCCGAGGCCACGGGATCGAAGACAAGATGCGGATCAGCGAGGGGCGCTGGACTGTCACTCATCCCTCCATTGTGGCCGCATCGAGTCACCGACCGGACAGGGTGTCCCCTTCGAGGGCCTCTTACCTCCATGTGCCACAAGACAGAGCCATATCGGCACTTGTGAAGCTCAAGTGAAGAAAGCGTGATACTTCTTCTCCCTGAACACTGGACGACACCCAGGGGGGATCTCCATGCGGATACGCGCTGCCCTGCCCGCGCTCATCGGCGCCGTGGCTCTGACCGGCACGTTTCTCAGCACTCCGGCTCAGGCCGCCGGTCGCGTCTTCATCTACCAGGTCTACTACGACAGCCCGGGCTCGGACAGAGGCTCCAACTCGAGCCTGAACGCCGAGTGGGTGCGGATCAAGAACTCGACGTCGTCGACCGTCAACCTGAAGAACTGGAAGATCAAGGACGAGACGGGCTACACGTACACCTTCGGCAACGTGACGATCGGCGCCGGCAAGACCAAGAAGGTGCACACGGGCAAGGGCACCAACAACGCGTACGACAAGTACTGGGGCCGTGGCTGGTACGTCTGGAACAACGACGGCGACACCGCCTATCTCTACAAGCCCAGCGGTGCCAAGGCCGACGACTGCACCTGGGGTTCGCGCGGCGACTACCGCTACTGCTGAACCGCGTAGGACCACCGCTGCCGTCGGCGCGAGCCGTTACTTACGTCGGCGGCGGTTCTTCGACCTGTTGGACTTGGCGGACTTGGCCGACTTCTTGGCGGGCCGCCGGGCCGGGGCCGCCTTCGTGCCGGTGACCGCTTCCTTCGGACCCGAACCCGCCGCCGAAGCAGCGGACTTGGCAGGCGCGGGCACCGCGTCGGAGCGGCTGAAGTCCCCCTCGACCACGCCTTCCGCCGTGTCCAGCGTGGGCGCGCTGAAGTGGAGATCTTCATCCCGTCGGCCGGCCTCCAGGGTCTCCTGGCCGGCGCGGGCCTTGCCCGAGGCGTCGAGGTTGAAGACGTAGCCGACGGACTCCTCCTTGATGGCCTCCGTCATCGCGGCGTACATGTCGTAGCCCTCGCGCTCGTACTCGATGATCGGCTCGCGGCCCAGGGTCCAGCGCAGGCCGATGCCGTCGCGGAGGTAGTCCATCTCATAGAGGTGCTCGCGCCACTTGCGGTCCAGGACCGAGAGGACGACGAGGCGTTCCAGGTCGCGGAGGGCGTCGGAGCCGAGCTCGGCCTCGCGCTCCTCGTAACGGGCGTGGATGTCCTCGGTGATCGTCTCGATCAGGTCGTCTGCGGTGAGGTTCGCGCGCCCGCCGGCCTCGTCCTCCACGTCCTCGATGGTGACCTTGATCGGGTACAGCTGCTTGAAGGCAGCCCACAGCCGCTCCAGGTTCCACTCCTCGGGGAAGCCCTCGGCGGTCTCCTCCGTGATGTACGCGCGGATGGTGTCGTCCATGAAGTGGATGATCTGTTCGCGCAGGTTCTCGCCCGCGAGGACCCGGCGGCGTTCCTCGTAGATCAGCGTGCGCTGCCGGTTGAGCACCTCGTCGAACTTCAGGACGTCCTTGCGGGACTCGAAGTGCTGCTGCTCGAGCTGGGACTGGGCTGAGGCGATGGCGCGCGTGACCATCTTGTTCTCGATGGGGACGTCCTCGGGGACGTTCGCCATCGCCATGACGCGGTCGACGACCTGGGCGCGGAACAGCCGCATCAGGTCGTCCTCCAGGGACAGGTAGAAGCGGGAGGCGCCGGGGTCGCCCTGCCGGCCTGCGCGTCCGCGCAGCTGGTTGTCGATACGGCGGGACTCATGGCGTTCGGTGCCGAGGACGTACAGCCCGCCGAGGGCGATCACCTCGTCGCGCTCGGCCGCCACGGACTGCGTCATCCGGTCGAGCGCGGCTTGGTACTCCTCGGGGTGCTCCTCCGGATCGAGCCCCCGCCGGTCCAGTTCCGCACGCGCCATCGCCTCCGGGTTGCCACCGAGCATGATGTCGGTGCCGCGGCCCGCCATGTTCGTGGCCACGGTGACCGCGCCCTTGCGGCCGGCCTGGGCGACGATCTGCGCTTCGCGCTGGTGGTTCTTGGCGTTGAGCACCTCGTGCCGGATGCCCCGCCGCTTCAGCTGCGCGGACAGCAGCTCGGACTTCTCGACGGAGGTGGTGCCCACCAGGATCGGCTGGCCTTTGGCGTGCCGCTCGGCGATGTCGTCGACGATCGACGTGAACTTCGCGTCCTCGGTGCGGTAGATCTGGTCGGCGTCGTCCGCGCGGATCATCGGCCGGTTCGTGGGGATCGGCACCACGTGCAGCTTGTAGATCTGGTGGAACTCGGCGGCCTCGGTCATCGCCGTACCGGTCATCCCCGCGAGCTTCTCGTACAGCCGGAAGAAGTTCTGCAGGGTGATCGTCGCGAGGGTCTGGTTCTCGTCCTTGACGGTCACGCCCTCCTTGGCCTCGATCGCCTGGTGCAGACCCTCGTTGTAGCGGCGACCTGCGAGGACGCGGCCGGTGTGCTCGTCGACGATGAGGACCTCGCCGTCGATGACCACGTAGTCCTTGTCCTTCTTGAAGTGCTCCTTGGCCTTGAGGGCGTTGTTCAGGTGGCCGATGAGGGGCGTGTGGTCGGACTCGTAGAGGCTGTCGATGCCGAGCTGGTCCTGGAGGTACTCGACCCCGCTGTCCAGGATCGCCACGGTGCGTTTCTTCGGGTCGTACTCGTAGTCGTGCGTGGCCCGCAGTTCGGCGAGGCGTTCCTTGTCCATCGGCGATGTGAAGTGCTCCGCCTGGATGGAGACGCCCTTCATCCGCGTGACCATCTTGGCGAACGACTCGTACCAATGCGTGGCCTGATCGGCCGGACCGGAGATGATCAGCGGCGTACGGGCCTCGTCGATGAGGATCGAGTCGGCCTCGTCGACGATCGCGAAGTGGTGGCCACGCTGCACGAGCTCGTCCTGCGACCAGGCCATGTTGTCGCGCAGGTAGTCGAAGCCGAACTCGGTATTGGTGCCGTAGGTGATGTCGCGGGCGTAACTCTCGCGCCGCTCGGCCGGTGTCGACTGCGTCTTGATGACGCCGACGGTCAGGCCCAGGAAGCGGTAGGCCCGGCCCATCCACTCGGCGTCGCGCTGGGCGAGGTAGTCGTTCACCGTGACGAGGTGGACGCCCTTGCCGGTCAGGGCGTTCAGATAGACGGGCAGGGTCGCGACGAGGGTCTTGCCCTCGCCGGTATGCATTTCGGCGATATTGCCGAAGTGAAGTGCCGCGCCGCCCATGATCTGTACGTCGAAATGACGCATTCCGAGGGTGCGCCGGGAGGCCTCACGCATCGCGGCGAAGGCTTCGGGCAGCAGATCGTCGAGGCTTTCGCCGTCGGCGAGGCGCTTTTTGAACTCCGGGGTGAGATCCCGTAGTTCGTCGTCGGTCATCCCCTCGAATTCCTCTTCCAGGGAATTGACCTGTTCGGCGATGCGCTGCAGCCTGCGCAGCATGCGTCCCTCGCCGGCCCGCATGATCCGGCCGGTGATCCGCTCGAGAGTGGCCACTGGAATTCCCCCTCGGCCCGGTGGGGGCATCGACGTCCCCGAGGTCGATTCTGTGCCGCTCGCCTTCACTGCGGCAAGCAACAGAATCACCACGGGGACGACAGTGCATTCCTGGGGAAAAGGTCAGCGAATGGGGCGGTGGACGTTGTCCCGTTTCGCCGGCCCGGGTGTCGCGTCCGCGATCCAGGCGCCGTCACCGGAGGGGTCGATGACGCCTTCCTCCAGCCAGGTGTACGTACCGCCGAGGACGCCCTTGACCACCTTGCGGTCGAGGTCGTCGGTGTTGCTCCACAGCCGGCCGAAGAGTTCCTCGACCCGGATGCGGGACTGGCGGCAGAAGGCGTCGGCGAGCTGGTAGGCCTCGCGGCCGTGGTCCCCGGTGGTGCGCAGATGCTCGGCGCGCACACAGGCCGCGCTCATCGCGAACAGTTCGGCGCCGATGTCCACGATCCGGCCGAGGAAGCCCTGCTTGGTCTCCATCCGGCCCTGCCAGCGCGACATGGCGTAGAAGGTGGACCGGGCGAGCTTGCGGGCGGACCGTTCCACGTAACGGAGGTGACCGGAGAGGTCGAGGTGGCCCTCCGGGTGGAAGTCGGCGTAAGAGCGCGGAAGTTGGCCGGGGCCCGCGACCAGCTTGGGCAGCCACTTGGCGTAGAACACACCGGCGTTCGCGCCCGCCTTCGCCTTGTCCTGGAGGGTCTTCTCCGGGTCGATGAGGTCGCCCGCGACCTTCAGATGGGCGTCGACGGCCTCGCGTGCGATCAGCAGGTGCATGATCTCGGTCGAGCCCTCGAAGATGCGGTTGATGCGCAGGTCACGCAGGATCTGCTCGGCCGGGACGGCCCGTTCGCCGCGGGCCGCGAGAGACTCGGCGGTCTCGAAGCCGCGTCCGCCGCGGATCTGGACCAGCTCGTCGGCCATCAGCCAGGCCATCTCGGAGCCGTACAGCTTCGCCAGAGCCGCCTCGATACGGATGTCGTTGCGGTCCTCGTCGGCCATCTGCGAGGACAGGTCGAGTAGGGCCTCCAGGGCGAAGGTCGTCGCCGCGATGAAGGAAATCTTGGATCCGACGGCCTCGTGGAAGGCCACCGGCTTGCCCCACTGCTCCCGCGCCGCCGACCACTCGCGGGCGATCTTCAGACACCACTTGCCCGCGCCCACACACATGGCGGGCAGGGACAGCCGCCCGGTGTTCAGCGTCGTGAGCGCGATCTTGAGGCCCGCACCCTCCGGGCCGATGCGGTTGGCCGCCGGGACGCGGACCTGGTGGAAGCGCGTGACGCCGTTCTCCAGGCCGCGCAGGCCCATGAAGGCGTTGCGGTTCTCGACGGTGATGCCCTCCGAGGCGGACTCCACCACGAAGGCGGTGATGCCGCCCTTGTGGCCCTCGGACTTCGGCACCCGCGCCATGACGACGAGAAGGTCCGCGACGACGCCGTTGGTCGTCCAGAGCTTCACGCCGTCGAGGATGTACGAGTCGCCGTCCGGGACCGCCGTGGTGGCGAGCCGTGCCGGGTCGGAGCCCACGTCCGGCTCGGTCAGCAGGAAGGCCGAGATGTCGGTGCGGGCGCAGCGCGGCAGGAAGGTGTCCTTCTGCTCCTGCGTGCCGAAGAGCTTCAGCGGCTGCGGTACGCCGATCGACTGATGCGCGGAGAGCAGCGCGCCGACCGCCGGGTTCGCGGAGCCCACCAGAGCGAGCGCCTTGTTGTAGTACACCTGGGTGAGGCCGAGACCGCCGTACTTGGTGTCGATCTTCATGCCGAGGGCGCCGAGCTCCTTGAGCCCGTTGATGGTCTCGTCCGGGATCTGCGCGTCGCGCTCGATCCGCGCCCCGTCGATCTTCGTCTCGCAGAAGTCGCGCAGCTTGGCGAGGAACTCCTCGCCGCGCTGCGCCTCCTCGTCGGTGGGCATCGGGTGCGGATGGATCAGATCGAGCCGGAGGCGGCCGAGGAACAGCTCCTTGGCGAAGCTCGGCTTGCGCCAGTCCTGCTCACGTGCGGCCTCCGCCACTTGGCGCGCTTCGCGCTCGGTGACGGCGGGCTTCTTGGTTGGTGCGGACATGAGGGGCTTCACCTCGCCGCGAGTCGGGATCTTCGGAACAGTTTGGTTACTGGCCGGTGCTACTGGATCGTATGTACCCGATTACGGGCAACGTCACCAGTCCTGGCGCACCTCCCCGCCGGATGAGCCCTTCCGCACGTACTCCGATTTCAGCCGATGTCCACCGAGAACGCCTTGGTGGCCAGCCGGCCGGAGCCGCGGAAGACCTCGGTATCGGCCTCGATGCCGGAGACGTACTTGTCGTTGCTCAGCAGCTTGCGCCGTACGAGTGCCTGGGTGAAGTCGTCGAGATTGAGGGGTGGCCTTGCTTGTCCTGCCGGTTGAGCCACACCATGATCTCGTCGATGGATTCGTCCTGCCAGTCGGCGCCGCCGGGGAGGTCGAAGGTTGCCGCGGAATCCTTGGGCTGGGACGGCGCGCAAGGTTTTTGGGGGCCGCAGGGCCCCATCAGGGGCGCGGGGCTGTGACACTTGCGGCTCCGCCGCGCGGGCGCGAGCAACCCACAACAACCCGCACACGCCCACAAACCCCATCGAACCACCCCCGTAGGCGCCCCGCTGAACCGACGGAGTCGAAGCGCTTCGACAAAGTATGGACACGTAGCGTCCACCAAGCTACTGTCGAGCCACCCCCGCTCGAAAGTAAACGAACACCCGCGCTGTCGAAGCGCTTCACACACCTTGGAGAGCTGGATGGTCACCCTCGCCGAGGTCGCCCAGCACGCCGGAGTCTCGGCCAGCACGGTGAGCTATGTCCTCAGCGGCAAGCGATCCATCTCCGTGGGCACCCGGCAGCGGGTCGAGCGAAGCATCCAGGAGCTCGGCTACCACCCCAACGCGGGCGCCAGGGCGCTGGCAAGCAACCGCTCCAACATCATCGCGCTGATGGTCCCGCTCCGTACGGACATGTACGTACCCGTGATGATGGAGATCGCCATCGCGGTGGCGACCACCGCCCGCACCCACGGATACGACGTACTGCTGCTCACCGGCGAGGAGGGCCCCGACGCCGTACGCCGCGTCACCGGCAGCGGTCTCGCCGACGCGATGATCCTGATGGACGTCGAACTCGACGACGAGCGGCTGCCGTTGCTACGCGGCACAGACCAGCCCTCTGTCCTCATCGGACTGCCCGCCGACACCAGCGGTCTGACCTGCGTCGACCTCGACTTCGGCGCGACGGGCGCCCTGTGCGTCGAGCATCTGGCCATGCTCGGGCATCGCGACATCGCTGTCATAGGCGAGGCGCCCGCGGTCTACGAGCGCCACACGGGCTTCGCCGAGCGCACCCTCGACGGACTGCGTTCCCGCAGCCGCGAGTTGGGACTGCGGCTGCTGCACCGCCCATGCGAGGGCGGATACGACGCGATGGCCGTGACCCTGGCGCGGATCTTCGACGAACGCCCGGGCACCACGGGCTTCGTCGTGCAGAACGAGTCCGCGGTGGAGCCGCTGCTCGGGCTGCTGCGCCAGCAGGGGCGTGCCGTACCCGAGGACGTGTCGGTGGTCGCGGTCTGCCCGGACCAGGTCGCCACCCAGGCATCGGTGCGGCTGACCTCCGTCGCCATCCCCGCGCAGGAGATGGGACGGAACGCCGTGGAACTGCTGGTCGCCAAGCTCGACGGCCGCGGCACCGACGAAGTCGTCCTGATCGCGCCGGAGTTGACGACACGGGCCAGTACGGGGCCGGCGCCCGCCAAGTCCTAGGCGCCACCCGGTCACGGCCTCGCAAGGCACCCCCACCCCGCCTTTACTCCTGCAGGGAGCACCTCACGTGAATCAGCCTGCCGAGATCCAGCCCCAGCAGGGGGCGGTCAGCCTCGCCCAGTCCTCCCCCACCGTCGGCACGTTCCGCGAGCGTGACGGCGCCCTGGAGTGGAGCGGGCGCCAGGAGACCGTACGTATCGAGCCGTGGGGCCCGGACGCGGTACGGGTCCGGGCGCGGCTCGGCGGCCCGGTCGTCGAGGGGCTGCCGGGTGCGCTGCTCGACGAGGCGCCGGTCACCGAGGCGAGCGTCAAGATCGAGGACGGGCTCGGTCTGCTGACCGTCGGCGCGCTCACGGTCGAGGTCACAGCCGAGGGCCTCCTGCGTTTCACCCGTACCGACGACGGCTCGGAACTCCTCACCGAGGAGCGCGCCCACTTCTGGTGGCCTGGCCCGCGCCTCTACACCCCCGTCGGCAACGGCTACCACCGCCTGGAGCAGCGCTTCGCCGCGTACGAGGGCGAGAAGCTGTTCGGCCTCGGCCAGCACCAGCACGGGATGCTCGACCAGAAGGGCGCCGTCCTCGATCTCGTGCAGCGCAACGCCGAGGTCAGCATCCCGGTGCTCACCTCCAGCCGCGGCTACACCCTGCTGTGGAACAGCCCGGCAATCGGCCGCGTGGAGCTGGCGGGCAACGGCACGCGCTGGGTTGCGGACTCGGCCCGGCAGATCGACTACTGGATCACGGCGGGCCACCCGGCGGACGCCCAGCGCCGCTACAGCGCGGTGACCGGCCGTACGCCGATGCTGCCCGAGTGGGCCGCGGGCTTCTGGCAGTGCAAGCTGCGCTACCGCACACAGGATGAACTCCTCGCCGTGGCAAGGGAGTACAAGCGCCGCGGGCTCCCCCTGGACGTCATCGTCTGCGACTTCTTCCACTGGACGCATCTGGGCGAGTGGAAGTTCGACCCCGCCGAGTGGCCCGATCCTGCGGCGATGGTGCGGGAGTTGGACGAACTCGGCGTCAAGCTGGTCGTGTCGGTGTGGCCGTCGGTGTCCCCGCTCTCCGAGAACCATGACCTCATGGAGCAGCGCGGCTACTTCATCGGCACGCAGTACGGCCCGATGGCGCACGCCGACTGGCCCGACAAGGAGGTCGCCTCCACGGTCCAGGTCGCCTTCTACGACGCGACGAATCCCGAAGCGCGCGACTTCATGTGGTCGAAGGTCCGCGACAACTACCTCACGCCGTACGGCATTCAGTCCTTCTGGCTGGACGCCTGCGAGCCGGAGATCAAGCCGGGTTTCCAGGAGAACCTGCGCTATTGGGCGGGCCCCGGCCTGGAGGTCGGCAACCTCTACCCGCGCGAGAACGCCCGTGCCTTCTACGAGGGCATGGTGGCCGCCGGCGAGACCGAGGTCGTCACCCTCAACCGCTCGGCCTGGGCGGGCAGTCAGCGTTACGGCGCCGCCTTGTGGTCCGGCGACATCGGCACCGACTTCGCGACCCTGCGCCGCCAGATCGCGGCAGGCCTCAACACGGCGCTGTCCGGCATCCCTTGGTGGAACACCGACATCGGCGGCTTCCACGGTGGCGATCCGAACGACCCGGCGTACCAGGAGGTCATGGTCCGCTGGTTCCAGTTCGGCGCGCTGTCCCCGCTGATGCGTCTGCACGGCTTCCGCGACCCGGGCATGCCGCTCGGCCCGGCCATGACCGGCGGTCCGAACGAGGTCTGGTCGTACGGCGAGAAGGCCGCCGCGATCATGGAGAAGTACCTGCGGCTGCGTGAGCGCCTGAAGCCGTACGTCCTGGATGTGATGCGTGCGGCTCACCAGGAGGGGCTGCCGGTGATGCGCCCGCTGTTCCTCGAGTTCCCGGAGGACCAGACGACCTGGTCGGTGGACGACGCGTACCTCTTCGGCCCGGATCTGCTGGTCGCGCCGGTGCTGACGGCGGGCGCGACGGCCCGTACGGCCTATCTCCCGGCGGGCGCGCGCTGGACCGACGCGTGGACCGGCGAGACGTACGAGGGCGGCGCGGCCGTGACCGTCGACGCCCCGCTGGACCGCATTCCGCTGTTCCTGCGGGACGGTGCGCGGCTGCCCGTAGCGGAGTAGCCGCGTACACAGGAGTGCGGCCGGACCTGGGGAGGACCGGCCGCACTCTTATGCCTGGGCTTGCTCCTGGATCAACTGCTGCTGACGGTCAGGTTGTTGGTGCGGAAGTCCAGACCGCCGGACGACGAGGTGATCTCGTAGCCGAACTGGACGTCACCGATGGTCTCGTTGCCCATCCAGCCCTTGGTGTCCTTGATCCACTTGAGGATCGGGAGCATGTCGACGCTGCCGGAGTTCGAGTCCGAGGTGCGCAGGAACGAGAACACCTCGTTGGCGCCGTTGTTGCCCTTGTAGACGTTCCAGGTGTGGCCGCCGAGGGTGACGCTGCCCTGCGAGGTGCCGATCGGGCCGACGGCTCCGTTGTAGTTCACCCAGAGCATGATCTCGTAGTCGTAGTCGGTGTCCCAGATATCGTACGAGGAGTTGTACGCGCCCGAGGACGGGACCGTGACGTTGTAGTTGCTGCTGAGCGAACGGAGCGAGGTGATCGACTTGTTGATCACCTTCTTGGAGTTGGGGTAGGACTTGATGCCGCCGGTGTTGGGGTGGTTGGCCCAGGCGCCCCAGTTGGTGCCGGAGTTGGCCCAGATGCACTGGCTGCCGGCTCCGGAGCCCCAGATGTTGTTGTAGAGCGTGTAGCCGTTCAGGCTGGTGTTGCCCCACTGGTCGCAGGAGTTCCAGACGGCGGCCGAGGCGGGCGCGGAGGCGAGGCCGATGGTGGCGCCGAGTGCGAGTGCGGGGGCGATGAGGGCCTTGGCGACCCTTCTGCGGGTGCGTGTTGCCATGGCTGTCCCTTCCATGGGTGGGGGGAAATGCTGTGGATCTACCGCGGCTCCAGGGGGAAGTCGCGGTCTTCTCCGGCGCGTGGCGAGAACGGTCGCGCGGTCCGGAGGAAGTCCTGGGATCGGGTGTTCACGGCGCGAGCACCGCCGCTCCGTAGCGCGCCAACTCCACGGAGTCGGTGACCAGTTCGCCGGTGAGGAGGTCCCGATGGGTGCCCGGAATCTCCACGGTGACCGTCTCTCGGCTGTGGTTGAACACGAAGAGCAACTCGCCCCGGCGGACAGCCTCGACCTGCGGGGGAAGGCCGTCGAGTGGCGGCCGGACTCCCGCACCGGCCGCCACGTCCGCCAACAGGTCACGCAGCGCGGGCGGTTCGGGCAGCGTGGAGATGTACCAGGCGCGCCCCTTGCGCAGCAGCGCGGGCAGGCCGTCCAACTCGCCGCCCTTGTATGGGACAACCAGCTCGGCATCGCCCGCCGCTTCGAGTTCCTCGGACCACAGGGTCCCCCGGAAGCCGTCGCATTCGACGCTCTCCCCCGCATCGAGCGGCCACCACTCGTGCAGGGTGCGGATGCCGAAGAGTTCCCGCAGCCGCGCGTCCATGCCGCCGGGCCGCACCCGGTCGTCCTCGTCCGCGACTCCGGTCAGGAATCCGCAGACGAGGGTGCCCCCGGCTCGTACGTACGACAGGAGATTGTCGATCGCGGCGTCCGTGAGCAGGTACAACTGTGGGACGACGACCAGCTTGTAGGGGGACAGGTCGTGCTCGGGGTGGGCGAAGTCGGCGGTGAGGTGGGCCTCCCAGAGGGCGCGGTGCCAGGCGTGTACGACCTGCGGATAGTCGACCTCGGATGAGAGGCGGCCATCCTGGGCGCCCGCCCACCAGGCATTCCACTCGTGCAGGATCGCGACGTCTGCCTCTATGCGGCTGTCGATCACTTCGGGGCCGAGCGCGGCGAGTTCGGCGCCGAGCCGTTTGACCTCCTGGTAGGTACGCCCCTCCTCCCCCGCGTGGCTGACCATGCCCGAGTGGAACTTCTCCGCGCCCTGCCGGGACTGCCGCCACTGGAAGTAGCAGACGGCGTCGGCGCCGCGGGCGACGGCCTGGAGCGACCAGAGGCGGTTCATGCCGCGTGGCTTGGGGTGGTTGACGCCCCGCCAGTTGACCGGTCCGGCCGCCTGTTCCATGAGCATCCACGGGCCGCCGCAGGCCTGGGAGCGCGTCATGTCCTGGATGAGGGCGCCGTTCTGGGCGCCGAAGGGGTCGCGCGGGTCCGGGTAGATGTCGACGGAGACGAGGTCCTCCTCCTCGGACCATCTCCAGGCGTCCTGTCCCGCCCACATCGGCATGAAGTTGGTGGTCACCGGGATGTGCGGGGTGTGCCTGCGGACGATGTCGCGCTCGGCGACGTAGCACTCCAGGAGCATGTCGGAGGTGTAGCGCTTGAAGTCCAGTACCTGCGTGGGGTTCTTCAGGTAGTGGGCGTGACGGGGTGGCAGGACCTCGTCCCAGTCGCCGTAGCCCTGGCTCCAGAAGGCCGTTCCCCAGGCGGTGTTGAGGGCGTCGAGGGTGCCGTACTTGTCCTGGAGCCAGCGGCGGAAGGTGGCGGCGGCCTCGTCGCCCCAGTCGTAGGTGCAGTACTCGTTGTTGATGTGCCACATCGTGAGGGCGGGATGGCTGCCGTAACGGGCGGCCAGGTCCTCGGTGATGGCGGCGGCGTAACGGCGGTAGGTGGCGCTGGAGTGCGAGAAGTGCTGACGGCCGCCCCACCATTCGGTGCGGCCGTCCTCGTCGCGCGGCAGGGTGTCGGGGTGCAGGCGGCCCATCCAGGGCGGGGGCGAGGAGGTGGGCGTGGCGAGGACGACGCCGATGCCGTTCTCGCGCATGAGGTCCAGCAGCCGGTCGAGCCAGCCGAACTCCCTTGCTCCGGGCCGGGGTTCGAGCTTCGCCCAGGAGAAGACGCCGAGGGTGACGGAGTTGACGCCGGCCGCCTTCATGAGGCGTACGTCCTCGTGCCAGGTTTCCTCGGGCCACTGCTCGGGGTTGTAGTCGCCGCCGAAGAGGATGCGGCCGCGGGTGGCGTCAGCGAGGCCCGGTCGCTGGTGCGGGTTCGAGTGCGGGGACATCAGGCCGGGTCCCCGTACTGGATGCCGCGTCCGTTGGTGGCGATGTAGACGCGGCCGTGGACGCGTGGGTCGCCGGTGATGGTCTCGCCGATCCAGCCCCATTGATGGGCGTCGTCGTTGATACGGACCCAGGTCCTGGCCCCGTCGTCGGAGCGGAGGACGCCGGTGACGGACCCTGCCTCGATCGCGCCGACCTGATAGATCGCGGGGTAGCCGGCGCGGCGGGCCGCCTTGCCGAAACCGAGGCAGTGGGATGACCGGCAGCTCGCGACCTTCGAGAAGGCGGCGCCGCCGTCGGTGGACCGGAAGAGGCCGTTCTCCTTCGCGGAAATCCACAGGTCACCGGAGCGTCCCGGGGCCGCGACCACCTTGAACTGGGCGTCCCCGGACGGCAGTCCGCCCGCACGGGCCGTGAAGGAACGGCCACTGTCAGTGCTGGCGTATAGCGTTCCTGTGTCGGTGTCGTATGCGTAGAAGAGCGTCGGGTCGGCCGGGTCGGCGACCGGCGTGGCGCCCTTCGGGAAGGAGGAGACCTCGGACCAGGTCGCGCCGTTGTCCGTGGAGCGGTGGGCTGCGTACTTCGTGCCGTCCCAGTGCACGAAGGACCACAACAGCGTACTGCCGTCGGCGTTGGTGGCGATCGGCCCCGGTGCGTCTTTGGCGATGTCCGGCTGGGCCTTGAAGGGCGCCCAGGTCCGGCCGCCGTCGTTCGAGTACGCGCCGTTGCCGTTGTCGCCGAAGCCCGCCCGGACGACGTACGACGGCTTGGCCGCGGCCTGCGCGAGTCCCGTCGCCGACCCGAACACGGGGTTCGCCGCCATGCCGCGCGACGGAGACGCCGTGAGCCGCTCGTGGTACATCACGCCGATGTCCCCGAGCCCGCTCAGCAGATGCGCCTCCCCGACCGGGGGCGAGATCAGCTGGCGCACGGACGTCTCCTCCAGGCCGCGGATCTGCGGCGCCCAGCGCTTGAGGTCGCGGGTGCCGTAGAGGGTCGCCCCGGTCCCGTACACGATGTGCTTCGAGTCGTACGGGTCCAGGGCGAGCGCCTGGATCCACCAGCCGAACTTCGCCTTGTCAGCACCCCAGTTGAGGAAGGGAGTCTCCGATACGTCCAAGACAGCCGCGTCCTTGAGGGACGTCCAGGTACGGCCGCCGTCGGTCGAGCGGAAGAGCGTGTCGATGGCCGCCCAGCGGTTGTTGGTGGACACGACGACGGTGCCCGGGCGGCGGGCGTCGACGGCGACCCCGCCGTAGGCGAAGTTGTCAGCCGAGCCGTCTTCGGTGGTGCCGCCGGGCTGCACGGGGGTCACCTCGGTCCACTTGCCGGTGGCGGTACGCAGCTTGTGCACGCTGCCGGTGGACTGGCCGTTGGGTCCGGGCGCGTCGGCGTACGTCACGTACAGCTCGCGCGTGTGCCTGTCGTACGCGGCCCGGATCGGGACCTTCACCGAGGTGCCGGACGGCTGCCCGGGCACGGCCTCCCAGCTCGTGCCGTCGGCGGTGCGGTACAGGTTCGCCGTGCCGGACGTGCCGTCGCCGTCACCCCAGCCGGCGTAGACGGAGCGCCCGGCCGCGAGGAGGAAGGTGACGCCCTGTCCGGAGGCGCCGGCCTTCGCCGGGAAGTCGGTCGCGGCTGCCCAAGTGGCGCCGCGATCGGTCGACTTGAGCAACCCGTCGTGCCGGGTGCCCAGCCACAGGGTGTCGCTGTCGCGCGGGTCGACGAGGAGCCGTTCGCCGGTACCGCGCCCGTCCTCGTTGGCGCCGAGCTTCACGGTCAGGTCGGTGCGGGACCAGGTGGCGCCGCGGTCCTCGGAGCGCAGGACGGCGCCGTTGCCGGCCCAGGGCTGGGCGTAGGTGCCGAGGGAGAGGTACAGCCGGTTCGGGTGCTTGGGGTCGACGGCCATCGCCTCCACCCCGAGGAGGTTCCAGTCGTCCCAGCCGAGGTGATCGGTGAGCGGCGTCCAGCGGGCGGCCCGGTCGTCCCAGCGGTAGGGGCCACCGATGTCGGTACGGGCGTAGGCGAGCCCGCGCACGGAGGGGTGGAACAGCACACCGGTGATGAATCCGGTACCGCCGATGACGACGTTGCGCCAGCGGTAGCGGGGGTCGCCGGCCGGCGATGGGGCGGGGGCTGGGGCTGCCTGTGCCAGAGGGCTGACGACGGAGAGCGCGGCGGCAGCGGCGGTCCCGGCGAGGACGACGCGTCTGCTCGGGCGGGGCGTGTGCATGACATACCTCGTTCTGCGAGAGAGGAGTGGGGGTGGGGACGGCTGCGCGTGAAGAGCAGCGGACGGTGCCCTATAGCGAAACGGGGGTGGGGCGCCCCTTTAGGGGCGCGGGGCTGTGTCAATTTGCGGCTCCGCCGCGCGGGCGCGACCAGCCACAACGGACCCGCAGTTGTCCAACTGCCCCATAGGAGCAGGCTGGCGTGGTCAGCCCTTGACCGCGCCGGTCAACATGCCCTTCTTGAAATGCCGCTGCACAAACGGCGAAAGCACAGCCACCGGAATAAGCGCCAGCACCATCACGGCCATCTGCAAAGCCAGAGCGGACAGCTCACCCGTGTTGACCTGGGCGGAGAGACCGACCGGCCGCTCCTGCTTCTGCACCAGCTGAATCATCACGTTCTGCAGCGGCATCATGTCCTGGTCGGTCAGATAGATCGACGCGTTGAACCAGGCGCTCCAGTAACCCACCGCGTAGAAGAGCGCGATCACCGCGAGCACCGCGCGCGACAGCGGCATCACGATCTTCCAGAGGATGCGCCAGTCGCCGGCCCCGTCGATGCGAGCGCTGTCGATGAGTTCCTGGGAGATGCCCATGAAGAACGCCCGCAGGACAAGGATGTTGAAGACGCTCACCGCGCTGGGGAGGATCAGCGCGAGGTACGTGTCGGTGAGTCCGAGCCCCTGCACCAGCAGGTACGTCGGGATCAGGCCGGCGCCGAAGAACATGGTCGCCAGGAGCGTCATCAGGATCCCGCGGTGGGCGAGCGAGCCGCTGCGCGAGAGGCCGTATGCGCACAGCACCGACACGGCCATGCTGAACAGCGTGCCGACCAGGGTCACCCCGACGCTGACCAGTGCGGCGCGCTGGACCTGGCCGCCGCTGAGGAGTTCCTGGTAGGCGACGAAGGTGATGCCCTTGGGGATCACCACCAGACCGCCGGCCTCGTCGATGGTCTTCTTCGACTGGAGGCTGGTGACGATGACGATCCACAGCGGGAAGAGGATCGCCAAGCAGGCGAGGCTCAGGACGAGACCCTTGCCCGCAAGGCCGGCCTTGGCCGGCTCCTCCTCCCAGACCGGGCGGGGAGGGGCCGCCCAGGGACTCGGTTTCTTCGCCGCCGGCTTCTCGTCGGCCGGCTTGTCGAGGACAGCGCTCACTTCTTGTACACCCCCTGCTCACCCATGAGATGGGCGACCTTGTTGGCGGTCAGCACCAGTGCCAGGCCGACGAAGCCCTTGACGAGTCCTGCGGCGGCGGCATAGCTGAAGTCCTGGTTACGGATGCCGTTCCACCACACATAGGTATCGAGCACATCGGAGGCGGCGACGCCCACCGCCTGCCGTTGGAGCAGCAGTTGTTCGAAGCCGACGGTGAGGGCGTCGCCGACGCGCAGCACCAGCAGCAGAGCGATCACCGGGCGCAGGGCGGGCAGCGTGATGTGCCACATGCGCCGCCAGCGTCCGGCGCCGTCCATGGTGGCGGCCTCGTACAGGTCGTTGGAGACGGACGACAGTGCCGCGAGGAAGACGATGATGCCCCAGCCCGCGTCCTTCCAGACCATTTCCAGCGTGACCAGGTACTTGAAGGTCTCCGGGTTGGTCATCAGATCGAAGCCCTCGTAGCCGTGCTGGCGGAGGGTCTGCGCGATGATGCCCGCGCCGCCGAAGATCTGCATGAAGACGGTGACGACGAGGACCCAGGAGAAGAAGTGCGGCAGGTACATGATCGCCTGGGCGAGGGCCCGTACCCGGGGCCTGACCACGCTGTTGATGAGGAGCGCGAGCAGGATCGGGATCGGGAAGAACAGCACCAGTTGCAGGAAGAACAGTACGAACGTGTTCTGCACCGCGTGCCAGAAAGCCGAGTCCGCGAAGATCCGCTCGAACTGTTCGAAGCCGATCCAGGGACTCTGGAAGATGGCGACGAAACCGTTCTCGCTGAGGTACGGGTCGTAGTCCTGGAAGGCGACGACGTTGCCGAGGATCGGCACGTAGTTGAAGACCAGGATCAACAGCACCGCCGGCAGGGTCATCAGGATCAGCGTGCGGTCGCGCTTGAACCGGAGCCGGAGGCTCAGCTTCCCCCGGCGCTTGTCCTCGCGCGACCGGGACCGCGACCCGGATCGGAACGGCGGCCGGAACCAGGAGCGGCGTCCGGCGCCGTCGAACGACGCCGGATCCTCCGCTGGGGTCTTCGCCTCGGCCCTGGACCGGGGCACCGTGCTGTGGGACACGGTCTTCTCCTCGCCTCAGCCCCGGGTCAGTTCGCCGACCCGTTGTCGTCGAGCAGCTTCTTGTACCAGTCGCGCAGGTCGTCGCCGCCCTTCTTCTTCCAGTCGGACACGGCCTGCTGGACATCGCTGATCTTCTTGCGGCCGCGCACCACGTCGTCCTCGAGCTGCTCGAAGTCGTCGGCGAGGTTGGCCCAGCGGTTGGGCTCGGTGACGTACAGGCCGAAGAAGGAGGACTTCTTGGTGAAGGCGCCCATCCGCTGCTGCCACTCGACCATGCCCTTGGTGACCTCGGGGAAGTCGGGGAAGGCGACGTACGGGGCGGGGTTGCCGGTGTAGTCGTAGGCGCCGTTGACCTCGTTGACGCCCTGGGTCGTCTTGACCGGCAGGCCCTTCTTGATCTCGTAGTCGACGCCCTCGACGCCGTACGCGGTGAGCATGAACTCCTTGGTGCCGTACGGCGCCGCGCAGAAGTTGCAGAGGGCCAGGAAGTCCTTGATCTGTGCCTCGGTCGCCTTCTTGCTGATGAAGGTGAAGATGTTGGCGGGCTGGACCGCCCACAGCGTCGGGTCGCCGCCGTCCGGGCCGAAGTAGTCGAACGCGGCCATGTCGAAGTCCGGGTTCTGGGTGGCCTGTTCGGCGGTCTTGCCCCACCAGTCGGAGATGTTGTTGTTGTAGACCAGCACCTCGCCGGCGGTGAAACGGTTGCCCGAGGTGCCGCCGTCCTTGCCGCTGACCGCGTCCGGGTGGACCACCTTGGCCGCGTAGAGCTTGCGCGTCCACTCCAGGGCTTCGAGGTACTGCTCGGTCTCGACGCGGTTGATCAGCTTGCCGTCCTGCAGATTCCACCACAGCGCCTTGTCGCTGCCCGACAGGCATCCGAAGATGTTGAACGCCGACCACTTCATGTCGTCGCAGGCCCAGAGCTTCGACTTGGGGTCGTTCGCTTCCTTCGCCCAGGACAGGAACTCGTCGGGGCTCGTGGGGAGGCTGTAGCCCTTCTCCTTGAACAGGTCCCTGCGGTACATGGGCGCGATGTCCGTGACGTACGAGGCGGGCATCGGGATCGCCCGCAGCTGACCGCCGAAGATGGCGCGCTGCCAGGCCTCGGTGGGGACGGCCGCGAGGTTCGGGTAGTCCCTGACCTTGTCGCCGGACAGATACGGGCCGAGGTCGGCGAACTTGGCGTTGATGGCGCTGGGTATCCGGCCCATCATGTTCCAGCCCGGCACGGTCACCACGTCGGGGATGTTGTTGCCGGCGAGGACCGCGCCGAGCTTCTGGTCGTAGGTGACGCCGTCCTGGTTCTGCCAGGTGACGTCGACGCCGATGGCCTCGTTCATGGCCTTGTAGTACGGGTTGTCGGTCTTCGGCGGGGTTCCGTAGAACGGCGACAGGATCGTGAGCTTGCCGCCGCTGCCCATCTTCTTGGCCACCGACGCCTTCAGCTCGGCCGTGGGGATCGCCTTGGTGAAACCGGCCGCCGAGCCGTTCTTCGCCGGGATGTCGGGCGCCACCACGGTCGATGCCACGTAGGCCGGGAGGAGCTTCGCGGCGTCCTTGCCGGACGTGGTGCCTTCCTTGCGGCCCTCCTGGGAGCCGCCGCAGGCGGACAGCAGCGGCACGCCTCCGGCCACCGCGGCGGCGGCGACCGCCGTGGAGGCGAGGAAGCTTCTCCGGCTGGGGGCGGAGGTGTTCGGCGTCATTGCGTCAACCCTTCATGGCGCACAGCAGGACACCCGGCGGAGAGGTCGTCGGCTGTGGTGTCTTGAGTGGAACTGGCTGAGCTGAAGCGGAGCTCGGAGGAACTGTGACCGCAGGTGCGGCCTGTTCGACCAGTCGAAGCGCTTCGATGTTGCTGCGAGGTTAAGTGAACACCCAAGGGTGCACAAGAGTCGTTCCGAACATTCCTCCGAGGTGCAAAGGACTGAACCAGTCTGATCTGGGCCTTGTAACCCCCGAGAGGATGCGGAGATGTTGCCGCGGGATGTCTTGACACCCACCCTCCGGTCGAATGAGCATCGAAGCGCTTCGAAAGCTCTTCATCGCTCCTCCACAAAGGGATGCCAGCGTGACCGCACAAACGCCGCCTTTCCGCGACTCGCAGCTGCCCTTCGCGAAGCGCGTCGACGATCTCCTGTCGCGGCTCACCGTGGCCGAACGCATCGCGCTGCTGCACCAGTTCGCGCCCGCGGTGGAGCGGCTCGGCGTCGCCGCGTTCCGCACCGGCCAGGAGGCGCTGCACGGCGTGGCCTGGATGGGCCCGGCGACCGTGTTCCCGCAGGCGGTGGGCCTCGGCGCGACCTGGAACGACGATCTCGTACGCCGCGTCGGCGAGGCCGTCTCCACCGAGGCCCGCGCGATGCGCGCCCGCGACGACCGCATCGGCCTCAACGTCTGGGCGCCCACGGTCAACCTCCTGCGCCACCCCCTCTGGGGCCGCAACGAGGAGGGCTACTCCGAAGACCCCAGGCTCACCTCGGCGATCGCGACGGCGTACACCCGCGGCCTGCGCGGCGACCACCCCGCGTACTGGCGCACGGCCCCCGTCCTCAAGCACTGGCTCGCGCACAACAACGAGACGCAGCGGGACATCACCTCGTCGTCCGTCCGGCCCCGCGTCCTGCACGAGTACGACCTCCGCGCCTTCCGCGCGACGGTCGAGGCGGGCACGGTGGCCGGCGTGATGCCCGCGTACAACCTGGTCAACGGCCGCCCCAACCACGTATCGCCGTATCTGAACGAGCACCTGCGCACCTGGACGGACCAGGACCTCCTGGTCTGCTCGGACGCGGGCGCGCCCTCCAACCTGGTCGACTCCGAGCACTACTTCGACACCCACGAGGAGGCGACGGCCGCGGCCCTGCGCGCGGGCGTGGACAGCTTCACGGACCACGGCACGGACAGCTCGAAGATCGTCGAACGTGTCCAGTGCGCCCTGGACCAGGGCCTGTTGACCGAGGCGGACATCGACACCGCGGTCCGCCGCCAGCTCGCGGTCCGCTTCCGGCTCGGCGAGTTCGACCCCCACCTGGACCCGTACGCGGACACGAAGACCTTCGACACCCCGGCCCACCGCGCACTCGCCCAGGAGGCCGCGGAACAGGCGATCGTCCTCCTCAAGAACGACGACCTGTTGCCCCTCGCCGAAGGCACCCGCATCGCCGTGGTCGGCCTCCTCGCCGACGAGTGCAAGCTCGACTGGTACAGCGGCACGCTCATCCACCGCTCCACACCCCTCGAGGGCCTGTACGAGCGCTTCGGCGCCGAGCACGTCGACTTCGCGGAGGGCGTGGACCGCGTACGCCTGAAGACCTCGGCCGGTACGTATCTGAGCGTGCCCCTCGCCGACGACGTGACCGACGAAGCCCGCGGCGCCGAGGGCGCGCTGGACCCGGCCCTCCTCGCGGGCCGCACCGACCTGCCCCCGCTGACCACCGACGTCACCGGTACGGACCTCGCGCTGATCGACTGGGGCGAGGGCGTCCTCACTCTCCGCGCCCCCGACGGCCGCTACCTCTCCGTGGCCGACGACGGCTGCGTACGGGCGTCGGCGGACCAGCCCGGCGGCTGGATCGTCCAGGAGACATTCCGCCTGGAACCCCTGGAACCCCTGGAACCCAGTGATTCCCACGCGAACGGGCACCTCCTGAAGCACCTGGGGACTGGTCGGTACGTCACTGTCGCCGCCGACGGCGTGAAGGTTGCCGCCGACGATCCGCGCGACGCGGAGACCTTCGAGGTCGTCGTCACGGAGCGTGGCGAGGACGCGGTGACGCGGGCCGCCGCCACCGCGGACGTGGTGGTCGTGGTCGCGGGCAACGACCCGCACATCAACGGCCGCGAGACGGAGGACCGTACGACGCTCCGCCTCCCCGAGCACCAGGAGCGCCTGCTGCGGGCCGCCCGTGCCGCGAACCCGAACACGGCCCTGACCCTCGTCTCCGCCTACCCCTACGCGGTGGACCCCGAGGACCTCCCGGCCCTGCTGTGGACGGCCCACGGCGGCCAGGCGGCCGGCCCCGCCCTGGCTCGCGTCCTGGCAGGCGACGTCTCCCCGGCAGGGCGCCTCCCACAGACCTGGTACGCCTCCGACGCGGACCTTCCCGACCTCCTCGACTACGACGTGATCGGCAGCCGCCAGACGTACCTCTACTTCGAGGGCACCCCGCTCTTCCCGTTCGGCCACGGCCTGTCGTACGCGTCCTTCGCCTACGACGGCCTTCAAGTCGAGCCGGGCGATGGCGAGTTGAAGGCCTCCGTCACGGTCACCAACACGAGCCGGGTGGCCGCCGACGAGGTCGTCCAGCTCTACACGCGCGCGGTGCACCCCTCGGTCCCGCGCCCGCGCCGGGAACTTGCGGCACACCGCCGCATCCACCTGGCCCCCGGCGCCTCCGCCGAGCTCTCCTTCGAACTCCCGCTGCACACCTTCGAGTTCTGGGATGTGGCCCACGGGAGGTGGCGGCTGGAGCCGGGAGCGTACGAGGTGCTCGTGGGCGCGTCCAGCGAGGACATCCGCCTGCGCTGCACGATCGACCTCGACGGCACTCCCACGCCTCCCCGTCCGGTCCTCGGACTCGGCCTGAACGCCGCCGACTTCGACGAGCAACGGGCGGCCGAGATCGTCGACCGAACGAAGGTGTCGGGGGATGCGGTGACGCCGGCGGGCGGGAGTGAGGCGGCGGGTGAGGGCGGAGCTGAGGCCGAACTGATCTTCCGGGCCTGCGACTTCGGGGGTGGTGCGGGTGCGGTCTCCGTCGAGGTGGCGGGTGAGGGTTCGGTCGAGGTGGCACTGGCGGATGGCCGAGTGCTGGCGGATGGCCGGGTGCTGGCGCGGCTGGACATCCCGGCGACGACAGGTCCGTACGACTACACCACCGTGACCGGACCGATGACGACGCACGTCACCGGGGTTCACGACCTGCACATCAGGCTGCGCGGCCGGGTTCGGCTTGCGCGCGTCGGCTTCTCCGGTTGAGGGTCCGGACCAGGCCGACGCACAGGGAGGGCCCGGCACCGGAAGGCATCGGTGCCGGGCCCCTTCATCCCGGGATACGGGTCGAGCCTACATGAAAACGATTGTCACAAGCCAGGGGCGGCTGAGCTGTCGGCTTGCGGACGATTTATGGGCTTAAGGCTAAATTCTGGGCTAGAGGTTGAGCCCGGTCAGCACCATGACCCGCTCGTAGGTGTAGTCCTCCATCGCGAACTTCACGCCCTCGCGCCCGACGCCGGACTGCTTCACTCCGCCGTATGGCATCTGGTCGGCGCGATATGAGGGGACGTCGCCGATGATCACGCCGCCGACCTCCAGCGCCCGGTGCGCGCGGAAGGCGGTCTGCAGGTCGTGGGTGAGCACCCCTGCCTGGAGGCCGTACTTGGAGTCGTTGACGGCGGCGAAGGCGGCGGCCTCTCCGTCGACCTTCTGCAGGGTGAGGACGGGCCCGAAGACCTCCTCGCAGTACAGGGTGACGTCGGTGGGCACATCGGCGAGAACGGTCGGTGCGTACGTGGCCCCGTCGCGTTTGCCGCCGGTCAGCAGCCGGGCTCCGGCCGCGACCGCCTCGTCGACCCACGCCTCCACGCGCTCGGCGGCGTCCTCGCTGACCAGCGGGCCGACGTCGGTCGCCTCGTCGGAGGGGTCGCCGGTCACCTGAGCCTCGACGGCGGCGATGATGCGGGGCACCAGCCGGTCGTACACGGAGGCGTCGGCGATCACTCGCTGGACGGAGATGCAGGACTGGCCGCCCTGGTAGTTGGAGAAGGTGGCGATACGGGTTGCCGCCCAGTCCAGGTCCTCGTCACTGGCGTAGTCGGCGAGGACGACGGCGGCGCCGTTTCCGCCGAGTTCCAGGGTGCAGTGTTTGCGCGGCACCGAGTCCATGATCGAATAGCCGACCTTCTCGGAGCCGGTGAACGAGATGACGGGCAGGCGCTCGTCCTGTACGAGGGCGGGCATGCGGTCGTTGGCGACGGGGAGGATGCTCCACGCTCCGCTGGGGAGCTTGGTCCCGGCTTCGCTCTCGGCTTCGGCGAGCAGTTCGCCGATCATCAGGCCTGAGAGCGGGGTCGCAGGGGCGGGCTTCAGGATGATCGGGACGCCTGCGGCGATGGCTGGGGCGATCTTGTGGGCGCAGAGGTTGAGGGGGAAGTTGAAGGGTGCGATGCCGAGGACGGCGCCCTTGGGGAAGCGGCGCGTGACGGCCAGCCGCCCCTGTCCGGCGGGGTCGGTGTCGAGGCGCTGAGCCTCGCCGCCGTTGAACCGCCGGGCTTCCTCGGCCGCGAACCGGAACACGGAGACGGCCCTTCCGACTTCTCCGCGGGCCCACTTGAGCGGCTTTCCGTTCTCGGCGGAGATGAGGCGGGCGATCTCCTCGCCTCGCTCGCGGAGGCGGCGGGATACGTGGTCGAGGGTGGCGGCGCGGATGTGGGCCGGGGTGGCGGCGAACTCGTCACGGGCGGCGTGCGCGGCGGAGACGGCCTCGTCGACCTGCGCGTCACTCGGCACGCTCACGGTCCCGACGATGCGGCCGTCCCACGGGGACGTCACCTCGAACGTGGTGTCACCTGTGGCCTGGCGGCCGGCGAGCCAGAAGGCGTGCGTGTCTTTCATGGGGTCCGGCCCTTCGGTTTGGGGTGGCGTTGTACGTGTGTTTGGACGCGGTCCACGGTAGGCCTGCCGGCCTGGGCGGGTCGCTTGTCCGGCCTGTACCACTCGCCGTGGTCGGTGCTCCACTTTGGCGGATGGCGGTTGGGTGGCTGCGGCGCCGTCGTGGCTGGTCGCGCCCACGCGGCGGAGCCGCAAATTGACACCGCCCCGCGGGGTGCCTCCGGCGGTTGGGCGGTCGGGTTCGTTTTCGGCTGCGGGTGCGTTGTGGTTGCTCGCGCAGTTCCCCGCGCCCCTGGGGTGCGTGGTGGGTGCGGGGCCGCGGTCCGGTGCGTCAGCCCGTCGCCAACAGGGCATACGACCCCGTGCTGACACAGGGTTCTGGTATGCCCAGACCGAAGCTAAGCGACGGGCATACGACGCACCGGCCCACGGCCCCTCCCACCGGCGGAAAGCCGCGGGTAGTAGGGGGTCCGGGATCCCTCCGGGGGCTTGCTTTCCGGGCCGCGGGGTTGCTCGGGGCGCAGGCGCCTTCCGGGCACGGGCTTTTCAGATCGCGGGCTATTTCGGTTCGCTTGCTCTTCGGGGCGCGGGCAGTCGCAGGCTTTTCAGGGGCGCGGGGAACTGCGCGACCAGCCACAACGCACCCGCAGCCGCGACACGACCCCAACACCCCACCCCGGTAGGCACCCACCCACTCACGGTGAGCACCCCACCCACCCGCGGTAGGCGCCCACCCACCCCGCCGGAGGCAGAGGGGCCTGGGGGCGCAGACCCCCCACGCGGCGGAGCCGCAAATTGTTACAGCCGGGAAGGGGCGGAGCTGGGGAAAAATCCGCCTAGTAGATTGTCGCGGCTTAATTTCGCTGTGTGGTTGGGTAGAGGTGGCGTAGTTTCACGCGTGCGTCGTCGGTGGTGAACTGCCAGTCGACTTGGCGCTGGTTGCTGTTGGTCTGTTGCTGCCAGGCAGCAAGTTCGGCGTTGAGTACGGCGAGGTCGTCGAGGCGGCGGTCCAGGCACTGGCGGGTGAGCGCGGAGAGCTCGATCTCGGCGATGTTGAGCCAGGACCCGTGTTTGGGGGTGTGGTGGATCTCCAGGCGCTGGGTCAGCGCGAAGGCCTTTGCCGGGTCGAACGCCTCGTAGAGCGAGGCGGTGGTGTGGGTGTTGAGGTTGTCCATCACCAGCACGACCGTGGCGGCGTCGGGGTAGTCCACGGTCAGCAGGTGCTCGACCTGGTGCGCCCAGTCGACCCTGGTCCGGCGGGGCTGCGCGTCCACGCGTCGCCATCCGCGCAGCGGCTCGACCCAGCAGAAGATCGAGCAGGTCCCCGAGCGGACGTACTCGTTGTCCTCGCGGCGGTCACGGCCCGGCCGCGCGGGAAGCGGATCACGGACGTGGCCGAGCAACTGGTACGGTTTCTCGTCCATGCACACCACCGGGCGCGTCGGGTCGAAGGGCCGGTGGTAGACCGCCAGGACATCCTCCATCGCCGCGGCGAAGGCCGCATTCGCAGCGGGCGGGATGGTCCAGCACTTCTTCACGTGAGGGCGCAGTTCCGTTTTTTTAAGACCCGCCCGATCGTGGAGTGGTCCAGATCCGGGATGTCCTCGGCCAGCGCGACGTGCTTCTCCAGCAGGCGCAGCGACCAGCGGGCGTGTCCTTTGGGCGGCTTCGAGCAGGCCAGCGCAATCAGCCTTGCCTCGACCTCGCCGGTCACCGGGGAGGGCACCGGCGGCAGTGCGCGTTCCTTCCGGCCGACCGTGGCCCACACATCGCCGCCGGTCTCCGCGTACCGCTTCGAGATCAGGCGGACCGAATCGCACGAGACCCCGACCCGCTCCGCGATCACCGCCCGCGGAGCGACCTCGCCGGCCGAGGTGTCCAACGCGAGCAGCACCCGCGCCCGCCTGATCATCGACGCGCTGCGGACCCCCGTCGTCGTCACACGCTCCAACGCCCGACGGTCTTCGGCACTCAAGACAACCGGATACTTCTTCTGCGAGGACACGGCACCCCTGCCCGGCCGAACGGAAGCATCAAGCGAAGCCTGCCCGACCCCAACTCCACCAACCAGAACGACACTTAGTCGCGACAGTCTACTAGCCGCCGGACGCCGACGTCTTCAGGGCCAGCCAAAGCTCCATCCGCGTATCCGGATCGTCCAGCGAGCGTCCGAGGATCTCCTCGACCCGCCGCATCCGGTAGCGCAACGTATGCCGATGCACCCCAAGATCCGCCGCAGCCGCATCCCACTGCCCATGGCGCGACAACCAGGCCCGCAACGAAGCCACCAAGTCCCCCCGCCCCGTGGCGTCATGCTCATGCAACGCCCGCAACAAGCCATCCGCAAACGCCCGCACAGCGTCATCCGCAAGCAACGGCACCACAGACCCCGCCGCCAACTCCTCGTGCTCAACCAGCACCCGTCCCCGCCGCCGCGCAACGGACAGCGCCTGTTCGGCCTGCTTATAGGCGGCCGCCGCGGCAATGGGCCCGGCGGGCGCCGACAACCCGACCACCAGCTCGTCGTCGTCCCCGCCCTGCTCAGCGGAACCCCGCTCGGCCAACAGGGCCTCCGCGTACTGGGCGCAGGACGCCACCACCGCACCCCCGTCAGCGGCCAACACGACCAGCCGCTCCCCATCGGGCACAACCAGCACGGCCTCCCCCGACCGAGCAGCCGCGGCCTCGACCACCTCCGCGAACCCAACCACCGGATCCCCCTCGGCTTCGGCCACACCGGCGTCGGCCCCCGAAGCCGAGGGCGAGGCCGAGACAAGCCCCCCACCCACACCCCGCCCCCGCGTCCCCGGCACCGCCCCAGCCTCCGCAAGGATCACCCGATACGGAGCATCGAGCAGCTCCCCGTACAGATCCCCCGCAGCGGCCCGCGCATGATCCGGCTGCCCCGCCAGCAGCATGCGCAGCACAGCCGCCCCGATCCGCTGCTCCGCGGCATACAACGACCGCGACCGCTCCGTCGTGAGCGTCAGCAGGGCGATCGCGGAATGCACGGCGTACCGCTCGGCCGTGCCCAGTGCCGCGGCGGTACCCACGGCCAGCACCCCCAGCGGCCGCTTCCCCGTCCCCAACGAGTGCAACTCGACGCGGTCCTCGTCCTCACCCTCCTCGGAGGACCCCCCGACGACGGAACTGGCAGGCAAGGGCCGCTCCCACAACCGCTCCACCTCGGCGGTGAGCAGAGCCGCCCGTCGCCCCGCCCACTCGGGCGCCGTCGCGACGACGGCACCGGTCGCGTCGTACAGAGCGGCCCAGCCGTCGACCTGCGAGGCCAGCGCGGCCAGCAGGCCCTCGGGTCCCTCGCTCAAGGCCCGCTTGGTCAGCTCGCGTTGAGCGGCGAAGCCGGCGGTCACGGCGCGGTACTGATCGGCGGCGATCGCGGCGGAGACGGCTTTGGTGATGGCGAGGAAGGGGGTGCGCCGCGGGACTTCGAGGAGCGGCAGGCCCTCGTTCTCGGCGGCGTCGACCAGCGCCTTCGGGATCTCCTCGTAGTGGAGCCCGACAGCGAACCCGATCCCCGCGACCCCCGCCCCCGCCAGCCGCTTCACGTAGCGCCGCATGGCCTCGGGGTTCTCCGCCTCCAGCTTGAGCGCGGTGATCAGGAGCAGCTCCCCGCCGTCCATGTACGGCACGGGGTCAGCGAGTTCGCTGGCATGGGCCCAGCGGACGGGCCGGTCCAGGTGCTCCTCGCCCGCGCGCACGGTGAGTTTGAGCGCCGAGTGCTGGACGAGCGAGGCGAGCGTCGGAGGCATGGGACCTTCAGGTCTTCCTGGCGAGGCCTTCACCGAAGCGGCGGAAGTGCCGTGGCTGGCAGAGGATGTGCACTTTTGGCCGCCACGTATGAACGACCTGTGTCGATTCTGCCTCACTGTACGGTGACCGCGTCACCTTATGTCCAGATGTTCTGCCACCTGTCGGACTGAGCGGTCTCGCCGAAGTGAGGCACGCCCCCACCTCCCCGAGACCGCTCAGCCGCGTAGATCCACCAGCAGCGGCGGCGCATGCTCCCCGCGCACACTCGTGAGCGACAGCACCGCATGCCCGGGCGGCACGGCATGCGCCAGGTCGGAGGCGGACCACCGCTCACGTTCGACCTGGCGGACGGTGACGGCCCGGGCGGTGGGCGCACGTCCCGTGATCACGCGGCGCAGTGCGTGGGCCGTCTTGCCGAGCGGGGTCTCGGCGATGATCTGCCGGTCGGTGACGTCCGTCGCCTCGGTCCACTCCTTGCCCCACACCTCGGCGAAGTCCTGCCCGTCCCAGGGGGTGAGCCCGGACAGCGCCATCCGGCAGCCGATCGCCCCGAGCAGCGGCGATCGCAACGGACGCGGCACATCGTCGAGCGTACGCAGGGTCATGACCACCCCGGCGTTGGCCGACCGCAGCCGCTGGACTCCTCGTACGGCCTCGGGAGTGACGACGCCCGTCGCGTCGTCCAGCACCAGACACGCGAACAGTGACCGGTCCTCACGTACCGCCACGCTCGCCGTGAACTGCGCGAGCACCAGCCGCGCGAGGATCCGCGAGGCGTCGGCGTGCCCGCGTGCGGGCAGGTCGATGCGTACCCGCACCGGGTGGTCCAGGGCGCGCAGGGAGAAGGGCCGGGACTGACCGGACGTATCGAAGAAACCGGCGAAGGCGGGCCGGTCCAGCAGCGCCACTCGATCGGCCAGTACTCCGCCGACATCGCCCGGTTGCCCCAACTGCCGTTCCCGGGCGTCGAGTTCGCGCAGCAGCGACTCCTGTCCAGCCTCCGTGAGCGCCTTGCGCAGCGCGCCGAGCGGGCCTGGGGCGCCGTCGAGGAGCTGCCGCAGTTCGGGCACGGAGGGGAAGCGCCCGTGGACCGCGCGATACGGGCCGAGGAGCTGGGCGAGCACGGTGGTGGAGCGGCGGTGGTCTCCGCCGGGGTGCGGATCGGTGAGGTCGCCGACCAGTGCCTCGGCGAGTACGGCCGCCGCCTCGTCGGGGTCGGTGGTGCCCCCGTACAGGTCGAGGTCGTAGACGGACTCGGGGTTTCCGACCCGTACGACGACGTCATACGCGTCGACGGGCCCGAGCCCCGCGCCCGCGGCACCGACCACTACGACGGCGGCCCGTCCTGCGAGCGCGTGCAGGCACAGCGACTCGGCGAGCGGCCAGACGACTCCACTGGTCTTGCCGGATCCGGCCGGGCCGACGGCGAGCAGGGAGGTGCAGAGGAGTTCGGGGCCGACGCCGAGGCCGGTGCCGCGGTAGGAGTACGGATTGCGCGGGTCGTCGGCGGTCGTGCCGAGCCGGACCTGCCCGGTGACCAGGTCGTGCTGGGCGAGGCGGCCGGGAAGGTCACGCGCGCCAGAAGGGTGCAGACAGGCGGCGGCACCGTCCTTGAGTACGGCGCCGGTGAAGGTGGCGAGACTGTGCCGGCCGCTGCGTACGCCCTGCCAGGCGCGGGTGATGCGGGCATGGTCGACGTCGCACATCAGCCCGGAGCGGGCCTCGGCGGCGAGCCGTTCGGCGGCGTCGGTGGCTCCGGCATCGCGGAGGCCGGGCCACTCGGCGGGGTCGGCCTGGGGCTCGAGAGCCGCCTGCTGGGGCTCTCGGCGCCGGAAGAGAGGCGCGACGAAGCGTCGCCAGACCTCACTCCAGCGGCCGAGCCGCCCGACCGCCACCATGATGCCCAGGGCGACAAGCAGCTGATAGCTCCGATACACGAAGAGATTGCCCACGTCGCCGATCGCACTGTTGCCGCCACGCCAGGAGTCGGGTGTGAGCAGGAATAGCGGCACCCACCACCAGTCGCCCAAGTAACCGTTCTGCAACAGCGACCAGATCAGCCACCCCACCAGGAAAGCGATCAGCGCCCCACTAAGCAACTGCCGGGTCGGAACGACCTCCGGCTCCTCGTCCGGCCGCGGCCGGTGCCCGAACCGCCACACCCCCGGCGCCGCCTCGGGCCGCGGCGCCCGCAGCCAGGCCAGGAAGGCGGAACCGTCCGGCATCGGCGGCGTGCCCGGCGCCTGCGCGGGCCGTGGCGGTACCTGAGGCGGCCCCGCCGGGCGCGGCACACGATCGGCGTGTGTGCCCCGTGCGTCCTGCATGCCGTCGCTGTCCATCGCCCTTGTCCCCTGACCAGCCGTTCGATCCACCATCAGCGAGCCAATCTAATGCCCCCGCAGGGGGAGTTCACCGCTTACCGGGCCGGGCGGTGGCCGACCCCTCGGCCACTGCCATGTCCACCGCGGACAACCCAGCAGGCCGACAACGCCCACATGGAGCATGCCCACTCCCCGGGCCCAGCCCTAGCGTGCGATGAAAGAAACCGACTGTCCGTGCGGACCCGCCGCACCACCCCAGGGAGCCCTCATGAGCGCACTTCCGCAGGAGCGCCGCGTCATCACCGCCATCCCCGGCCCGAAGTCGCAGGAGTTGCAGGCCCGCCGCACTGCCGCGGTCGCGGCCGGTGTGGGGTCCGTGCTGCCCGTGTTCGCCGCGCGCGCGGACGGCGGGATCATCGAGGACGTCGACGGGAACCGGCTGATCGACTTCGGCTCCGGAATCGCCGTGACCGGCGTGGGCGCGAGCGCCGAGGCCGTCGTACGCAGGGCGAGCGCCCAGCTCCAGGACTTCACCCACACCTGTTTCATGGTCACGCCGTACGAGGGCTACGTGGCCGTCGCCGAGGCACTGGCCGAGCTGACCCCCGGCGACCACGCCAAGAAGTCGGCCCTGTTCAACTCGGGCGCCGAGGCCGTCGAGAACGCCGTCAAGATCGCCCGCGCCCACACCAAGCGCCAGGCCGTCGTCGTCTTCGATCACGGCTATCACGGCCGTACGAATCTGACGATGGCGCTGACCTCGAAGAACATGCCGTACAAGCATGGCTTCGGCCCCTTCGCGCCGGAGATCTACCGCGTACCGGTGGCGTACGGCTACCGCTGGCCGACCGGCCCGGAGAACTGCGGCCCCGAGGCCGCCGCGCAGGCCATCGACCAGATCAGCAAGCAGGTGGGCGCCCAGAACGTGGCCGCGATCGTCATCGAGCCGCTCCTCGGCGAGGGCGGCTTCATCGAGCCGGCGAAGGGCTTCCTGCCGGCGCTCAGCGAGTTCGCCCGCGACAACGGCATCGTCTTCGTGGCCGACGAGATCCAGTCAGGTTTCTGCCGCACCGGTCAGTGGTTCGCGTGTGAGGACGAGGGCGTCGTCCCGGATCTGATCACCACGGCGAAGGGCATCGCGGGTGGTCTGCCGCTGGCCGCCGTCACCGGCCGCGCCGAGATCATGGACGCCGCGCACTCGGGCGGACTGGGCGGCACCTATGGCGGAAACCCGGTCGCATGCGCGGGCGCCCTCGGCTCGATCGAGACGATGAAGGAGCTCGACCTGGCCGCCAGGGCGCGGCACATCGAGTCGGTCATGAAGGCCCGTCTGAGTGTCATGCGGGAGAAGTACGAGATCATCGGCGACGTCCGCGGCCGGGGCGCCATGATCGCCATCGAGCTCGTCAAGGACCCTACGACCAAGGAGCCGAACCCGGAGGCCACCGCCGCACTCGCCAAGGCCTGCCACCAGGAGGGCCTGCTGGTCCTGACCTGTGGCACGTACGGCAACGTGTTGCGCTTCCTGCCGCCCATGGTCATCGGCGACGAGCTGCTGAACGAGGGCCTCGACATCCTGGAGCAGGCGTTCACCCGCATCTGAGCCCCATCTGAGCAGGAACTCTCTCATCCGGTTCCGCTACCGCGCGCAGCATGTGAAGAACGTGTGCGAGGTGCATGAGGGGAGGCCTATCGGTCTGTCGGACGCCGATCCCCTGTCGTAGGTTCTACCCAGATGAGAGATACACCCCGCCCACAGGGGACTGTGGGCGATACAGGGTCGAGGCCTCCCCAGCTTCGCCCTGGTCGTGCCCTCGCGCACACTACTGGAGCCTCCGGCTCCGGAGGGTCTCCTCACCGATCGGACAGTCGCCCGCCCCAAACCCCCCGGGGCGAGCGACGACCCGGTCTTTGCGGCCGCCTCGGAACTACCCCCCCTGTTCCGGGGCGGCCGACCTTTTCCCTCGCGGCTCTGGCCCTGCTCTTCGCGTTCCTCACCTGGCAGGTCGCCGTCGACAGCCCGCTGCGCCGCGCCGACGAGCGCCTCGGCCGGGCGATCGCGAACGGCCCACTGCCGAACGGCTTCGCCGAACTCCTCGCTGATCTCGGCAACTTCACGGTCGCCGTCCCCGTCCTGGTCGTGACGCTCGCGTACGTCGCTTGGCGCGCGCGTCACGCCGGTACGCCCCGCTGGTGGCTGCCGGCACTCGCGGCCCTGGTCACCATGGCCGCCGTACCCGCGCTGGTCGTCCCGCTGAAGGAAGCCGTGGGGCGCACGGGACCGCCCGGCATGGCGGGCGACGGCTACTACCCCTCGGGTCACACGGCGACGGCCGCCGTCGCCTACGGAGCGGCCGTACTCCTTCTGCTGCCCTGGCTGCGCGGCCCGTACGTCCGTCGTGAACTCGCCCTCGGCTGCCTGGTGTTGGTCGGCGCCGTCGGCTTCGGGCTGGTCCGGCGCGGCTACCACTGGCCGCTGGATGTGGTGGCGAGTCTGGTGCTGAGCGCGATGCTGTTGATCGGGCTGCGGGCGTTCCTGCACTCCCGCCGCTAGCAGCCCGTACCGCGGCCGCCTCAGCTGTCGAAGCCGAGGCCCAGTCTGTCCATCGCCTTCAGCCACAGATTGCGCCGTCCGCCGTGCGCGTCCGCCCGTGCCAGCGACCACTTGGTGAGGGTGATGCCGGTCCAGGCGAGGGGTTCCGGCGGGAAGGGGAGTGGCTTCTTGCGGACCATGGCCAGGGAGGTACGTTCCGTGTGCTCCCCGGCCAGCAGGTCGAGCATCACGTCCGCGCCGAAGCGGGTCGCTCCGACGCCGAGTCCGGTGTAGCCCGCCGCGTAGGCGACCCGCCCGTGGTGTGCCGTGCCGAAGAAGGCCGAGAAACGGGAGCAGGTGTCGATCGCGCCGCCCCAGGCGTGGGTGAAGCGGACGCCCTCCATCTGCGGGAAGCAGGTGAAGAAGTGCCCGGCGAGCTTGGCGTAGGTCTCCGGGCGGTCGTCGTACTCGGCGCGCACCCGGCCGCCGTACGGATAGACCGCGTCGTAGCCGCCCCACAGGATGCGGTTGTCGGCCGACAGGCGGAAGTAGTGGAACTGGTTGGCGCTGTCGCCGAGGCCCTGGCGGTTCTTCCAGCCGAGGGAGGCGAGTTGGGCTTCGGTGAGTGGCTCGGTCATCAGCGCGTAGTCGTAGACCGGGACGGTGTACGGGCGCACGCGTCTGACCAGGTTGGGGAAGATGTTCGTGCCGAGGGCGACGTGGCGGGCGCGGACGCTGCCATACGGAGTGCGTACGGCCATACCGGCGCCGTATGCCTTCAAGGTGAGCGCGGGCGTGTGCTCGTACACACGGACGCCCTGCTCGACGCAGGCGCGTTTGAGGCCCCAGGCGAGTCGGGCGGGGTTCACGAGCGCTACGCCGTGGCGGTCGTGGAGGCCGGCGAGGAATGTCGGTGAGTCGACTTGTTGCCGTACGGCGTCGGTGTCCAAGTACTCGAGGCCGTCCGCGAGTCCGTGGCGTTCCAACTCCCCGTGCCAGTCGCGGAGTTCGGCGACCTGGTACGGCTCGGTGGCGACGTCGATCTCGCCGGTGCGCTCGAAGTCGCAGTCGAGGGAGTAGCGGGTGACGGTGGCCTCGATGGCGTCGAGGTTGCGGGCGCCCAGCTTCTCGAGGGTGTGGATTTCGTCGGGCCAGCGGGCGAGTCCGTTGGCCAGGCCGTGGGTGAGCGAGGCGGCGCAGAAGCCGCCGTTGCGGCCGGAGGCGGCCCAGCCCGTCTCCCTGCCTTCGACGAGTACGACGTCCCGCTGCGGGTCGCGTTCCTTGGCGAGCAGCGCAGTCCACAGTCCGCTGTAGCCGCCCCCGACGACGAGCAGATCGCAGGTCTCGGCGGTGGTGAGGGCGGGCTCGGGGTGGGGTTTTGCGGGGTCGTCCAGCCAGTAGGAGCCGGGCTGGGCGTCGGAGAGCGACTTTGTCCAACGGGACATGCCTTGTGTGGTCATGCCTTTTGCCTGTTCCGGCGACCGCTGATGACCATTCCGGCCAGCACGATCAGTACGGCGACGATGAACATTCCCGTACCGATGACATTGATCTGGACCGGTGTGCCGCGTTGTGCCGAGCCCCAGACGAACATGGGGAAGGTGACCGTCGCGCCCGCGTTGAAATTGGTGATGATGAAATCGTCGAAGGAGAGCGCGAAGGCGAGCAGCGCTCCCGCGACGATTCCGGGGGCCGCGATGGGCAGGGTGACCCGGACAAAGGTCTGGAACGGTCCGGCGTACAGATCGCGTGCGGCTTCTTCCAGCTTCGGGTCCATCGACATGACGCGAGCCTTGACGGCTGTCACCACGAAGCTGAGGCAGAACATGATGTGGGCGATCAGGACCGTCCAGAAACCCAACTGAGCCCCCATGTTGAGGAAAAGCGTCAGCAAGGAGGCGGCCATCACGACCTCGGGCATCGCCATCGGAAGGAAGACCAGCGAGTTCACGGCGCCCCGCGCGCGGAAGCGGTAGCGGACCAGCGCGAAGGCGATCAGCGTGCCGAGCACCGTGGCGCCGAGCGTCGCCCAGGCCGCGATCTGCAGGCTGAGCGCGAGCGAGCCGCACAGATCGGCGACCCCGCACGGATCGGTCCACGCCTCCGTGGAGAACTGCTGCCATTCGTAATTGAAGCGCCCTTTGGGGTTGTTGAAGGAGAAGACCGTGACGATGACGTTCGGCAGGAGCAGATATCCGAGCGTCAACAGGCCCGCGATGACGACGAGATGGCGCTTGAGCCAGCGTACGAGGGACATTTAGACCAGATCCTCCGTCCCCGACTTGCGAATGTAGAGCGTGACGATGATGAGGATCGCGGCCATGAGAATGAACGAAAGAGCCGCGGCCGTCGGATAGTCGAGAACCCGCAGGAACTGGCCCTGGATCACGTTTCCGACCATCCGGGTGTCCGTGGAGCCGAGCAGATCGGCATTGACGTAATCACCACTTGCGGGGATGAACGTGAGGAGCGTGCCGGAGACGACACCCGGCATGGACAGCGGGAACGTCACCTTGCGGAAGGTCGTGAACGGCTTGGCGTACAGGTCGTTCGCCGCCTCGTGGAGGCGTCCGTCGATGCGCTCGAGCGAGGTGTAGAGCGGAAGGATCATGAACGGCAGGAAGTTGTACGTGAGTCCGCAGACCACCGCGAGCGGCGTGGCCAGTACGCGGTCACCGGCCGTGAGGCCGAGCCAGCTCGTGACGTCCAGCAGGTGCAGCGAGTTGAGGGCGCCGACGACCGGGCCGCCGTCCGCGAGGATCGTCTTCCAGGCGAGCGTACGGATCAGGAAGCTGGTGAAGAACGGCGCGATCACCAGAATCAGGATCAGATTGCGCCAGCGGCCGGCGCGGAACGCGATCAGATAGGCGAGCGGGTAGCCGAGCAGCAGACACAGGGCGGTGGCGGTGCCTGCGTAGAGGACCGAGCGCAGGAACTGCGGCCAGTACTCGGAGATCGCGTCCCAGTAGGTCGCGAAGTGCCAGGTGACCTTGTAGCCCTCCTCCAGGGAGCCCGTCTGCACGGACGTGGAGGCCTGGTAGACCATCGGCAGCGCGAAGAAGATCAGCAGCCAGAGGATGCCGGGCAGGAGCAGCCAGTACGGGGTGAGGCGGCCTCTTCTGCGCGGGGGCTTCTTCTGCGGGGTGGGTGCGAGAGGCGGTGGCGCCTCGGTGACGGTCGTCATGCCGAGGCCTCTTCTCCGACGGTCTCGACACCCGCGTCGATGTCCTGGGTCGCGTCCATCCCGAAGGTGTGCGCCGGGCTCCAGTGCAGGACGACCTCGGTGCCGGGGACGAGCCGGGCATCGCGGTCGATGTTCTGGGCGTAGACCTCGAACTCGGGGCAGACGGGGCTGTCGATGACGTACTGCGTGGAAACGCCTATGAAACTCGTGTCGGCGATCTTCCCGGAGATGCGGTTACGGCCCTCGGAGATCGAGCCCGCGTCGTCGGCGTGTGTGAGGGAGATCTTCTCGGGGCGGATGCCGACGAGGACCTTGCCGCCGGTCGTGGTGGGCGCCGAACAGCGTGCGGCCGGCAGGGAGAGCTTGCCGCCGCCCGCCTTGAGCACGATCTCGTCACCGCTGGTGGTGTCGACCTCGGCCTCGATGAGATTGGAAGTGCCGAGGAAGTTGGCGACGAAGGTGGTCTGCGGGTTCTCGTAGAGGTCGGCGGGCGAGCCGAGCTGCTCGACCCGGCCCGCGTTCATCACGGCGACCGTGTCGGCCATCGTCATGGCCTCCTCCTGGTCGTGCGTGACGTGGATGAAGGTGATGCCCACTTCGGTCTGGATGCGCTTGAGTTCGAGCTGCATCTGGCGGCGCAGCTTGAGGTCGAGGGCGCCGAGCGGCTCGTCGAGCAGCAGCACCTTGGGGTGGTTGATCAGGGCGCGGGCGACGGCGACGCGCTGCTGCTGGCCGCCGGAGAGCTGGTGCGGCTTCTTGCGGGCCTGCTCGCCGAGCTGGACGAGGTCGAGCATCTCCCCGACCTGCTTCTTCACCGACTTGATGCCGCGCCGGCGCAAACCGAAGGCGACGTTCTCGAAGATGTCGAGGTGCGGGAAGAGGGCGTACGACTGGAAGACGGTGTTCACCGGCCGCTTGTAGGGGGGCAGGTTCGTCACATCCTGGTCTCCCAGGGACACGTTTCCCGAAGTGGGCTCCTCCAGACCCGCGATCATCCGCAGGGTGGTGGTCTTTCCGCAACCCGAGGCCCCTAGGAGGGCGAAAAACGATCCCTGGGGGACGGTCAGGTCGAGCGGGTGCACGGCGGTGAAGGAGCCGTACGTCTTACTGATCCCGGAGAGGCGGACGTCACCGCTGTTGTCGTTCGTCATGGAGGTCACGCCCCTGTCAGCTTTGCGAACTTCTCTTCGTAGGCCGTCTCTTCCTTGCTGCTCAGGGAGCGGAAGGAGCGCGACTTGGCGGCCATGGCCGCGTCGGGAATGATCAAGGGATTGTTCGCCGCGTCCTCGTCGATCTTCGCGAGTTCGGCTTTCACACCGTCCACGGGGCATACGAAGTTGATGTACGCCGCGAGTTGTGCCGCCGGGCCGGGCTCGTAGTAGTAGTCGATGAGCCGTTCGGCGTTGGTCTTGTGGCGGGCCTTGTTGGGGACCAGCAGGTTGTCGGTGGAGGTCAGGTAGCCGCTGTCCGGGATGACGAAGTCCACGTCCGGGTTGTCCGCCTTGAGCTGGACGACGTCACCGGCCCAGGCGAGACAGGCCGCGAAGTCACCCTTGGTGAGGTCGGCCGTGTAGTCGTTGCCGGTGAACCGGCGGATCTGGCCCTTGTCGACGGCCTTCTGGAGGCGGTCGATCGTCGCGTCGAAGTCGTCGTCGGTGAACTTCCCCGGGGCCTTGCCCATGTCGAGCATCGTCATGCCGACGCTGTCGCGCATCTCCGACAGGAAGCCGACGCGTCCCTTGAGCTTGGGGTTGTCGAGCATGTCGGAGACGGACTTCACCTCCTCGCCGTCGAGCGCCTTCTTGTTGAACGCGATGACCGTGGAGATACCGGTCCAGGGATAGGAGTACGCCCGTCCCGGGTCCCAGTCGGGGTTGCGGAACTGCTGGGAGAGGTTGGCGTACGCGGTCGGCAGGTTGGACGGGTCCAGTTTCTGGACCCACCCGAAGCGGATGAGCCTGGCTGCGAGCCAGTCGGTGACGCAGATGAGGTCGCGGCCAGTGTCCTGGCCCGCTGCCAGCTGTGGCTTGATCTTGCCGAAGAACTCGACGTTGTCGTTGATGTCCTGGGTGTACTTGACCTTGATGCCGGTGCGCTTGGTGAACGCGTCGAGGGTGGGGTGCCGCTTTTCGCTCTCGTCGACGTCCATGTACTCGGTCCAGTTGGAGAAGCTGATCCGCTTCTCCTTGGCCGAGTGGTCCTCGGAGTCGACCCCAGCGGTGTTCTTAGCCGCGGGGATCCCACAAGCACTCAGCGCTGCGGCGCCACCGAGGGCGAGCGCGCCACCGGTGGTGGCCCGCAGCAGCGAGCGGCGGCTGAGGGAGGTCCGGCCGTTGCGTAGGTGGTCCATGTCGATCTCCTCCGCCGTCGCAATCCCCTCCAGGGAGGGGGTGGCGTGGCTCCAGCTCGATTTGAAGGCCGATCCTGACAGAGGGGGGCCTGTCCAACAAGTGATTCCGTTGTTGCCATTTGGTTAAGCGACGGAATCGGTTGGGGTGGGGGTGCCTCCGGCGGTGGGGCGGTTGGGTTCGTTTTCGGCTGACGGTGCGTTGTGGTTGCTCGCGCAGTGGGTTCGTTGTCGGCTGCGGCGCCGTCGTGGCTGGTCGCGCCCACGCGGCGGAGCCGCAAATTGACACCGCCCCGCGGGGTGCCTCCGTCGGTTGGGCGGTCGGGTTCGTTTTCGGCTGCGGGTGCGTTGTGGTTGCTCGCGCAGTTCCCCGCGCCCCTGGGGTGCGTGGTGGGTGCGGGGCCGCGGTCCGGTGCGTCAGCCCGTCGCCAACAGGGCATACGACCCCTTGCTTCCACAGGGTGCTGGTATGCCCAGACCGAAGCTAAGCGACGGGCATACGACGCACCGGCCCACGTCCCCTCCCGCCGGCGGGAGGGTGCGAGTAGTAGGGGGTCCGGGTTCCCTCCGGGGGCTGGCTTTCCGGGCCGCGGGGTTGCTCGGGGCGCAGGCGCCTTCCGGGCACGGACTTTTTCAGATCGCGGGCTATTTCGGTTCGCTGGCTCTTCGGGGCGCGGGCAGTCGCAGGCTTTTCAGGGGCGCGGGGAACTGCGCGACCAGCCACAACGCACCCGCAGCCGCGACACGACCCCAACACCCCACCCCGGTAGGCACCCACCCACTCACGGTGAGCACCCCACCCACCCGCGGTAGGCGCCCACCCACCCCGCCGAAGGTGCCCCACCCACCCCGCCGGAGGCAGAGGGGCCTGGGGGCGCAGCCCCCAGTTTCGGGAAGGGGCGGGGCTGGGGAAAAGAAACCCTCGCCCGGCGGAGCCCCTAGCGCAGGCCCGGAGCTATGAGCAGCAGCACGAGCATGGCCACGCCCAGCGCGGTGCCAACCGCTCCGCAGATGATCCCGGCCAGGGCCTGGCCACCGTTCGTGGCCTCACCACGCCGCGCCTTACCCCGCCCGATCCCACCGAAGATCACCGCAAGAATGCCCGTGATGATGGCCACCGGCCAGAGGCAGAAACCGACGGCCGAGACGATCCCCAGCACGAGCCCGGTCGTACCCATCCCATTGCTCGGCCCCATAGGCATCCCGGGCCAGCCATAACCGGGCCCGGCCCCCGGGGCGGCCGGGTAGTAGGCCTGCCCCGGGTAGCCGTACCCATACCCATAGGGCACCTGCCCCGGCCCCTCCGGCGAGACGGGCGGCGGCGGAACGGGATCCCCGGACCCACCGCCCGGCCCCACGAACGGACCACCAGAGCCAGCCACCCCCGGCGGCGCCACCGGATCGGCCCAGCCCTGGACACCCGGCGAAGGCGGCGCCCCCGCCCCCGGCATCGAGGTGACCGTCGGCTGATCATGCACGGAAGGCGCCCGACTCCCCGCATCCGCCCCAGCACCCGCCTTGCCCAAAGGAACCCCCGGCTGGGCAGTCGCGTCCTGCGGCCCGGAACCAGGGGCTCCGCCCGCGGGAGCCCGGTGCTCGGGCGGAGCCCAAGGGTTCGGGGCACCGCCCCCCGGCGTACCCGGCGGCTGCGCGGCGTCGGACATACGCGGAGTCCCCTCTCTCGAACGTCCCGTCATGCTACGGCCGGACCACGCCCCCAACACCCCGGCTTACGATGATCCACGCACCACCCGATCAGCCGATCACCCGCGCCCGCCGCACAAAGGCAGGGCGCCGTTCCCGGGGAGGAACCCGTGACCGACCACCGCGACCCGAGCGTCCCGCCCACCGTGCCCACCGGGCAGGTCCCGCGCGACCTGCACACCTTCATCGCCGGGCTCCCCAAGGCCGAACTCCACGTGCACCACGTCGGCTCCGCCTCCCCCCGTATCGTCTCCGAACTGGCCGCCCGCCACCCCGACTCCAAGGTGCCGACCGACCCCGAGGCACTGGTCGACTACTTCACGTTCACGGACTTCGCCCACTTCATCGAGGTGTACCTCTCCGTCGTGGACCTCATCCGCACCCCGGAGGACGTACGCCTCCTCACGTACGAGGTCGCCCGCGACATGGCGCGGCAGCAGATCCGGTACGCCGAGCTGACCGTCACGCCGTTCTCCTCGACCCGTCGCGGCATCGACGAGGGCGCGTTCATGGCCGCGATCGAGGACGCCCGCAAGGCCGCGGAGGCCGACTTCGGGACCGTACTGCGCTGGTGCTTCGACATTCCGGGAGAGGCGGGTCTCGAGGCCGCCGAGGAGACCACCCGGCTCGCCACCACGGACAAGCTCCGTCCGGAGGGCCTGGTCTCGTTCGGGCTCGGCGGGCCCGAAGTCGGCGTGGCCCGGCCGCAGTTCAAGCCGTACTTCGACCGGGCGATCGCGGCCGGGCTGCGTTCGGTGCCGCATGCGGGTGAGACGACCGGTCCTGGGACCGTCTGGGATGCCCTCACCGAGCTGCGCGCCGAGCGCATCGGGCATGGCACGAGTTCGGCGCAGGACCCGAAGCTGCTCGTGCATCTCGCCGAGCACCGCATCGCGCTGGAGGTCTGCCCGACCTCCAACATCGCCACGCGCGCGGTCCGCACGCTCGACGAGCACCCGATCAAGGAGTTCGTACGGGCCGGGGTACTCGTGACGATCAACTCCGACGATCCGCCGATGTTCGGCACGGACCTCAACAACGAGTACGCGGTGGCCGCCCGCCTCCTCGACCTCGACGAACAGGGTCTCGCCGCGCTCGCCAAGAACGCCGTCGAGGCGTCCTTCCTCGACCCGGTCGGCAAGGCGAAGCTGGCCGGAGAGATCGACACGTACACCGCTGCGTGGCTCGCGAACTGACCCAGCACAATGGGCCCATGCGCTCCGTGACTGCCGTGGCCCATCGCGGCGACCCCTATCGCGTCCGCGAGAACACCATCGACTCGCTGCGTTCCGCGCTCGGGCGGGGCGCGGACGCCGTCGAGTTCGATGTCCGGCTGACCCGCGACGATGTGCCGGTGCTGTTGCACGACGCGACGCTGAAGCGGTTGTGGGAGCACGACCGGCCGCTGCTCTCGCTCTCGGCGGACGAGGTGCACGGGCTCACCTCGGGTGGGGTTCCCACCCTGGAGGAGGCCCTGAAGGCGACCGATCACGGCCGCTTCATGGTCGACCTGCCGGGCGCCGCGAACCCCCGGGCCGTGCGCCGGATCGTCGACGTCATCCGCGATCTCGGCGCCGACGAGCGCGTGTACTACAGCGCCGGCGCCGAGACCATGCTCGCCGTCCGCGCGGCCGACCCCGCCGCGGAGATCGCCCTCACCTGGACCACGCTCGCGCCCCCACGCCCCGCCCTCCTCGAAGCGATCCGTCCCCGCTGGCTCAACTACCGCTTCAGCCTGGTCGACCGCGGCCTCGCCGACCGCGTCCACCGCGACGGCTACCTCCTGTCGGCGTGGACCCCCGACACCCGCCGCTCCATGCGCCGCCTCCTGGACGCGGGAGCCGACTCGATCACGACGAACCGCATCGACACGCTGCGCGCTCTTCGTGGAGCGAGGGGCGAAACGCCCTAAGTCCTCACCTGGGACCTCTGCGGCACCGTCGCCGGATCAGCCGGCCGCGACCGTGTGACGTACTGCGGCACCGGTGCCGTGTCCTTGCCGTTGTCCCGCGTGAGGCCGTAGCGGATGGCGCCCTGGTCGGGGCCGGTGTTGATGTCCTTGTTCACCGCTTCCCAGTCCGTGGGGGAGACCGCGACGCCGTAGGAGGCGCCGCGCTCGTTCACGTTGAAGGTGACGGTGCCGTCGACGTAGAAGTACTCGTTCTGCCACATCTGCTGGGTGCCTTCCGGCAGGACGGTGAAGCCGACGTCCGGGCCGCCCATTCCGGTGGCGTAGCCGGGCCGGGTGCCGCCGGCGTCGTCCATCCGTCGGCCGCCGCCGGACGCGACGTGGAAGAGCTTGCCGCTCAGGCCGGTCCAGGTCGGCATGGTGAGGCCGCCGGGCCGGTCGTGCGGGGATATCTGCCAGCGCACCAGTACGTAGCCCTGGCCGCTGAGCGTCACGTTGTTGCCGCGGTGCTGCATCACGGCTCGCGGGCCGCCGGTGCTGGTGATGCCGGATTCGGGCCGGCGTGGCAGCTCGGCGGGGCGCGCGTTCGGGTCGGGGGCCCGGTCGACGCCGTCGACGACCGTTCCGTACAGGCTGGCCCGTCTCGTCGGTGAGGGCGTGGGGGTCGGCGTGGGCGACGGACTCGGGCGGGTCGTGCTCGCCGCCGTGGGCGCCGCGACCCGGGGTGGCGGCGAGTCCGGCGGCTGTGTGACCACGTACGCGCCGCCCGCGGCCATCGTCGCCCCGGCCGTCACCGCCACCGCCGGCTTGGTGAGGGCACCGACGATCTTGGCGGACCAGCCGACGGTCGTGGCGGCCGTCGTCGCGGCGACCGCCGTCTTGCCGCCGAAGACCAGCGAGAGCGTGAAGCCGACCGGGACGGGGACAAGGGCGAGCCCGACCAGCAGGCGTTCGGCCGGTACAACCTTCTCGTGCCGCCCTGAGCACTGGCGGCAGTCCCGTATGTGCCGGGCCAGCCGCTTGCGCCACACCGAGTCGGGCTGCCCGTCCCAGCGGGCGGTGACCTCACGCAGTTCGCCGCACGACGAGTCGAGCGCCCGCACGATGCCCCGCGCGGTCTCCAGACGTGCCTTCATCCGCTGGACGCGTACGGCGGTGTGCTGCCGGCTGATGCCCAGGGCCGACGCCAGCTCGCGCCGGGTGAGCTCGCCCGCGACCTCCAGCCACCACAGCGACAGAAGCTGCCGGTCCTCGTCGTCGAGCCAGCGCACCGCCTCCGCGACCTCGCGCCGCTGCCCCTCCAACTGGAGCCGCAGCACGGTCAGTTCGGCGAAGTCGGCGGCGTCGTGCGCGGCGTCCTCGGCCAGCGACTCGGACGTACGGCGGCGGGCCCGGTCGCGTATCTGCCGCATTGCGATGGCGACCAGCCAGGAGCGGAAACTGTCCGGATCACGCAGCGAGCCGAGGTTGTCCACGGCCCGCAGCATGGTTTCCTGCACGACGTCGTCGACGTCGGCGTGACCGTTCAGCGCACGGCCGACGATGTTGTAGACCAGCGGCAGCCAGCCCTCGACCAGCTCATCGAGGGCCCGCCGGTCACCGGCCTGCGCTGCCGCGATGGTCGTACGCCACTGCCGACCGTCCACGTACGTCCCTTCCCGCACACGTGTCATCTCCTACGCCGCCTTCCGGACGCACAATCTCAGCCATCGCTGTGAGGCATGGTGCCAGGTGGGCCTGCGTGCCACGCGTGCCGTGTGTGCACAGGAGACGGCGGGAACCTCACCGCGATAACAGTTTTTGCACGGGTTCGGCGGACAGCCTTAGGGGAGCCCCCTGACAACACCCTTGGCCCGCACGTCAGTTGACTGGGGGGCCAACCAAGGGGCGGCACCCTCCTCGGTGATGATCCGCACGGGCGGCGTACGCACGGAGGATGAAGATCCACCCGCCTTGAGGAGCCGCCCGATGCATATCCGTGTCCGTACCGCCTGCGCCGCTCTCGTCGTCCTCGGCCTGGCAGCCGGCCCCCTGGCCGGGGCCGCCGCGGCTTCACCCGCCACAACGGTCGTACGGGAGGCCCCCGGCCCGAACGAAAAGGCCCTGCGCGCCGCGATCGCCGACTTACCGGACCTGTCGGACAAGGAAGCGACGGCCGCACTCGTACGGGTCGGCGGCACGGGAGGCAGCTGGCACGGCAGCTCCGGCGTACGCGACCTCGCCACCGGTCGCGCCGCCCTGGAGCACGGACGCTTCCGGGCCGGTTCCACGACCAAGGTGGTCACGGCGGCCGTCGTGCTTCAGCTCGCGGCCAAGGGGGAGGTGGACCTGGACGGGCACATCCAGACGTACCTTCCCGGCCTGCTCTCGGACGACTTCGACCCCATCACCGTCCGGCAGTTGCTGACCTTCACCAGTGGGCTGAAGCCGGGCATTTCACTGGGCCCCGAGGACGGGGAGGGCTTCAAGAACCGCTACAAGACGCTGACGCCCGAGGAGGTCGTGGCCTCCTCCGTCGCCAAGGGGCGCGCCTTCGATCCGGGCAAGCGGCAGCAGTACGGCAACATCGACTACACCGTCCTCGGCATGCTCATCGAGAAGGTCACGAACGACTCGTACGAAAACCAGGCAGCCAAACGGATCTTCAAGCCGCTCGACATGCGGGACACATCCTTCCCCTGCGGACCCGACCCCCGCATCCACGGCCCCCACAACCGCGGCTACCAGAGACTCACCGACGGCCGCCTCGTGGACGCCACGGAATGGAACATGTCGGACCGCTGGGCGGCGGGCGACATGATCTCCACGACCGCGGACCTGGAACGCCTGCTCCTCGGCCTGTTCCGCGGAAAGGTCGTCCCGAAGCCCCTGCTGAAGCAGGAAATGCTCACACTGCCGAAGGTCGAGGAGGGGGAGGCGACCATGAGTGCGGGCCTGCAGTACTACGAGAACGACGGCCTCGCCCTCTGGCTCAAGTCCGGCTCCCGCCCCGGCTATCGCACGATGATCGCCACGACTCCCGACCTCTCCCGCACCCTCGTCCACTCGATCAACGCGACCAAGGCGAAGTCCGTGGACATGAACCCGGTGGAGTACAAGATCCTCCGCGCCGCGTTCGACTTCTGAGCACGAGTGCGGGCCCGCGCCGTCCAGCGCAGGCCCGCACCGCTCAGCTCGTCGTGGGATCAGCCCAGCGACGTCATCACGTGCTTGATCCGCGTGTAGTCGTCGAAGCCGTACGACGACAGGTCCTTGCCGTAACCCGACTTCTTGAAGCCGCCGTGCGGCATCTCCGCGACCAGCGGGATGTGCGTGTTGATCCAGACGCAGCCGAAGTCGAGGGCCTTGGACATGCGCATCGCCCGCCCGTGGTCCTTCGTCCAGACCGAGGAGGCCAGCGCGTACTCGACGCCGTTGGCCCACTCGAGGGCCTGGTTCTCGTCCGTGAAGGACTGGACGGTGATGACCGGCCCGAAGACCTCCTTCTGGATGATCTCGTCGTCCTGCTTGAGGCCGGAGACGACGGTCGGGGCGTAGAAGAAGCCCTTGTCGCCGACGCGTTTGCCGCCGGTCTCCACGCGCGCGTGGGCGGGCAGCCGCTCGATGAAGCCGCTGACCTGCTTGAGCTGGTTGGGGTTGTTCAGCGGCCCGTACAGCACGTCCTCGTCGTCCGGCTGGCCCGTCTTCGTGTCGGCGGCGGCCTTGGCGAGCGCGGCCACGAACTCGTCGTGGATGGACTCCTGGACGAGGACGCGGGTGGCGGCCGTACAGTCCTGGCCCGCGTTGAAGAAGCCCGCGACGGAGATGTCCTCGACGGCCTTGGCGATGTCGGTGTCCTCGAAGACCACGACCGGCGCCTTGCCGCCCAGCTCCAGGTGGACGCGCTTGAGGTCCTTGGAGGCGGACTCGGCGACCTGCATGCCGGCCCGTACGGAACCGGTGATCGAGGCCATGGCGGGGGTCGGGTGCTCGACCATCAGCCGGCCGGTGTCACGGTCGCCGCAGATGACGTTGAAGACGCCCTTCGGGACGATCGAGCCGATGATCTCGGCCATGAGGACGGTCGAGGCGGGGGTGGTGTCGGACGGCTTCAGCACCACGGTGTTGCCCGCGGCGAGCGCCGGGGCGAACTTCCATACGGCCATCATCATCGGGTAGTTCCAGGGCGCGACCTGCGCACAGACACCGACGGGCTCGCGGCGGACGATGGAGGTCAGGCCGTCCATGTACTCCCCGGCCGCGCGGCCCTCGAGCATCCGGGCGGCACCCGCGAAGAAGCGGATCTGGTCGACCATGGGCGGGATCTCTTCGGACCGGGTCAGCCCGATCGGCTTGCCGGTGTTCTCCACCTCCGCGGCGATGAGTTCCTCGGCCCGCTCCTCGAAGGCGTCCGCGATCTTGAGGAGGGCCTTCTGGCGCTCGGCCGGGACCAGGTCCCGCCAGGCCGGGAAGGCCGCGGCCGCGGCGGCCATCGCGGCGTCGACGTCCGCCTGCCCGGACAGCGGCGCGGTGGCGTACGCCTCGCCCGTCGCGGGGTTGACCACCTCGGTGGTCCGTCCATCGGCGGCATCGCGGAACTCTCCGTCGATGTAGTTGCGCAGACGACGCAGCTCAGTGCTCACTGCCGGCCCTCCTGTCGGGTGTCCATTCCTTGAGACACCCAGCCTAGTCCGAGGCTCCACGTTTTCAACACCCCCGATCGGCCCAGAACTGCGAAATCCGCAATTGCCAGCCATGTAAACAACGAATTTCATCGATCGAACCTTGCGGAACTGCCGATGTCTCATGCACAGTGAGCACGTGGTCAGTCGCAGCACAGGGCCGAAGGGCTCCCAGGAAACCCGGTCGGGGAACAGCACTCCCCCGCTGGACTCCGTCTCCCTCGCCATCATCGAGCAGCTCCAGGAAGACGGCCGGCGGCCGTACGCCGCGATCGGCAAGGCGGTCGGCCTCTCGGAGGCGGCCGTCCGCCAGCGCGTCCAGAAGCTGCTCGACCAGGGCGTGATGCAGATCGTCGCCGTCACGGACCCGCTCACCGTGGGTTTCCGCCGGCAGGCGATGGTCGGCATGAACGTCGAGGGCGACACGGAGATCGTGGCCGACGCGCTGAGCGACATGCCGGAAGTCGAGTACGTGGTGATGACCGCCGGCTCCTTCGACCTCCTCGCCGAGATCGTCTGCGAGGACGACGACCACCTGCTGGATGTCATCAACAAACGCATCCGGGCCCTTCCCGGCGTGCGCTCCACCGAGAGCTTCGTCTACCTGAAACTCAAGAAGCAGACCTACATGTGGGGAACCCGATAGCCGTGACCGAAAAGGACCTCAGCCGAACCGCGTACGACCACCTGTGGATGCACTTCACCCGCATGTCCTCGTACGAGAACGCGCCCGTCCCCACCATCGTCCGGGGCGAGGGCACCTACATCTACGACGACAAGGGCAAGCGCTACCTCGACGGTCTCGCGGGCCTGTTCGTGGTCCAGGCCGGGCACGGCCGGGTGGAACTGGCCGAGACCGCCGCCAAGCAGGCGCAGGAACTGGCCTTCTTCCCGGTCTGGTCGTACGCCCACCCCAAGGCGATCGAGCTGGCCGAGCGCCTCGCCGGCCACGCCCCCGGTGATCTGAACAAGGTCTTCTTCACCACGGGCGGCGGCGAGGCGGTCGAGACCGCCTGGAAGCTCGCCAAGCAGTACTGGAAGCTGCGCGGGCAGTACACCAAGTACAAGGTCATCTCCCGCGCGGTCGCCTACCACGGCACCCCGCAGGGCGCCCTGTCCATCACCGGACTGCCCGCCCTGAAGGCCCCGTTCGAGCCGCTGGTCCCGGGCGCCCACAAGGTCCCGAACACCAACATCTACCGCGCACCGATCCACGGCGACGACCCGGAGGCCTTCGGCCGCTGGGCCGCCGACCAGATCGAGCAGCAGATCCTCTTCGAGGGCCCGGAGACGATCGCGGCCGTCTTCCTGGAGCCGGTGCAGAACGCGGGCGGCTGCTTCCCGCCGCCGCCCGGCTACTTCCAGCGGGTCCGCGAGATCTGCGACCAGTACGACGTGCTGCTCGTCTCCGACGAGGTCATCTGCGCCTTCGGCCGGCTAGGCACGATGTTCGCCTGCGACAAGTTCGGTTACGTCCCGGACATGATCACCTGCGCCAAGGGCATGACCTCGGGCTACTCCCCCATAGGCGCCTGCATCATCTCGGACCGCATAGCCGAGCCCTTCTACAAGGGCGACAACACCTTCCTGCACGGCTACACCTTCGGCGGCCATCCCGTCTCCGCCGCGGTGGCCCTCGCCAACCTCGACCTGTTCGAGCGCGAGAAGCTCAACCAGCACGTACTCGACAACGAGAACGCGTTCCTGACGACCCTCCAGAAGCTGCACGACCTGCCGATCGTCGGCGACGTCCGCGGCAACGGCTTCTTCTACGGCATCGAGCTGGTGAAGGACAAGGCCACCAAGGAGAGCTTCACGGACGAGGAGTCGGAGCGGATCCTGTACGGCTACGTCTCCAAAAAGCTCTTCGAGTACGGTCTTTACTGCCGCGCCGACGACCGCGGTGACCCGGTGGTGCAGCTCTCGCCGCCGCTGATCTCGGACCAGTCGACGTTCGACGAGATCGAGTCGATCGTCCGCCAGGTGCTGACGGAGGCCTGGACCCAGCTCTGAGACTGCGGCTGAGACCGGGTTCTGAACCCCGGCTCCGATCAGCTCTGATCTTCCTTTGGGATGATCAACACCGGCCCCGTTGCCGCCCGTTCGAGTGAGATTGGGCGGCACCGGGGCCGCGTACGTCCGGCCTCCCGGCGTCGAATCCCTAGCGTGCCCAGTGACCGATCGGCTCCGCCTTCGTTCCCCCGGACGGGGGGACTTCCTCCCGGTCCGGGGGGATTCCGCGGCATTTCTGATCCGAACCGAGGTGTACGCCCATGGTGGCTCCGCCGGACAACGACGTGCTCTGGGCACGTGCTCTGCATGTCAAGCACAACGGCTCCCCCGCGCTCAGCGGCGTCTCGCTCGGGGTCCGCGTGGGCGAGATCCTCGCCGTCGGCGGCCCGCGCGGCAGCGGCAAGACCACACTGCTGAGATGCCTGTCGGGGCAACTCCTGCCGCAGCAGGGTGAGGTCTGGTTCAACAGCACGCCCGTGCACACCATGGGCCCGCACACCCGCGAACGCCTGCGCCGCGACCGTTTCGGCTGGATCGACCCGGCACCCGTCCTGGTACCCGAGCTGAACGCCTGGGAGAACGCCGCACTGCCGCTGATGCTGCGCGGCGTAGGGCGCCGCGAGGCCAAGACCACCGCCCTGGAGTGGCTGGAGCGCCTGGACATCGGCGGTTGTGCCCGCCGCCGCCCGTACGCCCTGCTCCAGGCCGAGCGTCAGCGCGTCGCCATCGCCCGTGCGCTGGTTCCCGCGCCGACCGTGCTCTTCGCCGACGAGCCGACCGCCCCGCTGCATCGCGTCGACCGCGCCAATGTGCTGCGCACGCTCACGACGGCGGCCCGTTCACACGGCATCACGGTCGTGCTGGCCACGCACGACGCGGACACCGCGGCCCTCGCCGACCGCAGGGTGTCGCTGCTCGACGGGCGGCGCGTGAACACCGTCCATCTGCCTCCGGCCGCCGAGACCGAGTCGGAAGGCCGGGCCGCGTGCTCGCTCTCCGCCTAGCCCGGGGCGCCCGGCCCGCCGTCCAACTGCGCCGGTTCCTGGTGGCGGTGGCGTCGGCGGGCACGGGCTTCCTGCTCCTGTGCACCCTGGGGTTCGCCATGGGGCACCCGCATGAGTCCTCGGACGCGGTCATCCGGCTCGCGTGGTGTCTCGCGCCGCTCGCCGCCACCGTGCAGTTCGCGGTGGCGGTGGCCCGTACCGACCCGGCCACCCGTCCCCGGCCCGGCCTCTTCGCGATCGGCCTGGGACCGGCCCGGCTGATGCTGCTCGCGGCGATCTCCACGGCGGTTTCCTGCACGCTCGGTTCGCTGATCGCCCTGCTCTGCGTGCTGCATCTGCGCGGCGATCTGAGCGGTCTGCCCTTCGACGGCGAGGCCGCCGAACTGCTCGCCGGGAACCGGCCGTTGCCCCTCGCGGCCACACTAACCCTGCTGGCGCTGGTACCGATCGCCGCGTCCGTGGCGAGCGCGCTGTCCCTGCGCCCGCGCGGAGGCCGGCAGTCCGGCGCTCGTACGGCCTTCGGGACCGGCGCACAGGCAGCCGCCACCGAAGCCGACGGCTCCGCGCTCAGTGACGCTCACCCGGACGACCCCGGCCCGCCCGAGCACCCGTACCCCGCTCCCGGCCCCACTCCCACCGGCCTGCCCTGGGGTGTGGCGGTGCTCGCGGCCGGGCTCGCCGTCGAGACGTACGCGAGTCGCAGCGGCCCCGCGTCCGGTCCCGCCCTGCCCGGTCTTCAGGCGGGCGGCTCCGCCGGTGTCCTCATCGGCTGGGTGCTTGCCACACTGGGCCTGGCGATGGCGGGCCCAGCGCTGACCCACCTGAGCGGCCGGTTGCTCCAGGCGGTGCGGCCGGGCGCGGTGCGGCTGCTGGCCGGGCGCATCCTCATGGAGGAGGCGGGGCGCATCGGCCGGCCGCTCGGCGTGGTGTGCGCGGTGGCATCGGGGGCGTACGCCATGGCCGCGCTCTATGCCGACGCGCGCCCCGAGATCGGGCCGCTCACCGTGCTGGGCGTGCTGATCGTGGCGGGCTGTGCCGTCGGGACGCTGCTGACGGCCGCGGTCGAGGCCAGGCAGAACCGTGCCGACACCACGGCGGCACTGCTGGGGCTCGGCGCCCCCGCCGCCCTGCTGCGCGGCGCCGCCGCACTTCGCGCGGGCGCGCTGCTCGCCGTCCTCGGCCCGCTGACCTGGGCGATCGCAGGGCTGGCGGCTGTGCCGCTGACCGACTGATCCTCCGTACGAAAAAAGTTCAGGACAGCCGATGAGTTTTCGGCGAGGCTCTGGTCTAACCCTGCGAACGACAACTTGACCGTACAAAAGGGGAGAGACCGCCATGTACCAGCAGATGATCTTCGTGAACCTCGCCGTCAACGACCTCGACGTCTCGAAGAAGTTCTTCACGGCGCTCGGTTATGGGATCAACGAGCAGTTCTCCGACGAGCACTGCGCGAGCATCGTCATCAGCGACACGATCGTCGCGATGATCATGGACAAGCAGCGCTACGCGGACTTCACGAAGAAGGAGATCGCGGACTCCACGAAGACCAGCGAGGTGCTGCTGGCGCTGAGCGCCGAGAGCCGCGAGAAGGTCGACGAGCTGGTCGACAAGGCGCTGGCGGCGGGCGGTTCCCCGTCGGGCGAGACGCAGGACCACGGCTTCATGTACGGCCGCGCCTTCGACGACCCGGACGGCCACACCTGGGAGATCATGTGGATGGACCCGGCGGCCGTCCAGGGCTGAGGTCCAGGGCACAACGCATTGCTTACGCGGCCACTCCTAGCATGGGCGGGTGCAGACTATGCCCGCCCATGCGGCCCACCACCAAGACAACGAGATCGAGACCCTCGAAGAGTTCGACGCGATCGTCTCCGCGCGCGGGACTCTCGCCGGGTTCCGCGTCCAGGCCATTGATCTGACGGACCGTACGCGGGAGTTGCTCACCACCGACACCGCGGGGGCCGTCTTCCTCGGCTGCCCGATGCGCGAGGAGGCGGCGGCGAAGGTCCGCGCCGCCGGCGCCCTGGTCTTCCCGCCGGTCCCGGACCTGCCCTTCGACCCGTACCGCGGTCATGTCTACACGCCCGGTGAGCTGTTCGCCTCGCTCGACAAGGGGTACGAGGCGACGCCGGACGCCCTCGCCTACACCTGGTTCCAGCAGACCAAGGCCGACGGCGACGTCTACGCGTCGATGCTGCGCTCCGTCCACGACGACTCCGTCTCCGACGCCCTCGACGAACTGCTGCGCGGGACACGGGTGGTGGGTGTGATGGGCGGCCATGCGATGCGCCGCGGCACGGAGACGTACGAGGGCGCGGCTCGGCTCGGGCGCGCGCTGGCACGGGCCGGCTTCACGGTGGCGACGGGCGGCGGTCCGGGCGCCATGGAGGCGGCGAACCTGGGCGCGTACGCGGCTCCGTACGAGGACGCGATGCTCCAGGAGGCCTGCCAACTCCTGGGCAAGGCACCCTCGTTCACGCCCTCGATCACCGAATGGGCACGGTCCGCCTTCGAGGTGCGCGAGCGCTGGCCGAAGGGCAACCACTCGGTCGGGATCCCCACCTGGTTCTACGGCCATGAGCCGCCGAACGCCTTCGCCTCCCACATCGCCAAGTACTTCGCCAACGCCACCCGCGAAGACGGTCTGCTGGCCCGCTCGAACGCGGGCGTCGTCTTCCTGCCGGGCGCCGCCGGCACCGTACAGGAGGTCTTCGACAACGCAACACCGAACTACTACGAGTCCCGCGGCGAGCCGACCCCCATGGTCCTGGTCGACCGCGCCCACTGGACGGAGCGGCTGCCGGTGTGGCCACTGCTCCAGTCGCTGGCCAGGAACCGCTCGATGGAGCCGCGGATCGCGCTTGTGGACCACGTCGAGGAGGCACCGGAGGCATTGGTCCGGCTGGCTGAGACAAGCGTGGGCTGAAGCCAGGGGGTAGGGCGGGCCGGACCCGTCACTCGAACGTGGCTCGCTCCAGCCAGAACCCCAGTAGCCCCGGCTCTCCCAGGACCTCCAACTTCCCTCCGTCCAGCGGGAGTCGCCGGTAGAAGGCGAGCAGTACGTCGGTGAGTGGCCCGCGTAGCGCGACTGTCGCTTTCTCGTGGTCGCGGCGCCAGGTCACGCCGTCCTCCGTGAGCTGGATGAACCATTCGGCGTTCAACTCGGCCGGGGTGTCGGTTGCGTGGAGGTGGATGCTGCGGCGTGAGCCGCGGAGTTCGCTCGCCGCGTGTTGCGGCATCACCTGCTGCGCGTACCGGACGATCTGCAGCCACTCGTCGATCGCGTCGGCAGCCAGCTCGGGCGCGAGCTCGTAGGGCGCACCCGCCGCGATCGCCGCGTCCGCGCGGTGGATCACCGTCTCCAGCGTCATACGCCGCGCCCAGAAACCGGCCGTCCGCTCCCAGGACCAGGTCCAGGCGGCGGCCTCGGGCCCGGCGGTGCGCAGGGTCGCGGCGGTCTTCTCGGCGCCCTCGGCCAGCCAGGCGTCGAGAGCGGCGGGGTCGTCGTGCTCGGGCCCCGCGAAGTCGGGCACCTGGGAGTCCTGGACCTCCTCGGTCGCCCCCGTACGCACGATGTGCTCGACCCAGCGGTGTGCGCCGCCCACGTGCACGGCGAGTTCCCGCAGGGTCCAGTCCGGACAGGTCGGGACCGTGACTGCGAGATCAGCGTCCTTCAGGTGCTCCCTCAACAGCGCGGTCTGCGCGACGATTTCGTCGCAGTAGCGGTCATGTCCGAGATCGACTCCGAGTTGCGTCATGCCCGCACCCTAGGTGGCCTGATCCTGGTCCAGCACGACAATTTCCGCCGCGTCGAAGGCCACCCCGACCTCGTCCCCGGCCTCCGGCGCATCCCGCAGCGCGCACGCCGCCTCCAGGCGCGGCGCGGCCTCCGGCTGCAGATGTACCGAGACATGCGTGCCGCGGAACGTGCGCGCCGCGACCGTGCAGCGCAACCCCTCCGCCGGCGGTACGAGCCGTACGCCCGCGGGCCTGATCAGCAGCGTGACCTCGCCCTGCGGGGCACCGGCGGGCACCGGGACCTTGCCCCACGGCGTGTCCGCGGCCTCCCCGCTGACGCTCGCGTCGCCGGTCACGTTCTCGAAGCCGAGGAAGCGGGCCACGAACGCGTCCGCCGGCCGCTGCCACACTTCAAGTGGCGTGCCGGACTGGGCGATCCGCCCGTCGCGCATCACCACGACGCGGTCGGCGAGCGCGAACGCCTCGCCCTGGTCGTGGGTGACCGCGAGCACGGTGGTGCCCAACTCAGCGAAGAGTTCGCGGAGTTCGACGACGAGCCGTTCGCGCAGGGAGCGGTCGAGCTGGCCGAGCGGTTCGTCGAGCATGAGCAGCCGGGGGCGCGGGGCGAGGGCCCGGGCGAGGGCTACACGCTGCTGCTCGCCTCCGGAGAGGGAGGCGATGGCCCTGGACGCGGCTCCCGGCAGGCCGACGAGCTCCAGCAACTCCCGTACCCGTACGTCTTGTTGTGCCTTCGACGCCCCGTGCATCCGCAGTCCGAAGGCCACGTTGCCGCCCACGTCGCGCTGCGGGAACAGTTGGTGGTCCTGGAACATCAGGCCGACGCCCCGCTTGTGCGCGGGGACACCGCCGAGGTCGCGGCCGTCCAGGAACACCCGCCCGGAGTCGAGGTGTTGCAGCCCCGCGACCGCCCGTAGCAGCGTGGACTTGCCGCTCCCGCTGGGCCCGAGCACGCACACGATCTCGTGCTCGGCGACGTCGAGGCCGACGGCATCGAGGGCGGTGCCCCGTCCGAACCGTACGGTCGCCTCATCGAGCGTGAGCATCGATGCCTGCGTGAGCTTCGCGTCCTGCGTGAGCTTGCCGTCCCGCTTGTCGCTCGCGTCCCGCTTGTGGATCGCGTTCTGCTTGTGGATCGCATCGCGCCTGTCGACCGCATCGCGCTTGGCCATCGTCAGAACTCCCCCGTCCGGTCGGTGCGGACGCGTTCGAGCATGAGCAGGGCCACTGCGCACACCACCATCAAGATCGTCGAAAGGGCCATCGCCTGGCCGTAGTTGAGCTCGCCGGCGCGCCCGAGGAGGCGGGCCACGGCGACCGGCAGCGTCGGGTTGTCGGGCCGCGCGATGAACACGGTCGCGCCGAACTCGCCCAGCGACACGGCGAAGGCGAACCCGGCCGCGATCAGCAGGGCGCGCCGCACCATCGGCAGATCGACCTCACGCCACACCCGCCATGGCGAGGCCCCGAGCACGGCCGCCGCCTCACGCAGCCGTACGTCCACGGCGCGGAGGACGGGCAGCATGGTCCGTACGACGAAGGGGACACCGACCAGCGCCTGGGCCAGCGGCACCAGGATCCAGCTGCTTCTCAGGTCCAGCGGCGGCTCGTCGAGCGCGATCAGGAAGCCGAAGCCGACGGTCACCGCGGACACGCCGAGCGGGAGCATGAGCAGCGCGTCGAAGCCCCGTACGAGACGGCCGGCGTCCCGCCGGGCGAGCGCGGCGGCCGCGAGTCCGCCGATCAGCAGGGCGAGGGCGGTGGCGGCGAGGGCGTACTGGAGTGAATTGCCGACTGCCTCGATGGGCGGGACGAGGAAGACCTCGCTCTCGCCGCTGGTCAGCGCCTTGTAGTACGCGAACCCAGGTGCGTCCAGCGAGCGTTGGACCAGCACGGCCAGTGGCAGTACGAGCAGTAGTGCGGCGGTGCCGAGGACGGCGGCGAGCAGCGTCCACTGCCCGGCGCCGCGCGGCCGGCGCGCGGTCACGGAGGCGTCGACCAGGCGCAGGGCCGTCTCCCGGCGGCGTACGGTCCACGCGTGGACCGCGAGGATCGCGCCCACCGCCACGAACTGGATCATGGTGAGCACGGCGGCGGTGGAGAGGTCGAAGATCTCCGAGGTCTGCCGGTAGATCTCGACTTCGAGGGTGGCGAAGGTGGGCCCGCCGAGGATCTGCACCACACCGAAGGAGGTGAAGGTGAAGAGGAAGACCATCAGCGCGGCGGCGGCCACGGCCGGGCCCAGGGCAGGGAGCGTGACCTTGCGCCAGGCCGCGAACCGTGAGGCGCCGAGGACCCGTGCGGCCTCCTCCTGACGCGGGTCGAGTTGCGACCAGAGGCCGCCGACGGTGCGTACGACGACGGCGTAGTTGAAGAAGACATGCGCGAGCAGGATGGCCCAGACGGTGGTGTCGAGGCGTACGCCCCACAGCTCGTCGAGGAGTCCGCCACGTCCGACCAGCGCCAGGAAGGCGGTCCCGACGACGACCGTCGGCAGCACGAACGGGACGGTGATGACGGCCCGCAGCAGCTGCTTGCCCCTGAAATCGAAGCGCGCGAAGACGTATGCGCCGGGGAGTGCGATCAGCAGTGTGAGCGCGGTCGAGACGAGCGCCTGCCAGGTCGTGAACCACAGGACGTGCCGGATGTCCGGCTGCGCGAGCACCTCGCCGAGCCGCCCGAACTGCCAGGCCCCGTCGACCTTCAGGCCACGGGCCACAATGGCCGCGACGGGGTAGGCGAAGAAGACCGCGAAGAACGCGACGGGCAGGGCCATGAGCCCAAGCTGCGCCGCGCTCTTCCCGGGAGCCGGTGTCCTGGAGCGTCCGGCCCTTACTTCAGTACGAGCGACGTCCACGACTTGACCCACTGGTCACGGTTCTTGGCGATGTCCTTGGGCGCCATGGTCTCGTAGTCCTCCGCCGGGGCGCCGTACTTCGTGATCTCCTCGGGGATCTGCGCGTCCTCGCGCATCGGGTACACGAACATGTTGAGCGGCATGTCGGCCTGGAACTTCTTCGAGATGAGGAAGTCGATGAGGGCCTTGCCGCCCTTGGCGTTCTTGGCGTTGCTGAGCAGCCCCGCGTACTCGACCTGCCGGAAGCAGGTGCCGTAGGCGACGCCGGTCGGTGCGGTGTCCGGCTTGGGGTCGGCGAAGACGACCTCGGCGGGCGGAGAGGAGGCGTAGGAGACGACGAGCGGCCGGTCCCCCTTCGCCTTCTTGCCGGCGGCGGACCCGGAGAACTCCTCGTTGTAGGCCTGCTCCCAGCCGTCGACGACCTTCACGCCGTTGGCCTTGAGCTTCGTCCAGTAGTCCTGCCAGCCTCCCCCACTCTCGGCTTCGCTCGAGCGGGAGGTGCCCCCACCGCCGTACTTTGCGGCCGTACCCAGCAGGAAGCCGAGGCCGGGCGAGGAGGTGGAGGCGTTCTCGGTGACGAGGAGGTCCTTGTACTCGGGTTTGACGAGGTCGTCGAAGGACTCCGGCGGGGTCAGGTTGTTCTCTTCGAAGTAGGCCTTGTCGTAGTTGACGCAGATGTCGCCGAAGTCGACGGGCGTGACCCGCTTCTTCTGCTGGTCGATCCGGTACTCCAGGGGCAGCAGATCGGAGTCCTTGGCCTCGTACGACTGGAAGAGGTCGTTGTCGAACGCCCGGGACAGCAGGGTGTTGTCGACGCCGTAGAGGACATCTCCCTGCGGATTGTCCTTGGTGAGGATCGCCTTGTTGAGGGCCTGGCCCGCGTCCCCGTCCTTGAGGACCTTCACCTGGTAGCCGGACTGCTTCTCGAAGTCGCTGATCACACTCTTGGACGCCGCCCACGAGTCATGGCTGACGAGGGTGACGGTCTTGGACTCCGAGGCCCCTTCCCCGTCCCCGGAGTCGGACGATGTGCAAGCGGACAGCGTGACCAGACCGAGCCCGACGGCCATGGCCACGAACTTCTTGGTGCTCACTGGATCCCTCCTGGGTTACCAGGAAGAGACGCGGCCCTGCCCGGGAACCTCTGAGTTCCCGGGCAGGGCGCAACAGCTTGAGTAATGACCGAACTTCCTACCCAGAATGACCTGGGCAAGGTTCAGAGGGTCTGCGGTCTGCTACCGCACTCTCAGCGCTGTGGCGCTCCCCTGTCGGAATATGTAGGTGTACGTACGGGGCAAGAGTACAGCCCGCCATTTCGCGACAGCTCGACGGCTCCTGGCTACCGTTCGGTCGCGGCGAGTTGTCCGCAGGCCCCGTCGATCTCCTGGCCACGGGTGTCCCGGACGGTGACCGGCACTCCGTGCGCGGCGATCGCCTCGATGAAGGCCTTCTCGTCCTCGGGCCGGGAGGCGGTCCACTTGGAGCCGGGCGTCGGGTTCAGCGGGATCAGGTTGACGTGCACCGGCTTGCCCTTGAGCAGTCGGCCGAGCCGGTCGCCGCGCCACGCCTGGTCGTTGATGTCCCGGATCAGCGCGTACTCGATGGACAGCCGACGCCCGGACCTGGCCGCGTACTCCCATCCGGCGTCGAGGACTTCCCGCACTTTCCACCGGGTGTTGACGGGTACGAGGGTGTCGCGCAGTTCGTCGTCCGGCGCGTGCAGCGAGATGGCGAGCCGGCACTTGAAGCCCTCGTCGGCGAACCGGTGGATGGCGGGGACCAGTCCGACGGTCGATACGGTGATGCCGCGCTGCGACAGCCCGAGCCCGTCCGGCTCGGGGTCGGTGAGCGCCCGTATCGCGCCGATGACGCGCTTGTAGTTGGCGAGGGGCTCGCCCATGCCCATGAAGACGATGTTGGAGAGCCGGGCCGGCCCTCCGGGAATCTCCCCGTCGCGCAGGGCCCGCATCCCATCCACGATCTGGTGCACGATCTCGGCGGTCGACAGGTTCCGGTCGAGCCCGGCCTGTCCGGTGGCGCAGAAGGGACAGTTCATGCCGCAGCCCGCCTGCGAGCTGATGCACATGGTGACCCGGTCCGGGTAGCGCATCAGCACGGACTCGACGAGCGTCCCGTCGAAGAGCCGCCACAGGGTCTTGCGGGTGGTGTCCTGGTCGGTCGACAGATGCCGTACGACCGCCATCAGTTCGGGAAGCAGCGCTTCCTGAAGCTTGGTGCGCGAACCGGCGGGAATGTCGGTCCACTGCTCCGGATCGTGCGCGTACCGCGCGAAGTAGTGCTGCGAGAGCTGCTTGGCACGAAACGGCTTCTCACCGATCGCGGCAACGGCTTCCTTGCGCTCGGCTGGCGAGAGATCGGCAAGGTGCCGCGGCGGCTTCTTGGCTGCGCGGGGGGCGACGAAAGTGAGTTCTCCGGGCTTAGGCATGGCCATACAAGTGTCGCAGACATACGAAGAGGGGCTCGCCACCTGTGGACAACGAGCCCCTCACGTATGAATGTGCAGGTCAGCAGCGATACACAAGGGTCACCCAGAACCGACGAAGATCACCATCAGCAGCCACACCACGGGCGCCGTAGGCAGCAGCGAATCCAAGCGATCCATGATGCCGCCATGCCCCGGCAGCAGTGTCCCCATGTCCTTGATGCCGAGGTCCCGCTTGATCATGGACTCGCCGAGGTCGCCCAGGGTGGCGGTGACCGCGACCGCGAGGCCCATGAGCAGGCCCTGCCACCAGGTGCCGTCCTCGATCAGGAACTGCATGAACAGTGCGCCCGCCACCATGGCGAAGGCGACCGCGCCGAGCAGGCCCTCGCGGGTCTTGCCAGGACTGATGCGCGGGGCCAGCTTGTGCTTGCCGAAGCGCCAGCCGACGGCGTACGCGCCTGTGTCACTCACCACGGCCAGCGCCAGGAACGTGAGGACCCGCTTCGCACCGTCGTCGGCGGTGAGCATCATCGCCACGAACGTGGCCAGAAACGGGATGTAGAAGGCCGCGAAAACGCCCGCCGTGACGTCCTTGAGGTAGCCGTCGGGAGGTTCCGTCATGCGCCAGACGAGGACGGCGAGTGCGGTGAGCGCCATCGCCACCCAGGCGCCCTCTGCGCCCCGTACGTATCCGGCGACGACCATCGCGGCACCGCCGAGCGCGAGCGGCACGAGAGGTGCCTTGATGCTCTTGCGCTCCTGGAGCCGCGAGGTCAGCTCCCACAGGCCGACCACGACGGCGACCGCTATGACGCCGACGAAGACGGCCTTGACGACGAACAGCGATACGACGATCACCGCGCCGAGCGCGACGCCGACTCCTATGGCAGCGCCCAGGTCGCGGCCCGCGTTCTTCTTCTGCGGTGCGGACGCCGGCTCTGAGGCGCTGGACATGGGCTCCTGCGACTGAGGCTGAGGATGCGGTTGGTGCTGGGGTTGGGGCTGGTGGTGCGACGGGGCCCGGTGCGGCGGCGTCGACGGCGTCTCGTCGCGGAACAGGGGGCCACCCGACACGGCGGCCCCCCGGTCGTCATCCTGGTCTCCGCCATGCGCGGGTACGTCGGGCACGATGGGCATGGGGCGAGTCTGCTGGGCGTTGTGCGTGTCGTACGCGGGACCCGCCGGGGCAGCCCCCTGAGCGGGCCCCTGGTCGGACGGCCCCCAGTACCCGGCTTGTGGCGGCGCCCCCCAGGAAGAGTCGTTCATCAGACCTCGAGCAGCTCTGATTCCTTGTGCTTGAGCAGCTCGTCCACCTGGGCGACGTACTTCGCGGTGGTGTCGTCGAGCTCCTTCTCCGCACGGCGGCCCTCGTCCTCGCCGACCTCGCCATCCTTGATCATCTTGTCGATGGCGTCCTTGGCCTTGCGGCGGACGGACCGGATCGACACCTTGGCGTCCTCGCCCTTGGTCTTGGCGACCTTGATGTAGTCCCTGCGGCGCTCCTCGGTCAGCTCGGGGAACACCACCCGAATGATATTGCCGTCGTTGCTCGGGTTGACGCCCAGGTCGGAGTCGCGGATCGCCTGCTCGATGTTGCGCAACGCGCTCTTGTCGAACGGGGTCACCACGGCCATACGCGGTTCCGGCACCGAGAACGAGGCGAGCTGGTTGATCGGCGTCAGTGCGCCGTAGTAGTCGGCCACGATCTTGTTGAACATCGCCGGGTGCGCACGACCGGTGCGGATCGCGGCGAAGTCCTCCTTGGCGACCACGACGGCCTTCTCCATCTTCTCCTCGGCCTCGAGGAGGGTCTCTTCGATCACCACTTGCTCCTGCGTGTCTTGAGTAGGCCCGGCAGCTGTTCCTGGTCGGGGTCGGCAGCCGGCTGCGTCGCGTCTTATTACTGCACGGTTCCCGACCGGCAGGACATTGTCCATCCCCCGGTCAGGGTCCGTCCTCCTGGCAGGGACTGCGCCTGTCAGGCCCGGCTGCCCTGATCACCCACGAGAGTGCCGATCTTCTCACCCTTGACGGCGCGCGCGATATTGCCCTCCGCCAGAAGCTCGAAGACCAGGATGGGCAGCTTGTTGTCCCGGCAGAGCGTGATGGCCGTCATGTCGGCGACCTTCAGGTCCCGCGTGATGACCTCGCCATAGCTGAGCGAGTCGAACTTGACGGCCTCGGAGTTGGTCTTCGGATCGGAGTCGTAGACCCCGTCCACACCGTTCTTGCCCATCAGGAGGGCTTCGGCGTCGATCTCCAGGGCGCGCTGGGCGGCGGTGGTGTCGGTGGAGAAGTACGGCATGCCCATACCGGCGCCGAAGATGACCACGCGGCCCTTCTCCAGGTGGCGTACGGCACGCAGCGGGATGTACGGCTCCGCGACCTGCCCCATGGTGATGGCGGTCTGGACGCGCGAGTCGATGCCCTCCTTCTCCAGGAAATCCTGAAGGGCAAGGCAGTTCATGACCGTACCGAGCATGCCCATGTAGTCGGAGCGGGCCCGGTCCATGCCGCGCTGCTGCAATTCGGCGCCGCGGAAGAAGTTGCCGCCGCCGATGACGACGGCGATCTGGGCACCACCGCGGACGACGGCGGCCACCTCTCGGGCGATTTTGTGCACCACGTCGGGGTCGACGCCCAGCCCCCCGCCACCGGCGAACGCCTCACCGGAAAGCTTCAGCAGAAAGCGCCCCGCGCCTTTGCCGTGATCGCTCTTGTCGTCCTTGTCGGCCTTGGTGGTGGTCATGGAGATCTCGCCTCTTTTACGTGTCGCACATACGAAGAAGGCCATTGCCGGTGGGGTGTTCTCATCCCATGCGCGGCAATGGCCTCCTCGTCAGATCTGCTGTCGTCCGTCACGCACGCGCGCGTGCCCACGTGCGAGGACGACTGCTGTCGACCCTAGCGGGCTCTCGCGTGGAGCGCGGTACGGACTCAGATGCCGACCTTGATGCGCACGAAGCGCTTCAGGGTGACACCGGCCTCGTCCAGGACCTTCTGGACGGACTTCTTCTGGTCGAGCGCGTACGGCTGGCCGAGGAGCGTGGCGTCCTTGAAGAAGGCGTTGACGCGACCCTCGACGATCTTCGGCAGGGCGGCCTCGGGCTTGCCCTCGGCACGCGTGGTCTCCTCGGCGACCCGGCGCTCGCTCTCGACGACCTCGGCCGGAACGTCCTCACGGGAGAGGTACTTGGGCGCGAAGGCGGCGATGTGCTGGGCGATGCCCTTGGCGGTCTCGGCGTCCGGCTTGTCCAGCTCGACGAGGACACCGATCTGCGGGGGCAGGTCGGGCATGGTGCGGTGCATGTACGCGGAGACGTACGCGCCGGAGAACTGGGCGAAGCGGTCCAGGACGATCTTCTCGCCCAGGTTGGCGTTGGCCTCGTCGACGTACGCCTGGACCGTCTTGCCGGGCTCGATCTCGGAGGCGAGGAGCGCCTCGAGGTCGGCCGGGGAGGTGGCGGCGACGTGCGCGGCGAGCGCGTTCGCGGCGGCCTGGAACTTCTCGCCCTTGGCGACGAAGTCCGTCTCGCACTTCAGCTCGACGAGGACACCGGAGGTGTTGTCGTCGGCGATCAGGGAGACGACGGCGCCGTTCTCGGCGGAGCGGCCCTCGCGCTTGGCGACGCCCTTCTGGCCCTTGATGCGCAGGGCCTCGACGGCCTTGTCGACGTTGCCGTCGGCCTCGTCGAGCGCCTTCTTGCAGTCCATCATGCCGGCGCCGGTGAGCTCACGGAGCTTCTTGACGTCGGCGGCGGTGTAGTTCGCCATGATCAGTGAATCTCTTCTCGGAGTTCGAAGTCTCGAAGTCGGCGTCCGCCGCTGATCGGGCGGGCGTCCACCGAAGATCTACGGTCTACGGGTGAACGGCGGGCGGCGCGCTGGCGCCGCCCGCCGTCACTTGAGCCGTGACGCTGGAGCCAGGCCTACGACGCGGGGGTCAAGGCCTGCGACGCCGGGGTCAGGCCTGCTCGACCTCGGCCGGCTTCTCGGCCTCGGCGGCGGGGGCCTCAGCGGCAGCCTCGGCGGGGGCTTCGGCAGCAGCCTCGGCGGGGGCCTCAGCAGCGGCCGGGGCCTCGGCAGCGTCGGGGGCCGGCGCCTCGGTGGTGGCGGTGGCCTCCTCGGCCTTCTTCTCGCCACCCTCGAGCAGGTCGCGCTCCCACTCGGCGAGCGGCTCGCCCGCGGCCTTCTCGCCCTTGGCCTCGGCGGCGGCACCGGAGCGGGCGATGAGGCCCTCGGCGACGGCGTCGGCGATCACACGGGTGAGCAGGGTGACGGAGCGGATCGCGTCGTCGTTGCCCGGGATCTTGTAGTCGACCTCGTCGGGGTCGCAGTTGGTGTCGAGGATGGCGACGACCGGAATGTTGAGCTTCCGGGCCTCGCCGACCGCGATGTGCTCCTTCTTGGTGTCCACGATCCAGACGGCGCTGGGCACCTTCTGCATCTCGCGGATACCGCCGAGGGTCTTCTCCAGCTTGGCCTTCTCGCGGGAGAGGACCAGCAGCTCCTTCTTGGTGAGGCCGGAGGCGGCCACGTCCTCGAAGTCGATCTGCTCGAGCTCCTTCAGGCGCTGCAGGCGCTTGTAGACGGTCGAGAAGTTGGTGAGCATGCCGCCCAGCCAGCGCTGGTTGACGTAGGGCATGCCGACGCGGGTGGCCTGCTCGGCGATGGCCTCCTGCGCCTGCTTCTTCGTGCCGACGAACATGACCGTGCCGCCGTGGGCGACGGTCTCCTTGACGAACTCGTAGGCGCGGTCGATGTACGACAGCGACTGGAGCAGGTCGATGATGTAAATGCCGTTGCGCTCCGTGAAGATGAATCGCTTCATCTTCGGGTTCCAACGGCGGGTCTGGTGACCGAAGTGGACGCCGCTTTCCAGCAGCTCCCGCATCGTGACGACGGCCATGGCCGTACTCCTTGGTGTTCTCGGTTGTGCCGCGCGTGCCGGACGGCACCCGCGCCTGACGCCCGCGATGCGCCTGCCACTAGGGACCGAGGGGCGCTGACACCGGCTTTTGGGGGCCCGATGTCGGGGCGTGCGAAGTCGACCCGGTGACCCGGATCGCCACCAGAAGTGTACGGGACACGCGAGGCACCGGGTGACGCCGATGTCCACAACCGCCCGGTACTCCACAGATCCTGGCCATGATCCGCTTTTTCCCGCAGATCGCGGGACCGTTCTCGCATGCGAGCAGAACGATTCCGACGAGACCGACGACGTCAACGATGCCTTCGTACATGGCTGGCCTTGCTGTTGGGCCTCACGGTGGCCGCCCTCGGCATCGCCTTACCCGCTGCCGGGGCACCGGCTCCCGGCGGCGCGGACGATCCGGCACCGCCGGGAACCGATCCCCCGGTCCCGGCTGCCGGCCGCGCTTGGCCTGTTGGGGTACGCCCGCCGGTGACCCGCGGCTGGGTCCCGCCGACGACTGAGTACGGCCGGGGCCACCGCGGCGTGGACCTCGCGGCACCACCGGGTGCCCCGGTCCGCGCCGTAGCCCCCGGCCGTGTCTCCTTCGCGGGCAGGGTCGCGGGCCGCGGAGTCCTCTCGATCGAACTCGACAGCACCGGCGACCCTCCTCTGCGCACCACATACGAACCCGTGCGCGCGACAGCGAAGAAGGGAGACGAGGTAGCCCCGGGCGACATCGTCGGCGTCGTGGAACCCACGGGCTCCCACTGCCAGGCATCCTGCCTGCACTGGGGCCTACTCCGAGCCGGCACCTACCTGGACCCGCTTTCCTTGCTGCCCCCAGGGCTACTCCGCCGGGGTCCTTCACGCCTGCTTCCGGTCATCGGCGTACCGGAGGAGCCACCGACGTAGGGGGAGCAGTACTGACGTGGCTGGGCGTCGAGTCCAGACTGACGTGGCTGGGTGTCGCGTCCAAACTGGCGTTGCCGGATGTCGCGCCCGGTTGACTGTTTTGCCGCAGGGGCGGAGGGGGAGGGTGGGAAGCCCGGAAGAGCGAACTCACCCTCCAACCAGCCGAGCCAACCAGCCGAGAAGGCCCTCAGCCCCGTACCCCCCGCAACGCCATCTTCACAGCGGCTTCGGTGATGGCATCCGGGTCCTCGGCCGCGCCCAGCTCGATGCGCCGTACCGCCGCGTCCACGATGCCCTGAAGGAGCATGGCGGCCATACGGGGCTGGTCGTGGCCCATGTCCCCGAGCGCTTCCACGATCATGGCGACGAGGCCGCCGTGCGCGGCGCGGATCTTTTCTCGTGCTCCCGCGTCGAGTTCGCTCGCGGAGATGGCGACAACGGCCCGGTGCCGGCGGTCGCCGACCAGGGCGAGCTGTTGGCGGACATACGCCTCGACCTTGCCCTCGGGCGTCTGGGCCTGCGACATCGCCGCCTCGACCTCGGCCGCCCATACCGGGAAGTCGACCGCGCAGAGTTCTTCGACCACGGCCGCCCGTGACCGGAAGTACTCATAGACGGAGGACCGCGCGAGTCCCGTGCGCTCGGCGAGCGCGGGGAACGTCAGCGCCTCAGTCCCACCCTGCGACAGCAGTGATCGGGCCGCGTCCAACAGGGCGGCTCGCTGCATCGACCGGTGCTCGGCCACGGAGGCCGCTCGAATCCTTGGCACGCCTCCACTTTACGGATGGACCACCCGCGACGGGAGTGGCTCCGCATGACGGGGTCTGATCAGGACCTCTCGGCCCGGACGGTCCGAGACGCCCCGACCGAGACGATCCTTGACCAAGACGTCGTCCCAACCATGAGGATTCCCGGACCGAGACGACGGCCCGACCGAGAGGATCCCCGATCGAGACGACGCCTCGGCCCAAGGCAGCGGAGAGGGGCAGAAGGCCCGAGCTGGCCAAGCCAGCGGAAGTCGGCGGCTGTCAGCCACCGTCACCAGCAGTCAGCGTCCGAAGCTCGCCAGCTTCGCCCGTAGCTGGAGCACCGACTTCGTGTGAATCTGGCTGACCCGGCTCTCCGTCACCCCGAGCACGTTGCCGATCTCGGCAAGTGTGAGGCCCTCGTAGTAGTACAGCGTGACCACGGTCTTCTCGCGCTCGGGCAGCGTGTTGATGGCCCGTGCGAGAAATCGCCGCAGCTCGCGGTCCTCGGCGACCTCCACGGGGTTGTCGGCCGCGGTGTCCTCGAGCGTGTCCATCAGGCTCAGCCGGTCGCCGCTCTCGCCTCCGGCGTGCAGCAGCTCCTCCAGGGCGACCACGTTCGCCAGCGACAACTGGCTGAAGACGGCGTGGAGTTCATCGACCCCGATGCCCAATTCGTCGGCCACCTCGCCCTCCGAGGGGCTGCGCCGCAGCCGGGCCTCCAGCGTCGCGTAGGCCCGCTCGACGTTGCGCGCCTTCTGCCGCACGGATCGCGGAATCCAGTCCAGGGCCCGCAGTTCGTCGATCATCGCGCCCCGGATCCGGGTGATCGCGTACGTCTCGAACTTGATCTCCCGCTCGATGTCGAACTTCTCGATCGCATCGATCAGCCCGAACACCCCGGACGAGACGAAGTCCGCCTGCTCCACATTCGGCGGCAGCCCCACACTCACCCGGCCCGCGACGTACTTGACCAACGGCGAGTAGTGCAGGATCAGCTGCTCGCGCAACCGCTCGTCGCCCGTTGCCTTGTACGACCTCCACAACTCGTCGAGCGTCGAGGGCGCGGGCGGCCGCACGTCGCCGTGGGCAGCGGGGGGAACAGCCGCCCGGTCAGACCCGGAGGTGTGCTGGGGCATTCGTCGTCTTGTGCCGTTCTGCCGTGAACAGGGGGTGCCTGAGTGAGCTGTCGGTCCGAGGTCGAGGTGCTTGGCTGGGTTGCTTGGCTGGGTTGCTTGGCTGGCTCGGTTGTTTGGGTTGCTTGGCTGGGTTACTTGTTTCGGTTGCTTGTCGCAGTCGGAATCCCCGTGAGCGTAGCGTGACTGGAGAGTCGCAGTGAGCGAAGAGCGGGGGATCCACCATGCGCAGATACGTTCCGCTGGGCGCCCCACAGGGTCACGTCCGTCGCCGTACGTGACCGTCGCAAGGCGCCAACTGCGGGAACTGCCAGGGACATCGGGGTGTCGCCCGGACGGGGGAACACGCTGGGTCAGCATCGCCCCCGATCCAGGTGGACGGGGATCATCGCCTCGCGTGTCAACTTCCAGCCGTCGCCGTGTCGTTCGACGTAGCCAAGTGACCGGAGTTCGTACAGCTTCCCGACCGCGTCGTCCTGCGTCGTCCCGGCGCCCCTGGCGATCTCCTCGGCCGACGCGATCCTTCGGGCGGGCAGCGCGGCAAGCACTCGGCGAGCGTCCGGGTCCAGGAGGTCCCGCGGGAGTACCGGCCCGCGCCGGTCCGGCGCCAGGTCACCCATGTCGCCGACCAGCTCGGCGATCTCGGCGGCGTCGGTGACGAGCACCGCGTCGCCACGCAGCAGTTCGTGCACACCGGCCGAGAGCCCGCTGGTGGCGGGGCCCGGCACTCCTATGGTGTAGCGCCCCAAGCGCTGTGCGGCGCGCGCGGTCACGAGTGCGCCGCTGCGGTAGGCGGCCTCGACGACCACCGTGCCGCGGGTCAGCGCCGCGATGACCCTGTTGCGGAGGATGAATCTGCTCGGCGTTGGGTGATCGCCGGGTGGCAACTCTCCGATGACCAGGCCCTGTTCCGCGATCCTGGTGATCAACTGGGTGTGTCCGCGCGGGTACGGCTGGTCGACCCCGCAGGCGAGCACGGCGACGGTGGCTCCGCCGGCCCCGAGGGCACCGCGATGCGCCGCACCGTCGACTCCGTACGCGCCTCCGGACACCACGACCCAACCCCGCTCCGCGAGCCCCGCGCCGAGGATGGCTGCCATATGGGCGCCGTACTCGGTGCAGGCCCGGGCGCCCACGACCGCGACGGAGCGCAATGCCCATATCCGCAGATTGGGCCGCCCTCGTACCCATAGTCCGATGGGCCGCGCGTCCCCCAGGTCGTCGAGCTGCGCCGACCACTCGGGGTCGCCGGGACATACGAACCGCATCCCGGCGTCGCGCGCGGCCGCCAGGTCCCGCTCCGGATCCGTCTGCTGGGCTCTGGCTCGCAGGCCCGCCCACCGTTTGTCCGTCACCCCCGGCAGCTGTTCTCCGCGTCCAAAGAGGCGCCGCACCACCTCGCCGGCCCCGAGTTGCCGGAGCCAGCGCCCGCAGACCTCGTCCCCAGGTTCGATGACGCGCGCGAGAAAAACCCGGTGCAGCCGCTCGTCGCCCGCGCTCACCCGCTCGCCATCTCCGTTCACCTGCTCATCCCCACCGCTCACGCGCTCATCGCCCCCTCTCAGGCGCCCATCGCCACCGCTGACGCGCTCTTCACCCACGCTCACGCGTCCTTCGCCCCAGCTCACGCGCTCATTGCCTCCGCTCACGACATCGCTCCGATCGCCATCGGCACCCCCTGCGGCACACCGGTGCGCAGTTGCAGGGCGAGGGCGACATCCGTGGCGTCAGGCCGGTCGTGGCCGACGAGGTCCGCGATGGTCCAGGCGACGCGCAGTACGCGATCGAGGCCGCGGGCGGTGAGGAGGCCGCGCTCCAGGCTTCGTTCGGCGTCGTCCATGGCGCCGATCGACGCATACCACCGGCTGCGCAGCTCGCTTCCCGGGACCTCGCTGTTCGTCCGCCATGGTGTGCCTTTGAGACAAGGCCATGAAGTTATGGTTCAGCGGCTGGTGGCAAGGGGTGCTTGATCTGGCGGAACGCAGAGTGCAGGAAGCGGAGCCCCGGTAGAACTGACAGTCGACCAAGACATGTCGTTCACAAAGACCGGAGGCTCCGCTGTCCGTGCAGTGTGTCATCACCCGCGAGATCGCGGTAGCCGAGGGCCTCTACGCGCCAGGCCATCTGGGCGAGCTGACCCAGATCGTGCCGTTCGAGATGGTCGATACGGTGCTCGCCGAGTGCGGGGCCGTTCAGCGTCGGCTGCGCAAGCTGCCTGCCCGCGTCGTCGTCTACCTGCTGCTGGCCGCCGCGTTGTTCGAGGACTGCGGCTACCGCGCCGTGTGGGGCAAGCTGACTGCCGCGTTGGATGCGCTGCCGCTGCCGAGTGTCACGGCAACAGCCCTGTGGCATGCCCGCTGCCGCCTGGGACCCCGCCCGCTGCAGGCCCTGTTCGACCTCCTGCGCGGCCCGGCGAGCACGATCGGTACCACCGGGGCACGCTGGGCCCACCTGCTGGTCGTCGCCATCGACGGCACCTACCTCGACGTCCCCGACAGCCCCCACACCCGCGCCTGCCTGGGCAAGGGGTCCAACCGGTTCAACACCGCCGGCTACCCGCAGATCTGCCTGACCGCCCTGGTCGCCTGCGGCACCCGCGCCGTCCTGGACGCGGCCTTCGGACCACGCAGCACCGGCGAGACCACCTACGGCCGGCGCCTGCTGCGCTCCCTGACACCCGGAATGATCGTGCTGCTGGACCGCGGCTTCAGCGGCAACGCCTTCCTTGAGCACACCGCCGCCACCGGAGCCGACTTCCTGGCCCGCCTGACCGCCACCCGCAAACCGCCCCTCCTGCGGCGCCTGCCGGACGGCTCCTTCCTCTCCCGCATCGCCACCGTCGACGTCCGCATCATCGAATGCGAGATCACCATCACCACCACCGCCGGACGCCACACCGGCGTCTACCGTCTGGCGACCACCCTGCTCGACCACCGCACCCATCCCGCGTTCGAGCTGGTCAAGCTCTACCACGAACGCTGGGAAGTGGAGTCCGCCTACTTCGCGATCAAGAAATCCATGCTCGGCCGCCGGGTCCTGCGCGCCCGCACCATGCCCGGCATCGCCCAGGAGGTCTACGCCCTGCTCACCGTCTACCAGGCCATCAGGACCGCCATCGCCGACGCCACCGGCACCGTCCCCGGCACCGACCCAGACCGCGCAAGCTTCTCCGCCGCCCTCCAAGCCGCCCGCGACCAGGTCGTCCAGGCCGCGAACGTGATCGCCGGCACCACCATCGACCTCGTCGGCGCCATCGGCCACGCGGTCCTGAACCAGCTCATGCCCGCCCGCCGCCTGCGCGTCAGCCCCCGCGCCGTCAAACGCCCCCTGTCCCGCTACGCCTATAAAAGTCTCCGCGTCGACCGACGCACCTACAAGGCCACCATCAGCATCGACATCCTCTCGACAACAGCCATCAGCCCATAACTTCATGGCCTTGGCCTTTGAGACGGGCCGCCGAGCGCTCCCTGGCCGCTCGTACCCGGTCGGCGACCGTCGAGGTGGGTTCGCCCCGCAGACCGGCGTCGGTCAGCTCCGAGCGCGTGACGCGGTCCACCTCGACCCTGAGGTCGACCCGGTCGAGCAGCGGACCGGAGAGCCGGGCCTGGTAGCGGCGGATCATCAGAGTGGAGCACTCGCAGGCGTTGCCCGTCTGCGAGAAGCGGCCACAGGGGCACGGATTGGCCGCGAGCACCATCAGGAATCTCGCCGGGAAGCGCACGACACCTGCGGTGCGCGCGATCACAACGTGTCCCGCCTCCAAAGGCTGGCGCAGCGCGTCCAGCGCCCGGCTGCTGAACTCCGGGGTTTCGTCGAGAAAAAGAACCCCACGGTGAGACAACGACACCGCGCCGGGTCGTGCGATTCCCTGGCCGCCACCGACCAGCGCTTGCATCGTGGCCGAGTGGTGGGGCGCGCAGTAGGGCGGGGTGTCGATGAGGGGCTTTCCCGGAGGAAGCAGGCCCGCGACGGAATGGACCGCCGTGACTTCCAGCGACTCCTGCCTGTCGAGTGGCGGCAGGATGGCCGGCAGCCGCTCGGCGAGCATCGTCTTGCCGGCACCCGGCGGACCTTCCAGGAAAAGATGGTGACCTCCGGCGGCGGCGACCTGCACCGCTGTCCGCGCCGAACGCTGGCCGACGACATCGGCGAGGTCATGGCCATGGTCGTGCTGTGCGGCGCCCATGCTGTGCATCCCGGAAGCTGCACGGGTGCCCGGCATGCGCAAGCCCGCGAGGAGCGGGTCGGGGCGGCCCGGTTCGTCCGGTTCCTCTTCGGGCACCGGCTCGTCGGTGAGGACGGCGATCAGCTGGCGCAGGCTACGGACGCCGAGCACCGAGACGCCGGGCACCAGCGAGGCCTCGGCAGCGGCGCACTCGGGTACCACCACCTGTTCGTATCCGGCGTCGGCCGCGGCGAGCACCGCGGGCAGTACGCCCCGTACCGGCCGCACCCGGCCGTCCAGGCCGAGCTCCCCGATCATCACGATGTCGGGGAGGACCCGGGGGTCGATCCGCTCGGAGGCTCCCAGTACGGCGCAAGCAACAGCAAGATCAAAACCGCTGCCGCCCTTCGGCACCGAGGCGGGGCTGAGCCCCACGGTGAGCTTCTTCTGGGGCCATTCGCCGCCGGAGTTGACGACGGCCGCTCTGACTCGGTCCCTGCTCTCGCTCAGGCTCTTGTCGGGCAGTCCGACCAGAGTGAAGGCCGCGATCCCCGGTTCCAGGTCCGCCTGGACCTCGACGACGACGCCCTCTACGCCGACCAGCGCCACTGAGCACGTACGGGCGAAACCCATCAGGCCGCCCCCCGTACATGCTCGACGACGGGCGCGCCGCGGTCGGGGAGAAGAACGCCGACGACATCGATCCGTACGCCGCCTGGTGGCGCTCCTCCGTGTTCCTGCACCCAGCGCTCGGCCAGTCCCCGCAGCCGCTCCGCCTTGAGGGGCGTGATGCCGGCCATCGGGTGCTCGAAGGCACCGGCCCGGCGGGTTTTGACCTCGCAGACGACGACCGCGTCGCCGTCCCGGGCCACGATGTCGATCTCACCGGTCCTGCCACAGCGCCAGTTGCGCTCCAGGACCGTCATCCCGGCCTCGCCCAACCGCCGCGCGGCCAGGTCCTCGCCGTACTTGCCGAGTGCGCCTCGTGCAGTGCGTGCGTTCATGTCGGCACCACCTCCGGCGCCAACGATGAGGGCAGCTCAGCAAGCTATTGGATCTTGGTGGACAAGTCTGGGCTTGTGGATAAGACGGCCACTCTTGTGAGTGATCAGCGACCGTCGGTACCTCCGGTCAGCGGCCGTCGGCACCTCCGGATCACCGGCCGCCAGCAGCTGCGAATCAGCTGCTCGGCAGCTCGAGGTCGCTCTTGTTCAGCTCCTCAATGTTCACGTCCTTGAACGTGAGTACTCGGACCTGCTTCACGAATCGAGCAGGCCGGTACATGTCCCACACCCAGGCGTCCGCCATGGACACCTCGAAGAACACTTCACCCTGAACCGAGTGAACCTGCATTTCATAGTCGTTCGTGAGGTAGAAGCGCCGCTCGGTCTCGATCACGTATTTGAACAGACCGACGACGTCGCGGTACTCCCGGTAGAGCTTCAGCTCCATCTCGGTCTCGTACTTCTCGAGGTCCTCGGCGCTCATGGCATGTTCCCCTTCAGCCGTGCGTCCCCCTATTGTGCGCCAGCCCCGCGAGCCCCTAGACGATTTCGGTGTCCAGGATCTCGGGCCTGGCCGGGGGACCCTCGTCGAGCAGCCTGCTCAGCAGCCCGGCGAGTCTGGTCGGATACACCGTCTCATGTGCCTGGAGTAGTTCCTGGCACGTCCACCAGCGTGCTCCTGCGACACTGCGTCGTTCCAGCTCGGTCAGACCGAGGGCCTCGGTGGCCGTCTGAGACGTACGGGCCAGGAAATACCATTCGTCCTGGTCCCAGCGGCGTCCTGCGAACGGGAACGAGCATGTCCGCCGCCAGAGCACCGGACCGAGCTCGACGTCGGTGATGCCGGTCTCCTCCGCGAGTTCCCGCAATGCGGCTTCCTCGCGCGTCTCCTCGCCTTCCACGCCGCCGCCCGGGGTGAACCACCAGTCGTCCGACGGATCCTCGGGCTCATGGCCGTGCAGCAGCAGGATGCGGTCCCGCGGATCGAGAAGCACCACCCGCGCGACCTTCCGCAGCTCACCGAGTCCCTCCCGCCCCTTGGGAGGCTCACCGAGATCCTGAGGCGCGTCAGCCGGCAAGGACCTGCTCCTTGGCCGGCGTAGCGCTCCGCCGCCGCGCCGCCCGCTGAGCGAGCGGCCCGTACGCGGCGCCGCCGAGGACCAGTACCGCGCCCGTCACGATCGCGGCGAGGACCAGCCTCAGCGGCCCGGGCTGGGAAATGCCGCCGAGCGTCTCGAAGCCGGTGGCTCGGTCCAGCACCCCGTTCATGGGCCACACCACCGCGTCGACCCGTGCGTCCACCGAGCTGCGCGGCACCGAACCGTTGCCGGCCTCCGTGAGATGGGCGGTCGAGTCGAGGGAGCCGCTGCGCTCGTCACCGAGCAGGAAGAGCCGGCCTTCGGGAACCTTGACGGTCGGGATCTTGCTCGCCCGGGCCTCGGAACCCTTGGCCAGGTACGGTTCGTCGATCTGCTTGCCGTTGACGGTCAGCTTGCCGTCCGTGCAGCAGGCGACCGTGTCGCCGCCGACCGCGACGACCCTCTTGACCATGGGGACGTTGCCCCAGCTGTCCTGCCTGAAGACGACGACGTCGCCACGCTGGACCTCCCTGCCGTCGATCCGCTCGGCGAGGATCCGGTCGCCGACCGCGATGGTGGGCGTCATCGATGCCGTCGGCACGGTGTACGGCTGGTAGACGATGACGCCCCAGGCGAATCCTCCGAGGAAGAGCACACAGCCGAGGGCCACAGCCAGGTTCGACAGCTTGCTGCCGAGCCGTCCGTGGCCCTCGTCCGTACGACGTGTCTGGCTCATCCCAGTGCTCCCCCAACTCGGAGAATCGACCCCGGAGCCCTGGTTCCGGCCCTCGGAAGATCGGCGATCTGGGACGGCACCCTACCTGGCGGTAGCGCGCCCAGAAACCCTGGCGTTTTCAACGGTGATCCGGCGCCTGCGCCACAACACCAGGGGCACCGCGCCCGCGAGGCCGAGCGCGCCCGGAGCCGCGGCACTGAGTCCCTGGTCGAAGGTGTCCGGCACCGGCAGCGTGGACCAGCGGGTGGGCGGCCAGGCGACCACGATGGCGCGGCCCACGACGTTGTCCACGGGGACGAAGCCTTTGTTGTCGTCCTGCTGGTGGTAGCGGGAGTCCAGCGAGTTCTGCCGGTGGTCACCCATGACCCAGATTTTGCCCGTGGGTACCGTCTTCTTGAACTGGCCGCCCGAGTCGTCGACGCTGCACGGCGTGTTCCCGGGGTAGACGTAAGGCTCGTCCAGTTCCTTGCCGTTGACCTTCAGCGGCCCGGTGCCCTTGCACTCGATGGTGTCTCCGGCGACCGCGACGACCCGCTTGATGAGGTCCTTCTCGTCGGCGGACGGCATCAGGCCGATCCAGCTGAGGGCCGTCTGGATCGCGTTCGGATTGGGGGCCGGCTCGCCCGCCAGCCAGCCGTCGGGGTCGTGGAAGACGACGACCTCGCCGCGCTCGGGCTCGGAGCCGAACCACGGGGTGAGCTTGTCGACCAGGACGCGGTCCCCCTGCTGAAGGGTGTTCTGCATCGAGTCCGAGGGGATCGAGAACGCCTGTACCAGGAAGGTCTTGATCAGCAGCGCGAGGACCAGGGCGATACCGATGAGGAGCGGGAGTTCCTTCCAGAAGGACCGCTGCTTCTTCGGCTTCGGGGCATCCCCGTCGCCCTGCTCGTGCCCGTCACCGCCATCTCCGGCTCCGGAGTCACCCCCGGAGGGCACGACATGCTCAGTGGCCGGGGGAGCCGTCGTCTCGGGTCGCTCCGGTTTGTCCTCCGGACCCTCGTGTCCGGACCGTGCTCCGACCGCCAAATCCCCCACATCCACTCCTCACTCCGTGCCACCGACTGCGCCCGATGCGGCGCAGGCCCACCACTCCCATAACGAGCGGGAGTTCCGCAGGGCTCGGGAGCGGGATCAATCCATATCGATCCGCATTGGCCACCCTATGCGACGCGCCGAGGGCGGTGGTCGACCCGCCTGGCGCGTCGGGTACGGACGCATAGGTCTCCGGTTCATCCAGGCCTCGCCAGTGGCCGATGGGCCAGGCGATGACCATGGCACGGCCGACGACCTCCTCTTCGGAAACGGTGCCGTTATAGGCCTCGTTGCGGTGGAAACGGGAGTCGGCGGAGTTCTCCCGGTGGTCGCCCATGACCCACAGACGGCCCGTGGGCACCTTCACCTCGAACCGAAAGGAGGAGGGTTTGTTGCCGGGATGGATGTAAGCCTCATTGATGGGCATGCCGTTGACGGTGACGCGGCCCTGGGCGTCGCAGCACTTGACGGTGTCGCCGCCGACCGCGACGACCCGCTTGATCAGGTCCCGTTCGTTCTCGGAGGGCAGCAGGCCGATGAAGGTCAGCACCTGCTTGACCTGCTTGACGACGATGGGGTCGTCCTGCTTCGGGATCGGCTGCTCGTCCTCGAGCCATCCTCCGGGGTCCTTGAAGACGACGACGTCGCCACGGGTGGGCTTGGAGCCGAACCACGGGGTGAGCTTGTCGACCAGGACACGGTCGCCGATCCGGATGGTCTGCTCCATGGAGCCCGACGGGATCACGAAGGCCTGGACGAGGAACGTCTTCAGAACGAGAGCTATGAGCAGGGCGACACCTATGAGGAGCGGAATCTCCTTGATCGCCGAGCGCTGCCTGCGCCGCTTGACCTTGCGGGCGAGCTTGCGCCGCTCGGCCCGGCCGGGGCCTACGCGGCCGCTCGTCGGCCGGTATCCGGTGGGCAGTCGGGTGTCGACGCGGTGGCTTCCGCGTGGTCGTCCTCGGTTACCCATGCGCACCGACCGTGGTGTTCAGCTCGTTCGCCTCCGGTTCGGGCACGCGCGCGTAGACGTCGGCGGGGTCCAGGCGGGTCCAGTGGTCTGTGGGCCAGGCGATCCAGTCGGCTCTGCCGATCACGTCGCCGACGGGGACCATGCCGCCGCCCGGTGAGCCCAGGTGGTCGCGGGAGTCGCTGGAGTCGCCGCGGTGGTCTCCGAGGACGAACAGGGTGCCGTCCGGCACAACGACGTCGAAGGGCGCCTCGGACGGCTTGTTCCCCGGGTACAGAAACGTCGATTCGTCGACCGACCGGCCGTTCACCTCGATCCTCCCCTGCCTGTCGCAGCAGACCACGTGGTCTCCCCCCACACCGACGACTCGTTTGATGTAGTCGGCGGCACCGAAATGGCCCGTGCCGTCGAACACGAGGACATCGCCGCGGTTCGGCTCGGCACCAAAACGGTACGCCAACTTATTTACGAGAACGCGGTCCCCGATCCTCAATCCTGGCTCCATCGAACCACTGGGAATTTGGAACGGCTGCATCACAAACCGACTCAAAAGCAGCAGAAAAACCAAGCAGGCGAGCACTGTGAGACTGATGCGACCACCGGGAAGCCAGTCGGCTGTCCGGGACACCAACGAGAAACGCGACCGTCCTTCCGTCCCCTCTGTGGCCGAGATCTCCTCGGCTTCGGTGGGGCGGGAGGAGCGGTCGCGCTCCGTCGACTGTGCTTCGGCGTCCATCGGGCCAGATGCTATCCGGCCCGCATATGAACCCGGCGCGAGCTCAGCTCTCGCGCTTCTCCTTGATCTTCGCGGCCTTGCCGCGCAGGTCGCGCAGGTAGTACAGCTTCGCGCGACGGACGTCACCGCGGGTGACGAGCTCGATCTTCTCGACGATCGGGGTGTGCACCGGGAAGGTGCGCTCGACGCCGACGGAGAACGAGACCTTGCGGACCGTGAAGGTCTCGCGGACACCGGCGCCCTGGCGACGGATGACTACGCCCTTGAACTGCTGCACACGGGAGCGGTTGCCCTCGATGACGCGGACGTGGACGTTGACCGTGTCGCCCGGGCGGAAGGCCGGGACGTCGCTGCGCAGCGACGCGGCGTCGACGGAGTCGAGCAGGTGAGACATGATCGTCTGCTTTCTTCGCTGATGCCACAGGTCATCAACGGGAACTAGGTTTCCGGGAGGTGGGCTGCCGTGTCGGGGCGGGCGTCGTATCCCCCTGTGGCAGGGGCGCACGCTGGACGACGTACAGCAGCGCTCTATTCTTCCACGCCCTCTGGCCTGCGCCAAAATCGGCCGTAGGGCTTCCCCTCCGGGTCCGGCGCCCAGCCCAGGATGGAGAGCATTTCGCGGTCCTTCTTGTCGAAGACCGAGGGGTCGCAGTGCTCGATGAGGTCTGGCCGGTTGGCTGCCGTACGCCGCAGGGCCTCGTCCCGGCGCCAGCGGGCGATCTTCCCGTGGTGGCCGCTGAGCAGGACGTCCGGGATGCCTCGGCCGCGCCACTGGGGTGGCTTCGTGTAAACGGGCCCCTCCAGGAGGCTCGCCATGGCGCCTGGTGCGAAGGAGTCGTCCCTGTGTGACTCGGCATTGCCCAGGACTCCGGGCAGCAACCGGGCCACGGCCTCCGTGATCACGAGTACGGCCGCCTCGCCGCCGGCCAGGACGTAGTCGCCGATGGAGACCTCGTGGACGGGCATCCGGGTCGCGTACTCGTCGATGACTCGGCGGTCGATGCCCTCGTAGCGGGCCGGCGCGAAGAGCAGCCAGGGGCGCTCCGAGAGCTCGACGGCGAGTTCCTGAGTGAAGGGCCGTCCGCTGGGCGTCGGGATGACCAGGGCGGGCTTGTGAGAGCCGGTCTCGTAGCCGTCTGCGAGCACGGAGTCCAGGGCGTCGCCCCAGGGCTCTGTCTTCATGACCATGCCGGGGCCGCCGCCGTAGGGGGTGTCGTCGACGGTGCTGTGCCGGTCGTATGTCCACTGCCGCAGATCATGGACGTGCACATTCAGCTGTCCACGCGCGCGTGCCTTGCCGACGAGGGAGACGTTCAGGGGCTCCAGGTACTCGGGGAAGATCGTGACGACGTCGAGCCGCATTACGCCTCTTCTCCGGAGGGCGCGTTTTCGGCCTCCCTGGAGGAGTCGATTTCCGCTTCGGCCTCCCTGGAGGACACGATTTCGGCCCGGTCGTCGATCAGCCCCGGAGGCGGGTCGATGACCGCCCGCTGCTCCTCCAGGTCGATCTCTACGACGATCTCCGCGACGAACGGGATCAGCGCCTCGCTGCCGTCGGGCCGTTCCACCACGAAGAGGTCCTGCGAAGGCAGATGCGAGATCTCCGTGATACGTCCGACCTCGGCGCCGTCCTTCGTGACGACGTCCAGGTCCATCAGCTGGTGGTCGTAGTACTCGTCCGGCTCCTCGGGCGTCTCGTCCGGGTCGACCTCGGCGATCAGCAGGGTGTTGCGCAGCGCCTCGGCCGCGTTCCGGTCGCGTACGCCCTCGAAGCGCAGCAGCAGCCGGCCGCTGTGCACCCGGCCCGTCTCGATGGTCAGCGGACCTGCCGAGGCGGGCTCCGTGGCCAGTACGGCGCCGGGCGCGAGCCGCAGCTCCGGCTCGTCGGTGCGTACCTCGACGGTGACCTCGCCCTTGATGCCGTGGGCGCGGCCTACGCGAGCGACTACCAGCTGCACTGTGTTCGGTCTCCTGTCGTGTGCCTACGGCACTACTCGTAGACGACTGCGGGCCGGGGACGGCCCAGTGGCCCTCCCCGGCCCGAGCCGGTGTTGCTAATACGTCAGCGAACCTGATCCACGTCGACGAGGTCGACGCGGACTCCACGGCCGCCGATGGCGCCCACGACGGTGCGCAGGGCGCGCGCGGTGCGACCGTTGCGCCCGATCACCTTGCCGAGGTCGTCGGGGTGCACCCGGACTTCGAGGACCCGTCCGCGGCGCAGGTTGCGCGAGGCGACCTGCACATCGTCGGGGTTGTCCACGATGCCCTTCACGAGGTGCTCGAGAGCCTCCTCGAGCATGCTCAGGCCTCGGTCGACTCAGAGGAAGAAGACTCGGCCTTGGCCTCGTCCTTCTTCTCAGCCTTCTTCTTCGGGGTGATGGCCTCACCCTTGCCCTCGTCGTCGCCGCCAAGGGCCTCGAACGACGGACGGGCGGCCTTCTCGGCCGGCTGCAGCAGCGGCGGCGGGGCGGGCTCGCCCTTGTACTTCTGCCAGTCGCCGGTCTTCTTCAGGATGGCGAGAACGGGCTCGGTCGGCTGGGCGCCGACGGACAGCCAGTACTGCGCGCGCTCCGAGTCCACCTCGATACGCGAGGGGTTCTGTACCGGGTGGTACAGGCCGATCTCCTCGATGGCCCGGCCGTCACGGCGGGTACGGGAGTCGGCGACGACGATGCGGTAGTGAGGCGAACGGATCTTGCCCAGTCGCTTCAGCTTGATCTTGACTGCCACGGAAGTGGTGTCTCCTGGTCTTGACGTGGTTGGGCACGGCGAGATTGCCGCGTGGGGTTGCGGTACCCGAGTGCCCGATGGACGCGTCAGCCGGAGGAGAGAGGGGTCCTGTGCGGCTGTCGAGTACAGCCAGCCATTCTGCCATACGTGGACGGGCATGCCGAACCGGGGCCGTGGCCGTCACCAGGACGGCCACGGGCGTCACCGGCCCCGTGCGGGGCGCCGCTCAGCCCGCTGCGGCGCCGACCACCTCGGGGATGCGGAACGGCTTCCCGCAGCCGCCGCAGACGATGGGTGCCTGGGCGAGGACCGACGGGACGACGCGGACGTTACGCCCGCAGTCGCAGACCGCCTTGACCCGGACACCGCCTCCGGAGGAGCCGTGCCGGGCGGCCGGGCCCCGGAAGCTGCGGGCCGTGTCGGCGGAGGTCGCGGCGGAGTGCGCCTTGAGGGCGCGGGTCAGCCGCTCGATCGTCGGGCGGTAGCGCCGCTTCGCCTCGGGGCTGAGCGTGACCAGCGAGAAGCCACTGCTGGGATGCGGCTCCTCGGGGTGGTCGAGGCCCAACTCCTCGGCGATCGCCAGGAATCTGCGGTTGTGGTACCGGCCGGCGCGCGAGGTGTCTCGGACTCCTCGGGCGGCGGCGATGCCGTGGACTGCTTCGTGAAGCAGTCGTTCGAAGGAGAGCTCGTGTCCGCAGGCGGACGACGATTCTCCGATCAGGGACTCGGGCGCGGCAAGATCCGGCAGTTCGGGGTGGTGCCGCTGAATATCGGCCCACGCCCCTGCCAGCTCTGCGGCGAGAACAGGTGGTGTCGTGCTCACGTCGTGACAACGAGCCTGAGTGCCCGTGTGTTCCTATTCCGGGGCATCCCAAATAAATTGCACGTACCCGTCAGTTGCCGCTGATACGTCCGGACGAGGGCGGGTGCGCTGATCTGCGGAGAAGCCTCACAGCTCATACCAAGCCGGTACGTAGTAATACGTACGCCCACCCGTCTCCCACCGCCACCCTCAAACGAGCCCCTTCGGGCCACCCCTTCTGTTCGACACGTAGACCATGTCCACGCGCCGGGGCACCTGTGGCCATCAACGGCGCAAGAGGCGTTTCAGCCGCTCTCGTCAGGCCCTAGTGGGCCTCAGTAGGCGCGCGCGACAACGGCGACGTTACCGGGTGCGTCCTCGGACTCGGGAACCGACCCGTCCTCCGCGACCAGACACCGTACGGTCACCGCGTGCTCGGCCAGCTTGGCCTCACCTTCCGCGCCGAGAGCGGCCCACGGGATCCGCGCCCAGCCACCCGACGCCGCCGCCTCGACGGCCTCCTCGATCGTCGACACCGCAGCCGTACGGGACTCACGGCGCTCCCGCGACTGCCGCAGGAGCAGCGCCTGGTCGTCCTCCAGGACGGCGGGAAGCAGGCCGGCGAGTGAGTCGATCGCCACCGGATCCTTGCTGCCGGGGATGCGCCGGGCCAGCATCGCGGTGCCGTTCTCCAGGTCACGGGGGCCGACCTCGATGCGTACGGGTACGCCCTTGAGTTCCCAGTCCACGACTCGGCGGCCGAACGGCACGTCCGTACGGTCGTCCACCTGGACGCGTACACCCGCTGCCTTCAGCCGGTCGCCCAACTCCCGGACCTTGGTCAGAACCGCGTCATCGCCCTTCACGGCGAGGACGACGGCCTGGACGGCGGCGAGTCGGGGCGGGACCCGGAGACCGTCGTCGTCGCCGTGCATCATCACCAGGGCGCCGATCATGCGGGTCGTCGATCCCCAGGAGGTCTGCCAGACCAGTTCCTGCGTGCCCTCTTTCGACAGGAAGCGGGTGTTGAACGCCTTCGCGAAGTTCTGGCCGAGTTCATGGCTGGTGCCCAACTGGAGCGCCTTGCCGTCGCCCATCATGCCCTCGAGCGTGAGGGTGTTGATGGCGCCCGCGAAACGCTCCCTGGTGGTCTTGCGGCCCAGGACGACATCCATCGCGAGGGTGTTCTCCATGAAGTCCGCATAGACGTGGCGCTGGATGCGGGCCGCGAAATCACGCGCCTCCTCGTACGTGGCGTGCGCGGTGTGCCCCTCCTGCCACAGGAACTCGGTGGTCCGCAGGAAGAGGCGCGGACGCAGCTCCCAGCGCACCACGTTCCCCCACTGGTTGATCAGCAGCGGCAGGTCGCGGTAGCTCTGCACCCACTTCGAGAAGGAAGCGTTGGTGATCATCTCTGAGGTGGGGCGGACGACGGCGGGCTCCTCGAGCTCCTTGCCGCCTCCATGGGTGACGACGGCCAGCTCGGGTGCGAAGCCCTCGACGTGATCGGCCTCCCTGGCGAGGTACGACTGCGGGATCAGGAGCGGGAAGTACGCGTTCTGGGTGCCCGTCTCCTTGATGCGGGCGTCCATGTCCTGCTGCATCCGCTCCCACAGCCCGTACCCGTACGGTCGGATCACCATGGTGCCGCGGACCGGACCGTTGTCGGCCAGCTCGGCCTTGGTGATCAGATCCTGGTACCAGCGCGGAAAATCGTCCGCCTGGAGAGTGAGAACAGGTGCCTTTGCCATGGCGCGAAGAGTACGGCGGCCACTGTCCCGATCGTCACCGAATTATTCCTCCGCACGCCAACCAGCCAGGGCGCATTGAGGCGCATACGGGTGGCACTCAAGCAGACGGCCTCAACCCCTGGACGCCACGACGAGCGCGGAGTTTCCTGGCATACGGGGGGAGTGCGGAGCGCACTGCACGGGGGCAAAGGAAACGGGGCACAGTAGCAACTCTCGGTGGATTGGGGCGCTTTATGACACCTACGCTCGTGCGGCAGCACCTGCCTCACACTGGACCCACGTCCCGTGTGGACCCGTGCTCACGCGCGCGTGACTGGGCCGAGATCCAGGAACGGATGCTCGTCCCGCTCTACGAAGCCGTCTACGAACGACTCGAAGTAGGCCCCTCGACCCGCCTACTCGGCCTCGGCTGCGGTTCCGGCCTCGCCCTCCTGATGGCGGCCTCACGGGGCGCCACGGTCACCGGTGTCGACGCGTGCACACCCGAACGGCTGGCCCTCGCGCGGGAACGTCTGCTGCCCGAAGCGTGGGGCACGCGCGCGCGTGCGGGCGCACAAGACGTACGGCTGGTCGACGGGCCCCCGGAGGAGGCCGAAAACGCGGATGCGCCCGCGTACAACCTGGTGACCGCCTTCGAACCGATCGGCTGCACGGCCGGCGACTCCGAAGGTCTCGGTGAACTCCTTCAGGCCGCGACACCGCTCGCCGCCCGCGGCACCCCGGTGGTCCTCGTCGGCTGGGGCCCGCCGGAACGCTGCACCACCTCGTCCGTGCTGCGGGTCGCCACCAAACTGGCGGACCCCCTGCGCAGCCCGGGCAGCTGGCGCCCGGCCCGCCGCGACGACCTGGAGGAGGTCGCCCAGCGCTCCGGCCTGCGGCCCGACGGCTCCGGACGCGTGGCCTGCCCCTTCGGGTACGCCGACATGGACAACGCCGTACGCGGACTGCTGTCCACCGGCCTCTTCGACGCGGCCGCCGCCGCGACCGACCAGGCCCAGGTCGACAAGGAGCTGACGGAAGCACTCCATGCTCATCAGCGGCACGACGGCACGGTGTGGATGCCGAATGTGTTCAGGTACCTGATCGCGCGTACGCCGTAGCGCAGATACGTCGCTGGGGGTGCCCTCCCGAAGAAGGGCGCCCCCAGCGACGTACGAGCGAAAAGCGTGTGGGACGAACCCGTCAGCGCATGAACTTCTTGAACTCGTCGGGCAGTTCGAAGTCCTGCGGCGGCTGACCGCCCGGCAGGCCCAAGGCGCCGCCGGCCTGGCTGGCGGCCTCCCGGCGGGCGGCGGCTTCCTGCTCCTGCTGCTTGCGCTTCATCGGGTTGCCCGAGCGCTGCTTGCCCTTGGCCTTCTTGGGAGCCTTCTTCGTCCGGCCGGCGCCACCGCCCGAGCCCGGCATCCCGGGCATACCCGGCATGCCGCCGCCCTGGGCCATGCGCGACATCATCTTGCGCGCCTCGAAGAACCGCTCGACCAGGCCCTTCACCGCGCTGACCTCGACACCGGAACCCTTGGCGATACGGGCGCGCCGCGAGCCGTTGATGATCGTCGGCTCCTGGCGCTCGGCCGGAGTCATCGACTTGATGATCGCGGCCGTACGGTCGACGTCGCGCTCGTCGAGGTTGTTGATCTGGTCCTTGATCTGGCCCATGCCCGGGAGCATGCCGAGCAGCTTGGAGATGGAGCCCATCTTCCTGACCTGCTCCATCTGCTCCAGGAAGTCGTCGAGCGTGAAGTCCTTGCCCTTGCTGGACGCCAGCTTCGAGGCCATCTTCTCGGCCTCTTGCTGCGAGAAGGTCTGCTCGGCCTTCTCGATCAGCGTGAGCATGTCGCCCATGCCGAGAATGCGGGACGCCATGCGGTCCGGGTGGAACGCGTCGAAGTCGTCCAGCTTCTCGCCGTTCGAGGCGAACATGATCTGGCGGCCGGTGACATGTGCGATCGACAGCGCCGCACCACCGCGGGCGTCACCGTCGAGCTTCGACAGGACCACGCCGTCGAAGCCGACGCCGTCCCGGAAGGCCTCCGCGGTGTTCACCGCGTCCTGACCGATCATCGCGTCCACGACGAAGAGGACCTCGTCCGGCGAGACCGCGTCACGGATGTCAGCGGCCTGCTGCATCATCTCGGTGTCGATACCGAGGCGGCCCGCGGTGTCGACGATGACGACGTCGTGCAGCTTCTGCTTCGCGTACTCGATGGAGTCCTTGGCGACCTGGACCGGGTCGCCCACGCCGTTGCCCGGCTCGGGCGCGAAGATGCCGACGCCCGCGCGCTCGGCGACGACGCTCAGCTGGTTCACGGCGTTCGGGCGCTGGAGGTCGCAGGCGACGAGCACGGGGGCGTGGCCCTGGCTCTGGAGCCACTTGCCGAGCTTTCCGGCGAGGGTCGTCTTACCGGCACCCTGCAGACCCGCGAGCATGATCACGGTAGGAGGCTGCTTGGCGAAGCGCAGCCGGCGGGTCTCGCCGCCGAGGATGCCGACGAGCTCCTCGTTGACGATCTTGATGACCTGCTGGGCCGGGTTGAGGGCCTGGGAGACCTCGGCGCCGGTCGCCCGCTCCTTGACCTGCTTGATGAAGGCGCGCACCACCGGGAGCGCGACGTCCGCCTCCAGCAGGGCGATACGGATCTCGCGTGCCGTGGCGTCGATATCCGCCTCGCTCAGCCTGCCTTTCCCTCGGAGGGATTTGAAGGTGGCTGCAAGGCGATCGGAGAGAGTATCGAACACGGCGGCGTCGGTCCTCGCATCGGTGACGGGTATGGGTCGCCCTCCAGGGTATCTGGCCCGGCAAGCGAATCGTCCCTGCCCGCTGCAGTCAGCGGGCAGGGACGGAAACCTCGGTACACGCACCCCCTAGGTCACGCCCTCACTCCCGCAACGTCTCCTCCAGCGAGCGAGCCACCGAAGCCGCCTCCTCGCCCGGCAAGGGTGCCCCCTCGGGACCCGTCACGTAGAAGGCGTCCACGGCGTTCGCGCCCAGGGTGCTGACGTGGGCGCTGCGCACGCGGACGTTCGCGTCCTCCAGGGCTCGCCCGATGCGGTGCAGCAGCCCAGGCGCGTCATGCGCCCGTACCTCGATCACCGTGGCCCGCCGCGATCCGACCGAGGCGACCGTCACCCGCGGCGGTGGCGCGATGATGCCCCGGCGGCGGGGATACGCGGCGTCCCGCTCGGCCAGCCGCCCCGCGATGTCCAGGGAGCCGTCGAGGGCGCGGACGAGGTCGGCGCGGAGCCGGGCGGCCTGCGGGAGCGAGCCGTACTCGGCGGCGACGCGCCAGTCGAGGAGCAGTACAGAGCCGTCGGAACCCGGGGAACCCTCGGAGTCCTGGACGGAGTCCGGCAGATCCAGCGCCCGCAGTTCCGCCGTACGCACGGTGAGCCGGTGCATCGCGAGTACTCCGGCCACGGCGGGCAGCACCCCGGGCTGGTCCGGAACCGCGATGAGCAGCTCCACGCCGAGGGGTTCGGGCTCGCCCGAGGGGTCCTCGGCCGGCGGTTCGGTCTGGGCGCGCAGGGAGAGTACGGGGCTGCCGGTGCGGAACGCCTCGATGGCGAGCCGCTCCTGCTCGGCGGTGGGCGCGGCGCTCTCCGGCTCCTCGGGGGCGTCCCCGGCGAGTACGGCCGAGACGCGTTTGACCAGGTCGGCCACCAGGGACGCGCGCCACGAGGACCAGGCGGCGGGTCCGGTGGCCAGCGCGTCCGCCTCGGTGAGGGCGTGCAGCAGTTCCAGCGTGCCCTGTGAGCCGACCGCGTCGGCGACCGAGCGCACGGTGGCCGGGTCTTCGAGGTCGCGCCGGGTAGCCGTGTCGATGAGCAGCAGGTGGTGGCGTACCAGGGTGGAGAGCACGGCCACGTCATCGCGGTCGAAGCCGATCCGGGCGGCCACGTCGCGCGCGATGATCTCGCCGGCGACGGAGTGGTCGCCGGGCCAGCCCTTGCCGATGTCGTGCAGCAGCGCGGAGACCAGGAGGAGGTCGGGGCGGCCGACGCGGCGGGTCAGCTCGGAGGCCTGCACCGCGGTCTCGATGAGGTGCCGGTCGACGGTCCAGATGTGCACGGCGTTGCGCTGCGGGCGGCAGCGTACGCGTTCCCAGTCGGGCAGCAGCTGGGTGATCAGGCCCTCTGCCTCCAGCGCCTCCCAGACGTCGACGGTGGGGCGCCCGGAGCCGAGCAGCGTGACGAGCTGTTCGCGGGCCTCGGCGGGCCAGGGCGTGGGGAGCGGGCGGGCCGCGGCGGCCATCCGGCGGACGGCGTGCAGCGAGAGCGGCAGTCCGGACTGGGCGGCCGCGGCGGCGGCGCGCAGCGGCAGCACGAGGTCGCGGTCGGGGCGTGCGGCGCGGGCGAGGACGACTTCGCCGTCCTGCTCGACGACGCCCTCTGCGAGCGGGGACCGCTCGGGGGCGGGCTTGCCGCCGCCCAGCGCCCTCCCGTCGCCCACCACCGCCCTTCTAAGGAAGTCGCTACGCTCCCTTGCCATTTTGCGCAGGCGCGGGCGTACAGCGCGTGACTTGAGTACGCGCCCCACTTCACGCCAAGTGACGTCACTGGCGTACGAGATGACGCGGGCGGCCTCGTACACCTGGCGCAGCAGGGTGTCGGCGTCCAGCAGGCCGAGCTCGGCGGCGACCTGGTCCTGCTCCTGGAGCGAGAGCCGGTCGGTGGCACGGCCGGTGGCGAGGTGCAGGGCGTCGCGGACGTCGAGTATCCGCTTGCGGGCGTCGGCGAGGCCCTCGCGCGGGGCGTCCGCGAGCCAGGAGGCGGCGACGGCGCGCAGGGCGGTGGCGTCGCGGAGGCCGCCGCGCGCTTCCTTGAGGTCGGGTTCGAGGAGGTACTGCAACTCGCCCTGGCGCTCGGCCCGTTCGGCGCACAGTTCCTGGAGTTCGGGCAGGCGTTTGGGCGCCTGGTTGCGCCAGTCGGCGAGGACGGCCGTACGCAGTCCGGCGGTCAGGCCGAGGTCGCCGGCGAGATGGCGGGCGTCGAGCAATCCGAGCTGGACCTTCAGGTCGTCGCCCGCGGTCTTGCGCGCCTCGGCGGGCGTACGGACGGAGTGGTCGAGGGCGAGGCCGAGGTCCCACACCGGGTACCAGATGCGGTCCGCGAGGGCGGCGACCGCGTCAGCGTCGGCGCTGCCGTCGTGCAGGAGCAGCAGGTCGAGGTCGCTGCGCGGGGACAGCTCACCGCGGCCGTAGCCGCCGACGGCCACGAGGGAGACGCCGCGCAGCCCTTCGGCTCCGGCGTCGAACAGACCGGTGAGCCAGTCGTCGGTCAGTTCCGCGAGGGCCGCACGGCGCGGCGGCCCGGACCGCGCCCCCTCCTGGAGGAGGCGCAGCCGGGCCGCCGCATAGCCGCTGGGTCCCGAGTCCTCTGCTTCCGTACGTACGTCCGTACTCGTCACCCAGCGACTCCTGTTCTTCTTCTTCTTACAGCGCGTCGGGTCCGCGCTCGCCGGTCCGGACCCGGACCGCCGTCTCGACCGGGATGGACCAGACCTTGCCGTCCCCGATCTTGCCGGTACGGGCCGCCTTGACGATGACGTCGACCAGCTGTTCGGCGTCGTCGTCCTCGGCCAGCACCTCGATACGGATCTTGGGGACCAGGTCGACGGTGTACTCGGCACCGCGGTAGACCTCGGTGTGTCCCCGCTGACGACCGTAACCGCTGGCCTCGGTGACCGTCAGGCCGTGCACTCCGAAGGCCTGGAGGGCTTCCTTGATCTCGTCGAGCCGGTGGGGCTTGACGACTGCGGTGATGAGCTTCATGCGTCCACCTTCTTGGACTCCGTCGGGGCCGGGGCCGGAGCGGTGCTCCGAGCGGAGCCGCCGCCGGCGCCGCTGAAGTCGTATGCGGTCTCGGCGTGCTCGACCTGGTCGATGCCCGCGACCTCGTCATCCTCGCTGACCCGCATCCCGATCGTCTTGTCGATCAGGAAGGCGAGGATCGCGGAGGCCACGAGGGAGTAGGCGAGGACCGCGAAGACACCGGCGCACTGCTTCCAGAACTGGTCCAGGCCGCCGCCGTAGAAGAGACCGGCCACGTCGGACTGGCCGCCGCCGGTGGCGAAGAAGCCGATGAGCAGGGAGCCGGCGACACCGCCGACGAGGTGGACGCCGACGACGTCGAGGGAGTCGTCGTAGCCGAGCTTGTACTTCAGGCCGACGGCCATGGCGCACAGCACACCGGCGATGGCACCGACGGCGATCGCGCCGAGCGGGGAGACCGCGCCACCGGCCGGGGTGATCGCGACCAGACCGGCGACCGCGCCGGAGGCGGCACCGAGAGTGGTGAACGCGCCGTGGCGGATCTTCTCGTAGGCGAGCCAGGCGAGTACGGCGGCGGCGGTGGCGACCTGCGTGTTGATGAACATCAGCGCGCCGACGCCGTCATCGTTGCCGAGCCAGGAGCCGGCGTTGAATCCGAACCAGCCGAACCACAGCAGACCGGCGCCGAGCATGACCAGCGGCAGGCTGTGCGGGCGCATCGGGTCCTTCTTGAAGCCGACGCGCTTGCCGATGACCAGAATCACGCCGAGCGCCGCGGCACCCGCGTTGATGTGCACCGCCGTACCACCGGCGAAGTCGATCACACCGAGCTCGAAGGCCCAGCCGCCGGCGCCCCAGACCCAGTGCGCGACCGGGAAGTAGACGACCGTGGCCCACAGGGCGACGAACAGGGCCCACGCCGTGAACTTCACACGGTCCGCGAGCGCACCGCTGATCAGGGCGGGCGTGATGATCGCGAACATCAGCTGGAAGACGGCGAAGACGTAGATCGGGATGGTGTAGCCGTCCCAGAGCTGCGTAAGACCGATGCCGCTGAGCCCGACGTAGTCCGAAGACCAGCCGATGATGCTGCCGGAGTCGGTGCCGAACGCCATGGAGAAGCCGTACAGCACCCACAGGATGGTGACGATCCCCAGGCTGATGAAGCTCATCATCAGCATATTGAGGGTGCTCTTGACGCGGACCATGCCTCCGTAGAAGAAGGCCAGGCCCGGTGTCATGAGCATCACCAGAGCAGAACAGATGAGCATGAACCCGGTGTTGGCGGCGGACAGCGTGGGTGCGTCCGCGGCCAGGGTGATGGCTGGTGCCATCGGCGTCTCCTCGTCGTTGGTACGGCCCCGTGCGGGGGAAGCCTGAGCGGGCAGAGCGGTGGGCCGGTTATGCGCCATGAGATTGGCGCAGCGCCGTTTCCGTCGAAGCCCCTCGATGTTTCGCCGCCGTGACGAAGACCCCTCGCGTGTTACGCCTTGATGAACTGCCGGATGTCCGCTCGCGCGATCGTTATCGTGGCGCAACCTTCTGGCGAAGGCGGGCAGCCGACCGCGGCCTGCCATCCGATGACCTGGCGTGGGGAGCCGAGTCGGGCGGTAAGGGACGGCGGGCCGCGGCCGGGGCTTTGCGGGTCAGACCGCGTCGGCGGTCTCGGGCAGGTCCAGGGCCAGTTGCTCGGTCAGATCGACCACTTCGGCGAGGTCCCCGAAGTCGCGTACGGCCGTGTCGACGGTCTTTCGAATACGGGTGTTGACCCGCTCGGAGCGGACCTTCTTGGCGACCCTGAGCGCCTTCCTGGTGAGCTCCGCTCCCTGCTCGGGCTCGCGCTGCAGCAGGTGCACCGTGGCCATCCCGATGAGGTTGAGTGCGTACGAACGCTGGTGCTCGGTGTCCTTCGCGAAGAGGTCGACGGCCTTGCGCATCACGGGCTCGGCGAGCGAGGCGTACGTGGGGCTGCGGCCCGCGACATAGGCGAGGTCGCGGTAGGAGTGGGAGTTCTCGGCGTGCAGCTCCGCCTCGTTGAAGAAGCGGATCCAGTCGGGCTCGGGCTCGTCGAAATCCTCGGCGTCTACGAAGGTGTCCTCGGCCATCCGGACGGCGCGCTTGCACTTGCCGGGCTGGCCCATATTGGCGTACGCCCGGGCCTCCATCGCATACAGCATGGACTGTGTACGAGGGCTCGCGCAGTCACGCCCTCCGTACTGTGCGAGATGGATCAGTTCCAGGGCGTCGTCGGGCCGCCCGAGGTGGATCATCTGGCGGCTCATGCTGGACAGGATGTACGAGCCGAGCGGCTTTTCTGCGGCTTCCTTGGCGGCGTGCAGGGCGAGGACGAAGTACTTCTGCGCGGTGGGCTGCAGCCCGACGTCGTAGCTCATCCAGCCCGCGAGCTCGGCCAGCTCGGCGGCGACCTTGAACAGGCGCTTGGCGGTGGCCTCGGGCTGGGGTTCCTGGAGGAGGTCCGTCACCTCGTGCAGCTGGCCGACGACGGCCTTGCGGCGCAGCCCGCCGCCGCACTGCGCGTCCCACTGCCGGAACATGACCGTGGTGGTCTCCAGCAGATCGAGCTCGGGCTTGGACAGCCGGCTGGCGCGGCGCAGGCCGGACTGGGGCTCGGGTTCTTGGCGGGGGTTCGCGGGGCTGGGTACCAGCCAGCGCTGCATGGGCTCGATCAGTGACGCGCCGGCGGAGAGCGCCAGCGAGGTGCCGAGGAAGCCGCGGCGAGCGAGCATGAGGTCGCTGCGGGAGAACTCGCTGATCAGGGCGACGGTCTGCGGGGCGGTCCACGGCAGGTCGACACCGGACACGGACGGTGACTGGTGGGCGGAGCGCAGGCCGAGGTCCTCGACGGCGACGACGCAGCCGAAGCGCTCGGAAAAGAGCTCGGACAGGATGCGCGGGATCGGCTCGCGCGGGTTCTCCCCGTCCAGCCAGCGGCGTACGCGGGAGGTGTCCGTGGAGATGTGATTGGCGCCCAACTGGCGGGCCCTGCGGTTCACTTGGCGCGCCAGCTCACCCTTGGACCAGCCGCTGCGCACGAACCAGGAGCCGAGCAGCTCATTGGGGCGCTTGTCAGCGTTCGTGGCGTTCGTCCCGCTTCCGCCGTTGCCGCCCACTGGCACGCCCCCATTTCTGAAACCACTTGTTGCGCTGTGTGCGCCAAGCCCTACCAGATTGCCGGTACATACGGTCGCCCGTCCGGCGGTTCTCACCTGTCGAACGAAGTGCCGACTTGCCTCCGGCATACTCACGAGTGCGAGCGCCCCCAGGAGTCGTGCACACACAGTAATCCTACGATCACCTCCCCGGCCATGGCGGAAGCGGAAACGCCACCATTCGCCACCCCTTCGAATGAACTCACAGTGGCCGGTCCGCGATTCACTTGACACAGGACGGCCAGGAGTGGCGGAACGGAGCACACCGGGGCGCACGCAGCCAAGCGCACCACCCGCAGCGCTTCCGGGCGCGGCTTGACCCAAGTCGGCGCCGGGAACACAGGGTTACGCTCCGATTCCGTCACGTAACCATCGGTGCGCTGAACCTGTTGGAGGGGGCATGGGCTTCACGATCGGCGGTAGCCGTGGGATGCGCGAGATCAGACCCGGCTCACGTCGCCGCGGCCGTACGCCGGAATGCACCACCGTGGCCGAGTTCACCGGACTGTGGGGCTGGGACGTGGTGCCCGGCGCCCGGGCCGCAGCTGGTTCCTGCTCCTGCGGCCGGGCCGACTGCCCGGCACCCGGCGCGCACCCGCTGGACTTCGCGCCGGTCATCCCGGCCGGTGCCACCCTCGACCAGGCGACCGAGGCCTGGGCCGACTTCCCCGGCGCCGCCATGATGCTCCCGGTGGGGCGCGCCTTCGACGTGATCGAGGTCGCCGAACCCGCCGGACGCCGCGCACTGATCCGCCTCGAACGGATGGGCCTCCCGCTGGGCCCCGTGACGGCGACCCCGGACGGCCGCGCCCACTTCTTCGTCGCCCCCGGCACAGCGGCCGAACTGCCCGAGCTCCTCTACCGCATGGGCTGGGACTGGGACGACGCCACCCTCGACCTGCACGGCCTCGGCCCCGGCACATACATCACGGCCCCGCCCTCCGACCGCGCCGGCCTCGGCCCGGTCCGCTGGCTCCGCTCCCCCGCCCTCGACTCGGCGACGAAGCCGCCCGCCGCTCGCCTGTTACTGGGGACGCTGGCTTACGTGGCGCATCGGTCGCGGGCGTAGCCGCACATAGCGAAGCGCCCGACCCAACTGCACCTTGGGACGGGCGCTTCTCCAACCACATACGGATTTCCGTACCTGGTCTCAATCTCCGATAAGAGCGTCAACAAAAGCCTCCGGCTCGAACGGCGCCAAGTCGTCCGCGCCCTCCCCCAGGCCGACGAGCTTGACCGGAACCCCCAGCTCACGCTGCACCGCGATGACGATGCCGCCCTTGGCCGTGCCGTCGAGCTTCGTCAGGACGATGCCGGTGATGTCGACGACCTCGGCGAAGACACGGGCCTGGACAAGGCCGTTCTGACCGGTGGTGGCGTCCAGGACCAGCAGGATCTCGTCGAGCGGCGCCTGCTTCTCGACCACGCGCTTGACCTTGCCGAGCTCGTCCATGAGCCCGGTCTTGGTGTGCAGGCGCCCCGCGGTGTCGATGAGCACGACGTCCGTGCCCATCTCCTTGCCCTCCTTGACCGCGTCGAAGGCCACGGAGGCCGGATCGCCGGCCTCGGGCCCGCGCACGGTGTACGCCCCGACCCGCTCGCCCCAGGTCTGGAGCTGATCGGCGGCGGCGGCACGGAAGGTGTCGGCGGCCCCCAGGACGACGGTGCGGCCATCCGCGACGAGGACGCGGGCGAGCTTGCCGGTGGTGGTGGTCTTTCCGGTGCCGTTGACGCCGACGACCATCACGATGCCGGGCTTGCTGGCCTCGGGCTCCGTCTTCACGGTGCGGTCCATATCGGTGCCGACCAGCTTGAGCAGCTCCTCGCGCAGCAGGCCGCGCAGCTCCTCGGGCGTACGCGTGCCGAGCACCTTCACACGCTCACGCAGCCCCTCGACCAGCTCCTGGGTGGGCTGCACGCCGACATCGGCGGTGAGCAGCGTGTCCTCGATCTCCTCCCAGGTGTCGTCGTCCAGGTGCTCGCGCGAGAGGAGCGTGAGCAGCCCCTTGCCGAGCGCGTTCTGCGAGCGGGAGAGGCGGGCGCGCAGGCGCACCAGGCGCCCCGCGGTCGGCTCCGGGATCTCGATCTCGGGTGCGGCCGGACGTTCCTCGACGGCGACGGCCCCCGAGGTGTCCGGAAGATCCACCTCCTCGATCGTGCGGCGCGGTTCCTCACGTGGCGTCTCGGCCTCGTCGCCGACGTGCGGCTCGGCCGGAGGGGCGGTGATGTCGGGCGTGGTGGGGGGCGGCGGGGGCGGCTGCTTCCGTCGGCGGCTGCCGACGACGAGCCCGCCGAGCGCACCGATCACGACTACGGCGATGACTACAAGAAGGATGACGATTTCCATAACGCAACCCAGTATGGCGTGACCCGTCGGGCGATCGTTCGTTCTCCTCGCAGGGACTTTTCCTCCCTGCGGGCCGGGCTGGCCCGTCGCCTGGCCTCGGTTCGGCGAGAAGCCCCTTGGGGCGGAGTCACAACGGGACCAGTATGCGGTTCCCGTATTGTGCGCGAGGCGCACAGGGGGTTGTGGCAGCTCATGACGTGGGTTGCCACAACCCTCGTAAAGGGGCCTGTCGACCCCTGGCCGTCTGACGCCCCGTCAGCTACCGTCCCCCTTCTCCGGCACCCCGCCCGAAGGAGGACCCGCCATGCCCGTGACGGTCGTACGTTTCAACCTGGTGGAGCCCGACGCGACGAGCGAATCCCTCAGCGCCCGCTACCAGGCCGCCCTGGAGATGGCCAAGTACGCCGACGATCGCGGGATGAGCACCGTGCAGACCGAGGAGCACCACGGCGCCGCCAACAACTGGCTGCCCTCCCCCTTCACCTTCGCCGGAGCCGTCTTCGGCGCCACCCGGCGGATCGCGGTCACGGTCTCGGCGATCATCGGTCCGCTGCACGATCCGTTGCGGCTGGCCGAGGAGATGGCCGTACTCGACTTGATCAGCGGCGGCCGGCTGGTGACGGTCGCGGGGATCGGTTACCGCCCCGAGGAGTACGCGATCTTCGACGTCGAGTGGAAGCGGCGCGGCAAGCTCCAGGACGAGCTGCTGGAGACGCTGCTCAAGGCGTGGACGGGCGAGGAGTTCGAGTACCGGGGCCGTACAGTTCGGATCACCCCGCGCCCGTACACCCGGCCGCATCCGCTGCTGCTGGTCGGCGGCTCCTCGCAGGCGGCGGCCCGGCGTGCCGCCCGGCTCGGGCTGCCGTTCTTCCCGAGCGCGCATCTGCCGGAGCTGGAGGCGTACTACAAGGAGCGTCTCGTGGAGTACGGCACGGAGGGCTGGACGATGATGCCTCCGGCCGAGACCCCGCTGTTGCACCTGGCCGAGGACCCGGACCGGGTGTGGGCGGAGCACGGCGGGCACTTCCTGCACGAGGCGCGGACGTACGCGTCCTGGCAGTCCGGCGACATCCGTTCCGCGGTGAAGTCGGGGGCGACGACGGTCGACGAGCTGCGCGCGGAGGGTGTGTACCGGATCGTGACGCCGGACGAGTGCCTGGCTCAGGGCCTCGAGAACTACGTACTGCATCCGCTGTCCGGCGGGATGCCGGTCGACGAGGGCTGGCGCAGCATGCATCTGTTCTGCGAAAACGTGCTGCCCCGGCTCAAGGCCGCGGAGGGCTGAGCCGGGGCAGTACGCCTTACGGGACGAGGAGAGGGGCAGCGGGGACTTGGCCCGTCTCCTCGCGTTCGGGGGGCCTTACGACGCCTATCCCATCTCCTCCAGCGCCTTCCCCTTGGTCTCCGTGACGAACTTGAGCACGAAGGGGATGGAGAGGGCGGCGAAGACGGTGTAGATCACGTACGTCAGGGAGAGGTTCCAGTCGGCCAGGGACGGGAAGCTCGCGGTGATGGCCCAGTTGGCGATCCACTGCGCGGAGGCGGCGACGCCGAGGGCGGCGGCGCGGATCTTGTTCGGGAACATCTCGCCGAGGAAGACCCAGACGACCACGCCCCAGGAGAGAGCGAAGAAGAGCACGAAGACGTGGGCGGCGATCAGTGCGACCCAGCCCTGGGTGGCGGGCAGCTTGCCGTCGACGAGGTCGAAGGAGAAGGCCCAGGCTTCCAGGGCGAGACCGACGACCATGCCCACGGAGCCGATGAGCGCGAGCGGCCTGCGGCCGATCCGGTCGACGAAGATCATGGCGATCACGGTGCCGACGATGTTGATGATCGACGTCGTGAACGAGTAGAAGAACGACTCCGTCGGGTCGACGCCGACCGACTGCCACAGCGTCGAGGAGTAGTAGAACGCGACGTTGATGCCGACGAACTGCTGGAAGACGGAGAGCCCGATGCCGATCCAGACGATCGGCTTGAAGAAAAAGCTGCCGCCGAGCAGGTCCTTGAAGGTCGACTTGTGCTCGCTCTTCATGGCGTGCTCGATCTCCCGCACGCGGGCGTCCAGGTCGACGTCCTTGCCCTCGACCTCGGCGAGCACCTCGCGGGCGCGGGTCTCCTTGCCGGCGGAGATGAGGTAGCGGGGCGACTCGGGGATGGCGAAGGAGAGCAGTCCGTACAGGACGGCGGGGATGACCATCACGCCGAGCATGACCTGCCAGGCTTCCAGGCCCATCAGGGTGCCGCGCTGGTCACCGTCCGCGGCGTTCAGGATGCCCCAGTTGACCAGCTGCGAGACGGCGATGCCGATGACGATCGCGGCCTGCTGGAAGGAGCCGAGGCGCCCGCGGTACGCGGCGGGGGCGACCTCGGCGATGTAGGCGGGGCCGATCACTGAGGCCATGCCGATGGCGAAGCCGCCGACAATGCGCCAGAAGGCCAGGTCGTACAGCGCGAAGGGCAGTGCGGAGCCGACGGCGCTGACGATGAAGAGGACGGCCGCGATCTGCATACAGCGGATGCGGCCTATGCGGTCGGCGATCCGGCCCGCCGTGGCTGCGCCGATCGCGCAGCCGATCAGCGCGATGGCGATCACCTGCGCGAGGGCCGCGGAGCCGATGTCGTAGCGGTCCCGGATGGCTTCGACGGCACCGTTGATCACGGCACTGTCGTAACCGAAGAGGAAGCCGCCCATCGCGGCCGCCGCCGCGATGAAGATGACGTGCCCGAGGTGTTCGGGATGAGCCTCCCGGGCTCCTGACTTGGGTACCTGCGCTGCGCTGGTCACGTGTACTCCTCGGGCCGCCGGCCTCGCTGCCGGGGGGTGGGCAAGCCCTTGAACTGAAGGTAAAGGCAACGTTTTTGAGGTTATTGCTTCAAGTTTTGAAGTCAACCGGGGCAGATGAGAGCAAGTCCATAAGCAGGTAAGGATTTTGTGTTCGTTGCTTAAATGCCGTGCCCATGTTGTGACCGCCACGCAACGCCGAGCGATCCGAGAGCCGGCGCAGCCGAGCTAGCGAAGCCGCTGGCTGATGACCTTCGAGACCCCGTCGCCCTGCATGGAGACGCCGTACAGTGCGTCGGCGACCTCCATCGTGCGTTTCTGGTGGGTGATCACGATCAGCTGCGAGGCCTCCTGCAGCTCCTGCATGATGCGGATGAGCCGCTGCAGGTTGGTGTCGTCGAGCGCCGCCTCGACCTCGTCCATCACATAGAACGGGCTGGGCCGCGCCTTGAAGATCGACACGAGCATCGCCACGGCGGTCAGCGAGCGCTCGCCGCCGGAGAGGAGGCTGAGCCGCTTGACCTTCTTGCCCGGAGGCCGGGCCTCCACATCGACGCCCGTGGTGAGCATGTTGTCGGGGTCGGTCAGGATCAGCCGCCCCTCACCACCCGGGAACAGCCTGCTGAAAACGCCCTCGAACTCGCGGGCCGTATCCCAGAACGCCTGAGTGAAGACCTGCTCGACGCGCTCGTCGACCTCCTTCACCACCTGCAGGAGATCGGCACGGGTCTTCTTGAGGTCCTCCAACTGCTCACTGAGGAACTGGTGGCGTTCCTCGAGCGCGGCGAACTCCTCCAGGGCCAGCGGGTTGACCTTGCCGAGCTGCTGGTACGCCCGCTCGGCCGACTTGAGCCGCTTCTCCTGCTCGGCACGGACGAACGGCCGGGGCTGGTTGCGCGGGTGCTCGGGGTCCTCGGGCAGTTCCTCGCCCTCGGCGGGCGGTGAGGGCGGTACGAGCTGGTCGGGGCCGTAGTCGGCGACGAGCCCCGCGGGCTCCACACCGAGCTCCTCCAGCGCCTTCGTCTCCAGCTGCTCGATCCGCAGCCGCTTCTCGGCGCCGAGCACCTCGCCGCGGTGCACGGAGTCGGTGAGCTTGTCGAGCTCGGCCTTGAGGTCGCGGCCTTCGTTCCGAGCCACGACGAGATCCTGTTCGCGCAGGGCCTTGGCGCTTTCGGCGGCGGCCCGCTCCTCCTCCGCCCGGCTCACCGAGACCTCGACGTGCGCGAGCAGTTGCCGCGCCCCGGAGGCGACGGCCTCGGCGACGGCGGCCTCGTGCCTCAGCCGGGCCCTGCGCTGCTCGGCACGCGCGCGTGCCTCACGTTCGGCGCGCGCGGCCCGGTCCAGCGAATCGGCCCGTCCGGCCAGCCCCTTGACGCGTTCCTCGTGCGTACGCGCCTGGAGCCGGGCCTCCATCTCGGTCTGCCGCGCGTTGGCGCCGTCCGCGGCGAGCCGGTCCCGTACGGAGGTGTCGGGCTCCTCCTCGACGGGCATCTCCTCGGCCACGGCGAGCCGTTCGGCCAGCTCTTCGACTTCCTCCAGGGCCTTGTCGAGGGCCTCCTGCGCCCGCGCGGCCGCGGCGGTGCTCCGCTCGGCCTCCCCTGCCGCGCCTCGGGCCTGCCCCGCCAGCCGCCCGAGCTGCTGGGCGACCGCCGACCGCTCCCGCTCCCCGGCCCGCCGCCGCTCCCCCAACTCCTCGACGAGCGCGACCCGTTCCTTCCGCTGCTCGGCAGCAAGATGCTGCGCCTCGCTCAACTCCTCGCACTTCACGGCGAGTTCTTCCAGCTCCGCCGCGGCTTCGTCGACGGAGGCCTGCACCTCGAGCAGACTCGGCGCCCCGGCGGACCCCCCGTGCGCGAAGTGCGCCCCGAGCAGATCGCCTTCGGCGGTCACAGCGGTCAGCTCCGGCCGCGCACTCACCACGTCCTCAGCGTCTTCGAGGGTCGCCACCACGACGATGCCCCGCAGCAAGCGCCGTACGGCGGGCATGAGTTCAGCGGGCCCACGGACGAGATCAGCGGCGTACAGAGGCCCGTCGCGCTCCGGAGTTACGTCGCTGGGAGCGCCGTCTCCCGATGCCGGAACCGCCTCGGGTGCCCCCGCCAGCAGCAGGGCTGCTCGCCCGGCATCCTGCTTGCGGAGGAGGCGGATGGCGTCGGCGGCCGCGTTCGGAGTGGTGACCGCAATGGCGTCCGCTGCCGTGCCGAAGGCGGCGGCCAGGGCGACCTCGTGGCCCGGGGTGACTGTCAGGAGTTCGGCGGCCGGGCCCAGCAGGCCGGTGAGCCGGTCCTTCGCCGCGAGCAGAGCGCCCGTGCCGTCCTTGCGGCGCAGGCCGAGGGCCAGGGCCTCGTGGCGGGCCTGGGTGGCGGCCCGCTTGCGTTCCGCGGCGGTGGCCGCCTCGCGGGCCGCCGCCAGGGCAGACTCCGCCTCCGCAAGCGCCGACTTGGCCGCCTCGTGGCGCTCAGCCAGCTCCGCGTCGCCCTCGTCCAGGCCGTCGACCTCGGCCTTGAGCGCCTCGTACTCCTCCTGCGCGGCGACCGCCCGCTCCTGGGCTTCGTCCCGTGCGGAGGCGAGGCGGTCGATCTCGGCCTGGGCGGAGGCGGCGCGTGAACGGGCCGCGTTGACCTGGCCGTTCAGCCGGGCGAGCCCTTCGCGGCGGTCGGCGATGGCGCGAGCCACGTCCTTCAGTCGCCGTTCCTCCACCGCCAGTTCGCGTTCGAGATCGGCCCGGTGGGCAACGGTGTCCTCCAGTGCCCGTTCGGCCGCCTCGAGGGCCGCTTCGAGCTCGGCCTCCTGCTCCCGGATCCGTGCGGCCTCGCGCTCCATGTCCTCGGGATCACGCCCGCGCCGCTCCTCGGCGGGCACAGAGGTCGCGCTCTTGACCCGGGCGTCGGCCAGCGAGATCGTGCCGCGCACCCGCTCGGCCAGCTGCGACAGCTCGTGCCAGGTCTGCTGCGCCCGCTGGAGGCGCGGGGTGAGGCGCCGCACCTCGCCCTCGAGCTCTGCCTCCCGCTGGAGCGCCTTCTTCAGCTCGGCCTCGGCGGCGTCCTTGCGTTCCTTGAGCGCGGCCTCGTCGGCGATCTCAGTCTGGAGTGCCTGGCGGAGTCGTACGAGATCGTCGGCGAGCAGCCGCAGCCGCGCGTCCCGCAGGTCGGCCTGGATGACGGCGGCCCGGCGCGCGACGGCCGCCTGCCGGCCGAGCGGCTTGAGCTGGCGCCGCAGTTCGTCCGTCAGGTCCTGCACGCGCGCGAGGTTCGCCTGCATCGCGTCCAACTTCCGCAGCGCCTTCTCCTTGCGCTTACGGTGCTTGAGGACGCCCGCGGCCTCCTCGATGAAGGCACGGCGGCCCATCGGATCGGCGTGCAGTACGGAGTCGAGCTGGCCCTGGCCGACGATGACGTGCATCTCGCGGCCGATGCCGGAGTCGGACAACAGCTCCTGAATGTCCAGCAATCGGCACGTATCGCCGTTGATCTGGTACTCGCTGCCGCCGTTGCGGAACATGATCCGCGTGATGGTGACCTCGGCGTACTCGATGGGCAGCGCGCCGTCGGAGTTGTCGATGGTGAGGGAGACTTCGGCGCGGCCGAGCGGCGGGCGCCCGGTGGTGCCAGCGAAGATGACGTCTTCCATCTTGCCGCCGCGCAGCGACTTGGCGCCCTGCTCGCCCATGACCCAGCTGAGCGCGTCCACGACATTGGACTTGCCCGAACCGTTCGGTCCGACGACACACGTGATCCCCGGCTCGAACCGGAGCGTGGTCGCCGAAGCGAACGATTTGAACCCTCTCAGGGTCAGGGCCTTGAGGTGCACGCCGCCGGACTCTACCTTCCGGGTCTGTCTCACTCCATGAACGAACGGTTTCGCCCATGAACGTGCAGGGCACACCAGACGTTAAAGAGAGTGAAAGAGTGCGCGGGACAGAGGCGGGGGCAAAAAGAAGGGACGCCGAAGCGTCCCTTGCAACACTGGTTAGCGGCTGACTCGGACAGCCTGATCACCGGCGGCCTTGTGGGCCCGAGTGGTCAGGTGAGCGCAGGCTCCGCCTGGGGTACGTCGATGCTCTTCAGGAGCTGTTCGTGAGAAGCGGCAGCCGTCAGCTCGTCGTTCTCGGCCTGGATCCGTACGAGCTCGGATTCCAGGTCCTGGACGCGCTGCTGGAGCCGTCGCATCTCGGCGAGGAGTCGCGGGTCAGAGCCGCCGACGTAACCGAGAAGCGCCTTTGCCATGATGGATGGTCCTCCACAATGAGTGACCGACCGAAGCGGTGTGGGTCGTGAGGGAATCGCACCCGTGGTGCTTGGCACTGTTCAGTTGTTGCTGCCGTTCTTACATGCCAAACAGCTAAGGTGCGCGGGGCTTTCAGCGTCTCACCAAAAAGTTTGACGGTCAACACGATCACGCCCCGTATTGACGGGCAACCCGGGGCGCGCGGCCTGAAAACGGGCGGCGCTGCGTCTCCTTCGGGGCCCTGAGGGCGTAGAGATCATCCTTGCTGCGCGAGCCTGCCACGGCAAGCGGTTCTTGGCAACCACCAGCTAGTTTCTGCCTCGGGCAGGTGCCCCAGAGCGCTCACGCTCCCCGGCCTGCGGTGTTGCGGCCCGTGACGAACAGTGGATCTCAGCGGATGGCGAAGCCGTCGTAGCCGCCGCGGGGTGTGTCCCAAATCTCGGTGACTCCGTCGACCCGGCCGGGTGTGTCGTCTCCCCGCAGCCAGTCGAGCAGTCCCTCACAGCCGGCCCGCGGCCCTTCGGCGACCACCTGAACCCGGCCGTCCGGCAAATTGAGAGCAAAGCCACTCAGTCCGCCGAGCTCCAGCGCCTTGGCACGGGTGAACCAGCGGAAACCCACACCTTGGACGCTTCCGCGCACCCATGCCACGAGTCGCACATCGTCGTTCATGGCTGCACGCTAACCAGTCATTTGGCCTCTGAGCACTTCTTACTCTTGCGTCATGCGGTACCGTCCCGACGCAATGCACCTCACTCGTTCGAGTGGGGAACGTTGACTGCAAGATGAGGAAGGCCAGGAGATGGGACGCCACCGACGCTCCGCCGCCGGCCGCGCCGCCACAGGCCGCGCCACCGGCGTCACGCAAACGTACGGATCACACACCGGCGGCTACTCAACGGCCGACCCGGGCTACTACGTGACCGACGCCATCTCGGCGGCCGGGCAGGGCCGCTACCAGCATGCCCTCTACCCGCAGAACGATGCCTACACGCACAGTGACGCATATCTCTTCGCGACGGGCGACACCTCTCAGGGGAGCGCCGCCTACCTCTACGCGACGAGCGACGTCGACGCCTACGCCACGACCAGCTTCGCGTCCGTCCCCGGCCCCCGTGGAGGGGGCTCGCACCGCCGCCGCAAGAAGGCCAAGGCCGCGGTGCCGGTGCGCACCGGTCTGCTCGGTGTCTCCGCGGCTGTAGCGATGGGTGCCGTCGCGGTCGCCTCGGGGCTGATCCCGGGCGGCGGTGACACCAACACGGTCGGCGGCAGCAACGCGGGCAAGGTGCAGACCTCGGACTTCCCGACCGACCTCGGCACGCAGGGCGGTGCGGACGGCTCCTCGGACGACCGCGACGACTCCGGTACGAGCCGCGACGCCAACCGTTCTCCTTCGCCTTCGCCGACGCCCACGGAGCCGACGAAGGAACCCACCAAGGAACCCTCCGCGAAGCCGACCACGAAGACTCCGGAGAAGCCGAAGCCCACTCCGCCGCGTGCGGCCACGAAGGTGCCCAAGCCCACCCCGCCCAAGGCGGTGTCCCCGCAGACCGCGGCGGAGGCCGAGGTGCTCAAGCTGGTGAACCAGGAGCGGGAGAAGGCGGGCTGCAGCCCGGTGACGGCGTCCAACACGCTCGCCAAGCTGGCCCAGTCCTTCAGCGAGGCCATGGCCGAACTGGACTTCTTCGACCACACCGACCCGACCGGGGCCACCCCCTGGGACCGTGCGGATGGGCTCGGCATAGCGAACCTCGGCGGCGAGAACATAGCCCGCGGCCAGGCCGACGCCGAGGCGGTCATGGCGGCCTGGATGGAAAGCCCCGGCCACCGCGCGAACATCCTGAACTGCGACTTCAAGACCCTGGGAGTCGGCGCCCACTTCGCTCCGGGCGGCCCCTGGTGGACGCAGGATTTCGGCTACTGAGCTTCGGCTGCTGGAATTCGCCCACTAGCGGTTTCTGTTGGTTAGCGCCACCTGCCGGTGCACGCTGCGCCGGAGTACGCTGAAGGTATGGACCTCACGGAGACACAGGACCTCGCGTTCGACGTGTTCTCCAAGGCGTGTCCCTCGCGGGGCACCCTGGAGCACGTTACGGGGCGTTGGGGCGGGCTCACGCTCGGGGCGCTGTACGAAGGCCCGTTCCGCTTCAACGAGCTGCGCCGCCGTGTCGACGGCGTGAGCGAGAAAATGCTGTCGCAGACGCTGCACGCCCTGGAGCGCGACGGTCTGGTCCACCGCGAGGCGCAGCCCACGAACCCGCCGCGCGTCGACTACGAACTCACGCCGCTGGGCCGCGAGGTCGCCGAGCGGCTGCTGAGCCTCATCCACTTCGTGGAGGGGCGCATGGGCGAGATCCTGACGGCACGCGAGCGTTACGACGCGACCCGCGGCACTCGCTGACAGCGCGGGCAGAAGTAGCTGGACCGGTTCATCCAGGGCCGCCGCCGGATCGCGGTGCCACAGCGCCGGCACGGCTCGCCCTCCCGCCCGTACGCGTCGAGGGACCGGTCGAAGTAGCCGGACTCGCCGTTCACGTTGACGTACAGGCTGTCGAAGCTGGTGCCGCCGGCGGTGAGGGCCTCGTACAGCACGTCCCGTACGTGGCCGAGGAGTTCGGCGGTGCGCGGGCGCGTGAAACCGGTGGTCGGGCGGTCGTAGTGCAGCCGTGAGCGCCACAGCGCCTCGTCCGCGTAGATGTTGCCGACGCCGCTGATCAGCGACTGGTCGAGCAGGGCCCGCTTGATGGTCGTACGTCTGCGCCGCAGCTTCTCGTGGAAGGCGGCGTCGTCGAACTGCGGGTCCAGCGGGTCGCGGGCGATGTGCGCGATGACATCGGGCAGTCCTTCGGAGGTGGTCGTGTGCAAGGAGAGCCCGCCGAAGGTGCGCTGGTCTACGAAGCGGAGCTCGGTGGTGAGGGTGTCGTCGAAGCGGACGCGGATGCGCAGGTGCTTCTCGTCGGGCGCGCCCTCGGGCTGGACGAGCAGCTGGCCGCTCATGCCGAGGTGCGCCAGGACGGCGCTCGGCTGGTCGGCGAGCGGCAGCCAGAGGTACTTGCCGCGCCGCTGAGGCAGCCCGATGCGGTGCCCCTTGAGCCGGGCGCCGAAGTCCTCGCCTCCCGCGATGTGCCGACGTACCGCGCGCGGATGCAGCACCTGTACGTCGGCGACGATCCGTCCGCTGACCCAGCGCTCAAGCCCGCGCCGTACGACCTCGACCTCAGGAAGCTCGGGCACGGTTTCTCCTCCGGATGCGTGGGCGCTCCGCCGGCAGGGCGGCTTGGAACTGCGGGCCGTCCGTGGCTGGTCGCGCCGCGCGCGCAGCGTACCGCCGCCCCTCGGGCGGGCTCGGCCGGGCCCGCCCGTGGCTGCTGAACACGGTCGCCCGCCCCCTGCCGGGGACGGGCGATCGGTGACGGCTGTGGCCGTATGTCAGGCGGGAGCCGCGTCCGACCCCGCGGTCGAGGGGACGCCGACGTCCCCGTCGGCCTCCGCGGCCGCCTTCGCGCGTTCGTCCGCCGCGGAGCGGATCTCCCGCCACGCGGACTCCGCGGCCTGCTGCTCCGCTTCCTTCTTGCTGCGGCCGGTGCCGGTGCCGTACGAGACGCCTCCGACGCGGGCGGCAGCAGTAAAGGTCTTCTCATGGTCCGGGCCGGTCTCCGTGACCAGGTACTCGGGCACGCCGAGCCCCTCGGTCGCGGTGAGCTCCTGGAGGCTGGTCTTCCAGTCCAGGCCGGCACCGAGATTCGAGGACTTCTCGATCAGCGGGTCGAACAGGCGGTGCACCAGCTCCGCCGCCGAGTCCAGCCCCTGGTCGAGGTACACCGCGCCGATCACCGCTTCAAGGGTGTCGGCGAGGATGGACGCCTTGTCCCGGCCGCCTGTGCCCTCTTCACCGCGGCCGAGCCGGATGAAGGAGCCGAGTTCGAGCCCGCGGCCCACCTCCGCCAGTGCACGCGAGTTGACCACCGCGGCCCGCAGCTTGGCCAGCTGGCCTTCGGGCAGGTCGGGGTGGGTGCGATACAGCGTGTCCGTGACCACCAGGCCGAGCACGGAGTCCCCGAGGAACTCCAGGCGCTCGTTGGTGGGCAGACCGCCGTTCTCGTACGCGTACGAACGGTGGGTCAGCGCACGCACCAGAAGGGCGGACTCGAGCTTGTAGCCGAGCCGCCCTTCCAGAAGCGTGTGGGACGAGGCTGTGGTGTCCGCCTTTTTCTTGGCGTTTACGTCCGCCTTGGCGTCAGACATGAAGCCTCTCACCAGCCGCTCAGACCTCGAGGACCTGGCGCTTGTTGTAGGTGCCGCAAGCCGGGCACGCGATGTGCTGCAGCTTGGGCTCGTGGCAGCGCTCACACGCAACCAGGTTGGGGACCGCAGCCTTCCACTGCGACCGGCGGTGGCGCGTGTTGCTGCGCGACATCTTCCGCTTCGGAACAGCCACGGCTACTTCTCCTGCTTCTCGTCGACGCCCGATTCGGCGCCGCTGATCTCGTCCTTCTCGCCATCTTCGAGTGAACCGGCGAGTCCCTGCAGTGCCGCCCAACGGATGTCGACGGCGTCATGGTGGTGGCCAGGTTCGTCCGAGAGACGCACTCCGCACTCGGAGCACAGTCCCTCGCAGTCCTCCTGGCACACCGGCTGCATCGGCAGTGCGAGCACCACCGCATCACGCAGCACAGGCTCGAGGTCGAACAAGCCGTCCTCGATGAAAAGCCTGTCCTCGTCTTCCTCGGCGTCGTCGCCGGGCTCCGCCTTGGGGCGGCCCCGGTCGTCGGCGTCGGGGTACGAGAACATCTCCTGGAAGTCCGCTTCGAGCTCCAGCTGAAGCGGCTCCAGACACCTTACGCACTCCCCCTCGGCGACGGCCCGGGCGGTCCCTGTGACCAGGACACCCTCCATGACCGACTCGAGCCGGAGTTCGAGCTCCACCGGCGCGCCTTCCGGCACTCCGATCACTCCCTGGATACCGAGGTCCTTGGGAGCGTCGACCGCGCGGGTCAGCCGCTGCAGCGCACCAGGACGTCGCCCCAGCTCGTGCGTGTCGAACACGAGAGGGTTGCGGTGGTCGAGGCGGGCGTTCAGGGCCATTCCTGCTTTCGATCTTGAAACTCAGAGCTTCGCCGCCCCAGATGTTCCCGGGCAGCGTAGATCGCGGACGAACGCGCGACCGAAGAGCCAGGATACTGGACCTTGCGCTCTCGGCCCAATCCGGTGCGCACCGGCGGTCCAGGGCACCGGCGTACGCCGGTGTGGGCGCCCTTCGTCAGCGTCCGCCGCGCTCCTGCTCGTACTGACGCAGTTGCTCGGCGCTGATCATGCTCGTGTCGAAGAGGCTGGTCTCGTCGAGGGCGTGCGCCTGCGGCTCGGGCTGCTGCTGCCCGTAGGCCTGCTGCCCCTGGCTGGGGTCGTATCCGGCCTGCTGGACGTTCGGGTCGTAGCCCTGCTGCGGATACGCGGCGTACGGATCGGCCTGCTGCTGGTACGCGTATTGCTGATCCTGCTGGCCGTACGGCTGCTGATAGCCGTACGCGTCGGACTGTTGCTGATACGCGTACTGCTGCTGGCCCTGCTGATCCTGGTGGCCGTACGACTGCTGCGCGGGGACAGCCGCGGCCGGTTCGGCGGGCGGCCGGGCGGGGGCGTCCGCAGGGGCCGCGAGGCCGTCCAGGTACTCGGCGTCGGTGGTGTGCTGCACGGGCGTCCCGTCGTCCGTGAGCGCGCCCAGGTCGTCGGTGGCGATGCGGCCGTGCAGCTTCTGGCGGCCGCGGCCGACGGCCTCCAGGGTCTTGGCGAGGACGGCCTCGAAGGCGCCGAGCTTGACGTCGACGTATTCATCGGCGTTGCGGCGCAGGGTCTGGGGGTCGTGGCTGCGCTCGGGGGCGTCCTCGTCCTCGTAGCCGTGCTCGTCGAGGCCGGGTCCGGTGCCGAGGAGCTTCTCGCGGCCGCGGCCGACGGAGCCGAGGGTCTTGGTGAGCACGACCTCGAAGTTGGCGAGCTTGGAGTCGACGTAGTCGTCGGCCTCCGCGCGGATCTCCTCGGCCTCCTTACGGGCCTCGGCGAGGATGCGGTCCGCCTCGTTCTGGGAGCGCCGGGCGATCTCGGTGCCGGAGACCAGCGAACCGCGCTCGGCATGCGCGGACTCGATGATCCGCTGCGCCTCCTCGCGGGCCTGCTCGACCAACTGCTCGCGCCCGCCGATGAGTTCCTGGGCCTGGGCGAGGGAGCCGGGCAGCGCCTGGCGCACCTCTTCGAGCATGGAGAGGAGCTCGGCGCGGTTGACCACGCACGAGGCCGACATGGGCATCGAACGGGCGCTGCCGACCGCCGCGACGATCTCATCGAGCTTCTTCTGCACGTCCACCGGTGCTCGCCACTCTCTACAGCTGTGATGGAGACGGACGGATCGACTGTACGGCCACTCCCGCCCCATCCGACACCGGGTGACGCACTGTCAGCCCACAGAGGCCGTCCCGGTCTCGTCCGAGTGCTGTCTCAGTCCTTCTTGAGGCGTTCGTTGAGGGCTTCGAGGACCAGCGGCGGCACCAGGTGGGAGACGTCGCCGCCCCAGGCCGCGACCTCCTTGACGAGCGAGGAGGACAGGAAGCTGTAGGTGGGGTTGGTGGGGACGAAGAGGGTCTCGACTCCGGAGAGGCCGTTGTTCATCTGGGCCATCTGCAGCTCGTAGTCGAAGTCGCTGACCGCGCGGAGTCCCTTGACGATCGCGGGGATGTCGCGCTGCTTGCAGAAGTCGACGAGAAGGCCGTGGAAGGACTCCACCTCGACGTTGCCGAACTCCGCGGTGACCTGGCGGATCAGGTCGATCCGCTCGTCGATCTCGAAGAGGCCCTTCTTGGACTGGTTGATCATCACCGCGACATGCACGACGTCGTACAGCTTGGACGCTCGGGCGATGATGTCGAGGTGTCCGTTGGTGATCGGGTCGAATGACCCGGGACAGACGGCGCGGCGCAACTGAGGTCCCTCGCTCTCCAGTCCGGTCATCGTGCGTCTTCGCACGTTGAGGCGGCGCGACCGTACCAAAACGTCCCCTCGCCGTAACGACGGGAGCGCAGTGCCTCGAAGCCGCCGGGCCACCGGAATTCGCCGCCTCTAGTACTGCGTTCAACGGTGACGAGCGCTTCGCCCGCGAGCCAGCCCTCCGCACCGAGTGTGAGCAGGATCTCGCGAAGATCGTCGTCCGGGACGTCGTACGGCGGATCGAGAAAGATCAGGTCGTACGGGGCTGTCGGCGCCCCCGCGCGGATGATCTGCGCCGCTTTGCCGGATCTCACCTCGGCGCCGGGCAGCCCGAGCGTTTTCACGTTCTCCCTGAGGGTGCGTATCGCTCGGGCGTCGACCTCGACGAGGAGGGTGTGTCCGGCGCCGCGTGACAGGGCCTCCAGGCCGACGGCGCCGGAGCCGGCGTACAGATCGAGGACGCGCTCGCCCTCCAGGGGGCCGCCTAGCAGGGACTGCCAGGTCGAGAAGAGGCCCTCGCGTGCCCGGTCGGAGGTGGGCCGGGTACGGGTTCCGTGCGGGACGGCCAGGCGGCGCCCGCCGGCCCGGCCGGCGATCACGCGGGTCATCTCTGTCCTTGTCGTGGAACGAGCGGTTGTGACAGTTCCAGTCTGTCAGCCCTTCTCCAGGTACTGCTCCCTCTCCTCGTCCAGCAAGGCCTGCAGAGCCGTGCGCAGGGCGGGCAGGCGCGTGAGGTCGGGGTCCGCGGCGACGACCGCGGTCGCCTCCTCGCGGGCCTCGGCGATGATGTCCTCGTCCTCTATGACGGTGAGCATGCGCAGCGAGGAACGCACACCGGACTGGGCCTGGCCGAGGACGTCTCCCTCCCGGCGCTGTTCCAGGTCGATGCGGGACAGCTCGAAGCCGTCCAGCGTGGCGGCCACGGCGCCGAGGCGCGCCCGGGCCGGGCTGGCCTCCGGCATCTCGGTGACCAGGAGGCAGAGCCCGGCGGCCGAGCCCCGGCCGACCCGGCCGCGCAGCTGGTGCAGCTGCGAGACGCCGAACCGGTCCGCGTCCATGATCACCATCACCGTGGCGTTCGGGACGTTCACACCCACCTCGATCACCGTCGTGGCGACCAGGACGTCCGTCTCGCCCGAGGCGAAGCGGCGCATCACGGCGTCCTTGTCGTCCGGCTGCATACGGCCGTGCAGCACCTCGACCTTGAGCCCCTGGAGCGGGCCCTTGGCGAGCTGTTCGGCGACGTCCAGGACGGCGAGCGGCGGACGCTTCTCGGCCTCGTCCTCCGGGGACTTCTTCTTGGCCGAACCGGCCGAACCGTCCTCCTCGTCGCCAATGCGCGGGCAGACCACGTACGCCTGATGCCCGTTGGACACCTCCTCCCGTACGCGCTCCCACGCGCGCGCCAGGAAGTGCGGTTTGTCGGCGGCGGGGACGACATGGCTGGCGATGGGTGAACGTCCGGCGGGGAGCTGGTCGAGAACGGAGGTCTCCAGGTCACCGAAGACGGTCATCGCGACCGTACGCGGGATGGGTGTGGCCGTCATGACCAGCAGGTGGGGTGGCTGCTTGCCCTTGCCGCGCAGGGCGTCCCGCTGCTCGACCCCGAACCGGTGCTGCTCGTCGACCACGACCAGGCCCAGGTCGTGGAACTGCACCTTGTCCTCGATCAGCGCATGCGTGCCGATCACGATCCCCGCCTCGCCCGTGACGAGATCGAGCAGCGCCTGCCTTCGGGCGGCGGCACCCATGGAGCCGGTCAGCAGCACCACCTTCGTGGCCTGCTCGGCCCCGCCCAGCATCCCTCCCTCGGCCAGCTCCCCCATCATCTCCGTGATCGACCGGTGGTGCTGCTGCGCGAGCACTTCGGTGGGCGCGAGCATCGCGGCCTGTCCGCCCGCGTCTACGACGGCGAGCATGGCGCGCAGCGCCACCATGGTGTTGTGGGTCACTGTGAAGTTGTCGGTGACATACGCGTGACTCGGGTGGGCGACGCTGATGCACTGGACCGGCTTACACCCCACGTACTCGACGGCGCGGATCCCACGCCGGAACGTGTTGTATTTCGGCCGGGGGCGCATGCGGCCCGCTTTCCGGGCAAGCCGGAAGGGGACGAACTCCTCGGGCAAGGCAATCGACACGTTGAAGGCGGATTTCTTCGGCAGCACCCTCGCCCGGCCTCCAAGCGACCGGACCAGCCAGGCAACGTCATCGGCCAGCTGCCTGGAGACCGAACAGAATGAGACGCTCATGCCTTGAGCGTCCACCGTCCCATCCGTGTCCATCAGCCCCTGCAACACGGCAAGGCGGTCCTTGATCGACGTGTTCATGAAGACAGAGGGGAGAAACTTGTCGTGCGAGCTTGCCCCCCAAAGCCCCAGCGAACGCAGCACACCGATAACCGGATTCCTCCGTGTCCCGCCTTTCGGCCCGGACAGTCTGATGGTGTAGTCGCAGCGCGAGCCGGGCACCGGCACCAGCTCGCAATCCGGAACCACGGCGGAGCGCACAGCAGCAAGAATCTCTTCGTCGATCGTCGACACACGAAGGTTGTGTCGAAATGATCCATCGCCCAGAAGCAGTCCAAAAAGATAAGGATCCAGAGGCGGCATCGTGCCGTCGCTCAGGTCCACTGGCGTCGCTTCAGGCAGATACCACTTCGACGAGCCATTGGCCTTGTAGGTATCTGCTCTGATCTCCCGCGTGGTCAACACCTTCGGCGCCTGCCCCCGGTCCCAGGCACAACTGGTGCCCACGATCCACAGATGCTCGTCATCGCATTCCACGGCGGTGTCGTCGGACAGAATCAACCGCCAAACGTCCCGCTGGCCCTGCGGGAAGACTCCGTCCACCAGGGCGATTTCTCCCGTGGGAGTCACCACCGCATCGCCCTCCGAGACGTCGCCCATTCTCTTGAATCCTGTGGGCGTCAGGACCAGGGAGTCGAGTGGCTGCGCCTTTCCGGAACCCACCTCTCCCTGGAGCAGCCGGTGCATCGGGTGCTCGGTGGCGATGTCGTCGAAGATCTCCTTGGAGACCTTTCGCTGGCCTTCGGTGAGGGTGAAGGGGAGCTTGGCGTCGAAGGCGGTGAGCAGGCCGTCCGGGGTGGGTTTGCGGGGGACGGCCGGGAGTTGGGCGTCCGCGTGGCGACGGCGGGCCAGGGCTACTTGGAGGACGAAGGCCTCGTCCCACTTGAGGCGGTCGCGGGCCTCTGTGTAGTCGGCCTTGGTGCGCGGCTGGTGGATCTTCAGGAGCGCTTCGGGGAGCGGGAGGAGATCTCGGTCGTCCCTGAGCGAGTCCGGCAGCGGGTCGACGGCTTCCTGGGCGCTGGGCAGCACGGTCTGGACGGACTTGCCGATCTTCCAGGACTCCAGCTTGGCGGTGGCGGGGTAGATCGGGATGAGCGATCCGGCCCACTTGTCGATGGCCTCTTCACCGTCTCCGCGCAGCAACTCGTAGGCGGGGTGGGCGAGTTGGAGTCGGCGGTTGAAGACGGAGACCTTGCCCGCGAACATCGCGCGCGTGCCCGGCAGGAGCTCCTTGTGCGGCTTGTGGACGCCCTTGCCGAAGAAGACCAGCTGGAGGCGGCCGCTGCCGTCCGTGATGGTCACTTCGAGGCGCTGGCCCTTCCCGCGGGGCGCCTTGGGCGAGGCGAAGGTGACCAGGCGGGCGTCGGCGACCTGGGCGACCACCGTGACGTGCTCGTCCATGGGCAGGTCGGCGAGGTGGGTGAGCTGCCCGCGCTCCTCATACCTGCGCGGATAGTGGTGCAGCAGGTCGCCGACGGTGTGCAGGCCTAGGTGCTCGGCCATCACCTTCGCGGTGGCGGGTCCGAGCACCTTCCTCAGTGGTTCCTCTAGCGCGGGCACGAGATCCATTGCACACCACACCACTGACAATGCCGTATACGTCCCGGAATTCCGCTGGTCAGGCGGGTCCGTTCAGGCCTAGGATGGCGCGCTCCGGCCTTGTTCGCGGTCACCTCGCGGGACCGCCCGACCCCGCGCCGTCGCACGTCCCCCCACCGGCGCAGCGACGATGGACTCTCAGATTTCGGATTCTCAGAACTCCCAGGCATCTCAGCCACCCCATACGTTCCAGGTCGACCTGCGCGGACTTGTGGACCTGCTCTCCCACCATCTCTACTCCAGTCCCAAGGTCTACCTGCGCGAGTTGCTGCAGAACGCCGTGGACGCGATCACGGCCCGCCGCGCCGAGCAGCCGGAGGCGCCCGCACGGGTGCGTCTGTTCGCGGAGGACGGCGCGCTGCGCGTGGAGGACTCCGGGATCGGGCTCACCGAGGCGGATGTGCACAACCTCCTCGCGACGATCGGCCGCAGCTCCAAGCGGGACGACGGTCTTGAGTCGGCGCGCTCCGACTTCCTGGGGCAGTTCGGGATAGGCCTGCTGGCCTGTTTCGTGGTCGCCGAACGCATCCGGGTGGTCAGCCGCAGCGCGCGTACGCCCGAGGCACCGCCCGTCGAGTGGACGGCGACGGACGACGGCTCGTACCGGGTCCGTACGCTGCCTGATGAGGCCCGTACAGAGCCGGGCACGACCGTGCATCTGGTGGCCCGCCCGGGCGCCGCCGAGTGGCTGTCCGGGGAGCGTGTGCTGGCGTTGGCCCGGGACTTCGGCTCGTTGCTGCCGTACGACGTACGGGTGGGCGACGAGGCCGTGACCGACCTTCCGGCGCCCTGGGACCGCTCTTACCCGTCTCCCGCCACCCGAAGGGTGGCCCTGGCGCGGCACTGCCACGACCAGTTCGGCTTCACACCGCTGGACTCCATCGACCTTGACGTGCCGCTCGCCGGGATCCGCGGAGTCGCGTACGTGCTGCCGTCCGCGGTCAGCCCCGCCCAGCGCGCCGGTCATCGTGTGCACCTGAAGGGCATGCTGCTCACCGCGCGGGCCGAACAACTGCTGCCCGACTGGGCGTTCTTCGTGCGCTGCGTAATCGACACGGACAGTCTGCGGCCCACCGCGTCCAGGGAGTCGCTGTACGAGGACGAGACCCTGGCGGCCGTACGGGAGGCGCTGGGCGAGCGGATCCGGTCCTGGCTGACCGGGCTCGCCGCGGGCGATCCGGAGCGGCTTGCGGCCTTCCTGTCCGTGCACCACCTGGGCGTCAAGTCCCTTGCGCGGCACGACAAGGAGATGCTGCGCACGATGCTGCCGTGGCTGCCCTTCGAGACGAGCGACGGACGGCTGTCCCTGGAGGAGTTCGCGTCGCGGCACCCGGTGGTCCACTTCACGCGGACCGTGGAGGAGTTCCGGCAGGTCGCCCCGATCGCCTCCGCACAGGGCGTCGGGGTGATCAACGGCGGCTACACGTACGACAGTGAGCTCGTCGAGGCGCTGCCCTCGGTGCGCCCGGGAACGGTGGTCGCCGAGCTGGACGCCGACACGGTGACCGCCCACCTGGACGCGGTCGACCCGGCCGAGGAGCTGGCACTGTCCGGCTTCCTGGGGGCCGCGCGGGCGAAACTCGACCCCCTGGGGTGCGACGTCGTGCTGCGCGCCTTCCATCCCCTCTCCGTGCCGGCGCTGCACCTGGACGACCGGTCGGTGCGTCACGAACAGGCGCGCGCGGACGCCGAGGAACAGGCCGACGACCTGTGGGCGGGCATCCTCGGCTCTCTGCGCGGCAGCGCCCCACGCGCGCGGCTGGTGCTCAACCACCTCAACCCGCTCATCCGGAAGGTCAGTTCACTCGACGACCCGGAGTTGATCGGTACGGCCACGGAGTCCCTCTACGGGCAAGCCCTGCTGATGGCGCAGCGACCGCTGCGCCCCGCGGATTCGGCACTCCTGAACCGCGCGTTCATCGGCCTCCTGGAGTGGGCCACCCACAGCAACTCCCCCGAGGAGGGCGGCCGATGAGCGCGACCATGGACTTCGAGGCGCTGCGCCAGGCGATGGCCGAGAACTACGAGCGGCCGGAGGGCCCCGCCCGCAACGCGCGCGCGGAGCAGCTGCTCGCGGAGGCCGAGAAGCTGAACATCCCGCTCGCCGTGATCGAGGCGCTCGGGCACCAGCTGAAGGTCTACAACTACAGCTCCGAGAGCGACAAGATGTTCGTCCCCTTCGCGCGTCTGCTGCGCATGTGGGACGAACGGCCCGAGGACTTCGACGAGTACGAGACCCACTCGCTGCACTGGGTCTTCAAGTGGATGTCGGCCGGCATGCTGACCCAGCCGCACATACCGCTCGCCTCCATCGAGAAGTGGCTCGGCGAGATGGAGCACCGCTATCGCCTCGCCGGGCACTCCGAACGGGCCGTGCGCAGCGCCGAGTTCAGCGTGGCCGCGCACGTCGGGGACGTGGCACGTGCCGAGCGGGCGTTCGCGGCGTGGCTGGCCGCCGACCGGGACAGCATGGCCGACTGCCACGCATGTGAGCTGCACGACCAGGGCTGGTGGCGGGCGCAGCGGGTCGAGGACGCCCGTGCGCTGGAGCTGTGGTCGCCGGTCCTGGAGGGCGAGTACACCTGCGCCCACGAGCCGCATGCGGCGCTGGCGTCCTCCTTGCTCCCGCTGCTGCGTCTTGGCCGCCTGGACCAGGCACGCGCCCACCATCTGCGGGGCTTCCGGCTGGTGCGGCCCATGGAGAGCATGCGGAGCGCGTATGCCAACCATGTGGAGTTCTGTGCGCTCACCGGCAACGAAGCGCGCGGCCTGGAGCTGCTGGCGGAGCGTCCGGCGTACTTCACGGACTCCGGGGAGCCGCTCAGCAAGCTCGACTTCATGGCCGTGGTGGCCCTCCTGATGGACCGCGTCACCGAACTCGACAGGGGCGACCAGCCGGTGCCCGGCCCGGCCGGACGTAGCTGGACCGCACGCGAACTCGCCGCCCACGCGCGCGGGGAGGCACTTTCGCTGGCGGCCCGTTTCGATGAACGCAACGGCACGCCGTACGTCGGCACCCGCATCCGGGAGCGTATGAGCCGGCAGCCGCTGGTGGACCGGCTGCCCTTGGGCATACGGTTCCGGACCGTGACGGGTCCCCTGAGGCCCACGTCCGCCCCGACCGCCACGGAGACCGCCGCAGCCGCGCCCTCCGAGCCGGACCTGTCCGCACTGCTCGCCGAGGCCCGTCGGCTCTCGGCCTCGCTGCACCCGGGGTCCGTGGCGGCGTGGGCCGCGGTCGCCGAGGCGGCCGGTGACAAGGAGCTGGCACCCCGGGATCGCGCGGAGATGACCGACCACCAGGCGATGGGCCTCGGTCCCGAGGGCGTGGAACTGTTCGCCCGCGCCGCCGAGTTGTACACCGAGGCCGGCGACCCGGGCGAGGCCCTGGCGGCACGCGCGCGTGGAGCGTACGTACGGGCCCTCTCCGGGCGCACCGACGAGGCGCTGGCCGCGGTCTCGGAGCCGTACGAGCAAATGCTCGCCCTCCTCGCGGACGGCGGGACCGGCGTTCAGCAGGCCGCCTCCGTGCTGGTGGGGCGGGCCCGGATCCTGATGCAGCGGGTGCAGGAGGCGGCGGAGGAGCGCGAGAACGGCCTCTCCGGAGACGAGGGAGGCGAGGTAGACGAAGCGTTCGCCGCCGCGGAGTCCGCCGTGCGGGAGCTGCTGGCCCTCGCCGAGCCGCACACCGGGGACGACCTCCTGGTCGCCGCACGCGCCGCGGAGGCGCACGCCATGCTCGGGGAGGTCGCGGCGCACGCCGGGGACGTGGAGAGGGCCACAGAGCTACTCACGCGGGCCTCGGAGGCGTTCGTGGCGGCCGGGCTGCCGTGGTTCGCGGTGGAGTACGAGGCCCGGCTCACCGGCATGGCACGCCACCTGGGTGATGCCGAGGCGGCGGAGCGGGCGGCCCGGGCGGCGCTGGAGCACGGTGGGCCGTACCTGGAGGCGACGGGCCATGCCCAGCTGCACCTCCAACTGGCCGAAGTCCTGGGCGCCACCGGCCGGTTCGGGCCTGCTGCGGATCACGCACTGGAGGCGGCGTACTGGGCCGACGAGGGCGGCGAGGGGGCCACACTCGGCGCCTGGGCGCGGCATCAGCTCGGCGGCTTCCTGGTGAACCAGGGACGCTGGGCGGAGGCAGCGGAGGTACTGGAGTCGGCGCTGACCGAGCTGGCCGCGGAGACGCACGGCGAGGGTGCGCTCGTACAGACCCGGTGGTGGCTCGGCGACTGCCTCGCCGAGCTCGGAGAGCACCGCGAAGCTGCCGAGCACCTGCTCCAGGCCGCCGAGATCGCCCGGCACTGGCCCGAGCAGCGCGACCACGCCATGCTCGCGCACCTCGCAGCGGAGGCCCTGGGGAACGCCGGGCTGCCCGACCAGACGGAGCGCGCCTATGAGCGCGCCGGTGACCTGTGGCGCTCCCTCGGCAACGTCCACGGTCTGGTCCGCTCCCTGCGGGCGCGCGCGTGGGTCGCGGCACGCGAGGAGGGTTCCGGGCTCGACGCGGCACGGGAGTTGATGACGGCGGCGGTCCAGGAGTGCGAGGCCGCCGTACCGGAGGACGACGCCGCGCGTGACCGGCTCATCGCCGAACTCGCCGATACGCACAGGCAGTTCGGTGACCTGATCGCCCGGTCCGTGACCGACGACGCCGACGACGAGTCGATCAAGGCCGTGTTCGAGGAGTCCCTCGCCCACATCACACGGGCCATCACGGGCTTCGCCTCCCTGGGCGAGGCAGGCCTCCACAGTCGTACGGGCGCCGAACTCGCCGCCGCCTGGCTGGAGGCCGACCTCGGGCGTCCCGAAGCGGCGGCGGCACGCGCGCGCGTGGTTCTCGCGGCATGCAAGGAAGCCGACACCACCACCGATGACGACGAAACGGTGGCGTCCCGACGGGCGCAGGCGGAGGAACTGCTGTACATGACGGGAACGGAGGACCAGGAGCCGTAGAGCGCGCGGCCTGCCCATGCCCTCGGCTTCGGCTTCGGGGCTACTCCACGCCGATCAGCAGCAACGCGCCCTGCCGACCGCCCCGATACACCACCGTGTCGACGGCCAGGTAGGACTCGCGTACCCGGGCTTCCAGGTGGGCCGCGATCGTGTCCGGAGCCTCGTCGCCCAGGACCAGGGTGACCATCTCGCCGCCCGCCGAGAGCATGCGGTCGAGGACGGTTTCGGCGGTGGCCGTGATGTCGGAGCCGATCACCGCGACGTCGCCCTCGATGAGGCCCAGGATGTCCCCGGCCTGGCAGATGCCGGCACTGGTCCAGAACTCCCGTTCCGCGACGGCGAGTTCGGCGTAGCGGGTCGCCCCGGCCGCCGAGGTCATCGAGACGACGTCCTCGTCGAAGCGCCGCTCCGGCTCGTGCACGGCGAGCGCCGCGATCCCCTGCACCGCGGAACGCGTGGGAATCAGGGCGACCCGGACTCCGTCCGCGCGGACCTGCTCGGCCGCGGCGGCAGCCGTGTGCCGCAGCTCGGCGTCGTTGGGCAACAGCACCACCTCGCGCGCGTGGGCCCGCCGTATCGCCTCGACGAGCTCTCCGCTCGCGGGCGGCTCCTCCGGGCGCGCGAGAACGGTCGTCGCGCCGGCTTCGGTGTACAGCCCGGCCAGCCCCTCTCCGGGGACCACGGCCACGACCGCGCGCTGCACCCGCTCACGGACCGGCCGCCCGGCGGCGCCCGCCATATGCGCGTCACCGGCCCCGAAGTGCGTGATCCGGATCCGGTACGGCCGCCCGGCCTCGACGCCCGCTTCCACGGCCGCGCCCGCGTCGTCGACGTGCACATGAACGTTCCACAGCCCGTCACCGCCGACCACGACAAGCGAGTCGCCCAGACTGTCGAGCCGCTCCCGCAGCCGGTCCACGGCGGCGTCCTCCGCCTCCAGGAGGTAGATCACCTCGAACGCGGGCCCACCCTCCTCCAAGGCCGGGGCCGGGTCCGCGCACTCCCCCACGTCGCCCAGCGGCTCCACGGGGGCGTCATCCACGCGCGCGTGCCCCATAAGAACCGGCACCGCCCCCGCAGCGCTGGGCGCCTCCCCCGTGAACGTCTCGACCAGCGCCGCCAGTACGGCCACGAGCCCACGCCCGCCCGCGTCCACCACTCCGGCCCGCTTCAGGGCGCCCAACTGCCCCGGAGTCGCCGCCAGAGCGGCCCGCGCGCCCTCGTACGCCGCCCTCGCCACCGACCCGCAGTCGCCCTCGGCCCCGGACGCCGCGTCGGCGGCAGCCGAGGCGACCGTGAGCACCGTGCCCTCCACGGGATGCGCGACGGCCTGCCGTGCAGAGTCGGCCGCCTGCCTGAGGGCGAGCCGCAACCCCTGGCCGTCGGCATGGGCTGTCTCGCTGGCGGCGGCCAGCACCTGCGCCATGCCCCGCAGCAGCTGCGCGAGAATCGTCCCGGAGTTCCCCCGGGCCCCGATGAGCGCGCCGTGCGCCATCGCCCGTACCGCATCGGCGAGCGTCGGCCGCTCAGCCGCCCCCGCCGCCTCTTCACTAGAAGCGCTGTAGGCACCGGAGACACCGCCGGAGACACCGCTTGAAACAGCGGAGTGCGCCGCGAACACCGCCTCGACCGCCCCGGCCGCCGACTCCACGGTCAGATACAGATTGGTACCCGTGTCCCCGTCCGCGACCGGATAGACGTTGATCGCGTCGATCTCCTCGCGCGCGCGGCCGAGTGCCTCGAGCGCGAGTCCGCACCAGGCGCGCACCGCGAGAGCGTCCAATGCCCGCCCGTCTCCCACCGCCGCCCTCAACCGAGGCCCTTCGGGCCGCCCCTCCCTCTCTGGCACCTGCGGCACCTGCGCCTCCTTGAGCAGCGAACGTGGGACGCAGCGTAGACCCAGGTCAGGTTTCCGCCGGAAGTGGCCCGGGGCAGGCCCCCGGGCCGACCATGGTAGTTTCGTTGTACGGACGCAGTCGTTGTATGCTGCTCCGGTTGCCCGATCCGATCGGGCCTTCTCCCTGGCACCGCCACTCAGATCCTGGATTCCTTGATCTTGATCCCGGCATGCCGGGATCAACCGTAAGAGCATCTGAAGTCTTTGGAGTGACCCGTGGCTGCCAACTGCGACGTCTGCGGCAAGGGGCCGGGCTTCGGCAACAACATCTCGCACTCGCACCGCCGTACGTCCCGTCGCTGGAACCCGAACATCCAGCGCGTCCGTACCGTGGTGGGCGGGACGCCGAAGCGCGTGAACGCTTGCACCTCGTGCATCAAGGCCGGCAAGGTCTCGCGCTGACGCTCTGCTAGCGCGCGGCCACTGCTGGTTCGCTGCATGGCCGGTCCACCGGAAGGTGGGCCGGCTTTTTGCTGCGCGCTCCGGGCAGATGCGTAAACGCTGACGCAAACACGGCTGCATCGGCTCTCACGTAAGCGTTCGCGTAAACGCTTGCGCAATCGTTTACGCGAACGCTTACGCGCGCCCCGCTCCCCACCGCCACCCATGATCCACCGGCCCGATCCCGCCCCCCAGCGCGAACCCCGCCGCGATCGCCCCGGTGACGTACTCCTTGGCCGCCGCCACCGCCTCCGGCACGGACTGCCCCTTCGCGAGCCCCGAGGCGATCGCGGAGGCGAGGGTGCACCCGGTGCCGTGGGTGTGCCGGTTGTCGAGACGGGGAGCGCGCAGCCAGTGCTCCTCGGATCCGTCGGTGAGGAAGTCCACGGCGTCACCGACGAGATGACCACCCTTGATGAGCGCCCACTGCGGCCCGTACGAGAGCAGGGCCGCCGCCGCTCGCCGCATCCCGTCCTCCGATTCGACCCGTACGCCCGTGAGTTGAGCGACCTCGTCGAGGTTCGGCGTGGCCACGGTGGCGACGGGCAGCAGCTTCGTACGTACGGAATCCAGGGCGTCCTCGGCCAGCAGGGAGTCGCCGTGCTTGGAGACGCCGACCGGGTCGACGACGGCGGGCGCGTCCGTGCCCCCGATCAACTCGGCGACCGTCTCGACGAGTTCGGCCGAGGACAGCATCCCGGTCTTGACCGCCTGCACCCCGATGTCGTCGACCACACTGCGGTACTGGACCCGCACCGCCTCCACCGGAAGCTCCCAAGCTCCTTGCACGCCAAGGGAGTTCTGGGCGGTGACCGCCGTGAGCACACTCATGCCGTGTACGCCGAGCGCGAGCATCGTCTTCAAGTCGGCCTGGATTCCGGCCCCTCCCCCGGAGTCGGAACCCGCGACCGTCAGCACACGCGGCGGAGCACCCCCTACGCCCGCCCCCCTGGCACTCACGCCACCCTCGCCACTCATGACTCGATGTCCCCGAAGTGATCCCAGCCGCCCTTGCTGGTCCACGGCGCCCCGTCGACGGTGACCTGGGGCAGCGCCGAGGGGTTGAGGACCTCGCCGATCACCTTCCAGCGAGCGGGCAGCTTCACGTCCGAGGGGAAGGTGGCGACGATCGCGTGGTCCTCGCCGCCGGTGAGCACCCACTGGAGCGGATCGACGCCGACGGCCTGTCCGATGTCGTTCATCTGCGAGGGGATGTCGACGGCGCCGGAGCGGACGTCGATCCGTACCTTGCTGGCTTCCGCGATATGCCCGAGGTCGGCGATCAGCCCGTCGCTGACGTCCGTCATCGAAGTCGCACCGAGCCCGGCGGCCGCGGGACCCGCGTGGTACGGCGGTTCGGGCCGCCGGTGGGCCTCGACGAAGGCGCGCGGCGAGCGGAAGCCGCGCGAGAGCACCGCGTGGCCGGCCGCGGACCAGCCAAGCCAGCCCGTGACGGCGACGACGTCGCCGGGCTGGGCTCCCCCGCGGGTCACGGGCTCGTGGTTGCGCAGATCGCCGAGTGCGGTGATCGAGACGGTGATGGTGTCACCGCGTACGACGTCGCCGCCGACCACGGCCGCGCCAGCGACCTGGCACTCGTCTCGCAGGCCGTCCATCAGCTCGGAGGGCCAGGTGGCCGGGAGTTCGGCCGGGACGACCAGGCCGAGCAGGAGTGCGGTGGGTACGGCGCCCATGGCGGCGATGTCCGCGAGGTTCTGCGCCGCCGCCTTGCGCCCGACGTCGTACGCCGTCGACCAGTCGCGGCGGAAGTGCCGCCCCTCCAGGAGGATGTCGGTACTCGCCACGACCCTGCGGTCGGGGGCGGCCACCACGGCGGCGTCGTCGCCCGGCCCGACGCGTACCGCCGGGGTGGTGGTGAGCCGTGAGGTGAGCTCCCTGATGAGCCCGAACTCCCCCAACTCGCCCACGGTTCCCTTCATTGTCGTACGTCTCCTTCTGTTACTGCCGCTGCCCGGCCTGTTACTGCCGCTGCCCGGTCGCGAGCCGTCATCGACCTGGGTACGGTCGAGTCGACCGCCAACTTCTGTCGTCCATACACCTCGGCGTGCAAGATCGGCCCCCGCGGGTCTCCCCGCGGTGAGCGGCGACGCGATACCGTGGCGTTCCTTTTCCCCACATGATCCTCGTGGCCGCCCTGGAGGTTCCGTGGTACAGGCGTACATCCTGATCCAGACGGAGGTCGGCAAAGCGTCGACCGTCGCTGAGACGATCAGCAAGATTTCGGGGGTGATCCAGGCCGAGGACGTGACCGGACCGTACGACGTGATCGTGCGGGCCCAAGCCGACACCGTTGATGATCTCGGCCGCATGGTGGTCGCGAAAGTCCAGCAAGTGGACGGCATCACCCGTACCCTGACCTGCCCGGTGGTGCACCTGTAGCCCCCGTCTACCCTGTGCCGGTGAACTCGCTCCGTTCCCGGCTGTTCGGTCTTCCCGCCCTTGCCCTGCTGATCTCCGCCACAGGCTGCTCCTCCGCAGACGACAGTGCGTCGGCCGCGGTTCCCAGCCCGGACGCGAAGGTCACCAAGCTGTGCCAGAACCTGGACGAACGGCTGCCGCCGAAGGTGGACGGTCTCGACCGGGAGGATCCCGAGCCCCGGTCCACACTGACCGCGGGCTGGGGAGGCCCGGCGATCATACTGCGCTGCGGCGTCGAGCGGCCCGCCGAGATGCTCGACCCGAAGGCGTCCACGACCGAGGTGAACGGCGTGGCCTGGCTCGTACAGGAAGAGGACGACGGCTCGTACGTCTTCACCACGGGCCTGCGCAAGGCGTACGTGGAGATCGGCTTCAGCAAGGAGCAGGCCGCCAAGGGCGCGGGCCCGCTCGTCGACTTCGCCGAGCCCATCAAGAAGGCGATCCCAGAAGGGATCGCCGACTAGATCGCACTCTACGAAGGGGGCGCCAGGGCTCAGCGAAGGCCCGTTGACCGCCGCAACGCGGCCTGGACCAAGAGGTCCACCAACTCCGGGTAGCTGACCCCGCTCTCCTGCCACATCCGCGGGTACATGGAGATCGGCGTGAAGCCCGGCATCGTGTTGATCTCGTTGATGACGAACTCGCCGTCCTCGGTGAGGAAGAAATCCGCGCGTACGAGACCCTCGCACGACGCCGCCTCGAAGGCCGCGACCGCCAGCCGCTGAACATCGGCGGTCTGCTCGTCGGTGAGCGGCGCGGGCACGATCCCCGGGGCGGAGTCGATGTACTTCGCCTCGAAGTCGTAGAACTCGTGGGACTGCACCGGCGGAATCTCGGCGGGCACCGAGGCGCGCGGCCCGTCCTCGAACTCCAGGACCCCGCACTCGATCTCGCGACCGCGCAGCAGCGCCTCCACGATGACCTTCGGGTCGTGCTGCTGGGCCGCCGCGATCGCCTCCTCGAGGCCGCCCAGATCATCGACCTTGGTGATGCCGATCGACGACCCCGCGCGCGCGGGCTTCACGAAAAGCGGCCAGCCGTGCTCGCCCGCGAAGTCGACGATCTTCCTGCGGGCCCCCGCTTCGTCGAGCTCCCACTCGCGGGGGCGGATCACCGTGTACGGGCCGACGGGCAGCCCGAAGGAGGTGAACACCCGCTTCATGTACTCCTTGTCCTGGCCGACGGCCGAGGCGAGCACACCCGAGCCGACGTACGGGACACCGGACAGCTCCAGGAGGCCCTGGAGGGTGCCGTCCTCGCCGTACGGGCCGTGCAGCACCGGGAAGACGACGTCGACCTCGCCGAGCGCCTTGGGGACCGAACCGGGCTCGCTGTAGACGACTTCGCGGTTGGAGGGGTCGACAGGGAGGATCACCCCGCCCTCTTCGGACTCGGCGAGTTGCTCCACGCTCGGCTGGCGCCGTTCGACGATGGCCATCCGCTCGGGCTCGTCCGCCGTGAGCGCCCAGCGGCCGTCCTGGGTGATGCCGATCGGCAGGACGTCGTACTTCGTCCGGTCGATGGCACGCAGGACGGCGCCGGCGGTGACGACGGAGATCCCGTGTTCGGAGCTGCGGCCGCCGAACACGACGGCCACACGCGGCTTACGAGGCGTCTGCCCAGGGTTCTGGGGGAGGTTCTCGGTGCTCATATCGCGTTGAGGGTACCCGTAGGTAGCACGGCAAGTCAGCGCCCGCCGGGCTCCCGAGTGTCAGTGCCGCTCCGGCTTGGCGCTGCGCGCCATCAGCTCCTTGAGGGCGACCACCGGCGGCTTGCCGTCGTGGACGATGCCGACGACCATCTCCGTGATGGGCATGTCGACGCCGTGGCGATGGGCCAGATCCAGCACGGACTCACAGGACTTGACGCCCTCGGCGGTCTGCTTGGTGACCGCGATGGTCTCCTGAAGGGTCATGCCCTTGCCGAGGTTGGTGCCGAAGGTGTGGTTGCGCGAGAGCGGTGAGGAGCAGGTGGCCACGAGGTCGCCCAGGCCCGCGAGTCCGGAGAAGGTCAGCGGGTCGGCGCCCATGGCGAGGCCCAGGCGGGTCGTCTCCGCCAACCCGCGGGTGATGAGCGATCCCTTGGCGTTGTCGCCGAGCCCCATGCCGTCCGCGATGCCGACGGCGAGACCGATCACGTTCTTGATGGCGCCGCCGAGTTCGCAGCCGACGACGTCGGTGTTGGTGTACGGGCGGAAGTACGGCGTGTGGCAGGCGGCCTGGAGGCGCTGAGCCACCGACTCGTCGCTGCACGCGACCACCGCGGCGGCCGGCATCCGGGCAGCGATCTCCCGGGCGAGGTTGGGGCCCGTGACCACCGCTATGCGGTCCGCGCCGACCTTGGCGACGTCTTCGATGACCTCGCTCATCCGCATCGCGGAACCGAGTTCGACGCCCTTCATGAGCGAGACGAGGACGGTGCCGGGAGCGAGCAGCGGAGCCCATTCGGCGAGGTTTCCGCGCAGCGTCTGCGAGGGGATCGCGAGCACCGTGAAGTCGGCGTCGCGGGCCGCCTCGGCCGCGTCCGTGGTGGCGCGGAGGTTCTCCGGGAGTTCGATGCCCGGCAGGTAGTCGGGGTTCGTACGTGTGGAGTTGACCGCTTCGGCGAGTTCGGCCCGCCGTCCCCACAGGGTCACCTCGCATCCGGCGTCGGCGAGCACCATGGCGAAGGCCGTGCCCCACGATCCGGTCCCGAAGACGGCCGCCCTGACGGGCTTGCCGGATGTCGTCACTTGCCGTGCCCCTCTTCCTGTTCTGCCTTTTCGTGTGGCCGCGTCTCATGTGCCCGCGCCCTGCGCCGCTGCTCGATGCGCACCTGTTTCGGGTCGTACGGCGTCCTGGGTGCCGTCTCGCCGCGGATCACCTCCAGCTGTGCGGTGATCGCCGCCATGATGACCTCGGTGGCCTCCTTCAGGAGCTCCGGGGTCATCTCCTTGTCGTAGAAGCGCGACAGATCCACCGGGGGGCCCGCGAGCACGTGATGGGTCTTGCGGGGAAGGATGTTGAGTTTCTTCGCGTACGGCGGCAGCAGCAGGTTGGCTCCCCACTGGGCGACCGGAATCACCGGGCACTTGGTCTGCAGTGCGACGCGTGCGGCACCGGTCTTGCCGGTCATCGGCCACTGGCCGGGATCGCGCGTAATGGTGCCCTCCGGATAGAAGGCGACGCACTCCCCGCGTTCCACCGCGGCGATTGCGGCCCGGAAGGCGCTCAACGCGTCGGTGCTCTCGCGGTACACGGGAATCTGTCCGGTGCCTCGCATCGCGGCTCCGATGAATCCCTTTTTGAAAAGCCCCGCCTTCGCCAGAAAACGCGGAACGCGCCCGGTGTTGTACTGATAATGCGCGTACGCGAACGGATCCAGATGAGAATTGTGGTTCACCGCGGTGATAAATCCGCCCTCGGCCGGAATGTTCTCCATTCCACGCCAATCCCGCTTGACCAGAACCACCAGGGGTGGTTTGCAGAGGACCGCTGCGAAGCGGTACCAGAAGCCGATTCTGCGGCGGGTCACGCGGACACCTTCCTCTAGGGCCTGGTGGGGGCCGCACAAGTGTCGCTCCAGGCCGACGGTCTGTCGAGAACACGTTACGCCCGCCCGTCTCCCACCCCCGCCCTTGCAAGGAGCTTCGCACCCCCTCACCTGGAGACCAGCCCCGCCAGGGTGTCCGGCTCATCGTCCAGGTCACAATGGGCGCGACAAGAGAGGGACGGATCTCCGGTGCAGTGGACCTTGGTCATACCCCTGAAAGCCCTCACGCGGGCGAAGAGCAGGCTCTCGGACACCGCCGCCGACGGACTGCGCCCGGGGCTCGCCCTCGCCTTCGCGCAGGACACCGTGGCGGCGGCCCTCGCCTGCGCCGCGGTACGCGATGTGGCGGTCGTCACGGACGATGTGCTGGCCGGCCGTGAACTGGCCGCGCTGGGCGCCCGGATCGTCCCGGACGAGCCCGCGGGCGGCCTGAACGCCGCCCTCACACACGGGGCGTCGCTCGTACGCTCCCAAAGCCCCGAAAGCCCCCTGGCGGCCCTGAACGCCGATCTCCCCGCACTGCGCCCCCTGGAATTGGCCCGCGTCCTCGACGCGGCCGCCGAATTCCCCCGCGCTTTTCTCGCGGACGCCGCCGGAACCGGCACGACTCTGCTGGCCGCGTCCGCGGACCGCGAATTGCTCCCCATGTTCGGCCCGGATTCCCGCACCCGGCACCGGGCCTCGGGTGCCGCGGAACTCCCCCTGGACGCAGTGGATTCCGTACGCCAGGACGTGGACACCGGCGACGATCTGCGAGCGGCTCTGGCCCTGGGCGTGGGGCCGCGCACGGCGGCGGCGGTCGCCGAGCTGAACGTCGCCTAGGGTTGGCCTCATGCAAGCGACCGCGTACACGTACGACCCCGAGACCCGTAGCGGTCAGGTGCTGCTCGACGACGGCACCCCGGTGCCCTTCGACGGCCCGGCGTTCGAGGCGGGCGGGCTCAGGCTGCTCAGGCCGGGGCAGCGGGTGCGGATCGAGACGGAGGGCGAGGGGGACGCGCGCCGGATCACTCTGGTCACGCTGCAGACCCTCTGAAGCCCCTTGAACAGCCCGTGAAGACCCCCCTCTGGGCACCCTGAAAACCTTCAAGGCCGCACCCAAGATCCTCGGGATCTGTGAATACGCCGCGGGCCGGGCTCTCTTCCGTGCGGAGCCCGGCCCGGCGCGTGAGTGTCCCAGCGCCCTGTCTACCGGCGGGCGGTGGTCTTCTTGGCGGTGGTCGTGCGCGCCGTCGACTTCTTGGCGGGCGCCTTCTTGGCGGCCCCCTTCTTGGCAGCGGTCTTCTTGGCAGCCGCGGTCTTGCCGGTCGCCGCCTTCTTGGCGGTGGTCTTCTTGGCCGCGGCCTTGGCGGGCGCCGCCTTCTTGGCGGTCGTCTTCCTGGCCGTGGTCTTCTTGGCGGGCGTGGCCGCCTTCTTGGCGGCGGTCCTCTTGGCCGCCGCCTTCTTGACCGTGGCGGCAGCGCCTCCGGACAGGCTGCCCTTGGGCGCCTTCTTGACCGCCACATCGTGCTTCGGGAGCTTCTTCGAACCGCTCACCAGGTCCTTGAAACCCTGGCCCGCGCGGAAGCGCGGCACGGAGGTCTTCTTGACCCGAACACGCTCCCCGGTCTGGGGGTTACGTGCATAGCGGGCCGGACGATCGACCTTCTCGAAGGAACCGAAGCCCGTGACCGAGACCCGTTCCCCTGCGACAACCGCACGGACCACGGCGTCCAGTACGGCGTCGACCGCGTCGGCGGCCTGCTGACGCCCGCCGACCTTGTCCGCAATCGCTTCTACGAGCTGCGCCTTGTTCACGTCTTCCCCTTCGGAGACATTGCCAGAACGAAAGTGTTCAAGCTTTTTCGCACGTTAGGCAGATATATACCGCAAATCAAACACGAAACGGGCTAATCACCCTAGTGCCGCAACGAACCAGGACTGTCGCGGAGTTCCTCAGAGACCTTCTTCGGGGAATCGCCCCTCATCGAGGTCCGCGGTGAACCGCTCCAGACGCCTCGTCGCTTCGGCGAGATCGTGCTTGGCCACGGCCGTAATGACCAGCAGCTTCCGGGTCAGCGCCATCCGTACGCCCTCCGGGACTTGCAGTGCGCGCACCCTTGCGTGCGCTTCCTTGAGTTGGGACGCGACCGCCGTATAGAGCTCGAGTTGGCCGTCGTGTTCCATGCACAGATTGTGCCATCTGGGGCGAGTTGTCGCCTGCGCAGGGTCAACTGCCGCCTGCCAGACGCTTCCCGCACACCTCAGCACAAGGCCGTGCGAAGGCTCGGTTACCCCAACAAGCCCCTTTGAAACAAGGGGAGTTGAAGCCATTCAGATCCGGCCGCTGACCTCGTCCTCCGGCACACACGGCAGTACCCCCAACCGTCCACGATTGGGGGTACTGAAGCCTGTTGAGCTGGCTGGAATCAGCCTTGCGGGCTCGGGTCCGTTCGCTCTCCGCGCAGACTCCGTGCGTCCGCTCAGACTCGTTGCGTCCGCGGCTTGTAGGCGGGGCGCTTGGACTCGTACGTGGCGATGTCCGCCTCGTTCTGGAGCGTGATGCTGATGTCGTCGAGCCCGTTCAGCAGCCGCCAGCGGGCGTTCTCGTCGAGTTCGAAGGAGGCGGTGATGCCCTCCGCACGAACCTCACGCGCCTCAAGGTCCACAGTGACCTCGGCTTCGGGGTCCTTCTCGGTGAGTTCCCACAGCGCGTCCACGATCTTCTGCTCCAGAACGACCGTGAGCAGACCGTTCTTGAGCGAGTTGCCGCGGAAGATGTCCGCGAAGCGCGAGGAGATGACAGCCTTGAAGCCGTAGTTCTGCAGCGCCCACACGGCGTGCTCGCGCGAGGAGCCCGTACCGAAGTCGGGACCCGCGACGAGGACCGTGGCACCCTTGCGCTCGGGCTGGTTGAGGACGAAGGACGGGTCCTTGCGCCAGGCCTCGAACAGCCCGTCCTCGAAGCCGTCCCTGGTGACCTTCTTGAGCCAGTGGGCCGGGATGATCTGGTCGGTGTCGACGTTGCTGCGGCGCAGCGGGACGGCCCGTCCGGTGTGCGTGGTGAATGCTTCCATGGCCATGGTTCTCAGACTCCAGCGGGCGTACGGACGGCAGACTGGTCGTTCAGGTCGGCGGGGGACGCCAGGTGGCCGAGTACGGCGGTGGCCGCGGCGACCTGCGGCGAGACCAGGTGCGTACGGCCGCCCTTGCCCTGCCTGCCTTCGAAGTTGCGGTTGGAGGTGGACGCGGAGCGCTCACCGGGAGCCAGCTGGTCGGGGTTCATGCCCAGACACATCGAGCAGCCCGCGTGCCGCCATTCGGCGCCGGCCTCCTTGAAGACGAGGTCCAGTCCCTCCTCGACGGCCTGCAGCCCCACGCGCGCGGAGCCCGGAACGACCAGCATCCGTACGCCGTCGGCGACTTTGCGGCCCTCGACGATCGCGGCGGCCGCACGCAGGTCCTCGATACGGCCGTTGGTGCAGGAGCCTACGAAGACGGTGTCGACCTTGATGTCGCGCAGCGGCTGTCCGGCGGTCAACCCCATGTATTCCAGGGCCTTTTCGGCGGCGTGGCGCTCCGAAGCGTCCTCGTACGAAGCAGGATCGGGGACGGACGCCGAAAGCGGCGCTCCCTGGCCCGGGTTGGTGCCCCAGGTGACGAACGGCGCGAGAGCGGCGGCGTCGATGACGACCTCGGCGTCGAACTCCGCGTCCTCGTCCGACTTGAGGGTCTTCCAGTACGCGACGGCGGCGTCCCAGTCCTCGCCCTCGGGGGCGTGGGCGCGGCCCTTGATGTACTCGAAGGTGGTCTCGTCGGGGGCGATCATGCCCGCGCGGGCACCGGCCTCGATCGACATGTTGCAGATGGTCATTCGGGCCTCCATCGAGAGCTTCTCGATGGCGGAGCCGCGGTACTCCAGGATGTAGCCCTGGCCGCCGCCCGTACCGATCTTGGCGATGATCGCCAGGATCAGGTCCTTGGCCGTGACGTCCTCGGGCAGTTCACCGTCGACCGTGATCGCCATGGTCTTCGGGCGGGCCAGCGGCAGCGTCTGGGTGGCCAGCACATGCTCGACCTGGGAGGTGCCGATGCCGAACGCCAGAGCACCGAAGGCGCCGTGCGTGGAGGTGTGCGAGTCGCCGCAGACCACGGTCATGCCGGGCTGGGTGAGGCCGAGCTGGGGTCCCACGACGTGGACGACGCCCTGCTCGACGTCGCCGAGCGGGTGCAGACGTACGCCGAAATCGGCGCAGTTCTTGCGCAGTGTCTCCAGCTGGACGCGCGAGACCGGGTCCGCGATGGGCTTGTCGATGTCGAGGGTCGGGGTGTTGTGATCCTCGGTCGCGATGGTGAGGTCGAGACGACGCACCGTACGGCCGCTCTTGCGGAGGCCGTCGAAGGCCTGCGGGCTGGTCACCTCGTGCAGCAGGTGCAGATCGATGAAGAGAAGGTCGGGCTCGCCCTCCGCGCGCCGGACGACATGGTCGTCCCAGACCTTCTCCGCGAGTGTCCTACCCATCGCTTTCCCTCCGGCCGGCCTGAATGGCGCCGGCCCAACTAGAGACTTCGGGATGGCCGCGTCCGTCACCCCCGCACCGGACGTCTGCCGCCGGGCCCGCTGGTCTACGGGCCGTTGTACGTACAGGGTGGCGCGTTCCACGGAAAATTGAACTTGCGTTTCACAGAGTGAGACGCGAGTATCGTTGCATGGACAACAGTAGCGGCGTCGGCGTTCTGGACAAGGCAGCCCTTGTCCTGAGCGCCCTGGAGTCCGGTCCGGCCACCCTCGCGGGCCTGGTCGCGGCGACCGGACTGGCACGACCCACGGCACATCGTCTCGCCGTGGCACTTGAGCACCACCGCATGGTGGCGCGGGACATGCAGGGCCGTTTCATTCTCGGTCCGCGGCTGGCCGAGCTGGCCGCCGCCGCGGGCGAGGACCGCCTCCTCGCCACCGCGGGGCCGGTCCTCACGCACCTCCGTGACGTCACGGGCGAGAGCGCCCAGCTCTACCGCCGCCAGGGCGACATGCGTATCTGCGTCGCCGCGGCGGAGCGTCTGTCGGGCCTCAGGGACACGGTCCCTGTCGGCTCGACGCTCACCATGAAGGCGGGCTCCTCGGCTCAGATCCTGATGGCCTGGGAGGAGCCGGAGCGCCTGCACCGTGGTCTGCAGGGCGCCCGCTTCACAGCGACGGCGCTGTCGGGCGTACGGCGCCGGGGCTGGGCCCAGTCGATCGGCGAGCGCGAGCCGGGCGTGGCGTCCGTCTCGGCGCCGGTGCGCGGGCCCTCGAACCGGGTGGTGGCCGCCGTCTCGGTCTCCGGGCCGATCGAGCGCCTGACTCGGCACCCGGGCCGGATGCACGCCCAGGCCGTCATCGACGCGGCGGCCCGCCTCTCGGAGGCGCTGCGCCGCACCGGCTGATACGCCGAGTCGATCCAACCGGTCGTTTCAACGCCGCAGCGACCGGCTGGAGTTGAGGTTGTCCTGCCGTTCAACTCGGCTCAGTTCAGCTCGGCTCGCGGAACCAACGCCTCGCAGAACCAACGCGAAGAAGCCCTCCCCTGCTGGGGAGGGCTTCTTCGTGACGTACCCCCGACCGGATTCGAACCGGCGCTACCGCCTTGAGAGGGCGGCGTGCTAGGCCGCTACACAACGGGGGCGAGGATCTTGCAAGCGTTTAATGTGCACCGCCGCAGATCCGAGCTGGTCTACCAGGACTCGAACCTAGACTAACTGAACCAGAATCAGTCGTGCTGCCAATTACACCATAGACCAATATGGTTTAGACCAGTTCGTACCCCCGACCGGATTCGAACCGGCGCTACCGCCTTGAGAGGGCGGCGTGCTAGGCCGCTACACAACGGGGGCCCTAGCGATCCTGCATGAGATCCAGTGGGTGCGACCCGGACTGGCTCCCTGGGAAGGATCTGTACCCCCGACCGGATTCGAACCGGCGCTACTGCCTTGAGAGGGCAGCGTGCTAGGCCGCTACACAACGGGGGCTTTTGCAGATGAGCTCTGCGAGCTGGCCTACCAGGACTCGAACCTAGACTAACTGAACCAGAATCAGTCGTGCTGCCAATTACACCATAGGCCACTGAAACGCAACCCCCGGCGGGGATTTTGTCTTAGCTTGCGCTTCCCGGTTCCGGCCTGTCGGCCCGCTCGCGGTGGCGCAGGAAGAACATTACCCGAAGGTGGACGGCGCTCCAAAACGGGTATCGGCCGCGAGGAGGACGGGGAGTTCGGCCAGAGAAGTGATGCGGCGCAGGCCGGCGGGCTGATCCGGAGCGATCTCGACGCCGGTGTCCGGGCCCTCTCCGGTGAGCGTGCTCACGCCCGTGCGGTCGATCCAGACCGAGAAGAGGCCCGCGCCGGCCGCGCCCTGGCCGTCGATCTCCGGGTGATCGCCGACGTATGCGACCTGGTGCGGGGGCAGCGACAGTGCCTCGCAGGCGGCGTGGAAGGCGCGGGCCTCCGGTTTGGAGACGCCCAGCTCGGCTGCGCACAGCACCGTCTCGAAGCGGTCGTATACACCGAGGACGCGGAGTTTGCGGTCCTGGACGTGGAGGCTGGAGTTGGACAGCACGGCGTGTCGGTGGGTGGCGGCGAGGGTGTCGAGGGCCGGCAGCACGTCGGGGAAGAGTTCCCAGGCGGCTTCGTAGTGGGTGATGTACCGCTGGAACCACGCGTCGGCCTCGGCGTCGGTCATTTCCTCGCCCAGGAAAACCCGCACTCGGTCGCGCCGCTGGCCCTCGAAGGAGGCCTCGCCTGCCGCGAACCTGGCCCACTGCTGGTCGGTGACCTTCCGCCACCGGTCGAGGGCCTGCTCCACGGAGGCGTACCCCTCGAGGAGGCCCTCGGCCGCGAGGTGTCCGCGCATTCCGGCGCGGTCGGCCGTGGAGTAGTCGAAGATCGTGTCGTCCACATCCCAGACCACGGCTCTGATCGTCATGGTGTGACCTTCCCCAGCCCCGCCCCTTCCCGAAACTGTGGGCTCCCCCCCAGACCCCATGGCGAGAGCTGACGCACGTTTCCCGGCCCTGCGCATCACTGATGACTTAACCTGGTGAGACCCACGAGCGAAAGTCACGAGCCACAGCCATGACCGAGTATCGCGTCCAGTTCACCGTCGAGGCCCGCGCCGCGTATGACGCCCTGCCCGGAGAGCGCCGAGCCCAGTTGGACAAGGCCGTGCGCATACTGGCCCGCGATCCTTACCGCAAGACGTCCACCGCCCAGCTGGGTCCAGACGAACACCTGCGCAAGGCATACGTGGCCCCGGGCGTGGTGCTGGAGTACATGGTGGCCGGCGCGATCATGGTCGTCGTCGTGCTGGAGATCTTCGACGAGAGCCACTACCTGATCGACGAGCACGACGCCTGACCATCGGCACGCAACACGGAGGGGCGGCACCCGGCGCGGGTGCCGCCCCTCCGTGCACGAGGCCCTACGCGGTCAGCTTCGCCAGGGCCGCGTCGATTCGGGTCAGGGTTTTGTCCTTGCCCAGGACTTCCAGGGACTCGAAGAGGGGGAGGCCTACCGTGCGGCCGGTTACGGCTACGCGGACGGGGGCCTGGGCCTTGCCCAGTTTGAGGCCGTGTTCCTCGCCGGCCGCTAGGACGGCGGCCTTGAGGGACTCCGGACTCGTCCAGTCCGCTGATTCCAGCTTTGCTCGGGCCGTGCGCAGGAGTGCGTCCGAGCCCTCCTTCATCGCCTTCGTCCAGGACGCCTCATCGGAGACCGGCTCCTGCAGGAACAGGAAGTCGACGTTCTGCGTGATGTCGGACAGGACCGTCAGGCGGGTCTGGGCGTGGGGGGCGATGGCCTCCCACTTGGCCTGGTCGAAGTCCTCAGGCGCCCAGGGTGCGTGCGGGGCCTTCAGCCACGGGCCGCAGGCCTCGACGAAGGCCTTCAGGTCGAGCCGTCGGATGTGATCGGCGTTGATGGCCTCGCACTTCTTCAGGTCGAAGCGGGCCGGGTTCGGGACGACGTCCTTGATGTCGAAGGCCGCGACCATCTCGTCGATCGAGAAGACGTCCTGGTCCGCGGAGAGCGACCAGCCCAGCAGGGAGAGGTAGTTGAGCAAGCCCTCCGGGAGGAATCCGCGCTCCCTGTAGAGGTTCAGCGAGGACTGCGGGTCGCGCTTGGAGAGCTTCTTGTTGCCCTCGCCCATCACGTACGGCAGATGTCCGAAGGCCGGGACGGACTTGGCGATGCCCAGCTCGATCAGTGCCTTGTAGAGGGCGATCTGGCGGGGCGTGGAGGACAGCAGGTCCTCGCCGCGCAGGATGTGGGTGATCTCCATGAGGGCGTCGTCGACGGGGTTCACGAGCGTGTAGAGGGGCGCCCCATTGGCTCGTACGATCCCGTAGTCCGGAACGTTCTCCGGGGTGAACGTCAGCTCGCCGCGGACCAGGTCCGTGAAGGTGATCGCCTCGTCCGGCATGCGGAAGCGGACGATGGGCTCGCGGTCCTCGGTCTTGTACGTGGCGATCTGCTCGTCGGTGAGGGCACGGCAGTGGCCGTCGTAGCCGGAGGGCTTGCCGGCCGCGCGGGCGGCCTCGCGGCGGGCGTCCAGTTCGGCCGTGGAGCAGTAGCAGTAGTACGCGTGGCCGGCGTCGAGGAGCTTGCGGGCGACGTCCTTGTAGATGTCCATGCGCTGTGACTGGCGGTACGGCGCGTGCGGGCCGCCGATCTCGGGGCCTTCGTCCCAGTCGAAGCCGAGCCAGCGCATGGAGTCCAGCAGCTGCTCGTACGACTCCTCGGAGTCGCGGGCCGCGTCGGTGTCCTCGATGCGGAATACGAATTTACCGCCGCTGCCGCCGTGATGGCGGGCGAACGCCCAGTTGAACAGGGCGGTGCGGACCAGGCCCACATGGGGGTTGCCGGTCGGCGAGGGACAGAAACGTACGCGGACGTTCGCGTTAGCCACGCTTGATCACCTTGTTGGTGAGAGTGCCGATGCCTTCGATGGTGACGGCGACCTCGTCGCCGACGTTGAGGGGGCCGACCCCCGCGGGGGTGCCCGTGAGGATCACGTCGCCGGGGAGCAGCGTCATGGCCTCGGTGATGTTCACGATCAGATCCTCGATGGGGTGGATCATCTCGCTGGTACGGCCCAGTTGGCGCTGCCCGCCGTTGACCGTGCACTGGATCGTCAGGTCGGAGGGGTCGAGATCCGTCTCCACCCAGGGGCCGAGCGGGCAGGAGGAGTCGAAGCCTTTGGCTCTCGCCCACTGCTTCTCGCGCTTCTGGACGTCGCGTGCGGTGACGTCGTTGGCGCAGGTGTAGCCGAGGATGACGTCCTTGACGCGCTCGCGCGGGACCTCGCGGCACATCCGGCCTATGACCACGGCCAGCTCGGCCTCGTGGTGCAGCTCCTGGGAGAAGGAGGGGTACGCGATCTCGTCGCCGGGGCCGATCACCGAGGTGGACGGCTTGAAGAAGGCGAACGGAGCGTCGGGCACCTCGTTGCCGAGTTCCTTCGCGTGCTCCGCGTAGTTGCGGCCGAAGGCCACGACCTTGTTCGGGAGTACCGGTGGGAGCAGCCTGACCTTGCTCAGCGGCAGCTTCGTACCGGAGAGTTCGAAGTCCGTGAAGGGGATGCCCTTGATGATGTCGAGGACGAGCCCGTCGGTCGATCCAGGAGGGCTGTCGCCCTCGACCGCGCCGAACGCGACGTTGCCGTCGATGGAGAACCTGGCGATGCGCACGGGAACTTTGCGCCCCTCTACTGAGCCGGCCGGAGTATGACGCTCCAGGCTAACGCGGGGAAGGGGTGCGACCTCACGCGATTACGCGGGGGCCGTGGGGATCGTCCTCGACACTGAGTTCTGGACTCGGAGTCCTGGTTCTGGACTCTGAGTCCTGCCGCCGTCCTACTTCTCGGCGCCCGCGCCCACCGGGATGTCCACGAGGACGGTGCGGCGGGGGTTGGCGGTCTGGGCGGGGAGCTCGACGGCGTGCTCCTGCTGTTCGCGCCGCTCCGGGATCTGCAGCTCGTCGGCGTCTTCGAGGTGCGCCAGCGTGGTGCGTCGCGGATTGGCTATGTTCTGGAACATCAGCGTCTTCATGTGCGGTGTTAGACCCCGTCGTACGGGCGCCTGCGCGGCCAACGGCCGTCGCACAAGCGCATGTTGTCGGATTTGCTGTACCTGTAAAGCCTCAGGCTAAACGTCCGGCTCCCGGAGAAAGTTGTGAAGGCCTCATGATTGCCGTGTGAGTTTCCTCACGAACCGCCCACCGAAACGGTCAATTCACGCCGAACTTTCACACCGACAAAGCGGGCATTTACCCCCTGAAGCCATCATTCCGCTGCTGATCATGGCGACTGGGACACGCCTCGCGCACGAGCGGGACGCCGGATTGTACCCGTTATGCGTGGGATCACTTTCTACGACCCGTAACCCGCCCCTCACAAGGGGTCACGTTGGTCACAGCATGACCCTTGGCCCTTGTTGGAGATCCGGCACTGTGCTGGAATTCCACGAACCGCCGTGGGATCGAACCGGCGCACAGGGGGCGCAACGTAGCGCCGCATGGCGGCGGGATAGGGGGAGCAGCGCCGGTCACCAAAGACCGACAAAAGGCGCATTGCGCCGGTACGACGCCGACACCGTCCCAACCGTTCTGCGGAGGGACGCCTGGTCCAGAGGTTGCGACGCTAGTGCAGGGACGTTTCAAGAGGGATGGCAGCGCTTCGGCGGAGCCGGAGCCGCACGGCGGGACCGACCGCGGTTCGTCGCCCCAACGCGCCCAGAACCAAGGACCGGCACAGGCCGGCGACAGCGGTGACCGCGGCTCGCGCCCAGGCCCGGGAGGCCCGTCGGGCGGACCCGCCGCCCCGGCGCCCGCCGCTCCCGCGGCGAATCCGAAGAGTCCGAGTGGCCCCGGCGCCCGAATAGCGCTGCGCAACTGGCGCATCTCCACGCGCCTGGTGTCGCTGCTCGCGCTCCCCGTGGTCGCCGCGACCTCGCTCGGTGCGCTGCGCATCAGCGACTCCATGGACGACATCCAGCAGCTCGACAACATGAGGCTGCTGACCGACATGACCAAGCAGGCGACCGAGCTGGCCGCCGCGCTCCAGGAGGAGCGCGACAAGTCGGCCGGACCGCTCTCGCACGGCGCCGAGCCGGACGAGCCCACGGTCAAGGGTCTGCGCGACAAGACGGACCGCGCGCTTGCCACCTTCAAGGAGGGCACGCGCGAGATCGACGACGTGGGCAACGAGGAGACCATCGGCGGTGTCCGCGACAACGTCGTCTCCATCACCACCGAACTGGGCAAGCTCAAGACCCTCCGCAGCGAGGCCTACGCGGACACCGAGAACTCCGCGCAGACGGTCGAGGCGTACCACCGGCTCATCGACCGGCTGCTGGGTCTTTCCCAGGACATGGCCCAGGCGACCAGCAACCCGGAGATGATCCAGCGCACGCGCGCCCTGACGGCCTTCTCCTCCGCCAAGGAGTACGCGTCCATCCAGCGCGCCGTGATCGCCGCGGCCCTGCCCGCGACCGACAAGACGTTCGGTAATCTCTCGGAGAACGACCGGCAGTACGCGGCTTCCGCGCTGGACAACCAGAGGTCCGAACTCTCCGGCTTCGCCAGCATCTACGAGGGCAACGCGGCGGCCCTGATGAGGCCGATCGAAGAGGGCAGCCCGACCATCGAGGAAGCCGACATCTACGCGCAGCGCGTGCTCGGCCGGGAGGACGGCCTGGAGCAGCGCCAGAAGCGCTCGTACCTGGACTGGATCGACGCCGACTCGGCCAAGATCCAGGAGATGTCCAAGATCGAGCTCACGCTGCTCAACCAGATGGAGCAGAAGGCCCGTGAGCTGCGTAACGAGTCCGAGCAGGAAGCGATCATCTCCGGTGCGCTGATCCTGCTCGTGCTCGGTGTCTCGCTCGTCGGCGCCTTCGTGGTGGCCCGCTCCATGATCCGCTCGCTGCGCCGGCTCCAGGACACCGCGACCAAGGTCGCCCAGGACCGGCTGCCCGAGCTGGTCAAGCAGCTGTCCGAGTCCGACCCGCAGGACGTCGACACCTCCGTGCAGTCGGTCGGTGTGCACTCCAAGGACGAGATCGGCCAGGTGGCCGCGGCCTTCGACGACGTGCACCGCGAAGCCGTACGACTGGCCGCCGAGCAGGCCCTGCTGCGGGGCAACGTCAACGCGATGTTCACCAACCTCTCGCGGCGCTCCCAGGGCCTCATCCAGCGTCAGCTGTCGCTGATCTCCGAGCTGGAGTCCCGCGAGGCCGACCCGGACCAGCTGTCCTCGCTGTTCAAGCTGGACCACCTCGCGACCCGCATGCGCCGTAACGGTGAGAACCTCCTCGTTCTCGCCGGTGAAGAGCCCGGCCGCCGCTGGACCCGCCCGGTCCCGCTGGTCGACGTGCTGCGCGCCGCCGCCTCCGAGGTGGAGCAGTACGAACGCATCGAGCTGTCCTCGGTCCCGGCGACCGAGGTCGCGGGCCGCGTCGTCAACGACCTCGTGCACCTGCTCGCCGAGCTGCTGGAGAACGCCACCTCGTTCTCCTCGCCGCAGACCAAGGTCAAGGTCACCGGTCACGCGCTGCCCGACGGCCGCGTACTGATCGAGATCCACGACACCGGTATCGGCCTCTCCCCCGAGGACCTCGCGGCGATCAACGAGCGGCTCGCCTCGCCGCCCACCGTGGACGTCTCGGTCTCCCGCCGCATGGGTCTGTTCGTGGTCGGCCGGCTTTCGCAGCGGCACGGCATCCGCATTCAGCTGCGGCCGTCCGACTCCGGTGGTACGACCGCGCTGGTCATGCTCCCCGTCGATGTCGCCCAGGGCGGCAAGAAGGCACCGGGCAAGCCGGGCCAGGGCGCGGGTTCCGGCGGTCCGGCCGCCGCGCAGGCCGCGGCCGGTGTCGCGGCGGCCCGCCGTGGCGGGGCCGGCAGTGGTCCCGCGCTCGGCGCGGGTGCCGGTGCTGGTGCGCCGGGTGGCCCCGGTCGCCTGAACTCCGGGCCGCAGCGCGGGCAGGTCGGTGCGGGCTCGGGTCCGCGTCCGGCGCTGACCGGCAGCGACTCGGGCGGTCGTCCGGGCGGGCCGGGCGGCTCGCGTGGTCCGCAGCCGCCCATGCCGCCCGCGCCCCCGCAGGGCAGGCCGGCTCCGGCAGGTGCCGCGCCGGGTGCGCCGCAGGGTCTTCAGGCCGCCGGTACGGGTGCTCCGCAGGGCTTCGACGGTTTCGGCGACAGCGGCGGCCGCCAGGAGGCGTTCGGCGGCCGTGGTCCCGTACCGCCGCAGCGGCGCCCCGAGAGCAACCACCCCGAGCAGGGCCGTCGTCCCGACGGGCAGCCGCAGCTGCCGCCGCCCGGTGGCCCGCGTGCCGAGCTGCCCGGGGGCAACCCCAAGCCGAAGGTGAGCAGTTGGAGCGACGAGCCGGGCCGGCGCGACCCGATGGACGCCCCGCGCGGCCACGAGGAGCCGGACGCGACCTCGCGCATACCGCGTGTGGACAACCGTCAGGGCCCGGGTTCGACCGAGGAGATCCCGCGGATCGACGACCGTCAGGGTCCGAGCTCCACGGGTGAGTACCCCCGGCCGGACTTCGACGCCCCGCGTCCCGGTTCCGGTCCTGGTGCGGGTCCCGCCGACTTCGACATGCCTCGTCCCGGCCAGGGCACAGGGCAGTTCGTACGCCCGGATGTGTTCGGTCCGCCGAATCCTTCCGCCAGGCAGAACCCGTCCTCGACCGGCCAGTTCGCCCCTCCGGGCCGCGATGGCCGCCAGGACCAGGCCGCGAACGGGCGGACCCCGGCGTCCGGCTACAACGGTTCCGCTCCGGAGCGAGAGGGCCAGGGCGGCGGCAACACCGGCCAGTTCGAGCGCCCCGGAGCCAACGGGACGAACGGTGCGAACGGCAATCGGCGCCCCCAGCGCCCGCAGCCGCGTCGGCGCCCCTCGCTCCCCCCGCAGCCGTCGCAGCCCCCGCGCGTGCCGGAGCCGGAGGGTCTGCCCCCGGCGACGGGCCCCGGCGACGGACGTACGCCGCTGTACGACACCCTGGAGACCAACTGGTTCCACCAGGGGCAGGACCAGGACCAGGCCCGGAGCAACGGCTCCCGGACCGAGTCGGCGTCTTCGGCGTCCGCCATGGACACCCCGCCGCCGCCCAGCCGGGCCCCCGAGGCCCCGCAGCGCCCGGCGCCGGAGTCGGCTCCCGCCGTCACGTCGTCCTGGCGTGCTTCTCCCAATGATGAACTCGGCCGCCAGGCCGAGAAGGTGCGCCAGCCCACCGCGGGTGGCGTCACCGTCTCGGGTCTGCCGCGCCGAGTGCCCCGCGCGAACCTCGTCGCGGGGACGGCTCAGCAGCAACAGCACCAAAGCGGTCCGCAGGTCTCGCGTGCGCCCGATGACGTACGCGGCCGGCTGACCAATCTCCGTCGGGGCATCCAACAGGGTCGCCAGGCCGGTTCGGGCCAGACCGGCAGCTTCCCCAGCCCCACTCACCAGCAGGAGCGTTAGTTGAGCCAGATGAGCCAGGCAGCACAGAATCTCAACTGGTTGATCACCAACTTCGTTGACAACACCCCCGGGGTGTCCCACACCGTCGTCGTCTCCGCCGACGGGCTCCTTCTGGCGTTGTCGGAGGGCTTCCCGCGCGACCGCGCGGACCAGCTCGCGGCCGTCGCCTCCGGACTGACCTCGCTCACCGCCGGTGCCTCCCGGATCTTCGAGGGCGGCACGGTGGCGCAGACCGTGGTCGAGATGGAGCGCGGCTTCCTGTTCCTGATGTCCATTTCCGACGGCTCGTCGCTCGCGGTCCTGTCCCACCCGGACTGCGACATCGGCCTCGTCGGATACGAGATGGCCCTGCTCGTCGACCGTGCGGGCGCCGTACTGACGCCCGATCTGCGGGCCGAACTGCAAGGCAGCCTGTTGCACTAGATCGCCCCATAAGGCAAGACCACCGTCAGGCCGCTCGTTCCCCCACCGGCCCTCATCGACGGCACGACTGACCGACATGCTGTCCCGCCCGGAGGATTCATGACCCCGCCCACCGCCTCTCACGATCCGTACGCAGAGCCGTACGGGGACGAGGGCGACCAGCCGCTGGTACGTCCGTACGCGATGACCGGCGGCCGGACCCGGCCGCGCTACCAGCTCGCCATAGAGGCACTGATCAGCACGACGGCCGACCCGGCGCAGCTGATGGGGCTGCTCCCCGAGCATCAGCGGATCTGCCACCTCTGCCGTGAGGTGAAGTCTGTCGCCGAAGTGTCGGCACTCCTGTCCATGCCCCTGGGCGTGGCACGGATTCTCGTCGCGGACCTCGCTGAGGCCGGACTCGTCGCCATCCATCAGCCCGGTGGCGACGAGAACGCCGGCGGCCAGCCGGACGTGACACTGCTCGAAAGGGTGCTCAGTGGACTTCGCAAGCTCTGACGGAGGCCGGGCGACCACCTCCGCGAAGATCGTGGTGGCGGGTGGCTTTGGCGTGGGCAAGACCACGTTCGTCGGAGCCGTCTCCGAGATCAACCCGCTGCGCACCGAGGCCGTCATGACGTCCGCGTCCGCGGGCATCGACGACCTCACCCACACCGGAGACAAGACCACCACGACGGTGGCCATGGACTTCGGGCGTATCACCCTGGACCAGGACCTGATCCTGTACCTCTTCGGTACGCCCGGCCAGGACCGCTTCTGGTTCATGTGGGACGACCTCGTACGCGGCGCCATCGGCGCCGTGGTCCTGGTCGACACCCGGCGTCTCGCCGACTGCTTCCCGGCGGTCGACTACTTCGAGAACAGCGGACTGCCCTTCGTGATCGCCCTCAACGGCTTCGACGGGCACCAGCCGTACACCCCCGACGAAGTGAGGGAGGCGTTGCAAATCGGCCCCGACTCCCCGATCATCACGACGGACGCCCGGCACCGGGCCGATGCCAAGAGTGCGCTGATCACGCTGGTCGAGCACGCGCTGATGGCGCGTCTTCGGTAGCACCGAAATCAGCCATGCCATACGACACTTGTCGTAGAAGCCTCGGAGCCGGCTGTGTCCTTTGACACGGCCGGCCAGGCTGTTCATAACGTTTCGACAGAGAAATTGAGTGGCATCGACACGCGTCGCGGTCGCATGGTGCCGCTGTGCTCACATCGGCCCCGTCTTTTGGCGGGGCTCGCTCTTTATGACCGTTTTATCTGGGGTTTACGAAGCCCGGAATCCGCGGTTCCGAGTGTTTGGACGAGCACAGCCTGACGTGCTGGAATGCCTGAACTGCCCGGTAGCCCAGGGCTGGAAGACACACGCGGCACAACGTTGGTGCCGACGCCGAGAGGTTGTTGGTCGAGTGAGGCGAAGCAAGAACGGTCCCGAGCCGTCGGCGCGGGGCAACTTCACCCCGCCGCCGCGCGGAGCGGCACCCGCACCCGTGCCCCGGAAGACGGAGCCGACGGCGCCACCCGCGTCCAGCGGCAGCCGGTTGTCTCCGCGTAACTGGCGCGTACCGACCAGACTGAATGCCATCCTGCTCATACCCGTGCTGGTCGGCCTGGTCATGGGCGGCTTCAACGTGAAGGCCTCGATCGACACCTGGAACGAGGCCCAGGACGCCGAGAAGATCGCGCAGATCGTGGAAACCGCCTCGGAGTACGCGGCGGCCCTGCTGAACGAGCGCGACCTCTCCGCCGAGCCGCTCCTCAAGGAGAAGCGCTCCGAAGAGGACCAGAAGGTCATCGACCAGGTCCGCGCCACCACCAACAAGAAGGCCGACGCCTTCCACGAGTCCGTCGAGGGCATGCCCTCCGGATACGGCCTGGAGCGCCGGCTTCAGCTCGTGGAGAAGGCCGAGCCGTCTCTCGCGAAACTGCGCGACGACGCGTTCAAAACGTCGCAGGACCCGGTGAAAACCGAAGAGGACTACGTCGACATCGAGCACTATCTGCTCGAGTTCACGAACGAGCTGGGTCTCGGCACCGGAAACATCACCAGCTACGGCCGGACCGTGTACGCCGTCGCGCTGGCCAAGGGCGCCGCCTCGCTGCAGCGCTCGATCGGTATGCACCTGCTCGTCAGGCCCAGCGAAGACGAGGCCGTCTACAACCGGCAGCGGGTCGCGTTCACCTCCTACGCCTACCTGGAGGGCATCGCCGTCCAGGAGTACATCTCCGGCGGCACGGCGCAGGATGCCCAGAAGCTCAAAACGGTCATGGCGCAGAAGACCCAGGAGGGCCAGCAGCGGGTCGCCGAGGCCGAGCGGCAGGCCGAGGCCGCGGGCCGCGAGTTCGTGGCCCCGCCCGCGCTGAACGAGATGGTCCAGGGAGTCGCCGCCAGGAGCCCCGAGGAACTGGCCACGAAGGGCATCACCCCGGACACCTGGATGGCCGCGTCCACCGCCAAGTTCGACGGCTACGACCAGATCGAGAACGAGCTCATCGACAGGGCCGTCTCCGACGCGGGTGAGATCGCCTCCGACGCGCAGCGCGACGCCATCATCAACGGCGCGATCGTCATCATCGCCCTGCTCGCCGCGTTCATCATCGCCTCGCTCATGGCCCGCCAGATGAGCCGCTCGATGCGCCAGCTGCGCAACGCGGCCTTCGGCGTCGCCGAGCAGCGCCTGCCGATGCTGGTCGACCAGCTCTCGCGCACCGACCCCGGCCGGGTCGACACCCGGGTCGCCCCGATCCCGATCACCTCCACGGACGAGATCGGCGAGGTCGCCCGCGCCTTCGACCAGGTCCACCGCGAGGCCGTCCGGCTCGCCGCCGAACAGGCCCTGCTGCGGGGAAACATCAACGCGATCTTCACCAACCTCTCGCGCCGCAACCAGTCGCTGATCGAGGGCCAGCTGACCCTGATCACCGACCTGGAGAACAACGAGGCCGACCCGGACCAGCTGGAGAACCTCTTCAAGCTGGACCACCTGGCGACCCGTATGCGCCGCAACGGCGAGAACCTCCTGGTCCTCGCCGGCGAGGAGCCCGGCCGCCGCTGGGACCAGCCGGTCCCGCTGGTCGACGTGCTGCGCGCCGCCTCCTCCGAGGTGGAGCAGTACGAGCGCATCGAGCTCTCCGGCGTCCCGGAGGCCGAGATCCACGGCCGCGCCGTGACCGACCTCGTGCACCTGCTGGCCGAGCTGCTGGAGAACGCCACCACGTTCTCCTCGCCGCAGACCAAGGTCCGCGTCACCGCGACCCGTCTCCCCGACGGCCGCGTGATGATCGAGATCCACGACAAGGGCATCGGCCTCACCGCCGAGGACTTCGCGGACATCAACCACAAGCTGGCCAACCCGCCGACCGTGGACGCCGCGATCTCGCAGCGGATGGGCCTGTTCGTGGTCGGCCGGCTGTCCGACCGGCACGGCATCCGGGTCCAGCTGCGCCCCTCCGGCGAGCAGGCCGGTACGACGTCGCTCGTCATGCTGCCCGACGCGATCACCCATGGTGGCGGTGGCGATCAGAACCTCCAGGGCGACGAGTTCACCGTCTCGCAGATCATCCCGGAGCAGCAGCAGTCCTTCCAGGGCGAGAACTTCCAGGGTCCGCCCATGCGCACGGCCGCCGAGCTGGGCTTCGACGACAGCCGCTACGACAACGTCCCGGACGACATACGCGAGCTCGACCCCGTCGGCCGCTCGCTGATGCGTGAGGAGCGCCGAGCGGCCCTGGAGAGCCAGTCGCAGCAGCCGGAGCTCGAGGCCGGGTCCTTCCGCGAGGACTACGACCGGCAGCAGCCCGGGTACGACGAGGGCCGGACCGGCTACGACGGCAACCAATCCGGCTACGAGCCCCAGCAGCCCGCCTACGACGAGGGCAGGCCCGCGTACGACGGCGCACCGGCCGCGTACACCGAGCAGCCCGCGTACGACCAGCAAACGGCGTACGAGGAGCAGCAGCAGCCGGCGTACGACGAGACGTACTTCCCGTCGAACCTGTCGAACGGCGGCTATCCGGAACCGTCCTATGCGGAGCCGGCGCAGGAGGAGCAGCCGCAGGCCCACGGATCCTCGCAGGACAGGTTCTCGCCGTTCGAAGCCCAGTCCTACCAGGACGACTGGCCCCAGCAGGACGAATACCGGAATGGGTATCAGTCCGAGTACGCTCCGGAAACGGAATCCGCGCAGGCCGCTGACGTGGCCGAGCAGGACCGCGTAGGCTTCGATCGTCCGGGACCGGCCCCCTCCGCCGCCCACGAGCTGACCGACGCCGGGCTTCCGCGCCGCGGTTCCACCGCGAACGGCGCGAGCAGTCGGCAGCCCGTGAGCCAGGAAGCGCCGGCCACCTCGGACACCAACGGCAGCGGCAGCAACGGCAGCGGCGACTGGCGGTCGGCCAACGACCAGCGGTGGCAGCGCGCCGAACAGCTGAAGAAGCCCAAGGCGGGCGGGGTCACCTCCTCCGGCCTGCCGCGGCGGGTACCCAAGGCCAACCTGGTCGAGGGCACCGCCGAATCCACCCACCAGGGCGGCCCCCAGGTCTCCCGCGCCCCCGAGGATGTCCGGGGCAGGCTGAGCAACCTGCGCCGGGGCGTCCAGCGGGGACGTAACGCAGGCAGTGAAACGAACGGCCAGGGCTTCGGTCCTGATAGCACCTACAACCAGGAGCGTTAGTGTGAGCCCGATGAGCCAGGCGGCGCAGAACCTGAACTGGTTGATCACCAACTTCGTGGACAACACCCCCGGGGTGTCTCACACGGTGGTGGTCTCCGCCGACGGACTCCTTCTGGCGATGTCCGAAGGCTTTCCGCGCGACCGCGCCGACCAGCTGGCGGCCGTCGCGTCGGGTCTTACCTCGCTGACCGCGGGCGCGTCCCGCATCTTCGAGGGTGGCAGTGTGAACCAGACGGTTGTGGAGATGGAGCGAGGATTCCTCTTCATCATGTCCATTTCCGATGGTTCTTCGCTCGCGGTCCTTGCACATCCGGAAGCGGATATCGGTCTCGTTGGGTACGAGATGGCCCTTCTGGTGGACCGTGCCGGTACGGTTCTGACGCCTGATCTGCGTGCTGAGCTCCAGGGCAGCCTTCTCAACTAGCAGACAAGCGATACATTTTGGCGTCCCGTGGCCGTAAGGTTTCGGACACGGCTATCCAGAGTGATGGGTGCCCGGCACAGTCGGAGGAGGAGAAAGTGGCAACACCCCCAGGCGGTTCGTCTTCGGGCAACTGGTCTTACGGTCCTGGCCAGGGCCAGGACCAGGGTGCCGGTGCGCAGAACCCGAACCGGTACAACTTCCCCTCCACGCCCAGCCACCGGCAGCGCCAACCGTACGCGCCCCAGAGCCCCCAGGGCCCTGGTCCCTCGCCGTACGACCAGCCGTCGGGGCCGCGCATCCAGCCGGTACAGCCGCAGCGCCGCTCCCCTGAGCCGTCCCCTGCCGGCGGGGCCTCAAACCCTCTGGTGCGCCCGTACGCCATGACGGGCGGCCGCACCAGGCCGCGGTACCAGCTCGCCATCGAGGCACTGGTGCACACCACCGCGCAGCCGCACCAGATGCAGGGCCAGCTGCCCGAGCATCAGCGGATCTGCAACCTCTGCCGGGAGATCAAGTCGGTGGCCGAGATCTCGGCCCTGCTCACCATCCCTCTCGGCGTGGCCAGGATTCTCGTCGCCGACTTGGCGGAGGCGGGCCTGGTCGCCATCCATCAGCCCGGCGGCGACGAGAACGCCGGCGGCCAGCCAGACGTGACACTGCTCGAAAGGGTGCTCAGTGGACTTCGCAAGCTCTAGCGGCGGTCCTTCCCGCTCAACCACCTCGGCGAAGATCGTGGTGGCGGGTGGCTTCGGCGTGGGCAAGACCACGTTCGTCGGGGCCGTCTCGGAGATCAACCCGCTGCGTACCGAGGCCGTCATGACGTCCGCGTCCGCGGGCATCGACGACCTCACCCACACCGGAGACAAGACGACGACCACCGTCGCCATGGACTTCGGCCGTATCACCCTGGACCAGGACCTGATCCTGTACCTCTTCGGTACGCCCGGCCAGGACCGCTTCTGGTTCATGTGGGACGACCTGGTACGCGGCGCCATCGGCGCGGTCGTCCTGGTCGACACCCGGCGTCTTGCCGACTGCTTCCCGGCGGTCGACTACTTCGAGAACAGCGGGCTTCCGTTTGTGATCGCCCTCAATGGGTTTGACGGCAATCAGCCGTACAACCCTGACGAGGTGCGTGAGGCGCTGCAGATCGGTCCGGATACGCCGATCATCACGACTGATGCGCGGCATCGGGCCGATGCGAAGTCGACTCTGATCACGTTGGTTGAGCATGCGCTGATGGCGCGGTTGCGCTAGCCGCGCGGTGCACGAAGGGGGCGCCCTCTCCGGTTGGAGAGGGCGCCCCCTTTTCTGGCCTTAGCGCGGCTACCGGGCTGCCCCTAGGTGTAGTTGGCCGCCTGCGAGCCGTCGTGGTTGCTCGCGCAGTTCCCCGCGGCCCCTAGAAGGCCTTCGGCCTCCTTCGGGGCGCTGGGCTTAGCGCCAGCTGTGCGGTGCTCGGAAGCCGGGCTCGCGCTCGAGGCGGCGCCAGCCGGCCTTGGTGCGGCCGCGGTGGGTCGGGGTCGTGGGAGTGGCGGCTGCGCGGGCCAGGAGGATGGCCGTGATGGCGGCTACCTCCTCGGGCTCGGCGTGGCCCTTCTCGACTCGGATGTCAGGGGTGCTCATGGGCGTAAGTCTCCGTGAGTGAGGTTTCCGCAGGGGGACCGCAGAGTTACTGCGGCGGGTTTCCGTGCTTGCGGGACGGCAGATCGGCATGCTTCGTGCGAAGCATCGCCAGCGAGCGGATCAGTACTTCGCGGGTCTCGGTGGGGTCGATCACGTCGTCCACCAGGCCGCGTTCGGCCGCGTAGTACGGGTGCATCAGCTCGGCCTTGTACTCCTTGACCATGCGGGCTCGCATGGCCTCGGGGTCCGCGGCCTCGGCGATCTGCCGGCGGAAGATCACATTGGCGGCACCTTCGGCTCCCATCACTGCGATCTCGTTGGTCGGCCAGGCGTACGTGAGGTCCGCACCGATGGACTGGCTGTCCATCACGATGTAGGCGCCTCCGTACGCCTTACGGAGAATCAGCGAGATCCGGGGCACGGTCGCGTTGCAGTACGCGTACAGCAGCTTCGCTCCGTGGCGGATGATCCCACCGTGCTCCTGGTCGACGCCGGGCAGGAAGCCGGGGACGTCCAGAAGAGTGATGATCGGGATGTTGAAGGCGTCGCACATCTGCACAAAGCGCGCGGCCTTTTCGCTGGCCTCGATGTCCAGGACGCCTGCCAGGGACTGCGGTTGGTTGGCGACGATGCCGACCACCTGGCCGTCGAGGCGGGCCAGGGCGCAGATGATGTTGCGGGCCCAGCGCTCGTGGATCTCCAGGTAGTCGCCGTCGTCGACGAGTTCCTCGATGACCTTGGTCATGTCGTACGGCCGGTTGCCGTCCGCGGGCACCAGGTCGAGGAGGACCTCGGAGCGGCGGTCGGCGGGGTCCTCGGAGTCCGCGTGGGGCGGGTTCTCGCGGTTGTTCTGCGGCAGCATCGACAGGAGGTAGCGCACCTCGTGGAGGCAGGTCTCCTCGTCGTCGTACGCGAAGTGCGCGACACCGGAGGTCTCGGCGTGCACGTCCGCGCCGCCGAGGCCGTTCTGGGTGATCTCCTCGCCGGTGACCGCCTTGACGACGTCCGGCCCCGTGATGAACATCTGCGAGGTGTCGCGGACCATGAACACGAAGTCCGTGAGCGCCGGGCTGTAGGCGGCGCCGCCCGCGCACGGGCCGAGCATCACGCTGATCTGCGGGATGACGCCGGAGGCCTTGGTGTTGCGCTGGAAGATGCCGCCGTAGCCGGCCAGCGCGCTGACGCCTTCCTGGATGCGGGCGCCCGCGCCGTCGTTCAGCGACACCAGCGGCGCCCCGGCGGCGATGGCCATGTCCATGATCTTGTGGATCTTCGTGGCGTGGGCCTCGCCCAGCGCTCCGCCGAAGATCCGGAAGTCGTGCGCGTACACGAAGACCGTACGGCCCTCGACCGTGCCCCAGCCGGTGATCACACCGTCCGTGTACGGCTTCTTGGCCTCCAGGCCGAAGCCCGTGGCCCGGTGCCGGCGCAACTGCTCGACCTCGTTGAACGAGCCCTCGTCCAGCAGGAGTTCGATGCGCTCCCGGGAAGTCAGCTTGCCCTTGGCGTGCTGCGCCTCGGTCGCCTTGTCGCTGGGTCCGCGCAGGGCCTCCGCACGGATCGCGTGCAGTTCGGCCACACGCCCGCGGGCGTCGGTGGGTTCTCCTGCGGCTTCTGGGGCGGAGGATCCGGCATCGTCCAAAACGGTCATGTAGCGACCTTACGAAGTCCACCGTCGAAACCGGGCCGTCGATTCCTCACAGTCTCCGGGTCGTTTTCCTGGTACCCCTGAACAGAACGCCAGGGGCATGCGGGTCAACCACCAGCTCAGGGGCGGTCTGGCTTGTTGGGGTTCTACAAAGGGGGTTGCTGTGGCGTGCTGCACACGTCGGTGCGGGCGAACTGGTTCTTGGGTTGGTTCTCCTGCACACGCTGGACGTCGGCAAGGATGTCCTTGACGCTCCCCTTCCCCCTGCCCTCGCTGTAGCGGGTGAGGGTCAGCAAGATCGCCTCGTGGAAGACGTCGCGTACGGCGGGGGGCATCACGTCCGAGGCGTCCAGGCAGCGGGGGGTGTCTTCAGAGGTGAGCCGCTTGACGACTTCGCTCTCCAGGCCACCCCTCCTGGAGCGGACCTTGTTGTTGGCGGAGAACACTCCGGCGTCGTCGGCCCAAGTTTGCTGGTGCTCTTTGGAAGCGAGCTTGCTCAGCAGTTCCTTGGCCTGAGGGCTGCTGCTGAAGAGGGCGGCGAAGTCTCCGGTCACCTCGTGGGCCTTCACACCGTAAGGGCCGCGGGGCAGCAGGTCGGCCGAGTCCGTGAAGTCAACATCCTTGGCTCTCTCGTTGAAGTCGACATCCCTGGCGCTGTCCTCGGTATAGAAGAAGGGCGCGAAGGACCCCTGATGCTCCAGCGAGCATCCCTTTTGGCTGAACAGGAGTCCATTGCTGTCGTCGTCGGCCCCCCGGTGGTCGGCGATCAGCGCCCGCGCGGCCAACCCCTTCTTGCCTTGCGTGAGCAGGTCACCCCAGGCATTCCAGGCGTCCATCACCGGCTTGTCGGTCCATTTCAGCTCGCCTCGCACCCACTGCTCGTACACCTTGGGTCCGGAGCCCTGTAGCACCAGGTCCTCGATCCAGTCGCTGCCGGGCCAGCCCGAGGGGCCGTCCTCGCCCATGCCCATGCACCAACTCGTTGGCGGTGCGGGCGATTTGGGCGGTTCGGTGCCCTTGCGATGCCAGACGATGCTCTTCAGGTCGGCCCTCAGCGGCACCCAGAACACGTCTTCCGCGCCCTTGCCGGAGGGCTGCCAGGGCGGGCCGTACTCGCTCTTCTTGTAGACCTCGTCGTCCAGCTTCTCGAGACGCTCCTGATGGGCGTACTCGGCGAGTTCACCGAGGCCGGGCATGATCACGATGTCCGGAGGCTCGCCCGCCTGCACCTGCGAGAGCAGCACCTCGCGCTGCGCGGCGGTGCCTTCGTACTCGTACGGGATGTCGAGTTTATCGAGGAGCTTCTTGAACTCCGTTTCCTGGGGGCCGGTCCAGGTGCCGAGGATGGTGACCTCCTCCTCGCTTTCCGTCTGGCCCGGCGCGGCGAGTTCACAGCCCGATGCCGTGAAGAGCAGGGCGCAGACGAGGAGTACGGTGCGGAACCTGGTCAACGGGCCCTCCAGTAGTCGGCGTTGAGCCTGCGTCCGATGCCGGTGGCGGGCAGGAGGAAGACGAGGATGCCGCCGCCCAGCGCGCCGTAGTACACCGAGTTCTGCCACTCGCCTGCGCTGAGTTCCTTGCGTACTTCCTGAGACTTTTTGGAGACCTCGGTCTGGGCGCCTTCGAGCCTCACGCGAGCGTCAGTGGTGTCCACGTTCGTTTCGCGCTCGGTCTGCTTCGCGACGGTTGTGATCGCGGTGAGCTTGTCTCGGGCGTTGTCCATGTGCCGCTGGGTGACTGTCGTAGCGAGGAGTGGGACCACGGCGAGGGCGATGGTGAGTACGAGGGCGCTGAGCAGCCATGGGTTGTAGTCCCGGCCGCAGCGGTCGCGCAGTACCCACAGCGCGGACAGCAGTGCCAACACGAGGACGAGCAGGGCGAGTTCGGCGATGACCCAGCCGGTGTACCCGAGTGCCCCCATTGTGGCGAGCCCCTCCGCGCGATCCATCTGCCGGTTCTGCAGCTTGTCCAGGCGCGGCACCAGGCCCACGTCGGTGCGGATGAGCAGCGAGCGCGCCTCCCTGAACTTCTGGTCCTGCATAGGCCCGGCGTCGTGATAGTAGAGGGCACCGTTGGTGATGGAGGTGCCGTACGAGTCGAGCAGGCCGTTGATCGTGCCGAGGTCGACGCTGGTTCTCTCGGCGAGCCGCGACAGGCTCTGATCGGCCGCGGAGAGCTGCGACTGATAACTCTCCCCCGCTGCCGGCACGCCGTTGAGATTCTTCTTGACCCAGTTGGCCTCCCAGTCGGCGCGCAGCAGCGCGAGCCGCGTCGCGGCCACGTCCTGCACGGCGGGGGCGGCCTGTGACCGCAGCCCGTCGGCGCTCAGCGCCACTTCGCGGTACGAGACCAGCAGCGCGGTGACCGCGACGACCGCTGCGAGGGCCATCGCCAGGAGGTGGAATTCCAGGAGTCTGCGGGTCCGGTAGCGGCTGAGTCGTCTGCGGTACGCGGCTGACGGCCCCGTCCCTGTGCGAGGGCGGGCGCCGGCCGGTGTTTCGGAGCGCTTCGTCGCCTGGTCGCTCACAGCAGTTGTCCTCCGCATTTGATGCAGTAGCGGGCCTCACGACCTGCGCGGTGCTGACACTCCCTGCAGCGCGGGCCGCCGCCCGTCCTGATCGGGGCCTCGATCAGCGGTCCGCCGGGCCGCGATCCGGCCCACAGGATCTTCTGGCCGAGCGTTTCGGTGTTCACCGTGGCGTGCAGCCGGACCCGGCCCGCCTCGGCGTCGATGATGTCCGCGAACACACGTATGTTCTCCAGCACACGCTCGACGCCGAGCCGCGTGGCGAGACGCGCGGCCTCGCCCAAGTGCCGCTCGGCGAGCTCGCGTTGCAGCGGATCGAGGGCGCGGAGGCCGGTGCGCAGAGCTAGGTGCATGGCCGTGACGTCCTGCATGCTGCGGACGCTTGCGCCGCCTTCCGGGGCCACGACGCAGGGGTTTCGCTCGTCGGCGCGATGCCAGCGGGCTATCACGGGCACGGAGTGATCGCCGATGCTGACCACGGCGAACTGGAGGTCGGTCTCCAGCGGGTCGCCCTCGGCGTCGACGGCCAGGGTGAGCAGGTAGTCGCGGACACCGGACTCCCACTGGTACGTGGGGAACCGCCAGCGGTGCGGGCGTCCCGGCTCACCCGGCTCGAACAGGCCGCCGAGCCGGTGCGGCCGTGGCGCCTTCTCGCCGAGGGCGACCTGGCGGACGGCGAGCCGGGCGGTCACCTCGATGGGCAGCTCGGGGCTGTGCACCCGGCGCAGCCGCCGGATCGCCCCCGTGATCGCGTTGCCCAGCCGCTCCTCCACGAACTCGGCGGTGCCGTGCAGGCGTTCGGCGATGGTCAGCAGCGGGTCGGGCGCCCAGTCGTTTCCGATGGCCAGCACATCGCAGGTGAACTGCCCGGCGCAGGCGTCGAGTTCCTCCTCCAGGCGGGTTTCGCCGGGGCCGCTGCTGCCGTCGGTGATCAGCAGCAGATGACGTACGGACAAGGGGCGGGCGGCGAGCAGGGCCCGTACCCGGGCCATCCAGACGGCGTACCCGGCCGGGCGCGGGCCGTCCCGGTGGAGGGCGAGAGCTTGGGCCGCGAAGGCGGCGCGGCGCTTGTCGTGCGTGTCGGCTATGGCCCACTCCTCGCCGCCGACCGGGTAGCACAGGTCCGGCTCGGGGCCGGAGCCGAGGACGGCGTAGGAGATGCCGTCGGGGAGGGCGCGCAGTGCTGCGGGCAGGGCGTGCCGCACGGTGTGGCGGCGCGGCTCGGCGACGTCGAGGGCGATGATCACGGCGAGTTCGACGGCCGGGAGTTCGGCGGGGACGCCGGTGTCGGCGATCTCGACGCGCAGATGGGCCTCGAGCTGTGCGCCGCGATGCGGGCGCAGATCGCGTTCGTGATCGACGGAGAGCCGAATGTCCAGATGTGGCGGCCGGGTGGGGCTGCTCATGACTCCTCCAGCGCTCCTTCGGCTTGGTGCGCTCGTGTGTGCTTCGGCTATGGCTGTCGCTGTGCCTGTGCGGGGTCGGGCCGGGGTCAGACGAGGGTCTGCGGTCGTATCGCGTGGGACAGGTCGACCAGGTGCTCGTGCGCGGCGGCCGAGTCCTGGTGACGTACGGCCAATTGCCGGTAGTGCTGCTCCAGTTGTTCGCGTACGTCGCGCTCCGCGGCCGACAGTGGGCGGCGCGGCCCGAGACGGTCGCCGCGTGCGTACAGCGCGTCGAGCTTCCACTCGTACAGCTCGGTACGCAGCCGCAGCGCCTCGTCCTCGGAGAGCCGCAGCTCGGAGGCGCCCGGCACCTGCTCGCCGGCGCGCTTCAGCTCGTCGAGGCCGGCGTCCACGTCGGCGGGGGCGGCCAGCAGGTGTGATCCGGCGGGCAGCCGTGCGGCCCGGACACGCAGAGCGGCGATGGCGGCCACGGTGTGGTCGAGCGAGCCGACGGGGACCCGGCCGAGCACGTCCAGGGCGGCCGCGCGGTCGCCGGCGCGCAGCGCGATCCGGGCCAGGCCCAGGGCGGCGCCGCCGTGCGAGCGGTTGCGGGCGAGCACCGATTCGTACAGCTGCCGAGCGGTGGGCTCGGCGCCCCCGCCCACTCCCGCTCCTGCCCTGGCCGCCTCGCTGAGCGCTTCCAGGCAGTAGGCGAGCGCCAGTTTCGGCGCGTACTCGCCGGGCAGATCGAAGCGGACCTCGGTGAAGTGCTCCTGTGCCTCGGCGACTTGGCGCGGATCGTCGTAAAGGTCGGCGCGGCGCAGGGCGATCAGGCCGCGGTGCCACTGGAGCCGCCAGTCGCGTACGGCCCGGGGTCCGGGGATGGAGTCGGCGGTGTCGAGTTCCTCCTGGGCGCGCTCCAGGTCGTCCCTGCCGTCCCGGCCCACCAGGACCCGTACGTTGTGCAGGCAGATCTCCACCGAGGTGGGCCTCTCGGTGTCCTGGCTCAGGAGTTTGCCGGGGTCGTAGCCACTGCTTATCTCGAACTGGCTGGTCTGCGGATCGCCTGGATAGCGCCGTGGCAACGGAAGATAGCGGGCGATCTCGGTGGGGGTGGGTGCGCCGAGGTCCAGGGCGGGCGCGGTGGGCGGGCTGTGCCGGTCGCGGCGCGGGCGAGCCAGCCAGTGGTCGAGTCCGGGCACGGTGCCGAGCCGTGCGCCGAGGAGTTGGGCGGAGGGCCGGAAGTACGCGGAGGGCTCGGGCGGGTCGGTCTTGCCGCGCAGTGCCCGGATCTCGCGCAGCGCGCCGCGCAGTTGGCCGGCCATCTCCTGGGCGTCGGCGAAGCGGCGGCCGGGATCCCTACGGGTGGCGCGCTCGACGACCCAGTGGAAGGAGGCGGTGCCGAGCCCCGGTACGTCGTCGCCGACGGCATAGGTGGCCAGTTCGCGCAGGGTGACGCCGACGGTGTGCAGATCATGGGCGACGGTGAGGGTGGTGGTGTTCTCCGACTCGGGCGCCATGTAGCCGGGGGTGACGTGGGCGGGCGGCTCGCTCTGGCCCTGCTCGCGCATCCCGCCGAGGTCGATGACTTTGACGCCGTCCTTGTGGTGCACGACGTTGGACGGCTTCAGGTCCCCGTACACGAACTGCTTCTCGCCCCCGGCGTGCAGATGACCGAGCGCTTCGAGGATCTGACAGCCGTACGCCGCGACATCCTCGATGTCGAGCACGTACTCCCCTCGCCGGGTCTCCTCCATGACCGCTTGGAGGGTACGGTCGCCTACGTCGTCCATGACGATGTAGCCGCCGGTGACCTTGCCGGACTTGTCGCGGTGGCTGACGAAGTCGCGGATCTGGACGATACGGGGGTGGCGGATGGCGACGAGATTGCGGCGCTCGACGTCCGCATGCTTGGGGCCGTCCTCCTCGTACCGGTTGAGCAGGCCCTTGACGGCGACCCAGTCGCGGAGGTTGTTGTCGCGGGCGAGATAGACCCAACCCTGGCCGCCGTGCGCGATGGGCCCGATGATCTCGTACTTGTCGCCCAGCACGGCGCCCCGAGTCAGTTCGGGCCGGTACGAGTAGGGCGTGCCGCAGGCCGGGCAGTGGCCCTCTATCGGCACCGGGCCCTCGGTGTAGGGCGGGGCGAAGGTGATGCCGCACTCGGCTTTGGAGCAGGTCATCCGGATACGCAGCGGGGCCTCGGCGCTGATCAGGCGCTCCTCGGGGGTCCGCGGGTCGTGTTCGGGCAGGGCCAGCAGCTCCCTGGGGCCGAACTCCATGGGTTTCTCGGGGAGTTGGGGCAGGCCCGGGTCGTTCGTCGCGGCGCGACCGCACTCGGCGCAGTAGCCGGTGGGCAGGACGGCGCCGCCGCACGGGGCGCCGGTGAAGCGGCGGTGAGGGCAGGAGGTCATGCCCGTCCTCCGTGGGAGCGGAGGCCCGCGCGCCTGTAGAAGCTGAGGTCCATGCGCAGCCTCTTGATCAGCTCGCGCAGCCGCTTCAGCCGCTCCTGTGGATCGCTGATGCCGTCGATCGCGCGGCGTTCGGTGCGACGCAGATCGACCACCAAGGACTCCGAGCCCAGCGAGCCGCTGCTGACCACACCTATCTTTACCGCGTGGTCGACCTCGAAGTTGTTCAGATCGGTGAGAAGCAGGTCCGCGTGGCCCTCGAGCGCGGGCGCCAGCAGTACGTCGCGGGCCGCCGTCCAGCCGGTGCCGCCCTCGGTACGGAAGACGATCAGCAGCCTGAAGCCCACCCTGCGCAGCCTGTCCAGAAGCTCTATCAGCGGCCGGGGGTCGGCCTCCTGGTCCATGCCGTCGACGGCGACAACGGGTCGTAGAGGCTTGGGCTTCTGGTCCATGCCGTCGACCGCGGCGACGGGTGGTTCAGGCTCGCGCAGCCTCACCGCGCCCGGACTGCGCCCGGTGCCGAGCAGCCAGTCCCAGTACGCCAGATACTCTCGTCCAGGCGTGTACGCGATGTAATCCAGGGCGCGGTCTGCCAGTGCGGGCCTGCTGGAGCGGCCGCCCTGGTAGCGCAGCTCGGCGCGGTTCAGCAGGAACCGCAGCGCGCGGTCCTTCCCGCTGCCCGGAGGTACGACGGTGATCTTCACCGGATCCTCGTGGGGGTCCTCGAACCAGGTACCCAGCCGGTCCTCGAAGCCCTGGTTCCAGGCACCCGGACCGATCAACTCTTTGACCCCGGGCGACAGTTCGGCAATGCGCTCGATGGGGATGAGATACGAGAAGGCAAGCACGTTGTCCTCGGGCAGCGGCATCCCCCTGTCGCCGCGCCAGCTGACGATCAGGCCGACCACGCGGGGTGGATTCTGGTCGTCCGGCATGGTGCACACGGCGGCGCCGCTGAAGCCCCGGCGGACGACCCCTCTGCGGTGGACGGAGTCCACCTGCACCCACTCACCGCTCATGCCACCGATCGTGCCGTGCAGGGCCATGCCATCTTCGAAGCCCTTCGCGTACCCCGTGGCGTACACCGGGAGTCCGGCCCACATCTGGGGTTCCAGCGTGGCGGGGCGGGCCTGCGGGCGCGGGCTCTCCAGCCGGAGTAATGCGACGTCCTCGCCCTGACCGTCGGGGCCGGGCAGCCAGCCGTCCTTGGCGACGCGCGCCGCCACCGGTTCGATCTCCCGGTTCTCGGCGAACTCCACCCACATGACGTCGTTGCGGTCAGTCACCACGTGCGCACACGTCATCACGAGGTCCGGATCGATCAGCACGCCCGCACCGCACACCGGCCCGCTCGCGTCCCCGCGCCGCAGCCTCAACCGCCAGTCCGCTTGTAGCTCCCCCATGCCACATCAGCGTACGCGCGTCGCATGGCCTGTCCCTAGACCCGTGACCAGGATTGACCGGTCAACGAGCGGAAGTGGTACGGGAGATGGCCTGGTGGGGACCGGAACCGGCCGGTCCGGCGCCCGAGGCCGCCGATGGTTCAATGTGCCCCGTACGAGCGACCCCGCGACTCCCGTGCCCGCGTGGGACCTATCCGCGCGGGTCCTGTCCGCGCGGGTCCTGTCCGCGCGGGTCCTGTCCGCGTGGGTCCTGTCCGCGTGGGTCCTGTCCGCGTGGGGCTCGAAATGCTTCCTGATACTTCCTGAGACCCGGAATACTTCCCACGGGGACCTCGTTGAAGATTAAACCAGCCTCGGTGCAGCGCCGAGGCTCGTCCCCCAAGGAGCCAGTCATGGGTCTCTTCAGCAACAAGGACGCCGGCGACACCGCCACTGCCACCCCCACCGCCGACCTGTCCGCCCTCACCGGCGACTACACCATCGACCCGTCCCACACCACCATCGGCTTCGTCGCCCGGCACGCCATGGTCACCAACGTCAAGGGCAGCTTCACCGACCTCTCGGGCTCCCTGCACCTGGACGGCAGCGACCCGTCCCGCTCGACCGCGACCGTCGACGTCAAGATGGACAGCATCGAGACCGGCAACGCCGACCGTGACGGCCACCTCAAGAGCGCCGACTTCTTCAAGACGGACGAGTTCCCGACGATGACGTTCCGCTCCACCAAGGCGGAGTCCCTCGGCGGCGACGACTACCGCATCACCGGCGACCTCTCGATCCTCGGCACCACCAAGCAGCTCTCCATCGACCTGGAGTTCAACGGCTCCGCGAAGGACCCCTTCGGCAACGAGCGCGTCGGCTTCGAGGGCAAGGCGGAGATCCTGCGCTCGGAGTGGGGCCTCACGTGGAACGCGGCGCTGGAGACCGGCGGCGTGCTCATCTCGGACAAGGTCAAGCTGAACTTCGACATCTCGGCGATCAAGAACGCCGGCTGATCCCTGGGGATCTGTCTCTGCTCACGCCCCGTCACGGCCCGCCGCTCTGGGCCGGCCTGCCGGGCGGAACTCCTGCGACCTTTTTGTGTGCGTAACGTGCAACAGCCGTACCCGGTACGGCTGTTGACGCACGATGAAAGTTCCTGGCGACCCGGCATGGGGAGTCCAGGGAAGTCCAGTTCCAGGAGAAGCAGTTGAGCACGAAGACGGGACCGCAGCGCTACCCCTACGCCAGCCGGAAGCACTGGTACCAGGACGAGTACGGCGGCGACGCGATGGAGGTCAACGCCGTAGTCCTGCACACCACGGAGGGCCGCACCCTGCCGGACTACGGCGGCGGAGCCTCGGCCCCGAACCTCACGGCGGTGCCGGACCTGGCGGCCAAGAAGCTGCGCTGGTACCAGCACTTCGACATCGAGACCTCGTCCCGCGCCCTGGTCAACGAGTCGGGCGGCGTGGAGACGAACGCGCTCAACGTCTGCCAGCTCGAACTCGTCGGCACCTGCGACCCGAGCACTCACGCCAAGTGGGAGGAGGCGGGCCAGTCACACATCTACTGGCCGAAGGCCCCCGACTGGGCCCTGCAAGGCGTCGCCCGCTTCCTGGCCTGGATGCACGCCGAACACGACGTACCCCTGTCCGGTCCGAAGGAGTGGCCCGCCTACCCGAAGTCGTACGGGAACGAGGGCGGGCAGCGGATGAGCAGCGCGGAGTGGAACGACTTCAGAGGGGTCTGCGGGCATACGCATGTCCCGGAAAATCAACACGGGGATCCCGGAGCGATCGACTTCTCCCAGCTCATCAAGTACGCGAAGGATGCGCCGGACACGAAGGCTGACGGGCAGGGCGCGCAGGAGGAAGGCTGGACGGCGCGCTTGACCGGGGCTTTTCGGCGTTGGACGGGGGCTGGTCGGCCTTAGGGTCTGTCCGGCCCCGGCCGCCCTGGACCCGGGCCACCCTGGCGCCCGGCTGATCCCAGCTCGGTGATCGCCTTCTCCAGCCGAGCGGCCCTGACCTCCGGAGTCCTGGCCCTCAACAGCACCAGCATGACCTGGTATTGCCCGGTCCTGCCGAGCCGCTCGAAGGCTTGCTTCGCGCGAGGATCGCGTTCCAGCGCGGCGGCCAGATCGTCCGGAACCGTGGCGTTCCGCTGCGACTCGTACGCGGCCGCCCAACGCCCGTCCGCCTTGGCCGCCGCCACCTCCGCGAGCCCACGGGGCCGCATACGCCCGGCCGCCGTGAGTGCCTCGACCTTGCGCACGTTCACCATGGACCACTCGCTGCGCGGCCGGCGAGGGGTGTACTTCTGCAGAAAGTACGTCTCGTCATGGCGCCGACGCTGACCGTCGATCCACCCATGACAGAGGACCACGTCGAGGGCCTCCGCCGCAGTGACGGTCGTCCGGCCCGAGCCCTTCTTGGCGACCTTCAGCCAGATCCCCCGCTCATTCCCGGCATGGTCATTGAGCCAGGCGTCCAGCTGTTCCGCGCTGCCGAAAACCTTGATCTCCAGGCCGTCGAGAGTGTCCATGAGGGCACGGTAGGGCGGGCATAGGACAATTTCTGTCCTACTAGCCCAGCGTCGGTGCACTTAGGGAAGTACGTTTGCCGGAAATACACTTCCCCTGACGACCATCAGGACGAGACGTCAGTCAGTCGACGACCGGATCCTCGAGAACCTGGACGAGCACCCGGCTCTGGAAGCCCTCGGGATCGGGGCTGGACAGGCCGGCCATGGTCACCAGTGCCTTCCACAGGGCCCAGCCGCGGGCTCGGCGCCAGGTTTCGTCGGGCAGGCCGACGGACTCGCGGAAGACCTTTCGCTCAGCGCCCTCGAAGTACGTCCAGGCCATGACGAGGTCGCAGGCGGGGTCGCCTACGCCGGACGTGCCGAAGTCGATGACGGCGGACAGGGCGCCGTCGGTGGCAAGCAGGTTGCCGACGGCGACGTCGCCGTGGAACCACGTCGGTGGCAGGGGCCAGGCCGAGGTCAGCGCGCTCGCCCAGATCGCCTCGCAGGCAGCTACGTCGACGACTCCCTTGAGCTTGTCGAGGGCGGACTCGACCTGATCTCCGTAGGCGCTGGGGTGGCAGCCACGGAAGTAGGAGTGGACACCGGCGGCCTGGCCCTGCCGGGCAGGGGCCTGGCGCAGAGCGGTCAGGAAGCCGCCGAGGTCGCGGGCCAGCCGGGTTCGGCCGATGTCCGTCGACGCCTCGACCGTGTTTCCCGGCAACCAGCGCCGTACTGACCAGGGAAACGGGTAGGCCGCCGCCGGGCGGCCTACGGCGACCGGTTCCGGTACGGGCAGCGGCAGGTGCCCGGCCAGGACAGGCAGACAGCGGTCCTCCTTCTCGACGGCGGCCACGTACCCCTCCGCACTCGGCAGGCGTACGGCCAGTTGCTCGCCGAGCCGGAAGGTCCGGTTGTCCCAGCCCTGGCGTGCCACGGGCTCGACCGGAAGGTCACTCCACTCGGGAAACTGGTCCGAGACCAGGGTGCGCACGAGTTCCTCGGTGATGTCGATCACCGGTCCAGTCTGCGTGCCCTGTCGGCGCCGGGGCACGTGCTTCGTCAAGATCCGGATGTGGGGCGGCCCTTGGGCGCCGGGAAATCGTTCATCCGCGGCGGTCCCTTCCGGCCTCGTTCTCACCGTCGCCCCGCGTCCTGGGCTGCGTTCGTGAGCGGCGGACCCGGCGTTAATTGACTGGACCGGGGGCAGCGGGCGTAACTAATCTGCCCCTCATGTCCAGTCCTGAGGCGTCAAGACTCCGGCCACCGGCTCTCCGGTGGCTGTTTGGGATGTTGGACTGAAGCTTCGCGATCAGCGGTCGAAGATCGACGATCCACGTCACCTCTCACCGTCGCCGGAACGCCGTGCCGTCGGCCGTGTTCGTTTTCGGGTGTGCGGAGTTCTTCATGCCGTTTGGGCTGTATCTGTTGGGGCTTGCTGTCTTCGCTCAGGGGACTTCTGAGTTCATGTTGTCCGGGCTGGTGCCGGACATCGCGCGGGATCTGGGCGTGTCCGTTCCGGCTGCCGGGTCGCTGACCTCGGCGTTCGCTGTCGGGATGATCGTGGGGGCGCCGTTGATGGCCGTCGTGAGTCGGCGGTGGTCTCGGCGTGGGTCGCTGCTGGGGTTTCTGGGGACCTTTCTGGTTGTCCATGTGGTGGGGGCGCTCACCAGTGACTTCGGCGTGCTGCTGGTCACCCGGGTCGTGGGGGCCTTGGCCAACGCCGGGTTTCTTGCCGTCGCTGTCGTGACGGCCATCGGGATGGTCGACGCGAAGGAAAAGGGGCGGGCCACGTCCGTGCTGCTCAGTGGCGTTCCCGTCGCGTGTGTGGCGGGGGTCCCCGGTGGGGCTTTGCTGGGGCAGATGTGGGGATGGCGGTCGGCCTTCTGGGCCGTGGTCGTTCTGTCCGTACCGGCCCTGTTCGCGATTCTGCGGTCCGTGCCGGGTGGGGTTCCCGACGTCGCGCGTGTCAGCGTGCGCCAGGAAGTACGGGCGTTGCGCGGGCCTCGGCTTCAACTGGCCCTGCTTCTGGGTGCGTTGGTGAACGGAGCGACCTTCTGCACGTTCACCTATCTCGCGCTGATGGTCACCTCGGTCACCGGGCTCGGGGCCGCTTGGGTGCCCGTCGTGTTGGCACTGTTCGGGCTGGGGTCGTTTGTGGGGGTGAGTGTCGGGGGGCGGATCGCTGATGTCCGGCCCGTACCGCTCCTTGTGGTCGGTGGGGTGGCGCTGCTGGTCGGCTGGGGCATCTTCGCGCTGACAGCGGGGAATCCGGTGGCCGCGGTCGTGCTCGCCTTCGTTCAGGGCGCGCTCTCGTTCGCCGTCGGGTCCACGCTGATCTCCCAGGCGCTGTACGCGGCGGCTGACGCACCGACCCTGGCGGGCGGTTTCGCCACGGCCGCGTTCAATGTCGGTGCCGCGGTGGGGCCGTGGGTCGGTGGCGTCGTGATCGGGGCGGGGTTCGGTTATCGCTCGCCACTGTGGGTGAGTACCGGGCTCGTGGGTGTGGCCCTCGTCGTGGGAGTGGCCGGCCGCCGGAGTCGGGCCGTCGCGGCTCCGGCGGCGCCGCCCGTGTGACCAACGAGGTCGAACAGTGCTCCGCCCCGTCCTCACGTACGAGAATGCCCCGAAGGTCCAGGCGCTCTCTCCGCGAAAAGCGTGACACATTCCCGGAAAGTGTCACGCTTTCGCGACTCGCCTCTCGGCAGAGGGGGTTGGCCATCCGGCTGTTAACCCGGTGCGGGACCAGCCCTTCGCCCGTACCCTTCCGCCATGACCTGGCTTCCCTCGGACTTCGTCCATCCCGTACGTGTCGAACTGCCAGGTGGGCAGTACCTCCGGCCGATCAGTGGAGCCGACGCTCCCATCGACTATCCCGCCGTCATGGGGTCGCGGGAGCGGTTGTGGAGCATCTTCGGGGAGGCCTGGGGATGGCCTGCCGCCACCATCACGTATGAGGCGAACAAGGCGGATCTTGAGCGGCATGCGGCTGAGATCGCCGCCCATGAGTCGTTCAATTACGTGTTGTTCGACGCGGCGGGCACCACCGAGTACGGGTGTGTCTACATCGATCCGCCGGAGAAGGCGGGCGCTGATGCCGAGGTCTCGTGGTGGGTGGTGGACGACGTCGTCGGGAGTGAACTGGAGCGGGAGCTCGACGCGTTCGTGCCTCGGTGGATCGAGGAGGCGTGGCCCTTTGAGCGGCCGCGGTTCATCGGGCGGGATCTGTCGTGGAAGGAGTGGCTGGCTCTGCCGGATGTCGGCTGAACCACCCCCGGATCCTCAGAAGCGTTTGCCACGTACCAAGACGTCGCTTCGGCGGGACGGTGCGCCACACAGGGCGCAGCGACCAGAGAGTGAAGAGTGAGTAGACAGATGCAACCGACGTTCGTACTGGTTCACGGAGCCTTCGCGAACTCCTTCTCCTTGGCGCCGCTCCAGGCCGAACTCGGCCTCCTGGGACACCGTTCGGTCGCCGTCGACCTGCCCGGTCACGGCTTCGGGGCTACCTTCACCCGCGCCTATCAGGCGCCGCAGGATCTGGACGGTCTCGCCACCGCGCCCGGTTCGATCAAGGGTGTCACGCTCGCCGACAACGCCGCGCACCTGATCGGGATCCTGGAACGGGCCAAGCGGAACGGCCCCGTGATCCTCGTCGCCCACAGCCGTGGCGGCGTCACGGCCACGGCCGCGGCCAACGCGCGGCCGGACCTGATCGATCGCATCGTCTATGTCGCGGCCTGGTGCCCGGTCGCTCTCGACGCCGGCGACTACTACGCCGAGCCGGAGATGGCCACGTTCGACGCCGCTTCTCTGGCCATGGCGATGGCCGGGAACCCCGCCGAACTCGGCCTGCTCCGCGTCAACTTCCGCACCGCGGATCCCGACGCCCTCGCGGCACTCAAAGCGGCCTTCCTCGCCGACGGCACCGACGAGGAGTTCCTGACCTTCCTGAGCACCTTCCAGCCTGACGAGAACCTGGACGTAGGCGCCTCCACCGACCGGGCGCAGGCCGCGACGTGGGGCCGCGTCCCGAAGACCTTCGTCCGCCTGGCCGACGACGCGAGCATGCCACTCGCCCTGCAGGACCGGCTGATCCGCGAGGGCAACGAGCTGACGCCGGACAACCCGTACGACGTCCGCACTCTCGAGGGCAGCCACCTGAAATGGCTGGTCGAACCGGCGTCGGCGGCCCGAGTCCTGGGCGAACTCGCCACGCTCACCACGCGTCCTGGGCCACCTTCGTGAGCGGTGGGCCCGGCGTCAGTTGAGCGGGCGGAAGGGGCGTGCGATTGAGCGGGCGGCGGGGGCGGGTGATCGAACGGGACGCTCCCGCCCGGGAATCGGACACGCGTGGCCGGAATTCGTGCCTTGTGGTGGCGTGCACCGCGTTCTCATAATCCTCCAACAGAAATCCCCAGCTCATGCCGTTGAGGGCGCGATCGTCTGTTACTTCTTTGGCATGTGCCTGACATCCATGGATGTCATTCGACCCCCAACATCAACTCTCAACATCAGTGCCCAACCCCCCACGGAAGGCATCACGTTGAAGAAGCTCCTCAAGGCGTTCAAGAGATGTGCCGTTCTCGGCGCCGCCGCCCTCGCGATCGTCAGCCTGCAGCCCGTCAGCGCCAGCGCCGCCACCCCGCCGGTCGTGGGCGGAACCCGCGCCGCGCAGGGCGAGTTCCCGTTCATGGTGCGGCTGTCCATGGGCTGTGGCGGTTCGCTCTACACCCAGCAGATCGTGCTCACCGCCGCGCACTGCGTGAACGGCTCGGGCAACAACACCAGCATCACGGCCACCGCCGGCGTCGTGGACCTGCAGAGCACGAACGGCCGGGTCCAGGTCCGCTCCACCAAGGTCCTCCAGGCCCCCGGCTACAACGGCACCGGCAAGGACTGGGCGCTCATCAAGCTCGCTCAGCCCATCAACCTGCCGACGCTGAAGATCGCCACCAACAGCCAGTACAACACCGGTGACTTCACCGTCGCCGGCTGGGGTGCGGCCACCCAGGGCGGGGGCCAGCAGCGATACATGCTGAAGGCGACCGTGCCGTTCATCGACGACGCCACGTGTGAGGGCTACGGCGGTTACTACAGCGGCCTCGTGCCGGGCGAAGAGATCTGCGCCGGCTTCGAGGAGGGCGGCGTCGACACCTGCCAGGGCGACTCCGGCGGGCCGATGTTCCGCAAGGACAACGCCGGTGACTGGATCCAGGTCGGCATAGTCAGCTGGGGCGACGGCTGCGCCCAGCCGAACGCTCCGGGCGTTTACACGGAGGTCTCCGCGTTCGCCTCGGCGATCGCTTCGGCGGCGGCTTCTCTCTGACGTAAGTCGGGCTCGTACGAGCGAACGCCCGGCGTAAGGCTCGTACGGTCGACGTTCGCCTCGTACGACCGAACGCCCGGCATAAGCCTCGTACGATCGCCGACCGACTTCGCCTCGTACGGACGCACGCGGGTCCGGCGCTCTCCGCGCCGGACCCGTTTCCCGTTACCCGTAACTCCATTCGGGACGCCTCAGAAGCCGCCCCCGAAGTCACCCCCGCCGAAGCCGCCGTCGCCGAACCCGCCTCCGAAGTCACCGGAGGAGAAGTCGGCGCCGGAGACGTCGCCGCCCTCGTAGCCGCCGCCTCCGAAGTCGCCGTAGCCGGAGCCGTAGGTGGCCGCGTACGACGGGCTGGCCATCATCGAGCCGAGCATCGTGCCGATGAGGAGGCCGGGGAGGATGCCGCCGCCGAAGTAGCCGCCGGCCCAGGGGCCGTAGGCCGGGCCCGCCTCCCAGTAGGGGCGGCGGCCGGTGTCGGTGTCGACCTCGCGGGCGACGGGCTCGAGGCCCTCGGCCAGGCGGGTGCGGTCGGCGGCGCAGACCGGGACGTCGCGAGGGGTGCCGCCGTCCGGTGTCCACGTCGCGTCGGCGACCGACGGGCCGTGGCGCGGGTCGAAGAAGCAGGGCGCCCGGCGCGGGGGCGGCGGACGGCCCTGACGGCGTGCGGCGAGCACGGCGAGCGAGAAGCGGCCGTCCTCCAGGGCCTGGGTGACCGCGCGCACCTCCTCGGGGCGCTGGGCCGAGGCCATGAACGACTTCGCCTCTTCGTACGCGTCGAGGGCGCGCTCGTAGTTGGCGCGCATCGCGTCGTCCGCGCCCTTCTCGGCGGGGTGGAAGTCCAGCCGGTCGAGCTCCTCGCCGAACGCGGTGATGTCCTCGTCGACGACCACGCGCAGCTTCTCGAGCGCGGCCTGCCGCTCCTCTTCCTTCTTGCGGCGGTTGCGGCGTACGAGCGTGTAGGCGCCCGCGCCACCGGCCGCGAGCACGACGCCCGTTCCGATCAGCACGCCGGTCGGGTCGGCACTACCGCCGTCGGTCCAGCTGCTGGGGGCGGAGCCGCCGACGTTGGCGAGTGCGCGGTCCGTGAAGTTGTCGAGCTGCGTCTCGGTGTCCTGGCCTCGGACACTGGTGACGAGGTTCTGCACGCCGTCCTTCGGCAGGACGACGGAGTCGGCCCTCGCGTTGAACTCGTCACCGAGCCGGATCGCGTACAGACCCGTGACCCCGGTCGCCGTGCGCAGGTTCTGGAAGAGGTCCTGCTTCGGGAAGTCGGCGGGGAGTACCGCGACGAAGACCGGCTTGTCGGCGTCCTCGATCTTGTCGGCCAGTGCGGCGGCTTCGGACTTCGGCAGTTGCCCGGACATGGACGGGTCGACGTACACGGGGCTCTCCTTCAGAGCCTCCGCGACCGCCGACACGTCCGTGGCGGCATGGGCGCGTGTAGCCCCGACGGAGAGCACCGCCAAGGCCGCGAACGCGATCACCAGTACGGTCAGTCCACGGTTGAGTGCGGCCTTCATACCTTCGAAGTTACTCCTGTGCGGCGCAAAGTGGGGTGGACGGTGCACGCCGGGCGCATGCACCGTCCCCCTGTGTCACACCGCCGCGCCGTCACGTCACCCGGCACGCCGCCGCCGCGCCCGTCACGCCGCCCGGTACGCCGCTGTCAGCTTCGCCACCGCCTGCCCGTACCGCCCGGCCAGCAGCAGCCGGTCGGCCTCGGCGAACGGCTTCGCCACCGCCTGGTTGATCCCGGAGCCGATCTTCTGCTGCACGAGCAGCCGCGCCTTGGTGACGATCTTGCGGCCCGCCTCCTCGGACCCGATCCGCTCGGCCACGGCCGCCGCGACCGCGAGGCCCTTCAGGGTCGCGGCCCCGCCGCCGGGCGCCTTCGTCAGCGTCGTCAGGCCCCATCCGTACGGGAACTGCGGGTCGTACGCCGCGTCCCCGACGTTGATCGGCAGCTGTGCCTCCGACTTCGGCCAGGTGACGGGCAGCTGCCCGGTGAAGTCCCGCCTCCCGTAGAGCACGTCGGCGACGCCGTCGCCCTCCGTGCCCGGCAGCCAGGACGCGACCAGGGCGTCGATGTCGCCGAGCCGGTCGCCGATGACCTGCGTACGGCCGGAGACGATCAGTACCGCGCACTTCATGGCACCGCACACCTTGTCCACGGCGGCCTGGTCGGCGGCGCTCAGCACCATGTCGTGGCCGTTGCCGACATCGCCCATGCCCTCGGCGTACGGGGTCTCGCCGACGACGACCACGCCCACGTCATGGCCGGAGGTGGGGGCCGTGGCCTCCTTGGAGTACGTGATCGTGGAGCCCGGAGCGGCCTTCCGCATCCCTTCCAGGATGGTCGTCCCCTCCGTGATGTCCCCGGACGAGCCCTGCCAGCTGATGGTCCAGCCGCCGGACTGGTTGCCGATGTCGTCGGCGTTGGACCCGGCGACGTACACGTTCTGCGACTTCTTCAGCGGCAGCACGCCGCCCGCGTTCTTCAGCAGCACCTGCGACTTGGCCGCCGCCTCGCGCGCCACGGCGCGGTGTCCGGGCGAGCCGATCTTCGATGCCCCGCTGGTGTCGGCGTACGGATTCTCGAAGAGCCCCAGCTTGAACTTCTGCGTCAGGATGCGCGAGACGGCGTCATCGATCCGCTTCTCGCTGACGCGGCCCGCCTTCGCCTCGTCCAGCAGTGTCTTGTGGAAGTCCTTGTAGGCGTTCGGGACCATGATCATGTCGAGGCCCGCGTTGATGGACGTACGGACGTCGCTCGCATAGTCCCCGGGGAGCTGGTTGATCGCCTCCCAGTCGCTGATCACGAAGCCGTCGAAGCCCATACGGTCCTTGAGGACGCCGTTGATCATGTCCGCGCGGGCGTGCATCTTCACCGCGCCCTTGCCGTCGCCGACGATGTCGAGCGAGGAGAACGACGGCATGACCGTGCCGACACCACGGTCCACGGCGTCCTGGTACGGGGACAGGTGAACGGCCTCCAGTTCCTTCCTGGTGACCTTGGTGACGCCCTGGTCGATGGTGTACGTGCCGGTCGTGGACGAGCCGTACTCGGTGCCGCCGTCACCGACGAAGTGCTTGGCGCTGGCGAGGACCTTGTCGTTCCGCTTCAGGTCCTTGCCGCTGGGCGCTCCTTGGAGGCCCTGGATGACCGTCGCCATGGACTCGACCAGGCCCGGGTCCTCGCCGAAGGACTCGTACGCCCTGCCCCAGCGGTCGTCGCGGGTCACGCACAGGCAGGGGGCGAAGTCCCAGGGGATGCCGGTGGCGCGGGTCTCGGCGGCGGTCACCTTGGCGGCCTCGTACGCGAGTTGGGGTTCGCGCGACGAACCGAGGCCGATGTTGTGCGGCATGATCGTGGCGCCGGCGAGGTTGTTGTGGCCGTGTACGGCGTCGACGCCGTAGATCAGCGGGATCCGCAGTCTGGTGGACATGGCGCTGCGCTGGAAGGAGTTGATCATCTCGGCCCAGGCCTCGGGAGTGTTCGGCGTGGGCGTGGAGCCGCCGCCCGAGAGGATCGAGCCGAGGCCGTACGTGGCGATGTCGCTCTGGTCGGTGACGGCGCCGCGCTCGGCCTGGGTCATCTGGCCGACCTTCTCCTCCAGGGTCATCCGGGGAAGAAGGTCCGCGACGCGCTTCTTGATCGGCAGCTTGGCGTTGAGGTAGGGGGCGTCTTTGCTGATCCGCTGCGGTGCCTCGTCGGCGACGGCAGCCGACGAGGCCAACGGCAGCAGGCCCGCCAAAAGTGAGGCGGAGACGAGCAGGGCGGCTCTGCGCATGACTTTCCCTTCGGCCGGGCTTCGGGACGCGGGGTGGTCAACTCTCGTACTGGCTCAGTCATTTGGGCAGCAGAACGAGAGTCAAGTGGCGTCCCAGAAACCCGTCAAGAGGTCATGCGGAACCGCTCCCACGCAGGCTCCTCCCACGCACGCTCACCACGCGAGCCGGTTCCGCCTCAGCGCACGTCACCGCACGAGCCCGTGCCGCCTCCCCGCACGTCACTGCGCGGGCTCGACCCCCGCCCGCAGCAGCCCGTACGTGTACGCGTCCTCGAGGGCCTGCCACGACGCGGCGATCACGTTGTCCGCCACGCCCACCGTCGACCACTCCCCCGTACCGTCCGACGTGGAGATGAGGACCCGCGTCGTGGAGGAGGTGCCGTGCTTGCCCTCCAGGATGCGGACCTTGTAGTCGACGAGGTCCAGCTTGGCCAGCTGGGGGTAGATCTTTTCCAGGGCCACGCGCAGGGTCTTGTCCAGCGCGTTCACCGGACCGTTGCCCTCCGCCGTGGCGACGATGCGCTCGCCCTTGGCGAAGAGCTTGACCGTGGCCTCGTTGGCGTGGCTGCCGTCGGGGCGGTCCTCGACGATGGCCCGCCAGGACTCCACCTCGAAGTACTTACGGACCTTGCCCTCGACCTCCGCCCGGAGCAGCAGCTCGAAGGAGGCGTCGGCGGCCTCGTACGTGTAGCCCTGGAGTTCGCGCTCCTTGACGCGCTCCACGACCCGGCCGACCAGCTCGCGATCGTCGCCGAGGTCGATGCCCAGCTCTTTCCCCTTCAGCTCGATCGACGCCCGGCCCGCCATGTCGGAGACCAGCATCCGCATGGTGTTGCCGACCTGCTCGGGGTCGATGTGCTGGTACAGGTCCGGGTCGACCTTGATGGCGGAGGCGTGCAGTCCCGCCTTGTGCGCGAAGGCCGAGACCCCTACGTACGGCTCATGGGTGGACGGGGTCAGGTTCACGACCTCGGCGATCGCGTGCGAGATGCGCGTCATCTCGGACAGCGCGCCCTCGGGGAGGACCTTTTTGCCGTACTTCAGCTCCAGCGCGGCCACCACCGGGAACAGGTTGGAGTTGCCGACCCGCTCCCCGTACCCGTTCGCCGTGCACTGGACGTGCGTCGCGCCAGCGTCCACCGCGGCCAGGGTGTTGGCGACCGCGCAGCCCGTGTCGTCCTGGGCGTGGATGCCGAGCCGGGCGCCGGTGTCGGCCAGGACCGTGGCGACCACGGCCTGGATCTGGGCCGGCAGCATGCCGCCGTTGGTGTCGCAGAGCACGACCACGTCGGCGCCCGCTTCCGAGGCCGCCCGTACGACGGCCTTCGCGTACGCGGGGTTCGCGCGGTAGCCGTCGAAGAAGTGCTCGCAGTCGACGAAGACCCGGCGGCCCTGGGAGCGGAGGTACGCCACCGTGTCGCGGACCATCTCCAGGTTCTCGTCGAGCGTCGTGCGCAGGGCCAGCTCGACATGCCGGTCATGGGACTTGGCGACCAGGCAGATGACGGGAGCACCGGACTCGAGGAGCGCGTTGACCTGGGCGTCCTCGGCCGCCTTGCCGCCCGCGCGGCGCGTGGCGCCGAAGGCGACGAGCTGGGCGTGCTTGAAGTTGATCTCCTGCCGGGCGCGGGCGAAGAACTCGGTGTCGCGCGGGTTGGCGCCGGGCCAGCCGCCCTCGATGAAGCCCACGCCGAAGTCGTCCAGGTGCCGTGCGATGGCCAGCTTGTCCGCGACGGTGAGATTGATGCCCTCGCGCTGCGCACCGTCGCGCAGCGTTGTGTCGAAGACGTGGAAGTCGTCGTCGACGTGGGAGAGGCCCTGATTCTCGTCGGTTGCGTCTGTCATCTCTACTGGCTCCTGTGTGGGATGCGGTCTACCGGAATGACCGGCTCCACCGTCCTCATAATCCTCGCGCTCCGGCCCCGGCTGCGGTTGGGCCGGGAAACAGAAAAACCCCTCGCGGGTGCGAGAGGTCTGCGCGCGGGTCGAGGACGACGGTGTCCGCCCGTACGTGGTCGTACGGGGCGGTCACTGCGGACCGGCGCGCCTGCTGCCAATAATCGTGGCGAACGAGAGCACGGGGGCAGTCTGGCACAGACCGCCCCCGTGTTCACCGGGTGTCTCAGTATGCGAACGTCACGTCACTCAGCGCAGGCGCCGGACGAAGCCGTCGGAGCTGCCGTTCGTGTCGTCCGGCACCAGCTGCGCGGAGTCGCTCCCGAGGCCGAGGAACCGGCCGCCGCCACCGAACGACGTGACGTAGACCTCGCCGTCCGTGACCGGGCCGCCCGTGACGGACTCGCTGGCGAGCCGGGACGTCCCGGTGCGCAGATCCCGTACGTACACGTTCTCCTCGCCCTGCGGCGCCACGAAGGTGTAGGCGACGTACCGGCCGTCGTCGCTGAGCTGGGACCCGAAGAGCCCCGCGCCGCCCTCGCCGTCATGGACGACACCCCGGGTCGTGTCCGTCCTCAGGTCGCGTACGTAGGCGTTCGTGTTCGCGGCGCCGCCGGCCACCAGGTCGTCACCCGTGTAGTCGAAGGAGACGGTCCGGCCGTCCGCCGAGAGTGACGGGTCGACGGCGAACCGCGCGGCCGGGGACCCGTCCGGGGTGACATTGGCCTGCTCCTCGACGCCCGTGCGGCGATCGTGCACCATCAGCAGGCCCGTTCCGCCGCGCACGTCGTTCTGTGAGTACGCCACGTACCGGCCGTCGGCGCTCATGTCGAGGTGGTACGAGCCCCGGCCCGGATGAGCGCGGTTGGTGATCCGCTCGATCGTGCCGGTGCGGCGGTCGGTGACATAGACGGCGGGATAGATGGGCTGGTCGCCGGTCTCCATCTGGCTGGGCCGGGCGTTGAAGGCCACGTGGCGTCCGTCGTCGGAGATCGCCGCGGATCCGTTCGCGTACGAGGACACGCCTTTCGGTGTCTTGCTGACCAGTTCCGTACGGCCCGTGGCGCGGTCGTGGACGTACACGTCCTGTGCCCAGTCGACCGACGGCTCGGTCCAGTCGGCGAGGTTCGTGGCCGTCGAGACGAGCACCACGTACCGGCCGTTGGCACTGATGGCCGCGGGCTTGGTCCCGCGGTCGGCCTGGGTGCCGTCCGTCGCGACGCTGACGCGTTCCAGCCGGCCCGTGCGCAGGTCGCGCACGAATGCGTCCTCGGCGTCGTTCGTGTCGCCCGGCACCAGGTTCGGCGCATCGGATCCGAACGCGGCGTAGCGGCCGTTGGCACTCAGATACGGCCCCGACGAGCTGCCCGCCCCCTGCTCGCCGGTGGCCGACACGGTGACTCGCTCGATGTCCGGACGCGGCGCGGCCGACGCCGTGGTGGCGCTTACCGCGATGGTGCTCAGTGCGATCGCCGCAACGGACACGGCACGCATGGCTCTGCTCATGAACTCCCCCGGTTTTCCCCGTTGGTCACTGTTTCCCCCGGCCCAGTGCCGGGGCCCACAGGGATACAAACGCATCAGCGGTACGGGGTCAATCAGACGGTTTGCGTACAACCTGGACGGTGTGTCAGGCGTCCGTGCGCGTCAGGTGATCGGTGTTCCGGGAGGGTGAACGGCCGGTCCCCGCCCTCCAGTTGAGGAGAGCGGGGACCAACTGGGCTTCACCGCAAAGTTCAGCCGAGGTTGTGCATCCAGCCGTGCTTGTCCTCGCTCACCCCGCGCTGGATGTCTAGCAGCGCCTCGCGCAGCTTGACGGTGACCTCGCCGGGCTGTCCGCCGCTCTGCTGCCACTCGCCCGTGTGGCACTTGACCGTGCCGACGGGGGTGATGACGGCGGCGGTGCCGCAGGCGAAGACCTCGGTGAGGCTGCCGTTCGCGGTGTCGTCGCGCCACTGGTCGATGGAGATGCGGGCCTCCTCGGACTCGAAGCCGAGGTCGGCGGCGACCGAGAGCAGCGAGTCGCGGGTGACGCCCTCCAGGATGGAGCCCGTGAGCGTCGGGGTGACGATCTTGTTCCCGTACACGAAGTACAGGTTCATGCCGCCCAGTTCCTCGACCCACTTGTGCTCGACGGCGTCGAGGTAGCAGACCTGGTCGCAGCCCTTCGCGGCGGCCTCGGCCTGTGCGAGCAGGGACGCGGCGTAGTTGCCGCCGGTCTTGGCGTCGCCCATGCCGCCGGGGACGGCGCGCACACGGTCGTCGGAGACCCAGATCGAGACGGGCTTCACGCCGCCCGGGAAGTACGCGCCGGCCGGGGAGGCGATGACCATGAACAGGTACTCGTTCGCGGGCTTCACGCCCAGACCGACCTCGGTCGCGATCATGAACGGGCGCAGATAGAGCGATTCCTCGCCGCCGTGCGCCGGCACCCATGCCTTGTCCTGCTGGACGAGCAGGTCACAGGCCTCGATGAAGGTCTCGACGGGCAGCTCCGGCATGGCGAGGCGGCGGGCGGACCGCTGGAAACGCTCGGCGTTCTTCTCGGGACGGAAGGTGGCGACCGAGCCGTCCGGCTGCCGGTAGGCCTTCAGTCCCTCGAAGATCTCCTGCGCGTAGTGCAGGACGTTGGTCGCGGGGTCGAGGGAGAGCGGCCCGTACGGCACGAGCTGCCCGTCGTGCCAGCCGCGGCCCTCGGTCCACTTGACCGTCACCATGTGGTCGGTGAAGTGGCGGCCGAACCCGGGGTTGGCGAGGATCGCCTCCCGCTCCGCGTCGGAGAGCGGGTGCGCGGAGGGCTTGAGCTCGATCGTGGGCGTCGTCATGAGTGGTTGTCCTTCACCGGTTGTCAGTACGGGCCGCGCTCACGCCCATACTGGCCGATGGCCAGTGTTAGGACGTCCGAGCTTTCCCTCAATCCGCGGCTCCGCGTTCGATTATCGCGTGAACGGAGCCGTGGAGGATATGGGTGTGAATGCGGCCCAGGGGATGATGGTGGCACCCGGCGGGGCACAGGAAAAGCCGCCGGGTGCGGAAGCGACCCGGCGGCTCGAGGAGTTCCGGCGGGTCAGCCGGATACTCGGGCGGCGAGCGCGTCGCCGATTTCGTCGGTCGTACGGGTCGTGGTGCCGCGCTCCGCGAGGTCGGCGGAGACGGCGTCCTCGATGCGGGCGGCCTCGGTCTCGTAGCCGAGGTGACGCAGCAGGAGGGCGACGGACAGGACTGTGGCGGAGGGGTCGGCCTTGCCCTGGCCTGCGATGTCGGGCGCCGAGCCGTGCACCGGCTCGAACATCGACGGGAACTCGCCGGAGGGGTTGATGTTCCCGCTCGCGGCGACGCCGATGCCGCCGGAGACGGCCGCGGCGAGGTCGGTGATGATGTCGCCGAAGAGGTTGTCGGTGACGATCACGTCGAAGCGCTCGGGCTGCGTGACGAGGTAGATCGTCGCCGCGTCCACGTGCATGTACTCGGTGGTGACCTCGGGGAACTCTTCCGCCACCTTGTTGAAGATGTTCGTCCACAGGTGACCCGCGAAGGTCAGCACGTTGTTCTTGTGGATCAGCGCGAGCTTCTTGCGCGGGCGGGCCTGCGCGCGGGCGAAGGCGTCGCGGACGACGCGCTCGACACCGAAGGCCGTGTTGACGGAGACCTCGGTGGCGACCTCGTGCGGGGTGCCCTTCCTGATGGTGCCGCCGTTGCCGGTGTACGGGCCCTCGGTACCCTCGCGAACCACGACGAAGTCGATCTCGGGCTGGCCCGCGAGCGGGGTGGCGACGCCCGGCAGCAGCTTCGACGGACGCAGGTTGACGTGGTGGTCGAAGGCGAAGCGGAGCTTCAGCAGGAAGCCGCGCTCCAGGACGCCGGACGGGACGCTCGGGTCGCCGATCGCGCCGAGCAGGATCGCGTCGTGCTTCTTGAGGGCGTCGAGGTCGGCGTCGGTGAGGGTCTCACCGGTGGCGTGGTAACGCTTGGCGCCGAAGTCGTACTCCTTGGTCTCCAGCTTCACATCCTGCGGAAGGACGGCGGAGAGCACCTTCAGCCCCTGGACCACGACCTCTTGGCCGATGCCGTCACCGGGGATCACTGCGAGATTGAGGCTGCGAGACATGTCGGCACCCTACTCCTCCATCCCACGGGATGACACGGGACGTCCGCGATACGGACACGTATGTACGACTCACGTACGGCCCATCTGGACCCGTCGGCGGCCCGTCTACGGCCCGTCTACGGCCCTTCCACGAGCCGACGGCTGACGACCCGACGGGTGACGCCGCATCGGCCCGTCAATCTCCGTTCAACCAGAAGTCAGGCCTGTGTTGGGGCTCGCTGGGCAGTTTTCCCACCATGACTGTTCCACCCGGCGGGTCACCGCCCGAGCACCCCGTCCCGAACGTCGGCATCCCCGAGCAGCTGGCCCGCCGTATGAGCATGGCCGAGCAGCACGAGTACCTGCGGGCGAGACTGTCGCGACGAGCCCTGGTGACCGCGGGCGCCTTCGCGGGCGCGGGACTCCTGTCCGGCTGTACGGGCGACGACTCGGCGAGCCCCGCGCGGACGACGTCCGCACCGGTGACGCATCCCGCCACCGGTCGCGTCCCCGGCTCCGCGGTCGCCCCCTTCGGCCGCCATCTGGCCTTCGGCGCCGACCCCAAGACGCAGATGCGGATCTCCTGGCAGGTGCCCTTCGCCGTCAAGAAGCCCTATGTACGGGTGGGTTCGAAGCCCTGGGATCTGAGCCGCAGGATCGACGCCGAGGTCCGGGACCTGCGCACCCCGTCCCTGTCGAAGAAGCTTCCCGCGGTCGAGCAGTACTACCTCCACGCCGCGCTCGACGGCCTCAAGCCCGGCACGACGTACTACTACGGCGTCGGCCACGAGGGCTTCGACCCGACGTCGGCCGAACGCCTGTCGACGATCGGCTCGTTTCGTACGGCGCCCGCGCGCCCCGAGCAGTTCGTGTTCACGGCCTTCGGCGACCAGGGCGTCAGCTACGACGCACTCGCCAGCGACCAGGTGATCCTCGGCCAGAACCCGTCCTTCCACCTCCACGCGGGCGACATCTGCTACGCGGACACGACGGGCCATGGAAAGGACTCGGACACGTACGACGCCCGGGTCTGGGACCAGTTCCTCGCGCAGACCGAGTCGGTCGCGAAGTCCGTGCCCTGGATGGTGACGACCGGCAACCACGACATGGAGGCCTGGTACTCCCCCGACGGCTACGGCGGCCAGGCGGCCCGCTGGTCACTCCCCGACAACGGCTTCGATCCGAAGAAATCGCCGGGCGTCTATTCGTTCAGGTACGGCAATGTAGGCATCGTGGCGCTGGACGCGAACGACGTCTCGTACGAGATTCCCGCCAACCTCGGCTACTCGGACGGGAAGCAGAGCGAGTGGCTGGACAAGCGGCTCGGGGAGTTGCGCAAGTCCGTTGATTTCATTGTGGTGTTCTTCCACCACTGCATGTACTCGACGGCGACGCACGCCTCGGACGGCGGTCTGCGCGACGCCTGGCTGCCGCTGTTCACCAAGCACCAGGTGGACCTGGTCATCAACGGGCACAACCACGTCTACGAACGGACCGACGCGATCAAGGACGGCAAGGTGGGCAAGCGCGTGCCCGTGGGCGCCTCGACCGATCCGACGCGCGACGGGACCGTGTACGTCACCGCGGGCGGCGCCGGCAAGAAGCTGTACGGCTTCCCTGACGGGGTGAAGGACAGCTACGAGGGCAAGGTGAACGACCGGGAGTCGGTCGACAGCTTCCACTGGACCAAGGGGAAGTCGGAGCGCCCCGAGACCGTGGAGTGGTCCCGGGTCCGATACACCGGCTTCTCGTTCCTCGCAATCGAGGCGGAGACCGGCTCGTCCGCGAAGCTCAAGGTGTCGGCGCTCGCGCAGAACGGCGGGCGCGTCGACTACTTCGAGGTGCGGCGCGGCAGTTGAGGCCCGCGCCGCACCACTTACGGGTTGCGGCTCCCGGAAGCTGAGGGCTCAGCGGCACATCGACGACTCGAGGGCTCAGTGGCCCATCGACGGCTCGATGGGTCAGTGGCCGGTCTCGCCGCCGTTGTCCCTGCGGTCGAGGGCGCGCTGGAGCGCGGCGGCGGCGTTCTTACGGTCGGACTCGCTCGTACGGGAGATGCGACGGACTCGGCGGGCGGTCGTCTCGGCCATGGGAAATCGACTCCTTATGGCGGCACGGAGTGCGGAAAGGGTTACGAGACGCCGGGTGGGCGGGCGAGCGGGCCGCAGGGGTTGCCTGCCTAGGGCTCCGGCTCGCGACCGCCATTCGCTTGATCGAGCGAGACGTTCGGCTCCTACAAAGCTAAGCGAGGACGGAGCGTCTGTCTCCACAATTATTCGGACTTCCTACTATCTGAGACAGCGGAATGGGGCACACCTCGCTGACCTGCGACGATCCCCGATCCGCTCAGAGCACGTCACCGTCACGCCAGTCGAAGACGAGTTCGTACGCGGGGTCGAGCGCACCGGCGGGGACAGGGCGGAGGAAGAGCCAGATCTCCTCGTCCGGGAGGTGCACGATTCCGTCCGGGCTGTCCGGGCTGAAGGCGTGGATCCGTCCCGGCCACTCCTGCCAGCCGCGAGCGGCATACAGGCCCTCGCCCTCGTCCGTGGCGGACAGCGCACCGAGTGCGTACGCACGGTCGATGACCCCTTCCAGGGCAGCCATCACCCGCCCGCCGAGCCCCTGCCGCCGGACGTCCGCGCGGACCGCGACGCCCTCGACGTAACCGGTGCGCAGGGAGCGGCCGTGATGCAGCACGCGGCGCTGGACGACCGCGCCGTGCGCAGCGAGACCGGTGTCGTCGTACACGAGGGCGTGGACGCCGCCGAGCGTGTGGTCCCAGTCCTCCTCGCTGAAGTCGCCCTCGAAGGCGTCGTCCAGGAGGGTGCGGACGGCGCGGAGCTCTGCGGGGGCGAGATCGGCCGTGTGAGCGGTACGCAGTCGGGTGGTCATCGCGTCACTCTGATTCCATGAAGACGATGACGGCAACCGATGTCTCCCGGAACTTCACTTCCGTACTCGACCGTGCAGAGCACGGCGAGACCATCGTGATCACGAGAGGCGGCCGCAGGCTGGCCATTCTGGCGCCCGCACCCGCACCCGCACCCGCACCCGCACCCGCACCCGTCGGCAACGGCGCAGCGCTGAGGGAGTTCCTCGCCGCGCACCGTGTGGACGACGACTACGCCGAGGATGTGCTGTCCGGGCGCGTGGGCACGACGGATGAACTGGGCACGGCGTGACCCGACTCCGCGGCCTTCGACGACTTGCCGGGAGTCCACGCGTCAACCCGTTGACGAAGCGGGTTCCCTGGTACTGAACCTCTCATCAGCAATCCGATGTCTATTGCTGTCAGACTCCTTGACACCCCTCCTGAGCCCCTTCACGCTCACAGTCATCCGATGTCTGTGACAGGAGGGGTTCCACATGGCGGTCCAAGTCCGGGCCCGCACCATCGTGTTGACGCTCTGTTCCGCACTGCTCGCCACCGCCACGGCGGCGCTGCCCGCTCGCGCCGAGGCGCCCGAAGGCTCCGCGGCCCCCGCGTCCTGGCAGGTCCGCGGCCCGCACGGCTCCCCCACGGCCGTGGTGGCTCTCGACGAAGGACGGCCGACGCTCACCGTGAGACGCGCCGGCCGTACGGTCCTCGAACCGTCCCCGCTCGGCCTCGTCACCGAACAGGCCGACTTCTCCAAGGACTTGACCTTCGCCGGCCGCAGCGACCGCACGATCAACGAGCGCTACACCATCCCAACCGGCAAGTCCCACCAGCGCGTTGCCCGGATGACCGAGTCCCGCTTCCGGTTCCGTACAGCAGACGGCGCCCGCATCGACCTGCTGACGCGGGTCGCCCGGGACGGCGTCGCCTACCGGTACGTCCTGCCGGGCGACCACGGCGACGTCGTACGCGAGGCCTCCGCCTTCACCTTCCCCGCCACCACCGAAGCCGTCATCAACCGCTACCGCGCGGACAACGAACTCCCCTTCGTCCGCTACGAGTCGGCAGCAGCCGCGCCTGAAGGCACGTATTCCATGCAGGGCCTCTTCAAGACGGACGGCGGCTACGCCCTGGTCGCCGAGTCGGACCTGACCGGCGACTACGCGGGCGCCCAGCTCAGCCACGCGGCCAACTCGCCGACGTACGGTGTGAGTCTGTGGAACAACGAGCCGGTCCAGACGGACGGCCCGCTCACCACACCCTGGCGCGCGGTCGTCACCGGCGACCTGGCGACCGTCACCGAGTCGACGTTCACGGATGACCTCGCGCCCAAGTCCCGTATCCGCGACACCTCTTGGATCAAGCCGGGCCCGGCGCTGTGGACCTGGCTCGCGGGCGGCAAGGAGGCGGGGCAGAGCCTGGAGGCTCAGAAGAAGTACGTCGACTACGCGGCCGAGCGCGGCTGGCCGTACGAGGTCGTCGACGCGGGCTGGTACTACAAGCCCGGCGAGTGGGACGTCATCGACCCCGACTGGCAGACGAACAACTGGATGCCCGAGCTCGTGCGCTACGGCAAGGAACGCGGCGTCGAGATCCAGGTCTGGCTGCACTACACCCTGCTCACCGACCCCGCCGAACGCGAGAAGTGGCTCTCCACACTGGAGAAGTGGGGCGTCAAGGGCGTGAAGATCGACTTCATGGACTCGGAGTCGCAGGAGCGGATGCGCTGGTACGACGAGGCGCTGGAGGACACCGCCAAGCACCACCTCATGGTCAACTTCCATGGCTCCACGATCCCCAAGGGCATGCAGCGCACCTGGCCGCACGTCATGACACTGGAGGGCGTGGGCGGCGAGGAGAAGCGCAACAACACGGCGGCGCAGCTGGCCGCGCTCCCCTTCACCCGCAACGTCATCGGCTCCATGGACTTCACCCCGGGCGCCTTCCACCGCCCGTACCGCCCCAACGTGAACTCGGACGCGGGTGAGCTGGGCCTGAGCGTCCTCTACGAGTCCGGCATCCAGAACCTCGCGGGCACCCCGGAGTCGTACGAGGCCCGCCCCGAGGCCCGCCGCTACCTGGAGCAGCTTCCCACCGGCTGGGAGGGCACCCGCCTGCTCACCGGCGATCCGGCCCGGTCCGCGGTGCTCGCGCGGAAAGCGCCGGACGGCCGCTGGTTCATCGGCGGTACGTTCGCGGGCGCGGCCCAGGACGTGGACGTACCGATGCGTCTCGGCGCGGGCAAGTGGCTCGTGGAGACCGTGACCGACGGCCCGTCGGGCCTGGTCCGGGAGCCGCGCGTCGTCCGCGGTGGCGACACGATCACCGTCCCGGTCGTGGCGGACGGCGGCTTCGCGGCCCTCGCCTGCCGCTGGTCACCGGGCCGCACGACCTGCGACCGCTGACCGGGCCGATCGACACGACCGATAGACCGATACGACACCGCCCCCGCTCCGAAGTACCGGAGCGGGGGCGGTTGTTGGGCCGGCGAGGGATCAGCCCATGTGCGGGTACGTGTAGTCCGTCGGCGGGACCAGGGTCTCCTTGACGGCCCTGGTGAGGGTCCAGCGCTGGAGGTTCTGGGGGGCGCCGGCCTTGTCGCAGGTGCCGGAGTTGCGGCCGCCGCCGAAGGGCTGCTGGCCGACGACGGCGCCGGTGGACTTGTCGTTGATGTAGAAGTTGCCGGCGGCGTAGCGGAGTTTCTCCGCCGTGTACGCCGCCGCCGCGCGGTCGTTCGCGATGACGGCGCCCGTGAGCGCGTAGTCGGACACCGACTCCATCTGGGTCAGCATCTCCTCGTACTTCTCGTCGGCGTAGACGTGCACCGCGAGGAACGGACCGAAGTACTCCGTCGTGAAGACCTCGTTGGCCGCATCGGAGCACTCGACGACGGTCGGGCGGACGAAGTAGCCCACCGAGTCGTCGTACGAACCGCCCGCGACGATCGTGCACTTCGGGTCCTCGGCGGCCCGGTCGATGGCCGCCTTGTTCTTCGCGAAGGCGCGCTCGTCGATGACGGCGCCGATGAAGTTCGAGAGGTCGGTGACGTCACCCATCTTGATGCCGTCGACCTCGGCCGCGAACTCCTCCTTGAAACCGGAGTTCCAGATGGAGGCCGGAATGTACGCGCGGGAGGTCGCCGAGCACTTCTGGCCCTGGTACTCGAAGGCGCCCCGGGTCAGCGCGGTCTTCAGCACGGCGCGGTCTGCGGAGGGGTGTGCGACGAGGAAGTCCTTGCCGCCCGTCTCGCCGACCAGACGCGGGTACGTGCGGTACTTGTCGATGTTCGCGCCGACCGTCTTCCACAGGTGACGGAACGTCTTCGTCGAGCCCGTGAAGTGGATGCCCGCGAGGTCACGGTGGTTCAGGGCGACCTCCGAGACCGCCAGACCATCGCCCGTCACCAGGTTGATGACGCCCTTGGGCAGGCCCGCCTCCTCCAGCAGCTGCATGAGGAGAACGGCCGCGTGGGTCTGCGTCGGGGACGGCTTCCACACGACGACGTTGCCCATGAGAGCGGGCGCGGTCGGCAGGTTGCCCGCGATCGCCGTGAAGTTGAACGGCGTGATCGCGTAGACGAAGCCCTCCAGCGGGCGGTGGTCGAGACGGTTCCAGACGCCCGTCGAGTTGGCCACGGGCTGCTCGGCGAGCAGGTCACGGGCGTACTTGACGTTGAAGCGCCAGAAGTCGATCAGCTCGCAGGGGGTGTCGATCTCGGCCTGCTGCGCGGTCTTCGACTGGCCGAGCATCGTGGAGGCGGCCAGCGTCTCGCGCCACGTCGTGGACAGCAGCTCGGCGGCGCGCAGGATGATCGCGGCGCGGTCGTCGAAGGACATGGCGCGCCAGGCGGGCGCGGCGGCCAGGGCCGCGTCGATCGCGTCCTGCGCGTCCTGCTGCGTGGCGTTGCGGAAGGTGCCGAGCACGGCCTTGCGGTTGTGCGGCTGCACGACCTGGAACGGCTCGCCGCCGCCCATCCGCTTCTCGCCGCCGATGGTGCAGGGCAGGTCGATGGGGTTCTCGGCCAGCTCCTTGAGCTTGGCCTCGAGGCGAGTGCGCTCGGGAGAGCCGGGGGCGTAGCCGTGCACCGGCTCGTTGACGGGGGTGGGGACCTGGGTCACAGCGTCCATGAGCTACCTCTTCCGAGTGAATGCCGGCCTTCGGCCCACGAGAGCCGAAGTTGTGTACGTATGTTGGGCGGCGGTCAGGGCTTGACCGTCATGAGCTCGCTGCGGCGTGCGAGTGAGAAGCCCCCACGGGGGCGGAGTCACGTTTTCCGTAACTCCTTTCCGGAAAACCGGGTCGACACAGTCGACCGTCGGGCGGTAGCTGCCGTCACCCGGGATGCACCCGGATGTCGACAGCTGCCGCCCACCCACAGCGTCATCCCTTGGTGAGGATCGAGCGGGCGAAGAAGCGCAGGTTGGCCGGCTTCTCCGCCAACCGGCGCATGAAGTAGCCGTACCAGTCGGTGCCGTAAGCCGTGTAGACGCGTACGCGGTGCCCTTCGGCGGCGAGCCGGGTCTGCTCCTCGCCGCGGATGCCGTAGAGCATCTGGAACTCGTAGTCGTCCAGTTTGCGTCCCACGCGCCGGGCCAGTTCCTGGGTGATGGCGATCAGGCGTGGGTCGTGGGACCCGATCATCGGGTAGCCCTCGCCCTCCATCAGGATCTTCAGGATGCGGACGTACGCCTTGTCGATCTCGGCCTTCTTCTGGAACGAGACCGACGCGGGCTCCTTGTACGCCCCTTTCACGATACGTACGCGGCTGCCGTTCGCGGCGAGACGGCGGGCGTCGGCCTCGGTGCGGTACAGGTAGGCCTGGATCACGCAGCCGGTCTGCGGGAAGTCCTTCCGCAGCTCCTCGTGGATGGCGAACATCGAGTCGAGGGTGGTGTGGTCCTCCGCGTCCAGCGTGACGGTGGTACCGATGCGCGCGGCGGCCTCGACGACGGGGCGGATGTTGGCGAGCGCCAGCTCATGGCCACCAGGGAGCGCCTGCCCGAACAGGGTCAGCTTGACCGACATCTCGGCCCGCTCGCCCAGGCCGAGGCCTTCGAGGTGGTCGATCAGCTTCAGGTACGCGTCGCGCGCCGCAGTGGACTGTTCGGGTGTGGTGATGTCCTCGCCGACCACGTCCAGGCTGACCTCGAGGCCACGGTCGGTGAGGTGCTTGACGACCGGTACGACGTCGTCGACCGCCTCACCGGCGATGAACCGCTGGACGACCGGCTTCGTCACCGGGGCCGCCGACACCAGCCGGCGCATCTTGTCGCTGCGCGAGGCGGCGAGAATCACGGGTCCCAACACGGGGCAACCTCCACAACAGCGACCAGCAGGGGGCCGTAGCCGAACGTTCGCGGGTGAACGGAGCGGCGACGGCGCGGAGAACCACCGTGAAACTTAAGGATCCCTCCGATCGTGGGCCATCGACAGACGTCACGCATCCGTGCCCTGGATCTCAGACATCTGTATGAAGAGCGCGGGAAATGCGGGAGAATGCCCGAGTGAACGAGGCGAAAGGCGAGTACCAGGAACTGGTCGACGAGATCTCGGAGCTCCTCGGCGCCCCCGCGACGCTGGAGAACCGGGACTTCGAGCTGATCGCCTTCGGCGCGTACGACAGTGACGTCGAGATCGACGAGTCCGCCCTCGATCCCGTGCGGACCCGCTCGATCCTCACCCGCCGCTCCACCACGGCGGTCCGCACCTGGTTCGAGAGCTTCGGCATCGCCCATGCCACAGGACCGGTCCGTATCCCGCCGACGCCGGAGGCCGGGGTGTATCGGGGTCGGGTGTGCCTTCCGGTACGTCATCGGGGGCTCGTCCTCGGTTACGTATGGCTGCTCGCCGACGAACCGGGCCCCAGCGAGGAGCAGCTCGACGCGGCCATGGAGGTGACGGCCCGGATCGGCGACCTCCTCGCCGACGAGGCCCAGGCGGGCGCAGACCTGACCCGTGAGCTGCGCGCCGTCCTGACCGCCGAACGCGGCTGGCCACGGGACATGGCGGTGGCGGAACTCCGCACGGCTCTGGGCATTCGAGGCGAGGGCCTGCACACGGTGGTCTGCGTGACCCCTTGGCCGTCCGCCGACCCGGACGACGCCCCTTCGGTCCGTACGATCCCGGGGGCGACGGCCCTGTGCACGGTCCCGTGGGGCACCACCGGCCAGAGCCTGGCCCTGCTGGTGCGCCTGCGCTCGTCGACGGTGCTGACTCCGGCGACTTCGGCGGCTGCGCGGCTGTTGAGGGAGGCGGAGGGGATGCGGGGGGCCTCCGGCCGGGGAGCACAGGGTGCCTCCGGAGAGGTGGCCGGAACGACGGGGGCCTACGGCCAGGTGGCAGGACCGCGAGGTGCCAACGCCGACTCGGCGGCGGGAACGCGAGGAACCTCCGGTCCGGTGGAGGGAACGCGAGGAACCTCCGGTCCGGTGGAGGGAACCCGCAGGGCGGCCGCAGGCGGCCCGACGGACGGGGCGCGGGAGGCCTCAGGCGGCCCGGCGGCGGGAGCACGAGGGACCTCTGGCCCGGCGGAGGGAACCCGCAGGGCCCCGGGTGGCCGGGCGGACGGGACGCGGGAGGCCTCGGGCGGCCCGGCGGCGGGAACGCGAGGAACCTCCGGTCCGGCGGAGGGAACCCGCAGGGCGGCCGCAGGCGGCCCGACGGACGGGGCGCGGGAGGCCTCAGGCGGCCCGGCGGCGGGAGCACGAGGGACCTCTGGCCCGGCGGAGGGAACCCGCAGGGCCCCGGGTGGCCGGGCGGACGGGACGCGGGAGGCCTCGGGCGGCCCGGCGGCGGGAGCACGAGGAACCTCCGGTCCGGCGGAGGGAACCCGCAGGGCCTCAGGAGGCCGGGCGGACGCGGCGCGGGACGTCTCAGGCGGCCCTGCAGCGGGTACGCGGGAGGCCTCCAGCGGCCCGGCGGCCGGAATCGCGGCGCCCCGCAGTGGCCTCGCCGAGCTGGGCGTCGCCTGGCAGGAGGCCTCGGCCGCCGCCGGTGCGGCGCTGGCCGAACCGGGGCTCGGCCCGATCGCCGAGTGGGCCTCCATCGGGCCGTACCGCCTGCTGACGGCGCTGCCCGCGGAGGCGGCCCACGACCCCGTCGTACGCCCCCTGCTGGACCCGGCGCACCGTGAACTGGCCCGCACCGCCGAGGCGTTCCTCGACTGCGCGGGGCAGGCGGGCCGTACGGCGGCCCACCTGGGCATCCACCGCCAGACCCTCTACTACCGGCTCTCGCGCGTCGAACAGCTCACCGGTCTGGACCTGGACGACGGCGAAGACCGCCTTCTGCTGCACATGACGCTGAAGGCGCACCGCCTCTGATTCCGCCTCTGATCTTTACTGGTCGACACCGGTTCGACGCGATGGTTCGGCGGTGGCGGCGAGCAGGGCGGCGTCGTCGTCGACCCTGTCGGGGGTGTTCAGCAGCTCCAGGGCCCGTTCGGTGATCTGCTGGGGGTCGGTTCGGGCGGCGGCGGGCAACGCGCCGCAGGTCTGGCGCAGGGCCGCCAAGCCGTCGTCCAGGGACAGTGCCCGGTTCTCCACCAGGCCGTCGGTGTACAGCAGCAGGCTGGTGCCGGGCGGGAACGCCACCTCGCGGTGGACCGGGGTGCTGCCCAGTCCCAGCGGCAGCGCCGGGGGCAGCTCCAGGTAGGCGGTGTCGGCGGCCACCAGCAGGGGCGGCGGGTGCCCGCTCGCGGCGTAACGCAGACGGTGACGGTGGGGGTCGTAGACCGCGTACAGGCAGGTGGCGAAGCGGTCGGTTTCGAGCGACTGCAGGTAGGCGTCCAGCCTGGTCAGCACCTGGGCCGGGCCGGCGCCCTCCATCGCGAGGCTGTGCAGGGCGGAGCGGAGTTGGCCCATCACGGTGGCGGCTTCCACGTCGTGGCCCATGACGTCGCCGATGGCCAGCCCCACGGCGCCGTCGGGCAGGGCGAGCACGTCGTACCAGTCGCCGCCGACCTCGGCGCCGCGGTTGCTGGCCCGGTACTGGGTGGCCAGGCGCACCCCGGGCACCCGGGGCAGGCGGTAGGGCAGCAGGGCGCCCTGCAGGGTCAGGGCGAGGCGGCGCTCGTTGTGGTACCGAGTGGCGTTGTCGTAGGCCAGGGCCAGGCGGCTGGCGAGGTTCTCCAGATACTTGTGCTCGACCGCTGAGTACGCGCCGGTGTGCCGGACCAGTACCAGGGCCCCCAGCGGCTGGTCGTGGGCGTGCAGCGGCAGGGCCAGCACGGCGGCGGGCGCCGGGGGCGGGCCGGCCGGGGCGGGGGCGGTGCCGTTGATCGCATGGGTGGCGGCGGTGGCCAGGTCCTCGTGGGCAAGAAGGGATGCGCCTGCCATGTGTGCCGGGGGCGACTGCGCCGGGTCGGGTGCCGTGGCGGTGAGGTGGATGCTGATCTGGTCGGCGAAGTCGGGCAGCAGGATCTGGCCGGCGGTCCGCAGTATCTGGTCCGGGTCGAGGGTGTCGGCCAGCCGCAGGCCGGCGTCGGCCAGGGAGGCCAGCATGGCGAGTTGGTTGCGCGTCTCGGTCAGGGCCTGTTCGCGCAGCCGGGACAGTTCCAGCCCGGTGCGGACGCGCGCCAGGAGCTGGCGTGCGGAGAAGGGTTTGGCCAGGTAGTCGTCGGCGCCGGCGTGCCGGCCCTGCACGGATTCCTCCTCGCCTGCGCGGGCGGTGAGCAGGACGATGGGCAGGCGGGCGGTGCGCGGGTCGGCGCGCAGCGCCCGGACCAGCTCGAAGCCGTCCATGCGGGGCATCATCACGTCGCTGAGCACCAGTTCCACCGGCTGCGCAAGGGCCACCTCCACGGCGGCCAGACCGTCGGCGGCGAGCAGCACGTCGTAGTCGGGCTGCAGGAGCTGGGTGAGGTAGGCGCGCATGTCGGCGTTGTCGTCGACGACCAGCAGGCGGGCCCGGTGGGGGCGGTCGGTTTCGTACGGGCCGGGGGCGTCGGGGGCATCGTGGGTCGCGAGGGCCTGCGGGGTGCGTGCCGCGGAGGTGCCCGCGGCGGGGACAGAGGTGACCGCGGCGGGAGCAGACGTGCCCGCGGCGGGGACAGAGGTGCCCGCGGCGGGAGCAGACGTGCCCGCGGCGGGAGCAGACGTGCCCGCGGCGGGGACGGGCGTGGCCGCCAGCCAGCCCAGCGCCTCGTCCACAAATGCCGCGGCGCGGCCGGTCCGGCCGCCTCCGCCTTCCCTGGGGGCTTCCCCGGGGGATCCGGCGCCGGCCGCGGGCGGGGCCGGGCGCGGCCGGTGGGCGGCGGCGAAGGGGAGGTCCACGGTGACGGTGGTGCCCTGGCCGGGTCGGCTGTCCACGCCGACGGTGCCGCCGTGCGCCTCCACCAGGTCCTTCACCAGCACCAGGCCGAGGCCGCTGCCCTCGTGGGAGCGGGAGCGGGCGCCGCGGACCCGGTGGAAGCGCTCGAACAGGCGCGGCAGCTCGTCCGCGGGGATGCCGGTGCCGGTGTCGGTCACGGTCAGCCGCGCCCGGTCACCGGCTGCGACCAACTCCACTCGGGCGCCCCCGGTGAAGGTGAACTTCAGGGCGTTGCTGAGCAGGTTGAGGATGATCTTCTCCCACATCTCCCGGTCCAGGGGCACCGGCTTGGGCAGCGGCGGGCAGTCCACCTCCAGCGTCAGCCCGGCCGCCTCGAAGGCGGAGCGGAACACCCCGGCCAGATCGGCCGTGGCACCGGCGAGGTCGACCGGTTCGAGGGCCGGGCGCGTCTGCCCGGCCTCGGCCCTGGCGACGTCCAGGAGGGTGTTGACCTGCTTCAGCAGGCGCAGGGCGCCGCGCTCGGCCAGCTCCAACTGCTCGCGCCGCTCGGGCCGGTCCTCGTCGGCCAGGGCCTGCTGGAGCGGGCCCAGGAGCAGGGTGAGCGGGGTGCGGAACTCGTGGCTGACGTTGGCGAAGAAGGTCGTCTTGGCCCGGTCCAGCTCGGCCAGCGCCTCCGCCCGCCGACGCTGCTCTTCGTGCGCGAGCGCGGCCGACTCATGCGCTAGGCCGGCCGACAGCGCCCCGGCCACGGCGGAGGCGAGCACTTCCAGGAAGTCGTGGTAGGTCCCGGCCGGTGGGAAGCAAGGGTTGAGGCCCACCACCAGGACCCCCTCCACCTGGCCCGCGCCGTGCAGCGGCAGGGCCAGCGCCTCCTTGACCGGGATCCAGGTGGCCGCGGCGTGCTGCCCGGCCGTGCTGCCGCCGGTGAACGCGGCGGCCGGCAGCGTGGCCGGGGCGCCGTCGTCGACCACCTGCGCCAGCCGGGCCGCCACCTCCGACCCATCGGCCGCACTCGGCGAGCCGGTCTCGGGCGCCGACGGGAGCCCGGCGGAGGCCGTCGGCCGCCGCATCCCCGGCTCGGAGGCCAGGTACAGGCCCAGAAACGGGATCTCCTCGGGGTAGGAGCCCGCCACCTCGGCGACCACGCGGGCGACCTCCCCCGGGGTGGGCAGCCCGGCCGTGCGCGTGCCGGTCTCGCTCAGCAGGCGCAGCCTGCGCTCGCCCAGTACCCGGCCGGTGGTCTCGGTGAGGATCTGCAGCACGCCGCCGGCGGTGCCGTCGTCCAGCAGCACGGGCTGGAAGGCGGAGTCGAAGTAGCACTGCTCCAGAAAGCCGTGGCGCTCCATGATGAGCAGCTCATTCGGGACCAGCAGGGGCTTGCGGGTGCCGGTCACATGGTGGAAGTGGGAGCTCACGGGGTGGGCCCAGACCTCGGGGAACACTTCCTTGTAGGGCCTGCCGAGCGCCCAGGGGTGTTTGGCGCCGACAATGGGTGTGGAGCCCTGGTTGTACAGCGTGGCGAATTCGGCCCCCCAGTACAGAGCCATCGCATGCTCAGAGGTGAGCATGAGGCGCAGGGTGTCCACCAGGGGCCCCGGCCAGGAGACGGTGGGCCCGAGCGGCGTCGCCGCCCAGTCGATCCCTGCCAGAAGCTCGCCGAACGCGCCGCCCTCGGCGAACACCCGGGCCGCCGCGGTGCGCGGGTCATCGGGCCAGGTCATCGAGACATCTTCCTCCTGGCGCCTACGTGATCTGCCCGCGCCCCCAAGACTGCGGAAGACGGCCACTCGCTGCGGACCCCTCGGGCAGACCGGACGCCGGACCCGACGGTGCTGACTGCACTTCTGCCCGAATTGCAAGGTAAGAACAATTAAGAGCAGATTTATCCAGCAGTGTACGCCTGCAGCCGCACGGCGACGGCGACGGCAACGGCAACGGCAACGGCAACGGCAACGGCAACGGCAACGGCAACGGCAACGGCAACGGCAACGATCATCGACTCGCAGCCCCGTGCGCGTACGAAGTCGCGGATCCTGCAAATGGCCTGCGACGACTCAGGCCAGAGACTCGAAGTAGGCCTTCTGGGAGGGGTAGTAGTCGTCGAAGTCCGGGCGGGGCCCCTCCGTGCGGGCGGCGGTGAGCATGTCCAGGTAGTACTCCCAGCCGGGGCCGGTCGAGCCGAGGTCGTCCGTGGAGGCGAGGTGGTGGATCAGGCGCAGTTCGGTGGTGCCGTCGGTCTCGGCCAGGAGCAGTTCCAGGGACCAGACGCCGGCCTCGTCCTCGGTGGTGACGGCGAGCCGGTGCGGCGGTTCGCAGGCCTCGATGCGCATCGGCATCCAGGGTGCCGAGTCCTCGAAGGCCATCTGCGCCTCGATGGTGCGACCCGGCCCCGCCGCGCCGCGCCACGGCCCGAACCAGCGGGCCGTGCGCTCCGGCTCGGTGACGCTCGCCCACACGCCGGCGACGGGGGCGCGGTAGGTGCGGGTGAGGATCAGGTCGTATCCCGTGGGCGTGGGTACGAGCCGCCCGGTGGGTTCAGGGGTCATGTCAGTCATGCCGTGTCCTCCCTGGAGTGGTGCGCGGTGTCGGCGGGCGCCGCCCGGCCGCGGTCCCGGCGCGTGCGGTGCACTTCGGTGTCTAGGGCCGCGAGGCGCGTGGCCCAGTCCGGGCGCCGGTCGTCGAACTGGCCGAGCCACGCGGCCAGTTGGCCCAGCCGGGAGCGGACGAGCGAGTAACGCCGGTGCCGTCCGACCTGCTCGTCCCGCACCAGACCGCTCTCCCGCAGCACCCGCAGATGACGGCTCACCGCGGGCCGGCTGATGCTGAACCGCGCGGCGATCTCGCCGGCCGTCAGCGGGGTGTGGCGCAGCATGACCAGGATCTCCCGGCGCACCGGATCGGCGACGGCTACGGCCACCTCGGTCAGTTCGTCCACACCCAGAAGCGTAACCGCTGGGTTACGCGTTGGCCAGAGACCGGCCGTTGACGCAGAGGCCAATCAGAGATCAGCCACAGTTCAGCCCACCGAAGGTTGAATTTCGGACGGGATTACTGAAAACGATTGTCATCATGCTACGGTCATGCATACGTCTCCTGACCACCCCTTTTGACCACCCCTTTACCGGAGGGTCCCGTGCGTCTGCCCGCCCGCCTTCTCCCCGTCTCCGCGGTCGCCGCCGCCTCCGCCCTGCTCACCGGCTGCTTCTCGGGAGCGGCTTCGGACAGCTCCGCCGAGGGCGGCGAGAAGCGGGTACGCGTCGCGCACATGCTGCCGCCGCGCTCCGGGCTCTCGCCGCTGTCCGACGACGCGTTCAAGCTGTCCCGCTGGTCGACCGCCGAGACGCTCATCAAGCTCGACGTGGAAGGTGACGCCGAACCCGCGCTCGCCACCAAGTGGCAGCAGAACGGCAAGACCTGGACCTTCGAGATACGTGACGGCGTGACCTTCCACGACGGTACGAAGCTCACCGCAGAGGCCGTCGTACGGTCGCTCACCGAGGCCGCCGGCGCCTCCCCCAAGCCCCGCATCCTCGACGGTGTGGACCTGACCGTGAAGGCCCAGGGCGAATCGGTCGCCGTCACCACCGCCACCGAGGACCCACTCGTCCCGCAGCGGCTGAGCTCGCCGCAGCTGTCGATCCTGTCGGCGAAGGCGTACAAGGGGAAGACGGTCAACCCCCTCGGCGCGGGCACCGGCCCCTTCGAGCTGAAGAAGGTGAACGGCACCTCCTCCGCGACCCTCGACCGCTATGACGACTACTGGGGCGGCAAGGCCAAGTCCCCCGGAATCGACGTGAAGTTCGTGCCGGACGGCACCGCCCGCGCCGCCGCCCTGCGCAGCGGAGAGGCCGACGTCGTCGAGGCGGTACCGGTCTCGCAGGCCTCTCTGCTCGAAGAGGACCAGATCACCGAGGTGCCGATGCCGCGCACCAACACCCTGTACCTGAACACCTCCGAAGGTCCTTTCAAGGACGCCGCGTTGAGGGCCGCCGCCCGCGAGGCCATCGACGCCGAGTCGATCGTCAAGGGTGTGTACGAGGACCGCGCCGACGTCGCGAAGGGCCTGCTCGGGCCCGCTCTGCCGTGGGCCGCCGACCTGCGTACGCCGGTCAAGCGCGCCAAGGCCGGTGACCCGGCCGGGAAGACCATCACCATCGGTACGTTCACCGACCGCGCCGAGCTCCCCGAGGTGGCCCAGACACTGCAACAGCAGCTGCAGAAGGCCGGGTTCGAGGTGAAGCTGGACGTGCGCGAGTACGCGAACATCGAATCCGACGCGCTGGCGGGCAAGTTCGACGCCTTCATCCTGTCCCGGGCGACCGTGCTCGACTCCGGCGACCCGGCCGCGTACCTGTACAGCGACTTCGGCTCCAAGGGCTCCTTCAACATCTCCCAGCTGTCGGACAAGACGGTCGACGCGGCCCTGGACAAGGCCTCCGGGATGAAGTCCGGTGACGCACGCAGGAAGGCCGTCATCGAGGCGGAGGCCGCGGTGCTCGCCACCGACGGCGCCATCCCGATGCTGCACGAGCGGGTCATCCAGGGTGACGCGGCGGGCGTCGTGGACGTCGCGCACGACCCGCGTGAGCGTGAGCTGATCACGAAGGACACCTACGTCAAGTGACGCTCGTGGCACGCCTGTTGAAGGCGGTGGGGACACCGAGCGGCCGGGCCGGAATCACCCGGATCGGCTGCCTCGTGGCCGTCCTGGCCACCGTCGGACTGCTCCCCTGGCTCTCCGGCCGCGACCCCGCGCTCACCGTGCTGCGCGCCCGGTCCGCCGAGCAGGAGGCTACCCCGGAAGCGCTGGACGCGATCCGCGCGGACCTCGGCCTGGACGCGGGTCCCCTTTCCCTGCTGGGCAATTGGGCCTCCGGGCTGCTGCGCGGCGACCTCGGCACCTCGTGGGTGTCGGGCACCGACGTACTGCCGTCAGTGGTGGCCGGTCTCCAGGTGTCACTGTCCCTGATGGGCGCGGCCCTCGGCGTCGGGCTGCTGGTCGCCTGTGCCCTGGTCGCGCCCGTGCTCGTACGCGCCCGGGGGTCGGCAGGGGCGTTCGCCGCGATGATCGTCGCGCTGCCCGAATTCCTGCTCGCCACACTCGCGTTGCTGGTCGGCGGGGTGTGGCTGGGCTGGCTGCCGACCTCCGGCTGGGTCGGCCCGCAGTACATGGTGCTGCCCGCCCTCGCCCTGGGCATCCCCGCGGGAGGTCTGCTCGGCCGCCTGGTCGCCGACGCGCTGCCCGCCGTGCTCGACGAGCGGTGTGTGGAGCTGTGGCGGGGTGCCGGGGTCCGTCAGGCACGTATCTCGGCCGCCGCGCTGCGTCGCGTACTGCCGCCGCTGGTACCGCAGTTCGGCATGGTCGCCGTCGGTCTCACGGGCGGGGCGGTCGCCGTGGAGGTCGTGTTCGCGGTGCCGGGCATCGGTCGTACGGCGCTGGGGGCGGCCAAGTCGCAGGACCTGCCGCTGCTCCAGGGCTCGGTCCTCGCACTGCTCACGCTGGGCCTGATCGCGGGCGCGCTGGCGGCTCTCGTACGGCGCCAGATGCTGGGCCCGGCGCTGCGGGACGCGGGACTGACGCTGCCCGCGGTTCGTCCGGTCCGCGCGCACCCGGCCATTCCGGTGGCGCTCGGAGTCGTACTGCTGACCTGCATCGGCTGGGGCCTGCTGCGCGACCCGTACGCCGTGGACACGACCGCACGCCTCCAGGCCCCGTCCTGGGCGTACCCGCTCGGCACGGACGGTCTCGGCCGTGACGTGCTGGCCCGGCTCGGGCACGGGGCGGCGTCAACGGTCGGTACGGCCGCCGCGGTCTGCCTCGTCGGCCTGATCCTCGCACTCGCCCTGGGCTTCGTGCCGTCCGTGGCGTCCGGGGCCGCGGACATCGCCAACGCGCTGCCGCCGGTCATCGCCGGCATCCTGGTCGCCGCGGTCTCGGGGCCCGGCACGGGGGGCGCGGCGTTCGCGGTGGCCGTGATCTCCTGGCCTGCGCTGTCGGCGCACGCGGCGGCACTGGTCCAGGAGGTACGCGCCTCGACGTTCCTGCACGCCCAACGGGCCATCGGCGCCACCCCGTGGTGGATCCTCACGCGTCACGTGCTGCCCTCCGTGGCGGCTCCGGTCAGCCGCCACGCGCTCCTGCGCCTACCGGGTATCGCCCTGGCCCTCGCCTCGCTCGGCTTCCTCGGGCTCGGCGCCCAGCCGCCCGCTCCGGAGTGGGGGCTGCTGCTGGACGAGTCCCGCGCGTACGTGGAACGGGCCCCGTGGGCGGCGCTGGCTCCGGCGGTCGCGCTGGCGATGATGGCGGGGCTGGCGGTGTCGTTGGCGGCTTATGCGGAGGGCGGTGCGAGGGGCGCGGGGGCCGGGGCTTCGGCCGGTTCGGCTTCGGGGCGCGGCCGGTTCGCTGTCGCTCTTGCCTCGCTCCGTTCCCCCAAGCAGCCACCCATGGAGTTGCCGAACGAGTCGCCCAAGGTGTCTCTCAAGGAGCCCGCCCGATGACCACACCGAGCAATACGCCGAGTACCGAAGTCCTCCTCTCCGTACGGGACTTGCGCATCTCCTTCGGCGCAGTCGAAGCGGTACGGGGCCTTTCCTTCGACGTACACGAGGGCGAAGTCCTCGCCGTGGTGGGCGAGTCGGGCGCGGGCAAGTCGCTGACGGCGCGGGCGTTGCTGGGCATGCCACCGCGCGGTGCGACGGTGACGGGGAGCGTCCGCCTGGGCGCGGACGAACTCGTCGACGCCCCCCGCTCCGTACGCTCCGCCCTCTGGGGCCGCCGCGTCGCGCTCGTCCCCCAGGACGCGCTCTCGTCCCTCTCCCCCGTACACCAGGTGGCCGACCAACTCGCCGCCGCCGTACGGTCCGTGGACGGTGTCTCCCGCAAGGAGGCGCGGGCCCGTGCGGTGGCCGCGCTGGAGGAGGTCGGCATCGCACCGGACAAGGCACGGGCGTACCCGCACGAGTTCTCCGGCGGCATGCGCCAGCGCGCAGTCATCGCCATGGCGATGCTCCACCAGCCGGACCTCGTCATAGCCGACGAACCGACGACGGCACAGGACCCGGAAACGCAGAAGCAGGTCCTGGATTTGCTGGCCCGCCGCACGGGGGACGCGGGCGCGGCTCTGGTCCTGGTCACGCATGACCTCGCGGCGGTACGGGACCACGCCGACCGGATGCTGGTGATGTACGCGGGGCGGTTGGTGGAGGAGGGGCCGGTGGAGGAGGTTTTTGCGGGGCCTCGGGCGCCTTATACGGCGGGCTTGCTGGCGTCGCTGCCGAAGGCGCACCCCGTCAGGAGCACGGGGCTCCGACGCCTCCCCGCGATCGCGGGCGCACCCCCCGCCCCCACCGCCCTCCCCACAGGCTGCGCCTTCGAACCCCGCTGCCCCCTAGCGGACGCGACCCTCTGCCGTACGGAGCAACCCGCACCCGAAACCCAAGACGGCCGAACCATCGCCTGCCACCACTGGCGCGAACTGCCCGACAACCCCGCCGAGTTGTTCCTGGAGTCGGTGTGAGCCAAGTGCACCAAGTGACCCAAGGCGCGAGCCCCCTCCTGGATGTGCGAGAACTCGTGGTCCGCCACGGCCCCCGTACCACCGTCGACCACGTGTCCTTCGACATCGCCCCCGGCGAGACACTCGGCCTCATCGGCCCCTCGGGCTGCGGCAAGTCGTCCACCGCCATGGCCGTGCTGCAACTCCGCCGCCCCGACAGCGGCGAAGTCTGGTTCGACGGCCAGGAGTTGACGGCCCTGGACGACCGCCGGCTCCGACCGCTGCGGCAGGCGATGCAACCCGTCTTCCAGGACCCGTACGGATCGCTGAGCCCCCGCCACCGCATCCGCGACGCCATCGCGGAACCCCTGCGCGTACAGGGGACTTGGGACCGTACGACCGGCCCCGCCCGTGTAGCCGAGCTCCTGGAGCAGGTCGGCCTGGACCCGTCCCACGGCGACCGTCGCCCGCACGAACTCTCCGGCGGACAGTGCCAACGCGCCGGTATCGCCCGGGCGTTGGCCTGCGATCCCAAGCTCCTGATCCTGGACGAACCGGTCTCCGCCCTAGACCCGTCCCTGCGCGCGGGAGTCCTGAACCTCCTGGCCGAGCTGCAGGAACGCCTGGGCCTGGGCTACCTGTTCATCTGCCACGACATGGCACTCGTACGCCACTTCTGCGACCGCATCGCGGAGATGCGGGACGGCCGCCTCGTCAGGACGACTTCTCTGGAATCCCTGCGATCAATCGCCGCAAGCCCTCGGTGAGTTCGTCCGCGTCGGCCGCCGTCTCGGGGTCGAAGGTCCACTGTGCGACGAGCCCCAGCAGCAGGGCGTTGTAGAACTTGCCCAGCGTGTTGACGTCCTCCTCCGAGACGTCCTCCTCCCGGCCCCCCATGAACAACGGGATGATGCCGCTCGCCCCGCGACGCTGAGCCTTGGCCAGATGGTCGCGCACCTCGGGCACCTTGTCGCCCATCACCACGATCTCCATACTGAGCCGCCACGCCGAACCGGGCTCCATCATCGTGCCGATGATGTTCGACCAGACCGCGTGGAACCGCTCGATCGAGCCGGGCGCGGTGCCGGTCGATACGTGCTCGCCCGCGTCGAAGGCATCGGAGACCCCCTCGACGATCGAGACGTACGCCTCCGCGAGCAGCGCGTCCTTCGACCCGTAGTGGTAGCCGATCGACGCCAGGTTCGTCCCCGACTCCTTGACGATGTCGCGCGCCGTCGTGCGCACGAAGCCCTTCGCCAGCAGGCAGCGCTTGGCGCCTTCGAGCAGATCCTCACGGTGTCCCATGCGAGTCAGCCTACCGCCGGGACAGACAAGCGTCCCATACGCACGTTTTAAACGCTCGTACTAGACAAACGTTTAAGACGCTCGTACATTGCTCGGCATGACGAATCCGAAGAGCCCGAGCGACACCACCGGCCCCGCACCCCCTCGCGCTGGACGCCGCGAATGGACCGCTCTCGGCGTTCTGATGCTGCCGCTGCTCCTGGTGTCCATGGACGTCTCCGTCCTCTACTTCGCCGTACCGGCGATCAGCGCGGACCTGGAGCCGAGCGGCACCCAGCAGCTGTGGATCTTCGACATCTACGCCTTCGTCCTGGCCGGCCTGCTGATGACGATGGGCTCGCTCGGCGACCGGATCGGCCGACGCAGGCTGCTGCTGATCGGCGCCGGGGCGTTCGGCGCGGCCTCGCTGATGGCCGCGTACGCGGACAGCGCCGAGACGCTGATCGCGGCCCGCGCGGTCCTCGGCATCGGCGGAGCGACGCTGATGCCGTCGACGTTGTCGCTGGTCCGCACGATGTTCACGGACCCGGCGCAGCGCGCCAAGGCGATCGGGATGTGGTCGGGCGTGATGACGGCCGGCGTCGCGCTCGGCTCGGTGATGAGCGGCGTACTCGTCGAGCACTTCTGGTGGGGCTCGGTCTTCCTGGTCAACCTGCCCGCGATGGCGCTCCTGCTGATCCTCGGCCCCGTCCTGCTGCCCGAGTCGAAGAACCCCGCACCCGGCCGCTTCGACCTGCTGAGCGTGCCGCTGTCCATGGCCGCCGTGCTGCCGGTGATCTACGGCATCAAGGAGATCCCGTCCGAGGGCTGGAACGTGCGGTACGTGATGTCGGTGACGGTCGGTCTGCTCTTCGCCGCGCTCTTCGTCCACCGCCAGCGCACCATCGCCTCCCCGATGATCTCGCCTGCCCTCTTCCGCGGCCACGGCTTCGCGCCCGCCGTCTCGCTGAACCTGCTCTCCGCGTTCGGGATGATGGGCTCGGCGTACTTCACCACGCAGTACCTCCAGTCCGTGCTCGGCAAGAGCTCCATGGAGGCCGCGTTGTGGGGGCTGCTGCCCTCCGTCCTGGTCGGAGTCGCCGCTCCGCTCTCCGCGCAGCTGGTGCAGCGGGGCGTGAACCGGGCGTTCGTCGTCGCCGGTGGCTTCCTGGTCGCGGCCTGCGGCTACGGGATGCTGACCGCGGCCGGTACGGACTCGCTGTGGCAGGTGCTCGCCGGTTCCGGTGTCATCGCCGCCGGGATCGTCGCTGTTATGTCCCAGATGATGGACCTGGCGCTGGGCACCGTACCGGCCGAGAAGTCCGGCACCGCCTCCTCCGTCCTGGAGACGGGTGCGGAGTTCGGCGGCGCGCTGGGCATGGCGGTCCTGGGCTCCATCGGAACGGCCGTGTACCGCCACGAGATCCCGGCTTCGGCACCCGCCCCGGCCCACGAGACGCTCGGCGGCGCACTCGCCGTGGCCCGGCAGCTACCGGACCGTACGGGCGAAGCCCTGGTGACGACGGCCCGCGAGGCCTTCACCAACGGCATGCAGGCGGCAGCGATCGCCGCGACGGTGCTGCTGCTGGGGGCGGCGGTCCTGGCATCGGTGACACTGCGGCGGGTACGGGCCCGTGAGGCGAAGGCCATGGAGTACGCGTGCGAGTCCGAGAAGGCTCTCGCCTAAGGCGTTCCCCCGCGCCCCTAAGGAGGCCGCAGGCCTCTTAGGGGCGCGGGGAACTGCGCGACCAGCCACGACGGACCCGCAGCGAACCACGCTTCCAGCCCGTCCGGCGTTTGAGGACGAGGCCGCTAGGCCGACACGGGGGGTCTGGGGGCGGAGCCCTCAGGTGGCGGTCACCTCACACAAGGTTCACCGACCGAGCCGACGTCGCCCCGATCTCTTCCGCAAGCTCATTGAGCACGTTCTGCGGAACCGTGTCGTCCACCGTAAGGATCGCCAGCGCCTCGCCGCCCAGGTCCGTACGGGCGACCTGCATGCCGGCGATGTTGATGCCGGCCTCGCCGAGGATGCGGCCGAGGGTGCCGACGACGCCGGGGCGGTCGGCGTACTTGAAGACGACCATGTGGTCCGCGAGGGCGAGATCCACGTCGTACTCACCCACTGCGACGATCTTCTGGTGGTGCTTCGGTCCGGCCAGCGTGCCGGAGACCGACACCTCCTCGCCGTCGCCGAGCGTGCCGCGCACAGTCACCACATTGCGGTGGTCCGGCGACTCCGAGCTGGTGGTCAGCCGCACCTCGACGCCCCGCTCCTGCGCGAACAGCGGAGCGTTGACGTACGACACGGTGTCGTCGACGACGTCCTCGAACACGCCCTTCAGCGCGGAGAGTTCGAGCACCTTGACGTCGTGCTGGGTGATCTCGCCGTACACCTCTACGTCGAGGCGGACCGCGACCTCGCCCGCGAGCGCGGTGAAGATGCGGCCGAGCTTCTCGGCGAGCGGCAGGCCCGGCTTGACGTCCTCGGCGATGACGCCGCCCTGGACGTTCACGGCGTCCGGGACGAGCTCACCAGCGAGCGCGAGCCGCACGGAACGCGCGACCGCGATGCCCGCCTTCTCCTGGGCCTCGTCGGTGGACGCGCCGAGGTGCGGGGTGCAGACGACCTGGTCGAACTGGAAGAGCGGGGAGTCCGTGCAGGGCTCCTTGGCGTACACGTCGAGGCCCGCGCCCGCGACACGGCCCTCCTTGAGCGCCGAGTACAGCGCCTCCTCGTCGACGATCCCGCCCCGCGCGGCGTTCACGATCCGCACCGACGGCTTGACCTTGTGCAGCGCGTCGTGGCCGATGAGGCCGAGGGTCTCGGGGGTCTTGGGCAGGTGCACGGTGATGAAGTCCGAGACCTCGAGCAGCTCGTCGAGGGAGAGGACCTTCACGCCCATCTGTGCGGCCCGCGCGGGCTGCACATACGGGTCGTACGCCACGACCTTCATGCCGAAGGCCGACATGCGCTGTGCGACGAGCGCGCCGATGCGGCCGAGGCCGACGACACCGAGGGTCTTCTCGGCGAGCTCGACGCCCGTGTACTTGGAGCGCTTCCACTCGCCGTTCTTGAGCGCGGAGTTGGCCTGCGGGATGTTGCGCGCGGTGGCCAGGAGCAGGCCGCAGGCGAGTTCGGCGGCCGTGACGATGTTGGAGGTAGGTGCGTTGACGACCATCACGCCGGCCTTGGTGGCGGACGAGACGTCGACGTTGTCCAGGCCGACGCCGGCTCGTGCGACGACCTTGAGCTTGCCGGCGGCCGCGATGGCCTCGGCGTCGACCTTGGTGGCGGAACGGATCAGGATCGCGTCGACCTCGGCGATGGCCGGGAGCAGTTCGGCTCGGTCCGCTCCGTTGCAGTGCCTGATCTCGAAGTCCGGGCCCAAGGCGTCGACGGTCGCGGGCGACAGCTCTTCAGCGATGAGTACGACCGGTTTGCCGTTGGCAGCAGTGCTCACGTGAGTCCTCACAGGTCCAATGCGGACGGCCGTCCCGACGGCCGCAGGCGGTGGAGGGTGGTGGCCGCGTGGAAGACGCACGACGTTGTGGGCCTGACGCGTATGTATCTCAGCAGTCTAGTGCGGCTGCGGGGGCTGTCCTGCGCCTCCGCGGAAGGATCACTCATCCGTGGCTGCGCGCCGTGGACGAGCGGTTACCGGGGGTTCGGCAAAGGGGCCGCAGCCAATCGCTGCGGCCCCGTGCCTAAGGCTTACGCCTCGTCGTCATTGACCCAGCTCATGAGCTTGCGCAGCTCCTTGCCGGTGGTCTCCAGCAGGGACTCGGAGTCCTGCTTCTTGTACTCGTTGTACTTCTTCAGGCCACCGTGGTACTCGGCCATCCACTCGCGGGCGAAGGAACCGTCCTGGATCTCAGCGAGGACCTTCTTCATCTCGGCCTTGGTGGCGTCCGTGATGATCCGCGGGCCGGTGACGTAGTCGCCCCACTCGGCGGTCTCGGAGATCGACCAGCGCATCTTGTCCAGGCCGCCCTCGTACATGAGGTCCACGATCAGCTTCAGCTCGTGCAGGCACTCGAAGTACGCGATCTCCGGCTGGTAGCCGGCCTCGGTCAGCGTCTCGAAACCGGCCTTGACCAGCGCGGCCGTACCACCGCACAGGACGACCTGCTCACCGAACAGGTCGGTCTCGGTCTCCTCGGTGAAGGTCGTCTTGATGACACCGGCGCGGGTGCCGCCGATGCCCTTGGCGTACGAGAGGGCCAGCGCGAAAGCGTTGCCGGACGCGTCCTGCTCGACGGCCGCGATACACGGAACGCCGCGGCCCTCCTCGTACTGACGACGCACAAGGTGGCCGGGGCCCTTGGGGGCGACCATGCAGACGTCGACGTTCGCCGGGGGCTTGATGAAGTCGAAGCGGATGTTCAGGCCGTGGCCGAAGAAGAGCGCGTCGCCGTCCTTGAGGTTGTCCTTGATGGACTCCTCGTAGACCTGCGCCTGGATCGGGTCCGGCACCAGGATCATGATGACGTCGGCCTCGGCGGCGGCCTCCGACGGCGTCACCACGCGCAGCCCCTGTTCCTCGGCCTTCGCCTTGGACTTGGAGCCCTCGTGCAGACCGACGCGGACGTCGACACCCGAGTCGCGCAGCGACAGCGCGTGGGCGTGGCCCTGGCTGCCGTAGCCGATGACCGCGACCTTGCGGCCCTGGATGATGGACAGGTCGGCGTCAGCGTCGTAGAACAGCTCGGCCACTTTGGGTTCTCTCCTCGGGAGTGCAGGTGTTGCGTCCCACCGTATGACGGGGGGCGGAAGCGAAGTCTCGGGGTCTCGGAATACGGGCGGTCGGACGCGTTCCGACCGCCCGTTTGGCGTCTTAGGCCGACCGGTCCAGCGCGCGCAGCGACCGGTCCGTGATCGAGCGCGCGCCGCGGCCGATGGCGATGGTGCCGGACTGGACGAGTTCCTTGATGCCGTACGGCTCGAGCATCTTGAGCATCGCGGACAGCTTGTCGTTGCTGCCGGTGGCCTCGATGGTGACGGCCTCCGGGGAGACGTCCACGGTCTTGGCGCGGAACAGCTGGACGATCTCGACGATCTGGGAGCGCGTCTCGTTGTCGGCGCGGACCTTCACCAGAACGAGTTCCCGCTGAACGGCCGAGCCTGCCTCGAGTTCGACGATCTTCAGGACGTTGACGAGCTTGTTGAGCTGCTTGGTGACCTGTTCGAGCGGCAGGTCCTCGACATTGACCACGATGGTGATGCGGGAGATGTCGGGGTGCTCGGTGACGCCGACGGCGAGCGAGTCGATGTTGAAGCCGCGGCGGGAGAACAGGGCGGTGATCCGGGCGAGGACACCGGGCTTGTTCTCCACCAGGACCGAGAGCGTGTGCTTGGACATTTCTCTGTGTCTCTTCTCTGTGTTCTCGTCTCTGCGGTCTCGCTCGCTCAGTCGTCTTCGTTGTCGCCGAAGTCGGGGCGGACGTCCCGGGCGGCCATGATCGTGTCGTTCGAGGTGCCGGCGGCGACCATCGGCCAGACCATCGCGTCCTCGTGGACGATGAAGTCGACGACGACCGGACGGTCGTTGATGGAGTTCGCCTCTTCGATGACCTTGTCCAGGTCGTCGGGGGACTCGCAGCGGATCGCGTGGCAGCCCATGGCCTCCGACAGCTTCACGAAGTCGGGGACGCGGGTGCCGGCGCTCGGCTGCTTGCCGTCGGCCTCTGGCCCGGAGTGCAGCACGGTGTTGGAGTAGCGCTGGTTGTAGAACAGGGTCTGCCACTGGCGGACCATCCCGAGGGCGCCGTTGTTGATGATGGCGACCTTGATCGGGATGTTGTTCAGGGCACAGGTGGTGAGCTCCTGATTGGTCATCTGGAAGCAGCCGTCGCCGTCGATCGCCCAGACCGCGCGGTCCGGCTGCCCCGCCTTGGCTCCCATGGCGGCCGGGACCGCGTAGCCCATGGTTCCGGCGCCGCCGGAGTTGAGCCAGGTCGCGGGCTTGTCGTACTCGATGAAGTGCGCGGCCCACATCTGGTGCTGGCCGACGCCCGCCGTGAAGATCGTGCCGTCCGGGGCGAGTTGGCCGATGCGCTCGATGACCTGCTGCGGCGAGAGCGAGCCGTCGTCGGGCTGGTCGTAGCCGAGCGGGTAGTTGTCGCGCCAGCGGCTGAGGTCCTTCCACCAGGCGCTGTAGTCGCCGGTGTTGCCCTCGCTGTGCTCCTTCTGCACGGCCTGGACCAGGTCGGCGATGACCTCGCGGGCGTCCCCGACGATCGGCACGTCGGCGGCGCGGTTCTTGCCGATCTCGGCCGGGTCGATATCGGCGTGGACGATCTTGGCGTACGGGGCGAAGCTGTCCAGCTTGCCGGTGACGCGGTCGTCGAAGCGGGCTCCGAGGGCGACGATCAGGTCGGCCTTCTGCAGCGCGGTGACGGCGGTGACCGAACCGTGCATGCCCGGCATTCCCACGTGCAGCGGGTGGCTGTCGGGGAATGCGCCGAGCGCCATCAGGGTGGTGGTGACGGGCGCTTCGGTGAGTTCTGCGAGGACCCTCAGCTCGCCGGTCGCGCCGGCCTTGATGACGCCGCCGCCGACATACAGCACGGGCCGCTTGGCGGCGGTGATCAGCTTGGCGGCCTCGCGGATCTGCTTGGCGTGCGGCTTGGTCACCGGGCGGTAGCCGGGCAGGTCCATGGCCGGCGGCCAGCTGAAGGTCGTCTTCGCCTGGAGGACGTCCTTGGGGATGTCGACCAGAACCGGTCCCGGGCGGCCGGAGGCGGCGATGTGGAACGCCTGCGCGATCGCCTGGGGAATGTCCTCCGCCTTGGTGACCAGGAAGCTGTGCTTGGTGATCGGCATGGTGATGCCGACGATGTCCGCCTCCTGGAAGGCGTCCGTACCGATCGCCTTGGACACGACCTGCCCGGTGATCGCGACCAGCGGCACGGAGTCCATGTGCGCGTCCGCGATCGGGGTGACGAGGTTGGTGGCGCCTGGGCCGGACGTCGCCATGCACACGCCGACCTTGCCGGTGGCCTGCGCGTAGCCGGTGGCCGCGTGACCGGCGCCCTGCTCGTGACGGACCAGGACGTGACGGACCTTCTTGGAGTCCATCATCGGGTCGTACGCGGGAAGGATGGTGCCGCCGGGAATGCCGAATACCGTCTCGGCGCCGACCTCCTCGAGCGAACGGATGAGGGACTGCGCACCCGTCATGTGCTCGGGCGCGGACGGCTGCCCTGAGGAACGGGGCCGCGGCTGCGGATGGTGGGCCCCGGTGGCCTGCTCGGTCATCGGCATTCTCTTCTCGATGCTGAGGGTTTTTGCGAGGTTTGTGCGGTGTACGACTCTTGTACGGCTGGGCCTGTGCAACAAAAAACCCCTCGTGCCGTGAGGCAAGCGAGGGGAGCGCGTCGGGTGCGGTCGCTGGAAGTTCCGGTTCATCGATCCGGTCGTTCCCAGCTCAGCCGACGCGCTTTCCAAGTACGAGAATTCGGGTGCGCATGGCACAGACCCTCTCCCCGGCACACTGTGCCTGTCAAGTGGGTGGGACGGGAGTCTCATTATGTGAGCGGAGAGCCGTCCCAGTGGCGTACGCCCCCGAAGGGCCGCCGACCGTATAGGCACCAGAGCCTCCACCTGCGTAAACCCCGGCCACCGAGCCGCTCACGAGGACCGGCTCGGCCTGGTGGCCGGGCAGGGGGTAACGGCCGGAGGCCAGCGCGCGGCGCAGCCGGACCTCGTCGAGCGGTTCGGAGAACGCCATGCCCTGGCCATGGGTGCAGCCCATGTCGCGTAGGGCGACGGCCTGCTCGGGCCGGTCCACGCCGTCAGCCACCGACTGCAGTCCGAGATCACCGGCGATCCGGAGCAGCCCACTGGTGATCTTGTGCAGCCGGGCCGACTCGACGACGCCCTCGACCAGGGAGCGGTCGAGTTTCAGTACGTCGACGGGGAGGCGCCGTAGCGCGGTGATCGTCGCGTAGCCGCTGCCGAAGCCGTCCAGGGCGATCCGGACGCCGAGACGCCTGAGCGCGCTCAGCCGGCGCTCCAGCTCGTCCATCGAGACCCGAGGATCCGTCTCGGCCAGTTCGATGACCAGGGCGCCGGAGGCCACGCCGTGCCGGGTCAGCAGGGCCTCGATGGAGCTGAGGGGCATCGAACGGTCGAGGAGCCGGCGGGCGTTCATCCGGACGGCGACGGGCACGGCGAGCCCGGTGGCACCGCGCTCGGCGGCCTGCTCGATGGCCTCCTCCAGCATCCAGCGGCCGAGTTCGGCGGTACGGTCGCTGTCCTCGGAAACGCGCAGGAAGTCGGCGGGCGTGAGCAGCGCGCCCTGTGCCGAGCGCCAGCGCGCCTGCGCGACGACCGTCGTGATCCGGCCGGTGTCGAGACAGACCACGGGCTGGTGCAGCAGCGCGAACTCGCCGTCGTGCAGCGCGGCCCGCAGCCGGGTCGCGAGCTCCGCCTTCCGTACGACGTCCTGCTGCATCTGTGGCGCGTACAGCTCGACTCGGCCCTTGCCCGCGGCCTTGGCGCGGTACATCGCCAGGTCGGCGTTGCGCAGCAACTCGCCCGCGCCCAGGCCCGGTTCGGCGAAGGCGACGCCGATGGAGGCGGCCACCCGGACATCGTTGCCGTCGATGGAGTACGGCTGCGAGAGGGTGACGCGGAGCCGGTCGGCGAGCTCGAGGATGTGCCGCTCGCGCGCGGTGCGGTCGCGGGTGCCGTCGCCGACGATGAGGGCCGCGAACTCGTCGCCGCCGAGCCGGGCGGCCGTGTCCCCGTGCCGTACCGCCTCCTGGAGTCTGCGGGCGGCCTGGACGAGCAGTTCATCGCCTGCCTGGTGCCCGATCGTGTCGTTGACAGCCTTGAAGCCGTCGAGGTCGATGAAGAGCACGGCGGTGCCCCGGTCGGAGGAGCGGCGGCCGGACAGGGCCTGCTGGACGCGCCGGGTGAACAGGGCGCGGTTGGGCAGGTCGGTGAGCGGGTCGTGCTCGGCGTTGTGCTGCAACTGGGCCTGCAGGCGCACCCGTTCGGTCACGTCACGGCTGTTGAGGATGAGGCCGCCGTGGTGCCGGTTGACGGTCGACTCGACGTTGAGCCAGCCGCCGTCGCCGGACCGGAAGCGGCATTCGATGCGCGTAGTGGGTTCCTCGAGGGGGCTGGCGGCGAGGAAGCGGCGCACTTCGTGCACCACGCAGCCCAGGTCCTCCGGGTGGATGAGCGAGGCGAGTTCGGTCCCGACGAGCTCCTCCGCGGGCCGTCCGTAGACGCCGAAGGCGGCTGGGCTGACGTAGTGGAGGATGCCGTTCGGCGTGGCGATCATGATGACGTCGCTGGAGCCCTGCACCAGGGAGCGGAAGTGGCTCTCCGTCTGGGCCAGTTCCTGGGTGAGGGTGATGTTGTCGAGCAGCATGATGCCCTGGCGTACGACGAGGGCGAGGACGACCGTGCCGCCGGTGATGAGCACCACGCGGTCGACGCTGCGGCCGTTGAGCACGTTGTAGAGAATGCCCAACGTGCAGACGGCCGCGGCCAGATAGGGCGTGAGTGCCGCGAGCGAACCGGCGATGGGCCGGCCTGCCGGATGCCGACTGGAACCTCCTTCCTGGAGGGGCACCTGGGCCGGTTGTTCCGGCAGGGGTGCTGCTTGTCCCGTTCGGGGCCGTGGCACGTAGCCGGACACCACGCGCGTGTGCCCCTCTTCTTCCGTGTCCGTCTGTCCTTGTCGGTGCCCCACCCAGGGGGCGTAGGCGAGCAGCAGCGAACCGGCGAACCAGCCGGCGTCGAGCAACTGGCCCGAGCGGTAGCCGTCGTGCAGCAGCGGTGAGGTGAACAGCGCGTCACACATCACCGTCAGCGCGAGAGCTCCTATGGCGGTGTTCACCGCGGCCCGATGAACGAGCGTCCGCCTGAAGTGCAGCGCGAGGACCATGCTGATCAGGGCGATGTCCAGCAGGGGGTACGCCAGCGACAGCGCGGTGTGCGCGACACTCGGTCCCCCGGTCTTGGCCGCCTGGGCCAGGGCGAGGCTCCAAGAGAGCGTGAGCAGCGAGCCGCCGATGAGCCAGGCGTCCAGGGACAGACAGATCCAGCCGGACTTGGTCACGGGCCGTTTGGCGAACACGAGGAGTCCCACGATGGCCGGTGGGGCGAAGCACAGGAAGAACAGGTCGGCGTAGCTGGGGCTGGGTATCGGGCGGGACAGGACGACCTCGTACCAGCCCCAGACGAAGTTGCCCGCCGCCGTCATCGCGGAGGAGAGGGCGAACAGCAGCCAGGCGGGTCGAAAACGGCTGCGCCCGCGCCGGGCGCCGAGGAAGCAGGAGACGGCCGCTGCGGCGGCGGCCGCGCTCAGCCCGAAGTCACCCATGATCAACGCCAGCGTCCCCGAGCCCCAACTGAACGCGCAGCCGAGGGTGTAGGCCGCGCACACCAGGGCCAGCACCACCTGCGGGACCACGCTCGTGCCGTCGGCGGTGAGGGGACGGCGGGCCAGCAGCGCCCCCTGGGAGCTCACTGTGCCCCTCCGGTCCGCGCCGCCCCCGAGTCCCTTTGGTCCCGGCCTGCCGATGGTGGTGTCCCCGCCCGAGCCGTGCGAAGCCGGTTCGTGGGTGGGGGTGCGTGCCACCTGCGACCGCTGTGCCTGCGGTGATCAGGGCGGCTGTGGCCACTTCTGTGTGGTGCGTGGGAGGTTCGCCGTCGGCGGCCCCGCCGCGTCGGATCGTTGGTCCATAGGCCGTACATCGCCCGTCGCCCCCCTCACAGTCCACGTCTCGTCCCCGGCGCCGTCCGGTGCGCGGCGCATCCCCTGTCCGGACGATACACCAGTCTCGTCACTCAGGGACATAGTCCCTCTACTCTCCGTGACGACCAGCGGTGATACGTGAACCGACCGCAGTCAGGGGACTGCGGAGGGTGTTCGCAGAGGCTACGCGCCCGTCGTAAGGACCACGTTCCGCATCGGCTCCCGGTTCACAAAACGATGGAACTGGTCCACCAGGAGCCGCTCGGCGCGCGGAAAGAACGCGGATGTCGGGCCCCCCACATGCGGACTGATGAGCACTCCCGGCGCATGCCACAACGGGTGTCCCTTGGGCAGCGGTTCGGGGTCGGTGACGTCAAGTGCCGCTCGGATCCGGCCACTTTCCAGCTCGGCGAGCAGCGCCTTCGTGTCGACGACGCCGCCACGGGCGACGTTCACGAGCAGTGCGCCGTCCTTCATCCGCGCCAGGAAATCGGCACCCGCCAGGCCCCTGGTCTGCTCGGTGAGGGGGGTGATGAGCACCACCACATCGGCGTCCGGGAGGAGTTCGGGCAGTGCGGTGATCGGATGCACGGGCCCGCGCTCCGTCTCACGTGCGGAGCGCGCGACGCGCGCCACCCGCGCGACCTCGAAGGGCGCGAGCCGGTCCTCGATCGCGGCACCGACCGAGCCGTAGCCCACGATCAGCACCGACTTGTCCGCGAGCGCGGGGCGGAACCCCGACCGCCACTCCTCGCGCTCCTGCCCGCGTACGAACTCGGGGATGCCCCGCAGCGAGGAGAGGATCAGCGTCAGTGTGAGCTCGGCCGTACTGGCGTCGTGCACCCCGCGCGCGTTGCACAACTGCACGCCTGTAGGCAGCAGTCCGAGACCGGGCTGGACGTGGTCGATTCCGGCCGACAGCGTCTGCACGACCCGTACGGACGTCATTTCGGCCATCGGACGCACCGAGATCTCGCTGCTCTTCATGTAGGGCACGACATAGAAGGCGCAGTCGGCGGGATCGGCGGGGAAGTCCTGCTCACCGTCCCAGAAACGGTAGGTGAGGCCTTCGGGGCGGCCGTCGAGGTCGGCTGGATCAAACGGGAGCCACACTTCGGAAGTCATGCTCAGGAGGCTAGGCCAAGCATTGACAGACCCAGAGGTTAGTTTTGGGGGTCGGAAAAGGGAGGCACGGCCAGGTGGAGCGGAGGACGATCGGGGCTGCGGCGCTCGATGTGGGGGCTGTCGGGCTCGGCTGCATGCCGATGAGCTGGGCGTACTCGGCTTCCCGGCAGCGGGGCGATGAGTCGCTGCGGACCCTGCACACGGCCCTCGACCGGGGCTCCAGCCTCCTCGACACCGCCGACATGTACGGGCCCTTCACCAATGAGCTGCTGGTGGGCCGGGTCCTCAAGGAGCGGCGGCCGGAGGCGTTCGTCTCCACCAAGTGCGGGCTGCTGGTCGGTGAGCAGCACATCGTGGCCAACGGCCGCCCCGGGTATGTGAAACGGGCCTGCGACGCCTCGCTGCGGCGGCTGCAGACGGACGTCATCGACTTGTACCAGCTGCATCGCGCCGACCCCGAGGTGCCGGTCGAGGAAACCTGGGGCGCCATGGCCGAGCTCGTGACGGCCGGGAAGGTGCGGGCACTCGGGCTGTGCGCGGTGGGCGCCCGCTCCGGCCGTCGCTCGGGGGCACACCTGCACGACGGAACGATCCGGCAGCTGGAGCGGGTGCAGCAGGTCTTCCCGGTGAGCGCGGTGGAGGCGGAGTTGTCGGTGTGGTCGCCGGAGGCACTCGACGGGCTGCTGCCGTGGTGCGAGGCGCGCGGCGTGGGTTTCCTGGCCGCGATGCCGCTCGGCAACGGCTTCCTGACCGGCACGCTCACGCCCGGCGAGGGCTTCGAACCCGATGACGTACGCGCCCGGCATCCTCGCTTCACCGCCGAGATGATGGCCGCGAACCAGCCGATCGTGGCCGGTCTGCGCCGTATCGCACGGCGGATCGGTGAGGAGACCGGTGCGGAGGTCACTCCGGCGCAGGTGGCGCTCGCATGGGTGCTCGCGCAGGGGCGGCATGTGGTGCCGGTGCCGGGGGCGAAACGGGAGCGGTGGGCGGCCGAGAACGCCGGGGCGGCGGGGCTGCGGCTGTCGGCGCGGGATCTGGCGGAGGTGGCGGAGCTGCCTGCGGCTAAGGGGTCGTGGGACTGAGCGGGACGGGCTGAGTGGAGCGGCCTGAGCGGAACGCAGCACGGGGTCACGGCAGCATGAGGTCACGGCAGCACGGGCTTACAGCTCGAGCACAGACTCACAGGTTGATGAGCGAGGGTGGTGCGGAGGGCTCGTAAAGGTCTCGCCGTGATGCCCGGCCGGATCTCGTCGCATTTCGCGTTCTGAGATCGGGAACCTGTGAGGCGGTTGCGGTGTATGAACAGTAGAACCTGCCGCGTCGAAGGGATCCAGATCGTGCAACGTCGAGCTGTGACGGCCGTGTTGGCCGCTGCCGCCCTCCTGCTGACGGCCGGCTGTTCTTCCGGCGACGAAGGGGGGTCGGACGGCGGAGCGAACGCCGCCCCGAGTCGTACGGAACCGGGGTCCTCCCCCGGCGGGCAGGCGACCGGTGAGGCGCCGCCCGCGAAGGGCTCCGTGAAGGTCGTGCGGACCGTCGCCGAGGGCCTGAACACGCCGTGGGGCCTCGCGCCACTGCCCGAAGGCGACCTGCTGGTGTCCTCGCGCGACGAGGGGACGATCACCCGGGTCGACACGAAGAGCGGCAAGAAGACCGAGGTGGGCACGGTGCCGGGCGTCGCCGCCGCCGGCGAGGGCGGCCTGATGGGGCTCGCCCTCTCACCGGAGTACGCCTCGGACCGCATGGTCTACGCGTACTTCACCTCGGCGTCCGACAACCGCATCGTGCGCATGCTGTACGACGCGGAGAAGCCGGCCGGTGAACAACTGGGCGCTCCCGACACGGTGTTCAGGGGCATCCCGAAGGGCACGAATCACAACGGCGGGCGGATCGCCTTCGGCCCGGACAAGATGCTCTACGCCGGCACGGGCGAGCGGTACGAACCTGACCTGGCCCAGGACAAGGGCTCCCCGGGCGGCAAGATCCTCCGCCTGACCCCGGACGGCGAGCCGGCTCCGGGCAACCCCTTCGACAACGCCGTCTACTCCTACGGTCACCGCAATGTGCAGGGCCTGGCCTGGGACTCCGAAAAGCGCCTGTGGGCCTCCGAGTTCGGCCAGCAGACCTGGGACGAGCTGAACCACATCGAGCCTGGCGACAACTACGGCTGGCCGGACGCCGAGGGCGAGTCCGACGACTCCCAGTACCACAACCCGATCGCCCAGTGGGGCGTGGCCGAGGCCTCCCCCAGCGGCATCGCCTACGCGGAGGGCTCCATCTGGATGGCGGGCCTGCGCGGCAAGCGCCTGTGGCGCATCCCCCTGAACGGCACGGAGCGGGCGGCCGACCCCCAGGCCTTCCTGGAGGAAGAGCACGGCCGCCTGCGCACGGTGGTCTCGGCAGGCGAGAACAAGCTGTGGCTGGTCACCAGCGAAACGGACGGCCGGGGCACCCCGGAGGACGGGGACGACAAGATTCTTGAGCTGGAGGTGACGTAGCTGGGGGTGCAGCTCCGAAGCTCCGGGTACCTTCAGTCCCCGCCGGGGTCCGGCTTCGCGGGCGCCCCGGCGTCCGGTTCCGTGCGCCCTCGGGCGTCCGGTTCCGCGGGAACTCCGGTCTCCGGCTTCGCGGGCGCCCTGGCATCTGCTTCCGTGGGCACCCCGGCCTCCGGCTTCGCGGGCGCCCTGGCATCTGCTTCCGGGGACATCCCGGCGTCCGATTCCGGGGACATCCCGGCCTCCGGCTTCGCGGGCGACCCAGCGTCCGGTTCCGTGGGCATCCCGGCGTCGGGTTCCGCGGGCATCCCGGCCTCCGGCTTCGCGGGCGACCCAGCGTCCGGTTCCGTGGGCATCCCGGCGCCGGGTTCCGGCGGCGCCAGACCAGGCAGCCGTACGACGACCTTGCCGGACGTGAGGTCTATCGGCCCCCGCCCCGGGTCGCTGTCCCCGGCGTCCTCGCGGGTCATCTCGAGACGGTTGCGCTCGTCCTGGGTGTGCTTGCGGCCGGGGGCGAACAGTTCCTCGAACATGTTGAACACGGCGCCTCCCTCGGCCCGGGGTCCTTACAGCCTAGGCCTCAGCCGGCTGCTTCAGCAGCGGGTGTCTCGGATGGGAACAGCCGTAGCCGGTGGGCCAGGGCCGCTGCCTCGCCTCGGCCGGAGACGTTCAGTTTGGCGAGGATGTTGGAGACGTGGACGCTGGCGGTCTTCGGGGAGATGAAGAGTTCCTCGGCTATGCGGCGGTTGCTGCGGCCCGCGGCGACCAGGCGCAGGACGTCGCGCTCGCGGCTGGTGAGGCCGAGCGCCTCGGCCGGGTCGGCGGGGGCGAGGGCCGACCGCTCCGGGGCCCCCGGGGTGTGCGTCAGGGTGAGACGGGCTCGTTGGGCGAGCAGGGCGATGGACTCGATGAGCGGGCGGGCGCGGAGGTGGTCGGCGACGGCTCCGGCCAGGCGCAGAAGCTCGGTGGCTCGGTCTCGGGCGTCGTCGTCGCCCGGGCCGGAGACCAGCAGCGACTCGGCGAGGCGGTGGCGGACGCGGGCCAGGTCGTAGGGGCGCTCCAGCGACTCGAAGGCGGCGACGGCGGCGGACCAGTCGGCCGGGGTGTCCCGGTCCTCGGCGCGCAGCAGTTCGGCGCGCACCCAGCGCTCGTACGCATGCCAGAGCGGCACGTTCGTGGCGAGCGGCTTGGCGTTCTCCCGGATGCGCTCGATGTGTTCGGCGCGGCCCTGCTCGGCGGCGGGCAGACCGCGGGCGTCGGCCTCCGCGGTGGCGGCGGCGAGGAGCAGCGGCCAGCCGTAGCGCTGGGTGCCGGGTGGCAGGCCGGTTTCCAGGGCGCGGTCGAGTTCGGCGCGGGCGTCGGGGAGGCGGCCTTGGGCGGCGGCGAGAGTAAGTGTGAGCCGGGCCAGCGGCAGGGAGTTCTGCGGCGTGGGGTCATGGGTGCCGTACGCGTCGCGGGCGGCGGCCAGGTGGCGGCCCGCCTCTGCGAGGTGCCCGCGGGCGAGCGCGATGTCGACGAGGCGCAGGAAAGAGCCGCCGCGCGGCTTGGCGCTCGGGAGGGCGTGCTGAGCATGCATCGCGGCCTCACTGGCCTCGTCCCACTGGCCCTGGGAGTAGAGAGACTCCGAGAGGTTGTCCCAAACCCAGGACTCCGACTCCAACAAACCCATTCTGCGGGTGAGTTCAAGACCGTCCCGCAGGATGCCGACGGCCTCCTTGGAGCGGCCGATGCCTTCCAGAATGGACGGCAGGTTCACATGACTGCGGCCCACCTCCCGGGCGGCCCCGATCTCGACCGACTGTCTCCGGACCTCGTACAACTCGGCGAGACCCGCCTCGATATCGCCCGATTCGACCATGAGGCCGCCGAGAGTGAGGCGCGCGTTCAGCTCGATCTCGCGGGCGCCCACCATGCGTGCGTACTCCACGGCACGTTCGGCGTCCGTCAGTGCGTCGGGCCCCGGGGTGTGGAGCATCGACCAGTTGGCGACGGACGTCAGGACCTCGGCGTGCACCTCCGAGGGCGGCAGTCCTCTCACCAGCTCCTCGGCGGTGCCGAGTTCCTTCCAGCCGTCGCCGCGGCCCAGCGCCTGCACCAGTCGGGAGCGCTGGGTCCAGAACCAGGCGGCGCGCAGGGCCTCGTCTTCACCCTCCAGGAGATGAAGGGCCCGCTTGGTGATCTTCAGAGCGCGCTCGCGCTCCCCGCAGTACCGGCCCGCGACGGCCGCCTCGGCCATCAGGTCGAGATAGGTCAGCGGCTGATTCCCCGGGTCGCAGCCGCACGCAGGAGACGGGGCGCAGCCGCAGGGCGGATAGGCCTCGGTGTAGTCGACGGGGCGCAACTCGGCCCGCACGGCGTCGGGGGCGCTGTCCCACAGCTCCATCGCCCGCTCCAGGAGCCGCAGTTGCTCCGAGTGGGCGTGCCGGCGGCGGGCCGCCACGGAGGCTTCGAGCACGGCGGGCAGCGCCTTGGCCGCGTCGTTGGCGTGATACCAGTAGCTGGCCAGGCGTGCGGCGCGCTCATCGGCGGGTACGAGCGTCGGGTCGGCCTCCAGCGCTTCGGCGTACCGCCGGTTGAGGCGGGAGCGCTCGCCGGGCAGCAGGTCGTCGGCGACGGCCTCGCGGACCAGGGAGTGGCGGAAGCGGTAGCCGTCCCCGTCGGGTGTCGCGAGCAGAAGGTTGGCGCCCACGGCGGCCCGCAGCGCCTCGATGAGATCGTCCTCGGAGAGCTGCGCCACGGCGGCGAGCAGCGCGTACTCGACGGTGGAGCCTCCCTCCGCGACGATCCGGGCGACCCGTTGGGAACTCTCGGGCAGGCTCTCGACCCGGACCAGAAGCAGGTCCCGGAGGGAGTCGGTGAGGCCGGTGCGGCAGCCCTCGTTCGCTGCCACGGCGAGCTCCTCGACGAAGAAGGCGTTCCCGTCGGAGCGTTCGAAGATCTCGTCGATCAGGGTCGGGGCGGGCTCGGAAGCGAGGATTCCGGCGATCTGGCGGCCGACTTCCGCGCGGCTGAAGCGGCCGAGTTCGATACGGCGGACCGTGCGCAGCCGGTCCAGCTCGGCCAGCAGCGGACGCAACGGATGGCGGCGGTGGACGTCGTCGGCGCGATAGGTGGCGATGACGACGAGGCGGCCGCTGCGGAGCGTACGGAAGAGGTAGGCGAGGAGGTGGCGGGTCGAGGCGTCGGCCCAGTGCAGGTCTTCCAGGAGTACGACCACCGTGTGCTCGGCGGCGACGCGCTCCAGGAGGCGGACGGTGAGTTCGAAGAGGCGGGCCATGCCCTCCTCGTCGTGCCGCCCCCGCGAGGTGTCGCCCAGCTCGGGCAGCAGCCGGGCCAGCTCCTCCTCCTGCCCGGCCGCGGCGGCGGCCAGCTCGTCGGGCAGTTGACGGCGCAGGGCGCGCAGAGCGGTGGAGAAGGGGGCGAACGGCAGCCCGTCGGCGCCGATCTCGACGCAGCCGCCGAGCGCCACGACAGCGCCCTCGCGGTCGGCCGCGCCGGCGAACTCCTCGATGAGCCGTGTCTTTCCGACGCCCGCCTCACCGCCGACCAGCAACGCCTGTGGCTCTCCCCCAGTGCTGAACGCCTGGGAGGTACCCCCACCGGCAGCGCGGGCGAGCGCGTCGTTCAGCACGTCCAGCTCGTCGGCGCGACCGACGAAAACCGGACTCACAGACCTGGTCTCCACAACGCCGAGCATCGCACAGGGCGCTGACAACGCGGCAGCGATTAACGGCGCCCGCCCGTCCCCCGGCGCCGGCGCCCCGCCCGTCCCCAACTGCCCTGCACGGCGCGGCGGCAGCCCCGTACGGCGCGGTGCCGGGAGTCCCCCCGGACTCCCGGCACCGCTGGCACTTCCGGTCGCACCGCTGGCACTTCCGGTCGCACTGCTGGCACTTCCGGTCGCACTGCTGGCACTTCCGGTCGCGCTGCTGGCGCTCCCGGCGCCTTCCCCGGGCGCCATCACGCCGCGATCACGCCGCGCGTGCGAAGCGGTGGCGGCGTGGATACGGCCGGCGATTCACCCGCCCTTCGGTGTCCTTCGCCGATCGGCGGGCGGCACGGCGGGCGCGGATGGCCTCGCGCACCATCCGGTAGTTGTCGGCCTCGCGGATCATCTCGGCGGAACGGATCTGCTGGATCTCGTACGCGAACATCTCGTACCCCTCATGAAGAAGTCGGTTTCGGGTGTCGCTCTGTGCGATGCCTCAACCTTCGTCTCCCAAGGGGGTGCGTCGCATCGGGAGAGTTCCGCATCTTGCGCACGGGAGGGGCCTTAGGTCCGCCGTAAGAAGCTCGCGGCGGACCTAAGGCCCCTCAGGACGTGCGGTGTTCCAGACTGCTTCCCGGTAGGTGGTTCAGCCGGCGGAGGGCACGGAGAGCAGGACGCCGGAGTACTTGAGGGCCGCCAGCAGCAGACCGATGACGCCGAGCGAGACGCCCGCCCAGGCGACCGACTTGATCCACGGGGCCTGTACGCGGTCGGGGTTCCCGAACGCGGGCCGCACGAGCACCACGACGCCGACGATCAGTGCGGCCACCGCGAAGAGCCCGCCCCACAGAGCGGTGGCCTGCCAGGCATCGCCGTAGAGCGCCTGGAGCTGCGTGGCGACGCTCGCGTTGCCCGCGGCCTGCATCTCGAGCTGGCCGGTGATCTCCTGTCGCGCGGAGGCCACCGTGCCGACCCAGCTGCCGGTCAGCGACACGATGCCGAGCCCGGCGGAGACGACGGCGGCGGCACCCTGGCCCACACCGGAGCCTCCGGCGGCCGAACCGGCGCTGTCACCGGAGTCCAGATGTTCCTGCTCGTCGTCCTGGTACACCTCGGCGTCGGCCTGGTCCGCGGCGGTGTCGCCGTCCTTCGTGAGCTGCACGTCCTCCTCGTCGCGCTTTGCGTCGGTGCCGGTGTGGGTGCCGGCCTCGTCAACTGTCTTGGATCCCATGCCCCGCACCGTACGGACGCTGTCTGAGAAGTGTCTTAATGATCGCCGAGGCGTCTTAGTGATCGTCGCGCGCTGCACGCGCGCGTGCGTCACGCCATTCCGGTGCGAGCACGGACCACACCTCGATGTCCTGGCGCACGCCCCGGTACGGGTAGCTCTCCCGGAGCACGCCGTCGCGGCTCATGCCCAGCCGTCGCGCCACGTTGAGGCTCGGTTCGTTGGCGGTGGACGCCTGCCACTCGACCCGGTGGATGCCGCGCTCGTCGATCGCCCAGTCGATGAGGATCCGCATGGCGCGGGTGACCAGTCCGCGTCCCGCGCCGGCCGGCTCCAGCCAGCAGCCGACCTCGCAGGTGCCCAGCTCGGCGTCGAAGTGCAGGAACAGCACACCGCCGACGAGCTTCCCGTCCAGCCACACGCCGTGCAGGCTGCCGGTGTCGGCGGCGCGCTTGTCGGCGTACGACTGGAGGAGTTCGCGCGCGGAGCCGGCATCCGTGGCGTTCACCCCGAAGGGGATGTGCTGCCCGATGAACTCTCGTCCCCGCTCCAAGTGCGCCAGGAACTCCTCGGCGTGCCAGGGCTCCAGGGGTCGCAGTTCGGCGCCGTCCTCACCCAGGGATATCGCGTACATCCTGCTGCCGCTCCTTCACGAGTACGTCCATCAGTGCACCGTCGCGCGCAGCCGGAATCGTCGCATGGGAGGGGATGGCAGGGCCGGAGTCGGGCGGTTCGATGCTGATGCGGGGCAGGCGGCGGTCGAGCCAGCGTGGCAGCCACCAGTTTGCGCCGCCGAGCATGTGCATCAGGGCGGGCACCAGGAGCGTACGCAGTACGAAGGCGTCGAGCGCGACCGCGGCGGCGAGTGCGATGCCGAACATCGCGATGACGCGGTCGCCGCTGAGCACGAAGGCGAGGAAGACCGAGATCATGATCACGGCGGCGGAGTTGATCACGCGGCTGGTCTCGGCGAGGCCGACGCGGACGGCTCGCCGGTTGTCGCCGGTCTCCAGCCATTCCTCGTACATCCGGCTGACCAGGAAGACCTGATAGTCCATGGAGAGCCCGAAGAGCACGGACACCATGATCACTGGCAGGAAGGGTTCGATCGGGCCCGCGCTGCCGAGGCCCAGCAGCTCACTTCCCCAGCCCCACTGGAAGATCGCGACGACGACGCCGAAGGCGGCGGCGACGGCCGCGACATTCATCGCGGCGGCCTTCAGGGGTATGCCGATGGAGCGGAAGGCGAGCAGCAGCAGGAGGCAGCCGAGCCCGATCACGACGCCCACGAACAGGGGCAGCTTGCCGATGATGACCTCGGCGAAGTCGTCGTAGCCGGCCGTGACACCGCCGACGTGCAGGTCCAGCGAGGTGTCCGCCTCGGCCCGCGGCAGTACGTCGGTGCGCAGCCGGTCGACGAGGTCGCTGGTCTTCTCGGACTGCGGCGAGGACTCAGGGATGACGGTGAGGTACGCGGTGTCGCCACCCTGGTCGTACGTCACCGGGGTCACCGAGGCGACACCTTCGGTGGACCGGAGGGTTTCGTCGAGGTTGTCGAGGGCGAGCCGGTCCTGGCCGCCGTCGACCTCGGTGACGAGGGTCAGCGGGCCGTTGACGCCGGGGCCGAAGCCGTCGGCCAGCAGGTCGTACGCCTGGCGGGTGGTGGCGGTCTCCGGGTTGTTGCCCTGGTCCGAGGTGCCGAGGTGCAGACCGAGGGTGGGCAGCGCCAGCACGGTCATGACGGCGAGGGCGACGACTCCGAGCAGCTTGGGGTGCCGCTCGACGAAGGCGGACCAGCGGGCGGCGAGCCCGGTGGGGATCTCCGGCTCGGGACCGTGCTCGTCCAGGTGCCGGCGCTCGCGTCCGCTGAGGGCGCGCATACCGATGAAGGAGAGCAGCGAGGGCAGCAGGGTCACGGAGGCGGCGACCGTGAGCAGCACGGTCAGGGACGCGGCGATCGCCACGCCGTTCAGGAAGCTGAGCCGCAGGATGAGCATGCCGAGCAGGGCTATACACACCGTTGCGCCCGCGAAGACGACCGCGCGCCCGGTGGTGGCCACCGCGTTGCGCGCGGCCTCCTCGACCGGCAGCCCGCGCTTCAGACCGCGCCGGTGTCTGGTCACGATGAACAGCGCGTAGTCGATCCCGACGCCGAGGCCGACCAGCATGCCGAGCATCGGCGCGAAGTCGGCGACGGTCATGAAATGCCCGAGCAGCACGATCCCCGCGTACGCCGTGCCGACGCTCACCAGAGCCGTGGCGATCGGCAGCAGCGAAGCGGCAAGCGAGCCGAAGGCGAGAAAGAGGACCACGGCGGCGACGATCACGCCGACGACCTCGGCGATATGGCCGCCCGAGGACTCGGTGAGCCCGATGGCGTTACCGCCCAGCTCGACCCGGAGGCCGTCCGTCTCGGCGTCCTTTGCGGTGTCCACGACCGCCTGGACGTGGGCCTTGTCGATGTCCTTGGACTGCTCGTCGAAGGTGACCGAGGCGTAGGCGGTGTGCCCGTCGGCGCTGATCCGCCCGGCGCCCTGGCTGTCGTACGGGTCGGTCACGGAGGCCACGCCGGGCAGTTCCTCGATCTTGTCGAGGGTGCCCTTCATCGTCTGCTCGACGTCGGCGGCGCGTACGGAACCCGCGTCGGAGGCGGTGTGCCAGACGATGGTGTCGCTGTCCCCGCCCATGTCCGGGAAGCTCTTCTTCAGCAGCTGGGCCGCCTGGCCGGATTCCGTGCCGGGCACCTTGTAGTCGTTCGAGTAGGCGGATCCGGCAGCCATTGCGGCGACGGTTGTACCACCGAGCGCCAGGACCCAGAGCAGAACGACAAGAAGGCGGTGCCGGACACACCAGCGTGCGAGTGCTGCCACGAACGAGCTCCCAGTGGGGGTGGGGACTGTGGATCTTTACCGGGAACCGCCGAGCAAAGAACACATGAGCAATACGTGGACAACTCTTGCAGGCCGTAGAGATCGTTAGCCGTTTTCGTGGACTTACTCACAGAAATGCGAGCGAGTTCACAGCGCGCATATGTGAACCCGCTCGCATTTCCCGGCGTCCGCCCCACGCGGCGAATGGCTGCCGGATACGCTCGCGCGTTTCAGCGGCGGGCAGTCGCGTGTCTCAGCCGGACACCCTCGCGCGCCCGTTCTCGATATGCCCCATCAGCCGCCTCCGGAAGGCGGCGTCCCCGGCCGCGGTCACTTCCACGTCGTACCAGCCGTGGGCATCCCGCGTGGCATGCGCGAAAGCCACCGCTCGCCCCGGCTGCACGGTGAGCTTCCGGTCACCGGCGGCGGCGTAACCAAGTGAAGTGGCGGCCGGCAGCACATCGTTGAACATCATCATGCAGATCGCCGCGTCCGTCGGCACAGCGCTGACGGCATTGCTGCTGACGGCTACGGACGGGTTCCGTACGACGTTGCTGTGCGGGGTGGGGCTGATGGCACTGGCGTTGCCGATGGCGCTGCGGCTGCCGAACCGCCGCCCCTGACCCCTGAACGACGAACGCCGGTGGGGCTGGAGTGCTCCAGCCCCACCGGCGTTCAGACACGCTCCCGAGGGATCAGCCCTCGACGCCCAGCTTCTCCAGGATCAGTTCCTTGACGCGCGCCGCGTCGGCCTGTCCCCGCGTGGCCTTCATGACCGCGCCCACCAGGGCGCCCGCCGCTGCCACCTTGCCGCCGCGGATCTTGTCCGCGATGGCCGGGTTGCCCGCGATGGCCTCGTCGACGGCGGTCGTGAGGGCGCCCTCGTCCGAGACGACCTTCAGGCCGCGCTTCTCGACGACCTCGTCCGGGGTGCCTTCGCCCGCGAGAACGCCTTCGATGACCTGACGGGCCAGCTTGTCGTTGAGGGAGCCCTCCTTGACCAGCGAGGTCACCCGGGCCACCTGCTCGGGCGTGATCGGCAGTTCGTCGATCGGACGCCCCGACTCGTTGGCGTTCCGGGCCAGTTCGCCCATCCACCACTTGCGGGCCGAGACCGAGTCGGCACCCGCCTCGATCGTGGCGGCGATCAGATCGACCGCGCCCGCGTTGAGGATCGACTGCATGTCGTGCTCGGAGATCCCCCACTCCTCACGCAGCCGGTTGCGGCGTACGCGAGGCAGTTCGGGCAGGCCCGCCCGCAGCTCCTCGACCCACTCGCGGGTCGGAGCGACGGGGACGAGGTCCGGCTCGGGGAAGTAGCGGTAGTCCTCCGCCTCTTCCTTCACGCGCCCGGAGGTCGTGGAGCCCGTGTCCTCGTGGAAGTGGCGAGTCTCCTGGATGATCGTGCCGCCGCTGCTCAGGACGGCGGCGTGCCGCTGGATCTCGTACCGGCAGGCCCGCTCCACCGACCGCAGCGAGTTGACGTTCTTCGTCTCGGAGCGCGTACCGAACTTCTCGGTGCCGTTCGGGCGCAGCGAGAGGTTCACGTCGCAGCGCATCTGGCCCATCTCCATGCGGGCCTCGGAGACGCCGAGCGCCTTGATGAGCTCACGCAGTTCGGCCACGTACGCCTTGGCGACCTCGGGAGCGCGCTCGCCGGCACCGACGATCGGCTTGGTGACGATCTCGATGAGCGGGATGCCGGCACGGTTGTAGTCGAGGAGGGAGTGCGAGGCGCCGTGGATACGGCCCGTCGCGCCGCCCACGTGGGTGGACTTGCCGGTGTCCTCCTCCATGTGGGCGCGCTCGATCTCCACACGGAAGACCTCGCCGTCCTCCAACTGGACGTCCAGATAGCCGTTGAAGGCGATCGGCTCGTCGTACTGGGAGGTCTGGAAGTTCTTCGGCATGTCCGGATAGAAGTAGTTCTTCCGGGCGAAACGGCACCATTCGGCGATCTCGCAGTTCAGCGCGAGACCGATCTTGATCGCGGACTCGACACCGGTCGCGTTCATGACCGGGAGGGAGCCGGGCAGGCCGAGGCAGACGGGGCAGGTCTGCGAGTTCGGTTCGGCGCCCAGTTCGGTCGAACAGCCGCAGAACATCTTGGTCTTGGTGCCGAGTTCGACATGGACCTCGAGGCCCATGACGGGGTCGTACGACGCCAGCGCGTCCTCGTACGACACCAGGTCGATCGTGGTGGTCACGGTGAAACTTCCCTCTCAGCCCAGCAGGACGTCGTCGTCGCCCAGCCGCTTCAGCTCGCGGTAGAGCAGTGCGAGACCGGTGACGACGCCGGCGGCGGTCACCACGGCGTCGACGAGCCGCAGTGTGTCGTTCTCGATGCGCGCCTTCTTGATCTGCTTGGCGACACCGATCGCGCCGAACGCGGTCGTGGCGATGGACAGGTACGTGCCGGACTTCGACTTCTTGAAGCCCTTGGCCTTCGACAGTGCCTTGCTCACAGCGACGGAGCCTCCTCGATCAGCGGGTGTCCCCACCTTTCCACGAAGGCGGCCTCGACCGCGGCGCCCACCTTGTAAAGGCGGTCGTCCTGCATCGCGGGGGCGATGATCTGCAGACCGACCGGGAGGTTGTCCTCCGGCGCGAGACCGCAGGGCAGCGACATGGCGGCGTTGCCCGCCAGGTTGGTCGGAATGGTGCACAGGTCCGCGAGGTACATCGCCATCGGGTCGTCGGCGCGCTCGCCGATCGGGAAGGCGGTGGTCGGCGTCGTCGGCGAGACGATCACGTCGACCTGCTCGAAGGCCTTCTCGAAGTCGCGGGTGATGAGCGTACGGACCTTCTGGGCGCTGCCGTAGTACGCGTCGTAGTAGCCGCTCGACAGGGCGTACGTGCCGAGCATGATGCGGCGCTTGACCTCGTCTCCGAAGCCCGCCTCACGGGTGAGGGAGGTGACGTCCTCGGCGGAGCGGCTGCCGTCGTCGCCGGTGCGCAGGCCGTAGCGCAGGCCGTCGAAGCGGGCGAGGTTGGAGGAGCACTCGGACGGCGCGATCAGGTAGTACGCGGACAGCGCCAGGTCGAAGGACGGGCAGTCCAGCTCGACGATCTCGGCGCCCAGCTCCTTGAGGAGCGAGACCGACTCATCGAAGCGCTGGACGACACCGGCCTGGTAGCCCTCGCCGCGGAACTGCTTGACGACGCCGACGCGCATCCCCGCGACGGAGCCGTTGCGGGCGGCCTCGACGACGGGCGGTACGGGCGCGGCGATGGAGGTCGAGTCGAGGGGGTCGTGACCGGCGATCACCTCGTGGAGGAGGGCCGCGTCCAGGACCGTACGGGCGCAGGGCCCGCCCTGGTCGAGGGACGACGAGAACGCCACCATGCCGTACCGGGACACTCCGCCGTACGTCGGCTTCACGCCGACCGTGCCGGTGACGGCGGCGGGCTGCCGGATGGAGCCGCCGGTGTCGGTGCCGATGGCGAGCGGGGCCTGGAAGGAGGCGAGGGCGGCGGAGGACCCGCCGCCGGAGCCGCCGGGGATGCGCGTCAGGTCCCACGGGTTGCCGGTCGGCCCGAACGCGCTGTTCTCGGTGCTGGACCCCATGGCGAACTCGTCCATGTTGGTCTTGCCGAGGATGACGACGTCGGCGGCCTTCAGCCGCTGGGTGACGGTCGCGTCGTACGGCGGGATCCAGCCCTCGAGGATCTTCGAACCGACGGTGGTCGGAATCCCCTCGGTGGTGAAGATGTCCTTGAGCGCGAGCGGTACGCCGGCGAGGGGACCGAGCTTCTCGCCTCGCTCCCGCTTCTCGTCGACGCCACGGGCCTGGGCGAGGGCGCCCTCCCGGTCGATGTGCAGGAAGGCGTGCACCTTCTCGTCGACGGCCTCGATACGGGCCAGGTGGGCCTCGGTGACCTGCACGGCCGTGAGCTCGCCGGCGGCGATCTTCTGGGCGATCTCGGCGGCGGTGAGCTTGATGATGGTGACGTTGTTGTCCGTCATGTCGGGTTACTCCTCCCCCAGGATCTGCGGCACCTTGAAACGCTGCTGCTCCTGGGCAGGGGCGCCGGACAGCGCCTGCTCGGGGGTGAGCGACGGACGGACCTCGTCCGCGCGCATGACGTTCGTCAGCGGCAGCGGGTGGGAGGTCGGCGGTACGTCTTGGTCGGCGACCTCGCTGACGCGGGCGACCGCGCCGATGATGTCGTCGAGCTGACCGGCGAAGTGATCGAGCTCTTCGCCCTTCAGCTCCAGACGCGCCAGCCGTGCGAGGTGGGCGACCTCCTCGCGCGTGATGCCAGGCATGCAGCGATCCTCAGGGGTGAGTGTGTGTGCTTTGCGCCAATCCTATGGCGCCGGTGCGGGTGGCTGCGCCCGGGTTTCCGTTCTGCCCCCCGCCCTGTGGAGCACCGTGCCCCTGAGGGGTCCCTAAACGACCCGCCCCGGATCGTCCGCCGCAGCCGCGGGCAAGGCGGCCCGTGGCCGCTGCCACCCCCGGGATCCACGAGCCCGGAGCCACGCGGTGGTCTCCTCCGCGGGCATCGCCGCGGCGACGAGCCACCCCTGAACCGCATCGCATCCGAGGTCCCGGAGCCGCTCCCACGTCTCGTCGTCCTCCACGCCTTCGGCGACGACGAGAAGCCCCAGCGAGTGAGCGAGGTCGACGGTGCAGCGGACGATCTCGGCGTCCTCCGTGTCGACGGCCAGCCGGGCCACGAAGGACCGGTCGATCTTCAGCTCGCTCACGGGCAGCCGGCGCAGATGCACCAGCGAGGAGTACCCGGTCCCGAAGTCGTCGAGGGACATCTTCACGCCGTGCCCGGTCAGCGCGGCCAGCGTGGCCGCGGCCCGGTGCGGATCCTCGAGCAGCACATGCTCGGTGATCTCCAACTGCAGGGCCCCCGCCGGGACTCCGTGCCGTGCGAGCCGCGCGGCGACCGATCCCGCGAACCCAGGCGTGTGCACATCGCGCGGCGACACATTCACGGCCACGGGCACATAAAGCCCTTGAGCCCGCCAGCGGGCCACTTGCCCGAGCGCCGTCTCCAGCACGTACTCCGTGAGGTGCGGCATCAGTCCGGACGACTCGGCGATCGCTATGAACTCGTCCGGCGGCACCTTCCCGCGCTCGGGATGCACCCACCGTACGAGCGCCTCGAGCCCAGCCACCTGCCCGTCGAAGCGGACCTTCGGCTGGTAGTGCAGCTCGACGTCCCCGGAATCCAGGGCCCGGCGCAGATCCCCCAACAGGCCCAGCCGGTCGGGGGTGTTGGAGTCCCGCTTGGACTCGTACACCTCCACGCCCGTACGGTCCCGCTTCGCCTGGTACATCGCGACGTCCGCCCGCCGCAGCAGCCCCTCCGCGTCCAGCGCGTGATCGGGGAAGACGGCGAGCCCCGCACTGGCCTCCAGTACGAGCGTCAGCCCGTCGAGATCCAGCGGCGAGCCGAGCGCGGCGACGAGATTACGAGCCACCCGCGTCGCGGACGTCGTCGAGTCGGCCACGGGCAGCAGTACGGCGAACTCGTCACCGCCGAGCCGCGCGGCCTCCGCCCCGCGCGGCAACGCCAGCCGCAGCCGATCCGCGATCTGCAACAGCAGCCGGTCCCCCGCGAGATGCCCCAGCGTGTCATTCACGGACCGGAAACGATCCAGGTCGATCAGCATCAGCGCGGAACGCGCACCGATCCGCTCGGCGTCCTCGAGCGCCGTCCAGGTGCGTTCGAGGAGCCACTGACGATTGGGCAGCCCGGTGAGCGGGTCGCGCAGTTGTTCCTCAGCGCGGGCGCGGGCAATCCACAGGCTGAAGTCGAGCGCGATCAGGGGGATCGCGAAGAGCGGCAGCAGTACGGGGAGGGACATGGCGACGACGCAGATCAGCGGGGCGATACCGAGCAGCGCCACGGCCACCAGCCCGTGTCTGACCAGGGCGGTACGGGCGACAGTCGGCACTCCGGCACGGGGCGCATGGAGGTACCAGAGGAGCGCGCGCGTCACAGCGAGGTACGCGACGGCCACCAACACCACCTCGGGCGCGGTGTAGACGGTCCAGCTCTCCGGGTTCCAGGGCTCCTCCACGGACGGGACCCTGCCGAACACGGCGAGCACCAGCGCACCGCCGCCGATGCCGAGAATGTCCACCGCGCCTTGCAGCACGCCCTGCCGCCAGCGGTGCCGTCGGGCTATGCCGACGAGCACGACGACGGTGAGGCTGACCATTCCGGCCGGCACCCAGCCGTACAGCAGCAGGACGGCGAGCGTGAGGGCCGCGCCGGAGCCCGTGCCGCCCCACCAGCGGGCGCGGCCGAGCGCCACCAGATGCCCGACGATGATGCCGACCAGCACCGCGAGCGACCAGCCGACGGAGCCGGACGGAAAGAGCGCCTGATGCCCGGTGAGTCCCCGGAAGAAGCCCGCGCCGAGTACGAACCCGGCCGCCGCGACGACCGCGGTGGGCAGGGTGGGCCAGTACGTGTGCCGCTCGGATTCGTGTCCCGGCAGCCCGTGCCCAGCGCCGGCGCTCCCCTGACCGGATGTTCCCAGCCCGGAACCCGTGCTCTCCCGGCCCGGCATCCCAAGTGCGGGGCGAGTGCCGGGGTTCCCGAGCCCGGAGCGGGTGCCAGGGTTCCCGAGCCCGGAGCGGGTGCCGGGATTCCCGAGCCCGGAGCCGGCGCTCATCTGGCCCTGCCCACGCCCCTGTCCGCGCGCGTCCGTGCCCGGCGCCTGCGCGTCCACTCCATTGCGCTGCCCACCCACGGCTCGCTGGCCGACGGCCCCCAGGGACGCCCCCCATCTCCGCACGCCGGTCACCCAGCGCGGGCGCAGCCGTGAGTCCGGGGCGGCGCTCTCGGTCGGTTCCATTCCCGTCCCTCTCACAGCCGGCGGTGCCCACGCCACGCGGCCCGATGCCCGACACACCCTCAACGGCACCGCGTCTGAAAACTCTTCCCCCGCTCTTGACGAGCGGAAGATGCCCCAACCGCAGCTGGGCACGGCAGGCGCACATCTCAACAGTAGGCCGCAGAAGGCTTCTACGGGCACCGGTCGTCTACGGTTGCCCGAATGCGACCAGGCCACCCGCATGCATCTGGTATGCGCCGAACGGGTGGCCTTCAATCCCTACTCCTCGATCGGAAGTGCGACTTCAGCGCCTGCTTCCGGCCCTTGTTCGAGCAGAACGGCAAAGCCGTCCTCGTTCAGAACAGGCACTTTGAGCTGCATCGCCTTGTCGTACTTCGATCCAGGATTGTCACCTACGACCACGAAAGACGTCTTCTTCGAAACCGATCCGGTCACTTTCGCACCCCGGCTCTGGAGTTCCTCTTTCGCGCCGTCCCGTGTGTGGTGTTCGAGCGTTCCGGTGACGACGACGGTGAGGCCTTCGAGCGGGCGCGGTCCTTCGTCCTCGCCCGAACTCTCTTCCGCCATCCGGACACCGGCGGCCCGCCACTTGCGCAGTATTTCCTGGTGCCAGTCCACCGCGAACCACTCTTTCAGGGAGGCCGCGATGATGGCGCCGACTCCCTCGGTGGCGGCAAGCTCCTCCTCCGTGGCCTGCTCGATACGGTCGACAGAGCGGAACTCGCGGGCCAGCGCCTCGGCCGCGACCGGTCCCACGTGACGGATCGACAAGCCGGTGAGGATACGGGCGAGCGGGCGCTGCTTGGCGGCCTCGATGTTCTCGAGCATCGCCAGCGCGTTCTTCCGCGGCCCGCCCTCCTTGTTGGCGAAGACCCAGGCTTCCTTCTCCTCACCGGTCTCCGGGTCCCGCTTCGGCAGGCCGCTGTCCTGGTCGAGGACGTATGCCTTGATGGGCAGCAACTGCTCGATGGTGAGGTCGAAGAGGTCGCCCTCGTCCTTCAGCGGCGGCTCGGCCGGCTCCAGAGGCTTGGTGAGCGCGGCGGCGGCGACGTATCCGAAGTTCTCGATGTCCAGCGCCTTGCGTCCCGCGAGGTAGAAGAGGCGCTCGCGCAACTGGGCTGGGCACGTACGCGCGTTGGGGCAGCGCAGGTCGACGTCGCCCTCCTTCATCGGCCGCAGCGGTGTGCCGCACTCGGGGCACTCGGCCGGCATCACGAACTCCCGCTCGCTGCCGTCGCGCAGATCGGCGACCGGGCCGAGGATCTCCGGGATGACGTCACCGGCCTTGCGCAGCACCACCGTGTCGCCGATGAGGACGCCCTTGGCCTTGACCACGTCCTGGTTGTGCAGCGTCGCGAACTCGACCTCGGAGCCCGCCACGGTGACCGGCTCCACCTGCGCGTACGGAGTGACACGGCCCGTGCGGCCCACGCCCACACGGATGTTGACCAGCTTGGTGTTGACCTCCTCCGGCGCGTACTTCCACGCGATCGCCCAGCGCGGGGCGCGCGAGGTCGAGCCGAGGCGGCCCTGGAGGGGGATCTCGTCGAGCTTCACGACGACGCCGTCGATCTCGTGCTGCACGGAGTGGCGGTTCTCGCCGTAGTACGCGATGAACTCCCGTACGCCGTCCAGGTCGTCGACGACCTTGCTGTACGGGGTCGTCGGCAGGCCCCATTCGCGCAGCAGGTCGTAGGCCTGCGAGAGCCGGTCGAGTCCGTCGAAGCCTGCTCTGGCGCCGATGCCGTGCACGACCATGTGCAACGGGCGGGTGGCGGTGACGCGGGGGTCCTTCTGGCGCAGTGAACCCGCGGCGGCGTTGCGCGGGTTGGCGAAGGGCTTGTCGCCGGCTTCCACCAGGCGGGCGTTGAGCTCCTGGAACTTCTCCATCGGGAAGTAGACCTCGCCGCGGATCTCCACGAGGTCGGGGATGCGGTCGCCCCTCAGGCGGTCGGGGATCTCGGCGATCGTCCGGACATTCGGTGTGATGTCCTCGCCCGTGCGGCCGTCGCCGCGGGTCGCCGCGCGGGTGAGACGGCCGTGCTCATAGGTGAGGTTGACGGCGAGGCCGTCCACCTTCAGCTCGCACAGGAAGTGGTGGTCGGAGGTGCCGACCTCCTTCGCGACGCGCTCGGCCCAGGCTGCGAGCTCCGCGTCATCGAAGGCGTTGTCCAGCGACAGCATGCGCTCGCGGTGCTGGACGGCCGTGAAGTCCGTCTCGTACGCCCCCGCGACCTTCTGGGTCGGCGAATCGGGGGTGCGCAGCTCGGGATACTCGTCCTCCAGAGCCTCCAGGGAGCGCAGCAGCCGGTCGAATTCCGCGTCGCTGATGACCGGCGCGTCCTTCACGTAGTACCGGAAGCGGTGCTCCTCGATCTGCTCCGCGAGCTGGGCGTGCTTCTCCCGTGCCTCGGCGGGCACGGGCCCCGCAGTCGAGCCAGTCTGTGCGTCCTTGTCGCCGGCCACCGTGTCGTCCTCCCGTTACTCTGGGTTGTCCGCGAGGGATCTCGCCGCCTGGACGCAGCGGGCGAGCGCCCGGCGCGCGTACTCGGGCGAAGCACCCGCGAGCCCGCACGTCGGAGTGACCGTGACCGACTCCGCGAGAAGCCCCGGATTCAGCCCCAGCCTGCGCCACAGCGTCCTGACACCCATGACGCTACCGGCAGGGTCTGACAATGGGCCGTCCGTGCCCGGCACGACGCCCGCGAACAGCTTCGTGCCCCCTTCCACTGCTTCCCCGATCACGTCGTCGTCACGCTCGGTGAGGAGACCGAAGTCGACGGAGATCGCGGAAGCCCCCGCCCGCCGCAGCAGGGCGAACGGGACATCGGGGGCGCAGGTGTGCACGATCACGGGCCCCTCGTCCTGCACGCCGGCGACGTCCCGCAGCGTGCTCTCGGCGACCTGGCGGTCCACGGCCCGGTGGGTGCGGTAACCGCTCGCGGTCTTCACCTGCCCGCGCAGGACGGCGACGAGCGAGGGCTCGTCGAGTTGCAGCACGATCTCGGCGCCGGGCACCCGCCGCCGTACGTCGTCGAGGTGGGCGCGCAGTCCCTCGGTGAGCGACCCGGCGAGATCCCGGCACGCACCGGCGTCGGACAACGCCGCCTGGCCGTTCTTCAGCTCCAGCGCCGACGCGAGCGTCCAGGGCCCCACCGCCTGCACCTTCAGCGGCCCCTCGTACCCCTGCGTGAATTCCTCCAGCGCGTCGAGGTCCTGACGGAGCCAGGCCCTGGCCCGCCGGGTGTCCCGCCCCGGCCGGTCCCCGATCCGCCATCCGCTGGGCTCCACGCGCGCGTACAGCTCGACCAGCATCCCGGCGGTACGCCCGATCATGTCGGCCCCGGGCCCCCGGGCCGGCAGCTCCGCCAGATACGGCATCCCCGTCTCCGGCCCCTCAAGGGTCCCGGTCACGGTCTTGGCGGCCTCCCGGGCGTCCTGGCCCGGCATCGACCCGATCCCGGTCGCGGGACCGGGCCTGAACTCGCTGTTTTCGCTCACGCGGGAAGTGTCGCTCACGCCGGAAGCGTACGGAATCGTGAGGGCGCGGTCAGCGCCCCGGCCGCACCGTCAGGTCGTTGACCTCCGCGTCCCTCGGCAGGTCCAGGGCCATCAGGATCGTCGTCGCCACCGACTCGGGGTCGATCCACTTCGCGGGGTCGTACTCCTTGCCCTCCTGCTGGTGGACCTTGGCCTGCATGGGGCTGGCGGTACGACCCGGGTAGACGGAGGTGACGCGGACGCCGTTCGCGTGCTCCTCCTCGCGCAACGAGTTGGCGAGGGCCTTCAGACCGTGCTTGGAGGCGGCGTACGCGGACCATTCGCGGCCTGCGTTGAGGCCGGAGCCGGAGTTGACGAAGATCACATGCCCCTGGGCGGCGCGGAGTTGGGGCAGGAAGTGCCGGGTCAGCTCGGCCGGCGCGATCAGGTTGACGTTCAGCTGATGGCGCCAGGTCTTGGGGGTCAGCTCGCCGACCGTGCCGAGGTCGATGACGCCCGCGATATGCATGAGCGAGTCGATCCGGTCGGGCAAGGTCTGGTGCGAGAACGCCCAGGACAGCCGGTCCGGGTCCGCGAGGTCGCCGACCAGGGTCTTCGCCCCCGGGAACTCTGCGGCCAGCTCCTTCGCGCGGCCCGCGTCGCGCGCGTGCAGCACGAGTTCGTCCCCGCGCGCGTGAAGCCGGCGGGCGACGGCCGCGCCGATACCGGAACCGGCCCCGGTGATCACATGTGTAGCCATGCCCGCCATGCTCGCATCACCGCTGGCCGAACGACTCCTCCAGGTAGGCCAGCGCTCCCACCGGCTCCTCGGCGAAGAACACCAGGTCGGTCAGCGGCACCGGCAGGAAGCCCTCGTCCTCCATGCGCCGGAACTGCTCCTTGAGGCCGTCGTAGAAGCCCGCCGTGTTCAGCAGCACCACCGGCTTGGTGGTGTGGCCGTGCTTCTTCAGTTCCAGGATCTCCGTCGCCTCGTCCAGCGTGCCGGTACCGCCGACCATGATCACCACGGCGTCGGCCTTCTCCAGAAGCAGTCTCTTCCGCTCCGCGAGGTCGCGCGCCACGACCATCTCGTCGGCGGCCGGCCGGGTCCTGGCCGCCAGGAACTCCACGGAGACCCCTATCAGCCGCCCACCCGCCTCCTGCACCCCGTCGGCGACGACCTTCATGAGCCCGACATCCGAACCGCCCCACACCAGGGCGTGCCCGCCCTTGCCGATGAGTTCGGCGAACTCGCGGGCGGGGCGCGTATAGCGCTCGTCGAGTTCGGCGGCAGAGAGGAAGACGCAGATATTCACGACTTCACCGTACGGGCCGCCTCTGACATCGCGGTCACGCGGAGCTTCGACTGACCGTGGGGCAGCTTCTCCCAGTCGTCCATGAACTTGGCCGAAAGGCCGTGTTTCGCGGCTAGTTGGACCAGCGTTTCGGTGCGGTAGTAGAAGTCCTCGTGCAGCACCTGGTGTTCGCGGCCCTCGGTCCGGTCGAAGGTGAAGTCGAACCACCCTCCGGGCGCGAGTACGCGGCCCACGTTGGCCAGACACTGCTCGATGACGTCCGGCGGCGAATGCGAGAACACGCTGTGCGCGTGCACCACGTCGAAGGACGCGTCGGGCAGGAATGCGAAGGTCAGATCGTCCGTGAGCGTCAGATGGGGCAGTTTGTCCTGGAGGCCTTCGCGTACGAGGGTGTCCTGGGCCGCGATCAGGATGTCCGGCGAGATGTCGAGCCCGTAGTAGTTGCCGCTCTCCAGGTAGCCGATGAAGAGCCGCCCGGCGCGCAGGTTCCCGCAGCCGATCTCCAGCATCCTGTGCTGCGGCTTCAGCCCGTGCTTCACCAGGTAGTCGAACTGCATCCGCCCGAGCTGCTCCCACCGCTCGCGTGACGGATTGTGGCCCACCGCCGCCTCCGTGCTGCGCGCGGCGTCGGAGGCCATCACGGCCCGGTAGTACGCGATGTGGTCGCGATACCGGAGCCGCAGCCAGGCGTCACGCGCGGCCCGACGGGCGTACGGGGGCACCTTCTCCGGGTGCTTCAGCGCGTAAGTCACTTGATGGGCAAGGCTCTTGCGGTAGCGGGTCAGTCGCGTGGCTCCCATAGGGACTCCCGATCGGACGACGTCAGGGAAGAATCCGCCGGCGGCGTGCGCTGCACCCGGTGAGACCCCCACCCGAGGAGCCGGAACATGACCGCAGGCCACCGCATCACCGTCGAGCAAGGCACCGAGCACGTACGCGTGGTGCACGACGGACAGGTGCTCGCGGAGAGTACACGCCCGCTGCTGCTACGCGAAACAGGCTTCCCCGTGCGCTATTACCTGCCCATCGAGGACGTACGCACCGAATTGCTGACGCCCTCGAACACCCACACCCACTGCCCCTTCAAGGGCGACGCGTCCTACTGGTCACTCCCCGGCGCCCCCGACCTCGTCTGGACCTACCCGGACCCGAAGCCGGAGGTCGCGGACATCAGGAACCACGTGTGCTTCTACGAAGTAGAAGTCATCTGACCGACGCCGACCAGGCCGATCAAGCAACCGCCGACGTCGCCCGCACCGTAGTCGCGATCGTCGCCGAGCCCACCACGCGCGTGCCGTCGTACAGGACGATCGCCTGGCCAGGGGCGACGCCGCGGACGGGCTCGGTGAAGGTGACCTCCAGGGAGTCGTCGACGAGTTCGGCCGTGACCGTCGTCTCGCCTCCGTGGGCGCGGAGTTGGGCCGTGTACGTGCCGGGGCCGGTGGGGGCCGCGCCGCACCAGCGGGGCTTGATGGCCGTCAGGGCGCGGACGTCCAGGGAGGCCGCGGGGCCGACGGTCACCGTGTTGTTCACCGGCGAGATGTCGAGGACGTAGCGCGGCTTGCCGTCGGGGGCAGGCGTGCCGATGCGAAGCCCCTTGCGCTGGCCGATCGTGAAGCCGTACGCGCCGTCGTGGGTGCCCAGCTTGTCACCCGACTCGTCGACGATGTCGCCCTCCGACTTGCCCAGCCGGTTCGCGAGGAAACCCTGGGTGTCGCCGTCCGCGATGAAGCAGATGTCGTGCGAGTCCGGCTTCTTGGCGACGGCCAGGCCCCGGCGCTCGGCCTCCACGCGGATCTCGTCCTTCGTCGTGACCGTGTCGCCGAGCGGGAAGAGGGCGTGCGCGAGCTGGCGGTCGTCGAGGACTCCGAGGACGTACGACTGGTCCTTGGCCATGTCGGAGGCGCGGTGCAGCTCGCGCGTGCCGTCGTCGTTCACGATCACCTTGGCGTAGTGGCCGGTGCAGACGGCGTCGAAGCCCAGAGCGAGGGCCTTGTCGAGCAGGGCCGCGAACTTGATCTTCTCGTTGCAGCGCAGGCAGGGGTTCGGGGTGCGTCCGGCCTCGTACTCGGCGACGAAGTCCTCGACCACGTCCTCGCGGAAACGCTCGGCGAGGTCCCAGACGTAGAAGGGGATGCCGATCACGTCCGCGGCGCGGCGGGCGTCGCGCGAGTCCTCGATGGTGCAGCAGCCTCGCGCGCCCGTGCGGAACGATTGCGGGTTCGCCGAAAGGGCGAGGTGGACACCGGTCACGTCGTGGCCTGCTTCCGCGGCGCGGGCGGCGGCGACGGCGGAGTCCACACCGCCGGACATGGCGGCGAGTACGCGGAGGGGGCGCTGTGAGATCTCTGTCATAACCCTTCCAGGGTACGGGTCCCCGGGAACCGGGGCCCGCGGGTATCCGTTGGCCCTTTCATGGGAGAGGACTGGACGAATCAGTGGTCAGGTCTGCGGGCTGCGGACTCCCGGGAGGAGTCCCTGCCGGAGCCTCGGCAGGAGTCCCCTCGCAGACACCGCCGGGAGAAGGAGGACGGGCGGCCCATCGGCCGGCGGGCGCTGATCGTCGGTGGGACCGCGGCTGCCGTGGGCGGGGCCGTTCTGGGCTGGGACCAGTTGACGCAGGACGGCGCCATGCGCGAGGGGATGGCCCGGGACATGTGGAAGATCCCTGGCATGCGCAAGCCGCGGAAGGAGGGAGAGGTCGACTTCGCGGGCGCCCAGTGGGTCGCCGCGTCGTCGGCGAACTGGCGGATGGCGGACCGGCCCGCGGACTACTCGATCGACATGGTCATCATCCATGTCACCCAGGGCAGCTTCGACTCGGCGGTGAAGGTGTTCCAGAACCCGGCGCACGGCGCGGCGGCGCACTACATCTTCCGCAAGGACGGGCACGTCGCCCAGATGATCCGCGAGCTGGACGTGGCGTACCACGCGGGCAACCGCGACTACAACGAGCGGAGCATCGGCATCGAGCACGAGGGCTTCGTGGAGCGTCCGGAGGACTTCACGGACGAGATGTACCGCGCCTCGGCACGGCTGACCGCCCGGATATGTGCGCGGCACAAGATACCCGTGGACCGGAAGCACATCCTCGGGCATGTGGAGGTGCCGCAGGCGACCCATACGGACCCTGGGGACGGCTGGGACTGGGAAAAGTACATGCGGATGGTGCGAGAGGCGCGCAGCACGCAGGCATAGGGCACGTCACGTTCCATCAACACGTACTTCGTCAGCTGAGCCCCGCCGTCCGTGCCCGCTCCACCGCCGGTCCGATCGCCTTGGCGACCGCCTCCACGTCCGCGTCCGTGGAGGTGTGGCCGAGGGAGAAGCGAAGAGTGCCGCGGGCCAGGTCGGGGTCGGTGCCGGTGGCGAGGAGGACATGGCTGGGCTGGGCGACGCCCGCCGTGCACGCCGAGCCGGTGGAGCACTCGATGCCCTGGGCGTCGAGTAGGAGGAGCAGTGAGTCGCCCTCGCAGCCGGGGAACGTGAAGTGGGCGTTCGCGGGCAGTCGGCCCTCAGTCGCCGGGTCGCCGCCGAGGATGGCGTCGGGGACGGCCTTGCGTACGGCGTCGACCAGGTCGTCCCGCAGCGCACCGATCTCCCGGGCGAACCACTCGCGCTGCTCGGCGGCGGTCCGCCCGGCGACGGCGAACGCGGCGACGGCCGGCACGTCCAGCGTCCCGGAGCGGACGTGACGCTCCTGGCCACCGCCGTGCAGGACCGGCACGGGGCTGTACTCGCGGCCGAGGATCAGGGCGCCGATGCCGTACGGGCCGCCGATCTTGTGGCCCGAGACCGTCATCGCTGCGAGACCGGAGTCGGCGAAGTCGACGGGGACCTGGCCGAAGGCCTGGACGGCGTCGGCATGCAGCGGGATGTCGAACTCGGCGGCGACGTCGGCCAGTTCGCGAACCGGCAGCACCGTGCCGATCTCGTTGTTCGCCCACATGATCGTGGCGAGGGCCACATCGTCGGGGTTACGGGCGATGGCCTCGCGCAGGGCTTCGGGGTGGACGCGGCCGTACGGATCGACCGGGAGGTACTCGACCGTGGCGCCCTCGTGTTCGCCAAGCCAGTGCACGGCGTCGAGGACGGCGTGGTGCTCGACAGGGCTGGCCAGGACCCGCGTGCGGGCCGGGTCGGCGTCGCGGCGGGACCAGTACAGGCCCTTGACGGCGAGGTTGTCGGCCTCGGTGCCGCCGGAGGTGAAGACCACCTCGCTGGGGCGTGCGCCGAGGGCTGCCGCCAGGGTTTCACGGGCTTCCTCTGCGGTCCGCCGCGCGCGGCGGCCGCCTGCGTGCAGGGACGAGGCGTTGCCGGTGACGCCCAGCTGGGCGGTCATTGCCTCGACCGCCTCCGGGAGCATCGGGGTGGTCGCGGCGTGGTCGAGGTATGCCATGGTGGCCCAATTCTAGAGCCCGCTGTTTCCTGGCTCCGCCGGGCCGGTCCGTCAGCCGCCGAGGCTCCACGACAAGGTGTTGTCCGCCGACATGAAGGCCGCCAGGACCAGGAGGTCGGCGATGCCGAGGCCCAGGCCCAGGTAGGCGCGGCCGGGGCGGGTGGTGTTGCGGTAGAGGGCCACGGACGCCAGGACTATGGCGATGGGGCCCAGGAAGATGTTGAAGACCAGAAGGCCCACGAGTCCCAGGATGAAGGACGCCACGGCCATGCCGTCGGCGTCGCGACGGACGGCGTTACGGCGCTGGGGCGCGGCGGTGGTGAGTTGCATGGGTCTGCTCCCAACAGGCGTAGGGACGTGGTCAGTTGGTGTTCTCGCGGCGGCGCGAATGACGCTCGCGGACCGCGAAGACGGCCAGCCAGGCGCCGATGACCGCGGCGGCGACGAGAGTGAAGGGGAGCGGCGCGTGGGCCACGGTGCCCAGGACGACGCCCAGCAGCAGAAGTGCCGCGACGAGGAACAGCATGGGATGCCTCTCGTGATCGTGGGGGCGCATTCGTTGCTGGATGAAGGTCACCGTTCGGTTCGGTGAACGATTGTAGCTACAGTTGTTCACTGACTTGCGAGTCTAGCGCGTGCAGGACTTTCCAAATCACAGAGAACAGTTGTTAACTGCATGGCATGAGTCACACCCTCGGCGTCCGGCAGGCCCAGAAGCAGAAGACGAGGCAGGCGTTCCTGGACGCCGCGCTGGCCCTGCTTGAGGAGCAGAGCCTCAGCAGTCTGGGCTTGCGTGAGGTCACCAGGGCCGTGGGCGTCGCCCCGACCGCCTTCTACCGGCACTTCCCCTCGACGGCCGATCTCGGGGTGGCCCTGGTAGAGGAGGCACTGGGCAGCCTGCACACGATGATCGCCGGCACGGTGTCAGCGGCCGGCGACGGCGACGAACGTATCGAGCGCGCCGTCGAGCTGATCGCCCGTCACGTGCGCGAGTACCCAGCCCACATCCGCTTTATCGCCCGCGAACGGAATGGTGGTGTCCAGAAAGTCCGGGCCGCGATCGCGGAGCAACTCACGCGGTTCACCGAGGAGGTGAGGACCGCACTGGCCAAGCACCCGGAGTCGGCCGACTGGAGCGACGACGACCTGCTGATGCTCGCGGGCCTGTACGTCGACCAGATGCTGATGACCGCCTCCAACCTCCTGGACGCGTCCCCCGAGGAGCAGGACCAGGTCCTCCGGGTGGCGACCCGCCGAATGCGCCTGATCGCGGTCGGCCGCCGGCACTGGTTGGGGTGACATCCCCTCAGCAGGACGCACACGAAGGGCGCGTACGAAGCTGCCGTACGCGCCCTTTCGCCGTCCTGCGAGCAACAGGCCTGCGTGCAACAGGCCTACCTGCAACAGGCCTACCTGCAATAGGTCAGAGCCTGACCCGCGCAAGCTGTCGAGACTGCGCCACCAGCCGGTCCGCGCTGTCCCAGACCTCGGCGTCCTCCTCCAGGAAACCGCCGGCGAGGTTGCGCGTGGTGATTGAGACCCGCAGCGGACCCGGCGCCGGGCGGCAGCGGATGTGCACGGTCAGCTCGACGGTCGGAACCCAGCCGGACAGGCCCAGTTCGAAGGCGGTCGGCGGCAGCGCGTCGACCGCGAGGAGCAGCGAGAAGGGGTCGGCGTCCCGGCCGTCGGCGAGCCCGAACCACGCCCGCATCTCCCCCTTGCCGGACGGCGAACCGAGAGCCCAGCCCAGGGTGGAGGGGTCGAGCTTGAGCATCAGCCGGTCGGTGATGGCGGAGCTGCCGGGGACGGGAGCGGGCGAGTCGGCGGGCCCGAAGCACTGATCCAGCGGCGGAATCGCGGGCGGCTTCGCCGACGTGCGTACGTCGTCGGGGAGCGCGTCCAAGTCCCCGTAGGAGGCGAGTACGCGGATCCGCTCGACCTCCCGGCCTGCCTCGTCGTACTGGAAGAGGGAGGCCTGACCTGTCGACAGGGTACGGCCGGTGCGTACGACATCCGTGCGGACGACCGCCGGACCCGGCTCGGATGCGGTCAGGTAGTGCGCGGAGACCGTGAACGGGTCGCCGTGCGGCAGGGTGTCCGCGAGGGCGCGGCCCAGAACGGCCAGCAGGTAACCGCCGTTGACGGCGTTGATGATCGTCCAACCGGCGGACAGGTCGATGTCGTAGACGCCGGGTGCGCGGCGCGTGACCGCGGTGTCGCGGTCGAACTCGCTGTCGCCGATCGCTGCCTGTACGAGAGCTGCTTCTGACATGCCTGAACGGTACAACAACTAACTACTAAGCAGTAGCTTTTGAGATTTCGGCCACGTGACATCTCCCCACACACAGAAACGGGAGAGCGCACACGCGCTCTCCCGTCCTGTCGCACCGCGGAAGTTACTCCTTGGAGGACCCGGAGTCCTTGGTGGTACCGGAATCCTTCTCGGCACCGGAATCCTCGCGCTCCTCGCCCGACGTGTCCCCCACCTGCGCCGCGACCGCAGCCGAGGTCTCCGCCGACTCCGCGAGCACCTCGTCGGCCACCAACTCCGCCGCTTCCTTCGCGGCGGTCAGCAGGACGGTGTCCTGCGGGGCCTGGTCCTCGAAGTTCTCCGGGTGGTGGCAGGCCACCTGCTGACCCGGCCTCAGCTCGAGGAGCGGCGGCTCCTTGGTGGCGCAGATCTCCGTGGCCTTCCAGCACCGGGTGTGGAAGCGACAGCCGCTCGGCGGCGAGATCGGCGAGGGCACATCGCCCTTGAGCAGGATGCGCTCGCTCTTGGCGGCCCGGCGCCGGGGGTCCGGGATGGGCACGGCCGACATCAGCGCCTTGGTGTACGGGTGCATCGGCGCCTTGTAGAGCGAGTCGCGGTCCGCGAGCTCGACGATCTTGCCGAGGTACATCACCGCGATACGGTCCGAGACATGGCGTACGACGGACAGGTCGTGCGCGATGATCACGTACGTCAGGCCCAGCTCCTGCTGGAGGTCGTCCAGCAGGTTCACGACCTGCGCCTGGATCGACACGTCGAGCGCGGAGACCGGCTCGTCGGCCACGACCAGCTTCGGCTTCAGTGCGAGCGCTCGGGCGATGCCGATGCGCTGGCGCTGACCGCCGGAGAACTCGTGCGGGTAGCGGTTGTAGTGCTCGGGGCTCAGACCCACCAGCTCCAGGAGCCGCTGGACCTCCTTCTTCGCGCCGCCCTCGGGCTCGATGCCCTGGAGCCGGAACGGCGCCGAAACGATGCCACCGATGGTGTGCCGCGGGTTCAGGGAGCCGTACGGGTCCTGGAAGATCATCTGGATGTCCCGCCGCAGCGGACGCATCCCGGCCGTGTCCAGGCGCGTGATGTCCTTGCCCTCGAAGTGGATCGAGCCGCCCGTCGGGTCCTGGAGCCGCGTGATGACCCGGCCCATGGTCGACTTGCCGCAGCCGGACTCGCCGACCACGCCGAGGGTCTCGCCCCTGCGTACCTCGAAGCCGATGCCGTCGACCGCCTTGACCGCGCCGACCTGGCGCTGGAGGACGCCCTTGCGGATCGGGAAGTGCTTCTGCAGGCCCTCGACCTTGAGCAGCACCTCCCGGTTGTCGGAAGCGGAGGCCTGGGCAGGCGCCGTGGCCACGCCCGCTTTCGCCTCGTCCGTCTTCTTCGTCTCACTCACAGCTTCGGCGCAATCTCTTCGGTCCAGATCCGCGTACGGTCCTCCGCCGAGAGGTGGCAGGCGGAGAAGTGTCCGCTGCCGACCGGCTGGAGCTCCGGACGCACGGTACGGGTGACATCGCCCTTGGGGATGTCCGCGTACGGGCAGCGGGGATGGAAGGCGCAGCCCGAGGGGACGTTGATCAGGCTCGGCGGCTGGCCGCTGACCGGGATCAGTCGGTCGGAGGTCTCCCGGTCGATGCGCGGCATCGAGCCCAGCAGACCCCAGGTGTACGGGTGCTGCGGACGCTCGAAGACGTCATCGACGGAGCCGCGCTCCACGCACCGGCCGCCGTACATCACCAGGACGTCGTCGGCGATCTCGGCGACCACGCCCAGATCGTGGGTGATGAGGACAACCGCTGAGCCGAACTCCTTCTGCAGGTCCCGGATGAGGTCGAGGATCTGCGCCTGGACGGTCACGTCGAGGGCGGTCGTCGGCTCGTCCGCGATGAGCAGTTCAGGGTTGTTGACCAGCGCCATGGCGATCATCGCGCGCTGACGCATACCGCCGGAGAACTCGTGCGGATAGCCGTCGACGCGCTTGCCGGGCTCGGGGATGCCGACCCGGTCGAGCATCTCGACGGCCCGCTTGCGCGCGGTCTTCTTGTTGACGTCGTGGTGGACCCGGTACGCCTCCACGATCTGGTTGCCGATCGTGTAGTACGGGTGCATCGCGGACAGCGGGTCCTGGAAGATCATCGCCATCTCGCGGCCGCGCAGTCGGCGCACCTCGTCCGGCTCGGCCGAGATCAGCTCCTTGCCGCCAAGCCAGATCTCGCCGGACATCTGGACGTTCTTGCCGCGTGCCCCGAGCCGGTGCAAGCCCATGATCGCCAGCGAGGTGACGGACTTTCCGGAGCCCGACTCGCCCACGATGCAGAGGGTCTGGCCCTTCTCCACCTCGAAGCTGAGCCCGTCGACGGACTTGACCAGGCCGTCGTCGGTGGGGAAGTGCACCTTGAGGTCGCGGACCGCGAGGAAGGCGTCGGGCCCGTTCGAGAGTGAGCTCGTGGGCTCGCCCACGGCGGCGCCGGTCTTGGAGAGTTCGGTCACGAGAGCCTCACGCGTGGGTCGGCGGCGGCGTAGAGCAGGTCCACCAGGAGATTTGCGATCACGACGAAGAGGGCGGCCAACAGGGTGACGCCGAGGATCGGGGGCAGGTCGTTGTCGGTGATGCCCTGCACCGCGTACTGGCCGATGCCGGGCAGCGAGAACACGGTCTCCGTGATCACGGCGCCGCCGAGCAGCAGGCCCAGGTCCATACCGAAGACGGTGATGATCGGAGTCAGCGCGGCCCGCAGCCCGTGCCGGGCCACAACCTTGCGCTCACGCAGGCCCTTGGCGCGGGCGGTGCGGATGAAGTCCTCGTTCATCGTCTCCAGCATGCCCGAACGGGTGAGCCGCGCATAAATGGCGGAGTACAGCAGAGCGAGCGAACACCATGCCGGGAAAAGCGTGTTGGCCCACTGGGCCGGATTCTCGGTGAACGGTACGTAGGTACGGCCGAAGATCGGCCACTGGAAGGTGAAGAGCAGCAGCGCCAGGTTGCCCGTGAAGAACATGGGCAGCGAGACGCCGGCGAGCGCGACGCCCATGAACGTGCGGTCGAAGAAGCTGCGGGGCTTGAGCGCGGAGATCACGCCGATCAGCACACCGGACACCAGCCACAGCACGGCCGCACCGGCAGCCAGCGAGAGGGTCACCGGAAGGCGCGAGGTGAGCTGCGGCCAGACCTCGACGTGGTTCTTGAAGGAGTAGCCGAAGCACGGCGCGTTGCAGTGCGCCGTGGTGGGGCCCAGGTCATAGGTGGCGCCGGCCACGATCCCCTTGATGAAGTGCCAGTACTGGACGTACAGGGGCTGGTCCAGACCGAGGTTCTGCTTGACCGCGGCGATGTCGGCCTTCGTCGGGCTCTTTCCGATGTACTGCTGCGCGAGCTGGTCGGCGGTCTGGCCGGCCAGCCGTGGCAGCAGGAAGAAGATCGCGAAGGTGACCGCGGTGACGACCAGCAGCAGGATCACTGCCGCGAGCGTCCGACGGAGGATGTACGAGATCACGGGACCGGCGCTGGTGCCCGCGGGCCGCGAAGCCCGCGGGCACCAATGCCTTCACCTGCCTTCCGGGGCTACTTCTTGGTCGTGCCGATGTTGAGGTAGTCGTACTGACCGCTGAAGGCCGCCGAGGACACCAGGTTGGTGAAGTTGGCGGGGCGGTAGAGCAGGACCTTGAAGTAGGTCAGCGGCACGAGGGCGGCCTGGTCCATCGCACGCTTGTCGATCTGGGCGTACAGGCTGTTGCGCTCGGTGTCGCTCTCCGTCGCGATGGCCTTCTCCAGCATCTCGTTGATCTGCTTGTCGTTGATGTAGGAGAGGTTGGTGTTGCCTGACGCACCGATCGCGTCACCGTGCAGGATCTGCTGGAGGAAGCCGTAGCCGGACGGCCAGTCAGCACCCCACTGCATCATGTGCAGACCGATGTTCTGCTTCTTGTCGAAGCTCGGCACACCCGCATAGTCGGTGAAGTACTTGCCCGACGGGTACTGCTTGAGGGAGGCGTTGATGCCGGCCTTCTTCAGCGAGGCGATGATCGCGGTGGCCGCGTCGATCTCCTGCGGACGGTCGCTGCGCGCCGAGATGTTGGTGCTGATGGTCGACTTGCCGCAGGCCTTCAGCTGCTCCTTGGCCTTGGCGACGTCGCCCTTCTTGCCGTCCGTGGCGTAGACGTCCGACTTCTGGTAGCCCGGGATGTCCGGCGGAAGGACGGTGGTGGCGATGTCACCGCGGATCGGGCCGCCCTCGGCGGTCTGCACGGAGACCTTGTCGATGGCGTACTGGACGGCCTTGCGGCACTCGAGCTTGTCGAACGGCGCGACCTGGTTGTTGATCGCCATGTAGACGAGACGGCCACCGTAGGTGTTGTCGGTGTTCGCCTTCAGGTCCGCGTTGTTGACGACCTTGGCCTGCGTCGCGGCCTGGACACCGGTACCACCGAGGTCGATCGCGTCACCGGACTGGACGTCCTGGTCGACCGTCTCGGCGTTGACCTTGAGCTTGACGACGATCTTGTCCGGGTACTGCTTGCGCAGCGGGTCCGTCTTCGGGTCCCAGTTCTCGTTGCGGACGAGGACGGCCTGCTTGCCCTCGTCGTAGCTCTCGAACTTGTACGAGCCCGAGGACACGATGCTCTTGACGTAGTCGATGCCCTTGTCCTTGGCCTTGGGCACCGGAGCCGTCTGCGGTGTCGCGACCAGGTAGTCGAACTCCTGGAAGGCGCGGTTGAGCTTGAAGACGATCGTGGTGTCGTTGGGCGTCTCGATGGACTTCAGGCCCTCGTCGCTCTTGTCCTTGTAGGGGCCCTTGTACTTGTCGCCGCCGTCGAGGAACTGCTGGAAGTAGTTCGGGCCGAGGGAGAGCACGTCACGCGCGAAGTTGGAGCGCTCGACGGCGTACTTGACGTCCTTCGAGGTGATCGGCGTGCCGTCCTCGTACTTCAGGCCCGCACGCAGCTTGTACGTCCAGGTCTTGCCGCCGTCGCCGGGCACACCCGCGCTCTCGGCGAGGTCCGGGACGAGCTCGTTGCCCGCCTCGCCCGCCCCGGGCTTGAAGGTCATCAGCGGGCGGGCGTAGAGCCGGCTGAGGTTGTACATGTACGCGTAGTACGTGTTGCCGGGGTCGAAGGAGTCCGGCACGTCCGAGTACTCGTACGTGACCGTGCCCCCTTTCTGGGTGGAGGCGTTGACGACGCCCTTGGTCGCTGCGTTGGCCCCAGCCGACTTTTTTCCGTTCTCATTGCCGTCATCGGCCTTGCTGCATGCCGAGAGCAGCAGGCTCGCACTGCCGATTGCCGCGACCGCGGCCAGCGTTGACCTTCGCATGATGGTCCGCTTCCCCTCCATTGTTGGAAAACCTGTTGGACTCGCACCGCAGCCGCGGGTCAGCGGCTGCGCGGGTCGAGAGCGTCACGGAGACCGTCGCCGAGCAGGTTGAACGCCAGGACGGTCACGAAGATGGCCAGACCAGGCACGATCATGAACTGGGGGTCGACCTGGTAGTAGTCGACCGCCTGGTTGATCATGCCGCCCCAGGATGCCTGCGGGGGCTGGATGCCGACGCCGAGGAAGCTCAGGGACGCCTCGAAGAGGATGTTGGTCGGGATGAGCAGCGTCGAGTAGACGATGATCGGGCCGACGAGGTTCGGCAGCAGCTCCCGGAAGAGGATATAGGGCCCCTTGGCCCCCATTCCCCGCGAGGCGTCGACGAACTCCCGCTCACGCAGGGCCAGCGTCTGGCCCCGCACGATACGGCCCAGGTAGGGCCAGTTGAAGAAGCCGATGACGAAGACCAGCACGCTGATGTGCAGCGGCAGGCCTTCCAGCCCGAAGGCACCGCCCTGCAGGGTGGCCGAGATGGCGATGGCGAACAGGAGGAGAGGGAACGCCAGGAAGGTGTCCATCAGCCGGCTGATGATCGTGTCGACCCGGCCGCCGTAGTAGCCGGCCACCACCCCGAGGACCGCGCCGATCACGTTCGACAGGATCGTGGCGCCGAAGGCGACGACCAGCGAGACCCAGGAACCCTCAAGGATGCGGGTGGCGATGTCCCGGCCGAACTTCGGCTCCACACCGAGCGGGTGATCCCAGCTCATGCCGCCGAAGTCACCTTCGGGCAGCGAGGTGTTGGGGTCGATCAGGTCCTGGTTGAGGGCGTTGGGGTCCAGACCGAACAGGGCCTGGATGGGACGGGAGAGGATCGCGAGAAGAATCAGCAGGATCACGATGATCCCGCCAGCGACGGCCACCTTGTCCTTCTTGAAACGGGACCAGGCGATCTGTCCCAGGGAACGACCCTCGATCTGCCCCTTCTCGGCGCCGACGAGTACAGCCTCCGGCCGCGCCTCGGCCTGCGCGCCGGTGGTCTCGATCGGTGCGGTCACAGTGGCCCGACCCCTCTCGCCGGTGGTGACCGGCCTACAACTGCCGTGGATTACGGCTTTGTCGACATGTGCTCGATCATGGGATCGATCGATCCCATGCCTGACTGGGGAGTCTTCAACGTCGTCGCGATCACTCGCCAGGCCTGGCGAAGAAAGTATGCACAACCGTGATGCAGTACTGGAGATTCCGTTATCCGAACACCGGGTAACGCCCCCCGAACGTGGGACAGTTAAGACATAGTTACTAAATCATTGAATTTCTCTACCATCCGCCGCCATCTACGCGCGAAGAAGTATGGACGTTACGCGGAGACCACAGCGGGACGTCGACCGCCCGTCACACTTTCAACAGCCGCAGCAGGCTCGGCAAGTGTGGCGCCAGACGGTCCGGACGATCACGCAGGCGCGACGGCCGGTGCCATTCCACCGGTGCCATTCCAACCGACGCCAAGGAGGCCACCGTTGCGCGTTCCATCCGACCCCTCACCCACCTCACCTCGCCTCCCACACCAGCCTCCCTCGGCTTCTACCCTTGTCTGCGGCCCCACGGCTTTGCTGCACACGTCCCTGCCTCCGCGCAGAACCTGTGCGCCGTACGGCAATTGACCCGAGCAGGACTGCCGGCGCAGGGCATCGAGGCCGACGCTGTCGACTCCGCGCAACTCGCCCTCTCCGAACGCGTCGGCAACTCGGTGCGCGCCTACGGCGATTACGTATCGCTTGTGGTGGAGGTCTACGTGACGTTGTACGGCGTCGCTGTGAACGTCCACGACCCGGACCCGGGCGCCCCCCCCCAGGCGCCGAACGACGCCGTTCGACAGCTCGGAGGCAGAGACCGGAAGCGGACTCGGTCTGAGCGACCTCCTCGCACCGGGAGGGCACGTACAGAAGTCGCCATCGGGGAGCAGGTGCACTGCAGGGTGCCCGCCGAATTTGGTCAGGACTGAGCGGCTTGCCCGTGCCGAGTCGCATGGTGGCGGGATCCGGAAGCGCACCGATCCTGCCGGAGCGGCATCGACACCAGACGACGCCACGAGCGACCAGTGCGCAGACGACTGCCATTTCCTACCCGTGCGGTTGTGCGGGCAGTGGCGCTGGTTGTGATGGCACCCCCTCTCGCGGTGTAACCGATCACGACCTCCCGCCCCGACCAAGGTCCGGTGGCCATGCCCTGACATACAGAGCCTGGCACCCACCGCCGGTTCCGGAGCCAGGCGTTCCAAGTGAGCTGCCGGCAAAGGCAATCAGAATCCGGCCGGCCCTCCAGTGCGCGGCCCTGTGGCTCGGTAACCGCCGCGTGCCGGAGGGTAGCCGTACCGCCCGCCGGGGCCTGTGCCAGGACCAGAGAGACAGGTTGCACAGCCCCAACGCCGTCAGCACTCCCCGGCCGGGCAATGGGCAAGAGTCCCTGTCACAGCGCGGACTCGCCCAGGGCAGCGAGAAGGTCCCCCGATAGACAGCCACGCAACAGCGAGTCGACGCGATCGACGAGCAGGCCGCCGCTCCCTTGGGAACCCTGGACGTCACCATCCCGTCACCGAACCGCCCGCGCACCTGGCCTGCTACGCCATTCTCGCCCCCGCAGCGCATCCTTCGGGACCTCGGATCCCACGGCGAATATGCGCCCGAAGACGGCAACCAGCAAGCCGAATACACGAGCCGCCCGCCCCTCCTCCGCTTCGCTCACCGAAAGGCACAGGCACGTCTCCCTCCCCCGGACCCCAGTACGCAACACCATGTGACTGACATCACATAGGCCCCTGTACGCGTCCGAATCACCCCCACATCCACCTTTCACCCCACGCCGCAGAACGAACAAATCGAAAGATTTACTAGAAAACCGACCAGATTTCACTCATGCAAATTTGAGGATCCCTTGAGGATGGCAACAAGCTTTCCAAGCAATACGCTTGCTGGGTCCGCAGGGAGTGATTAATTTCTTCTTCGTCAGCGCAACCAATTGACCGGAAGCGCCAATCAGTGGAAACGGGGATCAAATGAATACGGCCATGAAGCGTGCGCTCTACTCAGTGGGAACTAGCGCCGCTCTCGTTGTCGGCAGCTTCGCCATCATTCCGGCAACCGCAACGCCCGCCGCGGCGGCCTGCCAGCCCTCCACCTATTACAAGGTGGAGAGGTTCGGCTCGCCCACGTACAAGGCCACGGGCCCGACGAACAGCAAGTACAACAGCAGCTCCTCCAAGTCCACTCTGTCGATTTCGGTAACGAGGAGCACCACTCGCTCGTCGACCTGGGGGGCCGAGGCCGGCGGCAGCGTGAACTGGGGCATCGGCCAGGTCGAGGCCAAGACCTCCTACGATGTGACGAAGAGCGTCACCAAGGGCGTCACCGTGACCAACAAGATGGTCGTCGACTCCAAGAAGCGCGGATACACGCGCCCCATGGTCGAGTACCGCAGGTTCAACATCGAAAAGTGGCGAGAGGGTGGCGACTGCAAGCAGTATTTCGTCGGGACCATGGGCAAGCTGACCGCCATCACTTCCTCGATGCACTGGGCAGAATGTCAGACCAGGAGCACGAACGGCTGCACACCCAAGCCCTGATGGCGATCTGAGCTCCAGAAAACATAAGAACCGAGGAATTTCGATTGGGTGACGGAAAAATCTCTGTCACCCAATCGGGACCCGGGAAATCAAAAACAGAATGATAACGGGGAACGATGCGGGAGCGAACAGTGAGAGCAATCCTGCTGGCGGGCGCCCTGGCGCTTCCTGTCGTTGGAGCCACCTCGGCCACAGCAGCACCGAAGCAGTGAAGGTGTGCACTCCGGGCAAGACCTCGATCACCTGGCGCGACGCGACCAAGGCACTTGTGCTGAAACATGGTTCGGTACGCCGGCGCACGGGGAGACCGCCACGGTGACGGTCAAGTCGGCCCGCATCGCCACGGTCAAGGCTTCCGTCAGCGGATCAGTCAAGCCTGCCAAGGCACTCGCGAGCCTCAAGGCGAAGACGCGCCTCAATCTGGTCGCTGCCGGCAAGGTCACGCCGGCCTCGGCTACCGTCACTGCTCGCGTCAAGGCCGGTCCCACCGTGTTCTTCGCGGGAACCACGAAGGCCTCAGGCTCGTACACCCCGAAGACCTGCAACGCGCAGGGCACGGGCTACGGCTCACCCATGACCGGGAAGGCCGTCAGCTGGACCAGTCTTGCGAAGGGGGCGGTGAACTGCACGGACCGGGTCAGCGTGAACTCCCTCGCGGCCAAGGCCCGGGCGAAGTATTGCCGCGGTTGATACGCCCACCGGGACGGTGTGCACGCACCCGAACTCACGGCGACTGAGCAGCCGGTCCAGTCCGAAGACTGGACCGGCTGCTCTGCATGCACCCACGGTTCCGCCGGTGCGAGCCGGACCCTGCCAGGTCAGTAAGAATCCGGGTAGCCGTAGCCGCCCGCCACCGGTGCCTGCGCGGGGGCCGCGTGGGCCTCGCGGTCGTAGAACGGGCGCGTCATGGCCCGCATCCACATGGCCACCGGGTCGTACTCGTCGGACATCGCGACGGTCGACACCGGCAGCCCCTCCGGTACGGCGCTGATCGACTGCTGCATCATCGCCCGCACCGAGTCCACGGCGGGCGGGCTCGTGTCGTACACGTCGAGGCCGATGGCCAGATACGGCGCCCCGAGCGCGGGCTGCACCCAGGCGCGGCGCAGCGAGCGGACGGCGGCGGTGCGATGCGCGTTCTGCGCGAGGAGGGCGTAGAACTGCGGGAGTTCGATGCTCGGCTCGGCCATCCGGAGCGGGCCCGCAGGCTGCCGCTCCAGGCCGGTGGCGAGACGGCGCAGGTCGAGCCAGGGGACGCCGACGCCTCCGCCGGGAGCGTGCGGATTCAGCCACAGGCCGTAGTGGTCGGGGTAGAGGGTGCGGGCCACATCGAGGCCGTCGACGACTTCGTACGAACGGTTCCAGCCGCTGGCCGAGAGCTCCTGGGCGGAGGTGACGCAGGGCGCGTAGCTGAAGCCCTCCACCTCCATGTTCCCGTACTGGGCGTCCGGTGAGCCGGCCTGGCCGTGCCAGAGCAGCATCCAGATCTGGCCACCGCCGGGGGTCGCGAGCGCCCGCAGGAGCGCCTCGTAGGCGTCGTAACGCCCGGGCGTCACCTGGCGCAGCATGTGCTCGACCTGCCCGGCCGCGATGCCGCTGGCGCTCACCTGTACCGCCCCTTCGAGAAGTTGACTCGGATATGAAACCAGCTTATGCGCTGCGCTGGCTGAACCGTTGTGAGCTGGCCTCCGCTGTACGGGCCGATTTGAGCTCGGGGCTCCTTGTTGATTGCGGGCTGCGGGTCCGTTGTGGCTTGTCGCGCAGTTCCCCGCGCCCCTACGGGGGCCCCTACAGCGGGGCTGTGTAGAAGGGGCGGACCCTTTCTCGTAGCCAGGTGGTTACTGGGTCTACTGCTGCTTCCAGGAAGACCAGGTTTACTGGCCAGGGCGATGGGGCCCGGCTTAGGGCTCTGTCCAAGGCGTCCAGGGGGCGGGCTCGGGCTTCCGGGTCCCAGGAGGTCAGTTCTACGCCTATGAACAGGACCGGGTCCGCTGTTTCGATGGCTGCCAGGCAGCGGCGGGCCGTTCTTACGGTGCCGGTGGCTTCGAACTCGGTCGCTGCGGCGTTGAGGAAGTCCACCGGGTCGTGCTGCCAGTCGGGCTCGTACAGGCGGACTCGGCCGCCGCCTGAGAGACCGTCCAGTTCGGTGCGGCCGGCTCGGCACAGTTCGGCTACGGCGGGCGGAGGGAGCGGGACGCCGACCGTGCCCTCCGGGTTCACGGCGATGCCCACCTGCGGTGGCAGGCCGCGCGCGAACTCGACTGCGGGCGCGATCGTGTATGGCATGTAGTCGCCGGCGATCTGCCGGAACTGCTGCTCCGAGCTGAAGACCGGGACGTACGCCTGTCCGTCGAGCTCCATCGCGGGCAGGTCCAGCGGACCGCTGTGCGGGCCCCCGCCGTTCGGCAGTGGCACCCAGAGGAAGCTCCGGCCGAGGACCTCCACGATCCGGGCCCCGGCCGACGGCCCCGCCGGGGCGCCCAGGGACGCGGCGAGCACCTCCTCCAACTCGTTGCCGGGCCAACCGACATGGGGATGAGGGTGCGCCTGTGCCGGGAAGTCCATCTGCCTCTACCACCTGCTCGAAAACCACTGCTGCACAGCAACCGCTGCGCCGGAAAACCCTAGCGCCCGCCTACGCGGACTTGCCGACGTCCGGTGCGGCCCCGCGCCCCTTCTGGTGCGGCCCCGCGCCCCTCAAGGAGGCCGCAGTCCCTCCTTGAGGGGCGCGGGGCTGTGACATTTGCGGCTCCGCCGCGATGGGGGTCCCCCCGCTCGAGCGAAGCCGAGAGTGGGGGAGCGATCAGCCACAACGCACCCGCAGCCTGGACCCGCCTCACCCAGCGGAGCGCCCGTCACCGAAGTCGATCCGCCGCAGCACATCCGCCGCCGACCGGTCGATGAGGACCGCCGAGCCGCAGCCCTCCGGCAGGTCGCCCTTCTCCACGGAGCGCAGCAGTCGGGCGACCGCGGCCCGGTGCCGGGCGAAGGCGTACCGGGAGACGCCGCGGCCCCGCTCGCGCTGGCCGTCGAGGGCCGTGTCCGGCGGGACGTCGAGCAGCAGCAGATGCAGCGTGCCGCCGCGGCGGCGGGCCTCGCGGGCAATCCAGTTGCGTACCCAGGCCTGGGTGCCGCAGTCGTGCACGACGACGCCCTCGCCGGAGCGCAGGGCACGGCGCAGGCCCGCGTAGTGCGCGGCCCGTACGAGGGGGCGGTAGACCGCGTACGGCAGAAAGCGGGACAGGCGGTGGTCCCAGCGGTCGCGGGTGTCCTGCGAGTCGATGCGCACGCCCGTCACGGCGCGGCGCATCAGAGTCGACTTGCCGCTGCCCGGCAGGCCCGTGACGACGACGAGATCAGCCGCGCCGAAGCGCAGGCCGTGCGGACTGTGTCCCGCACGCTCCCGTAGATCACGGACGACGGGCGCCGGGAACGGGCCGCACGCCTCCCTGGCCGGGGCAGCCGGGACAGCGGGCTGCTTGGGCAGTGCGACGGCGGCACCGGTCGCGTACGCAGTGGTCCTGTTCACGCTGTTCGTCCTCCCCATCGGGTCGGGAGACCCATCCCCGTCGAGTGTAAAGAGAAGGTAATGCGCGCAGCCTTCCGTTTTCGTTCTTGCCCTGCCACAGCCCCGTCACAGATCACTGTGAACGCCTGTGGGCCCGCTGTGAATGACCCCCCTGCCGTGCCGCACCGATGCGTGCGATGATGTGCGCGCCAACTGCATACCGGCCGTTTGAATCCGCGCGGGAGAGTTCCGGGTACGTGTACACGAAGGTGTACGGGTGTCCGGGCGCCGAAGGAGCAAGTCCCTCCCTTGAATCTCTCAGGCCCCGTTACCGCGCGGGCGAGGCACATCTGAAAAGCGGGTCGTCTCCTGGTAGTCAGGGCGGCGGCTCCACCCACGGTGCAAGCCACTGACCGTACAGGTCATGGCGAACCTCTCAGGTTCCGATGACAGATGGGGAGGAACGACCTCGCCGTCATGCCTTGGGAGCCCGTCCGATGAGCAGCACCACTCCACGCCACACAGCCCACCCGTCACCCACCACCGCCCTATCGGAAGGCGCTTCGCGCCACAGCCCAATTCAAGCCCTGCATCGCTCGCTCGGCGCCACGATGACCGACTTCGCCGGCTGGGACATGCCGCTGCGGTACGGCTCCGAGCGCGACGAGCACCTGGCCGTCCGTACGAAAGCGGGTCTCTTCGACCTCTCCCACATGGGCGAGATCACCGTCACCGGACCGGAGGCCGCCGCGCTGCTCGACTACGCGCTGGTCGGGAACCTCGGGAGCGTCAAGGTCGGCCGCGCCCGCTACACCATGATCTGCCGTGAGGACGGCGGCATCCTCGACGACCTGATCGTGTACCGGCTCGGGGAGACCGAGTACATGGTGGTGGCGAACGCCTCCAACTCCGAGGTGGTCCTTGACGCCCTGGCCGAGCGCGCCGCCGCTCGTGGGGGTTTCGACGCCGTCGTACGCGACGACCGTGACGCGTATGCCCTGCTCGCGATCCAGGGCCCCGAGTCCCCCGGCATCCTCAAGTCGCTCACCGACGCCGACCTGGACGGCCTGAAGTACTACGCGGGTCTGCCCGGCACGGTCGCCGGTGTCCCGGCGCTGATCGCGCGGACCGGCTACACCGGTGAGGACGGCTTCGAGTTGTTCGTCGCCCCGGCCGACGCGGAGAAGCTGTGGCAGGCGCTGACCGAGGCGGGTTCCTCGGCGGGCCTCATCCCCTGCGGCCTGTCCTGTCGGGACACGCTGCGTCTGGAGGCGGGCATGCCGCTGTACGGGCATGAGCTGTCGACCTCGCTCACCCCCTTCGACGCGGGGCTCGGGCGGGTCGTGAAGTTCGAGAAGGAGGGCGACTTCGTGGGGCGCGAGGCGCTCGCCGAGGCCGCCGAGCGCGCTCAGGAGAACCCGCCGCGCGTCCTGGTCGGCCTGGTCGCCGAGGGCCGCCGTGTCCCGCGCGCCGGGTACGCGGTCGTCGCCGACGGCAAGGTCGTCGGCGAGGTCACCTCCGGCGCGCCGTCGCCGACCCTCGGCAAGCCGATCGCGATGGCGTACGTCGACGCCGCGCACTCCGCGCCCGGCACGCCGGGTGTCGGCGTGGACATCCGGGGCAGTCACGAGCCGTACGAGGTCGTGGCGTTGCCGTTCTACAAGCGTCAGAAGTAGTCCCGCCGGCGGTTCGGCGGCGCGGCGACGTGGCGTACGTTCCCGTGTGCCGTCTCGTATCCGCGTGTCGTGTGTCGTGTCGTATCCGCGGTCTCGTCACGCACGACAACCCGTTCATCACCCTTCCCCCGCGTACAGGAGAATTCAGGCCATGAGCATTCCCCAGCAGCTGCGCTACAGCAAGGAGCACGAGTGGCTGTCGGTCGCCGAGGACGGCGTCTCGACGGTCGGCATCACCGAGTACGCGGCGAACGCGCTCGGCGACGTCGTGTACGTCCAGCTCCCCGAGGTCGGCGACACGGTGACCGCGGGCGAGACCTGCGGTGAGCTGGAGTCGACGAAGTCGGTCAGCGATCTGTACTCGCCCGTCACCGGTGAGGTCACCGAGATCAACCAGGACGTCGTGGACGACCCGGCGCTGGTGAACACGGCCCCGTTCGAGGGCGGTTGGCTGTTCAAGGTGCGTATCGCCGAGGAGCCGAAGGACCTGCTCTCCGCGGCCGAGTACACCGAATTCTCCGGCTCCGACTCCGCCTCCTGAAGGACTCCTGACTGATGTCGCTTCTGAACCAGCCCCTGCACGAACTCGACCCGGACGTCGCCGCCGCCGTCGACGCCGAGCTGAACCGTCAGCAGTCCACCCTGGAGATGATCGCCTCGGAGAACTTCGCTCCGGTCGCGGTCATGGAGGCCCAGGGCTCGGTCCTCACCAACAAGTACGCCGAGGGCTACCCGGGTCGCCGCTACTACGGCGGCTGTGAGCACGTCGACGTCGTCGAGCGGATCGCCATCGAGCGGATCAAGGAGCTCTTCGGCGCCGAACACGCCAACGTCCAGCCGCACTCGGGCGCCCAGGCCAACGCCGCCGCGATGTTCGCCCTGCTCAAGCCCGGCGACACGATCATGGGCCTGAACCTCGCGCACGGCGGGCACCTGACCCACGGCATGAAGATCAACTTCTCCGGCAAGCTGTACAACGTCGTCGCGTACCACGTGGACGACGCGACCGGCCAGGTCGACATGGCCCAGGTCGAGAAGCTGGCCAAGGAGTCCCAGCCGAAGCTGATCGTGGCCGGCTGGTCGGCGTATCCGCGCCAGCTCGACTTCGCCGCCTTCCGCCGCATCGCGGACGAGGTCGGCGCGTACCTGATGGTCGACATGGCGCACTTCGCGGGCCTGGTCGCGGCGGGTCTGCACCCGAACCCCGTCCCGCACGCGCATGTCGTCACGACCACCACGCACAAGACGCTGGGCGGTCCGCGCGGTGGCGTGATCCTGTCCACGGCGGAACTCGCGAAGAAGATCAACTCGGCTGTCTTCCCCGGTCAGCAGGGCGGTCCCCTGGAGCATGTGATCGCCGCGAAGGCCGTCTCCTTCAAGGTCGCGGCCTCGGAGGAGTTCAAGGAGCGCCAGCGGCGCACGCTGGAGGGCGCGCGGATCCTCGCCGAGCGCCTGATGCGGGACGACGTCACCTCGGCCGGCGTCTCGGTGCTGTCCGGCGGCACGGACGTACACCTCGTCCTGGTCGACCTGCGCCACTCCGAGCTCGACGGCCAGCAGGCCGAGGACCGTCTCCACGAGGTCGGCATCACCGTCAACCGCAACGCCGTCCCGAACGACCCGCGCCCGCCGATGGTGACGTCCGGCCTCAGGATCGGTACGCCGGCCCTCGCCACCCGCGGCTTCACGGCCGAGGACTTCGCCGAGGTCGCGGACATCATCGCCGAGGCGCTGAAGGCGGCTTCTCCCTTCGGGGAGGCCGACGCCGAGTCGCTGAAGGCACGGGTGTCGGCGCTGGCCGACAAGCACCCGCTGTACGCGGGCCTGAAGTAGGTCCGTACGTTCCGTACGACTAGTTGGGGCGCTATCTTCGGGCGCTTTCTTCGGGGCACCGCGCACACTGAGACGTACGTGCGCGGTGCCCCACCCCATGCACCACCTTGTAGTTGAGGAGTCACCGTGGCCATCTCCGTCTTCGACCTCTTCTCGATCGGCATCGGCCCGTCCAGCTCCCACACGGTCGGCCCGATGCGCGCGGCACGCATGTTCGCCCACCGCCTGAAGAACGAGGGCCTGCTGGCCCCGACCGCCTCGATACGCGCCGAGTTGTACGGCTCCCTGGGCGCGACCGGGCACGGCCACGGCACCCCGAAGGCCGTACTGCTCGGCTTGGAGGGCGCCTCCCCGGGAACCGTGGACGTCGAGACGGCGGACGAGCACGTGGACGCGATCCGCTCCGAGAAGCTCCTGAACCTGCTCGGCGAGCGTGAGATCCCCTTCTCCTTCGACGACGACCTGATCCTGCACCGCCGCAAGACGCTGCCGTACCACGCGAACGGCATGACCCTCTGGGCGTACGACGCTGCCGGCGCCGAACTCCTGACGAGGACGTACTACTCGGTGGGCGGCGGCTTCGTCGTCGACGAGGAGGCGGTGGGGGCCGACCGCATCAAGCTCGACGACACGGTCCTCAAGTACCGCTTCCGTACCGGCGACGAACTCCTGCGCCTGGCCCGGGAGACCGGCCTGTCGATCTCCGCACTGATGCTGGAGAACGAGCGGGCCTGGCGCACCGAGGACGAGATCCGGGCCGGGCTGTTGGAGATCTGGCGGGTGATGCAGGCATGCGTGGCCCGCGGCATGTCGCGCGAAGGCATCCTGCCCGGCGGCCTGAAGGTCCGCCGCCGCGCCGCCGTCTCAGCCCGCCAACTCCGCGCGGAGGGCGACCCGTTGGCCCACGCCATGGAGTGGATCACGCTGTACGCGATGGCCGTGAACGAGGAGAACGCGGCGGGCGGCCGCGTGGTCACCGCCCCCACGAACGGCGCGGCGGGCATCATCCCGGCCGTCCTGCACTACTACCTCAACTTCGTCCCCGGCGCCGACGAAGACGGAGTCGTCCGCTTCCTGCTCGCCGCCGGCGCCATCGGCATGCTCTTCAAGGAGAACGCCTCCATCTCCGGCGCCGAGGTCGGCTGCCAGGGCGAGGTCGGCTCCGCCTGCTCCATGGCCGCCGGCGCGCTGGCCGAAGTCCTGGGCGGCTCGCCGGAACAGGTGGAGAACGCCGCCGAGATCGGCATGGAACACAACCTCGGCCTGACCTGCGACCCGGTCGGCGGCCTGGTCCAGATCCCCTGCATCGAACGCAACGGCATGGCCGCCGTCAAGGCCGTCACCGCCGCGAAGATGGCGATGCGCGGCGACGGCTCCCACAAGGTCTCCCTCGACAAGGTCATCAAGACCATGAAGGACACCGGCGCCGACATGAGCGTGAAGTACAAGGAGACCGCCCGGGGCGGACTCGCGGTGAACATCATCGAGTGCTGAGGGTGCTCGCCCCCTTCCCTGCCGTCCAGCCGTCCAGGAACACCTGAGGGCCACCCTTGAGGTAGTTGTGGAGGGCACTTGCGGTGGATCTCACGAACTCGTCGGGGATGGCCTCGACGTCAACCCAGCGAACCTGGGCGTGCTTGCGCGGTTCTCGGTTCTCGGGTTCGCCGGTCCATTCGTGGGCGGTGAAGACCACGGTGAGGAAGCCGTTGGGGGCTTCGACGCCCCAGGCGCAGTGGATGATGTGGGCGACCTTCAGCGACTCCGGCTTCACGGTGAGGCCGGTCTCCTCGTAGAGCTCGCGTACGGCGGTTTCGGTGATGGGTTCGCCGGGTTCGCTCTTGCCGACGGGGAGATCCCACATGCCCTGGCCGAATTTGGCGTTCTGGCCGCGCTGGAGGAGGACGACGCGGTTGGTGGCCTTGTCGTGGACGATGACGGCGGCGACGAGCCGGGTCATCGATTCGAGGGCGGGCTTGAGGGCAATGGGCTCGTCCTCGGTTGACCGCTGAGCCACGGTTACGTCCCTTCGTCGGCCGGTGGATGGGCAGTTTAGGCTTTGCGCCTGCGTTCGGCAGAACATCCATACGAGGGTGAGGCATCTGAAGTAAGGGAAAACGCAAGGTAGTTGCTATTTCCCTCGCCCCCTCGCCCCTCTCCCCCACCGCACGGAGGATCCCCCCATGCTGCGCGGCATCGATGTCAGTTCCCACCAGTCGTCCTCGTACGACACCGATGGCCTGTCCTTCGTCTTCGTCAAGGCGACGGAGGGCCGTACGTACACCAACCCCAAGCTGGCCGCCCAGACGAAGAGAGCCCGCGACGCCGGCTGTGTGGTCGGCTTCTACCACTTCCTCTGGCCGGGCAACCTCACGACCCAAGCCGAGTACTTCGTCAGCAAGGCCCCGGAAAAAGCGGGCGACATCCTCGCGGTGGACTGGGAAACGACGAGTGAGGGCACGCGTGCGAGCAACTCGGAAAAGGACCGGTTCATCCGGAAGGTGAAGGAACTGCGGCCCAATCACCGCACCATCCTGTATTGCAACCGGAACTTTTGGCTGAACCACGACAGCACCTCGTACGCGGGCGACGGCCTGTGGATCGCCGACTACGTGACCGCCGGCAAACCCCGCATCCAGGCCAAGTGGCGCTTCCACCAGTACACCGACAACCCGCTGGACAAGAACGTGGCCGACTTCAGCAGCAAGGCCGCGCTGAAGGAGTGGGCTCAGGGCGGCTGACCCGCCTACTCATGCGACAGGGTTCAGAGTTGGTGCCGCGTCCCGACGTCCCGACGTCCCGACGTCCCGACGTCCCGACGTAGGCACTCGGCCGGGAGTCCCGGCCGAGCGCCTGCGTCGACTGCACGCCGCCAGAGGGTCAGACCTTGGCGGGCGTCCGCTCCTCCTTCTCGGCGGGCGCGCCCTCGGTGAGGCCCAGCCGACCGTGCACCGCGCGCAGCGGCTTCGGCGAGTACCAGGCCGTACGGCCGAGGAGGCGCATGGCGGCCGGTACCAGTACTCCGCGTACGGCCACCGCGTCGATCAGGATCGCCAGGCCGCTGCCGAGCCCGAACATCTGGATGAAGCTGACCTGGGCCGTGCCGAAGGCGAAGAAGCTCACCGCGAGCAGCCCGGCGGCCATGGTCACGATTCGCCCGGTGTGCGAGAGCCCGCTGGTGACGGCGGTCTCGGTGTCGGCGCCCGCGTCGTGCAGTTCCTTGATCCGGCTGGTCACGAAGACCTCGTAGTCCATGGACAGGCCGAAGGCGATGCAGAACATGAGCACCGTCATGGAGGTGTCCATCGGCTGTGGCGTGAAGCCGAGCAGAGAGGACAGGTGGCCGTCCTGGAAGATCCACACCATCACGCCGATGGCCGCGGTGAGGCTGATGGCGTTGAGGACCAGCGCTCGGAGCGGCTGCACCACGCTGCCGGTGAACAGGAAGAGGAGTACGAATGTGGTGACCGCCACGAGAGCGATGGCGGCCGGGAGCCGGTCGGCGATCGAGTCCTTGGAGTCGACGAGCCGCGCGTCGGTGCCGCCGACCAGCGTCTCGGTCCCGGCGGGCGGATCCACCGCCCGTACGTCCTTGACCAGGTCCTGGGCCTCGTCCGACTTGGGGGTGAGGCCGGTGACGACCGTGATCCGCTGGGCGTCGGGGCGGCCGAGTACGGCATTCGCAGGCCCTGGCGGGGTGGCGCGACCCTCGCTGAAGGTGCCGGCGGACGTCTCGACCCGCACGGCGCCGTCGAGCCGCGACAGTTCGGTCGCGTACGAGCGCAGCCCGTCCGCGGCCACGGGCCCGGTCGTGACGATCTGAACCGCCGACTCGTCGCTGCCTGTGAAGTCGCGCTGAATTTCGGTGGCGACCTGTCGGCTCTGGGCGCTCTCCGGCAGCACCCGCTCGTCCGGCGTGCCGAAGGTGACGCCGAGCAGTGGACTCGCGGCGAGCAGCAGGATCCCGAGGACCGGAAGTGCGGTCAGCGCTGGCCTGCGCATGACCGTGCGGGCCAGCCGGCCCCAGAAGGGCGCCTCGGCGCTGCGTACGGTCTGCGCCCAGGGCAGGCGGCCGTTGTTGACCCGGTGGCCGAGCACGGCGAGCAGCGCCGGGACGACGAGCAGGGCGCTGACGGCGGCGATGATCACCACGCCGATGCCCGCGTAGGCGAAGGAGCGCAGGAAGAACTGCGGGAAGACCAGCAGGGCGGCGAGTGCGGCGGCGACGGTCGCCGCCGAGAAGACGATGGTCCGCCCGGCCGTCCGTACGGTGTGCCGGAGTGCCTCGGGAACGTCGGCGCCCTCCGCGAGGTGCTCGCGGAACCGGCTGATCATGAGCAGGGCGTAGTCGATACCGAGGCCAAGACCGAGGGCGGTGGTGAGGTTGATCGAGAACACCGACACGTTGGTGATGCTGCCGAGCACATAGAGCTCGGCGAAGGTGCCGACGATCGCGATCAGCCCGATGACCAGGGGCAGCAGTGCCGCGACGAGGCTGCCGAAGGCGATCACGAGCAGGATGAGGATCAGGGGTACGGCGATCGCCTCGGCCAGCGCGAGGTCCTTGGCTACCTGGTTGGGTACTTCGTCGCCGACTGCGGCGTTTCCGCCGGCCTGCACGCTCAGCCCGTTCCGGTCGCCGGTGTACGCGTCGATGAGCGCCGAGGCGTTGTCGCCCTGTTCGGTGTCGTCGCCCTTGACGTGGGCCAGCACCAGGGCCGCGTCGCCGTCCCGGGAGGTCAGCGTGGCGGCGCCGGTGTCCCAGTACGAGATCACGTTCGCCACGGTGGGCTCACCCTTGAGCTCCGAGGTGAGGGTGCGGCCCGCGCGTTCGGCCTCGGGGGAACCGAGGTCGCCATCGTCGGCCCGTACCAGCAGGACCAGATTGGTCTCGCCGCCGAACTTCTCGTCGATGAGCTCCTGGGCGCGGGTCGAGGGCGCGTTCGGATCCTCGAAGCCGCCGCCCAGGAGCTTGCCGAACGCCCCGAAGCCGATGGCCGCCATGGCGACCACGGCCACCGCGGTCAGTGTCAGTAGGAGTCGGCCCCGATGGAGGGCCAGCTCGGAAATTCGATCGAACACGGTGATCTCCCCCAGATGTTTATGCCGTTAACATTGACGATGGCACAGGATGTTAACGGCGTCAACTTCGGCTTTCGGAGCCGGATGGAGTCATCGGGCAGGATGGAGTCATGGGAGCGATCACTGGCGGCAAGTCCCGCTACCACCACGGCGATCTCCGTAACGCGCTGATCGGGGCCGCCGTGGAACTCGCGGCCGAAGGCGGCCCCGAGCGGGTCGTCCTGCGTGAGGCGGCCCGCAGCGTCGGCGTGTCACCCACCGCCGCATACCGCCACTTCAGCGGCCAGGGAGATCTCCTCCATGCCGTGAAGGCCCGTGGCCAGCAGGCGCTCGCCGCATCGATGACCGAGACCCTGAACGCACGACCCCGGCTCGACGACCCCGGGGAGGAGGCCGTGCGCAGGGCGGAGGCGATCGGGCGCGGGTACGTACGGTTCGCGATCGAGCACCCGGGGCTCTTCCGCACCGCCTTCTGCCGTACGACCACGGAGGAGCCCGATGCCTTCACCGGCCTCGAAGCCCCCGACGACAGGCCGGAGTTCGCGGCGTTCGTAGAGCTCTCCGACACGCTCGACGCGCTCGTGGCCACGGGCCGGATGCGGCCGGAGAACCGGCCCGCCGCCGAGGTCGCCGCCTGGTCGACCGTCCACGGCCTCTCGCTGCTCATCCTTGACGGGCCCCTCGCCCGCCTCCCCGCCGATCAGCGCGACGCGGTCGTCGAACGCACCATCAGCACGATCGTGGCGGGTCTTGTCCGGTAGGTGCCGTGCCTCAGGGGGTTGGTTCCACGGCCCCGCCCCTCACGCCAAAGACCCGTACAACCACGGAAGTTGAAGCCACCTGGTTCAATGCGAATGTTTCGGCTCGCGAATTGCGCGAGAGGTATTGACGCTGTTCACCGGAACCTCAATCATCCCAATTGCTCGACACTTCGACCCTAGTTCGACATATCGAACGTCAAGGGCCGCACCACACCGGCGTCCGAACAGCCTCACGGGACAAACCGGAGCCGCATGCTCAAGGATGACGAGGTCCTTATGCACAGACGTAGTTTCAGCCACAGACATCCCTCTGCGGTGCTCGCCGCCGTGGTTGCGGCCCTGGCCGCGTTGGCGGCGCTGCTCGTCGCCGGCCCGGCTCAGGCGGCCACCACCAACGACTTGCGCAGTGTTGCTTCCGGCCGGTGTCTCGATGTGGCGGGCTTCAGCCAGACCGACGGCGCGAACGTGCACATCTGGGACTGCCACGACGGAACCAACCAGAAGTGGACGTTGACGGACAGCGACCAGCTGACCGTGTACGGCAACAAGTGCCTGGATGTCCGGGGAGGCGGCACCACGTCCGGGACCCCGGTGCAGATCTGGACGTGTACCGGCACTACGAACCAGCAGTGGCGGGTGAACGCCGACGGCACGATCGTCAGCGTGCGGTCCGGGCTGTGCCTGGACGTCTCGGGCTGGGGTACGGCCAACGGCACGGGGGTGCATATCTGGTCGTGCCACGGCGGCGCCAACCAGAAGTGGACCGGCCTGTCCGGGGCGAGCAACGCGTGTGCTCTTCCGTCGACCTACCGGTGGACCTCGACGGGTCCGCTGGCAGAGCCGGCGAACGGGCAGGTCGCGCTGAAGGACTTCGCCACCACCACGTACAACGGCAAGCACCTGGTCTACGCGACCACCTCCGACGGAACGAAGTGGGGCTCGACGGCGTTCAGTCCCTTCACGAACTGGTCGGACATGGGGGCGGCCACCCAGACCGCGATGAACGAGCCCGTGGCGGTGGCGCCCGAACTGTTCTACTTCGCGCCCAAGAACATCTGGGTGATGGTGGACCAGTGGGGTCAGTGGCCGTTCTACTACCGCACGTCCAGCGACCCCACCAACCCCAACGGCTGGTCCGCCCGGCAGCCGCTGTTCACCGGCAGCTTCCCCGCCGGCGAAGGTGGCGCCCCACTCGACCCGACCATGATCGCCGACGACCAGAACATGTACCTGTTCTTCGCCGGTGACAACGGCAAGATCTACCGGGCGAGCATGCCGATCGGGAACTTCCCGGGCAACTTCGGCTCCTCGTACACGACGATCATGAGCGAAGCGAACAGGGACCTTCTGTTCGAGGCGCCGGAGGTCTACAAGGTCCAGGGCCAGAACCAGTACCTCATGATCGTTGAGGCGCAGGGTTCGAACCGCTACTTCCGCTCGTTCACCGCCTCCAGTCTGAACGGTCCGTGGACCGTCCAGGCCGGCAGCGAGAGCAGCCCCTTCGCGGGCCAGGCCAACAGCGGTTCCACTTGGGCCCAGGGCGTCAGCCACGGTGATCTGGTCCGCAACAACCCCGACGAGACCATGACCATCGATCCCTGCAACCTGCAGTTCCTCTACCAGGGCCTCCCCACCAACACACCGGGGGGCACCGACTACCAGAAACTGCCGTACCGGCCGGGCCTGCTCACCCTGCAGCGCTGACCCGCCTGATCCCCGGTGATCGCGATGGGGTGCGGTCCGCCGACGCGTAGACGAGCTGTCTTCGGCGTGAGCAACTCCACCTGCTGACCGATACCCACCGCCTTGAGGAACCCCAGCCGCGCGTCGGCTGGGGTTCCCCATCCTCGGCTCACTTGTTCAGGTTCGCCCAGAACTCGTCGAACGAGAGGAGCTTGTCGCCGTTGAGGTCCCGGTCGGCGATCACGGTCTCCGCCACGGACTCGGTGACGTTCCAGTCGCCGCCTTGGGCCAGGGCGGTCTTGAACTCGGCGGCGGTGACGAAGCCGTCACCATCCGTGTCAATCCGCTGGAACTGCTTACGTGCTTCCTCGATGTCCGCCACCGGGTGCCCCTTCTTGCTATGTCACTGTCAACCATGTCCTGCTGTCGGAGGTCAGATTAACCGGCGGGCTGGGAACGGAGCGCGGCGACCACCGCGGTGGAGTCCGGGCCTTCCAGCGGGTGGAGACTGAAGCCGGTGAGAGGGGACCTCATGCGTGACACTCTGCGGGACATTCTCGACGCGGCGACCCGTGGGAAGTTCCCGCCCGCGGACGGCGGCGTCACCGTCGTACCGCAGCATGATCGGCGGGACGCCGGCGTCATCGCCTTCACCGCGCACTCCGTTGTCTTCACGGACGAGGATCCGGAGTGGGTGCGTACGCTGTTGCGGTCCCTGGACTGCGATGCCCTCGCGGCGACCATGAACCCGCGGTTCCTGGCCGCGTTCATGGACCGGACGGGGCGTACGACGGACACCATCGATCTGCTGACCGTCGCCACACCCGTGCCGGGTCCGCCGCGTCCCCCGTCGCTCGCGCTGTCCGAGCTTCGCGACCCCGACCATCCCCGGGTCGCCCGCGCCCGCAAGCGGCGTGACGAGGTGCGGGTGTGGGCCGCCGACGGTGGCGTACTCGTCCTGGGGCGTGGGGTGGCGGGGCGGCTTGAGGTCGCGGTCGAGGTGGATGAGTCCGTACGGCACCGAGGGCTGGGACGTGCTCTGGCCTCGGCGGCACGGCACCTCAGCGCGGGCGAACCCGTCTGGGCGCAGCTGGCCGCCGGCAACGCCCGCAGCGTACGGGCGTTCCAGGCGGCGGGGTTCCGCCCGGTCGGGGCGGAGGCGCTGCTCGTCGGGCAGTGAGCCGGGCGGTCGCCCGTGGGGCTCGCTGAAAAATTCAGCCCGTCCGGCGATTGAGGACTGGGGGTACGGGGACTGGCCCCCGAAGCGGGGTCCGGGGCGGAGCCCCGTGCGGCAGTCGCCCGTGCGACGCTCGTCAGTGGTGGTCCGGAGTCACCCGGATCTCGAACCACGTCGTCTTGCCGCGAGGCAGTAGGTCGACTCCCCAGCGGTCGGAGAGTTTGTCGACGAGGGTCAGGCCTCGGCCGCTGACGTCCAGGTCGCGGACGGGCATGAGACAGGGCAGGCCGCGGGAGGGGTCGCGGACCTCGATGCGGATCCAGCCGCGGCGGCTGCGCATGCGGAGGCCGAAGACGCGGGCGCCGGTGTGGCGTACGGCGTTGCCGACGAGTTCGGAGACCAGGAGTACGGCGTCCTCGGTGATCTTCGGGGAGAGTCCCCACTCGCGAAGGACGACCACCTGGGTCAGCCGGCGCGCCGTGGCCGCCGACTCCGGGCGGGACGGCAACGGAACCTCGGCCTGTGTCGGGTTGCCGTACAACTCCAGTGCCTTCAGTGCGCGTTCGTCCTCGACTCCGGGTGACCAACGCGCCGCGGTCGCACTCGCGTGCCGCCGCGGCTGTTCCATACCCTCCAGCCCCGCCATGCCCCCATCATGGCCGCCCAGAACGCCTTTCGGGGCCGTTCCAGAGGAATACGCCCCCGGGAACCTTCCGTTCCAAGCCACCCTGAAGGCATATGCCACGGGTAGTACGCGAGGCGGTGCACACCGATTGACCAGCAAAGACAGCCCAGTTGAGGGCAATCGCCGACGGCCCCCGAGCAGGCGACCTCGAGTTCGACTCAAGGCTCATATAAACCGCCCCATCGGGGGACACCGGCGTACGACGTCGCGTCAACTGCCAGTTGATCAGGGAAAGTTGATCACTCGACAGCTTCGTCAGAGGAACTTGGCCTTCCCCGGCCCCTCCTCCACAAAGCTCCGCATCCCCCGCTCCCGGTCCTCCGTCGCGAACAGCCCCGCGAACCAGTTGCGTTCCACCGCGAGCCCGGTCTCCAGGTCCGTCTCAAGGCCCACGTCCACCGCCTCCTTGGCGGCGCGCAGCGCGAGCGCCGGTCCCTTCGCGAGCCCCGCGGCCCACGCGTGCGCCTGCTCGTACACCTCGGCGGCGGGCACCACCCGGTCCACCAGGCCGAGGGTGAGCGCCTCGTCGGCCCTGACCATACGGCCGGTGAAGATGAGGTCCTTGGCGCGCGAGGGCCCGATCAGCCGGGACAGCCGCTGGGTGCCGCCCGCCCCGGGGATCAGCCCGAGCAGGATCTCCGGCTGGCCCAGCCTTGCGTTGTCCGCGGCGATGCGGTAGTCCGCGCAGAGTGCCAACTCGCAGCCCCCGCCCAGCGCGTAGCCGGTGACCGCGGCCACCACCGGCTTGGGGATACGGGTCACGGCGGTGAAGGAGTCCTGCAGGGCCCGGGACCGTACGACCATCGCCGTATGGTCCATGGCCTGCATCTCCTTGATGTCCGCGCCCGCCGCGAACACCTTCTCGCCGCCGTAGAGAACCACGGCGCGCACGTCCTCGCGACGCGTGGCCTCCTCCGCGAGCTCCTTGAGCCTGTCCTGCGTGGCGACGTCCAGCGCGTTCATGGGCGGACGGTCGAGACGGATCGTGCCGACACCTTCGGCGACTTCGAGATGCACAGTCATGAAGGAACCGTATCGGGGGGGCCTGGGGGTCGCCCCCCGAGGGAAGATGCAGCACGGGGACCAACGACAACGGGGCCGGCGTGCTCCCACAGCACACCGGCCCCGTCACAGCCCATCCGGACCCGTCACGCCAGGCCCGTACGACTCACTCGCCTACCACTTGTCCCACGGCATGTTCCAGCCGTTGAGCCCGTTGTCCGGGTCGATGATCCGGTCGTTGGAGTTCTTCACGATCACCACGTCGCCGACCATCGAGCGGTCGAAGAACCAGCCCGCGGGACTTGAGGAGCTGCCGCCCTTCAGGTCGCGCAGGCCGATGCAGCCGTGGCTGGCGTTGTAGTTGCCGAAGGCGTCGCCGCCCCAGTAGTTGCCGTGGATGAAGGTGCCCGAGGTCGACAGGCGCATGGCGTGTGAGACGTCCTTGATGTCGTACTCGCCGCCGTAGCCGACCGTTTCGCCGTTCATACGGGTCATTTCGTGGCGCTCGGTGATGACCATCTGGCCGTTCCAGGTCTCGTAGCCCGGCTTGCCCGTCGTGACCGGAATGGTCTTGATGACCTTGCCGTCGCGCTTGACCGTCATCTTCTTGGACTTGACGTCCACGGTGGATATCTGGCTGCGGCCGATGGTGAACGACACGGTCTTGGCCTGCTCGCCGTAAACGCCGGGCCGTCCCTCCACGCCGTCCAGGTTGAGGTCGACCGTGACCTTCGTGCCGGGCTTCCAGTATTTCTCCGGGCGGAAGTCCAGCCGGTCGTTGCCGAACCAGTGGCCCTTGACCTCCACCGCGGGCTCCGTCTTGATACGGATGGCCTTCTCGACGTCCTCGGGCTTGGTGATGCCCCGGTTGAAGTTGAGCGAGAAGGGCATTCCGACGCCCACCTTGGAACCGTCTTCGGGCGTGAAGATGCCGATGAAGGTGTTCTTCGGGGTCAGCGTCGTGAAGCTGGACTCTTCGGTCGCCTCGCGGCCTTCGGAGTCCTTGGCCGTCGCCTGCACCTTGTACTTGGTGTCGGACGCCAGGTGGTAGGTGGGCGTCCAACTCGCCCCGCCGTCAGTGATCTTGCCCTCGACGGCCTTGCCCTTCGAGTCCGCGACCTTGACCTCGGTCAGCTTGCCTTTGGCCGCGGATATCTTCAGGGCGCCGTTGGTGTCCACATCGTCGGCGCCGTCCTTGGGCGCTATGGTCACGACCGCCTGCGAGGTTCTGGACTCGGCCTGGTCAGAGCCGCCCTTGCCCCCGTTCTTGTCACCGCCGGAGCCCGAGTTCGAGTCGGAACCCCCTCCGCCACCGCACGCCGTCACGGCGATCAGCAGCACGCCGAGTATCAGCGCCAGAAGCCCCGTACGCCCTGTTCGTCCGCGCCCCCGTGCGCCAACCGACGCCCCCGATATCGGTCGCCCGATCTTCAACTTGCTTCTCCCCTCGCACGGCCCGTCAACCGGGCCCGCACTCCTGCGCGTCGCACGCGCGCACCGCGCCAATCAACCATATGACCAGCAGCGGTGGCTCCCCGTAATTGTCACTTTTCAGTCCCAAGTTCAGCTGAAATTGATCTCGTGTTCTCCCACCTATGTCCTTCTTATGTCCCACCCGTCTCCGCCTAATTCACGGCAGAGCCCGCCTTCCACTCCTTCCATGAGATGTTCCAACCGCCAAGTCCGTTGCCTGGCGCGACCATCTTGTCGTCGCTGTGCACGACTTCGACGACGTCACCGATCAGGCTGCGGTCGAAGAACCAGCCCGCCGGGCTCGCGGAGCTGCCGCCCTTCACATCGCGCAGGCCCACACAGCCGTGGCTGACATTGGCGTTGCCGAACACGCCCCGCGCCCAGTAGTTGCCGTGCAGGAAGGTCCCGGAGTCGGTGAGCCGCATCGCGTGCGGGACGTCCGGGATGTCGTACTCGCCCTTGCCGTCGGCGTCTTCGAAGCCGACCGTGGCGCCGTTCATCCGGGTCACCTCGAGCTTCTCGGTGACCACCATCTTCCCGTTGTACGTCGTCGTCTTGGGGGCGCCCGCCGTGATCGGCACCGTGGCGAGGAGTTCGCCGTCGCGGTGTACCCGCATGGTGTGTTCGGCGGCGTCGACGACGCTGGTCTGGTCGCGGCCGACGGTGAAGGAGTACGTCCGGTTCCCGAGCCCGTACACGCCGGGCGCCGCTTCGACGTGCCGCAGCCGCAGGGCGACGGTGACCTTCGTACCCGGCTTCCAGTACTTCTCGGGCCGGAAGTCCAGCCGGTTCCCGCCGAACCAGTGCGGGCGGATCTCGACGGCGGGACGCGCCCGCACCTGGATGGCGCGCTCGACGGCCGCCCGGTTCTGGACCTGGCGGTTGAACTCCAGCGAGACGATCATTCCCGTGCCGACGGTCGACCGGTGCTCCGGGGTGACACGTCCGATGAGCCGCTCGCCGGGGCCGTACGTCCGCAACCTCGCATGCCGCACCAGCCGCCGCCCGTGCCCGTCGAGGGCGACCGCGTCCACGGTGTACGCGGTCGCCGACTCCAGCCTCCTGTCGCCGTCCGGCCGCCAGGTCATGCCATCTGCTTCGATGCGCCCGGGCACTCGAAAAGCCCGCGCGCCCCGGGACTTGGCGACCTTCACGGACTCCAGGCGCCCGGACGTGACCCCCACCTCCAGCTCCTGGTCGGGGCGTACGGGTCCGCTGCCGGCGCCGGGCCGGATGTGGATCGCCTCCTCGGGTGAGCGGGGCTTGCCGCGCAGGCTGTCGAGCCCGTCGGCCGTGCAGGCCGAGGTCGTGGCCAGCAGCGCTGCCCAGGTCAGTACGACGGCCAGTGCCGACCCTGCGCGTCGCGCGCGCCTGTGTGCATCCATCACGTGCACTCAACGATCTGTCCGGTCGTGGGGAAACGTGAGTGCGAGCCCCGCTCTGGGCAGAACAGTGGGAAGGACGACGCGACGATGAGCCGACATGGCAGGGACGCCGTGAGCTCTTCTTGGCGCCGTTCAACCGAGCCGCTGGAGGTTGAACAGGTGTCGAGCGCACCCGAGCAGGAGGCTGAGCAGCAGGAGGAGCGCGTACCGGGCGACGGGGTGCCCGGTGAGCAGGACCGCGCTCCTGCCAACGGGCTGCCCGTTTCCGCTCCCGAGGGGCGTGCCCCGTCCGCCGTGCTGAACGGCGCGGCGCGTACGGCGCCCGTCATGCCCGTATGGCCAGGTGCCCCGACCCCGCTGGGGGCGCGCTTCAGGGTCGGACCCGACGGTGTCGCGGGCACCAACTTCGCGCTGTGGGCGGGCGGCGCGGAGTCGGTCGAGCTGTGCCTCTTCGACGAGGAGGGTGTGGAGACGCGGGCGCCGCTGACCGAGCTGACGCACGAGATCTGGCACGGTTTCGTGCCGGGCGTGCGGCCCGGGCAGCGGTACGGATTCCGGGTGCACGGCCGCTGGGACCCGTGGACGGGCGCGCGCTGGAACCCGGCGAAGCTCCTCCTCGATCCGTACGCGCGTGCCGTGGACGGCGAGTTCAGTCTGCCGCCCGAGGTGTACGGGCACGTGCGCGACTGGCCTCAGCAGCAGGTCGCGGACACCGTGCGCGACGACCGGGATTCGGCGCCGTACGTCCCGAAGGGCGTCGTCGTCCACGACGACGCACCCGACGACGAATGGGCGGACGACCGCCGCCCGAAGACACCGTGGGCGGACTCGGTGATCTACGAGGTCCACGTGCGCGGCTTCACGCGCCGGCACCCCGACATCCCCGAGGAACTACGCGGCACATACGCGGGATTGGCGCACCCGGCGGCGATCGAGCACCTGGTGAAACTGGGCGTGACGGCGGTCGAACTCCTCCCGGTGCACCAGTTCGCGCACGAGGACCATCTGCTGCGGCGGGGCCTGAAGAACTACTGGGGCTACAACTCCATCGGCTACTTCGCGCCCCACGCGGCGTACGCGGCCTCCGGGACGAGGGGCCAGCAGGTCGGCGAGTTCCGGCGCATGGTGCGCGCGCTGCACGCCGCCGGGATCGAGGTCATCCTCGACGTGGTCTACAACCACACGGCCGAGGCAAGCGAGTTGGGCCCCACGCTGTCGCTCCGCGGCATCGACAACCGCGGCTACTACCGGCTCCAGGAGGACGCCCGCCGGTACGCCGACTACACGGGCTGCGGCAACACCCTGCACGTCGTCCAGCCGCACGTCCTGCGCCTGATCACGGACTCGCTCCGCTACTGGGTGACGGAGATGGGCGTGGACGGTTTCCGCTTCGACCTGGCGGCGGCGCTGGCCCGCTCGATGCACGACGTGGACATGCTGTCCCCGTTCCTGGCGGTCATCGCGCAGGACCCGGTGCTGCGCCGCGTGAAGCTGATCGCGGAACCCTGGGACGTGGGGTCTGGCGGCTACCAGGTGGGGGCGTTCCCACCCCTGTGGACGGAGTGGAACGACCGCTACCGCAACGCGGTACGCGACTTCTGGCGGGGCGCCCTGCCAGACGTACGCGACCTGGGCTACCGCCTGTCCGGCTCCAGCGACCTGTACGCCTGGGGAGGCCGCCGCCCCTATGCCTCCGTGAACTTCGTGACCGCCCACGACGGCTTCACCCTCCGCGACCTGGTGTCGTACGAGCAGAAGCACAACGCGGCGAACGGCGAAGGCAACCGGGACGGCACGGACGACAACCGTTCCTGGAACGGGGGTGTGGAGGGGGAGACGGATGACGCGTCGATACGTGCGCTGCGGCGCCGTCAGCTCCGTAACCTGCTGACGACTCTGCTGCTCTCGACGGGCGTGCCCATGCTGGTCGCGGGCGACGAGTTGGGCCGGACCCAGCGGGGCAACAACAACGCGTACTGCCAGGACAACGAGCTGAGCTGGGTCGACTGGGAGCTGTTGGACGACCCCGAGTGGCGGCCCCTCTTCGACCTCACGTCGCGTCTGATCGCCTTGCGGCATGAGCACCCGGTGCTGCGGCGGCGGGCGTTCTTCTCGGGCCGGGCGCATTCGACGGACGGGCTCCGTGACCTGGCCTGGTTCACGGCGGCCGGCACGGAGATGACGGAGGGCGACTGGTACGCGCCGTCCGCGACGGTCGCGATGTATCTCTCCGGCCGGGACATCCCTGGCCGGGATGGGCAGGGCCGACCGATCGTGGACGACAGCTTCTTGGCTGTCCTCCACGCCGGGGAGCGGCCGGTGGACTTCGTCCTGCCTGGGCCGCCTTGGGCGGGGAGTTATGAGGTGTTGGTGGATACGTCGCTGGAGGAGCAGGGGGTGGCGCCCGGGGTGGTGCATCGCGCGGGGGTACGGATCTCGGTGCCGGGGCGGGCGGTGCTGTTGCTGAAGGTGGTCGGGTGACGTTGCCTCCGGCGGTTGGGCGGATTGGGTTCGTTGTCGGCTGCGGCGCCGTTGTGGCTGGTCGCGCAGTTCCCCGCGGGGTGCCTCCGGCGGTTGGGCGGGTGCGGCGCCGTTGTGGCTGGTCGCGCCAACCCCGCGGGGTGCCTCCGGCGGTTGGGCGGCTGCGGGTCGAGTGTGGCTGGTCGCGCAGTTCCCCGCGCCCCTTGGGTGGTTGGTGGGTGCGGGGCCGCGGTCCGGTGCGTCAGCCCGTCGCCAACAGGGCATACGGCCCCTTGCTTCCACAGGGTTCTGGTGTGCCCAGACCGAAGCTAAGCGACGGGCATACGACGCACCGGCCCACGTCCCCTCCCGCCGGCGGGAGGGTGCCGGTTTCGTCGGGGTGCGGGCTTTTTCGGTTCGCTTGCTCTTCGGGGGTGCGGGCAGTCGCAGGCTGTTTAGGGGCGCGGGGAACTGCGCGACCAGCCACAACGCACCCGCAGCCGCGACACGCAGTGTCACCCACCACCCCCTGGCGGGGGCCGGGGGCGCAGCCCCCGTTTCGGGAAGGGGCGGGGCTGGGGAAAAGTAACCCTCCCCACCTTCAGCCGCCGGACGCCTGCCCATGCCACGACCCCCACAGCGCCGCATACGCCCCACCCGCCGCCACCAAACTGTCGTGCGTCCCCACCTCCGTAAGACGCCCCGCCTCCATGACGGCCACCCGATCCGCGTCATGAGCGGTATGCAGCCGATGGGCAATCGCGATGACCGTCCGCCCAGCCAGCACGGCCGCCAACGCATGCTCCGTATGACGAGCCGTAGCCGGATCAAGAAGCGCAGTCGCCTCGTCAAGGATCAACGTGTGCGGATCCGCCAACACCACCCGCGCCAGGGCCAGTTGCTGGGCCTGTGACCCATCCGGCCGATGCCCGTCGGGCCCCAACTCGGTGTCGAGCCCAGAGCCCAGCTCGGACACCCAGCCCGCACCCACCGCCTCAAGCGCCGCCCACAACTCCCCATCACCAGCGCCCGGTTCGGCAATCAGCAGATTGTCGCGGACCGTACCGAGAAACACATGGTGCTCCTGAGTAACGAGCACCACCTGCCGCCGCAACTGCTCCGGCCCCAGCGCAGCAACCGGCACCCCGCCCACAGTCACCGCCCCAGAACTAGGCGCATCGATCCCCGCAAGCAACCGGCTCAACGTCGTCTTCCCCGCCCCGGAAGGACCGACGATCGCCAGCCGCTCCCCCGGCCGCACCGTCAGGTCCACCCCGCGCAACACCTCGCCCCCACGGTCGTACGAGTACCGCACCCCCGTGACATCGATCCGGTCGTCCTCCGGCGTGGGACAGACCGCCGTCGAGGCCTGCGGCGCCCGCCCCAACCCCTCCACGCGGGCGAACGAAGCGCCACTGCTCTGCAACTGCTCGAGCCGCATCAAAATCGTGTCGAGCGGCGACTCGAGCTGACGCAGATACAGCGCCGCCGCGATCACCGCACCCAGGCTCAGCAGCCCCCGCTCATGCAGGAAGCTGCCCGCCAGCAGCACCCCGGCCACGGGAACGACGTACGAGAACTCCACGACGAGGAAGAACACGGAGCGCAGGTACAGCGTGTACATCCGGGTGCGACGGGACGTCTCCAGCGCATCCCGGCTCGCCGCGATCCGCCGCCCCTGCAGCCCGAAGGCTTCGACCGTACGGGCCCCGGCGGCGGTGGCCGCCACGATCTCGGCGACCTCCGACGTGGCGGCACCCTCAGCGAGATACGCGGCGCGCGCCCGACGCAGATACCAGCGCAGTACGAACCAAATGCCGACCTGCCCGAGCACCGCACAGGCACCGAGCAGCGGATCGAGGAAGAAGACCGCGCCGAGGATGAACAGGCACTGCACCGTGGAGATCAGCAGCTCGGGACCGGCGTCGCGCAGTGTGGTACCCACCTGGGCGACATCGGCCGTGCCCCGCGCGGTCAGGTCACCCGTGCCCGCCCGTTCCACGACCGAGGCGGGCAGCGACAGGGCCCGCTCGACGAACTGCTCGCGCACCCGTGCCAGCGTCCGCTCCCCGAACCGGTGCCCCACGTAGCGGGCCCACCGCGCGAGCAGCAACTGCGCCAGCGCGCACAGCAGGATGGCGAGGGCCAGCCGGTCCACGACGTCCACGCCGCCGCCCGCCCTGACCTCGTCGATGATGCGGCCGAGAAGCCAGGGGCCGACGAGTCCGACGGCGGCGGCCAGCGAGTTCACGGCGAGCACGGCGGTGAAGGCGCGCCCGTCGGCCCGGATCAGCCGCCCGGCCGCCCGCCGCACATCGGCCGGTTCGGCGATGGGCAGCTGACCGCTGGGCTGCTCGGAGTCCTGCCCGGTGGACTTCTTCGAGGTCACCGAAGTCACCGAACGGCCTCCCCTATGCCTGCATCCAAGTCCCCGACCGCGCCCACAGCCGCCTCTCCGTCGATATCCGCGTCCCCGTCCCCGTCCTCGTCCGCATCGCGAGCCACCAGCGCCCGGTATCCCGGCTCCTCATCAAGCAGCCGGCGATGGCTCCCGCTCGCCACGACCTTGCCCTCGACCAGGTAGAACACCGTGTCCGCCCGGTCCAGTACGAGCGGCGAAGTGCTGGTCACGACGGTCGTACGGGCCGCTCGTTCGGCCCGCAGCCGGTCCGCGACGGCGGCCTCGGTGTGGGCGTCGAGTGCCGAGGTGGGTTCGACGGCGAGCAGCACTTCGGGGTCGGCCAGCAGCGCCCGTACGAGTCGTACGCGCTGGCGCTGGCCGCCGGACAGGCTGCGGCCCTGGGCGTCGACGGGCGAGTCGAGTCCGTCGGGCAGGCCTTGGACTATGTCGTCGGCCACGGCCGTGTGCACGGCGCGTGCGATGTCCTCGTCGGCGAGGTCCCGGCTGCCGGACACCAGCTCCCGCAGTGTTCCCGCGAACAGGTCCGCCTCGTTGTCCGCGACCAGGATGCGCTCGCGGATCTGGGCCAGTTGGATCTCGTCGAGGCGTACGCCGCCCCAGGTCGCCGCCGACTCCACGTACCGGCCGAGGCGGTCGATGACGGCCGCGGAGTCGGCGGGGCGGGCGCCGGCCAGCGCAGTCAGCCTGCCGGGTGCCACGCGTACTCCGGACTCCGGGTCGTGCAGCGCCGAGGGTTCCGCGGGGGCGTCCCGGGTGCCGTGGTCGGCGGCCGGTTCCAGGCGGAGGAAGGCTGCGACGCGTCGTGCGGCCACCAGTCCGCGGCTGATGCCGTAGCCGCACTCCACGAAGAACGCCACCATCGGCACCAGGACGGCGACATAGCCGTACACCGATACCAACTCGCCCACGCTGAGCTGCCCTTGAGCCGTCAGCCGGGCCGCCAGCCAGGTCACCACGGCGAGGAACACCGTCGGCAGTCCGATGCCGAGTGCCTGGAGCCAGCTGGTCACCGCCCCGACCCGGTAACCCTGGGCCCGCAGTCGCTGCGAGTCGCGGTGGAAGGCGTCGGCCACCAGGCCTTTGCCGCCCAGGCCGTTGAGGACGCGCAGTCCGCTCGCGAGGTCGCCGATGCGCGCGGTCAGCACGCTCTGCCGTTCGCGGTACGTGGTCTCCGTGCTCTGCAGCCGCCCGAGCAGCGGGCCGGCGATGACGGCGATGACCGGGATGCCGAGGAGGATGACTCCGGCGAGGAGGGGTGAGAGCGTCAGCAGCAGCCCGGCGACGGCCAGGTAGGCGACGATCGCGCCGACTCCGGGGCCGACGACGGTCAGGGAGCCGCTGATCGTCTGCACGTCACCGACGCCGATCGTGACGACCTCCCCGGCACCGGCCCGGCGGGACAGCGCGGCGCCCAGCCGGACCGCGTGCCCGACCACGACCTTTACCGTGCGGAAGTTGGCGTCCATCCGGAGCCTGGTCATCGTGCGGTGCCTGATGATGCTCAGCCACGAGTTGAACGCCCCCATGCCGAGCAGGGCCGCGGACCATCCGATCAACGCGGCCCGGTCGCCCGGCTCCAGACCGTCGTCGATCGCGCGGGCCACCAGATACGGCGCGAGCGCCATCAGCACTAGCCACACGCTGGCCAGCAGCGCCCCGGCGGCAGACCGGCCGGGCTGGACCCTGACCAGCCACCACAGATACCGGCCGCCGCTTCGGCAATCGGGCGTACCCGGATCCCCGTACGCATCGATCTGCCCCACCCCTCGACCACCCTCCCCATCGACCGTCCGCTGACATGCCCCGCCACCGCTCTGCAGCAGACCAGGCTCATCAGTCGGATTAGCGTTCCGTAGCGATCCTGTGGCAGGCTGTCACGCGCACGCCCGGCGCCCAGGCGACGTCGGGCACCCTCCTCGGTGAGGTCTCGCGACCTCACCGACCAGCGTCCGGAGGGACGTGCCACGAGGGCTGACGGCTCCCGCCGTTCAGCACCAGGGCACGAAGGCGATTGGCTCACATCCCTGAGGAACATGGGGGATCCCTACGCCAGTCAGAGACGCTGTCCCGCCACGCCTGGTGCAGGTCCGCGAACCTGCCAGGCGCGGCGACGAGTTCGGCGGGCGAGCCGTCCTCGACGATGCGCCCGTGTTCCATCACCAGCACCCGGTCGGCGATCTCCACCGTCGACAGGCGGTGCGCGATGACGACCGCCGTGCGGCCCTTCAGGACGGTCGACATGGCGCGCTGGACGGCCCGTTCACCGGGGATGTCCAGTGAGCTGGTCGCCTCGTCGAGGATCAGGACCGCCGGGTCGGCGAGCAACGCCCGGGCGAACGCGACGAGTTGGCGCTGACCTGCCGAGATACGGCCGCCCCTCTTACGTACGTCGGTGTCGTAGCCGTCGGGCAGGGCGGCGATGAAGTCGTGGGCGCCGAGGGCCTTCGCGGCGCGCTCGATGTCCTCGCGGGTGGCATCGGGGCGGCCGATGGAGATGTTCTCGGCGACGGTGCCGGAGAAGAGGAAGGCCTCCTGGGTCACCATCACCACACCGCGCCGGAGTTCGGGCATGGCGAGGTCGCGCAGGTCGACGCCATCCAGGAGGATGCGGCCTGCCGTGGGGTCGTAGAAGCGGGCCAGGAGTTTGGCGAGCGTCGACTTGCCGGCGCCCGTCGAGCCGACGACGGCGACGGTCTGTCCGGCGGGCAGCGTCAGGTCGAAGCGCGGCAGCACCTCGCCGCCCGTGCGGTAGCCGAACCGCACGCCGTCGAAGACGACCTCGCGGCCCGGCTGTGCGGAGGCGAGCGCGGGCAGGGGCTTCGGCTCGGCGGGCTCCGGCACGGTGGGGGTCTGGGCGAGCAGGCCCGCGATCTTCTCCAGTGAGGCGGCGGCCGACTGGTAGGAGTTGAGGAACATGCCCAGCCGGTCGATGGGGTCGTACAGGCGGCGCAGATAGAGGACCGAGGCGGCCAGTACGCCGAGCGCCAGCGACTCCGATGCCACCCGGTACGCGCCCCACAGCACGATCGCCGCGACCGTCGTGTTGGCGACCAGCCGGGACTTGACGACGTAGCGGGCCATCTCCAGCAGGGCGTCGCCGTTCTTGCGCTCGTGCCGGTGGTTGAGGACCCGGAACTCCTTGTCGTTGGCGTCCTCGCGGCGGAAGGCCCGTACCGGCCGGATGCCGTTCATCGTCTCGGCGAACTTCACGATCACGGCGGCGATCGCGGTCGAGCGGACAGCGTAGACGCGGCCCGCGCGGCGCCGGTACTGCCGGATGAACAGGTAGAGCGGCGCGAACGACGCCACAGCCACCGCCCCGAGGCCCAGGTCGAGCCAGAGCAGCATCGCCGAGATGTAGACGAAGGAGATGATGACGGTGATGAGTTCCTGGAGGCCTTCGTCGAGGAGTTCGCGCAGGGACTCGACGTCCGTGGTGGAGCGGGAGATGAGGCGGCCCGAGGTGTAGCGCTCGTGGAAGTCGATGCTCAGCGCCTGGGCGTGGCGGAAGATCCGGCCGCGCAGGTCGAGCAGTACGTCCTGGTTGACGCGCGCGGACGCGGTGATGAACGCGTACTGGAGCCCGCCCGAGGCCAGCGCGCACAGCAGATACCCGACCGCGACCGCGATCAGGGGCCCGTGCCGGTTGTCGCGGAACGCGGGTACGGCACTGTCGATGGCGTACGCCACGAGCAGCGGGCCCGCCTGCACCGCCGCCTGCTGGAGCAGGAGCAGCAGGGAGGTGAGGGCGACGCGCGCCTTCATCGGGGCGAGCAGGGAGCGCAGCAGGGCGGCGGTCGCGCCCGGTGGGGTGGGGAGGGCGTCGCGGTCGAAGGCATCGGCGGCCTCCGGGGGGTTGCCCGCGGGCTGGTCCTTGCGCGGTTCCTGGTCCGGCGCGGTGGTCGTGGGCGCCGCGGTCATCGGTGGTCCTCCTTTTCCGCGACGGTCTGGCCGTACGCGCCGGTCTCGTCGTACGCGCCGCTCTCGCCGTTCGCTTTCGGGTGGCCGACTTCCGGGTCGCCGACTTCCCTGTGATCGGCTTCCGGAGGTTCGGCCTCCGGGTGTTCCGTGCCGGACATCAGACGGGCGTACTCGGCGTTCGTGCGCAGCAGTTCGTGGTGGGTGCCGATCGCGGCGATCCGGCCCTCGGAGAGCAGGGCCACGCGGTCGGCGAGCAGGACTGTGGAGGGGCGGTGCGCCACGATCAAGGCGGTCGTCTCCGCGAGTACGCGGCGCAGGGCGGCCTCGACCGCGGCCTCCGTGTGCACGTCAAGCGCGGAGAGCGGGTCGTCGAGCACGAGGAAACGGGGGCGGCCCACGACCGCCCTGGCCAGCGCGAGCCGTTGCCGCTGACCGCCGGAGAGGCTGAGGCCCTGCTCGCCGACCTGGGTGTCGGTGCCGTGCGGGAGGGCGTGGGTGAAGTCGGCCTGCGCGATGGCGAGGGCCCGCTCCAACTCCCGCTCTCCCGCGTCAGGTTGGGCGCCCATGAGGACGTTCTCCCCGACGGAAGCCGAGAACAGGGTGGGCTCCTCGAAGGCCACCGCGACCTTGGAGCGCAGCTCCTCACGGGGCATCGCCGTGATGTCCTCGCCGTCCAGCGCGATCCGGCCCGACGTCACCTCGTGGAGACGGGGGACGAGGGCAGTGAGGGTGGTCTTGCCCGAGCCGGTCGCGCCGACGAGAGCCATGGACTCACCGGACCGGATGTGGAGGTCGATCCGGTCGAGTACGGGAGGGGAGTTGGGCGGGGCGTCGGGGTAACGGAAGGTGACTTGGTGGAACCGTAGGCCGTCTGCGCGCCCCGAGTTGGTGCCGACCGCGGGGAGTTTGCGCAGCTCGGCGCCACGAGGTGCCGCTTTCTGTGGGACGGGTTCCGCCCCAGCGGCACGACTGCCCGCAGCTACGGCGGCCGCGGACGGGACCCCACTCCCCTCGCTCTTCGGGCTCCCCGTACTCTCCGGCTCCGCGTCCATCACCTCGAAGTACCGCTCCGTCGCCGTAGCCGCCTCCTGCGTCATGGCCAGCAGGAACCCGATGGAGTCGACCGGCCAGCGCAGCGCCAGCGCGGTGGAGAGGAAGGCGACGAGCGTGCCCGCGGACAGCGCGCCGTCCGCGACCTGCACCGTCCCGAGGACCAGCGCAGCCCCGATGGCCAGTTCGGGCAGCGTCATGATGACGGCCCAGATCGCGGCGAGCAGCCGGGCCTTGCGCAGCTCGGTGCCGCGAAGCGTCCCCGACAGCTCCCGGAAGGCCCGCGACTGGCTGCGGTGCCGTCCGAACCCCTTGATGATCCTGATCCCGAGGACGCTCTCCTCGACGACCGTCGTCAGATCGCCCACCTGGTCCTGCGCGAGCCGCGCCACATCGGCGTACCGCTTCTCGAAGACGGAGCACACGACGATCACGGGCACGACAGGCCCCAGGATCACAAGGCCGAGCGTCCAGTCCTGCCACAGCATGATGATCACGCCGACGACGATGGTCACGCCGTTGACCAGCAGGAACGTCAACGGAAAGGCCAGGAACATACGCAGCAGCATCAGATCCGTCGTGCCCCGCGACAGCAGCTGGCCCGAGGGCCAGCGGTCGTGGAAGGCGACCGGCAGCCGTTGCAGATGCCGGTACAGAGCCGCCCGCATCGACGCCTCGACACCGGCCAGCGGCCGGGCCACCAGCCACCGCCGCAGCCCGAACAGCAGCGCCTCGGCGAGCCCGAGCGCCAGCAGAACCAGCGCCCCCAGCCACACCCCGTGCGGATCCCGGCCGGCCACAGGACCGTCCACGATCCACTTCAGGACGAGCGGGATCACCAGCCCCATGCACGAGGCGAGGATCGCGACGAACGCCGCGGTGAACAGCCGCGCCCGCACGGGCCGTACGTACGGCCACAGGCGCAGCAGAATCCGTACGACGGAACGGTCGCCGTCGCGGCGACCGGCGAGTTCGGGGTCCTTGGGATCCTCGGGGTCCTTGAGGTCCTTGTCCGTGAGGTCCTGGTCATTGGGGGCTGTGGGTGTGGTGGCCATCAGTAGTGAGCCTACGGATCGGCACTGACACCGCCCACCGAGTTTCGGCCGGTCCTGCGCTCGTCCGGAGGACCTAGGACCGGCCCGACCTGCACAGTCGTAGGCCCGTATCAACCGATCGGTTGATGTCTGTTCGAGCGAGACGGCCGATGTGCGGCACCCCGGCCGCCCGGGACCCTCGAGGCATGACCACCACCCGACCCGTCATCGAAGTCAGCGGACTGCGCAAGTCGTACGGAGGAAGGGCCGTCGTCGACGGGATCTCCTTCGCCGTCGAGGAGGGGGAGATCTTCGGCATCCTCGGCCCGAACGGCGCCGGCAAGACGACCACCGTGGAATGCGTGGAGGGCCTGCGGATCCCGGACGCGGGCCGCGTACGCGTCACCGGCCTCGACCCCGTGGCCGACCACGACGCCGTCAGCCGCGTCCTCGGCGCCCAGCTCCAGGAGAGCGAACTCCAGGAGAAACTCACCGTCCGTGAGGCGCTGGAACTGTACGCCGCCTTCTACCCGAGGCCCGCCGACTGGCGCCCGCTCGCCGAACGCCTGGGCCTCACCGGCAAGTTGGACGCCCGTTTCGGCAAGCTCAGCGGCGGCCAGAAGCAGCGCCTGTTCATCGCGCTCGCGCTGATCGGCGATCCGAAGGTCGTCGTACTGGACGAACTGACCAGCGGACTCGACCCGCGGGCCCGCCGTGACACCTGGGAGCTCATCGAGGACATCCGCGCGAACGGCGTCACCGTCCTCCTCGTCACCCACTTCATGGAGGAGGCGCAGCGCCTCTGCGACCGGATCGCGGTCATCGACCAGGGCCGGATCGCCGCGCTGGACACGCCCCGCGGCCTGATCGCCCGCGCCACGAGCGCCACCCTCATCAGCTTCACGCCCTCGGTCCCGCTCGACGAGGGCGAGCTGGCCGCTCTGCCCGCCGTGGCCTCCGTCGAGTGCAAGGACGGCCGGGTCACGCTCGGCGGCACCGACGAGACCGTCAACGCGGTCATCACACTGCTCGCCCGGCGGCACATCACGGCCCATCAACTCCGTGTCACCGACGCCACGTTGGACGACGCGTTCCTCGACCTGACGGGAGTCGCACGATGAGCAGCACCGCCGTACTGAAGACCGAGGCCCGGCTCTTCGGCCGCGAACCCGGCGCGAACTTCTGGATCCTGGCGTTCCCCACCCTGGTCCTGGTGATCCTCGGCAGCATCCCGGCGTTCCGCGCCACCCAGGACGACCTCGGCGGCCTCCGGATCATCGACCTGTATGTACCGGTGGCGGTGCTGCTCGGCATGATCGTGGCCGGCCTGCAGTCCCTGCCGCCGGGCATCACCGGCTACCGCGAACGCGGCATCCTGCGCCGTATGTCGACGACTCCGGTACGCCCGAGCGCGTTGCTGTCCGCACACATGGGACTGCACGGCGCCGCCGCCATAGTGTCCGCGCTGCTGGCGCTCTCGGTGGGCCGGATCGCGTTCGACGTGGCGCTGCCGCGCCAGCCCTTCGGATACGTGCTGGCGCTGCTGCTCGCCGTGGCGGTCGCCCTCGCCATGGGCGCCCTGATCTCGGCGCTGGCCCGCACCTCGAAGGCGGCGACGGCCGTCGGTACCGCGGCGTTCTTCCCGAGCATGTTCTGCGCGGGTGTCTACATCCCGGTGCAGACGATGCCGGATGTCCTCGTCCGCATCGTCGAGTTCACCCCGTTCGGCGCGGCGGTCCAGGCTCTGAACGAGGCGGCGGCGGGGGACTGGCCGGGCTGGGACCACCTGGGGGTGCTCGTCGGGTGGACGGTGCTGCTCACGGCGGGGGCCACGCGCTGGTTCCGCTGGGAGTAGGGCTGTGCAGACTGAGCGTATGGCGGCGGTGCGGGGGAGCGAGCAGTGGTGGGCCCGGTTCGAGCGGTGGGGGCCGTACGCCCTGCTGGGGACCGGGCTCGTCATCTCCGGCGCCACGAGCGACGTGATCCCCATGGACCGGGTGGCGTGGACCACCGTCGCGCTGCTGGTCCTCGCCGCGCTGGGCCTTGAGGTCTGGTCCGGGCGCGTGGTGCGCGGCCCGTCCGTCGCCGGCATCTGCTACTTCTTCGCGCGTTGGACCATCGCCTTCGTCCTCACCTGGCTCAACCCGTTCTTCGCCTTCTACGCCATCCTCGGCTACTTCACCGCGGACCGGCTGCTGCCCCGGCCGCTGGTGAAGGCGGGGCTCTTCGCCACCGCCGTCGTCATGGCAGGTTCGAACATCGGCGGCATGTCCAATCTGCGGTCGTGGGCAGCCTGGGCGGTGTTCGCGGCGGTGCTCGGCGCGCACATCGGGCTGACCGCCGTGTTCTCCCGGTTCGCCGAGAAGGAACAAGAGCAGGCCGACGCTCAGGCCGCCACCATCGCCGAACTCGAGCGCACCAACGCGGCGTTGCAGCAGGCCCTCGACGAGAACGCCGCGCTCCACGCCCAACTCCTCGTCCAGGCAAGGGAAGCAGGCGTCGCCGACGAGCGACGCCGGCTCGCCGCCGAGATCCACGACACCATCGCCCAGGGCCTGACCGGCATCATCGCCCAGCTCCAGGTCGTCGCGAACGCCCCCGACCTGCCGACCGCCCGCACCCATCTCGATCGCGCCTCCGCCCTGGCCCGCCACAGCCTCGGCGAGGCCCGCCGCTCCGTGCAGAACCTCGCGCCCGTGGCCCTGGAGCACGACGGGCTGCCCCAGGCGCTGAAGAAGACGGTCGCCGAATGGGCCGAACGGACGGGCGTACGCGCCGAGTTCACCACCACGGGCACCGCCGAGCACCTGCACGAGGAGGTCTCGGCGACCCTGCTGCGCATCGCCCAGGAGGCCCTGTCCAACGCCTCCCGGCACGCCCAAGCCGGCCGCCTCGGCGTCACCCTCTCCTTCATGGGCGACGAGGTCGTCCTCGACGTACGGGACGACGGCCGCGGCTTCGACCCCCTGACGCTCCCCTCCCGCAACGGCCACGGCGGCTTCGGCCTCGACGGTATGCGCGCCCGCGCCGAACGCATCGCGGGCTCACTGACGGTGGAGTCCGAACCAGGGCACGGTACGGCGGTGTCGGCTCGCGTACCGTTGGTGCGCCATGACCGATGACGCCACCATCACGCTCCTCATCGTCGACGACCATCCCGTCGTACGGGACGGTCTGCGCGGCATGTTCGAATCGGCACCGGGATTCACGGTGCTGGGCGAGGCGTCGAACGGCGTGGAAGCCGTAACCCTGGCCCAATCCCTCGACCCCGACGTCGTGTTGATGGACCTCCGCATGCCCGGCGGCAACGGCGTGGAGGCCATCGCCGAGCTGACCAGGCAGGGCGCCCGCGCCAGGATCCTGGTCCTGACGACGTACGACACGGACTCCGACACCCTCCCCGCGATCGAGGCGGGCGCGACGGGTTACCTCCTGAAGGACGCCCCGAGGGACGAACTCTTCACGGCGGTCCGCGCGGCGGCGGAGGGCCGTACGGTCCTGTCTCCAGCGGTGGCGTCCCGCCTGGTCTCAGCAGTCCGAACTCCCGCGGGCGAGCCCCTCTCGACCCGCGAACGCGAGGTCCTGACACTGGTGGCGAAGGGCACCTCAAACCGAGAGATCGCCCGAGTCCTCTTCATCAGTGAGGCCACAGTCAAAACACATCTCACCCACCTGTACGCCAAGTTGGGGGTCAAGGACAGGGCTGCGGCTGTGGCGGTTGGGTACGACCGGGGCATTCTGGGCTGAGTGCAGGACGGCATCCCCTCCGCCGCCGGGGGCGGGAGCGCCCTTTAGGGGCGCGGGGCTGTGACATATGCGGCTCCGCCGCGATGGGGGTCCCCCCCCGCTCGAGCGCAGCCGAGAGTGGGGGAGCGACAAGCCACAACGAACCCGCACGCGCCCACGAACCCAACTCCCCACCCCGGTAGGCGCCGCCGCAGGCGAATACAGGCGCGCGCCGCAGGGCGAAGGGCCTGGACGATTTCTGGCCAACATCCGTTCGCCCCACTGACATGTACGCGTCCCACCTGGCACTCTTCACCTCACGCGGCACTCCCGCACAGCTGCCGCAGGCACCCCGCACCGCCCCTTCCCCCGTCCGACGGGCCACCCACGCCTGTCGAGACCCCCCACAAAGGAGCTTGCGTGACCCCCCTCTACGCGCGTCACAAGCGCACCACTCTGGCCATAGCCACCGCCGTCGCGGCCGGAGCCCTCCTCACCGCCGGTCTGACCACCGGCGCCACCGCCCAGTCCCCCGCCGAGCCGTCCGGCTCCACCGGCGCGCAACTCGCGGCCGCCCCCGTCCAGTTGACCCCAGCAGCTCGCACAAGCCTGATCAAGAAGGCCGACGCGGCGACGACCGAAACGGCAGACGACATAGGCCTCGGCACCAAGGAGAAGCTGGTCGTCAGAGACGTCGTCAAGGACGCCGACGGCGCCACGCACACCCGCTACGAGCGGACGTACGACGGACTCCCCGTCCTCGGCGGCGACTTGGTGATCCACGAGACCAAGTCCGGCAAGACGGAGGGCGTGACGAGGGCGACGAAGGCCGACATCAAGGTCACCGACGTCACGCCCGACATCGCCAAGTCCACCGCGGAGAAGCAGGCGTTGAAGGCCGCCAAGGCGGAGGGCAGCAAGAAGTCCGCGGCCGACAAGGCGCCCCGTAAGGTCATCTGGGCGGCGAGCGGCAAGCCGGCCCTCGCGTACGAGACGGTCGTCGGCGGCTTCCAGCACGACGGCACCCCGCAGGAACTGCACGTCATCACGGACGCCACCACGGGCGAGAAGCTGTACGAGTGGGAGGCGATCCAGACCGGTACGGGCCACAGCCAGTACAGCGGCGACGTCACCATCGGCACCTCGCTGTCGGGCTCGACGTACCAGCTCAACGACCCGACCCGGGGCGCCGGCAAGACGTACAACCTCAATCGCGGTACGTCCGGCACCGGCACCCTCTTCACCGACGCTGACGACACCTGGGGCACGGGCGCGGCCTCCGACGCCCAGACCGCCGCCGTGGACGCGCACTTCGGCGCGCAGGTCACCTGGGACTTTTACAAGAACGTCCTCGGCCGCAGCGGCATCAGGAACGACGGCAAGGCCGCCTACTCCCGCGTCCACTACGGCAACGCGTACGTCAACGCCTTCTGGTCCGACGGCTGCTTCTGCATGACGTACGGCGACGGCGCGGGCAACGCGAAGCCGCTGACGTCGATCGACGTGGCGGCCCACGAGATGACGCACGGCGTCACCTCCAACACCGCGGGCCTCAACTACAGCGGTGAATCAGGTGGGTTGAACGAGGCGACGTCCGACATCTTCGGCGCGGCGGTGGAGTTCTACGCCGACAACTCGAAGGACGTGGGCGACTACCTGATCGGCGAGAAGATCGACATCAACGGCGACGGCACGCCGCTGCGCTACATGGACAAGCCCAGCAAGGACGGCAAATCGGCCGACGCCTGGTCCTCCAGCCTGGGCGGCTTGGACGTCCACTACTCGTCGGGCCCGGCGAACCACTTCTTCTACCTGCTGAGCGAGGGCAGCGGCACCAAGACGATCAACGGAGTCACCTACGACTCCCCCACCTCCAACGGCTCCACGATCACCGGCATCGGCCGCGACAAGGCGGTCCAGATCTGGTATAAGGCGCTGACCGAGTACATGACGTCGACAACGAAGTACGCGGGCGCCCGCACGGCGACACTGAGCGCGGCAAGCGACCTGTACGGCGCAACGAGCACGGAGTACAAGGCGGTTCAGGCAGCCTGGGCCGCGGTCAACGTGAACTGATCCCAGCCACTCACGCACACACATGGGCAGCCCCCGAAAAGAAGGCGTTCCGGGGGCTGCCCTACGCTGCTCCCCATGCCCTCCACGGAAACGCCCTTCACGTACGAGGACGTGGGCGCGACCCGCGAGAACCGCACCCCGCCCGGCTACCACCCCCTACACGTCAGAACCCGCATCGGCGAGGGCCGCAGGGTCTTCGAGGCCTCATACCAGGCAGTCCTCACCTGGGAACTCCACCGAGCAATGGGCGTAGGCATCACCACAGAAGCCCCCAAGGCGGCCCCCGGCGTAGAACTGACGGTCACCCTCGCCGGCTTGATCAAGGCCCCCTGCCGAATCGTCTGGACGGTAGAAGAACCCCGCCAAGCCGGCTGGGCCTACGGCACCCTCCCCGGCCACCCCGAATCCGGCGAGGAAGCCTTCCTGGTCGAAATGACAGGCGACGGCACGGTCTGGCTGACGGTCAGGGCCTTCAGCCGCGCGGCAAAGTGGTACGCGCGAGCGGGGGGCCCGGCTACGCGGGGGCTGCAGCATGCGTATGCACGGAGGTGCGGGGCGGTGTTGCGGCGGTTGCACGGGGGTGACGAGGTCTAGTACGGCCACTCTCCGCATTCACTGGTGGCGGCAGGGCGAACCGGTGCCGGTGCTACGGTCCCCGTATGTCCAAGGCCGAGATCGACGGCGTCACCGCCGAGTTCTTCAGTGCGTTCGACAACAGGGGCGGCAAGGCCGCAGATGTGGATCGGGTCCGCCGACTGGTAGTGCCTGGGGGCATCCTCATCAAGGCAGGGCCGGAGTTCATGGTGTACACCGTGGAGGAATTCATCGAGCCACGCCAACAGCTGCTGGCCGGGGGCCGACTGGTGAACTTCAACGAGTGGGAGACTGCGGAGCGCACCGAGACGGTCGGCGCCATCGCATCGCGGTTCAGCGAGTACCGGAAATCCGGGGTCTTCGATGGCGTGCCCTTCGAGGGCGGCGGGACGAAGGCGATGCAGTTCGTACTCACCCCGGATGGCTGGCGGATCGCTGCGATCTCCTGGTGTGACCGGCCCTGAGGTCACAAGCCGCACCGCGCACGAAACCTACGCGAGGCGCTGGCGCTCTACTTCGAGGATGTCCGATGAATCTGAACCTTCGAGGTGAAGCAGTCATCCGCGTCTGCTTTGACGCGGCTCTCACCATCCTGACCAATGGGGATTGTGAACTGCGCGTCGAGGGTGAGGCGGTTCTTCACGTTCCGGTCGGGGATCGTGTGGCTTTCGATCCGTGTACGCCGGACATTGTGGCTCCCTCTCTCGTCCGACTGGCTCGTGACGTGATTTCTCAGGCCGAGGTGGGAAATTCCGGGGAGCTTGCGATGGAATTCGAGAGCGGCGTGAAACTGACTGTCCAGCCCGATGACGACTATGAGGCCTGGGGACTTGTCGGGCCGAAGAGAAGGCGAGTTGTCTGCACGCCCGGAGGGGAGATCGCGGTGTGGAGCGAGGAGTGAAGGAACGCAGGGGTCGGGAAGCTCCCGATGTTGTCGGCCAAGCCTCACCGGGCAGGGGGTTGGTCCGGGAATTGTGACACTTGCCGGGGCAAGTGTCACAATTCCCGGATCGCCTACCTGGGGCCCGCAGCGTCGGCTGCCGCGCAGCACGGTGCGCCGGCCGGCCGCTCAACCACAACCGGGGCGGCCACGCTCACCGCATCAAAACCCCCGCCGCCTCCACCAACTCCTCCGAAGGAACCGCCACCAACCCCAACTCCGCGCTCGACGCCAGGAGTCGGTGCGTAGGCAGGATGCGGACCGTGTAGCCGAAGGGGCCTGTGCGGTCCAGGGAGAGGGGGCCCTCGTAGTGCCAGTGGCCCTCCTGGTCCGGGCCGCCTGCTGGTTTCAGGGGGATCGCTGTGCCGTCGGTGATGCGGTCCTCCGCGTCTACTCGGCCTGAGACGGCCTGGACCTCGACGTCGTCGGGGGCCAGGTCACCCAGGCCCACTTGGACGCGTAGGGACATGGTTGTGCCTAGTTCTGCCGTCGTCGTGGCTGCCGATGTCTCCACGTGGTCGACCGTTACGCGTGGCCAGGCCGTGCGGATGCGGGACTTCCACGTCGCCAACTCGCGGGCGGAAGAGGGGTCCATGGAGCGGTGGGCGCGGGCTGCGGGGGCGTAGAGGCGTTCTACGTACTCGCGGACCATGCGGCCGGCTAGGACCTTCGGGCCGAGCAGGGTCAGGGTCTGGCGGACCATTTCGATCCAGCGGTCGGGGAGGCCGGCGGGGCCGCGGTCGTAGAAGCGGGGGGCCACGCGCTGCTCCAGCAGCTCGTACAGCGCCGACGCCTCCAGATCGTCGCGGCGGTCCTCGTCCGTCGCCTCCGTGCCGTCCGCCGTGGGGATTGCCCAGCCGAAGTCCGGCTGGAACCATTCGTCCCACCAGCCGTCCAGGACCGACAGGTTCAGGCAGCCGTTCAGCGCCGCCTTCATGCCGGACGTGCCGCAGGCCTCCAGGGGGCGCAGCGGGTTGTTGAGCCAGATGTCGCAGCCGGGGTAGAGCTTCTGGGCCATCGCCATGCCGTAGTCCGGGAGGAACACGAGCCGGTGGCGTACGCGCGGGTCGTCCGCGAAGCGCACCAGTTCCTGGATGAGGCGCTTGCCGCCGTCGTCCGCCGGGTGCGCCTTGCCCGCCACCACGATCTGGACGGGGCGCTCGGGGTGCAGCAGCAGGTCCAGCAGCCGGTCGCGGTCGCGGAGCATCAGGGTCAGGCGCTTGTACGAGGGGACGCGGCGCGCGAAGCCGATCGTCAGTACGTCCGGGTCCAGCACGCCGTCGATCCAGCCGAGTTCGGCCGTGCCGGCGCCGCGCTGGCGCCAGGACGCGTACAGCCTCTCCCGTACTTCCGTGACCAGCTGCTCGCGCAGTACCCGGCGCAACTCCCAGATGTCCTGGTCGGGGATCTCCGCCACGGCGTCCCAGCGGTCCGAGGCGCCGACCGTCATGGCGTCCTCCGTGCGCTGCGCGCCGATCTGGCGGGCGCCGAGCCGGAAGACCTCGGGCGCCACCCAGGTGGGCGCGTGCACCCCGTTCGTCACGGAGGTGATCGGCACCTCGTCGGCGTCGAAGCCCGGCCAGAGCCCGGAGAACATCTCCCGGCTGACGTGCCCGTGCAGCAACGACACCCCGTTGGCGCGCTGGCCGAGGCGCAGGCCCATCACCGCCATGTTGAAGAGGTTCGGTTCGCCCCCCGGATACGTCTCCATCCCGAGCTGGAGAATCCGCTCCACCTCGATCCGCGGAAGCTCCGCGTCGGGGCCGAAGTGCCGGGCCACCAGCTCCCGGTCGAAGCGGTCGATTCCGGCGGGCACGGGGGTGTGGGTCGTGAAGACGGTTCCGGCGCGGACCGCCTCCAGCGCGGCGTCGAAGTCCAGGTCGTCATAAGAGAGTTCGTGAATACGTTCAAGACCGAGGAACCCGGCGTGCCCCTCGTTCGTATGGAAGACCTCCGGCCTCGCGTGCCCGGTCAGCCGGCAGTACGTACGGACCGCCCGCACCCCGCCGATCCCCAGCAGCATCTCCTGGAGCAGCCGGTGCTCGCTTCCGCCCCCGTACAGCCGGTCCGTCACACCGCGCTCGCCGAGGTCGTTCTCCTCGACGTCCGAGTCGAGGAGCAGCAGCGGAACCCGGCCGACCTGCGCCACCCAGATACGGGCCCGGAGCGATTTCTCGCCGGGCAGGGCCAGGGAGACATGGGAGGGCGTGCCGTCCTCCTCGCGCAGCAGCGACAGCGGGAGTTCATTCGGGTCGAGTACCGGATAGTGCTCCTGCTGCCAGCCGTCCCGCGACAGCGTCTGCCGGAAGTAACCGTGCCGGTAGAGCAGTCCGACACCGATCAGGGGTACGCCGAGATCGCTGGCCGCCTTGAGATGGTCCCCGGCGAGGATGCCGAGGCCGCCGGAGTACTGGGGCAGCGCGGCCGTGATGCCGAACTCGGGTGAGAAGTAGGCGATGGCGGCGGGCAGTTCGGACGACTGGGACTGGGTCTGGTACCAGCGGGCGCCGGTCACGTAGTCCTTCAGGTCGTCGGCCGCCGCGGCGAGCCGCCGCAGGAAGCGCCGGTCCTCGGCCAGCTCGGCGAGCCGTCCGGGCGAGACGTTCCCGAGGAGGCGTACGGGATCGTTCTCGGAGGCGGCCCAGCGCTCGGGGTCCACGGACTGGAAGAGATCACGGGTCTCGGCATGCCAGGACCAGCGCAGATTGCGCGCCAGATCACTGAGCGGGTGAAGGGCTTCGGGGAGTACGGGACGCACGGTGAACCTGCGGATGGCCTTCACGAGCTTCCACCTTCACGGGGGCCTACGCGGCAGCGGTGCGCACATGCTTACGCGTGCGCGCCTTTTGTCATCCATGACGGTAGCGGGGCGGTGCCGCCGTAACCACGGCGCCGGTCGCTCCGCGGGTGGGGCAGTTCTTCGTCTGCCGGCCCGACGTGGCTGGTCGCGCCCCGCGGCGGAGCCGCAAATGTCACAGCCCCGCGCCCCTGAAGGGGCGCTCCTCCTGCACCGGAGTTGCAGACGGCACCGTCTCGCATTGTGCCCGTACAGAACCCGGCTTGAAATCGCCGCAACCTTCACACGTAAAGCACGCGAGATATGGCCGATTCCGCCACGTCGCGCGGCCTTGTGGCACGTCACAGCGCACGAGAGGCTGCCAGAGGCGATCCGACCTGCACCTGTCAGGGCACCGCGCAACTGCGGTCGGAGTACGTCGAGTTGAGGAGGGGAACTCACACATGGCAGTGACGCACAAAAGGCGTCTGTCCTGGGCAGGAGGCCTCACCGCGGTCGTTACGGCCGCGGTGCTTTCGGCCACCACCCTGCCCGCACAAGCCGCCCCACTGGGGCAGATACTCGGCGCCGACGCCCCCGGTTCCGTCAGTGGCAGCTACATCGTCACGCTCAAGGGCGGAACGAAGGCCCCGTCGAACGCGGGCAAGGGCCTCGTCGAAAAGTACGGGGCGAAAATCAGCCACACCTACAGCACCGCGATCAATGGCTATGCGGTGAAGGTCGACGAGCAGCAGGCCAAGCGGCTGGCCGCCGACTCACGCGTGGCCGCGGTCACGCAGGACACCAGAGTCACTCTCGATCACACGCAGAAGAACCCGCCGTGGGGCCTCGACCGGATCGACCAGCCGAACCTGCCGCTGGACAAGAGCTACACGTGGCCGGAGTCCGCGGGGCAGGGTGTGACGGCGTACGTCATCGACACCGGAATCCGCACCACGCACCAGGACTTCGGCGGCCGGGCGAGCTCCGGCTGGGACTTCGTCGACAACGACGCCACCGCGCAGGACGGCCAGGGCCACGGCACACATGTGGCGGGCACGATCGCCGGCACGACGTACGGCGTCGCGAAGAAGGCGAAGGTCGTCGGGGTCCGCGTACTCGACAACGAGGGTGCGGGCACCACGGCCCAGGTGATCGCGGGCATCGACTGGGTGACCAAGAACGCCCAGAAGCCCGCCGTCGCCAACATGAGCCTGGGCGGCTTCGCGAACGCCCAACTCGACGCCGCCGTACGCAACTCCATCGCGTCCGGCGTGACGTACGCGGTCGCGGCCGGCAACGACGGACTTCCGGCCAGCCTGTACTCGCCGGCCCGGGTCCAGGAAGCCGTCACGGTCGGCGCGAGCGACCCGGCGGACGCGCGGGCGAGCTTCTCGAACTGGGGCGCACGGCTCGACCTGTTCGCGCCCGGCGTGGACGTCACCTCCGCGTCGAACGCGAGCGACACGGCGAAAGCCACCTTCTCCGGTACGTCGATGGCGTCGCCCCACGCCGCGGGCGCGGCGGCACTGTACCTCGCCGATCACGCCACGGCGAGTCCGGCCGACGTGAGCAAGGCGCTTGTCTCGCAGGCGGCGTCCGGGAAGATATCCACCGCCGGCCTCGGCTCGCCGAACAAGCTCTTGCAGGTCAGCAACCCCTAAGTAGTTGTGCATTCACCGACCGGCCTCGTCCGCCATGTATCACTGGACGGGGCCGTTCGTGTGCGCGGAGATACGCGCGAGTAGTTAACAACGTGCCGGATTGCCCACCCGATTAGGGTGGGAAGGCTCCCCCGTACGCCCAGCAGGACCCACCTCCCCACACCCCCATCCGCCCACCAACGTTGACGCGGACAGGAGCGGTCATGCCCGCCACGCACCACTCGTCATCACCTCCGACGCACAGCGCCACCACGCCTCCCGCAAACGGGGCGAATGCCGGTCCTCCGCAGCAGGCGGCGGCCGAGAAGCCGGACCAGGCAGCGGCCGAAAAGCCCGCCACGGCCGAGCCCTCCCCCGCGAAGGCGGCGGAGGCCTCACCCACGAAGAAGGCAGCGGCCAAACCGGTGAAGACAGCCAAAGCCACACCCGCGAAGAAGGCGGCAGCCAAACGGGCGAAAGCCACACCCACCAAGGCCACACCCGCCAAAGCCACGAAGGCTACGAAAGCTGCCAAGGCTGCCAAGCCTGCGAAAGCAGCGAAGACCGCCAAGGCCACGACGGCGAAGGCCAAATCAGCGAAGGCCAAATCGGCGAAGACCGCGCCGCCGAAACCCGAGTCGCCACAAGCCGAGCCTTTGGCCCAGGCCGAACCCACAGAAGCCACGCCACTGGACACCACGGCACCAGACGCCTCGGTACCGGACGTCACGACACCGAACACCGCGCCACCGAACGTCACCGCACCGAACGCCGCACCACTCGGCGACGGCGCCCTCATCGGCCGTATCCCCGTCCTGGACGTCCGCCCCCTACTGGCCTGCGGGCGCCGCCCCGCCAAAGCCGTCGTGGGCGAGGCGTTCGAGATCTCGGCGACGGTGTTCCGGGAGGGCCACGACGCGGTCGCCGCCAACGTCGTACTGCGGGACCCGGAGGGCCAGGCCGGTCCCTGGACCCCCATGCGGGAGCTGACGCCCGGTACGGACCGATGGGGCGCCACCGTCTCCGCATCGAAGGAGGGCCGCTGGACCTACACCGTGGAGGCCTGGGGCGACCCGATCAGCACGTGGCGTCATCACGCGCAGATCAAGATCCCGGCGGGGATGGACACCGAGCTGGTCCTGGAGGAGGGCGCGCAGCTGTACGAGCGGGCCGCCGCCGGAGTTCCGGAGAGCCGGGGCCGCCGTGACACGATCCTCGCCGCCGCGGCAGCCCTGCGCGACACCGCTCGCCCCGCCGCGGCCCGCCTCGCCGCCGCCCTGACCCCGGACGTGGACCATGTCCTGGCCCGCCACCCGCTGCGCGAATTCGTCTCGTCCTCCGAGCAGTTGCCGTTGTTGGTGGAGCGGGAGCGGGCGTTGTACGGCTCGTGGTACGAGTTCTTCCCGCGCTCGGAAGGCGCCATCGTCGAGACCGGCAAGCCGACGGTCAGCGGCACCTTCCAAACGGCCGCCCGGCGGCTGCCGGCGATCGCCGCGATGGGCTTCGACGTGGTCTACCTGCCGCCCATCCACCCGATCGGCACCACCTTCCGCAAGGGCCCCAACAACACCCTGAACGCCGGCCCGCACGACGTGGGCGTGCCGTGGGCGATCGGCTCCCCGGCGGGCGGCCACGACGCCGTCCACCCCGACCTGGGCACCCTGGACGACTTCGACGCCTTCGTGGCGACGGCCGGCGAGCTGGGGATGGAGATCGCGCTGGACTTCGCGCTGCAGTGCTCCCCGGACCACCCCTGGGTGGACAAGCACCCGCAGTGGTTCCATCACCGCCCGGACGGCACCATCGCGTACGCGGAGAACCCGCCGAAGAAGTACCAGGACATCTACCCCATCGCCTTCGACGCCGACATGGACGGCCTGATCGCCGAGACGCTGCGGGTGCTGCGGTTCTGGATGGCCCACGGGGTACGGATCTTCCGCGTGGACAATCCGCACACCAAACCGGTCGTCTTCTGGGAGCGAGTGCTCGCGGACATCGGCCGCACCGACCCGGATGTGATCTTCCTGGCGGAGGCGTTCACGAGGCCGGCGATGATGCACACCCTCGCCCAGATCGGCTTCCAGCAGTCGTACACCTACTTCACCTGGCGCAACACCAAACAGGAGCTGACCGACTACCTGACCGAACTGTCCGGCGAGGCCGCCTCCTACATGCGGCCGAACTTCTTCGCGAACACCCCGGACATCCTGCACGCCTATCTGCAGCACGGCGGCCGGCCGGCGTTCGAGGTGCGGGCGGTGCTGGCCGCCACCCTCTCCCCCACCTGGGGCATCTACAGCGGCTTCGAGCTGTGCGAGAACACCCCGGTGCGGGAGGGCAGCGAAGAGTACCTGAACTCGGAGAAGTACCAACTGCGTCCGCGAGACTGGGAGTTGGCGGAGCGCGAGGGCCGTAGCATCAGCCCCCTCATCACCCGGCTCAACGAGATCCGGCGTGCCAGCCCGGCCCTGCGCCAGCTGCGGGATCTCCACTTCCACCAGGCGGACAAGGAGGAGGTGCTGGTGTTCAGCAAACGGGCGGGGACGGACATCGTGCTCGTGGTGGCGAACCTGGATCCGCACCACACCCAGGAGGCCACGGTCTCGTTGGACATGCCGCGACTCGGCCTGGACTGGCACGAGACCGTGCCGGTGCGCGACGAGCTCACCGGCGCCACCTACCACTGGGGCAGGGCCAACTATGTGCGCCTCGAGCCCGGCAGGCAGCCGGCGCACATCTTCAAGGTTCTGCGACCGTCCTCACCGATCGGAGGGTCACCCACACCATGATCGTCAACGAGCCCGTTCAGGACACCTTCGAAGACACCCCCGCCAAGGACCGCGACCCGGAGTGGTTCAAACGCGCGGTGTTCTACGAAGTCCTCGTCCGCTCCTTCCAGGACAGCAACGGCGACGGCATCGGCGACCTCAAAGGCATCACCGCCAAGCTGGACTATCTGCAGTGGCTCGGCGTCGACTGCCTCTGGCTGCCGCCCTTCTTCAAATCACCCCTCAGGGACGGCGGCTACGACGTCTCCGACTACACCGCCGTGCTGCCCGACTTCGGGGACCTGGCCGACTTCGTCGAGTTCGTGGACGCCACGCACCAGCGGGGCATGCGCGTGATCATCGACTTCGTCATGAACCACACCAGCGACCAGCACCCGTGGTTCCAGGAGTCGAGGAGCAACCCCGACGGCCCGTACGGCGACTACTACGTATGGGCGGACGACGACAAGCAGTACCAGGACGCGCGGATCATCTTCGTCGATACGGAGGCCTCCAACTGGACCTTCGACCCGGTCCGCAAGCAGTACTACTGGCACCGCTTCTTCTCGCACCAGCCGGACCTCAACTACGAGAACCCGGCGGTCCAGGAGGAGATGATCTCCGCGCTCAGGTTCTGGCTGGACCTGGGCATCGACGGCTTCCGCCTGGACGCGGTGCCGTACCTGTACCAGCAGGAGGGCACCAACTGCGAGAACCTCCCGCAGACCCATGAGTTCCTCAAGCGGGTGCGCAAGGAGATCGACGAGCACTATCCGGACACAGTGGTCCTGGCCGAGGCGAACCAGTGGCCCGAGGACGTCGTCGACTACTTCGGCGACTACAGCGTCGGCGGCGACGAATGCCACATGGCCTTCCACTTCCCCGTCATGCCGCGGATCTTCATGGCCGTGCGCCGCGAGTCCCGCTACCCCGTCTCCGAGATCCTCGCCAAGACCCCCGCCATCCCGTCGGGCTGCCAGTGGGGCATCTTCCTGCGCAACCACGACGAACTCACCCTGGAGATGGTCACCGACGAAGAACGCGACTACATGTGGGCCGAATACGCCAAAGACCCCCGCATGCGCGCCAACATCGGCATCCGCCGCCGCCTGGCCCCCCTGCTGGACAACGACCGCAACCAGATCGAACTGTTCACCGCGCTGCTGCTGTCGCTGCCCGGCTCGCCGATCCTGTACTACGGCGACGAGATCGGCATGGGCGACAACATCTGGCTCGGCGACCGCGACGCGGTCCGCACCCCCATGCAGTGGACCCCCGACCGCAACGCCGGCTTCTCCTCCTGCGACCCCGGACGGCTGTACCTGCCCACGATCATGGACCCGGTCTACGGCTACCAGGTCACCAACGTCGAAGCCTCCATGAGCAGCCCCTCGTCGCTGCTGCACTGGACCCGCCGCATGATCGAGATCCGCAAACAGAACCCCGCCTTCGGCCTGGGCTCCTACACCGAACTGCCCTCCACCAACCCCGCCGTCATCGCCTTCCTGCGCGAATACAAAGACGACCTGGTGCTGTGCGTGCACAACTTCTCCCGCTTCGCCCAGCCCACCGAACTCGACCTGCAAGCCTTCAACGGCCGCCACCCCGTCGAACTCATCGGCGGCGTCCGCTTCCCCGCCATCGGCGACCTGCCCTACCTCCTCACCCTCGCGGGCCACGGCTTCTACTGGTTCCGCCTGCGCAAGGACATGGCGTAGAACAGAGGACGTAGAACAGATGGCGTAGAAACGTAGACCCGTGCCCCGCGCGGACCCCACCACCGGAGTCCGCGAGAGGCGCGGGGAACTGCGCGAAAACGACAGGCGGGGGCGGTTTTCACCGCCCCGCCCTGGGCACGCATCAGTAACACCCCGCGCACCGGCGCGCCCCGGAGGCGACCCGAAGAAACAGGGGAAAGGACGCGACGCCATGTCGGAAGCCGTCACCCGCCCCGCCACCACGAGCCCGGGTCTCCTCGCGTCCCTGGATCCATTGTTGCGGGAGTGGCTGCCGAGACAGCGGTGGTTCGCGGGCAAAGGGCGACCGGTCACCGGTTTCTCGCAGGTCGCGGCGGTCGAGCTGCTGCCGTGGAACGCGAGACTCGGGCTGCTGCATCTGCTCGTACGGGCCCATCAGCCGCTCACTGCCTCCCACGGCACCCAGCCACATCCAAGCGACTGCTACCAGCTTCTGATCGGCGTCCGCGAGACGCTGCCGCCACGGCTGGCGCCCGCGCTGATCGGCCACCCCGAAGAGGGGCCACTGGCCGGGCGGACGGTGTACGAGGCGCTGCACGACCCGCGCGCCGCCGATCTGCTCCTCGAGGCGCTGCGGACGAGGACGCAGGTCGGTGCGCTGCGCTTCGAGCGCGACACCCGGCAGGAGCTCCGGGACGATCTGGTGCCACGGGTGGTGACGGCCGAGCAGTCCAACTCCTCGATCGTCTACGGAGATACGTTCATTCTGAAGCTGCTGCGCCGCATCCTGCCCGGCGTCAACCCCGATCTGGAGCTGCCGATGGCGCTGGCCCGCGAGCACTGCCCGCGGGTGCCCGCGCCGGCCGGCTGGATGATCGGGGACCTGGACGGCGATACGTACGTCCTGGGTGTGCTGCAGCGCTTTGTGCGCGGGGCCACGGACGGCTGGGATCTCGCGCTGCGTGAGTTGGCCAAGGGCGAGGACTTCACCGGCGAGGCGCGGGCGCTGGGGCGGGCCACCGCCGAGGTGCACACGGCGCTGGCCCGTGCGCTGCCGACGGTCACGCTGGGCCACACCCAGATGGAGACACTCGTCGACGGCATGATCGAGCGGCTGGAGGCGGCGGTCCAGGCGGTGCCCGCGCTGCGTCCGCACGCACCCGGGCTGCGGTCCGCGTTCGCGGCGCTCGCCGAGCTGGCGGCGGAGGGCGAAACCTGGACCGCACAGCGGATACACGGCGATCTGCACCTCGGGCAGTGCCTGCGGGCCCCGGCCGGAGACTGGTCGCTGATCGACTTCGAGGGCGAGCCGTCGAAGCCGCTCACCGAGCGCCGGCTGCCCCAGCCGACCGCACGCGACGTCGCGGGCATGCTCCGGTCCTTCGACTATGCCGCGCACTCCCACGAGCCGCTCGTCTCCGACTGGGCCGATCGCTGCCGGTCCGCGTACTGCGCCGGATACGCCGAGGTCAGCGGGCGTGACCCGCGCTCCGAGCCCGTACTGCTGCGGGCGTACGAGACGGACAAGGCGATCTACGAGGTCGTGTACGAGGCCCGGCACCGGCCCGACTGGCTGCCCGTACCGCTGGCCGCGGTGCACCGACTGGCCGGCGGTCTCGCGGCTCCCTGAACCGCCCCACCTCACCCCGCCGAGGAGACACCGCCTGTGACATCCCGCCCGGACCCAGCCGACCAGCAGCCGAAGAGCACGAAGGCCAAGGCCATGAACGAGGTACCCAAGCCAGGTGTCAGCCCTCAGTCCGCCCCGGGGGAGGACGTGCGGCCCGCGGGGGCCCCGACCGAGCCGTCCGACGCGGCGGCCACGGTGCAGCCCGGTGCGGCGGCCGCGGTGCCGCCCGGTGCCGAGGTGCGCCCCCTGGCCGTACTCGATCGCGGTGACCGGGAGCGGCTGCTGGGCGGGGCGCATCATGATCCGCATTCCGTGCTCGGGGCGCATCCGGTGGCGGACGGTGTGGTCTTCCGGGCGCTGCGCCCGTACGCGCGCTCGGTGACCGTGGTGACGGACGAGCTGCGGTCCGAGCTGCACGACGACGGGGAGGGCTTCTTCTCCGCCGTGCTGCCGCTGCGGGAGGTGCCGGCGTACCGGCTGCTGGTGGAGTACGAGGACACCGTCCAGGACGTCGAGGACCCGTACCGTTTCCTGCCCGCCATCGGCGACCTTGATCTGCATCTGTTCGGTGAGGGGCGCCATGAGCAGTTGTGGAAAGCGCTCGGCGCGGAGCCGATGGAGCACCACGGGGTGAGTGGCACCCGCTTCACGGTCTGGGCGCCGAACGCGCGCGGAGTGCGGCTGGCCGGATCGTTCAACTTCTGGGACGGCACGGCTTACCCCATGCGGTCGCTGGGCTCGTCCGGGGTGTGGGAGCTGTTCGTGCCGGGGCTCGGCGAGGGCGAGCTCTACAAGTTCGAGATCACGCGGCCCGACGGTTCGAAGACGATGCGGGCTGATCCGATGGCGCGGCGTACCGAGGAACCGCCCAAGACGTCCTCCGTCGTCACCGCCTCGCACCACGAGTGGCAGGACGAGGAGTGGCTGTCCCGCCGGGCGGCCAGGCCCGCCCATGAGTCGCCGATGTCGGTGTACGAGGTCCATCTCGCGTCCTGGCGCCCCGGGCTGACGTATCGCCAGCTCGCCGAGCAACTCCCCGCCTACGTCTCCGAGTTGGGCTTCACCCACGTCGAGCTGATGCCGGTCGCCGAGCACCCCTTCGGCGGCTCCTGGGGCTACCAGGTCACCGGCTTCTACGCACCCACCGCCCGCCTGGGCACCCCCGACGACTTCAAATACCTCGTCGACGCCCTGCACCAGGCCGGCATCGGCGTGATCATGGACTGGGTGCCCGCGCACTTCCCGCGCGACGACTGGGCCCTGGCCGAATTCGACGGCCGCCCCCTGTACGAGCACGAGGACCCCCTGCGGGCCGCGCACCCCGACTGGGGCACCCTGGAGTTCGACTACGGCCGCCGCGAGGTACGTAACTTCCTGGTCGCCAACGCCGTGTACTGGTGCGAGGAGTTCCACATCGACGGCCTGCGCGTCGACGCCGTCGCCTCCATGCTGTACCTGGACTACTCCCGCGAGCACGGCCAGTGGACGCCCAACGTGCACGGCGGCCGCGAGAACCTCGACGCCGTCGCCTTCCTCCAGGAGATGAACGCCACCGTGTACCGGCGGGTGCCCGGCGTCGTCACCATCGCCGAGGAATCCACGGCCTGGGACGGCGTCACGCGCGCCACCGACCACATCGGGCCCGGCGGCTTCGGCGGCCTCGGCTTCGGGCTGAAGTGGAACATGGGCTGGATGCACGACTCGCTCGGCTATGTCTCGAAGGAGCCGGTGCACCGGAAGTACCACCACAACGAGATGACGTTCTCGATGGTGTACGCCTACAGCGAGAACTACGTGCTGCCGATCTCGCACGACGAGGTCGTGCACGGCAAGCGGTCGTTGGTGTCGAAGATGCCGGGTGACTGGTGGCAGCAGCGGGCGAACCATCGGGCGTATCTGGGCTTCATGTGGGCGCACCCCGGCAAGCAACTCCTCTTCATGGGGCAGGAGTTCGCGCAAGGGGCGGAGTGGTCGGAGGCGCATGGGCCGGACTGGTGGCTGCTGGATCCGGCGTACGGGGCGGAGGCGGACCACCGAGGTGTACGGGACCTGGTGCGCGACCTGAACTCGGTCTACCGGCGGACTCCGGCCCTCTGGGAGCTCGATACGGATCCGACCGGGTTCTCCTGGGTCACGGGTGACGCGGCGGAGGACAACGTGTTCGCGTTCCTGCGCTTCGACGCGGCGGGTTCGCCGTTGCTGGTGGTGTCCCACTTCTCGCCGGTGGTCCGGCGCGAGTACCGGGTCGGGGTTCCGGCCGACGTCCCTGCTTGGCACGAGTGCCTGAACACGGACGCCGCTGCGTACGGCGGCAGCGACGTCACCACCCCCGACCCGCTCAAGCCGGACGCCCAGGGCTGGCACGGGCGCCCGGCGAGCATCCGGCTTACGCTGCCGCCGCTTTCTACGGTGTGGCTGCGGCCGGCGTAGGGGGGATGGTTTCGCCCCCGCCGCCCCTACCCGTCCCATCCTCGGGGCGTTGCCCCGAACCCCACCAGGGGCTCCGCCCCTGGACCCCGCTGGGGCTGCGCCCCAGACCCCGCTATGGGCCTGGCGGCCTCGTCCTCAAACTCCCCCAGCTACCTCCCCCAGCTACCTCTGGGGGTGCCCCCAGACGGGCTGATTGATGCGGGCCTGCGCTGATGAAGTTCGGGCGCGCCAAATCAGCCCTCGGGCGATGGCCGCGCAATTCAGCCCCTCCGGCGATTGAGGAGCGGGGGCCCGGGGGCTGGCCCCCGAAACGGGGTCCGGGGCGCAGCCCTGGTAGATCCGGGGCGCAGCCCTGGTGGGGGTCTGGGGGCGCAGCCCTGGTGGGTCCGGGGCGCAGCCCTGGTGGGGGTCTGGGGGCGCAGCCCCCAGCGGGGTCCAGGGGCGGAGCCCCTTGGTATGGGACGGGTAAGGGCGGCGGGGGCGAAACAACCCCCTCAACCCCCCTTCCGCGTACCCCACATCAGATTCCGCAGCGCCGACAGCAACCCCCGCGCATGGTTCCGGGACGCCTGCGAGGCGTCCGCCCGCGGCGCCCCGTTCGCGGCGGCCCGCGGCGCCGGCGCCTGCCCGGCGACGGGATGCCCGGCGCCAAGCTCGTACCGGACCGGCAGCAGCCGCAACCCCCGCACCACCGGCCCCGACCGCCAAGGCAACTGATCGGCAGGCAGCGTAAGTTCCACCTTCGTGAAGTGGTCGAAGATTCGGCCGACCGCCGTGGCGACCACCGCACCCGCCAGCTCGCGGGCAGCGCTCGGGCACTGGTGCGGCCCGGCCCCCCACCCCAGATGCGCCCGCGTACTCACCGTGGAGTCCACGAGGTGCGACCCGATCGCCATCAGATCCTGATGCGCCGCCGCCGCGGACGGCGAGACCACATCACCCGCCCGGATCCAGAAGTTGCCGAGGCGCACATCATGCGCCGCGAAGCGGAAGCACATGTTGGCCACGGGCGCGTTGGCGAGCGCGGCCCGGTTGACGGTCTCGCCGATCAGCCCGGCCGACAGGCTCCGCCGGACCGTGGCGTTGCCGCGCAACACCTCCAGCAACGTGTTGCACACCATGTTGCCGGTGATGTCGTTGAGGTACACCGCGTTCATGAACAGCTCCCGCCCGAGCTGCTCGTCGGACAGAGAGGGATCGGCGAGGAGCATGTAGGACGTGAGGTCGTCGCCGGGCACGGCCCGCCGATGCGCGGCGAGCCTGGTCATGGCCGCGAGCGCCCGCCCGGTGGCGGGCCCCGCGTCGGCTCCGCCGTCGAGCATCCGCCACATGTCTATGACCAGCTCGTCCCCGAGCTCGACGGGACAGCCGAACAACCGGGTCGTGACCATCAGCAGCAGCGGCCTGGTGTACTGCGCGGCCAGGTCCATGAACCCCGCGGTACCGGACTCCGCAGCCAGCATGGCGACGAGCTCGTCCGCGTACGACACGACGGCCGAGCGCAGCTCCCACCCCTGCGGCGTACGGGCGTCCTGGAACGGACCGAGCGCCGAGTGATAGGTCTGCCGCGCGGCCAGATGCTCCTCGTCGTCCATGAACATCGTCTGCCGCACCTCGTACCCGGCGAGCAGCGGCCAGTCCTGCGGCAGCCGCCCCTCGGCCCGCGCCCGCCAGTACCGGATGTCCCGCCGCCACAGGCTCTCCTTGCGGAGCACCTCCAGGACCTCGCGGTAGTCGAGGACCAGCCACACCGGTACGCCCATGAGACCGACGGGCGCCACCGGACCGTACGTACGCCGCAGGTGCGCGTACACGCCGGCCGGGTCCGTGTCGAACGCCGACGTCAGCAACGGCTCGACGCGCAGCGACTCGAGCGGGGGCGCCCCGTCCGGGGCCGCGGCGGATGGTTGAGGGTTCATGCGAACACGCATACCGCACCGCGCGTACACAAGCTGTGACCATGACGCCAACTGTTACGACTCGGTGATGTATGCCGCAGATGCCGGATTAGACCCGCAAAGCCGGGCCGTTCAGAAGGCCGTCGCCAGCGCCTGCGGCAGCTCCCCCGTGTGGACGACTCCGAGTGTCTGCGTGGCCCGGGTGAGCGCCACGTACAGATCGCTCGTGCCGTACCGCGACGGCTCCACCACCAGCACCGAGTCGAACTCCAGGCCCTTGGCCTGACGTGCATCGAGGAGTACGACGGACCGCGTCAGGTCGGGTTCCTCGCCCGCCGTGACGCCGTCGAGCCGTGCGGCCAGCGCCCGGTGGAGATCGCGGGGCGCGATCACCGCCAACCGCCCCTCCTCCGGGGTCAGTTCCGCGACCGCCTTCGCCACGGCTCCCGGCAGGTCGTCGGTGGCCCGCACCCAGGGCCGTACGCCCGTCGACCGCACCGAACTCGGCGGCTCGAAGCCGGGATCCTCGGCGCGCACCACGGCCGCCGCGACGTCCATGACCTCGGACGGGGTGCGGTAGTTGACGGCGAGCCGGGTGTGCTCCCAGCGGTCCTGGACGTAGGGGTCGAGGATGCCGGACCAGGAGCCGACGCCCGCCGCGTCGGCCGTCTGCGCCGGATCCCCGACCAGCGTCATCGACCGCGTCGGACTGCGCCGCATCAGCAGCCGCCACGCCATCGGCGACAGCTCCTGCGCCTCGTCCACGATGATGTGCCCAAAGGCCCAGGTCCGGTCGGCCGCGGCGCGCTCGGCGGCGCTGCGGTGGTCGTCCTCCTCATGCCGCTCGGCCATCCGCTCGGCGTCGATGATGTCGTGCGCGGAGAGGACCTCACCCGCCTCGGGGTCGTCCTCCTCCTTGTCCTCGAACTCGTACGTCCGTGAGGCGTAGGAGATGTCCAGCACGCTCTGCGCGTACGCCACTTGCTCCTCGCGTTCCCTCTCGGCCGCGGCCCGCGCCGGCCGGTCGTCCTCGCCGAGGAGTTCGGCGGCCTCGTCGAGGAGGGGGACGTCGGAGGTGGTCCAGGCGCGCGTCACCGGGCGCCGGATGGCGTCGGCATCCGCCTCGGAGACATAACCGTCGGGCTCCGCGAGGAAGTCCGCGACGAGCCGCTGCGGGGTGAGGCGCGGCCACAACTGGTCGATGGCCGACCAGACTTCGGGGTTCTCGGCCAGCTCGTCGCGGATCTGGGTGATGTCGCTGACGTCGAGCAGGTTCGAGCCGTCGTACGGATCCGTGCCGATCCGCTCGGCGACCATGTCGGTGAGGATGTTGAGGATGTGGCCCTCGAAGGTCTCGCGGGCGGCGTTGTGCGGCAGCAGCGCCTCACGGGTGCGCTCACGGGCGACGCGTACGAGACCGTCGTCGAGCAGCAGGATGTCCCGGTCGTGCTCGATGCCGATCACCGGGTCGGGCAGCGCCTCACGGTCGCGTACGACGGCGGCCAGAACGTCCGCCATGTCGGCGCGGCCCTTCACGGCGGCGGCCTCGGAGGTGTCGGTCGCGGTCGCGTGCACGCCGGGGAACAGCTCGCCGACCGTCGAGAGCAGCACGCCCGTCTCGCCGAGCGAGGGCAGGACCTCGCCGATGTAGCCGAGGAACGCCGGGTTCGGGCCCACGATCAGGACGGCCCGCTTGGCGAGCAACTCCCGGTGTTCGTACAGGAGATACGCGGCGCGATGCAGCGCCACGGCCGTCTTGCCCGTACCCGGGCCGCCCTCGACCACGAGGACCCCGCGGTGCGGAGCGCGGATGATGCGGTCCTGCTCGGCCTGGATGGTCCGCACGATGTCGCCCATACGGCCGGTGCGCGCGGAGTTGAGGGCGGCGAGCAACACGGCGTCACCGCTCGGGTCCTCGTGCCCGGTGCGCTCCTGGTCCCCCAGGTCGAGGATCTCGTCGTGCAGGGCGGTGACGGCACGGCCCTCGGTCGTGATGTGCCGGCGGCGGCGCAGGCCCATGGGCATATGGCCGGTGGCGAGGTAGAACGGGCGGGCGACCGGGGCCCGCCAGTCGATCAGAATCGGGGTGTGTTCGGTGTCGTCGGCGCGGATTCCGATTCGGCCGATGTGGTGGTGGATTCCGTTGGTGAGGTCGATTCGGCCGAAGCAGAGGGAACCGTCCACCGCGTTCAGCGCGGCGAGCAGCCCCGAGCGCTCGGCGACCAGGATGTCCCGCTCCAGGCGCGCCTGCATCGGCGTACTGCCCTGCGCGAGCGCGTCCGCCACGGCGGACTCGGTGCCGCCGCGCAGGGCGTCGACGCGCGCGTACAACCCGTCGATGAATTCCTGCTCTCGGCGGAATTCATCGTCCGGAAAATCGTTGTTTGACAATTCCACTCCCGGCCCGATATACTGTGCCTACTGAACTTCTTCGCGACCTAATTCGAGTGAAGTCGCGAACCATTCAATATACGCAAAGAAATCCCCTGCGGGCAATTCCCGCGGGGGATTTCTTGTTCGCCTGTCTTGTTCGCCTGCTGGTTACAGCACGTCGGACAGCTCCTCCAGGAGCCGTCGCTTCGACCTGGCTCCCACCATGGACTTCACCGGCTCGCCGCCCCGGAACACCATGAGCGTGGGCATCGACAGCACGCCGTACGCGTTCGTGATCTCCGGGTTCGTGTCCACGTCCAGCTGGACCACCTTGAACCGGTCGCCCTCCTCGGAGGCGACGGCGCTCAGTACCGGCGCGATCTGCCGGCACGGCGGGCACCAGTCGGCCGTGAACTCCACCAGTACGGGCAGCTCCGCCCCGATCACCTCCGCCTCGAAGTCCGCGTCGGTTACTTCGGCCACACCGTCTGCCTTGATCACCGCGTCCGCCCTCCCAGTTCGCATACGGGTTCCGGGCCGCCCGGAACCTCCGCGCCGGCCGCCAGCTCGTCGCGCGCCGCCTCCGCCTTCACCAGCTGCCATCCGACCTGCGCCCGTACGGCCTGCAACTCGCCGATCAGCGCGTCCAGTTCACCGAGCTTGCGCCGGTACACGGCGAGCGATGCGGGGCACAGGTCACCTTCCGGGTGCCCGGCCCGCAGACACTCCACGAAGGGCCGTGTCTCCTCCAGCTCGAACCCGAAGTCCTGCAAGGTCCTGATCTGCCGAAGCAGCTTCAGGTCGTCCTCGTCGTACGTCCGGTATCCGTTGCTGCCACGCCGCGCGGGCAGCAGCCCACGCGACTCGTAGTAACGCAGCGTCCGCGTCGTGGTCCCGGCCCGTGCGGCCAGCTCGCCGATTCGCATGCTGCGACGGTAATCCTTGACGCCGACGTCAAAGCAAGACGCTGCGCTGGAGATGCGGTTTGAAGCTGCGGGTCCCTCGTGGCTGGTCGCGCAGTTCCCCGCGCCCCTGACGGGGCGCGGCACCGCAGCGGACTTCGGCAAGTCCGGGTTAGTCGTCGCTCTCCTCGGTCAGCCAGTCCTCGTCGGTCTCGTCATCCGGGTGCTTCACACCCAGGAGGCGGCGGGTCAGGCGGTCGCGGTCGGAGAGGAGTTCGTCGACCGCTTGCCGGAGGTCGGCCGTTTCCGTGTGGTCCGCGTCCCGCTCCGCCGAGATCAGTACGGCGCGGCGTATGAGCTCCTTGGTGAAGGAGGCCGTCACACCCTCGGTGCGGGTGACGATCTCCTCGGTGATGTCCTTGCCGAGGTCGAGGCCGGCTCCGTACAGGCTGAGGAGCCGGGCGCGCCCGTCGGCGTCCGGCAGAGGGATCTCGACGGCGAGGTCGACGCGGCCGGGGCGCTGGACGAGGGCCGGTTCGAGGAGGTCGGCCCGGTTGGTGGTGAGCAGGAAGGCCACGTCGGCGTCGTCGCCGAGGCCGTCCATCTCGTTCAGCACCTGGAAGAGCAGGGGCTGCACGCCACCGTCCAGGTCGCGCGCCTCGGCGACCAGGTCGACGTCCTCGAGGACCACCAGCGCGGGCTGGAGCATCCGGGCGAGCCGGCACGCGGGGCCGATCGCGCCCATGCTCGTACCGGAGAGGACGACGACCGTGAACGCCGGCAGGTGGGAGAGCAGGTAACGGATGGTGTGGGTCTTGCCGGTGCCGGGCGGCCCGTACAGGAGCAGTCCTCGGCGCAGATGCTGACCCGCCACGCGCAGCCGCTCGCGGCGCCGGGCCACCCCGACGACCTGCCGCTCCACCCGCTCCAGAAGACCGGGCGGCAGCACGATCTCCTCGCGCGTCAGCGCGGGCCTGCGGTGGAAGCGGAACGGTCCGAGGCCGTTGTCGAACTCCGAGCCGTCGAAGGAGAGGATCTGCCCGCGGAAGATGTTGTGCTCGAGCATCAGCGCGTCGATGTCGGCGAGCAGCCGGTCCGCGAACGCCTTGTCGGGGGCGAGGACTTCGAGCTCGACCTTGTTGCGTCCGTACTCGTCCGCCGGGCCGCGCAGCAGCAGCGCGAACCGCTCCTCACCCTCCTGCCCGAGGTAGAAACCGAAGGAGACACAGGCGAGTTCGTCGTCCGGGGAGACCGGCAGATGCGCGTAGTCGACGGCTCCGACCACGAACCGGTCGTACAGGTTCGCCGATTCGAGGATCTCGCCCAGAGTGAGGTCGCCGCGGCTCTCCGAGCCGGTCATCCCGATCAGCTCGTGCGTCCGCCCCTCGACGGCGAACCAGCGCTCCAGTGCCAGATGGACATTCGGCAGTTCGTACGGGGGATAAGCGGCCTTGACCACCGGCTGATCCCCAGGGGTCGTACCCAGATGCGCCCGGAGCCGCTTGGTCAGATCACGGTAGCCCTCCCGGCGCTTGGGCCGAGCGACCGCCAGCAGGAACTCGTGGAAGAGACCGCCGATCTCGTCCAACGAGTACGGCTCCTCCGCGTCCTCCGTACCGACAACCATCGAGTCGTCCCCCATGCGTACCTCCGTACAGTCCCGCAGCATTTGCGGCTTCCCAGCCTGGGACTTGAGAAGGGAGGGGTCAAAGGCTTTTCCGGCGAAGTGAGTTGAGCCAGTGACAACAAGGGCTCAGCCCGGCCACCCGGGGGGGATGGTCGGGCTGAGCTTGTGAACCGGACGGCTGGCGAGGGGGAGACATTCAGCCGCCCGGGGGTCGATCGCGGGCCCTTGTGGCTTTTCGAGGGGCCCCGACGCCCCTGAAATAGGCCGCAGGCCTTCTTTCAGGGGCGCGGGGCTGTATCAATTTGCGGCTCCGCCGCGTGGGCGCGACCAGCCACAACGAACCCGCAGCCGGGTGCCAGCCCTCAGCCCTACGGCGGCGAACCCGCGGAGCGACTACGCCTTGGCGAGCTCCTTCTCCGAACCCTCGGGAGAAGAGTCGGCCCCCTCCCCGGCAGGGGCGTCGTCGAGAAGCGTCTTCTCATCGAACGGCAGCCGGCCGGCCAGCACCTGATCGACCCGCCCTCGGTCGATCTCCTTCGTCCACGTACCGATCAGCACCGTGGCCACCGCGTTACCCGCGAAGTTCGTCAGCGCACGCGCCTCGCTCATGAAGCGGTCGATACCGACGATCAGACCGATGCCGTCGACCAGCGCAGGCTTGTGAGAGGAGAGACCGCCGGCCAGGGTGGCGAGACCCGCACCGGTGACGCCGGCCGCACCCTTAGAAGCGACCAGCAGGAACAGCAGCAGCGGAATCTGCTCGCCGATCGACATCGGCGTACCCATGGCGTCGGCGATGAAGAGGGACGCCATGGTCATGTAGATCATGGTGCCGTCGAGGTTGAAGGAGTAGCCGGTCGGGACGGTGATGCCGACGACGGGCTTGCTGACGCCCATGTGCTCCATCTTCGCGATGAGTCGCGGCAGCGCGGACTCGGAGGAGGAGGTGGACAGGATCAGCAGGAACTCACGGCCCAGGTACTTGAAGAACGTGAAGATGTTCAGGCCCGACACCACGCGCAGCAGCGCGGCCAGCACGATGAACACGAAGAGGAAGCAGGTGGTGTAGAAGCCGAGCATCAGCACGGCGAGGCTCTTGAGCGCGTCAAGACCCGCGGAGCCGGTGACCGCGGCGATGGCACCGAAGGCACCGATCGGGGCGGCCCACATCACCATGGCGAGGATGCGGAAGACGAGACGCTGGATGTGCTCGACACCGCGCAGGATCGGCTGGCCGGCGTCGCCCATGGCCTGCAGCGCGAAGCCCGCGAGCAGGGCGATCAGGAGGGTCTGCAGGACCTCGCCGCCGGTGAAGGCGGAGACGATCGTGGTCGGGATGATGCCGAGCAGGAACTCCTCGGTGCTCTTGGCCTCGGTGACCTGCGCCTGACCGGTCTCCTTGACCGAGTCGGTGACCGCGAGGCCCGTACCCGGGTCGATGATGTTGCCGACGACCAGGCCGATACCGAGCGCGACCAGCGACATCACCGTGAAGTAGGCGAGTGCGATGCCACCTACCGCGCCGACCTTCGCGGCCTTCCGTACCGAGCCGATGCCCAGCACGATGGTGCAGAAGATGATCGGCGAGATCATCATCTTGATCAGGTTCACGAAGCCGGTGCCGATCGGCTTCAGCTGGACCGCGAAGTCGGGGGTGACCAGTCCGACGGTGATGCCGAGCACCACCGAGATGATCACCGCGATGTAGAGATAGTGGGTGCGGTCCCGCTTGCCGGCGGGCTTGGTAGCTGCCGTACTCGTCACGGCTGCCTCCTTGACGTCATCGTCGCATCACCGGCGTGCGGCTCACGTCCGGGGGTTGCGGTGACTATCCCGTGGGCTGTGAGGCCGGTCACCCTTCCGTTCATTGAGTTCACGTGGACGCAACGATGCAGACTGATTCCATGCGTATCCCCCGGCCCCGCAGCCTGGCGGGCCAGCTCTTCGCCATGCAGGCAGTCCTCGTAGCCGTCGTGGTGGCCGGTTGCGCCCTGTTCACGTACGTCAGCGACCGCAGGCAGGCCGAGGACGCGGCGCGCCGTCAGGCCCTGGGCGTGGCCAGTTCCGTAGCGGACTCCCCTTCCGTACGGGAGGCTATCCGCACTCCCGATCCGTCGGCGACCCTCCAGCCGTATGCGAACGAGGTGCGGCGCCATGCCCAGGTCGACTTCGTCACGATCATGAACACCAAGGCCATCCGCTGGACGCACCCCGACAAGAACCAGATCGGCCGGCCCTTCCTCGGGCACACGGAGCTTGCCCTCAAGGGCGAGCCGTTCACGGAGGTGTACACGGGCACGCTCGGCCCGTCCGTACGGGCCGTCACGCCGATCTACGACGGAGGCCGCATCGTCGGCCTGGTCAGCGCGGGCATCCGGGTCGACGCCATAAGCGAGCGGGTGCAGGACCAGGTGACGGCGCTGTTCGGCGTCGCGGTGGGCGCGCTGGCGCTGGGCGGCGTAGGTACGTACGTGATCAATGCCCGGCTGCGGCGCTCCACGCACGGGATGAACGCGGGCGAGCTCAGCCGGATGCACGACTACCACCAGGCCGCGCTGCATGCCGTGCGCGAGGGGCTGCTGATGCTCGACGGGCAGTTCAAGGTGGCGTTGATCAACGACGGCGGGCGCGAACTGCTCGGGGTGACCGGCGATGTGGTCGGCCGCTCGGTGGCGGACCTCGGGCTGCCCGCCCAGCTGACGGGGGCGCTGCTGTCGACGGAGCCACGCGTGGACGAAGTGCATCTCACCGCCTCGCGGGTGCTCGTGATGAACACCTCGCCGGTGTCGGGCGGCGAACGCCGCGGCACGGTCGTAACCCTGCGCGATGTGACCGAACTCCAGTCCCTGATGGGCGAGTTGGACTCGGAGCGCGGCTTCACTCAGGCACTCCGCTCGCAGGCACACGAGGCCGCGAACCGCCTGCACACGGTGGTTTCCCTGATCGAGCTGGGCCGCGCGGAGGAGGCGGTCGACTTCGCCACGGCCGAGCTGGAACTGGCCCAGGCGCTGACGGACCAGGTGGTCGCGGCGGTGAGCGAGCCGGTGCTCGCGGCCCTGCTGCTGGGCAAGGCGGCGCAGGCGAACGAGCGGGGCGTCGAGCTGGTCGTCTCCGAGGACAGCAGCATCGACGACGGCCTGCTCCCGGACTCGCTCCCCGCACGCGACCTGGTCACGGTGCTCGGCAACCTGATCGACAACGCGGTGGACGCTGCACAGGGTTCGGTCGGCGCCCGTGTCACGGTCACCGCGCTCGCCGACGAGGCGGTTCTGGTCCTGCGGGTCACCGACACCGGGGACGGCGTGGACCCGGCCCACGCGGAGGCGGTCTTCGAGCGCGGCTGGTCCACAAAACCGGCGGGTCCGGGGGGCCGGGGGCTCGGACTGGCACTCGTACGGCAGGCCGTCAGCCGTCATGACGGGACGCTGACCGTGACGGATGCGGAGGGGGGCGGGGCGGAGTTCGAGGTGCGGCTGCCGCTGCCGACGGCGGAAGTGGGGCAGGCTCCGGAGGGGCGGATTTCGGACAAGGGGGATAAGGTCCACGCCGAGCCAGAGCCGATTCCTCAGCCCACTCCGCACGGAGGCACCGTATGAGCCACGGAGGCACCGTATGAGCACGCCCTCCAAGGACATCCGCGTCCTGGTCGTCGAGGACGACCCTGTCGCGGCCGACGCACATGTCATGTACGTGGGACGCGTGCCCGGTTTCATCGCGGTGGGCAAAGCGCACACCGGGGCGGAGGCACGGCGGGCGCTGGACCGGATGCCGGTGGACCTGCTGCTCCTCGATCTCCATCTCCCGGACGCGCACGGACTGCAGCTCGCGCGCTCGCTCCGCGCCGCCGGCTATCACGCGGACGTCATCGCGGTCACCTCCGCGCGCGATCTCACGGTCGTACGGGAGGGCGTCTCGCTGGGCGTCGTGCAGTACGTCCTGAAGCCGTTCACGTTCGCAACTCTGCGGGACCGGCTCGTACGGTACGCGGAGTTCCACGCGGCGGCCGGCGAGGCCAGCGGCCAGGACGAGGTGGACCGGGCGCTCGCGACCCTGCGCGCACCGGGACCCGCGGAGCTGCCCAAAGGGCTGAGCGGGCCGACGCTGGAGCGGGTGACCCGGGCGCTGCGGGACTCCACGGAAGGGCTGACCGCGGCGGGCGTGGCGGAGGCGGTCGGGATATCGCGGATCACCGCCCGGCGGTATCTGGAACATCTGGTGGATGCGGGACGGGCGGGACGGAATCCTCAGTACGGGCAGGTGGGGAGACCGGAGTTGCAGTATCGATGGATCAAGGGGTAGGCGGCGAGGGGCGGTGGGCACGGCTGCGGCCCCCGGTCCGGATCGCTCCCGGATCGCCCGAAGGCCATCGACGTACCGTCAAGCAGAGTTGAACACCCCTGCGTACACCAGGAATTGGGCACCCAGCCCCGCGACAGCGAGCGCCTCCATCACGGACACCGCCAGCAGGCCCCCAGTGACCTGACCACCGGCCCAGTACACGACGAGCCCCGCCAACGGCACGACGCAGAAGGCGAGTAGATCGATCCCGCACTGGATGGCTTTGCGGGAGGCCCTTCGGGAGTCAACGCGGTGGGCGGTCTCCCAGCCGAAGGCGCCTTCAGTACCAGCGAGTTGGGCCAGCCGGGGCCCCAACTCGCCCCGTACGTAGGCTCCGATCGCCGAGATCTTCTCGTCGTTCACGAGGTAGGTCCACCCGAGAACGACACACACCGGCGGCAGCGCGAGCAGCATCGATGCCTGCTCGGCCTGGGCGGCCGCGGCGATGACGGCGGCGACGACCGCGAGGGTGACGTACAGCAGGTTGTCCCGGAACCCGATCCGCGCCTTCTGCTCGTCCTTCACGCTCTCGTACTCGGCGATCAGCAACTGGCCTGTGGTGACGTCTTGTCCCGGCACGTCTCTGTCCCCCTTCTCGGCGCCCAACGTCCCTGCTGGTCAGGCGACTCGGCAGTACCTTAAGCGTGTGCCGCGGGCGGGAGACACCGCGGGAATGTCCGTGCCAAGCCCAACCCCAAGCCGCTGCAAGGTCATTGACCTGGCCGGACCACCGCTCTTACGTTCACGATGCAGCCAAACTCGGCCACAACGACGTCGGCCAGTAGGAGGTCGTGCCCGTGCGCCCCACCGCCGCTCCTCTCCTCCTCGCAACTCTGCTCGCCGCCACCACGCTCTCCGCCTGCGGCGGCGGCTCCGGAAGCGATCCGGACACCCTCGAGGTCTCCTTCAAACAGTCCACGGACAACTCGATCAAGGTCCTGGACACCTACTTAGCCGACATGAAGAAGCAGTTCGAGAAGGCGAATCCGGGCAAGAAGGTCAAGCTCGTCCCGATCAAGGCCCCGGACTCGGAGTACTACACGAAGCTCCAGCAGATGCTCCGCTCCCCCAAGACGGCCCCGGACCTGGTGTACGAGGACACGTTCCTCATCAACTCGGACATCACGAGCGGGTACTTGAAGCCCCTGGACCCGTACCTGGAGAAGTGGAAGGACTGGGACCAGTTCATCGACACGGCCAAGGCGGCGGCCAAGGCCGAGGACGGCAAGACGTACGGCGTACCGGACGGGACCGACACTCGGGGCCTCTGGTTCGACAAGGGCATCTTCAAGAAGGCGGGCCTACCGGAGAACTGGCAGCCGAAGACATGGGACGACGTCCTCGAAGCCGCCCGGACCATCAAGCAGAAGGTCCCCGGTGTCATCCCGCTCAACGTCTACACGGGCAAACCGGCTGGCGAAGCCTCCGCCATGCAGGGCTTCGAAATGCTCCTGTACGGGACGGGCAACTCGGCGAGCAAAGACGAAGACCCCCTCTACGACACCGCGTCCAAGAAGTGGATCACCGGCAGCCAGGCCTTCAAGGACGCCCTCACCTTCGTGGAGACCGTCTACAAGGAGAAGCTCGGCCCCGACGTGTCGGACGCCCTCGACCCGAACATCGCGACCCGGGTCCGCGGCGAGTTCCTCCCCGAGGGCAAGCTCGGCATCAACCTCGACGGCTCCTGGCTCCCGCAGGACTGGCTGGAGGGCAGCGGTCACGAATGGCCGGAGTGGTCGGAGAAGCTGGGCCTCGCGGCCATGCCGACCCAGAACGGCCAGGCCCCCGGCAAGGTGAGCATGTCCGGCGGCTGGACCTGGTCGATCCCCTCCAAGGCGGCCAATCCCGACCTCGCCTTCAAGTTCATCGAGACGATGCAGACGAAGGCGAACGCCCAGAAGTGGTACATCGCCAACTCCGGTATCGCGGTGCGGAAGGACGTCGCCGAGGACCCGGAGTACGTGAAGGCGCAGCCCGGCATCAAGTTCTTCACGGACCTGGTGTCCAGTACGCACTACCGTCCCGCCTACCCCGCGTATCCGAAGGTCTCGACGGCGATCCAGGAGGCCATGGAGGGTGTGACGACGGGCGACAGCTCGGTCGAGGAGGCGGCGAGCGGCTACGACGAGGAACTCAAGTCGGCCACGGACAACCAAGTGATCAAGAAGTGAGCGAGAAGTGAGCGAGAAGCGGGAGTTGAGCGAGAAGGTCGAGCGAGAAGTGAGCAGCCGTTCATGACCGCCGCGCCCCCGGCCGGTCCCGGCGTCGCCAAGACCGCGCCGGGACCGACCGCACCACCGCCCACGCCGAAGAGCCGCTCCCTGCGCCACGCACTCACCCGTGCGCTCCCCGTCTCCCCCGCCGTCGTCCTCCTGGTCCTCTTCCTCGCGGGCCCCATCGCGTACTGCGCCTACATCGCCTTCACGGACCTCCAGCTCACCGGCCAGGCCGAGTCGTCGTTCGTCGGCTTCGACAACTTCCGCGAGGCCTTCCAGGACGCGGCGTTCCTCAACGCCGTATGGCTGACGCTGGTGTTCACCGTCCTCAGCTCCCTCATCGGCCAGAACACCCTGGGCCTGGCCCTCGCCTCGCTGATGCAGCGCGCGTCAAAGCCCGTTCGCACGCTCACGGGCGGCATCGTGATCACGGCCTGGGTACTACCGGAAGTCGTAGCAGGCTTCCTCCTGTACGCCTTCTTCCGCGGCGAAGGCACGTTGAACGCCATTCTGGACTGGCTGCATCTCCCGTCCCAGAACTGGCTGTTCACGCTCCCGATCCTGGCCGTCTCCTTCGCCAACGTATGGCGGGGCACGGCTTTCTCGATGCTGGTGTACTCGGCGGCGCTGAATGAGATCCCGAAGGAGATCACGGAAGCCGCGGAGGTCGACGGGGCGGGCGGCTGGCGCCGCATGTGGCACATCACGCTCCCGATGATCAGACGTTCCATCGGTACGAACCTGATGCTCAACACGCTGCAGACGCTGTCGGTCTTCGGCCTGATCTGGGTCATGACGAGAGGAGGCCCGGGAAACCGCAGCCAGACCCTCCCCCTCTTCATGTACGAACAGGCCTTCCAGAAGAGCATGATCGGGTACGGGACTGCCGTGGCGCTCTTGCTTCTCGTGGTCGGTTCGCTGTTCTCGGTCGTCTATCTGCGACTGCTGCGGACGGAGGTCTGAGATGCCCGTGCCTCCGACCCTCAAGTCCCGCCGCGCCAACCGCCGTTACGCCGCCGACGCCGGCCTCCTCGTCGTAGCGGCCGCCTTCGTCCTGCCACTGGCCTGGGTGGTCCTCTCCGCCCTGGACCCGGACGCCGGCCTGCAGGTGAAGATCCCCGACGGCGTCACCCTGGACAACTTCGACGCCGTACTCGAACCCGACATCACCTTCACGCCCCTGCTCAACAGCCTGATCCTGTGCGGCGGGGCGACCCTGCTGACGGTCGTCTGCGCGGCTCTGGCGGCGTACCCGCTGTCACGGTTCCGGTCCCGGCTCAACCGGCCGTTCCTGCTGACGATTCTCTTCGCCACGAGTCTGCCGATCACGGCGATCATGGTTCCGGTGTACGCGTTGTTCGTACAGGTGGACCTGATCGACACCATGCAGGGCACGATCTTCTTCTTCGCGGCTTCTCAACTGCCTTTTGCCATTTGGCTGATGAAAAATTTCATGGACGGGGTGCCGAAGGAGTTGGAAGAGGCGGCCTGGACGGACGGGGCGTCCAGCTTCCAGTCGTTGCTGCGGATTGTGCTGCCGCTGATGGGGCCGGGTGTGGGAGTGGTGACGGTCTTCTCGTTCGTGATGATGTGGGGGAACTTCTTTGTGCCGTTCATGCTGCTGCTGAGTCCGGATCAGATGCCGGCTTCGGTGAGCATCAATGATTTCTTCGGGAATCGGGGGACGGTGGTTTATGGGCAGTTGGCTGCGTTTTCGGTTATTTACTCGACGCCGGTGATTTTGTTGTATGTGCTCGTCGCGCGGAGGTTGGGTGGGGGGTTTGCTTTGGGTGGGGCTGTTAAGGGGTGAGAATTGGAGGAGGCGGGCCTGGGGTCTGTCGCCTCCGCGCGGACGCGTGCTCGGTCGGCTTCGTCCAGGGCCTCGGCCCGGGTGTAGGCGTCGGCGGCTTGAAGGTAGGCGGTGCGGACCTCGGTCGGGCGGTGGGCCGATGCGTGGGCGAGGGCAAGGTTTTCGAAGGTCTGGCCCGCCCCGTACCAGTCCCCGAACTCCCGGTGGATCTCCATGGCCTGGCCGAATGCCCTGATGGCCTCCGCCACACGCCCCGCCTTCCGCAGGGCGCAGCCGAGGTTGTTCCATGCGGCAGCCTCGCGGCGGCGATCTTCGGCGGCCTGGTACAAGTCACGGGCGCGGGTATGGGCATCAATGGCCTCCGCCACCCGGCCCGCCCCCTGCAGAGTCAGGCCGAGGTTGTTCCAGGTGAACGCCTCGCCGTGGCGGTCCCCGACGGCCTCGTGCAGGTCGCGGGCGCGTGTAAGGGCGTCGATCGCCTCGGCCACCCGACCCGCTTCCCGGAAGGCGCCGCCGAGGTTGTTCCACGCCTCGGCCTCGCGACGGCGGTCCTTGGTGGCCTGAAACAGGTCGCGAGCACATGTAAGGGCGTCAATGGCCTCCGCCACCCGGCCCGCCGCCCACAGGGCGATACCCAGGCTGTTCCACGCCACGGCCTCCCGGAGACGGTCCCCCGCACGGTGGGTGATTTCTTGACCGACACGGCCGACGGTGATCCAGTCGTCGAAGTAACGCCGCCACTCCAGGTAATTCACCAGACACTCGGCCAGCATCACGGCGGTGAACGCGTACCGCTCCTCCACCCCCCACTGCACCGCCGCAATCAACCCCGCCCGCTCCGCGTCCAGCCACGCCAACGCCTCCGCCCGCCCCGCGAAACGCCCCGGCTCCGGCATTCCCGGCAACCATCGCAGATGGTCGTCGGCGGCATCCGCACACCGCCAGTAGAACTCCAGCAACCACTCCCTCGCCGCCTCCCCCTCCTCCGTCAAATCCGGATCTCCGGCCACCACACTCGCGCCATACGCCCGCACCAGTCCGTGCAGCCGCCACCGCCGCCGACCACTTCCCCTCTCCACGAGATGCGCACGGGCCAAGGCTTCCAGGGCGCGCGCTGGAAACACATTCGTCGCAGCGAGAGCCGTGACCGCCTCAGCGCTCGTGTCCGAGCCCGGTGCAAGCGCCAGCAGCCGCAGCAGGCGAGCCTGATCGGGCGGCAGACGGCGATACGAAAGGTCGAAGGCCGCGCGAACACTGCGCTCGCCGTCGTCGAGGTGATCGAGTCTGTCGCGAAACTCGGTCAGTTCGGCGACGAGCTCCGCAACAGGCTTGTCCCGCTCGGCCACCAGCAGCGCGGCGGCGATCTGCAGGGCCAGCGGAAGATGGCCGCAGCGTTCGGCGAGAGTCGAGACCACCTCGGCTTCGTCCGCGCATCGGCTGTCATCGGGGTTGGCGATTCGCAAGGCGAGGTCGAGTAGGTCGTACGCCTCCTCCGGCGTCAGCTCGTCCAACGGCAGGAGCCTCGCGCCCAGTTGGGGCAACCGGTCACGGGAGGTGACGAGAACACGGTGCCGTTCGCCGCGCCCAGGGAGGAGCGGACGTATCTGCGCCGGCGAGGACGCGTTATCGGCAAGGACCAGCACGGACCCGCGCTCCTGGGCACGCTGGGCGAGCGTCGAACGATAGAGCGCAGCCCGCTCATCCGCCGTGGCCGGAATGTGCTCGGGCTCGATGCCCAGGGCCCGCAGCAAGGCCTGAAGAGCCTGATCCGCCGTAACGGGATCATCGTCGTATCCGTGCAGGTCGACAAAGAGCACCCCGCCGGGAAACCACCCTCGCTCGCACGCCTCGTGCGCCGCCTCCACCGCGAGCGCCGTCTTGCCGATGCCGCCGAGCCCGGACACCGCCGCGACCAGCACGGCAGCCGGCCGCTCGGGCGCGGACGGGTCGAACGCGTCCAGCAGCGCACGCAGTTCGCCATCCCGGCCGGTGAAGCCGACCGCTCTCGCGGGCAGGGCGTCCAGCGCGGTGGGCGCGGGCCCGTGTTGGTGGTACTCCGCCTTCGCGGTGAAGGGACCGGTGACCTTGACTCCCCGGAAGTCGAGGTGGTCCCCGTCGTACCCGTTCGTCATCGCGCCGTCCCCCGTGCCGCCTTCGAACCTCGCGTGACATCACGGTACGCCGCGCCCTCCCCGTCCAACACACGCTCTGGACACGCAACTTGGCAGTACCGTTGAGAGCGTGCCGGAGACAATGCCCACCGTAGCGATCCTCACCGCGCTGTCCCTCGAATACGACGCCGTACTCGACCACCTCACGGATGTCGAGAAGCTCACGCATGAGCGCACCGGCACGCGGGCCAGGCGAGGGAAGCTCCCCGGCACCCCCTGGCACGTCGCCCTGGTCGACATCGGCGAGGGCACGCTCACGGCCGCCACGATCACCGAGCGGGTGATGACGTGGCTCACCCCCGAGGCCGTGCTCTTCGTGGGCGTCGCCGGCGGGTTGAAGGACGACATCGGCATCGGCGACGTCGTGGTCGCGACCAAGGTGTACGCCATCCACGGCGGCAAGCAGACGCCCGACGGCTTCCTCGACCGGCCGGAGGCATGGCGCGCCTCGTTCCGTCTGGAGCAGGCGGCCAAGGAGGCGTTGCGCGGGAAGGCCCACTTCAACGGGAAGGTCCACTTCAAGCCGATCGCGGTCGGGGACGTCGTCCTCGCGGACAGCGACTCCGAACTCGCCCAACGCATCAGGGCGAGCTACAACGACGCCGTCGCCATCGAGATGGAAAGCTCCGGCGTCGCCCACGCGGTTCACCTCGCAGGTGAGGGGGGCGCGTTGATCATCCGGGGCATCAGCGACAAGGCCGACGCGGACAAGTCCCGTGCGGACGCCGGGGGTTCACAGCCCCGGGCCGCCGCGAACGCGGCCAGGGCGGCGGTCGCCGTACTCCACGAGCTGCAACCGAAGCCGACTGCCCCGCAGCCTCATGACTCCGCCTCCCAGGAGCGCCCTTTTCGCAGCTCCACGGACGCCCCCACGTACAGCGGAGACCACATCGACTTCCGGGGGAGCACCTTCCCCGGCCCCTTCACCGCCAAGTCGGTCGGCCAACCACCGCACGGCGACGGACAGTAACCCAGGCGAAGGCCCGCACCACGGAACCGGTACGCCGCAGCAGTCCCACGGCCCGGTACCCACCGCGACCACCACCCTCCCGCCCCGCCCCCTCGGCTTCACCGGCCGATCGGCGGAAATGGGCCGCCTGCTCCCCCGCCTCGAACCCGCCCCGGACGGAGCCCCCGCGCTCCCTCTCCTCATCTTCGCCGTCACCGGCATGGGCGGCATCGGCAAGACGGCACTGGCGGTGGAGGCCGCCCACCAGGCCTGCACGAAGGGCTGGTTCCCCGGCGGCACGCTCTTCGTCGACCTGCGCGGCTACGACGACGCCCCCGTCACCGCCGACCAAGCCGTCCTCGCCCTCCTCGACGCCCTCGGCGTACGTGGCCCGGATCTGCCACAGACGACGGCACGCCAGTACGACACGTACCACGCCCTCCTCGCCGAGCGACAGGATCGGACGCTGCTGATCCTGGACAACACCTCGGACCCGTCCCAGTTCCTCCCCCTGCTGCCCCGGACGAACGACCACCGGGTGTTGATCACCTCCCGAGACCGCCCGGACGCCCTCCCCGTACGCCTCATCGACCTCGAAACACTCGCCCCGGACGACTCCGCCGCCCTCGTGACCCGCGCCCTCCACAACGCCGACGAACGCGACGACCGCCCGTCCCGGGAACAGGACGCCCTCCGCGAACTGACCTCCCTCTGCGGCCACTTGCCCCTCGCCCTCCAGATCGCCGCCGCCATGCTGCGCCGGCGCCGCCATCGCGACATCGCCTCGCTGGTGACCGAGATCAAGGAGGCCGCCGACCCCACCGCCGTACTCGACAACGGCAGTCGCGGCACCGACCTGTACGGCCGTTCGCTCGTGCTCCGCCCCGTCCTGGAAACGTCGTACCGCCGTCTCCCACCCGACCAGGCCCGGCTGCTGCGCCTGCTCGCCCTCGCCCCCGGTACGGAGACGGGCGCGGAGGCCGTGGCTGCCCTGGCCGACCTCGACATGGAGGCCGCCCTGGGCCTGCTGGAGGATCTCGCCGCCACCCATCTGGTTACGCCGGTCCAGGGCGGCGAGGGCTCGGCTTCCGGTGTGCGGTGGCGGTTGCATGACTTGGTGCGGGCGTTCGGCGCGGGTGTGGTGGCAGGGGATGCGGAGTTGGTGGAGGAGGGGGAGGCGGCGCGGGACCGGGTGCTGAAGTTCTACTACCGATGGGCGAAAGCCGCCGACGGCCGGTTGCGGTGGCTGCCGGGGATGCCGGAGCCGGAGCGGTTCGCGGACCGGGCGCAGGCGCTGGGCTGGCTGGACGGGGAGCGGGCCGGGCTGGTGGCGGCGGTGCAGTGGGCGGGGGAGGAGCGGTACGCGGATGCGGCGGTGCGGCTGGCCGCAAGCCTGGCGGAGTACCTGTCCTGGCGGCGGTCCTTCGACGACTGGATCACCGTCGGCCGTGCCGCCCGGGAGGCCGCCCACCGCGCCGGGGACCGCCTCGCCGAGGCGGTCGGGTGGAACAACCTCGGCGCCGCCCTGCGGGAGGCGGGCCGGGCGGGGGAGGCGATCGACGCCCACACCCGCGCCCGCGACCTGTACCGGGGCACCGGGCACCGCCACCGCGAGGCCGGCGCGTGGGACAACCTCGGCATTGCCCTGCAGGAGGCGGGCCGGGCGGGGGAGGCGATCGACGCCCACACCCGCGCCCGCGACCTGCACCGGGCCACCGGGGACCGCCACCGCGAGGCCGCCGCGTGGAACAACCTCGGCCTCGCCCTGCGGATGGCGGGCCGGGTGGAGGAGGCAGTCGACGCCCACACCCGCGCCCGCGACCTGTATCGGGCGGCCGGGGACCGCCACGGCGAGGGCATCGCGTGGAACAACCTCGGCCTCGCCCTGCGGCAGGCGGGCCGGGTGGAGGAGGCGGTCGAGGCGCACGGCAGGGCCCTGGAGATCTTCCGGGAGTTCGAGGACTGGTACGGGGCAGGCCAGACCCTCCACAACCTGGCCCTCGCCCACCAGGTTGCCCAGCGTCCCGCCGACGCCCGCGCCTGCTACCTCCAGGCCGCCGAAGCCTTCACCCGCGCCGACGCCCCCGACCGAGCCACCCAAGCCCGCATCTGGGCCGAAGATCAGGAATAGCGCCCCGGCTCGCATCTCACCCCACCTCACCCCCCACCCCCGCATAACCCCGAGCCCCCCGCCAAGGCAAAACCGCCCACATCCGAGTCCCGCCCCCAGGCTCCCGCGCCTCCCCGAACCCCCACTCCCCCTCACAAGCCCGCACCACGCACCCCAACACCCGCAACGCCGCCCTCCGCCGCACATCACAAGCCGCCGCCAGCCGAGGATGCGTATGCCGTGGATGCCCGTCGTAGAAGATCACCCGCAACGCCTCCTCCCGGCAACGCAGCGACAGATACACCTCGGCCCCCGACGTGAACCGGCAAGCACACGCGGCCAATTCACCCACCACCTGAACCGCCGCATCCGTCACGTCCTCCAGCCGATGCAACTGGAGGACCGCCCTGGTCGTCGCCCGAGCGATGCGAGGGCTGGTCAGATCGGCGGGAAGCGTGAGGCTGTACGCGAGGGCGTCGGGTGACGGTGACGGGGTTGCCACCGACACGTCGTCGACGACGGAACAGACCGAAACAGCTGTTGCGGGCATACGGAACTCCCTTGAGAACTCGGTGAATTGACGGACGTCGACGTCTCGACCCGACCGGTGGCCTGCCTCCCTGACGCAAGCCCACCCCTCCCAGGGAAGGAGAACCTGGGCAGGCTCGCGCGACGCACCTCCGACCGCGTCAGGCCGTAAGCGATGCGTCACCGACTGTAGAGCTTTCAGTGGTACGCGTGCCACATGCTTGGAATCATTGCCCCTCCTGAAGTGGACCGGTACGCAGCGCAAGGTGCAGACTGAGCCCGACCAATCGGGGAGGAAGGTGTCGATGCCGACACGGCCAGCGCCGACGGAACGTCAGAAGCGGCTGGGTGCCGAGCTGCGCAAGATGCGGCTCGCGGCCGGCCGGACCACGGAGTACGCCGCAGGGCTACTCGGGCTGGACCGCACGAAGGTGTCCAACATGGAGTCGGGTATCCGTGCTACCTCGCCCGAACGGATCCGGATACTCGCCAGCAACTACGACTGCGCGGACAAGGCGTACGTCGACGCGCTGGTCGCCATGGCCGACGTACGCAAGCGGGGCTGGTGGGAGCAATTCAGGGGTTCACTCCCCCAAGGGCTGCTGGACGTCGCCGAGTTGGAGTGGTTCGCCCCACGACTGCGGAGCTATCAGACCGTGCACATCCCCGGGCTGCTGCAACTCGGCGAGTACGCCCGCGCCATCTTCGCCGCCGCGCTGCCGCCGCTACCCAAGTCAGAGGTCGAACTCCGCGTCGTACAGCGCATGCGACGGCAGCAGGTACTCGACAACGACCAGCCCGTCGAGTACGTCGCGTACGTGCACGAGTGGGCCCTGCGAATGCAGTTCGGCGGGCGCCGAGCGACTCGCGAGCAGCTGCTGCACGTGTGCGAGGCATCCGAGCGGGAGAACGTCGAGTTGCGCGTACTTCCCGTCGAGGCCGGGGCGTTCCCCGGTGCTGGGCACGCGGTGCTGTACGCCGAGGGCGCCGTACCCCAACTGGACACCGTCCACCTGGACTCCGCGCACGGCGGCGAGTTCACCCACTCCGAGGCCCAACTCGCCAAGTACCGGGCTCACATGGACTGGTGGCATGCTCACACGCTGAGCCCGAAGGACTCGCGCGACCTCATCCAGACCATCGTCCGCCAACTCTGAGGAGAGCCACCATGCCCGAGATCACCTGGGAAGAGCCCTTCTGCGCCGAAGGAAACAACTGCTTCCGCATAGGCACAGACCCCCAAGGCAACGCCTACATAGCCCTGGCCGGCCAAGAAGACCACTACCTCACCGACACCCGCGAAGCCCTCCGCACCCTCATCCGGGACATCAAGGCCGGAAAGGCCGACCACCTACTGTGAGCAGGGTCGGGGCTGGCGCGGTGGCTCGCGCCCCGTTATGCCCAAGTTCCTTTCCTACCAGTGGCGTTACATTTTGCGTGTGAGCACTCAAGCCGTTCCCCCCATTCCGGAGCGGGCAGGCAAGCGGTCCGTCTCCCTGCCACAGTCGTTGATAAAAGAGGTCGAGGATCGCACCGGGAAGACCGGCTTCTCAGCCGTTGTCTCCGAGGCTCTGGAGCAGTGGCTGGCGATGGCCAAGCTCCGCGAGGTCATCGAGGCCGACGAGCGCGAGTTCGGTCCGGTGGGCGATGAGGCTCTGCGACCTGCAGAGGCCGAGTGGTAAGCAAGCGCCTCAAGGTCAAGGGCAAGAGCGGAGGCACTCTCATGCTGGACGCGCAGGGGCTGTCCCTGCACGTCGACGGTGACGAGGACGGGCACGCCGCGGCTCTGGATCTTCCGCGGGAGCCCACGATCGGCCTGATAACCGTCTGACCGAGTGCCGGGCTGCGCTCAAGGGAGACGCTCGGCTGTCAGAAACGTCGAATAGTCGATGACTGCCGGCGTCTTCACGTTGAGGGCGCCTGGATCGCTGGTCAGCTCTTCCTCGTAAGCGAGGAGAGATCCGGTGGAGGGGTCGAATACCAGCGTCCGCTTGTTTGGGAGACCGCCGAAGTCGCTTGTCAGGGAGAAGGCCTGCCCCTCCCTGCCTGCTCGGTCCCGCACCACGCCTGCGTAGACGATTCCATCCATGTTCTTGAGGACACGCAGCAGGGCGGCCCGCTGGGCAGGGGAGAACACGTGATCCATGAACCGCTCGGGCACGACCTCGAACGCGAGGCCAGGGGTCAATAAAGTCTGCCCCGTGGCCAGCCATTTCTGCATGCCCCCCGGAGTGGAGGGCGGCTCACCGGCTGGTGTCGTGGACGGTGCGCTGCCGGACGATTCCTCGGGGGCATCGCCGACTGCGCCAGCAGCCTCCCAGGTTTTCCGCTGTTCGGTGTTCTGGAATTGCGGTGGCAGCGTCTTCACGGTCCAACGGCTGGAGCCATCCGGCTTCTCCCACGTCACTCGGTACTCCGGGATCACCGCAGAGGTGACCTGCAGGCCATCGACGCGAGTGGACAGTGACCAACTCTCCTGGACGAAGCGCTCGACCGACCAGGTAGCGGGCCGGTCGTCCGGGAGGCTCGCGACACGAAGAGCGATCTCTTCGAGGACCTGATCGGCTGGCCTGTCGGCAGGCTGGTACGACAGCGGCCGTGGTGTAACAGCGTAGGCAGGCTGGGCTGTTGAGCCGAACGGGTCGGCCACGACCAACCCGATGGCCACAGAGGCGGCCACAGAGACCCCGGCAAGCACCCAGCGCCTCGACCGGCGGTCACGAGTACGGGCTGCGAGTACCGGGCGCGGTGTACCAACGATCGCTTCCAGTCGGGCCTGCGCCTGACTGGCGGTCTCGTCCGCACCCGCCAGTCCGGCCGGATCCAGTGCACGCAGCGCTTCCTTCATGTCACGCATCTGCTCTCCCGATGCTCGTCCGAGTGCTTCGCTGCGCGGGCGGATCCCCGTCGTTCTGTTCGGCGGTCCGCACGTCCACCAATCGCTGCCGCAGCCGGGATCGCGCCCGGTGGAGGCGCACGTGGAAGGTTGCGGGGGAGCAGCCAAGAACTACTGCGGCCTCACGAGATGGCAACGCCTCCCATACGGAAAGACGCAGGATCTCCTGATCGGAGTCGCTGAGTGCCTCGAAGGCCAGAGCCAGAGCCATGCGCTCACTCTGCGACTCGGCATGATCATGGGGGTGCTGCCACGGCTGGGATGCCAGTAGCTCAACCAGGCTGCCGCGACGCCGGTCGGCACGGTGGGCGTTGGCGAGAGTCCGCCGGGCTGTGCCGTACAACCATGGCAGGGCTTTGGCATGCGGTATCTCATCGAGTCGGCGCCACGCTGCGAGGAACACCTCTGACAGGACGTCGGCAACCTCGTCCGGCACCACCCGGCGGCGTATGTAGCGCTCCACGGCAGTGCGATGCCGGGTGTACAACTCGGTGAAGCGCTGCTCGTCTGCGTTGGTGTCCACATCCCCTCCACCCGTGTCTGTGTCCGGCAGCGGACGCTTCTTACACACGGGACGGCAGATGATTCCGGAAAGGCCGGACCACCTACTGCGAGCAGGGTCGAGGCTGGCGCAGTGACTTGCGCCCCGTTTCCAGTCCCCGACCCCGCTCCGCTCAGCAGGTGTACGGATCAGCCGAGCTTGGCCGCCTGCGCGTCAATGACGGCGGTCGGCAGCTCGAACGCCTCGCCTCGGGTGATCGCCGCGATGTTGAAGGACGAGAACCCTGCGAGCGTGGTGCCCTGCCGGAAGACGACGACCTTGGTGTCGGCGGCGGCGCTCTGCTTCGTACCCACGGTCCAGGCGACGGCGTCCTCGCCGGCGGAGAGCTTTTCCTCGCTGACCTTGGTGACCTGCTGCTTCTCCCCGTCGATCGTCATGGTGAAGCCCCCGGCGCACTTCTTGCCGGCCTCCCGCAGTGTGGCGAGGGTCTGCTCGGCGCCGTCGGCGTCGTAGGACCAGAGGGAGGTCATCGTCTTGGTGACGTCGAGCGAGTCGAGCATCGCCTCCTCGGCCTCCTTCTCCGTCATGTCCGCGAGCTCCTCCGTCGAGGGCATGTCCTTCTTGGCCCCCTCGGGCTCCTGGACGACGAGCCGCTGGGCGGTCGCCGCCGGCTCGCCCGCAGGCAGGGCGGACAGCACCTGAGCGACGGGCTTGCACTCGGCTTTTTCGACGGAGGAGAGGGCGTCGGGTTCGAAAACGTCGTCCTTCCCCGGCTCCGTGATCTCGTGGCCCTCGACGTCGCCCTTGGCGACCACGAGCTTCTCCAGCTCGGCGGCGGCGAGCGCCTTCGCCGCCGGCTTCTCGGACTTGGCGCCGCCCTTCGCCTCCTTGTCCTCACCGCCCTGCTCGCTGCCACCGCAGGCGGTGACCAGAAGCGCTAAGGAGACCGCGGAAGCGGTCAGGACGGTACGACGAATGGCAGTGACTCGCATGGTGCATCTCCTGATCAACGCCCTGCGCCTGGGTGCGGCGCAGAGTCCACGCGAACAAGACCCGCGTGGCCGGGCCAGGGTTGTACTCAGGAGTCCTGCCATCAGTGGTTCGTCGTCGACGATTCGTCGTCGGTGGTTCGTGAGCCGAGCGCAGTCCGGCGATCACTTCCGCGCCGCATGGCGCATGGCGCATGGCGCATGCTCCGGGCCGACCACAACCCTCTGACGCGCGCCCAACCAGCCCTCAAGCGGAGCCCTCCGGCAGCACCCCAGGCCGGAACCTCTCCACCCCCACCACATGCCGCACCCGCGTCGGCTCGATCAGCAGCATCACCCGCTGCTCCCCGGGAAGCAGCCACGGATAGCGGTCCTCGCCGATGTACTTCTGGGCCAGCCGGTCCATGGCCCGCTCAGCCACCTCGCCCTCGACGAAACGTACGACCCGCCCCCGGATCTCCACCCGGTCGTAGGGGTTCTCGGCGTCATGATGGGACAGCGAAACGTACGGATTGCGCCGCAAGTTGTCGATCTTTACGCGGCCGATCGACGTGTTGACCATGACGTACGAGTCCTCGATATCCGCCCACATGGGCGAAACCTGCGGTGTGCCGTCCGGTGCGACCGTCGCCAGATGCCAGAAGTTCGGCGCCAGGAGCCGCTCGCGAATGTGGCCGTCGATGCTGCTCATACCGGTGCCGTCCCTTCACGCTTGCGCTGCCCGCGAGCACGGGCACGTACGGCGCCATCCTCCTGGCCGGGAGCAAGCGCTCGCCAGATGATCTTCGGCCAGCTCGGACACGTATCGGACAGGATCGGACGGACTTCCGAAACCGTAGAATCCGACGATCCGTGATCCTGGCCGAACAGACCGTAGTCACCGCAGTCCCGCACCCCTACGTTGTGCACGTGCACCAGTCGCCACCCCCTGAACCCATTCCCCCTTTCAACGCTCCCGCCGCCCGCAGACTCCGCACCGCGCTCGGTATGGGACCAGAGCATGTCGCGTACGGGATGCAGACCTCGTACGGACTGCCCTACGTGACACCCGACCTCGTCGCCGCCTGGGAGAGAGGCGTCGCGGCGCCCGGCAACGCCGAACTCGTCGCGCTCGCGGGCGTGTTGTGGTGTTCGCCTGCCGAACTCATCGGCGCGCCACAGACGTTGCGGGAGTTCCGGCTCGCGCGCGGTATCCCGGCGGAGGATGTCGCGCAGGCCGTCGGGCTCGAACTCGCCGTGTATCTGCGGATGGAGGAGAGAAACGAGTGGCGCGGCAACGAGCGTGCGTCCGCGGCCCTCGCCGAGGTGCTCGGCCTCGCGCTGCCGGATCTCGTCACCGTCAGCGGACGCCGCCCGAAGCTCGCCGAGCTGCTGCGCAACGCGTGCTCCACACGCTGGCAGGCGTACGTACGTCCCGTCAGCAAGCTGTTACCGCTGGACCGGCGGCTCGTGGAGGACGTACTCGAGTCGCTGTACATGGAGTACCAGCTGCAGATGGCGCCCACCATGAGCTGGGGCAACGGGACGGTCGCGGTTGAAGCGGGCGCGGCCCGGGACTACCTGGACCAGGTCGTCGACCACTTCTGGTCCGCCGTCCAGCGCCACGCCCCATGAGCAGAGCCCGCTCCAGAACCCCGCTCTAGAACACCGACTCCGCCTCGTCCATCCGGTCCTTCGGCACCCTCTTCAGCTCCGTGACCGCCTCCGCCAGCGGCACCATCTCGATCTCCGTGCCGCGCAGCGCCGTCATCCGCCCGAACTCGCCCCGGTGGGCGGCTTCGACGGCATGCCAGCCGAAGCGGGTGGCGAGCACGCGGTCGTACGCCGTCGGTGTGCCGCCGCGCTGGACGTGGCCGAGAATGACCGGCTTGGCCTCCTTGCCGAGCCGCCGCTCCAGTTCGTACGCGAGTGCCGTGCCGATGCCCTGGAAGCGCTCGTGGCCGAACTGGTCGATCTCGCCGTGGCCGTAGTCCATGGTGCCCTCGGCGGGGTGGGCGCCCTCGGCCACGCACAGGACCGCGAACTTCTTGCCGCGGGCGAAGCGCTCCTCGACCATCTTGACCAGGTCGCCGGGGTCGAAGGCCCGCTCGGGCAGGCAGATGCCGTGGGCGCCCGCGGCCATGCCGGACTCGAGCGCGATCCAGCCGGCGTGGCGGCCCATGACCTCGACGACCATGACGCGCTGGTGCGACTCGGCGGTGGTCTTGAGCCGGTCCATCGCCTCCGTGGCGACGCCGACCGCGGTGTCGAAGCCGAAGGTGCGGTCGGTGGACGAGATGTCGTTGTCGATCGTCTTCGGTACGCCGACGACCGGCAGGCCGACGTCCGAGAGCATCCGGGCGGCCGTGAGCGTGCCCTCGCCGCCGATGGGGATGAGCGCGTCGATGCCGAACTCGCGCATCTCGTCCTCGGCCCCCTCGCAGGCCTCGCGCAGCCGGTCGCGCTGGAGGCGGGAGGAGCCGAGGATGGTGCCGCCGCGGGCGAGGATGCCGCTGACCGCGTCCAGGTCGAGGTTGCGGAAGCGGCCGTCGAGCAGTCCCGCGTAACCGTCCTCGAAGCCGATCACCTCGTCGCCGTAGTGCGCGACGGCTCGGTGCACGACCGACCGGATCACTGCGTTCAGCCCCGGGCAGTCGCCGCCTGCGGTGAGAACTCCGATACGCATCGTGCTGTTTCTCCTGCTCGCTGCTTGGTACGTAAGGGCTGTCGGTGCTTGTGAACTGTCGTGCGCTGTCGGTACGTGTGAGCCGGTCCGATTGTTTCACGGGGGACCTGAGTGGCCCTTGCCGGCCGGTTGCCGGACAGCGATTTCCCGCCCCGCCGGGACGGGTGCCCTAACCATGCTCAGAGGTATTGTCAAGAGGGCACGCACGGCCCCCACGATAGCGGCTGATTTCGACCAGTGAGGAAACGGAGAGCACACGTGACGCGCAGCGTGTACGTGACCGGGATCGACCGGGGCGACGGGCGGCAGGTCGTCGAGCTGGGAGTGATGGAACTCCTGACCCGCCAGGTCGACCGCGTGGGGGTGTTCCGCCCGCTGGTCCATGACAATCCCGACCGCCTCTTCGAACTGCTGCGGGCCCGCTACCGGCTCGCCCAGGACCCGGCGACGGTCTACGGCATGGACTACCACGAGGCGTCCACGCTCCAGGCCGAGCAGGGCACCGACGAGCTGGTCTCGGAGCTGGTGGACCGCTTCCACCGGGTGGCGCGCGACTACGACGTGGTGCTCGTCCTGGGCACCGACTACGCGGACACGCAGTTCCCGGACGAGCTGTCCCTCAACGCCCGGCTGGCGAACGAGTTCGGCGCCTCCGTCCTCCCCGTCGTGGGCGGCCGCGAGCAGACCGCGGAATCGGTGCAGGCGGAGACCCGCAACGCGTTCCGGGCGTACGACCACCTGGGCTGTGACGTCCTCGCGATGGTGGTGAACCGAGTGGCCCCGCTGGACCGCGCGGAGATCCACGCGGGCCTCGACTCCCGTCTCCCGGTGCCCTGTTACGTGCTGCCGGACGAGCCCGCGCTGGCCGCGCCGACGGTCGCCCAGATCACCCACGCGCTCGGCGGCAAGGTGCTGCTCGGCGACGACTCGGGGCTCGCGCGCGACGCGCTGAACTTCGTGTTCGGCGGCGCGATGCTGCCGAACTTCCTCGGCGCCCTGACCCCGGGCTGCCTGGTCGTCACCCCCGGCGACCGCGCCGACCTCGTCGTGGGCGCCCTCGCCGCGCACAGCGCCGGCACCCCGCCCATCGCGGGCGTCCTGCTCACCCTGGACGAGCGCCCCAGCGACGACGTCCTCACGCTGGCCGCCCGGCTCGCCCCCGGCACCCCGGTCGTCTCGGTGGCCGGCAACAGCTTTCCGACGGCGGCCGAACTCTTCGGCATGGAAGGCAAGTTGAACGCGGCGACGCCCCGTAAGGCGGAGACCGCCCTCGGCCTCTTCGAGAGGTACGTGGACACCGGCGGCCTCCTCGGCCGGGTCTCGGCCCCGAGCAGCGACCGCGTCACGCCGATGATGTTCGAGCACAAGCTGCTGGAGCAGGCCCGCTCGGACAAGCGTCGCGTCGTGCTGCCCGAGGGCACCGAGGAGCGCGTACTGCACGCCGCCGAGGTGCTGTTGCGGCGCGGTGTCTGCGACCTGACACTGCTCGGCCCGGTGGACCAGATCCGCAAGAAGGCCGCGGACCTCGGCATCGACCTCGTCAAGGCCCAGCTGATTGACCCGGCGACCTCCGAGCTGCGCGAGCGTTTCGCCGAGCGGTACGCCGCGCTGCGCGCCCACAGGGGCGTGTCCGTGGAGCTGGCGTACGACGTGGTCTCGGACGTGAACTACTTCGGCACCCTGATGGTCGAGGAGGGGCTGGCCGACGGCATGGTGTCGGGGTCCGTGCACTCCACGGCGGCGACGATCCGGCCCGCTTTCGAGATCATCAAGACGAAGCCGGACGCGTCGATCGTCTCGTCGGTCTTCTTCATGTGCCTGGCAGACAAGGTCCTGGTGTACGGGGACTGCGCGGTCAATCCCGATCCGAACGCCGAGCAGTTGGCCGACATCGCGGTCCAGTCGGCCGCCACCGCCCGGCAGTTCGGTGTCGAGCCGCGGATCGCGATGCTCTCGTACTCGACCGGGACGTCCGGCTCGGGCGCGGAAGTGGACAAGGTGCGCCGGGCCACCGAGCTGGTCCGCGCGAGCCGCGACGATCTGAAGATCGAGGGACCGATCCAGTACGACGCCGCCGTGGAACCGTCGGTCGCGGCGACCAAGCTGCCGGGTTCCGAGGTCGCCGGGCAGGCGTCCGTGCTGATCTTCCCGGACCTCAACACCGGCAACAACACGTACAAGGCCGTGCAGCGTTCGGCCGGCGCGATCGCCGTCGGCCCGGTTCTGCAGGGCCTGCGCAAGCCGGTCAACGACCTGTCCCGCGGCGCGCTCGTCGGGGACATCGTGAACACCGTCGCCATCACGGCGATCCAGGCCCAGGCCCAGACTCCCAACCCATCGCCCACGACCCCGGCTCCGACCCCGAAGGTTTCCGCCCTGTGACCGGCACCCGCGTCCTCGTCCTCAACTCCGGCTCGTCGTCGGTGAAGTACCAGCTGCTCGACATGCGTGACAGCAGCCGTCTGGCCGTGGGCCTCGTCGAGCGCATCGGCGAGGAGACGTCTCGCCTGAAGCACACCCCGCTGACCGACGGCGGCCAGGCACGTGAGCAGAGCGGCCCGATCGCCGACCACGAGGCCGCTCTGAAGGCCGTCGCCGAAGAGCTGGCCAAGGACGGACTCGGCCTGGACTCCCCCGAGTTGGCGGCGATCGGGCACCGGGTCGTGCACGGCGGCCGGCAGTTCACCGAGCCGACGGTCATCGACGAGCGGGTCCTCGCGGAGATCGAGCGGCTGATCCCGGTGGCGCCCCTGCACAACCCGGCCAATCTGACGGGCATTCGTACGGCACAGACACTGCGCCCTGACCTCCCGCAGGTGGCCGTCTTCGACACGGCGTTCCACACGACGATGCCGGAGTCCGCGGCCCGCTACGCGATCGACGTCGAGCTCGCCGATGAACACCGCATCCGCCGCTACGGCTTCCACGGCACCTCACACGCGTATGTCTCGCGGGCGACGGCCCGGCTCCTCGGCAAGGACCCTTCCGAGGTCAACGTCATCGTGCTGCACCTGGGCAACGGAGCCTCGGCCTCGGCCGTCCGGGCGGGCAGGTGCGTGGACACGTCCATGGGGCTGACGCCTTTGGAGGGGCTGGTGATGGGTACGCGGTCCGGAGACTTGGATCCGGCGGTCATCTTTCATTTGGCGCGTGTTGGCGGGATGTCCATGGATGACATCGACACTTTGCTGAACAAGAAGAGCGGCCTGATCGGCCTGTGCGGCGACAACGACATGCGGGAGATCCGTCGCCGCGTCGACGAAGGGGACGAGCGGGCGCGGCTCGCCTTCGACATCTACATCCACCGCCTGCGGAAATACATCGGCGCCTATTACGCGGTGCTCGGCCGGGTGGACGCGATCGCCTTCACGGCGGGGGTCGGTGAGAACGCGGCCCCGGTGCGCGAAGCTGCGGTCGCGGGCCTGGAGGGGCTGGGCCTGGCGGTCGACGCCGAGCGCAATGCCGCCCGGTCCGACGAGCCGCGGCTGGTCTCGCCGGAGGGGGCGAGGGTCGCGGTGGCCGTCGTACCGACCGACGAGGAACTGGAGATCGCGACTCAGACGTACGCACTTGTGGGCAGCCTCTGAGGCGCCCGTGGGCGGTATTCAGGCCCTCAACTGAGCGGCATTCCGCCCCTTTGTACATTCCACCAGACGGAATATTCCGCAGTGAAACAAACCGTTAGGATCCCCCCATGCGCCGTTCCAAAATCGTCTGCACTCTGGGCCCAGCCGTCGACTCCCACGAGCAGCTCGTCTCGCTCATCGAGGCCGGCATGAACGTGGCCCGCTTCAATTTCAGCCACGGCTCGCACGCCGAGCACCAGGGGCGGTACGACCGTGTCCGGGCCGCTGCCGAGGAGACGGGCCGCGCGATCGGCGTCCTCGCCGACCTCCAGGGCCCGAAGATCCGCCTCGAGACCTTCGCCGAGGGTCCCGTCGAGCTGGAGCGCGGTGACGAGTTCACCATCACCACCGAGGACGTACCGGGCGACAAGTCGATCTGCGGCACGACCTACAAGGGCCTGCCGGGCGACGTCGCCGAGGGCGACCAGGTCCTGATCAACGACGGCAACGTCGAGCTGAAGGTCCTCGAGGTCGAGGGCCCCCGGGTCCGTACGGTCGTCATCGAGGGCGGCGTCATCTCGGACCACAAGGGCATCAACCTGCCCGGCACGGCCGTGAACGTGCCCGCGCTGTCCGAAAAGGACGTCGAGGACCTGCGCTTCGCGCTGCGCATGGGCTGCGACCTGGTGGCGCTGTCGTTCGTGCGCGACGCCGACGACGTGAACGACGTACACAAGATCATGGACGAGGAGGGCCGCCGGGTCCCCGTCATCGCCAAGGTGGAGAAGCCGCAGGCGGTGGAGAACATGGAGGACGTCGTGATGGCGTTCGACGGCGTCATGGTCGCCCGCGGCGACCTGGCCGTCGAGTACCCGCTCGAGAAGGTCCCCATGGTGCAGAAGCGCCTGATCGAGCTGTGCCGCCGCAACGCCAAGCCGGTGATCGTCGCGACCCAGATGATGGAGTCGATGATCACCAACTCCCGCCCCACGCGCGCCGAGGCCTCCGATGTGGCCAACGCGATCCTGGACGGCGCGGACGCGGTCATGCTGTCCGCCGAGTCGAGTGTGGGCGCGTACCCCCTCGAGACCGTGAAGACGATGTCGAAGATCGTCCAGGCCGCCGAGCAGGAACTGCTCTCCAAGGGCCTGCAGCCGCTCGTACCGGGCAAGAAGCCGCGTACGCAAGGCGGTTCGGTGGCCCGTGCCGCGTGTGAGATCGCGGACTTCCTGGGCGGAAAGGGCCTGGTGGCCTTCACCCAGTCCGGCGACACCGCCCGTCGGCTGTGCCGCTATCGCGCGGTCCAGCCGATCCTGGCCTTCACGACGGACGAGTCCACCCGCAACCAGCTGACGCTGAGCTGGGGCGTCGAGCCGCACGTCGTGCCGTTCGTGAACAGCACGGACGCGATGGTCGACCTGGTCGACCAGGAGATGGTCAGGCTGGGGCAGTTCAACGACGGCGACACGGTGATCATCACGGCGGGTTCGCCTCCCGGCGTGGCCGGCACCACGAACATGGTGCGGGTGCACCACCTGGGCGGCTGACTCCGGTCGCGTTCCCGGATACGTATCCGAAGCGAGTACGCCACTGAGGGCGCCCCCCGCCGCGCAGGGGGCGCCCTCAGGGTGTGTGCGGCTCCCGGAGAGCCCTTCGGGACTAGGCCCGGTCTCCCCGATCTTCGCGGGCGCACGACGCCTGGCACGGCTCCCCCACGCTCGGCTTCGCTCGCGCGGGCGGTGCCCCCACCGCCGCACGGCCGCATCACCCAAGTACGTCCAGTACGAGGGCGATGCGGCCGCACACCGATGCTCCCCCACTGCCTGAAGGGCGTGGGAGGTGCCCCCAGCACCAGACGCCGCGCGCTGATCCGCGAAGATCGGAGAGACAGGACCTAGCCGAGCGGCGTGCTGAACTGCTGCAGGCCGGGGACGGTCAGCGTTCCGCCGAACTGGGCGGCCTGGACCACCTTCACATTGGTGAAGTAGATCAGCGGGATGTTCAGCGGCGGAGGGTGCTCCGGGCTGAACGTGACCGGTATCAGACCGAGCAGGTTGCCGGAGATGCTCTCCGTGTACATGACCGTCTTGCCGTCACGGATGGTGGACGTGGTGCCCTTGCCCGCCTGCACATGGTGCTTGGCGCCGGCCCGCTTGTCGTCGACGGTCTGGTGCAGATCGCCAATGTCGGTGCCGTCGGAGATCACGTACTTGAGGACCTCCTTGACCGAGCCGTTGGCGGTCTTCACCTTGACGACGCCCTGGTAGTCGGCGCCCTTGAGCAGCAGTGAGCTGGCCTCCAGCTGCCAGGGGTCGTCGGCCAGCGGCGGGATGCCCTTCTCGAGGCCGCCCTCGTCCTCCGTGGCGGTCGGGCAGTTCTCGGGGGCCGCGCTCTCGGACGGGCTGGGGGACGGGGTGGCCTCACCGGCCGCCTCCTCCGCCTTCTCCGCGGTGTCCTCGGCCGCCTCGGACGCCTTGTCCGTTACGTCCTTTGCCGCGTCCTCGGCCTTCCCTGCCGCGTCGCCCGCAGTGTCCGTGACGTCCTTGGCGGCGTCCCCGACGGTGTCGGTCGCCTTGTCCGCGGCGTCCCCGGCAGCACCCTCGGCCTTCTCGGTCTCGTCGTCCGCCTTGTCCTCGTTCGCCGACGGAGAGGGAGTGGGCGACGGGCTGGCAGCCGCCTCCTCTTCCGCCTTCTCCTTGTCGTCGGGCGTGAAGAGGTCCTCCAGCGCCTTGCCGAGGCCCAGCGGGTCGAGCGGGTGGTTGCTCTCGGACGGAGAAGGAGACGGTGCCGGCTCCTCTTCGTCCGGCTTCTCGGGAGCCGGTTCGGCGGGCTCGGGCTCGGTCTCGGGCTTGTCGTCGGAACCTGAATCCGACGAAGAGCCGTTGTCCGACGAGCCGTTGCCCGTGGAGTTGCCGCCCGCGGAGTTGTCGCCCGAAGCGCCCTCACCTGAGGAGCCCTGCTCTGGCTCTTGCTCCTTCTTGTCGTCGGACGCGGGGTCGCTCGTGGAGGGGGACGGCGAGGGCGAGGCGTCCTTGCCTTCCTCGGACTCCTCGATCGCGTCGACGCACTCCTTGTACTCGTCGATCGTCAGGTTCTTCGGCGACGGCTTGTCATCAGCCCGGGCGAGGGGCGTGATCCCCATGCCCATGAGGATCGCCGTGGGCATCGACGCGATGGCTATCGCCTTGCCCGCGGGCATCTGCAGCCTCGTCAGCAAGGGCTTCTTGGGGGCTGCATGCCGCGGCCCGGTTCTCGCCCGGAGCTCTCCCGACTCCACGCGGTGGACCTCCTCAGGCACGGTGCCTCCCATTCGCCCCGTTGCTCGGGCTCGTTCCTGACAGATCGTTCGGCTCGCTCGCTCCGCCCGGCGTCATGGCCGCGGGAGCGCCTCCTTCGTCCGTACGATCCGTCTTGGCCGGCTCCGCCGCGGGCTCCTCGCCGGGCGCCCAGGACACGGCCATGGCGCCGCCGAACAACGCGAGCAGGAAGCCGACGAGGAACCCGCCGAGGTTGGACACCGGGATGGACACCAGCGCCAGCAGGATCGCCGCCACGCCGGCGAAAACCCGTACATGCTTCTGGAACCACAGGCTGATCCCGAGCACGATCAGCAGCACGCCGATGATCAGGGAACCCGCGCCCGCGGTCGTGGCCATCGCCAGGGTCAGATGACCTATCTGGAGATTCGCGTACGGGAAGTACATGATCGGGATCCCGCCGAGCAGGATGAACAGCCCAGCCCAGAATGGCCGGGTGCCCCTCCAGGCGCGGAACTGCAGCCGCCTATCGGTGAACTGGCTGCGCGTGGCTGGAGTGTCGGCGCTCATGGAAAACAGCTCCCTGGAACGGCGTTGCTGTGAGAGGTGAAAGCTGGGGCGTGGTGTGAATGTGGGGGGGTGGCGAGTGTACGGACCGGGTGGCGCCGGACGGACGCCGAATGACGACATCCGACGGACCTGCGTACGGACTTCACATACGGACTTCAAAGACGAGAAGGAGGTGTGACGGGCGGGGAAGCGGGACTCCCCCACCCGTCACGGAGTGCCTAGTAGCACTCCTTGACGCCCGGGGACAGCTTCATCGTCAGCCCGCTCAGCTTGAAGGTTCCGGCAGTGGTCGCCCACGCCGTCTGCTTCACGTCCTTGAGCTGGACCGAGTCAGCCTGCTGCGCGAAACCGTACGGGTTCGCCTTGTCGCCCTTGGCGATGCCGGGACCCTTGTTGGCGTCTCCGGCGGCCACACCGATGTCGATGTTGCGGAACTCGGCGTCGGCCTCCAGGTCGGCGACGTCGATGTACAGGTTCTCCGCCTCGACCGGCGTTTCACCGGCACCGGCCCTGAGGACGAGGCTGACATTGCCGAGCACCGGGATGTTCGGCGTGACGACGGACTGGCACAGGTTCTTGATCGTCGCCGTCTTGAACGCCGAGACGGCGACGGGGTGCATCGACTTCTTGCCGGAGAGGGTGTACCCCTCGTCGATGGCGCCGTACTGCGAAAAGCCTTGGCCATCAAGCTGATCGGTCGTCACCTTGAACGACTGACCCGACACACTGAACGACGCGGCGAGAGCGCTGTTGGCCAGGGCCATGCCTATCGCGGCGGTCGCGGCCACGCTGGGCACCATGACCACGGCGAACCGCTTCCATCTCGTCCCGCCACGCACATGGGACTCCATATTTCCTCCTTCTCGGACGTACATCTCCGGCCCTGACGGCCCCCGGTCGGCGGCTCAGTCGGGCAGGGATGGGAGAAGTGCTACGTCCTCGGGAAGGAGAGCGCCCGTACTCAGAGACGCGAAGGGCGCCCCAACACAAGCGATCACCCCCGAGCGACAACCACTGGTCGCGCCTGAACACTTCACGCACAACCTGCCGGACAGGCTCCGCTCGCAAGCAGAGACCCCCCTGTCCAAGGAGTGACGCCACTGCCGCCGCTCCTACTCGGTGGGGACCCAGTGAAACCCGTTGCCCCGATTGGCTGTCGGGAACGGGAATGGACCGAGCGTGGCCGATCGTGGTCCATTCGCGCCGCCGCCGCAAGGGGGTTCGTTACTGGCTAGTAACGGCCGGATAACCCTTCAACGACCCGCCGGTATCGGCCGACGACGCAGGGTGCCCCCGAGGTGAGTACCAAAACCATTGATCCTTGGACGGAATCCGACAGATCACCGCCCGTCACTTACTCCAAGTAACAGCGGCCGCGTTTACCAAGATTTGGTAAAACGCGGCCGCGGGGTCGCTCAGTCGACAAATCTCTCACTCACGCAACAGGGGTCACAGTGGTTACCCCGGTGGATCATGCGCAGATCAGGACCGGTCAGAACAAAGCACGGGCAAGTGCTCTGCGTGCGGCGGTCACTCGTGGATCGTCACTGCCGACGACCTCGAACAGCTCCAACAGCCGTACACGCGCGGCGTCCCGGTCGTCACCGACCGTACGCGCCACGGTGTCGACGAGCCGCCCGAACGCGTCCTCGACATGACCACCCACCAAGTCCAGGTCGGCGGCGGCGATTTGCGCCTGCACGTCAGCCGGCTTCTCGGCTGCGTCCTTACGCACCTGCTGCGCATCGGCGTTCTGCACGCGCTGGAGCAACTCGGCCTGGGCGAGGCCCAGTTTGGCCTCCGTATTACCCGGGTCGTCACTCAGCACGTTCTTGTACGCCTGCACCGCACCGCCCAAGTCCCCCGCGTCCAGGGCCTGTACGGCGGCTTCGAGCAGCGCGTCGTACGGACCGGCCGGCACCGTGGGAGCCGCCTCGGCCTCGCTGCCCGGCCCGGCCTCGGCGTCCGCGTCGACCGTGAGGCCGGTCAGACCGAAGCGCTGCTCGGCGACCTGGATGAGCTGGTCCAGGGTGCCCCGGATCTGCTGCTCGGGGGCGGCGCCCTGGAAGAGCGGCAGGGCCTGTCCGGCCACCACCGCGAAAACGGCCGGGATCCCCTGGATCCCGAACTGCTGCATCAACATCTGATTGGCGTCGACGTCGATCTTGGCGAGGACGAACCGGCCGTTGTACTCGACGGCGAGCCGCTCCAGGAGCGGGCTCAGCTGCTTGCACGGCTCGCACCACTCGGCCCAGAAGTCGATGACGACGGGCACCTCGGTGGAGCGCTGCAGGACGTCCCGCTCAAAACCCGCCTCGTCTACGTCGATGACAAGGCTCGTTGCGGCGACAGCGCCTCCCCCGCCCTGCTTCGCCGCTTCGGCGCGCGACTGCTCCGCCTTCGCCTTGGCCTCCTGGGCCGCCTTCACCGCGGCGAGGTCGACGACTCCGCTCATGGACATGTTCCGTGGCTGCATGAGTTCATCTTCCCCCTTCCGCGTACGTACCGGAAAAGCACGGTGAAAGCCGGGCCTGCCGCGAGGCGCTCGACGCCGGGTCCCCACCTGGCGCCGCGTGGTCGTCGCTGCGGTCGTCGCTCGTAAGCAGGCTTTCGCTACGACCCGTAGCGTAACTGGACGGGGAACCCCCACGGAACCAACTCCCGGTGATCTCCCTCACCTTGTCCGCCCTTCTCAAGTCCCAGGAGCAGCCCGATATGGTCACCGGATGCAGAACCGCACTTGCGCCCCACGCGCCACAGGAGGCCGCCCGCGCAGCGCCGCCGCGGACGCCGCGATCCTCGCGGCGACGCGGGCGGCACTGGTCGAACTGGGCTGGTCCAAGCTGACGTTGGGCGATGTGGCGATGCGCGCGGGCGTCGCGAAAACGACCCTCTACCGCCGCTGGTCCGGCAAGAACGAACTGGTCGTGGACGCGGTGGCCGCCCTCTTCGACGAACTCGAACTCCCCGACCGCGGCAACCTCGCGGCGGACGTCGAGGGCGTCGTCCTCCAGTTCGCGGCGATCCTGGCCCGCCCCGAGGCGAAGAGCGGCCTGATGGCGGTGGTAGCGGAGTCGATCCGCGACGACGCACTACGCGACCGCATCCGCTCGTCGATCGTGGAACGCCAGAAACTCCTCGTCCTGGAGGGCCGCGCCCGCGCTCAGCAACGCGGCGAACTCCCGGAGGAGAACGACCCCGAAGCCGCGGCCCGCACCGCGGACCTCATCTTCGACGTCATCGCGGGCGCGGTGATACATCGGGCCCTGGTAAGCGCGGAGCCCGTCGACGCGGCCTGGACGCGGAGCTTCACGAGGCTCTTGCTGAACGGCTTGACGGCGTCGGCGGCGACCTGAGACCGCTCGACTAGTGGATCCCGCCGCCCAGTTCGAACACCTCGGCCTGGGTGTGGCCGGCGACGTGTCCGCGCGGCGGGCGGTTGCGTGAACGGTGGCTGATCGTGGGCTGGGCGGGGGGCTGGTGTGCTGTACTTGGATGCGGAGAGGGCGCCGCCTGAGGACAGTGATGCTTTAGTCAAGCGGATGCCCAAGCTCACCAGGAGCCCGTCGGATGTCCCCATCCTGGTTGGGAATATCCGGCTAGCTGCTGAGCCACCAGGTGGGCCCCACTCGGAGCGGGTACTCCGAGAGGGGCCCGGCTCCACAGGAGCCTGTCGGATGTCCCTACCTAGTATGGGGACATCCGACTATCTGCTGAGCCACCAGAGAAGGAGGGCCCCGCTCGGAGCAGCAACTCCAAGCGAGGCCCCGGCTCACCAGGAGCCAGTCGGATGTCCCCAGACCGAGTGGGGATATCCGGCTACCTGGTGAGCCACCAGAGCAGCCACCTCCTCGCGTGCTTCGCCACTCGCTCCGACAAGAGCCGGATCAGCCGCATGACGAGAGTCGGTTTCTGCTCCTCGTGACAGCCCATGCGGAGGCGTCCTCCCTTCGACGTGAGGCGGCCAGTCACGGTGCCGGGACCGCACTCGTCGGGCCGGGCCCCGAGGAAGCAAGGGGCCCGGAGTGAAGGGAGGACGCGCCCCATCGGGCACGTCACGGGCTTGAAGTCTACCGCCCCGAACTCACCTGCTGTGACGGCTACTTCACCATCCGTGCGCAACGTCCGGACGGATCACGCAGCAAGCCACGCATCAAGTCGGCACGGAACACAAAGGGCGGCGAGGGGACAACAACCCCTCGCCGCCCTCAGCGGACAGCACCGCCGACGCTAGAACCCCGCCGGCTCCGTATAAACCCCCCACTCCTCCCGGAGGGCGTCGCAGATCTCGCCCAGGGTCGCCTCCGCCCGTACCGCGTCCAGCATCGGCTCGATCATGTTCGAACCGTCCCGCGCGGCGGCCAGCATGGCGGCCAGGGCGCCGCGGACGGCCGCCTCGTCGCGGCCCGACCTGCGGTCGGCGAGCACCCGTACCTGCTCCCGCTCCACCTCGTGGCTGACCCGCAGGATCTCCAGGTCACCGGTCACGGAGCCGTGGTGGACGTTCACCCCGACCACCCGCTTGTCCCCCTTCTCCAGGGCCTGCTGGTACTGGAAGGCGGACTCGGCGATCTCGCCGGTGAACCAGCCGTCCTCGATGCCCCGCAGGATCCCGGAGGTGATGGGGCCGATGGGGTGCTGCCCGTCCGGGTGGGCCCTGAGCCCCCGCTCCTTGATCTGCTCGAAGATCTTCTCGGCTTCGGCCTCGATCCGGTCGGTCAACTGCTCGACGAACCACGAACCACCCAGCGGATCCGCCACGTTGGCGACCCCGGTCTCCTCCATCAGCACCTGCTGCGTACGAAGGGCGATCTCGGCCGCCTGCTCGGACGGCAGCGCCAGGGTCTCGTCCAGGGCGTTGGTGTGCAGGGAGTTGGTACCGCCGAGGACCGCCGCGAGGGCCTCGACCGCCGTACGCACCACGTTGTTGTACGGCTGCTGTGCCGTCAGCGAGACACCGGCGGTCTGCGTGTGGAAGCGCAGCCACTGCGCCTTCTCGGACTTCGCGCCGTACACGTCCCGCATCCACCGCGCCCAAATCCGCCGCGCCGCCCGGAACTTGGCGATCTCCTCGAAGAAATCGACGTGTGCGTCGAAGAAGAAGGACAGGCCGGGGGCGAAGACGTCCACGTCCATGCCGCGGGACAGGCCCAGTTCCACGTAACCGAAGCCGTCGGCAAGGGTGTACGCCAGCTCCTGCGCGGCCGTCGAGCCGGCCTCACGGATGTGATAGCCGGAGACGGACAGCGGCTTGTACGCGGGGATCTTCGACGCGCAGTGCTCCATCAGGTCGCCGATGAGGCGCAGATGCGGCTCGGGCTGGAAGAGCCACTCCTTCTGCGCGATGTACTCCTTGAAGATGTCCGTCTGGAGCGTGCCGTTCAGGACGGCCGGGTCGATGCCCTGACGCTCGGCGGCGACCAGGTACATACAGAAGACCGGTACGGCCGGCCCGCTGATCGTCATCGACGTCGTGACATCACCCAGCGGGATGTCCTTGAACAGGACCTCCATGTCCGCGGCGGAGTCGATCGCGACCCCGCAGTGCCCGACCTCGCCGAGCGCACGCGGATCGTCGGAGTCGCGCCCCATGAGCGTGGGCATGTCGAAAGCCACGGACAGACCACCGCCGCCGTTGGCGAGGATCGACTTGTAGCGCTCGTTGGTCTGCTCGGCGTTCCCGAACCCGGCGAACTGCCGGATGGTCCACGTCCGCCCTCGGTAGCCGGTCGCGTAGAGCCCCCGTGTGTAGGGGTACTCCCCCGGCCAGCCGATCCGCTCGAACCCGTCGTACGTGTCTCCGGGCCTCGGCCCGTACACCGGCTCCACCGGATCGCCGGAAAGCGTCGTGAAGTCGGCCTCACGCTTGCGTGAAGCGTCGTACCGGGCCTGCCAGCGTCGGCGGCCCTCTTCGATGGCGTCAGCGTCCATACCTTCGAATTTACTAGGACGTCCAAGTAAATGTCGATGGGAGACCGCCGTGGACTACGCCACGGCGGTGATGGGTCAGGCCTTCGCGACCGCGGCCGGGTCGTCCACGACCTTGGCCTCCAGCTCGCGGGTGACCTTGCGCTCCACGAAGAAGGCGGCCGTCGGCACCGTACCCGCGAGCAGCACCCACAGCAGCTTCGGCACCGGCCACTTCGCCTTGGAGCCCATGTCGAAGGCGAACACCAGGTAGACGACATACAGCCAGCCGTGCGCGATGCTGACCACGCGCGTGAAGTCCGCGGCGCCGTCCACGTCGAGCACGTACTTGCCGACCATCCCGATCACCAGCAGGACCAGCAGGACACCGGTGACGTAGGCCATGACGCGGTAGCGGGTCAGCACGCTTTTTTTCATGCGTACGAGCGTAACCGGCGGTTTCGTACGATCTTCGGGCGCCCCCGGGCCCCGTACGCCCTGCTGCTACGCCTCTTCGAAGTCGTGCGCGGCGATGCGCAGCGGCCTCAGCATCGCGAAGATCTCGGCGCACTCCTCCGCGTCGTACACCCCGAGGCCGAAGTCCATCGCCATCAGGTCGCGGGTGGCCGCCTCGACGACCTCGCGGCCCTTGTCGGTGATGGAGGCGAGCGTGCCACGACCGTCGTTGGGGTTGGGGCGTTTGTCCACCAGACCCGACCTGACCAGCCGGTCGATGGTGTTCGTCACCGACGTGGGGTGCACCATGAGCCGTTCGCCGATCTTGGACATCGGCAGTTCGCCGGCTTTGGAGAAGTTGAGCAGCACGAGTGCCTCGTAGCGCGCGAACGTCAGCCCGTACGGCTTGACGACCGCGTCGACCTCGGCCAGCAGGATCTGGTGCGCGCGCATGATCGAGGTGATCGCGGCCATGGACGGCACGGACCCCCAGCGCTGCTTCCAGAGTTCGTCGGCGCGGGCGATGGGATCGAAAGGAAGACTGAGCGGCTTCGGCACGGCAAAGACCCTACCGGCCAGTCATATCCTGGTCAGCCCCGTCTCGCGGATCGGTCCCCGACGCCCGGGATCGATCCCCGACACCCGCCGTACGTCCCGTACGCCGCACCTCCAGCGCCAGCAGTACGCAGCAGACGGTGCCGAGCACCCCGACTGAGCCACCACCGTGCTGACCGCGCTCGACGGGCCTGGAGGCCGGCGGCCGTCGGCACCTGGCACCGGCGGCCGCGTCGATGGCATTCACGCCCGGCTGGCTGCGCGGGGGCCCGAGGGCCCTGGTGGTCAACTCCCGGCACCCGCTGTTACGTTGACCGCGTGTTCCTCCTCTTGGCATAGGGCCCGACCCGGCCCGCGATCGGCAGCGTGTCGACGCCGCCGTCGCGGGGATCAGGCGTCCCTGTTTGCCCGGGCGCCCGTCTCGGCGCCCTCTTCTTGAGGAACTCTTCGCATGGCTGCGTCTTCAGCGCGGCCTTCGTATGCCGCGGTTCTGCGCATGCCCTATGCCAAGCGCACCTTCACCGCCGCCGTCGTCGGCCGACTCTCGTACGGGATGGTCTCGCTGGCCGTGATGCTGGCGGTGAGCCGGGCCACCGGGTCGTACGCCGTGGCCGGCACCGTGATGGCGCTCTTCGGCGCCGCCAGTGTGGTTCTGACGCCCCTGCGGGCGGCCCTGATCGACCGGCATGGTCCGCGCCGGGCGTTGCCGCCCATGGCCGGGCTGTACGCGGGGATGCTCGGCGTGCTGGCCGCGGTGAGCTGGCGGCCGGGGGCGCCGCCCGTGCTGTTGGGGGTGGTCGCCGTCGCCGCCGGGAGCTGTACGCCGCCGCTCGGAGCCGCCATGCGTGCCGTATGGGGTGAACTCATCGCGGACCGGCGGCTGTTGCAGCGTGCCTACAGCCTGGACGGGGTCGCCGAGGAGCTGACGTTTGTGACCGGGCCGCTGCTGGTGGGGCTGGTCGTCGGGTTCGCGCCTCCCGCCGCCGGGGTCGCCGTCAGCGCCGTGCTGGTGGGGGTCGGGACCCTCGGGTTCGCCATGTCTCCGGCCGTGCGAGGCGTGACCGTACGGGCCTCGCGCGTACGCCTGCGGATGCGGGGTTGGCGTGGGCTGCTCCAACCCGTCGTGGTCGCCGGAGGAGTGGGGCTCGCGCTGGGAGCCGTCGAACTCCTGGTGCTGGCCTTCGCCGAGCAGCGGCATCACGGGGACGACGCCATCGCCTGGGTACTTGCCGCCCTGTCGGCGGGCAGTGCGGTGGGCGGGCTCCTGAACGGTGCCGTCAACTGGCGTGTGTCCGCCCGCGTTCGGCTTCCGCTGCTCGCGGTCGGCCTGGCCCTCGCCCTGGGCGCGGCCGGTTGGGCACCGGGCCTCTTGACGCTCTCCGCCGCCATGGCTGTGGCGGGGCTGTTCGTCGCACCGGCACTCACCACCTCGTACCTGCTCGCCGACGAAGCCGCGCCGCCGGGCTTTCGCACCCAGGCCGGTGCGTGGGTCAACACCGCCGTGAACGCCGGCTCTTCGGCCGGTGCCGCCGCGGTGGGACTGCTGGTCGGACAGCTGCCGCTCGCCCTGTGCTTCGCCGCGTCCGGCGGTGCCGCGCTGGTCGCGGCGCTCGCGTCCTGGCGCGGCAAAGCCTCCCCGGCGGTGCACACCGGGGAGGCTGTGGAAGTCTCCCGCTGACGTTCAGACGCTGAGTCGGTAGAGGGCAGCTGAGCCCGTCGTGTCGGCTGACTCAGCTGTCCGAGCCGTCGTCGTCAGCGTCGTGCGCGTCGTCAGCGTCCGCGTCGGCGTCGGCGTCGGCGTCGGCGTCGGCGTCGGCGGAGTCCTGGTCACCGGACTTGTCCGCCGTGACCTTGGCGGTCTTCAGGTCTACGTTCCACTCGCGCTCCGTGCCGCCCGAGGCGCGCGTCTCGGCGTCCCAGGCCTTGGACTTGCCGTCCTCGTCCAGGTCGACCGACGTGACCGTGCCCCTCGCGGCGGCGGCCTTCGCGGCCTCCTCCGCGGAGACGGACGAGCCCTTCAGGGCGGCGCGGACCTGCGCGGTGTCGGCGCCGTCCTCCTGCTCGACGTGCGAGCCGAGGACCTTGCCGGTCGCCGGGTCTATCTGGATGCTGTGCCAGGTGCCGCCCTTGGCGAGGACGTCGACGTCCCAGGCCGCCGGGCCACCGTCGTCCGGGCCGTCCAGGTCGGCCGAGACCGCGGTGCCGGGCGTGTGGCGGAGGGCGGAGCTGATGGCCTCGGCCGCTGTGACCTTGCCGGACGCGCCCTGAGCGGCGTCGTCGGACCGGCCGGCGCCGGCCTGGCCGTCGTCGGCGTCACGGCCGTCATCGTCACGGCCGTCGTCGGCGTCACGGGCGTCGGTGCCACCTTCGTCGTCGCCACGGCCATCGTCGGCGTCACGGCCGTCGTCGGCGTCACGGGCGTCGGTGCCACCGTCGTCCGCGTCACGCCCGTCCACGTCACGGCCGTCGGTGTCGCCCGCGTCCTCGTCACGGCCGTCGTCATCGCGACCGTCCCCGGCCGGCCGCACGCTCGACGGCTTCGTCGTCGCCGCCCCGTCGTCGCTCGTGACCGCGAGTGCCGTCGCCGTGCCGCCTCCCACGAGGGCCGCGGCGGCGATGGTGGCGATGACGATGTTGCGCTTCATGGGGTTTCCTCCCGAGTTGGTCTGCTACGCCGTGTTCGACGTGGACCAATCTGCCGAAGGCCCGCTGAAGCGAAGCTGAAGCACCCTGAAGACCGTTTCAGGTTCGCCCTGCGAAGCTGACCCCATGCGCCTGTTGATCGTGGAAGACGAAAAGCGGCTCGCCCTGTCCCTCGCCAAGGGACTGACAGCCGAGGGCTTCGCCGTGGACGTCGTCCATGACGGCCGGGCCGGCCTGCACCAGGCCGGCGAGGGCGCGTACGACCTCGTCATCCTCGACATCATGCTGCCCGGCATGAACGGGTACCGGGTGTGCGCCGCCCTGCGCGCCGCCGGTCACGACGTGCCCATACTCATGCTCACCGCCAAGGACGGCGAGTACGACGAGGCGGAGGGCCTCGACACGGGCGCCGACGACTACCTCACCAAGCCGTTCTCGTACGTCGTCCTGGTGGCCCGTGTGAAGGCGCTGCTCCGGCGGCGCGGATCCGCGGGCGCGTCCCCCGTGCATGTGATCGGTGAGTTCAGGGTGGACACCGCCGCGCGGCGCGTCTTCCGGGGCGAGGAGGAAGAAATCGCCCTCACCGCAAAGGAGTTCTCGGTCCTCGAGCAGCTCGTGGTGCGGGCCGGCGAAGTCGTCTCCAAGTCCGAGATCCTGGAGCACGTCTGGGACTTCGCCTACGAGGGCGACCCCAACATCGTCGAGGTGTACATCAGCACCCTGCGCCGCAAACTGGGCGCCTCGCTGATCCGGACCGTACGGGGGGCCGGTTACCGCCTGGAGGCGAGGTGAGGCGCGCCCCTAAGGAGGCCGCAGGCCTCTTAGGGGCGCGGGGCTGTGACATTTGCGGCTCCGCCGCGTGGGCGCGACCAGCCACAACCGGACCCGCAGCTTCGAACACCATCCCAGCCAAGCGCTCAGCGCCTCGCCGTCACGGTCGACCCCGTTGCCCCCGCAGATGTCCCGCGATCGGCGTCAGGGACTTGTGGAGTGCTTCCAGTTCCTCCGGCGGGATGAGGTCGATGAAGTGCCGCCGCACAGACGCCACATGGTGTGGCGCGACCTTCTTCATCGTGTCCATGCCGTGGTCCGTAAGCACGGCGTACAGCCCACGGCGGTCGGACTCGCAGTTCTCCCGCCGCACCAGGTCCGCGTTCTCCATACGCGTGATCTGGTGCGAGAGGCGGCTCTTGGACTGGAGGGTGGCGGCCGCGAGGTCGCTCATCCGCATCCGCAGGCCCTCCGATTCCGAGAGGTTCACCAGGATCTCGTAGTCGTTCATTGTCAGGCCGAACGGCTGGAGGTCCCTTTCGAGCTGGTACGTCAACAACCTGTTGACCTCCAGGTGGGTGCGCCAGGCGCACTGCTCCGCATCGGTCAGCCAGGGCGTGGCCGTTTCGGTCTCCATGAATGGATTCTACCTAAGATGTTGAAAGGTGAACTTATGAGGGTTTTATTCAGCTGTCGGTGCGCACGCGTTCGATGTCACACTCCGCAGACTACCGCTCACAGCCCGAAGCGACGCTGTAGATCTCCCAGCTGTCCGGGAAGGCGCGGTGATCCGGACGGTTGCCCACCGTGTGCCCCGCCACCACCGGGTACCCCCGGCTCGTTCGGAGTCAGCCCCGTCACCTGCTCGGCCATCAGCGTCTCGCTGGACTGCAGCAACACCGTGCCGGCGCCCACGAACTCGAACTGATGCTCCTCCCCCGAGGCCCCGCCCATGCCCGTCAGGGCACGTAGACCGCCCATCAGGCCTGTCATATAGCCGTGGTCGTAGTGATGGCACGGCGAGGGGCAGTCCGCCCAGCCGACGAGGGCCTGCGGATCCACCCGGATCGGCGGCTCCATGAACACCACCGGACCGTTCGAGGCGGCCACGAACTTGCCCGTCCCGATGAGCGTCAGAAAGCCCGGCACGATCGACTGCTTGAGCGCGAGACTTGGCTGAAAAGCTAGGAGGTTGCCTGAGCGAATGGTCAGGTTGCCCTCGTCCAGATCGTACGAATTCACGTCGAAGGCCCGGTCGGCGAGCAGCATCTTGCCCGAGCCCGAGGCCACGACCCAGTCGCTTGCGTGCAACGGCGAATGAAATGACGTCCGGACAAGACGGTCCAGTCGCCCGTGCCCGATGCCGTTGAACTCCATCGAGCCGTAGTACGCGATCATCTTGCCCTTCTGCAGGAACCACTCGCTCCCCTTGAGCTCCACACAGAAGGTGTAGTTGTTGACGTTGTCGTCGGACGGCAGCGTCATCGGGTCGTGGATCACGGGGCCCGTCCCCGGGTAGGCGGTCACAGCTTCTCCTCCGAGGCCTGGACGAACACCGCGCCGCTGCCGCTCAGCTCCAGCTGGAAGGCCTCGCCCGAGCCGCGGCCCACCATGTCGCGCCAGCCGAGCGCGGTGGACAGCTTGTTGCGTACGTCGCCGTGATGCGCCACGTACGCCTGCGGGTCGACGTGGACGGGGCGCTGCGGAGTGATCGGCACCTCGATGATCCCGCCGTGCGCCATGACGGCAACCGCGCCGTGGCCCTTCAGGGTCGTCGTGAACAGGCCCTGGCCGGTGACCTGGCCGCGCACCATGCCCATGACCCCGCCCTGCGAGCCCATGAACATCGTGCCCTGCTCCAGCGTCCCGTCGAAGGCCAGCAGCCGGTCCGCCTCCACGTACAAGGTGTCGCCTGTGAGGTTGATCACTTCGACGTGGTGGCCGCCGTGTCCGAACAGGACGGTGCCCGAGCCCTCCACCGTCATCAGTGGCGCCGCCTCGCCCGCGGCCCGGCGGCCGATCATCGACATGACGCCGCCCTGGCCGCCCTGCATGTTCGGGGTGAAGGAGACCTCGCCCTTGTACGCGAGCATCGCGCCGCGCTGGCTGAACAGCCGCTGCCCCGGCGCGACCGTGGCCTCGATCACCTTCGAGTTGACCTCGCGGAACGGCATCAGACCTCCCCGCCGATGGTGTTGCGCTCGCTGGGCTGTACGTACACGAGCCCGTCGCCCTCGAAGCGGATCTGGAAGGCCTCGCCGCCGCCCTCGCCCATGAAGGTGCGGAACGTCACACCTGACTGGAACGACTGCCGCAGATTGCCCTGGTGGGCGATGTACGCCCCGGGGTCGACGGTCAGCGGATACTGCGAGCTCACTCGCAGCACCACCGCGGGACCGTCGGACATGATCGCCGCCTGGCCGTGACCCTCGATGGTCGTCGTGAAGAGGCCGTTGCCCTGCGAGGCGCCGCGCATGCCCGTGAAGGACGTGCCCGTACGCAGCGCCGAGTCCGTCGCGAGCAGATTGCTCGACTCGACGAAGAGCTTGTCGCCCTGGAGGGTCACGAGGTTGATCTCGCTCGCCCGGTCCGCGAACCAGCAGGTCCCGTGCCCTTTCACCTCCATCAGCGTCATCTGCTCGCCGGTGAGGCGCCGGGTCACCATCCCCCGTATCCCCTCCCCGCCGCCGCTCATCTTCTTGAAGTCCATCTGCCCGTCGTACGCCACCATCGAGCCGTTCTTCGCCTTCACGGCATCGCCGGTCATGTCGACGGCCAGCACCTTGCTGCCCTGGAGTCGGAACATCGCCACGGTGTGAAGGTAGCCGCCGGGCGCGGCCGGTGACAGATCCTCCGGGATGATCCCGACCCTGAACCCACCCTGATCGCACCGCTGGGCGACCCGTGCGGGACGCGTGGTCGAACCCCTGAACGCGGTTCGGCCCCCCACGCCGGTCCGTGTCGGCGTCGGATGCCACAATGGGAGCCGCTTGTGCGTACGTTCACAAACCGCCGCAAAGCGTGACCCTCTACCGCCACTGCCATCGAAGGTGACTCGTGGACATCAAGACCGCCTCCGCCCTCCGCCGCCTCCGTCTGGTCTCCGCACCCGAGGCGATCTCGTTCCTGCTGCTGCTCGTCTGTTCGGTGCTGAAGCGGACCACGGACTTCAACGCGGTGCCCGTGATGGGCATGATCCACGGCGTCCTCTTCATCCTGTACGTGCTCTTCTGGGCCGACGCGTGGAACCGTACGAAGTGGTCCCTGAAGACGGCGGCCCTGTACTTCATCCTCTCCGTCCTCCCGGCCGGCGGCTTCGTCGCCGAGCGCAAGCTGAAGCGCGAGGCCGAGAACGCGGTCATCGCGTCGCGCGCCCGCCAGGAAGGGATCGTCAACGCATGATCGTCGCCTTCTCCGTGACGCCGCTGGGCGTCGGCGACGACGTGGGCGAGTACGTGGCCGACGCGGTGCGCGTCGTACGCGAGTCGGGGCTGCCGAACCGTACCGACGCGATGTTCACGTCCGTGGAAGGCGAGTGGGACGAGGTCATGGACGTCGTCAAGCGCGCCGTCGCGGCGGTCGAGGAACGCGCGCCGCGTGTCTCGCTCGTCCTCAAGGCGGACGTCCGTCCCGGCGTGACGGACGGCCTCACGTCCAAGGTGGAGACGGTCGAACGGCACCTGTCCGCCTGAGGCGTTCTTTCCGTCACTTGCTCAAGTCGGGCGCCGGGACCTTCGCCGTCGACGGCTCCTGCCCGCCCATGTCGAGCCGGAACGGCGGGTACTGGTCGGTCATCAGCGCGGCGTAAGCCATGACGCGGGCGGTCCAGCGGGCGAGGCCGAGCAGGAAGTCGTAGAGGTGTCCCGGGTAGCGGGCGGTGAACGCGAGGATGACCACCGCCACCAGGGACAGGAACGGCATGAGGCCGCCGCCCCGCCAGCCGTGCTCCCCCGAACCCCAGCCGCCGGCCAGGAACCCGACGACGATGTACTGCGGGATCGCCAGCAGCCACCACTTCACCAGGACAAGGCCGCGGGAGAGCCGCTCGGGATAGGCGACGTCGAAATGCGCCGGGTAGTCGGGTACGTCCGCGAGAGTGAACGGCGGGTACCGGTCGGTGCCGAGTGCGGTGTGGGCGTAGTAGGTCACGCGCCAGTTCCAGCGCATCACGCCGACGTTGAAGTCGAAGAGGGACCGCGGGTACCGGGCGGTGAACAGGATGGCGAAGAACGCGACGATCGTCACGAGCACGAACGCGATCCCCAGGAAGAACAGCACGATGTAGTGCGGGATGGCGAGAAGCCACTTCACCAGCCACAGCCATCGGGACAGCCGGGGATCGAGCGAGGCTTCGAGACGGACAGGCGACGCGGGGGCAGGGGGCGCGGTCACGTGGCGGGCTCCTTCCGGTCCCCCCGGTCGAGATGATCACCGTCAGGAACTCAGGCTCGCACGCGGCACGGAAGCCTGCGACTCGTGGCCGCCGCCCCCTGAGGATGCCCCTCAGCCCTCCGTAATGCCCGCCACCAGCTCATCCGCCGCCCGGTACGGATCCAGCTCCCCCGCCACGATCCGCTCCGCGAGAGCGCCCAGGCGGCGGTCACCGTGCAGGTCGCCGATGCGCTCCCGGAGGGCCGTGACGGCGATCGTCTCGACCTCGTGGGCGGCGCGGGCGAGGCGGCGTTCGGCGAGGACTCCTCGCTCCTCCATCCAGGCGCGGTGCTTCTCCAGGGCCTCGACTACCTCGTCGATGCCTTCGCCGCGCGCGGCGACCGTCTTGACGATCGGAGGGCGCCAGTCGCCGGGGGCGCGGGATTCGCCAAGGCCGAGCATGTGGTTCAGTTCGCGGGCCGTGGCGTCAGCGCCGTCGCGGTCGGCCTTGTTGACGACGTATACGTCGCCGATCTCCAGGATTCCCGCCTTCGCCGCCTGGATTCCGTCGCCCATTCCGGGGGCCAGGAGCACCACCGACGTATCGGCTTCGGACGCTATCTCGACCTCGGACTGGCCCACGCCCACCGTCTCGACGAGGACCACGTCGCAGCCCGCCGCGTCCAGTACCCGGATCGCCTGGGGCGCCGCCCAGGCGAGTCCGCCGAGGTGGCCGCGGGTGGCCATGGAACGGATGTAGACGCCGGAGTCGGAGGCGTGCTCGGACATCCGTACGCGGTCGCCGAGCAGTGCTCCGCCGGAGAACGGCGAGGACGGGTCGACGGCGAGGACGCCGACCCGCTTGCCCTGCCGCCGGTACGCGGTCACGAGCGCGGACGTGGACGTGGACTTGCCCACGCCCGGCGAACCCGTGAGCCCGACGACATACGCGTTCCCGGCGAGCGGTGCCAGCGCCGCCATGACCTCGCGGAGCTGCTCGGACGCCCCCTCCACAAGGGAGATCAGCCGGGCCACGGCCCGCGGCCGGCCTTCCCTGGCCTGGGCCACCAGTGTGGGGACGTCCTGCATGAACAGCTCCGTTCTGGGATGGGACAGGAAGGGCTTCAGCTCTTGGGTACCCGCACGATCAGCGCGTCACCCTGGCCGCCACCGCCGCACAGGGCTGCCGCGCCCACTCCGCCGCCGCGCCGCTTCAGTTCCAGGGCGAGGTGGAGTACGAGACGGGCGCCGGACATGCCGATCGGGTGGCCGAGGGCGATCGCGCCGCCGTTGACATTCACCTTTTCCGTGGACACCCCGAGGTCCTTCATTGACTGGACCGCGACGGCCGCGAAGGCCTCGTTGATCTCGATGAGGTCAAGATCCGAGACATCCATGCCCTCCTTCTTCAGGGCGTGCTGGATGGCGTTCGAGGGCTGGGACTGGAGGGAGTTGTCGGGACCGGCCACGTTCCCGTGGGCGCCGATCTCCGCGAGCCACTCGAGGCCCAGTTCCTGTGCCTTGGCCTTGCTCATGACCACGACGGCCGCCGCACCGTCGGAGATCTGCGAGGCCGAACCGGCCGTGATCGTGCCGTCCTTGGCGAACGCCGGGCGCAGCTTGCCCAGCGACTCGGTCGTCGTCTCGGCGCGGATGCCCTCGTCCTTGCTGAAGACGACCGGCTCACCCTTGCGCTGCGGGATCTCGATCGGGGTGATCTCCGCCTCGAAGACGCCGTTCTTCTGGGCGGCCGCGGCGCGCTGGTGGGACAGGGCGGCGATCTCGTCCTGCTCGGGGCGCGCGATGCCCAGCTTCGTGTTGTGCTTCTCGGTCGACTGGCCCATGGGGACGTTCTCCCACGGGTCGGTCAGGCCGTCGTACGCCATCGCGTCGAGCATCTCGATCGCGCCGTACTTGAAGCCCTCACGGGACTTCGGCAGCAGATGCGGCGCGTTCGTCATGGACTCCTGGCCGCCGGCCACGATGACGTCGAACTCGCCGGCCCGGATCAACTGGTCCGCGAGCGCGATCGCGTCCAGGCCCGAGAGGCAGACCTTGTTGACGGTGAGCGCCGGGACGTTCATCGGGATGCCGGCCTTGACCGCGGCCTGCCGCGCCGGGATCTGCCCCGCCCCGGCCTGCAGAACCTGGCCCATGATCACGTACTGCACCTGGTCGCCGCTGATCCCCGCACGGTCCAGGGCGGCCTTGATCGCGAATCCACCGAGGTCGGCTCCCGAGAAGGACTTCAGGGAGCCGAGCAGCCGTCCCATCGGGGTGCGGGCACCCGCGACGATCACGGAGGTGGTGCTGTTCGTTCCAGTCATGAGGAGCGATCCCCTTCCAGCTTGCACAGCTGAGGAGTGAACGAGGGTTTACTAAAATGTACTGAGCGGTAGGCCAACCGTCATCCGGCGGGGCGTGTGATCGCGCGCACGTTGCGTAACCGGGCGCGGAGCGTTGCACTAACACCATGCTGACGCGAATCGACCACATCGGGATCGCCTGTTTCGACCTGGACAAGACCGTCGAGTTCTACCGTGCCACGTACGGCTTCGAGGTCTTCCACTCCGAGGTCAACGAAGAGCAGGGCGTACGCGAGGCCATGCTCAAGATCAACGAGACCTCCGACGGCGGCGCCACCTACCTCCAGCTCCTGGAGCCGACCCGCGAGGACTCCACCGTCGCGAAATGGCTGGCCAAGAACGGCGAGGGCGTGCACCACATCGCCTTCGGCACCCCGGACGTCGACGCGGACGCGGCCGACGCCAGGGACAAGGGCGTACGCGTGCTCTATGACGAGCCTCGGAGGGGCACGATGGGGTCGCGCATCACCTTCCTGCACCCCAAGGACTGCCACGGCGTACTGACCGAACTGGTGACGTCCGCGCCCAAGGAGTCCACTGGTGAGGGGGCCGTTGAGTCGTCCGGGCACTGAAGTCCGTAAGTCATGGTCTGGGGACTTTCCGTCGGCCACTGTGCCTCGGACCCCGGATCCCCCGGCCGGAAAAGCAGGTTGGCCAGGCACCCGGGTCGATCGGGCCCGGTAGGGTTGGATGCGGTCGTCGCTCCGGGAGGGCGGCCGCGGGCCGGGGTCCGGGTTTCGGGGGACGAGCGTCGGGGCAGCAGCCCATGCTCCGCCGTGGATCTGACACCATTCCCCGGGGGCCCCGTTCGGCGGATGGACGGTGCTCGTTTGGAGAGACTTGCGACCAGGGGACGGATGGGACCGCGCAGTGCGGGGCTACGAACGCCAGGAGCGAGAGCCGGCGGCTGACGTCGACCACCTCTCTCGGTTCGAGGCCGAGATGGAACGGCTGAAGACCGAGCGGGAGAAGGCCGTCCAGCACGCCGAGGACCTCGGCTATCAAGTCGAGGTGCTGCGCGCCAAGCTGCATGAGGCGCGCCGCAATCTGGCGTCCCGTCCTGCCTTCGACAGCGCCGACATCGGCTATCAGGCCGAGCAGATGCTGCGTAACGCGCAGATCCAGGCCGACCAGCTGCGGATGGACGCGGAGCGGGAGCTGAGCCAGGCCCGCGCGCAGACCCAGCGGATTCTCCAGGAGCACGCCGAGCAGGCCGCCCGCCTCCAGTCCGAGCTGCACGCCGAGGCGGTGGCCCGGCGCCAGAAGCTCGACCAGGAGCTGGCCGAGCGCCGGCAGACCGTCGAGTCGCACGTCAACGACAACGTCGCCTGGGCCGAGCAGCTGCGCGCCCGCAGTGAGCAGCAGGCCCGCCGGCTCCTTGACGAGTCCCGCGCCGAGGCCGAGCAGGCGCTCACCGCGGCTCGCGCCGAGGCCGAACGTATCTCCGCGGAGGCCAGGCAGCGTCTGGAGGCCGATGCCGAGGCCGCCCGCGCGGAGGCCGAGGCGCTGCTGCGCCGGGCCCGTACGGACGCCGAGCGGCTGCTGAACGCCGCGTCCACGCAGGCGCAGGAGGCCACCGACCACGCCGAGCAGCTGCGCAGCTCCACGACGAACGAGTCGGAGTCGGCCCGCCGTCAGGCCACCGAGCTGAGCCGGGCCGCCGAGCAGCGCATGGCGGAGGCCGAGGCGAAGCTGCGTGAGGCGCAGGCCGAGGCCGACAAGGTCCTCACGGAGGCGAAGGAGGCCGCGGCCAAGGCCCTGGCCAGCGCCGAGTCCACCAACGAGCAGCGCACACGTACGGCGAAGGAGCAGGTCGCCCGGCTGGTCAGCGAGGCCACCAAGGAGGCGGAGACCACCAAGGCGGACGCCGAGCAGGTCGTCACCGACGCCCGCCTGGAGGCCGAGAAGATCCTCGCCGAGGCCGCCGAGACGGCCCGGAGCGCCACCGCGGAGGAGACCGCCTCGCAGCTGTCCTCAGCCGCGCGTACCGCCGAGGACGTACTGAACAAGGCGTCGGAGGACGCCAAGAAGACCACCAAGGCGGCCACCGAGGAGGCCGAGCGGATCCGCCGCGAGGCGGAGACCGAGGCGGACCGGCTGCGGGCCGAGGCGCACGACATCGCCGAGGAGCTCAAGGGCGCGGCGAAGGACGACACCAAGGAGTACCGCGCCAAGACCGTCGAGCTGCAGGAAGAGGCGCGCCGGCTGCGCGGCGAGGCCGAGGCCCTGCGGGCCGACGCGGTCGGCGAGGGCGAGCGGATTCGTGCCGAGGCACGGCGTGAGGCCGTCCAGCAGATCGAGGAGGCGGCCAAGACCGCCGAGGAGCTGCTCGCCAAGGCCAAGGCCGATGCCGACGAGCTGCGCTCGAACGCGACGACGGAGAGCCAGAAGCTCCGCACCGAGGCCATCGAGCGCGCCACGACGCTGCGCCGCCAGGCCGAGGAGACCCTGCAGCGCACCCGCGACGAGGCCGAGCGTAATCGCGCGGAGGCCGTCGAGCTGTCCGAGACCATCAAGGAAGAGGCCGAGCGGGCCGCGCTGGAGCTGCGCGAGGAGGCCGAGCGCGCCGTCGCCGCCCGGCAGGCCGAGGCCGCCGAGGAACTGACCCGGCTTCACACGGAGGCCGAGGCGCGTCTGGCCGCCGCCGAGGAGGCCCTGACCGACGCCCGCGCGGAGGCGGAGCGGATCCGCCGCGAGGCCGTCGAGGAGGCCGACCGGCTGCGCGCGGAGTCCGCCGAGCGGCTCCGGGCGCTCCAGGCGCAGGCCGAGGCGGAGGCCGAGCGGCTGCGCCACGAGGCCGCCTCCGATGCGTCCGCCTCGCGGGCCGAGGGCGAGGCCATCGCCGTACGACTGCGTTCGGAGGCGTCCGCCGAGGCCGAGCGGCTGAAGTCGGAGGCCCAGGACTCGGCGAACCGGGTCCGGGCGGAGGCGCAGGCCGCCGCCGAGCGGCTGGCGGCCGAGGGTGCCGAGACGCTGGCCGTCGCCCAGGAGGAGGCCACCCGGCGCCGCCGCGAGGCCGAGCAGATCCTCGGGACCGCGCGCGAGGAGGCCGACCAGGAGCGCGAGCGGGCCCGCGAGCAGAGCGAGGAGCTGCTGGCCTCGGCGCGCAACCGCGTGGAGGAGGCCCAGGCCGAGGCCCTGCGCCTGGTCGAGGAGGCCGACCGGCGCGCCACCGAGATGGTGTCGGCCGCCGAGCACACCGCGCAGCAGGTACGGGACTCCGTGGCCGGGCTGCACGAGCAGGCACAGGACGAGATCGCGGGCCTGCGCAGCGCCGCCGAGCACGCGGCGGAGCGTACGCGCACGGAGGCGCAGGAGGAGGCGGACCGGGTCCGCGCCGATGCCTACGCCGAGCGGGAGCGGGCCGCCGAGGACGGCAACCGTCTCAAGCGGGAGGCGCGGGAGGAGGCGGAGGCCGCCAAGTCCCTTGCGGAGCGCACGGTTTCGGAGGCGATCGCCGAGTCCGACCGGCTCCGCTCGGAAGCCCGGGAGGACGCGAACCGGCTCCGTTCCGACGCGGCGACCCAGGCCGACAACCTCATCGGCGAGGCCCGCTCCGAGGCGGAGCGGCTCCGTTCAGAGACGAACACGGAGGCGGAGCGGGTTCGCGCCGAGTCCGTGGCGAAGGCCGAGAAGCTGATCTCGGACGCGACGGGCGACGCCGAGCGGCTGCGCGCCGAGGCCGCCGAGACGGTCGGCTCCGCACGGCAGCACGCCGAGCGGGTGCGCGGCGAGGCTCAGCGGCTCAAGGCCGAGACGGAGGCGGAGGCCGAGCGGGTCAGGGCGGAGGCGCGCGAGGAGGCCGACCGCCTGATGGACGAGGCCCGCAAGGACGCCAACAAGCGGCGTTCCGAGGCGGCCGAGCAGGTCGACAAGCTCATCCGGGAGTCGACGGCCGAAGCGGAGAAGCTGACCTCCGAGGCCCGGCGGACCGCGCAGAAGACCACGGCGGACGCCGAGACGCAGGCCGACACGATGGTGGGCGCGGCCCGCCACGAAGCGGAGCGGCTGGTCTCCGAGGCGACCGTCGAGGGCAACTCGTATGTGGAGCGGGCCCGTACGGACGCGGACGAGCTGCTGGTCGGCGCGCGCCGGGACGCCACAGCGATCCGGGAGCGGGCGGAGGAGTTGCGCGACCGGATCACCGGTGAGATCGAGGAGCTGCACGAGCGGGCCCGCCGTGAGTCCGCCGAGGCGATGCGGTCGGCCGGCGAGCGCTGCGACGCGCTGGTGAAGGCCGCCGAGGACCAGCTGAAGGAAGCCGAGGCGAAGGCCAAGGACATGGTCTCGGAGGCCAACTCCGAGGCGGGCAAGGTCCGTATCGCCGCCGTGCGCAAGGCCGAGGGTCTCCTCAAGGAGGCCGAGCAGAAGAAGACCGCGCTCATCGCCGAGGCCGAGCAGATCCGTTCCGACGCCGAGCGCGACGCCAAGCGGATGGTCGAGGAGGGCAAGCGCGAGCTGGAGGTGCTGGTCCGCCGCCGCGAGGACATCAACGCGGAGATCTCCCGTGTCCAGGACGTCCTCGAGGCGTTGGAGTCTTTCGAGGCCCCCACGAGCGGCAAGGACTCGGGGGTCAAGGCGGGCGCGGCAGCCGGTGCGACCCGTTCGGGTGGCAAGTCCTCGGAAAGCTAGCCAAAACGGCCGGTTTCGTACTCGCTCGGGGCCTGTGACACCGTGTCCTGGGTGCGCTGCGGACCGTTAGCCATCAAAAAGGGCGTCATTCTCCATACCAAGTCTGTCTTCTGCTCGATGACGCGCCGCCTTGACCCCTAGGATTCCACCTATCACCTCACCGGTCTCATTCGACAGGAACCCCATGAGCGACACTTCCCCCTACGGCTTCGAGCTTGTGCGGCGTGGGTACGACCGCGCTCAGGTGGACGAACGCATCTCGAAGCTCGTCTCCGACCGTGACAGCGCTCTGGCCCGTATCACCGCCCTGGAAAAGCGCATCGAGGAACTCCACCTCGAGACGCAGAACGCCCAGGCTCAGGTGAACGACGCCGAGCCGTCGTACGCGGGTCTCGGCGCGCGCGTCGAGAAGATCCTCCGCCTCGCCGAGGAGGAGGCGAAGGATCTGCGCGAGGAGGCCCGTCGCGCGGCCGAGCAGCACCGCGAGCTCGCCGAGTCCGCCGCCCAGCAGGTACGCAACGACGCCGAGGCGTTCTCCGCCGACCGCAAGGCCAAGGCGGAGGACGAAGGCGTCCGGATCGTCGAGAAGGCCAAGAGCGACGCCTCTCAGCTGCGTGCCGAGGCGCAGAAGGACGCGGCGTCCAAGCGCGAGGAGGCGGACGCCCTCTTCGAGGAGACCCGCGCCAAGGCCGCGCAGGCCGCCGCCGACTTCGAGACGAACCTCGCCAAGCGGCGCGAGCAGTCCGAGCGCGACCTGGCCTCGCGTCAGGCCAAGGCCGAGAAGCGCCTCGCGGAGATCGAGCACCGCGCGGAGCAGCTGCGCCTGGAGGCGGAGAAGCTGCGTACGGACGCGGAGCGCCGGGCCCGGCAGACCGTCGAGACGGCTCAGCGGCAGGCCGAGGACATCGTGGCCGACGCGAACGCCAAGGCGGACCGGATCCGGTCGGAATCCGAGCGCGAGCTTGCGGCTCTGACCAACCGCCGCGATTCGATCAACGCTCAGCTGACGAACGTGCGCGAGATGCTCGCGACGCTGACCGGGGCGGCTGTCGCTGCCGCGGGCACGCCGGAGCAGGATGAGCCGATCTCTCGTGGAGTTCCGGCTCAGCAGTCTCGGTAAGTTCGGTTCGTCGGGACACTGCGGGTCCGTCGCTGGTCGCTCCCCCACTCTCGGCTTCGCTCGAGCGGGGGGACCCCCATCGCGGCGGAGCCGCAGATAGATACAGCCCCGCGCCCCTTACAGGGGCGCTTCACAGGCCCCCTGCTCTCAGGCAGGGGGCCTGTGTTTTACCCGAACTTGGTGGGAACCGTCAGCCGACCGTTATCCTCCTAACCCTTACGGGGGCATGCGTCCCGACGTCACTGACCTGTCGATGGGTGCGGAGAATGATCGAGGCAGTCGGCCTGACTAAGCGCTATGGCGCGAAGACGGCCGTGTACAACCTTTCCTTCCAGGTGAGGCCAGGTGCCGTCACCGGCTTTCTCGGGCCCAACGGCTCGGGCAAGTCGACGACCATGCGGATGATCCTCGGCCTGGACAACCCGACCGCGGGGCAGGTGACGATCGGCGGCTATCCGTACCGGAGGCTGCCCAACGCCCCCCGCCAGGTCGGCGCGCTGCTCGACGCCAAGGCCGTGCACGGGGGCCGGCACGCGCGTAACCACCTGCTGTGCCTGGCGCAGCTGTCCGGCATCCCGGCCCGCCGCGTGGACGAGGTCCTCGGGGTCGTGGGCCTCCAGGACGTGGCGAAGAAGCGCTCCAAGGGCTTCTCGCTCGGCATGGGCCAGCGCCTCGGCATCGCCGCCGCGCTGCTCGGCGACCCTCAGGTGCTGCTCTTCGACGAGCCGGTCAACGGACTCGACCCCGAGGGCATCCTGTGGGTCCGCAACCTCATGAAGTCCCTTGCGGCGGAAGGCCGTACGGTCTTCGTGTCCTCGCACCTGATGAGCGAGATGGCGCTGACCGCCGACCACCTCATCGTGATCGGCCGCGGCCAGTTGATGGCCGACATGAACATCAAGGAGTTCATCTCGGCCAACTCCGCGGACTTCGCGCGCGTACGGACGCCCGATGCCGAACCGCAGCAGCGCGAGAAGCTGACGGCGGCGCTGACCGAGGCGGGCGGCCAGGTGCTGCCCGAGCAGGACGGGGCGCTGCGCATCATGGGCCTGCCGCTGCCCCGCATCAGCGACCTCGCGCACAGCCATGACGTACGCCTGTGGGAGCTGTCCCCGCACCAGGCCTCGCTGGAGGAGGCGTACATGCGGATGACGCAGGGCGCCGTCGACTACCGCTCGACCGACGACCAGCGTGCAGGCCTCCAGCAAGAGATGCCACCGGGTGCCATGCCACCGCCGCAGATGCCGGTGCCCGGGCAGGGCCAGCCGGGCTGGTACGCCCCGCCGCCGCCCCAGCAGGGCGGCCAGCCGTTCGCGATGCCGCAGGGACAGCCTGCGGGCCCGTACGGGGCGCCGGCCGCGCCCGGCGGCCCCGGCGAGCCCAACCCGTACGCCCAGGCCGCTCCCGCGCAGCCCGCCGCTCCTGACATGACCAAGCCCGAGGACGCCCGATGAGTACGCCCCAGCCACAGATGCAGCAGCAGGCCGCGCCCAACTGGCAGGCGGCGCCCGGTCCTTCGTACACCTCGCCGATTCCCATCACGCGTACGCACCTGGGGCATGCCATCGCCTCGGAGTGGACGAAGATCAGGTCCGTACGGTCCACCATGTGGACGCTCGGTGTCTTCATCCTGCTCGTGGTCGGCATCGGGCTGGCCGCCGGTGCGGCCGTCGCCGCCTCCTCGACGGATCTGGACGGCGAGCCCCCGCTGTCGCTGGGCTTCTTCGGGCTGCTCCTCGGCAGCATGTGCATCATGACGCTCGGCGTGCTCACCACCGCCTCCGAGTACGGCACCGGCATGATCCGGACCACGATGACCGCGTGCCCCAGCCGCGCGCGGGTGCTGGTGGCCAAGGCGATCGTGTTCTTCCTGGTCGCGTTCGTGGTCACGGTGGTGTCCGCCACGATCGTCGGCTTCGCCCAGGTGGTCATGCTGGAGGGCAACGGCGCGGGCGATCCCACCGGTGAGGACTGGCTGAAGGGCACGGTCGGGATCAGCCTCTACATCGCGCTGCTCGGACTGCTCTCGCTCATCGTCGGCTCGCTCGTCCGGCACTCGGCGGGCGCCATCACGATCATGATCGGGGCACTGCTCGCTCCGCTGGTCATCGCGATGTTCATGTTCACGGAGTCCCTCGAAGACGTACGCGACGCACTCCTCGAGTACTCGATCCCGAACCAGCTCAGCGTCTTCTACTCCCAGTCCCTCAGCGAGACCGGCCCGTCCGGCTGGGACCCGCTGTGGATCATGCTGGGCGTGACGGCCGCCGCGTTCGTCGGCGCCTACGTCCTGCTGGAGAAGCGGGACGTGTGAGCCTTCATGACTAGAAGGCCCGAAGGGCCTTAGAAACGTGGCGCGTTGCGGGACCGCTGCACCCGAGTGGTGCGGCGGTCCTTCGCGTTCCAGCAGGCCTTGTGCCAGTGGCGGCGGTCGTCCACGCCCGCGTGCTCCGGCCAGGCCACCACATGCGGGACCGCCGAGGGGATCAACTGCGCGCAGCCAGGGCACCGATACGTCTTGCCCTCGGCACTCGCGCCCGCCACATGGCGCACGCTCCACACCTCGCCCTGCCAGCTCTCCGAGGTCTGCCAGCCGCCGTAGCGGTCGGACCGGTCGCTCTGTTCCGCGGACGCGCTGGGGGCGCCCTTGGGACGATTGCGGCGCGGGGACACAGGACACCTCACGGGCTTTACAGGGAGCACGGGCCGCATCCAGCCTACGCGGCGCAGCCATGGGTACACGTACCACAAAGCCCCCACAGACTCCGGCGTGACCGGCTCAACCTTCCGGCGTGACCGGCCCATTCTGCAGACAATCCGCCAATCTCCCCGCCAAGCCGTGTCTTTGGCACGTGTCAGACGGTTATGCGGGGCAGGGAGCCGCCTCGGCGCCAAGGAGGACAGGAGTGCGATGCGTATAGGAAGTTTTGTACTGGCGGCCCAGTTCCCGGGACAGGGCCACGGAGAGGCACTGCATCGCGCGGTGCGATCGGCGGAGGTCGCCGAGGAGGCGGGGCTCGACGCGGTCTGGCTGGCCGAGCACCACTTCGTGCCGTACGGGACGTGCCCGTCGGCCGTCACGCTCGCCGCGCTGCTGCTCGGCCGCACCCGCCGTATCCGCGTCGGCACGGCGGTCAGCGTGCTCCCCAACACACACCCCGTGGCGCTCGGCGAACAGGCCGCACTGCTGCATGTGACGTCCGGCGGACGCTTCATGCTCGGCGTGGGACGCGGAGGTCCCTGGGTCGATCTGGAGGTCTTCGGAGCGGGCCTCGAGGCGTACGAGAAGGGGTTCCCGGAATCACTCGATCTGCTGGTGCGCTGGCTGCGCGAACCCTCCGTCTCCAGCACCGGCGAGCGCTTCAACTTCCGTGAAGTCCCGGTCGTACCAAGGCCGTCGGAGGATCTGACGGGCGCCGAGGGTCCGGAGGTCGTCGTCGCCTGCACCTCGCCGGCGAGCGTCCGGCTGGCCGCCGAGCGCGGTCTGTCGATGCTGCTGGGGATGCATGTGGGCGACGAGGAGAAGGCGGAGATGGTCGCGCTGTGGCGTACGCACGCCAGGGCCGCGGGCCGCTCCCCCGAGGAGATCGCGGGCGCGGCGCATGTCTCGGCCGGCATCACACAGATAGCGGACCGTCGTACGGACGCGGTCGAGACGCTCGTCAAGGCGATGCCGGGCTGGCTGAAGCAGGGTCTTGAGGCCCATGTGACGGTGGACGGCCGCGCCCGCACGATGCGGGACCCGCTGGCGTACACCGAACTGCTCTGCGGTCTGCACCCGGTGGGCCCGCCCCGGCTGTGCGCGGACCGGCTGGCGGCGACCTCGGAGCGTACGGGCATCACCCGCTTCGCGCTCCTGGTGGAGGGCTCGGGTGACCTGGCGGCGACGGAGGAGAACGTACGGCGGCTGGGGGCGGAGGTGCTGCCACGGCTGCGGTGAGGAGTTGGCGCCGGGACGGGTACGGCTGTTGGTGTGCCCGGCCGGTCGGCGGCGGGCGGGGTTCAATGCGCCCGCCTCGCGGGGAGCTTGCCGCCCCGTGCAAAAAATGCACCTCCCGCGTACGGGGCGGCAAGCCTGCGGCGTCGCTGCCTCAGCAGTCCCGGAACTCCGGGGACTGGTTCAGCAGTTGGCTGCGCACCGAGGTGAAGCGGGCCAGCGTGTCGTCAACCGACGCGTCAAGCGGGAACACCGCCACCCGATGGCAGTTCTGGAAGGCCAGCCGTACTCCGAAGTGCCGCTGCAGAGCGCCGCGTATCGCGTCACTCGCGAGCGCTCGCAGCAACTGGCCCCGTGCCTGCTCGTCCGGCGGCGGCGTCTGGTTGTCGGCGAAGTTTCCGCCGTCGACCTTCAGTTGGGCCACCAGGGAGCTGATCATCTCCCATGCGTAAGGCAGGGAAGTCCGGACGCAGTCGACGAATTCCGCTTCGTCGACCTCGCCTCGCTCGGCCTGTTCGAGTAGGGCCGGTGAGACGTCCAGCGACATGGGTTCTCCTCTCGCACCCCCTCCCGACAGAGGGGGTTGACGGACAGGGCGGGAGACCGCGACAACGGACAAGCTGACAACGGACACGCTGCGTACGCGCACCACGACCTCCCGTTCATACGGTAGGCAACTGTTCTTGATCGCACCAGGACATCTGGAACACAGCAGGGCACCAATGCGCACACAACCGGCCACTTACGAACAGCATGTGCCATTGGCAAGAGGCGTTGACGATGGGCGAATCGCGTTCACCAGCGCCCGTCGAGTAGCGTTGCCGACCATGCGTCTCGTCATTGCCCGCTGCTCCGTCGACTACGCCGGCCGGCTCACCGCCCATCTCCCGTCGGCACCCCGTCTGATCTTGGTGAAGGCGGACGGCAGCGTCTCGATTCATGCGGACGACCGGGCTTACAAGCCCCTCAACTGGATGTCTCCGCCCTGCACCTTGAAAGAGGGGGACGGGGACGAGAAGGGCGTCTGGACCGTCACCAACAAGGCGGGCGAGAAGCTCATCATCACGATGGAGGAAGTCCTCCACGACTCCTCACATGAACTCGGCGTGGACCCGGGCCTGATCAAGGATGGCGTGGAAGCACACCTCCAGGAACTGCTCGCCGACCGCATCGAGACCCTCGGCGAGGGCTATTCGCTGATCCGCCGCGAGTACATGACGGCCATCGGCCCGGTCGACATCCTCTGCCGGGACGCCGAGGGCCAGACCGTCGCCGTGGAGATCAAGCGCCGCGGCGAGATCGACGGTGTGGAGCAACTCACGCGCTATCTGGAGCTGTTGAACCGCGACCCGCATCTCGCTCCGGTACGCGGCGTCTTCGCGGCACAGGAGATCAAGCCGCAGGCCCGCGTCCTCGCGACCGACCGCGGCATCGGCTGCACGGTCCTCGACTACGACGCGCTGCGGGGCATCGAGGACGACAAGCTGCGGCTGTTCTGACGGCCGGGACGTTCCGAGGCTTACGACGGCAGAGGGCCGGGTCCGCATGAAGCGGACCCGGCCCTCTGCCGTGACGTACAACTGCCGTGTCGTACGTGGCTGTCAGATCCCCGGCGTCAGATCCCCGGCGTCAGATCACCGTCGTCAGATCTCCGCCCGTCGGCTCGTCGCTCTCCGCCGGAGCGCTCGCGGTGGTCTCGGGCGGGCTGGACACCGGTGTGCTGGGCGCCGGGCCGCTGGCCGAGTTGTCCGGCGGCGTAGGGTCGTCCGGCGGTTCGACGGTCGGCGGAGTCGTCGGGTCGTCCGGCGGTGTCGGCGTCGGGTCGTCCGGCGGCGTCGGCGTCGGGTCGTCCGGCGGTGTCGGTGTGGGGTCGTCCGGTGGCGTCGGCTTCGGGTCGTCCGCCGGCGGCTTGCTCGTGGGCGGCTTCGACGGGGACTTGGTCGGGTCGTCCGGGTCCTTCGTCCCGGTCGGGTCGTCCTTCGACGGCTTCTTGCTCGGCGTCGGCGTCGGATCGTCCGCGGTGCCCACGATGCCGTCCTCGCCCGGGTCCGGTTCCGTCGGACGGCTCGTGGAGTCGGAGTCGTCGTCCTTCACCGGCTGCTCGGCGCCGAGCCCGCCGCCGTTCTCGCCCGGACTGGCCGACGGGTTGACGCCGACCCTTTCCGAAGGCGGAGGGTTCTCGCCGTCCGACGTGGCGCCGAGCGTCACCACCGTGCCGAGCACGGCGACGAGGAGCGCGCCCGCGCCCGCGGCCACCAGATTGCGCTTGGTGCCGTTCACCAGCCGCTTGACGCCGCTGGGCCGGTGCGAAGCCGGAGGCCCGGTTCGACGCGTGATCACCGTTGTGAGCTGGGGTGGCGTGGGCGGCGAGGCCGACGCGAACGTAGCCGGTACGCCACCAGGGGGCGACGCCGACTCCTCGTACCGGGCGTCGGGCACCTCCTCGCCCGTCGTCGCCCCGAACCCGCCGGCCGGCGTGACACCCGTACGGTCGTCGACCAGCGCGAGGGCACGCCGACCGGCGGTGCTACCGCGCTTGTCGGCGACGGCGCCGCGCAGCCCGACGGAGGCCTCCAGCTCGGCGCGGGCCCGGTCGTACTGGCTGCTGCAGAGCGCCAGTATCCCCAACTCATGGTGGAAATAGGCCTCTTCGGAGACCTCACCGGCGACCCTGGCCACCTCGGCTCCAGCCCGGAGTGTGCGCTCCCACGAACCCCAGTCGAGGCTCGCGGCGAACGCGGGCGCGACCGCACGGGCCAGCGCTACGGCGACGCTCTCCTCCTCGCCCTCCACCGGCGGCTCGGCGACCGACACGAGCCCGGTGAGCGCCGCGAGCACGGCGTCCGCCTCAGCGGCGACCCGCTCCGGCGTGACCGAAGGATGCCCGGCCCACCAGGCGTAGTGCTGGGCGGCGGTCTGCGCCCGCTCATGCGCGTCGGAGGCGTACCCGTTGGCCGTCAGCTGGGTGTGCACGCCCGCCGCGAGCCGGTAGTGCGAGCCGACCGGCGTGACGAGCGCGCAGCCGACCAGCTCCGCGAGCGCCGCGTCCGCGTGCGTGTCCCCGACCAGCGCCGGCAGATGCGCCTGGTGCGGCACCTCGCCGCCCAGCGCGACGGCGAACCGCAGCGTGGCGCGCGCCGATTCACTGAGCCGGGAGGCCAGCAGCGCGGCGGGCGCGGCGCCGTCGGCGAGCGAGGGCAGCGGTACGTCGTGGAGGTCGTCGGCGTCGAAGGGCGCGTCCACGGGCGCGTCCTCGTAGTAGCCGTACTCGTCGAAGGCGTTCGGGTCGGCGCGCAGTTGGTCGCGCTGCCGCAGCAGGGCGCCGGCCTGCACGAAGCGCAGCGGCCGCCCCTCGGACTCGAACCAGAGGTCGCCCGCCCAGTTCGCCTCGTCCTCGGTCAGTACGCGGCCCACGGCACGCTCGAGCAGTTCGAGCCCGCCGGCCCGGCCCAGGCCCCCGAGGAACACCTCTTCGAGGAGTGAGTCGGCGGACGGCGCGGCGACCTCGGGCGTCGCGGAGATCAGGAAGGCGCACTCGGGTGTCGCGTCGAGCAGCTCGTCGAGCGCGCCACCGCCGAACTCGATGTCGTCGAGCACGACGACCGCGCCGATCTCCCGGATGAGCGCGAGCAGTTCGTCCGGCTCCGGCCGGTACAGCGGCGCGCTGTAGACGGCCGCGAAGAGGTCGTGCAGCAGATCGCCGACGGTGCGGCGGTAGCCGCTGAGACGTACGACGCCGTCCGGTGCGAGATCCGCGCAGTCCTCGGCGACGGCGTCCAGAAGCGCCGTACGGCCCGATCCCGACGGCCCGGTGAGCCGTACGGAGCGCCCGCGCGCAAGCAGGCGTACGAGCCGCTCACGCTCCTCCTGCCGCTCCAGGAGCGGCATCCGGGGCAGCGAGTGCCCCGGTGGTACGGGCGGCCGCGAGGCGCGCGCCAGCTCGGCGCGCTCCGCGGGCGTGAACTTCACCGGTCTGCCCGGCCGCTCGCCCGGCGGGCAGAGCTCTATCTCGCTGCCGTCGACGGGATTGACGGTGAGCAGGAAGTCACCGGACACGAGCTGGACGGTGCGCGCCAGTGCCGGCGCGTTCTGGCTGTTTCCCGGTGCGAGCGCCTGCGTGAGCGGATCGCGCGGCGGACGTTGTCGAGGCGTCCGGACGTCGTCGTCACGGACGTGCTCTTCGGGTCCTCGGTTGTTCGTCGGGTCCATAGGTCCAAGCCCCCCAAAAGCGTTGTGTGCCGAGCCCCCCGGCCTGCTGCACACTGCGCTGTCGCTTCTGGTCCGGTGCCCGCTTACGGGTTGGTGAGGGTATAGCGGGCAGCCGAACCCTAAACCTTCGCACAGTATCTACGAACAGACGGGGTACGGCGCCGTCCGAGACGTCACAGCTTCATGAGGATTGTGTTCGCTGTGCTTTTCATGCAGGAGACGGCGGTCCGGTTCCTTGCGAAAGCCGGTTCTCGAGTGAGCGGCGGTACGTTCCTTCTGGAGGCGGCGGTCCGGCTCATACCCGGGGCAGCGACTCGACTCCGATGCCGCCCTCGATCGCCAGGATCCGGTGCAGCCGGGTCGCCACCAACAGGCGTTGCATCTGCGGCGGAACGCCGCGCAGCACAAGCCTCCGGCCACACCTCCCCGCCCGTCGGTGGGCCCCCATGATGACACCGAGTCCGGTGGCGTCCCAGGAGTCCAGTTCTGACAGGTCGAGCACCAGGTCGCCGGCTCCGTCGTCGACGGCCGAGTGCAGGACCGTACGGGCGTCCGCCGCGCTGACGACGTCGAGGCGGCCCCCGACGGCCAGCTCGGCGTGGTCGCCCCTGATGTGCATATGCGCTCCCCGAGAGTGCGTTTCGTGTTCAGCGTCTTTCGTGCTCTTCCGTGTCCTGTGTTTGTGCCAGGACTGACTGCCGTACCGGGGCAGAAGTTGCCGTCTGTAAGCGAACCGATACCGAAACCACCCCGAAGGGTGATCACTGTAGGGGACGACAGAACGTCAGTAGGCGTAAAAGCCCTGCCCGCTCTTGCGTCCGATATCACCGGCGTCGACCATCCGGCGCATCAGTTCCGGAGGCGCGAACTTCTCGTCCTGCGTCTCCGTGTAGATGTTGCTCGTGGCGTGCAGCAGGATGTCCACGCCGGTCAGGTCGGCGGTGGCCAGCGGCCCCATCGCGTGACCGAAGCCCAGCTTGCAGGCGACGTCGATGTCCTCGGCGCTGGCCACGCCCGACTCGTACAGCTTCGCCGCCTCGACGACGAGCGCCGAGATGAGCCTCGTAGTGACGAAGCCGGCGACGTCACGGTTGACGACGATGCAGGTCTTGCCGACGGACTCCGCGAACTCCCGTGCGGTGGCGAGCGTTTCATCGCTCGTCTTGTAGCCCCGCACCAGCTCGCACAGCTGCATCATCGGGACCGGCGAGAAGAAGTGGACGCCGACGACCCGCTCCGGGCGCTCGGTGGCCGCCGCGATCTTGGTGATCGGGATGGCGGAGGTGTTGGACGCGAGGACGGCCTCGTCCCTCACCAGCTTGTCGAGCGCACGGAAGATCTCGTGCTTGACGTCCAGCTTCTCGAAGACGGCCTCGACGACGATGTCGGCGTCGGCGACCGCGTCGAGATCGGTGGTGGCGGTGATGCGCCCCAAGGCCTCCTCGGCCGCACCGGCGTCCAGCTTCCCCTTGCTCACGAACTTCTCGTACGAGGCCTTGATGCCGTCGGTGCCACGGGTCAGCGCCTCATCGGTGACGTCCCGTAGGACGACGTCCCAGCCGGCCTGTGCGGATACCTGGGCAATACCGGAACCCATCAGTCCGGCTCCGATGACGGCAAGCTTCCGCGCCACAGTCCGACTCCCCTAACCCACTAACACGCTGCTTATATCTGCCTCTCCGGCGGACCTTAGCGCTCGTTAAGGGCTGTGTGACTAGTTAGTAATGCGCGTCACGTCTCAATGGACGGACATCACACCGGGAGGGGTCATTCCGGCGCTCGTACGGCGTAGTTGAGGACCTTCTCGCTCAAAAGGTCCTCCATGTCGTCGAGGAGGGCGAGGGCTTCGCGGGACACCTCGGCGGGCTTCCGGCCCGCGACCGTCTCGCGGCCGATCAGGGCCATGAGCGTCGACTGCACCCAGCTGATCTGTCCCGCCATCAGGGTGGGCAGCGGGTCGTCGGGGGCCGCGGCCGTCTCCTCCCTGAGGGTCTGTTCGAGGTGCTCCAACGCCTCCTGCTGCACGCGCCACAGCCGGGCCTTGAGCGTGTCCGCCCCGTGGATGACGCGAAGGAAGTCTCCGTAGCCCTCGACGAGGCCCACCTTGGGCGAGACGGTCTCAACCTCCTCACGCAGTTCGCGCAGTACGGCGGCGGGCGCCTCCGGCGGCGGAACGGGATCAGGTGTCGGGGCGGAGCGCCCCGACCACCACGATGCTGTACGGCGTGCTCGTGGCCCTCTACTTCGCGGCACACGCCGTGACGGTGGGCACACGAGTGTTCCGGAAGGCCGGAGCGTAACTAGGCTGGTCACATGGTCAATCTGACGCGCATCTACACCAGGACCGGCGACCAGGGCACCACCGCCCTCGGCGACATGAGCCGGGTCGCCAAGACCGATCTGCGGATCGCGGCGTACGCCGACGCCAACGAGGCGAACGCGGTGATCGGTACGGCGATCGCCCTCGGAGGGCTGCACGAGGAGATCGTCAAGGTCCTCACCCGCGTACAGAACGACCTGTTCGACGTGGGTGCGGACCTGTCGACGCCGGTCGTCGAGAACCCGGAGTTCCCGCCCCTCAGGGTCGAGCAGTTCTACATCGACAAACTGGAGGCGGACTGCGACCGATTCCTCGCCGAACTCGAAAAGCTCCGCTCCTTCATCCTCCCCGGCGGCACACCCGGCGCGGCACTGCTGCACCAGGCGTGCACGGTCGTACGGCGTGCGGAGCGCTCGACGTGGGCGGCTCTGGAGGTCCACGGGGACACCATGAACCCGCTCACCGCCACCTACCTCAACCGGCTGTCGGACCTCCTGTTCATCCTTGCCAGGTCGGCCAACAAGGAGGTCGGGGACGTGCTGTGGGTGCCGGGCGGGGAGCGCTGAGGCGCCCCTACCGGTTCCCTGCCGACGTGCGGGCCGTCTGGTAGAGGCCCGTCAGGACGAGCGCGCCCCCGACGCACATCATGACCACGCCGACCTTCGTCAGGGTGACGACCGGGGTCTCCACATCCCCGGTGAACAGCCACAGAGGCAGGCCGATCGCAAAGGTGACGATCCCCTCCAGCAGGTTCTTCGACGCCTGGCTCATGACCGGGCACTCTCCTTCCTCGTCGTGAGCGGGTGCTCCTCCTCGGTAGCGGCGGGCGCCTTCCTCGGCCAGATCGTGTAGGACAGGGCGATCAGGCCGTAGATGCCGATTGCGCGCACCGCCACCCCCTGGAAGGCCCGCAGGGAGCTGACGTCGCCGGAGTCGCCGACGTACCAGACCGCGAGCTCAAGGAGCGCCAGAGCCACGGCGCCCCCGAACACCGCCCGCAGCCACAGCTTCGCCTCGTGGCGAGCGCGGGCACGGCCGTAGCGCGGCGGCTTCGTCGGGGGCGGGCCGCCGCCCAGGCGATGGGCCGCGTGGCCGTCGAGCCAGCGGATCGTGTAGTGGCCGAACGCCACCGTGTAGCCGATGTAGAGCGCCGCCAGGCCGTGCTCCCAGCTCGGCTCGGCGCCGTTCTTCAGGTCGATCGCCGTCGCGGCGAACAGGACCAGCTCCAGCACCGGCTCGCACAGCAGCAGCACCACACTCGTACGGCGCCACTTCAGCAGGTAGCGGACGGACAGGCCCAGCGCCAGCAGCACCCAGAACCCGACCTCGCAGGCGATGATCAAGCCGACGATCACGGCTCACTCCTTTCGGTCACCCCTCAAGGCTCCTGCCGGGAGGAGCGGCTTTCGTCGTCGCCGGTGACGAACTCGCGGTACATCGAAGGATGCAGTCCGGGACCCTCCGCGGGCATCACGCGGAGAGCGCCCGGCCCGTGTTGGATGGGGCCATGGCCGTACGACTCCCCCGCCCGCACCGCTTCGACGTGTACGTCGCGTTGGCGGGCCTGCTCGGCGGGCTCGCACTGTGGGGCATCGGCGCGGCCACGCGGCCGCACGACGAGCCGATCGTGCTCTGGCCGGGGCGCTGGGCGCTCCTGCTGCCGCTCGTCGTGATGGCCGGCTGCGAGCTGCTGCGGCGGATCGCCCCGCTCACGGCGCTGCTGATCGGCACAGCCGCCCTGACCGTCGACACGATGACTCAGGGCAACCTGATCACACTGCTGATGTTCACCGACCTCATGTACGCGGCCGTCCTGTACGGCCCGCCCGTGTGGGCCCGCCGCCTCCCGCGGATCACTGGACTGCTCGCCGCGGCCTCGTCGGTGGTGCCGTTCGCGGTGTGGCGCGTGCCGCTGGCGCTCCTGATCGGGCTGGCAGTCGGCATCTTTGCGTTCGGGCCCGCGTCCACAGGCCTGATCGTCCGCAACCACCGCGACGCCGCCGATGCCGCCCGGCTGCGCGCCGAACAGACCGCCCTGCTCGCCGAGATCGACCGCACCCAGGCGGTCACCGCCGAACGCGCCCGGATGGCAAGGGAGTTGCACGACATGGTGGCCAACCACCTGTCCGCCATCGCCATCCACTCCACGGCCGCGCTGTCCCTCGACGACGCGGACACGACGAAGCAGGCCCTCGGCATCATCCGGGTGAACAGCGTCGAGGGCCTGGCGGAGATGCGGCGGCTCATCGGGATCCTGCGGGATTCCAGTGGCGACACCGCGCCCTCGGCCGCGCCCACCCTCGACGGGCTCGGCGCACTCGTCGACACCGCCCGCGCCAACGGCCTCGACGTCACGCTCGACAGCATGCCCATGAAGCTCCCCGCGCCGGTCGAACTCGCCGCGTACCGCATCGTCCAGGAGTCCCTGACCAACGCCCTCAAGCACGCCTCCCCAGGCCGGGTCACCGTGACGCTCGCCCAGCAGGACGGCACCCTGAGCCTGCGGGTGACCAGCCCGTACGGGGACCGCGACGGCCCGAGCGCCCCCGGCTCGGGAGCCGGCCTCGTCGGCATGCAGGAGCGGGTCGCGCTGCTGGGCGGCACCTTCGAGGCCGGGCCCGAAAGCGCACCCGACGCGGACGCCTCGGGCAGCTCACACGACGCGCAGGGCTCGCACGGCTCACGCGGCGGCAAGATCTGGACCGTACACGCCACCCTGCCGACCACCCTGGGAGGAACCGAATGATCCGCGTGCTCGTCGCCGAGGACCAGTCCGCCGTACGCGCCGGGCTCGTCCTCATCCTGCGCAGCGCGCCCGATATCGAGGTGGCCGGCGAGGCGGCGGACGGCGAGGAAGCGGTCGCCCTGGCGCGGGAGTTGAGGCCGGACCTCGTCCTGATGGATGTCCAGATGCCCCGCCTCGACGGCGTCTCGGCCACCCGTCAGGTCGTCGACGAGGGCCTCGCCGACGTGCTCGTGCTGACGACCTTCGACCTCGACGAGTACGTCTTTGGCGCCCTGCGGGCCGGTGCCTCCGGCTTTCTGCTGAAGAACACCGAGGCGCAGGCTCTCATCGAAGCGGTCCGCACGGTCGCGCGCGGCGAGGGCCTGATCGCGCCCGCGGTCACGCGGCGCCTGATCGCCGAGTTCGCCGCGAAGCCCGTACGGGGTCCAGGGCCCGACCCGGCGGTCCTGGAATCCCTCACCCGCCGTGAACGCGAGGTGCTGTCCTGCCTCGGCGACGGGCTGTCCAACGCCGAGATCGCGGACCGGCTGGCGATGGCCGAGGCGACCGTGAAGACCCACGTCAGCCGGCTCCTCGGCAAGCTCGAACTGCGCAGCCGGGTGCAGGCCGCCGTACTGGCACAGGAGTTGGGCGTCTGACTCCAGGGATGGGCACCCGGGGGCGGCATGCCCGAGTAACACTGGTCCAGACCTATTGACCGATGGTCCAGACCTTTCTATTCTCGCGGCACTGCGTTCACGCATGCACCAACAACCTCAAGGAGGCGCAGCATGCGCTTCAGACACAGAGCCGCGGCAGGGTTCGCCACCCTGCTGCTGCCGCTCGCCGGCCTGGTCGGCCTCGCGAGCCCCGCCCAGCCCGCGACCACCACGTCCGCCATCTCCGCCTCGAACGGTGTGGTCGCTCCCGGTCCCAGCGCCAAGGTCAAACTCGGCTACTTCATCCAGTGGGGCATCTACGGCCGCAACTACAACGTCAAGAACCTCGTTACCTCCGGCTCCGCCGAGAAGGTCACCCACATCAACTACGCCTTCGGCAACGTCGTCGACGGCAAGTGCGCGATCGGCGACTCGTGGGCCGACTACGAGAAGCCGTTCACCGCGGACCAGTCGGTCAACGGCCAGGACGACACCGCGGATCAGCCTCTGAAGGGCAACTTCAACCAGCTGCGCCAGCTGAAGGCCAAGTACCCGGACATCAAGATCCTCTGGTCCTTCGGCGGCTGGACCTGGTCCGGCGGCTTCACGGAAGCGGCCAAGAACCCGGCGGCCTTCGCCCAGTCCTGCTACGACCTGGTCGAGGACCCGCGCTGGGCCGATGTCTTCGACGGCATCGACCTGGACTGGGAGTACCCGAACGCCTGCGGCTTGACCTGCGACACCAGCGGCGCCACGGCCATCAAGGACATGATGAAGGCCATGCGCGCCGAGTTCGGCTCGCAGAACCTGGTCACCGCGGCCGTCACCGCTGACGCCTCCGACGGCGGCAAGATCGAAGCGGCCGAGTACGCGGGCGCCGCGAAGTACCTCAACTGGTACAACGTGATGACCTACGATTTCTTCGGCGCCTGGGCCGCGAACGGCCCGACCGCACCGCACTCCCCGCTCACCTCGTACAAGGGCATCCCGGCGAAGGGCTTCAACTCGGCCGCCGCGATCGCCAAGTACAAGAAAGCGGGCGTACCGGCGAACAAGCTGCTGCTCGGCATCGGCTTCTACGGCCGCGGCTGGACCGGCGTCACCCAGGACGCACCGGGCGGCACGGCCACCGGGCCCGCGGCGGGGACCTGGGAGGCGGGCTTCGAGGACTACAAGGTCCTCGAGGCGTCCTGCCCGGCCACCGGCACGATCGCCGGAACCGCATACGCGCACTGCGGCAGCGACTGGTGGTCCTACGACACCCCGGCGACGGTCCTCGGGAAGATGAACTGGGCCAAGAAGCAGGGCCTGGGCGGGGCGTTCTTCTGGGAGTTCAGCGGTGACACCAGCAACGGCGAGCTGGTGAAGGCCATCGACAGCGGCCTCAAGTAACTGCTGGGCCACGTTGAGGTCCCCCAGGACTTCCTCCGGGGGGACCTCACGCGCGGTTCGCGAAACTCGCGGCTCATCAGATACCGGGCGCGGCGACTCGCGTGTACGTCAAGCCGTTGCTGGTGCCGGCGGGTGTGGTCACCGTGACGGAGACCGGCCCGGCGGTGCCTGCCGGCACGACGGTGGTGATCTGCGTCGGGGAGACCACGGTGAACGACGCGGGGACGGCGTCGAACTGGACACCGGTGGTGGTCGCGAAATTGTCGCCGGTCAGCGTGACGACCGTGGCGGTGTGCGCCGGTCCCTGGTCAGGCGCGAGGGAGACCAGCACGGGGGCATCCAGGAAGACGTAGTCGACGGGGTTGCTGGTGCCGCCGGGGGTGGTCACCGTGATCTGTGTGACACCGGGGGCATGGCTCGGGGTCACCGCGGTGATTTGCGTGGCCGAGTCGACCGTGAACGAGGCCGCCTCCGTCCCATCGAACAGCACCGCCGTCGCACCGAGAAGGCTGCTGCCGCTGAACGTGACGGTGGTGCCGCCCGCGGTGGGTCCGGAGGGAGGGGCCGGCGTGGCCAGCGAGGGCGACTCGGCGTAGAAGAAGAACGCGTTCGGGTCGTCCGGGTTACTGACGCCGCTGGGGCTGGTCACCGTGACCGCCGCTGCGCCGGCCACGTGGGCGGGGGACACCGCGGTGATCTGGGTGCTGCTGACGACGGTGAACGAGGCCGCCGCCACCCCGCCGAACAGCACCGCCGTCGCACCGGAGAAGCCCGTACCCGTCAGCGTCACCGTCGTCCCTCCGGAGACCGGGCCCTGAGACGGCGACAGGCCGGTGACGGAAGGTGCCGCGAGGTAGGTGAAGGCAAGGGCGTTGCTGGTGCCACCCGGAGTGGTCACCGTGACGTTGACCGGGCCGGATGCGTGGGCCGGACTGACAGCGGTGATCTGGGTGCTGCTGACGACGGTGAACGAGGCCGCCGCCACCCCGCCGAACAGCACCGCCGTCGCACCGGAGAGGTTCGAGCCCGTCAGCGTCACCGTCGTCCCTCCGGAGACCGGGCCCTGAGACGGCGACAGGCCGGTGACGGAAGGTGCCGCGAGGTAGGTGAAGGCAAGGGCGTTGCTGGTGCCACCCGGAGTGGTCACCGTGACGTTGACCGGGCCGGATGCGTGGGCCGGACTGACAGCGGTGATCTGGGTGCTGCTGACGACGGTGAACGAGGCCGCCGCCACCCCGCCGAACAGCACCGCCGTCGCACCGGAGAGGTTCGAGCCCGTCAGCGTCACCGTGGTCCCTCCGGAGGACGAGCCCTGAGACGGCGTAAGGTCCGTGAGGGAGGGAGCCGGGCTGCCATAGGTGAACGGCACGAACTGGGTGCTGGTGCCCTGGGTCGTGGTGACGGTGACGTTCACGGTGCCGGTGCCCGAGGGAGTCACCGCCGTGAGCTTGGGAACGCCATTGACGGTGGTCACGGTGAACGACGGGGAGGGCTTGGTTCCGAACCGGACGCTTGTCACGTTGGTGAAGCCGGTTCCGTTCACGGTGACGGTGGTACCACCCGCGGCCGGCCCCTCGTTGGGACTGACCGAAGTGACGACAGGGGCAGCCATGGCTGTACTCCTTCACGCAGGACTGGGGGGTCGACACCCGTGCGACCGCGTCGGGGCGTGGCCTCAGGGTTGAGCCCCGTCCGGGCGGAGGGGGGACTGCCGCCCGGACGGGGGTTCATCGCCTCCGTGATACGGAGGCGATCGGACCGGCTAGATGCCGGGGCCTGCGACGTAGGTGAAGCCGGCGACGGCGGTCGCCGATCCGGCGGGGTTGGTCACGACCACGTCGACCGCTCCCGCGACCCCAGGCGGAGTGACCACGGACAGCGTGGTCGCGTTGATCACCGAGAACGGCGCCGTGGTGCCGCCGAAGGTGACCGAGTCCGTGCTGTCCAGGTTGGTGCCGGTGATGGTCACCGCCGTGCCCCCAGAGGTCGGACCCGACGTCGGGCTGATGGTCCCGATCGTGGGGGTGTCGACGTAGGTGTAGCTGAGGCCGTTGTTGGTGCCGCCTGCGGTGGTGACGCTCACCGCCACCGGCCCGGCCGCCGCGCCCGCCGGAACCGTGACACTGAGCGAGCTGTCGCTGGTCACCGTCGGAGTGGCGGTCACCCCGCCGAAGGACACACTGGTGGCCGTCGACAGGCCGGTGCCGTTGATGGCGATGGTGTTGCCGCCGGCCAGCGGCCCGGAGGTGGCGCCCAGGGACGACTTGAACGGGGCGCCGACGTAGAAGTACGACAGCGGGTTGCTGGTCCCGCCCGGGGTGGTCACCGTGACGCCGACCGTGCCGGTTCCCGAGGGAGAGACGGCGGTGACCTGGGTCGGGGAGACGTTGGTGACGCTCGTGGCAGGCTTGCTGCCGAACGTCACCGCGCTGGTGTCGGACAGGTTCGTGCCCGTGATGGTCACCGGGGTCCCGCCCCCGGTGGAACCCTGATTCGGAGAGATTGGCATGCGGACGCTCCTCGCTCGTTGATGGGGACATGCGAGGAACCGGCAGGAATGGCCAGCCATCGACTGCCACGTCGCAGGAGTGGGACCGCCGCCAACAGGCACGCACGTACGCCCTGCTCAACTCCGCCGATGCGGCAAGCGCCGATCAGCAGTGCGGCCACGCCCGGGTGAACGAACCGACACAGGCGCCCCCGCACACCCAGCCGGGCGCGCAGCAGCCTTCGCCATCTCCCCCTGGGCAAGGAAAAACCGGCGAGCGCTGCCTGTCCGAACGTTCCCCCGGCTCGGGGATGGGCAGCCCGCCGGTTCACACTCTTAGTGACCCATACATCCAATCGAGTGACAAGACATCACCTATCCAGTCACCCAAAAGGAGTAACCCTTGCCTTTGGCCGCTTTCACTACATCTCATCTCTTTTCTGTCGAACCGGTCGGCCAAGCCCGGGCACCCCTGGCGCTTGGCCGACCAGTCGTTACTGCGTGCAGCCGGGGACGTCTCCGGACGGTGCGCAGTTGTCAGGCGTGTTCTGGACGACGGGCGCTCCGGTCAGGACGACCGAGCCGCCGACGCGGAAGATCCCACCGCCCTGGCCGCCCGCGTGGTTGCTGAAGACCCTGCCGCCGACAAGAACGGAAGTACCGGCCTGGTGGTAGAGGCCGCCACCGTCGATTTTGCTGACGTTGTAGTCCACGGTGGTGTTCCGCAGTCGCAGGGTGCTGCCGAGGCCGAGGTTGGCGATGCCTCCGCCGTACGTGGCGGCCTCGTTCCCCGTCACGCGGCCGCCGTTGAGGGTGAGGGGACCGAACGCTGTGATGATGCCGCCGCCTTCGAAGTTCTCGGTTCTGTTGCCCCGGACCGTTGTACCGCCGAGGACCGTGGTGCCGAAGGTGGCCAGTCCACCGCCGGTGGACGCCGCCGTGTTGCTCTGGATGGATCCCCCTTGCACAGTCAGCCGGGCGGAGTCACCCACGTGAATGCCGCCACCGTCGCCCGCAGTGTTGCCGTCGTCGGCCCTGTTGTCCGACACGATGCTGCCGGCAAGTCTCGCGGTGGCACCGGACACGACCGCGATCCCGCCGCCGAGGACGGAAGCGGTGTTGCCGGTGATCCGGCTCGCGACCAGGCGGAGCGTCCCTTCGGTGAGGATGCCGCCGCCGACCGTGCCGGAACCCCCGGTCGCGCTGCCGCCCGACACGGTGATCCCGTTGAGGGTGAGGGATCCCTGCTGAGCGACTTCGGCGATACGGAACGCCGTGGCCGACTGACGGGTGATGGTTGCTCGACTACCAGTGATGGTGATTTGCCCCGTGATGATCGGCAGCCCGGTGGCGCCGTTGGTGCCGTCCGGAACGGCCGGAGCAGTCAGCTCGTAGCTGCATCCCGACGAGAGCACGATGGTGCCCCGCCCACGAGTGTTCGCCTCGTTCACCTGCTTGATCAACTCGGCGACGTCCTCGCACGGCACCGGTAGCCTCTGACGCGCGGGCAGGGACTTGGCAGTGGCCGGTATGGCGATACCGGCCACGGATACGCTCAGCAGTACAGCCACGGCTAGGGCACGAGCCTTCTTCAAGGTCAGCACTGGTTCTCCCGTCGTCGTTGTGGTTCAACTTGATCGGGAGAATCGGTCGTTGGCACCCAGTGAGATCTGGACGGGTGAAGGAGTACGCCGATGTGACCCAGCAACGCGACGAGCAGGTGGTTCGTCGACTGCCGCGTCGCCAAAGCCTCCACGGAACGCCAACTCGCCTGCCGCAGCGACTACTTGACCCTTCGCACCGGCACACAGTGGGAGGGGTTCGTACTGGGGGGAGCCGGTACGCCTCAGCGACAGGAAGCCGCGAGAGCGCTGGACCATTCGAGTGACATATTCAACAACCCCCCACGACTACCGGGGCGAGCGTGGATTCTGGAATGGATCTGGCCGGTGGGCCGCCCATTCTCACCGGGGGATGCGGCAGTCGGACCACCTGCGGCTTTTCTGCAGAAGCACGGGTTACAGCGCCGACATACCGCGATGGGCACCCCCGGTGCAGAAACTGGATCCCGATCAGCCGGCGCCGTGCGCGGCGCCGGCTGATTCGGCGGCCGGGTCACACCAGCCCGCCCCTCGCCTCACACTCCGACATGCCAAGCAACTCTCACTGACGCAAAACTGCAAACGTGGCGAGGTTCTCACCCACGATTGCGCTGCCGATCTTCTAAGCCACATTGACTCGTTGCCCCGGTGGAGCCGCCTCCAGCCACGCGAGAAAGCCGGTCAGCGCGTCCTCGCTCATCGCCAGTTCGAGGCGCGTACCCCGGTGGAGACAAGCGAGCACGATCGCGTCGGAGAGCAGCGCCAGCTCCTCCTCGCCCTCGGGGGCGCGGCGGCCGGCCACCTCGATGGCCGAGCGTTCCAGGATGCGGCGCGGGCGAGGAGCGTACGAGAAGACGCGGAACCATTCGATGCGGTCGCCGTTGTAGCGGGCGATTCCATAGCCCCAGCCTTTGCCGCTGGTGTCGCTCTTCTCGGGGGTGTTCCAGCGGAGGCTGCAGTCGAAGGTGCCGCCGGAGCGCTGGATCAGTCTGCGGCGCACACCGAAGACGAAGAGTCCGGCCGCCGCCAGCAGGACCACCAAGCCGCACACAGTCAGAGCGAGGACCATCGACACCGACCTCCTCGTCTCCTAGGTAACGGAAAGGGAAAAAGCACCCGCATTGCCGCAGCCGCGGCCCGGTCCGGAGAAGGCTCCGGTCCTGGCCGCGGCTGAGTCAAGTCCTGTGGCGCGCTGGTTTCAGCGTGCCGCCACCGCTCGCAGTCGGACGTCCGCGCGACGCTCGGCGGACGCGTCCGCGTCCGACTTCGCGCGCTCGAGCGCCCGCTCCGCACGCTGGACATCGATCTCGTCCGACAACTCGGCGATCTCGGCCAGCAGCGACAGCTTGTTGTCCGCGTACGAGATGAAACCGCCGTGCACCGCAGCGACGACCGTTCCACCTTCACTCGTACGGATGGTCACCGGGCCCGACTCCAGCACACCGAGCAGCGGCTGGTGACCGGGCATGACGCCGATGTCGCCGGACGTGGTGCGCGCGACGACCAGGGTGGCCTCGCCGGACCAGACACTGCGGTCCGCGGCGACGAGCTCGACATGCAGCTCAGCAGCCAAGGTGGGCTCCTCGGGTCACCACCCGGTGCTTGGTACCGGGTGTTGGCTCATAAGTCTAGTAGGGCTCCGAGCGCCGAAGTGCTCGGGCCCACCCCGCCTCTCGGCTGGGGGTGCGGGGGTCGCCCCCCGCAATGACGCAGCGGCGTGAGTGAGGGGGCGGGACGCGCCCGCCCCCTCACCGAGAACACCAGGTTCAGGAGACGCCGAGCTCCTTGGCCTTCGCCTTGAGGTCCTCCAGGCCACCGCACATGAAGAACGCCTGCTCCGGGAAGTGGTCGTAGTCGCCGTCGCAGATCGCGTTGAACGCGGTGATGGACTCGTCGAGCGGCACGTCCGAACCGTCCAGGCCGGTGAACTGCTTGGCGGCGTGGGTGTTCTGCGACAGGAAGCGCTCGACGCGACGGGCACGGTGGACGACGAGCTTGTCCTCCTCGCCGAGCTCGTCGATACCGAGGATCGCGATGATGTCCTGGAGGTCCTTGTTCTTCTGCAGGATCGTCTTGACGCGCATGGCGCAGTCGTAGTGCTCCTGCGAGATGTAACGCGGGTCCAGGATGCGGGACGTGGAGTCCAGCGGGTCCACGGCCGGGTAGATGCCCTTCTCCGAGATCGGACGGGAGAGCACCGTCGTCGCGTCGAGGTGGGCGAAGGTGGTGGCCGGGGCCGGGTCGGTCAGGTCGTCCGCGGGGACGTAGATCGCCTGCATCGAGGTGATCGAGTGACCACGGGTCGAGGTGATGCGCTCCTGGAGCTGACCCATCTCGTCCGCGAGGTTGGGCTGGTAGCCCACCGCGGACGGCATGCGGCCGAGCAGGGTCGACACCTCGGAACCGGCCTGGGTGAAGCGGAAGATGTTGTCGATGAAGAACAGCACGTCCTGCTTCTGCACATCGCGGAAGTACTCCGCCATGGTCAGACCGGCCAGGGCCACGCGGAGCCGGGTGCCCGGGGGCTCGTCCATCTGGCCGAAGACCAGCGCGGTCTTGTCCAGTACGCCGGACTCGGTCATCTCGTCGATGAGGTCGTTGCCCTCACGGGTGCGCTCACCGACGCCGGCGAACACGGAAACGCCCTCGTGCAGCTTGGCCACACGCATGATCATTTCCTGGATCAGCACGGTCTTGCCGACACCGGCACCACCGAACAGACCGATCTTGCCGCCTCGTACGTACGGGGTGAGAAGGTCGACGACCTTCAGGCCCGTCTCGAACATCTCGGTCTTCGACTCGAGCTGGTCGAAGGCCGGGGCCTTGCGGTGGATCGGCCAGCGCTCGCCCTCGAACTGCTCGTCGGAGTTCAGCACCTCACCGAGGGTGTTGAAAACCTTGCCCTTGGTGAAGTCACCGACCGGAACGGTGATACCCGTGCCGGTGTCGGTGACCGAGGCCTGGCGGACCAGACCGTCGGTGGGCTGCATGGAGATCGTACGGACCAGTCCGTCACCCAGGTGCTGGGCGACCTCAAGGGTCAGGATCTTCTTCTCGCCGGCCTTGGCCGGGTCGGCCACCTCGACGTGAAGGGCGTTGTAGATCTCCGGCATGGCGTCGACGGGGAACTCCACGTCGACGACCGGGCCGATCACCCGGGCGACGCGGCCCGTGGCAACGGCCGTCTCAACTGTCGTCGTCATTACTTGTCACTCCCCGCGGTCGCGTCGGCCAGGGCGCTCGCGCCACCGACGATCTCGCTGATTTCCTGGGTGATGTCGGCCTGGCGGGCCGCGTTGGCAAGCCGGGTGAGGTTCTCGATGAGATCCCCGGCGTTGTCGGTCGCCGACTTCATCGCGCGGCGCGTGGCGGCGTGCTTGGAGGCAGCCGACTGGAGCAGCGCGTTGTAGATACGGCTCTCGACGTAGCGCGGCAGCAGGGCGTCGAGGACGTCCTCCGCCGACGGCTCGAAGTCGTACAGCGGAAGGATCTCGCCCTTGGTGTGGGTCTCCTCCGCCACTTCCTTCAGGCTGAGCGGCAGCAGGCGGCTGTCGACCGCCGTCTGCGTCATCATCGAGACGAACTCGGTGTAGACGATGTGGAGTTCGTCCACGCCGCCGTCCGCCGTCTCCTTCTCGATGGCCTCGATCAGCGGGGCCGCGATCTCCTTCGCGTCCCCGTACGAGGGCGCGTCGGTGAAGCCGGTCCACTGCTCCGAGATCTTGCGCTCACGGAAGTTGTAGTGGGCGACACCGCGGCGGCCGACGATGTACACGTCGACTTCCTTGCCCTCGCGCTCGAGACGGGCGGTCAGCTGCTCCGCCGCCTTGATGGCGTTGGAGTTGAAGGCGCCGGCCAGCCCGCGGTCGCTCGTGAGGAGCAGCACCGCGGCGCGGGTCGCCGTCTCCGCCTCCGTGGTCAGCGGGTGCTTGGTGTTAGAACCCGTGCCGACCGCCGTGACCGCGCGCGTGAGCTCGGTCGCGTACGGCGTGGAGGCCGCCACCTTGCGCTGCGCCTTGACGACGCGCGAGGCGGCGATCATCTCCATCGCCTTGGTGATCTTCTTGGTCGCGGTGACGGATTTGATGCGACGCTTGTAGACCCGGAGCTGGGCTCCCATGAGTCAGGTCCCTTCCGTCGTCACTTGCCCGCAGCGGCAGGGGTGTCCTCGCCGAGCAGCTTGCCGTCCGAGGTCTCGAACTGCTTCTTGAACTCCGCGACGGCGTCACTCATGGCCGTGATCGTGTCGTCCGACATCTTGCCGCCCTCCTTGATGGAGGTCAGCAGGCCCTGCTCCTTGCGGTGCAGGTACTCGAGCAGCTCCTTCTCGAAGCGGCGGATGTCGGCGACCGGCACCTCGTCCATCCTGCCGGTGGTGCCGGCCCAGATGGAGACGACCTGGTCCTCGGTGGCCATCGGCTGGTACTGCGGCTGCTTGAGCAGCTCGACCATGCGCTGACCGCGCTCCAGCTGCGCCTTCGACGCGGAGTCCAGGTCGGAACCGAAGGCTGCGAAGGCCTCCAGCTCACGGAACTGGGCGAGGTCGACGCGGAGCCGCCCGGAGACCTGGCGGATCGCCTTGTGCTGGGCGGAGCCACCGACTCGGGAGACGGAGATACCGACGTTCAGCGCGGGGCGCTGACCGGCGTTGAACAGGTCCGACTCCAGGAAGCACTGGCCGTCGGTGATGGAGATGACGTTGGTCGGGATGAACGCCGAGACGTCGTTGGCCTTCGTCTCGACGATCGGCAGACCGGTCATCGAGCCCGAGCCCATGTCGTCGGAGAGCTTCGCGCAGCGCTCCAGCAGACGGGAGTGCAGGTAGAAGACGTCACCGGGGTAGGCCTCGCGCCCCGGCGGACGGCGCAGCAGCAGGGACACGGCGCGGTAGGCGTCGGCCTGCTTCGAGAGGTCGTCGAAGACGATGAGGACGTGCTTGCCCTCGTACATCCACTGCTGGCCGATGGCCGAACCGGTGTACGGCGCCAGGTACTTGAAGCCGGCCGGGTCGGACGCCGGGGCGGCGACGATGGTCGTGTACTCCAGGGCGCCGGCCTCTTCGAGGGCACCACGCACGGAGGCGATGGTCGAGCCCTTCTGACCGATGGCGACGTAGATGCAGCGGACCTGCTTCTTCGGGTCGCCCGTGCGCCAGTTGTCGCGCTGGTTGATGATCGTGTCGACGGCCAGCGCGGTCTTGCCGGTCTGCCGGTCACCGATGATCAGCTGACGCTGGCCACGGCCGATCGGGGTCATCGTGTCGACGGCCTTGTAGCCGGTCTCCATCGGCTCGTGCACCGACTTACGGACCATGACGCCCGGGGCCTGCAGCTCCAGGGCGCGGCGGCCTGACGTCTCGATCTCGCCGAGGCCGTCGATCGGGGCGCCGAGCGGGTCGACGACGCGGCCGAGGTAGCCCTCGCCCACGGCGACCGACAGGACCTCGCCGGTACGGCTGACCGGCTGGCCCTCCTCGATGCCGTTGAACTCACCGAGGACAACGCAGCCGATCTCGCGCTCTTCGAGGTTGAGCGCGAGGCCGAGGGTGCCGTCCTCGAACTTCAGCAGTTCGTTGGCCATGGCCGAGGGCAGGCCCTCGACCTTCGCGATGCCGTCGCCGGCAAGGGTGACCGTACCGACCTCCTCGCGCGAGGCCGCGTCCGGCTTGTACGCCTGGACAAAGTTCTCCAGCGCGTCCCGGATCTCCTCCGGCCGGATCGTGAGCTCCGCCATCTGGGTTCCCTGCTCTCCTTGTTGGGCCCGAAGTTTCAACTTGGGGGTCTGGGGGCGACCCCCAGGAATCCTCTGCACGGCCCAACCAGGGCCGTAGTACTGCCTGTCTTCGTACGTGCGTGTATTGGTACGTGTATTGAGTTGCTGTCAGCCCGCCATGCGGCGAGTGGCGTCCTCGAGCCGGTCCGCGATGGAGCCGTTGATGACCTCGTCGCCCACCTGCACCCGGATCCCTCCGACGACCTCGGGGTCGACGTCGAGGTTGAGGTGCATCGGACGCCCGTAGAGCTTCGCGAGGGCGGCACCCAGGCGCCGCTTCTGCGGATCGCTCAGCGGGACCGCCGAGGTGACGATGGCGACCATGCGGTCTCGGCGCTCGGCAGCGAGCTTGGACAGGGACTCGAGTCCCGCCTCCAGGCTACGTCCCCGCGGCGCGGTCACAAGGCGCGTGACCAACCGCTCGGTCCCGGCCTTGGCCCGGCCGCCGAGCAGGCTGCGCAGCAGCTCGGTCTTGGCGGCGGTGCCGGCGGCGCGGTTCGTCAGCGCGGCACGCAGCTCGGTGTTGGAGGAGACGATCCGGCCGAACCGGAACAGCTCGTCCTCCACCTCGTCGAGTGTGCCCGCCCGCTGGGCCGCGGTGAGGTCGGCCGTGTTGGCCAGTTCCTCGATCGCGTCCACCAGGTTGCGCGGCTGCGACCAGCGGGAGCGCACCATGCCGGACACCAGGTCGACGGTGGTCCCGCCGACCTGGCCGCCGAACAGCCGTCCGGCCAGCTCGGCCTTCGCCTCGCCGGGCTGCGCCGGGTCGGTGAGGACCCGACGCAGGCTGATCTCGCGGTCGAGCAGCGCGGTGACGGCGGCCAGCTCGTCGGCGAGCGCGAGCGCGTCCACGGACGTGTTGTCCGTCAGCGCGTCGAGACGCTCACGTGCGGCAGCGGTCGCCTCGCGGCTCGCTCCGTGCGCTGTCATCGAGCCGCCTCGGCCTTCTCCTCGAGCTCGTCGAGGAAGCGGTCGATGGTGCGGCTCTGCCGGGCGTGGTCCTCGAGGGACTCGCCCACGAGCTTGCCGGCCAGGTCGGTGGCGAGCTTGCCCACGTCCTGACGCAGCGCGGAGGCAGCAGCCTTGCGGTCGGCCTCGATCTGGGTGTGACCGGCGGCGATGATTTCCTCACGCTGCCGCTGGCCTTCCGCGCGCATCTCGGCGATGAGCGTGGCGCCCTGCTCCTGCGCCTCCTGGCGCAGCCGCGCGGCCTCGTGCCGGGCCTCGGCGAGCTGAGCCTTGTACTGCTCCAGCACGCTCTGGGCCTCGGTCTTCATGGCGTCGGCCTCTTCGATGCCGCCTTCGATCGCCGCGCGGCGCTCTTCCAGAACCTTGTTGATGTTCGGGAGGAGCTTCTTCCAGAAGAAGAAGAACACGATGGCGAAGGCGATGGTGCCGACGAGCAGCTCGGGACCGGGAGGCATAAGCGGGTTCTGCTTATCCTCGGTCGCCAGCTGTACCAGGTTGGCGATCACATCAGTGCCTTTCCTTGAAAGGTTTCGATCGTCAGAGCGTCGGCCTAGTAGACGAACGGCATGACGATGCCGATGAGGGCGAGCGCCTCACAGAACGCGAAACCGAGGATCTGGTTGGCACGGATCAGGCCGGCCGCCTCGGGCTGGCGGGCGAGGGCCTGGGTGCCGTTACCGAAGATGATGCCGACGCCGACGCCGGGGCCGATGGCGGCAAGGCCGTAGCCGACGGCACCGATGTTGCCTTCAAGGGCGGCGAGGGTCTCCATGGCAGCCATGCTGATTCTTCCTTCTCTTTCATGAACCGGCGGGGGTTGGCCACCGGACGTTCTTGGGACTTGCGGGGCGGGCGGGGCTCAGTGGTGCTCGGCGATAGCGCCCTGGATGTACGTGCAGGCGAGGAGTACGAAGACGTACGCCTGGACGGCCTGCACGAAAAGCTCGAAACCGATCATGGCGATGGTCATCACGAAGGAGACACCGGCCGCCGGAATCAACCAGCTGTTCAGCAGGTACCACGAGGCCACGGTGAACATGACCAGCATCAGGTGGCCGGCGAACATGTTGGCGAACAGTCGCACCGCGTGCGTGAAGGGGCGGACCAGCAGGTTCGAGAAGAACTCGATGAACATCACGAGCGGCAGGACGGCGCCCAGCGACTTGTCGTAGCCGGTGACGTTCTTGAAGAAGCCGACGAAGCCGTGCCGCTTGAAGGTCAGCGAGACCCAGACGATCCAGACGATGCCGGCCAGCACGAACGGGAACGAGATGATCGACGAGACCGGGAACTGGGCCAGCGGGATCACGGACCAGATGTTCATGATCCAGATGAAGAAGAACAGCGAGACCATCAAGGGGACGTACTTCTCGCCCTCCTTCTTGCCGAGGGTCTCGTACACGATGCTGCGGCGCACGAAGTCGTACCCGGCCTCGCCGACCATCTGCAGCTTGCCTGGGACCACCTTGGCATTGCCGAAAGCAGCGTAGAAGAAGGTGATGACGAGCCCGGTGGTGATGAGGGCGAGCAGCATCACCTTGTTGAACTCGAACCCCCCGACCGTGGCGATCGGCTTGAAGAGGAACGAGTGCAGGCCCGGAGCCGGGAAGCCGCAGCCGTTGTCGGACATGATCCGACAGCTCCAGTCAAAGGCGAGCTGGGTCTGTTCAGCACTCACCACGGGCTCCTTCGGCGTGACGCATAGGTACGGCAACCTCGTTGTGTCGGCGCGGCACGCAGCCGCGGTTCGGCACTGGACTGGTCTTACGGATGTGGGGGCGGCTGTGGGGCATTGAGCCTCGCGCTAGAGCAGGCGTCAGCTCGGATGCCCGCGCCCGCGATGCCGCAGTTGGCACCGGACGATAGCAGGAGGTCTTACGTGCGCTTATCCCGGCCCTACCTCTCACGACGAGTGCCCTGTCTTCTCGGGCTTGTCGCCCTTCGAGGACTCGGGTTCGACGTAGAGGATCTTGGCCTTCATCTGGGCCCAGGCCTGGGCGCCGATCCACGCGAGCGTGCCGGCGACCAGCGTGAACGCAAAGGCCTTGGGGTGGAACAGGGTCGTGTCCTTGAACGCGGCGACGAACATGAACAGCAGCAGAATCTGTGCCGTGTAGAGCATCAGACCCATGGCCTGGAAAAGATGCGGAAGCGATTTGGCGGTGCGCTGCAGAACGTAGAGCCCGAGCCCCATGAAGAGGATCACGACCAGCGTCGCGACGACCGCCCCAACCGCCCCCTTGCCCCCGACGACCACCCCACTGACGACGGCAGCAATAGCGCCAACGCCAGCCGTGGGCACGGCGGCCTGAAGGAGAATCCGGGCGTCATTGGACGGCATGGCGGCAGCTCCGCTTACTAAGGGGGCAGGGTGTCGTCATGGACGAGCGTAGTCCCGGGTGGGGAGGGAACCTCACGCCAATGGGCCGTCGCACTGCGGCCCTTCGGCTCATCCCCGAGTCTCGTGAACCGTATCACAAACTATTTGATGAGGTCTTTACCTGGCTGGTGTGCTCGGCGTCACACATGAGAGTGAACCCGCCCGTCTGTGCACGTACGCCGCCGAGTTTGTCTGGTATAGGGGCGGTTTGCGAAATCGTCAGCGAGACGATCCGGCCTTACGTCCGTCAAGGGCATGCGGACGATGCCCGAGAGCCGTCGCTCCGTTGACCCCAGAGACGCCCGCGGTGACTGGCGTGCGCCGTTCCTCACCAGTCCCAGCGGCCTCCCCGGCCTCCCCGGCCTCACTGGGCGCGCTGCCGGTCGAGGCGCCGGCGGCACCCGCGTACGCGACCGCAGGCGCCCCTTGCACGGCCTCCGCCGTCTCCTCGGCCACCGGCCCGCGACGGCGGTAGCGCGGCGGTACGAAGCGCTCGGCCCAGGCCGGTGTACGCGGCGTGAAGCGCGGCAGCAGAAGCAGCACCAGGCCGATCGCGCTGAGGAACACGACGCCGAGCACGATCCACATGGACGCCGAGTTCACCGAGTACGCGAGGGCGCCGAAGGCGATCAGGGCCGACCAGAAGTACATGATGAGCACGGCCCTGCTGTGCGAGTGCCCGATCTCCAGCAGGCGGTGGTGCAGATGCCCGCGGTCGGCGGCGAACGGGGACTGGCCGCGCCAGGTCCGCCGCACGATGGCGAGCACCAGGTCGGCGGCCGGTACGGCGATGATCGTCAGCGGCAGCAGCAGCGGGATGTAGACCGGCACCGTCTGGTGCACGGCCTCCCTCTCGGACCCGGCGAACAGGTTCATCGCGTCGGGGTCGACCTGCCCGGTGATGGAGATGGCGCCGGCCGCGAGCACCAGGCCGATGAGCATCGAGCCCGAGTCGCCCATGAAGATGCGCGCCGGGTGCATGTTGTGCGGCAAGAAGCCGATGCACATGCCCATGAGGATCGCGGAGAACAGGGTCGCGGGGGCCGCGGACTCGAGCCCGTATCCGTACCAGATGCGGTAGGCGTACATGAAGAACGCCGCGGAGGCGATGCACACCATGCCTGCGGCCAGGCCGTCGAGGCCGTCGACGAAGTTCACGGCGTTGATGGTGATGACGACGAGTGCGACGGTCAGCAGCGTGCCCTGCCACTGGGTCAGCGAGACCGAGCCGACGCCCGGCACCGGCAGCCAGAGGATGGTCAGGCCCTGCATCACCATGACACCGGCGGCGATCATCTGGCCGCCGAGCTTGATCAGGGCATCGATCTCGAACTTGTCGTCCAGGACGCCGATCAGCCAGATCAGCGCGGCCCCGGAGAGCAGGGCGCGCGGCTCGTTCGAGTTCTCGTAGACCTCGCTGAGGTTGGTCAGATGGTCGGCGACCAGCAGGCCCGCGCAGAGCCCGAAGAACATCGCGATGCCGCCGAGCCGGGGCGTGGGTTCCCGGTGCACGTCACGTGCCCGGATCTCCGGCATCGCTCCGGCCACGATCGCGAACTTCCGCACCGGCCCGGTCAGCAGGTACGTCACCGCGGCCGTGACGAGGAGCGTCAGGAGGTATTCACGCACAGGCAGTCCCCACAGGTCTCGCTGGCCATCTCAGCCCCACACCCTAGCTTTCGGCGCATACGGTTGGGAGCTTCCGGGTAGAGCAGATGGTTGCACGCGATGCTGTGTGCGGGTTTGCGCCTACCCACCTCTAGTCCGGATAGGGCGGAAATCTTCCGGTCAGGTCCCGCACTTCTTCACGCACAAGCCGCCCGGCCGGTTCCTCGCGCAGCGCCCGCCCGAGCAGTACGGCGATCCGAGCCATCTCGGCCTCGCCCATGCCCTGCGTGGTCACGGCGGCCGTGCCCAGGCGCAGTCCGCGCACGTCCGGGTGGGGCAGCGCGCAGGTGTCGAGGACCAGACCGGCGGCGGCCAGCCGGCCGCGGGCGGTGCGGCCGTCCACGCCGAGGGGGGCGGGGTCGAGGGTCAGCAGGTGGGTGTCGGTGCCGCCCGTGGTGACGGCGAGGCCCTCGGCGGTCAGACCCGCCGCGAGCGCCCGGGCGTTGGCGACCACCTGATGGGCGTACGCCGTGAAGGCCGGCGTCGCCGCCTCGCCGAACGCGACGGCCTTGGCGGCGATGGTGTGCATCTGGGCGCCGCCCTGGGTGAACGGGAACACCGCCCGGTCGACGCGCTCGGCCAACTCCGCGCCGCACAGCAGCATTCCGCCGCGCGGGCCGCGCAGCACCTTGTGCGTGGTGGCGCAGACGACGTCGGCGTACGGCACGGGGCTGGGCGCCGCTCCCCCGGCGACGAGGCCGATGGGGTGGGCGGCGTCGGCGATGAGATAGGCGCCCACCTCGTCGGCTACGGCTCTGAAGGCGGCGTAGTCGATGTGCCGCGGGTAGGAGATGGAGCCGCACACGATGGCTTTCGGGCGGTGGGTACGGGCGAGCGCGTGCACCTGCTCGTAGTCGATGAGCCCGCTCTCCGGGTCGACTCCGTAGCCGACGAAGTCGAACCAGCGGCCGGAGAAGTTGGCGGGCGAGCCGTGGGTGAGGTGGCCGCCGTGCGGGAGGCCGAGGGCGAGGACGGTGTCGCCGGGGCGCAGCAGGGCGGCGTATGCGGCGAGTACGGCCGAACTCCCGGAGTGGGACTGCACGTTGGCGTGTTCGGCGCCGAAGAGGGTCTTGGCGCGCTCGACGGCGAGGCGTTCGGCTACGTCGACGAGTTCGCAGCCGCCGTGGTGGCGGGCGCCGGGGTAGCCCTCGGCGTACTTGTTCGCGAGCGGTGAGCCGAGGGCGGCCAGCACGGCGGGCGAGGTGAAGTTCTCGGCGGCGATCAGCTGAAGCGTCGTCGACTGCCGGTCCAGTTCCCCGATGAGGAGTTCGGCCAGCTCGGGATCCTGCCGAGCGAGCACATCGGCAGGCAGCAGGCCGTCAAGCGTGTGTGCGACCACCATGGTGGACTCCGGACCGGCAACCCCCTGCGGGGCGGCCTGATATCGGCGGGAAGTAAGTCCAATGTAGAACCGCGTCCCCTGCTGTGCCCGTTGTTACGCCCGACCCGGGGACCCCCAGGAGCGGTCAGGTGCGGGCCGGCACACCCGTCAGCGCCGTCACCACCGGATCGATGGCCTGCTGAAGCCCCCTCCCCCACGCGCCGCGCGCATTGCTCGGCCCTGGCTGGCCTCCCAAGCTTCGCGCCGCTGCGCCGCTGCGACATCAGTCGCTCCGCGACGGGCCGTCCGTCGGAGGTCGTCCCGCTACCAGGTCAAGTGCGAGCCGGCACACCCGTCAATGCCGTCACCACAGGATCAATGGCCTGCTGAATCTCGTCCCCCACCGAGCGGAAAAACGGCAACGGCGCCCCATACGGGTCGTACACCTCGTCCGCCTCCACCGTCGGCGCCAGCAGCCACCCGCGTAGAGCCGCCGCGGCGCGGACCAGGGCCCTTGCGCGAGCGACCACACCGTCCTCCAAGGGAGGCAGGGTCGCCGGGGCACCATCCCAAACGCGCCGCTCGCATTGCTCGGCCCTGGCGGGCCTCCCAAGCTTCGCGCCGCTGCGCCTGCCTCCGGCCGTCGGAGGTGGTCCCGCGGCCGGGTCAAGTGCGGGCCGGCACTCCCGTCAACGCCGTCACCACAGGATCGATCGCCTGCTGAATCTCGTCCCCCACCGAGCGGAAAAACGGCAACGGCGCCCCATACGGGTCGTACACCTCGTCCGCCTCCACCGTCGGCGCCAGCAGCCACCCGCGTAGAGCCGCCGCGGCGCGGACCAGGGCCCTTGCGCGAGCGACCACACCGTCCTCCAGGGGAGGCAGGGTCGCCGGGTCTATGGCCTTCACCAGGCGGGTGAACTCCTTGAGGGTGAAGGTGCGCAGGCCCGCCGAGTGGCCCATGGAGATGACCTGGGCACGGTGGTCGCGGGTGGCCGTCAGGACCAGGTCCGCTCGGATGACGTGCTCGTCCAGGAGTTCCCGGCCCACGAAGCCGGAGGCGTCCGCGCCGAAGTCGGCGAGGACCGCTTCCGCGTTGGCCTCCATGGGGGCGCCCTCGTGCCCCCAGGTGCCGGCGCTCTCCACGATCAGACCGCCCCTGGGGGTCCCCCCGGCGAAGCCAGGGGGAGGGTCGCCGAGGCGGTCCGCCAGGGCATGGCGGGTCAGCCGCTCGGTGATCGGCGAGCGGCATACGTTGCCGGTGCTGACGTGGAGGATGCGGAAGGTGTCCCGGGGTAGCCCTGTGAAGGTCCCCGTATCGTCCCCGTTGCCTATGCCACGCCCCGCGTCAGGGGCCGTCAATTCGCCACCTCGAGGTCGGGTACCACCTTGCGCAGCTCCTCGGCGGACAGCGCACCCGCACGCAGCAGAACCGGCACCTTGCCCGTGACGTCGACGATCGAGGAGGGCACGTTGCCGGGCGTGGGCCCGCCGTCCAGGTAGACCGAGACGGAGTCGCCGAGCATCTCCTGGGCGGCGTCACAGTCCTCCGGCGCCGGATGGCCGGTCAGATTCGCCGAGGACACGGCCATGGGACCGACCTCGGTCAGCAGCTCGATGGCGACCGGGTGCAGCGGCATGCGCACGGCGACGGTGCCACGGGTGTCCCCCAAGTCCCACTGGAGGGACGGCTGGTGCTTGGCGACCAGGGTCAGCGCACCCGGCCAGAACGCGTCGACGAGCTCCCACGCCATCTCGGAGAAGTCCGTGACAAGGCCGTGCAGCGTGTTCGGGGAACCGATGAGAACAGGCGTGGGCATATTGCGCCCACGGCCCTTGGCCTGCAGCAGATCGGACACGCCTTCCGAGCTGAACGCGTCGGCGCCGATGCCGTACACGGTGTCCGTGGGCAGCACCACGAGTTCGCCCCGGCGTACGGCGGACGCGGCCTCGCGCAGCCCCGTAGAGCGGTCGGTCGCGTCGTTGGTGTCGTATCGCCGTGCCATTTAGGGAGCCTCCTCGTACACGTACTGCTGGCTTGAAGTCTTCGAACAAGGCGTGCCGAACGCAATGCCGCGCGCCGAGTTCACGGCATCGCCCTGCGGGCGGTGGCGAACCGCGGCCGGTTGTTGAGGTCGGGGTGGTCGGCGGCGTCGGCCCAGCCCCGCTCCTCGGTGAAGATCCACGGCACCTGCCCGCCCTGGGTGTCGGCGTGCTCGATGACGACGACGCCGCCCGGCCGCAGCAGCCGGTGGGCGGTGCGCTCGAGGCCGCGGATCAGGTCGAGTCCGTCCTCGCCCGAGAACAGGGCGAGTTGAGGATCGTAGTCCCGTGCCTCGGGCTGTACGTACTCCCATTCCGTCAGCGGGATGTACGGCGGGTTGGAGATGACGAGGTCCACCTGCCCGTCGAGGTCGGGGAAGGCGTACAGGGCGTCGCCCTGGCGCAATTCGACCCTGGATCCCTCGACGTTCTTACGGGCCCACTGGAGCGCGTCCTCGGACAGCTCCACGGCGTGCACGCGGGAGCGCGGCACCTCCTGCGCCAGGGCGAGCGCGATCGCTCCGGAACCCGTGCACAGGTCGACGATGAGCGGTTCGACGACGTCCATCGCGCGTACGGCGTCTATGGCCCAGCCGACGACGGACTCGGTCTCCGGGCGGGGCACGAACACCCCTGGCCCCACCTGGAGTTCGGTGTACCGGAAGAAGGCCCGCCCGGTGATGTGCTGGAGCGGCTCGCGGGCCTCGCGGCGGGCGATGACCTCCCAGTAGCGGGCGTCGAAGTCGGCGTCCTTGACCGAGTGCAGTTGGCCCCGCTTCACGCCGTGCACGAAGGCGGCGAGCTCCTCCGCGTCATTGCGTGGCGAGGGCACGCCGGCATCGGCGAGTCGCTGGGTGGCCTGGGCCACTTCCGCGAGCAGCACGCTGCGGGGGTTCGGGGGTCGCCCCCCAAAATGTTGCTGCACGCTGGTCCTCCGGGGCTGAGCTGTTGTTCTGTCGCTACGAGGCGCTGGGCGGCCGTTACGCTGCGGCGAGCTTCGCGGCCGAGTCCGCGTCCACGCAGGCCTGGATCACCGCGTCGAGGTCGCCGTCGAGCACCTGGTCCAAGTTGTACGCCTTGAAGCCGACGCGGTGGTCCGAGATGCGGTTCTCCGGATAGTTGTACGTTCGGATCTTCTCGGAGCGGTCGACGGTACGGACCTGGCTGCGCCGGGCGTCGGCCGCTTCCTTCTCCGCTTCCTCCTGGGCCGCCGCGAGAAGCCTGGAGCGCAGGATACGCATCGCCTGCTCCTTGTTCTGCAACTGGCTCTTCTCGTTCTGGCAGGAGGCGACGACTCCGGTGGGAATGTGCGTGATGCGCACCGCGGAGTCGGTGGTGTTGACGGACTGGCCGCCGGGGCCGGAGGAGCGGTAGACGTCGATCCGCAGGTCGTTGGGGTTGATCTCGACGTCGATGTCCTCGGCCTCGGGGGTCACGAGGACACCGGCCGCGGAGGTGTGGATCCGGCCCTGGGACTCGGTCGCGGGCACCCGCTGCACCCGGTGCACCCCGCCCTCGTACTTCAGCCGGGCCCAGACGCCCTGACCGGGCTCGGTGGCGCCCTGGCCGCCCTTGGTCTTCACCGCGACCTGGACGTCCTTGTAGCCGCCGAGCTCGGACTCGGTGACGTCGATGATCTCGGTCTTCCAGCCGACGCGCTCCGCGTACCGCAGATACATGCGCAGCAGGTCGCCCGCGAACAGCGCGGACTCGTCGCCGCCGGCGCCGGCCTTGATCTCGAGGATGACGTCCTTGTCGTCGCTGGGGTCGCGCGGGACGAGCAGCAGCCGCAGCTTCTCGGTGAGCTCCTCGCGATGCTTCTCCAGCTCCTTGACCTCGGCCGCGAACTCCGGGTCGTCGGCGCCGAGTTCGCGGGCCGTCTCGATGTCGTCGCCGGTCTGCTTCCAGGAGCGGTACGTCGCGATGATCGGGGTCAGCTCGTGGTAGCGCTTGTTGAGCCTGCGCGCGTTCGCCTGGTCCGCGTGCACCGACGGGTCGGAAAGCCTTTTCTCAAGATCGGCATGCTCGCCGATCAGTTCCTCGACCGCCTCGAACATCTCCCGCTCCAATGACGTACGAATTTAAGGGGCTGCACCATGCAAAGCGCCGGTCCCGAAGTCCCCTTGCGGGGACAACGAGGACCGGCGCTGTGAGGTCGCTACTTCTTGGCAGCGGCAGCCTTGCCGAAGCGGGCCTCGAAGCGGGCCACACGGCCACCGGTGTCGAGGATCTTCTGCTTGCCCGTGTAGAAGGGGTGGCACTCGGAGCAGACCTCAGCGCGGATGGAACCGCTCTGGATCGTGCTGCGGGTGGTGAACGACGCGCCGCAGGTGCAGCTGACCTGCGTCTCGACGTACTCGGGGTGGATGTCGCGCTTCAAGGTGTCTCCTAGTTTCGGGAGGGCACCGGGTCGCTGCCGCGGGGTGCGGAGCGTGAACCGGGGCCGACGTACCAGTCTGCCATCGACTGGCGTCATCCCCCAAAACAGGGGGCGGGGCGCTTCTATTCCAGGCTGGCATCCAGCAGCCCGTCCGGCGATTGAGGACGAGGCCGTTCAGGCCGATGGGGTCTGGGGGCGTAGCCCTCAGCGGGGTGCAGGGGCGGAGCCCCTGGTTACGGGAAGGGGCGGGGTGGGGGAAAGTCAGCCTTAGCCGACGACGCCCTTCGCGGTGCCCGTTGCCGTGTCCTCGGTCGCCGCCTTCGGGATCGGGCGGTCGTTCTTCAGGGCCTTCCAGACCATGTCGGCCTTCGACTTGAGCATGAGGACCCGATTCCCGTCGGCCGGGTCGTACTGGACCGGCATCGTCACCATGGTCATGTTCGAGGAGCTGATGCCCTTGAGCCCGTTGGCGAACGACGCCAGGTCCTGGACCGACTCCAGGTCGGAGTCGGTGGTCACGGTGTTCGTCGCAGTGTCGGCGAGATCCCACAGCTTCTTCGGGCTGGTCAGTACGCCGATCTCCTTGACCTGCTCGACCAGCGCCTTGATGAACGCCTGCTGGAGCTGGATACGGCCGAGGTCGGAGCCGTCACCGACGCCGTGCCGGGTGCGGACCAGCCCGAGGGCCTGCTCACCGGTGAGCTGATGGGTACCGGCCTTGAGGTCCAGGTGGCTGTCCGGGTCCGAGATGTCCTTGTTCGTAGTGACCTTGACGCCGCCGAGGTCGTCGATGAGCTTCTGGAAGCCGCTGAAGTCGACCTCCATGTAGTGGTCCATGCGGATGCTGGTCATCGACTCGACGGTCTTCACCGCGCAGGCGGCGCCGCCGGTGGAGTACGCGGAGTTGAACATCGCGCCAGACGAGCCCTCATGGGTCTTGCCCTCGGTGTCGGTGCACTCGGGCCGCTCTATGAGGGTGTCGCGGGGTATGGAGACCACGCTGGCCTTCTTGTGGCCCTTGTAGACGTGCACGATCATCGCCGTGTCCGCACGGGCAGAACCGTCGTCGGCACCGCCGCCCAGCTTCTTGTTGCTGCCGGCGCGGCTGTCGGAGCCGAGTACGAGGATGTCCTGCGAGCCGTTGTCGACGTCCAGGGGCCGGTCGGTGCCGAGGGCTTGGTTGATGTCGACGCTGTCGAGGTTGTTGTTCAGCCTGAAGTACATGTAGCCGAGTCCGGTACCGCCGAGGACCACGACGCCCGCCGCGACCCAGGCCGTGACGAAGAGGGCCTTGCCGCGCGTGCTGCGCGGCTTGCGGCGGCGGCCCTTGGCGCGGCGGCGCGGGCCGCCGGGGCCAGAGGCATCCGGGTTGCCGGAATCAGGCGTGCTCTCGGCAGACATGTGCTCCTCAGTCCTCGTCCGGTCGGTTACCCCCTGTGTGCAGGGTCAGGCATGGCACGTCAGTCATGACTGGTATGTCAGGACCCGTCACGTCAGACGTTGAAACCGAAAAAAGGGTTGCACAACGCACTGCGACCACTCTGTGGGCGAATGTGAGCAACCGGTGACCTACGAGGACGAAGTTCGCCCGCTCACCTGCGATTTCAGGCCAAGTCTGCGTCCTGTTCACGGCGGGTGGCGATCTTCACAGGTGTGGCGAAGGTCTCGCGCCGGGAGCCTTCAGGGCCGTACAGCCGGGAGACTTCAGGGCCAGCCCTGCCAGCACCTGCTCATGCCCTGCGCAAAAAGGGGCTGCCCCCGTCACGTTCGTGACGGGGGCAGCCCCTCGAGCGATCAGAAAACGCCGGCGTCAGTCGTTGCCGTTGCCCGGCATAGGCGTCGTCTTCTGGATCTGGAGCAGGAACTCCGCGTTCGACTTCGTCTGCTTCATCTTGTCCAGGAGCAGCTCGATCGCCTGCTGCTGGTCGAGCGCGTGCAGCACCCGGCGCAGCTTCCAGACGATGCCCAACTCGTCGCTGCCGAGCAGGATTTCTTCCTTACGGGTGCTGGACGCGTCCACGTCCACCGCCGGGAAGATGCGCTTGTCGGAGAGCTTCCGGTCGAGCTTGAGCTCCATGTTGCCGGTGCCCTTGAACTCCTCGAAGATCACCTCGTCCATCCGCGAGCCGGTCTCGACGAGCGCGGTGGCCAGGATGGTCAGCGAGCCACCGTCCTCGATGTTGCGCGCGGCACCGAAGAAGCGCTTCGGCGGGTACAGCGCGGTCGAGTCGACACCACCGGACAGGATGCGGCCGGAGGCGGGGGCGGCGAGGTTGTACGCACGGCCCAGACGCGTGATCGAGTCGAGCAGTACGACCACGTCGTGGCCCAGCTCCACCAGGCGCTTGGCGCGCTCGATGGCCAGCTCCGCGACCGTGGTGTGGTCCTCGGCCGGGCGGTCGAAGGTCGAGGAGATGACCTCGCCCTTGACCGACCGCTGCATGTCGGTGACCTCTTCCGGACGCTCGTCGACCAGGACGACCATCAGGTGGCACTCGGGGCTGTTGACCGTGATCGCGTTGGCGATCGCCTGCAGGATCATGGTCTTGCCGGTCTTCGGCGGGGCCACGATCAGACCGCGCTGGCCCTTGCCGATCGGCGCGACCAGGTCGATGATCCGCGTCGTCAGCACCGCCGGGTCGGTCTCCAGACGGATCCGGTCCTGCGGGTAGAGCGGCGTCAGCTTGTTGAACTCCGGGCGGCCACGGCCGAGTTCGGGCGCCATGCCGTTGACGGAGTCGAGCCGGACCAGCGCGTTGAACTTCTCGCGGCGCTCGCCCTCCTTCGGCTGCCGGACCGCGCCGGTGACGTGGTCGCCCTTGCGCAGACCGTTCTTGCGGACCTGGGCGAGGGAGACGTACACGTCGTTCGGACCGGGCAGGTAGCCGGACGTACGGATGAACGCGTAGTTGTCGAGGATGTCCAGGATGCCCGCGACGGGGATCAGGACATCGTCCTCGGCGACCTGCGGCTCGGCGATCTCGTCGCGGCCACGGCGGCCACGGCGGTCCCGGTAACGACCGCGACGGCCGCGACGGCCGCCCTCGAAGTCGTCCCCGTCCTCGTCGGCCCGCTGCTGGCGGTCCTGGCGGCCGCCGCCCTGCTGCTGGCCACGCTGCTGGTTGCCGCCGCCCTGCTGGTCGTCACCCTTGCCGCGGCCGCGGTCCCGGTCCCGACCGCCTCGGTCGCCCCGGTCGCCCCGGTCGCGGTCACGGTTGCCCCGGTCACGGCCCTGGCGGCCCTGGCGGCCCTCGCCACCCTGGTCACCGGAGTCGGCCCGGGCCTCGCCCTGGGGCTGGGCCTGAGCGGGAGCCTCGGTCTTCGGCTCGCTCTTCGCCTCGGCGGTGACCGTCTCGGGGCTGCCCGCATCGGCGGTGGCCCGACGACGCCGACGCTCGGCCGGAGCATCGTCACTGGCGGGCTGACCGGGAATCTCGATCTGCTGCTGGGCCACGGCCTTTTCAGCCTTCTCGGCCTTGTCTGCCTTGCCCGCGCTGTCGGCCTTCTTCTCGCTCTTCTCGGCGGGCGCTGCGGAGTCGTCCCCCGTACGAGCCTTCGAGGTGGCCCGGCGCTTCGGCTTGGTCTCGGTGGCTGCCTCGGCGGTCTTCGCCGGGGCGCCCCCTCCTGCCTGCGCCTCCTTGATGACCTCGATCAGCTGGCTCTTGCGCATACGCGCGGTGCCCCTGATGCCGAGGCCGGATGCGACCTGCTGCAGCTCGGCCAGCACCATGCCCTCAAGGCCACTGCCGCGGCGCCGACGGGAGCCTGAAGCACCGGTGGCAGGCGCGGCGGAGGCGTCCGTGGCGGGCGCGGCAGCGGTCTCCTCGACACGTGCGCCCATCAGATCGGTGGTGTCGCTCACGAAGGGTCCTTCCCTGGAGCGGACGTCGGCCTGTCTGGCTCGGCGACCGGTTGTGCTGTCCGGCTTCGGTCCTGTGATGTGGACCGTGCCGGGGCGGTGGTCCGCCAAAGAGGCGGAGGGCATATCTGGTGATGGCGTTTCCGGGTGCCGTGACACTGAGGTGCGGTGTCGGCCGGCTCGGTCACGCCGGTTCCGGAGCGTGCTCAGGACTGCTCAGCGCATAGCGTCCAATGCGTTGCACAAAGCAGTTTGGGAGGCTCCCGGAAAGAGGTCTGTCCCGGACGGGGACACGAAGCACCTCGCCATGGTGGGGTCGGGTGCAGACTTGAGATTAACACTACCGGATCCAACAAACATTCCCCCTCTCCAAATCCGGCAACCGTGTGTCAGGTGGCAAGCGGCAGCACGCTCGCTCCCTGGGCATCGAGGCTCAGCCGGTTGGCCGCCCAGCCCTCGCCGGCCAGGCGGGAGACCTTGTCGGCGGTGGCTTCGTCGGCCAGTGCGAGCACGGTGGGGCCCGCGCCGGAGATCACGGCGGGGATTCCGTCGGCCCGCAGCCGCTCCACCAGGGCGGCGCTCTCCGGCATGGCCGGAGCCCGGTACTCCTGGTGCAGTCGGTCCTCGGTGGCGGGCAGCAGCAGCTCGGGGCGCCTGGTGAGGGCCTCTACGAGCAGGGCCGCACGGCCCGCGTTGGCGGCGGCGTCGACGTGCGGCACGGTGCGCGGCAGCAGTCCGCGGGCGGTCTCGGTGAGGACGGGCTTTCCGGGTACGAAAACCACCGGAACGATGGATTCGGCGGGATCCATCCTGATGGCGCGCGCAGCGCCGCTCTCCATCCAGGACAGCGTGAAACCGCCGAGCAGGCAGGCCGCGACGTTGTCGGGGTGGCCCTCGATCTCGGTGGCGAGCTCGAGAAGCGCCTCGTCGTCGAGCTTCGCATCGCCGCCTATGGTCACGGCGCGCGCGGTGACGATGCCCGCGCAGATCGCGGCGGACGAGGAGCCGAGGCCACGGCCGTGCGGGATGCGGTTCGCGCAGACGATTTCGAGTCCGCGCGGCTGTCCGCCCAGCAGATCGAAGGCGGTACGGAGGGAACGTACAAGAAGGTGAGTCTCGTCACGCGGGAGTGTCTCGCTGCCCTCACCTGCGATGTCGATGTGCAGTCCGGAGTCGGCCACCCGGACGACCACGTCGTCGTAGAGCCCCAGCGACAGGCCGAGGGCGTCGAAGCCCGGGCCGAGGTTGGCGCTGGTGGCGGGGACGCGCACCCGGACGGCGGCGGCGCGGAACGCTGGACCGGCCATCGCTCGATGACTCTCCTTGAGCTTGAGCTGCGAGATTGTCGAGATGTGTCGAAATCCTGCGAGACGAACGGAAGATCACGGAAGACCCGGCGGCCGCAGAGACGGCGCGGCACCGCGGCATATGCGGCGGGCGGGTTACGTACAGCCTATCGAAGGAAGGTTCCGTGGCGACATAGGGCGCACGGGAGGCGCACGATGCGTGTCGTAAGCCCCTTGTGCACCCCCTGTCAGGATTTGCAGGCCGGCGAAGCCGAGCGCCGCGCTTACGCGAGGCCCAGGCGCTCCGCCGCCGTTGCCGCGTCCACCGGGACCGTGACGGGCTGCGGGGCGCCCGCGACGGCCCAGTCCGGGTCCTTGAGGCCGTTTCCGGTCACCGTGCAGACGATGCGCTGGCCCAGGTCGACCTTGCCCTGCTCGGCGGCCTTCAGCAGGCCGGCGACGGACGCGGCGGAGGCGGGCTCGACGAAGACGCCCTCCTGGGAGGCCAACAGCCGGTAGGCGCGCAGAATCTCACGGTCCGTCACTTCGTCGATGAAACCGCCGGATTCGTCCCGCGCGGCCAGCGCGAGCTTCCATGAGGCCGGGTTGCCGATACGGATTGCCGTGGCGATGGTCGACGGATCCTTGACGACCTCTCCGCGCACGATCGGAGCGGAACCGGAGGCCTGGAAACCCCACATTCGAGGGGTTTGCTGCGCGACTCCGTCGGCCGCGTACTCCGTGTAGCCCTTCCAATAGGCCGTGATATTGCCCGCGTTACCCACCGGCAGGACGTGAATGTCGGGTGCGTCACCCAGCATGTCCACGATTTCGAACGCGGCTGTCTTCTGGCCCTCGATACGCACCGGGTTGACTGAATTCACCAGCGCCACGGGGTAGTTGTCGGACAGATTGCGCGCGAGCGTGAGGCAGTCGTCGAAGTTCCCGTCGACCTGGAGGATCTTCGCGCCGTGCACGAGTGCCTGGCCCATCTTGCCGAGCGCGATCTTGCCCTGCGGGACGAGCACGGCGGAGACCATTCCGGCCCGTACGGCATACGCGGCGGCGGAAGCCGACGTGTTCCCCGTCGAGGCACAGATGACGGCCTTCGCGCCCTCTTCCTTGGCCCGGGTGATGGCCATGGTCATCCCGCGGTCCTTGAAGGACCCGGTGGGGTTCGCGCCCTCGACCTTGAGGTGAACCTCACAGCCCGTGCGCTCGGAGAGCACCTGCGCGGGCACGAGCGGCGTACCGCCCTCACGGAGCGTCACGACCGGTGTGCTGTCGGATACCGGCAGCCGGTCCCGGTACTCCTCGATGATTCCGCGCCATTGGTGGGTCATTGCTGGTTACTCTCCTTCAACCCGCATGATGCTGGCGACACCCCGCACGGTGTCGAGGTTGCGCAGCGCCTCGACGGTCCCGTTCAGGGAGGCGTCGGACGCGTGGTGGGTGACGACGACCAGAGAAGCCTCGCCGTCCTTGCCCTGCTGGCGAACCGTATCGATCGAAACGCCGTGCTCGGCGAAAACGGTCGCGACCTGGGCGAGAACACCCGGTTTGTCCGCCACATCGAGACTGATGTGGTATCGCGTGACGACCTCGCCCATCGGCGAGACGGGCAGCTGGGTGTACGCGGAGGCGCCGGGTCCGGTGGCGCCGTTGATCCGGTTGCGGCAGACGGCCACGAGGTCACCGAGGACCGCGGAGGCGGTCGGCGCACCGCCCGCGCCGGGACCGTAGAACATCAGCTGCCCCGCGGCGTCCGACTCGACGAACACGGCGTTGTACGCGCCGCGCACGGAGGCGAGCGGGTGGGCCAGCGGAATCATCGCGGGGTGCACGCGCGCGGTGACGGATTCCCCGTCGGCGGCCCGCTCGCAGATGGCGAGCAGCTTGATGGTGCAGCCCATCCCCTTCGCGGAGGCGAAGTCGGCGGCGGTGACCTCGGTCATGCCCTCGCGGTACACGTCGTCGAGCCGCACGCGCGTGTGGAAGGCGATTCCGGCGAGGATCGCGGCCTTGGCGGCGGCGTCGAAGCCTTCGACGTCCGCGGTGGGATCGGCTTCCGCGTACCCGAGCGCGGAGGCCTCGTCGAGGGCCTCCTGGTAGCCGGCGCCCGTCGAATCCATCTTGTCGAGGATGAAGTTGGTGGTGCCGTTGACGATGCCGAGCACGCGGTTGACCTTGTCGCCGGCGAGGGACTCGCGCAGCGGCCGGATCAGCGGGATGGCACCGGCGACGGCCGCCTCGTAATAGAGGTCCTTGTTCTGCTCCTCGGCGATGGCGTGCAGGCCCGCGCCGTCCTGGGCGAGCAGCGCCTTGTTCGCGGAGACGACGGAGGCGCCGTGCTCGAAGGCGGTGGTGATGAGGGAGCGGGCGGGCTCGATACCGCCGATGAGCTCGACGACCACGTCGATGTCCCCCCGTTTGACGAGGGCGGTGGCGTCGGTGGTGATGAGCTCGGCCGGGATGCCCACCCGCACCTTGTCGGGCCGCCGGACGGCGACGCCCGCCAGCTCGACGGGGGCTCCGATACGGGCGGCGAGGTCGTCGGCGTGCGTCGTCATGATGCGCGCCACCTCTGAGCCGACAACACCACAGCCCAGCAGCGCCACCTTCAGCGGACGCGTACGCATCATCCGACCTCGTTTCCTCTTACCGTCACGGTGGATCCAGTCTCACTCACCGGACGGGACTTTCTATGCCATGTCCGGATCGTGAGATGTCTATTTCATTTCTCCGGCGGCCGACCACAGGAGATCTTCCGCCGGTTGTCTGCGTACGTCAGCGGGTCATCCGGCTGCGTACGTCAGTGGCTCATCCGACATCGAGGCGCAGCAGGTCCTCCTCCGTCTCCCGGCGCACGATCACCCGGGCCTCGCCGTCCCGGACCGCGACGACGGGCGGACGCAGCGCGTGGTTGTAGTTGCTGGCCATGGAGCGGCAGTACGCCCCTGTGGCCGGCACGGCGATGAGGTCGCCGGGCGCGAGATCGGCGGGCAGGAAGGCGTCGCGTACGACGATGTCGCCGCTCTCGCAGTGCTTGCCGACGACGCGTACGAGCATGGGTTCGGCGTCGCTCACACGGGAGACGAGGGAGACGGTGTACTCGGCGTCGTACAGCGCGGTGCGGATGTTGTCCGACATGCCGCCGTCCACGGAGACGTACGTACGCAGTCCGTCGAGCGGCTTGATGGTGCCGACCTCGTACAGGGTGAAGGCGGTCGGGCCGACGATGGCGCGCCCCGGCTCGACGGAGATGCGGGGGGTGCGGAGCTTCGCGGACTCGCACTCGCGCGTGACGATCTCGTGCAGCGCCTTGGCGATCTCGTGGGGCTCGCTCGGGTCGTCCTCGCTGGTGTAGGCGATGCCGAGGCCGCCGCCGAGGTCGATCTCGGGCAGCTCGACGCCGTGCTCGTCGCGGATCTCGGCGAGCAGCTTGACCACCCGGCGCGCGGCGACCTCGAAACCGGCCATGTCGAAGATCTGCGAGCCGATGTGGCTGTGAATCCCGATGAGTTCGAGCCCGTCGAGGGCGAGGGCCCGTCGTACGGCCTCGGCGGCCTGCCCGTCCGCGAGCCCGATGCCGAACTTCTGGTCCTCGTGGGCCGTGGCGATGAACTCGTGCGTGTGCGCCTCGACGCCGACCGTCACCCGGATCTGCACGCGCTGCCGCTTGCCGAGCGATTCGGCGATGTGCGCGACACGGACGATCTCCTGGAAGGAGTCGAGGACGATGCGCCCTACGCCGCTGCTGATGGCCTCGGTGATTTCCGCGGTGGACTTGTTGTTGCCGTGGAAGGCGATGCGCTCGGCCGGCATACCGGCGGACAGGGCCGTGGCGAGTTCGCCCGCGGAGCAGACGTCGAGGTTGAGCCCCTCCTCGTGCAGCCAGCGCACGACGGCGCGCGACAGGAACGCCTTGCCGGCGTAGAAGACATCGGCGTCGTCCCCGAAGGCGGTGCGCCAGGCGCGCGCCCGCGCACGGAAGTCGGCCTCGTCGATGAAGTACGCGGGCGTACCGAACTCCTCGGCGAGCTTCTTCACGTCGATGCTGCCCACGCTGACGACCCCGTCGGTCGTACGGGTCACGGTCTGCGCCCAGACCTTCGAATCCAGGGCGTTGAGATCGGTGGGCGGCGCGGTGTAGTGCCCCTCGGGCAGAACATCGGCGTGACGGGGCCCGGCGGGATGTGCGGAACGGCTCATGACTTGTCTTTCTTCGGCTCTCTCAGAGGTGTTCGGGTGCGTCGATGCCGAGCAGGGTCAGGCCGCCGGCCAGCACCGTCCCGGCGGCTTCGGCAAGCGCCAGCCGGGCCCGGTGGGCGGCCGAGGGTTTCTCGTCACCGAGGGGGAGGACGCGGGTGACCTCCTGGTAGCGGAGGAAGGCGTCGGCGATGACGACGAGGTGGCGGGCCAGGTGGTCGGGGGCGCGGCGGGTGGCTGCGGTGGCGAGGGCCGGGGGGTAGTCGGCGAGGGCGGTGAGGAGGGGGGGTGGGCCCGCGTGATCGGGGTGGTACGAGTTGTTGGGGTGGTGCGAGTTGTTGGGGTGGTGCGAGTTGTTGGGGTGGTGCGGGTTGGTGGGGTGTTCTGGGCGTTCTGGGCGTTCTGGGCGTACGTCGCTGGGGGCGCTGCCGAAGCCCAGGTCAGCGGCGTTGCGGCTGAGGGCTCGGGCGCGGGCGTGCGCGTAACGGACCCGGAAGAGGGGGTTGGTCTCGCGCTGCACGAGGTGGTCGGCGGTGATACGGGGCCGGTCGTGGGGAGCGGGGTGGAGAAGGGCCCAGCGGGCGGCGTCGGGGCCTAGGAGGGTGGGGTCGTTGGGGGCGGGTGTGGGGCGGAGGGTTATGTCGAGGGGGGCGGGGGCTTCGAATGCCGGTGCCGGGCGGAGGGTCACGTCGAGAGGGGCGGGAGCGCCGGGTCGGCTGGGGGTGTCGACGGTCACGGCGAGGGGGGCGGGGGCTTCGAATGCCGGTGCCGGGCGGAGGGTCACGTCGACGGGGGCGGGAGCGCCGGGTCGGCTGGGGGTGTCGACGGTCACTCCGAGGGGTTCGGCCCGTGCGGGGTCCGGCTCGGCCTCGCAGGACGTGTGGACGAGGGCGCCCTGTGAGCGGAGGATGCGGGCGAGCACCTGCCCAGTGACCGCTGCCCGCACCTCGCAGGGGTGGTGCAATCGCACGACCTGCCCGCTCGGCTCCTCGGCGTGCCCGTACCGATGGCCGCGCCGCAAGATGTCCCTGACCAGGGCCTCCGCTCCACCGTCGAGCGTGATGTTGAGGAAGCCGGGCCCGGTGATCTCGACGCTTGCGACGCCCTCGGCCTCGGTGATGAGCGGCCGCAGGATCTCGGCGACGTGACGCGGCGGACGCCCGGCGGGCCGGGCCAGCTGCAGGGCGACATTCGTGGCGTAGTCCCCACACCCTCCGGGCCCCGGCGGCGCCACCACGGCCCGCGCGGGCACGGCCACACTGAGCTCACCGGCGTCCACGGCACGGCGCACGGCGCACAGGACGGTACGGGAGAGCTCGACGGGGGTCACGGGGACAAGCGTATGGGAGGAGGGGGGTGGGCAAGCGAGCTGATTTGGGGAGGGTCCGGGATGTGGACGGGAGACGTGGAGGGCACTGGTCCAGGGCGTCAGCGTACGAATTCTTGGAGCGCCGACCCGCCGGGGCTGGACCGTCACCCCTCCCTCTCACTTCCCCCTCAACCGCCGGCGCGCCCCGCACGCTCCGCGCGCTCGGTCCCGCCGGTGGGTCCCGAAGGCCCGAGCGGACTCCCGAGGGACGCTCCACCACCTTGCCGCCCACCCCCTCGCCGCTCCATCAACTGCCGTACGACTTGGACGAGTTCGGCAGGCTCGAAGGGCTTGGCCAGAAAGGCGTCCACCCCCACATCGAGCCCACTCTCGACCTCGTACTGCGAACAGGCGCTCACGACGGCGAGGGGCAGATTCCGGGTCCGCGGATCGGCACGGAGCCGGGAGGCGGTGCGCAGCCCGTCGAGCCTGGGCATCACCACGTCGAGGGTGACGACATCGGGCCGCACGTGATGAACGACATCCAGACACTCGGCACCGTCAGCCGCGGTCACGACCTCGAAGCCCTCCAGCTCGAGGTTGACCCTGATCAACTGCCGGATGACCTTGTTGTCGTCCACAACAAGCACCCGACCCGACGCGCCTGGCACAACTCGAGACTAGGTCCGCACCCCCGCCCGCGTCCGGCTTTTCCCCACTTCCACCCCGCCCGCGACCCCGCACCCCCACCCCAAAACCGGTTCCTGTACCCCCCGAAAGAGCTGGTAGGGTTCTACCCGTCGCCGCACACACCGCGCCCGACACGCCCCCGTAGCTCAGGGGATAGAGCAACGGCCTCCGGAGCCGTGTGCGCAGGTTCGAATCCTGCCGGGGGCACCCTTTCTGAGGTGCCTAAAGACCCCGTGACCAGCGAGTTCGCTGTGTGCGGGGTCTTTGCGTGTGTGCAGCCGTATGCAGCCCTGAGCGGCCCTGTGTCGGCGCCCGTGGACTATTCGTGGACAGGATCTTGAGGCATCTACCCTGGTCAGCCCCAGGAACGGCGAAGGCCCCCGGACGAATCCAGGGGCCTGAAGCCTAGCTCGGCTCACACGCTACTCACGCGCGGTCGTCACTCGTACTCGCGCAACAGCTCCTCGATCTTGCGGTTGGCGATCTCCTGTCGTCCGTCGATGCACTTCGCGTAGCGGCTCAGCAGGACCTCGACGCTGTTCCCCGCACGCTCGGCAACCTCGGTCGCGTCGACGCCGGAGTTGAGCCAGGTCGACAGCGCCGAGTGCCGCAGGTCGTACGGGCGGGCAGCGAGCGGCGAGGCGAAAACGGCCGGCGGGAGTGCCAGTGCGCGAGCCTCCTGCCAGACGCGGTAGTACGTCGACGAGCCGACCACTCCCCCGCGCTCGTTGGTAAACAGCCGCCCGTCCTGCGCAGCGCCGAAGGTGTCGAGGTGGTCCCGGAGGATCGCCACGAGCTGGGGCGGGATCGGTACGGGCCGGACCTCTTCGACGGGCCGGTTCTTGAGCCCGCGGTCATCGTGCGTCTCTCCCGAGTCGGTCCATCGCTTGCCGACACTGGGGCGAGTGCGGTTCAGCAGAGCGGTTCCCCAACCCGTTTCCGGCAGCTTCAGGTCCGCCTCTTTGAGGCCGACAGCCTCAGCCGGGCGAAAGGCGCCGTAATACATGCAGGCGAACAGCCCGACGAGTCGACGGCCACGCGCACGGCCATATCCACCAACGTACGAGATCGCAGTCAGCAGAGCGCAAGCCTGTTCGGGGTTGGCCACGACTCGGGGATCTACTTCCTTGACCACCTTCGGTTTCTTCCAGCGAACCGCAGTGATCGGATTCTCTTTGAACTCACCGAGATCCACCGCATAGTGCATCGCGTTGACCAGCGTCCGCCGCTTGCGCCGTACGGTTTCCGCCGCAGCCGCCGTTCCGTCGAGCTTGAGTTTCAGGGAGTCGAGAACGGCGCGGCCGAGTGCTGCATCAGTGAGGTCCGAGAGCGGACGCGACGCCTTGGCCACCCAGTGCAGCGTGTTCGCGATCTCTGTCGGCAACTCGCGGTCATCAGGGCCGGGGAGGACAAAGGCCCAGTTGCGAAGCGCCTTCCTGAGCAGATTGTCGGCTGGCCGTCCGGGACGGTCGTCGAGGAGAGCCACCGTGACAGCGGTCAACGCCTCGTTGATCCCGTCGCGTGTGTTTGGTGCAGCGTGCGGCCACTTCATGGCGAGGTACTTCAGCGCGAACGCGTACCACGTCATGGAGGGCGCCTTTTCGACCATCGAGTCAGGCAGCCCAGTCGCCGTGTCGAATTCCTCGCCATCGCGCATTGCACGGAGCAGCTTGGAACGGTAGTTGTCGGCAAGTCCCTTGGTGCGGAATTGCTCGGAGCACACGTTCCCGGCAACGATCCACCTGACGTCATAGGACGGTTTCTTGGTGTTCCTCTTCCGAACGCCCCAGACCTTTACGTCGAGTGACTTCATGCCGCTGCCCTCTCTCGGCTGTTCAGCCACGCCATGAAGTCGCTCCGCCACACCCGCAGTTCACCATTGGGCAGCTTGAAAGCCTGAGGAGCCTGCCCCAATTCGCGCCAGCGATAGAAGGTCCGTCGTGAGACTCCCTTGAGCTCAGCAAGGATTTCCGGAACGGTCATCAGCTCGTCTTTCACGCCGGTTCTCCTTCCAAGGTGAGTTCGTCACGTAGGGCTTCGCGGGCGGTTTCGCGGTTGAGCTGGAGATCGCGGGCAATGGACGCCGCGAGAGCGGATTCGCCGGGGGTGTGGCCGTGTCCTGCGTACTGCCAGGAGGTGAGCACGAGCACGGTGTCCGGCTCGGTGCCGTCGAGGCCGAGCGTTTGGCGTTCCTGGCCGGCGCGGTAGTCGGCTCGGGTCTGCCGGAGCGCGCCGAGGGTGGTGGAGTAGCGGCGGGACTTGGAGGAAAAGTGCCCGCGAAAGCCCAGCATGTGAGCCCAAGCACGTAGCCGCCGGTCCGGGTAGAGCGGTTCGAGGTCAAAGCAGGCGTCGATGAGCCGGCGGGCATGGTCGGGCACGCCGAGCAAGACGGCCGCCTCCCGGTTGCCGATCGGCCGGTCGAGAGTACCGGTGTTCTCGGCGGCTTTGGTGGCGTACTTGGCGACGTAGGAGGCCACCGCCTGCTCCGTGAGGTCGGAGCCGTCGCCGAACGCCTTCACCGGCCGGATGTCGAGCTGAGCGCCCCACTGGAAGGTACGAGCCGGCTCGTCACCGGCAGCGGGCACGGACACCGAGGCGTACCGGTGCACCGCAGCGGCTCGGATCGCATCGGTGAGGAGTTCCACGGTGGCCCAGGACGGCGGCGGATCGTCGGGGCCGTCCGGTCCGTCGAGGCGGATCACGGCGTGGAAGTGGACCGCGCCGCGCTTTTGGAACTCGGCGACCTTGCCGTACGAGACCCGTGCGGTGTCGGCGAGTTCGCGTTGGGTGATGCCGGCCCGTGCGGCGATCTCCCGGCGCAGCCGCTTGACGAAGCGGTGCCACAGGTCCCCGGCGTGGTTGTTGAACAGCACCGCGCCCGCGTAGTCGTAGGTGGCCGGGTCGAGCGCGGTGCCGAGGGCGGGATCGTCCTCCGCATGCCGGGCGCCGCAGCGGCAGGGGCGGTTGCCGGGCCGGTTGTGGACCGGACCGAACGAGGGGGCGGTGAAGGTGGCGAAGACGCGGGGACGCTCCCGCACGGTGGCCGGGATCTCGTAACGGTCGTCGCCGGCGAGTCCGGCCCGGATGAGGTGGTAGGTGTCCCCGGCGTACGTCCAGGCGCAGGCCGGACAGCGGGACGCGCGGCGGTTGCCGCAGGCGATGCGCAGCCGGCCGCCCGGCTCGTGCTCGGTGCTGTAGCGGTGCAGCGTCTCACCGGTCGTCTTGTCCTTGGTGAGGGTCCAGCCGGTGAGGTGGATGGGGTCGGCGCAGCCGCCGGTGCGCTTGATCTGGTCTTGCCAGCGGTCGAAGCCCGGAGTCCCGGCCACCCGCAGCATGTCGGCGAGGGTGTCCGGGGCCAGGCCCGCGATAGTGGCGGTGTCGGTCACGCGGCCACCTCCAAACGGGAGGTAAGAAAGGCTCGGCCAAGGTGCTCGGTGTAGGCCGGGGGGATGCACTCGCGGATGCCGTCGCGGTTCATCCACGGCACGCCCATCACGGTGCGGGCGAGGGGGACGCCGGAGAAGTTGCCGATGAACTGGCCGTAGTGGCCGGGCGGGACGGGGCGGCCCATCTTGGCCTGCGGTGCGGTGTGCCGCAGGTGGCGGGGCTGGACGAAGGCGAAGCCGCCGCCGGTCTCGAAGTAGCGGTGCCGGTAGGTGGCCAGACCGAACATGCCGCCGCACAGCAGCACCGGTGTACGGAGCTTGGGCAGCGCGCCCCGGACGTTTTCGATGACGAAGGGTCGTCCGGTCGCTTCCAGCGCGGCGCGGGTCGGGCCGATCAGGTCGGGGTGGGTGTTGCCCTGGAGTCGCTGGCAGTCGCTGTCGAACTGGCAGGGCGGTGAGGCGTGGATGAAGTCGAATTTGGCGCCGTGTTCGCGGACGTAGTCGATCGCGTCGGCCTGGATGAACCGGAACGGGTAGCGGGGCTGCGGGGCGAGGTCGATGCCGGTGACGTCGAATCCGGCGTCGGCGTAGCCCTTGCCGGCACCGCCCTGGCAGCAGAACAGATCCAGGACGCTGAGACGGACATCAGACACGGGCCACCTCCCGCACGCGGGCCGGGCGGACGGTGCCGGTGCCGTGGCAGGTGGTGCAGTGCACGGTGATGGTGTGCAGGTGGCCGTGCTGGTCGCGTCCGCCGGAGGTGACGGCGGCGGTGGCGAAGCCGTCGCAGTTGGGGCAGGTCCGTGCCGGGGCAGCCAGGACAGGGGCGCAGTCAGACATGATGGAGGTTCCTTCCGGTTCAGTGGGATCGGGCAGGGACGGCACCCGGAGCGGCGGAAGTTTGGCGACCGAGGCCGCTCCGGGGGCCGGTCAGCGTCGCTTCGCGTCGGTGGTGATCAGGGAGCGGATGACCAGGGCGCAGATAGCGAGCGAGGCGCCGGTGATGGCCACGGCCAGCAACATGGAGACCAGAACCGCGCCGACGACCAGGACCACGGCGACACCGGCACCGGCCACCGCCACGACGCCGCCGGGCGTGAGCTGAACGGCGGGCCGGGACGGCTCCGGGGCCGCGGGGGCCGGGATGTGGTGCGAGCAGCCGCAAGGGGCCGACGCTCCGGGGTGGTGCTCGATGGCGGTCGGGGTGACCACCGGCACAACCTGAGCGGTCGGGGTGGGGTTGACCGGGATACGGGGCTGGAACATGGGCTGAACTCCCTTCTGTGTGGGGTTACTTGGTGGCGGTGTCGATGGCCGGGGCCAGGAAGCTGTCAGCCAGCAGGTAGCCGCCGATCAGCAGGACGACGACGAGCCAGAGCGGCGGGCGGACGAGCTTGATGCCGACCAGGCCGACGCAGGCGATGAAGAACCACAGCGGCACGGACATGACCTGATCTCCCATCAGCGGACCGGGCAGCGGTGGCCCTGGGCGGCGATCATGGCGGGGCTGACGTCGTCGTACTCGGCGCCCCAGCCGCAGTTCTCGGCGGCGCAGGCGGCGACGTATTTGATCTGTCCCTGGCGTCCGTGGGCGGTGCCGACGGTGACCTTGCCGACGCGGTGCAACTCGCGCCAGATCTGGTAAAGGCCCATGGGTGGTGCTCCTTTCGGAATCAGGTGAGCTGAGCTGCGATGGCGTCTGCCATCGAGGCGGGCACGCCGAGACGGGCGCGCAGGGTGTCGGTGTCGATGTGGGATCCGGTGCGGGCGTGGTGGTCGTCGGCGACCTTGCGGGCGTGCGCGACCAGCGCGGCCGGAACCGGCGGAACCGGCTCGGGATCGGCGGCGGGCAGAGCCGGGACGTCCTCGGCGGCGGTCAGCGGTGCGGCTTGCGGCTCGGGGGGAGGGTCCGGCTCGATGTCGGGTGCGGGGCTCGGAGCGTTGGGCGTCGGCGGTGTCGGCGTCCATGCACCGGTCGTGGGCGAGTGGGCCAGCAGCGTGCCGCCGAGGAAGGCCAGCGCGGGCCAGCCGGCGACGCCGAACCGCAGCCAGGCCGGGGGGTGTTCGAGGTCGAGAAATCCGGCGGTGGCGACGTTCGCGCCGAGCGAAGCGACCAGGGCGATCAGGAACCAGCACCAGGCCAGCCGGGACGGGCCATCCGAGCGCAGCCGACGCCATGCGGCGACCAAGAGCAGGTCAACGCTGATCGGGTAGGCCCAGGCCTTCCAGCCGTCTTGCCCGGCGGCGGCGGCCAGGTCGTGCAGGTGGGCGAAGGACAGGGCCCCGGCAATCACGGCCTGTACGAGCACGGCGTCCGGGCGGATCGAGCGGGTCATGTCCTCACCTCCTTCAGGGGTGTTGGGCCAGGGGCGGGGCGGGGAGCGGTGTCCGGCCGCCCGGCCCCTGGTGGGGTTCAGTCGGTGGCTTCGCCGGAGCCGAAGCAGGCGAGGCAAATGCCGGCCTGTTGGCCGACGACGCGTTGCTTGCGGCCGACGCGGACCGTGCGGGTGACTTCGCCGGTGCCGTTGCACGGCTCGCACTTCTTCGGCGCCGGGGGCTTGCGGGCGGGACGCTTGCGAACGGCCATGGTCACCACCCCTGGCCGGGGTACTCGGGGCCCTCGTCGGGGCCGGGCGGGACGAGGCCGGGCGGCGGCTCCGGCAGCGAGGTGGCCAGAGCGCCGCCGACCACGTCCGCGAAGTCCTGATCGGCGCCGGGGCATTCGGCGTACAGGACCACAGAGCCGAGCATCACTACGGTGCGGTGGAAGTCCTCGCAGTGCTCACACATGCCGCTCACCGGCCTCGGGGCGACCGTTGGCGGTGGCGATGGCCGTCAGCACCCGGTCGAGGTTGGTGGCGTCCAGACTGCTGAGCGCGTCACCGAGGCGCACCGGGACACTGCTGTCTGCCAGCGAAGCGGCGATGGCCAGGATGCCCAGTTCACTGCCGGAGGCGGCCAACTGCGCGCCGTTCGCGGCTTCGGCGAGCGCGGCCCAGTCGAGGTCGTACACCTCACTCGTCTCGGCATCGGTCGCCATCAGGTCTTCGCGCTCGGCGAGGCGGGGCAGCCAGACCCCGTGCGCGGTGAGCAGCTCGACTGCGGCCGTCCGGTGCGGGCTGCCCTCTGCGGTCTCCCTCAGGACGGCTTCCAGTTCGTCTGCGGTCCAACTGCCTGCGTCGTCGTACCAGGGGCAGTCGCGTTCGTCGTGGTCGATGCCGGTCTCTTCGCCGTTGGTGTCGCCGCAGTGTTCGCAGAACATCGCGGTCTCCTTCCGGTTTCGGGCATGGCTCGGGTAGGGACGTGGCGCGAGGCGGTCACGCCGACCGGTGAGCGGGGATGGTTCAGGCGGCTTCGGCCACCGCAGGCGCCTCGACGGGCGCGAGATCAACCACCGGCCTGAAGCGGGCCAACTCCGGCAGTTCTGGGGTCAGGTGCGCGTACCGGTTGCAGGCGGACACGGCTTGCCGCATAGAGGTGTGCGGGGTGCGGATGCGGGTCCATTCACCGGTGGAGTAGCCGACCACGGCCATGCCCCGGCGCGTGTTGGGGATCTGGGTAGCGGCGAACACCGCGTGCGGGGAGATGTCCCCGAAGGCCATCTTGGCGGTGGACTCGTCGTTGACGCGGTGCACGGTCCGACCGGTCAACTGGGCGCGCAGCATGGTGATGCCGTCGCCGAGTTCGGAGCCGAAGCGCTGCCCGTAGAGGTCCAGGAAGATGCCGGCCGCGCGGCCGAGCTGGGCGAGGCGGATCAGGGCGGTGATGATCCGGTCCCGGCGCGGATCGTTCCGCTTGCTGCTCATGGCGAGTTCGGCGATCTCGTCGATCGTGACCACGATCGGCACCGGGCGCAGCGCTTCGGGCAGGTCCCAGATGTTCGCGGCGATCTCCGCATCCGGGGTGTCCGCGCTGATCCGCTGCTCACGGCGAATCACGTCGTAGATGCCCGCCATCCTCGACACGAGCGCTTCGAGGAGATCGGCCGCATCGTCGGGGTTGTCGGCCAGCGCGGACAGCCGACGGGCGAACGGGCTCAGTTCGATCGTCTTGCAGTCGATGCCGACCAGCGCCACGCGTTGTGCGGCCAGTTCTTTGATCACGGTGCGCTGGAAGACGGACTTGCCGGACTGGGTGGCGCCGACCGTCACCGAGTGCGGCACCTCCCGGTAGTCGCGGTAGTGGACGCTGCCGTCCTCCACCAGCGCGACCGGGATGCGCAGCAGGCCACGGCCGGTCTTGGCGGGCATCTGGACGTGCTTGAGCACGTCGTAGCCGGTCAGGGTGATCTCGATGACGCCCGGTTTGATCTCGCGTGAGGTGACCTGGTGGACGGCGAAGGAGTGGCGCAGCCGGTCGGCGGCGGCGGAGAACTCGAACGCGTCCTGGCCGGGCCACATCTTGATCCGCAGCCGGACCCCGGTCCGTGTCGGCTTGATCCACAGCAGTCGGGGCACCCGCTGCTGCGGAGCCGGCCGCTTGGACCAGCGGGCCAGTGCCAGCCGCCACCGGGAGGCCGGAACGGTCAGGTGGCAGGCGTCCATCACGGCCGCATACCGCAGCCGTATGCGCAGGACGGAGAACGCGATGCCGAAGGTCAGCCAGTACCAGGCGGGGCGGCGCCACTTCAGCAGCAGTGCCAGCCCGGCCACGATCGCCAGCGCGATCAGTACTCGCGTCATGATCAGGCCGCCTTCGGCTTCGATGCGCCGGCCGCGAGCGAGGTGACCGCGACCGCGCGGAAGCTGATGCCGTGCCGCTTCTGGCCGTTGAACTCGTTCTCCCACGGCCGGGCGATCAGCCCGGTGAGCGCCACCGGGGTACCCATCTCCAGCTCACCGGAGATGTCCGGCTCGGCGACCGTGATGGTCACGACCTCGGCGTTGCCGTTCATCACGAACAGCACGTCGACGGTCATCAGCTTCGGTCCGTTGTCGCCATCGGTGGCGATCACGCCGTTGCGCTTGTCACGCATCTTGACCTGCGGAGGCTGGGCGACCATCAGGGTCGCGCCGTTCGTGTCGACGGGGATCTGACGCATGAGTTCACTCCTCGATCAGATGACTTGACGTACTTAGTACGTCAGTTTGGAGAGTCCAGAATGCACATGTCCTACTTAGTGTGTCAAGTAGTTGGTCTCGACTCCTGTCGACACCTTGTGATGCACTAGGTGCGACAACTGGGGAGAAGGGTTATGGCCGAGTTCACCGGACGCGCGGCGTACTTGCAGATCGCCGACGAGATCAAGCAACGGATCCACGATGGGAAGTTGTCCCCTGGAGACAAGATCCCGTCAGAGGCGACCTTGATGACGGATCACAGCGTCTCCCGCACCGTCGCCCGGCAAGCGATCTCGCGACTCCGTGAGGACGGTTACGTGATATCCCACCAGGGCAAGGGCAGCTTCGTCGCCGTGCCGTCGGAAGACCGCGAGCGGCGAAGCCCCGAGTTCACGCAGATCACGGAGCACCTGGACGAAGTCCTCCGGGACGTCCGGAAGTTGACGGCTCGGATGGATCAACTTGAGGAGCTTGTGCGTCAGCAGGGGCCAAAGTCCTAGAGATCGCGTTGACGCGACGTTCAAGGTCGGCCACCTCCCTCCCAACTCCCCTGATCCGCTGGACCAGTTCCAGCCGTTCTTCCGGGGTCAGTGCCATCGTTGGCCCCCTTCGTCGCAAGCTCGGACTGACAACCCCTCGGGTGTCAGCAACGCTAGGTCCGGTTCGCAACGACACCCCGGAAAATTCTTCCGGGGTCCTCAGAAGAGGCAGGGGGACGCTCTTCCCATGCGAGGAATGACAACGAACCTGACGATCGGCGAGCGAGTCGCTTGGTACCGCCGACGGCGCGGAATCTCCCAAGAAGTTCTGGCCGGCAGGATCGGCCGTACGGTCGACTGGCTGAGCAAGGCCGAGAACAACCGCTTGGAGCTGGACCGACTGTCGGTCATCAAGTCCCTGGCGGACGCCCTGGACGTGTCCCTTGGCGATCTGCTTGCCGAACCGACGCTCATGGACTGGACGCCCGACAGCGGCACGCGCACCGTACCCGCCCTGCGATCAGCGCTTATGAACTACCGGCAGCTCACTCCGTTGTTGGGCGTGCCGACCGAGGGCGAGCCGACGCCGCTCGGTGAACTGCGTACGAACGTGATCGAGGTCTGGGAGGCGTACCAAGACTCCCGGTTCGGCTTCGCGACCCACCGCCTGCCTCTTCTTCTGACGGATGCGCTCATCGCGGCGCAGTCGTACGACGGCCAAGAGCAGGAGACAGCCCATGATCTCACCGCCCTGACCTACCAGGGCGCGGCCATGGTGCTCACCAAGCTCGGCGAAACTGACCTTGCATGGATCGCTGCCGACCGTGGACTTAACTCGGCTCAGCAGACGGGGAATCCGGTCGTGACCGGGTCTCTGTTCCGATCAGTCGCTCACTGCCTGCTCTCCAACGGCCGGTTCGGTGCAGCCGTCCAACTCGTCAGCGACGCAGCCGACTACCTTCGTCCCCAGCTCGACCGAGTAGACGTGTCGCCGGGGTTCCTGTCGATCTACGGAACGCTCTTCCTCACCGGATCGATGGCCGCCGCCCGCGCCGATGATCGCGCAGCTACCCGAGACTTCCTCGACCAGGCCGATCGCGTCGCCCAGCAGCTCGGCGCTGACGCCAATCACATGTGGACCGCATTCGGGCCGACCAACGTCGCAATCCACCGCGTCGCCACGGCTGCCGAGCTGGGAGACGTGCAAGTCGCGATGGATCTCGGACCGGAGATCGACACCAGCGGTCTACCGACCGAGCGTCGTACACGGCACAACATCGAAGTAGCCCGCGCGCTGAGCCTCAGCAACCGCACAGACGACGCGCTCGCCACGCTGCTCGAAGCCGAGAGCTGGGCCCCTGAACAGGTGCGCAGCCACTATCTCGCCCGTGAACTGGTCCTGACATGGGTGCGGAACCAGCGGGGCCGGCCAAGCCCGAGTCTTGCCGACCTGGCCCAGCGCTTGCACGTCGTATGACGTAGGTACGCTCGACTGCATGGCAGCCAACGAGCACGAAGCGAAGATGGCGCATCCGCGTGTGGCCGCGGGTGCGCTCTTCTTTGATCAGGCCGGACGCGTCCTCATGGTCGAGCCGTCCTACAAGGACTACTGGGACATCCCCGGCGGGTACGTGGAGACAGGCGAGTCCCCGTTGCAAGCTGCCGCGCGCGAGGTGCGCGAAGAGCTGGGGATCACTCCACGTCTGGGCCGACTCCTTGCCGTCGACTGGGCCCCGAACAGAAGCGAAGGCGACAAGATCCTGTACCTCTTCGAGGGGAGCCGGCTCACGCCCGAGGACTTGGCCAGGATCACCCTCCAACCGGACGAGCTGACGAGCTTCGCGTTCCTCGCGCCCGCAGAGATCAACGAGCGCACCATCCCGCGACTTGCCCGACGCATCCATGCGGCGATCGATGCCCGCACGGCCGCAGCTCCGGTCTATCTCGAACACGGCCAGACGCCTGATCCGGCTGCCGCATAGAGCACGCGGTCAGACTTTCCCTACTTCATCAAGGCTCGCTGCGCTCGCTCATCCGGCGGCCGACGGCGCTTGTCGATCATCGCCAACCCGGCCGCCGCGGACTCCGCCCAAGCGCATCAACGGCCGCTCGCGGCCAGCATGCCGCCGCCACCACGACCGGCCTCGGGAGGGGAAAGATCCAACCGCAGTTAGACCTCAGCGCCCCGCTTCCGGGGCCACCACGCACCCCTTTCCACCCGGTTGCCTAACACCGTTAGGTCGGATCAAACCGAGGGCCGCGCCAAGCGCGGCGGCGCCGGTCGGTCGCCGCCGCGCCGCCTCCATGTCTTCGCCACCGGCGCACGTCACCGCCCGCCCGTCGCCGCACGCAGCGGCCACATTCCAACACGGGCACGGGGACGAACGGTGATCCCCAACGGTGCAGGCCACAGATGCTTTGTGTTACCGAAAGAGGCCGGATCATGGTGGCGGCGGCATGCGGGCCAACGCTGCCAGATGCGCGGGCGTTCATACGGCCCGCTGATCCCACACCAGGCCACCGGCCGGCGAGCGCGACCATGAGAGGGGGAGAAACCCCGTCGTGGCTGGGGCGGTCGGCTCCACGACTTTAGCCAGCCACTTTGGCGCGAGCCTCGAAGATCATGGCCCCAACGTCGTGCTTTAACGGGCAGGTCCACAGACTGCCCGACTCGCCGGAAGCTTAAGGGGCCATGATCACTCGCGCCAAAGCAGCTCCCGGCCAAAGTCGCTCCACCGACCGGGGGTCATGCCAGGGCTCGTTGGGGGAAAGAGATGGAGCGATTCCCTGAACGGCCATCCAACGCCAGCCAAATGAAGTCCATTAAGCGTACCGCCTTGCCCAACCCGATGCGTCATGTCTTACTCGATCGGACACGTCAAGCAGCGTCCTTGCCACTCTGGCCTTCGAGGCATCTTCTATCAAGTCAGTTTCCGTCAAGCGAGCCGCCAACTCGCTAAAAAATTCCTGAGCCCTAGGTATCAAGTCAAGCAACAACGCGAAGTCATCGTGGCCTACAAACGAAGTATCGAGATCCCGGAGAAGCAGATCCAAGTTGCCGTATATCTCTTCGGCAATCTCGGGCGGAAGGTTTGACGATCCCACGACAGCTCGAACCCGCTTGCAGCCCTTGATTAGGGATTCTGCGGCTTCAAACCCTGCGCTACCACGGAGTACTGGAGAGCCCGCGCGGCTACGACGCTGGGATATAAATCGTTCACCCACAATAGTAGGACGATAGGGGTGCAGATCAGCGGCAGAGACAGATCGCAGAGCTTCTCGGAAGCAGGGATGTAGCACCAAATTTGTCTCGTGCGGCTCGATGCGATCAGGATCCTCATATGAGTAGACAATGGCACCCCTGCGTCGAACTCCTATAAACCCTACCGCGTAAAGCACGTCCAGGATTCCATCGACGGTAAGTGCACTGCTAAACTGCGGATAACGTCCGACAAATGAAGCTTGCATGGCCTCAAAGCGACTCGCGAGGGTCCTTCGAGAGAATAGATAGCCCGTGTTTTGAAAAAGGACAAAAAGATCCCCAAGGAAAGGATAGTTGACCAGGTATTCATTAACTAGGTCCGCTATTTTCCAATTGGAATACTGCGTCGTCGCCTCTATTATGTCAGAACTTTCAATTATCCGGTTCCCATTCTTTTCTGCGGTGTCGCGGCAAAGGTTGCAGAATTGGATGAGGTCCCTAGGCCTCATGAGGGTGCGCGCAATCACATATTTGTCCGACTTAGCCTTACCGACGCGCTCACTGAAGACAGCCCTCCACAGGTCATCATGCGTGACTTCCCTGCTCAACGAGGCAGTCGCACGAGCGCGAACGAGCTCCAAGAGTCGAGCTGGCGTCCAATCGATACGCATCTCGTCCCCGCGAAACTTATCCCGATCGCCGAACTGCAAGAAGTCGTAGATGTCGGTGCGAAGAAATACTGCGCAGCGGACTTGGGGAAACGCACGCGACACATGCTTAGCTGCCTGTAGAAGGCCCACTACCAGCGCATCGGAATCCTCGTCGTTAGACCAAACCTTCTCGATCTGATCAATAAGCAGCACTATTGGTGGGTGCCCATCCGGACACTGCAACTCATCCAAGGCAATCTTGATGTTTTCCTCCAGTACATCAAGCTGGCCAGACGCTCGAACACCTTCAGGCGGCGCACCCCCAGGTGTCGGCTGATCATTTACCCCAACCTTCACGCCAAATGCTTCTAGCGAAAGTGAAGAGCTCAGCTTCTTGATTACTTTCCAAAATTTTTCATGAAAGTTCAAGTCATCTGCTTCGCCGTTTTCGAGAAGAAACTTCCTTACGGCAGCCACGGATGAAGGCTGTGACTCGCTATGCGCATCCCGGGCGTGAGCTACAACATATTTCGCTGTCTGCACGGCGAGTATGTAGCGCCAGACCAATTCCTTTGCCAGAGGTGAACGTATTCCAGGCAGCTCAAAGCGCCTGAGCTCATCAGCGGATATTTCATCTGGAGTGACCAGGCAGGCATGGAAGGGGAGATTTTGGTCGCATGCTAGGGTCACGCAGATGGCACTCTTGCCAGAGCCCTTTCTGCCAATAATGAGCATCTTTCTGCCGTCAAGGACGGCTTTATAGGCGGCAGTCTCCAAGAAGCCTGCTTTCAGCAGTCCTCCGGCAGCAATGTCAGATTCGGCGTCGTCCTTGCCAAAGTAAAGGCTGGCAAGTGGGAAGGCTTGGTCGCTACTCATCGTCATCGCCCGCTTCTGATGTAGCGCATCCTGAACCCTTGGGGCCCCTCTTACGACGCTACATCTGAGGCCATAGCTGCGCACGCTGGAACACGTATGAGTGGGCCGTAGTACAGCCCACAGCAGTCGCGCCGCCTAGTTGGCACCCGGGTCGATATACATCAAGCCCGCTAGGTGCTCGGGCACTACGCAGATCGCCTAGCATCAGGGAGTTCAAGCGGCTCATGGTGATGCCACAGTATGTGGCGGTCACCGCGGCGCAGCTCTGCGTCTCCCCACTCAAGACGCATAACCCCTGTAGCCATGGCACACGCGTACGCCAGGAGCACCAAGCCGACGTCCGGGTCGAGTTGGCTTAAGTCCTTGTGGAACTCCTGTTCTTGCAGGGCCTCAAGCCCAAGATCCAATTCACCTTGAAGGGGCTCTGGACCATGACGGCGGATCAGATCGGCCCGGAGGCCCACCGCGCGTCGAAGGCGAGCCACCGTGACCGGTACGTCTCGTTTGGCGTAGCGGATCGGGTACAACACCTGGCCGGCAACAACCATCACCGTGCGGGCTTGCAGACGTACCGCCGTAGCGCCTGGAAGGCCAGCGAGCCCAACTGCCAACTCCTCGTACTGGGAAGCGTGAAGACCGTGTCCGTACGCTTCCAGAGTCTGCGTACCCACTCCCCGGTGGCCGTCCCGTGCCCGTTCGTGCGCCCTGACAATGCACTCTGGGATCAGCTTCGACAACGGGGGAGCCAACTCACCAAAGACGCTGTGCGACCATGACACGTTTGTGCTGCGCTCCGCCATCCCGTTCCCCCTCGCACTCATGGCACTGTCAGAGGCAACTACGAACACCGAAGATGACGCGCAGTGAGGCTCGCCGCAAGGGCGCACAGCGGGCGCTCCGGGCGCAGGTCACCAACAACAGCAAGGTTGAGCCATCAACGTCAGATCTGGCACGCTTCCGTCGGTGCCGCATCGAACCTGGTGAGGGCCTTGAACGGGGTCTCCAGACTCTGGACTATTTATGGACAGATCCCCGACAAGTTGACGCGATAGAGCCTCTGACCAGCACGTTAGCCGCGAGGTGAAGCGCCCTCCGGAGCCGTGTGCGCAGGTTCGAATCCTGCCGGGGGCACTCGCCTGCGCGGCATAATTGCAGGTCAGTGCGCTTTTTGGAGTAACTCGACAGCTGAGGGTCAGTCAGGTTTTCCTGGCTGACCCTCAGCTGTTCCGCTTTTGCGCAGGTCGGGGCCGGTCCGGTTTTCCGCGCAGGTGGGTGCCCCGGGGGTGCCCAGGACATGGGAACGCTGCTTTCGCGCGTCTTGGCGCGCTGATTTATGCGCTCGGACCCGAGGGCGGGGCGGTGACTCTGTGTTGCCGTCTGGTTCCTTGTTGCGCTCCTCGCAGCTGTGGTGCGTGTACAGCCACGCGAGGACCTCGCGAATGGCTTCACCCTGCCTCATCGCCAGCCGCTCACCTTCGGGCCCATCCACAACGACGTACTCGATGACGACCTTGGGCGGTTCTCTGCGACTCACTCTTCATACTCTGCACCGTGGCGCTGCCCGCTCGGTCGGGGCGTGCCGTGCGGCACGCCCCGAGGTGGGCGTCGGCGAGGTCTGCGCTGATCTGCCCGAGCCAGCCGTCGGAGTCGTCGACACTCTCTACCGCCTCGGCCAGCAGCCGCATCGCCTCCCGCGCCAGGGTGATCGCGTCGGCGACCCGGCCCGAGCCGGTCAGCGCGCCGATCGCGGACACTGCCTGCCTCGCCTGGTCGGCGTAGGCGCGGGCGTCGGCGTACTCGACATACTCGTATTGCGCGAAGGGGCCGGTGTCGAACAGATCACGGATACGGGACCGAACCGCGGTGAGGTCCCCGCGAGCGCTCGCGGCCCGCAGCTCCAGGCGGCGCCGCAACTGCCGGTCCTCGTCGAGCTGTTCCCGCAGCGGGCGAGCAACTCGGCCTTGGACAGGGCGGACAGCCCTCGAGATCCTGCGCGCGTTCCCGGGCCGCCTTCCGCTGCCGCGGCAGGCTCTCCCGCTGGGCGAGCACCGTCAGGCCGAGAGCGACCAGGTGCTTGCAGAAGTTGCCTTCCATGCCGTATGGGCAGTCGCACTCGCCGGACAGCCCGCCGGGCCCGTCCAGGGTCAGCTCCACCTCGTACCGCTGGGTGCCGTGGACGCTCGCGGTGACCCAGCCGTCACCCACCTCGACCCCCGACACCGCGTCGAGATACCCGAGGCCGCGTTCGAAGGAACGGGCACCGGCCAGCGTCTTGAGGTTCGCCTCGGTGAGGCCGCGCATGATTCTTATCCGCCCTGCTGTGGTTGTGCAGTTGATACTCCGCCAGCCTAGGGAGCCCGAGAGCGCGAGCCGACAACTTCGGTGGGTTTGACCTCCAACTCGACCGGTGCCAGGGATCGTCGGCGGGTCACACTCCCCTCCCCGGGTCTCATGGAGTTCACGGTCCTCGGCTGCCACCCCGAAGACGGTGACTCCCCGAGGCTCTGGCTCTCGCAGTCCGCCGGCTCCGTCAGGCGCCCGGTCTGCCGGATGCGGTGGGACTGCCGCCGCCACCGCACCTCGTCCCCCGGTCTGTGACCTGCTCCGGCCGGAGCCCATGCGGAGCGGCGACACCGTCAGCGAGATGAATCCGCAGGAGTGCCCACCCGAAGCGTTACACTCACGGCCGCACATAGGTAAGGTTCAGACATACGGAATCAGTTAGGGTTGGCCTAAACGGATTTGGAGAAGCCATGGGTGTACTGCTGGGCAAACCGGAGCGGCTGCTGGACCGTGATCATGAATGGGCGCTGCTCAACGACTTCCTCGCCGATCCAGCCACCGAGCTGCGACTGGCCATCGTCTCGGGGCGCCGGAGAAACGGGAAGTCGTTCCTGCTGGAGGCACTCACAGAAGCAGTGGGCGGGCTGTATCTGACCGCCGTGCAGGAGGAAGGCCGGGTGCCCGCGCTGCACCGGTTCACCGAGGCGATCGCCGCGCACGCGGGAGTGCGGCCCGGGGCGATGCGGCTGGACGACTGGCGGGATGTGCTCACCGCCGCGCTGGAGGTGGTGAACCGGGCGCCGGGGACACCGCTGATCGTCATCGACGAACTGCCGTACCTGCTCCAGCACTCCCCGGAGATCCCCGGGTTCCTGCAACTGCTGTACGACCAGTCGCAGTCCGGCAAGGCGCCCGGCGGTCGCATCGTGCTGTGCGGCTCGGCGATGAGCGTGATGTCCGAGCTGCTGTCCGGCACCAAGCCACTGCGCGGCCGGGCCGTACTGGACCTGCGCCTGCCGGCCTTCGACTACCGCACCGCCCGCACCCACTGGGGGATCGAGGACCCAGCGGTGGCGCTGCAGGTCGACGCCGTGCTGGGCGGCGCCCCCGGCTACCGGCCGCTGGCTGCTGGGCCGGTGCCGCAGAGCGAGGTGGAGTTCCCTCCCTGGGTCGAACGCACTCTGCTGGACCCGGGGCGGGCCCTGTACTCGCGCGTGGAGGCGGAGTACCTGCTGCGCGAGGATCCGCGGATCACCCACCGCACGCTGTACTACGACGTGCTGTCCGCCGTGGCCCGGGGCGCCTCGACCCCGGCGAAGGTCGGCTCGATGCTGGAGCGCTCCCGCTCCGCCATGGTCGCCCCGCTGGAGGTGCTCGAGTCCACCGGCTACGTCCGCAAGGAACAGGACCTGCTCAAGGCACGGCACCCGGTCATCAGCGTCGCGGACCCGGTGATCCGCTTCAACCAGCTGATCACACTGCCCATGGTAGATCTGGTGGAACGTCGGCGCGGAGCCCAGGTGTGGCAATCGTCCCGGCCGACGTACCACTCGAAGATCCTCGGCCCGCACTTCGAGGAGACCGCACGCGAGTGGACCCGCTCCTTCGCCATCGACGAGACGGGACTGTCGCTCGGCGCGGTGGGCACGGCGGAGATCGCCGACCCTGCCGCCCGGACCAAGCACGAGGTCGACCTGCTCGCCCTGGCCCCCGGCGAGCGCCCGCAAAACCCGCGGGCCGCCATCACCCTGATCGGCGAGGCCAAAGCCACCATCCAGCCCCGTGGGCTCAAGGACCTCGAGCGCCTCGAACACATCCGGGTCCTCCTCGCCGACCAGGGGCACCGGCCCGATGACGCGACCCTCGCCCTGTTCTCCCTGCACGGCTTCCATCCCGACGTCATCGACGCCGCCGGGCGCCGCCGCGATGTCCTCCTGGTCGACATCGGCGGGCTGTACGGCAACGGACCCATCCGCGGCCTGAGTTGACCTGCGCCAGGGCCGCCTGATCATCTACTGCCGGGTGGCCTGGATGTTTACCAGATCAAAAATTCGATGCTGAAGAAGCCGCCAAACGTTGAAGCGGAACGTCGACCGCAGAGCTCCCACTGCGGATCCAGCACGGTGGCGGTCCATCCGGCACGCCCCGAACGACCGGCTCCGTTGTGTACACACGAGCCACTCAGTCCATGACAGTGGTCCTCCCCCACAAGTTGCTCTCCACTTCACGTGCCGGATCGTCGCTTGGGCAGGCATCGTCCCGATGCCCAATGCGATCACCGCCGGGATCGTTCCACGCCGCGTCGGACGCCGTGAACCAGCCCACCAGGCCACCACCAGCAGATCAATGGTCATCGGGGACAGCGTCCGCACGCGCTCCAGCATCCCGTCGAAGCTCGTCACGCCATCACCGTATGGGCCGGACCAAACCCGTGCGTACGACAGCGGGAGTAGCGGCGCGAAGCGTTCCCCGAGGAACTGGCGGCCGCCCGCCATTCGCCCGGACAAAGCACTCCTTCCCCCGCGCCGCTCACAGGCCGTCAGGGCACTGACGGCAAATGGGTCGCGGGTGGTGGTCACGGCCGGCAGCGGCAGCACGACCACGCAGGCCTGGAGCTGGACCTCGCAGACGCGGTGAATGTGGCCCTGGCCGAGGAGTACGAGACGGACGCGGTGCTCAGGCTGGACCGCGTGACTTCCGCGCCATGCTGCCTATGACCGGGCACAAGGACGATCTGCAGCGGGAAGGATTTGAGTGGCGGCAGCGCGCGTGGCATCAAGTCCCCTGGGGCGCCCTGGAGTTCACCTGTTCGGGTGATCGCTTCATGTTCGGGGGACAGCTGACGGAAAGGCTGGAAAGGTGCCAACCCGGCAGGGCGTACGGCTAGGGGCATGCAAGTACTGGAGCACCAGGGGCGGAAGTGGCGAAACGCAGGCTCAGCGCGCAGAAGCAGGCGGACCGCGCATTGTGTCCCGTGCAGGTCTCGCACCTGCTCGGCTTGAAGGTCCACGACGTCGCCCGGGCGATGCGCACCCACGGTGTCACACAGCCACTGACGGCGGCGCATGCCCGGCAATGGCGGCAAGAACCAGGAAGCGCTCCGGAATGGCTGACCCCACTCTTCACCGAGGTGGCCGTACGTGCGGCGCAGCTGCAGGTCAGGAGGGAGCGCGGTGCCCTGGAGCAGGAGCACCTCCTGCTGCTCCTGCGGGACACGGTCGAGCGGCGGCTGCTCTCCGGAGAGCCGATCCCCTCGGGCTACGATGCCGAGCTGATCGCCGAGGACATCGCGTTCCGGGCATCGAAGGAACTGGTGCGGTGCTGCGGGCCGCTGTGCGGCGGCCCGGCGGCCGAGATGCTTCTCCCCGTCGAACTGGCGGCGCTGCGCTGGGCCGACGTCGATCCCGACAATCACGACACTTGGGTGGTCCATCGCGGCGACTGCCCCGACGTGGCCGACGAGCCGTTTCCCTGGGGCTGAGCCACCCCAGCACGGATTCGACGGGCGGGCAGTCGGTTCGCCACCTGCTCCGGCCCGGTGTGCCACCGGCGACCGCACCTACCGCACGTGCAGTTCGCCCGTCGCCAGCACTCGGTTGATGAATGATTCAAGCCCCCCGGGGACTCGCACCTGCGACCTGGCCTCAACGGCTACCGGTTCAACCGGACAACGGTGTGGATCACCAACTGCCCGCCCCCGACCGGCGGCTTCCCTCGTTCCCATGTCCCGTGTCCCCCGCCGGGGGCACCCTGTATGAGGTGCCCAAAGACCCCGTGACCAGCGCGTTCGCTGTGTGCGGGGTCTTTGCGTGTGTGGAGTCGTATGTAGCGCTGAGCGGCTCTGTGTCGGCGTCCGTGGACTATTCGTGATACGGGGTTCGCGATGTTGATCGGGCCCACGCGGCCGATCAACATCAAGGCGATGATGGTGAGTTGGCCCGTCGCGGGAAGGTCGGCGGTGATGCCGGTGCTCAGGCCGACCGTGCCGAAGGCGGAGACGGCCTCGAGCAGGGCCGCCTCGGCCAGCACCGCGGTGACGACGAGGAGTACCAGCGTGCCCGACATGACGAGACCCACGCCCATCAGCGCCACGGCCAGCGCCTGACGCAGCGTCGCTGAGGAGGTCCGGCGGCCCATGATGTCCGCGTGGGCGTGCCCGCGGATCTCCGCCAGGATCGCCGCTCCCAGCACCGCGAACGTGGTGACCTTGCTGCCACCGGGGTGCCCGCGCTGCCGCCGCCGATGAACATCAGTACGCAGATGCCCAGCAGCGTGGCGGGTTCCATGGAGCCGGTGCCGACGGTGTTGAAGCCCGCGGTGCGCGCACTGGCCGCGGTGAAGAAGCCGTTGAGCAGTTTGTCCCCCCACTCCATGGGGCCGAGGGTCCCGGGGTTGCTCCACTCCAGCGCGCAGGTCAGCAGGGTGCCGACGGCGAGCAGGATCGCGGAGGTGACGAGGGTGAGGCGGGTGTGCAGGGGCCGCAGGTGCCGGGCTCTGCCCCGTACGGCCGGGCGGCTGCGCAGCAGTTCCAGCAGCACAGGGAAGCCGAGGGCGCCAAGCACGCCCGCGACGGCGATAGGCACAATGATCCAGGGGTCTGTCGCATAGCCGACGAGGTTGTCGTCGCGCAGTCCGAATCCGGCGTTGTTGAAAGCGGAGATCCCGTGGAAGACCCCGTGGTAGAGGGCCACGCCGGCCCCGAGGCCGTAGCCGAAGTGGAAGCGGACCGCGAGTACCGCTGCGGTGGCGAGCTCGATGGCGACGGTGGTGCGGGCGACTCCCAGGACCACCGGCGGATGTCGCCCGCGCCCAGACTCCCCCTTCCGCCTGTGGGGTGAGCTGGGTCCGCATCCGTAGCCGACCGGATACGAGCAGGGCCAGCAGCGAGGCGAGCGTCATGATGCCGAAGCCGCCGACCTGGATCAGGGCGAGGACGACCGCGAAAGCCAAGGCGACGCCGCGGGTGGGGTGGGCGGCCAGCCACAACCACCGAGTCCGCGTCGCCGCAACCACCGCCACCAGCCCCCTCCCCTACCTCGAGGCCGCGGTCCGACAGCGGCTCGTCGCACGACACGGCCAGTGGACACGGCCGCCCCCGGACAGCATCACTGCCGGGATGGGCCTTGAGGAACGCGGCACGTCGTCAAGGAAGCGTAGAGATCGGCGCGGCCGTTTGGTGCCGTGCTCGTTCCGGCTCGAGCAACCCTCGTGAGGGTCAGTCCGTCTTTCCAGATGCCGAGGTCGGGTCAGTGCACTTGCTGATGCTCCGGCTCAGGGCCAGAAGACGATGTGCCGAGTGCTTGGGTGAAGGTGGAGATGACGCGTCTGAACACCGTGGTGACGTGGGTTGACGCACGTGAGGGGTTGCCTCCGAGCGGTGCACCGGTGGCGGCAGCGACCATGGGCCGGTATCCGGTTGACAGCGCCACCGAGTCCGATGCGGCGTTGGGTGAGGAATTTTGGCTCGTAAGGCCAATGGTGTTCAAGAATCGGCACTTCAGTGAGGACGGGGTACAGCACAGGGACTGCTTCGTCGACTCCGACGGGTTTGTCCTTTTCCCCTACGGCCTCGGCTCTGATGAAGGTGAAACCGTGACTCACTGGGCTGAGCTGCCCACCCTGCCGGGCGGGACGACGCACGGCGTTCTCGGGGAAGATGTGCAGCCGGCTCTCCAGAACGCGTGGAGCGCTCGTCCCGCCACCTGACCCACTGGTGTCGGGAAACGCCGCCGGTGCGGGCCGGGTCGGTCGGGGCGGCGGTGGTCGTCAGGTCCGCGATCGGTTCGCTTCATCGTGGCAGGTGGGCATGATCGCCGCTGACATACTCTGCGGCATGGGATCGATGGACCCGTTCCGCAAAGAAGCCCGCAGCCGTGACTTACCGGGGGACGAGGTCGAGCGGTGGCTCGGCACAGTCCGTCCCTGCGCGAAGCTGGGCACCGCTGATGAGGCGCCTCCCGGCAGCCCGTTGGCCGGACGGCTCGGCGGGGTGCCGCCGATGCCCAAGGGCGAACCCGTTCCTCGCCTGCCGTTCCTCGCCTCGGTCGACCTCGCGGCCATCCCGCCCGGCGCGACGGACCTCCCGCTCCCGAAGGACGGCACGCTGCTCTTCTTCGCGTTCACGGAGGACCCGTGGAGCGGCCGCGAATGGTCCCGGCTCGTCTACGTCCCGGTCGGCACGCCCGTCTCCGAACGCGGTCCGGACGGTGAGTACCAGCCTCGGGTCCACCCCACCCAAGATCTCCATCTGATGATCGAGCCCTCGCTGCCCAACCGCGGCTACGAAACCGAGGAGTTCCCGCACGCCGGCGACCTGGGCGAGGTGTGGTGGGAGACCTGCGACGAGATGCAGGCGGACGGATCGGTGCAGGTGGGCGGCTACCCCTGGGTCTGGAACGCGGATCCCACCACGGACTACGACCACGGCCCCGGCGACTGGGTGCTGCTCGCCGAAATCGGCGGCGAGGACCTGACGGAAGGTGACCTGGGAATCGTCGACTGGGTGATCCGCCGAGACGACCTGGCCGCCCGCCGCTTCGACCAGGCCCGGGCCTGCTTCGACATGAGCTGACGCACCCTGTGCTGACGCACCCTGTTGCGGGAACTTGTGACACTTGCACGTGCAAGTGTCACAAGTTCCCGCAACAGCCCCTACCCCCTCAGCCGACCAGGGCCGTTCTCCGCCGAGGGCCTACCGCGATGTGTGAGCGTGTCGGGGGCCGTGCGCGGCAACGGTGTTGATCACTATCGTGGACGGGCGCATGCCGCGAGCGTCGTACGGCGTACGCCTGTTGGGCGGGCGGGAACCGGCCTGGGCGGGGCGGGGAACGGGAGGGGTCATGATGGACGGCGGGACCGCGTCGGTGCGGTGGCGGAACGTGCTGCGTGCGGGAGCGCGGGCCGTGTTGGCGCCGGCTTTGGCCATGCACGCGACAGGCTGCACGCCCCAGGAGTCGATGTGCTCACCGGCTCACCGCCCCGCGACCGGACCAACGGGCGGCTCGCGGTGTCGCTCCTCACCCGCCCGCTGACCAGGCACGGTCCGGTCGACGACGTCCTGCGTCTGCTCGCGCTGGCCTGCCCGGCACCGCTGCACCAGTCCACCCTGGAGAACGTGCTCTCGGCAGTCTCTCCGTACGATCCCTGGGAAGCCGGTCCCCTGGTGGCGGAAGCCGTCGAGTCCCTGCTCGGCTCCGGCGCCCTGCCCCCGGACCCCGGCCTGTCGCGTACGTGGACCATCCACCCGTTGCTCGCCCGCGCCGTGCGGCGACACGACGCCGACACCGCCCGCCAGGAGGATCTCCGCCGGCTGCTCCTGCACACCCTGGCCGCCGTCCCCGCCACGACCGCCCCTCCCCCGCTTCCCGCCACTCAGCCCCTCACCGGTACGTCGGCCGAGCGCCGCGGTCCGGGGCCCGTCGAGCGCGCCGCGGCCTTTGACCTCCAGATCGAACTGGTCACCCGCGTCGGCGTCCAGCCGCTCGCCCCGGACCAAGGCTCGCTACGCGAAGCCCTCACCTCGCTGCACGTTCTCTTCAGCACCACCCGGGAGGTACTCCACCGGGTCGCCGCCGAGACCGCGGCAGGGCTCGTACTGCCTCACATCGCGGCCACCCTGGCGAACGAGCACCTCCGGCCGTTCCTCTCGTACTGGCACCCCGCCCTCCAACAGCACGAGGCCCGACGCCCCGACGGCACCAGTCCTACGGCGCATGAGCACACCTGGGACCGGGCAGCCGAGATGCGCACGGACCTCGACCGGCTGCGTCTTCCCCTCACGCGGATCGCCGCCCGGCTCGCGGAACTGTCCAGTGTCGATCTCCTCGCGGAACTGCCGCCGGATCAGCGATAGGCACCCATCACGCCCGCGGGGTGCTCGTTACCTCCGGCTGTCCGCCACAGTGCGGCCGCGAGCCACATCAGGATGACGCCGACCAGGACGTGCAGCGCACTGGTGAGCAGGGAGTCGGGCAGCGAGGTCAGGAACGCGAACAACGGCAGGACGACGGCGTACCCCCACGAGGGGATCGTCGGCAGGACGTGGGCCCGGACCATCCCGGCTCCGAACAGGGCGCAGCCCACGGCGAAGACCGCGGCGGAGCCGACGAGTGCGGGGATCGTGGGCCCGGTCAGGGTCTCCTCGATGACGGCGTCGTCGAAGTAGAACAGCACGAGGTTCGCGGCGAACGCGGCACCGCCGAACAGGCCGAGCCCGACGAGGTTCACGGCGTGGGCGACCTCCCCGAAGCGCCCGCCGACCGGGCCCTGCCGCCGGTGCAGCGCGGTGAGCAGCGGCAGCGCGAACGCGGTGGAGAGGGCGAGGGGGACGCTCGTCGCGGAAGTCTCCCCGGTGAACGCCTCGACCAGCCCGGGCAGGGCGATCAGCAGGCCGGACAGCAGCCCGCACAGGGCGCCGGCACGAAACGTAAATGCCGATGCCGGTGACGATGCCGACGTCGATGTCGGTGAGGTGATGGATGAGGACATGAGGCCGCTCCGGGTTCTCGGTCTGGCTCGGACAGTGGGTCAGGGCCGTCACCGTAGGGAGCGGCGAGCAGGTGGCGGGAGGTGCGGGAAGTCGGCTGTCGGCAGCCGGAAGTCACCGTTCTACGGGCCGTGTTGTGCCGTTCGGCATGTGCCGATCGGCCCGAACCGGCTGGAGTTTCGCGCCGGTGTCTCTCGGCGGTCGTGTTCCGCTTGGGCGGCGCTTAGCCTGGCTGCAGCGGGTTGAGGGGGTGCGCATGGTGGCGTATGGGCCCGTGCGGTGGGTGGCGCCGCTGCTGTACGGCGCGGTGCTCGTCGGCGGTGTGTACTACGCGGTGGCCGGCCTGGGCGACGGCCCTGCACCGGCGGCCTGGCGGGTGTCGGGTTTTGTGGCCGCGATCGGGGCGCTGTTCGCTCTGGAAGCGGCGGGACGCCGCTGGCCCGCGGCGCGGGTGCCGCTGTTGCTGGCCCGGTGCGGGCTGATCGGCACAGTGGTGTTCCTCGACGCCTCGGGCCTGTCCCAAGTGCTGTTCGTGCTGCTGCCGTTCACGGCCTACTTCGCCTTCGGCCGGACGACGGCGATCGCGCTGGGCGCGCTGTGCCTGGCCGGGCCGCTCATCGCGTACGTGCTGACCGCACCCGGCTGGTACCGCGATCTGGAGCGCGTGTCCGACCTGCTGATGCTCTCCGTGGGCCTGGTGCTGGCGATCTCGATGGCCGCCGTGGCCGTCGGCGAACAGCGCGCCCGGCGCGAACTGGAGGCCTACGCCGCGCAGGTCGCCGAGCTGTCCGCCGCCGCCGAGCGCAATCGGCTGGCCCGGGACATCCACGACAGCCTCGGCCACCATCTCACCGCGATGTCCGTCCAGTTGGAGATGGCCTCGGACTTCCGGGACCTGGACCCCGAGGCGGCCCAGCGGGCCCTGAACGAGGCGAGGCATTCGGTGCGACTCGCGCTGGGCGACGTCCGGCAGTCGGTCCGCGCGCTGCGGGACGAGACGGCGCACCCCACGCTCACGGCCGCGCTGGCCGGCCTGGCACACAGCGGCGCGGCATCGCCGCGGGTCACCGTCGAGGTGAGCGGCGACGAGGACGGCTACGGCACGGCCGAGCTGACCGCCCTGTACCGGGCCGCGCAGGAGGGCGTGACCAACGCGCGCCGCCATGCGCGGGCCACGCGGGTGACGGTGGCCGTCCGCCTGGCCGAGGACGCCGCGCGGCTGGAAGTGACCGACGACGGCCGCGGCTTCGCGCGGGACGCGACCGTCACCGGGTTCGGGCTGCTCGGGATGAGGGAGCGGGTGCACCTGGTGGCGGGGAGCATGGACATCGACAGCGGCCCGGACTCCGGCACCCGGCTGACGGTGACCGTTCCGCGCGGGAAGACGGGGGAAAGATGACCATGGACGATCAGGAGCCGGTGCCGCCGGTACGGGTGCTGGTGGTGGACGACCAGCGGCTCATCCGGGACGGCATCGCCTCCCTGCTCTCCATCCGGCCGGGCATCGTGGTCATCGGCACGGCCGTGGACGGCCGGGACGCCGTGGCGAAAACGCTCGAACTGGGCCCGGACGTCGTGCTCATGGATGTACGGATGCCGGAGATGGACGGGGTCGAAGCGGTGGCCGTCCTGCGGGGCCGGGCGCCGGAGTGCAGGGTGGTGATGCTGACGACGTTCGACGACGAGGAGTACGTCGTACAGGCGCTGCGGGCCGGCGCCCACGGCTACCTGCTGAAGGACCTGCCGGCCGAGGAACTCGCGCACGCGGTCCGCCTGGCACACGCGGGCGTCACCCAGCTCGACTCCTCGGTGGCCCGCCACCTCACCGCCGCTCTTCCGACGCCACGCCCCACCGAGTCCCCGGCTGTCGTCCTGAGCCCGCGCGAGACGGACATCCTGCGGCTCGTGGCACAGGGCCACACCAACCGGGAGATCGCCGCGCGGCTGTACCTCAGCGAGGGCACGGTCAAGAACCACGTCTCCCGCATCCTCACCCGCCTCTCCCTGCGCGACCGCACCCAGGCGGCACTCCGCGCCCGGGACCTGGGCCTGCTGTGAGGCCCTGGCCTGCCCCGGCCTGCACAGAAGCGGCGCGGATCGCAAAGGCTGACGGGCTCGGCCGGAGCCCACCTGAGGGAGGCGACGCCGGGTGAATCTGTGTCCGGCCACGGGGCCGAACGCCCCGGAGCAATCAGTGGCCGAGGCGATGTCAGACCCCTCTGCCACGATCGGCGCATGGGATTCTTCGATGATCTGGTCTTGCCGGAGGAGCCGGTCGCTGAGCGGGCCGTGTTGGTCCGGCTGGGACCGCCGGGGGAAGACGACGGGAAGTACGAGCCGCCCGTCGACAGGTTTGCGCCGGTGCTGCTGTCGCAGCTCGGGGTGGCCGGGGCCGGTCCGGACACGCGGGTGCTGCTGACGGGGTGGTCGCTGTGGCCGCGTACGGCCACCTTGCATCTGTCGGTCTTCCGCAAGACCCGCTGGCAGAGCCAGGACTCGCGTCGGCAGTCCGGGCTGCGGGTCGGCCTGCTGTTCTCCGACGGCCGCCGGGTGACCTCGTTGGACGGCACGGTGCAGCGGGGGGTGCAGTACACGACGCCCTCGGGGCGGGTGGCCGAGGCGTCGACGCGGCAGGCGGTCGGGCTGATTCCGCTGGATCCGCGGCTGCACCAGTCACGCGGGGCCCGCTGGTCCCTCTTCAAAACCGACGTCGACCTGTATCTGGCGGAACTCCCACCGCCCGGTGAGGCCCAGTTGGTCGTCGAGTGGCCGGACGAGGGCATATCCGAGACGCGCACCCCGATCGACGTGGCGGCACTGCATGCCGCGTCGGCACGGTCACTCGAGGTCTGACCGGGGATCGGGCCACCCGATCCGTCGGAGCAGCCCAGTTCCTTCGCGGTCCTGGGGATGAGCGGGCCGCCCGACTTTCTGGCGCCGCCGCTGTCCCGGCGCCAGCGCGAGATGCTGCGCCGTCAGGAGGAAGAGCGCCTGCGCTACGTGCCGCGGGCCGACTGGGAGCACATCGGTTACCGCGACTGGGGAGACGCGGCGCTGATCAGGGCCCGGCTCGACGGGGGTGCGCCACCCGACGCCGTCATCAGATGGCCCGGCACCACCCCACTGCACCTGGCGGCGGAACAAGGATCGGCGGAGGCGGTGGCCGCGCTCCTGTCGCACCACGCGGAGCCCGACGCGCGCGACGAAGAGGAGCACACACCGCTGTGGTACGCCGCCTGTAACGCGGACGAGGGCAGCGTCCGCGCGCTGATCGACGCCGGGGCCGATGTGTGGACGCCACAGACAGGGCCCTGGTCACCGGGCCGGCTGCTGCTGACCACGCCGCTCGCGCCGCTCGTCGCCGGCCTGCCGGGGGCAGTGGAGCTGCCCGCCGAGGAGGCCGCCGCCTTCCGGGCGGCGGACGCGCTCATAGCGGCCTTCGGCGACCAGGAAATGTGGACGGAAGGGCTTGGCATCGCCTTCGTGCGAGGGCTGAGCGAGGACGAGGTGATCCGACGGCTGGGCGCCGATCCCGCGCAGTGCCCGAGAGCAGAGCTCGAGGACGCGCCCTTCGACCTGAACGAGTACGACGAGTCCCTCCGCTATGTGGGCGTGACAAGCGTGCCCGGCGACCCCGGCGGCTGCGTGATCACACAGGAGGGTTACACGCCGAGCGACGACGCCGTGCTGCGGGCGATCACGGCGGACACCAGCGCGTACGGCATCTGCTTCAACGCCAAGGGCGGGACGTTCGGCACCCTGGCCCGCGACGGAGAGGTCGTCGAGAGCGAGGAGATCGGCCTCCCGCCGTACGAGCCGGATCCACCCGCCCACTGGCACTTCCGCTTCTGGCAGCGCAAGCACCCCTTCCCCCACGACGCCGACACCTTCGCCTATGCCTGCGCCGCGGCCGGCCTGCGGATCAGCGACGGCCGGAAAGCGGCAGACCGCCGCGCCCCACGCCGCTGGGTGCCACTGCCTGCGGGGCTTCAGCGCTGAGTGACTTCCTTCAGTCGTTGCTCACGCTCGCGTCGGAATCCGTCGCGCCGCCACGACGACGTGACGCCCAGACAGTTCCCGCACCTCTCTTGACACTCATGCCGCACAGGAGGCAGCTTTTTATCGATACAAACTTACCCAGCGCCCACCATCCCCCCGGGAGTACCCCCGTGGCCAACGCCACCGCGATCATCAACCTCGACATCGAGGGCCCGAAGATCAACCGTCATGTCTACGGTCACTTCGCCGAGCACCTCGGCCGCTGTATCTACGGCGGCTTCTGGGTCGGCGAGGACTCGACGATTCCCAACGAGGGCGGTATCCGTCTCGACGTCGTCGAGGCCCTGCGCGCTCTGAACATCCCCAACCTGCGCTGGCCGGGCGGCTGTTTCGCCGACGAGTACCACTGGAAGGACGGCATCGGCCCGCGGGACCAGCGGCCCCGCATGGTGAACACGCACTGGGGCAACGTCGAGGAGAACAACCACTTCGGCACCCACGAGTTCATGGCCCTGTGCGAACTGCTCGACGCCGAGCCGTACATCAGCGGAAACGTCGGCAGCGGCACCGTGCAGGAGATGAGCGAGTGGGTCGAGTACCTGACCCGTGACGGCGACAGCCCCATGGTGCGGCTGCGCAAGGCCAACGGCCGCGAGGAGCCGTGGCGCGTGAAGTTCTGGGGTATCGGCAACGAGACCTGGGGCTGCGGCGGCAACATGCGCGCCGAGTACTCCGCGGACCTGGCCCGGCAGTACGCCACGTACTGCCGCGATCATGGCGACAACAAGCTGTACCGCATCGCCTCGGGCGCGTCCGGCGACGACTACCAGTGGACCCGGACGCTGATGGAGCAGATCAACTGCTTCGGCTGCGAAGCCACCCCGCGCACCTTCTTCCAGGGAATCTCCGTCCACCACTACACGATGACCGGGTCCTGGGAGGCGAAGGGCAGCGCCACCGGCTTCGACACGGACGACTACTACCGGACGATGCTCTCCGCCCGGCAGATCGACCGCATCCTCACCGGCCACTCCACCGTCATGGACATCTACGACCCTGGCCGAAAGGTCGGCCTCGTCCTGGACGAGTGGGGCACCTGGTGGGACGTCGAGCCGGGCACCAACCCGGGCTTCCTGTTCCAGCAGAACACCATGCGTGACGCGCTCGTGGCGGGCACGCACTTCGACATCTTCCACCGGCATGCCGAGCGCCTGTACATGGCGAACATCGCCCAGACCGTCAACGTCCTTCAGGCGATGGTCCTCACCGAAGGCGACGCCCTGGTCCTCACTCCGACCTACCACGTGTTCGAGATGAACAAGGGGCACCAGGACGCCGCTTCGCTCGGCGTCCATCTGCGTACGGAGGACGCCCGCCGCCCGGTCGGGGACGCCGAGTTGGAGACCCTGTCCGCCTCGGCCAGCGTCAAGGACGGAACGGTACTGATCTCGCTGTCCAACCTCGACGCCGAGGAGCCCGCCGAGGTGACGCTCGACCTGCGCGGCCGCTCCGTCGGGGAGGCGACCGCCCGCATCCTGACGGCCGACCGGCTCCAGGACCACAACACCGCGGAGGCGCCGGAAGCGGTCTGCCCACGCCCGTACGACTCTCTGAAGGTCACCGACGGGGGTCTCACGCTGACGCTGCCGCCCCACTCGTTCCTCACCGTCCAGGCTCCGCTGGTCTGACCCCGGCGGCGAGTGACCAGGTCTGCGGTGTAATGGGGCCCGGTGGGGGCGTACCGCAGACCTGGGGTGAGCGTGGCAACGATTCAGGACGTGGCGAAGGCGGCCGGAGTCTCGGCGATGACCGTCTCCAACGTCATCAACGACCATCCCAATGTGCGCAAGGCGACGCGGGACAAGGTCCTCGCCGCGATGGCCCGGCTCGACTACCGCGTCAACGTCGCGGCCCGCAATCTGCGCAAGGGCCGCACCGGCACGGTCGGTCTGGCCGTCCCAGAGGTGAACAGCCCCTACTACGGTCGCCTGGCCGCCGCCATCATCACCGCCGCCGAGCGGCACAGCCTGCGGGTGTGCATCGAGCAGACCGGCGCCTCGCGGGAGAACGAACTGGACGCGCTGTCCCTGTCGCGCAACCGGCTCTACGACGGGCTCATCCTCAGCACGGTCGGCATGGGACCGGCCGATGTCGAACTGCTCAAGGTGGACTACCCGGTGGTCATCCTGGGCGAGCGGATCTTCGGCGGTCCCGTCGACCACGTGGCCATGCCGAACGTCGACGCGTCGGAGGCGGCCACCCGCCATCTGATCGAGCGGGGCTGCCGCCGCATCGCGATCGTGAGGGGGCCGGGGGGAGACTCGGGGGAAGGGGAAGAGGAAGTCGATGTGTCCAGCCTCCGCTTCACGGGCCATCAGCGGGCGCTGCGGAGCGCCGGCCTGCCCGCGGACCCCGGCCTCGTACAGAGCCTGGAGACGCTCACGATGCGCGCGGGTGCGCTGTGTGCGCGGGAGATGGTGCGGAGTGGGCTCGACTTCGACGGGGTGTTCTGCGTGACGGACACCGTGGCGATGGGCGTACTGCGCGGGCTGGCCGACACCGGCGTGCGGGTGCCGGAGCAGGTGAAGGTGATCGGCTTCGACAACGTCCAGGAGAGCGAGTTCCTGATCCCCTCGCTGTCCACGATCGATCCGGACCACGACACGATGGCACGACGAGCGGTCGAGCTGCTGGCCGGCCGGATCGAGCAGACGGAGCCCGGGGAGCCGGGGGCGGGCCGCGAGGAGTTCGTGAGCCACTTCTCCGTGGTGGTACGGGAGTCGACGGGCGGCAACAACCCGACCGAGTGGGAGGATAGAAGGTAGGATTGGTGGCATGAGTGAGCCTACCGGGAAGTATTCGATCACCATGCCGCGCGACATCGCCGAAGCCGCCAAGGCCCGCGGCGGGCCCTCTGGCATGTCCGCCTACGTTGCCGCCGCCGTCGCCCGCCAGATCGAACGCGACAACCTCAACGAACTCATCCAGGTCGCCGAGGCCGAGCACGGACCCATCACGGACGAAGAGGTCCAGGCTCTGCGTGACCAGCTCCACCAGGCCCGGCGGCAGCAGACACAAGGTGGGGCGAACGCCGCGTGACCCGGTCCCCTGCCGTTCCCGGCGGCACCCTTGTCCTCGACAGCGAAGGCTTGGCCAAGGCCGTGCTACGCGATCGCACAGTCACCGGCTGGCTCGCCCTCGCACGCGCCGACGACCTACGGGTGATCACGTCCGCGGCCACACTGGTCGAGGTGATACACCCTCGGATCAACCGGCCGGCCTTGGAATGGACGCTGTCCCGCCTCGTCGTCGAACCGGTCACCGAGCCGATCGCCCGCCACGCGGCCGCCCTCCTCGCCGACGCCGGACTGCACGGCCACAAGTACGCCATCGACGCAATGCTCAGCGCGACCGCCCTGGCCGCCCCGGGCCCCGTCACGATCCTCAGCTCCGACCCCGAGGACCTCACCTCCCTGTGCGGCGCACGCGTAACGGTGATCAAGATCTGACTCTGACGCTAAAGGCGATCAAGGCCGGTCCGTGACCTGCTTGGCCAGAGAGCCGGCGTCCGCCTTGACCACGTACACCTCCCAGGGTTCCTGGCCGGGGCCGTGGACCCAGACCTTGTCCTGGAGGGCGTAGCAGCAGGTGGTGTCGTTCTCCTCGGCGGTGGGCAGGCCCGCCTCGCTCAGGCGGGCGGTGGCGGCGTGGACCGCTTCGGTCGTCTCGACCTCGACGCCGAGGTGGTCCATGCGGGTCGCCTCGCCCGCCGTTCCTTCGATCAGGACGAGCTTGAGCGGGGGCTCGGCGATGGCGAAGTTGGCGTAGCCGTCGCGGAGTTTGGCGGGCTCGGTGCCGAAGAGCTTGCTGTAGAAGGCGACGGATTCGGCGAGGTCGGGGACACGGAGGGCGAGCTGTACGCGGGACGTCATGACGAACCTCCTGGCGTGGGCGGGGAGTTCAGCAGCCACCGGTGGTTGCGGCCGGGGCGCCGAGGCCGATCTGGAGGGTGGCGGGGGCCGGGGCGCAGCAGCCGCCGCCGGACTGTTCGGTGTTCTCCGGCTCGTCGAAGAGGCCCGCGCCACCGCACACTCCGGTCTCGGGGAGGGTGAGTTCGACGCGCTCGGCGGCCTCCTGGTCGCCGGCGATGGACGCCGCGATGGAGCGGACCTGCTCGTAGCCGGTCATCGCGAGAAACGTGGGGGCACGGCCGTACGACTTCATCCCGACCAGGTAGACGCCCTGGTCCGGGTGGGAGAGCTCGCGCACCCCGTGTGGGTAGACCGTGCCGCAGGAGTGGACGTTCGGGTCGATCAGCGGGGCGAGGGCGGTCGGGGCCTGGAGGCGTTCGTCGAGGCCGAGGCGGACCTCGGAGAGGAAGGAGAGGTCGGGGCGGAAGCCGGTCAGGACGATCACCTCGTCGACCGGGTCGAGACGGCGGCCGTCCTCGGCGACGAGGACGAGCCGGTCGTCCTCCCGCTCCACGGCCTGCGTACGGAATCCCGTGGCCGCGCTCGCGTGGCCGGCCTCCACCGCCGCCTTGGCGCGCAGGCCGAGGGCGCCGCGAGCGGGGAGTTCGTCGGCCTCGCCGCCGCCGTACGTGCTCGCGCTGAGGCCCCGGCGCAGGATCCACACCGCATGTGTCCCCGCCTCCTCGCCGGCCAGGTCGGCAAGGAGGGCGAGCGCGGTGAAGGCCGAGGCACCGGAGCCGATGACGGCGGTGCGCTTGCCCGCGTAACGGGTGCGTACGGATGGGTCGTTGAGGTCCGGGACTCGGTACGAGATGCGGTCGGCGGCCGCCTTCTCGCCGAGGGCGGGCAGGCCGTTCGCGCCGACGGGGCTCGGGACCGCCCAGGTGCCGGAAGCGTCGATGACGGCGCGGGCGGTGAGCCGCGCCTCGGCGCCGTCGGCGGCCCGGACGTGCACCGTGTACGGCTGCTCGTCGCGGCCCGCGTCGACGATGCGGTCCCGGCCGGCCCGGGCGACGCCGGTCACCGTGGCGCCGTAACGGACCCTGTCGCCCAGGAGGTCGGCGAGCGGCTGGAGGTAGCGCTCGGCCCAGTCGCCGCCGGTCGGGTAGGCCGCGGCGTCGGGGCGGACCCAGCCGGTCGGGGCGAGCAGCTTCTCGGCGGCCGGGTCGACGAGTTCGCCCCAGGTCGAGAAGAGCCGCACGTGCGACCACTCCCGTACGGCACTTGCCGCGGCGGGGCCGGCTTCCAGGACGAGGGGTTCGATGCCGCGCTCCACGAGGTGGGCGGCGGCGGCCAGGCCGATGGGGCCGGCGCCGATGATCGCGACGGGCAGCTGGTCGGCGCTTGGCGCGTTGCTGGTGGGCGCAGGCACGGGGTTCCCCTATATCGATAGGTGTCAATCTCTTGTGCCCAGCATGGCACCGGGTTCGATGAGCGTCAACATAGACAGCCATCGAAGCAGTGCCACCGGAGGGCCGGATCGAAGCTGCGAGTCCGTCGTGGCTTGTCGCGCCCGCGCGACGGAGCCGCAAATTGACACAGCCCCGCGCCCCTAACGGGGCGCTGCATCGCACCGGACTTCGAAAGGGCCAGCTGGGTGCCTGGTTCGACATGTGTCAACATAGACGCATGTCGAACGTCAAGGCGCTGCCGCTGCTGGACCCCGTGGTCGCCGAGGGTGTCGTGCCGTGCTGTCCGCCGCTCACCGAGCGGCCCCTGACGGCCGAGGAAGCCGAGCGGACCGCCGCGATGTTCAAGGCGCTCGGCGACCCCGTCCGCCTTCGCCTGTTCTCGCTCGTCGCCTCGCACGAGGGTGGCGAGGCGTGCGTATGCGACATCTCTGACGTCGGCGTTTCCCAGCCGACCGTGTCCCATCACCTGAAGAAGCTCAAGGAAGCCGGACTGCTCACCTCCGAGCGGCGCGGCACCTGGGTGTACTACCGGGTGGAGCCGTCGGTCATGGCCGCGATGGGGCAGATGCTGACCGCGGCCGCCCCCATGGCCTGACCCACCCACCCCGCGTTCTGCGGCTCATTCAGCCGAGCGTCCGGGCATGAAGATGAGCGCCACCAGCGCCAGCCCGACCACCGCCCCGACGACCTGCATCGCGACGAACCCCGCGACCGAGCCGGGCGCGATGCCCGCGAACGTGTCGGTGAAGGCGCGGCCTATCGTCACGGCCGGGTTGGCGAAGGACGTCGACGAGGTGAACCAGTACGCGGCGCCGATGTAGGAGGCGACGGCCACGGGGGCGTACTGCAGCCGGCCGGCGCGGGCCAGGCCGAAGATCAGCAGGATCAGGCCGGTCGTGGCGACGACCTCGCCCAGCAGCAGATGGCCCGCCGAGCGGTCGTGCGTGGACCACTTCACCAGCGGCTCGCCGAACATCGCGTCCGCCAGGATCGCGCCCGCGATCGCGCCAGTGATCTGCGCGGGTACGTACACGGCAACCTCGCGCGGCGTGACGCCGGCGCCGCCGCGTCGCGCCGTCCACCACTCGGCCAGCGTGACCACCGGGTTGAAGTGTGCGCCGGAGACCGGGCCGAGCAGGAGGATCAGGATGCCGAGGCCGAAGACGGTGGCCGTGGAGTTGGCCAGGAGTTGGAGGCCGACGTCGTCGGTCAGGTCCGCGGCCTGGATGCCGGAGCCGACCACGATCGCCACCAGCAGCGCCGTTCCTACGAGTTCGGCGGCCGCCCGGGACACCAAGGGGTTACGGGGCGGGGTGGCACCCGGCGCGGGCGCGACAGAGGCGGCGTCGGCGGCGGGCGTCGCGGCCTCCGCGTTCGTGGCGGCCTCAGCGGCGGTCACGGGCAGGCCCGCTTGTTCTGAGCGGCGCTGCGCGCGGACTCGGCCAGGTCGGCGAACCGACCGGCGAGCTGGGCGATGACGTCGGGCTTGAGCCGGTAGTAGGTGAACCGGCCGCACGGCTCCGTCTCGACGACCCCGGCCTCACGCAGCACTCTCAGGTGGTTGGAGAGGTTGGTCTGCCGGGCACCGGTCTCCTCCACGAGGTGCGTGGTGCACAGCGTCTCTTTGGCGAGCAGGGTCACGATCCGGAGCCTGAGCGGGTCGGCCAGCACCCGGATCAGGTCAGTGTCGACTGACGTCATCATGGGCTGATACTGTCACATCAGCGGGGGCTGACACCACCAGGTGCTGATGTCAGCCTCGCCTGATGTCGACGCGAGACAAGACAAGAGAACAAGAGACAAGAGAGACCTCCTGATGTCCGACAAGCCCTCCGTGCTCTTCGTCTGTGTCCACAACGCCGGCCGTTCCCAGATGGCCGCCGCGTGGCTGACCCACCTGGCCGGGGACCGTGTCGAGGTCCGCTCCGCCGGTTCCAACCCGGGCGCCCAGGTCAACCCGGCCGCCGTCGAAGCCATGCGCGAGGTCGGCATCGACATCTCCGCCGAGGTCCCCAAGATGCTCACCGTCGACGCCGTCAAGGAGTCGGACGTCTGCATCACCATGGGCTGCGGCGACACCTGCCCGGTCTTCCCCGGCAAGCGGTACCTGGACTGGGAGCTCGAGGACCCGGCGGGCCAGGGCGTCGAGGCCGTACGGCCCATCCGTGACGAGATCAAGAAGCTCATCCAGGGCCTGATCGAGGAGATCGCCCCGGAGCAGAAGACGGCCTGAGCGGCGGCGAGACGGACCCCACCGCCGCGTCCGCCCTCCCTCCCGTCCGCCCGTCTGTCCGCCCTCCCGTGCGTCCGTCCGTCAGGAGTGGGTGACCTTGATGTCGGAGATGCGGACCTCGCCGTAGTTCCCCTTGGCACACGGGTCGGAGTTGTCGCAGTTGGCCTGGGTGTAGGCGCCGGCCTTGAAGTAGTTGGTGTCGCCGTCGTGCTCGATCGTGGTCTCCAGCTTGCCGTTGTAGTACACGTCGATCTCCCCGTCCTGCGCCACGAACTTGGCCTCGAACTCGGTGCCCAGTTGGTAGCTCTCGGTGACGAGGTGGTGGCGGCTGTCGTCGCCGTCGGTGATGTAGAGCTTCTTACCGTCGAGACGGAAGACCGTGACGTCGTCGTCCCCGCCGTGCACCTGCGCACCGACCAGCTGCGGCTTCTCCTTGGGCAGCTTCATGAACGCCTCGTTGACCACGAGCGTGTGCTTGCCCTCCGTGGTGGACCACTCGACCTCGTCCGCCCCGTTGTCGGTCATCTCCCGCAGCTCGGAGCGCGGGTAACTGGAGCCTCCGGTCGTCACACCGTTGACGGCGGCCCGGAACAGGACCGCGTCACAGCCGTCCTCGACCCGGAACCAGGGCTTGGCGGAGAAGGTCGCCAGCTTGGGCTGGGTGATCTCGGTGGGGTCCTCGTCCTCGCCGGTGGGCAGGGTCAGCTTCCAGTTCGTCAGGTCGAGGACGTCCGCCGGGTACGCGCACCGGGCGCCGGCCGGCTCGTACGAGGGCGACGTGGCGGCTTGCGCGGACAGCGTGAACGCGGCGGTCGAGACGGCCGCGGTGATGCCCGCCAGTACGAGCGTCCGGGTGCTGGGCATGAAGGGTTCCTCACGGTCGGGGACTTCGGTACGCGCCGACGCGCACCCTAAGCCGTCGCGCCCGGGACCGGTCCCCGAACCCCTGCCCTACAGACCGTCAACTCACGTCAGAACCTGGACGATTCAGGTCGTACGAGGCCCGTCTGGTAGGCGATGACGACGAGTTGGGCGCGGTCGCGGGCGGCCCACCAAGGCTGTCCCCGCAGGGACCGGCTCATCGTTGTGCGGCTACTGCGACTGCGGCTAGTCAACTACCCGTCGCTAAAGCATCGCTAAAGCGCTGGGCTTGCACAACGGGCATCACTGGGTGTGATGCTGCGTTTGCGTCCGGTCCCACCCCGGGGTGTCCGGGGTAGGGCAGGGGCCGTTGACTGGGCCCCGCGTCGCCACAACTCCCACGCGCGTGCGCGGATGTTGCGGGAGCCTCCCCCACTCTCGGCTTCGCTCGAGCGGGAGGTGCCCCCATCGGTCCGCGTGATCAACGAATCCGCAGTTCCGGCACGCGAACCAGGCCTGACTCACCCGGTTCGCCTTGTCGATGTGGCCGCACTCGGCGCAGGTGCGGGAGGTGTACGCCGGATCGACGTGCACCACCGGTACCCCGGCCTTGCGTGCCTTGTACGCGATGAACTGTCCCAGCTGATGAAAGGACCAGCTGTGCAGGGTGGCCCTCCCCCACTGCCTCAAGGGCGTGGGAGGTGCCCCCAGGCTTGCGAAGCCGTACCCGCTCGCGGATGCCTGTGAGGTCTTCCAGGGCGATCCCGCGACCGGTGCTCCCCCACGCTCGGCTTCGCTCGCGCGGGAGGTGCCCCCATCGCCTCGGCCACCACATGTTTCGCGATCTTGTGGTTGATGTCCTTCGCCCGCCTGGCCTCCTTGCGCCGCCGCTTCTTCAACCGGCGCTTGGCGGACGGGGTGTTCTTCTTCTGCAGCTTGGTGCGCAAGCCGCGTTCCCGGACCCGGACGCGGTTGAGTTCACGTCCGGCCATGATCTCGCCGTCCGAGGTGGTGGCGATGTTCACGATGCCCAGATCGATCCCGAGGAAGTCCACCGGGTCGGTGTTCGGCTCGGCCTCGGGGACCTCGCAGGTCGCGTTCAGGAACCACATGCCGTCCCGCTCCAGCAGGTCGGACTCGCCCTTGCGGTACAGCGCCAGAGTGGCCAGCTGCTCGGGCGAGGCGGTGAACGCCACGCCCTTGACCCGCCCGGAGACCGTCCAGATCGACACCGTCCGATCCGGAATCTGCCAGGACAGCATGCGGTCGTCGTACGGCTGCGCGCCCTGAGGGCGGAAGGCGATCGGCTTCTCGGTCGCCCGGCGGTAGCGCTTGGAGCCGGGCCGGCCCAGATTTCCGGCCTTCCGGTTCGCCCTGAGCGTGGTGTACGCGTCGCAGGTCTTCTTGATGACGTGCTGGGCAGCCTGCGCTCCCAGGCCCCAGCGGGACTTGACCTCGCCGTAGACACGGCTGCGCAAGGGGAAGTTCTTGAACTCCTCGTGCTCGAAGGCCACCCCACTCACCCAGGTGGCGGCCTGGTTGCAGGCGTGCAGGGTCGCCTCGAGTGCCGCCGCCTGCACGGGCGTCGGCAGCAGCTTGACCTGCACCACCAGCTTCACAAGCACCGAAAGTACACACCTGCGCGAGGCAGAACCGTACGTTCGAAGTCGACCACCTGAACGAGTGACACGCAGGCCGTACGTCGACGCCTCGACCGGACGAGCCCCGCGCACGAGATGGCTGCCGCCAGGGTGAGCTGGGTACGGGTTCTCATGCCGCCTCAGGCTCCCCGTGCGGGGGCCTCGCGTCGTCGTGCCTGTGCTGGTACTGGGCTGCTTCGGTCGCCGTACGCGCGTTCCGGGGCGTAGTTCGCAGGTACGACCCGGACTCGCCGGAGCGGCCTAAGCTGCGGGTCCGTTGTGGCTGGTCGCGCAGTTCCCCGCGCCCCCAGAGGGCGCCGTACCGCACCGGACTTGGCACCGGTCACCGGTGCTGGTGTGCTGTGCCCACCCTCCCCCACTCTCGGCTTCGCTCGAGCGGGGGGACCCCCATCGCCCTGCGGAACGATTGCCCACAGCGGTAGCCGGTGGAACCGTCCGCTGCCGTGACCGGGCCGCTCGCAGTGTTCGCTTCTATCGTGGAAGCACACTGAACGGTCGGCGTCGAGGCGGGCAGCTCATGAGGGAACCGCAGATCGATTACGCGGCCGTTTTCCGGGCGCTTCCCGGCATGGTGGCGCTGCTTACGCCGGACCTTGTGTATGTCGACGCCAACGAGGACTTTCTGCGGCTGGCCGGGCGTACCCGTGAGCAGTTGCTGGGCCGCTATATCTTCGACGTCTTCCCGGAGAACCCGAACGATCCGGCGGCGGCCGGTATGCGGGAGACCAGGGAGTCGATGCTGCGGGTGGTGGAAACCGGGGAGCGCGACACCATGGCGCTGCTCCGCTACGACATCGAGGACCCCGAGCGCCCCGGCCACTGGCAGGAGCACTACTGGAGCCCGGTCAACGCACCCGTCCACGGCCCCGACGGGAACGTAGTGCTGATCGTGCACCGGGTGGAGGAGGTCACCGAACTCATCCGCGCCCGCGGCGGCCCGGGCGGCGACCCGCAGGCCCGTGTGCTGGAGGCCGAGCTCTACACCCGTTCCCGTGAACTGCAGGAGGTCAACGAACGCCTCCGCAGGGCGCACGCCCGCGAACGTGAGGTCGCTCTGGCCCTGCAGGCGGCGTTGCTGCCCACTCCCCGCCCGCTCGGGAACCACCGAGCGGCCGTGCGCTACCGGCCCGCCATCGGGGCCCTGAACGTGTGCGGCGACTGGTACGACCTGGTCGAACTGCCCAGCAACCGCATCTCGGTCGCCGTGGGCGACGTCGTCGGCCACGGGCTCGCGGCAGCCTGTGTGATGGGACAGCTGCGCAGTGCGCTCAGCGCGGCCTCCCGAGTCGCCGACGGCCCGGCGCAGGCACTGGAGGTCCTCAGCCTGTACGCCCGATTCGTGGACGGAGCCGAGTCGACCACCGCGGTGAAGGCCTACGTCGACTGGGACAGCCACACCATCACCTACAGCAGTGCCGGTCACCTGCCCCCGGCCCTGCTCCACCCCGACGGCACCGTGACCTTCCTCGACGGGGCCACCGACCCGCCGCTCGGCGCCAGACCCGAACATGTCCCCCGCCCCCAGGCCGACCTGCCCTTCGCCGAAGGCGCCACCCTGGTCCTGTACACGGACGGCCTGGTCGAACGCCGCACCGAGGACATCGACACCGGCCTGGCCCGCCTCGCCGACTCCCTGACCCGCCATCGCAAGTCCGACCCCGAGCCCCTGGCCGACGCACTCTTGGCGGACCTGCTCCCGTCCACGGGCAGCACGGACGACACGGCCCTGGTCGTCATCCGCCTCTAGGCAGGCTCAAGCAGCGTCGGCCGTACCTGCAGTGTCGGCCGGCTCCGCGGTGCCGGGCAGCCACAGGTCCGGGCCGAAGACCTCGTAACGGATGTTGCGGGCCGGGACTCCGGCGCGCAGGAGTTGCGTACGTACGGAGCGCATGAACGGCAGCGGGCCGCACAGATAGACCGTGGCGTCGGCCGGGATGTCGACGTCGGCGAGGTCCATGAGGCCGGAACGGTCACCGGGGGCCGTGTTGCCAGGACCCGGCTGCTCGTACCAGAAGCGGGTGCTCGCCCGCGGCAGCCGGGCGGCCAGCGACCGGGTCTGGGCGCGCAGCGCGTGCTCGGCCGGGGAGCGGTCGGCGTGCAGGACCAGTACGGGCCTCTCGGAACCGGTCGCGGCGAGCCGGTCGAGCATGCCCACCATCGGGGTGCAGCCGATACCCGCGGAGACCAGGACGACCGGGGTGTCGTCCTCGTCGAGCACCACGTCGCCGCACGGGGCGGAGAGGGTGAGTTCGTCACCGGGCCGTATGCGTTCGTGCAGCAGCGTGGAGACCTCGCCGTCCGGGGTGCCGTCGGCGCCCGCCACGCGTTTGACGGTGATACGGCGCAGGTCGCCGCCCGGGTCGGAGGACAGGCTGTACTGGCGCAGCTGGCGCACTCCGTCCGGCATGCGCACGCGGACACTGACGTACTGGCCCGCGCGGGCCCGGGGAGCGGGCTCGCCGTCGGCGGGGCGGAGGAGGAAGGAGGCCACGTCTGCCGTCTCCTCGTGACGTTCGACGACCGTCCACTGCCGCCAGATCTCGCCCGGCTGTACGCCTGCCTCCTGGTACAGCAGGGTCTCGCGGGCGATGAGCGCGCCGGCCATCAGCCAGTACACCTCGTCCCAGGCGGCCGCGACCTCGGGGGTGACCGCGTCGCCCAGTACCTCGGCGATCGCGCCGAACAGGTACTTGTGCACGATCACGTACTGGTCCTCGGTGACGCCGACTGCGGTGTGCTTGTGGGCGATGCGGGCCAGCAGGGCGTCGGGGCGGGCCTCGGGGTCCGCGAGGAGGGCGGTCGCAAAGCCCGCGATGGAGCCGGCCAGGGCCCGGCGCTGTGCTCCGCTGGCCTGGTTGCTTCGGTTGAACATGCCGTCCAGCAGTTCGGGGCGGTCGCGGAACATGGCGCCGTAGAAGCGGGTGGTGATCTCGTCGAGGTGCTCGGCCACCACGGGGAGGGTGGCGCGTATGACGGCGGCGGACTCTTCGGACAGCATGAAGCCTCCCGGCGGCGGGGTGGGTTGGATGAGGGGGTTCGCGAAGCTGAGGGTGAACTCGGCTGCGGTGTCGCCGACTTGGCGTCCGCTGATCCTGTATAGCAAGCGGAGGGTGCCGTTTCGCGGGGTAACGGGGCCCCGCGCCCCAAGCGGGGACCACCGGCCCCGGGAGTGAGGGCCTCCGGCCCAAGGGGACGGTGCGGATCAGGGCCGACTGGCCCTGGACAGCGACTTGCCTCCGGCGGTCGGGCAGGGGGGTTCCTTCCCCAGCCCCGCCCCTTCCCGAAACTGGGGGCTACGCCCCCAGGCCCCCTGCCTCCGGCGGGTGGGTGGGCGCTTTCGGCGGGTGGGTGGGTTTGCGAGGTGGGCGGGGTGCCTGCGGGGGTGGGCGCCTACCGCGAAGGTGGGTGGGGCGCTTTCGGCGAGTGGGTGGGTTCTTGGGGTGGTGGGGCGCCTGCGGCGAGTGGGTGGGTTCTTGGGGTGGTGGGGCGCCTGCGGCGAGTGGGTGGGGTGCCTACCGGGGTGGGTGGGCGCTTTCGGCGAGTGGGTGGGTTCTTGGGGTGGGTGGGGCGCCTGCGGGGGGGGTGGGCGCCTACCGCGGGTGGGTGGGGCGCTTTCGGCGGGTGGATGGGTTCTTGGGGTGGGTGGGGCGCCTGCGGGGGGGATGGGCGCCTACCGCGGGTGGGTGGGCGCTTTCGGCGGGTGGGTGGGTTCTTGGGGTGGTGGGGCGCCTTCGGCGGGTGGGTGGGGCGCCTACCGGGGTGGGAGGTGACAGTCGTGTCGCGGCTGCGGGTGCGTTGTGGCTGGTCGCGCCCGCGCGGCGGAGCCGCAAATGTCACAGCCCCGCGCCCCTTACGGGGCGCCCTTTACGTGGCCCGACGTTTGCCTGTGCCGTGTGCCAGGCGCACGCTGGGCTTATGGCTGGAGGCGAAGGGCCTACCCTCATCAACTCCGTACAGCGGGCTTTGCGGCTGCTGGAGGCTGTTGGTGCGCATGAGAATGGGGCGCCTGCCAAGCAGTTGGCTCGGGAGACTGAGTTGCCGTTGGCTACCGCTTATCACCTGTTGCGGACGTTGGTGCATGACGGGTACGTGCGGAAACTGGATGACGGCGGGTACATCCTGGGCGACAAGCTGAAGACGTTGCATACCGCTGGGCGCGGGCAGGCTCTGCTCAGTCGGGTTCGGCCGACGCTTGCGGCGTTGCGGGATGAGTTTTCTACTGCCGCCTACCTCACCTTTTATGAGGACGGCGAGATCCGGGTTGCCGAGATCGTCGACGGACCTCGGGCGCCCCGGGTGGATCTCTGGGTGGGGTTCGAGGACGCCGGGCATGCCACCGCGCTCGGCAAGTCCGTACTGCGTGAACTGGACGACGAGTCACGCAAGGACTACCTGTCCCGGCACACCATGTCCGACCTCACGCCCCGTACCATCACCAGCCCTCCGGAACTGCTCCGGCGCGTCGACTCCTCGCCCGTGGCGCCGGCCGTCACGGATCTGGAGGAGTACACCCTCGGCACCGTCTGCGTCGCGGTGCCCGTCTACAGCGGGAACACGCTCGGCTCACTCGGCGTCTCTCTGCCGAAGGACCGGCTCTCCAAGCTCGAGGAGATCCGGGCGCGGCTGATCCCGACGGCGAGCCGGGTGACCAGGGGGCTTTCGCTCACCACGTGACCGTGGACCCTTTGCTCATCATCTGAAAACGCACTCCTTGCGGCAGCCCCCATCCAGCCCGTTTCCTGGATGAACCGGACATTCCTGGGGGCGACCCCACGACAGGTGAGGAGTGCGGACACCACATGATTCAGGCCCGACACCACGGTGGCGACCACTGGCCGATACGGCCGTTCAGCAAGCGAGTGGGAAGTCCTGGGGCGAGGGCCCGGCTACGTACCGCCGCGCACGTAGTCGCCAGTACGGCCGTACTGCCTGTACTCGTCGTCTTCGTCATCGTGCTCGTCGATCTGCTCGGCGGCTCGGGGATGATCTGGCTGCCGCTGCTGGCCGTCGGGCCCGCGCTGGCCGCCACCACCAGTGGGCCGCTGGGGGTCCTGGGTGTCGGGCTGCTCGCCGTGGGTCTTGGCACCGCACTCGGCGTCCGTGACGGTGTGCCGAGCCATGAGTTGGTGGTCGTGCTGTCCGCCCTGGCGGCCGTCACGCTGGCGAGCGGGCTGGCCAGCGCGTTGCGCGGGCGCCGGGAGAAGGTGCTCGCCGCCGTTCGCTCGGTGGCGGAGGCCGCGCAGCATGCGTTGCTCAAGCCCGTGCCGGCGACGGTCGGGCCGTTCCAGACGGCCGTCCGCTACAGCGCCGCGGCGGCGGAGGCCCGTATCGGCGGGGACCTCTACGCGCTGGTGCCGACGCCGTACGGGGTGCGTCTGATCGTCGGCGATGTGCGGGGCAAAGGCCTGCCGGCCGTGGGCACCGCCTCCCTCGTCGTCGGCATCTTCCGCGAGGCCGCCTACGACGAACCCGATCTCCTCGCCGTCGTCGACAGGATCGAGCGGAGCCTGGCCCGGAACCTCGGCGGCGACGACTTCGTCACCGCCGTCGTCGCCGGCTACCCCCGCGAAGGCCGCCTGGAGGTGGTCAACTGCGGCCACGCGCCTCCCCTGTTGGTACGCGACCGCAAAGCCGTCCCGGCCGAGCCCACGCACCCGACACCGCCCCTGGGCCTGCGCGCCCTCACCGGCGAGGCCCCCACCCTCCAGGTCCTGCCCTTCACGGACGGCGACCAACTGCTCCTCTACACCGACGGTGTCACGGAGGCCCGCGACCACAACCGCGACTTCTATCCCGTGGCCAAGGGCCTGGAACGGCACCTGACCGAGAACCCGGACCGCACCCTCACCGCCCTCCACCAGGAACTACTGACCCACGTGGGCGGCCGACTGCACGACGACGCGGCCTTGCTGCTGCTCCGCAAGCCGACGGCTGCCGAGAAGGCCACCGCCACCGAAAAGCCTGCCGAGACGGCCACGGCTCCCGAGACGGCCACGGCTCCCGAGACGGCCACGGCTCCCGAGACGGCCACGGCTCCCCAGTTGGCAGCCTCCACCTCGCACGCCGAGAGCACCTCGCGCACCGTCCCGCCTCACGCCCGGTCCTCCGCCGAGAACGAGGGCGCGGACGAGGGCGCGGACGAGGGCGCGGGCCGCAGCACCGACACCGCTACGACGTGATCGCCGCCGATACGTCCCCCTCCACCGTCGCTCCGGTCGCGCCCACCGCCACCGGCGCCGTCGGCAACGTAAGCACCATCGTCAGGCCTCCGCCCGGGGTGTCCTCGGCGTCGAGCGTGCCGCCCATGGCCTCGGCGAAGCCGCGGGCGACCGCGAGCCCGAGGCCCACGCCGGCGCCGCGCGGGGTGTCGCGACCCGGTCGGCGACTCAGAGCAGCGCCAGTTCGCGCAGGGCGGTGAGGTTGCCGGGCCGGAAGTAGTTGGACAGGGCCGCGTCGACCTTGTCCGGCTTGTAGATGTTGCCGTGTGCCATCCGCCGCCGCAGCGCCTGCGGCGACATGTCGACCAACTCGATCTGATCCGCCCGCCGGACGACTTCGTCCGGCACGGTCTCCTTCTGCCGTACGCCCGTTATCGACTCGACCACGTCACCCAGCGACTCCAGGTGCTGGATGTTGACCGTCGAGACGACATCGATGCCGGCCGCGAGCAGTTCCTCGACGTCCTGCCAGCGCTTGTCGTTGCGGGAGCCGGGGATGTTGGTGTGGGCGAGCTCGTCGACGAGCGCCACCTGGGGGCGCCGGGCCAGCACCGCGTCCACGTCCATCTCGGTGAAGGACGAGCCCCGGTACTCCAACTCCTTGCGCGGGATCTCCTCCAGGCCGTGCAGCATCACCTCGGTGCGCGGCCGGGCGTGGTGCTCGACGAAGGCGACCACGCAGTCCGTGCCCCGCTCGACGCGGCGGTGCGCCTCGGAGAGCATCGCGTACGTCTTGCCGACGCCCGGCGCCGCACCGAGGTAAATCCGAAGTCTGCCGCGTGCCATGGTGTCGTCTCAGTTCTCGAAGTCTCGGTCTCGCGAGGTCTCGGTGTCGCGAAGTCTCAGCGCTCGAAGCGGTAACCCATGCCGGGTTCGGTGATGAGATGGCGGGGATGCGCGGGATCGGACTCCAACTTCCGCCGGAGTTGGGCCATATAGACACGTAGGTAATTGGTCTTGTTGCTCTGCGAGGCGCCCCACACCTCCTGAAGCAGCTGCTTCTGCGTGATGAGACGTCCCGGATTGCTGACCAGGATCTCCAGCAGATGCCACTCCGTGGGCGTCAGCCGTACGTAAACGCCCGGCGCGCGCATCGCCGTCTTCGCGACGAGGTCGATGGTGAAGTCCTCCGTGATCACCTCGACGGTCTCGGGCGCCACGGCCTCCGTACGGCGGACGGCGGCCCGCAGCCGCGCCGGCAGCTCGTCCATGCTGAACGGCTTGGTCATGTAGTCGTCGGCGCCCGCGTCCAGCGCGGCGACCTTCTCGTCGGAGGCACGGCGCGCGGACAGCACCAGGATGGGTACGCGGGTCCAGCCGCGCAGGGCCTTGATGACGTCCACGCCGTCCATGTCGGGCAGCCCCAGATCGAGTACGACCACGTCGGGCCGGCGCATGGCGGCGAGCCGGAGGGCGGTGGCGCCGTCGGGGGCCGGGTCGACGCCGTACTGGCGGGCCTGCATGTTGATCACGAGGGCGCGTACGAGCTGTGGGTCGTCCTCGACCACCAGTACCCGCGTCATCGGCGTACGCCCTTCCTCTCGTATCAGGGGCTTACGCATCTGGGGCTATCGGGGGCTTTTCCATGGGGAGTTGGGTGTCAGCTCTTCGTTACGAGTTCCTTGAGCGTGATGTTGAGTTCGAGGACGTTGACGCGGGGCTCGCCCATGAAGCCGAGGGTGCGGCCCTCCGTGTGCTCGTCGACGAGCTTCTGGACCTGGGCGACGGACAGCCCGTTCCGCTCGGCGATGCGGTGGACCTGGAGGTTCGCGTACGCCGGGGAGATGTCCGGGTCGAGGCCGGAGCCGGATGAGGTGACGGCGTCGGCGGGGACCTGGGAGGGCTTCACCTTGTAGTCCGCGGTCGAGTTGTCCTTGACGACCTCGGCCTTGGCCTCCCGTACCCACTTGATGAGTTCGGCGTTGTCGCCGGCACGGTTGGTGGCGCCGGACAGGATCAGCTTGTACTGGGTGTTGACCGAGTTCTCACCGAGCCCGTTGGCCGGCCGGGGCTGGAAGTAGTCGAGGCTGTAGCCCTGCTGGCCGATCAGCGAGGAGCCGACGACCTTGCCGTCCGCCTTGATCTCCGAGCCGTTCGCCTTGTCGTTGAACAGCGCCTGGGCGACACCGGTGACGGCCAGCGGGTAGAGCACACCGCACACCAGCGTCAGTACGAGCAGCGCCCGCAGGCCTGCCCCCAGCAACCGGGCAGTGTTCGTAACCGAGTTGTTCATGGGGTCAGCCGATTCCTGGGATGAGGGAGATGAGCAGGTCGATGATCTTGATGCCGATGAACGGGGCGATCAGCCCGCCGAGGCCGTAGATCCCGAGGTTGCGGCGGAGCATCTTGTCCGCGCTCATCGGCCGGTACTGCACCCCGCGCAGGGCGAGCGGCACGAGCGCGATGATGATCAGCGCGTTGAAGATGACCGCGGAGAGGATCGCGGAGTCCGGCGAGGCCAGGCCCATGATGTTGAGCTTGTCCAGGCCCGGGTAGACCGCCGCGAACAGCGCGGGGATGATCGCGAAGTACTTCGCCACGTCGTTGGCGATCGAGAAGGTCGTCAACGCGCCCCGGGTGATGAGGAGTTGCTTGCCGATCTCGACGATCTCGATGAACTTGGTCGGGTTGGAGTCGAGGTCGACCATGTTGAGTGGCTGTGGACATCGAGTCCTCTTCTTGCCTCCTTGATTTCTTGCTTCGTGATGTCGGTGGTCATGTCGCCAGCCCCTCGGCGAGCGGGCCCAGCGCGAGTGCCGGGAAGTAGGTCAGACCGGTGATGATCAGGATCGCGCCCACCAACAGCCCGGTGAACAGCGGCTTTTCGGTCCGCAGGGTGCCTGCCGTGGCCGGCACCGGCGTCTGCTCGGCGAGGATGCGGCCGCCGTTGACGGGTCCCTTACGCGGGGGCGTGCGCCTTTGACGCTTCTCTTACGGCGGCACTGCGTTCGCTTGGGCCGTTGGGTTCGTTTTCGACTGCGGGCACGTCGTGGCTGGTCGCGCAGCCCGCGGGGTGCCTCCGGCGGTGGGGCGGCTGCGGGTGGGTTGTGGTTGCTCGCGCAGTTCCCCGCGCCCCTTGGGTGGTTGGTGGGTGCGGGGCCGCGGGCCGGTGCGTCAGCCCGTCGCCAACGGGGCATACGGCCCCTTGCTTGCACGGGGTTCTGGTGTGCCCAGACCGGAGCTAAGCGACGGGCATAGGACGCACCGGCCCACGTCCCCTCCCCCCGGAGGGAGAGTGCCGGTTTCGTCGGGGTGCGGGCTCCCCCCGGGCGCTGGTTTTTCCGCGCGGGCGGGTACGGGGCGCGGGCCATTTCGGTTCGCTTGTTCTTCGGGGCGCGGGCAATCGCAGGTTTTTAGGGGCGCGGGGAACTGCGCGAACAGCCACACACAACCCGCACCCGCCCAACCGCCGGAGGCACCCCGCGGGGAACTGCGCGACCAGCCACGACGGCGCCGGAGCCGACACCCCTCAAGCCCGCTTGCGAGCCGTCGTCTTCTTGGCGGCTGTCTTCTTCGTGGCCGCCTTCTTGGCGGTGGTCTTCTTGGCTGCCGCCTTCTCGCCGGAGGCGGACGCGGGCTTCTTCTCCGTCGAGGTCGACTTCTTGCCGCCCGTCTCCTTGGGAGACGTACGGGCCGTCTTACGGGCGCCGGTCCGGCGGGCGGAGAGCCGACTGATCTCGGCCTCCTCGCCTGCCTCCCCCTCCTCGCCGCGCGAGGCGCGGGCCTCGCGGACGCTGGACTCGAGCGCGGACATGAGGTCGATGACCTTGCCGCCCCGGTCGGCGGCAGGCGCGGCGGGGATCTTCTCGCCGGAGGCCTTCGCGGCGATGAGTTCCTCGACGGCCTCGCGATAGTCGTCGTGGAGCTCCTCGAGGTCGACCTCGCCGAGGGTGTCCATCAGGGCGTCCGCGAGGTCGAGTTCCTTGTCGCGGACGGTGACGCTCGCATCCGGCGTCGCGGACTCCGGCGCGCGGACCTCGTCCGGCCACAGCAGCCCGTGCATGGCGATGACGTCGTCGACGACCCGCAGCATCCCGAGCCGCTCCCTACCCCGCAGCGCGAACTTGGCGATGGCGACCCGCCCGCTCCGCTTCAGCGCCTCACGCAGCAGGGTGTAGGGCTTGGCGGCGGGAACTCCGTTCGCCATCAGGTAGTACGCCGCGTCCATCTGGAGCGGATCGATGCGCTCGGCCGGGATGAACCCCACGATGTCGATCGTCTTCGCGGTCGGCAGGGGCAGCGCGGCCAGATCGTCGTCGGTGATCGGGATGATCGTGCCGTCCGGCTCCTCGTAGCCCTTGCCGATCTCGTCGGACGCGACCTCCCGTTCCTCCAGCTCACACACCTTGCGGTAGCGGATACGGCCGCCGTCCTCGGTGTGGATCTGGCGGAAGGAGACCGAGTGATGCTCCGTGGCGTTCACCAGCTTGATCGGGATGCTGACCAGGCCGAAGGAGATGGCGCCGTTCCAGATGGATCTCACGTCCGTCACCTTTCAGGTCGTTTTGTCCCGATACGTGGGATTCTCATCGTATGACGCCGATCACGGAGGTGGAGGGGCGAAAGCTCGCGCTGAGCAACCTGGGGAAGGTGCTCTATCCGGCGACCGGTTTCACCAAGGGCGAGGTGCTGCACTACTACGCGACGGTGGCGGACCCGCTGCTCGCCCACCTCCGCGACCGCCCCCTCTCCTTCCTGCGCTACCCCGACGGACCCGACGGCCAGGTCTTCTTCGCCAAGAACGTTCCGCCGGGTACGCCCGAGTGGGTCGGTACGACGGAGGTGCCCCGGTCGGAGGGGGCGGCCCGTATGGTCCTGATACAGAACCTCGCCTCGTTGATGTGGGCGGCGAACCTGGTCACGGAGTTCCACACCCCCCAGTGGCGTGCGGACTCCCCTCACCTCGCGGACCGTCTGGTCTTCGACCTCGACCCGGGCGCGCCCGCCACGATCGTCGAGTGCTGCCGGGTGGCCCTGTGGCTCCGGGACCGCCTGGCAGCGGACGGCTTGCAGGCCTACGCGAAGACCTCCGGCTCCAAGGGCCTGCACCTCCTCGCCGCGCTGGAGCCGACGCCGTCCTCCGAGGTCACGTCATACGCCAAGTCGCTGGCGGTGGAAGCCGAGGCGGAGCTTGCCCCTCTGGTCACGCATCGCATGACGCGGAGCCTTCGCCCCAGGAAGGTCTTCGTCGACTTCAGCCAGAACGCCGCCCGCAAGACCACGGCGACCCCGTACACCCTCCGGGCCCGCCAGGCACCCACGGTCTCCACGCCGGTGACCTGGCCGGAAGTCACGAACTGCACCCGCCCCGCCGACCTGACGTTCCACGCCCCGGACCTGGCCGCCCGGCTGGATGAGCACGGCGACCTGCTGTCCCCGCTGTTCGACCCGGCCCAGGCCCACCCGCTTCCTTAGCCATCGGTGAGGTAGGCATCCAGCGCGGCGGCGCCGCTGAGCATGGCGCGGCTACGGGCCGAGAGGCGGGCGTGCCAGTCGTCCAGCGCCGACTCGAGCGGCGCGATGCCTCCGGCGGAACGGACCTGGGCGATCAGCGGGGCGACCTGTTCGAGCAGGTAGCCGCCCCGTCGGAGCTGGTGGACCAGGAGGGCGTCGCGTACGTCGGCCGCGCTGTAGACGCGGTAGCCCGTCTGTGGGTCACGGCGCGGCCGGACCAGGCCGGCGCGTTCCCATTTGCGCAGGGTGGCCGGGCGGATGCCGAGCCTTCTCGCCAGGGGGCCGACGAACATCTCGCCGCGTTCCTGCGGTACGGGCTCGAGGTCGCGCAGGGCGGCTTCGACCGACTGGAGGGTGCGGCGGTCGTCGAGCAGTTGGGCGTGACTTTCGTCGATGAGCCGCAGTGCGTCCTCGGTGGCGTCCCGGTTGACCGCCTGCATGATCGCCGTGGCCGTCTGGTGGCCGTGTCCGGGCACGAGAGCGAGGAACGCACGCAGGGCTTGCGCGTGCCGGGGCGTGTAGGCGCGGTAGCCGTGCGAGGTGCGTTCCGCGGCCGGAAGGATCCCGGCGTCCTCGTAATTGCGGACCGCCTGCGTGGACAGTCCGTGCGCTCGCGCCAGGTCGACCGGCCTGAGCCGACCACCGCTTTGAAGGTTTTGCCGCACTGTCCTGCCGATATCGACGAGAAGTTTCCACCGTTGGTTCAACGATACCGTTGAAGGCATGCCTGCTGATGTCACAGCCGCCGCCCGTGCCGTCGACCCCGCAACCGTCATGGGGCTGCTCCCCGCCAAGCCACGCCTACTCGCCCTGGGCGAACCCACCCACGGCGAGGACACCCTCCTCGACCTGCGCAACGGCCTCTTCCGGCAACTCGTCGAGCAGGAGGGCTACCGGACCATCGCGATCGAGAGCGACTGCCTGATGGGCCTGGTCGTGGACGACTACGTCACCTCGGGCACCGGCACCCTCGACGAGGTCATGAAGCGCGGCTTCAGCCACGAGTGGTTCAACGCATCCGCCGCCAACCGCGAGCTGGTGCGCTGGATGCGCGCGTACAACGACGGCCGGCCCCCGTCCGAACGGCTCCGCTTCGCCGGTTTCGACGCCCCACTGGAGATGACCCACGCAGAGAGCCCCCGCCAGTCCCTCACCGCACTCCACGCCTACCTCGCCGCCCGAGTGGACGCCGACCTGCTTCCCTGCACCGCGGAAACGCTCGACCGCCTGCTCGGCGCCGACGACCGCTGGACCAACCCCGCCGCCATGACGGACCCGTCCCAGTCCCTGGGCCGGACGCCCGAGGCCAAGCAACTGCGGCTGCTCGCGGATGACTTGGTGGCCCTCCTCGACGCGCAGACGCCGCACCTGATCGCGACGTCCACGCGGGAGGACTGGCACCGGGCACGCCTGTACGCCCGTACCGCCACCGGCCTGCTGCGCTACCACTACTGGATGGCCGACACATCCCCGAATCGCATGGCCCGGCTGGGAGGCCTACGGGATTCGATGATGGCCGCCAACCTGCTCGCCCTCGCCGAACGAGGCCCGACCCTGGTCAACGCCCACAACAGCCACCTCCAGCGCGAGGGCTCGATGCGGATGGGCGACCTGCCGGGCGAATGGTGGAGCGCCGGCGCGATGGTCAGCGCCCGGCTGGGAGAGTCATACGCCTTCCTGGCCACGGCCCTCGGCACGATCCGCCACCAAGGGGTGGACACCCCACCTCCGGACACCGTCGAGGGACTGCTGTACGCACTCCCCCAGCAGCGTTGCCTGGTCGACCCCCGCGAACTGGCCACCACGCTCGCCGACGCACCGCCCGCTCCCCGCGAGTCCCCCTGGTACGGCTACGCCCCGCTGAACCCGGCACACCTGACCGGCACCGACGGCATCGTGTTCGTCAAGGACGCCCAGCGAAGCCAGGCCTAGAGCTGTCCTAGACCAAGCCCTAGACCCGCCCCCAGGTCCCCCGGGCCCGCGCCATCGCATGGAGCGCCTCGACGTCCGCGGGCTTGAGCACACCTCCCGTACGGGCCAGGGACGAGACGTCCGTGTCCTGGAGGACGCGTACCTCGCGCGGCGGGGGCTCGACCGAAACCTTCGACGGCCCGAACAGGGCCAGCACCGGATGCACCTCCGCCGTCAGCGCGTACGACGCCCGGTCCGCGACGGACCGGACCCGGCGCAGCAACGGCGACGGCTCCCGGCGGCCCACCGTCACCATGGGATCGGCCACCAGTACCCGCTGCTTACGGGCGTACAGCGAATGGACGGCGAACAAGCCACCCGGCCCGATCACCAGGTGGTGCAGCCGGTCGCCTCCAGGAAGCGGAACGGAATGCAGCGCATGCCACCCCGCCCCCTCCAGCTCGTCCAGCGCCTCCCCCACCGCCAGCTCCGCGGCGAGCGCCCGCCGCCGGGGATCGGGACGCAGCCGGTGCGGGGCGGCGGGATCGCGGTCCAGGGCGATCTGGAGGGCCTCACCGGGCCGGTTGGGGGCGAGGTCGTCGTCCGGGTGCAGGGTGAGCCGGGCGAGCTCCGCGGGGGTGGGGACCGGCGGCGGCCCCACGGTCACCGGGCCGGTCAGAAACGGACCGAGCGCGTCGAGAACGTCCTCGCGCCGGTCGTCGCTGAGCAGGTTGACCCGGCCCGCATCCCTGTCGTACCAGGCGACGTTCCTGCCGTCGGTGTGACAGACGTACAGCCGTTCCTGACCGTGCCGCCAGGTCGGTACAACGCGCAGTCCGCTCATGCACCATCACCCCAGACCATGGGAACAGGCGGGGTACTCCAGGGGCAAGAACCCGGTTACCTTTGTCACGACTTGAGCGGGAGGTGCCGTTGCGGCCCACTAGCAAGCGACCCGATGCGCCGGCTCCGGACGACCCGTGGAGTGAGATCGTGCCCGGCCTGTGGATGGGCGGCCACGAGTACGCGGACGGCTCCGGCGGGCTGAAATTTGCCGTCGTACGCGACGAGTTCGACCTCGTCCTGACCTTGCTCCGACTACCCGGCCACGGCCCTGACGACCACGTGGAACACCACGTATGGCCGATCCCGGACGGCCCTCTCGACGGTACGCAGCTCGCCGGCGTCCTGCGGCTCGCACGGACCGCCGGCGAGGGGCTGACGCAGGGCCGCCGGGTCCTGGTCCGCTGCTACCACGGCTACAACCGCTCGGGCCTGGTCGTCGCCCACGCCCTGATCCGCGCGGGCCACACCGCCGACGAGGCGATCCGTCTGATCCGCAGCCGCCGTTCCCGGTGGGCGCTGCACAACGATCTCTTCGTGGAGTACCTGAGAACCGGCCTCGACACGGTCCGAGTCCTCGAAGAGCTGGCCGAATGAGCAGCCGAACGACCGGCTGAACGACCGGCTGAACGACGGGCTGATACCGGAACGCACCCCGATGGCGCAGCAGGAGAGGCGACTCCCCAAGGTCGACTCATAGCGTGGCGATCAGTCACCAACAGTCACCCCTGCACCGTTCAGGAGGACCCCGCCATGTCCCTGCGTTCCACTGCAACCCGCCTCGGCATAGCCACCGCCGCCGTCACCCTCGCCCTCACAGCCCCCGCCCCCGCCTTCGCGACCGGCGATGACAACGGCAACGACTGGGGCGGCCGGCAAAGCCGCCAGGACAACCCCGACAACAACGCCGGCAATACGGACCGGCCCAACAACAACACCTCCAACAACCCGAACAACATGGGCCGCCCCAACAACAACGGCAATAACTGGGGGCGCCCCAACAACAACGGCACCAACACGGACAGCCCCGGCAACAACGCGAACAGCACAGGTCGGCCCAACAGCAACGGCAACAATTGGGGTCGCCCGGACAACAACGCGAACAACACGGATCAGCCCAACAACAACTCCAACAACACGAACAACCCAGGTCGCCCCAACAACAACGGCAATAACTGGGGCCGTCCCGACAACAACGGCACCAACACCGGCCGCCCGAACAACAATGGCAACAACTGGGGCCGCCCGGACAACGGCAACTGGAACCGCCCCGACAACAACACCAACAGCTCGGGCCGTCCCACCAACAACACCAACAGCTCGGGCCGCCCCGACAACGGCAACTGGAACCGCCCCGACAACAACGCAAACAACTCCGGCCGCCCCGACAGCAACCAAGAGTTCACCGAGGGCCGTGTCACCGCGGCCGGCGGGCTGACCCTCCGCGACAGGCCGACCGCCGACAGCAGGCAGATCGGCTTCGCCCCCCAGAGCTCGACCGTACGCATCTTCTGCCAGACGCCGGGAGCCACCGTCGACGGCAACCGCTTCTGGTACCTCCTCGCCGACGGCGTCTGGGCCTGGGGCTCCGCCCGCTACATCGACACCTTCGGCCACGAGCCCCGCTCCTGCTGAGCCCGGCCCAACGGGACAACGGTGCCCGACTCACCCGCTCACCACGGCCGTTGACGACGGCTCCCGGACAAGCGCGGCAGGCAGCGCCACGTACGCCGTGACACCTGAACCGGCAGTCGGCCGCAACTCCACATGGGCGCCGAGACGGGAGGCGAGCGCACCCACCACATGGTGGCCGAGGAAGCGCGTGGGTGCCGTGAGGAAGGAACCGCTGCCGGACAGCAGGGCGTTGGCCTCGGCCATACGTTCCTGGGTCATGCCGATACCGCGGTCGACGATCGCCAGGCAGTACTCGGCGCCGTCCCGCCAGCCGTAGACCTCGACCGCCTGCTGGGACGGGCTGAACATCAGGGCGTTCTCGACGAGTTCGGCCAGCAGATGGGACAGCTCGGCGACGGCATGGCCGCGGATGCGGCAGGCCTCGACGTCGACGGCCGCCACCCGGCGGTACTGCTCGACCTCCGAAACGGCCGACTGCACCACCTCGGCGACGGTGACCATGCCCGGCAGGGACCGGGCGGGAGCCTCCTCGCCGGCGAGAACGAGCAGGGACTCGGCGTTGCGACGCATCCGCGTGGCCAGATGGTCGAGCTCGAAGAGCTCGGCGAGGGCGTCCGGGTCGAGTTCCTGGCTCTCCAGGGTGGTGATCAGGCCGAGCTGCCGCCTGAGCAGCGTCTGGTTGCGGCGACCGAGACTGGCCAGGGACTCGGTGCTGTTACGGCGCAGAACGGCCTGTTCGGCGGCGAGACCCACGGCGGTGTGCTCGACGTTGCGCAGGGCGGCGGCCAAGCGGGTGATCTCCCGTGCGGTGCCCGGGAGTTGGGGCCGACGTGGATCGTCGGGACCGTCCAGATGGGACGTGTCCGGGTCCGCCTCCTGGATGCGTTTGACGACCGTCGGCAGCCGAGTGCCCGCGACCGCGTCGGCCTCGTCGGCGAGGGCGCCGAGGGGACGGGTGATGGAGCGCGCGGAGATGACGGCGAGCGCGGTGGCCACGACGACGATCAGCGCGCCCAGGCCGAGGAAGCCGCCGAGCTCGAGGGTGGCGGCGGCGCCGCTGTCGTCGGCGTCGGCGCGTACGTCGTCGCCAACGGTGCGCTGTGCGTCGTGCAGATCGTCGACGAGGGTCGTCATGTCCCGCCACCAACGGGCCGGGGCGACGTCCAGCCGTGAGCCGTCCGCCCCGCGCTCGGCCAGCGTCTCGTAGCCGCTGACGCGCCGGGCGGCGGCCGTCTTGAAGGCCGCGTCGAGGTCGGACCGCTGGGCGGGCGTGGCGAGTTGGCGGAACTGGCCGAGCGCGGCGAGGCGGGTGGCGCGGATCTCTGTGAAGTCGAGGTACTCGCCACCGCGGAAGCGCCCGGCCGCGAACACCCCGTTGAGCGAGCCGCGTTCGAGGGCCACGGCCTCGGTGGCGCGGGCCAGGGCCTGCAGGGCCTGGACGCCCTCGGTGATACGGCGCTCGCCGTGTGCCGCGCCCGCGGACTCGGCGTCGATGAGGGCGGTGACGGCCTTGGTGTAGTAGGCGAGGGTGCCGGCCCGGTCGGCGGTACCGCCGTCGACCTCGGCACGGGTGACGGCGAGATCGACGAGGGGCACTTGGGCATCGTCGAGGGCGGAGGCGGCGGCACCTGGCAGATCACCGCTCTCCTCCGAGAGCACCGCTCGCAGTGCGGCGGAGGCGTCGTCGGTACGGTCCCGCTGGTTCCGTACGTCGTCCTGGTACTCCTCCGCACCGCCCAACAGCCCGTTGGTGAGCCCGCGTTCGCGTTGCAGTTCCCGTACGAGATCCTGCACCCGCAGCAGCACGCCCACCTGCGCCTCGGTCTCCTGAGCGGCGGACCAGTCGGCGGCGCGGTCGGCGACGCCGAGCCCCGTCAGAACGAGCAGCAGGCAAGTCGGCACGGCCAGCACGATGGCCATGCGCCCACGGATGGAGTTCCAGCCGGGAAGGGCTGGAAGGGTGGGAAGTTTGGTCAGCACGTTCCCCGTCATGCCCCGCGAGGCTACGGACGGGCCGGTGAGGCGGTGGTTTCCCACCCGTAAGACATCGGTGCACAGGAACTCACCCTGCGCCAGCGGCAGTTGTGAGAAGCGGAGGTAAGGGGACGGGAGGCGCGGCCCCCGGCAGCACGGGTTCCGCTTTCAAGGGTTGAGACAGGCCTTGAGCGCACCGCCGAGCCGACCTAACGTTCGGTCCATGCCTGAACCCGCCGCGTACGAACTCGCCCAGGTCAACATCGCCCGTCTCAAGGCCCCGCTGGATTCCCCGCAGTTGAAGGACTTCGTCGACGCCCTCGACCCGGTGAACGCGGTCGCCGACACCTCGGACGGCTTCGTCTGGCGCCTGCAGAGCGACTCGGGCAACGCGACGGACGTCCCCGTCTTCGGCGACGACTGGCTCATCGTCAACATGTCGGTATGGCGCGACACCAACGCCCTCACGGCCTTCATGTACCAGGGCCGGCACCGTGAGTTGCTGTCCCGCCGCCGCGAGTGGTTCGAGCGGCTTCAGGAAGCGGTCACGGCCCTGTGGTGGGTCCCGGCCGGCCACCGCCCGACGGTCGCGGAAGCAGAGTCCCGCCTACTCCACCTGCGGACACACGGCCCCACGCCCTACGCATTCACTCTCCGGACGTCGTTCTCACCGGGAGCCTCGGAGCCGGTCCTCGGCGAGGTACCGGAGGGGTTGGGCTGCTCGGTCTAGCGACGGCGGTTGATGGCGGTGAGGTCGATTTCGACGGGGAAGGGGACGGTCAGTTCGAGTTTGTCGTGGAAGATGCCGGTCGGGACGTACGTTGTGGTAGCGGGGTCGAGTTCGTAGACGTAGACCACGGGGAGTCCGTCGTTCTGCTCGATCCGCCAGTAGTTACTGATGCCGGCCTTGGCGTATTTCCGGGGCTTGGTCTCACGGTCGCGCTCCTCGGAGTCCTCGGACACGACCTCGACGGCGAGGACGACATCCTCCGGCAGAAGCCGCGTGTCCTTGGGCCCGGTATCAGCGCCGGCGCGGGCCACCAGGACGTCCGGCTCCGGGCGGTTGTGGCGACCGAGGGTGACGGTGAATTCACGGTAGACGTCGAACTCGTCCGGTGCCTGGTCGAGCAGTGCATTGTCCAGCATTCGAATCGTGCGCATGTGAAACGACGTCTGCGGACTCACGAAGACAAGGCTCCCGTCGATCAGCTCCGTGTGCGGAGGAAGGTTGGGAAGCTCGTCCAGGTCGTCGGCCGTCCAGCCACCCTGCGGCGGACGGACCCACTCGTAGTCGTCGTCCACCCCGTAGTCGCGTGCGGCGCTCATGATCGCTCCCATGTGACGGAGTCTGCCGGGCACAGTCAGCGTACTCGGGGGAATATGCCGATTCGCCCGACGCTCGAGTGATCAGCCCGCGCGGCGTTGACCCGCCTCAGCCGTCCGCCCCCGCCTCGATCGCCCCCTCCACCTCCGCCACCCGCTCCCGCTCCTCCGTCGCGAAGCGTTCCGCGTCCAGTTTTTCTGCGATCTCCTCGTCCTGCGCCATCAGCAGATCCAGATTCGAGTTGCCCATCTCGAAGACGCCCATGTCGACGTAGGCCTGTTGCAGGCGTTTGCCCCACAGACCGATGTCCTTGACGCAGGGGACGATGCGGCTGAAGAGCAACTGGCGGAAGAGGGCGAGGAATTCGGACTGTTCGCTGTACTCCTCGGCTTCCGCCTTGGGGATGCCGAAGTTCTCCAGGACCTCGACGCCGCGCAGCCGGTCGCGCATCAGGTAGCAGCCCTCGATGACGAACTCCTCGCGTTCGCGCAGTTCGGCGTCGGAGAGCTGCTTGTAGTAGTCGCGCAGCGCCATGCGGCCGAAGGCCACATGACGGGCCTCGTCCTGCATGACGTACGCGAGGATCTGCCGCGGCAGCGGCTTGTCGGTCGTGTCCCTGATCATGCCGAAGGCGGCAAGAGCGAGGCCCTCGATCAGGACCTGCATTCCGAGGTACGGCATGTCCCAGCGCGAGTCGCGCAGAGTGTCGCCGAGCAGGGACTGGAGGTTGTCGTTGACCGGGTAGACCAGCCCGATCTTCTCGTGCAGGAAACGTCCGTAGATCTCCGCGTGCCGGGCCTCGTCCATCGTCTGGGTCGCGGAGTAGAACTTGGCGTCCAGGTCGGGCACGGACTCGACGATCCGCGCCGCGCACACCATCGCGCCCTGCTCGCCGTGCAGAAACTGGCTGAACTGCCAGGAGGCGTAGTGCTTGCGCAACTCGCCCTTGTCCCGCTCCGTCATCTTCGCCCAGTGCCGCGTGCCGTAGAGGGTGAGTGACTCGTCGGGGATACCGAGCGGGTCGTACGGGTCCACCTCCAGGTCCCACTCGATACGTCGCTGTCCGTCCCACTGCTTGTCCTTGCCCTTCTGATACAGGGCGAGCAGCCGTTCGCGTCCGTCGTCGTACTCCCAGCTGAACCGTGCCGCACCGCTCGCGGGCACCTGCCAGAGGGGGTCTCCCGGGTCCTGGGCATAGAGGTCATACGTCGGCATGGTGCGCAGGCTCCCGCGTGCTAGACGAAGTGTCAACAAGTCTCACGCAAGGGATTGACGCGCTTGCTGACAGGCGGTCTCATAAGCGTTGACCACCGGTAACTCCCGTTGCCTGTCCGGATCTTCGAAGAGGTGGCTCGGCCATGACGACCGTGACGGAAGCCGACGCGCTCGAAGGGGTGCGCGATGCCCTCGGCCTGCTCAGGGACCGGGAACAGGTGGCCGCACGACTGCTCGACGCGTCCGCGAAGCACTCCTTCGACCCCGACGAGGAGCTGGACTGGGACGCGCCCTTCGAGGACGGCAAGTGGTTCTGGCCGCCTGAGCTGGTGTCTTTGTACGACACGCCTCTGTGGCGGCGGATGTCCGAGGAGCAGCGCTTCCTGCTCTCCCGGCATGAGGCGGCGGCGCTGGCCTCGTTGGGGATCTGGTTCGAGATCATCCTGATGCAGTTGCTCGTACGGCATATCTATGACAAGGCGGCGACCAGCGCGCATGTGCGCTATGCGCTGACCGAGATCGAGGACGAGTGCCGTCACTCGAAGATGTTCGCCCGCCTCATCAGCCGGGGCGGCACCCCTTACTACCCGGTGAGCCGCGTCCACCAGAACCTCGGGCGCCTCTTCAAGACGATCTCCACCACCCCCGGTTCCTTTACGGCGACGCTGCTCGGCGAGGAGGTCCTCGACTGGATGCAGCGCCTGACGTTCCCGGACGAACGCGTCCAGCCCCTGATCCGCGGCGTCACCCGCATCCACGTCGTCGAGGAGTCCCGTCACGTGCGCTACGCCCGTGAGGAGCTCCGGCGCCAGATGGTGACCGCGCCGCGCTGGTCGCGGGAGTTCACGCGTGTCTCCTCCGGGGAGTTCGCGCGCGTCTTCTCTGTCGCGTTCGTCAATCCCGACGTCTATACGAACGTCGGGCTCGATCGTCGCGAGGCGTTGACTCAGGTGCGGGCCAGTGCGCATCGGCGGGAGGTCATGCAGACGGGGGCTCGGCGGTTGACGGACTTTCTCGATGACATCGGGGTGTTGCGAGGTGCCGGGCGGCGCTTGTGGAGGTCGTCCGGGTTGCTGCCGTGACGCGGCGCGGGCCAGGCGTTTCCTTTCCCCAGCCCTGCCCCTTCCCGGCTGTAACAATGTGCGGCTCCGCCGCGTGGGGAGGCTGCGCCCCCAGGCCCCGGCGCCTTCGGCGGGTTTGTGGGGTGGGTGGGGCCCTCCCGCGGGTGGGTGGGGCCCTCCCGCGGGTGGGTGGGGTGCCTACCGCGGGTGGGTGGGGTGCCTACCGGGTGGGTGGGGTGCCTACCGGGTGGGTGGGTTCGGTTCGTTGGCGACTGCGGGTGCGTCGTGGCTTCGCGCTGTTCCCCAGTCCCGCCCCTTCCCGGCTGTAACAATTTGCGGCTCCGCCGCGTGGGGGGCTGCGCCCCAGGCCCCCGCCAGGGGGTGGTTGGTGACACTTCGTGTCGCGGCTGCGGGTGCGTTGGGGCTGGTCGCGCAGTTCCCCGCGCCCCTGAAAAGCCTGCGACTGCCGGCATCCCGACGAGCAAGCGACCCGAAATAGTTCGCACCCCGGAAGGCGCCCGCGCCCGAGCAGCCCGTGCGCGGAAGGCGCCCGCACCCGGGCAGCCCGTGCCCGGAAGGCGCCTGCGTCCCGAGCATGCCCGCGGTCCGGAAAGGCCGCCGGGGGGGGAGCCCGCGCCCCCATGGCCCCGCAGCCGCCCACGGCGGCAAGGGGACGGGGCGGGGGTGTGCGCCCGCAGCGGCCGGCGCGCCAACACCGGCACCCCCTACCAGCCAACAGCAACGCGCGCCGGTCCGAGGACGGACACCCCCGACGCGGCCCCGCACCCACCACCCACCCAAGCGGCGCGAGGCTGTGACATATGCGGCTCCCCCGCGTGGCCGCGACCAGCCACGACGAACCGTCAGCCGCCCAACCGCCGGAGGCACCCCGCGTGGGCGCGACCAGCCACAACGGCGCCGTCAGCCGACAACGAACCCAACCGCCCAACCGCCGGAGGCAACCCGCAGCCGACAACGAACCCAGTACCCTGACCGATATGACCACCGCCCGCACATACCGGCGGCTCACCGTCGAGCAGCGGCGCGGCCAGCTGCTGGACGCGGCCTTGGAGCTGTTCGCCCGGCAGGTCCCGGAGGACGTGTCGCTCGACGATGTGGCGGAGGCCGCGGGGGTGTCGCGGCCCCTCGTGTACCGGTACTTCCCGGGCGGCAAACCGCAGCTGTACGAGGCCGCCCTACGCTCCGCCGCCGAAGAGCTCGAGCACTGCTTCGCCGAGCCCCCGGAGGGCCCGCTGACGAAGAGACTGGCGAGCGCGCTCGACCGCTACCTCGCCTTCGTGGACGAGCACGACGCGGGATTCAGCGCCCTCCTCCAGGGCGGAAGCGTCATCGAGACGTCAAGGACCACCGCCATCGTGGACGGAGTCCGCCGCGCCGCCGCCGAGCACATCCTCAGTCACCTGGACGTGAAGGAGCCGGGGCCACGGCTCCGGATGACCGTGCGGATGTGGATCACCGCCGTCGAGGCCGCCTCCCTCATCTGGCTGGACGAGGAGAAGGAACCGCCGCTGGACGAGTTGCGCGACTGGCTGGTCGAGCAGTTCGTGGCCACGCTCGTGGCGACCGCGGGACGCGACCCACAGACCGCCGGCGTCGTACGGGCCGCGCTCGCGCTGGAGAGCACCGAGGGACCGCTCGGCGAGCTGGTCCGCCGGGTGCTCCCCGTGATCGGCGACGCCCCGTTTGTGAGACTGGACCCGTGAAGAGCGAAGACACTCCCTTCGTGGGCGGGCCTCTCGACGGCCGCGTACTGCCGGTGCTGCTCGGCATGACCGGGCACCCGCCGAAGGTGTACCGGGTCCCGGTCCCGGACGCGGCGGGCGGCCCACCGACCGTTCTCGTCTACCGACGCGTGCCGGCAGCGGCGCAAGGCAGAAAGCTCGCCCTCCACCCGGGGTGGAAGTACGAGTTCGACCCCGAGGGCAACAAGGGCGACAAGGGCAGCAAGCTCAAGTGGCCGTGGTCCAAGCCGGAGACCAGGCCGGACACCGCAACGGACGCCACACCGCACACCAAGCCACGCGCCACGCCGAGCGCAAAGCCCGACACCGCCGACGAGTGACCCCCTTGAGCCGAACCGACCACTGCCCGCGCGAGCGCGCCGCAGCCGTCTGATGCTCGCGGTACGGGGTGGAGGGGCCACCTCGTACCGGAGGTGAAGACGTGTCAGGAAGGCTTCTGCGTCTGGTCTGTACGGTGACGATCGCAACCAGTGCAGCACTCTCGCCGGCACTCACACCCGCACCCGTACCCGCGGCCGCAGCGGAACCCGCCGAACCCGCCGAGCCCGCCGAGCCCGGCGAACGCCCCATCGCCCAGCTGCTGACAGACCTTCAGCGCCTCTACCGCCAAGCCGAGCAGGCCACCGAGACCTACAACGCCACTGAAGAGAAGCTCAACAACCAACGCGCCGAAGTCGAGAAGCTGAACCGGCGGCTCGCCAGAGCCCGGCTCTCCCTGCACGACAGCCGCAGCGCCGCCGCCCGGCTCGCCCGGCAGCAGTACCAGAGCAGCACCGAGATCTCCCCGTACGTGCGCCTGCTCCTCGCCCGCGACCCGCAGCACGCCCTCGACCAGGCACATGTGATCCGGCAGCTCTCCAAGCGGCGGGCCGCGACGGTGCACCGGCTGACCGGAAGCGAGAAGAGGACGGACAGACTCGCCCGCGCCGCCCGCAAGGCCCTCGACGGCCAACTCGCCCTCGCCCAACGGCAGAAGAAGGACCGCGACACCGTACGGCAGCGCCTCGAGGACGTCGAGGAACTGCTCGCCTCCCTCAGCGCGGAGCAGCTCGCCGAACTGGCCGAGCTGGAGAAGGACTCGGAGGCCGAGGCGCAGGAGGAGCTCGTAGCCTCCGGCGCGCTCGGCAGCAGCGCGGCTCGTCCGCCCTCGCGGCAGGGCGAGGCGGCGCTGCGGTACGCCGTGGAGCAGATCGGCAAGCCGTACGAGTGGGGCGCCGAGGGGCCGGACACGTACGACTGCTCGGGGCTGACGTCCGAGGCCTGGGGGTACGCGGGCCAGCTCATCCCCCGTACCAGCCAGGAGCAGTGGGACCAACTGCCCCGGATTCCGCTGAGCGAGCTGCGTCCCGGGGACCTCGTCGTCTACTTCCCCGAGGCCACCCACGTCGCCCTTTATCTGGGCGACGGCAAGGTCATCCACGCACCCCGACCCGGCGCGAAGGTCAAGGTCTCACCACTCGCGGCCAACCCCATCCTCGGCGCGGTCCGCCCCGACCCGTCCGGGGAGCCCCTGCGGCAGTACACGCCACCGAAGCTCCCCCCGGGCGCGACGGACGGATCGGACGAGGGATACGAGGGCTACGAGGGCGAAGCCCCGTCAGTGGCTGGCGATCCCGCCACCGACGCCAGATAGGCCTCGGTCTTCTCCGGCTCATAGAAGAAGTTCTCGAAGTCCGCCGGGTCGTTGAAGCCGTTGGCGAAGCGGTCGGCGACCGGGGGGAGCTGGCCTGCCGCGCCGATGAGGTTCAGGACGTGCTCCGGCGGGGCGCCGAGCATCGCGTTGGTCCACTTGGTGACGTACTGGGCGGTGTCCCAGTAGCGCTCGAAGGTCCCCCGCATCCAGGCCTCATCGAACTCCCGCTCACCGTGCGAGAGGATCGAGTCCAGGTATGAAGCGGCGCATTTCGAGGCGGAGTTGGAGCCCTGGCCGGTGATCGGGTCGTTCGCCACGACCACGTCGGCGACGCCCAGGACCAGTCCGCCGCCGGGGAGGCGGCCGACGGGGTTGCGGACGGTGGGGGTGTAGCGGCCGGACAGCGTGCCGTTGGCGTCGGTCAGTTCGACCTTGGTGGCCCGCGCGTACTCCCACGGCACGAACTTCTCCATGAGTTCCAGGGTCAGGGAGAGGTGTTCGGCCGGGTCCTTGACGCCCTGGAAGACGTCGAGCGGGCCGCCGGGTATGCCCTCCCAGAAGAGGATGTCGGCGCGGCCGGACGTGGTGAGGCAGGGCATGACGAAGAGCTCGCCGACGCCGGGGACCAGGTTGCAGCGGACCGCTTCGTAGTCGGGGTGTTCGGGGCGCGGGCCCAGGCCGTGGACGTATGCGACGGCCAGGGCGCGCTGCGGCTCGCGGTACGGGGAGCGGGCGGCGTCCCGGCCGAACATCGAGACCAGCTCGCCCTTGCCCGCCGACACCAGCACCAGGTCGTACGTACGGGAGAAGTAGTCGAGGTCGGAGACCGCCGCGCCGTGGACGACGAGCTGGCCGCCGCGCTGTGCGAACGTCTCCATCCAGCCGGCCATCTTCACGCGCTGGTCGACGGACTGCGCGTAGCCGTCGAGCCTGCCCACCCAGTCGATCGCCCGCTGGGTGGGGCCCGGGTCGTGCGAGCCGGGGGCCGCGACCGAGACGCCGAGTCCTTCGATCTTCGGGGCCTGGGACTCCCAGAAGTTCAGCTGGAGATCGCGCTCGTGCTGCAGGGCCGTGTGGAACATGCACTGCGTGGACATGACGCGGCCGGCACGGATCTCGTCCGCCGTCCGGTTGGACATCAGGGTGACCTCGTACCCGTGCGACTGGAGTCCGAGGGCTAGCTGGAGTCCGGACTGACCGGCTCCGACGACGAGTATTTTCCGCATGCGGGTGCTGTCTCCTACCTGCAACTACTCGGGGCTGACGGCGAGCGCGTGGCCGACGAGGGCCAGCAGGGTCTCGATCACCGAGATCCGGCGGCGCGCGTCCATGATCATGACAGGTATGTGTGCGGGCACGGTGAGGGCCTCGCGCACGTCTTCGGGTTCGTACCGCTCGGTGCCGTCGAAGTGGTTGACGGCGACGACGTACGGCAGTCCGCAGCTCTCGAAGTAGTCGAGCGCGGGGAAGCAGTCCTTCAGACGGCGGGTATCGGCGAGGACGACCGCGCCGATCGCCCCGCGGACGAGGTCGTCCCACATGAACCAGAACCGCTGCTGGCCCGGTGTGCCGAAGAGGTAGAGCACCAGGTCGTCGTCGAGCGTGATGCGGCCGAAGTCCATGGCCACGGTCGTCGTCAGCTTCTCGGGCGTCGCGGTGAGGTCGTCGGTTTCCTCGCTCGCCTCGGTCATCAGCGCCTCGGTCTCGAGGGGCGTGATTTCGGAGACGGCGCCGACGAGCGTGGTCTTGCCGACGCCGAAGCCGCCCGCCACCACGATCTTCGTGGCGATCGGGGCGCGCGTCGGGTCCGTCTGCCAGGCCTGGAGGTTCTCGTCCGCGTCCGGGACGGCGATGTTGCCGGTGGCGACCTCAGAGACGGCGGAGTCCATTCAGCACCCTTTCGAGCAGTGCGCGGTCCGGCTGTCCGGGGCCGTGACCGGTTCCGTAGACGCGGAGCTTTCCCTGGTCCGCGAGATCGCTGATGAGTACGCGGACCACGCCGAGCGGCATCTTCAGCAGCGCGGCGATCTCGGCGACCGTGCGCATGCGGCGGCAGAGTTCGACGATGGCCCGCATCTCGGGCATGACACGGGTGTTGAGCGAGCCGTTCGTCAACTCCCGCCGTTCCTCGGGGGCTTCGAGAGCGGCGGTGCTCGCCACGAAGGTCTCGACGAGCAGTACGTGTCCGAAGCGCGTACGGCCGCCGGTGAGCGAGTACGGGCGTACGCGGGCCGGTTTTCTGTCGCCGCGACGTATCGGAAGCTTGGGCGCCTGGCTGCTCACTGGGTGCTCCCTATCGACGCGTCCTCTATCGACTGGCGCAGCTCGCTGCGGAGTTCGGGGGTCAGGACGTGCCCGGCGCGGCCCACGAAGAGCGCCATGTGGTACGCGACGACGCTCATGTCGCAGTCCGGGGCGCCGTGCACGCCGAGCAGCGAACCGTCGCTGATCGACATCACGAAGAGGCTGCCCTCTTCCATCGCGACCATCGTCTGCTTGACCCCGCCGGAGTCCATCAGCCGTGCGGCGCCGATGGTGAGGCTGCCGATGCCGGAGACGACGGTGGCCAGGTCGGCGGAGGAGCCCCTGGGGCCGGTGGGCCGGCCGGTGCCCGCCACCGCTACGGCCTCCGCGTTCCTCCCGGGGTCGGAGGAGAGCAGCAGCAACCCGTCGGAGGAGACCACCGCGACCGACAGGATGCCCGGCACCTCCTCGACGAGGTTTGTCAGCAGCCAGTGCAGATTACGGGCCTCATTGCTCAGTCCGAAGGTACTCGGCGCCTTCAACTGCTTGCCTCCTCGACGGTGTCCCCCTGGACGTTGTCCCCCTCGGTTTCCACGGCCTCTGGTGCGCGCTCCCGTACGGGTTCTGATGCGCGCTCGCGCTCCCCTGTGGGCGCCGCCTGCCCCGCGAGTTCCGCCTCGACGTCGCGGCGCCCCTCGATCGCCCCGCGGCGGAACCCGCCCAGCCTGCGGCGCAGCGCCTCGGCATCCACGGACGCCGCGCGCGGCCTGGCCGCCGGCCGGGGCGCGTTGACCTTGGGCGTCCGCTTGGGCAGCCCCTTGTCGGTGACCCGCTCGGGCTCGCCCTCGCCCGGCGCCGCTGCGACCTGCTGACCTGCGACCCGCTCGTCCGCGACCTGTTGGCCTGCGACCCGTTCGTCCGCGAATCGGTCGTGCGCGAAACGGTCGTCGTGGGCCCGCTCGTGGGAGTCGGGGCCGATGGCGTACGGGTCGGGGTTGCCGGCCTGCGCGGGGATGGCGATGAGCGCCATGGTGGTCTCGGGCGCGGAGGGGGCAGGGGGCCCGGGTCGCTTGGGAAACCCGGGGCGCTCGGCAGACTCCGGAGGTTCAGCGAGCTCTGGGACCTCGGCGGGCTCTGGGACCTCGGCGGGCTCCGCGGGCCGAGCGGACTGTGCGAGCTCGGCGGCCCGAGCGGACTCTGCGGGTTCCGCGGCCTCGGCGGGCTGAGCGGGCTGAGCGGGCTGAGCGGGCTGAGCGGGCTGAGCGGGCTGAGCCGATTCTGCCGGCGCGGCCTCGGCTTCCGGTGCGGAGAGTGCCGAATCCGCGGGCGCGGCCTCGGCTGGCTGGGCGGATTCCGCGGCCGCGGGCTCGGCTTCCGGTGCGGAAGGCGCGAAGGGCGCCGCTTCGTCGCGTACGACTTCCCCGGCGCCGGTGTCCGAATCGGCCGACGCGAAGAGCGCGGCCTCGTCCCGTACGACCCCCTCAGCGCCCCCGCCGGAATCAGCGGACGCGAAGGACGCCGCCTCGTCCCATACGACCTCCCCGCCGCCCGCGCCAGAATCAGCAGGCGCGAAGAGCGCGGCCTCGTCCCGTACGACCCCCTCAGCGCCCCCGCCGGAATCGGCAGGCGCGAAGGACGCCGCCTCGTCCCATACGACCTCCCCGCCGCCCGCGCCAGAATCAGCAGGCGCGAAGAGCGCGGCCTCGTCCCGTACGACCCCCTCAGCGCCCCCGCCGGAATCGGCAGGCGCGAAGGACGCGGCGTCGTCCCGTACGACGTCCCCGGCGCCCGCGCCGGAATCGGCGTCGGCGCCGGAATCGGTGTCCTCCCGTGCCGCCTCTTCCGCCGCCGCGATCAGCGGGTCCTGGTTGGAGGGGCCCGCTTGGCCCGAACGGCCGTGCAGGACATTGGAGTTGGCCTCGGAGTCGGCGCCGGGGAACGACAGTGACTTGGCGCTGCCGAGTGTCGGGTGGGTCGCCGACGGGACCGCTATGGCCGGGGCGGCGGCCAGTAGTGACTTGGGCAGGACCACGACCGCCGCGATGCCGCCCTGCTTCTGCTCGCGCAGCCGTACCCGTACGCCGTGCCGGTGTGCGAGCCGCGCGACCACGTACAGGCCGAGCCCGAGGCCCTCGCCGCTCTCCGGGTCGTAGGTGTCGTAGGCGTCTTCGGGGTCGAAGTCCGAGAGGCGGGTGTTGAGCTGGTCGAGGCGCTCGGTGGTCATGCCGATGCCCTCGTCGTGTACGGAGAGCATGACCTCGCCGCTTTCGAGGAGCCAGCCGGAGACCTCGACGGGGATGTCGGGCGGCGAGAACGACGTGGCGTTCTCCATGAGTTCGGCCATCAGGTGGCTGATGTCGTCCGCCGCGAACCCGGCGAGGTGCGCGTGGGGCGGCAGCGCGGCGATCCGTACGCGTTCGTAGCGCTCGATCTCGCTGACGGCGGCGCGGGCGACATCGACGAGCGGGACCGGCTCGGGGTGCTGGTGGCCGTGTTCGGCGCCCGCGAGGACCAGCAGGTTCTCGCTGTGGCGGCGCATGACGGTGGCAAGGTGGTCGAGGCGGAAGAGCGTGGCGAGCCGGTCGGGGTCCTGCTCGCGTTCCTCGAGCTGCTCGATGACGGAGAGCTGCCGCTCGACGAGGCCGAGGGTGCGCAGCGAGAGGTTGACGAAGGTGCCGTGGATGCTCTGCCGTACCTGCGCCAAGTGGGCGGCGGCTTCGGCGAGTTCGCGACGCAGCTTGTCGCGCTCGTCGGCCATGACCTGGCGCCCGCCGATGAGGTGCTTGCGGTCGCTCTCCAGGGTCTTCAGCCGCTCGTGGAGGGCGACGGCGTGCGCGTGCAGGGCGTTTACGGAGCGTACGACCTGGGCGAACTCGTCGTTGCGGCCGGTGAACTTCACCGGCTCCTGGGCCGCCGGGTCGGCGGCCAGCCGGGCCGAGCCGAGGCGGAGGACGGCGAGCGGGCGGGTCAGCGTACGGGCCATGGCCGTGGAGACGCCGACGGCGACCAGCATCAGGAAACCGAGGAGCGCGATACGGATCTCCAGCGCGGTGACGTCGTCGTCGCGCAACTGGGCAAGATCCTTGGCCCGTTGGCTGTTGAGGGAGGCCTCGATGCCGCGCATCTGCTCGACGCGGGCGGAGAGCGCGGCATCCAGTTTCTCGGCGTTGGTGCCGAGTTCGGACTCGGAGAGGGTCGCCCGGTCGACGAGAGTGGCGAGGTACCTCTCGGCGGAGGTGACGTCGGGGCCGGTCACCGTGGAGTAGTACGAGGCGCTGTCGGTGCTCGGCGCGCCGTCGTGGAAGTCGGCGAGTGCGACCTGCTCGCGGACGTTCGCCTGCTGGGCGGCGGCGGTGAGCGCGTTGCGCGTCCTCGTGTCGGCCGTGGACGAGGTGATCTTCCTGCTGGTCTCGCCGGTGGCCGGGTCGGTGACGGTCTCGGTCCTGGTGGGCACGTTCAGTGCGGCGAGGAGGAGGCCACGGGTGGCGGCGGCCTGCTGGACGGCGGTGTCGAGGTCGGCGAGCGCGTGCGCGCCGGAACCCGCGCGGGGCGGCAGCCGCTCGGCCAGGTCCTCGGCGAGGCCGTGGAGTTCGGCGATGGCGGCGGAGTACGCCTGATGCGCTTCGAGAGCGGTGCTCTTGCCGGTGAGCGCTGCTCTGCGTACGGAGGAGATCTCGTCGAGGTCCTTGCGCAGCTCGGCGGGCGCCTCCTCGGTGCTCAGCTCGTCGACCTGCCGGTCGACGCGGGCGCTGTGCCGCTCGGAGGGGCCTTCGCCGTCGGGGCGGCCGGCCGCGATGTAGGAGGTGACCTCGTCGCGTTCGTCGGCGAGCGCGTGGGCGAGGGTCAGGGCGTCCTTGGTGCGGTCGGCGAGGGTGACGAGGTTCTGGGAGTCGTTCAGGTCGCTGGAGGCGGTGATGATGGAGGGGGCACCGGCCGCGGCGATCGCGGCGGCCACCACGGCGACGGCGACGATCAGGCGGGTGCGTACGTGGGCGGGGCGGCCCTGTCCGGCGATTCCGGTGACTCTGGCAGTTCCTGCGGGGTCGGGGTAACCCGGCGTTCCTGCCGGGGAGTTCCGGGTGTGCTCCGGCGCCGCCGACGAGGCCGGTTCCGGGGAGCCCGGCGTGCGCCCGGGGGCCTCTCCCGAGGCCGACTGACTGCCTTTGCGCCGAGGCCGCATCTTCTGCACCGATGCTCGCATTCTTGACTCGTTTACCCGTGGGCCCTGGTGACGGTCCGTCAGCGAACGTGTCGTCACCGTTACGGCTTCCGACCCTCCCAGTGCCGGTGGGCAGTGGCCGCGCAACGCCTGACCCGCCACCCAAAGGAGTGAACATCGGTGAGGCAGGGGTGGGCAAGTTCTTCTGGCCTGTGCAGCGACCTTGCGTGGCGGGCCGGGTGGACTCCCGCGGCAGCCGGTGGCAAGATGCGCCGCCGCGCCCCGGCGGAGCCATTTATTCCGCCTCATTTCCGGCGGTGACCTGCCACTCCGCGCCAATTCGGCGACGATTGCCAGCCTTTGACGAAGCTTGTGAAGAGCTCGTGCAGACTGGCCGGATGCGCACGGAACTGATCTCGGCCCCCGGTGATCCTGCCCGCCCGAACGAGGACTACGCGGCGGCCGGGCTCCCCGCCTCCGGTCAGGGCGGTTCGCTTGTCGTGCTTGACGGAGTGACTCCGCCGGCGACCGAGGTGGGCTGCCGGCACTCGGTCCCGTGGTTCACGGCACGGCTCGGCGGAGCGCTGGGTGAACTGTCCGCTTCACGGCGAGATCTCACCCTCGCCGAGGTGCTGGCGCAGGCCATCTCACGCACCGCGGACGCCCATCGCGCCACTTGTGACCTTTCTCACCCACGAACCCCTCAGGCAACTGTGGTCCTCGCCCGCTGGTCCGCGCACGAGATCGAGTACCTGGTCCTCTCCGACTCCGCTCTCCTCGCCGAGTCGCCGTCCGGTGCGGTCACCCCCCTCCTCGACGACCGCCTCGCCCGCGTCCCCCGCGCCTCCCTGGCCACCCACGCGATCACCGACGCGACGATCCGCAACAAGGAGGGCGGCTTCTTCACCGCCGCCGCGGACCCGTCGGTGGCGACCCGCGCGGTAACCGGCACGCTCCCCCGCACCGAAGTCCGCACGCTCACCGCCCTGACGGACGGCGCCACCCGATGGGTGGACAAATTCCGGCAGGGCGACTGGGCGGACCTCGTCACGCTGGTGCGGAAGGAGGGCGCTCAGGCGCTCGTGGACCGGGTGCGGGCACTCGAACGGGCGGATACGGAGCGGGAGTTCCTGGGCCGGAGCAAGGTGCATGATGACGCGACGGTGGTGTACGTCGAGCTGTGATCCCCCTGCACGCTCCTGCGCTCCCCCGAGTTCAGCCCTCGCTCCTCCGGTTCAACTGGTGAAGAAGCCGGGCCAGTTCAGCGACTTCCTTACGGTCCCAGTTCGCGAGCTGCCGCACGTAGCGCGCCCGCCGCGCATCGCGGACCGTACGGAACCGGGCCCGGCCCTCCTCCGTGAGGTGGACGAGCCAGGCGCGGCCGTCGGCGGGGTCGGGCTCGCGGGTGATGAGGCCCAGCTCTTCGAGGGCCCTCAGCTGCCGGGACATGGTGGCCTTGCCGACACCGATGAAGGCGGCAAGCTCGGTGGCACGCTGACCGCCCCGCTCGTCCAGGCGTGCGAGCAGCCCGTACGCGGCGGACTCCAGGTCGGGGTGAACCTCCCGGGCCATCTCCCCGGAGGAGGCCCGCGCACGCCGCAGCAGAACGGTCAACTCCCGCTCCAGGGCCAGGAATTCCTGATCCACACCCTGCCCCGCCCGCAACGCCTGCCCCTCACCGTTACCACCCTCACCCACATCGGCCCCTGACTAAGCTGCACGATCCTGAAAGTTTCGCCGAAGCTTAGCCATTCCCGCAGCTCCGGGGGTATTTCCGGGGAGCAGGATGCGGGCAGCCGCAGTCCCTTCAGGGGCGCCGGGGCGCAATCTTCTCCGCGGTGCGGGCAGCCGCAGTCTTTTTAGGGGCGCGGGGCTGTGTCAATTTGCGGCTCCGCCGCATGGGCGCGACCAGCCACGTACAACCCGCACCCCGCACACAACCCCGACACACCCCCCTCCTCGGCGCCGTATGGCGAAGACCCGGGCCCCGAGAGGGGACCGGGTCTTCATTCCCGATGGCGTCCGTCACGCCGCCACCGGAACCTCCGCAGCCGCCCCGCGAGCCGCAGGCGACAACGCCAGCTCCAGCACCTGCCGAACGTCCGTGACCGCGTGCACGTCGAGCTTCGACAGAACCTCGGCGGGCACATCGTCCAGATCGGCCTCGTTCCGCTTGGGAATGATGACGGTGTTGACGCCGGCCCGATGCGCGGCCAGCAGCTTCTGCTTGACGCCGCCGATCGGCAGCACCCGCCCGGTCAGCGAGACTTCACCGGTCATCGCCACATCCGTACGGACCAGGCGCCCGCTGAGCAGCGAGGCGAGAGCCGTCGTCATCGTGACCCCCGCGCTCGGCCCGTCCTTCGGGACCGCACCCGCCGGGAAGTGGATGTGCACGCCCCGGTCCTTCAAGTCGCCCACGGGCAGCTCGAGTTCGGCGCCGTGCGAGCGGAGGAAGGAGAGCGCGATCTGCGCGGACTCCTTCATCACGTCGCCGAGCTGACCGGTGAGGGTCAGACCGGAGGCACCCGTCTCCGGATCGGCCAACGACGCCTCCACGTACAGCACATCGCCACCCGCGCCGGTGACCGCGAGCCCGGTGGCGACACCGGGAACGGCCGTACGGCGCTCAGCCGGATCCTGGGCGGACTCGGGCACATGGTGAGGCCGGCCGATCAGCCCGCGCAGATCACCCTCGCCGACGGTGAACGGCAGCTTCCGCTCGCCGAGTTCATGCTGAGCTGCGACCTTGCGAAGCAGCCGTGCGATCGCCCGCTCCAGGTTCCGTACACCCGCTTCCCGCGTGTACTCACCGGCGAGCTTGCGCAACGCGCTCTCGTCGAGGGTGACTTCGGCCTCTTCCAGCCCAGCCCGCTCCAACTGCCGCGGCAGCAGGTGGTCGCGGGCGATGACGACCTTCTCGTCCTCGGTGTAGCCGTCGAGCCGCACCAGCTCCATGCGGTCGAGCAGCGCCTCCGGAATGGCTTCCAGGACGTTGGCCGTGGCGAGGAACACCACGTCGCTCAGGTCGAGTTCGACCTCCAGGTAGTGGTCGCGGAAGGTGTGGTTCTGGGCGGGGTCGAGGACTTCGAGCAGGGCGGCGGCCGGGTCACCCCGGAAGTCGGAGCCGACCTTGTCGATCTCGTCCAGGAGCACGACCGGGTTCATGGACCCGGCCTCCTTGATGGCGCGGACGATACGACCGGGCAGCGCGCCCACGTACGTACGCCGGTGACCGCGGATCTCGGCCTCGTCGCGTACGCCGCCGAGGGCGACCCGTACGAACTTGCGCCCCATCGCGTGCGCGACGGACTCGCCGAGGCTGGTCTTGCCGACACCGGGCGGCCCGACGAGCGCGAGCACGGCACCGCCGCGGCGCCCGCCGACGACTCCCAGTCCCCGCTCCAGGCGCCGCTTGCGCACGGCCAGGTACTCGGTGATGCGCTCCTTCACGTCTTCAAGACCGGCGTGCTCGGCGTCGAGGATCGCTTGGGCGCCCTGGATGTCGTACTCGTCCTGCGTGCGTTCGTTCCAGGGCAGTTCGAGGACGGTGTCGAGCCAGGTCCGGATCCAGGAGCCCTCGGGCGACTGGTCGCTCGACCGCTCCAGCTTGTCGACCTCCTTGAGGGCCGCCTCGCGGACCTTCTCGGGCAGATCGGCGGCCTCGACGCGGGCCCGGTAGTCGTCGGACTCCTCGCCGTCCTGCTCACCGTTCAGCTCGCGCAACTCCTTGCGTACGGCCTCGAGTTGCCGCCGCAGCAGGAACTCGCGCTGCTGCTTGTCGACGCCTTCCTGTACGTCCTTGGCGATGGACTCGGCGACGTCCTGCTCGGCAAGGTGCTCGCGGAGCTGCTCGGTGGCGAGTTTCAGCCGGGCGACGGGGTCGGCGGTCTCGAGGAGCTCGACCTTCTGCGCGGTGGTCAGGAAGGGCGAGTACCCGGAGTTGTCGGCGAGGGCGGACACGTCGTCGATCGCCTGGACCCGGTCGACCACCTGCCAGGCGCCGCGCTTGCGCAGCCAGCTGGTGGCGAGGGCCTTGTACTCCTTGACGAGGTCGGCCACTTGGCCGGGCAGCGGATCGGGCACGCTCTCGTCGAGCCTCGCCCCCTCGACCCACAGCGCGGCGCCTGGCCCGGTGGTCCCGGCCCCGATCTTCACCCGCCCACGCCCGCGGATCAGCGCGCCCGGGTCGCCGTCGGCCAGCCTGCCGACCTGCTCGACGGTCCCGAGCACACCCGTACTCGCGTACGTCCCGTCGATCCGTGGAACAAGCAGCACCTTCGGCTTGCTTCCCCCACTGGACCGTGCGGCGGCCTGCGCGGCCTCCACCGCGGCTCGTACATCGGCATCGTTCAGGTCCAGGGGCACCACCATCCCGGGCAGCACGACCTCGTCGTCGAGCGGCAGCACGGGCAGGGTGAGCGGTGTGGACGTCGAAGTCATGGTCTCCCCTATGGCAGTCAAGTTGAGTTATGCAGACTCAATGCACAGGGGTTGCGGAATGTTCCCGCCACCAAGGGCCGTTCGCTGTCAGCGATCACAGACGGCTCAGCGGTCAACAAAGCCGGTGAACATTGATCACCCGAACGGCAGACTGACCCCATGACCGCACCGGACCCGGATCCCAAAGCCGACCTGCACTTCTACCTGCAGTCCGCCCGCGACGCCCTGCTGTGGAAGCTCGAAGGCCTCTCGGAGTACGACGCCCGCCGCCCCCTGACGCCGACCGGCACCAACATCCTGGGCCTGGTCAAACACGTGGCAACCATGGAGCTGGGCTACCTCGGCGACACCTTCGGACGACCGTCCGGCGAGCCGCTGCCCTGGATGGACGACGGTGCGGAAACCAACGCGGACATGTGGGCAACCGCCGACGAGTCACGCGAGTACATCGTGGGGCTCTACCGGCGGGCATGGGCCCACGCGGACGCCACGATCGACGCGCTGGCGCTGGACACGATCGGCAAGGTGCCGTGGTGGCCCGACGACAGGGACGAGGTGACGCTGCATCACGCCGTCGTGCGCATGATCGCCGAGACGCACCGGCACGCAGGTCACGCCGACATCGTCCGGGAACTCATAGACGGCATCGCGGGGATGAACAAGGGCAACGACGGCATGGCGCCGGGCGATGCGGCATGGTGGGAGAACTATCGAAGCCGGCTGGAGCGTACGGCTCGGGAAGCCGAACGGGACGCGTGACGTCGGATCAGGCAAAGGATTGGGCTGACGCCGCGAGTCGTTAGGCCATGATCGGTCCATGCCCGAGATCGTGTTGATGTCAGACCCGAAGATCGCAGCCATACCCGTGGTGGACTGCGACGAACCGCTCCTCGACGTCCGGCTCCACGAGCCGTTCCCCATAGACGTCGACGCTCGCAGAAATGATGCCTCAGGGGCCTTCGCTCACCTGCGGGAAGGCGTCCTGACCCGGCTCCTCGACGCACAAAAGCTGCTGCCGGACAGCATCCATCTGCTGTTCGTCGAGGGATACCGGCCACCCGCCTTGCAGCGTTCGTACTTCGAGGGATACGCCGACGAACTTCGGAGCAACAACCCCGACTGGACTCCGGAACAACTCCGCGCTGCCGCAAGCCGCTACGTGTCCCCTCCGGAGATCGCCCCGCACAGCGCCGGCGCCGCCGTCGACCTCACCCTCGTCACGGCCGCCGGCCAGGAACTCGACATGGGAACCCGAGTGAACGCCAGCCCGGAGGAGAGCGAAGGCGCCTGCTACACCGCCGCCCCCAACATCGGCCCGGAAGCGCGAGCCAACCGGCAGCTTCTCGTCGATGCGCTGACGGCGGCGGGCCTCGTCAACTACCCGACCGAGTGGTGGCATTGGTCCTACGGCGACCGCTACTGGGCACTTGCCACGGGCGCCGAGCACGCCGTCTACGGGCCACGGGAGCTTGCCTGAGGCGCCCGGGACCGTCCCTCACGCTGCGCGCAGCCACTCCTCGAGCACGGCGAAGTCCGTATCGATGAGGCCGATCGTGGAATCGACGCGGTGGAGAAGTGCCTGCCCTGGATGGTGCGTTGACACCCAGGCGCGATCGAGATCGGTCAACTCGTCGTCGACCCAGATGAACGGGCGTCCCGCCGCGGTCTCGACGAGGGCTCGGGTCTTCCAGTGCAGCCCGCCTGCCTCGTCCTCCTCCGGCGCGTCCGGCAGGTCCGCCACGGGAAGCTCAGGCAGCCCGAGCAGCGGCGCTATCACCTCGTTGGCATCGTCCATCCAGGCCGTGGCCCACACCAAGGTGCAGGACAGCGCCAGCAAACGCGGACCATGCGCGAGATCGATCTTCGTCAGCTGAGGATTCGACACGTCCTGCCAGCCGCCCCAGTCCTCGAGGGCTGCGGGAAGCCGCGCTCCCCCATAGGGCAAGAGGGTTCCATCGACATCCAGGAAGAGCAGCGGTCGCTCCGCTTGTTCGGCCATGACCGCAGGCTACGGACTACCGTCACCACATGACGACCGACTCGGCCTCGCCCGAAGGCCTCGCATCGTTGCCCAAAGCCGAGTTCGCCTTTCCCGGCCCGCTGCGCGACCGGCTTGTCGCGGCGATCCTCGACGGGTCCAAGACCTCCACGACGCAGCTTCTTGTGGAGTACGAGCACGAGGGGGAGCCCCTCCCGGAGGCCGGGAGCCGTTCCGTGGTCGTCGACTCCGACGACCGGCCGGTGGGGGTTATCGAGGTGACCGGTGTCCGCGTCGTCCCGCTGGCGCAGGTGGATCTCGCCCACGCGGTGGGCGAAGGGGAGGGGTACACCAGCGTGGCCGAGTGGCGAGAGGGCCACGAACGGTTCTGGCACAGCGAGGAGATGCGCGCGGCACTGGAGGACCCCCGGTTCACCGTCGACGACACGACGCCCGTGGTCCTGGAACGCTTCCGGCTCGTCTCCGACCTCCGCTCCGCCGGCTGACCTGCCGCGCCAGGCCGACACCTGGCTGATCTGCCGCACCCGGTCGGCACCCGCTTCACCTGCCACCTCCGGCCGCCACCCGGCGCACCCGCCGTGCCTGGCCGGCACCGCCCCCACCCTCCGCGAAAGCGGCGCCCCCACCGTCGTACTCCCCACGCACCACCCCCAACTCGCCGCGCTCCCGCACCACATCAAGTCGCACGCGCCCGCCACGTGCCCCTGTGCACCGGCTGACCCTCCCCTGAAGGACTTGTAAAGATGGGTGGATGACCACCGCGTACGACAGCCACGTAGTCCCCGTAGTCCTAGACCGCCGCAACGGCCCGTACGGCGAAGTCGTGCTGCGGCGGCATGGCGAGTTGCTGCAGATCATCGCCAACGGGTGCTTTCTGATGGACACATCGGACGGGCGGTCCGAGCGGCTGCTCATCGACGCCGCTCGGGATGCGCTCGACGGGCGGCCGGAGCCGAGTGTGCTGATCGGCGGGCTCGGCGTCGGGTTCTCGCTGGCGCATGCGGCCGGTGATCCGCGGTGGGGGCGGATCGCGGTGGTCGAGCGGGAGCGGGCCGTCATCGACTGGCATCTGGACGGGCCGTTGTCGGAGATCTCGGCCGCGGCGCTCGCGGATCCGCGTACCGAGATCGTCGAGGACGATTTGATCGCCTATGTCAATGAGACATCCGGCATATACGACGCGCTCTGCCTCGACATCGACAACGGGCCGGGATGGACCGTGACGGAGGGCAACGAAAGCCTCTATTCGGCGGCCGGACTCGCCGCGTGCGCAAGGGTGTTGAGGCCAGGAGGGGTGCTGGCCGTGTGGTCGGCTCAACCCTCGTCTGATTTCGAGGGAAGGTTGAGGAATGCCGGGTTCCGGCAGGTGCGTACCGAAGAGATCCCGGTTGCCCGGGGCGTTCCGGACGTCGTGCATCTCGCTGTCGGGCCTGGATAGCCGAGCGGTGGTCACTGCCCGTACTCTGCTGACCTGACGCAGATCATTCAAGCGTCAAGCGCAGTCATGGAATCACCCCCACGATTCCGGAAAGCACACCTCAGGGGCGGGCGATGGAGCAGACACACACCTCCCACAACGGCGCGGCGGCGACGCAGGGCGCACAGCGCCGGGTGCTGGTGGTCGAGGACGATCCGACGATCGTGGACGCCATCGCCGCCCGGTTGCGGGCCGAGGGATTTCTCGTGCAAACCGCCGGTGACGGACCGGCCGCCGTCGACACGGCCGAGGCCTGGCAGCCCGATCTGCTGATCCTCGACATCATGCTGCCGGGCTTCGACGGCCTGGAAGTCTGCCGCCGCGTGCAGGCGCAGCGCCCGGTGCCGGTGCTGATGCTGACGGCACGCGACGACGAGACGGACATGCTCGTCGGGCTCGGCGTGGGCGCCGACGACTACATGACGAAGCCTTTCTCCATGCGTGAGCTGGCCGCACGCGTCCATGTGCTGCTGCGCCGCGTGGAGCGCGCCGTGGTCGCCGCGTCGACGCCTCGCTCCGGCATCCTGCGCCTGGGCGAGCTGGAGATCGACCATGCGCAGCGGCGGGTGCGGGTGCGCAGCGAGGACGTTCATCTGACGCCCACCGAGTTCGATCTGCTGGTCTGCCTGGCCAATACGCCGCGCGCGGTGCTCTCCCGGGAGCAGCTGCTCGCCGAGGTGTGGGACTGGGCGGACGCCTCCGGCACCCGTACCGTGGACAGTCACATCAAGGCCTTGCGCCGGAAGATCGGCGCCGAGCGGATCCGTACCGTGCACGGCGTCGGCTACGCGCTGGAGACCCCCACTCCTTGAGTCCGACGAGCCCGATCTTCTGAGGAGGCTGTTCCATGAGCGAGGCCGACGAGGCGCGCGACGATACGCGCAAGAAGGCGGCGAGCGGCTGGAGCGCGAGCCTCTGGGAGGGCGTACGCCCCTTCTCGATCAAGACGAAGCTCGGCGCGCTGGTCGTCGTCTCGGTCTTCATCACCACCGTGCTGATGATGATCGCGGTGCGCACGGAGACCGAGCTGCGCTTCATCACCGTCTTCTCGATGATCGCGACCCTGCTGATCACGCAGTTCGTGGCGCACTCGCTGACGTCTCCCCTGGACGAGATGAACACCGTCGCCCGGAACATCTCGCACGGCGACTACACGAGCCGGGTCAAGGGCGCCGACCGCCGCGACGAACTGGGCGACCTGGCCCAGACGATCAACCGCATGGCCGACGACCTGGAGGCCCAGGACCGCCAGCGCAAGGAGCTGGTCGCGAACGTCTCGCACGAGCTGCGGACGCCGATCGCCGGACTGCGCGCGGTCCTGGAGAACGTCGTGGACGGTGTCTCGGCCGCCGATCCCGAGACGATGCGTACGGCGCTCAAGCAGACCGAGCGCCTCGGGCGCCTGGTGGACACACTGCTCGACCTGTCCCGGCTGGACAACGGCGTCGTACCGCTGCGCAAGCGCCGCTTCGAGGTGTGGCCGTACCTGTCCGGCGTACTGAAGGAGGCCAACATGGTGGTCTCCGCGCGCGGGGGCATCTCCTCAGGGTCCGGTACTCACACGCGTACGGACGTGCATCTGCACCTGGACGTGTCGCCGCCCGAGCTGACCGCGCACGCCGACCCGGAGCGGATCCACCAGGTCGTCGCCAACCTCATCGACAACGCGGTCAAGCACAGCCCGCCGCACGGCCGCGTGACGGTGAAGGCGCGGCGCGGGGAGTATCCGGAGTCGCTCGATCTGGAGGTGCTGGACGAGGGTCCGGGGATTCCGCAGTCGGAGTGGCACCGGGTCTTCGAGCGTTTCAACCGCGGCGGAGTCGCCGCACCGCACGGTCCGGGCAGCGACGGCGGTACGGGTCTGGGGCTGGCGATCGCGCGTTGGGCGGTCGATCTGCACGGCGGCCGGATCGGTGTGGCCGAATCCCAGCGCGGCTGCCGGATCAAGGTCACTCTTCCGGGGCTGCCTCCGCTCACGGCTGACGCGGCGTTCGAGCCCGAGCCGCAAGAGCAGGGCGAGATGCACGGATTCCGCGGGGCATCCACAGGGCAACCGCGCTTGTTTCCCGCCATTTCCAGCACCGAAACACGCGTTTCGATGTGACTTACATGACGATCAACCCGCCCGGCCTGCATGCAGCGGCTATGGAGGCGTAGCCTTAATTCCCGCTGTCCATCACCTTGTGAAGCGGAAGAGGGCGGTTGCCGCCGTGTCGCCACAGTCCCCCAGTAACTCGAGCATCTCCACTGACGACCAAGCCGGGAAGGCCGGGAAGAACCCGGCCGCCGCCTTCGGTCCGAACGAGTGGCTCGTCGACGAGATCTATCAGCAGTACCTCCAGGACCCGAATTCGGTAGACCGCGCCTGGTGGGACTTCTTCGCCGACTACAAGCCGGGTGGCGTCGCCGCCTCGGCCACGTCGCGTACTGCGGCCGCGGGGGCCGCAGGAACTTCCCCCACGCTCGAATCCACCCGCGCGGGGGGACCCCCATCGACCGCTCAGGCCGCGCCCGCGGCTCCGGCTCCCGCCGCCCCGGCCTCCGTCGACGGCCAGGCTCCGGCCGCGCCCGCTCCGGCCGCCCCCGCGGCGCCGAAGCCCGCAGCCGCCGCCCCGGCTCAGGCCCCGGCTCCCGCCGCCAAGCCCGCTGCCGCCGCCAAGCCGGCCGCCGCGAAGGCCGCGCCCGCCAAGGCCGCTCCCGCGACCGAGGCACAGGGCGGCCCGGAGTACGTACCGCTGCGCGGCCCCGCCGCGGCCGTTGCGAAGAACATGAACGCCTCCCTGGAGCTGCCCACGGCCACGTCGGTGCGCGCGGTCCCGGTGAAGCTGCTCTTCGACAACCGCATCGTCATCAACAACCATCTGAAGCGCGCCCGGGGCGGGAAGATCTCCTTCACCCACCTCATCGGCTACGCGATGGTGCAGGCCCTCAAGGCCATGCCGTCGATGAACTACCACTACGCCGAGAAGGACGGCAAGCCCACCCTGGTCAAGCCGGAGCACGTCAACTTCGGCCTGGCGATCGACCTGGTGAAGCCGAACGGCGACCGTCAGCTCGTCGTCGCCGGCATCAAGAAGGCCGAGACGCTGAACTTCTTCGAGTTCTGGCAGGCCTACGAGGACATCGTCCGCCGCGCCCGCGACGGCAAGCTGACGATGGACGACTTCTCCGGTGTCACGGTCTCCCTGACCAACCCCGGCGGCCTCGGTACCGTCCACTCCGTGCCCCGCCTGATGCCCGGCCAGTCGGTCATCATGGGCGTCGGCTCGATGGACTACCCGGCGGAGTTCCAGGGCACGTCCCAGGACACGCTCAACAAGCTGGGCATCTCCAAGGTCATGACCCTGACGTCGACGTACGACCACCGGGTCATCCAGGGCGCCGCCTCCGGCGAGTTCCTCCGCATCGTCGCGAACCTCCTCCTCGGCGAGAACGGCTTCTACGACGAGATCTTCGAGGCCCTGCGCATCCCGTACGAGCCGGTCCGCTGGCTCAAGGACATCGACGCCTCGCACGACGACGACGTCACGAAGGCCGCCCGCGTCTTCGAGCTGATCCACTCCTACCGGGTCCGCGGCCATGTCATGGCCGACACCGACCCGCTGGAGTACAAGCAGCGCAAGCACCCCGACCTGGACATCACCGAGCACGGGCTCACCCTGTGGGACCTGGAGCGCGAGTTCGCGGTCGGCGGCTTCGCCGGCAAGTCGATGATGAAGCTGCGCGACATCCTCGGCGTCCTGCGCGACTCGTACTGCCGCACCACCGGCGTCGAGTTCATGCACATCCAGGACCCGAAGCAGCGCAAGTGGATCCAGGACCGCGTCGAGCGCGGCCACACCAAGCCGGAGCGCGAGGAGCAGCTGCGCATCCTGCGCCGGCTGAACGCGGCGGAGGCTTTCGAGACCTTCCTGCAGACGAAGTACGTCGGCCAGAAGCGGTTCTCGCTGGAGGGCGGCGAGTCCGTCATCCCGCTCCTCGACGCGGTCATCGACAGCGCCGCCGAGTCCCGCCTGGACGAGGTCGTCATCGGCATGGCCCACCGCGGCCGGCTGAACGTGCTCGCCAACATCGTCGGCAAGTCGTACGCGCAGATCTTCCGCGAGTTCGAGGGCAACCTCGACCCGAAGTCGATGCACGGCTCCGGTGACGTGAAGTACCACCTGGGCGCCGAGGGCACGTTCACGGGCCTGGACGGCGAGCAGATCAAGGTGTCGCTCACCGCGAACCCCTCGCACCTGGAGGCGGTCGACCCGGTCCTGGAGGGCGTCGCCCGCGCCAAGCAGGACATCATCGGCAAGGGCGGCACGGACTTCACGGTCCTGCCGATCGCCCTGCACGGCGACGCGGCCTTCGCGGGCCAGGGCGTCGTGGCCGAGACCCTGAACATGTCGCAGCTGCGCGGCTACCGCACCGGCGGCTCGGTCCACATCATCATCAACAACCAGGTCGGCTTCACGGCCCCACCGGAGTCCGCGCGCTCGTCGATGTACTCCACCGACGTGGCCCGGATGATCGAGGCGCCGATCTTCCACGTGAACGGCGACGACCCCGAGGCCGTCGTCCGCGTCGCACGCCTGGCCTTCGAGTTCCGGCAGGCGTTCAACAAGGACGTCGTCATCGACCTCATCTGCTACCGCCGCCGCGGGCACAACGAGACCGACAACCCGTCGTTCACGAACCCGCAGATGTACAGCCTGATCGACAAGAAGCGCTCGGTGCGCAAGCTCTACACCGAGTCCCTCATCGGTCGCGGCGACATCACGCTGGAAGAGGCGGAGCAGGCGCTGCAGGACTTCCAGGGCCAGCTGGAGAAGGTCTTCACCGAGGTCCGCGAGGCCGCCCAGGCGCCGGCCGAGGTGCATGTCCCGCAGCCCGAGGCCGAGTTCCCGGTCCACGTGGACACCGCGATCTCCCAGGAGGTCGTGAAGCGGATCGCCGAGTCGCAGGTCAACATCCCCGATCACATCACCGTCCACCCGCGCCTGATGCCGCAGATGCAGCGCCGCGCGGCGATGATCGAGGACGGCACGATCGACTGGGGCATGGGCGAGACCCTGGCCTTCGGCTCGCTGCTGATGGAGGGCACCCCGGTCCGTCTGTCGGGCCAGGACTCCCGCCGCGGCACGTTCGGCCAGCGCCACGCGGTCCTGGTGGACCAGAACACGGGCGAGGACTACACCCCGCTCCAGTACCTCTCCGAGGACCAGGCGCGTTACAACGTCTACGACTCGCTGCTCTCCGAGTACGCGGTCATGGGCTTCGAGTACGGCTACTCCCTGGCCCGTCCCGAGGCGCTGGTCCTGTGGGAGGCGCAGTTCGGCGACTTCGTCAACGGCGCCCAGACGGTCGTGGACGAGTTCATCTCGTCGGCGGAGCAGAAGTGGGCGCAGACGTCCGGCGTCACGCTGCTCCTCCCCCACGGTTACGAGGGCCAGGGCCCGGACCACTCCTCGGCCCGCCCGGAGCGGTTCCTCCAGCTCTGCGCCCAGAACAACATGACGGTCGCGATGCCGACCCTCCCGTCGAACTACTTCCACCTGCTGCGCTGGCAGGTCCACAACCCGCACCACAAGCCGCTGGTCGTCTTCACCCCGAAGTCGATGCTGCGTCTGAAGGCGGCGGCGTCGAAGGCGGAGGAGTTCACGACGGGCGGCTTCCGTCCGGTCATCGGCGACGCGTCGGTGGACCCGGCCGCGGTCCGCAAGGTCGTCTTCTGCAGCGGCAAGGTCTACTACGACCTCGACGCGGAGCGTCAGAAGCGCGGCGCCAAGGACACGGCGATCATCCGCATCGAGCGCCTGTACCCGATCCCGGGTGCCGAGCTCCAGGCCGAGATCGCCAAGTACCCGAACGTCGAGAAGTACCTCTGGGCCCAGGAGGAACCGGCGAACCAGGGCGCCTGGCCCTTCATCGCCCTCAACCTCATCGACCACCTGGACCTGGCGGTCGGCGCGGACATCCCGCACGGCGAGCGGCTGCGGCGGATCTCCCGCCCGCACGGCTCGTCTCCGGCGGTGGGTTCGGCGAAGCGGCACCAGGCCGAGCAGGAGCAGTTGGTACGGGAGGTGTTCGAGGCGTAAGTCTCGGGCGTACGCCTCTGAAGGGCGCCGTCCGGAGGGCCCGGCACTGAGTTCGTCTCGGGGCCGGGCCCTCCGACGTGTGCGGGCCCGTACGGGCGCGTGCGGGCGCGTGCGGCCGAAGGTCCGGCGCCGCATAACCTGGAGAGGTCAGAACTACGCCCCCAGGAGAGCATCCGTGTACTTCACCGACCGTGGCATCGAGGAACTGGAGAAGCGGCGCGGCGAGGAAGAGGTCACCTTCGAGTGGCTCGCCGAGCAGTTCCGTACGTTCGTCGATCTCAACCCGGACTTCGAGGTGCCGGTGGAGCGGCTGGCGACCTGGCTGGCGCGGCTGGACGACGAGGACGACGAGTAAGGGCGAGCGACGCCCGTTGACGAGGCAGGCCTCGAGGCCTGCCTCGCAGCTGCGCAGTCACCCCTCATGAGATCACCGGAACGGGTGTCTTGACTTTCCCTGACCGCGATATATCGTGAATAGCAGAAGACGCGATATGGCGCGATCAGTCTTGGCTCCTGTTGGCCGGTGACCGCTGTCGCGATGTTCCGCAACGTCCCGTTCGTTCGCGTCGAGGAGGTCAGCACCATGTCCGAGTGGTCAGTCGCCGAGCCCAAGAAGCTCACCTTCGATGACCCCGTGACGGAGCTCCATGTGCGACTCGTCAACGGAACGGTGAACGTCGTGGGGGTGGACGAGGGTTCCACCCGCCTCGAGGTGACCGAGATAGAGGGACCACCTCTCGTGGTGACCCACAAGGACGGCACCCTCACGGTTGCGTACGAGGACCTGCCGTGGAAGGGCTTCCTCAAGTGGCTCGACCGCAAGGGCTGGCGTCGCGGGGCGGTGGTCTCCCTGGCGATTCCGGCACATGCGCGCGTAGAGGTCGGCGTGGTCGGCGCCGCCGCCGTGGTCTCCGGGGTGGACGGGCCGACAGTGGTGAAGGGCGTCACGGGAGACACGACCCTCGTCGGCCTCTCCGGCCCCGTGCGCGCCGACACGGTCTCGGGGAACCTGGAGGCCCAGGCCGTCACCGGCGACCTGCGCTTCAACTCCGTCTCCGGTGACCTCACCGTCGTAGAGGGCTCGGGCTCCAGCGTGCGGGCGGATTCGGTGAGCGGCTCGATGATCGTCGACCTCGACACGGACAGCCCCACCGAGGTCAGGCTGAACAACGTCTCGGGGGAGATCGCCGTCCGGCTGCCGCACCCCGCGGACGCGGAGGTCGAGGTCGACACCGCGAGCGGCACCGTCTCCAACGCCTTCGACGACCTCCGGGTCAGCGGCCAGTGGGGCGCCCACAAAATCACCGGCCGCCTGGGCTCGGGCACCGGAAAGCTGAAGGCGACGACGGTCTCGGGTTCGATCGCGTTGCTGCGGAGGCCTCCCTCGGAGGACGAGCCATGGGACGCCGAGCCGAAGGACACCGGCACCGGCCCATCCGACGAGAGCCCCGCCGACTCCCCGTCCGACAGCCCGAACGACAAGAAGGGGCTCTGACATGTCTCCCGTCTTTGCCCACGGACGACTGCGGCTCTACCTCCTGAAGCTGCTGGACGAGGCGCCACGCCACGGCTACGAGGTGATCCGGCTCCTCGAGGAGCGCTTCCAGGGCCTGTACGCGCCCTCGGCCGGCACCGTGTACCCCCGCCTGGCCAAGCTGGAAGCCGAGGGCCTGGTCATCCACACCACCGAGGGCGGCCGCAAGGTGTACGCGATCACAGACGCGGGCCGCGCCGAACTGGCCGACCGCAGCGGCGAGTTGGCCGACCTGGAGCTGGAGATCCGCGAGTCGGTGGCGGAGCTTGCCGCCGAAATCAGGGCCGACGTACGGGGCGCGGCGGGAGACCTGCGCCGCGAGATGCGAGCGGCGGCGAGCGAGGCACGCCGGAGGCCCAACTCGGGCGGCGCCAAGGGGCGGCAGGGGGAGCACGAGGCCGCCTACGGGGACTCCACGGAGTACATGGAGAAGGAGGCATGGCGTACCGCGAAGGAGGAGATGCGCCGCGTCAAGCAGGAGTGGAAGGAACAAGCCAGGCGAGCGAAGGACGAGAGCCGACGGGCTCGCGAGGAGGCCCAGCGCGCACGCCGCCAGGCCAAGGAGGCCCAGGAAAGGGCGCGGGCCCAGGCCCAGGAACTCCAGCGCGTCGCCAAGCGCGTCCAGGACCAGGTACAGGACCACTTCGCACGGGGCGACTGGCCCACGGGCGTACGGGAGGGCCTGTCCGAACTCGCCAAGGAATTCGGCGAGTTCGGAAAGGACTTCGGCAAGGGCTTCGGGAAGGACGCAGGCCGGCCGGAGAGGGAGCGGACACCGGAGCCGGACTACACGGTCACCCCCGAGGACTTCCCCGCCGACTACGAACCCGCCTGGGCGCACGACGACTCGACCGGCGAACCCACCCGCGACCTCGACCGCCTCCTGGACCGCTTCCGCGACGACATCCGCGACGCGGCCCGCGACAACGGGGTGACGGAGGACCAACTGCGGGAGTGCCGCCGCCACTTGTCGACGGCGGCGGCACACATAGGGGTGGTACTGCGGCCCAAGGGCTAATGGGGCAGCCTCAGGGCTGAGCGGGGGGCTCTCAAGGGTGCGGCCGCCCGCGGAAGCTCCGGGCACCGTACCCCGGCCGCCCCTCGCCTCAGCCGGCCTTCGCCTCTCCCCCGCCATAGAGCACGCGCCGCAGTGACGCGTACGTCACCCCGTGGTCGGCCAGCACCTCCGCGGGGACGCCGGGGCGGGAGGTGAGGGCGATCAGGATGTGCTCGTCACCGATGTGCCGGTCCTTGTGAGCGATCGCGATGCGCAGGGACTCCGTAAGCAGATCCTTGGCGCCACGAGTGAAAGGACGATGACCGCCGATGAACCCGGACCACCACCCCTTGCCGCGCCCCTTGTCCTTCCCGTCGGACCCCAACGCGCCCACGCCATGGGCTTCTTCGACCCTGGAGACGATCTCCGAGAGGTCAACGCCGAGACCGGACAGGGCGTCCGCCTCGGCGCGCGACAGCCCACCCCGTCGCCGCGCCTCGGCCAGGGCCTCCTTCGCTGACTCTTTCTGACGGTCGAGCCCCAGGGAGGCGAGAGCGAACGACCCACGACTGCCCTCGCGGTCGAGCAGGGCCAGCAGCATGTGCTGTTCCTCAACCGTCTCCGCACCCATCCGCTCTGCGTGCTCGACCGCGCCCAGCACCACCGCGCGAACGTCCTTGGTGAACCGTTCGAACATCACTGCCTCCCGTACTTCTTGTGGACGGCCTGCCTGCTGACACCCAGTTCCGCGGCGATCTCCTGCCACGACCAACCCTGATTGCGCGCACTGCGCACCTGCACCGCTTCGAGCTGCTCCAGCAGCCGCCGCAAGGCGGAGACGGCCCGCAGCCCGATCCGCGGATCGCGGTCACCCGCGCGCTCGGCGAGATCTGTTGCTTCGGTCATGACGTCAACGTACGTTGACACACCCCTTGGCGTCAACCCTGGTTGACATCAAGGGGTGTGCAAGGAACAGGCATGGAGGCAGACGCGTCAGGAGGCGGGCTTGAGGACGATCTTCCCGAACTGCTCACCCGACTCCATCCGCTCGAACCCCTCACGGGCACGATCCAACGGCAGGACTTCATCGATGACAGGACGCACACCGGTCGCGGCACAGAAGGACAACAGGTCCTCGAGTTCGTCCTTCGTGCCCATCGTGGAGCCGACGACCTTGAGTTCGAGGAAGAAAATGCGGGTCAGTTCGGCGTGCGAGGGACGGTCGCCACTGGTGGCACCCGAGATGACGAGGGTGCCGCCGGGCTTGAGGGACTTGACGGAGTGGGACCAGGTGGCGGCACCGACGGTTTCGATGACCGCGTCCACGCGCTCCGGCAGCCGGGCGCCGGACTCCACGGCCTCCACGGCGCCCAGATCCACGGCCCGCTTACGCTTCGCCTCGTCGCGGCTGGTGGCGAAAACCCGCAGCCCCGCGGCCTTCCCGAGCACGATGGCGGCGGTGGCCACACCGCCTCCGGCGCCCTGTACGAGAACGGAGTCGCCGGGGCGTACGCCGGCGTTGGTGAAGAGCATGCGGTACGCCGTCAGCCAGGCGGTGGGCAGACAGGCGGCCTCCTCGAAGGAGAGCTCCTTGGGCTTCGGCAGTACGTTCCAGGCGGGTACGGAGACCTGTTCCGCGAACGTCCCCTGGTACCGCTCGGTGAGGATGGAGCGCGGCTCCTTGGGGCCGACGCCGTGTCCTGTCTGCCCGATCACGGAGTGCAGCACGACCTCGTTGCCGTCCTCGTCGACCCCGGCGGCGTCGCACCCGAGGATCATCGGCAACCGGTCCTCCGGGAGGCCCACGCCCCGTAGCGACCACAGGTCGTGGTGGTTCAGGGAAGCGGCCCTGACGTTCACGGTCGCCCAGCCGTCCCGAGCCACGGGGGCGGGCCGCTCGCCCAACTCCAGCCCGTTCAAGGGCTGATCCCGATCAATACGTGCAGCGTATGCAGCAAACATGTGCCGACCCTAACGGTCAGCAGTTCAGCGGGGCGCCCACGGGGGCGGTGGGTTCGGTGCGTGGGCGACTGCGGGTCCGTCGGGGCTGGTCAGTTCCCCAACCCCGCCCCTTCCCGGCTGTAACAATTTGCGGCTCCGCCGCGTGGGGGGGCTGCGCCCCCAGGCCCCTCTGCCTCCGGCCGGTGGGGCGCCTACCGCGGGTGGGTGGGCGGGTGGGTGCCTACCGGGGTGGGGGTGACAGTCGTGTCGCGGCTGCGGGTGCGTTGTGGCTGGTCGCGCAGTTCCCCGCGCCCCTAAAAGCAAAAGCCTGCGACTGCCCGCACCCTCGACGAGCACGCGAACCGAAACCCCCGTCCGGAAGGGGCCCGCGCCCGAGCAGCCCGCGGCCGGGAAGGCGCCCGCACCCGAGCATGCCCGCGGTCCGGAAGGCGCCCGCACCCGAGCAAGCCCGCGCCCCGGAAAGCCCGCCCGGAGGGAGCCCGCACCCCCACGGCCCCGCAGCCGCCCACGGCGGCAAGGGGACGGGGCGGGGGTGTGCGCCCGCAGCGGCCGGCGCGCCAACACCGGCACCCCCTACCAGCCAACAGCAACGCGCGCCGGTCCGAGGACGGACACCCCCGACGCGGCCCCGCACCCACCACCCACCCAAGCGGCGCGAGGCTGTGACATATGCGGCTCCGCCGCGTGGGCGCGACCAGCCACAACCGGGCCGTCAGCCGACAACGAACCCAACCGCCCAACCGCCGGAGGCACCCCGCGTGGGCGCGACCAGCCACAACGAGGCCGCCAGCCGACAACGAACCCAACCACCCAACCGCCGGAGGCAACGCCGGCGTCAACGCCGAGCGACACCCTCCGCCCGAGCGGCAGCGGCAACCGCCGCCGTGACCGCAGGAGCAACCCGCTCATCGAACGGCGACGGGATGACGTAATCCGCGGCAAGGTCGTCCCCGACGACCGCAGCCAACGCCTCGGCCGCCGCGATCTTCATCCCCTCCGTGATCCGAGACGCCCGCACCTGCAGCGCCCCCGCGAAGATCCCGGGAAACGCCAGCACGTTGTTGATCTGGTTGGGGTAGTCGGACCGCCCGGTCGCCACCACAGCCGCGTACTTGTGCGCGACATCGGGGTGCACCTCGGGATTCGGGTTGGCCATCGCGAACACGAACGCGCCCTCGGCCATGGAAGCGACGGCCGGCTCCGGAACCGTACCGCCGGACACCCCGATGAAGACGTCGGCGCCGGCGAGCGCGGCCTCCAACGACCCCGACAACCCGGCCTTGTTGGTCAGCGCGGCAAGTTCCCGCTTGACCGGCGTCAGATCGTCCCGGTCCTCGGACACGACACCCTTGCGGTCCGCGACCGCGACATCTCCAAGCCCCGCCTCGAGCAGGAACTTGGCGATGGCGACGCCGGCCGCCCCCGCACCGGAGATCACCGCACGGAGATCCCCGAGCGACCGCCCCGTCAGCCGAGCCGCATTCCTGAGGGCGGCCAGCGTGACGACAGCGGTCCCGTGCTGGTCGTCGTGGAAGACGGGAATGTCCACCCGCTCCTGCAGCCGCCGCTCGATCTCGAAGCACCGGGGCGCCGAGATGTCCTCGAGGTTGACCCCGCCGAAGGACGGCGCGAGGCGCACCACGGTCTCGATGATCTCGTCGACGTCCGTCGTAGCCAGAGCGATCGGCACCGCATCGACCCCGCCGAACTGCTTGAACAGGATCGCCTTGCCCTCCATCACGGGGAGGGAGGCCTCGGGGCCGATGTCGCCGAGGCCGAGCACGGCCGTGCCGTCCGTCACCACGGCCACCACGGAGGACTTCCACGTGTAGTCGTGGACGAGTTCCGGCTGCTCGGCGATGGCGCTGCACACCTTCGCGACGCCGGGCGTGTACGCGAGGGACAGGTCGTCCTTGTCCCGGACGGGAACGGTGGCCCGCACGGCCATCTTCCCGCCCCGGTGCAGGGCGAACGCCGGGTCGATGGAATCGAGAGGCTCGGCGCCGCCGTCCTGATCCGTACTGCCGTCGCTGCGAGGATTGACGATCTCCGCTGCCACTTGTTTTACCCCTTAAGTCTTGAACGGTTGAGGGTGTCCACTCCGGGTGAGGGGTGGGCGGGCACCGCGTATGTCCCTGATGTGACGGCTACGTACGGGTACGTACGGGCACATACGCGACGGGCGCGCCGCACACGCGCCCTGAGCCCCGGATGAGGGGTGTAAGGAACCTTCTTACCGGACGGACGCCGTCGCCGACGAGTCCATAACACCAAGGTCACATGACGCTGGCAGGAATTGTGCCCGTATACACAGACACATCCTGACAAGTCAGCAGGGCGCCGCAAGTGCGCAGAGGCGGCTGCTCGCATCGCGCGAAGCACCGAAGATCTTCCGGCCAGAAGGCGAAGAATCCGCACAAGATCCGGTCGCGATCGACCGGTCCGGCACGGGTCGGGGGTCACCCGTTATCCGATTTTGACATAGCGGGCACCCTGAGGGGATCCGTCCGAATGGCAAGATTGCCGTCATCACACGAGGTCGCGACACCCACAAAGGTGTGTGTTCTCGTCGACCCATCGGCACTCCACCCTTCCGCCGGAGGAATCACCATGACCGCAAGCTCCACCCGTCGTACGACCGCCGCGCGCTCCCGGATAGCCGCGGTCGGTGCGATCGCGGTCGCCGGCGCCCTGCTGCTCACGGGCTGCGGTGACCAGACCGAGAGCAGCAACTCGGACAGCACCGACACCTCCTCGGCGAAAGCGGCCCCACTGGCCGACAAGCTGCCGAAGGAGATCCGCGACGCGGGCGTCGTCAAGGTCGGTTCCGACATCGCGTACGCGCCGGTCGAGTTCAAGGACGACTCCGGCAAGACGGTCGGTATCGACCCCGACATCGCCGCTGCCATGGGCAAGCAGCTCGGCGTGAAGTTCGAGTTCGAGAACGGCACGTTCGACACGCTGATCACCGGTCTGCGTTCCGACCGGTACGACATCGCCATGTCCGCGATGACCGACACCAAGGACCGCCAGGAGGGCGTCGACTCCGAGACGGGCAAGAAGGTCGGCGAGGGCGTCGACTTCGTCGACTACTTCACAGCCGGTGTCTCGATCTACACCAAGAAGGGCGACGACCAGGGCATCAAGACCTGGTCCGACCTGTGCGGCAAGAAGATCGTTCTGCAGCGCGGCACGGTTTCCGAGGACCTCGCCAAGGCCGAGGCGAAGAAGTGCACCGGCGGCAAGACGATCACCATCGAGGCCTTCGACAACGACCAGCAGGCCCAGACCCGCCTGCGCGGTGGCGGCGCCGACGCCGGCTCCTCCGACTTCCCGGTCGCCGCGTACGCGGTGAAGACATCTGGCGGAGGCAAGGACTTCGAGCTCGTCGGCGAGCAGGTCGAGGCCGCCCCGTACGGCATCGCGGTCGCCAAGGACAACACCGAGCTGCGGGACGCGCTGAAGGCCGCCCTGGACGCGATCATCGAGAACGGCGAGTACGACAAGATCATCAAGAAGTGGGGCGTCGAGGACGGCGCTGTGAAGGAAGCCACCATCAACGGCGGCAAGTGACCGCGCGGCCGGCGGGCACTGAAAGGCAACACCCGTGACTGTTGACATCGACAAGACGGACGGACCGGCGGACACCCCGCCGGCCGGCCCGGAGGCCATCAAGGCCATCCCGGTCCGTCACTACGGACGGTACGTCTCCGCCGTCATCGCCCTCGCCCTGCTGGGCGGGGTCATCTACGCGTTCTCCCAGGGAAAGATCAACTGGGGTGCGATCCCGGACTACTTCTTCAACGACCGCATCCTCAGCGGCGTGGGCAACACGCTGCTGCTCACGGTGCTGTGCATGCTGATCGGCGTCGTCGGCGGCATCCTGCTGGCGGTGATGCGCCTGTCGAAGAACCCGGTCACCTCGTCCATCGCGTGGTTCTACATCTGGTTCTTCCGCGGCACCCCGGTCCTGGTCCAGCTGATCGTCTGGTTCAACCTGGGCCTGGTCTTCGAGTACATCAACCTCGGGCCGGTCTACAAGGACGAGTGGTCGCAGTTCATGACCCCGTTCCTGACGGCACTGCTGGGTCTCGGCCTCAACGAGGCCGCGTACATGGCGGAGATCTGCCGCGCCGGTCTCCTCTCGGTCGACGAGGGCCAGACCGAGGCCTCGCACGCGCTCGGCATGAGCCACGGCAAGACCCTGCGCCGGATCGTCGTCCCGCAGGCGATGCGCGTGATCGTGCCGCCCACGGGCAACGAGGTCATCAACATGCTGAAGACGACCTCGCTGGTGTCCGTGGTCCAGTACTCGGAGTTGCTCCGTGTCGCCCAGGACATCGGTCAGACCTCCGGCGCCCCGGCCGAGATGTTGTTCCTCGCCGCGGCCTGGTACCTGGTGCTGACCTCGGTCTTCAGCGTCGGCCAGTACTACCTGGAGCGGTACTACGCCCGCGGTTCCAGCCGCACCCTCCCGGACACACCGTTCCAGAAGATCAAGGCGAACATGCTGTCCCTGTCGAACCGTCCGTCGGCAGGAGGTGCCGCATGACCGCCATGGTGAAGGCCGAGGGCGTCCACAAGTCGTTCGGCCTGGTCGAGGTCCTCAAGGGCATCGACCTGGAAGTACAGTCCGGCGAGGTCTTCTGCCTCATCGGCCCGTCCGGCTCCGGCAAGTCGACCTTCCTGCGGTGCATCAACCACCTCGAGAAGATCAACGCGGGCCGTCTGTACGTGGACGGAGAGCTGGTCGGCTATCGCCAGAAGGGCGACAAGCTGTACGAGCTCAGGGACAACGAGGTCGCCCTGAAGCGCCGGGACATCGGCATGGTCTTCCAGCGTTTCAACCTGTTCCCGCACATGACGGCCCTCGAGAACATCATCGAGGCCCCCGTCCAGGTCAAGGGCGTCAGCAAGGCCCAAGCACGGGAGCGCGCGGGCCAGTTGCTGGAGCGGGTGGGCCTGGCGGACAAGGCCGGGACGTACCCGTCGCAGCTCTCCGGCGGCCAGCAGCAGCGCGTGGCGATCGCCCGTGCGCTGGCCATGGAGCCGAAGCTGATGCTCTTCGACGAGCCCACCTCGGCCCTCGACCCGGAACTGGTCGGCGACGTCCTCGACGTCATGCGTGACCTCGCCGAGTCCGGCATGACCATGATCGTCGTCACCCACGAGATGGGCTTCGCCCGCGAGGTCGGCGACAGCCTGGTCTTCATGGACGGCGGCGTGGTCGTCGAGTCGGGCCACCCCCGCGACGTACTGACGGATCCGCAGCACGAGCGGACGAAGTCGTTCCTGTCCAAGGTTCTCTGAAGGTCCTCTGACGGTACGTACGAGATGGGGCGGTACGGGATGCCCGTACCGCCCCTTACTCATGCGCTCGTCACTTGAGCGCGAGGACCAGCGCGTCCGAAGGTGAACGCCACACGGCCCGGGCCTCGGCGAAGCCCTTTTCGCGCAGCACGCGTGCGTGCCACTCGGCGGAGGGGGTGTCGCCGTCGGCGTGCTCCCCGTAAATCTCGAAGCGGCGGGCGGTCGGCTCGGCGAGTACCGGGTCCTGGGCGGCGAGCTGCCACCACTCGGTCCAGCCGAGTACGCCGGCCTCCTTGGCGCGGTTCATGCGCTCGTGCCGCTGCGCGCGCTCCGCCGCGTTGATCTGCGGGGTGGACTCGTCGATCATGTGGTCCGCGTTCATGAACACACCGCCGTCGCGGACGAGTTCCGCGACCTGACCGTAGAGGACCGCGAGGGGCTCGAGGTGCAGCCAATGGAGGGCGGTCGCGGTGAGGACGGCGTCGTACGAGTCGTACGGCAGCTTTGTCGTCCAGTCGGGGTCCTTCAGGTCGGCCGTCACGAACGTGACGCGGTCGTCGTCCGCGAAGGTGCCCTCGGCGATGGCCAGCAGCGCGGGGTCGAGGTCGACGCCGGTGCTGACGGCCTCCGGGAACCTTTTCAGGAGCCGGGCCGTGATACTTCCCGTACCGCATGCCAGGTCGAGTACACGCGGTGCGGGGCCGACCAGGGCTCCGACCATGTCGAGCATGACCCGGAAGCGTTCCTCACGATCCGGGAGGTACCACTCCTGCTGTGCGTCCCAGCTCGCTTGCCATGCAGGCCAGTCGGCTCCGGTCACGGTGGTCATGCAAGCCCCTCCCCTCCAGGAGTAATACCCTGGAATCACAGTCAGCCATTACTCGCTCGCATCACGACCATAGAGCGCCCTCGTAAGGACTACAAGTGGAACTGGCCTATTACTCGGACTACGCCGTACGTCTCGTCAACACCGAGGAACCGGCCCGGGGCAAGGACTCGCTCACCTCGGTCGAGGCCGTCCGCGACCTCTTCGGGGGCAACGCGTCGGCGGCCCGCCGCGCCACAGACGCGGACGTCACCCGTTTCAGGGGCGTACGGGCGCGGCTGCGGGCGGTCTTCGAGGCGGCGGACGGCGGCGACGAAACACTCGCCGTGGACCTGCTGAACTCGCTCCTCCTCGAATTCCCCGTCAGCCCGCAGATCTCCGGGCACGACTTCCGGGACGACGACGGCCGCCCGCTGTGGCACATGCACCTGGCGGACCATCCCTCGAACGCGACCGCCGGCTATGCCGCGATCGCCGCGATGGGCCTGGCCTTCCACCTCACCGAGTACGGCGTGGACCGCCTCGGCCTGTGCGAGGCCGCGCCGTGCCGCAACGCCTACCTCGACACCTCGACGAACCGTTCCCGGCGCTACTGCTCCGACCGCTGCGCGACCCGCGCCAACGTCGCCGCCTACCGCGCCCGCAAGCGCCTGGAGGCCGACCGGTCGGGGAACACCGGCCGCGCGGCCGAGAACGCCCAGCGCGCGACCGCGAGCGGCGAACGCTGACCCTCCTTCAGGGGCCGGTACCGGAACCATGCCTTTCCGAGGACGAATTCCTCGGGCACGGTCCCGTAGTCCGTGCTGTCCCCGCCCGCGTACGCGTTGTCGCCGAGCACCCACCAGCCGCCCTCGCGCCGCTCCACGGCGCGCTTGACGACCAGCAGGTCCTGCTGGAACGGATGACGCAGAACGACCACGTCTCCGGGCCTGATCCGCGCCCCGTACTGCACCACGAGCAGATCCCCGTGGTACAGCGTGGGCACCATGGACGGCCCGGTCACTTCGGCCACCCCGAAAGGCAAGACAGCCCTCCCGTGCTCGGTCTCCTGCGACAGCTCCGGCATCACCGGCACCTCCCCGGTCCGATCCTCCACCAGTCTCAGTCTCACCCCGGACTTTTGTCCTAAGCCCATGGGGGCACTCGCGAAATCCCGTCCAGCACGGAGTAATGTCCCACCTGAGAAGACGATCACGAGGAAGGACAGCTCAATGCTCTCCCGCCTGTTTGCCCCCAAGGTCAAGGTCAGCGCACACTGTGACCTGCCCTGCGGTGTGTACGACCCGGCCCAGGCCCGCATCGAGGCGGAGTCGGTGAAGGCCATCCAGGAAAAGATGGCCGGCAACGACGACCCTCACTTCCAGGCCCGGGCGACGACCATCAAGGAGCAGCGCGCCGAGCTCGCCAAGCACCACGTCGCGGTGCTGTGGAGCGACTACTTCAAGCCGCCGCACTTCGAGAAGTACCCGGAGCTCCACCAGCTGGTCAACGACACCCTGAAGTCCCTCTCGACCGCAAAGGGTTCCACGGACCCGGCGACCGGCCAGAAGGCACTCGACTACATCGCCCAGGTCGACAAGATCTTCTGGGAGACCAAGAAGGCCTGATCCTTGATCAGGCTCTCTGACCTGCGATTACGTTGGTTGCAGCGTCTCCCTTTCCGCACCCGGTCCTCGGGGCGCCTAAAACGGCGGCCCTGACGGATCGGGTGCGGTCTTCTGCGTCCGGACACCGAAGTCGGCGATCTCGGAGAAGGCCAGCCCTTGAAGGGCGAGTTGTTCTGTCTCGTATCGGCCCTCGGCTGTGGCCTCGACGTCGAACCCCTGCGCGACCGCCGGAGGGTAGCCGATGAGTTCGAGCGCTCGACTCGGCAGTGCCTGGCGGGACGCGTCTTCCGACTCCCACAACAAAACGGCTCCCCACCGGTTGGTGTCCGGATCGGAGAGCCACATCTTGAAGCGGAGCCCGGGCACCGCGGAGAACGCGGCGACGGATTCCTCACGCAGGTACTCACGCATGGACTCGATGGTCTGCCCCGACGCGGACAGGTCCCACCAAACTATGTCGGCACGCATAGCGTTCCTTCCCTTCGACAACGCAATACCGGCTGCCGGCCGCAGACGTCACACCCGGTCCAGTCGCTGTGGCGGGTGGGGCGGCCAGGGACCGAGAGCGGGCAGCCCCTCCGCCGCCACCGGTGAGATCGCGGGTGTACGTCCGGCCAGCCAGGCCGCCAGATCGCGCACCCGTCCGGTGACCACCGCGCCCGGCTGCCCGTCGCCGACGGACCAGTGTCGACGCACCTCCTCTGCACGGAGGCATGTGCCTGCCGGAAGACGGCCCAGGAGGAAGTCGATGGCGTGTGCGGCCAGGTCCTCGGGCCAGTCGTCCGGCCGCACACCGAGTTCCAGGTCGACCATGTGGATCCATGTCTCGCGCCAGCGCGCGAAGACCGTGGCGGCGAGGTCCGCGTTTCGGAATGTGACGGGACGGCTCCAGTCCATGCCGTCGGCGCGTGCCCAGACTGCCTCCAGCGCGGCCGTGTGCGTGGCGAGTTCCGCGCGGTGCTCGGCGGCGCTGCGACCCGCCGTGGCCTCGATGATCGCGTTGCGCTCGTCCACCCCGCCGTCGTAGCCCGCCACGAGGTCACCGCGCAGGGCATGCTCCGCGAGACGGGCGAACATTCTCGCGTTGTCGGTGAGATGCGCCAGGACATGGCCGCGTGACCATCCCGGTAGGGCGGATGCCTCGGCGACCTGCTGGTCGTCCAGTCCAGCGAGAAGCCTTTCCAGTGTTCCGTGGGCTTCGATCACTGCCGCGACAGGAGGTTGCATGCCCCCGCCCTACAGAGCCGGGCTCTGGTTGCGGACAGCCGGGGCCTGGGCAGCGAGTTCCTGGAGGGGCTCACCGCTCAGTCGACGTACGGTCCACTCATCCAGGAGCTCCAGGTCGAGCGACTTGTAGAAGTCGATCGTCGGTTCGTTCCAGGCCAGGACCCACCACTCGAAGCGCTCGTAGCCGTGTCGCTCGCAGATCGCGGCCAGGGAGGCGAGCAGAGCCTTGCCGTGCCCGCCACCTCGGGCGTGCGGCCGTACGTAGAGATCCTCCAGGTGCATGCCGCGCGTGCCCGTCCAGGTCGAGACGCGGGGGAACCACAGGGCATAGCCAACTGCCTTGCCCGTCTCGTCGTCCTCGGGGATCAGTGCGAACGCAGCGGGAAGTTCTCCGAACAGTGCCTCGCGGAGCTGCTCCTCGGTCGCACGGGCCTGCTCGACAGCCCGTTCGTACTTGGCTGGTTCGCGGATCATCGCGTGGATCTCCGCGACGTCGTTCACTGTGGCGGCACGGATCATGCCGGAGATCATCGGTCACGGTGCCGAGCCGTGTCCATCCAATTCCGCGCCTTCTCAGCGGCGTGAAGTGGACTGCCCGGGCTTGGCCTTGAGGCACCCCACCCGCTCACGCTGTTTCCTTCGCCTCCTGCCACGACAGTTTGCGTTTGATCTCTCCGGCGGTGATCCGCGGAATCCCGCCGTAACGGCCGCGGAGGTACCCAAGTTCGAGGAGCTAACCCACAGGCGCGAGGTGGCTGGGGCGGATGTTCTGGTTGAGTCTGAAGAGGTTGGTCGGGTCGTAGGTGTCCTTCAGGGTCGCGAGGCGTGCGTACTTGTCGTCGCCGTAGGCGTCGCGGACGCGGTCGGACTCCGGGGTGAAGTTGAGGTACGAGGCGCCGGTGCTGAACGGTCGCATGGCGGCGGCGAAGGCGCGGCCGGCTGTGGTCATCCGGCTGTCGTCGGACGGGTCCGCCCACATGCAGATCGGGTGGAACAGGTAGCCGGCGTCGCGGTGGGAGAAGGCCGCCGCCTCGTCGGGCACCGTCGCGACGCCTTGCCCGATGCGGAAGATGACCATCTCGCTCAGGGGTGCGCCGGCCACGGTCAGGTCGACGGCGTGGGCGAGGAACGTGTCGATCGCCTCGTCGCTGAGCTCCCTCATGTACTCGCCGCGCCAGTAGCTGCGGAAGCCTCGCGGCGCGAGCGGGTCGAGGGCGGCCTGGAAGGCGGTGTACGGCATGGGGGCGATGTGGTCGACAGCGGGATGGAGGTCCCGGATCGGCTGGACCACCTCGGCACCCTGGCCGGCGTCACCGACGTACAGGGCCGCCACGCCCAGGACCGGTTTGCCGCGCAGTTCCTCGGGGACGAACGGCTCGGGCGGCGCGGTGAGCACCACGCACGCGGTCGCGAGTTCGTCGGGTGCGGCGTCGGCGCGGTCCCGCCAGCCGCGCAGGGCCTCGGGGGCGCGCTCGATCGGGAACATCGTCAGTCCCGCGAGGACGGTCGGGCCGAGCGGGTGCAGCCGGAAGGTGAACTCCGTGACGATGCCGAAGTTGCCTCCGCCGCCGCGGATGCCCCAGAACAGGTTGGCGTGCTCGTCCTCACTGGCGCGTACGACCCTGCCGTCGGCGAGGACCACCTCTGCGGCGATGAGGTTGTCGCAGGCCAGCCCGTACGTGCAGGAGGTCCAGCCGTAGCCGCCGCCGGTGGTGAACCCGCCGATCCCGGTGGTGGTGACGCGCCCGCCGGGTGTGTGGAGCCCGTACGCCTGGGTGGCGGCGTCGAGTTCGCCCCACAGGACGCCTCCACCGGCTCGTACGGTCCGCGCTTCGGGGTCGACAGTGATCGACTTCAGGCCGCTGAGGTCGATCAGCAGCCCGTCGTCGCAGGTACTCAGCCCGGCGACGCTGTGGCCGCCGCAGCGGACCGCCACGACGAGCCCGTGATTACGGGCGACGTCTACGGCCGCGGCGACGTCCGCGGTGTCGGCGGGGCGGGCGATGAGTGCCGGGCGTCGGTCGATCATGGCGTTGAAGACCTGCCGGGCCTCGTCGTAACCCGGCTGGGCCGGCCGCAGCATCTGGCCGGAGAAACCCTCGTGCAGTGCGGCTGCCGGATCGGTGAGGGTCATGGCTCCTCCTCCGGTTGTCAGTCCCCCGGTTGTCGTTCCAGGGCACGATCGTGGCCGGGGCAGCGTTCCGCGAGCGTTTCCCGGATCCGCTGCTCGAAGGCGTACGCCCGCTGGCGCCGGGCCGCGGTGAGTGCGCGCCTCAGTTCCGCCGCGACCTCGTCGCCGGGAGCGTCGAGGGCGGCGAGGAAGGTCGCGCGCAGGCGTCTGATCTCGGCTTCCCAGAGTTCGGCGCCGCGGCCCATGCCGAGCGCCTCGTCGGCCAGCGCGAGGCCGGCCTTCGGCTCGCCCGCCACCGTGTAGTCCTCCAGCAGCAGGCGCGTGGCCACGCCCGGCAGACCCGGTGCGGGCGACCGGCCACGCACGAGGTGCTCACGCACGTCCCGTACGCGGGCCAGTCCGGCGGCCGTGCGCCCGTCGAGGACCTCGAGGTGGCCCGCGAACATGTCCGCCACCAGCCGGATCTGGGCGGGAGCGTCGTCCATCGGGTCGGCGGCGAGGATCCGCACGTAGCGGCGTAGCCGTTCGGTGTCGGCGCGGTCCATGGCGAGGATCGCGGACCACACCCAGACGGTGGCCCGGCTGTAGGAGTGGGCGGACTCGCCGGCGGCGTGCAGGGCGAGGGCCTGCTGGTGGTCGGCGTCGTCGGGATGGCCCTGGAGCCAGAGGGTGTGGGCCAGGCGCATCCGGACGAGCAGTTCCGGGTCCTGCCCGTAGCGCAGCACGTGGGCGCCGCGCAGGGCGGGCCGGAAGCGGCGCATCGCGGCTTCGAAGTGGGTGCGCGCCTCGGCCAGTTGTCCGGGCCAGTAGGCGGCGATGCCGAGGATGTAGTCGCTCTCCACCCGCAGGACCGGGTCGTCGTCCCGCTCGGCGCGCGCCCGCAACTGGGCCCCGTACGTACGTGCCGACTCCCATTCGCCACGGGTGAGGGCGGCCAGCGCGAGGGACCACACCAGCGGCGGCTCGGGGTCGCAGCCGAGTCGTCCGGCCAGACGCAGGGCGCGGGTGTGCACCTGCGCCATCCGTTCGGAGCCGTATCCCTCGCAGGCCACGAGCGGTGCCGGGAGCGAGGTGAGCAGGCGCAGCTGGAGCCGGGCGGTGTCAGGACCGGGTGGCAGGCGGCCGGCCAGCGCCAGTGCGCGTTCGAGTGCCCGGACGGCAGCCGTGTGGGCGTGCAGCCATTGGGCGTTCTCCGCGGCGCGGGCGTACCAGCGGACGGCCTCGCCGGTCGCACCGGCGTGGTCGTAGTGCTGGGCGAGAGCGGCTGCGGCGGCGTCTCCGCTCCGCTCGAGTGCGCGGGCGATCGCGAGATGCGCCTGACGCAGGCGTGGCGGGCCGAGCGAGGCGTACGCGGCGTCGCGGATTCGGCCATGGCTGAAGTCGTAGGCGCCCGGGCCGTGTGCGCGGATGATCCCGCGGTGCCAGAGCTCGTCCAACGCGCCCACGAACGTCTCCTCCGGCAACCCGCTCGCCGCCGCCAGCACATCGGCGGTGAAGGCTCGGCCGAGCGCGGCGGCGACGCCGGCCAGGGCCGCGGCGGGGCGCGACAGCCGGGCCAGGCGGCCCGCGATCACCGCCTGCACCTTTGACGCGTCCGCCGGCGCGTCGGGCTTGAGCGCCTCGACGACGAACAAGGGGTTGCCCTCGCTGTCGTCGTAGAGGCGCTGAAGCCCGCTCGTCTCCAGCGGCGCGCCCGTGATGCGTTCGGCGAGCAGCGCGGTCTCCGCCCGGTCGAGCCGGTCGAGCTCGATCCCGGTGAAGCGTCCGAGCGCCTGGACAGCGGTGATCAGGTCGAGGAGCGGGTGGTCCGCGTCGCACTCCTCGCGCCGGGCGGTGGCCACGACGAGCAGCCGCGCGGACGGTGCCGCGCGCAGCAGGTGGTGGACGAGACGCAGCGACTGCGCGTCCGCCCACTGCGCGTCGTCGAGGACCAGCAGCAACGGCGCCCCCGCGGCCAGCAGCGCGTGGCCGATCGCGTCGGACAGCCGCCGTCGCAGCTCCGCCTCGGGCAGCGGCTCGGGCGGCGGCACCCGGGCGGCCACCTCGGGCAGCAGACGCGCCAGCTCAACGAGGTGAAACCCCTCCAGCCGGGGCAGCCGCGCGGCAACCGGCCGGGACCGAAGCCACGCGATGGCCACCCCGTACGCCACCGGGTCCTCCCCCGGATAGGCACGGGCCCGCACCGTCAGCCCACCGACCCGCGCACGCACCTCGTCGACCAGCCGCGTCTTCCCGACCCCCGCCTCACCGCTGACCAGCACCAGCTGAGCCCGTCCGGACGCCGCGGCACGCCACACGGCGGACAGGCGAGCCCGCTCCACCTCGCGCCCGACGAACGGCGACGTGCCGGACGCCTTCCCACGGGAAGCGGACGGCGTCCCCGGGCCAGCCGGTGCGTCGGCCACGAGCGACGCGTACACGGCACGGGTCTCAGGCGACGGCTCGATCCCGAGCTCGCGCTCCAGGACCGCCGCGCAGGCGTGGTAGGCGCGCACCGCACGGGCACGGTCCCCGGACGCCCGGCACAGCTCCATCAGCAGTCGATGGCTCTCCTCGCGCAGCGGATCGCAGGCGACCAGCCGCTCGGCACAGCGGATGGCGTCCGGCAGACGCCCGTCGCGCCGATGGCGATGCGCCAGCTCCTCGAGCGCGTCCAGGTGAAGACTTGCCAGCCGTTCCCGTTCACCGAGGAGCCACTCGTCGTAGCAGCCCTCCATCAGGTCGCCTGCGTACGTCTCGACCGCGTCCTCCAGCCGCCCGGCGGCCAGCGCCCTCTCGAAGTGCTCCACGTCCAGCCACAGGGACGCCTCCGGGCGCCACTGCAGGCTCCGCGGCCCGATGTCGATCAGCCGGTCGGCCTCGGGCAGCGCATGGCGCAGGGTGTGCAGCACCTTGCGCAGGTTCGTGTGTGCCTGGCGCTCACTCGAGCCGGGCCACAGCAGGAACGCCACATGCCGACGCGGCTGCGGCGCGTCCCGGTGCAGCAGCAGGTAGGCCAGCAGCGATTCCGCACGTGCGGAGTCCAGCGGCCCCAGCCGCCGTTCTCCGCTGCGCAGATCCATGCCGCCCAGCAGGCGCGCGTGCAGAGCTGTCCCGTCCATCAGCCGACTCCCGAGCACACGGCCCGGCATCCGGGTACCGCCCGCCCCCACGGACCGGGGCCCGGTCACCGGTACGGCGTTCCCGGTTTCCAGGCTGCGACGTCCGGCCGGGTCCCGCGAGCCGTCCGGGAATCCGCGGTGGCCTTCAGTCGGACGGCAGCAGCGTCCCCAAGGGCCCAAGGTCCATGTTCAGGTCCTCCAGCCGCAGGTCATAGCGGGCGCAGAGGTCCTGCATGCGGTCGTGGAGGAGCATCAGGGTCAGGCCTACGCGTTCTTCCTGGTCCTCTGTGAGGTCGTTGTTGTCGACTCGGTGGAGGGCCTGGCGTTCCATGAGCTGGCGGAGGAGTTCGACGACGGTCAGGACGAGTTTGACCAGGTCGCGTTCGACTGTGTCCGGGTCGGTGGACAGGCGGCGGGCGGCGGTACGGGCTTCCGGGGGCGGGGGCATGGCGGCCTCACTGCGGCTGGGTGGCGGCGTCGACAGCGGCGGCGGCGACCGGAGCGATGACGGCGCGCAGATCGATGCGTACGAGGTCGACGTCGGCGATGGACAGGACCAGGTCGCCCGTGATGACGACGCCGCCCTGGAGGAGGCGGTCGAGGAGGTCGATGAGGGCGACCGGACGGTCGGCGACGGTGGCTGCGGTCATGAGACGGGTTCCGCGGGGAGGGAGAAGGAGTACGGGGCCCAGGGCCCGGTCACTTCCACATGAACGCCCTGGAGGCCCTCGGCCGCTGCCAGGACGCGGGTGCGGAAGTCGCCGACGCGGTCTTCGGGGACGAGGTAGGCGTCGTTGCTGACGTTGGGGCCGGGGGCCGAGCCGGCGAGTTCGCCGCTCTGCGGACGGAAGGCCACGCGGTCCACGGCGAGGGTGCCGGCGAGTTCCCTCAGGCGGGCGGCCGTGTCGGTGGCGGCCTGCCAGGCGTCCTCCGTCGAGCGCTTACGGCGGCGGCGTCCGGCCAGGTAGGCGCGGCCGACGCCCAGGCCCTTGGCCGGTTCGGGGTCGGGAGACTCGTCGTCGGGAGCCGCGTAGATCTTGACGCCGAGTTCCACGTGGCCCGTGACGCGGTCCAGCAGTGGCAGGAAGTCGTCGCGGCGGTTCTCCAGGGTCTGCCGTACGCGGCCCTCGTCGCGGTAGACGGTGACCAGGCGCAGCGGCAGCACGGCGATGCCGCGGCCGGTGAGCGAGGCGACCACCGCGTGGTGCCCGCGGGCCGTGGCCTCCAGCCAGTCCAGGTCCTCCAGGCCGGCCCTGACGGACGCCTCGTCGAACTCCGCGGCGGGGACGGTGCCGACGACCGCGGCGAGCGCCGGGGGGTGGTCCGGTGCGTCGTCCCGGGCACCATCCTGTGCCTCGTGTGCCTCGTGTGCCTCGTCCGGAGCGCCATCCGAAGTGCCATCCGGTGCGTCGTCGCCGAACTCCAGCAGGCGTATCGGTTCGCCCGCGACCCCGCGCAGGTCCGCGACCGCACGGGCGGCCTCCGGGGTGCGGCGCAGCACGGCGTAGGCGTAGACGATGTCGGTCTTCGCGCCGGTGCCGGTGCCGGTGCCGACCTCGGTCTCGACGTCCGTCTTGAGGTCTGTCTCGACGCGGTCGTCGATCTCGGCGTCGATGCCGGCTCTGACCTCGGCCTTGATGCCGGTGCCGAAGTCGGTCTTCACATCGGTGTCGGTGACGATATCGGTGTGCGTCATGAGGCAGGGCTCCTGTCGGCGGACCGCAGCGCGGCGATCTCCGCGCGCAGGCGTTCGTTCTCCTCGGCGAGGGAGCGGACGGGATCCTCGGCCTCAGCAAGGGACCGCCCGTCCGGCCGCTCGGCGAGCGACGCGTCCGACCGCTCGGCGACGGGCTGCTCCGCGGCACCGGAACTCGCCTGGGAAGCCTGGGAGGCCCGGGAGGAGAGGGTGGGATCGTGTTCCCACCAGTCGATGCCCATCTCCTTCGCCTTGTCGACGGAGGCGACGATGAGCCGCAGCTTGATGGTGAGCAGCTCGATGTCGAGCAGGTTGATCCGGATGTCGCCCGCGATCACCACGCCCTTGTCGAGGACCCGTTCGAGGATGTCGGCGAGGTTGGCGCCCTGGCCGCCCGGCCCCTGCACGTACGGGGACGGAAGGCGTGACGCCGATCCGCCGAGTGTGCCTGCCACCGGTTGCGTCATGGTCGCTGCCCAATGCCTCGTGGCGTGACGCGTCGCTGCCCGATGCGCCGAGGCGTGACGCATCGTCGCCCGATGTGCCGTGGCGTGATGCCTCGTTGCGTACTGCGTCGTGGCGTCATGATCCGGAGGCTCGTCTCCATGCGGTGATCTCGTCGAGTCGGTCCAGCAGTTCGTCCTCGCGGCGGTCGTACTCGTCCTCGTCGATCCGCCCCTCCAGCAGGGCCCGTTCCAGTTCGGTGAGGGCCTGTTGGACGGGGGCCGGGTCGTAGTACTCCGCTTCGGCGGCGTCCCGCACCTGCCCGGCGACCCACATCGTGGTGCGCAGGGGCGCGAGTGGCAGCGTGAGGATGCCGGTCAGCAGGCCCATGGGTCAGGCCGCGAAACTGTACGGGGGCAGGGGGCCGCGCAGCCGGAAGTCGTAGCCCTCGCCGAAGTCACGCGCCAACTGCTGCCCCGCCTCGGTGAATTCGTGGGCGTGAGCACGTGCGACGAGGAACGAGACGTTGAGGAAGTCGTCCTTCGCCGGAGGGCCCTCGACTCTCGCGCGGGTCAGCGAGGACAACTGCTGCACGACCTGTTCGGCCAGCAGCCGCTGCCGGGCGTCGACCTGCTTGGCCAGCAACTCGCCGAGAGCCACGCGATCCTCGTAGGTGCCGTTGCCGTCCCGGGTGAGCTCGTTGAGTCTGCGGGCCTCTTCGGACTCGCTCAGCACCTCGCGCAGCAGGTCGTCCTGGGCGCGTGCGGCCTTGAGGTTGAACTCGGTGGTGCCGTGCAGCTCGGCGAGTCTGCGCGTGTACTCCTCGCTCTTCTCCTCCAGCGCCCTTCCGACGGTCGCGCTGTCGGGGGCGAGCATCCCGAACCGCATGGGCAGCACCGCCCCGTCCGCCATCAGCCGCTCCTGCAGCTCCTGGTGGGCGGTGAGGTCACGGCGCTTGGGTCGTAGCTCGGTGGGTGCGGGGCTGACGACGGCGGCGAGCCCGCCGCGGATCACCGCGCTCAGGGAGCCGCCGATGCCGCCGACGGTCCGTAGTCCGTCGAGCCGCAGGGGATGGTCGGAGCCGGTGATGGCGTAGACGTACAGGGGTGGGTCCGGTGCCGGCTCCGGGACCGGTGAGGCCGGCGCCGGGTTCGTCGGGGCGTCACTCACCGCGCCTCCCCTTCTCCTCCTGTGCCCTCTCCTCCTTCTCCTTGCTCACCGCTTCTTCCCCTCCTCGTCGTCGCCGCCGAAGAAGTCGCCGACCGCGTCGACGACACCGTCGACGGCGCCGCTGATCGCGCCGTTCGTCGTGCCCCTGGCCCCGCTCTCGACCATGTCGCCGACGATGTCGGTGAGCCGGGCGGGCGCCTTGCGGCCCGATTCCAGGTCGAGCCGGTTACAGGCCTCGGCGAAGCGCAGATAGGTGTCCACGCTGGCGATGACGATGCGTATGTCGATCTTGATCAGCTCGATGCCGACGATCGAGACACGGACGAACACGTCGATGACGAGCCCGCGGTCCAGGATGAGTTCGAGAATGTCGTAGAGCCCGGCGGTCCCCGAACCGCTGGAACTGGAGGCGGCAACGGGTTGCGTTCCGCTTGCTGTGGTCATGACGGTCACGGGTTCGGGTTCCCTTCGCTGTGCTCCGCACGGGGCCGTTTCCACTGGTACGTACGGGAGACACAGCGGCCGTGTTCACGGGCGGGACCGAAAACCACTGTCGAAAGCGGAAGTTTGGAGCAGGAGTTGGAGCAGCAGCTGATCGGGAGCTCAACGCTCCCGGTCGAGCTGGCCGCGGGCGTAGCGGCGCACTCGTTCGTAGCCGAGGAGCTGGCCCCGCAGGTCGAGCGTGACGCGGTAGGTGGCCATGACGGTCATGGTGTCGGGGACCCGCACCAGCTCCACGACCTCCACGTCGGCCGTCCAGCCGTCCTGTGTCGGCCGGAGCGCGGAAACGGAATCCGGGGTGGTGCCGAGCAGTTCGGCGAGCTGAACCGCCGCACCGCGCATGGCCTGAGCGGCCGTCACACGGCCGGTACTCCCGGCCGTGTCGTTCGTGGGACCCGTCGGCGTGGCGTTGTTCGCGGCGCGCTTCGTCCTGAGGGCCTTCGGTGCGTCGGGGTCGTCCGACTCGGTGCTTGTCATGCCCCTACCGTGCCAAGTCCCCGGCCCGTGTGGGGAGAGAATCCGCCGAAGATCCTGTGTGAGTCGGCTGACCATCAGCAGCCGCCACGCCGCCGACCTGCGCAAAGGTCCCCCGAGTCTCACCGATCGGCTCGCGGTTTCAACCGCCCCGCCCTCAGAGACCTTGCTCCCGCTCCCGGAGCGCCTCCAGCGCGGCAGCCCGCAACTGCTCCCGCCCCAGGGCGGCATACGTCGACACCGCGTCGTCGTAGGCCGCCTTGTCGGCGTTGCGGGCGGCTTCGCGGGCGCGGGCGGAGGACATGGTCGGCTGGAAGGAACGCAGGAAGCGGCAGCGTTCCGCGAGGGCGATCAGGCGGGCTCCCGAACGGGTGGCGCCCCGGTCGAGATCGACCATCGCGAGGGCCAGCAGAAGCGTGCCGCAGACAGGCAGATCCATGTAGTACGCGGGCAGCGCGGCGGCAGGCTGGGAGAGCATCGCCCTTGTCTTGCACGGGAGTTCACGGACCAGTCCCTCCACGAGATCGAGGCGCCCGTGCTGCGCGTGGGCGGTCACGGTGACGGCTTCGGCCTCCAGCGTCCACGGCTCAAGGCCGGTCGCCTCGCCCCCGAAGAGCGGACCGTCGGCGTTCGCCGAGGGATCGGCGGCACGCCGCCACACTTCGAGACCGGCCTCGGCGTCCCCACGGGCGATCAGGACCTCCGCCCGCAACCCGAGGTCGTACATGCGCACCCCGAACCCCTCGTCCGCCTTGCCCACCGTCTGCTCGAGCCAGTACTCCGCCGCGTCGATGTCCCCGAGCTGGAGAGAGGCGATCACCAGGGCCCAGCGCACCCCGGTGTCGTCGGCATCGGTCCCGAAGAGCTGGTCCTGGAGGCGCAGTGCCGTCAGCAGATGACGCCGCGCCTCCTGGCCCCGTTCGAGCTGGACACACAGTTCGCTGACCCGGGCATGGGCCATGGTCAGCATCCAGGGCGTCCCACGCGGCTCGAACGCCTCCAGCATCCGCCGCGCCGTCCTGAGCGCCCCCTCCGGATCGTCCTCGCGCTCCCGTACGTAGCTCTCGGCGGCGTTGGCGACACCGGCCACCAGCGGCTCGGGGCTGTCGCACAGGGTCGCGAGCGCGGTCGGATCGGGTCCCAGGATCCCGCTCACCACGATCGCCGCGGCGCGCACCAGGGTGTCCGGCGGGGCCGGGGGCAGCCTGCGCAGGACGGTCACCGCGCGCAGCGCGCGAGGGGTCGAGCCCTGGAGCGTCAGCACGTTGGAGGCGAAGAGGGTCGCCAGGGTCCGCGTGACCTCCACGAACTCCGGCTCGGGCCGGAAGTGGGAGAGGGTCCGGCCGGTCTCCTCGATCAACGCGATGGTGCGCTGGTAGCTGGAGTCGATGTTCCAGAGCCCGGCGAGTACGGCTGCGACGCCAACGATCACGGGCCGGTCGTCGCGTACCTGTGCCAGCCGCAGCGCGTGCAGCAGATTGTCCTGCTCGGCGCGGATCCGCTCCAGGTCCGCCACGGATTCGGCGTCGAAGGCCGCGTCGTGGTGCGCCTTCCCGAAGTCCCGGGCCCACGCGAGGAATTGCCCCGTCACCCGCTCGCTCTCCCCCGCCTCCTCCCGCCGCGCGGTGCTGAACTCCCGTACGGTCTCCAGCATCCGGAACCGTACGCCCGCCACGGTCTCCCCGACCTTGAGCAGCGACTGGTCGACGAGATGCTCAAGCACCTCCAACACGTCCTCGTCACCGAGGAGTTGACGGGCGGCGTCCTCGGTGAAGCCGTCGGGGAACACGGACAGGGCCCGCAGCGCGGCCTGTCCGTCCGGTTCGAGGAGATGCCAGCTCCAGTCGACGACGGCGAGCAGTGTGCGGTGCCGCTGCGGCGCGTCGCGCGGGCCGCCGCGCAGCAGGGTGAAGCGGTTCTGGAGGCGGCGCGCGATCTCGTCGACCGCCATGACCCGCGTCCGGGCCGCCGCCAGCTCCACAGCGAGCGGCAGCCCGTCGAGATGGCGGCACAGTTCCTCGACCGTGCCGACGGGCAGTTCGACGCCGGGCCGGGCCGCCCGGGCCCGCTGCCCGAACAGCTCGACGGTCGTCGGCAGACTCAACTCCGGGAGCAGGTACAGGGATTCGGAGGACAGGCCGAGTGGAGCCCGGCTCGTGGTGAGCACTCGCAGGTCACGGGTCGTGGACACCAGGGCCCGTACGAGTTCGGCGGCGCCGCGTACGACCTGCTCACAGTTGTCGAGGATGAGCAGCGCTGACGGTCCCAGGGCGCCCGCGATGCCGGCGAGGAGGTCGGTGGGCAGCCCGGAGGTACGCACGAACTCACCGGCGCCGAGGGCCGAAGCGACCTCCCCGGCGAGGTCGTCGTCGGCGGTGACGCCGGCGAGCGGCACGAAGTGCACGACCCGCTGCTCCGCCTCGCGGCCGACGGCGTGCGCGAGCCTGGTCTTGCCGAGGCCGCCGGGACCGATGACCGAGACGACCCTCGAGGACCGCAGCAGGCCGGCCACGGCGGCGATGTCGTCGTCCCGGCCGAGCAGCGGGTTCGGCTCGTACGGGATCCCGTGCCGGACCACCGGCGCCTCGCCCCGCAGCAGCTCCTGGTGCAGGGCTCGCAGGGCGGGCCCGGGGTCGGTGCCGAGTTCGTCGCGCAGCCGGCGGCGGTAGGCGTCGTAGCGGGCCAGCGCGGCGGCCGGCCCCACCGTGCCGGCCTCGCAGCGGAGCAGTTCGAGCAGCACCTCCTCGTCCCGCGGCAGCTCGCCCACGAGCCGCGTGAGCACCTCGACGGCCTCCGGGCGGCGGCCGAGCCGGGACAGGGCAAGCGCGCGGGCCCGCGTCAGCGCCGCGTACGCCGGGGCGCGCGCCGCCCGCAGCGCGGACACCGGATCATCGTGTACGTCGCTGTCGCCGGCCGGTGCGCCGTCCCACAGCGCGAGCCCGGCCTCGGCACGCGCGAGCGCCTCCGCGTGCTCGCCCGCCCGGGCGTGCGCGGCGGCCTCGGCGGAGCACAGCAGCACGGCGGAGCTGTCGACCTGCTCCTCGGCCAGGGCGAGCCGATACCCGGTCGGGGTGCTGGCGACGACGCCAGGACCGAGCTGCGATCGCACCCGGGAAACGAGCACCTGAAGCGCCTTGGTCGGGTTCTCCGGCTGCTCCTCCGGCCACAGCCCGTCCACCAGCTGCGCCGTACTGGCCCCCACCCGCAGATCCTCCGCGAGCAGAGCGAGCAGCCCGCGCAGCCGGGGCCCCGTGATCTCCCGGTCGCGATACGAAACCCGCGTCAACAGCGTCAACTCGATGGTCACCGCAGCAGATTAGCCAGCCCCGCCTTATTGGAATGCCGGACGTCCAGCCCCGGCCTACGATCCCCCGATGAGCATCCGCTGGACGTACGCCTTCATCGACCGCCCCGCCGAAACCTACGGCCGGGCCTGCGACTTCTGGACGACGGTCACCGGAACACGCCCGTCCCCACCGCGGGGCGACCAGGACGAGTTCGTAACCCTGCTACCGGAAGAACCGGAAGAAGGAGACGCCTGCGTAAAGGCACAGAGCGTCACCTCGGGCCCCGGAGGCGCACACCTGGACCTGTGCCCCGAGGACGTCCCCGCGCTGGTGGAGTCGGCGCTGCGACTGGGGGCGGAGATGGTCTCCGACAACCCCGGCTGGGCGGTACTCCGCTCCCCCGGCGGCCAGCTGTTCTGCGTGGTCCCCTGGCACGGCGAGTCGGTCCGGCCACCGGCGACCGAGGCCCCCGACGGCTCGACAAGCCGCCTCGACCAGGTATGCATCGACCTGTCCCCACCGGCGTACGACCGTGACGTCACCTTCTGGCCCGCCCTCACCGGCTGGAACGCCCACCCGGGCTCCCGCCCGGAGTTCCACATCGTGGAGTCCCCCGGCCTCCCAGTCCGCCTCCTCCTCCAACGCCTGGACGAGGACCGCCCCACGTCCGCCCACTTGGACCTGTCCTGCTCCGACATGGAGGCGACCCGCACCTGGCACGAGCAACTGGGCGCCACGTTCGTGAACAGCGGCGCGAGGTGGCTGGTGATGCGAGACCCGGCAGGCGGCACGTACTGCTTGACGGCACGGGACCCGGCGACCGGGGGCCTGCCCGCCTGAGCGGCCTTGGTGAAGTCCGGTGCGGTCCGCGCCCCTGAAGGAGGCCGCAGGCCTTTCCTTTAGGGGCGCGGGGAACTGCGCGACCAGCCACAACGAACCCGCAGCTTCAAACCGGTTCTCATAGCGGAGCGCCCGGCTCCACCGCGGTAACCGCCGCCACCGGTATAGCCCCGTAGACGTGCGGAAACTCCTCCCCGCCCGCCTCCGAAGCCTCGTACCTCACCGGCACGCCAAGCCGTTCAGGGTCGATGACCAGCACCACAAGGTCATCAGGGCCTGAATACGACCCGTACAAAAAAGCGGCAACGCGCGGCAACTGTGCACGGGTCGAGCAGTGGATGAAGCCCTCCTCCTGGAGGGTGCGACCACGCGTCGACATCTCGTACGTGCCGGTCGCGCGGGCCGCGTCCCAGAGGGACCGTTCGGTGATGTGCAGAAGCTCGGGCATGAGCGACACGCTAAGCGATGTCCCCGAGCCGGGCCGCACGACCCCGGAGATAGCGCTGCTCGGGCAGGCTCAGGGTCTTGGCGGCAGCCGATTCGTAGACGGCGCGGGCCCCCTCGGGATCCCCGGCGCGTTCCAGGAGGTGGGCGCGAACCGCATCGAGTCGATGCCCCGACGTCAACTCGGGCGCGAGCGCGTCCAGTTCGGCGAGCCCGGCGCGAGGGCCGTGAACCATCGCAACGGCCACGGCCCGGTTGAGCCGTTCGACGGGGCTGGGCACGAGATGGACGAGGACGTCGTAGAGCCCGAGGATCTCAGCCCAGTCGGTACTGTCAGGCGAGTCCGCCTCGTCGTGGACGGCGGCGATCGCGGCCCTCAACTGGTAGGGGCCGGGGCGCCGTTGGGACAGGGCCCACGTCACCAGGGCCACGCCCTCCTCGATCTCCGCCTTGTTCCACAGCCCGCGGTCCTGCTCGTCGAGCGGGATCAGTTCGCCATACGGGCCGGTGCGCGCCGCCCGGCGAGCGTCGGTGAGGAGCATCAGCGCGAGCAGGCCGGTCACCTCGCAGTCACCGGGCAGCAGCCGGTGCACCGTACGGGCCAGCCGGATGGCCTCACCCGCGAGTTCGGCCCGCTGGAGGGAGGCTCCGGACGTGGCCGTGTATCCCTCGTTGAAGATGAGGTACAGGACGTGCAGAACCGCGGGCAGCCGCGCCTCCCAGTTCTCCGGCCGGCCGAAACGCGCGCCCTTCACCTTCTGCTTGGCCCGGCTGATCCGCTGCGCCATCGTTGCCTCGGGCACCAGATGCGCGCGGGCGATCTCGGCAGTCGTCAGACCTCCGACGGCCCGCAGCGTCAGCGCGATCTGGCCGGTCTGCGGCAGATCCGGGTGGCAGCAGAGGAAGAGCAGGGTCAGCGTGTCGTCCTCGGAGGGCGCGCGCGAGGCCCCGGGTGGCGGCGCGGTGAAAGCGTCGCGCGGTGTGAGCGCCGCCGCCCTCTCCTCCCGCAGCCGCCGCGCCTCCTCACTGCGCAACGCATCCGTGAGCCGCCGCGAGGCGACCCTGATCAGCCAGCCCCGCGGATTGTCCGGCACCCCCGATTCGGGCCACTGCCCGGCCGCGGCCAGCAGCGCCTCCTGTACGGCGTCCTCGGCGGCGTCGAAGTGCCCGTACCGGCGTACGAGCGCGCCGAGGACCTGCGGCGCGTGCAGGCGCAGCAGGTCCTCGACCTCGGTCGTACGTCTCAAACGTCTCCCCTGCTCAGCAATCGCCTCCGCCGTCGCCGACCGGCCGGATGACGACGGGGTACACGTTCGCGCCCTCGGGCACGGGGCACGAGATGACGCGCTCGGCGATCTCCGTGACCCGCTCCAGGCTCTCGCACTCCAGGAGCCAGTATCCGGCGATCACTTCCTTGGTCTCGCCGTACGGCCCGTCGGTGATCACGGGCTTGCCGTCCGGGCCCTTGGCGACCAGGCGGGTCTGAGCCGGCTCGGCGAGCCCCTGGGCGTCGATGAACTCGCCGGTCTCGGAGAGATCGTTGTTGATCGCCCCCATGTGCTCGTACATGGCCTGGATGTCTTCCTTGCTCCAGACCGGGGCACCGCCGGTGGGCTTGCCCGCCTGGGTCTCGTAGTCCGCCTGCGTGCCCTGCACCATCACCAGGTACTTCATGAGTCCGCTCCTTCGGCTCGGACCGCCCGTGGTGGGCGGTTCTCACAGGGGACGTCGGAGCCGGCCCGCGCTTCTCTACAGGCTCGCGGAAGTTTTTTCAGGCGGGCGTGATGTGCGTCAGGAGTCCTGCTGCTCGGTCTTCCCGACCGCCGGTCCGGACTCCGTCCTGAGTACGGGCTCCGACTCGGCCTCTTCCCCCTCGTACGCCTCGCACTTGGGGTTCTTGCACGGGCCGGGACGCCACAGGGGCACGAACACGCCCAGGGTCTTGTGCCGGCGCACGACCTGGTCGACAGAGTGGCCGCAAACGGGACAGACGTACTCATCACTGGCCATGCATTCAGGGTATTGCGGTATGGCCCGGGCCGACAGATGAGCGACGTGCCCGGGTTACCGCTTGCGCTGGTACGTCCGGACGAGGACGCCGTTCTTGAAGCTGCGCACCGTGTCGAACGTGAACTCGGTGAGCGCGAAGGCGGAGCCGAACATCGGCATTCCGGAGCCGAGGACCAGCGGATACGTCTTGATGACGAGCTCGTCCACCTCATCGATCAGCTCGCCCGCGATCTTCGAACCTCCGCAGAGGTAGATGCCGAACTCACTGTCCTCCTGCTTGAGTTCGCGGACCTTGCCGACGACGTCGTCCGAGATGATCTCGACGTTCGGGTCGGGCGACTCCTTGAGGGTGCGCGAGGCGACGTACTCCCTCATATGGGCGTACGGGCTGGTGACATCGATCGCCAGGGCCAGATCGTAGCTGGCCCGGCCCTGGATGACCGTGTCGAACTTCTTGTTCTCCCGGTGGTCGATACCGAGCGCACGGCGGACGTGGGTCGGCAGGGCCTCCGGGTACTCGTTCCAGAACCACTCGATGTACTCGTCGTACTCGTCGTCGACGATTCGCGTGAAGAACTCCGCCTCGCCGCTCGGGTCGCCGATGAAGCCGTCGATCGAGCAGGCGATGAAGTAGGTGAGCTTTCGCAAGTTGGTCTCTTTCCGTAGGGTGACTGCCGTGAGCTGAACCACTCCATTCATAGTGCTTCACTTGTAGTGGTTGCAAGGGATTTCCGGCACGGGAGTCAACTGGGAGAGAGGATTCCGCATGGTCAGGAACCCGGAGCGCAGAGCCGCCCTGGTCGACGCCGGTGTGGAGGTACTGGCGCGCGAGGGGGCACGCGGGCTGACGTTCCGCGCGGTGGACGCCGAGGCCGGGGTGCCGGTGGGCACCGCCTCGAACTACTTCAGCAGCCGCGACGACCTGCTGCGCCAGATCGACGTACGGCTGCACGAGCGGCTCGCGCCGGATCCGGAGGTCCTGGCCGAGCTGATGAAGGCGCCGAAGGACCGCGCGTTGGTCACGGCGTTCATGCACGACCTCATGGCGCGGGCGCAACGGGACCGTACGGGATATCTGGCGCTCATGGAGATGCGCCTGGAGTCCACGCGGCGCCCGGAGCTGAGGGCCTCATTCACGAAGACGGTCCGTGCGGACCTCGAGTACGCCATGGACTTCCACCGCGACGCCGGGCTCCCCGGCGGCGACGAGACCGTGACCGTGCTGTACCTCGCCATGCTCGGCCTGCTCCTGGAGCACCTGACCCTGCCGGGGGTACTGGAGGGCGTACTCCCCGGAGTGAGCGTGCCGGACGGCCTGGTGGAGCGGATCGCCGCGACGATCGTGCCGGAGTCCGGGGCCGGGGCCGGACAGCGTTGAGGGTGGGCGTGCCGGGCGCGTTCCGTCAGGAGCGCGAGGCCGGCTCGCGCCACATCGGCCACATGGGCGGACCGTCCGGCAGGTCGAGCGTGCTGCCCATGAAGGTGAAGCCGAGGCGTTCGTACAGGGCGCGGCTGCGGGCGCTGCTCGCCTCCAGGTACGCGGGCAGGTGCTCGCGGTCGCAGCGGTCGAGTACGTGCTGGATGAGCGCCGTACCGAGGCCCTCGCCCTGACGCTCCGGAGCCACGCCGATCATCCACAGGTACTCGTGGGCCGTGCCCACCGGGTGTATCCCGGCCGTCAGCCGGGCGATCTGCTCGATCCGCTCATTGCCCGGATCGACTGCCTCACGCATCTGCGCGGGCCCGTCCTCGTCGTCGTCCTCGTGGGCCTCCGCGGGCATCGGCAGCCACAGCGCGCAGGCCGAACCGTCCTCGGTGACATCCACATAGCCCTCGTCCAGCACGATGCCGAGGAAGGCCCCCATCAGCAGGTGGTGCGTACGGCGACGGTCGTCCGCGTCGGGGAAGACCCAGCTGCTCACCGGGTCGTTCTGAAAAGCGTCGTCCAGAAGCCGCGTAACGGCCTCCCGATCGCCTTCCCCGGCTCTGCGAATCGCCACGCCCATGCCCCGTACCTCCAGCTCAACTGCCCGTCGCCACCTATCCGTTGCAGCCTATGCGAACCGCATCCACATCCTCACTCGGGTGGCCCGCTCGAAATGGGCAGGATTGGATCTTCGATTGAGGGGCACACCGTAGGGCTGTCGGCCGGGGCCTTCGCCGACCGGGTTCACGGACATTTCCGGGCGGGAACACCAAGATCGGGCCGGGCGTTGAACCGGTGACGGACGAGCGACGAGGAGACAGCAATGGCAGGCTTCCTGGACCGCGCCAAGGAACAAGCACAGCGCGGCATCACACAGGGCAAGCACAAGCTCGACGAAGTGCAGGCGCAGCGGGCGGGCGGCGATCTGCTCAAGAGTCTCGGCGCGGCCTACTACGCCGAGCGGCATGGCACGGGCTCTCCCGACGCGACGCAGCGCGCTCTCCAGGCCCTGGAGAGCCACATCGCGACGCATGGCGACGGAGTACTGCGCTCCTGACGCGAACCGCCCGTACCGCCGGCCGTGGACGGTCGAATAGCGGTCAAGCTGACCGATTCGGCTCGCACGCTGTGCGAACAAGTGGTCCCCGGTGGGGAGTTCCGGGTAAAAGCGGCGGTACGAGGCGGTCGCGATGGGTGGCCGTCGCGCCCCCCATGTAAGGAGGCGGTCATGGCCTCACCCATGTCCGCGGGCAGATTCCGGCAGCGACTGCGGGACGAAGGGTGCACCGTCGTCGAAGTAGGCGACTGGGAGCATCACAATCGCAATCACAAGGGTCCTTGGGGCCCGGTCCATGGCGTGATGATCCACCACACGGTGACCCGGGGCAGCAAGCGGACGGTCGAGATCTGCCGCGACGGCTACAGCGGACTGCCGGGACCGCTGTGCCACGGCGTCATCACCAAGGACGGCCGAGTCCACCTCGTCGGCTACGGCCGCGCCAACCACGCGGGGCTCGGCGACGACGACGTACTGCGCGCCGTCATCGCCGAGCGGAGCCTCCCGAGGGACAACGAGGCGAACACCGACGGCAACCGCCACTTCTACGGCTTCGAGTGCGAGAACCTCGGCGACGGCGAGGACCCGTGGCCGGCGGCCCAGTTGGAGGCGATCGAGCGGGCCGCGGCGGCGGTCTGCCGCCACCACGGCTGGAACGAACGCTCGGTGATCGGCCACCTCGAATGGCAGCCGGGCAAGGTCGACCCCCGCGGCTTCACCATGTCCTCCATGCGCGCGCGCATCCGAGACCGCCTGAACTGACGAGCACCCCAGTGACCCCCGAAGCGCTCGACCTCGGCATCCTGCGGCCGCGACTGCCGTCGCCGCTCCAGGCCGTCGTGGACGAGCGCTTCGCGCGTCACGGCATACGGCTGTTCCTCAAGCGGGACGACCTGATCCACCCGGACCTGGTGGGCAACAAGTGGCGCAAACTGGCCCCCAACCTGCGCGCAGCCGCGGGCCGTGCGGTCCTCACCTTCGGCGGCGCGTACTCGAACCACCTGCGCGCCACGGCCGCCGCGGGCCGCCTCCTGGGCCTGCCCACCATCGGCGTGATACGCGGCCAGGAGCTGGCCGAACGCCCCCTGAACCCCTCCCTCGCCCGCTGCGCCGCCGACGGCATGAGGCTGCACTTCATCGACAGGTCGACTTACCGCCACAAGACCGAGCCGGCAACACTGGCCACCATCCTCAGCGAGGCGGGCGCCGAAGACGCGTACGTGGTCCCCGAGGGCGGCAGCAACTCCCTTGCCGTACGCGGCTGTCGCACCCTCGGCGAGGAGCTGCACGGCCAGGCCGACGTCGTCGCCCTGGCCTGCGGCACGGGCGGCACCCTCGCCGGGCTGGCCGCGGGACTGGGCCCCGGTCAGCGCACCCTGGGCATCCCCGTCCTCAAGGGCGGCTTCCTCGACGCGGAGATACGCACCCTCCAGCACCGCGCCTTCGGCGGTCCGCGCGGCGACTGGTCCCTCGACGACCGCTTCCACTGCGGCGGTTACTCCCGCACCACCCCCGAACTCGACGCCTTCGCCGCCGACTTCGAACAGCGCCATGGCCTGCCCGTCGAGCGCCTCTATGTCGCGAAGATGCTGTACGGACTGCTGACCCTCACGGAGGAAGGCGCCTTCCCGCCCGGCACGACCGTCGCAGCCGTGATCACGGGCGCACCCTTCACCCCGTAACCGCCCTTCACCCCGCAACCGGCCATCCCCCCGTAGTCGGCCATCACCTCAGGTCGCCGACTCCCGATAGGCAGCCGCCTCCTCCAGATCTAGCCGCCGCAGCAACGTCCGCAGCATCTCGTCGTCGATATAGCGACCGTCGCGCAGCTTCACGAACACCTCCCGCTCGGCGCCGATCATCTCGCGCGACAGACGGCGATACGTGTCGTCCACAGACTCCCCGGTCACCGGGTTCACCGAGCCGAGCCGCTCCCACACGGCGTTGCGGCGCCGCTCCAGGACCGAGCGGAGGCGCTCGGCGAGCGGGGGCGGCAGAGCGTTGCGCTCGTCCTCGAGGAGTGCGTCCAGGCGCTGCTCGGCGACCCGGGAGGCCTGCGCCTGGGCGTTCGCCTCCGCGAGCGTCTCCGCCTGTGCGTCACGTCCGGGCAGCTTCAGCCACTTGATCAGCGGGGGCAGCGTCAGCCCCTGCACGACCAGCGTCCCGATGACCGTCGTGAAGGTCAGGAAGAGGATGAGATTCCGGCCTGGGAAATCCTCGCCGCCGTGCATGGTCAGCGGGATCGAGAACGCGATGGCGAGCGAGACGACACCCCGCATGCCGGCCCAGCCGACGATGAAGGGCCCCTTCCAGGTGGGGTCCTCCTCCCGCTCCCGGATCCGCCGGAACAGCATGCGCGGCAGGAACGTCGCGGGATACACCCATACGAAGCGGGCCGCGACGACCACCAGGAAGAGGGCCACCGCGTACCAGACGGCGCGGATGCCCTCGTACTCCCCGAGCCCCTGCAGAACGATCGGCAGTTGCAGACCGATCAACGCGAAGACCGCCGACTCCAGGATGAACGCGACCATCTTCCACACCGCCTCCTCCTGGAGCCGAGTGGCGAAATCGACCTGCCAGGAGCGATGCCCGAGATAGAGGGCGACGACGACAACGGCGAGCACTCCGGAGGCGTGCACCTGTTCGGCGACCGCATACGCGAAGAAAGGGATCAACAAGGAGAGCGTGTTTTGCAGCAGCGCCTCCTTGAGATGCGTACGCAGCCAGTGGATCGGCACCATCAACAGGAGCCCGATCCCGACCCCGCCGAGCGCCGCGAGAAGGAACTCGCCGATCCCGCCCGCCCAGGACGCGCCCTCCCCGACGGCGGCGGCGAGCGCCACCTTGAAGGCGGTGATCGCGGTCGCGTCGTTCACCAGGGACTCACCCTGCAGGATCGTGGTGAGCCGCGAGGGCAGCCCGACCCGGCGGGCGACGGCCGTCGCCGCCACCGCGTCCGGCGGCGCCACCACCGCGCCGAGCACCAGGGCCGCGGTGAGCGGCAGGTCGGGCACGATCAGATACGCGGCCCAGCCGACGACGAGCGTCGCGAACAGCACGTAGCCCACCGACAGCAGCGCCACGGGCCGTATGTGCGCCCGCAGATCGAGATACGAGCTGTCGGTCGCCGCCGTGTACAGCAGCGGGGGAAGCAGCAGCGGCAGCACCACTTCGGGGTCGAGTTCGTACTCGGGCACCCAGGGGACGTACGAGACGGCCAGGCCCATCGTGACGAGCAGCAGGGGCGGCGGGACCGGGGTGCGGCGGGCCACACCGGCCACCGCGGCACAGCCCGCGATCAGCAGCAACAGAGGCATCACATGCATCGGTTTCGGCCTGCCTTCGTTCTTGAGCTGTTTTCGCCGCGCCCGTCGTAACCTGGCAATCATGAAACAGTGCACGCACACCGCTTCGCTGCCGCGTCCGGAACCCGGACCGCTCAGCGAGACCTGCGTCGAGTGTCGTGCCGCGGGCACGCACCCGGTGCAGCTGCGGCTGTGTCTGGACTGCGGTCACGTAGGCTGCTGCGACACGTCGCCGATGCGGCATGCGACGGAGCACCACAAGGAGACGGGACACCCGATGATGCGCTCGCTCGAGCCCGGTGAGAGCTGGCGATGGTGCTTCGTCGACCACGTCATCGTGTGACCGAAGGATCCGTAAGATTCGGCGGTCTGACGCCTGGGTACGTCAACCCGGCGCACGCTCTTCCCAATTGGGCCCGCAGACCCCTAGCCACTGTGCGTATAACTGTGTTTACTATGAGTGACGACAACGGGTTGGGGTCATGGGGACAGGAAACCTGAGAGCGCGGTAGCGTCACCGCTGAACCACGTAGCGCGTTACCCCGAGGGGCGACCCTCGGCCCCCGATAGAGCTTGTACCACCTTGGAGGTGAGGGTGTCCCAGTTCGCAGGCGAGCCCGCGACCCAGGACTTCGTCGAAGTCCGGCTGCCGGCTGCGGGTGCCTACCTGTCGGTGCTGCGTACGGCCACGGCCGGACTCGCGGCGCGTTTGGACTTCACCCTCGACGAGATCGAGGACCTGCGCATCGCGGTCGACGAGGCCTGCGCGATCCTGCTGCAGCAGGCCGTGCCCGGCTCCGTCCTCAGCTGTGTCTTCCGCCTGATCGACGACTCGCTGGAGGTGACGGTCTCGGCCCCGACCACCGACGGCCACGCGCCTTCGCGGGACACGTTCGCCTGGACCGTGCTGTCGGCCTTGGCGGGCAAGGTGTCCTCCTCGGTCGCCGACGACAAGACCGTTTCGATCAGCCTCTACAAACAGCGCGGCGCGGGACCCGGGCCGGCGTGAGGAATGGGGACGGGCCGGTGCGGGACGAAGAGCGCGGCACACGAGAACTTCCCGCTGAGGGCGCCGGCGGCCTGAGCGGGCCCCGGCGTACGGCGGCGGAGGGTGCCGACGGCATCCCCGAGCAGCAGGCCCGGCCGCACCCGGAGGACGACTCCTCGGCGGCCGGGGCGCCTCTGATCGGGGTCCCAGGGGGATCTCCCGGGACGGAGTCTGGGGGAGCGCCCCCGGAAGGGCGGCTGCGGGTGACAGGCGGGACTATGAGCGAGCAGCACGAGCAGCATGAGCGGAACTCGGGCGGCGCCGCCGAAGGCGCCACGGGCGTACAGCACGTACAGCACGTACAGCACGACCCGCACGACCGCAGCGGGGCTCGGGCCAAGTTCATCGAGCTGCGCAAACTGCCGGACGGCAGCCCGGAGTACGCGGAGCTGCGCAACCAACTGGTCCGGATGCATCTCCCGCTCGTCGAGCATCTCGCGCGCCGCTTCCGCAACCGCGGCGAGCCGCTGGACGACCTCACGCAGGTCGCCACCATCGGCCTGATCAAGTCGGTCGACCGCTTCGACCCGGAGCGCGGCGTCGAGTTCTCCACGTACGCGACGCCGACGGTCGTCGGTGAGATCAAGCGGCACTTCCGCGACAAGGGCTGGGCCGTGCGCGTCCCGCGCCGGCTCCAGGAACTGCGCCTGGCGCTCACCACGGCGACCGCGGAGCTCTCGCAGCAGCACGGCCGCTCCCCCACCGTGCACGAGCTGGCCGAGAAGCTGGCCATCTCGGAGGAGGAGGTCCTGGAGGGCCTGGAGTCCGCCAACGCGTACTCCACGCTCTCCCTGGACGTCCCCGACACGGACGACGAGTCCCCCGCGGTCGCCGACACCCTCGGCGCCGAGGACGAGGCCCTGGAGGGCGTCGAGTACCGCGAGTCCCTGAAGCCGCTCCTGGAGGATCTGCCACCGCGCGAGAAGCGGATCCTGCTGCTGCGCTTCTTCGCGAACATGACCCAGTCGCAGATCGCCCAGGAGGTAGGCATCTCCCAGATGCACGTCTCCCGCCTCCTGGCCAGAACACTGGCCCAGCTGCGGGAGAAACTGCTCGTCGAGGAGTAAGCGCCCCAGTAAGGGCAGTCGTACGAGCCTGATCTCGTACGAGGCTGAATGCGCCGGTTACTTCTGTTTCTGCGCGTTCCCGGGTCCGCGGATTCCGAGGGCCCGGGTCGTCTCCGGGTTCAGCAGGAACACCAGCGCGGCGACCGCGACGACGGCCAGGGCGATGCCGCCCGGGATGGCCAGGCTGTCGGCCTGAAGGAGCGTCCAGGCCACGGGCAGCGCCATGATCTGCGTGATGATCGCGGGACCCCGGCTCCAGCTGCGCTGCCTGAGCAGCCCGCGCGCGGCCAGCAGCGGCAGCAGCGCGAGCACTATCAGCGTGACCCCTCCGGTGACGGCCTGCTGCCGGTCGTCCGGGTCGCCGGCCAGGCCCATCACCAGGATGTAGACGCCGGCCGCGACCAGCGCGAGCCCTTCAAGGGCGGCCAGCGCGGCCGCGGCGGTCAGCCGCCCGGGGCGGGGGCCCGTCTCGGGTGCGTCCGGTGCGTCCGGGGTGGGGGTCTTCGCAGCGCTCACTCCTGCAGGGTAGCCCTCGGCCCCCTCCCCTCGACCGCCTGATCCCCCCTCGGTATGGGCCGGGTACCACCAGGTAGGTACGCTGCATCGCATGCGTGCACTTCTCGTGGTCAATCCGGCAGCTACTACCACCAGCGCACGCACGCGTGACGTCCTGATCCACGCCCTCGCTAGCGAGATGAAGCTCGAGGCGGTCACCACCGAGTACCGCGGGCACGCCAGGGACCTCGGCCGGCAGGCGGCGGAGAGCAAGGACATAGAGCTGGTCGTGGCCCTCGGCGGCGACGGCACGGTCAACGAGGTCGTGAACGGCCTGCTGCACCAAGGCCCCGATCCGGACCGTCTGCCCCGCCTCGCCGTGGTCCCCGGCGGCTCCACCAACGTCTTCGCCCGCGCCCTGGGCCTGCCCAACGAGCCCGTGGAGGCGACAGGCGCCCTGCTCGACGCGCTGCGCGACGGCACGGAACGCACGGTCGGCCTCGGTATCGCGGCCGGCACTCCGGGCACGGACGACGAGGCGGTTCCGTCCCGCTGGTTCACGTTCTGCGCGGGCTTCGGCTTCGACGCGGGCGTCATAGGACGGGTCGAGCAGCAGCGTGAGCGCGGCAAGCGCTCCACGCACGCCCTTTATCTGCGCCAGGCGATGCGCCAGTTCCTGGACGAGCCCCATCGGCGGCACGGCATGATCACCCTGGAGCGGTCCGGTGAGGATCCTGTGTCCGACTTGGTGATGTCGATCGTCTGCAATACCTCGCCTTGGACGTATCTCGGCAATCGCCCGGTGTATGCGTCACCTAAGGCCTCGTTCGAAACCGGCCTCGACGTACTGGGTCTCAGCCGGATGTCCACGGCTGCGGTCGCCCGATATGCCACGCAGTTGCTCACTTCGTCCCCCGAGCGGGGGCCCCATGGAAAGCACGCCCTCTCCCTGCACGACCTGACGGACTTCACCTTGCATTCGAAGGTGCCACTCCCCCTTCAGATGGACGGCGACCATCTGGGACTGCGTACGAGCGTGACGTTCACAGGCGTTCGCCGTGCACTGCGTGTGATTGTGTGAGCAGAAGGGGCTAAAGTCCTTTCACTCGAACGTTTAGGCCAGGATCCACCCCATGGAAGTACGGCTGTGACCTAGTCGACACCGAGGAATCAAAAAAAACTTTCCAGAAGGGGTTGTATCCGCCGCTGAGGTTTGCGAGTCTCTACGTGGCGCTCGGGGCGGCCCGCAGAATCGGCCCCACAGAGAGCCAGAACCCCTCCTCACTTCAAGGACGACACCAGTCCGTCTGGTAGTCGGCCCTTCACTTGTTGAGGGATTCGTGAAAGCGTTCACATTCACAAGCAAACCCGCATGTAATACCAAGGAGAGGTAGCAGCCATGGACTGGCGTCACAACGCCGTTTGCCGCGAGGAAGACCCCGAGCTCTTCTTCCCCATCGGCAACACCGGTCCTGCGCTGCTGCAGATCGAGGAAGCCAAGGCCGTCTGCCGCCGCTGCCCCGTCATGGAGCAGTGCCTGCAGTGGGCGCTCGAGTCCGGCCAGGACTCCGGCGTCTGGGGTGGTCTCAGCGAGGACGAGCGCCGCGCCATGAAGCGCCGCGCCGCCCGCAACCGGGCCCGTCAGGCCTCCGCCTGACAACCCGCCCCGCAACAGCCTGAGCTTGGCGGCGCGTACGGCGAGTACGCATCTCCCGCCCCCGAGCCGCAGCGCGCAGTACCCGCCGATGCGTACGCGTATGAGCAATGCGCCTTGGATCACGGAGTGATCCAAGGCGCATTGCTGTATTTGGGCTCCGTTGGGCGGGCGGTTTTGGGCTGCGGGTTCGTTGGGGCTCGCGCCCCGCGGCGGAGCCGCAAATGTCACAGCCCCGCGCCCCTAAGAGCGCTACCGCGCTCCTAAGGCGGCGCTGGTCGCGCCCACGCGGCGGAGCCGCAAATCCACACAGCCCCGCGCCGCCTAAGGGCTTGCGGCCCCTCGGGGCACGGGAACGCACCGGACCTCAGCATGTCCGCTCAGTGTGATCGGACCGGGATGTCCAGGATCACTTGCGTGCCTCGGTCCGGGGCCGGGACCATGTCGAACGTTCCGCCCAACTCGCCTTCCACCAGGGTTCTTACGATCTGTAGGCCCAAGTTGCCCGAGCGTTTGGGGTCGAAGCCTGGGGGGAGGCCTATGCCGTCGTCCTGGACGGTTACCAGGAGGCGGGTCTGCTTGGTGGTGCCGCCGCGGACTGCCGAGACTTCTACTGTGCCGCGGTCGCCTTCGCGGAAGCCGTGTTCCAGGGCGTTCTGCAGGACCTCTGTGAGGACCATGGAGAGCGGGGTGGCGACCTCGGCGTCGAGGATGCCGAAGCGGCCGGTGCGCCGGCCCGTCACCTTGCCCGGTGAGATCTCGGCCACCATGGCGAGGACGCGGTCGGCGATTTCGTCGAACTCCACACGCTCGTCCAGGTTCTGAGAGAGCGTCTCGTGCACGATCGCGATCGATCCGACGCGGCGTACCGCTTCCTCGAGGGCTTCGCGGCCCTTGTCGGAGTCGATGCGGCGGGCCTGGAGCCGCAGCAGGGCCGCGACCGTCTGGAGGTTGTTCTTCACCCGGTGGTGGATCTCCCGGATGGTCGCGTCCTTGGTGATCAACTCGCGCTCGCGGCGCCGGAGTTCGGTGACATCCCGCAGGAGTACGAGTGAACCGACCCGCGTGCCCTTGGGTTTGAGCGGGATCGCGCGGAGCTGGATCACCCCGTCGTCGCTCTCGATCTCGAACTCGCGGGGCGCCCAGCCACTGGCGACCTTGGCCAGGGCCTCGTCCACCGGGCCGCGGGACGGGGCGAGTTCGGCGGTGGTCTTGCCGAGGTGGTGGCCGACGAGGTCGGCGGCGAGGCCGAGGCGGTGGTACGCGGACAGCGCGTTCGGCGAGGCGTACTGGACGACGCCGTCCGCGTCCAGCCGGATCAGGCCGTCGCCCACCCGGGGCGAGGCGTCCATGTCGACCTGCTGGTTCGGGAACGGGAAGGAACCCGCCGCGATCATCTGCGCGAGGTCGGAAGCGCTCTGGAGATAGGTCAGTTCGAGGCGTGAAGGGGTGCGCACGGTGAGCAGGTTGGTGTTGCGGGCGATGACGCCCAGGACGCGGCCCTCCCTGCTCACGGGGATGGACTCGACCCGTACGGGGACCTCCTCGCGCCACTCCGGGTCGCCCTCGCGCACGATCCGGCCCTCGTCGTGGGCGGCGTCCAGCATGGGGCGGCGGCCGCGGGGGACGAGGTGGCCGACCATGTCGTCCTGGTACGAGGTGGGGCCGGTGTTGGGGCGCATCTGGGCGACCGAGACGTACCGGGTGCCGTCACGCGTGGGGACCCACAGGACGAGGTCGGCGAAGGAGAGGTCGGAGAGAAGCTGCCACTCCGAGACCAGCAGGTGGAGCCACTCGAGATCGGAGTCACCGAGGGCGGTGTGCTGGCGGACGAGGTCGTTCATGGAGGGCACGAGTGCGAGCGTACCTGGGCACTCGGACATGGCCCGAAAACATGGCTCGGCGAGCAAACGGCTGGGGGTCCGGGGGTCGTTCCCCGGAATGATGCAGCACCCGCGGGCCGCGGCGCCTGAGAGGGACCCTCAACCCTCCCGGCACCGCAGCCCGGAGCAGCAACGGCCGTGGGGTGTGCGGTCCCGGTCGGCCGAAGGATGAGGAGCCGGCGCAGTCAGGGCAGAGAGCCCCGGTTCCTCGGTCCGCCTTCCTGTGCGGGGAAGGCGGAGGCTTGGTCGGTCAGACTGCTTGATCGTTCCGTTGCGCTTTCAAGCTTTGTCTCTGCAATTGTGGACTAGACCACTCCGCCATGTCTACGCGTTGGCGGATGTTTGTTGCTGTGTCCTTATCCAACAACCTCGCGCGCAGCATCCACCCCGCACCCTAACCCCGTACGGCTCGGGAGTGGGAGCGGATTGCGGTTCTGCTAGATTGGTCTAAACCACAGACGTCGTTGAGTCCCCCCTCTTTCAGATCTCCTTCGGATCCTTCAGAACGGCAGGCCCAGCGTGGAAGTTGTCATCGTTCCTGACGCCGCGGCGGGTGGCGAGCTCATCGCCGAGGCCATGGCGGAGCTGCTCAGGCGCAAGCCCGACGCCCTGCTCGGGGTGGCCACCGGGTCGACGCCGTTGCCCGTTTACGAGGCGTTGGCGGCGAAGGTGCGCGCCGGGGCCGTGGATGTCTCGCGGGCTCGGATCGCGCAGCTCGACGAATACGTGGGGCTGCCGGCCGAGCATCCGGAGTCGTACCGTTCCGTGCTGCGGAGGCAGGTGCTGGAGCCGCTCGGGCTGGAAGCCAAGGCCTTCATGGGGCCGGACGGGACGGCGTCGGACATACGGGCGGCCTGCGAGGCGTACGACAAGGCGCTCGAAGACACGGGTGGCGTCGATCTCCAGTTGCTCGGCATAGGGACCGACGGGCACATCGGCTTCAACGAGCCCTGCTCGTCGCTCGCCTCGCGTACGCGGATCAAGACGCTGACCGAGCAGACCCGCATCGACAACGCGCGCTTCTTCGACGGGGACATCGAGCAGGTTCCGCATCACGTCATCACGCAGGGCATCGGCACCATTCTCGACGCCCGGCACCTGGTGCTGCTCGCCACCGGCGAGGGCAAGGCGGACGCGGTGGCGGCGACGGTGGAGGGGCCGGTCGCCGCGGTGTGCCCCGCCTCGGCGTTGCAGCTCCACCCGCATGCGACGGTCGTCGTCGACGAGGCCGCCGCGGCCAAGCTGAAGCTCGCCGACTACTTCCGGCACACCTACGCCAACAAGCCGGGGTGGCAGGGCATATAGGCGCATAAGGAAGCCCCCGCAGGGCGCTCTTGGGCGCCTGCGGGGGCACAGTCTCGGCGGGGACTCCGGCCCTTAGGCCGTCGGCTCTTCCTCCTCGGCCGGCTCGTCCTTGGCCGTCAGGCCGGCCACCCACAGCGGCATGATCCAGTTGACGACCAGGACGGCGATGAGGAGGGGTGCGGCGTAGGCCTTCGGGGCGTCGCCGTTGACACCGCCCGTGATCAGCAGGGCGGTCGCCGCCGCGGCCAGGAGCAGGGTCGTCATGCGGTGGGACCGGGCCAGGACGCGGTTGCGTTCCGCCGACTGCCGCTCGTCCAGTACGTGTTCGCGCAGCTCCAGCAGGCCCCGGGTGGCACCGTTGATGGCCCCGGTCGCGACCATCCAGGGAAGCAGCAGCACCGCCATCGCGGCGACGGCCCACAGCGGCTCACCCTTGGCGAGGAACATGTGGGCATTCAGTCCGCCGATGGCCACGGTGAGCGTGATGTGCACGGCGACGGTCAGACGTCGGCGTGCCGCCGTGGCGTACAAAGCCTGGGCGCGGCGGTCGTTCATGATCCGCAGCATGCTCCCGTCGTAGCGGGTCAGGCGTGTCGTAGTCATGGCTGGTTCCTCCCGTAGACCTCGTCCGTGAGCGGCCGGAACGGTTCGAGGGAGAACAGGGCCTCGACCGGCAGATTGAAGAACTTCGAGATCTTCAGTGCCAGGTCGAGGCTCGGGTTGTACTGCCCCCGCTCGATATAGCCGATGGTCTGGTAGTGGGCTCCCACTGCCTCGGCCAGGCTCTGGCGCGACACCTTCCGTTCGGCGCGCACCATGGCCAGCCTGTTGTGCACCTGCTCGCTCATGTATAAGAAGTACTACATTTAAAGGCAGCCTTACAACCCGCTGCGACGAATCGCCGTGCCAACCGCCCGCCTACAAGCCGGCGATGACCTCCGCCGCCGCCCGGCCGCAGACGCGGGCCGCGCCGTGGGTGGCGAGGTGCAGGGCACCCCGCGGTGGCGACTGGGGTACGCCCATCTCGACCACGATCGTGTCGGGGCGGGCGGCGAGGACGGTGTCCAGGGCCGCGGCCATCCAGGCGTGGCGGTGGGCGTCGCGGACCACGGCGACGATCCGCCGGCCGCCCGCGGCCGCGAGCGCTTCCGACCCGGCCCGCTCCCCCGCGAAGCTCCCCGTCTCCGTACCCGGCAGCAGGCGCCGCAGTTCGGCGGCGACACCCCAGGGGGTCTCGTCGCCGACGGCGAAGTTGGCGACGGGGGTGAAGGCGGCGACGTACGGCGCCTCGGTGACCGGAGCGAAGTGCTCCGCACGGGTCACGGTCAGCGCGCGCCGCGCCGCGATCAGGCCGACGCCGGCGCGGTTCGCGCTCCCGGAGTGCCCGGCCGACAGGGCACCCGGCCCCGAAGGCGAGCCCGCAGCAGAAGCCGCTCCCCGCACAGGTCCCGGCTTTCCCGACGAAGCCGTCCAGGCCGCCAGTGCTCGTACGCGCGCTGCCGCGTCGGCCAGCCGTTCCTCGGCCAGCTCGCCCGACCGTACGGCCGCGACCAGCGCGTCCCGCAGTCGCAGTACCGTCTCGTCGTCCGCGAGCCCTCCGCCCACACAGATGGCGTCGGCGCCGGCGGCGATCGCGAGGACGCTGCCCCGTTCGATGCCGTACGTGCCGGAGATGGCCCGCATTTCCATGCCGTCGGTGACGATGAGGCCGTCGTAGCCCAGTTCCTCGCGCAGCAGCCCGGTCAGGATGCGGGGCGAGAGGGTCGCGGGGCGGTCCGGGTCCAGGGCCGGGACCAGGATGTGCGCGGTCATCACAGCGCGCGTGCCCGCCTCGATGGCCGCACGGAACGGGGCCAGCTCCCGGCTCTGAAGGACCGGCAGCTCCGCGTCGATGCGTGGCAGCGCGTGGTGCGAGTCGACCGCCGTGTCGCCGTGGCCGGGGAAGTGCTTGGCGCAGGCGGCGACTCCGGCGGACTGGAGGCCGGAGACGTACGCGGCCGTGTGCCGGGCCACCAATGACGCGTCGGCGCCGAAGGAACGTACGCCGATGACCGGGTTGCCGGGGTCGGAGTTGATGTCGGCGGACGGGGCCCAGTTGAGGTTGACGCCGCAGGCGGCCAGGCGGCGGCCGAGTTCGGCGGCGACCTCCCGGGTCAGCGCGACGTCGTCCACCGCGCCCAGCGCGTGGTTGCCCGGGAACGACGAGCCCGTACGCACCTCAAGGCGCGTGACGTCACCGCCCTCCTCGTCGATGGCGACCAGGACGTCGTCGCGCTCGGTGCGCAACTGGGCGGTCAGGGAGGCGAGTTGGTCGGGCGAGGCGATGTTCCGGCCGAAGAGGCCGACGGAGGCGAGGCCCTCGCTCAGGCGCCGGAGCAGCCAGTCAGGGGCGGTGGTGCCTGTGAAGCCGGGCTGCAGGACGGCCAGGGCGTCGCGGGTCAGAGTGGAGGTTCCATCGGTGAGTGTCGTCATCGGTGGCGTTATCCCTTCACGGCGCCGGAAGTAAGCCCCGAGGCCATCTTCTTCTGGACGAGCATGAAGAAGACGACCACCGGGAGAGCGATGAGTGTCGAGGCGGCCATCAGTGCGCCGTAGTCGACTCCGCGGGACGTGGTGAAGTTCATCAGCCACACGTTCAGGGTGTACTTGTCGTTGTCCTGGAGCACCACGTAGGCGAGCAGGTACTCGTTCCACGCGTTGATGAGCGAGAAGATCGAGGCGGCGGCGAGGCCCGGAGCGAGCAGCGGGAAGATGACCCGCCAGAAGGCACCCATGCGGCTGCAGCCGTCTACCATCGCCGACTCCTCCAGCTCCTTGGGGATGTTGATGACGAAGCCGCGGATCATCCAGGTGGCGAAGGGCAGCGCGGAGACCAGGTAGATGACGATGACGCCCCAGTACTCGTTGAGCGCACCCAGGCCGTTGAGCTGGATGTAGATGGGGATGAGCATCGCGGTCGGCGGCAGCAGCTGGATCACCAGAAGCGTGATCATGAATGCCTTGCGGCCGGTGAAGTGGAACCGTCCGATCGCGAAGGCCGCGATCGTCGACAGCACCATCGCCCCGACCACGGCCGTGACACAGATGATCAGGCTGGACTGGATCGCCGAGCCGAAGTTCGGAGCGTCGATCGCCCGCTTGAAGTTGTCGAAGGAGACGGAGGACGGCCACAGGGTCTGGTCGTAGCTGCGGATCTCGTGGTTGGGCCGCAGCGCGCTGACGACCAGCCAGTAGACCGGGAAGGCCATCACGAGCAGGGCGAGGATGCCTACGAGGTTGTAGACGTGCCGGCTCTTCTTCTTGCGATCCGGGCGGGGGGCCGTACTGGACCCCAGGCGGGCAAGCCGCCCCGGGCGCGTGGACGTCGTGGCGCTCACTCGACCTCTCCGATCTTGAGCAGTTGGCGCAGGTAGTACACGGCCACACCGGAGAGCAGCAGCACCGTGATGAGCGAGATGGCCGCGCCCTGGCTGAAGGAGTTGGACTCGAAGGCCTTCTCGAACGAGTAGATGCCCAACAGGCTGTACTCGGGCTCCGGTTCGTTGCCGCGCATCAGGAAGACCTGGCCGAAGACGTTGAAGTCCCAGATCACCGAGAGCGTGGCGACCATCTGGAAGACCGGCTTGATGACGGGCCAGGTGACGTAGCGGAATACGCCGAGCGCGCCCGCGCCGTCCAGCGCCGCCGCCTCCTCGAGCTCCCTGGGCACCTGGGTGAGGGCCGCGTAGAGGGTGATGGTGACGAACGGGATGGCGCCCCAGATGACCACCGCCGCGATGATCAGGAAGCCCTGCTTGGGGTCGAGCCACCAGTTGTGGCCGCGGAAGTCCAGCCCCAGATACTTCGTCAGCACCATGTTGACGACGCCGTAGTCGGAGTCGGCGAACCAGCGGAAGATCGAGGTCGCCACGAGCAGCGGCATGGCCCAGGCGGCGACCAGCGCCGCGGTCAGGGCGAGCCGGATCCACGTACTCATCCGCTGCATGGCCTGGGCGAGGAGCAGCCCCACGCCCATGGTGGTGACGACGCAGGCGACCATGAACAGCACCGTCCGCCAGACGACGTCCCAGAACTCGCCGTCACCGAGGATGTTGGTGAACTGCTCGAAGCCGACCCACTCGGCCGCCTGGCCCGTCCACAACTCCCGGCGGCCCACGTCCTGGAAGGACATGATCACCGTCTTGATGAGCGGCCAGACGAACACCGCGGCGATCGCCACGACCGTCGGGGCTATCAGGGCGTACGGCAGATAGGCACCCACCCGCTTCCTCGGCGCTGTCCGGGCCGGCGACGGCGGGGTGTCGCGGTGCGCGGGCTGCGGAGGGACGGGCACCGGAGGGGCGGGGGCTTTCATTTCGGCGGCACTCACTGTGCTGGCCTTCCGTTCGGACCGGTAACCGGGGTGCGGGGACGGCGGACTTGGGGGATTGGCCCGCCGTCCCCGCAGGATCAAGGCGTCAGGAGGCCTCGTTGATCAGCTCGTCGATCTCCGCGTCGGCGGCCTTGGTGGCCTCCGCGACCGACGTGCCCTTGAGGATGTCGAGCAGCATCAGCTCGAGCGTTTCCTTCTTCTCGACAGCGGCCCAGCCCGGCGCGATCGGCGTGAACCAGGCGTCCGGCACGGCGTTCGCGATCGGAGCCGTCTCCGGCTTGGCCTTCAGCGGTTCCAGCTGCTTGGTGTTGTTCGGCAGGATGTCCTTCTCGGCGAGCGCCGCCTCGGACTTCTCGCTGGTGAAGATCGAGATCCAGTCCTGTGCCAGGTCCTGGTTCTCGGACTTGGAGACGGTGGCCAGATCGGAGCCGCCGATGAAGCTGGGCAGCGCCTTGCCGTTCGGGCCGGGCATGCCGGCGGTGACGATCTTGTCCTTGAGCTTGGGGTTGCCGTTGGCCGCCGGGTCGATGACGCTGCCGGACTCCCAGCCGTTGCCGTAGATCAGGGCCGTCTTCTGGTTGGCCATGACGTTGGCGTGGTCCTGCTCGTCCTTGGTTTGGTCACCGTTGTTGTACTTCTTGACCAGGTCGACGTAGTGCTGGATGCCCTTCTGCGCCTCGGGTGAGGAGAGCGTGGCCTTCCACTTCTTGCCGCCCTCGTCGTACTCGGCGATCTGTCCGCCGTAGGCGGCGACGTACGACATGGCGGCGTACCAGTAGCGGCCCGGCAGATAGAGCGGGGAGAACGCCTTGTCCTTCTTGCCGTACTCGGCCTCGACCTGGTCGAGCGCCTCGGTCAGCTCGGCCTCGGTCTCGGGGAGGGTGGCCTTGCCGGTGGCGGCCTTGAACATGTCCTTGTTGTAGATGGCCACACGCGCACCGGCGTAGTAGGGCACGCAGTACATCTTGCCCTCGTAGGAGCAGGTGTCCTTCAGGCCGTCGATCCAGGTGTCGGAGTTGTCGTACTTCTTCTCGTCGATCTCGCCGAGGGCCCCGTTGAGGATGTACGTCATGGTCTCGGTGTTGCCGAGCTCGACCACGTCGGGGAACTTGTCGCCGGACAGGGCGGCGTCGAGCTTCTTGGTCTTGTCGCCCCACTGCTGGTACTGGACGTTGACCTTGACGCCCGGGTACTTCTCGTTGAACTCGGTGTTGGCCTGCTTCACCAGCTCCGGCCAACTCGTCTGGGCATCCACCATCAGCCAGACCGTCAACTCGCCCTTGCGGTCCTTGGGATCCTCGGCCGCCTTGCTGCCGCCGCCTCCGCACGCCGCGATGGAGACCATCATGCCCGCGACACCGACGGCCGCGATGAGCTTGCGCTTCATGTCACCCCTCCTCGCCTGGCCACCAGTGGTGTAGACCAGTAGCCGAAGATTGGCCTAGACCTAGAGGGGTGTCAACGGCGAACAGGCCCGTCCGGACGTCCGTTACGAGAACTACATATTCAAGAACCTTTAAGCAGGAAAGTGGCAAAAAGAGCAGGTGGGCTCGCCGGCCCCGGGTGGACCACTTAAATGTGGTGGACTAGACCAGAGGTAATGGTGAACGGTATATAGGGGAGATCACGGAGCGTGCGGGGGACACTCGCACGACAGGCCGTGCCACGATGTGAGCCGTGCCGACGCGTACGTCGGCCGCATCGGCACCAGGAGCCGGGAAGGCATGAGGATGAGCACCGACGTGAGCAGTGCGGAGAACGAGGGTGGGTCCCCCATCCGTACCGCGCGTGTGCCCAAGTACTACCGCCTCAAGAAGCACCTGCTCGACATGACGGAGACGCTGCCGCCCGGAACGTCCGTACCCCCCGAGCGCACTCTGGCCGCCGAGTTCGACACCTCGCGCACCACCGTCCGCCAGGCCCTCCAGGAACTCGTCGTCGAGGGGCGGCTCGAACGCATCCAGGGCAAGGGCACCTTCGTCGCCAAGCCGAAGGTCTCCCAGGCGCTCCAACTCACCTCGTACACCGAGGACATGAGGGCCCAAGGGCTCGAACCCACCTCGCAGCTCCTGGACATCGGCTACGTCACCGCCGACGACACCCTCGCCGGGCTGCTCGACATCTCGGCGGGCGGCCGGGTGCTGCGCATCGAGCGGCTGCGCATGGCCAACGGCGAGCCGATGGCGATCGAGACGACGCATCTGTCCGCGAAGCGCTTCCCCGCGCTGCGCAGGTCGCTCGTCAAGTACACGTCGCTGTACACGGCGTTGGCCGAGGTGTACGACGTCCATCTCGCCGAAGCCGAGGAGACCATCGAGACCTCCCTGGCCACCCCACGCGAGGCCGGCCTGCTCGGCACGGACGTGGGCCTGCCCATGCTGATGCTGTCCCGGCATTCGCTGGACAAGGACGGCCAGCCGGTGGAGTGGGTGCGGTCGGTGTACCGGGGGGACCGGTACAAGTTCGTCGCGCGGCTGAAGCGGCCTCAGGAGTAGCGGCTGAAGCAGCATCAGGAGTGTTGCTGCAGGCGGTGTAGCGCAACCGCTGTTCCTGCTTTACGGTCCCCCCGTCGCCGCATGGACGGGAGGACCACCCGGTGCGCACCGCGAAGACTCGATCCATCGTCATCTGGACGCTCGTCGCGCTGGTGGGCGCGACGGGCTGGGCCGTACTGGCGCTCTCGCGGGGCGAGGAGGTGTCGGCCGCCTGGATGGTGGCGGCGGCTCTCGGCTCGTACGCCATCGCCTATCGCTTCTACTCGAAGTTCATCGCGAACAAGGTCCTCAAGGTCGACAAGACCCGGGCCACGCCCGCCGAGCGTCTCAACAACGGCATCGACTTCCATCCGACCGACCGACGCGTGCTGCTCGGCCATCACTTCGCGGCGATCGCCGGCGCGGGCCCACTGGTGGGACCTGTACTGGCCGCGCAGATGGGCTACTTGCCCGGCACCATCTGGATCGTCGCCGGCGTGATCTTCGCGGGCGCCGTGCAGGACATGGTCGTGCTGTTCTTCTCGACGCGCCGCGACGGCAGGTCGCTCGGGCAGATGGCGCGCGAGGAGATCGGCCCGTTCGGCGGCGCGGCCGCCCTGCTCGCCGCCTTCGCCATCATGATCATCCTGCTCGGGGTACTGGCCCTGGTCATCGTCAACGCCCTTGCCGAGTCGCCCTGGGGCACCTTCTCCATCGCGATGACCATCCCGATCGCCCTGCTGATGGGCTTCTACCTGCGGGTGCTGCGGCCAGGCCGGGTCACCGAGGTCTCGCTGATCGGCATCGCGCTGCTGCTGCTCGCGCTGGTCTCCGGCCGGTGGGTCGCGGAGTCGACGTGGGCCGACGCGTTCACGCTGGCGCCCTCGACGCTGGTGATCTGGCTGGTGGCGTACGGCTTCATCGCCTCGATCCTGCCCGTGTGGATGCTCCTTGCGCCGCGCGACTACCTCTCCACGTTCATGAAGATCGGCACCATCTTCCTGCTCGCGCTCGGCGTCGTCGTCGCCCTGCCGACGCTGAAGATGGACGCGGTCACGGACTTCGCCTCACGCGGCGACGGTCCGGTCTTCGCGGGCTCGCTCTTCCCGTTCGTCTTCATCACCATCGCCTGCGGCGCACTGTCCGGCTTCCACTCCCTCATCTCCTCCGGTACGACGCCGAAGATGATCCAGAAGGAGACGCAGGTCCGGATGATCGGATACGGCTCCATGCTCATGGAGTCGTCGGTCGCGGTCATGGCGCTGATCGCGGCGTCGATCATCGACCCGGGTCTGTACTTCGCGATGAACGCGCCCGCCGGTGTCATCGGGGACTCGGTGCAGAACGCCTCGCAGGTGGTGGGGAGTTGGGGCTACCAGATATCCCCCGAGGACCTTGCGGCGGCGGCACGGAACGTCGAGGAGGCGTCCCTGCTGTCGCGGACCGGCGGCGCTCCCACGCTCGCGATCGGTATCTCGGACATCTTCTCCCAGATCACCGGGGACAGTCTGCGCGCGTTCTGGTACCACTTCGCGATCATGTTCGAGGCGTTGTTCATCCTGACCGCGCTCGACGCGGGCACCCGCGTGGGCCGCTTCATGCTCCAGGACACCCTGGGCAACGTCTACAAGCCCTTCAAGAACGTGAGCTGGAAGCCCGGACTCGTCATCACCAGCGGCATCGTCTGCGGTCTGTGGGGCTACTTCCTGTGGGTGGGCGTCCATGAACCGCTCGGCGGCATCAACCAGTTGTTCCCGATCTTCGGCATCTCCAACCAGCTGCTCGCGGCGGTCGCGCTGGCCGTCTGTACGACGCTGCTGGTGAAGTCCGGGCGCCTCAAGTGGGCCTGGGTCACCGGGATTCCGCTCGCGTGGGACGCCACGGTGACGCTGACGGCGAGCTGGCAGAAGGTGTTCTCGAGCGATCCGCGCGTCGGCTTTTTCAAGCAGCGCTCGGTATACCAGGACGCCATCGACCGGGGTGAGGTGCTCGCGCCCGCGAAGACCATGGACGACATGCGTACCGTCGTCACCAACTCCACCGTGGACGGCGTCCTTTCGGCGGTCCTCGCACTGCTCATCGTGATCGTGATCGTGGACGCTGCCAGGGTGTGCATCAGGCATGTACGCCGCCCCGCGCTCTCCACGCTCAGCGAGGCACCGTACGTGGAGTCGAAGATCGTCGCCCCGGCCGGGCTGATCCCGACCCGCCAGGAGAAGGAGGAGGAACGTGATGCTGTCGGGGCTGCTCCGGGTTCTTAGGTCGGTGCGGTGGTACGTACGGGAGTTGACCGACGAGTCCGCGTACGACCGTTACGCCACCCATGTCCGTACGGCACATCCGGACGCACTCGTGCCGTCCCGTCGCGAGTTCGAGCGGGAGCGTACTGAGCGTCAGGAGTCGGATCCCCGGCAGGGGTTCCGTTGCTGCTGATCACACGTGGTCGCCACGGAATGCGCACATTTACTTCCGTATTCCGGACGGGGGTTCCATAGGGCGGAACTGTCCCTTAGATTTCCTGCGCGTTGCAACTGGTAATCAGTGAGGGGACGGAACCGCGATATGTCAGAAGCGACAGAGGCGCCGGATGCGCCAAGAGCGTCTGAAGTGAAGCCACCGGTGGTGACACCGGTCCGTGTGGTGATCGGCCTCTGCCTGTTCGCGCCGTTCGTGGCGATGCTCTGGGTGGGCTCGTACGCCAAGACGGATCCCACGTTCATCGGCATCCCGTTCTTCTACTGGTACCAGATGGCCTGGGTGCTCATCTCCACGGCGCTCACGATGATCGCGTACCAGCTGTGGCAGCGTGACCAGCGCGCCCGCAAGGCCGCCCGGTCCGAGGCCTCCCAGAACGGGGGTGCGTCGGCATGAAGGACGGCGTGAACGGCGTCGCACTCGCCGTCTTCATCTTCTTCTTCCTGGCCGTCACGGTCATGGGCTTCCTGGCCTCGCGCTGGCGCAAGGCCGAGAACGAGAACAGCCTCGACGAATGGGGCCTGGGCGGACGGTCGTTCGGCACCTGGGTCACCTGGTTCCTGCTCGGCGGCGACCTCTACACGGCCTATACGTTCGTGGCGGTCCCGGCGGCGATCTACGCGGCAGGCGCGGCCGGCTTCTTCGCCGTGCCGTACACGATCCTCATCTACCCCCTGATCTTCACCTTCCTGCCGCGGCTCTGGTCGGTGTCGCACAAGCACGGCTATGTGACGACCTCGGACTTCGTGCGCGGGCGGTTCGGCTCGAAGAGCCTGTCGCTGGCGGTGGCCGTGACCGGCATCCTCGCCACGATGCCGTACATCGCCCTCCAACTGGTCGGCATCCAGGCCGTCCTTGACGTGATGGGCGTCGGCGGCGGCGAGAACACGAACTGGTTCATCAAGGACCTGCCGCTGCTCATCGCCTTCGGCGTGCTGGCCGCGTACACGTACTCGTCGGGGCTTCGCGCCCCCGCGCTGATCGCGTTCGTGAAGGACACCCTGATCTACATCGTGATCGCGGTGGCCATCATCTACATCCCGATCAAGCTGGGCGGCTTCGACGACATCTTCGCCGCGGCCAGCGACGCGTACAGCCAGACCAACGAGGCGACGGGGGCGCCGCGCGGTGCGCTGGTCCCGGCCGAGGCGGGCCAATGGACGTACGCCACGCTGGCGTTGGGCTCCGCGCTCGCGCTGTTCATGTACCCGCACTCGATCACGGCGACGCTGTCCTCACGCAGCCGTGAGGTGATCCGGCGCAACACCACGATTCTGCCGCTGTACTCCCTGATGCTGGGCCTGCTCGCGCTGCTGGGCTTCATGGCGATCGCGGCCGGGATCAAGGTGGAGAACGGGCAGTTGGCGATCCCGCAGCTCTTCGAGACGATGTTCCCCGACTGGTTCGCGGGTGTCGCCTTCGCGGCGATCGGTATCGGCGCGCTCGTACCGGCGGCGATCATGTCCATCGCGGCGGCGAACCTGTTCACCCGCAACATCTACAAGGACTTCATCAAGCCCGACGCGACCGCGGCGCAGGAGACGAAGGTTTCGAAACTCGTCTCGCTGCTCGTAAAGGTGGGCGCGCTCGCCTTCGTCCTGACCATGGACAAGACGGTCGCGATCAACTTCCAGCTCCTGGGCGGCATCTGGATCCTCCAGACCTTCCCCGCCCTGGTCGGCGGCCTGTTCACCCGCTGGTTCCACCGCTGGGCGCTGCTCGCGGGCTGGGCGGTCGGGATGGTGTACGGCACGGTGGCCGCGTACGGGGTCGCCTCGCCGACCCAGAAGCACTTCGGCGGCTCCAACGCGGAGATCCCCGGTCTCGGGGAGATGGGGTACATCGGGCTGACGGCGTTCGTCCTGAACGTGGTGGTGACGGTGGTCCTGACGTTCGTGCTGCGCGCGGCGAAGGCGCCTGATGGTGTCGACGAGACGTCGCCGGGGGATTACACGGCGGATGCGGGGGATGCGGGGGTGCAGGTGGAGCTGCCGCCGGCTACGGCGGGGGCGGGGCACTAGGGGGTGGGGCCGGGGGGTGTTTCGCCCCCCGCCGCCCTTACCCATCCCATACCAAGGGGTTCCGCCCCTGGACCCCGCTGGGGGCTGCGCCCCAGACCCCCTCAGGGCTGCGCCCCTGCCCCCCACGGGGCTCCGCCCCGGACCCCGGCCATGAGCTGCGCCCCCGGACCCCCTTCGGGGCTCCGCCCCGGACCCCGTTCGGGGGCCAGCCCCCGGACCCCCGCTCCTCAAGCGCCGGACGGGCTGATATTCAGCCCGTCCGGCGCTTGAGGACGAGGCCGTTCAGGCCGATGCGGGGTCTGGGGCGGCAGCCCCAGCGGGGCCCAGGGGCAGAGCCCCTGGTGGGGGCTCGGGGCAACGCCCCGAGGATGGGACGGGTAGGGGCGGCGGGGGCGAACTCCCCCCAGCGGCACAACCGCCCGCCGCTACGCTGGCCACCGTGCCCCTTCCCTCACCGATCGTCCTCGACAGTGACCCCGGCATAGACGACGCCCTGGCCCTCCAGTACCTCCTCGGTACAGGGCTGTGGGACCTGAAGGCCTACACCTCCGTGGGAGGCAACCTCCCCGCCGAGCAGACGTACCTCAACGCCCGAGCCCTCGCCCGAGCAATGCGCATCGACGCCGACGTCCCCGTCCACCGAGGCGCCGGCCGCCCCCTGACCCGCCTCCCCTACACGTCCGCGTCCGCCTTCCACGGCAAGGCAGGCCTAGGCAACGAGACACTGCCCGACTCCACGGCCCCGCACCCGACGGAGTCGTCGGCACAGGCACTGCTACGCCTGTCCCGCGAGTACGAAGGCGAACTCACCGTCTGCGCCACAGGCCCGCTCACCAACGTGGCCATCGCCCTGCTCGAGGACCCGGCCTTCGCCCACCGCGTCAAGAAGTTCGTGTTCATGGGCGGCGCCGCGCAGGTGCCCGGAAACATCACCCCGGTCGCCGAGTTCAACATCTGGGCCGACCCGGACGCCGCCGAGGTGGTCGTCTCGTCCGGCATCCCGTTCACGATGGTCGACCTGGACGCCTCGCTCCGCTGGCTCCTCCGGCCCGCCGACCTGGCGGTCTTGGAGGCGGCGGGCGCGGGCACGGCCCTGGCCGCCCGCCTGCTGCGGGTGTACATGGACGCGTACCGCCTCCACGGCGGCGGCGACGCCTGCCCGCTGCACGATCCGCTCGCGGTGGGCGTGTGCGCGGACGAGTCGTTCATCACGGCCGCGGAGGGCGCGGTCATCGTCGAGTCCGCGAGCGAACTCACCCGCGGCAAGACCGTGTTCGCCCCAGCTGGCGCCCATCGCGCCTACTACGCCGACTCCCCCACCCTCACCACCCGCCTGACCGTCACAGGCCGCGTGGCCCTCGGCCCGGGCCCCCGCGACTTCGTGAAGGACTTCGTGGCGACACTGCCGCAGTGGCCGGGCATGGGCTGAGATCCCGCACTGAAATCCCCGCACTGAGTCCCGTACCGAGATCCCCGCACGAGGTCCCCGTACAGAGCCCCCAGCGCAGGGAAAACCACAGGCCGTTGTCACACCCGTGATGCACACTGCACCGCATGGACATCGCGATCAGGCAGGCAGCCCCGGAGGAGTACGAGACCCTCGGCGAGATCACCGCGCAGGCCTATCTCGGGGACGGCCTGCTCGACTTCGGAGAGAGCGACGGGTACCTGGACGAGCTGCGGAACGTCGCCAAGCGCGCCGCCGCGGCCGAGGTGCTGGTCGCCGTCGAGCACGACCGCGTGCTGGGCGGCGTGACCTTCGTACCCTCCGGCGGACCGATGGCCGACATCGCGGAACCCGGTGAGGCCGAGATACGGATGCTCGCCGTCGCCCCGGAGTCCCGCGGCCGAGGCATCGGAGAGGCCCTCGTACGCGCCTGCATGGACCGCGCACGAGCCGAAGGCTGCGCAGGCATCGTCCTGTCGACCCAGCGCGCCATGCACGCAGCCCACCGCATCTACGAACGTCTCGGCTTCGCCCGCGCCCCAGAACGCGACTGGAACCCGATCCCCCACCTCGACGACCTCAACCTGCTGGCCTACGAGTTGGAGCTGTAGAGGCCGTCACCACACGCGCGAGTCTTCAACCTCCGCTCGCGCGTCAGCGACCTCCGCCTGATAGGCAGGGTCGTTGCGCCACTCGTCCAACTCGGCGGCGGCGCGCCGGTATTGCTCACGCACGTACGCCTCGTGCACAGCCATTCCGATCGCCTCCGCCGGAGTGACGCGCCAGGCAGCAGCCAGCTCTTCCAGCTCGCGATACGTCTCGTCGTCCGGGCGGAAGCTGATGGTCTCCGGCGTCATGGAGGCACCGTAACGCAACGCCCCGCGCCCGCGCGTCCCACCGAGGCTCCGCCACACAACACAACATGTGGGGTGCACTCCCCAAGCCCAACACAACATGTATGCTCATCCTCGCTGCCGCCGCAGGGGAATCCGGTGCGAATCCGGAACTGTCCCGCAACGGTGTACTTGTGCATGTCTGTCCCCGGGACGGCCGTGCCCGAGCGTCAGTCCGAGGACCTGCCGGCAGCGTGCCCAGGCCAAGCCGGCCCGGGTGACCATGACGTCCGGGCCTCGCGGAGTGGGCCGGTGGACGCGGCGTCCCGCTGCCGCAGTGCGCGTACGCCCGTGTCGCCCCGAACCCCCTCTCCACGCTGGCCCCTTACCGAGCGAGGGAGAGCCCCACGTGACCATCGCGCCGGCCGATCCGGTCTCAGCGAAAGCGCCACTGGACCAGCAGCAGGACAGGGCCGAGGCCGACGGACCAGGGACCGCCCGCCCGTCTCCCACCACCGCCCTCAACGGAGGCCCTTCGGGCCGCCCCTCTGATTTGCTGCGGACCCTGACCGACCTCACCGCCGACCTCCCCGACACCGACCCCGGACGGGTCGCCGCCGCGGCGTTGCGCGGCCGGTCCGCACGCGCGGACGTGGCGGAGCTGCGTGAGCTGGCCACCGAGGCGGCCGCGGGCCTGATCTCCGAGGACCCCGCCTATTCGACGCTGGCTGCCCGGCTGCTGGCCATCGGCATCGCGGCCGAGGCCGCCTCGCAGGGCGTGCGGTCCTTCTCCGAGTCGGTCGCGGCCGGGCACCGCGAGGGCCTGATCGCCGACCGCACCGCCGAGTTCGTACGGATCCACGCGGCTCGCCTCGACGCGCTCATCGACACCGAAGGCGACGACCGCTTCGGGTACTTCGGGCTCCGTACGCTCCACAGCCGGTACCTCCTGCGGCACCCGATCACCCGGCACGTCATCGAGACGCCCCAGCACTTCATGCTGCGCGTGGCGAGCGGACTGGCCGAAGACGACAGCGCCCGGTCCGTCGACGAAGTCGCCGCGCTCTACCGCCTGATGAGCCGCCTCGACTACCTGCCGTCCTCCCCCACCCTCTTCAACTCCGGTACGCGGCACCCCCAGATGTCGTCCTGCTACCTCCTCGACTCCCCGAAAGACGAGCTGGACTCCATCTACGAGCGCTACCACCAGGTCGCCCGGCTCTCGAAGCACGCGGGCGGCATCGGCATCGCGTACTCCCGGATCCGTTCCCGCGGTGCGCTGATCCGCGGTACGAACGGGCACTCCAACGGCATCGTCCCGTTCCTGAAGACCCTCGACGCCTCGGTCGCCGCAGTGAACCAGGGCGGTCGGCGCAAGGGTGCCGCGGCCGTCTACCTGGAGACCTGGCACTCCGACATCGAGGAGTTCCTTGAGCTGCGGGACAACACCGGTGAGGACGCCCGGCGTACGCACAACCTGAACCTCGCGCACTGGATCCCGGACGAGTTCATGCGCCGGGTCGACGAGGACGGCCTGTGGTCTCTGTTCTCCCCTTCCGACGTACCCGAACTGGTCGACCTGTGGGGCGAGGAGTTCGACGCCGCCTATCGCAAGGCGGAGGCGGACGGTCTCGCGAGGAAGACCATCCCCGCCCGCGAGCTGTACGGCCGCATGATGCGGAACCTCGCCCAGACCGGCAACGGCTGGATGACCTTCAAGGACACCGCCAACCGCACCGCCAACCAGACCGCCCTGCCCGGCCACACGGTCCACTCCTCCAACCTCTGCACGGAGATCCTGGAGGTGACGGACGACGGGGAGACGGCGGTCTGCAATCTGGGGTCCGTCAATCTGGGTGCCTTTGTCGGCACATCGACCGGTGATCTCGACTGGGAACGGCTCGACGCCACCGTCCGTACCGCCGTCACGTTCCTCGACCGCGTCGTCGACATCAACTTCTACCCGACCGAGCAGTCAGGCCGGTCGAACGCGAAGTGGCGGCCGGTGGGCCTGGGCGCGATGGGCCTCCAGGACGTCTTCTTCAAGCTGCGGCTGCCCTTCGACTCCCCGGAGGCCAAGACCCTCTCCACCCGCATCGCCGAGCGCATCATGCTCGCCGCGTACGAGGCCTCCGCCGACCTCGCCGAGCGCAGCGGCCCGCTGCCGGCCTGGGAGAAGACCCGTACGGCCCAGGGCGTGCTGCACCCCGACCACTACGACGTCGAACTCACCTGGCCCGAGCGCTGGTCGGCCCTCCGCGAGCGCATCGCCGCCACCGGCCTGCGCAATTCCCTCCTCCTCGCCATCGCGCCCACCGCGACCATCGCCTCGATCGCGGGCGTCTACGAGTGCATCGAGCCGCAGGTCTCCAACCTCTTCAAGCGCGAGACTTTGTCGGGTGAGTTCCTCCAGGTCAACTCGTACCTGGTCAACGAGCTGAAGGCGCTGGGCGTCTGGGACACCCGTACCCGAGAGGCACTCCGCGAGGCGAACGGCTCCGTGCAGGACTTCACCTGGATCCCCGAGGACGTACGACGCCTCTACCGCACGGCCTGGGAGATCCCGCAGCGCGGGCTGATCGACATGGCCGCCGGCCGCACCCCGTTCCTGGACCAGTCCCAGTCCGTGAACCTCTTCCTGGAGACGCCGACCATCGGCAAGCTTTCCTCGATGTACGCGTACGCCTGGAAGTCGGGCCTCAAGACGACGTACTACCTGCGCTCCCGCCCGGCGACCCGCATCGCCCGCGCGGCCGGTTCCTCCACGGCCGCGGCCGCCCCCGTCCCCGTACAGCAGGCAGACCCGGACCCCGAAGCCGTCGCCTGCTCCCTCGAAAACCCCGAGTCCTGCGAGGCCTGCCAGTGACCAGCACCACCCGAACCCAGAATCTCCTCGACCCGGGCTTCGAGCTGACCCTGCGCCCCATGCGCTACCCCGACTTCTACGAGCGCTACCGGGACGCCATCAAGAACACCTGGACCGTGGAGGAGGTCGACCTCCACTCGGACGTGACAGATCTCGCGAAACTGTCACCCGGCGAGCAGCACCTCATCGGCCGACTGGTCGCGTTCTTCGCGACCGGCGACTCGATCGTCGCGAACAACCTGGTGCTCACCCTCTACAAGCACATCAACTCCCCCGAAGCACGGCTCTACTTGAGCCGTCAGCTCTTCGAGGAGGCCGTGCACGTCCAGTTCTACTTGACGCTGCTCGACACCTATCTCCCCGACCCGGAGGACCGCGCCGCCGCCTTCGACGCGGTCGAGAACATCCCGTCCATCCGCGAGAAGGCCGCGTTCTGCTTCAAGTGGATGGACTCGGTGGAGAAGATCGACCGGCTCGAGAGCAAGGCCGACCGCCGCCGGTTCCTCCTCAATCTCATCTGTTTCGCGGCGTGCATCGAGGGCCTGTTCTTCTACGGTGCCTTCGCGTACGTCTACTGGTTCCGCAGCCGCGGTCTGCTGCACGGCCTGGCGACCGGCACCAACTGGGTTTTCCGAGACGAAACTTGCCACATGAACGCGGCGTTCGCCGTGGTCGACACCGTCCGCAGGGAAGAGCCTGATCTCTTCGACGAGGAGCTGGACAGGCAGATCACCGACATGATCCGCGAAGCCGTCACCGCCGAACTGCAATTCGCCCGGGATCTGTGCGGTGACGGCCTCCCCGGCATGAACACTGACTCGATGCGGCAGTACCTGGAGTGCGTCGCCGACCAGCGACTCGTACGCCTCGGACTGGCGCCCGTCTACGGGTCCGAAAACCCCTTCTCCTTCATGGAGTTGCAGGGCGTTCAGGAGCTGACCAACTTCTTTGAGCGGCGGCCCTCGGCGTACCAGGTGGCGGTGGAGGGGACCGTCGGCTTCGACGAGGACTTCTGATCCTCCGGGTGTCCCTGCTCGGCCTCCCTGAGCTCACGGTCGATGCGCCGGTCGCGCGCGATTCCGATCGCGGCGGGGAGGACGAGCAGGACCAGGATCGCGAGGACGGTGACCATTCCGATGAGTGCTTCCATGCGTGTCGTATCCATGGACACCACTGTCGCGCTCATTGCTCCTTACCGTCAGTGGCAGGACTGCCGCACACCCTCGATTTCCTGCCACGCTTCGGACATACTGGCGGCATGCTGCTGTGCCATCCCGGGGGACACCCCCCGGACCCCCGGCCGAAGTCTCCGTTGACCTGCGCATCCATGCGAGGTGGATCATGCTGAGCAACGTGGCAGCGGTCCTGCTCGACGGGGTGCATCCCTTTGAACTCGGCGTCCTCTGCGAAGTGTTCGGCCTCGACCGCAGCGACGAGGGCCTGCCCGTGTACGACTTCGCGGTCGTCTCGGCGGAGGGCCCGGCACTCAGCACCCATGTCGCCGGGTTCACGGTCTCCACGCCGTATGGCCTGGACCGGCTCGAAGAGGCCGACCTGATCGCCGTACCGGCCGGGAGCGACTTCATGGATCGCGAGTACCCGCCCGAGCTGCTCGACTCCCTGCGCCGGGCCACCGACCGCGGGGCGCGCGTGCTCAGCGTCTGCTCCGGCGTCTTCATCCTCGGCGCGGCCGGGCTGCTCGACGGGCGGCGCTGCACGGTGCACTGGCGGCACGCGGACGATCTTCGTCGCCGCTATCCGCGGGCGACCGTCGAACCCGATGTGCTGTACGTCGACGAGGACCCGGTGATCACCTCGGCCGGTACCGCCGCCGGTATCGACGCCTGTCTGCACATCGTCCGCAAGGAGCAGGGCACGGAGGTGGCGAACAAGATCGCCCGGCGGATGGTCGTGCCGCCGCACCGTGACGGCGGTCAGGCCCAGTTCGTCGAGCGGCCGCTGCCCCTGTCCCGGTGCGACACGGTCGGCGCGGTGCTGGTGTGGATGGAGCGCCACCTCGACGAGGAGATGACCGTCGAGCAGCTCGCCGGCCGTGCGCATATGTCGCCGCGCACCTTCGCGCGCCGTTTCCAGCAGGAGACCGGTACCACGCCGTATCGCTGGCTGTTGCGCCAACGGGTGCTGCTGGCCCAGCAGTTGCTGGAGGCGACGGACGAGACGATGGACGCGATCGCGGGTCGTACGGGGTTCGGGACCGCGGCCGCGCTGCGCCATCAGTTCGTACGGTCGCTGGGGACGACCCCGCAGGCGTACCGGCGCACGTTCAGGGGCCCGCAGGACAAGGAGCCCGAGGTCGCCTGAACGTGCGCCCGCCGGTACGCGGGTTCAGCGCGGTACGGCCTTCAGCAGCAGCCGGGTGGGCTTGAGCGTGAGGCCGATACGGGTCGTGCGGTCTGTCTCGGGCAGGAACTCGAACCGCCACTTCGGGATCACCGTCGCCAGAATGATGGCGAGTTCGGCCATGGAGAAGTGGTCGCCCGGGCACTTGCGATTGCCCACACTGAACGGAACGTGCGCGTACTTCGGGATGTCCTCGGCGCGCTCCGGAAGCCAGCGGTCGGGGTCGAACTCCAGATGCCGCTCGTAGGACCTCGGATCGCGCTGGACGGCCATCGGGCTGTAGACGACATCCGCACCGGCCGGAATGCGATACCCGCCGAGTTGGGTTTCGGCGAATGCCCGCCGGGTGAGTATCCACACCGCCGGGCGCAGCCGGAGCGCCTCGGTGATGACATTGTTGGTGTGCGTGAGCTTCCTGACGTCGCCGATGGTGATCGTCCGGTCACCGATGACGGATTCGACTTCTTCGCGCACTCGCTCCGCGTGTTCCGGGTGCTCGGTGAGCAGATCCAAGATCCACATCAACTGAACACCGGTCGTTTCACTGCTCGCCGTAAGGAGCGAAATGACCTGGTCGTGCAACTCCTGGTCGCTGATCGGCTCGCCATTCTCGTCCTCCGCCTCGAACAGGGACGACAGCAAATCGTGGCCCTCCATGGGAACGCGGCGGCGCTCGGCGATGAGTTCGTCGGCCAGTCGGTGCATTTCGGCCAGTGCGCGGTCGAATTCGCGGTGGGCCGGAAGCGGCAGCCGGTAGAAGGGCCCGAACGACAGGCACATCCGCCGGAACATTCGCGTGATCACGACGTTCAGCGCGGCGTTCAGCCGGTCGGCGAGTTCGTCGATGTTCTCGGTCCTGAGCAGGCAGCGGGCCACGATGCGGATGGAGGTACGGAAGGCCTCCGCCGTGACGTCGACGGTGCCTCCGGGCTTCCAGCTCTCGGCGAGGGCGCGGGCCTCCTCGACCATCACCGACTCGTACCGCTTGATCGCATCCATGCGCAGGGGTGGCTGGATCGTCCGCCGCTGGCGCCGGTGCCGGGCGCCGTTACTGGTCACGACTCCTTTGCCGAGGAGGACTTCCATGGTGTCCCAGAGCGGTCCGCCGATCCCGAAGTCGGGGTTCAGGCCGAGGGCTCCGGTGTGTTCCGGGCTGTTGATGGCGTACACCGTCTTCGGTCCGAGCCGGATCCGGACGATGTCGCCGTGGTCGCGCAGCCGGGTCACGAAACCCAGCGGGTCGCGCGCCATGGTCCAGCTGTGGCCGAGGAAGGGCAGTGCGCCCCCGGCGAGTTCCGGTTCGAGCGGCTTCGAGGCGGCCTCGGTCGCCTCGGGTTGTGCGGACTGGACGGTCATTTCTCACCTGCCGCTTTCATTGTTGACGTAGGGGGGTGTGGAGCGGTCGTCCCAGCTGTCGACGCGGTACCGGCCGGATTCGTGGTGGAACCAGTACACGGAACTGAACCAGTTCCGCATATTGCGCAGACACGCCCTCACAGCGGCCGCTAATGCGGCGCCGCGCGCGGATCCGTCGTCGAGCCGGTCCGCGTACCGCAATACCTCCTTTTCCACCCGGAGAAATTCGGTGATGGTGCCCTGGACTCGCCGCCGCACTTCCGTGACGGCCTCGCTCAGCGTCAGCCCTTCATGGTGAATGAGGCTGATTCCGAGATTGTGGACCTCATCTCCCGCTATTTCCTTGGGGAGTGAGCACAGATCGTTGTACCAGGCGGCGAAATCCTGGCACAGCAAGGCCGCCCGCCGGTATGCGGGATTTTTCAGTACGGCGCTGGGGAGTTCGTACTCCGCGCTCGGTTCCAGCAGATCGAGCCAGATCCAGTGCGCGAAGGTCAGCCGCCGCAGTGTGAGATATTCCTCGACGGTGGGGACGATTCCCGACGTACGATTGCGGAATTCCCGGTCGTACGCCTCGATGACGGCGTGGAAATGCCGCGCGAAGCGGTGGTTCCATCGCCTGCTCAGGAACGAGTACAGCCGCACCATGCTGTCCGCGAACCCCGCGACCACGGGATCCCGGTGATGCAGATGGTCCTGAGGAGAGTCGAGGGCCGCGTGCAGCTGGTGTTTGAGGCGTCGCCAGGCCAGCGGCCTTTTGTGGATCACGTCACGGTCGTGCCGGTCGTCCCAGACGAAGAACCACGCGCTGTAGTCCGCGATCGCCTGGAGTACGTCGTCCGGCGCACCGATGTAGTAGCCGGCCATCAGGTCCGTGTAGCGCAGTTCATCGGCGTAAGCCGCGACCTTGTCGGGCGACATCAGGCGCTTTTCCAGTAGCCAGGCCCTGGTGTTCTTCTGAAGCCTGGGCCAATACGGATGGAGTTGCCGGGGAAACTCGGTCTCGATCACCGGGAGAGTGAGCGCCGGTGGAACCGCGACCCGGGTGTGCGTTGTTGCGGTGCTCTGTGAGAAAGCAGGCACGAACAAACCCCTCTCAGCCGCCTGTTGACATATGCCCCATTCGCTGCGCTGGGCATGTGTCGTTTGCGTATCCCCGCCCTTCCATGAAGCACGAAAACCGACTGTTAGGGAACAGATCCGCTCCCCTCACTACCCCATGGTGCCGAGAACGCCCTCTTGCGTGACTCATTTTGGTTCTATGAAGAACAAACGGGATCGAACGTCCGACGGACATACGAACGAAGCCTGGTCGGAAGGGATTTCCGGCCAGGCTTCGTTCGCAGAGGGGTGCATGGGGACGCGTTGACCCCAACTGTCATTTCCTGCCCCGGCCGTTCGGCCATGGTTCAGAAGGCGGACGGCAGGGCACCGACAGCGGACGCGTACGGTCAGTCGTTGGCCACGACCGGATAGCGCGGCTCGTTCTCAGCCATCTGCCGCAGCGCGTCCTTGCGTTCACGCTTGGAGAGCCGGTCGATGTAGAGGTAGCCGTACAGGTGGTCCGTCTCGTGCTGGAGGCAGCGCGCGAAGTAGCCCGTGCCGCGCACCTTGATCGGGTTGCCCTTCTCGTCCTGCCCGGTGACCTCGGCGTAGTCGGGGCGGGCGAGCGGCGCGTACGCGGTCGGCACGGACAGGCAGCCTTCGTTGCTCTCGTCCAACTGGCGCTGATCAGCGGGCAGTTCGACGAGCTTCGGGTTGCAGACCACGCCGACGTGGCGCTTGCCCTCGTCGTCCCCGCAGTCGTAGACGAAGACCTTCAGGTCGACGCCGATCTGGTTGGCGGCCAGGCCCACGCCCTCGGCGGTGCGCTGGCTGGCGAACATGTCGTCGACCAGCTGGGCCAGTTCGTCGCCGAAGTCGGTGACGTCCTTGCACTCCTTGTGCAGCACGGGGTTCCCGACGACCGTGATGGGCCGCGAGGTGCCGCGCTCGCGGTACGCCGCCTCGCGCTCCTCGCAGTCCTCGGTGTCGATGACGAAGCCGTCGTCGTCCACGGGGAGCACGCCCGCGTGCTGCTGATCGGTGTCCTGCTGCGCCATGACCGACGTATGCCTTCCTGGGATCCTCAAGAAAAAGTTGCGGGTACAGCCTACGGCGGCGGCTGAGCACCTTTCCGCGCCCCGTATCGGGGCCGCAGGTCCCGTAGCGGGGCGCAGCCCCGTAAGGGGCGCGGGGCTGTGTCAATATGCGGCTCCGCCGCGTGGGCGCGACCAGCCACGACGGACCGCAAGCCGACAGCGGTCCTCGCAACCCCTAACAAACCTCTTCTAGATCCCGCCAGTCCCGGGTGTCCGGACTGTCCGCAACCCACCCGTCCAACAAACCCCGCACCAGCGAGGCGGGCGCCGCAAGCCCGCACTCCCGCTCCGGCATCCACAGCTGCCCGTCCGTGCGATGCCCGAGCGGCCCAGGATGCCCCGGCTCGCTGTGATCGTGCGGATCCAGATGCTCGCCGTCGCCCTCGTCGGACGGCATCCGGGACTCCGAGCACATACGGCACAGCAGCCGCACCGAGGACGACCAGTCCTCGGCGGCGAAGCCGGCGTCGGCCGCGAGCCGCTCCAGGGCGTCCCGGTCGTCCTCGGTCTCCGCTTCCAGGAGTACGACCCAGGTGGGGACCGGTGAGGGCGCCCACAGCTCGATCTCGTCGAACACGGGATACGCGTGCCCGGCGGCCGTGGTCCGCTCGCCGTGCGGTACCCCGTCGTGCAGGACGACCTCGCCCCAGCGCCGCCCGGAGGACGGCAGCGGAATGGACAGCACCTCGATCCGGGCCGGGTCCAGCCGACGCCCCCATACGACCTCGGCCTCGCCCTCGGGCGACAGTCGTACGGCCGCGCTGCCCAGCTCCATCCCCACCGGTTCCCCGGAGGCGGTGGCGCCTCCCCCGGGCTTCGGCCGAGTGGTGCCTCCGGGCACCTTCAGCCCGTACGCCTGCCAGGCCCGGCGGGCGAGGGGCCAGTCCTGGAGGGCGGTGGCCGCGATGCCCACGTTCCACCAGTCGGGCGCCCCGGTCGCCCGGTCGAGCAGCGCCACGGCCCTGAGACCCGCGGCCCGCGCCTGCTCCCAGTCGTGCCGGAACTTGTGCAGCAGAGCGAGGTTGAACCAGGACTCGGACAGCCAGGGCTCCAGGTCCGCCGCACGCGTGAGCAGCGCTCCCGCGTCCTCGTACCGACCGTCGCCTATCAGCGTGAACGCGCGGTCGGTGGCCTGCCGCCATGAGGCGGAGGGCCGGTGCCGTCCCTTGCCGAAGATCCTCATTCCCGCCTGCCAGTTCGTCGAAGAGCGTGCAGCCTCGGGCTGGACTGTGCCCCCTGTTGTCCTCTTCCTCGCATCCAACCACGTACGGTCGGACGGGCGCTCATTACCCAGGGGTTACCCAGCCAGGACCGGGGTCAGACCGCTCAACGCGACACGTCGGAGGCGAGTGCCTTGGTCAGCTGTTCAACCGTGGCCGGAGACTCACGCTGGAACGCGGCGAGATCGAGCCCGTCGTCGCCCTTGACCGTGAGCAGGGCGCGGTCGCCGACGGCCACGACGATGACGTGACCCGAACCGCAGCGGGCCACCACCTCGCGGAGCGCACCGACCCCGGCGGTATCGGCCATGCGACGCCCCACACCGAGAGTCGCGGCGGCGAGGGCGGCGACGGACTCAGGGTGAACCGTGTCGGTGTCCGCGACCACGAGGAGGCCGTCCACCGTGGACAGGACGCTCTCGGAGACCCCCATCACCCGTTCACGCAGCGAGGTCAGAATGCCGGTCAGGGAATCGGGCGATGGGATTTCGGTCATGGTTGGTGCTCCTTGGGTCCTGGCATATGCGGTGCTGATATGTTTGAGGCGTACTCGGGGTACTCGGCGGAGTGGGCCGGAGATTCCCGCCGGGGATTTCAGTCGGTATCCGGGAGATCCCGCAGCGCCCGGCGGACGCGCCGCAGCATGTCGACCGAGGGCGCCTCGGCGGCCAGTTCCTCGGCCGTGAGCATCGACAAGAGAGCAGGCGGGAGTGCGGGCGCGGCCGGTGCGGCATCGCGTCTGGGCAGCGGTCGGCGTACGGGCAACGGTGGGGGCGCGGGTGAAGAACCGGCTTCGGCATCGGCATCCGGCGGAGGGCGGGCACTCGTAGAGGCGCTGCCTCGTTCGCGTTCTTGCTCCTGCTCTGGTTCTTGATCTTGCGCTTCTTGTTCTGATCCTTGTCCGCGTACTTGCTCTTGCTCCGGCTCTTGCCCGCGTTCCTTCTCTTGCCCTGATTCTTCTTCGCGCTTGTGTTCTTGCTCGTCCGGGGGCGCGGCTTCTTCGCGTTCCCGGGGCTGTGCCGCTCGGTCGTCGTCGCTGCTCACTACCCTCCTTTCTTCTTCTGTCCGACGTCCTGTGCGGGGGACGCGCCGCCGGGTCTGCGCTTCGGCAGCGGCGCGGCCTCGGGGGGCCGTACGGCAGTGGTCCGTACGGCGTTGGTCGGCTCGTCCTGCGGCACACGAGGCGCAGTGCTCGGCCGACCGTCGGCGGTCGTCCTGCTCCCCCACTGGACGAGGCCCAAGGCCTCCATGCGGATCAGGTCGAGCATGACGGCGTACAGTCCGCGGCCCAGCGCGAAGGCGATGTCTCGTGGCGTACGACGCCCGTTGACGTTGTCCAGGACGTCCCGGTGCCGGGGCGCGAGCCACCCGTCGGAGCCACGGGTCCCGGCCCCGGCGACCGGAGCGGGCCGGACACGTGTCAGCTCGCCCGGCGGCCCCCACAGACGCGACAGCAGCGCCACACGCCGCGAGGCCTCCTCGGTCAGCCGCCGCGGCTCGACCCCCGGCTCCGCGAGGAGTACGGGCTCCCGGTCGCCCAGCTCCCAACTGCCCCGCGGACTCAGCGCCATGGCGAACGCCGCGTCGAACACGGCCGCGGTGCAGACGACTTCGAGTTCGGCGGCGCCGATCAGGCCCTCGGCCACCAAGTGCCCGCCCAGCCGGTCCGCGTCGGGCTCCGCGGCGCAGGCGGCCAGCCAGTCCTCGTCGCCGATCCGCCCAGAGGTGAGCAGCGTCGATGTGGCGGTCGGAGCGCCCGGTGTCTCGATCGCGCCGACCAGCCCGTTCCGCAGGTGAATCGATCCGCCTGGTGTGCCGGAGACGCGCACCGTTCCGGTGAAGCCCTCCGCGCGAAGACCCTGCAGCAGCGCGGGCACATTGCGTGCCGTGGGCGCCGTCACGCCAGTACCTCCGCGGCCCGGTCGCCCAGACTGCGCAGGGCCAGCGCCATATTGGCCCGGTCCCGGTCGAGGCCGGCCGCGAGGATCAGCGGATCACCCCCGGGTCGTACGACGGAGAACAGCACCTGATGGCGTTTCGTGCTGGTGGTGACCACGCTCTCCAACTCCCCGTCGGCACCTGCCGCGCCCAGCCGTTCGGCGATGAGGGCGGCGAACTCGGAGACCTCCGGCCCGTCACCCGCCTCGGCGATGTCTCCAGCGGTTCCGTACGTCAGGCCGGTGACCGCGTCGATGAGGGCGACGCCGGTGACTCCCGGGGAATCGAGGAGCCGGTCCAGGGAAGCCTGGAGCGCCGTACCTTTTTCCCCCATTCCCCCTCCACCTCCGTGGGCCGCACAGTACTTTGACTGTCAACTTCCATAACTCGCCACGAAGTTGACCGCTTACGACCCGTAAGCGCTTGCAGCCGATCGTAGTTGGCCGGACACCGACCGGTCAGCAGCACCGAGGAATTGGGGCAAGAGCATGAACATCGACACCGCGCTGAAGGAAGCCATGGCGGTGGAGGGCGCGATCGGCGTGGCCCTCGTCGACTACGAAAGCGGCATGTCGCTCGGCACGCTGGGCGGCGGCCAAGGCCTCGACCTGGAGCTCGCGGCGGCCGGCAACACCGAAGTCGTACGGTCCAAGATACGCACCCTGGCCTCACTGGCCATGGACGACGTGATCGAGGACATCCTGATCACGCTGGGCAAGCAGTACCACCTGATCCGGCCACTCACCAGCAGCAAGGGAACGCTCTTCCTCTACCTGGCACTCGACCGGTCCCGCAGCAACCTGGCGCTGGCCCGGCACGGCCTGAAGCGGATCGAGAACGGCCTGGAGGTCTGAACGGGCCGCGCGACCAGACCCGCTGACGTACACCGTGATCCCTCGGGGGTCACGGTGTACGCGTATGTACGTGGCGCGCCAGGAGGTCAGGACTCCTGCGGCGTCACCCGGGGCGTGGCCGTCACATCGTGGTCGGGGACGGTCTCGCCGGAGCGGATCATCTCGATACGGCCCATGACCTTCGACCGCAGATCGGTCGGCACGTCATCATGACCGCAGCACCGCTTGACCAGCTTCTTCACGGCCTCTTCGAGCCCGTACTTCTCCAGACACGGCGAGCACTCCCGGAAGTGCTGCTTGTACTTGTCGCGATCGGCGGGCGGAATCTCGCTGTCGAGGAACTCGTAGAGATGATCGAGGACCTCACTGCAGTCCGTCTCGTGCGGGTCTCCGCAGCTCATGAGCCCGAGCCTTTCGCTTCGTTCGACTCTCCGACGCCGGCCGGGACCAGTCCGCGCTCACGCGCGTAGTCCTCGAGCATGCCGCGCAGTTGGCGGCGGCCCCGGTGCAGCCGGGACATCACCGTACCGATGGGTGTCCCCATGATGTCGGCGATCTCCTTGTACGCAAAGCCCTCAACGTCCGCCAGATAGACGGCGATGCGGAACTCCTCGGGGATCGCCTGGAGCGCTTCCTTCACGTCCGAGTCGGGCAGGTGGTCGAGCGCCTGCGACTCGGCGGAGCGCAGACCCGTCGACATGTGCGACTCGGCACGCGCCAGCTGCCAGTCCTCGATCTCCTCGGCCGCACTGCGCTGAGGCTCGCGCTGCTTCTTGCGGTACGAGTTGATGAAGGTGTTCGTGAGGATCCGGTACAGCCAGGCCTTCAGGTTGGTGCCCTCGCGGAACTGGTGGAAGGACGCGTACGCCTTCGCGTACGTCTCCTGCACCAGGTCCTCGGCATCGGCCGGGTTGCGCGTCATGCGCAGCGCGGCCGAGTACATCTGGTCGAGGAATTCCATGGCGTCCCGCTCGAAGCGCGCGTTGCGCTCGGCGGTCGACTCCGTACCGCTGCCCCGGCCCTCGGGCTGCTCCGCCTGGCCGTAGTCGGTCCCTGCGTCGGTACCGGTGACCGGACCCACCTCCTCAAACGATGTCGTCGAACCGAAACCGGTCCCACTCGAATCGGAGGATAGACGACCTGTGGTCTGGGCGGCGCGCCGATTGGGTCCCCCGGCCGCCCGTACGGGGACGGTCTTTGCCGCATGCAGGACAGACCAGTCCAGGTCAGTTGCACTGCTGCGGTTCGGGCAGATGGTCGAACCCATGCGGCGGACTTCCTCTCGGACGAACGGTAAGTACTCGGTGTGAGTACTTCTGCCGCTCTCAACAGGGGCCGCTACCGCATCATTCCCGCCCCGTGATCCGGGCTTACGCGAGTGACGAAAGCCACTTCACGACCCCCTCGGTGAGGATTCCGAGCGCCTGCTCCTGGCCGATTTCAGCCCGCTTGGGCACTGCGAAACCGTGATCGCCGTACGGCACCTCCACGAGGTCGTACGGACCTTCCGGGAATTCCTCCGGCTTCCCGAACGGATCGTTGCCGCCCTGGACGACGAGCGTGGACACACCGGCCCCGAGCAGCTCGTCGGCGCGCGACTTCTCCGGCTTGCCCGGCGGGTGGAGCGGGAAGCTGAGGGCGAGGACGGCGGCGGCGCCCAGTTCCCGCGCCGTACGGCAGGCCACGCGGGCGCCCGCGCTGCGACCGCCCGCCACGACCGGCAGGCCGCCTGAGGCGAGCGTCTGCCAGGTCCCGCGCCAGCCCACGTCGAGCGTCTTCGGCGCGGGCGCCAGCTTCTTGCCCGCCACCCGCCAGGGCTGCTCGACGAGCGCGACGGTCACGCCGTGCGCGGGAAGCTCGGCGGCGAGGGCGCGCAGATCCCGCGCCTCGATACCGCCGCCGGCCCCGTGGCTCGCGGCGAGCACCAGCCGCGCCTGCTTCGCCTTGTGCCAGGTGACGCGGGCCGTACCCGCGTCCGTCTCCACAAGCTCTACGAGTTCGTTGCTCTGCCTCACATCAGAAGAGTGTGCCCTCTTCGGGCCCCTCCAGCTCCTTCAGCAACTCCGGGCCGTTGTTGCGTACGTTGCTGACCGCCGTGGAGACGGGGTAGGCGCGCATCAGGCCCGGCGGGGGCGGCTCGAGCAGGGAGCGCAGGTCCTCGACGTCCTTACGGGACGGGTCGAGCCAGGAGTCCCAGCGGTCGGGGGTGAGCATCAGGGGCATACGGGGGTGAATGTCGGCCAGCGCGTGCGGACCGTCGGCCGGGGCCACGGCGAGGGGCGACTTCTCCGCCTCGGTGGTGATGACGGAGCAGGTCACCCACCAGGACTGCGGATGGTCGTCGGGGAGCGTCTTGTCCCGCCAGAACTCGTACAGCCCGGCCATCGCGAAGACAGAACCGTCGGCGGGCAGCACGAAGTACGGCTGCTTGCGCGGCCGTTTCTTCTTGCCCTCGGCCTCCAGATCGCGCTCGGCCTTGCCGGTCACCCACTCGTAATAGCCGTCCGCGGGGATGATGCAGCGCCGGGATGAGAAGGCCCGGCGGTACGAGGGCTTCTCGTGGACGGTCTCCGCGCGGGCGTTGATCATCCGGGCGCCGCCCTCGGGCGTCTTCGACCAGGAAGGCACCAGGCCCCACTTGAGCCGGCGCAGTTGGCGAACCGGCTTCGGGTCTTCGGCGTCCTTTAGAGGACGGTCGAGTACCGCGTAGACGTCCTTGGTGGGAGCCACGTTGTAGTCGGGTTCGAACTGTTCCTCCGGCTCCCACTTCTCGACTTCAAAGATTCCTGCGAGATCCTCAGGCCTACGACTCGACGCATAACGTCCGCACATACGTGCCACACTGCCAGACTTGGCGCGACCAAGAGGAGACCTCCGCCGCAATGGACCCCACCGCAGCCACCTCCCTGGCCACCCTCTGGGACGAGGTTTTCGGCAGCCAGCCCGACCCAGACCTCTGGGTGGTCGGCGCCACCATGGTCGCCGCTCTCGCCGTGATCGTCCCGCACGGCCTGTGGCGGCTCTCGCGCAACGCCATCACCATCGCCCACGAGGGCGGCCACGGTCTGGTCGCGCTGCTCACCGGCCGCAGCCTCAGCGGTATACGGCTGCACTCCGACACCAGCGGCCTCACGGTCAGCCGCGGCAAGCCGACCGGTCTCGGCATGATCCTCACCGCGGCGGCCGGCTACACCGCTCCCCCGCTGCTGGGCCTCGGCGGCGCCGCGCTGCTCGCCGCGGGCCACATCACCGCACTCCTGTGGCTGGCCACGCTGCTCCTGGTGGCGATGCTGGTGATGATCCGCAACGCGTACGGCGCACTCACGGTGCTCCTCACCGGCGGCACCTTCGTGGCGGTGTCCTGGCTGACGGGCCCTCAGGTGCAGGCGGCTTTCGCGTACATGGTGGTCTGGTTCCTGCTCCTCGGCGGCGTACGCCCGGCCTTCGAGCTGCAGGCCAAGCGCAGCCGGGGCAATGCGGGCGACTCGGACGCGGACCAGCTGTCCCGGCTGACCCATGTCCCGGCCGGAATGTGGCTGTTCCTGTTCCACGCGGTGTCGCTGTGCTCCCTGATAGGAGGGGGCAGGTGGCTCCTGCAGGTCTGAAACACCGCGCGCGCCCCCATGGGGCGCGACCAGCCACAACGCACCCGCAGTCGTCAGACAACCGACCGAGCCCCTGCTTATAGAGTGGGTTCATGGCCCCGAACCCCGAGAACACCGCCCTCTGGCCCGCCCCGCACGCGAGCGGAGCCGTCGACGCGACGGTCCACGTGCCCGGGTCCAAGTCGGTCACCAACCGGGCCCTGGTGCTGGCCGCCCTCGCGGCCGAGCCCGGCTGGCTGCGCCGCCCCCTGCGCTCCCGCGACACCGTGCTGATGGCCGACGCCCTGCGCGCCATGGGCGTCGGCATCGAGGAGGGCGTGGGCCCGGACGGCTCCGGCGAGGCCTGGCGTGTCATCCCCTCCGGCCTGCACGGCCCGGCCACGGTCGACGTCGGCAACGCCGGCACGGTGATGCGCTTCCTGCCGCCGGTCGCCACGCTCGCCGACGGCCCCATCCGCTTCGACGGCGACCCGCGTTCGTACGAGCGTCCCCTGAACGGCGTGATCGACGCGCTGCGCGCCCTCGGTGCCCGTATCGACGACGACGGCCGCGGCGCGCTGCCGCTGACCGTGCACGGCGGCGGGGCCCTGGAGGGCGGCCCTGTGGAGATCGACGCGTCCTCGTCCAGCCAGTTCGTCTCAGCGCTTCTCCTGTCCGGTCCGCGCTTCAACCAGGGCGTCGAGGTACGGCACACCGGCTCGACGCTGCCCTCCATGCCGCACATCCGGATGACCGTCGACATGCTGCGGTCGGTCGGCGCCCAGGTGGACACCCCGGAGTCGGGCGGCGAGCCGAACGTCTGGCGGGTCACCGCCGGCGCGCTGCTCGGCCGCGATCTGACGGTCGAGCCCGACCTGTCGAACGCCCAGCCGTTCCTGGCGGCGGCCCTGGTCACCGGCGGCCGGGTCGTCGTCCCCGACTGGCCCGCGCACACCACCCAGCCCGGTGACAGGCTGCGCGAGATCTTCACCGAGATGGGCGGCTCCTGCGAACTGACCGACCGGGGCCTGGAGTTCACCGGCTCCGGCGCGATCCACGGCATCGAGGTGGACCTCGGCGAGGTCGGCGAGCTGACCCCCGGCATCGCGGCCGTGGCGGCCCTCGCCGACTCGCCCTCCAGCCTCCGGGGCGTGGCCCATCTGCGCCTGCACGAGACGGACCGCCTGGCCGCGCTGACCAAGGAGATCAACGAGCTGGGCGGCGACGTCACGGAGAGCGCCGACGGACTGCACATCCGCCCGCGTCCGCTGCACGGCGGGGTCTTCCACACGTACGACGACCACCGCATGGCCACCGCGGGCGCGATCATCGGTCTCGCCGTGCCGGACGTGCAGATCGAGAACGTGGCGACGACGGCGAAGACCCTGCCGGACTTCTCCGACCTGTGGACCGGAATGCTCGGGAACTGACGGGCGGACACGGACCATGCGCCGCTACGGCAAGCACACCGACGAAGACGACATCCGCACCCGCCCGGGCCGCAAGGGCAGCAGGCCACGTACGAACATCCGGCCCAAGCACGAGGACGCCGCCGAGGGCATGGTCCTCACCGTCGACCGGGGCCGGCTGACATGCCTCGTCGAGGACCGCGTGGTGTACGCCATGAAGGCCCGCGAACTGGGCCGCAAGGCCGCGGTCGTCGGCGACCAGGTGGCCATCGTCGGCGACCTCACCGGCAAAAAGGACACCCTGGCCCGCATCGTCCGCATCGAGCCGCGCACCTCGGTCCTGCGGCGCACCGCCGACGACGACGATCCGTACGAGCGCGTCGTCGTCGCCAACGCCGACCAGTTGGCGATCGTCACCGCCCTCGCCGACCCGGAGCCACGCCCACGCCTGATCGACCGCTGCCTGGTCGCCGCGTACGACGGCGGACTCGACCCCCTGCTCGTGCTCACCAAGTCGGACCTCGCCCCGCCGGACGAACTCCTTGAGCTCTACGGGGCGTTGGGTGTTCCGTATGTCGTGACCAGCCGTGCGGAGCTGGAGAGCGGGGAGGCCGTGGACCGGGTGCGCAAGCAGTTGGACGGCAAGATCACGGCGTTCGTCGGGCACTCGGGAGTCGGCAAGACGACGCTGGTCAACGCGCTCGTGGCCAAGGAGCGGCGGCGTTCGACGGGCGTCGTCAACGCGGTGACGGGTCGCGGGCGGCACACGACGACGTCGGCGCTCGCGCTGCCGTTGCCGGACGACGACGGCTGGTTGATCGACACTCCGGGCGTACGGTCCTTCGGGCTGCACCACGTGGACCCGTCCCGGGTCATCCACGCGTTCCCGGACCTGGAGCCGGGGACCGAGGGCTGCCCGCGCGCTTGCAGCCACGACGAGCCGGACTGCGCGCTGGACGAGTGGGTGGCCGAGGGCCACGCGGATCCGGCCCGGCTCTACTCGCTGCGCAGGCTGCTCGCTACGCGTGAGCGGCGCGAGGGCGACTGATGGCGGTGGACGGCGGCTGATCGCCGGTGACCTCAGTTTTGTTTGCATCGCCGCCACGACGGTAAAGGCATAATCGCACCAAGCGGGACCTTAAGCCAGACGAAGCGGTCACGGAGCGTGGGAGGGCATCACATGGCGTGGCTGCTGGTTGTCGTCGCCGGTCTCTTGGAGACGGGCTTCGCCGTCTGCCTGAAACTCTCACACGGCTTCACAAGGCTCTGGCCGACGGTCGCCTTCGCCATCTTCGCCCTGGGCAGCTTCGGCCTCCTGACCCTCTCCCTGAAGAAGCTCGACGTCGGCCCCGCGTACGCGGTCTGGACGGGCATCGGCGCGGCCGGCACCGCGATCTACGGCATGATCTTCCTGGGCGACCTGGTCTCCACGCTGAAGATCGTGTCGATCACGCTGGTGATCGTGGGAGTGATCGGGCTCCAGCTTTCCGGCTCGTCCCACTGAAGCGCCCCATAGGGGCGCGGGGCTGTGACATTTGCGGCTCCGCCGCGATGGGGGTCCCCCCCGCTCATGGGGGTCCCCCCGCTCGAGCGAAGCCGAGAGTGGGGGAGCAGCCGAGAGTGGGGGAGCGACCAGCCACGACGCACCCGCAGCTCAAACGGGCGCCTCAGCGGGACAACCGCTTAGAACCGGTTCAACTCACCACCCGCACGGTTGCGAGGGCGTCCCGAACCAAGCCGGCCGTACCGCCCTCCCCGGCGGGAGCCAGCACACAAGACAACCCCAGCCGCACCACCAGCTCACAGGCCCGCGCCAGCTCCGCCGTCTCCGACTTCGTCACCCCCACCGCCGTGAGCGAGGCAACCGCCCGGTCCCGTACGACCTGCACGAAGTCCCCCGGCGACGGCAACGGCCCGTCGGCCCGCCGCTGCGCCGGCACCGCGGAGGACGACGGCACGGCGGACAGTGTCGGAGACGGCAGCCGCTCGCTCCAGCACCCGGTGAGCACGGCCCGCACCAGCGGGTTCCCGCGAGCCGCCGAAGCGGTCCACTCCGCGATCGCCGCCAGCCGCTCGCGCGGCTCGCCATGGCTCACGAGAGCGCGCTCCACGCCGGCGAGATAGGCGTCGGCCTCCCGTCGTACGAGGGCCCGGGCGAGCCCCTCCTTGCTGCCGAACTCGTTGTAGAGGGTCTGCCGGGAGACCCCGGCCACGGCGGCCACATCGACCATCCGCACCGCGGACCACGGGCGCCGCGCAAGCGACGTATAGGCGGCGTCGAGGAGGGATTCCCGGGCTGCAGGCATCAGCGCCTCCCTGGGGCGATCGGCTCTGCCGCTCAGAGTTGACGCGGACGGGCGCACTGTCAAGGGTTCGCGACGGCATCGAGGGGGCGTACGTCGTCGCCGTGCGCGCGGGGGAAGTGATCACCGCATCGGCGGGGAGGTCCTGTGCCGAGCACCTGGACGGTATGGCCCCCGGCCGAAGTGGGCAGATACGGTGCAGCCATGCCCGACTACCGCGATGACCTGCGCCTCGCCCACGTCCTGGCGAACGCCGCCGACGCCGCGACCATGGACCGTTTCAAGGCGCTCGACCTCAAGGTCGAGACCAAGCCTGACCTGACGCCGGTGAGCGAGGCCGACAAGGCCGCCGAGGAGCTGATCCGCGGCCACCTGCAGCGGGCCCGCCCGCGGGACGCGGTCCTCGGCGAGGAGTACGGCGTCGAGGGCACGGGCCCGCGCCGCTGGGTGATCGACCCGATCGACGGCACCAAGAACTACGTACGCGGGGTGCCGGTCTGGGCGACCTTGATCGCGCTGATGGAGGCAGGCGAGGGCGGCTACCAGCCCGTCGTAGGCGTCGTCTCCGCGCCCGCGCTGGGCCGCCGCTGGTGGGCCGCGAAGGGGCACGGCGCGTTCAACGGGCGCAGCCTGTCCTCCGCGACCCGGCTGCACGTCTCGCGGGTCTCGCGGATGTCGGACGCCTCCTTCGCGTACTCCTCGCTGGGCGGCTGGGAGGAGCGGAGCCTGCTGGACGGCTTCCTGGACCTGACCCGCGAGGTGTGGCGCACGCGCGCGTACGGCGACTTCTGGCCGTACATGATGGTCGCCGAGGGCTCGGTCGACATCTGCGCGGAGCCCGAGCTGTCCCTGTGGGACATGGCGGCGAACGCGATCATCGTGACCGAGGCGGGCGGCAGCTTCACCGGCCTGGACGGCCGCCCGGGCCCGCACAGCGGGAACGCCGCCGCGTCGAACGGCCTCCTGCACGACGAGTTGCTGGGCTACCTGAACCACCGCTACTGAGCCCGATCCGAGGCCGGTTGAGGCCACCGGCGCTCACCGGAAGACAGCGCCCCCAAAAGCGCTCGTACACGCCCTCTTGTTGACTCCCCTTTTAACTGCGACTCTGAGAGTCCCCCCACTTGTGAACTTGTGAATCCGTTAACGAACGGATTCGTAGGAGGTGGCTCCGTCCATGCTCGTCCGCGACGCCATGAGCACGGTGGTCCTCACCATCGGACCCGATCACACCCTCCGGCAGGCCGCCGCGCTGATGTCCGCACGACGCGTCGGCGCAGCCGTGGTCCTCGACCCCGACGGCACCGGCCTCGGCATCCTCACCGAGCGCGACATCCTCAACTCCGTCGGCCTGGACCAGAGCCCGGACGCCGAACGGGCACACGCCCACACCACCACCGACGTCGTGTTCGCCGCGCCGTCCTGGACGCTGGAAGAGGCGGCGCACGCCATGGCGCACGGCGGCTTCCGGCATCTGATCGTCCTCGACCACGACGAGCCCATCGGCATCGTCTCGGTCCGCGACATCATCCGCTGCTGGGCTCCACTGCGGCAGCACGCACCGGCCTGAGCGACGCGAGCGGGCCGGAGCGCCATCAGGGATCCGGCCCGCTCGCGTCGCCACTCTGGATAACGTCCAAGTCGAGTAGTGCTCCAAAATCACACCCGTTCGGGATTGGCTTCACCGGCTGTTAGACTGCGCTTTATGAGTGACCTGTTGGAACGACTGCGCGGACGTGGCTGGCGCATGACCGCGCAGCGCCGCGTCGTGGCCGAGGTCCTCGACGGCGACCACGTCCATCTGACGGCCGACGAGGTCCATGCGCGCGCAGTCGCCAAGCTGCCCGAGATCTCCCGCGCGACCGTCTACAACACGCTGGGTGAGCTGGTCTCGCTCGGCGAGGTGATGGAAGTCGCCACGGACAAGCGCGCCAAGCGGTACGACCCGAACGCGCACCGTCCGCACCATCACCTGGTCTGCGCCCAGTGCGGCGCGATCCGCGACGTCCACCCGAGCGGCGACCCCCTCTCCGACCTCCCCGACACCGAGCGCTTCGGCTTCACGGTCTCGGCGGTCGAGGTGACGTACCGCGGCGTGTGCCCGAACTGCGCGGCGGCCTGATCCGCGGATACGGTTCCTCAAGGACGCCTTGAAGCCTTGGCACCCCATGGGTGCCGGGGCTTTCTGCTGCGTGCGGGCATCTCCGTGCGGACTTCGGCGCGCGGACTTCGGGCCTCGGACTTCTGCGCGCGGACTTCCCGAATCTGACGGGTCGTCATATCGTCGACGGCACCCACCAGTCCGTTCCGCACTCCGCGAGGAGACACCGTGGGAGAGCCGCACCCGAAACTCCAAGCCACTGATCTGAGCCGGACCTTCGGCCGGGGCCCTTCAGCCGTGAACGCCTTGGGCCCGCTGGACCTGACCGTCGCTCCCGGCGAGTTCGTCTGCATCGTCGGCCCATCCGGCTGCGGAAAGTCCACGCTCCTGCGGATCGCCTCGGGCCTGTTGCGCCCCAGCACAGGCGAGTTGGCGATCCGCACCACCAGCCCCCGCCCGGCCGCCATGATCTTCCAGGACTACGGCATCTACGACTGGAAGACCGTCCTCGCGAACGTCCGCTTCGGCCTGGACATCCAGCGCGTCCCGCGCCGCGAGGCGAACGCCCGCGCCCGTGACTGGCTCGAGCGCCTGGGCCTCGCGGACTTCGCCTCCGCGTATCCCGCCACGCTGTCCGGCGGGATGCGCCAGCGCGTGGCAATCGCCCGCGCGCTGGCCGTGGAGCCCGAAATCCTGCTGATGGACGAGCCGTTCGCCGCGCTCGACGCCCAACTGCGCATGATCCTCCAGGACGAGCTCCTGGAGCTCACCCAGACGACGCGCACGACCACCCTCTTCATCACGCACAGCCTGGAGGAGGCGATCGTCCTCGGCGACCGCGTCCTGGTGATGTCCGCGCGCCCGGGCCGGTTCATCGCCGAACGCCGCCCGCCGTTCCCGCGCCCACGCTCCGGCGAGGTCCGCTCGGCTCCCGAATTCACCGCCCTGAAGAGCGAGTTGTGGCAGCTGCTGCGCCCGGAGGCGGTGCCCGCATGAACACGGCCGTACGCAAGGAACGTACCGATGCGGCAGCCGTACTGGTCCGCCGCCCGGGCCCGCAGGAACTGCACCCCGTACGCACCCACCGCAGACGCCGCACCCTGGAACTCTCCCTCGCCCTCGCCGTGCCCCTGGTGCTGGTCCTGCTGTGGCAACTGGCCGCCGCCCAGGCCTGGATCGACGACCGGGTCTACCCGGCCCCCACCACGATCCTGGCCGACGGCTGGGACCGCGCGGCGGCCGGCGACCTGTGGCCGGATGTGTGGGCCACCCTCAAGCGCGTACTCGCCGGGTACGCGATCGGCACGGCCTCGGGCTATGCGCTGGGCCTGCTGATGGGCTCGCTCTCGCTGGTACGCGCGGCACTTGAGCCGCTTCTGGACGCGCTGTACGTCGTACCGAAGCTCGCGCTGCTGCCGATCTTCCTGAACATGTTCGGGCTGGGCGAGGGACCGCAGGTGGCACTCGTCGCGGCCACCGTCTTCTTCTTCGTGTGGATCTCCACGATGTCGGCCGTGATGTCGATACCGGCCGGGTACCGCGACGCGGGGCAGGTCTTCGGGGCCTCGTCCTGGCAGATGTTCCGGCATGTGCTGCTGCCGGCCTCACTGCCCGCGGTGCTGGTGGGTGCGCGGATCGCGGCGGGGGTGGCGGTACTGGTCATCGTCGCCTCGGAGCAGATCGCCGCGGCGAACGGTCTTGGCCATCTGATCTTCGACTCACGGGCGCTCTTCCAGAACGACGTGATGTTCGTCGGGATCGTCTGCGTCGCCGTACTCGGCGTCGTGTTTTCCGAACTGGTGCGGATTCTGGGGCGGTTGCTCACTCCGTGGGCGCCGCGCGACCGGGGGCGGGGGCAGTCATGAGGCGTTTCGCATGCGGTGCCGTGCTGGCCGCGGGTGCGCTGCTGGTTTCGGCGGGGTGTGCCGCCCAGGACTCCGGGGAGGGCGCGGGGGCCTCCGAGCCGCGCACCATCAAGGCGGTGCCCGGCTGCGGGGAGGGGAGCTGGACGGATCCGGCCGGCCTGGCGGCGGACCGTGCGCCCGCGCGCTGCACCAAGGGCACACCGGCAGCAAAGCCCTTGAAGGAGCGCCGGAAGCTGACGATCGCGACGGGCACGCTCAGTGCGGAATATGTGGCTCCGCTTCAAGTGGCGGTGGCGAAGGGCGAGTTCAAGAAGGAGGGCCTGGATGTCACGCTGAAGGTGCTGCCGACGCCGGACGCGCTGCCGCTGCTCGCGAAGGGCGACATCGATGCCCAGTGGGCCGCTCCCGAGGCCGCCGTGATCAACGGCGTCAACAGCGGCTTCGACATCAAGTGGGTCGCCGGGAACTTCTCGCCCGACCCGAAGTCGAAGAGCGGCCTGTGGGTGCGGCTGAAGGACGGCGAGAGCGCGTCGCACGTCCCGATGGCCGACCGCAAGCTCGGCACGATGATCGGCAAGGGCTCGGTCATCGCGTACCCCATGAACCAGGCCCTGAAGAAGCACGGCGGCGGCCTCGACAAGGTCCAGTTCCAGGCACTCGGCTCGGCCGACGTCCTCACCGCCCTGCAGAACGGCGGCGTCGACTCCGCCTGGCTCCTCGACCCGGTCTGGCGCAAGGTCGACGGCGACGACCGCTACGCCTTCCTCGGCGGCCAGCCGCCCGGCGAGCCCCTGGGCGGCATGCTGTTCGGCCCGAACCTGCTGACGGAGGACGTGGACGCGGGGGTCGCGCTGCTACGGGCGTACATCCGCACGATCAACACGTACTTCGCCGCCGACTACAAGAAGGACCCCGCCTTCGTGGCCGAGCTGGCCAGGCTCATGAAGACGGACCGTACGGTCCTGGAGTCGACGCCCTCCCTCCGCATGGACTGGGAGATCCGCGCGGGGACGACAAACCGCCTCCAGTCCGCGTATCGCGCGGCAGGCGTGTCGGAGGGCGACCCACTCCCGGAGTCCCGCCTGGTCGACCGCGCACTGTACGGGGAGGCGGTGGGCCACCGGCCGTAGCCGCACTCGCTCGCAAACAGGCCGGAGGGCCGGAACCCTTTCGGATTCCGGCCCTCCGGCCTTCAGTAGCGGGGACAGGATTTGAACCTGCGACCTCTGGGTTATGAGCCCAGCGAGCTACCGAGCTGCTCCACCCCGCGGCGATGAACTGAACACTACGTCAACACCGCCGACCAGCGCAAATCGCTTTACGGGCGGCCGGCCCGCGGGTCTGCGGGCGCCACGCCCGCCGGTCTGCGGGCGGCCGGCCTGCCCGTCTGTGGGCACCCGGCCCGCTGGTCTGTGGGCAGTCGTTCCGCAGGGCGGAACGGGTGGGCACAGACCACCCACCGGCCTGCACCCGCCCACGAAACCCAAAGTCCAGCGCCCCCAAGGCGAACAGTTCCTCCTGCGGAGCCCTACGCGGACAGCTCCTCCTTCAAGGCGTCCCGCAGTCGAGCCGCCCGCTCAGACACCTCGTCAGGCCCCAGGGCCACCGCCCGATCAGCCCACCGCTGCCCCTCCGCAAGCTCACCCCGACGCGCATAGACGAGGGCAAGCCGCAAAGCCGCCCGCCCATGCCCCGCGTCAGCGGCCCGAGTCCACCACAGCGCAGCCTCCGGCTCACTCCCCTCCCGGGCAAGCAACAGCCCAAGATTGAACGCCCCGTTCCGAGACCCGGCCTCGGCCGCCTCCCGATACCACCGAGCCGCCTCAACCACGTCCCCACGTGCGGACGCCAGCATCCCGACCCGTACCTGGGCCCGCCGGTGCCCCTGCGAGGCAGCCCGCTCGTACCACTCCTCGCACTCACTCTTCTCGGTCGCCGGCTCCCCCAGCTCATGCGCGGACGCGGGCGGGCGCCGGGCGTCGAGCACGGCAGCCAGCCGGTACGCCGCCTCCGCGCTCCCTCCGCCGGCAGCGCAACGCAGATGCCGCTCGGCCTCCTGCTCGTCGCCGTCCCGCAACCGCGCGATCCCGACCTGGAGCGCGGCCACGGTGTGCCCGGCGGCCGCGGCCCGCTCGTACCACTTGAGGGCCGCGGCGTCCTCGCCCCGACCGGCGTGCAGGATCCCGAGGTTGAACGCGGCGTCGACGCTGCCGGCCTCCGCGGCCTTGGAGAACCAGGGCTCGGCCCCGGCCGCGTCGCCGACCTGAAGCAGCAGGATCGCCAGCGCATTGGCCGCCTCACGGTGCCCCGCGTACGCCGCACGCCGGTACCACTGCTCGGCCTGCCCGGTTCGCCCCTGCTCGACGCAGAGCAGCGCGAGGTTGTACGCGCCGTTCACATCGCCCGCGTCCATCGCGGCGCGGTACCAGCGCTCGGCGGTCTGCGTCTCGCCACGCTCGGCGTGCAGCGCGCCCAGGGCGTTGGCGGCGTTCCCGTCGCCGTCCTGGGCGGCTCGCAGCCACCACACAGCGGCGCTGTCGGTGTCGCCCGCGTCCCGCAGCAGGAACCCGAGCGCGCAAGCGGCGCGCGCCTCACCGTCCTTGGCGGACGTCAGGTACCAGCGTCCGGCCTCCTTCAGCTTCCCGCGCTTCTCCAGGATGACGCCGAGGTGCAGCGCGGCCCTGCGGTGCCCGCGCGCGGCGGCCTGCCGGTACCACTGCTCAGCCTCGGCCATCACGGACAGCCCGGCACCCTTGTCAGCCTTGTCAGCTGGATCGCCGGGCTTGTCGGGCTTGTCGGTGCCGCTCTGCTTCGTGGACTGCGCGGGCACCGCGGGTCCGCCGGCGGCAGCCCGCCGGTCCAGAGCGCGGGCAAGCCGGTACGCCGCCTCGCGGTGGCCCCGCTCGGCGGCGGCCCGCATCCATGCCTCGGAGGCACCGTCACCGCGGTGCTCGAGGAGATCGGCGAGCGCGTACGCGCCGAGGACGTGGCCCTGCTCGGCGGACTGGCGCAGCCAGTACTCGGCGGCGGGCTCGTCCCCGCGCTCGCGGTGGTGGCGGCCGAGTGCGTGCGCGGCGGCGGCCGATCCGGCGACTGCGGCGATCCGCCACCAGCCGGCGGCCTCGTCGGCGTATCCGCGCTGGTGCAGGAGGACACCCAGGTTGTTGGCGGCGGCACGGTCACCGGCGGCGGTGGCAGCACGCAGCTGAGGCTCGGCTCCGTCGAGATCGCCGCGGCGCAGCAGCAGGCTTCCGAGGACGCTCATCGCTTCGACGTCGCCGGCTTCGGCGGCGAGCCGATGACGTGCCTCCTCCGCAGCCTCCCCGGTCTCGTCCCGGTCGGAGGGCTGCACAATACGCCCTGTCTCCAACAGAGTTGCCTTGTCCCCCATAACGTCCATCGTCGCACCACCTGCAACCTGGGTACACCTGGTATACCGCAGCCAGTGAGGTCACTTCAGCGTTTTGTCGACATGCCCACAGAGAGACAAGTCAAACACAGATTTCTCAAGTCTCCCCGCATGGAGCGCCCTTTGTCGGGGCAGTCCTGGTCGAATGGGCGAACACACACACGACCCACACATGGCGAAGGGCCCGAATCCCTTGAGGATTCGGGCCCTTCGTCTTCAGTAGCGGGGACAGGATTTGAACCTGCGACCTCTGGGTTATGAGCCCAGCGAGCTACCGAGCTGCTCCACCCCGCGCCGTTGTTCGGCAACCGTATCACGGCGCGGGACGGGCCTTTCGCTCAGTCAGTTGCGGCCGCCGGTCAGCCGCTTCCGCCGCTCCCTTCGGTGTTGCCGTCGCCGTTGTCCGCGCCCTCACCACCGGTGTTGTCGGGCTGGGCCCGAGCCTCCGCGGCCCTTTGCAGCGCTTCCTCGAGGTCCTGCTGCGCCCGGCCGTACGCCTCCCAGTCGCCCTTCTTCAGGGCTTCCTGGCTGGCCTCGTATGCCTTCTGGGCGTCGGCGACCGCCTCTTGGACGGTCTGATCACCCGTCGCCGGTGGTGGCTCGGTGGTGTCCTCGCCCTCGTCCGGTGGCGGCTGCGGGGTCGTGTCCTGTACCCCGAAGACCTTGTCCAGCGCTTGGGCGAGGGTGTCTTCGAAGGCGGTGGTGCCTCCGTACGACACCGCGACCTTCTTCAGCAGCGGGTACTCGGCGCTGCTGCCTTGCACATAGATCGGTTCGACGTACAGGAATCCGGCGTCCATGGGCACCGCGAGCAGATTGCCGAAGATCATGTTCGACTTCGACGTCTCCGCGTTCCGTGTGAACTCCTGGACCGCTGGGATCGAACTCAACTTGCTCTGCCATTGGACCGGTCCGTCCACCTCGGACTCGCCGGTGACTCTGAGCAGCCGCATCGTGCCGTACCCGTCGCTGCTCGCATCGGCGTCCACCGCCATGTACGCGGCCAGGTTCGGCCGTCCGCTCGGGGTGAAGGTGGTGGTCAGCGAGAACCGTTGCTGGTCGTCGCCGGGCATCTTCAGCGACAGGTAGTACGGCGGTACGGCGACGCTGTCCTGTCGGTTCGTCGGGTCGTTCGGCACCTGCCACACGTCACTCGCGTTGTAGAACTGGTTGGCGTTGGTGACGTGGTAGATGCCCAGTTGCTCGCGCTGCACCTTGAACAGGTCCTGCGGGTAGCGCAGATGCTCCTTCAGCTCCGCCGGGATGTCGGCCTTCGCCTTCACCGTGTCCGGGAACGCCTTCTTCCACGTCTTCAGGACCGGGTCCTTGTCGTCCCACGTGTAGAGGTTGACCGTGCCGTCGTACGCGTCGACGGTCGCCTTCACCGAGTTGCGGATGTAGTTGACCTGGTTCTGCTGGGCGACCACCGCGCGCTGGCTGTCCTCGTTGGTCAGTGCGTCCGTGGTGGTGTCGCCGAGTGTGGTGCGCGATGCGTACGGATAGCCGTTCGTGGTCGTGTACGCGTCGACAACCCACACGACCCGCTTGCCGATGACGGTCGGGTAGGCGTCGCCGTCGATGGTCAGCCAGGGCGCGACCGCCTCGACGCGCTCCTTGGGCGTGCGGTCGTAGAGGATCTTCGAGCCCTCTCCGATGGCACCGGAGTACAGCATCTGAGGCTCGCTGAACCGTGCCGCATACGCTGCACGGTTCAGCGGGTTCGACAGGTCGATGCCGCCACTGCCCTTGTACTGGTACGTCTTCTGGCCGCCCGCCTCCTCGTAGTCGAGTTCCTTCTGGGGCCCGCCCACGATCGAGTACTGGGTGGTCTTCTCGCCGAAGTAAATGCGCTGCTCGTAGCCCTTGTTGAAGGTGCCGGTGGTGGGCAGGCCCTGCTCGGTGAAGTCCGGGGAGCCTTCGGACCCCTCCTGGATCGCTGTGCCCTTGGCCGCGATCGCGCCGTACCCGTGCGTGTAGATGAAGTGCTGGTTGATCCAGTTCTTCTTGTCCACGCGGTTGAGGTTCAGCTCACGCAGACCGATGATCGTGTCCTGGCCGTTGTACCGGTCGACGTCCAGCGTCTTCGGGAACTGGTAGTACTTCCGCTCCTGTTCCAGTTGCTGGAACGTCGGCGAGACCACGTTCGGGTCGTTCAGCCGGTAGCTCGCGACCGAATCGGCCTGATCGCGATGCTGCTTGGCGTCGCCGCCATCGCCTGTGCCCGAGACCTCGTCGATCTTCACGCCGTCAATGCCGTACGCCTTGCGTGTTGCCTCGATGTTCTTCTCGATGTACGAGGTCTCCTTGGCCTGCTCGTTCGGCTTGACCTGGAACTGCTGCACGATCGCCGGGTACAGCCCGCCGATCAGCACCGCCGAGAGAACCAGAAGACCGAAGCCGATCAGCGGCAGCTGCCAGGTGCGCCGCCACAGCGTGGCGAAGAACAGGAGCGCGCAGATCACGGCGATGCAGAACAGGATGGTCTTGGCCGGCAGGTATGCGTTGGCGTCGACGTACCTGAGGCCCGTCCAGTTGTCCGTGGCCTTGAAGTCGCTCGATTTCACGGCGAGCCCGTACCGGTCGAGCCAGTACGCGACCGCCTTCAGGGCGACGAACAGGCCGAGCAGCACGGAGAGATGACCGGTGGCCGCGGCCGTGGCACGCGCGCCGGGGCTGGTGACCCTGAGGCCGCCGTACAGGTAGTGGGTCAGCGCTGCGGCGATCACACCGAGGATCGTGGCGGCGAAGCCGAAGCCCAGCAGGAAGCGGTACCAGGGCAGGTCGAAGGCGTAGAAGGAGACGTCGAGGTGGAACTGGGGGTCCTTCTGGTTGAAGGGCACTCCGTTCACCCACATCAGCCACGTACGCCACTGGCCTGACGCGGAGGCGCCCGCGATCAGCCCGACTAGGGCGGTGATCCCGAGCAGGATCCACTTCTTGTACGGGGCCACGCCCATGCGGTAGCGGTCCAGGCTCTGCTGCTCCATCGACATGGCGCTCAGCGGTGGCCTGAGCCGATGGGCCAGCCAGATGTTCACGCCGACCGCCAGGGCCATCAGCAGACCGAAGACGAAGAACAGTCCGATCTTGGTCCACAGGGTGGTCGTGAAGACTGAGGAGTACTTGACCGACCGATACCAGAGCCAGTCCGTCCAGAACCCCGCGAACATGACGAACGCCATGGCCAGCACGGCCAGTACGCCCAGTGTCATGAGCAGCGTCCGGACGCGCCGGGACGGTCGGCCCACTCTGATCCGTGGCCCCGTCGGGCCTCCGCCGCGGTCCGGCATCTGGAAAGCCAAGGTGTGCACCTCGAAGTTCGGTCTTGGTCTTCGGGCCCTGCGAACACAGGGCCACATCTATGCAACTTACTGATGCTTTACTCGGTTCCCGGTTCGGGGTGCGAACGAGGCAGGATTGTGACCATGTCCAACACCGCCTCTACAGGCACCCCCATGGCGGCCGGCCCGCTGACCCGTGCCGTCCTCGAAATCGACGAGTACGTCTCCGGGCTCGGCTGGGACCAGCCCGCACGGCTCTTCGCGCTGGTCGACACCGCTCAGCTGCGCTCCGAGGAACCAGGTCTCGCGACGCGTCTCGGTCTCCCCGATGACGCACCCGACGGCGCTCTTACCCCCATCGAACAGGAGGAACTCCCCGCGGGCAGCCCGTTGGACGAGTTTCTCGGCACCATCGCATGGCCGGACGCGGTGGCCGGCTGCGCGCTGTCCGTGGAGCGGCTGATGCTGCCGCCGTCCGCGGAGGCGTCCGTTCCGGAAGGTCTCGACGAGAAGCATCTGGCGAAGTGGGTCGCCGAGCATCCTGAGCGCCAGGAGGTCCGGATGACCGTCGGGGTGCTGCGCGGCGGGAAGCGGGAGTCGGCACTGCGGCTGCGCGAGAAGGACTCGGCGACCGAGGTCCTCACCGGCTCCGACCTGGTGCCGGGGCTGGCGGAGGCGCTGGCAGCGACGTTCGCCGAGTAGCTCTCGTAGATCTTGGCGTAGTACTGCATGAGCCGGCTCAGCTCTTCGTGCACTGGGGCAGGTTGTCGGTGTTGCCGCCGCGGATGTCCTTGAGGGCGTTCATCGCGTCGTCGAGGGTGTCGACCTTGACGAGGGTGAGCCCGTCGGGGATGTCCCGGGCGGCGGCCGCGCAGTTGTCCTTGGGCGTCAGGAAGTACTCGGCGCCCTGGGCGCGGGCGCCGACCGTCTTCATCTCGATGCCGCCGATGGGGCCGACCTTGCCGTCGTCGTCGATGGTGCCGGTGCCGGCCACGAACTTTCCGCCGGTGAGGTCGCCCGGGGTGAGCTTGTCGACGATGCCGAGGGCGAACATCAGGCCGGCGCTCGGGCCGCCGACGTCGGCGAGCTTGATGTCGATGGTGAACGGAAAGGTGTGGTCGGTCCCGGCAGCGATGCCGACGATCGCGCGCTCCTCGCCGTCGTCGTCCGACTTCGTCGTGGTGATGGTGATGTCCTCGGTCTTCGTCGCCGTCCGCTTTTCCTTCTCGGCGGCGGCCTGCTCCTTGGCGGGCACGACGGTGAAGACGACCTTCTCGCCCGGCTTGTGCTTGGTGACCAGCTTCGCCACCTCGTCGTACGCCTTGACCGGCGTACCGTCCACGGCCTTGATCACATCGCCCGCGTGCAGCTTGCCCTCGGCCGGGCTGTCCTTGAGCACGGAGGAGACGATGGTCCAGGACTTCACCGGGATGTTCCGCTCCTTGAGGGCGGCGACCTTGGCGCTCTCCTGAGACTGGCTGAACTCCTCGGCGTTCTCCTGCGTCGACTGCTCTTCCGTCTTGCCGTCCGGGTAGAGCGTGTCGTGCGGGACCACCTTGTTGTCGTGTGCCAGCCAGCCGTACACGGCCTCGACGAGGTTCATCTTGTAGTCGGCGCTCGTGACGCGGACCGTCGTCATGTTGAGGTTGCCGTCCGCCGGGTAGGTCTTGCGGCCGGAAATCTGGAGCACCGGCTCACCGTCGTGCTCGCCGAGCGTGTTCACCGTCGGACCGGGTGACATCTCCGAGTACGGCACATTGATGAAGACCCCTGCGCACAGGAGCGCGATCAGCATCAGGGTGGAGGCGAGCATCGTCGCGGTGCGGCGTGGCATGGAACGACAGTACGGGACCACCCTGTCAGTGCACCGTCGGGGCCGCCCGTACGGGACCTCAAGGGGGCCTGGGCGCAGACGTCCCAGGCGCCTTCGGTGCAGGTGGTCAGGCGTCTGTGGGCGACTTCTCCATGTGCTGCTCCTGGCCCGGCTGCTTCGCCAGGTGAGGCTTCTCCATGGCCTCGCGGAAGCGCATATAGCCCGCGAGTTCGGTGCCGTCTCCGATGGACCTGCGGTTACGACCGACCCAGGTGCCCCACAGTCCGGCACCGATCGCGGCCAAAAACGGAATCAGCAACCAGGCGAGCGCCGCCATGCCGACCTCCCAACCCCGTGAAGCAACCGCAACTGACTGATCAGCAGATTAACCATGCCCGTGTCCAACGCTCACGGCGGGGGTGCGGTTACGCAACCGGAACGCGCGCGTGCGCACGGGTCGGCAGGCACACCGGTCAGCAGGCACCCACCCATTCCTCCGTACCGTCCGAAAACTTCTGGTGCTTCCAGATGGGCACTTCGTGCTTAAGGTCGTCGATCAGCTTGCGGCAGGCCTCGAAGGCCTCGCCGCGATGGGGGCAGGACACGGCGACGACGACGGCAAGGTCCCCGACTCTGAGGTCCCCCACCCGGTGAACGGCCGCAAGCGCCCGCACCGGATACTCGGCGACCACCTTCTCGGCTATGCGCCGCATCTCCGCCTCGGCACTGGGATGGCAGGAGTACCCGAGCGCGTCGACGTCCGCTCCCCCGTCGTGGTTCCTGACGGTCCCGACGAACAGCGCGGTCCCACCGGAGGCGTCGTCCCCGACGGCTCGGAAGACCTCGTCCACGGAGAGGGCGGTCTCCCGGATCGCCAACAGCTTGACGGGATCCTGCGCCCCCTGCTCACCGGGGTGATCACTCATAGTCGCCATACGCCCATCGTGCACCACGCCACTGACAACGCGGAACGCAGTTCCTCCGGGCATACGGCCTTGGGACGTGTACGTGCGTCAGATGCGCCGTCGGGCCTTCCGCACCCGGCGGACCACAGCGGCCGTACCGAGCAGTGCGACCGTCGCGCCCGCGGCTCCGGCGGCGGTGGCGTCCTTGCGGCCGAGGCGGCGTCCGGCCACCGTGTGCCGCCCGGCGACCTCCTCCAGGAGTTCGGCGAGGACCTCCTCGTTGGTCCACTGCGGGCGCCATCCGGCGTCATGGAGCCGGCTCCCGCTGACCACCCAGGGGTACATCGTGTAGGCGAGGTCTCCGGCCGGCGAGGGTGTGAGCCCGATCCGGTGGAGCCGGGCGGCGGCGCCCAGGGCGACGGCCGAGGGCAGCTCCATCCGGCGGATCCCGCTGAGTTCCTCGACCTCCTCCTGCTCCAGCCAGCCGTCGCAGCCCACGGCCAGCTCCCCGTCGACCTTCTCCAGGACGGCGTACTCCAGGGCACTGCACAGGTCCTCGACGTGGCAGAACTGCCAGGCGGGCCGGGACCCGGCGACGACGAGCAGCCGGGGCGACTCGAAGTAGCGCGTGAGGGCGGTGTCGGTGCCTCCGACGAGCACGGCGGGCCGTACGACGGTGACGTTGAGCCCGGGATGCGCGCGGGGCGCCCGCTTCGCGAGCCGCTCGACCTCCAGGAGGTCGCCGACTCCTGTGGCCTCCGCGGTGGCGCGCAGTTCTGCGTCTTCGGAGAGGGGCAGTTCGTTGTCGGGCAGCGCTCCGTAGACCATCGCCGAGGTGCACAGCACCACCCGATGCACCCCGGCCGCCGCGGCGGCGGTGAGCACGGTCTGGGTGCCCCGCACGTTGTACGCGGTGCGCGCCGCCGGGTCGGTCTCCAGGTCGAGATCGAGCGCCAGATGGACCACGACGTCCGCGCCGCGCAGCTTTTCGGCGATCACCGGGTCGCGTACGTCAAGGATGTGCCACTGGGCGTCCGCGCACTCACCGCGCCGCTCGTCGATGGCGATGACCTGCTTGATCTCGTCGCTGGCGGCGAGCCGCTCGGTGAGCAGGGCGCCGATACCGTCGGCGGCACCGGTGACCGCGACTACGGGACCGCGTACGGTCGGACTGGTTGAGGGGTTTCGCGCTGCGCGAACCTGTGGATCTGGGGAACTCACCGGGCGTCTCCAGCGGTTGTCTTCAGTAAGAACGCGCGTGATGCGTACGTACCAGGTGGCATCCATCCTGCCGCAGCCCAGGAGTCGGCGAAGCATCGAGGCCCGAACCGGCCGCGGTGTCTACGCTGGGTGGTGTTGTCGGGCAACCGTGCCGTCGGAGAGAACCGGCGGCCTTACCAGCCGAGGAATCCCGTGAGTGACACCCCATTCGGATTCGGCCTTCCGCCGGAGGAGCCGGACGACGGCGACGAGGGCAAGAAGAAGGACCAGCAGAGCGGTGGTGGCCAGGGACCGGCCAACCCGTTCGGTTTCGGGTTCCCCGGAGCCGGCGGACCCGGCGCCGACAACCCGCTCGCCGCGATGTTCGGTTCCATGAACCCCAATGATCTGGGCGCCGCGTTCCAGCAGCTGGGCCAGATGCTCTCGTACGAGGGCGGCCCGGTGAACTGGGACATGGCCAAGCAGATCGCCCGTCAGACGGTGTCCCAGGGCGCCCCTGACGGCAGCAAGGACTCCAGTGTCGGCCCCGGCGAGCGCTCCGGAGTCGAGGAGGCCGTGCGCCTGGCCGACCTGTGGCTGGACGACGCGACGTCCCTGCCGTCCGGCGCCGGCTCCGCGGTGGCGTGGAGCCGCGCGGAGTGGGTCGAGGCGACCCTTCCGGTGTGGAAGGAGCTCGTCGACCCGGTCGCCGAGCGCGTCGGCGCGGCCATGGGCGATGTGCTTCCCGAGGAGATGCAGGCCATGGCGGGCCCGCTCATCGGGATGATGCGCTCCATGGGCGGCGCCATGTTCGGTACGCAGATCGGGCAGGCCGTCGGCGTGCTCGCGGGCGAGGTGTTCGGCTCGACCGACATCGGCCTGCCGCTCGGCCCGGCCGGCCGGGCCGCCCTGCTTCCGGTGAACATCGAGGCGTTCGGCAAGGACCTCGGCGTACCGAAGGAGGAGGTCCGGCTGTACCTCGCCCTGCGCGAGGCCGCCCACCAGCGTCTGTTCGCGCATGTGCCCTGGCTGCGCTCGCACCTGTTCGGGGCGGTCGAGGGCTACGCGCGCGGGATCAAGGTCGACACGGCCAAGCTGGAGGACGTGGTCGGCCAGCTCGACCCGTCCAACCCGGAGCAGCTTCAGGACGCGCTCCAGCAGGGCATGTTCCAGCCGGAGGACACGCCTGCGCAGAAGGCGGCGCTGGCCCGTCTGGAGACGGCGCTGGCGCTCGTCGAGGGCTGGGTGGACGCGGTCGTGCACGCGGCGGCGAAGCCGCGTCTGTCGTCCGCGGACGCGTTGCGTGAGACGCTGCGGCGCCGCCGTGCTTCGGGCGGTCCCGCCGAGCAGACCTTCGCCACGCTGATCGGTCTGGAGCTGCGCCCGCGCCGGTTGCGGGACGCCTCGCGGCTGTGGGCCTCGCTCACGGACGCGCGCGGTGTCGACGGCCGGGACGCCCTGTGGGCGCACCCGGACATGCTGCCGACCGCCTCCGACCTGGACGACCCGGACGGCTTCGTGCACCGCGAGCAAATGGACTTCTCCGAGCTGGACAAGATGCTCGGGGAGGCTGCGAGCGGTTCCGCCGAGAAGCCGAACCTCAAGAAGGGCGAGGACGAGCGCGGCGACAAGAAGGACGACGACAAGGGCGACGGCGCCGAGTGAGCCTCCATGACGACGCGGTCCTCGTACTGAAGGGCTACGAGGGCCAGGAAGAGCTGCGCCAGGCGTATCTTGATCATCTTGAGGCTCATCCGGACGGCATGTGGAAGGCCTGCGGGGCCGGGCACATCACGGCGAGTGCCCTGGTCATCGATCCGGAGCAGCGGCGTGTGCTGCTGACGCTGCACAAGAAGCTGCGCATGTGGCTGCAGATGGGCGGCCATTGCGAGCCCCAGGACGCGACTGTGGAGGCTGCGGCCCTGCGTGAGGCCGGGGAGGAGTCGGGCATCACTGGTCTGACGCTGCTCCCGGGCGGGCCCGTACGGCTCGACCGGCATCCGATCCCGCCGCCGTGCCACTGTCACTTCGACGTGCAGTACGCGGTGCTGGCGCCGGTCGCCGCGGTCCAGGAGATCAGCGACGAGTCGCTCGACCTGCGCTGGTTCGCGTACGACGAGGTGGCGAGCGTGGCGGACGACTCCGTGGTGCGATTGCTCGAGGCCACGCGGGCCAGGCTCTGAAACGGTAAGGGGCGGCCGCAATGGCGGCCGCCCCTTACAACTGCCTCCTGGGAGGCTCAACTCCAGACGTTGCCCTGGTTCTGCCCCCGGGCCCCCTGCTGGCCCACCCCGTACTGGGCGCCGAGGCCGGAGCCGATCGTCGCGTTCTGCGGCGGCAGCAGCTCGCTGGGCTGGACGAGTACGTAACCCTGGCCCATGAAGCTGAGCTCCCAGCCCTCACCGGTGTTGCCCCGACGCCGGAACACTCCGGAGGAGTGTGTCTGGGCCTGCATCTGTACACGCAGACTCGTCGACCAGGCGACGATGGCGTCGGCGTCGCAGTTGACGTACCGGTCAGGGGTGACCTGCATCATCAGCGGCATCCCGGAGGTCATCAGGGCGACCTTGCCCTGTCCGGAGATGTTGAGCTGGTACTTGCCGGAGCCGGAGATGCCGTACTGGCTGTCCACGGCGATCACTTCGTGGTGCAGCGAGGAGTCCATGGCCAGGACGTAACTGCTGTCCACGGTGAGGCCGTCGTGGTCGACGTCCACCACATGGATGTGCTGGGCGAGGTTGGCCAGGTAGACGGTGCCCTGTCCGTGACAGCGCATCAGGTCCAGGCCTTCTCCGGTGTTCGCGCGGGAGCGTCGCTGGCCGGCGCTCTGGTATTCGGCGTCGAACTCCACCAGACCTTGGTAGGCGACCATGGTGCCCTTGCGGGCGAGCACGTCGTCGTGACCCTCCAGGGCGACGCGCAGCATCTGCTTGTTCTGCAGGCTGTAGCGCTCCTGGGTCTGCTGCTCGTTGTAGGCGAAAAGCGGGCTCTGCATGATGTGTGGCTCCCCCTCAGCCCCGGACTCGGAGGCGGTCGGTGCTGTCCTCGCTGGGCTGGACGACGACGATGCCCTGTCCGGAGAAGGCCATCTGGAACGCCTCTCCGCTGCCCCGCCCGATCAGCGACCCCGCCTTGAAGGTTCGCTTGCCCTTCACCTTGAGGTTCGGGGACCAGGCGACGAGCGCGTCCGGGTCGACGTACGTCTCGTCCTCCCCGCCGCCGCAGTCGACGACGATGGGCTTGCCCCGGGAGGTCAGCGCGACCCAGCCCTGCCCGGAGATCTTGGTGTTCCACAGGCCCTGTCCGGCGAATTTCGCCAGTCCCTTGACGCGTTCGACACCCCACTGGAGGTGTGCGTCGAAGGCGAGCAGGTTGGTGGCGTTGACGGAGATTCCGTCGCCGTTGAGGTTGATGACGACGACGTCCGCTCCGTAGTCGGCCAGATAGAGCAGTCCGTCTCCGGAGCACTTCATCAGGGGTGCGCCCTCACCGGTGGCCCAGTCGCGTGCGATCTGGCGCACGGCCGGCGGATTGGGCTCGTACTGGACGAAGCCTTCGTAGGCGACCATCGACCCCACGCGCGCGAGGAGGTCGCTTCCGCTCTGCATGGCGACCTTGAGCATGTGGTTGCCGTGGTTCTCCATGCGTGCGGCAACGGGTGCCGGGGCGAAGCCCGCGAGCTGCTGGTTCATGTGACGGGCTCCCTCAGACCTCGTACGGCTGGACGACGATGAAATTGCCGGGCGCGCCGCGGAACTGCAGGTTCACGCTCTCCCCGCTGTCGCCCGGGTAGGCGTTGCGGCGCATCCGCACCTGGCTGGAGACGACCACCTGGGACGCAGCGGACCAGGCGACTACGGCGTTGCAGTCGGCGAACGTCGTCGGCGTGACCGGCAGCACCACGGGCGCCCCCTGAGTCTTGACGATGATCGTTCCGGTCCCCTGGAACTGCATCGTGAACAGCGCGCCTCCGGGGATGCCGTGTCCTTCGATGCGGCGGACCTCGTACTGGAGTGTCTCGTCGAACGCGAGAACGTTCTCCGCGGAGACGCAGATGGCGTCCCCTTGCAGCTCGATGGGGTGCAGCATGGCCGACTTCTCGGCGAGGAACACCTGGCCCTTGCCCGAACAGCGCATCAGCTGCATCTCCTGGCCGGTCGCGTTGCCCACGATCCGGCCGGAGAATCCCGCGCTCTTGTAGCTGAAGTCGACCTTGCCCTGGTAGAGCACCATGCTGCCCTGTCGGGCGAGCACGGGCTGGTCACCGCCCATGCCGAGGTCGACACGGACCATCTTCTTGTTCTGCTGGGTCCAGCGCTGGCCGGTGGGCGCCTCCTTGTACGGCTGAAGCGCCGCGGCGACACCGGCACCGCCCTGGGGAGCGCCCTGCGGCACCGCGTACCCGGCAGGCGCGCCCGGAGCACCCGGCGCACCGGGCTGTCCCGGGACCTGGCCGAACGGCGGCTGCTGGCCGTACCCCGGAGGCGGGGTCGGCTGACCGTAGCCGGGCGGCGGAGCCGGGGCCTGCGGTGCTTGAGGTGCTTGAGGTGCTTGAGGCTGTCCGTAGCCGGGCGGCAGAGGCGCGCTCGGGGCCGGCGGCTGCCCGTAAGGCGCGGGAGCGGGCGCCGGGGGCGGCGCCGGCTGCCCGTAAGGCGCGGGAGCGGCGCCGGGCGGGGTCATGGGCGCGGCGATGGTCGGCGCGGCGTGCACCGGCGGCGTGGGCTCCGGAGGTGCGGGGGCCTGCGGCGGGGGCGGCGCGAAGCCCTGGGCGGGCTGCGGCGCGGGAGCCGGGGCCGGCGTGGCAGGGCCCGACGGGGCGCCGAACGCGGGCGGCGCGGTGGCCTGGGCGGGCGGCGCGAAGGACGGTGCGGCGGCCTGCGGCTGCGGTGCGGCGGTCGGCTCCTCCTCGGCGACCTCGCCGCCGAAGTTCTTCAGCAGCGCGTCGAGTCCGCCGTCGAAGCCCTGCCCGACCGCCGCGAACCGCCATACGTCCTTGAGGTAGAAGTCGCCCAGCATCACAGCTCGTTCGGTGGAGAACTCGCCGCCGTCGAAGGAGTACCGGGCCACCTCCTCGCCGCCCGCGACGATTCGGAGATATCCGGGGGCGATCTGCGACAACTGCCCGGCGCCGTCGAGCGTCGCCGTGAACGACAGCCTCTGGATCTGCGGCGGGATCTTGTCGAGCGTGACACGGAAGGACTCCGTGTCCCCCGCCTGCGCTCCCAGGAGCTGAATGGACTCTTCAGGAGTCTTCGGCTGGTTGAAGAAGACGAAGTACCTGTCGTCCGAAAGCCGTTCATCGGCGTCCAGACCGAAGCAGCTGATGTCGAAGGTCAGTCCGGGGCCGGTGATCTGCACGCCTACGTACAGATCGGTGCCCGCGGTGAGGTCACTGATCTTGGCCTTGTGGCCGCGTTGGAATTCCCTGGCCATGCGTAACGACCGTCCCCCATCCCGATGCGAGTGCGTCGCGCGTCAGGCTAACGGCAAAATCCGGCCGCGGACGAAGCCGGTACAGACCCGGTACACAATCCGTGCTTCCGGCCCGTACCAGCACAGTCGCGGCGCCGGGCCCTACTCCTCGCGCGCGGCGGGCAGATGCGGCAGCCGGTCGGCGGCGACCACCCCTTCGAGATAGCCGCGGGCCCGCTCGGTACGCGGATAGGCCTCGAGGAGTTGCCAGAAGCCTGGCCCGTGGCCGGGCACCAGCAGATGCGCGAGCTCGTGGACGAGGACGTAATCGACGACGTACTCGGGCATGCCCTGCAAGCGGTGCGAAAGGCGGATGCTGCCCTCTGCCGGGGTGCAGGAGCCCCAGCGGGTGTTCTGGTTGGTGACCCAGCGGACCGAGGAGGGCCGGGCGAGGCCGTCGAAGTACAGGTCGGAGAGCCGGGCGGCACGCTCGGAGAGTTCGGTGTCGCCGAGCACCCGCTTGTTCTCCTGGGCGGCGAGCTTGTCGAGCATGACGCCCACCCAGCGCTGCTCCTCCGCCTCGGACATCCGGGCGGGGATCAGCACGACGGTACGATCGCCCTCGCGGTACGCGGAGACCGTTCTGCGTCGGCGAGTGCTCCGGCGGACCTCGATCGCGCTCGTCCCCGGGCCGCTCGGCGGCTCGCTCGTCGTGCTGCGCTGTGGTTTTCCGCGGTTCAGTGGGTCGGCGGACACGCCCCGACGGTACCCGTTGCGCATGCTGGAAGTCCCGCCTCCGGGACGGTTCGATGCCGATCCGCGCCCTGCGCGCCCGGTTTGCCCCTACTCCGTACGCCTGATTTGTACGACGAATACCCCCAGCCTGTGGATAACTTTCCGCACCCGGCAGCCGATGCGTGCATGCTGGCAACCAATCGACCGGCGGAGCAGGACGAGCACCACCGGCACAACGGGGACGTACGGGGGTCTGTCATGCATCCGATGGTGAAACCCGCGCTTCGGCGCGCCTGGCGCGATCTGAACACCGTGCAGTTCGGGATGGCACCGGCACACGCGATGGTGCTCGGCCCGATGGACACGGCGACGAGCAGCTTCCTGACCCTGCTCGACGGAACACGCGGACTTCCTCTCCTACGCGACGAAGGCAAGCGCATGGGTCTGCCCGACGGCCATGTCGACGGGCTCGTGGAGCAGCTGGCCCGGGCGGGACTGCTGGACGACGCGACGGGCGGCGGCCCGGACGCGGACGCCCTGCGCGAGAAGAAAGCGGCCTTGGACCGGCTGCGGGCCGACCTCGCCTCCCTGTCACTGGTCGCGCCCAGCCCGGGCGAGGGTATGCGCCGGCTGGCGGCCCGCAGTTCCCTACGCGTGCAGGTGTGGGGCGCGGGCCGGGTGGGTGTGACCCTGGCGTGCGCGCTGGCGGGCGCAGGCGTGGGCCATGTCGGCGTACGCGACGGCGGCTCTGTCGAGCCTTGGGACGTCGCACCGGGCGGTCTGCCCGTCGACTCCATCGGAGAGCGCAGGGAAGACGCGGCACGCAGGGCCGTACGCCGGGCGACTCCGAGCCGCCCACCGCGGCGCGGCTGCGCACAGTCACCGCCCGACGAACAGGAGCCGGGACTCTCCCTGGTGATCCTCGCGCCACGGGACGGCCTGGCCGTCCACGCCCCTGACCCGGCCATCGCCGAGCCGCTGATCGCATCTGGGACACCGCATCTGTACGCCGGGGTCGTGGAGGGCACAGGAGTCGTCGGCCCGCTGGTCCTGCCCGGCGACACGGCGTGCGCGGGCTGTCTGGACCGGGCCCGCACCGACCGCGACCCGAGCTGGCCGCGCCTGGTCGCACAGTGGCGCTCCGGGCAGACCCGTCAGGTACAGGCGTGCGATCTGACACTCTCGGCCACGGTCGCCGGGCTGGCCGCGGGACACGCACTCGCTTTTCTGGACGGGGAATTGCCGTCCAGCGCGGATGCTCGCTGGGAGGCGTCGGTGCCCGGTTTCGACTGGCAGACACGCCCCGTCTGGCCGCATCCGGCATGCCCCTGCGGGACTGCGGAGAAAGCTATGGGGGAGCAGACCTCGGAGGACGAGAGGCCGCACGAGACAATGGCCGGGCAACAGCCGCAAGCGGCTCGGCTGTCCGGTACTTGGAGGGCGCATGTCTGATCTTCCCCGGAAGGCGGTCACCCGGACCGCCAAGCTCGCCGCCCTACCGCTCGGCTTCGCCGGGCGGGCCACATGGGGCATCGGCAAACGGATCGGCGGGAAGTCGGCGGAGATCGTGGGCCGCGAGCTGCAACAGCGCACGGCGGAGCAGCTGTTCAAGGTGCTCGGCGAGCTCAAGGGCGGCGCGATGAAGTTCGGGCAGGCACTGTCCGTCTTCGAGTCGGCGCTGCCCGAGGAGGTCGCGGGTCCGTATCGCGCTGCACTCACAAAGCTCCAGGAGGCCGCGCCACCGATGCCGACCCGCACGGTGCACACCGTGCTCGAGGAACGGCTGGGAGAGAACTGGCGCGACCTGTTCGTGGAATTCGAGGACAAACCGTCCGCGGCGGCCTCCATCGGACAGGTGCACCGCGCGGTGTGGCACGACGGCCGTGAGGTCGCCGTCAAGGTGCAGTATCCGGGGGCGGGCGAAGCACTGCTCTCCGACCTGAACCAACTCAGCCGTTTCGCCAGGCTCCTGGGCCCGCTGATTCCGGGGATGGACGTCAAACCGCTCATCGCGGAGCTGCGCGACCGGGTGTCCGAGGAACTCGACTACGGCCTGGAGGCCCAGGCCCAGCGGGCGCACGCGGAGGAGTTCGCGGACGACCCGGACGTACTGGTGCCGGCCGTGGTCCACCAGTGCGAGCAGGTGCTGGTCACCGAGTGGATCGACGGGATCCCCCTGTCGGAGGTGATCACCGACGGTACGCAGGAGCAGCGGGACCGTGCAGGACAACTCCTCGCCCGCTTCCTCTTCTCCGGCCCGGCCCGCACTGGCCTGCTGCACGCCGACCCACACCCCGGCAACTTCCGCCTGTTGCCCGACGAGTCCGGCGACCCCGACGGCAAGGACGGTATGGACGGCTGGCGTCTGGGCGTACTGGACTTCGGCACGGTGGACCGCCTCCCCGGCGGCCTGCCGGCGACCATCGGCGACTCACTGCGGATGACCCTCGACGGCGAGGCCGAAACGGTCTACGAGCTGCTCTGCGAGGAGGGCTTCGTCAAGGAGTCGATAGAGCTCGATCCGGACGCCGTCCTGGACTACCTGCTCCCCATCATCGAGCCGGCCAGGGTCGACGAGTTCACCTTCACCCGAGGCTGGATGCGCAGCCAGGCCGCCCGAATCGGCGACCCCCGCTCCCCCGCGTACCAGCTCGGCAAGCAGCTCAACCTCCCTCCGGCGTATCTGCTGATACACCGTGTGACATTGAGCACTATCGGCGTGCTGTGCCAACTGGGCGCGACGGTACGGCTCCGAGAGGAACTCGAGGAGTGGCTGCCGGGCTTCGTGCCGGAGGACGCAGCAGCCCTGGAGGAGGGGGAGTCGGCGGCCGAGGCGTGAGGGTCGGACGTCGGGTGGGGGCTGTTGCGTGTAGGTGCGTGGGGCCGGGGATTGACGGGGGTGGGGAGGGGGCGGGGGGGGAGGGGCCCCCAGGGAAGCACAAAACATCGCGGGGGCCGGTCCGAACGGACCGGCCCCCGCGATCAGCGGTTGACCTCTACTGCCATTGCCGACGCCGAAGCCGTTGCGGCTGCTTCGGCTGTCGCGTCAACGCAGCCTTACTGCATGACCGCCATGGCCAGGGCGCGGCGAGCGCGCAGCGACGCGCGCTCGGCGCGGCGCTGCATCCGGCGGGCCGTCGCCAGGCGGATCGCCCGGCGCTCGGCCTCGGCCGTGCGCTGCCGCTCGTGCATATGCGCACGAGCCAGGGCTTCTTGGATGAGTTGCATCTCTCGGGTCCTGTTCTGACGCGAGTCGTTCGCGCCGGTGGTGGTGAAGTCTGGAATCGCGGAGCCGGCGGGCTCGCTGTTGGACGGCTTCATCGGGGCCTGATCCTTGGGGTCGTGCGTCAGGGGGCGATCGATCGTTCCTGTGGTGGTCATGCCGCGACCGGGTTCTTGCGCGGGCGGCCACGCGGCCGCTTCCGGGCGACAACGACACCCTGGACGAAGAGCTCGCCACCCCAGACGCCCCAGGGCTCACGCCGCTCCTTGGCGCCGGCGAGGCAGGCCTCGATCAGCGGGCAGGTGCGGCAGAGGGACTTGGCGTACTCGACATCTGCCGGAGACTCGGCGAAGAAGACCTCCGGGTCGTTGGAGCGGCAGGGGACGGGTACGCCGAGGTTCTCGATGGCGTCGTCGAGCGCGGTGAGCGCAGTGAGCGGAGTCAAGGTGGAGTCCTCCGTGGGGCCGGGCGGGGGGATCGTTTCGGAAGGCGGTACGGACGGGGCGTGCGCTTCGAGTTGCACGGTTCGTCTTCCTCGTCTGGTCGTGCCGGCCGGGTTGGCCGGTTGGCGGCTGGTACCGGGTTCTTTTCTTGTCCCGAGGCTCCTTCGCTCTGTCGTCCCTGGTCGGGGACAAACAGAAGGGCCGCGGATCCCGGGTGGGGTTCCGCGGCCCTGAAGGCGCCGGCCTGATCGCCGATCAGGCTGGATCACTCCAGGGTTCAGGCCCACGGAAGGCCCACATCGTGTGGTGCGTCTGCTTGGCGGCTCCGGCACCGGCGGCCGCAAAGGCATAGGCCTGCGCCTGCGCCTCTACTGCTTCCAGTGCCTTCATCGGTCGCTCATTGCCCTCACGGACGGGAAGACCCGCGAGAGACACGGCGGACGCCGACCGGACGGCAGGAATGCCGGACAGACCGGTGCCCAGGTTCGAGACGTCGAGCAGGCACGTGGAGGCGACCGAGCGATCGGTCATTTTGACGGTGCTGATGGAGCTGGTGCTGATGCTGATCACTGGATTCGCCTCCTCTCGGCGTCTCAGGGGACCGGGGTGAGCCGGTCCGACGGTTATTAAGTACAGCACGGAACCAGGGCCTTGGAGAAGGCCGCCGCTTCCGTGCTTAAGAACCTATGGGGATTCCTGGGGCATGCGCAAACTATTTTCTCGACGAGTTTGCGTCAGTCGTCATCGTCTTCCTCTTCATACTCTTGACCTGCGCAGATAGCCAGAACTTCGGTTCCGTAGCGGTTGAGCTTGCGGGCGCGGACCCCTGGGATGCGGGCAAGTTCAGCCGGAGTGGCCGGTACCGCTTCTGCGATGGCCATCAGTGTCTTGTCCGTGAAGACGCAGAAGTCCGGTTGGCCGCTGCGCTGCGCCTGGGCCGCTCGCCAGTCGCGCAGCCGCTCGTACAGTCCCTCGTCCATGTCGGAGGGGCAGTCGTCGCAGCGCATCAGTTTCATCTCACCGGCGTCGGTGAGGGTGCGACCGCAGACCCTGCAGCGGGCGGGCTGACGGGTCATCCGCCGCACTACGCCTTCTACGCCGCCGGCGACGCCGTGCACGATGCCACCGGAGCCGCCGGCGCCGCCGCGGGTCAGGGCGGCGGAGGAGCCGGGGCGCAGTCCGTCGAGGAAGTGGCTGGGGCGGCGGTTGGGGCGGCTTCCGGGCGAGCGGGACAGCGCCCAGGAGATGGAGAGGTGTTGTCTGGCACGCGTGACGCCGACGTAGAGAAGGCGGCGCTCCTCCTCGATCTGTTCTTCGGTCTTTGCGTACGAGATCGGCATCATGCCTTCGGCGACACCGACGAGAAGGACGACGTCCCACTCCAGGCCCTTGGCGGAGTGGAGGGAGGCGAGAGTGACTCCTTGGACGGTCGGGGCGTGCTGGGCGGCGGTCCGCTCGTCGAGTTCCGCGACGAGGTCGCCGAGTGTGGCGTTGGGCTTGGCGGCGGCGAAGTCCTGGGCGAGGTGGACCAGGGCGGCCAGTGACTCCCAGCGCTCGCGGACGGCGCCGGATCCTGCTGGCGGCTCGCTGGTCCAGCCCTCGCCCGACAGCACGGCTCGTACCTGCCCGGGCAGGTCCTCGGCGTCGTCCAGGAGGGCGTCATTGCTTCCGAAGCGGCCTGAGGCGCGCAGGCGGTGGATGGCTCTCTTCACTTCCGGGCGGTCGAAGAAGCGCTCGGCGCCGCGCAGTTGGTAGGGCACCCCGGCGTCGGCGAGGGCCTGTTCGTAGGTCTCTGACTGGGCGTTCGTGCGGAAGAGGATGGCGATCTCGCTCGCTGGGACTCCGGAGGCGATGAGGTCGCGGATGCGTCGGGCGGCGCCCTCGGCCTCGGTGGGCTCGTCGGTGTACTCGGTGTAGACCGGCTCGGGGCCCGGGTCGCGCTGGGAGATCAGCTCCAGTCGGTGTTCGGCGGCGCGGCCGCGGGCCTGGGCGAGCAGGCCGTTGGCGAGGTGGACGACCTGGGGCGAGGATCGGTAGTCGCGGACCAGCTTGACGACGGTGGCGCCGGGGTGGCGGGTGCGGAAGTCCAGGAGGTGGTCCGGGGTTGCACCGGTGAACGAGTAGATCGTCTGGCTGGCGTCGCCGACGACGCACAGGCTGTCGCGTTCGCCGAGCCACAGTTCCAGGAGGCGCTGTTGTAGAGGGCTGACATCCTGGTACTCGTCGACCACGAAGTGCTGGTACTGGGCGCGGACTTCGTTGGCGATGTCGTGCCTGTCCTGGAGGATGCCGACGGTCAGCAGGAGGACGTCTTCGAAGTCGATGACGCCGCGGTCGCGTTTGACGTCCTCGTAGGCGGCGTAGAGCTGGGCGATCTCACTGGGGCGGCGGGGGGTTTCCCGGCCGGTTTTGGCGGCCGTGGCCGCGTAGTCGGCGGGGATGGTCTGGGTGACCTTGGACCATTCGATCTCGGCTGTGAGATCGCGTAGTTCGCCCCGATCGAGGCGGACTCCGCAGGCGGCTGCGGCGTCGGCGACGAGCTGGATCTTCCGGTCGACGAGCCGTGGCAGGCTGCCGCCGACCGCCTTGGGCCAGAAGTACTGGAGTTGGCGTAGGGCGGCGGAGTGGAAGGTGCGTGCCTGCACTCCGGAGGCGCCGAGTTGGCGGAGCCGGCCGCGCATCTCGCCGGCGGCACGGTTGGTGAAGGTGACGGCCAGCACACTGGAGGGTTGGAGAATCCCGGCGCGCACTCCGTAGGCGATGCGGTGGGTGATCGCCCGGGTTTTGCCCGTGCCGGCTCCTGCCAGTACACACACCGGCCCGTGCAGGGCGGTGGCGACCTCGCGCTGCTCGGGGTCGAGGCCTTCGAGCACCGCGTCGGCAGAGTCCGGTGCCTGAGGGAAGAGGGTGGAGTGCGTTGCTGCTGTCACACGGCCATGCTGCCAGGTCGCCGATGACGGCTGTGCCGGTTGTCCACAGGCAGGCCTTGATAGTCGTACTAATGCGGCAGGCGTCACGTTGCGGGGCATACCCCGGGCGGGAATGGCGCTCCGGTCGCGTACGTTCCCTCTCTGAACGACCTGATCCCCGAGCCATCAGAGGAGCGCGCGAGACATGCAGGGCACTGTGACGATGTACAGCACGACGTGGTGTGGTTACTGCCAGCGGCTGAAGAAGCAGCTGGACCGTGAGGGCATCGCGTACACCGAGATCAACATCGAGCAGGACCCCGCGTCCGCGGCGTTCGTCGAGAAGGCGAACGGCGGAAACCAGACGGTCCCGACGGTCCAGGTGGTGCCCTCCAGCGGTGCCGCCGAGGTCGTGATGACCAATCCCAGCCTTGCCCAGGTGAAGCAGGCGCTCGGCGTCTGATTCCGGACAGGTCTAGAGGGCCGTGCCCGGTTTCGGCAGGGGCTTTCCGTACCAGAGCTCGATGAGGCGGGCCGCAATCGAGATGCCGTAGGGAGGGAGCACCTCCCCGGACTCGAAGGCGGCCCGTAGTTCTTCGCGGGAGAACCAGCGGGCTTCGTGGATCTCGTCGCCGTCCACGTCGATGTCCGCCGAGGTGGCACGGGCCATGAAGCCCAGCATGAGGCTGGAGGGGAAGGGCCAGGGCTGGCTGGCGATGTACTCGACCTCGCCGACGGTGACGCCGGCCTCTTCCAGGACCTCGCGGCGTACCGACTGCTCGATGGACTCGCCGGGCTCGACGAAGCCGGCGAGGGTGGAGAACCGTCCCTCGGGCCAGTGCACTTGGCGGCCGAGCAGGATGCGGTCGTCGTCGTCCGTGACGGCCATGATCACGGCCGGGTCGGTGCGCGGGTAGTGCTCGGCGCCACAGGCGGGGCAGCGGCGGATGTGGCCGGCTGCGGCGATCACGGTGCGTTCGCCGCAGCGGGAGCAGAAGCGGTGCAGGCGCTGCCAGTTCTCCAGGGCGACGGCGTGCACCATGAGTCCTGTGTCGCGGGGTGACAGGAGCAGGCCTGCCTCGCGCAGTCCGGCGGGGCGGGCGGACTGGTCCATGCGGCCGGGGAGCGTGTCCTTCTGGAGTGCGAAGTAGCTGACTCCATCGTCGTCGGTGCCCAGGAAGTAGCGGTGTGCCTCGGTGAGGGGGGCTTCGAAGGAGGGGGTCATGACGAGTTCGGTGGTGCCGTCCTCCGTCTCGTCGATGAGGACCTGGCCGCCGGAGACCACGAACGCGCGGGTTGTGGGGTGGCTCCATGCCGCGGCGAGCCAGGCCTCGTCGAGCCGGTGATGGGCGGCCCGGTCGATGCCGCTCGGGGCGGTGAGCGAGATGGGACGGTCGGCGGTGTGATCGGTCCAGGTGGTCACGGGTGCTTCCAACTCCCCCGGTGGAACGGGTATTTCAGCGGGACGTGCGGCAGGACTCGGCGGCGTTCGGCGGGCTCTTTCAGTGTGCATCGCGCCTGTTGTCCAGCTAGGCCGCTCCGCGGGGCATGGGGGCGGCGAGGACGTCCCGGAGGTCTGCGGCGGGGCCCGCGCCGCTCTCGCCGGTCGGGAAGCCGGTCGCCCGGAGCTTCGCGGCAAGCCTGTCGGCGCTGCGTCGTATGTCCGCCGTGCGCTCGTGCCGGGCCGGCACAGACGGGATGTGCAGCCACTCGGTGGGGTCGCCAAGTAGGGCGGCGCGGTGGTTCTCGATGTACGGGCGGACGGCGCTGTCCGAAATCTTGCTCATGTCGGCGAGCCTATCCGGCCGCACTGACATGCTGGTCCGGCGGTTCGTCCGAGGACGGCTCCTCCAGCAGCAGCCGCTCCAGTGCGGCCCGGTCCGGCAGATTCTCGGGCCGTACGATCTCGCCGCCGCGCACGTACAGGAAGGCGGCCTTGACGGACTCCAGGGGAACGCCGTGCTGCTCGGCCCAGGCGAGCCGGTAGAGGGCGAGCTGGAGGGGGTCGGCGGTGCGGTTGCGGTTGGTCTTCCAGTCGACGATCTTGTACGTCGTCTCGTCGCCGTCGCCTTCCTTGTAGACGGCGTCGATTCGGCCTCGTACGACGCGTCCGGCGATCTCGAGCTGGAAGGGGGCTTCTACGCGGTAGGGCGTGCGGTGGGCGTACGGGGTGCGTTCGAAGGCGTCCTTGAGTACCTCCAGGTCGCGTTCGTCCGCGATCTCCGCTTCGCTTCCGGGCAGTTCCTCCGGCTCCAGCATGGGCAGCCGCAGTTCTTCGAAGCGGGCCTCCACCCAGGCGTGAAAGCGGGTGCCGCGGCGCGCGGCGCGCTGCGGGGCGCGTGGCATGGGGCGTGCGAGTTCCTGTGCGAAGGCGTCCGGGTCGGCGGCCAGGCGCATCATCTGGGAAGCGGTCAGGGAGATCGGCAGGGGTACGTCCGTAACGCCCGCGCGGGCGCGCAGGAGCTCTCCTGTGAGCGCGTCCAGGTCGCGGTCCCAGGAGGCGATGGTGCGGGCTTCCTCGGGGGTGAGGGACGCGGTCTCAGGTGGGTGCGGGCGGGCGTCGAGGGCAGGAGTAGGGCGCGGGATCCTCGGTCGGTTCCGGGGCCGTGACTCCGGGGTGCCCGGGGGCTCGTCCGCGAATTCGGCTTCTCCGTAGAGACGGTCCGCTTCTTCGTCGAGTCCGTCCGCGAATTCGGTGTCCTCAGGGAGGGCCTCGTCGTCGTACGGAGCCTGGTCCGCGTATGGAGCGTCATCGGCATACGGAGCCTCGCCGGTGAAGTCACCGTCCCCGTAAGGGGGTTCGTCCTCCTCGGGCGGAGGGGGCCAGTCCGGATCATCGTACGGGGCTGGGGCGTCGTGAGCCGACGGGTGGGCCGCCTCGTGGGGATGCTCGGACTCCAGGTACGTCAGCACCGTGGCCGCGGCTGCTCGTCGTCGGGCCAGTGCCGCGTCGTCCAGCGGGAGGGGCCAGGCGTGATCGCCGGTGGCCTCGTGAAGCGCCGGGTTCTCCTCGCCCTCTTCGGGTTCGTCCGCCCAGGCCTCGATCTCGCCGTGTCCGGCCGCGCAGTGCTCGTACAGGGCCTGCAGGAAGTCGGACGGTCCGCGGGGCTTCTTCTGGGAGGGGCCCCACCAGTGGCCGGAGCCGAGGAGCAGGGAGCGGGGGCGGGTGAACGTGACGTAGCCGAGGCGGAGTTCCTCGGTGTGCTGATGGTCCTTCATGGCCTCGTGGAAGGCCTTCATGCTTCTGGAGTCCCAGGCGCCGATGTCGGGCAGCGTGTCGGCGTCACCGCGCAGTTCGTGGGGCAGGACCTTGCCCTGGGCGGTCCATTTCTCGCGGCCCTGGGTGCTGGGAAACGTGCCGGTGACCAGGCCGGGGACCGCGACGACGTCCCACTCCAGGCCCTTGGACTTGTGGGCGGTGAGCACCTTGACGGTGTTCTCGCCGCCCGGAAGGGCGTTGTCGAGGCCCTTCTCGTACTGGGCGGCCGTGCGCAGGAAGCCCAGGAAGGCGAGGAGGGTGGCCTCGTTGTCGTTGGCTGCGAAGGACGCTGCGATGTCGAGGAAGTTGGACAACGTCTCCCGGCGGCGGGCGGCCAGGGCGTGCGGGGACGCGGAGAGTTCCACCTCCAGGCCGGTGGTGGCGAGGATTCGGTGCAGGACGTCCATCAGCGGGTCGGCCAGTGAGCGGCGCAGGTCGCGCAGTTCGGTGGCGAGCCGGGCGAACCGTACGCGCGCGTCCGGCGAGAAGGGCAGCCCGTCGTCGTCCCCGTCGCCTCCCAGAGGGGTCTCCAAGAAGGTGTCGAGGGCGTCCGCGAGCGAGATCACCTCGGACGGGTCGACCCCTTCGACGGCCGCGGCGAGCCGGCGGTCCGGGTCGTCGTCGGCGCCCACGCGCGCGTGGGACACGAGAAGCCGGGCGCGGCGCCCCAGGAGGGCGAGGTCGCGGGCGCCGATGCGCCAGCGCGGGCCGGTGAGGAGGCGGACCAGGGAGGCGTTGGCCCCCGGGTCCTGGAGGACCTCGCAGACGGCGACGAGGTCGGCGACTTCAGGGAGGTGCAACAGCCCGGAGAGACCGACGACCTCGACGGGGACGTCGCGGGCGACCAGCGCACCCTGGATCTCGGCGAAGTCGGTCGCGGTGCGGCACAGGACGGCGATCTCGCCGGGCGCCTTTCCGGTGCGTACGAGATGGGCGATGGAGTCGGCGAGCCAGTCCAGCTCCTCGGCATGGGTGCGCAGCAGCGCGCAGCGCACCATGCCGTCGCGTTCGGCACCGGGAGCGGGGCGAAGGGCCTCCACGCCCGCGTGCCGGGCGCGCAGGGGCTCCGCGAGGCCGTTGGCGAGGCCGAGGAGCCGGCCGCCGCTGCGGCGGTTCTCGCTGAGCGCCTGGCGGGTGGCGGGGCGGCCGTCGGCGTGCGCGAAGTGCTCGGGAAAGTCGTCGAGGTTGGCGACGGAGGCGCCGCGCCAGCCGTAGATCGCCTGGCAGGGGTCGCCTACGGCGGTCACGGGATGGCCGGTGCCGCCGCCGAACAGGCCCGCCAGGAGGATGCGTTGGGCGACCGACGTGTCCTGGTACTCGTCGAGCAGGACCACCCGGAACTCGTCGCGCAGGATGTCGCCGACCTCGGGCCGGGTGCGGGCCAGGGTCGCGGAGAGGGCGATCTGGTCCCCGAAGTCGAGGAGGTCGCGTTCACGCTTCGCCGCTCTGTAGCGGCCCACCAGTTCGGCCAGTTCACGGCGTGCGGCGGCCGTCTCCGGGACCTTGCGCAGGTCGGCGTTGGTGAGTTTGGCGCTCTCCAGATCGCGCAGCAACGCGGCGTCGTACGCGCGCAGCTGCTCGGGCCGTACGAGGTGTTCGGAGAGTTCGGAGTCGAGCGCGAGGAGGTCGCTGACCAGGTCGGGGAAGGAGCGGGTGAGCGCCGGGTAGGGCCCCGGGGCCTCGCGCAGGACGCGGGCGGCGAGCTGGTAGCGGGTGGCGTCGGCGAGGAGGCGGGCGGTGGGTTCGAGCCCAATGCGCAGGCCGTGGTCGGTCAAGAGGCGGCCCGCGAAGGCGTGGTACGTGGAGATGACGGGCTCGCCCGGCGGATTGTCCGGGTCGATCACATCGGGGTCGGTGACGCCCGCCTTGATGAGGGCTTTCCGTACGCGCTCGGCCAGTTCGCCGGCCGCCTTGTTGGTGAACGTCAGGCCGAGGACCTGTTCGGGGGCTACTTGCCCGGTGCCGACCAGCCACACCACGCGCGCGGCCATCACCGTGGTCTTGCCGGAGCCGGCTCCGGCCACGATCACCTGCGGGGCGGGCGGTGCGGTGATGCAGGCCGTCTGCTCCGGGGTGAACGGGATGCCGAGGAGCTCCTTGAGCTGCTCGGGATCGGTGATACGTGCGGACACCTCAGAGAGGCTAGCCGCGGCCACTGACAGTGGGGTGCGCATCGGCCGCCGGGCCGGAGGATGCGCTGGTCAGCACGCGTGGTGCGCTTTGTCACTCCAGGTCTCGCTTGACGGCGCGGCGCCTGAGGGTGCGGCTCCTGAGGGTGCGGGCTTACTCGACCACGTGGCGGCCCTCGGGCCGTGCGCTGCACGATGCCCGGAACGCGCAGTGCGTGCAGTGCTGTCCTGTGGTCGGTGTGAACCGCTCGTCGAGGACCTTGCCCGCGGCGGTGGCGAGGAGGTCGCCGATCCACTCCCCGGAGAGGGGCTCTTGGGCCTGCACCTTCGGCAGGGTCTCGCCGCCGTCCTTCCTGGGGGCGCCCTGGCGGAGCTGGACGAGTTCGGCGCCGCCAGGCTCGGGGCGCTCGCCTTCGAAGGCCTCGTCGACGGCGCCCTCGCGTACGGCGAGCTGATAGACGGCGAGTTGGGGGTGATGAGCCACGTCGGCGGCGGTCGGTGCCTGCTTGCCGGTCTTGAAGTCGACTACGTAGGCGCGGCCTTCGGTATCCCGCTCGACGCGGTCCATGGAGCCGCGGATGCGCACTTCGTAGGAGCCCGCTTCGAGGGTGACGTCGAAGTCGTGCTCGCTGGCCACCGGCGTACGGCCCGCACGGTCCAGCACATGCCACTTCAGGAAGCGTTCGAGCGCCACGCGCGCGTGCTCCTTCTCCTGCGCCGACTTCCAGGGCGCGTCGAAGGCGAGCGCGTTCCACACGGAGTCGAGGCGCTCCATGAGGACGGCGAGGTCGGCGGGACTGCGTCCGGAGGCGACCTCGTCGGCCAGGACGTGCACCACATTGCCGAAGCCCTGGGCTGCGGTCGCGGGGGCGTCGGCCTTCACCTCGCGACCGAGGAACCACTGGAGGGCACAGGTGTTGGCGAGTTGGTCGAGGGCACTCCCGGAGAGCACGACGGGCTGGTCGCGGTCGCGCAGCGGAACCTTGCTCTCGGTCGGCTCGTACATGCCCCACCAGCGGTAGGGGTGCGCGGACGGCACGAGAGGGCGGCCGTCCTCGTCAACAAGCGCGGCGAGCCGGGCCAGGCGGCGGGCGGCGGCCTCCCGGAGGGTGTCCGAGACGCGGAGATCGACGATCGTGGCGCGCAGCTCTGCGACGAGGGCAGCGACAGACAGAGGGCGGCGGGGGCGGCCGGTGACGTCCTTGGGTTCGACGCCGAGTTCGGTGAGGAAACGGGACGGCTGGTCGCCGTCGTCGGCGGGGGCCTTCACGGCGGTGACGACGAGACGTTCACGCGCGCGCGTGGCGGCCACGTAGAACAAACGGCGTTCTTCGGAGAGCAGTGCTCCGGGGGTGAGCGGTTCGGCGAGGCCGTCGCGTCCGATGCGGTCGGCCTCCAGGAGGGAGCCGCGACGGCGCAGGTCCGGCCACAGTCCCTCCTGTACACCCGCAACGACCACTAGGCGCCACTCGAGGCCCTTGGAGCGGTGTGCCGTCATCAGGCGCACGGCCTCGGGGCGTACGGCCCTGCGGGTGAGCGTGTCGGCGGCGATGTCCTCGGCCTCGATCTCCTCCAGGAAGTTGAGGGCGCCGCGGCCACCCGTGCGTTCCTCGGTGCGTGCAGCCGTCGCAAACAGCGCGCACACGGCGTCGAGGTCGCGGTCCGCGTTGCGCCCGGCCGCGCCGCCGCGCCGGGCGGCCCGCTGCAGGCGCTGAGGCCACGGTGTGCCGTCCCACAGGTCCCAGAGCGCCTCCTCGGCCGTGCCACCGCCGGCGAGGCGCTCACGGGCCTTGCGCAGCAGAGCGCCCAGACGCTGGGCTCCGCGCGCGTACGAGGGGTCGTGTGCGACCAGCCTCTCCGGCTCGGCCAGTGCCCGTGCCAGCAACTCGTCCGAGGGCGGCGGGACGAGGTTGCCTCCGGCGCGCTCCTCCTCGCGCAGCGCACGGCCCAGGCGGCGCAGATCGGCGGCGTCCATACCGGCCAGCGGGGAGGCGAGGAGGGTGAACGCGGTCTCGGTGTCGAGCGAGGGCGCTTCCGAAGCGACGGCGGCCCCAGGCCCAGCCTCCGGCTCCGGCTCCGGCTCCGGCTCCGACTCCGACTCCGACTCCGACTCCGACTCCGACTCCGAGGCATCGTCGGTGGGAGCAGCAGTGACGGTGTCCGCGCGCGCGGGAGTGTCATTTCCCACAGCAGCCCCGTCTCCGTCGGCGCCCGCCTCGGCTGTGGCTCCGGCCCGCTCGGCTGCCCCGGCTCCGTCCCGGAGCGCCGCCTCGGCCACCGCCTTGAGAGCCGTCAACAGAGGCGCCACCGCTGGTTCATGGCGCAGGGGGAGGTCATCGCCGTCTATGTCGAGGGGGACCCCGGCCGCGGTGAGGGTGCGGCGGACGGTCGGGATGGTGCGGTGCCCGGCGCGTACCAGGACGGCCATCTCGCCCCAGGGCACGCCGTCTTCCAGGTGGGCGCGGCGAAGGATGTCCGCGATGTTGTCCAGCTCTGTGCCGGGCGTCGGGTACGTGTAGACCTCGACGCGGCCACCGTCCCCTACGGGAGTCAGCTCCCTGTGGGCGCGGACCTTCTCCGCCGGGAGGCGGGTTAGAGGCATGCGGCGAGTCACCAGGCGCGTGGCGGCCAGCAGCCCGGCGCCCGACCGGCGTGACGTCCTCAGGACCTCCACCGGCGCCGGAGTGCCGTCCGCGCGCGGGAAAGCCTCCGGGAACTCGAGGATGCCGTTCACGTCGGCGCCCCGGAACGCGTAGATCGACTGGTCGGGGTCGCCGAAGGCGACAAGGGTGCGGCCGGCCCCTCGCCCACCACCGCCCTTCTGCGGAAGCCCTGTGGGCTGCCCCTCTCGATTGCCCGCGAGCCCGTGCAGGAGCCGTACCTGAGCCGGATCGGTGTCCTGGTACTCGTCGACGAAGACCGCGTCGTACTGCGCGGCGAGCCGTGCGGCGACCTCGGGACGGCGGGTGAGCAGCACCGCGCGGTGCACCAGTTCCGCGTAATCGAGCACTCCTTGCATATCGAGAACGTCGAGATACTCGGCGAGGAAGGCGGCCGCGGCGCGCCAGTCCGGGCGGCCGATGCGGGAGGCGAACGAGTCCAGGGCGTCCGGACCAAGCCCCAGTTCGCGGCTGCGGGCGAGCACCGCGCGGACCTCGTCGGCGAAGCCGCGCGTCGTCAGGCAGGCGCGCAGCTCGTCCGGCCAGCGCACATGGGCGAGGCCGAGCCGCTCGAGGTCGGGCTGGCCGGCGAGGAGTTCCCGCACGGCCACGTCCTGTTCGGGGCCGGAGAGCAGCCGGAGCGGCTCCGCGAACAGGTTGCTGTCCTGGTGGGCGCGGACCAGGGCGTAGCAGAAGGAGTGGAACGTCGTCGCCTGGGGCGCGCGGGCCGCTCCTATGCGCAGCGCCATGCGGTCGCGCAGCTCGACGGCGGCCTTGCGGCTGAACGTCAGCACCAGGACCCGCTCGGGGTCCGTGCCGCGTCCGATCCGGGCGGCCACGGACTCCACGAGTGTTGTCGTCTTTCCGGTGCCCGGACCTGCGAGAACGAGCAGCGGGCCCCCCTTGTGGTCAACCACCGCCCGCTGCGCTGCGTCAAGCAGAGGGGGATCCACCTGGACCGGTGGGGTACGCACCAGTCGGTAAGCGCCACGGTTCCCCTGCCGCCCCTGGTGGTGCGACAGGCGCCTGGTGGAGGAAGAGGAGCTCACGTGGTTCGCCGGTCCTGGTGGGTGTGCTGGTTGGCTTACTGCCGCGGGTGGGCGGCGGTGGCCGCGTGGTGAGGGGGATGCGCGCCGCTGACGCTACGCCCGCGAGAACAGCGGAAGGGGGTCTTCCGCTTCTTCCCTCCCATCCCTCAGGGCGCTTGTGTCCCCCGCATCACGAACGTACGCCATGCCACGGACGTGCCCAATTTCCCCCGTACAGGCTGCTGATCCCCCGTTTGGGCGTCCGATGGCGGAAGCTGTCAAGTGTGATGTTCTGCGCGATGCTCGCCGTCCCACCGCGCTCGCTTCATGTCGACGCGCGGCAGGTGGCCCTCGGAGGCTCTGCTCGCCTCCTTCAGGGGCGTGCCCTCCGCCTGGTAGTGGCCGAGAGCTCGCAGTTCCTGCCCCGGGAGCAGTACGCCGTCCGCGCGTATGACCCGCCACCACGGAACCGCTCCTCCGTAGAGGGCCATCACACGGCCGACCTGACGCGGCCCCCCTTCCCCGAGCCACTCGGCGATGTCCCCGTACGTCATGACGCGGCCGGGCGGGATCAGCTCGGCCACCTCAAGGACTCGTTCCGCGTAGTCCGGCAGGGCGTCCGCCGGAAGGCTCTCCTCACTCATCCGCCCCATCCTGCCGCACCCCACCGACAACGTGACGGGGCGGTGACCAGGCGTAAACCTCGCCCGGGAGCGGCACTTCGGGCAGACTGTGCGCCCCCGCACTGCCCCCTGATGCCCCTCCGTGTCGGTGGGGCGTGCCACCATCATGCGGGCGGTGACCGGTGATACGAGATCAAGAAGAGACGATGAAACAGCAGGGTGCGCACGCCGAAGACGCGAAGGGCACCGCTGAGGTTTCGTCGCGCCCGGACACCGTCGACGAGCCGGACGAGCACACCTCGGACGCGCACAAGAAGGGCGAACGCACCTCGGACGCGAACAACGCGAACAAGAAGAAGGGCGTCCCGGCCGCCGACGCCCCGGACCCCGAAGCCGACGACGCCCACTCCGAAGCGGTCGAGGGCGACGAACCGCTGCTCCCCGCGCGCGTGCACCGTCCCTCCGATCTGATGCGCCTCCTGGTGGGCATCCTCGCGGTCGCGGTGGTGCTGGGAATCGCCGCGTTCGCGCACGGCACGACGTCGGGACTCGCCCAGGACATCAACAAGGGCACCGACGAGGCGCCCGACCTGCTGAGCGAGGTCGCGGGTCTCGCGTCGAGCATCGCGATCCTCCTGGTGCCGGTCGCTTTCGCCATCGAACGGCTGATCAAGCGGGACGGACTGCGTATCGCCGACGGCGTCCTGGCCGCCGTCCTCGCGCACGGGGTGACGCTCGCCACCGATCTGTGGGTCGCCGAGGCCGCCCCGGACTCGATCAAGAAGGCGCTCACGCAGCCCTTGCCGCAAGACATCCACGCGCTCACCGACCCGGTGCACGGCTATCTCGCACCGGTCATCGCATACATGACAGCGGTCGGCATGGCACGGCGGCCACGCTGGCGTGCGGTGCTGTGGGTGGTACTGCTGCTCGACGCCTTCTCCATGCTGGTCACCGGCTACACGACACCCTTCTCGATCATCCTGACGGTGCTCATCGGCTGGAGCGTGGCGTACGGGACGCTGTACGCGGTCGGCTCACCGAACGTTCGGCCGACGGGGCGGACGCTGATGGCGGGCCTGCGGCATGTCGGCTTCCATCCGGTGAGTGCCTCCCGCGAGGAGACACCGGAGTCCACAGAGGGCGGCGACCGCGGGCGGCGGTACTTCGTGACGCTGGAGGACGGCCGGCCGCTGGACGTCACGGTGGTCGACCGTGAGCAGCAGGCGCAGGGCTTCTTCTACCGCGTGTGGCGGCGTCTGACGCTGCGGGGCATCACCACGCGTCGCAGCCTCCAGTCGCTGCGCCAGGCGCTGGAGCAGGAGGCGCTTCTCGCGTACGCGGCCATCGCCGCCGGGGCCAACGCGCCCAAGCTGATCGCCACCTCCGAACTGGGCCCGGACGCCGTGATGCTCGTCTACGAGCACACCGGCGGGCGCACCCTGGACTCGCTGCCGGACGAGGAGATCACCGACGAGTTGCTGCGTGACACCTGGCATCAGGTGCAGGCGTTGCAGTCGCGGCGCATCGCGCACCGCAGGCTGGCCGGCGACGCGATTCTGGTGGATCGTTCCGGCACGGTGATCCTCACCGATCTGCGCGGTGGCGAGATCGCGGCCGGTGAGCTGCTGCTGCGCATGGACATCGCCCAGCTGGTGACCACGCTGGCGCTGCGGGTCGGTGCGGAGCGTGCGGTGGCCTCGGCGGTCGAGGTGCTCGGCCCCGACACGGTCGCCGACTGCCTGCCGATGCTGCAGCCCATCGCGCTGACGCGCGCCACGCGCGCGACGCTGCGAAAACTCGCCCGGGAGCGGGCTCAGCGGGAGCGTGAGGCCGTGCTGGAGGCCTCTCGGCATGCCAGGCCGGGGCGCGCACACGAGGAGGCTGAGGAAGCCACCGGGCCCGTCGTACTGGAAAAGCCCGACAAGAAGGCCGTACGGGCCGAGAAGCGCTCTGAGAAGCGGGCGATCGACGAGGCTCTGGAGGAGGCACGCGAGGAGGATCTGCTCACACAGATCCGTCACCAGGTGCTGCTGATCAGGCCGCAGGCGCCGGTCGAACCGGCCCGCCTTGAGCGCATCCGGCCGCGCACGCTGATCAGCTTCATCGCCGGTGCCATCGGCGCGTACTTCCTGCTGTCGCAGCTCACGCACTTCGAGTTCGGCACGATCTTCGACAATGCCGATTGGGGCTGGGTCGCCGCGGCCGTGCTCTTCTCGGCGCTGAGCTACTTCGCGGCAGCCATGAGCCTGCTGGGCTTCGTGCCCGAGCGGGTGCCCTTCCTACGGACCGTCGCGGCGCAGGTCGCCGGCTCCTTCGTGAAGATCGTGGCGCCCGCGGCGGTGGGCGGTGTCGCCCTCAACACGCGCTTCCTGCAGCGCGCGGGAGTGCGGCCGGGCCTGGCGGTCGCGAGTGTCGGTGCCTCACAGCTGTTCGGCCTGGGCAGCCACATCCTGCTGCTGCTCGCCTTCGGTTATCTGACGGGCACGGAGAAGACACCATCGCTGTCGCCGTCGCGCACGGTGATCGCAGGTCTGCTGACGGTCGCGGTGCTGGTGCTGGTGATGACCTCGATTCCGTTCCTGCGGAAATTCGTCGTCACGCGCGTGCGGTCGCTTTTCGCGGGTGTCGTGCCCCGCATGCTCGACGTGCTCCAGCGACCGCAGAAGCTCATCACCGGTATCGGCGGCATGGTGCTGCTGACGGCTTGCTTCGTGATGTGCCTGGACGCGTCGATCCGGGCATTCGGCAGCGAGAACACGCCCACGCTCAGCCTCGCCAGCGTCGCCGTCGTCTTCCTCGCCGGCAACGCGCTGGGCTCGGCCGCTCCGACGCCCGGTGGCGTGGGCGCGGTCGAGGCGACCCTCACGTTCGGCCTGATCGCCGTCGGTCTGCCCAAGGAGGTCGCGGCGCCCGCTGTGCTGCTCTACCGACTGCTCACGCTGTGGCTGCCGGTGCTGCCCGGGTGGCTGTTCTTCAACCATCTGACACGTAAGGGCGCGCTATAGGGCCTGCCCGGCGCATCCTGCCCTAGGCATGTCGCTCGTCACCGACGACCCTGGACGCACATCCATCCGCTCACCCGCACAGCCTGCGCCCCGAGCGTCCCGTCCCCCGCGGCCTCAGGATGGGAGCATGCCGAATCCTTTCCGGCTGCGCGCCGCTGCCCTGGCCGCCCTCCTTGTGCTGTCCGTGACAGTCGCCGGGTGCGACATTGATGCCGGCGACAAGGACGAGGACCTGGCAGCGCAGGAGCTGAGCTGGAAGGACTGCCCGGCACCGTCCAAGGCCCAGGGAGGCGGAGAGGCCCCGTCCGCTCTGCCGAACGGCGACAAGTGGCAGTGCGCGACGTTGAAGGTGCCCCTCGACTGGGACGAGCCCCAAGGAGACACGATCGGGCTCGCGCTGATCCGGGCGGAGACCAGCGGCACTAAGGCGAATCGAATCGGCTCACTGATCTTCAACTTCGGCGGCCCCGGGTCCTCGGGGGTGGCCACCCTGCCCGCGTTCGCCAAGGAGTTCGCGCACCTGCGCACCCGCTACGACCTGGTCAGCTTCGACCCGCGCGGGGTCGGCGGCAGCGCGGGCGTGGAGTGCCAGAGTGATGAGCAGCTCGACGAGTACTTCCAACAGGACGCCACCCCCGACAACGCCGCCGAGCGGAGAACGCTCCTGGAGGACACGAAAGCGTTTAACTCGGCCTGCGAGAAGAACTCAGGAAGTCTCCTTCCGCACGTGCGCACCACCGACGCGGCCCGCGATCTGGACCTGGTGCGGCAGGTCCTCGACGATGACAGGCTGCACTACTTCGGCATCTCGTACGGCACCGAACTGGGCGGTGTCTACGCCCACTTGTTCCCCAAGAAAGTGGGACGGGCCGTCTTCGACGCAGTCGTGGATCCGACGCGGAACCCGGAGGAGGGTGCGCTCGGGCAGGCCAAGGGATTCCAGCTCGCGCTCGACAACTTCGCCGAGGACTGCGCCTCGAAGCAGGACGCATGCCCGATCGGCGACACCGCGCAGAGCGTCAAGGACCGGATCGCCCGACTGCTCAAAGACCTCGACAGCCGGCCGGTCCCGGGCGTCTTCCCACGCGAGCTGACCCAGTCCGTCGCCGCCAGCGGCATCCTGCAGTCGCTCTACTCTCGGGATTACTGGCAGTACCTCACCGATGGGCTCCAGCAGGCGTACGCCGGTGACGGCACGGTTCTGATGCTGCTGTCCGACGCGCTGAACGGACGGAACGAGAACGGCGAATACAGCAACAGCGTCGCCGCCAACGTCTCCATCAACTGCGCGGACAACAAGGCGCGTTACACCACCGCCGAAGTAGAGGCGAAGCTTCCGCAGTTCCGCGCGGCCTCTCCCCTGTTCGGCGACTATGTGGCGTGGAGTCTGCTCGGCTGCACGGACTGGCCCGTGCCGGGAGCCGCCGACGACCCGGACGTGAGCGCCCCCGGAGCGGCACCGATCCTGGTGATCGGCAACACAGGCGACCCGGCCACCCCCTACGAGGGCGCCCGCAGGATGGCGGACGAGCTGGGCAAGGGCGTCGGCGTCGAGTTGACGTACCGAGGCCAGGGGCATGGTGCGTACGGCAGCGGGAACAAGTGCGTGCGTGAGGCTGTGAACGGCTATCTGCTGGACGGCAGGGTTCCGTCGACTGGGCTGGTTTGCTCCTAAAAACGCAGGTCACAGGGTTATCCACAGGCTTACGCGGCTTGAATCGCGGTCTGCCTACTATGGCCGGACCGTCATTCGCGGCTCGTGCGGATGACTTGCGAGGGGGTAAGGGGCACATGGTGCGTTTCGTACGATCCACGGCACTGGCCGCTGCCGCGGTGCTGGTCACCGGGCTTGCGGCGGGGTGCGGTGGCGGCTCGTCCGACGAGGGCAAGGACGACGGAAAGGCCAGCGCCCCACCGACCGCGGCGCCGTCAGGCCCGACGGGGGAGCTTCCGGCCTCGCTCACCTCACAGAAGCTCGACTGGGGCAGCTGCAAGGCCACTTCGGACGGCCCCGCGCCGGGCGAAGACTGGCAGTGCTCGACGCTCAAAGTCCCGCTGGACTGGGAGAGGCCGAAGGGCGAGACGATCGGTATAGCTCTGATCCGCGCCAAGGCGACAGACGAGGACTCACGCATCGGCTCGCTGCTGTTCAACTTCGGCGGTCCCGGTGGCTCGGGCGTCTCCACGATGCCGTCGTACGCGGCGCTGACGACCGAACTGCACAAGCGGTACGACCTGGTGAGCTTCGACCCGCGCGGAGTCGCGGCCAGCGAGGGCGTGCGCTGTCGCAGCGACAAGGAGATCCAGGCCGCCGAGTCGGTCGACTCCACGCCGGACACCGCGGCCGAGGAGGCCTCCTACCTCCAGGACTCCGCCGACTTCGGCAAGGGCTGCGAGGCGTCGGCGGGCCCGCTCATGGCACATGTCTCGACGACCGACACGGCCCGCGACATGGACCTGATGCGGCATGTGCTGGGCGACCAGAAGTTGCACTACTTCGGCATCTCGTACGGCACTGAACTGGGCGGTGTCTACGCCCACTTGTTCCCCAAGAACGTAGGCCGCCTGGTGCTGGACGCGGTCGTCGACCCGAGCGCGGGCACGGTCGGCCACGCCAAGAACCAGACGCGCGGTTTCCAGCGCGCCCTGGACAACTACCTCAAGTCCACCGGTCAGGACCCCGAAGAGGGCTCCCAGAAGATCGCTGACCTGTTGAAGAGGATCGACGCCGAGCCGCTGCCGACATCGAGCGGCCGCAAGCTCACACAGACGCTGGCGCTCACCGGGATCGTGCTGCCGCTCTACAGCGAGCAGACCTGGGCCGGCCTCACCAGCGCACTGGATGCGGCGGAGCAGGGTGACGGTTCGGAGCTGCTGGCCCTCGCCGACAATTACAACGAGCGTGACGCGACGGGTCGTTACGGCACGACGACGCATTCACAACGGGTCATATCGTGCTTGGACGACAAGGAGCGGCCGACGCCCGAGGAGACCAAGAAGCTGCTCCCTCAGTTCCGGAAGATTTCGCCCGTGTTCGGCGAGTTCATGGGCTGGGACACGGCCGGCTGGTGCCACAACTGGCCGGTGGCCGGTCAGCACGAGACCCCGGAGGTCAGCGCGCCCGGAGCGGATCCCGTCCTGGTCGTGGGCAACACCGGCGACCCGGCGACACCGTACGAGGGTGCCCGCAAGATGGCGGACGAACTGGGCAAGGACGTTGGTATCGAGCTCACCTGGAAGGGCGAGGGGCATGGGGCGTACGGGAGCAGTTCCTGCGTGGACGGCACGGTGAACGCGTACTTGCTGGACGGGAAGGTGCCGGAGGACGGGAAGGTCTGCGAGTCGTAGCCCACCGGGCGACAGGAGCTCGCACAGCAGGAAGGGGCCCGGCACACCCGGTGCCGGACCCCTCTCCGCACAGCCTGAGCCTGCGTCTAGTACACCGGCTTCTCGGGCTCGATCTGGTTGACCCAGCCGATCACGCCGCCACCGACGTGCACCGCGTCGGAGAAACCGGCGGACTTGAGCACGGCGAGGACTTCCGCACTGCGGACACCCGTCTTGCAATGCAGGACGATCTTCTTGTCCTGCGGCAGGGTCTCCAGGGCGGTGCCCATGAGGAACTCGTTCTTCGGGATCAGCTTGGCGCCGGGGATCGAGACGATCTCGTACTCGTTGATCTCGCGGACGTCGATGATCTCGATCTTCTCGTCGTTGTCGATCCACTCCTTGAGCTGCTTGGGAGTGATCGTCGAGCCGGCGGCCGCCTCCTGGGCCTCCTCGGAGACGACGCCGCAGAAGGCCTCGTAGTCGATGAGCTCGGTGACGGTGGGGTTCTCGCCGCAGACCGCACAATTGGGGTCCTTGCGGACCTTGACCTGGCGGTACTGCATCTCCAGGGCGTCGTAGATCATCAGGCGGCCGACCAGCGGTTCGCCGGTGCCGGTGAGGACCTTGATCGCCTCAGTGACCTGAATGGAGCCGATGGACGCGCACAGCACACCGAGGACGCCGCCCTCGGCGCAGGAGGGGACCATGCCCGGCGGCGGGGGCTCCGGGTAGAGGCAGCGGTAGCAGGGGCCGTGCTCGGACCAGAAGACGGAGGCCTGGCCGTCGAAGCGGTAGATCGAGCCCCAGACGTACGGCTTGTTGAGGAGCACGCACGCGTCGTTGACCAGGTAGCGGGTCGCGAAGTTGTCGGTGCCGTCGACGATCAGGTCGTACTGGCTGAAGATGTCCATCACGTTCTCGGCCTCGAGCCGCTCTTCGTGAAGGATCACGTTCACGTACGGGTTGATGCCGAGCACGCTGTCGCGGGCCGACTCGGCCTTGGAGCGGCCGATGTCCGCCTGGCTGTGGATGATCTGACGCTGCAGGTTGGACTCGTCGACCTCGTCGAACTCCACGATGCCGAGCGTGCCGACGCCCGCCGCGGCCAGGTACATGAGGGCCGGCGAGCCCAGGCCGCCGGCGCCAACGGCGAGCACCTTGGCGTTCTTCAGCCGCTTCTGCCCGTCCATCCCCACGTCGGGAATGATCAGGTGGCGGGAGTACCTGCGGACCTCGTCTACGGTGAGCTCAGAAGCGGGCTCGACCAGGGGTGGCAGCGACACGGGGACTCCGTTGGTCGGTCAATCACTACGGTTGTTCTTCGCGTAACACTGCCACGCCCCTCTTCATTCCGAGACACCCGTTCCGACCCGCGAGACGATTTCGTCCCAGTAGCCGGGCATGGTCGCCCAGGGGTCGACCCGGCCGCCGCGATCCGTGCGGTCGGTGAAGTAGATCGTCGAGGCGCCCTGCCAGCGAGCTATGCGCAGCGCCTCGTCGAGATGCCCGCGGGGCACGCTGTGCACGAAGTGGCAGAAACGCTGGGGCGGGTGGTCGGCGGTCCACTCCGCCACCTGCGACCAGCGGTATTCGCTCCAGGGCCCGCAGAAGGTCACCAACTGGTCGGCGAACTCGGCATATCCGGGATGCGGGTGGGAGCCGTGCCCGAGGACGATATGGCCTTCGCCGAGGAAGGCGCGCAGGGTCGTGGCCGTACGGCTCATCTCGGGGAGCGTTGTCCGGTCCGTGGGACAGCGGTCCAGATAGAAGCCGTCCACGCGGTACCAGTCGAGATACCGGTGCGCCTCCGATATCAGCTCACCGAAGGTGCGTGCGCCGTATCTCACATCGAGGTGTCCCAGGACCCGGACGCCCGCGTTGCGCAGTCGCCCCGCCGCGGCGAGGCAGTGCGGGTCGGGCCGGATGCCGGGACCGTCGGCGACGTTGAGGACGACCCAGTGCAAGGGAGTGCCGGGGCGGGTGAGTTGGCCCCATTCGAGAGGGGCGACGAGGGGGTGCGCATAGCCGGGGACGCCGAAGCCGAAGCGTATGTCGGTGCTCGCGGTGCCTACCGCGGTGCGGGTCAGATGCGGCATGCCGCCTCCATCCAGATATCGGCGAGGGACTCTTCGAGGTGGATCCGGGGCCGCCAGCCGAGCCGGTCGCGTGCGGTGCGCACATCGGCCTGCTGCCAGCTGCCGCAGCCGTCGGGATAGGGGTAAGCGGCCGGGGCCGTGTGCTCGGATTCGGAGCGGGGGTGGCCGATGGATGGCCTGACGATTCCGGGCGGGGCGTCGAGTTCGTGCAGCGCCCCGCCGTAGCCGGCCACGCGCGCGAGGACGGCGGCTGCGTCCCGGAGGCGTACGGCACGTCCGGAGCCGATGTTGATGACGCCCTGTGCGGCGGAGAGGGAGGCGGCATGGACGGCGCGCGCGACATCGCGTACGTCGATGAAGTCGCGCTGGATGCCGAGTCCGCCCACCTTCAGTTCGCCGTCGCCGGACTGCATGGCGCGACGCATGGCCTCGGCGAGGCGGCCGAGGGGCGAGCCGGCGGGTGTGCCGGGTCCGGCGGGCGAGAAGACCCGCAGGACGACGGCGTCCAGGCCGGAGCCCAGGACGAGTTCGGTGCCGGCGAGCTTGCTGACGCCGTACGGGCCGCCGGGGCGCGGCGTCGCGTCCTCGGCCGTGCAGGAGCCGGGCTGGCTGGGGCCGTACTCCGCGCCGCAGCCGATCTGCACGAGGCGCGCGCCGCAGCCGCTGCGGCGCAGGGCCTCGCAGACGGTGGCGACGGCGACGGTGTTGTGCCGGGTCAGTTCGCGGGCGCCGCCTCGGGTGGCGCCGGCGCAGTTGATGACGACGCCGGGGTGCACCGCGTCCAGGAAGCGGGTCAGTGCGCCCGGGCTGCCGCTGGAGAGGTCGAACCGTACATCCGCGTCGTCGCCCCGGCCGAGCGCGGTGAGCTGCACGGCCGGGTCGGCGAGGAGTCGGTCGGCGACGTACCGGCCCAGAAATCCGTTGGCTCCGATCAGCAGCACCCTCATCGGGCGGCTCCCGGGGTGGATTCTCCGATACGGAGGGTGATCATCTTGTGTCTCCTTCAAGGGTGTTGCGATGGTTCGTCAGGGAGGGCCGCGGTGTCGGCCCCGCCGGAGGGCCGGGCTCGGCACGGCGGCCGGGTGGCGGGCCCGGGGTGTGGTTCACGGCGCCCCACCGTCATACGCGTGGGCCGAGGCCCGGGTGAGGGTCCTGGTCGCGTGGACCAGGAGTACGAGCGCCGCGGCCCCACATACGAGGGCCGGCACGACACCGGGCCCCCATGCGGCGGTCACGGTCTCGATGGGAACGGCGAGGAACGAGCAGCCGGGCAGGCGGCCCGCGAAGACGCTCGCCACAGCCGTCACCTCGGCCGCACCGGCGGCGGCCAGTACGACGGCCGGGGCGTGCCGGAAGCCGCGCACGGTGAGCAGCCGGGCGAGCAGCAGGAGCGCGCCGAGGGCGCCGATTCCGGCGTACGCGGCGGGATCGGCGGGCTCGTCCAGCAGGGTCTCGCACAGCACGAGCAGGCCGCCCAGGGCGCAGAGGAACAGCCCGAACACGCCCAGGAGCAGAGGGCGTACGGAGGCGGCGAACTCCTTGAGAGTTCGGCCGGCGGCCAGTCTGCGCCGGGCGCGCACGGCGAAGAGGTGGGCGCACCAAGCGGCCGGGGCGCAGGCCAGGGAGAGGGCCGTCACCGACGCGACGGGCAGGGGCCAGGGGCTGTCAGCGTCACCGTTCGGCCAGCTGTACGGGCCACCCGCGAGGGCGGCGCCGAGCAGACCGTCGCCGAGGAGGGCGTATGCGAGCAGCCAGCACATCCACGCGCACGTGCCCTTTGTCGTGCGCCCCGCGCGCGGGGCGTGCAGGGGGCCGCGGCCAAGGGCCAGGCGCAGGCACAGGGCGATGGCGAGTACGCCCAGGACGGCGACCGTGACGGCGAGGTGCAGCCGGGCCTCGGTGAGGCGCAGCCCAGTCACCGCCGCCGCGCATACGGCGCCCGGCAGCAGGGTGAGCACGGCCCAACTGACTTGCGCCTTGGGGAGGTTGACGGCAGGCGCGCTGGGACTGGTCTCGCCGTCGCGGGGCACGCGCGCGTAGATCTCCTCGGCCAGCGAGAACACGTCACGGTGCCGGAACCGGGCCACGGTTCGGTCGGTCACCCCGTGCGCCTCCAAACCGGCCGCGATCTCCAGCGGATCCACGGCCCGTTCGCACAGCTCCCGGTGACGGTGCATCAGCGCCTTCACGGGGTCCACGGCGACCTGGCTGCTGGACTCGTCCGACGAGGCCCGCGCCCCCGGGATATCCGGGGCGCTCAGCGCTCCAGCCGTCACCAGCCACTCCTCATCGGAAGCGACCGCATCCCGCACCGCGGCACCGCCCGGCGCCCCCGGCAGGTCCACGTCGCGCTGCCGCCCGCTCATCGCGTCCCCTTCCCGGCGGGAACCGGCTCCTGCGCCGCGCCGGAACCGGCACTCGCCGCCCCGGACCCAGGGCAAGCGCCCGCCGACCCGGATGCCGGCAGAGCGCCCGCCGCCCCGGACCTCGCCGCAACCCCCGCCGCCCCAGAACCCAGCCGAGCACCCGCAGCCCCGGATCCCGGCAGAGCGCCCGCCGCCCCCGCAACCCCCACGGCCCACCGCGGACCGCTCACCGACGCAGGCCGGGTTCCGGACTCGGCCCAGCGAGCCCGCACATGGGCCTCGGCCGGTACCGCGAAGGGCAGCGGTTCATCGGTGGCGGCTCGGCGGACCGGGCTGTGCGAGACGATCTCCAGGTAAATGCCATGAAACGCCGCGATGTTCTGCTCGACGGTGAACAGTTCGAGGGCACGCGCGCGTGCCGCCGCGCCGAGGAGTGCACGGCGCTCGGGGTCGCGCAGCAGGGCGACGCACGCCTCGGCGAGCGCCCGCGGATTGCGCGGCGGCACCACCAGACCCGTACCGCCGATGACCTCCACGACCGCGCCGACGTCCGTGGACACCGTGGCGCGCCCGCAGAACATCGCCTCGACAAGGCCGTTCGGGAAGCCCTCGACGACGCTCGACAGCACGACCACGGCCCCGGCCGCGTACGCCTCCGCGAGACTCGGCACCTCCGGCCCGCCGATCTCCTCGAACGACACAGGCGGCACCCGCGACCCCGGACGGCCACCGATCTCGCGTACGCCTCCCACCTCATCGGGGAAGAGCCGCGCGGCCAGCATCTTGCAGTCCGCCCGATACGCGGCCCCAGCCGGCCCCTCGACAGGCGCGCCGATGATCCGCAGCCGCGCCCTCGGCCGTTCCTTGCGGACCGCCGCGAAGGCGTGCAGCAGCGAGACGAGGTCCTTGTCGGGCTCCATCCGCCCGACCCAGACCAGCGTGTCCGGATCGGCACAGTCCGCTCGTTCGCCCACCTCCCAGAAGGGGGAGGCCTCCATGCCCGGATAGACCGTACGGAGCTTGGCGCGGTCGGCGCCGCAGCGCTCCTGCCAGCGGCGGGCGTGCGTATTGCCGGGCGTGATGAGGGCGGCCTGCCGGTACATCTCGGCCGCGAGCCGGCCGTGGAAGGCCGCGAGCAGCGCCCGCACCGGCCCTGACTCCTCGCGCGAGTCCAAGTAGTGCGCCCGCAACCGCACGCCGTACTCCGTGACCAACAGCGGCACGCCCCAGAAGTGCCGGGCCAGCAGCCCGGGCAGGGCCGCGGCTCCCCCGGACGTGGCGTGGCACAGGTCGACGGAGCCGAGTCCGTCCTGCTCGCCGTACCAGTCGAGCGACAGGGGGCGCAGGGTGCGCTCGATCCGGTCGGCGACGGTGAGCAGATCCGGGACGCGCGCCCCGCGCGCGGTGCGCAATGCGCCGGGCGCGCGGCAGGCGCTCTCGAGGGCACGCACAGCGGTTTCGGAACGCAGGGCACTGGTCAGGCCGCCGCCCGCATCCCGGACGAGTTCGGCAAGCCCGTACAACGCACTGCCGAAACGGTCCGCCACATCCAATGAGCCATCCCCTGAGGCCGATGCAGCGCCCTCCATAACGGCATCCCCCGCACAGACCGCCGCCGCCAACTCCCCGTAGCACTCGGCGAACCGCCGCCGCGCCCGGCGGCCGTACGCCACGCCGTCATCGCCCGCGGTCCATAACGGCGCCGTGCGCACGCGGCCCACCTGGGGCGGCAGCTCGACGAAGCCCTCGCCCTGCTGTCGCTCGCTCCTGCTGAGCGCGTAGACGTCGAAGTCGTGCTGCCCGAGCCCGCGTACAAGCCGGTCGCACCAGAGCCTGGCGTCACCGCTCAGATATGGATAGCCACCCTCCGTAAGCAGTCCGATGCGCACGAGTGCACCCCTGATCTTCCGTATGGGGAGCCGCCGTTGCCCGGCGACTCACAGCGGGACGAACGTACGCGGACATGACCGTGGCGCGATGGACGGTTGTCCATCGCGCCACCAAAAGGGGTGAACGGTCGTAACTTTCCCGTGCGAATCGCGTTTCGTCGCGCTAAGAGATCAATCGCGTACGTGCCGCAAGCGTCTCAAGCCCCGGGAAACGGCCAGGGGTTGGCCCGGCAACGGATTCCGTCGTGCTCGAGGAACTTGCTCTGCTGTTGCATGACGGGCGCGAGTTCGCCGTCCTTGTCGCAGGTCACATGGCCGTAGCCGAGCCGGTGGCCGATCTCGTGGTTGATCAGCATCTGCCGGTACGCGTACATCTTGTCGCCGTAAGTCTGGGCGCCCTGAGCCCAGCGATACGCGTTGATCATCACGCGGTCGGTGGCCGCGGAGTCGCAGGAGACGTTGTCCACGGTGGTGTCCAGGCCCGATTTGGCGCACCAGACCGCCGTGGTGCCGGGGCTGGCCAGCGTGATGACGAAGTCGGGCTGCCCGGTGGAGACCCGCTCGAAGGTACGGGCCCCGTCGTGGGCCCAACTCCGCTCGTCGTTCAGAGTCTTGTGCACGGCCTGCGCGAAGAGGGTGCCGTCGAGGCCGAGGCCCTTCTCGACGTCGACGCGGTAGGTGATCTTCTGTCCCGTGCCGGGCGCCTGGTCGACACCGCGGATCGCCTCGAATTCCCCGCCGCCCTTGAGGTTCGCGGCCAGCGGGTACTTCTTCGCCACCAATTGCGCGTACGACGGCGGAGTCGCGCCCTCCACCTCGGACGGAGGCGTCGGCCTGGTGTCGCCGCGCGCCGCGGCGTCCTTGGCTTCCCGGTCCGCGCCGCCCACGGTCGGCGGGCGCGCGGAGGTGTCCTCGCGCCCGTCGGTGACCACCTGCCCGGCCACGACGACGGCGAGCACGGTGGTGACGGCGGCGGCCGCGACCCCGGTGAAGGTCCAGCCCTTGCCGCCCTTGGCCTTCTCCGGCAGATACGGCTCCGAGGGCGCATCCGGAAGATAGGGCTCCGAGGGCGCCTTGTGCTCGGTTTCCGCGGGGTCGAGGTACCGGTCGGTGGAGTCGACGGCGGAGTAGTACGGGTCCGAGCGGAGGGCCTGGTCGCCGGTACGCGACGCGAAGACGTTGTCGTCCCGCTCGAAGGCGTCGACGTAGTCCTGGCGGGGACCCTGCGCGGGATGCGGCGCCTGCCGCTGCTGCGGTATGGCGGGCCCGGGCCCCTCGGCCTGCGATGCGCCCGGTCTCCCCGGGTACGCCCCCTGAGGCGCGCCGTATCCGGGCGCCCCGCTGAACACCCCCCAGCCACCGCCGGATTCCCGCTGCTCGGGATGCGCACCGCGGACTTGGGGGACACCGTGAGCAGGCGTGCCATCGGGGTACCTCGGAACGCCATGAGCGGGCGTCCCGTCAGGAAGCCGCGGGACGCCATGAGCCGACGTACCGTCAGAGAACCGAGGTACGCCGTGAGCTGGCGATCCGTCAGGCAACCGCGGAACCCCCTGCGCGGGCGTACCGTCCGGCAGCCGGTGAACCCCATGCGCCGGAGTGCCGTCCGCGTACTGCGGAACGCCACGAGCCGGTGTGCCATCCGCATACCGCGGAACTCCGCCCGCAGGCGTCCCGTCAGGGAAGCGCGGAACCCCCTGCGCGTCCGGCCGCGGCACCCACCCATCAGGCAGCCGAGGTACCCCACCCGCCGGAGTGCCGGGACCGCCGCCCCTCGTCGGTGGCGGCTGCGGCTGGGGTTGCGGCCCAGAGGGAGCCCGGCGGCGTCCGGTGGCCGGTTCCGGGCGGCTTCCCGCGACCACCGGGGTGTCGGTGGTGTCGCCCTTGCGGGCCGACCCACGTCGGCTGTGACGTCCCACGCGCCGCCTCAGCTCCCCGCACTCTTCGTTGTTCCGGTCTTCATGGTGCCGGTCGTCGCGCTGTCGGCGTCGGCCAACTCGCCGGTGTCTGCGAGAAGTTCCCGGATGGCGGTGGCCACGGTCTCGGGGTACTCCATCATCGCCACGTGCCCCGCGTCCGGCAGCGTGAGCAGCCGGGAATCGCGGAAAGCCCGGGCCGCGCGCTGGGTCATGCGGAACGAGACGAGCTGGTCACGGCCGCCGTATATGAGCAGCGTCGGGGCGAGCACCCGCTCGGCCTGACGCCACAGCCGGTGCTGGCCGCCCAGCGTGTACGCGTTCACGATGCCGCGGGCCGAGCGCGCCATGGCGTCCCAGAAGTACGGGAGGGCGAGCCGCCGCTCCATCTCCTCGACCGCGTTGCGGAACGCTTCGGGGGTCACGATGGTCGGATCGCCGTAACAGAGCGCCATGACGCCCCGTACGCGCTGCTCGGCGGACCAATCCTTGGTGAAGCGGGTGAAGGCGCTCGCCACCCCGGGCAGCGCCAGCAGGGCTGTCGGCACCGCCGAGCGCTGCACCAGGACCTCGGGCAGCGCGGGCGACACCAGTGTGAGCGTCCGGACGAGATCGGGGCGTACGGCCGCGACGCGCGTCGTGACCGCGCCGCCCATCGAGTTCCCGATGAGGTGCACGGGGCCGCGGTCGGCCGAGTCGAGATAGCGGATGACCGCGCGCGCGTGCCCGGTCACCGAGTAGTCGCCGTCGTCCGGCGGCGGCGAGTCGCCGAAGCCCGGCAGATCAACGGCCTCGCTGTCCACGAGGCCGTCCAGGAGGGGCATCAGCGCCGACCAGTTCTGCGAGGAACCGCCCAGCCCATGCACATACAGCGCGGGCGGCAGCCCCTCACGGGCCGGCGGTCTCGACCGGATCGTCAGCGTGATCCCGGGCAACCCGACCGAGCGCAGCCGCTCCCCCGCCGCCACCCTGACGGCACCGACTTTCGGCGCGACAGAGGTGGCGAGGACGGACGGCAGTTCGGTCGAAGACATGGAGCAATGTTACGAGACGATCACGTGGTGGATCGTGTGTTCGCCATCACAAGTCCCCATCGAATTCCGTGAACCCGGCTGTATCGCGACGGACCGCCCTGGGATCGCGTAGCGACTCGATCCGCGCTCTCATACGCTTCCTGAACGAGGGCACACGTACTTGTGCAAGCAGGCACTCGCACCGCTCGGGAAGAGGACTCCATGACCGTCGACCCCAACGACCCCGAGACTCTCGACGAAGCCGATTCCACGACCACCGAATCCACCGAATTCGACGTGGAGGCCCCCGAGGCCGACGCCGCCGAACAGCACGCGGAGCTCGCACCCCACCGTGACGAGCCGCTGACCGGCGCAAACGCGGGCAACCTGGCCGACGCGAACGAGGCGGACCGCGCGGAGCAGGCAAGGATCGTCGAACTCGACGAGGACGACTACCGGTGAAGACGCCGAAGACGCGGACGACCACCGGTGAGGCGGAAACGGCACGATGACCGGTGACCGCTCGGAGGCGGTCACCGGGGGCTGGACTGCCAGGAATGCCCGTATTTGATGTGCTCTGCCCTGTTTTCAGCGGCGTCCGGTCCGTGAAATTCTGCCTTCGCACCGCGCACAGCACGGTTACTGAAAAGTACGATGGCCGCGCGGCGCACACCGCACGTGGACGATTTTGGGAGGCGGCGTGACAGCCATCGAGCAGACAGAGGCGGCGCGCCCGCGGGGCACACGCCTGCCGCGCCGTGCCCGACGTAACCAGCTCCTCGGCGCAGCCCAGGAAGTGTTCGTCGCGCAGGGATATCACGCGGCCGCGATGGACGACATCGCCGAGCGCGCGGGAGTCAGCAAGCCGGTGCTCTACCAGCACTTTCCGGGAAAGCTCGACCTCTACCTGGCCCTGCTGGACCAGCACTGCGAGTCCCTGCTCCAGGCGGTGCGGGGCGCCCTGGCCTCGACGACCGACAACAAGCAGCGCGTACGGGCCACGATGGACGCGTACTTCGCGTACGTCGAGGACGACGGCGGCGCGTTCCGGCTGGTCTTCGAGTCGGATCTGACGAACGAGCCCGCGGTGCGGGAGCGCGTGGACAAGGTCACATTCGAGTGCGCGGAGGCGATCTGCGACGTCATCGCGGAGGACACCGGCCTCTCGAGGGCGGAGTCGATGCTCCTCGCCTCGGGGCTGGGCGGACTCGCACAGGTGGTGGCGCGCTCCTGGCTGCACAGCGACCGCAGCGTGCCGCGCGACCAGGCGGTGCAGTTGCTGACCTCGCTGGCCTGGCGCGGCATCGCAGGCTTCCCGCTGCACGGCAGCGAGCACCACTGACGGCTCGCGAGCGGCGGGGGCCATCCCTTTGTTCCCGTCCGCTGTTCGCTCCTGGCGTTCTTGGACGCAGCGTGTGTGTCCCCTCACCGGGCTAATGTGTGCTGCGTACGGCGCGGACGAACGCGCACATCAGTGACCGTCGGAGGGACATAGCCGTGGAGGTCAAGATCGGCGTGCAGCACGCGCCTCGCGAGATCGTTCTGGAGAGCGGTCAGACCGCCGAGGAGGTCGAGCGGGCGGTGTCCGAAGCGCTGGCCGGCAAGTCGCAGCTGCTGAGCCTCGTGGACGACCACGGCCGCAAGGTCCTGGTCCCGGCCGACCGTCTGGCGTACGTCGAGATCGGCGAGCCGGCCCCGCGCAAGGTGGGCTTCGGCGCGCTGTAGTTACGTCGCGACAGGGCCCCGTGGCTTCAGGCCACGGGGCCCTTGTTCATGTCGGCCCTTGCGCGGAACCGCACTTTCAGGCTCATGCGCTCTCACGCGATCCCCTCAGACGGAGCACAGATCACCCACAGGGAAGGATTGCCTTCCGGGGGCCACGGGTAAGACGGGCTACGACCGAAATGCACACGGCCGTGCGGGAGGGACCCCACCATGTTCTTGGAAGCGCTCGGCTCCGTGATCCTCGGTCTGGCAGTGGCCTGGCTGGCCATGCACCGCCTGTCGCACCGCCTGCCGGCCGGCCGCCTCGTCCTGTCAACGGGCGCAGCCGGCGGCCTCTTCGGCGCGTTCCTCACCAACAGCGCGCTGAGCGGAACCCTACTGCTGACGCTCATCGGCGCGGCGACCGTAGCCACGGCGTCCGTCTCCCTGCTCCTCCGCCCGGCGGGAAGACTCCGCCGCCACTCGGCGACGGTGTAGACAGGGATTCCTGACGGCTCCGAACCAACGGACGCCCACTGAAGCGCGCCCCGTCAGGGTCGCGGGGCTGTTACATATGCGGCTCCGCCGCGATGGGGGTCCCCCCGCTCATGGGGGTCCCCCCGCTCATGGGGGTCCCCCCGCTCGAGCGAAGCCGAGAGTGGGGGAGCAGCCGAGAGTGGGGGAGCGACCAGCCCCCACACACCCGCAGTCGAACCCGGTGCTCAGGCGGCCAGCCCCAACGCAGCCATCCGCTTCGTGTGCGCCTCCGTGATCCGCGAGAACATCCGCCCCACCTCCGCGAGATCGAACCCGTCCGCGACCCCGCCGACGAGCATCGTCGACAGCGCATCCCGGTCGGCGACCACCCGCTGGGACTGGGACAACGCCTCGCCCATCAGCCTTCGCGCCCACAGCGCAAGCCGTCCGCCCACGCGCGGGTCCGCATCGATTGCGGCGCGTACCTTCTCGACGGCGAAGCTCGCGTGCCCCGTGTCGTCGAGTACGGAGAGGACCAGCGCCCGCGTATCGGAGTCGAGCCGTGCCGCGACCTCGCGGTAGAAGTCGCTGGCGATCGAGTCGCCGACGTACGCCTTGACCAGGCCCTCCAGCCAGTCCGACGGCGCCGTCTGCCGGTGGAAGCCGTCGAGTGCCGCGACGAACGGCTCCATCGCCTCCGTCGGCTCCGCCCCGATCGCGGCGAGCCGGTCCCGCAACTGCTCGAAGTGGTGGAACTCCGCCGAGGCCATCTTCGCGAGCTCCGCCTTGTCGGCGAGCGTCGGCGCCAGCTTGGCGTCCTCCGCGAGCCGCTCGAACGCCGCCAACTCCCCGTACGCGAGCGCTCCGAGCAGGTCGACGACCGCGGCGCGGTACTGGGGATCGACGGAGGCCTTCGTCCAGTCCTGGGCGGCGACTCCGGTGTGTTCGGCGGAGCTGTCGGCGGCAGTGTCGGCGGTGTTGTCGGGCGTCGTCATAAAGCGCACAATAGCCCGCTCACAGCGAGGCGTAAGTCCCTGGTCAGCCAGTGTGACGACCACTACGTGACCAAATCGACCATCGCATATGCGCGATTCCGGGGTATGGTGGTAATGAGCCCGCTGAGCTGATCTACGTATCTCAACGGGCCATATGAATGAGGATGCCCGGTCGGTGGCCCGATCGGCTCCGACCCGACAGCTCTCCTCGTCCGTACGGCACAGTGCGCACGGCGTCCGGAGAGACCCTCAGCGGCAAGAGCGCTCGAGCGTCGGCAGTGGTCCCGTGCCACCAAGGCCCGCCTTTCAAGCGGCCGACGTCCCCGGCACGGTTCAACGACCCCCGCGCTCGCCTCGTGTCGCGTACACAGAAGAGGCAGCACCCTGACTACTACTTTCCGAGAGCTCGGAATCCTTTCCGAGACAGCCGAGGCGCTCGAAGCCGTCGGCATCATCAACCCCTTTCCCATCCAAGAGATGACGCTCCCGGTCGCCCTTTCGGGCACCGACGTCATCGGCCAGGCCAAGACCGGCACCGGCAAGACGCTGGGCTTCGGCCTCCCGCTCCTCGAGCGCGTCACCGTCCCCGCGGACGTCGAGGCGGGCCGGGCCCAGCCCGAGCAGCTCACCGACGCCCCGCAGGCACTCGTAGTGGTCCCCACCCGCGAGCTGTGCACCCAGGTCACAAATGACCTGCTCACCGCGGGCAAGGTCCGCAACGTACGCGTTCTCGCCATCTACGGCGGCCGGGCGTACGAGCCGCAGGTCGAGGCCCTCAAGAAGGGCATCGACGTCGTCGTCGGCACCCCGGGCCGTCTCCTCGACCTCGCGGGCCAGAAGAAGCTCAACCTCAAGCATGTGCGCGCGCTCGTCCTCGACGAGGCCGACGAGATGCTCGACCTGGGCTTCCTGCCCGACGTCGAGAAGATCATCAACATGCTGCCGGCCCGCCGTCAGACGATGCTGTTCTCGGCGACCATGCCGGGCGCGGTCATCGGTCTCGCGCGCCGCTATATGTCGCAGCCCACGCACATCCGCGCCACGGCGCCGGACGACGAGGGCCAGACGGTCCGGAACACCGCGCAGTTCGTCTACCGCGCGCACAACATGGACAAGCCCGAGCTGGTCTCGCGCATACTCCAGGCCGACGGCCGCGGGCTCGCGATGGTCTTCTGCCGTACGAAGCGGACGGCGGCGGACCTCGCCGACCAGCTGCAGCAGCGCGGTTTCGCCTCCGGCGCGGTCCACGGCGACCTCGGCCAGGGCGCGCGTGAGCAGGCGCTGCGGGCGTTCCGCAACGGCAAGGTGGATGTGCTCGTCTGCACCGACGTGGCCGCGCGCGGCATCGACGTCGAGGGCGTTACGCACGTCATCAACTACCAGTCGCCCGAGGACGAGAAAACGTACCTGCACCGCATCGGCCGTACGGGGCGGGCGGGCGCCAAGGGCATCGCGATCACGCTCGTCGACTGGGACGACATCCCGCGCTGGCAGCTCATCAACAAGGCGCTGGCGCTTGGCTTCAACGATCCGCCGGAGACGTACTCCACGTCCCCGCACCTCTTCGAGGAGCTGGGCATTCCGGCGGGCACGAAGGGCGTCCTGCCGCGCGCCGAGCGCACCCGAGCAGGGCTCGCGGCCGAAGAGGTCGAGGACCTCGGCGAGACCGGCGGGCGTGGCGCGCGCGGTCGCGGTGGCCGTTCCGCGGCTCCCGAGCGCGAGCGCGAGCGTGAGCGCCCGGCGCGTACGCCGCGTCGACGCCGCCGTATGCGCAACGGTGCGCCGGTCGACGGCACGGACTCGGCGGCCACCGCTGAGGCTCCGGCCGCCGAGGCGCGCAGCCCGCGGCGCCGTCGCCGGACCCGTGCCGGGGAGTCGGCCGAGACGGCCGTCGCCACGGTGGAGGGCACCGCGCCGGAGGCCACCGAGCCGGCAGCCGAGCTTGTGGAGTCGGCCGAGCCGAAGACACGTCGGCGTCGTACGCGCAAGACGGCGGAGACGGCGCAGGCCGTGGAAACCGTCGAGTCGGCGGCCACCGTCGTCGAGGAGGCCACGCAGGCCGCTGAGGCGATTGTGACCAAGCCCCGCAGCCGCACACGCAAGGCCGCGGAAACGGCCGAAGGCGCGACCGTGGCGACCGAGGTGGCCGAGACGATCGAGGCGCAGCCCCGCCGTCGCACCCGTAAGGCCGTGGAAATCGCCGAAGGCACGACCACGGCAACCGAGGTGACCGAGCCGACCCAGGCCCAGCCCCGCCGTCGCACCCGTAAGGCCGCCGAAACCGCCGTGGACACAGCGGACGGCACGGTCGTCGAGGTGGCGGAGACCAAGCCGCGCCGGACCCGCAAGGCGACGGCCGAGGCAGTGGTGGACACCGCCGAGGCGACCGAGGCAAAGCAGCCCCGGCGCCGTACGCGAAAGGTCGCCGAAGCCGCCGAGGCAGGCATCCCGGCCCAGGCGACCGCGACGGAGGAGCCGGCGGCCACGCCGCGCCGCCGTACGCGCAAGGCGGCACAGGCCGCGCTGGACACGGCCGAGGGCACAGCGGTCGAGGCGACGGAGACGAAGCCGCGTCGCACCCGCAAGACCGCGGCCGCTGCTGAGGCAGCCGTGGACACCGTCGAGGCGACCGAGGCGAAGCCCCGCCGCCGTACGCGTAAGGCTGCGGAGGCCGGTATCCCGGCTCAGGCGGCCGAGTCGGTCACGGACGAGGCCCCGGCCAAGCCCCGGCGCACCCGTAAGGCGGCGGCCACGCCCGTCGAGGCCGATGCGCCGGAGGCGGCGCCCCGCCGCCGCACCCGCAAGAAGGCGGCAGCAGCCACCGAGGCGACCGAGAGCTGAGCCTCACTCCGACGGCCCGGCCCCAGCACTTGGGGCCGGGCCGTCACCATTCCGGAAGCGCGAAAAGTCACGCCACCCCGCAACCCGGCCGAGGCAGCAGCCACCGAGAGCGAGCCTCTCTCCCACGGCCCGGCCCCAGCACTTGAGGTCGGGCCGTCGCCATTCCGGAAGCGCTAAAAGTCACGCCGCCCTGCAACCCGCTCGACAGCTTCCTTGGCTAGCCTCCTCCTCATGAGCAGGCCCGCCACCTTTGTCCCCCCGCCCGGCGCCCGTGCGTATCGGCTCGGCACCGCGCGCGGTGAGTTCGCCGTGATCGACGCCCCCGTGGCGCCCGGCGTCGAAGCGAAGGGAACCGCGCTGCTGCTGCCAGGGTTCACCGGCAGCAAGGAGGACTTCATCTCCCTGCACGAACCCCTGGCCGCGGCCGGATACCGGACCGTCGCCGTGGACGGACGCGGCCAGTACAAGACGCCGGGCCCAAGAGACGACGAAGCCCCGTATGCGCAAGGTGAGTTGGCGCGGGACGTACTCGCCCAGGTCGAGGCGGTCACCGAGACGCCGCAGGAACGCGTGCACCTCGTCGGCCACTCGTTCGGCGGACAGGTCGCCCGGGCCGCCGTACTGCTGGACTCCGCCCGCTTCCGCTCGCTCACGCTCATCGCCTCGGGGCCGGCCGAGATCTCCGCTTCGCAGCAGCTACGGGTCAAGCTGTTGCGGGACGCTCTCGCCGTGATGGACATGGCGCAGGTGTGGGACGCGATCCAGGCACTGGAGCCTCCGGAGGACGCGGCCGACCAGCAGGACCTGGACGCCGGACTCGATGACCTCGAAGTGCTCAGGCAACGCTGGCTCGGCAACAGCCCCGCTCAACTCATCGCCGCGGGGCGCCAGTTGTGCTCGGAACCGGACCGCGTCGCCGAGCTGGCCGCCGTACCGATCCCCTTTCACGTCCTGTCGGGCGAAGAGGACGGCACCTGGCCGGTGCCGCTCCTGGACGACATGGCCGTACGCCTCAAGGCCCACCGCACGGTCGTACGCGGAGCCGAGCACTCCCCCAACACGGACCGCCCCCTGGAAACGGCCGAAGCCCTGGCCGCCTTCTGGAAGCAGACCGACCAAACCACGTAAAGGCTCAGTACTGCGCCTGCAAGTGCCCCCAGAACCCGTCCCGCAAGGCCCGTCGCAGATCCGCCTGGCCGCGTAGCGAGTACTGCAGCAGGCCCTCCGCCTCAACCAGGAGGTCCTGGTCGACGGGCCCGGGCAGATACGGATGTCCGGGCAGCAGATCCGCCAGTGCCTCCCGCCCCCGCGCGCCCAGCCACTGCGCGGCGACCTGCGCCCCCACGAACCGCACGTCCTCCCGGGTGGGCCGCGCCCCCGCCGAGGCTTCGTAGGAGGCGGCGGTCCGGCGGGAGACGTACGGCTTGAAGAATTCCAGGTCGAAGGTCCGCTGGCTGTCGACCTCCCAGAGCAGCGGCTCCGCCTGGTTGCGTCCCTCGGGTGCCTCGATGCCCCAGAGGTGGACCCGCGCGCCGTACCCCTGCGCCGCCTCGACCGCGGAGACCAGGTCCTCGTCGCCTCCGATGAGGGCGGCGTCACTGATGGCGCGATGCCTGGCCAGTGACTCCAGGTCGCTGCGGATCAGGGAGTCGACGCCCTTCTGCTGGTTGTTGGCGTTGAGGTTGCCCAGCCGGACCTTGACGTCGGGCAGCTCGGCGATGGACTGCTGTTCCGCCGTGTGGATGCGGCGACGCGCGCCGTCGTACCAGTAGACGCGCAGCAGCCTGCTGTCCGCGAAGATCGTGCGCGCCCTGTCGATGAGCGCCTCGATGAGGCCTTCGGCATCCAGATCGAAGGCCCGGCGGTCCTCCGTACCGGCGACGAGCCGCCCGGCGGCCGCGTACAGATAACCGGCGTCGACGAAGATCGCATGGGTCGACGGCGTCTTGGCCACCTCGGCGAGCACGCGCTGGAGCAGCTCGTTCGTGCGGTCCAGGCGCGCACCGAGGGCGGCCAGAGCGTCGGTTCCCGCGAAGTCGTCATTCATATGCGCCTCATTGTCGCAGGACGTCACTGTGTGAACACAAGCGGTCCAGTATCACCAAGTAATTAGGCGTGCGAAAAATTTATTTAGCGTAGGGAATGTTTGTCATCAGCATCCCGTTGACTCGTTGTGGAACCCGTGGCACAGACGCCCCATGTTCCACCTACCAGTAGTTCTCCTTCAGGAGGATGACCAGACGAAGGGAGAAGCCGTATGCGCTTCGAAATCATGCGCCTCGACGACGTCGACGGCACCGCCGTGGACACGACCGTCGTGGACGCCGCCTCCGTCAACCGGATCGTGCAGCAGGCCGCCGCCATCGGCCAGCGCATTCTGATCCGCCCGGCCGAAGCCCCCGCCTCGTAACGCGCGGACGCCCGACAGCACACTTCAGAACCCCCGTACGGCATCGATGCCGTACGGGGGTTCTGCGTGTTCGGCTCTGTTCAGCTGGACTTGATCACCTGAGTGACCCCGTTGATGATCTGCTGCACGGCGATCGCGGAGAGCATCATGCCCGCGAGCCGGGTCACCAGGACGACGCCGCCGTCCTTGATGACGCGGATGATCAGCAGCGAGTAGCGCATCACCAGCCACAGCACGACATGGATGGCGAGGATCGCCGTCCACACCGCCGTCTGCGCCGCGACGCCGTCGGCCTTCTGCACCGCGAGGATGACGGACACGATCGCGCCCGGTCCCGCGAGCAGCGGTATGCCCAGGGGTACGAGGGCGGCGTTGACGTCCTTGGTCTGCTTGGGCTCGTCCGTCTTGCCGGTGAGCAGATCGAGGGCGATCAGCAGGAGCAGCAGACCGCCCGCGATCATCAGCGCGGGCACGGACACATGGAGGTAGTTCAGGATCTGGTGCCCGAGCAGCCCGAACACGGTGATCACACCGCCGGCCACGCAGACGGCCTGGAACGCCATCCGCTTCTGCACCCGCGCCGGCCGTCCGGACGTCAGCGCGAGAAAGATCGGGGTGATCCCAGGGGGATCCATGATGACGAAGAGCGTGAGGAAGAGTGAGCCGAAGACGGCGAGGTCGAACACGGGGAACCTTGGTGTGGGAAGGGGTGCGACAGGCAGGGGCAGAGCCCCCGGGACAGGAGAGGGTCAGACTCCCGCGGCCCCGCCCGCACCCGGCACCGGGAACGCCCCGGTGGCCCGCCGCGTGATCTCCCCGTAGATCTCGGGGTCCGTGGTGAACTCCCCGAGTACACACGTCTTGCGGCTGCCGTGATAGTCGCTGGAGCCCGTCGTCAGCAGCCCCAAGTCGGCCGCCAGGCCGCGGAGTCGGGACCGGGTCGCCGGGTCGTGGTCCATGTGGTCGACCTCGATGCCGTCGAGTCCGGCCGCCGTGAGCTCGGCGATCGCGGATTCCGGCACGGTCTGGCCCCGCTTCGAAGCGGCGGGATGCGCGAAGACGGTCACGCCGCCCGCCGCCTTGACCAGCCGGATCGCCTCGAAGGGGTCCGTCTCGTGCTTCTCGACGTAGGCCCGGCCGCCGTCGGCGAGCCAGTCGGGTGTGAAGGCGTCGGAGACGCTGGGCACGACGCCCAGCTCGACCAGCGCGGTCGCGATGTGCGGCCGCCCCACGGACCCGTCGCCCGCGATCCGCGCCACCTGCTCCCAGGTCACCGGCACGCCCAGCTCCTGGAGCTTACGGATCATGCCGTGGGCCCGCGGCACCCGGTCGTCGCGTACGAGCTCACGCTCACGCAGCAGATCGGGCTCCTCGGGATCGAAGAGGTACGCCAGCATGTGCAGGCTCACGCCGTCGAGGCGGCAGGAGAGTTCGGCTCCGGTGACGAGGGTGAGGCCTTCCGGGACCGCTGCGATGGCCTCCGCGTGTCCGCGGGTGGTGTCGTGGTCGGTCAGCGCGACGACGTCCAGACCGGCCGCGGCGGCATTGCGCACCAGCTCGGCGGGCGTGTCCGTACCGTCGGAAGCGGTGGAGTGGGTGTGCAGATCGATGCGCACGTACGAGGACTCCAGGCTCTGACCGGGCGGAAGGGACACTCCAGGGTAACGGGGGCCGCACCCGTCCCGGCCCGAGTCCTCTAGGTCCTGGCTCCCCGATCTTCGCGGATCAGCGCGCGGCGTCTGGTGCTGGGGGCACCTCCCACGCCCTTCAGGCAGTGGGGGAGCATCGGCGTGCGGCCGCATCGCCCTCGTACTGGACGTACTTGGGTGATGCGGCCGTGCGGCGGTGGGGGCACCGCCCGCGCGAGCGAAGCCGAGCGTGGGGGAGCCGTGCCAGGCGTCGTGCGCCCGCGAAGATCGGGGAGACAGGGCCTAGCTAGGGCTCCAGGATGCGCGGCGACAGCGCCCCGCACGGCAGCAGGTCCACCTCCGCGCCCGCGTCCCGCAGGTCGGTCAGTACGAGCTCGTCGTACATCAGCAGGCCCGACTGCTCGGGCCAGACGACCGCCCACAGCCACAGTCCGCGGGCCTCTCCGGCGAAGACGGCGCGGTCGTCGGGGGTGCCGGAGACCAGCCAGAGGGGGGTCGGGCGGCCCGCCGCGAGGACCTTCGCCTGGGCCGGCTTCTCGACGTTCATGTACGGGCCGGGGTCCGGGCCGTCGATTCCCGCGTAGCGCGCGCCGAGGCCCACGCCGAGCTCCTCGGCAACGAGCACCAGCTCTCCTACGCCGCCGAGCGGGCCCGGGCCCGAGCAGGCCACGGCGGTGGCACGGCCGCCGCTGCGGTCGTCGCCCGCGAAAGCCGCACCCGTGAAGAGCCAGCCGACGGGCAGGGGCCATGGCATCCACACCGGTACGCGCGCACGGTGCACCACGACGCTGAGGGCCTCGACGCTGGGCGGGATCACGGGCTGCAGTGGGTGCACGGGTCCGTGCACATCACACTGCCAGGAGTCGGCAAAGAGTCCGGGAGCCCTGACCCGGCCACCACACTTCGGGCAACTGGGTTCGCCCCTCATAGGCCCCAACGGTCCTCCCCGGCTGTCGCCGCGTCAAGGACGATCACCCGTCCGGCGAGCCCCGTCGCCGCCGATTGAACGAGTGTGACATTCCCAACTGGACGATTCCAGCGGAAGGTTGGGTTCAGTCGAGAGACACAGACTTGCGTGACGGATCGCGCAGGTCGGTTCCGCCCGTGAGCCAGCGTTCCTGGAGGGCCGCCGCGCCGTGCACCCGCTTCCACGCCGCCTCGTTCGGCGTCATCGGAAGCAGCGGCAGGAAACGTACGGGATCGAGGGGCTCGTCCAGCTCCAGGTCCTCGACGAGGCCGCCCGGCTCGGCGACCAGTACGGAGGTGAACGGGGCGCCCGGCCACAGGGGTTCACCGACGTCGAGCGAGGCTCCGGGGGCCACGACCAGGCCCTCCACCTGCGGAGACGCGGCCAGTACGGCAAGCGGGCGGAGCACCTTGTCGGTGTCGGCGACGCCGGCGCGTACGGAGAGGACGAGTTCGGCGCGCGGGCCCTTGACCGGGTCGGCGAGGGCTGCCGTGGGGTCCGTCATCGGCTGGGCGGACATGCCGAGCGTGGCGTAGCGCACGATCTCTTCCCCGGCGGCTCCGCCGCTGAAGCGGAGCACCTCGATGCGGTCCGTGCCGAGGAAGGTGACCGCTGCGCGCGCGTCCGGTTCGCCCAGTGCGGTACGCAACCGGGCCTCCACCAAAGGAAGAACATCAGCCATACGGTGAGCATAGGCTGCGCCTTTTTGGGGACTTCTGCCCTGGTTTCCGGGAGCGACAAAGGCGAAGCGGCGGCTTGACAGGCCGGTGGGCTGATAGTCTTGGCCGCTGGTCGGGGCAGCACGCAGAAGCGTCGCTCTCGAGTCTCGACGCACGGAAACTCCCCCACGGGGGATGGATCTCCCCTACGGGGGACCGGCCGGAGGAGGTGGGGCTCCATGGATCGAAGTCGACCGTGTAGTACTACCCGCTCTTCCGGCTGCTGAGTTCTCATAATCCGAGCTCTATTGGCTGCCGCCTCCCGTACTCGCGTCATGCGTGTCGGTGCACGACGGAAGAGCACTTCGTTTTTGTCTGATCTGTCTGATCTGTATCAGTAGCGAAGCTGCCACCGCGACGGTGCGGTGCTCCCCGCTTTGCGGACGTGCCAAACATCCCGGCTTTCAAAGGCCGGAGACCCCAGTCAGGACGTCCCCATTCCGGGCAGTTCCAACCGTTGCCGGGCGGCTTCTACGCGAAGGAGCCTGCCATGTCGATGATCCGAGACCTGCGCGCCGCGGTCCGCCCCTCGCTGCGCAAGGACGGCGGCCCGTACGACAGCACTCGCGAGGCCGGGACGAACTCGGCTGTCGTGGACTGCGCCATCTACCGCGACGGCGCCCGCGTCCCCTTCCCCGTCACCCTCACGCCGCACGAGGCGATGCTCCAGGTGCGCCGTGACGGCGGCTTCGCCTGGATCGGTCTTCACGAGCCCACGGAGGACGAATTCGCCGTCATCGCCAGCGAGTTCGGGCTGCACCCGCTCGCCGTCGAGGACGCGGTGCACGCCCACCAGCGGCCCAAGCTGGAGCGCTACGACGAGACGCTGTTCACCGTCTTCAAGACCATCCACTACGTCGAGCACGACGAACTCACCGACACCAGCGAGATCGTGGAGACCGGCGAGGTGATGTGTTTCACCGGCCGGGACTTCTTCATCACGGTGCGGCACGGCGGGCAGGGCTCGCTGCGGGCACTGCGGCACCGGCTGCAGGACGACCCCGAGCTGCTCGCCAAGGGGCCGTCGGCCGTGCTGCACGCGATCGCCGACCATGTCGTCGACGGGTACATCGCGGTCGCGGACGCCGTGCAGGACGACATCGACGAGGTCGAGACGGCGGTGTTCTCGCCGGGGCGCAAGGGCGGGACCGCGCGCGGTGTCGACTCGGCGCGGATCTACCAGCTCAAGCGTGAGGTACTGGAGTTCAAGCGGGCGGTGTCCCCGCTGATGCGGCCCATGCAGCTGCTGAGCGAGCGGCCGATGCGGCTGGTGGACCCCGACATCCAGAAGTACTTCCGTGATGTCGCCGATCACCTCGCCCGGGTCCAGGAGCAGGTCGTCGGGTTCGACGAGTTGCTCAACTCGATCCTCCAGGCCAATCTCGCGCAGGCCTCGGTCGCGCAGAACGAGGACATGCGCAAGATCACGTCGTGGGCGGCGATCATCGCCGTACCGACGATGGTGTGTGGCGTCTACGGCATGAACTTCGACTACATGCCGGAGCTGCGCTGGAAGTTCGGGTACCCGCTGGTGCTGGGCATCACGGTGGGGATCTGTTTCACGATCCACCGCACGCTGAAGCGCAACGGGTGGCTGTGAGCGGGCCCGGACTGCGGTGAGCGGTCCGGACTGGTGTGAGTGGGCTGGATACCCTTGCTGCCATGACGGATGAGCTGCTCGGCCAGGCCCTCGTCGAGGAGGCCTCCAAGAAGTCCGCGCTCGTGTGGGTGCGGGGTGATGGGGCACCGGTGCCGGAACGGGCGCTGTGGCATGTGTGGTTCGACGGGGCGGTGTGCCTGGTCGGCGACGGGGGCGGGGAGCAGCCGCTGCCGGGGCTCGTCGATGGGGGCGAGGCGGTGGTGACCGTGCGCAGCAAGGACAAGGGCGGGCGGTTGGTTTCGTGGGTGGCGAGGGTCGTGGAGCTCGCTCCCGGGTCGCCTGAGTGGGACGCCGTGGTCGGCGAGCTCAAGGGCAAGCGGTTGAATGCGCCGGATGGTGAGGCCATGACTGAGCGGTGGGCTCGGGAGTGCCGGGTGCTCCGCTTGGAGCCGACGGGGGGTACGGCGCCGTTGCCGGACGGGTCGCTTGCGGCTGTGCCGGCGCCTTCGCCGGCGACTACGCGGCAGCCGATCCCTGCGGGGCTGCAACGGTTGCTGTTCCGTGGGCGCAAGCGCCGTTAGCTGCGTCGGCAGACCGGTTCCAAGCTGCGGGTGCGTCGTGGCGATCGCGCAGTTCCCCGCGCCCCTAACGGGGCGCTGGTCGCTCCCGCGCGGCGGAGCCGCACATTGATACAGCCCCGCGCCCCTGAGGCGGCGGGGCGTGTGTGCACGCTGCGGGCGGATTGTGGTTGCGCGCGCAGTTCCCCGCGCCCCTTCGGGGCCCTGCCCCTACGACTCCGGTAGCTGTTGCCCGTAATCCACCATCTCGTTCTTCTCCGGTTCCTCCAGGGGGAAGTCCTTGCCCCAGTCCGTCAGGCGGATCGTTCCCGCGTTGCCTGCTCGGGCCAGGAGTAGGGGGTAGGGCTTGCCCTCAAGGGAGACGTCCAGGGTGCCGCCTGAGCCCTTGTCTCCGGTGATGCGGATGGTGCGGATGCCGAAGCGTTCGTGGTGGCCGTCCGTGGCCAGGGTGCCGTGGAGGGTGAGGAGGCCGTCGAGGAGGACGTCCTTGTCGGTGAAGCCGGTGAAGCGCTGGTAGGCGGGGTCGCCCTGCGGGACCTTCACGTACTTGCCGTCGAGCTTTTCGGCGGCCTCCGCGTCCGCGTCGCTGTCCTTGCCTCCGCTGCCCTCAGCGCCCTCACCGCCCTTGTCCTCCTCGTCCGCCCAGAAGTCCGTGTCAGCCTTCAGGAACAGGTGCTCGCCGACGCGCAGCAGCCGGAAGGTCGTGTCCTGGGTGGTGACGGAACCGGTGCCGCCGTCGGCCTTGAGGCGCATGTCGAGCTTGTACGTACGGCCGTTGCTGACGACCGAGCCGGAGAGGTGGACGGCGTTCGCGCCCCGGGCCGCCTTGTTCGTCCTGGCCTGGATCTCGTCGGCGGGGAGCTTGCCGACCCCGTTGGTGCCCGCGTTCGGGTCCTCGGCGCCGCACCCCGTCAGTCCTGTCCCCGTCACGACCAGTGCGCACATGGCGCTGATGAGTGCGGCCCGGTGGCTACGGCCCTGGGGAAATACGGTCACGGGTGGGGGCACCTCTCGTTCGGGAGTCCTGGGCGGCGTACGGCAGCGTACCTGTGCCGTCCACGCACTCCGGAGGCAGTCCGTACAGGTCCGCCGCCGGGGCGGGTCCAGTCGGTACGGGCTAGCCTGAAGCCCGCAAATACGGATATATCGATAAGAGATCGGTGAGCAGGGAGGAGGTGTGCGGCATGGCCGCTGGCGCTCCCCGGATCTTCGTCTCGCACCTCTCCGGTGTCGCCGTCTTCGACCCGAACGGCGACCAGGTGGGCCGGGTGCGCGATCTCGTCGCCATGCTGCGGGTCGGGCAGCGCCCGCCCCGACTGCTCGGCCTCGTCGTCGAGCTGTCGACGCGCCGCCGTATCTTCCTGCCGATGACGCGGGTGACCGGCATCGAGTCGGGCCAGGTCATCACCACCGGCGTCCTGAACGTACGGCGCTTCGAGCAGCGGCCCACCGAACGGCTCGTCATCGGGGAACTGCTCGACCGACGCGTACATCTCGTCGAGTCCGGTGAGGAGGTGACGGTTCTGGATGTGTCGGTCCAGCAGTTGCCGGCCCGCCGCGACTGGGAGATCGACCGGGTCTTCGTACGCAAGGGGAAGGGCGGCACCTTCCGGCGGTCCAAGGGGGAGACGCTGACCGTCGAGTGGTCCGCGGTGACCGGGTTCTCGCTCGAGGAGCAGGGGCAGGGCGCCGAGAGTCTCCTCGCCACCTTCGAGCAGTTGCGTCCGGCCGACCTCGCGAACGTACTGCACCATCTGTCGGCCAAGCGGCGCGCGGAGGTGGCCGCGGCCCTGGACGACGACCGGCTCGCCGACGTTCTCGAAGAGCTGCCGGAGGACGACCAGATCGAGATCCTCGGCAAGCTCAAGGAGGAGCGCGCCGCCGATGTCCTGGAGGCGATGGACCCCGACGACGCGGCCGACCTGCTGGCCGAGCTACCGGAGGAGGACAAGGAGCGGCTGCTCACGCTGATGCGCCCGGACGAGGCGGCGGACGTACGGCGGCTGATGGCGTACGAGGAGCGGACGGCCGGCGGTCTGATGACCACCGAGCCGATCGTGCTGCAGCCGGACGCGACGGTCGCCGACGCGCTGGCCCGGGTCCGCAACCCCGACCTCTCCCCCGCGCTGGCCGCCCAGGTGTACGTGTGCCGCCCGCCCGACGAGACGCCGACCGGCAAGTACCTCGGCACGGTGCACTTCCAGCGGCTGCTGCGCGACCCCCCGTACACGCTGGTCAGCGCGCTTCTCGACGATGATCTCCAGGCGCTCCGACCGGAGGACGCGCTGCCGGTGGTGGCCGGCTTCTTCGCGACGTACGACATGGTCGCGGCGCCCGTGGTCGACGAGAGCGGCTCGCTGCTCGGCGCGGTGACCGTGGACGACGTACTCGACCACATGCTGCCGGAGGACTGGCGCGAGACGGAGTTCCATCTGGACGTGGAGGCTCAGGGGGTCTCGCATGGCTCCTGAGCGCGACCCCCGCGAGCGGGTCCCCATGGGCGTCACCGCACGCCCGCGCATCCGGCTCGACCAGCCGCTGCCGCCGCGCCGCAGGCTGGTGCCCGAGTGGGACCCGGAGGCCTTCGGCAAGCTGTCGGAGCGGATCGCGCGGTTCATCGGCACCGGACGGTTCCTCGTCTGGATGACCGTCGTCGTCATCATGTGGGTGCTGTGGAACGTCGCGGCGCCCAACGGCCTGCGTTTCGACGAGTTCCCGTTCATCTTCCTGACCCTGATGCTCTCGCTCCAGGCCTCGTACGCCGCCCCGCTGATCCTGCTCGCCCAGAACCGGCAGGCCGACCGCGACCGGGTCAATCTCGAACAGGACCGCAAGCAGAACGAGCGGTCGATCGCGGACACCGAGTATCTGACCCGCGAGATCGCCGCGCTGCGCACCGGCCTCGGTGAGGTCGCCACCCGCGACTGGATCCGCTCCGAACTCGAGGACCTGGTCAGGGAACTGGAGGACCGGCTGCCGAACGGACGGGGCGCATTCCCGGCGGAACACCCGCGCGGACGTGACGTAAGCGACCGCTGACAGGCTTTCCGAGGGTGGGTGGAAGCGCCGTACCATCGGTCGTATGGCTACGGAAGACGCGGTGCGCGCAGCGCTGGCGACGGTGAACGACCCCGAGATCCAGCGACCCATCACCGAACTGGGGATGGTCAAATCGGTGGAGATCGGGGCGGATGGCGCGGTCGCGGTCACCGTGTACCTGACCGTCTCCGGCTGTCCCATGCGCCAGACGATCACGGACAACGTGACGAGGGCGGTCGAGGCGGTCGACGGTGTCACGCGCGTCGACGTCACGCTGGACGTGATGAGCGACGAGCAGCGCCGCGAGCTGGCCTCCGCGCTGCGCGGCGGGCAGGCCGAGCGCGAGGTCCCCTTCGCCAAGCCCGGCTCGCTCACGCGCGTGTACGCGGTCGCCTCCGGCAAGGGCGGCGTCGGCAAGTCGTCCGTGACCGTGAACCTGGCGGCGGCGATGGCGGCGGACGGACTGAAGGTCGGTGTCGTGGACGCCGACATCTACGGCCACTCCGTGCCCCGCATGCTGGGCGCCGACGGGCATCCCACCCAGGTCGAGAACATGATCATGCCGCCGTCCGCGAACGGCGTGAAGGTCATCTCGATCGGCATGTTCACCCCGGGCAACGCACCGGTCGTCTGGCGCGGCCCGATGCTCCACCGCGCACTTCAGCAGTTCCTGGCGGACGTGTACTGGGGCGACCTGGACGTCCTCCTCATGGACCTCCCGCCGGGCACGGGCGACATCGCGATCTCGGTCGCGCAGCTGGTGCCGAACGCCGAGATCCTGATCGTGACGACGCCCCAGCAGGCCGCCGCGGAGGTCGCCGAGCGGGCCGGTTCCATCGCCGTCCAGACCCACCAGAAGATCGTGGGCGTGGTGGAGAACATGTCCGGTCTGCCCTGCCCGCACTGCGGCGAGATGGTCGACGTCTTCGGCACGGGCGGCGGTCAGGCCGTCGCCGACGGCCTGACCCGGACGACCGGCGCGACGGTTCCCGTGCTGGGCAGCATCCCGATCGACGTCCGCCTCCGCGAAGGCGGCGACGAGGGCAAGCCGGTCGTCCTCACCGACCCCGACTCCCCGGCGGGCACGGCCCTGCGCTCGATCGCGGGCAAGCTGGGGGGACGCCAGCGCGGGCTGTCGGGCATGTCGCTGGGGATCACCCCGCGCAACAAGTTCTGACGTCGTTACGTGGGTGGGGGCGCCGTCTCGCGAGACGGCGCCCCCACCCACGTACTGGCTAGACGTACGCGGTGATGTCCTTGACCACCGAGAAGCCCAGACCGTACGCGCTCATCCCGCGCCCGTACGCGCCCAGGTGGACGCCCTGCTGCGTGGAGCCCGCGAGAACCCAGCCGAACTCGGACTCGCGGTAGTGGAAGGACGCCGGAACGCCGTCCACGGGGAGCGAGAGGCTGGACCAGTCCGGACCGGTCAGGTCGTCCGCGAGGACCCACGCCGTCTCGGTCTGTTGGTCCAGCCAGTCGTCGCGCAGGGTGTGGTCCATCTGACCGGGCCAGGTGCAGTTCAGCAGTCCCACGCCCGCGAGCCAGGCCGCGGAGGACACCGAGGTGGCCTCCAGGAGCCCGGTGCCGTCGGCGCTGCGCCGCACGGGGCTGGACGCGACGGTGACCACCACCGCGAAGCGCTCCTTGTCGTCCGTCGTGGACTCACTGCGTACGGACGGCTCGTCGCCGTGCCCGATCGAGCCGTGCTCCACGGCGCCATCGGCCGAGGTGCCGACCTTCATCAGCCAGCGCGGTCCCGTGAAGGCCTCGTCGAGGCCGTACCACGGGAAGGGCGCCAGCAGGTAGCCGTCGACCGTGCCCCGGGCGGAGGGCACGGGTCGTTGTCCGCCCTCCGCGTCCGACGCCTGCGCGCCTACCCGACTTGTCGTCTCCATTGCCCGGACGCCTCCTCGCTCTCGTCGGACCGAAACGGCCCGCCCCCCATCGGGCGTCCCTCCGGTCCGCACAACAACTAGGCAGGATAGCCACAGGTCGACAGCGAGCTGTGAAACCGGTCGGCGGGTGGGGCGGGTACGCGTCCGCTCGCGCCGCTGTGAGCAGGGAGAACTCGGTGGTACGGGGTTCTTGTAGCTCGGGAGCAAACGGCTGAGGGGGCGTGCGCCTCGGGCCCGTACACGTCAGATACGTACGCGTGCGCCTTGAGGCCCGTACGCCTCAGATACGTACGCGTGCGCCTTGAAGCCCGTATGCCTCAGATACGTACGCGTGCGCCTTGAGGCCCGTACGCCTCAGGTCGCGTCCGCGTCGAATGGCGGGCGCTCGGCCGGTTCGAGCTGCTCGCGCTTCTTCGTCATGTCGACGGTGCCGCCGGAGGACGGCGAGGTGGAGGAAGACACGGCGGACTCTGAGTCGCGGCCGTGGACAGCGTCCGTGACCTCGGCCATCTCCTTCTTCAGGTCGAAGCCGTTACGGATCTCCTTGAGCCCCAGGTCATCGTTGTCCAGCTGCTTGCGGATGAACGTCTTGGGGTTGAGGTCCTCGAACTCGAAGTCCTTGAACTCGGGGCCCAGTTCCTCACGGATGTCCGCCTTGGCGCTCTCCGAGAACTCGCGGATCTTGCGAATGGTGCGCGTGACGTCCTGGATCATCTTCGGGAGCTTCTCCGGGCCGAAGACGAGCACAGCAAGGACAACGAGCGCCACCAGCTCGAGGGCTCCTATGTCATTGAACACCTTGCAGCTCCTTGGGATGTCCTCGGCCTCGGCGGGATTCTTCCGTGGTCCGGGCCGGATCCACGGTACCCGCCGTTCCTGTCTGTCCGGTACTGTCCCGGCGTCTTACTCCTGCCGTTCCTGTCAGTTTGTGATGGGTTCCTGTTGGTTCCCGTCTGTTGTTGTCCCCTCTGGGGCCCCGTCCGCCCCGTCCACTGCCGGTCAGTCGCCGTCGGCGGAGCCGAGGACGAGGCTGATCTTCCGCTCCTTGCCGTCGCGCTCGACGGTCAGTTCCAGGCGGTCGCCGGGGCGGTGGGCGCGGGTCTTGACGATGAGCTCCTCGCCGGAGCGGACGGGCCGGCCATCGACCTCGGTGATCACGTCGCCCGCCTTGATGCCGGCCCGGTCGCCGGGGCCGCCCTTGGTGACCGGCGAGCCGCCTTCGCCACCCTTGGTGCCGACGCGGGCGCCGTCGCCCGCGTAGTCCATGTCGAGCGTGACACCGATCACCGGGTGCGTGGCCTTGCCGGTGTTGATCAGTTCCTCGGCAACCCGCTTGCCCTGGTTGATGGGGATGGCGAAGCCCAGGCCGATCGATCCTGCCTGGCCGCTCTCCAGGTCGGAGCCGCTGTCGGCGGAACGGATGGCGCTGTTGATGCCGATGACGCGGGCCTTGGAGTCGACGAGGGGGCCGCCCGAGTTGCCGGGATTGATCGGGGCGTCGGTCTGCAGGGCGTCGACGTACGAGACGTCGCTGCGGTCGCCCGACTGGCCGCCGGCGGTGATCGGCCGTTCCTTGGCGCTGATGATTCCGGAGGTCACGGTGTTCTCGAGGTCGAAGGGTGCGCCTATGGCCACCACCGGGTCGCCGACCTGGACGTTGTCGGAGTTGCCGAGGGGCAGGGGCTTGAGGCCGCTGACGCCGCTCACCTTCACCACGGCGAGGTCGTAACCGGTGTCGCCTCCGACCAGCTTCGCCTTGGCGCTCTGGCCCCCGCTGAACGTCACGGAGATGTCGCCGCTCGCTCCGGCGGCATCCACGACATGGTGGTTGGTGAGGATGTGCCCGCGCTCGTCGAGCACGAAGCCGGTGCCCGTGCCCTGCGCATCCGCCCCGCTCACATGCAGGGTCACCACGCTGGGCAACGCACTGGCCGCGATCCCGGCCACACTGTCCGGCGCCCGCCCCTTGGCCTCCGTCCCGGCCTGCGGCAACTCGACGTTCTCGATCCCCCCATTCCGCTCGAGATACGCCCCTACCGCGCCGCCGAGGCCTCCGGCCAGCAGCGCGATGAGTACGGCTCCGAGAACCAGCAACCGCCGGACGCGCTTACGCCGCCGGCTCTCGCTGTCGACGCCGGCACCGTTCTGCTGGAGGGGGGCGGCGGCCCAGGGGTCGTAGTGCTGCCAGGGGGTTGGGGGTTGGGGGGCTTGAGTGGGTGGGGGGACTTGGGCTGGGGCTTGGAGGGATTGCGGGGATTGGGCTTGGGGGCCCGAGGCCGAGCTCGGGCTCGGGTGGTGGGCAGGGGCCTGGGCTGGGCGAGGTACGGGCGCTGCGGGGGCAGGTGCGGGTGCGGGTATGTGGGCGCCGTGGGCTGGGCTTGCTCCGGGCGCACTGGTGCCCTGGACCGCGGGAGCCGCTCCGGGCGCGCCGGTGCCATGGACCGCGGGAGCCGCTCCGGGAGTGCCGGTGCCATGGACGGCAGGGCCCGCGCCAGGCACGCCGGTGCCGGGGACGGCAGGAGCCGCTCCAGACGTGCCAGTTCCGTGGGCAGTGGCGCCCGCTCCGGAAGTGCCGGTGCCGTGGACGTTAGGGCCCGCGCCAGGCGCGCCGACGCCGTGCGTGGAAGCCGCCGGGCCGACGGAACCGTTCTGCGGCGGAGTCGCCGCCTGTCCCGGCACACCATGGCCGGTGGTCGTGCCGGGTGTGCCGGCGCCATGGGCTGGGCCCGCTCCAGGCACACCGCCCCCATGGACGGCAGGAGCCGCTCCGGGAGTGCCGGTGCCATGGACGGCAGGGCCCGCGCCAGGCACGCCGGTGCCGGTGGTCGGCCCAGGCGTGCCGGTGCCGTGCCCAGGTGTCGGCGCCGGAACGGCCGTGCCCCGCGCGGGAGTCGTCCCCGGATGCTGGACCGGCGGCGCGGGCGCGTAGGGCCCGGGCTCTCCATACGGAGGCGTGCTGTACGGATCCGGATCATGCAGGGGCTTGGCCCGCTCACCGGACGCGGAGCCACCGGAGCCCCGGCCGCTCTCCGGCGCGCCGCCCACCCCGTACGCCACCCCGGACGAATCCGCGCCGCGCAGAGGCTCGGCCCGCTCACCAGACGCGGAGCCACCAGACACCGGACCACCCTCCGGCGCACCGCCCACCCCGTACGCCACCACGGACGGCTCACCGTCGCCCGCGCCACGTACAGGCGCGGCGCCCGCAGGCCGTTCCAGTTCGAAGTCGCCCTCGGTGTTCTCCCGGCGGAGTCCGCTCGTGGCGTTCTCCGGGTGCCCGAGCGGGGTCGGGGCGCCGTCAGGCGTGGCTGGATTCGTCCCGTCCCCCGCGGAAGCGGAGTGCTTCCCCTCGTCCATGCTCTCCCCACACCTGGCCCGCAGCACGGCGCGTCGGCGGCGCCGCGGATTGTCGACTCCGCGCCCCGGGTCCCTCCGGTGGGCGCGGCCCATCCCTGGATTCAACCAGGTTCGCCGGCCGCCGCGCAGAGGGCGGGTTCAGCGGGCGGTGGGAGGCGAGGGGGAGGCGGACGACTCGGGCAGCGGCACGATGGCCGAAAGCCCGGGCGTCGCGAACTGAGAGGTCGTCGCCCACGAGGTCAGCGTGACCGGCGGGTGCGTCTCGAGGGGACGTATGAGCGGGGACATCGCGGCTGCACCGCCCACCACCGGCGCGGTCAGCGCGTGCGGCGGACGCGCGACCTGCTGACCGGCAGGCGGGGGCATTCCCGGCAGCAGCGGCGCGGACACCGCGGTCGGCGCGACCTGCTCCGCCGTGAAGGAACGCTGCCCCTGGGCGAGCAGCGGCGCGAAGCCGCGGCGGCGCTGCTCGGGAGTGGTCGCCGCGCCCGTGCCCGGCGTACGCGCCGGGGTCACATTGCTGCCCGAGCCGGACCCGGCCCGTGCTTCCGTGCTGTCGGGCACACCGGTCGACACCCCGCCGAGCGCGACCGCAGCCAGCGATACGGCCCCGGCCGCCACGAACGCGAAGCGCAGCCCGCGTGAGGCCGAACGATCGGCCTCGCGTCTGCTGATGTCATGGATACGGAACCCGCGCTGCTCCGAGGGCAGCACGGCGGCATGCGGACCGCTCGGCACATACTCGAAGGGGTCGTGCCGCACACCGAAACCCGAATCGTGCCGCACACCAAAAGCGCCGGACGACCCGAAGGATCCTCCGCCCAGCCGGGAGCCGCCCCCGTCCCCGTCACTTCCCCCGGGCAGCCCCTGGAGGCGGGCCAGGAAGCTCTCGGAGGGCGGTGGTGGAGCCGCTTCCGCGAATACGTTCTTCAGTCGTCGCTGTTCATCTGCCTCGGCCTTGCACTTCGCGCACGTCGCGAGGTGGGCCAGGACGCGCTCACGCGCCTCATGACCGAGCTCTCCGTCCACCAGGGCGGAGAGTCGGTCTCCCAGGTGCTGCTCTGCCGGCGTAGGACGTGATCCACTCACGCGGTCGCGCCCCCTCCTCCCAGAGCGGGCACCCCGGTGACGACGAGGCCACGGCGCTCGGCGCGGGCCTCGGGCGACCGGTGGGCGAGGGCCTTGCGGAGCTGGGATCGGCCGCGGTGGATCCGGCTGCGGACCGTGCCGAGCTTGACGCCCAGGGTCGCGGCGATCTCCTCGTACGAAAGCCCCTCGATGTCACACAGGACGACCGCGGCACGGAATTCGGGTGCGAGGGTGTCGAGCGCCTGCTGGACGTCCGCGTCGAAGTGCGTGTCGTTGAAGACCTGCTGGGGGGATGGCTCACGGCTGGGCAGCCGCTCGGCCGCGTCGTCGCCGAGCGCGTCGAACCGGATGCGCTGCTTGCGGCGCACCATGTCCAGGAAGAGGTTGGTGGTGATGCGGTGCAGCCAGCCCTCGAAGGTGCCGGGCGTGTAGGTCGACAGGGAGCGGAAGACCCGGACGAAGACTTCCTGGGTCAGGTCCTCGGCATCGTGCTGATTGCCCGTCAGGCGGTAGGCGAGCCGGTACACCCGGCCACTGTGCATGCTGACGATCTCCTCCCAGGTGGGCGGAGTCCACGCCTGCGAGTCCGCGTCGGACGTGAAGGTCGCGGTCTGAGCGGAATCGGCAGCACGGTACTTGTCAGCGGTGTCGGTCACGGATTTCGGCTCACCCGCGGATCTGAGCAGGCGCCTCAGCACCCCTCCTCGATCCCCAGGCGCAGCCGCACCTCCCCTGTCGGCTCTGGTGGTGTCCAGTGGAGCCCCTACCATAGCCACCTCGCCCGTTAGCTCCGGATAAGCGGTTTTACGAGAAATTGATACGCGCTTCCGCGATTGCGTCAGCACTTGCTCGGTGTCCTTGTCCATCGGCTACCCCCCGCGTCGTTCCGCACCCCTTTAAACGCCCGGTCCCATCTGCGGGTTCCCGACGGCAACGGATACAGTCACGCCCAGGCAACCACGGGGACGGGAGAGGGTCATTAGCGGCAACCGGCAGACGAGCTGGGCGTTCGCCGACGCCTTTGTCGCCGAGGACGACGCGCTGCGCTGGGCCCGGGACCGGGCCCAGGAGGCAGGGCTGCGCTCGGTGTCGCCCGGCACCGGCGCCGCGCTGCGGTTGCTCGCCGCCACCGTGGGCGCAAAATCGGTGGCGGAGATCGGAACCGGAACCGGAGTCTCCGGAATTCATCTGCTGCACGGCATGCGGCCGGACGGTGTACTGACCACCGTCGACACGGAGCCGGAGCGCCAGCAGTTCGCCCGGCAGGCGTTCCGCGCCGCCGGCTTCGCCAGTAATCGCGCGCGCATCATTCCGGGCCGCGCCCTGGATGTCCTGCCCCGGCTCGCGGACTCCGGATACGACCTCGTCTTCTGCGACGGGGACCGCCTGGAATATCTCGACTATCTCGCTGAATCGTTGCGCCTGCTGCGCCCCGGCGGCCTTGTCTGTTTCGAGGGCGTCTTCTCAAACGGCCGGACAGTGGACTCGGGCCCACAGCCGACAGAGGTACTGCGCCAGCGCGAGCTACTGCGCACGGTCCGCGAGAACCAGGACCTCGTACCCTCGCTCCTGCCGGTCGGCGACGGCCTGCTGTGCGCCGTCAAGCGCTGAGCCGTTACGTGCCGTAGGCCTGGTTACGGGTCGTAGACCTGGAACGACAGCGCCCCGGCACCAATTCGCGGCGCCGGGGCGGCTCAAAACGTTCTGTCGCTCCCGCGTCAGCCGACGACCTTCTTAAGGGCGTCGCCGAGCGCGTCGGCCTCGTCAGGGGTCAGCTCGACGACGAGCCGACCGCCGCCTTCGAGCGGAACGCGCATGACGATGCCCCGCCCCTCCTTGGTCACCTCGAGCGGGCCATCACCCGTCCGCGGCTTCATGGCCGCCATGCTCGTTCCCCTTCCTGAAACCAGCTCATCGTCGCCGACGGCCCCTTCGAGGGCACACGTCCTTCTTCCAGGACACGCGTCACCGGCATCGAACACATTGCTTCCAGGCCATTATCCCGCATCTCAGGACCCGATGACCAACATCAGTCGGCATCGCTTGCGCAACGCGCTTGAGCAAAACCACTCAATTCGGCGATGTGACTGCGATACTGCGCCACCGCATCGACTTTCGGGCGCCGGAATTCTTTGACGCAGGTCACATCTCTGAACGCAGACCCTGCTCATGATCTACGCCATGCTGTCCTCGGACGACTACGAGACGCTACGAAGACGACGAAAAAGCCGCGACACCGGAGGGGACCCACCATGGCTGACACCGTGCTCTACGAGGTGAGCGACGGACTCGCGACGATCACGCTGAACCGCCCCGAGGCGATGAACGCGCTGAACATCGAGACCAAGGTCGCCCTCCGGGACGCGGTCCAGTCAGCGGCATCCGACGACGCCGTACGGGCCGTGCTGCTGACCGCCGCCGGTGACCGGGCGTTCTGCGTCGGGCAGGACCTGAAGGAGCACATCGGGCTGCTGGCCGCCGACCGGGAGGCCGGCTCGGGGCAGACCATGAGCACCGTACGGGAGCACTACAACCCGATTGTGCGGGCCCTTACCGGAGCGCCGAAGCCCGTGGTCGCCGCGGTGAACGGGGTGGCGGCCGGGGCGGGCTTCGGGTTCGCGCTCGCGGCGGACTACCGGATCGTGGCGGACACGGCGGCCTTCAACTCGTCGTTCGCGGGGGTGGCCCTGACGGCGGACTCCGGCATCTCGTGGACCCTGCCGCGGGTCGTGGGCCCCGGGCGCGCCGCCGACCTGCTGCTCTTCCCGCGGAGCATCAAGGCCCAGGAGGCGTACGAACTGGGCATCGCGAACCGGCTCGTGCCGCCCGCCGAGCTGCGCGCCGAGGCCGAGAAGGTGGCGCGGGCGCTGGCCGAGGGGCCGACGGTGGCCTACGCGGCGCTGAAGGAGTCGGTGGCTTACGGGCTGACGCACTCCTTGGCGGAGACCTTGGACAAGGAGGACGAGTTGCAGACGCGGGCGGGCTCCTCGGAGGACCACGCGATCGCGGTGCAGGCCTTCGTCAACAAGGAGAAGCCGACGTACGTGGGGCGGTGACCTGCGCCGACACCGCCTACTGGAGGCGTGCGACGCACGCCTCCAGGTGATCGTCGACCAGTCCGCACGCCTGCATCAGGGCGTACGCGGTCGTCGGGCCCACGAAGCGTATGCCTCGCTTTTTGAGGGCCTTGGAGAGGGCGGTCGACTCGTCGGTGACCGCCGGGACGTCGGCGAGGGTCTTCGGAGCGGGACGTGCGGCGCGGTCCGGTGCGTACGACCAGATCAGCTTGTCCAGCTCCCCGGAGGGCCAGTCGGCGAGCACGCGCGCGTTGGCGAGTGTCGCCTCGATCTTGGCTCTGTTGCGGATGATCCCGGGGTCGGCGAGGAGCCGCTCCTTGTCGGCGTCCGTGAAGGCGGCGACCTCGGCGATCTTGAAGCCGGAGAAAGCCGCGCGGAAACCCTCGCGGCGGCGCAGGATCGTGATCCAGGACAGGCCCGACTGGAAGGCCTCCAGGCACAACCGCTCGTACAGCGCGTCGTCGCCGTGGACCGGGCGGCCCCATTCCTCGTCGTGGTACGTCACGTAGTCCTCGGTCGACAGGGCCCAGGGGCAGCGCAGCGCTCCGTCGGGTCCTTTCAGTGCCTCGCTCACCGGTGGTCATCCTCCGGGTGCTGCTCCAGGGAGGTGTCCCGGTCCGCTCTCGCTCCGGCCAGCGCGGCCTCCAGGTCGGCGATCCGGGCGTCGCGCTCGGCGAGCTCGGCGGCGAGGCGGCCGAGGGCGTCGTCGACGTCCGCCATGCGATAGCCACGGACGGACACCGGGAAGCGCAGCAGCTCCACGTCGCCGCGATGCAGCGGGCGGTCCAGGGGCAGGGGGTCCACGAGGCGCTCGGGCGGGGCCTCGGGCAGGGCGGTGCTGTCGCCGCCGCCCACCACGGAGAGGGTCACCGCGGCGACGACCACGACGAGGGCGACGACCAGGAACAAGAACATGAACATCGCTGCGGTCCCCCACGCTCTGTCACCGGCTGCCACCGGCTGTTGCCGACGCGGTACGCGTCGACACGGAAACTGTCAGGCTCCGATCGTGCCATGCGACTCTGACAGTTAGGGTCGCAGGCGGCCGATCCAGGTGGCGGAACGGCGACCACTGCGAACGACTGGGAGAGGTCACAGGGGATGCTCAGGCTGGGCGGGCGCGAATTCGACGCGCATGAGCCGGTGATCATGGCGATCGTGAACCGGACCCCCGACTCCTTCTACGACCAAGGGGCCACCTTTCGCGACGAGCCGGCGCTCGCGCGCGTGGAAGAGGCGATGTCAGAGGGTGCTGCCATCATCGACATCGGTGGGGTCAAGGCCGGTCCCGGGGAGGAGGTGACGGCCGAGGAGGAGGCGCGACGCACGGTGGGTTTCGTCGCCGAGGTGCGGCGTCGGTTCCCCGACGTGATCATCAGCGTCGACACCTGGCGGCACGAGGTCGCCGAGGCGGTCTGCGAGGCGGGCGCGGATCTGCTCAACGACGCGTGGGGCGGGGTCGATCCGCGGCTCGCGGAGGTCGCCGGGCGGTTCGGGGTAGGGCTGGTGTGTACGCACGCGGGGGGTGCGCGGCCTCGTACGCGGCCGCATCGGGTGGCGTACGACGATGTCATGGCCGACATCTTGCGGGTCACCCTTGGGCTGGCCGAGCGGGCGGTTTCGCTCGGGGTGCCGCGGGAGTCTGTGCTCATCGACCCTGGGCATGACTTCGGGAAGAACACTCGGCACAGTCTGGAGGCCACGCGGCGGCTGGGCGAGATGGTTTCCACGGGGTGGCCCGTGCTGGTCTCGCTCTCCAACAAGGACTTTGTCGGCGAGACCTTGAACAAGCCGGTCAAGGAACGGGTCCTTGGGACCCTTGCCACGACGGCCGTTTCGGCGTGGCTGGGGGCGCGGGTGTACCGCGTCCATGAGGTCGCGGAGACCCGCCAGATCCTCGACATGGTCGCGGCGATCGCCGGCCACCGGCCACCGGCGGTTGCCCGGCGAGGGCTGGCGTAGCCCTGGCGGGGTGACGCCGGGGAGGGTTTTTCGCCCCCGCCGCCCCTACCCGTCCCATCCTCGGGGCGTTGCCCCGAACCCCACCAAGGGCTCCGCCCCTGGACCCCGCTGGGGCTGCCGCCCCAGACCCGCATCGGCCTGAACGGCCTCGTCCTCAAACGCCGGACGGGCTGAAGTGTGCCGGCCCGCCTGAGTAGCTGAGCTGCGCAGAAGCGCCCCTTGAGGGGCGCGGGGAACTGCGCGACAAGCCACAACGAACCCGCAGCCGCGACACGCAGTGTCACTCCCACCCCGTGGCGGGGGGTCTGGGGCACAGCCCCGATCGGCGTCGCAGGGGCGGAGCCCCGAGGGGGCTGGGGGCGCAGCCCCAGCGGGGTCCAGGGGCGGAGCCCCCCAGGGTCCCAGGGGCGGAGCCCCCCAGCAGGGTCCCAGGGGCAGCGCCCCTTGGTATGGGACGGGTAAGGGCGGCCGGGGCGAGAAACCCCCCTCGCCCTACCTGCCCGCCTCCTTGGACACCAACGCCACCGCCTCATCCACGTCGTCCGTCAGATGGAACAACAGCAGATCCTGCTCCGACGCCTTCCCCTGCGCGATCAGCGTGTTCTTGAGCCAGTCCACCAACCCGCCCCAGTACTCCGTACCGAAGAGCACGATGGGAAAGCGCGTGACCTTCTGGGTCTGAACCAGAGTCAGCGCCTCGAAGAGCTCGTCCAGCGTGCCGAGGCCACCGGGCAGCACCACGAACCCCTGCGCGTACTTGACGAACATCATCTTGCGCACGAAGAAGTAGCGGAAGTTGAGGCCGATGTCGACGTACGGGTTCAGCCCCTGCTCGAAGGGCAGCTCGATGCCGAGTCCGACCGAGATGCCCTTCGCCTCACACGCCCCCTTGTTGGCGGCCTCCATGGCACCCGGCCCACCACCCGTGATGACCGCGAACCCGGCCTCCACCAGGCCCCGGCCGAGCGCGACCCCGGCCTCGTACTCCGGCGACCCGGCCGGCGTACGAGCCGAGCCGAACACGCTGATCGCGGGCGGGAGTTCGGCCAGCGTGCCGAAGCCCTCGATGAACTCCGACTGGATGCGCAGCACTCGCCAGGGGTCGGTGTGCACCCAGTCCGAGGGCCCGCCCGCGTCCAGCAGCCGCTGGTCCGTCGTGCTCGCCTGCACCTGGCCGCGCCTGCGCAGCACGGGGCCGAGCTGCTGTTCCTCCGGTGGCTGCTTCTTGCCCTCCGGGTCGCCAGTGGCCATGTCCGCTCCCTCCGGGATTGGGGTCTCCCCGGCTCGAGCGGAGCCGAGAGCTGGGGAAGGGTGGTTCCACCCCAGCGTAGGTCTACGCGGGTTACGGAGGGGGTACGTCGGCATGTCCGCCGTGAACCGCCCTCAGGTACGGGGCAGGACCTGAGATACGGGACCTGAGATACAAGACCTCAAGCACAGGACCTTGGATTTGGATACGGGTCAGGACGTCAGCCAGGCCCGCAGCCGCTCCTCCCCCGCCAGAATCTTCCCCGTTTCGACCCGTTCATCCCGCTTGTGCGCCAAGTGCGGGTTCCCAGGGCCGTAGTTGACGGCAGGGATCCCGAGGGCACTGAAGCGGGAGACATCCGTCCAGCCGTACTTGGGCTGCGGGGTGCCGCCGACCGCCTCCATGAACGCGGCGGCCGCCGGGTGGGACAGGCCGGGCAGCGCCGCCCCGCTGTGGTCGTCGATGACGAACTCCTCGACCCCGCAGTCCGCGAACACCTCGTGTACGTGGGCCAGCGCCTCCTCCTCGCTACGGTCGGGCGCGTAGCGGAAGTTGACGGTCACCACGCACTCGTCGGGGATGACATTGCCTGCCACTCCGCCCTCGATCCGGACGGCGTTGAGGCCCTCGCGGTATTCCAGCCCGTCGATGACCGGATAGCGCGGCTCGTACGAGGCCAGGCGGGCGAGGATCGGGGCGGCCGCATGGATCGCGTTGGAGCCCATCCAGCTGCGCGCCGAGTGGGCGCGCTCGCCGCGCGTCTTCAGCAGCACCCGGAGCGTCCCCTGGCAACCGCCCTCCACCTGCCCGTCCGAGGGCTCCAGCAGCACCGCGAAGTCGCCCTCGAGCCAGTCCGGGTGGGCTTCGGCGACATGCTTCAGACCGTTCAGGTGAGCGGCGACCTCTTCGTTGTCGTAGAAGACGAATGTGAGGTCTCGATTGGGTTCGGGCACGGTGGCCGCGATCCGCAGCTGCACGGCGACACCCGCCTTCATGTCGCAGGTGCCGCAGCCCCATAGCACGCCGTCGTCGTCGAGGCGCGAGGGCACGTTGCCGGCGATCGGCACCGTGTCGATGTGCCCGGCGAGGATCACGCGCTCGGCCCGCCCCAGATTCGTACGGGCGACGACGTTGTTGCCGTACCGGTCGACCGTCAGATGCGGCAGGGCACGCAGCGCGGTCTCGACGGCGTCCGCCAAGGGCTTCTCGCTGCCGCTCTCCGAGGGGAAATCGACGAGCCGCGCGGTGAGCCGGGCGGCGTCAACACTGAGGTCAAGCGGGGTGTCAGCCATACGGTCGACCCTAGCGCGACGGCACGGACCGCCCCCACGTCGACTGCTTTGAGACATCCCCCACAGCCTGTTGACCAAATGTCCATAGTCCGGTCATCCGACCCCGCGCCCTTCGCTACCTTGATAAGCGTGCGCGAACCCACCAGTAACGTCCGTCGCCGCCGCCTCCCCCGCTTCGGAACGGCCCTCGCGATGCTGCTCGCCCTCGCGGCGTACCTCACCTTCCAGTACGTCTCCGGGGGCACGGGCGCTCCCCGGTGCACGGTCGTCTCGGACAGAGGCGACGGCGCGTCGTACGAGTACGAGTTCACTGCGGAGCAGGCGGTGAACGCGGCGACGATCTCGGTGGTCGGCACCAACCGCGGCATGCCCGAGCGGGCCGTCACGATCGCCCTCGCGACGGCGCTCCAGGAGTCCGGCCTGCGCAACATCGACCACGGCGACCGGGACTCGCTGGGCCTGTTCCAGCAGCGGCCCTCGCAGGGCTGGGGCACGGAAACGCAGGTCATGGACCCGGCGTACGCGGCGAGCGAGTTCTACGAGCACCTGGCCAAGGTGCCGGACTACGCGGAGCTGCCGCTCACGGTCGCCGCCCAGCGCGTACAGCGCAGCGGCTTCCCGGACGCGTACGCGAAGCATGAAACGGACGCCGGCCTGCTGGCCGCGGCACTGACGGGGCGCGCGGCGGGCACGCTCACCTGCGAAGGGCGCCCGGACATGCGGCCCGAGCAACGCCGGCAGGTCGGTCCGGATGCGGTGCGCGCCGCGCTGGTACGGGACTTCGGGCAGGACATGTTCCAAGCGGCGGGCGCGGAGCGGAAGTTGGGGCCGGAGACGGGCGCCACTCCGTCGGATGCGTCGTCCGGCGCGGGCGGTCCCGCGAACCCCCGCACCGTGACCATCCCGGTCCCCGACGCCCCGGCCACCAAGGGCGGGCAGCGACAGCGCGGCTGGGGGCTGGCGCACTGGGCGGTGGCCAACGCCTCCGCGCTGCACATCAAGCGGGTCTCGTACGCGGGTCGGGTCTGGATCGCCGGGCACACCCGCAGCGAGTGGCGCGCAGAGGCCTCGAAGTCCCGTAACTCCACGGACGAAGTCCGCGTCGTCACGGGGCGGTAGTACGCGTCCTCACCCGTTCGGAGGACACCGTGCGCGCCATGTCCACGGCGCGCACGGGACTTCGTACGCCCACGCGCGAATCGACCGAATCCCTTGGGAGTCAAGGGCGGTAAGGATTCAGCAGACTTTCGCACCGGGTGTTCTTTGCCCGGATTTCTCCGCAGCCGATAATGCGACGCATTGCCAACTCTTTACGGCGGGCCACCGCAACCTTCGCGGACTTCGAGCGGTAGTCACTGCGTCCGAGCCCGGAACGATCAGCTGCAGCCAGTCGGCCGACATCCAGTCGGCCACCGCCAACTCCCGGGCCCGGTCGCACACTTCACCTGTTTTCTCCCCGTCTAAGGAGCATCATGTCCCTCCCCCTGACCCGCCGGATCGCCCGTACCGCGCTGCTCGTCGCAGCGGGAGCGGCTGCCGGGGTCGGTGCGGCCGGCTCCGCCAGCGCGGCGCCCCAACTGCCCGCCGCCCCCGACCTCGGCGGGGTGTCCTCGCTGGACAACGCGGGCACCACCGTCGACGGTGCCACGCAGTCCGCCACCGACCTCGCGGGCGACGCCGGCAACCAGGCCGTGCCGGGCGCGGACAAGACGACCGGCAAGGCCGTCAAGACCACGGGCAAGGCCGTCAAGCAGGCCGACGGCCTCACCAAGGGCGGCCTCCCCGGCGCGAAGACGCTGCCGCTCGGCTGACAGCACGCTCGTACGGCAGAGGGGTCCAGGGAAGTTCCCTGGACCCCTCCGCCTGTGCCAGGCGCCTACCGGCAGTGGGTACGCGCGGGTGGTTCTGGGCTGGTCGCGCCCACGCGGCGGAGCCGCATATTGACACCGCCCGCGCCCCTACCGGGGCGCACCCCGAGCCAAACGTTCCGCTGCCGCCGATACCCGCTCATCCGTCGCCGTCAGCGCCACCCGGACGAACCTCTCGCCCGCCGGCCCGTAGAAGTCGCCCGGCGCGACCAAGATGCCCAGCTCCGCCAGGTGGGCCACCGTGTCCCAGCAGGACTCGTCCCGCGTCGCCCAGAGGTACAGGCTCGCCTCGCTGTGCTCGATGCGGAAACCGTGCCGCAGCAGGGCCTCGCGCAGGGCCGTACGGCGGGCCGCGTAACGCTCGCACTGTTCCCGTACGTGCGTGTCGTCGCCGAGAGCTGCGACCGCCGCGGCCTGGGTCGGCGCGGGCGTCATCATGCCGCCGTGCTTGCGGATCTGGAGGAGGTCGCCGAGGACCGCCTCGTCGCCGGCCAGGAACGCGGCCCGGTAGCCCGCGAGATTCGACCGCTTCGAGAGCGAGTGGACGGACACGAGCCCCTCGTACGAGCCGCCGCACACATCCGGGTGCAGGACCGAGACCGGGTCGGCCTCCCAGCCCAGCTCGAGGTAGCACTCGTCGGAGAAGACGAGGATGCCGTGTTCGCGCGCCCAGGCGACGATCCGGGTCAGCTCGTCCTTGGACAGGACGCGGCCGGTGGGGTTCGAGGGAGAGTTGAGCCAGAGGAGCTTCAGGCCCTCCGGGTTCAGCTCAGTCGGGTCCTCGTACGAGACGTGGTCCGCGCGGGCCAGCCTGGCCCCGACCTCGTACGTCGGGTAGGCGAGGCGCGGATACGCCACCCTGTCCCCCGGGCCGAGGCCCAGCTGGGTCGGCAGCCAGGCCACCAGTTCCTTCGAGCCGACGACCGGCAGGACGCCTCGGTGGGTGAGGCCACGCGCGCCCAGTCGCCGTTCGCACCAGCCCGTGATCGCGTCCCGCAGTTCCGGTGTGCCCCAGACCGTGGGATAGCCGGGCGAGTCGGCCGCCGCCACCAGAGCTTTCTGAATCAGCTCGGGCACCGGGTCGACCGGGGTGCCGACGGACAGGTCGACGATGCCGTCCGGGTGGGCGGCGGCCGTCGCCTTGAAGGGCTCCAGCTTGTCCCAGGGAAAGGTGGGAAGCCGGTCGGAGACTGCGGACACGGGTTTCACTTTCTGCTCGGGCTGCGCCTGGGCGCTCGGCCGCTCTTTTCGCTCTTGCCGCTTGGGCAAACGCCTCGGTCCCGTACGACGATCAAGGTGATCAGGGCGTACGGGACCGAGGCGGCGCGGATGCGGGCGCCGCTTACTGGTTCTGCGGCGGCAGCGCTGCGATGAAGGGGTGGTCGCGCTCGATCAGGCCGAGCTTGCTGGCGCCGCCGGGCGAGCCGAGCTCGTCGAAGAACTCGACGTTCGCCTTGTAGTAGTCCTTCCACTCTTCGGGAGTGTCGTCCTCATAGAAGATCGCCTCGACCGGGCAGACCGGTTCGCAGGCTCCGCAGTCGACGCATTCGTCCGGGTGGATGTACAAGGACCTGGAGCCCTCGTAGATGCAGTCGACCGGGCACTCCTCGATGCACGCCTTGTCCTTGACGTCGACACAAGGCTGCGCGATGACGTAGGTCACGCTGTCGTTCCTCCTCGGTAGGGCGCTGGCGGGCCTCCTCAGGCTCCGCCGCCTGGCGCGCGGGAGCGCGGCGTCGTCGATGCCCGCACCTAGTATCTCCGTTCCCGGGCATGATCCGAACAGGAGGGTTGTACTGAGCTGTGGATTTCTCCTCGCATATACGGCTCGAAGTTCGTGTCACCCCTGCTGACGTGGGCAAACGTGTCTCGGTACGGCAGCTGAACGAAGACGCCCCCAAGGGTGAGAGGTTCACCGACACGGTTGGCGTTCTCACATCATGGGACGCCGGCGTGTTGCTGATCACACGACGGTCCGGGGAACGGGTCCGTATCGCGGAGGCGTCGCTGGTCGCGGGCAAGGTGGTCCCCTCGGCACCTGCCCGGCGCCGGGGCCCTTCAGCGTCGTACGAGGAGCTGGCGCGGATCGCCTCACGAGGCTGGCAGCCGGTGGAGCGGGAACGTCTCGGTGACTGGGAGCTGCGGGCCGCCGCCGGATTTACCCGGCGGGCGAACTCGGTGCTGCCGCTCGGCGACCCGGGCGTACCGCTCGACGAGGCGCTGTCGCTCGTACGGGACTGGTACGCGGCCCGTGGTCTGCCCGCGTACGTCCAGACCGCGACCGGTGCCGAGGGCACGCAGGAGTTGCTGTGTGCGCAGTTGGAGGAGCGGGGGTGGACGCGTGAGGTGAGCGCCGAGCTGTGGACGGGCGCGCTGGCACCGCTCGGTGATCTTCCGGACCCTGGGCGTCCGGTGCTGCTCTCCCGTACGGCGGACGAGGCGTGGCTCTGCCGCTACCAGCGCAAGGGCATGAGCGAGGTGGCCCTCAAGGTGCTGGGCAGCGGGCCTTCGGTGTGGTTCGCGACGGTGCCCGGCGACGATCCGGGGTCCCCGGCGGCGATCGGCCGCTGTGTGATCGACGGTCGCTGGGCCGGGTTCGCCGCGGTCGAGGTGGATCCGTCCCTCCGCCGCCAGGGACTGGCCACCATGGTGATGGGCGCCCTGGCACGGCAGGCACTGACCGAGGGCGCTTCGGCGGCTTGGCTGCAGGTGGAGACGGAGAACGCGGGGGCGCGGGCGCTGTACGGGGGGATGGGGCTCGCGGCGCATCACACGTACCACCACTACCGGCAGCCGTAGCGCGACGGAGGTCGGTGGTGCGGTGAGACTGGTGGTTGGAGCCGCGCGGCGGTAGCGATCGGTGTGAAAGGGCACGAGGCATTTATGGGTCGACCTCATCCTCCCGGGCCGGAGCGGAGCGCCGCGTGGCGGCGGTGGTTCGCCGATGAGGCGCGGGCCGAGCGGCCCGATCTCGCGACGCTGTGCCTGCTCATCGGGGCCGAGGCGGACGGAACGCTCGACGAGGCGGGGATGGACGCCGCGCAGATCGAACTGGACCGGCTGGCCGGGGAGTTGCCGTTCCGGCCGGGCGGGCCTCAGGCCTGGGCCACGGCGCTGGCCGATCATCTCGGCGGGCACTGCGGGTTCCGCGGCACGGCCGGCGACTACCAGCGGCTGGAGTCCTCGCTCCTGCACGAGGTGCTGCGGCGGCGCCGCGGGCTGCCCATCCTGCTCTCGGTCGTGTGGATGGAGGTCGCACGCAGGGCGGGCGCGCATGTGTACGGGGTCGCCCTCCCCGGCCACTTCGTGGTGGGCTTCGGTCGTCAAGGAGCCTCGCCCGGTACTGACTTCGAGGAGCAGGTGCTGGCCGACCCCTTCGACGGCGGGCGCGTACTGACCGGCTCGGACGCGGAGTTGCTCGTCGCGGGCGCCACCGGTGCGCCCCTCGACCCGTCGATGCTCACCCCCGCCGACCCGCTCGACGTCGTCCTGCGCATCCTCAACAACATTCGCGCCTGGGCCGCCGCCCGCCCCGAACGCGGCGACGTCGCCCTGTGGGCCGTGGACCTCTCGCTACTGCTCCCGTCCCACCCCGCGCGCCTCCGCTACGACCGCGCTCAACTGCTCGTCCAACACGGCGACTTCCTTGCGGGCGCCACCGAACTCGACGCGTACGCCGACATCGTGGCCCCGGTCGACGAACCCGCAGCGGACCGCGTGCGCCAACAGGCGCGCGCGGCCCGCGCGATGCTCAACTGAACTCCGCCGAAGCGGTCAGCTCGGGTTGGTGTCGATGACTCCGATGCGCTCCTCGGGCGTCTTTCCGCGCAGAGCCTTGCCCAGCGCGCTGGCGACGTCCTGCGGGATGACCTCACGCTTCCCGCTCGCGCCCTCGATCTGCACGCCGTCGAAGGTCGTGCCGTACGCCTCCTCGAGCGCCTCGAGGTCGTACGTCTCCACGAGCTTGCCCTTGACGGCCTTGAAACCGAGGATCTTCGGCAGTGAAACGGGTCCGAACTGGATGCTGTTCGCCGCGTCGGTCTGAACGGTGACGAGCTCGGACATCGCCGGCTCCGCGAACTCCTTCATCATCCGGTCGACTTCGGCCTTCGTGACCGTGGGCTCCTTCGTCGTGGTCGGAACCTGAACGGCGCCCGGATCGCCGGTCGCCACCTGCCTGCGGTACGCCTCCTCGACGGCCTTCGTCGACTGGGCGACGGCGATGCCCTTGCCCGCCTTGCCGTACACGGGGACGGCCTTGCCCCCCTCGAACTTGATCGTGCCCTCTGTCGCCGTTCCGGCGCCGCCGGCGGCGCGCTCCAGTGCGGCCCGCAGCTTCTCCTCGTCGACGGGCATCGCGGGTTCGACGACGCGCTCGCCGCCGAACAGCGAACCGATCACCGACACGGGGTTGTAGTCCGCGCCCGCGGCGGACCGCACCGTGGCCTGGGTGTCGAACTGGAGGCCTGCCTGGTCCGGCTGCAGCGACACCGTCTCGCCGTCGACGGACAGCTTCAACGGCTGGTCCATCTTCTTCCCGAAGGCGTCGTCGAGCTTCTTGACGGCCTCGTCGCGGGTGCCGCCGCCGATGTCGACACCGAGCACGGTGGTGTTCTTGGGCACATCGGAGTGGTTCATGAGCAGCCCGGCGCCGTACGCGATACCGGCGACGCCCACCACGCCGACCCCCAGGAGCACCAGCTTGCTGCGCCCCTTCTTCTTCGGCTTCGAGGCCGCGGGCACGGTCGGCGAGACCGGCTCGGGCAGCTTCGGGGGCTGGTGCGGCATCGGTCCGTCGGAGGGCGCACCGGGCCCGAACGGGTTCTGGTGCGCCGGTACGACGGGAATGCCGCTGGTCAGCGTGTGCCCGGAGACGTTCTCGCCGGGGCCGCCGCCGTAGCCGGGGGGTTCGGGGGCGGGCTTTTGGGGGGTGAGGATGGCGGTGTCGTCGCTCATGCCGGCGCCGGGGGCGGCGGGGGTGCCGGTTGGGGTGCCGGATGCGCCGGGGCCGCTGCCAGGGCTGGCCGGGGCGCCCGGGCCGCCGGGGCTGTTCGGGCCGCCGGGGCCACTCGGGGAACCGGGAGCACCCGGGCCCCCGGGGCCACCGGCCGGGGCACCGGATCCGCCGGGGCTGCCAGGCCCGTTCGAACCACCACGACCGTTGGGGTCACCAGGACCATTCGGCCCACTCAGGGAACCAGGGCCACCGGCGCCCGCGGACCGCCCGGGACCGCTGGAGCCACCGGGACCGTTCGGGCCACCAGAACCGTTGGGATCACCAGGACCATTCGGCCCGCTCAAGGAACCAGGGCCACCGGCGCCCGCGGACCGCCCCGGACCGCCGGAACCGCCAGGACCGTTCGGGCCACCAGGCCCGCTCATACCACTCAGGGAACTGGGACCACCCGAACCCCCAGGGCCACCGGCCGGAGCACCGTATCCGCCAGGCCCGTTCGGGCCACCAGGACCGCTCGGTCCACTCAGGGAACGGGGACCCCCAGGCCGCCCCGGACTGCCGGGTCCACCGGGACCGCCCGGACCATTCGGACCATTCGGACCACTCAGGGAACCAGGGCCACCCGGACCCCCGCGACGACCAGGGTCACCGGCCGGAGAACCCGATTCGCCCGGTCCGCCAGTAGCGTTCGGTCCACCGAAAGCCCTATGGCTCCCGGAACCTCCCTGGCCCCCGATCCCTCCAGGCCCACCGAAACTGTCAGGTCCTCCCTGGCCGCCCGGCCGCCCGGCACCACCAGGCGCCGCCATCGGGCCGTCCCCGGTGACCGGTCCACCGGTCGGCCCGGAGGGACCGCCCGGTCCGCCCGGTCCGCCCGGTCCGCCAGGACCACCCTGGCCGCTCCGGCCGCCTTCGGAGAAGTACGGCAGATCATCGCGCCGCGAGGCGTCGTCACCGGCCCCGTTCGCACCCTTCGCGTTCCCGGAACCACTCCCGCTACCGGTGGCCCCCAGCGGTCCCGCCGCCAGCACACCGGACACGTCGAAGGACCCGGTACCGCCACCATGCCCCGGCGCCACAGCACTGGTGCCGCCCGCGCCGGGCAGCCCCGCACCGTTCGTACCGTTCGCGCCACCGGGCCGAGGCGCTCCACTGGGACGCGTACCCGCATTCCCGGGACGAGGGCCAGTAGCGCCCGGGGCACCCGAGCCCGTACCCGCCGAACCGCCGGAGGCGCCCGCCCCGTTGGTCGAGCCACCGCCCTGACCGCCCTTGGGCGCACCGGACTTACGAGGAGCGAACCAGTCGCTCGTCTTCTCCTCGGCGGCAGCGCCGGAGCCGGAAGACGGCGCGGGTTCCGGGGACTTGGGCGCACCCGAGGAAGCACTCGGCCCCGGATCGGCCGCAACCGAAGCCGGTCTGGCCGAACCCGCCGAGCCGGCCGACCCGTTCGCACCGTTCGTGCTCTTCGAGCCGTTGTCGGACTTCTCGGCGTCCGCGACGGGCGTCCGCACGACGACCGGCGGAATGGGCCTGGATCCAGGGATGTTGATCCGGATCCGCGTCGTCAGCGTGGTCTCGGTTTTGACCTCCTCCGGCCGTTCACCGGCGGAACGCCCCGCGTCGGCACCGTCTTCGGAACCCGTAGGGGTCCCGTACGGCGGCGTACCCGACGGGTAGGCGGTTCCGCCGCGCCCGTTGGGCCCGGAGGACGAACTGTCAGTTTCACGACTCAAGGCAGGTTCTCCCGATTGGCTCCGCCGCCCGTGTACTCGACCTCAACCTCGTTTCGGGCGGCTCGGCGGCGCGCACCACCATACTGGCCACCTCTGGCGCTTATCCGGCGACCGCTGAGGAAACCCACACCGGACCCCCACGCGCTTTCTGCGGCGAAGTAGTACGTCACTTGCCAAGTCGGGCGGCAGAGCCAGGTGGTTGCCGCCCCACACCAAGGGTGGCGCACATCACAGCAACAGCCATCCCGCCGAGCAGGAACAGGTAGGACCCGGCTCCCGCGGCGAAGAGGAAGTCGCCCTCCGGGCGGCTGGCGGTGAGCAGGATGACGGCGACCATCCACCCGGCCGCGGGCGCCACCGCCCCGGCCCGGCTGCCGAGCGCCCGCGCCCCGCCCAGGAAGAGCCCGGCCGCCCCGGCGAGCGCGAGCAGCAACCCGCCCGGGAACCAGCCGGATTGGACCAGCCCCCCGGCCGCCCCGACCACCGCACCCAGCGCAAACAGCCCCAGGTAGGCGGCAATTCGGGCCCCCGAGGGCGGCGCCAACGGCTGCGCGAGCATGCTCCCCGCACCACCGGAGCCGGAGCTGCGCGCACTCGATCTGTTCGCCCTGTTCGCCGTACTCATCGCGCACTCACCTCAGAAGTCCCCGAAATCCCCGAAATCCCCGCAAACAGGTCTGTCTCCGACGCCCCAGAAGCCGCCCCACCCCGCTCCCCCCGCACCAACTCGTAGTACTCCACGAGGAAAATCGGCTGCGCGAGCTGATTCGACAGCGCGAACCACGGCTCGACGACCTCGATCTGCGTGGCGTGCGCGCGCATCGCGGCGGCCTTGGCGGCGGCGTACGCCGTGCCGTCGATCTCCGTCGTGATCAGGGTGTCGTCCACCACACCCGGCACATCCTCGACGGCGGCGGAGGCGGGGAAGGGCAGTTCGTCCAGTACGTCCTTCAGACGCGCGAAGGCCTCTTCGGCGACGGAGCGCGGTACGCGGTTCCAGTAGATCTTCGTGATCGCCCACGGTGTGCCGAGATCCGGGCGGAAGTCCGGCTCGGCGGCCAGATCCGCGGCGCGCATCGCGACGCGGTGGGCCTGGATGTGATCGGGGTGGCCGTAACCGCCGTTGGGGTCGTAGGTGACCAGCACCTGCGGCCGCACTTCGCGGATCACGCCGACGAGTTCCGAGGCGGCCTCGTCGAGGTCCGCCTGCCAGAAGCAGCGCGGGTCGTCGTTGTCGGGCAGGCCCATCATCCCGGAGTCCTGGTGGCGGCCGGGGCCGCCGAGGGAGCGGAAGTCGCGCACACCGAGGGCATCCATAGCGGCCGCGAGCTCCGTGCGGCGATGGCTGCCGAGAGCCTCGCCGGTCAGATGGGCGAGCTCGGGCGGAATGACCTCGCCGCGCTCGCCCAGCGTGCAGGTCACCAGGGTGACGTGGGCGCCCTCGGCCGCGTACCGGGCCATGGTCGCGCCGTTGTTGATCGACTCGTCGTCCGGGTGCGCGTGCACCAGGAGCAATCGGCGGCCGGGCAGTTCCGTCATGGGCCCACCCTATGAGCCACAGCGGTACGCGGCTCCCTGGGCCCCGTTCGTACGAGGCTTCCAGGCTGCCCGTCACCGACATTGCCCCGTCGCACCGTGACCCCCGGCAACTCATCGTCACGATCTCTACGACGATCACCGTTCCCGAGCCGCACGGGGGTCAGTCAAGCCGGTCGAGCCAGCTCGGACGAAGGTGGCTGATTCCGACCCTCTCCGTTTCCGGATCACGTCCATCCGGATGCGGGAGCCGTCAAACCCGGTGAGTTCCGGGCTTGGGCGCGCGAGGATCAGACGTCTTCTTCGATGAAGATCTCTTCGGCGGACGACGCGGTGACGGCTCGGGTGAGCCACCGGCGGAGGAGGTCCGGGTCGTCGCAGCCGACGATGCGTTCGCGGATCTCGTCGGGGACGTCGAGGCCGCGTGCCGCCAGGACGAGCAGGATGTCCTCCGCACGCCCCTGGACACGCCCTTGGACACGCCCTTGGGCACGCCCCTCGTCGCGGATCTCTTCGGAGATGTACGACTTGTAGAAGGAGAGGTCCACGGCCACCAGGTTCCTCCAGAGTTCTCCGGCCCGGCGGTTGCCGCTCAGGCCTTGTGCGGTGAATTCGATGATGGGGTCTGCGACTGCTTCGGACACGTCCTGCAGAGCAGTGGACAGGGCCTTCAGCGGATTCTTGCGAGGAACCCCGGGCGTTCACGCCCGGGAGGAATCGCATCCTCGCACGAGCGGTGCGGAGCACCGAGGCGGCGTCTGGCGCGGAGAGCCGGGCAGGCGGGCAGGCGGGCAGGCGGGCAGGCGGGCAGGCGAGAGTTTCCCGTGTTCGAATGCAAGGCCCAGGGTGGCCGGGTAGCGTCCCGGTTGTGAAGCTGGTGGTGCAGGTGAAGCTGCTGCCGACGCCCGTACAGGCGGCAGCACTTGAGGCGACCCTGCACGCCTGCAACGAGGCCGCCACCTGGGCCAGCCGCCTCGCCTTCGAAAAGGATGTGAAGAACAACTTCGCGCTGCGTAAGCTCGCCTACAGCGAGGTGAAGACCCGGTGGCAGCTGGGCGCGCAGGCCGCCCAGCACGTCATCAAGAAGACGTGCGACGCGTACACCACGCTCAAAGCGAACCTGAAGGCCGGAAACCTGGGCCGGCCCGGCTCGAAACGCTACCGGCGGGCGACCGAGAAGCCGATCGCCTTCCGCCCCCACGGCGCACAGCCCTACGACGACCGGATGCTGTCCTGGCAGATCCCGGACCGGACGGTGTCGATCTGGACGGTCTCCGGGCGGGTCAAGAATGTGGCGTTCACCGCCTCGCCCGAGCAGCTGGCCACCCTGGCGCTGTACCGCCAGGGCGAATCCGACCTGCTGGAGCGGGACGGCATGTGGTTCCTGAACGCCACCTGCGAGGTCCCCGCGGCCGAGCCGAACACCGACCCGGTGGACTTCCTCGGCATCGACCTGGGCATCGTGAACATCGCCACCACCTCGGACGGCGAGATGCTGGCCGGACGCGAACTCAACCGCATCCGGGCCCGGGAACGGAAACTCCGCACCAAGCTGCAGAAGAAGAACACCCCGTCCGCGAAACGCCGGCTGAAGAAGCGGCGGCGCAAGGAGGCGCGGCGGGCGAAGGACATCAACCACAAGATCGCGAAACATGTGGTGGCCGAGGCAGAACGCACCGGTCGCGGGATCGCCCTGGAAGACCTCACAGGGATCCGCGAGCGGGTACGGCTTCGAAAGCCCCAACGGGCCACCCTGCACAGCTGGGGCTTCGCCCAGCTGGGACAGTTCATCGCGTACAAGGCCCGCCGTGCGGGGGTACCGGTGGTGCGCGTCGATCCGGCGTACACCTCCCGCACCTGCGCCGAATGCGGCCACATCGACAGAGCGAACCGGGTCTCCCAGGCCTGGTTCGCGTGCCGGAACTGCGGATTCGTTGATCACGCGGACCGGAACGGCTCCCGCAACATCCGCGCACGCGCGTGGGAGTTGTGGCGACGCGGGGCCCAGTCAACGGCCCCTGCCCCACCCCGGACACCTCGGAGTGGGACTGGACGCAAACGACGCATCACCGCCAGTGATGCCCGTTGTGCAAGCCCGCCGCTTTAGCGTCGGGTAGTTGACTATCCCACCGACGTCCGGATCCTTCGCGTGAGTGATGGTCGGACAGCGTGGCCAGCGCCAGGTCGGCGCGGGCCTCATCCGGGTCCGGCAGGAGTACCTGATCAAAGCCGACGAGGTGCTGGAGGCCGGCGGGCTCATTGCCGCGACGTGGGAGGACGTGAAGAAGGTCCGGTACCCGAAGCGGGTTCGGGAGCTGGGGAACCTGGAGGCCAAGGCGGTCGAGATCGGCGTGTACGAGTGCAGCAACATCGCCGGTCTGCTGCAGACGTCCGAGTATGCGCGAGCCCTGCTGGAATCGTGGCAGCCGGCCTATTCACCGGAGGACTTGGAACGACGAGTAGCCGCCCGTATGGCCCGGCAGTCCGTCTTCGAGCGGTCGCCCGCACCCGCCCTCGGTTTCGTCCTGGAAGAAGCAACTCTGCGTCGCAACGTTGGAGGCACAATGGTGCGGCGACAGCAGTTCGAACGCCTGCTGGAGGTGGGACGGTTGAGTAACGTCACACTGCAGGTGATGCCGATGGACAGTGCGGCGCACCCCGGCATGAGCGGCAGGATCGAGTTGCTGAAGTTCGAGGACGGTACGGCTGTTGGGCGTTCCGATGGTGCCTTCAACAGCCGTCCGGTCTCCGACCTCAGGCAGCTACGCATCCTTGAACTGCGCTATGGCACCATCCGGGCGCAGGCTCTTCCACCTGGGGAGTCGCTGGCCCTCATTGAGCAACTGCTGGGAGAAACATGATCCGCAACACCTCCGCCAGGGACGCCTCCGACCTGGCATGGTTCAAGAGCAGCTACAGCAGCGGCCCCGACGGCGACACCTGCGTCGAACTCGCCACCACCCCCGGCACCGTCCACGTCCGCGACTCCAAGAACACCAACGGCCCTCAGCTCGCGCTGTCGCCGAAGGCGTGGGCCGACTTCGTGCCGTACGCGTCCGAAGGCTGACTCGCCGCCCCGACTACTCGACCTCGGCCTCCGGTACGTCGACCTCGCCGCCCAGGACGCGGGCGATGGCCGTGAACTCGTTCAGGGCGGACTGGAGGTCGCGGACGATCTCCTCGGCCAGGACCTCGCCGAACTGCCCGGCACTGGCATAGGCGGCGTTCGGGTCGGCCAGAGGCGGGGCCCCGCCCCCACAGGGCCCCGGCGCATGCCTATGAGGCGCGGCTCATGAGGCCGCTCAGAACTTGATGTCCCCGATCATGCCCGCGATGTTGTTCGTCACCTCGCTGATCGTGGGCGCGATCGTCGAGCTGGCCAGATAGAAGCCGAACAGGACGCAGACGACCGCGTGACCGGCCTTCAGTCCCGATTTCTTGACCAGCAGGAAGACGATGATCGCCAGCAGCACCACCGCCGAAATCGAGAGTGCCACGGCGGTTCACCTCCAAGGTTCCCAGGGACGCGTCGGGTCAGTACGGGTCAGTACGGCAGCCAGCGGGTTCATACCCAGGCAGCGCCATTGATCATAACTATCCATCCGTGCGCATCGATCGGCGCACGGCCGCACAAGGGGGCGCATGGCCAATATGGTCGGGGCATGACCACCGAGCCTCTCTCCTTTCCACGCCGGCAGGCGCGCACCCTGCGCTTCACGCTCGGCGCGCCCCGCGCCTTCACCGTGGCGCCCGACGGTTCCCGGGTCGTGTTCCTGCGGTCCCGCTCGGGTACGGACCGGGCGAATGTGCTGTGGGTCCTCGATGTGGCGGACGGCGAGGAACGTATGGCCGCCGACCCACAGGCGCTGCTCGGCGGCGCCACCGAGCGGCTGTCGGCCGAGGAGAGAGCGCGCCGGGAGCGCAGCCGGGAGGGCGGCGCGGGCATCGTCGGCTATGCCACGGACACGGCGGTGGAGTTGGCGTCCTTCGCGTTGTCCGGGCGGCTTTTCACGGCCGAACTGCGCGCCGGTACGGCACGTGAACTGCCCGTTCCCGGTCCGGTACTTGACCCGCGCCCGTCCCCCGACGGACGGCTCGTGGCGTACGTCACCGGGGGCGCCCTGCGCGTCGTAGGCGCCGAAGGTGAAAGCGACCGGGCGCTCGCCGAACCCGAGTCGGAGACGGTGACGTACGGCCTCGCCGAGTTCATCGCGGCGGAGGAGATGGGCCGTTCGCGCGGCTTCTGGTGGTCGCCCGACTCGGACCGGCTGCTGGTCGCGCGGGCCGACGACGCGCCCGTACGCCGCTGGTGGATCGCCGACCCCGCGCGGCCGGAACAGGCGCCGCAGCAGGTCGCGTACCCGGCGGCCGGAACCGACAACGCGGACGTACGCCTCTTCGTGTTCGCCCTCGACGGGGCGCGTACGGAGGTCGTGTGGGACCGGGCACGCTACCCCTATCTGGCACGAGTGCACTGGTCAGCGGCCGGGGCCCCGCTCCTCCTCGTACAGGCGCGGGACCAGCGGAGCCAGCTCTATCTGGCCGTGGATCCCGACACCGGGGCGACCCGGATGGTGCACGCGGACGAAGATCCACAATGGCTGGATCTTTTCCCCGGCGTGCCGTGCTGGAGCCCCGGCGGACACCTCGTGCGGATCGCCGACGAGGGCGGGGCGCGGGTGCTCGCGGTGGGGGAACGTCCGCTGACGGGGCCGCAGTTGCACGTACGGGCGGTGCTCGACGTCTCGGACGACGATGTGCTGGTGTCCGCGTCGGCGGGCGAGGCGGCGGCCACGCCCGAGATCGGTGAGGTTCACGTCTACCGGGTCAACGACCTTGGCGTGGAACGCCTTTCGCAGGAGCCCGGGGTGCACTCGGCGGTCCGTTCCGGCCCCGTGACGGTGCTCGTCTCGGCCGTTCCCGACCGCCCCGGCGCCCAGGTGCGGGTGCTGCACGAGGGCAAGGCGGCGGCGACTGTGGCCTCGTACGCCGAAGACCCCGGACTGAGCCCGCGCGTGAGCCTCACGGAGGCGGGCGAGCGCCGGGTGCCGTGCGCCGTCCTGCTCCCCAAGGACCACACCGGCGGTCCGCTGCCGGTCCTGATGGACCCGTACGGCGGCCCGCACGGTCAGCGGGTGCTGGCGGCGCACAACCCGTACCTCACCTCCCAGTGGTTCGCCGACCAGGGCTTCGCGGTGATCGTCGCGGACGGGCGCGGGATGCCCGGCCGGTCGCCCGCCTGGGAGAAGGCGATCAAGGACGACATGGCCGCGATCGTCCTGGACGACCAGATCCACGCGCTCCAGGCACTCGCCGAACGCTTCCCGCTGGACCTGAACCGGGTCGCCATCCGCGGCTGGTCCTTCGGCGGCTACCTCGCCGGCCTCGCGGTGCTGCGCCGCCCGGACGTCTTCCACACGGCCGTCGTGGGCGCCCCGGTCACCGACCAACGCCTGTACGACACCCACTACACGGAGCGCTACCTCGGCGACCCGAACCGCCAGCCCGAGGTCTACGCCGCGAACTCCCTGATCGACGACAACGGGCTGGTAGGCGCAGCCGAACCCGCCCGCCCGATGATGATCATCCACGGCCTGGCCGACGACAACGTAGTGGTGGCCCACAGCCTGCGCCTGTCGTCGGCGCTTTTGGCCGCCGGCCGCCCCCACGAGGTGCTGCCACTCTCCGGAGTCACGCACATGACCCCACAGGAACAGGTGGCGGAGAACCTGCTGCTGCTACAGGTGGACTTCCTACGCCGGGCTTTGAAGCTGGGCTGAGCTGCAAGAATCCGCCGAGCACCGCAACCATCAATTGAGGAACCACGACGAAGCACCAACCAGGTCCGCGAGAGCGGCGCCGGTTTAGGCGCAAAAAGGGGCGACCGGCCGGGGAGACATGGCGCGCCCCGGCCGGTCTACGGCACCCGCACGGCCGTACGTTGTTCAGACTGACGCGTCCGTATATCGGTATCGGGTCAGTGAAGTTGCTTATGTGTTAACGAAGTTGATGCCCATTTGTGCCGCTATGCCGACTGTACGGGACCCGAAGATGCGGAGGATGCGTTGCAACGATTTCTTTGCAAGACATCCTTTGCAGGCAGCTGCGCCTCCCAGCACCCGCTGAAAGTGACGTCACATCCAACCGACAGAGGGGCACACGCCCACCGGTCGGCAGCGAACCATTCGGTCACAGCACCAGCCACGTCTAACCCAATTCGCCCCGCTCCACACAGAATTCGTTGCCCTCAGGGTCGGCCAGTGTGACCCAGCCCCGGCCGTCCGGCCGGGTGTGGTCCGCGACCAGCCGGGCCCCGAGCCTGATCGCCCGCTCGACCTCCTCCGCACGGGTGCGCCCCTGCGGACGCAGGTCGAAATGCACCCGGTTCTTGACGGTCTTCGGCTCCGGCACGCGGACGAACAGCAGGCCCGGACCACCGGAGGGGTCCGCGATGAGCGCCTCAGGGTCGCCGGGCTTGTCGTCGTCGGCCAGCGGCCGCCCGAGCAACTGGCTCCAGAACAGCCCGAGATCGTACGGATCTCCGGTGCAGTCGAAAGTGATGTGGCGGATGACGGGGTTCAACTGGCTCCTTCAGACGGCTTGTTGTTGCCGAGGCGAGCATTCCCCGGTCGCCGTCTCCCTGTCGAACGATTAACCGGTCCGGTTCGGCCCGCTCCTCTCCGGACGTGTACGTGAGGACGCGTGCGACCGCCGAACAGACGCCGTTCGCGAGAGCGCCCTACGGTGGAAGCATGGCGAAACACCGCATCACCCCGTCGGCCCTGGTGAGGACACCGCGATCCGCGAGGCCGCGGCCGACTACGGTCTCGGTCTCTCCGCATTCCTACGCACGGCGGCACTCGCCGAGGTGGCGCGGTGCCAGCGCATCCGGGACCGGTTCGCGGAGGTGGACGCGGTCAGCCGCGCTGCCGAGGAGAGCGCGCCCGACGACATCTCGCTCGCCGCCACCCCCGAGGACGATGCCGCCATGGACGCCTACCTGGATGCCATCGACGGCGGCTTCGACACCCGAGGCAGCTCCGCCGGTCGACTCCCTACGGGACTTCCGGACGGCAAGCCCACGCTGCTGTGACGCTACGGCGGACTGGTCGGCGACGGTTCGAGCGGTTGATCGCAGGGATCAACTCCGCCGAATCACACCGGACTTGACTCCGACAAGAAGCGCCACGAGGGCGGACGGAGCAGCAGTGGCTCGGCTCACTCCCGGCTGCCTTTCTTGATCTCGGCGATGAGGTCGAGCCCCTCCTGCAGCGCATCGTCGAACTCGGGGTCGCTGAAGGCGCGGATGCTGCCGGCATAGGTCTTGATGACGTCGGCGACCTGGTGGAGGTCGGTGGCCGTGGAAGTGTCGAGGGCGCGAGCGAGGTCGGCCTCAAAACTCTCGGCGTCGCCTGGGAAACCCCGCCCGTCCCGGAGCGCGGCGCGGATGTCGGCCACGGTCCTGAGGTGCGGCAGCGGTGCATGCGGTGTCTCGGCGTGCCGTGCACTCATAGATCCTCCTCGGGCCAGGTACGCGCTTACGGCCGTCGTCGCGCTCACGGCGCGCTCACGAGCTGGATGGCCGCACTCATGACGTCCTCACGCTGCCGCACGACAAAGCGGCTCAGCTGGTTACGACCGGGGACCTTCCACGGTCAGGAGTGGCCAGCATCTGCCAATTCCGCGACGGGGTTATGCCTTGACCCCGAGCGGCCAGTTACGGCGCACGGTGGCTGGGCCGCCTTTGAAGGGACGGCAGCATCCCACCTTTGATCCCGTCGAGCAGCGCCGCGACGGCAGACGGAGCGGCGTTGGCGACGGCACCGGGAGCTTCGCTCTCACGGAGGTGCACGGTGCCGGTGGGGGCGAGGGCGAGTTCGACACAGGTGTCGGAGCCGGGCTCGCTGAACGTTGATTTCCGCCACACGAGTTGCGCCACCACCATTGAGGTGCACTCCGACCCGTGCAAGGACCGCTACCAGCACAAGGACCCGTACATCTTCGGAGACGCCGTGCCCTTCGGCCCCTGGACGGTGGAGACCTCCGCCTTTCGCCGCTACGGCAAGACCGGATCAGTTCTGCGGTGACGGGTCGATTCCAAGGACTGGCAGGCAGTCGGCGACGGCGACGAGTTCGATGTCGTCGCGTCGACGCTCGATCCACTGGTCGCGCGTCAGCCTCCAGCATTTGATTTCGCCTGGCTCGCCGCGCCGGGTGTCCCAGCTGACGCCGTTCGGGACGTAGCCGAGAGCTTGGGAGACATGGTTCGAGGCGTGGTTGTCGACGAACGCGTCGCTGGTCGCCTCGCGGGCCCCGAGCCCCTCGAAGGCCAGATGCAGCACCGCCTGGCGCATCTCCTTGCCGAAGCCGCCGCCGCGCACGTCGGGGCTGAGCCAGGAGAACGTGGAGACCGTTCCGAACGTGCCGAAGTCGGTGCCGATCAGGTCCTGCATCCCCACCGGCTCGCCGTCGATGACCACGACGAAGTAGAGGCGCCAGAAGCCGGCACTGACCCGGCCTCGGCCCGACCACACGCTCCGGAGCCAGCGCCACTCGCGTTCGGGGCTGTCCTCATAGAGGGACATCGGGTCGTCGAAGGGCCAGGGCGGCCCCGTGGCTACTCCCTTGCGGACCGTCGGGACCAGGCGCTCCAGGAGCTCATCTGTCGCTCCCAGCAAGGACAGTCGGGGGGTGTGCACCTGCACGTTCAAGGGGGGATACGCGGACAGCGGCGAGGCAGTCGTCGGCATGGGCGCAACCCTAGAGCCGAGCCGACATGGCGTGCATCACATATTCGGTCGGGGCTGGGCCACCGGTTTATCCGTTGGCTTGCGTTTCGGCCGGCCCTGTAGGTTCCCGCCGTGAGTGATGTCGGCGTGACAGAGATCAGGCTCGCGGAGGCGGCGGACGCGGCGGTGATTGCTCGTATCCACATGGCCTCTCGGGTGGTGACGATGCCGTACCTGCCGCCGCAGAAGCGCAGTCACGACCAGGTCGCCCGGTGGATCGAGGATGTCCTGCTCAAGTCGTGCCGGACGTGGGTGGCGGTGCGTGGTGGAGAAATCCTCGGCTATGCCGCTCTCGAGGGGGACATGCTCGAGCACCTCTATCTGCGACCGGACGTCCGCCGCCAGGGCATCGGCACGCTGCTGCTCGACGAGATCAAACGGCACAGCCCTGACGGGGTGTCCCTGCACGTCTTCCAGCAGAACACCGATGCCCGCGCGTTCTACGACCTCCACGGCTTCACTGTCGTCGACACGAGCGATGGCCACCGGAACATGGAGAACCTGCCCGACATGACCCTGCGCTGGACACCGGCCAGTACCAGTACACGGTGAACCGCGTCCCGACGGGCGCCCTTGCGCGCGAACGGTTCGCCCTCCGGGCGGCAGCGGTGCGCGCGGGAATGTGCCAGTCCCCCCAGGGACTGTCACATTTTCGTGCGTACGCCACCGCCTCCCGACGAATGCCTGGGTCAGGCCTTCGTGACCTTCGCGGAGGAGCCCTCGGTGGCGTCCGCCTCGAGTGCCTTCAGGGCCGGGTCCAGAACCACGTCCTCGTCTCGCGCCTCCGTCGTCGGCTCCTCCGGGAAGTGGCAGGCCGTCAGGTGGCCGCCTCGGTTGCCGGAGAGCTGGATCAGCGGGGGTTCCTCGCTGGCGCACTTGTCCTGGGCCTTCCAGCAACGGGTGCGGAAGCGGCAGCCGGACGGGGGGTGGATCGGGGAGGGTACGTCGCCGGCGAGGCGGATGCGTTCGCGGTCCTCGGAGTCCTCGGTGGCTACCTCGGGGACCGCCGAGAGGAGGGCGTGGGTGTAGGGGTGCCGGGGGCGGTTGTAGATCGAGTCGCGGTCGCCGACCTCCACCACCTTGCCGAGGTACATCACGGCGACGCGCTGCGTGAAGTGACGCACGATGGCGAGGTCGTGGGCGATGAAGAGGAAGGCGATGCCCAGTTCTTTCTGGACCTTCTGCAGCAGGTTCACGACCTGCGCCTGGATCGACACGTCCAGCGCCGACACCGGCTCGTCCGCGACGATCAGCTTCGGGTTCAGGGCGAGGGCTCGGGCCACGCCGATGCGCTGCCGCTGACCGCCGGAGAACTCGTGCGGGAAACGGTTGTAGTGCTCGGGGTTGAGGCCGACGAGCTCCAGGAGTTCGCGTACGCGCTTCTCACGGCCGCCCTCCGGTTCGATGCCGTTGACCTCCATCGGCGACTTGATGATGGTGCCGACGGTTTGCCGCGGGTTCAGCGAGGAGTACGGGTCCTGGAAGATCATCTGGATCTCGGACCGTACGGGGGCCAACTGCCTGCGCGAGGCGTGCGTGATGTCCCGGCCCGCGTATGTGATCTTGCCGGCGGTCGGCTCCAGGAGCCGGGTGATGAGCCGGCCGGTGGTCGACTTGCCGCAGCCGGACTCGCCGACCAGGCCGACGCTCTCGCCGACACCGACGGTCAGGTCGACCCCGTCGACGGCCTGGACCGCGCCGACCTTCCGTTTGATCGGGAAGCCGCCGTAGATCGGGAAGTGCTTGGTCAGGCCCTCGACCTCGAGCAGCGTTTCGGCCGACGTCCCGGTGGAGCCCTGTGGTGCGGGGAGGGTGAGGTTGTCGCTCATGTCTCGGTTCTCCCTAGCGCAGCCGGGGCTGGATCTGGTCGATGAAGATGGTCTGTTTCTGCTCCGCCGTCAGATGGCAGGCCGCGGCGCGGCCGTCGGCCAGCGGGGGTCGCTCGTCGGTGCAGCGATTGCCCGCGACCTTGTCCGTGAAGGTACAGCGCGGGTGGAAGGGGCAGCCCGACGGGGGGTTGAGCAGCGAGGGCGGGGTGCCGGGGATCGGCGTCAGCATCTCGTGGATGTTGCCGTCCAGGCGCGGCATGGAGCTGAGCAGCCCCCAGGTGTACGGGTGCTTCGGCTCGCGGAGGACCTCCCGGACGGCGCCCCGCTCCACGGCCCGGCCCGCGTACATCACCAGCAGGTCGTCGGCCATGTTGGAGATGACGCCCAGGTCGTGCGTGATGAAGATGATCGCTGTGCCGAACTCCTGCTGCAGATCCTTGAGCAGGTCGAGGATCTGCGCCTGTACGGTCACGTCGAGCGCGGTGGTCGGCTCGTCGGCGATCAGCAGGTCGGGGTCGCACATCAGCGCCATGGCGATCATCGCGCGCTGGCGCATACCGCCGGAGAAATGGTGCGGATAGTCGGCGAAGCGCTCCTTGGGCTGCGGGATGCCGACCTTCGTCAGCATCTCGATGGCCCGCTCCTTGGCCTCCTTCTTGGAGGCGCCGGTGTGCTTCATGAACGGCTCGGAGAGCTGCCGGCCCACGGTGTAGTACGGCGACAGGGCCGTCAGCGGGTCCTGGAAGATCATCGCCATCTTGTTGCCGCGGAGCTTCTCCAGCTCGGCATCGGTGGCGGTGACGAGTTCCTTGCCGTCGAGGACGATCTCGCCGTCGACGGTCGTGGACCGGGGGTTGTGCAGGCCGAGGATCGTCAGGTTGGTGACGGACTTGCCGGAGCCGGATTCGCCCACGATGCCCAGGGTCTTGCCGCGCTCGACGTCGAAGGAGAGGCCGTCGACCGCCTTGACGATGCCGTCCTCGGTGGAGAACTGCACCTTCAGATCGCGGACCGAGAGAAAGGTCTCCGGCCCGGTCGGGGCCGGGGCGTCCTCGGTCTTGGTCAGTGTGGTCACGGTGGTTGGTTCTTCCTAGGAGAGCCGGACGCGCGGGTCGATCCAGGCGTACACGATGTCGACGAGGATGTTCAGCATCAGGATGACGCAGGCTCCGACCAGCATGACGCCCATCGTCAGCGGGAGGTCCTTGTTGACCGCGCCGTCCACTGCGAGGCGTCCGATGCCCTGGAGGGAGAAGGTCAGTTCGGTGACCACACCACCACCGAGCAGCGAGCTGAGGTCGATTCCGAGGACGGTGACGATCGGGATGAGCGAACCGCGCCAGGCATAGCGGAAGAAGACGTAACGCTTCGGCATGCCCTTGGCCCGGGCGGTGCGCACGTGCTCTTCTGCGAGCTGCTCGATGAGGGAGGCGCGCGCCATACGCGTGTACTGGGCGGTGAAGATGGTGGCCATCACGGCCATGGGAATCCACAGCCCGGCGAGCCAGCCGAACGGATCGTCCGTGAATGGCACGTACTTGGGGTCCTCCACCCAGCCGGTGCTGTAGACGAAGATCAGCAGCACGATGGGACCGAGGAAGTAGATCTGGAACGAGCTGAGCACCATGGACGTACCGGTGGCGACCTTGTCGACCACGGATCCGCGCCGGTAGGCGGCGAGCATTCCCGCGCCGATGCCGACGGTCAGGAATACGCACATGGCGCCGATCGTCAGCGAGATGGTCAGCGGGAAGCGGTCCATGATCGTGTCCCAGACCAGGTCGCCCGAGTAGAACGACTGGCCCAGGCACGGAGCCGGGCAGTGGCCGTCCGGGAAGTCACGGCCCACCACGATGGCGGACATGAAGTCCCAGAACTGCTGGCTGACGGGCAGGTTGAGGCCGAGCGCCTCGCGGATGTCCTCCAGTCTCGCTGGGGAGCAGTCCCTGCCACAGGCCAGAGACGCGTAGTCGGATGGCGCGGCGACGAAGAGGAAGAAGGTGACGGCACCGATGAGGAACAGGGTGACGAAGGCACCGACCAAGCGCCGGAGGATGAACTGAAGCATGGCGGGGAGGCTGCTCTCTGCGGAGACGGAAGGGCGGTTTCACGGAACCGCGAGGGTGCGCTCCGCCTGGTGCGCACCCTCGCGATCAGCCGTAGAGAGTTACGACTTCAGGAACAGTCGGGTGACGTCCATGTAGCTCGACTCGGTGCTGTAGCGGGCACCGCCGACGTTCGAACCGTAGAGCTGGATCTGCTTGGTGTACCACAGCGGAGCGGCGGGGTTGATCTCCTCCAGGATGCGGTGGTGCGCTTCCTGCCAGGTCTTCTCGGCCTCGGTCGGCTCCTGGGTCACGGCCTTCTTGATGAGCTCCTGGACCTTCGCGTCGTTGATGTGCGAGTAGTTCGGCGAACCGTCGGCGATCTGGTCACCGTCGTACACCGGCGTGACGACCGTGCCCGGCGACGGCCAGTCCTGGCCCCAGCCGCTGATGTAGATGTCGTACGGGTTCTTGATCTTGCCGATCTGCTCGTAGTAGCTCGCCTGGTCGATCTCCTTGGCGACGACGTCGATGCCGATCTTGGTCAGGGCGTCCTCGACGGCGACCTTGCGCTTCTGCCCGGCCTCGGAGTTGGCGTAGGCGAAGACGAGCTTCTTCTCGGCGGCCGGGACGTCCTTCAGGAGCTCCTCGGCCTTCTCGATGTTGCCGCTCGGGTTCTTCAGACGCTCGAACGGGTCGTAGTTCGGCTCGTAGCCCGGCAGGGTCGGGGCGAACAGGTTGGGGGCGACGTCGCCACCGTACGCGCCTCCCTCACCGGCGATGAGCGACTTGGAGTTCACCGCGTAGGTGATGGCGTCGCGGACCTTCTTGTTCTTGACCCGGTCCAGGTTGAAGTTCAGCACCTGGACGTAGGGCTGGTAGCCCTTGATCGTGCGCTGGTTGACGGACGAGGCGCTGATGACGTCCTGGATCGAGGTGGCCTCGACGCTGCCGGTGAGCTGGATGGCGCTCTTCGCGTCGCCCTGGTCGGCGATCAGACGCTTGGTCTGCGTCGACTCGGTGACACCGAAGTCGATGTTGAAGCCGTCCACGTACTGGTGGCGCACGGAGTCGGTCTTCGGGTCCCACTGGTCGTTCTTGACGAGCTTGAGGGACTTGCCGACCTTGTACTCGGCGATCTTGTACGGGCCGAGGGAGACCGGCGCCTTGTCGTACTTCTCCTTCGTGTCGGTCTCCTCCGGAACGATGGAGTAGCCCGGCATGGCGAGCGTCTGCGGCAGGTCCGGACGCGGCACGTCGAAGTGGAAGACGATCGTCTTGTCGTCCGGGGTCTCCAGGACGTCATCCGGCAGGTGCTTGTTGCCGAAGCCACCGTCCGGCAGGGCCTTGCGGTAGTCCGCACCGCTCAGCCAGGTCTGCAGGTAGGTCGGTCCGTCGAAGATGAACTCGGCGTAGGTGCGCTCGATGGTGTGGCGGACGTCGGCCGAGGTGATCTCGTTGCCGTTCTGGTCCTTGACGCCGTCCTTGAGCTTGAACGTCCAGGTCTTGCCGTCGTCGGAGGACTGACCGGAGTCGGTGGCGAGGTCACCGACCACGGCGACACCGCCCTTTCCGTCCTCCTCGAAGTTGGTCAGACCGCGGAACACCAGGTTGGCGACCTGGCCGGCGTCGGACACGTAGATCTGCCCCGGGTCCATGTGGGACAGGCCCGCCTCCTGGTAGACCTGGATGGTGCCGCCGGGCTTGGCGCCGGGCACCTCCTCGGCGGGGCCGGTCGACGCTGCCGCGTCGGCGTAGGTGACTGGCTTCGACTGGGCAGCGGCCGCCTTCTGGTCGTCCGCGGTGTTCTCCTTGGAGTCCGTGCCCTTGTTCTCCGAGCAGCCGGTGAGCGCGAGTGATCCGGCCGCGATCGCGACCACTATGGCGCGCGCTCTGCGCGAGGTGAGCGACTTCATGCGGTGTAAGCACCTACCTGTCGGTTGTTATCCATGAGTACTGCCTGACGCGGCTGGTAGGCCGACGAGGGGGCGGCAGTTCACCCCCCACAAATGGACGATCAGCGCCCGGACTTGGGGTCGAAGGCATCCCGTACGGAGTCTCCGAGGAGGTTGAAGCACAGGATGAAGATCACCAACGCCACGCCCGGGAAGAACATGAACGCCGGGTCCTGCTCGGCGTACTTGGCGCCGGCGGCGAACAGCCGTCCCCAGTCCGGAGTCGGCTCGACGAAACCGACCCCGGCGAAGGAGAGGAAGGCGATGGTGAGGATGACGCTGGGCAGCTGATACGTGAACTGGATGAGGATCGGCGAGACGATGTTCGGCAGGATCTCCTTGCGGACGATCCGCCCCGGCGACGCGCCGGAGACTTTGGCGGCCTCGACGAACTCCCGCTCACGCAGGGACAGCACGGTGGAGCGGACGATGCGCGCCATGCCCATCCAGCCCAGCAGCCACAGCACGATCAGAATCGCCACCGCGCGGAAGTACGTGGGGGTCTCCTCCCGCGGGTCCACGAAGAACGAGGTCACGACGGGCATGAAGGCGATGAAGAACAACTGCTGCGGGAACGAGAGGAAGAAGTCGGTGACCCGGCCGAGCCAGTAGTCGGTCCGCCCGCCGAAGTAGCCGCCTACCATGCCGATGATGACGCCAGTGACCATCAGCAGCGTGGTCACGCCCAGCGCCATGAACAGCGAGGTGCGCATGCCGTACACCAGCATGGCGAACAGGTCGCGGCCGAGCTGCGGTTCGACGCCGAACCAGTGATCCCCGGAGACGCCGCCGAGATAGCCGAGTGGCAGACCGAAGTCGTCCAGCACGGGGTCGTCCGCGTAGGTGGGGTCCTGGCCGTACAGCGTGTACGGGTTGGTGCCACTGATCGCGGTGAGCAGCGGGGCACACAGCGCGATCACGAAGTAAAAAATCACTACCCCGGCGCAGAACATCCCGGTACGGTCCCGCTTGAAGCGCTGCCACATCAGCTGGCCGGGGGAACGGCCCTCAAGCTTCTTGGGCACGACGGCCTCGGTGGTCGCCGACAGCTCAGGGTCCAAGGCGACCGACGGGCCGGGGCCCTCGGCCTTGGTTGGACTTGTCATGTGTGTTCTTCCCCCGGGGGACGGAAAGTTGAGCGCAGCACAGATACCGGCAGGTTCTGTGGTTTGGGGGAACTTTCGCCAAGGGAGTCAACGCGCGTCAAGCCCGGAAGACATAGGGATCTCCCTACCGTCAATATTTTGAGCAAAAATTGCGAAGACTGACACCTCATCGCGCTTGACAGGTGAGACGGAATTCCCCCATAACGGACATACAGGGAGTGTTTTCTGTTTACATGTCCGAAACTTGATCGATCGCTCTCCGATAGTCGAACGCCGCTGACAGTGAGCGGACAGCACGCCCATGTGATCACGCCAATACCTCCGCCGCACGGGGTTTGAGGGCACGCGGGAAACCCGGCTCTCCTCGCAGCGGAGAACCGGGTCAACCGGCCTTTCAGCAGCCCTCGGTGAAGGAGCGTCAGCCGTGCTTGGCGCGGCTCGCGGCGCGGGCGCGCTCCCGGCCGTCCAGCTTCACCTTGCGGATGCGGGCGGCCTCCGGGGTCACCTCGACGCACTCGTCGTCGCGGCAGAACTCCAGGGACTGCTCCAGGGAGAGCTTGCGCGGCGGGACGATCGCCTCGAACGAATCGGCCGAGGCCGACCGCATGTTGGTGAGCTTCTTCTCCTTGGTGATGTTCACGTCCATGTCGTCGGCGCGCGAGTTCTCGCCGACGATCATGCCCTCGTACACCTCGGTGCCGGGCTCCACGAAGAGCACGCCGCGCTCCTGAAGGTTCGTCATCGCGAACGCGGTGACTGCGCCGGCGCGGTCGGCGACCAACGACCCGTTGTTACGGGTCTGGAGGGCGCCGAACCACGGCTCGTGGCCCTCGTGGATGGAGTGCGCGATGCCCGTGCCGCGCGTGCTCGTCAGGAACTCCGTACGGAAGCCGATGAGGCCCCGGGACGGCACCACGAACTCCATGCGGACCCAACCCGAGCCGTGGTTGGACATGTTGTCCATCCGGCCCTTGCGGACACCCATGAGCTGCGTGACCGCGCCCATGTGCTCCTCGGGGACGTCGATCGTCATCCGCTCGACCGGCTCATGCAGCTTGCCGTCGACCTCCTTGGTGACAACCTGCGGCTTACCGACCGTCAGCTCGTAGCCCTCACGGCGCATGGTCTCGACGAGGATCGCGAGCGCGAGCTCACCGCGGCCCTGCACCTCCCAGGCGTCAGGACGCTCGGTGTCCAGCACGCGCAGCGAGACGTTGCCGACGAGCTCGCGGTCCAGACGGTCCTTCACCTGACGGGCCGTGACCTTGCGGTCCTTGACGGCCGTCTTCGCGTCGGCGCCCTTGCCGGTGCCGCCACGGCCGACCAGCGGCGAGGTGTTCGTACCGATCGTCATCGAGATCGCCGGCTCGTCGACCGTGATGAGCGGCAGCGCGACCGGGTTCTCGGGGTCGGCCAGGGTCTCGCCGATCATGATGTCGGGGATACCGGCGACGGCGCAGATGTCACCGGGGCCTGCCTTCTCGGCGGGCTTGCGGGTCAGCGCCTCGGTCATCATCAGCTCGCTGATCCGTACGCTGCTGACGCTGCCGTCCCGCTTGATCCAGGCGACCGTCTGGCCCTTGCGCAGCTCGCCCTGCTCGACGCGGAGCAGCGCGATACGGCCGAGGAAGTTGTCCGCGTCCAGGTTGGTGACGTGCGCCTGGAGGGGGGCCTCCTCGTCGTACACCGGGGCCGGGACGTGCTCCAGGATCGTGGAGAAGAACGGCTCCAGGCTGTCGCTGTCCGCCGGGACGGTGCCGTCCTCCGGCTTTGTCAGCGAGGCGACTCCGTCGCGTGCACACGCGTAGACGATGGGGAACTCGATCTGGTCCTCGTCGGCGTCGAGGTCCAGGAAGAGGTCGTACGCCTCGTTCACCACGTCGTCGATACGGGAGTCCGGGCGGTCCGTCTTGTTGATGCACAGGATGACGGGCAGCCGGGCCTGCAGCGCCTTGCGCAGCACGAAACGGGTCTGCGGCAGCGGGCCCTCGGAGGCGTCGACGAGCAGGACCACCGCGTCGACCATCGACAGACCGCGCTCGACCTCACCGCCGAAGTCGGCGTGGCCGGGGGTGTCGATGATGTTGATGGTGATGACGTCGCCGCCGGCCTTCGGGTGGTACTTCACCGCCGTGTTCTTGGCGAGGATCGTGATGCCCTTCTCACGCTCCAGGTCGTTCGAGTCCATCATGCGGTCGTCGAGCGACTCGGCGGCATGCGCGGCGAAGGAGCCGGCCTGCTTGAGCATGGCGTCGACCAGTGTGGTCTTGCCGTGGTCGACGTGGGCGACGATGGCGACGTTACGAATGTCGTGGCGCGTGGCCATAGTGAGGCGCTTCTCCCGGGGTGAGTGAACGGCCGACGCGCAGATCTTGTTTACGCGGGCCCTGCCGGGCGGAACATGCCACGGCCTTACCCCATCGTAAGGGGAGCTGTGGGAAGCAGGTCCCACAGCCCCTCATACGCGGAAGTGGGGGACGGGTCGGGCGCCGACTCAGGACGTCCGCTTTGTGCCCTTCTTGAGGTAGCCCATGTCCTCGTACACCGGTGTCTCGAAGCCGAACGCGCCCGCGTTGACCAGGTTCTTCCGGGCAGCGACAAGCTGGGGCCGCTGGTAGAGGGGGATCGAGCCGGCGGCGGCCCAGATGCGGGCGTCCGCCTTGCGGACCAGGGAGCGGGACTTGCTCTCGTCCAGTTCGGCGGCGGCCTGGTCGAAGAGCTGGTCGACCTGGTCGGTGCCGACGCGCGTGTAGTTCTGCTCGACGTTGAGGGAGCCGTCCGCGGCCGGTACCGGCTTGGCGTAGATGGGGCGGGCGTCCGTGGCGGGGAAGGCGGACGCGGGCCAGGAGTAGAGCGCCAGGTCGTACTGGCCCGAGGCGATGTGGTCCTTGAAGTAGCTCGCGTCGGAGACCTTGGAGATCTCCGTACGGATGCCGATGTCGTCCAGCATCCGCGCGATGCGCTCACCGACCGCCCGCAGCGACTCCGTACCCGGTCCCGAGGGGAGTACGAAGCGCAGCGACAGCGGCTTGCCGTCCTTGGCCAGCGGCCCGGCCGCGGCACCTGCGGGAGCGGCGGTGCCCTTCGGCGCGTACGCCCCTGACGCCCCGCCGCGCTTGACCTCCCCCTCCTGCGCCAGCTCCTGGTTTTCCTCGTCGGACTCGTCGGACCCGTCGGACCCGTCGGCCTTCTCGTCCTGCGCGGCGGCCTGGTCGAGGAGCGCCGTGCGCAGCTGGGCGATGGGCGCGGGCGCGAGCACGGCGGAGGTGCCGTACTCGGCGGGCTTGCCGTCGTCGCCGGAACCTTCAGAGCCATCGGAGCCTTCGGAAACTTCGCCGTACGACGCCTCGCCGGAGGCCGGGTCGTACGCCGCACCGGGCTTGTTGTCCTCCCCCACGACGTACGTATCGTCGTCGGACTTCTCGGAGCCCCCCGAATTCTCGGAGGCCTCGCTGCCGGCCCCCTTCGCCGCCTTCTCCCCCTTCTTCTCCTTGATGGGCCCGCCCCGTTTCCAGCCCGCGTCCGCGAGCAGCGCCTGTGCCTCCTCGGTGTCCTGCTCGCCGAGGGCACCGCTGTTGTCGGCGTACGCGGCCTGTCCGGCGAGGGCGAGGTGGCTGCCGACGGGTTCGGCAGGCAGGGCGAGAGGCTGGAGTACGACCCTGGCGAGCTCGTCGCGGTCGAGGGCGCGGGCCACGGCTCGGCGGACGCGTTCGTCGGCAAGCGGGCCTTCGGCTCCGTTGAGGGCGAGCTGGGTGTAGACGGGTTCCAGGGACTTGCGGACCTCGAAACGGCGCAGCGCCAACTGCTGCTCGCGGTACTTCGCGAGCGCCTTGTTCCGCCGCTCGCGGGCGGTGGTCTCCTCGTCGGCCGCCTCCTCGTCCGAGCCGTTCGCGATCGCCCAGGAGCGCAGCGCCTGCGCGGGCGTGAGCTCGGTGTCGGGGCCGTGGGCGAAGGGCGCCCCGGCGGAGCCCTTGGCGTCGGCGGCGGTGGTGATGCGCCGGGCCGCGGAGGGGTCGATCTCGGCGAGGTCGAGCCGGCCGGCGGCGAGCGCGGCGGCGCGCTTGTTGCGCGGTACGGCGCGCAGGACCAGTTCGGAGAGCCTGGGCTTGTGGCCCCACCAGCGCGGGTTGCGCTCCAGCCGGACCTCGCCGGCCTTGCGGTTGATCTTGTCGATCCTGAAGGGACCGGCGGTGACCTTCAGCTTGCGGCGGGCACCGTCGTTGAAGGTGTCCGGGGTGCCCATCACGTCCTTCGGGTACAGCGGCGAGAACAGCGAGCGCCAGTCCGCGTACGGCTTGCTGAAGGTGACCCGTACCTCGAGGTCGCTGTCGCCGCGTTCGATCTTCTCGATGCGTTCGTAGCCGGCGTTGCGGGCGGTCCAGTACGCGGTGTCCTTGCCGGACAGGGCGCGCCACTGGGCGGCGAAGTCGGCGGCGCCGATCTCGCGGCCGTCGCTCCAGACTGCCTGCTGGTTGAGCTTGTAGAGCACGACCTGCTGGGGCTCGCGCTCGATGATCTCCGCGGACTCCAGGTAGTCGGGGTTGCGCTCGGGCCGGCCCCGCTGGTCGATCCGGTACATCGAGGGCAGGACCGCGCCGGCGACCCGGGAGGTGGTGGCGTCGGCGTCCGCTTGGAAGGTGTTGAGGGTCGCCGGGACCGTGTCCACGGCCCAGCGCAGAGTGCCGCCGTCGGCGATCCGGTCGCGTTCCGCGGGGGCGATGTCCTGACCGGCGAGGGGTCGCCGGGTGGCCGGGTCCTCCTCACTGCACGCGGCGAGAGAGGGCACCGCGAGCACGCCCGCCGTGAGGAACGCGACCGAGCGCATGGCCGCGCGCGGTCCGACGCCGTGGTGGGACATGACTGATACCTCCGGGGCGGTTCTGATCACGTGGCTGAACGCACGGGTTGATCACTGGGGCGGAACACGCGGATTGTCGCGTTTGGTGAGTTAGATCACGTTTGGCCGTATTATGGAGTTGATCAGATCTATCGCCCTACTGAAGGGGCTGGCCCCCGGGTCACAGAGGCGCCACGGCGATGGGTACGCGAAAGCTCACCCATGCGGCCTAGCAAAGGGCGCACTGCCGACGGCGGGGGCGCGCGTGTGGCGTGAATACGCGACACGATCGGTTAATCCATGCAGATCCCTTCACAGGGGCCGATGTGACGCGCGACACTCGCAGGCGCATGAACGTTGCCGCCTTGGACCACAGGGTCCGTGGAAGTGAGGGCACGCCATGTCCGTGCAAGACGACCTGACAACAGTCCAGCGCGCTCTCGACGACCTGTACCGGTCAGTGGGGCGCCTGGAACAGCAGATCGGTGGCGGTCTGGAGATGCGCCGTGTGCGCACCGACGCCGACCACCTGCGCGAGAGTGTGGCGCTGCTGCGCGAGGCCGCCCCCGGCCTCAAGACACCGCGGCGTCCCGACCTCGTGTCCATCCCCGACACCCCGTACGACAGCACTCTGTGGACGGACTCGGACGACGAGGGTCTCGGCGCCCGCGACCGGCACGCACCCTGATCCGACTGGAGTCCACCCCCTTGGCCACTGGTACGGAACCCGAACTGAACAGCGGCGGCGTAAGAACTCCCACGCGCGCCGCGATCGCCGCCCAGCATCTGCGGACGGACCGCTGGTGGCTGCAGCCCGCAGCCACCGCGGCCGGTCTGCTGGCTTTCATCGTCTACTCGACGTGGCGGGCGTTCGCGAACACCGACTACTACGCGGCGCCGTATGTCTCGCCGTTCTACTCGCCGTGTCTGGCGGAGAACTGCGAGCCGATGCGGGCGGGCCCGAACTGGGAGATCTTCGGTGGCTGGTGGGGCCTGTCCCCCGCCCTGCTCATCCTGATCTTCCCGCTGGGCTTCCGGCTGACCTGCTACTACTACCGCAAGGCCTACTACCGGGGCTTCTGGGCCTCACCTCCGGCCTGCGCGGTCGCCGAGCCGCACAAGAAGTACACCGGCGAGACCCGCTTCCCGCTGATCCTGCAGAACATCCACCGCTACTTCTTCTACGCCGCGATCCTGGTCGCCGGCATCCTCACGTACGACACCGTGCTCGCCTTCCGCGACGAGCACTACGAGTGGGGCCACATGGGTCTCGGCACCCTGGTCTTCCTGGTCAACATCGTGCTGATCTGGGCGTACACCATCTCCTGCCACTCGTGCCGGCACATCGTCGGCGGGCAGCTCAAACACTTCTCCAAGCACCCCGTGCGCTACCGGATGTGGCAGTGGGTCGGCAAGCTCAACGCCCGGCACATGCTGCTCGCCTGGGCCTCGCTGGTGAGCGTGGCGCTCGCCGACTTCTACGTGTATCTGGTCGCGTCCGGTGCCTTTGACGATCCGAGGTTGTTCTGATGCCCGTAGTTGACCGGCAGGAGTGGGACGTCGTCGTGGTCGGCGCGGGCGGCGCAGGGCTGCGGGCCGCGATCGAGGCACGGGAGCGGGGCGCGCGTACGGCCGTGATCTGCAAGTCGCTGTTCGGCAAGGCGCACACGGTGATGGCCGAGGGCGGCATCGCGGCGGCCATGGGCAACGTGAACTCCGGCGACAACTGGCAGGTCCACTTCCGCGACACCATGCGCGGCGGCAAGTTCCTCAACCAGTGGCGGATGGCCGAGCTGCACGCGCAGGAGGCCCCGGACCGCGTCTGGGAGCTGGAGACCTGGGGCGCCCTCTTCGACCGTACGAAGGACGGGCGGATCTCCCAGCGCAACTTCGGCGGGCACGAGTACCCGCGGCTCGCGCACGTCGGCGACCGTACGGGCCTGGAGCTGATCCGCACGCTCCAGCAGAAGATCGTGTCCTTGCAGCAGGAGGACTTCAAGGAGACCGGGGACTACGAGTCGCGGCTGAAGGTCTACCAAGAGTGCACGGTCACCCGGGTCCTCAAGGACGGGGACCGGGTCTCGGGGACCTTCTGCTACGAGCGGGAGTCCGGCCGTTTCTTCGTCCTCGAAGCCCCCTCGGTCGTGATCGCCACGGGTGGCATCGGCAAGTCCTTCAAGGTGACGTCGAACTCGTGGGAGTACACCGGGGACGGACACGCGCTGGCGCTGCTTGCCGGGGCGCCCCTGCTCAACATGGAGTTCGTGCAGTTCCACCCGACGGGCATGGTCTGGCCGCCGTCCGTGAAGGGCATCCTCGTCACCGAGTCGGTGCGCGGGGACGGCGGGGTGCTGCGGAACTCCGAGGGCAAGCGGTTCATGTTCGACTACATCCCGGACGTGTTCAAGGAGAAGTACGCGCAGTCCGAGGAGGAGGGCGACCGCTGGTACGAGGACCCGGACAACAACCGGCGTCCGCCCGAACTGCTGCCGCGTGACGAGGTGGCGCGGGCCATCAACGCGGAGGTCAAGGCGGGCCGTGGTTCGCCGCACGGCGGGGTCTTCCTCGATGTGTCGACGCGAATGCCCGCCGAGGTGATCAAGCGGCGGCTGCCGTCGATGTACCACCAGTTCAAGGAGCTCGCCGACGTCGACATCACCGCCGAGGCGATGGAGGTCGGGCCGACCTGCCACTACGTGATGGGCGGGATCGCGGTCGAATCGGACACGGCGGCGGCGCGCGGGGTGCCGGGGCTGTTCGCGTCCGGGGAGGTCGCGGGCGGTATGCACGGCTCCAACCGGCTCGGCGGCAACTCGCTCTCCGACCTGCTGGTGTTCGGACGGCGGGCCGGGCTGCACGCGGCTCAGTACGCGGCCGGTCTGGGCGAGCGGCCCGCGGTGGACGACGGCCAGATCGACGCGGCGGCGGCCGAAGCGCTGCGGCCGTTCTCGGCGGAGGGCCCCGAGGCGGGTGCGGAGGAGGCCGGACGGCCGCCGGAGAACCCGTACACCCTCCATCAGGAGCTCCAGCAGACGATGAACGACCTCGTCGGCATCATCCGCCGGGAGGCGGAGATGGAGTCGGCGCTGAAGAAGCTGGCGGATCTGCGCGTACGGGCGCGGCGGGCCGGGGTCGAGGGGCACCGGCAGTTCAACCCCGGCTGGCACCTCGCGCTCGACCTGCGCAACATGCTGCTGGTCAGCGAGTGCGTGGCGCGCGCCGCCCTGGAGCGTACGGAGTCGCGCGGCGGCCACACCCGTGAGGACCATCCGACGATGGAGCGGGAGTGGCGGCGGATCAACCTGCTCTGCCAGCCGACCGACCCCACGGGCGGCTTGGCGGCCACCGATCCGGTACGCGGCCAGATCAGGCTCGTCCGCGAGACCACCGAGCCCATCCGCCAGGACCTGCTCGCCCTCTTCGACAAGGAAGAGCTGGTCAAGTACCTCGCCGAAGAGGAGCTGTACGAGTGAGCAGCTATGAGGCCCGCTTCAAGGTGTGGCGCGGGGACGCCGAGGGCGGTGGCCTGGAGGACTTCAAGATCGAAGTCAACGACGGCGAGGTGGTGCTGGACATCATCCACCGCCTCCAGGCGACCCAGACCCCGGATCTGGCCGTGCGCTGGAACTGCAAGGCGGGCAAGTGCGGTTCGTGTTCGGCGGAGATCAACGGCCGGCCGCGGCTGATGTGCATGACGCGGATGTCGGTGTTCTCGCGCGAGGAGACGATCACGGTGACTCCCTTGCGGGCGTTTCCCGTTGTACGTGATCTCGTCACCGACGTCGGCTTCAACTACACGAAGGCGCGCGAGGTGCCGTCCTTCGTGCCGCCCGCCGACCTCGGGCCCGGCGAGTACCGGATGATGCAGGAGGATGTGGACCGGTCGCAGGAGTTCCGCAAGTGCATCGAGTGTTTCCTGTGCCAGGACACCTGTCACGTGGTCCGGGACCATGAGGAGAACAAGCCGGCGTTCGCGGGGCCCCGGTTCCTGATGCGGGTGGCGGAGCTGGACATGCATCCGCTGGACGCGGCGTCCGAAAGCGGCCTTGACCGCAAGAGCACGGCCCAGGACGAACACGGCCTCGGCTACTGCAACATCACCAAGTGCTGTACGGAGGTCTGCCCCGAGGGCATCAAGATCACGGACAACGCCCTGATCCCCTTGAAGGAACGGGCGGTTGACCGCAAGTACGATCCGCTGGTCTGGCTGGGGTCGAAGATCAGGAGGCGTACCTCCTAGGCCTCCTGGACTGACTCCTGGACCTCTGAGCGGTCTCGGGGAAGTGGGCGGTCCCCCTGTTGGGTGCCACACTTCCCCCAGACCGCTCAGCCGCTCCTAGAACAGGCTCAGCAAGGCTTCTGCCGGGTCTGCGAGGCCTGTGTCGCCGTTCGGCAGGGGGAGTTCGAACCAGACCGTCTTGCCGCGCGGCGTGCGGCGCGAGCCCCACGCCGCGCTGAGCAGCCCGACGAGCTGGAGGCCCCGGCCGCCCTCGTCCGTGTCGCGGGCGCGGCGGCGGCGGGGCTGGACCAGGCCGGCGTCCCAGACCTCGCAGACCATCGTGCGGTCGAGCAGCAGCCGGAGCCTGATCTCGCCCTCGCCGTAGCGCAGGGCGTTGGTCACCAGTTCGCTGACCAGCAACTCCGCGGTGTCGACGAGGGGTTCGAGGTCCCAGCTCAGGAGCTGGCCACGGGCGTACTCGCGGGCCCGGCCCACACTGCGCGGCTCGCGCGGCAGCGTCCAGTCGCCGACGGACTCGGCGGGCAGCCCCTGGACACGGGCCATCAGCAGCGCGATGTCGTCCTCGCCGTGATGGGTGTCGAGGGTGTTGAGGACGTGGTCGCAGACGTCCTCAAGGGACCGGGAGGTGTTGGCGCGCCGCGCCGCCGAGTGGGGACCGGGTGACGGGTCGTCGGTCAGGGCGCCCACGAACGCCTGCAGGCCCTCGTCCAGCGGGTGATCGCGCGATTCGACCAGTCCATCCGTGTAGAGCGCCAAAAGAGAACCTTCGGGAAGCTCGACTTCCACCTCCTCGAAGGGCTCGCCGCCGACGCCGAGGGGCATGCCCGGCGGCACGTCCAGCATCAGCGCGTTCTCGCCGGGCTCCACCAGTACGGGCGGCAGATGGCCCGCGTTGGCGAAGGTGCAGCGGCGCGTGACGGAGTCGTAGACCGCGTACACACAGGTGGCGAGGTACACCTCGGAGAGGTCGGCGTCGCGCTGCGACTGGCGGCCCGCGGTGCGGGTGGCCTGCTGGATGCCGCCGGGTGTGCCGAGGCCGCGGGCGATCTCGTCCAACGCCGAGAGGACCTCGGCGGGTTCGAGGTCGAGCAGCGCCAAGGTGCGTACGGCCGTACGGAGTTCACCCATGGCGACGGCGGCGCGCAGTCCGCGGCCCATCACGTCGCCGACGACCAACGCCGTGCGGTGGCCGGGGAGTTCGATGACGTCGAACCAGTCGCCGCCCACCTCCGTCGCCGCGTTCCCGGGGAGGTAGCGACACGCGATGTCCAGCCCTGAGGCCTCCGGGTCGCCCGGAGGCAGCAGGGAGCGCTGGAGTATCAACGCGCGTTGGTGCTCGCGCCGGTACAGGCGGGCGTTGTCGATACAGACGGCGGCGCGGGCGGCCAGCTCGACCGCGAGCCCGCGGTCCCGCTCCCCGAACGGCTCGCTGCCCTTCGTACGGGAGAACTGGACCAAGCCGACGACCGTGTCGTGCGCGACCATCGGAACGGCGAGCGTGGACTGGATCAGGCCACCCTCCTCGCCCGGAACGGTCTTCGGGCGGGCGGTGCGCAGGGCGTCCGCGCACTCCGAGTTGAATGCGAAGTGGTGAACGGCGCCTACGTTCACCGGCTCGGGTCCACCGATGAAGGGCGCGTCGGAGACGGCGCTGGCAACGGCGACCCGGCGCAGCTCGGCGCTGCCGTCGGCGAGCCCGGGCGGGGTCTCGTCGCCGGCGAGCAGCCCCTGGTAGAGGTCGACGGAGGCGAGGTCGCAGAAGCCGGGGACGGCCACGTCGAGGAGTTCGCGGGCCGTGGTCTCCAGGTCGAGGGAGTTGCCGATGCGCGCACCGGCCTCGTTCAGAAGGGCGAGATTGCGCCGGGCGGCGGCGGCCTCTCGGGCGGCGGCGCGGCGCGCGGTGACATCGATACCCAGCCAGGCGATACCGATCGCCCGGCCCGCACCGCTCTCCACGCGATAGAGGTTGACGGACCAGTTCCGGCGCTCGGGGGAGCCGGGCACGGTGCCCGTGACCTGCATGTCGGAGACGGATTCGCCCGTCTCCAGGACGCGGCGCAGCGTCGCGGAGACCCGCTCGGCCTCGTGGGGGACCAGATAGTCCCTGACGCCGCGTCCGCGGTGGTCGTTCACGGTGCCGCCGAAGACCATGGCGAACCGCTCGTTGGCCCGACGGATCCTCAACTCCGTGTCGATCAGCAGAAAGCCGAACGGAGATTGGCCGAAAACCGCCTGCGCGGCGGCGAGATCCGTCTCGATTCCGCGCAGGGTGCGGACGTCCACGACGATGCACAGGGCGGCTCGCTCGCCCTCCTCCGTGCGCGTCGGCATGACGTAGACCTCCGCGAGTCCCTCCATACCCGCACCGGACTCCGCGTCGTCCGGCACCCGGAAGGGCACGACACCCGTCCACTCCCGGCCGTCGAGAATCTCGGCCATCTTCCGCTGGCCGCGCTCGCGCAGATCGGGGTCGACGAAGGCTTCGATGGGGTCCATGCCCACGGCCCGCTCGGACTTGATGCCGAACAGCTTCTCCGCGCGCAGACTCCACTGGTCGACGAGGCCGTCGGGGCCGATCGAGAACGAGGCGACCTTGATGTAGTCGTAGATCGAGCCGGGTGGGCTGCTCTGCCACACCACGCCGTCGATCTCGCCGTCGACGCCACCGAGCGGTGCGTCGGCCGACGCACCGGCGGCCATGGCGCCGGCGGTCGTCGCGCCGACGGCCATCGCGCCGCCCCCCGGAGCCGCGGAGTCCATGGATTCCCTGGACTCCCTCGACTCCTTGGACTCCGAAGTCTCCGTGGCCTTCGCTGGTATCTCGCTCACGCGAACCGTCCCCTCCAGCTCACCGCGTCCGGCATCGGTCACCGGGGGCGGCTGCCCGCAGTATCCAGCAGTACGGCGCCGCACAACACGGTGTTCACGATCACAGCACGGTCCCGATGTATTTAGGACCGGCCGCGACACACACTCCCAGTCTTCTAACCAGGGCGCACCCCGTCGAATCACTGACTTCTGTAAGCCCTCAGGACCGGACAGTTCCGCACCGTCCCCGTCGGCTCGCAAAGCGCATCCGCTCGGCCTGCGAGCGGCTCGCGAGCGGCTCGCGTTCAGCCCGGCGGGGCCAGTTCGAACCACACCGTTTTGCCCGTCGCACCGGGCCGGGTTCCCCAGCGCCGCGAGGAGCACGCCACCAGGTGGAGACCGCGTCCGCCCTCGTCATCGGCGTGCGCGGCGCGCTCGTGCGGGAGGTCCGGCAGGGGGTCGGACACTTCCACGAGCAGGCCGCCGCGGGGGCCTGTGGGGCGTACGAGGCGTACGTCGATGGGGCCCATGGCGTGCTGTAGGGAGTTGGTGACCAGCTCGCTGACCAACAGCGCGGTCACGTCACCCAGGGAATCGAGGCCCCAGGCGTGCAGCTGGCTGCGCACGAAGGAACGGGCGGTTTTTACGGAGCCTGGATCCGCGGGGAAGGTCCACTCGGCAACTTTGCCATCGGTGTGGATCACGCGGATCACTCCCGGGCTTGAAGCGGATGCAGTCCGGTTTCGTGGGGTTAATGGGGATATACCCGGTATGCGGGGCGCAGTACCGTGCGGTGGGGCTTGCTGTGGCACGCAGGGCGTGTGGGGGCCTTTTGCGCGTGTCGGGCGCGTGCCCGCGTGACGCTTGGGGTGCGTGCCTGCGTGGCGTACGAGGCGCGTGCCTGCGTCGCACGGGGCCGCTGGGCCCCGTGGCGTGCCGGCGCGGGCCCAGCGGCCCGCGCGCACGGCCTCCTGCGCTTGCGCGCGTCAGCGTGCGGCGTTGTGTATGTCACAGGTGTGGCGGCATCCGCGTACCCCTTGGGGCAGGGCTCACGCCTCCCGTGCGGGGGCTGCCCAGGTGTGGCGGGCTACCTCCATGACGGCCGGTACGTCCTGATCCAGCCAGTCGACGTCCCAGATCTCGTCCTGAGTCAGCCAGCGCAACTCGTCGTGATCCTCAAGGGGTTTGGGGTCGGCGGAGCCGGGGAGCAGGCGGGCGGTCCAGACATGGAGGGTGTACGGGGGCTTCAGGGGCCACTCCCCCGGGATGCGCGTGACCGGCTCCGCCGCTACGCCGAGTTCTTCGCGCAGCTCGCGTACGAGGGCGTGTTCGGGGGTCTCGCCGGGTTCGAGCTTGCCGCCGGGGAGTTCCCAGCGGCCGGCCAGGTCCGGGGGTGCGCTGCGGCGGGCGGCGAGTAGGCGGCCGTCGTCGCTCAGTACGGCGGCTCCTACCACCACGGTCCGTTCCGTCATGCGGTGGAGTTTATGGGGTGCCTACGGGGTGCCGTTTCGGCGGTTCTGGGGGTCGCCGCCGTTGCTCTGTTCGATGCGCTCGATCAAGTACAGGTGGTTGTTGTTGTGGTTGTGGCTGTGGTTCTTGCCGTGGCGGTCGAGACGGTCCGCGATCTTCTCGGCCTCGATCCTGGTGGCGCATCGGCTGACGGTGTAGCGGTTGCCGTTGTCGTCGCGCCGCACGACGAGCCAGGGCAGGGTGCTGGTGCCGCTGTCGCTCATCGCGCTCCCCCTCTGCGTCGCGCTCCGCGTTCTGACCCGCCCCTTAAGGAAACCGCAATCCGCATATGCCCGAGCCTACGCCTAACCTTCACGCTGCGCGCATGGGTTTTAACAGATTGGGTTCGTGGATTGCGGGTTGCCTCCGGCGGTTGGGCGGTTGGGTTCGTTGTCGGCTGGCGGCGCCGTTGTGGCTGGTCGCGCCCACGCGGGTTGCCTCCGGCGGTTGGGCGGTTGGGTTCGTTGTCGGCTGACGGCGCCGTTGTGGCTGGTCGCGCCCACGCGGGGTGCCTCCGGCGGTTGGGCGGTTGGGTTCGCTGTCGGCTGACGGCGCCGTTGTGGCTGGTCGCGCCCACGCGGGTTGCCTCCGGCGGTTGGGCGGTTGGGTTCGCTGTCGGCTGACGGCCCCGTTGTGGCTGGTCGCGCCCACGCGGGGTGCCTCCGGCGGTTGGGCGGTTGGGTTCATTGTCGGCTGGCGGCGCCGTTGTGGCTGGTCGCGCCCACGCGTGGTGCCTCCGGCGGTGGGGCGGCTGCGGGTTGAGTGTGGCTGGTCGCGCCCACGCGGCGGAGCCGCATATGTCACAGCCCCGCGCCCCTTGGGGTTCGTGGTGGGTGCGGGGCCGCGTCGGGGGTGTCCGTCCTCGGACCGGCGCGCGTTGCTGTCGGCTGGTAGGGGGTGCCGGTGTTGGCGCGCCGGCCGCTGCGGGCGCACACCCCCGCCCCGTCCCCTTGCCGCCGTGGGCGGCTGCGGGGCCATGGGGGCGCGGGCTCCCCCCCGGCGGCCTTTCGGACCGCGGGCATGCTCGGGGCGCGGGCGCCTTCCGGGCACGGGCTGCCCGGGTGCGGGCGCCTTCCCGGCCACGGGCTGCCCGGGTGCGGGCGCCTTTCCGGCCACGGGCTGCTCGAGTGCGGGCGCCTTCCCGGCCACGGGCAGTCGCAGGCTTTTGCCTTTAGGCGCGGGGAACTGCGCGACCAGCCCCAACGCACCCGCAGCCGCGACACCACTGTCACCCCCCACCCCGGTAGGCACCCCACCCACCCGCGGCAGGCTCCCCACCCACCCCAAGAACCCACCCACCCGCCGAAGGCGCCCCATCCGCCCCGCCGGAGGCAGCGGGGCCTGGGGCGCAGCCCCCCCACCCCCCACGCGGCGGAGCCGCAAATTGTCACAGCCGGGAAGGGGCGGGACTGGGGAATACGCGACCACCCACGATGGGCCCGCAGTCGCCCATGAACCGAACCCACCACCCCCGTGGGCTCCCAGACCCACCCTCCGGTGAGGTAGCCCAGCTACCGAACCGGCAGGTGATAAGACACCCGGTACCGGTCAGCAGGTACCACCAAGTCCGCCGTCTCCACCGGCCGGCCGGAGGCAAAGAACGTCCGCTGGATGATCAGCACCACGTGGCCGGGAACGCCGCCGAGGGCGGCGAGTTCCTCGGCCAGCCCCGGCCGCGCGCCCACTTCCTCCGTGACGTTGTCCACAACGATGTCGATCGCCGCCATGCGTTCGGCCACGCCCATGCCCCCGAGGGGCCCCTCCTCGGGGAGCATCACGGGCGTACGGCCGGTTACGGCGAGCGGCTCCCACGACGTGGAGAGCATGATCGGCTCCCCCGCGTCCCGGAACACGTACTGCGTGCACATCACGCGATCGCCCGGAGCGATGGCCAGCCGCGAGGCGATCGAGGCGCTCGCCTCGGCCTGCCGACTGTGCGACTCCCACGTGCCGCGCGCCTCGGCATCGGCCTGCTCCTGGCGGAAGGGCGTGGCGCCGGTCTCCGGCCGGTACCCGGAGCGGGCGATGCGGCGCGGCACGGGACGCGCGCGGACATACGTACCGGATCCCGAGCGGCCTTCGACCAGGCCCTCGGCCATCAGCACCTTGCGGGCCTCCAGGGCGACCGTGTCCGAAACCCCGTACTCCTGGCGGATTCTGGCCTGGGACGGGAGCCGGGTGTGGGGTGGCAGGGAGCCGTCGACGATCTTCTTGCGGAGATCACCCGCGACGCGGAGGTACGCCGGCTGCTCACCGAATGCCACTGGCCGCTCCCATCAGGTTGTACAGACAGCAACAGGGTGGCAACCGAGGGTTGTACCGAGCAAGTAAAGGCCAGAGAATCACTCGATGTGATGAAGCGGGGCAGGGTGGGTCTTTACCAGGGGCTTTCTCTCCGATATGGCCGAGCGTCACACCTCGGCGCCGCCGCCTCCGGCGTCTTCTCCGTCCTCGTAGTACCTCGGCGGGTCCGTGGCCAGGCCCAAGGCCTTGCGCGCGGTGACGGCCTGTTGGGGGTCGGTGAGGGTCGCGCCCTTCTCGTAGTGCTCGTAGAAGGTGTCCGGGTCGGTGGCCTTGGCGGCCTGCTGCCATTCCTTCCGGGCCGTGTCGAGGTCCTTGACCAGCGTGGCGACCGGGCCCTGGGCTTCGGCGTCCCAGTCGTGGGCGCGGAGCATGTCCACCTGTTCGGTCAGGGCGCCGGAGACGCGTGTCGCCCACTGCTTGTGACCGGGCAGGTCGTCCTCGGGGTACGCCTCCGCGGGCGCCGACTCCATTGCCTCGTTGTGGATCTGATCCGCCTTCAGGTACGCGAGCTGGTCGGCGTCGAGCGTGGTCTCGTCGTTGCGCAGTGAGCCGGTCAGGCCCGCCGACGCGTCCGTGTTGCCGAACAGGCAGCTGATCTCGCGGTCGCCCAGGTCCCAGCTCTGGCGGGTGGGGGTGAAGTAGTAGATGGCGATGTTTTCCGGCACGGCCCAGGAGTCCATCGCGTATGCGTGCTGGAGCGTGTAGCACTTGTCGTCTGCGGCCTGGTTGATGGCGGCGTCTCCCGGGTAATCGCCGTCGTCCATCTGGAAGTTCGCGAAGACCTCGCCGTCGTGCTTACCCGCGCACGGCACCTTTTCGACGTCGTACGCCATGCCCTCCAACGAGCCGCCCGGCGTATCGAAGCACTCGCCCTTGTCGACGGAGAAGGTCGCGCCCTCCCGTGCGCCTTCCTTGAAGCCCTCCCAGAACTTGGCCGCCCCGCCGCTCGCGAACGCGAACACGAGGAAGGCGGTGCCGAGCGAGGAGAGGATCACGCCGGCGATCGCCATTCCCTTGCCGCGCTCGCCCTTCTTCTTGATCTGCACCAGCGCGATGAGGCCGAGGATCAGCCCGATCAGCGGGAGGAAGCAGAGGATGCCGAGCACGAGTGCGGCGATGGCGAAGCCGTTGAGGGAAGCGGGAGGGGGAGGAAAGGGGGCGTACGGGGGGTGTTGGCCCCAGGGTTGGTAGCCGTACGGTCCCTGTCCGGGGCCGGGTTGCGCGCCGTACGGGCCTGGTGGAGGCGGGTACTGGCCGCCTGGGGGCTGCTGGGGCCCAGGGGGCGGAGGTATGGCCACTAGTACCGTGCTCCTCGTCCGAGCGGTGCGGGAACTGACGTACGACAGGCGCATCGTATGTGTGGGGCTGAGGGGGGCGGAACGCGGATGACGAGCGCGTCAGGTGTGCTGGCCGGGACGACGGTCGGCGCGGTCAACGGGCTGACGGCGCGGTGGGCCGGGGCGGCGAGTGGCGACACGGTCTTCTCGGCCGCCGGAGTCTGGCCGTTGCTCGCCTTTCTGGCGGACGGTGCCGGTGGTGCGGCGCGCGCGGAGCTGGCCGAGGCGGTGGGGCTGCCGGCCGAGGAAGCGGCGGCCGCGGGGCGGGAGTTGATGGGGGCCCTGGGCGGGATGCGGGGGCTGGATTCGGCCCTTGGGCTGTGGACGAAGCGGACGTTGGAGCTGCGGGAGGCGTGGGCGCAAGGGCTGCCGGCGCAGACGCACGGGGTGCTCACGGGGGACGAGGGGGCCGATCACGCCGCCCTTGACGCGTGGTCGGTGCAGCGGACCGGTGGCTTGATCGAGCGTATGCCGGTTGTGCTGACGCCGGACACCGAGCTGGTCCTGGCGAGTGCGCTGGCCATGCGTACGGAATGGCAGCACCCCTTCGAGGAGTGGCCGGTGAGGCCGCAGGCGGGACCGTGGTATGGGCGTACGCTCCTGGGGCTGCGCCGTAGCAGCGTCCTGCTGGACCCGATCGGCGTGGCGGACACACCGGAGGGATTCGTCACCGAGCTGAAGGTGCCGGGCACGACCGGTATCGACGTCCATCTCCTGCTCGGCGAGGAGCGGATGACTCCGGGGCAGGTGCTGAGTGCGGGCGTGAGCCTCCTCAACCACGGGCACCCGGTCACATCCGGCTCTCAACTCCCGTACGGCGAAGCGGGACCCGGCCTGCGCGTCGACAAGGAACGCTGCATGAGCCCCCGGCTGCCGACTCTCGACGTCACGACGATGGCGTACGACATGGCGGCGCACCACGATCTGCTGGAGCTGCACAAGCTGTTCGGTCTCACGACGGCGCGTGACACCGCGTACGGGCACTTCCCCGGAATCAGCGGCTCCCCGCTGGCCATCGGATCGGCCCAGCAGTCCACCATGGCGAGGTTCGGTGCCCTTGGCTTCCGCGCGGCGGCGGTCACGGCCGTCGCCGCTGCACCCGGCAGCGCGCGACTGGATCCCGGCCATGTGACTACCACGATCAGGGCCGCCTTCGACCGTCCCTTCGCCTTCCTCGCCGTCCACCGCACCTCGCGCCTCGTCCTCGCGGCGGGCTGGGTCACGGACCCGAAGCCGTACCGCGAGGACGGGGGTTACTGATGATGAGCTACTGAAGGTGCGTTACTGATCAGGGCTCAGAACTGCAGGGCCCACGAGTCGATCCGCCCCGTGTCCTGCGCCGCGTTGTCGCTGACCCGGAGTTTCCATGTGCCGTTCGCGGTCTCCGAGGAGGCGTTCACGGTGTATGTGGTGTTGATGTTGTCGGTGGAGCCGCCCGCGCCGTAGGCCTTCAGCGTGTAGGCGGTGCCGTCGGGGGCGATCAGCTGGACCTGGAGGTCGCCGATGTACGTGTGGACGATGCTGACCGGGACGCTGAGGGCTGCGGGTGCGTTGCCCGTGACGCCGGTGACCGTGAGCGGTGACTCGACCGTGGCGTTGTCGCTGATCGCGTAGTCGTCGCCGTTCTCGAAGCGTGAGCCGGTGGGCGGCGGGGTGGTGTCGCCGCCGCTGCCTACGCGCAGGAGGCGGTTGGGCGAGCCGGTGCCGGGGCTGGTGACGACTCCGGTGGTGGCGGAGTTGACCAGGGCGGTCTGGACGGCAGCCGGGGTGGCGGTGGGGTTGTCCGCCAGGTAGAGGGCGGCGGCTCCGGCCACGTGCGGGCTCGCCATGGACGTACCGGAGATGGTGTTCGTCGCGCTGTCGCTCGTCCTCCACGTGGAGGTGATGGAGGAGCCGGGCGCGAAGACGTCCAGTACGGTGCCGAAGTTGGAGTAGCTGGCCTTGGCGTCGGTGTTCGTGGTGGCGCCTACGGTGATCGCCTCGGTGACGCGGGCGGGCGAGCGGGTCGAGGCGTTCGTCGACTCGTTGCCGGCCGCCACGGCATAAGTGACGCCGGAGGCGATGGAGTTGCGTACGGCGGCGTCGATCGCGGTGTCCGTGGGGCCGCCGAGGCTCATGTTGGCGACGGCCGGCTTGACGGCGTTGCTCGTCACCCAGTCGATGCCCGCGACGACCTGCGCGGTCGTGCCCTGCCCGGAGTTGTTGAGCACGCGGACGCCGACGATCTTCGCCTTCTTGGCGACGCCATATGCGGTGCCACCGACCGTACCGGCGACATGCGTGCCGTGGCCGTGGCCGTCCTGGGCGGTGTTGTCGTTGTCGACGGCGTCGTAGCCGTTGACGGCCCGGCCGCCGAAGTCGGTGTGGGAGATGCGGACACCGGTGTCGATGACGTAGGCGGTGACGCCCTCGCCGGCGGTGTCGTCGTAGGTGTAGCTCTGGTTGAGCGGGCGGGCCGCCTGGTCGATGCGGTCCAGGCCCCAGGAGGGCGGGTTGGGCTGGGTCGCGCTGATGGTGAAGGTGCGGTTCTGGACGACGGAGGCGACGGCCGGGTCGGCGGCGAACCTCTTCGCCTCGTCCTCGGTGGCCTCGACGGCGTAACCGTTCAGCGCCTTCTTGTACGTACGCTCGATCGTCGCGCCGTACTCCTTGGCGAGTGCCCTGCCCTCGGCGGAACCGGCCTTCGCGGCGTCCGCGTCGAGGGTGACGATGTAGCTGTTCGCGATCGTCCCGGGTGCGCCCGCGTACTGGACGGGGCCGACGGGTGCCGCTGCGGCCTGGGCGGGGAGAGCGGTGACGAGGCCGGCGACGAGGGCTGTCGCGCTGATTCCGGTGGCGATTCCGGCAAGTCTTCGGCGGGCATGACGCATCACTGCCATCTGAGGGATCCTCCTCAATCGGTGGCGCGTTGGTGGGGGGTGGTGCCGGTGGAGCACACGCAGGTGGTGCGGGCTGGTGCGGGCACGCAAAAGAAGACAGGGTCATGCCAAGTTCGGTGACAACCCTGTGCGTCAGCCGAAAGATTGAGGCTTCCACAGGAATTGCACAAGGGCCCTGCACGGACGTAACGCAGGCGCCATCCACCGGTCATGACACAACGTCACCAAACGGCGCATCTAACCTGCGCATATGACTCCAGTGCCGGATGGCTTCTGCGGGAGGGGCGCGAACAGGGGTGGTGCATGCCGCCCTTCCAGCTGAGCGCGAACGCTGTCGGCGGGTTCCGCCAAGTAGGGACGAGACCGCCGACCGGCGGTCCGGAGACGGAGGTCTCGTGACCACGGACCTGGACGACGAGGAGCTGCTGGCCCGCGCGGCGCGGGACCCGGCAGCCTTCGAACCGCTGGTGGTACGCCACTCGGCGGCACTGCACGGTTACTTCGCGCGCCGCGCGCCCGGCGCCGCCGACGATCTGCTCGCCGAGCTGTGGCTTCAGGCGTACGCGACGCGGAGCAGGTTCGACGCAGGCCGGGGGCCTGCGCGGGCCTGGCTGTTCGGAGTGGCCAGAAACGTACTGTCCGCGCACTGGCGACGCACCGCGGCGGCCCGGCCCGGCCTGCAGGGGACCGCCCCACACGACGACCCGTGGGAGGCGGTGGACAACCGTCTCGACGCGGCGGCCGTGGCACCCCGGCTGCGCGCCCAGCTCGCCCGACTTCCCTCCGACGAACGGGAGTTGCTCCTCCTGGTCGCCTGGGAGCAGCTGACGCCCACGGAGGCCGCCGCCGTGGTCGGCATACCCGCCGGGACGGCCCGCTCCCGGCTCCACCGGGCCCGTAACCGCATGCGCGCGGGCACCCCTCTCAAACTGACTGGAGACCTGGCATGAGCGAGCACGACGACTTTCTCGACTTTCCCGGAGCGGACGAACTGATCCTGGCGGGGCGGGTGACGCCCCCGTCCGCGGAGAAGACGACGGCCGTACGGACGCTGCTGGCGCAGGCGGCCGAGCGCGACGCCCGGCTGTCGCGCGCCTCGGACACCATGGCCGTGCCTGACGTCCCGGAGACGGGCACGGAGGTCGTACCCGCCGCCGCGCGCCGGGACGGACCGACGGCCGCGCTCGCGCCGCCGCCCGACAGGCCGGTGGTCGTCCTCGCCACCCCCGGCCCCCTCGGAGAACCGGGCGCCGCCCCCCGGCGTTCCCGCATCACGCGCCGCCGCCGCGTTCTGATCGCCGCGGCGGCGGTGGCCGCGATCGCCGTCGGCACCGTCGCCTACCCCGTGCTGAACGTGGGCGGAAAGCCGGCTTCGACAGCCTCGGCGGCCTCGGCGTTCCTGAACGACATGGCGGAGGTCTCGGAAGACGCCCCGGCGACACAGGCGAAGTACTGGAGGGTCCATGCCGAGACGGTGAAGGGCGGCAAGAAGAGGGCGGAGACCTGGTACGTAGACCGTGCGGGTCGCACCTGGATCGTGGACGCGAACGGCAAGGCGCGCGAGTGGGCCGAGAACCACGCCAAGTGGCGGGTGGGTGGCCGGCACCTGATCTGGCCCGAACTCGACAAGCTGCCCACCGACCCGAACGCGCTGGCAGCACGCTTCGCGAAGGACCCCGCGGTGCGCTTCTACGAGGTCGTGCATCTGCTGGAGTCGTCGCCCGCGAGCCCCGAGCTGCGTTCCGCGCTCTTCCGCGTCATCGCGGACACCCCCGGGGTGACGCTGACCCCTGGGGTCAAGGACGGCAGGGGCCGCTCGGGCACCGCGATCACGAAAGCGCTGAAGGTCATCGTCCACCCTGCCGACGGGGGCAAGCGGACCTTCTTCTGGCAAACCGTCCGCTGCGTCATCGACCCGGAGACCGGCCACATGCTGGAGTCGAGCGGCACATCCACAGGGGAGAATCACAGCACATGGCTGGAGGTGGGCCCGGCCGACCGCATCGGCTGACCCCGGCGGCCCGGAACCGCTCCGGCCTCCGTACGTGGGATGCCCCGGCGCGCGTGCCGTGCCGGGGCGTCCGCCGCCGCAGAGTCGGACGGTGACCCCTCGCCGTCCGCTCGCCCCTCTTCTCGCGGCCGCGTTCCTCTCCCTCCTCCAGGCATCCGTCGCGGTGGCGGCCGTACGAGCCGAGCACGAAAGCGCGGTACGTGCGGATCGCGCCGAAGGGCGATGAGCCGGGCGAAGTAAGGGAGTTTGAGGATCCGCTGAACGGATCCGGCGAGTCCGGTGCGGTTCGTCACCGCCCCAAAGGGGCGGGGCTGTGACATGTGCGGCTCCGTCGCGATGGGGTCCCCCGCTCATGGGGGTCCCCCGCTCATGGGGGTCCCCCGCTCATGGGGGTCCCCGCTCGAGCGCAGCCGAGAGTGGGGGAGAAGCCGAGCGTGAGGGAGCGGCCAGCCCCACCGGCCCGCAGCAAACGAACGGCATCCAGCGGAGCGCCTAGGCGGCCAGGCGCTGCTGCTCCTCCTCGACTATGCGGCGGGCCAGGGTGCCGTCCGAGACGTCGACGGCGTCCGGGGTCGCCTCGGCGACGTCGCTGCGGCGGGCGTACGCGTCGAAGAGGCGGGACTTGTTCTCCAGGATGCGCAGCAGGCGGTCGTCGACGCTGTCCGTGGCGAGGAGGCGGTGCACCTGGACCGGGCGGACCTGGCCCATACGGTGGGCGCGGGCCACGGCCTGGTGCTCCAGGGTGGGTTTGACCTGCGGCTCGCACAGGATCACGACGGACGCCGCCTGGAGGTTGAGGCCGACGCCGCCGGCCTCTATCTGGCAGAGCAGCACGGCGTGGCCGGAGGCGGCCGTGAACTCGTCGACGAGTTGCTGTCGGCGAGCGGCAGGTACGCCACCGGCCAGTGGTCCCAACGCGCCGTCGCCCAGGGCTTGTTGGACGACGGCGAGTACGTCGCGGAAGTACGAGAACACGACCACCTTGAGTCCGTTCTCGGCCGCCTCGGCCACCAGCTCGCGCAGGCGTTGCAGCTTCGCGGACTGCTCGGCGTTCGCATACGCGGCTCTGCGCATCGCCATGAAGTTCCCGGCGGCGACCGCCTCGCGGTAGGCATCCTGGTCGGCGGCGCTGAACTCCTCCCACTCGTCGACCTGGAGCAGCGCGGGCAGTTCGGTGAGTACGTCCTGCTGGTTGCGGCGCAGATAGGCGGGGGCGACGGACTTGCGGAAGGTGTGCGGGCCCGCGACCGCGTCGCCTCCCTGGATCTGGGGCACCAGCTCGGGCTGGAGGTAGCGGACGAGCGTACGGAACTCCTGGACGCGGTTCTCCATCGGCGTCCCCGTGAGGAACAGGACCCGTTCGCACCGGTCGGTCCAGGCGGCGACGGCGCGGGAACGGCGGGCGTCCGGATTCTTCACGTAGTGGGCCTCGTCGACGACGAGTGCGGCCGGGGGTGCGGTCGCTCTGTCCGGCGTGGGCAGGCTGTGCAGCACGTCGAAGGTGGTGACCGCGACGCCGCCGCGCTCGCTCCACTCCGCGTACGCGCGCCGCCGCTCGGGACCGTGCACGGGCACCGCCCGCAGGGTGCTGCGCGAGCGGATCTCGCGGGTCCAGTTGATCAGTACGCTCGCCGGGCAGACCACCAAGAAGTGGCTGTGCCCGTGCGCCGCCAGGTGCGCCAGTACGGCGATGGCCTGGACCGTCTTGCCGAGCCCCATCTCGTCGCCGAGCACCACGCGCCGCTGTGCGAGTGCGAACCGTGCGCCGAAGGACTGGTAGCCGCGCAGCGAGACCCGACGGTGGGTGTCGTCGAGGCCTTGCGCATGCACCCGCTCGGCAACCTCCGCCGGCAGGAAGCCCTCGGCGGCCGCCACGTCGGGAGCGCTGCCGGCGACTTCGGCGAGCTGGCTGTAGTACTCCGTGGAACGCAGCTCGAAGTCGACCCATGCCTCGGCCTCGGAGGCGGACTCGCGCAGCAGATCGGTGGAGGCCTGCGCCAGCAGCAATCGTACGTCCCTGGAATCGGCCGTCAGCTGATGCAGTTCCGCGACCGCGACGAGCGCGCTCTCCCGCCGGGCCTTCCTGGTCAGCGCCATCCGCAGCCGCCCGCCGGCGGGCCGGGCCGCCGGAAGCAGCACCTTCAGCTTCCGGTCGAGGCGCTCGGCGGCGTCCACGGCGCGGCGCAGCTCGGGGCCGGCCTCGACGAGCCGGCGGAGCGCGATCACGAGAGCGGTGGTGCGGGGCTCCGGGTGATCGACATCGATCCGTACGGACACGGTCTCCTCGACCGCCCGCGCGATCTGCCGCGCCGCGGCAAGCGCCTGATCGGCGGTCTGCGCCCCGACCCCCGGAATCTGCCGCAACTCGAACCGGCTCGCCTCGTACACCTCCCGCACGGACCCGATCCCGGCCGCTTCCAGGGCCGCAATCCGCAACCGCCCCTCGGTGGCATCCTTCAGCCGCGCAACGGGAATCCCCGCCAACTCCTCGACGACAAGGTCGGCTTGGATCGGCGTGAGGGCGGCCCGGATCTCCTCGACCGCCCGCCGGTGATCGTCGAGCACGGCCCGAGCGTCGCTGTGCAGCCGCTCGCCTCGCGCCAGAACCTGCCGCGCCTTCCGCCCCACAGGCGCGAACACGGGGCCGCTGTCCGCCCCCTCACCGACTGCCATGCCGCCCCTTTTGCCCCGTACTTGTGCCGCTTCTGTACCGCTTGTGTGCTGTCTGCCGCGGTGGAGGCACATCTTTCCATGGGGGACTGACAGTGGCGGGGTGGTCTTGGAGGCGGCGGTACGTCCGCGACGGACCACCATCCCCTGGGCTGGGCGCGGCCATCCCACCAGTGCCACTGTTGTGTACACACGGAACATTCGGTACCTTTGGGCGCATGACGCAGATGCCCATAGAGTCCATCCGTGATGTCCGCGCGCACTTGGCCGAGGTTGTCGAGAGGGCCGACCGCGACGACCAACCCACAGTCATCACACGGCGAGGCAAGCAAGTCGCCGCCGTCGTTTCGATTGATGTCCTTCGTCAGTACCAGCAATGGGAAGAGCGAGAGATCAACCGGATCATCGACGAGCGTATGGCGAATCGCTCGGCCGGCGTCCCAATCGAGGACGTGATGAAGGAGACGCTGGCACGCAGTGAGTGAATACCGCACCGTCTTCCGCCCCGAGGCGCAGGCTGAGCTCCGGAAGATCCCCCGCGAAATGGCCCTTCGCATTCTCGCCAAACTAACGGAACTGGAGAGCGACCCCCTCGGCTTCAACACCACCGCCCTCGTGTCCCAACCTGATCGCCGCCGCCTGCGAGTGGGGGACTACCGGGTCGTCTACACCATCGACAACGGAGAACTGGTGGTGTGGATCGTCCACGTCGGACATCGCTCCACGGTTTACGACACCTGACGCCGCCGCACGCCGCCCGCAGGACGCTGGCCGGCCTGCGGCAGCCGGCGTGAAGTACGAGGTCACGGACCTGGAGGTCGTCCGCTCCGCACGATCATCTGCGCACCACAAGCAGATGGAACAGTATCTGGGCGGGTTCTACGCGTGGCTGCCGGTCCCGGACGACACCTTCCGGCGGGCCCGGCAGGTCCAGCAGATCCTCACCGCAAGGTGATCAACTCGCCGTCGGACGGCACCAAGCGGGCGGTGGGTGACGCGTTGCTGCTCACCCGCTGACGAGCCGGCGGCAGGCCGGTCCGTGGGGTCTGTCCCCCGTGCGAGCTACGCGCAGATGTCCACCGAGTGGTGACGATTCCGGGCCGTCGAATCCATAGCGTTCTGCGCAGCCCGCGGCACTCCGTCGCGGATCTTGCGTAGGAGTTCTGATGAGGCTGGTCTGGCAACTCGTGGCCGTCGCGGCGGTCGCTTTCCTCGGTGGTCAGGGGCTTGCCGCGGCGGAGGACAAACCGTGGCTCCAACTGGTCGTCGGCGTCCCGACAGCCGTGCTCGCGGTGCTTGTCTACGGGTGGGTGGTACGGCGGACCGAGCACCGCCCGTCCACGGAGGTGGCCCTGGAGGGGTCCGCGACCGCGACAGTCCGCGGAACGCTGATCGGCGCCGCGCTGTTCGGGGCCGTCATGGTGAACCTCTTCACCTCCGGGTACTACGAGGTCGACGGCCTGGGCTCGGTGACGGGCGCGGTGGGGCTGTTCGGCTTCATGGCCGCCGCCGCGGTGACGGAGGAACTCATCTTCCGCGGCGTCCTGTTTCGGATCACCGAAGAACGCATCGGCACGTGGATCGCGCTGGTGCTGACCGGTGCGCTGTTCGGTCTGTCGCACCTGCTCAACCCTGACGCCAGCCTGTGGGGCGCCACCGCCATCGCCATCGAGGCAGGCGGCATGCTGACCGCCGCGTACGTCGCCACCCGCAAGCTGTGGGTGCCGATCGGCCTGCACTTCGGCTGGAACTTCGCCGCGTCCGGCATCTTCAGCACCGAGGTCTCGGGCAACGACACCCCCCAGGGACTGCTGGACTCCGCGACCTCGGGCCCGGTGCTGCTCACCGGCGGAGACTTCGGCCCGGAGGGAAGTGTGTACTCGGTGCTGTTCTGCGTACTGGCGACGGTCGTGTTCATGTGGCTGGCCTACCGGCGTGGCCATGTGGTGCCCCGCCGTCGGCGCGCCGAGCGGATCGACGCCACCGCGAAACTCCCCCGATGATCAGCCTTCGACGGGTCCCGGACTGGTGGCGCCGGTCCGACGTCACGGTCCGGGATCTCCTGCTCGGAGTACTGTGCCTCTCCGCATCGCTCCTGCCGGCGTTCTACACCCGCGGGACGCAGCTCGGCGGCGTGCCGGACCGTCCCTTCGACGCGCTGGCCGTCATGGCGATCGCCCTCGAATGCCTCCCGCTCGCCGTGCGCCGGCGGTGGCCGGTCGTCTGTCTCACCCTGGTGTCGCTCGGCTTCGCCGTCGACCAGCTCCGCGGCTACCACTCGCTCGCGGGCACCGCGCTGCCCATCGCGCTGCTGAGCGTGGGGGCCCATCTGGAACGGCACCGGCGTACCACCGCGCTCCTCTTCTCCGTGGCGTATGTGCTGCTGGCGGTCGCGCTCTCCCGGCTCGGTTCGGGCGAGCCGCTGAGCGGGTTCGTGATGTTCTACCTGGCGCTGGTCCTCGCGTGGGGCATCGGGTCATGGCTGCGCTCCACCCGGGTCGCGGAGGCCGAACGCCGCCTCCGTGTCGCCGAGGACACCCGTACCGCCGAACGCACCCGCATTGCCCGCGAGCTCCACGACGTCGTGACCCATCACGTGACGGCGATGGTCGTGCAGGCCGAGGCGGCGCGCTACCTGACCGCCGCGCCCGATCGCCTCGACCAGACCCTGACCACCGTCACCGACACCGGCCGACGGGCCATCACCGACCTGCGGCACCTGCTCGATCTGCTCAACCCCGACCACGGCAGCGACCACCATGCCGAGGCCAGGACGCCGGCCGTCGGCCGACTGCTCACCCTCGTGGAGCAGACGCGCCGGGCCGGGCAGCCGGTGGAATTCACCGAGGAGGGCACGCCGCCGGAATCGACCGGCAGCGCCGAACTCGTGGCCTACCGGGTCGTGCAGGAGGCTCTGACCAACGCCCTCAAATACGCTCACGGCAGCCGCACTTCGGTTCAGGTGCGCCACGCCGAAAGGGAGATCACCGTGGAGGTCAGTACGGACGGTTCCGGCTCGCAGGCCGCCTCCCCCGGCGGCAGCGGGCGGGGCCTCGCCGGTCTCCGCGAACGGGTCGACGTCCTGGGTGGCGACTTCAGCGCGGGCCGGCAGACGGCCGGTGGCTTCGTCGTACGGGCGCGCATACCTGCGGGGAGCCCGTCGTGACCGCGCCGATCCGGGTCCTGGTCTGTGACGACCAGGTGCTGATCCGCACCGGGCTGGTGACGATCATCGACGCTCAGCCCGACCTCGAGGTGGCCGGCGAGTGCGGGGACGGGCAGGCCGCGGTCGACCTCGCCGGCCAGGTGCACCCGGACGTCGTGGTGATGGACGTACGCATGCCGGTACTCGACGGCATCGAGGCCACCCGCCTGCTGGCCGGTGCCGGGGTGCCGCATCCCGTCAAGGTGCTCGTGGTGACCACGTTCAACCTGGACGAGTACGTCTACGAGGCCCTGCGCGCAGGGGCCAGCGGATTCCTGCTCAAGGACGCACCACCCGCCCAACTGCTCCACGGGATCCGGACCGTGGGCACGGGCGCGGCGCTGCTGGACCCCGAGGTGACGCGCCGGCTCGTGGGCAGATACGCCTCCCGCATCCGCCCCGCCGAGGGCACCTCGCACGACATCCCGCTCACTCCCCGCGAGCTGGAGGTCCTTCGCCTCATCGCGGACGGCCTCTCCAACAGCGAGATCGCCGCAGCTCTCGTGATCAGCCCGGAGACCGTCAAGACCTTCGTCTCCCGCATCCTCACCAAACTCGACCTCCGCGACCGCGTCCAAGCCGTCGTGTACGCCTACCGCCAAGGCCTGGTCACCTGAACAGGCCTGGCGCCACGAGATCGCCGTCCCGCTACGGATGCAGCGGCAGCAGGATGCGGAACGTGGCGCCCGCGCCCGGGGCCGTGCTGATCTCCACCCGGCCGTGGTGGGCTGTCACCAGGGAATCGACGATTGCGAGGCCGAGGCCCGCTCCGCCTCCCTCTGCTCGGCCTCGGGCGGTGTCCGCGCGGTAGAAGCGGTCGAAGGCGCGGGCGGATTGTTCGGGCGACATTCCGGGGCCCTCGTCGGACAACTCCAGGACCGCCAGGCCGTCTTGGGTGCCGACGCCGATCCGTACCGGGGTGCCGGGCGGGGTGTGGGCGATGGCGTTGCCGACGAGGTTGGAGGTGACCTGGCGCAGTCGCGCTTCGTCGCCCAGGACCGGTGCCCCGCCGGGCGGGCCGCCGCCCGGGCCGGTGAGGGAGACCGGGCGGCCGGGGTCGAGAGCCCGCAGGTCGTGCAGGGCGTCGGCGGCCAGGGTGCGCAGGTCCATGGGGGTGAGCCGGAGGGGCAGATCCGCGGCGGCGGCGTCCTCGTCGAGGCGGGCGAGCAGCAGCAGGTCCTCGACCAGCCGGACGAGCCGGGCGGACTCGCGCTCGATACGGCTCATCGCGGCGTCGACGTCGGTACGTTCGGGCATGCCGCCCATCCGGTACAGCTCGGTGAAGCCCTTGATGCCGAAGAGGGGCGTACGGAGTTCATGGCTGGCGTCCGCGGTGAAGCGGCGCATGCGTTCGGCGGTGGCGGCCCGTGCGGCGTCGCCTTCCTCGATCCGGTCCAGCATGCCGTTGAGGGCGGCGGACAGGCGGCCCAGTTCGGTTCGGGTCGAGGCCGGCGTCGGTACGCGGCTGGAGAGGTCGCCGCCCGCGATGGCCGCGGCGGTGGTCTCGATCCGGCGCAGCGGGCGCAGCCCGGCGCGTACGGCGAACCAGCCGACCCCGCCGAGCAGCGCCAGCACCAGGGAGTCGATGACCAGTACGCGGACGCCGAGTTGACGGATCGTAGCGTTTACCTGGGCGAGTGAGCCGGCGACGACGACACTCCCGCTGCCTTGCGCGGCCACTGCGCGTTGCCCCTGCCGCTCGTCATCCGGCGCGCGCAAGGGTGCGGCGATCACTCGCCAGGCAGCGCCGCCGTTCTCGGCCGGGGCCTCGAAGGGCTGACCGTCGCGTGCGTCGACCGCGGCCGCGTCGAGCGTCGGCAGCTCGGGTGCGCTGCCGGTGGCCGGCCGAAGGATGCGCCGTATGTGTCCGTCCGGGGCGAGGTAGGCGAGATGGACGTCTCCGGTCAGTTCGCGTTCCACGGTGTCGCGCACCTGTGGTGCCGTATCGCCCGGTGTCTCGGACAGGTCCGGCACATCCGGCAGACGCGCCGCCACCGTGGCCGCGGTGTGCAGCCGGTCGTCCAACTGCTGGACCAGGCTGCGCTGAAGGAGGGCGACGAGCAGGGCATTGCTGCCGAGCAGGGCCACCACGAGCAGCGACAGGGAGATGATCACCAGTCGGCCGCGCAGCGAGAGTCGTCCGCCCCGGCCGCGTAACCGCCACGCGCTCACGGCCGGGGCCTGCGCAGTACGTAGCCGGTGCCGCGCACCGTGTGGATCAGCTTCGGTTCGCCTGCGTCGATCTTGCGGCGCAGGTAGCTGATGTAGGAGGCGACGATGCTGTCGTCGCCGCCGAAGTCGTAGTGCCAGACCAGTTCGAGGAGTTGGGGCTTCGACAGCACCTGCCCGGCGTTCTCCATGAGCACCCGCAGGAGGTTGAACTCGGTCGGGGACAGCTGCACGGGCTGCCCGCCCTGCGTCACCTGGTGGCTGTCGGGGTCCAGTTCCAGGTCGCCGACGATCAGCCGGCCGTCCGGGTGGCGGCCGCTGGTGCGGCGTAACACTGCCTGGATACGCAGGATGAGTTCCTCGAGGTTGAACGGCTTGGTGACGTAGTCGTCCCCGCCGGCCCTGAGCCCGCTGATCCGGTCCTCGGCCGCGTCGCGTGCGGTGAGGAACAGCACCGGCGGGTGACCGGCTCCTGGAGCGGGATGCCGCTCACGCAGCCGGCGTACGACCTCGAAACCGTCGACGTCGGGCAGCATCACGTCCAGGACGATCAGGTCGGGGCGCCGGTCACTCCCCCACTCTCGGCTTCGCTCGAGCGGGGGGACCCCCATCGCGTCCAGCGCCTCCGCGCCGGTCGCGGCCGAAACCACGTCGAAGCCGGCAAGCCGCAAGCTCGCCGACAACAGTTCACGCAGCGTCGGCTCGTCCTCCACCAGCAGCAGCCGTTGCGATGTCGTCATACGTCCCGTCCCCGACCGATCGTCCCGCCCCAATCTCCCCTACTACCGCCCGCTGAGCGCCCGGTAAGGGGCGCGGGGCCGCATCGATTTGCGGCTCCGCCGCGATGGGGGTCCCCCGCTCGAGCGAAGCCGAGAGTGGGGGAGCGACCAGCCACAACGGACCCGCAGCCGCCCCACCGCCGGAGGCACCCCGCGGGGCTGTATCGATGTGCGGCTCCGCCGCGCGGGCGCGACCAGCCCCCACCGGCCCGCAGGTCCATTACCGCTCTCCCAGCCGGCTAGGCGTCTCGCTCGCGGAAGACGATGAACGCCGCCGTCAGCAGACCCACCACACACCCCGCCATGACCATGAACCCGGGCCAGGGCCCCAGCAGCTCCGGATCACGGTAACCGGTGATGATCTGGCCCCCGGCAATGGGCGGCCAGTACTTCGTCACCCAGTCACCGACCGCTCCGGGCAGCGCCGGCGCGAACGCCTGCACGATCAACATCACGCCGAACAGCGTCGTCACCGTCGCGGTAGTACTGCGGATCACGGTGCCGATAGCCAGTCCGAACAGCGCGGCCAGCGCCAGGTACAGGCCGCCGCCCCAGATGCCGCGCTGCGCCAGCCCGTCGGACAGTCCCAGATGCGGCGCGTCCGCCCCGGCCAGCGACGCCTGCCCGACGACAAACCCGGCGAGCGACACCAGCACCCCGACCGGCAACGCCACCCCCACAAGCACCACGGCCTTGGCCGCCAGCACCCGGCCCCGGTGGGGTACGGACGTCAGTGTGCCGACGATCGTGCGGGCACCGTACTCGGCGGTGATCACCAGACCGCCGAGGAGACCGAGCGCGATCTGAGCCAGCAGGTACCCGCGCAGACTGACGGCGAGAGGATCGAAGGTGGCCCGGTCCGCGGGCGTCATGTCCGCGTACTCGGTCCCGGCGGACGTGCCGTTCAGCGCGGCGAGGCCCACACAGAACGCGAGGGTGCCCAGCACCACGTACAGGGTCGACCGCATCGTACGAATCTTGATCCACTCGGCGTGCAGACAGTGCCGGAACGACGCCCGGTCGGTCGGCTTCGGGACCGCGGGCGAACGGCGCGGCCGTCGCCATCGCGCCAGCGCACCGCCCCGTGCCCTCAACTGCGTGCGCGTGACCCTCACCCGGGCCCGCGTGGCCATCCTGCTCATCGGCCCACCCCTGTCTCCGCCTGCTCCGGCTTCTCCACCGTCTCCGGCTTCTCCGCCGACTCCGCCGTCTCCGCCCTCTCCGTCCGGAATTCCTGCGCGTCGCGCGTCAGGTCCATGAACGCCTGCTCCAAGGACACTTGACGTGCTGTCAGTTCGTGCAACTCCACATCGCCGGCCGCGGCCAGCGCCCCGATCTCAGCCGGTTCCAGACCGGTCACCAGCAGTCCGTCCGGGCCATCCGTGCGTACGTTCACGGCCGTGGCCAGCATCCGGCGCAGCTCGGTGATCCGGGGGCTGCGGACCAGGACCTCGCGGTCGGAGTGCGCTTCGATGAACGCCTTCATCGTCATGTCCGCGATCAGACGGCCTCGGCCGATGACGATGAGATGGTCCGCGGTGAGTTCCATTTCGCTCATCAGGTGGCTCGACATCAGCACGGCGCGCCCCTCGGCGGCCATCCGCCGCATGAGCGAACGGATCCATACGATGCCTTCCGGGTCGAGCCCGTTGAGCGGCTCGTCGAAGACCAGCACCGGCGGATCACCCAGCAAGGCCGCGGCGATCCCGAGCCGCTGCCGCATCCCGAGCGAGAACGTCCCGGCCCTGCGCCGGCCCACGTTCTCCAGGCCGACTTCCGCGAGTACGTCGTCCACCCGGCCTCGCGGGATGCCGTTGCCGGCCGCGAGCGCCAGCAGGTGGTGGTACGCGGTGCGGCTCGGCAGCACCGCCCCCGGGTCCAGCAGCGCCCCGACCGCTTTCAAGGGCGCGGGCTGCTCGGCGTACGGCCGCCCGTTCACGGTGGCGGTGCCGGAGTTGGCCGCGTCCAGGCCCAGGATCATGCGTAACGTCGTTGATTTCCCTGCCCCGTTGGGCCCCAGAAATCCGGTCACCTCACCGGGGCGGACGGCGAAGGTCAGCCCGTCCACGGCGAGGACATCGCCGTACCGTTTGGTCAGCCCGCGAACGTCGATCATCAAGCCTCCAGAACCGATGGTGGTGTGCGGTGGTGCGCGCGATCACCGCACGCACCACCGCAGGCTCACCCACCGGTCTGGGCCTGGCCTGCACGAGTCTGAACGCTCCATGGGAGCCGAAGACCGCACCCGCCGGAAAAGACCACGCCACGGCGTCCACCCCGCCGAGGACTCACACAGAACTCACAGAAAGGGGCGGCCCGGCAAGGCAGTTGGCGGAAGTCGCGTCACGCGACGGCGGTTCCCTCGAGTTCGACCAACAGGGTGGGGATCGCCAGCCGCGTCACCCCGAGCATCGTCATGGTCGGTGCCACCGCGGAGGCGCCCAACCGGGCCGCCAGCACGCCGTAGTGCTGGAGGAGCAGATCGACGTCGGTCGTGTAGACGTTGAGCCGGACCAGGTTCGCGAGAGACATGCCGGCCTCGGTGAGCACGGCCTCCAGGTTGTCGATGCTGAGCGCCAACTGCGCCGCCATGTCGCCGTCATGCTCGGGCTTGCCGTCGGCGTTCATCGCGGTCTGGCCCGAGATGTACAGGGTGCGGGTGTGCCCGGAGACGATCTCGCCCTGGTTGAAGCCCATTTCCACCGACCAGGCCACCGGGTTGACCGCCGTTCGTTCCACTGCCACGTCAGCTCCATTCGATTCGTTTCGGCTCGTTTCGATGCGTGGGGGGAGTGCGTACGCGGCCATTGGCTCGGTAGCCGTCGGCTTCGACGTCGTGTGGACGAGCTTCGCAACAAAACATGACATCCACCGTCACGTATTTGGATAAAGTTCGCGCATGCGCGCTGACCGGCTGGTCTCCCTGGTCCTGCTGCTGCGTCAGCGCGGTCGGCTGACCGCGGACACGCTGGCCCGTGAGCTGGAGGTTTCTACCCGTACGGTGCTGCGCGATATCGAGGCGCTGTCCACGGCCGGCGTCCCGGTCTATGCCGAACGCGGGCGGCACGGCGGTTTCGCGTTGGCGCCCGGTTTCCGGACCGAGCTCACAGGTCTGAATCACGACGAGGCGCTCGCCCTGCTGACCGCCGGATCGGGGCGCGGCGAGCTGGTGTTCGGCCTCGGCTCGGCGCTCGCTTCGGCCATGCGGAAGGTGGTCGACGCGTTGCCCGAGAGCCACCGGGCCACCGCGAGCGACGCGGCCCAGCGTTTTCTCGTAGACCCGGAGACCGATCTGCTCTCGCGTCGGCTGGTCACCGAGGAGGTGCCCGACACCACGATGATCGAGGTACGGCGCGCGGTGCTCGCCGGACACAAGCTGCGCATCCATTACGCGGCCACGGGCCAGACACCCCAGTGGCGCACAGTGGACCCGATCGGCCTGGTCACCGTGCGCGACCGTGCCTACTTGCTGGCGACGCGATCCGGCGAGGACCGCACGTACCGGCTGTCGCGGGTGCTGGCCGCCGAAGAACTCCCCGAACCGGCACAGCGACCGAACCGGGTCGACCTGGACCGGATCTGGCGGGAACGCTCCGCGCGGTTCCTCTCCGGCGGCGACCACATCACCGTGCTGCTACGGGTGAACCCGGCCCGGCGGGAGGAACTGCTGGACACCGCGCTGGCCGTCCGCGCGGAAGAACCCGACGCGGACGGCTGGCTGCGGCTGGAGGTGACCTTCCAGGATTCCCGCCACGCGGAATGGGCGCTGTGGCAGCTCAGCATGGACGCGGAAGCCTTGTCCCCGCAGTCGTTGCGTACGTCGCTGCGCGACCGCGCGTCCGCGATTGCCCACCGCTACGGGGACTCGTCCTGAGGGAGACGACCCAGTTACCCCTTGCCCAGCCCGTCGCGCCAGCTGGGCCGCAGCGGCTTCCAGGCGAGTGCTGTACGGGCCCGGTCGTTGGACGCGCCGTGTGCCGCGGTGAGTTGATGGGTCATGTACCAGCCGAGCATCCGGGGTGCGAGCTCCGCCGGGATCGTACGAGGGGACGGGCCGGCCGGCGTGCGGGCGTAGTGCGGAAGCCATTGCACGGCCGGGGCCGGGTCGTCGTCCGTCACGTGGAACACCCCGGTGGCGTCCGCCCGTATCCGCGCAGCGCCCGGTCGACCAGTGCGGCGGCGGCGCCCGTGTAGCGGGCCGGGTCGAGCAGTTCGAACAGCTGGTCGGGGGTGAACCGGGCCGTCACCTCGGGATGGCCGGACAGCACCTCGCCGATCGTGCGCCCGGTGTCGGCGGCCTCGGCCGAGGCGGCGGTCAGCAGTTTCTTCGCCCGTACCTTGCCGAGCACCGGGGCGAGCGCCACCGTCAGCCGTTCGGTGACGATGGCGCCGCCGGTCAGTTCGAGATTGGCGAGCATCCGTTCGGGGTGGACGATCAGCCCCTCCGCGAGTTCGACGGCCGTGTGTGTGGCCCCGCCCGTCAGCCGCAGCGCCTCCCGCAGCGGTTGCCACTCCGCGTGCCACGCTCCGGCGGGCCGCTCGTCCTCGGCGAGCATGCACTGCGCCAGTACGAGGGCATGGGCGGGCACTTGACGGGCCGCCGTCACGATCAGCGTGGCGAGCGCGGGGTTCCGCTTCTGCGGCATCGCCGAAGAGGCCCCGCGTCCCGCGGCCGCGGGCTCGGACACCTCGCCGATCTCGGTACGGGACAGCGTCTGCACGTCGAGCGCGAACTTCCCGAGCGCTCCGGTGACCAGCTGGAGTACCGCGCCCAGTTCGGCGATCGGCGTGCGCACGGTGTGCCACGGCAGCACCGGTTCGGCCAAACCCAGGGCCTCCGCGAACGGGCCGAGCAACTCGACGCCGCCCTCACCCACCCCGCCGTCCAAGGCCGCGTACTCCCGGTACGCGGCCAGGGTGCCTGCCGCGCCGCCGAGTTGGGCCGGCAGCGCGGACGCGACCGTACGGACCCGGGCCAGGGCGTCGGCGACGAGTTGGAGCCAGCCCGCTGCCTTGAGGCCGAAAGTGGTGGGCACCGCGTGCTGGGCCAGGGTGCGCCCGGCCAGGACGGTGTGGCGGTGGGTGTCGGCCAGCGCGGCCAGGGCGGCGCCGGTGCGTTCCAGGTCGGCGGCGATCAGGCCGAGCACTCTGCGGGCGACCAGCATGGCCGCCGAGTCGAGGATGTCCTGGCTGGTCGACCCGCGGTGTACGTACTCGGCGGCTGCCGCGTCACTGGCGGCGACCACCTCGGTGAAGGCGCTCACCAGCGCGACGACCGGGTTGGCCGCGGCCCGGGCCGCATGGGCCAGGGCGACCAGGTCGAGGCGGTCCGCGTGGGCCACCGAGGCGATCGCCTCCACCGCGGCGGCGGGCGTCAGCCCGACGGCGTGCTGGGCCCGGGCCAGCGCCACTTCGGCGTCCAGCATCGCCTGCAGCCATGCCTCGTCGGTCACCTCGGCCGCGACGGGCGTGCCCGCCCAGGTCGGGGCGAGCAGACCCGCATCGGTGCCCACGGACATCCCGTTCACGTTCTTCGGCCCCCTGCGCCTGTTGTCTGACGTACGGTCAAAGTGCTGGCGGGCGACGCCTCTTCGTTCCCCGCCATTCGCAAAGCCGCCCGCGCGATCGCGTCCGAGTCCTCCAGCGTCACCGAGCCGACGCCCGGCCTGATGCCGACCGCCGTCACCCAGCGCACGCCCTCCGTCGGCACCCCGAAGGCGAACCGGCGCGGATGCGCCCGGCCCGCCGCGTCCACGAGCCGGGGCGGGCTCCCTGTCACCGCGAGTCCGCCCGTCTCCCAGCCGGTCAGCCGGTACGGGCCGCACTGGCCGGCCGTCAGCAGTCCCCGCAGCAGCGGATTCGTGCTCCGCCGCAGATCGACGACGGGCAACCGCGCCTCGACCAGTGCGCTCACCGGCACCTCGGGCGCGGACACCAGCTCCGCGTCCACGAGGAAACCGCCTTCGCGCGCCGAGGGCCGCACCCGCATCCCCGGACCGACCATGTGCAGCACCTCGGCCTCGATCAGCGCGATCAGCTGCTCGATCCGGAAGGCCGGCGGACCGATCGAGGTGAACGCGTTCAACGGCGTGTACCAGCCGTCCAGTTCGGCACGGTACGACTCACCGGAGACACCGCCGTGGTCGACCACCAGCCGGATCTCGTTGCGCAGATCCCGCAGGGCGTCCAGCGCGGCCTTCAGCGGCCCGCTCACATTGCCCAGCCGGGCCTCGGCGACATCCCGCCGCAGGTGGTCCAGCAGCCAGTGCCGGAAGTCGTCCCGGCCGGCGAAGGTCCGCTCGCCGTACGGACGCTCGATCCGCTGCCAGTCCCACCGCTCGCCGGGCGGCACCGCGTACCGGTCGAGCAGGGCCGCTTCCCCGGCCCCGGCAAGACTGACCCCGGCAAGACAGGCCCCGGCAAGACAGGACCGTACGAACTCATCGGCGGCCCCGGGCCCGTGGGCGGCCAGGATCCACGCCTCGTGGTAGACGGTGCGGACCTCCCGGTCGATCAGCGGCCAGATGTCACGGCGAAAGGTGACGGGCTGCCCGCCGTCCGCCGGCCGCCGCAGCCCGGCGATGACCTCCGGGGTCAGGAACCGGGGATGGTGGCGGCCGAGTGCGCCCTTCTCGTTCTCGCCCCGCGCGTGGTACGGCACACCGCGCCGCGAACCGGCGTACAGGACCGGCTCGTTGCCGCTCGGGAGGTACACGAGTCCGGACTGGCTCTCCTTGAACGTGCCGCCGCGGCCCTCGGTGAGCAGCGCCAGCTGGTCGAAGAAGTTCAGCCCGAGACCGCGCAACGCCAGCCGCGTGCCCGGCGGGATGCCGCTCAGATCGGCGTCGGCCGGGTTGGCGGGACCCACATAGGCCAGGCCGTGCCGGTCGGCGAAGGAGCGCAGCTCCCGTTCCTCCTGGCTCGGGGTCAGCTCCCCGTGGCCGAGGGCCAGGACCACCGCGTCCATCCCGGACAGCAGGCCGCCGTCCTCCAGTGTCACCGTCTGCCGCCCGTCCGGGGCGTCGTCCAGCGCGACCGCAATCGCCCGGTGCGTGTGGACCGTCACTCGGGGAGCAGCGGTGCGCAGAAGGTGTCGTAACACCCACTTCAGGTAATGGCCGTGGAATGCCCGGGTCGGGTAGGTGTCCGGGCCGAGCCGCCGCGCCTCGTCCAGGACCCGGTCCTGGCAGCCCTCGGCGAACGCTCCCTGGCTGACCATGCGCGCCCACTCGTACAGGCTGGGCCCCGGCACCGACGGCCCCGCGCAGTCCACGCTGTCGTCGGTGAACAGGGTCACCTGGGAGGCGACCGTGTTCATCAACAGCTCGTCCGGCTGGTCGGTACGCCATACCGCGCCCGCGCCGGGCGGGTACGGGTCGACGAGGTGGACCACGACCGGACGGGTGGCCCCGGCGATGCCGTCGGCGTTGGCGCAGATCCGTTCCAGGACCGAGAGCCCGCGTGGACCGGCACCGATCACACAGATGACGAGGGCGTCACCGGGCCCGCTCTGTACCGGCTCACTCTGTGCCGGCTCGGTCATTCCCCGCCCAGCCCGTCCCGCCAGCTGGGCCGCAGCGGCTTCCAGCCCAGCGTCGTACGGGCCCGGTCGTTGGACGCGCCGTGTGCCGCGGTGAGTTGATGGGTCATGTACCAGCCGAGCATCCGGGGTGCGAGCTCCGCCGGGATCGTCCGCGGGGACGGGCCGACCAGCGTACGGGCGTAGTGCGGCAGCCATTGCGCGGCCGGGGCCGGGTCGTCGTCCGTCACGTGGAACACCCCGGTGGCGTCCGACTCGATGGCCGCCACCGTCGCCGCGACGGCGTCCTCGACATGCAGGAACGACATGATCCCGGCGCCGTCCCCGGGCAACGGGAACCGCCCGGCCAGCACCGCCTGCGCGGTCCCGCCGGTCCGTGCGTACGCGGTCTTGGGCCCGTACAGCGAGCCGTACCGCAGCACCACACCCGCGAGGTCCGGACCGCTGCCCAGCACCAGCCGCTCCAACTCGGCGACGGCCTGGACGGTGGAGGCCCAGCCGGGGTCGGGGGCGTCCACATACAGCGGCGCGTCCTCGTCGACGACCGGAACCGAGGCCGGGGCCGCGGCGAAGGCGATGGACTGCGCGACCAACCGCCGCGCACCGACCGCCCGCGCCGCCTCGACGAGGTGAGCGGTGCCCTCGGTGCGCAACCGCCGGGTCAGTGCGAAGGCCCCCGGCGGGTCGTCGTGCATCGCCCGCAACGCCGTCATCTGGTGGACGACCACCTCGGGCCGCGCGTCCGACACCGCCGACAACACGGCCTCGCGGTCGAGGGCGTCGGCGACCACGACCTGGTCCGCCTCCGGGGCCCGCGCCCGGGACCCCTGACGCACCAGCGCAGTCACCTCATGGCCCCGCGCCCGCAGCGCGCCCACCAGCGGATGTCCGATCACACCGGTGGCCCCGGTGACAAGTACACGCACTGCTCAATCCTCCGTAACGGGCGGGACGACGGGGGTGGCGACCCGCATCAGCAGTCGGCACGCCTTGTCCCCGTCCCGCAGACAGCTCTCGGCCCGGTTCTCCGTCAGGGTCACGCCGAGTCCCTCGGACCAGCCCGCGTGGATGTCGGTGCACGGGCACCGGTAGCCCTCCAGCGAACCGGACATCCGCACCATGGTGATGGCGAAGTTCCGCCGCAAGGTGAGCACGATCAGGTCGTCGCCCTCCACCTCGGTGGACGCGTTGCGCAGTTCCGGCGGAAACATACGGTCCCCGCAGTCGTCGTAGCGGCGGCGCAGCTCCTCCAGGTCCTTGCCGCTGTCACCGCTGCCGGGGAGGGGGCCGCTCCGGCGAGCGACCTGCTGCGCGACCTTGAGGGCGACCTTGCGCATCGCCTCGGCGTTGATCTCGTTCGCGGCCTGCTGCCCGAACCGCTCGGCCACGCCCTGGTACCAGTTGGCGTCGTGCTGCCACCACAGCCGGTACGCCTCCGATGCCCGGGCGCGGTGGTTGACTTCGCCGGCACCCGTTTCCGTACTCATGCGTGCTCCGTGAGTTCCTTGGCGGCGAAGCGGTCGCGCATCACGCGCTTCAGAACCTTGCCGGTGGCGCCCTTGGCCACGTCCTCGGGCTTCATCGGCACAGCGCGGGTCACAGGCGGGAATCCGGCGCCCGACAGGACCGCGTTGACCCGCTCGGTCCACGCCTCATTGCGGTCATCGCCGTTGGTGTCGTCGTTGGCGTTGTCGCCGTCGCCGTCGTGCGTGAGCTGGAGCAGTGCGTAGGCCTCGGCCTCTCCGTCGCCGTCCCAGTCCGCCCGTACGCCCTCGGGGGCGACCCCGACGACGGTGCAGTCGGCCAGTTCGGGCAGCTCCCGCAGCAGCAGTTCCTCGGTGCGGGTGCTGAACAGGATTCCGTCGCGGGTCCGGATGGCGTCGGTCGCCCGGTCCAGGTGGTAGAAGTTGCCCTCCTCGTCCTGGTAGGCGAGGTCGCCGGGCAGCCAGTAGCCGCCCAGCCGCATCCGGTTCCAGGTCAGCGAGTCGTTCCAGTAACCGGGCGTGATCGTCGGCGACTTCAGGCCGAGGCGGCCGATCTCCCCGGGCGGCAACGGGGTGCCGTCCTCGGCGAGCACGGCGGCCTCGGCGAAGCTGAACGGCTTGCCGATGCAGCGCGAGTACGCGGAGGTGTCCTTGGTGTGCCGGTTGTGGAAGAGCGAGTGGCCGACTTCGGAGGAGCCGAGCCCGTCGATGAAGACGGACCCCTCGACCCGGCTGCGGCGCAGAACCCCGCCGTCCCTGCTGATCTCCTCGCGAACGCCGTGCCGCACCAGGGCCCGGATGTGCGCCTCGTGCGCCGCGTCTCCGGTGTTGAACCACACCTCGACACTGGACAGGTCACGGGCCGCCAGGTCCTCCCCGGCCATCTCACCGAAGGTTCCGGCGAAGGCCAGTACCGTGCTCGGCCGGAACTCCTCGATGGCGTCGAGCACTTCGGTGCCGCGCTGGCTGGAGAGCAGCTTGATGTCCGCGCGCAGCAGCAGGCAGTACAGAAGAGTCGCGATGGAGGCGTTGTGCGGCCCCGGCAGCGCCACCAGGGTGCGCGCCATGTCGGCTCCGGTGGAGTAGCGCAGCCGGTGTACCTGCGAGTACATCAGCGTCCGGTGGCTGTGCGGCACTCCCTTGGGCATGCCGGTGGTACCGGAGGAGTGCGAGATGATCACCGGGTCGGTGGGGTCGTGCCGGTACGGGTACGACATCGGCAGCCGCTCGCGGAACTCCGGCCCGATCCCGTCGGCGGTCACGCAGAAGCCGAGCCCCGACTCCGGGCCCGACAGCACGGAGTGGTGCGCGGCGTCCGTGAACGCGCCCACCGCACCCTGACGGCGCACGTACTCGCGGGCGATCTCGGGGCGCAGGTTGCCGTTGACGAGCGACGGGATCGCGCCGAGAGACGTCAGGGCCAGATAGTTCACCGCGTTCTCGGCACTGGAGTGGGAGTGCACGGCGACCGGGTCGCGGGGCCGCACGCCGTGGGCGGCGTACCAGCCGGCATACGTCTCGACGGCCTCGCAGAGCTGACGCAGGGTCAGTACGTCGGGGCGGCTGCCGTCCGGTGCCTGCCAGGTGCCGTCCGTCCGCAGTACGGGCTCGTCGAGCGGGCGGTCGTACGCCTTCAGACGGTGCAGCACATTACCGGCGCCGAGTTCGGTGTCGGAGCAGATCCGTGCCCGCTCCTGCCTACTGATGAGCATGGTTCTCCGTCTCGTTCCCTACTCGGTGGCGGCGGTGAGGATGAATGCGGGCGACCGGGGCTCGGTCACCAGGAGTTGGCTGCCGCCGTCCCGCAGCAGTCGCCGGTGGGCGGCGGCCAGGTCGAACAGGCCCTGGATGCTTCCGGGATGCCCGGCCGCCTCTGTCCCGTCGGCGTCGTACGCCTCGGCCGACCGGACCGACACCGGTGCCTCGCCTCCGGGACGGCCGAGCAGCACCGCCGCCGCCAGGCCGGCGGTCGCGGGCAGGTCCGGGACCGGGGCCGGGCGGCCGCTGTCGGCGACCAGTTCCCGATACATGGCGGCCAGACGCTCGCTGCCGCCCAGCTCCACGCCCAGCACCAGGACCCGGTCCAACTCCGTGTCCTCCAGCAGCAGATCGGCCATCGTCAGTAGCTCGGCCACCGGGTCGTCGAGGGTGGAGAGGCTGAACGTCTGCCCCGTGATCCCGAACTCCTGGCTCGTATAGCCCAGTACGGCATTGGCGGTGGCCTGCATGAACAGCAGCGGGTTGTGGACCCGCCCGGACACCATGCGCTGACTGGCCAGGTCCGCGGTGGTGGTGTCCCCCATCAACGTGGCCAGCACTACGGCCGTACGTGCGCCGTCGCCGGGCCGTTCGGTGAGGCACTGCCTGCTGACGTCGAAGGCCAGCGGGCTGAAGGCCGACTCCACGAAGCCGGGGAGGCGCGGGAGCGGGATGTCCGCATCGGCCCCGGTGGCCTCGTCGGGCTCGGACCGCCCGGTGCCGTGGGTCGCGGTGGCGGTCGCGAGGATGCCGAGGGGCGAGCGGAGTACCGTCTTCTCGGTCGTCATGGCCGCTCCAGGACGAGTGCGGTGTTGGCGCCCCCGAAGGCGGCGTTGATGTTGAGGGCCCGGCGCGGGTCGGCTTGGCGCGGCTGGTTCGGTACGTAGTCCAGGTCGCACTCCGGGTCCGGGCGGCCGTATCCGGCGGTCGGCGGCAGTACGCCGTCCATCAGGGCCAGCATCGTGATCACGAACTCCACGACGCCCGCCGCCTCCAGAAGGTGGCCCGTGGTGCTCTTGGTGGAGCTGACCGGTATCGACTCGGCGTGCTCCGGGAAGGCGGCTCGCAGTCCTCGGGTCTCGGCTCCGTCGTTGTACTTGGTGCCGGTGCCATGGGCGTTGACATAGCCGAGGGACGCGCCGTCCGGGTCCCCGGCGAGCCGCAACGCCTGCCGCGCCGCGCGGGCCAGGCCGGCTCCCTCCGGGTGCGGCTGAGCGATGTGGTGCGCGTCCGTGGCCGCGCCCCAGCCCGCGATGGTCGTCAGCGGCCGGGCACCGCGGCGCCGGGCGTGCTCGGCGGACTCCAGCACGACGGCCGCGACGCCGTCGCCCAGCAGCAGCCCGCTACGGTCGGCGCTGAACGGGCGCACCATGCCGTCACGCGACAACGCCCGACCGGAGTCGAACTTGCCGAACGTCTCCTCCTCCACCAGATATCCGCCCGCACAGACCGCCGTATCGATCCGGCCGGAGGAGATCAGCCGGCAGGCGTGGATGATCGCGGCGGCGGAGGCGACACAGGCATTGGTGAAGGTGAGCCGAGGCCCGGTGAGGCGGAGGCCTCCGGCCAGCAACTCGGCCAGGTGGGCGGGGACGGCGTCGGCGTACCGGTCCTTGGTGCCGTACGTGCCGTCCGTGCCGTCCGTGCCGTCCGTGCCGTTCCGGCCGGACGGGCCGTCCGCACCGCCCGGGCCATTCGAGCCGTCCGCACTGCCCGGACCTCCCGGGGCGTCCGCACCGCCCGGACCGTTCGGGTCGCCCGGCCCGTCCGGTCCGTCCGGCAAGGGCGTTGGGGACGAGGACTCGGCAGCGGTTCGCCAGTAGCGGGTGACGCTGGTGTGGTCGCCGGCGACGCCGAGCAGGACCGCCGCCTCCGTGCCCGGGCGGAGGCCGGCCATGTCGAGGGCTTCCGCGCCGCACTGGGCGAGTGCGTGCCGCAGCGCCCAGTCCTCGACCGCGTCGGGTCCGTCCGGGGCGGCGGCCGCCATCGCCGTACGGTACGGGCCGGTGTCGAACCTCGTAGTGGGCGCGAACGAGGGGACGCCCGCGAAGACCCCACGCCGCAGGGCCTCGGCGCCCGTACCGAACGCGGTGCGTACGCCGAATCCGGTCACCGTCACCTCAGCGCTCATCGCGGCCGCCTTCCTCCGCCCGGCCCGTCTGGGCGGCGCGCAGAAACTCGGTGAGCCGCCGGAGCGAGGTCAGCCCGGCGATGTCCTCGTCGGTGGGCTCCACGACCAGGCCGTAGCGCTCCTCCACCACATGCAGCAGCCACACCAACCCGAGGGAATCCAAGACCAGTTCGGCATCCTCGCCGAGGTCGTCGGGCAGCCCGGGAAAGATCTTGCGGTCCGACAACAGCTCCCGGACGGTGTCGGTGGTGATGGCGGACACCGAGGAGTCCGCGTCGTTCACCGTGGCCCCCGCGCTCATGCCTTCGCACCGCGCCGGACGACCTCGGCGACAAGTCCGCCGAGGGTCAGTGAGGCCAGGGATTCGATATCGGTGTCCGGAATCTCCACACCGAACCGCGACTCCAGCCGCAGGGTGAGCTCGATAAGACTCAGCGAGTCCACATCCAGCCCGCCGACGGTCACCGGGCTCTCGTCGGTGATGCCGTCACGGCTGGTCAGGATGTTCATCTCGTCGATGACAGAGGTCAGGATGAACTCGCGGATCTCGTCTTCCAAGGTTGACGTACTCATGATCAGAATCTCCATTGAACGGTTCAGGTAAGTGAGTTGAGCGACCGGATGGGGCTCAAGGCAGTGACGCTGTGCGGCTCCGCCGAGTGAGCGCGCCCCGTCGTGCGGCCGCAGGGGCGTGCCCGTTCACGCGGACGCCGAGGGGAGCGCCCCGTTAGGGGCACGGGGCTGTGACATTTGCGGCTCCGCCGCGATGGGGGTCCCCCCGCACGAGCGAATTCGAGAGTGGGGGAGCGACCAGCCGCAACGGACCCGCAGACAACAAACAACCGGCAACACCCCAACTCACCCAGCAGAGCGCAGCGCCGCCGCGTTGCGCACCAGCTTCCCGTTGGACGTACGAGGCAAAGCCTCCAGAACCCGCACCACCCGCGGCAGCTTGTAGTCCGCCAGCCGCTCCCGGCACCACCGCAGCAACTCCTCGCCGGAGGGAGGCTCATGGCCGACAGCCACTGCAACGAACGCCTCGGTCATGCCCTCATGGACGAGAACCGCCTGCTCAACCGCCGGATGGTCACGCAGCACGTTCTCGACCTCGGTGAGATCCACCTTGAGCCCCCCGATCACGACGAGGGAGTCCGCACGCCCGTGCACCCGCACCGCTCCGGTGCCGTCCACCGTGGCCCGGTCCCGGGTGTGCAGCCACCCGTCCTCGTACTGGCGGCCACCCGAGTCGAAGAGGTACGGCGACTCCTCAAGCGCGACATCCAGCTCGCCCTTGTGCTCCCGCACCACCACCCCCAGCGTGGCCCGCCCGACCGACGGCCGCAGCGAGCCGCCGGCGTCCATGGCGACCACCCCGGTCTCCGTGGTCCCGTACGACTCGCCGACAGGCACGCCGTACCGCTCGGCGAACCGCGCCGCCACCGCCGGAGGCATCAACTCGCCGCCCGACACCGCGACCCGTAGCTCGGGCAGTTCGGGAGGATCGATGGCGGCTGCGAGCAGTTCGTAGTGCATCGGCACCCCGAACAGAGCGGTGATCCGGTGGTCCACGGCGGTACGCAGGATGTCGCGCGCCGAGACCCGGGGCGCGAAGACCACGGACACCCCGGCCGCCAGCGAATGCAGCAGCCCGGCGATCAGACCGAAGCTGTGCGCGGTCGAACTGAGCAGCAGCAGCCGGTCGCCCTCCCCCGGCATCCCGGGAATCGCGGCGAACCGTTCCACCTCGGCGGCGAGCGAACGCGCGGTCCTGCCGATCACCTTCGGCCGCCCGGTGGAGCCAGAGCTGAACTGAACCAGCCGGTGTCCGGTGGTGGCGGCCCAGCCGGTGCCGTAGCACTCGGTGACGACCTCGTAGTCGGGCCGGAAACCGAACGTAGCCCGGACGTTGACCCCGGCGCTGACCATGAACTGCGGCCGGCAGGTCGCGCAGAGCGCCTCCACCTCGGCCGGTTTGAGCCGGAAGTCGAAGAGCAGCACCTGGGCGCCCAGCCGCCACAGCGCGAGCAGCACCTCGACCTGGGTGAAGCTGGGCGGTGTCCGCAGGCCCACGGTGCTGCCCGGACCGATGCCGTACCCGGCGAACACGGCGGCCTGCTTGCCGACCCGTTCCCGCAACTCGGCCCGGGTGACGGTCTCCTGCTGATGCGTCAGGTACGGCAGTCCGTCGTCCCGCGCATCGAACAGCCGCTGGATGAAAGGGCCCATCTCGTCGTCCACGTCATCCACGAGGTCCGCGAGCTCGCCCATCAGACCTCCTTGCAGAACTCGCCGATGGGCAGGCCCACATGGCGCTGGTCCCGGGCCAGATAGCCGAGCAGTTCGTCACCGGTCTGCAGTTCGGTGACGTTGAGGACCTTCCCGCCCGGGCCGAGCACCCGTACATGCCAGTCGTCCTGCACGGTCAGGCTGACCAGCTGCCCGTTCTCGGCATGGGTACGGATCTCAAGCAGCGGCCGCGATTCGAGCTTGGCCCGGCCGACCACGACCCGCCGCGTCCGACCGTCGGCGCCGACCGCCAGCAGCGCCATCCCGGAGCCGACCTCACTCAGGTAGCTGGTGCGGTTGTCGGGCCCCAGCGTGTACGAGTGCAGGGCACCGGCGTTGACCCGGAACGGCCTGGTCGGCATGTACGGCAGCGGATGGGTCTCGCTGCAGCAGAGCACGAACCCGGAGGAGTACGAGCCGACGAGGATGCCCTCGTCCTCATCGAAGTGCGAGCAGGTGTCCACGCAGACCCGGTCGCCGAGCCCGACGTGCCGGATGCTCTCCACCGTCAGCGTGGACAGCTCCAGTTGGGGTGTGGTGGCCTCCAGCAGCCGCGCCAGCGCGAACACCTCGTCGGCGCTGCGGGGCGAGAAGAGGACGCCGTCCGAGCCACGCTCAAGAACGTCGAAGACGATCCCGGCTTCCTCCAGGTCGTCGACGACGGTCACCAGCTTGCCCTCGGCGGGCTCGGCCGCCGCGAGCACGATCTCCAGCGGGATCTTGGTCGGATCGGCGAAGTGGATGACGGTGTACGGCAACGCCATGGCACCCGCGCAGGAGAGCTGCAGGGTGCGGTCGTCCCGTACATCGACGAAACCGGCGACGGTCGCACCCTCGGCGCCACTGGCACGGTGCTCCGCGGCGACCGTGTCCAGCTCTTCCTGGGTACTGAAATGCCGTAGCAGAACGTCGATTCCGGCTCCGGCCGGGGAGGAGGCCGGAGCCGAGGAGGTGGCGGCGGCCGAGGACTTCGCCTCCTTGGCGCCCTCGGCGCCCTTGGCATCCTTCGAGCCGCCGGTGCTCTTGTCACTCGGCTTCTTCGCGCCGGCCGCGGCCGGACCCGCGGAGACCAGCACCCGAGTGATGGTCGGAGGCAGCGTCCCGAGCAGCTCGGCATCGGTGGCCAGCACTCCGGCCATCCGGGTGTGGACGGCCGCGTCCACCACCGCTTGGAGTTGCGGCCGTGGAACTTCACGGAGATCGATCCACGCGAACCTCATGCGACACCTGCCACGATCGTCGAATAGTGAGTCATGCCTCTGCCATCGTTTGTCGTTCCGTCTGGTGGACGCGTCGCCTGCCCGTTGTCACCCGGCGTGCCGCCGTCACCGCCGCGGCCGTGTACGACCGCCGCTAGCCCGGCCACCAGAGAGGCGGGTGAGGGGGCCGAAAAGATCCGGCGGCCGACCGCCAGCCCCTGACAGCCGGAGGCCATCACCGCCTTGCCGTACTCGATGAGGTCGGAGCCGTCCGGCGGCCCTCCGGCGGCCAGAACTGGGATGGGGCTGTGGGCCACCACCTCGGCCATCCGGTCGAGCGGCAGGGCGACCGAGGTTTTCACCATGTCGGCACCCAAGTCCGCGGCGACGTTGACCAGATGGGCGAGGAGTGCGGGATCACGCGGGTTGTCGATCCGGGGACCCCGGGGGTAGATCATCGCGATCAGCGGCATTCCCCAGTCGTCGCAGGAGCGGGCCACCGCCCCCAGGTCCGCGAGCTGCCGACTCTCGGTGTCCGAGCCGATGTTCACATGGACACTGACCGCGTCCGCGCCGAGCCGCAGCGCCTCCTCGACGTCGCCGACCAGCACCTTGGCATCGACATCGGCCGCGCAGGCGGTACTGGCGCTCAGGTGCACCACGAGCGCGCAGCTCTTGAGGATCTCCGGTGCGAGGGCCCGGGCCCGTCCCTTGTGGACGATGATCCCGTCGGCCCCTCCGCCGACCAGCGCCCGCAACAGATCGTCCCATTGGCCGGCGGGTACGAGCGGGCCGTCCGAAACGCTGTGGTCGAGCGGGACGAACAGGTACCGGTTATCACCCGCCAGCGACAGTCTGCGCAGACGCAATGGCTTGCCAGCTTTCAGCATGGATAATGCACCTTCCCAGCCCAAAGGCTGCATGGAAAAGGTCCGGCAGCGGCTTGGATTGAACTCTTCGGAATGTCGAACAGCATCATCCCGTTTGGGGCCCCGGTGTCCGAAAAATGATGGTCGTAGAACTTTCAAGTTTGGTCCCGCGTAAGCATTCACGGGTGATCGCCGGTTGGCAAGATGTGACCGCCGAAGAATTTCTATGCCGCAAGCCGCATGAATATTGACAGCGAATTGACAGGAATGAGGGGGTTGACGGCGCCGAGGTGTGGTGTTCGTAGCGGTTTGTGCACTAAATGCCCAGAAGGTGAGCGCAGCGCGCCGTATGCGCACTGCGCCCTATCGCGCTCTACCCTGCTCGCAACCTATCGAGGCCTTATCTGTTGATGCCACGTGTCAGCCACGAGTCAATGGCTGCTTATTCTTCCGTGCATCCCGCGTAGACCTCGGCGGCCCTGTTCGGTAAATCGGACGTGGCGTCATCCTTGTTGGAATTGAATTCCGCGGATTAGGGTGACAGGCGCACTCTGGTTCGTGTTGCATGCGAGGCCGTCCCCCTGGAACCCGGACCGTTCGCTCGCTCCGGGCGTACCGGAAGTGAACCCCCCCATGCCCGATTCAACGTCGAAGACCGTTCCCGAGTCCGCCGGCTCCAGACCGGCCGAGGCACCATCGGCGGCAGCGAAGGGCGAGGCGCCGCGGGTCGCCGTCGCGAGCCTGATCGGCACCACGATCGAGTACTACGACTTCGCCGTGTACGGCACCGCCGCCGCGCTCGTCCTCGGACCCGCCTTCTTCCCCTCCGACAACCCCACCGCTTCCTCCCTGGCCGCGTTCCTCACGTTCGCCGCGGCCTTCCTCTCCCGCCCTCTCGGCGTCGTACTGTTCGGCACGATCGGTGACCGGCTGGGCCGCCGCCGGGCCCTGGTCCTCTCGCTGCTGCTGATGGGCGTGGCGACGGTCGGCGTCGGACTGCTGCCGACGTACGAGTCCGCCGGACTCCTCGCTCCCGTACTGCTGGTGACGCTCCGTCTGCTCCAGGGCGTGAGCATGGGCGGCGAGTGGGGCGGAGCGGTACTGCTCGCCGCGGAGCACGCGCCCCCCGGACGCCGAGCGCTGTACGCGGCCATCCCGAACGTCGGCCCGTCGCTCGGCTTCCTCCTCTCCACCGCCGTCATCCTGCCCACCCTCAACATCGCGGGCCAGGACGGCTTCGCGGACGGCGCCTGGCGGATCCCGTTCCTGCTCAGCATCGTGCTCTTCGGGATCGGCCTGTGGGTGCGGTCGAGGGTCTCCGAGTCACCTGTGTTCAGCTCGGCGGCCGGCGCTACGACACCCGCACCCGTGTCCCGCTTCCCGCTCGGCACGCTCCTCAAGCAGCACCCCGGCCGGCTCCTGCTCGGCACCGGCGCGGCGATCGGCGGCTCGGCCGTCTACTACCTCACGATCGTCTACAGCCTGTCGTACGCGCCTCAGGCACTCGGCATCTCCCGGAACACCATGCTGACCGCGGCGAGCATCGGCGCGGCGGCCGGAATCGCCCTCACCCTCCCGGCCGCCAGACTGGCCGACCGGATAGGCCGCCGCCCCGTCATGCTGACGGGAGCCATCGGCAGCGTGCTGTGGGCCGTCCCGATGTACGCCTCGCTGAGCTCACGCAACGCCCTGCTGATCACCGGCGCCTACGCCATCGGCCTCATGCTGCTGGCGCTGATGTTCTCCCCCATGGCGGCCTTCCTCGCCGAACTCTTCCCCGCCCGCCTGCGCTACACCGGAGCCTCAGCCACCTTCATCCTCGCCAACACCCTCGGCGGCGGCTTCGCCCCAAGCATCGCCACCTGGCTGAACAGCCAGTGGGACTCCCCACTCGTACTGGGCTTCTACACAGGCGGCCTCTGCCTGCTGAGCCTCCTGTGCCTGCTGGCCCTGCCGGAGACTCGGGAGGACGCATTCGATTCCTGACGGGTCGGGTCGTATGCCTGCCGTCTACGGCTTGATCCAGCGCCGACGACGTCCTGGCCCTGTGGCACCAACTCGGCGTGCTGCAGCGCCAGTTCGGCGCCGCGCGGTGCGCGGTGCGGTTCACACGGGGCGCCGTAGTCACCCGTCGAGATCGGCTACCACGGCGTAGTGATCTGATGGGGCCGGGTCGCCGGTGCCGGCCAGCGCCGTGGCAAGGAAGGCGAGGGGATGGCCGGGGGTTCCGGAGCGGGCGAGGATGTGATCGATTCGTCCGTCGGCCAGCCACTCGTCGGGGCCGACGAACCGGTTGTCAGTGGTGAAGGTGTACCCCGGCTCACCGGGATGTGTGGTGGCCCAGGCATCGACGAGAGCCTGGGCCAAGGGCTGGAACTCCGGTGTGTCGGGCCGCGAGTTGAGGTCGGCGGCAAGAATGACCGGCAGCGGTCCGTCGAGAGCCGGGTCGGTGAGGAGTGCTGCCAGGGTGCGGTTCTGGGCGAGCCTGGCACCCTCACGTTCGGCCTGCCAGTCGGGGCAGGCGGTCACGACGTGCAGCGGGCCGGCCGGGTGGTCGAAGGTGACCACGAGTGCGACCGAAGGCGCACCGTGTTCCGGTGGGCTGCCCTCGGGCCCGTCGGGCAAGACGTGCAGTCGGTGCCTGAGGACTGGCCACCGCCCGAGCACCGCCAGGCCACACAGGACATGCTCGGAGTCACCTGATTCGGGCCGTGGCATCCGACTCCGGCCGAAGACCGCGTGAAGACCAAGTGACGTTGCCAACTCGTTGGCCTGGTCTCCAACTTGAGTGCTCCACGTCTCCTGCAGGCACACCACGTCGGCTTGCAGCGTCTCCAGGATCGCCAGAATGAGCGGAGCCCGCTCGCGCCACGGCCCGAACCGACCCCAGACGTTCCAGGTCATTACGCGCATCCCGCGAGACTAGTGCCTCAGGTCTGACGCTGTGTCACCTGGTCGGTGAATGACTACGGCTCGCTCTGCCCGCCTGGCCCGCCATCCCTTGCCGAAGCTGGGCGCTGCCGGCCCGATTCCTGCCCAACGAGGACGGAGCTTCCGGTCCCCGCCCACCCTGACGACCTGATGCCGTAACCCTCTTGTAGCCCGAGGACCATCCCCTCTTCCTGGCCTGAACGCCGTTGTCTGCGGTGCTTGATCTGTGGACGTTTTACGTTCTACTGTCCTTCGAACGCTCCTACTGTGCCGCCCGCTCCACTGTCGTACGGGGAAGGCGTGCACACCTTCTGTTCCCCCACATGTACGCGGTGCTCCTCCTCTACCTGTGAGGGATACAGAGCCATGCGAGGGTTTCTCACCACCAAGGCCGCCAGGCGCACCCTGCGTCCGATCGCCGACCTCATCGATCAGCGCATCGAGCGCCGGATCCGCCGCTCCATCAGGGACCCCGACGGGGAACTGCAGCGCGAGCTGGCGGCGCTGCGTCGGCGCCAGCAGCCCCTCGAGCTGCTGTTCAACGCAACAGGACGCGGAGTGTCGCGGCTCCCCGCCGACGTCCATCTCAAGCGCGGCATCGACGAGTTGGCGCTGATGACCGGGGACAGCGACGACGCGGAACGCAATATCGCCCAGGCGTTCCGGTTGCTCACCGCCCTGGAAGCGCTCGGAGTCGGCCGGATCGCCGGCGGCACCATGAACATCTGCGGCAAGCTCGCCGCCGTACCGCTGCTCGACCCGCCGAACGACGAGATCCTGGAGATCGGCACCCTGTACGGAATGTTCGGCGCGGCCCTGATCCGGATGATGGAGCGCGCGGGCCGCGACCCGAGCCTGACGATCGTCGACCCGCTCGCCGGCCTGCAGCTCCAGCCCGGCACCACCGAGCGGGGCGACCCGACGGGCACACCCGTGCGCGGGCCCGCGGTGCGCACCAATCTGGCGCTGGCGGGCACGGCCGGAACCGCGGCCCGCATCCAGCAGGGCTTCTCCGAGGACCCCGAGGTACGCGCCCTGCTCTCCGACCGTTCCTACGGAGTGATCATCATCGACGGCGACCACTCCGCCCCCGGCGTCCTCGCGGATCTGGCATGGGCCGAGCAGATCGTCGCGCCCGGCGGCATCGTCGTACTCGACGACTTCGGGCACCCCAAGTGGCCCGGCATCAAAGAGGCCTACGACAAGCACATGGCCACGGACACCCGGCTGACCTACCTCGGTCAGGTGGCGAACTCGGGCTATCTGCGCGCGAGCACGGAGGGCCGGGCCGCCTCGGTCTGACGAGGGTCGCCGTGTGACTTCCGAGCAGGACACGGTCCCGGCCGCCGCTGCTGGCGGTCATGCGTCGGCCGGGGGCCGGGCACGCAGGGGTCCAGGCAGCGAATCGCCCATTGACCTGCACAAATGCAGATCAGGGGGCGACTTCGGTACGAAACTGCGCCTCCCGTGATGCTCCCGTCACCGCAGCAGCCCGAACGTCACCCCCGCCACCACCGCGCCCAGCACCGCTCCCGCCACGACCTGGGCCGGGGTGTGGTCGCGCAGTGCGATGCGGGACCAGCCGACGAGGGCGACCAGAGGGTAGACGGCCAGCAGCCAAGGACCGTAGTCGAGAGCGAGGATGGCGATACTGCCGGAGGAGACGGCGGCGTGGACGGAGATCTTCCAGGTGAAGGTGATGGCCATGAGGACGACCAGTGTGCTGACCATCGCCGCGATGAGCGCGATCATGGCCGAGGGGGCGTCCAGGACGCTCATCAGCAGGGTTCCGGTGGAGACCGAGCAGATGATGAAGACCATGACCACGAGCCGCTGCTGCCGCTTGCCGAGGTGACGGTCGGCCCAAGTGCCGCGCCGGATACCGAGCTTGATGAAGAGCACCGGGATGACGGCCGCGAACAGCGCGCCGAACAGCCCCCAGCCGACCCCGGCCAGTCCGTCGCTGTGCCAGCCGACGAGCAGGGTGACGGCGAGGATCCAGTTCTTCGGCTCGAGGTGGTCGGTGACGAGCCGGGCGGCGCGGGACTCCGGCGGTGCGGCGGAACCGGGTTCGGTGCTGGTCGCTGGTGTGCTGGTCGCTGGTGTGCTGGTCACTGGGGGGCTTTCTGCTGGGAGGCGAGATCGCTGTCGTGCGTGCTGTGCCCGGACGGGCTATGTCCGGACGGGCTATGTCCGGCCGCGCTGTGCCCGGACGCGCTGTGGGCACGGACGAAGTCCCGTACGGTGTCGTCGGCCCGGGCCACCTCGATCCGCTCCAGCCACTGGGCCTCGGCTTCGAGATCGAGGTCGGCGTCGGCGGCGTCGTCGCCCGCGGAGCCGAAGGCGCGGCGCTGGACGGCGTCGTCGGGGGCCCGGTCGGCGAGCTTGGCGTGGCGGGCGGTCTCGATCCAGCAGGCCTCCGCGAGATCCCGCCGCCCCGCGGGCACGGCGGCCTCGGCGGCGTCCCGCTGGGCAGCCGAGACGTACGGCTGGAGAGCGAGGATCGCATCGCGGATCTCGACGACCTGGCGGTGCAGCCGCATCCGCAGCTCCTGGCGGCGCAGCTCTTCGCCCAGCACGACCTCGGGGACGGCCTCGGTCAGGTCCTGCCACAGGGGGCGCAGCGCGCGCAGGTACCGCCAGTGCCGAGCCGCCCGCCAGGCCACTCCGACGGCCGGTACGGAGCTGCCGACGAGGATCAGGCCGATGGCGGCGTGCTTCATCACGTCCGTGACCGCGCTCGCGTCCGCGTCGCTGCCGGGTCCGGTCACCTCGGTGAGGCGCAGTACGAGGTAGACGGCCCGGGCCAGCGCGTACGCCACCCCGGCCGCCGTACCCGCGCCGAGCAGCCGCAGGCCGGTGCGCAGCCAGCCCGCGCCCGCGAGCCGGCTGGAGCCCGAGAAGAGCCAGGTGGCCATGGCCATCGCGGTGCCCAGATAGGCGAACCAGACGAGCAGGTAGGCGGTGGCCGGGACGGACCCGGCGGCGCGGTCGAAGAAGTCCTCGGCCTCGGTCCGGCGCGGTACCAGGGCGAACAGGATGGTCAGCACGGCCATGGTCGCCCCGGTGGCGGCCATCCGGCGCCGTACTCCGGTGCGGCTGTAGGGCCGGGATATGACGTAGACGAACTCCAGGACGGCGCCCGCCGCCGTGATGCCCAAGTAGTGCTTGAACAGGGTCGACAGGTTGTTGATGCCCGTGCCGCCGTCGATGGCGTGCATGACGGCCGGGGTGCGCAGGGTCATGGCGAGCGTCAGCGCGGCGAAGGCGACCCACAGGGTTCGCTGTTTCGACGACCGTACGGCCGAGGGGGCACGCCAGACGGCGACCGTCCACAGCAGGACCAGAACCACGGTGGTCATACGCGCGCCCTCACGATCTGTGGTCCCGGGGAGTGTCCGAGGAGGTGCGGATGGGGTGGCCGAGGGCATCGCCGAGCCGTTCCAGCACGGGGTTCGTGGTGGCTTCGCGATCGAGGATGCGGTGGCTGAGAATCGTCGCGAGAAGTTCGGCGTCCTTCTCCTCGTTGTCGCTGTAGCTCGTGCGCCCGAGGATGTGCAGCACCTGGTCGAGGTCGATCCCGAGATCCTCGTCCTCGTCCTCTTCAGCGCCCCCGTCGCCCTGGCCGTCCTCGGCGCCCGGCAGCAACCGGGTGGCGTACGCGGGCCGTTCGGAGTCCGGCCCGCCATGGCCGAGGAGCAGGTGTGCGAGCTCGTGCAGCACGATCTGGAGCTTGTGCAGGGCGCTGGTCGCCGGCTCGTAGAAGATGAGGTCAGCGCTCTCAGTGGCCACCAGGACCCCGCAAGGCATGCTGCTGTTCGGGGCGCCTTCCAGGGCGACCAGACGCAACGGACGGCCGCGCTGGGCGGCGATGCCCTCGCACAGGGCGTCGAGGTCGAAGGGGCGCGGGATGGCGACCACGTCGGCGGCGGCCTCGCAACGGGCGCGGCGGCGCGTGATGTACATGCGGTCCTCGCTGGCCGAGCAGATCCTGGCTGGCCGTACGTCCCGGGTGTCCATGACATTCCGCCGAAGCGTTGTCCGCCAAACGGAGCGAACAGATGTCCGCGCGAGCCTAAGCGATGGTGTGCAGACGCTCAAGTCACGCCGAGGCGACCGCCCCGCGCACCGGCGCATTCCGGCCGCGGGCAGCTCGCACCTCAGCACGGAGCGCGCCGACCGCCCAGCACCTCGCGTCCCTCGTGCACCAGGTATCCCGGGCCTCAGGACCTCGCGTTCCCTCGCGCACCAGGCGTCCCGGGCCCCAGGCCCTCGGGGGTCCTTGCGGTATGAGCGTCCGATCAGTGCACGTGGTCCCTCAGGACTTCGCGTCCCGCGCGCGGCCGGGCGACGGCTCGGGCAGCCCCTCCAGCTTGCGTGCCTGATCGATGACTCCGCGGATCGCCTGGATACTGCCGGCCGACAGGCCGTTCATACGCAGCGCGACATCCCGTACGTCACTGTCCTCAAGGATCTTCACCAGCTCCCGCTGAGCCCGGGTCAGCTCGACCCGTTCCTTGATCCGGGCGAGCTTGGCGTCGACCCGCTCGGCCACCGCGTCGTCGAAGAAGTAGGTCACGGGGACGCCGAAGAAGCCCGCGATCACAGTGAGGGTGCTGACCTTCGGATCGACGATCTCGCCCTTGCGGATCTTCTGGATCGTGGCATGCGACACCGTCGGCCCGTCCGGCCCGGCCTTCGTGCGGATCCCCTCGGCGATCTCCATATAGCTGAGCGGGCCCCGGTCGGCGGGATGGACCGTGCCGATCAGGTGGTCGAGCTTCTGAGCGATGGTGCGCCCGCTCGCCGGACTCCGGCTCTCCACCCGATCACCCCTTGCCGCTGACACCGTCGACAACACTGGTCGCTCATCGCGGCCACGCCTGCACTGCGCGCCTCCACTGTGCACCCAAGTTTACGGAGGCGGATAGCGGCGCGAGTACGTAAAGTCTGATTGACAAGCCGAAGGCACCTCGGCATGCTGAGGGAGCGCCCGTAAAATAAAGTAGATGGGCGCCGCGTGCGATCCAAAACGGGGGAACGCATGCGGCACCCATCTACAACGGGGGGGCGGGCCACGGGGGACGGGTCGGGTCGGGAGCACGGGGGGAGCTCCCGACCCTGTGTGGCGTGCCCGTCATGGGCGATCGCTTGGGCACGTGGAGTCCCCTGAAGGAAGCCCTAGGCGGCACCGCACCATAGGAACCGCCACTGTCGCGGACGACCACCGTCTTCCCGCCACCCTTACCCGATTCGGACGACACGCGGCTGGTGCCGGTGTCGCAGGCGGCGAGCGAAGGCACGGCGGCGAGGGCGGCGAGGCCGCCTGCTCCGCGCAGGAGCGCTCTACGACCGATCTGGGCATTAGTCATGACAAATCTTGTGGAAGTAGGGCATGGGGACCAGCTCAGTGGGATGGGGGCGGTTCAGTGGGCGGATAGGAGGCCCGTCAGTCGTGGGGGGTGGCGATGGCGGCGAGGTGCGTGCCGGGGCGGACGGAGAGCCCGTTCATGCAGTAGATGATCGTTCCGGTGGAGACGGCGGCGACCTTGTGCTCGGCGCCGTCGACCGGGTCGATGATGCGGCCGATGGTCTGCCCCTCGGTCACCTCGTCACCGGTGGCCGCGTCCGGGTACCAGAGGCCTGCGACCGGAGACTCGACCTCGCCCGTCCAGATCCAGTCGCGCGGCTGCACGGTCACCGGTGCGAGGTGCTGCGGCGCCTCGATGACGCCGAGGTGGTGCAGCAGCCGGTACAGCGCGTCGAGCAGCCTGCGCACGGTGGCGGGGTCACGGTCACCGAGTTGCCCGGTCTCGACGAGGATCGCGGGGACACCCTGCCGGTTCGCCGCGGCGTGGCTGTTGCCGCCGTCCGGGCTGGTGCCGAAGATGACCCGGTCGTATCCGACCGCGTGGGCCATCGCCTTGATCTTCCCGCCCAGCTCGTCGTCGGAGGTCAGACGGTAACCGACGAAGTCGAGCAGATGCTGGTCGATGCCGCCGCTGTGCAGGTCCACGTAAGCGTCGGCGCCGTCAATCAGGTGCTCGAACAGCCAGGCCGCCATCCGGTCGGTGGGGCCGCCGTCCTTGTCGCCGGGGAAGACGCGATTGATGTTGACGCCGTCCAGCGGGGAGATGTTGAGCCTGCCCCCGTAGACGGCCGGGGGGTTGGCCACGGGGCAGATCACGACCTGGCCGGCGATGTCGTCCGGTTCCAGCAGTCCGGCCAGGCGGGTGGCCGCGTCGACGCCGATGAACTCGCCACCGTGGACGCCGCCGGTGATGACGACCCTGGGGCCGGGTCGGGATCCGTTGACGAGGATCAGGGGCACCTCCACTGTCGTGGTGCCTAGGTCGGCGGGCAGGCTCCCGCGGGTTTTCTGGCCGGGCTCGGCCCTCAGCGGGCCGATGGTCAGCGTCATGGCTTTCCTCGTTCGGGCTCAGGCCGCGGTGCGGCCGTTTGTGGTGATGAAGTCGATCGGCTGGGAGGTGCGGCCTTCCAGGGCGAGGTCCGCGGCGATGTCGCCCATGGCGGGCGAGAGCTTGAAGCCCTGGCCGGAGAAGCCGGCCAGCAGGACGATGTCGTCACAGCCCGGCAGGGGGCCGACCAGCGGCCTGGTGCTGTCGGTGTAGCCCTCCATGAAGACGGACAGGCGCACCGGATCGGGGTTCAGGCCGGGCAGGTGGCGCCGCACCGCCGTGGTGAAGGACTCCAGTTCCTCCGGTGCGACGGTCCGGTTCAGGCGGTTCGGGTCGTCCACGGGCTTGTGGTGGGGCTGGGGCAGGCCGAGCTTGACGGTCAGGCCGTCCGGGGACGGGATGCCGTAGAAGGGGATGTCGCCGCAGCGGATGAAGGCGGGACGCCCGGCGTCTGCCGGGTGGTCCTCGTGGGGCAGGAACCAGGCGCTGATCGCGCGGTAGACGTTCACTTCCCACGGCAGGTCGGGCAGCAGGTCGCCCACCCAGGGGCCGGGGGTGACGACGGCGGCGTCGAAGCGCTCGGTGTCGGTGTCGGTGCGGATCTCCACGCCTCCGCCGGGGACGGGAGTGACTTCCCGCACCGGGGTGTAGCGGCGGATTTGGGCGCCCAGTTCCTCGGAACGTCGGGCCGCGGTCTGGACCGTCAGCTCGGGGCGGATGAAGCCCGCGTGGGAGTCGAGGAGCACCAGGTCGCCCTCGTCGACGCGGAACTGTGGGAAGCGCTTGGCCATCGCCTCGGCGTCGATCACCTCGTGGTCGAGGCCGTGCTCGGCGATGCCGTCCATGACGGTACGCATCTCGGGGTGGTCGGCCGGCCCCATGACCAGGGCTCCGGTCAGGCGGCGCAGCTCCCGTCCGGTCTCCGCCTGCAACTGCTTCCAGAGAAGGTCGGCGTGCCGGACGAGCGGCACATAGCGGCTGTCGTGGGTCTGCACGCTGCGGAAGACCCGGGTCTCACCGCCTGCGGCGCTGCGGTCGTGGCCGGGCGCGAAGCGGTCGTAGCCGACGACCTCGGCACCCCGGGCCGCCAGCCGCCAAGCGGCCTGGCTGCCCATCGTTCCCACACCGACCACGGCGACACGCTTCTTCCCAGCTGACACAGGACTTCCTTTCGTATCGCCGGGCCACAACTGGGCCCCGAGCGTGAGGATGCTTGGTAGCGACTGAAGGGGGCGCGCCCTGGGGCCCCAACGCTCGCAGGCGTCCCGGGTTCGGGGATCCACCCCAGCCCCGGACCCTTTCCATCGTGCCACAATGTGGTACAGCATGCTGGTATTCGGCACAGAGTGACAGCGGCTTAGGGGGGAGTCAAGAGATTCATCCGATGGCCGTGTGACTCGACCTCACCCCGCCCGTGACCTTGCTCGGTCGCTTCTTCTGGGCTCCCGGGGGCGGCTCTCGCTACAGACCCACCACGGGGGCCAGTTGGGATCGGATGGTTCCTGCGTGGGGCTGAAGGGAGCCGTCGAAGGCGGCGGATCCGATGGTGAAGGCGTCGGCTCCAGCTGATGCGAGTGCCTGTATCTGGTCGGTGCTGGTGATGGAGCCTGCGATGACCAGGCGGCCGGTGGTGGCGGCGCGGGCGGCGCGGACCAGGTCGAGGGGGTCGGCATCGGTGGCGCGATAGGCGAGAAGGTCGACGCCGGCGCAGCCCGCCGCTTCCGCCTGTCGGCAGTCGTCGGCGATGCGGTCCGGGTCGCCGGCGAGGCGGGTGGGGTGCCCGAGGGGTTCTCCGGCGAAGGGCAGGTAGCCGATGGACGTGCCCTGCAGGAGATCGAGGGTCTCCTCGATCCAGGTGCCGCCCATCAGCCAGTCGACGCCGAGTTCGGTGGCTGTCCGTACGGAGGCAAGTGCCTGGTCCCGGTCGGTGCTGACGACTTCGAGGTAGGTGGTGGCGCCCATGTCCTTGATGCGGGCGTGCAGTTGGGTGAGGGTGTCGCGGTCGACGCCGATGTCCTTGAATCCGATGTGGGTGATGCCGAGGTCCTTGATGGTGTCGAGGACCTCGAGGCAGTCGGTGACGGTGCGGTCGTCGCGAGTGAGCATGAAGATGAAGTCCACGGTGTCCTTCGGCTTTCTGTTCCGGTTTTTGTTCCGGGTTGATGTGAGTCGGTGGGTCAGGGGCGGGCCGGTGCCCCTGAGGACAGGCGGTCGGCGTGAGTCAGGGCGGTGAGCAGGCTGGTGTGGTCGGCCGTGCCCAGACCGGCGATGTCGAAGGCGGTGCCGTGGTCGACGCTGGTGCGGACGAACGGAAGACCGATGGTGATGTTGACGCCGTGTTCGATCCCGAGGTACTTGACGGGGATCAGACCCTGGTCGTGGTACTGGGCGACCACGGCGTCGAAGGCTCCGGCGCGGGCTCGCATGAAGACGGTGTCGGCGGGCCAGGGTCCGCTGGCCTGGATGCCTTCGCTCTGAGCGGCCTCGATGGCGGGGGTGATGATGTCCAGGTCCTCGCGGCCGAAAAGGCCGTTCTCCCCTGCGTGGGGGTTGAGGCCGGCGACGGCGATGCGAGGGGCGGGCAGGCCGCCGCGCTGGAGTGTGCGGTGGGTGAGGCGGATGATGTCGAGTTCGCGTGCGGTGGTGATCGCGTCGATCGCGGTGCGCAGGGACTGGTGCACGGTGACCAGGACGGTCCGCAGCTCGTCGGTGGCCATCATCATCGCGTAGTCCTTGGTGCCGGACAGGTCGGCGAGGATCTCGGTGTGCCCGGGGTAGGGCACGCCGGACATGCGCAGCGCTTCCTTGTTGATCGGCGCGGTCACCAGGGCCCGTACCTCGTGGGCCATCGCGAGCTGGATACCGCGGCGGACGTACTGGAAGGACGCCGCTCCCGCGCGGGCGTCGAGTGTGCCCCAGCGCAGGTCGGCCGGAAGGCCGTCCTCGGTGAGGACGTCCACCGTGCCGGGCGCGAACGCCGCCTGATCGACGGATGCGACGGGGCGAAGGGTGAGGCCCGTTCCGGCGACCCGGTCGGCGCGGGCGAGGACGCCCACGTCACCGATGACGACAACCGGCACGGTGCGCCGGGGGTCGGCACACGCCTTGAGGGTGACCTCGGGGCCGATTCCGCAGGGGTCGCCCATGGTGATGGCGATCGGGGTCATGCGTGCTCTCCTGGGTCGAGGGGATGTCGGATGAGGTGGCACAGGCGCAGGAGCGTGGCGTCGTCGCCGAAGCCGCCCGCCTTGATCAGCACGGGGAGGGGGAGCTGCCCGAGGAGCGTTCCGCGGGCGACGCCGGGTTCGGGTTCGTCGAGCAGGCCGATGCCGGTGGCACCAAGGGTCTGGAGCACGGTCGCGGCCGTTTCTCCCCCGGTGACGATGAGCGCGTCGATCGTGTGCTCTTCGGTGAGAGCCTGGACGACTGCTGCCAGAGAGCGGGCGAGTGCTTGCGCGGTCTGTGGCGTGTGGCGTTCGTCGGGTGTTTGGAGGGTGAGGACGGGGGCCGTCAGGCCGCGCAGCGTCTCCACTGCCGTGGCCGGATCGCCGCTGACGGTGATCCCTTGGACATCCGCCCGGGCGGAGAGCGCGGCCAGCTGCCGCCGGGTCGCCGCGTTGGCACTGCCGACGACGATCAGTGGGCGTCGGGCGGGCGCAGGCACCGAAGTAGCGCTGCCGGCAGCGCGTGCGCACCTTCGGGCCAGGGCGGCCGCCAGCCCTGGGGAGCCGACCCACAGCACATTGTCGAGGCGCGGCACCGCTGCCACCAGGCGGTCGAGGTCGTCGTCACCCGCTGCGGAGCAGACGATCAGGCCACCGTTGCCGATCAGTTCGGGCAGCTCGGCCGCCCGGCCCGGCCCTGCCACAACGGCCTCCGGGAACAGCGTCGCGAGGTCCGAGCACCGCACAGGGTGTACCGGGTCGCGTGCGAAGTCGCTCTCGTGGACCGGTACGCCCCGCACGTACTGGACCCCTTCCACCGTCACTCTGCCCTCCGCGGGGAAGGCCGGGGCGATGACGACGGTCCGCCTCCGCGATCCCGTGCATGCGGCCCGGACTTCTGCCGCGATATGACCGCGCAGGGTGGAATCCACGGTTTTGAAGAGCAACTCAGAGCCGGCGAACAGGCGGGCCGCCCGCCGCGTACGCGAAGCGGCGGCCTTCTCGTCCAGCACCCGGCTCCCCAGGTCGACCGCGCTCACGCCCACGGCGTGCCGCGGCACGCTTGCTGGGGCAGTGAGCAGGATCCGGGCGTCGTGCCCGGCCCGGCGGAACGGCGCGGCACCGTCCCCGGCGCTGGTGAGGTCATCCGCCAGGATGGCGATGCCCGACCGCTCGTCGTTGCGGAATGTCATGCCCCACCTCTCCATTGGTCAGCGTTTCCGTGACTGGATCAATAGTCAGGCAGGCAAAAGAGCTGGACAAGCGATTCATTCTCACGAGACCTGTGAGTAAAATTCACGTATGCGATGGTCGGGTCTACCTCCTCTGAATACTCTGCTGCCCTTCGAAGCGACCGTCCGGCACGCGAGCATGACCGCGGCGGCGCAGGAGCTGCATGTGACGCACGGCGCGGTGAGCCGACAGGTCCAGAACCTGGAGCGGTCCCTTGGGATATCGCTGTTCGAGCGGCAGACACGCGCCCTGCGCCCGACCCTGCAGGCGCGCCAGCTGGCGGCCGTCGTCAGAGACGCACTCGATCAGATCGATGCGGCCGCCCGGCAGATCGCACGGCGCACACCCGCAGGACCGCTCACCCTCTCGTGCGAGCCCACACTCCTGATGCGGTGGCTCATTCCCCGGCTGCCCGATCTGGCCGTGAACGTGCCGGACGTCACCGTCCATCTGTCCGCAGGCGGCGGCCCCGTCTTCTTCGAGCGGGACGACATCGACCTCGCGATCCGCCGAGACGACTTCCCGTTTCCCGAAAAGGTGAGCCGGACCCGCTTGTTCGCAGAGAGGATCGGACCCGTCTGCCGGCCCGATCTCGCGGCCCGCCTGACCGGCGCCGGCATATCGGAGGTAGTCCTTCTGCACACCGGTACACGACCGCAGGCGTGGGACGACTGGCGAGGCATCACCGGCATGAAAGCAGAGCCCGCCTCCCAGCAGACCCTGGAGCACTTCTACCTGACTCTCCAGGCTGCCGCGGCCGGCGTCGGGGTCGCGATCGCCCCGTATGCCGTCGTCCGCGACGACCTGGAGCGAGGGCAACTCGTCGCACCCTTCGGTTTCGTCCCCGACGGCACCAGCTACCACCTCCTCAGTCGTCAACCACCCGAGCAAGACGTACGCGTCCGCCGGCTGACGGCATGGCTGCGGGCCAAGACGAGCCCGCTTGAAAGCGATTCCGAAGAGGTGTGACCACTGCGCTTGTCGGACCTTCGTTGCTTGGTGTCCCACCCGTGCGAAGGTCGCGCTGTCCGACAACGCCGATCTCGACAACGCCGTCGCCGCCAACAACGCCGTCATCGCCGCCTATGCCACCCGCGCGGACCGCACCGAGATCCCCTTCTGGCCTCTACTGTTCAACAACGTCACCCTGCGGCTGCTCGGCAGCGACGACTTCCCCGCCGAGGCCAAGCGCCAGGCCACCCGCGACCTCACCTCCGCAGCCGCCGTCGGCGCCCTCACCGTCGCCGTCGGCGACCGTCACCCGCTGGACGACATCGCCAAGGCCCACGACCACGTCGGCGCCGGCGGTGGCCACGGCCGCATCCTGCTCACCATCCCCCAATAGCGCAGACTCGGAACACCGCTCTGCTTCGGACTGCGGGGCCGCCAGCCGCTCGCCCGCGGTCCGTGACGTCGCCCTCAACTGCGGGTGCTCCTGCACGATCTCCCGCTGCCGCCCGGCCGGCAGACCGAGCTCGTGCAGCACGTTGAGGATCACGACCGCAGTGGTCACCTCGACGATGGCGATCAGTTCTTCGAAGGAATGGTTCGGCGTCCTGCCCTCGTGCGCGAGGTCGTTGCGCGCCCGCGTCGTCCTCCTCGCCCAGTGGCCAATGTCCGGCATGAGGAGCGCGATCGCTTCTTGGTCGGGGCGCTCGGCGAGCGCGTGGAGCCGGTCCCGGAGCGTCGGGTCGTTGCGGACCCCGGAACCGGTCGCGATGCTCTTCTGGCACCTGCGCGAGCATCGCCTCGCGCATCTCCTTGAATTCCGCTTTGGGGAACGGCTTCTCGTCGATGCGCAGGCCGCGGTGCAGCACCTCGGCAGCGCCCACCGCCGTCAGGAGGTTGTTCTCGACGAAGCTGGCCGGCGCGTAGCGCAGGCCAAGGATCATGTTGGTCGCCGCCTGCAGGCGGCCGTGCGCCTCGCACCAGCGGGGCACGACCTCCTTGAACGGGAGCGACTCTCAGGTGAAGAAGACGCGGCGGTGGTCCGCGGCCTTTGCGTCGTGGTGGCCAAGCGCGGCGGGCGAGTAGAGCACGTCCGCGTGCCGGCGCGGCACGGGCCGGCCGTTCGGCAGGACCGACTCGGTCCCGGCCACCTCCAGCCGGAGCCGGATGACGCCGGCCGCGCGGTGCGTCGCCAGGGCGATCAGGTCCTGCACCAGGCTGGCAGTCTCCAGAGCCGCGCTCAGGGCGAACGGCTCGGACGGGACCGCTCGGACAGAGGCGGTGTCGCGCATACGTCCGACGGTTCCGCCCTTGCGCTGGTCGAAGGACGGCAGCGTGTGCGTGTGCATCAGGCGGTACTCGGTCCCGTCGACCGCGACCGACTGCGCAGCGACCGGCTTCACGGAGATGCTCCCGGTCCCGTCGATCTTTCCGCCGGGAGCACCGAGGAAGCCCTCGAACACGGACGATGCCGCCCAGAGCCCCAGGTCTTCGACCGAGACCCCGGCCGCGGAGAATGCGGCGTCTTCCTCGCCGCTGACGTGCGCGCCGATGATCGCTGTCGTCGCCGCCACGGTCTGCTTGTCGGGGCTCTTCACCCGCGCGAACATGGTCCGCTTCCCGCCGGTGGGGACGCAGCCGAGGAGGGTGATCTCGCGCTGCTCGGCCGCGCCGTGGATGACGTCCCACGTCCTGGTGCCCTCGTGGTACGCGGTCACCCCTTCGACGTGATGCGGTCCTCGAACGCGCCGATCAACGAGAGGGAGAGGCCGCTCTCGGGGTCATACCGGAGCACGCCCGGAACCTGCTCGTCAGGGTCGTCCGGCAGCCACCACAGGCCAGCCCATTCGCCGGCCTCGTCAAGGTTCAGAGGATCGTCAGCCGTCGTTCTCTCCTGCGGGGGACTACTTCTTCCCGCTTCCAGAGGTTCCTCCGTGCCGGAACTCCACCACATCCCCGTCCCGCATCACATAATCCTTGCCCTCCATACGCGCCTTCCCCTTGGCGCGCGCCTCGGCGACCGAGCCCGTTTCCACCAGGTCCTCGAAGGAGATGATCTCCGCCTTGATGAAGCCCTTCTGGAAGTCGGTGTGGATGACTCCGGCGGCCTCGGGGGCCGTGGCGCCTTTCTTGATGGTCCAGGCGCGGGATTCTTTGGGGCCGGCCGTGAGATAGGTCTGGAGGCCGAGGGTGTTGAAGCCGACTCGGGCGAGTGTGGCGAGGCCGGGTTCTTCGGCGCCGACGGACTGGAGGAGCTCCAGGGCGTCCTCCTCGTCGAGTTCGGCGAGGTCGGCCTCCAGCTTGGCGTTGAGGAAGATCGCCTCGGCGGGGGCGACCAGGGCGCGCTGCTCGGCCTTGAAGGTCTCGTCGGTCAGTTCGTCCTCGTCGACATTGAAGACGTACAGGAAGGGCTTGACGGTGAGCAGGTGCAGGTCGTGGAGGAGGGCCTCCTGGTCCGAGTCCTGCTTGATGCCCGCGGCGAACAGGGTCTGACCGGCGTCCAGGATCTCCTTGGCCGCCTCGACCGCGGCCACCTTCGGCGCCACGTCCTTCTTGATCCGCGACTCCTTCTGGAGGCGCGGCAGGACTTTCTCGATGGTCTGCAGGTCCGCGAGGATCAGCTCGGTGTTGATCGTCTCGATGTCGTCCTTCGGGGAGATCTTGCCGTCGACGTGTACGACGTCCTCGTCCCTGAAGGCACGGATGACCTGGCAGATCGCGTCGGACTCACGGATGTTCGCCAGGAACTTGTTGCCCAGCCCCTCGCCCTCGCTCGCGCCGCGCACGATGCCCGCGATGTCGACGAAGTCGACGGTGGCGGGGAGGACCTTCTGCGAACCGAAGATCTCGGCCAGCTTCGCCAGCCGGGCATCGGGGACGCCGACCACGCCGACGTTCGGCTCGATCGTGGCGAACGGGTAGTTGGCCGCCAGCACGTCGTTCTTGGTCAGGGCGTTGAACAGGGTCGACTTGCCGACATTCGGCAGACCGACGATTCCGATCGTGAGCGACACGTTGCGACTTCCCGTAACTGAGATTGGAGGAGACCCGGGCGGACCGATCCACCAGTCTACGGCGTGCGACACCCCGGACCGGCGACGTATCGAACGCATGGCCAAGGTCGATCAAAGCGCGTGTCCCGGCAGCAATTCGACACATAAACCGACCTAAGTTGGACCAGTGGAGCAACACAGCACGCGTCCCCCTCAGCCCCGGCACCAGCCCCGGCCGCCGTCGCGACCGCGAAGCGGCCCGCCCGTTCCCCCGCAGGCAGCGCGCGGCGGAGCCCGTACGCCCCAGCAGTTCCGACCAGGCGCCGCCCGAGGCCCGCTGCCCGTGTCCCCGCTGGTACGGGCGGTACGCAGGATGCCGAACCCGCGGCTCACCGGCCTCGGCAGTGGCCTGTTCTGCCTCGCGTCGATGTTCGCGCTCGCCCTGCTCATCCGCCTGCTGTTCGGATCGTCACTCCTCGTCTACGGGGTGCTGTTCCTGCCGGTCTGCGCCCTGACCGCAATCTGGGTACGCCGAGCCGACCTCGTCACCGCACCCATCGCCGTGCCCATCGCCTTCGCCTTCGGCCTGCTGCCCATCGCCGACAGCGACGGAGGCTTCTGGGACGGGCTGATGGGCCTGTTCACCGCCCTCGCGATGCACGCGGGCTGGCTGTACGGCGGCACACTGATCGCCGGCCTCATCGTGACCGTCCGCAAGGTACGCATGATGAGCCGACGGGCGGCCCAGCGCCGGGCAGCAGCCCAGTCCCCGCGGCCTCCGGCCCAGAAGAGGCGCCCGGCCCAAGCTCACCCCAGACGCCGCACGGCCTGAGACGCGAGCCCGAGGCCCCACGCCCCGTCTCCTGCAACAGCCCGGCCCGCCCACGTCACCGACGAGCAACTCCAGAGTCGTACGAGACGGCCCGCCACAGTCGTACGAGCCGGAGGAGCCCCCTCCCCCCAGCCGCTACCCCGCCTTCGCCGCCCGCATGGCCGCCCCCACGATCCCCGCATTGTTCTGCAACTGCGCCGGAACGATCTCCGCCTTGATGCCCTCGATCAGCGGCAGGAACTTGTGCGACTTGCGGCTGACGCCGCCCCCGATGATGAAGAGCTCGGGCGAGAACAGCATCTCCACATGGGCGAGATACTTCTGGACGCGCCGGGCCCAGTGCTCCCAGCTCAGCTCGTGGTCGTCCTTGGCCTTGGTGGAGGCGTGCTTCTCAGCATCGTGGCCGTGCAGTTCGAGATGCCCCAGCTCAGTGTTCGGCACGAGGACGCCCTCAACGAAAAGGGCGCTGCCTATGCCCGTACCGAAGGTGAGGACGATGACCGTGCCCTGACGGTCACGCCCCGCACCGAACCGCATCTCGGCCACGCCAGCCGCGTCCGCGTCGTTCAGGATCGTCACCGGGAGCCCGCCGAGCCGCTCGCTCAGCAACTCACGCGCGTCGACGTCCACCCAGCCCTTGTCCACATTGGCGGCCGTACGGATGGTGGCGCCGCCGGTGACCACGCCCGGGAACGTGACCCCGACGGGCCCCGTCCAGCCGAAGTGACCGACGACCTCCTTCACACCGTCGGCCACCGCGTCAGGGGTCGAGGGGTGCGGGGTGAGCACTTTGTGCCGCTCAGCCGCAAGGTCGCCCTGCTCCAGGTCCACGGGAGCGCCCTTGATCCCTGATCCACCGATGTCCACGCCGAAGATCTGCATGGGCCCACGTTACGACGTACGACTGACAGTCACTTCTCAGCCGTACCTTCCGCCTACTTTTCGGCCGTCCGCTCCGCCACCAGGGCCGCCGCCTCAGCCCGCAGGTCGCGGCGCAGTTCCTTGGGAAGCGAGAAGGTGATGGACTCCTCGGCGGCCTTGACGATCTCCACGTCCTCGAAGCCGCGTCCCGCAAGGAACTCCAGGACCTGCTCGACCAGCACCTCTGGCACGGACGCACCCGAGGTGACGCCGACCGTAGTGACGCCCTCCAGCCAGGCCTCGTCGATCTCGTCCGCGAAGTCCACGAGATACGCCTCACGCGCACCCGCGAGCTTGGCGACCTCCACGAGCCGCTTGGAGTTGGAGGAGTTCCGCGAGCCGACCACGATGACCAGATCGGAATCGGCACCCATCTGCTTCACGGCAAGCTGCCGGTTCTGCGTGGCATAGCAGATGTCGTCACTCGGCGGGGAGATGAGCTGCGGGAACTTCTCCTTCAGGGCATCGACCGTCTCCATGGTCTCGTCCACGGACAGAGTGGTCTGCGAGAGCCAGACAACCCTGGAGGGATCACGAACCTCCACATTCGCAACGTCCTTCGGCCCATCGACAAGCGTGATGTGGTCAGGCGCCTCACCAGAGGTACCAATGACCTCCTCGTGCCCCTCGTGACCAATCAGAAGGATGTCGAAGTCATCCTGGGCAAACCGAACAGCCTCCTTGTGAACCTTCGTGACCAGCGGACACGTGGCATCAATGGTGGCGAGCTTTCCCTCCGCCGCCTCCTCATGGACGACAGGCGCAACACCATGCGCCGAGAACATGACGATCGACCCCTCGGGAACCTCCGCCGTCTGCTCGACGAAAATCGCCCCCTTCTTCTCCAGGGTCTGCACGACGTACTTGTTGTGGACGATCTCGTGGCGGACATAGATAGGGGCCCCGTATTGCTCCAGGGCCTTCTCGACGGCGATCACGGCGCGGTCCACACCCGCGCAGTAGCCCCGGGGGGCGGCAAGCAGGACACGGCGGCCAGTAGAAGCAGTCATGCCAACCATCGTAAGGCCGCGCCCAGCACCCAAAGATCGCCGCTGCACACAGCCGGGGGCGCGCCCCCGGGGCATGGAGGCGCACCCCCATGGCCCCGAGGCCGCCCACGGCGGGAAGGGGACGGGGCGGGGGTGTGCGCCCGCAGCGGCCGGCGCGCCACCCCGAGCACCCTCTACCAGCCGACAGCAACGCGCGCCGGTCCGAGGACGGACACCCCCGGCGCGGCCCCGACCCCCAACGCCCCACAGGCGCCCGGCGCCCACCCCCGGAGGTTGTCAGTCCAGCCCGTTACTCTCGGGCGCATGGCTGTGAACACATCCGCGGACGCCCCGCTCCCCGTCGGCGAGGTGTCACGGCTCATCGGGGGATGGATCGACCGGCTGGGCGCCGTGTGGGTCGAGGGTCAGATCACACAGTTGTCACGCCGCCCGGGCGCGGGCGTCGTCTTCATGACGTTGCGCGACCCGTCGTACGACATTTCCGTGAGCGTCACCTGCTACCGCCAGGTATTCGACGCGGTGGCCGACATCGTCAGCGAGGGCGCCCGCGTAGTGGTCCACGCGAAGCCCGAGTGGTACGCGCCCAGAGGCCAGCTCTCCCTCCGGGCAGCCGAGATAAAGCCAGTAGGCGTAGGCGAACTGCTGGCCCGCCTGGAGCAGTTGAAGAAGACGCTGGCCAGCGAAGGCCTGTTCGCCCCCGAACGCAAAAAGACACTGCCCTTCCTCCCCCAGCTCATCGGCCTGGTCTGCGGACGAGCCTCCGCCGCAGAGCGCGACGTACTGGAGAACGCACGACACCGCTGGCCGGCCGTCCGCTTCGAGGTACGCAACGTCGCCGTGCAGGGCGTACACGCGGTACCCCAGGTCATCCAGGCCGTAAAAGAGCTGGACGCGCTGGACGACGTGGACGTGATCATCGTGGCGCGCGGCGGCGGCAGCGTAGAGGACCTGCTCCCGTTCTCGGACGAGCAGCTCGTACGGGCGGTCGTGTCCTGCCGTACGCCCGTGGTCTCGGCGATCGGCCACGAGCCGGACAACCCCCTGCTGGACTACGCGGCCGACCTGCGCGCGTCAACACCCACAGACGCGGCCAAGAAGGTCGTGCCGGACGTAGGCGAGGAGTACGAACGGGTGCGGTTCCTCCAGGACCGAGCGCGCCGCAGCGTCATGTCCTTCATCGAGCGCGAGGAGCGCGGCCTCGCGAACGCGCTGGCAAGGCCCTCGATAGAGGACCCCCACCGCATGATCGACGACCGCGAGGACCAGGTAGCCGCACTGCTGGACCGCGCCCGACGCTGCCTCGGCCACCTCCTCGACCGCGCCGACTCGGAGCTGTCGCACACGCACGCGCGCGTGGTGGGCCTCTCCCCCGCCGCGACCCTCCGCCGCGGCTACGCGGTCCTACAGAAGACCGACGGCCACGTGGTCCGCACCCCTGACGAGGTGGCGGCCGAGGAACCACTGCGGGCGCGGGTGGCCGAGGGCGAGTTCACGGTGGTCCGGGCCGACTGAAAACGTGGGCCTGCCCCAGGGTCCGGCCCGCGGCGGAGTCGCCGTCGGATGCCGCGCCCCCGAGGAGAGCACAGCACTGTCCGAGTGGAAACATAAGGTGGGCGCATGACCAGCAAGGTGGACGAGGCACTCGGGTACGAGCAGGCGCGGGACGAGCTGATCGAGGTCGTACGTCGCCTGGAGGCGGGCGGTACGACGCTCGAGGAGTCCCTGGCCCTCTGGGAGCGCGGCGAGGAACTCGCCAAGGTATGCCGCCGCTGGCTGGACGGCGCACGCAAGCGACTGGACGCGGCGCTGGCCGAAGAGGAAGCGGAGTCCTCAGCCGAAGACGCGGCCGAGGAATCGGGCGACGAACCCCAGTAACCGTCAGGACATCTTCAACGCCGCAGCCATTTTCATAAGCTGCCCAAACGACGCCGTACCCGTAACCACCGTCGTAGCCCCCTCCTCCCGCAGAACCAGGGCGTCGTACTTGGGCCCCTCGTACCGCGTCCAGGTCCGCCCCCCGATGCGCTCGGTGACGTCAGTCTCCTCAGCGCCCTGCCCGGCCTCGTCGATGAACGTCGACGGCTTCTGAGTGGACTGCTCGACCGCCACGTACTCCCCGTCGGGATCGTGGAAGCCAAGATGCCAGGCGTCGAAGTTGTCGCCCTCGAACCGCACCGACGTCGCCGTCCACTCCTTGGACAGGCCCTCCGGGGCCGCCACCGGATAGGTGGCCGCGCGGCGTGCCGTGAGGAGCTCCACGCGATAGTCCACCCGCTTGAGCGGAGGCTCGGACTCGTCATGGGGAATGAAGAGGTAGATGACTCCCGCGACGATTCCGATCAGGCCCAGGGAGAGCACCATGTCCCGGACCGTCTGCTTGCCTTTCATACCTGCCACGCCCTCATCGTCGCAGGTGTACTGGTCTGCTCATCCGTGGGGGCCCCTGCTCATTTTGTCGGACTGAGGATAGAGTCGCCGAGAACCCTCACCGGCCGCCCACCCGTCTCCCACCACCGCCCTTCCAGGGACGCCCTACGGGCGCAGTTTTTGTCTCGTATCAGAAAGGTGCGCTCCGATGACCGAGAACCATCACCACCTGCCGTCCGAGCTCGAGGTCCCGTCCGAGGCCCCCGACCGCAACCTCGCCCTGGAACTCGTCCGGGTCACCGAAGCCGCCGCGATGGCCGCCGGCCGTTGGGTCGGCCGCGGTGACAAGAACGGCGCCGACGGAGCCGCCGTACGCGCCATGCGCACCCTCGTCTCCACCGTCTCGATGAACGGCGTCGTCGTCATCGGGGAGGGCGAGAAGGACGAGGCGCCAATGCTGTTCAACGGGGAGGCCGTCGGCGACGGCACCGGCCCCGAGTGCGATATCGCCGTCGACCCGATCGACGGCACCACGCTGACCGCGAAGGGCATGACGAACGCGATCGCCGTGCTGGCCGCCGCCGACCGCGGCACCATGTTCGACCCGTCAGCCGTCTTCTACATGGACAAACTGGTCACCGGCCCCGAGGCAGCCGACTTCGTCGACATCAACGCCCCGGTGTCCGTGAACATCCGCCGGGTCGCCAAGGCCAAGCGGTCCACACCGGAGGACGTCACCGTCGTCATCCTCGACCGGCCGCGGCACGAGGGCATCATCAAGGAGATCCGCGAGACCGGCGCGCGCATCAAGCTGATCTCGGACGGCGATGTCGCGGGCTCGATCCTGGCCCTGCGCGAGGGCACCGGCATCGACCTGCTGCTGGGCATCGGCGGTACGCCCGAGGGCATCATCTCGGCCTGTGCGGTCAAGTGCCTGGGCGGCACCATCCAGGGCAAGCTCTGGCCCAAGGACGACGAGGAGAAGCAGCGGGCCGTCGACGCGGGCCACGACCTCGACCGCGTCCTGTTCACGGACGACCTGGTCTCCGGCGAGAACGTCTTCTTCGTCGCGACCGGCATCACGGACGGCGAGCTGCTGCGTGGCGTCCGCTACCGCGCCGAGACCGCGACCACCGACTCGATCGTCATGCGCTCCAAGTCCGGCACGGTCCGCCAGATCACCTCCGAGCACCGGCTGAGCAAGCTGCGCGCGTACAGCACGATCGACTTCGACAAGGCGAAGTAGAACGAACTAGAAGTCAGAAGCAGCAGCCGTACGCACCCAAGCGGTCGTACGTACGTAAATGGGGCGCCCCTTGTGCGGAGGGACGCCCCATTCACATGTCCGACTATCCAGCGGCCGCTATCTGTCCCGCAGTGGAGCGAGCCGCCTTCTTCAGTTCGAGGTCGCGGCGCCGGCGTCGGGCCAGGACCACGCGGCGCTCGGCGGCGGTGAGGCCGCCCCACACTCCGTACGGCTCGGGTTGCAGCAATGCGTGTTCGCGGCACTCGACCATCACCGGGCAGCGTGCGCAGACCCGCTTCGCCGCGTCCTCGCGGGACAGCCGGGCCGCTGTGGGTTCTTTCGAGGGTGCGAAGAACAGCCCGGCCTCGTCGCGGCGGCACACGGCCTCCGTATGCCACGGGGCGTCCTGGTCCCTTTCACGTACCGCGGCCCCCTGGGGCGGAACGGCAGCGACCTGCAGGGACTGATGCGGCGGATGCAGCACGGTCTACTCCTGACGACGGCTTCGCGAGCGAGCGACGATGCGACAAGGCCTACCCGCTGTGCGCGCGCCTATGCACTGAGTTCCGAAGCACGGGAGTTCTTCGCAGGTCCGAGCGGGTACGAGCGGATCAGTTCGCTCCGCTTGCCGCCGAAATGCCCCCGAGCTGCCGCCGAACAGCCTTCGAATTCGCGACCGTCAATGCCCCAGATGTTTGCGCAACTTGTCGTTCACACGGTCGAGGATGTCCTCAACCACCTTGCCGCGCTTGGGCTTTGCCTCAATATGCCCCAAAAGAGCAAGTCCGTCCACATAAACAACAGGTGCGTCCTGTTCGCCCGAATCCAGCGTGCGCACCTCGAAATTGCCGAGCACACCGCCGCCGTTGCCGCGCAGCGAGACGTTCTCCGGGACGCGTATCTCCACGCTGCCGAAGACCGAGACGGCCTTGATGACGACCTGCCGGTGCTCGAAGATCGCCTCGCTGAGGTCTATCTCGATACTGCCGAAGATGGCGTACGCATGGGTGCGGCGACCTATTCGCCACCGACCCTTGCGCGTCGCGGAGCTCAGCACCGCCACCACGTTCTCGTCGGCGACCGGAGGTACCGCGCCCGGAGCGGGCTGGTTGGGCGGCGGCTGGTACGCACGCGGGGCTTGCGTCCGGTGCTCGCCGGGGAGGTCGCGGACGAGCGGTTCGAGTTCGCCGACGGTCTTGGCGCGGTAGACCTCCTCGACCCGCTCGGCGTGCTCGTCCGCGGTGAGACGCCCCTCGGCGAGGGCCTCGCGCAGAATGTCGGCGGTGCGGTCGCGGTCGGCGTCGGAGGCGCGCAACTCGGTCTGAGACGAGGGCTCTTGGGTGGGGCGCTTCTGTAGGTCCACGACAGCAGCGTACCCAAACGCGATAGATCGCGACTAGGGGTGTGGACGACGAACTGAGCCTTACCTCACAAGCGCACTGTCAGACGCAGGTTCTACGCTGGTGGGCGCTGCCAACGGAGGCCAGCGGCTGCCATGTCGGCTGTCTGTCGAGTGAGGAATGGGCGAGATGCCTGAGTTCGCGTACACCGATCTGCTCCCCCAGGGAGAGGACACCACCCCCTACCGGCTGGTGACCTCCGAGGGTGTCTCCACCTTCGAGGCCGACGGGCGCACCTTCCTCAAGGTCGAGCCGGAGGCGCTGCGCAAGCTCGCCGAGGAGGCCATCCACGACATCCAGCACTACCTGCGACCGGCCCACCTCGCCCAGCTGCGCCGCATCATCGACGACCCGGAGGCATCGTCGAACGACAAGTTCGTGGCCCTTGACCTCCTGAAGAACGCGAACATCGCCGCCGCGGGCGTCCTCCCCATGTGCCAGGACACCGGCACCGCCATCGTCATGGGCAAGCGCGGACAGAACGTCCTCACCGAAGGGGAGGACGAGAAGGCCCTGTCCCGCGGCATCTACGACGCATACCTGAACCTGAACCTGCGCTACTCCCAGATGGCCCCGCTCACCATGTGGGAGGAGAAGAACACCGGCTCCAACCTCCCCGCCCAGATCGAGCTGTACGCGACGGACGGCGGCGCCTACAAGTTCCTGTTCATGGCGAAGGGCGGCGGCAGCGCCAACAAGTCGTTCCTCTACCAGGAGACGAAGGCCGTCCTGAACGAGGCCTCCATGATGAAGTTCCTGGAGGAGAAGATCCGTTCGCTGGGCACGGCCGCCTGTCCGCCGTACCACCTCGCCATAGTCGTCGGCGGTACGAGCGCCGAGTACGCACTGAAGACCGCGAAGTACGCCTCCGCGCACTACCTGGACGAGATCCCGGCGGAGGGCTCGCCGCTCGGTCACGGCTTCCGGGACAAGGAGCTGGAGCAGAAGGTCTTCGAGCTGACGCAGCGGATCGGGATCGGGGCGCAGTTCGGGGGCAAGTACTTCTGCCACGACGTACGCGTCGTCCGCCTCCCCCGGCATGGTGCGTCCTGTCCGGTGGCGATCGCCGTCTCCTGTTCGGCCGACCGTCAGGCGACGGCGAAGATCACGGCGGACGGTGTCTTCCTGGAGCAGCTGGAGACGGACCCGGCGCGCTTCCTCCCGGACACGACGGACGAGCACCTCTCCGAGGAGGGTGACGTCGTCAAGATCGACCTCAATCGGCCGATGGACGACATCCTCGCGGAGCTCACCAAGTACCCGGTGAAGACCCGGCTTTCGCTCACCGGGCCGCTGGTCGTGGCGCGCGATATCGCGCATGCCAAGATCAAGGAGCGGTTGGATGCGGGCGAGTCGATGCCGCAGTACTTGAAGGACCACCCGGTGTACTACGCCGGGCCGGCCAAGACTCCGGAGGGGTACGCGTCCGGGTCGTTCGGGCCGACGACGGCCGGCCGTATGGACTCCTATGTGGAGCAGTTCCAGGCGGCTGGGGGGTCCAAGGTGATGCTGGCGAAGGGGAACCGGTCGCAGCAGGTCACTGACGCGTGTGGCGCCCACGGGGGCTTCTACCTCGGCTCCATCGGCGGGCCGGCCGCCCGGCTTGCCCAGGACTGCATCAAGAAGGTCGAGGTCGTCGAGTACGAGGAGCTTGGCATGGAGGCCGTCTGGAAGATCGAAGTCGAGGACTTCCCGGCGTTCATCGTGGTGGACGACAAGGGCAACGACTTCTTCAAGGACCCGGCGCCGGCGCCGACGTTCACGTCGATTCCGGTACGGGGCCCGGGGCTGGCCTAGGCGTTCTCCGCCCCCGCCGCCCCTACCCGTCCCATACCAAGGGGCTCCACCCCTGGACCCCGCTGGGGCTGCCGCCCCAGACCCCGCATCGGCCTGGCGGCCTCGTCCTCAAACGCCGGACGGGCTTAATTCAGCAACTCCGGCGTTTGAGGAGCGGGGGTCCGGGGGCTGGCCCCCGAACGGGGCCCGGGGCGAAGCCCCGAAGGGCTCTGCGGCAGAGCCCCAGGACTGGGCCCAAGGGCGCAACCCCTGGCCGGGATCCGGGGCGCAACCCCGAGCGAGTCCCAGCAGCGCAACCCCTGGCCGGGATCCGGGGCGCAACCCCGAGCGAGTCCCAGCAGCGCAACCCCTGGCCGGGATCCGGGGCGCAGCCCCTGGTGGGGTCTGGGGCGCAGCCCCAGGGGACGGGAATGGGTAGGGGCGGCGGGGGCGCTATACCCCCCATGACCGACTACCGCATCGAGCACGACTCCATGGGCGAAGTCCGCGTCCCCGCACACGCCAAGTGGCGCGCCCAAACCCAGCGCGCCGTCGAGAACTTCCCCGTCTCCGGCCAGCGCATCGAGCGCGCGCACATCGAAGCCCTCGCCCGGATCAAGGCGGCCGCCGCGAAGGTGAACGCCGAGCTCGGCGTGGTCGACAAGGACATCGCGGAGGCCGTTCAGGACGCGGCCGGCGAGGTCGCCGAGGGGCGGTGGGACGAGCACTTCCCGGTGGATGTGTTCCAGACGGGGTCCGGGACCTCGTCCAACATGAACACCAACGAGGTCATCGCGACCCTCGCCAGTGAGCGGCTCGGCCGTGCCGTGCACCCGAACGACCACGTCAACGCCTCGCAGTCGTCGAACGACGTCTTCCCCTCCTCCATCCACATCGCCGCCACCGCCGCCGTCACCCGCGACCTCGTGCCCGCCCTGGAACACCTGGCCGCGTCGCTGGAGCGGAAGGCCGAGGAGTTCGCGGACGTCGTCAAGTCGGGGCGTACGCACCTCATGGACGCCACCCCGGTCACCCTCGGCCAGGAGTTCGGCGGATACGCGGCCCAGGTGCGGTACGGCATCGAGCGGCTCAGCGCCTCGCTGCCGCGGCTCGCCGAACTGCCGCTCGGCGGAACGGCCGTGGGCACCGGCATCAACACCCCGCCCGGCTTCTCCGCCGCCGTGATCGCCGAGGTCGCGCGGACGACCGGGCTGCCGCTCACCGAGGCGCGCAACCACTTCGAGGCGCAGGGCGCGCGGGACGGGATCGTCGAGACGAGCGGGCAGTTGCGGACGATCGCGGTCGGTCTGACCAAGGTCGCGAACGATCTGCGCTGGATGGCCTCGGGGCCGCGTACCGGCCTCGCCGAGATCAATCTCCCGGACCTCCAGCCCGGTTCGTCGATCATGCCGGGCAAGGTGAATCCGGTCATTCCCGAGGCCGTGCTCATGGTCGCCGCCCAGGTGACCGGAAACGACGCCACCGTCGCCGCGGCGGGCGCGGCCGGGAACTTCGAGCTCAACGTGATGCTTCCGGTCATCGCGAAGAACGTCCTGGAGTCCGTACGCCTCCTGGCGAACGTCTCCCGGCTGCTCGCCGACCGGACCGTGGACGGGATCACCGCGAACCGCGAACGGGTCCGCGAGTACGCCGAGTCGTCGCCGTCCGTGGTCACGCCGCTCAACAAATACATCGGCTACGAGGAGGCCGCGAAGGTGGCCAAAAAGTCCCTCTCCGAGCGCAAGACGATCCGCCAGGTCGTCCTGGAGTCCGGATACGTCGAGCGCGGCGATCTCACCCTCGATCAGCTGGACGCGGCGCTGGATGTCCTGGGTATGACGCGGCCGTAACACCTTGCGGCCAGACGCGCGAACCGTGACGCGCGCCGCAGCGTCGTATGTGCCAGGCACCTAAAATCCGGCCATGACAGAGGGTGGAGCGGTGGCAGACGTGCAGACGGGCGGAACGGCGGCGTTCTGGGCGCCCGGGAGTCAGATCCTGTGGCGGTACCGGGAGAACGGCGGCCCACGCGTCCACATCTGCCGTCCGGTGACCGTCGTACGGGACGACGCCGAGCTGCTCGCCGTATGGATGGCACCCGGCACCCAGTGCGTGCGGCCGGTGATCGCCGACGGCACGCCCCTGCATGTGGAGCCGCTGGAGTCCCGTTACACCAGGCCGCGGACCGTACAGCGCGACCGCTGGTTCGGCACGGGAGTGCTGAAGCTGGCGCGGCCCGGTGAGCCGTGGTCGGTGTGGCTGTTCTGGGAGCCGGGCTGGAAGTTCAAGAACTGGTACGTCAACTTGGAGGAACCGCTGGTCAGATGGGCCGGTGGGGTCGACTCCGAGGACCACTTCCTGGACATCTGCGTGTACCCGGACCGGACTTGGGGCTGGCGCGACGAGGACGAGTTCGCGCAGGCTCAGCGGGACGGTCTGATGGATCTGGAACTGGCCGAAGATGTACGGGAGGCGGGGCGGTCCGCGGTGGAGGTGATCCGCGCCTGGGGCCCGCCGTTCTCGGACGGCTGGCAGCACTGGCGCCCGGATCCGGCCTGGTCCGTGCCGTCGTTGCCCGATGACTGGGACCGTACGCCCACTCATGTGTCCACATGAGACCCTTGTTGCGCCCCCGTGGTACAACCGTAGGATCGTCCTCCGCAAGGGCTGCACAGCAGCAACAACTCCCGCGGCATGCGCTGGGCTTGACCGTACGTCACCGAGGGGCGGCAGGACGTGAGCGAGGGGTACGAGGGGTACGGTCGTACGGCTGGGAAACGGCTGGACGGGCTGTCCCTGTCGGCGTCGTCGGCCGGGTCCGGCCCTGAGAGGCTGTCTGAGCATGCGGGAATTCCGTTCCTGGGGCACGTAATCCGGGTATCGGCATTCCTGCGGGACGAACCGCCATGGCGCGCAGCCCCGGACGGATGGATTCGACACGCGTGACGGAGCACCCCAACTCCCACGAGGGCCACCAGCCAGGAGCTGCCGGGCCCACCGCCCCCGCGGACCCCCGCGGGGCGCTGCTGCGTACCCCGGAGCTGCCCGCCCCGGGCTGCGGTTCCAACGCTTTACCGGCACAGAGCGGTCCGCTGGGCTCCCCAGCTTCCGCCGAAGCCCGCTCCGCCGCCACCGGTACGCCTGCGGGCGGCCACGGCACGCCCGCTCCCTCGGGCGGCCACGGCCCGGCCGGGACGCCCGCGTCCGCGTCGGCGGGTCCCGAGCACGCCCAGCCGTCGGCCGCCGAACCCGATCCGCACCGGCCGCGCCCGGTGCCGGGGTCCATTCCGGCGCAGTCGGAAGCGCCCGCCGTGCCGGACCGGCGTAAGGGGCAGGGCCCGGCGCCCGGTACGCCCATGCCCATGCGGCGGGACGGCGACCGGCTGCGTTTCGTGGGGGCCGCCACCCGGCGGATCGCCCGCGGCATAGACCTCGACGAGATCGTGATGGGCCTGTGCCGGGCCACCGTGCCGACCTACTCGGACGCGATCCTCGTCTATCTGCGCGACCCGCTGCCGGTCGGCGACGAGCGGCCCACCGGGCCCGTCGTACTGCGGCTGCGGCGTACGGACCGTATCCCGGAGGACCGGGACACCGAGGGCTTCCTGCTGCCCGCCCTGCAGAGCGAGCCCGACCTCGGCGCGACCTCCGAGCTGTGCGAGGTACGGCCGGGCGGCGCGCTCGCCGAGGTGCTGCGCGGCGTACGGCCCGTCTTCGCGGACGCGCCCGCCGCCCGCGCCGCGCTGCCCGAGCTGATCGGCGAGGAGCTGACCGTTCCGGGCGGCCAGCGCGCGATCCTCGCCCCGCTGCGCGGTCGCAGGCGCGTGATCGGCGCGGCGCTCTTCCTGCGCCGCCCCGACCGGCCGGCCTTCGAGGCGGACGATCTCCTCGTCGCGGCCCAGCTCGCCACGCACAGCGCGCTCGGCATCGACAAGGCGGTGCTGTACGGCCGCGAGGCATACATCGCCGACGAGTTGCAGCGCACGATGCTGCCCGAGACGCTGCCGCGCCCGACGGGCGTGCGGCTCGCCTCGCGCTACCTCCCGGCGGCCGAGACGGCGCGAGTCGGCGGCGACTGGTACGACGCGATTCCGCTGCCCGGCAGCCGGGTCGCCCTCGTCGTCGGGGACGTGATGGGCCACTCCATGACCTCGGCGGCCATCATGGGCCAGCTGCGCACGACCGCGCAGACCCTCGCCGGGCTCGACCTGCCGCCGCAGGAGGTGCTGCACCACCTCGACGAGCAGGCCCAGCGCCTGGGCACGGACCGCATGGCGACCTGCCTGTACGCCGTCTACGACCCGGTCGCGCACCGGATCACCATCGCCAACGCCGGCCATCCGCCGCCCGTACTGCTGCACCTGGGCGGCCGGGCCGAGGTGCTGCGGGTGCCGCCGGGCGCCCCCATCGGCGTAGGAGGTGTGGACTTCGAGGCGGTCGAACTGGACGCGCCCGCCGGGGCCACCCTGCTGCTCTACACCGACGGTCTTGTGGAGTCCCGGCTGCGTGATGTGTGGACCGGGATAGAGCAGCTGCGCGAACGGCTCGCCGCCACCGCGCAGTTGACCGGTGCGGACCATTCGCCGCCGCTCGAGGCGCTGTGCGACGAGGTCCTCGACATGCTCGGCCCGGGCGACCGGGACGACGACATCGCGCTGCTCGCCGCCCGCTTCGACGGCATCGCGCCCAGCGACGTCGCGTACTGGCATCTGGACCCCGAGGAGACGGCACCCGGCCGGGCCCGGCGGCTCGCCCGGCGCGCGCTGTCCCGCTGGGACATGGAGGACATGAGCGACTCCGTGGAGCTGCTCGTCAGCGAGGTCGTCACCAACGCCGTGCGCTATGCCTCACGGCCCATCTCACTGCGCCTGTTGCGCACGGACGTACTGCGCTGCGAGGTCGGCGACGACGTACCCCAGCTCCCGCGCCTGCGCCAGGCGCGCGCCACGGACGAGGGCGGACGCGGGTTGTACCTGGTGAACAAGCTGGCCAAGCGCTGGGGCGCGACCCGGCTCAGTGCGGGCAAGGTGGTCTGGTTCGAACTCGGGGTGCCGTCCGCTTCGTAGCGGCGCAGGAGGTACGGGCGTAGGGGCGGTTCCCCGGTCGGCCGACGACCGGGGTGCCGCCCTCAGCGCATCCAGGACACCTTCCGCACGTACGCGTCTGGCCGTGCGGCGCGGGCCGCCCCGTGGGTGGTGACGATCGTTCGCCTGTCCGAGTGGATCGGCGGCACGGGCCAATACCGCTCCGCCTACGGCGACGGCACCATCACCCTCGACGGTCGATACGTCTATCTGGACCTCCTCGTCGAAGAATGACGAGGGGAATACCTGGCACATCCGTCGGTGCGGGAGTCGCGTTGCGCGTCCCCGCACCGCCGTCGTTTCCGCCGCCCTCCCTCACGTTCCTTCATTCGCTTATGCCGGAGGTTTTCTCAACGAGGCGGGTGAACACGATGAGCACCCCCAAGGCGGGAGGAAGGCTGGCCAGCGTCCACAGGACGAAGAATCCCGCCAGTCCCCCGGCCATCATGCGTAGAGGCGTCGGTGCTTCTTCGGGAACTCCAGCCACCACCAGAAGGCAGATGGTGGACAGGATGCCCATGGCGATCACCGTGAAGAACGGCCACAGGTAATTGGTGATGGGCAGGATGCGCGCCTTTCTCGCCTTGCGCAGAAAGGTGTTGTCACAGGCGCGCGTGATCATCGCCAGGATGGCGAACACGGACCCGATGATGACGCCCACCATGGAGACGGCGACACCCAGCGCCTCCTCGATGGGCAGGTCACCGTCATGTCCGAGCCAGGCGCCCCCCGCCCCGCCCAAGGACGCGAACAGCGGCTCGCCCCACCACCAGCTCCGCACGCTCAGGTGTACGAGCTTCACGAACTCCTTGAAGTACTTGTCCCCTAAGGTGCGCCCGCTGGGTTCCTCCGGGTACGAGACGTTTCTCTGGTTTCCCGTGCTCATGAAAGCCCCCACCCGACGGCGGCCACTCTCACCGAGCCGTGTTTTCGCGACTCAGCTCCTCGCCGAATACACCCTCCTCACCGGCGGCGCGGAATTCCGTCATCGCCACCTCTGCACCTTTCCGCTTCCACTTCCGAGCCGTACGAACTCATGTCACGTATAGCTTCATAGAGCGACGCGCAGCCGTCGGCGGGAGACTCCGCCTCTGATTCGGCTTCGGAAATCCCGGTGGCGTGGTCGGGGCGGGCCAGATTGACCTTCGGTTCGCGCGCGAGGCCCACAATGAAGTCGTGCGTGCCGACCGTGCGCTCGGCGAGCTCTCGAAGTGAACGATCCATGGCTCGTCCAACCTTTCATCTGCGTGCCGCATGGAGCCGCCGCCGGGAACGGGCTAAACATGTGATCAACCATAGGCTCGTGCCACCGAACGGTCCCGTTATGGCGACATTTGGGTGAATATTGGGTGAACGCGGCGATCCGCGTGGCCCTGCGGCGTCCCCGCGTTGCCGACAGCCAGTGAGCGGCGTTCACTGCTGGGAGCGGCGGTCACTGCTGGGGCGGACACAGCAGTGCCCCGCGCCTCCGAAGAGGCGCGGGGCACCGTTTTCGCTACGGGTTGACCGGGCCCGTATCCGCGCCGCCGTCTCCGCCGCCACCGTCCTCCGGGGGCGGCTCGGGCGGCGGGACCGGGTCCTGGCTGGGCTCCTCCGGCGACGGCGGCTCGATGGGCTCGTCCGACGGCGGATCCGCGCTGGGCTCCGGCGCCGGCGGCTCCGGCTGGGACGGGGGCTGCGGCGCGGGCTCCTCGGGCGACGGCTCCTCGGGGCTCGGCGACGGCTCCGGGGGCGGCGGGGTGAACGTCGGCTGGACGCCCGAGCCCTGCTCCGTCTCCAGGTCGAACTTGGTGACGTTGCCCATCGCGTTGAAGGTGTACGCCGCCCAAATCGCGGCCGGGTAGCCACCGCCGTTGACCCGGCCACCGCCGGCCGCGCCGGACAGCGTGACCTGGCCGCCCTCGCTGACCTTCACCGCCGGCTTGTCCTTCTCGCACCGCGTGGTGCCCGCCTTCGCCGCCTGGCCGAACAGGCCCACCGAGGTGACGAGTTCCGGGGTGTAGCCGGTGAACCAGGCCGACCTGTTGCAGTCGGACGTACCCGTCTTGCCGGCGACCTGCTGGCCGTCACGCGCCGGGTTCTCGCGGACCGACGTCCTGGCCGTACCGTCGTCGACCACTCCGGTAAGGACCGAGCTGACCGTGTCGGCGGCCTCACGGCTGATCACCTGGTCGCCGACCGGCTCCGGGAGGTCGACCGTACGGTCCTTGTGCTCGACGCTTTTGATCAGGGAGGGGGTGACCTTCTTGCCGTGGTTGGCGAGGGTCGCGTACACCCCGGCCATCTCCATCGGGCTCGCGCCCATCGAGCCGAGGGTCTGAGCGGGCACGGCCTGCAGGTCCGCGTCGTCCATGCCGAGATCGCTCGCGGTCTTCATGACCTGGTCCATGCCGACGTCGACGCCCATCTGCGCGAACACGGAGTTGATGGACTTGTTCATCGCCGTCTGCACGGTGACGTCGCCGTAGTCGACGTCGTCCTCGTTCGGGGGCGAGAACCCGACCTTCTTGCCGTCGTCCTTGACGGGGCGCTTGCTGGTGCCGTCGTAGATGGTGTCCGCCGTGATCGGCATGCTGTCCTGCGTCTCGGCTTCCTCCTCCACGGCGGCGGCGAGGATCACCGGCTTGAAGGTGGAGGCGGGCTGGTAGTCGGTACGGGTCGCGTTGTTCGTGTAGTGCTTCAGGTAGTCCACGCCGCCGTACAGCGCGACGACCCTGCCGGTCTTCGGGTCGACGGAGACGGCTCCGGCCTGGACGTCGGCGTCGACCTTGCGCTTCTCGGGGTCCAGCTTGCGAGTGAGCTGCGACTTGACGGCCTTCTCGAGCTGCGTCTGCTTCTTCTTGTCGATGTTCAGCTTGATGGTCCAGCCGCCCGCGTCGACCATCTTCTGGGCCTCGTCCGCGTCACTGGCCGTGCCCTGGGCGATGAGCTGCTTCCGCAGCTCCCTGTTGGCCGCGTCCCACAGATAGCCGTTCTGCCCCTCCAGACCCGGCGCGCCCTTCGGCTCCTTGGGCACGGGGAACTTCAGGCTGTCGCGCTTGGCGGGGTCGAGCCAGTTCATCTCGACCATGTTGTCCAGTACGTACGCCCAGCGCTGCTTGACGAGTTCCCTGCCCGTGTCCGTGGCCTCCGTCCAGTCGTACTGGCTCGGAGCCTGCAACACCGCCGCGAGGTAGGCGCCCTGCGACACCGTCAGCTTGCTGGCGTCGACGCGGTAGTACGCCTGGGCCGCGGCCTGGATGCCATAGGCGTTACGGCCGTAGTAGCTGGTGTTCATGTAGCCCGCGAGGATGTCGTCCTTGGACGTCGTGCGGTCCACCTTCAGCGAGATGACCAGTTCCTTGAGCTTGCGCGTGATGGTCTGGTCCTGCTCGAGGTAGTAGTTCTTGACGTACTGCTGCGTGATCGTCGAACCACCCTGCTTGCCCTTGCCGGAGAGGGTGTTGATCAGACCGCGGGTGGTGCCCTTGAAGTCGACGCCGCCGTCGTTGTAGAAGGTCTTGTTCTCCGCGGCCACGAAGGCCTTCTGGACGGGCTTGGGAACCTCGGCGAGTTCCACGATCTCTCGGTTGACCTCGCCCTTACGGAACATGATCGAGCCGTCGCTGTACTGGTAAACGTTGCTCTGCTGCCGCGCCGCCGCCGCGGCCTTGCTGCCCTGGGGCACGTCGATGAGCAGATACATCACGACAAAGGCAGCCATACCGAGCAGGCAGAGGCCGAAGAACGAGCCCAGGACCTTTTTCCAGGTGAAGAAGCCGCGTATGCCGCTGCGCTCGGCGGAGCGCTTCGGGGCGGCGCGGCGGCGGCCACCGCCCTGCCGCGCCCGTCTCTCTTCCGCTCTTCCCATGGGTCCGATCCGCTCCGCTTCGCCTTCAGTGTCCGTTCAACTCACGCGTCACACAGGTGCACCATTCAAGTCAGCTCAGCAAACTAACACCACGCGTTGTGACATAGGACTGCCGATCCGGTCTTTTCCGGACGTGACAATCAGCACCCGTCAACAACGACCCCAAAGGAATCGACGGCCGAAAGCGGAAGAAGGTTGCCCTGCACCCCTGCGTGTGAGCCGTCTCGCACCGGACGGTTCGGACCCTCTCGCCCCTCGAGGATGCCCCCGCCCCGTGTAGCAGAACCGTGACAATCGGCCCCGACCTGCACTCCCGTACGCCCTGCCGTGGTCTACACACGGCGCGTATACACGCGGTGTATACGCGGTGTGTAGTGTGCTCCGCATGTCCATCGGTCACACCCTTCTGGGGCTCCTGGAGTCGGGACCGCGTCACGGCTACGACCTGAAGCGGGCCTTCGACGAGAAGTTCGGTCACGACCGGCCGCTGCACTACGGCCAGGTCTACTCGACGATGTCGCGGCTGCTGAAGAACGGCCTCGTGGAGGTCGACGGCGTAGAGGCGGGCGACGGTCCGGAGCGGAAGCGGTACGCGATCACCGAGGCGGGCGTCACCGACGTCCAGCGGTGGCTCGGGACGCCTGAGAAGCCCGAGCCGTATCTCCAGTCGACCCTCTACACCAAAGTCGTCCTCGCGCTGCTCACGGACCGCAATGCCGTCGAGATCCTCGACGCGCAGCGCTCCGAGCATCTGCGCATGATGCGGATCCTCACCGACCGCAAGCGCAAAGGCGATCTCGCCGACCAGCTGATCTGCGACCATGCCCTCTTCCACCTCGAGGCCGATCTGCGGTGGCTGGAACTCACCGCCGCCCGCCTCGACAAACTCGCCGAGGCGGTGATCCGATGACCCCCGAAGGTTCCCTGCTCGCGGCCGTCGACCTGCGCAAGACGTACGGACCGACCGCCGCGCTGGACGGCGCGGAGTTCTCCATCCACCCCGGCGAAGTCGTCGCGGTGATGGGCCCGTCCGGCTCCGGAAAGTCGACCCTGCTGCACTGTCTCGCCGGGATCGTGATGCCCGACTCGGGCTCGATCACGTACGACGGCCAGGAGATGACGACGATGAACGACGCCCGGCGCAGCGCGCTCAGGCGCTCGGAGTTCGGCTTCGTCTTCCAGTTCGGCCAGCTCGTACCGGAGTTGAGCTGCGTGGAGAACGTGGCCCTGCCGCTGCGCCTGAACGGCACCAGCCGCAAGGCGGCCGAGCGCACCGCCCTGCAGTGGATGGAGCGCCTGGAGGTCGACGACCTCAAGGGCAAGCGGCCCGGCGAGGTCTCCGGTGGCCAGGGACAGCGCGTCGCCGTCGCCCGCGCCCTTGTCACCAGCCCGCGTGTGCTGTTCGCCGACGAGCCCACCGGCGCGCTCGACTCCCTCAACGGTGAGCGTGTCATGGACCTGCTTACGGACGCCGCCCGGTCCGCCAACGCCGCTGTCGTCCTCGTCACGCACGAGGCTCGCGTGGCCGCGTACTCGGACCGCGAGATCGTCGTACGGGACGGGAAGTCGCGGGATATGGAGCGCATCGTATGAACCTGCGGGGGTGGGCCCGTGACCTGGGCCTGGGGGTCAGGTTCGCGTTCACCGGCGGACGTGAGGGGTGGGTCCGGGCCCTGCTGACGGCCACCGGCGTCGGGCTCGGCGTGGCACTGCTGCTACTGACCACCGCGATCCCGAACGCGCTGGCGGTGCGGCAGGACCGGGAGGACGCTCGCAGCGACCTCCACTACGGCGACACCCTCACCGGGGTGCCCAGGTCGGACCGTTCGCTCCTGATCGCGCACTCGAATACGACCTTCCGTGAAAAGGACGTCCGGGGGCGGGAGTTGAAGCCGGAAGGGCCGCGGGCCCCGCTGCCGCCCGGCCTCGAGGAGTTCCCGGCGGACGGCGAAATGGTGGTCTCCCCCGCGCTGAAGGAGCTTCTGGAGTCCGACTCCGGAAAGCTGCTGCGGGAGCGGCTGCCGCAGCGGATCGTCGGCACGATCGGCGAGAGCGGGGTGATCGGCCCGGCCGAACTCTCCTTCTACCGGGGCTCCGACGGACTCACCGACCCGGGCAGTCGTAACGGGGTGGCTCGCATCGACCGGTTCGGGCCCCAGCAGGAGCCGGAAGCGATGGACCCCGTCCTGCTCCTTCTGATCCTCGTGGTCTTCGTAGTGCTGCTGATGCCGGTCGCCGTGTTCATCGCCGCGGCCGTACGGTTCGGCGGCGAGCGGCGCGACCGGCGGCTCGCGGCTCTCAGGCTGGTGGGCTCCGACAGCCGGATGACCCGGCGGATCGCCGCCGGTGAGGCGCTCGCGGGCGCGGTGCTCGGGCTGGTCCTCGGTGCCGGATTCTTCCTGATCGGACGTCAGATCGCGGGCTCGGTCGAGGTCTACACCGTCAGCGTGTTCCCGAGCTATCTCAACCCCACTCCGGCACTGGCCCTGCTGGTCGCGGTGGCCGTTCCGGCGGCCGCGGTCCTGGTGACCCTCTTCGCACTGCGCGGGGTCGTCATCGAGCCACTCGGCGTGGTGCGCACGACCCGGCCCGCGCGGCGCCGACTGTGGTGGCGGCTGCTGCTGCCGCTGGCCGGACTCGCGCTGCTCTACCCGATGGTCGGGCAAGGCCGGGACAACGGCGAGTTCAACCAGTACATGGTGACCGCCGGTGTCATCCTCCTGCTGGTCGGCATCACAGCGCTGCTGCCCTGGATCGTGGAAGCGGTCGTCGCACGGCTCGGCTCCGGCCCGGTCGCCTGGCAACTGGCCGTACGGCGCCTGCAGTTGAGCAGCGGCACGGCGGCCCGCATGGTCAACGGCATCGCCGTGGCGGTGGCCGGCGCGATCGCCCTGCAGATGCTGTTCGCCGGCATCGAGGGCGACTACACGAAGGACTCTGGCCAGGACACCACGCGCGCCCAGATGTCGGTTCGCCTGCCGAGCGAGGTCCCCATCGCCGAGGCCGACCGGCAGTTCCAACAGACCAGGGGCGTACGGCACACGCTCGCCCTGTCCGACGGTTCGGTGGCCGACCGGCGGAAGGACCCCGAAAACTCCGCGAACCTGACTGTCGGCGACTGCGCGGCGCTGCGCGAGGTGGCCAAGCTGCCCTCATGCCGCGACGGTGACGTCTTCACCGTCCAGAACGCCGAGCAGGACACGGGGGTGCCGCTGTTGGGCAAGCCCGGCCGGAAGCTCTACATCGACCCGTCGTACGGCGACTCCCCGGGCAAGGAGGTCGTCTGGGCTCTGCCCGAGGGCATCAGGCAGGCCACAGAGGGCAATGACCCGTCAGGGTGGGGGCGCGAGGGCATCCTGGCCACCCCGGGCGCCCTGCCCACGAAGGCCGCGCCGGCCCTCACCGGCGGGGTCTACCTCAGGCTCGACTCGTCGGTGCCGGACGCCCGCGAGTACGTACGGAACACGGCTGCCCGGTTCGACCCGCTCGCGGTCCCCATGACCATGTCCGCGACCATTCAGTCCCCGCGCTTCGCGTCCATCCGTACGGGCCTGTTCGTCGGCGCGGCCTGCGTCCTGCTCCTGATCGGCGCGAGCCTGCTCGTCTCCCAACTGGAGCAGCTGCGCGAGCGCAAGAAGCTCCTCTCCGCCCTGGTCGCCTTCGGTACCCGGCGCCGCACGCTGAGCCTGTCGGTACTGTGGCAGACGGCGATCCCGATCGCACTCGGCCTGGCCCTCGCCTCGGCGGTGGGTCTGACCCTCGGTGCGGTCCTGCTGAAGATGTCGAGCGCCTCGGTACGCGTCGACTGGCCGAGCGTCCTCGCGATGACGGGCATCGGCGCGGGGGTCGTCCTCGTGGTGACGCTGTTCAGCCTGCCGCCGCTGCTGCGGCTGATGCGACCGGAGGGCTTGCGCACGGAGTGATATAGGGGGCTCCGCCCCCTATGACCCCCGCTCCTCAAACGCCTGAGCGGCTGAAATACGGCCGGAGGGGCCGCGCACCGAGTAGGTACAGGGGCACCGCCCCCTGTACCCCCGCTCCCGCAAAGCCGGAGGGGCGGGAAATACGGCCGGAGGGACAGCGCACCGAGCAGCCACAAGGGCGCCGCCCCCTGTCCCCCGCTCCCCAAAAGCCGGAGGGGCTGAAATACGGCCGGAGGGGCCGCGCGCCGAGTAGGTACAGGGGCACCGCCCCCTGCCCCCCTCCCCGCTCCCCAAAAGCCGGAGCGGCGGAAATACGGCCGGAGGGACAGCGCACCGAGCAGCTACAAGGGGCACCGCCCCCTGGACCCGCTTCCCAAAGTGCCGGAGGGGCTGAAATCAGCCCCTCCGGCATAGTGTTGCCGCATGGCTCTCGAGGCGCTGACGTCCGCGATTCCCGACTACGCCAAAGACCTGCGGCGGAACCTCGACTCCGTGATCGGCGACAGCCCGCTGCCCCAACAGCGGCTCTGGGGCACGGTGTTGGCCTGCGCGATCGCCTCGCGCTCGCCCCGTGTGCTGCGTGAGGCGGCTCGGGAAGCCGCCGCGGCGCTGTCTCCCGAGGCGTTTACGGCCGCCAAGTCCGCCGCCGCGACCATGGCGATGACCAACGTCTTCCACCGGACCCGGCATCTGCTCTCCGATCCGGAGTACCGGAACCTGCGGGCCGGACTGCGTACGAACGTTCTCGGTCACCCGGGGGTCGACAGGACGGACCACGAGTTCTGGTCCCTCGCCGTGTCCGCCGTCAACGGCTGCGGCGACTGCCTCGACTCCCACGAGCGGGCGCTCCGCAAGGCCGGCGTGGACCGCGAGACGATCCAGGAGGCGTTCAAGATCGCGGCGGTGGTCCAGGCGGTGGCGGTCACGCTGGACGCGGAGGCGGTGCTTAGCGCTCCGCTGGAAGAACGGTGACAAAATCCGCGGGCCGGTGGGGGCTGGTCGCTCCCCCGCTCTCGGCTCCTCCCCCATGAGCGGGGGACCCCCCATCGCGGCGGAGCCGCACATGTCACAGCCCCGCGCCCCTTACGGGGCGCCGTACCGCACCGGACTTCACCGAGGCCGCCCAGCGGAGTAGCCCCGAGAGCTACTCCGCTCGCGGCGTATCCGAAGGCGGCGCCTCCGCCGGGGCCGCAGCCGGAGTCCCTGCCGGAGGCGGAGTCGGCGGCGGAGTCGGCCGCGGGCCCGCCCCGGGCGCCGCGTCCGTCGCCGTTGCCCCGTGCGGCGCCGGAGAGTGCCGTAGCGACGCCTCTCGGGAGTGGGCGCGCAGGTAGCCGACCACCGTGTTCGTCACGGCGACCAGTGGTACCGCCACCACCGCGCCGCCGATCCCCGCTACCAGGCCACCCGTCGCGACCGCAAGCACCACCGCGAGGGGATGGACGCGTACCGCGCGGCCCAGGATGAAGGGCTGCAGGATGTGGCCCTCGATCTGCTGGACCGCCAGTACGACGACCAGGGTCATGACGGCCGTGAAGACGCCCTGCGTCACCAGCGCGACCACCACCGCCAGCGCCCCGGACACGACGGCGCCGACGAGCGGGATGAACGCGAACAGGAAGATGAACACTGCGAGCGGCACGGCCATCGGGACATCGAGGAAGAAGATGCCGAGACCGATGAAGACGGCGTCGATCAGGGCCACAAGGACCGTGCCGCGTACGTAGGCGGTGAGTGTCCGCCAGGCGCGTGGGCCCGCGCCCGCGACGCCGGGGCGGGCGGCGGCCGGGACGAGCTTGAGCGTCCACTGCCAGATCCGTTTGCCGTCGTAGAGCAGGAACAGCGTCGAGAACATCGTCAGGAGGATGCCGGTCAGCGCCTCGACGATGACCGTGACGCCTTCCAGGCCGGCCGAGGTGATCTCGTCGGTGTTCTCGCTGATCGCCTCGCGCAGGTTCTGCGCGATGTCGTTGATCTGGTCCTCGGTGACATGGAAGGGGCTGTTGAGCAGCCAGCGGCGCAGTTCGTCGATGCCGTCCTGGATCTCGTCGGAGAGGTTGTCGATGTTCTCCATGACCTGCCAGGTCACGAACCATCCGATGAGCCCCATGATGACGAAGCCGAGGATCGCGGTGAGCGCGGTGGCGAGCCCGCGCGGCACCCCGTGCCGCTGCAGCCGGGCCACCGTGGGCTGGAGCAGCGCGGTGATGAGCAGCGCCGCCACGAAGGCGAGTACGACGAGTTGTACGGCGCTGATGATCCGCATCAGCACCCAGAGGGTGCCCGCGAGGACGAGCAGCCGCCAGCCGGCCTCGGCGGCGACCCGCATCCCCCACGGCACGGCCGCCGCGGGATCGGGGCGGGGAGGGGCGACGGCAGGGGCGTACGAAGGCGGGGGCGGTACGTGCTCGGGAGCGGGGGCCTCGGAGTCCTCCTGGATGTCCTTCTCGGCCTCGGCTCGGCGCCGCTCCTCCAGGCGCTCTCCCAGGCGGGTGAACCCGGCACCGACGCGGCCGAGCCACCCAGGCACTCGCGACATGATCCGTCCTCTTCCCCCTGAGCCGCCCACCACTCCCCCCTGGAGTTTTCGGCTCCGACCGTACATGCCGGAAGCCCCTCACCGAAGGACGGTGAGGGGCTCCGCGAGGTTGAGCGGCAATCGGCTCAGTACCAGTTGTTGGCCTGCCAGAAACTCCAGGCCCCGCACGGGCTGCCGTACCGGCTGTCCATGTAGCTGAGGCCCCACTTGATCTGGGTGGCCGGATTGGTCGCCCAGTCCGCGCCGGCCGAGGACATCTTGGAGCCCGGCAGCGCCTGCATCAGACCGTAGGCGTCGGAGGTGGGGTTGTCAGCCTTGTAGTTCCAGCTCGACTCGCGTTCCACGATGTCGCTGAAGCACTGGAACTGGTCCGCCGGGACCATCTGCCGTGCCATCGCCTGGACATCCGCGACGCTGTACGACGCCTGGGGCGCGAAGCTGGACGAGTCACGCGTCGCGGAGCGGCTGGCAGCCTCCTGCCGGGCCTTCTCCCGCTCCTTCGCCTCCTGCGCGGCCTTCTCGGCGGCCTTCTGCTTGGCGACGGCGTCCTCGGCTGCCTTCTTGCGCGCGGCTGCCTCGGCGTCCTTCTTGGCGGTGGTGTCCGCCGCGATGGCCTGAGAGTCCGCCTGCTGTGTCAGGGATGCGGTCTGCACCTGGGCCTGCTGGCCCGCGGGGATGTCCGCGAGGAGCGTCGAGCTGCCGACGAGTGCCTCGGCGTCTTCCGACGGGGCCTGCGTGGTATTACCCGAGGCAACACCGACAACACTGCCGACAGTGGTGACCGCGGTGGCCGAGGCCACTGCGAATCCCCGGACCGAAATCCGGCTCACACGGTTTCCTTCCAGCATCGCCCGCCGCGGTGACCCTGGCGGACGCAATCGTGCCCCTGGCACTGGCCTCCCAACAGCGGGGTCACGGGAGGCGCGGGCCCGGTGGGCAACTCCCTTGCGGGGAGCGCCGCTTGGTGCTCGGGCGGCATACGACGACGTTATGGAGTTCTGGGGGTACTTCTGTTGTGCCGTACCGCTGGGGGTACAGGTGTGTCGTATGCGGGGCCTGACAGGACTGAGACTCTGCCGTAACCCGACGGCGGGAGGCAATTCTGTGGTGCGTGTGAAAGGTCACACCTTGTTTGGCCCAGGAGATATTCGGAAACCCGCACATGCCGAGGCGCCGCCCAACTAGGCTCAGTGCCTTTGCTGGACGGCGCCAACTAGCGCGTAACCGCTATGAAGTTGAGCACTTCGGTCAGATCTGCCCGTCCTCGAGCATTTCCGTCACCAGTGCCGCAATCCGGGACCTCTCGGACCGGGTGAGGGTGACATGCGCGAAGAGCGGATGCCCCTTCAGCTTCTCGATGACGGCGACGACTCCGTCGTACCGGCCGACCCTGAGATTGTCCCGCTGGGCCACGTCATGGGTCAGAACGACCCGTGAATTCGCCCCGATCCGGGACAGAACGGTCAACAGGACGTTCCGCTCGAGGGATTGAGCCTCGTCCACGATCACGAACGCGTCGTGGAGGGACCGGCCGCGGATGTGCGTGAGCGGCAGGACCTCCAACATGCCGCGCGCGGTGACCTCTTCGATGACCTCGCGGCTGGTGACCGCCGACAGCGTGTCGAAGACCGCCTGCGCCCACGGGCTCATCTTCTCGGCCTCGGTGCCGGGCAGATAGCCGAGCTCCTGCCCGCCCACCGCGTACAGCGGCCGGAAGACCATCACCTTCTCGTGCTGCCGGCGCTCGAGCACGGCCTCCAGGCCCGCGCACAGGGCCAGCGCCGACTTGCCGGTGCCGGCCCGGCCGCCCATCGACATGATCCCGACGTCCGGGTCGAGCAGCAGATCCAGCGCTATACGCTGCTCCGCGCTGCGCCCCTTGATGCCGAAGGCCTCCCGATCGCCGCGTACGAGACGGACGTTGCCCTCGGCCGTCATCCGGCCCAGTGCCTTGCCGCGCTCGGAGTGGATCGTCAGCCCGGTGTGCACGGGCATCTCGGCGGCTTCGGGGACGAAGACATGCCCCTCCTCGAAGAGGATGTCCACCTGCTCGCCCGGCAGCGTCAGTTCGGACATTCCGGTCCAGCCGGAGGAGTCCGTGACGGCGAGCTCCGCGCGGTACTCCTCGGCGAGGAGGCCGACGGAGGACGCCTTGATGCGCAGCGGCAGGTCCTTCGACACGACCGTGACATCGAACCCCTCGGCCTGCAGATTGCGGGCGACCGCGAGGATGCGGGAGTCGTTGTCCCCCAGGCGGTAGCCCGTGGGCAGCACGCTGGGGTCCGAGTGGTTGAGCTCGACACGGATCGTCCCGCCCAGGTCCCCGATGGGAATGGGGGCATCGAGGCGGCCGTACTTCACGCGGTAGTCGTCGAGCAGACGCAGGGCCTGCCGGGCGAAGTAACCGAGTTCGGGATGGTGCCGCTTGGCCTCCAGTTCCGTGACCACGACGACGGGGAGCACTACTTCATGCTCGTCGAAGCGGTTCATGGCGTGCGGGTCGGCCAGCAGGACGCTGGTGTCGAGAACATAGGTGCGCCGGTCTGGCATACGGCGCTTTGTGCTGGTCACCACGGAAGGACGTACCCCCTCGGATGAGGTCGGGGAGCGACGGAGAGGAACTGGACCGGTCTCTGGCACCGATGCACGGGCCGAGGACCGGCCCTCCGCTTCGTCCGTACTGACCGCACGGTCGGGCTGGTGCAAAGGGCCTCCCGGGCGGACGGCCCCGTGCCGTCCGCTGAGATACGACACCCGTGGTTCGGGTGTCGACCTGGAAGGCTTATGCCCTGGATGAGGCGCGGCCATGCCACGGCATATGACGGCGAGCGCGTTAACTCCAGATGACATACGTCACGGGTGGCGCCCCCGCAGCGTTTCATCGGCACCCCGTAGGGGCGCGGGGCGTGACACTTTGCGGCTCCGCCGCGATGGGGGTTCCCCCGCTCATGGGGCCCCCGCTCATGGGGGTCCCCCCGCTCGAGCGAAGCCGAGAGTGGGGGAGAAGCCGAGAGTTGGGGAGAAGCCGAGAGTGGGGAGAAGCCGAGAGTGGGGAGCGACCAGCCCTCACCGGCCCGCGGCGAACGAACCGCATATCCAGCGGAGCGCCTAGCCTCCGTAACGCCGGTGTCGCGCCGCGTAGTCACGCAGGGCGCGCAGGAAGTCGACCTTGCGGAAGGCCGGCCAGAAGACCTCGCAGAAGTAGTACTCGGAGTGCGCCGTCTGCCAGAGCATGAAACCGGACAGCCGCTGTTCGCCGCTGGTGCGGATCACCAGGTCGGGGTCGGGCTGGTCGCTCGTATAGAGGTGCTTGCCGATCATGTCGACGTCGACGCTCTCGGCGAGCTGCTCGATCGAGGTGCCTTTGTCCGCGTGGTCGAGGAGCATCGAGCGGACGGCGTCGGCGATCTCCTGGCGGCCGCCGTAGCCGATCGCGACGTTCACCACTATTCCGTCGACATGGGCCGTGGACTGCTCGGCCTCCTTGAGGGCGGTCTGCACATGCGAGGGCAGGATGTCCGCCGTACCGACGTGGTGGACGCGCCAGCGGCCGTCGGAGGCGAGCGTGCGGACGACGTTCTCGATGATCCCGAACAGCGGGACCAGCTCTTCCTGCGGCCGGTCCAGATTGTCCGTGGACAGCAGCCAGAGGGTGACGACCTCGACGTCGGTCTCCGAGCACCAGCCGAGGAACTCCTCGATCTTGTCCGCGCCGGCGCGGTGACCCTGGGCCGTGGTGCTCCCCGCCGCCTTCGCCCAGCGGCGGTTGCCGTCCATGATGACCCCGATGTGCTTGGGCACCTGGTCGTGGTCGAGGTGGACCTCCACCCTGCGTGTGTAGACCCTGAGCAGCAAGCGGCGCAGGTTGTCGCGCAGGTTCACGTTATTAGTCAGCCCCTCCGTGCAGATGGCGATCCCCCGAGGGCGACACCCTACCGCTGTGGGGGCTGGGGATACCCGGGTGTGCGCCCTGCGCGTGGGCCGAGGGGCGGTTTTCCGCCCCCGCCGCCCTTACCCGTCCCATACCAAGGGGCTCCGCCCCTGGACCCCGCTGGGGGCTGCGCCCCCAGACCCCCTCGGGGCTGCGCCCCAGACCCCCCACGGGGCTCCGCCCCGGACCCCGTTCCGGGGGCCAGCCCCCGGGCCCCCGCTCCTCAAACTCCCCCAGCTACCGCTGGGAGGTTCCCCCAGAGGTGCCCCCAAGGGGCTGATTTTTGCGCGGCCATCGCCCGAGGTCCGGGTTTGGCGCAGCCCCGAGCCGCGCGGCGGCACCGATCGCCCGAAGTCTGGAACGGCGTGGCCGAGCCGTGTCAGCGCAGGCCCGCACCAATCAGCCCGTCCGGCGCTTGAGGACGAGGCCGTTCAGGCTGATGGGGTTGGGGGCGCCGCCCTGCGCGCGGCCCGTGGACGGATACCCGCTCGGGGCCCATGGGCGCAGCCCCTGACGCAGGCCGGGGCCGATCGCCCGAGGTCTGATCGGCGCGGCCGAGCCGTGTCAGCGCAGGCCCACATCAATCAGCCCGTCCGGCGCTTGAGGACGAGGCCGTCCAGGCCGACGGGGGGTCCGGGGCGAAGCCCCGAGCGGATCCCCGGGGCGCGGCCCCACCCGGGGCCCGTGGGCGCAGCCGCTGACTGCCGCCGGGGTCGGGGCCGACCGCCCGCGGTCTAAAACGGCGCGGCCGAGCCTCGCCAGCGCAGGCCCGCACCAACCAGCCCGTCCGGCGCTTGAGGACGAGGCCGTCCAGGCCGACGGGGGGTCCGGGGCGAAGCCCCGAGCGGTGCCCGTGGGCGCACCCCTTGACGGGGTCCGGGGCGGAGCCCCGAAGGGGGTCTGAGGGCGGAGCCCCCAGCGGGGCGCGGGGCAGCGCCCCGGGATGGGGCGGGTAAGGGCGGCGGGGGCGACAACACCCAGCCCCACCCGGATGCGGACAAAAAACGGGCCGGTCCGTGGGGGGGAGACGGACCGGCCCGAGGGGGGGGTTCCACCATAACCCTTCGTAAGTGCTGCTGCGTGCATCTGCATGAGATAACTACTCTCCGAAACCATCCGACAACGCCGGGGTGAGTGCGGAGACGTTCATTCAGGGCCTGATCATGGCCGAATCACAACGGAATCCAAGGAGAACGAGTGGGATGAGGAGGAATTCAGGGGTTTCTGACCGCTTGCGGGGTCTTCGGTGCCATGTTCTCCGGAGTCCTCCACAAGGGTGAACCGCCCACGAACCCCACTTGACGCCAGTCGCTAACTTCGCAGCCATGCCCACCTTCACCACCCCGGACACCCCGACCCCCATCCCCCTGGAACTCGCCGAGTCCCGCCGCGCCCGACGCCGCGGCCTCCTCGGCCGCGATGGAATCGACGGTGCGCTCCTGCTGACGCCCGCGAGCGCGGTGCACACGCTGGGAATGCGGTTCGCGATCGATGTCGCTTACCTGGACCGGGAGTTACGGGTCCTGGCGGTGCGGACGATGCGTCCGGGACGTATCGGACGGCCCAGGTTCCGGGCCCGGCATGTGCTGGAGGCGGAAGCCGGCGCGATGGAGGGGTGGGGCCTGCGGCTCGGGGTGCGGGTCACCGTGCGGGACTTCTGAGCGAGCCTTCCAGGTCCCGCTCACGCGCAGCGCGCACAAAGAGGACAGACTGACCTCATTCGGGACTAGCGTCACCACCATGACACCGAGGATCACCTGGGACGAGGCAAGCGCCCGCCGCTATGAGCGACAACTGCTGCGTACGCCCGCACCACCCGGCACACCACCCGCCGAGGTCGTAGCCACCCTGCTCGCCACCCACGCCCAGGTCCTCTCCGCAGCCGAACTCTCCGTGGGCCTACGACTCGACGGCGCCACCCGGCAGGACGTACGCGCGGCCCTGTGGGACGACCGCAGCGTGGTGAAGACGTACGGCCCGCGCGGCACGATCCACCTCCTCGCATCCGCAGAACTCCCCTTCTGGAGCGCCGCGTTGACCGCGATCCCCGAGGGCCCGAGCCCATTCCCGCAGGATGTGCGGATGACGCCCGCGCAGGAGGACGAGGTGGTCACCGCGATCGGTGACGCCCTCGCCGGGAAGCAGCTGACCATCGACGAACTGACGGAGGAGGTCGTCGCGCGCACCGGGCCCTGGGCCGGTGACCTGGTGATGGAGGCGTTCCAGGGCAAGTGGCCCCGCTGGCGCCAGGTGATGCACCGGGCGGGCCAGTCCGGGGCCCTGTGCTTCGCCCCCAACCGCGGCCGCAAGGCCACGTACACCCGCCCGCCGCGCTTCGAGCCGCTGCCTGCGCAGGAGGCCCTCGCCACGCTCGTACGCCACTATCTGCACGCGTACGGTCCGGCGACCCCTCAGCATTTCGCCAAGTGGGTTGCCGGGCCGAAGAGTTGGGCCGCCGATCTGTTCGCCGCCCTGGCTGCCTCCGGCGGGATCGAGGAGGTCGACTTCGAGGGGTCGCCCGCCTGGGTCGTGGCGGGCGACACCGGCTTCCCCTCGGAGGGCGTACGCGGGGTACGCCTGCTGCCGTACTTCGACGCGTACACCATCGCCGCGCAGCCCCGGGAGCGGATGTTCCCCGGAGCCGCGTACCAGCGGGCCCTGGCGGGCGGCCAGGCGGGGAACTATCCCGTGCTGCTCGTCGACGGCGTGGTCGCCGGCGTCTGGCACCAGCGGCGGCAGGGGAAGCGGACAACGGTGACGGTGGAGGCCCTGGGGCGGCTGAGCGCGGCGCAGCGGCGGGAGCTGAGGGAGCAGGTGGACCGGGTGGGTGAAGTCCTCGGGGCCAGTGCGGAGTTGGTGGTGGGGAAGGTGACAGTCGGCCCGCACGCATAGCCGGCCCGCTTGTCGACCACCTCTCGACCACTTCTCGACCGTCGCGACGGTTTCGGCCGCTTGTCCGGCCGCGTCGTTACGATGACGTCATGGGCCACGGAGTCGATGAGAAGAGCACCCGCGAACGTCTGGACGCCGTAGGCGCCGTGGACGTCGCCGCCACGCTCCAGGCCCTGGCCACGCCCTCGCGGCTGCGCATACTGGCCCGCCTCCAGGAAGGCCCGTGCGCGGTCGGCGAACTCGCGGAGGCAGCGGGCCTCGAGCAGTCCGCCTGCTCGCATCAGCTCCGGCTGCTGCGGAACCTCGGGCTCGTCACGGGTGAGCGGCGGGGGCGGTCGATCGTGTACGCGCTGCACGACCACCATGTTGCCGAACTGCTGGACCAGGCGTTGCATCACGTGGAGCACCTGCGGCTGGGCCTGCGGGACGAGACCTGAGCCCCCGGTTCACGGCTTGCGGGCCTCGATGAGCTGGCGGGCGCTGTGGGCCACGAACGGGCCCTCCGCCTCTATCTGTTCGTGCAGGGTGCGCAGCCGGTCCCGGTACTGGTCGACGGTGAAGCCGGGCACCATCCACACGACCTTGCGCAGAAAGTGCACGACGGCCCCGATGTCGTAGAACTCCATCCGCAGTCGTTCCGCCCGCAGGTCGACGATCTCCAGCCCGGCGGCTTCGGCGTCGGCGCGTTCGCGGTCGGGGTGGCGGTCGGCGCTCTGCCCCTGCGGTTGCGGACCGAGGAAGTACTCGACCACTTCGTAGGCGCTCCTCGGGCCCACGTGCTGGGCGAAGTACGTACCGCCCGGCCTGAGGACACGCGCGATCTCCGCCCACTGCGGGGCGACCGGGTGCCGGCTCGTGACCACGTCGAACGTCTCGTCCGCGAACGGCAGCGGGGCGTCCTCCGGCGACGCGACGACGACCGCGCCGCGCGGGCGGAGCAGGGCGGTGGCCTTGGCGACGTTCGGCGGCCAGCCCTCGGTGGCGACGGTGAGGGGCGGGAGCCGGTCCGCCGAGTTGAGGACTTCGCCGCCACCGGTCTGAATGTCGAGCGCGGCTTCGGCCTTCGCCAGCCGCTCCCCCATGGCCCGCGCGTAACCCCACGACGGACGCGCCTCGGTGGCCCGCCCCTCGAACCAGGAGAAGTCCCAGCCCTCGGTGGGGGCGGCTTCGGCTTCGGCGACGAGGTCTTCGAAGGTGGTGGGTGACGGGGTTGAGTGGGCTGACTGGCTCATGAGGCTGATCGTGGCAGCGGGTCGTCTCGGCCGACGACTGGATTTTTCCGGCCACGACGACGGAACTCCCGCGTCACGGCTCGTAGCTGCCCCATGGGCCCACGGGTAATTGCCCTACAGAACGAGTGGCCGTACTTCCTCCGCCGCGAAGCGGACGAAGCCCTCGGGGTCCGGTTCGTCGCCAGTGGGCTCGAGGATGACAGTGTCGGCACCGGCGTCGACCAGGCGCTGTACGGCCTTGGCGACCGTACCGGCGTCGCCCGCGACTCCCAGGTCGGGGACCTTGTCCAGGCCGGCGACGGACTGTTCGGCCTTGAGGCGGGCGACGGCGTCCGGCCCGGTGGCGGTGAGGAGATAGACGACGACGCGGTGCGGGTCGGTACGACCGGCCGCCGCGCGGCCCTCGTCGATGAGCCCGCGCGCCTTGCGTACCGCCTCGGGCGGGTTGGCCTCGCTGAGCAGCGTGCCGTCGGCGGCCTCGCCGGCCAGGCGCAGGGAGCGGGGGCCGGTGACCCCGGCGAGGACTTCGGGGGCGGTGGGCGGCGGCCAGTCAAGCGCGACGTCATCCAGCTTCACGTACCGCCCGTCGGTGGTGACGCGCTCGCCGCGCAGCAGGGCCCGTAGCGCATCGAGATACTCACGCAGCAACGTGACCGGCGACTCGGCCCGCGCCCCCACCTGCCCCATCCAGTCCTGCACCCCGTGCCCGACGGCCAGCGTGAAGCGACCGGGAAACAGCCGGTCGAGGGTGGCTGTCTCCATGGCCGTGACGGCAACGTTCCGCAGAGGCACAGGCAACAGCCCGATCCCGACCCGAAGCCGCTCGCTCCAGGCAAGCGCGGCGGAAGCGGTGGCGATCCCACTCTCCAGAAAACAGTCCTCCCACAACCACAGCTCCTCGAGCCCCGCAGCATCGGCGACACGAACCACGTCTCGCAGCTTTTCGGGCGGCAACTGGGGGCGGAACACGGCACCGAGAGCAGTCATGACCTCTTCCTAACCCGAGATCGCGACAGGAACAACTGCTTTTGCGCCGCGCGCCGGCGTGCTGGTGTGGCGCAATCGCGGCGTAGCCGCCCGCATGTTCAACTCACTTGCTCCCCAAGGGAGATGACGATTACACCGATGGGAATGGGCGGCATGTGGCGGCGACGGACGCCGACTCCGGGACCGCACAGGCCCTGTCGGTGAATCGCGCATCGCCACAACGCTTTGCGGGTCACTCGTCGTCGGGGGCCTCCGGTTGCGGAGCTACGTACGTTCCCCGCTGCGGAACGGTGAAGACCAGCCCCTCCTCGACAAGCACCGCGATCGCGCGCCGGACGGTCGTACGCGCGAGCCCGTACTGCTGCACGAGCTGGGTCTCACTGGAGATGGCCCGGTTGGGCTGCCAGTCGCCCCGCGCGATACGGGCACGCAAGATGCCCGCAAGTTGCTGGTAGGGCGTAACCGGTCCCTCGTGATCGATTTCAGCGTCCGGCTGGAAGTTCATGATCAGGAAGCTACTCATACAGATAAGGTCTCTGTCATTGAGATACGTCTCTATACGTAGCGATACAAGTCGAGCTAAGTTGCTCCTCCAGAACCTGAAGACCCCGGCGACGGATTCCGGCCGTCCCGGGGCGTGGCCGAACGCTTCGAAGGAGCGCCGACGTGCTGGACCTTACTCTCCGACTCCTGGCCTGGATGCTGAGCATCTGCACGCCCCGCCCCCGAGGCCGTCACCGCCTCGGCTCGCTGCCACCGTTGCGATACCTCCCTGCCCCGCCGCCCCGTTTCACCGACCTGCTCGACGGCAGTACGTCCCGTCTCGTACGCCCTTACGTGCTGGACGCTGCCGAACACCGCCGCCAACGCGAACGCCGCCGCGCCCTCTACCTCGCCACCCTCGGCATCGACGTCGGCCCCACCCACATCCACGGCATCCGCGTACCGGCAGCCACCCGATGACGCGCCCCGCCATGCGGATGTGCGCCCGCTGCCACCGCACGACAAGCGAACCGGTACTCGTCCACGAGGTACACGCAGCAACAGGCCCCGGCTTCAACGTCTACGCCTGCCCCGACTGCGCCGACCACTACCCACCCATGACCGACCCACTGGAACTCCCAGGAACCCCTCGCCGGCGCTCCCGCATCACTCTCCGCGTCTACAAGGTCAACGCTGAGGGCGCCGTGACCGAGGACCGGGGTGAAGTCGAGGTCCTGGCCGGTGCTCGTACCGGCCCGGTGCCGCGTACGTCGGCATACCCGCCGTGCGGATGCCCGCACTGTCGGACGCAGTAGCTGTCGGGCGGCCTCCCACCATGCCCGGGCGTCGGCCAGGCGCCCGGGCATGGCTGACCGCCAGCACGAAGACTCGTAAGCCCAATACGAACGGAGCGAAAGTGCCGGAACCGCCCGACCTCTACACAATCGAAATTGAGCCTGAGGTGCGGGCGTGGCTGGAGGCGCTCACGCCTCCGGACTACAGGGCCGCCGAACGATTCGCCGATCGACTCGCGACCGACGGTCCGGCTCTGCCGTTTCCCTTGGCGAGCCACCTCGGCGACGGGCTGCGCGAGTTGCGCATCGGTGCATTCCGCGTGACGTACTGGCTGGCTCCCGGCCGGAGGGCAGTGCTGCTCACGGTTTTCCGGAAGACGAGGATGCGGGAGGCTGACGAAGTCCTGAGAGCGCAAAGAGCACGAAAGCGCTGCGAGGCCGAGCACCCTCCGGCGGGCGAACACGGCGTCTACAGTAGGGGCGAGGAGGCCTGATGAGCAGCGGATACCACACCACGTGGAAGGTCCCGTCCGAGCACCGCGAAGACCCCGCATACCGCGCCGCGGGGCGGCGGATGGACTTCGCCCAGGCGGTCTACGACCGGCGCTCGGCCCTGGGCTGGAGCACTGCTGAACTGGCGCGCCGGGCCGGGATGTCCGAAGAGAACATCGAGTCCATCGAAGAGAGCGGGGTCGATCCGACTCTCGAGCTCCTCGAGCAACTGGCAACCGCACTTGAGTCAGGTGCACGAATCGACCCACGCACCAGCCCCGAGTTCCGTTTCGAGGGACACGCTGCCTGAGCAGCGCCCCCCCAAGAGCGCGCACTGAGATGCCCGCACCCGGAACCCGCGCGGCGGGGGTTCCGGGTGCGGGCACGCGCTGTTGTACGCGGACGAGGCCGTGCCCTAACTGGACCGCCCAGCTGGACTCCGCACACGAGCCGGAATTCACCGGCGCCGAGACGCAGCTCACCAAGTACCGTGCCCACCTGGACTGGATGGTCAACGCAGCGCTGCCGCCCATGGCTTCGCGCGACCTCATCCGCAATGTCGCCCGCGAACTCTGAACTCTGAACTTCAAGGAAGACACCGTGACCGGCATCAACTGGGAAGACCCGTACTGCGGCGAAGGCAACAACTGCTTCCGCATAGGCACCGACGACCAGGACAACGCCTACATCGCCCTCGCCGGACAAGAGAACCACTACCTCACGGACACCCGCGCAGCGCTCCGCACCCTCATCCGCGACATCAAGGCCGGGAAGGCCGACCATCTGCTCTGATCCCAGTCCGTCTTGTGGTGCTCTATCTCATCTGCCCCATCGGCTAACAGGCCCCGCCCTGGTGTCACCATGCGGTCACGGATAGCGTTGGTTTGCTTGAGTTACCCCCCACCTCAACGGAGTTGACTGTGAACCGCCCTGCCCGGCTCGTGACGGCCGCGCTTACCGCATCCGCGGCCCTGCTGCTGACCGCCTGTAGCTCGGGAGGGGGTGATGACTCAGCCTCCAACAAGATCGAGGGCGCGGATCAAGGAGGTGGAAAGGCTTCCACTGAGGCCAGTGCGTCCGCTTTGCCAGGTGGTGCCGGGCAGCCGGAGATCAAGCTGCCGGACTCGTTCCAGATGAACTTCGAGGGCTGGACGAACAGCGACCCGAAGTTGCAGGCCATCATGGACGACGGCAAGGAAGCGCTGCGGGCAAACCACGCGGCGATCATCGAAGCCGACCCCGATGCCGACTACGTGGCCTTCTACAACTCGGGCGCCGCCCTGGAGTCCTCCCAGAAGTGGATCAAGGGCTATGTGGACGCTGACGACAGCCTGATCGGCAAAGCAAGGGTCTTCGACTCCCAGGTTCGCCTGAACAGCCAGGGGTTGGGTGTGCTCTTCTACTGCGTGGATGAAGGCGAGGCGTCCACCAAGAACCGTAAGACGAACAAGGTCGTGGGTACGCCCGCCGACGTGAGTCCGTACCTTCAGTACCGCACGACGCTGGAGAAAACCTCCGAGGGCGTGTGGAAGACCCGTTCAGTGGAGACCGAGCGGGGAGCGTGTGGCCAGTGAAGAGGACGAGTAGGGCCCTTTACCTGGTGTCAGCGGCGTTAGTTGCGATGATGACATCCGCCACGGCGGCATACGGCTATGGCGAGGGCGACGACGCGGCTCCCACCCCGCCTCCGCAGGGCCCCTCAGGCGGGTCCTCCGGCAACATGCTCACTGCGAGGGCCGACGCCACCAGCATCAAGGTCACGCAGGTCAGCGGCGGCAAGTCGGGCAGTTCCTCCAAGGGACTCGCCCCGGTGGACCCCAACTGGACACCCCCACCCTGCTGGTACGAGCCGGTCGCGACGCCTCAGCAGCTGAAGAACGGCGTGGAACAGCTCAAGAAGGGCGGGGACCTGGTGCGCGTCACTCCCTCGCTCAGCTGGGGCGAGGACCTGATGGTGAACCACTACGAAAAGGGCGACCAGCAGAGCGACGGCGAAGAGGGCTACAAGAACTTCAACGTCGGCAAGGACGGAATGTTCTGGCGCGGGGTCGTCAACAAGAACATGGCGAACGACATCGATGCGTACGACTGCGAGCGCACGCTGTTCTGGCAGGACGCCAACACCATCCCCGATGACGAGCGCGCTCCCACCCCGGACGTCCTCGCCGCATACGCCTACGACAAGATCCACGTCCCCGGCACCGACGTCGAGCTGAAGCCGGAAGCCAAGTCCACAGTGAACCTGCCTACTTGGGTGTGGCTGGACAAGGCCACCTTCAAGGACGTCAAGGTCCGCGCCGAACTCCCCAACACCGGTGTGTGGGCAGAGACCACCGCGAAGCCGGTCGCGCTGCATCTGGAGCCCGGTACCGAGGACGCCCAGACCTTCCCGGCCTCCGGCGACTGCGAGATCAACGACGACGGCTCGATCGGCACTCCGTACACCAAGGGCGACGCCGGCAAGACGCCACCGTGTGGCCTCACCTACCTGCGCGCGAGCAGCGGAGAGCCGTATCAGCTGACGGCATCTGTCACCTGGGAGATTTCCTGGGAAGGCTCCGGCGGTGCGGCGGGCGACCTGCCGAACGGCACGTTCGAGACGACCCAGGACATGAACGTCCAGGAGATCCAGTCCATCAACCGCTAGACCGCTGACGGGGGCACAGTGAGCGACATCTACATCGACTCCGCCGTACTCGAACGGGTCCGGAGCAACATCAAGCGCATCGGCGACATCATGGAACGCCCCGGCCGGGAGATGGACGAGGTCGACGGGAACGCCATGGGAGTCACCGAACTGGCCACGCGCATGAACGACTTCGGGGACGAGTGGTCGTACGGGATCAAGCAGATCAAGAAATTCTCCGGTTCGGCTGTCAAGACCCTCGACAAGATGCAGAGGGCGTTCGAGGAGATGGACGACAAACTCGAGCGCGAGCTGCGCAAGTCGCGTGAGGACCGCTGATGAGCGACCCGTTCGCGTGGGCCTCGCCTACGCAGACCTCTTCTCTCAAAGACCAGTTCCCGGCCCTCGAGTTCGTCCCGTGCCCGGGTGAGCCTCATACGGCCAAGCACGTGGCCGCCATCGTGAAGCGGACCGCCAAGGCGCTGGACGAGATATCGGACGTCCTGCACGGCACGGGCGAGGGTGACTGGAAGGGGCGCCACGCCGAGGAGTTCCGGAAGAAGTTCGACGACGACTTCCGGCCCAAGGTGGATGCGGCGAAACGGTCCTTCAGCAGGGCGGCGAAGGCACTGGGCGAATGGGCGGATGCGATGCCGGATTGGCAACGCAGGGCGCTGGTGCTGGAGGGCAGGGCGCAGGATGCCCGTGACGCACAGCGAGCGGCGAAGGAGAGGCTGTCCGGGCTGCCGCCCAAACCGCTGATCGACCTGCCGCCGAAGGACGACGCTGAAGCACGCAAGCGGGAGAAAACGGAGAAGGACAGATCCTCCGCGGAGCTGGCGGCCAGCACGGCGGACGCGGAACTCGAGAAGATACGGGCACAAGCCCGAAAGCTGGCGAGCGACTACGCCCTGGAGGGCCAGGCCATCGCGCGGCGCCTCGACAAGGCAATGGACATCGCACCGGACGAGCCGGGCGCGCTGGACAAGCTGGGCGACGCCATCGTGGACATCGGCAAGGCGCTGGGCAAACTCGACGACGTCATATCCGCGGCGGTCAGCGTGGCCGTGTCCGAAGCGGTCAAGTGGCTCTCGGAACACGCCTACTCCATTGCCGCACTCGGTGACGTGCTCGCGACCGTGAGCGCCGTGCTGGCCTCGATCTCGCTCGTACTCCTCCTCTTCTCCCCGATGACCGGCCCGGCGGCCCCCTGGTCGCCAGCGCCGCAACAGCAATCGGGGTCGGCTCAGGCGCCTTCGCACTTGGCGCACTGGGGTTGCACACCACCGCCCGGTCGGTCGGTGGCGACTCCGTGGTCTCCAACCGGACGCTGGTCCAGGACGCTCTCGGTGTGCTGCCATTCGGAGGTGCCTTCAAAGGCGTCTCGAAGACGATCGCTGCCAGCCGCGCGGGGGACACTGCGGCCAACTTCGGCCTGGTGGACACCGTCGCTGCTTTCATGGCCGATCCGACAGCACTTGGCTACTTCGCCCCGCAAAACACTCGCCAGAAGTTAGAACTCATTACCCCCGGCGGGGCGGGACCCTTTCTTGTCGCGTTCGAGAACGCCTGGAAGGCTGGCAGCGAGAAGGACCGGGCAGCTAGGCAAGAAAGGTGAATCGCACGGTGAAAGATGCAGAGATCCTGGCCCAATTCGACGGCCGGGGCCGTGCCGAGTTCCTCCTCGGTGGCTTCGAGGCCATGTCCTCCGACAAGATCACGGCGTTCGCCTTCGAGTTCGGCTACGACCTCTACGCGACCGAGACGCCGAGCAAGAGCACGATGCGCCTGATCTATGAACGCAACGACTCACCGACGGCTCGCCGACGTGCACAGCAGACTGTGGACCGGCTGCGCGCGGGCGGTCCGCTCCTGGCCCCATGGGCAGCTCCTGGTCCCCAGCCGGGCACGACCAGCCTCAAGTCGGCCATCGAGATCGCAGCGGTACGGCGGCGTCTCGCCGCTTACGAAGCCAGCGGGGCCAAGGGCCTTGTCGTCCTGACCGCGTTGCTCAGTCTTGGGTTCCTCGCCCTTGCATGGGTGGCGCGTGGCTCGCTGGGCGGAGTGATCATCCTGTCGATGGTGGCGGTCTGCTTGGCTGTGGTGGCCGTCTTGATTCCCCGGTGGCTGACACGTTGGTATGAGAAGAACCGGCAGCTGATACGGCTCTACGATCAACAGCGGCACGGGCACGTGGGTCCGCCCCCGCCTCCGCCCCCACACCCGAACGGTCCTGCTGATCGGCAGCCTGGTCAGGAAGGCGGGCCGTGATGCGAGTCAGCCTCTCGGTACCAGCCGAGTTCGAAGAGATACCCCTGGGCGCAGACTTCGAGACCGCTTGGTCCGAGGTGAACAGGCACAATGCACACACATCTCTGATGGGCACCCCCGACCAGGAACAGCTCAACGAGATGGCGCAGGCGCTGCAAAAGATCTCGTGCTTCCTCAACGAAGTCGGTGTGGTGTACGCGGCCAACTGCCTCCATTCCTTCCACGGTGAGCCGTCAATGGGCACGCTGGCCGTCGCCGTCCTGGACTTCCCCTACGGATCCGACCCCGCCACTGCAGCACGCGGAACCCTGCGAGGTGTCCTCGAATCACGGGGACCGGAATGGACGGGCTCCGTGATCGATACGCCGTGCGGACCAACTGCGGTCTTCACCGGGGGCCAGAGCTACGGGCTCCCTCCCGTCTTCTCACCGACCGGTGAGGCAATCGAGGTACTCACCGCCCAGTTTCATGCCATCACCCCGATCCCGCCCGAGGCCGAAGGAGAGGGCCGACGCATGTGTCTCCTCGCCTTCTCCACGCCCAACGTCGGTCACTGGGAGAAGTGCTACGCCCCGATCATGGCCGACGTGCTCCGGAGTCTTCGGTTCACGGAGGGATTTCAGGGCGCCGATAGAGCCGACCAATGCGCGGCGGAGGCGGCATCTATTGAGGGATAAGCATGAGCGCCGATACGGAGGGTGAGACTCGGGACAGGCGTACGTGGCACCCCATCGCGCTGGCAGTCGGGATCGGCTGCTACGTGCTCGCCGTGATAGCGGGCATGTCCCTGCTGATGGATCATGCCGGGTTCATGCTCCTGCTTCTCATGTGGATCGTGCACCTTGTGCTGCTCAGCCTGCTGATCCACAAGCTGGGGGCCAAAGAGTCGAGTGAGTATCCGGCGCTGTTCATCGTGATCCTGTCGGTGATCTGCGCGATGGCCACCGACGTGGCGCGCGACAACCTCACCCTTCAGGTGCGCGGCGAGAGGGTCACAGCCACGGTGGCGAAGGAACGGACCACCCCCGCTGCGGGACGCGAAGGTCCCCACTCCCTCTACACCCTTGAGAGACAGAACGGCACTCGGGTCCGAGGGCCGGAGATGAACTTGACATCGGACCCGTACGACGTCGGCCAGGTGTTGACCGTGATCGAGGATCCCGAGGGCGAGCTCGCACCGAGGACACTGGGCGACGTGGACGCCACCGGTGAGCTGATCGGCGCTGGAGCGCTCGCCCTCGCCGCACTCGGCTCCGTCGGCTGGATGACCTGGCGCGGATCCGACACCGCGAAGCGACGAGACGACAGGAAACCGTCGGCCGGGATGCGGAAGGTGTACAAGACCGTCACCCGCAACCACACCACACAGGACGAGCAGGAGGAGAAACTGCGCGAGGCCCTGCGCACGTACCCCGCCGACCGTCGCGGCTACATCAAGGTGCACCCCGAGGACTACCCGGACGTGTCTCAGCGCCGGGCCGCCCGGATCGCCTGGGAGGCGGGCCTGCGCGCGGAGGCGGCGGGCAACCGGGGCTCGGGGCGCTTCAGGGAGACGGTGAACGAGGAAGTCCCGCACGACTGAGCACTCGCTCTCTCCCTTTTGCCACGCTCGACGGCGGCTGGCAGCTCTGGCCGACGGTGGCTTTCAGCGTCATCGTCTACGTGGGCTTCTGGTACACGAACAGGCAGGCCCCCGCGCGTGGTTGAACTCGCGCCTCGATGAGAAGGTCGGCTGAGTCCACGTTTGCGACCCAGCCAACCCCCGGGAGCGGGATCAACTCAGTGGACGTCCGAGCAGGTCAGGTGACACGCTCCGCTGCGTGACCGCCCTTCGCTCCCTGGCCGAGTTCGGCTCCACCGCGGCCATCGGGCCGTTGCGCTGCGGCGCGACGCTCAACGAGATCGCTGCGACGCTCGGACCGCCGTGGGCTATCGGTCGCGTGAGCAAGCGGCGGCGTTGGCCCCATCTGTTCTCCTATGGAGACGCCGAGTTCTGCGTCTGTCGCTGCCGTCGCATCACGCTGATCAGTGTGCAGACTTGGCGCGACGCCATCGAGCTTCCGGTGCCGGGAACGACGACGCTCGCCACGTTCGCCGGGCATCTCACCCTCCATCAAGTTACGGCGGAGCTCGACGCAATCGGCTGCCGCCTGAGTCCCGTGACGCTCCACCAACCGCCCGGACAGCTCGCCCTGCGGGTCGAGGCGACAGGCGTCACGTTTACCTTCTGGACCGAGGACGACTCCGCGTCCCTCCTGAAGGGTGCCGGCCACTGGATCACAAGCCACGAGTGCACACCCCCGGCAACCGACGCTCCAGATGACGGCTTCGGCGAGTGATCGAACCGGCCCGGCCGGTCGACTGATGAAGTGCAACGTCCCGGAGCTTGACAATGAGACCCGCACATTAGCGAGGTGCCCAACAGGCGATCACCGAATCGCTCTCCGGTTCCGGGGTGCCGCTGGGCTGGCACCGGCGTAGGCCCGTATAGAGCGGCAGAGCAGGCTCGCGACGTCTACCGTAGGGACACAATCTCGTCCGGCAGAAGGACAGGAGTCGCCAGCCATGTCACTCGCCCGCGTCCATAACTTCGCCGTCTCGCTCGACGGCTTCGGCACCGGTGAGCCTCAGAGCCGTGACGCGCCGTTCGGCCACGCCGGGGAGCGGCTGCACGAGTGGATGTTCGCCACCGGGTTCTGGCACGAGATGACCCGCCAACCCGGCGGGAGCCGCGGTCTCGACGACGCCTTCGCGCGGCGGTTCGAGCCCGGGATCGGCGCGGAGATCATGGGCGCCGGGAAGTTCGGTTACCCCGGATGGCACGAGGACCCGGAGTGGAAGGGGTGGTGGGGGCCCAACCCGCCCTTCCACACACCCACCTTCATCCTGACCCACCACACCCGCCCGTCGATCGAGATGGAGGGCGGCACGACGTTCCACTTCCTCGACACGTCGCCCGCCAAGGCGCTCGAGGCGGCTCGCGAGGCCGCGGACGGCAAGGACGTACGCATCGGTGGCGGCGCCACCGTGATCCGCGGCTTCCTCGCCGCCGGGCTCATCGACCACATGCACGTCGTGGTGGTCCCGATCCTGCTCGGCCGCGGCTCACGCCTCTGGGACGGACTGGAGGACCTCGAGAAGGACTACGAGGTCGAGGCCACCTCCTCGCCCAGCGGAGTCACGCACCTGACGTTCACCCGGGCAGGGCTCTGAACCGCCTCGGTCATTCTTTGAAGCGCTCCTCAACGCCTGGGACGACGTGGGCCCCGAGTCGCGGGCCTACTGCCTTGCCTGGAACAAGTTCGGGGGCGTCGAGTCACCGGGCTGGATGCGCTGACGTGGCCGAGGGTTGCAGGACGTCTCCGGCAGCGGCGGCACCACAGTCGCCACTGCCGGAAGTCCGGAATCGGCCCGGACGACATGGCCGGTCAACCGGGCGAGGGCGACCTGGACCGGCTGCAGCGGTCGGGCCAGCGAGGTGCAGGCGGCGCCGATTCTCAGTTGGTCCAGACGACCGGGCTGTCGCGGTACGCGTCGCCCTCCTTGAACGCGGCGCCGATGATGGGCGAGCTTTTCGTGGCGCTGAGCGCGCAGGTCTCGTACGACGCACCCTTGGTGGTGAACTCGGTGGGCGCGGCCTCGCGGTCGCACTTGCCCGGAATGTCACCGAACAGTACGACGCCCGTCCCGGCGCCACCTTCCAGCACACCGTCCAGCTTCAGCGACGCGTAGGCCAGGTCGGTGCCGCCGACGTTCTCCACCTTCATCTTGATGAAGTAGGGCGTCATTCCCTTCGCCTTCTCACCGAAGGCGGCCATGTCGGCCTCGGCGCCCTTCTCGATCGCCGTGACGGTTACGGCGATGGTGCCCTTCTTCTCGCTCGTGTACTCGAAGGGCAGGACAGCCCTGTCGCCGACCTTGAGTTCCGTGCCCGGCGCGGCGACGTCACCCTCGGCCGGCGGGGCACTGTCGTCGCCGCTGTCGGCAGCCGGGCTCTCGCTGCTCGGCGCGGACGAGGCCGGGGCCGGGGCTGACGCCGCCGGCGAATCCTGCGCCACCGGCTCTCCCCCGTCGCCGGCGCAGGCCGTAAGCCCGAGCCCCATGGTGGCCAGAGCAGCCGCGAACACGATACGTCCCTTGTGCACTACTACTACCTCACTGGTAACGAGAGCTGTCCGATACGGCAGCTTGGAACAGTCGATGGTTTCCAGAAATGACCGACCACACAGCCGGACATGCCAGAGCGGCTTCATGCGCGCCCGCCACGGCCGGTGTCAGCCCTGTATGACGGGCACAGTAGCCCGGCTCGGTCGCTGAGTGTGCCGGTCGTTTGCCCCACAAGGAACGGCAGCCGCCTCGTCGGCCAGGTGTCTCGCAGCGGTGTCGTCTCCCGCCGCAGCCCGCAGCCCGCAGCCCGCAGCCCGCAGCCGGGCGAGCCTTTCCAGCACACCCGCGAGCAGGTACGGGTAGTCGATGCCCCGGGCCACCTCGACCGCGTGCTCCCCCTGGCCGATCGCGACTCGCAGATCATGGCGGTCGTACAGGCGGTGATCGAGCAGGTCGAGCGACGGCAACTGTAACGGCCGTCGGCTCGTCACCGGCCCGTCAGAGAGGGACGTCGGCCGCATGGGCCACTCGGTCACGCCCCCTTCGGGAACGTCACCTCCACGCGGCGGCCCTCAAGCCGCGTCGGTGCGATGCCCGGTGAAGGTCACCTGGTCGACATCCGACTCGCACCTGACGAGCCTGGCCCTTATCCCGTTGACGTCACGCAGCGTCCTCTGCCGCCTCGGGAACGAGGCTGATCTCGTGGTCCTTCTCCCGGTGATGGACGACCGTGATGGACGCTTCCAGCCCACAGGAGATCTTCTCCAGCAGGGCGGGGGTCGGGTGAGCGCCCGCCCCCTCGATGATCGACATCTTGGCCTGAGTGATGCCGCAGCGGGATGCGGCCTCCGACTGGGAGTAACCCAGCTCCTTACGCCGGTCGTAGAAGATCTGGGCAAGATCACCCTGAAGCCTGTAGGCCCTCTGAGCCTTGAGCTGCGCGGCGACCTCCTCGCTCTGCTCCTCCAGTCGGCGAGCCCGCAGCGCCTTGTACCTCATGTGTCCGGCCATCACGCGTCCCCCTGGTCGACCTTCAGGAAGTGTTCCAGCGGGAGGGCGCCCCGCCATCGATGATGGTACCGTTTCTTGTACCACTGCTGAGGAGGTGCGGTTCCATGTCCATCACCGCCAGCGAGGCTCGTCGTCGGCTGTTTCCGCTGATCGAAGAGGTCAACGGTGACCAGAGCGCCATAGAGATCGTCTCCAAGAACGGCAGTGCGTACCTAGTCGCAGCCGAGGAATACGAGGCCCTCCGGGAGACCGCGTACCTGTTGCGCTCTCCCGCGAACGCGCGCCGTCTGCTGCGCTCCTACCAGAACGCCCTGGACGGCGAGTACGAGAGCCGCGAGCTCATCCGTGACGATGCTGACGAGGACCGCCCGTGAAGCTCGCCTTCACCCCGCAAGGGTGGGAGGACTACGTCCACTGGCAGACCGCCGACCGGAAAGTCCTCAAGCGCGTCAACCGCCTCATCGACGACACGCTCCGCGACCCTTACGACGGCATCGGCAAGCCCGAGCCACTCAAGCACGCGCTGGCGGGGGCCTGGTCCAGGCGCATTACCGACGAACACCGATTGATCTACCTCCCCCGGGACGGCGAGGTGATCGTGCTCCAGGCCCGCTACCACTACGAATGACTCTCAGTCGCCCTTCGGGAACGTCACCTCCACGCGGCGGTTTTTGCGGCGGCCCTGTTCTGAGGTGTTGTCGGCGATGGGGTAGTCCTCGCTGTAGCCGCGTACCTCGAAGGTGACGTCCGGGCCCAGGCCGGCGGCTGCCAGTTCGTCGTGGACCACCTCGGCCCTGTTCTTGGAGAGGGTCACGCCGTGGGCGTACGAGCCGAGGTTGTCCGTGAAGCCGAAGACGCGGACCTTCGTCGCCTTCTGCGCCTTGATCTCATCCGCGATCGCCTGGATACGTGACCGGGCCTCGGGGTTCAGTTTCGAGCTGTCCTTGGGGAACAGCACCTCCGCCTGCAGCGCGAACGTCACGTCCTCGTTCGTGTCCTCGCGACGTTCCTCGCCACCCAGGTCTTCGACGACCGACTTGATGTCCAGCACCCGCGCGGGCGCGAGCGTCGCACCGTCGGCGAGCTTCAGGCCGGGGCTGTTGGCGTCCACCTCCGGTGCTTTGGGGGCGGTGACGCTGCCCGGGGGTTCGCTGGGGTCGCCTTCGTCGGCGTACACGGGGGTCAGGGGGGTCATGAAGACGAGGGCGGTGAGGGCGGTAGCTGTGGTTGCGGTGATCCGTAGGGATGAGGGGAGGGGCATGGTTACTCGCCCTCGGAGAGTTCGAGGTCAGCCGGGGGCATGCCACCTACCTGGAAAGAGACCTGGTTGGTGCCTTCGGGAGGAGCCGGGAACTGGGCGTACCAGGTTGCCGAATCACCCGCCCTCAGCCTCGTGAACTTTGTGCAGAGGCAGCGTCCGGAAGTGTCCCGCAGCACGAGGTACTTCTTCTTGCCCTCCGCATCCACCAGGCTCGCGCCAGACAGGGAGCCGCCGTTGCCCGCCAACTCTGTTTCGTCGCTCTGCCACTCGGCGCCCAGCCATGAGCCGCTACCGCCGTTCACCACCTGACCCGACACGGTGACAAAGCCGCCCTGCTCCCGCACAGCGGAGGTGATGGTGACGGTTATGTCGCCGTCCTTCGCAGTCGCCAGCGCCTGGTCCGCAGACGGTGCTTGGGACTGCTTCTGGTCTCCACCGCTGTCCTTGGAGGAGGAGGAAGCAGACGAATCCGACTTCGGCTCTTCATCGCCTCCCCCGCCGCAGCCGGCCACCGTGAGGACCAGCCCAGACGTGATCGCCACCGCGGTCAGCACCGTGCGGCCCTTCATGGTGTGCCGAAATGCCATTGGTCCGGCTTCCTTTCACTCGGCCAGATACACAGAGAACAGCACGGACGCGTCGGGTAGGTCGTTCGAAATGAAATCTTCGGGGTCGATCTCGATGACATCGCCGCCACAGTCGAGTTCGACGACGTCCAGGGGGTCGTCGGGTGCCTCGAAGTCGCAGCGCGGTGCGATGACGGCCGTGGCCTGAGCCGTCGCCTGCTGCGTCTCCGTGCCCGGGATGAGCGACTCCCCGACCGTGTAGTTCGTCTGGATCTCCACCTCGTATCCAGGGAAGCCGTTCACCTCTGTGGGCTGGGCACCGCCCTGGAGGGTCGAGTCGTTGGCGGCGGCCAGTTCCTGAGCCGCAGCGGTAGCTCCGACGCCCGTGGCCTCATCCGGGTCGAGCCAGTCCAGCCAGTTGTCGTCGACCCCGATGGCGCCTTCAAGGCCCTCCATCAGCTCATCCCGATCCGCCTGCGCTGCCGCCAACGCAGCAGCGTCCGCCGCGGATTGAGCTCCATTCCGCGCGGACGCTGCCTGGGCGAACGCAAAGAGGGCGAACGCAGCGAAGAGCAGAATCCCCGTCAGCCAAATGTAGATCGGGAGAGTCTGCCCTCTGTCGCTGCGAAGGTTGCTACTGCTCAGCCACCGCCGCCGATCACGCGGTCGACGGCGTCGCCGATCGCGCCCGAGATCAACCCGTCCAACCCCAACTGGTCGATCAACGTAAAGATCCCCGCAATCAGAATCATCAGCCCCGCATACTCCACGAACCCCGCCCCGCGATCCCGCTCGCTCCCCCGCATCCGGGAGACAACGGTCCGCCTCCACGTCCCGAGCCCGCGCTTGACGCCGTGCATCGACATCTTCGCCACCATGGCCGCTGTCCTCCCGTCCAACAACACCACTACCGTCCCGCGCACCGTACGTGACACCCCGCCCACTCCGGGTGGGCCCAGGGACCCAACTTCCCGAGTCTGGAGTCATCGGTTCCACCCCCCGTGAGCCGTACCCAGCCAATAAGCGATCGCTTCGCTGCGCGAAGAACTGTGCAGCTTTGCGAAGATGCGGTTGATGTGGTTCTTGACGGTCTTCTCGCTGATGAAGCAGGTGGCGGCAATCTGGCGGTTGTTCATGCCGGCCGCGATGAGATCCATGACCTCCACCTCCCGTGAACTCAGTCCGAAATCCCGTCCGTTGTCGTCGCGGCCGTGGAGCCCCGCCGCGTAGGCGAGTCGGGCCTTCGACGACTGTGCCATAACTGGTTGCATGTGCGAAGGGAATTCGTTCGGTTCGTACGAAACGCTGAGCGATTCCGAGACAGTTTCAGAGGCGGATTCGGGGACCGCCGAATTCGAGACAGGTACGTCCGAAACGACAGCCGCGGCGGACGCCGTGAACGTAGGCCTACGGTCCCTCAAGTCCCGTACCGCCGTGATCAGTTCCTCTGCCGTGAACTCGCCGTGGACCAGATAACCCACCGCACCCAGGCGCAACGCCTCCGCGACCACCTCGGGTTCGCGGCTGTACGTCAGCATCATCACCGGCGCCAGGCGCGCCAGCGAGGGCAGCGCGGTCAGGCCGTCGGTGCCGGGCATACGTACGTCCAGCAGGACCACGTCCGGGCAGTGACTGGTCGCGTACGTGACCGCCTCCGCTCCGTTCGGCGCCTGCGCGACGACCCGGATGTCGGGGTGGGCGTCGAGCAGGGCGGCGAGGCCCGCCCGTACGACCGGGTTGTCGTCGGCCACGAGCACTCGTAAGGGCGGGCCGGGAAGTGCCTGGTCAGGCATGTGCGGCCTCCTCTTGGGGCGTGTGTGAGGGGGGTACGGGCAGCGGAGTGCCCGAGGTTTTCAGGGGGAGGTCCACCTTGACCTCCGTGCCTCCGTGCTCGCCTTGGCGCAGTTCGATGCCCGCGCCGATCGACGTTGCGCGCTCCAGCATTCCCAGCAGACCGAAGTGGCCGGATTTCGCCAGGTGTTGTACGTCATCGAGGGATACGGACGTGCCGGTTCCGTCGTCTCGTACGGACAGGTGCAGGGTCGAGGCGTCGGTTTCGGCGTCGACATCGGCTTCGACATCGAGGGTTACCTCCACCGCCGTCGCGTCCGTCGCGTTCGTCGCGTGCCGGTGCGTGTTCTCCAGTGCCTCCGAGAGGATCGCGAGGAGGTGGTGCGGGGCTCCGGGAGGGAGTACGAGGGTGGGGGCTGCCCGGTAGGCGAGGGTCGCCCTGATGCCCGTACGGGATGCGAAGTCGTCCAGTCTTGCCGTCAGTTCGGTTCGCAGGTCTGTGGGTGGGGTCGACAGGGCTGTGTGGTGGCGTAGGTCCGTCAGGAGGTCGCGGGACTCCGCCGCGGCTCGGCGGGCCGCGCTCGCCACCGTCGCCGCCTGGTCCTTCAGGGCATGTGGATCCGTGTCGCGGTCGGCGGAGACCGCGAGGGCCTCGGCCGCCAGGGCCAGGCCGTGAAGGGTCTTGGCCACCGAGTCGTGCATCTCGCGGGCCAGGCGAGCGCGTTCGGACTCGACGGCCTCCGCCACCGCGAGGCGTGAGTTGGCCTCCGCCAGTGCCTGGCTGGCGGTGCCGAAGTGGAACATCAGATTGCGCAGGGTTACGCCGATGATGCCGGCCGCGATGCAGAAGCCGGCGATGAGGAGGGTGCTGGCTCCGGTGCCGGGGCGGTGTTCCCAGGCCCTGAACACCGTGAGCAGGACGATGAGTTGGAGGCCGGTGAAGATGCCGGAGCCGCGCCAGCCGTAGAGGAGGCCAGAGAGGAGGGGGGTGCAGACGGCTGCGTAGGCGAGGGGGGAGGCCGGGGATGCCGTCAGCAGGAGGATCGCGCCGAAGATCAGGTCCACGGCCATGAGGGTGGGGTGGGCGAGGAGTCGCGGGGCGAAGCGGTCCCAGTCTCGGAGCATGGCGTATGAGCCCATGACTCCGAGTACGGCCGCGGCTAGTACGCCGTAGCGGGGTGGGCCTTGTGTCGCGTTGGCCATCGCGAAGGGGGCGCCGATTGCGATCAGGGTCAGGCGGACCGCGAATGCCTGGCGGCATAGGGCCTGTAGGGCGTTGAGCTGGAGGCGGACGCTTGGTGCTGCCGCGTCCTCGGCGAAATAGCCTGCGGCTCGCTTGGCAGTTTGGACGCTGCGGGTCCGTTGGGGCTGTTCGCGCCCACGCGGCGGAGCCGCAAATGTCACAGCCCCGCGCCCCTGAAAAAGCAGGGCAGTTCGGACGCTTCGGGTCCGTCGTGGCTGGTCGCGCAGTTCCCCGCGCCCCTTACGGGGCGCACCACCCAGCCCACTAGCAAGGGCTAGCCAAGACTCCTGCGCGCGTTCCCAAGCCCCTGCCATCTCAGCGTCCCAAAATCGAGCCGAAGTTAGTCCCCGACCCCAAGAACATCCCCGTCGCGATCAGGATCATCGTCGCCGGGAGCATGAAGACCAGCGTGACCATCGTGGCCTTGGGGATCGTTTTCGCTGCCCTGCGGCGGGAGTTCTGGGCGTCCGTTCGCCTCATGTCCGTGGCCAGTTGGATCAGGGTGTCCGCGATGGGGGAACCCAACTCCTCGCCCTGCTGCAACGCCGAGACGAACTGGGCCACCTGCTCCGACGAGTTGCGCTTGCGCAGCTCGTCGAAGGCCTGGCGGCGGCTTACGCCCATGTCCATCTGGCGCAGGGTGATTCTCAGCTCGTCCGCCCATGGGCCCTCGTAGTGGTCTGCCACGCGGTCCAGGGCCTGGCGGAAGCCGAGGCCCGCCGAGACCACGACCGCGAGGACGTCGAGGAAGTCGGGGAGGGTGCGGTCGATGACCTCCTTGCGGTCGCGGATGGCCTGCCAGATGAGGGCGTCGGCGGCCAGCAGGCCGAAGGCCAGGGTCAGGGCGGCGAACAGGAGCTGTCCGTTGGTGTAGAAGACCAGTCCGAGTACGACGCCGAAGATGCCGTAGACCGCCCGGCGGGCCGCGTAACGGTCCAGGGTCAGGCCGCCGGGGTTGCCCGCCATGTCGATACGGCGGCGTTTGGCGTCGACGCGGCGCGGGCCCATCAAGCGGAGCACGAGGGGCGCGAAGCGCATGCCGAGGCGGTCGACCGCGGAGTCGGCCTGGGAGACGCGGGTGGAACCGACTTCCAGGGCGAGGGCCAGGTCGCCGGGGAGCTTGGCTTCCGCGCGGAGCATACGGATGCCGAAGAGGAGGCCCGCGACGGCGAGGCCCGACAGGAGAGCGAGGAGCAAGGCCAGCAACGTAACTCCCCCCTCACACTTCGATCTTGCCGAGTTTGCGGATGACGAAGAAGCCGACCGTGTAGAGGCCCATGGCGATGAGGACGAGGATCTGGCCTACCGGGGAGCCGGTCACCCGGGCCAGGGCGCCCTCGTTCGAGGAGTTGATGAGCAACAGCGAGCCCAGGCCCAGGAGCGGGACCGTGAAAGCGGTGGCGTTGACCTCGGAGAGCATCGTGCGGACCTCGCGGCGGGTTTCCTTGCGGTCCTCCAGGGTCTGGGTGAGGTTCCGGAGGGAGTTGACGACGGAGCCGCCCGCCTTGTTGGAGAGGACCAAGGTGGTGACCAGGACGACCAGTTCGCGGGACGGGAGGCGTTCGGCGAGTTCGCCGAGGGTGTCGTCGATCGAGCGGCCGAGGCTCAACTGGTCGGCAACGCGGGCCAGTTCTTCACCGGCCGGGGCCTCCAGTTCCTCCGCGGCCATCGCCAGGGCCGTACGAAGAGCGAGGCCGGCGGCGGAGGCGTTGGCCAGGAGGCGGGCCACGTCGGGGAGTTGGTTGATGAAGGCCTCAATGCGCTTCTGGCGTTGCCAGTTGAGGAAGATCGCGGAGCCCCAGATGCCGATCGCTGCCGCGATGGGGCCGAAGAAGGGGGCCAGGGCGGCGGCCGCGATCAGCCAGAGCGCTACGACGACGGCAGTGACGTACGTGAAGAACTCGCCCGCCGTCAGGTCGAGTCCCGTGGCCGAGAGCCGCATATGGATGCCACGGCCCAGGCGGGTGTGGCGCAGTCGGCGGTCGACGGCCGCGAAACGGCGGGCGCGGCCCGCGGCGCTGCGGAGCGGACCGCCGGAGAGACGGTCGACGAGGGCCTGGCGCTGGGCGCGACCGGACGCGTACGTGTGCACGCCCGCGACGGCGAGTGTGCCGCACAGGACGGTGGCGCCGAGGGCGAGCAGGGTGGGGTTGTTCATGGCTCGCTCCTCTCAGTCGTGGTGGTGGGGGTCATCCGATGGCCTGCCTCGTCTGGAGTACGTCGATGGCCTCGGCCACGCGGAAGGCGGGCGGCAGCGGCTCGCCCGCGACGTACAGCTTCTCGGCGACCGGGCGCGGCAGCGGGAGATGCTCGAAGTGGCCGTGGACGACGCGATCCGGGCCGGTGGGGCGCGGCACGAAGCGGGTGACGGGGGCGATACGGAACTGTTCGCGGCCGTGCGAGATGAGCAGGGCGATCTCGGTGACCTTGCGGGAGCCGTCCGCGTGGCGGGCGAGCTGGACGACCACGTCCACGGCCGAGTTGATCTGGTCCTTCAGCGCCTCGAAGGGGATCTGGACCTCGGACATCGAGCCGAGGGTCTGGAGGCGCATGAGGGCGTCTTCGGCGGAGTTCGCGTGCACGGTGGCCAGCGAACCGTCGTGGCCGGTCGACATGGCCTGGAGCATGTCGAGGGTCTCGCCGCCTCGGACCTCACCGACGATGATGCGGTCGGGGCGCATACGCAGTGAGTTGCGGACCAGGTCGCGGATGGTGATCTGGCCCTTGCCCTCGACGTTCGGGGGGCGGGACTCGAGGCGGATCACGTGCTCCTGCTGGAGCTGGAGTTCGGCGGAGTCCTCGATGGTGATGATGCGCTCGTGGGCCGGGATGAGGCCGGAGAGGGCGTTGAGGAGGGTGGTCTTGCCGGTGCCCGTACCGCCGCTGACGATGACGTTGAAGCGGGCCCGGACGAAGGCCGCGAGCAGCATGAGCATCTGCTCGTCGAGCGAGCCGAGGCCGATCAGCTCCGGGAGCGTGTAGGCGCGGGGGAAGCGGCGGATCGTGAGGGTCGGGCCGGTGAGGGCGAGCGGCGGGATGATGACGTTGACGCGTTCGCCGGTGGGGAGGCGGGCGTCGACCATGGGGTTCGACTCGTCTACGCGCCTGTTGACCGTCGACACGATGCGCTCGATGGTCTGCATGAGCTGCTCGTTGGAGGCGAAGCGGAGGGGGAGCTGCTCCACGCGTCCGGCTCGCTCCACGAAGATGGAGTCGGGTCCGTTGACCATGATCTCGGTGATGGACGCGTCGGCGAGCAGGGGTTCGAGTACGCCGAGCCCGAGCGCTTCGTCGACGACCCGCCGTATGAGCTGTGACCGCTCGGAGGACGACAGGACCGGGCCCTCGCGGCTGATGATGTGCCCGAGTACTCGCTCAAGGCGCATGCGTCGCTCGGCCGCCGCGAGGCTGGACATCTCAGCCAGGTCGATCTCTTCGAGCAGCTTGGCACGGTAGACGGCGACGAGGTGGCCGTCCTCGCGGCCGGCTCCGCCCTCTTCGGGGGCGGCGATACGGGCCTTGAGGCTCATGTCTTCAACTCCCTTCCGGGGGAGGGTCGTTCCGTACGAGGGTCAGCCGTCATCGTCATCGTTGGGCATCGTGGCCTTCTTCTCCACCTGCCAGCCCTCCCCTACGAACGGGATGAGCAGCGGGACCTGCACGGTCACCGTGGCGGTGGTCGTGTCGCCGCCTCCTTCCGGAGCGGATACGGTCGCGTCGAGCCAGTCGCTCATCGCGGCGTACCCGGCCGCCTCGCCCGCCTCGCCCTGTGAGGCGACCCGTGCGGCGGCGCGCGCGCCGGATCCGGCCTGGTTGGCGGCGTATCCGACCAGGCCCAGCTGGATGGCGGCCAGCCCTACGAGCAGCAGGATGGGCAGGAAGCCGGCGAACTCCAGCATGGAGACGCCACGGTCATCCCTGGCTCGCCTGCACAGTTTCCGGAGTACGTTCATCCGTCGTCCTCCCCCTCCACGGCCGCACCCGCCTCGCCCTGGACCGTCCAGCCCGCGTCGAAGCCCGGGAAGAAGAGCGGGACTTCGGCTCTGACGCTGGCCCTCCAGACGTCACCTTCCTGCGTGCAACCGATTTGGGCGCCCTGCCAGGCGTTGGGCAGGTGCTCCTGGCCCGCATCCGCACAAGCACCCTCCGCCCCCGCCCCAGAAGCAGCCGCCGCCGTAGCCGCCCGCGCCGCCTCATCCGCCGCGTTCCCGGCCAGGGAGTACGTGTAGCCGTACAACACGCACTGCCAAAGGATCGTCATCACGACCAGCAGCAGCGGGAACATCCCGGCGAACTCCAGCGTCACCGCGCCCCGGTCGCCGCCCTTGCGGCGCAGAGCCAGCGCACCCCGGTCCGAGGAGGTCTTGCGGCGCTTGCCGCCGCCCCCTTCCTTGACGGCCACCAGACCCAGTTCGCCCGCCAGGGCCCACAGCGCCTGCTTCACCGTGGAGCGGGCGTCCAGGTCCTGCATGCGGCCGGCGTCGACCACGGACTGGAGTTCCTTGAAGGCGGCGGGTACCGCGACGTGAGCCACCTTCGTGCCGGTGACGCGTTCGACGAGGGACGGCTGGATCTCCGTACCGCGTGAGGCGCGGTTGACGACCGTCAGGGTCTCCTCGGCCTTGCGGATCTGGAGGCGGTCCCAGAGGCGGACCATGCGTTTGGCGGCGCGGACGGCGACGACGTCCGGGGTGACGAGGAGGAGGGCCTGGTCGGCGAGTTCGACGGCGGCGGCGGTCGCGGAGTTCATCTGGGCGCCGCAGTCGACGACCACGATCTCGTAACGGGTACGCAGCGCCTGCAGGACCTGGCGGGCCGCCCGGTCGGTGATCTCCTCGCCGCGTTCGCCCTCCGCCGGGGCCAGCAGCAGCCCGAGCCCGGTGTCGTGGGTGTAGACGGCGTCCTGGAGGACGCGCGGGTTGATGTCGCTGATCCCGGCGAGGTCGGCCACGGATCGGCGGAACTGCACGTCGAGGTACGAGGCCACGTCGCCCGACTGGAGATCGAAGTCCAGCAAGGCGACCGTACGGCCCGATGCCCTCGCCGCGAGGGCGAGTTGGACCGCCGTGACCGTCGCGCCCACACCGCCCTTCGCCCCGGTGACCGTGACGACGGTGCCCCCTGGCCCCGCGTACAGCTCCGGCGTACCGCTGCTGAGATGGCGCCGCATGCCGAGCGACCAGGCGGCGGCGGCCTGGACGCGTTCGGCGAGGGCGTCGTATCCGAGGGGCAGGCCGATGATGCCGCGGGCGCCGGAGTCCATCGCCGCGGTCAGTACGCCCGTACTGGTGTCGGCGGTGATGAGGACGACCCCGACCGCCGGGAACCGCATCACCACATCGCGGATGACGTCCAGCGCGGACATCGGACCTATCCGCTCATGGACGAGGACGACCTCGGGCAACTCGTCCAGGGACTCCGACGCGAGCTGCGCCAGGGTGTCCAGGAGCGCCGTCGTGTCCGGGACCGGCGCGGCGGGTTCGGCGTCGGGGAGCTGGCTCAGCAGCGTGGAGAGGGCGCGGGCCGAGTCGATGTCGCCGACGGCCGGGAGGATGCGGATGGTCATCGGCACACCTTCGGGGCTGCATCCGCGGATGCAGCGGATGCGTTCGGGGACGCCTTCGTGGGCAATCGGCACCCCGTCGTGGACGCCTTCGTGAGGGCTGAGCGCATCACGGCCTCCTACTTGTCCTCGTCGAGGGTGTACGAGCGGTCGTCGGGTGCGACGACGGTGTCGGAGCCGCCCGCGACCAGGGCGAGGCGTACATGGGTCGCGAACGACTCGGCGTAGGCGACGCGTTGGGTGTCGGCGGTGGTGAGGGCGAAGGTGATCGGGACGGCCTCGGTCGCGGTGCGGCGGCGGTCGTCGCTGTTCTGGGAGGGATCGAGGGCGGTGAGTTTGCCGACGTCGATGACCCTGGCGTTCTCGACGATGACCTTCGACTGGTCCTTGCCGTTGTCGTTCTCGGCCTCGAAGGTGGCGTAGATGTTGACCCGCGCACCCGGGTTGATCTTGCCCGCCACACCGGTCGCCGCGTCGATCATGATCGCGATCTCCTGCTGGCCGGCTTCCAGCTCGGGCCGCTCCACGATCATGTCCTGCTGGAGCAGGGAGCCCTTCTCAAGCCGAGTGACCGCGATCTTGCCGCGGATCTCGGAGAGGTCGGTGACGGCGGTCGAGGACAGCCACCGCTCGGGCATCGAGACCTTCTCGAACTGGCTGGCCGACAACTCCCGGTAGGGCGCGACATCGCTCTTCAGGCGGTACGCCGCGACCTCTGGGCCGACCTTCGAGTTCACGTCGCGGATCACCGAGAGGACTCCGGCGAAGGCGCCTACGGCGCACAGGACCGAGAGGACCAGCAGGATGACGCCTCGGCGCTGGCGTGAGTTCACTGAAAGCTCACCTCGTAGGGACGTACCGGGTAGTTGAGCGGGCCATGCCTTTCCGGCCGGGGGTCTGGGGGTTGTCCCCCAGGGTGATGCAGCATGACGCGGGCAACCTCTATCGGGGCGGGGACAGCGGGGGTCTAGCGGTCGTGCCTGGTGCTCAGGGTCTGTTCGTGGTGCTGTGGCTCTGGCTGTTCAGATGTACGTACGTGACTTACGTAGTGCCTCGTGGCAAGGCGCGTACAGAAGAAACTGCCCGTCCGGCGGCGTTTGGAAGCTCCGGCGGCGGGAGCAAAGGTGCCGCACAGAAACCGCATCGGTCGCCGATGAGTTCCAGGCCGCACCAGTGGCACTCCTCGCGCCGTACGGACGAGACCAGTTGGTAGAGCACGGACACGTCGTGCAGTCCCGCGGCGAACTCGGCGACCTTCCCCGTGCCCCACCAGCGCGCCGACTCGGCGGGCAGCGGCACGGTGGCGACGCCCTGTACGCGCCAGGCGGGCGCGAGCGTCGTGGTGATCCAGTCGCCTGGCAGCTGCCCGGGCGCGATGAGCATCCGCGTGCCGAACTCGGGCCCGGCCAGCTTCTCTTCCGTTTGTCCGAGCCGTATGAGCTGAGGCCGCGGATTGGCCAGTACGGCGAACTGGGCGCCCGGCACCCACGACTTGGCGTGGGACTTCAGGGACACCGGGATCCGGTCGAGCTTGGCCACGGAGCCGAGCAGGGCGCCGGAGTAGATGTAGTGGGCGAGCAGCCGTGCGGAGGAGGCGAGCACGCCCGGGCTGAAGTCGCAGACGGAGAGCTGGCGGAGCTGCTGGGCGAGAAGGGCGAGGCCGAGCGGCGGCAGATCGATGCCGAGGACGGCGATGCGGTCGCTCTCGAGTACGGAACGTACGGCGTGCAGTCTCCGGATGACGTCGGTGGAGACGGACGCCGGGTATAACGCGATCACATATCCGTGCTGCTCGATGAGCCCGTGCATGCCCGTGAGGGAGCTTTCGAGGCTGTCGAGGGGCTGGACGGCGGCGGGCGGCGTCTGCCGGTCGTGCGTTGGGAGCACCAGATCGGAACTGGTGACTGCTATCGCGGTCGGCACGCTGCACACCACCCCGTCCACTGCGGCGGGGTGGACGACCACCGCCTCAGATCGCCCCTGTGACGTCGTCTTGCAGCAGAACCATATCCACGGCATGGCCCGATCAACACCGAATCTCCGAGATCAACTCACCGAAGGTGCAGGGTGATCGACACAGCGTGAGACGCATATGCCTCAACTCGGCCGTATAGCGGGCGCGTTGAGGTCCCCGGGACGGGTTGGCCGCGTTGCGTTCGGTAACGGGGCGATGCCATGATCGCACTCATGTCTGATCACGGGGGAGACGGCGCGGGGGCGGGACATATACGTAGGTCCCGGATCTGGGACTACATAGAGGACGTTGACGCGAGTACGAGCGGAGCGCGTCTGTGAGCGCGGCCGCTGGCACGCCCGCGAGCACGACCGTCGGCACGCCCGCGCGTACGACCACGGCCGACGCTCCGGCGCAGGACCAGGACCAGGGCCAGGGCCTGGACCGGGCCGAGGAGCAATCGCGCGCACAGGAGCCAGAGCAGGACCAGGCAAGCCGCCTCCGCCGACGCGAAGCCGCCGCCCTGCTGGGCGAATTCCGGCGTACGGCCGTGCTGTTGCCGCTCGGGGAGGACAGCTCCCCGCTGACCGCGGAGTTCGGCGGTATCCGGTGGATCTACGCCTTCTCGGATGAGTCGACGCTTGCCCGATTCGCCATCGCACGGGGTGAAGGGGCACAGGAGTGGGCGCACGACCGTGTTCTGGGCGCCCGGTTGCTGGATGCGGCGATTCCCGCGATGCCGGTGCCGTGCGGGGTGGCGCTGGATGTCGGGAGTGAGGGCGAGGGGCGCTGTTTCCACCGGTGCGGGGGATCGTGCCGGACGGGGCCGCGCTGGACGCGGCGGACGGCGACCCCAGGGACGTACACGAAGCGGCTGATGGGAACGGGGAAGTCACGCAGATGGGCTGGGGTGACCTGGCGAGGAACCACGCGCTCGCCGACCCGGATTACAGCGGGGAGTCCTTCGATCAGGCGTGGGAGAACAGCAAGCAGGGCTGGAAGGACGCCCCCCGTGACGTGATGACGTCGGATGTGCTCCCCGTCGACATCCAGGGCTTGACCGGCCTGAACGACGAGGAGTACGAGGCGTTGGTGGACCGGCAGGTCGGTCCGTCACCCGAGGAGCGTGCGGCAGCCGCCGAGGCCCAGGCCGACGGACCGCAGGGCGCCGACGGACCGCAGGGCGCCGAAGGTCAGCAGCGCGGGGACGCCGGCTGATGGCCGACTGGCGCGACGCGTTCAACAGCGGCCTCGGCCCTGGGCGCCACCCCCGGCGAGCAGCAACTCGGCCAGACCGAGGACGCGAACGAACTCGTACACGGCAACCCGGGACGCATCCGCGAAAGCGCCAAGCACCTGAAGGACTTCCAGAAGGCCTTCGACAAGGTCGGCGGGGGCATGCGCCAGCTGCACTCCTCGCACTGGAAGGGCAAGGCGGCCGACACTTTCCGCGAGCTACTGGCGGGGATGCGGCCGCCAAAGTCCTGCGCCACCGCGGTCTTTGGCTCAACATCCCGTTCAAGTAGGCCGCATGCGCCTGCCGCCGCCGGGCTCCCGGCTGCCCGAACAACGATTGGAATCACAGACCGGGGACATCCCTGGCCCTCTTGAGTACCGAGCTGAACGCGTCCACCACGGCGTTGTGCCGCCTCGCGTGCGCCGCGCGGTCCGCCGGCACCAGCCGCGCGGCGGCCTGCACGGCGTAGGTGTCCGGATCACCGAAGGCGGTCTGCGGGTGCTCTCCCGTATCCGCGCAATGCGCCGTGACGTCCTTGACCGCCTGGAGCACGACTGCCCGGTCCACGCCCGGCTGCATGGCCAGCCGTACTTGGAAACGCGCCATCCACTTTTCGCGGTCCTTCTCCCTTGCCGCGTCCGTCGTCTGGCCCTTCTTCGCCACGTGCTCTCCCGGGTGATCCGCAGCCGACCGTCATGAAGTTGGACGCCGAGGCAGCGACGTGGGTTGCGGAAGCGAGAAGAGTTTTCAGGTGACTGCATGGGGAGCCGCACCAGCTCTACCGACCGCTCCACTGTTACGGAACGTCACAGATCACGGGTTCTGGCGCTGCACGCAGAACTACCTACCAGTGGTCAGCGGCCAGTTCGAACCACACCACCTTCCAACCGGGCGTTCGGGAAGGGTCGGTGATGGGGTAGCGGCCCCAGGAGTCCGCCAAGGTGTCCACCAGGTACAGGCCCCGGCCGAAGTCCTCGTCGGGGGTGCAGGGCAGTGGGGCGGGGAGTTCTGGGTGGTCGTCCATGACTCCGATGCGTACGACTCCGGCGCGGGTGCGGAGTCTGACGGTTACCGGGCCGTCGGAGTGTTTTACCGCGTTCGAGACCAGTTCCGAGGTCAACAGCTCTGCGGTGTCGGTCAGTTCGAGGGAGCAGTTGTAGTCGAGGAGGGCCGTTCGGATCGTGCGGCGGGCGATGCGTGGGGCTCGGGGGTTGTTGGTCAGGTGGAGGTGGCATTCCCAGGTGGGAGTGGGTGTGGGAGCGGGGGTCGGGGTGGTTTCGGGCATGCGGGGACTCCGTTCCGGGTGGATGAGGTGAGGGAAGGGGTGTGGCGGCGGTCGGTGGCCCGTCGCAGGCAGGCTTCGGCGATGCGCTTCCAACTGCCGTGAGTAGCTTGCGCGTTACTCAACGTAGGGCAGAGTTTGGTTTCATTGCCACTTAGTCGAAGAAATTGACCCGTTCGTGGTCCGCCAGTACTGATGGGCGGCAGACTGCTGGCGACCATCACGGAAGGAAGTCCATGCCACCGAGGACCACTCCCACGGAGCGTCAAAGGCGTCTGGGCAGCGAGTTGCGCCGGATGCGGACGGCCGCGGGAATGACGGCGGATCAAGCCGCCGGGCTGCTCGGGCTCGACCGGGCGAAGATCTCCAATATCGAGACCGGCATCCGCACCATCAGCCCCGAGCGGCTACGCACCTTGGCCTGCAACTGCGCCTGCTCGGACCAGGCGTACGTGGAGGCGTTGGTGAACATGGTGGGGCGCAACGCCCGTGGCTGGTGGGAGCGTTACCGGGGTTCCCTCTCCCCCGGCCTGCTGGACATCGCCGAGCTGGAGTCGTACGCCGTACGTATGCGGACCGCCCACACCGCGCACGTCCCGGGCCTGTTCCAGACCAGCGACCACGCCCTCGAACTCTTCCGGGCCGTGCTGCCGCCGCTGCCCGAGCATGAGATCGCCCTGCGTCTCGCCTTCCGTGCCGAGCGACAGCAGGTACTGGAGGGCGAGAACCCGCCCGAGTACGTGGGCATCGTTCACGAGGCCGCGCTGCGCATGCAGTTCGGCGGCCCCAAGGTGGCTCGCGCCCAGCTCGACCACCTGCTCACCGTGTCCGAGCGCCCGGCGGTCCGATTGCTCGTCATCCCGTTCTCGGCGGGCACCTTCCCTGGGGCCGGGCAGACCGTCAACTACCTCGAAGGTCCCGTGCCGCAGCTGGACACCGCCCAGGTCGACAGGGCACACGGGCCGGAATTCCTCGGCGAAGAAGCGCAGTTGGCCAAGTACCGTGCACACCTCGACTGGATGGAGCGCATCGCCCTCTCACCGGAGGCCTCGCGCGACTTCATCCGCGACATCGCCAGCAGCCTGTGAGGAGAAGCCCGATGGACCACATCGCGTGGGAAGAACCCTTCTGCGGGGAGGGAGCCAGCTGCTTCCGTATCGGCACCGATGACCAGGACAACGCCTACATCGCCATAGCCGGCGCCGAGGACACCTACCTCACCGACACCCGCGAAGCCCTCCGCACGCTCATCCGCGACATCAAAGCGGGCAAGGCGGATCACCTGCTCTGACGGACCGGAGCCCGAGCTCGAAGGGCTAGGGTGCTTCGTCGGTTCCGCTTGATCACCTTACGGAGATATCGATGAGCACACCGCCGCCCGCATCCCCTCCTCCGTTTCCCGGAGGACCGTACTCGGCTCAGGGCGGGCCCGCGTTTCCTCACCAGTCCTCCGCTCCGTACCCGGCGTATCCGTATCCGCCGCAGCCGTACGCCGGGGCGGCACCCATGGGCGGACCTCCCGCTCTCGTGTGCGAGGTGTGCGGGGCCGGGCCCGCGGCGCCCGTAACGATTCGCGGCCACCAAGGCATCATCGTGATCATGCGCTTCCTGCGGCGCGAGGGGGTGTTCTGCCGGACCTGCGGGCTGGCCGTCTTCCGGAAGATGCAGGCGGACACTCTGCTGCAGGGCTGGTGGGGTGCTCTGTCCGCCTTCATCACGCCCATCACCTTGCTGATGAACCTCGGCGCCCTGTCCGCCTTGCGCCGCATACCCGAGCCGCAGGGTCCAAGTTGGCGACCGCCGCTTGATCCGGGCAAGCCGGTGATGAAGCGTCCGGCGGGGCTGATCGCCGCCGTGCCGCTGGCAGCGGTGGCGGCAGCGGTGGCCGTGGTGGTGGCGGCCGTTCCGGTGCTGTTCGTCATCGGTCTGGTCAAGGGAGACGACCGGCCGGAACCGCTCACGGTCGGATCGTGCGCCCGCAACGACGGCTCCTGGAGCGACCAGGACCTGAAGACCGTGTCCTGCAGCTCGTCCGACGCGCAATTTCGTGTCACAGAACCGTCGGAGGCGGGTTGCCCCACCGGGGACCTGCTCGCCTACCCGGAGTACAGCGAGGATCAAGCGACCCTCCTCTGCTTGCATCCTCTCGAGCGTTGAGGACACGCCGGCCTCGAATTCAGCTCCGGCGGTCACGACGGTGGGTGCTGGCGGTTGAGCCTGCGGTTCTTCCCGCCGCCCCGACCGGCGACACTCACGGGTCCGCGCCCGGAGCGTACTGGGCCTTCTCCTGCGGGTCGTTGGCGAGACGGGCGGCCTCGGGCTGCGTCCGTCTGCGTCAGGTGTGCGAGGAAGGGCTGGGCTCCGGACAGGCGGAGGCGTTGGATGTGTACGGGGATGAAGCCGTGCCGGATGGCGGTGGTCAGGTCCTCGCGGTGAGGGAGGAGGAGTACGGCTGTGCCGTCGGGGGTGAGGACGCGGCGCAGTTCTGTCCACCAGCGGGAGGGGGCGGTGGCGAGCAGGCCGCGGGCGGGGGCCTGGGTGCCCCAGGGTGGGTTGCACAGGACGCGGTCGATGGAGTTGTCGGGGAGGGGGAGGCGGGCGGCGTCGGCGCGGCGGATGGTGATGGGCAGTTCGGCGGCGTTGGCTCGGGCCGCGGTGAGCGCGTTCGTGGACAGGTCGAAGCCTTGGAAGCGGGCGTCGGGTTGGGCCAGTGCCGGCTCGATCAGCAGGGTGCCGGCGCCGCAGCACGGGTCGAGGACGGTGTGGCCGGGGCGGATGTCGGCCAGCACGGCCATGGCGGCGGCGAGCGGTGGGTGCAGGGTGCCCGGGATTGTGTGCTGCTTGTACGGGCGGCGGTGCAGTGGTCGGTCGTCGAGGCGCAGCATGAGCGTGGCCCGCGTACCGTCCAGGGTCAGCCGCCAGCCGCAGCCTCCCGGCGGGGGCGCGGTTCCCGTACGGCGAGAGTGGTAGGGGACGCCGAGACGTCGCGCCAGGGCCTGGCCTACGACGTCTTCGGCGTCGTACCGGGTGAATGTGCGCCGACCGAGGAAGGAGGCCGAGACGTCGACGCCGGTGATTCGACGGGTCGGCGTCGTCCCGCCGTAACGGAGGGACAGGAGGCGCTTGGGATCGGCGAGTTCAGCCAGTTCAGCGAGTTCCTGCAGGCGCTGTCGCGTCGTTCCGATGTCCGGGCGCTCGGCGGCCAGCAGGAACACGTCGTCCGCGGTGCGCAGCGGCGGCGCGGACAGATGCGTACGGAAATGGACTTCGCGGTGGCGTAGTTCGGTGACGGCGCCGAGTCCGGACCCGAGAACCTCGGCGGCGACCACGGCCTCCAGGCCGCGGAGGCAGCGCGCCACGAGGGGCGTGTGCATGGTGTTGTTCTTCTTCCACGTCAGCACTCGGGGCAGCGCTCCGCTGCCCCGCCTCGTCGGCGACGGGGGGGGACCCTCGCTTCGCCGACGGTGCCTAGCGGAGGTGGAAGAAGTACGTCATGGGCGGAAGTCTAACTGCCCTACGGGCCTGGCGACTTCGCGCGAGAGGTCTTGACAACTCTATTGGTCTGGACCAGCTTGTACGGCCAGCGGTGGCCACCGTTCCCCACTCAACTCCCCCCACCGGAGGCCGAAATGAACCGCGTACCAGGCATGCCCGGATCCGGATCCACCGGATCCACCGGATCCAGACGACGGCGATGGGCGCGCGCCCTGGCCGCCGTGCTGACCGGGTCCGCGCTCGCCTTCGCCGGCCTGGCCGCCCAGGCGCCGGCGGCGGAGCAAGACGCCGACGCCCTGCCCAAGCACGCCGTCACCGGCTACTGGCAGAACTTCAACAACGGCGCGACGGTGCAGAAGCTCTCCGACGTCCAGTCCCAGTACGACATCATCGCGGTCGCCTTCGCGGACGCGACGGGAACGCCGGGTGCGGTGACCTTCAACCTCGATTCGGCCGGGCTCGGCGGCTACACGGTCGACCAGTTCAAGGCGGACATCAAGGCCAAGCAGGCCGAAGGCAAGAAGGTGATCGTCTCGGTCGGCGGCGAACGCGGCACCGTGTCGGTCAACGACTCCGCGTCGGCGACGAACTTCGCGAACTCGGTCCACTCCCTGATGCAGGAGTACGGCTTCGACGGCGTCGACATCGACCTGGAGAACGGCCTGAACGCGACGTACATGACGCAGGCGCTCCGCTCCCTGTCCGAGAAGGCGGGCGCGTCGCTGGTCATCACGATGGCGCCGCAGACCATCGACATGCAGTCGACGTCGAACGGCTACTTCCAGACGGCCTTGAACATCAAGGACATCCTCACGGTCGTCAACATGCAGTACTACAACAGCGGTTCGATGCTGGGCTGCGACGGCAAGGTGTACGCCCAGGGGTCCGTGGACTTCCTGACGGCGCTGGCCTGCATCCAGTTGGAGGGCGGCCTGGCCCCGTCCCAGGTGGGCCTCGGCCTCCCCGCCTCCCCCAGCGGCGCGGGCAGCGGCTACGTCCCACCGTCCGTGGTGAACAACGCCCTGGACTGCCTGACCAAGGGCACGAACTGCGGTTCCTTCAAGCCGTCGAAGACGTATCCCGACCTGCGCGGCGCGATGACCTGGTCGACGAACTGGGACGCGGCGGCGGGCAACGCGTGGTCGAACGCGGTGGGACCGCACGTCCACGGGCTGCCCTAACGCTCACCACCGCAGCCACCCCTCGACCGTAGGGCGGCTGCCTAGCCCTAGCCCTTCGAGTCCGGCTTCCAGTCCTGGACGAGGAGCCCGAGCAGCACCTCGTCCAGGAACTCCCCCATCACCCAGGCCGCGGAGCGCAACACGCCCTCGCGGACGAATCCGTTGCGCTCGGCGGCGGTCAGCATCGCGACGTTGTCCGACACCGTCTCGATCTGCAGCCGATGCAGGCCGCGCACGACGAAACCGTAGTGGCACAGCACCGCGACCACGTCGGTGCCGTAACCCTTACCGCGGGAGGACGGCAGCAGCTCGATGCCGATGTGCGCGGACCGGTTGTGGTTGTCGATGTCCCACAGCGTCGCGTCGCCGACCAGCGTGCCGCCGTCCAACTCCACCACGGAGAACTTGACGTGCCGCTGCTCCTTGTCGTCCACCACGAACGGCGCATCCTTCGAGCCGGGTGTGATCGGCCGCCACGGCCGGCCATCGGCCCGTGCCTGGTTGACCACGTCCTCGTAGAGCTCGGCCTGCAGGATCGGTATGTCGTCCTCGTGCCGGGCCCTGAGCCCGACCTTGCCACCCTTAAGCATGCAAGGTTCCTATCCGACCGGGCCGGCCGGCAGCAATCCAATAACAGGCAACCTTCCGTGTCCGACCGGCAACCGTGAAACATTTCCTGGGGTCCACCGCATCAATGAAGTGAGGACGGTACGGGGGACGGCCGAGGGATCACGGGGGACGTACGCATGAGACTGAGGGGCGAGGACGGCTACGCCGAGTTCGCTGCGGCGCGGGCCGGGCATCTGTACCGGTCGGCCTGTCTGCTGACCGGCGGTGACACGCATCTCGCCGAGGATCTCGTGCAGGAGACCCTCGGGCGGCTGTACGTCAGCTGGCGGCGGGTGTCGCGCGTCGGCAATCCCGCCGGGTACGCACAGACCGTCCTCACCCGTACGTTCCTCGCCCACCAGCGGCGGCGCAGCAGTACCGAGCGTGCCACCGACGTCCTTCCCGACCTGGCCGATCCGCACAGCGCCGCCGATGACACGCCGTTGCGGATGACCCTCCTGGAGGCGCTGGGGCAGCTGTCCGCCAAGGACCGGGCCGTCGTCGTCCTGCGGTACTGGGAGGACCGCAGCATCGAGGAGACCGCCGACGTGATGAACGTCAGCTCGGCGGCCGTGCGCACCCGCTGCGTACGGGCCCTCGGCCGGCTGCGGGTGCTTCTCGGCGACGGCCTCAGCGAGTACGCGGCCCGCTGAACGGTCACCGCGACCCAACACGTCCCCATTCCAACGACCTTGCAGAGACGGTGGTTTTGCCATGCCCGATGAACACCACGAGAGCCGCCACGACATCGACGCCGGCCTTTTCGAGGACCGGCTCGGCCTAGCCCTGCGCCAGGCCGGCGACTCCTTCGAGGCCGACCGGAGTGGCCTCGTCGCCGCCGGTGAGGTACGCGGTCGCCGACTCCTGCTGCGGCGCCGGGCCGCCGTAGTGGGAGGCGTGACCGCCGTCGCCCTCGTCGCGGTGGGCGGGACTCTGCTCGTGCCGTGGGGCGGGGCGGCGGACGGGCAGCAGTCCGTGGCCGGCCGCCGGTCGACACCGACCCCTCCCGCCGAGAACGACGGCAGGGTCTCCGGTGCCAAGCTGGTCCACACCCTCAAGAAGCTGCTGCCCAAAGGGGAGTTCAGCGAGGAGCAGGGGCGGGGTACGGACGCGGAGCTGGGGCCGTACGCGCAGGTCGTGTTCGACGACGGCAAGGGCCCTGGTGCCGTCTCCGTCGGCCTGAACCGGGTCGAGCCGGGAAGCGCGGAGGCCCGTCAGTGGACTCAGTGCCCGGACAGGAACCTGATGTCGTACGAAGGCTGCACCTCGAGCCGACTGCCCGACAACTCGACGCTCATGATCTTCCAGGGGTACGAGTACCCGGACCGCCGCGTGGACACGAAGCGGTGGACGGCCGATCTCGTCACCCCTCAGGGCCACCACATCAGCGTGAGCGAATGGAACGCCGCGGCGGAGAAGGGCGCTCCGGTCAGCCGGGCCAACCCGCCTCTGTCCACGAACCAGTTGAAGCAGCTGGTCACCGCCAAGGACTGGCGTACCGCGATCGACGCCATGCCCAAGAACCCGAAGGGCCAGGACTCCAACGGCCAGGACCCGAAGGGCCAGGACTCGAAGGGCGAGGACTCGAACGCCCAGGCCCCGGAGGACACCCCGAACACGCCTCCGGGTGCCGACGGCGGCGCGATCGGTCAGACCCTCGCGTCGTTGCTCCCCAAGAACGTCGACGTGGTCTCGAAGGGCGGTCAGGAGACCGAGTACGCGTATCTCGTGGTCGACGACGGGAAGGGGAAGAGCTTCGTCCAGATCAACGTGCAGCCCGACATGTCCGATGTCGAGGACCAGCTCTTCGGGGCGGACGCGGAAACCCTGCCCGACGGCACGAAGGTCGCCACGAGCCAGGGTCCGGGCGAGCAGGGGGCCGAGGGCGTCGTCATGTGGACCGTCGACACCATCAGGACCAACGGCCTGCGGGTGGTGGTCAGCGCCTTCAACACCGGTAGGCAGCACGACCCCGCGACCCGCGAGACGCCCGCGCTCACGATGGAGCAGCTCAGGGACATCGCCACGAGCGAGAAGTGGCAGCAACTCGGCTGAACGGCCCGAGCCCGAGCCCGAGCCCGGGCCGTGCCCGTCCCGCGAGCGGCCGCGTCAGAACACAGCGTCAGATCAAAGCGTCAGAAGAACTCAGACCACGGCTGGTCCCAGATCTGCTTCACGCACAGGACGATGAAGAGCAGACCCGCGAGCACCAGCATGCCGTTGCTGAGCGGACCGTTGCGCCATTCCCTCGGTGTGCGGGAGGAGTTGAGGAGCCAGACCAGGGTGAGGGCGAGGAAGGGGAGGAAGGCCGCGCCGAGGACGCCGTACAGGATGATCAGGCGGAAGGGCTGGCCCTCGAACAGCAGGATCATCGGCGGGAAGGTCAGCCACAGCAGGTACGCGCGGAACGGCCAGGACTTCTCGCGGGCGCCGGACGCCACCGCCTCACCGGAGCCGGCCTCGGCCTTGGCCTTGGCCGCCGCCTCGTCGCCGGTCGCTGAAGCCCCGCGGCGCGCCCGGAAGCGCTCGACGAAGTCCGCGAACATCAGGCTGACGCCGTGCCAGACGCCGATCAGCGAGGTGAACGACGTGGCGAAGAAGCCGATGAGGAAAAACTTCGACGTCGCCGTGCCGTACTCGTCCTCCAGGATGCCGCCGAGCTGGACGAGGCCCTGGTCGCCGCTCGCGATGGCGATGTTCGAGGCGTGCAGGAGTTCCGCGCCGACGATGAGCATGGCGATGACGAAGATGCCGGTGGTGGCGTACGCGACGCGGTTGTCGAGGCGCATCACCTTCATCCAGCCGGTGTTGGTCCAGCCCTTCGCGTTGACCCAGTAGCCGTACGCGGCAAGGGTGATGGTGCCGCCGACGCCGCCGATCAGGCCGAGGGTGTTGAGGATGGAGTCCTTCTCGTCGGGGAGGACGGGCAGCAGGCCCGCGAAGGCGTCACCGAGGTTCGGGGTGACACGGATCGCCAGGTACACCGTCACCACGAACATGACGCCGACCAGGACCGTCATGACCTTCTCGAAGACGGCGTACTTGTTGAACCAGACGAAGACCAGGCCGACCAAGCCGGTGAGAATGGCCCACCACTTGAGGTCCATGACGTCCGGGAAGAGCGCCTGGAGGGGGAGGCCCGAGGACGACATGGCCGCGGCGCCGTAGACGAAGCCCCAGATCACCACGTACACGACGAAGAACCACGTCGTCCAGCGGCCGAGGCTCTCCCAGCCGTCGAACAGGGTGCGGCCGGTGGACAGATGCCAGCGGCCCGCCGCCTCGGCCAGGGAGATCTTGACGACGCAGCCGATGATGGCGGCCCACAGGAGGGTGTAGCCGAAGTTCGAGCCGGCGATGAGGGTCGCGACGAGGTCGCCCGCGCCGACGCCGGTGGCTGCGACCACGATGCCGGGGCCGATGTACTTCCAACTGGATTTACGCGGGCTGGAGTTGGCCTCGCCCGATGCCGTTTCCCCTGAGTTTCCCGCCGTCTTGCCGGTGTTTCCCGTGGTGTCCGCCATGCCGATCAAGAAAGCGCAAAGCGGGCGAGGGCACAAGGGGGCATGCGCGTACGCGCGGTTGACCTCCTCCTGGTCTTGACCCGGCCATGCCAGACCTTCACGATGAGCGCCACACGCGCACGGGCCATACACACGCACCCGCACACATCTGAACGCCCGCACCCGCACGTCGCACTGTCCCACCCCCCGCTCCAACCCCCCACCTTCCGGAGACCCCGGAAGTTCTGGAGAAACAAGGAGACTCAATGCGGCTACGCATAAGAGGCAGGCGCACCGCCTTCCTCGGCACCCTCCTCGCGCTCGCCCTCGCGGCGCCCATCGCCGCCACGACGAACAGCGCGTCCGGCGCGCCCGACCAGGCCCCGGTGGCCGCGTCCGAGGCGGACCGCGAGATCCGCCAGTACGAGGTCCATATGCACTCGGACTCCAAGTCCCGTACGGCACTGCAGAAGTCCGGCGTGACGGTCGACGACGCCGACCAGCACACCGTGTTCATCTCCGGCCGCGCCGACCAGGTCAAGAAGCTGCGGCAACTCGGCTACGAGGTCACGCCGATGGGCGCCGTACCCGACCGGACGAACGGCGAGAAGGACGTACGGCCCCTGGACTTCCCCTCCGCCGACTCGCGCTACCACAACTTCGCCGAGATGAACGCGGAGATCAGCCAGCGGCTCCAGGCGTACCCGAACATCATGAGCAAGCGCGTGATCGGGAAGTCGTACCAGGGCCGGGACATCGTCGCCATCAAGATCAGCGACAACGTCGCGACCGACGAGTCCGAGCCCGAAGTCCTGATGACGCATCATCAGCACGCGCGCGAGCACCTCACCGTCGAGATGGCGCTGTATCTGATCCGCGAACTGGGCGCCGGTTACGGCTCCGACCAGCGCATCACGAACATGGTCAACAACCGCGAGATCTGGATCCTCCCGGACCTCAACCCGGACGGCGGCGAGTACGACATCGCGACCGGGCAGTACCGCTCCTGGCGCAAGAACCGGCAGCCCAACAGCGGCTCCTCGTACGTCGGTACGGACATGAACCGCAACTGGGCCTATCGCTGGGGCTGTTGCGGCGGCTCGTCCGGTTCGCCGTCCTCCGACACCTACCGGGGCAGGGCCGCCGAGTCCGCGCCCGAGGTGAAGGTCGTCGCCGACTTCGTCCGCAGCCGGGTCGTCGGCGGTAAGCAGCAGATCAAAGCGGGCATCGACTTCCACACGTACAGCGAGCTGGTGCTGTGGCCCTTCGGCTACACGTACTCGGACACGACCACCGGCATGACGGCCGACGACCGGAACGCCTTCGCCACGGTCGGCGGAAAGATGGCCGCCAGCAACGGCTACACGGCCGAGCAGTCCAGCGACCTCTACATCACGGACGGCTCGATCGACGACTGGCTGTGGGGCGACCAGAAGATCTTCGGCTACACCTTCGAGATGTACCCGGGGTCCGCGTCGGGCGGCGGTTTCTACCCGCCCGACGAGGTCATCGAGCGCGAGACGTCCCGCAACCGGGACGCGGTGCTCCAACTGCTGGAGAACGCGGACTGTATGTACCGGTCCATAGGCAAGGAGGACCAGTACTGCTGACGGGTGTGTGAGGTGCATGAGGGTGCGCCCCCGGATCGGCTCGGGGGCGCACCCTCTTGTTGTACGCGCTTGTTGTACGCGGCTACTCCTGGAAGTACGCGTCCAGGACCTCGTCCAGCTCCTTCTCCCACTCCTTGACCTTGGAGCGGGAGGGGACACGGAGCTCGACCGGGTACCAGCGGCGTTCGGGGGTGTGGACCGTGATCGTGTACCAGCGGCCGAAGCGCGAGGTCTCCGACTCGACGGCGCCGATCTCGTCCCAGCGGAACTCGGCCTCGTGGTCGTCCAGGCGCAGTCGTACGCCGCTGTGGTCGGCGGTGATCTTCGCGCGGTAGTCGGAGGCTTCGAAGACGGGGCCGTCGGCGAGGGTCGCCTCAGAGTCGTCCGAGTCGTCCGAGTCGTCTGACTCCGACTCGGCTGTCTCGTCCCGGTCCTCCGCCTCGTCCGGCTGATCCGCGTCGTCGGTCTCCGCCGAGGCGCCCTCGTCGGAGACGTCGTCGGCCTGGTTGGCGGCCGTCTCCGTCTCCTCGGCGGCCGTCTCCGTCTCCTCGGCGGCCGTCACTTCCGCTGTTGCGGTCTCCTCGGCCGGGTCCGGGTCCTTGCGGCCCTTCGGCTCGGCAGGGCGCGGGCCCGTGATGCCGGGGACGAACGCCGGGTCGGCTGCCGCGCCTTGCAAGGGCTGGATGCTGGGTCCTCTGCGCTGCTCCACGGTGGGCAGTATGGCCGATGAAGCTGTGGCGTGGGGGGCCGGGGCGTCACTCGTGATCGAGGCGTGGCCGGAGTCCGTACGGTCAGCCGCTATACGAACACACTCAGCGCCGCCGCCACCACGAACCCGGCGACGGACAGCACCGACTCCAGGACGGTCCAGGTCTTCAGGGTGTCCCTCTCCGAGAGGCCGAAGTACTTGGCCACGATCCAGAAGCCGCCGTCGTTGACGTGCGAGGCGAAGATCGAGCCGGCCGAGATCGCCATGATGACGAGGGCGATGAAGGCCTGGGAGTGGTCGCCCTCCGAGAGGAGCGGAGCCACGATGCCCGCCGTCGTCACGATCGCGACCGTCGCCGAGCCCTGGGCCACGCGCAGCACCAGCGAGATCAGATACGAGAGCACGAGCACCGGCAGGCCCACGTCGTTGAAGGTGTCCGAGAGGGCCTGCGCGACCCCGCTGCCCTGGAGCACGGCACCGAAGATGCCGCCCGCACCGACGACCAGCAGGATGTTGCCGACCGGCTTGAGGGAGGCGCTCGACACGGTTTCCAGGGACTTGCGGGACCAGCCGCGGCGGATGCCGAGGAGATAGTACGCGAGCAGCAGCGCGATGGTGAGCGCGACGAAGGGGTGGCCGAAGAACTCGATCACGCTGCGGCCCGTGGAGGGGTCGAAGGCGATGGAGGAGAACGTCGCCATCAGGATCAGGAGCAGCGGGGTGCCGATGATCGCGAGGACGATGCTCAGCGGGACCGGCTTCTCCGGCGGGGTGACGCCGTCCTTGCGCTGCTCCTCGGCGAGCGCCGCCTTCGCCTCGTCGGCCGCCTCGACCATGTCCTGCGGTACGGGCACGAAGAGCCGCCTGCCGATCCACGCGGACCAGGCCCAAGCGGCGAGCACGGCGGGCATGCCGCAGACGATGCCCATCAGGATGACCCAGCCGAGGTCGACCTTCAGCAGTCCGGCGGCAGCGACGGGGCCGGGGTGCGGCGGCAGAAAGGCGTGCGTCATGGACAGACCGGCGAGCAGCGGCATCGCGTAGAGCACGATCGATTTGCCGCCGCGCTTGGCCGCCGCGTACACGATCGGCGCGAGCACGAAAATGCCGACGTCGAAGAAGACGGGGATGCCGAAGATCAGGCCGGTCAGGCCCATCGCGAGCGGGGCCCGATGCTCGCCGAAGAGGCCCAGCAGCCTGGAGGCGAGCACCTCGGCTCCGCCGGAGACCTCGAGTACGGCGCCGAGCATGGTGCCGAGGCCGATGATGATCGCTACGTGTCCGAGGGTGCCGCCCATTCCGTCCTCGATGAGCGAGACGGCTTCGGATCGCTGGACGGTGCCGAAGAGTTCGGTGACGGAGAGTCCGGCTGACAGCCCGACGGCTATCGAAACGGCGAGCAGGGCGACGAATGGCTGGAGTCTGACCTTGATGATCAGGAACAGGAGGAGGGCGATTCCGAGGGCTGCGATGGTCAGCAGGCCTGCGGTGCCGTCTATGAGGAGGAGCAGGCCGCCGGTGTGGGGTGGGGTTTCGGACATGTGGGGGTCCTCTGGGTGGGGGCATGGTGTTTTTGGGCAGGGGGGATCGTCGTACGGGGTGCGGGGTTTGTGTGGGGGGGGTGCTGATGGCTGCCGGGCGCGGGTACGTCGTGGTTGTCGCGCCCACGCGGGAGCCGCATATCGATACAGCCCCGCGCCCCAAAAGGGGCGCGGGCGCGAAGCTCAGCTGTCCAGTACTGCCAGTGCGTCGATCTCGATCAAGAGGCCTGCCGGGAGGCCTACGTACACCGTCGTGCGGGCCGACGGCGGCCCGGTGAGGCCCTGCTCCTCGAAGTACTGGTTGTAAATCGCGTTCATCTCGGCGAAGTGGTCGACGTCCGTCAGGTAGACGCGGATCATCATCACGTCGTCCCAGGTCGCGCCGCCCTCTTCGAGGACCGACTTGACGTTGGCGAGGGTCTGGAGGGTCTGGTCGCGCAGGGTCGGTCCGGCGGGGGTCGGCGGTTGGCCCTCCACCGCCGGCGGGAAGCCGACCTGGCCGGCTACCTGGAGGATGTTCCCCTTCTTGACTCCGTGCGAGAACTTGGCGGGCGGGGTGGTGTGGGTCTTCGGGGTGATGGCGATCTTTTCCGTCATGAGCTCGCTTCCTTGAGGTCTTTGAGGTCCTTGAGAGGGGCGGTGCCGGAGTACTCGTGGCTGATGGCCTCGGCCGTACGGCGCACCAGTGGGAGCAACGTGAGGAGTTCGTCGGCGGTGACGACGACGTTCGGGGCGGAGACCGACATGGCGGCGACGACGCGGCCGTCGGTGCCGCGGATGGGGGCGCCGACGCAGTTGATGGACTCCTCGTGGCCGCCGAGGTCGGTGGCCCAGCCCTGTTCGCGTACGGTCGCCAACTCCTCCAGGAAAGCGCGGGAGTTGGGGATCGAACGGGCCGTGTACATCGGGTAGTCGAGCTTCTCCGCGAGGGCGCGGCGCTCGGGCTCGGGCAGATCGGCGAGGAGGAGCTTGGCGACGGCGGCGACGGTGATGGCGACGGGTTTGCCGATACGGGAGTACATGCGCACCGGGTAGCGGCTCTCGACCTTGTCGATGTAGAGGACCTCGCCGTCCTCGTACACGGCGAGGTGGACGGTGTGGCCGCACTGTTCGTTGAGGCGTACGAGGTGAGGGTGGGCGATCTCGCGGATGTCGAGGTTCTCGACGGCTTCCTGGGCGAGGGCGAAGAGGCGGGCGCCGAGGCGGTAGCGCTGGTCGGACTGGCGGTAGACGAGGCCGTGCTCGTGGAGGGTGCGGAGGAGGCGAAGAGCCGTGGACTTGTGGACGCCGAGGCGTTCGGCGACCTGGCCGAGGTCGGCGGGTCCTTCGGCGAGCAGCGGCAGGATGCTCAGCGCTCTGTCGACGGTCTGGCTCATGGGGTACGTACCTCCTCCTCGGCCCGATCGGCTTGCGTCCAGCCGGGGCCGAGTCGAAGTCTCCCCCACGCGTCGTCGTCCAGCGCCACCAGCCGGTCGGCGTACTCGCGGGCCGGAGGCACCCCGAGATCCCCGGGCGCGGTGAGCACGGCGGCGGCCATGAGATGCCCGTGCCGGATGCGGTCCCGCACGGGGAGCCCGCGAAGGGTCGCGGACAGGAAACCGGCGGCGAACGCGTCCCCGGCGCCGACGTGGGCGACGACGTCGACACGGAGGGCGGGGACGTGGGTGACGGTGTCGGGGACGTGGGTGACGGTGTCGGGGACGTGGGTGACGGTGTCAGGGACGTGGGTGACGGTGTCAGGGACGTGGGTGACGGTGTCGGGGACGTGGGTGACGGTGTCAGGGACGTGGAGCCGACCGGCTGCCGGGGGCCCGCCCGCCGCCCGCGCCTTCTCGACGGCCGGGCCGGCTCTCGGGCGACGGACAGCACCGGCTTCGCCGGCCGCGTCGTCGTGCGACTCGCTGCCGTGGAACCGGCCGGCCGGGCCGGCTCCCGGACGGCGGACGGCCCTGGCTTCGCCGGATGCGTCGTCGTGCGGCTCGCGCTGGAAGACGGTGACGCCCCGGCCGCCCTCCTTGACGACCAGCAGGCGCGGCTCGGGCAGCGTCGCGCGGATCGCCGCGGGGCCGCCGGTGACGCCCCAGGCGGCCTCGGCCTCGTCGGCGCCCACGAAGACCAGGTCGCTGCCGCGGGCCAGGTCGAGCAGGATCCCGGCCGCCTCGGCCCGGTCGTGCCAGAGGTCGACGCGGTAGTTGACGTCGAAGGAGACGAGGGGGCGGCCGGGGCGGGGAGCCGTGAGGTCGCGGAGAAGGGCGAGGCAGTCGTCGGAGAGGGCGGCGGTGATGCCGGAGAGGTGGAGCACACGGCCGGAACGGATCTCCTCACCCGGCATGTTGGCGGGGGACATCGCGGAGGCGGCGGAACCCGTGCGGTAGTAGGCGACCTCGGCAGGCAGGTCGCCCTCAGCGCCGCTGTCGGAGACCCCCGCGCTGTCGGAGACCCCGGCCCTGTCGGAGACCCCCGCCCTGTCGGAGACCCCCGCCCTGTCGGAGACCCCGGCGGCGTCCGGTTCACGGAGATTCCCCGAGCCACGCACGCCGTCCGCGCCCCGCGATCCCCTCGCCCCGCCCACGCCCCGCGCAGGGTCCGCGTCCGCGGTGAGCGCCCGCTCCCCCGCCGTACGGAAGTAGATGCCCGTGGGCCGGGACGGGTCGGTCCGGACCGCGCTCGTGTCGACGCCGTGGGCGGCGATGCGTTCCACCAGGTGCCGGCCGAAGCCGTCCGCGCCCACCCGGCTGACCCATTTCACGGAGTGCCCGGCGGCAGCCAACCCGCACGCCACGTTGGACTCCGCTCCGCCGATGCCCCGGTCGAAGGACGGCACGTCGGCGAGACGCCCCGGCCGGGAGGGCAGGAACGTGACCATGGACTCCCCGAGCGTGACGACGTCCACGGCGTCCCCGGCGGCTTCGGGGTGAGCGGGTCCGGTGCGGGTAACGATGGCGGAGGCTCCTCGTGGGTTCGCGGGTCGCAGCGGCTCCGTTGACCCGGCGTTGGCCGAGATGTTAGACAGCAGTGAGCGCTATGCGCAATGAGCGTTGCATATGTTGCAATGCCGTAGAAACAGGGAGGCCCCATGGCTGCCGGTACCCCCACCGACCCCGCCTCAGAAGGCGCCCACCGACTCTCCGCGCTCGCCGAGGAGCCCGTCGACCACCGCTTCAAGGGCCTCCCTCCCGACGCCGACGGTCTGACCGTCGGCGAGCTGACCGCCCAGCGCCGCAACCTCTTCACCGACGGCTTCACCACCCCCGTCCTCGCCCTCTCCGCCGAGCGCCTGGAGCACAACCTCCAGCTCATGGAGACGTACGCGAACCGCCACGGCCTCGCCTTCGCCCCGCACGGCAAGACCTCGATGGCACCCCAGCTCTTCCACCGCCAGATCGAGTACGGGGCGTGGGGCATCACCCTCGCCGTACCGCACCAGGTCCGCGTGGCGCGCGCCTTCGGCATCCAACGGGTCTTCCTGGCCAACGAGTTGGTGGACCCGGCCGCGCTGACGTGGGTCGCCTCGCAGCTCGCCGCCGACCCGGCCTTCCAGCTCATCTGCTACGTCGACTCCGTACGCGGCGTCGAGCTGATGGACGCGGCCCTGCGCGCGTCCGGAAGCGGATCCACCCGCCCCGTGGACGTCGTCGTCGAGCTGGCCGCGGGCGACGGCGCCCGCACCGGCGTCCGTACGGAGACGGAATGCGCGGCCGTCGCGGACGCGGTGGCCGCGACGGACACGCTGCGCCTGGTGGGCGTGGCGGGTTACGAGGGCGAAGTGCCGGACGCGACTCCGGAGCGCGTGCACGCGTGGCTCCGCCGCCTCACCGCACTCGCCGCCGACTTCGACAAGGCGGGCCGCTTCGCCGGAGCGGGCCTCGACGAGATCGTGGTCAGCGCGGGCGGCAGCGCCTGGTTCGACGCGGTCGCCGACGTCTTCGACGGGATCCCCGAACTCTCCCTCCCCGTACTGAAGTTGCTGCGCTCCGGCGCGTACGTCTCGCACGACGACGGCCACTACCACCGGATCACCCCCTTCAACCGCGTCCCCGAGGAGGGCGCCCTCCACCCCGCCTTCCGCCTCTGGGCCCAGGTCGTCTCCCGCCCTTCCCCCGAGCAGGCCTTCGTCAACGCGGGCAAGCGGGACGCGGCGTACGACCTGGACCTCCCGTTCGCCCAGGTCATCCGCTCCGGCGGCGAAGAGCGCCCGGCGACCGGCATCACGGTCACCGGACTCTCCGACCAGCACGGCTGGCTCCGTACGACTCCGGAGGCGGATGTGCGCGTGGGCGACTGGGTCGGCCTCGGCCTCTCCCACCCCTGCACGTCGTTCGACAAGTGGCAGCTGATCCCGCTGGTGGAGGCGGACGGCACGGTGGTGGACTACGTCCGCACGTTCTTCTAGCCCACCCCACCTGCCCTTTTTCGTCGGGGGCAAGCCCCCGACACCCCCAGGGGGCCGCGCCGGCGGCGCGGACAACCGACAGCTCGGACGGAGCCCGGAAAGGCGGCGCCATGGATCTCGTCATTCGCGACGCGGAGGTCGTCGACGGCAGCGGTGGGGACTCCTACCGCGCCGATGTGGCCGTCGCGGACGGCCGTATCACCGCGATCGTCAAGGAAGCCGCGGCGGCCGGGTGCCTGCGCCCCACCGCCACCCGCGTTCTCGACGCCGAGGGCCTCGTCCTCTCCCCCGGCTTCATCGACATGCACGCCCACAGCGACCTCGCCCTGCTCAGGGACCCGGACCACAGTGCGAAGGTCGCGCAGGGGGTGACCCTCGAAGTCATCGGGCAGGACGGGCTGTCGTACGCGCCGGTCGACGACCGCACCCTCGCCGAGGTGCGCCGCGCGATCACCGGCTGGAACGGCCACGGCGACGACATCGACTTCACCTGGCGTTCGGTGGGCGAGTATCTGGACCGCCTGGACCACGGCTTCGACGGCGAGGGCATCGCGGTGAACGCGGCGTACCTCGTCCCCCAAGGCACCGTCCGCATGCTGGCCGTCGGCTGGGACGACCGCGAGGCGACGCCCCAAGAGCTGGACGGGATGCGGCAGTTGGTGGCCGAGGGGCTGCGCGAGGGGGCCGTGGGCCTGTCGTCCGGGCTGACGTACACGCCCGGCATGTACGCCAAGGACGCCGAACTCACCGAGCTGTGCCGGGTGGTGGCGGAGTACGGCGGCTACTACTGCCCGCACCACCGCTCGTACGGAGCGGGCGCCCTGGACGCGTACAAGGAGATGGTGGAGCTCACGCACACCGCGAACTGCTCCCTCCATCTCGCCCACGCCACCATGAACTTCGGCGTGAACAAGGGGAAGGCCCCGGATCTGTTGGCGCTCCTCGACGAGGCACTCGCCTCAGGCGCCGACATCAGCCTCGACACGTACCCCTACACCCCCGGCAGCACAACTCTCGCGGCGATGCTGCCCAGTTGGGCGAGCGAGGGCGGCCCGGAGGCGACCCTCGCCCGGCTGAAGGACGAGGACACCGCCGAACGGATCCGCCACCACATGGAGGTCGTGGGCGCGGACGGCTGCCACGGCGTCCCCATCGAGTGGGACACCATCGAGATCTCGGGTGTATCCCATCCGGCCCTGGCGCCCTACGTGGGCCGTACGGTCAAGCAGTCGGCGGACGAGCGCGGCGAAAGCCCCTGGACCACCGCCCGCCGCCTCCTCCTCGACGACGGACTCGGCTCGACGATCCTGCAGCACGTCGGCCACGAGGAGAACGTGCAGGAGATCATGCGCCACCCTGTCCACACCGGCGGCTCGGACGGCATCCTCCAGGGCGACAAGCCGCATCCGCGGGCGTACGGGACGTTTCCGCAGTATCTCGGCCGGTACGTACGGGAGTTGGGCGTCCTCGGCTTGGAGGAGTGCGTCGCGCATCTCACCTCGCGCCCGGCGGCCCGGCTGAGGTTGCCGGACCGCGGGCTGGTACGCGAGGGGTACCGGGCCGACCTGGTCCTCTTCGACCCGGCCACGGTCGCCGCGGGCTCGACGTTCGAGGCGCCGCGCACGCTCCCGACGGGCATCCCGTACGTCCTGATCGACGGCCGTTTCGTCATCGAGGACGGCCGGCGTACGGACGTGTTGGCGGGGCGGGCGGTCCGCCGGATTACCACGTGACCGCCCGCCGTCCGGCGCCCCCAGGGCGCGACGGCGCCCCGAGGGGCGCGGGGCTGTGACACATGCGGCTCCGCCGCGATGGGGGTCCCCCCGCTCGAGCGAATTCGAGAGTGGGGGAGCGACCAGCCACGACGGACCCGCAGAGGACGCACCGGACTTCCAGCGGAGCGCTACGGTTTGGGCAGGGTGCACCCGGGGCGGCTCAGGTCGATCTTGTTGTCGAGACCGACGCAGGGGACGATGTTGTACGTCTGCTGCCCGTAGTTGATGCCCTCGCGGACCGTGATGTTGCCGCTCTCGTCGACCTCACAGGGGTTGTTGTCGGTGCAGCGGGCGCCGTCCTCGTTGCCGGTGTTGTTGACGGCGACGACCTTGCCGGTGGCGTCGTCGACGACGGGCGAACCGGACGTGCCGCCGATGGTGTCGCAGGCGGAGGTGTAGCGGACCGAGTCCTTCCAGGTCCAGGCCCCCTCGCGCAGGCGGTGCGCGAAGCCGTCGACGCTGCAGCTGTATATGCGCTTCCAGTAGCCGGAGACGACGCTGATGTCGGTTCCGGCGGCGGGGCGCGCGGCGCTGAGTTCCAGGGCCTGGATGTCGTACGAGTCCTGGATCTGCTGGTACGTGCTGGTCAGCTGGTACAGCGAGACGTCGGTGTCCGTCATCGTGGCGTACGCGATCTTGTTGGCCCGGAGTGTCGCTACGCGCGTACCGGCCGAGTTGAGCAGCCCGAAGCTGCGAGTGGAGGGCTGGTCGACGATGACCTCGCCGGGCTCCGGGAAGCCGCCTTCCAGGCAGTGTCCGTTGGACATCACGAGGGCGGGATCGTTCGCCTCCGAGTCGGGCATGCGCACGACCGAGCCGGAGCAGTTGCTGAGCGAGACCGTGCCGGCGAAGTCCACGGCCTGGGCCTTCGGCGCGGTGACGCGGGACAGGTTCGCCGTGGTGGACGTGACCGCGTCATGGGCCACCGAAGTGACGGTGTCCGTGTCCACGCCCTTGCCCGCGGTCGAGGCCGTGGGCTCGGCCGCCACGGCGGTTGCCGCACCGGCGGGTACCGCGCCGAGCCCGGCAAGAGCCAGGGCGCTGAGCGCGGCGACGAGAGGCTTTCTCATGTGGGGGTCCCCTCTTACGACTTGGGCGACCGGAGAATTTCCGGCCGCCCGCTGCATTGTCATGCGCATTGTGATCGTTAGAGGGGTGTAGGGGCAAGGAGTTGTATTACGCCGCCGGTTGAGGTTGGTTCACGCCGTACGGCCTGGCGGTCGCCGCTATTTGGGACGCTTGGTGGCTCCCTGCCCCCGACCGGGGTTGCCATTCCCCTTGTCCGGCTCGCTCGTTGGGGCGGTAGCCGTGGTCGAGGGTGTCCCGGTGGTGGGTTCGCCGGAGTCATCGGACTCGTCGGACTCGTCGGATCGGGAGTCGCTCGGTGAGGAGTTCGGTGAAGGGTCCACCGCGGCCTGGTCGTCGTCCGAGGCATTGTCCGATGCCTCGGACGACGACCCGTCCGAGGCCTTGGCCGACGCTCCTGACGGGTTGTCGACCAACGGGGCGGTCGAGCCGGGTTCGTCCGTGGCCGATGAGGACTGCTGGGCCTTCGGCGCCTCTTGGTCCTCCTTCTCGGAGGACTCGGAACCGAAGAGCCCGGAGATCGCGACGGCGAAGATCCCGGCGACGGCCACACCGGCCGCCACGGCTCCGCGCCTCTTCGTCCGGACCCGGCGGCGGCGCATCAGCCGCTCGTGACGCCCTACGTCATCGAGTACGCCATCGAGTACGCCATCGGGGAGATCCGCGTCCCCCGCGTCCCCCGCGTCCTCCGCGGGCTCGATGCGGACCGTGTCGTCGTACGTGTTCTGCCACCCGTGCGCGACCGCCGGATCCGCGTACTCGTCGTACGGCGGAGCCGTGTCGCCGTACGGGTGGTACACAGGCGGCGCGCCTTGACCTTCGACGTTCTCCCGGTGCGCGTCGTTCACGTCGTGCGCACCGGCTGACTTATTCGCGGCCTGGGCGTCGTGCGTACTTCTGCCGCGCTCTGTGTCCGGAACATGGAGGGGGATTGTAGAGAAAAGAGGGGCCTGTGGTGTAACTGGGGACGATATCCACCCAAACCGCCATGTCTCGCGTGGTGGAAAACACGTCCCACGGAGCGTTACGCGGCCGTAAGCTCGCGGACATGCAGGTGATCCAGTCGACCAAGCTCGCCAACGTCTGTTACGAGATCCGGGGCCCGGTTCTCGAGGAGGCGATGCGGCTCGAGGCGGCCGGTCACCGCATCCTCAAGCTGAACACCGGGAACCCGGCGGCATTCGGCTTCGAGTGCCCGCCCGAGATCCTGGAGGACATCCTCCGCAACGTGTCGTCGGCGCACGGCTACGGCGATGCGAAGGGCCTGCTGGCCGCGCGGCGGGCGGTCGTCATGCACAACCAGACCCTCGGCATCGAGACGGACGTCGAGCACGTCTTCATCGGCAACGGCGTCTCCGAGCTGATCGTGATGGCGATGCAGGGCCTGCTCGACGACGGCGACGAGGTCCTCGTACCGGCGCCCGACTATCCGCTGTGGACGGCCGCGGTGTCGCTGTCCGGCGGTACGGCCGTGCACTACCGCTGCGACGAGCAGTCCGACTGGATGCCGGACCTCGCCGACATCGAGCGCAAGGTCACCGACCGGACCAAGGCGCTCGTGATCATCAACCCGAACAACCCGACGGGCGCGGTATACGACGAGGCGATGCTGCGCGGCCTGACGGACATCGCCCGCCGCCACAACCTGCTCGTCTGCTCCGACGAGATCTACGACAAGATCCTTTACGACGACGCCACACACACCGCGACCGCCAAGGTCGCCCCGGATCTGCTGACGCTCACCTTCAACGGGATGTCGAAGGCGTACCGCGTGGCGGGTTACCGGGTGGGCTGGATGTCTATCTCCGGGCCGCGGGCGCACGCCGACTCGTACATCGAGGGCCTGACGATCCTGGCGAACATGCGGCTGTGCGCGAACATGCCCGGTCAGCACGGGGTGGTCGCCGCGTTGAGCGGGCGGCAGACGATCCAGGATCTGGTGCTGCCCGGCGGGCGGCTGCGGGAGCAGCGGGACGTGGCGCATGAACTGCTCACGCAGATTCCGGGCGTGACGTGCGTGAAGCCGAAGGGGGCGCTGTATCTCTTCCCGCGGCTCGATCCGAAGGTATTCAAGGTCAAGGACGACCGGCAGCTGGTGCTGGATCTGCTGCGGGCCGAGAAGATCATGGTGGTGCAGGGTTCGGGCTTCAACTGGCCGGAGCCCGACCATTTCCGGGTCGTGACGTTGCCTACGGCGCGGGATCTGACGGACGCGGTGACGCGGATCGGGAACTTTCTTGATGGCTACAGTCAGCCGTGACGCTGCGACGGCCCTGCCGGGCGTGACAGTGCGTGATGCTCTGAACGTGTTCCGCGAACCGGCTCAACTTTAGACTGAATCTAAGCTAGGATGGCTTCCTGTCAGAGCACAGGAGGCCGTCCCCATGTACGAACCGATCCGCACCAAGTCGGTCCACACGCCGGTCGGCAGCGCCGACTTTCCGCACCGGTCGCGGGAGGAGGAGCTGGACATCCAGCTTGCGGGGCATCTTGGGGCGTTGCTTGCGGTGACGGATGAGTTGCGCGGGCTTTCGCCGTCAGCGGACCTGGACGCGGCCGCCGAGCGGCTGGCTCGGCAGGTTTCGCGCCTTCGGGGCGGTCGACCGCCGGTCCGCACGTCGGCGGGCGTGCATGAGCCGCAGCTGGTCGCGCTGCACGAGCGCGCGCATGCCCTTGCCGGTCGCGCGCTCGTCGTGGCCGCGTCGCGAGCGGATACGGCGGCGGCGATCCTCGCGGCGGAGCGCATGGATGCGCATACCGCCGCCATCGCCGGCGCCCGCGAACTCGCCCCGCACTGAGCCCTCCGGGCTCCCCTAGATCGGCCCCGGTCCGCGCGCACCCGCAGCGACGCGCGGACCGGGCGCCATGGCACTGCGTTCGCTTGAGCGGTTGGGTTCGTTGTCGGCTGCGGCGCCGTTGTGGCTGGTCGCTCCCCCATCGCGGCGGAGCCGCAAATTGACACCGCCCCGCGGGGTGCCTCCGGCGGTTGGGCGGGTGCGGGTGCGTTGTGGTTGCTCGCGCAGTTCCCCGCGCCCCTGGGGTGCGTGGTGGGTGCGGGGCCGCGGGCCGGTGCGTCAGCCCGTCGCCAACAGGGCATACGACCCCGTGCTGATACAGGGTGCTGGTGTGCCCAGACCGAAGCTAAGCGACGGGCATAGGACGCACCGGCCCACGTCCCCTCCCACCGGCGGGAGGGAGCCGGTTTCGTCGGGGCGCGGGCTTTTTCGGTTCGCTTGCTCTTCAGGGTGCGGGCAGTCGCAGGCTGTTTAGGGGCGCGGGGAACTGCGCGACCAGCCACAACGCACCCGCACCCGCGACACGCAGTGTCACCCACCACCCCCTGGCGGGGGCCTGGGGGCGCAGCCCCCACGCGGCGGAGCCGCAAATTGTTACAGCCGGGAAGGGGCGGGGCTGGGGCAAAAACCCCGGGGCCATACCGGGACCGGTGTGTCACCCCCCGTTCACCCCAGGCGCCGGGGAACTTTGGGTTCCGCGAGCACTCTCCCGGTGTGAGAAGAATCGTCGCAGTCGTCCTGGCGGTATTCCTCATCGGCGGAGTAGCAGCAGCCGTCGTAGCGGGCCGCGAAGACCAGGACAAGAGCACGGCAACGAAGACCGTGCGAGGAGTGATCGGATCGGAGAAGGCCGAGTTCTTCGCCGACCCCGACGTGGTGAAGGCCCTCGCTGCAAAGGGCTACACCGTAGAGACGGAGACGTCCGGTTCCTGGGCCATGGAAGGCCTGGACCTGAAGGGACACGACTTCGCGTTTCCGGGCAGCCAGGCGCCCGCCGATGAGCTGGCGAAGAAGTACGGCGTACGGCAGCCCCTGCCGCGCCCCTTCTACTCGCCCCTCGTGGTCGTGGCGCACCGCAACGCCGCCGAGGTGCTGGCCGCGAACGGACTCGCGACCGTCAACAAGGGCAACGGCACCCTGAACATGACCGCCTATCTGAAGGCGGCGCAGGCCAACAAGACGTGGCAGCAGCTCAAGGGCGCGGACAGGTACGGGGAGTTGACGGGGACGCTGTTCGTGTCCACCACCGACCCGACCAGTTCGAACTCCGGCGCGCTCTACCTCGCCGCCGCCTCGTACGTCGCCGCCGGCGGCCGGGTCGCCGCCGACACGTCCGCCGTAGGCGAGACCGCGCCCCTGATGCGCAAGCTGGTCAGCGTCCAGGGCGCCCAGCAGACCAGTACGGACGCGACGTTCCGGGACTTCATCAGCGGGGTCGGCAATCCGCTCGTCCTCGTGTACGAGTCCCAGGTCGCCTCGCTGCTCATGCGGGACCAGTCCGTCGACGACCTGACCGTCCTCTACCCGGACACCACCGCCAACAGCGACCACACCGTCGTACCCCTCACCGAAGAGGGCCGGGCGCTCGGTGAACTCCTCAGCACCGACAAGGAGTTGCGCAAGCTGGCGGTGCGGCACGGGTTCCGGCCGCAGGGCGCGAGTGCGGAGTTCACGGCGGCGACCGCCGCCCACACCACGTATCTGAACCAGAAGCTGACCGGCGTCCGGCAGGCGCCCGTGCCCGCCTCCAAGGTGCTGCACGAGATGGCACGCCAGGCGCGGGGCTAGGGGGAAACCGCAAGTGACCAGTGACAACGAAGACTTCGTCCTCACTCCGCCCGAGCCCGTCGCGGCCGTGCCGAAGGACAAGGCCGGCGGGCTCGTGCCCGTCGACGAGTCGGTCCGTACGGACATGGCGCGCAAGGCCGAGGAGTACGTCGGCGGGCTCGCCGCCCTCGACGCCCGCTCCCCCGAGTTCGCGGGGAAGATCGGGGAGATCGTCGCCCTCGGCTCGGGCGAGATGCGTTCCGCGTCCGCGCAGTCCAACCGCATGCTGGACCGTACGATCCGCAGCCTGCCCGCGAACGGTGAGGACGCCCAGTCCCGCGTCTCCTCCTCGCTCGTCGAGCTGCGCCGTACGGTCGAGGACCTGGACCCGCGCGACCTGCCCGCGAGCAAGGGCCGCAAGCTGCTGTCCAGGCTCCCCGGCGGCAACAAGCTGCGCGACCATGTCGCCAAGTACGCCTCCGCACAAGGCACGTTGAACAAGATCGTGGGCTCCCTGCGCGGCGGCCAGGACGAACTGCGCCGCGACAACGCGGCCTTGCAGACCGAGCGCGTCCGCCTCTGGGACACGATGGGCAAGCTCCAGGAGTACGTCGTCCTGACCCAGGCCCTGGACGAGGCGGTCGAGCGGCACATCGCCGGCGTCGAGGCCACGGATCCGGCGCAGGCCGACACCCTGCGCGCCGATGTCCTCTTCCCGGTGCGCCAGAAGCACCAGGACCTGCTCACCCAGCTCGCGGTGTGCGCGCAGGGCTACCTGGCCATGGATGTCGTACGGCGCAACAACGAGGACCTGATCAAGGGCGTCGACCGCGCGGCCACCACCACCGTGTCCGCGCTGCGCATCTCGGTGATGCTGGCCTCCGCCCTCGACAACCAGCGCCAGGTCGTAGAGCAGGTCAACGCCCTGCGCGGTACGACGGAGGACCTCATCCGCGGCAACGCGGAGATGCTCGCCACGCAGTCCGGCGAGATCCAGCGCATCGCGGCAGACCCGGCGGTCGGTGCGGAGACGCTCCGCAGCGCCTTCCAACAGATCTACCGGACGCTCGACACGATCGACAACTACAAGGCCCAGGCCACGGAGACGATGGCCGCCACAGTGGAGTCGCTGACCTCCGAACTCCAGCACGCCTCCGCGTACTTGGAGCGGTCCCGCTCGCAGGGCGCGCTGGAAGGAGGGCTCGGATGAGAGGTCGCCACACCGCTCTGGCCGCCGTTCTGCTGCTGGCGGTCACCGCGTGCACGGGGAGCGAGAGCTCCAAGAAGCCCGGTCAGCCCGCCAAGGCCGAACCCGGCACCCTCCGCGTCCTCGCCTCCAGCGAGCTGTCCGACATGGACCCCGTACTGGAGGAGATCCGCAAGGACACCGGCATCAAGGTCGTCCCCACGTACATGGGCACGCGCGACGCGGTGGACCGGCTCGCCTCGGGGAAGGCGGACGGCGCGTACGAAGCAGCGTGGCTGGCCTCCAGCGACTACCTGCGCCTGGACGCGGCAGCCGCGAAGAAGGTCGTGTCCCAGACGCCGATCATGTCCAGTCCGGTGGCGATCGGTATGAAGCCGGAGACCGTACGCCGGCTGGGCTGGAAGCCCGGGGATGTCACCTGGTCGCAGGTGCACAAGGCGGTGGCGGCCGGTGATCTGACGTACGGCATGACGGACCCGTCCCGCTCCAACTCCGGTTTCTCCGCGCTGATCTCGGTGGCCTCCGGCCTTTCCGGCGCCCAGTCCGCGCTGACGGACGCGGATGTGGAGCGGGCGACGCCCAAGCTGGCGGAGTTCTTCAAGGGGCAGGAGCTGACGTCGGGTTCCTCCGGCTGGCTGGCATCCGCGTACGCCCGTCGCGGCACCGTCGACGCGCTGCTCAACTACGAGTCGGTGCTGATGACCATGCGTGGCGTGAAGGAGAACCTCACGGTGATCCGCCCCAAGGACGGAGTGGTCACGGCGGACTACCCGCTCGCCTCGCTCGCCGCCACCGACGAGAGCACCCGCGACACCGTGCGTCGCCTCACCGACGCCCTGCGCGCCCCGGACGCCCAGCAGCAGATCACGGAACGTACGGGCCGCCGTCCGGTCGTCGCCTCCGTGAAGCCCGCGCCGTGGCTCGACTCGAGCCGCCGGCGCGAGCTCCCCTTCCCTGCGAGCCGATCCGTCGCCGACGGGCTCCTCGACGCATACGAGAACAAGCTGCGCCGGCCCTCGCGCACGGTGTACGTCCTCGACACTTCGGGCTCGATGCGCGAGGAAGGCCGCCTCGGTCGGCTGAAGAAGGCGCTCACCGCCCTGACCAGTGACTTCCGCGACCGGGAGGAGGTGACGCTGATGCCGTTCGGCTCCGCCGTCAAGAGCGTGCGGACGCATGTGGTGCGGCCCGAGGACCCGCAGACGGGTCTCGACGGGATCCGCCGCGACGCCGAGGCGCTCACGGCCTCCGGGGACACGGCGATCTATACGTCGCTGGAGAAGGCGTACGAGCATCTGGGCGCCGATGACGACACGTTCACGTCGATCGTGCTGATGACGGACGGCGAGAACACGACGGGGGCGGGGCCGGAGGAGTTCGACGGCTTCTACGCCGGGCTGCCCGGTGAGCAGCGGGAGATCCCGGTCTTCCCGATCGTCTTCGGCGACTCCGACCGGGCGGAGCTGGAGCACATCGCCGAGCTGACCGGCGGCCGTCTCTTCGACGCCCGGAAGGGCTCGCTCGACGGTGCCTTCGAGGAGATCCGTGGCTACCAGTAATGACGTGAGTTTCGTGGCGAAGTCCTTTGCGTACTTGGAGTCCCGTAAAAACCTCACGGGCAGTGCGCTGGGGATTGTCGGTCTTGGGCTGACGTTCACGGGGGTGGCGGGGGCGTACTGGCCCGTCGTGGTCGCCGGTCTGTACGGCGCGGGCGCGCTCCTGGCCCCGCCGGAACGCCCGCCCCTGCCGGACTTCCCCGACCCGTCGGCCCAACTGGACGAGTTGCGCGACGACTTCGCCAAGCTGCGCGACTACCTGGCGGACGTCGAACTCCCGCCTGCCGCCTCCGGCCGCCTCACCGAACTGACGGAACTCCTCACGGCGCTGCTGGCTCCCGGCTGGGTCACGGAGGTGCTGGCGCAGGATGCGGAGGGGGTGCATGCGTTGTCGCGTACGGTGCGGCAGGACGTGCCGGAGGCGGTGGACGCGTACGTGCGGGCCCGCTGGTGGACGCGCCTGACGCCCGGCGCGGAGCCGCCGGAACGGCACCTGGAGCGCCAGCTCGCGCTGCTGCAGGACGAGATGGAAACGCTGACGACGAGCCTCCGAGAGGTGGAGGCTCGTCGCCAGGAGTCGCATACGCGGTACTTGGAGGAGCGGTCGTAGGCGGGTACCTGCCGGTGGGTGCCTGGGGGTTCTTCGCCCCCGCCGCCCCTACCCTCCCCCACTCTCGGCTTCGCTCGAGCGGGGGGACCCCCGTCGTCCCCTGGGCTCCGCCCAGAGCCCACCAGATGCTTGCGCCCTAGGACCCCGCTGGGGCTTCGCCCCAGACCCCCACCAGGAGCGTCCTCGGGCCCAGTCCTGGGTCTCCGCCCCAGACCCCAGCGTGGGCTTGCGCCCTCGGCCCAGCCCCAGGCTCCGTGACCCCTTCGGGGCTCCGCCCCAGACCCCAGCGTAGGACTGCGCCCTCGGGCCCCGTCCTGGGCCTCCACCCTGGACCCGCCCGGGGCTGCGCCCCAGACCCCAGCGTAGGACTGCGCCCTCGGGCCCCGTCCTGGGCCTCCACCCTGGACCCGCCCGGGGCTGCGCCCCAGACCCCAGCGTAGGACTGCGCCCTCGGCCCAGCCCCGGGGCTCACTCGCCCCAGACCCTTTCGGGGCTCAGCTCGAGCGGGGGACCCCCATCGCGGCGGAGCCGCAAGTTGATACAGCCCCGCGCCCCGAAGGGGCGCGGACCTGCAGCCCTGGAGGGGCGCTGCCCCCGGTAGACGAGGGGCGCTGGCCCCACTAGACGCCTCCCCCCCTCAGCCGAGGGGACCCGGCACCGGATCCGCCACCAGATGCGGCGCCACACGCACCCGTCGTCGCGAACCGGCCTAACCGAACTCCGCAACGGCGCGCGTCACGATCGCCTCCAAGCGATCGTGATGGGCGCCCCGCCAGTACACGCGCCCACACTCCTCGCACTGCGCGAACACGTCGTACGACCGCTGCGTCCCGCCCTCGAGCCGGTCGGCGATCTCCTCCTTGACGGCCTCCTTGAGCAGGCCGTTGCAGGCCGTGCACCGAGTCCACGGCTTCAGCTCGGGCTCGAACCGGCCCAGTACATCCCGGAGTTGGTCATCGGGCCGCGTGCTGTAGACGAACGCCCCGGCCCACAGCTCGCGCCGGCGCAGCAGCCCCCGGTCGCGGCTGAGCATCACGCGCCGCTCGGCCGCCGAGCGCGCCGCGAGGGCCGGGTCGCCGATGTCTGTGGACTCGTACGCGGCGTCCACGCCCAGCAGCCGCAGCCGCCGGGCAAGCGTCCCCAGATGCACGTCGAGCAGGAAACGCAGCGGCGCCCCCGGCACCCGCTGCGGCCGCTCAACAGCCCGCACCTCGACCGACTCGCCCTCCCCGGGCACGTACGACACAGACACCTCACGCCCGTCCACGACGAGCGCCCCGACCTCCGTCAACGGCACACCCAGCGACTCCACGACATGCCCCAGCGTGGAGACTCCGTCCGTGACGACGTCCGTGGCCCCCACCCGCCGCCCCTGCGGCACGAACATGCCCAGCTCGGGGGCGAACTCGACGTGGATCTCCGGTCCGTTCACGGGGTCAGGATGCCATGACCGCCGTACGGTGGCCGGGTCCTTTTCCGGCGCCCTGAGGTCATCGCCGGGTCATCCGGGTCATCGCCTGGGGAGGTCCTTGAAGGTGTCGAGAGTGCGGTCGAGCAGGTCCAGCACGTCACCTTGGTAGTCGTGCTCTACCCAGTAGATGGTCGCTTCGAGGAGGGCGCCCATCAGCCCCATCGTGTAGACCCGTACCTCCAGGTCGTTCTCGTCCCGGCCGGTGCGTTCCGCGATCGCCCGGCACAGCAGGCGGCCCGTGACGGACATGCTCTCCATGATCCGGGAGCGCACGGCCGGGACCTCCGTCATCAGGCGGAGGCGCACCTTCATCTCGCGCTCCGCGAAGGTCGGGTCGTCGGTCATGGCCATGGTCATCGACTGCCGGATGATGGCCCGCAACGAGTCGAGCAGGCTCTCGTCCGCCGGACGCGACCGCAGCAGGTCCTCGGCAATGGGGTCGTACTCGTCGGTGAGCACGATGTCCTCCTTGGTCGGGAAGTACCGGAAGACGGTGCTCGGCGAGACCTCCGCGCGGTCGGCGATCTGCTCGACCGTCGTGGCGTCGTACCCCTGCTCCTCGATCAGCTCATACGTGGCGTTCCTGATCGCGATGCGCGTCTTGAGCTTCTTGCGCTCCCGCAGGCTCAGGTGCCGGGCGGCTTCGGGGAGGGAGGTTCGTGCCGTGGTCATCCCGTCATTGTCCGCCATCGGATTCGGTACGAGCCATGGCCGGAGCCTCGTCCTCCGCGCCTCCCTCCGCCTTGGCGGGCCGTACGTTCGGCAGCAGCGCCGCCGTCAGCAGGGCGGTCACCAGCGCCGCCATGCCGCACACCACCAGGACCGTGCCCATGCCGTCCACGTACGCGGCGTCGGCGGAGCGCGCGAGGCCGGGCAGTCCGAGCCGCTCGGCGACCGCGTGCGCGCCGGTCAGCGACTCGCGCGCAGCGTCGGCGGCGCCGGCGGGTAGGCCCGAGGTGTCGATGCGGTCGCCGTAGGCACCGGCGATCAGGCTGCCGAGCAACGCGATGCCGATCGCGCCGCCCACCTGTCGCAACGTCATCAGCAGCCCGGACCCGCTTCCGGCTTCGTCGCGAGGGATCCCGCCGAGCGCCGCGTCCATCGCGGGCACCATCGCGAGCCCGAAGCCCAGTCCCGCGATGGTCAGCCACAGCGCGGTGAACCCGTACCCGCTGTCCGCCTCGGTACGGGACCCGAGCAGCGCGGCGAAGCACAGCACTGCCAGGCCCGCCGTGACCACCGGGCGTGGCCCCATGCGCCGTACCAGGGGTGTGCTCATCCGGGCGGCGATCATCAGTCCGCCCATCATCGGCAGCAGCCGCAGCCCGGTGCCGAACGCGTCGCTGCCGCCTACCTCCTGGAGGTACGTCGGAAGCATGAACAGCAGCCCCGAGAAGACGAAGGTGCCGAGCGTCGCGGCCAGACTGTTGAACAGGAAACCGCGGTGCCCGAGCAGCTTCAGATCCAGCATCGGCCGCACGGCCCGGCGCTCCCGTACGACGAGGGCGGCCAGCAGTACCGCGGCCAGCGCGAACGAGCCGAGGACCAGCGGACTGCCCCAGCCGTGCTCGGGCGCCTCGATGATGCCGAACACCAGGGCGCCGAGACCGATCGCGCTGTACGCGGTGGACAGGACGTCGACGCGTGGCGATGCCGGGTCGCGGGACTCCGGCAGCAGGAACAGGCAGGCGGCGACGCCGATGGCGACCATGGGGATGTTGATCAGGAAGATCGAGCCCCACCAGTAGTGGTCCAGCAGCAGCCCGCCGACGAGTGGTCCGAGCGGCATGCCCGCGGCCATCGAGGCGGTGACGGCGGCGACCGCCTTGCTGCGCTCCTCGGGCCCGAACATCGACGGCAGCACGGACAGCCCGAGCGGGATCACCAGCGCGGCGCCCACACCCATGACCGTACGGGCCGCGATGACCAGCTCAGGCGTCGAGACGAGGGTGCCGAACAGGGCTCCGGCGAGGAACACGAGGAGTCCCGCGATCAGCATCCTGCGCCGTCCGAAGCGGTCGCCGAGCAGTCCGGCGGGGAGCATGAGGGCCGCGAAGACGACGACGTACGAGTCCACGATCCACTGGAGTTCGCCCGTGCTGGCCTGCAGCTGCTCGGCCATCGTCGGCAGCGCGACGTTGAGGATCGTCAGGTCGAAGCCGAGGACGAGCATGCTCGCGACGAGGGCGCCGAGGGCCCACCAGCGGCGGGGGTCGGGCCGGGTCTCGGCCCGAGGGGTGACAGTAGCCATAAAATGAGAGTAACTCTCAAAAGACTCCAACTGTCAATGCGTGGGCGCGAATACGCACGCAAAAGTGGCCGCAGCTCAAGAGCCGCGGCCACTGAGGGCAAGGTCGATGGGGCTATCCGTGCTGGTACGCCACGATCGAGATCCCGATGTAGTGCGTGACGAACGCGACCAGCGTGAACGAGTGGAACACCTCGTGGAAGCCGAACCAGCGCGGTGACGGGTCGGGGCGCTTGAGGCCGTAGATCACGCCGCCCGCGCTGTAGAGCAGCCCGCCGACGATCACCAGGACGAGAACGGCGATCCCGCCCGTGCGCATGAAGTCGGGGAGGAAGAAGACGGCCGCCCAGCCCATCGCGATGTAGCAGGGGGTGTAGAGCCAGCGCGGAGCGCCGACCCAGAACACCCGGAAGAGGATGCCGGCGATGGCGGCGCCCCAGATGCCCCAGAGCAGCCACTGCCCCTTGGCGCCCGGCAGCAGGAACATGGTCAGCGGTGTGTACGTCCCCGCGATGATCAGGAAGATGTTCGCGTGGTCGAGCCGGCGCAGTACGCCGTCGGCCCGGGGCGACCAGTCGCCCCGGTGGTAGATGGCGCTCACACCGAAGAGCAGGCAGGCGGTCAGGACGTAGATCCCGCAGGCTATGCGTCCGCGTGTCGATTCCGTGAGGGCGGTCAGGACCAGGCCGGAGACGAGCACGGCCGGAAACATCCCGGCATGCAGCCAGCCCCTGAGCTTGGGCTTGGCCGGATGTGGCAGATGGGAGAGCGCGGCGGAGACGCGGCCGGCGGCCGGCGAGTCCAAGGGCGCGTCGGAGGCGGACGCAGTCATAGGCCGAATCGTACCTACGGAACCGTAAGTCCTGAATCAGTTCGCCGATGTGATAGGGGCCAAGTGGCTTTCCTCTCACCGGGGTTTGGGGGCTGGGAACCTCGGTCCGCTAGGGCGAATTGCTAACGAAGTGGACAATAAACATGAAACCCCCGGGGGGAATGGCGTGGCGATGGTCACGTCTGCTCAGGTGTGAGGCGCTCTGGACATATGGGCGAACCCGTCGGATGATCAAATGAGTGCGGTCGGCACCGGATGAGCGCCATGATCCAGACGAAGCATCCGGGCCGCGGCCCCCAAGGGGCATTCGACAACAAAATCCCTCATCTAGGAGCAACCGTGGCGCGCGACATCGCGGCTCCCCCTGCCGTTCCCACCAACCACCAAGAACTGATCTCGTGGGTCAACGAGATCGCGGAACTCACGCAGCCGGACAACGTGGTCTGGTGTGACGGCTCAGAGGCGGAATACGAGCGACTGAGCGAGGAGCTCGTCCGTAAGGGCACCTTCAAGAAACTCGACCCGATCAAACGCCCCAACTCCTACTACGCGGCTTCCGACCCGTCCGATGTCGCCCGGGTCGAGGACCGCACCTTCATCTGCTCCGAGAAGGAGGAGGACGCGGGTCCGACGAACCACTGGAAGGACCCCGCCGAGATGCGGGAGATCTTCGCGGGCGAGCAGGGTGTGTTCCGCGGCTCGATGCGTGGCCGGACCATGTACGTCGTGCCGTTCTGCATGGGCCCGCTGGGCTCGCCGCTGTCCGCGATAGGCGTCGAGATCACCGACTCCGCGTATGTCGCCGTCTCCATGCGCACGATGACGCGTATGGGCCAGGCGGTTCTGGAGGAGCTCGGCTCCGACGGCTTCTTCGTGAAGGCCGTCCACTCGCTCGGCGCGCCGCTGGAGGAGGGCCAGGAGGACGTTCCGTGGCCGTGCAACTCCACGAAGTACATCTCCCACTTCCCCGAGTCCCGTGAGATCTGGTCGTACGGCTCCGGATACGGCGGCAACGCGCTGCTCGGCAAGAAGTGCTACGCCCTGCGCATCGCCTCCGTCATGGCGCGTGACGAGGGCTGGCTGGCCGAGCACATGCTGATCCTGAAGCTGACCCCGCCGCAGGGTGAGTCGAAGTACGTCGCCGCAGCCTTCCCGAGCGCCTGCGGCAAGACCAACCTCGCCATGCTGGAGCCCACGGTCCGCGGCTGGACCGTCGAGACCATCGGCGACGACATCGCCTGGATGCGGTTCGGTGAGGACGGCCGGCTGTACGCCATCAACCCCGAGGCCGGTTTCTTCGGCGTCGCGCCCGGTACGGGCGAGCACACCAACGCCAACGCGATGAAGACGCTGTGGGGCAACTCCGTCTTCACGAACGTCGCGCTGACGGACGACGGTGACATCTGGTGGGAGGGGATGACCGAGGAGACGCCCGCGCACCTCACGGACTGGAAGGGCAACGACTGGACGCCGGAGTCCGAGACGCCCGCCGCCCATCCGAACGCCCGCTTCACCGTTCCCGCCTCGCAGTGCCCGATCATCGCGCCCGAGTGGGAGGACCCGAAGGGTGTGCCGATCTCGGCGATCCTGTTCGGCGGGCGTCGCGCCACCGCGGTGCCGCTGGTCACGGAGTCCTTCGACTGGAACCACGGCGTCTTCCTCGGTGCGAACGTCGCCTCCGAGAAGACGGCTGCCGCCGAGGGCAAGGTCGGCGAGCTGCGTCGCGACCCGTTCGCCATGCTGCCGTTCTGCGGCTACAACATGGGCGACTACATGGGGCACTGGATCGATGTCGCCAAGGACAAGGACGCGTCGAAGCTGCCGAAGATCTACTACGTGAACTGGTTCCGCAAGAACGACGAGGGCAAGTTCGTGTGGCCGGGCTTCGGGGAGAACAGCCGCGTTCTGAAGTGGATCGTGGACCGTCTGGACGGCAAGGCGGAGGGCGTCGAGACGCCGATCGGCGTCCTGCCGACGAAGTCCGCCCTGGACACGGAGGGTCTCGACCTGTCCGAGTCCGAGCTGGACTTCCTCCTGACGGTGGACAAGGACGTCTGGCGCGAGGAAGCGGCACTGGTCCCGGACCACCTCAACACGTTCGGCTCGCACACGCCGAAGGAGCTGTGGGACGAGTACCGGGCGCTGGTTGAGCGCCTGGGCTGACACCCACCATCCCGGGAGGCCGGAGCCCACACGACGGTGTGCGGGCTCCGGCCTCCGGCTACGGGGGCCAGTTGAGCGACCCACTTCGCGGTGGCGATGAACGCGCGCGGCGGCCCCGGCATCGTCGTGGCATCGGTGACCTTCGGCGCAGGAGTCATCAACGGCCAGTTCTTCGTCGCGCTCGTGCTGCTGTCCATCCTCACCTCCCAACTCGCCGGCGCATGGCTGATCCGGGTGCTCTCGATGGACCCGACGTTCGCCTCTTCGGACCGGCCGCACGTACCGGCGGAGGCCCTGGTCGGACAACCGTCGCCGCCCAGCGAACCCCCCTCCGCGACGGCGGTGATCCCACCGGGGACGCGCTCGACGCCTCACTGATCCTCACACCACCTCGGCAACGCCGAGACGAGGAGCACCGCTCTTGAGCGGCCTCGGGGACGTCAAGAAACCAGCTTCTCCCGCAGGGACCCCACATCCGTCACCGGTGCATCGCACGTGAAGTGGCGGCAGACGTACGCCGCCGGTTCGCCCTCGACCAGCGGCCGGTCGGCGAGAAGCGGGAGTTCGTCGCTGCCGGGCGTACCCGCCGCGACGACCGCTCCCGGGGCGGTGGCAAGGAGGGCGGTGCGGTGAAGGTCCTTCGTCGCCGGGGAGTCCGCCGGTCCGACCACGGCCACCTCACGCGGCCCGTCGAGCAGCGCCTCCGCCGTCGCGAGCCCCCAGCCGATGAAGCGCGGCGCCCGCGGACCGAGGGCCTTGACGACGCCCAACGCCCGTTCCGCAGCCGTGCGATGAGGCTCGGCGCCGGTCTGCGCCGCGTAACTCAACAACGCACCGGCCGCCGCGCTCCACCCCGAGGGCGTGGCGCTGTCGGTCGGGTCTTGCGGGCGGCGGATCAACTGCTCGGCATCGGCGGCCGTGTCGTACAAGGCCCCCGACTCCTCGTCCACGAACCGCGTCAGCACATGGTCAAGCAGGAACCCGGCGAACTCCAGCCAGACCCCCTCACCGGTCACCGAGGCAAGCGCCAGGAACCCCTCGGCGACATCCGCGTAGTCCTCCAACACGCCCGCGTTCGCGCCGACTTGGCCATCCTTCGACGTACGGGCCAGCCGGGCGCGCTCGTCCAGATGCAGACGTACGAGAAGATCGGCGGCACCGAGCGCGGCCTCGACGAGGTCGGGGCGGTCGAAGTACGCGCCGGTCTCCGCGAGAGCGGCGATCGCGAGCCCGTTCCAGGCGGCGACCACCTTGTCATCGCGTCCAGGAGCGGGCCGCTGGGCACGCGCATGGATGAGCCGCTGCTTGATGGACTCGATCCGCTCGGCGTCGAACACGCCGTCCTGCTGCGGGAGTTGAAGAACGGAGTCGCCCTCCTCGAAGGTTCCTTCCTCCGTCACGCCGAAGTACTGAGCGGCGAGTTCAGCGTCCTCAGCGCCGAGGACGTCGGCGAGCTGACGGGGCGTCCACACGTAGTACGCGCCCTCGACATGCTTCCCGGTCCCGTCATCGCTGTCGGCGTCGAGCGCAGAGGAGAACCCGCCCTCGTTCGTACGGAGTTCACGGACCATGAAGTCGGCGGTTTCGAGGGCGATGCGGCGGGCGAGATCGGAGCCGGTGGCCCGCCACAGGTGGGCGTACACGCGGCACAGCAGCGCATTGTCATAGAGCATCTTCTCGAAGTGCGGCACCACCCACTCACGGTCCACGGAGTACCGCGCGAATCCGCCCCCGAGCTGGTCATAGATCCCGCCGCGCGCCATCCGCTCACACGTATCGGCAGCCATCTGCAACGCACCTTCGGCCCCGGTCCGCGCGTGATGGCGCAACAGAAACTCGATCACCATGGACGGCGGAAACTTCGGCGCCCCTCCGAACCCACCACGCTGGACGTCGTAATCCCGAGTGAGCCCGAGCAACGCCTGCGCCAGCTCCTCCTCACCGGGCACGCTCGCGTCCCCGTACGAGATCTCCCGCCCGGCAAGATCCCGCGCGATCTTCCCGGCAACGTCTGCGACCTCCTCACGCCGGTCACTCCAGGCACTGTGCACACCCTCCAGCACCTGCCGGAAGGAGGGCATGCCCTGCCGGGGCGCGGGCGGGAAGTAGGTCCCGAAGTAGAACGGCTCGGCATCCGGGGTGAGGAAGACGGTCATGGGCCAGCCGCCCTGCCCGGTGGCGGCCTGCACGGCTTCCATGTAGACGGCGTCCACGTCGGGCCGCTCCTCGCGGTCGACCTTGACGCTGACGAAGTGCGCGTTGAGGTAGTCGGCGGTCTCCTGGTCCTCGAACGACTCGTGAGCCATGACGTGACACCAGTGGCAACTTGAATAGCCGACGCTCAGCAGCACGGGAACGCCGCGTTTGCGCGCCTCCTCGAAAGCGTCGACCGACCACGGCCACCAGTCGACCGGGTTCTCAGCGTGCTGGAGGAGGTACGGGGACGTCTCATGGGCCAGGCGATTCATGCTCCCAGCCTCCCACGCGAACCTGGTTCCGCCACGTACTCGCCTCAGGCGATGGCCGCGATGTCCCCGTCGTCGAAGTAGATGGCCTGATGCAGACGTCCCCCCAGCGCGGCAGCGAACCGAGCGAGGACGTCCTGACCGGAAATGTGTCCCCGCTCGATCTGCGACACACGCCCCTTGGTGACGCCCATACGGTCGGCCACATCCTGCTGAGTCAGCCCTCGGGCTCGCCGCAGCTCCGCCAGGCGACGCCCGGTCATCTCTGCGAGAAGCTCTTCCTTGCCCTCCCGCACAGCCTCTTCGCCGCCGGCACGAGCAACATGCTCAGCGCGGATGTCCTGCCAGCGCGTGTAGCCGCTCACGATCGCCCTCCTTCTTCTTGAGCTCGTTCCTTCACGTAGATCTCGTAGCGCTCCTCAGCCAGAGGAATCGCCTCCCGGTACCACTCGTTCCACCGCCCCGCTTTGTCCCCTGCCACCAGCAGAATGCTGCAGCGCCACGGATCGAATGCGAACAGGATCCGCACCGTGCCAGGACGCAATTCCTTGAGGTTCGCCATCGAGGAGCCGTGAATCGTGTCCACCAGCGGGCGCCCCAGTCCCGGGCCTCCCTCCGCCGCGCATCCAGCGCCTGAACCACCCGGGCATGTGCCGGACCATCAAGGCTGCCGGTCCACTCTCGCACCTCGTCTACGAGGAAGATCTCCCATTCACCATCCACCGACAAGTATAGCGAACGCTATACGTTCCTTCCTATGGCCGCCGGCGCCGGCGCCCCGGGGCCATCCGGCCGCAGCACGCGGAACGCGGCGCGGATCACGGGGGCGCGATGCGGATCACCGGCCCGCACCGGGGGTAGGTGATGGGTCGGGCATGTGCGGATCAAGTCCGTACGGGTCCTTGCGGTCGGCTTCTGAGGGCGTGAACATGCCAATCGCTCTCTCGCCTTCGCACTCCGTCCGCAGGACACTTGACCCGGAATAAGCCGTTGCTGGTGGAGGGGGACCTGACATGCGGGACAGCCATCGGGCTGAGGCCGAGCGGCTGTTGGCCCGGGCCGTGGAGGAGGAGGTCCGGCGGTCGGGCGGGCGGATCGACGGGAGTGTGCTGCTGTCACGGGCGCGTGGGGCGCTGGACGCCATCGCGGGGACGGCGGCCGAGGAGTACGAGGCGTATACGAAGGCGCTGGACGAGGCGGAGGCCGGGCGGCTGACGTTCGGGCAGCGGTGGGCGCGTGAGGGTGCCGGAACTCCCCTGCTGGTCGCGGTCGTTGCTGCTGTCGCGGCCTGTGTGGCGGACCTGGCGTTCGGTACGAGTACGGCGACGGCGATCGGTGCCGGAGCCGTGGTCGGTGTGGTGGGCGCCGCGGCGACGGTGGCGAAGGTGACCGCTTCGCATGTGCCGGCCGCGAGTCGCCGGGCCGGGGCTCTGGGGCAGCCGGGCGGACCTGAGCAGTTGCGGCTGCAGTGGCTGACGGCGCTGGAGGTGCGTGGTATCCGTCCGTTCCTGGACCAGCAGCGGGTGCTCAGCGCGTCGACCGGTCCGAAGCGGAAAGCGCCGCAGCTGCGGGGTACGGACAAGAGCGCGGCGGCGCGCAGGCGCAGTGTGCTGGAGCGTTCCTTCGACCAACTCCCGGATCCGGAGGGCCCGTTCGCGGGACGTAGACAGGAGCTGGGACGGGTGACGCAGTGGGTGCACGCGGCCCGCGCGAGTACGGAGACCAAGCCGACGGTGGTCGTGCTGCACGGCGCGCCGGGCTCGGGCCGCAGCACCCTGGCGATCCGTGCCGCGCACTCGCTGAAGGACCAGTTCCGGGGCGCGTGCGTGGTGGACCTGCGCGGCGACAGCCCGGAGGAGCCGCCGCTGTCCACCCGTGACGCGCTGCTGCATCTGCTCAACCGGCTCGGCGCGTCCCGCGAGCAGTTGCTGTTCCGGGAGCGTTCCTCGCCGGAGCAGCAGGTACGGCGGCTGAGCGAGCTCTACCACCAGCATCTGACGGGCATGCCGGTGACGATCGTGCTGGACGACGCGAGCGACGCCGAGCAGGTACGGACCCTGGTGCCCGAGCGCTCCGACAGCCTGGTCGTGGTCACGGCACGCAAGCCGCTGGATCTGCCCGCCGACCTCCCCGCCTGGGTGCACCAGCTCCCCGTGGAGGCGCTGGACTCGGCGGGTGCCGAGGAGTTGCTGAAGGCCGCGGCGCAGGACGCCTCAGGTCCGTACGACGCCGAATCCTGCGACCGCGTACGGGAGTTGTGCGGCGGCCTGCCGCTGGCGCTGCGCATCGCGGGCTCCTCACTCGGCCCGCGTACGCATCGTCAGCTGGCCACGGATCTCGCCGCGTACGGTCCGGTCGAGCCGGTCGAACGGGTGCTGTGGCTGCGCTACAGCGACCAGTCGGACACGGCCCGGCGGCTGCTGCGCCGCCTGGCGCTGGCCGGCCGCGCCTCGCTGGGTGCCGCGGCGGCGGCCGCCCTGCTGGCGACGGACGACGCGGAGGCGACCCGGCATCTGGAGGCGTTGTCGCGGGCCGGGCTCATCGATCATGTACGGGGCAGCCGTTACCGTCTGCACGATCTGGTCCGTGCCTTCGCGCAGGCCCGCCTGCTGGACGAGGAGGACCCGGCGGAGCGTACGGCCGCGCAGGAACGACTCATCGTGAACTACGGCGAGTTGGCGGACTCGGTGATCCGCCTGGTCGACGGCAAGACGTCGACGCGCGCGGACACGGTCGGCCCCCACGGCTTCACCTCGCTGGACGCGGCGCTGCGCTGGCTGGACGACGAGTCGAGCTTCATCACGGCGGCGCTGCGCCATGCGGAGGGCGTGAACCAAACGGCCGTACTGAACCTGCTCGGCGCCCTGTGCGACTACTGCCTGCTGCGCGGCGACCTCTACCGGCTGGGCGAGATCAGCGAGCTGACGCAGGCGGTCGACCAGGGACTGCTCATGCGCTCGGTCCAGTGGCGCACGGGCATCGCGGCCCGCCAGCTCGGCGAGCTCGACAAGGCGCGTACGCAGCTCGCTTCGGTGGTGGACCTGTACTTCGAGGCGCATCATGACGCGGGTGCGGCAAGGGCGTTGTGCTCGCTCGGCATCACGCTCCACCACCAGGGCAATCTCTCCGAGGCGGCGGCGAAGCTCCAGGAGGCCATGGATCTGCAGGCCTCTCCCGCCCTCGCGGCGGACCGCGCCTGGACGATGCACGCGCTGGCGGCGGTGGAGCGGGACCGGGCCCGGCTCGCCACGGCCCTGGATCTCCTCACGCAGGCGCTGGTCATGCACCGCCAGAGCGAGTCCGTGCACGGTGAGGCCTGGGCGCACTTCCAGCTCGGCCAGCTGGGGCTGCGCATGGGCGACGTACCGCGTGCGGAGGCGGAACTCCGCGAGGCCCTCGATCTGTACGGCCGCACCCGTGACCCGCGGGGTGAGGCCTGGGCCCTGACTCAGTTGGCGCGGGCTCGCCTGGTGGACGGTGACGCGTCCTCCGCCGTGGACGGACTGCGCCAGGCGATCTCGCGTCATCGTGACAACGAGGACGCGCGGGGCGAGGCGTGGACGGTGTACTACCTGGGCCAGGCCCTGGAGGAGTCGGGCAATCTGGACCAGGCGGTGCGCGAACTGGAGCGTTCGCGGACCATGTTCTCCCGCATCCGGGACGTGTACGGCCTGGCATGCGCCCGCCACCACTCGGCCCGCGCCACGCGCGATCAACGGGCGGTCCAGACGGGCTCGTTGCGCAACTCCGGCTTCGCCCGCCAGCTCCTGGTGGACGCCCGCGCGGACTTCCAGCGCATCGGCGTGGCTCACGGCGAGGCGTGGACGTGCCTGGAGCTGGCCGTGGTGGACGCGGGCAACGCCCGTACGCAGTCGGCTCTCTCGCTGTGCGACGAGGCGGCGAGCCTGTTCGCCTCGTACGGCGACCGGCGGGGCGAGGACTGGGCCCGCTTCCTGCGCTGCACCCTGCTCCCCTACGCCTCCCCGGGCGGCGCCGAGATCGGCACAGCCGTGGCCCAGGAGGAGCTGACCCAGCTCTCCCGCAGCAACCACCCGACCCGCGACGGAAAGCTCGACGACTATATCGAGGCGTACCAGCTGCTGCTGGAACGGGGCGTCGACCTGGACGCGGGCTGGCAGGCCTGGCGCTTGGGGATGGTGCCGAACCGGCATGCGCGGGAGGTCATGGGGGTGGCGGTGGCGGCTCGGTCTTCGTAGGGGCGGCTCGGTCGTTGGTGGGGTGGTTCAGCGACTTCATGACACCCAGTGGGTGTCATGGGTGTCATGAAGTCATGCCGTCACTCCAGCTCAAGCCGCTGAGCGCTCAGCCCTTCGCAGGCGAGGCCTTCCCCCCGGAACCGGCCTTCTTGTCGGAGGCATCGGAGGCGTCCCCCTTCGGGTCCTTCTCCTCCTCGAAGTCGACCTTGCCCATGTGCCGGTTCATCGACTTCATCAGCCCCCACACCGCCACGGCCATCACCGCGAACACGATGAAGCCGAGGACGCCAGGGGTCACCTTGTCCTCGTCGACCTCTGCCGCGAGGGGGACCAGGTGCGTCATTGCCAGGCTTGCGCTTGCGCTCATGTCAGGCATTGTCTCTCAGGACTGCCGGACGCCCGCGAAGAGGTCGTCCTCGGGGAGGGACGTATCGACGAGGGACTTCGCGAGCTCGTACTCCTCCGTCGGCCAGACCTCCTTCTGGATCTCCATCGGGACGCGGAACCAGCCCCCGTCGGGGTCGATCTGCGTGGCGTGGGCGATCAGGGCCTTGTCGCGGATCTCGTAGAAGTCGGCGCACGGAACGTGTGTGGTCAGGGTCCGCTCGTCGCGCTGGAACTCGTCCCAACGCTTGAGCCACTCCCCGTAGGGGGATTCCATGCCGCGCTCCAGCAGCGCGTTGTGCAGCGCCTCGGTGCGCGGGCGGTTGAAGCCCTGGTTGTAGTAGAGCTTCTGCGGCTGGTAGGCCGGGCCGAACTCCGACTCCGGGTACTTCTCGGTGTCCGCCGCCCCCTCGAACGCCACCATCGAGATCTTGTGGGTCATGATGTGGTCGGGGTGCGGATAACCGCCGTTCTCGTCATAGGTGGTGATCACCTGCGGGCGGAAGGAGCGGATCTTGCGGACCAGTTCGCCCGAAGCCTTGTCGACGTCCTCCAGCGCGAAACAGCCCTCGGGCAGCGGCGGCAGCGGGTCGCCCTCGGGCAGTCCCGAGTCGACGAAGCCGAGCCACTCCTGCTTGACACCGAGGATCTCGCGGGCCTCGTCCATCTCCTTCTTGCGTACTTCGTGGATGTGCTCCTCGACGTACTTGTCACCCTGAAGCTTCGGATTGAGGATGGAGCCGCGCTCCCCGCCCGTGCAGGTCACGACCAGCACGTCCACCCCCTCGGACACGTACTTCGCCATGGTGGCCGCGCCCTTCGACGACTCGTCGTCGGGGTGGGCGTGTACGGCCATCAGTCGCAGCTGGTCAGTCAAATCACAATCCTCGTCAGTCGGCGCCCCGTATGTATCGGCGCGATCGGCGGCTTCTATAGTGACCGAATCGGGGGGCGAAAAATTCCGGGTCCGGCCCTTTGCGCCCCGCAGAGAGGACGATCATGAGTACGGCGAGTACGCAGCTGCCCGAGGGCCGCTACGGCCGCTCCGCGGACGAGCGTGCCGACCGCAAGCTCAAGATCATCGGAAGTGTCCTGGGCGTCGCTCTCCTCCTCCTCGTCGGCTGGTTCGCCTACCACTACGTGGGCGGCAACAAGATCAGCGCCGAAGTGATCTCCTTCGACACCTCCGCCGGCTCGGTCAAGGTGCACCTGGAGGTACGCAAGGACGCGGACGCCGACGGCTACTGCACCATCCGCTCGCAGGCCGAGAACGGCGCCGAAGTGGGCCGCGCCCACTTCACCTTCGACCAGAACGCCACGCGCATCGACAAGGTCGTCACGCTGCGTACGACGTCCCAGGGCACCACCGCGGAGCTGCTCGGCTGCCACGCCAACTGACTCCGGGCTCGCTGGGCGCCGGTGGCGCCGGGCCTCGGTCCGCACGCGCCGACTGGAATACGTCGACGCTGACCTGCGTTGATGTGATTCTGATGGCTTATGTCCTCCCCCTTCGCCCGCTGAATTGTTAGGCTCGTGGTTTCGCCCTCCCCTGGAGGAACATTCTTCTGGGTAGGGCGATGCTTTGTATTCCCAGTACCGACGAGGAGCACCTGTGACCCAGACCAGCGAGAACGTCACCTGGCTGACCCAGGAGGCGTACAACCAGCTGAAGGCCGAGCTGGAGTACCTGTCTGGTCCTGCGCGCACGGAGATCGCCGCCAAGATCGCGGCCGCGCGCGAGGAGGGCGACCTGCGCGAGAACGGCGGGTACCACGCGGCCAAGGAGGAGCAGGGCAAGCAGGAGCTCCGGGTGCGCCAGCTGACCCAGCTCCTTGAGAACGCGAAGGTCGGCGAGGCGCCGGCGGCCGATGGTGTGGTCGCGCCCGGCATGGTCGTCACCATCGCCTTCGACGGTGACGAGGACGACACGCTGACGTTCCTGCTCGCCTCGCGCGAGTACGCGAGCTCGGACATCGAGACGTACTCGCCCCAGTCCCCGCTGGGCTCCGGCGTGAACGGCAAGAAGGTCGGCGAGGACGCCCAGTACGAACTGCCGAACGGCAAGCTCGCCTCGGTCAAGATCCTCGAGGCCAAGCCGTACACAGCCTGAGTCTGAGCTGAGCCCCCGGCCGAGGTCGCCCTCGCACCGGGGGTTTCCTCATGGCCGGGGGTTTCCTCGTACGTACGTTACGCCGTCGCCGAGCGGTACTTGCGCACCGCCAGCGTCCGGAATATGACGATGATCAGGATCGAGTAGATCAGCGAGGCCCAGACCGGGTGCTGCATGGGCCAGGCGTCCGACGGTGAGACCCCGGGGTTGCCGAACAGCACGCGGCAGGCCTGCACCGTGGCGCTGAACGGATTCCAGTCGGCGACATGCTGCAACCAGGGCGTCATCCTGCTGGAGTCCACGAACGCGTTCGAGACGAATGTGACCGGGAAGAGCCAGATCAGCCCGCCGGAGGTGGCCGCCTCGGGCGTACGCACGGAGAGGCCTATCAGTGCGCCGATCCACGTGAACGCGTACCCGGCCAGGAGCAGCAAGGCGAAGGCGCCGAGCACCTCACCGGCGCTGGTGTGGGTGCGCCAGCCGACGAGAAGGGCGACGACGGCCAGCACGAACACCGTAACCGCCGTCTGCACCAGGTCGGCGAGCGTGCGGCCGGTCAGTACGGCTCCGCGAGCCATGGGCAGTGAGCGGAAGCGGTCTATGAGCCCCTTGTGCATATCGTCGGCGATGCCCGCTCCGGCGCCCGCGGTGGCAAAGGTGACAGTCTGCGCGAAGATGCCGGCCATCAGGAACTCGCGGTACGTGCCCGGGTCCGTACTGCCGGCGATGTTCATGGAGCCGCCGAACACATAACTGAACAGCACCACGAACATGATCGGCTGGAAGAGCCCGAAGATGATCATCTCGGGGATGCGGCTCATCCGGATCAGATTGCGCTGGGCAACGACGAGGGAGTCGCGCACGGACTGGCCGATGGCACTCCCCGGCTGCGCGACGCGCACGGTGTCGCTGACGGCGCTCATTCTGCGGCCTCCTTCTCGTCCTTGTCCTGCTTGACCTTGTCCTGCTTGACCTTGTCCTGCTTGGACTTGGGCTTACGGCCCTTGGCGTCCTGCACCAAGCCGTTCTCATCGTCCTCGGCCTCGGCGTGGTGTCCCGTCAGGGAGAGGAAGACGTCGTCGAGGGTGGGGCGGCGCAGGCCGATGTCGTCGATCTCGATGCCACGGGTGTCGAGTTCGCGGATGACCTCCGCGAGGAGCTTGGCGCCGCCGGTCACGGGCACGGTCAGCTTGCGTGTGTGCTCCTCGACGGTCGTCTCACCCTTGCCGAAGCCCCGAAGCACCTCGGACGCGGTGGCTATGTGCTCGCGCTCGTGGACGACGACCTCTACGCGCTCGCCGCCGGTCCGAGCCTTGAGCTGGTCCGAGGTGCCGCGGGCGATGACGCGGCCGTGGTCCACGACGCAGATGTCGTGGGCGAGGTGGTCGGCCTCTTCGAGGTACTGGGTGGTCAGCAGCAGGGTCGTACCGCCGGAGACCAGTCGCTTGATGACCTCCCACAGCTGCTGGCGGTTGCGCGGGTCGAGACCGGTCGTCGGCTCGTCCATGAACATGACCGGTGGCGAGACGACGAGCGCCGCCGCGAGGTCGAGCCGGCGGCGCATGCCGCCGGAGTACGTCTTGGCGGGGCGGTCGGCGGCGTCGGCGAGGTTGAACTGCTCGAGCAGCTCGCCCGCCCGCACCTTCGCGTCCTTCGCCTTCATCTGGTAGAGCTGGCCGACCATTTGGAGGTTCTCGCGGCCGGTCAGATACTCGTCGACCGCGGCGAACTGGCCGGACAGGCCGATCGAGCGCCGTACTTCGTTGGGGTTCTTGAGTACGTCGATGCCTGCGACGATCGCCTTGCCCCGGTCGGGGCGCAGCAGTGTGGTCAGGCAGCGGACCGCGGTGGTCTTGCCCGCGCCGTTCGGCCCGAGCAGGCCCAGCACGGTGCCCTCCGGGACATCGAAGTCGACGCCGTCCAGAGCCCTTACGTCACCGAAGGTCTTCACGAGGCCTTCGGCGTAGATGGCGCCTGGCATGTGATCTCTCCACGTCGTTGGGGTTTCTTCGGAAAGATGGGGATGGCGCACTTGGTTCTGTCATGAGTGACGACTGACACACCATAACGCGATGTATCGCGTCTCTCAACGGGTTTTTCCAGGCTGTGGATAACTGGGGACCTGGCCTCCGCCGCCGGTCTGACGGGCTTCGGACCGACGGCTGCGAACTGATGGGCTGCGGTCTGGCGGACCGCCCGACGTCAGTCGATGACCGTGTACCCGGCCTTGCGCAGCGCCTGCCCCACCTCGGCGCAGTGCTCCGGCCCCTTGGTCTCCAGGTGCAGCTCCACCTCCGCCTCTGTGAGCCCGAGCCGCGGGTCGGTCCGTACGTGGCTCACATCGAGGACGTTAGCGTCCACCACTGACAACACCCCGAGGAGCGTGGCCAGGGCGCCGGGGCGGTCCGTCAGCCGCAGCCGGACCTGGAGGTAGCGGCCGCCAGCGGCCATGCCGTGCCGGAGGATGCGCTGCATCAGCAGCGGGTCCACATTGCCGCCGGACAGCACCGCCACGACCGGCCCTTCGAATTCCTCGGGCGTGCTCAGCAGTGCCGCGACGGGGCTCGCGCCGGCCGGCTCGACGACCAGCTTGGCCCGTTCCAGGCACAGCAGCAGGGCGCTGGACAGGGCGTCCTCGGAGACCGTACGGACCTCGTCCACCAGATCGCCGACGATACGGAAGGGCACGTCGCCGGGGCGTCCCACCTTGATGCCGTCGGCCATCGTCGCCGGGTTGTCGATGGACACCGGGCGCCCCGCCGCCAGCGAGGGCGGGTACGCCGCCGCGCCCGCAGCCTGTACGCCCACGATCCGTACGTCGGGCCGCAGCGACTTCACGGCGATCGCGATGCCCGCGGCGAGACCGCCGCCGCCGATCCCGATGACGATCGTGCGCACCTCGGGGCACTGCTCCAGGATCTCCAGGCCGACCGTGCCCTGGCCCGCGATGATGTCGGGGTGGTCGAAGGGGTGGATGAACACGGCGCCCGTTTCGGCCGCGTACTCCTGTGCGGCGGCCAGCGTCTCGTCGACCACCGTTCCATGCAGTCGCACCTCGGCGCCGTAGTGGCGGGTCGCGGCGACCTTCGGCAGCGGGGCGCCGGTCGGCATGAACACCGTGGAGTGCACTCCGAGCAGCGAGGAGGCGAGGGCCACGCCCTGGGCGTGGTTGCCGGCGCTCGCCGCGACGACTCCCGCGGCGCGCTCCTCGGGCAGCAGTCCGGCTATCCGCACGTACGCGCCGCGCAGCTTGAACGAGCCCGTCCGCTGCAGGTTCTCGCACTTGAAGTGCACCGGCGCGCCCACAAGGCCGGACAGATGCCTGCTGCCCTCCATGGCGGTCACCCGTGCCACGCCCGCGAGCATCTTCTGGGCGCCGCGCACGTCGTCGAGGGTCACCGTCGGCAAGGAGTCAGCCGTGCTGTAGCTCATGACCACCAGTCTCGCAGCTCATGCACCGCCCCACGGGCTGTGACCAAGCTCCGGCGCCTGTTTGCGCAGCGCTGGTACGGCCCGCCCGCCGTCCGCGTACTCTGTCCACCAACCCAGCCCCACGCATGAATAGAGCCCCCGGCCATGCCCACAACACCAGAAATGTCGATGGACATGACGACCGTCGGTGAAACCGGTCTTCTCGAATCGCTCCAGCACGAGGTGGCGGTGTTCGCCCGCCGTGCAGAACAGACCCGGCTCGGCGGGGTCGGGCAGGTCCGCAACTCCATGGACCGCGCCGCATATCTGCTGCTCAACCGCCTCGACAAGGAAGGCCCGATGGGCGTCAAGGCGCTCGCCGCGAGCATGGGCATCGACTCGTCGACGGTCACTCGTCAGGTCGCGCCGCTCGTGGACACCGGGCTCGTCAAGCGCACCTCGCACCCGGAGGACGGGCGTGCCGTGGTGCTCCAGCTGTCGCCGCGCGGGCTCTCGCGGCTGGAGGAAGTCCGTTCCTCCAGGCGGCAGTTGATGGCCGAACTCACCGAGGACTGGACGGCGGAGGAGCGGGAGGCGTTCTGCACCCTCCTCACGCGGTTCAACGTCGCGCTGTCCGCCCGGATGGCCGCGGCCGCGGTGGACGGGGCCTCCGTAGAGGCGCCCTCGCCCTCCTGACGGCCCCCTTCTGACCGCCCGCATGCGTCTGCCTCTTGACCAAGGGGCCGTGCCTGGCCTCATATGAGATCGGGTCCCTGTAGTACGCGATTTTCCTCGCCGTACGCCCCAGGGGTCCGGTTTCCCAGAGTCGGGAGGCGCGGTGCGAGAACGGCAGGCGTCCCAAGGCGCCCGCCGGGCCCGGGAGTTCGAGGCATTCGTCGCGGGCGCGGCAGGGCGGCTGCTGCATGCGGCCACACTCCTGACGGCGGAGTCGCCGAACGACAACCCACGCGCGCGGCGCCTGCTCACGGCGTCCCTGGCCCATACGTACGCCTCCTGGGGCCGGCTGCGCGGCGAGGACCCGTACGACCGCACCCGGCAGCAGCTGGCGGTGCGCTTCGCGCGCGGGGCCTGGCACCAGTACGGCGCGCTGAGCTGGCTGCACCCTCGTGGCGGGCCGGACACCGGCGGCGTACTGCACCGTCTCACTCCCCAGGAGCGGCTGGTCCTGGTGCTGCGCTACTTCGAGGGCGTGGCCGAGGAGCAGACGGCGGCACTGCTGGGGCTGCCCCTGGAGCGCGTACGGGCGATCGGTGCCCGGGCGACGGCGAACCTGCTGCATCCACCGCGTGAGGCGGCCCCGGCGGTGGCGAAGGTGGTGCCCTCATGAGCCCGATGGACCGCAGGGAGGGCGCCGTCCGCCGCATCCTGGAGGACGCGACGCCCTCTGTACCGCCCAACCTGCACGCGGACGTCGTACGGCGCGGCAACCGCATGCTGCGCCGCCAGAAGGCGGCCCGGCGGCTGCTGTGGCTACTGCTGTTCGCGGCCGCCCTGGCCTTCTTGGTGTGGGCGTCGATGGCCCGGCCGTGGGTGCAGCCGCCGTCGGAGGTGACTCCACCGCTCACCGGCTGGTAGCCGCCACCGGCCGGGCGGCGCGATTCCGGTCTGCCCTGGCCGACAGGTCTGCGCTCAGCCCAGGGCCTGTGCGAGGTCCTGAAGGAGGTCATCGACGTTCTCGATGCCTACGGAGAGGCGTACGAGATCGGCGGGCACCTCGAGTGCCGAGCCGGCCGCGGAGGCGTGCGTCATACGCCCCGGGTGCTCGATCAGGGACTCGACGCCGCCCAGGGACTCGCCCAGGGTGAACACCTTGGCGCGATTGCAGACCTCCACGGCGGCCTCCTCGCCGCCCGCGACCTGGAAGGAGACCATGCCGCCGAACGCCTTCATCTGCTTGGCGGCGACCTCGTGACCGGGGTGCTCCGCGAGGCCCGGGTACAGAACGCGCGTCACGCGCGCGTGCCTGCTGAGCATCTCGGCGACCTTGGCGGCGTTCTCGCTGTGCCGGTCCATCCGTACGGCGAGCGTCTTGATGCCGCGCAGCACCAGCCAGGAGTCGAAGGGGCCCGCGACCGCGCCCATCGCGTTCTGGTGGTACGCCAGTTCCTCGCCGAGCTCCTCGTCGTTCACGACGAGAGCGCCGCCCACGACGTCCGAGTGGCCGCCCATGTACTTGGTCAGCGAGTGCACCACCAGGTCGGCGCCGAGCGCGAGTGGCTGCTGGAGGTAGGGGCTGGCGAAGGTGTTGTCGACGACCAGCCTGGCGCCCGCCTCGCGCGCGATCTGGGCGACCGCGGCGATGTCCGTGATGCCGAGGAGCGGATTGGACGGGGTCTCCACCCAGACGATCTTGGTCTTGGGGGTGACGGCGGCCCGTACGGCGGCGGGATCGCTGGTGTCGGCGACCGACCACTCCACGCCCCACCGGGAGACAACCTTCGCGAAGAGGCGGAACGTACCGCCGTACGCGTCGTTGGGGATGACCACGTGGTCGCCGGGGCTGAGCAGCGTACGCAACAGGCAGTCCTCGGCCGCCAGTCCGGACGCGAACGCGAGGCCGCGGCGACCGCCTTCCAGGGCGGCGAGGTTCTCCTCCAGGGCCGTCCTGGTCGGATTGGCGCTGCGGCTGTACTCGTAGCCGCCGCGCAGTCCGCCGACGCCGTCCTGCTTGTAGGTCGAGACCTGGTAGATCGGCGGGACGACCGCGCCGGTGAGGGGATCCGCGGTGTTCCCCGCGTGGATCGCCACGGTTTCGAAGTGCTGGCTGATGTGCCTGTCGCTCATGGGCACCGAGGGTAATGCGCTTGCGCGGATCGTGACGGCCGGAGACTCTGACGGCGCCGGGACGGCGGTGCGAGCGACGGTTTTCCACAGGAACTGCCGACCAGGTTGGCCAATTGTCGGACCCGTCTGGTTCGCTTGAGACATGGAGATTCTCTGGGTCCTGATGGCGCTGGTCATGATGGGCTTCGTCCTCGGGCCGATCTTGATGCGCAGGCGTGCCGGTGGTATCCAGCAGGTCGCTCCCGGCGACCCGGACGCGGCCGACCCGGCGAACTACGGCTTCCTGCGCCAGGAGGAGCTGGACATCCGTATGCCCGGCCCCGATCCGGACCTGCTGGAGGTCCTGGACCTGGTGCAGCACAGCCAGGACTACCGGGGAGCGTCGCAGCTCCTCGCCGGCACGGAGACAGACGGCGAGCTGCGCTGGCAGCGCGTGCAGGCCTTCGCGGGCGCCGCGTCGCTGGAGCTGCAGCAGCGCCCCGGCGGGGTCAGCGACAGCCCCGGCGGGCAGTGGCTGCGGGTCTGGCGGACCGAGAAGCCCAAGGACGCGGGCGGCGCGGCCGTGCACGCGGAGTTCCTGGTGCAGCAGGCGTGGCGTACGTCGACACCGGGCACGGACGAGTTCCGGATCATCATGGAGGAGGCGAAGTCGGCCTGCGACGAGGCGGCGCTGCTCTCCCCCGGTGACCCGATCCCGTACATCATCGAGCTCTCCGTGGCGCGCGGACTGGCGTATCCACAGGCGGAGTTCGAGAAGCTCTGGCTGAAGATCCTCGACCGCGCCCCCGCGCACATGGGCGCGCATCTGGCGGCGCTGCACTACTGGTGCGAGAAGTGGCACGGCTCGCGCGAGGTGGCGTACAACTTCGCGGAAGCCGCTGCGGCGCGCGCCCCGCAGGGGTCGCTGCTCGCGGCGATGCCCCTCTTCGCGGTCTTCGAGCACCTGCCCGAGGTCAACCTCGTCCAGGGCTTCTACCAGAGCGAGGTCGTCACCAAGGCGGTCCACGGCGCGCTCTACGCGGTGCACGCGGCCCGCCCGGACGACCCGATGCTCGCCCACGTACGCCATCTCCTGGTGTTCTTCCTGGTACGCGGCGAGCGCTGGGCGGAGGCGATGAGCCAGCTCGTGCATGTCGACGGCCACGTAGGGGCGCTGCCATGGACGCTGACGCCGGACCCGGCGGCGGACTACGCGGTGTACCGGGCGCTGGCGGTCGCGGGATACGAGGCGAACGGAGGGAGCCCGGCGACGCTGCCGCGCTGACGGCCCGGTTGGAATTCCGGACGGGCCCCGTACGTTCACTGACCGGACCCACCGCCGAGGAGACCGCATGTTCCTGAACAGCCGTTCACCGCAGCTGCCCACCGTTCCTAGAGACTGAGCGGGAGTGAGTCCTGCTGCCAGGACCCATGGTCAGCCGAACGCCCCGAACGGTGTTGGGCGTTCTGGTTCCCCACGTTCGCTCCGCACCCGGCGCCAGCGGATCGTGTCCGTGGTCCGGGAATGTGGGGGCGGGGTCCCTCACGCCCGGGGACGCCGGATGGGGCCTGGACGGTCCGATGCCCCACCGCATCGCTCCGGTGCGGTGGGGGCGGTGTCGTCCTCCCCCAGCTACCGCTGGGAGGTGCCCCCAGCCGGATCCGGTGTCCCAGGGCGCGCCTGCCGATCGCCACGGCGGCCGCGTCGTGGCGTGTGGTGGTGCGGTCCTTACTGGTGAGGGGCTTTTGCCAGTACTGGGCGCCCCACTTCGAGGTGTACGCGGGGTCGACCGCGATGATCGCGATGCCGATGGCGTCGGCCATCGACGACAGCCGGGCCCGCAGCCTGCCGGTGGGCATACCGGAGATCAGCTGCCTGAACCGCTTGCGGCGGCCGTGCTTCTCACGGGTCTTCTCCGCCGTGAAGTCCAGATCTTCGACGGCGATCGCGGCCACGCCGCAGCCCTTCGCCCAATGCAGCAGCCGGGTCAGGGCGTGCCGGACCTGGGCGTCGCGGTGACCTGCGGTGCTGCCCGACAGGTCGTAGAAGAACCGCCGGGGATTGCCGACAGGGTTGCCGTGCACATCGAGGCGCCAGGCGGCCAGATGATCGGCGTTGGTGTCCACCGCGATCACCCCGTCGGCGAGGACGGCGTCCAGCGCGATGATCCGGGTCGGCGGAGACTGCCAGGCAGCGGTCACATACCAGCGGTTGCGGCCGGTGTCGTAGTGGATGCGGTAGGCGACGGCCCTGTTGACCTCGATGCGGTCGGCCCACTCGGTACCCCGGTGGGTGAAGCGGACCGTGCCGGTGAGGACGTACCGGCCGTGCGGGGCGTTCGCCAGGTCCTTCAGCGGAGCGGGCAGCTTGATGCTCAACCGGCCCTCCGGGGTGACACGGAGGGTCTCATTGCCATACCGCTTGCCGGACTCGCCGTCGGCCTGGAGGAACCACCGCTCGCACTCCCACCGCTCGCGCCACCCGGCCTCGGTCAGCTGCGCTGCCTGCAGATGGTGCCGGGTGCGGGCCAGTTGCTTGCCGCCGCGCACCACGTGCACGCTCCCGGCCTGGCGATCGGACCGCGCCCGCTCCAGCCGGTCCTGAAGGACGTGCAGGCGGCGGGACTTGGCGAACCACTCCTGCCTGCTGCGATAGCCGCCCGGCGTATTCTTCGACCCTTTCTGCCCGACTGGTTGTGCCAGCCGGTCCGCGATCGTGGCGACACCCGCCTCCAGGCTCTGGATGTGAGCGAGCTGGCCGCGGCGGGCCAGCGCCCACTGGTCGTGCGAAGCCTTGGTGATCGCCCCGGCCCAACGCGAAGACGCCACCAGCGTCAGCGCACGCTTCCTGGCCGCCCAGGTCTCGGTGGAGTGCTCCAGGCCGTCCACGCACCGGGCCTTGAGGTCCTTCGAGGCCAGCGCGCTCAGATGCGCGCCCACCAGGCGCAGCACCTTCTCGTCCTCGGGCGTCAGCTGCTTGATCCGGGTACGGATCGCGACACCGGCCGGGCCGGACACTACGAACGGCTCCACCACCTCCCGCAGCCCGCCCATCCGTCACCCCCGCCCAGCTCAGCCTCGAGAACCCCAACCCTGCCACCGCATCCAACGAAGCCGGCCCGTAAAGGTCACACATTCGACACCAGTACCTCCGTTCCCTCCCGCAAGACCGGCTAGATGACCGACAGACACATCACGCCCAGGAGCGCCAGGACCCACTCCCGCTCACCAGAACACGCTTGAGCACACTCCAGATGGAACAGCTCGTTACCCCACGTACGAGGAGGTCTGCTCGGGCCTGACCGGCCACACCGAAGCGGTCCGAGTCGTCTACGACGCGTCGCTCATCTCGTACCAGCGCCTCCTGAAGCTCATCTGGGAGTCCCACGACCCCACCCCGGGCTTCCGCCAGGGCAACGACGTGGGCACCCAGTACCGCTCGGCCATCTACACCCACACCCCGGCCCAGGCAACGACAGCCGAAGCCTCCCGCGCCGCCTACCAGCAGGTCCTGACGGGCTCGGGCTACGGCGCCATCACCACGGAGATACCTCCGGCGGAGGGGCGGCCCCTGTATCCGGCGGAGGGGTATCACCAGCAATACCTCGACAAGAATCCGGCGGTGCGGGATCGGGGGGGGCAAGCTAGGTGACCCCTCCCAGACCAACAAGGGCGCTTCCTGCCCCATAGGCGTCGCCACGACCGACGGCTGAGACGCACGGCTTCAGCGGTACAGGCTCTGACCACGGTGGTCGGGGTCGGTATGCGTACGGAGTGGTTCTCAGACTCGCCCAGGCGAAGGTGCATCCTGTCACCGCGCCAGGTACAGCGCCCTCCAGCCGAGAGACACATTTTCCGCTGCCGGATCGCCGTGATTGTCAGGCCAGTCTTTGCTTTCTCCGCACGGCAAAGCTCAACCGGGATCGCTGGACCGTTGTTTTGCCCTTCCCCGAGTCAGCCCGCCGCGCGGGCGGGCAGCCGCCATCCAGGGCGCGGGAAGTGGCAGGTGTAGCCGTCCGGGTAACGCTCCAGGTAATCCTGGTGCTCGGGCTCGGCCTCCCAGAAGGGGCCAACCGGCTCGACCTCAGTGACGACCTTGTCCGGCCACAGCCCGGAGGCGTCCACATCCGCGATCGTGTCCTCGGCGATCCGCTTCTGCTCGTCATCCACGTAGTAGATCGCCGAGCGGTAGCTGAGGCCGATGTCGTTGCCCTGACGGTTCTTGGTGCTCGGGTCGTGGATCTGGAAGAAGAACTCCAGGATCGCGCGGAAGTCTGTCCTCTCAGGGTCGAAAAGGATCTCGATGGCCTCCGCGTGCGTGCCATGGTTACGGTACGTCGCGTTCTGCACGTCACCCCCGGTGTATCCGACCCGAGTCGCCGTCACACCCGGGAGCCGACGGATCAAGTCCTGCATCCCCCAGAAGCATCCGCCCGCGAGCACGGCCCTCTGCGTCTGCGCAGCCATTGCGGTCCCTCCAATATCTGTCAGCTCGGTCACTCGGGCTGCTCGGCTCGCACACCACCGGCTTCCCATACTCATTCCCCTCAACGCACGAGGGTTCTAAGCGATTCCGTGCCCGTCCAACCGGCCCTGCGGTCGGCCGCCACGAGGAGTGCACCCACCGGTTGCCTCCCCACGCCGCTGCCCTAATCCGGAGAACCCTTGGCTCACCGGTCGCAGGCGTAGACCTGTGCCCCGCTCACCTGCCAGCGGCCGGCCGAGCCCGGTGGTGTTCATCACCCCGTCTGCCGCAGTGCTCCTCCGGTCCTTCTTTCAAGCTCTGGTGACCTGCGGGGCTCCGGATCAGAGGACGCGCCGACGACTGCCGTAACAACGCGACCGGCATCCTCATGGGCTGTCATATCCATCAACACCGGTGTGTAGGTGGCCAGTTCCGATTCCTTACTGACGGCCAGTTGGCGGGGAGCTAACTGGCCGCAAATGTGACAGCGGGTCACGGCATTCCGTGCTCGGATGCCCCGGCGATATGCGTCGTGCAGACGCTTTCGATGTTCCCGGCGGTGCGCTCGCTGCCCGGTTGGCTGCGGCCCCGAGTGTGGACAGGGTTGGACAGGGGGTCAGGAGACGGGTGTCTGCAGCCGTCGGGACAGGAAGTCTTCGAAGGACATGAGGGCTGGATGCAGGCGCCGCAGGGCGGGGATGTCCGCCTGGTAGCCCTCCTCCGCGAACCACTCGAACATGCGCTCCTCGATCGGCAGGGCCTCGAAGCGCGTTGGAACGCCGGTGACCCGTTCATAGATCTCTGCTACCTGGGGGAAGGTGACCTCGTCGCCAGCCAGCTCGATCTGGCGGCCGATGTACTCCTGCGGGTCGTTGAAGGCGGCCGCAGCGAAGAACCCGATGTCGTCGCTGGCAATCAACTGCATCGGCTTGTCCGGCTTCACGGGCAGCGACATGAGCCGCTCGCCCTCGGCGTCGGCGTAGTGCAGCAGGTTGTTCATGAAGAACACCGGCCGCAGGATGGTGGCGGGCAGATCGAGGGCCAGAATGTGCCGCTCGATCTCGGCCTTGCTCTCGAAGTGGTCGATCCCAGTGCGGCGTTCGGCCCCTCCCACGGAGCTGTACACGAGGTGCTCGACCCCCATGGCCTTGGCCGCGTCCGCCACCGCCTTGCCTTGGCGGACCTCCGCGGCGAGCGTTGCCGGCTCATACGCGAGTGCCTGCACGCTGAATACGCCGTGGATGTCGGTCATGGCGCTACGCAGGGACGCGTCGTCGTCCAGATCGCCCCGGACGAGGGTTGCCCCCTGCTCCTTGAGGACCTGGGCCTCGGGCTTGTCCGGGTTACGGACCAGGGCGCGGACGCTCCATCCGCGAGAAAGTAACTGTCTTGCGGTGGCGCCGCCCTGATTACCGGTTGCGCCGATGACCAAGATGCTTTGTGTGTCGATCACGATGACCCCTGACCTCGCGGCGGCCGCTCCTGTCTGCGGCTCGCCCGACGGCTCAACCTTGCAACCTCAAGCAGAGTTGAGGTCAACCCACCTGGCTGCCTCCGGACGCGGCAATGCAAGCCCGAGGACGACAATCCGAGGGCGGTTACGCACAGTCACCCCGTATCTGGCCGTACTTGGGGAAATCTTGCTGGCCGCCGTCAACCGGTGGCAGAAGTTCAAGATGCTGATCTTCCGGCGGCGAGTGCGCGAACTGCTCTGGGCTGTTCTCGGACCGGAAGGCAGCCCTCGTCACGCTCGCAGCAGTAGGCAGCTTCCTCGCAGGACTGGTGGCGCTCACACCTGGCGTCACTGTCTGATGTAACGGGTCACATGGCACCTGAAGCTTCCCCTTGATCGTGGACACCTGGAGACTGGGACCGGAGGTTCCAGAGGAAGTAGCACCAGGTGGGAAGCAAGTACACGAAGCGGTACACCGAGGAGTTCAAGCGGGACGCGATCGCGCTCGTCGACTCCTCGGGCAAGACGGTCACCGCCGTCGCCCGGGAACTCGGCATCAGCTCCGAGTCCCTGCGCGGCTGGTACCGCGAGGCCAAGGCAGACCGGGCAGAGGGCGCCCCTAGCGAGCTGACCAGCGCCGAACGCGAAGAGCTCAAGCGGCTGCGCAAAGAAAACCGGGAACAGCAGCAGACGATCGAAATCCTGAAAAAAGCGCCGCCTTCTTCGTGAAGGAGAACGACCGGTGAGCGAGTTGTACCGGTTCATCCACGCGGAGAAGGCGAACGACCCGATCGTTCTGCTGTGCCGGGCGCTGCAAGTGGCCCGCTCCTCCTACTACGCCTGGCGCGATGGCGAGGCCGCCCGCCGCAAGCGCCAGGCGGCCGACGACACGCTCGCGCACGAGATCACCGTGCTGCACATCGCCTCCCGGAAGACCTATGCCTCCCGCGCATCCACGCCGAACTGCGGCGCTTGGGGCAGCGGGTGAACCGCAAGCGCATCGCCCGCATCATGCGCGAACGCGACATCCGCGGCGTCACCCGGCGCAAGCACCGCTCGCTGACCCGGCCGGACAAGAAGGCGAAGCCGGCCCCGGATCTCATCGGCCGCGACTTCCACGCCGAGCGTCCCGGCATCAAGCTGGTCGGCGACATCACTTACCTGCCGACCGCCGAGGGCTGGCTTTACCTCGCCTGCTGGCTGGACCTGGCCACCCGCGAGGTCGTCGGCTATGCCATGGCCGACCACCACCGCGCCGAACTCGTCATCGACGCTCTCGACATGGCCCACGGCCGCAGCGGACTGGAGCCCGACTGCGTGATCCACAGCGATCGCGGCAGCGAGTACACCTCGGCCCAATTCTGCGACCGACTACGTGAGTTGGGGCTTCGGCAGAGCTACGGGCGCACCGGATCTTGTTTCGACAATGCCGCCGCGGAGAGCTTCTGGGCCCTGCTCAAGGAGGAGATCGGCACCCGCACCTGGCCCGACCGGGCCACCGCCCGCGCCGAGGTCTTCAACTTCATCGAGACCTTCTACAACCGCCGCCGCCTACGCAAGCACAAGACCTTCGGCTACCTCACCCCGGCCGAGACCAGGCAGCGCCATCAACACGCCCTCGCGGCGTAACCATCACGTGTCCAAGATCACGGGGAAACTTCACTACCAGGCGTACCCCAAAGCTTAAAGTTCCTCTGCTCGACCTCGGAGTGCGGACGCAGATAGTTTCCTAGATCGTTAATGCACCAGACGTCATTAGGCGAAGATCACGAGCGCCCCGGCGGCCTCATGGGAGACATCGCCGGGGCGGACGTACTACGGGACTGCGGGTGTACTACGGAACCGCGGAGTCAGGAACCGGTCTTGGCCGCGCGGCGGCGTCGGGTCCCGATGATGATCGCGCCACCGGCCGCGAGGAGCACCGCGGCGCCGGCCGCGAGCGGCATGGTGGCGCTGCTGCCGCCGGTCTCGGCGAGGGGCGGATTGGAGCCGTTGGGCGTCGGCGCGGCAGGCGGGGTGGACGACTCGGACTCGGAGGGGGTCGGGCTCGACGGAGTCTCGGAGGCGGGCGGGGGCGTCTCGGATGCCGGGGTGGTCGGCGTCGGCGGCTGGGCGGGCTCGGGGGCCGTCGGAGTCGGGGTGCCCGGCGTTTCGGACGGCTGTTGCGTGCAGTCCTTCGTGCCGCCGTTCCATGCGGCGATCAGCTTGTCTTTAATGACCGGGCGGTCCGGGCCCTTGGGCACGTCGCCGTGCTCGAAACCGTCGTTCGCGTCGAAGTGGCCGTCGAACTTGACGGCGCCGCGGTACAGGTCGATCTGCGCAAAGCAGCCCGCGTCCGGCACCGCGATGTCGAGGGAGCCGGTGGCTCCAGGCTTGACCGTCACGCTGTCGAAGTCGTGGAAGACCTGCAGGCCGGAGGCCTCGAAGGTGGCTCCGTGGGCACGGTACGCGGCGAGCGAGGCGGTGCAGGTAGTGGCGTCACCGGCGGTACGGACCGTGACGTGGACCTTGCCGTCGTCGCTGGGCTTGAGGTTCTGGTCGTCGACCTTGACCGAGTCGTAGAAGTTGGTCCCGTCGAGGGAGAACTGGCAGCGATCGGTCTCAGTCTTCGTGCCCGCGCCTGTGCCGGGCTTGTAGCCGTCGCCGGACTTCCAGCCGTCGCCGCCGGGTGTACCGGTGGCCCAGGCGCCGGTGGCAGAGGCGGCGCAGAGGGTGATTGCTGCGGCGCCCGTCCCCAGCAGGCGTCGCAGGGTGACACGTCTCGCTATGGACATGCGGATCCCATCTTGGCTTGTGCAGAACCCGGGTGACGGCAGCAGGGCAGCACGCAGCGGCCAGCCGTACCGGGGTGAGTGGTCGAAGACTCACTGGGCTCATTGGTCACATGCGCCACAGTGAGACCACATGGTGGATCGCCTGCCCGGACACTGTCAACCTGCGGTAATACACGGGTAGTTCACACGCCATCACATTTCCGCCACAGAAGGAATGACCTGGTCCGCCACACAACCGCGAACGCCAGGCCGAGCCTGAGATGTCCGTTCAGCGTCTTCCGTGGTGGTCGCATCCCCACCGGGGAAGGCGGCGGTCAGGGGTAGGCGGTGGTGCGGGCGACGTGGGTTTGCCGGGGAGACGCGCTGGCGAACCGCTTCCAGTTCGTCGCCGACCACCAGCGCCGCTTCGGCGGCTCGGCTACGGCAAGAAGGCAGTACAGAGGAGCAATGGCAGGACCCTGCGGCCGAGGCCCATGCGGCATGGGCTCCATTCAGTGCTGCTGCGGCCGCTGTCACAGTCGTGGGTCCCAGGTTTGTGGCTGACGCGGCCGACACACTCCGAAGGACGCTGTACGACGTGGACATGGCGGGGACGGCTTGGCACGATGCCGCGCGCCAAGCGGGAGACAGCCGCCTCGAAGTCTTCGACGCGCGATACGTGCAGGCAGTTGAAGCAAAGCGTGCACCAGGGAGCGACTTTCAGATGGCAGCACGCAGAGCGTTGAACGCGGAGACCTGAAAGCGCCATCACGGGCCCGCCGAATGGCCGCCGAGTCCGCTGGTCTTGCTCCTGGCCTGCCATAATCAGGCAGTTTCCCCAGGGGTGGGGTTCTTCAACATGGGAGGCAACGTGGCTCTCTTCAGACGCCGCAGACACGAGGGTCCTGATTGGGTCACGGACCTGCCGGGTGCAAGCCGGACATCGCGAAGGTTCTACCAAGCGCTGATCCAGCAGTATCTGAACGTGATCAAGATGCACTCTGCGACCGGATCGTTGGTGAAGGCGGGCACGTGGGACGGCGTGGACATGCTGGCCCACCTCCACGACACCAAGGTGAAGCAAGCTGCCTTCGACGTCCGCGGGGTCGACATGATGAGCCCCGAGGTCCAGGCCGCCCTCCGGGTCGGGCTCAATCAGTTCGCCGAGCACTACGGCGTGCGAGGCAGCCTCGTCAGAGCCTGGGGTGCTGCCAAGGCCTTCAACCAGGGCTTTGAGTCCGAGTGGCAGCCGTCGGAACGGAACCGCTTCAACTGGTGGGCAGAGCAGACCATCGCTTTTGCATGCATCCTGCACCCCGCGAAGGAGGGTGAGCCCGTCGTCGACGGGATCCTCCTCTTCGATCACGTCATGTACGAGTTCACGCCTGACTCCGAGTCTCAGGATCAGGTGCGCTGGGGCCGGCGCCAGGTCCATGACGTGGATGAACCAGTGAGCGGTGCGACGGTTCTGCACCTGGACCAGGCGACGGGCTACTCGCATGCTGACATCGCCAGCAAAACCCGGGTGCAGCGTGAGACCCCAGCTGGGCCGGTCTTCACTGACCCCAGCCGGCCTCTGCGGCGTACCAAGCCACGGCGCGACTGGGGTTCAGTGGGCTGAGCTTCAAGGGCATGCCGTCCGCGTATGTCAGGGATGTGGGCTGTTGTCGGTGAAGACAGGCATGCCGAGGTCAACCAGCTGCGGTCGGCCATCGGCTGGGCCCGCTTGAGGCTGTTGAGCTTGCCCATCGCGGCGTCGAAGCTGACCTGGAGTCCTTCAACTTCGCCGAGCCAACCGTTTCCACGGGCTTCGGTGATGCGCTCGCGGAGGTTCTGGATGATCTCGATCAGGCGGGGCCGCTGGTTGGGATCCATCTGGAGGACGGGGCAGCGGATGCAGGCGTGTTCGCGCTTGCAAGGGGTCCGTAGGGGCGCCCGCAGGTCCCCAGGGAAACCTTGCGCAACTCGAAGTGCTGCTGGAAGTCGTGCCACTCCTGCTCGGTGGGCTCCCGGTATTCCTCGACTGGGCGTTCGGCCCGGCGGCGGTCGAGGAAGCCGCGGTAGGTGCGGATCAGGTCGTCCTGGAAGACCGCTAATGGTGCACTCGGGTATTGGAACTCCCTGAATAGGGTGCTTGTGCGGCGCCCACATCGGTGACGTGGGCGCCGACCGGTCGGTGTCAGCTTGGCTGTCCGGTGAGCCGCGAGAATACGCAAGGTGCACAACGAATCCGACGGCACCTACGGCGACTTGCGCGTCGCGGCCGAACTCCGAGCCAACCGCAGAAAGAACCATGAACCATGCTTGACCTGGGTCAAGCATGGTTCATGTGGATGATGTACCGCTGCGGCTGGGGTACGAAATCCGGTCAGGAGACCGCCCTGGCTGTCGAGATCACCCGCGACGGCTTCGAGTGGGCGTTACGCCACGCGTGCCTGTCGAGCTACGTGCGCGGGGTGCACCCCGACCCCGCCACCTGGCAGCGTCAGCTGAAGCATGCACACGCTCGTCGGCAGCGGCGACCTCGACTCGGCGGCCCGCCTACTGCCACAGGAGCGGCCCTACCCTGCCGCAGACGAACCGCTGACCCACCTGCGTCCGTGTGACCACAACCAACAGTCGCCCAGGGTCACATGACATCACAGGCTCGTCGGCACAGGCGTTTCCTGCCCGATCGGTGTCGCCCAGGCCGACGGCTGACCTGAAAACGCGTACAGCCAACGCGTACAACCAACCGGAAAGCGCCGGAGTCTTACCCCGGGATCCGTCATGGCCTCGCCGCACAGATGCGGCGCGCGGCCTGGCTGGAACGACACGGAGAGTGGGTAGGCGAATGCCGCTGGCGCGCAGGCTGTTTCTGGGGAGCTTCACGGCGGGTGCGGTGACCGTGGCGGTGGGCGGCGCGGCCTCGGCAGCCACGGATGGCGCGACCGGCGCCGCCGCGGAGGCGGCCGGCGAGCCCACGACGTTCGACGGGCCCGTGTCGGCGGAGAAATTCACGACCAACTCCGCTGGGCTGTCCGCGTTCTTCAAGACGACCTCGAAGACGGAGCACGTCGCGACCCTCTATCAGGCCGGCACTTCCGGCACCGGGGTCGCGCTGAATGTCATCTCCGACAACCCGGACACCTCGGCCATGTACCTGTCCGGCACGGAAACCGGGCGCGGGACGCTGAAGATCACCCACAGAGGACGCGCTGACGGGTCGGACAAGAACGCTGCCGCTCTGTCGATAGACCTGCAGACGGCCGGGACTGCCGCACAGGGCATCTTCCTGACCGGGACCAACGGCGCGACCACCGGCAACCTCATCTGCCTGCGCAACAACGCAGGTCTGGACGACTTCGTGGTGAAGGGAACAGGGCGGATCGGAATCGGGATCGACCGTGCGGCCACGCCTCGCGCCCAGGTCCACATCGTCCAGCCGGCCGGCGCCCCGGCGGGACTTCTGGTCGAGGGCGTGGTGAAGATCGCGGACGCCTCGACGGTGCCGACGTACGTCGACTCGGCAGGTGGCGGCGCCCTGTACGCCGCGGGCGGAGCGCTGATGTGGCGAGGTTCGAACGGCACAGTCACGCGTATCGCGTCCGCCTGAGCAATCCAGAGCGGAGACGGAAGCCAGACCGGAGACCATGGTGCAACTGACCCCGGAAGAACTCGTGTCGGAGTTCCACGACGCGGTAATGGAGCTCTACTTCGCAAGGAAGCGAATCGCCGCCCTGGAAGCGGAGAACGCCGCGCTGAGAGCCCGGCTTTCCCCGGCCGGACAGGGGGCTGTGAACGAGGGCGCTGCGAGCGCCGCCGAACCAGAAGGCCGCTGAAAATGTTGTTGTGGGGCTGTCCGGCCGGAGTCCGGGCGGCCCCTTTCGTCATGCGGTGGCCGGGGCTAGGTGCCTGCGCGCCCGTAACACCGAGCCCGACGGGCTGCGTAGCCCCGAACGGGCCCCGGTTCGGCGACGCACAGAGCGCGGACCAGCGGTGCCAGTGTGACTTGAGTGCCAATAGGGTGAGCCCGTGACTGCCGCCCTGAGTTCCACGAAGACCCGCGCCGCGCTCCGCACATCGGCGCGTGTGTCCGCAGAGTTGCTGCTGATATTGGTGATGCTCGCGGTGACGTTGTGGGTTCTGGGCCAGATGTGGTCGATCGTCTGGCCGCTCGTGGTCGGCCTGCTCCTGACCACACTGACCTGGCCTCTGACTCGTTTCCTGCGTCGTCACGGGTGGAAACCCGCCTTCGCCGCATCGGCCGTGACCGTGCTGTCCCTCCTGGTCGCGGCGGGCGTCGTGGCGTTGATCGCAGTACCGGTGGCGTCCCAGTCCGGCGAGCTGACCGACGGCGTGGTCGAAGGCATCCAGAAGCTGCGCGAGTGGGCCGCCGGTCCGCCGTTGAACATCGGGGACGCCGAGATCAACAAGGCCTTCGACACCGCGGTCGCCCGGGCTCAGGACGGCCTCGGCAGCATGGTCGGTACTGTCGTCACGGGTGTGAGCACCGTGGTCAACGGCGTGGTCACCGCCGTCCTGGCACTCTTCCTGATGTTCTTCTTCCTCAAGGACGGCCCGCGGTTCCTGCCGTGGCTCGCACGCCAGCTGCCCGGTCGGCTCGCCACCGACGTCCCGACCGTGGCCGCGCGCAGCTGGGACACCCTGAGCTCGTTCGTGCGCTCCCAGGCGGCCGTCGGCCTGATCGACGCGGTCCTGATCGGCGTCGGCCTGTGGATTCTGGGGGTGCCGCTGGTGCTCCCGCTGGCGGTGCTGACCTTCGTCTCCGCGTTCGTGCCGATCATCGGCGCCCTGTTCGCCGGCTTCGTCGCGGTTCTTATCGCTCTGGTCTCCAACGGCCTGACGGACGCGCTGATCGTGCTGGCCATCATCGTCGTGGTGCAGCAACTCGAAGGCAACGTGTTCCAGCCCATGATCCAAAGTCGTGGGCTTGGCCTCCATGCAGCCGTGATCCTGCTGGCGGTGACGTTGGGCGGCAGCCTGGCCGGCATCGTGGGCAGTCTGCTCGCCGTACCGATCGCCGCACTGATCGCGGTGGTCTGGAACTACGGGCGCGAGCAACTCAGCGACCCGTCACAGCAACCGCCGACCGGCGAGTCCGAGACCGGCGCCGTCGTCGTGTCATAGCAGGCCTGCGTTCGGCCACCCGGCCGACGCTGCAGAAGCAGTGAACGGCGTGTCTAAAATCAGTCGCCGCCTGAACTGGCCGCCCCCAGGCTGTACGCCTTGGCAGAGCGCACCTGCCCAGCCCGAAGACTGAATCACCCATCGCAGCGGACCGTCAGAACCTCTAGGCGACTGACCTGAATTCAGTTAAGGTTCCGGGTCATCGACTAGGAGGTCGCACATGTCCTTCGTTCTCATTCACGGCGCCGGCTTCGGCGCGGACTGCTGGGACGAGTTGATTCCTCACCTGAGTGCGGATGTGCTGGCGGTCGACCTTCCCGGCCGCGGCACGAGGGCCGAAACCGAACTGGGCACGGTCACTCTCGCGGACTGCGCCGACGCGGTCCGGGAGGACATCGAGGCGAAGGACCTGCGGGACGTGGTGCTGGTCGGCCACTCCTTCGCGGGTGTCACGGTGCCGCTCGTCCTGAACCTCATACCCGAACGGATCCGTCAGGTCGTCCTCGTGTCCGCTGTCGTACCTCCCGACGGATCCCGGGTGCTCGACCAGATCGATCCCGGCGTACGGGAACTGGTCGAGCAGTCCATCACTGCCGGGGTCTACCAACAGACCCGCGAGGGTGCTGCCGCGATGCTGTGCAACGACATGGACGAGGCGACTGCCACGTCCGCCCTGGACCGGCTGGCCGACGATTCAGCCGCGCTGCTGAGCGAGCCCGTGGACCTGAGCGGCTACCGGCGGGACATCTCGCGGACATACGTGCACCTCACCCGGGACCAGTGCTACGTCGAGGAACTCCAGCAGCGATCCATCGCACTGCTCCAGGCGGACGTCATCGACCTCGACACCGGTCACATGGCAATGATCAGCGCGCCCGAAAGGCTCGCCGCCGTCCTCAACACCGTTCACGGCTAGTGCTGTGGCCGGTTGGGCCCGGGGCGTTGTCCGCTTCCGCCTGGGTCGCCGGCTTCCGTGCCGTTCGGGAAGAAGTCTGGCGGGCAGCCGATGCAGTCGCCGGGGCCTGGTGCTTTGATGGATGGCATGACCAGCAGAAGCGTGGTCGTGGAGCGGCGCATCGCCGCAGGCCAGAGACGTGTGTGGGAGGCCCTGACCGACCTGCAGGGCATGGAGCGCGTACTCAGCGGCGTCTCGAAGGTCGAAATCCTCACGGACGGGGCCTTTGACGTCGGCACGCGGTGGCGGGAGACCCGGCGCATGTTCGGCAAGGACGCCACCGAGGAGATGTGGGTGACCGCCAGCGAACCACCCGAGCGCTATGTGGTGGAGGCCCAATCGCGTGGCACCCGTTACGTCTCGGAGTGGCTGCTGCGGGCGGACGGCCCGTCGGCGACGACCGTCCGCATGACGTTCAGTGCCGAGGCACCAGGCGGCGTCATGGGCCTGCTCGCCAAGATTCTCGGCGGCGTGGGCGCACGGGCAGTGAGCAGAGCCATCGCGAAGGATCTCGACGACGTTGCCTCGTCGGTTGAGGGCCGCAGCGACTGATCCTCCCGGAGTTTCGTGCCCGACAGGTGCTGGGGCCCGCCGAAGGGTGACCGGTGACCGGAAGGGCACCTGCCGCGGGCCGCCTCTCACCCCCGCGTATACGTGAGCCGCTCGCCGCCCGCCAGTATGCGTACGAGTGTCTCGCCCTCGCGGCGCAGTGTGGAGGAGCCGCCGAAGTTGCAGGGGCCGGAGGAGTTGGCGCGGTCGGCCTCCGGTGGGGCGAAACGGATCGGGCGGTTCGCCTCGCCTGTGGAGACCAGGTTCATGTCGGCCTCGCAGTGGTTGCCGGCGCCGTCCGAGACCAGTGCGGCGGCCGGGCTGCCCACCGGCTTCTGCTCGATGGTCATCCGCTGCGTGCCGCCGCCGTCCAGAGGCCGCTGCCAGGTGCCGAGCACCCCTTCGGGGAGCTTCTCCGGTCCCGCGATCCTGCGCAGTTCGGCGGTACGCCCCGCGGCTTCCCAGCGGAGGGAGTCACCCGCACCTCTGGAGAGGACGTGCTCGCCGAGGGCCGAGCAGGTGTCCGGAGGGACGCTGCTGACGACCTTGGTGTCCAGCCGCAGTGACGTACCGCTGCCGTTGCCGTTTCCGCCGCCGGAGGGCTTGGCGGTGAGGGTGCCGTCGCTCTTGCACTCGTAGTGCTTGCCGAGGCTGATGCTGGTGGCGACGATCTCGCCCACCTGCCCCGGCGAGACGGCGAACCGGCGGTACTGACCGGTGGGCTTCCCGTCCCGCTCGACCGAGCCCGCCCAGATGCCGACGAACTCCTTGGGCACGTCCGATTCCGGGCCGCCGCCGTCACCGGAGCCCGACTCCGAGGAGTCCCCGAAGGGCAACGGCACACCGGCGGCCGACGCACCGAACACGGCGCCCGCCACCACCACGGCGGCGGCTCCCAGCGCGATCGCGACCCGTCGGCCCCTGCCCGCGCGACGGGGTCGCGACGACGGATCCGGAGCCGGAGCCGCCTCCGCGGACCGGAGGTCCGGTTTCGGCACGACCTGCGTCCCCCACTCCGACCGTTCCGCCACGGGAGTCTCCTCCCAGCTCGCGGGGAAACCGGCGGGTGACGACGCGGACTCGCCCGATCCCGATCCCGATCCCGATCCCGATCCGGGTGCCGATGCCGGTACTGGCGCCGACGACGGAGAAGCAGACGCGGAAGCGGAGGCGGTCGACGCCGGCGCCCCCGACGCCGGCGTATCCGTGTCCAGCAACTCAACAGCGCTGCGCCCCAGTTCGGCGATGATCTGGGCGGGCAGCCACGGCGGCGACGAGGTGCCGGTCGCCACCGGCTGCACCCGTGCGGCCACCTCCTCGGGAGTCGGCCTGGCCGTCGGCTCCTTGGCGAGGCAGTCCGCGATCAGTTCCCGCAGCGGCTCCTCGATCCCCGCCAGGTCCGGCTCCTCCTGCGCGATGCGGAACATCACGGCGTGCACACCGCCGGAGCCGCCACCGCCGAAGGGGGTCTGCCCGGTCGCCGCGTACGCCAGTACCGCGGCCATGCAGAAGACGTCGGCGGCCGGGCCCACCGGCTCGTCCCTGATCTGCTCGGGGGACATGAAGGCAGGCGAGCCGACGAGCATGCCCGAGCTGGTCAGGGTCGAGCCGGGCACCGCGTCCAGCGCCCGCGCGATGCCGAAGTCGATGACGCGGGGGCCGTCGATGGTGATCAGGATGTTGGAGGGCTTGAGGTCCCGGTGGACCAGTCCGGCCCCGTGGATGTCGAGCAGGGCGCAGGCGAGTCCGTAGGCGAGCGTGCGTACGGAGTGGGCGGGCAACGGGCCGTGCCCGCGCGGCGAGACGATGTGCTCGAGCGAGGATCCCGCGATGTAGCCGGTGGCCACCCACGGCGTCTCGGCCTCGGTGTCCGCGTCGAGGACCGGCGCCGTCCAGCGGTCGCTCACCCTGCGCGCCGCCGCGACTTCGAGCCGGAAGCGCTCGCGGAACTGGGGTTCGGCGGCCAACTCCGGCTTGATGAGCTTGACCGCGACCGTGCGCCCGCCCTCGGAGCGGGCCAGGCAGACCCGGCCCATGCCGCCGGCGCCGAGGTTTCTGAGCAGCCGGTACGGCCCGACTCTGTCGCCGACCCCCACGTGGCCGGCATCGAAGTCGCCCGTCGCCGGCGTCGTCATCTGGCGTCTCCCCTCGGTCTGCGCTCCGCCCCACTCTCCGCCACGAAGGTCACGAGTCGGCTGCCTATGAGCTTCCGTTAGACAGACAAGGACGCTACCTGCCGAGTCGACCCGTTGGGGCGGGCACCTCACCAATAGCTCTGGGGAACACCGCGATCCGCCTTGCGCTGCGACAGCCACAGGGCGACCGTCTCTGAGATGGGCTGCCCGGTCTCCAGTTCGACAAAGCCGAACTGGCCGCTTTGATTGCACTCGAGGAACCACCAGATGCCGTCCTCGTCCTCGGCGAAGTCGAAGGCGGCGTACGCCAGTCCGGCAAGGGCGACGTACTCGTGCACCGGCTTGCCGACGCGTTCGGGCACCGGAACCGCCTGCCAGGTGTGCTCGGTGTCGCCGTAGCGCCCGTCGACCTGGTCCGGCTCGGCCGTCTTCCGTGCGGCGAACAGCCGGGTGCCGACACAGGTCAGACGAATGTCGGCACGCTTGCGTACGTACCGCTGCAGCAGCGCGGGACCGGACGCGACGGCGGTGAAGTCCGCGTCGGGTCCGATCAGGGTGGTGGGCAGGGCGAGCCCGGGGTCACCGGGCGGCGGCCCCGAAGCGGACTTCACGACCACGTCCCGGTGCGCCTCGGCGAACTGCCGTGCCAGGCGCGGGGAGGTGGTGAATACAGTCGGTGGTACGGCAAAGCCGCTGAGGTGAGCCACCCTCAACTGCCATGGCTTCAGGCGGGCTTGATCGGCGTTGCACGGATGGTTCATCCAGCGCGCAGCGGCGGAGTGGAGCATTCCGAACAGCGCCTGACGGGTCTCGGCGGTCAACCACGCCGAGGGGTGTGCCGCGTGCGCGGCCGGTTCGCCGGGCCTGCGCACCCATACGGAGCGCAGGCCTCCCATGCTGAGCACCTGCCCGTTCTTCGACAGGTGGCCGTCGAAGTCGCCATGGGCGAAGTCGGCCGACAACACGGCTTTGTCCGGCAGGTCGGCGGGGTCCAGCCGCATCATGGGGGTCCCCATCTCGTGCAGCTTGGCCACCACCATGTCGGCGGTCACGTCCCCCTCGGACGTGAGGATGAGCACGGTCATTCGGTTACGGGGCGTCAGTCGTCGAAGTGCGTCGCGGAACCGGCGGTGGACGTCGTCGTGCCGAGCGCCAGAAGGAGCTCCGGGTCGCTGACGGCCGGGCGTCCGTCCGGTAGCACGTTCAGTTGGCGCGACGCGTCGAAGCGATACGGCGTCACCACGGGAGGAAGCCCGATGGGAACGGCGTAGTTGAGAGTGAACGGTCGCACGCGAAGCCTCCACGGTATGGCGTTGTCTGTGTGCAATTCCTTACGAGAGGAACGCGTAAGGAATTCATCACTTTCCGCCATATCAGGGTGAAGGCCGTCACATCACAGGCACCTCGTTCGCCTCCCCTCGCCTCGTTCGCCTCCCCTCGTCTCATTCGCCTCCTCTCGCCTCGTTCGCCTCCTCTCGCCTCGTTCGCCTCCTCTCGCCTCCCTTTGGCGCTTCCCTCGCCCTTCCCCCCTACCGCTTCAGGGAGAGCGCGAAGACGTGCGCCCTGGCTGCCCCCGGAGGAGCGGTCAGCGTGACGGCGACCAGTTGCCTGTTCGCGTCGAGTGCGATGGCCTGGTGGAAGACTGCCGCCTTGAGGTCCAGCGGCCCGGTGCGCGTATGGATCTGTCTGGTGGTCACCGCCGCCGTCTCTCCGGACTCGGGGCCGGACGCCAGCCAGTGGGTGAGCCCGAACGACGCGGCCTCGGTGGTTCCGTCGGCGTAGCGGAGCACAGCCGACACGGTCACGCTCGCCGTGTCGCCCGCGCCGAGCACGTGCAGCTTGGTGTACGCGCCCTGCGGTACGGCGATCTCCTGCCCGGCGGCCACCACGTTGTTCTTCGTTCCCTCGCTGCCGTTGGTGAAGGAGAAGGCGATCCCCTGGTCCGTCGTCTGCCCGGTCTGAGGCAGCTGGGCCATGGGGTACGTACGCCCGGCGCCGTCGAAGTCCCCGTCGCCGTAGTACATCTCGGTGGTGATGCCGTCGTTGTCGTAGTACGCCGTCAGGTCGACCTGGGTGATGCTGCCGTTCTGCGGCAGCTCCGGCAGTCCCCACCGTTCGGCCGGCTCGGTCACCCTCACGGGGGCGACGCGCAGGTCGGGGCGCGAGCCCGCCGGGTACATCACCGCTTCCGCGCCGCGGTCCAGGTCCAGCTCGACCACGCCGTCGCCCAGGTCGCGCCAGGCGGGGGCGGGGCCACTGACCCCGGCGACCGTGAGCCGTCCGGTCATCGAGTGGCGCACCCGGCACGGCTGCCCGGCGAGGCTGTGGACCCGCACCCAGCGCGTCGTGCCGCCCCGGCGGACGGCGCTGATGAGGAACGCCCCCTGGGTGCGGAAGTCGTGCAGCGTGACGTCCTGCCATGTCCGCGGGACGGCGGGAAAGATCCGTATCGTGTCGCCCCAGCTCTGGCAGAGCATGTCGTGCAGGCTCTGCGCGGCGGACAGCGGTGTCTCGACGACCGGCCCCGCCTCGTAGTACATGGTGTTGGGCTGTACGAACCGGGCGATCAGGTCCCGCAGATACGTCCGCGCGTCGTCGCCGCGGCCCATCTGGGCGGAGATCGAGGCGGCCCCCGTGAAGCTGTAGCCGCGCAGAGCGCCCTCGAAGCCGATCCAGTGCGTCAGCGACCGTTCGATCAGGTCACGGTGCTCGGGCTGCTCCCAGTTGACGAGGTAGAGCGGGTAGACGGAGAGCATGTGGGAGTAGTGCCGGTGCGACTTCGCGAACGGCACACCGGCTCCGATCATGAAGCCGTTCTCGTCCACCGGATGGTCGGTGAGCCGCTCCAGCACGTCGCGCCACTTGGTCGCCAGGTCGTCCCGTACGCCCAGCAGGTCGATGCTCTGAAGCAGGGTCGCGCAGCTCCAGCGCAGCAGGGCCAGGTCGTAGTTGCAGTCGGGGGCGTTGCCGTACTCGGGCGAGTGGGTCGTCGGCAGGTGCAGGCGCCCGTCCTCACCCTCATACAGGAAGTGCAGGTAGTAGTTGACGGCTCGGCGCAGCAGCGGGTACAGGACGTCCTCGAGAACGCCGCGGTCCATCGTGTGACGGTAGGTCAGCCAGACGTTGTGCAGCGCCCAGGGCAGGTTGCCGACCTCCGGAGTGGTGCTGACGCCGGGGATGGTGACGGTGCCGCTGGTGTCGCAGTTGGCGTCGGTGGCGCGGCGCACGCCCGCCGAGTCGGCCCGGTACTCGGGACGCAGGGCCCCGATCAAGGTGTCGGTGTGCTCGGCGAGGGTGCGTGGGACGGCGTCCAGTTCCAGATGGTTGGAGCCGTGCACCGCCCAGTACTCCAACTGGACGTTGAGGTTCCACCACACTGCGGGCCAGGGGGTTGGTTCCAGCCAGGGACCGGTGGTCGCCATGACGGGCGCGTGCTCGCGAGCGGCGGAGGCAAGCTTGTAGAGCTGGATCCAGTAGAAGCTCTGCAGCATCCCGTCGGGGACGGAGATGAAGCTCTTGCGGTAGAAGCGGTGCCACCACTCGCGGTGGGTACGCACCAGGCTGGAGACGGGCAGCGCGGACGCCTTGCGGACGGCCGATCTCGCACGGCCTTCGGCGTCGGTGCCGGGGTGAGAATGGGCAACGGCCAGGACGTACGCGCGTACGTCACCGAGTGTGCGTTCCCGGTAGGCCGTGGCGGTCTGGCCACCCGCGACCAGCGACTGGACGACGACTCCCGTGCCGTCCTGCTCCCGCGTGGTCACCGGATCGGGGTTGGGCTCCATTCCGGCCGGAGGGTTCTCCCGCACGATGCGCGGGCTGACGGCCGGCGAGGGGACGAACTCCCAGCGGAAATCGCGCTCGCCCGCACTCGCACGCGCGGTGATCAGCAGCAGCGTACGGTCGTTGTGGACCAGCGCGCGCAGTTCGATGCTGCCCTTGTCTGTGGTGACCGTACCGCTGACCTCGGCGTTCCACAGGTCCAGGCGCAGGTCGGCGCCGGTGATGGTCCCGACGGGACGCAAGCGGAGATTGCCGACGGGAAGGCGGGCCACACCCCAGTTGTGGCCGAACTGCGGCCGGTGGTCTTGGACTTCGCTGTGGTGCACGGTGAAGCGCAGGGCTTTCGCCCCGGGCTCCTGGTAGACGATCGAGCCGAGCAGTCCGTTGCCGAGGAACGGCCCCTCGTACCAGGCGCGCGGCACCCGCTTCCACACCAGGTCCTGTCCGGAGAGGAACTCCTGCCACTCACGGTCGGTACGCATGCCCGTGAGGACCGCGGGAGCGGCCGCCGCTCCGGGCTGGGCGGCGGCCGCTCCGGCGACACCCACTCCCGTCGCCACTCCTGTTGCCGCTCCCGTCGCGGCGCCGGCGGCCATACGGCCGAGAAATCCCCGTCTGCTGACTCCCATCATCGATCTCCGATCAATTGATTGATCCGATGAATCGGCTACGCGGGAGCGTAGGAAGTGTCCAATGATGCGTCAACAGCGCGTCATCTGAGGGAGGAGGATGGGACTTCATCCGATGAATTGAGGGTCGCCCCTGTCGGAACGTTGCGTTACGACGGGTCTCCGCTCCCGTAAGGCCGCGTCAGAATCTCCAGGTTGTGGCCGTTCGGGTCGTCGAAGTAGGTGCCGCGGCCGCCGTCGTTCCTGTTGATCTCGTTGACGCGGCGGTGGAACGGGTCCGCCCAGTACGTCAGACCAGCGGCCCGGATTCGGGCGAAGATCGCGTCGAAGTCGTCCTCCGAGACCAGGAACGCGTAGTGCTGCGGAGTGATGGGGTCGTCGGCGTCGGCGTAGTCGAGGGTGACGCCGTTGGGGATCTGGACCGGGATGAACGGGCCGAAGGGCGAGCTCACCTCCAGACCCAGGATGTCGGCGAGGAACTGGGCCGAGGCCTTCTTGTCGTGGGCGGCGACGATGGTGTGGTTCAGCTCGACAGTCATCGTGCGGACCTCCTCAACTCGCTATTCAGCGACATTTCCACACTAAACGGCAGCCCTGTGCCCCTTAAGGGGCACAGGGCTGCTCAAGGGGCACAGGGCTGCGACATATGCGGCTCCGCCGCGCGGGCCCGACCAGCCACATCGGGCCCGCACATTTCGCGCAGCGCTCCCCGCGGAGCTAGATCGTCGCGGTGTCGATCACGAAGCGGTAGCGCACATCGCTGCTCTGCACCCGCTCGTACGCCTCGTTGATCTCGGACGCGCCGATCAGCTCGATCTCCGCGCCGATGCCGTGCTCCGCGCAGAAGTCCAGCATCTCCTGGGTCTCCCGGATGCCGCCGATGGCGGAGCCGGCGAGGGTCTTGCGGCCCATGATCAACGAGAAGAGGTTGACGGAGACCGGCTCCTCGGGGGCGCCGACATTCGCCAGGGCGCCGTCCGTGCGCAGCAGGGACAGGAACGCGTCGAAGTCGAGCGGGGCCGAGACCGTCGAGACGATGAGGTCGAAGGTGCCGGCCAGCTCCTGGAAGGTCTTCGGGTCGCTGGTGGCGTAGTAGTGGTCGGCGCCCAGCTTCAGGCCGTCCTCCTGCTTGCGCAGGGACTGCGAGAGGACCGTGACCTCGGCGCCGAGTGCGTGCGCGATCTTGACGGCCATGTGACCGAGTCCGCCCATGCCGACGACGGCGACCTTCTTGCCGGGGCCGGCGTTCCAGTGCTTTAGGGGCGAGTACGTGGTGATGCCGGCGCAGAGCAGCGGCGCGGCCACGTCGAGGGACAGGCCGTTGGGGATGCGGACGACGTAGTTCTCGTCGACGACGATCTTCTCGGCGTAGCCGCCGTAGGTGGGCTCGCCGTCCTTGTCGAGGGCGTTGTACGTGCCGATCATGCCGCCGCCGGTGCAGTACTGCTCCTGACCGGCCTTGCAGTTGTCGCACTCGCGGCAGGAGTCGACCATGCAGCCGACGCCCACGCGGTCGCCGACCTGGTACTTGGTCACGCCGGGGCCGACCTCGGAGACGACGCCCGCGATCTCGTGACCGGGGACCATCGGAAAGATCGCCTCGCCCCAGCCCTCCTGCACCTGGTGGATGTCGGAGTGACAGATGCCGGCGAACTTGATGTCGATCAGCACATCGAACTCGCGGACCGCGCGGCGCTCGATGGTGGTGCGCTCCAGCGGAGCCTTGGCGGCGGGTGCGGCGTACGCAGCAACAGTGGTCATGCCGGGGGTTCTCCTAGCGGGGGTTTCGTGCCCGGCTGCCTTCTTTCCGTCCGGGCACGTCGTCCAGCCTGCCGGAGCGCCCAGCGTTTACCCAGGTCACGGCTTTGCGTACGTTCGCTGGTCCTACTACTGGCGGGGACAGGCTCGTGTGCGTACGACCACACGCCGACCGTGAATACTGGACGCATGGACGCACAGCCCCACCCCGACCACGAGCCCGGCACGGGCCTGGACCGCCGCGCCGAGCTCAGCGAGTTCCTGCGCACCCGGCGCGCCCGGCTGAAGCCGGAGGACGTCGGGCTGCCGGACTTCGGGCGGCACCGCCGGGTGCCGGGGCTGCGCCGCGAGGAGCTCGCGCAGCTCGCCGGGGTGTCCGTGGCGTACTACACGCGCCTGGAGCAGGGCAACGGGCGCAACGTCTCGGCGGAGGTCCTGGACTCCATCGCCCGCGCCCTGCGCCTGACTGACGCCGAGCATGCGCATCTGACCCACCTGGCGAAGCCCAAGCAGCACAAGAAGAAGCCGGCCGCACCGACCCAGCACATACGGGCCGCGCTGCGGCAGCTGCTGGACTCGATCGACGGTGTCCCGGCGTACATCGTGGGGCGCCGCTCGGACATCCTGGCCTGGAACCGGATGGCCGCGGCACTCTTCGGCGACTGGTCGGAGCTGCCGCCGCAGGAGCGGAACTGGGCGCGGCTGGTGTTCCTGAACCCCGCGTCCCGCGAGCTGTTCGTGGAGTGGGACCAGAAGCAGGCCGACATGGTCAGCTTTCTGCGCATGGACGCCGGCTGCCACCCCGACGACCCGCGGCTGTCCGCCCTGGTCGGCGAACTCTCCCTCAAGAGCGAGGAGTTCAGGCGGCTGTGGGCCAGGCACGACGTCAAGGAGAAGAGCCACGGCGTCAAGCGCCTGCGCCACCCGCTCGTCGGCGACCTGACGCTGTCCTTCGAGACGTTCCACATGGCCGACGACGCCCAGCAGTCGCTGATCACCTACCACGCGGAGCCGGGATCGCCGTCGGCAGAGGCCCTGCGCCTGCTGGCGAGCTGGGGCAGGGACGCCACGCACGCGGGCCGGACCGCTCCCCAGGCGTAGCACCCGGCCGCAGCAGCCGCTGAAGTCCTACGGCCGGTACGGCGGAGCCGCTCCCCATGTCCACTTCGGCACCGGCTGCTCCGCCGGAGGCTTCGCGTCCGGGCCCGAGAAGTACACCGCGAGCCGCGTCCCCCACTCCGCGTACGCGACGAAGGCCGAGCGGAACTCAGCGTCGGTCGGGAGGCCCGCCTCGTCCGCCGCGTCCTGGAGGAGATTGACCCAGCGGCGGCGCTGTACCTCGGTGATGCCCTTGCCGAGGTGCTTGGCGACCATGTGACCGTGGCCGCCCTGCGTCTCGGAGTAGGCCGCCGGGCCGCCGAAGACCTCGCCGAGCCAGAGCGCGACATGCGAGGCGTGTTCGGGGGCGAGACCGGCGAAGACGGGGGCCAGGACGTCGTCCCGTAGCACCTTGTCGTAGAAGACCTCGGTGAGCCGGGAGAAGGCCTCGGCGCCGCCCGCCCAGGCGTACAGCGTCGGCACGGCCGCGCCCGCGCCGCGTACGGTGGTCGGCTTGTAGTGGCGCATCTCCTCGATGTCGCCCACGTACGGCCGGATCTCGGCGAGGAAGTCGGAGAACAGCTCCGACTTCCGGAAGCCCTCGAGGTGATCCTCGGACGAGGTCCAGGTGATCCGCAGGATGAAGTGCTCGAAGTCCTCCTCGCAGCGTGCCAGTTCGTAGTCGACGCACTGCGGGGCCGCGGCGAGATGGGCGGCGGCACGGGTGTAGGCGGCCAGGAACTCGGCCGACTGCTGCTCGGGGATGCGATACCGGATGTACTCGACGGTGTGGGCGGTCATGCCCTCCACAGAAACACGAACGGCCCGCCGGGACCATGAGGTCCCGGCAGGCCATCGTCTGCCTACGCCCACCGCGTACAAACCGGACGCGTCACATCCGCGCCACCGTCCGCGAAACGGGCCGTCAGAGCGCCGAACCGGCCTTCCACTCGGCCCAGTCCATGTTCCAGCCGTTGAGGCCGTTGTCCGGAGCGATCTGCTTGTCGCCGGTGTTCTGCACCACGACGACGTCACCGATCATCGAGTTGTTGTAGAACCAGGCGCCCTCGGTGTTCGGGTCGTCCGCACCCTTGCTGTCGTTCAGACCGACACAGCCGTGGCTGGTGTTGACGTTGCCGAAGACGTCGTCGGCACCCCAGTAGTTGCCGTGGATGAAGGTGCCGGAGGTCGACAGGCGCATGGCGTGCGGTACGTCCTCGATGTCGTACTCGCCCTTGCCGTCGTCGTCGGTGAAGCCGACCGTCGCGCCGTTCATCCGGGTCTCCTTGAACTTCTCGGAGATCACCATCTGGCCCTCGTACGTCTTGTTCTCGGGCGAACCGGCGGAGATCGGAATGGTCTTGATGGTCTTGCCGTCGCGCATGACCTTCATCTGCTTGGTCTTGGCGTCGACGACCGAGACCTGGTTGCGGCCGATCGTGAAGGAGACCGTCTTCTGCTGGACGCCGGTGACGCCTTCCGCGCCCTCGACGCCGTCCAGGGCCAGCTTGAGGGTGACCTTGGAGCCGCTCTTCCAGTACTCGTCGGGGCGGCAGTCCATGCGCTGGGTGCTGAACCAGTGGCAGGCGACCTCCTGGCCGCTGCTGGAGGTGACCGTGATCCCCTTCTGCACGGCCTCCTTGTTGGTGATCTCCTTGTCGAAGTTGATCGAGACCGGCATACCGACGCCGACCGTGGAGCCGTCGTCGGGCGTGAAGGTGCCGATGAAGCTGTTGGACGGGGAGACGGTCGTGAACGAGGCGTTCTCGTGGGCGGCGCGGCCCTCGGAGTCCTCGGCGGCGACCGCGAGCTTGTACGTGGTGGACCGCTCCAGCTGAACGCTGGGGGACCAGCTCTTCTTGTCGGCCGATATCTCGCCTTCGACGGCGTCGCCGGCCGAGGTCTTCATGGTGACGTCGGTGAGCGTGCCCTTGCTCACGGTGACCTTGGCGGCGTTGTTGATGGAGGCGTTGTCGGTGCCGTCCTTCGGGGTGATCTTGATTTCGGCGTCGGAACTCTTCTCGGCCGCCGCCTCGTCGACCTTGGACTGCGAGGTGCCGTCCCCCTCGGCGCCGGACTTGCCGTCGTCGCCGCTCCCGCTGCACGCAGAGAGCACCAGCACCCCTCCGAGCAGTGCGGACGCGACCGTCAGGCCTTTGCGCCGCTTACTGTTCGTCATCACACGCTTCTCCATCGTTGCCGAATGCCCAAGACACCTGAGAATCCCCGTAACTTCTAGAAACGCCAGAACCGATGCATCCCGTTCCACATATGTCGCCGGTGTGGGGCACACCACGTCGGTACGTCGTCGTACGACTGGTGCGGGTGTCGGTCAGCGCTCCCCCTGAGACGACAGAACCCGGCCTCCGGTTGCGGTCGTCCACCGCGACATCATCCTCGCCCGGGCACCGATCCGGCGAATCGGGGGCGCGGTGTGCTCCGTCACTGCACCGACTTCACGCCATCACGGCCATCGATCGTGCGACTCCCAGGTACCGTGACTTTCCTGAGACCCGCATCTTTCATTAGCATCGGTCCTCACGGCCAATTCGCCTGCACCGCAAGGGGATCGATACTCCGTGTCCGCCGCTCGTCGATCGCTGCTGACCGCCACCGCCGCGGGCACCCTCCTGGGTGCCCTGTGGTTCGTCCCGTCCGCCAATGCGACGTGGGACGGTCCCGCGGCGGAGACCAGAGCAGAGCGGACCTCGACGATCACGAACGCCGAGCCCGCCTCCTCCAACGACTCGGCTTCCACCGACCAGTCCACCCAAACGCAACTCGCCGACACCGGCGCCTTCGACACGACCCCGTACTTGGTCGGCGGCACGCTGTTCCTGGGCCTGGGGGCGGGCTTCGTCGTGTATTCGGTACGACGGGAGCGGGGCGGGGCTTTCTGAGCGCCCCGCAGGGGCGCGGGGCTGTGTCAAATTGCGGCTCCGCCGCGCGGGCGCGACCAGCCACGACGGACTCGCAGCCCGGAACTGCCCTCCAACGCGGCGCCTAGCCGCGGCTGCGCGGACGCGGCCCGCCTCTCCTGGCTCCACCACCCCTGCGCGGCCGAGACTTCGCCTGGGGCTGGACGGCGGGCGCCGGGACCTCGATGACCACCGGCACGCCGGACGGCTCCCTGGCGCCGGTGATCCGCGACAGCTCTTCGTCGCCCGACTTGACCCGTACCGTCCGCGGACTGATCCCCGCGTCCGACATCAGCCGGGTCATCTCGCGCTTCTGCTCCGGCAGGACCAGGGTGACCACGCTGCCGGACTCGCCCGCGCGGGCGGTACGGCCGCCGCGGTGCAGGTAGTCCTTGTGGTCGGTCGGCGGGTCGACGTTCACGACGAGGTCGAGGTCGTCGACATGGATGCCGCGGGCCGCGACGTTCGTGGCGACCAGGGCGGTGACCTGACCGTTCTTGAACTGGTCGAGGGTGCGGTTGCGTTGGGGCTGTGAGCGACCGCCGTGCAGCGCGGAGGCCCGTACGCCGTTGGCCAGCAGCCGCTTGGTGAAGCGGTCGGCGCCGCGCTTGGTGTCCACGAAGAGGATCACGCGACCGTCGCGGGCCGCGATACGCAGGGCGACGGCCTTCTTGTCGGTCTCGTCGATGACGTGCAGCACATGGTGCTCCATCGTCGTCACCGCACCGGCCGAGGGGTCGACGGAGTGCACCACCGGGTCCGTGAGGAACATCCGTACGAGCTTGTCGATGTTCTTGTCCAGCGTCGCCGAGAACAGCATCCGCTGCCCGCCCGGCTCGACCTGCTTCAGCAGCGCCGTGACCTGCGGCATGAACCCCATGTCGGCCATCTGGTCGGCCTCGTCGAGGACGGTGATCCCGACCCGGGCGAGGCTGCAGTCGCCGCGGTCTATGAGGTCCTTGAGCCGCCCGGGCGTGGCCACGAGGACCTCAGCGCCGCGCCGCAGCGAGCCCGCCTGCCGGCCGATGGACATCCCGCCGACCACGGTGGTGAGCCGCAGGTTGACGGCAGTGGCGTACGGCGTGAGTGCGTCGGTGACCTGCTGGGCGAGCTCTCGCGTGGGCACCAGGACCAGCGCGAGCGGCGCCTTGGGCTCGGCGCGGCGGCCCGAGGTGCGGGCGAGCAGCGCAAGGCCGAAGGCGAGGGTCTTGCCGGAACCGGTCCGGCCGCGGCCCAGAATGTCGCGCCCGGCAAGGGAGTTGGGCAGCGTCGCGCCCTGGATCGGGAAAGGCTCGATGACGCCCTGAGCCGCCAGCGTCTTCGTCAGCGCGGGCGGCATGTCCAGCGCGTCGAAGGACTCGACGGCGGGCAGCGCGGGCGTGACGGTCACCGGCAGCGCGAACTCCTGCGGCGGGGTGGCGGGCGACGACGGCTTTGTGCGTACGTTCCTGGCGCCGCCGTTGGCGGCAGCGGGGGCCCCGCCGCGAGCACCACGGGAACCGCGAGCACCTCGAGAATTCGCCGGCCGTTTACCGGCAGGTCGTTCAGGGCGTTCGAATCGAGTCATGCTGATGGGGAATTCCTTCCTCTGGCAGTCCTGAGAGCTGCGGGCAAAGACCGGCTGGACGCGCGGACGGCACGAGCCGGGGCCCGCACCCGAAGGTGCGGACCCCGGCTCGCTTTGAGCGTGTCCCTAAGAATTAGGCGGGGACGATGTTCTCCGCCTGCGGGCCCTTCTGGCCCTGCGTGACGTCGAAGGTGACCTTCTGGCCCTCTTGCAGCTCACGGAAGCCCGAGGTGGCGATGTTGGAGTAGTGGGCGAACACGTCCGGGCCGCCACCCTCCTGCTCGATGAAGCCGAAGCCCTTTTCCGAGTTGAACCACTTCACGGTGCCTGATGCCATGTGTCATTTCTCCTGATAGGTGGGCCCCATCCGGAAATGACCGGGAAAACAAAACGCGCCTGAGAGAGGATTCCTTTCAGGCGCACAAAGTTAATGGGTACCAAAAACGTTTCGTTATGAACCCTAGCACAGATCCTGGCGGGGGCACGATCTGCCGACGTGCCCCCGCTCACACCTGCCGAAGCAGCCTCGGAACCCCTACGCCAGCGGGCCCGTCACGGGCTCGGCCGCAGCGACCAGATGCCCCCCGCGTACGAAGGCGTCGGCGGCCTCCAGGTCCGGCGCGAGGAAGCGGTCCGGGCCCGGCCCCTGGACGCCCGCCGCACGGACCGCGTCGATGACCGCGCGGGAGGCGGGGGCCGGGGTGAGGCCCTCGCGGAGTTCGATGGCGCGGGTGGCGGCGTACAGCTCGATGGCGACGATCCGAGTGAGGCTGTCGACGGCCGTACGGAGCTTGCGGGCGGCCGACCAGCCCATCGACACATGGTCCTCCTGCATCGCGGAGGACGGGATCGAGTCGGCCGAGGCCGGGACGGCGAGCCGCTTCATCTCGCTGACCAGGGCGGCCTGCGTGTACTGGGCGATCATCAGCCCGCTGTCCACACCCGCGTCGTCCGCGAGGAAGGGCGGCAGCCCGTGCGAGCGGTTCTTGTCGAGGAGGCGGTCGGTGCGGCGCTCGGCGATCGAGCCGAGGTCGGCGGCTGCGATCGCCAGGAAGTCCAGTACGTACGCGACGGGGGCGCCGTGGAAGTTGCCGTTCGACTCCACGCGGCCGTCGGGCAGGACGACGGGGTTGTCGACGGCGGAGGCGAGCTCGCGGTCGGCCACCAGGCGGGCATGCGCCATGGTGTCGCGGCCCGCGCCGGCGACCTGGGGGGCGCAGCGCACGGAGTACGCGTCCTGGACGCGCGGGGCGTCACCCTGGTGGTGACCGGTGAGGCCGGAACCCTTCAACACGGCGAGCATGTTGGCGGCACTGGCGCCCTGGCCGGGGTGCGGGCGGATGTCATGCAGCTCGGGGGCGAGGACCTTGTCGGTGCCGAGCAGCGCCTCGAGGGAGAGGGCCGCGGTGATGTCGGCGGACTTGTAGAGGGTGTCGAGGTCGGCCAGGGCCATGATCAGCATGCCGAGCATGCCGTCGGTGCCGTTGAGGAGGGCGAGGCCTTCCTTCTCGCGCAGCTCGACGGGCTCTATGCCGTGCTCGGCGAGGAGCACACCGGCCGGACGTACGACTCCGTCGGGGCCCTCCGCGTCGCCCTCGCCCATCAGCGTCAGGGCGCAGTGGGAGAGCGGTGCGAGGTCGCCGGAGCAGCCGAGGGATCCGTACTCGTGCACGACCGGGGTGATGCCCGCGTTCAGGATGTCGGCCATGGTCTGCGCGACGGCGGGGCGTACGCCGGTCCGTCCCGAGCAGACGGTCTTGAGCCGCAGGAACATCAGGGCGCGTACGACTTCCCGCTCGACGCGCGGGCCCATCCCGGCGGCGTGCGAGCGCACGATGTTGCGCTGGAGCTGGGCGCGCATCTCGGGGCTGATGTGCCGGGTCGCCAGGGCGCCGAACCCGGTGGACACCCCGTACACGGGTTCCGGCTTGGCCGCCAGCGCGTCCACGATTTCGCGAGCGGCAGCGAGCGCCGCCACGGCGTCCTCGGAGAGCTCGACGCGCGCTCCGCCGCGCGCCACGGCGAGCACGTCGGCCGCGGTGACACCGGTCGTCCCCACCACCACAGTATGCATATCCATATTCAGGAGCCTAGAGAGTGAATCGCCAATTGTCACGACCGCTGCCGGGCCGAGGTCCTTACAGAGACTCACGGGAGCCTGGCGGTGCCCTGCGCGGGGCATGAGTGGCGCCGTCCGTGGGACGCGGGTCCGTATGAACCACAGCGCCCTCCGTACGGATCACAGCACTCAGTGCACCGAACCGGTCACGGCCGTCTTCACCTGGAAGGTACGCCCCGGAAGGGAAGCCGAGTTCGAGCGGTGGACCCATGGCATCACCCGCAGCGCGTCGCGGTTCCCCGGGAACCAGGGGGTCGCCTGGCTGCGCCCCGAGGACGGGCACCGCTTCCACGTGGTGGTGCACTTCGCCGACCCGGAGCGGCTGTCGCAGTGGCTGACGTCCCGGGAGCGGGCGGACTGGCACGCGCGGATCGAGGGCATCGCCACCGAGATCAGCGGCGAGCGGCAGTCGACCACCGGGATGGAGACCTGGTTCAGTCTGCCCGGTACGACGGTGCAGTCCCCGCCCCGCTGGAAGATGGTGCTGACCACGTTCCTCGCGGCCTATCCGCTCGTCCTGCTGGTCCAGTGGCTGCTCGTGCCCTATACGACGAGCTGGCCGCTGCCGCTCCGCGCGGTGGTCTTCCCGGCGGTGCTGCTGCCCACGCTGACGTACGTACTGATGCCGCGCCTCAGCCGACTGCTGCGGCTGTGGCTCTATCCGTCGCCGTCGCCGTAGGCGGCCGGGGACGGGAGCCGGGCGGGGGTCAGGGGGTGCGGCCCCGGAACCGGCGCCGGTCCCCCGGCAGCTCGGGCGGGGGCCGGTCGGCGAGGCGGACGACCGGGTCCTCGGCGCCGCCCTCGCGACCCGCGACCACGGGTTTGGGGGAGCGGGCGGCCTTGGCCCGGTACTGGGCGGCGTCCGCGAGACGGAACAGGCGGCGGGCCGAGCGGACAGCGCCGATGGGGTCCCCGGTGGAGGCGACACCGCACGCGACGCCCTCGCCGAACTCCAACTCGGCGGCCCGGCGGCACAGTTCATCGGCGACGCGGACGACCTCGTCGGCGGCCGGCCCCAGCGAGAGCAGGCAGAACTCGTCGCCGCCGAGGCGGGCGGCGAGCGTGCCGGGGAGCATCGCGCCGCACAGCGAGAGGACCGAGCCGAACCGCTCCAGGAGCTGGTCGCCCGCGGCATGGCCCCGGGTGTCGTTGACGCGTTTCAGGCCGTTGACGTCGCAGACCACGAGGCTGACGACCGCACCGTCGGCGCGATGCCGCTCGAGGGCCTCGTCGAGGCGTACGTCCACGGCGCGGCGGTTCGCGAGGCCGGTCAGCGCGTCCGTGAAGGCGAGCCGTCGGACCTCCTCCAGGCGTTCGGTCTGGGCGATCCCGGCGGCGGCGACCGAGGCGAGAACGGTCGCGAAGTCGGCGTCGGCGCGCGCGAAGACGGGGGCTCCCGCCCGGCGGGCCACATACAGCTCGCCCCAGGCCCTGCCGTGCAGCACTATCGGCGCGACGACACAGCAGCCGCGCCCGCGCCTGCGCAGCGCGGCGACCCTCTGGTGGCAGTACCCGGCGCGGTCCCCGGCCGGCCCCTCGGCCGTCTCCACCCAGGCATTGGTCCCGCCGCCGGCCGCCCACCGCTCGTGCAGGAACTCCGTGATCTCGGGGAACTGATGCACCGGGTAGGCCTCGGCGTCGGGGTACTCCTCCTCGTCCGCCGCCCGCTCCCCCACGTTCACCAGCACCCGCAGCCGGCCGAGCTCCCGCTCCCACACGGACACCGCGGCGAAACTCCCGGCCAGCGCGTGACAGGCGCCCACCGCGGCGGCATGCCACGACTCCTGCGGGGTGCGCGCGGCGGCCATGCCCTGCGCCAGCGCCACCACGGCCCTCAGCCGCATATCGTCACCGCCCATTACTCCAGGTTAAGGATATTTGCGGTGATTTGGGATACCGAGGCGCCGAACAGGGGGTTACGGGGGCACGGCGTTCGGCCGCCCGCTACTCCCCCGGCCAGTCCGGCGCGCGCTTCTCGTTGAACGCCGCGACTCCCTCCGCCCGGTCCCCCGAGAAGGCGACCGAACGCCATGCCGCGTCCTCGACCTCCAGGCCCGTACGCAGGTCCAGGCCCTGTCCGAGGCGGAGGGCGCGCTTGGCGGCGCGCAGGCCTACGGGGGAGTTCGCGGCGATCCGTGCGCCCAGCGCGAGCGCCTCCTCGCGGTCGCGGCCCGCCTCGACGAGGTCGTCCACGAGCCCCAGCTCCCGCGCCTCGGCGGCCTCGACGCGTCGCGCGGTGAAGACCAGTTCGGCCGCGCGTGCCGCGCCGACCCGGCGCGGCAGCAGCTGCGTACCGCCGCCGCCCGGGATCACCCCGACGGACACCTCGGGCAGGCCCACCACGGCCGTACGGTCCGCCACGATCAGGTCGCAGGCCAGCGCGAGCTCGAAGCCGCCGCCCAGCGCGTAGCCGTGCACGGCCGCGATGGTGGGCATCGGCAGGTCCAGTACGCCGGTGTACGCGGCCCGTGCCACCGGCCGCTGCCGCACCAGCTCGGCGTCCGTGAGCGAGTTGCGCTCCTTCAGGTCGGCGCCGACGCAGAAGGCTCGCTCGTGGGTGGAGGTCAGCACGACCACGCGTACGTCGCGGTCGGCGGCCAGTGCCTCGCAGGCGGCGGAGAGGGAGCGGGCCATCTCGGTCGATACGGCGTTCATGGCCTTGGGGCGGTCGAGCGCGAGCTCTGCGACGTGGTCGTGGGCGGTCGCGTCCGCGTCCGCGTGCGCGCGGTCGTGGCGTCGTACGGCCACGAACTCGCCGTAGCGCTGCTCGGCCATGGCATCCTCCTTGGTTAACGAGGGTTAACTTGCGTGGCTCTGATCATCCCAGGGGGGTGCCTCCGGCGATAGGGCGGGGGCGGGTTGTGTGTGGCTGGTCGCGCCCACGCGGCGGAGCCGCAAATTGACACCGCCCCGCGGGGTGCCTCCGGCGGTTGGGCGGCTGCGGGTGCGTGGTGGCTGCTCGCGCAGTTCCCCGCGGGGTGCCTCCGGCGGTTGTGCGGCTGCGGGTGCGTGGTGGTTGCTCGCGCAGTTCCCCGCGGGGTGCCTCCGGCGGTTGTGCGGGTGCGGGTGCGTGGTGGTTGCTCGCGCAGTTCCCCGCGGGGTGCCTCCGGCGGTTGTGCGGGTGCGGGTGCGTGGTGGTTGCTCGCGCAGTTCCCCGCGCCCCTGGGGTGCGTGGTGGGTGCGGGGCCGCGGGCCGGTGCGTCAGCCCGTCGCCAACAGGGCATACGACCCCGTGCTGACACAGGGCGCAGCAGTGCCCAGACCGAAGCTAAGCGACGGACATACGACGCACCGGCCCACGTCCCCTCCCACCGGCGGGAAGCTGCCGGTTTCGTGCGGGGCGCGGGCTTGTCGGCTCGCTTGCTCTTCGAGGGTGCGGCCAGTCGCAGGCATTTCAGGGGCGCGGGGAACTGCGCGACCAGCCACAACGCACCCGCACCCGCGACACAACTGTCACCCACCACCCCGGTAGGCACCCCACCGCCCGCGGCAGGCTCCCCACCCACCCCGCAAACCCACCCACCCGCCGTAGGCAGGGGGCCTGGGGGCGCAGCCCCCAGTTTCGGGAAGGGGCGGGGCTGGGGCAAAAAACCCTTACACGCCGAACCCTTTCGGGTGATGTGCGGGCGAACGCCGTCGGCCCGCGCGGCGACGCGCATAGCCTGCGCACCGCGACAGCGCGCCGGGGGCGCGTTCACTTGGGGGAGAGCACATGCGGGACGCGGTGGCCGACGGCCGGACAACGGTGCACGAGGCGGATCCGTGCAGAACGGAGCGGCCACGCGGGCGTCATCGCAAGCCACGGCCCCGGCGGATGCTGGTCACCGTGGGAGGACTGGCGTTGGCGGCCGGGGCACTGAGCCTGATGCGGCTCGCGCCGGAGCCGCCGGGCGGGACTGGCGGGGGCGTCACCGCCACGGACATCGACCCCGCGGAGATCGAAGCCGCCGACATCGAACCCGCCGACGTCGAGCCGACAGCGGTCGGGGCCACGCAGGCCCCTGCTCCGGTCTCGGACACGGGGGAGGCCGCAGCCGAGGGCACCCCGACGCCCCGTACGTCCGCCTCGCCCGCTGCCAAGCCGCCGCCGAACCGCGGCGACCAGCCCGAGGGGCCCGCGGACCCGACCGTCACACCCAAAGGGCCGCTACCCACGCCGTCAGGCAAAACCAACCCGCACGACGCGACCGAAGGCCCCACACCCGCGAAGCCGCCCGCCGGCAACCCATCGACCCCCAACCCTCAGCCACAGCCACCGACCCCGCCCCCCGGCGACCGAACCCTGTGCGTACCGATCGTGGGCCTCTGCCTGGACGCCCCTGGCTGAGACCTGGCACTCCGGCTGAGGCTCAGCTGTCCCGGCGGGTCAGCAGCCACGGCTCGACCACGCCGAGCCCGCGCACCGGCCGCTGCCACATCGGCTGCAGCGCGAAGCGGTACGTCGGCGGCTCCTCGCCCTCCTTCTCCGCCGCGGCAGCCGCTTCGGCGGCCTCCGCCTCGGAGGCGGGCGCGTCGCCCGTGCGCGTCAGCTCCTCCGCGAGCGCGCTGTCCACCAGGACAGCGTCCTTAGGGGCTATCGAGGTGAGCCGCGAGGCGAGGTTCACGGTCGCGCCGAAGACGTCACCCATGCGAGTCGTCACCGTGCCGAAGGCGATGCCGACGCGCAGTTCGGGCATCGTCTCGTCGTTGGCCATGGTCTCGATGAGACGCAGGGCGATCTCGGCGGCGACGCCCGGATCGTCGGCTGCGTACAGCACCTCGTCGCCCAGGGTCTTGATCAGGCGGCCCCCGTGCGCGGCCACCAGGTCCGCGGAGGTGGTCTCGAAGGCTTCGACGAGTTCGCCGAGTTCTTCTTCCTCCATGCGGCGCGTCAGGCGCGTAAAGCCGACGAGGTCCGCGAAGCCGACGGCGAGGCGGCGGTCCACCATCTCCTCGTCGTCCGCGGCCTGTACGACCCGGCCGGTCGCGGCGGCGAGCTGGCGGCGCCAGACGTAGACGAGGAACTCCTCCAGCTCGGGCAGCAGCAGCTCGACCAGGGGGTACGTCACTTCCGTGCGGGTCATGCCCGGCTCGGGCGGCTCGGTCAGGCCCTCCAGGAACGAGTCGATCTGCCACTCGGCGAGGCGGGCGGTGGTCTGGCCGGTGGAACGCGCGACCTGGATCGCCATGGCCTCGCTCAGCAGCCCCGCCTCCACCAGACCGGCAAGCCTCCGCAACGCGAGTACGTCCGCCTCCGTGAGCGCCCTGGCCTGGCCGATGTCGGCGAAGCCCATGGCCCGCCAGAAACGTGACGCCAGGTCCATGGAGACACCCGCGCTGCGGGCCGCCTGGAACGGGGTGTAGCGCCGTTCGGCTCCGAGGATGAGCTGTTCCAGGCGGAGGGCGAGGGGGTCGTGGTCGTCGCCGGAATCGTCCGGGTGCGCGTCCACCCGGTCGTGTGCCTCGACCCGGTCGATCCGCGCGGCCGAGGCACCGGCGACGGAACCGGCGCCGCGCCCCGGCTCACCGTCGGAGGCGGGGTGTGCACCCGTGCCGGAACCCGAGTCGTCGACGGTCACGCCTGCTGCCCTTCCGATCTGCCACGGTCACTTTCGACCGGCCTCAACTCTACGGCAGGTGTGCTGTGGCTCACTCCTGTCGCGCCGGGCCGCCTGCCGTTCCGGCCGGGGTCCGGCCCGCGGCGCAGCCGCCATCAGGCGCAGCGCGCCCCGGGAGACGCAGCACGGCAGGTGTGCTGCCGCTCACTCCCGCGCGGGCGAGACCCAGTACACCTTGGCCCACTCCAGAGTCGTACGACACGGTCAAGCCCCCGTCTCAACAACGGAACTCGGCTATCCCGCCCGTACAACCGAACTCGAGTACCCCACCCGTAGCACCACTCACTTTTCCCCCTCCGCCCGCAGATGCACGATGTCCCCCGCCCCGATCGGCTGCTGCACGCCTTCGCCCGTGGCCAGCACCAGCCGTCCGTCCCCGTCGACCGCCACCGCCTCGCCCACCAGCGAGCGGTCCCCGGGCAGTTCCGCCCGTACCGTCCGTCCGAGCGTCGCGCAGCCCGCGGCGTACGTCTCCTGGAGGCGGGAGGTGGCGGGGTCGCCGCCGGCCGCGCGCCAGTCGGTGTACCAGCGCTCCAGTGAGCGCAACACGGCCCGTAGCAGCGGGTCGCGGTCGGTGATCGGGGAGCCGGCGAGGGCGAGTGATGTCGCCGTGGGGACGGGGAGTTCGTCCTCGCGGAGGGTGACGTTGATGCCGATGCCGAGCACGACGCCATCGTTTCCGGCGCGCTCGGCGAGGATGCCGCCGACCTTGCGCTCCTCGCCGCCCACGGTGAGCAGCAGGTCGTTCGGCCACTTCAGGGCCGTGTCCACGCCGGCCGTGCGGGACAGCGCGGTGGCCGTGGCGACCCCGGCGAGCAGCGGCAGCCAGCCCCAGCGCTCGACGGGGACCTCGGCGGGCTTCAGCAGGATGGAGAAGAAGAGGCCCGAGCGCGGTGGGGCCGTCCACTGGCGGTCCAGGCGCCCGCGCCCGGCGTCCTGCTCCTCGGCCACGAGGACCGCGCCCTCCTCGGCCTTGCCGTCGGCGGCGAGGGCGACGAGGTCGGAGTTGGTGGACCCGGTACGGGACACCAACTCCACGCCGGTCCAGAGCCCTCCGTCCCGGACGAGCGCGCGGCGCAACGCGGTGGCGTTGAGGGGCGGACGGTCCAGGTCGGACCAGGGGCCGTCGTCCCGCCGATCATCGCGGCCATCGTTCGCATCTGAGTCATCTCGCGGCGTCATGCAACCCACACTAGGTGTGGTAAACGCCGCACTGCCGAACGGTAGGCACCGCACTACTCTACGGATGAGTAGCCAATCCCCCTTATGAGCACCTCACTCGCCACGTCCCCACTGAGCAGGCAGGGAGCCCCATCCCGATGTCCGAGCCGGAACAGCTGCAAGAGATCGACATCCACACCACCGCGGGCAAGCTCGCGGATCTGCGGCGCCGTATCGAGGAGGCGACGCACGCCGGCTCGGCGCGTGCCGTCGAAAAGCAGCACGCCAAGGGCAAGTTGACAGCTCGTGAGCGGATCGAGCTGCTCATGGACGAGGGGTCCTTCGTCGAGCTGGACGAGTTCACGCAGCACCGTTCGACGGACTTCGGCATGGAGAAGAACCGGCCGTACGGCGACGGGGTCGTGACCGGTTACGGCACGGTCGACGGCCGCCCGGTGGCCGTGTTCTCGCAGGACTTCACCGTGTTCGGCGGCGCCCTGGGCGAGGTCTTCGGGCAGAAGATCATGAAGGTGATGGACTTCGCACTGAAGACCGGCTGCCCGTTCATCGGCATCAACGACTCCGGCGGCGCCCGCATCCAGGAGGGCGTCTCGGCGCTCGGCATGTACGGCGAGATCTTCCGCCGCAACACCCACGCCTCCGGGGTGATCCCGCAGATCAGCCTGATCGTCGGCCCGTGCGCGGGCGGCGCGGTCTACTCCCCCGCGATCACCGACTTCACGGTGATGGTCGACCAGACCTCGCACATGTTCATCACGGGCCCGGACGTGATCAAGACGGTGACGGGCGAGGACGTCGGCTTCGAGGAGCTGGGCGGCGCCCGCACCCACAACGCCACCTCGGGCGTGGCCCATCACATGGCGGGCGACGAGAAGGACGCGATCGAGTACATCAAGTCGCTGCTGTCCTACCTCCCGTCGAACAACCTCAGCGAGCCGCCCGCCTTCCCCGAGGAGGCGGACCTGGCGCTCACGGACGAGGACCGCGAGCTGGACACGCTCGTACCGGACAGCGCGAACCAGCCGTACGACATGCACACAGTGATCGAACACGTCCTGGACGACGCCGAGTTCTTCGAGACGCAGCCGCTGTACGCGCCGAACATCCTCACCGGCTTCGGCCGCGTCGAGGGCCACCCGGTGGGCATCGTGGCCAACCAGCCGATGCAGTTCGCGGGCTGCCTGGACATCAAGGCGAGCGAGAAGGCGGCACGCTTCGTGCGCACCTGCGACGCCTTCAACGTCCCGGTGATCACCTTCGTCGACGTCCCCGGCTTCCTGCCGGGCGTCGACCAGGAGCACGACGGCATCATCCGCCGCGGCGCCAAGCTGATCTACGCGTACGCCGAGGCGACCGTCCCGCTGATCACGGTGATCACCCGCAAGGCGTTCGGCGGCGCGTACGACGTCATGGGCTCCAAGCACCTGGGCGCCGATCTCAACCTCGCCTGGCCGACGGCCCAGATCGCCGTGATGGGGGCGCAGGGCGCGGTCAACATCCTGCACCGCCGCACCATCGCGGCCGCGCCCGAGGAGGAGCGCGAGGAGGTCCGCCGGCGACTGATCCAGGAGTACGAGGACCGGCTCCTCAACCCCTACGCGGCAGCCGAGCGCGGCTACATCGACGGCGTGATCATGCCGTCCGAGACCCGCTCCCATGTCGTACGGGGCCTGCGTCAGCTGCGTACGAAGCGGGAATCCCTGCCTCCGAAGAAGCACGGCAACATCCCCCTGTAGGGCACCAGTTTGGGAGCGGTCATGATCAAGGTCGTACGGGGCAATCCGACCCCGGAGGAGCTGGCCGCCGCACTGGCGGTGGTCCAGGCGCGCGCCGCGGCGGTGGCCGCCGCCCCGTCCGGCGCGCCCCGCGAGCCGGACGCCTGGGCGGACCCCGCCCGGGTGGCGATGGGCCGGCTGCCCGCGCCGGGGCCGAGGGCGTGGGGGCGTACGTACTGGCCCGGATAGGGGCACGTGTCCTACGCAAGATGAGTACGGGTACTCAGGCGGCCGGGCCCGGCGCGGAGTCACGATCGTGGAATGCTGTGGTCCGACCCCGAGAACGAGCCGCCCAAGGAACTGCGCGACATGCAGGACATGTTGCGGCGGCTGGGGATTTTCTTGGCGTTGGCGATGGTGGTCGCGATGATCGTGCTCGGCGTCATGTGAGCCGCCGCCGGTCGCCGGGCGGTCGGTGACCGCCCCGGACGCCCCTCGCTACGCTGGCCGCATGACTGATCAGCCGCGCCGTCGACTCGTCCTCGCCTCCCAGTCCCCCGCCCGGCTCGCACTGCTGAGGCAGACCGGCTTCGACCCCGAGGTCATCGTCAGCGGGGTCGACGAGGAGGCCGTGACCGCTCCCACCCCCGCCGAGCTGGCACGCGCGCTCGCCGAGGCGAAGGCCTCGGTGGTGGCGGCGAAGCCCGAGCTCAAGGGCGCCCTGGTGATCGGCTGCGACTCGGTGCTCGACCTGGACGGCGAGGCGCTCGGCAAGCCCGCGGACGCCGAGGAGGCCACCGCGCGCTGGAAGTCGATGCGCGGGCGCGCGGGCACGCTGCAGACGGGGCACTGCGTGTACGACACGGTGACGGGACGGTACGCCTCGGCGACCGCGTCCACGGTGGTCCGGTTCGGCGAGCCTACGGACGCCGAGATCGCCGCGTACGTCGCCTCGGGCGAACCCCTCTACGTGGCCGGGGCGTTCACGCTCGACGGCCGCTCGGCCCCGTTCATCGAGGGCATCGATGGGGACCACGGCAACGTCATCGGGATCTCCCTGCCGATGCTGCGCCGACTGCTGGCCCAACTGGGCGTCGGCATCACGGAGTTGTGGACGCCGCGGGAGAGTTGACGCCGATCAGGAGGCCGTGGGTGCCGTCGGCCTGACCGTGGAGCCCGGCCCGTCACCTTGCCCGGGCACGGCATCGGAGACGTCGGTCCCGCCTTCACGGTCGTACGCCATGAAGATCAGCACGATCAGCCCGCACACGACCATCATGAAGGCGAACGCGCCCCAGCCCACCAGTCCGACCGCGAACGCGCCGAGCAGGCCGTGCACGACCGCCGCGCTGATGAGCACGATGCGGCCGAGACCGGCGGGGGCGCGGTCGCGCAGGGCGACGCGCAGGGCGACGAAGCCGCAGAAGGCGAAGTAGAGGCCGAAGATCAGGCCCGCGACCTTCGAGGAGACGGACATCATCCCCGCGTCGAGCCCGGCGAGGGACATCTCCTGGCGGTCGACGACGACTCCCATGAACCAGTTGACCAGTGCGATGCCCACCGCCTCCGCGAAGAGCACGATCGCGGCCACCCACGCCACCGGCCTGCGTACCACCGGCCCCCACCCACTTTCGACTTCCGTTCTACCGAGGCTTGCGTTACCCCTAGTAGCGTTTGATACATCGCGAACGCTACATGGGGGTCCCCCCGGCTCGAGCGAAGTCGAGAGTTGGGGGAGGGTAAACGTCGGGACAAGGGATCTACCTAAGGCAAAGATTCGTTCGCCCATTCGTAGGAACTCCACAAAGAAACGGAGTGGCCCGCAGCACGCTCTCACAGAGACCTTGGCCACATCAGAAGGCTAGGGTTCTTGGGAAGCCCCCTGCGTACCGCGGTGCGACAAGGGATTTCGCGGGCGAGCAGGCCTCGTATCACGCTCCGTGTGGGCAAGCTCACCATCGGGGATGGGTCGAAACGACGTGTCGGCAGTCCCTAAAATCGGCTTGTTTCAAGGAGAGGGAGCCAACGTGCGCAAGGTGTTGATCGCCAATCGTGGCGAAATCGCTGTCCGTGTCGCCCGGGCGTGCCGAGACGCCGGTATCGCGAGCGTGGCGGTGTACGCCGAGCCGGACCGGGACGCACTGCATGTGCGGGCCGCGGACGAGGCGTTCGCCCTGGGCGGTGACACTCCGGCCACCAGTTACCTGGACATGACCAAGGTGCTCCAGGCGGCCAAGGACTCGGGGGCGGACGCGATCCACCCCGGCTACGGCTTCCTCTCGGAGAACGCGGACTTCGCGCAGGCGGTGCTGGACGCCGACCTGATCTGGATCGGCCCGCCCCCACAGGCGATCCGCGACCTGGGCGACAAGGTCGCCGCCCGGCACATCGCGCAGCGCGCCGGCGCCCCGCTGGTGGCGGGCACCCCGGACCCGGTGAACGGCGCCGAGGAGGTCGTGGCCTTCGCCGAGGAGCACGGCCTGCCGATCGCGATCAAGGCGGCGTTCGGCGGCGGCGGTCGCGGTCTGAAGGTGGCCCGCACCCTTGAAGAGGTCCCCGAGCTGTACGACTCCGCGGTCCGCGAGGCGGTCGCCGCCTTCGGCCGCGGCGAGTGCTTCGTGGAGCGCTACCTGGACAAGCCGCGCCACGTGGAGACCCAGTGCCTGGCCGACCAGCACGGCAACGTCGTCGTCGTCTCGACCCGTGACTGCTCCCTGCAGCGCCGCCACCAGAAGCTGGTCGAGGAGGCCCCGGCGCCGTTCCTGACCGAGGAGCAGAACAAGCAGCTGTACGCGGCCTCCAAGGCGATCCTCAAGGAGGCCGGGTACGTCGGTGCCGGCACCGTGGAGTTCCTGGTGGGCGTGGACGGCACGATCTCCTTCCTGGAGGTCAACACCCGTCTGCAGGTGGAGCACCCGGTCACCGAAGAAGTCACCGGCATCGACCTGGTCCGCGAGATGTTCCGCATCGCCGACGGCGAGGAACTGGGCTACGACGACCCGGCGATCCGCGGCCATTCCTTCGAGTTCCGCATCAACGGCGAGGACCCCGGCCGCAACTTCCTGCCCGCCCCCGGCACGGTCACGACCTTCGCGCCGCCGTCGGGTCCGGGCGTGCGCCTGGACGCGGGCGTGGAGTCCGGCGCGGTGATCGGCCCGGCCTGGGACTCACTGCTCGCCAAGCTGATCGTCACCGGCGCCACCCGTGAGCAAGCCCTGCAGCGGGCCGCCCGTGCGCTGGCCGAGTTCCAGGTCGAGGGCATGGCCACGGCCATCCCCTTCCACCGCGCGGTCGTCGCTGACCCCGCGTTCACCAGCAACCCGTTTAGGGTGCACACCCGCTGGATCGAGACCGAGTTCGTCAACGAGATCAAGCCCTTCGCCGCTCCGGTGGACACGGAAGCGGAGGAGGAGCCGGGGCGCGAGACGGTCGTCGTCGAGGTCGGCGGCAAGCGGCTGGAGGTCTCCCTGCCGTCCTCACTGGGCATGTCCCTGGCCCGTACGGGGCTTGCGGCGGGCGCCAAGCCGAAGCGCCGCGCGGCGAAGAAGTCGGGTCCCGCCGCGTCCGGCGACACCCTTGCCTCTCCGATGCAAGGCACCATCGTCAAGGTGGCCGTCGAGGAGGGCCAGGAGGTCAAGGAGGGCGACCTGGTCGTCGTCCTGGAGGCCATGAAGATGGAACAGCCGCTGAACGCGCACCGCTCCGGCACCATCAAGGGCTTGAGCGCGGAGATCGGTGCGTCGATCACTTCGGGCGCGGTGATCTGCGAGATCAAGGACTGACACCTCGGTGGTTGGGGCGGGGGGTTTCTTTCCCCAGCCCCGCCCCTTCCCGAAACTGGGGGCTGCGCCCCAGGCCCCTGGGTGGGGCGCCTACGGCGGGTGGGTGGGTTCGTGGGGGTGGGTGCCTACCGGGGTGGGGGTGACAGTCGTGTCGCGGCTGCGGGTGCGTTGTGGCTGGTCGCGCAGTTCCCCGCGCCCCTGAAAAGCCTGCGACTGCCAGCACCCCGACGAGCAAGCGACACGAGAAAGCCCGCGCCCCGAGAAGGCGCCGGCGCCCAGAGCAAGCCCGCCCCCCGGAGGGCGGCCGCGGACCGGACAAGCCCGCGCCCCGAGCAAGCCCGTGGCCGGGAAAGCCAGCCCCCAGAGGGAGCCCGGACCCCCGACTACCGGCAGCTTCTCGCCGGTGGGAGGGGACGTGGGCCGGTGCGTCCTATGCCCGTCGCTTAGCTTCGGTCTGGGCACACCAGCACCCTGTGGAAGCACGGGGCCGTATGCCCTGTTGGCGACGGGCTGACGCACCGGCCCGCGGCCCCGCACCCACCAACCACCCAAGGGGCGCGGGGAACTGCGCGAGCAACCACACTCAACCCGCACCCGCCCAACCGCCGGAGGCACCCCGCGGGGAACTGCGCGAGCAACCACCCACACACCCGCACCCGCCCAACCGCCGGAGGCACCCCGCGGGGAACTGCGCGACCAGCCACAACGAACCGTCAGTCGACAACGAACCCAACCCGCCACGAACCCATTCCGCCCAACCGCCGGAGGCATCAGCGCCGCCGCATATCCGCAACCCGCGCCCGCTCACTCTGGGGCTGATCCCCAAGCACCCCCGCGGCGCTCCGCAACTGCGGCCCCCCGCCGGGCATTTGCCCCCGCCGCGGCCCGGGCAGCGGCACATCCCGGCGCGGCGGCGGCTGACGCCCCGCCGAACCCGCCGGCCCCGTGTCACCGCCCGCCCCACCCGAGCCGGCGACAGCAATCTGCACGCCCTGATCCGCCAGCGCCTGCAACTCGGTGACCGCACGGTCGTCATGGCCGGGCGGCTCGTCCGTGACCAACCGCGTGATCACATCCGTAGGCACCGTCTGGAACATCGTGTCGGTGCCGAGCTTGGTGTGATCGGCGAGGACGACGACCTCCGCGGCGGCCTGGACCAGCGCGCGGTCGACGGACGCCGACAGCATGTTGGAGGTGGACAGGCCGCGCTCGGCGGTCAGTCCGCTTCCGGACAGGAAGGCCCGCGACACCCGCAGCCCCTGCAAGGACTGTTCGGCGCCGCTGCCCACCAACGCGTAGTTGGAACCGCGCAGGGTGCCGCCGGTCATCACGACCTCGACGCGGTTGGCGTGGGCCAACGCCTGAGCCACCAGCAGGGAGTTGGTGACGACGGTCAGCCCGGGCACCCGCGCGAGCCGGCGGGCCAGCTCCTGCGTGGTGGTGCCCGCCCCGACCACGATGGCCTCGCCTTCTTCGACGAGACTCGCGGCGAGATCGGCGATGGCCGTCTTCTCGGCGGTCGCGAGATGTGACTTCTGCGGAAAGCCGGACTCTCGCGTGAACCCGCCCGGCAATACCGCACCGCCATGCCGGCGGTCGAGGAGTCCTTCTGCCTCCAGTGCGCGCACGTCCCGCCGTACGGTCACTTCAGAGGTCTGGACGACGCGGGCGAGCTCACGGAGCGACACGGCCCCGTTCGCTCGCACCATTTCGAGGATCAATTGGCGACGTTCTGCAGCGAACACGAAACTGACAGTAACCCCAACGACCGTCTGCTTTCAGCAGTTTGCGCCGAATAACAGAAGTTGTTCGCACGGCAGCGCGGAAAGTGGTATACGCGTCCGCTCCCGCTGTCCACGGCCCTTGAAGAAGCGACAACTCCCCGTGACCAGCGAGGAGTTGCTTTCGGCCGTCAGGCGTCGAGCTCGGTCTTGCGGGTGTGCAGCTGCCGGGCCACCTCGGCGATCGAGCCCGAAAGGGATGGGTACACGGTGAAGGCGTTCGCGATCTGTTCGACGGTCAGGTTGTTGTCGACCGCGATCGAGATCGGATGGATCAGTTCCGAGGCACGCGGCGAGACGACGACTCCGCCGACGACGATCCCGGTGCCCGGCCGGCAGAAGATCTTGACGAAGCCGTCCCGGATGCCCTGCATCTTGGCGCGCGGGTTGCGCAGCAGCGGCAGCTTCACGACCCGGGCGTCGATGACGCCGCCGTCGACGTCCGCCTGCGAGTAGCCGACGGTCGCGATCTCGGGGTCGGTGAAGACGTTCGAGGACACGGTCTTCAGGTTCAGCGGGGCGACCGCGTCGCCGAGGAAGTGGTACATGGCGATACGGCCCTGCATCGCCGCCACGGAGGCGAGCGCGAAGACACCGGTGACGTCACCGGCCGCGTACACGCCTGGAGCCGTAGTCCGGGACACCTTGTCCGTCCAGATGTGCCCGGACTCCTTCACCTTGACGCCGGCGCCTTCGAGACCCATGCCATGGCTGTTGGGGATGGCGCCGACGGCCATCAGGCAGTGCGAGCCGGTGATGACGCGTCCGTCGGACAGCGTCACCTCGACCCGGTCGCCGACGCGCTTGGCGGACTGGGCGCGGGAGCGCGCCAGGACGTTCATGCCGCGCCGCCGGAACACGTCCTCCAGGACGCCCGCGGCATCGGAGTCCTCACCCGGCAGCACACGATCACGGCTGGATACGAGGGTGACCCGCGACCCGAGCGCCTGATAGGCACCGGCGAACTCGGCACCCGTAACGCCGGAGCCGACCACGATGAGTTCCTCGGGCAGCTCGTCGAGGTCGTACACCTGGGTCCAGTTCAGGATCCGCTCGCCGTCCGGCTGCGCGTCGGGCAGCTCACGCGGATGTCCGCCGGTGGCGATGAGCACGGCATCGGCGACGAGCGTCTCCTCGCTGCCGTCCGCGGCCCGCACGATCACCTTCCGGGATCCGTCGAGGGCCTGCTGCCCGTCGAGCCGCCCGCGACCGCGCATGACCCGCGCACCGGCGCGCGTAACGGACGCGGTGATGTCGTGCGACTGGGCGAGCGCGAGCCGCTTCACCCGGCGGTTGACCTTGCCGAGATCGACTCCGACCACCCGGGCGGGCGTATCGATGTGGGGAGTGTCGTCGGCCACAATGATGCCGAGTTCCTCGTACGAGGAGTCGAAGGTGGTCATCACCTCGGCGGTCGCGATCAGGGTCTTCGACGGCACGCAGTCGGTGAGCACCGACGCGCCGCCCAGGCCGTCGCAGTCGACGACGGTTACCTCCGCGCCGAGTTGGGCGGCCACCAGGGCCGCCTCGTATCCGCCGGGTCCGCCACCGATGATCACGATCCGAGTCACGTACTCCATTGTCCCGTACGCCCCACCGTGCTTCCGCCCCGGGGGCCTGCTCCCGGTGCCTCTGTTGCAGAAGAGGCGCGCGCATCGCTGCCGTACCCTCAACCCCATGTCGCTCTACGCCGCATACGCCGGCAATCTCGACCCGCGGCTCATGACGCGCCGGGCCCCGCATTCGCCGCTGCGCGCCACCGGGTGGCTCAACGGCTGGCGGCTGACCTTCGGCGGCGAGCACATGGGCTGGGAGGGCGCGCTCGCGACCATCGCGGAGGCGCCGCGCTCGCAGGTGTTCGTCGCGCTGTACGAAGTCGCTCCGCTCGACGAGGACTCCCTGGACCGCTGGGAGGGCGTCGGGCTCGACATATACCGGCGGATGCGGGTCCGTGTGCACACGCTGGAGGGCGAGGAGCCGGCGTGGGTGTACGTGCTGAACGGCTACGAGGGCGGGCTGCCTTCGGCGCGCTACCTGGGGGAGATCGCGGACGCGGCGGAGTCGGCGGGGGCGCCGCACGACTATGTGATGGAGCTGCGGAAGCGGCCTTGTTGATCCAGGGTGCGTTGATCGTTGGGTGCGTTGATCGTTGGGTGCGTTGATCGTTGGGTGCGTTGACCCTTGGGTGCGTTGACCCTTGGGTGCGTTGATCCTTGGGTGCGGCAGCGTTCCCGGGCCGCCCCGCTCAGAAAAGACCTCAGAAAAGACAACGATCGCCAACCTGTGACCCCCAGCATCTACGCGCGTAGGCATCTACCAGCTACCCTCATCGCGTGAACGCTTCTCTTCTTCCGGACGACATCCACGGCGACCCCTACGCCGCCGCCGACGCCGCCGCCTCGCGCCTGCGCGAGCTCACGGGCGCCGAGACCCACGACGTCGCGCTCGTGATGGGCTCCGGCTGGGCACCGGCCGTGCACGCCCTCGGTTCCCCCGAGGCCGAGCTCCAGGTCACCGAGCTGCCCGGATTCCCTCCGCCGGCGGTCGAGGGCCACGGCGGCAAGATCCACTCGTACCGGCTGGGCGACAAGCGGGCGCTCGTCTTCCTGGGCCGCACCCACTTCTACGAGGGGCGCGGTGTCGCCGCCGTCGCGCACGGCGTACGTACCGCTGTCGCCGCCGGTTGCAAGACGGTCGTGCTGACGAACGGCTGCGGGGGGCTCCGCGAGGGGATGCGCCCCGGCCAGCCGGTACTCATCAGCGACCACATCAACCTCACGGCTACGTCGCCGATAGTCGGCGCCAACTTCGTCGACCTGACGGATCTCTACTCGCCTCGGCTGCGCGCCCTGTGCAAGGAGATCGACGCGTCGCTGGAGGAGGGGGTGTACGCGCAGTTCCCCGGGCCGCACTACGAGACGCCGGCGGAGATTCGGATGGCTCGGGTCATCGGGGCGGATCTGGTGGGGATGTCGACGGTCCTTGAAGCCATTGCGGCGCGGGAGGCTGGGGCGGAGGTGCTGGGGATTTCGTTGGTGACGAATCTTGCGGCCGGGATGACGGGGGAGCCGCTGAACCATGAGGAGGTTCTGCAGGCGGGGCGGGATTCTGCTGCGCGGATGGGGGCGTTGTTGACGCGGGTGCTGGATCGGATCTGACCGTTGCCGGCGGACGGTCAGTGTGGCTGGTTGCGCAGCCGTGCGGGGTGCCTCCGGCGGTGGGGCGGTTGGGTGCGTTGTCGGCTGACGTTCGTTGTGGTTGCTCGCGCAGTTCCCCGCGGGGTGCCTCCGGCGGTGGGGCGGTTGGGTGCGTTGTCGGCTGCGGGTCCGTCGTGGCTGGTCGCGCAGCCCCGCGGGGTGCCTCTGGCGGTTGGGCGGGTGTGGGTTGTGTGTGGCTGGTCGCGCCCACGCGGCGGAGCCGCAAATTGACACAGCCCCGCGGGGTGCCTCCGGCGGTTGGCGGGTGCGGGTGCGTGGGTGGTTGCTCGCGCAGTTCCCCGCGCCCCTTGGGTTCGTGGTGGGTGCGGGGCCGCGGTCCGGTGCGTCAGCCCGTCGCCAACAGGGCATACGACCCCTTGCTGACACAGGGCGCCGGTATGCCCAGACCGAAGCTAAGCGACGGGCATACGACGCACCGGCCCACGTCCCCTCCCGCCGGCGAGAAGCTGCCGGTAGTCGGGGGTGCGGGCTCCCGCCGGGGGCTGGCTTTCCGGGCCACGGCTGCCTTCCGGGGCGCGGGCCCCTTCCGGGCCACGGGCTTGCTCGGGCCGCGGCCGCCTTCCGGGGCGCGGGCTTGCTCTGGGCGCCGGCGCCTCCTCCGGGCGCGGGCAGCCGCAGGTTTTTCAGGGGCGCGGGGAACTGCGCGACAAGCCACAGCGCACCCGCAGCCGCGACACAACTGTCACCCACCACCCCAGTAGGCACCCACCCGCCCCACGAACCCACCCACCCGCCGGAGGCAGCGGGGCCTGGGGCGTAGCCCCCAGTTTCGGGAAGGGGCGGGGCTGGGGAAAGAAAACGTCTCCCCCACCCACCCAGTTGTGGACCAAACGAAAGAGGTTGACCCACGTGCAGGACGAACTCGTCGCGAGGGCCAAGGCGTGGCTGGCCGAAGACCCCGACCCGGAGACCAGGGCCGAACTCGCCCAGCTGATCGACGCCGGGCACACAGCGGAGCTCACCGCACGGTTCACCGGCACCCTCCAGTTCGGCACAGCAGGCCTGAGAGGCGAACTCGGCGCAGGGCCCATGCGAATGAACCGCGCGGTGGTCATCCGAGCCGCCGCAGGCCTGGCCGCGTACCTCAAGGGCAAGGGCCACAACAACGGCCTGGTCGTCATCGGCTACGACGCCCGCCACAAGTCGGAGGACTTCGCCCGCGACACCGCCGCGGTGATGACCGGCGCGGGCCTGAGGGCAGCCGTACTCCCCCGCCCCCTCCCCACCCCCGTCCTCGCCTTCGCCATCAGGCACCTCGGCGCGGTCGCGGGCGTGGAGGTGACCGCCAGCCACAACCCGCCCCGCGACAACGGCTACAAGGTCTACCTGGGCGACGGCTCCCAGATCGTCCCCCCGGCGGACGCCGAGATCGCCGCGCAGATCGAGGCGATCGCGAGCCTGAACGACGTACCGCGTCCGACCGCCGGCTGGGAGATCCTCGCCGACGAAGGCGCCGACAGCGTTCTGAACGCCTACCTCGCCCGTACGGACGCCGTACTCGCCGCCGACTCCCCCCGAACCGCCCGCACCGTCTACACGGCGATGCACGGCGTCGGCAAGGACACCCTTCTCGCCGGCTTCGCCCGCGCCGACTTCCCGGAACCCGTCCTCGTCGCCGAACAGGCGGACCCGAACCCGGAGTTCCCGACGGTCGCCTTCCCGAACCCGGAGGAGCCGGGCGCGATGGACCTGGCCTTCGCGAAGGCCCGCGAGACGAACCCGGACCTGATCATCGCGAACGACCCGGACGCCGACCGCTGCGCCGTGGCCGTCGCGGACGGCGGCGACTGGCGCATGCTGCGCGGCGACGAGGTCGGCGCCCTCCTCGCCGCCCACCTCGTGAAGCGCGGCGCCCGCGGCACGTTCGCGGAGTCGATCGTGTCGTCCTCGCTCCTCGGCCGTATCGCGGAGAAGGCGGATCTCCCGTACGAGGAGACCCTGACGGGCTTCAAGTGGATCGCCCGGGTGGAGGGCCTGCGTTACGGGTACGAGGAGGCCCTCGGCTACTGCGTGGACCCTGAGGGCGTACGGGACAAGGACGGCATCACGGCGGCCTTGCTCATCACGGAGCTCGCCTCGGAACTCAAGGAGCAGGGCAGGACGCTCCTCGACCTCCTCGACGACCTTGCTGTCGAGCACGGTCTGCACGCCACCGACCAGCTCTCGGTCCGCGTGGACGACCTCTCCCTGATCGCAAGCGCGATGCACCGCCTCCGCGAACAGCCGCCCACCCACCTGGCCGGCCTGGCGATCACCAAGTCCGAGGACCTGACAAAGGGCACGGACAAACTCCCGCCCACGGACGGCCTCCGCTACACGCTCGACGGCGCCCGCGTCATCGTCCGCCCGAGCGGCACGGAGCCGAAGCTGAAGTGCTACCTGGAGGTCGTCATCCCAGTCGCCTCGCACACCGACCTGCCCGAGGCGCGCGAGAAGGCGACCGTCCTCCTGACGGCCATCAAGCGCGACCTGTCGGCGGCAGCGGGCATCTGACGCCGACGGGGGCCTGGTGCGGTCTCACCTCAGCGCCATCACCGCCACCACCCAGCCCAGCGCCAGCACGACCGTCAGCGGCCACAGCGGGCGCCCGCGTTCGGGCGCCGTGCTCTCGCCCGTGGGGCGCAGGGCCGGGTCCGTGCGCATCGCGCTGAGTTCGGCGGCCAGGGCGTCGTAGGGGTGGACCAGGCCGCGGGTGCGCTCGAGCCAGCCCCAGTGGGGGGCGGCTACGGCCCAGTTGTCGCCCCGCCAGCGCAGCTTGAGCTCGAAGCGTTGGCGGCGTACGGAGCGGAGGTCCTCCCAGGGGACGTGCTGGGGGCCGCGCAGGCCGGTGACCCACAGGCCCGTGCGGTCGGCGGTGATGCGCCAGGCCAGTTTCACGGGGACGCGGACAGCGCCGTAGACCCCTAGCACGACGACCAGAGCCAGCTTCCACACGGCGGTTCCGGATTCGGTGGACCAAGGCCAGCAGAGCCAGACGCCCCAGGCCACCAGCACCGCGGCCGCCAGCCAGTCGAGCCATCCGGCATGCCAGCGGCGGACCGCGACGGGCGGCTGGGTTCCGGCCAACTCCCTGGCCTGCTCTTCCAGTTGGCGGCTCTGTGCTTCCCGGGCCTTCTCGCGTTCGATGCGCCGCCGTCCCGCGCTCAGCGACAACGGGCGTACGGGGCCCGTCGACCACTCGATCAGCGGAGGCTGGGCCGGGTCCACGTCGGCGCTGAGGACGAGGACCTCGGCGCTGTCGTAGGGCACGCCGAAGAGGACGGCTTCGCGGACCGGGCCCGGGGTGTCGGCCTCCACGAACTCCAGGAGCCGCTCGAGCTCTTCGTCGTCGGTCTCCGTCCCTTCGGCTTCCGCGTCGTCCTCGTCGGCACCGTCGTCCTCGTCGTCATCGTCGAACGAGGTCAGGTCGACGGTGAACAGGGGGCGGATGGCCCGGACGTCGTCCGCCGCGTACACCTCCGTGCTGCCTTCCACGTCGTCGCGCACCAGGACGCGTAGTACCGGTGCGGGTTCACGGCGCAGCTGAACGGCCCGGTGCCGGCCGAACCAGGCCGAGGCCAGGGCGGTCGCGCCGAGGCCTGCCACGAAGAAGGCGGCGGCCCAGGCGCCCCGACGGTCGTCGGCCGAGCTCCAAAGGCCCGTGGTGGCTCCGGTCAGCACGCCGAGGGCGAGGACCACGAGGCCGAGGTTGCGCAGGAAGCTGCCGCGCCGCACCGGTTCCTCGGCGTCGGGCAGCCAGGCCGTGACACCCTCGGCTGCCTCCAACGCCCGCTCGTACTGCGTGCTCCGCGCGCGCAGCCGTACGGCGACGACCGCCCAGCAGGCCACCACGACGAACACGAAGAGCGCGGTCACCACCCACGGCTGCGACGGTGCCTGGAACGCGAGCGCGAGGAGCAGCGCGGGCGCCCCCGCCCAGACGAGCTCGGGGCGGGCGAGCACCCACAGGACGTACACCGCGAACGCCGCCGCGAGAAACGGCCACAGCCCGCCGAGCAGTACGGCCCAGCCACCCGCGCACAGCGCGAAGGTGGTCGCTCCGGCCGCGACCGACCTGCGTACGCGCAGGAACGTCCAGCGCGGCGGCAGCGCCGCCGACCAGACCCCGGCCTGCCCGGCCGTCCAGTCCCGGCAGCCGTCCGGTATCGCCGTGGCGGGCAGCCGCAGAGGCTCGTCGTACGACACATCTACTCCCTCGGTGCGTGGCTACGCCGGTGACGCCTGGACCGGTCGGGTCCGGACACCCGCAACGGAACACCCGTGACGGGACACCCGGACGGCGAAGGCAGCCACCACCCTCTCGTACGGGCCAAAGCGCCCATCTCCTCAAGATCCGGGGTGTTGCGTACGGCCTCAGGGCCCCTGAGGCAGCCCGAGCCGTCAGCCCATCGCCAGGAGGATCGCCAGCAGTACCGCACCGGCCAGGGCCGGCGCCAGGACCTCGTAGGCCCACCGCACCGACGGCTCCCCCTGCGCCCGCTTGTCCGGCCCCCGCGCCACCACCAGTTCACGCAGCTCGTCCATGATCTGGTCGGTCTGGGCGCGCACGGGTCCGGTCGGCTCCGGCATCCGTGACGGACGGACGTCGGCGCCCTGCTTGTCCGCGCGGGCCTGCCGCCGCGCCGCCTTCTTACGGGCGCGCAGCGAGACGGGTATCGCCCACAGCTGGTACTTGGTGCCGGATTTGTCGAGCACCTCGTTCGAGTAGCCGGAGCGCAGGGCCTCGACCGCGCCCCAGGGCAGCACGATCACACGGAAGGGGTTGCGGATGCGCAGCCGGTCGTCGTTCGCGAAGACGGCCGGGCGCAGAGTGAAGGCGACGACCAGGGGGACGAAGAGGATCAGCCCGGCGAGCGCCAGCCACGGCGTCCGGCCCTCGCCGACGATCAACGCGTCGATACCGAGCCAGCCCGCGATGGCGAGCAGCAGCACACCGCCCGCGATGGCGGAGGGTGAGCGATAGATCCGGTCCCTGGACTCCGGGACCGAGGGCCGCGGGGGCTGCGGGGGCTGCGTAGACGACGTGGACGGCGAGGACGGCGCGGGTTCCGATGAGTCCGCGGGCTCAGGAGCGCCCTGGGAGTCCGGAGAGCCAGGAGAGCCAGGAGAGCCAGGAGAAGCAGGAGAAGCAGGAGAAGCAGGGGAACCCGAAGAGCTCGACGCATCCGAGGCTTCCGGAGCCTGAGGGGAGTCCGTACGCCCCGAAGTGCCCGGAGCATCCGAAGATCCCGGGGCCTCCGGGGATGTGGAAGATCCCGAGGATTCCGGTGGTGGTGGCTGATGGTCCGGGGTCGTCATGGTCCCGATTCTGCCCGACGCCTCTGACAACGCTCATCCGCGGTCACCGAGCTCTCGAAGACCGCTGCGCCGAGCTCTCGATGGGAGCCGCGCCCATCTCTCGACGAGCCCCGGAAAGCCTCGGGGACTGTACAGCCGCTACGCGCGTAGATATGCTCCCCTCGTGACCATGCCCACCACAGCACCAGCCGCACACGCACTCGGCGACGTAACCACGTCCGACAGCACGCTGCGCCGCTTCCTCCACGGGCTGCCCGGAGTCGACGCGGTCGGCCTGGAGGCGCGCGCCGCCTCGCTCGGTACCCGTTCCATCAAGACGACGGCAAAGGCGTACGCCATCGACCTCGCCATCTCGATGGTCGACCTGACAACCCTGGAAGGCGCGGACACCCCGGGCAAGGTCCGGGCACTCGGCGCCAAGGCCGTCCACCCCGACCCCACGGACCGTACGACCCCCGCGACGGCGGCCGTCTGCGTCTACCCCGACATGGTGACCACCGCCAAGGCGGCCGTTGCCGGTTCCGGCGTCAAGGTCGCCTCCGTCGCCACCGCCTTCCCCGCCGGGCGAGCCGCGCTCGACGTGAAGCTGGCCGACGTACGCGACGCCGTCTCGGCCGGGGCGGACGAGGTCGACATGGTCATCGACCGCGGCGCGTTCCTCGCGGGGAACTACATGAAGGTGTACGACGAGATCGTCGCCGTGAAGGAGGCCTGCGGGACGAGCGCTCGCCTGAAGGTCATCTTCGAGACCGGCGAGCTGTCGACGTACGACAACATCCGGCGCGCGAGCTGGCTCGGCATGCTGGCCGGGGCCGACTTCATCAAGACCTCGACGGGCAAGGTGGCGGTGAACGCGACGCCGGCGAACACCCTGCTCATGCTGGAGGCCGTGCGTGACTTCCGTGCGCAGACCGGGGTACAGGTCGGGGTGAAGCCCGCGGGCGGTATCCGCACCAGCAAGGACGCGATCAAGTTCCTGGTCCTGGTGAACGAGACGGCGGGCGAGGACTGGCTGGACAACCACTGGTTCCGCTTCGGCGCGTCCTCACTCCTGAACGATCTGCTGATGCAGCGCCAGAAGCTGGCCACCGGCCGTTACTCCGGCCCCGACTACGTGACGGTGGATTGATCATCATGGCTTCCGTATTCGAGTACGCGCCGGCCCCCGAGTCCCGGTCCGTCGTCGACATCGCGCCCTCGTACGGCCTGTTCATCGACGGCGAGTTCACCGAGGCGGCGGACGGCAAGGTCTTCAAGTCGATCTCGCCCTCCACCGAAGAGGTCCTCTCCGAGGTCGCCCAGGCGGGCGCCGAGGACGTCGACCGCGCGGTGAAGGCCGCCCGTAAGGCCTTCGAGAAGTGGTCGGCGCTGCCGGGCTCCGAGCGGGCCAAGTACCTCTTCCGTATCGCCCGCATCATCCAGGAGCGCAGCCGCGAACTGGCCGTCCTGGAGACGCTGGACAACGGAAAGCCCATCAAGGAGACGCGCGACGCCGATCTCCCCCTCGTAGCCGCGCATTTCTTCTATTACGCGGGCTGGGCGGACAAGCTGGAGCACGCCGGCTTCGGCGCGAACCCGCGGCCCCTGGGCGTCGCGGGCCAGGTCATCCCCTGGAACTTCCCTCTCCTGATGCTGGCGTGGAAGATCGCCCCGGCGCTCGCAACCGGCAACACGGTCGTTCTGAAGCCCGCGGAGACCACTCCCCTCTCGGCGTTGTTCTTCGCGGACATCTGTCGTCAGGCCGGCCTCCCCAAGGGCGTCGTCAACATCCTTCCGGGATACGGCGACACGGGCGCGGCCCTGGTCGCGCACGAGGACGTGAACAAGGTCGCGTTCACAGGTTCGACGGCGGTCGGCAAGGAGATCGCGCGGACCGTCGCGGGCACGCGCAAGAAGCTCACCCTCGAACTCGGCGGCAAGGGCGCCAACATCGTCTTCGACGACGCCCCCATCGACCAGGCCGTCGAGGGCATCGTGACCGGCATCTTCTTCAACCAGGGTCAGGTCTGCTGCGCGGGCTCCCGCCTCCTCGTACAGGAGTCGATCCAGGAGGAGCTCCTTGACTCCCTGAAGCGCCGCCTGTCCACCCTCCGCCTCGGCGACCCGCTCGACAAGAACACCGACATCGGCGCGATCAACTCCGCCGAGCAGCTGGCCCGTATCACCGCGCTCACCGAGCAGGGCGAGGCGGAGGGCGCCGAGCGCTGGTCCCCGGCCTGCGAACTGCCGTCCTCCGGTTACTGGTTCGCCCCGACGCTCTTTACGAACGTCACCCAGGCGCACACCATCGCCCGCGACGAGATCTTCGGCCCTGTCCTGTCCGTCCTGACCTTCCGCACGCCCGAAGAGGCCGTCGCCAAGGCCAACAACAGCCAGTACGGCCTCTCCGCGGGCATCTGGACGGAGAAGGGCTCCCGGATCCTGGCCGTTGCGAACAAGCTCCGCGCGGGCGTCGTCTGGTCCAACACGTTCAACAAGTTCGACCCGACCTCGCCGTTCGGCGGCTACAAGGAGTCGGGCTTCGGCCGCGAGGGCGGTCGTCACGGCCTGGAGGCGTACCTCGCCCCGTCGAGCCCGGAGGGCGAGCGATAAATGAGCACAGTTGATGCAAGGCTCAGTGTCTTCAAGACCTACAAGCTGTACGTGGGCGGGAAGTTCCCGCGTTCCGAGAGCGGCCGGGTGTACGAGGTGACGACGAGGACATCAGCCGCTGGCGCGGCGGGGAAGGGCAAGTGGCTGGCCAACGCCCCCCTTGCGTCCCGTAAGGACGCCCGTGACGCCGTTGTGGCGGCCCGCAAGGCGTTCGGCCCCTGGTCCGGCGCCACGGCGTACAACCGCGGCCAGATCCTCTACCGCATCGCGGAGATGCTGGAGGGCCGCAAGGAGCAGTTCGTACGGGAGGTCGCGGAAGCAGAGGGCCTGTCCAAGGCGAAAGCGGCCGCCCAGGTGGACGCCGCGATCGACCGCTGGGTCTGGTACGCGGGCTGGACCGACAAGATCGCCCAGGTGGTCGGCGGCGGCAACCCGGTGGCGGGCCCGTTCTTCAACCTCTCGACGCCGGAGCCGACGGGCGTGGTGACGGTCATCGCCCCCCAGGAATCGTCCTTCCTGGGCCTGGTCTCGGTCGTCGCCCCGGTGATCGCGACGGGCAACACGGCGATCGTCGTGGCGTCCGAGAAGTCCCCGCTCCCGGCCCTCTCCCTCGGCGAGGTCCTGGCCACCTCCGACCTCCCCGGCGGCGTGATCAACGTCCTCTCCGGCCGTACGGCGGAAATCGCGACGCCCCTAGCTGCCCACCAGGACGTCAACGCGATCGACCTGGCCGGCGCGGACGACGTACTCGCGAAGGAGCTTGAGATCGCAGCAGCGGACAACCTCAAGCGGGTCCTGCGTCCACAGCCTGTGGATTACACGGAGACGCCCGGCATCGAGCGCATGACGGCCTTCCTCGAGACAAAGACGGTCTGGCACCCGACAGGTTCACTGGGCGCGTCCGGTTCGTCCTACTGACGTCGGTCGAGGTGTGACGCAGTTCCCTGCCGACCGGACGCCGCGGGGGTCGGCAGGGAGCCCCCGATGCCGCACACTGGTGCCTCGTGAGTTCTCATCCCCCGATACCCACCCGGGTCGTGCTGCTGTGCGGCCCCTCCGGTTCCGGTAAGTCCCTTCTTGCGGCCCGCTCCGGGCTTCCGGTGTTGCGGCTCGACGACTTCTACAAAGAGGGCGATGATCCGACGTTGCCGCAGGTGGCGGGGAGTTCGGACATCGACTGGGATCATCCGCTGTCCTGGGACGCGGACACGGCCGTCGCGGCGATCGCGGAGCTGTGCCGCAGGGGGCGTACGAAGGTTCCCGTGTACGACATCTCCCTCAGCGCCCGTACCGGCGAGGAGATCGTCGAGATAGGGCGGACCCCGCTGTTCATCGCGGAGGGCATCTTCGCCGCCGAGATCGTCGGGCGCTGCCAGGAACTCGGTGTGCTGGCGGACGCGCTGTGCCTGAGCCGCGGCCCGGTGAAGACATTCCGCCGCCGCTTTCTGCGGGACCTCAAGGAGGGCCGAAAGTCAGTCCCGTTCCTGCTCCGCCGCGGCTGGCGCCTGATGCGCGCCGAACGCTCCATCGTGTCCCGCCAGACATCCCTGGGCGCCCACGCCTGCGACAAGGACGAGGCCCTGGGCAGGCTGGCAGCCGCCGCCGCAGGAAGGTGCGTAAAAGCGAAGAACACCGCAACCATCAATTGAGGCACCCCGACGGCGAGCAACCAGGTCCGCGAGAGCGGCGCCGGTTTAGGCGCAAAAAGGAGAAAAGCGGGACTGGATGGACCCCCCGGCCCTCCAGTCCCGCTCCCTTTTCCCCGTGATCCCCCGAGGTCCCCCGTTGACCCCGTTGATCCCCCCGGGTAGTGCTCCCCCGTTGTGACCCTGTCCGCCACTCCCCCCAGAGTGACGAACAGCCCCCGTGCTTCCCCCGTACTTTCTTTCCCCCGTTGCCCTCGGCGGGCCTGTCAGGCGACAAGCTCTCCGAAGGACTCCTCCTCGTCACGGCCGAAGCTGAGAACCTCGTCCTCGCGCAGCCGGCGGAGCGACCGCCAGATGCTGGACTTCACCGTGCCGACACTGATGTCGAGGATCTCCGCGATCTCCGGGTCCGTGCGGCCCTCGTAGTAGCGCAGGACCAGCATGGTGCGCTGGAGTTCGGGCAGCCGGGCGAGCGCCTGCCACAGGACGGCGCGCAGCTCGGTGCCGCGCATCGCGTCCGTGTCGCCGGCCGTCTCCGGCAGCTCCTCGGTCGGGTATTCGTTCAGCTTGCGGCGGCGCCACGCGCTGATGTGCAGGTTGGTCATGGTGCGGCGGAGGTAGCCCCCGACCGCGGCTTTGTCGCTGATCCGGTCCCACGCCTTGTACGTCGAGAAGAGGGCGCTCTGGAGGAGGTCCTCGGCCTCGAAGCGGTCACCGGTCAGGTGGTAGGCGGTTGCGTACAGGGAGGCACGGCGCTCCTGGACGTAGGCGGTGAACTCCGCCTCCGACACCGAACGACGCTCCCCCGAGCCCTCCCCGTACGTAGATCCCCCGTTGCCCCCCACCGGATGTGCGTCAACCACCGTCATGTACGACCCGGTGTGCTGACGCCCGGTACCGCGAGCGCACCCCCGCCCGCTCACGGCACCGGACTTCTCCGTGTTGCGTGTGACGTCGTGGAGACGCGTGACAACTGCGACCGCGCTAGTGCTGGTGCTGTGCAGCGTGTTCATCTCGCGCCCCCCGTCGTGGAGTTCCGGTTTCTCGGCACTGCTCTGTGGTGCTGGTCTGTTGTGCTGTTCTGCGGTGCTTCCTTGCCTGTGACGAGAAGCTTGCCTACGCGACTTCATGACGGTGTCAGCCGACTGTCACAGGCGTGCAACAGGGGTGGGGCCCAGCCGCGGCACAGGCTGATCACAGAGAAGCGTCGTACGGCTACTCATCCGGTATCTCGGACGCTCACTCCTATGGGCGAGATGTGTGGGAGCGCTCCAGGAGTCGATACAGCGCCGTGTCATGGGACAGAATGACGTCCGTGCCTTCCCTGTTGCTGATCGAGGACGACGACGCCATCCGTACGGCCCTGGAGCTGTCGCTGACGCGCCAGGGGCACCGTGTGGCCACCGCTGCCACCGGCGAGGACGGTCTGAAGCTGCTGCGCGAGCAGCGGCCCGACCTGATCGTGCTGGATGTGATGCTGCCCGGCATCGACGGGTTCGAGGTGTGCCGGCGCATCCGGCGCACGGACCAGTTGCCGATCATCCTGCTCACCGCCCGCAGTGACGACATCGATGTGGTGGTCGGGCTGGAGTCGGGGGCCGACGACTATGTCGTCAAGCCGGTGCAGGGTCGGGTGCTGGACGCCCGGATCCGGGCCGTGCTGCGGCGTGGCGAGCGGGAGGCCAACGACTCGGCGACGTTCGGCAGCCTGGTGATCGACCGCGCGGCGATGACGGTCACCAAGAACGGCGAGGATCTCCAACTGACGCCCACCGAGCTGCGGTTGCTCCTGGAGCTCAGCCGCCGGCCCGGACAGGCGCTGTCCCGCCAGCAGTTGCTGCGGCTGGTGTGGGAGCACGACTACCTCGGTGACTCGCGGCTCGTCGACGCCTGTGTGCAGCGGCTGCGCGCCAAGGTGGAGGACGTGCCCTCCTCGCCGACGCTGATCCGTACCGTGCGCGGCGTGGGATACCGGCTGGACAGTCCTCAGTGACACAAGCGCAGGACAAGCTCCGCGGCTGGGCCGCGGCGCGCAGGACGATACTGGCGGGCCTGCGGTTCACGAGCCTGCGACTGCGCCTGGTCGTCGTGTTCGCGCTCGTCGCGCTCACCGCGGCGGTGTCGGCGTCGGGCATCGCGTACTGGCTCAACCGCGAGGCCGTGCTGACCCGTACGCGGGAAGCGGTACTGCGCGACTTCCAGCAGGAGATGCAGAACCGCGCGAGCGCGCTGGCGCTGCATCCGACGCAGGAGGAACTGGAGGGTGCGGCACGTCAGATGGCGAACAGCCCGCAGGGCTTCAGTGTGCTGCTGATCGCCGAGGACGAGGCGGGGTCGACCGTCGTCGGCAACTCCGATCTGGACGACTTCTCTCTGGACGACGTGCCGAAGTCCCTCCAGAAGGCGGTGAACAGGGAGCAGAAGCTCACCTCGGGCAACGAGCACCCGCACCACCTGTACTGGCAGCAGATCCGCGACGGCGGCCATCCGTATCTGGTGGGCGGCGCGAAGGTGATCGGCGGCGGGCCGACCGGCTACATGCTCAAGTCCCTGGAGCCGGAAGCCGAGGACCTCAACTCCCTTGCCTGGTCGCTGGGGATCGCCACAGGGCTCGCGCTGATCGGTTCGGCGCTGCTCGCGCAGGCCGCCGCGACGACGGTGCTCAAGCCGGTGCACCGGCTCGGCACGGCGGCCCGGCGGCTCGGCGAGGGCAAGCTGGACACCCGGCTGCGGGTGTCTGGGACGGACGAACTCGCGGATCTGTCACGGACGTTCAACCGTGCCGCGGAGGCGCTGGAGAAACGGGTCGCGGACATGAGCGCGCGCGAGGAAGCCTCCCGCCGCTTCGTGGCGGACATGTCGCACGAGTTGCGTACGCCGCTGACCGCGATCACGGCCGTGACCGAGGTCCTGGAGGAGGAGCTCGACGCGGAGACCGGCAGCGTCGACCCGATGATCGAGCCCGCCGTACGCCTCGTCGTCAGCGAGACGCGGCGGCTGAACGACCTCGTGGAGAACCTCATGGAGGTCACCCGTTTCGACGCGGGCACGGCCCGGCTCGTCCTCGACGATGTCGACATAGCCGACCAGATCACCGCGTGCATCGACGCGCGGGCCTGGCTGGACGCGGTGGAACTGGACGCCGAGCGCGGCATCACCGCGCGTCTCGACCCGCGCCGCCTGGACGTGATCCTGGCGAACCTGATCGGCAACGCCCTCAAGCACGGCGGCTCCCCGGTGCGCGTGTCCGTGCGCGAGGAGGGGGACGACGTGCTCATCGAGGTGCAGGACCACGGCCCCGGCATCCCCGAGGAGGTCCTCCCGCACGTCTTCGACCGCTTCTACAAGGCGAGCGCCTCCCGCCCGCGCTCCGAGGGCAGCGGCCTGGGCCTGTCCATCGCCCTGGAGAACGCGCACATCCACGGCGGCGAGCTCACCGCCGCCAACTCCCCCGATTCGGGCGCTGTGTTCACGCTGAGACTGCCGCAGGACGCCTCGGTCCTGATGGAGGAGGAGGAAGACCGGCGGGAGCGGGGAAGCCGGGGGAACCGGAAGAAGAACGGCAAGTCCGGGGAGGGCGACGGCTGCAAGGGGTCCGACGGAAAGGGCACCAACGGCTCCAAGGGGGAGGCGCGATGAGCGTACGCGGCTCAAAGGGCGTACGTGGTTCGGGTGGCGTACGTCGGTTGTGTGCCGTTCTGCTCGCGGTGCCGTTGCTCGCTGTGGCGCTGGCCGGGTGCGGGATCCGGCCGACGGAGGTGCCGACGGAGTTCGGGCCGGCGCCGTCCCGGTTGTCCTGTACGGCGAGTGGACCGGATCTCGGTACGCAGTCTCCGGGCGGGATCCTCGTCCAGGTCTTCCTGCTGTGCTCCTCGCAGCTGGTGCGGGTCGACCGGATCGTGCGGGTCACCGACGGCACCACGGAGATGAACCGGGTGCAGTCCGCGCAGGCGCTCCTCGACCAGCTCGCCGCGGAGCCGACGGACACCGAGCGGCAGGCGGGCTATATGACGGACGTCCGGGAGGGCATGACGGTCGCCGAGCCGCGCCCCGGGGACCCGAAGGGCGCGCTCCGGCTGAGCACCGAGCCCGCCGCGCTCACGTCGTATGCGCTGGCCCAGCTCATCTGCACGTTCAGCGCCTCGGCCGCGGCCTCCGACGGCGGCGCGGTCATCCTCGGCGGCCCCGGCACGGACCCCGTACGCCGCTACGAGTGCACATCGGAGGTCCTCTCCCGGCCGGGCACCGAATCCCCGCCGTCGACGGAGGTCGGCCGGCCCTGAGCCGTGCGCTTGAGGGGCCGCAGGCCCCGATAGGGGCGCGGGGCTGTGACACTTGCGGCTCCGCCGCGGGGCGCGACCAGCCCCTACCGCCGCAGAATCCGACCCTGCTTCCAGCACAGCGCTCAGCGTTGTGTGGCGGACGCCTCAGCCGTATTGGGTAAGCCCTTGCGACACACGGAACCGATCCTGCCGGAGGCCGCGTCTTGGGGGGCGTGCAGCGTCAAGGCTCAAACGGCGGCAGCGTCGGGTTTCGCATCCGTGCGGCGGGAGGTGTTCTTCTCGTCGCACATCTCGCGCTTGTCGCCTGGCTCACGCTGCGTCCGCTGGACGTGCCGTGGGTGAGTGCCGCGAACCTCCGTCCGTTCGCGAGCATCAGAGCCGATCTGGCCCTGGGCCCCGAGGCGGCGGCCCGCAATATCGGCAAGGGCCTGCTGCTGCTCGCCCCGCTCGGCGTACTGCTACCCATGACCCGCGGCAGCCTGGCCGTCTCCCCGCTGCTGTCCCTGCTCCGTACGGTCGCCGCGGGCGCCCTGCTCTCCATGGCCATCGAGCTGCTGCAGACCGGGGTTCCCGGCCAGGTCGTGGACGTCGACTCGCTGCTGCTCAACACCGTGGGAGTGGCCCTGGCCCATGTGGCGGTCGTCCCTGCCGCGCGCGCCGTGCTACGCCGCCGGACCGAGACGCGGCACGGGACCGCCCTCCACAGGGAGGAAGCGGCTCAGGGTCGGACCCCGACGATTCCCAGGGTCGGGATAGCCCCGTAGAGCGACGCTTTGCCCGCTTCGTGTTTCGTAGTGTGGAAGGCAGATGAGGCAGCCACAAGGGAGGCCTCGGACGCTCACGAAGGAGCCGGAAATGAACCGCCTTGCCCGCCCCACGAACGGCCGGATGATCGGCGGAGTGTGCGCTGCGCTGGCAAAGCGCTTCGGCACTTCCGCGACCACGATGCGCGTGATCTTCCTGGTGTCCTGTCTGCTGCCGGGTCCGCAGTTCCTGCTGTACATAGCGCTGTGGATCCTGTTCCCCTCGGAGGACAAGACGGCCCGTACGGCCTGGTGATCCACGCATCCCCCACGCACGTACGACGATGGGGCGCCCCCCGAATTCGAGGAGGCGCCCCATCGGTGTGTGCACGTACGGGCTCAGGCCACGGGAAGTCCGCTCACACGGGGAGACCGCTGACCGGCAGGCCCTGAGTGGGCAGCGCCTCCGTGGGCAGGCCCTGCGTGGGCAGTGCCTCCGTGGGCAGGCCATGGGCCGGCACGCCGCCGAGCAGCGGGCCGGTGGCGGGAGCGCCGCCGACCACGTCCGTGACCGGCGCGGCGGTGTCCGTGGCCAGCGTGGCCGGGTCCGCCGTGGTCAGGGCGTCGGCGGCCGGCTGGGCAGCGCCCACACCGCCGGTGAGCGCGTCCTGGCCCGCGGCGAGCGACTCTCCGCTGCCGGCGGGCAGCGTGTGGGCGGCTTCGCCCGGCACCACCGAGGTGACGGTGTCCACGGCCTTGGCGGGGTCGGGCACGGCCGGGGCCGCATTGGCGGCACCCGCGCCGACGGCGGCGAAGGCGGCACCGAGAGCGGCGACACCGAGGGTCTTGACAGCAGACTGCTTCATTTTCGTCTTCGTCCTTGCGCTGTGACGGATCTCGAGCGGTTCGAAACCGTAATCACGCGGCAGAGGGCCCCGCAAACATCGAAAAGCGGCCGGGACGGCATGCGCCCGACCGCTTTCCCTACGACCCGATCAGCTCTCCTCGACCACAGAACCGCTGGTCGAAGCGGTCTGCCGGAACAGCCACTGGGACTTCAGCTCCGCATAACCGGGCTTGATCACGTCATTGATCATCGCCAGCCGTTCATCGAAAGGAATGAATGCTGATTTCATCGCATTGACTGTGAACCACTGCATGTCGTCGAGCGAATAACCGAATGCGTCGACAAGGTGCTCGAATTCCCGGCTCATGCTGGTGCCCGACATCAGCCTGTTGTCCGTATTCACGGTCGCCCGGAAGTGCAGCCGTCGCAGCAGCCCGATGGGGTGTTCGGCGTACGAGTCGGCGGCGCCCGTCTGCAGGTTGGAGCTGGGGCACAGCTCCAGCGGGATGCGCTTGTCGCGTACGTACGAGGCGAGACGGCCGAGCTTCACGGAGCCGTCGTCGGCGACGTGGATGTCGTCGATGATGCGTACGCCGTGGCCGAGCCGGTCGGCGCCGCACCACTGGAGGGCCTGCCAGATGGAGGGCAGCCCGAAGGCTTCGCCGGCGTGGATCGTGAAGTGGTTGTTCTCCCGCTTCAGATACTCGAAGGCGTCCAGGTGACGGGTGGGCGGGTAGCCGGCCTCGGCGCCCGCGATGTCGAAGCCGACCACGCCCACGTCGCGGTAGCGGTTGGCGAGTTCGGCGATCTCCAGGGCGCGGGCCGCGTGCCGCATGGCGGTCAGCAGGGCGCCGACACGGATCCGGTGGCCGCTCTCGCGGGCCCGCCGCTCGCCTTCCCGGAAGCCCTCGTTGACGGCTTCGACGACCTCTTCGAGGCTGAGCCCCTTCTCCAGGTGCTGCTCGGGCGCGTACCGCACCTCGGCGTAGACGACGCCGTCCTCGGCGAGATCCTCGGCGCACTCGGCGGCGACCCTGACGAGGGCGTCGCGCGTCTGCATCACTCCGACGGTGTGGGAGAAGGTCTCCAAGTACCGCTCCAGGGAACCGGAGTCGGCGGCCTCCCGGAACCAGACGCCGAGCTTGTCGGGGTCGGTCTCGGGGAGGTCCTGGTAGCCGGTCTCGCGGGCGAGATCGGCGACGGTCCCGGGGCGCAGGCCCCCGTCGAGGTGGTCGTGCAGCAGGACCTTGGGGGCCCGGCGGATCTGGTCCGCACCGGGAGTGTGCTGGTGCTGGGTCGTCATTTCCGAATTCTAACGCCTACGCGCGTAGATCCCCTCTTCGGGAGATCCGTCGATACGTAACGGTGACCCCGCGGACGAATGACGTACACCCTTGCTTCTGACAATGTTCTGTCATGGCACAGCAAGCGACGCCGGTTCGCAGGGCCCGGCTGGGGCGGGCGCTCGGCCCGGAACCGACGGCGGTGAGCGGCGTGGTGCTGCTGTTGCCGGGCGGCGAGGAGGCCTCCGCCCGCAGACCGTCACCGATGCTGGCGACCGCGTCCGTACGCTCACTGGGGCGCCGCCTCACGCGCGCAGGGCGCACGGACGGCCTAGTGGCGCACGTCGTGCATTACCGGTTCCGCGGCTGGAACGGCAGCGAGGCGCATCTCGCGCACGACGCCGCATGGGCCGCAGACGAGGTCGTACGCCGCTACGGGGACGTACCCGTGTGTCTCACCGGGCTCGACATGGGCGGGCGGGCCGCCCTCCACGCGGCCGGGCACAGTGCCGTCAACTCCGTGCTGTCGCTGTCTCCTTGGCTGCCGGAGGACGATGTGGCGGCGGCCGAGGAACCCGTGAAGCAACTCGGTGGGCGGCGGGTGCTGATCGTGCACGGGACGATGGATGCGCGCAGCGATCCGGAGTTGTCGTTTCGGCTCGCGGCGCGGGCGAAGAAGGCGAACCGGGATATCTGTCGGTTCGAGGTGCACTCCGACGGGCATGGGCTGTCCCAGCATCGGGAGGAAGTCCTCGCGCTGGCTGAGGACTTCGTGATGGGGGCGTTGTTCGGGCGGGGGTTTTCGCGGCCTGTTGAGGATGCGTTTGCGGCTCCGCCTCCGTTGGGGTTGCGGATGCCACTTGCCTCCGGCTTTGGGAAGTCTCTTCGCCGTTAGGGCTTGGCGTCGTGGACGCGTGCGGGTCCGTCGTGGCTTGTCGCTCCCCCACTCTCGAATTCGCTCGAGCGGGGGGACCCCCATCGCGGCGGAGCCGCACATTGATACGGCCCCGCGCCCCTATAGGGGCACCCCAGCGGGACCCGCCTTGGAAAGTTGCCGTCAGTCCGGGAGCAAGTTGCCCCTTCTCGACAGTAGGAACTTCTTGAAGGCTGCCACCGGTGGGGTGTCCGGGTGGCCCTCCAGCCAGGCGACTCCGATCTCGCGGGCCGCTCGTGGGGCGGTGACCGTGAGTTCGACAACTCCTGGGCGGGGTACGGCCGGTGGGGGCAGGAGGGCTACTCCCAGCCCTGCCGCCACCAGGCCACGCAGCGTTTCGGCTTCCTCGCCCTCGAAGGCGATACGGGGGCGGAAGCCGGCCTCCTTGCAAAGGTCGTCGGTGATGCGGCGGAGGCCGTAGCCGGGTTCCAGGGTGACGAAGGTTTCCTCGGCGGCCTCGGCCAGGCGGACGCGCTTGCGGGCGGCGAGGTGGTGGTCGGCGGGGACCACGAGGCGCAGCTTCTGCTCGTCGAGGCGGCGGGCCACGAGGTCGGGGGCGTCCGGCACCGGGGAGGTGAGGCAGAGATCCAGCTCGCCCGAACGCAGCCGCTCGATCATGGCCTCGCCGTAGTTCTGTACGAGGCTGAAGCGGACGCGTGGATGGTCGGCCCGGAAGGCGCGGATCAGCCCGGGAACGGTTTCGGAGCCCATGGTGTGCAGAAAGCCGAAGGCGACCTTGCCGGAGGTGGCGTCGGCGTCGGCCCGTACCGCGTCGGCCGCGCGCTCGATCTCGGCGAGCGCCCGCTCCACAGAGGTGAGGAACGTACGCCCGGCCGAGGTGAGCGAGACCGTACGGCCCCGGCGGGCGAACAGGTCGACGCCCAGGTCCTGTTCGAGGCGGACCATGGCGCGGGACAGGGTGGACTGCGGGACCTGCATCTCCTGCGCGGCACGGGTGACGTGCTCGGTGCGGGCGACTCCCGCGAAGTACGCCAGGCGTGGAGCGAGCAGCGCGACGATGTCTTCTGTGTCACTGGATGGTGACAGGTGAGGCTCTGACCTCTGCTGATGCTTCATGGGAACGATTATGGCGATTCCATGCATTGGACGGATGAGAGGGCGTTCTTTAGGTTCGAGGCATGCCTTACGTCAGTACCCAGGCGTCCACCACCGTGGGCGCCGCCTCGACTGTTTCCGTATCGTCCGCCGCCTCCGCCACCGACTCCCGTATGGCTCCGGGTGGGCCCGGCTACCGCCGGATGAGCTTCGCCCTGTTCCTCGCGGGTGTCGCGACCTTCGCGCTGCTCTACTCCACGCAGGCCCTTCTTCCCTTGATCTCAAGCGACTTCGGGGTGACGGTGAGTGCGGCGAGTTGGACGGTGTCGGCGGCGACCGGGGCGCTGGCGCTGTTCGTCCTGCCGATGAGCGCGCTGTCGGAGCGGTTCGGGCGGCGTACGGTCATGACGGCGTCGCTGGGGATCGCGGTGATCGTGGGGCTGCTGGTTCCCTTCGCGCCGTCGGTGGGCTCGCTGATCGCGTTGCGGGCGGTGCAGGGTGCGGCGCTGGCCGGGCTGCCGGCTTCGGCTACGGCGTATCTGGCGGAGGAAGTGCGGCCGAAGGCGCTGATCACCGCGATCGGTCTGTTTGTCGCGGGCAACAGTGTCGGTGGGATGAGCGGGCGGGTCATCACCGGGTGGGTCGCGCAGGAGTGGGGCTGGCGGGTTGCCGTCGGCGCGATCGGGGTTGTCGCGGTGGCGTGTGCGGTCGCGTTTCGGCTGTTGCTGCCGGCGCCGAAGCACTTCAGGGCGGGGTCGTTGCGGCCTCGGGTGCTGGTGCGGACGGTTCGCGGCCATCTCTCGAATCCGTTGCTGCGGCGGCTGTACGCGATCGGGGCGCTGTTCATGACGGTGTTCGGGGCCGTGTACACGGTGATCGGTTACCGGCTGACCGATGCCCCGTTCTCGCTGCCCCAGGGGATCGTCGGGTCGATCTTCCTGGTGTACCTGGTGGGTACGGTCTCGGCGTCGGCTGCGGGCAGGCTGGTGGGTCGGCTTGGGCGCCGGGGCGCCCTCTACCTGGCGGGTGGCACGACGACACTGGGTCTGCTGGTGTCGCTGGCGGACTCGCTGGTGCTGGTGCTGCTGGGCCTGGTCCTGATCACGGCGGGGTTCTTCGCGGGGCACGCGGTTGCCTCGTCGTCCGTGAGCCACGCGGCGAAGGAGGGGCGCGCGCAGGCTTCTGCGCTGTACCAGTCCGCGTACTACGTGGGGGCCAGTGCGGGCAGCACGCTGGGTGCCGTTGCGTTCCACGCGGGGGGCTGGGGCGGGACGGTCGCGCTTGGGCTGCTGGCGGTGGTCGGGGTTGTGGGGATCACGGTGGTGGGGTCGCGTGCGGCTCGGGGGCGGCGGTTGGCAGTGCCGGCGCACTGAGGTCGGCGGCGCGGGCCGGGGGCGGCGTCGGGGTTGGTTTCGCCCCCGCCGCCCCTACCCGTCCCATACCAAGGGGCGCTGCCCCTGGACCCGGCTGAGGGCCGCGCCCCCAGATCCCCTCGGGGCTGCGCCCCTGAACCCCACGGGGCCCGCCCCTGGATCTCCCTCGGGGCTGCGCCCCTGAACCCCACGGGGCCCGCCCCTGGACCTCCCTCGGGGCTGCGCCCCTGAACCCCACGGGGCCCGCCCCTGGACCTCCCTCGGGGCTCCGCCCCTGAACCCCACGGGGCCCGCCCCGGACCCCGGCCATGGGCTGCGCCCCTGGACCCGCTCGGGGCTCCGCCCCGGACCCCGTTCGGGGGCCAGCCCCCGAACCCCCGCTCCTCAAACTCCCCCAGCTACCGCTGGGGGACCCCCAAGGGGCTGAATTAAGCCCGTCCGGCGTTTGAGGACGAGGCCGCCAGGCCGATGCGGGGTCTGGGGCGGCAGCCCCAGCGGGGTCCAGGGGCGGAGCCCCTAGGTATGGGACGGGTAAGGGCGGCGGGGGCGGAACACCTCTGAGCTGGGCGTTCGTGCACTCCGGGGGCCATTGTCAGTGGGCTGCGATAGCTTCCGAAGTGCGGCGCGCAAAGGTGCGTGCGACGGAAACAGCCACAGGGGTGGGTTGGCATGAGCGACGGCACGGTGACGACGGCGGATCTCGACGTCCGGCTGGAGAAGCACCGGGTCGAGCTGACGGGGTACTGCTACCGGATGCTCGGCTCGTCCTTCGAGGCAGAGGACGCGGTGCAGGACACACTGGTGCGCGCCTGGCGCAGCTACGACAAGTTCGAGGGCCGCTCCTCGATGCGCTCGTGGCTGTACCGGATCGCGACAAACGTATGCCTGGACATGCTGACGGCGGGCAACAAGCGGGCCCGCCCCATGGACCTGACGGACTCGACCCCGCTGGCGCAGGCGGCACTGACCCCGCGCCCGGACAACACCTGGTTGGAACCCATGCCGGACAACCGCGTACTGCCCACACCCAGCGACCCGGCCGAGGCGGCGGTGGCCAAGGAGTCGGTGCGGCTCGCCTTCATGGCCGCCCTGCAGCAACTGCCGCCCAAGCAGCGGGCCGTACTGATCCTGCGCGAGGTTCTGCAGTGGAAGGCGAGCGAGGTCGCCGAGCTGCTCGACACCACGGTCCCCTCGGTCAACAGCGCGCTCCAGCGCGCCCGGGCGACCCTCGCGGAGCGCGACGGCGCGGCGGCGGAGGGCGCCGTCTCCGACCCGCTGGACGAGGAGCAGCAGAAGCTTCTGGAGCGCTATGTGGCGGCGTTCGAGGGGTACGACATGACGGCGCTGACTGCGCTGCTGCATGAGGACGCCGTGATGACGATGCCGCCGTTCGACCTGTGGCTGAGCGGACCCGAGGACATCACGGGCTTCATGACGACGCTCGGCGCCCCCTGTGCGAACTCGCACCTGGTGCCGGTCGAGGTCAATGGCCTCCCCGGCTTCGCCCAGTACAAGCCCGATCCGGAGAACGGCGGCTACACGCCCTGGGCCGTGCAGGTGCTGGAGATATCAGGGGGCCGGATCATGGGGTTCCACTGCTTCCTCGACACGAAGCGGTGGTTCCCGCTCTTCGGGCTGCCCCTCCACCTCGAGGCTGATCCCGACCAGGCCGAGCAGCCCGCTTAGCGCGGCGTCCGGATCGCGCAGGCGTATCCGGCCCCCGGCCCGGCGGGCGGCGAGCTGGAGTCTGGCCAGTACGTCGACGGTGGTCAGTCCGGGCGGACCGAGTCCCGCGACATCGCAGACCACGACCCCGGCACCGGTGGCCTCCAGTCTCGCGCGCACGTCCTCGCACAGCCGGGGCACGTCATCACGGGTGACGGAGCCGGGCAGCACGAGTACGGCGGGTGTCATGGAGTTCACGAACGGTAGACCGGGCGGCGGCACGGAACTCATCGCCGGGCCGGCGTGAGATCGCTTCGTCCAAGGTCACATCGGCCTTGGACGGGCGTACCCCGGAGGGCTTGGTGAACTCGTTCACCCGAAACGGACAGCCCGGCTCAGGCGATGCGTTCCAGCACCACCGGCGCCGCCGCGAACTCCGCTCCCGGTGCCCCGACTTCGTACGAACCCTCCACCGCCTCCAGGGCGTACTCGAAGCGTTCCGGAGTGTCCGTGTGGAGGGTCAGGAGCGGCTGGCCCTCGGTCACCGTGTCGCCCGGCTTGGCGTGCATCTCCACGCCCGCGGCCGCCTGGACCGGGTCCTCCTTGCGGGCGCGGCCCGCGCCCAGGCGCCAGGCGGCGAGACCGATGTCGTACGCGTCGAGGCGGGTCAGGACGCCTGAGGAGGGGGCCGTCACGATGTGCTGTTCTCTCGATGTCGGCAGGGGTGCGTCCGGGTCGCCGCCCTGGGCCGTGATCATGCGGCGCCATACGTCCATCGCCGAGCCGTCGGCCAGTGCCTTGGCCGGGTCCGCGTCCCGTACGCCCGCCGCGTCGAGCATCTCGCGGGCCAGGGCGAGGGTCAGCTCGACGACATCGGAGGGGCCGCCGCCCGCGAGGACCTCCACCGATTCGCGGACCTCCAGGGCGTTGCCCGCCGTCAGGCCGAGAGGGGTCGACATGTCCGTCAGCAGGGCGACCGTCTTCACGCCGTGGTCCGTGCCCAAGCCGACCATGGTGGAGGCGAGTTCGCGCGCATCCTCGAGCGTCTTCATGAAGGCGCCCGTGCCGACCTTGACGTCCAGGACCAGCGAACCCGTGCCCTCCGCGATCTTCTTCGACATGATCGACGAGGCGATCAGGGGGATCGACTCGACCGTGCCCGTCACATCCCGCAGCGCGTACAGCTTCTTGTCGGCTGGGGCCAGGCCGTCGCCCGCCGCGCAGATCACCGCGCCGACGCCCTCCAGGACGTTCAGCATCTCCTCGTTGGAGAGCAGGGCCCGCCAGCCCGGGATCGACTCCAGCTTGTCGAGGGTGCCGCCGGTGTGGCCGAGGCCGCGCCCGGACAGCTGCGGGACCGCCGCTCCGCATGCCGCCACCAGCGGTGCCAGCGGAAGCGTGATCTTGTCGCCGACGCCGCCCGTGGAGTGCTTGTCGGCCGTCGGGCGGGACAGCGAGGAGAAGTCCATGCGCTCGCCGGAGGCGATCATCGCCGCGGTCCAGCGGGCGATCTCGGCACGGTTCATGCCGTTGAGCAGGATGGCCATCGCCAGGGCGGACATCTGCTCGTCGGCGACGTCACCGCGGGTGTACGCGTCGATGACCCAGTCGATCTGCCCGTCGCTGAGCTCACCACCGTCCCGCTTGGTGCGGATGACGGAGATGGCATCCGCCGACAAGAGCGTCATGGCTTTCCTTCCACGGTTCACAGGCACTTGGGGAGATGGCGGTCACTTGGGGAGATGGCCCGGCCCGAAAGCCTGCGGCAGCATCTCGGACAGCGGCACGATCCCCGCCGGGGTCTCCAGGAGCAGATCGGGGCCCCCGAACTCGTACAGCAGCTGGCGGCAGCGCCCGCACGGGACCAGGATCTCGCCCCGGCCGTCCACGCAGGTGAAGTGCGTCAGCCGGCCGCCGCCGGTGAGCTGGAGCTGCGAGATCAGGCCGCATTCGGCGCACAGTCCGAGCCCGTACGAGGCGTTCTCGACATTGCAGCCGGACACCGTGCGGCCGTCCTCGACCAGGGCCGCCGCGCCGACCGGGAAGCCCGAATACGGGGCGTACGCACGGGACATGGCCGCGCGTGCCGCTTCCCGGAGGGCCTCCCAGTCGACGGGGGGTGTCACTTGCCCTGGCCCTTGCGATACGGCATGCCGTTCGCCCTCGGCATGCGCAGGCGCTGCGCGGACAGTGCGAGGACGAGCAGCGTGATGACGTACGGAGTGGCGGAGACGACCTGGTTCGGAACCTCGTCGGTGACGGCGTACCAGGTGAAGACCAGCGCGCCGACGGCCAGGGTGAGCACGGCGGCCACGTACTTCTTCTTGATCACCAGCCAGATCGCGCCGATGACCAGCAGGATCGCGGCGAGCAGCAGCAGGGCGTGGACGTTCTCGGCGCCGCCGCGCAGGTTGAGGCTGTCGGTGTAGCCGAACAGGCCGGCGCCGATGGCGAGTCCGCCGGGCATCCAGTTGCCGAAGATCATCGCGGCGAGGCCGATATAGCCGCGGCCGCTGACCTGGCCCTCCAGGTAGAAGGGGTTGGCCACGATGGAGAGGAAGACGCCGCCGAGGCCGGCCAGTCCGCCGGAGATGATCACGGCCAGGTACTTGTACTTGTAGACGTTCACGCCGAGCGACTCGGCGGCGACCGGGTTCTCTCCGCAGGAGCGCAGGCGCAGGCCGAAGGGCGTACGCCACAGGATCCACCAGGTGGCGGGGACCAGCGCGACGGCGATCAGGGTCAGCCAGGAGACGTTGGTGACCAGTCCGCCGAGCAGGCCCGCGATGTCGGAGATCAGGAACCAGCCCTGGCGGTTGAGGTCGATGAGCACGTCGGAGAGGCCTGGCACCGTGAAGTCGCCGAGGGACTCGACCTGCGGGGACTGCTTGCCGGAGCCGCCGAAGGCGATCGGGGCCAGGTAGCGGGTGGCGCCGAGGGCCAGGATGTTGAGGGCCACACCGGAGACGATGTGGTTGACGTTGAAGGTGATCGTGACGATCGCGTGCAGCAGTCCGCCGACGCAGCCGCCGATGATGCCGACGAGGATGCCGGTCCACGGACCCCACTGGTAGCCGGCCCAAGCGCCGAACCAGGTGCCGAGGATCATCATGCCCTCGAGGCCGATGTTGACGACGCCCGCGCGCTCCGCCCACAGGCCGCCGAGACCGGCGAGACCGATCGGGACGGCCAGTTCGAGCGCGGTGGACATCTGGCTGACGTTGGTGATGCCGTCGGCCCCGGTGATGATGCGGACGATCGAGGTCAGCGCCAGGGCGCCCGCGATGACCAGCAGAAGGACGGGGAGCGTGAGCCGGCGGCCGCCGGGTGCCGCGGGCTGCAGCGTGGGCTGGTTGACGTCGGTTGCGGTGGTCATCGGCCCGCCACCTCCTTCTCGGTGGTGTTGTCAGGAGTGGCGCCGAGGACGTGGCCCGCGGCGAGTTCCGCGCCGACGCGGCGCTGCTGGCGGCGCAGACCCCATTCGCGTACGGCCTCGTACGAGACGACGACCGAGAGCACGATCAGGCCCTGCATGATGACCGCGATTTCCTTGTCGTAGTCGTGGAAGTCGAGTTCCGGCGAGGCCTTGTCGAGCCAGGCCCACAGCAGGGCCGCGAAGGCGATGCCGGTCGGGTTGTTGCGGCCGAGCAGAGCGATGCCGATGCCCAGGAAGCCGATGCCGGTCGGGAAGGCCAGGCTGTAGGTGTGGGTGTCGCCGAGGAGGATCGGCAGCCCGGCGAGGCCGGCCATGCCGCCGGAGAGCAGCATGGCGGCGAGCACCATGCGCTTGGGCTCCACTCCACTGGCGGCGGCGGCGGACTGCGAGGCACCCGAGGCGCGCAGGTCGAAGCCGAAGCGGGTGCGGTTGAGGACGACCCAGTAGGCGATGCCGAGCAGGACGGCCAGGATCACCAGGCCGTAGATCTCGCCGGCGGCGCCCAGGTCGATCCCGGGCACCCAGCCGGACTCCTTCATCTCGCCGGTCGTGTTGTTGTTGCCGACCTTGACGCCGAAGACGTTCGGCAGCCACAGGTAGCCGATGACGGAGGTCGCGATCGCGTTGAGCATGATCGTCGCGACGACCTCGCTGACGCCGCGGGTCACCTTCAGGACACCGGCGATACCCGACCAGAACATGCCGGTGAACACGGCGGTCAGGAGCAGCAGCGGGATCTGCAGGGGCGCCGGCAGCGCGACATGCGCGCCGACGATGGCGGTCATCATGGCGGCGAGCTGGTACTGGCCGTCCACGCCGATGTTGAACAGGTTCATCCGGAAGCCGATGGCCACCGCGAGCGCCGCGATGTAGTACATCGAGGCCTGGTTGATGATCAGCACCTGGACGTCGGAGAACGTGGCCTGCTCGAACATCAGCGCGTACGGCTCGACCGGGTTCTTACCGGAGGCGACCAGCACGATCGAGGTCAGGGCCACGGCCACGACCAGCGCGATGACCGGACCGGCCACCGCGAGGAGCAGCCGCTCCTTGTCGAACTTCTTCATCAGCGGGCCTCGTCTTCCGGGGCTTCTGCCTGCTCTTCGAGCTGCTCTGCGAGCTCTTCGTTCTCGAGGTGTCCGGAGGCAGCGCCGGTCATGGCCGAGCCGAGTTCCTCCGGGGTGATGGTGGCCGGGTCGGCGTCCGCGACCAGCCTGCCGTTGTAGATCACCCGGAGGGTGTCGGAGAGGCCGATCAGCTCGTCCAGGTCGGCGGAGATCAGCAGCACGGCGAGGCCCTCGCGGCGCGCCTCGCGTATCTGGTCCCAGATCGCGGCCTGCGCACCGACGTCCACACCGCGGGTGGGGTGCGCGGCGAGCAGGAAGCGCGGCTTGTGGCTCATCTCGCGGCCGACGATCAGCTTCTGCTGGTTGCCGCCGGACAGGGAGGCCGCCGTGACGTCGATGCCGGGAGTGCGGACGTCGTACGCCTCGACGATGCGCCGCGTGTCCTCCTGCGCGGCCTTCGGGTCGAGCCAGACGCCCTTCGCGTTGGGCCGCTCGGTGACATGGCCGAGGATGCGGTTCTCCCAGAGCGGGGCTTCCAGGAGCAGTCCGTGGCGGTGGCGGTCCTCGGGGATGTAGCCGACGCCCTGCTCGCGGCGCTTGCGGGTGGGCCAGGAGGTGATCTCCTCCTCGGCCAGCTTGATGACGCCGGAATCGGCGTGCTTGAGGCCGATGAGCGCGTCAACCAGCTCGGTCTGGCCGTTGCCCTCGACTCCGGCCAGGCCCAGGACCTCGCCCGCGTGGATGGTGAAGCTGATGTCGTCGAGCAGGGCCTTGCCGCCGGGGGCTTCCAGGCGCAGGTCCTCGACGGTCACTACGGAGCGGTCGGTGACCGTGGACTCCGCGGTCTCAGGGGTCGGCAGCTCGCTGCCCACCATCAGCTCGGCGAGCCGGCGCGGGGTCGTCTCGGCGGGCACGACCGTGCCGACCGTCGTACCGCGCCGGATGACCGTGATCTCGTCGGCGACGGAGAGCACCTCGCCCAGCTTGTGGGAGATGAAGATGACCGACAGGCCCTCCGCCCGCAGCTCACGCAGGTTGGCGAAGAGGGCGTCCACCTCCTGCGGCACCAGGACGGCGGTGGGCTCGTCCAGGATCAGCGTGCGGGCGCCGCGGTAGAGGACCTTGAGGATCTCCACGCGCTGGCGGGCGGCCACACCGAGTTCCTCGACCAGGAGGTCGGGGCGCACCCCGAGGCCGTACCGCTCGGAGATCTCCTGGATCTTGCGGCGGGCCTTGCCGCCGATGCCGTACAGCTTCTCGCTGCCGAGCACGACGTTCTCGAGGACGGTCAGGTTGTCGGCGAGCATGAAGTGCTGGTGCACCATGCCGATGCCGCGGGCGATGGCGTCGGCGGGGCTGTGCAGGGTGACCTGCTCGCCTTCGATCGCGATGGTGCCCTCGTCCGGCTTCTGCATGCCGTAGAGGATCTTCATCAGGGTCGACTTGCCGGCGCCGTTCTCGCCGACGAGCGCGTGAACGGTGCCCTTGTGGACGCTGAGGTGAATGTCGTGGTTGGCCACGACCCCGGGGAATCGCTTGGTGATCCCGGCGAGTTCGACTGCGGTCACCTGACCGCCCGCCGCCTCGGCCGGAGGGCTGCTGGACGCGTTGATGGCGCACTCTCCTGGGGAAGGGGGTCGTCTACGCGCGCCCCTACGGCATCGGAAGAGGGGCGACTGACCGCCGACAACGGGGTACGGGGAGAAAGACTCCCGGTACCCCGTTCAGCGGAGGTAACCCCGCGGTTACCAGCGGCCACTCGGGGCCGCCGCACTGCTCGTGGTCCTGCCGGATCAGCTGGTCTTGACCTTGATCTCGCCGCTGATGATCTTCTCCTTGGCCGTCGTGATGGCTGTCTGGAGCTCGGTGTTGTTCTTGAACTTCGGATTCGAGTCCGCGAGGCCGACCTGACCTGCCTTCAGATCGCCCCTGACGATACCGGTCGCTGGTTTGCCGTCCTCGACCGACTTGGCGAGGTTGTACACCGCCTTGGCGACGTCCTTCGTCGCCGAGGTGAGGATGTGGTTCTTGTACTTGGCGAGGGCTTCCTGCTGGTACTGGTCGGAGTCGACGCCGATCGCCCACACCTTGCCCGCGGCGGCGGCCTCGATCACACCCTGGCCCGAGAGACCCGCCGCCTGGTAGACGACGTCGGCCTTCTTCTCGATCTGGCTCTCGGCGGCCGTCTTGCCCTTGTCGGGGCTGGAGAAGCCGCCCTCCTCCGCGGTCTGCGTCAGGTACTGCGAGAGCACCTTGACCTTGGGGTTCGTATCGGCGACGCCCTGCTTGTAGCCCGCCTCGAACTTGTGGATCAGCGGGATGTCCACACCACCCACGAAGCCGACCGTGTTTGTCTTCGTGGACTTGGCGGCGGCGACACCGGCGAGGTACGAGGCCTGCTCCTCGGAGAAGACCAGGTCCGCGACGTTCTTCGCCTCGATGGTCGCGTCGTCGACGATGCCGAAGGTGGTGTCCGGGTACTTCTCCGCCGCCTCCTTCACAGCCGTCGCGTACGCGTAGCCGACGCCGACCACCGGGTTGTAGCCCTGCTTGGCCAGCGACGTCAGGCGCTGCGTCTTGTCGGCGTCCGTCTCGCCCTCGGTGGGCTCGACGTCGGTCGTCTCGTAGCCGAACTCCTTCTTCGCCTGCTCCAGGCCCGCGTACGCCGCGTCGTTGAAGGACTGGTCGCCCTTGCCGCCGATGTCGTACGCGATGGCGAGGCCCTGGTTGCCGTCAGCCTCCGAGGAGGCCGAGGTCGAGGTGCCGCCACAAGCGGTCAGAGCGAGGGCGAGAGAGGTGGTCGCGGCGCCTGCGAGAGCTAGGCGGGAAACCCGGCGCATTGGTTGGTGCTCCTGTCGTACAAGGGCGGCCTTGGTGAAGTCCGGTGCGGTTTCGCGCCCCGTAAGGGGCGCGGGGCTGTATTTAATTTGCGGCTCCGCCGCGTGGGCGCGACCAGCCCCCACCGGCCCGCGGGTACATCACGGTTCTTTCAGCGGAGCGCTACGCGCCTCACGGTGGGACTCTGGCGCTGGCTTCGCCGCAGAGTAACGCGCGTAGACCTACGAGAAAACCCCTGCCGTTCACCTTGTTATCCGGCCGTGAACAACATCGCGGGCCCCGGCGAAAGACGAGCAGGCGGGCGCCGTGGGCGCCCGCCTGCCTCCCCCAGTCGTGCCGAGCAATCGTTACTCGGTCTTGACCTTGATGGAGCCGTCGATGATGGCCGCCTTGGCCTTGTCCACCGCGTCCTTGAGGCCCGCGACCTTGGCGTACTCCGGGTTGGTCTCGGAGAGGCCGACGCCGTCCACCTTCAGGTCGAAGGTCTGCACGCCGGTCAGCGGCTTCTTGTCCTCGACGGACTTGGCGAGCGCGTACACAGCGCCGCCGACGTCCTTGAGCGCCGAGGTCAGGATGTAGTTCTTGTACTTGGCGAGCGCCTGCTGCTCGTACTGGTCGGAGTCGACGCCGATCGCCCACTTCTTCTGCGTGGCGGCGGCCTCGATCACACCCTGGCCGGAGAGACCGGCGGCCTGGTAGACGACGTCCGCGTTCCGCTCCAGCTGGGACTCGGCGGCGGCCTTGCCCTTGTCGGGGCTGGAGAAGCCGCCCTCCTCCGCGGTCTGCGTCAGGTACTGCGAGAGGACCTTGACCTTGGGGTTCGTGTCCGCGACGCCCTGCTTGTAGCCCGCCTCGAACTTGTGGATCAGCGGGATGTCCACACCGCCCACGAAGCCGACCGTGTTGGTCTTGGTCGCCTTGGCGGCAGCGACACCGGCGAGGTACGAGGCCTCATTCTCGGCGAAGACCAGGGACGCCACGTTCTTGCCCTCGACGACCGAGTCGACGATGCCGAAGCTGACGTCCGGGAACTTCGCAGCGACCTCCTTCATCGCAGGGCCATACGCGAAGCCGACACCCACGATGGGGTTGTAGCCCTGCTTGGCCAGCGAGGTCAGGCGCTGCACCTTGTCGGCGTCGGTCTCACCCTCGGTGGGCTCGATGTCGGCCGTCTCGTACTTGAACTCCTTCTTGGCCTTGTCCAGGCCAGAGAAGGCGGCGTCGTTGAAGGACTGGTCGCCCTTGCCGCCGATGTCGTAGGCGATGGCGAGACCCTTCTCGCTGTCGCCCTCGCTTCCTGCCTCACTACTGGTGCCGCCACACGCCGTGGCAGCGAGCGCGAGCGACGCGACCCCCACCGCGACCCGGGTCAGTTTGGATATCCGACGCATCTCGAAGTTCCCCATTCTCCAAAGCTCCCCGCAGTGGGTGCTCAGTTCGGCGCACAGTAACGCGCGTAGACCTTCGGGGGAATGGGGTACCGCCGGGCTGTTATCCATTCGTGCCAATGGCCGGTTAAGTCCTTGTGAACCACGGCCTCGAAAGGTGCGGTTTGGCGCAAAACACCCCTCACGGACCTCACACTCCGTATGCCCGAACGTCCTCTACCTGACGGTGCGCGCGCCGCAGCGGCACGCGCACCAGCTGCTACGGGGGTGGGCCTGGCGCAACCGGAGTGACGCCGTGGAATCCCCCTGGCTTACAGAGTCCCGTCGGCCTCATCCAGAAGAGCGGTCGCCGTGAAGAGCTCGACACCGACCGTGATGGCGTGCTCGTCGGCGTCGAAATCGCCCTGGTGCAGATCCCGTACGCCGCGCTCGCCGGGCGTCCGCACGCCCAGGCGGGCCATCGCGCCGGGCACGCGCTCCAGGTACCAGGAGAAGTCCTCGCCGCCCAGGCTCTGCTCGGTGTCCTCGACGGACTGGGCGCCGAAGCGGGTGGCCATGGCCTCGCGGAGCAGTTCGGTCGTCATCGGGTCGTTGACGACGGGCGGGACGCCGCGGATGTAGTTGATCTCCGACTTGGCCTTGTAGAGGTTGGCGATCTCGTCGATCGCGGCGTGCACGAGGTCGGGGGCGGCCCGCCAGGAGTCGAGGTCCAGGCAGCGCACGGTTCCGGACAGCTCGGCGTGCTGCGGGATGACGTTGCAGGCGTGCCCGGACTCGATACGGCCCCAGGTGACGGCGAGTCCGCTGCGGGCGTCGACACGGCGGGCGACCAGAGCGGGCACGTCGGTGACGACGCGGGCGGCGGCGGTCACGAGGTCGGTGGTGAGGTGCGGGCGCGCGGTGTGTCCGCCGGCGCCGTCCAGCGCGACCTCGAGCCGGTCGCAGGCCGAGGTGATGGGTCCGTGCCGCAGCCCGATGCGCCCCGCGTCGACCCGCGGATCGCAGTGCACGGCGACGATGCCTCCGACTCCGTCCAGGGCTCCGGACTCGATGGCGTCGGGCGCGCCGCCGGGCAGCACTTCTTCGGCGGGCTGGAAGATCAGCCGTACGGCGCGCCGCAGCAGCCCCTTCTTGTGCAGCTCGGCGAGGACTAGTCCCGCGCCCAGCACCACCGTCGTATGGACGTCGTGTCCGCAGGCGTGCGCGCGGTCGGGGACGGTCGAGCGATACTCGCAGTCGACCTTCATGTCCGGGATCGGCAGCGCGTCGATGTCCGCGCGCAGGGCCAGCATGGGGTGGGCGGGGTCCGGTTCGCCGATGTCACAGATGAGCCCGGTTCCGATGGCGAGCACACGGGGCCGGAGCCCGGCGCGCTCCAGCCGTGCCTTGATCGCGGCGGTGGTACGGAACTCCTGGTTGCCGAGCTCCGGGTGCATATGGAGGTCTCGGCGGAACGCCACGAGTTCCGCGCGCAGGCTCTCCGGGAGCGTGCCGGGGAGCACGGCTCCGCCGGTCGTTTCGGCCTCGGACTCTAGGGACATCACTTGGTTCACCCTTTGAAGGGTAGGGCGACTAGGGGGCCGACTGCCCCACGATCAACAAAAATTCAGCCAGTCAGGCAAGAAAACCCGGCCACGCGCCGCATACATATCGGCGGCGATGGGTAAACTCGCCCGCCTTTCGGCCCGGCCCAGGACCTCCGGTGCCGCCGATGGAGGCCGGACCTCGGTGCCTGGTCTTCTACGCATACCACGCATCCGCATCGCGGGCAGTTCTGCTCACTTTCCGGGACGCCCGCCCGTGGGTGCGCCGCCCCGCCCGCCCTCGAAGCCGACGTTCGGCCGAAGAACGAGTGAACCGCGGCCACCGACCCCATGCGGCGCAGTATCGTCCCCGAGCGTGAGCGAACCGGACTTCATACGTGACACCCGCGCGTCCTACGACTCGATAGCCGCCGAGTACGCAGACCGCTTTCCCGACGACCTGGCGCATAAGCCGCTGGACAAGGCGCTGATCAACGGGTTCGCCGAGCTCGTGCGGAGCGCCGGGGTCGGACCCGTGGCCGATGTCGGATGCGGTACGGGGCATGTGACGGCGTACCTCAGCAGCCTGGACACGCCCGTGTTCGGGATCGACCTCTCGCCGAAGATGGTGGCGATGGCGCGGCAGGCGTACCCGGAACTCCGTTTCCACGTCGGCTCGATGACGGCCATCGACCTCCCGGGCGACGTGCTCGGCGGAATCGCGGCCCTGTACTCCACGATCCACATCCCGGACGACCAACTTCCGGACGTCTTCACGGAGTTCCACCGCGTACTGGCCCCCGGCGGCCATCTGCTGCTGGCCTTCCAGGCGGGCGACGAGCACTTCGAGCTGACCGAACGATTCGGCCACACCATCTCGCTGGGCTATCACTGGCGGCGCCCCGAGAACGTGACCGATCTCATCGACAAGGCCGGACTCGTCATGCACGCCGAGGTCATCCGCGAGCCCCACGAGAACGAGAAACTCCCGCGCGCTTTCCTGCTGGCGCGCAAGCCCCACTGAGCGCCGGCATTGGGTTCGCGCTGAGCCCGTGCCGGACCGCCTCAGATCGCTGTCTGAGGCATCGCTGTCTGAGGCAGCCTCAGATCGCGGTCGTCACCGCCGACAAGCGGTGTACGTCCCGGGCCGTTCCCGTGACCCCCGACAGGAAGCCCTGGGCGCGCGGGGAGGCGGTGGCCGTGAGCCATGCCGGGTCGATGTCGCAGACGGCGACGCGGACTTCGGTACCGGCGAGGGCCAGCGGGAGGGTGTGGACGACCGTCGAGGGGAAGCTGAGGATCGTACGGCCTATGGGGCCGCGGCGGGCGATCAGTTCGAGGGGGAGGTCCGGGCGGACGATCTCCAGGCCGGTTTCGACGGCCAGCCGGTGGAGTTTCTCGGTGCTTTCGCGGCGGTGCGCGAAGTAGCGGGTCGCGCCGTAGGTCTTGGTGAGGCCCTTCACCGCTTCGACGTAGCGGTCGGGGTCCACGACGCCCGTCTCCACCAGGGAGGTGCCCACGAGGTCGGCGCCCTTGGTGAGGCGCGGCGGGCCGAAGCGGGCGCGGGTCCAGGAGAAGTCGTTGGCGGTGACGTGGACGCCGTCGGGCGTCTCGGTGATCGGCATGGAGGAGAACACCTCCACGCGACGCCCCGAACCGGGCGTGAGCCGACGCCGAGCCGAGGCCGATACCGGCCCGAACACCAGGTCACGCGGCCCAGGCCGCCCGCCGCGTCGGTGCCAGCGCACGAGGCGTTCACCGCGGGCAAGCTGGGAAACGAACTCCATCGTCGCGGTCCCGTCGTCCACGACGACGAGATCGCGAGCGCGGGTAATGGTGAGCAGAAGCTGCACGTAACGGGAGAACGGGTCCCCCATGACGATCCGCTTGGCCCGCCGCAACAAGGGCGCCAGCCCGCCCACGGTGTGAAACGGCGCGGTAGCCCCACCCCGAGCCTCCTCCCACCGCACCTCGTGCCCCTCACCCCGGGCAAGCTCCGCCATTCGGCGCAACTGGCCACGGGTCATGGGGTCGTTGGGCGACAGCACGACGAGGGTGAGCCCGGTGTGGACCACGGCGGCGGAAGCGCCGGGCGCGGGCCCGTCCGCTGGGCGGGTGGCTTCCGGCGCGGGGCCGGGGACCGGGTCGTCGGCCGGACGGGTGGCCCCCGGCTGCTCGCCGAACGCCTCCCCCGGCACGGACGCCGAGCCCGCCGCGGGCGTCGGCCCCGCGGTCCCGGGCATCGGATCGGACACCGCCGAGGCCGCATCCGGCGCTACGCCGTCCGTCGACTCGTCGTCTCCGAGATCCGCAGCGGACGTCAGCCTCGCCGCAGGCGTCCGCCCCACAGCCCCGGGCAACGGACCGGACACCGCCGAAGCGGCATCCGTCGCCGCGCCGTCCGTCGACTCGTCGCTTCCCAAATCCGCTGCGGGCGCCGGGCCCCCGAGCCCGGAACCGGTCCCCGCCTCGGCGACATCCGATGCCGTGAGGCTCGCGGGCCCGCCGGTCCCTGGACCGACCGCAGGCGCATCACCGCCGGGCACGGAACCAGACGCCGCCTCCGCAGCATCCGGCCTAGAGCCGGGGGCTGGTCCGCCGGCCGGGTCGGTGGCCCCCGGGCGCTCGCCGAACGCCGCGCCCGGCACGGGCGCCGAGGCCGCATCCGACGCCGCGACGCCTTCAGGCCCGCCGGTCCCCGGACCGACCGCAGACGCCGCACCGCCGGGCACGGAACCAGGCGCCGCCGCGCCAGTACCCGGCGTAGAGCCGGGCACTGGTCCGCCGGCCTGGTCCGTGGTCCCCGGCCGAGCCGACGGCGCCGACGCTGACGCGGGCGTCACCCCCGTACCGCCGGGCGCCGCTCCCCCGGCCCCCGCACCAGGCACAGCCCCGCCCGACTCCCCCGCCCCCCGGAGGGCATCGGCATGTGCCCATTCCAGGACGTTGAGGAGTTGGACCGGGCTCTCCACGAACGCGAGTGTGTGGGGGGAGGCCGGGCGGGGGCCGGCTGATCCGGCGCGGGGGCTCATCGACGTATGACCGTCGCTTCCGTGAGTACGGACTGGGGATCCGTGGATACGGACTGGTGGGGGGCGGGATCAGACCGAGACCGGCTCGCCCGCCGCCGCGGCGATCTCCGCCTCGGCGACGACACCGGAGACGCGGCGCAGCTTCTTCATCGGGCCGAGCTCGGAGTCGTACACCTTCTTGATGCCGTCGCCGAGGGAGGCCTCGATGGTGCGGATGTCGCGGACGAGGCGCTGCAGGCCCTGCGGCTCCACCGACGCGGCCTGGTCGGAGCCCCACATCGCGCGGTCCAGCGTGATGTGACGCTCGACGAACGTGGCGCCGAGGGCAACCGCGGCCAGCGTGGTCTGCAGGCCCGTCTCGTGGCCGGAGTAGCCGATCGGGACGTTCGGGTACTCGGCCTGAAGGGTGTTGATGACGCGGAGGTTGAGCTCCTCGGCCTTCGCCGGGTACGTCGAAGTGGCGTGGCAGAGAAGGATGTTGTCCGAGCCCAGGACCTCGACCGCGTGGCGGATCTGCTTCGGCGTCGACATGCCCGTGGAGAGGATGACCGTGCGGCCGGTGGCGCGCAGGGCGCGCAGCAGCTCGTCGTCCGTCAGGGACGCGGAGGCCACCTTGTGGGCGGGCACGTCGAACTTCTCCAGGAAGGCGACGGCCTCGGTGTCCCACGGGGAGGCGAACCAGGCGATGTTCTTGGACTTGCAGTACTCGTCGATCTGGCGGTACTCGTCCTCACCAAACTCCACACGGTGGCGGTAGTCGATGTAGGTCATGCGGCCCCAGGGGGTGTCGCGCTCGATGTCCCACTGGTCGCGCGGGGTGCAGATCTCCGGGGTGCGCTTCTGGAACTTCACGGCGTCGCAGCCGGCCTCGGCCGCCGCGTCGATCAGCTTGAAGGCGTTCTCGAGCTCGCCGTTGTGGTTGATGCCGATCTCACCGGTGACGTACACGGGCTGACCGGGTCCGGCGGTCTTCGAACCGAAGGTGCGCAGACGGGAGGTCGAATTCACAGCGCTCATGACAGGTACGTTCCTTATTTGTCGAGGGAGTCGAGAGAAGGACCGAGGATCCAGCTGGCGATCTCTCGGATCGCGCCGTCGCCGCCGGGGACGGTGGTGACCGCGCGTGCGGCGCCGCGCACGACGTCGTGGGCGCTCGCGACCGCCACGGGCCAGCCCACGAGGGCGAAGCACGGGAGGTCGTTGACGTCGTTGCCGACGTAGAGCACGCGCTCAGGCGCGATGCCCTGCTCCTCGCACCACTGCTTCAGTGCGAGGTCTTTCCGGTCGATGCCGTGGAGCACCGGAATCTTGAGCTTCCGGGCTCTGGCGGCGACGACCGGGTTCTGCTCCGTGGACAGGATCAGCATCGTCAGGCCGCTCTTGCGGAGGGCCGCGATACCGAGTCCGTCCCCGCGGTGCACGGAGACGAACTCCCGTCCGTCGGAGTCGATCAGCACCCTGTCGTCCGTCTGGGTGCCGTCGAAGTCGAGGACGACCGCGTCGATGTCGGAGGCGGTCGGGAGGGCGCCGGGCCGGTTGGCGTCGAAGAGCGGCGCGAGCGCGCGGGCCCGGGCGAGGTCGTGCGGGTCGTCGATCTCCAGCACGCGCGCGGGGTCGGTGCGTACGAGCTCCGTGCGGCCGAAGAAGCGGTGCTTGTGCTCGCGGAGCCCGGCGGCGTTCATGGCGTACGCGGCGCCGGTCTCCAGCAGGTCCTGCGGGCGGTCCTGGCGGCGCGGGCGGAACGACTTGTCGTGGTTGACGCCGTAACCGCCGTCCGTGGCCGTGGTGTTGGCGACGGTCGTGCCACCGCCGACGGCCTGGGTGGCCTGGGTGTCGACCACGGCAGGGTCGTCGTCGGCGTCCCGCCAGATGAAGCCGTGGAAGGGAGCCACGGTCAGCGCGGTGTCCGCGCCGTTCTCCACGACCGCGCCCGCGACCCCGTCGAGGTCCTCGCGGACGATGAACGGGCTGGTGCACTGCACCAGGAGCACCACGTCGACCGCGGCGCCGTGCAGCGCCTCGTGCGCGTCCATGGCGTGCAGGACGGCCGCCTCGGAGGTGGCCGTGTCACCGGCGATGGCGGCGGGGCGCAGTACGACCTCCGCGCCGGCCTCACGGGCGGCGGCGGCGATCGCCTGGTCGTCGGTGGAGACCACGACGTCCGTCACCAGCCGGGCCGCACGGCACTCGCGCACCGCGCGGGCCACCAGCGGCACACCGCCGACCGGGAGGAGGTTCTTGGCGGGGACGCCCTTGGAGCCGCCCCGCGCGGGGATCACCGCAAGCACGCGACGCACGGGCTTCGCTTGACCCGCTTCCGAGTTGGTCATTGGCTGTACTCCTTGGTTGACGGTCGCGTGGAAGTCCGGCGCTGTGTCGCGCCCCCGAAGGGGCGCGGGGCTGCATCGATTTGCGGCTCCGCCGCGTGGCGCGACCAGCCACAACGGACCCGCAGATTCACGACGGCACCAGCACCGGCGGCGGAGCGGAACGTCACAGCTCCCCCATCCGCCGGATGACCGGCGCCACCCGCTGCACCCCGTGCCGGTAGGCACCCCGCGCCGCCCGGCGCACGATCTGCCGTACGGGCCCCGGCTCGGTGTCGGCGGCGGGCGCGCCGGGCAGCGGGCTGCCGTCCGGGGCGAGGTGGTGGCGGGCGAGGATGCCGGGCAGATAGCCGGGGGCGGTGACGGGCGTGTAGTAGGGGGCGAGGGAAGGGAGTTCGCCCTTGTCGAGCAGCTCGGCGATGCGCGTACGGGCCGTGTCGAAGGCCCTCTCGTACGAGCCTCCCTCGGCGGCGACGCCCTGCCGCGCCACCCACTCCTCGTCGGGCGAGGGCTTGTGCCCGGCGTCGAGCTGGTCCCAGGAGGCCAGGCACCCGGAGCCGACGAAGTGGTGGTTGCCCAGCGACTCGCGCACGCCCAGGTCCGTGAGCAGGACCGTGGGGATGCGCCGGTGCAGGGACTCGAGGGCGGCCGTCGAGCTGACCGTGACCAGCAGGTCGGTGCGGTCGAGGACCTCGCCCATATGCCCGTACACGAGGCGGAAGTTGGCGGGCAGGTCGAGGCGCTGCGCCAGCTTCTGGTAGGGCTGCTCCTCGATGTGCGTGGTGTGCTCGCCGGGCTTGGAGCGCAGCTTCAGCAGGACCTCGCGGTCCGGGTGCAGCCGGGCGTGCTTGACGAGCCGCTCGAGCAGGTACATACGGTCCTTGCGGCTCTCCGGCACGGAGGGCTGCGCGGCGAAGACGACGGTGTACGGGTCGTGCTTCTCGTACGCGTCGCCGCCGAGGAACGGCAGCGCGACCTCGGTCACGGAGGAGGCGTCGGCGCCCACTCCCTCGTACACGGCGGTGAATCGCTCCGCGTCCTGGCGGGAGTTGGCGAGGACGAGGTCCGCGCCGTGCCGCAGGAGCAGCCCGTCGGCGAGCTTCTCGTATACGACGCCGACATAGCCGGTGACGACCACGGGCCGCTTCGTACGCTCCCGCCAGGCATGCCCGAGTCCGTGCAGCATCGCCTGGACGGCGCCGCCGACGAGGGCGAGCACGACGATGTCGTACTCCGCTTCCCGCAGCGTGCGCAGGAATTCGACACCGGTGACCTCGCGGAGCGAGTCCGCGCGGACGCCGACCTCTTGGAGCTGGCGGGCGGTGGGGGTCGCACGGCCGCGCAGGAGATAACCGTCGAGGCGAATGTCCGATTCGGCCGGTGCAACACGGTTCGCGGTGAGCGCGCCCCATTTCCACCGGGTATCGGAATCCGCGAGAACGGCTACTCGCAGAGAGTTCGAGGTACTTGCTGGCACATGGAAGACGCTAGGAAGTGATTCCGATGCGCGGCCCAACCGAAATGCAACAAAGGGTTAACAGCACATCGCCGAATGGCGAATCGGGCCCGGATCCGCGCAGAAAAAGGCTGGGTTCACCATTCCGCCACGCGCCGTTCACCTGACATCTCACCATCGGTCAAGACGAATGCCGGGCAGCCGCCTAACGTCACGTGGGTGGTCAAGCTCTCCGTCATCGTGCCGTTCTACAACGTGCAGCAATACGCACCCGACACCCTGAGGAGTCTGCGTGCCAACGCGCGCCAGGACTTCGAATTCATTCTCGTCGACGACTGTTCGCGCGACGAGACACCGGACATTCTCGCGCGCGCGGAGCGCGAGCTCCAGGGTGCCGTGTACGTCAGACACGAGCAGAACGGAGGTCTGGCGACCGCGCGCAACACGGGTATCGACGCGGCACGCGGCGAGTACCTGACGTTCCTCGACGGCGATGACTGGCTCGCGCCCGGGTATTACGAGCAACTCCTCGCCGCCATCGAGGACTTGGGCGTCGACTTCGTCCGTACCGACCATGTCCAGACGACCGCGCGGGCCCGCTCGATCCACCGCTTCCCGCACGGCAGGCGCGGTGTCGTACTGAACCCGCGCGAGGCGATCCTGCCCGCCGACCGCTCCACGGCCGTGGACTACGCGTACGCCTGGGCGGGCATCTACCACCGCCGCCTGGTCGACCAGGGTGTGCTGCACTTCACCGACGGACTGCGCACGGCCGAGGACCGGCCGTGGATCTGGAAGCTGCACCGCGAGGCCGAGTCGTTCGGTGTGGTGGGGCTGCTCGGCGTCTTCTACCGGCGCGGGGTTTCGTCCTCGCTGACGCAGATCGGGGACGTACGGCAGCTGGATTTCATCCGCGCATTCGACCAGGTCGTACGGGAAACGGCCGAGGACCGGGAGGCGGATGAACTCCTGCCGAAGGCCGTTCGGACCTACTGTGCAATTATTTCCCATCACCTGGGTTCCATCGAAAGGTTCGAGCCTCCCGTGGCACGGAAACTGAAGTCGATGAGTGCCGTCGCATTGCGGCGTATGCCGCAGGACGTCCTCGACGAGGCCCTCGACTCCATGGACGTACAGCGCGCGACGCGGCTGCGCCGGCTGCGCCGCCGTCCGGTGTCCGCGGGGGTGGCGGCGTGACCACCCAGATTTTCATGGCGTCGACGCTGTACGGCACGGCGACGCTGGCGGCGGCGGTCGACGCCGACTGTTTCCGCCCTGCCGACCGGCGCATCCTGCTGGTCTCCAACAACTCGGCGACGCCCGAGACTTCGCCGGGCATCGACGAGATGCCCGGCTTCGAGCGTCTGCGCGGCCGGTTCGACGAGGTGGTCTCCTGGAACGAGACCATCTCCCCTTTCCACCCGGGCGGCTGGTCGCCGCGCATCAACGACGTACCGCTGTGGGAGCGGCATCTGCGGCTCGCCTGGAATCTCGGTGACGACGACATCGAGCTGGCCGTCGAGTCGATCCAGGTGAACCCGGCGCTCGGGGTCGCGCAGATCTTCACGGGCGCGCCCATCACGGTCTACGCCGACGGTCTGATGAGTTACGGCCCCACCCGTAGCAAGATCGACCCGCTGGTCGGCACGCGCATCGACCGGCTCCTCCACCTGGACCTGGTGCCGGACCTCAAGCCGCTGCTGCTCACCGAGTTCGGCGTCGAGCCGGAGATCGTGCCGACGGACGCGTTCACCAAGGTTCTCGCCGAACTCATCGACACGGGCGACGAGTTGCCCGTCATCGAAGAGCCGGCCCTGCTGCTCGGCCAGTACCTCTCCGCGCTAGGCATCCTCACCGCCGAGCAGGAAGAGGACCTGCATGTACGGATGCTGAAGGGCGCCGTCGAACTCGGCCACCGACGCGTGGTGTTCAAGCCGCACCCCAGCGCCCCGGCCCGCTGGTCGCGCGCCCTGGAGAAGGAGGCCGAGAAGCTCGGTGCCGACCTCACCGTGCTGGACACCCCGGTGCTCGCCGAGGTGCTCTACCAGCGGATGCGGCCCGCGCTGGTCGCCGGCTGCTTCTCCACGGCGCTGCTCACCGCCTCCGCGCTGTACGGCCTGCCCGTCGCCCGGATCGGAACGGAGACGCTGCTGGAGCGCCTCACGCCGTACGAGAACAGCAATCGCGTCCCCGTGACGATCGTGGACGCCATGCTGCCGGAGCTGACGGACCAGAAGGCGGTCACCGAGCAGCGCAAGGGGCTCGGCACGGACCAACTGACCGAACTGCTGCGGGCGGTGGGCTACGCCATGCAGTCCAAGATCTACCCGGATCTGCGACCGGCCGCCGAGCGGTATCTGTCGCGCCACCTCAACGGCCATACGTGGCGCTACTTCAAGCGCCGACGGCTCACCTCGCTGGCCCTACCCGGCGCGGTGCCGACCCAACTGGCCTTCATCCCGCGCAACGCCACCGTACGCCGCGTGGCCCGTCGCGCCCGATCGCTCAAGAGGGCAACTCTCGGATGACTTCGGTCAACACAAAGCCCGCCCCGACGGCCTCTTCGGAGGCGGGCACCTCCCCCCACAGCACCTCCCCCCACGGCACTGCTCCCCACAGCACCGCCACCGTCAGCACCAGCCCGGGGGGCACGTCACAGCCCCGGATCATCGCCCGGCCCCGCGCCTCCCGCCTTCGCGCGCTCGACGGACTGCGGCTGATCGCCGCGCTGATGGTCGCCGCCTACCATTACGGCGGCCGCGACGGCGAGGTCGCCAAGGCCTGGGGCTCCTCCGCGAAGTTACAGTTCCCCACTCTGCATGAGTGGTTCGCGTACGGCTGCCTGGGCGTGCACATCTTCTTCGTCATCAGCGGCTTCGTCATCTGCATGAGCGGCTGGGGACGTCCGCTGCGTTCGTTCTTCGCCTCGCGTGCGTCACGGCTGCTGCCGTCCTACTGGGCGGCGGTGATCCTGGTGACGATGATCTTCGCGCTGCCGGTGGTGGCGTACAAGGCCGTCTCGCCGAGCGACGCGCTGCTGAACCTGACGATGATGCAGCAACCCCTGGGCGTGGACCGGGTGTTGGGCGTCTGCTGGACGCTGTGGGCGGAGGTCCGCTTCTACGCGCTGTTCGCGCTGTGCGTCGTCATGCCGGGCGCGAACCGCCAGGGCATCATCCTGTTCTGCGCGGGCTGGACCATGGCCGCCGCGATCGCCCAGGCGGCGAACGAACCGCTGCTCGACCTCGTCCTCATGCCCGAGTACGCGCCGTTCTTCATCGGCGGCATCGGCCTCTACCTCATCCACCGCGACCGCCACGACGCGTACGCCTGGGGCATCGTGGGCATCAGCTGGCTGATCGGCCAGCACTACGCGGTGTCCAGCCTGTGGCACGCCCCCAACCCGGACTTCTTCTCGTACCGCACCTCGTCCGGCATCATCCTGGTCGTCACCTTCGGCTTCATCGCGGTGGCCGCGATCGCCCTGGGCTGGCTGAACTGGGCCCACTGGCGCTGGCTGACGGTCGCGGGCGCCCTGACGTACCCCTTCTACCTGGTACACGAACACCTCGGCTGGGTCGCCATCAAGGCCTACCACCAGACCCTGAACATCCCGTCGTCCGCGACCTTGCTCCTGACGATCGCGACGATGCTGCTCCTGGCGTGGCTGCTGAACCGCCTGGTCGAGGACCGCATCGGGCCCCGGCTGCGCTCGGCACTGGCGAGGCCTCGTCGCTGAACGAGGCCTCGTCGCTGAACGCGCCCTCGCCGAACGGCCCTCGCTGACGGCCCGTCAAGATCCTCGCAGCGTCGCGTCGATCCCGGCGATGATCGCCGCGAGGCCTTCCTCGAAGCCACGGTCGTGGTCGCGGAACATCTCCTCACCCGCGGCCACGGCGAGCGGATACGCGGCGAGCCGTTCGGCACGGGCCGCGAGGACGCCCTCCACGCGGGCGACCACGCTCCGGACGGCAGGCGGGGCGGCGTACGGCTCTTCGACGCGTTCCGGGGGCCGCACTGGACGTTGCTCACTGTGGGCAGGCGCCCCGAACTCCCGCCCGTGGACAGCGACTTGGTGCACACGGTCCACATCCCGCCGTACAAGCCATACGGCACCGGCGTGTTCCTGATCCGCCCGGACGGGTACGTCGGCTGGGCAGGCGAGACGGCGGAAGGGCTGGCCGAGTACTGGGCCCGGTTCGGCGACCGTCGCCGGTCAGCGAGTGACCGGGCTCAGAACGCGTCGCTCGGCACGTAATTGCCCCAGACCTCCCGGAGGGCGTTGCACACCTCGCCCACCGTCGCGCGAGCCCTCAGGGCGTCCTTCATCGGGTAGAGGACGTTGTCCGTGCCCTCGGCTGCCTTCTTCAGGGCGGTCAGGGCCGCGTCCACCGCTCCCTGGTCGCGTTCGGCGCGGAGCTTCGCCAAGCGCTCCGCTTGCTGGGCCTCGATGGCGGGGTCCACGCGGAGGGGCTCGTACGGGTCTTCCTCGTCCAGCTGGAAGCGGTTGACGCCGACCACGACCCGTTCGCCGGAGTCCGTCTCCTGGGCGATGCGGTAGGCCGAGCGCTCGATCTCGCCCTTCTGGAAGCCGTGCTCGATGGCGTTGACGGCGCCGCCCAGCTCCTCGACCTTCGCCATCAGTTCGACGGCCGCGGCCTCCACCTCGTCCGTCATCTTCTCGATCACGTACGAGCCCGCGAACGGGTCGACCGTCGCCGTCACATCCGTCTCGTACGCCAGCACCTGCTGCGTACGGAGCGCAAGGCGGGCGGACTTGTCGGTCGGCAGGGCGATGGCCTCGTCGAAGGAGTTGGTGTGCAGGGACTGGGTGCCGCCCAGCACGGCGGCCAGGCCCTGGACGGCGACGCGGACCAGGTTCACCTCCGGCTGCTGGGCGGTCAGCTGGACGCCCGCCGTCTGCGTGTGGAAGCGCAGCATCAGCGACTTCGGGTTCTTCGCGCCGAACTCGTCCCGCATCACCCGGGCCCAAATGCGCCGCGCCGCACGGAACTTGGCGACCTCTTCCAGGATCGTCGTACGCGATACGAAGAAGAAGGAGAGGCGGGGGGCGAAGTCGTCCACGTCCATGCCGGCCGCGACCGCCGTACGCACGTACTCGATGCCGTCGGCGAGCGTGAAGGCGATCTCCTGTACGGGTGAGGCGCCCGCCTCGGCCATGTGGTAGCCGGAGATCGAGATGGTGTTCCACTTCGGGATCTCGGTCTTGCAGTACTTGAAGATGTCCGCGATCAGGCGCAGGGAGGGCTTGGGCGGGAAGATGTACGTGCCGCGCGCGATGTACTCCTTGAGCACGTCGTTCTGGATCGTGCCCGTCAGCTGGTCGGCGCTGACTCCCTGCTCTTCCGCGACCAGTTGGTAGAGCAGCAGGAGCAGCGAGGCCGGCGCGTTGATCGTCATCGACGTGGACACCTTGTCCAGCGGGATCCCGCCGAACAGCACCCGCATGTCGTCGATCGAGTCGATCGCCACGCCCACCTTGCCGACCTCGCCGCTCGCGATCGGGGCGTCCGAGTCATGGCCCATCTGGGTGGGCAGGTCGAAGGCGACGGACAGACCCATCGTGCCGTTGGCGATGAGCTGCTTGTAGCGGGCGTTGGACTCGGTGGCCGTGCCGAAACCGGCGTACTGGCGCATCGTCCAGGGGCGGCCCGTGTACATCGACGGGTAGACGCCTCGTGTGAACGGGTAGCGGCCCGGCTCCCCCAGCTTCTCGGCCGGGTCCCAGCCCTCCAGGTCGTCCGGCCCGTACACCGGCTCGATGGGCAGTCGGGACTCAGACTCGCGCGCCATGGTGTGTGCCTCCGCTTGCTTCACATACTCGCCAGTACAGACGACCCTCGCCACGGACTGTAGTGGTGGCCGTGCGACCGGTGGAGAGTCCCAGGCTAGGAGCTTGCTCACAGCCCGGACGAGACCCCGGTCACAACCGCGTGCAACCACGCGCCCGGTCACCACCATGCCCCGTAGTTCGCGCCCAAGCACCCCCGGGAAACCTCTCAAAGTGCGCGGTGAGCAACGGGGGGTCCAGATGCGTACTCCAGGCATGTGGAGATCAGTCACGGCTGTCGTGGTGCTTGCTGCGGTGAGCGGCTGCACGGTCCAGACCGCCGGTACGTCCGGCGCGTCCGGTCCGTCCGCCGAGCCGGACCCCATACACATCTCGACGGCGCCGGTCGAGACCCCCGACGACCCCAAGCGCGCAAGTCCCGAGAAGCCTGCCCAGCCCGCCGAGGACGACGAGGCCACGAAGCCCCCGGCGCCGCCTCCCAAGGTGCTCTGGGCGCGCGGCGACCAGGGCAGAGACGTACGCGAGGTGCAGGCCCGGCTGCGGCAGATCGCCTGGTTCTTCCAGGCCCCGACGGGGACGTACGGCCCGGCGACGGTCGCCGCCGTCAAGGGCTTCCAGGGCAAGCGGGGGCTGCCGCAGACCGGGCAGACGGACTCCGTGACCTGGCGGCGGCTCCTGAACATGACGTCCGAGCCGGACAAGTGGGAGCTGTACGCGGCGGGCGACCAGCCGGCCGCGAAGCCGGACCCGCGCTGTATGACGGGCCGCGTGATGTGCATCAGCAAGACGAGCCGCACGCTGCGCTGGATGATCGACGGCAGGACCCTCTCGACGATGGATGTGCGCTTCGGCTCGCAGTACACACCCACGCGGGAAGGCCGGTTCAACGTCACCTTCAAGTCGCGCCACCATGTGTCGACGCTGTACGACACCCCGATGCCGTACGCCATGTTCTTCAGCGGCGGCCAGGCGGTCCACTACTCCTCGGACTTCGCGGCGACCGGCTACAACGGCACCTCGCACGGCTGCGTGAACGTACGGGACGAGGCGAAGATCGCGGCGCTGTTCGCACAGGTGAGGAGCGGCGACAAGGTCATCGTCTACTGGTGAGCGCCGGGGTCGGGAGGCGGCGAGGAGAGTGGGGCGCGGGCGGGACCGGGGGAACGTGTCCCGCCCGCGCCAATGTGCACTGAGCCATGGGTACGGGGGGAACCCCGGCTCGTGCGCCAGCCGATGACCAGTCGGCTCACTCAATACTACGCTACCGCCGCCAAAAGTGTCACACCCTGCGCAGCAGACCTTTGCGGGCGTACGAAAACGCAGGTCAGGGCCACGACGGAGTCAAGGACCGCGGAGTCGTGCCGCCCGCTGAGGCCAAGGTCGACGTCTCTCCGCCGGAAGTGGTCACCTGGGCGAAGGTGGAGGTGGAGGTGCGGGCCGGGATGGCGCGGCGCCGGACGTCGCGGGTCGGGGCGTGGCCGGTCGGCGTGAAGTGGGTCGGGGTTATGTCACCGGGCTCGTCGTCGTTGCCCTTCCCGTCCTTGCCGCCCTTCCCTCCCTTCCCCTTCTTGTCGCCACCATGGTGGTCACCGTCGTCGGAGTCGTCCCCGTCGTCGTCGGAGCCCTGCCCGTTCCCTTTGGGCGCGTCGTCGTGGGCTTCGGACTGCTTGAGGACATTCGTGCAGTACTGCTGTACGCGCTCGGGCCCGCTCGCCGCGTCCTCCAGGCTGCGTCTGCGGTCGGGGGCGAGTTTCTTCCCGTCGCGGACGTCCCGGCAGTCGGCGGTGACCTTCTTCCACCAGCCCTGGGAGCGCGCCTCGTTGCCGGCGTCGCCCCCTCCGGGCTGCGGGGTCGTGCTCCACGGCGTCTTCTCGGGCCTGTCGTCGGTGCCCGGAGCCGAGGGGGAGCCGTCGCCGGTCGGGGCGCCCGCGTCGCCGTCCGGTTCCGGAACCGCGGGGGCGCCGCGCCCCGTCTCGCCGGGGGACGGGGTGATCAGCGGACGCCTCGGCGTTTCGGGTGCGGTCACCGTCGCCCCGGGTTCCGGATCGTCGTCGGTGAACGGCAGCACTCCGGGCGTGGCGACCGCCGCCCCGCCGAGCATCCCGGCGGCCAGCGTGGCGGCGAGCCCGTAACGCAGCGGTCGGGCCAGGCGGGACCGACCGCGACGATCCGCCGAGGCACGGTCGAGGCGGACGAGTCCCGCGTCGGCGGAGGTGGCCGTGTGGCGGTGCCCGAAGGTCGCGTGCTCCTCGTCGCGGACGGTGCGCGCCTTGCGGAATGCGGCCAACGCATTGGCCTCGCCCGGGAGTTCCGCGCTGCTCGGCGGGGGTTCGGCGGTCAGCGCGCCCAGTGCGCGGACGAGCCGGTCGGCCTGATCGCGGTCGTCGGCGCCGACGCTTTCGAGTGGCTCTCCGCGCAGCAGTCGTTCCGCGGCACTGCGGTCCAACCACTTGTACTGCTCGTCGGCCATCACATGTCCTTCTGCGTCCGCGAACGCATATGCGTCACACCTGCGGACGACACCGCGTCGCTGCGCGGCTCTCTTTGGGGTGGTACGGCACTCAGGGCGCCGGTGGATTCCGGATCCGCGCCGAGCAGCTCCGCGAGCCGCTTCAGACCGCGGTGCGCCGCCGTTCGGACGGCTCCCGGGCGCTTGCCCAGCGTCTCGGCGGCGGTCTTCGCGTCCAGGCCGACGACGACGCGCAGTACGACGGCCTCCGCCTGGTCCTGCGGGAGCTGGGCTATGAGGGACAGCGTGTGGCCGGTGGCGAGCGCCTCGATGGCCTCACCTGCGGTGTCGGACTCGGCCGCCCGCCCGGTGAGTTCGGTCTCGTCGCCGCCGATCGCCGGGCGCCGGCCGCGCATCCGTATGTGGTCCAGGGCGCGGTTGCGGGCGATCCGAGCCGCCCAGCCGCGGAAGCGGTCGGCGTCTCCGCTGAACCGTTCGAGGTCACGGGCGATCTGCAGCCAGGCCTCGGATGTGACGTCCTCGGCGTCCGGTTCGCCGACCAGCGTCCGTACGTAGCCGAGCAGCCGTGGGTGCACGGCTCGGTACACAGTCCGGAAAGCGGTCTCGTCCCCGTCCTGTGCCGCAAGCACCGCGGCGGTCAGCTCCGCGTCGTCCCCCAGCACGCGCGCCCCTTTTGCGCCTAAGCCGGCGCCGCTCTCGCGGACCGGGTTCTCGCTGTCGTCGTTCCTCAGTTGGTGGATGCGGTCCTGCCCCGCATCCGGCGCGAAATGCACGGTACGGCCAGAAAGCATCTGGCGTCCATGTGCGTACAACGTACAAGCAACTCGTTCCGAGCCGGGGTGTGACAGAAAACGCACCCCCGGCGCTGTAGAGAGTACGGGTCGCCGCGCGGCCCGTGCCGCGCGACGGTCGGGGCCTCTCCTGTGGGGGGTGGCGGCCCCGGCCGTTGCCATCGGCCGTGGTCACGTTGCCGTCGCAGACGCCGGGCCACGCACTTTCTCCGGGCACACCACCGTTTCTCACCCGGCACCCCGCCGTAGTTCTCCGGGCGTATCGCCGCATCGGGTGAGTGGCCGATCAGGCCGGATCAGTCCTTCGGGCCCTTGGTGGGGTCGTCGCCGGGTTCCTTCGAAGGTGTGGCTGTCTTGCCGGGCTCGCTCGGCACGGTCGGCTGATTCGGGGTGGCCGACTGGTTCGGAGTAGCCGAGTGGTCCGGAGTGGTCGGCTGATTCGGGGTGGTCGGCAGGTTCGGGGTGGCCGGCTGATTCGGAGTGGTCGGCTTGTCGCCCGTACGGGGGTCCGATGAGCCCGGCTTCTTGACCGGCTCACCTGACGGCTCGGCCTCGTGGTCCCGCGCGGACGACGCACGGTCGGAGGGTGTGGCCGAGAGGCCGTCGCCCTGCCCGGGTGTCCCAGGCCCGGCGGCAGGATCCTCCGCGGGCCGGTCCGGTGCGCTCTTCGAGGGCCGCGGTACGTCGCCGCCGTCGTCCGGGGTGCCGATCGAGCCGACCGAGCCGATCGACGCGATGGCCACGCCGCCGAGGGTCGCGCTCGCCAACAGCGCGGCCAGCGTCGCCCGCAGCGAGCGCCCGAGCCTGCGGTGGGCCCCCCGCCGCCAGTCGTCCCGTCGCCGAGTGCGCGCGCGATGGGCTCCCGACTGGCGGGCGGTGCGGAAGGCGGCGAGGGCGCGGTCCTCGGCGCCGGGGTCGAGGGAGTCGGCGCGTACGGCGGCGGCGAGGAGCTCTTCAAGGGTGGGTGCGTCGTGTCGTTCACCCATGTCCGTGTCCACCCTTGCCCAAAGCTCGCTTGCCGTTCATCCCGACTCCCCCAGCGTCCTCGGGCCGTCATCCGTCACACCTTCGGCGCCCAACTGGCGAGCGAGCGTCTTCAAGCCCCGGTATGCGGCAGTACGTACCGCTCCAGGGCGCTTGCCCAGCACACGCGCCGCGGCGGGACCGTCGAGGCCGACCACGACCCGCAGCAGCACGGCCTCGGCCTGGTCGCGCGGCAGTCGCGAGACCAGCTCCAGGGCGTGCTCCGTGGAGATGGTCTCCAGTGCCTGCTCGTGTGTGTCGTGTCCGCCGGGGAGTCCGAGAACGTCCTGTTCCAGCGCCGACGGCCGCGGCCGGGTCTTCTGCCGCCGCAGATGGTCGAGCGCCCGGTGCCGGGCGATGGTCGCGGTCCAGCCGCGGAATCCGGCGCCGTCTCCGCGGAACCGCCCCAGATCCCGGGCGATTTCCAGCCAGGCGTCCGAGGCCACGTCCTCCGCGTCGTCGCCGACCAGGCCGCGCAGATAGCCGAGCAGTCCGGGCTGCACCAGCCGGTACGCGACCGAGAAGGCGTCCTCGTCGCCCTCCTGCGCCCGCGCGACGGCCATGCCCAGTTCCCCGTCGGCCGCCTGTCCGCGGCGGGGTTCGCCTGCCTGGCCCAACACTGTCCTCGTTCGCACCGAGTTCGTACCGAGATCCGCGCCACGCGTCATGGATCACCTCGAAGGCGTGCCCTGGGCCTGCCCCCCGAGACGATCAGCGCCGGGACGTCCAGAAATGTCACAGCGCACGCATATGGGGCAGCCTTCTGAGGTCGCCTCTCAGGCCCGTCCGCGGGCCCGCCGGGACACGACCGCGCGCAGTACGCGCCGCCCCTCCGTCGACAGGTCAAGGGCCTGCCGCAGACTCGCGGCGCCGCCGGACAGCAGCTCGAGTATGGCGATCTGGCGGCGCAGTTCGGCGGCGACGAGGGGCGACATGTCCTGCGTACGGCCCTCGCGGCGGGCCGACACCGAGGCCGCGCCGTCGTCCGCGGCGTCCAGCAGCCGATGCACCTGGAGGGCGGCTACGGAGCAGGCGTCGGCCCATTCGCGCAGGTTCTCGGCGGAGCGCTCCACGGGCGCGGCGTCGAGCATGCGGTGGGCGAGCGCGGCGGCCTCGCCCTCGGAGGCTTCCAGGGCATCCGGGGCCTGAGAGGCGTCCAGCTCCGCCCGGGCCCGCTCCACGCGCTCGCCCCAGTCTCCGGCTTCCGCGCCCTCGGCGAGGCTCGCCCACAGCGGGCGCAGTACCTCGTCGTCACCGCCCAGCAAGGGTATGCAGCGGTCCAGGCATGCCAGACCGCTGGCGGCGAGACCGCGTTCGTCGGCCTGAGCGATCAGTTCCACCAGGCTCATCCACGCCTCCCTACGGTGGGGCGCCTCTTGTTGCGGAGCCCGCACTTCCCCTTACTGCGTCCTCCGTGGCCGGAACGTCACAGTGCGGAGTGGCCGGATCTGGCCGCCTCTCAGCCGCGCATCACCCCGAGCCGGTCCAGGAACTGGAAGAAGAGCATCTCGGCGGACGGGTCCGCGTCCGCGGTGAACACCTCGAGAAGCTGCTCCTCCTCCGCCGTACGGCCCGCCGCGGCGGCCCAGGCCACCGCCCGCTCGGCGGCGTCACGCGGCTCGAGGAAGTAGTCCTCGACGGTCAGCCCGTTCTCGGCGTCGCCTACATAACCGGCCATCGCGTCCCGTGCCAGGCAGGTCGTCCACGCCACGCTCTCCGGCGCGGCGGCCTCGACGATCACGCAGGCACTGTCCATGACGTACCCGAAGAGCGCGGGCGCGCCCGTCTCCTGGGCGAGGTGGCTCATGCTCCCGACATCACCGGTGCCGTCCTCGATCGGGTACTCCCAGACCTGCCAGCCGTCGTCGGCCCTCTCGTGCAGCGTCAGCCCCTTGGCCTCCGCCAACGCGTCCAGCTCGGCGAGTGGTGACTCGCTCTTGCCGACGACGTAGTACCCCCAGTAACCCATTCCGGCTCCCCCGGCATCGCGGATCTTCTCGGGCTCAAATCCATCACAGTCGTACGACCGTTCGCTACCTAAACGGTCAACTCATCCCAAGCGCACCGACTCGGCATCAGTCCAGCTTCTGAGCCAGTTCGGTGAACTCCCCCCATGACGCTCCCGGCGTCCGCGGATCCCACAGCTTCTGCCCCAGCGCCCGCAGCGGCATCCGGATCCCCGAGGCCACCTGGTCCTGGGTCTGGGAGTTCGCGAGATCGCACCAGACCGCGAAGGAGCCGCCGAGGATCTGGTCGTCGTACTCCTTGGAGACCGGGGTGGTGCCGCGCAGGACGAGGGGGGTCCACTGCTCGTAGATGCGCTGGCCGGTGGGGTAGACGAACTGGTTGGGCTGGCCGAGGACGTAGTACAGGTACTCGTCGTTGTAGTTGATCACCTCGCGGCCCGCCCGCAGATACTCGGCCGGCTCACGGGCGCCGATCTCCTTGCCCGTCCAGTACGCGACCTGGATGTCGTCGGCTGCCTGGACGGCGCCCCCGGCGAAGAAGCCGTCGTTCCAGGCCCGCGTCGTCCGGTCGTGCCCGCGCATCAGCTTGGCGCGGTCGTTGAGCCAGCCGGTCGCCAGGTCCGCGACGCCCGCGTTCGCCCCGTACTTCTTCTGCGCGGCCGCGGCCAGCTGCGGATAGGTCGCCTCGGGGTTGGAGACCATCAGCGCCCGGTACTCGTCGGCGCCGAGGTGCCAGTACCGCCCGGGGAACAGCTCCGCGTATTCGTTCAGCAGCTCGTCCACGAGGTCCGCCGCCGCGGGCTTGGAGATGTCGATGGTCCCCTGTGGGGCAGAACCGCTCGCGCTGCGCAGCTGGAGCTCGGGGTGGGCGTCGAGCACCGCACCCAGGTGGCCCGGCGAGTCGATCTCGGGGACGACGGTGATGTGCCGGCTCTCGGCGAGGTCGAGGATGCGGCGCACCTCGGCCTTGGTCAGATGCTGCTCCGAGACGACCTCGGGGTGCTTGTCGGACTCGATCCGGAAGCCCTGGTCGTCGGAGAAGTGCAGGCCGAGCTGGTTGTACTTCAGATCTCCAAGCTCACGGATCCGGTCCTCGATCCACCCTGCCGTGAAGTGCTTGCGCGCGATGTCCAGCATGAACCCGCGCTGCGGCTTCGCCGGACTGTCGCGTACGACTCCCTCGGGCGCCGCTCCGTCCGCCCGCACCGCCTGCTTCAGGGTGCGTGTCCCATAGAACACGCCCGCGTCGGCGGGCCCGCTGATCCGCACCCGCCCGTCTTTGACGGCCATCGTGTACGACTCGGCTCCGGCCTTCTCGTCGGTGAGCGCCAGTTGTACGTCCCCGGCGCGGGCCTCGCCTGTCCCCGCGTACCTGAGCTTCAGCTCCCCGGCGAGCAGCCGCCCTTCGTCCGCGAGGTCGGCGTCGTTCACGACCACGCGGCTCCCGCCGGCCGGACGCCAGCCGGGTCCGCGGGCGGGCGTGTGCTCGCGTACGGCCGGGATCGTCCGAGGTGTCGTCGACATCGGGTACGTACGACTGGGGGACGGCGAGGCCGCGGGCGGGTCGGTGGGCTGCTGTGTCATCGCGGAGTTTCCCCCGTTCGGCCACAGAGAGACCGTCAGGGCCGCGGCTGCCGCCACGGTCACTCCGGTCCCGACCAACAGAGGCCTCTGGCTCCCGGACAGCTGGGCCTTCCAGCCCGTCATCGCCCGGCGCCTACGCCCGTTCACCACAGATCACCCAATCATTTGCCTTGCTCGTTCCCCCGTAATCCTGGTCTTGGCCCAGGCCCTCAGCTCACCACGCCACCGTCCACCACACGATCCGAAACTCTGCCGTCCGGGTGAAATTCGGGCATCCGACGGACACCTTCCGTCAGCCTCGATAGCGTGAACGTCACATCTCACACTTGATCCACTCCCGTTTCATACGTGAGGCACCCACAGGAGCTTCACCGAACCGCCGAGGAACCCACGCTGCCTTCGCACCGTCCTTCTCGCCACTCCGGGCAGGTCGTCGCCCTACCCGGGCAGACCCGCTCCAGACCGAGTCCCGCAGGCCTGGAGCGGTTCAACGCCGCACCCGCCGACGTGGCCGAACGGGCCCTGCTCGCCTGCTGCGGCAGCCACCGCTGGGCCCGCCGCCTCGCCGCGCACCGCCCGTACCCGGACCTGGCCGCCCTGCTCGCCGCGGCCGACGAGGCGGCGTACGACCTGTCTCCCGCCGACCTCTCCGAGGCCCTGGCCCGCGAGCCCCTCCCGCAGATCCCCGCCGACGCCCAGTCCGTGGCCCATACGGCCCTGAGCGCGGCCCATGCGGCGTACGAGGCCCGCTTCGGCCATGTGTTCATCATCTGCCTCGACGACATGTCCCCCGAGGAAGCTCTCGACCAGGTGCTCGCCGCCATCCGGTCACGTTTGGCGAACGATCCCGAGGAGGAACGTTGCCTCACGGCGGAGGAGCTGCGGGGCCTTGCCAGAGGGCGCTTGTCACGTATGGCCCGTACGGGGGCGCCCCTCCCTCGGTAGCCGGCGACTGCCTTTTGGATCACATCGGGTAGGCCCGCTGTAAGCATCCCGACAGCACGTCGCTACGATGGCCAGGGCCGGTGGACCGTACCCGGCCGGGCCCGACCGACAGCACAAGCCGGCGCGGCCCCGATCCCCGCTCCCGGAGGAAATTCCGTGCCGGCTGGAACGCTGTACCGCGGCCGGGAAGGAATGTGGTCCTGGGTGGCTCATCGAGTCACCGGCGTCCTCATCTTCTTCTTCCTGTTCGTCCACGTGCTGGACACCGCTCTCGTCCGTGTCTCCCCCGAGGACTACGACAACGTCGTAGCCACCTACAAGACGCCGATCGTCGCGCTGCTGGAGTACGGCCTCGTCGCCGCGATCCTCTTTCACGCGCTCAACGGTCTGCGGGTCATCGCCGTCGACTTCTGGTCCAAGGGCCCGCGCTACCAGAAGCAGATGCTCTGGACGGTCATGGGTATCTGGGTCGTGCTGATGATCGGGGCGCTGTACCCGGTTCTCGGCCACGCCGTTCGCGAAGTCTTCGGGAGCTGAGCCTGATGTCCACTACTGAGAAGAGCGCCGCCTCCGGCATCGGCCCCGTCGAAGGCGCGGGCGAGCTGGCGTACAGCGTCGACAACCCGGCGCCGTACATCGAGGCCCCGCGGCAGCGCACCAAGAAGACCCCCAAGTCGACCCGTGGCAACTTCGAGATGGCCGCATGGCTGTTCATGCGGCTGTCCGGCATCGTCCTGGTCGTCCTGGTCATCGGCCACCTGCTGATCCAGCTCGTCCTCGACGGCGGCGTCTCCAAGATCGGCTTCGCCTTCGTGGCCGGCCGCTGGGCCTCGCCCTGGTGGCAGACCTGGGACCTGCTGATGCTGTGGCTGGCGATGCTGCACGGCGCCAACGGTCTGCGTACGGTCATCAACGACTACGCGGAGCGGCCGAACACCCGGCTGTGGCTCAAGGGCCTGCTCTACACCGCCACGGTGTTCACCATCCTGCTGGGCACGCTGGTGATCTTCACCTTCGACCCGAACATCCGCTAGATCCGGGGCCACGAGACTCATGCTGCATCCCCCGGGGACCCAGACATCAGCGGCTGACGCCGCGGGCCCCCGGACCCCCGGCCGAGTCTCGCGCCCCCCGGTCTCCGACAAAGCCCCGCAGTGAGGCGAGACCCCGTGAAGATTCACAAGTACGACACCGTCATTGTCGGCGCGGGTGGCGCCGGCATGCGCGCCGCCATCGAGTCGACGAAGCGCAGCCGGACCGCGGTGCTGACCAAGCTCTACCCGACCCGCTCCCACACCGGCGCCGCGCAGGGCGGTATGGCCGCCGCGCTGGCGAACGTGGAGGAGGACAACTGGGAGTGGCACACCTTCGACACGGTCAAGGGCGGTGACTACCTGGTCGACCAGGACGCCGCCGAGATCCTGGCGAAGGAGGCCATCGACTCGGTCCTCGACCTGGAGAAGATGGGCCTGCCGTTCAACCGCACCCCGAACGGCACGATCGACCAGCGCCGCTTCGGCGGTCACAGCCGCAACCACGGCGAGGCCCCGGTCCGCCGGTCCTGCTACGCGGCCGACCGCACCGGCCACATGATCCTCCAGACGCTGTACCAGAACTGCGTGAAGGAGGGCGTGGAGTTCTTCAACGAGTTCTACGTCCTGGACCAGCTGATCACCGAGGTCGACGGCATCAAGAAGTCGGCGGGCGTGGTCGCGTACGAGCTGGCGACCGGCGAGATCCACATCTTCCAGGCGAAGGCCGTGGTCTACGCGTCCGGCGGCTGCGGCAAGTTCTTCAAGGTGACGTCGAACGCGCACACGCTGACCGGTGACGGCCAGGCCGCCGTGTACCGGCGGGGCATCCCGCTGGAGGACATGGAGTTCTTCCAGTTCCACCCGACCGGCATCTGGCGCATGGGCATCCTGCTGACGGAGGGCGCCCGCGGTGAGGGCGGCATCCTCCGCAACAAGGACGGCGAGCGCTTCATGGAGAAGTACGCGCCGGTCATGAAGGACCTCGCCTCGCGTGACGTCGTCTCGCGGTCCATCTACACGGAGATCCGCGAGGGCCGTGGCTGCGGCCCCGAGGGCGACCATGTCTACCTCGACCTCACGCACCTCCCGCCGGAGCAGCTGGACGCCAAGCTGCCGGACATCACCGAGTTCGCCCGTACGTACCTGGGCATCGAGCCGTACACCGACCCGATCCCGATCCAGCCCACCGCGCACTACGCGATGGGCGGCATCCCGACGAACGTCGAGGGTGAGGTGCTGCTCGACAACACCACGGTCGTGCCGGGTCTGTACGCGGCCGGCGAGGTCGCCTGTGTGTCGGTGCACGGCGCGAACCGGCTGGGCACCAACTCGCTGCTCGACATCAACGTGTTCGGCAAGCGGGCCGGGATCGCCGCGGCGGACTACTCCCAGAAGGCCGAGTTCGTCGAACTGCCGGAGAACCCGGCGGAGTTCGTGATCGGCCAGGTCGAGATGCTGCGCGACTCGACCGGCACCGAGCGGGTGTCCGAGCTGCGCCGCGAGCTCCAGGAGACGATGGACGCCAACGTGATGGTGTTCCGTACGGAGCAGACCATCAAGACGGCGGTCGAGAAGCTCGCCGAGCTGCGTGCCCGCTTCAAGAACGTCTCGGTCCAGGACAAGGGCAAGCGGTTCAACACCGACCTCCTGGAGGCCATCGAGCTGGGCAACCTGCTCGACCTCGCCGAGGTCATGGCCGTCTCCGCGCTGGCCCGCAAGGAGTCGCGCGGCGGTCACTACCGCGAGGACTACCCGAATCGCGACGACGTCAACTTCATGCGCCACACCATGGCGTACCGCGCGGTGGGCGACGACGGCACCGAGTCGATCCGGCTCGACTACAAGCCGGTCGTCCAGACCCGCTACCAGCCGATGGAGCGTAAGTACTGATGGCAACCCCGACCCTCGACAAGGAAGACGCCAAGCCTGAGCCGGGCTTCGCCGACTCCCCGTACATCACGGTCACCTTCCGGATCCGCCGCTTCAACTCGGAGGTCTCCGCGGAGGCGACCTGGGAGGACTTCCAGGTCGAGATCGACCCCAAGGAGCGCGTCCTCGACGCGCTGCACAAGATCAAGTGGGACATGGACGGAACGCTGACGTTCCGCCGCTCCTGTGCGCACGGCATCTGCGGTTCGGACGCCATGCGGATCAACGGCAAGAACCGGCTCGCGTGCAAGACCCTGATCAAGGACATCAGCCCCGAGAAGCCGATCACGGTGGAGCCCATCAAGGGGCTTACGGTCCTGAAGGACCTCGTGGTCGACATGGAGCCGTTCTTCCAGGCGTTCCGCGATGTGATGCCCTTCCTGATCACGAAGGACACCAACGAGCCGACACGTGAGCGTCTGCAGTCCGCCGAGGACCGTGAGCGCTTCGACGACACGACGAAGTGCATCCTGTGCGCCGCTTGCACGTCCTCGTGCCCGGTGTTCTGGAACGACGGCCAGTACTTCGGCCCGGCCGCGATCGTGAACGCCCACCGCTTCATCTTCGACAGCCGTGACGAGGCGGGCGAACAGCGCCTGGAGATCCTCAACGACAAGGACGGCGTGTGGCGTTGCCGTACGACGTTCAACTGCACGGACGCCTGTCCGCGCGGTATCGAGGTCACGAAGGCGATCCAGGAAGTGAAGCGGGCGCTGATCACGCGCCGGTACTGACACCGCCGCTCAACTAGCTCATACCGAAGGGCCGTTCCTCCCGGCGATGGGAGGAACGGCCCTTCGGTATGGCCATGGATTCTTCACACCTGCCACAGTTGGGGCTGGCAGGATGAGGGGCCTGATCGGGTACGACACACAGCGACGCGGACGGAAATCGGGGGACAGCATGACCGAGCCGAATCAGCCGGGAAGCGGCGACGGGAAGGGGGGTTACCAGTGGGGCCCCGGGCCGGCTCCAGGGACGCCGCCCGGTTACGGATATCCCAACCCCGCCCCCGGGTACGGCTACCCCCAGCAGCCGGCGGCTCCGGCGCCGATGGGTGGGGCGCCGCTGATGGCCATCGGGGACATCACGGTGATGAACGACCAGATCGTGACGCCGGCCGGCACCCTCCCGCTGCGCGGCGCGGTGTGGAACGCCACCGACATGTCGCACACCGAGGAGAAGATCCCGACCCACGCCATCATTCTCGCGATCATCTTCTTCATCTTCTGCCTGCTCGGCCTGCTCTTCCTCTTGATGAAGGAGAGGAAGACCACGGGCTACATCCAGGTCACCGTGACGAGCGCGGGCCGACACCACCAGACGATGATCCCGGCCTACGGTCCAGACACCTTCCCGGCGATCATGGGCCAGATCAACTACGCCCGCTCGCTGAGCAACATGTAAGCGCGGCCCGCTCTCGCATCGAGTGCCGGCTCGAAACTCCCTGAAGTTCAGGGCGAGTTGGCAACTCTTGTTACAGACTGGGCCCATGGCACTCCTGAGGAAAGCCGCCGCCGCGCTGTCGGCCGTGGCGGCGGCGTCAACTCTGCTCGCGATACCCCCCACGGCCTCGGCGGCCCCCGCCCCGCACGACAAGCACGGCACGCTCGTACGGGAGAACTTCGACCGCCTCCCCCTCGGCCCGGTCACCGAGGGCCGCGGCTGGACCACCGACGCGGAGGGGGGCACGCTGGCCGTCGCGCCGAGCACCACCGGACACGGCCGCGAACTCCGTATCCGTACGGAGGACAACGGCCGCGCCTTCCTCGTACTCGACGACCTCGCCCTGCCCGGCAACAGCGCTTGGGCCCGCCTCCGCCTGCGCGTGGCCGACTTCCCCACGGCCCCCGACTGGGCCCACTGGACCATCGCGGAGGCCTCCGGCTCCGACTCCCCCACACTGGTCCGCCCGCTCGGCGGCCAGTACGCCCCCACGGACAAGGGCAACTTCTGGGGTGTCGGCTCGGACCTGGGCCCCACCGGCGACTGGACCGCCTGGAAGACCTCCTCCCCCGCAACAGCCGGAAAGTGGCAGTGCGCCGAGTTCCACCTGGACGCCACGGACAACCGAGTCACGGTCTACCTCGACGGCGTCGAACAGCCCGACCTGACGGTCTCCACCAACAACCACGGCGGCACAGACGACGACTTCGTCTTCCCCACCTTCGACAAACTGAAGCTGGGGTGGCAGCTCTACCAGTCCGACCCCACGCCGTCCTCGTACGACGTCCGCCTGGACGACATCGCCGTGAGCACACGACGCGTGGGCGGCTGCGGGTCCTGAGCTGAGCACCGACTCAGGGTCTACGAGGCCCAGCGCCAGAGTGGCTGGACCACCTGGCCCGGCGCCGGAAGAAGGAGGAACCGAAGTGACCAGCTTCCACCCCTGGGACGAGGTCAAGCACGAGGTCTTCGACACCGATGACCTCGAAGACATCGCCGTGGGCGCCCGGCGCATGGTGGCCGAGGCGCACGCACAGACTTGCGGAGATGCGCATGCCCCCCAGGGGGGCGGGGCTGTGACATATACGGCTCCGCCGCGATGGGGGTCCCCCCCGCTCGAGCGGAGCCGAGAGTGGGGGAGCGACCAGCCACAACGTACCCGCAGCCGCCAACGAAACCTCCTTCAACCGCACCCCTAGCGGAGCGCCTAGGCTCTGGTGTCGTGCCAGCAGCGAAAGACAGTACGAGTGCGGATGGGTCCGCGGGCTCACAGGAACCGCGCCCATCCCGTACGCCCGCCAAGAGCGAGCAGACGCGTGCCCTCATCCTCGAGACGGCGATGCGGCTGTTCCGGGAGCGGGGTTACGACAAGACGACGATGCGGGCCATCGCCAAGGAGGCCGGGGTCTCCGTCGGGAACGCGTACTACTACTTCGCCGGCAAGGAGCATCTGATCCAGGGCTTCTACGACCGGATCGGCGCCGAACACCAGGTGGCGGTCCGGGCGATCCTGGAGAGTGAGACGGGGCTGGAGGCCCGGTTCGCCGGGATTCTCAAGGCGTGGCTGGACGTGGCCGAGCCGTACCACGAGTTCGCGGTGCAGTTCTTCAAGAACGCCGCCGACCCCGACAGCCCGCTCAGCCCCTTCTCCCCGGAGTCGGAGCACGCGCGCGTGCAGGCGATCGGCGTCTGCCGAGAGGTACTGAGCGGCTCCAAGGCCAAGGTTCCGGCCGAACTGCGGGACATCCTCCCCGAGTTGCTGTGGCTCTCCCAGATGGGGCTCGTCCTGTACTGGGTCTTCGACCGCACCGAAGGCCGCGAACGCAGCTACCGTCTCGCCGAACGCGGCGCCCGCCTCACCGCCCTGGGCATCTCCCTGGCCCGCTTCCGCACCCTGCGGCCCCTGGTCCGCGAGGTGCACGAACTGTTCACGGACTTCCTGCCGGGCATGACGAACGCACTGCCCGATCCGAAGAATCCGAAGAAGAAGCCCGCCCAGGACACGACGAAGAGGCCCAATCCGTAAGGGTCTTGGGCCTCCTCGCCGAGCACATGAACGGGCGACCAGCGGTCAGTAGCGGTCAGTTCACCGCGTCCACCTCGTCCTCCGCCAGCTCCACGTCGTACACCAGCGCACCGTCTCCCACCGTCACATGGCGGGCCAGCGCGGCATGCCCGGCAGCCATGGCCGACAGGAGGTACGAACCCGGCCCGGGCACCGAGACGATGTACGAGCCGTCGGCCAGGGACGTCACCCGGTCCAGCCGGAGGCCACCACCCTGGGAGTGCAGGGTCAGTACGGCGCCCTCGACCGGCTCCCCGTCAGCGCCGCGCACGAAGCCGTGGACCACGGTGGAGTGCGCCTCGTCGTCGGGCACGCGCGCGTGGGGCACGTTTTCGACAGCCCCAGTGGCCCCGCCGACCTCGACTGCCTCCTCCCGCGGCTCCACCGCAAGGTGCGGCAGCCGCTTCTCCAGCCAGTCCGGCAGCCACCAGTTGGAGTTCCCCAGGAGGTGCATCGCGGCCGGCACCAGTGCCGTACGCAGGATGAACGCGTCGAGCGCGACCGCCGCGGCCAGCCCGATGCCCGCCATCGCGCCCTCCATGTCACCGCTGAGCACGAAGGCCGAGAAGACGCAGATCATGATCAGGGCGGCGCAGTTGATGACCCGGCTGGTCTCGGCGAGGCCGACCCGGACCGCCCGCGCGTTGTCCTTGGTGTGCACCCACTCCTCGTGCATACGGCTCACCAGGAACACCTGGTAGTCCATCGACAACCCGAAGAGCAGCGACAGCATGATGACCGGCAGGAAGGCGGTGATCGGCCCCTCCTTGCCGACGCCGAGGAGTTCGGTACCCCAGCCCCACTGGAAGATCGCCACCAGCACACCGAAGGACGCTGCCGCCGCGATCAGGTTCATCAGGGCGGCCGTCAGCGGCACCACCAGAGAGCGGAAGGCCACAAGGAGGAGCAGGAAACCGAGCGTGATGATCGCCGCGATGAAGTACGGCAGCCGCTCGCCGGTCACCGACGCGAAGTCCTTGAAGATGGCGGTCACTCCGCCCACATGGGCCTCGGTCCCGGACTCCGGGATCGCATCTTCCCGCAGCCGGTCGATCAGCTGGTCCGTCTGCTCGGACTGCGGTGACGTGGTCGGCACGACCTGGATCACCGTGATGCCCTGGGCGGGCGGCGCGGCGGCGACCTGCGCGACACCCTCCGTCTCGCGGATCGCCGTGACGAGCGCGTCCGTGTCGCCGCGTTCCGCGACCACCTGGAGCGGGCCGTTGAAGCCGGGCCCGAAGCCCTCGGCGAGCAGGTCGTACGCCTGTCGTGTGGTCGTCGACTCCTGGTGGTTGCCCTGGTCGGTGGCGCCGAGCCGAAGCGACAGGACGGGCAGCGCGAGGATCACCATCGCGACCAGTGCCGTGACGGCGACCGCGCGCGGGCGCCGCTCGACGAACGCGGACCAGCGTGCGGCGAGGCCGCTGGCCTCCTCGGACTCCGGTCCCGCGGCGGCGAGCCGGCGCCGCTGCCTGCGGCTGAGGACACGCATACCGAGCAGTCCCAGGAGCGCGGGCAGCAGGGTCGTCGCGGCCAGGACGCTCAGGACGACCGTCAGCGAGGTCGCGATGACCACGCCGTCCAGGAAGCGCATGTTCATCACCAGCATTCCGGCCAGCGCGATGCACACCGTGCCGCCCGCGAACAGCACCGCCCGGCCCGAGGTGTTGAGGGCCGTGACGGCCGCCTCCTCGGGTTTCATCCCGCGCAGGATGCCCTTCCGGTGCCGCGTCACGATGAACAGCGCGTAGTCGATGCCGACGCCGAGGCCGATCAACGAGCCGAGCAGCGGCGCGACTTCGGGTACGTCGGTGACATGGCTGAGCAGCGAGGTCGCCATCAGCCCGGTGCCGAGCGCCGCGATCGCGACGACGAGCGGCAGCAGCATCGAGAAGAACGAGCCGAAGGCGACGAAGAGGACCACGGCCGCGGCCACGATGCCGACCAGCTCGGCGATGCCGGTGGGCGGCTCCTGGACGCGGGTGATCGCCTGACCGCCCAGCTCCACCTGGAGACCGGCGCGTTCGGCGTTCTGCGCCGTGTCGACGACGTCCTCGACGAGTTCCTTGGGCACGCTGTTCGCCTGCTCGGTGAAGGTCACCTGGGCGTAGGCGATGCGCCCGTTCTCACTGATCTGTGCGGCGCCCTGGGCGGCGTACGGGCTGCTGACCTCGCCGACGCCCTCCATGCGCCCGATCTCCTCGAGCGCGGGCTCGATCCGGGAGCGTACGGACTCGTCCCGTACCGTCCCGTCATCGACCTTCCACACCACCGTGTCGGTGTCGCCCGAACTCTGCGGGAAGGCCTTCTCCATCAGGTCGTACGCGCGTGTGGAGTCCGTGTTCGGGAGGGAGAAGCTGTTCGCGTAGTCCGTGCCCGCGGCGGAACCCGCGAAGCCCACGCCGAACAAGGCCCCCACCCACAGCAACAGGACCACCAGCCGGTGCCGATAGCACCACCGAGCCAATGTCGCCACGCCTCAACGCTCCTTAGTCGTCGGTCGGTTGGTCCCCCAGGTCCTGCGGCTCAGCATCGACGGCGGGACGCGGGCGTGGACACGGCAGGGCCATGACTCTCAAGGAACTCCAAAGTGCGCGACGGCCCCGATGTCAGTGCCCCGGCCGATACTGGGGGACATGACGGCTCACATGGGGCACGAGGGGGAGACCGGGGACATGAGCGCGTACGACGGAGCGACCGTCCTGGTCGTCGAGGACGAGCCGAGCATCGCCGACGTCCTGGCCATCGCCCTGCGCTACCACCGCTTCGAGGTGATGACGGCGGGCACCGTCCGCCAGGCCCTCAGCCTCGCGGAGCGCACGCGCCCCGACGCCGCACTCCTCGATGTGATGCTGCCGGACGGCGACGGCCGGGCGCTGGGCCGCGAACTGCGAGAGCGCCAGCCCGAACTGGCGCTGGTGTTCCTGACGGCGCGGGACGCGCCCGCGGAGATCGTCGGCGCGCTCGGCTTCGGCGACGACTACATCACCAAGCCGTTCAACATCGACGAGGTCGTCGCCCGGATCACCGCGGTCCTGCGCCGCACCCGCCCCGCCGACGTCCTGCCCCAGCGCCCGCCGCTGTGCTACGGCGACCTGGAGCTGGACGAGACGACGTACTCCGTGCACCGCGCGGGCCGCTCGGTGGAGCTCACCCCGACCGAGTACGCACTGCTGCGCTTCCTGGTGCGCAACGAGGGGCGGATCGTACCCAAGGACCAACTCCTGCGCCACGTCTGGCAGTACGAGCACTCGGCCGAGTCGACCGTCGTGGAGACGTACATCAGCTATCTGCGGCGCAAGCTCGACGTCCTCGGCGCTCCCGTGATCACGACCCGCCGGGGCGTGGGATATGGGCTCGCATGACGATCCGGCGCCGTTGTGGCAGGGGCATCCACTCGCTGCGCGGCCAGCTGACGCTGGCGAACGTGGCGTTGCTGGCACTGGGCATCGTCGTGGCGACCGTAGTGAGCCTGATGGCCATGCGGACCTACCTGCTGGACAGCGTCGATACGCAACTGATGGCGACCCGCGAATCGATCGGTGACTCCAAACTCACGCTCAAACAGGTCGACTCGCTGAGCGCCCTGGCCGCCGTACGCGCCCGGGTCTCGCCCACACCCTCCGACAAGGACGCGGACGCCGACTCGTGGGTGCAGGACGGCATCTTCGTAGCGGTGGACGATCAAGGACGTCCCACGCCCATCGGCCCCTTCCAGCCCACCGAAATCCAGCGCGCGCTCGCCGCAGCGGTGGACGATCCGGCCGCCCTCACCGTCGACGAGGAGGCGCACGACCTCAAACTGGACGACACCCCCTACCGGGTCACCGCCGCGCCCCTCGCCGACGGCACCACGGTGCTGATGGCCAGGTCGACCGGCTCCGTGCACGAGGTGATCCGCAAGGCGGTCGCACTCGACTTCTTCGTGGGCGCCCTGCTGCTCGCGCTGCTCTGCGTGCTGACGATGCTCAGTGTGCGGCGCCGGATGCGGCCCCTGGAGGACATGGTGGAGACCTCGTCGGCGATAGCCGAGGGGGATCTGACCCGCCGGGTGCCCTCCAGCCGGCATCCCACCGAGGAGGTCGAGCAGTTGCGGCTCGCCCTCAACTCGATGCTGCACCAGGTCGAGTCCGCGTACCGCACGCGCGAGCGCAGTGCGGCCCAGTTGCGCCGTTTCGTCGCGGACGCCTCGCACGAGCTGCGTACGCCGCTGTCGGCGATCCGCGGCTATCTCCAGCTGTACGACAAGGGGATGCTGCGCGATCCGGAGCAGCGCAAACGGGCCTGGGACCGGATGAACGGCGAGGCCGACCGTATGGGCCGCCTCGTCGACGAGCTGCTCACCCTGGCGCGCCTGGACCAGCAGCCCGAACTGCGCTTCAAGAACGTCGACTTGAGCCGTCTCGTGCGCGACGCCGCCGAGGACTTGCGGGCCCAGCAGCCCGACCGGCCGGTGAAGGTGGACGCCGACGGCGCCCTGCTCGTCCAGGCCGACGAGTCAGGCCTGCGGCAGGTCCTCGGCAACCTCGTCGGCAACGTACGCACGCACACGCCCGCCGACATACCGGCCACCCTCGCTCTGGAACGCCAGGACGGGACCGTACGACTGCGTGTCGCGGACGAGGGACCGGGGCTGGCGGAGGAGGACGCGGCGCGGATCTTCGACCGGTTCTTCCGGGCGGGCGGCGGCGCGGGCAGCGGCCTGGGCATGGCGATCGTGCAGGGCGTGGTGACCGCACACGGGGGCGAGGTCGCGGTACGGACGGCTCCGGGCAAGGGGCTGGCGGTGACGGTGACACTGCCGGGCCGGACACGCGGCGATGGCTCATTGGGTGGCTGACGGGTTTCGGGGAAATGCGCTGCAGTACAGCGCCCCGTAAGGGGCGCGGGGCCGTGTCGATATGCGGCTCCGCCGCGATGGGGGTCCCCCCGCTCGAGCCTGTTCGAGAGTGGGGGAGCGACCAGCCCCCACCGGGCCCGCAGGTTCACCACCGTGCTTCCAGCGGAGCGCTTACGCCTGCCTGGACGCCAGTTCCACGACCGTGATGTCCGACGGCGCGCCCACCCGTGTCGGCGGCCCCCATGCGCCGGCGCCCCGGGAGACGTACAACTGCGTGTCGCCGTAGCGTTCCAGGCCCGCGACGGTCGGGTTGGCGAGTGCCGCGACGAAGTTGCCGGGCCAGAGCTGGCCGCCGTGTGAGTGGCCGGAGAGCTGGAGGTCCACACCGTGGTCCACGGCGTCGTGGATCTGCACCGGCTGATGGGCGAGCAGCACGCACGCGCGTGCCCGGTCGCGGTCGCCGAGCGCCTTCTCGAAGTCGGGCCCCTGCCCCTCGTCCTCACCCGACACGTCGTTGACACCGGCGAGGTCGAAGCCGCGCAGCTCCGTGCGCACGTTCTCCATCGGCGTGATCCCCAGTTCGCGTACGTGCTCGACCCACTGCTCGACACCGGAGAAGTACTCGTGATTGCCGGTGACGAAGTACGAGCCGTGCCGCGCCTTCAGCTGGGCGAGCGGCGCGGCGGCGGGCCCGAGGTCCTTCACGGAGCCGTCGACGAGATCGCCCACGACCGCGATGAGGTCGGGCTGCGTCGAGTTGACGGTGTCGACGACCCGCTGGCAGAACCCGGGCCCGAGCACCGGCCCCAGGTGTACGTCACTGACCACGGCGATCCGGAACCCGTGCGCGCTGCGCGGCAGTTTGGCCAGCGGCACGGTCACCCGCTTCACCTTCGGCCCGCGCAGCACGCCGTACGTCCCGTATCCGACCGTCCCCAACGCGGCGGCGGCAGCGGCGCCACCGACCACACGGGAGACGAAGAGACGCCGGGAGGGCCCGCTGACCGCCGCTCCGGACGTGGTGGCATCGGGCGTGCCCGCGGCACCCGAACCGCCGTCAGAAGCGCCCTCAGCCTCGCCGTCACCCTCTCCAACGGAAACGGGCGCCGTCGGTCCGGAGCCGGGCTGCCCCGCGCCCGCCTCCACCACGGCATCGGGCGCGGCGACCGCCACCGGCTCGCGCTCGCCCACCACGTCCGGTGCCTCAGATGTCTCGGGCGCTGAACGCCGCTCGACAAGCCGCCGTACGAGGGGCCGTGCGGCCTCTCCCACGAGCAACGCGAGCAGGAGATAGAGCACGATCGCAAGCCACAGGAACCCCGGCCAGCCCAGCACCTGTTGGAGCCAGAACGGAGCCCCGCCCCGCTCGGCGGTCATCGCCGCGACGAAGAGCAGCGGACCGGAGATGAACACGGCCGCGCCCGCGCGCCGGGCGAGCCCCGGCCCGGTAGTCGTGTCGCGCACCAGACGGCGCCACATGTACCAGTGCATGACGCCGAAGAGGGCCAGCACCACCAGAATGACGAGCACAAAGACGATGACCACGCGGAGCTCCCGTTATGACGTGCGGTGAATGGCGCGAACTCCGCGCAACCCGATGAACCCGACGACCGTCCCAAGGACAAAGGAGATAACGGCGAGCGTCAGATGCACCCAGAAGTACCCGGTCGGCTCGCCGTCTTCGAAGGCGAGCCCACTCCCGTCCGCCACCAGGTTCTTGACGAAAGTGATCCAGATGACCCAGCTCCACACCCCGAAGGCGAGCAGGAACCAGGAGACGGGACGGCTGAGCTTCATACGTTCAGTATCGCTGCCGTCGAGCGGTGACCGCGTCCGGGGTGAGGAGACCCACAGCGGAGTGGGCCGCGGTGGAGAGGACCTCCGTGGTGAGGGCGGCAGTGGAAAGGGCGGTGCGACTTCCCGTCCGGGGACAGGTACGTTCTCGTCCGTGTCCGCCATGAAAAAGACCACCAAGTCCTCCTTGCTGGTCACTTCCGCCACCTTGTTGACCTTGTCGCTCACCACGACCGCGATCGCCACCGGGCCCGCCGTCGCGGACGGAACGCCGACACCGAGTCAGAAGGGGACTCCGAAGGCCACTGCCTCGCCGAGCGCCACACCCCCGGCGGACATGTCGACCGTGGGCGGCGCCCAACTCGGCAAGGCGGGCACCCAGGTGAACCTCGGCACCGGCGCCCCGGTGCTGCCGAAGGACCTGAGCGCACGCTCCTGGGTCGTCGCGGACGCCGAGTCCGGCGATGTGCTGGCCGCGCACAACGCGCACTGGCGGCTGGCCCCGGCGAGCACCCTGAAGATGCTGTTCGCAGACACGCTGCTGCCGAAGTTCAGCCAGCGTGAGGAGAAGCACAAGGTCGTGCCCTCCGATCTGGCGGGCATCGGTCCCGGCTCCAGCGTGGTCGGCATCAAGGAGGACGAGACATACACGGTCCAGGACCTCTGGCGCGGCGTCTTCCTCGCCTCCGGCAACGACGCCGTACGCGTCCTGTCCGCGATGAACGGGGGCGTCGACAAGACGGTCCAGGACATGAACGCGCACGCCGAGGAGCTCCAGGCCCGCGACACACACGTGGTCAGCCCGGACGGCTACGACGAGGTGGGGCAGGTGTCATCGGCGTACGACCTCACCCTCATCGCCCGCTCGGGACTGCAGAAGAAGGACTTCCGGGAGTACGCCTCTACCGTGCGCGCCAAGTTCCCCGGCGAGACGAAGAAGGACAAGAAGGGCAAGACGACCCGCAAGTCCTTCGAGATCCAGAACACCAACCGACTGCTGACGGGCGCGGGCGGCCTCGGCGTCTACAAGGGCATAGCGGGCGTGAAGAACGGCAACACCTCGAACGCGGGCTCCACCTTCACCGGGGTCGCCGAACGTGACGGCAAAGTGCTGCTCGTCACGGTCATGAACCCCCAGAAGGAGGAGAACAACGAGGTCTACAAGGAGACCGCTCGCCTTCTGGACTGGGGTTTCCAGGCGGCGGACAAGGTGCAGCCGGTGGGTGAGCTGGTGCCGCCGAGGAGCGCGGACACGGGTACGGGAGCGCAGCCGGACGCGGAGGCATCCGGGGAGGCGGGCGGCTCCGGTGACGGCAGCCCCGTCGCCGCCTCGGCTCAGGAAGCCGGGTCGGGCGGCATCGGTGTCGCGCTGGGGATCACCGGGGGTGTGCTCGTACTCCTCGCGGGCGGGGCGTTCCTCGTCAACCGCCGCTGGCCGCTGCCCGACCTGGTGCGCCGCCGGCCGCGCCCCTGACGTCCGCCGCTTCGGTGCCCCCGGAGGAGTCGCCTGAGGCGTCGTCGGAGGAGCCGTCTGCGGGAGCGTCCAGGGACTCGTTCTTCCGCGTCGCCGTCCAGGCGGCGCAGAAGAGCACCAGTTTCGCGGTGAAGTTGATCCACAGCAGCAGTGCTACGGGCACCCCGAAGGCGCCGTACATGCTCTTCGAGGCGACGCCACTGATGTAGCCGCTGAGCAGCAGCTTCAGCAGCTCGAAACCGGCGGCGCCGATCAGTGCGGCGGTGAACAGCCGACGGCGGGTCGGCTCGACACCGGGCAGCAGCGTCAGGACGTACAGCAGGAGCAGGAAGTCGGCGAGGACGGCGATGGCGAACGCGGCGACCTGCAGCAGCGCGCTGCCCCAGCCGGCCTCGTCGATGCCGAGTTGCCGGGCGGTCCAGCCGACCATCGTCGCCGCGACGGCGGAGGTGACGATCGTGACGAGCACGGCGCCGCCGAGACCGACGAGGACCCCGGCGTCCTTGGCCTTGCGCAGTACGGGGTTCTCATCGGGCTCTGGGAGCTCCCACACCGCCCTGAGGCACTCGCGCATGGAGCCGACCCAGCCGATGCCGATGAACAGCAGCAGGGCGCCCGCGATGACGCCGACGGTGCCGGCGTTGTTCACCAGGCTGCCGATGTCCAACTGGTCGGAGATCCCGGGGATCTGCTCGGCGATCTTGTCCTCGAGCTCCCGCTGCCCCTTCTCGTCGAGGGTCGCGGCGGCCACCGCGGCGGCGACGGTGATCAGCGGGAAGAGCGAGACGAAGCTGATGAACGTCATCGCGGCGGCGAGCCGTGTCCACTTCACGCGGTCCAGGCGTTCGTACGAGCGCCACGCGTGCGTGGCCATCAGTCGCGTGACGACCGGCCCGACGCCGGGGAGCCTTTTCAGCCAGTCCATGATCCGAACCTGCCCCCTATGCCGATGCCCAATGTCCGGGTACCCCAATTGCGCTCACCAGTCGGCCACCTCCAGGGCGTACATCCCGAGCCACGCCCCGCCGATCAGAGCGAGCGGGCTGTCGCGCAGCACGACCTCCTCGGGCTCGCCCGCGGTGCCACGGTCGGCGAAAACGGCGTACCGGAGGACGGCGAGAACGAAGGCGACCACCGAGAGCTGTCTCCAGGGCAGCACACCGGTGTGCGGCAGGCCACCCTCCTCCAGGGCCCACAGGCAATAGCCGAGAACGGCGACACCGGCCGCGAGCTGCCAGACGAATCGGAGGTAGCCGGTCGTGTACTCGGTGAGCAACGCGCGCGTGGCACCCGCTTTTCCGGCCATCTGCACGGCTTCGGAGTACCGCTTGGCGGCGACCACGAACAGCGCTCCGAAGCCCGTGGTGATCAGAAACCAGCGCGACAGCGGGATGCCGAGCGCGACCCCGCCGATCATCGCGCGCATCAGGAACCCGGTGGTCACCACGACAAGATCGACGACGAGGACGTGCTTGAGGCTGACGCAGTACGCCAGTTGCATGCCCAGGTAGGCGATCAGCAGCGCCGAGGTGACCGGGGAGCACAGGAACGCGGCGGCGGCCGGGGCGACGACGGCGAGGGCGGCCCCGACGGCGTACGCGACCGGTACGGGCACGTGGCCGGCGGCGACCGGACGATGGCGCTTGACCGGATGGGCGCGATCGGCGTCGACGTCCTCTGCATCGTTGATCAGGTACACGGCGGCGGCGCAGGCGGTGAACAGCACGAAGCAGAGCGCGACTTGCGTGAGCGCGTGACGCGAGAAGAGTTCGCCGGCGGCGGCCGGAGCGGCGACCACAAGGACGTTTTTGACCCACTGTCTGGGACGGGCGGCCCAAAACAGGCCCCTTAGGAGGCCGATTTTCTGCGGGCCCGGCTGTGGCTGAGACGCGCCCTCCAGGAGAGCCGTTTCCGTCATGGCCGCCTCCTGCTGTGCGCGAGGCGGGGCGTCAGCATCCAACGGGAGCCGAGCCGGGCGGTGAACGCACCGAGGACCGCTCCGGCCGCCACATCCGAGGGGAAGTGGACGCCGGCGACCAGCCGCGAGACGCACATCGCGGCCGCCAGCGGCGGCACCGGACGCGCGCCCAGTGCTCCGTAGGCGACGGCCGCCGCCGCTGCCGAGGTGGCGTGCACGCTTGGGAAGGAGTGCCGGCCGACGGTACGGACCAGGGGCTCGACATGCCCGGGGCGCGGTCGGCGCACAAGGCGCTTCGCGCCCATGCCGACCAGGTGCGCACCGGCGGTCAGGGCCGTGCCGCGCAGCCAGGCACCACGCCGCTCTCGGTCCACGGCCGCGCCCAGGAGCCCGGCCACGAGCCATAGCGCACCATGCTCTCCCGCCCGGGACAGGGCGCGGGCAGCAGCCGCGACGCGCGGGTCCGTACCGCAGCCGTGGAGGGCGGAGAGAAGCCGTCGGTCAAGGTCGTCCATGCCGATCCACTGTTCACGGCGAGCATCCAAGAACTCCGGCGATATTTGACGACATACCATTAATCACCCGTTTCGGCGAGAGTATTGACCCTTCGGATGTCTCCTGACCAAGCGCCCATATATGGGCGATACGGTCACCGGTATGCCCGCCGATTCCACGTCCACTGTCGCCTCTGCCTCGTCCGCCGTCCCATCTGCATCCGCCTCCGTCGCCGATGTCGCCCCCGTGCCCGTCACAGGGTGGGGCCGCACCGCCCCCACGGCCGCCCGCCTGATCCGCCCTCGTACGTACGAGGAGGCCGCGGCGGCCGTCCGGGCGTGCGGGGCCCGTGGGGGCATCGCACGGGGGCTTGGACGGGCGTACGGGGACGCGGCGCAGAACGCGGGCGGGGCCGTGTTCGACATGACGGGCCTTGACCGGATCCACGCGATCGACGCGGACGGCGGGACGGTCCTGTGCGACGCCGGAGTCAGTCTGCACCGGCTGATGCAGGTCCTGCTGCCGCTGGGCTGGTTCGTGCCGGTGACGCCCGGGACCCGTTATGTGACGGTCGGCGGGGCGATCGGCGCCGACCTCCACGGCAAGAACCACCATGTGTCCGGGTCGTTCACCCGCCATGTGCGCGCCCTGGAACTGCTCACCGCCGACGGCGAGATCCGTACGGTGGGCCGCGGCACCCCTCTCTTCGACGCCACCGCGGGCGGCATGGGCCTGACGGGCGTCGTCCTCGCGGCGACGGTGCGGCTCCAGCCCGTGGAGACCTCCTTGATGTCGGTCGACACGGAACGCGCCAAGGACTTGGACGACTTGATGGCCCGCCTCACGGCCACCGACCACCGCTACCGCTATTCGGTCGCCTGGATCGATCTGCTCGGCCGCGGTACGTCGCTGGGGCGCTCGGTACTGACACGCGGGGACCACGCTCCTGTCGACGCACTGCCCGCACGCGCGCGTAGAGACCCACTCGCGTTCCGCCCTGCTCGCTTCTCCGCCGCCCCGTCCTTCGTCCCCGACGGCTTGCTCGGCCGCACGACGGTCGGCCTCTTCAATGAACTCTGGTACCGGAAGGCGCCACGCGCGCGTGCCGGTGAACTGCAGAGGATCTCCGCGTTCTTCCACCCCCTGGACGGTGTGCCGCACTGGAACCGCCTCTACGGGAAGAGCGGTTTCGTGCAGTACCAGTTCGTCGTCGGCTACGGCCAGGAGGGCGCCCTGCGGCGGATCGTGCACCGGATCTCGCGGCGCCGCTGCCCGTCGTTCCTCGCCGTGCTGAAGCGCTTCGGGGAGGGCGATCCGGGCTGGCTGTCCTTCCCGGTGCCCGGCTGGACGCTCGCCCTGGACCTCCCCGCGCACCTGCCGGGACTCGGCGCCTTCCTGGACGAGCTGGACGAGGAGGTCGCGGCGGCCGGCGGACGCGTCTACCTCGCGAAGGACGCACGGCTGCGGCCCGAGCTGTTCGCCGCGATGTATCCACGGCTCGATGAATTCCGGGCGCTGCGGGCGGAGTTGGACCCGGCCGGGGTGTTCACGTCGGATCTGTCGCGGCGCCTCGGGCTGTGAGCCGTACACGGAGTCCGGTTTTCCAACCCACTTCTACAGGAGCTCGATTTCCATGAAGGACGCCTTCGGAGCCCCCCAGTCCCTGCTCATCCTCGGCGGCACATCCGAGATCGCGCTCGCCACCGCGCGCCGTCTGATCGCCCGCCGCACCCGCACAGTGTGGCTCGCGGGCCGCCCCTCACCCGCCCTGGAGTCGGCCGCTTCCGGGCTGCGCGACCTCGGCGCCGACGTACGTACCGTCGCCTTCGACGCGCTCGACTCCGCCTCCCACGAGTCCGCGCTCGGCCCGGTCTTCGGCGAGGGCGACATCGACCTGGTGCTGCTCGCGTTCGGCGTCCTGGGCGACCAGGCGCGCGACGAGAACGAGCCCGGTGCGGCCGTACGCGTCGCCCAGACCAACTACACCGGCGCGGTCTCGTCCGGCCTGATCTGCGCCAAGGCCCTCCAGGCCCAGGGGCACGGCTCCTTGGTGGTGCTCTCCTCGGTCGCCGGAGAACGCGCCCGCCGCGCCAACTTCATCTACGGCTCCAGCAAGGCGGGCCTCGACGCCTTCGCCCAGGGCCTGGGCGACGCGCTGCACGGCACGGGTGTCCACGTCATGGTCGTACGCCCCGGATTCGTACGCTCCCGTATGACGGCCGGCCTCCCGGAGACCCCTCTCGCGACGACTCCGGAGGCGGTGGCGACCGCGATCGAGGTGGGCCTGCGTCGACGCTCCGAGACGGTGTGGGTGCCGGGGTCGCTGCGCCTGGTGATGTCGGCGCTGCGGCATGCGCCGAGGGCGGTGGCCAGGCGACTTCCGGTGTAGTCGCCGCGTGCGGTCGGCCTCAGCGTGTGGGCAAGGTGGTGTCGTTCTGCGTGGGCGCGCTCGCCTGCGGAGGCACCACCGCTCCCCCGAACACGAAGTCACGGAGCCTGCGCCACACCCCGTCGGCACCCTGCTCGTAGAGCGCGAAACCGGTGCACGGCCACTGGGCCTCGTACTCGGACAACTCCTCGTACGCCCGGTCCATGGCCTCGTCGTCGATGCCGTGCGCGACCGTCACATGCGGGTGGTACGGGAACTGCAGTTCGCGTGCCACGGGGCCGGAAGCGTCCCGGACCTGCTTCTGCAGCCACGTACAGGCCTCGGCCCCCTCAACGACCTGCACGTACACGACGGGCGACAGCGGGCGGAAGGTTCCTGTGCCGCTCAGTCGCATCGGGAAGGGGCGCCCGGCGGCCGCGACCTCGACGAGATGCGCCTCGATCGCGGGCAGCGCCGAGTCGTCGACCTCCGTCGGCGGCAGCAGCGTGACATGGGTGGGGATGCCGGTAGCGGCGGCGTCGCCGAAGCCCGCGCGCCGCTCCTGGAGCAGGCTGCCGTGTGGCTCCGGGACCGCGATCGACACACCGATCGTTACGGTCCCCACGTCGTCTCCTGTCGTTGTGCTTGCTGTTGTGCTTGCTGTTGTGCTTGCCGTTGTGGTGGTGCTTGCCCTGGTCTATCGGGTCTTCAGGATGCTTCTGGCGGGCAGGGGTGGCCACTCGTCGTGTGTGTTCCCTGTTTCCGTACGGCTTACGACTGTACGGCCGTCGGGCCCGATCCCGGGTGTCAGTGCCTCGGTCAGTGCTTGGCGGGCAGGAAGCCCACCTTCTCGTACGCCTGGGAGAGCGTCTCCGCGGCGACGGCACGCGCCTTCTCCGCACCCTTGGCCAGGATCGAGTCGAGCGTCTCCGGGTCATCCAGATACTGCTGCGTACGCTCCCGGAACGGCGTCACGAAGTCGACCATGACCTCGGCCAGGTCCGTCTTGAGCGCACCGTAGCCCTTGCCTACGTACTTCTGCTCCAGTTCCGCGATACCGGCTCCGGTGAGGGTGGAGTAGATGCTCAGCAGGTTGCTGATGCCGGGTTTGTTCGCGGCGTCGTAGCGGATCTCCGTGCCGGTGTCGGTGACCGCGCTCTTGACCTTCTTGGCGGTCGCCTTGGGCTCGTCGAGGAGGTTGATGAGGCCCTTCGGGGTCGACGCCGACTTGCTCATCTTGATCGACGGGTCCTGGAGATCGTAGATCTTCGCCGTCTCCTTGAGGATGTGCGGCGCCGGGACCGTGAACGTCTGCCCGAAGCGGCCGTTGAAGCGCTCGGCGAGGTCGCGTGTGAGCTCGATGTGCTGCCTCTGGTCCTCGCCGACCGGCACCTCGTTGGCCTGGTACAGCAGGATGTCCGCGACCTGGAGGATCGGGTACGTGAACAGGCCCACGGAGGCCCGGTCTGCGCCCTGCCTGGAGGACTTGTCCTTGAACTGGGTCATACGGGATGCCTCGCCGAACCCGGTGAGGCAGTTCATGATCCAGGCGAGCTGGGCGTGCTCGGGGACATGGCTCTGGACGAAGAGCGTGCACCGCTCCGGGTCGAGCCCGGCGGCCAGCAGCTGGGCGGCGGCGAGCCGGGTGTTGGAGCGCAGCTCGGCGGGGTCCTGCGGAAGAGTGATCGCATGCAGGTCGACGACCGTGTAGAACGCGTCGTGGGTCTCCTGCAGGGCCACCCACTGGCGGACGGCGCCGAGGTAATTGCCGAGGTGGAACGAGCCCGCGGTGGGCTGAATTCCGGAAAGCACGCGGAGAGGACGCTGCATGGCGGAGCCATTCCCCTGAGGGTGGTGGTGGGAGACGGGCGGGCGGTCAGAGGCCATGGCGCCCATTCTCGCAGGTGTCGGGAGTCGCTCCGGAACTGGTCGGAAACAGATGGGAACCGATCCGTCTCCGGCGGTGTAACAAGAGTGTGAGGACGCGGGAGGGGGGCCGCATCGTCGATGAGGCCGCGGTGATCGCACGTGTACGCGACGGAGAGCCGGAGGCGTATGCGGAGCTGGTGCGTGCCCATACGGGCATCGCACTCAGAGCGGCCGCGGCACTGGGCGCGGGTGCGGACGCGGAGGACGTGGTGCAGCAGGCCTTCTTCAAGGCGTACTGCACCTTGGGGCGCTTTCGGGACGGCGCGGCATTCAGACCGTGGCTGCTCTCGATCGTCGCCAATGAGACGAGGAACACAGTGCGGACGGCGGTGCGCCAGCGCACGGTCGTGGGGCGTGAGGCCGCGCTGGCGGAGGCTGAGCCGGTAATACCGGAGTCGGCGGACCCGGCGGTCGCGGCACTGGAGGTCGAGCGCCGGGCGGCGCTGCTGGCCGCCCTGGACCGGCTGAGCGAGGAGCACCGGCTGGTCGTCACGTACCGCTATCTGCTGGAGATGGACGAGCCGGAGACTGCCCAGGCCCTGGGCTGGCCACGTGGGACGGTCAAGTCCCGGCTCAATCGCGCCTTGCGCAAGCTGCAGCGACTGCTGCCGGATTTCCAGCCCCGGGAAGGAGGTGATGAGCATGAGTGAGTCGTACGAGCACGGGGGCGCGGAGTCCCCGGGTGGTCGTGCCCCCGACGAGCCGGGGCGTGCGCGCCGGAACGCGGACCGGCTGCCCGAGGAACTGCGTGCGCTCGGACGGTCGCTGGATCCGCCGGGCGCGAGCGGGACCGAGTCGATGGTCGAGCGGGTGCTGGGGCAGATACTGGCCGAGCAGGTGCCGGTCCCGGTGGCCGAGCCATCGAGATCGGCTACGCGAATCCGGTCGGCTCGGCGATGGGCGCGGCAGCGCTGGCGTTCGCTGACCGCCGCGCTGTGCGGACTGCTGACGGTGCTCGTGCTCACGCCTCCGGTGCGGGCGGCGGTCGTGGACTGGTTCGGCTTCGGCGGCGTCGAGGTGCGGTACGAGCCGTCGGGGCCGCACGCTTCTGCGTCTCCGGTGCCGGGCTGCGAGCAGGGCCTGACCGTGGCCGGAGCTGCCCGGAGAGCGGGGTTCGAGCCGTTGCTGCCAAGGGAGTTGGGGCACCCGTCGGCGGCACAGGTGTCGGCTGACCGCCGGGTCCTGTCGCTGTGCTGGGACACCGGGGACGGTGAGGTGATACGGCTCGACCAGTTCCGGGCGACGCTCTCTCCGCTGTTCTGGAAGTCGACGACGGTGCCGTACGAGCCGGTCACGGTGAACGGCGACTCGAGTCTGTGGTTCGCCGAGCCGCACCGCCTCGAGCTCGCCCTGGTCGACGCCGGCGGCCACGAGTACGCCAGAACGGTCCGCACGGCGGGGCCGACGCTGCTGTGGCAGCACCACGGGGCGGAGCAGGCGGAGCAGCGGACCCTGCGGCTCGAGGGTGTGGAGTCGCGGGAGCGGGCGGTGGCTGTTGCGGAGTCCGTGGATTAAGGGCAGTGAGTCAAGGCCGTGGAGCAGGGGCCGTGTGGTGCGAGCCCATGGAGCAGGCGTCGTGAAGTGGTCGGAAGTCGTGCGGGCCGAGTGGGAACCTCGGCGGGTCGAGCGGTGTACCAGAAGTGACAGGGTGCGGACGGGCCGCATCCGGGATCGACGGGGGACCGATGCGCAGGGTTCGTGAACTGACGGCGGCAGCCGGGGCGTTGACGGTGGGGGTCGCTCTGGTACTGACAGGGGCGTCGACCGCGGTGGCGGGCGGGCCGACGAGTGTGCTGCTCGTATCGCCCGCCAGCGGGGAGACGGCGTCGCTGTACAACAACGACGAGGAATACATGCGCCTCAGGGACCTGCTCCCCCAGGAGGGCGGCGACCTCGAGAAGTTGCAGGAGAAGCGGCCGGACCCCAATTCCATAGGCGGCCGGATCAACATCACGTGGATGATCCATGACGTCAGTCCCTGGCGGGTGGACATGGTGCACCCTGACGTGACCGGCTCCCGGAGCATCTGGATCTCCACGCAGATCGCAGCAGGGCCTGAAGCGGCGCAGCCACCGAGGGAGATCTGGCACAAGTCGGAGAGGCCCGACGAGCTCCGGTCCCTGCTCACCGACCTCGGCGTCATGAGCAAACACCCGGAGGGGTCAAACCCGGATTCAGGGCCGCAGGAAGAGTCGGACGACACATCGGCCGCGGTGCCGCCCGACGCCGCCAGGAAGACTCCGGTGACTACGGCCGCCGCAGGGGCGGACGACGGAACCGACTGGTGGTGGGCGATACCGGGTCTGGCAGCGGGCCTGGCCCTGGGCTCCGGCGGCGGCCTCCTGATACGCCGTGCACAGCACGACTCCGGGCCACCGCGGGAACCACGACAGGAACTGATCGATTTGTGAGACGAGCAGTCGCCTCCCTGGCGTCAGCCCAGGTCGATCTCCGGGTACAGCGGGAAGCCGGCCACCAGGTCCGTGGCCCGGCGGGAGATCTCGTCCGCGATCTTCGGGTCGAGCACATGCTGGGCCTTGGAGGGGGTGCCCTTCGCGGTCGTGCCGGGCTCCGCGGTCGTGAGGACCCGGTCGATCAGGCCGGCGACCTCGTCCATCTCGGCGGTGCCCAGGCCACGCGTGGTGAGGGCGGGGGTGCCGATGCGGATGCCAGAGGTGTACCAAGCGCCGTTGGGGTCGGCAGGGATGGCATTGCGGTTGGTGACGATGCCCGAGTCGAGCAAGGCGGTCTCGGCCTGGCGGCCGGTGAGGCCGTACGAGGTGGCGACATCGATCAGGTTGAGGTGGTTGTCCGTGCCGCCCGTGACGAGGGTGGCGCCCCGGCGCATCAGGCCCTCGGCGAGTGCACGGGAGTTGTCGACGACGGCCTGGGCGTAGTCGCGGAACTCGGGGCGGCGGGCCTCGGCGAGCGCGACGGCCTTGGCGGCCATGACATGAGGAAGAGGGCCGCCGAGCACCATGGGGCAGCCGCGGTCGACCTGGTCCTTGAGGGAGTCGTCGCACAGGACCATGCCGCCGCGCGGGCCACGCAGCGACTTATGGGTGGTGGTCGTGACGATCTGGGCGTGCGGCACGGGATCGAAGTCGCCGGTGAGGACCTTGCCGGCGACGAGGCCCGCGAAGTGCGCCATGTCGACCATCAGCGTCGCGCCGACCTCGTCGGCGATCTCCCGCATGATGCGGAAGTTCACGAGACGGGGGTAGGCGGAATAGCCGGCCACGATGATCAGGGGCTTGAACTCACGAGCGGAGGTGCGCAGGGCCTCATAGTCGATGAGGCCGGTGGCGGGGTCGGTGCCATAGGAGCGCTGGTCGAACATCTTGCCGGAGATGTTCGGGCGGAAGCCGTGGGTGAGGTGGCCGCCGGCGTCCAGGGACATGCCGAGCATGCGCTGGTTACCGAAGGCCTGCCGGAGCTCGGCCCAGTCGGCCTCGGAGAGGTCGTTGACGTTGCGGACACCGGCCTTCACAAGCGCCGGGGCCTCCACGCGGTCGGCGAGGACCGCCCAGAAGGCAACGAGGTTGGCGTCGATGCCGGAGTGCGGCTGGGCGTAGGCGTGCTGGGCGCCGAAGAGTTCGCGGGCGTGCTCGGCGGCGAGGGCTTCGACGGTGTCGACGTTGCGGCAGCCGGCGTAGAAGCGGCGGCCGATGGTGCCCTCGGCGTACTTGTCGCTGAACCAGTTGCCCATGGCCAGCAGGGTGGCCGGGGAGGCGTAGTTCTCGGAGGCGATCAGCTTGAGCATCTCGCGCTGGTCGGCGACCTCCTGGCCGATGGCGTCGGCGACCCGAGGCTCGACGGCGCGGATCACTTCGAGGGCGCTGCGGAAGGCGGTGGTTTCGGTGGAGAGGGGCGCAGACTTGTCGGACATGAGGGACCTCCGGACGTGGCGTTCACGGTTCGGCCCAGGCGCACGGCACTTGTTCGTCACGGGCCGCTCCCCGATGGTCGGTCCCATCCCAGCGCGCCAGTCACGGCCCGCCGATCAGCCTACCGGGCCCGCCCGTCGCCATATCCCCGAGTCCACCATGCGAGCGATGATGCGAGGCGGACGCGAGCGACGATGGGAAGGGGCCGCAAACCCGCCCAGGTACCCCGGATACCCCGGATCACCGGATCACCCCGGCCCCCCCTGGATCCCAGAGCAAGCCTGCCGAGAGGAGGTGGGAGTTCCCGTGACGCGTACGGAGGTGTTGATCGCCTCGGCCGAAGCGAACAGCGCGCACAACTACCACCCGCTGCCGGTCGTCGTGGCCACGGCGGACGGGGCGTGGATGACGGATGTCGAGGGGCGCCGTTTTCTCGACCTGCTGGCCGGATACTCCGCGCTCAATTTCGGGCACCGCAACAGACGGCTGATCGATGCGGCCAGAGCGCAGCTGGAGCGGGTGACGCTGACATCGCGAGCGTTTCATCACGACCGGTTCGCCGAGTTCTGCGCGCGGCTGGCGGAGCTGTGCGGCATGGAGATGGTGCTGCCGATGAACACGGGCGCGGAGGCGGTGGAGTCGGCTGTGAAGGCCGCGCGGAAGTGGGGGTACACGATCAAGGGCGTGCCCGACGGGACGGCGAAGATCGTCGTGGCGAGCGACAACTTCCACGGGCGTACGACGACGATCATCAGCTTCTCCACGGCTCCGGAGGCACGGGCGGACTTCGGGCCATACACACCGGGCTTCGAGATCGTGCCGTACGGCGATCTGACCGCGATGAGCCAAACCCTCACGCAGAACACGGTCGCCGTGCTGCTGGAGCCGATCCAGGGTGAGGCGGGCGTGCTGGTGCCGCCGGCCGGTTATCTCGCGGGCGTACGGGAGTTGACGCGGGAGCGGAATGTCCTGTTCATAGCGGATGAGATCCAGTCGGGACTGGGGCGGACGGGCAGGACCTTCGCGTGTGAGCACGACGGGGTGGTGCCGGACATGTATGTGCTGGGCAAGGCGCTCGGGGGCGGGGTCGTGCCGGTGTCGGCGGTGGTGTCGAGCGCCGAGGTGCTGGGGGTGTTCCGGCCCGGGGAACACGGTTCGACGTTCGGCGGCAATCCGCTGGCCTGTGCCGTGGCGATCGAGGTCATCGCCATGCTGCGGTCCGGGGAGTTCCAGGCGCGGTCTGCGGAGCTGGGTGAGCATCTGCATCGTGAGCTGGCGGTGCTGCGCGATACGGGCAGGGTGACGCAGGTCCGGGGGCGCGGGCTGTGGGCGGGGATCGATATCGCCCCGGCGTACGGCACTGGCCGGGAGGTCTCCGAGAAGCTGATGGACCGGGGCGTCCTGGTCAAGGACACCCACGGCGCCACCATCCGGATAGCGCCACCACTGGTGATCAGCAAGGAGGACCTGGACTGGGGACTCGCCCAACTCCGGACCGTATTGGGGGTGTAGAGAACCACCGGGACTCGGCATCACTGGGGCCCAGCGGATCACCCGGACCCAGAGCCACCGAGCCCCAGCGGATCACCGAGACGCCGAATCACTCGGACCCAGCGGATCACCGGGACTCGGAATCGCTGGGTCCCGGCGATCACCGGGACCCAGCGATCGCCGGGGCTCAGAGGATCACGTGCGGCAGGAAGCGGGCGTACTCGTCCGTGATCAGGCCGGCGGACTCGCGGATGTCGAGGCCCGCCGACTCGTCCTCGACTACCCAGGCGCCGAGGACGACACGGTTGCCGTCGAAGGAGGGAAGGGGGGCCAACTCCTGGTAGCAGCAGGGTTCTTCCGTGACCGTTCACCATCAACTTCTCGATCGTCACCCTACAGATCATGGTCCCGGCCGCCGTAACCGGGCCCGACGGGTCCTCAGGGCAGCACCCTGCACAGAGCGTCCAGCGTGCTCGACCACGCGTGGTCCGGGGGTGTGCCGTAGCCCACGACAAGGGCGTCGTACGGTCCGGCGGCGGCGACCTCGGCAACGTCCGCGTGGCGGTAGCGGGTCAGGCCGTGCAGCAACAGGCCCTGCCGGGCCGCCGCTCGGACCACCGACTGCTCGGTGCCGGGCGGGAGTTGGAGGACGGCGTGGAGGCCGGCCGCGATACCGGTGGCCCGCACCGACGGGGCGCGGGACGCGAGCGCCGCGACGAGCTGGTCGCGGCGGCGGCGATAGCGCAGACGGGACGCGCGGACGTGACGGTCGTACGCGCCCGAGGTGATGAACTCCGCCAGGGTCAGCTGGTCCAGGACCCCGCACGACCAGTCCGTGCCGCCCTTCGCCGACACGACCTCCGACGTCAGCGACGGCGGCAGGACCAGCCAGCCGAGCCGCAGTCCTGGCGCCAGGGACTTGCTCGCCGTGCCCATGTATACGACGCGGTCCGGGTCGAGGCCCTGGAGCGCGCCCACCGGCTGACGGTCGTAGCGGAACTCTCCGTCGTAGTCGTCCTCCAGGACCAGCCCGCCGGTTCCCCGCGCCCAGTCCACGACGGCGGCCCGCCGGTCGGGCCGCAGTGGCACGCCCATCGGGAACTGGTGCGAGGGGGTGAGCAGGACCGCCCCCCTCCCCGCTCCCGCCAAGGCGCCGGTACACGTCCCCAGTTCATCGAACGGCAGCGGCACCGTCCGCAACCCCGCCGCCTCCGCCACTCCCCAGTGCACGTCAAGCCCGTACGACTCCACGGCGAGCGAGCGCAGCCCCCGTTGCCGCAGTACAGCGGCGAGCAGCCGCAAGCCGTGTACGAAGCCGGAGCAGATGACGATCCGGTCGGGGTCGGTCCGTACGCCACGAGCGCGGGCGAGGTAGGCGGCGAGGGCGGTGCGGAGTTCGACGCGACCTCGTGGGTCGCCGTAGCCGAAGGCGTCGTGAGGTGCCTCGGACAGCGCGCGGCGGGCCGACCTGAGCCACTCGGCGCGGGGGAACGAGGCGAGGTCGGGGTTGCCGGGTTCGAGGTTGTGCGTCGGTCCGCGGGGCGAGCGAGGCCTGGGTGCCGTGTCCGAGTCCGGCGCCACCGCGGCCCGTTCCGCGACCCGCGTGCCCGAACCCTGGCGCGCGGTGAGCCAGCCCTCGGCGACGAGACAGGCGTACGCGTCGGCGACCGTGTTGCGCGCGATGCCGAGGTCGGCGGCGAGCGCCCGCGAGGACGGCAGCCGCGTCCCCGGTGCGAGCCGCCCGCTCCGCACCGCCTCGCGCAAGGCGTCCGTGAGCCCTCGGCGCAGACGGGAGCCGCCCAGGTCGAGGTGCAGATCAACACCTAAAGTGGCCCAGGGTTTCTCCATGAAAATGGACCATACTCCTGGGCTACTCGAACCTTAGGGTCGCAGTCATGACGACGAACGAGACGACCGACGACACGACCAGCACCACGACCGACACCACCTCGTACGTCCCCGAACACACCCCCCGGCTCGCGTGGGCCAAGCTCGCGCCCGACGTCTACAAGGCCATGATCAGGCTCGACACGGCGGCCCGGCAGGGCGTCGACCCCGTGCTCCTGGAGCTGGTGAAGATCCGCGCGTCGCAGATCAACCACTGCGCCTTCTGCGTCGACATGCACTCCAAGGACGCGCTCGCGGCCGGCGAGAGTGTCGAGCGGATCATCCAGCTCAGCGCGTGGGAGGAGTCGCAGCACTTCTACACGGCGAAGGAAGTCGCGGCGCTCGCGCTGACCGAGGCGGTCACGGTCCTCACGGAGGGCTTCGTGCCGGACGAGGTGTACGACGCGGCCGCCAAGCAGTTCGACGAGGCCGAGCTGGCGCAGCTGATCGCCGCGATCACGGTGATCAACGCGTGGAACCGGTTCGGCGTGACCTGCCGTATGGTCGCGGGGCACTACCAGGCGGGCGAGCACAAGTGACGGCTCGCACGCAGTTCCTCGATCCCGAGGTCGGCAAGGCCATGTCCGCGCTGAGCGCCGCCGCGAAGAAGGGCCTGGGCGACCCCGGGCTCGCCGAGCTGGTGCAGATCCGCGCCTCACAGCTCAACCACTGCGCGTTCTGCCTCGACATGCACCTCCAACTGGCCCGCAAGCACGGCGTGAGCGAGAAACAGCTCGACCTTCTGAACGCCTGGGAGGAGGCGGAGGACCACTACAGCGAGCGCGAGCGGTCCGCCCTCGCGCTGACCGAAGCGGTCACGGTCCTCACGGAAGGCTTCGTGCCGGACGACGTGTACGAGCGGGCGGCGCGGCACTTCGACGACGCCCAACTCGCGCATCTCATCGGGTTGATCACCGTTATCAACGGATGGAACCGGCTGATGGTCAGCCGACGCATCCCGCCGGGGGGCCGTGCATGGTGAGCAAGGTGGAGACGTTCCGCGCGCTGCATCAGGGCCGCTCACCGGACGACCCCCTGATCCTCCCCGGGCCGTGGGACGCGGCCAGTGCGCGGGTCTTCGAGGACGCCGGGTTTCCGGCGCTTGCGACGCCCAGCGCCGGGGTCGCCGCCTCGCTCGGTTACGAGGACGGGGCCACGCCCGCCGACGAAATGTTCGCGGCGGTCGGGCGCATCGCGCGGGCCGTGGACGTTCCGGTGTCGGCGGACGTCGAGGACGGGTACGGGCTCGCGCCCAAGGAGTTGGTGGACCGGATCCTTGAGACGGGTGCCGTCGGCTGCAACCTCGAGGACTCGCACGAGGGCGTCCTCAAGGACCCGGCGCGGCACGCCGACTGGCTGGCCGAGGTACGGGCCGTCGCGGGCGACCGGCTGTTCGTCAACGCGCGTGTCGACACGTTCTCACGCGGGGTCGCCGATCCCGAACGGGCCGTCGAGCGGGCCGCGTTGTACGTGGCGGCGGGCGCCGACTGCGTGTACCCGATCGGCGCCCCGGAGGATGCCCTCCCGGCGCTCCGGGCCGCGATCCCGGGTCCGATCAACGCCTACGCGCGACTGGAAGGTCCCGCACCGGCAGAGCTCGGCCGACTCGGGGCCACACGCATCACGTTCGGTCCCCGTCTGCAGCGCCGCGCCACCGAGGCGCTGACCGGCATGGCCCGAGCCCTGCACGACGACTGGCTCGGCCAGGCGCGCGCCGCAGCGCAACGCCTGGCCGACGAGAACCTCTCCGCGGAGCCGAACGCCTGGTGAGCGTCACGGACACCTGTTGACGGTCACTCGGACAGCCACGTCCGCCAAGTCGATTCGTGGCTGTCCACCCACTCCTTCGCCGCCTCCTCAGGAGTCAGCGAGTTGACGTGGCCATCACTCGCCACTGCCGAGCAGGTCCACGCACTTCTCTCCGACCATGAGCACCCCGATCATCGGGTTCACCGCGGGCATCGTCGGGAAGACGGAGGCGTCGGCGATCCGGATGCCGTCCAGTCCGCGGATCCTCAACTGCGGGTCGACGACGGCGAGTTGATCGTCCGGGGCGCCCATCCGGCAGGTGCCCGCCGGGTGGTACACCGTGTGGGCCACCGACCGCGCGTACACGCCGAGCTCCTCGTCGCCCGTGACGTCGGGACCGGGGGCCACCTCGCGCTTCAGCCAGCCCGCCAGCGGCTCGGACTTGGCGATCTCGCGGGCGATCCTGATGCCGTCGACCAGGGTGCGGCCGTCGTAGTCGTCCTCGTCCGTGAAGTAACGGAAGTCGAGGGCGGGCTTCTCGGCCGGGTCGGCGCTCGTCAGATAGAGCCTGCCGCGGCTGTGCGGCTTGGGGATGTTGGGGGTCATGGAGACGCCGTGAGCAGGGCGTTTGTACCCCAGGCGCTCCGGGTTGTCGGTGAACGGGATTTGGTAGAAGTGGAACATCAGGTCAGGACCCGGATGGTCGGGATCGCGGCGCACGAAAAGGCCCGCGTCGGAGTCCATCGCGGAGTTCTCGGGGATCGGGCCGTTCGTCTCCCAGACGATCACCGACTCGGGGTGGTCGAGCAGGTTCTCGCCGACGCCGGGCAGGTCATGCACGACGGGAATGCCGAGCGCCTCCAGATCGCGGGCGGGCCCGATACCGGAGTGCATCAGCAGCCGCGGTGAGTCCACGGCGCCCGCGCACAACAGGACTTCGTTCTCGGCGCGTACGAGGATCTCCTCGCCGTCCTTGGTCCGTACGTGCACTCCGCGCGCCCGCGTCCCTTCGAGCTCCAGCCTGTACGCCCAGGTCTCCAGCAGGATCGTCAGGTTCGGCCGGTCCAGGAAGGGGTGGAGGTACGCGACCGAGGCGGAGGACCGCTTGTTGTTCTCCGGGTGGTACGCGAGGTCGAAGAAGCCGACGCCCTCGCTGAACGGCTTCTTGTTGAAGCCGTCCACGCGCGGCACGTCCAGCGCGGCCTGGGCGGCGTCGACGAAGTCGCGGGCGATGGCGTTCCGGTCCTTCTCGTCGACGGCGACGATGTTGTTGCGCAGCCGGGCGTAGTACGCCTCCATCGGCACCGCGCCCCAGCCCTTGGCACCGTTCGCCTCCCACTCGTCCCAGTCGGACGGCAGCGGCTTGAACGCGATCAGCGTGTTGTGCGAGGAGCAGCCGCCGAGCACCCGGGCCCGGCTGTGCCGGATATGCGAGTTGCCGCGCGGCTGCCGGGTCGTCGGGTAGTCGTAGTCCAGCTCCCCGCCGAGCAGCCCCATCCAGCGGCGCAGGGTGAGAACGTCCTCGCGGTCGACGTCGCTGGGGCCGCCCTCGATCACGGCGACGGTGACGTCCGGGTCCTCGGTCAGGCGTGAGGCGATGACGGAGCCGGCGGTACCGCCGCCGATGACGACATAGTCGTACGTGTGCTGCTCAGGCATGGGGGATTACTCCTCGGGGTCGTACAAGGTGCTGCGCTTGGCGGTTCCTTGGCGGGGTCAGGGGCGGGGGCGTCAGCCCGCGAACCACCGCACCGGCTTCGGCGCGAGGTTCTGGTACACGTGCTTGCTCTCGCGGTACTCGTCGAGACCGGTGGGACCCAGCTCCCGCCCGACGCCGCTCTTTCCGAAGCCGCCCCACTCCGCCTGCGGGAGGTAGGGGTGGAAGTCGTTGATCCAGACGGTCCCGTGCCGCAGGCGTGCCGCGACGCGGCGGGCGCGGCCCGCGTCGGAGGTCCAGACGCCGCCCGCGAGCCCGTACTCGGTGTCGTTGGCGAGCGCGACGGCCTCGTCCTCCGTACGGAACGTCTCGACGGTCAGTACGGGCCCGAAGACCTCCTCGCGTACGACCTTCATCTCGCGGTGGCACTGGTCGAGGACGGTGGGCTCGTAGAAGTAGCCGGTCGCGGGCCGTTCCGCCGACGGTTCGGGCCGCTTGCCGCCGGACCGCAGCACCGCGCCCTCCGCGAGGGCGGAGGCGACGTACGCCTCGGTCTTCTCCCGCTGCTGCTCGGAGACGAGTGGACCGCACTCGACGCCGTCCTCGGTGCCCCGGCCGAGGCGGATCTTGCCGGCCCGGCGGGCGAGTTCGGCGACGAAGCGTTCGCGTACGGACTCCTCGATGATGAGGCGTCCGCCGGCGGAGCAGACCTGGCCGCTGTGGATGAACGCGGCGTTCAGGGCCTGGTCGACGGCGGTGTCGAAGCCTTCCTCCGTGGCGCAGGCGTCGGCGAAGACGACGTTGGGATTCTTGCCGCCGAGTTCGAGGGCGACCTTCTTGACGGTGACGGCGGCGGCCTGGGCGACCTTGATCCCGCTGATGAGACCGCCGGTGAAGGAGACCAGGTCGACACCAGGGTGCTCGGCGAGGCGGGCGCCCACGGTGTGCCCGGGGCCGGTGACGATGTTCGCGACTCCGTCGGGCAGCCCGGCCTCCTGGAGCAGCTCCACAACGGCGATCGTGGTGAGCGGAGTGATCTCGCTGGGCTTGACGACGAAGGTGTTCCCGGCGGCGAGTGCGGGCGCGATCTTCCAACTCGCTTGCAGCAGCGGATAGTTCCAGGGCGTGATCATGGCGCACACGCCGACGGGTTCATGCACGACGACGCTGTGGATGTCGTCGGAACCGGCGTCGACGACCCGCCCGCCGCCCTCGCCCACGACGAGATCGGCGAAGTACCGGAAGGCGTCGGCGACACAGTCGATGTCGACGCGCCCTTCCTCAAGCGTCTTGCCGGCGTCCCGGCTCTCCAGCAGCCCGAGCCGCTCACGATCGCGTACGAGGAGATCGGCGACGCGACGCAGCAGGGCGCTCCGCTCTGTGGCGGGGGTGTGGCGCCAGGGCCCTTCGTCGAAGGCGCGGCGGGCGGCCTCGATGGCCGCGTCCGCATCCCGTCCGTCACCCTCCGCAACCACGGCGAACGGCTTGGCGTCCGCCGGATCGAGCACCTCACGTGTCTCCCCGGAGACGGCCGCGCGCCACTCCCCGCCCACGTGAATCGTCTGCTGCGCCTGTCGCTCCGCTGGTCCCGCCATGGTCGGTGCTGCCTTCCGTTCCTGTACGCCCCTGCGGCACAGCCGTGCCACTTCCGAGGAGCGGTGTGCCCCTGCCCCGGGCAGGACGTTTCATGCCCGTCCCCGCCAGTGTGCCGCGTCACTATGAGAAACGGCTCCTGCTGAGCGGAACCCTTTCCCTGACCTGGGGCGACTGCCTCCGGCGGTTGAGCAGGGCGCCTACCGGGAGGGTGGGTTCTGGTTCATGGCGACTGCCGGTCCGTCGTGGCTCGTCGCGCAGTTCCCCGCACCCCGAACCGCCCGCCACAAAGCTCACCAGCCGCCATGCTCACCAGCCACGACGAAACCCGCAGCTTCCCGCCGGTGGGAGGGGACGTGGGCCGGTGCGTCCTATGCCCGTCGCTTAGCTCCGGTCTGGGCACACCAGCACCCTGTATCAGCAAGGGGCCGTATGCCCTGTTGGCGACGGGCTGACGCACCGGACCGCGGCCCCGCACCCACCACGCACCCCAGGGGCGCGGGGAACTGCGCGACCAGCCACACACAACCCGCAGCCGACAACGCACCCACCCGCCCAACCGCCGGAGGCACCCCGCGGGGCTGTGTCAATTTGCGGCTCCGCCGCGTGGGCGCAAACAACCACACACAACCCGCACCCGCCCAACCGCCGGAGGCACCCCGCGGGGGTGGCGCGACCGGCCACAACGAACCGTCAGCCGACAACGAAACCCAACCGCTCAACCGCCGGAGGCACGCCGCTCCGCCTCCGCCTCCCACAACCGCTTAAGCTCCCGCGTCCGCTCATCGAGCTCGATCGGCTCGTCCTCCTCCTTCCACAGGCCCTGTTCCTTGAGCTGGCGGACATGGATCTCGACGGGAGGTTCGGGGTCGAAGTCGGAGGGGCGGGGGCCCTCGGGGCCGTCGGGCCCGATGCGGACCAGACGTTCGACGCGGGTGACGCGAAAGCGGCGGCCCGCGACACTCGCCACGTTGCTGCGCTTCTCGTCGAGACGGTCGGCGGCCCGCGCATATTCCTCGCGGGCAGCGTCGTCGAGGCGAAGCTCAAAGGGGCCCATGACGCGCAGATACGAGGTCAGAACGTCGCGCGCGGCCTGGGGCGAGCGATGGGACGCCCCAGGATTGTGCGGCTTCCAACTGCCGTCCACCCCCTCGGAGATCATGAACACGGCAGGGAGGAGGACACCACCCGGATGGGTCGCCAGAGCCCGCCGCGCGTCGTCGGCGACATCCGGCGGCGCGCCCGGAACGACGCCGACGAAGCGGACCAGGTCCAGCTTGAGGATGCCGTCGGCCAGACCCGTACCGGTGTACGGATCGATCACCTGGCCCCGGGGACGTACATGATCGGCGTCGAGCGGATCGGGGTCGGAGGGGCGGGGCGGTTCAGGGCCGTTGCCGCCCATGCGGATGAACCGTGAGGCGCTGACGATCCTGAACCGGCCGCCCAGCACGGTCAGCTCGTCGACGACCTCGCGGTCCATGCGTCTGGCCGCCGCCATCCACTTGCCCTGGGCGCTCTCGTCCCCGGCGTCCTCGGCCTCCTTGGCGCTGCGCCGGAAGTGCGAACCCAGCATGTCCCGCGCCCCCTGCGGCGTATCGCTGCTGTAGTCGGACAGCTGCCAGCCGCCCTCCTCGCGCTCCCGCGCATGGAAGAACTCGGGAATCCCCACCCCCAACAACTGCGGGTACCTCTCCCGCGCCTGCCAGGCCTCCTGCTCGGCGAAGGCCGCGATAGGCCCTTCCTGCGGGGTCACCCGGAACGTCAGATAGCCGGGAACTTCATCTGCGTAACCGCACATGTACGGACTGCGCCCGCTCGGCCCCTGCCCCCGCCACCCACTTCGGACAACTCGAAGACGCCCTCTCTACCTTTGACTACAGTCAAAGAAATATGAAGCCAGTGTCCACAGAGCATGTGACCACCCTTCGCCGCTTCAACCGCTACTTCACCCGCCGCATCGGCGCACTCGACGATCACTACCTCGGCCAGGACCGGCCACTCGGCGAGGCCCGCCTCCTGTACGAGATCGGGGACGGGGCCTCGCTCCGCGAGCTGCGCAGCCGACTCGGCCTGGACGCCGGGTATCTGAGCCGGATGGCCAAGGCCCTGGAGTCGCAGGGGCTGGTGCGGATCACCGTGCATCCGCAGGACACCCGGCTGCGGGTCGCGGAGCTGACCCCGGCCGGACGCGTCGAGGTGAAGGAGCAGAACCGGCGGGCCAACCGTCTCGCCGAGGGGCTGCTCAGCGGGCTGACGCCGGCCCAGCGCGAGCAATTGACCGAGTCCCTCGGCACCGCCCAGCGGCTGCTCAGGCTCGCCGCGATCACGGTCGAGCTCGTCGACGGAGCCGCCCCGGACGCCCGTGCCTGCCTCGACGCCTACGCCGCCGACATCGACGCCCGCTTCCCCGAGGGCTACGACCGGGCCTCCCTCGTCCAGCCGCACGAGGTGTCGGGCGACACCGGCGCCTTCCTCGTCGCGTACGAGGAAGGCCGAGCGGTCGGCTGCGCGGCTCTGCGCCGCCTCGAACCCGGCGTCGGCGAGATCCGGCACGTCTGGGTGCACCCGGCCGCCCGCCGCCTCGGCCTCGCCCGCCGACTGCTCGCCGAGCTGGAGCGGCAGGCGGCAAGGCTCGGCTGCGGAGTCGTACGCCTCGACACACACGCCACGCTCATCGAGGCACAGGCGATGTACCGGGCGTGCGGCTACACCGAGATCCCCCGCTACAACGACGACGTGTACGGGGCGTACTTCTTCGAGAAGTCCCTGCCCAAGCCGCCGCTCATTCCGTGACCGGCTCCGGGCAGACCGTGGCCGGTGGGCAGAACCAGGTCAACGCCGTTTCCAGGACCTGTCGTTCGTCGTCGAAGCCGTCCGACTCCGGGCCGTAGGAGGTGATCGCGTACAGCTTGCCGTCCAGGGATTCGAAGCGATGGTCGACGACGTGCCAGGTGCCGATCTCCTCCTCACCCTTGAGGGAGTCCGCGAGGTATTCGAGGCGGGCGGCCGGGCGGCCGCTGTCCTCGAGGCTTTCCAGGGAGAGCTGCTCAAAGCCGTCGGGCTTGGCGGTGCCGGCGGACACGAACTCCTGGAGCGAGTCGTCCGGGCTGGCCTCCAGCACCTCGTAGATCTGAAGGCGGCGAGAACCGTCGGTGCTGCGGTAGTTGACGACGTCGAAGCCGTGGAGGGAGTCGGACGTCTGCCGGTTCGCGACCCAGCCCTCCTTGACGGCCACTCGGAAGCCCTCCTCGTCCTGCACGGGCTCGTATTCGGGGGGCAGCGTGGCCGTCGAGCTCGGGGACGCCGGGTCCCCGGTGCCCGTACCCCCGCCCGGGTCGCCGTTCGTTTCCCCGCTCTGTCCGGGTGCCGGGGTCTCGCGGGCCGTGAAGTACCCCTGCGGTCCCGGCTCGTCCTTCCAGCCCAGTGCCCAGGTGCCGAAGGCCAGCGAGCAGACCGCGAGGACCGCGACGGTCCCGCGCAGCGCCTGGCGCTGGCGTACTTCGTCGCGCCGCTGGTCCACGACGATCTGCTGTTCCTGTTCGGGCCCCGCCCAGTCCTGGCGGTCGGCGTCGAAGACCCTCACCATCGTTGGACCTTCACCATCGTTGTCCCTCTGCCATCGTCGTCTCTCCGGCTCAGCCGAGCAGTTGAGTGATCGCCTGGGTGACGGCGGTCACGGACGCGGCGGTCGCCGCGGCGGGACCGTAGTCCGCGAGACGGTCCCGGACCCGGGTGAGCAGTCCTGGCGCGCTGCGCCCGGTGCGGGCGATCTCGCCCTCCACTTCGGCCAGTTCGGCACCAAGTGCCTCACTCTCGGCCGTACGCTCCTGCCGCCCGAGTTCGGTACGCAGTGTCCGTACGGCGGTGAGCAGCTCCCCGTACCCCGGGTCGGCAGTCACGGCCGTGTAGTTGACCGACTCGGCCTTGCCGTGGTCGCCGAAGGCCTGGGAGCCTCCGCTGATCGAACCGATGTGGATCTGCGGCCCGCCGCCCGGCCCCCCGCTCGCTCCCCCGTCGGTGCTCATACCGTGCTCCTCTCCGTGTGCGTGGCCTGGCCGTGCGCGCCCGTGGCGAGGGCGCCGCCGGACATCTCCTTGATGTAGAGCCCGCTGTTGTGGATGTTGGTGATGTTCTGCTCCAGGCGGTCGGTGCGGTAGCCGTGGGCCTGGAGGGCGTCCCGTACGCCTTCGCCGATCCGGTCCTGCAGGGTCCTGATGTAGCGGGCGACGTCCATCTCTTGGAAGAGGGACAGCTCGTCGGTGCCGGCCAGCTCGCGCAGCGAGACCAGGGGGGCGTCGGGCGCGGCCTGTTCGGCCCGGGCCGACCACTGGCGCAGGGCGGATCCCAGGGTGCGCAGGGCCGCGATACCGGTCGCCACACCGACAGCCGGGGCGTCGACAAGAGCGCGCACGGCATCCCGCAGCGGGCCCTCCGGCGGCCGCCCCACGACGGCGTCGATCTGCCGGAACTCCGGCACGATCGGCCCGAGCACATGCGGCACCACTTCGAGTACGAGCATGCCGCCCTGGGTATACACCCGTACCAGCAGCGAGACGACGACCTGCTCGTTCCAGGCCCCCACCCTGACCCGCAGGAAGTGCCGTCGGGCCTCCCCGCCCTCCCCCACGGACTCGACCAAGTGCCGGTCGACCTGCGCGGACTCGTACACGCTCGCGGTACGGGAGTCGTCCGGGCCCATCACGAGCGGCTCGTCGCGGCCCACTCCGGACGGAAGGTAGACGAACTCCTCGATCTCCAGCTCTCGCAGCCGGTCCCGGCTCCCGTCCCCGGCCGACGTCTTCAGGGCCCGCAGCCGAGGGGTGATCATGTCGATGACCTCGCGCGCGGTGAGCTGCGCGGCCTCCGGCCGGGGCGCCGGTACGCCGTTGCCGCTCTCCCCCGCCTCCCTCCGCCGCAGTTCCAGTACGACCGTCCAGGGCTTCCGGGGCACTCCGGCGCCGACGAACGGGCGGTTGACGTCGTAGAGGGCGAGCGAGGCGTCCTGCTCCCGGCGGATGCGCTCGGCAAGGGCCTCGTAGCGGCCGGGCAGGCCGGGGTCGGGCGTCTCGGCGAACGTCTGCCGGGCCAGCGCCATACGCAGCGTCTGCTTCCGATGCCACTGGTGGCGCCAGACGACGACGGCCAGCAGCAGCGGGAAGATCACGGGGTACGGGTTGTCCTCGACCCCTGCCCAGCCCTGCACCCAGTACCTGAGGCAGATGAGCCAGGCGATCGCGGTCACCAGCCAGCCGAGGCGCCGCTGCAGCCAGGCCAGCGCGGGCGGCAGCTTCAGCCGCTGCACCACGGCGGTGTCCGTGCCCCGGCCGGAGATGACCCGGGCGAACCACAGCAGCAGGACGACCGAGGCGTACGACATGGTCCAGGTGCCCGGCACGAGCCCGCCGAACAGGCCCGGCGCCCCCAAGTCGTCGCCGTAGTCCGACTCGAAGACGACCCGGACGTAGTCGCCGAAGGACAGCCCGGTGTCGCCGCCGGCACTGTCCTCCGCGGTGTCCTTGATCATCACCACATCGCTGACCAGGAACCCGACCCACACCGCGAGCAGCAGCAGGGCGATCAGCACCTCGTCGCGGCGGGCGCGCAGCGCATGCGCGAGGACGGGCAGAACGTCCGCGCCGAGCGGCGGCGCCACCGGGCGCTCCGGGTGCCCGACGAGTTCGTCGATGACGCGCCTGCGGAACCCCGCGTCCAGGTGGGCACCCGCGCACAACAGCCTGGTGGCCTCGGTGTGGCCCCAGCGCCGCCTCGACGGTTCGCTTCCCATACTCCCGACACTCCCGTTTCCCGCAGGCACATACCGACTGCGGGCGAATTCCATTGGTGGACAAGGGAGTTGACGCTAGCGAAGAGATCACGGAGACGGGAGAGGCGAACGGAAATGCCACCCGAACAGGTGAACCCGCCCGCACCGGCGCATGAGCGTTGCCGTGTGCGGGGAAAGCACGAGCCCGCACGGCCGGGTGTGGCCGTACGGGCTCGCGGAATACTACGGAATGCCGGGGTCCGCTCGGAGCAGACCCTCAGACCCTCAAGACCTGACCCCTCAGATGAGGCCGAGACCGCGGACGGCCTCGCGCTCCTCCTCCAGCTCCTTCACCGACGCGTCGATGCGGGCGCGGGAGAAGTCGTTGATGTCGAGGCCCTGGACGATCTCGTACTGGCCGTCCTTCGCGGTGACCGGGAAGGAGGAGATCAGGCCCTCCGGGACGCCGTACGAGCCGTCCGACGGGATGCCCATCGACGTCCAGTCGCCCTCGGCCGTGCCGTTGACCCAGGTGTGGACGTGGTCGATGGCGGCGTTGGCGGCGGAGGCCGCCGAGGAGGCGCCGCGGGCCTCGATGATGGCCGCGCCGCGCTTGGCGACGGTCGGGATGAAGTCCTCGGCCAGCCACTTCTCGTCGTTGACGGTCTCGGCGGCGTTCTTGCCGGCGACCGTGGCGTGGAAGATGTCGGGGTACTGGGTGGCCGAGTGGTTGCCCCAGATCGTCAGGCGCTTGATGTCGGCGACCGAGGCGCCCGTCTTCTTCGCGAGCTGGCTCAGCGCGCGGTTGTGGTCGAGACGGGTCATCGCCGTGAAGCGCTCGGCCGGTACGTCCGGGGCAGCGGCCTGGGCGATGAGCGCGTTGGTGTTGGCCGGGTTGCCGACGACGAGAACCTTGATGTCGTCCGCGGCGTGGTCGTTGATGGCCTTGCCCTGCGGCTTGAAGATGCCACCGTTGGCCTCCAGCAGGTCGCCGCGCTCCATGCCCTTCGTACGGGGGCGGGCGCCGACCAGGAGGGCTACGTTCGCGCCGTCGAAGGCGACATTCGGGTCGTCGGAGATGTCGATGCCCTGAAGGAGCGGGAAGGCGCAGTCGTCGAGTTCCATCGCCGTGCCCTCGGCGGCCTTCAGCGCCGGGGTGATCTCCAGGAGGCGCAACTTGACCGGCACGTCCGCGCCGAGCAGCTGGCCGGAGGCGATGCGGAAGAGCAGGGCGTAACCGATCTGGCCGGCCGCGCCGGTGACGGTGACGTTCACGGGAGTGCGGGTCATGGCGTTCTCCGTATGACAGCTGGCGGTGGGGCGGCACTGCCCCGGACTTTTGATCGATCTCTTGGCGTCAAGAGAGATCCAGCGATCAGGCTATCGCGCATCCGGGATCTCGGACCTCCGGGTCCGTGTGGCCCACCCCACAAGCCGCTCCGCGGGTGGAGCCACGGAGTGGCGGCCGCCGGTCGGGAGAGGGGGTGACGGCGGCCGCCGGGTGGGGTGCCGGCTTGTCGGGGCCGGGAGGTGGGTGCCGTCCTCCCGGCCGGTGCCGGATCCCGTGGGGGGTTGAGGTTCGCCTGCCCCCGAGTCGGCGACTCATTCCTGTTGTTCGCCCACCAGGAGTTCGGTTCCCGGTCGACTGCGGACCCGTTGTGGCTGGTCGGACAATTCCCCAGCCCCGCCCCTTCCCGGCTGTATCAATTTGCGGCTCCGCCGCGTGGGGGGCTCCGCCCCCAGACCCCGCTGTCTCCGGCGGGGTGGGTGAGGCGCCTACGGCGGGTGGGTGGGTTCGTGGGGGTGGGTGGGTGCCTACTGGGGTAGGGGGGTGACACTGCGCGTCGCGGCTGCGGGTGCGTTGTGGCTGGTCGCGCCCACGCGGCGGAGCCGCATATTGGCACAGCCCCGCGACTGCCTCCGGCGGTTGAGCAGGGCGCCTACCGGGAGGGTGGGTTCTGGTTCATGGCGACTGCCGGTCCGTCGTGGCTCGTCGCGCAGTTCCCCGCACCCCGAACCGCCCGCCACAAAGCTCACCAGCCGCCATGCTCACCAGCCACGACGAAACCCGCAGCTTCCCGCCGGTGGGAGGGGACGTGGGCCGGTGCGTCCTATGCCCGTCGCTTAGCTCCGGTCTGGGCACACCAGCACCCTGTATCAGCAAGGGGCCGTATGCCCTGTTGGCGACGGGCTGACGCACCGGCCCGCGGCCCCGCACCCACCAACAACCCAGGGGCGCGGGGAACTGCGCGACCAGCCACGACGGCGCCGCAGCCGACAACGCACCCAACCGCCCAACCGCCGGAGGCACCCCGCGGGGAACTGCGCGAGCAACCACCACGAGCCGTCACCCGACAACGAACCCAACCGCCCAACCGCCGGAGGCACCCCGCGGGGCTGCGCGACCAGCCCCAACGGCGCCGCAGCCGACAACGAACCCAACTACTCAACCGGCGGAGCCGGTCGTGCACCCTTCCTCGCCGGAGGCAAGCGTCGCGCAAGCCTTCACATCAGCCGCGTCCTTCACCGCCACCATCGGCGTATACGTGTCGGTGTCCACCTTCACCCGACCCGTCTGCTCCGCCGCGCCCGCCGTGCTGATCTGGACCTCGTCGCCGATCGCGGCCTGCGTGATGCGGGCCCAGGCGGCGCCGCAGGTCTCGCTGTAGCGGACCTCGATGAGGGCCGTGCCGACCGAGACGCTGTCGGTGGTCGTCGCCAACTCGCCGCCGCAGCCCATGTTCTCGGGGTCCTCGCCCGTGCAGTCCTTGCCGCTGCACTCGACACCGGACGGCAGGTTCTTGCTGACGGTCGGGGTAGGGGTCGGCTTCGCCTCGTCGCCGCTCCCGCCACCGCCGGGGTCGGTGAGATAGAGGGCGGCCGCGATCATCACGAGCGCGCCGACGACACCCGCGAGGAACATCGTGACCCGCCGCTTCCGCCGCGGGGCGTCCGGCGAACCACCGGAGCGCGGCGGCCGGGCGTCCTCGGGCGGCCCTCCGGCCGGACCGGACGGCCCGGTCGGCACGGAATACCCGGACTGTCCGGACTGTCCGGGATAACCCGACTGCCCGTACTGACCCGACTGACCGTACTGACCCGGCTTGCCGGACGATCCGGCCGCACCGTACTGACCCGGCGGAGGAGCAACCCCCCAACTCCCCGCACGGGGAGCCGAAGGACCACCAGGAGTGGACGTACCAGACCTACCGGACGAACCCGTAGAACCCGCCGAGCTCGAGGAACCCGACGAACCCGAACCCGACGACTCCTTCTGCGGAATCCGCCCCAGGAACGACGTCGGCGCGTCCCCGCCGGACGAAGGACTACGCGGCGGCGCCGTGGATGCGGCCCCGGCGCCCGCCGGCTTGGGCGGAGCCGCGGCGGCGGCCTTGCCGGCCGCCGGCTTGCCTCGGGTGCCGCCCTTGGCCTTGGGAGGGTTGGGGCCCAACTCCCCGAGCGCGGCGCGCGCCTGGGAGATCCGTATGGCCTCCATGGTCATGTCGTGGCGCATCTCCGAACGGCTCCACGCCCGCTCGGCCAGCTCCCACATCGTGGTCAGGTGGACCGGATTCGTGCCGGTCACCTCGGCCAGCGCCACGATCGCGCCCTTGGGCGCGAGCAGCCGGCCGTTCAGGTACCGCTCCCAGGATGTCTTGCTGTAACCGGTGCGGTCGGCCACGGCAGCGACGCTCAGCCCGCTGCGGTCGACAAGTCGACGCAGCTGGCTGGCGAACTCCCTGACCTGCGGATCGAGTTCATCCGGCAAGGCCCTCCAACGAGGCATTGCTCCCCCTCTTCCCCCCGTGCGTGCTTTTCTTTCCTCGCGCGTGACGCCCTCTGCCGAGTCCCCGTCCGGCCTACCCACAGGGATGCGCGGAGCCAGGATCTCAGTTCCCCGGGTGTGGGCGCACAGGAGCATTTCGAGCCGTGGGCATGCACCGTTGCACGCCCGCTGGTATGCGGTCCAGTGTCCCACCGAGATCCCGTGCGACCTGCTTGACCCCCCTGGTCAACGCACCGGACGTCCCGGACCATCCCGATTGCCCACGTTATCCCTGCTGTTGGACGTGATCAGATCAAATCCCCGAACTTGTCAATACATCGACACAACGGGAACACATACACGACATCGCCTGTCACTAGTGAACCGGAAGCATCAGAGGAATCGCATACCTACCGGCGGGTGAAGTACAGATCGTTACGGGACACGTCGCACTTCTGGCACGAGGTACCGGAACGGTCACCTCCGTGCCACAGGGAACTGACAGGTCTTGAAGCCCTGTTGGCAGGCCCATGACTCTTGAGCACAGGCGGCGCCCGTCCTCGCTCGGGGGAGTGGACGGGCGCCGTCGGCACCCTCCGAACCCAACCCCCGGTACCGATGCGAACCGGGCGCAAACCGGACGCATGCAGGGTGCGAACCGGGCTCAGGCCTCAATGCAGACGCGCTCCCCCTTGGCCGGAATCAGACAGACGCGGGTCCCGGCCGGGTCGTCCGCCGGCGTCATCGTCGTCGCGAGATAGCGGGTTGTGTCGTTCCGCACTTTCGCCCGTACTTCCTTGGGGTCGGCCCCGGAGCGGGTCAGCTCGACCCGGTCCCCGATCCGCAGCCCCGTCGCGCGCGCCCACACCGCGTCGCATGCGGTGCCGTGGCGAAGTTCCACGCGCTGTCCGTCGGCGAAGGTGCGCTGAGCGGCCGTGGTCACCATGTTGTCGCCGCCGCAGCCCATGTCGACGGGGTCCTGGCCGTCGCAGTCGCGTCCGGTGCAGCCGGGCGAGTACGTCGCGCCGGTTGAGTACGTCGGTGGGGGCACCGCGCTGTCCGCCGACTCGTCCGGCAGCAGGAGCACCGCGGCACACACCCCGGCGGCGACGACCACGCCCGCGGCGAACACCACCCGGCGTAGTCGGCGGCCGTGCCGCACACCGGCCTCCGCCTCCGCCTCTTCCTCAGCCTCCGCAGCGCTCCTCCCCCGGCCGCTCCACTCCGCGTCGGCCAGTTCCCACAGCGCGAGGAGCCGTTCGGGCCGCTCGCCCGCGACGCGGCAGAGGGCAACGACAGCCTCGTACGGAACGGGCTTCTCGCCGTTGAGATAGCGAGCCCAGGAGGACTTGCTGTACGGGGTGCGGACGGCGAGCTCGCTCAGGCTCAGGCCCGCCGCTTCCCGTAACCTCCTCAAGTCTGCGGTCAGTTGGCTTACTTCCGGAGTCACTTGCGCAGCTCCCGCCAGGTGTCGGGGCCGACGATGCCGTCCCGGGCGATCTGGCGCTTCTCCTGGAACGCCCAGGCCGCGCTCTTGGTCTCCTCGCCGTACACCCCGTCGATGTCGCCGGGGTCGAAGCCGTGCCGGGCGAGCAGGCACTGCGCCTCCACGACGTCCCAGCCGACGTGGTTGATGTCGAGCAGCACCTGCTGGGAGGCGCTGTACCCGGCGTACAGTCCGCCGTCCTTGCGGGAGATGTCGCAGTCGTACGTCTGCCCGCGCCGGTAGCTCTCGGCGGCGAGCGCGGTCTGCTGACCGGGACCGCCCTGACCGGGACCGCCGGAGTCGTCCTGCCAGGACAGACCGACGATCGTCCCAGCGCCGAACGCGACGAGCAGCGCGGCGACGGCACCGAGGACGAGGCGGGGGCGCGGGCGACGCCGTACGCCGGGTGGGTCGCTCGAGCGACGCGGTTCGGTCGCCGTTCGCAAGGCGGAGGTTCGCATGGTGACCGTGCGCGAGGCGGCGGTTCGCGTGGTGGCGGTGGGCTCCTCCTCGGGCTCCGCCGCGGCACCCGACGCCCCCGGAGCCGCCTCGCGCGCTCCCTCCGCCACCTCGTGGAGGACGAGCAGCCTGGTCGGGTCTGTGCCGCAGACGCGCGCGAGTTCGATTACGGCTCCGCGGGGAACCGGCTTCTTGCCGTTGAGCCAGCGCTCCCACGACGAGGAGCTGTACGTGGTCTTCGCCGCGAGCGCGGACAGGCTGAGTCCGCTGCGGTCCTTCAAACGCCGCAGCTGAACGATGAGTTGCCGCTCCCGCTGGTCGAGCGAGTCGGGCAGTTCCTTCCAGCGCGCCATGTCGCCACCCCCCGTGATCGTTTGGCGCGTGCGTACGTATATGAGGTTGCGTCAGATGGGAGGACGTTCGCGCAGGGGTGATGCGGTTGCGTCCCGCAAGGGCACGTTACCCAACCGGAACGGCATCCCCTGTCCCACCCGATTGTCATTGGCCATGGCATCCCAGCAGGTCAGGGCGTGGGACGTCCCTACTACCCCCGGAAACCCCGCCGGATCTGGCGGTTGACATGGCCGGGACGGCACGGTTGGTGACAAGCGGTTCACCAGCATCACGATGTCGTACGTCAACTGTTGAGGTCGCGGCACCACATGTCCACTTAGCCACCGTGGGGAAACACGGAGGCCCGCACTCCGACTCGGGGGAGAGTGCGGGCCTCCGCCATGCGCGCTCGTGCTCAGCGGACCGTGTAGCGCAGGATCTCCTCCAGGAACGGGATCTCCAGCTTCGGTTTGGGCTGGATCATCAGCGCGAGCAGCACGATGGTCACGCCCAGGACGCCGTACGTGACGAGGTCCGTGAAACGGGAGCGGACGGCGAGCATGCCCACACCGGGCAGCGCCCAGCGCAGTATGCCGGCCGCGAGCAGTGCCACTCCGATCAGCAGCGTGCCGTAACGGAAGACGTCAAACGCGGTGAGCAGCAAGCCGAACCCGACGGTCCCCGCAACGGTGAGCATCGGCCACTGCCGCGCCGGCGCGGGCGCGTCCCCGGACGCGGCGCGCCCCCCGCCCTCCGGGCGTGCGGTGTCCTTGGTGACCCGCGGAAACCGCCGGGTGGTCCGCTGTGGCTGCCCGTCGGGCCCGACGGTGCTGACGGCGTCCCGGGTGACGATCGCGCCCTCTCGCGGCAGGTCGTCGCCCGCCTCGGCGGAGTCCGCACCGCCGTCCTGCGACGACTCGGCGTCCTCCTGCTCCACATCCTGCGGCTGCGCGCCCCGCGACTCTCCGTTCCGCGACGGGTCGGCGGACGCCTTCGGGGCCTCCGCGGAACCGGAACGCGAACCGGAACCGGAACCCGGCTCGGCGGCACCCACCCGCGTCGCCTCCGGCGATTCGGTCGTGTCCCGGTTCTCCGTGGTGCCCAGGTTCTCCGTGGTGCCCCGGTTCTCCGTGGCGCTCCGGTTCTCCATGGTGCCCCGGTTCTCCATGGTGCCCCGGTTCTCCATGGTGCCCCGGTTCTCCATGGTGCCCCGGTTCTCCATGGTGCCCCGGTTCTCCATGGTGCCCCGGTTCTCCATGGTGCCCCGGTTCTCCATGGTGCCCCGGTTCTCCGTGGCGCCCCGGTTCCCCGTCGCGCCCCGGTTCCCCGTCGCGTCCCGGTTCCCCGTCGCGTCCCGGTTCCCCGTCGCGTCCTCAGCCGGCACTGCGTTCCGCCGCCTCGACCACGTTGACGAGGAGTTGGGCCCTGGTCATGGGGCCGACTCCGCCGGGGTTCGGTGAGATCCAGGCGGCGACCTCGGCGACGCCGGGGTGGACGTCACCGACGATCTTGCCCTCGGCGCTGCGGGAGACGCCGACGTCGAGGACCGCGGCGCCCGGCTTGACGTCCTCGGGGCGGACCAGGTGGGCGGAGCCGGCCGCGGCGATGACGATGTCCGCCCGCTTCAGGTGGGAGGCCAGATCACGCGTACCGGTGTGGCACTGCGTCACCGTCGCGTTCTCGCTGCGCCGGGTGAGCAGCAGCGGCATCGGGCGGCCGATGGTCACACCCCGGCCGACGACCACGACCTCGGCGCCCTTGATCTCCACGCCGTGCCGGCGCAGGAGGGTGAGGATGCCGTTCGGCGTGCAGGGCAGCGGCGCCGGCTCGTTCAGTACGAGACGGCCGAGGTTCATCGGGTGCAGACCGTCCGCGTCCTTGTCCGGGTCCATCAGCTCCAGGACACGGTTCTCGTCGATGCCTCTGGGCAGCGGGAGCTGGACGATGTATCCCGTGCAGGCCGGGTCCTCGTTGAGCTCGCGGACGACCGCCTCGATCTCCTCCTGAGTGGCGGTCGCGGGCAGCTCCCGCTGGATCGAGGCGATACCGACCTGTGCGCAGTCGCGATGCTTGCCCGCGACGTACTTCTGGCTGCCGGGGTCATCGCCCACCAGGACGGTTCCGAGACCGGGCGTGATGCCCTTCTCCTTCAGGGCCGCCACGCGGACGGTCAGATCGGACTTGATCGCGGCTGCGGTGGCCTTGCCATCGAGAATCTGGGCGGTCATGAACCCATCCTCCCGGATGACCGGCCCAGGGTTCCAATCAGGTCTCCCCCAAGGCTCCCCTCAAGATCGGCGATGTCGCGCCGCGCCGTCAGCGGACTGCCCGCCCAGCGGAAGCGGGAGAAGGAGCCGCGACTGGGGAAGTACGCCTCACACGCGGCCCATCCCGCAGCTGTGCCGCGCAGCCGACCAGGGCGACGACAAGTAGCACCGCCCACCGCAGGGTGGCATCGCTCCAGGCCGGATCACCGGGTATGGGAAACAGCTCCAGGCCGTCCGGCAGGAACAGCGCCGCCGTCACGAGGAGCGTCAGCGCAGGCGCGGCTATCAGGCTGCCCGCTCCCTGCGCCGAGCGCCGCACACCGAACAGGGCGAGGGCCAGCGTGCCGACGGCGAGCGTCGCGGCTTCCACCGCGAGCCCCCCGACGGGGAACGACTGCCGTGCGTCGGCCGCCACCCCCAGTCGGGCGAGGCTCGCCGAGGCACCCCACCAGAGTCCGAAGGCCAGCAGGCCCACGGCCATCCGCAGCCCGCTCCGCAGCCATCGCGAAACAGGGACCACCACGGTCGTCCGGGCCGCGGGGTCGTCAAGGAGGCAGGCGAGGCCGATGGCGGTCAGTACTGTCGCAATCCGCAACAGCACGGCGGCGGCGCCCGGTTGAACGTGCGCGGAGAACAGCGCGGGGCAGGCCGTACCGGCCACACCCACCATGCCGGCGCCGAGCAGCGGGAGGGTGCGTGTGGCCCGTAGGTCGGGCCCTAGGAGCGTACGCAGCACCGCGCCCGTGGAAGCATTCACTCGCACCTGCTCTCCTCACCTTCGGGCGCGGCCGGCGGGGCCGGGACACCCAGGAGGGCGGCCGCCTCGTCGGTCGTGGTGTCCGGCGCGGTGAGTTCCGTCCACGACTGCTTCACCTTGGCGCCGACTTCTGCGTCGGGCCGCGTCAGCAGGGTCCGTACGAGGTCCTGTTCCCGCCCGTCGACACCGAAGCCGGTGGCCGCGTCGAAGGTGTTGAGCGCGAGACCGCCGAAAGATCGCCCGGCCAACGAGTCGTAGGCCTCCCGGGTCTCGTCGGTCGCCTGGACCGCGAGCCACAGCGTGATCGCCCCGTGAGCACGGCAGATCGCTTGGTTCTGGGGATATGTGGGGGCTTCGCCGGTCACCGCGCGGTGCGCGAAGCTCCCGGCGAAGCCGAGCATGTGGTCGCCCGCGAGATCGCTGTGCGTGCCCCAGTCGGTGCTGACGGGGACGGCGCCCGGCGTCCCGGCCGCACGGTCGTCGGCGGCCCACCGCGCCACCGGCAACGGGGGTACGACACCCTCGTCCACCGTGCTCAGGAAGACGTGCTGGCGTACGGCATACCGCTTCTCCCGCGCGTCCTGCGGCACCCAGCGCAGCACTCCCCCGGTCACCTCCGCCCACTGCCGGTACCGGTCCTTGAACTCGGGGAAGGCGCAGTAATCGATGCCGTCGCGCTCGACGCACACCTGCTGCGACGACGGGGCGTTCTCGGCGGTCGTACGGGCCTCACGCACCTCGTCCGGCAGTCCGCGCTGCTGCGCGAAACCCGTGACGAGCACCGCGAGCAGGGCGACTCCGGCCGTCGCCTTGAACGCGGTCGAGCGACCGCCCGCGCGGAGCACCGCCACCGCGGCCATCAGTATCACCAGGGCGGCCAGATAGAGCAGATGCCAGCTCACGGGACGGTAGGTGAGTGAGGTGGGAAGCGGCGGAACGCCCTCGTCCTCGATGCCGACCAGACCCCACCACCGCGCATCCGACTTCGCCTGCAGTGCGCCCACCACCGTCATGATCCCGAGCGCGGCAATGGTGAGCGGCGCGGCCACCACGGACCGGACGACTCGGGCCGCCAAGACGCCGATCGCGCCGGCCAGGAGCACCACGAGCGGGCCGGTGGCGAGCTCCGCTATGGAGGGGCTGCCGACCGCCGCGTCCTGAGCGGCCGCGTATCCGATGCGCGCCCCGGCCAGGACCGCCGACAGCGCGGTCACCGGCAGCAGGGCGAGCAGCAGGGCCCAGGTGCGTCGCCAGGGCGGGAGCACCAGGAGGTCGAACATCGCGTCGGTGCCGTGCCGATACGAGCGGAGCGCGGCGAGGTCGGCCGCGAGCAGGGTTCCCGCCGCGATCAGCAGGAGCGACAGCTGGGTGTGGCGGTCCTCGTCGTGCAGCACCGGATAGCGGTCGTCGCCGGAGTACGCGCCGTACGCCCACTGCACCAGGTACAGCGCGAACGCGGCGAGTACCGCGGGGTGCCGCAGCAACCGCACGGCTTCGGCGCGGGCGAGCGCGCGCGTGGCGGCGGCCGCCGCGGAGGGGGTGGGGTTTTCGGCACGTACCGGGGTCTCGGTCATCGTGCCGCTCATGCCGCGGCCCCCTGACCGGCCCGCCGTCCGGTGTCGTCGAGGAGCAGCAGATAGCCGTCCTCCAGCGCCGGGTCCACGGTCGCGGCACCCGGCGGCGGGCTTCCGATGTTGCGGAACGTCCCATTGCCCGTACGCCATCCGGCCAGCGCCTGCGGGTCGCGCTCGGCGCTGCTCCACACCCGGCCCTGGGCGACGGCGTTCAGGCCGACCGGGTCGCCGTCGAACTTGACGACGCCGTGGTCGAGTACGACGACGCGGCTGCACAGGGCGGCGACGTCCTCGGTTTGATGAGTGGAGAGCAGGACGGTCCGTCCCTCTCCGATATCGGCGATCAACTCGCGGAAGCGCAGGCGCTGTTCGGGGTCGAGGCCGACGGTCGGCTCGTCGAGGATGAGCAGTTCGGGCTCGCCCGCGAGGGCCGCGGCGAGCGCCACGCGCTGCTTCATACCGCCCGACAGCGCCCGGATCCGCTTGCCGCGCTGCTCACTGAGGCCCACGGCGTCGAGCACCCGGCGCACTTCGTCGTGTCTGCGGCCGCGGTGCGTCATCTCCTTGAGGATCGCGACGTAGTCCACGAACTCGAAGGCGGTGAAGTTCGGGTGGAATCCGGGGTCCTGCGGCCGGAAGCCGAGGTGCCGCCTGATCTCCGTCCGCTGACGGGGATCGCGGGGATCCCGGCCCAGCACCCGGATCTCTCCGGCGTCGGGGTCGAGTGCGGTGGCCAGGGCCCGCAGCAGGGTGGTCTTGCCCGCACCATTGGGCCCGAGCAGGCCCGTGACGCCCGTCTGCAGCGACAAGGAGACGGAGTCGAGCGCCATGGAGCGCCGGTAGCGCACACTCAACTCCCTTACCTCGACGGTGTGATCGGTCATCGGGCAGTCCCCTGTCGGTAGGCGGGCCGGTCGAATGCGGTACGGGAGAGCAGCACGGCCGCCGAGGCCACGGCGAGCACCGCGGCCGAGGCGGTCTGTCCCGTCGCGCTGAAGACCGCGTCCGAGTCGTGGGTGGCTATCAGGACGGCGAGCCAGCCGGCCCCGGTCGCGCCGGCCGCGGTCGTGGAGTCCATACGTGCCGCCAGTGCGAGGCTCACGGCGGTGAGCGCGCAGCCGGGCAGCAGCCATCCGAAGGTGGCGAGGCCGAGTCCGGGCAGGGCCAGGCTGGCGGCGCCCGTCAGGGCTATGCAGGTGCCGAGGACCACCGAGGTGCGCAGCAGCACGAGCCGGAAGGCCCGTATGGGTGTCACCAGGCCCATCTCGTGCGCCGGGTCCCAGCGCCGACCGTAGGAGACGGCCACTCCGGCGACGGGCAGCAGCGGTGCGAGACCGAGGAAGAGCACCGGAGTCCCGGCCGGCTCGGCGAGGCGCGCGATCAGCGCGGCAAGCAGCAAGGTCAGGGCGGCGGCGCCCACCCAGGACGTACGCAGCGCCGGAGTCGCCGCGACCAGTCGCGCCACATGGTCCGGCACCCCGAACCGGAGCAACAGCCGCTCTGCCCTGCCGGGTACGGGTGCGTCGATCGCCACGTCGAGGCGCTGCCAGATGTGGTCCAGGGTCTGCGGGTCGGTGTGGCCGGACAGCCGTGAGCGGCAGAGCGGACAGCGGTCGAGGTGCGACTCGACGGCCAGCAGGGCGTGCGGTGGCGTCTCACCGCGCGCATAGACGCGCAGCAGCACGTCAGGTGTGTGCGGGTCAGGTGTGTGGCCGTCAGGCATGTGGCCAACAGGTGTGTGGCCGACAGGTGTGCGGTGGTCAGGACTCTCCTGCGGCAATCCCTGCTGCGTCATCCTCGCCTCCTCTCCAACCGGGCCGCGACCGCGACCCCTCGAGTTCCCGCTTGAGCAACTTGCGGGCGCGCATGGCACGCGTCTTCACCGTGCCGGGCGGCACCCCGAGGACGTTCGCGGCCTGCCGCACCGTCAGGCCGTCGACCACCGTCGCCTGCATGACGCGCCGGAGCTCCACGGGCAGCCGGGCCAACGCATCGGCCAGATCGCCGTGCCGGCCGCCGGCGAGCGCCTTCTCCTCCGCCGACGGTTCGACGGGCGTACGCAGCCGCTGCAGCGCCTGCTGCAGCCGCGAGCGGGCGCCACCCGCGCGGGCCTGGTCCGCGAGCCGTCGGGAGGCGATGCGCCACAACCAGCCGCCCATGTCCGCGACCTGCTGCTGCCGGCCGGCAGCACACGTGCGCCACAGGTCGCAGAACGTCTCCTGCACGATGTCGTCGAGCAGCGAGTCATCCGCGCAGCGGTGCCGCAACCGGCCGATCAGCCAAGGCGCGTAGTGACGGTAGAGCAGCCCGAAAGCATCGCGGTCCCCCTCGGCGACAGCCGCCACAAGGTCCGCTTCGGTATCCGAATCGCGCGACTCCCCCATCACACCTCTTCGTCGTAACGGCCCGCGCTTCCGGTTCACACACCCGATGTGACCCCCATCACAATCAAGTCTCGAACTCCGTCCAAGATCACCGATGTTGCACTTGCACAACGCATATGGAATCCGTCTGGACAAATAAGCGGCGCGTTAAGGACGATGACGGTCACAGTGCCGCGGGCAGTACCGGGGGGACGGGCCGCATCTGTAGAACTTTCCTCCGAAATGTGCCGCGTCGTCCCCGCACTTACGTCACGACGGAGGAAAGACGCCATGAGTTTCGGCGACCCGAACAACCCCTACGGTGCGCCGCAGGGCCAGCAGCCCGGATACCCGTCCCAGCAGCCCCCGGCTCAGCCCGGCTTCGGCGCTCCGCAGGGACAGCCGGGTTACGGCTACCCGCAGGCGCCGCCCCTCCAGCAGCAGCCGTACGGCGGCTACCCCGGCGGTCCGATGCAGATGCCGGGCGGTGTGAAGTCGGCGCGCGTGATGCTGTTCGTGATCGCCGGTCTTCAGGTGATCGGCGCCATCCTGATGGCGCTCTCCGCCGCCGCGTTGCAGGCGGCCAAGGAGGACCCGACTCTCCAGAACGAGGTCGAGTTCCAGCAGCTCGCCGACTTCTCGACACCCGTGCTGTGGCTGGCGACCGTCGGAGTCCTGGCCTGGGGCGTCTTCGCGGTCGTCCTCGGGGCGAAGATGGGCAGCGGCGGCAACGGTATCCGTATCGCCGCTTTGGTGTTCGCCGTCATCACCGCGATTCTCGGCATCTACCCGTTCCTCCTCGTCGGCCTGGTGCACACCGTGCTCGCGATCCTCATCGCGGTGTTCGTGGGCCGGTCGGACGGCGCCGCCTGGTTCAACCGCCCGCGCTACTGAGCCCAGTTGACGCCGCGAGTGCAAGGGGCGTTCTCCGGACGGCAGCTCCGGGGAGCGCCCCTTGCATATGCGCATGGTCGGCCGGTGAATCACCCACGGCCCCTGGCGTCCATCGAAGATCAGCGATGTTGCACTTGCACAACTCCTCCGGGATCTGGCTGGACAAATACGCCTGGCCTTTAGAACGATGAGCGCGCAGTGCCGCGGGTAGTGCACGGGGGACAGACCGCGATCAGCTCGATCTTCGATCTTTCCTCCGTACAAGCCGCGTCGTCCCCGCACTTTCCAACGGAGGAATCACCGCCATGAGCTTTGGCGACCCGAACAACCCGTACGGACAGCCGCCCCCGCAGGGTGGGCAGCAGCCGTACGGCTACCCGCAGCAGCAGCCGCCGCAGGGCCAGCCCGGTTACGGCTACCCACAGCAGGCCCCGCAGGGTGTCCCGCCCCAGCAGGGTTACGGCTACCCCCAGCAGCCCGGCGGACAGTACCCGCAGCAGGGGCAGATGTACGGCGGTACGCCCCCCTATGCCCACTGGGGTACGCGGGTGCTCGCGACACTGGTGGACTCGCTCGTCCTCCTCGTCGCCTACATCCCCGTGGTGATCGGGGCGGCGATCGGTGACACCGTGGGGGCCATCCTCAGCGTCATCGGCTTTCTCGTCATCATCGGCGTGGTGATCTGGATGCTGATGCAGGAGGGCAAGACCGGCCAGACCATCGGCAAGAAGACCATGGGCATCCGACTGCTGCGGGAGAGCGACGGCCAGCCGCTCGGCGTCGGCATGGCATTCGTCCGCCGCATCGCCCACTTCCTCGACAGCGCCGCGTGCTACATCGGCTGGCTCTGGCCGCTGTGGGACGACAAAAAGCAGACCTTCGCCGACAAGGTCTGCAGCACGGTGGTCGTCAAGGCCTGAGCCTGACGGACGCGCTCACGCCACTTACGCCAAGGGCCGTGTCCCACCCCGCGAGGGAGGGGCACGGCCCTGGCACGTTGCCGCGCACGTCGCCTGCCGGCGGGGTCCGAGGGCAGCACTCGATGTCACCCTCGCGAAAACAACTCGCTCCGGATTGTGGCGAACTGAAGAATGACGGCCATGCAGACTCGACAAGCGTCGCCTGATGACGCATCAGCGGTCGCCGTCGTCTACGTGCGCTCGTGGCAGGCGGCCTTTGCGGGTCTGGTTCCCCAGCACTACCTCGACGCGATGGACCAGAGCCGCGAAGAGGCCGATTGGAAGGCACGCATCGCGGAGGCCCAGTGGCCGCGGACGGGAGTACTGGTAGCCGAAACCGAGGCGGCCATCGTCGGGTTCGCAAGCTTCGGCCCGTCGCAGGAGACCCCAGCCGTCGCGGAAATCGGCACGCTCTACGCGATACCCGAGGTCTGGGGCGCCGGCATCGGAAGGCAGTTGATGCTGGCCACGCTGACGACCCTGGTACAGGCCGACTACACGCAAGCCACCTTGTGGGTCCTGGAGGCCAACGAACGGGCCCGGCGATTCTACGAAGCCGCAGGCTGGCGCCCGGACGGAGCGGCCGTGGAGGACACGACCGGCGGTGCCTCTCTCAACAAGTTGCGTTACCGGATCTTGGTGCGTGCGTGATCCCTGGCTCGTGCTGCGTGGGCGGGGCACCCAACGGCCCCTCATAATCGACGCATGGGGAAGAACTACGAGCGGATTGACGGCAGGCTGCGTGCCTTCATCGAGGCGCAGCACATCTTCTTCACCGCGACGGCGCCGCTGGACGGCGCGGGCACAGTCAACCTTTCGCCCAAAGGCCTGACCGGTTCGTTCGCCGTGCTCGACGAACTCACCGTGGCCTACCTCGATTTCGCCGGCAGCAACGCCGAGACGATCGCCCATCTGCGCGAGAATGGCCGCATCACCCTGATGTGGTGCGCCTTCGACGGCCCGCCCAACATCGTGCGCGTGCACGGCCGCGGAGAGCCGGTCTTCCGCGACGATGCGCGATGGGCGGAGCTGATGAGCCACTTCCCGGACATCGACCCGACCCTGCACGGCCTGCGCGCGATCATCGTCGTGACCGCGGAGAACATCCGCGACACCTGCGGGTACGCCGTCCCGCGTATGACCTACGACGAGGACCGCCCGCTGCACGCGTCGCGCTTCGCCCGCGAGACCGATGACTCGCTCGACGCGTACTTCCAGAAGAAGGAACACGTCGCGACCAGCATCGACGGCCTGCCAGGGTTGCCGCTGCCGCTGCCACCGCTTCCGCCCACCGAATGACTCCCGGCAGATCTTGATCCACCCGGGTCACTGAGCGATGTCGTGCCAGGGGCCCTCGGGCGCAAGGGCTCGGAGCACGGCCGGTAGTTGTGGCGGTTCGATCCGGTCCGGTAGGGAGTTCAGGTCGGGCCATGCGATCCAGGCGTGACCGTGGAGGTTGGCTCGTTCGTCGGGGAGCAGGCCGGTTTGTGACAACTCCGGTTGGTGCTCCGTGAAATGGGCTACGAAGAAGTGTTCCTGGCCGACGTACCGCCTGCCGTTCCACCGCACGTCGCGGTCGACCGGTACCGAACGGTCGAGGACCGCGGCCGGGTCCAGGCCGGTCTCCTCGGCCAGTTCGCGACGGGCTGCTGTCAGCGGGGTCTCGCCGGGTTCGATGCCTCCGCCGGGCGGCTCCCAGAGCAGTGCCCCGTCGAAGGGGTCACGCCAGTGGAGAAGGAGGAGTCGGTGGGCGGCGTCCAGGCAGATCACCCGCGCTGCGGGCCGATGTGTTGTCTCCACGATTCCGACACTAAGCGGTGTCTCGTCGTGTGACCGATGAGTTTGCCGTGCCGCTGCGGTCTGTCTCGGTAGCGCTGCACCACACCACACGACTTGGAGCAAACGTGATCATCATTGCCGGAAAGCTGTACGTGGACGCTGCCGCCCGCGACGCGTACCTCGCCGGGTGCTCAAAGGTGATCGAGCAGGCTCGGGCCGCCCCCGGCTGCCTCGACTTCGCCCTGTCAGCCGACCTGATCGAGCCGAATCGGATCAACGTGTACGAGCGTTGGGATACGGACGAGGACCTCGAACGCTTCCGCGGCGCGGGCCCCGAGCCCGAGCAGGCGGCTCAGATCCGCGACGCCGCGGTGAGCAGGTACCGGATTTCCGGTGTCGAGGCTCCATAGGCGATCAACTCGTCGGTACGTCGGTGCCCTTGAGCGCGGTGATGAAGGGAGCCCAGGCGTTCGCGGGGAAGAGGAGGGCGGGGCCCTGGAGGTTCTTGGAGTCGCGGACGGGGACGAGGCCGGGGAGGTCGTCGCGGACCTCGACACACTCCCCGCCGGAGCCGTTGCTGTAGGTGCTCTTGCGCCAGCGGGCGGCGCCAGGGAAGCCTTCGGCGACTTCGACGCAGTCTCCGCCGTCACCGTTGCTGTAACTGGACTTGCGCCAGCGGGCGGCCCCGACGAAGCCCTCGGCGACCTCGACACAGTTCCCGCCGTCGCCGTTGCTGTAGCTGCTCTTGCGCCAGACAGCGGTGCTCAAGTCAATCCGGTTGCTTGCCATTTCGGTAATCCTCTGCCGCTGCCTCGATCATGGCGAGGGACGCCTCCGGCGGCAGTGCGGCGGCCCTGAGCCGATCGTATGCCTTGCGGTAGCTCTTCACGAGGGCAGGATCGTCGATGGTGTCCCCGCTGTACGACGACTCCGTGTAGACGAGGGGCGGGGCGTCCGGGAAGGTCATGGTCATGACGGTGCCCAGCATGAGCGGGTGCGGTCCGCAGTTCCACGGAAGGATCTGTGGAGCGATCCGGCGCCGCCGCGCCAGCGCCGCGATCCTCTCCAGCTGTACGGCCATCTCCTCCGGCGGGATGATCGGGTTGCGCAGCAGCACCTCCGGCAGGACCACCCAGTACTCCGGCTGCTTGTCGTCGTCCTCGAAGAGGCGGGCCCGCGCCATCCGGGCGCTCACCTTCTCCTCCACCTCGTCGTCGGACATCAGCGGATGAGCCGCCAGGACGACGGCCCGTGCGTACGCTGGAGTCTGCAACAGCCCGGGAATGCCGGTGGGGCACCACTCCTCGATGCTCTCGGCGTGCTTCTCCGCTTCCAGCACGCGCTCGAAATACCCAGCGTGCCCCTTCCGCTTGGCCTTCCGCACGTCCTCGCACCGTCGCCCGAAGAACCCGTCCGTCTTCAGCACCCGGTCCACATGTCCGGCGAGGTCCTCGGGCATTCTCCGCTGGCCCCGCTCGATCTCGCTCAGGTAGGTAGGGGCGTAGAAGCTGCCCTCCACCGTCTCCTGCAGCGTGAGCCCCATCTCCTCCCGCTTCCACCGCAACTCCTTGCCGTAGAACTCGGGAACGCTCGCCGAACCGTCAATGTCCTTGCGCGCAACCATCGTTGACCACCTGTTTCCACACCCGGTGCCGTGGACCCCAAACCCCTTTTACGGTACGCCGCCCGACGTCAAAGTGTGACGAGTTCGTCACGCAACGCACTGGAAGGCGTACAGCCATGACCCACCACCACGGCGACCCCCACGACGTACAGGAGTACGTGGAACAACTCCGCACCGCGCTCGCAGCGAACGGCATCACCTTGCCGTCCATCGGCGTAGAGGCGACAACCTTCGCGGGGACCTACCCGCCCCGCCACGGAGGCCTCGTCGCGCTCGGCAACTGCAACACCGCCACCGCTCGCAAGCTGGCCGAGGCCCTGGACAAGGCGGCGGGCAGCCGGTGAAGCGCCTGGTCCTCGAACTGCTCGCGGTCCCCAAGGCCGTTCCCGAGGTCCGGCGCGCTGTGCGCGAGTACCTGGCCCGGCCCTGCCCCGAAGTGCAGCTCTGCGTCAGCGAGTTGCTGGCGAACGTGATCAATCACCTCGGCGAGGGCACGCCCGTGACCGTGCGTCTGGCCCGTACGGACGGGGGCCGTGCGCGGCTGGAGGTCAGCGACCCGGACGCGTACGCCTGGCTCATCCGGCGCCGGCCGGGGCCGGACGACGAGACGGGCCGCGGGCTCCTGCTGCTCGACGCGGTCGCGCTGCGGTGGGGCGTGGATCAAGGGACGGGCGGCAAGACGGTGTGGTGCGAGCTTCCGCAAGGCGCGTGAACAGGGGTCGTCCCGTTCGCAAGCAGGCAACGGGTGAACATCAGGCGAACGAAGAGTGATTGATCCGCGTGGCTTAGTTCTGTTGCGCACTCAACGGCCGTGTCCTCGTCGCGCCGCCGGGACATGTCCCCAGTAACACGCCTTAGTCTGACCCTCGTTGGGCCAGGAGGAGGGGGACTACTCCATGTACAGCGTCATTGTGGTGCCGCCGTGCGGCACTGGATCGGACGACCAGATCAAGCTCTCGGCGGGTGAGCGGCTCACCTTCGGCCGGTCCGAGACCGGCAACGGGCTTGCGATCGCACACGCAGGGGTCTCCCGGATCGCCGGGGAGATCACCGCGCACCGGGCCTTCTGGATCCTGAGCAACCTCAGCCAGGAGCAGACCTACGTGGTGGAGAACCCGGAGGGCGCGGGCGAGCACATCAAGGTCGCTCCGGGCCGTCTGGACGCGCCCGTGTCGTTCGAGTTCTCGCGCGTGGTACTGCCCGCGGCGGGCGATCTGCTCAGCTTCGACGTGTGGGCGCCGCGCCACACCTACCGCAGCGCGGACCGCCCAGGGCTCTCCGGCGCCACCACGGCCCAGGCGTTCGCCCTCGACCGCACCAAGCGGTACTTCGCGGTGCTGGCCGCCCTGTGCGAACCGCGGCTACGCGGTGAGCCCCACGCCCCGCTGCCCACCGTCGACCAGCTCGTGGAACGCCTGCGGCACACCTGGCCCGCGGCCAACCGTTCCTCCGTCTACTGGAACATCGACTACCTGGCGGTCAAGCTCCGCCTGAGACCCGCCCCGGACACGGCGGAACCCGGCCCACGCCTCTACGGCAAGAAGGAGTCGCTGGTCTCGCTCGCGCTCCGTTTCGACCTCGTACGGGAGGACGATCTCGTCGTCCTCGCGGCGGTCCCCAGCGAGGTGGCGCGGTGAACGGACCCTCGTACGCCGTCCCCGTTCCGAAGGGCTACCGGGTGGGCCCCTGGGAGGTGCGCGAGCCGCTCGCGTCGGGCGCGTTCGGCAGCGTCTACGCGGCCCGGCGCACCGGTGATGAGGGCGGGGGCGACGGCGGGGAGACCGTCGCCGGCCAGGGAGCCGGTCCGCTGCCCTGGCACGCGGCGCTCAAGTTCCTGCCGACGGGCACCCGTACCCCGCGCCAACTGCACCATCTGCGCGAACTCGCCCATCGCGAACAAGAGTTGCTGAAGCGGCTACGCTCACCACGGCTGATCCGGATGTACGAGGCGCTGACGGTCGACGACCCTCAGCACCCCGAACTCGACGGCGCCACCGTCCTCGTACTGGAACGGGCCGAAGGTTCGCTCGCAGCGCTGCTGGACCGGTCGCCCACTCCGGAATCCGGTCCCGGCCTGCTCGCCCAGGTCTGCGAGGGACTGCACCAGTTGCACGCCGCGGGCTGGGTGCACGGCGATCTCAAGCCCGCCAACGTCCTGCTGATGAAGGACGGTTCCGCCCGTCTCGCCGACTTCAACCTGGCCGCGGAGATGGAGGGCACCCACGCGTACGCCCCAGCCTTCGCCACCCCCGACTACACACCACCGGAACTGCTCTGGTCCGAGATCAGCGAACGCGGTCAGCAGATCCGCCCGACCGCCGACATCTGGGCCTTCGGCGTGCTGGCCCACCTCGTCCTGACCGGTGATTTCCCCCTGCCGGGCGGCATCACGGAGGCCCGCCGCGACGCGACGGTGCGATACGCGCGCGGCGCCGAGGAACTACGCCTGTCCCCCGAACTCCCCCCGGACTGGCGGGAGATCATCACGGACTGCCTGGCCCCGTCGCACGAGGAACGCGCCGCCCGTTGCACCGACACGGCCTCGCTGCTGCGCCGGGTGGAACAGGCGGCCGGAACCACCCGCTCGCCCCGCCTGCCCCGGCTCCGCCCGCGCAAGTGGCTCCGCCCCGCCCTGGCGACCGGCGTCGCGGCGGCCGTGCTGGCGCTGGCCGCGACAGTGACGTACGCGATGCGGGACGACGGGCCGACGTACGGCTATCACCGCTGCCCCTTCGGATCTGTCTGCTTCTTCAGCGAGGAGTTCGGCATGGGCGAGATGTGCAGTTGGAAGGGCGACGACGCCGACTGGCTGTCGGGGAAGGAGACCTGCATGTGGACCCGCGACCGCCCGGTGAGGTCGATCTTCAACAACGGCGACGAGGCGACAGGCCTCGGGGGCGTGGCCTACTACCGAGGTCGGGACTTCACACCTGTCGGCGAGGACATCACCCGCAAGAACTCCCGCAACCGAACCGGCTGCACCGCCCAACGCGCCCAAGGAAACCTGGCGGGCACCTACGCACCGCTGTCCCACAGGTGGATCGAACACTGCGGGGACGGGGCCTCGGACTGACACCGTCGCGCCGGGGTGACAGGGCTGCAGGGCAGACGGCGGCAGCCAGGTCAGAGAGGCCCAGGGCCGGCTCAAGCACCGTCGTAGCCTCACCGAAGTCGGCGAGGTGGAGGGCGACTTCGGCCCTCTGACCGTGCGACGGTCGTCACCTTCCAGAAGCCCGCGGTACCTGAACAGTTTCAGGTAACGAGGCCTTGACGGGACCGTCCGGGCCGTCCCCAGACTGGAGTTACCTGGAGTCAGCCAACGGGGGGCACGATGGCCGGGCACGACGGGGAACGGGGCAAGCAGGTCGCAGGGGATGCGGACGGGGAAACAGAGACGGAGACGGAGTCCATCCATTCCGCGCATCTTCTCCTCGCGCTCGCCCTCGGCTGCGCCGCCGTGCTCGCCTTTTACGCGGCGTTCCCGCTCACGGACGCGCTGACCGAGGCGCAGTCCGACGACTTCGGCACGGCGGCCTGGTTCCCCCGGGTTTTGGCCGTCGGCGCGTCCGTCGTGCTGGTGCTGTCGATGGGGCGGCGGGGCGGGGCGATCGCAGCGGGTGCGCTGGCGGGGCTGGCGGGCGTCGTCGGCCTGGTGAGGTATCTGACGTGGACCCGTCCCGAACCGGTGTGGATCCTGCCACCCAGCACCGAGTTGAGGCCCGCCGCTTCCCTGGCGCTGGCGCTGATGTGCGCCGCCGTCGTTCTCCTGTGCGTCCCGCTCGCGCGGCGGCGCAGGCCGTGGTTCGGCCTCGGGGAGGCGGCGGCGGGGCGGGCGGGTGCGGTACGGCGCCGGATCCAGCAGGTGATGGTGATGCTGATCGTAGGCAGCCTGCTGGGCGGGGTGCTGGGCGGTGCCGGAACGCTGGGTGCCGCGCTGGTGCGGGGCGACCGGGAGACGCTGACCCTGCCGCGCCAGGAGGTGCACGCCGTACCGGAGGAACGGTGGTACAACGGCGCGTTACAGACGGACACTCCGACGGTGTGGCCGAAGGGCGTGCCGTCGGAACGCGCCTGGGAGCGGAACTTCGACAGCCCGGTCGCACTGAGCACATGCGAGCGGAAGCGCGGCGAGTCCGACGAGGACGTGTACCAGCGCGGCACGGTGGTGGGCATCGACGACGACCTCGCGGCGGAGGGCGCCTCGGTCGTCGGCGTCGACGCCGGTACCGGGGAGCAGCGCTGGCGCTACACCGTGCCGACGACCCGGCACGCCACGATCCACCAGGTCGGGGTGAGCGAGGGGTGCGCCATCCACGTCCTCGTCGACAACTCCCTCACCACCCTCGACGCCTTCGACGGCTCGGTACGCGGGCGGCTGCTGCTGTCCTCGCGGCACCGCAGCGAGCAGACCGACCTCTCGGGCCAAAAGACGAACTGGGGGTGGTCGTTCATCACCTCCACGCGCGTCTTGTGGGACGCCAAGGAAAGGCCGACTCGGGTGGTGCAACTCCCGCCGCAGGACTACACGTTCATCCGCGATCCGCAGCAGACCGTACTGGCCGTCCGGAAAAGCAACGGCCAGGCAGTCGCGAGAGGACCCTACGACGGGGCCTGCGGCTTTCTGACACACGGCTCCTACACGGCCTGGGGGCAGGCCTTGGTCGTGGACGACTGCGTGGGCCGGGTCCGCAGCTTCGGCGTTCTGGAGTACGACGAGTCGGAGCGCGTGACTCCCAAGCTGTACGGCTTCCCGCAGACGAGCGCCCGCGTCCCGCAGTCCTGCGAGAAGGGTGATGCCACGGCGGCCGCCTCCTCCGGCAGCACTCTCCTGGTGTTCCGGAGCGGTCGCCGCCGCCCCTGCCGCCTCATCGGCGTCGTACCCGACCTGCAACGCCGTCAAGAAGGTGTCCCTGTCCTCGACGGTCTCGGTCAGGCAGCCCTACTACACGGGCACCGGCACAAGGAACTGCATCCTGGCCTCCGGAAGCAGTAGCACGGCCGTCACCGCGCTCCAGGACGCCCTGATCACCTGCTACAAGGAGGACACGGGCGGCAAGGACGGGATCTATGGCAGCAAGACGAAGCGGGCCGTGTGGAACGTCCAGGGCAAGTACGACAACCTCACCCAGGACGGCATCTACGGCCCGGCCACCCGCAAGATGATGGGCTGGCGCGTCTACACCAACGGCAACGCCACCACCCAGTGCACGGCGCCTGGCACCTGAGGTGAGACAGGGGCGGGGTCGACCCTGGAACTTTTCAGGTACCGCCCTCCCGCCCCGTCCGCCACCATGGCTCCGTGCCGTCCCCGGGGGGAGACGGTACGGCTGACAAGGCCGCGGTGAGCACCACGGTCTCCGTGCTCACCGCGGCCTTGCCCGTTGCACCACCCCATGCAATGAGCCCTTCCCAACACCCTGTCTCCCGCCAGCGATTCGCGGTGATTACGGTACGAGACGCATGGGACCGCGATAGCCTCTCACGACCCGGGGTGACAGCAGAGACCAGCACGCCACGGATGAACAACACCGACCATCACCACCACACCGCGGACGAACAGCACATCGGGGGATCGGACCCATGTCAGACCAGCGACCCGAGTCGCCGCACTCGCCGGCGACCGGGAACGCCGCGCTGGAGCAGGCCGGTGCCACCCCGCTGCAGCCCTCGGATCCGCGGCAGATCGGCCCGTACGTACCGCTGGGGCGGCTCGGCAGCGGCGGGATGGGGCGGGTGTATCTGGCGCGGCCGATCGACGACGGAGCGGGGCTCGCCGCGGTCAAGGTGATCCGGCCCGAGTATGCCGAGGACGCCGACTTCCGGCGGCGGTTCGAGCGGGAGGCGGCCGTGCACGCCCGGGTCGGGCCGCCGCACGCGCCGGAGCTGCTGGGCACCGGGTTCCAGGACGAACTGCTGTGGATGGCCACGCGGTATCTGCCCGGCCTCAGCCTCTCGGACGCCGTCAAAGAATGCGGCGTAATGGAACCGGCCGGCGCCTGGCGCCTCGTCGCGGAACTCGGCCGGGCCCTGTCGGCGCTGTCCGCCGAAGGCGTCGTACACCGGGACCTCAAGCCGTCCAACGTGATCCTGTCCGAACAGGGCGCCCACGTCATCGACTTCGGCATCTCGCAGGCCGTGGACGCCAGCGCGATCACCGGCACCGGCAACCGCGTCGGCACCCCCTCCTTCATGTCGCCCGAGTACCTCAGGGAGGGCCGCTGCGACACCGCCTCGGACGTGTTCTCGCTGGCGGGCACGCTCGTGTACGCCACCACCGGGCACGCTCCGTTCGGCGACGGCACCGGAGTGGACGTACTGCACCGGGTCGCGTACGAGGAGCCCAACGCGGAGATCATGCGCGAACTCGAGGCCATGGACGCCTCGTTGGCCGACCTGCTCGACACCTGCCTGACCAAGGATCCCGCCGGACGGCCGAGCCCACAGGAACTGATCGAAGCGGCCGAGGCGTACGGCGACAGCAGCTCCGCGCCGCCTCCTTGGCAGACGCCACTCGACTCCCGTCTCCTCGACCGCCGCCAGGCCGCCGAGGTACTGCGGAACGCCTCCGTCCAGCAGACCGGTCATTTGCGCACGCCTACGCAGCGGGGGGCTGCCCCTGCTCCGGGGCCGGGGTTTGGGCCGGCTGCGCCGCCGGGGTCGTACGGGGCGGGGGCGCCGCAGACACCTCCGGGTGCGTACGGGGTAGGGGCACAGACACCGCCGTACGGCTCTGGATCACAGACTCCACCGGGTCCGTACGGTGCGCCGACGCCTCCGGGGCAGTTCGGTCCGCCCTCGGTCGGCTCACCGCAGCCGGGGTCCACGCCCGGTCATCCTCCGGACGGCGGGCGAGGGAACGGGGGCGGCGGGCGTGGGCGCGGTCGCAAGAAGGTGTACTTCGCCGTCGTCGCCGGGCTTGCGGTGTGTGCCATCGCCGTCAGCGCCTTCCTGCTGACCCGGCCGGCGAACGAGGACACAGAGGCGTCTTCGTCACCTACGGCCTCCGAGACCCGCACCCCCGATGACAAGGCGAGGGCACCGCTGCCCAGCGACTCCGATTCCTCCCCCTCCCCCAACAAGGAGAAGGAAGAGAAGGAGAACGGGCGCGGCAAGGAGGACGCCTCCCCCAGTGGGGACGGAGCCGGAGCCGCGGGCGGGGGCGACACGGACGATCGTCAGGACAGCACGCCCACGGCGACCCCGTCGGCCACGCCGTCCAGCGGGAACAGCGGTGGCAGTGGCGGGAGCGGTGGCGGCACCACACCGAGCCCCTCCCCGACCAGGAGCACGGCCGAGCCGGCCAAACCGCCGTGGATCACCCAGTGCACGTACTACTCCGGCACCCAGCTCACGCAACTCGGCGACAAGAACCGCCGGGTGACGCAGGTGCAGTGCATGCTCACCAAACGCGGGTACGGCGTCGGGGCCGCAGGGGTGGACGGCCAGTTCGGCCAGGCCACGCTGAGGGCGGTGAAGCGGTTCCAGGGCGACAAGGGACTGAGCGTCGACGGCGACGTGGGGCCCAACACCTGGGCGGCGCTGCGTAGTAGGACGTAACGGATACGGGAACGGAACGGCCCGCCGATGGTGCACCGGCGGGCCGTTTCGCGTTTCCAGTCAGTGACGGCGTCAGCGTCAGTGTCAGTGGAAGAAGTGGCGCGTCCCCGTGAAGTACATCGTGATGCCCGCCTTCTGCGCGGCCTCCACGACCAGCTCGTCACGGACCGAACCGCCAGGCTGGACCACGGCCTTGACCCCGGCCGCGGTAAGAATCTCCAGACCGTCGGGGAAGGGGAAGAACGCGTCGGAGGCGGCGTACGAACCCTGAGCGCGCTCGGCACCCGCCCGCTCCACGGCCAACTTCGCCGAGTCGACCCGGTTCACCTGCCCCATCCCGACCCCCACCGAAGCCCCGTCCTTCGCAAGCAGGATGGCGTTGGACTTCACGGCCCGGCACGCCCGCCAGGCGAAGGCCAGGTCCGCCAACTCGTCGGCGGACAGGGCCTCGCCGGTCGCGAGGGTCCAGTTCGCCGGGTCATCGCCATCGGCCTGGAGTACGTCCTTGACCTGGGCGAGACCGCCGCCGTCGATCGGCTTGAACTCGGCCGGGGGCTGCGGGCCTTCGGGGCAGCGAAGGACGCGGATGTTCTTCTTACGGGCGAGGACCTCGACCGCGCCGTCCTCGTAGTCCGGGGCGACGATGACCTCGGTGAAGATCTCGGCGACCTGCTCGGCCATCGCCACGGACACCGGACGGTTGACGGCGATCACGCCGCCGAAGGCCGACAGCGGGTCACAGGCGTGGGCCTTACGGTGCGCCTCGGCGACGTCCGCGCCGATCGCGATGCCGCACGGGTTGGCGTGCTTGATGATCGCGACGCAGGGCTCGCTGTGGTCGTAGGCGGCGCGGCGCGCGGCATCGGTGTCCGTGTAGTTGTTGTACGACATCTCCTTGCCGTGCAACTGCTCCGCCTCGGCGAGACCGCCGCAGCCTCCGGTGTAGAGGGCGGCGGGCTGGTGCGGGTTCTCGCCGTACCGGAGCACGTTCTTGCGCTCGTACGTGACGCCGATGAAGCCCGGGAACTCCGTACCGTCACCTGCATAGTCGCCCGCGAACCAGCCCGCGACCGCCACGTCGTACTCGGCGGTGTGCCGGAACGCCTCCGCCGCGAGCCGCTTGCGCGCCGTGAGGTCGAAGCCGCCGTCCGCGACCGCCTTCAGCACGTCGCCGTAGCGGTCGGGGCTGACGACGACCGCGACCGAGGGGTGGTTCTTGGCGGCGGCCCGGACCATGGAAGGGCCGCCGATGTCGATCTGCTCGACGCATTCGTCGGGGGATGCGCCCGAGGCAACGGTCTCGGTGAAGGGGTAGAGGTTCACGACGACGAGATCGAAGGGCTCGACGCCCAGCTCGGCCAGCTGGTTGCGATGGTCCTCGAGGCGCAGATCGGCGAGGATCCCGGCGTGCACGCGCGGGTGCAGCGTCTTGACCCGGCCGTCCAGGCACTCGGGGAACCCGGTGAGGTCCTCGACCTTGGTGACCGGGACGCCGGCGGCGGCGATCCGGCCGGCCGTGGAACCGGTGGAGACGAGCGCGACTCCGGCCTCGTGCAGCCCGCGGGCGAGGTCCTCGAGCCCGGTCTTGTCGTAGACGCTGATGAGCGCACGCTTGATCGGGCGCTGTGTGCCTTCCGTGGTCACTTCGGCGGTCACGGGATAACTACCTTTCGTCCCTCGATGCGATAGCCGTGGCGGGCGAGCCGCCCCACGACATCGACGAGCAGCCTTCGTTCGACTTCCTTGATGCGCTCATGGAGAGCGGCACCTTCGTCCTCGTAGTCCTCGTCCCGGACCTCGACCACGCCCTGAGCGATGATCGGGCCGGTGTCGACGTCGTCGTCGACGAAGTGGACGGTGCAGCCGGTGACCTTCACGCCGTACGCGAGGGCGTCGCGGACACCGTGCGCTCCCGGGAAGCTGGGCAGCAGCGCGGGGTGGGTGTTCACGAACCGGCCGCCGAAGCGGGCCAGGAACTCCTTGCCCACGATCTTCATGAACCCGGCCGAGACGACCAGATCCGGCTCGTACGCCGCCGTGGCCTCGGTCAACGCACTGTCCCACTCTTCCCTGGTCGCGTGGTCCTTCACGCGGCACACGAAGGTGGGAAGTCCCGCGCGCTCCGCCCGTGCGAGGCCCTCGATGCCCGTACGGTCGGCGCCGACCGCGACGATCTCGGCCCCGTAGACGGCCCGCCCCTGCATCGCGATCGCGTCGAGGAGAGCCTGCAGATTCGTACCTGATCCGGAGACCAGCACGACGAGGCGCTTGGCCACGGGATTGGCGGCCACGGCAGGGGCCCTTTCTCGGGAGAGCGTTTGTAGGGTCGTACGAATGCTTCACGCCCCCTGATACGGGGAAGTCTACGAAGCGGCCGACCGTCAGCAACGATACCGGCACAGCGTTCGGCCCTCTTGGGACGGGGGCGTGGCCGGAAGGTAGCGTCTGGGAAGCATCCGCCGGGGAACACGGTCCAGGTGGGGGGAACGCCTCTGCCGCACGGGACGTTGACCAGGGGCGGGGACGAAACTCGGAGGGCGCGAACGGAAACCTCGACCTGCCACCCGCCGTATGCTCCACCCGCTTGCTTCACCACCCGCTCGACCAGCCCGAACGATCGATATCGCTCCACCGACCCGATCCGCAGACTTGATCCGCAAGCCTGATCCGCAGACCTGATTCGCCAAGGGGAAGACGCACACCTGATGCCGGACCGCAGCCTCCGACTCCTCCCACTCCTTCCCTCCCTCGCGTCCGGCCCTTCGGGGGTCGCGGAGGGAGGGGGGCGGGGTGCGTACGTCCCGTCGTTCTCGCCGCTCCCGTCGATCTCGTCGATCCCGTCCTTCCCCTCGTCGTTCCCGTCGTTCGCTTCCGACCGGCCCTCGGGGGTCGCGCCTGTGCGGGGTGGCGGGCGCGGAGGGTTGCTGCTGCGGGAGCGGCATTCGTCGTCGGCCACTCCGCCGCGGGAGGGTGAGGGGGCGGAGGGTGCCTCCGGTGCCTCTGGTGCCTCCGGTGGCGGGGACTCGTCGTCGCCGGGCGGGCAGGGTGCGCCTCCGCCGGCGGACGACAACCCCTTCGCGCCTCCGCCGGAGGGCTCGCCGGACCGGCCGTGGCAGCCGCGTCGGCCCGCGGACGGGCAGGGGTCGGACGAGGGGCAGAGCGGCAGTGGCGGGCACTCCCCCTGGGGCAGCCAGTGGAGCGACCGGCAGCCGGGGCCCTCGCAGGGCGGCGGTTTCGGTGACCGGCCCGGTTCCTCCGGTGGCCCGGGCGGGCAGGGCGGCCCGGAAGGATCCGGCGGCCCCAACGCAGCTCCGCGCTGGGACCCGACGGACCCGATCCAGCGTCGCGCCCGCTATGCCCTGCTCTCGGGCATATGGGCCTTCTTCTTCGCGCTCTTCAGCTGGCCGTATGTGGCGCTGCTGCTCGGTGCGCTGGCCCTGTACTGGGGCATCAGCACGCTGCGCGCCAAGCCGCGCACGCCGGACCCGGACACTCCCGCGCCCCCGCCGGGCGCCCGCCCCCAGACCACGGCGGCGATCAGCGGCCTGGTCACCGCGTCGCTGGCGCTCGCCATAGTCGCAGCGGGTTTCACGGCGCAGCTCGTGTACCGCGACTACTACACGTGCGTGAACGACTCGCTGACCAACACGGCGAGGGAGTCCTGCGACAAGCTCCTGCCGGAGGAGTTGCGGGGGTTGTTGGGGTCGCGTAGCTGAGGGGTTCCCTGCCTGCGGCGGTTGGGTGCGTTGTCCCCTGACGGTTCGTTGTGGCTGGTCGCGCCCGCGCGACGGAGCCGCAAATTGACACCGCCCCGCGGGGTGCCTCCGGCGGTTGGGCGGCTGCGGGTTGAGTGTGGCTGGTCGCGCAGTTCCCCGCGCCCCTGGGGTGCGTGGTGGGTGCGGGGCCGCGGGCCGGTGCGTCAGCCCGTCGCCAACAGGGCATACGACCCCTTGCTTCCACAGGGTGCTGGTGTGCCCAGACCGAAGCTAAGCGACGGGCATAGGACGCACCGGCCCACGTCCCCTCCCGTCGGCGGGAAGGTGACGGGTCCGTTGTGGCTGAGGGCTCCGGGAGCGCCCTTTAGGGGCGCGGGGAACTGCGCGACCAGCCACGACGGACCGGCAGTCGCCCATGAATCAGAACCCACCCTCCCGGTAGGCGCCCTGCTCAACCGCCCGGAGGCAGTGGCAGGTTTTTAGGAGCGCGGGGAACTGCGCGACCAGCCACGTCGCACCCGCAGCCGCGACACAACATGTCACCCACCACCCCCTGGCGGGGGGCCTGGGGGCGCAGCCTCGGTCATGTCACTCCCCACCCTCTGGCGGGGCCTGGGGCGCGGCCCCAGTTTCGGGAAGGGGCGGGGCTGGGGAAGAAAACCCTCCCACCCCAGCGGCCTCGGGAGCGAAGGGGTCGACCGATTCGACGGGATCGACCGGCAGGAAGTCGTATGGCTCTAGGCCGGCGTCCTCCTCTGCGACCCGCGACACCCCCCGCCGACGTCGCCGGGGCAGCCGCAGCCAAGCGGGCCAGGACGCGGACCAGGAGGCGGGCCACAACTTGCCCGCATCCTGAGGCGCGCCCTCGGATTCCTGGGCCTCCCCGCGCGGCCCGCGCAACCGCCACGCCCGCAGCCCCACCGCCACCGGCACCCCCACCCCCGCAACCCACCCCGCCGCCGCAGGCCCCGTCTGCCACCAAACGGGCCCGAAGTCGGCCAACGCGGCCACCCCAAGCGGCCCACCCGCGAGAGCGGCAAGCACCGCGAGGCCGCCCCCGCACAGACCCGCCGCAAGCGCCACGGTTCCAGCGACCCGCCCACGCGACCACACCTCACCGCGCTCAGTCGGAGCCCCCACGTCGCCCGAGCCTCCACCCCTCGGCACCCCCACCCCCACCGCAAACCACGCCACCACCACCCCCCCGACCAGCGGCACCGCCACCGCGGCCCAGTGAAGCGGCGTCCCCGCCCCCGCATCCGGCAACGCCGCAAACAGAGGAAAGCGCGGCAGCAACGGCGCGGCCGACGAGGCCAAGGGATCCGTCACGTACCCGGCCCCGAGAGCAAAGCCGGGGCCGAGCGCGTACGCCGCCCCCCACACCGCTGCGTTCGGCAGCAGAGCCAGCGCCAGCAGGAGTACAGCGACACGCCCCGACCACGCCTCGGTGAGCTCCAGAACCGAGGCCCGCGCCAACGCCCCGTCCCAGACCAGCGCCACGCCCACCAGCAAGGCCCCGCCCCCGACAAGCACCGCCACCCCGGCCCCCGCCGCCCGCCCGGCGGCCCCGAGAACACCGTTCGCGACGAGCCGGCGTACACCCTCCGGAAGGGCGCGACGAACGAACGGCGGCAGAGGCCCGCCGGGCCGCCCGTACGCCGTCCACACCCCCGCCCCCGCCGTGCCCACAACGAAAAGCGGCGGCCACACGACGCCCACCGTCAACGCCGGTCGCAGCACACCGCCCAAGGCGTACAGCACGACCGCCACCCCGACCACCAGGTAGCCCACGACCACACCGCCCCACGCACTGCGAGCGGTAGGCATCGGGCCCCGGCCGTCACCCTCCGCCGCATCGCGGCCCGCCCGGTGCAGCAGCCAGGCCGGCAACGCGACCAGCAGCAGCGGTGTGACACCGACCGGCGCGGGCACACCGGAGAGCGTCTCGGTGCGGACGAACTCGACGCCGTGCGCCAGCAGCCACAGAGAAGCGGCCGTGTGCAACGCCCCGTGGGGCCCGCTGTCCGGGTAGGGCGAACTGATCCACAGAAGCATCACGAGCACGGCGAACAAGCCGAGCCCCAGCCCCGCAGCGAGAACACCGCCGACGAAACCGGCTACCGCTCCGGGCAGCCGGGGAGGCCAGGACGGCGGCATCGGATCGCGGTCGGTCAGGCGCGTCGGATGGCCCGGCTTGACCGGCTTCGCCGGCTTGGCCGGGTGTCTCGAGTAGGCCGAGTGAGTCGAGTGAGTCACGTCGCCATACTCCCAACGCCACACGCTTTCCCGGCGTAATGGGCAAACTCTGGACGCGTCGCTCAAAATATGTTTTATGCACTTTTACGTCTGGAGGGGCGCCCAGTGACACAAAGCCCTGCCAGAAGCCCTGCCAGCCCGCTGCCGTCCCCCACGGAACGTCGCCGCCTCCGCCAGTCCCGCTCCCTGAGCCAGGCCGAGGTCGCCGCCAGAGTGGGCGTCACCCCCAAGACGGTCCAGTCCTGGGAGACCGGCCGCACCACGCCACAGGGACGCAGGCGGGAAGCATACGCACGGCTGTTGCAGGAGTTGGCGGGTTCGGCTCCGGTCGCTGCCGAGGCTGAATCCAAGCCCGAACCAGTGCCCGTCGAGCCCGTGCCGGAGCCGGAGCCGGAGGCCCGACCCGCGGCCGAGCCGGAGCCCGTAGCCGAGGCCGAACCCCCCGCCCTCACCCCCGCCCAAGCCTTCGACGCGCTCTACGAGTTCTGCGCCCCCAGCCTCGTACAGCAGACGTATCTCCTCACCGGACGGCGGCAGTTGGCGCGCGAGTCCGTGGACCGTGCGTTCCAACTGGCGTGGCAGCGCTGGCCGGAGGTGGCGGTCGACCCGTATCCGGAGGGCTGGGTGCGGGCGGTGGCATACGAGTACGCGCTGTCGCCCTGGCACCGGCTGCGCCTCCGCCACCGGCGCCCGGACACACCGCCCGTCACCCCGAGCGACCGCCGCCTGCTCTCCGTACTGCTGAGCCTTCCGCCCCCGTACCGGCGCACGTTGCTCCTCCACGACGGCCTCGGCGTCGGCCTCCCGGAGACCGCGGCCGAAACGGAGGCGAGCACCGTCGCGACGGCGAACCGCCTGCTGCACGCACGCGAGGCCATCGCCGAGCGCTTCCCGGACCTGACGGACCCCCAGGAGCTAAGACGCCGCCTCGCGAGACTCTCGAAACTCGCGGACAAGGAGCGCCAAGGCCGACGGACTGCCCCCAAACCCGCAACGGTCCGCACGAGCAGCGAACGCCAAGCCCAATACTGGACCCGCGCAGCCATCGCCTGCACCACCCTGCTCGTCGCAGCGACGGTTATCACCGTCAAGACAGCCCCGAGCCACTACGAACCTCCCGTACCCCCCGGCGAAAAGATCCACGGAGTACCACCCCGAGCAGTCCCCGGCCCCCTCTCGAACAAGCAGCAGAAACTACGAGCAAAGCTGAGGTCAGAATCAACGAACGGCCCCGAAAGACTCCTCCCAGAAGGCCGTTAGCGCAGCGCTGTGGGCAGTCGTCCCACTACTGCTGCGGGCAGTCGTCCCGCAACCGCTGTGGGCAATCGTTCCGCAGGGCGATGGGGGTCCCCCCGCTCGAGCGAAGCCGAGAGTGGGGGAGGGTGGGCACAGCAGGGCAGCACCGGGTGCCATCCCAACAAGGCCCCACCCCGGGAAACGCAAGATGGGCCCGCCCCAGCAAGGGGTACGAGCCCACCCAACGTTCAGCTGAAGAAACTGCTCAGCCGGCCAGAATGGCGCGCGCCAACTTCGCCGTCTCCGTAGGCGTCTTGCCGACCTTCACACCGGCGGCCTCAAGGGCCTCCTTCTTGGCCGCGGCCGTACCGGAGGAGCCGGAGACGATGGCACCGGCGTGGCCCATCGTCTTGCCCTCGGGCGCGGTGAAGCCCGCGACGTAGCCGACGACCGGCTTCGACACGTTGGCCTTGATGAAGTCGGCCGCACGCTCCTCGGCGTCGCCGCCGATCTCGCCGATCATGACGATCAGGTCGGTGTCGGGGTCGGCCTCGAACGCGGCGAGCGCGTCGATGTGCGTCGTACCGATGACCGGGTCGCCACCGATACCGACGGCCGAGGAGAAGCCGATGTCACGGAGCTCGTACATCATCTGGTACGTCAGCGTGCCGGACTTCGAGACCAGGCCGATACGGCCCGGCTTGGTGATGTCGCCCGGGATGATGCCGGCGTTCGACTGACCGGGGGTGATCAGACCCGGGCAGTTCGGACCGATGATGCGGGTCTTGTTGCCCTTCTCGACCGCGTACGCGTAGAACGCCGCCGAGTCGTGCACCGCGATGCCCTCGGTGATGACGACCGCGAGCGGGATCTCGGCGTCGATCGCCTCGACCACGGCGGCCTTGGCGAAGGCCGGCGGTACGAAGAGGACGGAGACGTTGGCGCCCGTCTTCTCGATCGCCTCGGCGACCGTGCCGAAGACCGGGATCTCGATGGGGGCACCTCCCAGGCCGTTAGGGCTCTGGGGGACGTCGATGTCGACGGAGGTGCCGGCCTTGCGCGGGTTCACGCCGCCGACGATGTTCGTGCCGTCGGCCAGCATGAGCTTGGTGTGCTTCATGCCCGTGGCACCGGTCATGCCCTGGACGATGACCTTGCTGTCCTTGTCGAGGAAGATAGCCATGGTGGTCTGAGTCCTCTTCCTTACTTCGCAGCCGCGAGTTCGGCGGCCTTGTCGGCCGCGCCGTCCATGGTGTCCACGCGCTGCACGAGCGGGTGGTTGGCGTCCGACAGGATCTGGCGGCCCAGCTCCGCGTTGTTGCCGTCGAGGCGCACGACCAGCGGCTTGGTGACCTCTTCGCCCTTCTCGGCGAGCAGGGCCAGCGCCTGCACGATGCCGTTGGCGACCTCGTCGCAGGCGGTGATGCCGCCGAAGACGTTGACGAAGACGGACTTGACGGCCGGGTCGCCCAGGATGATCTCCAGGCCGTTGGCCATGACCTGGGCGGAGGCGCCGCCGCCGATGTCGAGGAAGTTGGCGGGCTTGACGCCGCCGCCATTCTCCGATGTATACGCCTCACCGGCGTACGCGACCACGTCGAGGGTGCTCATGACGAGACCCGCGCCGTTGCCGATGATGCCGACCTCGCCGTCGAGCTTGACGTAGTTGAGGTTCTTGGCCTTGGCGGCGGCCTCGAGCGGGTCGGCCGCCTCCTTGTCCTCCAGCGCCGCGTGGTCCGGCTGGCGGAAGTCGGCGTTCTCGTCGAGCGAGACCTTGCCGTCGAGGGCGATGACCTTGCCGGAGGCGACCTTGGCGAGCGGGTTGACCTCGACGAGGAGGGCGTCCTCCTTGATGAAGGTGTCCCACAGCGTCACCAGGATGTCGGCGACCTGGTCGGCGACCTCGGCCGGGAACTTCGCCTGGGCGACGATCTCGCGGGCCTTCTCGATCGAGACGCCCTCGTTGGCGTCGACCGGCACCTTCGCGAGGGCGTCGGGGTTCTCCTCCGCGACGACCTCGATCTCCACGCCGCCCTGTACGGACGCCATGGCGAGGAAGGTGCGGTTGGTGCGGTCGAGGAGGTACGAGACGTAGTACTCCTCGAGGATCTCGGGAGCCGTCTCGGCGATCATCACCTTGTGGACCGTGTGGCCCTTGATGTCCATGCCGAGGATGTCCGTCGCGCGGGCGACGGCCTCGTCCGGGGTGGCGGCCAGCTTCACGCCGCCGGCCTTGCCCCGGCCGCCGACCTTGACCTGGGCCTTGACGACGGACTTGCCGCCAAGACGCTCGGTCGCCGCGCGCGCCCCCTCAGGCGTGTCGATGACTTCACCGGCCAGCACCGGTACACCGTGCTTGGCGAAGAGGTCCCTCGCCTGGTACTCGAACAGGTCCACGCGCGTCCGTCCCTATCAGGTATCTCGCGGTTCGTTGGTCTCCGTGGGCGTGCCGCGAGGGCAACGTGACTGCGCGGTCACCAAGAGGGCGTGGGCACGGTGGCCGGCACGCGGCATGTCCGTCTGGCAGGTTATCGCCGCTGACGGTGGGGTCGTAAATCGCAGATCACACCTGAGCGGTGATTACGGTCACAGATGCGGGTCCGATGTGCCTCTGATCAGGGCCTCACCAGGCTGGGGTTGGCCTGGTGAGGCCCCTGTAACAGCCCCTGAGGAACGCGCGAACAGCCACTCAGGGGTTGCGGGGCGGACGGTCCCCACCCCATTGGGGACCACCCGCCCCTGTCCGCGGGTTCTCGGTCGGCCGGCCGATGGATTTCGGCTGCCCGGCTGGTTCCCACGGAGTCGGTCGGGTGCCGTACGGCTGGGCGTACGGCAGTCCGGTCAGATGCCGTACGCGGCGCCGTACGCAGTGCCGTGTGCGGCGCCCGTCAGGTAGCTCGGGGTGACGGACTCGGCGACGCCCTGGGCGCCGGTGGCCGCGTTCTGGACCAGGGGTCCGCCTGCGGTCTCGACGGTTCCGGTCAGGTCCTGCGCGAGCGGCCCGGCCTGTCCGGCGACACCGCCCGCGAACGGGGAGACCTCGCCGGCAACGCCGTACGCGAAGGGCTGCACATCGCCCGCGACGCCGTACGCGAACGTCGTGGCACTGCCGCCGACGCCCTGCACGACGGGCTCCGCGTAACCGACGACGGCGTCCACGACCGGCTGCACGGTCCCGAGGACGCCCTCGGCGAACGTCGGCGCCTGCCCGGCGACGCCCTGCGCGAACGGACCGGCCTGGCCCACCACTCCGTACGCGACCGGCGGAACGTCACCCACGACGCCCTCCGCGAAGGGCCGCACCTCGCCGACGACACCGTCCGCGAGCACACCCGCGTCACCCGCGGCCTGCCCGGCGACCGGCACCACACCGTCCACGGCGGTACGGGCGACCGGCGGGAGCACGGAGGCAGCGGTGTCCTCGGTGACCTGGCCCAGGATGCCCGTCGCGTAGGGGGTGGTGTCGCTGACGACGCCGTTCGCGTACGTGTGCGCGTTGTCGGCGATGCCGTGTGCGTACGGGGTGGTGGCCTGGGTGACTCCGCCTGCGTACGTCTGAGCTTCGCCCGCGAGACCGTGCGTGTGCGTCTGCGCGTCGGCCGCGACTCCGTAGGCCAGCGCTGTCGCCTCGCTGATGGCCTGGTCGGCTACGGGTACGGCGCCGTGGACGGTCTGGTCGGCGAGCGGGGTGACGCCGCTGACGGCCTGGCCTGCGACCGGCGCGACGCCGTGGACCGCCTGGTCCGCGACGGGCGTGACGCCGTGGACGGCATCGGCGGCGAAGGGCGGAAGGGCGGAGGCGGCGGTCTCCTCGACGACCGGGGTGGCGGTCTCGTGGATGCCCTGGACGGTGGAGGGGAGGGCGGTGACGGTGGCCTGCGCCTGGGCCGGGGCACCGTTCACGGTCTGGCGGGCGATGTCGGCCGTGGTGCGTACGGGGGCGGCCGTCCGGCCTGCGGAGGCGACCGTACGGTCGGCGGTGGCGGCCGTCTGCCGGACCTGGGCCCGGGCGTCGGACGGTACGCCCGCCGCGGTGCGCTCGGTGGCCGCGAGCCTCGTCTGCGCGGCGGCGAGCGTCCGCTCGACGTCCGGGGCGAATGTCGACAGCGGGCCGAAGAGGTAGTCGACCTCGTCCTGCGGGCCGGTGTCGTCGGAAACGGCGTGCGCCGCCTCGGACTTGGCCTCCTGCGTGGCGGCCTTCGCCCGGGCGATCTCGTGGGCGGGCAGGGCGGGCAGTTCGGCTTCGACGTACTGACGGGCCTGGTCGGCCGCCTTCGTCCTGGCGTCTGCGGAGGCGGTCGCCTTCGCCCTTGCGGTGGTTCCGGTGACGGCGTCGTGCGCCTTGGCCGTCGTACCGGTGGCGGTGCTCTGCGCCATGGCCGTCGTACCGGTCGCGGTGCTCTGCGCCTTGGCGGTCGTGGCGCCGGTGATGTCGGCGATCTTGTCGGTGACCGTGGAGGCGTCGGGGGCGGTGGCGGAGGCGTCGGAGACGTCGTGGAGGACGTCGTCGGCCACTTCGCCGACGGGGCTGTCGGCTTCTTGGGCCGCGTTGCCGACCGCGTCGTCCACGTCGTCCACAGACAGGGACGCGTCGGGTACCGAGGCGGTCGACTTGGGCAGTGCGTCAGCGCCGGCGACGGCTGAGCCGAGCGCCCACGCGCCGGTGACTCCGGCGGCGATGACGATGGAACGGCGGATGTTCTTGTGCATGCGTGCTTCAGATCCTTCGGGATACCGAGACTTGATGACTTCGGGAGTGGGGGGCTTCCGGTGTCGGATGCGGCGCCGAATCCCTTACCGGCCCGGGGAGTTGAGGACCGGTTGGGTCGGCAGCGGCTCCGGTCCGGATCCCGTTGGCTGTGTCCGGAGATCGGAGGGATGTCCGGACGACGGGCAGACCTGTTCCGCCCCCGCGCGGCAGGTCAACGCGGGAAGGGCTGCCCTAGCCGGGGAATACGGGAATGTCCCGGTACCTGTCCCTGGTCTCGGCCGCGGTCACCGCCGCGGCGACACCGGGCACCAGCCTCAGCTGAGCCCGGTTGCTGAACGCGACGGCATGCGCGTCGCCATGCCGCGGCGAACCGTTGTCCGCCGCGGAACCATGCCCGAGCGCACCCTTCGGGGCACCCTCGTGCTCCTGGTGCGCGGGCGGCTGCACGGCACCCCGCGCACCCTCGTCGTTGTCGTGCACACCGGCACCGGGCACCGCGCGACCGCCGCTGAACTGCGGCCCGTACGCACCCGTGGAACCGTCGCCGGACTTCTCTCCGGCGTTCTGCCCAACCGACCTGTTCTCGTCCGCGGCCCCACCGGGCACCTGCGGCTGCGAACCGACCGGCAAGGTCTGACCCGGCTGAACGGGCAGCCCCGGCAGGTGCGGAAGTGCGGGGAGTTCAAGCCCGGGGAGTAGGGCCAGGGGCGGCCACCAGGGCGACCCGGGCGCTTGGGGCTTGGCGGTCCCAGCACCCACGACCTGTTCCACCAGACCACCTATCGGCCGTACGACGCCACCGGTGGCCGGGCGTATGACCTTGTCGGTGACTGGCCGTATGAGCTTTCCAGTGACGGGCCAAACGACCTGCTCGGTCACCGGCCGTATGGCCTGCTCGGTCACGGGGCGGATGACGCGGTGGACTCCGTCGCTCACGGGGTCGTTCGCCGGGGTGGTCGTCTTGTGGACGGGGGCCAGGGGGTCGACGGTGCGGGAGCGGGCCGACGTCCCGACGCCGGGCTTCGAACTGGTGACGGGGCTGGCGCCCTGGCCCGGAGCGGCGCCCTGGCCGGGGGCGGGGCTGGCGCCTTCTGGGCCGGCTTCGGCTCCGGAGGAACCGTTAGCTCCGGAGGAACCGTCCGCTTCGGAGGAGCCGTCAGCTCCGGGCGAGCCGTTCGCTTCGGACGACGGATCGCTGAGGCCGACGAGGCCGCTGAGCCCGTCGAGTAGATCGTGGGATCGGCTCACGCCGTGTCCGCCGGGGGCCCCGGCCTCAGACGCTTCAGCCCCGGAACTGTCCGGAGTCGCCGTCCGCTGCTCCGAACCCGGCCGCTCCGCCCGCGCCTGCTTCACGCCCTGCGTAACCGCTCCGACCGAGCCCGTGACCACGCGCTCGGCCGAATCCGTCACCGACCTCACGACGCGGGTCGCCGTCACACTCGAAGTCGCGGTGTCCGCACCTTCCGCCGCGTCCGCTCGCTCCCCGCACAGCAGCCCGAGCACGAACAACCCGCTCACCAGCAACCCCACTTGCAGGGCCCGCCGCCCGGCCGCCGTGCGCGTCATACGCAGAACGGCACCGGGCAGTGCGGCTGACAGGGTCGACACGGTCAAAACGGGGAGAGCCTCCCGTGCGGCGGGACGAGGCGGGTACGAACGGGCGGGGCGGCACACTGCGCACCGTTGAAGTCGCGACGATCCTTGCATGCGAGTCGGGAGGTTGCGCAAGCCCCCCGTGCCCGTTGGACATTCATGTCCGGTTTCCTCCAACTAGCCCCGCGCAGCCCCTTTTTACCGTACCGGGCTTCCGGTGTCCGGTATCGGCAGCGGGCGCTTCTCGATCGCCGCCGCCATCACCTCCGGGAAGAGATCGGGCGTGCACGCGAACGCCGGTGCGTCCAGCGCCGCGAGCGCCGCCGCGTGCTCCCGGTCATACGCGGGCGCCCCCTCATCGGACAGCGCGAGCAGCGTCACGAACTGCACCCCGGACGCCTTCATTGCCGCTACCCGCTTCAACATCTCGTTCCGTATGCCTCCTTCGTAGAGGTCACTGATGAGCACGACCACGGTGTCGGCGGGGCGGGTGATCTGCGACTGGCAGTACGCCAGCGCTCTGTTGATGTCCGTACCGCCGCCGAGCTGGGTACCGAACAGGACGTCGACCGGGTCGTCGAGCTGGTCGGTGAGGTCGACGACCGCCGTGTCGAAGACGACGAGCCGGGTGTTGATGGACCGCATCGAGGCCAGTACGGCGCCGAAGACCGAGGCGTAGACGACGGATGCCGCCATCGAACCCGACTGGTCGATGCAGAGGATGACCTCCTTCTTCACGGACTGGGACGCGCGCCCGTAACCGATCAGCCGCTCCGGCACGATGGTCCGGTACTCGGGCAGATAGTGCTTGAGGTTGGCCGAGATCGTGCGGTTCCAGTCGATGTCGTGGTGGCGCGGCCGGCTGATACGGGCACTGCGGTCCAGGGCGCCGGTGAGCGTGGCCCGGGTACGGGTCGCGAGCCGCTTCTCCAGGTCCTCGACCACCTTGCGTACGACGGCACGTGCCGTCTCCTTGGTCGTCTCGGGCATCGCCTTGTTCAGCGAGAGCAACGTCCCGACCAGATGGACATCGGCCTCCACCGCCTCCAGCATCTCCGGCTCCAGCAACAGCGTGGACAGCCCGAGCCGGTCGATGGCGTCCCGCTGCATGACCTGCACCACGGAGGACGGAAAGTACGTCCGTATGTCCCCCAGCCACCGGGCGACCGACGGCGCGGAGGCCCCCAGCCCCGCCGACCGGTCCTTCCCTGTCCGCCCCTTGCCGGCGCCCGCGCCCCCGTACAGCGCCCCAAGCGCCCCGTCCATCCCGACGTCCTGCCCGGTCAGCTCACACCCCGTACCGTCCGCCTCCGCCCCGCCCAGCACCAGCCGCCACCGCCGAAGCCGCTCGTCGGAGGCACCGGCCTCGACGGCCGCACCGGCCCTGCCTGTCGCTTCCGTGCTCATCGGCCCACCCCCGCAAGGTCGTTGTCGTTCAGGTCGTTGTTGTGTGCGGTGTCGTCGTGTGCGTCGTTGCCAGGTGCGTCGTCCGCATCGATGTCCTGCTCGTCCAGGCCAAGGAGCAGGCGCAGCATCGGGAGGACGGCGTCCGCGCGCTCGGGGTCGAGGTCAGGGGCGAAGCCGGGTATGGCGGAACCGGTGGCCGCGGCTCGCCCCTGCGTCCCCGGCCCGCGTCGCACCAGCTCGCCGAGCGTGCGCCGCACCCCGGGTTCGTACGCCGAGAAGGTCCGCCGCAGCAGAGGCAGTACGTCTGTGAACGCGTCCCCCGGCACCCCGGTCAGCCATGCGTCGACCAGCCCGAGCAGCCGCTCGTCGTGCACGAGCAGCATCCCGCCCCCGGAGCCTCCGCCGACGAACCCCTCGATCCACGCCGCCGCATCTCCCGGCGCAGTCCCCGGCGACAGCACAAGCCCCATCAGCCGCGCGGCCTCCCCCTCCGCCAACTCCCCATCGTCCAGCAGCAGTCGAACGGCCCGCCCCCGAATGACTCCCGGGATCGTGTCGCGAACGGAGAGCGTACGCAGCACGGTGTGCCAGCGGTGGCGTATGCCGGAGCGAGGGCCGGCGTCGGTATCGGGGTGGGCGTCGACGTCGACGCCGGTGTCGGTGTCGGCGTCGGCGTCGGCGTCGGCGTCGGCGTCGGCGTCGGCGTCGGCGTCGGCGTCGGTGCCGGTGTCGGCGTCGGTGTCGGTGTCGGTATCGGTGTCGGTGTCGATCTTGGTCTCTGGCTCGGCGTCGGCTTCGGTAGCGACCTCAGCGTCTGCCTCGGAGCCAGGCCTCTCGTCGGCTTCCGGACGGGGGCCTGGACCGGTCCCGGTGTCCTGTGCCGGGGAGGCATCCGCAGCCGCCGGGCGCGACCTCTGGCCGGATGCTTCCGCGCCGACCGTCGCCGGTGCTGCTCCCGGACGCGATTCCGAGCCGGCTCCCGCAGACGTCTCCGTATGAACCTCCCCCAGCAACGCCACCGCCCCATGCACGGCATCGACATGGCGACGCATCTCCTCTGCAGCGTCTGCGTCGAGAGCGGCGCAGGCCGGAGGGAGGCCGACGAAGACGCGTTCGGCGAGGCCCGCGGCGACCTCGGCCAAGGCGTGGGTGCCCGTGCCGCGTACGTCGCCGTAGCGCAGGGAGCGGACCAAGGCGGGGAGGGCCTGGGCGAGGTGGCCGACGTCCGCGTCGAGGGCCGCGCGGTCGGCGAGGATCCGCATCACCACGGGGAGGGCGTTCGGGAGTTCGGCGAGTAGGCAGCGCTCAGCGAGGGTCGTGACATCTACCAGGGCGCCGGCCGCGACGGCGTCCGCCTCGGCCTTCGCGGTCGCCGCGGCCAGCACCGTGGTGCCCCACACCCCGGCTTCGGCGACCCGCACCGCCAACTCCGGCTCCCAGCGCAGCCGCCAGGTCTCCCGGAACGTACCCGTGCTCCCCCGCGACTCCGCCGGCGTGCCCCACGCGATGCCGAGGAGGCGCAGCCGGTGCAGGAGCCTGCTGCGCCCGGCGTCGTTCTCCTTGCGGAGGTCCAGCTCCAACTCCCGCTCCAGCGCCTCCGGTTTGAGGCGCAGCCGCCGCTGGATCCGGGCCAGGTCCCGCTGCAACGGCACCGCGGGCGCCGACTCGGGCACCTCGCCCAGTACGTCGCCGACGATGAGCCGGTCGTGCACGAGCGCGAGCGGCACATCCGAGCCCTCGCACATCACGGCCCGTACGGCATCGGTGGTCTCGGTCAGCCCCGGCAGCGGGCGGCCCCGCATCGCGGCGAGCGTGTCGGCGAGCCGCACCGCCTCGATGACGTGCGCCGACGACACGATCCGGTCCTCGTCGCGGAGCAGCCCGGCCACCTTGGTCATCCAGCGCTCGATCGGCCGGTCGGGGGCGCTGAACAGATGCCCGTACCAGCCGGGCGAGTCGATCCCCGCGCCGTAACCGCTGATCCGCGCGAGCCGCCGGTGCGTCCACGGCACCCACGTCATGTCCACCTTCGCCTTGGGCAGGCCCTTGAGCAGTGCTTTGTCGGCGGCGACGGTGGCCTTGTGCCGCAGCGCGGGCACATGCCAGGCCCCGCACACCACGGCCACCTCGTCCCCGAACTCCCCCTGCGCCGCCCGTACTTGGAGCCGCATATACGCCTCCCGTACGAGATCCCGCTCGTGTCCGCCGGTCCCGTACACCTCCCGCAACGCCCCCATGGCCTCCCCCAGCACCTCGAAGGGCCCGAACGCGTCCGAGCCGCGGACCCCCCGGTGCTCGATCACGTCCTCCCACCACCGCTCGGGATCGTCGTACCCGGCGGCCTCGGCGAGCACGGCGAGCGGGTCGATCCGGAGGGCCTCCCCGGACGCACCACTGCCCGGTGTCTGCGGCGTACCCGGTGCTGACGTGTCCGTCGCTTCGGGCCCGTCCGGTGCCGCAGACGCGTCTGACTCGTCCGGTGTCGCGGACGAGTCGGGCGCCTCCTCCTGCTCCCAAGCCAGCGTGTGCGTGGCGGGGAGGTCGATGAAGCGGGCCGGAACCCCGTTCTCCAACGCCCAGCGGATCGCCACCCACTCCGGGGAGAACTCGGCCAGCGGCCAGAACGCCGACCGTCCCGGCTCCTCCACTACATGCGCGAGGAGCGCGACGGGCGGCCGCATGCCGTCCTCGGCGGCCAGCGCGATCAACACATCCGCCTCTGGTGGACCCTCGATCAGTACCGTCCGAGGGCTCGCCGCTTCCAGGGCCGCCCGCACGGCCCGCGCCGAACCGGGCCCGTGGTGCCGCACCCCGAGCAGCAAGGGACCCGTACCGCGCCCGGCGCCTTCGGCCCGCGCGGCCTGGGGAAGGGATCCGTTCACGCGCTCACCTCCCGGCAGGCGCGGTAGAAGTCCTTCCAGCCGTCGCGTTCGCGGACGACCGCTTCCAGGTACTCCTGCCAGATGACGCGGTCGGCCGCCGGATCGCGGACGACGGCACCGAGGATGCCGGCGGCCACGTCACTCGCGCGCAGGACGCCGTCGCCGAAGTGGGCGGACAGGGCAAGCCCGTTGGTGACGACGGAGATGGCCTCCGCGGTCGACAGCGTGCCGCTGGGCGACTTCAGCTTCGTACGGCCGTCGGCGGTGATGCCGTCGCGCAGCTCCCGGAAGACGGTGACGACGCGGCGGATCTCGTCGATGCCGTCGGGCACGGCCGGCAGGTCGAGGGAGCGGCCGATCTGGTCGACCCTGCGCGAGACGATGTCGACCTCGGCGTCGGCGCTCTCGGGCAGCGGCAGCACCACTGTGTTGAAGCGGCGGCGCAGGGCGCTGGACAGGTCGTTGACCCCGCGGTCACGGTCGTTGGCGGTCGCGATCAGGTTGAAGCCGCGTACGGCCTGCACCTCCGACCCCAGTTCCGGTATCGGCAACGTCTTTTCCGACAGGATCGTGATAAGCGAGTCCTGTACGTCGGCGGGGATACGGGTCAGCTCCTCGACGCGCGCGGTCATCCCTTCCGACATGGCGCGCATGACGGGGCTGGGCACCAGCGCGTGGCGGCTCGGGCCGTTGGCGAGCAACTGCGCGTAGTTCCAGCCGTACCGGATGGCCTCCTCCGGTGTGCCGGCCGTGCCCTGCACGAGCAGCGTCGAGTCTCCGCTGACGGCCGCGGCCAGGTGCTCGGACACCCATGTCTTCGCCGTGCCGGGCACGCCGAGCAGGAGCAGTGCCCGGTCGGTGGCGAGCGTGGTGACGGCGACCTCGACGATGCGGCGCGGGCCCACATACTTCGGTGTGATCACTGTGCCATCCGGCAGGGTGCCACCGAGCAGGTACATCGCGACGGCCCACGGCGACATCCGCCAGCGGGTCGGGCGCGGGCGGTCGTCCTGCGCGGCCAGCGCAGCGAGTTCGGCGGCGAACGCGTCCTCGGCGTGCGGCCGCAGCGCCTCGGCGTTCCCTCCTGTGGGCGCCTGCGCGGACGTACGCACGCCGGCGCTCGTGTTCGCGGGCGCGGACTGGTCGCGGCTCGGGTCGACGGACGTCGGGTCGACGGAAACAGGCATGGCTAGGTCCCCCTCCAGCTCGGCCGGGTCGGCCGGTTCGGATCTGGTGTCCACCTTGCACCACACCACTGACAATGCGCTCTGACCTGCGCAAATTCCCTGGCGAGGGCCGATTGTCAGTGGTGGGATCTACCTTCGATGTCATGACTCAGCAGGGGGTGCGCTGGACTGCGGATCAGGTGCTGGCACTGGCACCTGACTCCGCGTCACGCAAAGCGGGAAGCAAACTCGGCGCGGCAGGGCCGTGGTCGGAGGCCGGCAGTTCTGACGAGGGGACGGTATGGGGACTGTGCAGGGGCAGCGGCAGCAAGCCGTATCAGACGGTCATCGACCTCGCGGATTCCACGGGGCCCGCGTACAAGTGCAGTTGTCCCAGCCGCAAGTTCCCGTGCAAGCACGCGCTGGGACTGCTGCTGCTCTGGGCGGGCGAGAGCGGGACGGACAGCTCGGTGCCGCGCGGGCAGGCGCCGGACTGGGCCGAGCAGTGGATAAAGGGGAGAAGGCAGCGCGCGGAGGAGAAGCGGACGACGATCGGGCCGTCCGGCGCTCCGACGGGTGATCCCGAGGCGGCGCGACGCCGGGCGGAGCGGCGTGCCGAGCGGATCACGGCGGGCGCGACGGAGCTGGAGCAGCGGCTGACGGATCTCCTGCGCGGCGGCCTGGCCGCGGCGGAGCAGGCGGGGTACGGGCTGTGGGAGGAGACGGCGGCCCGGATGGTCGACGCGCAGGCACCGGGACTGGCCGCGCGCGTGCGGGAGTTGGGGGCCATTCCGTCCTCCGGTCCCGGCTGGCCGGTCCGGCTGCTCGAGGAGTGCGCCCTGCTCCACCTGCTCGACCAGGGCTGGCTGCGCCGCGAGCGACTGCCGGAAGGACTGACGGCGACGATCCGTTCCCGAATTGGGCTGTCCGGCTCGGCGGACGGCCCACCCGAGCGCGACCACTGGCTGGTCCTCGCCCAGTACGACACGGCGGACAGCCGCCTCACGACCCGCCGCATCTGGTTGCACGGAGCGCAGTCGGGACGCACGGTCCTGCTCCTCTCCTACGGAGCCGCCGGCCGCGCACCGGAACTGGCACTGCCCGTCGGCCTGGCCCTCGACGCGGAGGTGGCGGCGTACCCGGGCGCGGGGCAGCTGCGGGTGTCCCTGGGCGAGCAGTTCACGCCCCCTGCTCCCGTGACGCTCCGCCCGCCGGGGGTGAGCGTGACGCAGGCGGCGGCCCGGTACGGCGAGGCACTCCGGGACGACCCATGGCTGGACTCCCACCCGGTGACGCTGGCCCGCGTCATACCGACCCCGGACGCCGACTCCTGGCAACTGGCGGACGCCGACAGCGACCTGGCGCTCCCCCTCACCCCGGCCGCCCAGTCCCGCTCCGGCCTGTGGCGCCTGGTCGCCCTGTCGGGCGGAGCCCCTGTCACGGTCTTCGGGGAATGCGGCCACCGCGGCTTCACACCGCTTACGGCTTGGCCTGAGGAAGTCGGAGAGGCGATGCCGCTGTGCTGACGCCACGGCCAGGTCTCGCCCCGCCGACCAGCTCACCCGGGCCTCTCGGCAGTCGCCGTCCTGCGCGGCCGGGCACCCCTCCCTCTACTCCGTATGGAAAGGGACGCACATGAACAGCCCCCTCACTCCCACGGACGCCTCCACCGGGAACTCCTGGGAGGAGCTCGTGACCGTTGCGTTGCTCGGGACCGAGCGGCGTACGTTGCCGGGGATCGCGCCCGGACGGGAGGCGCCCGGAGCCCTGCTGGACGCGGCGGCGATACAGACGGTTCGGCGGCGGGCCGGACTGCGGCCGGGGCAGGCGGCAGCACGGCCGGAGTCGGCGGCACAGGACCCGCGCCCGGCGCTCCCCCGCCCCGCCGCGCGCAGGCTGGCGATGCTGCTCGCCGACCGGCCCGGCACGGGGGGCGGCGGCCGCAGAGGAACGGCGCCCGACCTCATGGAGCTGCTGCCGCAGTGGCTCGCCCTGGCGAACGAGCGCGGGTTCTCGGCACCCCCGGAGTTGCTGCCCGCGCTTCTGGACGCGGCCAGGGGGCGTACGGATCTGCGGCCGGCGGCGCTGACCTTCGCGGGTCCGCGTGCGCTGTGGCTGGCACGGCTGAACCCTGACTGGAGGTTCGCGCTGCGTGCGACACCGGGCGGCAGTGCAGCGCTGCCCGGCGCCGAAGAGCCGGAACAGGCAAGGCAGTTGTGGCAGGAAGGTCTGTTCGCCGAGCGGGTGGCACTCCTTGCGGCGATACGGGCACAGGACGCGGCAGCCGCGCGTGAACTGCTCGCCACGACCTGGGCGACGGAGCGGGCCGAGGACCGGCTGATGTTCCTCGACTCGCTGCGCACGGGGCTGTGCGCGGCGGACGAGCCGTTCCTGGAACAGGCGTTGGCCGACCGGAGCCGCAATGTGCGGGCCACAGCGGCGGAGTTGCTGTCCGCGCTGCCGGGTTCGGCGCTCGCCGGGCGGATGGCGGACCGCGCCGGCTCGTGCGTGGCCGTCGACCATACGGGCGGCGAGCCCACGATCGTGGTCGAGGCGCCACATGAGTGCGATGCGGGCATGGAGCGCGACGGGGTGGTGGCCAAGGCGCCGACCGGCCGGGGTGAACGGTCCTGGTGGCTCGGCCAGTTGGTCGAGGCGGCCCCGCTCGCCACGTGGTCCGAGCGGCTCGGCGGGCGTACGCCGGAAGAGATCGTGGCCTTGCCCGTGGCGGACGACTGGCAGGGCGAACTGCATGCCGCGTGGTGCCGGGCGGCGGTGCGGCAACGTGATCCGTCCTGGTCCAGAGCGCTTTTGGGGCCACCTTCCGCGCCGGAGGCCGGAGGGCCGGGGGCGGTGTCGCTGGCCGAGCGGGCCAAGCTGCTCAGCACGTTGGGCTCCTCCGAGCGGGCGGAGTGGGTGGCGGGGTTCATAGCGGTGCACGGGTTGTCCGAGGCGTTTCAGTTGCTCGGCGTCTGCGCGACCCCCTGGGCGGGGGGCCTGGGCAGGGCCGTCGTGGACGCGCTCAACATCGCGCGGGACGCGGGGAGCTATCCGTGGAGTTTCAGCGGCGTCATGGGGCTCGCCGAGCGGTGCCTTGACCCTTCGGAAGCGGACCGTCTCGATGCGCTGACGGCTGTGCCTGACGAGCCGGAGAACGCGTCGCCCGGTGCCGGGGGCTACTGGGCGGAGTCGTTCCAACGCCTTGTAGGCACGTTGCGCTTGCGCGCGGCTATGCGAGCTGAGCTCCGCGGTTGAGAAGGGGGCGCCTACCGGGTGGGTGGGTTCAGTTCGTTGGCGGCTGCGGCGCCGTCGTGGCTGGTCGCGCCAGCCCCGCGGGGTGCCTCCGGCAGTTGGGCGGGTGCGGCGCCGTCGTGGCTGGTCGCGCCAGCCCCGCGGGGTGCCTCCGGCAGTTGGGCGGGTGCGGCGCCGTCGTGGCTGGTCGCGCAGTTCCCCGCGCCCCTAGGTGGTTGGTGGGTGCGGGGCCGCGGTCCGGTGCGTCAGCCCGTCGCCAACAGGGCATACGACCCCTTGCTGACACAGGGCGCAGCAGTGCCCAGACCGAAGCTAAGCGACGGGCATACGACGCACCGGCCCACGTCCCCTCCCACCGGAGGGAAGCCGCGGGTAGTTGGGGGTGGGGGCTTTTTCGGGGCCCTTGCTCTTCGGGGCGCGGGCAGTCGCAGACTTTTGAGGGGCGCGGGGAACTGCGCGACCAGCCACGACGTGCCCGCAGTCACCGACGAATCCAACCCACCGCCCCGTGGGGCGCCCCGTTCAACCAGAGGCAGCCGGCTGCCGGACGTTGGCTCGGACCCAGTCCACGATCGACGCCGTCGTCGCCCCCGGCGTGAAGATCTCGGCGACACCCTTCTCCTTGAGGGGAGGAATATCCGCTTCAGGAATGATTCCGCCACCAAACACCTTGATGTCCGACGCCTCGCGCTCCTTGAGGAGTTCGATGACGGCGGCGAAAAGCGTGTTGTGGGCGCCGGAAAGAATGGAGAGTCCGATCGCGTCCGCGTCCTCCTGGATCGCGGTGTCGACGATCTGCTCCGGCGTCTGATGGAGGCCGGTGTAAATGACCTCCATGCCCGCGTCACGCAGGGCTCGCGCGATCACCTTGGCCCCGCGATCGTGACCGTCGAGTCCCGGCTTGGCCACCACCACGCGGATCGGGCCGGCTGCCACACCCATCACTGTTGCCTCCATGTGCCGACTTCCGCCCCGCCGAGAAACGATCTCCAGCGAACCGGACTGCAGAAATCCGTATCTAGCAAAAACCTAAATCGACCTGTTACCGTCCCGCACCGGCTTGTATCGACTGATAGCACCTCAAGACGCCGACGGCGACTCGTCGCAACCGCTTCATGTGAGCGACATGTCACCCCACGTCAGGTGTACCCAGCGGCACAGCCGCCCCGCACCGCGCCGGCCGGGGAAGTGAACGAACGTTATCGCCACCATCCCGCAACCGGCAGTTTCGCGGTGTAGACCGAGGGGGAAATCACACGATGGGACAAGTTCGCCGCGCACCGATCCCGCACCCTGGGGCACATGGGCCACAGCCGGGCCGGGCGCAAGGGGAGCCGCCACGAGGTCGCCGTGCCTCCGCGCCGCCAGCCCGGCGGCCGGATGGTGCGGCGTATCGGCGATCGCACGACGACGGGATCCGTCGTTCCGCGGGCGTGATGCTCGCCACGTGCGCACCGCCGTTCTCCTCGTCGGCGGCTTTCCATGAGGGCACACGGGGGACAGAGCCGTCCTTTCGTGTGCCGACGGGAGGTCGGCCATGAAGGTCACCAGGGCAGTACTGCCCTTTTATCCGCTTTTGCCGCTCTGTCAAAGGCTGTTGCCCAACAGACTGGCCGGACTCTCGCTGACTCTCCTGAAGGCCACGGCCCTTGAGGTCGCGATCCTCGCGGGGCATCTGATCCTCTACCCCACGGGCATCGTCCAGGAGCGCCGCCCGGGCGCCGCCTCGCCCTCGCCAGCCCCCAACCTTCCCTCCGCCGCGCTCCCGAGGCCCCGCCGCGCCCCCGACGACCTCGATGCAGAGACCGCGGCCGACACCGAACGGGACGCCGAGGCCCACCGCCTGCCCACCCGGCCCAAGCCCCCGGTCGTCCTCCTCCACGGATTCATAGACAACCGCTCGGTGTTCGTGCTGCTGCGCCGCTCCCTGGCCCAGCACGGCAGGCAGCAGATCGAGTCGCTCAACTACTCGCCCCTCACCTGCGACATCCGTACCGCCGCCGAGCTGCTCGGCCGGCACATCGAGGAGATCTGCGAGCGCACCGGCCAGCAGGAGGTGGACATCGTCGGCCACAGCCTCGGCGGACTGATCGCGCGTTACTACGTACAGCGGCTGGGCGGCGATGCCCGCATACGGACGCTTGTGACGTTGGGCACACCGCACTCGGGCACGAGCGTGGCACCGCTGATGAACGCGCATCCGATCGTGCGGCAGATGCGGCCCGGCTCCGACGTGCTTGAGGAGCTGTGCGAGCCCGCACCGGGCTGCCGGACGCAGTTTGTGAGCTTCTGGAGCGATCTCGACCAGTTGATGGACCCGTTGGAGACGGCCTGCGTCGAGCACCCCGATCTGCTGGCGCAGAACGTACAGGTGAGTGGCATAGGTCACCTCGCGCTGCCCGTGCACCCGGCGGTCGCAGCCGGCATACGGCAGGCGCTCGACATGGACGAGACCGCGGGGACCGCTGCCGCCGCCCGCACCGGCGGACTGACCGTGGCGTAAACCACAACGCGCCCCGAGGCCCCGGCCGAACCACCGGGGAACACCCGCATGCCCTCGAACGTTCATCGAACGAAAGGCCAAAGTCGCGCCCACAGTCCGCCGAAAGGCGGCCGAATGCCCGTTTCCCCAGCGGGTGATGACGGCCGAAGATTGTCGCGCCCGCCTACCCCCGGGTACAGTCACCGCACTGCTCTGCCAGCGCCCCTGTTGTCGAGGCGAAAGAGAAGTTGGTGAACGACCGTCACCCGTCGGGGACCGTGCCGCCCCCGGCCTCGGCTCCCGAAGCCGCCTCGACGCACTTTGCGTCGTTTGGCGAGCATGGGGTCCAGCACGGCGACTTCACCACGTACGACGCCTACGCCGCCACCGGTTTTGACGCGGCGCCCACCGGCATCTACGACACCTATGGCACCCCGGGTGCCTGCGCGGCGCCGCCCTTCGAGGCCACGACGAGCTTCGAGACCGATCCCCTCTTCGGCGACCTGCCGGGCAGCGGCGGCACGGGTTCGTACACGTTCACCGGCAGTCATCAGACGCTGAACTACGACGCGTACGCGGCCCAGCACCACGCCGCGTACGACACCGGCGGCCATGACGCGACCGGCCTGTGGACGGACACCTCCGGTCAGCAGCCGCTCATCGGGATCCCGGCGCAGTCCACAGGCCCCGACATCAGCGGTCAGTGGGACGCGAACGCCTGGCTGCAGGCCGAACCGCTCGACCAGGCCCAGCAGTGGAACACGCAGACCTTCGACTCAGGTGCGTACGACGCCACGGCCTGGAACTCCGACGGGGGCGCGCAGCACGAGTCGTACGACCAACGCGCGCCGCACGAGTCGTACGACCAGCAGGCCACAGTGATCTTCGAGCAGGTCACCTACGACCAACAGGCCCCCATAGGGGACGAGTTCGCCCCCTCCGACGACCGCCTGGACTCGGACACCGGCACCGGTATCAACACCGGCAGCCACGACGAACTCCCTCTCCTCGACGGCCCCGAAGCGCCCGCCCCGGACGCCACCGCCGTCCTCCCGGCCCCCCGCCCGGGCTCCCGCACCGCCGCCCGTGCCGCATCCCGCTCCCGCCGCCGTACTCCACCCAAGCGTTCCGCCCTGCTGACGGTCGCCGTGCCGTCCGCGTGTGTGATGGGCGTGGCCGGGATCGCGGCGGCGTCCGTGGGCAGTGGGGGCGGGAACGAGAGCAACCAGACGACGGCCGCGACCGGCACGACGGCTGTGCAGCCCGCGACCGCCAACAACAAGCTGGACACCCAGCTCGAGAGCCTGACCGCAGACGCGGACGACTTCGCCGACCGGGCGAGCCGTACGCAGGAGCGGATCGACCTCAAGGCCCAGCAAGAGGCCGAGAAGAAGCGGGCGGCGGCGGAGGCGGCGCGCAAGGAGCGGCTGCGTCCGAAGTTCGCGGTGCCGGTCGAGCAGAAGGGGCTCAGCGCCTACTACGGCCAGGCCGGCATCAACTGGATGTCCGTGCACACAGGCATCGACTTCCCCGTCTCGTACGGCACGACGGTGATGGCCGCGACCGACGGCGTCGTCCGTACGGAGTGGAACAGCGCGTACGGGAACATGGCGATCGTGACCGCGAAGGACGGTACGGAGACGTGGTACTGCCACCTCTCCACCTACAAGGTCGCTTCCGGGACCGAGGTGAAGGCCGGCGACCCGATCGCGTACTCCGGAAATTCCGGCAACTCGACGGGCCCGCACCTCCACTTCGAGGTACGCCCGGGCGGCGGCGACGCGATCGACCCCCTGGCGTGGCTCCGCAGCCACGGCCTCAACCCGACGTAACCGCCCCGCTGCCCGGCCACCAAGTCCCGGCTACAACTTCTCCACCGGCGCGTAGCGCAGCAGCAGCCGCTTCGGCTTGGTGTCCCCGAAGTCGATCGTCGCCTCCGCGTTCGACCCCGTGCCCTTCACGCCGACCACCGTGCCGAGCCCGAACTGGTCGTGGGTGACCCGGTCCCCCACCGCCAGCGACACCACCGGCTTCTCCGTGGCACCGCCGCGCCGCGTGGCGAAGCCGGAGGCGCCCGAGGCCGCCGAGCGCGAAGAGGACAGGGAAGCCGCCACACCGGCCGCGGGGCCGGAGGCCACCGCTCCCATGGACCCCTTCCGCTTCCACTCCAGATGGGTGTCCGGGATCTCCTCCAGGAAGCGGGACGGTGGGTTGTACGAGGGCTGCCCCCATGCGCTCCGCATCGAGGACCGCGTCAGATACAGCCGCTCCCGCGCGCGCGTGATGCCGACGTACGCCAGCCGCCGCTCCTCCTCCAGCTCCTTGGTCTGGCCGAGGGCACGCATGTGCGGGAAGACGCCGTCCTCCATGCCGGTCAGGAACACCACGGGGAACTCAAGGCCCTTGGCGGTGTGGAGGGTCATGAGCGTGATGACGCCGGAACCGTCCTCTTCCTCGTCCGGGATCTGGTCGGAGTCGGCGACGAGCGCGACCCTCTCCAGGAAGTCGGAGAGCCCACCCGACGCCTCGCCCTCACCGGCCTCCTGCTCGAACTCCAGGGCCACGGCGGCGAGTTCCTGAAGGTTCTCGATACGGGTCTCGTCCTGCGGGTCCGTGGAGGCCTGCAACTCGGCCAGATAGCCGGTGCGTTCGAGCACGGCCTCCAGGACCGTGGCCGGGCCCGCGCCCGATTCGACGATGGTCCGCAGGTCCTCCATCAGCGTGTTGAACCGCTTGACGGCGTTCGTGGAGCGGGCCGCCATGCCGTACGCCTCGTCGACGCGGCGCAGCGCCTGGGAGAAGCTGATCTTCTCCCGGGAGGCGAGTGCGTCGATCATCGCCTCGGCGCGGTCGCCGATGCCCCGCTTGGGGACGTTGAGAATCCGCCTCATCGGTACGGAGTCCTCCGGGTTGGCGAGAACCCTCAAGTACGCGAGGACGTCCCGGACTTCCTTGCGCTCATAGAAGCGCACGCCGCCGACGACCTTGTAGGGCAGGCCGACGCGGATGAAGACCTCTTCGAAGACACGGGACTGGGCGTTCGTACGGTAGAAGACGGCGACATCGCCCGCCTTCGCCTCCCCTGCGTCCGTCAGCCGGTCGATCTCGTCGGCGACGAACTGCGCCTCGTCGTGCTCCGTGTCGGCGACGTAGCCGGTGATGCGCGCGCCCGCGCCCGCGTTGGTCCACAGGTTCTTGGGGCGGCGGCTCTCATTGCGCTCGATGACCGCGTTCGCCGCGGTCAGGATCGTCTGTGTGGAGCGGTAGTTCTGCTCCAGCAGGATCGTCGTCGCGTCCGGGTAGTCCTCCTCGAACTGGAGGATGTTGCGGATGGTCGCGCCCCTGAAGGCGTAGATGGACTGGTCGGCGTCACCGACGACACACAGCTCGGCGGGCGGCACGTCGTGCTCGCTCGGGGGTACGTCCACGGGGTGCTCGGAGGTGCCGACGAGTTCCCGTACGAGGGCGTACTGGGCGTGGTTGGTGTCCTGGTACTCGTCCACCAGTACGTGGCGGAATCGGCGGCGGTAGTGCTCGGCGACGTCCGGGAAGGCCCGCAGGAGGTTGACCGTCGTCATGATCAGGTCGTCGAAGTCGAGGGCGTTCGCCTCGCGCAGCCGCGACTGGTACATCGCGTAGGCCTGGGCGAGGGTCTTCTCGAAGCCGTCACTCGCCTGTGCCGCGAAGTCCTCCTCGTCGATCAGCTCGTTCTTGAGGTTCGAGATCTTGGCGCTGAACGACTTGGGCGGGAAGCGCTTCGGGTCGAGGTCCAGGTCGCGGCAGACCAGGGCCATGAGGCGCTTGCTGTCGGCGGCGTCGTAGATCGAGAACGAGGAGGTGAAGCCGAGCTTCTTCGACTCCCGCCGCAGGATCCGTACGCAGGCGCTGTGGAAGGTCATCACCCACATCGCGTTCGCCCGCGGTCCGACGAGGTGCTCGACGCGCTCCTTCATCTCGCCCGCGGCCTTGTTGGTGAAGGTGATGGCGAGAATCTGGCCGGGATGCACCTTGCGCTCGCCGAGCAGGTACGCAATCCGGTGTGTGAGTACTCGGGTCTTGCCGGAGCCGGCGCCGGCCACGATGAGCAGGGGGGAGCCGGAGTGCACGACCGCCGCGCGCTGGTTGTCGTTCAGCCCCTCCAGGAGCGCGGCCGCGTCCACGTGGGGACGGGGGGCGCCATCGCGGTAGTAGGCCTCCCGGTCCGGCGGCACGTCGAACTTCCCGCCGAACAGATCGTCCGGAACCTGCTCCGGTACGTGATCGTCCTCGGGCGGTGGCGGGGGCTCTTCCTCGTGGTCCCGCGAGGGTTTGAGGTCCGCCAGGAAGCTGTCATCAAAGAGGCTGCTCATCGCTCTCCGAGTCTAGGCTCCCCCACTGACAGCTCGCCGCCGCCCTGAAAAGCTGTCCGGGAAAACCCTGAGAACTCCGCTCGTACGAGGCTGCCGGGAGCCCGCCCGGATTTCCCTCACCCTCCAGGACCGTCCCGTCACGGTCGGCGACGGATCATGACGCCTGAGGCTAAGGTCACGAAAACGTATCGGACAATTCGCACATCAACCTTCACAGGAGCCACACGAGTTGGTTAGCTTTCGCAGTGGGCCGCTCGACCCCCACCGGCGAACGTCGCCGGGCCGTGCGGCTCCCGCCGAGTCCGGTACGCCCTTGTGGCCACCCGGAGCCGGGGACCCACCGACCTTGGGGTGAATCGGTCCAACTCCCTTAGGGACAAGGACCGTAGGGCAAACCTTCCGAAGCACACGCCCGAACCCGACAGCTAACTCGGTAGGCGGAGCACGGAAGGAGTCGCCTTCGTGGCGCCACACCGCAAAGCGCGGTCGTCCAGTCCCAAGGGCATACGGACCCCTGCCCTCGCCACCGCCGCTCTCACCTCGGTGGCCCTCCTGTCGCAGACCGCGAACGCCTCGCCCTCCGCGGAGCCGAAGCCCAGCCTCGACGAAGTACAGAAGAAGGTCGACGACCTCTACGCGCAGGCGGAGACGGCGACCGAGAAGTACAACGGCGCCAAGGAGAAGACCAGCAAGCAGCGCAAGAAGGTCGACAACCTCCTTGACGACGTCGCTTCCCGCACGCAGAAGCTCAACGAGGCGCGCGAGGAACTCGGTACGTTCGCCACCGCGCAGTACCGCACGGGCACCGCCGCCCCTGACACCGCCGCCATGCTGCTCGCGGACAACCCGCAGGACTACTTCGACCAGAACCAGCTGATGGACCGGCTGACCAGCCGCCAGCAGCAGGCCGTCGACGACTACGCGACGCAGCAGTCCCAGATGGCGGAGAAGCGTCAGGAGGCCTCCGAGAGCCTTCAGGGGCTCACCCAGACCGAGAACACCCTGAAGTCGTCCAAGGCGACGGTTCAGCGGAAGCTCGCCGAGGCGCGCCAGTTGCTCTCGCAGCTGACCGCCGAGGAGAAGGCCCGGCTCGCGGCGATCGAGCGGGAGCAGCGCGAGGAGGCCCAGCGCAAGGCGGAGGAACTGGCGCGGCAGCAGGCCGCGGAGGAGCAGCGCCGCCAACAGCAGCAGGCCCAGCCGGCTCCCGCGCCTTCCACCGGCGCGGGGACCTCGGCCGGCACGGGCACTTCCGCGGGCGCCTCGACCGCCAAGGGGGAGAAGGCGCTCGCCTTCGCCCGTTCCCAGACCGGCAAGCCGTACGTCTGGGGCGCCTCAGGACCGGACTCCTACGACTGCTCAGGCCTCACCCAGGCCGCCTGGAAGGCCGCCGGCGTCACCCTCCCGCGCACCACGTGGGACCAGGTCAAGACCGGCACCCAGGTCTCGGTCGCCAGCGCCCAGCCCGGGGACCTCGTCTTCTTCTACGACGACATCAGCCACGTCGGCCTCTACCTCGGCGACGGCATGATGATCCACGCCCCGAAGCCCGGTGCGTACGTCCGCGAGGAGTCGATCTACTACATGCCGGTCCACAGCGTGGTCCGTCCGGCGTGACGCACGCGCGCGTGGACCCCATTTCGGGGTGCACGCGCGCGTGAGCTGTTTTTGGGGTTTTGGCGCTCTTCATGAGGCCGTTTTTTCGAGGCTCTCCATGAGGCCGTTTTCGCGGCTCTTCGGGCCGTCAGGTCCAGAGCACAGCGATGAAGACGTTCGCGGTGGTCAGCCCGCCGACCAGCCCGAACGAGCCCTTGTCCACCTTCTCCTCGTCCCGCTTCACATACACGAGGCCCAGGATCACGATCAGCAGCGCCAGCTTGACGCCGATCTTGATGTTGTTGACCGTCTGGTCGTCGGCCTGGTTGAGGCCGACGAGGATCACGCCCGTGACGAGCATGGTGAACGCGCCGTGGAGCATCGCGGGGCCGAAGCGGGCCGTGCCCTCGCCCATCGCCTTCATCTGGGTGAGAAAGCCGCCGAGGAGTGCGGCGATGCCGATGATGTGCAGGGCGACGAAGAGATGGATGAGTACGTCCATGAGGCCGGAGCCTAACCGGGGGCTCGCATACGGCCTCACACTGCCCCCGGCCCCTGGGGGCGCCGTACGGGCTCTGACGGGCCCTGACGGACGCTGACGGACGCTGACGGACGCTGACGGGCCCCACATAGCACCGCCGCGCCGCTCGGACCTCTACGACCCCGGCATCGGTCAACACCCCGCGTCAACTTGACGACTCCAGGCCGGAATTACGGTCACATACGGTCACCATGCGGCGCAGTGCCGACAGTTCCGTACATGCCGTTACCAGGCGCGCACGCTCAGGTTTAGCGTCCTTCCCCAGGTGACCGGCTCCCCACCCGCCGTCCGGACCAGGGGCGGCAGCCGGACATCACCGCCGAGAAGATCCGGCGGCGGTCCGCTCCCCCTGTGCGGGCCGCCGCCGGACGCGTGACCGGCCCGTTCGGGAAGGAAGTGTGTCCAGGTGGCAGCGCACCGCAAGCCAAGACAGCGCTCGCTCAGTGGCAATACGGCCCGTACCGCCTTCACGATCGCCCTGGCGGGCGCGGCGAGCGCAACCTCATTCGACGGGGCGGGTTACGCCGAGCCGCGGCTGACGCCGGAGCAGGTGCGGGCGAAGGTCGACAAGTTGTACCAGGAGGCGGAGGTCGCCACCGAGAAGTACAACGGGGCGAAGGAGAAGGCCGACAAGGCGGAGGCCCGGGTGGACTCCCTCCAGGACGAGGCCGCCCGCCGGACGGAGCGGCTCAACTCCGAGCGGGATGCACTGGGTTCAGTGGCTGCCGCGCAGTATCGGGATGGGGGCATCGACCCGGCGCTGCGGCTCTTCCTCTCCTCGCAGCCCGATCAGTACTTGGACGAGGCCGCGTTCGCCGAGCGCGCCGGCAGTCGGCAGGCCTCGACCGTTTCGCGCGTACGGGGCCAGCTGCGGGAGATCGAGCAGTTGCGCGGGGCCGCCCATGTCGAGCTGGCCTCGCTCAAGTCCCAGCAGGCGGCGCAGAACCGGCACAAGAAGACGGTGACCGGGAAGCTCGGCGAGGCTCGGCGGCTTCTGTCCCGGCTGACGGACGAACAGCGTGCGCGGATCGGCACGGACGACGCCGCCACGGCTCGCGCCTCGCGCTCCTCCGACTCGCCGGATCCGGGCTCGGCTGTTGGGGCTCCCAACTCGCGGGCTGCGGCTGCCGTCTCGTACGCGTACGAGAAGCTCGGCAGCCCGTATGTGTGGGGGGCCACCGGGCCCGATGCCTTTGACTGCTCGGGGCTCATGCAGGCCGCGTATCGCTCTGCGGGGATTTCGCTGCCTCGGACGACTTATGACCAGATCGAGGCTGGGGAGCGGGTTTCGCGTGGCGATCTCCGGCCTGGGGACCTGGTGTTCTTCTACTCGAGCATCAGTCATGTGGGGCTTTATGTGGGCAACGGGCAGATGATCCATGCGCCCAATCCTTCGGCGCCGGTGCGGGTCGCTTCGCTTGATGAGATGCCGTTTGCGGGCGCCGCGCGGGTGGTGTGAGGTTGTTTCGTCGCCCCCGCCGCCCCTTCCCGTCCCATCCCTGGGGCTGTGCCCCAGGCCCCCGCCAGGGGTGGTGGGTGACACTGCGTGTCGCGGCTGCGGGTTCGTTGTGGCTGGTCGCGCAGTTCCCCGCGCCCCTAAAGGGGCGCCACCAACCTGCCCTCGACTGACGGCGACGAATACCTCTCCTTCACCCTCGTGACGTCCGCAAGAACTAATCGCAACCGCCGTACGACCGGGCGGGTCAGACCAGTCGTCGTGCCGTCGCCCACCGGGTCAGCTCGTGGCGGTTGGACAGTTGGAGCTTTCTGAGGACCGCTGAAACATGGGACTCCACCGTCTTCACCGAGATGAACAGTTGCTTGGCGATCTCCTTGTACGCGTACCCGCGGGCGATGAGGCGGAGAACCTCGCGCTCGCGTTGGGTGAGGCGGTCGAGGTCCTCGTCGACGGGCGGGGCGTCCGTGGAGGCGAAGGCGTCGAGGACGAATCCGGCCAGGCGCGGGGAGAACACCGCGTCGCCGTCCTGGACGCGGAAGACGGAGTTGACGAGGTCCGTGCCGGTGATCGTCTTCGTCACATAGCCTCGCGCGCCGCCCCGGATGACGCCGATGACGTCCTCGGCGGCGTCGGAGACGGACAGCGCGAGGAACCGTACGGGCTGCTCGGCATCCGCCATCAACGGAGCGCAGCGGCGCAGGACTTCGACCCCGCCGCCGCCCGGAAGGTGCACGTCGAGGAGGACGACCTCGGGCCGGGTCGACGTGATGACCGAGACGGCCTGGTCGACGTCGGCGGCCTCCCCGACCACCTCGACACCTGTCCGCTCGGTCTGCCCGATCTCCGCCTGGACCCCTGTACGGAACATGCGGTGATCGTCGACGAGAACCACTCGGACTCGCCGACCGGGCCCGGCGTCCGCCGAATCGGGCGTGGCCGTCGAGTCGTTGGGCTCGGCGGCGGCCTGCGGCGCGTCGGCTGCGGCCGCGCCGATGCCCGCGGCAGGGCCGTCGGCCGCGCCCGCGCCGGTCGCGCCACCGCCCGGCTCGACCGTCCCGGCCGGCTCGTTCGCGTCGCTCATGTCTCCGCCCTCTCCATCTCCAGCTCGACCTCCGTGCCGCCGTCCGGTACGGCGCGCAGCCGGGCCGTGCCGCCGTTGCGCTCCATGCGGCCGATGATCGATTCTCTGACGCCCATGCGGTCGGCGGGTATCGCATCCAGGTCGAAGCCGGGGCCGCGGTCCCTGACGGACACGAAAACCGTCCTGCCCTCGACCTCGGCGTAGACCTGCACCGCGCCGCCCTCGCCACCGTACTTGGCCGCGTTCACCATCGCTTCCCTCGAGGCCTGCATCTGGGCCCCGATTCTTTCGTCGAGCGGGCAGTCGCCGACGACCACGACCTCTATGGGGACGCCGTGCTTGTCCTCCACCTCCGCCGCGCTGCGCCTGACCGCCTCGGCGAGGGTGTCCGGCTCGTCGGCCTCGTCCTTGCCGGTGCCCTCCGGTTTGTAGAGCCAGTTACGCAGGTCGCGCTCCTGAGCGCGGGCGAGGCGGCGGACCTCGCCCGCGTTCTCCGCGTTCCGCTGTATCAACGTCAGGGTGTGCAGCACCGAGTCGTGGACGTGGGCGGCCACCTCCGCCCGCTCCTGGGCACGGATACGCATCAGCCGCTCCTCGGAGAGGTCCTGGGTCATGCGTACGAGATAGGGGCCGGCGAGCAGCGCTATGCCGACGAGGACCGCGAGCGCCGCCTGCAACACCGAACCGAGGTGGGCGGCCGAGCCCTGGAGAACGAATATCCCGGAGACTCCCACGGTGACCAGCAGGACTCCGGCCGCGGAGCGGGCCAGCGTCAGCGTGCGCCGATGGCGGCCGACCTCCACCCAGCGGGCCCGCCGCGCATTGTCCGCCTGGCGCCAGACCAGGGCCACGCCCGCGCCGACGAGGACGACGGGCCAGAGATACAGCTTGGCCCCGCCGCTCAGGTCCACATTGCCGACGAAGATCATGGCGATGACGACCATCGCGAGCAGCGCGACGATCTGGCCCTTGTCGGGCTTGCGGGCGACGAGTCTGCGGCGCCCGTCGGTGGAGGTCTCGGTGACCAGGGCCGGAGGCCGTCCGGTGTCCACGCCTCCGACGCCGAGCGGCACGAAGAACCAGAACGCGGCATACAACAAGGCCCCGAGGCCCTCGGCCATGAACAGTCCGACGAAGACCAGCCGCACCCAGACCACAGGCAGCCCGAGATGCCCGGCGAGCCCCCGCGCCACGCCACCGAGCCAGCGTCCGTCGCTGCTGCGGTAGAGCTTGCGCGGCGGCCGCGGGTCCTCGACGGGCACAGCTGCGACTTCCGGCATGTCATCGATATTCACACGCGAGGCGGGCCAGGACATCAGGGTCGACCCCCGAGACTCCCCTGATCTTCGAAGCACCGGGCGCCTCGGGGATCAAGGCCCGATGCCTCGGGGACGATTTCAGGGTTCGGCCAGGGTCGTCCCGACTGCCGCCGGACCGCTGCGGCCGTCACCATGGACACATGACAGATCACACGCACGCCGCGACGGGTCCAGGACCCGGCTCCGGCCCGGGCCCCGACGAGGCTTCGCCCGCCGGGCCGCGGGACAAGGTGCCCGCCGCCGGCGCCCCGGCCGCCGCGGGTGAGGAACCGCGCGCGCACGGGGGCCCGCCCGCGCCCGGGGATCCGGTCGTGCCCGAGGTTCCGCAGAAGTTCCGGCGCGACCGGCGGCACAAGATGCTGGGCGGCGTGTGCGCGGGGCTCGGGCGGCAGTGCGACATGGACCCGGTGATCTTCCGCATCGGGCTCGCGGTGCTCTCGGCGAGCGGCGGCATCGGCCTCATCTTCTACGGCTTCGCCTGGCTGTTCGTGGCGTACGACGACGAGGAGGAGAACGAGCTGCGCAAGCTGCTCACCGGCCGCGTGGACGGCCAGGCGCTGACGGCCGTGCTCTTCGCGCTGGTCGGCTGCGGAGTGTTCCTGTCCATGCTGGGCAACGGCGGGGTGCTCACCTTCGCCACCACGCTCGCGCTGGTGCTCGCGGGCGCCGGTTACTGGTCGCGGCAGCGCGGAGCCCCCGGCCCCGACCCGCTCGCCGCGCAGGCGGTCGCCGACGCGCCACCCGAAGCCCAGGCACCGCCCGTCCCCGCCTCCTTCTCCTCCTGGTGGCGCGACCCCATCGTCAAGGACGGCACATATGTAGGAGGCACGGGCTATCTGTGGGGCCCGAGTGACACCCGGGACCGTGACATCGCAGCGGCGGTGAACATCGCGCAGGGCAACTACCGCCCAGACATACGCGCCCGCGAGCAGAAGCCGCGCGGCCCTCGCTGGATCGGCGGCTGGGTGTTCCTGCTCGCCCTGCTGGCGGGCGCCATCGGCACCGGCGCGACCTGGGAGGAACACGCGCTGGGCACCAGCCTCCAGGCCGGCCTGGCGGGCGCCCTCATCGTCCTTGGCGCAGGCATAGCGGTCAGCGCGTTCCTGGGGCGTACGGGGGCGGGGTCCGTCTTCCTCGCGATCATCACCGCGGCCCTGCTGGCCTGCTCGGCGGCGCTTCCGAAGGACATCAGCACCCACTGGGTGCGCACGAACTGGACACCGGCCTCGGTGGCGGACGTAAGACCGGCCTACGAACTCGGCACAGGCGTCGGCACACTCGATCTGACCCGGATACCCCTCGCCAAGGGCCAGACCGTGACGACAAGCGTCGAGGTGGGCGTGGGCCAGCTCAAGGTCGTCGTGCCCAAGGACGCGACCGTGAAGCTGAACGTCGAAGTGGGCGTCGGCGACATCCAGTTCCCCGGCGACGGAAAGCAGGACGTGGACGTGGCCCCCGGCAAGTACGAGGAACGGACCCTCAGGCCCACGAGCAACACCAAGAACGGCGGCACGCTCGACCTCACCCTCGAGGTCGGCGTCGGACAGGCGGAGGTGGCCCGTGCTACGTCATGACTTCCAGCCCGGCCGACTGATAGCGGGCATGTTTTTCACGCTCACCGGCATCATCTACGCCGGCGACGCGGGCGGACTCTGGGAGACCCCTTGGTACGCGGTGATCCCTCTGGTCACCGGCGGCCTGTTCCTGGCGGCAGCGGCGGGCACGGTGACCCTCGCGATACGCCACCACCGCAAGAGCCTCGCTTCCCGGGAGACGCGGGAGGCGCCGACGCAGAGCTGAAGGCCGGGAGCTGCGGGAGCTGGGCCTGATCGCCGGAGGCCCTGGCCCTGACCAGTCCTAGTACGTGCCGGCTCGCTGCCTTCGGCGTGCGCGCAGCATCGAGTCGATCGAGAACACCGATGCGCCGGCGAGTACGAGGGGGAGCCAGGCCATCAGGTAGGGGAGGTCGTTGCCGTAGTAGTACGGGTCCGAGGGCCAGCTCACGGTCAGCCAGAGACTGAGGGAGATCATGGCACCACCGAACGCGGCGAGGCGGGCGAACAGCCCGATCAGCGTGCCGATACCGACAGCGAGTTCGCCGAGGGCGATGGCGTAGGCGAAGCCGACCGGGTTCTTGAGGGAGAGGTCGACGAGTTCCGGGATGGCCGAGGAGTCGCGCACCGTGCGCATCATGTCGCCGATCGAACCGGAACCGGCCTCCGACATGAACGCGCTGTCGGTGAGCTTGTCGATCCCCGCGTAGATGAAGGTGACGCCCAGGAAGACGCGCAGCGGTAGCAGGGCGTACCGGGTGGCGGCGTCCCGCCAGTCTCTGCCTCCGCCGTCGAGGTAACCGGAGTGCGTATCCATCCGCATACCGTGAGCCATCGCACTCCGCCACCTCTCACCGAGACAGTTCGCCCCTCAACAGACCATACGTAGCCCTTGGGCGGGCGGCTCAACCGCGGACGTAACTTTTTACCTCCGGCGGTCCAGCGGGATGCCTCCGGCGGAGGGGCGGTTGGGTTCGTTGGCACGTGCGGGTTCGTTGTTGCTTGTCGCGCAGTTCCCCGCGCCCCTAAAAAGCCTGCGACTTCCCGCGGCCCGACAGAGCAAGCGACCCGAAAAGCCCGCGCCCCCACGAAACCGGCACCCTCCCGCCGGTGGGAGGGGACGTGGGCCGGTGCGTCCCATGCCCGTCGCTTAGCTTCGGTCTGGGCACAGCTACGCCCTGTGGAAGCACGGGGCCGTATGCCCTGTTGGCGACGGGCTGACGCACCGGCCCGCGGCCCCGCACCCACCACGCACCCAAGGGGCGCGGGGCTGTGTCAATTTGCGGCTCCGCCGCGTGGGCGCGACCAGCCACACACAACCCGCACCCGCCCAACCGCCGGAGGCACCCCGCGGGGCGGCGCGACCAGCCACTACGAACCGTCAGTCGACAACGCACCCAACCCGCCCAACCGACGGAGTCAATCCGTCACATCGATCGCGTACCGGTTCGTCTCGGCCCCCGCCGCAGTGACCACCTGCACCTCCACCCGCCCTGGCTCCACATCCGCAGGCACCGGCACAGTCAGAACCGCGTCGGACGGATTCCGGAAACCCCCGGCCACGGGCACGAGCGGTACATGGACGTGGACGGAACCGATCCGGACCACCATCCGTGACAGGCGGTCGGCCGTGTGCGCACCCGGTGGCACGAAACCGGCGCCACGGATCTCGATGTCGTCCCCGGTGCGGATCGGCGCGTCCAGGTCGCCGGCCTCGCGGGACCGGACGACCGAGTGGATCACCGGTCGCCCGCCCTCCGCGTACTTGGCGGCGACGTATGTCGCGGCCGAGACCAGCACGACCAGCGCCAGCCCCCACGGCAGGTCCGGCAGCTGTTCGGGCCGCCGGGCGAGCCGTACCGCCGCGAACACCAGTGCGGCGCCGGCGATCACCACGTACTGCGTGTCCGCGAAGTTGCCCCGGCCCGAGTCGTCGGTCAGCAGGTCGGCGGCACGTGGCCGGTCGGCACGTATCTTCTGCAGGCGCTGACCGAGCACGCGCAGGCCCACCACCCGCCGCACCAGCACAGCGATCCCGCACACCACGGCGAGAACGGTGACGATGCCCGCGGCCCGGGCGAGTTCGAGCCCGGAGATCAGCGCGTCACGTTCGCCCGGCGAGGAGGCGCCCGCGAGGCGGCCAGCCAGTACCAGCACGGCGTAGACGACGAACAGCACCCAACTCGCCGCCACCGCACGGGAAGTGGAGAGCCGGTTGTCTTCGCCTATGACAGGCGCCAGCGCACCCCCGCGCGCCCGGTGGAACCACGACGCCCCGACGAGCAGCCCGCCCACGACGACCGCGGCGAGGAAGCCGGCGGTCCGTGCGGCGGTCCAGCCCGCCCCGATCGCGGTGAGCGCCTGCACCACAAGCAGGGCTCCGACGACTCCCGCCACCGCAAGGGCCGTACGCCGCCACAGCAGCCCCAGCCATGCCTCGCCCTCGGCCCGGCTCCGCTCGGCGACGAGGTCCGCGGACTGGGTCAGCTCGTCCGACACCCACTGCCGCGAGGCCCCCGCCGAGTGCGCGACCGCGGCGGGCAGCCCCCGGCCTGAGGCCAACTCGTCCCGCTTGGAAAGGAATGCGGCAACGGCTCGTCGATGCCCTTCGCGCGCCCCCTGCGGACAGTCCCCGCAGGTGCAGCCCCCTTCGTGCGCGCTCTGTCCAGCCTCCTGCACCGCCACCGCCCGCTGCCGCCTTCCCGCACCGCTCCGTAGAACCAACTCGTAGGACCAACCCATAACCGCAAGTACCAAGCACCGGGATTGTGCCGTACGCCACTGCACCCCCACGCGGCAGGTCCGCTCAGCGGCCGGGAACCCCACAACCCCCCACCGGCGGGCCCGTCGCCCAACCGGCATCGAACCCCCGCCCCCTTGTTGACCCGGCTGCGAGAATTTCCGTATGGCCGAGATCATCCAGCGCGACGGGACCTGGGCCTTCGACGGCAACACGGTCCGGATCACGCCGGGACTCCACCGCTCCGTACCGCTGTTCCGGCAGACGTACGGAGAGATCGCCGTGCCGCTCGAAGCGGTCGCAAGCGTCGTCTACGAGCCCGAACGCAAGCGCGGTCGGCTGCGCCTGAGACTTCGCGAGGGCGCCGATCCGCTGCTCCAGGCGACCGGTGGCCGGCTTCCCGACGCGGCGGACCCGTATCGGCTGACGGTGGATCTCGACCGTTCGGGCGTCGCCGAGTACGTCGCCGAGGAGATACGCCGGGGACTGCTCCTCGAGCAGATCCCCAAGGAGCCCGCGAAGGAGTACCTGCTGCCGGGCCCGCCCGTGCCGGTGTCCGTACGGTCCAGCGACGGCACGGTGTCGTTCGACGGGAACCAGGTCCGGATCGACTGGAGCGACACCTCGGACCGGGTGAAGCGGGCGACGGGCCCGCGCATCATCGACGTACCGGATCTCGTTCAGGTGGAGTGGTTGCCCAACTCCGGTTACGAGGACGGGTTTCTGCGCTTCGTGACGCGCGAGACGGCGTTCTCCAAACTCCCGCCGGAGAAGGACCCGTTCGCCCTCGACCTGTGGGGCAGTGCCCGCCGCGATCTGCTCACGGCGCTGGTCGCCACCGCGGTCACGGCCCGGCTTCCGCATCCGTCCAGCCGCACCGGCGAGTATCTGCCCGCCGACGCGCCCCGCCTCCCGTTGACGGCCAGGGACGCGGTGCCGACCGAGCCGCAGGCCGAGAATCACGACGTACTCCTGCGCCGCCTGCGGGAGTTGGGCGAACTGCACCGCGAAGGCGTGCTGACGGACGAGGAGTTCGCGGCGACGAAGGCCGCCGTGCTCCGCGACTTCTGAGCTCCGGAAACCCGGAGGTCACGACAGCAGATCCGGCTCGCTTCGGCTGATGTCCTGCCACAGCGGCTGGTAGTTGATCCACGCCACCAGGTCTCCGCCGAGTTGCTCGCGGGTCGCCACCGCCTGCCGGTGGTCGATGAGCACGGGCCGGCCCGCCGCGCGGGCGGTGAGCTGGACCTGGGCGGAGCGTTCCATGGACAGGAACCACCAGGCCGCCGCATCGACCGAGTCGCCGACGGTCAGCAGTCCGTGGTTGCGCAGCACCAGCGCCTTGCGGGAACCGAGCGCGGTGGCGATCCGCCGTCCCTCCTCGGCGTCCACGGCGACGCCGGTGTACGCGTCGTACAGTGCGTGATCTTCGTAGAAGGCGCAGCTTTCCTGTGTGATCGGGTCGAGCAGTTCGCCGAGTGCGGCCAGGGCGCGCCCGTGCACCGAGTGACAGTGTGCGACCGCGACGACGTCCGGGCGGGCGGCATGCACCTGAGCGTGCACCGTGAACGCCGCCTGGTTCACGTGATAGCGCCCCTCGATCACCTGCCCCTCCCCGTTGGCCATGACAAGATCGCCGACCGTGACGTGTTTGAAGGGCATCCCGAACGGGTTTACCCAGAAGCAGTCGCTGAACTCCGGGTCGCGCGCGGTGATATGGCCGGAGACCCCGTCCTCGAAACCGAGCCGCCCGAAGATCCGCAACGCCCCGGCGAGCCGTTCCTTGCGATGCCGCCGTTCGTCGTCGAGCGACTCGTGCATCGGCGGCATGGCGAAGCGCAGTTGCTCGGTGGGGCGGGGCAGGGGCGGCGTGGGCCCGTGCATATGTCCTCCAGCCCAGAGGTACGGACTTGTTTGCAGCCCGGAAGTTACCGTCAGTCAGCGCAGGAGAACAGAGATGTTCGTGAAGAGAGTGCACAACCGTTGTGCCGAGTCGTGTGTCTGCGTGTCTGCGAGAGTGGCACCGACTGCTCAGTCGGGCACGGTCCGCTTAAGCACAATCCGGCCGGGCCATCAGGAAAGGCGAACAAGATGAGGGGAGGCATGAACAGAACCGAACGCCGGATCGCCGACATGCTCCGGCAGATCGCGACCCGGGACGTCGTCGTACTGAACGACCTCGGCGGCTCACCGCGCAGACTTGCCGCGCTCACCTATATCGCCGTCCAGTACGGATTCCGGTACGGGGAGACGCACAGGCACGGCCAGACGCTCCAGGTCCGCCTGATCCGCGACAACCGCCCCGAGGCGCGCGAGCGGAGCACCGCCGCGCTCAGCAAGCTGGCGGCCGGCCGCACGCCCGGCATGCGCCCCGGCACCCTCAGGCCTCTTCCGGACGCGGCGCCCGCGGTCGGGCTGATCAGGGCCCGGATCGAGTTCGACGCCATGGACGACGACCTCGACTGGCGCCGGAAGGCCGGCTTCATGACCGCCAGCGCGGCCCTGATGACGCTGCTGCTGATCCCCGTGGGCTGGAGGGCGTCGCTCTGCGCCGGCGCCGCGATGGGCCTGGTGTTCGCGGTCTTCCTGCGCCTGGAACTCGGACGCAAGGACCGGCTCGAGCGGCGCCTCAGGGCGCACGGGCTGCTCTGAGGCACACCACGCCTCAACCGTTGGGCACCGCCCCTTCGTCAATCTTCGCCGCTCATCAACAGCGACAAGCCGTACTTAAAACAGCGACACAAGATGTCTGGTTTCGGCGTCAGACTGGTCGTATGACGCCGAAACCGAACCCGAGCCGGGCACCGAACTGGGCGGCCTTCACCGCCGCCGAACCCGACCTCGCCAAGCTGACCGAGGAACGCTTCGGTGCCTTCACGCACCACGTCCTCGCGACCCTCCGTAAGAACGGGTCGCCGCGCACCTCAGGGCTCGAAGTCCAGTTCAAGAACGGCGAGTTGTGGTTCGGCATGATGCCCGGCTCGCAAAAGGCACTGGACCTGCGCCGCGATCCCCGCTTCGCGCTCCAGGCGAACTCGGGGCCCGGGACCGAGATGGGGGGCGGCGACATACGAATCTCTGGGCGGGCCGTCGAGGTCACCGATCCCGAGACGATCGCGCTGTACACGGAAAAGCCGGAAGAGGCAGAACCGCCGGGGTTCCACCTCTTCCGCACTGAGCTGACAGAGGTCGTACGGACCTTCGTCGAGAAGAACGCGTACCTGGTCGTGCAGATCTGGAAGCCCGGCGAACCGCTGCGCTCCGTCAAGCGCGAGTGAGCCACAGACCGAGTGAATCACCGGCTCTGGAGGGTCACTCCCACTCGATCGTGCCCGGCGGCTTGCTCGTCACGTCGAGGACGACGCGGTTGACGTCCGCGACCTCGTTCGTGATCCGGGTCGAGATCTTCGCGAGGACCTCGTACGGCAGTCGCGACCAGTCGGCGGTCATGGCGTCCTCGCTCGACACCGGGCGGAGCACGATCGGATGGCCGTACGTCCGGCCGTCGCCCTGGACGCCGACGCTGCGTACGTCCGCGAGCAGCACGACCGGGCACTGCCAGATGTCGCGGTCGAGGCCGGCCGCGGTCAGCTCCTCGCGGGCGATGGCGTCGGCCTCGCGGAGCAGGTCGAGGCGCTCCTTGGTGACCTCGCCGACGATACGGATGCCGAGGCCGGGGCCGGGGAACGGCTGGCGCTGGACGATCTCGTCCGGCAGGCCCAGCTCCTGGCCGACCATCCGGACCTCGTCCTTGAAGAGCTTGCGCAGCGGCTCGATCAGCTGGAACTCGAGGTCCTCGGGCAGTCCGCCGACGTTGTGGTGGGACTTGATGTTGGCCGTGCCGGTGCCGCCGCCGGACTCGACAACGTCCGGGTAGAGCGTGCCCTGCACGAGGAAGGCGACCTCGGGGCCCGCGTCCGCGATGATCTCCGCCTGCGCCTGCTCGAAGACCCGGATGAACTCGCGCCCGATGATCTTCCGCTTCTCCTCGGGGTCGCTGACCCCGGCGAGCGCCTTGAGGAAGCGCTCCTCGGCGTCGACGACCTTCAGCTGCACACCGGTGGCCGCGACGAAGTCCTTCTCGACCTGCTCGGTCTCGCCCTTGCGCATCAGACCGTGGTCGACGTACACGCAGGTCAGCTGCGAGCCGATGGCCTTCTGTACGAGGGCGGCGGCGACGGCGGAGTCCACGCCGCCGGAGAGCCCGCAGATGGCTCGCTTGTCGCCGACCTGCTCGCGAATGGCGGCGACCTGCTCCTCGATCACATTGCCGGTGGTCCAGTTCGGGGTCAGCCCGGCGCCCCGGTACAGGAAGTGCTCGAGCACCTGCTGGCCGTGCGTGGTGTGCATGACCTCCGGGTGGTACTGGACGCCGTACAGCTTCTTCTCGTCGTTCTCGAAGGCGGCGACCGGGACGACGTCCGTGGAGGCGGTGACGGCGAAGCCCTCTGGGGCCGCGCTGCACGCGTCGCCGTGCGACATCCACACCGACTGCTCGTCCGGGGTGCCCTCGAAGAGAGTGGAGCCGGACTTGGAGACATGCAGGGGCGTACGGCCGTACTCGCGGGCGCCCGTGTTGTCGACCGTGCCGCCGAGGGTCGTCGCCATCAGCTGGAAGCCGTAGCACATGCCGAAGACGGGAACGCCGGCTTCGAAGAGCTCGCGGTCCAGGCGGGGGGCGCCCTCCGCGTACACCGATGAGGGGCCGCCGGAGAGGATGATCGCCGCCGGGTTCTTGGCGAGCATGTCCTGGACCGGCATGGTGCTCGGCACGATCTCGCTGTAGACCCGGGCCTCGCGGACCCGTCGGGCGATGAGCTGGGCGTACTGCGCACCGAAGTCGACGACCAGGACGGTGTCGGGGACGGCTGGGGTCGCTGATGACACGGGTTGCCTTCCGGCGGTTGAGCAGGGCTTGTGTGGCCGAGTTTAGCGGGGAGCTCGGTGGTGGTGGCGCCGTCACTGGGGCTCCGCCCCCGGACCCCGTATCGACCTTCGGCCTCGTCCTCAAACTTCCCCGGCTACCGCTGGGGGTGCCCCAGACGGGCTGCTTGATGCCGGACCTGGCTGAGAAGCCCAGCCATCTCAGCATCCGGAACCGCTTGGCCCGCCGCTGCCTCCCGGTCCATACTCCCCCCATGCTCACGCACCCGACCTTCGTCTTTACCTATGGCAACCGGCCCACCGGCTGCCATGGTCGTGCTGCTTGAGCTACTGACAAGCGACTTACCAGGCGCCCCGGGCCGACAAGGTCCGGGGCGCCTGACGTTTCCGGGGCTTGCCGGTCCAGGGCGTCGCCGAAGAAGAGGAGCCCGACATGGGTGACGTACTCGACAAGACCGGTGCCCGAACCGATGAGGCGGCCGGCGTGATCAGCGGTGCGCGGGAGCGGATCGACGCGCTCGACGACCGGATCATCGGTCTCGTACAGGAACGCATGGCCGTGTCGGCCGTGATCCAGGAGGAGCGGATCGCGTCCGGCGGCCGACGCGTGAACCTGTCGCGGGAGATGGAGGTACTCGGCCACTACAGGGAGGCGCTGGGCAAGCCCGGTACGTCGCTGGCGATGACCTTGCTGGAGCTGTGCCGGGGCCGCATCTGAGGCCCCGACGATTCCCCGTATCCCCAATCCCCGTATGTGAGTTCCGCGTACGCACGTACCCATGGCCGGTTCCCCGGAAATCGCGTGACCGCGTCGTGGCGCGCTTCGTTGGTGTCGGTGTCCGTGCCAGCCAGGGGCGGCCCGAAGAAACCACGCGTGGCTCCGCTGGAGCGATGAGGCGTACGGACGTGCGTCGTGGGACCTCGCTCCAGTAGATGTGACCGGACTGCAGGGGACAGCAGCCCGGTCACGGACCAGAGAAGGCCGGCTCCGGGGACGCCCGGAGCCGACCGGCCGAATCTGTGTGAGAGCGGTCGAAACGGTTGCGAAGGCCTCCGCCCATCGAGCACGATGCGTAGAGCAGTCCCAAATCGAACAACACACCCGAGTCCCAGCGCAGACAACCGCATTGCATCGCCCGACTGCCAAAGGTCTACACCACTGGCGCTCGCCAAGTGCTCCGGGGCGCAAGACCGGCAGACAACCGCACCACCACCGAACCAGCGGCGCTCCCCCCGGCGCCGCTCCTCAGGCACCGGCGCTGCCCTGACGTCGGTGCTGACCGGGAAGGGCCCCGCGGATCCCCCCGCCGCGGGGCCCTTCGCATGCCCGAAGCCCTGCGCTTCCCCGTCAGGTCCGCGAGGCGGTGCCGCATGTCTCCGTACCGGAGTTCTGGATGTCTCGGCTGCGGTCGTACGGGTCGACCTTGGGCCCTGTCGGCTTCGTCGTCCCCTTGGTGGGGACCGAGTCGAACCGCGGGTGCATGTAGCCGTCGTAGATGCCGCAGCCGGTGTTGGCGAGATCCTGGTCGTAGCGGACGATCACCAGTTTGCCCGGGGTGAGCCGGAAGCGCGTCGGGTCGGCCAGCTCCGTCTCGAGGACGCGGCGCGCGATGACGCGGGCCACCTCCGTGGAGTCCGGGCCGGCCGGGGCCAGCGCGTAGACGAAGGTGTAGTCGGCGTGGATGACGACCGACCCCTTCTCGTCCCGTTCGAAGCTCATACGTCCACGGGTCTTGACCACATCGCCGACGAGCCGCACCTCGTCCTTGTCGAACCGGCTGAACATCAGCAGTGGATTGTTCTGCTTGTCCGGCTTGCGCAGCCAGGACCGCACGTCGGAAACCATCTGGGGCTGCTTGGGGTCGAGGGTGCCGAGCACGGTCTCGGGGGTGCCGCCGAGCAGGGTCTTACGGTCGATGTTCGCGTCGACGAGCAGGGCCTTGGTCTGCTTCAGGGCCCTGCCCACCTGGTCCTTGCTGAACGAGCCGACCGGCTCCGCCTCCGGCAGCACGATTCCGGCTTCCCCGTCGGCGTACCGCTCGGCCGGAGATCCGGCGAACGGCCGGTCCAGTGTGGGCGTTCCGGGTGCGGCGGAGGGGGCGGCGGACGGGGGCGCCGTCTCCTCGGGCAGCGGGGACGCGGATTCCGTGCCCGTACCGCCCCAACCGCCCGTGCCGAACGGGTCGCCGGGCAGCAGCGACGGCTTCATGGCGACCAGGGCGATGGCCAGCGCGACGGGTATGCCGATGATCGCCCAGAGCTTGCCGCGGCGGGCGGGCCGCTCGTTCATCCCCTGCACGGCGGGACCGGTGCGCCACCCCGGCGGCGTCTCGCCCCGCGCGTCCTGCTGACGCAGCCGCTCCGTCACCATGCGGGCTCGCGCGGAGGGCTCCTTGGGCGCGTTGGAGGCGCTGATGCCCAGCTCGCTGTCCCGTACGAACTTCTCCCACTCATCGTCAGTGGGACTCTTGGGGTCCTCGGAGCCCCGCGGGCCATCGGACGGCTTTTCGACCACGGCGCTCGCGCCTCTCCCCCTGTCAACTGCCCACCCCCGATGGGCAGACGAGCCTTTCTAAGCCGTGGCCGAGGGAGTTCACAAGTCGAGTACGGAGTTCATGGATGTGACTCAGCCCACATAAGAATCCCGTGAAATCGAGGACAACCATTCACAGGATTCCCGGGTCTCACTTGCGGAACCAACAGCCCCACCGCGTCTCGTACGCGGAGGGCGTCCACCTACATCTCGTACCGCGACGTCGCGGTACGCCGGACTCACCGAGGTCTTGATGAAGCTTCGCCGTGCCATGGCCGCTGCGGCCGCGACGGCCGTCATAGCCCCGCTCGCGCTGCTGTCTGCGCCTGCCGCGTTCGCCACAGACGGTCCGAGCACGACGACCACCACCACGGAGCCCACGGCCCCGACGACCGACCCGACGGCTCCGACCACGGACCCCACGGCTCCGACCACGGACCCGACGACCCCGACGACGGACCCGACGACTCCGGCAACCGACCCCACGGCTCCGACGACCGACCCGACGGCTCCGACAACCGACCCGACGGCTCCGACCACTGAGCCGACGGACTCTCCGAGCCCCAGCGAGAGTGCGCCGGAGGACGGTGACGAGGCCGAGCTCTGCGTCGACGAGGACGGCAACGACCTCACCGGGCTCAGCGCCGACCTGAAGAGTGGCCTGTCGGGCCTGCCCGACACGATTGTCTCGGGCAGCGGCTGGACCAAGTTCTCGTTCAACGTCTCCAACAACGGTGACGACGAGATCAAGGACATCGCACCGATGATCGGTGTCGCGGCCTTCGGCTGGGACGACGCGGAAGACTACTCCGGCGAGATCAGCGTGCAGGTCCTCGACAAGGCCACCGGCACGTGGCAGGAGGTCGCGGGCGCCGCGGGGGAGGGTGGCACGTTCACCCCCTTCTCGCTCGGGGCCGGCAAGTCGACCTCGTACCAGCTGCGGCTGAGCGTCAGCGGTAAGGTGCCGGACTCCATCGGCGTGACCGGCGGCTTCGCCCAGTACTCGGACGACGAAGGCTGCTGGGTCGCCGACGACCCGAACGGCTGGGTCTACTTCTTCGACATCCTCGCCGCCGGCTCCGACCCGGGCAAGCCGTCCGAGGCCAAGCCGCAGACCGGCGGTAAGAAGGAAATCACCCAGGCCAAGACGGTGGACGTCTCCGGCTCGCTCGCCGAGACCGGTTCCAGCTCGGCCCTGCCGATGATCGGCCTCGTCGGCGGTGTCGCCGTCGTCGCGGGTGCGGGCGCGGTGTTCGTCGTGCGCCGCCGTAAGACCGGTGCTGACGCGTAAGGCATAACGCTTCACGCACACGACGAAGGACCTGCGCTCGGAGGGGGGCGCAGGTCCTTCGTCGTATCTCTCAGGTTTGCTGCTTCGGCGGCACCGTCGGCATTCCCAGGAACGGCAGTCGCAGTGCTCCGAAGGCGTCCGGCGGGACGACCGGCGAGCGGGGTTCGACCGGCTTCAGGCGTTCGTACGCGGCTCCTGGCGCCGGACGCGGATCCGTCTCGCCCTTGTTGGGCCAGTACGACATCGCGCGCTCGGCCTGGGCGGTGATGGTCAGCGACGGGTTGACGCCGAGGTTCGCGGAGATCGCGGCGCCGTCGACGACCGAGATGCCCGGGTGCCCGTACAGCCGGTGGTACGGGTCGATGACGCCCTCGTCGGCGGACGCCCCGATCGGGCAGCCGCCCAGGAAGTGGGCCGTCAGCGGTGTGCCCATCAGCTCGCCCACATTGCTGCCCGCGAAGCCGTTGATCTCCGCGGCGATCGCCGACGCCGCCTCCGAAGCCGCCTTGATCTGCTTGGGATTGGGCGCCCCATGTCCCTGACGAGCCGTCAACAAACCCTTTCCCGCGCCCTTCGGCTTCAGATACGTCGTCAGGGAGTTGTCGAGCGACTGCATGACGAGCCCGATGATCGTCCGCTCCGACCAGCGGCGGTTGGACAGCGAGCGGAGTACGAGCAGCGGATGCCTGGCCGCGTGGGACAGAAAGCCGAGGACCCTCGACGACCCGTCCGCGTACGGGACTTGGACGATGGACAGGCCGCCCATCGAGTTCGAGCCCTTGCCGTAGCGGACCGGCTCGATGTGCGTGTTCGCGTCGGGGTGGATCGAGGAGGTGATCGCGACGCCGCGGGTGAAGTCGACCTTCGCCGCGCCGGTGACCTTGCGATAGCGCCGGTTGTCGGTCTGCGCGCCGACCAGGGCCTCGGAGTTGGTACGGGTCAGATCGCCCAGTCTGCCGGAGAGGTACGGGAGTTGGCCGCCCTCCTTCATCCGGTGCAGCAGGGTCTGCGTGCCGTACGTACCCGCCGCGAGGACGACCCGGCGGGCCCTGAAGACTCGTCCCTCACCCTTGCGTTTCTGGTCGGTGGGGAGGGTGGCGACGGCGTACCCGCCCTGCGAGTCGTCGGTGACGGACACCACCGTCGTCATCGGGTGGACGACCGCGCCCGCCTTCTCGGCGAGGTACAGGTAGTTCTCGACGAGGGAGTTCTTCGCGCCGTGCCGGCAGCCGGTCATGCACTCCCCGCACTCGGTGCACGCCTTGCGGGCCGGGCCCGCGCCGCCGAAGTACGGGTCGTCGACCTGCTGTCCGGGCCCGGCCTTCGCGGTCCCGTCGGCGTCCTCGCCGTCACCGAAGAAGACGCCGACCGGCGCCAGATGGAAGGTGTCGCCCACGCCCATCCGCTCGGCCGCCGCCTTCAAGTGAACGTCGGACGGCGTCATTGTCGGGTTGAGCCGTACGCCGAGCATGCGCCGCGCCTGGTCGTAGTACGGCTTCAGCTCCTCCTGCCAGTCCGTGATGTCCTTCCACTGGGGGTCCTCGAAGAAGGGCTTCGGCGGTACGTAGAGGGTGTTGGCGTAGTTGAGCGAACCGCCGCCGACGCCCGCGCCCGCCAGCACCATGACGTTGCCGAGGAGATGGATGCGCTGGATGCCGTACATGCCGAGTTTCGGCGCCCATAGGTAGTTCTTGAGATCCCAGGAGTTCTTGGGGAGCGACTCGGGGGTGAAGCGGCGGCCGGCTTCGAGGACGCCGACGCTGTAGCCCTTTTCGGTCAGGCGCAGGGCGGTTACGGAGCCGCCGAAGCCGGAGCCTACGACGATTACGTCGTAGTCGTAGGGCTCGTCTGGCTGCCGCATGTTGTCTCCTCGCTGCGGGCGCGTCGTGGTTGCTCGCGCAGTTCCCCGCGCCCCTAAAGGGGCGCTTACCTGAACCGGAGTGCCTTCATGACCCGGAGGCTCCGGCTCATGAACTGCGCGTACTTCTCGTCGTCCATCCCCAACGACGGCGCCAGCGGCAGCAGCCGCTGGTGGGCGATCGTCTGGGCCTCGGTGTACTTGAGGATGCCCTCGGAGCCGTGGCGGCGGCCGAGGCCGGAGTCCTTCATGCCGCCCATCGGCGACTGGAGGCTGCCGTACGCGGCCGCGTAACCCTCGTTGATGTTGACCGTCCCGGTGCGCAGCCGGGCGGCGACCTCGGCGCCGCGGCGGCCGTTCCTCGTCCAGACCGAGGCGTTCAGGCCGTACGGCGTGGAGTTGGCCTGCTCGATCGCCTCGTCCTCGTCCTTGAAGCGATAGATGGAGACGACCGGGCCGAAGGTCTCTTCATTGCAGACGGCCATCGGCGCCTCGACGCCGTCGAGGATCGTCGGCTCGAAGAAGTACGGGCCTATGTCCGGGCGGGCCACTCCGCCGGCGACCAGCTTGGCTCCCTTGGCGACTGCCTCGTCGACGTGCCGGGTCACGGCCTCGAGCTGGCGCTCGCCGGCCAGCGAGCCCATCTCGGCGCCGTACGACAGGGACGTACCGAGCCGCATCGCCTTGGTGCGGGTGGCGAACCGCTCCAGGAAGGCGTCGGCGACGGACTCGTGGACGTACAACCGCTCGATGGAGACGCACAGTTGGCCCGCGGAGGAGAAGCAGGCGCGCACGGCGCCCGCCGCGGCCTTCTCGATGTCGGCGTCCTCGAGGACCAACATGGCGTTCTTGCCGCCGAGTTCGAGGGAGACGCCGACCAAACGGCCTGCCGCGCTCTGGGCGACCTCGCGGCCGGTACGGGTCGAGCCGGTGAAGGAGACGTAGTCGGCGTGCCGGACGATCTCCGGGCCGATGACCGGGCCGTCGCCGATGACGACCTGGAACACCTCGATCGGCAGACCCGCCTCGATGAGCAGATCGCGCGCCCACAGCGCCGTCAGGCAGGTCTCCGTGTCGGGCTTCATCACGACCGCGTTGCCCGCGACGAGGGCGGGCAGCGCGTCGCCGACCGAGAGCTCCAGGGGGTAGTTCCAGGGCGCGATCTGCCCGATGACACCGCGCGGCTGGCGCAGTTCGGTGACCTTGGTGAGGGTCGGCACGGCACCGGTGTGCCGCTTGGGCCTGAGGTACGAGGACGCCTTCCTGCCGTAGTGACGGGCGGCCACCGCCACCGCCTGCACCTCTTCGTGCGCGTGCAGCCGGGCCTTGCCCGTCTCCAGCTGGATGAGGTCGAGAACTTCGGCCTGACGCTCCAGCACCAGGTCGTGGAAGCTCAGGAGTACGGCGGCCCGCTGCCGTACCGGCACCTGCGCCCAGACCGACTGCGCCGCGCGGGCCTGCTCGAACGCCTTCTGTACGTCCTCGGGGGTGGACTCGGGCAGATCGGCCAGCTTCTCGCCGGTGAACGGCGTGTGGTTGGCGGTGCGACCCGAGCCGGGCACGCCCTTGGTGAGCTGGGCGATCAGCTCCGGCGTGACCACGTCGGCGGCCGTGCGGGCGCCCTCGGGGGCGGGGGCGAGGGGGTTCGTGCCGGTCTGTACCGGGGCCTGCGAGTCCGTCATGGGGCGCAGCGTATTCCGGCCCGAAGACTTTTGGTACCCGGTGGTAACCCACTTCACGGAGTGCACACATCGCGCCAGTGGCCGCTGGCGGAGACACCCTGATCAGGACGTCAGGCCGCCATCGTTACTCTGCCGCATGCACCAGCACCTCCCGCTGCCGTTCCGCTGCGCTCCGGGCCGGGCTGAGCAACTGCGCGAGGACCTCGCCGAGGCCGACGCGGAGACAGCGCGCCTGGAGGTTGCCCAAAGCCTTGATCTCAAGCGCCTCTCAATGGTTTCGGAGTAGGCGTGGATCATTCGGGATCCTCGTACACCTCGGCAAGACGCAGCCCAAGGTCGGACCCCCACTCCTGCGCCCAATGCCGCAGCTCTGCGATCTCCTGCGATTCCAACCCATAGGCAGCGAACTCTTCGTCGCTCACCCAGACAACGCTCTCCAACCGATCACGCAGCTCCCCCAGGTCGAACTCCGCCTCATCGCGCAGCCCCAGCCGCTCAAGCTCCGCCACGGAGTAGTACTGGCATGCCGCACGCACATCGATCACGTCCCGCGGCAGACCTCGATCCCCCAGCGCACGCACCTTCATGGCCACCAGATCTTCGAGATCGACCACCGGGCCAACATCCATGATCACGGGCTGCCGGAACAATGCTTCCTTGAGCAGATCGACCTCACACGCCTCCCGACTGCCTGGGTCGGTGACCAGCAACCGCGCCTTGAGCGGCCTGGTGTCGACAACGGCGACCGACCATCCCCTGTCCCGCAGGCCGCCGGCAAGCGCCCCGATGATGTCCGCCATCTATGCGGGATGCCCGGTCGCAAAGTCCAGGTCCTGACTCGGTCGGCTGACCAGGCCGTGTGCCTGGACTGCGTAACCGCAGGACTCCGTGAATGTCGGACAGGACGGCTACTCGGTTCAGCATGGCCACCACTGTGCGGTGAAGACAGCCGAGCGGTGAGATCTTTCGCCTGGCGCGTAGCTCAGGGCGGGGCCGTGACGGCTTCGCGGACCCGCCCGTTGCGTGGGCGGCCCGGCACGCCCTCTGCCGGCACGAAGGTCGGCGGTACACGGAGTCACAGCGGTGCCCGTGGGCGGGCGGCGGTGGAGTGTGAGGGCCGGCGGCGATGGACAGCACGAGAGGGTCACAGCCGTGTGGCCGTGCGGATCAGCCCGGCCAGGGCTAGGGAGCGGCTGTGCGCGGGCCAGGCGATGTGGGTGACAACGGGCGGTGCGTCGGTCAGGGGGACGGCGGTGTGCTCGGCCCACAGCCAGGCGCGGGCGGAGTCGGGGAAGACGGCCACGGTGCGTCCGAGGGCGATCAGCTGGGCCAGCTGCGTCTGGTCGTGGATCTCGGGGCCAGGGCCGGGTGAGTACGTGCCGTGGCGGGACCAGCGGGCGAGCGGAAGATCGGGGATGTCGCTGACGTCGGCCAGGGACAGAGTCTTGTGCGCGGCGAGGGGATGCCCGGCGGGCAGGATGGCGATCTGCCCCTCGGTCAGCAGTTCCTCGCTGTCGAACCCGGCGAGGGAGTTGAACGGGGCGTGCATGAGCGCCACATCGGCGCGGCCGTCGCGCAGCATCTCTCCCTGCTCGCACGTGCCGCTCGGCAGTACCTCGATCTCGGCGGCGTCGGGCTCGGCCGCATAGGCGTCGAGGAGTTTCTGCAGCAGCTCGTGAGACGCGGCGGCCTTCACTGCCAGCACCAGGCGGTTGCGGGGGCCGCCCGGACGGTCGGCGCCACCGGCGCGACGGGTGCGGCGAGCGGCGGCGGTGATCGCGTCGAGGGCTGCGCGGCCCTCGTGCAGCAGTACCTCTCCGGCGCCGGTCAGACAGACGCCGCGGCGGTTGCGTTCCAGCAGACAGACGCCGAGGCGCCGTTCGAGCTGCTGGATCGCCCGGGACAGCGGTGGCTGGGCCATGCCCAGGCGCTCGGCGGCGCGGCCGAAGTGCAGTTCCTCGGCGACGGCCATGAAGTACCTCAGCTCGCGGGTCTCCAAGGTGTCCATGGCCACAGCGTACGTCGGTGATACCTACCGGGTATGACAGGGCACCGTATCGGTGTTGGATGCGCCGCTCGTCCGCGAGTGAACATCGACGGCGTGAGCGAAACGAAGATCGCGCTGGTGACCGGCGCGAACAAGGGAATCGGGTACGAGATCGCGGCCGGTCTCGGCGCCCTCGGGCACCGCGTGGGCGTGGGAGCGCGCGACGAAGCTCGGCGCGAGTCCGCCGTCGAGAAGCTGCGCGCCGCCGGGGTGGACGCGTTCGGGGTGCCGCTGGACGTCACCGGCGACCAGAGCGTCACCGATGCCGCGGAACTGGTCGAACGGCAGGCCGGGCGCTTGGACGTCCTGGTCAACAACGCGGGCATCTCGGGAGAGACGGGCCCGGGGTGGGCGCAGGACCCGACCACTCTCGACCTCGACGTGGTCCGCACGGTCGTGGAGACCAACGTCATCGGTGTCATCCGGGTGACCAACGCGATGCTGCCGCTGCTGCGGCGCTCGACGTCGCCACGCATCGTCAACGTCTCCAGCAGCGTCGCCTCCCTGACCCTGCAGGCGAGGTCCGACGTCAAGGCCGGCCCCATCATGGCGGCCTACTCGCCGTCGAAGTCGTTCCTCAACGCCGTCACCGTGCAGTACGCCCGGCAGTTCGCCGGTACGAACATCCTGATCAACGCCGCCTGCCCGGGCCTGGTCGCGACCGACTTCACCGGCTTCCAAGGACCCCGCACTCCCGAGCAGGGCGCAGCAACAGCGATCCGGCTCGTCACGCTGCCCGACGGCGGCCCGACCGGTTCGTTCTTCGAGGACGACGGCGTCATCCCCTGGTGACCCCCGAACCTGCAACCCGGCGGCCGTCAGTGCGCTCCGCGCCGCCCACCGCTGGCGGGAAATGCCCTGATCAGGACGTTAGCCCACCATCGACTTGCCGACCTTGAGGCGATCACGCGCGCCCTCGAACAACGAGGCGCCGCGTTTCTCGTCCTTCGCGCCCTTCGGCATGTCCACGCGCAGCTCGTAGTACTCCTTGGCGTCCGTGGCGATCAGCAATTGCATCACGCGGTACTTCTCTTCCTTCACCTCGTACTCGGTGTCGAGGAACCTCGCCTCGTAGCCGTGGAACGTGGTGGGTTCGGACAGCGTTTTCGCGAAGTCGTCGGCGTAGGAGAGCGTGACCTCTTCCGCCCAGGAGTCCATGGGCGTCGGCACAGCGTCCTCGCGGGTCAGCCGGAGCTCGACGGTCTTGTCGCCGTAGATCACCGAGCGGGAGGGGTTACGGCGGTCGGCGCCGGAGTCGTCGCGGTCGGTCAGCGGAGTGCCGGCCGGTACGGACACGATGGCGTCCATGTCCTTCTCCGGATGGATGGTCCAGCCGTTCACGGTCCTGGCCGAAGGGGAGGCGGACGCCGAGGGGGTGGCTCCGCGGTTCTGCGCCTCCGCCCTCGGGTCGCCGCCCCGGAAGGAGATCCCGAGCCAGATGCCGCCGCTGAGGAGAACGGCACCGGCGACGGAGGCAGCGAGGAGACGAAAGCTGGGGCGTCGTCGGCGTAAGGAGTGATGGTCCGGCGCCGTCGGGGACGGCACGGATCCGGCGGGCGGGGCTCCAGCAGTCTCGGTTCGTGCCATGTCCGGATGCGGCAGTCCGGCCTGTACGGTCTCGGAGTAGCCCGCGAACTGCGGTGAGGCGTAAGGGGGTTGGGGCCGCCGCGGCGGGTTGGTGAGGACGGGCACGGTCCAGCCCTCGGCTACCGCCTCGAGCACCGCCGCGCTCTTCGCGGCGTCCGGTCGCTGTCCTGGGTCCTTGGCCAGCAGTTGGGTGATCAGTGGCGCGAGGTCCCCGGCCTGCCGCGGTTCCGGCGGCTCGTCGGACAGGATCGCGGCGAGCGTGGACTCCACGGCCGTACGGCGGAAGGGGGACCAGCCCTCGACGGCGGCGTACAGCAGAACGCCCAGGGACCAGAGGTCGGAGGCGGGTCCGGCGCCCTGGCCCGCCATGCGTTCGGGCGCGATGAACTCGAGCGAGCCGACGAACTCGCCGCTGGCGGTGAGGGATTCCTCGCCCTGGATATGCGCGATGCCGAAGTCGGTGAGGACGACGCGGCCGTGGGAGCCGAGCAGCACGTTGGCGGGCTTCACGTCCCTGTGCACGATCCCGACGGAGTGCGCGGCGTGCAGCGCGCCGACGACCGCGAACCCGATGCGCGCGGTGTCGGCCGGTTTGAGGGGACCGCGCCGTAGTACGTCCTCCAGCGACTCGCCCCGGATCAACTCCATGACGATCCACGGCAGTCCGTCCTCGACGACCACGTCATGGATGGCGACGGCGGCGGGGTGGTCGACCCGCGCGGCGGCCCGCGCCTCGCGGTAGAGGCGATTGGCGGCGCGCTGGTGGGCGCCGTCCCGGGGATCCCCGGGCAACCGCGGCTGCTTGACGGCGACTTCGCGCTCCACGAGCTGGTCCACGGCACGCCATACGGTGCCCATGCCGCCGGAGCCGATGCGCTCGGCCAACCGGTAGCGGCCACCGATCAGCCGACCCTCCTCAGTTGTCATGCACCATCAGTATCGTGCGGCCTCAGGGCTTGTCGACGTCGAGATTCGCGATGGCGGTTTCGGCCACTTCGCGACCGCGTTCCGTGAAGTCGCCCTTGCCGGGATAGTCGATCCACAGCTTGTAGAGGTCGCCCGACTTGGTCTTGTAGTAGAAGATGCGGGCCTCGCGCGGGCGGGGCGTGTCGGAGTCCGTCTGGTCGTCGACGTAGGTGACGACGTTCTCCGCCGCCTTGCCTTCCTTGTACGACGTCTCGGTGGTCTCTGCCTTGGGCGCGGGCGACTCCGCCATGTTGCTGAACGCGCTGTCGTCCACCTTCTCCATGGCGTCGGCGTCCTGGTACGCCTCCGAACTGGCGGTGCCCGCGATCTCGTTGAGGCTGTCCTCGGACTTCTTGTACAGGTACAGGCCGATCGAGACGGAGTAACTCGGGTCCGTGTACGTGACCCAGTGGGTCTTGTCCGTGGCGCGGTCGGGCAGGCCCCGCACGTAGTCCGGGGGCACGGCCAGCGTCGCCGCCACGTCCTTCTCCTTGTGCGTCTTCCAGCCGTCCGGCAACGGCCCCGCGAACGGGTTGCCCATCTGCAGGAAAGCGGTGACCGCTGTCGCCACAACGAGCGCCGTCGCGACCCCGATCCACCCCTTGCGGCCGATGCGTAGCGACTTGCCGCCGGGGGACGCGAGTTGGACGACCTTGGTCTCCTGGTGCGGCTGGGCGGCCTGTGCCAGGAGCTGGCGGACCTGGGCGGCGTTCGGACGACGGGCCGGGTCCTTGTTCAGCAGGGCGTTGATGGCGTCGGCGAGCGGGCCCCCCGCCGCATTCGGTGCGGCCGGCGTGGCGTTGAGGACGGACTGGAGGGTGGCGGGGGTGTTGGTGCGGCGGAAGGGTGAGACGCCCTCGGTGGCCGCGTACAGGACGACGCCCAGCGACCACAGGTCGGAGGCGGGGCCCGGCCGCTGCCCCAATACCCGCTCGGGCGCGATGAATTCGGGCGAGCCGACGAAGCCGCCGGTGTCCGTCAGGTTGGTCTCGCCCTCGATCTGGGCGATGCCGAAGTCGGTGAGGACGACGCGGCCGTGCGGGCCGAGCAGCACGTTGTCGGGCTTGACGTCGCGATGCAGGATGCCTGCGGCGTGCGCGGCCTCCAGCGCGCCGAGGACGTCGAGGCCGATCTTCGCCGCCTCGCGCACCCCGAGCGTGCCCTCTTGCAGCGCGGCGCCGAGCGAACGTCCATGCACCAGCTCCATCACGATCCACGGCTGGCCGTCCACCACCGCGACGTCATGCACGTTTACGACAGCCGGGTGGTCGAGCCGAGCGGCGGCGCGCGCCTCGCGACGCATGCGCTCGAAGGCGTTGGCACGTTCGCGTTCGGGAAGGTGATCCGGTACGCGGGGCTCCTTGACGGCGACCTCACGGTCCACCGTCTCGTCCTTGGCCCGCCATACGGTGCCCATGCCGCCATGGCCGAGCTTGCCGAGCAGCCGGTAACGGCCGGCGATCAGGCGTCCGGTGCCGGGCTCCTGCGGCACCTGCGGAACGTGCTGATCGGGCACGACCTGGGTGGGCGCCGCGTGCGGAGCCGCGTACGGGTTGCCCGGGTACGGGACGCCGACGGGCTGCTGCACACCGGGCTGCTGTCCTGGCATACCCGGCTGCGGCGGTTGCAGACCAAAACTTGTTGGCTCATTCGACCCGTAAGGGGCTCCCCCGCTGTTGCTCATAGGACCCATCTCTATCGCGCCAGATGGCGAGCTTCCACCCCTGATGCCCACCGGTCACAGACCCGTGACCCACGACGTTCCTTATATCCCCTTTACGGGATTCTGGGCGGCCGGTCCGGCGACCGAGTCGTGTCCACGCTGGACGTCGGCGAGCGCGTGCCGGTCGCCGAGGGCGTGGGGCTCGCCGGCGCACTCGTACCCGGACTCGTACCGGGGCTCGTCTCGGGCGCCGAGCTCGTGGGCGCCGGCGTACGGTCACCGTCCCCGCCACCTCTCATCAGCAACGCGGCGGCCGACACCCCCGCCCCTGCCATCGCGGCGACCAGCGCGGCCGCGATCAGCGCGCTCCGGGCCGGCAGCCTCGACGGCAACGGCCGCGAGGGCGAGGGGATCCGGGGCTGCGCGGTCACCGGCTGCCGCTTCGATACGTCCCGCCGCGCCGGCGCGGGGCCTGGCGGCACCGGTGGCGTACGGCCCGTGTCGAGAAACGCCCGCAGCATCTGCTCCGCCTCCGCGGAACCGAGGCGCCGGTCGGGATCCCGCTCCAGGAGCCCTCGTACGACGGGCAGGATCGGCGCGGCCTGGTCCGGCGGATGGATCTCGGCGGCGACCACCGCATGCAGAATGCCGCCCAACGAGTCGCGGTGGAACGGCGATTCACCGCTCAGCGCCGTGCACAGCAGCGCGCCGAGCGACCACAGGTCGGACTCGGGTCCTGTCCTGGCCCCGGACATGCGCTCGGGCGCGGTGTACTCGGGCGAGCCGACGAACGCCCCGTTCTCCGTGAGCGTCGGCGCGCCCGCGACCCGGGCGATCCCGAAGTCGGTGAGCACGACACGGCCGTCGTCGGAGACGAGGACGTTCGCGGGCTTGAGATCACGGTGCAGCACGCCCGCGCCGTGCGCCCTGCGCAGCGCACTGAGCAGGGCGATGCCCAGCCGCGCGGCCTCGGTCGCGTCGACGGGCCCGTGTGCGGCGATCCGGTCGGCGAGGGAGCTGCCCTCGATCAACTCCATGACCATGTAGGGGCGTTCGTGGTCCTCGACCACGTCGTGCACCACGATGATGTTCGGGTGCTCGAGCTGTGCGACGGCCCGCGCCTCCCGCAGGGTGCGCTCGCGCTGCGAGCGGGACTCCTCCGCCGGGAGCGACGGGTCGACTGCGAGTTCCTTGACCGCGACCTGCCGGCCGAGCAACAGGTCCGTGGCCCGCCATACGACGCCCATGCCGCCCCGGCCGACCGAGTTCTCAAGCCGGTAACGACCCGCGATGACACGGAGGTTCTCCCCCTCGGTCCCCATGCGCCCCATCATGCCCCACAGGTGAGCGCCTGCTAGGGGGCCCGGAGGCCGGGTGGCCGAAGCGCGACGGTTGACAGGGACCGGTGGGTACCGAGGCCGGCGGCGGGTCGCTGGGCCGGCCTGGCGTCGTGCGGGCTCAGCCGGCCGTGTCCGCCGTGGGCCGCCAGCCCCTCAGGATGTTGTCGAACTGACGGCGGGCCTGCTCCCAGTCCGCCGCGGGCGCCGACACGTAGATCGCGTACTCGATGCCGTCACGGCTGAGATACATCTCCTCGATGGCCCGCCGCGGACCGGGGAACGGGGTGTCCTTCGCCACCGCCGTCCAGGTGAAGTCCCACAGGCCGCCCGGACGGTCGCGGAACACGTTCTCCTCCAGGCTGACCTGCCGGTAGTCGAGCAGCCGCTGCTGCAACTGCTGCTCCAGATCGAGCAGATGCTCGTACGGCGTGGGGAAGTCCGGGGACTGGTCGACGGCGATGCGGACGAAGTGTTTGCCGCCGTCGGGCGTGTAGTCGACCTGAAAGTCGTCCACCGTCTTCCGCTTCCAGGCCTTGCTCGGCAGAGCGAGACTGAACCCCTTCGGATCGTCGACCCGCACCCAGCTGTCCGGGACACCGTCCGAGGGCGCCTTGTCCCCGGCCTCCGGCGAGGGCTTCACGGGTTCGGAAGACGAGGACGACGCGCCGGAGGACCGCCACTCGTCCGCGTACCGCATCACCGCGGCACCGCCTCCGCCGACGAGCGCGGCCAGGACCACGACGAGGGCGAGGGTGCGGCCACGGCGGCGGCCTCGCGTGCGGGCCTGTCCCGACGGCGGTTGGTACGTCGGATGGTGCGGCTGGTGGTTCGGGGCGTGGCTCGCCGGATGGTTCGACGGGTGGTTCGGAGTGTGGCTCGTCGGGTGGTTCGAGGTGGCGGCGGCCGGATCGGGCGCCGGCCGGCCATCGATGCCGTAAGTGCCGCTGATGGTCGGGGCATTCGAGATGTGCACCGTCGGCACATGGTCCTCGGCCGCGCTCGGCCTGCGCCCCTCGGCGGCCTCGGCGAGCATCTGCTCGGCCTGCGCCGCGTCGGGCCGGTCGGCCGGATCCTTCTGCAGCAGGGCGTTGATCACGTGGGCGAGCGGGCCCGCGTTCTGCGGCTCGCCCGGCTCCTCGTCGACCACCGCCTGCATGGTGGTCAGCGGTGTGGTCCGCCGGAACGGCGACCTGCCCTCGACCGCCGTGTAGAGCGTGGCGCCGAGCGCCCACAAGTCGGAGGCGGGGCCGGGATCGTGGCCGCGAATGCGCTCGGGCGCGAGATAGTCGACCGAGCCGACGATCTCGCCGGTCCGCGTGATCGTCGTGTCCCCCTCCACCTGCGCTATACCGAAGTCGGTGAGCAGGACACGGCCATCTCGGGAGAGGAGTACGTTGCCGGGCTTGATGTCGCGATGCAGTACGCCCGCCGAGTGCGCGGCCCGCAGCGCACGCAGCACCCACAGCCCGATCCGTGCCGCCTCCTGGGGCTCGACGCGCTGCGAATCCTTCACCGCGTCGGCCAGCGAGTGGCCCTCGACCAGCTCCATCACGATCCATGGCCGGCCGTCGTGCTCCAGCACGTCGTGCACCGTGACGACGGCCGAGTGGTTGATCCGCGCGGCCGCACGCGCCTCGGCCCGGGTACGGGCGAGCAGTACGGCCCGATCGCCCTCGGACACGTACAGCGCGGCCGTCAACTCCTTGATCGCGACCGCACGGTGCAGCACCTCGTCATGCGCGCGCCACACCCGGCCCATGCCGCCGCTCCCGATGGAGTCGACGAGCCGGTAGCGATCCGAGAGGAGAGCGCCCTGCATCTGATTCACGTTTCCCCGCAATGCTCTTGACAGGCCCAGACTAGGGACCGGTCCTCGAACAGGGGAACCGGCACGGGCACTCGGTACCGCACTGTGACGGTTGAGCCTTGTACGTAAAGGACGGGGCTGCAGGAACTGGCAGTAACCGGCGGACTGGTGGGGCGATCCGGCCGGGGCCCCGTGCCCTCAACAGGTGACCTGTCCTCCGTACCGTCAGCCGGTGATCTGATAGGTGGCCGACGCCTGCTCGAACAGCCGCGTCACCTCGTCCCGCTCGGCCTCCGGACCGCGCAACTGCACCACGTGGTAACGGCCGTCGGCGAGGATCGCGAGATTGCGTACATAGATCTCGCGCCCTTCGGCGTCCTGCCAGGTGAACTGGCCCTCGGCCATGGTCCGTCCGCCCACGTCGATCCGGCGCATCCCGCTGGACGTGGCCCAGGTCGAGTCACGGAACGGCTGCAACTCGCGCTCCTCCTCGCGCTGGTACGTCATCGGATCGTCGCCGTATTCACTGGCGGTGTCGCGCCCGGGCACGATCAGCAGCTCGAATCTGCCCTGGGAATAGATGACTTGACCACTCCCGTTCTTGGGCGTGCGATCCCAGCCGCGCGCGACCGCGACGCTGAAGCCTTCGGAGTCCTTACGCAGTGTGAAGCCCTGCGGCAGCTCGGGTCCCGTGGTCTGCGTGCCGGAACTGGACGACTGACTGGGGGTGTTCTCCTTGCTCGGCGTGCTGCTCGGGGTCTCGTCGGACCCCGGATCCGTGCCCGCGTTCCCGTCCGTGCCGGGGTTCGGGTCGGTGTCGGACGAGGCCGCGGGTCCGGGCCCGGCGGCGCCTGGCTGCACACTGCTGCTCGCGTCGGGCTCGGCCTTGGGCATGAACACCATGGCGTACGCCACGGCCGCGGCCAGCGCCAGAAGGATCAGTAACAGCAGGGTGCGGCCCAGGCGGCGGGGCTTCGGCGCCTTCTCCTGCCGCTTGTGACGTGCCTGCCGATCGGGCAAGCCCGCGCGACGCTTGCGGACGATCTCGCCCCTGCGGCGTACGACGGGCAGGCGCGTCGCATCCAACGGCGGCGCCGCCACCACATGCGTCCCCGCCTCCGGCTCGGGCGCCGACCGTACGAGCGAACGCAGCCAGCCGCGCAGCTCCTCGAAGTCCAGCCGCTCGGTGGGGTCCTGACGCAGCAGCGACTCCACGACCGGCCTCAGCGGCCCGCACTCCTCCGCGAAGGCAGGCGGCTCCGCGCAGACCAGCTGCACGAGCTCGGCGGTGTTCTCCTCCGGATACGGCGCATGCCCCTGCACGGCCCGGAAGAGCAGCGCGCCCAGCGCCCACAGGTCGGTCGCGGGCCCGATCGGCGCGGCCAACTGCCAGTTCTCGTGCACCGGTCCGGCCTGCTCAGGCGCCCAACGCTCGGTGACCGGTCCCACGACGGCCATACGGGCCTGACGGGCGCGCTCGGCGGCAAGGGCGGTGGTGGGGCCTCGGTGGGGGGCACGCTCGGGGACGAGGTGGGTCCAGCGGGTGGGCTCGGAGGAGGTTTGCTGGTCAGGGGCCTGGGGATCGATGTGGTGGTCGGTGGGCTGGGTGGGTATGCCCCTTGCCTCGAGGGCGGCTCCGCTCGCCGGTACGTCGGTTCCTGTGCCCGAAGCGCCAAATCCGTTGCCCGGTATGCCCGTTCCAGCCCCGTTCGCCTGGCCCGGGAGCGCGGGGCGTCCCTGGCCCTGGCCCTGGCCGTTGCCGGGAAGCGCGGGGGCGCCTGCGCGCGGGACGGCGCCGTGCCAGGGGTTCGGCCCGCCCACTCCGTACGGGTCGGCGATCTGGCCGGGCGGCGCCGAGTGCTCCACGCCGTACGCGGAGGTCTGCCCGGCTTCGGCGTCACCGTCGGCGGAGGGTCGAGGCCGCGGGCCGGGCAACGCTGGGTTCTCTCCGTGCCGTCCGTGCTGCCCGTGCTGTCCGTCCCGCTGCTCCTCGTGTACGCGCGCCGCGGCCCGCGCACCGGCGCGGTAGGCCGCGATGGCTCCGGCCCGGGCCGCCCGCACGTCATTGGTCGGCTCCAACGCCCGCCGCCCCGCGACCGGGGGCTGCGCGACAGGCGCCACGGCTCCATGACCGCCGGGCGCCGCCTCTACGGCGGACCGGTCGCCACCGGGGACGCGGGTGTGAGGAACAGCGGGCGAGCCGTAGTGACCGGGGCTGCCCGACTGACCAGGTTGACCGGGATGTCCGGGCTGACCCGACTGACCAAGCCCATGCTGTCCGGGCTGACCGGATGGTCCGTACGGGCCCTGCGCACCCGACCCCGTCGAACCCGCGGCCGTTCCGGAAGCGGAACCGGAATCGGCCCCCTCAGGGCCCCCGTCGCGCTCACCCTCCGCAACCGGCACCGGGTCGTAGCCGCACAGCGCCTCCTCGGCCGCCCCGGCCGCGAGCCCCGTGAGCATCACCCGGCCGTCGTCGCAGACCAGCACCGTACGCACCGTGATGTTCCGGTGCACCCAGCCGTGCGCATGCAGTACCCGCAACGCGGTGAGCACGTCGGCGGCGACCTCGGCGGCCCGGTACGGACTCAGCGGGCGCTCCGCGAGCAGCGCCGCCAGCGGCCGGGCGGGCACCAGCTCGCTCACTATCCACAGCGACCCACCCTCGGCGAACACGTCGAAGACCTGGTCGAGCCGGGGATGGTCGGGTATCTGCGCCGCCGCCTGCGCGGCCTCGATCGCCCGGCGCACGGCGGGCTCGGTGGGGCGCCGCGTGGGCCGCGCGGCCGATCGCCGCGCCCCGCCGTCCCGCGCCACGAAACCGTCGGGCAGGCCGTCGGCGTCGATCACCTCCGCCTCGACGACCTCGGGCAACGGCACCTGCCTGACCAGCACTTCCTGCCCGCTGTAGGTGTCGAAGGCCCGACTCTCGGCGAATTCGTACTCGTCCGAGGGCGGCAGCGGAAGGCGGTAGCGGTCGGCGAGTACCCGCCCCGCATAGTCGTCCACGATGCCTCCCCCGGCCACCCGGTCGGTCAAATCCGTTCGTCATGCGTCCCGTTGTGGCCGCATATCCGGCTGCGTACGGTCCGCAACCACTCACGATACGTGCCGGAGGCAACTCGCAGTGAGGGGATGCGAGATCTCAAGACTCCCGTATCCCTCTTGTATCCCTCAGGCCTTCGGTTGGAACGTCCGCGTGAGTGTCTGCCAGGTGTCTCTGCGAAGATCGCTGCCCCACGCCGAATCCTTCGCGGTGTACATCAGCGCGTGACCGAGCTGCTCGTTGACCACGAACCCGCGGTCGATCGAGCGGTACTTTGTCCCGCCCTCCGTGAACGTGAATTCCCAGTCGGCCGTGTTCCAGCCGCGATAGCCGACCTTCTCGATGCGGATCCGCTGGTACTGCGACCGCTGCATGAACTGCTCTTGGTTCTTCCAGTCCGCCACGGGGTCGTCCTTGGGCGTGGACGTCCAGGCGACCAGCAGCTCCTGCCCGTCAGGGCCGGCGAACCTGTCCCCGCTCGCGCTCGTGGACTGGTACTTCCACCCCTTCGGCAGCCCGATCGAGTACCCCTGGCTCCCCTTGTGCGTCGACGTGGCGACGTCCTTCGAGCCCCCGCCGCCTTCGTTCGCCCCACCGGACCCGCTCGGCGTCGGGCTCGGCGTGCTTCCCGTGCTCGGGTTTCCGGAAGCTCCGGCAGCGGACTCCGGCTTTTCGCCGCCGTCCGTGCCCGTACCGTCCTTCTCGTCCTGCTTGGTGTCGCTCCCGGCGTTCGCCCCACTGGACGCAGATTTGTCGCCTCCGCCCTTGTTGCCCTGGGCTCCGGCATCGCCGTCGCCGTCCAGCACAACCGCGAGAATCGTGCCGAGCACGGCGAGCGCCACGACCACCGCGACGATCATCAACGTCCGCCGCGACACCACATCGCTGAGCGGCGCCCGGGGGGTGGTGGGCGACGTCGTCCCACCCCCTGCCCCCGAAGTCGCGCTCGCCGCAGGGGTGTTCGCTCCGGGGGAATTCGTTTCGGCGGAGCTCAGCCCGACGGCGACTTTCTCACCGTCCTTCGCGGATACTTCGGCCTTGGCCTCGGCCTTCCCCCCGGCCGGCTTCTCGCCGACGGCCTTCTCTCCGCCGGACGCCTTCTCGCTCGCAGCAGCCGCGCCCTCCGCGGAGGAACCCGAGGAACCCTTGGATGCGGCGGACTCGGCAGAGTCGGCACGCTCGGCAGAGGTTGCGGACTCAGCGGAGCCCGCGGACTCGGGGGCCTGATCCGAGCCGGCGGACTCGGTGGAGTCAGCGGACTCAGTGGAGCCTACGGAGCCGTTGGAGCCGGCGGAGTCCTTACCCGAACCGTCCGACTTCCCGCGCACCCCGGCCACCGCCGCCGAGGCCGCCCCCGCCGAAGCGGCAGCACTCTTCCGTACGGAACGAAACGCCCCGAGCAACCGCTCGGCCGCCTCCTCGCCCTTCTTACTCGCCTTGCCCGGCCGGCTCCCGGCGCCATCGCCCGAACTCCTCTTCTTCGAGTTCTTCGAGGGGGCCTCCGGCACGTCCGGCAGAGGCACGACCTTGGTCGCCTCCATCGGTTCCGGCTCGGGCTCGGTCTCCTTGGGCTCGGGCGCATGGATCACCTCGGTGAGCATCGCCCGGGCACCCGCCTCGTCGAGCCGCTGCTCGGGGTCCTTCACGAGCAGCCCGGAGATGACCTTCTCCAACGGCCCCGCGTTCATGGGCTGTTCGAGCGGCTCGGTCATCACCGCGGTGAGCGTGGCGATGGCGGAGCCCTTGTCGTACGGGGGCACACCCTCCACCGAGGCGTACAGCAGGCCGCCGAGCGACCAGAGGTCGGCGGCGGGGCCCGGCTTGTGGCCGCGCGCCCGCTCGGGCGAGATGTAGGAGGGCGCGCCGACGAGCATGCCGGTCGAGGTGATGGACGGGTCGCCCTCGACCTGCGCGATACCGAAGTCGGTGAGCACGACCCGGCCGTCCTCGGAGATGAGCACGTTCGACGGCTTCACGTCACGGTGCAGGATGCCCTCACGGTGCGCGGCACGCAGCACGTCGAGAACGGCGAGACCGACTTCCGCGGCGCGCTTCGGGGTGAGCAGCCCGTCCTCACGGATCGCCTCGGCGAGCGACTTGCCCTCGATGAGCTCCATCACGATCCACGGCCGGTTGTCCTCGTCGACCACGTCGAAGACCGTCACCGCGCCGGTGTTCCGGATCCGCGCGATCGCCTTGGCCTCACGCAGGGTGCGCGTGATCAGCCGCCGCTTCTCGTCCTCGTCGATGCTCGACGGGAAGCGCAGCTCCTTGACGGCGACCGTCCGGCCCAGCGTCTCGTCCTTGGCTCTCCACACGGTGCCCATGCCGCCGCGGCCGAGGACTTCCCCCAGCCGGTACCGACCGGCGAGGAGACGTTCATCCTTGTCCTGACGAGATGTCCCGTCCCGCTCCGGCTCCGACATGCGTCCCCTCATGCAACCCGCCCCGACAGAGCCTCCATTGTCCCTCACCCGACGACCAGTCAGCGCCCAGGGTGCCCACAAGCGGAATGCGCCATCCGCAACCCCCGCGAGAACGCCGCGCTACAGCGGCACGATGTCCGGCGCCCCCAGCCGTGCCGCGTCGGCCGTCAGGTCGTCCGGCTGCCGCTGCGACTCCCGCTCGGCCTCCACCCGCTTCTCGTAGTGCTGCACCTCACGCTCGATCTGGTCCTTGTCCCAGCCGAGCACCGGCGCCATCAGCTCCGCGGCCTCCCGCGCGCTGCGCGTCCCGCGGTCGAACGTCTCTATCGAGATGCGCGTACGCCGGGTCAGCACGTCGTCCAGGTGCCGCGCCCCCTCGTGCGAGGCGGCGTAAACGATCTCGGCCCGCAGATAGTCCTCGGCGGCCGGCAACGGCTCACCCAGCGAGGTGTCCTTGGCAATGAGGTCGAGCACCTCCTCGGCGAGCGCCCCGTACCGGTTCAACAGGTGTTCCACGCGCACCACATGGAGCCCGGTCCGCGCGGCTATGCGCGCCCGCGCGTTCCACAGCGCCCGGTACCCCTCGGCGCCGATGAGCGGGATGTCCTCGGTGACGCAGTCGGCGACGCGCTGGTCGAGGCCGTGCACCGCCTCGTCCACCGCGTCCTTGGCCATCACGCGGTACGTCGTGTACTTGCCGCCCGCCACGACCACGAGCCCCGGCACCGGATGCGCCACCGTGTGCTCGCGCGACAGCTTGCTGGTGGCGTCCGACTCCCCGGCCAGCAGCGGCCGCAGCCCCGCGTAAACCCCTTGCACGTCGTCGCGTGAAAGCGGCACCGCCAGCACGGAGTTGACGTGCTCCAGGAGATAGTCGATGTCCGCACTGGACGCCGCGGGATGCGCCTTGTCCAGGTCCCAGCCGGTGTCCGTCGTGCCCACGATCCAGTGCCGCCCCCACGGGATCACGAACAGCACGGACTTCTCGGTCCGCAGTATCAGACCCGTAGTCGAGTGGATCCGGTCCTTCGGCACGACGAGATGGATGCCCTTGGACGCCCGTACGTGGAACTGCCCCCTCTCCCCCACCAGCGCCTGGGTGTCGTCCGTCCACACCCCCGTGGCGTTGACGACCTGCTTGGCGTGGATCTCGTACTCCCCGCCCGCTTCCACATCCTGCACCCTGGCACCGACAACCCGTTCGCCCTCGCGCAGGAAGCCGGTCACCCGCGCACGGTTGGCGACCTTCGCGCCGTACGCCGCCGCCGTGCGCACCAGGGTTGCCACATAGCGGGCGTCGTCCATCTGCGCGTCGTAGTACTGCAGTGCCCCGACCAGGGCGTCCTTCTTCAAGCAGGGCGCCACACGCAGAGCACTACGGCGGGTCAGGTGACGATGCATCGGCAGTCCGCGTCCATGGCCGCGCGCCATCGACATGCCGTCGTAGAGCGCGACGCCCGATCCGGCGTACAACCGCTCCCATCCCTTGTTCTGCAGCGGATAGAGGAACGGCACAGGCTTGACGAGGTGCGGCGCCAGCCGCTCCAGCAGCAGTCCGCGCTCCTTCAACGCCTCGCGTACGAGCGCGAAGTCGAGCATCTCCAGATAGCGCAGTCCGCCGTGTATGAGCTTGCTCGACCGGCTCGACGTGCCCGACGCCCAGTCACGCGCCTCGACCAGGCCGGTGGACAGCCCGCGGGTCGCGGCGTCCAGCGCGGTGCCCGCGCCGACCACACCACCGCCCACAACCAGCAGATCCAGCTCATGCTCGGCCATCGATGCGAGTGACTCGGCGCGCTCCGCCGGTCCCAGTGCCGCTGTCCTCACCGCTGCCTCCCGCTGTTCGTCGAGCTGGCCTCATCTGTTCGGCGAGGCTCGGTCCGCATCCCCCACGCTCAAAGTCTGACGGCCTTCCCCGACTTCGGCCACCACCCACCGCCAGCCTGTGGACAACCCTCGGCGACTCGCAGGGAATCACCACCGGCCAATCCCGCAAATCGGTCATATTTACTCCTAGTCTGACATTGCGCTCGCCCGTTCTGTCCACAGGGCTTGCGCCGTTGTCCCGCCTCGGCTATTGGGAAGGACGGCCCACCGCCATGCCCGCAGATCTCGCCGTCATCGGCCTCGGCCAGCTCGGCCTGCCCCTGGCCCAGGCCGCCGCCACCGCCGGCATCCCCACGCTCGGCTACCAGAGCGGCGACCCCGCACCGCTGTCCGCCGCCGAACTGCGCCGGATGCTCGCGGCAGGCTTCCGCCCGGCCACCGACCCCGCCGAACTCGGCCGCGTACGCACCGCCGTCATCTGCGCACCCACTCCCCGCGGCGCGGACGGCGGCCTGGACCTGTCCCAGGTGACCGCCGCCGCGAGCACCCTGGCCACATGGCTGCGTCCGCACACCACGGTGATCCTGGAATCCCCCGTGTACCCGGGGACCACGGAGGAATTCCTGCGGCCTCTTCTGGAAGAGGGTTCCGGACTGCGCGCGGGCCGCGACTTCCACCTCGCCTACTCACCCAGCCGTGTCGACCCGGGCAACCGCGACCACACCCCCGCCAACACCCCGAAGGTCATCGGCGGCCTCACCCCCGCCTGCACCGAGTCGGCCGCCGCCTTCTACGGCCGACTCACCGACAAGGTGGTACGCGCGCGTGGCCCCCGCGAAGCGGAAACAGTGCAGCTCCTGGAGACCAACTACCGGCACGTCAACATCGCCTTGGTCAACGAAATGGCCGTACTCTGCCACGAGTTGGGCGTCGACCTGTGGGACGTAATCCGCTGCGCCGAGACCAAACCCTTCGGCTTCCAGGCCTTCCGCCCCGGCCCCGGAGTCGGCGGCCACGCCGTCCCCCGGGACCTCGCGGGCCCCAGAACCCGCGCCCTGCGCATGGTCGAACTGGCCCAGCAGGTCAACGACCACATGCCCCAGTACGTCATCCAGCGCGCGGCCACACTCCTCAACGAACACGGCAAGTCGGCCCGCGGCGCACGCGTACTCCTCCTCGGCGTGACGTACAAGCCCGACCACGCCGACCAACAGGGCTCCCCCGCCCGCGAGATCGCACTCCGACTGATGGAACTGGGCGCCGCCATCACCTACGACGACCCGTACGTCCCCTCCTGGAGCGTCCTGGACCACCCGATCCCCCGCGCGGACTCCCTCTACGAGGCCACCGCCGGCGCCGACCTGACGATCCTCCTCCAGCACCACCGCACGTACGACCTCCAGGGGCTGTCGGTGAAGGCACAGTTGCTGCTGGATACGCGGGGGGCTACGCCTACGGGGGCGGCGCATCGGTTGTGAAGGGGGGCGCGTGCGGGAGGTTGTGCGTCTGGGGCTGGTGGCGGGTGGGGCGGGTCCGCGGCTAGCGTGGGGACAGGTGGAGCCCACCGCAGGTGGCACTGCGGCAGGCTCCTGGATGGTGAACGGAGTGTCCGCCCCTAGCTCTCGTGGGGGTGGCCGCTCTCCAACCGAAGATCCGCAAGGTCACCACATCCGGCAGCCGAGCCGCCGGACGGCGGATCCGGTACCGTACAAAAGGGTGGAGCCCACCGCAGTGGCTGCTGCGGCAGGCTCCTGAAAAGTGAACGGAGTGTCCACCCCTAGTCCTCGTGGGGGTGGCCGCTCACCTTCCGTAAATCCACAAGATCCACCTCCTCCGGCACTTCACCATCCGCAGACGGATACAGTCCCAGCGGGTGGGCTTGCGGTGACGACCCATGGGTGCGCCCCCTTCCATGACGCCGCCCATCAGCCCGGTGGACGGTCCATTGGAGCTCGGGCCGGGCCCCGAGGGCCGGGGTCCGGAAACGTTCTCCTTGGAAGGGGGCGCCCCAGAGAACCGGGGCGCCGAACAGGACACTATCGCCCCACTACGCCCGTTCAGCCCACATTCGCCCCAAACGCAACCACGCGCCCCCCTCTCACAACCCGCGCTCCCACCAGCCCACTTGGGCACAGCAAAGGGGCCCGGTCGCCCACACAGGCAACCAAGCCCCTCCCTCCGCTCAAGCCGAGCGCAGCGTCACGTCACCGCTTGTGCTGCGAGTCCGCCACCGTGACCTCAACGCGCTGGAACTCCTTCAGCTCGCTGTACCCGGTGGTCGCCATCGCCCGCCGCAGCGCCCCGAAGAAGTTCATCGAACCGTCGGGGGTGTGCGAGGGACCCGCGAGGATCTCCTCGATCGTGCCGACCGTGCCGAGGTCGACCTTCTTGCCGCGCGGCAGCTCTTCGTTGACGGCCTCCATGCCCCAGTGGTGGCCCTTGCCAGGGCCGTCCGTGGCGCGGGCCAGCGGGGAGCCCATCATGACCGCGTCGGCGCCGCAGGCGATGGCCTTCGGGAGGTCGCCGGACCAGCCGACGCCTCCGTCCGCGATGACGTGGACGTACCGCCCGCCGGACTCGTCCATGTAGTCCCGGCGGGCCGCCGCCACGTCCGCGACCGCCGTGGCCATCGGCACCTGGATGCCCAGAACGTTGCGCGTGGTGTGCGCGGCGCCGCCGCCGAAGCCGACCAGGACACCGGCCGCGCCCGTACGCATCAGGTGCAGCGCCGCCGTGTATGTGGCGCAGCCGCCGACGATGACGGGGACGTCCAGCTCGTAGATGAACTGCTTCAGGTTCAGCGGTTCGGAGGCGCCCGAGACGTGTTCGGCCGACACCGTCGTACCGCGGATCACGAAGATGTCGACGCCCGCGTCCACGACGGCCTTGGAGAACTGGGCCGTGCGCTGCGGAGAGAGCGCGGCGGCGGTGACCACGCCCGAGTCGCGCACCTCCTTGATGCGCTGCCCGATCAGCTCCTCCTTGATGGGAGCCGCGTAGATCTCCTGGAGCCGGCGGGTCGCGGCGTCCGGGTCCAGCTCCGCGATCTCGTCGAGGAGCGGCTGCGGGTCCTCGTACCGCGTCCAGAGGCCTTCGAGGTTCAGTACGCCGAGGCCGCCCAGCTCTCCTATGCGGATGGCCGTGGCCGGAGAGACGACCGAGTCCATGGGGGCGGCCAGGAAGGGCAGCTCGAAGCGGTAGGCGTCGATCTGCCAGGCGATCGAGACCTCCTTCGGGTCTCGCGTACGGCGGCTGGGGACGACGGCGATGTCGTCGAAGGCGTACGCCCGGCGGCCGCGCTTGCCGCGCCCGATCTCGATCTCAGTCACGTTCTGTGGCCTTTCCCTCTTCGTTTCAGCGTCTTCCAGTATCACCGACGCCACGAGCCGCAGGGGCGCGGCCGGTGTCGAGAGAGCATGGGGGTCCCCCCGCGCGAGCGAAGTCGAGCGTGGGGGAGCGCGGAGTGCCCGACGAAGGAGGGCCGAGCACGGTCGGTCTCTCGACACCGGCTCAGAGCGCCCCGGAGGCGAACCGAGAGGCTGCAGGGGCGGCTCCGGAACCTCCGGAGCCGCCCTCATCGTGCTGCACGCGCGCGTGGATGCCGATTTCGAGTCGTACGACTACTTGTTGCGGCTGTAGTTCGGCGCCTCGACCGTCATCTGGATGTCGTGGGGGTGGCTCTCCTTGAGGCCCGCGGAGGTGATCCGTACGAAGCGGCCCTTGGTCTCCATCTCGTCGATGGCGGTGGCGCCCACGTAGCCCATGGTCTGGCGCAGACCGCCGACGAGCTGGTGCAGGACGTTGGCCAGCGGGCCGCGGTAGGGCACCTGGCCCTCGATGCCCTCGGGCACGAGCTTGTCGTCGGAGGCCACCTCGGCCTGGAAGTAGCGGTCCTTCGAGTACGACCGGCCCTGGCCCCGGGACTGCATCGCACCGAGCGAGCCCATGCCGCGGTAGGACTTGAACTGCTTGCCGTTGATGAACTGCAGCTCGCCGGGCGACTCCTCACAGCCGGCGAGGAGGCTGCCCAGCATCACCGTGTCGGCACCGGCGGCGAGCGCCTTGCCGATGTCGCCGGAGTACTGCAGGCCGCCGTCACCGATCAGCGGAACACCCGCCGGACGGGCCGCGAGGGACGCCTCGTAGATCGCGGTGACCTGGGGGACGCCGATACCGGCGACGACCCGGGTGGTACAGATCGAACCGGGCCCCACGCCCACCTTGATGCCGTCGACGCCGGCGTCGATCAGCGCCTGGGCGCCGTCACGGGTGGCGACGTTGCCGCCGATCACATCGACGCGGACGCTCGACTTGATCTTCGACATCCAGCTCAGGGCGTTGCTGTTGTGACCGTGCGAGGTGTCGACGACCAGGAAGTCCACCCCGGCCTCGGCCAGCGCCTGCGCCCGCTCGAGCGCCTCGGGGCTGGCGCCCACCGCGGCACCGACGATCAGGCGGCCCTCGGCGTCCTTCGCGGCGTTCGGGTACTGCTCGGCCTTGACGAAGTCCTTGACCGTGATGAGGCCCTTGAGGACGCCCGCGTTGTCGACCAGGGGAAGCTTCTCGATCTTGTGGCGGCGCAGCAGCTGCATGGCGTCCGGGCCGGAGATGCCGACCTTGCCGGTGACCAGGGGCATCGGGGTCATGACCTCGCGCACCTGACGGGAGCGGTCGGTCTCGAAGGCCATGTCGCGGTTGGTGACGATGCCCAGCAGCTTGCCGCCGCCGTCGGTCACCGGGACACCGCTGATACGGAACTTGCCGCACAGTGCGTCCGCCTCCGCGAGGGTCGCGTCCGGGTGCACCGTGATCGGGTCGGTGACCATCCCGGACTCGGAGCGCTTCACCAGGTCGACCTGGTTGACCTGGTCCTCGATGGACAGATTGCGGTGGAGTACGCCGACGCCGCCCTGTCGCGCCATGGCGATCGCCATACGGGACTCGGTCACCTTGTCCATCGCCGCCGAGAGCAGCGGGATGTTCACGCGCACGTTGCGGGAGATGCGGGACGAGGTGTCGACCGCGCTCGGAAGCACTTCCGACGCGCCCGGCAGCAGCAGCACATCGTCGTAGGTCAGCCCGAGTGTCGCGAATTTCTCGGGCACTCCGTCGACGTTGGCAGTCATGACACCTTCCCCAAATGGCCTTGATCGGTGCGGATGTCCATGCTAACGGCGAACTGGGGGGTCTGATTCCACACCATGGCTGCTCCGCCGCTTCGTCGGTTCGTACGGGCCCGGTGGCTTCGTCGTTCACCACCTGCGCCGACTGCCGCGAATCCAGGGATCCCGGAAGCCGGTCCTACTGCTCGGCCAGCGCCCTCAAGCGGCTCAGCGCCCGGTGCTGGGCGACCCGGACCGCTCCCGGAGACATCCCCAGCATCTGGCCCGTCTCCTCGGCCGTGAGGCCCACCGCGATCCTCAGGAGCAGCAGCTCGCGCTGGTTCTCCGGAAGGTTCGCCAGGAGCTTCTTGGCCCACTCGGCGTCGCTGCTGAGGAGGGCGCGCTCCTCTGGGCCGAGGGAGTCGTCGGGCCGCTCGGGCATCTCGTCCGAGGGCACGGCCGTCGAGCCGGGGTGGCGCATCGCGGCGCGCTGCAGATCGGCGACCTTGTGCGCGGCGATGGCGAAGACGAAGGCCTCGAAGGGGCGTCCCGTGTCCTTGTAGCGCGGCAGTGCGAGCAGCACCGCCACGCAGACCTCCTGCGCCAGGTCCTCCACGAAGTGCCGTGCGTCACCCGGCAGCCGGGACAGCCGGGCGCGGCAGTAGCGCAGCGCGAGGGGATGGACATGGGCGAGCAGATCGTGCGTGGCCTGCTCGTCACCGTCGACGGCACGATGCACGAGCGAACCGATTGCCCCTTGGGCAGTGGCCGCCTCGTCTTCGCGCATCGGTCCATGGTGCCTTGGCGTCGTCTGTTCCGTGGCACCGCGTCCGTTGTTGTGCACCGAAGCGTTATGAGCAGGTGCGCCGGAACTCATCTCCTGCGCCCTCCCCTCCCGCTCGATCGACTCGTCCCCGAGGAACTCCACACCTCAAGGATGCGGCATTCTCGCCGAAACGAGCAGCGGGCACCTGTCGGGCCCTCTCCCCACCCCCGCCCACCACACGGCAGGCGGGGGTTTTCCTACCCCCGCTGCACTTCACCTAACGGACCAGGCCCCACCGGAATCCGAGCGCCACCGCGTGGGCGCGGTCCGAGGCGCCGAGCTTCTTGAACAGACGACGCGCGTGGGTCTTGACGGTGTCCTCCGAGAGAAACAACTCCCGGCCGATCTCCGCGTTCGACCGGCCGTGACTCATGCCCTCGAGCACCTGGATCTCACGCGCGGTGAGCGTCGGCGCGGCACCCATCTCGGCCGAGCGCAGCCTGCGCGGGGCGAGCCGCCAGGTCGGGTCGGCGAGTGCCTGCGTCACGGTCGCCCGCAGCTCGGCGCGCGAGGCGTCCTTGTGCAGATAGCCACGGGCTCCGGCGGCCACGGCGAGCGCGACACCGTCCAGGTCCTCGGCAACGGTGAGCATGATGATGCGCGCACCGGGATCGGCGGACAACAGCCGCCGGACCGTCTCCACGCCGCCCAGACCGGGCATGCGTACGTCCATCAGAATCAGGTCCGAGCGGTCGGCGCCCCAGCGGCGGAGGACTTCCTCGCCGTTGGCCGCCGTCGTCACACGCTCGACGCCGGGCACGGTCGCGACCGCGCGGCGCAACGCCTCTCGGGCAAGCGGGGAGTCGTCGCAGACGAGGACCGATGTCATGGCTGTCCTCCGCGGCTCTCACAGCTGCTGCGCGTCACCTTGAGCCTCCAGGCTGGTACGAATCGTCACCTGTGCGGTCGACACTCGCCGACGGATTCTGCCGTCCGACCGAGCGTTTGTTCCTTCAACCGCCTCAGCACACTCAACGACGGTCACTCGAAAGAGTTACGGGGCGGTGAGCCACCTTCGGCACTCTACGTGAGGGTGCGGACACGGTGCAGACAGCCGCCGAGGACCCACAAGGTTTCATCACAAGGCGTGCCCCATTCAGACGTTTTTCTTCCCATTCGCTGGTGTCTGTAGCTAGATTCGCAATGAGTCATATTTTCATCTCCTTAGATCGTCTACACGCGATCATGGGCATGCATCCGCCTGAACGGCCACAAGGGGACAACGCAATGGCAGATTTCTCCCGCCTTCCCGGACCCAACGCGGATCTGTGGGACTGGCAGCTCCTCGCGGCCTGCCGTGGAGTCGACAGCTCCCTGTTCTTCCACCCGGAGGGCGAGCGCGGGGCAGCCCGGAGCGCTCGCGAGAACTCGGCCAAAGAGGTCTGCATGAGGTGCCCGGTACGCGCGCAGTGCGCGGCGCACGCGCTGGCGGTGCGCGAGCCGTACGGGGTGTGGGGCGGACTCACCGAGGACGAACGCGAAGAGCTCATGGGACGCGCCCGCAACCGGCTCGTCTCGGCCTCGGCGCCGAGCGGAGGCGTCACGTCGAACAATTGAACAATCGAAGGAACGTTTCTGCACAGGCTGTGCACAACAGCGGATGCTCTGCTGGGGGAAACGCTGTACTCAGCGTGCCGCGGCGCGGGCCAGCTCGTTCAGCGTGGCCGCCACCGCGGGAACTTGGGCCAGATCGGGGAGCGTGAGCGCGACGATCTCCCGCCGGAGCGCGGGCTCCACCGTCACCGTGCGTGCCCTCTTGGGGCGTACGGACTCGATGGCCAGCTCCGGCAGCACGGCAACGCCAAGACCCGCGCCGACCAGACCGACCACCGCCGGATAGTCGTCGGTCGCGAAGTCGATACGAGGGGTGAAGCCGGCACTCTCGCAGGCCTCGACGAGCTGCCCGCGGCAGCGGGGGCAGCCCGCGATCCACGGGTCCCCGGCGAGTTCGCCGATGGCGACCGACTCCGCACCGGCCAGCCGGTGCCCCTCCGGGACGAGCCCGACGAGCCGGTCGCGGAGCAGGGGTCGTACCACCAGGTCGTCCCACTCCTCGGCGCTCGCCGCGCCCTCGTATCTGAAGGCCAGCGCCACATCGCAGTCGCCCTCGCGGAGCATCTCGACCGAGTGAGGCGGCTCGGCCTCCTCCAGGGAGACGCGGGTGCCGGGGTGTGCGGCGCGCAGAGCGGCGAGTGCGGTCGGTACGAGCGTGGAGCTGCCGCTGGGGAACGAGACCAGGCGGACCCGGCCCGCGCGCAGGCCCGCGATCGCGGCGACCTCCTCCTCGGCGGCGGTGAGGCCGGCGATGATGCCCGCGGCATGGCGTACCAGCGCCTCCCCGGCCTGCGTCAGACGCATTTCGCGGCCCGTGCGGATGAGCAGCGGCGTACCGACGGAGGCTTCCAGGGCCTTCATCTGCTGGCTGACGGCGGGCTGCGTGCAGCCCAGCTCGCGCCCCGCCGCCGAGAAGGAGCCGGTGGCGGCCACGGCGCGCAGCACACGGAGATGACGGGCTTCGATCACGTCCTGAGCATAAGCGCATCTTGGGTACGTAGCTGAATATTGCGTCGCGCCTTTGGTCGCCCTCGCCTAGCGTGCTGGCATGAAGCTTCTGTCGTTGAATCTGGGCCGGCCCGAGGTCACCGAGCACACGGATCAGCCGGAGCGCGTGACCGGGATCGACAAGCGGCCGGTGGACGGGCCGGTGCGGGTGACGGCGCCCGGGCCCAAGGGGGTCGGCGCCAGTGGGGTGGCCGGGGACGCCGTGTGTCACACGAAGCATCACGGCGGGGATCACCAGGCCGTGTACGCCTTCGCACGCGAGGATCTCGACGACTGGGAGCGGGAGTTGGGGCACACGCTGGCCAGTGGCACGTTCGGCGAGAACCTCACGACGGAGGGACTCGATGTGACCGGCGCGAAGATCGGGGAGCGCTGGCGGATCGGTTCCGAGGTGGTCCTCGAGGTCACCAGCGGGCGGATTCCCTGCAACACCTTCCAGGGCCATCTCGGGGAGAAGGGGTGGGTCAGGCGGTTCACGCGGAAGGGGGCGCCCGGCGCGTATCTGCGAGTGATCGAGCCGGGGGAGATACGGGCCGGGGATCCGATCGAGATCGTGCACCGGCCGGACCACGAGGTGACCGTCGCCTTCCAGTTCCGGGCGGTCACAACCGTGCGGGAGCTGCTGCCGCGGCTGCTCGCGGCGGGTGACGCGCTGCATCCGGAGGCGATCGAGAGGGCGCGGGCCTATATGGCGCGGCAGAGTTGACGGATCGTCATCCCGGTAGGGCGGAATTCGGGAATCCGGTGCGGTCGGGCCGACGCGCACTCAATAACCTTGGGGCATGACAACGGCTCTGATTACGGGATCGACCGCGGGCATCGGTGCCGCCTTCGCGCGACGCCTGGCCTCCGACGGCCACAACCTCGTGCTGGTGGCGCGTGACAAGAAGCGGCTCGGTGAGCAGGCGACCGAGTTGCACGACCGGCACGGCATCGAGGCAGAGGTGCTGTCGGCGGACCTGGCGACGGACGACGGCATCGAGGCGGTGGCCGCCCGCCTCTCGGACCGTAAGCACCCGGTCGACCTGCTGATCAACAACGCCGGCTTCGGCAACAAGGGCCGCTTTCTGGACGTACCGATGGCGGACGAGCTGACGATGCTCAAGGTGCACTGCGAGGCGGTGCTCCGGCTGACCTCGGCGGCGACGGAATCCATGCGGGACCGCGGTCGTGGGGGTGTCGTCAACGTCGCGTCGGTGGCGGCGTTTCTGCCGCGTGGCACCTACGGGGCGTCGAAGGCCTGGGTCGTGCAGTTCACCCAGGGCGTGGCGAAGGACCTGGCGGGGTCGGGGGTCCGGCTGATGGCGCTGTGCCCCGGCTTTGTGCGTACGGAGTTCCATGAGCGGGCCGGGATGGGAACGGACAACATCCCCGACTGGATGTGGCTCGACGCCGACAAAGTGGCCACGGCGGCCCTCGCGGACCTGGCCCGCGGCAAGTCGCTGTCCATTCCCGATCCGCGTTACAAGGCCATCATGGGCTTGGTGAAAGTGGCCCCGCGCGGTCTGCTCGGCGGGGTCAGTTCGAGGGCGGGAAGGAAATACGGGCCGCAGTAACACCCGGTCGCCACCGCATTGCCCCCATTCACGTCGCCAATTCAACTAAGACACCGCTGGGCGATTTTCACTAAAATGGGGGATTCAGCCGGAGTCAGGGGGGCTGGAGGCGGCGTCATGACCTTTGTGCAACTCATCGACTGCAAGACGAGCCGGTTCGACGAGGTGAACCGGCTGATGGACACCTGGGTCGAGCGGACCAAGGGGAAGCGGACGGCGACGCACAGTCTGATCGGCAAGGACCGGTCCGACTCGTCGCACATCATCGAGATCGTCGAGTTCCCGTCGTACGAGGAGGCGATGCGGAACTCGAATCTGCCCGAGACGGACGAGGTCTTCCGCCAGCTGGTGGCGCTCTGCGAGGAGATGCCGACGTTCACGGACCTGGATGTCGTACGGGACGAGCAGCTGTACGCGGCGAATATCCGCAGGCTCTTCGAGGCGATCGGCACGAAGGGTGAACTGCCCCCGCTCAACGACCTGATCGCGGAGAACTACCACGACCACGATCCCGCCAACGACCAGGACACCATCGGACTCGACGCGATGCGGCGCGAGATGGGGATGTGGCGCGGAGCGTTCGACTTCACGTTCACCGTCGAGGACCAGATCACCCAGGGCGACCGGGTCTGCACGCGCTGGACCTGGAACGGCACCCACAAGGGTGACTTCCTGGGGATTCCGTCGACCGGCAGGACGGTCAGCATGACCGGGACGACCGTCTTCCGCTGCCAGGAGGACGGCAAGATCGTCGAGGGCTGGTGGCAGTACGACCGGCTGGGGCTGATGGCCCAGCTCGGGGTGCTCGACCAGCTCGAGATCTAGGGCGAATTGAGAGAGGCCCGGTACCCCACGCGCGTGGGGTACCGGGCCTCTCTCCGGGCGTCGTCAGGGACGTACCGCCCTAGTGTCCGAGCTGTCCGAGCCTCAGTGGGAGTGACCGTGGCCGTGGCCCGCGGCCTCCGGCTCCTCCTCGGCCGGCTTCTCGACGACCAGGGTCTCGGTCGTCAGGAGCAGGGAGGCGATGGAGGCGGCGTTCTCCAGGGCGGAGCGGGTGACCTTGACCGGGTCGATGACGCCCTGCTTGACGAGGTCGCCGTAGTCGCCGGTCGCGGCGTTGAAGCCCTGGTTCTTGTCGAGCTCGGCCACCTTGGAGGTGATCACGTAGCCCTCGAGGCCCGCGTTCTCCGCGATCCAGCGCAGCGGCTCGACGGCGGCCTTGCGGACGACGGCGACACCGGTGGCCTCGTCGCCGGTCTTGCCGAGGGAGCCCTCCAGGACCTTCGCGGCGTGGACGAGCGCGGCGCCACCACCGGCGACGATGCCCTCCTCGACCGCGGCGCGGGTCGCGGAGATGGCGTCCTCCAGGCGGTGCTTCTTCTCCTTGAGCTCGACCTCGGTGGCCGCGCCCACGCGGATCACGCAGACGCCGCCGGCCAGCTTCGCGAGGCGCTCCTGGAGCTTCTCGCGGTCCCAGTCGGAGTCCGTGGTCTCGATCTCGGCCTTGATCTGGTTGACGCGGCCCGCGACGTCGTCGGACTTGCCGCCGCCGTCGACGATCGTCGTGTCGTCCTTGGTGACGGTCACGCGGCGGGCGGTGCCCAGCACGTCGAGACCGGCCTGGTCCAGCTTGAGGCCGACCTCCTCGGCGATGACGGTGGCACCGGTGAGGGTGGCCATGTCGCCGAGCATCGCCTTGCGGCGGTCGCCGAAGCCGGGGGCCTTCACGGCCACCGCGTTGAACGTGCCGCGGATCTTGTTCACGACCAGGGTCGACAGGGCCTCGCCCTCGACGTCCTCGGCGATGATCAGCAGCGGCTTGGAGGAGTTGGTCTGGATGATCTTCTCCAGCAGCGGCAGCATGTCCTGGATGGAGGAGATCTTGCCCTGGTGGATCAGGATGTACGGGTCGTCGAGGACGGCCTCCATACGCTCCTGGTCCGTCACGAAGTACGGCGACAGGTAGCCCTTGTCGAAGGCCATGCCCTCGGTGAAGTCCAGCTCGAGACCGAAGGTGTTGGACTCCTCGACGGTGATGACACCGTCCTTGCCGACCTTGTCCATCGCCTCGGCGATCAGCTCGCCGACCTGCGGGTCCTGGGCGGAAAGACCGGCGACGGCGGCGATGTCGGCCTTCTCGTCGATCGGGCGGGCGGTCGCGAGGAGGTCCTCGGAGATCGCGGCGACGGCCGCGTCGATGCCCTTCTTCAGGGCGGCGGGGGACGCGCCGGCGGCGACGTTCCGCAGACCCTCACGCACCAGCGCCTGGGCCAGCACGGTGGCGGTGGTCGTACCGTCACCCGCCACGTCGTTGGTCTTGGTCGCCACCTCCTTCACCAGCTGGACGCCGAGGTTCTCGTACGGGTCCTCGACCTCGACCTCGCGGGCGATGGTGACGCCGTCGTTGGTGATGGTGGGCGCGCCGAACTTCTTGTCGATCACGACGTTGCGGCCCTTGGGGCCGATGGTCACCTTGACCGTGTCGGCCAGCTTGTTGACGCCGCGCTCGAGGGCGCGACGGGCGTCCTCGTCGAACTTCAGGATCTTCGCCATGGAGCTGAGTCAGTCCTTTCGGAAAAAACGAACCGCGCCCCCGGCGCCCGGCTTCTTAGTGGTCGCAGGGGGCCAGGGGCGCGGTTCAAAGCAAACCTGGGTGAATTACTTCTCGATGATCGCGAGCACGTCGCGAGCCGAGAGGACGAGGTACTCCTCGCCGCTGTACTTCACTTCGGTGCCGCCGTACTTGCTGTACAGCACGATGTCGCCGGTCTTCACGTCGAGCGGCAGGCGCTCGCCGTTCTCGAACCGGCCCGGGCCCACGGCAAGGACGACGCCCTCCTGGGGCTTCTCCTTCGCAGTGTCCGGGATGACCAGGCCCGAGGCCGTGGTCTGCTCGGCCTCGACGGCCTGGACCACAATGCGGTCCTCGAGCGGCTTGATGGCAACCTTGGAGCTGGCGGTCGTCACGATCCGACCTCCCCCTTCGGAGATCTCACGGGGTTAACTGTCTGAGGTGGCGACCAGGTCGATCCGTCGTCGCGGGTGCCGGACCTGCCCGTCGCGTTGTTGGCACTCTCCAGTGGGGAGTGCCAGACCTGAGACTATGACCGCGATTAGCACTCGGTCAAGCGGAGTGCCAATCGCCTCCGGCGTGTTCGCAGGTTTTGGGCACCCTGCGTTGGTGCCGGCGTCCACTGGGGGCTCCGCCCCCAGACCCCCGTATCGGCCTTCGGCCTCGTCCTCAAACTCCCCCAGCTACCGCTGGGAGGTGCCCCCAGACGGGCTGAATATGGCTGGGCCGGTTGGAGATTGCGCGTCGACTGCGCCCCCGCCCCGCCTCCTGGCCCCGCAGAAAGCCTCAGAGGTAATCCTCCAGCCTTGCCACCGTGAAGCCCTGCTGCTGGATGTGGTTCAGCATTCGCGTCGTCGTCTCCGCGAGGGTTGCGCCGTCGCGGCCCTCCGGGCAGTGGAGGATGTCGCCCGGCCGTAGGCGCTTCGCGTCGCTCCACAGGACCACCGCCGCTACTCCGCAGTCCGCTGCCGCTCTGAGCGTGTCGTCGTTGTAGGCGCCGTATGGGGGGCGGAACAGGTGGGGGCGGATTCCGAAGCGGTGCTTGAGTTTGTCCTGTTGGCCGCAGATCTCGGCTCGTTGGCCGGCGTAGGGGAGGCTGGGCAGGTAGGGGTGGTCCAGGGTGTGGTTCTGGACGCTTGCGCCTACCGCGCGCAGGCGGCCGAAGTGCGCGTATCCCGGTCCTACGACGCTGTCCGTGAGGAACATGCTGACCGGCAGCCGGAGTTCGCGGACCAGGTCGACGAACCGCGGGTCGCGCTCGGCGCCGTCGTCGAAGGTCAGGAAGACGACCTTGTCGCGGGTGGGGACACGGTCGACGACGGGCGGCAGGCCCGGACCCGCGGGGCGTACGTCGGGGCGGGCGGGTGGTTCCGGTGCCGGGGCGAGCGGGGCGGGGAGGCCCCAGCGGCGGTACGTCGCGGCCGGGACGCCGTGGGTTCGTACCGTCGATGTCGCCTTCTTGTCGAGCCTGTCGAGGTGTTCGGCCGGGGCGACGGGGCGGGCGCAGCCGGTGGCGCCTGTGGCCAGCAGTGCGGACGCGAGTACGGCCGTGGCCAGGGCGCGACGGAAGCCGACTTTGCCATCTTGTCGTACCGATCGCATGGCCCCGGATCCTCACAGGCCATGCGCCGTACGAGCCCTCGACACCGCCCACCGGGCGCGTACCGTCCACCGACTGGCCCACAATGGGGCCGTGGACGATCACGACCCCCTGGCCTCCTTCGCCGCGCTGCTCACCGACCGCGGACGGTTTCTGCTCGACGAGGTGCGGGAGGTCGAACCGGCGCAGGAGCTGGCCGTGGCCACGCGGTTGCGGCGGGAGCATCCCGCCGAGCTCGTGTCCGCGGCGATCGCGCAGGCGCGGTGGCGGCAGCGGGCGGTGGCGAAGTTCGGGGGCGCTGACGCCGGGCGGATGTTCTTCACCGCGAATGGGGTCGAGCAGGCGACTCGGGCGACGGTCGCGGCGTACCGGGCGAAGCGTTTCACGGACCTCGGCGTACGGTCCGTCGCCGATCTCTGCTGTGGCATCGGCGGGGACGCCATCGCCCTCGCCCGCGCGGGGGTACGTGTCCTGGCTGTCGATCGCGACCCGCTGACCTGCGCGGTGGCGCGAGCGAACGCCGAAGAGCTGGGGCTCGGCGACCTGATCGACGTACGGGAGGCGAATGTCACGGAGGTCGATACGTCCTCGTACGACGCGGTCTTCGTCGATCCCGCCAGGAGGGGTGGACGGGGGCGGATCTTCGATCCTGAGGCTTATTCGCCGCCTCTCACCTGGGCCGTCGATGCGGCCCGCAAGGCGCCTCGGGCCGCGCTGAAGATCGCGCCCGGGATTCCGCACGAGGCGGTTCCGGGCGAGGCCGAGGCCGAGTGGGTCTCGGATGCCGGGGATGTGAAGGAGGCGGTGCTGTGGTTCGGCACCGAACCCGGGGTTGTGCGTGCCACCCTGCTGCCCGGGCCGCGCAGCCTGCGCGGGCGTGGGCTGCCCGATCCTCAAGTGCGGCCGCCGGGGCGGTACTTGTACGAGCCTGACGGTGCCGTCATCCGTGCGCACCTGGTCGCGGAGGTCGCCGAGGAGGTAGGCGGCGGGCTGCTCGACGAGACGATCGCGTACGTCACCGCGGACGCCGTGACCTCGACCCCGTACGCCACCGCCTACGAGATCACGGATCAACTCCCCTTCAACGTAAAGAGGTTGAAGGCGTTGCTACGGGAGCGTGACGTCGGCATCCTCACCGTCAAGAAGCGCGGCTCGGCGGTCGAGCCGGAGGAACTCCGGCGCAAGGTGAAGCCGCAAGGGCCGAACTCGGCGACCGTGTTCCTGACGCGCATGAAGGGGGCTCCGACCATGCTGATCGGGCATCCCGTCCAACGGCAGAAGGCCGCTTAGCCGTCCAGTTGCACCAGTGTCGCGTTCGACGGACCCCTGCGGGAGCGCTCATCGCGTGCCACGTCCGCCGCCGCCCCCAGCACTCGTACCGCGTTCTGCCAGGTCAGCTTGGCGAGGTCCGGCTTTGACCAACCCCGGTTCAGGAGTTCGGCGATGAGGTTCGGGTAGCCCGAGACGTCGTGCAGGTCGTCGGGGGTGAAGGCTGTGCCGTCGTAGTCGCCGCCGATGCCGATGTGGTCGATTCCGGCGGCCTCGCGCATGTGGTCGAGGTGGTCGGCGACCGTCGCGGCGGTGGCGACCGGGCGGGGGTGCGCGTCCTCGAAGGCGCGGTGGACCTTCATCGCCTCTGACGTGGTGTCCAGGGGGTGGAAGCCGTGCTCGCGCATGTTCTCGTCCGCCGCCTCCGTCCAGTCGACGGCCGCCTGGAGGACGAACTTCGGGACGAACGTCACCATCGCTACGCCGCCGTTGGCCGGCAGGCGCTCCAGTACGTCATCCGGGATGTTGCGGGGGTGGTCGCAGACCGCGCGTGCGGAGGAGTGGGAGAAGATCACGGGCGCGACGGTCGTGTCGAGGGCGTCGCGCATCGTCGTCGGGGCGACGTGGGAGAGGTCGACGAGCATGCCCTCGCGGTTCATCTCCCGGACCACCTCGCGGCCGAAGGCCGACAGGCCGCCGACGCCCGGCTCGTCCGTCGCGGAGTCCGCCCAGGGGATGTTGTCGTTGTGGGTGAGCGTCATGTAGCGGACGCCCAGCGCGTACAACGCCCGTAGCGTGGCGAGGGAGTTGGCGATCGAGTGGCCGCCCTCCGCGCCCATCAGCGAGGCGATACGGCCCTCGCCGCGCGCCGCCTCCATGTCGGCGGCGGTCAGCGCGGCCTTCAGGTCCGCGGGATGGCGCGCGATCAACTGCTGTACGCAGTCGATCTGTTCGAGCGTGGCGGGCACGGGCTCCGGCAGGTCCGAGCGGACGTACACCGACCAGAACTGGGCGCCCACGCCGCCTGCGCGCAGCCGCGGCAGGTCGGTGTGCAGGTGCGCGCTCTGGTCGGTGGTGAGGTCGCGGGCGTCGAGGTCGTAGCGGACCTGTTCGCGCAGGGCCCAGGGGAGGTCGTTGTGCCCGTCGGCGATCGGGAACTCCCGCAGCAGTTCCCGGGCTTCGTCCAGCGACGTCACGCTCTCAGCTCCCCGAGCCGAAGCCGAAGCCCGCGGCGCCCTCGGTCTTGGCGCGCAGCCGCTTGCCCTTTTCCGAAGCCTGGTCGTTCAGTTCCTGCTGGAACTCCCGCATACGGCCGCGGAGTTCCTCGTCGTGGGCACCGAGGATGCGGGCCGCGAGCAGTCCGGCATTGCGCGCGCCGGCGACCGAGACGGTGGCGACCGGCACTCCGGCGGGCATCTGCACGATGGACAGCAGGGAGTCCATGCCGTCCAGGTGCTTCAGCGGCACGGGCACGCCGATCACGGGCAGCGGGGTCACGGAGGCGAGCATGCCCGGCAGATGGGCGGCCCCGCCCGCACCCGCGATGATCACCTTGATGCCGCGGCCGGCCGCCTCCTCGCCGTACGCGATCATCTCGCGCGGCATCCGGTGCGCGGAGACGACATCGACCTCGTACGCGATCTCGAACTCGTCCAGGGCCTGGGCCGCCGCCTCCATGACGGGCCAGTCGGAGTCCGAGCCCATGACGATGCCGACGACGGGCGACTCTGGCGCAGTGCTCATTCGGTGATCGTCCCTCTCAGGTATGCGGCTGCGTGACGGGCGCGGTCGAGGACGTCGGCCAGGTCGTCGCCATAGGTGTTGACGTGGCCGACCTTGCGGCCGGGCTTCACGTCCTTGCCGTACATGTGGATCTTGAGCTTCGGGTCGCGGGCCATGCAGTGCAGGTACGCGGAGTACATGTCGGGGTAGTCGCCGCCGAGGACGTTCACCATGACCGTCCACTTCGCGCGCGGGCGCGGGTCGCCGAGGGGCAGGTCGAGGACCGCGCGGACGTGGTTGGCGAACTGGGAGGTGATCGCGCCGTCCTGGGACCAGTGGCCGGAGTTGTGGGGGCGCATGGCCAGCTCGTTGACCAGGATGCGGCCGTCGCGGGTCTCGAAGAGCTCGACGGCGAGGTGGCCTATGACGTCGAGTTCCTTGGCGATGTTCAGGGCAAGCTGCTCGGCCTTCAGCGCCCGCTCCTCGGGGAGGTCCGGGGCCGGGGCGATCACCGTGTCACAGACGCCGCCCACCTGCCGCGATTCCACGACGGGGTACGCGACGGCCTGGCCGTGGGGCGAGCGGACGACGTTCGCGGCGAGTTCCCGTACGAAGTCGACCTTCTCCTCTGCGAGGACCGGGACACCTGCGCGGAAGGGATCCTCGGCCTCCTCCGCGGACTCCACGACCCACACGCCCTTGCCGTCGTAGCCGCCGCGGACGGTCTTCAGGACGACCGGAAAGCCGTCGCCCTCCTCCGCGAACGCGGCGACATCGGCCGGGTCGCTCACGATCCGGTGCCGTGGACACGGCACCCCGATCGCGTCCAGCCGCTCGCGCATCACACCCTTGTCCTGGGCGTGCACCAGAGCGTCGGGGCCGGGGCGTACGGGAATGCCGTCCGCCTCCAGGGCCCGCAAATGCTCGGTGGGCACATGTTCGTGATCGAAGGTGATCACATCGCAGCCCCGCGCGAAGTCACGCAGCGTGTCGAGATCGCGATAGTCGCCGACGACGACATCGCCGACGACCTGCGCCGCGGAGTCCTGGGGGGTGTCACTGAGAAGCTTGAATCTGATGCCGAGCGGGATGCCAGCCTCGTGCGTCATACGCGCGAGCTGGCCTCCGCCGACCATGCCGACTACCGGGAAAGTCACGCACCCAGGGTAACGGCCATGCCAGGGCGCCTCTGCCGCGAGCATGATCATCGAAACTTCCGCATGCCATCACATACTGGCCACATCTTCGGGCTCTGCCCAGGACTGGACCAGCCGGGCTGGATAGCATGGTCGAGTCGACGAAGGTTGACGAAGTTGGCGTATCCGACGAGACGGGGGCTGGGCGACACCATGGGCAAAGGTGGTTCACGCGGGGCACATGCCGCGCCGCGCAGCGTGGTACGCCAGCGTATCGACCGGCTGACACGGGAGCTCGCCAAGTTCGGGGTGGTCGGCGGCCTGGGGCTGGGGGTCAATCTTCTCGTCTTCAACCTCGTCCGCAGCACCACGGATCTGCAGGTCGTGCGGGCCAGTGTGATCGCCACGGTGGTGGCGATCGTCTCCAACTACATAGGCTTCCGCTATTTCACCTACCGCGACCGCGACAAGAGCGGCCGCACCAAGGAACTCTCGCTCTTCCTGCTGTTCAGCGCCATCGGCCTGGTGATCGAGAACGGCATTCTGTACGTCGCCACGTACGGCCTCGACCTCGACAGCGCCCTGCAGAGCAACTTCTTCAAGTTCCTCGGCATCGGTATCGCGACCCTGTTCCGCTTCTGGTCCTACCGCACCTGGGTGTTCCGTTCGCTCCCGGCCCGCGAGGCCGTGGCCAGTGCCGAATCGTTCCTGACGCCGGAGGCCCTCCTGGCGGAGGACCGTCCGACCCGGCAGTTCACGCGCGTTCTTCGCTGACCGGCTATCGAACCGTCTCCGGCTCCTGCCCCGCTGACGCCCGCTTCTTCGGCGTACGGGACAGGAACAGGCCGAAGACCGGCGGCTGCGCCTGGAGCATTTCGAGCCGTCCGCCGTCCGCCTCCGCCAGATCACGGGCCACAGCGAGGCCGATACCGGTCGAGTTTTGGCCACTGATGGCCCGCTCGAAGATCCGGGCGCCGAGCTCGGCGGGGACTCCCTCGCCCTCATCGGTCACCTCGACCACGGCCTGGTTGCCGGTGACGCGGGTACGCAGAGCGACCGTGCCGCCGCCGTGCATCAGCGAGTTCTCGATCAGGGCGGCCAGCACCTGGGCCACCGCTCCGGGCGTGCCCACGGCCTGCAGATGCCGCTTGCCGGAGCTGACGATCGCGCGGCCCACGCTGCGGTAGGCGGGGCGCCATTCCGCGAGCTGCTGGTTGATGACCTCGTCCAGGTCGAAGGTGACGGCCGAGCCGGTGCGCGGGTCGCGGGAGTTGGTGAGCAGCCGCTGCACCACGTCCGTGAGGCGCTCGACCTGGCCGAGCGCGATCGTCGCTTCCTCCTTCACGGTGTCCGGGTCGTCGGTGAGCGTGATCTCCTCAAGGCGCATGGACAGGGCGGTGAGGGGCGTACGGAGCTGGTGGGAGGCGTCGGCGGCCAGCCGGCGTTCGGCCGTGAGCATCCGCGCGATGCGCTCGGCTGAGCTGTCCAGCACATCGGCGACACGGTCCAGCTCGGGCACCCCGTACCGCTTGTGGCGCGGACGCGGGTCCCCGGAGCCGAGCCGCTCGGCGGTCTCCGCGAGGTCGGTCAGCGGGGAGGCGAGCCGGTTCGCCTGGCGGACGGCGAGCAGGACCGCGGCGATCACCGCGAGCAGGGCGACCGCGCCGATGATCAGGAACGTACGGCCGACTTCACGGGTGATCGAGGACCGCGGCTCCTCGACGACGACCGTCTCGCCCTCCTCGCCGACGGCCTCCTTCGACTGGATGACCTCACCGGTGGGCTTGGTGCCGACCTCGATCGGGTCCCGGCCCGGGATCGCGACCCGCGCATAGCGCTGGTCCGTGACCTGATCCTCGAGTATCTCGGCATTGATCTGCTCGTCCCCGAGAATCCGGCTGTCGACGATGCTGGCCAGCCGCAGCGCCTCCAGATCCACGCGTTCCTGCGCACTGGCACCGATCGTCCGGGTCTCCACGATGACGAGCGAGACCCCGAACACAGCGATCACGACAAGGACCACGGCGAGAGTGGACTGAATAAGACGGCGACGCACGGGGCCCTCCGAGCTGCTGGTTTACGAGGTCCAGTGTGCCCCTGGGCGCCGCACTGCTCCGGAGTGGGTTCAGCTTTTCTCGAAGCGGAAGCCGACCCCGCGTACCGTCGCGATGTACCGAGGATTGGCCGCGTCGTCACCGAGCTTCTTGCGCAGCCACGAGATGTGCATATCGAGGGTCTTGGTGGAGGACCACCAGGTCGTGTCCCACACCTCACGCATCAGCTGGTCGCGCGTGACAACCCGCCCCGCGTCCCGGACCAGCACCCGCAGAAGATCGAATTCCTTGGCCGTCAGCTGGAGCTCCTCGTCACCCATCCACGCCCGGTGCGACTCGACATCGATGCGCACACCGTGCGTGGCGGGCGCCTGCTGCGGCTCCGTGGCCCCGCGCCGGAGCAGCGCCCGCACCCGGGCGAGCAGCTCGGCGAGACGGAACGGCTTCGTGACGTAGTCGTCGGCGCCCGCGTCGAGGCCCACGACGGTGTCCACCTCGTCGGCGCGCGCGGTCAGGATGAGGATCGGGATGGTGTGCCCTTCGGCACGCAGCCGACGGGCCACCTCCAGTCCGTCCATACCGGGCAGCCCGAGGTCGAGCACGACCAGATCGACGCCACCCTGAATACCGGCGTCGAGCGCGGTGGGCCCGTCCTGGCGTACCTCGACCTCGTAACCCTCCCGACGCAGAGCGCGGGCCAGCGGCTCCGAAATGGACGCGTCGTCCTCGGCGAGCAGTACTCGGGTCATGGACTGATGGTAGTCCGCTGCGAACAACCATCGTGAGGAAAGATCGAGATCCTCCACCACAAGCCCACACCCCCACCCACCCGCGGGGTGCCTCCGGCGGTTGGGCGGGTGGGTGCGTTGTCGGCTGCGGCGCCGTCGTGGCTGGTCGCGCCCACGCGGCGGAGCCGCAAATTGACACCGCCCCGCGGGGTGCCTCCGGCGGTTGGGCGGGTGGGTGCGTTGTCGGCTGCGGCGCCGTTGTGGCTGGTCGCGCAGTTCCCCGCGGGGTGCCTCCGGCGGTTGGGCGGCTGCGGGTTGAGTGTGGCTGGTCGCGCAGCCGTGCGGGGTGCCTCCGGCGGTTGGGCGGCTGCGGGTTGAGTGTGGCTGGTCGCGCAGTTCCCCGCGCCCCTTGGGTGCGTGGTGGGTGCGGGGCCGCGGGCCGGTGCGTCAGCCCGTCGCCAACAGGGCATACGGCCCCTTGCTTCCACAGGGTGCTGGTGTGCCCAGACCGAAGCTAAGCGACGGGCATAGGACGCACCGGCCCACGTCCCCTCCCACCGGCGGAAAGCCGCGAGTAGTAGGGGGTGGGGATGCGGCTAGCGAAGGCGACGTCGTGGCATGAACGTGAACACCGCTCCGCCGAGCAGGATCGTCGTCCCCGCCAGCAGGCCGAGCGCCCGCAGCAGGCCGTTGTCGTCGGAGCCCGTGTCCGCGAGGCCGCCGCCGGAGGACGCGGGGCCCGCGCCCGACGTACCGGATCCGGAACCCGAACCGGAGCCCGAGCCACCCGCGGCCCCGCCCGGCTGGGACGACGTATCCAGCGTCAGCGAAACCTCACTCTTGGCCGGCGTACACGTCGTCGTCGTGCCCAGCGCCTCCACCGTCAGCACGCCCGGCGACAGCGTCGACTCACCGTCCGCCCCCGGCTTGTACGTGCCCTTGAGGTCGGGAATCTCGATCGGGTCACCCGACTTGATCGGCTCCGGGTTCGTCGGCCCCTCCACATGCACCGTGCCCTTGTCCGCACCGCCCAGCACGACCTCCATGGACGGCTTCACGGAGTCCGCCGGGATGTCCGCGGGGCTGTCCATGACCGACTTCTTGAACTGCACCGTCAGCCCGAAGTTCCCGCCGTCCTTCTTGGCGTCGATCTGCACGGGAGAGGTCGCGCTCTTGTCCCCGATCGGCGTCTTGCACTCGTACGGAATCTCGACCTCCTTGCCCGTGAAGTCGGTCTGCCCGCCCCCGGACCCACCGGAGTCCGAACCACCGGAGCCGGACGAACCGCCGCTGCTGTCACCCCCGGTCGCGCTCTCGGAGGGTTCCGAGGGAGACGACGGAGGCGTACCTCCGGTCGGCAGCCCCGTAGGCACCTCGGTCGGCACCGACGGGACGCCTGTCGGCAGCCCACCGGTCGTCCCGCCGGAGTCCCCGCTCACCTTGATCGTCGCGGCGGACTTCACGGCCTCCTTGGGCGTGCACTTGGTGTCCGCGGACACCGGCTTGTTGACGTTGACGTTGTACGCGTCCGGGGTCAGCGTGACCTCTCCGGCCGTCGTCAGCTTCAGCGTGCCCTTCATGTCGGAGAGCTTCATGTCGCTGTTCTTGGGGATGGTGGGGTTCTGCCGCGGCCCCTCCATCGCGATGTCCGCGGTCTGCGCGCCGCTCGCCTTGAGGGTGCCGGTCGGCTGGACGGTGTCCTTCTCCAGGTCGATGATGTCGGGGTTCTTGGAGGCGGCCTGGACGAACTTCCAGGTGATCTGTACCTCGTCCCCGACCTTCGCCTCGGCGGGCGCGGTGATCTCCACCTTGGTCGTGCCCTGCACCGGATCCATCCCGGAGATCGCGGGCGGTACGCACTCGGTCTTGTACGACACCTCGGCCGCCTGCGCCGGAGCCGCGGCCACCCCGAGCAGGATGCCCGCGCCGCCGAGCATGAGCGCGACTCCGGCCGCGCTCGCTCTGGTGGGTTTCCGCACCCCAAGACCGCCGTCTCCTGGCCGGACTCTCCGTAGCGTGCTCACGAGTTTCCCTTTCTGGTGGGGGTCGAAGGGCTGTTCTCTTGCGGTGCGGAGAGCTGACCGGCCTCGGTTCCCGGAGCGCTGTCCGGGGTGAACCACGGCAAGGTCGGGTTCGTACTGGTGTCGCTGTCGGCGTCTGCGTGGGGGGACGGCGCCGTGGACGAGAAGCTCAACTTCGGCATGCGTACGGTGACTTCGGGGAGCCGCAGACTCCGGCGGGGACCGGCGTGCCCGCCGCCGCTCCTCGGGCGGGATCCCCAGCGTCCGGCGGGCCTGGACCTGCCCTGCGGACGTACGCGGTCCACGACGGCCATCCCGATGCGGAACACGGCGCCCGGTACGACGATGAAGAGCAGGATCCAGAAGAGCGTCACGCCCCAGGGTCGGCCCACGCCCCAGGGCTGTTCGGCGAGCACCTTGCCGCCGTACTTCACCGAGACCGTGTAGTCGCCGTGCGCGCCGGCCGACAGTTCGACGGGCAGCTCGATCTGCGCCTTCTTGCCGGGCGCGATGGTGCCGCGCCACTGCTGTTCCTCCCACTGCGGCGCGAACACGCCGTGCGAGGTGCCGACTTGGAAGACGGGATCCTTGACGGGCAAGGAGCCGACGTTGCCGACGGTGAAGACGAAGTCGCGGGACGGCGACGCGCCGAACCAGGTCAGCACACCGCTCGACCCGTCGAGCCGGGTGTCGGTGAGCACCGAGAGCCGCCCGCTGGTGTCCTCCTTCGGCAAGGACTCGACCTCGTGCCCTGCCACCAGGAACGCCGCGTCCGCGTCCGCCTTCTGACCGGTCACGGTCGCGACGTGCACCACGCACGGGCACGGCTGCGGCGGCTCGACGACCGGCAGCTTCTTGCTGAACGCGCCCTTCTCGTCCGTGGTGACAGCCCGGCCGTCGGCGTTGGCGCAGGAGTTGGTGCCGCCGATGACGCCCCGGTCGGGCGAGGACTGGCCGCAGATCAGCATCATGAGGAGGGCGTCCGGCCGCCACCCGGAGCCGGTCACCGTGATCGAACCGCCCGTACCCGCCTGGGACTTGGACAGTTTGATATCCGGTTTCCCGTCCGCGCCCGTCGCCACCGCGCCCAGGGGGAGCACGAGCAGCGCGAGCACCGCCACCACCAACGCCGGAATCCGCACCTTCCCGCTCACGTCACCGCTCCCGTCAACTCGACATCCGTACGCGGCTGTTCGGGCCCACCGGATCCACCAGATCCACCTGGCCCACCGGGTCCACGGGGCTCGCCGGACTCCTCGGCGCGCCTTCGGCGTCGTACGAGCCAGCCGGCACCGCCCGCACACAGCACGAGCCCGACCGCCAGGCCCGCGACCGCGCCCCATGGCACGAACCGCGCCGCCGTGCCCGCCTCGTCATGCGCCCCGTCCGCCGCCGTGACCGTGAGCCGCACGTCGACCGAGTCGAACGCGGGCCGGTCGGGCCAGGGCTCGCGGAGGGTGACGCGACGGCCGGGGAGCAGTTCGACGGGGAGGGTGCGCGGGGCGCGGTCGAGCACCTCGCCGAACAGTCCGTCGGCGCGTACGGCGAGCTTCGGGGTCAGTACGGTGTTGCCGCGGTTGACCAGGTCGTACGAGATGCGGCCGTCCCGTACGGCCACGTGCTCGACCGTGAGCGCGGACAGGGTCGGGCCGGCGACCCGCAGTTGGACGCGTACGGCCGCGGATCGGCCGCCGCCGCTCGCGACGATCGCGCCAGGGTGGTCGCCGGGGATGGCGCTCTCGGGCACGCCGATGGTGAAGGGAACGTCGGCACGCGTCCGCGCGGGCACCTTCACCGTCTTCTCGGCGAAGGTGATCCACGCGCCGGTGTCACGCGGCTTCGCCCTCCCGCCCGTCTCCCGACCACCACCCCTCACCGAGGCTCCCCCAGACTCCGTCCGGGGGGACCCCCATCGCGCCACCCCTTCTAGTCGGAAACCGCCACCCTCTGCGCTGTTGTCGGCGTCCGCGCCCCGCAGCCGTACGGTGAGCGGTTCGTCGCCCGGGTTGATCACCGACACGGTGTCCTGCAGGACCGCACCGGGCGCGCCCTCCGCGTAGAAGGACGGCCGCCCGTCCCGGCCGCCCGCCGAGGGCACGACGGACCAGCCCTCGTCGGCCACGGCGGTCGGTGCGGCGCCGGGCAGGCCGAGCAGGACTGCGGCGGCGAGAGCGAGGACACAGAGACCACGGGCGGCGGACTGCACGGATGTCACGGGCGGCTCCAAAGGAACGTCACAGCTGCTGGTGCGGCGTACGACGAGCGCAGCGAGATGGGGGTCCCCCGGCCGAAGTCCCCCAGCCTTCGGCCGGGGGTGCCCCCAGGGGAGGCTCGTCCTGCGCGTACGCGAGAAGAACGAAAGGTCAGCGCGGCGCCTGGTTCCGTCGGGTCAGCCACAGGACCCCGGCCGTTCCGGCGAGGAGCACCGTGCCGCCGAGCGTGCCGAGGGCGATCGCGTTGTCCTCGGGGCCGGTCTGCGGGAGCTCGGCGCCAGCGCCGGCGCCGCCCTCGGGGGCGGTCTCCGACGAACCGCCGCCGCCACCCGCGGCCTTGACGTCCAGGCTCAGCGCGGGACCCGGATCGTTGCCGGGCTCGCAGGTCGTCGTCGTACCGAGTGCCTTGATGGTGAGCACGCCCGGCGTGAAGGTGACCTTGCCGCTCTTGGACGGCGTGTACGTACCGCTCAAGTCGCTGACCTTGATGGGGGTGTTGGCGGGGATCGCCTCCGCGTTGGGAGGGCCCTTCACTTCGAGCGTGCCGCTCTCGGCGCCGCCCAGCTTGATGGTGGCGCTCGGGCTCATCGCGCCCTTGCCCAGTTCGACGGGGCTGGACGAGACGCCCTTCTGCCAGGACATGGTGATCTTGTAGCCGTTGCCGCTCTCGGCACTCTTGATGTCGATGGGCGAGACGGCGGACTTGTCACCGATCGGCGTCTTGCAGTTGTACTCGACGTCGACGACCTCGGCCCAAGCTGCGGGGGCGGCCATCAGCACCGCCGAGCCCGCCAGGGCCGCGGCGAACGCGAGCGCGGCGGTTCGTTTCTGGTACGTCCGGTATGACACGGTCCCCTCATTCCTGACGGCACATCAGATCGGCCGTCAAGGTACGCCCGGGGCCTTGTGGAGGGAAGACAAAGGACGCGCCGGATCTCGATCGATCCGCCGCGTACGACGATGGTTTCGAACTTGCGGTAACCCTTGGTGGGGGTTACTTCCGGCTAAGCGGGCGCCCCGAGCTCCGCCCATACCGTCTTGCCCGCCACCCCTGGAGCGCGGACGACCCCCCAGTCCAGGCACAGCCGCTGCACGATGAACATCCCGTGGCCGCCGGGGCGCCCGGCGCGGTGCGGGGTGCGCGGAGCGGGCTGGCCGGCGCCCCGGTCGGAGACCTCGACGCGCAGCACCTTGTTGTCGCAGGCGATCCACAGCTCGTCCGGGCCCTCGGCGTGCAGGCAGGCGTTGGTGACGAGCTCGGAGACGACCAGCAGTACGTCCTCGGCGGCGGCCCGCCGGTCGGCGGTCGCGGCGGGCAGCCAGCCCCATGCGTACAGCGCCTGGCGCGCGAAATCGCGGGCGAGGGGGACGACCCCGCTCGCCCCGTCGAGGTTGAGCCGACGGACCTGACGGGCGGCCGGGCGCGCGGACCCGTCGTCTCTGGCCTCCCCCGAAGCGCCGCAGACGCCCGCCTCCGGGCCGCGGTCGCCCGGCGGGTAAGGCCGGGTGGTGCTCATCAGCGCTTCACCTCACCGATTCACCAGTTCTCGATTCAAGACTCAAGACATTTCAGAAAGCTCAGGACACTCAGGATCCGGGACTGCCGCGCGCTTGCCGTTGGCCTTGTTGACATATTCAGGATGTCTCCTGCCCGGCCGATCCGTCAGAACACCCACTGATTCGTCGTGAGCACTGTGACGCTGATAACGCACCGATCACATAGAGGCAACTGAGCAATAACTATGCACACCGCAGCCGGGCGGTTACTCACCGGGGGCTGATCGAAGAAGCCCGGAGGGTGCGACAGAGTGCGACAACTCACGCGGAACGCATCGAGGACACAGAGAGCGCCGAGCGTGTCATGCACCGGGCGATCACTCGCGCAGCGCCGCATCGAGCGTGTCGTGCACAGTGAAGACGGCTGCCGCACCGGTGATCTCGAACACCCGGGCCACCACCGGAAGCATCCCGGCCAGATGGACCCCGCCGCCCGCGTCCTCGGCTTTGAGTCTGGCGCCGAGCAACACGTTCAGCCCGGTGGAGTCGCAGAACTCGAGCCGCGAACAGTCCACGACGAGGCGTGCGAACCCGCGCTCGAGGCAATCCTCGAGCGGCACTCGCAGCAGATCGGCGGTGTGGTGATCCAACTCACCCGCCGGGGTCACGACGGCGCTTGAGCCCTCTTCCCGCACCTCGACCAGAAGCCGGCCCGATTGTGCGCTGCCGACCGTCCCGCGGTCCATGCCGTCTCTCTCTTCCGACCGTCGTGGCTGATGACTGACGCTCTTGAACACTACGCCTTCCCCACGACCACGACTCCTGCCGTGCGGTTCCTTCCCTACGACCTCTCTACGACCTTGCCACACCCGAATACCCGCTCAGAATGGGACATTTCTTCAGCAAGCGCACTTGCGGAGGGCTGACGAAAGCGGGTAGGGCTAGTAGGGACACGAATCAACACGGCCGGCTTTGGAGGCGCCGCACACCGCAGTGCACGTATTGGCATCGGCGGCCATATGCCGAGAACGATGGAGGACATCATGTCACCCCGGCTCGACGCATCGCAGACCCCCCAGGCGACGTCGACACCTTCTCCAGAACAGGCGGATCTCGTCGAGGAGGACTTCGACGGACTCGCCGGCCTTCCGGAGATCCCGCCGTACGACGAGGTGGGGCCGGTGGACGCACGGGCCCTGTCCAAGACCCTCTTCGAGCGGCTGGAATCCCTGGAAGAAGGCACGCACGAGTACTCCTATGTACGCAACACCCTGGTCGAACTGAACCTCGCTCTGGTGAAGTTCGCCGCCTCCCGGTTCCGCTCCCGCAGCGAGCCGATGGAGGACATCATCCAGGTCGGCACGATCGGCCTGATCAAGGCGATCGACCGCTTCGAGCTCAGCCGTGGCGTGGAGTTCCCGACCTTCGCCATGCCGACCATCGTCGGCGAGATCAAGCGCTTCTTCCGCGACACCAGTTGGTCGGTGCGCGTACCCCGCCGACTCCAGGAACTCCGCCTGGACCTGGCCAAGGCCGGCGACGAGCTGGCCCAGCAACTCGATCGCGCTCCGACAGTGGGAGAGCTGGCGGATCGTCTGGGCCTGTCGAACGACGAGGTCGTCGAGGGCATGGCCGCGTCCAACGCCTACACCGCATCTTCACTCGACGCCCAGCCGGAGGAGGACGACTCCGAAGGCGCCCTGGCCGACCGCATCGGCTACGAGGACCACGGCCTGGAAGGCATCGAGTACGTCGAGTCCCTGAAGCCCCTGATCGCCGAACTCCCTTCCCGCGACCGGAAGATCCTCTCCCTCCGCTTCGTCGCCAACATGACGCAGTCCGAGATAGGCGATGAGCTGGGCATCTCCCAGATGCACGTCTCCCGCCTGCTGTCCCGCACGCTGGTACGCCTCCGGAGAGGCCTGACGGTCGAGGAGTAGCGCTCCGCCGCAGGTGTGGCCACCAGAGGTGGCCCCAACGCACGTGACGGTGAAGCTTGTTGATGGCGCCCGCACGAGGTCCCGCTGAGCGGGGCTCGGCGGGCGCCATCATCACAAACAAGCCACGCAAACATCGTTACTGGCGGAAACCCCTACCCTCTTCGACCTCTTCCCACCACTATGACCCCACCCCATACCAATCGGTACGCCGAGGTGCCGACGGTGGCGAAGGCGGGGGCAAGAGGGGGGAACGGGGATGACTCGGGCGCATCAGGGCGACGAGAACCACGCAGGAACAACGGCAGGCGCGAAGGCGAGCGCGGGCGCCGGCCCGCACACCAGCACGCCCGACACACAGCTCACCGCGCTGATACGCGCCGACACCGCCACCGCGTACCCCGCGCTGCGCGAGCTGCGCCTGCGGCACCGGCCCGCCGTGCTGGCGTACGCGCGGCTGTGTGCCATGGACGAGCCCGGCGCACGTCGGCTCACGGCCCAGGCGTTCGCGCTGGCCGCCCGCGAGACGGCGCGCGGCGTCGAGCCGCGCGGACCGTGGCGGCACAAGCTTCTGTTGCTGGTCACGCGCGTGGCCGCCGCATGGGCCACCGACGACCGCGGCAACCGCCTCCATCCGGACCTGCTGACCCACCTGCGCGAGACGAGTGCCGACGACCGCGAACCGCCGATGCTCGCCGCGTTCCAGGGCCTTCCGACGCGTGTCCAGGGCCTCGTCTGGTACACGGTCGTGGACGAGGAGCCCGACGCCGGAGCGGCCGTCTACCTGGGATTCACGCCGCAGGACGTGACGTACGGGAAGGAGTCGGCCTTCCAGTCGCTGCGCCAGGCCTGTCTGAAGGCCCGGCTGGCCAACTCCGGCGATCCGCGCTGCCAGGGCTTCCGGCGACTGATCGAGGAGGCGGTACGCCCCGAGCATCCGCGGTACGGAATGGATCTGGACGCCCACATCTCGCAGTGCGCGCACTGCGCCGCCGCGTACGAGGAGCAGTGCGCGCTGCGGGACACCCCGCGCACCGCGTCGGCCGACGGGTTGCTGGTGTGGGGCGGCGCGGCTTACGCCTCGGACGGATCCACCGCGCCTGGTCGTGCTTCCCGGCGCGCCCGGACTGCCAGGCACTCCCGGACCCGGACCACTGCGGCAGCGGCCTGGCTGCCGTCGCGACGCTTCGGGCTCGCCTCGGCGGCGCTCGGCATCGCGGTGGCTCCCCTGCTGATGTACCTGCTCTCGTCGAACAGTTCGCAGCCCCAACGCGCCGCCAACTCCGTACCCCCACCCACGCGGCCGCCCGCGGTGACGGTGACGCCGACGATCTCGGCGACGTCGTCCCCGTCGCCTTCACCGACGCGCAGGACCAAGTCCCCTGAACCGACGAAGACTTCGAAGCCCCCACAGCCTTCCAGGACGCCGCGCCCCTCGCCCACTCCCGAGAAGCCGAAACCCCCCGCACCCCACCCGCCCAACGGCGCCTACGCCCAGGTGGTGAACGCCGGGTCGGGCCTGTGCCTGGACATCGACGGCGCCCCGCAGAACGGCACGGACGTCGACGCGGCCACCTGCACGTCCTCTCGCGACCAACGGTGGCGGGTCGACTCCGGGCGTGGCGTGCTGCAGTCGTACGCATACCCCGGCTACTGCCTGGACAGCCGTGGCTCCGTCAGCCGTGGCCTCGGCATCTGGGAGTGCGACGCGGTCTACGGCCCCAACGGCCGGAACCTGACGTTCACCGTGGGCGGCGACGGTGTGATCCGCCCGGCGATCGCCCCGGACCACGCGGTGACCGCGTACGGGAACCGCCTGTTCCTGATTCCGGCGCAGGGGCGGGACGAGCAGCGGTGGACGGCGGGGGCGGCTCCCGCCTGATGCCGCAACTGATGTCACACCTGGTCTCGTGCCGATCTCGTGCTGGTCTCGTGCTGATCAGACCTCGCGGACGCCTCGCCGCCACACCTCGCCGACCAGCGGTACGCCCGGGCGGTACGCCAGATGCACATGGCTCGGTGCGTCGAGGAAGGCCAGGTCGGCGTACGCGCCCGGAGTGAGGTGGCCGATGTCCGTGCGGCGGAGGGCTGCCGCGCCGCCGGCAGTCGCCGACCAGAGCGCCTCGTCCGGTGTCATCCCCATGTCCCGTACCGCCAGCGCGATACAGAACGGGACGGAGGAGGTGAAGGACGAGCCCGGGTTGCAGTCCGTGGAGAGGGCGACCGTGACGCCGGCGTCGAGGAGGCGGCGGGCGTTCGGCCACTCGGCGCGGGTGGAGAACTCGGCGCCGGGGAGCAGCGTGGCGACGGTCCGGCTGTTCGCCAGGGCGTCCACGTCCGCGTCGGTGAGGTGGGTGCAGTGGTCGGCGCTCGCGGCGTCGAGTTCGACGGCGAGCTGGACGCCGGGGCCGTACGAGAGCTGGTTGGCGTGGATACGCGGGTGCAGGCCCGCCGCCTTGCCCGCCGTGAGGATCGCGCGGGCCTGGTCACCGTCGAAGGCGCCCTTCTCGCAGAAGACGTCGATCCAACGGGCGTACGGGGCACAGGCGTTGAGCATGTCGCCGGTGACGAGGGCTACGTACGCCGCCGGGTCGTCGGCGTAGTCGGGGGACACGATGTGCGCGCCCATGTACGTGACCTCGTCCGTGTGCCGGGACGCGATGCGCAGGGCGCGGGACTCGTCGTCGACGGTGAGGCCGTAGCCGGACTTGGTCTCGAAGGTGGTGGTGCCCTGGCGGAGGGCCTCGGTGAGGTAACGGGTGAGGTTGCGCTCCAGTTCCGCGTCGCTCGCCGCGCGCGTCGCGGCCACCGTCGTACGGATACCGCCCGCGCTGTAGGGCCGTCCCGACATACGGGCGTTGAACTCCTGCGTGCGGTCGCCCGCGAAGACCAGGTGCGAGTGGGAGTCGACGAAGCCCGGGATCACCGCCCGGCCGCCCGCGTCGACCCGATTGTCAGTGGCGGGTGCTTTCCTTGATTCACCGGTCCATGCGACGCGGTCGCCTTCGATGACGACGGCCGCGTCCTGGATCAGACCAAGGGGGGAATTGTCACCGAGGGAGGGGTCGTTGGTGACCAGGCTGGCGATGTTCGTGATGACGGTGGTCGGGCTGCTCGTCGGACTGCTTGTGGGGATGCTCGTCGGGCTGCTCATGTCGTCCTCGCGGGGGCGCGGTTCGGCGGTCGTCGTCAGGCGCGCAGGGCTTCGACTGCCTGCGCGAGGGCTTGCGGCACATCGGGTACGAGCGTGTGGACCCCGTCTCGTACGACGTGCCGTCCGGCCACGATCGTGTGCCGTACGTCCGCCGCTGTCGCGGCGAATACGGCCGTCTCGGCGCCAAGCCTTGGCAGCGGCCCCGCTGTTCTGACCGAGTCGAGCGCGATCGTCGTGAGGTCGGCGAGCGCGCCGGTCTCGATGGTGCCCGCGTCGTCCCAGCCGAGGGCGGCGTGGCCGCCCGCCGAGGCCGCCCGGAGGAGGGCGGCAGCCGTCCAGTGACCGCGTGTACGGGTGCGCAGGCGCTCGTTCAGCTCCATCGCGCGCGCCTCTTCGAGCAGGTCGATGACGGCGTGGCTGTCAGAGCCGAGGGAGAGCGGCGAGCCGGCCTTCTGCAGGGCGGCGGCAGGTCCGATGCCGTCGGCGAGGTCGCGTTCGGTGGTGGGGCACATGCACGTGCCGGTCGTGGAGTCGCCGAGCAGCGCGATGTCCTCGTCGGTGAGGTGGGTGTTGTGGACGCCCGTCGTGCGCGGGCCGAGCACACCGTGGTCGGCGAGCAGCCGGGTGGGGGTGCAGCCGTGCGCGGCCCGGCAGGCGTCGTTCTCCGCCGTCTGCTCGGACAGGTGCACATGGAGCGGGGCCCGCCGCTCCTCGGCCCAGCGCGCCACCGTGGCCAACTCCCGCGCGGGCACGGCCCGTACGGAGTGGATGGCCGCACCGATCCGCAGGTGATCCCGGTCCTTGAGAACTGAACAGCGTTCCGCCCAGGCGTCCGCGCTCCCGTCGGAGAAGCGCAGCTGGTGGGTGTCGGGCGGCTGTCCGAAGCCGGAAGAAAGGTAGGCGGTGTCGAGGAGGGTGATACGGATACCGGCTTCGGCGGCGGCGTCGATGAGCGCCTCGCCCATCGCGTTGGGGTCGGCGTAGGGGGTGCCGCCGGGGGCGTGGTGGACGTAGTGGAACTCGCCGACGCAGGTGATGCCGGCGAACGCCATCTCGGCGTACACCGCGCGGGCGAGGGCGTGGTACGTCTCCGGGGTCAGCCGGTCGGCGGTGGCGTACATGACCTCGCGCCAGGTCCAGAAAGTCCCGGAACCGACCTGGACGGTGCCGCGTAGAGCGCGGTGAAAAGCATGCGAGTGGGCGTTCGCGAGACCGGGGATCGTCAGCCCGCGGAGAACCTCGGCGCCCGGCGGCGGAGTGTCGATGCCCGTACGGACGGCCGCGATCCGGCCGTCGGCGACCTCGACGGCCACGCCTGGCTCGACGAACGAGTCGAGCCAGGCGTGCTCCAGCCAGTACGTCTGCGTGCGGGGGCGGGCGTGTGGGTGGGTCATGTGCAAGCCAGCCCTTCCAGTACGTCGGCCAGGGCGAGTACCCCGGCCACGCAGTCGTCCTCGGTGGCGTACTCGGCCGGGGAGTGCGAGACGCCGGTGGGGTTGCGCACGAACAGCATGGCGGTCGGGATGCTCCCGGAGAGGATGCCGGCGTCGTGCCCGGCGCCGGTGCCGAGGACGGGAACCTTGAGATCCGTGCCGGTTCCCAGGATGCGGGCGAGTTCGTCGCGCAGGGCGTGGTCGAACTCGACGACGGGGGTGAACGACTCGCGGACGACGTCGAGTTCGATGCCGTGCGCGTCGGCGTACTCGCGAGCCGCCCGCTCGATGCCGCTGACGACGGTGTCGAGGCTCGCCTGGTCCGCAGCGCGGGAGTCGAGCCAGCCGCGGACGAGGGAGGGGATGGCGTTCACACCGTTCGGCTCGACGGAGATCTTGCCGAAGGTGGCGACGGCACCGGCGAGTTGGGCCTCGCGACGGGCCGCGAGCACGGTCTCCGCGTACGACAGCATGGGGTCGCGGCGGTCCACGAGCCGAGTGGTCCCCGCATGGTTGGCCTCACCCCGGAAGTCGAACCGCCACCGCCCATGCGGCCAGATGGCGCTGGCGATCCCGACACAGTCGCCGGTCAGGTCAAGGGCACGCCCCTGCTCGACATGCAGCTCGACGAACGCCCCGATCCGGGCAAGCCGCTCGGGGTCCGGCCCGATGGCGTCCGGGTCGTACCCGGCACCCTCCATCGCCGTCGGCAGGCTGACACCGTCGGCGTCCTTGAGCCGATGTGCCTGCTCGACGGTGAGCTCTCCGGCCGCGAGCCGCGACCCGACACAGGCCAGCCCGAACCGAGCCCCTTCCTCGTCCCCGAAGTTCACGATGGCGAGGGGCTTGCTGAACTGCACGTTCCTGCTCCGCAGTTCGTCCAGAGCGGCGAAGGAGGACACGACACCGAGGGGGCCATCGAAGGCACCGCCATCGGGGACGGAGTCGAGATGGGACCCAGTGACGACAGCGCCCCCGGCAGCGGGATCCCCGAGCCAGGCCCACTGATTCCCGTTCCGGTCCACCTCGTAGGCAAGCCCTCGAGCCCGGGCCTGCGCCTCGAACCAGGCCCGACACTCGACATCGGCCCCGGTCCAGGCGAACCGCCGGTAGCCACCGGAGGCGGGGTGGCGCCCGATGGGGCTGAGGTCAAGCCACATCTCGTGGAACGAGGAAGAGGCAGGCCGCTTGCCGACTAGGGCTGAGGCTTGCTCAACCTTCGAGCCAGGCTCAGCCACATTCAGCCCGTCCGGCGTTTGAGGACGAGGCCGTTCAGGCCGATCGGGGTCTGGGGCGGAGCCCCAGCGGGGCCCAGGGGCGGAGGCCCCGGTTTCGGGAAGGGGCGGGGTTGGGGAAGAATCCCGCCCCCCACCGGCAGGCAAGCTCACTCGCCCTCCCGCATAGGCACCCGCACGCCCCGCTCATCCGCCACCGACGCCGCGATGTCGTACCCGGCGTCCACATGCCGGATGACACCCATCCCCGGGTCATTCGTCAGCACCCGGCGAATCTTCTCCCCGGCCAGCGCCGTGCCGTCGGCCACGGACACCTGACCCGCATGGATGGACCGCCCCATCCCCACTCCGCCCCCGTGGTGAAGGGAGACCCAGGACGCCCCCGACGCGATGTTCACCATGGCGTTCAGCAGCGGCCAGTCGGCGATGGCGTCGGAGCCGTCCAGCATGGCTTCGGTCTCGCGGTACGGGGAGGCCACGGAGCCGCTGTCGAGATGGTCGCGGCCGATGACGAGCGGGGCCTGCAACTCACCGCTCGCGACCATGTCGTTGAACCGCTCCCCCGCCCGGTCCCGCTCCCCGTACCCGAGCCAGCAGATCCGAGCCGGAAGCCCCTGGAAGTGCACCCGCTCACCGGCCATCTTGATCCAGCGGTGGAGGGATTCGTTCTCGGGGAAGAGGTCGAGGATCGCCTTGTCGGTCTTGGCGATGTCCGAGGCCTCACCGGACAGCGCGGCCCACCGGAAGGGGCCCTTGCCCTCGCAGAACAGCGGCCGGATGTAGGCGGGCACGAAGCCGGGGAAGGCGAACGCCCGCTCATAGCCGACGAGTTGGGCCTCGCCACGGATGGAGTTGCCGTAGTCGAAGACCTCGGCACCGGCGTCCATGAAGCCGACCATGGCCTCTACATGCCGGGCCATGGACTCGCGGGCACGGGTGGTGAAGCCCGCCGGGTCCTTGGCCGCGTACGAGGCCATGTCGTCGAAGTCCACGCCGAGCGGCAGATAGGACAGCGGATCGTGGGCCGAGGTCTGGTCGGTCACGATGTCGACGGGGGCGCCCTCGGCGAGCATGCGCGGCAGCAGTTCGGCGGCGTTGCCGAGCAGCCCGATCGACAGCGGACGGCGGGCGTCGCGCGCCTCCACGGCCAGTTGGAGGGCGTGCTCGAGGGAGTCGGCCCGTACGTCCAGGTACCGGTGCTCGATACGGCGCTCGATGGCCCGCGGGTCACAGTCGATACAGATCGCGACGCCGTCGTTCATCGTCACGGCGAGCGGCTGGGCGCCACCCATGCCACCGAGTCCGGCGGTGAGCGTGATCGTCCCGGCGAGCGAACCCCCGAACCGCTTCGCGGCGACCGCGGCGAACGTCTCGTAGGTGCCCTGCAGGATGCCCTGCGTACCGATGTAGATCCACGAACCGGCCGTCATCTGGCCGTACATGGTGAGTCCGAGCTGCTCCAGGCGCCGGAACTCCTCCCAGTTCGCCCAGTCGCCCACGAGGTTCGAGTTGGCGATGAGCACGCGCGGCGCCCACTCGTGGGTCTGCATGACGCCGACCGGGCGGCCGGACTGGACGAGCATCGTCTCGTCCTGCTTGAGGGTGCGCAGCGTACGGACCATGGCGTCGAAGGAGCGCCAGTCGCGGGCGGCCTTGCCGGTGCCGCCGTAGACGACGAGCTTGTCGGGGTGCTCGGCGACCTCGGGGTCCAGGTTGTTCTGCAGCATCCGCAGGGCGGCTTCTTGCTGCCATCCCAGGGCGCTCAGTTCCGTACCGCGCGGTGCTCGTATGGGACTGGGGGGCGGCCCGTAGGGCCTCGTTTGAGGGTGGTGGTGGGAGACGGGTGGGAGTGGTCCTGACATGGGCTGCCTCCCGGCGGGCTGATTGCGGAGATATTCACATCCTGGCTTGATGAATAGAACTAGTCAATACGCCCCCTGCGTCGGCGTCGGCGCCGTACGGGTGTTTGGCTGGAATCCATGACGGCATACACAGGGGACACGCACCCATCGGGCGAGGCGCAGGACGCGGCGGATACGGCGGCAAACGGGGCCGCGCGACGGGACGACGCCGTCCGCGCGGTCGTGGAACAGGGGCTCGTAGGCCCCGCCACTCCCCTCGTCGGGCTCCTCGACATCACCGGCATCCGCAGCTCGGCGGCGGCACTGCGCGCGGCCTTCGACGCGGTGGTCGCACCGGGCACGCCGGTGCTGCACGCGTTCGCGGTGAAGGCGACCCCGCTCGTGCCGGTACTGCGGCTGCTGCACGAGGAGGGCCTCGGCGCGGAGGTGGCGAGCGCCGGCGAACTGGCTCTGGCCCGCGCGGCCGGGGTGCCCCCGTCCCGTACGGTCCTCGACTCCCCGGCCAAGACCCCGGCGGAGCTGCGGGAGGCGCTGGCGCTCGGTATCGCGGTCAACGCGGACAACCCGCAGGAACTGGCCCGTATCGACGGCCTGGTCCAGTCGGCGGCCACCCGGTCACCTATCGGACTGCGGGTGAACCCGCAGGTCGGCGGGGGTTCGATCGAGGCGCTGTCCACGGCGACGGCGACCTCGAAGTTCGGGGTGGCGCTGCGGGACGAGGGGGCGCGCGAGTGGGTCGTACGGGCGTATCTGGACCGGCCGTGGCTGACCCGGCTGCACGCGCACTCCGGTTCGCAGGGGATACCGCTGGAGCTGCTGGCGCGGGGGGCGGCGCAGACGTACGAGCTCGCCGAGGAGATCAACGAGCGCGCCGGTCGCCGGCAGATCGACACGCTCGACATCGGCGGCGGGCTGCCGGTGAACTATGCCTCGGAGGCGCAGAGCCCGGCCTACGCGGAGTACGCGCGGCTGCTGGCCCGTACCGTGCCGGGGCTGTTCGACGGACGGTACGGGCTGGTCACGGAGTTCGGGCGGTCACTGCTCGCCAAGCACGGGGTGACGCTGGCACGGGTCGAGTACGCGAAGACGGCTGGCGGGCGCGCGATCGCGGTGACGCACGCGGGCGTGCAGGTGGCGACCCGCACGGTGTACGCGCCGGCGACGTGGCCGCTGCGGGTGGAGGCGTACGACGCGAAGGGGCGCCCCAAGGCCGGGCCCGAGGTCGTGCAGGACGTGGCGGGTCCCGCCTGTTTCGCGGGTGACCTGCTGGCAGAGGGGCGTGCGCTGCCGCTGCTCGAACAGGGCGACTACGTGGCCGCGCTGGACACGGGGGCGTACAACTTCGCGCACCATTACGCGTACAACTCGCTTCCGCGGCCGGGGATTTACGGGTTCGGGCCGGACGGGGCAGGCGGGGTGCGGTTCGCGACCGTGCGGACTCCGCAGACGCTGGAGGAGATCGTGGCGGAGTCGGGCGGGGGCCATGTGGGCGGTCTGTCGGAGCTGTAGTCACCGGAGACGGCGCTCGGCGCACGCTCGTGCCCCGGCGCACGAGCGTGCGCCGTGCTTCAACTCAGCCATGTGTGGGCGCCGGATTGACGCGGTGGCACGCGGTTCCGGACCCGGCGCCCGGAGCCATCCGCCCACGTCAGACCACCGATGGCCGCCCGGGCATCAACGCACCCCACCACAAGGACAGTTGACCCACCTTAGTCAGCGGGCGCATGTTCCGCTGGAAAATGCCAGAACGCTCACCTCTCGCGCACACGGTGCGTAGCTTCTTCGTCACCGAGCCGTACCCGAGGCGGGAGGGGAGCCCAGGTGCCCGGAATCGACGAGTGTCTGCTGGAGGCCATGAGGCTGCCCGGTGCCCTGGGCGCCGCGGTGGTCGACTGGACCAGCGGCCTGGCACTGGGCACGGTCGGGGACGCCCCGGGCGGTGACCACGAGACGACCGCGGCGGAGGCGGCGGAGTTGGCGCGGCTCGCGGCGGAGCACCGGGCGTTCGCACCGGAGGCGGGACCGGGCCAGGCAGCGCAGGACCCGCCGGTCGAGGACTTGATCATCAGCAACGTCGACACGTACCACGTCCTGCGGTTCGTGGCGACGAGCTTCGACAGCAGCGTCTTCCTGCACCTGTGGCTGGCCCGCTCCGACGGCAACCTCGCGCTGGCCCGCATACGGCTCGGCGAGATGGCCGGACGGCTGGTGCTGGGATGACCGTGGTCAGCACGCCTCCGCCCCGACTGCCCTTGCGGCGCCGCTCGTTCGGCCCCGGCGTCTCGCCGATGCTGCGCCGGCTCGCCGAGGAGCGTGCCACCGGGGTACTGCTGCGCGAGCGCGGCGCGCTCCATCTCATCGACGGCCAGGTCACCTACGCCGAGAGCCCGGAGAGTCCGGGGCTCGACGTGCTGCTCACCACCGGCGGCGTTCTGGACGACGGGGCTTGGCGGGAGGCGGTCGCGCGGGCCGGGGCGGATGGGCAGGTCGGGCGGTTTCTGGTCGACAGCGGCCGGGTCGCCGAGGGCGTGCTGGAGCTGTGCCATGTGGCGGCGCTGTTCGACGCGGCGTACTTCGTTCTGGGGCCGTCCAGCGCCCCGGCGCGCTTTCGGTACGAGGCCGCGCACTGGCTCGGGCCGGTACGCCCCGTACCGGTGGCCGCGCTGGAGCGCGAGACCCTGCGCCGCCGTGAGCTGCTGCACCGCATCTGGCCCGACCCGGCGACGGACACCGCACCGCTGGTACGGACCGACCGTGCCGCCGAGCCGCCGGTCCCGGCCCGCCAGGAAGCGGTACTCGACGAGGTCAACGGGGTCCGCACGGCCGCCGACATCTCGCTCGCCCTGGGCCGCCCCGCCTTCCACACCCTGGTCGAACTGCGCAGGCTCGCCACGGCGGGCATCGTGACGACGGCTTCCCAGCCGCCCAAGAAGCCCAAGGCGGTCATGGCGCACCAGCAGTCCCGGCGGTCCCAGGCATCCCAAACGCCCCGGCTACCCGAGCCACCGGGGCCACTCCGAGCGGACCCGGCCCCCGAGCACCCGCCGCCCGCCCTGGACCCCGCGTCAGCCCTGCTCATCCAATCTTCGGCCGACCCCGACGTCGCTCTGCTGCGCCGCCTGAGAGACGCCCTGGAGGCCCTGTGATCCGCGCGCTTCGACAGCGTGCCGAGAGGAGACTGCTCATGGCGGCGGAGGCCGAAGTCCTCGACGAACTCCACCGGTTACGGGCCCGTGTACCCCAGCTGACCGGCGCGCTCGCGGCCAGCGTCGACGGCCTGGTCATCGCCCAGGACACCCCGGGCGTGGAACCGGAGGGCCTGGCCGCGCTGACCGCCGCCGCACTCGGCGTCGCCGTGCGGCTGGCGGACGCCACCGGCCGGGGCGACCTCCGCGAGCTGCTCGTCCGCGGCACGCACGGCTACGTGGCGACGTACTCGGCCGGCTCCTCGGCCGTACTGACACTGCTGGCGCAGGACCGGGTCAACGTCGGACGCCTGCACCTGGAGGGACGACGCGCCGCGACCCGTATCGGCGAGCTGGCCGACGCGGCAACGGCCCGGGCGACTCCACCTCCCCGCACCGCCGGAGCCACCGCCGTGGGCAAGGCCCAGTCCCGGGCCCCCTCCCCGACCACGGACAAGTCCGCACTTCCGACGCGCCCCACAAAGCCCCCACGAGCCAGAACCCCACGGACCACACAGACCGCACAGGCCGCCTCGCGAGCCGCGCAGACCGCAGGCAGCGCACAGGCAAACGGGCGGAGCACCAGCCGGACCACCGGCCGAACCACCACCAACACCCCTACCACCAACGAGAGTTGAGAGGACCGCACACCATGGCCAACACCGAAACCACGCTGAAGGAAGCCCTCGCCTCCATAGAGGGCGCGACCGGAGCCGCGCTCGTCGACTACACCAGCGGCATGGCGCTGGGCACGTTGGGCGGCAGCAAGAGCTTCGACCTCAACGTCGCCGCCGCCGGCAACACCGATGTCGTACGGGCCAAGCTCCGCACCATGGAACACCTGGGCCTGAAGGGAGAGATCGAGGACATCCTGATCACCCTGTCCGACCAGTACCACCTGATCCGCCTGCTCACCGGCCGCGGCGGCAACGGCCTCTTCCTCTATCTGGTCCTCGACTCCAAGCGGGCCAACCTGGCGATGGCGCGCCACCAGTTGAAGAAGATCGAGGCGGACCTGGAGGTCTGACGGCCTGACGGTCTGACGGAACCTCAGGTGAAGCTCTGAGAATCGCACCCGCACGCATCCCGGCCACACGACCGGGCAGAACTCCCCCGGACGGATCACCGACCGGGGGAGGTTCTCTTGTCCACCACCGAAACCACCACGGGCGCGCAGTCGCCCGCCGAGGAACCGGGGCTCAAGCGCGCCATCGGCCCCAAACTGCTGGTCCTGTTCGTGATCGGCGACATTCTGGGGACCGGCATCTACGCCACGACCGGCGCCGTCGCGGGGAAGGTCGGCGGGGCGTTGTGGCTGCCGTTCGTCATCGGCTTCGTCGTGGCGATCCTGACGGCGGCGTCGTACGTCGAACTCGTCGGCAAGTACCCGAAGGCGGCCGGGGCGGCCCTCTACACGCAGAAGGCCTTCAAGGTCCCGTTCATCACCTTCATCGTCGCCTTCATGGTGATGGCCTCGGGCCTGTCGTCCGCGAGTGCGGCGGCCCGCGCGTTCAGCGGCGACTATCTCTCCGAGCTGACGGGGGACGCCCTCCCGCCGACGCTCATCGCCATCTGTTTCATCCTGATCCTCGCCGCCCTGAACCTGCGGGGCGTTTCGGAGTCGGTGAAGACGAACGTCGTCCTGACCCTGGTCGAGCTGACGGGCCTGGCGATCATCCTCGCGATCGGCGCGTACGCCGTGCTGACGGGGGACGGCGAGCCGTCCCGGCTGGGCGAGTTCGAGGCGAGCGGCACCGGATACGCCCTGATCACCAGCGTGTTGGGGGCCACGGCGCTGGGCTTCTTCGCTTTCGTGGGCTTCGAGGACTCGGTCAACATGGCGGAGGAGACGAAGGATCCCGTACGGACCTTCCCGCGGGCGATCTTCATCGGAGTGGCGGTGACGGGCACGATCTACGTGCTGGTGGCGCTCGTATCGTCGCTCCTGGTCGACCACAAGGTGCTGGAGGGGTCCAGCGGACCGCTTCTTGAGGTCGTGAAGGCGGGCGGCGTCGACTTCCCGCACAAACTCTTCGCGCTCATCGCGCTGTTCGCCGTCACCAACTCCGCGCTGATCAACATCATGATGGCCTCGCGCCTGTGCTACGGCATGGCCAACGAACGCATCCTGCCCCGTGGCATGGGCCGCGTCCTGCGCCGCCGCCGCACCCCCGTGGTCGGCATCGTCTTCGTCACCCTGCTCGCGATCGGCCTGGTCTCCACGGGCGAGATCGAGGGCCTGGGCGACACCACGGCGTTCCTCCTGCTGTGCGTCTTCGCCGTGGTCAACATCGCGGTTCTGGTCCTCCGCCGCGACCCCGTGGACCACGCCCACTTCCGCACCCCCACGTTCCTCCCGGTCCTGGGCGCGATCACCGCCCTGATCCTGGCCAGCCCCCTGGCCGACCGCCCGGCGGACGTGTACATCCGCGCCGCGGTACTGCTGGCGATCGGCGTGAGCTTGTGGACGGTGAACAAGCTGGTGCTTCGGGTACGGGGCGAGGCTTAAGAGCCCCGCAGACCAAGGCAAGTGTCGCCGACCTCGCCTCTCCGCTGCCCCGCCCGCGGGCCGAGGCGGCGACACCCATGGTGATCCTTCACGCCCCGCCTACAGGATTGATCCGCAGTAGTCCGGGGTCAAACGGAGCGCGGCGCGATCGTCCGGGCGGGAGCGGCAGGACGATCACCGATTCCAGCACCTTGGCAATCGCGGCCCGCCGCTGTGTGAGGCTCATCGCAAACCAGCGCGACGGGTTCCAGGCCGCGGCAGCGGCTTGGTGTACGGCAGGGGGGATGAGTGGATGCCCGACCAGTTCCGCGTATCGGGTGAAAAGTGGCGAAACAGATTGACGTCGCGGCCGGCGTCTGCCCGCGTAGAACTTCGCGGAAGTGGTACGAGCGCGTCACGTCCGCGCAGCACCGGCTTAACACGGGTCCGGCACTGTTGTGGATGTCGGCAAGGGCGGGAGCGGCTCCCCGCTCGGGCCGACGCCGAACGGCGCCAAGGACCTCCGGAGCGGCTCCCGGACCTCCATGGACGCCATGGACGCGTAAGCCCGGCCCTGACCCGGCCCGCGTCCCTCGCGGGGACCGCCGTCGTCCCGCCCCCCGTTCACGGGGGTGCGGCGGTCCCCGCGAATAGCTTTTCCACGCGCGCAACTCCCCGTACGACGAGGGAGTCACCCCAAGCACCCCATGCACGGCAGGGAAGTCAGTCTTCCCAGTCCGAGTCCGACTTCTTCCTGCCGCGGCCGAACAGTGGGGTGTGGCGGGACACTTGGACCACGTTGACGCCCACGATGCCCGTCCAGGCGATGAGGAGGCCGGGCAGGTCCGCGACTCCTCCGCCGATCGCGGACAGGGGGACCGCGAGGACCAGGGAGACTATGCCGAAGCCGAAGCGCTCGCCCCAGGAGTCGTTGGACTGCGGGGAACGTGCGCCCCGGGCCACCACCATCTGCTGTTCCGCGAGCTGTCGTCGTACCCGGCGCTCGATGGCGCCGTCCATGCGCTGCTCGACCTTCTCCAGGAAGGAGTCGACCAGCGCCGAGTCGTACTCGTCGCCCAGTTCCCTGCGGGCGTGCAGGGTGGCGTCGAGTTCTTTTTTGAGTTCGGCGTCGCGGGCATCCATACCGGTCATGTGTTCACCGTAAGGAGCCCGGGCCCGCTTGGCACTGGGGTTAGCCCCCCTGTCCGCGCTGGGCCGTGCCCCCGGCCGCAACCCGGCTGCTGCCCTGCCGGGCTCCCGGCGGCTATGCCGTCAGTCCTTTGCCGTCAGACCTTTCTCCTCGGCGTACGCGTTCGCCACGTCCTCGGGGTCCTTCTTGTCCTTGTCGACCTGGCGGTTGAGTTCGGTGAGGTCCGCGGTGGTGAGGACGTTGCCGAGTTCGGCGAGGGCCTTGCGGACGGTCGAGTCGGCCCTGCGGTCGGCGATCAGGGGGACGATGTGCTGGCCGGGGATCAGGTTCTTGGGGTCGGTGAGGACGACCCATTTGTTCTCCTGGATGTCGGTGTCGGTGGTGAAGAGGTTCGCCACGTCCACGTCGCCCTTCTTGAGGGCGCCCTTCACCAACGGGCCGGAGGAATCAAGGGACTTGAACTCCTTGAACTCCACCCCGTACACCTCCCGAAGGCCCACGACGCCGACCTCGCGTGTCTTCACCTCGGGAGCGGCGCCGATGACGAGCTTGCCGTTCTGCTTCTTCAGGTCGGCGAGGGAGGCGAGGCCGTACTTCTCGGCGGTCTCCCGGGTGACGGCGAACGCGTCCGAGTCCTCGGCCTTGCCGTACGGCAGCACCTGGAGCCCGGCGGGCAGGGCCATCGCGAGGGCGTTCTGCATCTCGCCCTCTTCGGTGGCCTGCGACTTGGGGTCGACGTAGTGGAGGAGCGCGCCCTGGTATTCGGGAAGCAGGTCGATGTCGCCGCCTTTGATGGCGGGGATGAGGATCTCGCGGGTGCCGAGGTTGGGGCGGACGGTTGTTTTGACGCCCGCGGCGTCGAGTACGGCCGCGTAGAGGTAGCCGAGGACCTGGTTCTCGGTGAAGTTGGCGGTGCCGATGGTGATGCCGCTCTTGCTGGATCCGCCACCGGTGCCGGCGCCGCCCTCGCCGTCGAGCGAGGTGATGCCACTGCTGCAGGCGGCGAGCGCGGGGACGGAGGCGGCGGCGAAGAGGCCGCCAAGGAGGGTGCGTCGATTCATGGGTGGAAGCTCCTGAGTGGAGTTGTGGAGATCGGGGGCGCCCCGTAACGGGCGCGGGGCTGTATCGATTTGCGGCTCCGCCGCGATGGGGGTCCCCCCGCGCGAGCTCGATTCGAGCGTGGGGGGAGCGACCAGCCACAGACGGCCCGCAGATTCAGAACTGCAGTCAGCGGCAGCGCCTACGCCGGGCGGTGGCGGAAGAGGGCGCGCTGGAGGGCGGAGAGGGCGAGGTCCAGGGCTACGGCGACCACGGCGACCAGCACCGCGCCGCCCAGCACCTGTACGAGGTCGCGCTGGGCCAGGCCGTCGAACACGTACCGGCCCAGGCCGCCGAAAGACACGTACGCGGCGATGGTGGCCGTCGCCACCACCTGGATCAGGGCGAGGCGCAGGCCCGTCATGATCAGGGGGAGCGCCAGGGGCAGCTCGACCTGGAAGAGGACCTGGTGCCAGCGCATGCCCTGGCCGCGCGCGGCGTCCTTCACGTCCGGGTCGACGGCGGTCATGCCCGCGTAGGTGTTCGTGACGATCGCCGGGACGGCGAGGGCGACCAGTGCGACGTACACCGGCCACATCGACAGTCCGCTGGCGAGGAAGACCAGCACGACCAGGCCGACGGTCGGGAGCGCGCGGCCGAAGGACGAGAGGTTGATCGCGACGAACGCGCCGCGGCCGGTGTGCCCGATGAGCAGGCCGAGCGGGAGGGCGATCGCGGCGGCCACGAGGGTGGCGAGGAGGGAGTACTGGAGGTGTTCGGCGAGGCGGTGGCCGATGCCGTCGGAGCCGGACCACTGCTCGCCGCTGACCAGCCAGTCGCCGAGGTTCTTGAAGAGTTCGTACATGGGCTCAGGCCGCCCTTTGCTTCCGGTGGGTCCATGGCGTGAGTACGTACTGGAGGGCGACCAGGAGCGCGTCCGCGACCAGTGCCAGCAGCAGGGTGAGGGCGACGCCGACGATCACCGGTGTGGGGTAGTTGCGCTGGAAGCCGTCGGTGAAGAGCTGGCCGAGGCCGCCGTCGCCGATGTAGGTCGCCACGGAGACGAGCGAGATCGACATGACCGTCGCGATGCGGACGCCCGCCATGATCACGGGGAGCGCGAGGGGGAGTTCGACGGTGAGGAGGGTGCGGAAGGGGCGGGTGCCCATGGCCTTCGCGGCCTCTTTGGTCTTCGCCGGTACCGAGTCCAGGCCCTCGACGGTGTTCCTGAGTAGGACAACGAGGGTGTAGATCGTCAGGCCGATGACCGTGGTGGTGCGGGTGAGTCCGCTCACCGGCAGCAGGAGGACGAAGATCGCGATCGACGGGATCGTGAACAGGACGTTGGAGAGGCCGAGGAGGAGGCCGCGCAGGGGGCGGATCCGGTGGGCGACCACGGCCAGCGGGAAGGAGATCAGCAGACCGAAGAAGACGGCGGAGAGGGCGGCCTGGAGGTGGGAGAGGGTGAGGGTGGTGAGGTCGTCGGTGTGGTCGCCTATCCACGACCAGTCGATGCTCATACGGCGGCGCCCGCTGTGCTGTGCGCGCTGTGCGCCTCGCCCGCGTGCTCGTGGATCTCGGCGCGGGAGGTGACGCCGGTGAGGACGCCGTCCGCGTCGACACGTGCCACCAGGGCGGTCGGGGAGGCGATGGACTCGTTGAGCGCGGCGAGCAGGGAGTCGGTGTCCCGCAGGGGTCGTACGGGGATCTCCGCGTCCTCGCTGCGCCAGGCCTGGGGCTTGCGTGCCTCGTCCAGGACGAGCTCCCAGGTGCCGCCCTCGGGCGCCGGCGCCTGCGGTACGTCCGCGAGCGTCGTCAGCGACAGGAGCTTGAGCCCCCGCTCGGCGCCCAGGAAGTCCGCGACGAAGTCGTCCGCCGGGCGGGCCAGCAGCTCCGCGGGGGCCGCGCACTGGACGAGGTGGCCGCCGGTGCGGAAGATCGCGATGCGGTCGCCGAGCCGTACCGCCTCGTCGACGTCGTGCGTGACGAAGACGATCGTCTTGCTCAACTCCTTCTGGAGCCGGATCAGTTCGTCCTGGAGCTGGCTGCGGACGACGGGGTCGACCGCACCGAACGGTTCGTCCATGAGGAGTACGGGCGGGTCGGCGGCGAGTGCTCGGGCGACGCCGACGCGCTGCTGCTGGCCGCCGGAGAGCTGGTGCGGGTAGCGCTTCCCGGCCTCGGCCGTCAGGCCGACCGTCTCCAGGAGCTCCGCCGCCCGCGCCCGCGCCTTTCTACGGCCCCAGCCGAGGAGCAGCGGCACGGTCGCGATGTTGTCGAGCACCGTGCGGTGCGGGAACAGGCCCGACTGCTGGATGACGTAACCGATGGAGCGGCGCAGCTGAGCGGCGTCCTGTTCCAGCACGTCACGGCCGCCGACGCGGATGGTGCCGGAGGTCGGGTCGACCATCCGGTTGACCATGCGCAGCGTCGTCGTCTTACCGCAGCCGGAAGATCCCACGAGGACGGTCACGCCGCCCTCGGGCATCTCCAGGGAGAGGTCGTGCACCGCCGTGGTGCCGTTCGGGAAGCGCTTGTGGACCGCATCGAACTGGATCATGTGGTGTCCCTTGCCCGGCATGCATATCGTCATGCAGAGTTCTTGGTGTCTGAATAGGTTGTCAACACTCCGACGTAAAACGCCGGTTACAGATGACCGCCAGGCAAGATCGGATGTCTGAGTTTGAGGGGAGTTCATGCGTGATGTCGTCTCGGATCGTGGACATTCCGGGGGCCGCCGACTCGGACTCCGGAGCCCTTACGCCCGGCCTGGTCGTCCTCGACGGGTACGGCACCGGCGTCGCCGACATCGTGCGCCTCGCCGACGGAGCCGCCCGGCCCGTCCCCGGCACCGAGGCGATGAAGCGCGTCGAGGAGTCCTGGGACGCGGCGCGGCGGATCGCCGCGACCGGGCGCGTGTACGGCCGCTCCACCGGCGTCGGCGCCAACCGGAACGAGGACGTGCCGACCGAGGCGGCCACCGGCCACGGTCTGCGCCTGCTGCGCAGCCACGCCGGGGCGATCGGCGCGGAGCTGCCCGCCCGGCAGGTGCGCGCGATGCTGGCCGTACGCGCGAACCAGCTGCTCGCGGGCGGCGCGGGCCTACGGCCCACCATCGTCACGGCGCTGTGCGAGGCGCTGGAGGCCGGGGCGTATCCGGTCGTGAACGAGTTCGGCTCGGTGGGCACCGGGGACATCGCGGCCCTCGCCCAGGTGGGGCTGGCGCTGGCGGGGGAGCATCCTTGGCGGGAGGCTGAGGTCGGGTGGCGTGGGGCGGGAGCGGGTGGACCGGGGGCAGCCGGGCCCGGAGCGCACGGGCCGGAGGCAAACGGCCAGGGAACGCGCGAGCCAGAAACGGACCGGCTGGGAGTGCACGAGCCGGGGGCAGCCGGGCCCGGAGCGCACGGGCCGGAGGCAGACGCGCGGCGAGCGAGCGGGCAGGGTGCGGACCGGCAAGGAGCGCGCGAGCCAGGACTGGACCCGCAGGGAGCGCGCTCGCCAGCCGCGGGCGCTCCCGAGGCGCAGCCACTCGACAACAACGACGCGCTCGCACTCATCAGCAGTAACGCCCTCACCCTCGGTCAGGCCGCGCTCGCCCTGCACGAGTTGCGGGGCCTGATCGGGGCCACGCAGGTCGTGGCCGCGTTGTCCCTGCTCGCGGTGGACGGCTCGCACGAGGCGTACGCGGCGCCCGTGCACGCCGCGCGCCGGCATCCAGCGACAGCCGAAGTGGCGCGTCGTATGCGGGAGTTGATCGGTGCCGCCGACCGGCCGACGCCGCCGCTCGGGCGCCTCCAGGACCCGTACGGATTCCGCTGCCTGCCCCAGATCCACGGCCCCGCGCTCGACGCCGCCGACGCCCTCGAAGAGGTGCTGACGGTCGAGATCAACGCCGCCGCCGAGAACCCGCTGATCTCCGCCGAGGACATGGCCGCGTACCACCACGGCGGCTTCTACCAGGCCGGACTCGCCCTGGCCCTAGACCACTTCAGGCTCTCCCTCACCCAGGTCGCGCGGCTGTCGACCTCCCGCCTCTCGACCTTGAACGAACCCGCCTACACCCGCCTGCGCCCCTTCCTCGCCGACCACGAGCCCGCGTCCTCCGGCGTGATGATCCTCGAGTACGCCGCCGGGGCCGCCCTCGGTGATCTGCGCGCCTTCTCCGCGCCCGCCTCGCTCGGCCACGCTGTACTCTCCCGAGGCGTCGAGGAGCAGGCGAGCTTCGCCTCGCTCGCCGCACGCCAGACGTTGCGCGCCTGCGACGCGTACCGTCTCGTCGTCGGCTGCGAACTCGTCGCCGCCGTACGGGCCTTGCGGCAGCGCGAGCTGCGGCCGGACCCGGAGCTGCCGGTGGGCCGGGCGCTGGAACTCGCCGAGTCGGTGCTCGACGCGGACCAGACCGACCGGCCGCTCACGGACGATGTGACGGCGGCGGCCGCACTGCTCGACCGGTTCACGGACATCTGGAGGGGGAGCACGGCATGAGCGTGGACAGGGATACGGGCACGACGACTGGCGTGGACGGAGACGCGGGCGTGGACAGGGACATGAAGGCGGCGGACAGTCCTGCCGCGCGGCTGCAGGCCCTCTTCGAGGGGCACCGGCTGACGCCGACGCAGCGGCGTATCGCACACTGCATGGTGCGGCGGGCCGCAGACGTGCCGTTCCTGTCGAGCGTCGAGCTCGCCGAACTCGCCGGTGTCAGCCAGCCCTCCGTCACCCGCTTCGCCGTCGCCCTCGGTTTCGACGGCTACCCGGCGCTGCGCAAGCACCTGCGGGAGGTCGCGCCCACCGGGCCGGTCACGGACACCGCCTCGTACAACGAGTACCAGCAGGCCGTCGAGGCCGAGATCGAGAACCTGCGGCATCTGGCCTCCGTACTGGCCGATCCGCGGCCGGTGGAACGGGCGGGGCGGCTGCTCGCGGCGTCGCGTCCGCTGCCGGTGCTCGGGCTGCGGGCAGCGGCCTCCCAGGCGTACGGCTTCTCGTACTTCGCGGCCAAGGTCCATCCGGACGTACGGCTGCTGAACGAGGGCGGCACGATGATCCACGACCGGATCGACTCGGCCGTACGGGCCGGGGCGACGGCTCTGCTGTGTTTCGCGCTGCCACGTCATCCGCGCGAGGTCGTGGACACCCTGGCGTATGCGAAGGAGGCCGGGCTGACCGTGGTGACCGTCGCGGACTCGGCGTTCGCGCCGGTGGCGAAGGCGTCGGACCTGCTGCTGCCCGCCGCGGTCGGTACGGGGCTCGCCTTCGACACGGCCTGTGCGCCGATGCTGCTCGGGCGGGTGCTGCTGGAGGCCATGTGCGACGACCTTCCGGACGCGCAGGCGCGGCTGGAGGAGTTCGACGGACGGGCGGCTGCGCGGGGCTTGTTCGTTGAGTAGAGGGCTTGTTCGTTGAGTAGAGGGCTTGTTCGTTGAGTGGTCGCCTTGTTAAGACTCGTCTCACGTTCGGTCGCTAACCTGCGCGGCCGAAGAGATTGCGGTCCTTCGGACGAGGAGGCGGGAAGGTGACGCGCGGAGGTCAGGGACTGGCTCGGGTGGCCGTCGTCGTACGGGCCGGGGCTGCGCCGATGTGGTGGCTGGGTGTGCTGGCCGCGGGCATCGGCCTGGCGGTTCCGGGGGTGACCGGGCGTCGGATCGGGGTGATGGCGGGGGCGGCGTTGTTCCTCATCGTGGCGGCCGTGGTGGCGTTGCTGCGCAGGAAGCGGTACGTGGCTCTTGCGGGCGCCGCTGCCCGGGCGGGCAAGCACGATGTGCTCCAGGACCGGGCTGTGACCGCGCGCAATTGGCGCCGGGGGCATCGGTGGTGGTTGCTGCTCGCGTTCTTGGCCGCGCTGGGGAGTGCGTTCGCGGTGCCCGCGGCCGGGGGCATGCTGCTCGCCGGGGCGGGCGTCGGGCTGCGCCTGAAGGCCGCGTGGCTGGGCAGCGTTGAGCGCGGCCGCGAGGAGTTGCTGTGGGTACGCGTCGACTGGCTCGAGCGTGGGGCGGGTGCCCCGGCGGGTAAGCGCGTGAAGGCTTACCGGGCCACCGGGATCGCGGCGGGCGACGCCGCGCCGGGTGGGGCGCGGCGTCGGGGTGGCGTGCTGGTGTAGGGGGGTTCTTCTCCCACCCACGCACCGCCCGTTTCAACTTGGTTGTCCTGTGCGGGTTTCCTGTTGGGGGTGCTCGCCATTGGCGGGTGCGGGCCGTGGGACGGGTCTGGCGGCGGCCGTGAGATCGGCTCCCGGTCTACTTTTCTCCTGCGGCCCCCGGCCTGCCTTTGGCCCGCGGCCCGCGGCCCGCGCCCCTCACTGCTCAGTTCGCGCCAGGTACGCCAGAAGGTCCTGGCGGGTTACGACTCCGGTCGGCTTTCCCTCGACCAGCACGATCACCGCGTCCGCGTCGCCGAGGATCGCCATCAGGTCCGTGACTGGCTCGCCGGACCCCACCTGGGGCAGCGGAGGCGACATGTGCTTCTCCAACGGGTCGGTGAGGGAGGCGCGCTGAGTGAACAGCGCGTCCAGGAGCTCCCTTTCGACGATGGAACCGACGACTTCCGCAGCCATCACATCGGGGTGGCCCGCGCCGGGCTTCACGACCGGCATCTGGGAAACGCCGTACTCGCGCAGCACCTCGATCGCTTCCCCAACCGTCTCGTCCGGGTGCATATGGACGAGGTGGGGCATGGCGCCTTCCTTGTGCTTCAGGACTTCCCCGACGCGGGCGGCCGTCCCCGTTTCCTCGAGGAACCCGTAGGACGCCAGCCACTCGTCGTTGAAGATCTTCGACAGGTACCCGCGCCCACTGTCCGGCAGCAGCACGACCACCACATCGTCCGGCCCCAGCCGCGAGGCCACCTTCAGGGCCGCCACGACGGCCATCCCGCAGGAACCGCCGACGAGCAGCCCCTCCTCCTTCGCGAGCCGTCGCGTCATCTGGAACGAGTCCTTGTCGGAGACGGCGACGATCTCGTCCGCGACGGTGCGGTCGTAGGCGGTGGGCCAGAAGTCCTCGCCGACGCCCTCCACGAGGTACGGCCGCCCGGATCCGCCGGAGTACACGGATCCCTCCGGGTCGGCGCCGATGACCTGGACCCTGCCTTCACTCGCGTCCTTCAGATACCGCCCCGTACCGGAGATGGTGCCGCCCGTCCCTACCCCGGTGACGAAGTGCGTGATCTTCCCCTCCGTCTGCTCCCACAGCTCGGGGCCGGTGGAGTGGTAGTGCGAGAGGGGGTTGTTCGGGTTGGAGTACTGGTCGGGCTTCCAGGCTCCGGGGGTCTCCCGGACCAGCCGGTCGGAGACGTTGTAGTACGAGTCGGGGTGCTCGGGGTCCACGGCGGTCGGGCATACGACGACCTCGGCGCCGTACGCGCGCAGCACATTGATCTTGTCGGTGGACACCTTGTCGGGGCACACGAAGATGCACTTGTACCCCTTCTGCTGCGCCACGATGGCGAGGCCGACGCCCGTGTTGCCACTGGTCGGTTCGACGATCGTGCCCCCGGGCTTGAGGGCTCCGCTCTCCTCCGCGGCCTCGATCATGCGCAGGGCGATGCGGTCCTTCACGGAGCCGCCGGGGTTGAAGTACTCGACCTTCGCGAGGACGGTCGCCTGGATGCCGGCGGTCACGCTGTTGAGCCTCACCAGCGGGGTGTTGCCGACGAGACTGATCATCGAGTCGTGGAATTGCACCGTTGTCTCCGGAGCTGAAAAGGGGTGGTCGGGGTAGTTGCCGTCAGCCTAAGCCCCCTACCGGGCGTTCACGCTGTGTTGAGATTGGCCGACAGCCTCCACGGGGCAAGCAGAGGATGTACGGGTTTGAGGAGGTGGCGGCTTCGCATGTCGAGCTTGTCGAGGGCGAGGGTGGCACGGCGGATCGCGGCGGGCGCGGCGTTCGGCGGCGGTGGGATCGGGCTGCTGGGTGCGGCGACGATCGGTCTGGTGCTGGCCGAGGTGCAGTTGGCGAAGCGGCAGGTGGGAAACGGTCACAGTCCGCATCCGCCCAGCGCGGACGGGCTGTACGGGCGTGCGTACGCGGCTGCCGGTGCCCCTTTGCGGCTGACCATGCTCGGGGATTCCACGGCGGCGGGGCAGGGTGTGCACCGGGCCCGTCAGACGCCGGGGGCGCTGTTGGCGTCGGGGCTCGCGGCGGTGGCCGAGCGGCCTGTGGAGTTGCGGAACGTGGCGTTGCCCGGCGCTCAGTCGGACGACCTGGACCGCCAGGTCGTCCTGGCTCTCGGGGACCCGGATCGGGTCCCCGACGTATGCGTGATCATGGTCGGCGCGAACGATGTCACGCACCGTATGCCCGCGACGCAGTCGGTTCGACATCTGTCCGCGGCGGTGCGTGCGCTGCGTACGGCCGGTGCCGAGGTCGTGGTCGGGACCTGTCCCGACCTCGGCACCATCGAACCCGTGCAGCAGCCGCTGCGGTGGCTGGCCCGGCGGGCCTCTCGGCAGCTGGCTGCGGCGCAGACGATCGGCACCGTCGAGCAGGGTGGGCGGACGGTGTCTCTGGGGGACCTGCTGGGTCCGGAGTTCGCGGCCAATCCGCGGGAGTTGTTCGGTCCTGACAACTACCACCCCTCGGCGGAGGGTTACGCGACGGCCGCGATGGCTGTGCTGCCGACGGTGTGCGCTGCGCTGGGCTTGTGGCCGGCGGAGGAGGAGCGGCCGGATGCGTCCCGGCGCGAGGGCTTCCTGCCGGTTGCCCGGGCCGCGGCGGAGGCTGCCTCCGAGGCCGGCACGGAGGTTGCGGCGGCGGTGCCGACGGGGCCGCGTGGGCCTTGGGCCCTGCTGAAGCGCCGGCGGCGCCGCCGGGTACCGGCTACGGACCCGGCGCCTGCCTCCGGCGGTTGAGCAACACCGGGCGGAGCGCCAAGCGAGCGCTTAGTGAAAAGCGGTCGGGGTCACACGGCTACACGCGTGACCTTGACGGTACGTGCGGGTAACTTCCTTGACAGGCCTGTCAAGTCAGACTCGTAAGCCATACGCCAATGGAGCCGTAATGCCCGAAGCCGTGATCGTCTCAGCCGCCCGCTCCCCGATCGGCCGCGCCTTCAAGGGCTCGCTGAAAGACCTGCGCCCGGACGACCTGACCGCCACGATCATCGAGGCCGCCCTGGCCAAGGTCCCGTCGCTGGACCCGAAGGACATCGACGACCTGATGCTCGGCTGCGGGCTCCCCGGCGGCGAGCAGGGCCACAACCTCGCCCGCATCGTGGCCGTACAGATGGGCATGGACCACCTGCCGGGCTGCACCATCACCCGTTACTGTTCCTCCTCGCTCCAGACCAGCCGCATGGCCCTGCACGCCATCAAGGCGGGCGAGGGCGACGTGTTCATCTCGGCGGGCGTGGAGATGGTCAGCCGGAGCGTGAAGGGCTCGAGCGACGGGATGCCCGACACGCACAACCCCCTGTTCGCCGACGCCGAGGCCCGTACCGCCGAGGTCGCGCAGAGCGAGGGCGCCGACTGGCACGACCCGCGGGAGGACGGCCTCCTTCCCGACCCGTACATCGCGATGGGGCAGACCGCGGAGAACCTGGCGCGGCTGAAGGGGATCACCCGTCAGGACATGGACGAGTTCGGCGTCCGTTCGCAGAACCTCGCCGAGGAGGCCATCAAGAACGGCTTCTGGGAGCGGGAGATCACCCCGGTCACGACCCCGGACGGCACGGTCGTCGGGAAGGACGACGGTCCTCGCGCGGGCGTCACGTTGGAGGGCGTTCAGGGGCTGAAGCCGGTCTTCCGGCCGGACGGGCTCGTGACGGCCGGAAACTGCTGCCCGCTGAACGACGGCGCCGCCGCCCTGGTGATCATGAGCGACACCAAGGCCGCTGAGCTGGGCCTGACGCCGCTCGCCCGGATCGTCTCCACGGGTGTGACGGGCCTGTCTCCCGAGATCATGGGCTACGGCCCGGTGGAGGCCAGCAAGCAGGCGCTCGCCCGCGCGGGGCTGACGATCGACGACATCGACCTGGTCGAGATCAACGAGGCCTTCGCCGCCCAGGTCATCCCGAGCTACCGCGACCTGAACATCCCGCTCGACAAGCTGAACGTCAACGGCGGCGCGATCGCGGTCGGCCATCCCTTCGGCATGACCGGCGCCCGCATCACCGCCACGCTGATCAACTCCCTCCAGTTCCACGACAAGCAGTTCGGCCTGGAGACGATGTGCGTCGGCGGCGGCCAGGGCATGGCAATGGTCATCGAGCGCCTCAGCTGAAGCACGTACGGGTACAGCAGGTGAACCCGGCGTGACCGAAGCGGCCCAGAACCCAGCACCCCCAGGGCTCTGGGCCGTTTTGTGATCCAATCTCGCCCAGGATGTGACCTATCTCCCTGGGGGATGTGATGTACGCAGGTCAGGGCGGTCCATCCGGGAAACTCCGGACCGAATATCCTGTCCATTTCGTGACGTTACGCACTGACAGGTGGATAGTCCGCCCTTCAAGCTGATGTAGGAAGTCGGGGGTCGACTTTGAAACCGGGAGTACGTCAGTGAGCGCCATCCCTCTTGCCCTACTGCTCACCGCGGCCGCCGCCCTGGCCGTGGGCGTCGCCACCCTGCGCGCCGTACTCGGGCTGCGCAGGCAGCTCGCGTCCCTGCACACGGAGCTCACCGCGAGCCGTGTGACGGGCCCGCGCGCCGTGGTGCCCGCGGCCCGCTCGGCCGCCGACACGGACGAGATACGCGCTGCCGTCGCCGAGGCGCTCGCGGAGGAGCGGGAGCGGGAGCTTGCCGAGGCGCGGGCGTTCTGGGCCGCCCAGGAGGCGCGTGACGCCTCTGACGCCCCCACTCTGCTCGGTCTGCCCGACAGCGAACTGTTCCTGCCCCGGCAGTCGGACTTCGCGGGCCTGGACCACCTGGAGTCGGTGACGGAGCCGGGCGCCGACGCCGAGGAGCTCGCCGCGGACTCCCCCGAGCTGGCCGCGGCCCGCCGCCGCCACCCCTCGCACCCCGACTTCGTGCCGGTCCAGTCACCGGTCGTGAACGACCACGAGCGTACGGTCGCCTGCCTGGAGGACCTGGCGGAGTCCCGTACGGAACTGACCGACGTCCGCCCCGGCCCGCTGGGCACCCTCGACGTCTACGTCTTCGCCAACGGCACCACGCTCTGCATGACCCCCGGTCACCGCGAGACCGCCGAGCAACTGGCCGCCGCCCTCCAGAACGGCGAGACCCCGGTCCTGCTGGGCGGCTCGGGCATCTCGGGGGCGTACGCGCTGACCTTCGCCTGCGGGGAAGAGAACGTCTACATACTCGCGGACCGGGTCATAGCGTCGCTGTAAGGGCCGTGCGCCCCACGAGACCCACGCGCGCCGGGAGCGGACAACTACACCCCGGCGCGTTTCTGCGCCTCCTCGACGAGCCGCAACGCCTCCGCGAGCTCCTCCTCGCTTCCCAGTACGACGGCCAGATCGTGCCCGGCGACCATGATCTGGTCGGCCGAGGCGAACATCCCCGCGTCGGGCATCTCCCGCAGCGGCCCCTGAGGGTCCTCAAGGCGCTGGGCACGTAGTGCCAACTCCCTCGCCAGACCCAGTGCTTCGGCCGCCGCGCCCCTCTGGAGCCGGCTCTGCGGAGCGGCCCGCAGCCGGTCGGCGAAATGGTCCACGGCACGGGTGAGGGGGGTGGTATCGAGCACGCCGCGAGACTACGCGCCTTAACCGGACTGTTGCCAACACGCGAACGCTCAGGCACCGTGACTTGAAGGACCGGCTTACATCCCATGCGTCCGGAGGCGCCGATGTCCCAAGTCTTCTCCGAGGAGACCCACCGCAACATGCTCGCCCGCATCCCCCATTGCACCGGTCGTGAAGTGTCCGACTGGCTGCGCACCGTCGACGATGGCCCCGCTCTTTTCCGCTTCGAGGAGAAGGTCAGCTGGCTCCGCGCCGAGCACAACCTCGCGTACGGCCACGCCAAAGCGATCATTCACGAGTACGACCTGAGGAGGGCCGCGCGCAAACTGCTCTGAGGCGCGCACCAGGGAGAACCACGACGAAGGGCCCGTGAACCGGAGGTTCACGGGCCCTTCAGCCGCTACCGCCCGGTGGTGGTCCGGGCGGTACGGCTCCGCTAGTCGTCGCCGCTGAAGATGGCGACCAGGCGCAGCATCTCGATGTAGATCCACACGAGGGTCATGGTCAGGCCGAACGCGGCCATCCAGGACTCCTGGCGCGGAGCGCCGTAGGCGACGCCGTCCTCGATCTGCTTGAAGTCGAGCGTCAGGAAGAACGCGCCCAGGACGAGCGCCAGGATGCCGACGATCGCGCCCAGCGGGCCCATGCTCCGCAGCCCGCCGTCCGGCGCGATGCCGAACACGACCAGCAGCAGGTTGACCGCCATGATGAGCACGAAGCCGATGGCGATCGTCATGCCGATGCGCGCATACCTGGCGGTGACGCGGATCCAGCCCGCTCGGTAGACGAGAAGGGTGGCGCCGGCGATCGCCATGGTGCCGAGCACCGCCTGGAAGGGCGCGCCCGACCAGCGGCTGTTGAACATCTCACTGATCACGCCGAGGAAGACGCCCTCGAAGGCGGCGTACCCCAGGATCAGCGCGGGTGAGGCCTTGCGCTTGAAGACCTGGACCAGTGCCAGGACCATCGCGATGAGCGCGGCCCCGATGGCCAGGCCCCAGCTGCTCGGTGAGACCGGCAGCAGGGCCCAGGCGAGCACCGCGCCGACGACGACCGTGCCGAGCGTCATGGACGAGCGGGCGATCACGTCGTCCATCGTCATGCGGTCGGCGGCGGGCGGGGCCTGCGGCGGGGCGCCGTGCTGGACGTCCTGCGGGGCGTAGGGGTTCTGTGCGTACGGATTCTGCGCGTACGGGTTGCCGCCCTGCGGGGCGTACGGGGAGCCCTGTGCGTACGGGTTCCCCTGCGTGCCGACAGCGGGGCCCCCGGCCTGCGGCTGGGCGTTGAAGCCCGCGTAGCCGTTGTCGCGGCTGAACCCCCGTCGCGAGAAGACCGGGTTACTGCTCCTCATTTCACTCCTCCATGGCCACCCTGCGTGGCGCTGGCTCAAGAGTAATGGGTAGGCAAAGGAATGCCTCTAGTGCTTGGGGAGGATCTTTCCTCTGTTGTGACCGGGAACGCCAGTGTTCAATCCAGCATTCCCGGCACCGTTACAACGCCGGTGCGGCTTCTTCCGGTTCCCTCGATCGTGGTGCGTCGGACGGGTCACTCCAGCGGGAAGCCGGTGTAGGACTCGGCGAGGTCCTGTTCGGCCGAGCGGGCCGCGGTGATCCGGTCGAGTCGGGCCAGCTGGATGCGGTCCTCGAAGGGGGTCGCGTCGGGCATGCGGTGCAGCAGGGTCGTCATGGCGTACGAGAAGCGCTCGGCCTGCCAGACGCGGCGCAGACAGGTCTCGGAATAGGCGTCGAGGCGCTCGGCCGAGCCGGTCTCCTTGAGGTGGACGAGCGCCCGCGCGAAGGTGACGACGTCGCCGACGGCGAGGTTCAGACCCTTCGCCCCGGTGGGCGGCACGATGTGGGCGGCGTCTCCGGCGAGGAAGAGCCGGCCGTGACGCATCGGCTCGTGGACGTAGGAGCGCATCGGCGTCACAGACTTCTGCGTGATCGGACCCCGCTCGAGCTTCCAGTCGTCGTCCGTCTCGAAGCGGCGCTCCAGCTCGCCCCAGATCGCCTCGTCGCTCCACTCCTCGGCTTCCGTGCCCTCGGGCACCTGGATGTAGAGCCGGGAGACCTCGGGGGAGCGCATGCTCAGCAGGGCGAAGCCGCGGTCGTGGTGGGCGTAGACGAGTTCGTCGTGCGAGGGCGGTACGTCGGCGAGGATGCCGAGCCAGCCGAAAGGGTACGTCCGCTCGAAGACCTGCGTGAGCTCCTCGGGGATCGCCTTGCGGGCCACCCCCCAGAAGCCGTCGCAGCCGACGACGTAGTCGCACTCCAGGACGTCCTCGCGGCCTTCGTGCCGGAAGCGCACGCGCGGGCTTTCGCTGTCCGCCCCCTCCACGGCCAGTGCCTCCGCCTCGAACAGCAGCGGGCCGCCCTCCTTGAGCTGGAGGGCGATGAGGTCCTTGCAGACCTCCGTCTGCGCGTACACCATCACCGACCGGCCGCCCGTGAGCCCGGGGAAGTCGACACGGTGGCGGCGCTTCGCGAACCGCAGCTCGATCCCGTCGTGCCGCAGCCCCTCGCGGTCCATGCGCTCACCGGCGCCGGCCGCGCGCAGCACGTCGACGGTGCCCTGCTCCAGGATTCCGGCCCGCTGGCGGTGCTCGACATACGCGCGGTCGCGGCTCTCCAGGACGACCGAGTCGATCCCCGCGTTGTGCAGCAGCCGCGCCAGCAGCAGTCCGGCCGGTCCGGCCCCGATGATCCCGACGGTGGTACGCATCGGCACGCCCCTTCGCGCTGTTCGAGCGGTGGTGTAGTGTGGAGATTGTTCGTCTAGTGAAATTTACTTCACTATTCTGCTGAACGTGAGTCTCCGACGGCGTACGGCCGCTGTCAACGGGTGCGTGATGTGAAGTCTTCAATGCACGATGCAGGCAAAACGCGGGCCCGCGGGAGGTCGGTGGTGCCCGGAGCCGGACTTGAACCGGCACGCCCGCGTAGGGGCAGCGAGGTTTAAGCTCGCCGTGTCTGCATTCCACCATCCGGGCAGGCCATTGGCTCCGCATTTTGAGGTTCCGAGCCTATCGGGGCGCATCGCTCGAACAGCGGACGGTCGGCTCGATGTTGTCTTATTTTATTGACGTCTGAGGGTGCATCAGCCCACCGTACGGGCGATCGGCACTTGCCACGAGCCCTTTCACAGGCGGCTCGTGTCACCCGGGGAATGACGTGAATTCACCGTCCGAACGAGCGTCATCCGACGAACCGTCACCGATGCCCCCATCAGGGGCGCTGTCAGGGGCAGGGGTCATCCCCAGGTATGACACGGGGGCGTACGGTCCGACCGAAGTCGCCCTTCAGAACCAGAACAACGGGTGACTACACGGCGGTGACCGGCCGCGACGATGGAAGCCACGTTCCCCACCCGTCGTCGTACCGACAGGAGCACTGAATCCGTGACCACCACCACTCCCTTCGCCGGACCCGCCACCGCCGTGGCCGCGCGCGCCTCGGAACTGTCGAAGGTCTACGGACAGGGCGAGACCCAGGTGGTCGCCCTGGACCGGGTCTCCGTCGACTTCCGGCAGGCCGAACTCACCGCGATCATGGGTCCTTCCGGGTCCGGCAAGTCCACGCTGATGCACTGTGTGGCGGGCCTGGACTCGTTCTCGTCCGGCTCCGTGCGGATCGGTGACACGGAGCTCGGCTCCCTCAAGGACAAGCAGCTGACGAAGCTTCGGCGGGACAAGATCGGGTTCATCTTCCAGGCGTTCAACCTGCTGCCGACGTTGACGGCTCTGGAGAACATCACCCTTCCGATGGACATCGCGGGCCGCAAGGCCGACAAGGAGTGGCTGAACTCAGTGATCGGGATGGTGGGGCTTGCCGACCGCCTCTCCCACCGGCCCGCCCAGCTCTCCGGCGGCCAGCAGCAGCGGGTCGCCGTGGCGCGGGCGCTCGCCTCCAAGCCGGAGATCATCTTCGGCGACGAGCCGACCGGGAACCTTGACTCGCGCTCGGGGGCGGAGGTGCTCGGGTTCCTGCGCAACTCCGTACGGGAGTTGGGGCAGACCGTGGTGATGGTCACGCATGACCCGGTGGCCGCGGCGTATGCCGACCGGGTCGTGTTCCTCGCGGACGGGCGGATCGTCGATGAGGTGTATGGGCCTACGGCGGATTCGGTGCTGGATCGGATGAAGCAGTTCGATGCCAAGGGTCGGACCAGCTGACGCTGCTGGTTGTGTGGTTGTTGGGGCTGCGCCCCAAGCCCCCCTCCCGGGGGTTGTGTCTCGACTGCGGGTGGGTCGTGGCTTGTCGCGCCCACGCGGCGGAGCCGCAAATCGACACAGCCCCGCGCCCCTAAAGGGGCCCACCCGAGCGCCTGTTTGAAGGGGCGCGCCCACGCGGCGGAGCCGCAAATCGATACAGCGCCGCGCCCCTGACGGGGCGCTCCCCCCGGCGCCCGCTGAAAGGGGCGCCCCCTACGGCCCCATGAAGGGGCGCGCCTCCTTCTGCCCGCGGTTGGCCACCGGCATACGGCCTGCTCGCCCACCAGCCTGTTCTCCCTCCCCTCTCCTGGACTGAGAAGACACCATGTTCCGTACTGCCCTGCGCAACGTGCTCGCGCATAAAGCCAGGTTGTTGATGACCGTGCTCGCCGTGATGCTTGGCGTGGCGTTCGTGTCCGGCACTCTGGTTTTCGCCGACACGCTCTCCAACGCCTTCCGCAAGCAGTCGGCGAAGAGCTACGACAACGTCGCGGTCGCCGTCACCTCGCACGCCAACCCGGACGACCCCGAGGAAGAACCCGGCCTCTCCCGGAAGACCCTCGACAAGATCTCCGCCGTGGACGGCGTCGCCGGCGTGGACGGCCGAGTCGAGGGCTTCGCCGGAGTCGCCGGCCCCGACGGGAAGTTGATCGGCGTCGGCTGGTCCAACAAGGGCTCCAACTTCGCCCCCGGCAAGGACGGCAAGGACAGGGCCTACACGTTCACCGACGGCTCGGGCCCGGTGAAGGACGATCAGATCGCCCTGGACAAGGAATCCGCGACCAAGGGCGAGTACAAGGTCGGCGACCGAGTGCGGGTCGCGACCAACGGACCGGTGAAGGAGTACACCCTCAGCGGTGTGTTCACCACCGAGGACGGCGCCGTGAACGCCGGCGGCAGCCTCGTCCTCTTCGACACCGCGGTCGCCCAGAAGCAGTACCTCAAGCCGGGCTACTTCGAGAGCGTCACCGTCACCGCCGCCGCCGGCGCGTCCGACGCGAAGATCCTGGACGCGGTCAAGCCGCTGCTGCCCGACACGGCCGTGGCCCAGACCGGCCAGGCGCTCGCGGACGAGCAGGCCAAGAACATCGAACAGGGTCTGGACTCGCTCAAGCAGATCCTGCTCGGCTTCGCGGGCATCGCGCTGTTCGTCGGGATCTTCCTGATCTCCAACACCTTCACGATGCTGGTCGCCCAGCGCACGAAGGAGATCGCCCTGATGCGCGCCGTCGGCGCATCACGCAAGCAGATCACCCGCTCGGTGCTCGCCGAGGCCGCGGTGGTGGGACTGGTCGCCTCGGTGATCGGCTTCGTCCTGGGCATCGGTCTCGCGGTCGGTCTGCGGTCCGGAATGGCCGCGTTCGAGATGAAGGTTCCGGACGGCCCGCTGATCCTGTCCGCCACGCCGGTGCTCGCCGCGATCGGTGTCGGCGTGCTGATCACGATGTTCGCCGCCTGGCTGCCCGGCCGTCGGGCCGCGAAGATCCCGCCGGTGGCTGCCATGAGCAGCGTCCACGCGGTGGCGACCACCAAGTCGCTGGTGGTGCGCAACTCCATCGGTACGGCCATCACCGGCCTCGGCGCGGCCGGGATCGTGCTGGGTGCCTCGGCCGGCGGCGGCGACGGCCGGACGTACATCGGGGCGGGCGCGTTCTTCGCGCTGGTCGGTGTGATCATCCTGATCCCGCTGCTGTCCCGGCCCGTGATCGCGCTCGTCCGTCCGCTGCTGGTCGGCCCGTTCGGGGTGTCCGGCAAGCTGGCCGGCCAGAACGCGGTCCGCAATCCGCGCCGTACCGGAGCCACCGCCTCCGCGCTGGCCATCGGACTGACGCTGGTGACCGGCCTTTCGGTGATCGGTATCACGGTCGGCACGGCCATCGACAAGATGACCACCGACAACATCAAGGCCGACTACATGGTCTCGATGGCGAACGGCGGGGACCTCGACCAGTCCGCGCTGACGGCGCTGGAGAAGGCCAAGGGCGTCTCGGCGGTCTCGCCGCAGCAGGACGCCTACATCGACGTCGATGACGACTTCGTGGCCGCTTCGGCGGTCACGCCGGGCGACATCGAGCAGGTCCTGGACGTCGACGTCGTCGCCGGCAACGTCGACTCGCTCGCGAAGGGCCAGGTCGCGGTCGCGGAGAAGACGGCCAAGAGCAAGGGCTGGAAGCCCGGCGACAGCATCTCCGTCACCTTCGCCGACGAGAAGAAGGCCACACTGACGGTCGGCGCCGTCTACAAGGACAGCGAGTTCCTTTCTCCCGTCCTCATCGACACCAAGATCGCGAATCAGCACGAGGTGAAGCCGTACATTCTGCAGATCTTCGTGAAGGTCGACGGCGGCCAGACCTCGGCGAACGAGAAGGTCCTCATCGACGCGCTGGGCGACAACCCCGCGATGCAGATCATGGACAAGCAGGACATCCGTAACGAGTTCGGCGGCGCCATCAACACGATGCTGAACGTCATGTACGGCCTGCTGGCGATGGCCCTGATCATCGCGGTGCTGGGCGTCGTCAACACACTCGCGATGTCGGTCTTCGAACGGCAGCAGGAGATCGGCATGCTGCGTGCGATCGGTCTCGACCGGCGCCGGGTGAAGCGGATGGTCCGGCTGGAGGCCGTGGTCATCTCGGTGTTCGGCGCGGTCATCGGCATCGGTCTCGGCTCGTTCCTCGGCTGGGCGATCGGCGAGACCATCGAGAGCTCGATCCCGGGCTACGCGCTGGTCCTGCCCTGGGACCGGATCGGGATCTTCCTGGTGCTGGCCGGTCTGGTGGGCGTCCTGGCCGCGCTGTGGCCGGCCCGCAACGCCGCGAAGCTGAACATGCTGAACGCGATCAAGACGGAATAGACAGGCGTACGCGCACAAGGGCCCCGTTCCCGGGAGGGAACGGGGCCCTCGGCGTGTCAGCCCCAGGTACGCGCCCGCAGCGGCATCCCGGACGCGCCGGATTCGGGTGTCCGCACGGCGAGGACCTGGTTGACGCCGATGCGGTTGCGTTCGAAGGCGACGGCGGAGGCGGCCATGTAGAGGCGCCAGACGCGGGCGCGGCCGGGGCTGGTGAGGCGGACCGCCAGCGGCCAGCCGGCTTCCAGGTTGGCGACCCAGTGGCGCAGGGTGAGCGCGTAATGCTCGCGGATCGACTCGACGTCCCTCACCTCGAATCCGGCGCGCTCGAGCTGCGTGACGGTGCTGCCGATGGGCGCGAGCTCGCCGTCCGGGAAGACGTACGCGTCGATGAACTCGTCGACCTCGTACGCCGATTCGTTGCGATGCGGACGACGTCCGATCTGGTGGTTCAGGAGCCTGCCGCCCGGCTTGAGCAGGGCGAACAGGGTGCGCGCGTATTCCAAGTACCGTTCGCTGCCGACGTGTTCGGCCATGCCGATGGAGGAGATCGCGTCGTACGGACCGTCCGCGACGTCTCGGTAGTCCTGGACGCGGATCTCGACGCGGTCGGTGAGCCCTTCGTCGGCGACGCGTTTACGGGCGTACGCGGCCTGCTCGTGCGACAGCGTGACGCCGACGACGCTCACGCCGTGCTCGCGGGCGGCGTGGATGGCCATCGAGCCCCAGCCGCAGCCGACGTCGAGCAGCCGGCCTCCCGGCTTCAAGTCCAGCTTGCGGGCGATGAGTTCGAGCTTGTCGCGCTGGGCTTCCTCGAGGGTGGCGTCCGGGGTGGGCCAGTACGCGCACGAGTAGACCATCGACTGTCCGAGGACGATCTCGTAGAAGTCGTTGCCTACGTCGTAGTGGTGGCTGATGGCTCGTCTGTCGGTGCGCTTGGTGTGCAGGTGGGTGCGGCGGCGCACCTCCTCGCGGGGCGGGGCGGGTGGCAGCGGGGGCCACGCCATCCGTACGAGTCCGCGTACGGCGGCCCGTGCCTCGGGATCGCGCAGCGTCTCGCCGAGTCCCTTGGCGTCCTCGTCGCGCTCCCAGACGAGCCCCGACATCAGGTCGAGGGCGGTGTAGAGGTCGCCGTCCACGGTCAGATCACCGGCGACCCACGCTCGAGCGAGCCCCAACTCCCCCGGCTTCCACAGGAGTCGGCGGATTGCGCGGCGATTGCGTACGACGAGGGCGGGGGCACCGGGGGGACCCGCTTCCGAACCGTCCCAGGCGCGCAGGCGCACCGGGAGCGGGGCCCCCAGGAGCTGTTCGAGGAGAGTCTTGAGCCGCAGTGCGGCGTCCTGCATGGCGCACACCTCCGTGACGGTGGATCCCGAAAGTCCAACACCACGTAAACACTGCGGAGGCTTGAGCGCAGTCCCGCAAAAGCGTTACATCTGCGCAAAATGGGGTGCGGGTTGGGGGGTGCGCCCCCGCCGCCCTTACCCGTCCCATACCAAGGGGCTCCGCCCCTGGACCCCACTGGGGCTGCCGCCCCAGACCCCGCATCGGCCTAACGGCCTCGTCCTCAAACGCCGGACGGGCTGAAAATCAGCCCCTTGGGGGCACCGCTGGGGCACCCCCAGCGGTAGCTGGGGGAGTTTGAGGAGCGGGGGTCCGGGGGCTGGCCCCCGAAACGGGGTCCGGGGCGGAGCCCCGAGCGGGGTGCGGGGCAGAGCCCCGAGCCGGGCCCAGGGGCGCAGCCCCGGACCCCGCCCAGGGCTGCGGTCCGGGGCGCAGCCCCGAGGGGGCCTGGGGGCGCAGCCCCGAGGGGGTCTGGGGGCGCAGCCCTCAGCGGGGATCCGGGGCTGGCCCCGGGATGGGACGGGTAGGGGCGGCGGGGGCGAGCCAAAACGCCGAAGGAGCCCCCCGCACCACGGATGGCGGGGAGCCCCTTCGGGTCGGGCAGGGAGCGGAGGTCAGGAGGCCTTGGCCTTCTCCTCCGACTTGGCGCGGGTGGCCGGCGGGAGTTGGGCCTCGGCGGACTGGGCCACCTTCGGCGCCGGCTTGGCCGCCTCGTAGAACTCCTCGCGCGGAGTTTCGATGGCCCCGAGCGAGACAACCTCGCGCTTGAGGAACATCGCAAGCGTCCAGTCGGCGAAGACCCGGATCTTACGGTTCCACGTCGGCATCGCAAAGCCGTGGTAGCTGCGGTGCATGTACCAGGCGAGACGACCCTTGAGCTTGATCTTCATCTTGCCCATGACGATCATCGCGACCCCCTTGTGGAGGCCGAGCCCGGCCACCGCACCCTTGTTGGCGTGCGAGTACTCCTTCTGCGGGAAGCCCCGCATACCGGAGATCACGTTGTCACCGAGGATCCGCGCCTGACGCAGCGCGTGCTGAGCGTTCGGCGGGCACCAGGCGTTCTCGACACCGGCCTTGCGGGCGGCGACGTCCGGCACCTGGGCGTTGTCGCCGGCGGCCCAGATGTAGTCGGTGCCCTGGACCTGGAGGGTCGCCTGGGTGTCGACGTGACCGCGCGGGCCGAGCGGCAGACCGAAGCGGGACAGGACCGGGTTCGGCTTGACGCCGGCCGTCCACACGATGGTGTTGGAGTCGACCTCGAGGCCGTTCTTCAGCACCACGTGGCCGTCGACGCAGGAGTCCATGGAGGTGGAGAGGTACACCTCGACCCCACGGGCCTCCAGGTGCTCCTTGCCGTACGTGCCGAGCTTGGGGCCGACCTCGGGGAGGATCTTGTCCGCGGCGTCGACGAGAATGAACCGCATGTCCTCGCGGGACACGCTGGTGTAGTACTTGGCCGCGTCGCGGGCCATGTCCTCGACCTCGCCGATGGTCTCGGCGCCGGCGAAGCCACCGCCGACGAACACGAAGGTGAGCGCCTTGCGGCGGACCTCTTCGTCGGTCGTGGAGTCCGCCTTGTCGAGCTGCTCCAGCACGTGGTTGCGCAGGCCGATGGCCTCCTCGATGCCCTTCATGCCGATGCCCTGCTCGGCGAGGCCGGGAATCGGGAAGGTGCGCGAGACCGCGCCCATCGCGATGACGAGGTAGTCGAAGGGCAGCTCGTACGCCTCGCCGACCAGCGGGGCGATCGTGGCGACCTTGCGGTCCTGGTCGATGGTGGTGACCCGGCCGGTGAGAACTTCCGCCTTGGGCAGCACGCGTCGCAGCGGGACGACGACGTGCCGAGGCGAAATGCTGCCGGCGGCGGCTTCGGGGAGGAAGGGCTGGTAGGTCATGTACGACCGGGGGTCGACGACCGTGACGGTCGCCTCGCCGTAGCGCATCTTCTTCAGAATGCGCCGAGCTGCGTACAGGCCTACGTACCCACCGCCTACTACGAGGATCCTGGGACGCTCCGTGGTGCTCATGCCATCGAGTATCCACCCGTCAAAGGGGGGTAGCTCGTGCGCCCCTTCACAAGCTCCATCGCACCCTCTGCTACACTGCCCGGCCCGCATTCCCGGCCCCCGCCTCCAGAGAGGAACCATGGGGTGCTTTGGGGCGTTGTCAACACCGCGTGAGCTGCTCTTTGGGCCTGCGAGCCAGGTGAACCAGTCGTCTGGTTCGCCGTCTCCCGCCGCTCGCGAAATTGTTCTGCACCTCCGCGCCGGAACCCCGTATGGCTCCAGGGGCGCCTCGGGACGTAAAAACCTCCCTCAGCAGGGTCGATTTCCTTGTGAAGAACTTCACGAAGTTTCTCGACGAGACGTTTCCGAGGGGCTTCTGGAGCCCCCCAGGCGCGCTCATACGTTACCGGAGCCGCTCAGGGGAGGCTACTTGCGGGTAGCTTAGCGGCCCCCCTGAAGAGCTACTGAAGGGCTACTGAAGGTCCTCCGCGGCCTTCCACGCGATGCCATCAAGGATGTCGTGCTCGCTCACGACGACCTCCTCCGCTCCGATCCGTTCCATGATCGAGAGGAGTACGAGGGCGCCGGCGCCGATGACGTCCACGCGGCCCGGGTGCATCGAGGGGATCGCGGCGCGCTCGGCGTGGGTGGAGGCCAGCAGGGACTCGGTGATCTCGCGGACGCGGGCGTACGGGACCCGGGAGTGGTGGATGGCGGCCGGGTCGTATGCCGGGAGGTTCTGCGCGATCGCCGACACCGTGGTGACGGAACCCGCGAGACCGACCAGGGTGTGGGCCTCGTGCAGCGGCACGGTCTGCTCGACGAGATCCAGAGCCGCCTCGATGTCGGCGCGCATGGCGTCGATCTGAGCGGGAGTCGGAGGATCGGCGACCACCCCGTCGTGCACGAGGTGGCGTTCCGTCATGCGTACGCAGCCGATGTCGACCGAGCGTGCGCCGCGTACGTGGTCGTCGCCGACGACGAACTCGGTGGAGCCGCCGCCGATGTCCACGACCAGGTAGGGCTTGGCGAGGTCCGTCCGGCCGCTCAGTTCCTTGGTCGCGCCGGTGAAGGAGAACTCCGCCTCCTGGTCACCGGTGATGACCTCGGGTTCGACGCCCAGGATGTCCAGGACGCCCCGTACGAAGTCGTCGCGGTTCTCGGCGTCCCGGGATGCGGAGGTCGCCACGAAACGGATGCGCTCCGCCCCGTGCTCCTTGATGATCGCCGCGTACTCCTTGCAGGCGGCGAACGTCCGCTCCAGGGCCTCGCGCGCGAGGCGGCCCGTACGGTCGACGCCCTGGCCGAGGCGGACGATGGTCATCCGCCGGTCCAGGTCGATGAGTTCACCGGTTCCGGGGTCCGCGTCGGCGACCAGGAGGCGGATGGAGTTCGTACCGCAGTCGACGGCGGCGACGCGTGTCACTTCTCGCCACCTTCCTCGTCCTGAGTTTCCTCAATCCCGAAGAAGCCGCCGCCGTTGGCGCCGAGCTTCAGGAGGTCCTCCTGAGACTGGAACGGCATCACGCACGGCCCCTTCCACCACCACTCGGGCAGCATCGCGAGCGCCTCGTCGCCCAGTGGGTTCACTCCGGCGCCGGCGGCGAGGGAGTGGGCCACGAGTACGTGCAGGCACTTCACGCGGTCCGGCATGCCGCCCGCGCTGGGGAAGCCCTCCAGGACCTCGATGGCGTCGCGGCGGGCGAGGTAGTCCTCGTGGGCGGCGCGGTACGCGGCGGCCAGCTCGGGGTCCTCGGCCAGCCGTTCCGTCATCTCCTTCATGACACCGTTCGCCTCGAGGGTGCCGATCGCGGAGGCGGCGCGGGGGCATGTCAGGTAGTACGTCGTCGGGAACGGCGTACCGTCCGGCAGTCGCGGCGCCGTCTCGACCACATCGGGCTGACCGCACGGGCAACGGTGCGCGATCGCGCGCAGACCGCGCGGCGGGCGGCCGAGCTGCTGCTTGAAGGCCTCGACGTCCGCGTCGGTGGGCTCGGTTCGCGGGGTGGGAGGCGGGGGGGTATCCATAGCCGTCTTTCTCGTCACGTTCAGCATTCAGCACATTCAGCATTCACTGGTCGGCGCGGTCCGCCTTGTCGACCCCGTCCCAGACATTGGCGTACCAGGGGCGGGCGGCCGCCCCCTGCGTCGTACGCGACTTCTTCGCCGCGTTCGGATCGATCATGATGTAGCCGGTCTCGCCCGGCTTCACGTAGTGCAGGCGCTCGCGGATCCGCTGCTCGGCGTACGCGTCGTCCTGCCAGCGTGCCTTGAGGTCGCGCAGGTGCTCGACGCGCTCACGGGCCTGCTGCCGTTCCCGCTCGAGTTCGGCGATCTCGGCGCGCTGGGAGACGTACTGCCGGGTCGGATACGCGAGGGCGACGACGAGGGTGCACAGGACGAGGGCGAGCAACGCGGCCCGGCCGGTCAGCCGGGAACGGCGGGCCTGGCGCCTGGTCTGGGAGCGATAGACGCGCGCCGCCGTCTGCTCGCCGAGCAGCCGCAGCCTGGTCGCGGTGGAGAACCGGTCGCGGTTGGTCATGGATCATCACCTCGCTGCACTACGCCGGTTACCTTGCCACCTGTCTTTTCGGCCGGGGGTCCGGGGGTTGTCCCCCGGGAAGGCACAGCCCGGCCATTCATGCCTCCCCTGCACACACGCCTACGTCCCCGCACACGGTACGGGACCGCGTACGGGGACGTAGGCAAGGAGGTGCCTGCAAGCAGGTCAGCCCTTGTAGCGGGGGAACGCAGAGCGGCCCGCGTACACCGCGGCATCGTCGAGGATCTCCTCGATGCGCAGCAGCTGGTTGTACTTGGCGACACGGTCCGAGCGTGCCGGGGCGCCGGTCTTGATCTGGCCGCAGTTGGTGGCGACGGCGAGGTCGGCGATGGTGACGTCCTCGGTCTCGCCGGAGCGGTGGGACATCATGCACTTGAAGCCGTTGCGCTGGGCCATCTCGACGGCGTCCAGGGTCTCGGTCAGCGAGCCGATCTGGTTGACCTTGACCAGCAGGGCGTTGGCGGAGCCCTCCTCGATACCGCGGGCGAGGCGCTCCGGGTTGGTGACGAAGAGGTCGTCGCCGACGATCTGGACCTTGTCGCCGATCTTGTCGGTGATGACCTTCCAGCCTGCCCAGTCGTCCTCGAACAGCGGGTCCTCGATGGAGACGAGCGGGTACGAGGCGACGAGCTCCTCGTAGTACTCCGTCATCTCGGCGGCCGAGCGCTCCTTGCCCTCGAAGACGTAGACGCCGTCCTTGTAGAACTCGGAGGCGGCGACGTCGAGGGCGAGGGCGACCTGCTCGCCGGGCTGGTAGCCGGCTTCCTTGATGGCCTCGATGATGAGGTCGAGGGCGGCGCGGTTGGACTCGAGGTTCGGGGCGAAGCCGCCCTCGTCGCCGAGGCCGGTGGACAGGCCCTTGGTCTTCAGCACCTTCTTGAGGGTGTGGTAGACCTCGGCGCCCCAGCGCAGCGCCTCGGAGAAGGACTCCGCGCCGATGGGGGCGATCATGAACTCCTGGATGTCCACGTTGGAGTCGGCGTGCGAGCCGCCGTTCAGGATGTTCATCATCGGTACGGGCAGCAGGTGCGCGTTCGGCCCGCCCAGGTAACGGAACAGCGGGAGGTCGCTGGCCTCGGAGGCGGCGTGCGCGACGGCGAGCGAGACGCCGAGGATGGCGTTGGCGCCGAGCGAGCCCTTGTTGTCGGTGGCGTCCAGGTCGATCATGGCCTGGTCGATCAGCCGCTGCTCGGTGGCGTCGTAACCGACGAGCTCCGGGCCGAGCTGCTCGATGACGGCGAGGACCGCTTTCTCGACACCCTTGCCGAGGTAGCGGTTGGCGTCTCCGTCGCGGAGTTCGACGGCCTCGAAGGCGCCCGTGGAGGCGCCGGACGGAACGGCGGCACGACCCGTGCTGCCGTCGTCGAGGCCAACCTCGACCTCGACCGTGGGATTGCCTCGGGAGTCCAGGATTTCCCGGGCTACGACGACGTCGATGGACGGCACGAGCATCTCCTTCTGGGATGTGACGCGGTGACGCGGGCCGCTGGGCCCGCACAGCGCGAAGCCGCGGCGGCTCCGCGATGACGAGCCTAACCGGCTCCGGGCGATCGGCCAGCCGTCCGCCCCTCGCATGGACCGAACCGAAAGTAAATTGTTTCCGAACGGAACAAAGCGAGGGCTGGACAAGTAGAGGGACGAGTAGGGGCGAGCAGGGGACGAGTAGGGGGACAGAAAAGTCCCGCACCGGTGCGTACGGGGGAAGACGCACCGGGGCGGGACTGTCCGGGGGCTCAGCTTCGGCCGAGTTGGGGGCCTCGGCTTCGGCCGAGCTCGGGGCTCAGTTGACGCCTCGCTGGGGGCTGGGCTTCAGCTGAGCTGGGGCTCGGTGTCAGCTGAGGTGCAGCTGCTGGCCCGGGTAGATGACGTTCGCGTCCTCGACGATGTCGTCGTTCAGCTTGTGCAGCTTCTGCCAGCCGCCCTTGACGTCGTTCTCCGAAGCGATCGCGCTGAGGGTGTCACCCTTGACGACCTTGTACTCGCCGTCGCCCTTCTTGACCTTCTTGCCGGTCGGGGTGGTGACGGTCTTCTTGGCAGCCGGGCGGTCCGCGGAACGCGAGGCACGCTCCTCCTGGGCCGGCGCGCTCTGCTGCTGGGACTGCTGGGTGTTCTGCTGCGCGGCACCGGAGTCCGAACCGCCGCCGTTGTACGCGGCGTTCGACAGACCCTTGCCGCAGACCGGCCAGGCACCCTTGCCCTGGCCCGCGAGGACCTTCTCGGCGATCTCGATCTGCTGGGCCTTGCTCGCCTGGTCGGCGGTGGCGGCGTACTTCGTGCCGCCGTAACCGGACCAGGTCGAGGCGGAGAACTGCAGGCCGCCGTAGTAGCCGTTGCCGGTGTTGATGGACCAGTTACCGCCCGACTCGCACTGGGCGACGGCGTCCCACTCGGAGGCGGTGGCGGCAGAGGCCGTACCCGACACCATCAGCGGGGCGGCGATGGCGGCACCGGTGACACCGGCGAGCGTGGCTATCTGGGTGGCCTTGGACGGACGACGGTGCTTGCCCTTGCCGGAAAGCAGCATGAAGAGATCCCCTCACCGACGCCTACGAGGTGAGCTGTCGGGTTCGGGCGTGGTGAGTTGCCCGGCCGTACGGATCGCTCCGTACGACTTCACCCCAAGCCGCACCCGGTCTCGACGACCGGGCCCGGCACTTACCTTGGGTCCCCCGCTCCTGCCTACGGCGCTTTACGCGACGACTGTTCCCGTACGGACGTTGGCAGGATTCGGCGTGACGTCCGTCGGGGCCCGCTGTGGCGAGCGGTCACGACCGTAAACATGCGATCCGCCGAATTTCAAAGACGATCAGGGGCTTTGAGATCCATGTCTCACTTTCCCTAAAGCGGACATCCGGCCCGAACTGCCGCCACTTTTGGCCCGGTTCGGCACCTTGCACACCCCTCAGTCTGTGCCGAGTTCAAGGCGCTGACCGGGAAGGATGAGATCCGGGTCGGCGCCGATCGTGTGCTCGTTCGCTGCATACAACCCGGCCCATCCGCCTTGGAGGCCATGGGAGTCGGCGATCGCCGAGAGATTGTCGCCGGAGCGGACGGTGTACGAGCCGTCCTGGGCGTCCGCCGCGTCGCGCGAGGCGTCGTCGCCACGGGAGGCGTGCCGGCCGGTGGAGTCGTCCGTACGGGAGTCGTCGGCACCTTCTTCGGCACTGTCGCCACGATGACGGCCGGTGCCCTCGTCTGTGTTTGTGCTCTCACTCTCGCCACCGGAAGAGTCGGCATTTTCGCCTGAGTTGTCCGAGTCGCCCTCGTTCGTCGGGTCCTTCGGAGGGCTTGGCGAGCTGTCGGGGCTCGGCGTTTCGGCTGTGGAATCGCTGCCGGAGTCCTGTGAAGTGCCGGTGGACGATTCGGATATACCGGACGAACCCGAGTCAGCCGATGTATCGGATGAGTCCGATACACCTGACGTACCGGATGAATCGCCCTTTGCGGAGCCGTCACTTGACGTCTGCCCCGAATCGGAGCCGGAGCCCGAGTCCGCGCCCGAACCCGCCTCCGAGCCCGAGCCGGTGCCCGAATCCGCGCCCGAACTCGACCCCGAGTCCGCCTCGTTGGACGGAGTCGGGCTCGGAGCGGGCGAGTCCTGCGCCAAGCCCGTATCCACGTCGGGCGAGTCGGAGTTCTGCGTGAGGCCCGCGACGAGTCCGCAGGTCGCCCAGGGGCTCGTACCCCGGTCCGCGAGGACCTTCTCGGCGACGGCTATCTGCTGCGAGCGGCTGGCCAGATCGGCGCTCATCGCGTAGTCGAGACCGCCGTACTGTTCCCACTCCTCCTGGGTCATCTGAAGGCCGCCGTACTGCCCGTTGCCGGAGTTGGCGCTCCAGGAGCCGCCACTCTCGCACTCCGCGACCGCGTCCCAGGTCGCATCACTGGCGGCACTCGCGCCGCTCGCCGCGAGGAGAGGGATCACGAGGGCCGATCCGGTCACCCCCGCCGCCACCAAGAGAGCCGGTGCCTGACGGGGGCGACGGTGTCGACCGTTCCCGGAGAGCATGCGGTTGCCTTTCACGCGACAGTGGGTGACTTGGGTGTGACCAATGAGACTGCTGAGGTTCGCTTTCGCGAGAACCTAGTGGGACTCGATCACTTGTCACCAGTAGATGTAGCGCAGATCACGTAAAGATCACGGACTTGAGAGTACGTCACCTTTGAGCTGGGGGTTCGTCAGCTGCGAGACGGTACCGTCAGCTCGTGAACGCGCCGCATATCCGACCCGAACTCTTCACTTGGGAGTTCGCCACCGACCCGTACCCCGCCTATGCGTGGCTCCGGGAGCATTCGCCCGTACACCGCAGCACGCTTCCCAGCGGCGTCGAGGCGTGGCTCGTGACCCGGTACGCGGACGCCAAGCAGGCCCTTGCCGACCAGCGGCTTTCCAAGAATCCCGTGCATCATTCCGAGGACGCCCACGGCAAGGCCAAGACGGGCATTCCGGGTGAGCGCAGTGCCAACCTCATGACCCATCTGCTCAACATCGATCCGCCGGACCACACACGGCTCCGTCGGCTCGTCTCCAAGGCGTTCACCCCGCGCCGCGTGGCCGAATTCGCGCCTCGCGTCCAGGAGTTGACAGATCACCTCATCGACCAGTTCGCGCCCAAGGGCTCCGCCGACCTCATCCACGAGTTCGCGTTCCCCCTCCCCATCTACGCGATCTGCGATCTGCTCGGCGTCCCGCGCGAGGACCAGGACGACTTCCGGGACTGGGCGGGGATGATGATCCGGCACGGCGGCGGGCCGAGAGGCGGGGTCGCGCGGTCGGTGAAGAAGATGCGCGGCTATCTCGCCGAGCTGATCCACCGCAAGCGGGAGGCACTTCCGGCCACCCCCGACCCCGGCGAAGACCTCATCTCCGGGCTCATCCGCGCCTCCGACCACGGTGAACACCTCACCGAGAACGAAGCCGCGGCCATGTGCTTCGTCCTCCTCTTCGCCGGCTTCGAAACGACCATCAATCTCATCGGCAACGGCACCTACGCACTGCTGCGCAACCCGAAGCAGCGCGCGCAGCTGCAGCAGTCGATAGAGCGTGGCGAACACGAACTGCTGGACACCGGCATTGAAGAGCTGCTCCGATACGACGGCCCTGTCGAGCTGGCCACCTGGCGCTACGCGACCGAGCCCCTCGAAATCGGCGGGCAGCGAATCGCCTCCGGTGACCCCGTGCTCGTGGTCCTCGCCGCCGCCGACCGTGACCCCGCCCGCTTCAGCGAGCCGGACACGCTCGACCTCTCCCGCCGGGACAACCAGCACCTCGGCTACGGACATGGCATCCACTACTGTCTCGGCGCCCCACTCGCCCGCCTGGAAGGCCGCACCGCCCTGGCTACCTTGCTGCGCCGTCTGCCCGACCTTCGGCTCGCCGCCGATCCCGCGGACCTGCGCTGGCGAGGAGGCCTGATCATGCGCGGGCTACGGAACCTCCCCGTGGGGTTCACCGCCGTACGCCCCTGACCGTGGCCGCCCTCGAGAGGTTCGGCGTCCGCCGCTCACCTCACTCCGAGCCCTCCGTCGCCCGTATCGCATCCCGATAAGCCCGCGCGGCAGCCCGCAACGCCGCCTCCGGGTCCACCCCGTCCGCCTCGGCGCGTGCCGCCATCGCCAGCAGTTCGTAACCGACGCCCTCGCCCTGCGGTATCGGCACCTCAAGTCCCGCTGTGCGTACGCGAGATGCGAGCTTCGCCGCCAGAGCCAGTCCGGGCTGGCCCAGAGGGATCCCCTCCGTCACGGACGTGCGCTGCTTCTCCGCCGCCTTGGTGCGCAGCCAGTGGGCCTTGACTTCTTCGGGGGTGGTGGCGGTTTCGTCGCCGAAGACGTGGGGGTGGCGGTGGATGAGCTTGGTGACGATGGTGGCCGCCACGTCGTCCACCGAGAAGGGTTCCTCGGGGTCCTCCTCCGCTATACGGGCGTGGAAGACGACCTGGAGCAGGACATCGCCCAGTTCCTCGCGCAGTTCGTGGCGGTCGCCCTCCTCGATCGCCTCGACCAGTTCGTACGCCTCCTCGATGCCGTACTTCGCGAGGCCCTTGTGGGTCTGCTGGGACGACCAGGGGCATTCGGCGCGGATGCGGTCCATGACCTGGACGAGGTCGAGGAGGCGGGCGCCGGGGAGGTCGTACGAGGCGGGGAGCAGTTCGAGGTCGGGCATCTGGACGCGGCCGGAGCCGGCCAGGCGGGCGAGCCCGTCGGTCAGTTGGGGCTCGCCTTCGCCCGTGGCGACCACTGTCACCGTGTGGCCGCCGGCGCAGGCGTCGACGAGTTCCTCGGCGGTCGGGGCGGCCTCGTCGACCTTGACGCCGGCCTCGCGGAGATACGGCAGCTGGGGGTGGGCGCCGTCCGCGCACAGGACGCGGTCGGCGTCGTGCAGGGCCTGCCAGGCGGGCCAGGACAGGAGGCCGGGCGCGACGCGGTGGCTGGTGGTGAGCAGGACGATGCGCCCCGGGCTGGATGCGTTCACCCCTCGAACGTAACCCACGCCACTGACAACAAGGTCAGCCAGCGGAGGATGCTGATGGGGACAGCGGTTACGCGGTCTCCTGGCCGCCCGCCTGAGTGACCTGGCGCAGCCACGGCAGCTCGGCCTCGACGCGGCTGTTCTTCTCGGGGTCCCAAGTGCCGTAGCGCGGGTTCAGGTCGACGTCGAGTTTCTTGGAGGCGTCGGAGAGGGCCTTCCAGAACGCGGGCCCGCTGGTGTCGGTGCCCAGCTGGGCGGCGAGTTTCTGGGCCTCGAGCTGGAGGCGGAGGTTTTCGTCGATCCGCTCCGGCGGGATGCCGTACGTCTGCAGCCAGTCCCTCTCCAACTGCTCGACGCCACCCGGCTGGTCCTCGAGCTCGCCCCGGACCTTCGTGACTTCCTTGCGGGAGACGGTCACGCCCGCGTCCTGGGCGGCGCTGTGCAGTACCCGGTCGAGGACCATGTTGTTGAGGATCTCGCGGGTGAGGCCGCCGGACTGGGCGATGGCCTGTTTGTACTGGGTGTCATTCGGGATGGCGTCCCGCTGCGCGGTGCGTACCTCTTTCACCCGGTTCTCCAACTGGGAGACCGTGATCCGGTCGTCGCCGACGACGGCCGCGGCACCGGGATGCGCCTCGTCTCCGCAGGCGGTGAGGAGGGGCGCCGCGGTGGCGAGCGTGGCGGCGAGGAGGAGCGCGGTGCGACGGCGGCGGTGCAAGGAGGACCTCCTGGGGAGAGCTTGTGCGGCAGTGCACAAAGTCTTGCGGTGATCGATGGTAGGCAGGGGACCGGCTCTCGGCCACCCATTCGACCCAACGATTCGCCAGGAGTTCCGTACTGCCCCGAAGTGGTTACGACGTCCCTAACCGCGCACTTGGCCCAGCCACTGCAAGGTCCGGCGGATCTCCGCGGCCATCGGCTGCGCCGGACCCTGGAGGCGTTCCACATCGACGAGCAGTCGGGAGAGCGTCGCGTGGGCGGCGCCCCGGTCGCCGACGGCGAGCAGGAGGTGGCCGATGCGGCGGCGTACGTCGTAGGAGAGCTCGGGGTCGCCGGCCACGTACTGGTTCTCGTAGTACGGCAGCAGGGACCGGTACTCCGCGAGCGCGGCGGCTGGTTCGCCGAGCTGCTCGAGGCACTGGGCGGCCTCGTAGCGGAAGCGCAGGGACTGCGGGTCGGCCTGGCCGGCCTCCTTGGCGCGCTCGTCGGCGAGGCGGCGCAGCTCGGGCAGGGCGCGGCGGAACTGGCCGTCGTCCATCAGCGTGGCCGCGTACTGCTTGCGCAGGGTACGGACGACGGTCGAGTGCTCGCCGTGCCGCTCGGCCGCGGCCGGGAGGATCGAGCCGAGGATGTCGACGGCCTGCGTGATCCGGCCCTCGCCGAGGAGCCGCTTGACCTCGTCGACGGCGCCCGCGACATCGGGCTTGTCCACGGCGGGCGTGGCCTGCGGCTGGGCCGCGGGGGTGCGGGCCCGGTCGGGCCAGGGGGCGTGCGGACGCAGGAAGGGGCGCGTCGGGTCGAGCGGGCCGCCGCTGGGGATTCCGCGCGCGGGGAGCATCGGGAGCAGTTGCTCGTACGTCTCCTGCGCGGAGGCCGGGCGGTGCTGCGGGTCCTTGGCGAGCAGGCGCAGGACGAGGGCTTCGAGCGGTTCGGGGACTTCGGGGCGCAGTTGGCGCACCGGAACGGGCGGTTCGTAGAGGTGCCGGTGGAGCACGCCGAGGGCGGTGGAGCCGGAGAACGGCACATCTCCGCTGAGCAGTTCGTGCAGCAGCACGCCCAGCGCGTACAGGTCGGTGTACGGGCCGACCGCGCCGCCCATCGCCTGCTCGGGCGCCATATAGGCGGGGCTGCCGATGGGTGAGCCGGTGTGGGTGAGGCGGGTCGTGTCCGTGTCCATGACGGAGGCGACGCCGAGGTCAAGGACGGTGACCGTGCCGTCCTGCTTGACCATGACGTTGCGGGGCTTCAGGTCGCGGTGCACGATCGGCACGGCGTGCACCGCGGACAGTACGGCGCACAGCTGGGCGGCGACCGCGACGGCCCACTGCCAGGGGTACGGATTGCGTTCGGCGAGGTGGCCGGAGAGGTCGGCCCCGTCGACGTACTGCATGACGAGGAACAGCTCCTCGCCCTCGGTGCCCGCGTCGTGCACCGTGACCAGGCCGGGGTGGTCGACCTGGGCGGTGACGCGGCACTCGCGTACGAAACGGCGGCGCAGCTCGTCGGCATCCGAGCCCGCGACCTTGTCGGGGCGCAACAGCTTGACCGCGACGCGACGGTCCAGGCGCTGGTCGTACGCCGTCCACACCTGGCCCATGCCGCCCTGGCCGATGAGCGTGGACAGTTCGTAGCGGCCGGTGATCACACGCCCCGACGCCACGGTCACCTGCCGTCCTCGTGCTTGCGGAGGTAGTCACTCAGCTCGTCGAGCTCGGCGCGCACCTGGTCGATGCGGGCGGGCGCGGGGCGCTGCGGGGGCGGCGGGGTGGGAGTCGACTGGGGCTGCGGAGGCCCCGGGACGGGTGTGCCGGCGTACGGCTGCGGGGTCGGCGGCTGGGGGCCGGGTGGCTGGGTGGCCGTCGGTGCCTGCGGGTAGCCGTAGAGGGTCGTCTGCTGGGGCGGCGGCATGTGGGTCATCTGCCGGGGCGGCACGTTGCCCGTGACCAAAGGCCGCCCGTAATGGCCGATGTCCACGACCAGGAAGTAGATGGCACTGGCAAGGCCGTTCAGCAGCAAGAGGATCAGGCCGAAGCTGCCGGCCGGGGTGGTGAAGCTCTCGGTGTTGTCGGTACTCATGAGCGCGATGGCGAAGGTCCAGATCGCGATCGAGGCCGCGAAGGCCCACCACTCGCGCTTTCGACGGGTCACCAGAGCGGCCCGCAGCGTGGCCGGCCAGGGGAGAAAACCGCAGGTCATCAGGGGTAGCGCCACGAGGATCACGCGCAGCGTCACCACCGTCCCCGACGAGGGCGGTCGCGGCGGTGGCGGCACGTAGCCGTGGCCGTGCATGAATGCTCCTGATGACCTGATACCAGCAGACGTACGAATGTGAAGACGAGCGTATAGGCCGACACCGACAACGGTCCCTGCCTGTACCGAACCGTTGTAACGCCAAGCGCAGACGGAGCTACTCAGTCCGCATGGAACCGCTCCGGCGCCGTCGTCGGACTCCCTCCCGAGGGAAGCTTCTGCCCCGGGCAACCGGTCAACACCCGCTTCATGGCGGCCTTCTCGGCCTCCGTGACCCACAACCCGTACTTCTTCTTCACGGCCACCTGCCCCGCCACATACGTACAGCGATACGCCTTGTTGGGCGGCAGCCAGGTCGCCGTGTCACCGTCGCTCTTGCTGCGGTTGGTGCCCGCGTCCACGGCGAGGAGGTTGAGCGGATCGTTGGCCAGGGCTATTCGCTTGCTGGGATCCCACTGCTGGGCGCCCTTCTGCCAGGCGTCCGACAGGGCGACGAGGTGGTCTATGTCGACCTGACTGCGGCCGCGTACGAAGGTCACGTCCTCGTTGGTGTACGGGTCCGGGTCGAGCGTCCCCGAGCCGACCTCGCAGTCACCGTCCCTGAACTTCACGTCCTTCAGATCCCGCTTGAGTATGTCGTCTCGGGTCCCGCAGCCGTTCGAGTCGGTGTCGGCCCAGGGGCTGCCGAACCGGTCGCGGTCGTACCCCGTCCTGGGCGCCCTCCCCTTGACGGTCAGCGAGTCGACGGCGGCGAGGGCCGCGCCACCGGCCGCCTGCCCGGAGCCCGCCGAAGCGGACGGCTCCGCCGACTCCTCCCCGCCGGCCGACCCCGTACTCACCACGCTGCACCCGCTCACGGCAAGCAACACGACCGCGACCCCGGCCCCTCTGATCCAGAGCGTCACGCGCGCTCCCCTCCCCATGGCTCCCGGGATCTGCCCTGGCCGGGCGGTTCCCGCTGTGTTCCTCACGGTAGCGAGCGAGAGGGCCGGGCAGTGCGGCCGGATGCCTTCGGGGATGCTGTTCCGGTCACGACCGGACCGACGCAAAGGAGCACCGCATGGCATCCACGCTGCCCGCCCACCGGACTCTCAACGGCGTGCTCATCTCCGAAAGCCTCCGCGTGGGCGGCGAGTTGAGCGGCGTTCCGCTCCAGGTCACGAAGCTTGAACGCATCGCGGTCGGCGACACCACCCGCGATCAGCCTCATCAGTGGACCCTGCTGCACTTCCGGGCCCCTGAGGACACGGCGGGGCAACTCGCCGAAGCACTGGCGAACTGTCTGGCGCCGACCGGCGGTTGGTATGTCGACTTCAGCACCACGACCGAGGTGTACGTCGTCTTCGCCGGCCGAGTCTTCCGCTACGCGCTCGGTGACGCGACGGCACGCGCCGAAGTGCAGGCGTATGCCCGCTCGGTGGGCGTACCGGAGACCCAGCTGGACTGGAAGGGCTGAGCCGAACGCGCGGTCCGGCCCAGCCCGCCCCTCACGACCCCAGGATCGAAGCCAGGAACTCCCCCGTCCACCCCAGCAACTCCCGCCCGACCAGCGGCTTTCCGCCCACTTTCGCGGTCTTCGGGCGCGGGACCAGGACCTGGTGGACGGCGGGCTTGATGACGACCCCCGGGTACAGGCGCTTGACCCGCAGTTCCTGGGACTCCCTCAACTCCACCGGTGCGAAGCGGATGTTGTTGCCCTGGAGGACGATCTCGGCGACGCCACAGGCCCGCGCGAGCATGCGGAGTCCGGCCACCAGGAGGAGGTTCTCCACCGGTTCGGGCAACTTGCCGTAGCGGTCGACGAGTTCCTCGCGTACGGACTTGATGTCTTCCTCGGAGTTGACCGACGCGATCGCCCGGTACGCCTGGAGGCGCAGTCGCTCGCCGGGCGCGTAGTCGTGCGGGACGTGTGCGTCGACCGGGAGCTCGATCTTGACCTCCAGGGGCGGCTCCTCCTCGACTCCGCCTTCCAGAGAGGCGCGGTAGTCGGCGACGGCCTCGCCCACCATCCGTACGTACAGGTCGAAGCCGACGCCCGCGATGTGACCGGACTGCTCACCGCCCAGCAGATTGCCGGCGCCGCGGATCTCCAGGTCCTTCATGGCGACGTACATGCCCGCGCCCATCTCCGTGTGCTGGGCGATGGTGGCGAGACGTTCGTGGGCGGTCTCGGTCAGCGGCTTCTCGGGCGGGTACAGGAAGTACGCGTAACCCCGCTCGCGGCCGCGCCCCACCCGGCCGCGCAGCTGGTGCAGCTGTGAGAGGCCGAAGTTGTCGCCGCGCTCCACGATCAGCGTGTTCGCGTTGGAGATGTCGATGCCGGATTCCACGATCGTGGTCGACACGAGGACGTCGAACTTCTTCTCCCAGAAGTCGACGACGACCTGTTCCAGGGCCTGTTCCGACATCTGGCCGTGGGCCGTGGCGATGCGTGCCTCCGGGACGATCTGCCGGAGCCTCGCTGCCGCGCGGTCGATGGATTCGACGCGGTTGTGGATGTAGAAGACCTGCCCCTCGCGCAGCAGTTCGCGTCGGATCGCGGCGCCGATCTGCTTCTCCTCGTACGGCCCGACGAAGGTCAGGACCGGATGCCGCTCCTCCGGAGGCGTCGTGATCGTGGACATCTCGCGGATGCCCGTGACCGCCATCTCCAGGGTCCTGGGAATGGGGGTGGCGGACATCGTCAGCACATCCACGTTGGCCCGCAGCTTTTTCAGCTGCTCCTTGTGCTCGACTCCGAACCGCTGCTCCTCGTCGACGATCACGAGCCCCAGGTCCTTGAACTTGGTCTCGGCGGAGAACAGCCGGTGCGTGCCGATGACGATGTCCACCGAGCCGTCCCGCAGCCCCTCCAGGACCGCCTTCGCCTCCGTGTCCGACTGGAAGCGCGACAAGGCCCGTACGTTCACGGGGAACTGGGAGTAGCGCTCGCCGAAGGTCCCGAAGTGCTGCTGCACCAGCAAGGTGGTCGGCACAAGCACGGCCACCTGCTTGCCGTCCTGTACGGCCTTGAAGGCGGCCCGTACCGCGATCTCCGTCTTGCCGTAACCGACGTCGCCGCAGATCAGGCGGTCCATGGGGACCGTCTTCTCCATGTCCTCCTTGACCTCGGCGATGGTCGTCAGCTGGTCGGGCGTCTCCGCGTACGGGAAGGCGTCCTCCAGCTCGCGCTGCCACGGGGTGTCCGCGCCGAAGGCGTGCCCTGGGGCCGCCATCCGCGCGCTGTAGAGCCTGATCAGGTCGGCGGCGATCTCCTTGACGGCCTTCTTCGCGCGCGCCTTGGTCTTCGTCCAGTCCGCGCCGCCCAGGCGGTGCAGCGTGGGGGCCTCGCCGCCCACGTACTTGGTGATCTGCTCCAGCTGGTCGGTCGGGATGTAGAGCCGGTCGCCGGGCTGGCCTCGCTTGGCCGGGGCGTACTCGACGACCAGGTACTCACGCGTGGCGCCCTGGACGGTGCGCTGCACCATCTCGATGTAGCGGCCGACGCCGTGCTGCTCGTGGACGATGTAGTCGCCCGCCTCCAGGGTGAGCGGGTCGATGGTCTTGCGGCGCCGGGCGGGCATACGCACGCCGTCCTTGCCCGCCGTCCTCTGACCGGTGAGGTCGGTCTCGGTGAGGACGGCGAGCTTCAGGGCCGTATCGACGAAGCCGTACTCGATCGAACCGCACGCCACCTGGACCACGGACGGCGTCAGCTTGCCGAGGTCGGCCTCCAGGCGGGCCGCGATGCCCTCGCCGCCGAGGACCTCGACCGTACGGGCGGCCGGGCCGTGCCCCTCGGTGAGGAACACCGCGCGCCAGCCGTCCGCGAGCCACCCCTTGGTGTCGGCGAGCGCCCTGGCGGTGTCGCCGCGGTACGCCTCCGGGGCGTGCATGCCGAGCTTCAGCGAGTCCGCGTTGCCTTCTTCGTCAGCGGCGAAGGGCGACACCGACCACCACATCATGTCCAGCTCACGGGCCCGGTCCCGGACATCCGCGATGGACCACAAGGAGGCGGCGCCGACGTCGATGGGCGCCTCTCCGCCACCCGCGGTGGCCGCCCACGACGCCTGCAGGAACTCCTGCGAGGTCGCCACCAGATCCGAGGCCCGCGTCCGCACCCGCTCCGGATCGCATACGACGGCCATGGAGCCCTGGGGCAGCACGTCGAGGAGCAACTCCATGTCGTCGACGAGTACGGGCGCCAGGGACTCCATGCCCTCGACGGCGATGCCCTCCGCGATCTTCCCGAGCAGTTCGCCCAGCTCGGGATGCGCCTCGGCCAGTGCCGCCGCCCGCTCCCGGACCTCGTCCGTCAGCAGCAGCTCACGGCAGGGCGGCGCCCACAGGCCGTGTGCGGCGATTTCGAGGGAACGCTGGTCGGCGACCTTGAAGTAACGGATCTCCTCGACGTCGTCACCCCAGAACTCCACGCGCAGCGGGTGCTCCTCGGTGGGCGGGAAGACATCGAGGATTCCGCCCCGTACGGCGAACTCGCCGCGCTTCTCGACCAGTTCGACCCGGGAGTACGCCGCTGCCGCCAGCGCCTCGACGACATCGCCGAGGTCGGCGCTCTCACCGGTCCGCAGCGCCACCGGCTCAAGGTCGCCGAGGCCCTTGACCTGGGGCTGGAGGACGGAGCGCACGGGCGAGACGATGACCGAGACCGGCCCGGTCTCCGGGTCGTCCGGGCGCGGATGCGCGAGCCGCCGCAGTACGGCCAGCCGCCGCCCCACGGTGTCGCTGCGCGGCGAGAGTCGCTCGTGCGGGAGGGTTTCCCAGGACGGGTACTCCACGACGGTGTCGGGGGGCAGCAGGGACCTGAGCGCCGCCGCCAGGTCCTCGGCCTCGCGGCCCGTGGCGGTCACCGCGAGGACCGTACGACGGGTTTCGCGAGCCAGGGCCGCGATCGTGAAGGGGCGGGCCGCCGGTGGGCCGACCACGTCGATGTGCATCCGGTTGCCGTCCGTGGCGGCCTTCACCGCTTCGGTGAGAGCGGCGTCCTTGACGACGGCGTCGAGCAGACCGTGCAGGCTCATGAAGGGGCTTCCATCCGAGGTTGGGCAACGCGGAGCGCCCGACACGTCGTACGGGCCGGGGGTGTCCTAGGGTACGTCGGCTCGGTCACGGGTGCCGGGCCTGTGGATAACGTCTGGGTTCCGGGCGGAGGCAGCCGGGCCAGCGCCCCTTACTGGGGGCACACACCGCAGAGGTACCGTCTCAGTTCGAACCCTTGGCCCCACCGCCCGAGCGCCCCACCGCCCGACCGAAGGACCGCCCCCGTGCACGGAGCCCCCGTCGCCACGTCCGAATCCGACCGGACCGCGCAGGACCCGCCCCGGAGTGCGGCTCCGGTCGAGCCGTCCCGTAACCGGGGGCTCCGCCGCCTGCTGGACGGGCGGCGGGATCCGTACATCCTGGCCGCGGTGCTGTTCGTGGCGTACGCCGTGGTCTCCATAGGCCGGTACCTGCGGCTGGGCAACCAGTCCTGGGACCTCGGCATCTTCGAGCAGGCCGTGCGCGCGTACGCGCACTTCCAGGTGCCTGTCGTGGATCTCAAGGGGCCCGGCGCCAACGTCCTGGGCGACCACTTCAGCCCCGTCACCGCGCTGCTCGCCCCCTTCTACCGGGTCTTCCCCTCCCCCGTCACGCTGCTCGTCGCCCAGGCCGCGCTGCTGGCGCTGTCCGCGATACCGGTCACCCGGGCCGCCGCCCGGCTGCTCGGACGCAAGCGCGGGCTTGCGCTAGGTGTCGCGTACGGGCTGTCGTGGGGCATTCAGCGGGCCGTGGACTTCGACTTCCACGAGATCTGTTTCGCCGTTCCTCTGATCGCCTTCTCTCTGGAGGCGTTGCTGCGGCAGCGCTGGCAGGCCGCTCTGTATTGGGCCCTGCCACTGGTCCTGGTCAAGGAGGACCTTGGTCTGACCCTCGCGGCCCTCGCTCTGGTCGTCGCGCTGCGGGCCCGGAAGTCCTCTCGGCGGACGGCCCTGTGCGCGCTCGGGGTCGCGGGCTTCGGCGTGCTGGCCACGGTGGTCACCATGATGCTGGTCATACCTGCGTTCAACACCACGGATGCCTATGACTACTGGAGCAAGGTCAGCGACTCGAGTGGGCCCTTCGACGGGTTCGACACCAAACTCCGTACCCTCGGCTGGCTGTTGATTCCCACCACCGGGTTGCTGGCGCTGCGTTCCCCGCTTCTGCTGATCGTCGTGCCGACGCTGGGGTGGCGGTTCTTTTCCTCCGATCCGCATCACTGGGGTACGGATTGGCACTACAGCGCGGTTCTGATGCCGGTCGTTGTGCTCGCACTGGCCGATGCGCTTGCCTCTGCGCGGCACAGTGCTCGGCCGTGGTTGCGGTCGTACGCGCTTCATCTGCCGACCGCGGTCGTCTCGGCTGCGCTGGCGTTGACGACGGCGCTTCCGGTGGGGGCGTTGACCGAGTCCGCGGCCTATAGCGTGCCGGCGCGTGTTTCCGCCATCGACAGGCTGCTGGGGCGCATCCCTGACGGCGCCACCGTCGAGTCCAACATCGGGCCGATCAGTCGGCTCACCTCTCGGTGCCGGGTCTTCTGGATCACCAACACGCGTGGGGTGACGCCGGACTTCATCGCGCTGGACAACTCCTCCGGACGTTACGAGGACCCCGTGGGGTACGCCCACGAGTTGCACCCTCGTGCGGAGTACGTCGTTGCGGGGTCGGCCGAGGGGTATCTGGTGCTTCAACGCGAACGGTGACGTCTGCGGCGGGCTGGGGGGAGGGGTTCCTTTTCCCCAGCCCCGCCCCTTCCCGACTGTAAATTTGCGGCTCCGCCGCGTGGGGGGCTGCGCCCCAGGCCCCCGCCAGCGGGTGGTGGGTGACACTGCGTGTCGCGACTACAGGCCCGTCGTGGCTGGTCGGGCAGTTCCCCGCGCCCCTAAAAACCTGCGACTGCCCGCACCCCGACGAGCAAGCGAACCGAAATAGCCCGCGACCCGAAATAGTCCGCGCCCCGGAAGGGTGCCGCGCCCCGAGCCCGCCCGCGCGGAAAAGCCCGGACCCCTACTACCCGCAGCTTCCCTCCGGCGGGAGGGGACGTGGGCCGGTGCGTCCTATGCCCGTCGCTTAGCTTCGGTCTGGGCACACCAGAACCCTGTGGAAGCAAGGGGCCGTATGCCCTGTTGGCGACGGGCTGACGCACCGGCCCGCGGCCCCGCACCCACCACGCACCCAAGGGGCGCGGGGAACTGCGCGACCAGCCACGACGGCGCCGCAGCCGCCCAACTGCCGGAGGCACCCCGCGGGGAACTGCGCGACCAGCCACACTCAACCCGCACCCGTCCAACCGCCGGAGGCACCCCGCACGGCTGCGCGACCAGCCACGACGAACGGTCAGTCGACAACGAACCCAACCGCCCAACCGCCGGAGGCACCCCGCGACCAGCCACAACGGCGCCGCAGCCGCCACCGAACCCAATCCGCCCAACCGCCGGAGGCACCCGCGAAGGAGCCCGGCGCCCCCAGCGCCGGGCTCCTCCCCCCGTACCCCCGTCCACAGAAGCCTGCGCAGCTACTCCGTAGCGATGGCGTTGAGCACGTTCATGCGGCCCGCCCTGAACGCCGGTACCAGCGCCGCGAACAGCCCCACGAACGCCGACCCCAGGAACACCCCGATGATCGTCGGCCACGGAATCTCCAGGACCTTCAGGCCCTCCAGGGCGAGGAGCTGCTGGGCGGTCGCGCCCCAGCCCATGCCCAGGCCGAGGCCCAGTAGGGCGCCGAACAGGGCGATCACCACCGACTCCAGGCGGATCATGCGGCGCAGCTGGCGGCGCGAGAGGCCGATCGCTCGCATCAGGCCGATTTCCCGGGTTCGCTCGACGACCGACAGCGCCAGGGTGTTCACCACACCCAGGATGGCGACGATGATCGCCAGGGCCAGCAGGCCGTAGATCATGTTCAGGAGCTGGCCTATCTGGTCCTTCAGCGCTTCCTTGTAGTCCGTCTGGTCGCGGACGGTGTACTGCGGGAAGTCGTCCAGCGCGGTCTTCAGCGACTTGTACGCGGCCGCCTCCTGGCCGTCCTTCGCCGAGGCGAAGACCATCATGTCGAGCGGCATCTTGTCGGCGGGGACGTACTTGGCCATCGTGTCGATGGATGTGTACATGGCCCCCTGGTCGATGACGACCTCACTGCTGGTGATCGCGCGAACCGTCAGCCGGGCCGGCTCGCCGCCGGCCTCGAAGGCGACGGTGATCTTGGAGCCGAGCTTGATGCCGTGGCTCTTGGCGAAGTCCTCGTGGACGGACATCGAGTCGGGCCGGTAGGCGTCCTTGAGGTTGCCGGCGACCGTCTCGGTGTTCAGGTCCGTGGCGTAGCTCGGGTCGGCCGCCGTGATGGCCGTTTCTTTGAGCGTCTTGCCGTCGGGGGTGGTGAAGTCGGCCTCGGTCCACTTGTACTCGGTGACTCCCTCCAGGCCCTTCGCCGACTTGGCCGCCTGTACCGCCTGCGGCGTGATCAGCTGGCCGCTGTCGGACTGGATGATGAAGTCCGTACCGACGGTCTTGTCCAGCTGGTCCGTGGCCGACGCGACCATCGACGAGCCGACCACCGACAGGCACGCGACCAGTGCGAGGCCGATCATGAGCGCGGCGCCGGTCGCCCCCGTACGGCGCGGGTTGCGCAGCGCGTTCCGCTCGGCCATCCGTCCGACCGGGCCGAAGATCCGCAGCACCACGGCGCCCAGCACCCGCACCACGCCGCTCGCGAGCAGCGGGCCGATGACGACGAAGCCGATCAGCGACAGCACCACACCGCCGCCCAGCCACATCGAGCCCTCGCTGGCCTTGTCGGCCTGGGAGGCGAGGTAGAGGCCGTAACCGCCGGCACCCGTCAGGACCAGGCCCAGCAGGGCCCGTATGACACCGGACTTGGTGTCCACCGGCGCCCCGGAGTCCCGTAGCGCCGCCATCGGCGAGACCTTGCCGGCCCGGCGGGCGGGCAGGTATGCGGCGAGCACGGTGACCACGACGCCGAGCAGCAGGCCGACCACCGGGGTGGTCCAGGCGACGGTGAGGTCGTCGGTGGAGAGGTTCATGCCGGTGGCGCCCATGAGCTTCATCAGGCCGATGGCCAGGCCCACGCCCGCACCGACCCCGAGCACCGAGCCGAAGACACCGAGCAGCAGCGCTTCGGCCAGCACGGACCGGTTGACCTGCCGACGGCTCGATCCGACGGCTCGCATCAGGCCGATCTCGCGGGTCCGCTGGGCGACCAGCATCGAGAAGGTGTTGATGATCAGGAAGATGCCGACGAGGAAGGCGATCCCGGCGAAGCCGAGCATCGCGTACTTCATCACGCCCATGAACTCGCCGACGTCCTCGGCGTTGGCGTCCGCGACCTCCTTGGCCGTCTGGATCTGGTAGCCGCTGTCGAGCGCGGCCGTGACGTTCTTCTTCACCTGGGCGTCGCTGAAGCCGGATGCCGCGGTGACGTTGACGTTCGTGTAGACGCCGGTGTCTCCGACCAGGACCTTCTGCGCGGTCTTCGTATCCAGGTAGAAGATCGCGGCACCCGGGTTGGTGACCTCGAACTCCGCGAAGCCCGAGACCTTGGCACGGTGCGTGCCCACCGCCGTGATGACGCCGATCTCGTCGCCGAGCTTCACGTGATGCTTGTCGGCGGTGTCCGCGTCGACCATGATCTGGTCCGGTCCGCGCGGGGCGTTGCCGGAGGAGATCTTCATGGTGCGGGCGTCGTTGGCGTTCCAGTTGCCGACGATGGTCGGAGCCCCGCCCGAGGGCGAGAGGCTGTCCTTGTCGGCGTCGACGACGGTCACCGAAGTGGAGAAGACGGTGCCCTCGGCGGACTTGACCCCCTCCGCCTTGCGCACCTCGCCCAGCACGGACGCGGGCATGACCGGCGGCTTGCCGTTGTCGGCCTGGGTCTCACCGGTGTCCGAGGCGCCCTTGGCGCTGACCTGGACGTCGGACGAGGTGGCCGCGAAGAGCTTGTCGAACGTCGTGTTCATCGTGTCGGTGAAGACGAGCGTGCCGCAGACGAAGGCCACCGACAGCAGGACCGCCACGGCCGAGAGGGCCATACGTCCCTTGTGCGCGAAGAAGTTGCGCATCGAGGTCTTCATGACGGTCATGACGTGCGCCCCCGGGCGTCGAAGTCCTTCATACGGTCCAGGACGGTTTCGGCGGTGGGCTTCCACATCTCGTCGACGATCCGGCCGTCGGCCAGGTACAGCACCCGGTCCGCGTACGAGGCGGCCACCGGGTCGTGGGTGACCATCACGATGGTCTGGCCGAGCTCGTCGACGGAGCGCCGCAGGAAGCCGAGCACCTCGGCGCCGGCGCGGGAGTCGAGATTCCCGGTCGGCTCGTCACCGAAGATGATCTCGGGCCGTGCCGCCAACGCCCGTGCCACGGCGACGCGTTGCTGCTGACCGCCGGAGAGCTGGGTCGGCCGGTGCTTGAGCCGGTCGCTCAGACCGACGGTCTCGACCACCTGGCTGAGCCATCCCTTGTCCGGCTTACGGCCCGCTATGTCCATCGGCAGCGTGATGTTCTCGAGCGCGTTCAGCGTCGGCAGCAGGTTGAACGCCTGGAAGATGAAGCCGATCCGGTCCCGGCGCAGCTTCGTGAGTTTCTTGTCCTTGAGGCCGGTGATCTCCGTCTCGTCCAGGTAGATCTGCCCGGAGGTGACGGTGTCGAGGCCGGCGAGGCAATGCATCAGCGTGGACTTGCCGGACCCCGAAGGGCCCATGATCGCGGTGAACTGGCCCCGCGCGATGTCCACATCGACGTGGTCCAGGGCGACGACGCGGGTCTCCCCGGACCCGTACGCCTTGACGACCTGCCGCGCCCGCGCGGCAACGGCCGTTCGCCCTCCAGTGCCCCCGTGCCTGGGAATGCTTACAGCCGTAGTCACGGTATGTCTCCTAAGTCGGTCATCAGGTGGTATGCGTGAACTGCTTGATCTGCGTGCTCTTCTACGTGGAATGAGTCTGTCGGCAGGAGGGGGTCCGGCGCGCTGGTGCTCAGCGCAGTCTTTTCCTGGGGTAAACCCCACCTCCGGAGCTGCGGTACACCGCCCTCAGCGGCGTAAAGCCAGGTTAAGGAGGGGGCATGGGGCGTCTCGTCCTCCGGCGGTACCAAGCCTCCCCGGTCCGTAGTACGGAGGTACCCCTACGGGATCTCCACCCGGCGACGGAGGGGCACTAAGGGTCGGCTGCCCCCTTGAGGCCAGTCGGCGTCACCCCTCCCACATACCTCCCACAGGTTGAGGCTGAAGTGGGAGAGTGTCCTCCGGCAGATAGATGCAGGGGGAAAGGAAATCCGTGAGCCAGGAGGAAACCCAGGGACCGGGGCCCGGGCCGGGACCGGGGCCGGGACCGGGACCGGGGCCCGGGCCGGGACCGGGACCGGGGCCGGGGCCGGGGCCCGGGCCGGGACCGGGGCCGGGACCGGGACCGGGGCCCGGGCCGGGACCGGGACCGGGGCCGGGGCCGGGGCCCGGGCCGGGACCGGGACCGGGGCCGGGGCCGGGGCCGGGGCCGGACACCGACGCACCGTCCGCGCCATCGGCCGCCGAGCAGGTCGACCCCCGTAAACGCCGTGCCGTCGTCGCCGCCCTCATGCTCGCGATGGGCCTGGCCGCGCTCGACTCCACCATCGTGTCGACCGCCGTACCGCAGATCGTGGGCGACCTCGGCGGCTTCTCCGTCTTCTCCTGGCTGTTCTCGGGCTATCTGCTGGCCGTGACGGTCACCCTGCCCGTCTACGGCAAGCTCTCCGACACCTTCGGCCGTAAGCCCGTACTGATCGCGGGCGCGGCCATCTTCCTGCTCGGCTCCCTGCTCTGCGCGCTCGCCTGGAACATGGCGGCGCTCATCGCCTTCCGTATCGTCCAGGGCCTCGGCGGCGGCGCCCTCCAGGGCACCGTCCAGACGCTCGCCGCCGATCTCTACCCGCTGAAGCAACGCCCCAAGATCCAGGCGAAGTTGTCCACGGTCTGGGCGACATCGGCGGTCGCCGGCCCGGCGGTCGGCGGCGTACTCGCGGCGTACGCGGACTGGCGGTGGATCTTCCTCATCAACCTGCCGGTCGGCGCGCTGGCCCTCTGGCTGATCGTCCGCCACCTGCACGAACCCGCGCGGACGCCCGGCCCCCGTCCTCGTATCGACTGGGCGGGCGCGCTCGCGGTCTTCGCGTGCGGCGGCGTACTGCTGACGGCGCTGGTGCAGGGCGGAGTCGCGTGGCCCTGGCTGTCTGCCCCCTCAATCGCCTTGCTGGGTACGGGACTTGCCCTCGTCGCACTCACCGTGGTCATCGAACGCCGGGCCGCCGAACCGATCATCCCCGGCTGGGTCTGGCGCCGCCGCACCATCGCGGCGGTCAATCTGGCGCTCGGCGCGCTGGGTCTGCTGATGGTGGCACCGACGGTCTTCCTCCCGACCTACGCGCAGGCGGTCCTCGGCCTCGCTCCGATAGCGGCCGGATTCGTGCTCTCCGTATGGACGTTGAGCTGGCCGGTGTCGGCGGCGCTCAGCCAGCATGTGTACCGCAGGATCGGCTTCCGCAACTCGGCGCTGATCGGCATCGGCACGGCCGCGCTGCTGCTGCTCGCGTTCCCGTTCCTGCCCTACCCCGGCGAACCCTGGCAGCCGGCCCTGCTCATGCTGCTGCTCGGCGCCGCGCTCGGCCTGTTCCAACTCCCCCTGCTCATAGGCGTCCAGTCGATCGTCGTCTGGTCCGAACGCGGCACGGCCACCGGTTCCGTACTCTTCTGCCGCCAGACCGGCCAAACCCTGGGCGCGGCCCTCTTCGGAGCCGTCGCCAACGGCGTCCTGGCCACCCGCCTGGGCGGCGCCGGCGACCTGGACGCGATCACCCGCTCCCTCGACTCGGGCACCCTCTCGGACCACGTCCGCCACGCGGTCGCCGACGCGGTCCACGCGGTCTACTACGGAGCCGCCTGCGCAGCCGGACTCGCTTTCCTGGTCCTGCTGCTGATGGCACCGCGCCGCTTTCCGCTGATCAAGAACGCCACCGATTCGTGACCGGCCTCTCTTGTTCACCTGCCGTCCGTACTCTTCGCCGATCCGCACGAGACACGAGAACACCAGGGGCGCAATGAGACACATGACGGCCGATGCGCGTGACCTCATGGTCACGGCTCAGGAGGTCGCCAGGCTTCGGGACGCACAGCAACTCGAAGTCAGAGACGTCGCGTTGGCCGCACTGGTCCTCCACGTCCGCCGTTCGGCGGAGCAAGTGGAGGGCTCGGGCTCGGCGGAGGTGTCGCTCTCGCCGGAGATGCTGCCGATGGCCGACGAAGTGCGGGAGATCATGACGTCCGGCGAGGGTGACCTCCGGAACTCCGAACTCGTCGAACTGGCACGGAGCGAGGGATCTGAGCTCTCCGAGTATCTCGGGCCGGTATGGCGGGCGACAAAGGGCTACTGACCTGCCTCGCCCCCCGGCCGGGCGCTCTGCTCAGAAGGCCGGAAGGCCGGAAGGCCCGTCAGAACACCGGCTGCCCGATACCCAGCAGGTTCCCCTCGCTGTCGCGGAACCAGACGGCGCGTTCGCCCTTTGCACCCTTGCTCGGATAGTGGCCGTCGATGTCCGCGATCCCGTTTCTCGTCCGGAACCCGGGCACGTCGACGTCCTCGAACACCACGCCGCGCCGCTTCAGCTGCGCCACGACTGCCTCGATGTCGTCGACCTGCCACCCCATCTGCGTGAAGGTGCCGGGAGACGCTCCCGTCGACTTGAACAGCGCGAACTCCGCACCTCCGCACCGGTACAACAGCCCACCTGGCCGCTCGTCGACGGGCTCCAGACCGAGCTGCTCGGAATAGAAACGCCGCGCCCGGTCCAGGTCCTGAGCGGGAAGCCTGGTCGCGACGCTTCCCTCTGCCAGAAGGTTCCTGTCGTCTGCGTTCATGACTTCAGTGTGTCGTGAAGGGTGGGTGCCGGACATGCTTGCCCGAGGCGATGACACAACGAGAAGTGCCTCTGGCGCCTGTTCGGCCTACGACTGCGACCGGGGGCCACCTGGTGAGCCCGGGATCCCTGCTGATACGGCGACGCAGCACGCGCAGCTTCAGCTCGCAGCCCCTGGGCCTCGACCAGATCGCACACCTGGCGTGGGCGGCCCAGGGGCGCACCGCCGACAGGCATCGGGTTTCGACGACAACCGGCTCCTCGGCCTCACCCCCGCGATCGTGCCCTCCGGACAGCACCCGCTGACACTCATCGGGGTCGGCCACCCGGCCGACCCCGATGAGTGAACGCGCTCAGGCGGGGCTCACGCCGCCAGTTCTGGTCGCGAGCCGTTCGGCCAGGTCTTGCTCGACGGCTGCCGCACTCCCGTCGGGCCGGGCGCGGGCACCGGCCCTTGCCCCTGCCCCTGCCGCATCAGCGGTCGTGTGGTCCGGCCCGTCCGGCCGCGGCGGCCGGCGAACACGTAGAGGCGCAGGACGATAAAGCGGCCCGCGCCGGCGAGGCCGGAGGCGCTGAGGTAGACGATCTGTTCGGTCAGCGTGCCGGCGGAGGGCTGGGCCAGGTGCAGGACGTACATGGCGATGCTGGTCGCCAGGTACGCGGCGGTTGCCGAGCCCGCGGACTGCCAGTGCTCTCGCCAACCCGCACTGCGGCCTTTGGCGAAGGTGAAGCGGGCGTGGAGTTCGGTGCACAGCAGGGTGGAGGCGACGGTGATGATCGCGTTCGAGACGGCCCAGGGCATGGTCATGGCCAGCAGCGTTACCGCGAAGCTGGACAGGACCCCGACGCCTCCTCCGGATAGCACAAACCGTAGGAAGGAGGCGACGGGGCCGGGGGTGGCCGAAGTCGCCGTCTCGGGCTTCTGTGCGAGTGGCGACTTCATGGCGGGTTCTCCTTTGTTGATGAAAGGTCAGAGGCTGCGGGCGGTGATGTCGCCGTGGGCCGTGGTCGCGTGGATGGTCAGGCCGGCGGCGGCGCCGTCGGTGTTCTTCAGGGAGTTGTTGAGCCGGCCGTAGCCGGTGGAGGCGTCCAGGGAGGCGGAGACTCCGGCCGCGGCGCCGACCGACACATCGCCCGCCTGAGTGCGCAGCGTGACCGTGCCGGAGAAGGCCTCGGCGATCTTGATGTCGCCCTTCTGGGTGCTGATCTCCGCCGAACCGCCCAGGCGGCCGACGGTGACGTCACCGGCAGAGGCGGTGACACGGACACTCGCGGCCTCGTCGATCTCGACCGGGCCATGCGAGCCCTCGAAAACGACGTCTCCGAGCCGCCCGACGCCCCGGAACTCAGCGCTGGCCGCCTTCGCCTCGACCCGCGAACCGGCCGGCAGGTGAACCGTCACATCGACGGAGCCCGAGGGACCGAAGTACTGGTTCTTCGCCTCCGGAGCCTTGATCCGCAGGACGCCGTCGCCGTAGGCGACCTCGAAGTCCTCGGCCGCCTTCACGTCGCGGCTCTTGGAGGCGTCCGCGGGCAGGACCTCGACCGTGGTGTCGGCCCGGTCGGCGGCGATGAACTTGATGCGCCCGGCGGGGATGTCGAGGACGGCGGAGATCGGGGCGGGGGTGGTGAAGTTCTGCATCGTTCTCTCCTTCGGTTCCTTGTTTCTGACAATGGAAAAGCTACGTTGCATTCACTGTTCTAGCAACATACTCGTTGCACACTATCGACATCGCTGCAGGTAGAAGCCTAGAAATCGTTGCAACAACTCTGAAGATAACGCAACAACAGTCACCCAGCTCGTTGCAATCAATGGAAGTGAACGCTAGAGCAGAGGCACCCAAGGGCCACGAAGGCGACCCGGGCTGCCACGCACGGCACCGGAAGCCGCCCCACCGTTTACGTTTTCGTCGCGGCTGACCAATGGGGCAACACGGGTTAACAGGGGTAACACCCGAGGTCAGCGAAGTAAGCGCGTACCGACCAATCAGTTTGGTGAAAAGAGCAGCGCATCCGGAGGGCGCCGAGTAGCGTGCGTGGCTCGTTCCCGCCCATGCCCATCCACAAGATTCCCTGCGGCCCGCACGTACTCGCGTACTCGGGCCCGAGCCACGCAAGGAAGACCGGGATGTCCTACGACCCCTCCCCGTCGTACCCAGTTCCACCGCCGCACGACTCGTCGCCCTCGTACTTCACCTATCCCTGGGCACCCGACCCGCAGCCGGAACCCGAACCCGCGCGCACCCAACCCCGGCACGTCGCCCTCGGCCACCACAGCGACATCCGCGTGCTGCGCACCGCGTACCGGTGGCAGCGGCGCGTGGCGACGCTCACCGCGCTGGGGTACTTCACGCTGTTTCTCGTCCTGTCCGCGTACGCGCCGGACTTCATGACGCGGGAGGTCACCGACGGACTGCCCCTCGGACTGCTGCTCGGGCTCATCCAGGTACCCGTCACCTGCGCGGCGATCGCGCTGTACGAGTTCACGGCCCGGCGCGGCGTCGATCCGATCGCCGAACGGATAAGGAAACAGGCCGAGTTGGACGCCAAGCGGGCGGAGGGCGACCGGTGACCGGGTTCAGCAATTCCTCGCAGGCGATGTCACTGGTGGCGTTCACCGTCATCGCCACCATCACGCTGCTGCTGTGCGTGATGACCGGCCCCGACCGCGACGACCTCGACGAGTTCTACACCGGCTACAGCTCGATGTCCCCGATGCGCAACGGCCTCGCCATCGCCGGCGACTACATCTCCGCCGCGACGGTGCTCGGCACGGGCGGCGTGATCGCGCTGTTCGGCTACGACGGGGTCGTACTCGCCCTGAGCACCGCCCTCTCCCTGATGCTGCTGATGTTCCTGCTGGCCGAACCGTTGCGCAACGCGGGCCGGTTCACCATGGGCGACGTGTTCGCGCGGCGGATGCCGGGACGCTCCGTACGCATCGCGGCCTGCGTCGTGACGCTGGCCGCGCTGATGCCGATGATGCTGGTCCAACTCGCGGGCACGGGCGATTTGTTGGCGTTTCTCCTCGGCTTCTCCAGCGACTCGCTGAAGACCGGCTGCATCATCGGGCTCGGCACGCTGATGATCAGCTACGCGGCGATCGGCGGCATGAAGGGCACCGCCCTCATCCAGATCCTGAAGATCGTGATGCTGCTCGGCTCCGGCGCCGTCATCTCCGTACTCATCCTGAACCAGTTCGACTGGAACGTCGGCGGCCTCTTCAGCACGGCGGCGGAGAGCAGCGGGGCGGGGCCGGCGTTCCTCAGCTCGGGGCTGCAGTTCGCCGGCGGGCCGAGTCCCAAGCTGGACATGATCACCTCAGAGCTGACGGTGGTCCTCGGCGCCGCGGTGCTGCCGCACATCACCATGCGCATGTACACCGCGGGCAGTGCGCGCGAGGTGCGCCGGTCGATGTCGTGGGCGGTGCCGGCCGTGGCGCTGTTCGTGCTGATCATCACGGTGGTCGGGTTCGGTACGGTCGCCATGATCGGGCGGGACGCGATCACCGCGGTGGATCCGCAGGGCAACACCGCTTATCTGCTGGGCTCGCGGGCCGTGTTCGGGGCGGATGTGTCGACGGCCGAGACGCTGTTGTTCACGACCGTCACCACCGCGATCTTCCTGACCGTGCTCGCGTCCGTGGCCGGGATGATCCTCGCCTGCGCCAACTCCCTCGCACATGACGTCTTCGCGCACGGCCGGAAGCAGTTGTCGCCCCGGCGTGAGATGACGCTGGCCCGGCTGTCCGCGGCAGCGGTGGGCGTGCCGACGATTCTGCTGGCCACGCTGGTCCAGCACCGCAGTCTGCAGCCGCTGGTGACGCTGTCGTTCTGCCTCGGCGCTTCGGCGATCGCGCCCGCGCTGGTGTACGGGCTCTTCTGGCGCCGCTACACCCGGGCGGGGCTGCTCTGCACGCTGATCGGCGGCTCGGTCAGCACGTTCGTGCTGATGACCGGGACCAACCTGGTCTCCGGGTCACCCATTTCGGCGTTCCCCGACCATGACTTCACCTGGTTCCCGTTCACCACGACCGGGCTGCTGTCCATTCCGCTCGGCTTCGCCTTCGGCTGGCTGGGGACGGTGCTGTCCGGGCGGCGGCAGGCGGAGGAACAGCGCAGGCAGTACGAGGCGGTCGAGGGGTGGATTCTGGCGGGCGTGGTCCGGCGAGAGCGTTAGCCTCCGGCGGTTGGGCGGGACGCCTTCGGGGGTGGGAGATTGGGTTCGTTGGCGGCTGCGGTTCGGTCGTGGCTTGTCGCTCCCCCACTCTCGGCTGCGCTCGAGCGGGGGGACCCCCATCGCGGCGGAGCCGCACATTGATACAGCCCCGCGCCCCTGATGACGCTGCGCACCCTCAATCCGTCGTTGCCTGGCCCGTCAGTGTGATCAGGCTGTCTCGTACGTGGTTCATGTGAGCCTGTACTTCATCCCGCTGGTCCGCGTGGGCGCGGAGCAGGCGTTCTGTTTCGTGGGCGATTCTCGTTTCGCGGGCCTGGGCCTCCGCCAGGATGGCCGCGGCCTGGGACTCCGCCTCCTCCTGGAGGTGGCGAGTCGCCGACTGGGCCTCGGACAGGGCCCGTTCGGCTTCGGCCAGGGTGGCCTCCGCGCGGGCCAGTTGCGGGGCGTGCCGTTCGTCGATGGCGGCCCCCTGTTCCTCTGTCGCGCGGTCGAGCTCCGCCAGGCGGTCGGTGTGTTCCTTGGCCTGCTCGGCGAGCTTCGCCTCCGAGCGCTCCCGCATGTCGCGCAACGCGGCCAACGCCTCGCCGCGCTGTTCCTTCGCGTCCAGGCGTGCGGCGATGAGCAGTTCGTCGGCCTCGGCCTGGGCGGCGAGCAGGCGCTGACGCGCCCGTTCGTCGGCCTCGCCCCGTACCGCGTCGGCCTCCGCCTGAGCCGCCTCGCGTACCCGGTCGGCCTCGGACTCCGCCTCCTCCAGGGCACACCTCGCGTCCCGGTGCGCCCTCTCGCGGACAGCCGCCGCCTCCTCCTTGACGAGTTCGAAGAGCCGCGCGGCACCTTCGCCGAGCGCCTCGTACGTCTGCGGAGGGAGCCCGGCCACCCGCTCGGCCAGCCGGCCCGCCTCCGCCTCCATGTCCTTGGCCAGTACGGTCAGGCGGGCGGCCCGTTCCCAGGCGGCGTCGCGGTCCTCGGAGAGCTCCGTGGTGTACGCGTCCACCTGCTCGGGACGGTAACCACGGCCTCGTACGGCCATGAAGCCATGAGGCGACACCGATGCGCCCGTTGCGCTGCTCATCCTCGAATCCCCTCTTCGGCGGCGTACAGCATGATGTGCCGCACATCCTGGTAGATCAGACGGAAGTGTTCATAATGCGACACTCCGCCCGTTCGGTCAGTAAGGGGCCGGATGGCAGAGGGGGTGGGATGAGAAATAGGGGCCGGATGACAAAGGGGCGGGCCCGGTCGGTCGACCGGGCCCGCCCCTACGCGGAAGGCGATGTCAGAGCAAGCCGTCCCACATCTGTTCCAGCAGCACCGACCACCAGCTCTCCGGCGAACCGAGTGCCGCCGGGTCGAGGGCGGCGAGCTGGGCCTGGAAGTCGACGGTCCAGCGGCCCGCCTGCTCCTGGTTCAGGCCGAACCGCAGGCGCCACATCCTGCCCAGCAGCGCCAGGCTGCGGGCGAACTCAGGCAGCCCCGTGTTCACGAACTGCGGCGGTACGGGTGATCCGCCCGGTCCCGCCTCGACCGGTACGGCCACGATGTTCGCCGTGCCGTACTGGACGCAGATCGCCTTGCCGAAGTCGCTGCCCATGACGAGGTACGAGCCCGCGTCCGAGGCCGGCTGCACCCCGCGGTCCTGAGCCAGTTCGGCGAGCGTGGGGACCGGGCGGCCCGGCTGGGCCTGGGCCCAGAAGAACGGGTTCATGTCCACGGGCAGCCCGGCCACGACCAGGGTGTGCGCCACGATCGGGGGCACTCCCTGCCGGGACACCGCCGCCTGGTCGAACCGGAAAATCCCCGGTCCGAACGCCGCCGCCAGCTCCTGACCGATCGCCTCCGGCGGGATCGGCGGCGCGGGCTGCACCGGCGGCAGCGGCGCACGCACCGGTGCCGGCCGTGCGGGGCCGTCCGCGACCTGGTGCAACTCGCCCTGGTGTGCGAGGAGTTGGGCCATGCCCTGCTGACGGCTCGCGTGGTCCGTGCCGTACGGGGCGATGCTGGTGATCCTCGCCTGCGGCCAGCTCTCGCGGATCATCCGCGCACAGTACGCGCCCGGCAGTTCGCAGGACTCCAGCTCCGTGTGCAGCTCGAGCACCTGCTGCGGGGGCACGTTCATCGCACGCAGCTCGTGCAGGATCTGCCACTCCGGGTGCGGGGTGCCGGGCGCCGAGCGGCGGATGAGCTGCTGCTCGGAACCGTCCTGCGCGCGGTAACGGAGTACGGCCTGATAGCCGGGGCCTACGGTCGGCTGGCCGCCCTGCGGAGGGTAGCCGTAGGCCGGGGGCCGGCCGCCCGGCATGGGCTGACCGGGCATCGGCTGACTGGGGGTCGGTCCGCCGCCCGGGCCCGGCATCGGGGGCTGGCCCGGCATCGGCTGACCTGGTGTCGGATGGCCTGGCGTCGGTGCCGGATGACCCGGTACCGGATGGCCTGGCGCGGGTTGCTGAGGCGGCGCACCCGGCGGCATCCCCGGAGCCTGCGGCGGCGGGGGCGTACCCGGGCCCGCGGGACCAGGGCCGGACAGCACCGTCTGGGCGTGGTGGACGCCACCGGCGGGCGTGCCGCTCGGAGGGTTCGGGGCGCCGGGACCTGAAGGCTGACCGGGCTGGCGAGGGGCACCGGGAGCGCCGGGCGGCTTGGGCGCGCCCGGGGTGCCGGGAGCACCCGGCGGTTGCGGTGCGCCGGGACCGGACGCGCCACCAGGGCCGGGGCCGGCGAGCATGGTCGCCGCGTGGTGGACACCATCGGTCGGCGTACCCGGAGCACCCGGAGGCTGCGGCGCACCCGGCGGAGGCGTACCCGGCCGGCCGGGGGCACCGGGCGGGCCCGGCGGCTTGGGACCGCCGGACCTGGGGCCGCCGGAGCTGCCGCCGGGCTGGTTCGGGTCGGCGAACACCGTGGCCGCGTGGTGGACGCCGCCCGAGGGCGTACCGCTCGGAGGGTTGGGAGCACCGGGCGGCTGCGGAGCACCAGGTCCGCCGGGCGCACCCGACTGTCCGGGCGTCCCCGGCCCCTCGGGTCCGTCAGAGGGAAGCTGCGAGACGAGTTGCGTGGGTACGTACCCGCCGCCGCCCGAGGCGCCCGGCGCACCGGGCCCGGACGGCGCAGGCGGACCGCCCGGCCGCGCCCCCGGCGTCCCGGGCGCACCCGGCGGAGGCGGCGTACTCACGCCACCGCCACGCGCCCCACGCGGCGGCGACTGCGCCTTGCTGGTCGCGGCGTCAGCGATGTCACCGGCATTCGGCGCCAACGGCCGCCCCGGCCCGCCCGTACCGGCGGGCGGCTGCGGGGCATTGGGCCCGGCGGACGGCGGCGTACCCGGAGCGCCGCCGGGCGCCTGCGGGTATCCGTACGACGAAGGGGGAGGCGGCGGAGTACCGGGCGCTCCCGGAGGCGGGGCTCCCTGGGCGCCGGAGCCCTGGGGATACCCGTACGACGAGCCGGGCGGAGGCGGTGTTCCGGGCGCACCCGGAGGCGGCGCTCCCTGCGCACCACCCGGAGCCGACGCACCAGGGCCCTGCGGGGACCCGGACGCCGAACCCGGAGGCGGTGTTCCAGGCGCACCCGGAGGCCGTGCTCCCTGCGCACCGCCTGGAGCGGACGCACCGGGACCCTGCGGGTATCCGTATGCCGATCCCGGAGGTGGTGTTCCAGGTGCACCCGGTGCGCCTGGCGGCGTCCCCTGCGGACCACCCGGAGCGGACGCACCCGGCCCCTGCGGATACCCGTACGACGAACCGGGCGGCGGAGTGCCGGCCGCGCCCGCCCCCTGCGAACCACCGGGCGGAGGCGTACCCGGCGTACCCGGCGCCCCCGGCGTCTGTTGCCCGTCGACCGCCGGAGCCACCGCCGTGCGCGGAAGCTGGCTGCCGCCCTGCATCAGGGCGGTCTTGGCGTCCGGTGGCGTGGGAGGCGGCGTCCTGCCGTCGTCGGGTTCGCTCAGCGGCGGTGAGAACACCGTCGCGGGCAGCGGCACCGAACGGTCCTCGCCCGCGTCGGCGTTGGTGTCGGTCCCGGCCCACGGCGTCGCCGCACCAGGCGTACCGGGCCCGCCGCCGGAACCCTGCTCGGACCCGCCCCCTGCGGATGGCCACGACGGTGCACCAGGAGCGGAGGACCCGGACGGAGACGTACCGGACGGAGACGTACCGGACGGCGAACTCCCGCTCCCCGACGCCCCGTTGGCAGCCCCGGCATCAGCGGCGGCGGCAGCCGGACGGGCCCCCGCCCCATCGGACGAACCCGACGACGAACGGGATGAACCCGAGGCTGAACCCGGCGAACCGACCGAACCCGAAGGCGCACCCGACGCACCCGCCGAACCCGAAGGCGCACCCGGCGAACCGGCCGACCCCGAAGGCGAACCCGCCCCCGCCCCTTCCCGCCGATCCGGAATCCCCATCCGATCCGCCGCCTCCTGCAACCACTCCGGAGGAGTCAGCAGGAACGACGTCTGGTTCAGATCCACCCGCGCCGGAGGCGCCGGCGCGGGCTCGGGTGCCGCGTCCGGCAGCCCGTACTCCTCCTCGTACCGGCGGATGACCTCGCCCACCGGCAGCGAGGGCCACAGCGTGGCCTCCCCGCTGTCCCGCGCGATCACCAGCCGCTGCGCGCCGCCGTCGGAACGCGGGCCCTCGGCCCGGTCCTCCGCCCAGACGACGAAGCCGAGCTCGAACTCCCGCACCCGCACCTCACGATGCTGATACGAGGGGACATCACCGTTGATCCACTCTTCCGCGCGCTCCTGCGCCTGCGCGAAGGTCACCATCGGACACTCACTCCCCCACCGAAGAGACGGACACGGCTCGCGCGAAGCCGCCGTCCACCATCAGGTTCGCCACGGTCTCCAGCTCCGGCGGATTGCCCGCCAGCCGGCCCAGGAACTGGTCGAAGTCGTCACCACAGGGCAGCAACAGCCGCTGCACCCGCTCCGGCGGCGGCCACGCGTCCTGGTCACGCGCGTCGTCGAACGCGCAGAACCACACCGACCCGACCCGCTCGCCCTTCACCTTCACCGCGAGCAACCCGCCCTGCACAAAGCCGACTCCCAGGTAATCCTTGGTGAGGTGGTCGCGCAGACACTTGTTGACGTACACGAGATCGTTCACGGCCGCCTCGTCGCGCACCGTGAAGAACGGCTGATCGACCAGCAGACCCAACTCGGCGTCCAGCGCGGCCCCCACCGGAGCACAGCCGCCCGCCGCCTTCAGGAACGAGCGATAGGCACCCGGAAGCCGGTACCCCAGGTCCTCCTCGACGCCCTGCACCAGCTGCTCGTTCACCGCGACCGACGTCTTCGGCAGCCCGAAATGCACCGGCCGCGTCTCCTGCAACGGCCGCGTACCCCTCTTGTTCTGGTCGACCGCAGCCGTCGCGAGCCCGCCATGATGCCGCAGCAGAGCCTTCACCTCGACCGGCACCAACTCCAGCCGCCGCGAACCCGGAACGTGATGCCAGGTCCAGCCATGCGGAGTCGCCACCGACGGAATCGTGTCCCACAGGTCGTGCCCCGTGGCCGCCAACGCCGCGTTCGCCGACACATAGTCCGTCAGCCGCAGTTCATCGACACCGAAGCCCTCGGGCGGCTCGGCGATCTCCGCCGCGGCACGCGCATAGTCCGAGAAGTCGGGGTAGCCGTACTCGTCGACCCGTACACCTCTGGGGTGACGGGCAGCCCGGACCGGATCCGGAAAATGTACGACCTGCCCGGCATAAGCCGCGTTCGGCGGCGCGGCTTGCTGCCCGAGCCGACCTGTCGTCATGGCGGTTGCCCCCTGCGGCGTTCCGATTGGATCGTGGTTGCCGACAGCCTATGCGGTTGTACGACACCGGTCACCGGGCCTCCGGTTCCGCCCGCCGAACACGGACCCTCCACCACCGTGACCTGCCGTCACACCGCCGTGACCCTGCGACGAAGAACACGCGTGTCGGGTGACCTCAGCTTCCGCACCAGCCTCGGAGTTTGGCACTCTGTCCCCGCACCCGGGGGTCGCGACCACAGCGGCCACACCGTGGGGATGGGGAGGAAACAAGATCATGAGCGCTACGCAGACGGGCAGATCCGGTGACCCTCGGGTCGGCTGGAGCACCACCGAACGACCCCACGCGCCCACCCTCCAGCACCGCCGCGACGGCATACTCCCCACCGTCGCCGCCGCCCTCTCCGTACGCGGCGCCACCCTCACCGGCACCGCCGCACGCGGCGACCAGCTCCCCGAACTCCACCCCCTCGTACGAGACTTCCTCGACACCCTCACCAGCGCCCAGCGCGACCGCTTCACCGGCCGGTGCGCCGAGACCATCCTGATCTCCCGGCACCTCGGCGCCGCCGACGCGGCCCGCTCCAAAAGAGCCGCCCGCAAGCCCATGACCAACAGCGAAGCCCGCAAATCCCTCAAAAACGCCAAACTCACCGCCCGCTACATCCGCGAGGACGGCGACCCCCTGCACGGCGGCTTCGCCACACCCTGCCGCTCCTGCGCCGCACTCAGCGCCCACTTCGGCGTACGCATCGTCGACCCGACGACACCGGAGAAGTGAGCCTTCCCACACGTACGCCCGCAATGATCCACAGCGCAGGAACGCCGCACAGACGAACGTAGGACCCATGCACGCCGACCGCTCCACCTCCACGACCCGCTTCCCCGTACCCGTCGACGCCGCACTGCGCGCCGCCGGATGGCAGCCGGGCCGCTGGGACATAAGGCAGGCCGAGTACTGGGCCGACACCCTGCGCAACCACGAGTCCCCGGCCGGACACCGGCACGCCGTGTTCCCGGCGGCCGTCGAAGCGTGGGCGGAGTTCGGCGGACTCCACGTGCCCGTCTCGGGCCCCGGCCGCCAGGTCGCCCCGTCCCCCCTCCACCTCGACCCGCTGCACGGCCTGCACATGGCCCGTACGCTCGCCGACCTCGGCCGCGCCCTGGACGCCCAGGTCTGCCCGCTCGGCGAGGAATCCGAGAGCCGCGCACTGCTCGCGATCGACTCCGAGGGCCGCGTCTACACGCTCGACCACACGGGCGACTGGTATCTGGGCCCGGATGTCGACCAGGCGCTTACGGGGCTGCTGTCGGGCATCGAGCCGGTACGACTGACGACGGGCTGACGCCCGGGGACTCTTTCGTTCGCAGCCGGTGTGCCTGACTACGGGGTGACTCCAGGGCCTCCCTCGCGGTCAAGCCTCGGCCCTTCAGCCCTCCGCGGGAATCACCGCGGACACCCGGAAACCACCCGCGTCCGTCGGCCCCGACACGAACACCCCGCCCAGCGCGGCAACCCGCTCTTTCATGCCCACCAAACCGTTCCCGCCGCTCGGCAGACGCGCACCCGACGCCGCGTCCGGCTCCGGCGGCGGCTCGTTCTCCACCTGCATCGCGATCTCCGCCGAACGATGCGCCAGCCGCACATGCGTCTTCGCACCCGCCGCATGCTTGTGCACGTTCGTCAACGCCTCCTGCACCACGCGGTACGCGGTCTGCTCCACCTCCGGCGCATACGCACGCGAGTCGCCGTCGACGGACAGATCCACGGCCATCCCGGCCGCCGCCGACTGCCCGAGCAACTCGTCCAGATCGGCCAGGCACGGCCCCTCGCCACCCTCGTCATCGACGGCCCGCGACGCCGCGGCAGCCGCCGCCGCACCCACCGCCGCGAGCGGTACCGGCTGCGTACGCGGCGACAGGCCGTCCCCCGTACGCAACACCCCCAACATCTCCCGCAGCTCCGTCAACGCCTGCCGGCCCATGTCCCCCACCAGCGCCGCGTTCTTGACCGCCTTCTCCGGATCCTTCCGGGCAACGGCCTGCAGAGCCGCCGCATGCACCACCATCAAACTCACCCGGTGCGCGACCACGTCATGCATCTCACGCGCGATCCGCGTCCGCTCCTCGTTCCGCGCCCACTCGGCCCGCTCCTCGGCCCGCTCGGCCAGCAACTGCAACTCCCGCTCCAGGGAGTCCGCCCGCTCCCGCAGGCTCTCCATCAGCCGCCGCCGCGCGCCCACATACAAACCGAGCAGAATCGGCGGCGCCGTCAGCCCCAGCGAGGTCGTCAGCGACAAGAACGGCACGGCCCACTCACCGAACGCCGCATCACCGCGTACGACACCCTGATGCGCCCGCACATACGCGACGATCAGCACCCCGACCATCGACATCGACGCCAGCGCACCGATGATCCGCCGGGGCAACTCCGAAGCGGCCAGCGTGTAGAGCGCGACGATCCCCATCAGAAAGCCCATCGCGGCAGGCGTGATCGCGATCGACACCAGCACGACAGCAATCGGCCACCGCCGCCGCAACAGCAGTACGGACCCCGCCAACACCCCGAAAACCGCGCCCACCGGCTCCGCCAACCCGGCATCGCGCGCGAACTCCACACCTTCGAACCCACACTCGACAGCAGACGCCAACGCCAGCCCACCATCGAGCCACGCACTACGCTGCCGCACCCACCACCACGGCCCCGTCCCGGCCGTGATGCGGTCTTCCCCCGTCGTGGTCATGCCTCCAGCCTACGGGCGCCCGCACCAGGTTTTCCGGTGACTTTTCCGCACTGGCCTACACCACTACCCGTGCCTCAGCATTGGAGTGCGGCTCGGTGCCGAGTTGTATCGTCGCGTGGAAGGCGCCTGGTACGGCATAGTGTTGGGTGCCCACACGGCGACCTGGCCGGATGTCCGGTTCGGTCGGCTTCATTCCCCCGTGGTGTAATTGGCAGCACTGTGGCTTTTGGTGCCATCTGTCCGGGTTCGAGTCCTGGCGGGGGAGCCCTGCTCGGTTCGGGGCCTGACCCAAGAAGTTGGGGTCAGGCCCCGCTCACATTTCCCCCGCACGACCCCCCGGTATCCTGCGGATGACCAAACCCCCACATCCGAAGCCGAAGGGCACACCCGTGAGCGCCAACCGCCCGGCAGCCGTCGTCGTACTCGCAGCGGGTGAGGGCACCCGTATGAAGTCGGCCACACCGAAGGTTCTGCACGACATCTGTGGCCGTTCCCTCGTCGGTCATGTACTCACCGCCGCGCGCGAGTTGGAGCCCGAGCAGCTGGTCGTCGTCGTGGGGCACGCCCGCGAGAAGGTCACCGCACACCTTGCCGAGGTGGACCCGGGGGTGCGCACTGCCGTTCAGGCCGAGCAGAACGGGACCGGGCATGCGGTGCGGATGGGGTTGGAGGAGTTGGGCGGCGGCGTCGACGGGACTGTTGTCGTCGTATGCGGGGACACTCCCCTCCTCAGTGGCGAGACGCTGCAGAAGCTCGCGGCCACGCACTCCGCAGACGGGAATGCCGTCACCGTGCTGACCGCCGAGGTTCCGGACGCGACCGGGTACGGGCGGATTGTGCGCGACGGGGCCTCCGGAGCCGTGACGGCGATCGTCGAGCACAAGGACGCCACTGAGTCGCAGCGTGAGATCCGTGAGATCAATTCGGGGGTGTTCGCCTTCGATGGGCAGCTTTTGGCGGATGCGCTCGGGAAGGTTCGTACGGACAACAGTCAGGGTGAGGAGTACCTGACCGATGTGCTCGGCATCCTGCGGGAGGCTGGACATCGGGTCGGGGCGTCTGTGGCCGGTGATCATCGGGAGATCGCGGGGATCAACAACCGGGTGCAGCTTGCCGAGGCGCGTCGGATTCTCAATGACCGGCTTCTGGAGCGGGCGATGCTCGCCGGGGTGACGGTCGTCGACCCGGCGACCACCTGGATCGATGCCACCGTCACGTTCGAGCAGGATGCGATCGTGCATCCGGGCACTCAGCTGCACGGTGCCACGCATCTGGGCGAGGGCGCGGAGGTCGGCCCGAATACGCGTCTCACGGATACGCGGGTCGGCGCGGGGGCTCGTGTCGACAACGCGGTCGCGGACGGGTCGGAGGTCGGTCCGGAGGCGTCCGTGGGTCCGTACGCGTATTTGCGTCCCGGCACGCGGCTCGGGCCGAAGTCCAAGATCGGTACGTACGTCGAGACCAAGAACTCCTCGATCGGCGAGGGGACGAAGGTTCCGCATCTCTCGTACGTCGGGGACGCGACGATCGGTGAGTACACGAATATCGGTGCCGCGAGTGTCTTCGTGAATTACGACGGTGAGGCGAAGCACCACACGACCGTGGGTTCACATTGCAAGACGGGTTCGGACAACATGTTTGTGGCGCCTGTCACGGTTGGGGATGGCGCGTACACCGCGGCGGGTTCGGTGATCACGAAGGATGTGCCGCCGGGTTCGCTGGCCGTGGCCCGGGGCCAGCAGCGGAATATCGAGGGTTGGGTGGCTCGGAAGCGTCCGGGGAGCGCGTCCGCGAAGGCGGCTGAGGCGGCTTCCCGCGAGGCCGAAAGCGAAAGCTGACCAGAAATCGGCGCGTCTGCGACGGCGTACCGTGATAGGTGCACATCCGCACACCCGGCTGGGATCACCGTTGGCGACCGGCTGAGATACCTCTGAGGAGACAGTGCTGTGACCGGGATCAAGACGACCGGCGAGAAGAAGTTGATGTTCTTCTCCGGCCGCGCACACCCCGAGCTTGCCGAGGAGGTCGCCGAGCAGCTGGGTGTCGGGGTTGTCCCGACGAGGGCCTATGACTTCGCGAACGGTGAGATCTATGTCCGTTACGAGGAGTCGGCGCGGGGTGCGGACTGCTTTGTGATCCAGAGCCACACGGCTCCGATCAACCAGTGGATCATGGAGCAATTGATCATGATCGACGCTCTGAAGCGGGCGTCCGCTCGGAGCATCACGGTGATTGTGCCGTTCTACGGTTACGCCCGTCAGGACAAGAAGCACCGGGGACGTGAACCGATTTCGGCGCGTCTGGTCGCGGATCTGATGAAGTCGGCGGGCGCGGACCGCATCCTGACGGTGGATCTGCACACGGACCAGATCCAGGGCTTCTTCGACGGCCCGGTGGACCATCTCTTCGCGCTGCCGCTGCTCGCGGACTATGTGGGCAAGAAGGTGGACCGCACGAAACTGACGGTGGTCTCGCCGGACGCCGGCCGGGTGCGAGTGGCGGACCGGTGGTGTGACCGGCTGGGCGCTCCGCTGGCCATCGTGCACAAGCGGCGCGACAAGGACGTGGCGAATCAGGTCACCGTGCACGAGGTGGTCGGTGATGTCGCGGGCCGGGTGTGTGTGCTCGTCGACGACATGATCGACACGGGTGGCACGATCTGCGCGGCGGCGGACGCGTTGTTCGCGCACGGTGCGGAGGATGTGATCGTGACGGCGACGCACGGTGTGCTGTCGGGTCCGGCCGGGGACCGGCTGAAGAACTCGAAGGTCAGCGAGTTCATCTTCACGAACACGCTGCCCACGCCGGGCGAGCTGGCGCTCGACAAGATCACGGTGCTGTCGATCGCTCCGACCATCGCGAGTGCGGTGCGTGAGGTGTTCGAGGACGGCTCGGTGACGAGCCTGTTCGACGACCAGTAGGCCGGTCAGTAGTTGGCCCGTCAGCAGGCCGGATGCTGGTCTGAAGATCGATTTCTGGTACGGCCTTCCCGCCGCGTAAGCTGTCACAGTTGCTCGGCGAGGGAGGCCGTACGGCGTTGTGAAGGCGCTGGTACGGCGGTCCGTAATCGACGCGCTCTTCGTAGCAGGCCGTTGGGTATGGCCGGGTGACCACGTTCCCCCTATCTACGAGGAGTGATGAGCATGGCCGAGGTGAAGCTCGCCGCCGAGACGCGTACCGAGTTCGGCAAGGGTGCGGCGCGTCGTATCCGCCGTGAGAGCAAGGTTCCCGGTGTCCTGTACGGCCACGGTGGCGATCCGATTCATCTGACGCTGCCGGGTCACGATCTGCTGCTGGCGCTGCGTACGCCGAACGTTCTTCTCGCCCTCGAGCTCGACGGCAAGAAGCGGCTGGCGATTCCGAAGGCCGTTCAGCGTGACGCGATCAAGGGCTTCCTGGAGCACGTGGACCTGCTGCTCGTCCGCAGTGGCGAGAAGGTCAACGTCGAGATCTACGTGCACACCGAGGGCGACCTGGCTCCGGGTGCCTTCCTTGTCGAGCATGTGCTGAACGCGCTGCCGGTCGAGGCCGAGGCCACGCACATTCCGGAGTCGGTGACCGTGTCCATCGAGGGCCTGGCGGCTGGTGACTCGATTCTGGCGAAGGACGTCCCGCTGCCGGAGGGTACGACGCTGGCGATCGACGAGGACGCGGTGGTTCTCCAGGTTCTGGCCGCGCAGGCGGAGGAGCCGACTGAGGGCGAGGGTGAGGGCGAAGGCGAGACCGCCGAGGCCTGACCGGCCGGGGCGCTCTGACTTGCCGTACCGCTTGTGATGAGGCGCCCGGTGCTTGGGGCTGTGCCCACCCTCCCCCACTCTCGGCTTCGCTCGAGCGGGGGGACCCCCATCGCCCTGCGGAACGTATGCCCACAGCGGTGTCAGCCGCCGCTCCCTTCGGGGGGGCGGCGGCTGGTTCGCGTATTAAGGAGATATGCACGTGACTAGTGACGCAGGGGCCCCCTGGTTGGTGGTGGGGCTGGGTAATCCGGGGTCCGAGTATGCGGGGAACCGGCACAACGTGGGGTTCATGGTGGCTGATCTGCTGGCGGAGCGGATCGGGGGGAAGTTCAAGCGGGCCGGGAAGGCGCAGGCTCTGGTGGTGGAGGGGCGGATCGGTCCGCCTGGGCCGGGGAGTCGGCGGGTGGTGGTGGCCAAGCCGATGTCGTACATGAATCTGTCGGGTGGGCCGGTGAACGCGCTGCGGGAGTTCTACAAGGTGCCGGTCGCGAACATCGTCGCCATCCATGACGAACTGGACATCGACTATGGCGTGCTGCGGCTGAAGCTGGGTGGTGGCGACAACGGTCACAACGGGCTGAAGTCGATGACGAAGGTGATGGGTTCGGACTATCACCGGGTGCGGTTCGGGATCGGGCGGCCTCCGGGACGTATGCAGGTCGCGGATTACGTGTTGAAGGACTTCTCCGCGGCGGAGCGCAAGGAACTGGACTACTTCGTGGATCGGGCGACCGATGCGGTGGAGTGTCTGGTGATTGATGGGCTGGAGCGGGCGCAGAGTACGTACAACTCGTGACTTGTCCCCCGGTGTGATCCAGTCGGAGTTGACCGGGCGCAGGGCGATGGCCAAGGATCGCCGCCATGTCTGCCCTCATGCCCCGCCCGAGCGCGGGTTCCGCGCTGCGGTTCGGGCGGATCGCGGCCATGGGGACGGTCGCGGTGCTGCTGCTGATTGCCGGGGTTTGGGCGTCGTGGGGTACGGCGCAGCATGTGATGCTCACCAAGGGGCGTGAGCGGGGGACGATGACGGTCACTCGGTGTGCGGACGATCGGTGTACGGGGTCGTACGCGCCGGTGTCGCCGGGGTCCACTGCGCGTGAGCGGGTGACCATCTCGAGCACGGTGGCGGTGAACAAGGGTGAGACGTACGCGGTGGTGGTGAAGCCGGGGAGCGACGAGGTGGTCCGCACGGGGCCTGGCGGGCTGCTTTATGCGTGGGTTCCGCTCGGGGGTGCGATGCTTCTGGCTTCGCTGGTGGTGGCTGGGGGGCTGCGGTCGCCTCGGCTTGCGTGGCTGTTGGGTGGCGCCGGGTTGACGCTGCTGACGGCGGCGTTCGTGGCACTGTGAGGGGGGTTCGCCCCCGCCGCCCTTACCCGTCCCATCCCAAGGGGCTCCGCCCCTGGGCCCCGCTGGGGGCTGCGCCCCTGGACCCCGCTGAGGGCTGCGCCGCCAGACCCCCTCGGGGCTCCGCCCCTGGACCCGCTCGGGGCTCCGCCCCGGACCCCGTTTCGGGGGCCAGCCCCCGGACCCCCGCTCCTTAAACTCCCCCAGCTACCTCCCCCAGCTACCTCTGGGGGTGCCCCCAAGGGGCTGAATTTTCGCGGCCCTGGGCTGAAATCCGCAGTGGAGATTCCCGCCGCCCTGGTGTATCTCCACGCCGGAGTTCGCGCCGCCCAGCCGGAACTTTGCAGCGCAGGCCCGCACCAATCAGCCCGTCCGGCGTTTGAGGACGAGACCGTTCAGGCCGATGCGGGGTCTGGGGCGCAGCCCCAGCGGGGTCCAGGGGCGCAGCCCCTGGTGGGGTTCGGGGCAACGCCCCGGGGATGGGACGGGTAGGGGCGGCGGGGGCGAGAACCTGCCTGCCGCCGCCCCCCGCCGCCCCTCCAAGCCGTCCGTCACCCCGTGTTACGCAACCCCGCCGCCACCCCGTTCACCGTAAGCAGCAGCGCTCGCGACAGGAGCGGATCCGGGTCCGCTCCCGAAGCCGCCGCGTCTCGCTGGCGCTTCAGCAGGGCGACCTGAAGGTACGAAATCGGATCCAGGTAGGCATCCCTGATCGTGAAGGTCTGCTTCAGGACCGGCTGGGCGTCCAGGAGTTCGCGTCCGCCGGTGATCCGCAACACCTCGCGGACCGTCAGTTCGTGCTCCGCCTTGATCGTGTCGAAGACGTGCTTCAAGTCGTCCGGCACCAGGGTGTCGACGTAGTGGCCGGCGATCCGTAGGTCCGTCTTGGCCAGCGTCATCTCTACGTTGGACACGAAGTTGCGGAAGAAGTGCCACTGTTCGTGCATTTCCTCCAGGACGGAGTCGAGGCCCGCCTCGCGCAGCGCCTTCAGTCCGGAGCCGACGCCGAACCAACCCGGCACGATCTGCCGGGACTGGGTCCAGCCGAAGACCCAGGGGATGGCCCGCAGCCCGTCGAGGCCGGCGCCGGAATCCGGCCGCCGCGACGGCCGGGAGCCCAGGTGGAGTTCGGCAAGCTGGTCGACCGGCGTGGAGGCGAAGAAGTACGCGGGCAGGTCCGGGTCCTCGACCAGGCGGCGGTACGCGGCATGGGCGGCGTCCGAGACGACGTCCATCGCGGCGTCCCAGCGCGCGAGCGCGTCGCCGGGCTGGCGCGGGGCCGTGTGGAGGGCGGAGGCCTGGAGGGTGGCGGCGACGGAGAGTTCCAGGTTCTCCCGGGCCAGCGCGGGGATCAGGTACTTGTCGGAGATGACCTCGCCCTGCTCGGTGACCTTGATCTCGCCTTCGAGGGTTCCCCAGGGCTGGGCGAGAATCGCGTCATGCGTGGGACCGCCGCCCCGGCCGACGGTGCCGCCCCGGCCGTGGAACAACCGCAGCCGTACGCCGTAGCGGTGGGCGACGTCGCGCAGCCGCCGCTGGGCGCGGTGGATCTCCCACTGGGAGGTCGTGATGCCGCCGAACTTGGACGAGTCGGAGTACCCGAGCATGACCTCCTGGACATCGCCGCGGAGCGCGACCAGCCGCCGGTAGGAAGGGTCGGCGAGCATGCCCTCCAGGATGGTGTCCGCCGCGCGCAGCTCGTCCGTCGTCTCCAGGAGCGGCACGATGCCGATCTTCGCCCAGCCCGCGTGCAGGTCCATCAGCCCGGCCTCGCGAGCGAGGACGGCGGCCGCGAACACGTCGTCCGCGCCCTGGCACATGGAGATGATGTACGACTCGATGACCTCGGGCCCGAAGACCTCGAGCGCCCGCTTGACCGTCTCGAACACCCCAAGGGTCTTCTGCCCGGCCGCGTCCAGCGGGGCGGGAGTCGGCGCGAGCGGCCGGCGGGAGCGCAGTTCCCTGGCGAGCAGCTTGTGCCGGTACTCGCGCGGCATGTCCTCGTAACGCCAGGACTCCTCGCCGAGCCGGTCGAAGAGCTGACCGAGCGCGTAGTGGTGGGCGTCGGCGTGTTCCCGTACGTCCATGGTGGCGAGCTGGAGGCCGAAGGCGGCGAGCGTGCGGATCGTACGGTTCATGCGGCCGTCGGCGAACAGGGCGCCGCGGTGTTCGCGTAGGGACGTCTGGATGAGGGTGAGGTCGCGCAGGAGGGCGGAGGTTCCGAGGTAGTCGCGGCCTTCCTCGTGCGGGATGCCCTTGGCGAGGCGCAGCTTGGTGTTCTCGAGCTTCTGCCGGATGCAGGTGGCCTTGAGGCGGTAGGGCTCTTCGGCGTTGAGGCGCTTGTAGCGGGGGCTGATCTCGGGGAGGTTTTCCAGGTCGGCCTGGAGGGAGTCCAGGAGTTCCTGGGTGGCGCCCGAGTAGCGGATGGAGTTGGAGAGGAAGCCGCGGAGTTCGTCGATCATCTCCAGGGCGTCGTTGATGCCGTGTTCGTGCTGGAGGATCAGTACGTCCCAGGTCACCTGGGGGGTGACGTTCGGGTTGCCGTCGCGGTCGCCGCCGATCCAGGTGCCGAAGGTCAGCGGGCGGGTGTCGTCGGGAAGTTGGACGCCGACGCGCTCCAGTTCAGCGGTCAGATCCTCTAGGACGTCGCCGACGGCGCCGGCGTGCAGTTCGTCGAGGTAGTAGATCGCGTTGCGGGCCTCGTCGGCGGGCTCGGGGCGTACGACGCGCAGTTCGTCGGTCTGCCAGACGAGGTCGATGTTCTCGGCGAGACGGGTGTCGTAGCGGCGGCGGTCCGCCTCGATGACGGGGGTCTCGAGGAGGGCGGCGATGCGGCGCAGCTTGTTGAGGACGGAGCGGCGGGCGGCCTCGGTCGGGTGAGCGGTGAAGACCGGGCGAACATTCAGGTTCCGTACGGTCGCGCGCAGGTGCTCGGGGTCGGCGTCCTTGAGCCGGTCCGCGGTACGGGCGAGGAGTCCGCCCTCGGCGGCCCGCTTGGCGCGCAGCTCGCGGCCACGGTGCACCTGTTCGGTGACGTTCGCGAGATGGAAGTACGTGGAGAAGGCGCGGACCAGCTTGGCGGCGGTCTCCAGTTCCGTGCCGCGCAGCAGCTCGGCGGCGGCCTCGCCGTTCTCGCGGGTGAGGCGGCGCACCCTTTCGACCAGTTCGAGGAGCTCGGGGCCCTCCTGGCGTACGAGGGTCTCGCCCAGCAGGTCGCCCAGGCGGCGGATGTCGGCGCGCAGCTCACTGCTGGTCGTGGTGGTCTGGTCGTCGGCACTGCTCACAGGTGCGGCTCCTTGCAGTGAATCAGAAGGCGGTCGCGTCAGCGAATCCGTAGAAGGGTGGTGGCGGGAGACGGGTGGGGTCATCTGAGGCTCGGCTGAGGGGAGGCCCCCGGGCAGCCATCGGCCTGCGGCCGCCGTGGCCGCATAGCAGGAAGGCATCCGGGAACTTAAGAAACAGAGCGGACCGCGCTGTCCGAACGATTCCAAGGATAGGTCTCGATGCGGACGCGCAGACTCTCGGCCTCTTGCCGCCGGGCTGTGCGCTGCCATACTTACGACGCCGTAGGTTACGGAACCGTAGGCATGACAAACGGCTCTGTATGCCCGTACATCCGGCATCGTCACAATCCACGAACCCCACAGGGGACGCCCCATGACCACAAGCTCCGATGTGATCGACGACGCCCCGAAGGCGCACAACGACACCCCGATCCCCTCCGCCACGCTGGGCGGCGAGCAGAAGCGGTCGATCGAGCAGATCACGCTTCTCCTCTTCATCGCCGTCCCGTTCCTCGCGCTGCTCGCGGCCGTACCGCTGGCCTGGGGCTGGGGGGTGAGCTGGCTGGACCTCGGTCTGCTGGTGTTCTTCTACTACCTCGGCTGCCACGGCATCACCATCGGTTTCCACCGCTACTTCACGCACGGCTCCTTCAAGGCCAAGCGCCCGCTGCGGATCGCGCTCGCGATCATGGGCTCGATGGCTGTGGAGGGCCCGCTGGTCCGCTGGGTCGCCGACCACCGCAAGCATCACAAGTTCTCCGACGCCGAGGGCGACCCGCACTCCCCGTGGCGCTTCGGGGAGACCGTCCCCGCCCTGATGAAGGGCTTGTGGTGGGCTCACATCGGCTGGATGTTCGACGAGGAGCAGACGCCGCAGGACAAGTACGCGCCGGATTTGATCAAGGACGGGGCGATCCGTGCGATCTCCCGCCAGTTCGTGTGGTGGACCCTGCTCTCGCTGGCGCTGCCGGCGCTGATCGGTGGTCTGGTGACGATGTCCTGGTGGGGCGCGTTCACGGCCTTCTTCTGGGGCTCACTCGTTCGCGTGGCGCTGCTGCATCACGTCACCTGGTCCATCAACTCGATCTGTCACGCGGTGGGCAAGCGCCCCTTCAAGTCGCGTGACCGCTCGGGCAACGTGTGGTGGCTGGCCGTACTGTCCTGCGGCGAGTCCTGGCACAACCTGCACCACGCCGACCCGACGTCGGCCCGGCACGGCGTGGAGCGCGGTCAGGTGGACTCCTCGGCGCGGATCATCCGCTGGTTCGAGCAGTTCGGCTGGGCGTACGACGTGCGCTGGCCGTCACGCTCGCGTATCGATTCCCGCCGGGACCCGGAGGCGAAGCGCTCCCGAGGTAAGCAGGAGACCGCCGAGGCGGCATGATTGACGGCGTGGCCGACTCCAGCACTTCCAGCAACGAAAAGCCGCGGCGCGCGCGCCGGACCCGGATGACGGGGGCCGAGCGGCGCCAGCAGCTGCTGGAGATCGGCCGCACGCTCTTCGCCGCCAAGGGCTTCGAGGGCACGTCGGTGGAGGAGATAGCGGCGAAGGCCGGGGTCTCCAAGCCGGTGGTGTACGAGCACTTCGGCGGCAAGGAGGGGCTGTACGCGGTGGTGGTGGACCGTGAGATGCGGCGCCTGCTGGACATGGTGACCAGCTCGCTCACGGCCGGCCATCCCCGCGAACTGTGCGAGCAGGCGGCGTTCGCGCTGCTCGACTACATCGAGGAGTACACGGACGGGTTCCGCATCCTCGTCCGTGACTCCCCCATCCCCCAGTCCACGGGTTCCTTCGCCTCGCTGATCTCCGACATCGCGACGCAGGTCGAGGACATCCTGGGCCGCGAGTTCAAGAGCCGCGGCTTCGACCCGAAGCTCGCGCCGGTGTACGCCCAGGCCCTGGTCGGCATGGTCGCCCTGACCGGACAGTGGTGGCTGGACGTACGCCGCCCGAAGAAGGCAGAGGTCGCCGCCCACCTGGTGAACCTGGCCTGGCACGGCCTGGACGGGCTGGAGGCCAAGCCGCGCCTGATCGGCCACCGGAAGAGCTGAAGGGGAGGGCTGAGGAGGCCGGGCGTTCAGTCGGCCCCCTCAGCCCGCCCGGCCTCAGTCGTCCTCGACGTCGCGGGCGCTCAGTGCCAGGTCGTTGGTGGCGGAGAAGTACGGTCTGATCCGGGTGCTGCCACGCTCGGGGTGGTCGAGGACCGTCGCCGGTACGACATCCGTCTTCTTGCGCTCCACGATGTCTCCGCTGATCCGGCCGACCGGGATGGTGCCGTCGGCGGTGGACAGCCGCAGATCCCAGAGGTCCTGTTCCCCGGTGCGCCGGGCCATGACCTCCTCGTACGGGACGGTGAAGCGGAAGCTGTCGGCGCCTGCGGGACGGGCGGCCACGGAGAAGTCGTACGCGCGCTCCGTCCGGGACACCGCCTGCACCGTGACCCCAGCCCCACTCGCGAGGCCGTGCACCACAACGGTGACGGACACCGAGCGCTCGCCGGCCTCGATCCGCTCGACCTCGGCATGGGCGGGCCGCAGCCAGGTGCGCAGGGCGAGGAAGCCGTCGGCGGTGGTGTACGGGATCCACGCGCTCACGCCGTCGGACTCGCGCACAGCGATGGATCTTCCGAGCAGCGGCGCCTGCTCGACGAGCCGTGCGGTGAGCCGCGTACCGGAGCCGTTGCCGCGCGGGGCGACGTAGCAGTCCCAGCGGCCCTCGGCGAGGCTGTGCTCGGCTCGGTGCAGGGTGACGCGGGCGCCGGTGTCCGGGGAGTCCGGGTCCGGGAGCACGGGGAGGCGGACCTCCCGCTTGGCCGGGTCGCGGCGCAGCCGGAGGACGAAGTCCAGTGGCCCGGCGGGCAGTTCGGCCACTTTCAGCAGGACGGTCAGGCCGCCTTCCGCGGTCGCGCGGGCGTGCGCGGCGGGCGGCGGAGTGCTCCCCGGGAGGGCGGTGGGCGCGGCCGGGCGGGGCCGGACGGTGCGGCTCAGGCGTCGGACCAGGGCCGTGCTTCCACCGGCCAGGGTGCGGCGGCGCTTGCGGGACAGTTCGTCGAAGAGGGCTTCGTAGCGGCGGGCGATGACGGAAGGGGCGTAGGTCGCGGCCTTCTCCCGGGCCTCGCCGGACATTTTGCGGCGCAGCGCGGGGTCCGCGACGAGGCGCTTCAGTCCGTCGGCGAAGGCGTCGACGTCACCGGAGAGGGGTACGAGCAGTCCGTCCTGGCCGTCGGTGATGATCTCGCCGGGCCCGTGCGGGCAGTCGGTGGCGACGACCGGGACGCCGCAGTGCATGGCCTCGACGATCGTCATCCCGAACGACTCCATGTCGGAGGAGACGGCGGCGATGGCGCCCTTGGCCCACTCGGTCTCGATGGGCGACACGGGTCCCATGAGGAACGCGCGATCGGACAGCCCGAGCCGCTCGATCTGCTCGCGCAGGCTCGCCTTCTCCGGGCCGCGTCCGTAGATCCGCAGGGTCCAGCCGGGATGTTCCGCGGCGACTTTGGCGAAGGCCGAGATCAGCCGGTCGTATCGCTTGATGGGGATGAGCCGGCCGGCCGCGACGATGACCCGGGAGTCGAGCGAGGACCCTTCGACGGCCGAGGCATGTACGCCGTTGGGGACGCACACGATGGTCGTGGTGACATCGGGCAGGGCGGCGCGGTACTGGGCGGCGTCGGCCTCGGAGACGGTGACGAAGGCGTCGAGGCCGGCGATGGCGTTGTTCTGGTTGGTGCGCAGCGGTTCCTCGAACTGGTCGAGGCTGAGGTGCTCCTGGCCGACGCGGAGGTAGCGACGGCGGCCGTCGCGGGCGAGGTAGCCGTTGAGGTCCGGGCGGGTGGCGATGACGACATCGGCGTCGGTACGGGCGAGGAAGCCGCCGATGCGTTCGTCCTGGAGGGCGGTGTAGGCCAGGTTCGCGGTGGCGCCGGTGTAGGGGAACATCGTGCCGGGCAGCTTGGCGAGCTGGTGATCGCCCTCGTGGCCGGGGTTGCCCTCGCGCATCTCGATCAGCGAGGTCACGCGGACGCGCGGATCGAAGGACAGCGCCGGTGCGTCGCGGAAGCAGTGGACGCTGACGACCTCGACGTCGTGCCGTTCAGCGAACGCGGCCGAGAGATTCGCCGTGGAGCGGATGGTTCCGCCGATCCCATACGCATTGTTGATCAGGAAAGCGATCTTCACGGCGTTCTCGGCTTCACTCGAACAATCCGGAGTCTGGATACCACCGAAGAATTCCTTTCAGGAAGCGGAGCCGCTCCGCGGAAACAACAACAGGGCAGGCCGAAGCCACCAGAAAAAGGCAGCAAAAAGGATGGCGAGAATCATCACGCCTGGTCACAGACCCCCCTGCGGCTTCGAACCATAGCAAACGCCACCTGAATTCACAGCGAAGTAACAGGTGACGCATGGCATACGTTCGGCGGGTCTAGTAGAAAGCGGAACGGTTCCATCTGATGAGCGGGGAGGGAAGAAAAGGTTGCGCCAGAAACAAGCCAGTTATTTGGCCAGCTACGAAGCCGAACGCAGCGGAACCGTCTCCAAGAGCTCCGCAGCCATCCGCGCAGCGGACCCCGCCGTCTCCTCCGCTATTCGACGGAACGTCTCCTGGGCCTGCCGGGCCGGCCACTCCGGAGGGAGATGCTGCACAGGCAGCCGCGGGTCCGTACGTATGATCCGCAGCCACTCGGCGACCAGCCGCAGCCGCGTCGCGACCGGATCGACCGGCGCCGGCACGGCGGCCCACCGCTTGTCGAAGGCGACGTACCGCGCCGCGATGCTCTCCAGGTCCCAGCTCTCGCGGATCATCAGGCCGACGTCGGTGAACGCGTCGGCCCGGGCGTGGAAGACCTTGACGTGGGCGTCGAGCCCGAGTTCGGAGACGGCGTCGCGGACATCGGCGTGGCCGGGGGCGATCCACAGCCCGCTGTAGAGGGCGCCGAAGCCGGACCAGGTCAGCCGGGAGCGCAGGTCATGGCGCTGGCGTTGCCAGGACTCCGGGAGGGAGAAGCCGAGCAGGGTCCAGGTGCCGTCCCAGTCCTCGTTGACCGCGCCGTCGCGCCAGATGCGCTGTCCGCCGTCCTCCAGGATGCGGACCGCCTGCGGGGTGAGCCCGAAGAACATCTTGCGGCCCTCGCGCTGGCGCCGTAGCAGGCCCCGGTTGACCATCCGGGTCAGCGTGGAACGTACGGCCTGCTCCCCCGTCCCGACCCGGGCGAGCACATCGATGATGCTGCCGGAGTAGACGCACAGGTCGCCTTCGTCCAGGACGTGGTTGCCGAAGAAGGTGAGCACGAGCGACTGGGGGCGCAACTGCGGGGCCTCAACGATGTCCGTTGTGTCCGTCGTAGCCGTCATGTCCAGGTCGTCGTCCTCCACAGCGGTAAAGGGTACGACCGCCCGCGCCGGCGAAAGCGCAAGCGGCCGTACGCACTTGTCACTGACCGTCGCCGGGATGGGCCAGGTCGTACGGGCGGGGATACGGCGCCGGCCGGTACGGGATGTAGCGGGCCGGCGTCGTGGGATCGGCCGCGGCGGCCGTGGCGTTGAGCGACGCGGGATCCGTGCCGTGCCAGCGCCCCTTGTCGAGCCGCTTCTCCAGGGTGTGCAGTGCGGCCGTCTGCTCGGCCGGGCTGAAGGTGCAGTGGCCGGGGTTGTCGACGTACGCCTGACGCAGCAGCGCCGACGAGCCCCCGGCGGTGGCGGCCCTGCGGTAGGCGCTCTGGACCTGTACGGGGACGAGGGCGTCGCCGGTGGTGTGGATGGTGAGCTGCGGTTTGTGCAGCCGGCCGGTGAACGCGCTGGTGCGGCTCATCCAGTCGACGGCGGCCGGGTCGGCGCTGATTCGCGGGGCCCGGTTCAGGGCGCCCAGGTCCTTCTTCAGGGACAGGCCGGCGTCCTTGTAGAGCTCGGTGACCTCCTTGTACACCGACGACCGGCGGAGCATCTTCGTGTAGTCGACGCCGGTATTCCAGGACATGTTGCCGCCGGCCCGGCTCTCGGCCTCTTGGCGCCAGCTGAACGCGGGCAGGCTCAGCATTCCCTGGAGGGCCTGGTACTGGTTGGCCTGCTGGGTGTTCCAGTCGTCCGGGGCGGGCTTGGGCTGCGCGGGGTCGTTCCAGCCGGGGAGGTTGTGGAGTGCGGCGGCGAGGGCGATACGGGCGCGGCCCTCGGGTGTGGCCTGGGCGTCGGTGACGGTCGCGCTCATCGTCTTGGCGGCGGCGGCAGCCGAGGCCTGATCGGGGAAGCCGACGAGGTCGACGGAGGAGCCGGGCGCGAGGAGGGTCTTGAGGGCGAAGACGGGGTCGAGGGTGTTGTTCCAGTTGGCGACGCCGCCGTGGACCAGCCCGCACATGGCCAGCGAGCCGTCGATGCGCCCGGGGTGCCGCTCGGCGATGGCGGTGGTGACCAGTCCGCCGTACGACTGCCCCCAGGCGAGCGTGCGCCGTGCCTTACCCGCCCACTCGGTGAACACGTCGAGGGTGGCGAGCTGGTCGGGCACGGCGTCCGTCACCGCCCAGCCGTTGGTGGCGTACGAGGAGCCGATGAGCGCGTAACCCTTCTCGAGGAGAAGCGCCTTCGTCCCGTCGTCGGGCGCGTTCTGCGCGGCGAGGGGCGAGCCGACGGGCCGGTAGCCGTGGCTGAAAAGCAGCACGGTGCCGTTCCAGTCGGCGGGCTTGTCCATGACGTACTTGGCGCCGGACGGGAGGGTGCCCTCGATGTGCTCGGCCGGCGCTTTGGCGGCGTACGCGGAGGCCGTGGGGACGGCGGAGGTGGCGAGCAGGAGGGCGACCGCGAAAGCGGTGGTGCGCGGCAATGACGTACGAGCGCGGGTGCGGGGGGATGCGACTAAGGGCCGGGGCATCGCGGTCTCCCTTGAGTGGGGGGCGGGACACCGCGAAGGTAGGCGCGCTCATGGTGGCGGTCAACATTCTGCACAACATTGGCCGCCGGGCGTGGGTGACTGCCGTTGCGGCTCGGCTCGGCGGGATCAGGCGTCCGCCTTCCGCGCCACCGCGAAGAGGCGACGGAACGGGAAGACCGTGCCGTACGGCGCGGGCGGGTAGGCCTCGCGGAGCAGGTCGCGGTACTCGGCGACGAAAGCCTCCGCCTCCTCGCCCAACTCCGTCAGGACCGGGCGCAGACCCGTGCCCTTCACCCAGTCCAGGACCGGGTCCACGCCTGTCAGGAGATGCAGGTATGTCGTCTCCCAGACGTCGGCGTCGCAGCCGAGTTCGGCGAGGGCCCGCAGATAGTCGGCGGGCTCGTGGACCGCGTCGTCGTGGCGGAGGGTTCCGGCCAGGCGGTTCTTCCAGCGCGCGGACTGGGCGAGTTCGCGCATCAGGCGGTGGCTGGGGGCGTCGAAGTTGCCGGGCACCTGGAAGGCGAGGGTGCCGCCCGGGGCGAGGCCATCCACCCAAGCAGGGAAGCGGGTTACGTGATCCGGTACCCACTGCAGGGTGGCGTTGCTGACGATCAGGTCGTACGGCTCTGCCGGCGCCCAAGTCCCGGCGTCCCCGGCGGCGAAGTCGAGGTGGCCGCCGCCCGGTGTGGGGCCCGCTAGGGGTTCGGCGCGGGCGAGCATCTGAGGTGAGTTGTCGAAGCCGGTGATGTGCGCGGTGGGCCAGCGGTCGGCGAGGAGGCGGGTCATGTTGCCGGGGCCGCAGCCGAGGTCGGCGATGCGGGGCGGGTCGGTGGGCAGTTCCGGGACGCGGGCGAGGAGGTCCGCGAAGGGGCGGGCGCGATGGTCCGCGTGGCGCAGGTATTGGCTCGGGTCCCAGGTGGGAGTGGCGGCGGCAGGCATGGCGGGGCCTCCTTGAAGCGAACCGAGAGGGACCGGCGGGAATCCTCAGCCTCACATCCGCACTATCTTGACGTCAAGAGACTTCACGTCGACACAACCACTACACTGATCGCTATGGAGGACGAGGTCGATCGGCTGGTCGCAGCGTGGCGCCGGGAGCGCCCGGACCTCGACGTGGAGCCGTTGGAAGTGCTCAGCCGGGTGAGCAGGCTGGCCCGGCATCTGGACCGCGCACGCCGCCTTGCCTTCTCCGAACACAGCCTGGAGCCCTGGGAGTTCGACGTCCTTACGGCGCTGAGGCGGGCCGGGGCTCCGTACCAGCTCTCCCCCGGCCAGTTGCTGACCCAGACCCTGGTGACGTCCGGCACGATGACGAACCGTATCGACCGGCTGGCGAAGAAGGGCCTGGTGGAGCGCCTCCCCGACCCCAACGACCGCCGGGGCGTGCTGGTGCGGCTGACCGACGAGGGGCGGGACCGCGCGGACCAGGCGCTCGCCGCGCTCCTCGACCAGGAGCGGGCGCTTCTGGCGGAGCTCAGCAGTGCGCAGCGCGGTGAACTGGCCGGGCTGCTACGCCAGTTGACCGCCCCGTTCGACAACATCCCCGGCTAGGCGCTCCGCTGGGAGAGCCGTGTGGATGGTGCCACGCTGTGCCGCCGGTTGCCTGCCGTGCCGTCGTGGCTGGTCGCGCCCACGCGGCGGAGCCGCATATGTCACAGCCCCGCGCCCCTTTGGGGCGTTGCGCTCAGCGGTGTTGATCAGGCGCTGCTGCTTTCCTCCGGCATGATCCGGCCGGTAGGCCCCAGATCCACCGGCCCCACCCCAGCCCGCCTGGCTAGCGCGACCGCGGCCAGCGTGGAGTGGACGCCCAGCTTCCCGAGCACGTTCTGCATATGGGTGCGGACGGTGTGCGGGGACAGGAACAGGCGCTCGGCGACGGCTTTGCGCCCCAGACCCGCGACCATGCACCGCAGCACCTCGCGCTCGCGCGGTGTGAGGGACTCGACGAGCTGTTCGCTCTCGGTGCGGTGCTTGCGGGCGGCGGTCAGCTCGCGCAGGACGCCCGTGAGCAGGGCGGGCGGCAGATGGGTCTCGTCCCGCAGTACGCCTCGTATGACCGTGAGCAGCCTCGACAGCGAGCAGTCCTTGGCGACCCAGCCCGAGGCCCCGGCCTGCAGGGCGAGGGCAGCGCGGCGCGAGTCGTCCTTTTCCGCGAGGACGACGGTACGGACGCCGGGGTGGCCCGAACGGACGCCCGCGACCAGGGAGATGCCGTCGACCAGGCCTTCTTCGTTGTTGTCGTGCACGGAGACGGCCGGGCGGACGCCGGGCACATTGCCGCCCAGGTCGGCGTCGACGAGCAGCACGTCGAATCTGCGGCCTTCCGCCGCCGCGCGCTCCATAGAGCGCAGCGCGGCGGGGCCGCTGCCGGCCGCGGACACGTCGACGTCGGGCTCGGCGGCCAGGGCCGCGGCGAGAGACTCGGCGAAGATGCGGTGGTCGTCGACGACCAGGACACGGATGCGAACCACTGAAACCCCCACTGGTCGGGGGACGACCGACGCAGGTACGGCGCCCGGAGTGTTCCGGGACCCCGAGGACCCCGGGACGGGGGAGCCGCAGCCACACGGCCGCCGCCGTGCTGGAACTGCTACCCCCACTCCGGGCGTCGTACCCGACTTCTCTCGCCCCCTGATCAACACCGGCCCCCACCGGTGCTGCTCATCAGGGTAAGGCCGGGGGGCGGGAGCGGAAGAGGATTTGCAGAACTGATTGTCCAGCACGTTTATGGTGAGGCTTATGTTTCGTATTGAGACAGGAGTCGACAAAGAGTTCAGCAAGTTGCTGCGTTCCCGACTCCGGGACGCCAACACGGCGGCCTCTCCCGTACTCCGTGCTCTCCACGGAACCCCCGACGAACGCGAGCTTCCGCTCCACCTCTGGGCGCTGGACGAGCAGGGCGAGCTCGCGGGCGGCCTCGTCGGCCATACCTGGGCGACGTGGCTGCACGTCACGTACCTCTGGGTCGACACCCCCCACCGCGGCACGGGCCTCGGCACCCACCTGCTGTCCCGCGCCGAAACCCTGGCCCGGACGGAGCGCGGCTGCCACGCCGCCCGCCTGGAGACGTGGGACTTCCAGGCGCCGGAGTTCTACAAGAAGCGGGGGTACGAGGTGGTGTGCGTGATCCCCGACTATCCGCCGGGGGTTACGGAGTACACGCTGACGAAGCAGCTCAGCTGAGGCGCCGCGCGCCCGCCGACGGGATCGCCGTGAAGACCCGCGGAGCCGTGAACCCGGCTGCCGCGAACGCTTCCTCCACCGTCTTGGTGACCGTTTCCGCGTCCGTGGACTCGACGAGGACGATCGCCGAGCCGCCGAAGCCGCCGCCCGTCATGCGGGCACCCACCGCGCCGGCCGACAACGCCGTGTCGACGACCAGGTCCAGCTCCGCGCAGGAGATGCGGAAGTCGTCGCGCAGCGAGGCGTGGCCCTCGTTCAGCACCGGGCCGATCGCCCTCGTGTCGCCCGCCTTCAGCAGCGACACGACCCGCTCCACCCGGTGGTTCTCGGTGACGATGTGGCGCACCAGACGGCACACCTCCTCCTCGTCGCCCAACCGCTCCAGGGCCGCGTCCAGTTCGTCGTACGCCACATCCCGCAGTGCGGTCACGCCGAGCAGGGCTGCGCCCTTCTCGCAGCCCGCCCGCCGCTTGCCGTACTCGCCGTCGCTGTGGGCGTGCTTGACGCGCGTGTCGACGACCAGCAGCCGCATGCCCTCGGCCGCGAGGTCGAAGGGGATCTGCTGCTGGGCCAGGTCACGGGTGTCGAGGAACAGCGCGTGGCCGTCCTCGCAGCACGCCGAGGCCGTCTGATCCATGATCCCGGTGGGGGCGCCGACGTACATGTTCTCGGCGCGCTGGCACAGGCGGGCCAACTGCGGGCGCTCGATGCCGAGTCCGTAGAGCTCGTCGAGGGCCAGGGCCGTGACGACCTCCAGGGCCGCCGAGGAGGACAGGCCCGCGCCCGTCGGGACCGTCGAGGCCAGATGGATGTCCGCGCCGGTCACCGCGTGGCCCGCCTCGCGCAGTGCCCACACCACGCCCGCCGGGTACGCCGTCCAGCCCGTGTCGGACAGCGGGGCGAGTTCGTCGACGCGCAGTTCCACGACGCCGTCCTCGACGTCGGCGGAGTGCAGCCGGAGCACGCCGTCCGTGCGCCGCGACACCGCCGCGACCGTGGTGTGCGGCAGCGCGAAGGGCATGACGAAGCCGTCGTTGTAGTCGGTGTGCTCACCGATCAGGTTGACGCGCCCCGGCGCTGCCCAGACACCCTCGGGGGCGCTCCCGTACAGCTCCTCGAACTTCTCGGCGATGCTCACGAACCACTCTTCCTGTTCTGCGCGAACGCCCACGCGTCCGCCACGATCCCCGCGAGGTCCGCGCGGGACGGGGTCCAGCCGAGCCGTTCACGAGCGGCCTCGGCGGAGGCCACCAGCACGGCCGGGTCGCCGCCGCGGCGGGGGGCCACGACCTCGGGGATCGGGTGCCCGGTGACCTGGCGGACGGTCTCGATGACCTCGCGGACCGAGAAGCCGTTGCCGTTGCCGAGGTTGCAGATCAGGTGCTCGCCCGGGGTGGCCGCCTCGACGGCCAGCAGGTGGGCCTCCGCCAGGTCCGCGACGTGGATGTAGTCGCGGATGCAGGTGCCGTCCGGCGTCGGGTAGTCGTCGCCGAAGACGGAGATCGCGTCGCGCCTGCCCTGGGCTACCTGGAGTACGAGCGGGATGAGGTGCGACTCGGGGTCGTGGCGCTCGCCGCAACTGCCGTACGCACCCGCCACGTTGAAGTAGCGCAGCGACACCGCGCCCAGGCCGTGGGCGGCCGCCTCGCCGCTGATCATGTGGTCGACGGCGAGCTTCGAGGCGCCGTACGGGTTCGTCGGCGCCGTCGGCGCGGACTCGACGATGGGGGTTTCCTCCGGCTCGCCGTACGTGGCGGCGGTGGAGGAGAAGACGAGCCTGCGGACGCCCGTGGAGCGCATGGCCTCGAGCAGGGCCATCGTGCCGCCGACGTTGTTCTCCCAGTACTTTTCGGGCTTGACGACCGACTCGCCGACCTGCGAGAACGCGGCGAAGTGCAGCACGGCCTCGAAGGAGGAGTCCAGCCACTTGGCGGCATCCCGGATGTCGCCCTCGATGAAGGAAGCACCGGTGGGCACGCCCTCGCGGAAGCCGGTCGAGAGGTTGTCGAGGACGACGACCTCGTGGCCCGCCTCCAGCAGATGCTGTGCGACCACACTGCCGACATAGCCCGCGCCGCCGGTGACCAGGTACTTCCCACTCATGAACTCGCTACCTCTCGCAGTCGCTGCGCCGCGGTCTCCGGCGGCACGTCGTTGATGAACACGCTCATGCCGGATTCGGAACCCGCGAGGAACTTCAGCTTGCCGGAAGTGCGGCGAATGGTGAAAAGCTCCAGGTGGAGCGCGAAGTCGTCACGGCTGACACCCTCGAACTCCTCCAGCGTGCCGAACGGCGCCTGATGCCAGGCGGAGATGTACGGCGTCGGAGACTCACCCTCGCCGAAAATCCGGTCGAAGCGCCTCAAGAGTTCCAGATACACCTTGGGGAACTCTGTGCGGGCGTCCTCGTCGAGTCCCAGAAGGTCCGGCACCCGCCGCTTCGGGTAGAGGTGCACCTCGTACGGCCAGTGCGCCGCGTACGGCACGAAGGCCACCCAGTGTTCGGCGTCCAGCACGATCCGGTCGCCGTCGGACAGTTCGCGGGCCACCACGTCGTCGAAGAGGTTCTCCCCGCCGGTCGCCTCCTTGTGCGCGGCAAGTGAGCGCAGCATCAGGGCCGTACGAGGGGTGGTGAAGGGGTACGCGTAGATCTGGCCGTGCGGATGTCCGAGGGTCACGCCGATCTCGGCGCCGCGGTTCTCGAAACAGAAGACCTGCTCCACGGAGGGGAGATGGGACAGCTCGGCGGTGCGGTCGGTCCAGGCCTCCAGGACGAGGCCTGCCTGTTCCTCCGTCAGATCCGCGAAGGACGCGTCGTGGTCGGAGGTGAAGCAGACGACCTCGCAGCGGCCGGAGTCGCCGGCGAGGGAGGGGAAGCGGTTCTCGAAGACGGCGACGTCGTACGAGGAGTCCGGTATCTCGCTGAGGCGGTCACCCTCGGACGGGCACAGGGGGCACTCGTTCGCCGGCGGATGGTAGGTGCGGCCCTGGCGGTGCGAGGCGATCGCGACCGAGTCGCCGAGCAGCGGGTCGCGGCGCACCTCAGACGTGGTGACGGTCGGGTCGAGCGGTCTGCGGTCGACCGCGTCGCGGACCGCGTCATCGCGCGCGTCGTAGTAGATGAGCTCACGACCGTCGGCCAGCCGGGTCGAGGTCTTCTTCACGGAACCGAGCCCTTCCTCCTGCGCCGCGCTCTCTAGGCGCACTCATCCAACAGAACTGAACACAACAAACCACAATTCCTCACGCCAGTCAACATCACAATCAAACAAAGATCCCCATCGCGGCTGTTCAATTCTTGAAGCGGGCGGCGTAATTTCCGCCCTGATCTGTGCACGCAACGAAGCGAGTTCTCATGCAGAACCCCACACATCTGCCCCCCACCCATCTCGCTCAAGAACTCCGGCTCCCCACCAACTGGCTCGACTACACGATCCTGGCGATCTACTTCGTCGTCGTCTTAGGCGTCGGCTTCGCCGCCCGCCGGTCGGTCAAGACAAGTCTCGACTTCTTCCTCTCCGGGCGCTCCCTGCCCGCCTGGGTCACCGGTCTCGCGTTCGTCGCGGCCAACCTGGGCGCCACCGAGATCCTGGGCATGGCCGCGAACGGTGCGCAATACGGCGCGTACACCGTGCACTGGTACTGGGTCGGCGCCATCCCCGCCATGGTCTTCCTCGGCCTGGTGATGATGCCCTTCTACTACGGGTCGAAGGTGCGCTCCGTACCGGAGTTCCTGCTGCTGCGCTTCGACAAGTCGGCGCATCTGCTCAGCTCGGTCCTGTTCGCCTTCGCCGCGATCCTCATCGCGGGCGTCAACCTCTACGCCCTCGCGATCGTCGTCGAGGCGCTGCTCGGCTGGGCGCAGTGGGTGTCCATCGTCGTCGCCGGCGTCTTCGTCCTCGCGTACATCACCGTCGGCGGTCTGTCCTCGGCGATCTACAACGAGGTGCTCCAGTTCTTCGTCATCCTCGCCGCGCTCATCCCGCTCACCCTCCTCGGACTGAAGAGGGTCGGCGGCTGGGGTGGCCTGACCGACTCACTGACCGAGAGTCACAGCGCCGACTTCGTCACGGCGTGGGGCGGTACGGGCATCGGAGACGCCAATCCGCTGGGCGCCAACTGGCTGACCATCGTGCTGGGCCTCGGCTTCGTCCTCTCCTTCGGCTACTGGACGACCAACTTCGCCGAAGTGCAGCGCGCCCTGTCGGCGAAGAACCTCAGCGCGGGCAAGCGGACGCCGCTGATCGCCGCGTTCCCGAAGATCTTCATCGTCTTCGTGGTGATGACTCCGGGTCTGATCGCCGCCGCCCTCGTCCCGAACATCGGCACGCCCGACTCGGACCTCACCTACAACGACGCGATCCCTTATCTGATGGAGCAGTTGCTGCCGAACGGTGTGCTCGGGATCGCGGTGACCGGTCTGCTGGCGGCGTTCATGGCGGGCATGGCGGCCAACATCTCCTCCTTCAACACGGTCTTCACGTCCGACATCTGGGCGAAGTACGTGGTGAAGGGCCGCGACGACGCGTACTACTTGCGCTTCGGCCGGCTGATCACCGCGATCGGTGTACTCGCCTCGATCGGCACCGCGTTCCTGGCGTCGTCCTTCTCGAACATCATGGCCTACCTGCAGACGCTGTTCTCCTTCTTCAACGTGCCGATGTTCGTGGTCTTCATCATCGGCCTGTTCTGGAAGCGGGCGTCGATGAAGTCCGGGTTCTGGGGACTGCTCGTGGGCACCACGGCGGCGATGATCAACTACTTCGTGATCTACAAGCAGGGCGTCATCGACATCCCCTCCGACCAGGGCGCCAACTTCGTCTCGGCGATCGCCGGCTTCGTGGCCGGAGCGGTGGTGATGTTCGCGGTCTCGCTCTTCACGGCGCCGAAGCCGGAGTCCGAACTCCAGGGACTGGTATACGGCACCCGCTCGCCCGGCATGGACGAGCCGCCCGCCGCGGGCGACGAGGCCTGGTACCGCAAGCCCGCCCTGCTGGGCTGGGGAGCGATCGTCCTGGCCGCGGCCTGCTACATCCCCTTCTCCTTCTGAAACCAGCGGAGCTGAGGCACCACCATGAGCGACTACGAGTACCAGCACGAGGTCGAGGAGTTGGAGCGCAAGTCCGCGACCGCCGCCCGGCTCTTCGACATCCGCCGCATCATCGGCGCCCTCTTCGTGATCTACGGCGTGATCGTCACGATCGCCGGACTCACGGTCTCGGACACGGACCTGGACAAGGCGGAGGGCGTGAACATCAACCTGTGGACGGGGTTGGGGATGCTCGGCCTGGGGGTGTTCTTTTTGGTGTGGCTGTGGCTGCGGCCGACACCGCCACCGGTCGACACGGAGCAGCTTCCGCCAGAGGCCGACAAGGGCACCGAGTAACTAGGCAGTGACCTTGTGCAGGGCCGGAGTTCACTGGGGTGACTTCGGCCCTGTACGGCTGTTCGGGGTTGGACAGAACGGCCGGGTCGGTCACTCCGGAGGCAACTTCCACGGGTTCCCGTCACACTCCGGGACCCCGGTGTCTGTCTCAGACTCCGTCGCCGTCGAAGAGATCCGCCGCGTCGGCCACGTGCACGGCCCGTTCCGACCAGGCCTTGAGCTGGTCCAGGTCGGAGCACGCCTCGACTCGGAGCCGGACCGAGTCGGGTACCTGAAGGCCACGCAACTCCAGGATTCTCAGCGTCATCTCGATGCGGTCTTCTACCCGGCCCTCTTCACGCAGCTTCACGGCGACCGGATTCTTGAAGAAGTAGTTCACCGGCATCATCAGCTCCTTCCAGATCTTCTTCGCCTGCGCATCGACCAGGCCTGACTCGACAAGCTCCGCGAACATCGCCGCGCTGTCGGGATCCACGGTCTCCAGAACCGCTGCGAGTGGTCCCAGCATCGCAACGGCACCCGGCCCTTTGCCATGTGTGATCGCCGAGAACACCGCGAGAGTGACGTCCCGCGCCGCCTCCGCCTCGTCCGCGATCACCGGCACGTCGTCCGGCCCGAGGACGAGCGGCCGTACGACGAGCGAGGACCAGCCCGGCAGACCGAACCGGATGGGCTGGGCGGCCCACCGTGCGGTGGCACGGCTCTGGGTCATGACGATCAGCACCGGCTCGACGCGGTATTTCTCGTAGAGATACGAGAGGTAGTACGGCCAACTCCCCCGCTTCCTCTCGTCCTTCTCCCTCTGGGACTCCAGCACAAGCAGATAGTCAAACTGCGTATCCGGGTGGGTGACCGTACGGTCTCACGAAGCCAGTTGGAGCGCGTCCTGCTTTTCCGAGGCAGACCACGTCACGATTCGGGTGATCCCCTTCGACCTGGACGGCTTCGCAGGCGCCGGTGGTGCGATGGGCTACCTGGGCGGGCCCGTGCCTCGCCTGGACACCGTCGTACGCGACGCACCGCACGGCACTGCGTTCGTCGATTCCGAGGCCCAACTGACTCACTTCCGAACGCTCTTCCGTGAAGTGGAGGCAGCATCACTCAGCCCCGGAAAGTCGCGCGACTTCATCCGGAAGATGGCAAAGGACCTGTGAGGCGACGTCATGACCACCACCGCCAACTGGCAGAAGTCCTCCTTCTCCGGCGGCGCCGACGGCAACAACTGCCTGGAACTGGCCACCACCGGCCCCCGGTCGATCCACCTCCGCGAAAGCGACGACCCCACCACTCACCTCACCACCACCCCTGGCCCCCTCGCCCACCTCCTCCAAGGCATACGCTCCGGCGCCCTCAGTCCGGCGGCTCCGGAAACCGTTCACTGACCGGGCCCGCCCGGTCCAGCAGCCCCGTCCGCGCCGCCAGCGCCGCCGCCTCCAGCCGCGATCCCACGCCCAGCTTCATCAGCACCCGCTGTACGTGCGTACGGGCCGTGCTCGGTGCGATGCCCATCCCGGCAGCGATGAGCCGCGTGTCCTCGCCCTCCGCGACCCGGACCAGGACCTCGACCTCGCGCGGCGTGAGCATCTGCAGCAGGCGCTGGCCCTCGTCGTCCGGCTGGACGGCGGGATTCAGGAGTTCGCTGAAAGCGCCCTGCAGCAGTTGCGGGGCGACCGCCGCCTCCCCCGCGCGAGCCTTCATGATGGCGCGCTCCACGCCCTCGATGCGCTCGTCGTGCCGTACGTAACCCGAGGCGCCGGCGGCGAAGGCGGCGGCGATTCCGCGGGGGTTCGGTACCGGGCCGAGGACCAGCACAGCCACCTGCGGACGCTCGCGCTTGATCTTCACCACCGGGTCGAAGATGCCCGGTTCGGCGGGTGTCGCCGTACCGATCAGGCACACCTCGGGTGCCCTCGTGATCACCAGTTCCGCCGCCCCCGCGGCGGGCGCCGCCGCGGCGAGCACGCGGTGTCCGCGCAGCTTCAGAGCCGAGGCCAACGCCTCGGCGAGCAGACGGTGGTCATCGACCACCATGAGCCGCACACCCATCGAGCCCAACCCCCCAGTTCCCCCAGGTCCCCAACTGGTCCCCCATGGACAGGAGCCCCCCGGCTCTCCATCCCCCGGAAGCTACACGCTTGTTCGACGTTGCGCTTCCCCTACCGGTGAGAAGTGCCCCGGATTGCCAAAATTCCTCGCATTCGCGAGCGGGCGAGGAAACGATCGAGGACAAGGGTAGGCCCCGTCCCTGAGCAGGGACGGGGCCTTGATCCACGTAGGGACGCCTTGATCGTCGTACGACCGGAAAGGGCCGCCTCTCGATCGCCGTACGCCCTATTGCGCGCCGAATCCGATCGCCGTGTACTTCTCGCCCGTGGAGGACGTGGGCTTGCTGATCAGGTCCTGGCCCATGAAGAGGCGGCCGTCGGTGTAGAGCATCTCGGACGACTTCGGGACCATGCTGCTGATCGCGTTGCGGACCTGCTCGGAGGCCGGGGTGACCAGGAGCTTGGTCTGCTCGAAGCTGCCGCCGTTGATCGAGACGACCTCGGAGCCCTTGTCGTAGGGGCCCTGCTTGTACGCGATGATGTTGCCGCCGTCCATCCGGATCGGGAAGATCTCGTAACCGTCACCGGCGTCGGCGCGGTCGCCCGCGGTCTTGCCGGTGGCCAGCGAGAAGGAGATCACCTCGTTGGTGCGGCTGTACTCCTTCGTCCCGTCGTGCTGCCTGGTCGGGACGTAGAGCTTGTCGTTGCCGACGAGGATGCCCTTGCAGTCGTGGATCTTGCCGACGCCGCAGTCGTGGTCGTACTTCTCGTCCTCCATCGTGATCTTGGTACGGAGCTTGCCGCTCTCGTCCAGCGAGAAGATGTCCGAGGTGCCGGTCCCGGTGGGGTTGTCGGGGTCGGATTCCACACCGAACACGACCGGCTTGGTGGAGATCACCTTGGCGTTGTCGATGCCCGCGGGCAGCTTGTACGTCCACTGGACGCTGCCGTCCTTGGGGTTGAGCAGCTGGACCTCGATCTTCTCCTCGCCGTACTCACCGCACTTGCGCACGGCGACCAGCTGCTCGCCACCGCGATAGCCCAGGTCCTCGCACTCCTCGACCTTCGGCTGCCACAGGATCTCGCCGGTGGTGAGGTCGAAGCCCGCGCCGCCGTCGAGTCCCGCCCCCACCGCGACCGTGGTGCCGGTGATGCTGGCTTCCTCGAACTTGGCCTTCTCGCTGCCCTCGCCCACGGACTTGGTCCAGAGCGGTTTGCCGGTGTTGAGGTTGAAGGCCGTGACCTCGGTGCAGCCCGGGTACTTGTTGGTCTTGCTGCGCTTGGACCCCTCGGAGATCACCACGGTCACACCGTCCTCGGTGATCTCGGGAGAGGCCGCGCAGCTGAGACCCTTCAGCGGCATCGTCCAGGTCTCCTTGCCGGAGGCCGGGTCGTAGCCGATGACCTCGTTGAGGCCGGCCTTGGCGTACACCTTGTCCGTCAGCCAGGAGCCCCCCACGCTCCAGACCTCGTCGTCGGGCACCTCGGGCTGGGGCACCTGGAAGAGGACCTTGGCGCCGGTGCTGGACGGCACCTTCTCCGAGCCGCCCCCGTCGGGAGCCTCCTTGCCGGAGTCGCCCTTGCCGTCCTCGCCGCCGGTACCGCCGGACGAACCGGAGGCGTCGGGCTTGTCGTCGCCGCTCGTGGTCGTGTACCAGATTCCGCCGCCCACAATGAGGCCGATGGCCAGGACGGCCGCGACGATGATCATCAGCTGGGCGTTGAGCTTGCGCCCGCCGCCCGGCGCCTGCGGCTGGAGGGGCATCGTCGAGGGCTGCGGGTAGCCGTACTGCGGCTGCTGTCCCGGGTAGCCGTAACCGGGCTGGCCCGGGGGCTGCGTCTGCGGGTAGCCGTACGGCTGCGGCGGGGCCGTCGGGGGTGGAGTTCCGGGGGCCTGCGGGGGCTGCTGCGGGTAGCCGTAGCCGGGATTCGGCGGAGTGCCCTGCTGCGGATGGCCCTGCGGCGGCGTCGGCGCACCGAAACCGCCAGGCGGCGGGCTCTGCGGGGCGCCGAAACCACCCGGAGGCGGATCCTGGGGAGCCCCGAAGCCGTTCGGCGGCGGGCCCTGCGGAGCCCCGAAGCCACCGGGCGGCGGGCTCTGCGGAGCCCCGAAACCACCCGGTTGCGGGTCCTGGGGTGCGCCCGAACCGCCTTCCTGCGGCGGCTGGTTGGGCGGCGGGGGCGGCGGCTGACTCATGACGGGTTACCTCGGAAAGCTCGGAGAAGAAGAAGGAGAAGGGAGGGGCGGGACGAGGGCCGACGGGTCACTTTCCGTAGGCCAGCATCAGCTTTTCCTGCGTCTCGTCACGGCCCGACAGCCGGGTCGTGGAGATGTAGAAGCGCCCGTCCACGTAGTCCACGTCCTTCGAGTAGAAGCCGCTCTCGATGTCCGCGGTGCCCTGCGGGTTCTGCAGCAGCTTCTTCGGCGTGTGGGAGCTGCCGCCCGTCGGGATGGACACGACCCGGCCGCCCGAGTCGTACGACGGCTCGATGTACGCGAGGAGATTCGTGCCGTCCATCTTCATCGGCAGCATGCGCTCTTCCACCGGGGACTTGGTGCGCCACTTCTCCTTGCCGGTGGCCAGGTTGATCGCGACGATCTCGTTGGCGCCGGTCTTCGCGTCGGTCGGCAGGTACAGGGTGTCCTTGTCGGCCGCGACGCCCTGGCAGCCCTGCAGATCACGCGAGAGGATCGCCCAGCCGCACTCCGGTGCGAAGGACTCGTCGATGTCGACCTGCGCGGTCACGTTGCCGTTGTTCAGCGTGGAGATGTTCCACTGCTTCTTGTCCTCGTTGGTGAGGTACATGACGACGGGGTCGGTGGAGTAAGTCCGCGCGGCCTGCCAGCCCTTGGGGACCTTCCAGGTCCACTTGGCCTTTCCGGTGGCCGGGTCGAGTTCCTGCACCTCGTCGTGCTCGTTGTCGCTGCCGGCCGCGCAGGACGAGACGGCGACCAGCTTGCTGCCGCCCGCGAACGCGGCCGGGAAGCAGGCCGCGCCGTACCTCTTCTTGTCCCACAGCTTGTCGCCGGTCGCGACGTCGTAACCGACGCCCGACTGCCCGCGGCCGACCACCAACGTGTCGCCGGTGACGGTCAGTCCGAGCTGCAGCATGCTGTCGAAGAGTTCACCCGCCGGGATCTCCTCGGTCCAGCCCTTCTTGCCGGTGTTGAGGTCGATCTCCATCAGCTGGTTGCAGTCGGCGGTGTCCTTGGTGCCCTCCTTGTACGCGATGACGATCTTGTCGTCGGCGGTCTTCTCCGGAGTGACCGAGCAGATCTCCTGCGGCAGCGTGATCTCGGGCCAAGCCGGCTTGCCATCACTGACGTTGTACGCGAAGACCTGCTTGTACGCGGCTTTCACCGCGGTCTTCTCGGTGATCCACATGCCGGGGGCGTCGGCACCGGAACCCGGCGCGTCAGGGCCCTCCTTGTACCAGAGCACCTTCGATTCGCCCGCCTGACGGCCCGCGTTGAGGTCCTCGGTGTCCTCGCCGCCTCCGCCGTCACCGTCGCCGGGGTTGATCGGGGCCTCGCCCGCGGAGGGCTTGGCGTCGCCGCTCTTCTTGGCTTCGGGCTTCTTGTCGCCGTCGCCGCCGGACACCGCCAACACCGTGCCGCCGATGACGAGAACGGCGGCCAGCGCGGCTCCGATGATGATGGCGGGCTTGCCCTTGAAGGGGCTGCGCGAGCCGCCGCCCGGCGGGGTGCCGGGCGGGCCGGGGAACTGGGGCTGCTGCGGGTAGCCGTAGCCGGGCTGGCCGTAGGGGCCGGGCTGTTGAGGCTGTCCGTACGGTCCTGACTGCTGGGCGTACGGTCCCGGCTGGGCGTACGGTCCCGGCTGCTGACCGTACGGACCCGGCTGGTTGTACGGGCCGGGCTGCTGGGGGTAGCCGTAACCAGGCTGCGGCGCGGGCGGCGTCCCCGGAGCTCCGCCCTGCGGCGGCGTCTGCGGCGCGCCCTGCGGAGGCGGTGGCGCCTGCGGCGGCTGCGCGGGCGGCGGAGACGCTCCCTGCCCCGGGTGCTGTCCACCCGCAGGATCCTGTGGAGCTCCGAACCCGCCCTGTGGCGGCTGGTTGGGCGGCTGGGACATCAGCGCGTTCCCCCTTCATCACTGATTTTTAGCCACGCCTAGAAGTACGTAGCGAATACGGAGTTGTACTCAGCGTCGTACTCAGACAGTTCAGACAGTTCTCAGACGGTTCTCAGACGGCCCTTTCTATCACCATGTCCAGATCGAACTAAGGGCCGGTCCATCCCCTGTTCCCAAGGGAGGACCGGCCCGTGATGCCGTCGTTACGCTCCTTCACGCCACCTTCACGCGTCGTCTGCGAGCTCCAGCCAGCGGGTCTCCAACTGCTCGCGCTCGGTGGCCAGTTCGCGCAGGTCGGCGTCCAGTTCGGCCACCTTCTCGAAGTCTGTGGCGTTCGCGGCGATTTGGTCGTGCAGCTTCTTCTCGTTCTCGGAGAGCTTGTCCAATTGCCGCTCGATCTTCTGGAGTTCCTTCTTCGCGGCGCGGGCGTCCGCGGCGGAGATTCCGGGCTTTTCGGCAGGGGGCGCCACGGGGGTCCGGGCGGCCACGGCCTCCTCCATCTTGTGCCGCCGCTCCAGGTACTCGTCGATCCCGCGCGGCAGCATCCGCAACGTCGCGTCGCCGAGCAGCGCGAACACCCGGTCCGTGGTCCGCTCGATGAAGAACCGGTCGTGGGAGATCACGACCATCGAGCCGGGCCAGCCGTCGAGGACGTCCTCGAGCTGGGTGAGGGTCTCGATGTCGAGGTCGTTGGTGGGCTCGTCGAGGAAGAGGACGTTCGGCTCGTCCATGAGCAGCCGCAGAAGCTGGAGCCGCCGCCGCTCACCACCGCTCAGATCACCGACCGGCGTCCACTGCTTCTCCTTGTTGAAGCCGAAGGTCTCGCAGAGCTGACCGGCCGTCATCTCGCGCCCCTTGCCGAGGTCGACGCGGTCGCGGACCTGCTGTACGGCCTGCAACACCCTGAGGGCCGGGTCGAGTTCGGACACCTCCTGCGAGAGGTAGGCGAGCTTCACGGTCTTGCCGACCACGATCCGTCCACCCGCGGGCTGCCGCTCGCCCTCGCTGTACGCGGCGTCGGCCATCGCCCGCAGCAGGGAGGTCTTGCCCGCCCCGTTCACCCCGACGAGGCCGATACGGTCACCGGGCCCGAGCTGCCACGTCACATGCTTCAGCAGCACCTTCGGCCCCGCCTGCACGGTCACGTTCTCGAGATCGAAGACGGTCTTGCCGAGCCGGGTGGAGGCGAACTTCATCAGCTCGCTGCTGTCACGCGGCGGCGGAACGTCCGCGATCAACTCGTTCGCGGCCTCGACACGGAAGCGCGGCTTGGACGTACGGGCCGGTGCCCCGCGACGCAGCCAGGCCAGCTCCTTCCTGACCAGGTTCTGCCGCTTGACCTCCTCGGTGGCCGCGATGCGCTCCCGCTCGGCGCGCGCGAAGACGTAGTCCGAGTAGCCGCCCTCGTACTCGTACACATCGCCCTTCTGCACGTCCCACATGCGCGTACAGACCTGGTCGAGGAACCACCGGTCGTGCGTCACGCAGACGAGCGCCGACCGCCGCTCCCGCAGATGCTTCGCCAGCCAGGCGATCCCCTCCACGTCCAGGTGGTTCGTCGGCTCATCAAGGATGATCAGGTCCTGCTCGGCGATCAGCAGCTTGGCGAGCGCGATCCGCCGCCGCTCTCCACCGGACAGCGGCCCGATGACGGTGTCGAGCCCCTGCGGGAACCCGGGCAGATCGAGCCCGCCGAACAGTCCCGTCAGTACGTCCCTGATCTTGGCGTTACCGGCCCACTCATGGTCGGCCATGTCACGGATGACCTCGTGCCGGACGGTGGCGGCGGGGTCGAGGGAGTCGTGCTGGGTGAGCACCCCGACGTTCAGCCCGCCAGAGTGGGTGACACGCCCGGTGTCGGCCTCCTCCAGCTTGGCGAGCATCCGGATCAGCGTGGTCTTGCCGTCACCGTTGCGCCCGACGACGCCGATCCTGTCTCCCTCGGACACTCCGAGCGAGACACCGTCAAGCAGGGCACGGGTCCCGTACACCTTGCTGACGTTCTCGACATTGACGAGGTTGACGGCCATTTCTCTCCTGACGCGGGGATCGATCAGCCTTCAAGCGTAGGCCCTCGGGGCGAGGGGCCGGGGGTGCGGGTGTTGTCACTCTTTGTGATGACGTGATCGGGAACGGGCCGCTACCGTGGACGGCAGGCAGCAGGATCCCGTCCATGGGAGGAACCATGACCGCCGAGTCCGTAGAGCAGCGCTGCCAGTGGCCGCTGCCGCCGCAGGACGGCTACACGGTGGACGACCTGTTCACGCTGCCTGATCTCCCGCCGCACACAGAGTTGATCGACGGGAGTCTGGTTTTCGTGAGTCCGCAGCGCAACTTCCACGCCGACGTGATCGATCTGTTGGTCAGCGGTCTGCGCCAGGGTCTGCCTTCAGAGTTCAGGGTCAAGCGAGAGATGACCGTGATCCTCAACAACCGCAACGGCCCTGAGCCTGATATCAGCGTCATCCGAGCCGACGCGGTCACCGGGCCGGACCAGACGAGCTACCACGCGAAGGACGTGTTCCTGGCCGTCGAGGTCGTGTCACCGGACTCGGAGTCTCGCGACCGTACGACCAAGCCGCAGAAGTACGCCGCTGCCGGGATCCCGAACTTCTGGCGCGTCGAGCGCGACGGAGCCGACAGCAGCCCGGTCGTCCACGTCTACGAACTGGACGCGCTCACCAACGCGTACGTGCACATGGGAATGCACCGCGACCGGATCGCGGTGGACAAGCCCTACCCCATCGACATCGACCTGACGGCGATCGACCAACTCTGAGGCCCGCCCGGGCCTCAGACCACCGTCGCGCCCGGTGCCGGAGCCGTCGTCACGCGGGTCTCCCGACAAGTCCCCGAGGCCAGGAGCGCCTCCGAGACCGTGGTCGCCGAGTTCCCGTCCACTGCGAGGAAGGCCGTCGTCGGGCCCGAGCCGGAGACCAGGGCGGCGAGGGCTCCCGCCTCCGTGCCCACGGCGAGGGTGTTGGCCAGGGACGGGCGCAGGGAGAGGGCGGCGGGCTGGAGGTCGTTGGAGAGGGTGGTCGCCAGGGCCGTCGGGTCGCCCTTGGCCAGGGCGTCCAGGAGGGGCTCGGACGCAAAGGGTTCGGGGACCTCGACGTCTTCGTTCAGGCGGTCGAACTCTGCGTAGACCGCCGGGGTCGAGAGGCCGCCGTCGGCGACCGCGAAGACCCAGTGGAAGGTGCCGCCGACCTCCAGCGGGCGTAGTTTCTCGCCGCGGCCCGTGCCGAGGGCGGCGCCGCCGATCAGGCTGAACGGTACGTCGCTGCCCAACTCGGCGCAGATGTCGAGGAGTTCGGCCTGGGGGGTGTTCGTGCCCCAGAGGGCGTCGCAGGCCAGGAGTGCGCCGGCGGCGTCGGCGGAGCCGCCGGCCATGCCTCCGGCGACGGGGATGTCCTTGACGATGTGGATGTGCACGTCGGGCGACCGGCCGTACCTGAGCGCCAGCTTCTGGGCCGCGCGGGCCGCCAAGTTCGTGTGGTCCAGGGGGACTTGAGCGGCGTCCGGGCCTTCGCAGGTGATGCGCAGCTCGTCCGCCGCCGTCGCCGTGACCTCGTCGTACAGGCCGACCGCCAGGAAGACGTTGGCCAGGTCGTGGAAGCCGTCGGGGCGGGCGGCACCCACGGCCAGTTGGACGTTGACCTTCGCCGGGACGCGTACCGTCACGCTCACTGCTCTCCGCGCTCCTTGTTCTCTGCGATGCGCGCGAACTCCTCCACCGTCAGGGCCTCGCCCCGCGCCTGCGGCGAGACACCCGCCGCGACCAGGGCCGACTCCGCTGCCGCCGCCGAGCCCGCCCAGCCGGCGAGTGCGGCCCGCAGGGTCTTGCGGCGCTGGGCGAAGGCGGCGTCGACCACGGCGAAGACCTCGCGCCTCGACGCCGTCGTCTTGACCGGCTCGGCGCGCCGGACGAGCGAGACGAGCCCGCTGTCCACGTTCGGCGCGGGCCAGAAGACCTTCCGGCCGATGGCACCGGCCCGCTTGACCTCGGCGTACCAGTTGGCCTTCACCGAGGGCACGCCGTACACCTTCGAACCGGGCGGCGCGGCCAGCCGGTCGGCGACCTCCGCCTGCACCATCACGAGGGTGCGCTCGATGCCGGGGAAGGTCTCGAGCATGTGCAGCAGGACGGGGACGGCGACGTTGTAGGGGAGGTTCGCGACGAGGGCGGTGGGTGGGGGGCCGGGGAGTTCGGTCACGTGCATGGCGTCGGAGTGCACGAGCGCGAAACGGTCGGCTCGCTCCGGCATGCGTGCCGCGATCGTCGCGGGGAGCGCGCCCGCGAGTACGTCGTCGATCTCGACGGCGACGACCCGGTCCGCCACCTCCAGCAGGGCCAGGGTCAGGGAGCCCAGGCCCGGGCCCACCTCGACGACCACATCCTCCGGGCGGACGTCCGCGGTGCGGACGATGCGGCGGACGGTGTTCGCGTCGATGACGAAGTTCTGGCCGCGTTGCTTGGTGGGGCGTACGCCGAGGGCCGCGGCGAGTTCGCGGATGTCGGCGGGGCCCAGGAGGGGGTCGGGGGTGTTGCTCACGGTGGCCAGCGTACGGCGCGGTGGGCGGGGGTTCTTTCCCCAGCCCCGCCCCTTCCCGAAACTGGGGCTGCGCCCCAGACCCCCGCCAAGGGAGGTGGGTGACACTGTGTGTCGCGGCTGCGGGTGCGTTGTGGCTGGTCGCGCAGTTCCCCGCGCCCCTGAAAAGCCAAGGCCATGAAGTTATGGTTCAGCGGCTGGTGGCAAGGGGTGCTTGATCTGGCGGAACGCAGAGTGCAGGAAGCGGAGCCCCGGTAGAACTGACAGTCGACCAAGACATGTCGTTCACAAAGACCGGAGGCTCCGCTGTCCGTGCAGTGTGTCATCACCCGCGAGATCGCGGTAGCCGAGGGCCTCTACGCGCCAGGCCATCTGGGCGAGCTGACCCAGATCGTGCCGTTCGAGATGGTCGATACGGTGCTCGCCGAGTGCGGGGCCGTTCAGCGTCGGCTGCGCAAGCTGCCTGCCCGCGTCGTCGTCTACCTGCTGCTGGCCGCCGCGTTGTTCGAGGACTGCGGCTACCGCGCCGTGTGGGGCAAGCTGACTGCCGCGTTGGATGCGCTGCCGCTGCCGAGTGTCACGGCAACAGCCCTGTGGCATGCCCGCTGCCGCCTGGGACCCCGCCCGCTGCAGGCCCTGTTCGACCTCCTGCGCGGCCCGGCGAGCACGATCGGTACCACCGGGGCACGCTGGGCCCACCTGCTGGTCGTCGCCATCGACGGCACCTACCTCGACGTCCCCGACAGCCCCCACACCCGCGCCTGCCTGGGCAAGGGGTCCAACCGGTTCAACACCGCCGGCTACCCGCAGATCTGCCTGACCGCCCTGGTCGCCTGCGGCACCCGCGCCGTCCTGGACGCGGCCTTCGGACCACGCAGCACCGGCGAGACCACCTACGGCCGGCGCCTGCTGCGCTCCCTGACACCCGGAATGATCGTGCTGCTGGACCGCGGCTTCAGCGGCAACGCCTTCCTTGAGCACACCGCCGCCACCGGAGCCGACTTCCTGGCCCGCCTGACCGCCACCCGCAAACCGCCCCTCCTGCGGCGCCTGCCGGACGGCTCCTTCCTCTCCCGCATCGCCACCGTCGACGTCCGCATCATCGAATGCGAGATCACCATCACCACCACCGCCGGACGCCACACCGGCGTCTACCGTCTGGCGACCACCCTGCTCGACCACCGCACCCATCCCGCGTTCGAGCTGGTCAAGCTCTACCACGAACGCTGGGAAGTGGAGTCCGCCTACTTCGCGATCAAGAAATCCATGCTCGGCCGCCGGGTCCTGCGCGCCCGCACCATGCCCGGCATCGCCCAGGAGGTCTACGCCCTGCTCACCGTCTACCAGGCCATCAGGACCGCCATCGCCGACGCCACCGGCACCGTCCCCGGCACCGACCCAGACCGCGCAAGCTTCTCCGCCGCCCTCCAAGCCGCCCGCGACCAGGTCGTCCAGGCCGCGAACGTGATCGCCGGCACCACCATCGACCTCGTCGGCGCCATCGGCCACGCGGTCCTGAACCAGCTCATGCCCGCCCGCCGCCTGCGCGTCAGCCCCCGCGCCGTCAAACGCCCCCTGTCCCGCTACGCCTATAAAAGTCTCCGCGTCGACCGACGCACCTACAAGGCCACCATCAGCATCGACATCCTCTCGACAACAGCCATCAGCCCATAACTTCATGGCCTTGCCTGAAAAGCCTGCGCCCCAGACCCCCGCCAAGGGGAGGTCGGTGACACTGTGTGTCGCGGCTGCGGGTGCGTTGTGGCTGGTCGCGCAGTTCCCCGCGCCCCTGAAAAGCCTGCGACTGCCCGCAACCGGAAGAGCAAGCGAACCGAAGAAGCCCTCGCCCGGAAAAGCCCGCGCCCCGGAAGGGGCCCACGCCCCGAACCCGCCCGCGCGGAAAAGCCCGGACCCCCTACTACCCGCGCCCTCCCGTCGGCGGGAGGGGACGTGGGCCGGTGCGTCCTATGCCCGTCGCTTAGCTTCGGTCTGGGCACACCAGCACCCTGTGGAAGCACGGGGTCGTATGCCCTGTTGGCGACGGGCTGACGCACCGGACCGCGGCCCCGCACCCACCAACCACCCAAGGGGCGCGGGGAACTGCGCGAACAACCACACACAACCCGCAGCCGCGACACGAAGTGTCACCCACCACCCCCTGGCGGGGGGCCTGGGGGCGCAGCCCCCCGTTTCGGGAAGGGGCGGGGTTGGGGAAAGAAAACCCTCCCCAGCCCACCCGCAGGGGTCACGTGTGAAGCCGAGCCCCGCAATGGGGCCAAGGACTAGCCCCCCGCCGCACATACAGCTTCTTCGCCCGATACGTCTGCTCCGCCGCAGGCGCGTCCTGGGGACGCCCGGTACCCCCGAGGCTCTGCCAGGTTCGCGTATCGAACTGGTAGAGCCCGCCATACGTGCCGGACGGATCCACGGCGTTCGGCCGGCCCCCGGACTCGCACGCCGCGAGCGCACTCCAGTTGAGCCCGTCGACATCCCCCGGAGCCGCCGGCAAAGGCTTGGTGCCGATCTTCACCAACTGGGTGCGAGGTTCGTGAACCACTTCGGAGTCCAGCCGCCGCGGCTTGGAACGGACACCGTTGACCGTGCGGTGGGCGTAAGTGACCCGCCGCATCCCGGGCTGGCCCGCCCGCTCGACAACCTCGGTCCCCCGAAACAGCGAGGCATCCAACGTCCGCCGCACCCCAAACGCGATGGCCTCCTCCCGAACCTCCTTCGTCCGCGTGATCCGCAACACCGTCACCGTCTGCCCGTCCCGCGGAAAACTGCCCGGCGGAACGGACGTGGTGTCCTGCCCCCGCAGCCTGATCCCGGCCCCCTCCACGGCCTCACGAACGGTCGCGGCGTTCGTACGAACCGTCCGCGCCCGCCCGTCCGCCATGACCGTCACGGTCCGCTCGGTACGAACATCGAGCGTCAGCCCCTCCAACCCGATCCGCCGGGAACGGGGAGCCGACACGTACGCGCCCTCGGCCCGCACCCCGAGCTCCCGCAACGCCCCGTCCACGGTGCGCGCCGTAGTCCACACGGTGCTCCGCCGCCCGTCGAGGGTGAGATGCAGCGGGCGCCCGTACCGTACGGCGACGTCGTCACCGCTGGTCAGCGACGTGCCAGGAGCGGGCGCCACGACGTCATGGGCGCCCACCTCGACACCCTCCTCGGCGAGCAGCTCGTGCACATCGTCCGCGAAGGTGTGCAGCGTGCGCGGCTTTCCGTCGACAGTCAGCTCGATCGCCTTGTCGTCGGCGACGAACGCCGAGGTACCGCCCGCCAGAAAGGCGACGACCAACGCCCGCGGCACCAACCGCCGCACCGCCTGCGGCCGCTCGGCGGCCTTCTGCCGCCGAGCCGCCCGCCGCGCCTCGGCCCGCCCACCGAAGGCACCGGGCAACTCGAGCGTGGGCGGCAACGGGCAGTGCAGCTGCGGCTCGGTGGCCGCTTCGGGATCGGCCTCATGGCTGACCTCGTACTGGGTCTCGTACGCAGGCCGATACGTATCCACGTAACCCTGCGGATCATCATCGGCGTACGGCTCATCGTTCAGCTCATCGTCCGGCTGATCGTTCTCGTACGCCGGGCCATACGTCTCGTACTGCGAAGTGCTCACGACGACACGCTCCAGGGAGTCCTCCGGATCGGGCGCGGAGAACCTAGCGGAGGGGCCGTCACTCTCCAAGGCGCCACGACTACGTTGCGTCGCCGTGCGACCCGGTAATGCGCCCCCTTGGGCGTTATGCGTCAGTAATCGAAGGCACGCTTCGTGTTCGCCGCGAGGGCCGTCGCCAGCGCGTCCTCGTCCAGACCGCGTACGGCGGCCATCGCGCGGACCGTGACCGGAATGAGATATGGGGCGTTAGGCCGTCCGCGGTACGGCGCGGGTGTCAGGAACGGTGCGTCCGTCTCGACGAGGACGAGTTCGAGGGGCGCCACGGCGAGGGCATCGCGCAACGGCTGGGCGTTCTTGAAGGTCATGTTCCCGGCGAAGGACATGAAGTAGCCGTTCTCCGCGCACAGTTCGGCCATCTCCGCGTCGCCGGAGTAGCAGTGGAAGACGGTGCGTTCGGGGGCGCCCTCCTCCTTCAGTACGCGTAGCACGTCGGCGTGGGCGTCGCGATCGTGGATGACCAGCGCCTTGCCGTGCCGCTTGGCGATCTCGATATGGGCCCGAAACGACCTCTCCTGCGCGGCCTTGCCCTCGGGTCCCGTACGGAAGTAGTCGAGCCCGGTCTCGCCGACGCCCTTGACCTGCGGGAGCCCCGCGAGCCGGTCGATCTCGGCGAGCGCCTCGTCCAGCGCGCCGTCTCCGCCGGGCTCGCGGGCGCTCTGCCGGGACCAGCCGTCGGGGTCGCCGTGCACGATCCGCGGCGCCTCGTTGGGATGCAGCGCGACGGTCGCGTGCACGGCCTCGTACTCCGCGGCCGTCTCCGCCGCCCACCGCGAGCCCTTCAGGTCGCAGCCGACCTGCACGACCGTCGTCACCCCGACCGCCGCGGCCTTCGCGAGCCCCTCCGCGACCGTGCCCGACTGCATGTCGAGGTGGGTGTGCGAGTCGGCGACGGGCACGCGGAGGGGGTCCGGGAGGGGCGGGGCTTCGGCGTTGGAGGGCATGCCCCGATCCTACGAAGGGGCCGCGGCGGCCCTCACCCCGCCTTGCGGTGGTGGAAAGGGTGGAGCAGATCGGACAGGTGCCAGTGATGGCGCTCCTCGGGCTCCGCGGCCCCCGAGGCCTCCGTGGACTCGGCCTCGGGCCGCTCCGCCTGGCGCGGCACCGAGCGGGAACGGCGCGGGTGCAGGGAGTTCATCGCGGAGGACACCTGGCCGGCCCGCATGATGCGTACGACGTGGTTGTCGCAGTTCTGGCAGGTGGGCCGACTGAGCGGCGACGGCACGACATGTCCATCGGCCACGTACGTCACGAACTCGTGGCCCTCGGCGTCGAAGTGGTGCTCGATCTCGTACGACTGCTCCCAGCCATGCCCGCACCGCATACAGGCGAACGAATACGACTCGTGCACAACAGCCATCTCACTCATGCCAGCTCCTAGGGTCCGCTGGTCTGACGCCTCCGGGGGAGCGGAGGCGGGGAACGGGTACGTCCCGCCACCCAGTGGACTCTCCGGCCGCCCCAAGTGCACGAAACCTGCCGACTATTGGAGACGCCTTGGCACTTCTTTGTCCGGGAGGCCGGATGGCAGGCCTGAGCTTTGCCTGCACCAGGACCGGATTTACTCGCCCATGGGGCGCACGGGGTCCGGTCAGGGGAGCGGGGTGCGCCCCTTTAGAAGCGCCGGGGGGTGCGCCCCTTTTGGGGCAAGGCCATGAAGTTATGGTTCAGCGGCTGGTGGCAAGGGGTGCTTGATCTGGCGGAACGCAGAGTGCAGGAAGCGGAGCCCCGGTAGAACTGACAGTCGACCAAGACATGTCGTTCACAAAGACCGGAGGCTCCGCTGTCCGTGCAGTGTGTCATCACCCGCGAGATCGCGGTAGCCGAGGGCCTCTACGCGCCAGGCCATCTGGGCGAGCTGACCCAGATCGTGCCGTTCGAGATGGTCGATACGGTGCTCGCCGAGTGCGGGGCCGTTCAGCGTCGGCTGCGCAAGCTGCCTGCCCGCGTCGTCGTCTACCTGCTGCTGGCCGCCGCGTTGTTCGAGGACTGCGGCTACCGCGCCGTGTGGGGCAAGCTGACTGCCGCGTTGGATGCGCTGCCGCTGCCGAGTGTCACGGCAACAGCCCTGTGGCATGCCCGCTGCCGCCTGGGACCCCGCCCGCTGCAGGCCCTGTTCGACCTCCTGCGCGGCCCGGCGAGCACGATCGGTACCACCGGGGCACGCTGGGCCCACCTGCTGGTCGTCGCCATCGACGGCACCTACCTCGACGTCCCCGACAGCCCCCACACCCGCGCCTGCCTGGGCAAGGGGTCCAACCGGTTCAACACCGCCGGCTACCCGCAGATCTGCCTGACCGCCCTGGTCGCCTGCGGCACCCGCGCCGTCCTGGACGCGGCCTTCGGACCACGCAGCACCGGCGAGACCACCTACGGCCGGCGCCTGCTGCGCTCCCTGACACCCGGAATGATCGTGCTGCTGGACCGCGGCTTCAGCGGCAACGCCTTCCTTGAGCACACCGCCGCCACCGGAGCCGACTTCCTGGCCCGCCTGACCGCCACCCGCAAACCGCCCCTCCTGCGGCGCCTGCCGGACGGCTCCTTCCTCTCCCGCATCGCCACCGTCGACGTCCGCATCATCGAATGCGAGATCACCATCACCACCACCGCCGGACGCCACACCGGCGTCTACCGTCTGGCGACCACCCTGCTCGACCACCGCACCCATCCCGCGTTCGAGCTGGTCAAGCTCTACCACGAACGCTGGGAAGTGGAGTCCGCCTACTTCGCGATCAAGAAATCCATGCTCGGCCGCCGGGTCCTGCGCGCCCGCACCATGCCCGGCATCGCCCAGGAGGTCTACGCCCTGCTCACCGTCTACCAGGCCATCAGGACCGCCATCGCCGACGCCACCGGCACCGTCCCCGGCACCGACCCAGACCGCGCAAGCTTCTCCGCCGCCCTCCAAGCCGCCCGCGACCAGGTCGTCCAGGCCGCGAACGTGATCGCCGGCACCACCATCGACCTCGTCGGCGCCATCGGCCACGCGGTCCTGAACCAGCTCATGCCCGCCCGCCGCCTGCGCGTCAGCCCCCGCGCCGTCAAACGCCCCCTGTCCCGCTACGCCTATAAAAGTCTCCGCGTCGACCGACGCACCTACAAGGCCACCATCAGCATCGACATCCTCTCGACAACAGCCATCAGCCCATAACTTCATGGCCTTGCCTTTTGGGGGCGCGGGGAACTGCGCGAGCAACCACACACAGCCCGCAGCCCGCAGCCCGCAGAAATCAGCACCAGCAACGGCGCTACCCGGAACGCCCGGTCTCAAGGCGCGGAGTGCTTTGAAGCCACCACCGCATCAAAAACCTCCCGCTTAGGCCGCCCCGCCTCCGCCGCAACGGAGGCAATGGCCTCCTTACGCCGCTCCCCCGCCTCCTCCCGAACCCGAACCCGCCGCACAAGCTCCGCCGCGTCCACGTCCTCGGCCCCCTTCTCCGGCGCCCCCTCCACCACAACGGTGATCTCGCCCCGGACCCCCTCCGCGGCCCAAGCGGCCAGCTCCCCCAAAGTCCCCCGCTTGACCTCCTCGTACGTCTTGGTCAACTCCCGGCACACAGCGGCCCGCCGATCACCACCAAACACCTCCGCCATCGCGGCCAGCGTGTCGTCCACCCGATGCGGCGACTCGAAGTACACAAGCGTCCGCCGCTCCCCCGCGACCTCCCGCAACCGCGACAACCGCTCCCCCGCCTTCCGAGGCAGAAACCCCTCGAAGCAGAACCGGTCGACCGGCAGCCCGGACAACGCGAGCGCGGTCAGCACGGCGGACGGCCCGGGCACGGCGGTCACCCGGATGTCCCGCTCCACCGCAGCCGCGACCAGCCGATAGCCAGGGTCGGAAACCGACGGCATCCCCGCGTCCGTGACGAGCAACACACGCGCCCCACCGGCCAGCGCCTCCACCAACTCGGGCGTACGAGCCGACTCGTTCCCCTCGAAGTACGACACGACCCGCCCGCCGGGCTGCACGCCCAGCGCCTGTGTCAGCCGGCGCAGCCGCCGCGTGTCCTCGGCGGCGATCACATCGGCGGCCGTCAGTTCCTGGGCCAGCCGGGGCGGCGCGTCCGCGACGTCCCCGATGGGAGTGCCTGCGAGTACAAGGGTTCCTGTCACGGTTCCATCCTCGCAGGGCCGATAAAGGGGCCTTGCACAGAAGGGTTCCCTACGATGGCGCGGTGACCAGTACCGCGTCCCACACGGACATCCGGAAGGAACAGGGCGTCGAAGAACAGCGGCCGTCGTGGCAGCTGCGGCTTCGCCGGTTCGGCTACACGAGCCCGGCGAGAAGCGACGTCCGCGACCGTCTGGTGCCCGCGTACGCGCAGCCCAGCCCGCGGGTGTGGGCGGCGTTCGGCCTGTCGAAGCCGACCGCCGCGCTCGTGGTCCGCTGGTCGGCCTGGGCGGGCCCGCTGCTGATCACGCTCCTTGCGGGCCTGACGCGGTTCTGGAACCTGGGCAGCCCGAAGGCGGTGATATTCGACGAGACGTACTACGCCAAGGACGCGTGGGCGCTGATCCACCGCGGATACGAGGTCAACTGGGCCAAGGACGCCAACGAGCTGATCCTGCAGAGGAACGGCGACGTCCCGATCCCGTCGGAGGCCGCGTACGTCGTCCATCCGCCGGTCGGCAAGTACGTGATCGGGCTCGGCGAGTGGCTGTTCGGGTTCACGCCCTTCGGCTGGCGGTTCATGACGGCCCTGCTCGGCACGCTGTCCGTGCTGATGCTGTGCCGGATCGGCCGCCGTCTGTTCCGCTCGACGTTCCTCGGCTGCCTCGCGGGCGGTCTGATGGCTGTCGACGGGCTGCACTTCGTGATGAGCCGCACGGCGCTGCTCGACCAGGTGCTGATGTTCTTCGTGCTCGCGGCCTTCGGCTGCCTGCTCATCGACCGGGACAGGACGCGCGCCCGCCTCGCCGCCGCTCTGCCACCGGACGAGGACGGAGTCGTACGCCCCGACGCGTACACGGCGGAACACACCCGTCTCGGCCTGCGTCCCTGGCGCTGGGCGGCCGGGCTGATGCTCGGCCTCGCCATCGGCACCAAGTGGAACGGCCTGTACGTACTGGTCGCGTTCTGCCTGCTGACGGTCCTGTGGGATGTCGGCTCACGCAGGGTCGCGGGCGCCCGGCACCCGTACAAGGCGGTGCTCAAGCGCGACACGGGCCTGGCGTTCGTGGCGACCGTGCCGGTGGCGATCGTCACGTATCTCGCCTCCTGGACCGGCTGGATCCTGTCCCCCTCCGACGGCACCGGCGCCTACTTCCGCAACTGGGCGGCCACCGAGGGCAAGGGCGGCAACTGGACCTTCCTGCCCGACTGGCTGCGCAGCCTGTGGCACTACGAGCACCAGGTGTACGAGTTCCATGTCGGCCTCACCTCGGCGCACACGTACCAGTCGAACCCGTGGAGCTGGATCGTCACCGGCCGCCCGGTCTCGTACTTCTACGAGTCCCCGCAGCCCGGCAAGGACGGCTGCCCCGTCGACGCGGGCGAGAAGTGCGCCCGCGAGGTCCTCGCCCTCGGCACGCCCCTGCTGTGGTGGGCCGCGGGCCTCGCGGTCCTCTATGTGCTGTGGCGCTGGTTCTTCCGCCGCGACTGGCGCGCGGGCGCGATCGCCTGCGGTATCGCGGCCGGCTATCTGCCCTGGTTCATGTACCAGGAGCGCACGATCTTCTTCTTCTACGCGATCGTCTTCCTGCCGTTCCTGTGCCTGGCCCTGGCGATGATGATCGGCGCGATCCTGGGCCCGCCCGGTTCGAGCGAACGCCGCCGCGTGGCGGGCGCGGCGACGGCGGGCGTCCTGGTCCTGCTGATCGCCTGGAACTTCATCTATTTCTGGCCGATCTACACCGGCCAGGCCATCCCGATAGACACCTGGCGATCACGAATGTGGCTGGACACCTGGGTTTGAAGGGCGATCTGAGGCGGTCCGGGGGCGGTTCCCGGAACGGAGACCTCGGCTTAACAATCGGGGAACACCGGCCACACCGGCCCCTCCTCCCGCATACAGTGCGGTAGATGACCACCTTTCTGAACACGTTCAGAAAGGCCATGGGGAGGGGATCGCGCTATGCGCAAGGGGGCTAAGACCGCCATTGTGGGCGGGGTGTTCGCGGTGATGGTCGGGGGTGCCGGATACGGCGCGTTCAACATCGTGTCGGCGATCGCAGGGGGCTCGGACGCCAAGGGCGAGAGGGTGAAGACCGGTCCGCCGTCGAGTGACGAGGTCAAGGAGACCAGCGCGGAGTTCTTCGCGGCCTGGGAGCAGGGGAAGGCGGCCAAGGCCGCCCAGTACACGAACAACGCGGGCGTGGCCCAGCCACTGTTCGCCGGCTACCGCACCGAGGCGCATCTGACCGACGTGAAGATCACGCCGGGTACGCCATCGGGCGGGAGGGTCCCGTTCTCGGTTGCGGCCACGGTGTCGTACGAGGGGAAGAGCAAGCCCCTGTCGTACAAGAGCGAGCTGACGGTCGTCCGCGGGGACACGACGGGCCGGGCGCTCGTCGATTGGCAGCCGACCGTGCTGCACCCGGATCTGGCGGAGGGCGACTCCCTGGTCACGGGCGAGGCGGCGAGCCCGCCGATCGAGGCGGTGGACCGGAACGGCACCGTGCTGAGCAAGGAGAAGTACCCCTCGCTGGGGCCCATCCTGGACCAGCTGCGGGAGAAGTACGGAGAGACCGCGGGCGGCACCCCTGGCGTCGAGCTGGCGATCCGGAGCTCGGACGAGGAAGCGGGCGACAAGACGCTCGTCACGCTCGCGAAGGGCGAGCCGGGCAAGCTGCCCACCACGCTCAGCGCAGGCGTGCAGGCAGCCGCCGAGAAGGCGGTCAAGGAGTACTCCGAGTCGTCGGTGGTCGCGGTGAAGCCGAGCACCGGGGAGGTGCTGGCGGTCGCCAACAACCGGGCCGACGAGTTCAACGCGGCGTTCCTGGGCAAGCTCGCGCCGGGCTCCACGATGAAGATCATCTCCGCGGCGACGCTGATCGACAACGGCATCACGACCGCGACCGGACCCGCGCCCTGCCCTGACACGGCGCCCTGGCAGAGCCAGACGTTCAAGAACATCGAGGGCATGGAGCCCAACGAGAACGCGACCCTCTCGGAGAGCTTCGCGCGCTCCTGCAACACGGCGTTCGTGAAGTACGCGGACTCGGTGGCGGTCGACTCGCTCACGAAGGAGGCGCAGGAGCGCTTCGGTCTCGGCCGGGACGACTGGAAGACCGGCATCGCGTCCTTCGACGGCTCCGTCCCTGCCTCCGGGGGCCCCAACACGGCGGCCAACATGCTCGGCCAGGGCGAGGTCCAGATGAACCCGCTCAACATGGCCTCCGTCACCGCGACCGCCATGACGGGCAGGTTCCGGCAGCCGGTGATCGTGCCGCAGAGCCTCGACGACCGTGAGCTGGCCACCGCGAAGGGCCTGGACGCGGGCACGGTCGCGCAGTTGCGCCAGATGATGAACCGCACCGCGGTCAGCGGTACCGCGGCCAAGGCGATGGCTGACGTGGGTGGCGGCAGCATCGGCGCGAAGACCGGTTCAGCCGAGGTCGACGGGCGGAAGACGGCCGACAGCTGGTTCACCGGCTACCGCGACGACATCGCGGCGGCGGCCATGGCGCAGGAGGGCGGCCGGGGCGGCGACGTGGCGGGCCCGATTGTCGCAGCCGTGCTACGAGCGTCCTCCTGAGGTCCCGTCTGTCACACGGGGACCCTAGGCTGTTGGCTCTCGTTCTCTAAGTGGAACGTGGGAGTACTGAGGCAACAGCGGAGGAACGGGAGCCGTGGGGAACAGGGGACGCGCCGGAGAGCGCGGCAGGACGAAGCCCGCCGTCATCGGGGGGATGATCGCCGTGGTCGTCGGTGGGGCGGGGTTCGGCGTCTACACCGTGTACGGCGGTGGGGCGGCGGCCGACGACAGCGCGTCGACGGCCGCCGAACGCAAGGCGGCCGTGAAGAAGGGCCCGCTGTCGGCGGCCGAGGTCAAGTCGGCGGCCACGACGTTCCTCACGGCCTGGCAGGGCGGAAACGTCACCGAGGCCGCCGCCGCCACGGACGACAAGGCGGCGGCCCGTACGCTCCTGACGGGCTTCGGCAAAGAGGCGCACATCAAGGACGTGACGCTCACCCCCGGCGCCAGAACCGGCGCGAAGATGCCGTTCTCGGTCAAGGGCACCGTCTCCTACAAGGGCCAGACCAAGGCCCTCGCGTACGACTCCCAGCTCACCGTCGTCCGCGGGGCCGAGGACGGAGAGCCGGTGGTCGACTGGCAGTCGGCCGTCGTCCACCCGGACCTTCAGGACGGCGACCGGCTGGTCACCGGGGAGGCCGGAACGCCGCCGGTCAAGGCGCTCGACCGGGACGGCGGGGAGCTGACCGCGGCCAAGTACCCCTCCCTGGGGACGGTCCTCGACGGCCTGCGCGAGAAGTACGGCAAGAAGGCCGGCGGCAAGGCGGGCATCGAGCTGCGGGTGGTCCGCAAGGGCTCCACGGCCGACTCCGCCAAGGCGACCGAGGGCGACGAGGGAACCCCCGACAAGACGCTGCTGGAGCTGAGCAAGGGAACGCCCGGCACGCTCCGTACGACCCTCAATCCGAGCCTCCAGGCGACCGCCGAGGAGCAGGTTTCCAAGAAGCCCAAGGCGTCGCTGGTCATGACCAAGGCGTCTACGGGCGAGATCCTGGCCGTCGCGAACTCCGGCCGCGGCTTCAACACCGCCTTCCAGGGCTCCCTGGCGCCCGGTTCCACGATGAAGATCATCTCGGCGTCGCTGCTCCTCGACAAGGGGCTCGCGTCGATGGACAAGCAGCACCCGTGCCCGAAGTTCTCCACGTACGGCGGCTGGAAGTTCCAGAACGACGACAAGTTCGAGATCAAGGGCGGCACGTTCAAGGCAAGCTTCGCGCGGTCCTGCAACACGGCCTTCATCAGCCAGGCCAAGAAGCTGAGCGACGACGATCTGACGAAGCAGGCCCAGGAGGTCTTCGGGCTCGGCAAGAACGACTGGCAGATCGGGGTGTCCAGCTTCGACGGCGCGGTGCCGGTGCAGTCGGACGCCCAGATGGCGGCCTCGCTGATCGGCCAGGGCGGGGTCCGGATGAACCCGCTGAACATGGCGTCGGTCGTCGCGACGGCGAAGACGGGCACGTTCCGCCAGCCCTACCTGGTGTCTCCGGACGTCGACGACCGTAAGTTGGCCAAGGCGCCCCGTTCGCTGTCCTCGTCCACGCGGGCCCAGCTGCAGGAGATGCTGCAGTACACGGCCGCGGCGGGAACGGCAGCCGAGGCGATGGCCGGCCTCGGCTCCGACTCCGGCGCGAAGACCGGCTCCGCGGAGGTCGACGGCCAGAAGAAGCCGAACGGCTGGTTCACGGCGTGGAAGGGCGACTTGGCTGCCGCTGGTGTGGTGCAGCAGGGCGGGCACGGCGGCGAGGCCGCAGGCCCGCTAGTGGCGGCGATGTTGAAGGCGGGCAGCTGAGCGCTCCCCTGCCCCCAGGAGGGGTGGTTCGAATACTGCGGGCCGTATGTGGCTGGTCGCGCAGTTCCCCGCGCCCCTAGAATGCCTGCGCCTTCCCGCGCCCCCTTCCGGGGCGCGGGGCCTGGCTCAATGAGCCACCGGCGCCCCCGCCATATACGTCCGCCGCAAGAAGCGGATCAGCGCCTTCTCGTCGAACTGGACCACCGCCACCCCCTCCGGCGAGTGAAACTCCATCACCGTCTGGACCCGGCCGCACGGCCATATGCGTACGTCACCGGACGCGGCCGGCGTCCGCAACCCGCGTTCGAGAAGGTCGCGCGCGACAACCCACTCGTGCCGGCCGGGAAGGGTGACGCGCACCTCGGCCGGCTCGGCCTCGGGGTCGTAGCGGAGGGCTACCGGTACGGCGGGCGTTTCCTGTGCCGAGTCCGTGACGATGTGGGCGCGCGCGTACTGCTCGACGGCGGACATCGGTCGCTCCTTCGCCGGGGGCCCAGAGGGACCCTGTGAGAACCCTTTGTGGTGATTTCTATCCAATGTCGCATATTTTCTGGATTGCGCCCCCAAAGATGTCGGCGGAGCTATTGATGGAAACCTCGCTCTTGCAAGCCGTTCGCAACAAGGCACTATCATCAAACGGTTAGCCAGCCGGCCGGACCCCGGAAGCGGAGCCCCTCCATGCACGTGCCCGACGGATTCATCAACGCCCCCGTCTCCCTGGCCACCGGAGTCATCGCCGCCGGAGCCGTAGCCACCAGCCTGCGCGGCGCCCGGCGCGAACTCGACGAGCGCACCGCCCCGCTCGCGGGCCTGGTCGCCGCGTTCATCTTCGCCGTGCAGATGCTGAACTTCCCCGTCGCCGCAGGCACCAGCGGCCACCTCCTGGGCGGCGCCCTGGCCGCGATACTCGTAGGCCCCTACACGGGGGTCCTCTGCGTCTCGGTCGTCCTCCTCATGCAGGGCATCCTCTTCGCGGACGGCGGCCTCACCGCGCTCGGCGTGAACATCACGATCATGGCGGTGGTCACGACGGTCGTGGCGTACGCCGTATTCCGCGGCCTTGTAAAGCTCCTGCCCAAGAAGCGCCGCTCCATTACCGTCTCCGCGTTCATCGCCGCCGTGCTCTCCGTGCCGGCCTCCGCCGCGGCCTTCACGCTCCTCTACGCGATCGGCGGCACCACGGACGTACCCATCGGGCAGGTCCTGACCGCGATGGTCGGCGTCCACGTCCTCATCGGCATCGGCGAGGCCGCGATCACCGCGCTCACGGTCGGCGCCGTCATCGCCGTACGACCGGACCTCGTGTACGGCGCCCGTGGGCTGACCGCCCCACTGAAGCTCCGCGTGAACGGCGAGCTGGTCGACGCCCCGGCCGCCGAACCCGCCCCCGTCGCCGCCCGGTCCCCCCGCAAGGTCCTGCTCGCGGGCCTCGCGGCCTCCCTCGTCCTCGCCGGTTTCGTCAGCTTCTACGCCTCCGCCAGCCCCGACGGCCTGGAGAAGGTCGCCGCCGACAAGGGCTTCGACGCCAAGGTCGAGGACCACGCCGCCGCCGACTCACCGCTGGCCGACTACGGCATCGAGGGCATCACCAACTCCCGTCTCTCCGGCGGGCTCGCGGGCGTGATCGGCGTGGGCCTCACGGTGGTCGCGGGCACGGGCGTCTTCTGGGCCGTACGCAAGCGCCGTACGACCGAGACCTCGCCCTCGTCAGTTCCCGAGAACGTCTGACATGGGTGCGGGCCACGCGCACAAGCTCTACCGGCACGGGCACTCGCCCGTGCACGCCCTGCCGCCGCACACCAAGCTCGCGGCCGTCTTCGCCTTCGTCATCGTCGTCGTCTCGACCCCGCGCGAGGCGATGTGGGCCTTCGCGCTGTACGCACTGCTGCTGGCGAGCGTGGCGTACGCGGCCCGCGTACCGGCCGGCTTCCTGCTGAAGCGGCTGCTCATCGAGGTGCCGTTCGTGGCCTTCGCGGTACTGATGCCGTTCGTGGCGCAGGGCGAGCGCGTGGACGTACTCGGCATGTCCCTGAGCGTGAACGGCCTGTGGGGCGCCTGGAACGTACTGGCCAAGGGCACCCTCGGCGTCGCCACCTCCGTACTGCTCGCATCCACCACCGAACTGCGCGAACTGCTCCTGGGACTACAGCGGTTGAAGCTCCCGCCACTCCTCGTGCAGATCGCCTCCTTCATGATCCGCTACGGCGACGTCATCGCGGACGAGATGCGGCGGATGAAGATCGCCCGCGAATCGCGCGGCTTCGAGGCCCGGGGCGTACGGTCCTGGGGCGTCCTCGCCAAGTCGGCGGGCGCGCTGTTCATCCGCTCGTACGAGCGCGGGGAGCGGGTGCATCTCGCCATGGTGAGCCGGGGTTACGCCGGTTCCATGCCGGTCATCGACGAGGTGACCGCGTCCCGGGCGCAGTGGTCGTACGCCCTCGCCCTGCCCGTCGCCGCCCTCGTCGTCTGCGTGTTGGGATGGACCCTGTGACTCCTTCTCTCGAGGTCTCGGGCCTCGCCTTCGCGTACCCGGACGGCCATCAGGCGCTGTTCGGCGTCGACTTCACCATCGCGCGCGGTGAACGCGTGGCGCTGCTCGGGCCGAACGGCGCCGGGAAGACCACGCTCGTACTGCACCTCAACGGCATCCTCACCGGCGGCACCGGCACCGTGACGGTCGCCGGGCTGCCCGTAGGCAAGCAGCACATGGCGGAGATCCGGCGGAAGGTCGGCATCGTCTTCCAGGATCCGGACGACCAGCTGTTCATGCCGACCGTGCGCGAGGACGTGGCCTTCGGGCCCGCGGCGGCCGGTCTGAAGGGGCCGGAGCTGGAGGCGCGGGTCCGCACGGCGCTGGAGCGGGTCGGCATGGAGGCCTTCGCGGACCGTCCCCCGCACCATCTGTCGTTCGGGCAACGACGGAGGGTGGCGGTCGCGACCGTGCTGGCGATGGAGCCGGAGATTCTGGTCCTGGACGAGCCGTCGTCCAATCTGGACCCCGCCTCGCGGCGCGAACTCGCCGACATCCTGCGGTCGTTGGACGTCACCGTCCTCATGGTCACCCACGACCTGCCGTACGCCCTCGAACTGTGCCCCCGCTCACTGATCCTCAGCGAGGGCGTGATCGCCGCGGACGGCAAGACGGGCGAACTGCTCTCCGACGAGGAACTCATGCGGGAACATCGCCTGGAGCTGCCCTTCGGCTTCGACCCGGCCTCCGTGACAATGGGCGCGTGACGAACGAGAAGACCACAGGCACGCGCGACGGCTCGCTGCTCCTGGACGACCAGCTGTGCTTCGCGCTGTACGCCGCCCATCGCGCGGTGACGGCCGCGTACCGCCCGCTGCTCGACGAGCTCGGCCTGACCTACCCCCAATACCTCGTCCTACTGGTCCTGTGGGAGCGCGGCGAGACCCCGGTCAAGGAGCTGGCAGCAGCCCTGCGGCTCGACTACGGCACCGTCTCCCCACTGCTGAAGCGGCTGGAGGCGGCGGGTCTGGTCCGGCGTGAGCGGTCGGCGCGGGACGAGCGGTCGGTGCTCGTCGCGGTGACGGGGCGCGGGGAGGAGCTGCGGGAGCGCGCAGAGTGCGTACCGGGCGCGCTTCTCATGGCGACAGGGCTCGGCGGGCCTGAGATCGCGCGGTTGCGCGAGGACTTGTGGCGGCTGGCGGAGAAGGCGGAGGCCGCGGCGGCGGACCGTACGCGCTGATCTCGCGTTACCCGCGGTTGCTACCCCCCGGTAACAGAGACCCGTAGGCCGCCACGTACCTTGTGCACGATGTACTTGTGCGCATGGGTTTCTGGGGGAGGCCAACCATGACTGACGACACCACCGCTGTCGTCGACACCCGTCCAACGAAGATCATGTACGTCGCCGAGGCCACCGCGCACGGCGGCCGGGACGGCTATGTCACCAGCCAGGACGGCCAGATCGACCTGAGGGTCGCGATGCCGCCCGCGCTCGGCGGGGACGGCAACGGCACGAATCCGGAGCAGCTGTTCGCGGCCGGTTTCAGCGCCTGCTTCCACAACGCGCTGGTCCTCGTCGGCCGCCGCTCCGGCTTCGACCTCACCGGCTCCACGGTCGCGGCCAAGGTCGGCATCGGCCCGAACAAGCAGCGCGGCTACGGACTCGCCGTCGCCCTCAGCGTCTCGCTCCCCGTCCTCGACGCGGGCATCGCCTCGAAGCTGGTGGACGCGGCGCACGAGGTCTGCCCGTACTCGAACGCGACGCGCGGCAATATCGAGGTCACGATCCTGCTGGGCTAGGAATCGCGGGTGTTGGGCTGTTGTTGCCCCCCTGTCGGCCGTTTCTGGCCGGGAGTGACGGGAGTACGGCGTGGACGTGAACGTGAACGTGAGCGGCACGGTGGCGGAGGGCTTCGAGCCGGTCCGGGACGCGTTCGTACGCAACTTCACGGCGCTCGGGGAGCGGGGCGCGGCGGTGGCCGTGTACCGGGACGGCCACAAAGTGGTCGACCTGTGGGCCGGGCTGCGGGACGTGTCGGATTCCTCCGCCCCCTGGGAGCGCGGCACCGCCCAGATCGTGCGCTCGGCGACGAAGGGCGTCGCCGCGGCCGTACCCCTTCTCCTGCATCAGCGCGGCCAGTTGGACCTGGACGCGCCGGTGGCGGAGTACTGGCCCGAGTTCAAGGCGGCGGGCAAGGAGCGGGTGCTGGTCCGGCAGGTGCTGTCACACCGGGCCGGGCTGCCGGTGCTGGACCGCCCGCTGACACCGGCGGAGGCGCTGGACCCGATGCGGGGCGCGGAGGCCGTAGCGCTGCAGGCCCCGGTATGGGAACCGGGCACGGACCACGGCTATCACGCGCTGACGTTCGGCTGGCTCGTGGACGAGCTGGTGCGGAGGGTGACGGGCCGGGGCATCGGGGCGTGGATCGCCGAAGAGATCGCCGCGCCGCGGGGCCTGGACCTCTGGATCGGCCTACCGGACGCGGAGGCGGGCCGCGTCGGCCGGGTCGGCCGACTCGAGACCCCCGCGACCGCCGGAGGCCTCCGTACGCGCCCCAAACGCACGGTCTCCGAGGCGTACGACGACCCCACCTCCCTCACCCGGCGGGCCTTCGCCGCGATCACTCCGTTCCCCGACCAGAACGACCCGGCGTACCGCGCGGCCACGCTCCCCGCGACGAACGGCATCGCGACGGCGGACGGCCTGGCCCGCTTCTACGCCTCACTGATCGGTGAAGTGGACGGCGTACCAAGCCTGTTCACGCCGACGACACTGGCAGCGGCCCGCACGGAGGAATCCGAGGGCCCCGACCGCATCCTGGTGATCAACACCCGCTTCGGCCTCGGCCACATGCTCCACAGCTCAGCCTCCCCCTTCCTGTCCCCCGGCTCCTTCGGCCACCCGGGCCGCGGCGGCCCCCTCGGCTTCGCCGACCCCGATTCGGGCATCGCGCTCGGCTATGTGACGAACGGCTTCCGCAAGACGGTTACGGCGGATCCGCGGGCTCAGGCCTTGGTGCGGGCGGTACGGGCGGCTGCGGCCCTGTAAGCGGCGGGCTTCACGCCGCGTGCAGCATCAGGCCGATGCCCACGACGAGGAGGGCCGCCGCGGCGACCCTCGGCGCCCCGAACCGCTCCTTGAAGAACACCGCGCCGATGGCCGCACCGACGATGATCGAGCTCTCCTAGTCGCGCGCGATCAACCAGCGCACGGCTAGTGGTGACCAACACCGACACCAGACACGGCCTCGACCGTACCGAGGAATCCAGGGCCCCGGCGTTCTCACCTGGATATCCGGTTTCGCGGTGATCTTGTGTTGAGGGGGCCCTGAACTGGCGGGCGGCCACCCGCCGACCGGAGCAGGGCCAGGTCGAGGCGAAGTCCCGACCTGGGCTTTGTCGTGTCACAGTCGTGTGACCACTCCGACCCCCAGCACCTCGCCTGCGCATGATGTCCCCCGGACGTACACCATCCAGGGGGAATCATGCGTATCCGTACCACCACCGCAGCCGTCACCGCCGCACTCGCCGTCAGCCTTGTCGGCTGCAGCAGCGACAACGGCACCGACAGCAAGGCCGACACCGCCCCGAGCAGCGCACCGGCGGCTCCGAACACCGCGGACAGCAGTGACACCTCCGAGGCCGACAAGGTCGCCCTCCCGGAGCCCACCGGCGACAAGAGAACCGCCGCCATCGCGGCCATAAGAGACGTCAACCCGAAGCTAGTCCAAGACGAGGGCAAGGCCATCGAAAAGGCGCGCTACCAGTGTGTGAACCTCGATGGAGGTGTCTCGGACACGGTCAACAGTGCAATGGAACTGTTCTCCTACGACGGCGTCATGCTGACCGAGGACGACGCACGTCACCTCAACATCGGGCTGCGCAACACACTCTGTCCCGAAGCCTGAACGGCCACCGCCTCCGGCCCGGCCGCATCCGTATGCGGCCGGGCCTCTCCGTATCCGACGTGTGCGTCGTCTGCGGCCCCGGCACGCACCCAAGGAGCTACCGAGGAATCAGAGCGCATTTGAGATTCACTGCTGCACCTTTTCTGGTCAAGTAACTTGATCGGCATGGATCAGGGGCGGGCAGTTGAAGCGTTTCGTCTCGAGGCCGGGCAACTTGCGCGGGCGATGACCGGGGTCTCGGCGGCCGAGTGGCGTCTGCCGACGCGGTGTGCACCGTGGACGGTGAGCGACTTGCTGGCTCATGTCCGGGTGGTGATTGCCTGGCTGCCGGGCATGCTGGCCGCACCGGCGCCGACTCATGCCGAGGTCTCGGCAGTTGAGTACTATCGGTCCGACGACCGTTTCGCTCCGGACACCAACGCGGCTCGCATCGCTCTGGCCCAAGACCATGCGGCCGAACAGCTCAGCGGCGCCGCGCTCGCCGACGACTTCAACGCCACTTGGCAACGGGTAGACCGACTGTGCCGGGCCGAGCCCGAAGGGCGTGTGGTTCGCACCCGGCACGGCGATCCGATGCTCCTGTCGGAGTTCCTGCTGACGCGGGTGGTTGAGGTCTCCGTGCATGGCCTGGACCTGGCTGACGCCCTGGGGCGCGAGCCGTGGCTGACTTCCCAGGCCGCAGATCTGGTGCAGGATCTTCTGCTCGGCCCGGACGGGGCAGCGGCACTGGCGAAGCTGGGATGGGGTCAGCTTCGCTTCCTGCTCAAGGCGACGGGGCGCGAGCCGATCACCAGGGAGGAAGCATGGGACGTCAGCCGCCTGGGCATCCAATGGCTCACGCTGGGGTGAAAGCGTCGTCAACTGGCCCCAGCGAAACGGCAGATCTCCACACGCTCTCATGGCGCGCGACGAGACCGGGGCGTACGGGAGTGCCTCATACAGCCACCTGGCCAGCGAAGTTACATGAACAGAGCTTGACGTCATTGTCGGCGAGGCGAACCGACGTGACCTGTCGGACCCCGACGTCGGACCCCGACGACCTGGCCGAGCGGTGCGTCAGCCTCGGGTGGACCCGGCCCCACGCCTGGGCTTCGGCCTTGCCGTAGTTGCCAACAAGTCACTTCAGGAGAGCCGCACCCAATGCCACTCCAGTCCCGAGCCGGATGGCGGAGACCTGGACATTGGGTGCCGACTCTCCACGCCATCGACCAGGCTACGAAGTCCGGCGGGCGGCTCAATACGTTCAAGGGATCAATCGGAGCATTCAGGGATATTTGACCCTAGGGTTGGGGGTTATGATCGGCCACCAGCGAGTGCGGGACGCCGAAGGGAGCGCGGTCCGACTCCTCGCGCTGTCGGATGGCGTGTTCGCCATCGCGATGACACTGCTCGCGCTGGACATCACGCTGCCCTCCGGGCTGGACCCCGCCCGTTTCGAGCAAGCGCTGGGGGATGTGATGCCCAACGTGTGGGCGTATGCCCTCAGCTTTGTGGTCATCGCAGCGTTCTGGCGAGGCCACCACCAGATCTTCCGATACGCGCGGGCGGTGGATGGGACGGTCACCAAGCTCGGGCTGCTGAGCCTGGGGCTGATCGCCATGATGCCCTTTCCCACCACTTTGCTGGCCGAGTACGGGGACCTGTCGCGGTCGGTCGCCGTGTACTCCGGCGCCGTCGCGGCCATGGGGGCCACACAACTCGCGCTGATGGTCGCCATGTGGAAGCGCCCTTGGCTGAGTAGTGCGGCACTGCCCGATCCTGTCGCGCGCAACGATGTGGCCGATCTGGCGTCGACGGTGCTGGTCTTCGCCGTCGCCGTGCCGCTCGCCTTCATCTCTCCGACGGGCGCGAAGCTGTGGTGGGCGGTGCTGATCCCGGTCAAGTTCCTGACGGGCAGGCGGGACAAGCGCCTGCGCGCGGCTACTCAGCAGCTCGGCGCCTAGCTGGGAATCCTTTTGTGCAGGGCCGAGGAGCCGCGCAAGTCGTGCAGCGCTCCTCGGCCCCATTCGTGTGGGGAACTTGGCCGCTTGGCGCTCCACGGCCCGAACCCACTGCTCGTTGTGGCGTCTCGTCACCGGGGCGCCTTCCGCTCTTCGCGGGCGATCTCACGGTTCGTGGCGATGTCTTCGGCGATTCCGGCAGCCAGGAGCGCGGCGCCGGGGGTGTGGCCGGAGTCGACGTAGCGCCAGTGCCGATCAGTGACCGCGCCAGGGACATTCGTCGACATGGCCCACGTGACGCGCGCGTTCGGCGCGGACAGCCGCGTATGTCGTCGAGTAGGCGCGGGACTTGGTGAGGACGTGGCCCCGGTGGCCGAGGGTGTGGGCCCAGGTACGCAGGCGCAGGGACGCGTACTCGGGGAGGCCGCCGAGGCGCCAGCAGGTACGCATGAGGGTGCGGACATGCTCGCTCCTTAACAAGGGATTAGGTCTTGACCATGCCTCCACACCCACACCAGGCCACCCAACCACCGAACATCCCGCCGCTGTCGGCCGGGCCGTGCGGGCCGCGTACGTCGGCCCGCTGACGGCAGGCCTATGGGCGGTTGCCCCGCCCCAGGGTGTCCTCCAGCCAGTCGAAGACGAGCTCGCAGTGCTGCTGTGGCGCCATCGGCGAGCAGTGCAGCTGGGCACCGGTGGCCGCCGTCAGCAGCTGGAAGTCCTTGGGGGCACGCAGCAGTTCGTAGAACGCGCGCGGCTGGCCGGGGTAGAACTGCTCGTCGTCGTAGTCCAGCACGAGCGTGGGGCACTTGATACGGCCCACGACCCCGGTGATGTCGAGCGCCATGATCCGTTGGGCCGGTGTCCAGAAGTCGGTGAAGATCCGGCCCTGACGGGCGGCCAGCATCGCGGGGATCGAGAACGGCTCGACCCGCTTCGCGATCGTCGCCGCTTCCTCCGGGCTCAGCTCGGGGACGACCTCTTCGTTCCAGATGTGGTTGGTCTCCGCCTTGTCGGGGCTCACGATGCTCCGGAGCTCCGGCGGAAAACCCAGCCACGGCGAGAGCACTCCCGGCATCGCGACCAGCGCTGCGATCCTGCGTTCGAAGGCCGCTGCGCGCGGCGCGAGGTCGCCGCCCATCGACAGCCCGGTCAGGGCGATGCGCCGCTCGTCGACGTCCCTGCGGCGCTCCAGCCAGTCCACCAGGGGAGAGACGACCCGCTCCCAGCGAGGGGTGAAGACGACCTGGTCGACGAAGAGCAGCCGGCCCTGGCCGGGTCCGTCGTACACGAGCGCGTTCCAACCGCGGGCGAGCGCTGCGGAGACCCCGTACGTCCACATGTCGACGTTCTGGCCGTCGCTGCCGTTGGTGAGGATGACGGTCGGCCTGGCCCTGCCGGAGGTATCGGGGCGGAAGAACCAGACAGGGATCGACGTCCCGCCCTCGTACGGGACCTGATCGGTGATCGCCGCCGGTGTGCACAGCCGGGCGAACGTGTCCCAGGAGCGACGCCCGGCGAGGTAGAGCTCTTCCTCGTCGCCGGGGGTGTCCGAGCCGAGCACGAAGAACAGCGCCTGGTCGTAGTACTGGGCCGCCCGCAGCGAGCGGGAGCGCCGGGTCTGCGGATGCCGGGTCGCGGTGGCCGTCAGCCGGTCCCCCCAGCGCCGGAACTCCGCGGTGAAGGTCTGCTGCTCCGCCCCCGCGGCGTTGATCGCGTTGACCGCGGTCAGGACCTCGCCGACCTCGCTCGAGCCGAACCCGGCGCCGCCCAGGGCCAGCAGCGCGGCGAAGTTGAGCGCAGGGTCCGTGAACAGTTGCATGGCTCCGGGCGTCGGCGACGCGGCCGCGGTCGTGGACGACGGGCTGGACGTGGCTGACCCACGGGCTCCGGCGGGTACCAGCGCAGAGGCCGTCGGCGCCGAGGCCACAAGGGCTGCTCCGGCTCCGGCCGCCAGGCCTGCGAGCGCCCCCCGTCGGGTGGGCCTCGCCGCTCTCTCTGAGGATGCGTTCGTCATGCCCGGACACGCTAGGAGCCTGCGTCGCCCGGGCCGCAGCGCCACTCCCACCGGTCCTCCGAACGGCCCGCGCCCCAACGCCAGGACGAGCGGCAGGCTGCCATGCCCGGCGACGGACCGGTGGGGCTACAGCCGCGCTGACTGCGCTGTAGACGGTTCCCTGCGAGGCCTGCCCTGTCCGGTCGATCAGGCCGGATCAGCGAGCGGGGGGCGTGGTGCATCGCAGGCCCGAGGATGGGGTCCCCCGCCGAAGGCAGGGGGAGAGCCCACGCGGAGCGTAGGCGACTGACGCAGCGCAGCCTGGGGCACCTCCCGTGCTCGAAGGGCTACGGGGGAGCGCTGTGCCAGGGCGCACGAGCCCGGCAAGATTCGGCTGGACGCGGGGCGGTGCCGCGTGCGATGGGGTACGCCTGGCCGAAGTCGCCCAGCCGGAAGGACCTCATCAGCAGGACGTAGTACGCGACGTGGATGAGGGCCGAGGCGATCAGGTACGGCCACGCCCCGGCCGCCGGGAACGGCACGAACGGCACCATGGCCAGCCCGATCAGCGTCCCCGCCGCCGGCGATCAGCGTGAACCCGACGAGCTTGTCGGTGATCTGGCGCGCGATCGCGTTCCAGCTCGCGTGGGTGACGGCGGCGAGGAGGACGGCTGCCGCGACGAGTGGTGTCACTCGGTTCGGTCGCGTACGTCCACCAATGTGGCGCCCGCGTGCGTGATGAGGGTCTTCGGGTCCATGGGGAAGACGGCGTACGGGGTGCCCGCGGCGGCCCACACGATGTCGTGGTCGAGCAGCGAACGGTCCGCCAGCACACGGGTCTTGGTGCGGTGCCCGAAGGGCGGTACACCCCCGATCGCGTACCCCGTCGTCTCCCGCACGAGGTTCGCCCTCGCCCGCGTGACCTTCTCGGCGCCGAGTTCCGTCCGGACTAGCTCCAGGTCCACGCGGGACGCCCCGTCCATGAGAACGAGGACCGGGACCCCGTCCGCTGCGAAGATCAGCGACTTGCAGATCTGGCTCAGCTCACACCCGATCGCCGCGGCGGCTTCGGCGGCGGTGCGGGTCGCGTCCGGAAAGCGGCGGATCTGCGAGGGCAGGTCATCAAGCCCCAGCTCACGCAAGGCTTCGGCGAAACGGGGATGGGCGGCGTTCTGCTCTTCAGCGGCGTTCATGCACGGCACGCTAGCGGCGCGTGTACGGGGCATGCGACCGAGTTCTCCGGATCATGCCCCAGCGATGTACGTGACGAAGTCCGTCCAGGAGGTGGGGGTGACTCGAAGCAGTAACGCGGGCAGGTCGGTTCAAGCGCAAGCGACAGGGCGCCCCACCAACGCGTGGGGCGCCCTGTCCGTTGAGGTGAGGTCTCAGACCCGTATGAGGTGAGACCTCAGCCCCGTAGCCTCAGACCCGTACCAACTCCCGGTCCTCGTCCTGGTCCTTCGGACCGTCCGGACCGTCGGCGTCGTGGGTGCGGAGCGCCTCGCCCTCGACGTCGACGTTCGGCAGGGCGCGGTCCAGCCACTTCGGGAGCCACCAGGCCTTCTTGCCGAGCAGGGCGAGCACCGCCGGGACGATGGCCATGCGGACCACGAACGCGTCGAAGAAGACGGCGATCGCGAGGCCGAAGCCGATCATCTTGATCATCGACTCGCTGGAGCTGATGAAGCCGCCGAAGACGGCCATCATGATGACCGCGGCGGCGGCCACGACCCGGGCACTGTGCCGGAAGCCGGTCACGATGGCCTGGCTCGGCGACTCGCCGTGGACGTACGCCTCCCGCATTCGGGTCACGAGGAACACCTCGTAGTCCATCGCGAGACCGAAGACCACGCCCACCATGAAGATCGGCATCATCGACATGATCGGACCGGTCTCCTCGACGCCGAGCAGGCCGCCGAGCCAGCCCCACTGGAAGACCGCGACCACGGCACCGAGCGCGGCGAGCACGCTGAGCAGGAAGCCGAGGGCCGCCTTCAGCGGGACCAGGATCGAGCGGAAGATCACGATCAGGAGCGCGAAGGCGAGGCCGACCACCAGGGCCAGGTACGGGACCAGCGCGTCGGTGAGCTTCTGCGAGAAGTCGATGTTCATCGCGGTGGTGCCGGTGACCAGGACCCTCGCGCCCGTGTCGGCCTTGACGTCGGTGCCCTGGTCGCGGATGGCGTGCACCAGGTCCTCGGTCTGTACCGAGGACGGCTTGGAGTCCGGGATCACGGTGATCGTCGCCGTGTCGCCGGCTTTGTTGAACGCCGCCGGGGTCACCGTCACGACGTCCTTGAGGCCCTTGATCCCGTCGGTGACCGTGGTGGCCGCCGCCTTGGGGTCGTCGCTCTCCTTGGCGTCGACCACGATCATCAGGGGGCCGTTGAAGCCGGGGCCGAAGCCCTCCGACAGCAGGTCGTACGCCCGGCGCTGGGTGGTGGACGTCGGCTGCGAGCCGTCGTCGGGCAGGCCCAGTTCCAGCTGGGTGGCCGGGACGGCGATGGCACCCAGACCGACCACGCCGAGCAGCAGTACGGCAACCGGGCGGCGGATGACGAAGCTCGCCCAACGGGTGCCCATGCCGGGCTTGGCCTGCGCCTGGGACTTCTCGGGTGTCTCGGACCTCTCGGGTGCCTCGGACTCCTCGCCGCCACGCCGCTTGCGCTTCTCGCCCACCGGCCGGACCTTCCTGCCCGCGTACCCGAGCAGCGCCGGGATCATGGTCAGCGCGATGAGGACGGCCACCACGACCGTGCCCGCCGCCGCGAGGCCCATCTTGGTCAGCATCGGGACGCCGACGACCGACAGGCCCGCCAGGGCGATCACGACCGTGAGACCCGCGAAGACCACCGCCGAGCCGGCGGTGCCGGTGGCCCGGCCTGCCGCCTCCTCGCCGTCACGGCCGTCGGCCAGCTCGCCCCGGTAGCGCGAGACGATGAACAGCGCGTAGTCGATACCGACCGCGAGGCCGATCATCAACGCGAGCGTGGAGGTGGTGTCGCCGAGGTCGAGCGCGTTGGCGAGGGCGGTGATGGTGGCGACGCCGATGCCGACGCCGATGATCGCGGTCAGCAGCGGCAGTCCGGCCGCGACCAGCGAGCCCAGGGTGAGGACGAGGACGACGGCGGCGATGGCGAGACCGATGACCTCGCCGATCGCCCCCGGCTCGGCCGCGGCCTGCAGGGCGTCGCCTCCGACGTCGACGGTCAGCCCGGTGGCCTGCGCCTCGTCCGCGGCCGCCTCGAGGGCGTCCCTGGTCGAGTCCTTCAGCTCCATGCCGGGGGCGTCGTACGTCACCGACGTGTAGGCGACCGTTCCGTCCTTGCTCACGGCGTTCGTCGTGAACGGGTCGGTGACGGAGACGACTTCGGCGCCGTCACCCAGTTCCCTGACGGTCTTCTCGACGGTCGCCTTGTTGTCGGCGTCCGTCATCTTCTGGCCCTCGGGCGCCTTGAAGACGATGCGCCCGGTCCCGCCGTCGGCGCTGGCTCCAGGGAAGCGCTGTTCCAGCAGGTCGAAGGCCTTTTGGGCCTCGACGCCGGGGATGGAGAAGGAGGTGGATCCGGCGGCGGGTGCGCTGGCCGCGCCGACACCCGCGAGCGTCAGCAGCGCCACCCATATCAGGGCGACGAAGTGCCGTCGCCGGAAGGCGAGTCGGCCGAGTTTATAGAGGAAGGTAGCCACGAGGGAGTACTCCCGGTCAGGTCGTGGGGCGGAACAGGGCAGGGGTCATCAGCCCGACGACGAGAGCGGTGACGTCAGGTGCAAGTGGGTGACTCTGGAAGGTGGTTGAGCTGGTCGAGCTGGTCGAGCGTCAGGCGCCGAGGGCGGGGAGGACCACGGCGTTGACGTACGAAAGGAGGAACTCCTGGGTCGGCGGCAGTCCGTCGATCAGGTTCCGGGCGACGAAGGCGCCGAGCATCATGTGCAGTACGTATTCGATCGCGGGGTTGTCCGCACGGATCTCACCCCGTTCGACGGCACGCTGCAGCACCTTGTTGATCTCGGCCATCTCGGGCTCGATGAGCCATTCCCTGAACTCCTGAAGGAGTTCGGGGCTGTTGTGGACCGCCATGACCAGGCTCCGCATCAGCGCGGTGTCCTGCTCCATGGAGCAGTCGTCCTCACGCACCGCCATGGCGTGGAAGTCGCCCCGCAGGGACCCGGTGTCGATCTCGGCCGGGTCGATCCGCTTGTGATGCCGGAGCGCCTTGGCCACCAGCTCGGCCTTGCCGCCCCACTGGCGGTAGAGCGTCGCCTTGCTGGACCGGGTGCGGGCGGCCACGGCGTCCATGGTCAGGGCGTCGTAGCCGACTTCCCGGAGCAGGTCGAGCACGGCCCCGTACAGCTCGGCCTCCCGCTCGGGCGTGATCCGACTGCGGCGCACCGTCGCGGCTTCAGCCATCCCACTCACCTCTCCTGCTCCCACGTCCGGAGCGCCAGGCTACAGACCCAACGTATGCGCGCCTACAGACCGCGCTCCGAACGAAACGGTTTCGTACACCTAGAAGATACACCGGGGCACGTACGAAACGAAACCGTTTCGTACGTGTCCCGGCTCACAGCAGCGCTGCTTAAGGGGCGCGGGGCTGTATCAATGTGCGGCTCCAGCAACGCGCCCTTCAGGGGCGCGGGGAACTGCGCGACAAGCCACAACGAACCGACAGCCGCGACACGCAGTGTCACCCACCACCCCCTGGCGGGGGCCTGGGGGCGCAGCCCTCAGTTCCGGGAAGGCGCGGGGTTGGGGAAAAGAACCCGCCCACAAGTTGCCGCGCCCCCTCCCCCGACAAAGCATGAGTAGGTGAGCGACAAGCACAAGAACCAAACCGCCCCCGGCTACCTCCGCTTCCCCCACCTAAGCGGCGAGCGCCTGTGCTTCGTCGCCGAGGACGACCTCTGGGTCGCCCCCCTCAACGGCCCCGGCCGAGCCTGGCGCCTCACCGTCGACCGTACGAAGGTCGGCCACCCACGCTTCTCGCCCGACGGCCGGCACATCGCGTACACGAACTGGCGCAGCCTCGACCCGGAGATCCACCTCGCCCCGGTCGACGGCGGCCCCGCCACGCGCCTCACCTACTGGGGCAGCCCCGACACCCGCGTCTGCGGCTGGAACCCCGACGGCGACATCCTCGCCGTCGCCTCCCACGGCGAGCCCTTCGCCCACTTCACCTGGGCCTACAAGCTCCCGGTCACCGGCGACCCCGGCGGCAAGCTCCCCTGGGGCCCGGTCTCGCACATCGCGGTCGCCGACGTCGCCGGCGAGCACAAGACGCTGCTGCTCACCGGCACGCCCCCGCACGAGCCCGCCTCCTGGAAGCGCTACCGCGGCGGCGCCACCGGACGCCTCTGGGTGCACGGGCAGCGCATCCTCGACGACCTCGACGGGCACTTGGACGCGCCCATGTTCGTCGGCGACCGCATCGCCTTCCTCTCCGACCACGAGGGCGTCGGCAACCTCTACTCCTGCCTGCACGACGGCTCCGACCTGCGCCGTCACACCGACCACGACGCCTTCTACGCCCGCCACGCATCCAGCGACGGCACCCGCGTCGTCTACCAGTGCGCGGGCGAGGTGTGGATCGTCGACGACCTGTCCGCCGACTCGAGCCCCCGCCGCCTCGAGGTGCGCCTCGGCGGGCCGCGGGCCGGGCGCCGCCCCTACCAGGTACCGGCCGGCCAGCACGTCGACGGAATCTCCGTGGACGAGACGGGCCGGGCCAGCGCCGTTGTCGTACGCGGCAGCCTGTACTGGCTCACCCACCGCGACGGCCCGGCGCGCACCATCGCGGACACTCCGGGCGTACGCGTACGGCTGCCGGAGATGCTCGGCTCGAGCGGGCGGCTCGCTTATGTGACCGACGCGGAGGGCGAGGACGCCGTCGAGATCGCGTACCTGCCGCGCGCGACCGGCACCGGCACACCGCGCCGACTCGCCTCCGGCCGCCTTGGCCGCGTACTGGAACTCGTCTCGGATCCACAGGGGGAACGGCTCGCGATCGCGTCCAACGACGGACGGCTGCTGCTCATCGACGCCACCGAGGAACCGGAAGGCGGCGACGTCACCGAGCTGATCCAGTCCGTCAACGGGCCCGTACGCGACCTCTCCTTCTCCCCCGACGGCACCTGGCTGACCTGGTCGCACCCGGGCATCGGCCGGTCCCTGCGCCAGATCAAGATCGCGCGGATCGAGGGGCCGAAAGCCGAAGGTCCGGGAGCACACACGATCGTCGACGTCACCAACGGCCGCTTCGAGGACGAGGGACCGGTGTTCACGCGGGACGGCCGCTTCCTCGCCTTCCTGTCCTGGCGCGGCTTCGACCCGGTGTACGACGTGCACACCGGCGACCTGTCCTTCCCGCTGGGCTGCCGCCCGTACATCGTTCCGTTGTCGTCCGCGACGCCCTCCCCCTTCGCGCTGACCCCCGAGGGACGCCCGGCCGCGGGCGGTCTGGATGTAGATGAGGACGAAACCGGCGACGGCGCCGCGGTCACGGTCGAGACCGAGGGATTGGCGAACCGCGTGACGCCGTTCCCGGTGCCCGCCTCCAAGTACTCGGCGCTGTACCCGGTCGCCGGCGGCGGCCTGGTCTGGCTGCGCTGGCCGATCTCCGGCGCGCTCGGCGAGACCTTCGTCAACCCGGCCGACACCTCCGGGCGGCCGACGCTGGAGTACTTCAACATCAGCAAGGCGAAGAAGTCCGAACTCGTCGATCACCTCGACTGGTTCGCGGTCAGCGGCGACGGCTCGCGGCTCGTCGTCGTCGACGAGGGCGATCTGCGGGCCGTCCCCTCCACCGAGTCCGGCGACCTCGACACGACCGTGTGGATCGACTCGCGGCGCATCGTGCACCACGTCGACCCGGCCGCCGAGTGGCGTCAGTCGTACGAGGAGGCGGGCCGCCTGATCCGCGCGTACTTCTGGGAGCCGAAGATGTGCGGCATCGACTGGGACGCGGTCCTCGACCAGTACCGGCCGCTGGTCGAACGCGTCGCCTCCCCCGACGAGTTCGCGGACCTGCTGCGCGAGGTCCTGGGCGAACTGGGTACCTCCCATGCGTACGTCACTCCCGCGCGCCGCAACGAAGGGCCGCCGCACTACCAACGCGCACAGGGCCTGCTGGGCGCCAACTTCCTTCGCAAGGACGGCAGTTGGGCGATCCGGCGCATCCTGCCGGGCGAGTCGTCCGACTCCAGGGCCCGTTCACCGCTGGCCGGTACGGGCATCCGCGAGGGCGCCGTGCTCACCCATGTCGACGGACGGCCGGTCGATCCGGTCGCCGGTCCGTATCCGCTGCTCGCGGGGGCGGGCGGTACGACGGTGGAGTTGACGTTCGCGTCGGCGGACGGCGAAGGGCATGCGCGCCGGGTCGCTGTGGTCCCGTTGATCGACGAGCGGCCGCTCCGCTACCAGGACTGGGTGGCCAAACGCCGTGAGGTCGTACGGGAGTTGAGCCACGGCAAGTGCGGCTACCTGCACATCCCCGACATGGGCGGCTCGGGCTGGGCCCAGTTCAACCGCGACCTGCGCATGGAGATGTCCCGTCCCGCCCTCATCGTCGACGTACGCGGCAACGCCGGCGGCCACATCAGCGAGCTGGTCGTAGAGAAGCTCACCCGCACGATCCTGGGCTGGGACGTAACGCGTAACGCCCAGCCGGTGTCGTACACCTCCAACGCCCCACGCGGCCCGGTCGTCGCCCTCGCCGACGAATCGACGTCCTCGGACGGCGACATGATCACGGCCGCCTTCAAACTCCTCAAACTCGGCCCGGTGGTGGGCCAACGCACCTGGGGCGGCGTAGTGGGCATGACCGGCCGCCACCGCCTCGGCGACGGCACAACCATCACGGTGCCCATGAACGCGGCATGGTTCGACGCCTACGGCTGGTCCGTAGAAAACCACGGCGTAAGCCCGGACTTGCCCATACTCCGCACCCCCCTGGACTGGGCAGAAGGCCGCCACGCCCAACTATCCGACGCAGTCCACCTGGCCCTGAACCTCCTGACGGACCACCCAGCAGCAACTCCCCCAGACCACCACCACATCCCAGACCGCACCCGCCCAAACCTCCCACCGAGGTGACGGCGCGCGCCGCCAAAGCGACCGCGCGCGCTGTGGGCAATCGCCCCGCACCGCGCTGTGGGCAATCGTTCCGCAGGGCGGAACGGGTGGGCACAGCCCACAGCACCGGGCAACGGCTCAACACGCCCCAGCGACAGCAAACGCAAGCACACGCAAGAGAGGGGTGCCCTCCCCAAAGAGAGGGCACCCCTCACCAATTCAGCCCGACTCAGATGTCGTAATCCTGATCGAGCCGATCCTGCTCCTCCTGCTGCGCCCGCCGCGTCGGATCCTGTTCCTGCTGACGCCGCCGCCGAGCAGCCTCCTCATGCTGAGTCCGCTCCCGCTCCTCCGGAGTCATCCGGGACCGCCGCTCCCGCTCCTCCGGCGTCATCCGGCCACGCTCACTCTCCCCGCGACCACTCGTCTTACTCTTCGCGTTCTGCTGAAGCTTCTCGGCCTTGTCCTGGAACTCGTCCTTCATGCCCATGAGATTCACTCCCGTACTGGGTGAGGGGATGGGGCCTCACTCAGATTCACATGGACCGACAAAGCGCGCATTTCGGTCAGTTACGTTCGGTTACGCACCGCATTGCGCACCCCATCGCGCGCCGCCTCATCAGCCGCCCCACCCGCACCGACAAGCCCCGTACGGATCTTCCCGAGCCGAGGCTCGAACCGCCGCATCTCCCGCCGCCCCACCGTCGCAACGAGCCCCGGCAGATAGCCCCGTACACCCTGCACACCCCGCAGCCACCACTGCCCGTACACATGACTCGACCGCCGCTCGATCCCGGCCACGATCCGGTCGACGGCGGGCCCCAGCGGATACGTCTTGCCGGCCGGCCACGGCATCCGCTGCCTCAACTCCCGCATCACGTCGTCCTGATCGGCCCCGCGCACCATGTCGGTGTCGGTCCACGACAGATAACCGACCCCGACGCGTACGCCCTTGTGGCCGACCTCGGTGCGCAAGCTGTGCGCGTACGCCTCGACGCCCGCCTTGGACGCGCAGTACGCCGTCATCATCGGCGCGGGTGTGAGCGCGGCGAGCGAGGCGATCTGCAGCAGATAGCCGCGGCTCGCGAGCAGGGCGGGCAGGAAGGCGCGGGCGGTCACCGCCGAACCGATGAGGTTGACCTCGATGACGCGGCGCCAGGCCTCGGGGTCGGAGCCGGCGAAGGTTCCGCCGGTCGCGACGCCCGCGTTGGCGACGACGATGTCGACCTTCCCGAACCGCTCCTCGACCTCGGCCGCGACCCGGAGCATCGCCTCGTGGTCGGTGACATCGGCGTACCAGTGGCCGCCCTCGGTGTGCAGCCGCCCGGCGACCCGCTTCAGCTCGTCCGGCTCGAGGCCGACCAGCGCGACTTTCGCGCCGCGTGCGGAGAGCTTGCGCGCGAGGAGTTCGCCGACACCTCGCGCCGCTCCGGTGACGACGGCGACCTGCCCTTCCAGGTTTGTCCCGCGCCTCATGCGCCCTCCTTCAACCCGGCCCGCACATGGGCGGCCGCGAGTTCCCGGATCCGCCCGTTGACCAGCTCGGGCGCCTCGATGGGGGTCATGTGCCCGATGCCGGGCAGCTCGGTGAGACCGGCGCAGTCGGGCAGCGCGGCGGCCATCGCACGCGCGTGGACCGCGGGTGTCATCCGGTCGGCCGTGCCGACGATCACGGTCGTCGGCATGGTCAACTCCCGTACGGCGTGGTCGAGTTCGAGTGCGTCCAGTACGTGCGACCAGGCGTGCCGCACCCGGCGCGGACACGCGTGCACGATGCGCGCACACGCCTCGACCATCTCGGGGGCCGAACCGGGGCCCATCGTCGCGTACTTGAGGATCCGCCGGGCGATCGGCGTGACCGGCCCGAGCGGTGCCCGCGCCCCCAGGATGCGCCGGGTGAGCCAGGTCCGCAGCCGTCCGGCCCGCAGCGGCACCACCAGCGACTCGGTGACCAGCCGCGAACTGCCCGTACTGCACAGCAGCACGGCCGCCGCATGCTCCCTCAGCCGCTCTCTCCCGGACGCGGCGATCACCGTCATCCCGCCCATGGAGTGCCCCACGATCACGGCCTTCTCGCCCGGTTCGAGGGTGGCCGCGAGTACGGCCTCCAGGTCGTCGGCGAGCGCGTCCGTGGTGCACGTGGTGTGCGCGGGACTGCGGCCGTGTCCGCGCTGGTCGTACGCGATGACCCGGTGGTCGGCGGCGAGGTCCCGTACCTGCGCGGCCCAGTAGGCGGTCGAGCAGGTCCAGCCGTGTACGAGCACCACGGCGGGCCCGTCGTCGGGGCCATGCACCTCGACGTGCAACCGGGCGCCGTCGGCGGAGACCGCGGTCAACTCCCTTACGGGGACGGGCGGGGAGTAGGGACCACTCTTCACATGCGTCAGTCGGCTCACGCGCCGGCCTCCACCTTCTGCTCGCCTCGGATGTCGTCGGTACGGGTCCGGGGCTCCCGGAGTACTTCGTACTCCCCCAGGTTGACGCGTCGTGTCGCGCTGCGGAACTCCGTCGTCGTACCGGGCCAGATGGTCGTGTTGCGGCCGTTCGCGTCGAGATACCAGCTGGTGCAGCCGCCCGTGCTCCACACCGTGCGCTTCATGCGCTCCTGGACCCGGTCGTTCCAGGCGCTGACGGCACCCGGGCGGGCGTCCAGGGCGACCGGTCCGCCGAGGACGTCCAACTGCCGCAGATAGTCGGCCATATAGGTCAGCTGGGACTCGATCATCAGGATCATGGAGTTGTTCCCGAGACCCGTGTTCGGGCCGATGATCGACATCCAGTTGGGGAACCCGGCGGCGCTCGCACCGCGCAGCGACTGCATGCCGTTCGCCCAGGCCTCGGCGAGGGTGCGGCCGTCCGCGCCCACGACGCGTTCGGCGATCGGCAGGTCGGTGACATGGAAGCCCGTACCGAAGACGATCGCGTCGGCCTCGGTGCGGCTGCCGTCGGCGGCGACGACGGTGCTGCCCTGGATCTCCGCGAGCCCGGAGGCGACGATGTCCACATTGGGCCGGGCGAGCGCCGGGTAGTAGTCGCTGGACAGCAGGATGCGTTTGCAGCCGATGCGGTAGCCGGGGGTCAACTTGGCCCGCAACGCAGGGTCCTTGATGGCGCGGGCCATGTGCAGCTTCGCGAACTGCTCGACCAGGCCGAGCTCGCCCGGGTGCTTGGTGAACGCCTGGACCTGCAACTCCCGGATGCCCCACAGGAGTCCGCGCCGGGCCTTCGCGGTGAACGGCAACTGCCGGTGCACGAAGCGCTCGGCGCCGCTGATCGCCCGGTCGACGCGCGGCAGCACCCATGGCGGGGTGCGCTGGAAGAGGGTGAGCCGGGAGACCTCGGGCTGGATCGCGGGCACGATCTGGATGGCGGAGGCGCCCGTACCGACGACCGCGACCCGCTTGCCGCGCAGGTCGTAGTCGTGATCCCAGCGGGCCGAGTGGAAGACCTTGCCGGGGAAGGTGTCGAGCCCGGGGATGTCCGGGATCCGGGGTTCGGAGAGCGGCCCGGTGGCGGAGACGACGACATCGGCGGTGAGGTTGCCGCTGCTGGTCTCGATCTCCCAGCGCAGCCGCTCGCCGTCCCAAGTCATCTTCTTCACCTCGGAGTTGAAGCGGAGGTGGGGGCGGAGCCGGAAGACATCCGTCACATGCTCCAGGTACGCGCGGATGTGCTCCTGCCCCGAAAAGGCGCGTGGCCAGTCCGGGTTGGGGGCGAAGGAGAACGAGTACAGGTGGGACGGTACGTCGCAGCAGCAGCCGGGATAGCTGTTGTCCCGCCAGGTGCCGCCGACGCTGCCGGCCCGTTCGAGTACGACGAAGTCGGTGATCCCTTCCCGCCGCAGCCGCACGGCGGCCCCGAGCCCACCGAACCCGGACCCGACCACCGCCACGCGCACATGCCGCACGTCCGCATCTTCGCGCTCGGCCATCCCGACGCCTCCCTGGTCCATCCTCGTCTGCCCCGTGCGACCATGCCAGTGAACACTGGCGCAATGGGGAGAGTAAGGGGAACGCCACACTCCTGGGTAGGCCCGGAACCGAAGAAGTTACTGGCGGTACAACATAGGCATAGGCTGAACGCGTGGCTGAGGGATCGGGAAAGCGGGGACACGCGACGTCCGGCGGGCCGGGACAGCGGGAGCCCGGCAAGCGGGAGTACCGCATGGAGGAGCTGGCCAAGGAGGCCGGCATTACGGTGCGCACCCTGCGCTTCTACCGCGAGCGCAAACTCCTTCCGCCGCCCCGCCGCGAGGGACGCATCGCCTGGTACGACGACGACCACCTGGCCCGCCTGCGCACGATCTCGGCACTCCTGGAACGCGGCCACACCCTCAGCGGCATCGCCGAACTGGCCGAAGCCTTCGACAACGGCCGCGGCGTAGGCGAACTGCTCGGCCTGGGCGCCCCCACCGAGGAAGTCCCGGTCCGCCTCTCCCCCGAGGAACTGGCCGACGCCTTCGGTGACCAAGCCACCTCCGAGAACCTCGCCGCCGCCCTGGACCTCGGCTACCTCGCCACAGACGGCACCGACCTGGTCCACATCAGCCGCCGCCTGCTGGACGTCTCGGCGGCCCTGGTACGCGAGGGCATCCCCCTCGCGGAGGTCCTACGGACCGGCCGCCGCGTACGCGAACACGCGGACGCCCTGGCCGAGTTGTTCACCGGCCTCGCTCTCACACGGGGCGCGTCCCCGGCCGACCTGGAGCGCTTGCGGCCGCTCGCGAAGAGCGTGGTGGAGGCGGAGTTGTCGATGGCGCTGGACCGGCGGGTGCGGGAGGCCGAGCAGCGGCCTCCGGGGGCCTAAAGGTTGTAGACGACGGTCACGGGCGCGTGGTCCGACCACCGCTCCGCATGCGTGGCCGCCCGCTCCACGTACCCCTTGACAGCCTTGGCCGCGAGCCCCGGCGTCGTGACCTGATAGTCGATGCGCCAACCAGTGTCATTGTCGAAAGCGCGCCCACGGTAGGACCACCACGTGTACGGCCCTTCGACGTCCGGATGCAGGGCCCGTACGACATCCACGTACCCGCCCTCCGTCTCGTCGAAGACCGTCGTGAGCCACTCGCGCTCCTCCGGCAGGAACCCCGAGTTCTTCCTGTTGCCGCGCCAGTTCTTGAGGTCGGCCTCCTGGTGGGCGATGTTCCAGTCGCCGCAGACGACGACCTCGCGACCACCGGCGGCGGCACGCTCCTTGAGCGCCTTCAGATAGGCGAGGAACTCCCCCATGAACCGGATCTTCTCGTCCTGCCGCTCGGTCCCGACCTCGCCGGACGGCAGATAGAGGGAGGCGACCGTGACGCCGGGCAGATCGACCTCGACGTACCGGCCGCTGCCGTCGAACTCGGCGGAGCCGAAGCCGACTTGGATGCGATCGGGCTCGCGCCGCGTATAGACGGACACCCCCGCACGCCCCTTGGCGGCGGCAGGCGCGTGCACGACATGCCAGCTGTCCGGCTGCCGAATGCCCTCGGGCAGCTGCGGCGGCTCGGCCCGCACCTCCTGGAGGCACAGCACATCGGCGGAGGTGCCCGCGAGCCACTCCACGAAGCCCTTCTTCGCGGCGGCCCGAAGCCCGTTCACATTCACAGAGGTCACAGTCAGCACAGCACTCTCCTACGCAACAGGGAACGTAGGTTACTGCGCGAGCGCCCGGTACTCGCTTCGGGTGAGACAAACCGGCGTGTGCGCCCCAGCCGGTCGTGGCGGCGGCATGAGGCAGCAGCCCGGTGTTTGGCTTTTGCGGGCCGATCGCACCCCGCGATCGTGCTCGACGACAGCCAGGAGGGACACCACACCATGGCCGTGCAGCGCGAATCGGATGAATTGGACGAAGCGAAGGTCGAAGCCTTCATGGAGAAGGCGCTCGGGGACATCAGCGGGACGATGGCCATGGGTCTGTGCCATCTGGGCGACCGGCTGGGCCTGTTCAAGGACCTCGCCGCCAACAGCCCGGCCGGCAGCGAGGAGCTCGCGGACCGGCTGGACCTGAATGAGCGTTACGTACGGGAGTGGCTGCGGGGCATGACTGCCGCGGGCTATCTGGAGGAGCCGGAGCCCGGCCGCTTCGCCCTCCCCGCCGAGCATGCGCCTGCCCTGGCCGACGAATCCGGGCCCATGTTTCTCGGCGGCGTCTACCAGATGCTGCCCGCCGCCATGGCACCGTACGAACGGTTGACTGCCGCGTTCCGGAGCGGCGGAGGCGTAGGGCAGAGCGACTACCCGGACATCCTGTGGGACGGCATGAGCCGCTTCACGGGGAGCTGGTTCGAGAGCGTCATGGTCGACGACTGGCTGAGCACCTTTCCGCACGTCATCGAGCGGCTGGAGCGGGGCGTCGAGGTCGCGGACGTGGGATGTGGCGCGGGCCGTGCGCTGATCGTGTTGGCCAAGGCGTTTCCGCGCTCGCGTTTCGTGGGGTTCGACAACTTCCCGGGCCAAGTCGAGCGCGCCCGCGCGAACGCGGAGCAGGCCGGTGTCGCCGACCGCGTGACCTTCGAGACGGTCGACGCCGCCCAGGGACTTCCTGGCCGCTACGACCTCGTCACCACCTTCGACGTGATCCACGACGCGGCGGACCCGAAGCGGCTTCTCGCCGCGATCAGGGCGGCGGTCAGGGACGACGGCGACTACCTGATGCTCGAAATCAACTGCCAGGACCGCCCCCAGGACAACGTCGGCCCCGTGGCATCGATGTTCTACGGCTTCAGCGTCTTCTACTGCATGACGACCTCGCTCGCGAACGGCGGAGCCGCCCTCGGAACGTGTGGAATGCCCGAGGCGGTCGTACGCAGCCTGTGCACGGAGGTGGGCTTCAGCAGCGTGGCCCGGTCCACGGCGGAGGACCCTTTCAACGTCCTCTACGACATCAGGCCGTAAGTCGAGCCCTCGGCAGCGAGTCGGCCGTGCGGCCCTCGATCGGGAAAGCGGCCCATGGGAAAATGGGTCGCCACCCCATAACGCATAGAAGTACGATGGTCGGCATGAATATACGCCGCGTCCCCTTCGACCACCCTGACGCCGTCAAGCTGAACGACCAGGTCCAGGCCGAGTACGCCGTGCGTTACGACGACGAGGGTGACGTAACTCCTCTCGATCCGTCGATGTTCGAGCCGCCGCTCGGCCTGTACCTCATCGCGTACGACGCGCAGGACCGGCCGGTGGCCACGGGCGGCTGGCGTTCCCAGAACGCGAACGACGAGGGCTACTCGGACGGGGACGCGGAGATCAAGCGCATGTACGTGATCGAGGAGGCGCGCGGCAACGGTCTCGCCCGTCGCATCCTCGCGGCCCTGGAGGACGACGCCCGCGCGGCCGGCCGTACCCGCATGGTCCTGGAAACGGGCACGAAGCAGCCGGAGGCGATCGCCCTCTACACGTCCAGCGGCTACGAACCCTGCGTCAAGTTCGGCCATTACCGCTTCCACGACTTGAGCAGGTGCTTCGCAAAGCCGCTGTGAAGCACCGGGCTTTGATGGGGTGTCAGGCGCGCAGGAAGGCCAGTACGGCCAGCACTCTGCGGTGGGTCTCGTCGGCCGGAGGCAGGTCCAACTTCGTGAGGATGCCGCTGATGTGCTTGCCGACGGCGGCCTCGGACACCACCAGTTCGCGAGCGATCGCGCCGTTCGACCGGCCCTCGGCGATCAGCGCCAGAACCTCGCGTTCGCGCGGGGTGAGCCGTTCCAGCGGATCGCGGCGGCGGCGCAGCAGTTGGCGTACGACCTCGGGGTCGACGACCGTGCCGCCGTCGGCGACCTCGAGCAGCGCGTCCACGAACTCCTCCACCTGCCCGACCCGGTCCTTGAGCAGGTAGCCGACGCCCGTTCCGTCGCCGGAGTCGAGCAGGTCGGCGGCGTATCTGCGCTGGACGTACTGACTGAGGACGAGAACGGGCAGCGTGGGTCGCGTCTCGCGCAGTCGTACGGCCGCGTGCAGGCCCTCGTCCTGGAAACCGGGAGGCATCCGGACGTCCGTCACCACGATGTCCGGCCCGTGCTCGCCGACCGCGGCGACCAACGCCTCGGCGTCGCCGACGGCCGCGACCACCTCGTGCCCGTAGCGGGTGAGCAGGCCGATGAGCCCGTCCCTGAGCAGCACGCTGTCCTCGGCCAGGACTACACGCAGGGCTCGGTCAGCTGACAAGGGATCTCCACGCGCAACAAGGTCGGTCCGCCGGGTGGGCTGGACAGGGAAAGTCTGCCATCCATTACTGACACCCGGTCCGCGAGTCCGGTCAGCCCGCTGCCGCTCCCGGCATCCGCGCCGCCCCGCCCGTCGTCGCGTATCTCCAGGACCAGCCGCCCGTCGCGATGACCGCCACCGACCTCGGCACGGCCGGCCGCACTGTGCTTGTCGACGTTGGCGAGGGCCTCGCACACCACGAAGTACGCGGCTGCCTCCACCGCTTGGGGCAGGCGCCCGGGCAGCTCCAGGCTCACGTCCACGGGGGTTACGCAGCGGTCGGCGGCGTCCGCGACGGCCGCCTGGAGTCCGTAGTCCGCGAGGACCTGCGGATGGATGCCGTGGATGAGTTCGCGCAGCTCGGCGAGTGCCTTGCCCGCCTCGTCGTGCGCCTTGGCGAGCTGGTCGGCGAGGGGGCCGGGCGGGGCGTCGAGGCGGGCAAGGCCGAGGCTCATCGTCAGGGAGACGAGGCGCTGTTGCGCCCCGTCGTGCAGATCGCGCTCGATACGCCGCCGCTCCGCCTCGAAGGCGTCCACCAACCGGACGCGGGAACGCGCCAGTTCGACGACCCGCGCATCCAGGTCGCCCTCGCGGGAGGCGATCAGCAGACGGGTCAGCGCGGCCCGCGCGCCGGCCGCGACGCCGAGAACGTACGCGCACAGGCCCAGCAGCACGAGCCCGAGGACGGCGACGCCGAAGGCAGTCGGCCAGCCGGTGACCGTCCACTGCTTGAGCACCTTCGCCTCGTGGCCGTCGCCAACTGTCGCCATCAGCAAGGGAGTTGCCGTCATGGACATCGGAAACAGCAGCGCGACCGTGAGCACCAGGACGTCCACCGGCCACAGCAGCCCCGCGAACAGGAGTGCGTACCCGAGCTCCCGCCAGGTCGCCCGCTCCCGCAACCGTGTCACCAGCCAGGCCCACAGACCGGGTTCGGCGGGCACCCGGTGCTGCTCCGGCACCGGCTCCAGATCGACCAGCCGCAGCCTGAGCCGCTCGACACGGCCCACCGGCAGACCGGCCAGGGCCACACCGACCAGCAGGGGCAACCCCACCAGGACGACGGCGAGTACGCCGCCGACCGCCGCGAGCGTCACGATCGCCACCAGGGCGGCGGCACCGGTGATGGCACCGGTGACCAGGTAGCCGACCGAGCGCCAGGGCCACGCCGACAGGAGGTAGCCGGGCCTGGTCATGGCCTGCCACACGGTGCGGGGTTGCACGGGGATCGCCGGATGCATGGGGATCACCGTATGAGCGGCGTATGTGCCGGTGCCATCGGTCCAGGGTCCGGATCGGAGGTAGGCCTGGCCCCACCCCAGGTCTCGCCTCTGCCGCACTGCGCTGCTGTGCCCCCACACGGTTTCGTGAAGCCATCCCGAAACCGGATCACCAGATCGAGGCCATGCTGTGCTGAGAATCGCCCTGCGCACACTGCGTACCCGCTGGACCGCCTTCGTCGGCAGCTTCGTCGCCCTCTCGCTGGGCGTCGCACTGATCGCCGTGATGGGCCTGGCCCTGGCCTCCTCGCTGGACGCCCCCGAACGCCGACCCGAGCGGTTCGCCGCGGCCCCGGTCGTCGTGCAGGGCACGGACACCCTGCGCGTACCCACCGCGAACGGCGACGAGACGCGCCAACTCGCGCATCCGCGTGCCGTACCGGACGAGGTCGTCGCGCGGCTGAAGGGGCTGGGGACGGTCGTCGAGGACCGGTCGTTTCCCGTAGTACGGGCCCGGGGCGGCCCCCGCGAACTGGTGGGCCATCCCTGGTCGACGGCGGCCTTCACCCCGTACGAGCTGAAGACGGGCCGCGCACCCCGCACCGCCGACGAGATCGTCGTCAGCGGCGACTGGGCGAAGCCCGGCGAGCGCGTACGGACCGACCGCGGCACCGTACGTGTCGTCGGCACCGTCGCCGGGCGCGGCTTCGAGAACGCCGTGTTCTACACCGACGCACGCGCCGCCGAACTGTCCCCGCGCAGCGTCCAGCTCGTCGTGGACGCGGACGCGGCGGCGGTACGCGACGTGGTGCGCGGCAGTGGCGTACAGATGCTCACCGGGGACGCGCGCCGTTACGCCGATGCCGATCCCGACCGGGACAGCGAGGCGCTGACCGCGATGAACGCCCTGTTCGGCACGGCGGGCGGGGTCACCGGCTTCGTGTCGGTGTTCGTGGTGGCGTCCACCTTCGCGTTCGCGGTGGCCCAACGACGCCGGGAGTTCGGGCTGTTGCGCACCGTCGGGGCGACCTCCGGCCAGATCCGGCGCATGGTCTTCGCGGAGGCCCTCGTGATCGGTGTGCTCGCTTCGGCCGCCGGGTGCGTGCTCGGGGCGTACGGTGCGCCGTGGCTCGCCGAGAGGGTGGTCGACGGCGGGCTCGCACCGGGCTGGTTCACGATCGGCGATCACACCTGGCCGTACCACCTGGCTTTCTGGACAGGCCTGTTCGTCGCACTGTGCGGAGTGGTGGCCGCTTCCTGGCGGGCCGGGAGGACCGCGCCGACCGAGGCGCTGCGCGAGGCGTCCGTCGATACGAGGACGCTGACGTGGGGCCGCGGGCTGTGCGGCGCGGCACTGCTGCTGACCGCCGCCGTGACGCTGGGCATGGCCCTGGTCAGCGACCCGGGCGACCTGCTGCACCGCAAGACGTACATCAGCCGCACCATGCTGCTGATCACCGCGATCGCCCTGCTCGCCCCGGTCCTGGTGCGTCCGCTGACCCACGTGCTCGCCTGGCTCCCGGCCCAACTGCCGGGCGTGATCGGCAGGTTGGCACGCGAGAACGCCGCCACGGACGTACGCCGCACCGCCGCCGTCGCCGCCCCCGTCCTGGTCACGGTCGCGCTGGCCGGCTCCCTGCTCGGCGCCACCGCCACCCTGAACGAGGCGAAGGCCGCCGAGATCCGTGAGCAGACGGCCGCCGACTTCGTGATCAGGGCTGCGGACGGCGGCTCGGGCTTCACTCCGGCGACGGTGGCGCGCCTGCGCGAGGTGCCCGGAACCGTGGTCTCCGCGACCTCGTCGAGCGCCGTGCACACGCTGGAGGAGGGCGTGGCCCTCATCAAGTCCGAGGCCCGCGCCGCCGATCCGCGTACGCTCGCCGCGACCACCCACCTCCCGGTCACGGCCGGCAACGTCCGCGACCTCGACGACGACTCGATCATCGTCAACGAGGAGTGGGAGAGGCACACGGTCGGACAGCACGTGAACGTCTGGCTCGGCGACGGCACGAAGAAGTCCCTACGGATCGCCGCCGTACTGTCCACCGGCACGGGCGACAACGGCGTGTACGTCACGCCACGCAACGCTCCGGGCGCGACGGTCGACCGAGTGGACGTGGCCCTCGCGAAGGGCGCCGACAGATCCGCGGTGGCGAGGTACCTGCACGCGTCGGTGCACGGCACGGGCGCCGAGCTCCTCACCAAGTCCCAGTGGATCCAGGCGAGTTACCCCGAAACCAACCGCACGACCCGACTCGGCATCCTCCTGGTTCTCGGCATCGCCTTGCTCTACACGGCCATCTCCCTCACGAACACCATGATCATGGCCACCTCAGACCGCCCCCGCACCCGCGACCTGGCCTCCCTACGCCTGGCCGGCACCACCAAGGGCCAGGCCCTGCGCCTGGTCGCCGCCGAATCCCTGCTGGTGGTAACGGTAGGAGCCGTACTCGGCCTCATGACCACAGCCCTGAACCTGCTCCCGATATGGACCGCCCTGACCCTCCTGCCGGCCCCCGCCCCGCTCGAGATCCCCTGGCCGGCACTCGCCACAACGCTCACGGCGTGCGCACTCCTCGCCGTGCTCTCGGCCCTCGCCGCCGCGGGGGTCGCTTTGCGGCGGGGGGCGGTGGGATTGGCGGGCGTGCGCGAGTGAGGTCGGTCCGGATTCCGCGCCGACCGCCCACAGGTCGTCGGATGCGGCGCCGACCGTGGTGTCGGCCGCCACCCGGATGCTGGCGGCAATGGCGCGCAGGGACCCCGGGAGCACGGAACTACTCCTGGACATACTGCCGGACGCTTTCCCATGGGTCCGTTTCCTGCCCGAGGCCGATCTCCACGCCTTCGCCGTCGAACTGGTCGACACCATGCGCGCCGCCGACTCCCTCGGCAACAACGCCTCCGTCGCCCAACTGCTCACCGCCTGGCGGCACACCGCCGAGGTTCACTCCGACCCCGAACTGCTGGCCGCACTGACCAGGGACCACGGAGACGACTACGGCCCGGTGCCGGACCCTCGGGACATCGGATGACCACGGGCCGCGGCGACCACGTCGCACCGCCGGCAGCCTTCACATCGGCCCGCCCGACTGCACCCGGACCTCGCACCGAGTCCAGAAACGCAGAGATCCCGCCCGATCGAAACGATCGGACGGGATCTCATGAACTGTGCAGTGGACCTGAGGGGATTTGAACCCCTGGCCCCCTCGATGCGAACGAGGTGCGCTACCAGACTGCGCCACAGGCCCTTGCAACGAGGGAAACTCTAGCATCCGCGTCCGGGTGCTTGGAAATCCGTTCCTGGCTGGTCAAGGGTGGGGGTTCTGGGGCGTTGCCGCTCGCTTGCCACGTGGTTGTCACTCGTTGGCGGCGCGTGGCCGGTCGCCGTCCTCGTACTGGTCGAAGAGCGGAGTACGGCCCCGTTCGCGGGCCCGGCGGGCCGAGGCGGCGCGGCGGGCGTCCGCGGCGCCGTCCGAGTCCGCGTCGGGGTCGGACGGGTCGTCCTCCTGCGTCGGAGCCGCCCCGGCCGCCTGCGCCTGGGACGCCTGCGCCTGGGCCGCGGGGCGCTCGGCCGCGCTGGAACGTGCCGAACTCCACGCGTCGGGTGCGCCCAGGTCGACGCCAGCCGTGGCGCGCGGGGCGACGGGGGCCGTCACGTACGTCGGCAGCGGTACGGGGACGGGGTCCCAGCTGTCGCCGCCGGACGGACCGCGTCTGCGTTCGCGCTGCTGGTCGACCCACTCCGCGTGGTCGGTCTGCTCGACGAGGGCACGGCGGTCGGCGGCCAGTGCGGAAAGGCCGGGGTCACTGGTCGGCTCCGGTCCGTCCTCCGGGTCGTCCGCGGCGGACGGCTCGGCGGGCGGTCGCCGCCTCGGCTGGCGTTCCCGCAGCCGCTGCGCCGCGGCCTCGGCGCGCCTGCGGTCCATCGTGTATGTGAACCGCCGCCGCTCCTGGGAGCGCAGATACGCGATGTAGACGCTCAGCAGTATCGCCGGCACCCCGGGCGCCCACAGAAACGCGAGCCCTCCGACAGCCGCCACGATCGCACCGAGCGTGAAGGCGACGAAGAGAACCGTCGTCGTCCGCCGCCGGCGCGCGAGCACCTTCGAGCGCCGGGCGCGCGCTGCTGCCTCCGCCGCGGCAGCCCGGCGCGAACGAGCCGAGGAGGAGGACGAGGTCGAGGACGAGGACTGTGTCGGGGACGCTGACGAATTGGCGCTCCGCTTCCCTCCCGGCTTCGCCCCTTGCTGAGGCACCGGTCCGGCCCCAGCCGAACGGCCCGCCCCAGCCGAACGGCCCGACTGCGCCGCCGACTTGGCACCGGGCTTCGATACACCCGCCGCCCCGGGCCTGGACGTCGAGTCAGCCGCCCGCTTCCCGGAAGCGGCAGCCGAAGGCGAGGGCCCGCCCTCCGCCTCGGGCCGCCGCTCACCGCGTACGCCCCGCGCATCGTCCCGTACGTCCGCGACCTTGCCGCGCGCCTCGCGCCGGGTCTGGGGCATGGCGAAGGCCCGGGCGTCCACGGAGGCGGTGTGGACGTCCGGTTCGGCGTCGTGCTCCCCCTCTTCGGTGGAGCGCGCCTGCAGGTCCTTGGCGTATCGGCGTTCCATCCCCGCGCGTCCGGACAGCAGCCGGATGGCGGTGCTGAAGCGTTCCGTCGGACGGGCCTCATTCAGCTCGTCCTGCCTACGGAGCCACATGGGCACCAAGTAGGCGGCCCAGGCCCCGACAATGACTGCGTAGATGAGGCCGCTGCTGCTCACGCCTCACACGGTAGAGGGGTTTGCGTGAGGCCATCTGCCAATTCCGCCGGTGTGTCGCACGATCTGGCTGATATTTCGAGCTTTTTTGCAGCCGATGCGATCAGCGGGCCACCGGGAGCCGGAAATTAACGCCCGAGGACGGTCGACCACCGCTCATTTTCGAACACGCATTTCATTTAGGCGTTGTTAGTCGACGATTGGCAGTGTCAGGCCGTGTTCCGTGGGGTGTCCCGCGGTGAGTTTTCGGACGTGTTCCGGGAGCGTGTCCGCTGCCAGCGGCTGAGCAGGCCCTCGGGGACCTCTTCTGCGGTGAGTGCGAAGACGAGGTGGTCGCGCCAGGCTCCGTCGATGTGAAGATAACGTGGACGAAGTCCTTCCTCGCGGAATCCGAGTTTCTCCACGACCCGGCGGCTGGGGCCGTTCTCGGGGCGAATGCAGACTTCGATGCGGTGCAGTCCGACGGTTCGGAAGCAGTGGTCGACCGCGAGAGCGACGGCTGTCGGCATCACTCCGCGTCCGGCGACGGCCTCGTCCACCCAGTAGCCGATATGGCCCGAGCACATCGAACCCCAGGTGATTCCGGCGACGGTCAACTGCCCGACGAGCCGCCCCTGATACTCGATGACGAACGGCAGCATCCGGCCCGCGTTGGCCTCGGCGCGCAGATGCCGGACCATCTGGCGGTAGGTCGGCCGGTGGGCTATCGGCCCAGTGGGAGTGGGCGGCGGAATGGTGGCTTCCCAGGGACGCAGCCAGTCCCGGTTGCGCCGGTTGACGTCGCGCCAGGCTCGGTGGTCGCGCATCTTTATGGGCCGGAGGACGACGTCTCCGTCCACCAGCTCGATCGGCCAGGATGGGCTGTTCAGCTCGCACCCCCACTGCCGCTGGGTCTGGGGTGATCGCCACCGCGGAGCTGGTCCACGGCGTGGATCAACAGGGGCCGCAGAACGGCGAGTCCGTCCTTGACCCCGCCGGTGGAACCCGGCAGGTTCACGATCAGCGTCCGCCTGGCGACTCCGGCCAGCCCCCGGGACAGCGCCGACGTCGGCACCTTCTCCCTTCCGAACGCTCTGATGGCCTCCGCGATGCCCGGCACCTCGTAGTCGAGGACGCGCCTGGTCGCTTCGGGGGTGCGGTCGGTGGGCGAGATGCCGGTGCCCCCGGTGGTCACGATGACGTCGTATCCGGCGTCGACGCCCCCGCGCAGGGCGGCCTCCACGGGGTCTCCGTCGGGGACGACGTGCAGCCCTTCGACGGTGAACCCCATGCTGCCGAGGTCCTTGGCGATCAGCGGGCCGCCCTTGTCCTCGTAAACGCCTGCGGCGGCACGGTTGGACGCCGTGAGGACCATGGCGCGATACGTCATGTCCGGCTCCAGTCGCCCGACTTGCCGCCCGTCTTCTCCTCGACGCGTACGTCCGTGATGACCGCCCCCTTGTCGACCGCCTTGACCATGTCGATCACGGTGAGAGCCGCCACGCTGACCGCGGTGAGGGCCTCCATCTCCACCCCCGTACGGTCGGTGGTCTTCACGGTGGCCAGGATCTCGACGGCGTCTTCCGCGACCGACAGATCAATCTTGACACCCGACACCGACAACGGGTGGCACAGCGGAATCAGGTCCGGTGTGCGCTTGGCGCCCATGATGCCCGCGATGCGCGCGGTGGCCAGTGCGTCGCCCTTGGGGAGGCCCTCGCCGCGCAGCAGCTCGACCACCCGGGGCGAGACCAGGACCCGGCCGCTGGCGCGGGCGGTGCGCGCGGTCACGTCCTTCCCGGACACGTCGACCATGCGGGCGGCGCCCGCCTCGTCGATGTGGGTCAGTCGGTCGTTGGTACTCATGGCGCTCCCGGTCGGGCCTGTTGTGCGCGACACGGTACCGCCATCCCGGCCCGGTCAGCCGAGGAGTACCACCTCGACCTCGGTGCCGGGCTCCACGGATTCCACGGTCTCGGGGACCACGATCAGCGCGTCGGCGCGGGCGAGGGCCGCGATCAGGTGCGATCCGGCGCCGCCGACGGGGGTCACCTCTCCGTTCGCGTACCGCCCGCGCAGGTATTGACGGCGTCCGGCGGGCGAGGTCAGCGCCTTGTCGGTGTTCAGGACCGCCCTGGTCGTGGGCCGGTGGATGTCGTCGACGCCCATCAGGGTGCGGATCGCGGGGCGTACGAACAGCTCGAAGGAGACGTACGAGGACACCGGGTTGCCCGGCAGGGCGAGCAGCGGGGTGTGGTCGGGGCCGATGGAGCCGAAGCCCTGGGGCTTGCCGGGCTGCATGGCGAGCTTGCGGAACTCGATGCCGCTGCCGGGCTCGTCCTCGTCGCCAACGGACTCCAGTGCCTCCTTGACGACGTCGTACGCCCCCACGCTGACACCGCCCGTGGTGACCAGGAGGTCGGCGCGGATGAGCTGGTCCTCGATGGTGGCCCGGAGGGTCTCGGCGTCGTCGGTGACCGCGCCCACGCGGTAGGCGATGGCTCCGGCGTCGCGGGCGGCGGCGGTCAGCGCGAAGCTGTTGGAGTCGTAGATCTGGCCGTTGCCCAACTCCTCGCCGGGCTGGACGAGTTCGCTGCCGGTGGACAGGACGACGACGCGCGGGCGCGGGCGCACCCGTACCGTTCCGCGGCCGATCGCTGCGAGCAGTGCGATCTGCGGCGGACCGAGGATCGTGCCCGCTTCCAGGGCGCGGTCCCCGGCCTTGACGTCGCTGCCCTTCGCGCGCACGTGCGCGCGTGCCGGAGCGGGACGGTGCACCTGGACCTCTCCGGAGGCGCCCTCGGGGGCCGCGCTGTGGGCGCGCATCCGGGAGACGGGGCCCTCGCCGAGGCCGCCGTCGGTCCACTCCACGGGGACGACGGTCTCGGCGCCCGGCGGCAGCGGGGCGCCGGTCATGATGCGGGCGGCCTCGCCGGGGCCCACCCGGAGCGGCTCGGCCGGACCCGCCGCGACGTCCCCGACGACCCTGAGGACGGCCGGGAACTCCTCGCTCGCGCCCGCGACATCGGCGACCCGGACCGCGTACCCGTCCATCGAGCTGTTGTCGAACGGCGGCAGGGAGACCGGCACCGTGACGTCCTCGACCAGGACACAGCCCTGGGCGTCGAGGAGTTGCAGCTCGATGGGTTCGAGGGGACGGACGGTCGTGAGGATGTCCTCCAGGTGCTCGGTCACCGACCAGAGGTGGTCCTGGCCGGTGACGCGGGTCGCGGCGCTGCTCAAAGTTGCTACATCTCCTCGGTGACGTAACTGCGAAGCCAGGTCCGGAAGTCCGGGCCCAGGTCTTCACGTTCGCACGCGAGTTGGACAATGGCACGCAGGTAGTCGCCTCGGTCGCCGGTGTCATAGCGACGGCCCTTGAAGACGACGCCGTGCACGGGCCCGCCGATCTTCTCGTCGGCGGCGAGCTCCTGGAGGGCGTCGGTGAGCTGGATCTCGCCGCCGCGGCCCGGCTCGGTCTTGCGGAGGATGTCGAAGACGTGCGGGTCGAGGACGTAGCGGCCGATGATCGCGTAGTTCGACGGGGCGTCCGCCGCGGACGGCTTCTCGACCAGGTCGTGGACCTTGACGACGTCGCTGTCGGGGGTGGTGTCGACGGCCGCGCATCCGTAGAGGTGGATCTGCTCGGGTGCGACCTCCATGAGGGCGATCACGCTGCCGCCGTACTGCTCCTGGACCTCGACCATGCGCGCCAGCAGGGGGTCGCGCGGGTCGATCAGGTCGTCGCCGAGGAGGACGGCGAAGGGCTCGTGGCCGACGTGCGGAGCGGCGCACAGGACGGCGTGACCGAGGCCCTTGGGGTCGCCCTGGCGTACGTAGTGCATCGTCGCGAGGTCGCTGGACTCCTGCACCTTGGCGAGCCGGCTGGCGTCGCCCTTCTTCTGAAGGGCCGATTCCAGCTCGTAGTTGCGGTCGAAATGGTCCTCAAGGGGGCGCTTGTTGCGGCCCGTGATCATGAGGACATCGTCGAGGCCCGCGGAGGCGGCTTCCTCGACCACGTACTGGATCGCCGGCTTGTCGACGACCGGCAGCATCTCCTTGGGAGTGGCCTTGGTGGCCGGCAGGAACCGGGTACCGAGGCCTGCTGCGGGGATGACAGCCTTGCTGATCCTGGGGTGTGCCTGAGTCATGCCGGTCACCTTATCCGGTGCCTATGGTCGGAATATGTGGCTCCGGTTAATTCGCTCTCATATGAGCGCATCAGCAAAAGTACGGGAGCGAACTGTGAGTCGACCGAGACCAGATGCGGAGCCTGGCAAGCGAATGTTGCGGCAGGAGTTCCTCCTGGTGAGAAGCCGGTTGACGACTGATGACGCGGAGGAAACGGAGGCCGCGCTCGTCGTTCGTGCGCTGGAGCTGCCCGAACTGACGCAGGCGCGAACCGTGGCGGCGTACGTCTCCGTGGGGAGTGAGCCGGGTACGCGCGCGCTGCTCGACGCGCTTCACGCGCGCGGGGTACGCGTTCTGCTGCCGGCCCTGATGGCGGACAACGACCTGGACTGGGGTGCGTACGACGGTGAGGGCTCGCTGGTCCGCGTACAACACCGGGGAAAAATGGCCCTCCTGGAGCCCGCGGGCGAGCGCCTCGGACCGGATGCCGTGCTGTCGGCCGACGCCGTCCTGCTGCCGGGGCTGGCCGTGGACGCGCGCGGGATGCGGCTGGGGCGCGGCGGCGGGTCGTACGACCGGGTGCTCGCGCGGCTGGAGCGGGCGGGGGCCGATCCGGCGCTGGTGGTGCTGCTGTACGACTCCGAAGTGGTCGATCGTGTCCCTGAGGAACCGCATGACCGGCCGGTGCACGCGGTGGTCACTCCTTCGGGAGTACGCCGCTTCCGTCGACGCCCGTAGAGACTCAACTGCATGTAGAGGCTGATCAGCCTGTAGTGGCCGATCTGCGAAATGGCCCTCCACGCGCGTGGAGGGCCATTTTCACGGTGAGGCCGGCCGAAGACCGGCCGTCCGGCTCAGGGCTTCAGCACCAGCGTGTCCTCGGTGTTCTCGTCGACCGCCCGCTCTGTGGAGACCCAGTCCAGGAGTTCGCCCTTGGCCCACTTGTCGGTCTGGTCGATGTAGTGCTCGTTGTAGGCGTGCCCGGAGGCGCCGGTGAGGTTGATCCACTTCGATTTGTCGAAGTCGTCGAGGTTCACGACCATCCGCATCGACGGCACCCAGACCACGGTGTAGCCGCCCGCGGCGTTCCAGCCGGTGGCGCTGACGGCGGCCTCGCCGCCGCCCAGGTTGTACGGGCCGCGGTTGAGCATGAACTGCAGGAAGCCGGGGCCGTCGGTGCCCATGGTCTGGTTCTTCAGGTACAGCCGGTGCAGGCGGCCCCAGTTCCAGGTGTCCATGTCCTTGCCGAGCTTGGCGGTCAGCTCCCAGCGGGCGTCCTCCAGGGCCCGCGCGAAGAGCTCGTCGCGGTTCTTGGCCGCCTTCTCGGTGCGGTTGCCGGGCGCCTTCCACCAGTCGCTCTTCTCGTCGTCGAGAAGCGACCTGACCACCTCGAACCAGCGGTCCCCTCCGTCCGGCTGCGCACTGTCCGCGTCACGCTGACCGCACTCCCGCACCCGCCGGTCCTCGTCGGCCGGACCGGTGGTGTCGACCGGCTCGACGTACAGGCACTGGCCCTCGACCCGCAGCTCCTTGGGCAGCTTGTTGCCGAACGCGAGCTTCAGGATGTTGCGCCAGACGGCGTTGAAGTAGGCGGCGGCCGCAGAATCGGCGTCCTGGGTGTAGTTCCAGCCCTCCAGGAGCTTCTGGCCGTCCCGTACGTCCTTGTCGGCGACGTCGATCTTGAGCAGCAGGGGCACCAGGAGCTTGGCGATCTCGCTGCTGTTGTCGAGCTGCATCTGGCGCATGTCGTCGGTCGAGACCTTGCCGCCGCCCTTGAGCTTCGACTCGATGAGATCGGTTATCCGCTGGCTGCGTGTGCCGTAGCCCCAGTCCGTAGTGAGCGTGTAGGGGTACTTCTCCTTGTCGACGACGGCCTGGTTGGCGGTCACTATGTAGCCGCGTTTCGGGTTGTACTCGTAGGGCAGCTCGGACTGCTTGATGTAGCCGGTCCACTCGTACTTAGAGTCCCAGCCGGGCGACGGGAGCGAGCCGTCGCCCGCACCGCGCTTCGGGATCCTGCCGGGCAACTGGTAGCCGATGTTGTTCTGCTGGTCGGCGTAGATCAGGTTCTGCGAGGGCACGTCGAACAGGGCGGCGGCCTTGCGGAAGCCGTTCCAGTCGGTGGCCTTGTTCATCGCGAAAACGGCGTCCATAGAGGTGCCCGGTTCCAGGGCGGTCCAGCGCAGCGCGATGCCGTAGCCGTCGCCGCGGTCGGGTGCGTCCTGGTCGACGGTGGCCTTCTTGCCGACCTTCACGAGCTCGTCGTCACGGTCGGAGAGCAACGGCCCGTTGTTGGTCTCCCGGACGACGATCGTCTTGCTGTCGCCGCCCGCGACGTCGATCTTCTCCTCGCGCGTGGTGAAGGATCTCACCTTGCCGTCGTACTCGTAGCCGTCCCCGGTGAGCTTCTCCAGGTACAGGTCGGCGACATCGGCACCGGAGTTGGTCATCCCCCAGGCGATGTTCTGGTTGTGGCCGATGATCACGCCCGGCAGGCCCGCGAAGGTGTACCCGGAGACGTCGTACTGGCACTCGTCGGAGACGCCCCTGCAGTGCAGGCCCATCTGGTACCAGACCGACGGCAGCGACGGCGACAGATGCGGATCGTTGGCGAGGAGCGGCTTGCCGCTGATGGTGTGGGCGCCGCCGATGACCCAGGAGTTGGAGCCGATGCCGTTGCCGTTCACGCCGACGGCCGTGGGGACGTCGTCCAGTTCGTCGTAGAGGCCCGACAGCTGGCTCTGGAGACCGTCCGGGGCCGTGGCGCCGCCGGCGAGCCCGGAGCCCCCTCCGGAGGCGTTCGTGCCGCCGCTCTGCTCGTACTCGTCGGTGCTCCGGTTGTACTCGCCCTCCTGGACGATCGTCTTGTTCCGGTCGTACGGGTACTGCGGGTACAGGTCCTCGATCTGCTGCGGGCCGAGGCGGCTGGTCATCAGGGAGCGGTCGATCTCGTCCTGCATGTTGGCGCGCAGGTCCCAGGCCATCGCCTTGAGCCAGGACACCGAGTCGACCGGAGTCCATTCCGCGGGCTTGTAGTCGTTGGAGAAGCCGAGCGCCGCGTACTCCAGGGAGATGTCGTCGCCGTCCTTGCCCTTGAGGTAGGCATTGACTCCCTTGGCGTACGCCTGGAGGTACTTCTTCGTCTCGGCCGACAGCTTGGTCTTGTACTCCTGCTCCGCGACCCGCTTCCAGCCGAGGGTGCGCAGGAACTCGTCGTTGTCGACCTGGCCCTTGCCGAACATCTCGGAGAGCCTGCCGGACGTCATGTGGCGGCGGACGTCCATCTCGTAGAACCGGTCCTGCGCCTGGACGTAGCCCTGCGCCATGAACAGGTCCTCGTCGGTGTCGGCGTAGATCTGCGGGATGCCGTTGGCATCACGCTTGACGTCCACCGGTCCTGACAGACCGTCCAGTTCGATCGATCCCTTGGTCTGCGGGAAGGAGGCGCGCACGGTGCCGATGGTCCAGAACGCCCCGAAACCGACGCCCCCGATGATGGCCAGAACCAGGACGATCAGGATCAGACGGGCTCTGCGCCCCTTCTTCCTGCCGGACTTGCCGCGCTTCTGACCGGAAGAAGAGGTGGTGTTGGGGGGCATCGCTGTCCTTGCTGTCCTCACGCGAGCGGCAGGCGGGGCCGTGCTTTTGACTGAACGCAGGAGCAACCATAGGTCAGGGCTCGACGCGCCCTGACGCGGAGTCCGGAACGGGCTGCTTCAGGCGATCGGGGCCACAACCCCGATCGTCAAGAAAGCGTCAAGAGTTAGGTAAAGTAACGAAGTACTTGCATGGCCGAGAGGGGAGCACCCGCTGACTGTCCACCACCTCAACCAGCTCCTGCTCGTCTGCTCTCTCGTTCTGCTCGTCGCGGTGGCAGCGGTTCGCATCTCTTCACGCAGCGGGCTCCCCAGCCTGCTCGTCTACCTGGGCATCGGCGTCGCCATGGGGCAGGACGGCGTCGGCGGCATCCACTTCGACAACGCCGAACTGACCCAGGTCTTCGGGTACGCGGCCCTGGTCGTGATCCTGGCCGAGGGCGGTCTCGGCACGAAGTGGAAGGACATCAAGCCGGCGCTTCCGGCCGCCTCGTCACTGGCTCTGGTGGGCGTCGCGGTGAGCGTCGGCGTCACGGCCACGGCGGCCCACTACCTGATCGACCTGGAGTGGCGGCAGGCGCTCATCGTCGGCGCGGTGGTCTCCTCGACGGACGCGGCGGCGGTCTTCTCGGTGCTGCGCAAAGTGCCCCTCCCCGCACGCCTGACGGGCATGCTGGAGGCCGAGTCCGGCTTCAACGACGCTCCGGTGGTCATCCTCGTCGTCGCCTTCTCCACGGCCGGTCCGGTGGAGCACTGGTACGCGCTGATCGGCAAGATAATCCTGGAGCTGGCCATCGGCGCGGCCATCGGGCTCGCGGTGGGCTTCGTCGGCTCGTACGGGCTGCGTCATGTGGCACTGCCCGCCTCCGGCCTCTACCCGATCGCCGTCATGGCCATCACGGTCATGGCCTACGCGGGCGGGGCGCTCGCCCACGGCAGCGGCTTCCTCGCCGTGTATCTGGCGGCGATGGTGCTCGGCAACCAGAAGCTGCCGCACTGGCCCGCCACCCGCGGCTTCGCCGACGGGCTCGGCTGGATCGCCCAGATCGGCATGTTCGTCCTGCTCGGCCTGCTGGTCACGCCGCATGAACTGGAGGACGACTTCTGGCCCGCGCTGGCCATCGGCCTGGTGCTGACCGTGGTGGCGCGCCCCCTGAGCGTCGTGGTGGCGCTGCTGCCGTTCCGGTTTCCTTGGCGGGAGCAGGTCCTGATGTCCTGGGCGGGGCTGCGCGGCGCGGTGCCCATCATCCTGGCCACGATCCCGATGGTGAGCGGCATCGAAGAAAGCCGTCGCATCTTCAACATCGTCTTCATACTGGTCGTCGTCTACACCCTCGTACAGGGCCCGACTCTGCCCTGGCTGGGCCGCAAGCTGAGCCTGGACAAGTCCGCCGCCGAGGCGGCCGACCTGGGCATCGAATCGGCGCCCCTGGAGCGACTGCGCGGACATCTGCTGTCCGTCGCGATCCCGGAGGGGTCGAAAATGCACGGCGTCGAGATCAACGAACTGCGGCTGCCCCCAGGAGCCGCCGTCACGCTGGTCGTACGCGACGGTGAATCGTTCGTGCCACTGCCCACGACGATCCTGCAACGCGGCGACGAACTCCTCGTGGTGGCCACGGACCCGGTCCGGGACGCGGCCGAGCGGCGACTACGGGCGGTCGGGCAGGGCGGCAAGCTGGCGGGGTGGCTCGGGACGGGCGGGAACGGCACTTCGTAGGGGGATGCTGTTCGGGATCTGGCTTTCCCAGGAGCACGGTGATTGATACCTGTACGATGAAGGCGCACTCAGATCGACCCACCTCTGCCTGACGCAGAGCTGGCGCGACCGTATGGCGGCCGCTGCCCTCCCAGGGGCCCGGTATCTACCGCAGTTCCGCGCAAGAGGACAGCTCTCGGCGCCTCCCGCAGGGTGAGCCGAAGGGGCGCGTCGGTGATGAGGGCGCGACCGTGCGGAGGCCCGAAGGGTTGAGCACGGTCGCGCCCTCATCACCGACTTGAGCGCCCCGGAGGCGAACCAGCAATAAAGGGGTCGCGCTACCAGGCGGCAGAAAGGCACGGCCGTGGCATCCACGGTCACCTCCGAGTCCGCCAGGACATCGGTCACTTCCCGCCCCGGATACGGGCAACTGCTGCGCACCCGCGGCGCCTGGACGTTCCTGCTCCCCGGCTTCGCCGCACGGCAGCCGTTCGCGATGCTGACCCTCTCCATCGTGCTGCTCGTGCAGCACACCACCGGCTCGTACGGGGCTGCCGGCGCCGTCGCCGCCGCAACCGGTGTCTCCATGGCGCTGTTCGCACCCCTCACCGGTCGCCTCGCCGACCGCCACGGGCAGCGCACTGTCCTGGTGCCTGGCATCCTCGTCCACACCGTGGCGGGTCTCTCCCTGACGGCGCTCGCGCTCGCGGACGCTCCCCTGTGGACGCTGTTCGCGGCGGCCGTCCCCACCGGCGGCTCCGTGCCGCAGATCGGCCCCATGGTGCGGGCCCGCTGGGGCGTCAGGCTCCAGGGCTCGCCCCTGATGACAACTGCGGCGGCCTTCGAGTCCGTCACCGACGAGCTGACCTTCGTACTCGGCCCGCTGCTGGCGACCGCGCTGTGCACCACCGTGGACCCGGCGGCGGGTCTGCTCACGGAGGCCGCGCTGACCCTGGTCGGCGGTCTGCTGTTCGCGGCCCAGAAGAGCACTCAGCCCGCTGTACGTCTCGACGGGCACGCGCGCGTGGAGCACGTTTCCGCTGTTTCGGCCCCTGGAGTACGCGTCTTGATCGTGGCCTTCCTGGGCATCGGTTCCGTCTTCGGCGGTCTACAGGTCTCGCTCGCCGCGTTCACCGAGTCGATCGGCGAGCCCGGCCTGAACGGCGTCCTGTACGGCACCTTCGCCGCGGGCAACATGCTCTCCGGGATCGTCTGCGGCGCCATCGCCTGGAAGAGGGCTCCGCGCCGCCGTCTGGTCATCGGGTACGCGGCGCTGGCCCTCACCGCCACCGGTCTGTTGACCGCGCACTCCGTGCTCGCCCTCGCCGGCGTCGGCTTCCTGGTCGGCATGTGCGTGGCGCCCGCCCTGATCACCGGCTACACGATGGTCGACGGCCTGGTGCCGGCAGGCGCCCGCACGGAGGCGTTGTCCTGGCTCACCGGCGCGGTGGCGCTCGGGCAGGCGGCGGCCGTCACCGTCGCCGGGCAGCTGGAGGACCGTCTCTGGGACGGCGCCGGTTTCCTCGTCCCGATGGGCGGAACGCTGCTGGCTCTGGCGACGCTCGTGGCCCAGCGCTCGCGGCTCGCGCCCAGGCCGGTCGGCCGGACCGTCGCACGTGGCGTCGGTCACCGCGTACCGCTGGCAGTGGACTGAACGCGAGGAATAGGTCACTATTGATGGTCGTTAGCACTCATCGAGTGAGAGTGCCAGGAGGAAGACAAAGTGCCGACCTACCAGTACCAGTGCACCGCGTGCGGCGAGGGCCTCGAGGTGGTGCAGAAGTTCACCGAGGACGCCCTGACCGAATGCCCCAACTGTGATGGCCGCCTGAAGAAGGTGTTCTCCGCGGTCGGCATCGTCTTCAAGGGCTCCGGCTTCTACCGCAACGACAGCCGTGGCTCCTCTTCGAGCAGCTCGACTGCCAAGTCGTCCTCCTCGTCGACTGCCGCCGCCTCGACCTCGTCGTCCTCCACGACCTCGTCCTCCTCGGACTCGTCGTCGTCCGGCACCTCCTCGAGCAGCAGCTCGGCCGCGTAAGGCTTCCTTACGAGACTCTGTCGTCGTACGACGGCGGGGTCCGCGGCGTTTCCGGGCCCGGTTAGGGTGCGGTCATGGCGAACACGGAGAACGCCGAGATCGGCGTCATTGGCGGCTCGGGCTTCTACTCCTTCCTCGACGACGTGACCGAGATACAGGTGGCCACGCCCTACGGGGCGCCCAGCGACTCCCTTTTCCTGGGCGAGATCGCCGGGCGGCGGGTCGCCTTCCTTCCCCGCCACGGCCGCGCCCACCATCTGCCGCCGCACCGCATCAACTACCGCGCGAACCTGTGGGCGCTGCGCTCCGTCGGGGCGCGTCAGGTGCTCGGGCCCTGCGCGGTCGGCGGGCTGCGTCCGGAGTACGGCCCGGGCACGCTGCTCGTACCGGACCAGCTCGTGGACCGTACGAAGTCCCGGCAGCAGACATACTTCGACGGGATGCCGCTGCCCGGTGGCCAGGTGCCGAACGTGGTGCATGTGTCCTTGGCCGACCCGTACTGCCCCGTCGGGCGCGAGGCCGCGCTGGAGGCGGCCCGCGGCCAGGACTGGGAGCCGGTGGACGGCGGGACGCTCGTGGTGGTCGAGGGGCCGCGGTTCTCGACCCGTGCCGAATCGTTGTGGCACCAGGCGCAGGGCTGGTCGGTGGTCGGCATGACCGGGCACCCCGAGGCGGCGCTCGCCCGTGAACTCGAGCTCTGCTACACGTCGTTGACCCTGGTCACCGACCTCGACGCGGGGGCCGAGACCGGCGAGGGCGTCTCGCACGAGGAAGTGCTGCAGGTGTTCGCGGCGAATGTGGAACGGCTGCGGGGTGTGCTGTTCGACGCGGTGGCGGGGCTGCCCGAGAACGGGGCGCGGGACTGCCTGTGCGCGAAGGCGCTGGGCGGGATGGATCCGGGCTTCGAGCTGCCGTAAGGCGGGGATGGGGGCTTGGCCGGGCGGCTGGCTGCGCCCGGGTCGGCTCTGTGGACGGCTCGGTGGCTCCGCCGTCGGCCCGATGGCGGCGTGGCCGACTCGGTGGCTTCGTAGGCTCGCTCGGGTGGGGGCGGAACTCCCCCTTCGGGTGAGCGAGTTGTCCACAACCGGCCGGTTGTCCACGGGCCCGAGCGGGATTCGGCGCGAGGCCGCAGTCTGGCATCGCAAGCCGAAATCCCGACCGCTGGTGGTGGTTCTTGTGTCGCTACTCCCTTCCTTTCCGCGCCCGTTGGGCACGGACGCGCCCGGTACCTGCGAGGTGCCGCACTTCACCCCCGTGCGGGTGCGTGGCGGGCGGTATCAACTGCGACGGCTCGTACGGCACAAAAGGCGGGCCGTGGCCGCGGGGCTCGCCGTGACCGCTGCCGCACTGGTCGCCGCGGGGCCACGGGACGCCGGCCGGGCGCGGGCCCCCTCCGCCGGTACACCGCCTGTCGCGGCGGAGTCGAGAGTGGCGGACGATCCCGTACGGAAGCGGCGGGCCGCCGAGATGGTGACGGCGCCGGTGCGGATCGCCGACGGAGCGACGGTACGGCTGCTGCGGCCGGGCGATCGTGTCGATGTCGTCGCGGCTGACGAGTCGCCGGGGGGCGGCGGCGATGCCCGGGTGGTCGCGCGCGGGGTGCGGGTGACGAAGGTGCCCGAGGCCCTGGACGGCGTGGCCGAGGGCGGTGCGCTGGTCGTGCTGTCCGTGCCACGGCAGACGGCGGTGCGCCTGGCCGGAGCCGGGGCGACCTCGCGATTGGCGGTGACCCTGTGCTGAGGGTGCTCAAGAGGATCACCGGCTGGCTGTCAAGTCCCTCGTTGGAGCTGGGGCGTTGGGCGGGCGCGCCACGCCCTGCCGTAGGTTGCGGAGCTGTTCGTTCCACAACTCGTACGGCTGAAGAGGGGCTCCCTGGTGAGCGAGAACAAGAAGGATCCGAGCCTCTGGGAGGGCTTCAAGACCTTCCTGATGCGCGGGAACGTCGTCGATCTGGCAGTAGCGGTGGTCATCGGCGCGGCCTTCACCAACATCGTCAACTCCGTGGTGCAGGGGATCATCAACCCCCTGGTGGGCGCGATCGGCACAAAGAACCTGGACAACTACAGCTCCTGCATCAAGGCGCCCTGCACCGGCTCCGGCGCCACCGCAGAAGGCGTCCGGATCATGTGGGGCTCGGTGCTCGGCGCGACGCTCTCGTTCGTGATCACCGCCGCCGTCGTCTACTTCCTGATGGTGCTGCCGATGGCCAAGTACCTGGCCCGGCAGGCGGCCCGCCAGAAGGAGAAGGAGAGCACTCACGAGGTCATCGAGGTGACCGAGCTGGAGGTCCTGAAAGAGATCCGCGACGCCCTAGTGGCACAGCGCGGCTCCGGGCACACCGAGCGATAGCGACTGCTGCTCACCGGGCCGGCCAGGCTCAGAGGTGGTGGGCTCAGAGGTGGTGGGGCGGCTTCTCGTCCAGGAAGCGGGCGAGATCTCCGGCACCGTCACCACTGGGCCGCTCGCCCCACCCGCCGTCCGTGTCGTCCGCTGACTGCCGGCTCAACGGGTCGTCGAAGACCAGCTCGGGCTTGCGGGAGTCCCGGGGAGCCGGGGCCACGCCCTCGGAAGGCGCAGGCTGGGGTTCGGGGACTGGGGTGCTGCTCATTCGTTCAGGGTACGGCCCTGGGGGTGAGACTGGGTGGCATGACAGTTGGCGCTCTGACAGATGTGGCCGGGCTGCGCGTGGGGCATGCCACGCGGACCGGCGGCGGTTGGCTCACCGGGACGACGGTGGTCCTGGCTCCGGAAGGCGGGGCCGTCGCTGCCGTGGACGTCCGCGGCGGCGGCCCCGGCACCAAGGAGACCGATGCCCTCGATCCACGCAACGTGGTGCGGAAGGTCGAGGCACTGGTCCTGACCGGCGGCAGTGCATACGGACTGGACTCGGCGGCGGGCGTGATGGCCTGGCTGGAGGAGAGGGGGCGCGGGGTGCGCGTCGGGCCCGACCCGGCGCATGTGGTGCCGGTCGTCCCGGCGGCCTGTGTCTTCGACCTGGGGCGCGGCGGCGACTTCCGGGCCAGGCCAGACGCCGAGACCGGACGCGATGCTGTGATGGCGGCAGCGGCGAGCGAGTTCGGTGCGCCGGTCCAGGAGGGATGTGTGGGCGCCGGCACGGGAGCGGCGGTCGGGAGCATGAAGGGAGGGATCGGCAGCGCAAGTGCCGTGCTCGACTCGGGTGTCACTGTGGCGGCGCTGGTGGTGGCCAACGCGGCGGGGTCGGCGGTGGATCCGCTGACGGGGGCCTTGTACGGGGAGCTGCTTCAGGGACGTATGACATACCCGGCAGAGGAGGTGCATGAGGCGGCGCGGGTGCGGCTGGCCGAGGCCGCTGCGAAGAGCGGCGCTCCCCCGCTGAACACCACGCTCGCGGTGGTCGGCACCGACGCGGAGTTGTCGAAGGCGCAGGCGCAGAAGCTCGCGGGGACGGCACACGACGGCATCGCACGCGCTGTACGGCCGGTGCATCTGCTCAACGACGGGGACACGGTGTTCGCGCTCGCCACAGGTGCCCGTCCGCTGGCGGAGGAGAACCCCCTCGCGCTGAACGAGATCCTCGCGGCCGGGGCGGACCTGGTGACGCGAGCGATAGTACGGGCGGTACGGGCCGCCGAGTCGGTGGAGGGGCCAGGTGGAGTGTGGCCGGCGTACGGGGAGCTGTATGGCGGGTTGCGGTGACGGCCGTGAGCGAGGGGTGCGCGTCCGGGGGCGCGCGGCAAAGGGCGTCTGCCCCCTTCTGACCAGGGAGCTTTGAGACTTCGTCAGGGCGTGCGGGAACTCCTCACGCGGGCTCCACGTTTTCTGTGCGTACGTTTTCTCGGTTCCCGGACATGATGTCCGGCTGAGGGGCTACGGTATGCACCCACAAGGTGACATGCAGCAACGCCGGGAGAAACCTTGAGCGTTCCGTACGAGACGGCAGCGTACGAGCCACCCGAGTCGCCCGAGTCTCCTGAGGAGCATCTCGCGCGACTCCTCGGCCGCGCCCTGAACTCCTTCGAGCTCTCCGACGAGACGATAGGGCTGCTCGACTGCGCGCTGGCGCACGACAGTTCGCTGCACTCCGCGCACCACAGTGCCGGGCTGCACCGCGAGACGTACCGGCACACGTGGCTGCTCGCCGACGGTTCGGCGCTCACGCTGTGGGAGCTGGTCCACAACACCGGGCCCGGCAGCCATGTCGAGCACGAGGTGTACGAGGACCGGGAGGAGCTGCGGACGGCGACCGCACGCTTGCCGCTGCCACCGGACGAGCCGGAGTTCGAGATGCCGGCTCTGTCCCTGCTGGCGCCCGTTCCCGAGCCTCGGCATGTGTACGTGCTCGACGACTCGGCGGACCACGGGCGCCGGCTGCTGCGCCGCGCCGAGAACGCGGATCGGCCCGGCGAGGAGATGGCCGAGCTGCTGCGGATGGCGTTCGCGCACGAGATCACGCAGGCGTTTGGCCGCCCGTACGGTGGGCGGGGCGTGGGCTTCTCGCTCTACGAGCATGCGTTTCTGCTGCTGGACGGCCGTGAGCTGTCACTCTGGGAGGTCGAGCACACGGCGACACCGGATGGGCGGCACATGTGCGAGGTGTATTTGACCGAGGACGCGGCCCGGGACGCCATGGAGAGGCGTGCCTCTGCCTCCGGCGGTTGAGGGGGGCGCCTACCGGGCTGGGGCGCTGGGTTCGTGGACGACTGCGGGCCCGCCGTGGCTGGTCGCGCAGTTCCCCGCGGGGTGCCTCCGGCGGTTGGGCGGCTGCGGGTTGAGTGTGGCTGGTCGCGCCCACGCGGCGGAGCCGCAAATGACACCGCCCCGCGGGGTGCCTCCGGCGGTTGGGCGGGTGCGGGTTGAGTGTGGCTGGTCGCGCAGCCGTGCGGGGTGCCTCCGGCGGTTGGGCGGCTGCGGGTTGAGTGTGGCTGGTCGCGCAGTTCCCCGCGCCCCTTGGGTGCGTGGTGGGTGCGGGGCCGCGGGCCGGTGCGTCAGCCCGTCGCCAACAGGGCATACGACCCGGTGCTGACACAGGGTTCTGGTGTGCCCAGACCGAAGCTAAGCGACGGGCATAGGACGCACCGGCCCACGTCCCCTCCCGCCGGAGGGAAGCTGCGGGTAGTAGGGGGTCCGGGCTTTTACGGGGCCCTTGCTCGTCGGGGTGCGGGCAGTCGCAGGTTTTTAGGGGCGCGGGGAACTGCGCGACCAGCCACGACGGCACCGCAGCCGACATACGTCAGACGGGGTGTGGCCCAGGATCTGCGTCCTGGGCCACACCCCGTCGCGTAGAGCTCACGCAGCCACCGGCTCCTTAGCCTTCGCCGCCGAGACGCCGGAGGCGTCCGCCTCCCCGTCCGGCTTCGCCTTGCGCATGCCCTTCAGGGCGATCACCAGCCCCGCCGTCACCGCCGTGCCGGCCGCGATGGCCAGCAGGTACAGGAACGGCTTGCCGATCAGGAACGTGACCCAGATGCCGCCGTGCGGCGCGCGGAGGGTCGAGCCGAAGGCCATGGTCAGCGCGCCGGTGACGGCGCCGCCCGCCATGGAGGCGGGGATGACCCGCAGCGGGTCGGCGGCGGCGAACGGAATGGCGCCCTCGGAGATGAACGAGGCGCCCAGCACCCACGCGGCCTTGCCGTTCTCGCGTTCGGCCGTGGTGAACAGCTTCTTGCGGATCGTGGTCGCCAGGGCCATGCCCAGCGGCGGGACCATGCCTGCGGCCATCACGGCGGCCATGATCTTCATCGCGGAGTCGCTGGGGGCCGCGACCGAGATACCGGCCGTCGCGAAGGTGTACGCGACCTTGTTGACCGGACCGCCGAGGTCGAAGCACATCATCAGGCCGAGGAGGACGCCGAGGAGGACGGCGTTGGTGCCGGTGAGGCCGTTCAGCCAGTCGGTCAGGGCCTCCTGTGCCTCGGCGATCGGCTTGCCGATCACCACGAACATCAGGAATCCGACGACCGCCGAGGAGATCAGCGGGATCACCACCACCGGCATGATGCCGCGCAATGGAACCGGGATGTTCACGCGCTGGATGCCGAGGACGACACCACCGGCGATCAGACCGGCCACCAGGCCGCCGAGGAAGCCCGCGCCGATCGTCACCGAGATCGCGCCGCCGACGAAGCCGGGCACAAGACCTGGTCGGTCCGCCATGCCGTAGGCGATGTAGCCGGCCAGGACCGGGACGAGGAAGCCGAAGGCCGCTGCGCCGATCTGGAACAGCAGGGCGCCCCAGCTGTCGACCTGGCCCCAGTTGAAGACCTCGGTGACCGGCTTGGCCTCGTTGATCTGGTAGCCGCCGATCGCGAAGCCGAGGGCGATGAGCAGACCACCCGCGGCGACGAACGGGACCATGTAACTGACGCCGGTCATCAGCCACTTGCGGAGCTTGGTGCCGTAGCCCTCGCCGGGCTCTCCGGTCCGCTCGACCGGCGTACCGCCGGGCTTGGCGGCCGCGGTGGCCTCGCCGCGCTCGGCCTTGGCCCGGACTTCGGCGATCAGTTCGGCGGGCCGGTTGATGCCCGCCTTCACGCCGACGTCCACGGTCGGCTTCCCGGCGAAGCGGTCCTTCTCCCGTACGGGCACATCGTGCGCGAAGATCACGCCGTCCGCGGCGGCGATGACGGCCGGGTCGAGCCGGTTGAAGCCCGCCGAGCCCTGCGGCTCGACGACGACCTCGACGTCGGGGTTGTCTCGGCCCGCGTTCTCCAAGGCCTCGGCCGCCATGTACGTATGCGCGATGCCGGTGGGGCAGGAGGTGACGGCGACGATCCGGAACGGCCGGCCGCCGGGCTGGGCGGAGTCGGTGCCGTCGGTGCTCGGCGCCTCAGCCGCCGTGTCGGCTGCGGAAGCCTCCGCGACCGGCGCCGGGGCGGGGCTGTCACCGGCGGTCGTCGTCCCCGTGGCCGAGGTGTCCGCGGCGGCCTCGGCGGAGGCCGCTCCTGCCGGGGCCGCCGCGGAGTCTGTGGTGTCTGCGGAGTCTTCGGTGGTGCCCACCGTGGTGGCTACCTGCGCGGTGACCGCGGGCTCGTTCCCGCGGATCAGGGCGGCGGCCTCTTCCGCGTTGTCCACCGCCCGCAGCGCGGAGGTGAACTCGGTGTTCATCAGCTGCCTGGCCAGCGACGACAGGATCGTGAGGTGGTCGTCGTCGGCACCGGCCGGGGCGGCGATCAGGAAGATCAGGTCGGCGGGCCCGTCCGGAGCGCCGAAGTCGATCCCGGCGGCGCTGCGCCCGAAGCCCAGCGTCGGCTCGGTGACGTGTTCGCTGCGGCAGTGCGGGATGCCGATGCCGCCGTCGAGGCCGGTCGGCATCTGCGCCTCGCGGGCGGCCACGTCGGCGAGGAAGCCCTCGAGGTCGGTCACCCGGCCCTTGGCCACCATGCGCTCGGCGAGGGCGCGCGCCGCCGCTTCTTTTGTATCGGCGGACAGGTCGAGGTCGACCAGGTCCGCGGTGATCATCTCGCTCATCGCGGGCTCCTTCGCACGCGTATCGCCCGGGGGATGTCGTGGGCGGGGACGGGGGTGTTGCCTTCAGACCGGCTGCGTTCAGACCGGCTGCGTACTGATGTGTCGCGCTCGACCGTGACCGAATTGCCGGAAGTGTCACATACGTCGAGGTGGGCGGGGAAGGCGGAGGCGGGGCCGGGGAAGCCCCGCCTCCCCGTGGCTGCGGCGGGGAAGGGGAGGCCCCGCCACTTCAGGGCCGATCCAGGGGCCGTACGGGATGTACGGGCTGTTGTGGCCGAACTAGCGGTAGCGGTAAGGAAGTTCATGACACCGGCTCCGTGAGTACGCGGTCCACCGGAACCGTCGAGGTGACGGTCACGGCGTCCGGATCGAGGTCGGCCGGACCCGGCATGACGCTGCCGGGGAGCTGGACGGCTGCGGCGCCGTGGGCGACGGCGGAGGCGAGGGCGTCGGGGCCGCTGCCGCCGGCGATCAGGAAACCGGCGAGCGAGGAGTCGCCCGCGCCCACATTGCTGCGGACCATGTCGACCCGCGCGCTGCCGAACCACACGCCCGAGGCCTCGACGAGCAGCTGCCCGTCCGCGCCGAGGCTGGCCAGCACCGCTCCGGCGCCCTGTTCCCGCAGGTCCTCGGCGGCCTTTACGGCGTCGCCGACCGTGGCGAGGGGGCGGCCGACCGCTTCCGACAGTTCCTCGGCGTTCGGCTTGACGACGTCGGGTCGCTCACGCAGGGCCGCGAGCAAAGCCGGTCCTGAGGTGTCCAGGGCGATGCGGGTGCCGGCGGCATGGGCCCGGGCGACCAGTGCGGCGTACCAGGAGGGGGCGAGGCCGCGCGGCAGGCTGCCGCAGCAGGCGATCCAGGAGGCGTCGCGGGACTGCGCCCGTACCGTCTCCAGGAGCAACTCCTCCTCGGCGGAGGTGAGTTCGGGTCCGGGTGCGTTGATCTTCGTCAGTACTCCGTCGGCTTCGGCGAGGGAGATGTTGGAGCGCGTCGGCCCGGCGACCGGGACCGGCGCGACCTCTATGCCCTGCGCATGGAGCAGGTCCGCGACGAGGGAACCGGGGGCGCCGCCGAGCGGCAGTACGGCGACGGTGCGCCGGCCGGCCGCGGTGACCGCCCGCGAGACGTTGACGCCCTTGCCGCCCGGGTCCATGCGTTCGCCGGTGGCCCGGATGACCTCGCCGCGGTCGAGCGAGGGGATCTCGTAGGTCCGGTCGAGCGAGGGATTGGGGGTGACCGTGAGGATCATGCACGCACCACTTCCGTGCCACCGCGCTTGAGGGCGGTGGCGTCTTCAGGGCTCAGCCCGCTGTCGGTGATCAGGACGTCCACGTCGGCCATGCCGCCGAAGCGCGCGAAGTGCTCCTGGCCGTGCTTGGCGGAGTCGGCGAGCAGCACCACACGGCGCGCGGCGCCGAGGGCCGCGCGTTTCACGGCGGCCTCGGCGAGGTCGGGCGTGGTCAGGCCGTACTCGAGGGAGAAGCCGTTCGTGGCGAGGAAGACGACATCGGCGCGGATCTCGCCGTACGCCCGCAGCGCCCAGGCGTCGACAGCGGCGCGCGTACGGTGACGTACCCGCCCCCCGACGAGGTGGAGCTGGATGCCCGGATGGTCGGCCAGGCGGGCCGCGATGGGGAGGCTGTGCGTCACGACGGTGAGCGTGGTCTCCAGCGGGAGGGACCCGGCGAGTCGGGCGATGGTCGTGCCCGCGTCGAGAATCATCGTGCCGTTGCTGGGCAGTTCGGCGAGCGCGGCCTTCGCGATGCGGTCCTTCTCGTCGGCCGCGGTGGTCTCGCGCTCGGCGAGGTCGGGCTCGAAGTCGAGCCGGCCGGCCGGGATGGCACCGCCATGAACCCGGCGAACGAGCCCCGCGCGGTCCAGCGCCTTCAGGTCCCGTCGGATCGTCTCGGCCGTGACCTGGAACTCCTCGGCCAACGACACGACGTCCACGCGGCCACCGTCACGCGCCAGCCGGAGAATCTCCTGCTGCCGCTCCGGTGCGTACATGTCCGTTCGCCTCCGTCCATGCCCGAACGTGTGGTTTCACTCGCAGAGTACGCCCGAATTTCAGCCATGTAAACGGGGGCGGAAGTAAAAGTGGGCACGAACGGACATCGATCGGAAGGAGCCAGCAAGGCAAGGCGTGGGTCGAGTAGCGCCGGTCACGGGACAGCCGTCAGGCCCGGTCCCAAAGTGGGACCGGGCCTGTGACTGAGCCACGTCGGCGTGAACTGGCCGCCTCAGCCCACGAGTTCGGGCTCCTTGTCCGCGGCGACGGCGGGCGTCGGCTCGGCGCCCTCCTCGTGCTGGGCCGGGCGCTTCGGCAGGGCGAACATCAGCAGGAAGATGGCCGTCATCACCGCGGCGACCCAGATCAGCGCGTTCTGGAAGGCGTCGACGAAGGCCGCGCCCACCTCGGCCCGCGGCAGATGGTCGGACATCGTGCCGAAGAAGACCACGGACACCAGGCCGAGCCCGAGCGCGTTGCCCATCTGCTGGACCGTGCTGATGAGACCGGACGCCGAACCCGAGTGCTCGCGGGGCACCTCGGAGAGGATCGCATCCGTCAGCGGGGCCACGATCAGGCCCATGCCCACGCCCATGACCACCAGGGGAAGCGCCATCTGCCACGGGGCGATGGCCAGGCCGTACCGCTCGGACTCCCAGATGTAGATCACGACACCGAGGGCCATGATCAGCGCACCAGCCTGGAGCACCTTCCGCCCGAACCTCGGCGTCAGCTTCTGCACCGAGAGCCCGGCCGCCATCGACACCGCGATCGAGAAGGGGACGCCCGTCAGGCCGGCCCGCAGTTCGCTCCAGCCGAGGCCGATCTGCATGTAGAACGTCCACACCAGGAAGAAGATGCCGAGCGCGATCCCGAAGACCGTCTGCACCGCGATGCCCGCCGCGAAGCTCTTCACCTTGAAGAGGGACAGCTCGACCAGCGGCGAACCGTCCCGCACGGTCTTCCTCTTCTCGTACGCCACCAGCGCCGCGAACACGACAAGCGCGCCGGCCATCGAGACGTAACCCCACATCGGCCAGCCCAGCTCACGGCCGCGGATCAGCGGGTAGAGCAGCATCAGCAGGCCGAGGGTGACGAGGGCGACGCCGACGAGGTCCAGCTTGAGGGCGTGCGGGGCCTTGGACTCGGTGATGTAGCGGCGGCCGAGGATCAGGCCCGCGATGCCCACCGGCAGGTTGATGAGGAAGATCGGCCGCCACTCGAGCCCGAACAGGTTCCACTCGGTCAGCAGCGCACCCAACAGCGGACCGGACACCGCCCCGAGCCCGACGACCGCACCGAACAGGCCGAACACCTTGCCGCGTTCATGCGCCGGGAAGGTGGCGTGCACGATCGACAGCACCTGCGGCACCATCAGCGCGGCCATACCGCCCTGGAGGATGCGGGAGGCGACGAGCATATCGGGGTTCACCGCGAAGCCGCACAGCGCGGACGCGAGCGTGAATCCGCCGATGCCGATGAGGAACAGGCGCTTACGGCCGTGGATGTCGCCGAGCCGCCCTCCGGTGATCAGGCCCGCGGCGAAGGCGAGCGCGTATCCGGCCGTGATCCACTGGATCTGGCCGTACGATGCGCCGGCTTCCCGCTGGATCGAGGGGATCGCGATGTTGACGATCGTGACGTCGACCAGATCCATGAAGGCCGCGGTCATCACGATGGCGAGGGCAATCCATCGCCGCCGGTCGGCCTTGTCGGCCGGGCTGTTGAGAGGGGTCTCGGTGGAAGTCATGCCTTGAAGTTAGAGGGCTAGTAGGTCAGATCGTGTCCTAGTCGTGGGGCATCCTCGAAGTAGCCAAGAAAACGGAAACGCTGAAAGGGAGACACCCATGACCACCGACACACCGGCTCGGCTCCTCACGCTCCTCTCCCTGCTCCAGACCCCGCGCGAGTGGCCCGGCGGCGAGCTCGCCGACCGGCTCGGGGTGTCACGGCGGACCGTACGGCGGGATGTGGACCGGCTGCGGGAACTGGGGTACCCCGTGCAGGCGACGATGGGCGCGGACGGCGGATACCGCCTGGTCGCCGGGAAGGCGATGCCGCCGCTCGTGCTCGACGACGAGGAGGCGGTGGCGATCGCGGTCGGGCTGCGGGCCGGTGCCGGGCACGCCCTCGAGGGCGTCGACGAGGCGTCCGTACGGGCGCTCGCCAAGCTGGAGCAGGTCCTGCCGGGCCGGCTGCGCCACCGGGTTTCCACGCTTCAGGCCGCGACCACTCCCCTGACCAGCGGGGACGGGGCGAGCATCGCGCCCGAGACGCTGACCGTGATGGCCTCGACGGTCGCGGGCCATGAGCGGCTGCGGTTCGCCTACCGCTCGGGGGACGGCACGCCCTCGAAGCGCCTGACGGAGCCGTACCGTCTGGTGTCGACCGGCCGCCGCTGGTACCTCGTCGCATACGACCTCGACCGCGAGGACTGGCGTACGTTCCGTGTCGACCGGGTCTCCGACCCCTTCGCGACGGGCGCCCGCTTCGCGCCGCGCGAACTGCCGACGGGGGATGCGGCCGAGTATCTGCGGCAGTCGATGTACGCGTGGCAGCAGACGTACGAGCTGGACGTGACGTTCGCGGCACCCGCGGACTTCATCGCGGCCCGCCTCCCCAAGTGGCTCGGTGCGCCTGAGCCGGTCGACGACCAGAGCTGCCGGCTCCGGGCCTCCGTGGGCGACTCGGTGGAGTGGATGGCGGTGCGGTTGGCGATGGTGGACTGCGAGTTCACGGTGCATGCACCTGCGGAACTTGTGCAGTGTGTACGGGACTTGGGGGGTCGCCTTTCTCGGGCGGCCTCCCGCTGAGCACTCCGCTGGAAATGCGGACAAGTGGCGCGTAGCACCGCAGCGTAATGGGTACGATGATCGGGTCGTTCCGTGAGCCCTTGAAGGCACGAACCGGCCTGGCCGGGGAGACGGTTGTACGTGGTGTTGACCGGATCGATGTCGCCAGGACTTTCCTGGCGTGGGGCCTTGTCACCGGTCCCGCATTGCATGGCGGTCCAGCCACCATGCAGTGGATGCGACCTGTGACCGCCCTGTCGTAGGGGGCAGTCGGGAGCGCGACGAGGTGTGGATAGCTGAGCGCGCAAGTGCAGCTGCTTCACGGCCGAGAAGGTGACCAGTTCCCCTCAGCCTGCAAGGGCCGCAGGGACCGCCTCCGTGACACAATGTGTCCACAGGGTCACCCCGGGGTTCAGGTCCGGGGTGGCCCTTCTCCTATGCCCGTGTCCTCACAAAAGATGGAGCCGAGCCCCGGCGCCAGGGGGAGAGGCGCCGGAGGCTCGGCTCTGGGGAAGTCCCGGCGCCGGGGGGGGATAGCGTCGGGACTTGGTCCTGGGAGCCCTGGGGGCTTGTGCCCGGGCTCGAGCGGTTGATGCGGGTCTGAAGCGTGTGGTGTGCGACTCATCGCGAGGTGGTGGCCGGGCGTTACGCCGCCGCGTCGAAGCCGGTCTGGCGGGCCAGCTTCTTCAGCTCCAGCAGTGCGTGCTTCTCGATCTGGCGGATGCGCTCGCGGGTGAGGCCGTGCTCCTTGCCGACCTCGGTGAGCGTGCGCTCGCGGCCGTCCTCGATGCCGTACCGCATCTTGATGATCGAGGCCGTGCGCTGGTCGAGCCGTCCGATCAGGTCGTCGAGCTCCTCGCTGCGCAGCAGTGTGAGTACGGACTGCTCGGGCGAGACCGCCGAGGTGTCCTCGAGCAGGTCGCCGAACTGCGTCTCACCCTCGTCGTCCACCGACATGTTCAGCGAGACCGGGTCGCGGGCCCAGTCAAGTACGTCGATGACGCGCTCCGGGTTGGAGCCCAGCTCCGCGGCGATCTCCGCGGGCTCCGGCTCCCGGCCGTGCTCGCGGTTGAACTCGCGCTGTACTCGGCGGATCCGGCCCAGCTCCTCCACCAGGTGGACGGGGAGCCGGATGGTGCGCGACTGGTCGGCTATCGAGCGCGTGATGGCCTGACGGATCCACCAGGTCGCGTACGTCGAGAACTTGAAGCCCTTGCGGTAGTCGAACTTCTCGACCGCGCGCACCAGGCCCGCGTTCCCCTCCTGGATCAGGTCGAGGAGCGGGAGCCCGCTACGGGGGTAGCGGCGGGCGACCGCGACGACCAGGCGCAGGTTGGAGCGGATGAAGATGTCCTTGGCCCGCTCGGCGTCGGCCACCAGCGCTTCCAGTTCCTCACGGGAGGCGTCGGCCTTGGCGTCGGTCACCTCACCGTCGAGGATCTGCTGGGCGAACACACCCGCCTCGATGATCTGGGACAGCTCGACTTCCTTGGCGGCGTCGAGCAGCGGTGTACGCGCTATCTCGTCGAGGTACATGCCGACCAGGTCCCGGTCGGCGATCTCGCCCGCGCGAACGCTGCGTACCGCGTCGGTCTCGCCAGAGGCGGACTTGTGACGGGCGACGGCACGGGTTGCCATGCGTGCTCCCTTGCGTGGTGGGCTTGCGGGTCATCTGTGGGGGTTCGGCCACCCTTCCGGGTGCCCTGCATCCGATGGATTCAACGACTGGAATCCGGACAGAATTCCCAACCCGCCCCTCAATTTTTCTGATCTTGCAGTACCCTGTGCCGCCACAAAGGGAGGCCAGATGTCGTCGGAACGTACAGAGGTGCTGGTCAGACCGGGAGTCGAGGCTGACCTCGTCGCTCTCACCGACCTCTACAACCACTACGTACGCGAGACGCCCATCACTTTCGATACCGCGGTCTTCACTCCGGAAGAACGCCGCCCTTGGCTGCTCTCCCACCCTGAAGACGGTCCGCACCGCCTGAAGGTTGCCGTGGACGTGGACCATGAATCCAATTCAGCGGCGCGGAGCGCCTCGTTGAGGGGCGGTGGTCGGGTGACGGGTGGGCAGATTCTGGGTTACGCCACATCCAGCCTTTACCGAGCCAAGCCCGCCTACGGCACCTCCGTCGAGGTCACCGTCTACCTCGCCCCGGATGCGGGCGGGCGCGGCATCGGCACGTTGCTCTACAAGTCCCTGTTCGAGGATCTGGCTCGCGAGGACCTGCACCGGGCGTACGCGGGGATCGCCCTGCCGAACGATGCCTCCGTACGACTCCACGAGCGCTTCGGTTTCCGCTACGTCGGCACGTATCGCGAGGTCGGGCGGAAGTTCGGACGGTACTGGGACGTGGCCTGGTACGAGAAAGCACTCTAGGGGCTCCCCTCGTACGGGAACACCCTTCAGCCGAACCTCACCGGCTCAGCCGAACTGCACCGACCGCTTGGCCATGCCCACCCAGAAGCCCTCGATGACGGACTTCTGGTTCTTCAGTTCGCCGGCCGCGTCCGCGGCGCCCATGGTCACGAAGAGCGGGGCGAAGTGTTCGGTGCGGGGGTGGGCGAGGCGGCCGGCCGGGGACTTGCGCTCGAAGTCGAGCAGTCCGTCGATGTCACCGGCGTCCAGGGCCTTGCGTCCCCAGTCATCGAACTCGCTCGACCAGGAGGGCACGCCGCCGCCCGTGTGGCGCAGGGCCGCGAGGTTGTGCGTGAAGAAGCCGGAGCCGACGATCAGGACGCCCTCGTCGCGCAGCGGGGCCAGCTTGCGGCCGATGTCCATGAGGCGGACCGGGTCGAGCGTGGGCATCGAGATCTGCAGTACGGGGATGTCGGCGGCGGGGAACATCTCGACGAGCGGGACGTACGCCCCGTGGTCGAGGCCGCGGTCGGGGATGTCCTGTACGGGGGTGCCGGGGGCGCGCAGCAACTTGCGTACGGACTCGGCGAGTTCGGGGGCGCCGGGAGCCTCGTAACGGACCCGGTAGTAGTGCTCGGGGAAGCCCCAGAAGTCGTAGACGAGGGGGACGGTCTCGACCGCGCCGAGGGCCAGCGGGGCCTCCTCCCAGTGGGCGGAGACCATGAGGATCGCCTTGGGGCGGGGCAGGCCGGCCGACCAGGCGGCCAGTTCGCCGGGCCAGATGGGGTCGTCGGCCAGCGGCGGGGCTCCGTGCGAGAGGTAGAGCGTGGGCATGCGCTCGGGGGCGGAACGCTCCTCGGTGGCGGCGGACATGGCGGCGGCTCCCCTCCGGGATCTCGTGGTTGACCTCAGCACTTGAAGCTGTACTTGAAAGCTAAACTTATCTGAAAAGGACAATACCTCTCTTTCGTTTAAAATTCAAGGAGGGGTCGTCTACAGTAGATACATGGATACGGCACACGTTGAAGAGCCGCGCTGGCTCAGCGATGAGGAACAGCGCGTCTGGCGTGCGTATGTGCACGCCTCCGCCCTCCTTGAGGACCATCTCGACCGTCAGCTGCAGCGCGACGCCAAGATGCCGCACATCTACTACGTTCTGCTCGCGATCCTCAGTGAGGCACCGCACATGCGGCTGCGGATGACCGAACTCGCGATGAGCATGAAGATCACGCGGTCCCGGCTCTCGCATGCCGTCGCCAGGCTGGAGAAGAACGGCTGGGTGCGGCGCGAGGACTGCCCCTCGGACAAGCGCGGACAGTTCGCGATCATCACGGACCAGGGCATGACCGTCCTGAAAGAGGCCGCGCCCGGTCACGTCAACGCCGTCCGCCGGGCCATCTTCGACCGGCTCTCCCCGGACCAGCAGAAGGCCTTCGGCGAGGCCCTGCAGATCATCGCCGAGGGGCTCGAGCCCAAGGACGCGAGCGCGGATCTGCCCTGGCTGCGCTAGGCGCTCGCCAGGCCTCCGGAAATGTATGTCGAACTGCGGGTCCGTCGTGGCTGGTCGCTCCCCCACTCTCGGCTCCTCCCCCACTCTCGGCTTCGCTCGAGCGGGGGGACCCCCATGAGCGGGAGGACCCCCATCGCGGCGGAGCCGCAAATTGACACAGCCCCGCCCCTGAAGGGGCGCATGGATCTGCCCGGCTCCACCGCTCATGGAGCCGGGCAGATCCCGGATTCGTACGTACGAAGTCGTCCCCACCACTGCGTACGTACGAGGGTCAGTGGGAGACCCCGTGTCGTCCCGTCAGTGGGCGACCACCGGGACCGGCAGCTCGTCCTCGGCTTCGTCACCCGTGCCGGCGGGCGTCGCCGACATGTCGGGCTTGCCGGCGTTGACGAGGGTGCCGACGATGACGGCGGCGAGCACCAGCATGCCGACGGCGAACCAGATCGCGTTGGTGTAGCCGTGCACCTGGCCCTGTAGCTGGACCAGCTGCTGCTGGGAGCGGGAGGTCGCGGAGCCGATGTTGTCCGCGATGTAGGAGGTCGTGGCCGACGCGGCGATCGTGTTCAGCAGGGCCGTGCCGATCGCGCCGCCCACCTGCTGCGAGGTGTTGACCATCGCGGAGGCGACACCGGAGTCCCGGGGTTCGACGCCCAGGGTGGCCAGGGACATGGCCGGCATGAACGCCGTACCCATGCCGAGACCGAGCAGCAGCATCGCCGGCAGGATGATCGAGGCGTACGACGAGCCGATCTCCAGCTGCGTCATCAGGAGCATGCCGACCGCGGCGACCAGGAAGCCGGGGCCCATCAGCAGCCGCGCCGGGACGCGGGTCATCAGACGCGTGCCGATCTGGGTCGAGCCGACCATCATGCCGACGATCATCGGCATGAAGGCGAAGCCGGTGCTGATCGGCGAGTAGCCCTTCACGATCTGCAGGTAGTAGGTCAGGAACAGGAACGTGCCGAACATCGCGATGATCGCGATACCGAGCGAGAGGTAGACGCCGCCGCGGTTGCGGTCGGTGATCACGCGCAGCGGCAGCAGCGGGGCCTTGACCCGGGACTCGACGAGCACGAAGGCCGCGAGCAGGACCGCGGAGGCGACGAACATGCCGACGGTCACGGAGTCGCCCCAGCCGTCGGACTCGGCGCGGGTGAAGCCGTAGACCAGCGCGACCAGGCCGAGGGTGGAGAGCAGGACACCCGGGATGTCGAGCGGGTTGCGGTTGCGGCCGCCCTCCGGCTCACGGATGACGAAGTACGCGCCGGCCGCGGCGACGATCGCGAACGGGATGTTGACGAAGAACGTCCAGCGCCAGTCCATGTACTCGGTCAGCACGCCGCCGAGGATGAAGCCGACGGCGCCGCCGCCACCGGCGATCGCACCGTAGATACCGAACGCCTTGGCACGCTCCTTGGCGTCCGTGAACATCACGGCGAGCAGGGAGAGCGCGGCGGGCGCGAGCAGTGCGCCGAACACGCCCTGGAGGGCGCGGGCGCCGAACATCATCGCCTCGTTGGTGGCCGCGCCGCCGAGCGCGGAGGCCGCGGCGAACCCGATGAGGCCGACGACGAAGGCCCGCTTACGGCCCCACAGGTCGGCTATCCGGCCGCCGAAGAGGAGGAGACCGCCGAAGGCGAGGGCGTAGGCCGTGACGACCCACTGCCGGTTGCCGTCCGATATCCCCAGGTCCTGCTGGGCGGAGGGCAGGGCGATGTTCACGATGGTCGCGTCGAGTACGACCATGAGCTGGGCGAGCGCGATGAAGACGAGCGCTTTCCAGCGGTTGGGATCGGAAGCCGGCGCCTTGGTGGCGGTGGCCTGGTCTGTTTCAGACATGGGGGTACCCACTCCGGTACTTCGTAGCGAAAAAAGATGACGTAAAGGGACGATCCGTCGGTGACGTCTTCGTCGGTGACGGCCGGAAGTCTTTGTGTGAGTTGTGAGTTGTGAGTCGCGAGTCGCGAGTCGTGAGTGGTGACTTGCGCTGGGCGCGGAACTAATCGGTCAGGCTCGTCGCAGGTCCTCCAAGGTGGCGGCCGCGCCGGGCAGTTCGGACCGGGCCGGTGTCCGCATGCCGTCCAGGAACAGCTGCAGATGACGGTGTACGAAGCGGTCGTGCGCCAGACACACGGCGCCCGCCGGCGGCCGGGAGAGCTGGGAAACGGAGATCATCAGGTCTCCGACGCCCACGTCCAGGCGCAGTTGCCCGGCCTCCTGTGCACGCTCCATGAGCTTTTCGACCAGCCGCTCCATCCGCTCGCGCGCGGCGACCAGATCCGGGTGCTGCTTGTCGAAAGTCTCGGACATCATCGGGCAGAGCGCGCTGACTCGTTCGTCGGCGGAAACGTGTACGAAGCGGGACAGCGCCTCGAAGGCGTCGCCGCTCGTGGCGAGCATCTCCTCGGCCTGTTCGGAGACCCGGTCCATGACCGAGCAGACGACCTCCCGCACCAGTGCGTCGCGGTCCGGGAAGTTGCGGTACACCGTGGCGTTGCCGACGCCGGCCCGGCGGGCGATCTCGTCGAGCGGCACATCGGGGCCGAACTCGACGAACATCTCCCGGGCGGCGGTGACGATCCGCTCCCGGTTGCGCAGGGCGTCGGCGCGCGGCCGGGGCGCCTTGCGCTGCTCGGGGGTTGCGGTCTGCACGGCGTACTCCTGAGTGCTGATGGTTCGCGATCCGGGGAAGGGCTCCCCGTTTCGCTCGGACACAGGTCTAAACGGGGAGACGCTCCCCGGATATTTCCCACCTGAGGAATATTTCTGTGATCCAGGCCACAGCCCCTCCAGAGACCCACGTTCGGTCTCCTCCAGCGCGCGCCCGCCCGGCGGACGGAACAGGGTGATCGCACAGGGTGCAGCCGGAAACAGCAGGCTGCCTGGAGCGAAAGGCCCCCTGCATGCAGCCCGCCAGCCGCCGGATACGTTCGCGCCGCCGCATAGCCGCCCTCGCCTCCGTGACCCTGCTGACGCTCGTGCTCAGCACATCGGCGGACAGCGGCCGGCTGCCGGCCGGCTCGCTCACGGCGGCGGGACCGGTCGCGACGGCCCGCCCGGCGGCCCTCAGCCCCTGCAGGATCAGCGGCGCAGTGGACGTACAGCTCTCGGAAGGCATTCCGACCCCGCCCGGCTACGCCCGCTCCACCGGCACCGTCCGGGCCCTCAACCTCATGGTCGACTTCTCCGACGCGCCCGGCCGGGGCAGCGCGCTCGACCGCTACCGGGAGTTCTTCCCGCAGACCACCCGCTGGTTCCGCACCAGTTCGTACGGCCGGCTCGACTACCGCCCCTCCGCCCCCGTCCGCGACTGGCTGCGCATGCCCAAGCCCTTCAAGGCGTACGGGATAGAGCGCGGCGCCCCCTTCGATCCCGCATACCGAAAGCTGGTCGAGGACCTCGTAGCCGTGGCCGATCCGAAGGTCGACTTCAAGGCGTACGACCTGCTGAATGTCCTGGTCACCCCGAACGCGGGCCCCTCCGCCCTGGACACCGTCCTGTCGGTGACCTTCGCGGGCAACGCGGAGGCGCCGGTCGCCGACGGCGTGCCCGTCGCCAACGCGTCCTTCATCTACAGCCGCCAGGACGACGGCTCCGGCTCGTACGACAAAACCGGCTATCGCGTACTCCCCCACGAGAACGGCCATGTCTTCGGCCTGCCCGACCTCTACACCCAGGACGGGGGCGGCGCGGTCGGGCACTGGGACATCATGAGCGAGGACTGGGGTGCCGGTAACGATCTGCTGGCCTGGCACAAGTGGAAGCTCGGCTGGCTCGACGACGACCAGGTCGCCTGCGTGACCGCGCCCGGCACCAGCGAGCACGTCCTGACCCCACTGCCCGAACCCGGCGGCGGCAAGCTGGTCTTCGTGCCGCTCGACGCGAAGCGCGGGTACGCGGTCGAGCTGCGCACCCCCGGCGGCAACGACGAGGACGTCTGCAAGCCGGGCGTTCTCGTCTACACGGTGGACGCGGACGTCGACACCGGACACGGCCCCATCCACGTGGTCGACTCCACCAAGGACAGCGGCGGCTGCACGCGCAGCCCGAACGTGCACGCGGAGCTGTCGGACGCGGCGTTCGGGCCGGGGCGGCAGTTCAAGGACGTACGGGAGGGGATCCGGATCCGGGTCGGGGAGAGTGACGGGGACGGGAAGGCGCGGGTGTACGTCACGCGTCGGTGAGGTGGGGCGGCTCCGGCTGGCAGGGCGGTGGATGGTTGGCGGTGGTTACGGTGTTCCACACACCGCCACGGAAAGCCGAGAACCCCAGAGCCCATGTCATCGACCGATCTCACGCCGGCGCCCGGCACCCCCGATGCCGGCGCTCCCGTGCCCGCGGAAGCCGTCGCCCCCCTGATGCGCGGGATCGCCGTGCTGCGCCGGCTCACCGAGGCGGGCGGGACGTCGAGTCTCAGCGGCCTGGAGCGGTCCACGGGGCTGGCCAGGTCCACCGTCGACCGGATCGTGGCGACGCTGGAGCGCATGGGGTACGTACGCCTGGATGGGCGGGACGCCGTGCTCGCGCCGCGGCTGATGGAGCTGGGCAACTCCTATCTGGCCGCGCTGCGGCTGCCCCGGCTGCTCGACGGGAGGGCTGACGCGCTCGCGGACGAACTGGACGAGTCGGTGTCGCTGGCGGTCGCCGACCGGGACGGGATCCGCTTTATCCACCAGGCGACCCGGCGGCGCGCGATGTCGCTGAGCTTCCGGATCGGCGATCTGCTGCCGGCCGAACGCACCGCGCCGGGCCCGCTGTTCGCCACGGAGTGGAGCGAGCAGGACTGGGCACGGTGGCGCGAGCGGCGGGCCGCGGACCCCGAGGACCGGGGTTTTCCGGCCCTGCCGCCCGCTGAACGTCCCACCGCGGACGGGGAGTTCGAGGGGCGTACGCGGGAGGCGGGCGAGCGGGGGTGGGCGCTGGACGACCAGTTGATCGAGCCGGGGCTTGTCGCCGTCTCCATGCCCGTACGCGAGAACGGCAGCGGGCGTATCGCGTGTGTGGTGAGCGTGGTGAGTCACACCAGCCGGCATACGGCGGACTCGTTGCGGGAGACCTTGCTGCCTCGGTTGCGGGAGACCGTGCGCGCGATGGAAGGAGATCTGCGCACCGGTCTGCAGGCGGCCATCGCCGTTCCTCCGGCCGCTCCGTCCGGGCTCGCCGTCTGGACGGGGGCGTCGAAGCAGGAGCTGGGCCGGGAGTTCGTCGAGTCGCTGGCGCGCGGGCTGACGGTGCTGACGTCGTTCGGCGAGGGGCGGGCCGAGCTGACGCTCACGGAGGTCGCGCGGGCTACAGGGCTCGCGCGCGCGACGGCTCGCCGGGCGCTGATCACGCTGGAGCACCTGGGGTACGTCACCTCGCACGGACGGACCTTCGCGCTGACGCCCCGCGTCCTGGGCCTCGGCTTTCCGCCGCTGTCCCGCACGACGCTCCCGCAGATCGCGGGACCGTACCTGGCCGAACTCGCGGGTCGGCTACACGAATCGGCGTCGCTGGCGGTCCTGGCGGGCGACGAGATCCAGTACACGGCGCGGGTCGCCACGAGCCGCATCATGAGCGTCAACATCACGATCGGGACGCGTCTGCCCGCGTACGCGACCTCCCTGGGCCGCGTCATGCTCGCGGACCTGTCCCCCTCCGAACGCCCCACTCCCGCCGTGCCGCAGCTGACCCCGCGCACGATCACGGACCCTTCCGCGCTGGCGGCCGTCCTGGACCGCGTACGGCATGACGGCTACGCCCTGCTCGACGAGGAACTGGAGGAGGGCCTGCGCTCCATCGCCGTCCCGGTCCGCGACCGCACGGGAAGGGTGGTGGCCGCGGTGAACGTTGCCATGCACAGCTCGCGACGCACTCCGGAGCAGTGCGTCGCGGAGGTGCTGCCTCAGCTGCGCACGACGGTGGACGCGATCGAGGCGGACCTGCGGGTGGCGGGGCGGTTCACCCGCGTACCGGCGTCGTGAGCCGGACGGCGCCGTAGGTCGCACCATGAAGTGAGAGCAGCGTTTCCTTCGAAGGGCTGATCCACGTGCCGAACGCAGACAGGGCCGGCGGTGAAGTGGGCGAAGTGACGGACGAGAGGCCGTTGGGCTCCAGGGCACCGGAGTTCATCAGGCGCTCGCGGCCGCTGCACCTGGGCTGGCGGGCCGGTGTCCTGCTGATCGGCCTCGCCGTCATCGTCATGGGCGTGATCCTGCTGCCGCTGCCCGGCCCCGGCTGGCTGGTGATCTTCGCCGGAATGGCGCTGTGGGCCACCGAGTTCGCCTGGGCGCAACGCGTCCTCCGCTGGGCCAAACGCAAGGTCACCGAGGCCGCCCATCGGGCCCTGGACCCGCGCGTCCGCCGCCGGAACCTCGTCCTGACCGCGGTCGGCGTCGCGATCTGCGCGGCGCTTCTGTCGGTGTACGTGTGGAAATACGGCTTCGTCATGCCGTGGGGGATCAACCGCTGAGCTGTGCGCCTGCCGGCCCGAGTTGGCGCCCGGAAGGCACTTACCTGACGCACCTCTTGACGCACCGGACACGTCCGCCCCAAGGTTGATCCGTTTCCGTACGTAAAACGTTGCCCACAAGGCTGGCGCGGGTTTGAAACGATTCAGGTTGGAGATGGCATGCTTCGTAGACGCTCGCTTTCCCTCGTACTCCTGAGAGGCCTGGTCGTATTCGCCGTGGTCGGAGGCCTATCGGTCCTGCCGGCGGCCGCGTCCCCCGCGGCATCGGTTTTGGAGGCGCCGTTCACCGTGAAGACCCTGACCACCAACGGCCGAGTGAACCCAATGGGCATCGATGCCGAGGACCCGGTCTTCGGCTGGCAGTCGGCGTCGACCAGACGCGCGACCTCGCAGAAGGCATACGAGATCCAGGTCGGGCGCACGCCAGGGGCTGCCGATGTGTGGTCGTCCGGCAAGGTGGCGTCCAACCGCCAAGTCGGCGTGCGGCACGGCGGTCCTGACCTGAAGGCGGGCACCCGCTACTCCTGGCGCGTGCGGGCCTGGGACGACAAGGGAATCGCGAGTCCGTGGAGCGCGCTCGCGCACTTCGAGACGGGCCTGCTCAGCCCTGGCGACTGGGACGGCGCCCAGTGGATCACTCGCCCCGCCGCCCCGAGTGAGTTGGACAAGTGGACTGACTACACCGCCACGGTCGAGTTCGAGCTCGACAGCTCTGCCTTCGGGATGTTCCTGCGCGCCCCGGATGTGAGCAACGGCTACATGTGGCAGTTCAGCGTCACGGGCTCCACTCCGACGCTGAGACTCCACAAGCAGGTCAAAGGCACGTACTCCGTGGTGCAGCAGGTGGATCTCGAGCCGCACGGCTTCACCAACGCGAGCCTCCTCGACGGTCGGCACACCGTCCGCTACGACGTGGCGGGCAGCACCATCAAGACCACCCTCGACGGCCAGCTGGTCAACACCTTCACGGACTCCACGTTCGCCAAGGGCTACATCGGCTTCCGTACCCACGCATGCTGCGACGAACGGGGAACCATCCACGAAGCCGTCGTGACCAGCGCCGACGGCGACACCCTGCTCGACACCGACTTCTCGTCGGGTCGGAACCCGTTCACCGGCGGTGACATCACCGACTCCGCCCTCGTCGTGTCCGGCACCACCGACGCCCTCTACCAACCCACTGCCCGGCCGCAGCCGCTGCTGCGCAAGGACTTCGCGACCAGGACCGGCAAGAAGGTCGCCTCGGCGCGCGTCTACGCGTCTGCCCTCGGCCTGTACGAACTGGAGCTCAACGGCAAACCGGTAGGCGACCAGGTGCTCGCACCCGGCTGGACCAACTACCACAAGCGCATCCAGTCCCAGACGTACGACGTGACGAAGCTGCTCGCCAGCGGCGACAACACGATCGGCGCGTCCCTGGCCGACGGCTGGTGGGCCGGCAAGGTCGGGCTCGGCTGGAGCCGCCAGTACGGGGACACCCCCGCACTCGTGGCGAAGATGCGCATCACCTACACCGACGGATCGGTCCAGTGGATCGCCACGGACGGTTCGTGGAAGGCGGCGGACGGGCCGTATGTGAAGGCCGATCTGCAGGACGGCGAGACGTACGACGCCCATCTGGAGCCCTCGGGTTGGAGCCGGCCGGGATTCGACGACGCGAAGTGGGAGCCCGCCGCGAGCCTTGAGTCCCGTACCGCCCTCCTGGTGCCGCAGAGCGACGAGCCGGTGCGCCGGACCCAGGTGCTCAGGGCACGGAAGCTGACCGAGCCCACCCCCGGAACGTACGTCTACGACCTCGGCCAGAACATGGTCGGCGTATCGCGCCTGACCCTCACCGGCTCCGCCGGCCAGACGGTCAAGATCCGATACGCGGAGGTGCTCAACAAGAACGGCACCCTCTACACCGACAACTTCCGCAGCGCCAAGGTCACCGACCGCTACACCTTCGCCAAGAACGGAACGGTCACCTACGAACCCACCTTCACCCAGCACGGGTTCCGCTACATCGAGATCACCGGGGTGACCGAGCCGCCCGCGCTCTCCGCCGTCAAGGGCGTCGTCTGGGGATCCGACCTCCCGTCCACCGGCACGCTGAAGACCTCGGACGGCATGCTCAACCAGCTGGTCAGCAACATCTCCTGGAGCCAGCGCGGCAACTTCCTCTCCATCCCCACCGACACCCCCGCCCGTGACGAACGCCTCGGCTGGACAGGAGACATCAGCCTGTTCGCGCCGACGGCCAACTACCTGGTCGACACCCGTGCGTTCCTGTCCCACTGGATGGCGGAGGTGCGTAACTCCCAGTACGGGAACGGGGACTTGCCGGCGGTCGTGCCGACCCCTCAGGGCCAGTTCGGCGAGAGCGGTGTCGGCTGGTCCGACGTGATGATCACCGTGCCGTACCACGTGTGGCGCGCCTACGACGACACCAGCATCCTGCGCGAGAACTACCCCGCCATGCGGAAGTTCTTCCAGTTCGTGCGCGACAGCGCCGGAGCGGACCTGCTCGAGCCCGGCCGCACCACGTTCTTCACCAACGACTGGCTGCATCTGGACGACCCGACCGAGCAGGGCATCCTGGGCACCGCCTACTACGCCGAGAACGCCCGCATGATGGCCGAGGTGGCCAAGGCCCTGGGCGACGACGCGGCGGCGGCCGAGTACGGCAAGCTGTCGGCCGACATCCGCGACGCCTTCACCAAGGCGTACGTCGCAGCGGACGGCACCGTGATGCGCAACTCGCAGACCGGGTACGCGCTGGCCCTCGGCATGGACCTGATCTCGGATCCGGCACTGGTCGAGAAGGCCGGCGAGAAGTTCGTCGCCAAACTGGCCCTCACCGACTACCACTTGAGGACCGGCTTCATCGGCACACCGCTGCTGCTGCCCGCGCTGAGCAAGATCGGCCGCGACGACCTCGCGTACAAGATGCTGCAGCACAAGGACTACCCGTCGTGGGGCTACGAAGTCGCCAACGGCGCCACCACGATGTGGGAACGCTGGAACTCGATCATGCCCGACGGCAGCTTCGGCCCCGTCGACATGAACTCCTTCAACCACTATGCGTACGGCGCCGTGGGCGACTGGATGTTCCAGAACATCGGCGGCCTCTCGGCGATCGAGCCCGGCTACAAGCGCTCCCGGATCGCACCGGTGCCCGGCGGCAACCTGACGGAGGGCTCAGGAAGCCTCAAGACCGTCTACGGCCTTCTGTCGTCCAAGTGGAGCGCCGGCAGCGACGGCGAGTTCAACCTGAAGGTGACGGTGCCGGTCAACACCGTCGCGGAGGTGCACGTACCGGCGAAGACGCGTGGTTCGGTCACCGAGGGCGGCCGGCCCGCGGACGCCGCCAAGGGCGTGCGGTTCCTGCGCATGGAGGACGGGGCGGCCGTGTTCGAGGTCGGGTCGGGCTCGTACAGCTTCAGCGTTCGTGGGTAGGGCACGGCACGTGCGGGCGACATGAGTAACTGACGGCGCTCTCCTGCCAGTTCGGGTACCGGCTGCTGGCAGGAGAGCGCGTCACCGTCCTGCTAAGGACGGAGCAGGTGAGGTCCACTTCTGGTTGCTCGCCGATTACGCCATCCACACGACGCGGTGACAGACCGTTGACCAGGACTAACGGCGTCGACCCAGCCACACAATCCGGCCCTTGTCCTAACTCTTGACACCTTCTCGCGGCCGCCTATAGCGTCTCGCCGACTTTCCGAACACTGTTCTATATATCGGACATAGATCGCTGACACTCGCCCGCTCACCACTCCACCTGCTGCGTGAGCGGTCGCCGCGTCGGCGTCCTCGTCCGCTACCTCCTCGACCGCACGAAGAGCCGACCACCACCGATCTCCGGGCCGCAACGGGAACGGCCCGGCGCCATGCCTGTCATGGGCATGCAACCACCTCCTCCGTATGCGTACGAGCCGCCCCGGCGTCGTTCGTGACCCCGCTGAGCCACTCGGGCGTGACCCCGTACTCGCCCTGCCCGAGCGGCGAATCGACGCGGAGTCCGGCGTCGTTCGGGCACACGAAGAAAGGCAGGAGACCGCCATGTCCCCGTTTCTCGCACGGCTGGCGGCGATTTGGATCGCCGCCTGCCTGCTCTTCACAGGCCAGGCCCTGACCGCACCACAGCGGGCCGATGCCGCCGACCCGGGCTACCTGATGACGCACTTCGTCGGTGAGGGGGAGACCGGCCAGCAGCTCTACTTCTCACACAGCACGGACGGCCTGCGCTGGAAAGACCTCAACGGCGGCGGCATGACCCTGCGTTCCACGGTGGGCACGCGTGGAGTACGCGACCCCGCACTGGTCCGCTCCCCGGGCGGCGACAAGTACTGGATCATCGCGACCGACCTGTGCATCGGCTGCGGCCAGTCGTGGGACGACGCCATCAACCGCGGCAGCCGCAACCTCGTGGTGTGGGAGTCGACCGACCTGGTCAACTGGTCCGCGCCGCGACTGCTCAACGTCGCCGGAGCCATCCCCGACGGCCGCAACGCCTGGGCGCCGGAGGCGATCTGGAACCCGGCCACCAACGACTACGTCCTGTACTGGGCGACGAACGTGCCCCTCGACGGCAAGACGAAGCACCGTATCTATTACGCCCGCACCAGCGACTTCCGCTCCATCACCACCCCGCAGATCTACATCGACCGCCCCGGCACCCAGGAACTCATCGACACCCAGATCGTCGAGATGCCGGCAGGAGTCGGCAGCCACCGCTACGTACGGGCCTCCGGCGACGGCCAGATCACCCTGGAAGGCAGCAACTCGATCCTGGGAACGTGGACGCGACTCGGCGACCTCTCCGGCATCGGACTGACCGGCTCCCAGGTCGAGGGCCCGATGTGGATGAAGTTCCGGGACCGCAACGAGTGGGCCCTGTACCTCGACCAGTACGCCTCAGGCCGCGGCTACATGCCGGTCACGACGACCAACCCGTCCGCCTCCGGCACCTACCGCCTCCCGGCGTCGGGCGGCTACGACATGGGCGGCAACAAGAAGCGCCACGGCTCGATCCTGACCCTCACGGCCGCCGAGGAGAGCCGCGTCCTTGCCCGCTGGGCCGACACCCCGGCCAAGCGGCTCCAGTCGTTCAACTTCCAGGACCGGTACGTACGGCACGCCAACCTCGACGTGCGCATCGACCAGAACATCACCGGCCCGGACGCCCAGTTCCGGCCGCGGCCCGGCCTGGCAGGCTCCGGCACCGTCTCCTTCGAGTCGGTGAACTTCCCCGGCTACTTCCTGCGCCACTCCAACTACGACTTCCAGCTGGTCCGCAACGACGGCACCGCCCAGTTCGCCGCGGACGCCACCTTCCGCCAAGTCGCCGGCCTGGCCGACGCGACCTGGTCGTCGTTCCAGTCCTACAACCACCCCGACCGCTACATCCGCCACTACGCCTACCAGCTCCGCCTCGACCCGATCACCACCGCGACAGCCCGAGGCGACGCCACCTTCCGCGCAACGAACTGACGGGTCCAACCGCCCTCAACGCCCACAATCCCGCACCACAAGCCCCAGAGACCCCAGGTCAGAAGCACTCCAGCCCGCCGCCCCACTCCCCCGCCCCAATACGGAGACCCCTCGCCGACGCACATCCGCTACGCTATCCCTGGTCAATCCGGCCTTCGGGCCGCCGTCGGCCTTCGTAGCTCAGGGGATAGAGCACCGCTCTCCTAAAGCGGGTGTCGCAGGTTCGAATCCTGCCGGGGGCACAGGGCCTGACCAGGCAATATAAATCGAACAGCCCCCTCGAATTGATCTTCGAGGGGGTTTTTTCGTGGCCAGTGGGACCAATGTGGGACCGAGGCCAGCGGCAGCGTGTGTGCTGAATATGTGCCGACTCACTCCGGCTCCGTTGCAGCTCACAGCCCTGTTACGCGGCTGGCTCCTCTTCGGCGGCTGAGGGCTCGGGGTCCGGAACGGCCTTGGGGCGTCGTGGCGACTCGTGGCCAGGATTCTGCTGCGCCTTGCGTGGAACGATCGCCACGGGCGCGTCTGCGGCTTCCTGTTCGAATTGCGGAAGGACGCTGGTGTACGTATCGGCGGTGAGCTTGTACGAGGAGTGCCCGAGCATGACCTGGATGGTCTTCATGTGAATGCCGGCCGCGAGGGACAGCGTCGCGGCGCAGTGGCGCAGGTCGTGTAGCCGGATCGGCGGCAGGTCGTGCTTCTGGATGAGCCGGTTGAAGATCTGGGAGAGGTATTCCGGGTGGTACGGGCGGCCGTCCTCCCAGGTGAAGACGCGTCCGGAGTCGACGTACGGGCCGTACTTCTTGGGCTCTTTGCGGTGCTTTTCCTCCCACTCCGCGCGCTCGGTCTGCTGACGGCGCCGCCAGAACTTGAGGAGCTGGTGCGTCTGGCTGTCGAGCCGGATGGTGCGGGCGCCGCTGTCGCTCTTGGGGGTGTCCTCCCAGACGTCATAGGAGGCGGCGACGAGCTGTTCGCTGATGTGGACGGTGCCGAGGGTCATGTCGGTCTCGCGCCAGGGCAGGCCGCAGGACTCGCCGCGGCGGGTGCCGCGGAAGACCATGAGGTGGAACATCGGGTAGAGCCGGTGCTCGGCGACAGCGTCCAGGAAGGCGCCGGTCTGCTCGGCCGTCCAGACCATGACCGCGCCCGACTTCTCCCCCGTCTCGCGCCAGTGGGCGACGCGTTCGTCGGTCCAGACGAGCGGCTTGGGCGGGGTGTACTTCGGTAGGACGACGTGCTTGGCCCAGTTGTCGCTGATGAGCTTTTCGGTGTTCTTGGCGTAGTCGAGGGCGGCGCTGAGCTCGTTCTTCAGCTTGAGTTGGGCGCCGGGGCCGGTGATGTACCTCGGCTTCCTTCGGGCCTCGCGGAGCTTCTCCTTGGCCGCGTTCCATTGCTGGCGCAGTTCGGGCGGGCGCGGCTTGAGGGCATCCTTCCAGGCACGGTGGGCGGCCTCGCACTCCAGCCTGGCCAGCTCGGCGGCGTCCCGATTGGCGGCGTGCTGCTCGTTGTCGCGCCAGATCTGCTCGAACATCTCCTGCAGGTGCCGAGTACGCAGGTCCCGCATCTTGATCTGCCCCAGGGCCGGGATGAAGACCCGGCGGATGTGGTCGCGGTAGCTCTCGCGGGTGGAGCGCTTGAGGTCGACGCGTTTGTCGAACCAGCGGAGCAGGAAGTGCTCGACGGTCTCGTCCGAGAGCACGTCGATGCCGTCCTGCGCCTCGCCCCACAGCGTCTGGGCCTCTTCCTCTGCCTTCTTCTTGGTGAGGAAGCCTCCTCTGCGGACTCGGCGTCTCTTGCCGTCCGGCCCGGGCGGCAGCTCCATGGTGAAGTACCAGAGGCCATGGTCACGCTTGCCGAACTGAGGACACTCCGCCCCGAGTTGCCGCTGCTTGGGACGGCCACCGTCGTCGAGGACGGGTTCGCCGTCCTCCCCCAGGACGGGCCCTCTGCATGCGCAGCGCTTGTAGACCGAACCCTTGAACACAGTTCCCCTCCTGTGTGCCACTTGAGCTGCCAAGCGAGGGAGATCATATGTTGAAGCAGTTCGCCGTCTCTCGTCTTCTTGAACACACAGAAACGCACGCACTGACACCGATCCCCCATCAACGTGGGTAGATAGTGAGGCGACCAGCCCCCTGAAGAGCCCACATATGTGGTGGCGTACATGAGCTCTCTTACTCATCACCATCGATGCAGATCTTGATCGGCCGCCGAGAGAGAACTTAGACTCCGTCGGCACTTCCTGGGAGGCGCGGGGGCGGAACAGGAGAGTCTGACCATGCGAGATCGAAAAGATCCGGCCATCCGGAACGCATCGTCGGCGGTGGTGCGCCGATGACCCGGGACGAGGTGCTCGCGTTGCCGGTGACGGTCGACGTCCTGACGGCGGGCAAGGCGTTCGGCTTCAGCAGGAACACGACGTACGAGCTGATCAAGTCCGGCGAGTTCCCGGTGCCGGTGCGCCCATACGGCAAGGGCAAGCGGAGGGTGCTTACTTCGGAGCTGTGGGATGCCCTCGGAGTGCGACCGTCGGATTAGGGTGCGCTGTCCCTTGGAGTAGTCGGCGGCGTGTCAGCTACCTCGGGCACGCTGTCTGCCACCTGCGCTCGCTCAGCTCTGGTCGGGTCGGTCGAGTCCGAGATCAGTTCCGCGACGCGCAGGGTGCACTCCCACTCCGTCATCTGGCCCTTGATCACCACCAGGTACGACTCCTGGTCGGCGAAGCGGTACACCTGGCGCCACTTCTCTCTGATCCTTTTGTTCGGCAGGTACGTGTGGACGACAGCGTGGAGTTCCTCCAGTGCACTGTCCTTCGTTCCCAGCCCGCGGCGGATGATCGTGGTCCCGTAAAAGTCAGGGTTGCTTCCGCACTGCGCGATCACGGCCCAGTTGCCCATGCCTGCTCCCCCTTGGCACTGGCGGCATCGACGCTAGTCAGCCACAGCCCTGCCGCCTGGGCAAGGGGGCCGGTGACGCGGCATCAGCTCGCACCCATCCCAACGTCGGCTCCGCAAACCCCTTTCCCCGACAGTGAGTTGGCGCAGGCCGAGGTGCCGGCACTCTCCAGTAACCGATCTTCCCGTTGTACAGTCCGCCGTGCAGCTGCTGACCTCGGTTCACAGCCGAGTCTCAGATGTAGGGGTGACAATGCTGCGTTTTGGCATACCCTGCGCGTAGGAAGCAGGGGGACTTTGGGCTGGAGAGTACATGAGGGCGTACGGGCATGAGACGGACGGTGTCACCGCCGTTCCCGAGGAGGCGGCCTACCTGGCGGCGGTTGCCAAGCTTCTCCTCGAGGAGGAGAAGACGCTCACCGAGGCCACCGAGTGGATGACGAAGAACGCCGGACCGACGGTGTCGGGGCGGCCGTGGTCGCCGACCACGCTGCGCCGCCGTCTGCGGAACCCGGCGATCGCCGGCCTTCGGGAGAACGCCGAGGGTGAGCTGGTCCGCGGCCCGGCCGAGCCGCTGATCGACCGCGAGACGTTCGACGCGCTGCAGGAGCTCTTCCAGGAGAACCAGAAGAGCCAGGGCACCAAGTCCCGGCACGTGCACTACCTGTCCGGCGGTACGGCGACCTGCGCCTTGTGCAAGCAGCCGCTGGTGGCCCGGTCCACGGCGAACGGCGGACGCGGGTACGTGTGCGAGGTCTGCGGCAAGGTACGGATCTCCGCCGAGCCGCTGGACGAGTACATCGGCGAACGCGTCGTCGCCCGGCTGGCGAGCCCTAAGCAGCTCAAGCGGCTCGCCGCGTTCCGTGACCGGTTGGCCGCGGAGGCCCGGGAGGCGGAGCGCTTCCAGAAGGAACTGCGGGGCCACAAGGAGGAGTTGGCGACGGCGTACGGCGGCAAGGAGCTGAACCTGAGCGAGTTCCGGGCGGCCAAGGCCGCGTTGGAGAAGCGGCGCGGTGAGGCGATGGCGGCCGTACGGCGGGGCAAGGCCCTCGAGGAGCTGCCGGAGTTGACCCCGCAGGGCGTCGAGACCTGGTGGAACGAGACTGCTGGCCGTGAGCAGCGCAGGAACCTGGTGCAGCTCACCGTGCGGGAAGTGCGCGTGGGTCCGGCGACGGTGCGCGGGTCGCGGAAGTTCGACGAGGCCCGGTTCGAGATCTTCTGGCGGTAGCGGGCTGCCTGCGCTTCGGCTTGGCTGCCGACCCTTTCGGCGACTGCTCCCGCATAGGTCATTCATGGCGCGGAGTGGGTGGAACCCTGGCCGTACGCCTCCGCGCGCCTCCGGCCCGGAGGCGTAGGGCCGCAGTGACCATGAGCCGGATGGCGCGCGGTGGGGCAGGAATCCCCACTGACTGACGCAGGGGGTCGTCGAGAAGAGCGCTGGCCGCGGCTTGCACCACAGGGGCGGCCATGGGTGGGAATCGGTCGGAGAGCAGGTTCCGAGTCGCCTCCATGAGCGTCCGCCCTTCGGGACTCGGCGCCATGTGGTGGTGCTCGAAGTCGTCCATCCATCGGGCCAGCTCGGTGTAGGAGGCAGGGACGGCCTTGATGCCCATCCGCTCCGCCAAGTCGAAGTAGAAGGCGTGGGCCGAGATCTTCTCCCGCCCAGTGGTGCGCCGTATGCCGTGGTGATCGATCCAGCGCATCGGCGTGACGCAGAACGCCCCCAGGACGTACACGAACTCATCGTTGCCAACGGGCAGGCGGTCATGGAGCCGGTTCAGCCGGGCCACCGCGTCGCGACCGGCCGGATCGTCCTGTCCGGCAACCACCGTACGAAGGCCGCCATCGAGGCCGGGCTGTCGACGGTCTTCTGGCTGGAGGTCACGGACCCGTTGCCCCGCCAGAAGCAGATCGCGCTGCAGCTCTCCCACAACGATCACAGGCGAGGACGACCCGGCCCACCCTCAAGGCGCTGTAGAGGAGTTGGAGGACGTCTCGGTGCGCCTGTACTCGGGGCTGGATGACAAGATGCTCGAGCTCCTGGAGGAGGTGAGTGTGCCGAGCCTCGCGGAGGCCAATCTGGACTTCGCGACGGAACTGCGGACGTGTCCGGCCTGACGGACGAAGACCGTCGCGCCCGCATGGAGTAGCTGCGCCGCGAACTCGATGCGCGCATCGGCACGTTGGGCGGCGACCAGACATGACCGCCGACCGGCTGGCCGCACTACCGGACCCGGCTGGCATGTCCGACGCCGAACTGCAGACCGAGGTCGCTGCACTGATAGACGCCGACGCGGCCTCTGCGCGTCGCTGGGCCTGTGACCGCCAAGACTGCGACGGCCCGCCCCACGAGGGCTGGCTGCACCACCATGCCCGAGGCAGCCAGGTCACTCCTGGGGGTGAATGGACCTCATGGCTCCTCCTCACTGGACGCGCCTGGGGAAAGATTCTGGCCGTGAACACACTCATCCCCACGCCGGACGGCTGGAAGAAGAACGGCGAACTCCGCGTCGGCGACCAGGTATTCGACGAGTCCGGGCGCCCGTGCACGATGACTGCGGTGTTCGATGCCGTGCCCGAATGCGCGTATCGGCTGCACTTTTCAGACGGCACGACGATCGACGCCTGCGCGGACCACCAGTGGGTCACATGGGACTCGGCGGCCCGCAAGGCGCTGAACCGATCTGCCGGGACTGATGGCCAGTTCCCGGAAGATTGGCCGTCCTGGAGAGCTCCCGGCCGGTGGGGCAATGGACGGTCCGACGGCAGAGGGCCTCGCGTAGTGACCACGCAGGAGATCGTCGATACCATCACCGTCGGCAAGCGCGGCGACACGAATCACGCAGTACCGACCTGCAGACCACTGGAACTTCCTGAAGCTGAACTCCCCGTTGATTCCTACCTGTTTGGTGTCTGGCTGGGGGATGGCGACAGTAGGCAGGCGATCATCACGTCGGCCGACGAAGAAATCCCCGCCGCGTTCGAAGCTGCTGGCCACCCGGTGCTCCAGGTGGAGCATCGCAAGGGATTCTGCCCTCGTTGGTCGATCAGCGGGCTGCTTCCGCGGCTTCGAGCCCTGGGCGTGCTCGCCAACAAGCACGTACCGAGCGTCTACCTGCGGGCCTCCCGGCAGCAGCGCATGGATCTGCTCGCGGGTTTGATGGACGCGGACGGGTACGCCGAGGCTTCGAAGGTCGAGTTCTGCACGACAAGACGCCAACTGGCCGACGCTGTAGTGGAACTCGCCCGATCGCTGGGGCAGAAGCCGCGACTGTACGAGGAGCGTGCCAAGTACGCGGGCAAAGATCACGGGTCGCGATGGCGGGTGGCATGGAGGTCCACAATCCCGATGTTCCGGCTTCCCCGCAAGCAGAGCCGACACGCTCTCGGCCGAGCGCCTCAGCAGCTACGGAATCACCATCGGATGATCGTCCGTGCGGAGCCGATCCCCCCGCAACCGATGCGATACCTGTCCGTCGACTCGCCCAACCGCATGTATCTGGCGGGTGAGGGGATGGTCCCCACACACAACACCCGCACCGCCGCCGAGGGCGTACGGGATTGGGCGGCCACCCGGGCACGATGATCGCTGTCGTCGCGAAGAACGCCACGCTGGTCAAGGAGATCTGCTTCGAGTCCCCAAATCCGGCCTGCTAGCGGTCATCCCGCCCGAGGACATCCGCCGCTACAGCCCCGGCAACGGCCTGACCACCCTCCGCCTGAAGAACGGCTCGGCGATCTACGGCTTCAGCGCTGGGACCCCCGACAACCTCCGCGGCTTCGCCTTCGACAAGGGCTGGCTCGACGAGTACGCCGCCTGGAACCGCCACACCGCCCAATCGGTGTACGACATGCTGTGGTTCTGCCTGCGCGAGGCACCGAGCCCACAGGTCGTCATCTCCACCACCCCCAAGCCACTGCCGCACGTCAAGCGCCTCGTCGAGCGTGGCCGCCTCCCGAACTCGTCCGTCGTCCTGACAACGGGCCGCACGGAGGACAACCGCGCCAACCTCTCCCCAGCCGCACTCGCCGAGCTCGACGCCGAGTACGGCGGCACGCGACTGGGCCGCCAAGAGCTGGACGGTGTCCTGCTCGAGGACGTCGAGGGCGCGCTGTGGAAGCAGTGGATGTTCGAGGTCGAGGGCTTTCGCCTGGCCCGCCCGGCCGTACCTCCTCTGGAACGCCTGGTGGTCGCCGTCGACCCAGCGGTCACCACGACGGACAGCGCGGACTTCACGGCCTTCACGGTGGCCGGCCGCTCGTACCCCCTGGAGCTGATGTACGGCGACCGACGGCCTCGCGGCTACGTCCTCCACGCCGAACAGGACCGCTACACCCCGACGGCCGCCATGCGCCGCGCCGCCGCCCTGTACCACGAGCACCAGGCCGACTGCGTGGTCATCGAGGCCAACAACGGCGGCGAGTACATGCCCGCCCTGCTCACCGAGGTCGATCCCACCGTGCAGTGGCGCATCGTCCACGCCACCCGCAACAAGCGCGCCCGCGCCGCCCCGGTCGCGATGCTGTACGAGCAGGCGCGCATCAGCCACGCGGGCCCGCCGCGCAACTTCGCGACCTTGGAAGAGCAGATGACGACCTACGTGGGTGCCTCCGAGCAGGAGGAGACGTCGCCCGACCTTCTCGACTCCTGCGTATGGGCGCTCACCGATCTCTTCTTGGACGGTTCGGTGCCTGGACCGTCGCGTCCGTCCGACGGCCGTCTCACGGGCCGCCGTTGACCCGCTCATGCGTCTGTGCACCGGACCTGCGGTCGGTAGCCGTACTCAAAATTTCTGCCCGACGACCACCTTCACGGAGAAAACCCAACAAATTTGCCGATACCGCGCATTACGCGCTGATGGAGTTCCTGTGGCTGAAGATCGCGCTCAGCCCGGAGCAGATACGCGCCAGGTGTCGTACGCATCTGGGCCTCTCGCGCCTGGGCGGCATTGCGACGGAGCGTGGTCAGGCCGAGAGCAACCGCGCCTGCCGTCACGAGCGGCTGACCGGCCGGGATGCTGCCGATAGCTACGGTGGCCGCGGTGCCCAGCTCGAACTTCGAGCTCATGGCGCTGAAGGCCGTGTTCATCTTCAGCCCGCGCATGGCCTTTCGGAGTTCCTCCAGTGGCGTCTCGAAGGTCTCGGCGACCTTGAGGCTCAGGTACTTCTGGCGGGCGTCGCGATCCTCGATGGCTCCGAAGGAGTCACGGAAATCTGCAGCCGCAGTGTTCACCGCGTTAGCGAAGGCTTCGAACTCGGCTCTGTGCCGCTTGCGGAGCTGGATGATCTTCTCCACGGGCACGGCGTCGAGGTTGTCCGGCACCACGAGACGTACCGACATCAGACCGATCGCTTCTGTGAGGTCCTCTTCCGCAGTCGGCACAGACCGGAGCGGATTCAGCAGGGCCTGAGCAAGACGATCGGAGTCCCAGCCATAGACGCCATGGGAGGCGGGCTGGTCGGTGAGCGGGATGTAGCGGCTGCGTCGGGCCAGCTCCTCCGTCAGGACGCACTTGTAGATCCAGGCGAGGCTGGGTCGCATGGCGACCCACCTGACCTCGGGTGCTGCATGGGCCAAGGAGTACTGGGCGAATGCTGCATTACCCCAAGACCGCTGGGTGAACGACTGCTGCGCGAACCTGCTTCGCTCGGTGCTCAGGGCAAGGCCGGAGTCGATGAGAGCGCCCTTCAGCTCGGGCGCGACCTCGTCTTCGTGGAGTCCGGCGAGGCTGTTCCGCGGCAGAACCCCGATGGTCTCCCCAGGCTCCCACGAGGGGCCGGGCTCAGCGGTGACGCTGAACTGGCTGGCCTGGGCTGCCTGCCGAACACCATGTTCAGCTTCGAGTTCAGCCCCATGTTCCCGAAGCAGTTCCAGGAACAGCGGCGCGATCGCCTTGGCCGCAGCATCCGGCCGAGTGGTGATCATGAAGTCGAGGTCGTCGTTGAGGGCCGCGGCGGTGTCGGAGTCGGCGACCGGATAGCCATTCGGGACGACCCGGGCCAGGTGCGGCCAGTACAGGGCAGTCAGCTTGAGCCACTGTTCGTCACGACAGTGGATGTACGGGTAGTACAGGCCGATGCGCTGCACGAATCTGATCCCTCCCCTGGACGATCGTGATCGAGACCACCAGCATCCCACCCGTGCAGACGGCGCGTGAGTCATCTCGCGCCGCCTCCCCGGAGTTTGAGTCTTTAGACTGCGCCGCCCTCGTCACCTGGAACGGGAGATGACCGTGAGTCGCTGGCGCAACCTGATCATCGATGCCTGGGGTGCCCTGTCGTACAAACCGGCATTCCGGCTGGCAGCCGAAGGCCGGTCCGGGCGCCTGCCCGGTCACGCCGGAGCGAGCTGGATCCCTGAGGCGGATCGTCGCCGACTGGCCGCCTACACGCTGCTCGCGGCGTACGACAGCAATCAGGCCGCCACCCTGCTCGGCGAGGACGGCGACGACCGACGCGAATATGGTGACGCCTCCCTGATCGTCGACCAGACGCTCAGCCATCTGTTGGGCGAGACCCAGCAGATCGTGGTCGACGGCGCCGAAGAAGACCCCACCGTCCAGCAGCGGGAGAGACTGCTGAGGCAGTGGGCGCAGGCCGAGCAGTTACGGATGCGGATGCAGCACGCCGAGCGCACCGCCGTACTGCTCGGTGACACCGTCTACCTGCTCGCCTGGTCCCGGGCGAAGGCCCGCCCCCTACTGAAGACGATCGACCCCGGCTTCTACTTCCCCGTCCTCCCGGACGGAGCACTCGACGCCGACGAGTATCCCGAGCGCGTCCATCTGGCGTGGGAGGTGCCGAGTGACCCGGCCACCGGCCGGAAGGGAACCCTGCGCCGGGTGACGTACGAGCTGGCCCCCATCGACGATGCCGGCGCGTGGCGTACGTACCCATGGTCGAACGAGCCGAGCACCGTCACCTGCTACCTCACCGACGCCGAATGGGACCTGGACCAGCTCGACCAGACCGGCGACATCGACGCCCTGTCCCTGTCCCGCGCCCGCTTCCGCACCAACGCCGACGGCGAGCTCCTCAACCGCCTCGACCTCCAACTGGACTTCATCCCGGTCATCCACGTCCCGAACACGATCAACGGCGCCGAGCACTACGGCCAGTCCAGCCTCCTGTCCGCCGCGCAACTACTCGACGACCTCGCCGCGGCCGACACCGACAGCCAGCGCGCCTCGGCGACCACCGGCTCACCGATCACCGGCCTGTCCGGGGCGCGGCTGCCCGTCGACCGGAAGACCGGTCAGCCGCTCCCGGTCCAAGTGGAGCCGGGCATGGTCTGGCCGCTCGGCGACACCGGCCAGCTCAGCACGGTCGACACCTCGGCACAGCTCGCCGAACTCCGCGCGTACGTAGAGACGTTGCGTGACCGCCTCTCGGTAGTCACCAGACTGCCGGGCAGCGTGCTCGGTACGGTCCGCCCATCGGAGGTGCCGTCCGGGTACGCGCTGCAGCTCAGCTTCGGCCCGCTCGACGCCATGGTCCGTTCCATGCGGCTGGCCCGGGAAGCGAAGTACCCACTATTGCTGAAGATGGTCCAGCGCCTCTACCAACTCGGCGGCGTACTGCCTCCCGGCGACAATCCCCAGGCCACGATCGCCTTCGGTGCCTACCTGCCCACCGATCTGGCCGCCGCGCTGGAACTGGTTGCTCGCGGGGTGCAGGCAGGGGTTCTCTCGCTGGAGACCGGAGTACGACTGCTGGTGGACGCCGGCTTCCCCATTGAGGACGCCTCCCTTGAGGTGGAACGCATCCAGGCGCGGGCCACTCCATCCGCACAGGACCGGCGGGACGCCGACAGCGCGAAGGACAAGGAAGCAGGCAACAAGCCAGCCGCCTGAACGGGCACACCCGCCAGCCACGGACAGCCGCTACGGGTTAAGCTCCGCGCCGACGCGGGGGCGTCTGGGCGAGGAGTAGCCCATGACCGTACGAACGCAGGGCCACGACGGCCACCCGATCCCGCCGAACCCCGGAGCCTCCTCCGACGACCCCGGTACCGGGCCGGAAGCCCAGGCGGCGACCGAGCAGCCAGTCTCTGCAATGGTCACCATCCCCCAGGACGAACTGTCCCGCCGCTTCGCCCGCGAGAAGGACCAGGGCCGCCGCGCAGGCGTACGTGACCTGCTCGGCCAGCTCGGCTTCGAGTCCGCGAAGGCCCTGACGGAGTACGTCGAAAGCCAGCGCCAGGCCGAACAACAGCAGAAGGCCGCCGAACAGGCGCGCCTCTCCGAAGTGGAGCGCCGCGAACAAGCCGCAGCCGAACGCGAACGGCAAGCCCAGGAACGCGAATCGGCAGCCACAGCGCGCGAGAGGGAGGCAGCGCGCCGAGCCGTGCTGGTCGGCCTGGGAGCCACCGGTACGGAGCTGGAGGACGCCGTCGTACTACTCGCACGCGAACTCGAACCGGACGCCGACAACGCCACCCTGACCCAGGCAGCCGAGGATCTGAAGCAACGCCGCCCCGAACTCTTCGGCGCCCGCGTCCCCCAGGCCCCGGCGCCCCCGCCTTCCGGCAGCCCGTCCAACGTTCCGGGACGCTCCGGCGGCACGCCACCCCAACCGGGCCAGTTCGGACTGGAGATCGCCCGACGCCGGGGTCACCTGAAGAACCCCTGACCCTGAACTGCAGGCACCACGGGACCGCGCCCGATCGGTACAGCCGCCCCTCCGCGGACGACGGCACCACCCGGTGACCGTACGGACTCGCCGCCAACACGGCCTGCCCGAAGGAACCCGACACCCGGCATGGACCTCCAGCCGATCACCTACTCAGAGTCCGCCACCGCCGACCGCCCCTGGCTGGCGTCAACCCACGGCCTCGATACCCCACTCACCATCACCCTCGACACGGCCCTGTTCAAGCAGGGCACCCACTACACACCCCCCGCCCTGAAACAGCCCCGCAACGTCATGCAGGCCGGCATCCCCCTCGGCCGCGTCACCACCACCGGCTTGTACGGCCCCTGGGACCCGGCCGCCACCGACGGCCGCGCCACCTTCACCGGCGTACTCCTCGCCGACGTGCCCTTCACCCCCGGCAGCCCCCGCGCCGGCGCGGCCCTGTTCTGGCACGGCGTAATCGCCGCCGCCCACATCCCAGGCGGCCTCGACGTCTCAACCATCACCGCTTCGACCGCGCAGCTCCACTTCATCTGACCCGCTGCCAATCGCCATTCGCCGACCGCAGATCCGCTCAAGGAGCCCCACCCCCATGCTCGAAACCCTGCTGCGCGACATCGACGCAGCCGACCTCAACGTCTTCGCCCGCACCATCACGACCCCCGCCGACTTCGAACTGACCCGCACGGTCATCCCCGAACGCCGCCTGAACTCCGTCAAGTTCCGCATCAAGAGCAGCAAGCGCCGCGTGAACGCTGCCAAGTTCCGCGCGTACGACGCCCAGACCGCCGTCGCCCGCCGCCAGGCCGAGAAGATCATCACCGAGGGCATGCTGCCGCCCCTCGGCCAGAAGCTCATCGTCGGCGAACTGGAGCAGATCCTCCTCGACACCGCCCGCGGCGCCGACGCCTCCGAGTTCATCGAGCTGCTCTACGACGACATCGAGCGCCACGTCGAGTCCATCCACAACCGCATGGAGCTGGCCGCCGGCGACCTCCTGGTGGACGGCAAGTTCAGCCTGAACGGCGAGAACGGCCTCACTCTGGAAGCCGACTTCGGCGTCCCGCCCGCCAACATGCCCACTGCCGCGAAGCCTTGGTCCGCCCCCACCAGCGACCCGATCGCCGACGAACTCCGCTGGATTGAATACCTCCGCTCCATCGGCGCCCCACTCCCGGCCCGCGTCCTCACCTCCTACAAAGCCCGCGCCACCCTGGCCGCGAACAACGCCTACCGCGCCGCGTACTACGGCAGCGTCAACGGCTCCACCACCCCCACCGCGGTCCTCGCCCCCAACGAGGTCGAGGTCGTCCGCGCCCGCTACAACCTCCCGCCCATCACGGTCTACGACGTCCAGATCTCCGTCGACGACGCCTATCAGCGGGTCATCCCGGAGGACCGCTGGATCCTCCTCCCACCCAACCCCGAGTCCTGGGCGGAAACCCAGTACGGCATCACCGCCGAGTCCCTGGTCCTCTCCTCCGGCACCAAGCCGGCCATCACCCGCCAGGACGCCCCCGGCATCGTCATCACCGCCGACTACCAGGACGACCCGGTCCAGGTCTGGACGAAGGGCGCCGCGGTCGCGATGCCGGTCATGTACGTCCCCGACATCCACATCACCGCGAAGGTCCTGTGATGCCAGCCGCCCGCACCCTCGCCACCGCGGTCTTCGTCACCGACCCGAAGACCCACGAGACGCTGCTCCTCCAGCCCGGTTCAGAGGTCAGCGATCCAGCGATCACCGAGCAGATCACCCACCCGGACGCCTGGGCACCGGAGCCGCCTCGACAGTCCCGCCGCGGAAAGGCGGAAGCGGCGTGAGCCTCACCGACGCCGAATACGCCTACCTTCGCTCCGAACTCGGCGAAGCCGACCGCACCGATTTGGATGCCCGCCACCGGCGGCTCGGCAGCCTCAGCGCCGCCGTGCTCGAGGTGCTCCGCGAGCGAAAGGCGGCTCTGGTGGCTGATCCCCTCAATGTCACGGTCCAAGGCGTCGCCACGGTGAACAATGCTGAGAACGTCAAAGCGCTTGAACGCCAGATCACGACCTTGGAGAAGGTGGCCACGGAGGGAGACGACTGTATGAAGCCCGTTAAGCTGCGGCGCTGCAGAACTCGCTGACCTTCGCAGTTCGTGGGCGTCGTAGCATCCGGAGTCGGCGGTTCGTCCGGCTGAAGTCTGTCCGATAGAGGTGCCATGAACGCCCCGGTCGCTGTATCCGGAGTCGTCCGGCGGGTGCTGTGTGCGGTCTTGCTCAATCCACCCCTGCGCCCCGCAGTGGACACGATCTCGCACCGCAATCTCCTCGCCGCGCTACCACTAACCGGCTGCACCGAATTAAGACTGACCAATCTGATCGATCTACCGTCCAAGGACCAGAGACAGCTGGCCAGCTTCACCGTGACTGAGCAGGACCTTGCCAGGTCCCGTCAGCAGCTGTCAGCGGCGATTCACGGGGCCGATGAGATCCTGTTTGCCTGGGGCACCGGGAAGATCGCTGGCGCCGCGGGCAGTCTCCTTAAGGAACAGGCCGAGTGGGTGCGAGCGCACGTGGGCAGCTGCGGGGTATCGGAGGTCTGGATGGTCGCCGGCACACCGAGGCATCCGTCGAGATGGCGCCAGTTCGTCGGCCCGGAGAAGAGACGTGTCGAGGGAAGCTCATTCGAAGAGCGGCTGGCCAAGGTGCTGACCAGCCATGAATCGAGGGCCCTTCCGCAAGGATCGAATCGCCGGTCTGGTGACTGACGAGAACCGTGTGCTTGGTTGCCGCCGGTCTGGGACCGACGGCAACCGAGCACCTTGGGCGCCTACTCGTCTTCGAAGCCGTACTGCTCGAACTTCAACGTGCGCGCGTTCTCGGTGACGACACGGACCTTGTCGTCCGGGTAGCCGTCCTTGCTATATGCCTCTATCTCCAGCCGGATCCGTACCTCTGCGCCGGGGACGGATCGCAGGTGCGGCAGGATCTCCTCGACGAATTTCGCGAAGTCACGGCCGCTTCGCTCCGCATCCACCGGATATGAGCCGAAGAACCGGACGTTGCGAGTTAGCTCCTCTTCTGGGGGCGTCGGGGTCGCTGGCGGCGTGGAGATTTCGGCGGGGCCTACTTCACTGGAAGTACCGGCGTTATCCGAGCCAGACTCACTGGCCGCTTGTGTGGCGGCTCCCCGAGCTGCTGCCCTACGGGAGGCTTCGGCTAGGTCGCGTTGCCGCTGTTCGTTTGCCCGTTCAGGTGTGACCAGCAGCGTGGCATCGGTGGGCATGCCGAAGGAATCCTGCATGGGGAGGGAAAGGCCGACGTAGGTGCCGTTGGACTCGTCGTACCCCTCGGCGAGAGCAAAGCCCTCCGCCTCCCAGGTGATTCCCTCTGACAGCACGGACAAGACGCACTGGTCGAGCACAGACCTATCCCGAAGGCGCATCAGATATGGGTGCTTGCGGTAGTAGCCCCAGAGCGCGCCAAGCGAAATGTGCCCGGGCTCCCAGACTGCCCGCAAGTGTGAGTCCAGATCCCGGCGGAGGTTGGGAGCGCCGAAGACCGTGGTGAACAGCCCTTCGCGGACCAATACTTTGGAGGCTCGCACGGCGAGCCGGTCCTCACTGCCCTCGCAGCGGATCGGGCTGAGCACATACTCCTTGTCACCACGGGGCTGCTCCGGCACGATCAGCCAGGTGTACGTCCCCGAGATCCGGAGATTGACTGTCTCATCCGCTTGAGCACATCGACTCTCGGCCAAACTGGCCTGCTGCGCAGTGAGGTTCAGACCAGCTTCTCCGCGCTGCGCGTATGCATCCTTCCAAGCGAGGTAGTCGCGCACGGCGTCGTCGAGTTCCTGGAGGCGCCGCTCGTCAGGAGCGAGGAACGCCAGCTGGTTCACATTCACACGCGTGGCAGTGCCGCGTTGCCTGAGGCATTTCTTGATGAAGTCCAGCGCCTTGGTGTCCTTCTGCCCCTTAGTGTGGAAGAACTTCGGGTGTAGGAGGACTAGGCGGGCTTCTTCGAGATCCGGTACGTCGATGCTGCCTTCTGGAGCGGTATGGACGCGCGCGAAGTCTCCTGATGGTTGCCTCTGTTTGCGGTTAAGGCGATCGGCGATCTCTGCCCACACTTCTTCGGGGCGCTCGCGCAGGGCTTCGGCATGGTCCTGAACGTGGCGGGTGATCGACGCCTGGGTGCTGTAGTAATAGCGCCCACTCTCCGGATAGAAGAACGTGGTGCGCTGACTAAGCAAGTCCAGTGCAGAGCCAAAGTTCCCGATGGTGTCGCCCGGTACAGCTGTGCCTAGCCATACGTATTGTCGGTCGATTCCTTTGTGATCGCTTCGCAGCGTGGGCGCGGAGCCGAAATACACAGTGCGGGCGAGACGGCGGGTGAGGCGCCGCTGGCCAAAGGTAGTGCGCTCCTCGTCGATCCTGACGGGCACGGAACTCTCTCCGTCGACGTCAGTGGAGATGATGACCTTCCACTCATCGTCGAGGTACTGATTGAGCTCACTAACGACCTTTGCATTCTGGAGAGGAATCGAACCCGGCATGATGAGCGGTCCAGGATCGTTCGCCTCCCACAGAGCATGGACGACGGTGCTCATCATGCGCAGCACACCTCGGGTGCGCTGGAACCGCTCCAGGGTCGACCAGTCTTTGTAGAGGCGGTCGAAGAGCTCGGGGTGTATCGGGTAGGCGGCCTTGATCCGGTCTTCGTAGGCCGGCTCGGAGCATTCGCGAGGGAACTCGCCATGCTTCGAACGGTAGAAGTCGACAAACTGCCGTGCCACGGCGGCGATTTCAGCCTTGCCGTCGGCGTCGGTCTCTTCGAAGAGCCGACGCCGGACGATCTCGAAGGATTCCCGGGCAGTGGCAGGCTGCCAGGGGTCGGCCACGCGCCCGACGACATTCCGCAGTCGTTTGAGGGCCGCTTGGCCGTGCAGACCGCCTGTCTCCAGATCGCTGGCTCCGGTCGAATCGGTGTCGCTGCCGTCTGCCTTATGAGACGCCGGAATGGAGACGACCAGCAGTGCGCCGGGTACAGCCTTAACTGATTCGGTCAGGGTCTGGGCGAATGTGAACTGGCTGTCGAAGGTACCAGCGGGAAGGTCATCCCTTCCATACAACTCACGGGCGTAGGCGACCCATTCGTCGATCAGGATGAGGCAGGGACCGTAGTCGGCGATCAGTTCCTGCAAGGCCCGGCCGGGGTTGGTGCCGGCTTCGTCATCCTCCGCAATCCGGTCGTAGGCTTCCCGCCCGCCAAGCTGCCAGGCCAACTCGCCCCAGAGGGTGTTGACGTGAGTGCCGTCGTCCTTGGTGTGTCCCTTGGCGGCGCTGAACCGATTGCCGACGAGCGTAACTCGCTTCACCGGGCCCACGGAATCCCAGGCGACATCGGAGTCTGCGATCAGATCATGGAGTTCCTGTGGGAAGTCAGCGAGAGGGGTCCCGGACGCAAGGTGGTACAGCGCCAACATAGAGTGGGTCTTGCCGCCACCGAAGTTGGTCTGGAGATTGATGACAGGGCTGGCGTTGGAGTTTCCGGAAAGGCGATTAGCCGCCCGGGTAAGCAGGTCACGCAGGCCCGCCGTAAGGTAGGTGCGTTCAAAGAAGCGGACGGGATCGGTGTACTCTTCGCCCCCCTCGTTGCGCTTCACCCCATCCAGGTCGGCGGCAAATTCTGCAGATGCGTAATTGCCGGATGCTACGTCTCGGTGCGGGCGCACCACTTCGCGCCAAGGCTTGATGCTCTGGCCCTTGACCATTCCAGGAACGCCCACCGCTGCGCGGGCCGACTCCTTCACTGCCTCGCGGGTCTCGGTCTCGTACATGGCCCGTATAAGGTTCTGCTTCTCCTTGCGGGCAGCGGCCGCCCGATCGGTGTCACCGGCAGCGGTCAGCAATCGCTCAATCAGGTCCAGGACGTGGGCAGCATCCTCGGGGCTGTAACGCTCGTTGTGCGCCCACTTATTGCGATGGTCTCGCAGGAGGGAGGCAATGGACTGCTCACCGCGGGAGAGCCTGTCCTTGAATCCGGCCCGCCACTCCTCGGTGATCACCTTGAGGAGCACGGCCGGGTCGGACTTCGAATAGACCCGATTCGTCCCGAATTTCTGATTGTCGCGAGCCTCGAGAACCTTGAGCCAATCGGCTCCCTCGGGTGTCGCAGCCGTCATGATCTCGTTGACGAAGGGTTCCAGTCCCTGTGCCAACAGTTCGAATCCGCGATTGACACGGTCACGGTTGCTGGTTGCCATCGTCTGTCCTCGTCCCCGTCTTCATCGTCTTGGTGATGGTGTCTATGGGTGGCTACGCGGCCACGGCAGTTATTCCTCGTCGAATGTGAACCCATCCTGGACGGGCGCGTGTGCCAAGGGTGCCTGCTTTCGCGCAGTGGCCGTCAGGTCCGACCAGGACTGTCCAAGTCCGTTGAAGAGGATCGCGTCCTGGACCAGACCACGCTTCTCGCAGATCGCGAAGAGCAGGTATGCCAGTTCCTGGGCGACGTCCATGTCGACGCGCGTGCGGGCCGTGGTCATGAGCTTGGCCGCTGTGTCGCCCCCTTCCTCGTCCAGCGCCTTGGCGAGGTGAAGGACCACCTCCCAAAGGCTGATGCGCTCGTTCGCCTCCGGGTGCCAATCGGAGGGCAACTCAGAGAAAGGAAGCAATTTTGCCTTGCCAGCGACGGCTCGGAAGATGCCGCCGCGCTGAACTCCCTCGACAGAGGTGTTGCGTCCTCGCGCAAGGTTGTCGGCGTCGCCGAAGGAACCCTCGCCCCAGCCGAAGTTTTTGAACCACTGAACGCAAAATCGAGTGTCTGAATCGAAGTCGCCTTCTTGCTCGGACAGAACTTCGTCCAGGATCTGATTGATCAGCGTGAGTGCAGTACGTACACGCATGGGTTGGCCATCGGATTCGAGTACCTGTGCATAGCGAGAGAAGACGGCCATGCCGGGCCCGATGGCGGCCTGCGCAAGGTCGACCGGGGCAATGGCGCCTTGCTGTAGTTCGCTGAGCTTCTGGGGCATCTCCTCTTTGAGGGCCGCAAGGAATGCCCGCCGAGTGATCGTGTCGGCAGTCTCCGGACGGGGGCGGCAGGCCAGGACAATTGACGAGGCTAGGGCATTACTCCCAACATTCCTCATTCGATTTCCGAGTTCCGTCCGCATCGGCCAAGTCCCTGTGACAGACCAGCCAGCCCAGAGCATGCCCTCGAGCAATGTTTCCCAGCCAGTAGACGCCTTTCCCGAGTCGTCTGACTCGGACTGCTTAAATGCATAAAATACAGTTGTTGGAAGGTCTCGTGGGCCGCCCGCGCGGATCTGGGAGAATACCTGACGGAATCCATCCTCGAAAAAATCTTCCGCTTCCGCCGGATTTTCATGCCTGAACGGATCGGCTACCAGCTCGTCAAACTTAGGCGTGAGGAGTGTGCTGGCGAGCCTCGGGAAGAACGGATATAGTGATCGCCTCAGCCAGATATAGAAAAAGTCCGACAGATCTGCATATCCGACATTGTCATAGTACGGGGGGTCGGTGGATACGAGGACACCAGAATAGTCGCGTGTGGAGGCGTTTGCCTGTCGGACCGATCCATGGCCGGCTGGCAGTGCGTCGAGCACTCGGCCAACCCATTCAAAGCTCTCAGCAATATTTCCGGACGAATTGCTGAAAAAATTCCCCTCAGCGAAATCCCAGGCCATTGCAAGAGCCTGGCGCGAGAAGACCCCGCGTACTTGTTCTTTCGAGGCGCTGGAGTCCCACGTTGATACGGAAGAATGCCGATCCGTAATGCGCACTGTGGCTGCAGCCAAGTAGATAGCAATGGCATCGGCGTACGCTTCAGCGCCATCCCCTCCATCCTCGAGCCCATCCCCAGGGAGAAGCCCGGCTGAGATTGCATCCTTGAGCACTCGTTCGCGGGCTTCACGGACCAGGATGCTAAAAGTCGTGAGCGCAGTTAGCTGGCGATTGGTGAATAGGTCGGCGTGATGTGTCATTCCGTAGTTCGGAGTAGTCAAATAGCGCGGATTGTGAGGGATGTCCGTATCTGGAAAATCGGCTGGTCGTGGGATCCTGGCCGCTTGCTCGTGTTCGTCATCTGGAGGGAGATAGATTCGTCGCCTCTTCCCTTCTGCAGCGATCGCCATTAGTCGCTGGCCGATCCGACCGGCTTTCCCCTCCTCGCGCACATACGCCAACGGCGCAGTATCTCCGCAACCAGTGCACACTGCACCCGTACGCTGCACAGTGCCATCTGTGCCTTTCTTAGGGGCCAGCTTGAGGTCGTGACTAATCATGAAAGTGACACGCCCATCTTCGACTCGAGGGACGACGTACGCCTCCTTGTCCCTCTTCTTTCCTAGCCACCAGGACTTGACCAATGGCATCTGAATGCCACACGCAGGGTTCGGGCATCGGACGGTCCTCGCCCAGATCCAGGCGATGACGTTGGCTTCGCCTCCATCCTCAAGCTTGGCTTTCGGGTAGAGGTGACCGATCCGTTTCTGTGCTTCGCTGCACATCCACCTGCCGTAGCGACGCACGTCCTCTGACAGACCCGTGGCCTTCGGCCACATTCCCTCGGCTCGACTGTCCTTGCTCAGCTTTTCCTCGGCAGCGCCAGGAAACACGGGCGGCTGGTCAGCCCACTTTGAGGGAATCTCAATCAGGGCCTTGTTGATCAGTACTGGCACCGGATTGAGGTCTGATGCGTGAGCTTCCAGGCCCAGCCGCTGGGCTTCCAGCGGGATCGAGCCGCCACCCGCGAAGGGATCAAGAATCGGCGGTGGGTTGCCATCCGTGGACTTGAGGATCTCCTCATGGGCTAGGCGCAGCAGTGCCTGGTCTGTCGTGTTCTCCCAGACGACAAGGCGCTCAATGAGGCGGAACAGTCGTTGCCGCTCGGCGGCAACTGCTTCTTCTGACGGGAACTTGTCGGGGTGTGAGGAAGGATCGTCTACGAGCTGAGCGAAGAGCACGGCGCGGCACGCAGCGAGCGGACGGCGAGCCCACCACAGGTGGAGCGTAGACGGGTGCCCGTGCCGGATGGATTTCTCTCGCGCGGATTCGCGATTGATCACTTCCAGCGGCAGCGCAACCTCGATCAGTTTGCGCTTGGGTGTGGTCGTCATGCAGGGCGCTCTTCTCTTCGGGCTAAGCGGGCGGTGCGGGGCGGCTGGAATCGCTTCGCGGAAGGATCAGCTCAGTCGTCCAGTATGGCCTGTACTGCTGACAAGCGTCCCACCTTCGACTTACCTCGCTTCTTCCCCAGCCGTGACGCAGATCAATGAGGGTGTGTCCCCTGCTCCCACATGCGCTTCCAGTGGAAGACGAACTTGGTCACGTTGAAGTCGTCCGTGCTCGTCTCCCGGAAGGGGCGGGTCAAATACCGCACATCGTCGTGCTCCGGTCCATCGGGGGAGACCGAGACCAGAGCGAGGCGGTACTGATCGCCGACATTCTTGGCGTGCAGGACCTCGTTGCGGGTGATCGTGAAGTCGTCGGCTCCGGCGATCCGGCCCTTGACCTCCAGGTGGACCACACCCTTCCCATCCGCAGTCCAGGATCGGAGGTCGAATCCCTTGTTGTTCGGCGGCATCTCCTCGGGCTGACGGCCAAGCCGTTGCTCCGCTTCGATCACCGTCATGATGGCCCGGCGCTCAACAGCAGCTGTATCACGCGTGACGGCAGTGATCTCTGCCGAGTCCACGGGCCGACCGAGCAAGCGGTCGACGAGTCCTTGCGGCAGCACGAGCGCCCCGCCTGCAACATGGGGCGGACGCGGCAGAAGGCGTTCGTCAAGGTCCAACTCGAGCAGCCGCCGCTTCAAACGCTCTTCCAGATCGCTCGCGCGGCGCAGTGCGGTCTCGGGGCGCAGCTTCAACTTGCGCCCCTGACTCTGTGCGTCGAGGAGCTCGAGATGGCGGGCGTACCAGAAGTCGATCTCCTGGGTAAGGCGCTGCCTTACCTGTTCACGGGTGCGCTGGATCTCGGGCAAGATCCGGCCCCGTACAGACTGGAGGTGCTCGTGGACGGCGTGGTCAGCGGCCCAAGCGATGGCCGTCTCCTCCAGCCCGTCGGCCAGCCACGACTGTGCAGCGAACCGGGCAGCTTCTTCGGCAACCGGATCCGCTTCCTCTGCCGCCGGGGGGTCATAGTCCAGGTAGGGGGCAGGGCCAGCCGGGACCGTCGAGCCGTCGGAGGTGAGCTCGACGAAGTCGAAGCGCTTGCTGACGACTCTCGGCCGGGGGCGGCCGTCGGTGATCTCCTGAGTTAGGGCGACGAGAAGGCGTGGCGTCTGGCCAGTGTCGGTGCGGTCGATGAGGACGCTTCCCGCTTTGAGTACAGCAGCGTGTCGCTCGACCGTGACATCGACGACCGCGTCCATCAGCGGGTGCCCCGGCGCGAGCAAGGCCGCCTCTGCGCGGCCTCGTCTGCGTATCAGATCCCGGTCGAAGACGATTCGTTCGTACCGCCGCAGCACGGGGGCCGCGAGTCCATGGTTCGGCGAGCGGTTCAACAGCACTGCTGGGACGTTCGTGATCTCGAAGCGGCCGGCTTCCCGTTTTGCCAGCCGTCCGCCGAGCTCCGTGAAGGCAGCGCGGAAGAATGCCTCGACGTAGTGGGGTTGGAGTCGCCGGGCACGGGCTTCTTCCAGACGTAGCCGGGTCTCGGCTACTTCGGTTTCACCCAGCAGGTCACTGTGAAGGGCTCGCTCGGCCAGCAGCTCATCGAGCCCTTCGCCGACTGTGTGATCGATGACCTGATCCAAGCGGGCGCGGACCTCTGGCTGATCGCCGTAGCGGACGGCTTCCATGAGGAGGCGGTGCAGTGGCTGTTCCTCGAAGGCTTCGCCGAGCACGTCGAAGACCTGGCCACGGTAGGCCCGGCGCTGGTGTTCGATCTTGTCCAGGAGGCGCTGAAAGACGGCGCCCTCACGAGTGTCGGCGGCGACGAGATTCCACAGGTGGCACACCTCGGTCTGGCCGATCCGATGGATGCGGCCGAAGCGCTGCTCGATCCGGTTCGGGTTCCACGGAAGGTCATAGTTGACCATCAGATGGGCGCGCTGGAGGTTGAGACCTTCGCCTGCTGCGTCGGTGGCCACGAGGACACGGACGTCGCGCTCCTGGGTAAACAGCTCCTGGACGCGGCGTCGCTCCTCCCGTCGTACGCCGCCGTGGATCAGCTGGACCGCTTCGTTCTGGCCAAGGAGGCTCCGGATGCGCTCAACGAGATAGTGGAGGGTGTCCCGGTGCTCGGTGAAGATGATGATCTTGCGAGGATTGCCGTCCTGGTCGCGGATCTCGTCTCGGTCCTGCAGCAGGGTGCGAAGTTCGCTCCACTTGCGGTCAGTGCCAGAGAGCCGGACCCGGGAGGCTAGTTGGACAAGCTCACCGAGCTGGTTGATTTCCACCGTGAGCTCGGCGGCGGTTCGGGCTGCGGTGGCTGCGTCCAGGACTTCTTCCTCAAGCTCCTCGAGTTCTCTGCCGTCCAGATCGTCAAGACGCTCTTGCCAATCGCCATCGCCGTTCATGGCACTCAGGCGGCCGGTGAGGTCAGGATCTTCCGACCGACCGCGCCCGATCGGGCCCTCCAGCATGTCTCGATGACGACGAACCAGGCGTTCGCGGCGCCGTTCCAAAGACCGGAGAATCGCCTCGGGGCTCGAAGCCAGACGGCGCTGGAGAACAGTGAGGGCGAAGCCGACGGTGTTCCCTCGGCGCCCATCGCCAGCTGCCCGGAGCCTGTCCGCACGGTTCATTTCGTTGCGGACGTACTGAGTGACGGCTTCGTACAGCTCATGCTCGGCAGGAGACAGCTCGTACGGCACGGTGTAGGCGCGGCGTTCGGGAAAGAGCGGTTTCCCCTCGAAGGTGAGGAGGCCCTCCTTTACCATGCGGCGCATCAGCCCACCCGTGTCGAGCGAGTGGACTCCCTCGCGGTACTTGCCCTCGAACCGATCGGAGTCGAGTAGAGCGAGGAAGAGCTGGAAGTCGTCTTCCTTGCCTGCGTGGGGGGTCGCGGTCATCAAAAGGAGATGGCGGGCGATACGGCCCAGCAGCTGGCCGAGCTGGTACCTCCGGGTCGCATTGAGTTTGTTGCCGAACCAGCGGGCGGACATGCGGTGGGCTTCATCCACGACCACCAGGTCCCAGTCAGTGTCGTGGAGTTGTTCCAGAAGTTCCTCCGACCGGGACAGCTGATCCATACGTGCGATGAGTCGAGGGTGATGCTCGAAGACGCTGCTGTCCGGAGTCGAGTCGACGAGGGGACGTGTTAGCAGTTCAAACCGCAGGCCGAACTTGTCGAGCAGCTCGTCTTGCCACTGCTCGACCAGCGAGCCAGGTGCGATGATCAGGCAGCGTTCCAGATCACCGCGAAGCAGCAGTTCCTTCACATACAGTCCGGCCATGATGGTCTTGCCGGCGCCGGGATCGTCCGCGAGCAGGAAGCGCAACGGTGTGCGGGGCAGCAGTTCTCCGTACACAGCGCGGATCTGGTGAGGCAGCGCCTCGAGGTCAGATGTGGTGACGGCGAGCATGGGGTCGAAGAGCCCCGCCATGCGGAGTCGCAGGGCCTCGGCTGCCAGGCGGAAGGCAGCAGGGGAACCCGTGAATCCGGTGCGGACGGCGGGCGCATGGAGGGTGAGGTTCGCCTCGTGCTCTCGATAGAGAAACACGCTACCGAAGCTGCCGGACTCGTCTCGGTAGACGACCTCCATCGCGCTGCTGCCGCGCCAATCCGCCCGTACCACGGTGGCCGGACCAGAAGCCGTCAAGCCACTGATGCGCGCGCCCGGAGTCAGCTCCTCCAGCCGTACCCCAACCGGATAGACGCCCGGGGCCACAGGCTGTGGTCTGCCATCGCCGACCCCGTTGCTTGGCATACAGCCTCCCTGCCAATACGACCGCGATCAACACTAATGCCTGCCGGACTCCGACAGTGAGGGCTGCAGGAATCGCGTGACTGAGGTTGCTCAGTCCCTGATCTCTTCGACCGTGCAGCTCTGGACACGTACGAGAGTCCAGCGGTTACCGGAACGCTCCAGGTCGCCTTGGACTAGCACTTCCTGCCCATCCAAGTGTGCTCGGCCCACGCGGTTGTAATCCGGAGCTGTCAGTTCGACGTGGACCCTCATCGCACGACTCGTGGGCTGGTCCTCTGGGCGACCCAATAGAATCACCGAACCTGGTCCAGCGGTCGGAACACGCTCCATCTTGGTAACAAACCCCCGCACGGAGACCCCCTGCCGGCCGAAACGGTCACGGAGGTACTCCGCACCGAGCTGGAGTTGCTCAATGACTTCAGGCTGAAACCGGAGAATGCCCGATGGCTGTTCCATCGGCAGGCTGCTTGCCCAAGCGGCTCTTAACTCGAAGGGCACCTTCCCGTGAGAGGAAAGCTCAGCGAGTGCTTCACAGACATTCGCTGAGAGGCCGCGTTCAGCATGCTCTGCGAAAGCTGAAAGGTCCCCGGAGTTGATCATTGCGTGTTCGGCAGCCGTACGTGCGGCGGCGGCGCCATCGTAAAACGCAGTCGAGACCCGCCGAGCGAGGGGGGCTCCGCCGTAGCGGCCCTGCGAGTCGAGCGACAGTTGCTCCGGAACCCCTGCGTTCAGGGGAACCTCGGCGGTCAAGATGTAGCTCCCTGGCTGGGCCAGGCCCAGGAGCACCCGGCGGCTTAGGAATTCGTACACCTGATTCGGCTTGCGGCCGGGCTCGACTGGTCGCGGCTGCTGGTTCTCGAGCCAGGTGGTGGCTCGATACGTGGCGCTGACGAATAGGTCCCTTAGGCTGGCCACGGCCCGGCTGCCCTCGGAGAGCCAGACAGTGCCAGAGGCGAGCCCCTCGGGCATAAGCCGTACATAGTGCACATCGGTCATGGCCTGCCCGATGTCGCGAAGGATCGTTGATGGCTCTCGGTCCTCGACGACGGCCAGAGTGTCGAACAGGTAGCGCAGCTGCCGCACGTAGTCAGTGAGGCGCGGGTCCTTGGGCAGCAGAACATCCAAGATGCCGTCCGCCAGCTCTGTGGCCCACACCTCAGCACGCTGCTGATCGTCGGCGAGATACCAACCTTGTGCGCCCAAGTACCGACGGAGTAGTTCAGGGCTTAGAGAACGCAGAGCGTGCTCCGGTAGTTGCTTTTGTGTCACTGAGTCGGCACCCCCCGCCCCTGCACACGCAGTTGATCCGCCATAGCGAACATCTGCAGAAGTGCATCCTTGGTGAGCAGGTTCTCACGGGGCACTGACACTGTGACTGGCGAGTCCTCGTGTAGGTCCCGACGCTGCGGCTGGCCATGGAGGCATGTCCAGTAAGCGGCTCGGTGCAGAGCCAGTCGGTCGTGTGTCGTGTGCATCCAGGCATCGGCGTCATCAGGCACCCTGACGAGGACCAAGAAGGTGGGTAGCGACCACTCGGATGCGGGTTTCGCCAGTTCGTTGTAGTACTTGCTCTTCAAATTGTGGCTAATGGCCGACGGGGTTGCTCGGCTTTTCCGGCTGCACTTCACCTGCACGCCGATCATGGGGTTATTCAGTCGGCCAAGAGGTCCTGGATGCCCGACGAGGAAGTCCATCATGTAGTCGTCGTCATGAAACTTTTGAGCGGACATCCCAGCGGCGGTAATGATGGCCTGGAAGAACACCTCACCGTAGCGGCCCTGACGGACCTCGCGGTTTAATGCCATCCAGCGTCAGCCCCGCCCCGTCACGGTCGTTAGCCCCACGTTGTACCCCATCACGTGCACCTCTTACACCACCATAGAAAGCGGTGCTCACGCCTCTGCAGTGATCGTAGTGAACGATGCGTCAGACAGGAAGCCGCACTCGAGTGTAGGTCTGGATGGGAGTGGCATCCGTCAGCTGCGGAGCGTGCGGGCAAATGGCTGATACGGGACGTTACATGGCACGAAGCTGACGCACAGAGGACCCGGCCCTCGAGCTACGGCAACTCATGCAGGCGGTACCCCGACGCCGGTGAAATGACAGCCGTGCGGAGAGCTGTCGGCACCTACCGTTGCCCACTTATCGGACCATACTCTGCCGACCGAGAGCCACGACTCAGGAGGAAACCGCATGCCCAAAACCACCCAACTCCGTACCTACACCGTCCGGGAGGGCATGCTCGACGAGTGGATGGAGCGGTGGCGTACGGAAATCGTGCCGCTGCGCCTGGAGTTGGGCTTCGCCATCGGTGGCGCCTGGGTGGACCGTGAGCGCAACCAGTTCCTGTGGCTCATCTCCTACGAGGGCCCGGAGACGTTCGCCGACCGCAACGCGCTCTACTGGGCCTCGCCGGCGCGTAAGGCGATGAACCTCGACCCGGACGAGTACCTGGTGCACACCGAAGACCGCACGGTCGAGACGGTTGAGCTGCAGCTGTGATCATGGGACCAGCGGCAGCATGTGGTGTCGCCGCTCGTCGTCCCTGAGGACGCGGAAGACCCGGCCGCGGGCGCCAGCCTCCAAGCGGGCAAAGTCGGGTTCGGCGGGCCACACTCGGGCCGTGCCGTCGAAGGACGCGGTAAGCAGGCGCGTGCCGTCTCGGGACCAGGCGACCGAGGCCAGCTTGTCCTGGTGCACGCCCACGATGGCGATCTCCTCGAAGGTGGCGGACGACCAGATGCGCACCGTGCAGTCGTCGGATCCGGTGGCGATGAGCTGACCGTCCGGGGACCAGTCGATGGCGCGAACGCGTCCCTCGTGGCCCTTGAGGCTCTCGATGCGGCGGCCCGTCGTGGTGTCCCAGACGGCGGCCGTCCAGTCCGCGGAAGCAGTGGCGATGCGCTGTTCGTCGGGTGACCAGGCGACGTCGTCGACGTAGTTGTCGTGACCGCGGAGCACGGTGAGCTGTCGGCACTCGGCAACGTCCCAGAGGCGGCACGTACGGTCGTCCGAAGCGCTGGCCAGCAGGCGGCCGCTGGAGGACCAGGCGATACGGCTGATCCAGTCCTGATGTCCTGTCAGGGAACTTAGTTCCACCCCGGCTTGGGCGGACCAGACCCGCACGGTTCCGTCGTGGTCCCCGGTGGCGATGCGGCTGCCGTCGGGACACCAGGCGATGGACTCGACTACGGCTCCCCGGTGGTCGAAGGCGCTGTCCTGGTTCGCGTGGACGATGCGGAAGACACCGTCGTTGGTGCTGATGGCCAGGCGGTCGTCGACTGGTGACCAGGCGGTGCTCCACACTCGGTCGGCTTGTTCGATCACGTGGTTGGAGGAGGCGCCGGTGGTCGCGTCCCACACTCGGACCGTTCCGTCATCCGAAGCGGTGGCGATGCGTGTGTCGTCGTGAGACCAAGCCGCCTGGTTCACGGGCCCACGGTGCCCGTCGAGCATCAGGCTCTCGGCACCGCGGGGCCGCAGATCCCATACCCGTCCTGTGCCGTCGGTGGAACTGGTGGCGAGCTGGTCACCTGACGGAGACCACGTCACTCCCCAGACCGTGTCGGTGTGTCCTCGCAGGACGGCGACAACCTTTGCGTCGTGGGCGTCGACGATCCGCACGGTCCGGTCGGAGGAGGCCGAGGCGAGCATCTGCCCGTCCGGCGACCAGGCAACGTTCCAGACGTAGTCCGTGTGGCCACGTACCAGGAGCCGCAGTGCGCCGCTCTCTGCGTCGAAGATCCGCACCGTGTGGTCACCGGAGCCGGTGGCGATGAGGCGTCCGTCTGGGGACCAAGCGATACCTTCCACGAAGTCGGAGTGGCCGGAGAGCGTCGTCTCCGGCGTGCCGGTGGTCAAGTCCCACACGAGGGCCGTCTGATCGTGTGAGGCCGAGGCCAGACGCGTGCCGTCTGGGGACCAGGCGACGCCCCACACGTCGTCGTGATGTCCGTGCAGCTCGTGTACGAGGTCGCCCGTCTCGGCGTCCCACACGCGCACCGTCTGATCGCGTGAACTGCCCGCTATCCAGCGCCCGTTGGGCGACCAGGCGACCTGTCGTCCGATGTAGGCGGCGCCTGTGAGTATCCGCAGGGGTTCTCCGGACGCGGCGTCCCAGATCCGTACGACGTGGTCGCGGCCCACGGTGGCGATCTGGGCGGAGTCCGGCGACCAGGCCACGCCTTCGACCATGACGCCCTCAGATGGGAGAACCCGCAGTGAGCGACCGGACTGCGCGTCGAAGACCCTTGCGGTGCCGTCGCGCGACGCGGTGGCGAGGAGGTGGCCGTTCGGCGACCAGGCGATGTGCCGGACTGTGTCGGTGTGTCCGTCGAGCTGGGTACGCAGGTGACTGGATGCGAGAGCCGTCATCAGGCCACGGCGGGCTGCCGGGGTCGGCGTGCATTCGCCCAGTGCGGCCAGCGTCAGGAGAAGAGACTGCTCCGGCTGCTGCTCCACGGCTCCGAGCGCGTACTGCCCGATGCTGTCCGAGACGCGGCGCAGGAACGCGAGATCACGCCGCTGCGAGGACTCGACGAGCGCCTGCGCCGGTTCCGACGCTTGTCCGGCCCCTTGCAGGGCATGCAACCAGCGCTGGGCCAGGGTCAGCCTCTCGCCGGTGAGCAGGTAGTCGGCGCTGCGGCCGGAGCGCTCCCAGTCCTCCGCCCACCGCTCGAGTTCCGCGCGCTGACGCAGCTGCTCAGCGCGCGCCTCGACCTCCTGCCGCAACGGGGCCCACTGACGAAACAGCGCCTCGTGCGTCACCTGGGCGTAGGGCTCCTGGTCGGCGCGCATATCGGACATCAGCAGGCGTGCCTCCACGAAAGCGTCCACGACGCGCCGCTCCTGCGCCGTCAGCTCGGTGAGCGGCACGCGGCGTCGAGCCACCTCCTGGCCTTGGACGGTGACGAATCGCAGCAGCACCCTCAGCACGAAGTCGATGCCGTCGCCTCCGGTGCCAAGCTCTGCCACTGTGTGGTCGGCCTGCCGGGCGAGGGCGCCGGCCACCCCGCCGAGGCTGCGATAGAGCTCCTCGGTGACGGTCTCACCAGGGCCTGAGGCGAAGTACAACTCTTGCAACAGATACGCGAGCAGCGGCAGCGCATCGTCCGTGCCCGCGTCGTTGACGATGGCGTCCACGACGCCGGGCGCGAAGGACAGGCCCACCAGAGCGCCCGGCTGCTCCACCGCCTGGGCGAGCTGGCTCCGGCCGAGAGCGCCGATGGCGACGGGATGCTGGAAGAGCTCGGCGCGGCCCGTACCGAGGAGCGCTCCTAGGAAGTCCACGCGCAGCGTGGCGAGCACTCGGATCCCGGCGTCCCGCGTTACGCAGGCGTGGAGGGCGTCGAGGAACTGGTCGCGTTCCCGCTCGCCGGCGAGGGTGACAACCTCCTCGAACTGGTCGACCACAAGGAGCATGCGGCGGAACCTGCCCCCTCGCAGCCGGGACAGCTCCGCGAGCAACGACGTCGGGTCCTGGCGAAGACGCCGCAGCACCGCGCTCGCGGGCTCGTGTCCCCCGCCAGCGGTGGCGATTGCGGAGGCCAATGCCGCAAGGGGGTTGGCGCCCGGAGAGAAGGCGGGCACGATCGACCAGCGCCGCCTGCGTAACCGCGGCATCACGCCCGCTCTCACCAGCGACGACTTCCCACTCCCCGATGCCCCGACGAGAACGAGGAACCGGTCGGCAGGCCGGTCCTGCGCTATGTGGAGCCGACGCGTCAGGTCCTCGGACTGGGCCTCCCGGCCGAAGAAGACCGCGGCCTCGTCCTCCACAAAGGCATCCAGACCGGGGTACGGAACCCGGTCACGGGGCCAGTCTGTTGGCGGTGGCGCCGGGTTTTCCAGTCGGTACACGACGACCTGCACCACCACCATCGTGATGATCAGCAGGCCGATGGCCGGTATCGCGACCTGTTGGAGCAGCTTCAGGAGCCACGGCACGTCGTTCTCGTTGGTGGCGTAGTTCGTGACGATGCCCAGCAGACTTGCGACGAGCACCAACATGACCTGGAGCAGCAGCTGCAGACGGCTCTTCATGAGACGCCAGTCGGCACGTCTTCACGCCGTCGCAGCACTCAACGCCCCCGCTCAGCGGCTACCGATCGCCCGGCATCGGGTCCCCGACGCTCGTGAACATCATCTGTGGCGTGGGAGGTGATCTCAACAGTGCCCCGAGAAAACAAGTCATAGTGCCGAGTTCTAGGGGAAGTTCGTCGTGGACCGGGGAATCGGAGGGAACGGGCTGTGCGAGAAGAGCGATGCGAACGGTGCGGGAACGTCATCGGGCTGGGGTGTGGCTGTCCACCCGACGGGGCCGTGCTGAAGGCTCGACCCTCTGTCGCCGTGAGGGAGGGGTGGCGGAGCTTCCCGCCCCAGACGATCTTGATCTCACCTACGGGGTACGCGCACCTGCCAGGGGCGTGCACTCATCTGACCGAGGAGTTGGTGAAGGCGCCGCGCTGGGGCTGGATCCCTGAGCCGTCGCCCGGGCTGTGGGACCGGTTGAGCGCCAGCTGCCCGGCGACCGCAACGGAGGGCAACACCGCGCGACAGGCAACACGGCGGTGTGAGGAGTGTCAGTCAGCCCTGTCGTGACGGACCGATGCGTCGCGGTTGGGCCGACTCAAGTTCGTCAGGTGGCCATGCTCAGCAGGATGTCCGTCAGGCGATCCGCCGCGTCCGGACGTCCCAGACCGCGAGCCTGCTGGGCCATGTGCTGGCGCCGCTCGGCGGAGGAGAGGATCGGACCGACCGCCGCGCGGAGACCTTCCGGGGTGACCGCGTCTTTCACCAAGGCAACCGCAGCCCCTGCCTCCTGAAGATGCAGCGCGTTGTGCTCCTGCTCGTTGCCCGCCGAAGTCGCGAGCGGAATGAGGACGGACGGCTTACCGAGGGCGGTCAGTTCGGCGATCGTGCCCGCGCCGCTACGCGAGATGACGACGTCGGCGAGGGCCAGGACGTCGGGAAGTTCCGGCCCGACGAAGTCAGTGACCAGGTAGCGGCGCCGGACACCATCCGGGAGCCCGGCGGCGTACTGTCGCGACTCCTCCACGGACGTGGCGCCGCACTGGTGAATGACGTTGGCCTGGCTGAGCAGCCACGGGAGAACCGCACGCACAACGGTGTTGATCTGTACCGAGCCCTGGGCGCCGCCAGTGACGTACACCGTCGGAAGGCTCCGGTCGAAACCAGCGAGACCAAGCGCGCTGATCGCCTTATCCGCCTGGCCAGTCAGGACTTCGGGTCGTACGGGATTGCCCGTGACGACCGCCGAGTCGCGCACCGAATCCGGCAGCAACGGCAGCGTCGACTCAGACGAAACAGCAATACGGGTGGCGGCGCGGGCCAAGGCGCGGTTGGCCAGGCCCAGGCGGACCGTCTGCTCGTGGATGACCAACGGCCGCCGGCGGAACTTGGCTGCCAAGCCGACCGGGACAGCCACGTAACCCCCGGTCGACAGCACCACATCCGGCCTGAAGTCGGAGACGATCGTACGAGCCTGCGCGGCGCCGAGCGGGACGCGCCCCATGTCCTTGATGTTGGCCGGAGAGGCCAGCTTGAGCGGGTTGCTGGAGCGGCGGATCTTGCCGGTCGCGACCGTCTTGAACGGGATGCCCTCGCGCTCGGTGACCCGCGCCTCCAGACCGGCCGCCGTGCCGACCCACAGCACTTCCAGGCCGATGCCCAGGCGGGCGAGCCGTGCGCTCGTCGTGCGGATCGCGGTGAGCGCGGGGTAGGTGTGGCCGCCGGTCCCGCCGCCCGTGACGATCAGCCGGAAGGGTCGGCCGAGGGCGGCGAGGCGGCGGTCGAGGTCAGCGCTGGTCACGTTGTGGGGGTTCCGTTCCGGCGGGCGCCGGGGCGCTGCCCGGGCCGGGAGACATTCGGACTTGCCGGACGATATCAGGCAGGCGGACCTTCGTAAGGAGCCGTCCAACACCCCAGGGAGTGGCGCCGAATTGACGGAGGTACGTGTTCAGGGTGCGCTGCTGGGCGGGGGTGAGGACGAACTCCCGTACGCCTTCTGCGGCGCGTCGGAAGCGGCGAAGATCGCGTACGTCCTCCCGTCGTTGCGCGGCTGCCAGGAAGAGGGCGAGGTTGAAGCCCGCAGTCTGGCGCAGGACCGCCGGTGGGTCGACGCGGAAGATCTCGGAGAGCATCAGGCGGTGGTACTCGGCACCCTCGTGCACCAGCGCTTCGATCAGGCTGCCGCCGCCCACGCCGACACGCGCCTCCCGCAGGGCGGCCAGGCAGGCGCGAGCCGCCAGGTCCGTAGTGTCCTGCAGAGCTTCGGAGATGATGCGGGTCCGGTAGGTGTAGAGCAGGTTGTTGCCCAGGTGGCCTTCGATGTACTGGTCGATGTGCTCGGTCGCGTGCGTGAGCAGCGCGGTGCGGTTGTCCCACAGCTGTTCGTCCGTCTCCGCCTCGAACTCCTTCAGTACGGCCGTCAGCGTCGGGCCGTGGTCCATCGACCGTGCCAGCTCCAGCCAGCGCATGGGTGACACGCCGTGCGCTCGCAGGAGAGCCAGGAGTACGGCGAAGACACCGCCGTTGTAGAGCGAGGCCAGGAACAGGTTCATCACCCGGCATTCCCGGTAGTCCTCGTACGGCATGTCGGGGACCGTGACGCAGACTTCGTCCACCTCGGCTGCCCGCAGCTCCTCGCCGAGCACGCTGTAGGCGCCGTAACAGCGCGGCATGACCCGCCACTTGGTGATCAGTCCGTGCTCGCGGCGGTATGCGTCCGTGCACATCTCGCTGCCCGGCAGGATGGTCAGCTGGAACATGTTCAGGCGGTCGAAGCCTGCATCTACGAGCTGGCGCAGCGTGCCGAGGTGCTTGGTCTTGGAGTCGCCGGGCAGGGCGAGGATGACCTCGCTGTACGTACCCGCTCCCGCGTCCGAGGCGGCGAGGGCGATGTCCATGAGCTTGCCGGCGTCAATGTTCGACCGGGCGATCCTGCGCAGGACGTCGGGGTCGAGGGACTGCACGGCGCCCGACAGGCTGATTGCACCCGGCACTTGGGCGACGGCGGACAAGACGCGGTCGCGCTGGTTCTTGCCGGTGGTGACGTTGACGACGCGCGGCCAGCCGTAGAGCTGCTGGCATTCGGCGATCACTCGGCAGGTGTCGTGGTCGTCGGGGTACATGCCGAAGTTGCTGTCGGTGATGAGGAGTTCGTTGCGGGCGGCCCCCGCTTCGACCAGGGGTTTCATACGGCGGCCGATGTAGTGCAGCTCGTCGCGGATCTGCTCGGCGTGCTTCTTGGCGACTCGCTGGAAGTACGACGTGCCTTCCTGGCAGAAGGTGCACTTGAACGGGCAGCCGCGGTTCGTCTGCACGGTGGGCACGAGCTTGCCGTCGAAGAACTCGTCCATGAGGCCGCCCGTGTACGGGGACGGCACGACGGACAGGTCGTGGATGCGCAGCCGCGGGCGCGGGGCATGGAGTATCCCGTCGTCGCCGAGGCGGTGCACCCCGTCGATGTGTCCGCGGATCTCGGTGCGGTCGACGTCGTTGAGGGTGCGAAGGAGGTCGGCGAACGCGGGCTCGCCCTCACCGTCGATGTAGAAGTCGACCTTCCCGGCCAGGCGCTCGTGCCAGAACTCGTTTTGCTCGGGGCGGCGGAGCGGGTAGTGCGGGCCACCGAAGACGACCGTCGTACGTGGGAAGTGCCGCTTGATCAACTCCGCCAAGGCGAGCGAGAGTTGACTGTTCCAGATGTAGTGCGAGAACCCGATCACGTCGGGCGGCCCGTCCGCCTCCAGCGCGGCTGCCAGCGCCTCGGGGTACTTGAAGATCCGTACGGGGTGGGCGAGGTCCATCTTCGTCGCGGCGTAGGTGGCCAGGCCCGCGATCGCCTGCGGCATCGTCTCGGCCGAGATCGTCTGCTGGGTGTACGTGAGGTCGGCCAGCCACACCGTCAACGTGACCCGCGGCCGCGCGGACGAGACGACGGTCGGTGTCGGCAGGGGGACGGCTGTCGTCATGACAGAGCCTCCTCACGGCGCAGGAAGATCTGCAGGAGCAGCCGGCGCTCGTCCTCGGGCACGTCCTCCTGGCCGTCGCCGAGAGCCTCCCGGCCGTGGCAGCTCAGGTGCTGGTTGACGATCAGCAGGTCACCCCGACCGAGGGGGAACCGCCGCTGCCCGCTGATGAGTTCACGTTCCAGGGCGCGAGCAGCCTTGGTGTACGGGTCGTCGGGGTCGGCGTCGGCGAGCATCTTCGCCGTGAAACGGACGAAGCCTCCGAGCGGCGAGTGTCCGTCGATGATGGGGAACGGCTTCCATTCCTCGCCGACGCCGGTTAGTTCGTAGAAGTCACCGTCCTCGTACTTCGGGTGGGTGAGCAGCTCGGCGTCCACGTAGCTGAGACGGTCCACGGCTCGGCGGACCTGCGAGACGAGGCTGTGGCCCCGTCCCTTCGGATCCGGACGTACGCAGAGCAGCGCACTGTAGTCAGGCGGCCAGGTGGAGTTGACGATGTCCAGGTGCATCGGGTTGTAACCGGCGCCCGTCGCGCGCATCGGGTCCTTCGCCAGATTGGTGCCGAGAGGCTTCCACAAGGGCCAGCGGTCGAAGGCACGCAAGGGCCTGGCGATCAGGGAGAGCAGCGCGGTGATGACGCGGGCGTCGTACTGGATGCCGGTGGCATCGAGGAGTTCGGCCAACTCCAGGACGGCGAAACCGTCACCGTCCGGGGCATTCAGCAGCTGGTCACACGTGGCGGCGAACTCCGGAACGTGCGGAAGATCCGCCATGGCCTGGCGGTAAGCGGTCATCGTCGCAGCGGACAGCAGGCCGTCGGTGAGCTGCCAGTCAGGCAGGGCCGACGCGCAATGCGCCAGGCCGGCGACGAGGTCCTTCGGCAGTTTCACCCGGTATTCGGGCAGCGGTGGTGTCGACATGGCACTCCTCGAATCGGAGAGATGTGTGGTGAAGGGCGATGTACGGGGACGAAGGGGCGGGCGGCGATCAGGACGGGAAGACACACCAGGCGACGGTTCCGTCGTCGGTGAAGCCCCAACTCCCGCCCAGCTCGCCGACGAGGGCGTCACAAGCCACAGGCCGCGTCCGCTCTCCTCGTCCGGGCCGACTCGCTTCGAGCGGGGGATGTCGGACGGCGAGTGGTCGTTGACCTCGAGGCGCACCTGGCCGTCGACGTGTCTCAGACGGAGGCCGACCGTCGTGCTGCGTCCATGGAGGACCGCGTTGCTGATCAGCTCCGAGATCACCACCTCCGCGGATTCGACCCGTACCGCCGGCATGCGGCAGACATTCCGGAGCCAGGTGATGCCGATGCGCCGGGCGTGCTCGACGCGTGACGCATCTCGTACGAAGGCGACGTCGACGGAGGAGTGCTGGTGCCCGTGGTGCTCCTGTTGCCCATCGTGCTCTGCGGCTGCATGAGTCGCGGATGTGGCGCAGGCGCCTACAGCGAGCGCGGGAGCTGCTGAGGCTGTCGTCGGAACTGCAGGCACCATTGCCCAGTCCTTCCGCAGGCGAGGGGAGACCGGGAGCGCAGAGGCGCTCTCCATGGCCCAATCACCGTGCCCCGTGGGAAAGTTGCTTCGCAACGAAAAGGCTCTAGAAATTTCTTCGAGAACGAAAGTGGCACATGACTCCGCAAGCGCATGGTCTGTTGCAGCGCGCGTATCGCGTGTCAGACTGCGCGCATCGCGGCTTCGGCGAACGCAAGCGATGGAGGGGCGAGCACATGGCGGCCAAACCCAGACCGACCGTGCGGCGCATCGAACTCGGTTACGAGTTGCGGCAGTTGCGCGAACAGGCAGGGATGACGCTCGAGGACGTCGTCGGAAGCGGCGCAGTCAAAGGCTTGTACGTCACTAAGCTCCACCGTGTCGAGAAGGGGCTTCAGGACCTCCGTAGCGCCGGCGATCTGCGCGCCCTTCTGGAGCTGTACGGCGTGACCGACGACGGCGACGTGGAGCAACTGCTGGGGATCCAGCGGGACGGCGCGAGTCAGGACTGGTGGACGCCCTTCCGGTCCACGATGCCGTCGGGCATGCCGCGCTTCGTCGGGATCGAGACGGCGGCACGGGAGACGTGGGCTTTCCACCCAGCGCTCGTACTCGGGCTGCTGCAGACCCAGGCATACGCCCGCGCGCTGTACGAACTCGCGAAGCCGATCGAGGAGACCACCAGCGAGTTCATCGACAAGAACATCCAAGTCCGCATCAAGCGCAAGGAATTCCTCACCAGGGACGAGGAGCCTCTGCGGCTGAGAGCCGTTCTGTACGAACCGGCCCTGCGGTACGTGGTCGGCGACACGGACGTGATGCGGGAGCAGTACGACGAGATCGCCAGGCTGGCGTCCCTGCCCAACGTGAGCGTTCAGGTCCTTCCCCAGACCCTTCGGGGATACCTGTCCGTGCACGACTTCAGCATCCTGCACCTGGACGACGGAATGCCGACCTCGGTGCAGGTGGACAACGCGTGGAGCGCCACGTCGGTCTCCGACAAGCCACGCGAAGTCGGACGGTTCACCCGGAAGTTCAACGCCCTCACGGCGTCCGCGCTGCCGCCGGAGGACACGCCAGAGTTCCTGCAACAACTCATGCGAGAGATCACCAAATGACCCACACCCGTACCCACATGGCCCCCGAGCTCACCGGCGCCGGAGCGCGCTGGTTCAAGTCGTCGTACTCCGACGGCGCCGGCAATAACTGCGTGGAGGTGGCGGACCTGGCTGAGACGGCGTACGCCGGCATCGCGATCCGGGACAGCAAGGTCTCCGAGGGGGCTGTGCTGCTTGTTGGTCGTGCATCGTTCGTGGCGTTCGTCCAGGGCATTCGACAAGGACGGTAAGAAAGGGCCCCCATGCTGCCGGGGGCCTCGTACCGTATTCGTCGACGCGGTGGTCAGCCGTACCGCAGCGACTCGTTGCTGCTGCGCTTCAACGGCACGGTGCACAGTCGTGTGCCGCGATGACCGTGGGGTCATCGCGGTCCGCAGGGGGCTCGGCGTGGAACGCGGCGGTATCGGTGCTGAGCGGCGGCACGGGGAGCTTCTTCGGCATCACGTTGTCCCGGAATTCGACTACGGCCTGGGGTTATTGGTGCTCTTTGAATTCAGAGAGCACCAACTAGACTAGCTAGCGGAACCCAAAAAGAACCCCCACCCTCCCGGCGCAGGCAGGGGAGTGGGGGCCTCTTGGTTCTTGCGGGATGGGGCGGCTCAGCTTTCGGAGAATGCGCTGGATGTGCGACATGAGCTCCCATTCGGGGCGCCGCGCCAGCAGATCGAGAGCTTGTATTTTTTTGTTCCCTTTATGTTATAGGTGAAAGAATTGCTGCCCACGTCTCCACCATCATCAGCCCAGGCGACGGCCTCACCCCTGTCGACATCATAGAGGGCGCCATGCACCCCATAACCATCAGCGTGCGAGTCCGTGACAATGAATCTGTCGCCGTCGTCAACGAAATGGATATTTCCTCGATAAATTGGGGCGTCGTACCAATACTGCGTGCGATCGGCGGCGTAGGCCGTGCTGGTGGCCCCAATGACCATGACAAGCGCAGACGCAGACACGACCACACTGCCGATGACTGACCTCTTAGCCATTCCCCCCCAGGATCGCGCAACAGCGGGTGATCAAGTTGCGACTGTGTGTAGATACTGGCTCAAGTGGCAGCGTTGCGCAAGCCCCAACAACCCTAGAAATAGCGCTTCTTGGGCCTGTTGCGGCCACCTCTGGGCTGCTCTGGCCGGAGGCGACGATGCGCCTGGCGATCTCGTCGCCGGACTGCCCAGGGATGTCACGGTCCAGGACGGCGATGTCGTAGGCGTTGACGCCCAGCATTTCCAGCGCGGTGTCGCCATCACCCGCGATGTCGGCGGCGATGGCCTCCAGGCGCAGGCCATCGCGGATGGCCTCTGCCATCAAGGGTTCGTCCTCGACGATCAACACACGCATGCTCTCGATGCTACGAGCCGCCGCATATCGCCGGCATATCGAAAACCGCATACGCCCCGGCAACACCGTGCTGCCTTGACTGGCAGCCAGTAATCCGGCGGCGCCGGCTTCCATGGCACGACGCAGCTAGCCAGGGCGGCCGAAGGTAGTGAGGGGGCTGTCTCCGCTCTTCCGGCCCTTCTCGTGCTCGTGGGTTTGCGTCCGCTCCTGCCTGTTAGGGACCGGCGCCGGATCGCCGCCGAGGCAGAGTTTCGTAACTGGCCGGTCGTGCGACGAAGTCGAAGGCCCAGCCCCGGATCCCCCCCGGTCGCCGCCCCCCGGTCGCCGCCGAGAATGGCAGCGCCGGGGCCTGCGAACTCGTGCCAGAGCCGCGGTATGTCCACCTTCCCATGGGTCATCGCCGCCTCACGATGGGGCAGAAACGGAAGCTTGTCCGCCGCACACAGGATCGGGTATATATGCATCCGCTTCGAAGCAACAGACTCTACTCGGCCCCACTAGCTTCGGAGCAGCCGCTGGTACCAATAACCCGGCGGCAGGCAATCCTTCCTTCAAACTCGGGAGATTTGCACCATGAGCATCAAGAAGATAGGGCTCTCCATCGGGATGACGGCCGCCCTTGTCGCCAGCCTCATCGCAAGTGCTCCGGCCGCAAGCGCGCACGACGCCGGTGAGCATCCCACCTGGGACTTCGTTCTCGCGCAGTACTCCGACTGGAATGGGGGCTGGTATGACTACTCGTCCCACAACAACGACCCGGACTTCTCCAACAATTATTGGGACCATGCGACCTCGAACGGTTCGATCGACAACAGTGCAAGCTCCATGCACAACTGGAACTGCCACCCGGCAAAGCTGTTCCAGTTCGCTGGTTACTCCGGCGTGACCTACACGGCCGCCCCGGGATCGAGTGACTCGACTTTCAGCAACAACGGATTCGATAACAAGGCAAGCGCTGTCAAGTTCTACGCCTGCTGACGGACTGAAATCCGCGGGCCCGGGAACTCCAGTTCGCAAAGGAGTCTCCCGGCTCCCGGAGACGGGAATAAGGCAAATGAGACATGCTATTCACATGACACTATCTGTCTTTTTCGTGCTTCTTGCGTGTGGCTGTTCGACAGCAAAGCCTTCACCGGTTACATCTAGGCCAGCCGCGGGCCCGGAACCGACGGATGAGGTGCGCAGCCTCAAACTCCCTTTTGACGAATACCAATTCTCGCTGCAAGAGCATTACACAGTGTCGGCCGCTAGAGATAAACTGATCGCTGAATGCATGTCTGAAAAGGGGCGAAAATGGGAGATGCGAGAGAGGCTAACCGATGTCGAGGATCTGCCTAACCGGCGGCGCTACGGATTGATCGAGATCGAGGTTGCCAGGAGATTCGGCTTCCATGAACCTCCAGAGCGACTGGCGGTAAACGAAAGTCAGAAGATTTCTCACGAAAGGGAGCGTCAAGCGCAGATCGCAAAGAGCGAGGGGTGTGACAAGAAGGCGGATGCAAAACTCGGCAGAGATGTTGAGGGCAATTATGGGCCACTCGTCGGCCTCAGCCAGAAACTCCTGCTGGAGGCTCTTCATTCTCCTGAAGTATCAGATAATCTAGGCGCCTGGCGCGACTGCATGAAGGGAAAGGGTTACAGCTATTCGGATCCTTATAAATCAATCGGTGATCGGGTGTGGTGGTCGCGGGAGGGGGCAGGAAAAACCGGACGCCCAAGCTCCGACCGAGAAATCGATACGGCCGTGGCGGACGTTACGTGTAAACGTACTGCAGGCCTGGTGAACGCCTGGTTTGTAGAGGAGGCGCGGCTTCAGCGGCAGAGCCTCAAGAGTGACTCTGGTTACTTTCGCGAGATAAAAGCTTACAAGAATAGTATATTGAATTCTTCGCGAGCAGCACTTGAGGAATGAGCCTTTGTCAACCTCAGGCTGAGTACTGGTAAGAGCGGCTGACGCGGAGGTACGGACGGGTTCCAATGGCCATGTCATTCGAGTCTCGACAGCCTCACACGCTAGCGTCGCAGCTTCTGTTGTGGCGAGGTAGTTCGACGGTGATCCGCAGTCCGCCCTCGGGTCGCGCGGTGATGGTGAGGGACCCGTCGTGCGTGCGGACGATCGTCTTGACGATCGCCAGGCCGAGGCCAGCGCCCCCGTGGTCTTCGTGGAGGCGTTCCGTGCCGCGCTGGAAGGGCTCGGTGAGGGTCGAGACGAGTTCGGGGGTGAGCTGCTCACCGCTGTTCTCGACGGTGAGCAGCACGCTCTGCGGTCCTGCGGTGGTCTCGACGCGCACGGTGCCGCGGTCGGGCAGATTGTGCACGATCGCGTTGTGTACGAGGTTCATGGTCATCTGCAGCAGCAGTTCCAGCGACCCGTGGGCCGGGGCCGCCTCACCGGTGACCTCGACGGTGACCCCGCGCTTCTCGGCGAGTGGGAGCAGCGTCTCATCGGCCTCCTCTGCGAGGAGGGACAGGTCGACCGTCTCTGGTGTGAACGCCCGCTGCTCGGCGCGGCTGAGCACGAGCAGCGCCTCGGTGAGGCCGATGGCCCGGGCGTTGATGGCGTGCAGCCGGTCGTAGACCTCGGCAGGGTCCCTTCTCGGGTCGCTGCGGGCCACGTCGAGCAAGGCTTGGGTGGTCGCCAGCGGGGTGCGCAGTTCGTGCGAGGCGTTGGCGGCGAACCGCTGCTGCTCGGCGACGTGCGCTTCGAGGCGCGCGAGCATCCCGTCGAAGGCATCGGCCAGTTCGCGGAACTCATCCTTGCGGCCGGGCAGCCGGATGCGGTGGGCGAGCGATCCGTGCGTGGCCAGGCGGGTGGCGTCCGTGATACGGGTCAGCGGGGAGAGCATGCGGCCTGCGAGGACCCACCCTCCAATCAGACCGAACAGTAGAAGGAAGATCAGCACTGCGGCTGCCCTCGGGGCGAAGACGTCCAGAAGGGCCGATCGGACGGGAAAGACCTCGTTGGGCCGGTCGTCGGGGTCTTTGAGTAGCGCGCGTTCAGGGACATAGCGCAGGAGGAACACCCACACTGCCCCGAGTAGCAGTCCGCCAGCCAGCATGATGAAGCAGGCGTAGCTGAGGGTGAGTTTGAGGCGAACACTCAGCCCGGGTGACCTGTCCATAACGCTCACCCTCCATGTCCAGACTTCAGTCGGGCGTCGACGTAGCAGCCGACGTCAGGTTACGAGGTGGTGTATATCGTCGGCGTATCGAAAACTGGATATGCGTCGGTGACGCCACGCGTGTTCACCGGAGATGGATCGTGACGACATCCGGTCAACCTCGCTCATGTCGATGCCCGGGTAGGCGGTGTCAACCAGGGCGTAGGCGTGCGGCGAGCGAACCTGGCCCTCGGGCACGGTGTCTTGCCTCGGATGTGGCGTTCACGTTCTTCGGCGCACGGCACCACCCGGTGATCATCGCGATGGTCGCGCCGACAATGACCAGTACCTCCGGCTCGGCGCCTTCCACAGATCCGTTTCGTGCTCAGAGTGTGAGCTAGCTTAGCTAGCGCGGCTACCGCCGAGCCGATCAAGTAACTGATGAGTCCCGAGTTGCCTGCACTGCGTTGTGGCGCTCCACAGCGACCTTGAGCAGGGTCTCGCGGAGTGCCTCCCGAGTGCGGCCACGGGTTTTCACGGCGTGGCAGTTCGGGCACAGGGCGACCATCTGGCTGGGGTGATCGCGACCGCCGAGGGCGAGATCCATGACATGGTCGACTTCGAGTATCGGCAGGCCCTTGTCGGTCACGTCAGCGGGCTGGCCCGCGCAGTGTGGATTTTCGCAACGGCCCTTGCTGCGACCAAGCGCCGCCCAGCGTGCAGCGCTCGAGCGTATGGGATTGCGGGCGGTGCGTGAGACCCGCTTGCCGTGGTTCTTGCCCTCTCCGTGCTCGGCGATACGACACAGGCGCTCGTACTCAGCAGCCGTGATGAGCCAAGGTTCCGGCTGATTCTCGGCTTCCTTGGCTTCGCTGGGTGTCGCGTCGCTTGCCACGTCATCGTCGTACAGACCGACGTCGGTCAGCAGCGGGCCGTAGTCCAGATCGTCGAAGAACCTGCACAAGAGCTCACCGATCACGGCGAGACGGGTTTCTCCGGAGCGTCGAAGAAGGTCGTACACCGACTCTGCCAAGCCGCCGAGCGGCTGGTTGTCGCGAAACCAATTGCGCAGTTCCGTGTCGCCATGGGCTGCGGGCACGGCGCCTTGATGATCGGGCAGCACCCAGAGGCCGGCACGGCACAGAGCGGCGACGGGATAGTCAGGCCGCGGGCGCTCTCCCCTCATGCCGTGCCTTTGAAGAAGAGTCGTGAGCGCTTCCTCGGTCTCCCTCCACGACAGGAGCCGCGGCTCGCCGCGGCGGGCGCGTCCGATGGCCCACAGCAGCACAATCGGCTGGAACAAGGCAGGGCGTCCGGAGGAACGATTCACCTTGAGGCGGACAACGCGCTCGATGAGGTCGTCACGGATGTCGACGGTCTCCACGAGTTCGTCCACCACGGTGAAACCCAGCCTCCTGAGAAGACGCACCGCGTGCCCGGCGCCGCCGGAGAAGTCCTTCGCTGCCAATGGCTCCTGGCCAGGAACGAACCCGTGTGCCGCGCCCACGATCGCCTTGGAGTCATAGTGCCGGTCCCCGTGCAACAGCATGTAGCGGCGGGCGTGCCCAAAACCGTATTGCTGGAGGAAGGCATCGCGGCCAAGCCGGTCGTACTGCTCGACAGCCTTGTTGACCTCGATACGAGTTATGTCCGTCAGCGCCATGACAAGAACCCTACGCAACCGGACTGACATCCCTCCCGCGGCTGATGTGGGTACCGTTCGTCGCGCCGGCATCCGGGATTAGGCTCCGCCGGTGAAAACGCAGAATCGCTTCCAGCTCACATTTGATGGGCGCTCCTACGCCGTCGCAGTCGATGGTCAGGACGTGAGCGAACATGTGGCCGCGGTGGATGTTCACGCCGTGCCTCATGATCTGCCCCGAGTCGTACTGCACTTGCGTCCGACCGGTTCGTGGCCGGCTGAACTCGATCTCCTTGCGCGGGTGGAGGTTGGGGTGGCTCCCGAGCCTGGCCCCGCGGCCGTTGCCTTCCTGGAGGCGCTGGACCCGTTGGAGGTGGAGCGCGCGGCTCTCGCGCGTATGGATCTGGAGAACGTGCCGGGTGGGGGCACGGCGGCGGTGCTGCGGCAGTTGGCGGAGTGGGCCCGTGGCGCTTGATCTGTCGGGGGTGCGGCGGGTCGTGGAGAGGCTGCTCGATGACCGGCTGGAGCTGTGGCGGGACGTGGACGGGGCCTCTGGAGATGTCCTTGACGAGGGGACGGGAGAACTGAAGCCCGGCGGCTCGGTACCCGTTCTTCTGTGGGCGGGCGTGGGTGCGATCGTGCGTCCCGGATCACTCGGGGTCATGCCGGCCCTGGACTCACTCGCGGCAGCAGGGCCCGCATCCACTGGCTATCAGGCTCTGCTGCCCCTGGCCGCGCCGTCGGCAGCGGTCGACGACGTGTTGGTCGTTTCTCGCACGGCGCGCGATCCGCAACTCACCGGGCGCCGATTCCGAGTCGCCGATGTTGGTCTCGGGACGTACACCGTGGTGCGCGTGATGCGCCTTGAGCTGCTGGCAGATTGACGTGGCGTCAGCAGCGCCATCTGGGACCGAACCGGGACATGGAAGAAGTGAACTTAATCTTGGGAGTTGCGCAAAGATGTCCTCGTGACGGGGTGGCAGAAGGTCCTTTGGTGGGCGTTGTCGGCAGTCGGCGCTGTGGCGGCGGTCGTCCTGATGGTGTGGGTTTTGACTGCGGACTTGGAGCGGTCGAGCCAGGTCGCGGGGATTGCCGGTTCTGTGGCTGGGATTGCCGCGTTGGGGGTGGGGCTGTGGCAGGTCACCATGTCGGCGGGAAACGCATCCTCTGAAGAGCCGGTGACGGCTGAGGCCGGTTCGAACGCGGCCCGCGGGAGCATTCACAACGCCCAGGCGCAGGACACGGCGCCGGGTACGGGCACTTCATCGGCAGGCGGTTCGGGGATCCGGGCAAGTGGCGGGTCTAACGCGGCGGGTGGGGACATCAACGGGTCGACGGCTCAGCACGGTCAGTGATGGGAAGACGCAAGAGGCGCCCTGACGAAGACATCACGGCCGAACCGGAAGAGGCGCCCAGGGTTTCGGCCTCTTCGGGCTCCATTGCCGCGGGGCGCAATGTGGTGAACTCCGTGGCGGTGCATGCGGAACAGGCGCTGCCCCCGGAGGCGTACGGTCCCATTCCGGACGATGCCGCGGATGACGGGGTGTCGAACATCCCCATCACCGAGCTCTTCGTCGGCCGGGACACAGCGCTCGATCAACTGGACGCCGCCCTCACCACCCCGGGAGGCGTGGTGTTGCGGGCGGTGAGCGGCCTGGGCGGGGTGGGCAAGTCCGCGCTCGCCGCCCGCTGGGCCGGCCACCGCGCCACAGCTCGGCTGCGGTGGTGGATCACCGCCGACAGTGCAACCGCCGTCGACACGGGTCTTGCCGAACTCTCCTGCGCGCTGCAGCCAGGACTGGCCGGGTTGCCGGCCGAGCTGAAGAGGGAGCGGGCGGTGGCGTGGCTCGCCCAGCACGGCGACTGGCTGCTGGTGCTGGACAACGTCGACCATCCCGACCACATCGGCCCGCTGCTGGACCGGGTCCGTGATCGTGGTCGCATCCTGGTCACCACGCGCCGGGCGACGGGCTGGCACGGGCGCACGACCCCCCTACGTCTGGACGTGTTCGACCCGGCGGAGTCGGTCGAGTTGTTTACCCGCATCCTCACCCACGACGGGTCCCGGGAGACCGACGGCGCCCGCGAGTTGTGCGACGAGCTCGGGCACCTGGCACTTGCCGTCGAGCAGGCCGCCGCGTTCTGCCACGAGAGCGGCACCACCCCCCGCGCCTACCTGGACATGCTGCGTCAATGGCCAGCCGAGACCTACGCTCTTGGTCCCGCCAACGCGGACTCCGAACGGACGGTCGCACGGATCTGGCGCATCACTCTTGACCGCCTCGCCGACATGCCTCTCACGGGGGAAGTGCTGCGGATTCTGGCCTGGTACGCCCCTAATCACATCCCTCGCACCCTGCTCGACGGCCTCGCCCCACCGCCTGCCCTCGCTGCCGCGATCGGTCGGCTGGCCGCGTACAGCATGATCACCGAGAGCCCCGGCGGCACTCTTTCGGTCCATCGCCTCGTTCAGGCTCTCGCTCGTACACCCCAGGACGACGACCCTCACCGCCAGGACAGTGACATCACGCACGCTCGCCAGGAGGCCACCAGCCGCCTGGCGAAGGCGTTTCCCACCGATGTCGAGTCCCCCGAGCACTGGCCCCAATGTCAAGCGGTGTTACCTCACGCCGATGCCCTGGCCCGGCACAGCAATCCCGAACACGACACCCTCAACCTGTCGTACTTGCTGGACCGTGTCGCCCGCTTCCGACAGGACCAGGGCGCAATAGAGGCCGCCATCACGTACTTCCTCCGGGCCCACGCCATCGACCAGCGTGCGTTGGGCGAGGACCACCCCGACACGCTGACCTCGCGGAACAACCTGGCGGGCGCGTATGAGTCGGCGGGTGATCTCACACGAGCCATCCCCCTGTACGAGCAGACCCTGACCGACAGCATCCGGGTGCTCGGCGAGGACCACCCCGACACGCTGACCTCGCGGAACAACCTGGCGGGCGCGTATGAGTCGGCGGGTGATCTCACACGAGCCATCCCCCTGTACGAGCAGACCCTGACCGACAGCATCCGGGTGCTCGGCGAGGACCACCCCAACACGCTGAGATCCCGGAACAACCTGGCGTACGCGTACCGGTCGGCGGGTGATCTGGAACGAGCCATCCCCCTGTACGAGCAGACCCTGACCGACAGCATTCGGGTGCTCGGCAAGGACCACCCCAACACGCTGAGATCCCAGAACAACCTGGCGTACGCGTACCGGTCGGCGGGTGATCTGGAACGAGCCATCCCCCTGTACGAGCAGACCCTGACCGACAGCATCCAGGTCCTCGGCGAGGACCACCCCAACACGCTGACCTCGCGGAACAACCTGGCGGGCGCGTATGAGTCGGCGGGTGATCTCACACGAGCCATCCCCCTGTTGGAGCAGACCCTGACCGACAGCATTCGGGTGCTCGGCGAGGACCACCCCAACACGCTGAGATCCCAGAACAACCTGGCGTACGCGTACCGGTCGGCGGGTGATCTGGAACGAGCCATCCCCCTGTACGAGCAGACCCTGACCGACAGCATTCGGGTGCTCGGCAAGGACCACCCTCTGACGAGAACGGTGTGGACCAATCTGGAAGCCGCGGGCGGCGCGTGAGGGCGACTGACCCATAGGCTCCGCCATGCTCAGCCTGAACCCACACCCCAACTCCCACCCGGATGCCGCCCCCTTCCGCGACCCGATCGCGTTGGCCAGCACTCTGGCCGGGCTCGGCCCGGCTGTGCGGGCGCGTACAAGGGCGACTACCCGGCATCACGCCATGCTCCTGCGAGTTCGGATCCAGAAAAACGCCTCCGGGCGGCCGGGGCCGAACGTCATCACGGGACAGTATCGGGCGTCGTGGGATGTGAAGGTGACCGTGGCCGGAGGGCGGGTGAACGCCGTGGTGTTCACGGATGCTCCGCAGTCGCGGCGGCTGGAGTACGGATTCGTCGGCGTCGACCGCTTGGGGCGTCAGTATCGGCAGCCGCCCTACCCACATATCGAGCCGGCGTTCCGGCAGACCGAGCCCGGGTTCCTGGAGGCCCTGCGTACGGGAGTGCTGGCGCGATGAGCCCGCCGAGGCTGCCGTTGACTCGGGCGCTCCTTGGCGTGCTCGCTGTCGGTACCGGGCGGCCGTGTGGGCTCGCGGTGCTGCCGCGGGCCGCGGACGGGAAACCCGCGGCGTTTCCGTATGTCATCCTCGACAGCCTCCCCGGTGAGTTCTCCGGGCCGTCCTTCGCCGACTGGCATGCCGAGGCTGCCTGGACGTACCAGGCGACGAGCGTCGGAGAGCGGGCGGATCAGGTGCAGTGGCTCGGTGACCGCGTTCGTGCGGTGCTCTTCGAGCGCACCGGCGGCGGGTGGCGTACCGAGATCACGGTTCCCGGACTGCGCGTCATCGACCGGGAGTTGACGTACGACGCAGACGGGGAGCCGGTTGACGGTTCGCAGGGCAGTATCGTTACCTACGTGCAGCGGTTCACGATCACCGTGACGCCCGCCGCTTGAACCACCTCTTCTCACCGCGGAGCCACGCGGACGCCCGGCCGACGAGCCCGGCGCAACCCCCTGTTTGTGGGAGTGGCCCGTGACTCAGCAGCGCTTCATGCGGCGCGGTATTACCAAGATCCTCTGGTTGAAGAGCATCACCTCGACCAACCTGATTCCGACTCGTACGGAGATCTCGGCGCCGAACGCCACCGATCTGACCGAGGCGATCAGTGACGTTGACGGCTGGTCGTTGACGAACGAGGCGATCGAGACGCCGGATATGGCGTCGACGTTCACGTCCTCCATCCCTGGCAACGACAAGGCCGACAACTCCTCGATCACCTTCTACGAGGACCAGTTCAGCGATGCCATGGAGACGCTGCTGCCCAAGGGCGCGGTCGGGTTCGTGGTGTTCCTGCGCAAGGGTGACATCCCCGGATCGAAGTCGATGGACAGCTTCCCCGTGCAGGTCGCCTCCCGCACTGCGCAGTACAACGCGGGCAACGAGGCTGCGAAGTTCCAGGGCATCTTCACGATCACCTCGCCGCCGGCCCTCGATGCGCCGGTTCCGCCCGCTGCGACTGGGACAGGCGCCGAAGCCAGCACCGTCGCCAGCGCTGCCACCAGGAAGAAGGCCCTCTGATGGCGGCCGCGAAGAGCCAGGAGAGCGCGGCCTGGGAGCAGAAGATGGAGCGGCTGCGCCGTCGCTCCCTGCCAGAGCGCGTTCTGCAGATCTGCGACGACGCAGCGCGGCGGACAGAGTATGACGAGGCGAAGCGGGCCGCTGACCGTTCGCGGTTGCTGGCCGAGAGTGATACGGGCAACGCCGTCTTCGCGGAGCGTGCGGTGGTGGCCGTCCAGCGGTACGAGGCGGCGGCCGAGGCACTGCGTGCGGCGTCGGTCTACCTCACCTTCCGGGCTCTGCCCCGGCCGGTCCTCGAGGAGCTCCTTCACGCGCATCCGCCGACCGATCAACAGGCCGCTGACGGCGCGGCGTTCAACCCCGACACCTTCCCGGCGGCCTTGATCGCCGCCTCCAGTACCGACGGCATGAGCGAGGCCGAGGCCCGCGAACTGCTGGACGCGTGGTCGGCACCCGACGCGAACGCCCTGTGGGAGGCGGCCTGGGAGGTGCAGCAAGAGGTACGTACTGACCGGGCCGACCTGGGAAAAGGCTGACGGCCGACCCGCGGCTGCGGGCCGAGCTGGAGCTGTGCGCGCAGTACGGCATTCCGCACTCGCAGTTCCTCGGCGGGGACGGCCGCTGGAGTGATCTGGACCGGGCCAAGGCCCTGGCATGGCAGCACTATGCGCGCACCCTGTGCCCGGACTGCCGTACCCGCGCCGAGGAGTGGGACCCGGCCAAGGGCGGCCACCGGCACGCGTACGTCACCGACACCGTGCGTTGCCCCGGCTGTGAGCTGATTGCGCAGGAGCGTGACCAGGTGCCCGAAGGGCGGGCGAGGTACGGCATCAAGATCACGCTGTTGCCGCGGCAGGCATACGAGGCGCTGCACAGCGACCGCCCGACCGACGAGACCGCCCCAGCCGACCCGACGAGCGGGCGGTGAGCCAGACGGATGGCGACGTACAACCTCACCGTCCAACTGACGGCGCAGGCCAACAGCCTTATCTTCGGCCTGCGTTCGGCAGCTGACGCCGCCACCGACCTGGGCCGCCGCACCCGCGACCTCGACCGCCGCCTCGCCGCACTCGACGCCTCCAGCCGAAGCACCTCCCGGCAGATCAACCTCCTCGGCGCACAGGCACAAGCAACCGCCACCCGGCTCGGCACCCTCGCCACCCGCGGCGGCCAAACCGGCAACCAACTGCGCCGCGCCGGCAGCGACGTCGGCGTACTGGAACGCTCCCTCCGAGGCGCCGGTCAGCAGGCCAGCGCCCTCACCAGCCTCCTCGCCGGAGGCGCCCTCGTCCTCGGCACCGGCCAGCTCGTCGAGGAGGGCAACCGTTACCAGCGGCAGATGAACATCTTCCAGGCGGTTACCGGAGCCACCGCCGGCCAGATGCAACGCGCCGCCTGGATGGCCAACCAGCTCGGTAACGACCTCACCCTCCCGACTACCACCGCGGCCGACGCCGCCGAAGCGATGGTGGAGCTGGCGAAGGCGGGCTTCCGCACCGACCAGGCCATCAGCGCCACCCGCGCCTCGCTCCAGCTCGCCTCCGCCGCCGGGGTCAACGCGGCCGACTCCGCCCGCTACTTGGGCGACATCATGGACCAGTTCGGCCTCGGAGCCGACCAGGCCGCCCGCGCCTCCGACATCCTCGCCGCCACCGCGAACAACGCCTCCGGCGGCATCATCGACATCTACTACGCGATGCGGTACGCCGGACCGGTCGCCGCTGGCCTCGGCGTGAGCATGGAGGACGCAGCGAGCGCGGTCGGCATGCTCGGCAAGGCGGGCATCCTCGGGCAGACGGCCGGTACCGCGCTGCGCGGCATGATGGCCAACCTCGCCGCGCCCACCAAGGAGATGCGCGACGGCCTGCACGCGCTCGGCATCGAGGCGTGGGACGCGCAGGGCCGGTTCAAGGGCCTGCGGTACGTCATCGCCGAACTCTCCCGCGCCCAGCACGAGATGTCCCAGCAGGACTTCACCGCCGCGGTGAAGAAGTCGATGGGCAAGCCCGCCATGTCGGGTGCCATCGCACTGGCCCACCAGGGCACCGAGTCCTTCGACGCGCTCAGCCTCGCCGTACGGGAGTCGGGCGCGGCCGCGCAGATCACTGCCGCTCGCGGGCAGGGCCTCGCGGGCGCGATGACGCTGCTGCAGAAGCAGACGCGGCAGACCGGGCTCGCGCTGTACGACGCGATGGCTCCGGGGCTCGAGTACGTGACCCGGCTCATGACGCGCGGGCTGTCCGGCGCGACGCCGTACCTCGTCGCCGCCATCGAGTACGGGCGCGACCTGGCGACCCTCTACGGACCGGAGCTCAAAGCCAACGCCCGCAGCGGCCTCGGCGAACTGATCGACGAGGCCGAACAACTCCTCGGACCGCTCCAGTCGCTCGGCGAGCACAGCCTGGCCGCCGGCCTGAACCTCCTCATCAACGCAGCCCGCGCACTCGGCGACGTACTCGGCAACGCCGCCGAAGGCGCCGCGCCGGTCGCCTCCGCACTCGGCCTGCTCGGCGACGAGTCCAGCGGAGTCAGCAACAGCCTCGACATCCTCGTCACGACCGCCAACCTGGCCATGTCCGCGGTCGCCGGGCTGTCCGCCGTACTCGTCCCGGTCGGTGAGGTGGTCGGGACGCTGGTCCGCGCGTTCGGCGCCCTGCCAGCCCCCGTCCAGACGGCGATCGCCGCAATGTTCCTCGCCCGGCGCCTCACCCCCGTCCTGGGCGGCCTCGCCTCAACAGTCAGCGGGCGACTCACCGGCGCATGGCGAGGCTTCGGCGCGCAGATGCAGGTGCAGCAGAACCTCGCCGCACGAGCCGGGACGTCGCTGACGCGGTACGCGGCGGCGTTCGCGGTCGTGGAGTCGCGCATCCCGGTCGTAGGGCAGATGGCGGCCGCATTCCGCAGCGCCCAAGGGCCCACGACGGGTTTCACCGGCACCCTCAACGGCGTGACCCGCGCCGCCGGAGCCGGGCTACTGAGCGCAGGCCGCGGCCTGGTCGCCTTCATGGGCGGACCCTGGGGCGCCGCCATGGTCGGCGCCACCGTCGTACTCGGCCTCCTCGCCTCGCAGCAGGAGAAGGCGGCACGGTCCGCTGCCGAGCACCAACAGCGCATCAGCACACTGACCGACGCGCTGCGGGAGTCCAACGGAATCATCGACGAGACCGTCCGCCGCCAGGCCGCCGAGAACGTCCAGACCACGAAGCTCGCCGGAAACTACGGCACCCTCATGGACGTCCTCGGCAGGCTCGGTTACTCCCTCTCGGACGTCACCGACTCCTATCTCGGGCAGGGCGAGAGCATCGACGACCTGGCTGGCAAGATGCGCGCACTGGCCGACCAGGAGAAGGACGCCTTCAACCGCTCCAGTCGAGGTGACGAGGACCGTGAGGCAATCCTCGACCGGGCCGGTGCGTACGCGTCGGCGGCCAAAGCGCTCGAGGACATGTCGGGAGACGCCGCCACCGCGGCCCGTAATGCGAAGGACCTCGAACAGGCTCAGAAAGGCAGCGGGTCGGGAGCCAGCACGTACGACCGGCTGAAGACCGCGGTCGGCGAACTCGCCGACACCACTGCCGACGCCGACACCCGCACCCGCGCCCTCAAGGACGCCCTCGACCTCCTCTCCGGCGGCAGCATCTCCCTCCAGGCCGCCGAGGCCCGCGTCAACAGCGCGATTCTCGACGTGAACGAGGCCCTGGACCACGGCATCGACAAAGCCAACGGCTTCGGCAAAGCCCTGCTGAACAACAACGGCACCCTGAACACCACCACCCGCAACGGCCAGCAGCTCTACCAGTCCCTCACCTCCCTGAGCGACGCAGCCGCCGACGCCTCCGTATCGGCGTACGCCCTCGCCCAGCAGAACGGGAAACCGCTGCCCGAGTCCCTGGCCGCCGCCCGCACCCAGATGGACAAGGCACGCACGGCCGCCGTCCGGGCTGCTCAGGGTTACGGGCTCACGCGAGAGCAGGCTGAGGCGGTGGCCGACAGTCTCGGGCTGATGCCGTCGAAGGTCTCGCTGCTGCTGGAGACCGAGGGCATGGACTCCACGCTGGCCGATCTCCTCGCGGTGCAGGCCGAGTTCGACCGGCTGCCGAAGGCGACGACGATCCGTGTGGACTCGCTGAGCGAGGATGCCCAGAAGAAGCTGAAGGACCTCGGCTTCACGGTGAAGACCGTCCCCGGGACCCGCGAAATCAAGATCACGGCTCCGACGAAGGGCGCCCGCGGCGCGCTCAAAGCGCTGATCGACGAGCTCGGCGAGGTCCCCGGCAGCAAGAACGTCTCGGTCGCCGCGAAGACCCAGGCCGCGATCAAGGACCTTGAGGAGGTCCAGAACCGAGTCCGTTCGACCAAGGGCAAGACCATCACCATGCGCGCCCCGACCGCGGAGGCTCGCAAGCAGCTCGAACAGCTCGGCTTCAAGATCAAGAACACCAAGGGCAAGCGGGTCATCATCACCGTCCCCACCGGCAGCCAACGGGCCAACGTCGGCGCCCTGGACCAAGCAATCCGCAGCCTGCGCGACAAGTCGGTGACCATCACCACCCATCACGTGAACATCTTCGAGACCATCCGCCGGGGACCCTCCACGACCGCGGACCTACTGCGCCAGCAGGCCGACCGATTCAGCCGTCATGCCGACGGCGCTGTCGTCGACTACTTCGCCGCCGGCGGCGTACGGCGCGAAAACCACGTCGCGCAGATCGCCCCGGCTGGCTCCTGGCGGATCTGGGGAGAGCCGGAGACAGGCGGCGAGGCGTACATCCCGCTCGCGCAGTCGAAGCGCGCCCGCTCCCGCCGCATCGCCGAGGAGACCGTACGACGCCTCGGTGGCGGCCCGATCGAGTGGTACGCCTCCGGTGGTCTCTCCGGTTGGTCGTACGAGGTGGAGTCGGGGCCCGAGCTGGGATCCGCCTCGTCGATCCGCTCGAGTTCCATGCGTACGGTCAAGCGGCGCGGCAAGGAGGTCGAGGTCTTCGACCTGCGCCTGTTCGAGAAGAACCTGCGCAAGTCGGCTTCCCAGGCTGCCCGTTGGCGCAGGGACCTGGCCACCGTCGCGCGGCGGGCCGGGCAGGACGTGGCCGACGCTCTGGAGGCCATGGGCGAGGACGGCGTGGAGCTGACCCGGAAGATGGCGACCGGGACGACGAAGTACGTCCGCGATATGGCCAAGCAGTTGGAGAAGCTGGCTGGCACCGCGAAGGCGTCGCTCGGCGACTTCACCCGCCAGCTCACCCAGGCGGTCAAGGACCAGTCGACGTTCGAGAAGAACCTGGCCCGGCTCGCCGCCCTCGGTTACGGCGACCTGGCGGCGATGCTCGCCGAGCAGGGAGACGAGAACGCCGAGGATCTTGCCGCCGCCGCGGTGAAGGACAAGAAGAAGGCGAAGAAGGCCGATGACGCGGCGAAAGCCGCCGGGAAGACCCTCGCGGACGAGGACCTCACCGACCTGCTCACCGTCATCGCCGCGATCAAGTCGAGCACCACTGGCATCCACAAGGTCGCCGACACCACCGGCCTCGAGGAGGACCGGGTCATCGAAGTCGGCAACCTCGGCCAGTCCCGCATCAAGTCCACCCTCGGCTCCCGCGCCACGAAGTTCCTCGCGGACCTGGCCAAGGCCAACAAGGGCCTGGCGTACGCGAGCGGCGGCATCTGGGAGCCCGGCATCTACTCCTCGCCCACCGCGCTGATCAAGTTCGCGGAGGCGAGTACGGGCGGGGAGGCGTTCATCCCGCTCGCACCGGCCAAGCGCGCGGCGGCGACGGCGGTGCTTGGCGACGTCGCGCAGCGCTTCGGACTCCAACTCGCCTCGGCAGAGCCGACGTTCGCTCCGGTGCGCACGGTCGACGCCCGCCCGGCCGGACCAGTTCAGGTCGTTGTCGTACGGGAGCAGCAGCCCCTGATCGGCACCATGCCCGTCACGGTCACCTCGGCTCAGGCCACTCCGCAGCAGATCGGCGCCGAGGTCATGCGGCGACTCCGCAACGCGCAGAGGGGAGGCCGGTTGTGATGGCGGAGCTCGGTGATTGGCAGATCGAGATCGCCGGAGTTCTCATCGGTGCCGGGACTGATGTACCGGTGAGCGAAGTCGAAGGTCTCGGTATCCCCGAATTTCGTACACAGGATGTGGATAACCCGGCTGGAGACGGCGCGTTCCCCGGCATCGACCTCTACGCCGCCCGGACCATCCGCATCGAGGCAGGTATCCGCACCGCAGGCAACCCGGCCGCAGCCCTCGACGTCCTCGGCCGCCTCCAACGCGCCGCCGACAATCCTGCCGTACGGACAGACTCGAGCGCCCAGACCGTACTTCGCCTACGCTGGCCTGGCCGCTCAACTCGCCGACTCTACGGCCGACTTCGTCGAGTGGAAGCCACCAGCACCGCGAAGACGCTACACGGCTGGATCCCGCTCGACCTCGAGTTCGCAGCCCTCGACCCGCGCTTCCACGCCGACGAAGCCTCCGCGCTCACCCTCGCCCTGTCCGCCGACGGCCTGGGCGGCTTCCGCGCCCCACTGGTCGCCCCGCTGACGACGGGCGTGGCGATCCCCGACGAGCGCCGCGGCTGGGTCCGCAACGACGGCGACCTCCCGGCCTGGCCATCCCTTCGCATCACCGGCCCGTGCACCAACCCGCGCATCCAGCACGTCGAATCGGGCCGCGTCATCGAGCTGGCCCTCGCGCTGAACAGCGGCGAGTACGTCGATATCGAGACCCGCCCCGGCACCCGCTGGGCGCTGCGGAACGGCACCGGCAACCTCGCCCCCGCCCTGTCACCGACGTCCCGGCTGGACACCTTCGTCATCCCGCCCGGCACCAGCGAGATCTGGTGGACCGCACGCGACTACACCAACTCCACCCGCCTAGCCGTGACTTGGCGCGCGGCCTACGCCGCCCTATAGCCCGAGGAGTTCGTACGTGACCCTGATCAACCCACCACTGCTCACCCACGGCGGCACCCACGCCGCCCGCGCCTTCCGGATGATGGTCCGCGACCTCGCGCGCGGCTCCCAGGGCGTGACCGAAGGCGACGACCTCAAGGTGAAACAGCTGGAGACGCCCGGCGGGGGCGTACGGGTCGTGGACGGCTCCGCGGTGATCCGGGGCGCGACCTGGGGGCAGGGCTCGTACACGCAGTACAACGTCGGCGACGCCACCGTGCCCATTGCACCGACGGGCGCGACCCCCCGCTCAGACCTGCTCTGCCTACGCGTGGAGGACCCCGAGTACGAAGGCACCCGCAACCCGGAGACAGACGAGATCGGCTACTTCCACGTGGTCAGCAACGTGTCACCCACGGCCACGACGGTGCCCTCCGGGATGACAGCGATCCCGCTCGCCCGTATCGACATTCCGGCCAACAAATGGGTGATCATCGACCCGTTCATCAAGGATGTACGGCAGATCGCGAACCCGCGCCGCGAACGGACGCTCTACACCGCCTACCCCGGCTCGCTGAACAGGCTCACCGCCCAGAACGGCCAGTGGTACAACTGGCCAGCTCAGGCCCGCTGGAAGGTGCCCATCCCCACCTGGGCCACCACCGCCAAGCTGGTCGTCACCGTCGCCGGGCTGCGGCTGTCGGAATCCGACGTGTTCGCCTACATGCAGACCGTCCTGGGCACCGACTACGGGCAGTCCACAGCAATCGACGACGACGGAGGCTCCCGAGCCCGCCGCAACACGGTCGTACTCGCCGACACGATCTCGCTCTCCGCGGCGCTGCGCGGCACCACGCAGGACCTGTACATCCGCACGCAGCCCTCGAAGATCGAGTGGGGCAACCTCGGCGTCGACCAGGCGACCTCCCTGATCGCAGACGTCGAGTTCACCGAGGGCGTGCAGTGAGGCCGGGCCGATGACCGCGTCGTACCGCTACCGCAGCTGGCACGCCCTCACCGGCGAACTGCTGGCCACCGACCTGCCGCTGTCCCAGGTCGAGTTCGGGCTGGCCCTCAACGCGGCCGGCGACTTCTCCGGCCGCCTGGAGCCGCGCTTCGCCCACCTGCTCCCCGCCCAGCTCGACCCCGGCAACACGCTGCTGACCGCCGAGCGGAACGGCACGCTGCTGTGGGGCGGCATCGTCTGGCGAGCCGAACCGGAAGGCTCCGCCTACCCGATCGAGGCGACAGGCTGGGGCAGCTACCTGCACCGCCGCCACGACATCCACGGCAACCTGGGCGGCCGCGGCCCGTACACGTACGCCGATCCCTGCCAGGTCATCCGCGACGTGTGGTCGTACGCGCAGTCCCAGCCTGACGGGAACCTTGGGGTGACGGTGGACGCCACCACCAGCAAGGCCAAGGCCGGCACTCCTGCCGAGCCGTACAGCACCGACTGGTGGGAGGCCCCGGTACTCGGCGAGGTCGTCGACAACATAACCGAGATCGAGGGCGGCCCCGAGTGGACCGAGAGCACGGACTGGACCACCACCGGGCGGCCGGGCGGCCGTATCCGCCTCGGCTGGCCGCGCCTGGGTGCCCGCCGCACGGACATCTCCTTCGCCTCCGGCACGAACGTCGCCGCCACCGTCCCAGTGACCTACGACGCCGACGCCTACGCCCAGGTCGTCATCGCCCTCGGCGCGGGTGAAGGCCGCGGTCGCCGCCGCGCCATCGACGCGATCCGCAACGGCCGCCTCCGCCTGGAACACGTCCTCGAAGTCCCCGCTGAGAAGGCCAACGACCGGCTCGCCACCCGCGCCCGTACCGAACGCACCGCCCGCCAGATTCTCGGCGAGGTCACCGAGATCCAGGTCCTCGACCACCCCGCAGCCCGGCTCGGCGGCTGGCAGATCGGCGACGACGTACGCGTGTCTCTGCACGACCAATGGTCGGACTTCGACGGCTGGTGCCGCATCACCGGCTGGACGCTGCGCCCACCCCAGGGCCAGGACCCCGAACGCATCACGCTCACGCTCGCTCGCGCCGACCGCTTCACCTACGGGAGCTGACCGCGATGGCCAACGACTTGGCGCGGCTGGCTGCCCGCATCGCCGCCCTCGAGCGCCGCCTCACGCAACAGACCCGAACCTCCCGGCTCGCGTACTCCTCGATCGACGACGGCGCGGTGGAGGTGTACGACGCCGGCGGTTCGCTCCGCGCCATCATCGGCCAGCAGCCGGACGGCACCAGCGGCGTGATCGCGGTCAATGGCCCTCGTCCGCCCATCCCCTCCGCAGCCCAGGTGGAACCGGTCCTCAACGGCCTACGCATCACCTGGGACGGCACCTTCGCCGACACGGAAGCCGCTCCGCTGGACCTGTCCCGCATACAGGTCCACCTCCTGAAATCCCCGGAGACCGAACCCGACGTGATGTGGCCCGCCGCGACGATCGAAGCTGCGTCAGGCGCCTCGGTCACGATCGCCACGAACTACTACGGCGCTCTCTGGGTCCGCCTGGTCGCGGTGAACACCTCCGGCACGCCGAGCACCCCCTCGGCCGTGGTCCAGACGGCAGCCCGCCGCGCCGCCTCCGCCGACCTGGGCAACGGCGTCATCCAGCAGGGCCACGTGGCCGTGGGCGCCATCACCACACCCCACCTTGCGGTCGGCTCGGTCACCCCGGAGCAGATCGCCGTGGGCCAGGGCACGAACTTGATCCCGGACCCGGGCTTCGAGGGCGCGGTGATCGCAGGCGCGGTCGCCGCAGCCGGAGCGCCCTGGTCCCTGGCCCGCGGGAACCGCACCGGAGTAGGCGTCCGCGTGGACTGCCTCGCAGACGAGGCGACGTACTTCACGCTGCCGCTGGCCACTGTGCCCGTACTGGCCGGCGCCCAGCTGTACCTCGCCGTCGACGTCCTGGTCTCCGACGACCTCGACGCCCAGGCCGTAAAGATCCTCGCCCGCTGGGAGAACGCAGCCGGAACGGTCCTCGGCCACGGCGTCGTGGAGAAGCCGGACGCGACCCCCGGTATGTGGCAACGCATCACCGGCCAGGTGGCCGCCCCACAGGGCACCACCCAGGCGGTACTCGCCCTGGAGGCATCTGCGGCCACAACCGGCTGGGCAGTCTTCGACAACGCCGAGGCCCACACCATCTTCGGCCGCGTGGTCGGCGGCGCCCGCGCCGAACTCGGTCCCGACGGCCTACGCCTGTACGACGAGACAGGCGAACCGGCCGTCTCCCTGGTCACCGGCACCCCGCAGTACTTGACCCTGCGCAGTGGCGGCCACGCGGTCGCGACGATCGACACGAACGGCAACGCGGGTTTCGCGGACCTTGCCGTGGCCGGTGAGCTGACGGTCGGCGGCGACCCGGTGACGGCCCTACTCGGCGCACAGGCCCGCGGCCTGGTCGCGATCGACTACCAAACAGCCTCCGTACGCACGACCGGCAGCGAGTACGGCTTCGTCGAGCTCGCCTTCGAAGCGGACACGACCCGCATGTACCGGATCGTCTTCGACGCGATCGCCAACCCATCCGCCCCCGGAGGAGAACTACAGCTCCGCCTACGCGACGGAGGCACCGCCGCCCCCACCATCAACTCCCCCCAACTTCAGCTGGCCACCCACCACTTGGCCATCGGCAACTCCAGCCGCGTACGCCTGGAACTCATCCGCTCCGGCACCACACTCGGCGCGGGCCTGCACCGCCTCCTGATCACCTTCAAGAACGAGTACGGCCCCGACGGCCAGTACGTCGACCTGTACGGCGCCGCCAACAGCCCCGGCGTCCTGTACGTCGAGGACATCGGCGCCCACGTACCGGAAACGGGCGGCTACAACACCGGAGGCGGCACCAGCGCCCCGCCCGCCCGCACGTACACCAAGACGTACGCGGCGTCGTGGTCCGGCTCGTACGCGAACCGCTCCGGCTACAACGCCTACTACGGAAACAGCTGCCTGCAGGGCTACTACAGCTCCAACAACGGCATCCAGGCGAGCCTGATCGGCTTCCCCGCCCAGCTCGCCACGGACCTCTCCGGAGCGACGATCCGGAAGGCGGAGGTCTACCTCTACTTCGAACACTGGTACTACGCAGCCGGCGGCACGGCCGTCATCCGCGCCCACTCGCACGCTGCCCGCCCCAAGAAGTTCTCCTGCGACACCGAGGCGAAGAGCATCAACTGGTCCCGCAACCAGGGCAAATGGGTCGACATCACATCGGTCTTCGACTCGACGAAGTGGCGAGGCATCGCCCTCGACCCCAACACCACCAACCGCACGTACTACGGCCGCGCCCGCGGCGTAGGCCAGACGTACTCGCCCAAGCTCCGCGTCACGTACACCAAGTGACCGCCCAACGAAGGGAGAAGAGGTGCCCGCCCTCTACGGGGACCTGATCACAAACGGCAGCTTCACAGCCGGAACAACGGGCTGGTGGACCGGCGACCCGACATACGTCACGGTGTCCGCCCCCGGCATCGGCCTGGAAGCCACCGCCACCACGGACGCGACGAACCTCTGGGACGCCTTGCTCGGCCAGAACAACGTCATCCTCAGACCCGGCTGCCGCTACACCCTGTCCTTCACGGCCAGAGCCAGCCAGCCCGGCACCACCCTCCGCGCCCTGGTCGGACTCGGCGCCGACCCCTGGACCCCGGCGCTCGACAAGACGCTGACCCTCGGCACCGCGGACACCTGCTTCACGCTCCCGTTCACCTCGCCCCTGGACACGGCAACGGGCCAACTCACCTTCCAGTTCGGCCAGTCCACAGCAGTCACCGTCCACCTCACCGAGATCCGCCTGACCTGCTCAACCGTCGACGAGGGCTTCTACGTCGACCCGGACTCAAACGCAGCGAAGTGGCTCACCACCGCCAACCGGGACGACCCCCGCACGAAGAAGATCGACCGCTCCCTGGCCCGCCGCCCAGGCGCCCGCTGGTTCGGCGACTGGAACAAGGACATCAAGACGGACCTCGACGCATACGTCGGGGCCGCCGCGGCCAAGGGCCAACTCCCGATCATCACCCTCTACAACATCCACAACCGAGACAACGGCGGCGAGAGCTCCGGCGGAGCCCCCTCACCGGAGGCATACCGAGCCTGGATCGACGCCGCCGTAGCCGGCATCGCCGACCGCCCCGCCCTCGTCATCGTCGAACCGGACTCCCTCGCCCAACTCGACAACCTCCCCACGGCCGCAGCCCGCACCGACCGCACCGCACTGATCGCATACGCCGCCCAGGCCCTCGGCACCCTCCCCGCCACCACGGCCTACCTGGACGGAGGCAACGCCGCCTGGATCCGCCCCGCCGAAATGGCCACCCTCCTGCGGAACGCAGGCGTCGCACACGTCCGCGGCTTCGCGGTGAACGTCGCCAACTTCGACGCAGTAGACGTCTGCTGCACGTACGCCACTCAGATCACCATCGAGCTCGCCCGTCTCGGCGTACCTGGAACCGGCTTCGTGGTGGACACCTCGCGTAACGGCAACGGCGCCATGAACGCCGAGGGCCAACACGTCGACTGGTGCAACCCGGCCGGCCGCCGCCTCGGCGTCCCCAGCTCCATTGGCGTCGGCGGCGCCGACTACCTCCTCTGGATCAAGGTTCCAGGTGACTCCGACGGCTCCTGCGGCATCGGGGACGGCCTCCCCGCTGGAGCCTTTTCCCCGTACCTCGCCGAACGGCTCATCGATGGCTGGTAGGGCGGTTCACTCGCGCCTTCTCTTCACCTTGGGCTCATAGGTGCATCTGTCTGCCGCGATGACTGCGGACTCGGTCAATGTGCAGGCTCGTAGGGAGATTTGAAGTTGCAGGCAGTGTTCTTCGTCCGACGCATCCCGGGCGGGATTCATCGGACACCCCAGGCTCCCTGATCTAGTTGGTGTCACAGCCGATGCCGTCTCCGTCGCGGTCGAGTCGGTGCGGATCGGAATCCCCGACCCAGACGGGACCGGAAAGGTCCGAGCAGTCGACGTCGGGACCGGGTGGTGGTCCGGGGGGCAGTGAGGAGCCTGGGTCTGTGTCGGGGGGCAGCGGGGTGTCGGGTTCCTCGGGAGTGGTGGCTGTCGTGTCGCAGGCGAGCCAGAGTCCTGACAGGTCCTGCTCGGCGGCGTCGCCGGCCTGGGAGATCTGCGGCCAATACTTGTCGTTGGGCGGATAGAGGACGGCCTTGGCGTGCCCCGTGCGTACCAGGGACTGGTTCACGAATTCGTCCTTGTCGTTCCAGACGTACAGCAGGTAGCGGTCGTATGGGTCTTTGAGTTCGACGTCGCGTTCGATGCGCACGGTGGAACCCACGGGCAGCAGTTCCGCCGTGCGGGCGGTGGCTTCACTGCTGTAGCAGGCCCCCACCTCGGGCGCATCGATTTCCAGCAGGCGGACCTTGGTGGTCTGGCTCTGGGGAAGGATTTCGCTGCCACCGCGGACTTCTATGGTGTCACCGTCGATTATCCGCTCCACGATGACTTCGGCGCGGCTGGTCCTCTCGGCGGCTGCGGGTGCGTCGTCGGGACGCTTCCCCGGGGTGGACTGCTCGGGTGGCTTCGCGGGAGCCTCTGTCGGCGCCGTCGTTTGGGTGTCAGTCGGAGCTGATCCGGGGTTTGTTTCCTGACCGGCTCGATCAGCGCAACCCGTGACCCCCATGGTGAGAATCAGGACCAGCAAGGTGAGTGCGCCAATCAGCCATGGCGTATTTCGCTGCCACACGTTGGGATCTAGTTTCTGGGACGGGTTCATGTCAGCCGCCTGCGCTGCCGGGTTTTCCTTTCAGGGGAACATGTCGCCCGCAAGGGGGTGCCATGTGCGTTACGTGCGGCCCGCAGAAAGGCAAGACGCCCACTCCCTGGGGCCCCAGTTGCTGTGAGTATGTGCTCCTAACGAGGCCGAGGGCGGCGGAGTCGGATGCGGCACCGGTCTCTCTCGGGTGTCGAGGGCCGGTGGGCTGCATCACCGGCGTGCGCTAAGAGGTGGCGACGACTGCCAGTAGGAGGATGAACAGCGCGGCGGCGGCGATCAGGGCGGTGTTGTGGAGGGCGTTGTTCTTGCGAGGGTTGAGCCAGTCATAAGGCCCGCGCTCAGACGGAGCGGGGGCCGGGAGGTCGGCGGTGAGCTTGTCGAGGTCGGAGAGCATCTTGGCCGAGTACAGGCGGTCGATGCGTTCGGAGTGTTCTTCGCCGGTCAGGTAGCCGTGGGCGTAGGCGTCGTGGAGGGGCTGGGCCCTGCTGTCGCGGTCAGCGTCGCAGGCGCGCACGTCGGGGCGGGGTGGTGCGGGGGGCGGGGGCGGGGCGTGGCGGCGGTTCCAGTCCCGCACGTACAGGGCGTAGAGGATGTTGCCCGCGCCATAGGTGAACAGGGCGTAAAGAACGTGCAGGCCGGCGGACTGCTTCTTCGGCCAGGCGAGGCCGGACGTGGGGTTGTTGTTGATGACGAGCGGTGGAACCGGTTGCGGGTGTATCTGATGCGGGGGGTACTGACGAGTATCACGTGGCGGAGTCACGACGAGCGCCGGGAGGTCGGCGGTGAGCATGTCCAGGTCGGAGAGCATCTTGGCCGAGTACAGGCGGTCGATGCGTTCGGAGTGTTCTTCGCCGGTCAGGCAGCCGTGAGCGTAGGCGTCGTGAAGAGTCTGGGCGGTGCGGTTGCGGTCGGTGTCGCAGGCACGTACGTGACGAGGGTCGGGGTACTGAGTCATGGCGAAGCCTTTCTCGAATTTCTTAGGGGGTTCGGCGGCTGGTGGACGCCATCGCAGTACGGGTATCGCGTCCCCCGGTCGCCCGACTGCACTATCTGCGGAACAGGCAGATGACGGCGATGCGTTCGCCACTCTTGCCGCCCAGCGCGCCCATGGCCTTACCTTCACCGACAGACATGTGGTTCATCTTCCAGCCCAGGGATTCGATGGCTTCGATCTGATCGTTGATGCCGGTCATGGCACCCGTGGCGAGGCTGCTGGTGTTGGCTTCAATGAATTTGAAGACCAGTACATGGCGACCCGCGTCAATGGTGTGTTGGGCGTCGTGCAGTGCGGCGTCACCCTTGGCCTTGTTGATGATTCCCATGAGTCGTTCCTTTTTACTTGCCCCGATAAGTTAATGATGGACCTCTTTCGCCTATCTTCTACAAAAAAAGACAGAAATATTCTGAGTGGATCAGGTCCCCACCCTTCGGCCGCCGGGGATCTTGGGCGCAACGGGATCCTCTACCGCCTATGGACCGGCGTCCCCTGGCGCGATCTGCCCACGTACTACGGGCCGTGGAAAACGTCTGAAGACCGCACCGTTACCGTCGCCGCGATCCGCTTATGGCTCCGCTCATGATCCGCCGGACCGATCGTCGCTTCCGTCGAGATGTTCGGATCACGCTATGACGCGCCATAGGTTAAGCTCCGCGCGCCGGGCGCCCCTCCGCTCTGCGACACAGGCAAGATGCAACCTCGAGGGACCGCCAGCTGGCTCCTGGCGTTGTTCAACCAAATGGAGGCGCGGGGAGAAAGCGTCCCGACGTGGCCCAGCCACTGTCCGCAGACCAATTCCTGGCCGTCCTCAAGAAGTCCGGCGTCCGCGTCGTCGAGCACGGCAGCTGGCGCACCAACAATCGCAACCACAAGGGCGCCTGGGGCCCGGTCCACGGCGTCATGATCCACCACACCGGCCCGTACTCCACCGAAGCCGGCATGGTGGACCTCTGCCGCACCGGCTACACCTCCCTGCCCGGCCCGCTGTGCCACGGCGTCATCGACCGCTCCGGCACCGTCCACCTCGTCGGCTACGGCCGCGCCAACCACGCCGGCTCCGGAGACGACGACGTCCTCAAAGCCGTCATCGCCGAGAAGCCCCTGCCACCGGACAACGAGGCCAACACTGACGGCAATCCGCACTTCTACGGCTTCGAGTGCATCAACACCGGCGGCGGACAGGCATGGCCTGCGGCCCAGTTGGACGCCATGCACAAGGTCAGCGCGGCCCTGTGCCGAGCGCACGGCTGGACGGCGCGCTCGGTCATCGCCCACAAGGAGTGGCAGCCCGGCAAGCCGGACCCCGCGGGCATCGCGATGGGCGACTTCCGTACGGCAGTTGCCGAGCTCCTCAACACCAAGCCGGATCCGGACACGGACGACGAGCCGGAGTACGCGCCGTTCCCCGGCGCCGACTACTTCCGCGTCGGCCGCCGCTCCGCCCTGATCACGGCAATGGGCAAGCGGCTCGTCGCGGAGGGCTGCGGCAAGTACGCCAAGGGCCCCGGCCCCAACTGGACCGACGCCGACCGCCGCTCCTACGCCGCCTGGCAACGCAAGCTCCGCTACTCCGGCGACGACGCCGACGGCATCCCGGGCCCCACGAGCTGGGCGAAGCTCCGCGTCCCCGCACCCTGACCCAAATTCCGAGAGGACCTCTGCCCCATGGCCACCCTCAACATCGCGCCCAAGCTCGTCAGCGACATCGCCGAGCGCACCGTGCTCACGTACGTCGAGGCATTCCTCGGCCTCCTCCTCGCCTCCGGCACGACCAACCTCATCGCTCTGTCCGCACTCGAGTCGGCAGCCATCGCCGCGATCCCAGCCGGCCTCGCCGTGGTCAAGGGAGCCGTCGGCTCCCTCCTCGGCCGCGCCGGAACGGCCTCGTGGCTCCCCGCCAGAACCGACCCCGCCTCCACCACCCTCAACTGACCACCGGAGCAGTCGCCATGCCCGACGGAGAGATCGCCCTGGAGCTCGCCGAACTCCGCCGCGCCCTCGAAGTCGGGCTCGCGCGCATCGACGGCCAACTCGCGCTCCTGGTCCAGCGATCGGACCAGATCGACAAGGCCGTCGAGGAGCTGGACGCCAGGGTCGCCGCCCTCGAAAAGAGCCGGTGGCCCCTCCCCGCCATCAGCACGCTGACCGGCCTTGCCGCGCTCGGCGTCGCCATCTGGTCGGCAACTGGCCGCTGACGCCGCCGGATTACAGACCCTCCCAGAAGACAAGGAGATCGGATTGACCATGCCCGACCTGTTCTGGGCCAACCTGCTGGTGCTCGGCTTCACGTACGAACTGTTCACCCTGGTGGACATCGAAGACGGCAACACCCTCTCCGAGCGCGTGCGCGCCTGGTTCCGCATCCACACCCGTCCGGGTCGCGCGATCTTCACCGTCGGCTGGACGGGCTTCGCCGTGTGGTTCCTCATTCACGTTCTCACCGGCTGACCGTCACCTTGCGTTCGATCACTCGTAGAAGACCGTGACGGGGCTCCGGCATATCCAGCAAAGACGCAGCATGATCTCGTCGGCCGGATGCGGCCGCTCGTCGCCCGGCTCGAGCAGGAAGCCGTGCGTGGTCGCCAGGTTCTCGCTGCCTGTGGCCTCATAGCAGGCCCGGCAGGCGGCGCTCCGGCACTTCGTGCAGCGGTACCCCCCTCCGGCACGGATCACCTCGTCGGCGGTCTGCGCGAAGTCCACGGTGTGCCAAGGGTGGCCGCAGTCCGGGTCATCGCAGGGGAACTCGAAGTTGGAGGAGCACGGCATGATCGGATAGCCGCAGCGGGCGCAGTGAGTAGGCGATGCTGTCAACTCCGCGAGCGGCGTGCGCTCGGGGATCTCGACCAGGGCGCCGTCGGCCTCGTCGAAGATCATGATCATGTCGCGGCCGAGGTTGCGGTACGGCGTCTCTACGATCACGTAGTAGCGCTCTTGGCGTACGTCCCGGCGGCGCAGGTACTCCAGCGCGACGGCCTCGGACTTGACCCAGGACACCTCGTAGACCTTGCCGTTGTCCTTGATGTCCATGACATTGGCGCTGTTCTCGACGCTGTCAGCGTACGGGCGCCACTTGCCGTACGCCTGGGTGCCCGGCTCGTACGTGGTCTGCCTTCGTCGTCTCCACCACATGGGTCGAGTATCAGGACGTCGGGCGGGACCGGTCCCGAGAACGAATGCCGGGTGGCGTTCGTCGGGCCGGGAACCCGTCGGTGTGGGTGCAGGAGGAGCGGGCTCTGTCCGGGCCACCGGCACTCATCAGCCAGGAGCCGGACTCTGCGTGAAGCCCACGATGATCAGTCGGGGCTTCGAACAACTATGCTTGATGTATCAAGTCAGTTTTATGGAGTCGAACGGTCCGGAGGGCGCTGTGGCGGAGAAGCGGTTCCCCTATCTACTGGGGCACGCGGAGATCGCGTTCCTCTACGGAGTGGAACGGCAGACCTCGCAGCTCTGGAAGACGCGCGGCGTACTGAGGGAGCCGGACGCCGTCATCTCCGGGAATCCCTACTGGCTGCTGCCGACCGTGCTCGGGCTCGCAGAGGACGGGGCACGGGAGTACCTGCCGGGGCGGCTGAAGGAGTACAAGGCCGGCATTGATGGCGGGTACGAAGTCGCCGACGCGGCCGAACTGCCTGACATCGTCGGGCTGAAGGAGATCCCTTGGGTCTTCGGCAAGAAGTACATGGACGTCTATCAGTGGCGGGTCCGCAAGAGCTTCGCGGCCGAGGACGCGATGGTCTCGGGCTCGCCGCTGTGGCTGCTGGGCACCGTGCTCAAGGACGCTGAGCAGCGCGGGCGCACCACGGTCCAGGAAGGTATCGACCGGATCCGTTCGGGCGAGCGCGAGCAGATCAAGCCCCGCGGGCGCAAGCCGTCTGCCGAGCCCAAGCCGACGCCCACGCCCTTGCCGGAGGCGCGGACGTTCCAGCCCGGCCAGGACTCGGCGGAGGATGTCGCGGCGTTCGCGGCGGAACTCCTGAACGCCGGCTTCTCCATGACCGTACGGCCGAAGCGCTGATCCCGGGTCAGGGCACATCTGCATCTGCACGTTCCGGGCCCGTGCTCCTGACCGAGATGGTTCGCCAGATTGGCAGCACTGTCTGCGCATGATGCAGCTGCCCTGCACACCCTGGAAGCCCTTTGGCATCCGGTGTGACGGCCGCGGCTCTGAAGCCGGATGACACTCACACATAGACCCAAGGGCCGTGACATGCGATCGATCTGCGGCGCGGTCTCCCCATCTCACTGCTTGCATCACTGCCATCTAGTTGCACATTTGGAAACTAGATGCTAGAAGTGAGATGTACTCGATGGGTGAAGGGACAGTCATGGGGAAGAACCCGGACTCTGCGGAGCAATTGCGAGCGGTAGACGAAGCGCCGGTACTCACGAAGGGTGCTTCCGTCGCCGAGCGGGGCTTGGGCGTATTGTCTGCGGCACTCGTGTTCACGGTGTTGGTGCTTGCGGCGTCGCACGAGGTCGCCGCGGTCCTGGGAGGCGTGGTTCTGCTAGTCACTCTGGCTGTTGTGCTCAGGTGGCGGTGGTTCCATCTCAGAGCTCCGGGCAGGAGGCCACACGGCAAGATCGAGGATTGGGTCTCGTTCCTGACCCCGGTGGCGCTGGCGATTCCGGCGCTGCGGATTCTGTGGAACAACCCGACTGACCTTCCGGCAGCCATGGCCGGGGCTACAGTGCCGACGGTCCTTCTTGCTGTCTATCTCGTTCTGCGGTGGAGGCGCTGACATGTCAGCGCAGCCAAGGACGCGCCTATCGACGGTGATGCATTCCCCTACCCGGCTAGCCATCCTGGGGGCACTCCGGCACGTCCAGCAGATCAACTTCGCCGACCTTCAAAGCTCACTGGAGCTCTCCACTTCGGATCTCTCCCGGCAACTCGGCATCCTGGAGCGGGAAAACCTGGTTGAAATTGCCAAGTTCCGTGAGCGGCGGCATGCGGTGACGAGAGTTCGCCTTTCGCCGTCGGGGCGTGAGCAGTTCGAGGAGTATCTGCAAGAGCTTCGTAAGGTTGTTCAAGGAAATATCGGTTAGACCGGCCGACGGTCTGCAGCCAATGCGTGTGGCGGGGCCAAGGCCCCGCCACACTAAGCAAATCACTGGGACTGACGTGATCGCCCTATCCCCCGTGGGTCGTCACGCCCAAGGCGTGGCACACCAGATGGAGCTGGCGGCCAGAGAGGCAGCGATCCCGACAACTCCGCCCTTGCCGGCCAACTTGATGCCGCGCTTGGCCGCCTCCTTTGTGATGAGACGTGCAGCATCGGACCACCTCTTCTCGGACAGCTTGTTCATGATGGCGGTGGTGGCTCCACCGAGCCCGCCGAGCCCCACGGCCTTCAGAAGACACTTGCCATAGCTGTCCTTCTTGGCGGCGGCCGCGCGAAGCGCGGGCGCCGCCTCGGAAGCCGAGGATGCAGGACGCTGGGCAGCTATCTCAGCCTCCACCGCATCGGCGAAGGCGGAGCCGAACTTGGCGACAGCAGCCTTTCGGTCGAACTTGCCGTCAGACGTGCGCAGTTCACCCTCGTGGAGAGCCTCAAGGTACCCAGCCAGCTCGTCAATCTGCTGCTGAGTAACTTCCTCTGTCGAAACCGACGCGACTGCAGAAGGCTGAACGGCGGCGTGGGCGGCGCTGACGCCACTGAACGTGACAGCAGCCGCGCACACAAGCGAAACAAGCGCAGTACGACGGAACGTCTTCATGCGTGCTTTCCCCTTAGTCATGAGAGAACTGGGCTCGATGGCCCATCAATTCGCGCGGCGTGCACACAGGTTGGTCACGTGCTGTGGTTCCCCCGCTCGCCGCGTGAAGATGATGTAAGCACACGTGATGGTTTGGTTGTTACTCGCAGGTTGAGGTCTGAGGAAGAATTGAGGTTATCGAGTCGGAACTGTTGGCCTTCCTGTGTGATCGTGTAGCCGGCGTGCCCGGCACGGAAGTAGCCGCGGACGACGTGGGGTTGGCGCTGGCAGCGGTGCAGGAAGCGGCGGGTCTCGTGAGCGCTGCCCGTCCTTCTTGGCGTGGCAGTCCTGGCCGTCCGTAACCGCGTCAAACACTGACCCAGCACTCCCACGGGCCAGTCCGCTACCGCCAACTTGCTGCCGATCGTGCACACCCCGTGCGCGATGCAGCCGCTACCTCTAAGGTGTTGGCACGACATGTGTTCAGGTAATGCATCGTTGCAATGGGGGCGTGATACGTGTATCGACAGCCAGAGCTTCCACTTGAGGTGGCCGAGGCGGAGTGGCCCCAACCTCGGCGCGAACCGTCGCTCGACGAACGCTTCGAAGCGTTTCACGCCTCGCATCCGTGGATCTTCGAGGCGCTGGAGGAGCTCACCGCGCAATGGGTCCGGGATGGGGGCGGCCAGATCGGGATCAAGGCTCTTTTCGAGCTGCTCCGTTGGTCGTCGCCGCGCATCGCGGGCGGAGAGCCGTTTCACCTCAACAACAACTACACCTCGCGCTACGCGCGCCTGCTGTGCGCGCGACATCCGGAGTGGGCGGGTGTGTTCCAGCTGCGCAGCTTACGTGCGGGCCGCGACGAGTGAGTACAAACTTGACGGTTGAGATCCTGTGAAATAGATTTTTATCAACTTCAATTGATCGCAACATATGTTGTGACAGTTGCAAGCTTCAAAGGGGTTCAGTGTGTTTGGAGGGGATGTGGCCGACGCTCCGGTCACCTGGCTCGCGATCCGCGAGAACCAGAAGGCGTTTGAGGACCAGCAGTTACGTGCGCTGCGCGCGGCGTTCCCGGATCTGGTGGAGGCCAGTCCGGCGCAGCTGGGGATCTTCTTCCACTACTGCAAGGCGTCCGGGCTCGATCCGTTCGGCCGGCAGATCTACATGATCAAGCGCAAGTCGCGCGGTGAGATCCGCTGGACCATCCAGACCGGCATCGACGGGTACCGGCTCATTGCGCGCCGGGCCGCCGACCGGGCCGGGCAGTCCATCGCGTACGAGGACTTCGTCTGGTACGACGCCGAGGGCGGCGAGCACACGGTGTGGTTGCGCGACGAGCCGCCGGCCGCGTGCCGGGTCGTCGTCTGGCGTGGAGACTCCCGCTTTCCCGCCGTCGCCCACTGGCGCGAGTACGCGCCGAAGGTGTGGGACTACGAGGCACAGGAGTACAAGCTCGGCGGGCTGTGGCCGCAGATGCCCGCCAGCCAGTTGAGCAAGGTTGCCGAGGCGCTCGCGCTGCGTCGGGCCTGCCCGGCGGACCTGTCCGGGCTCCACGTGGACGAGGAGATGCACGCCGCCGACGTTGCCGAGTTCCGTGAGGGTGTGAAGGCGGCAGTGGCTCGTCTTCGGTCTGCGAAGGAGCAGCGGCCGGTGGAATCGTCAACTGGCCAGTCCGCCACGGGCGTTGTTGACGGCGAGGTTGTTGAATCGGCCGAGCCGAGCAGTGACGCGGAAGCGGAAACGGCGGTGGAGGCGCAGTGCGCCCCGGAGGCCGCCGAGTCATCCGCCGCCGGCAACGCCGAGGACCGTATGGCCTCGGCGGAGAACGAACGCGACAAGCTGGAAGAGGCCCGAGCCCGCGTCCGGGACGCTGCGCAGCGGCTTGGCCTGGGCTTTGACGCCGTCAACGACCGTTGCTTCGACGACTTCGAGGTCTCGTTCCAGGACGCCACCGCCGAGCAGTTGAGCGAGCTCGCAGACGCCTTGGCCCCCACCGCCGACGCCACGGACAGCCCTTCGGACGGCGCCTCTGACTCCGAAGCTCCCGGCCGCAGAAAGGGGTCGGCGCGCAAGGCGGCCCCGGCCAAGAAGACCGCGAAGAAGACGGTGGCGGCCAAGAAGGCGACCGCCCGCGCCACGAAGACGCGCGGCACCTCGGTGCGCGCCGCGAAGTAGCCATGTCCGGCCCGCCGTTGGAGCGGGCCATCCTCCTGACAGAGCCCGGCTCGGGCCCGAGAGAGTGCGAGAACTCATGCCCACGGACACAGTTGACGCATCCACCGACGCGTCCGTCGACGTCAGTACAGTCCCGGTCCCCGACCTTTGGAAGGGAGCACATCGCGACGACCGCTCCCGGCCTCGTTCCCGGCAACGACAGCTCGGCCCGTCCTCCATCGGCCTGTGTAGACGCCGAGCCGCGTACGAGGTGCACGGCACCTGGCCGACCGACCTCGACGACAACATGCACGCCGCGATCCTCGGCACCTGGCTGCACGACGGCATCTTGCGCGTGCTGGCCGAGCAGTACGGCGCCCACACCGAACTGGAGCTCACCAACGGCGTCATCCTCGGCCACGCCGACGCCTACTGGACGCCGAGCGGACAGATTCCCGGCGTCGTCGAGGACGTCAAGACCAAGTCCACCCGCGCGCTCGACGTCGTCGTACGACAGGGACCGAGTCGGCACGAGTGGTTCCAAGTCCACCTCTACGCATACCTGTTGCGCACCGGCGGCCTCACCGAGCACCCTCACCTGCCGACCGGCGACCCCCTGGAGGTCGACGTCGTACGGCTGCGCTACGTCGGGCGCGAGTACGGGCAGGTCGTCGTCCACCAGCGCGCGTACGACGAGGACGTCACGCGGCAGGCGCTCGCCTGGGCCGAGGACGTCCTCGAGAGTCCGGAGCCCGAGGCCATGCCGCGCGACCTCGATGGCCCCGGCCTGTCGGTGATCTGCGACAACTGCCCGTTCAAGACCACCTGCTGGCAACTCGACCAGCTCGCGGACGACGGACGCGCCCCGCAGACAATCCTCGCCGAGGACACCGCGGCCATCACCGACGCCCTGAGCGCGTACGCCGACGCCGCCGAAATCGAAAGCGCCGCGAAGAAACGCAAGGCCAAGGCCCGAAAGATGCTGGACGCCGCCGACGCCGGCACCTACGGCAACTTCCAGCTCTCCTGGTCCGGTGGCAAGCCGCGCCCGCCCGAGCCCGACGCCGAGGCGATGCAGCGCATCCTCGAGGGCCTCGGCCTCGACATCCCGCTGAAGTCGGGCGGACGCACCTCCCGCACCATCGGCGTCACGCGCCTGCCCGAGACCTCCTGAGTACGGAAGAGGGGGACGGCAGTTGAGCATCGAGGCCATGGCCTGGGCCTTCCGGCAGGACATCACCAAGCCGGGCGCGAAACTGGTCCTGCTTGCCCTGTGCGACTTCGCCGATGAGTCGTGGTCGTGCTTTCCCGGGCAGGCCACCTTGGCGGCAAAGACGAGTCAAGGAGAGCGCACCGTACGCCGGCACCTTGAGTGGCTGGATGAGCAGGGGTTCATCGTGTCGCACGCCCGTTTTTCGGACGGGCGCCGCACCAGCAACCGCTACACCATCCATGCCCCGCGCCCACAGGCACCACCGTCGTCGGGCTCGACAGCGGCCGGTCCCGGCGCGGCGGCACCGGAGGGCAAGAAGGCCGGGAAGAAGGGCGGCGGAGGGCGGGCAAAACAGGCGGCCAAAACGGCCACCGGCCAGTCTGACCAGCGGCCAGAACCGGCGGGGGAACCGGCCACTTTGGCCGGGGAACCGTCAGAGAACCACCAGAGAAATACCCCCCTACCCCCGGCGGGCGGTAACGGTCGCGACGGGACCGGCGGCTGCGCGGCCCACCCCGATGCCCTCGCCGCCAACTGCCGCGGCTGCGGCACCAGTCCACGTGCCCGTCGTGCCGCTGCTGCAGCTCAGCAGAAGCTCGAGAAGGACGAGCGAGCTCGCGGCCGGGACCGCCAGTGGTTCGAGGAGGACCGGGCTCACCGAGCCCGCGCGGCGGAGCTCAAGGCTCGGGGTGCTCTGGACGGCCTGAGGCGGGCCGCGCGTGAGGGCATCAGGAAAGGCCGAGGTCAGGGCCTGGGGAGCGCTCGAGCCGACATAAAGAACACTTGACGTCAGTTGATCAATGTTGATAAAATGTTATCAACATTGCAAATCGACCCATTCCAACTCGGAGGATTCGACCGGTGTTCCGACATCTCACCCCCGACGAACGGCGGGCGCTCACCGCGAAACTCGCCGACCAGGGCGTCACCTCTCAGCAGTTCGCGCAGGCCCAGGAGCAGGCGCGCGTAATCGGCGAAGCCCTGGCCCGCGCCTACGGCGAGACTCTCGGCCGTACGGTCACTCCGGTGCAGTTCATCACCGAGGTCCTCGGCGTCGAGGGTGCCGGCCGCCTCCTCGTCTGCGCCCTGCGTGAGGTCACGGGCCGTCCCGACCTGTACCGGGACCTCTGATCGCGTACGGCGCTTTCGCACGTCGTGACATGTGTGGCGACAGACGTAGGACCCCACGCACCCTCAAATGGGCGCCCCGACCAGAGCACGAGGAAACCGATGAGCAGCACGAGCAACATCCCCCTGGCCGACATCGTCGCGATAGTCATCGCCGCCCGCGTCCAGGGCCCGCCCGCCCTCCGAACCGCCCCGGACGGCAGACCCGTACGGGTCCTGACGTTGCGCGGCATCCGCCCCGGCGAGCTGTACGAGTTCACGCTCGACGACGGCCATCGCCGCTGGTGCCTGGAGTCCGTCACCGACGAGAGCGGCGTCGCCATGCACGGCCGCACTCTCGGCCGGCGCCTCTCCGCGCGCCTGAACGTCCTGCACGGCACCGCGTCCGTGCACTTCACCCCGCCACCCACCTTCCCGCACGCCTGACGTAAGGAGAAAGCGACGTGGACCAGCCCACCCGGGAACAGTTACTGCACGCCGAAGCCGCCAAGTACGGCATCGCCCCGGACGTCATCGAGCGCGCCGTCAGCGTCATCGCCGCCGTGCAACGCCGCGACCGCGCCGACTACCGCGCCAACTTCGGCAGAGAGCTGACCCCCGACCGGTGGCTCGCCGCCTACGGCGTCTCCGGCTTCCAGGAGCTGTGCACCCGCGCGGCCCATCACGCCGGGCTCCCCGACGGCGCCGTCATCATGCGCATCGTCGCCGCCGTCGCCCCCACACCCGAGCCACGCGACGACGACCGCCCCATCGAGTTCTGGGCCCGCCCCATCACCGACCCCGCCGAGGCGACGTTCGCCGCGTACCGCGTGACGTACGAGGACCCGCAAGACGGCCACTGCACCGGCTTCGACTGGTCCGGAGCCCTGCTGCGCCGCACCGTGCGCGAGGCCACCGCACGCCGGCAGGGCGCGGCCTGCCTCGAAGAGGCCACCGGCATCGTCGTCTTCACCGACAGTGACCTGCGCGGCGTGTACGTCGCCCGCCCCGCACCGGGACGCGCCCAGCCCGGCTGCGTCCGCTGCGGCCAGTGGGAGAAGGAGCACACGCTGCACGAACGCTTCGGCTCCTGCCCGCAGTTCGTCACCGAGGCCGCCCCGCTGGCCGCGGTCGGCGCGCCGTAGCACCACAGCCGCCATCTGGAGCACCCATTCGGGGCCGTGCGCGACGCCCGGCCCCGGTCCAACCCCTGTCATCTGCAAAGGAGTTCAGCCATGCCCCCAACACCCTGGCGCGCAGGAGGCGCGCAACGGCAAGGCCGCCGCGAAGTCCAGGCTGACGCGTTCGCAGTCGCGGGCGATCAGGCCACCGGACGTATCGCCGTCGCCGTGACCGACGGCATCGGCGACACGCCAGCAGCCGCCAAAGCGGCCGACCTGACCGCGGAGGAGGCCGCCGCCGCGGCGCTCGCCGCGATGCCTGAGGTCGGCTGCGTCAGCGCCCGCAACCAGCTCACGGTCAGCGGGATCACCGCGGACGCGTCCATCGTCACCGCGTTGTTCGACCCGTCCCACAGCCGCGTCCAGATCGCCTGGGCAGGGGTGTGCCGCGCGTACGTCCTCACCACCGAAGGGCAGCTCCAGCGAGCGACGTACGACCACTCCCTCGGTGAACGCATCCGCCGCCACACCGGCAAGCACGGCCCGCTGCCGCTGTACGACCGCAAGGTCACCCGCACCGTCGCGCGCCACGAGTTCGTGACCACGTCCCTGCCCGCCTGCAGCACCGTCGCCGTCCTGCTGTGCACCGACGGCATCAGCCAGAGCCTCACCGACCCGACGATCGTCGCCGCCCTCCAGTACGACGACCCCACCGAGGGCGCCGAACTCCTCGCCAGCGCGGCCGGCATCAACGGACCGGACAACGCGACAGCCGTCGTCGTCCGCCGCACTCACTGACCACCTATCCCTCTTCAGGAGTCAACTCCCTTGAGCGACAAGCAACTTCGCCCCACCGAGCTCCCAATCCCCGAACTCGCAGCCGCGTACGTCCAGGCAGGCGAGACGCTCTTCCTCGCGCTCCACGACGACATCGCCGCCCGCGTACGCCTCGCCCATCCCGAAGCCGCGTACCTGGAGGTCAGCCTCCACCCGTCCGACGACATCGAACTCCACGGCATCTGGGGCGCCCAGGAGCCCGGACGTGACACCTGCCGCCTCCTGTACAACCCGCACGACGAAGCGACGGAGGACTGGCAGGACGGGCCGCTGGACCTGGACGAACTCGTCGAGGACCTCAGCCGGATCCTGTCCCACTCCCTGCTCCAACGCTGGGGAGTCGTCCAGCCCCACCCTCTCTACGAGCACCGCAACCGCCGACGTTGGGTCGTCCTCCCGGCGGCCGACCGCGCCGCCACCGTCGCCGAAGTCGTCCGCCGCCACATCCCGGACGCCGAGTCCCTGATCTGCCGCTTCGAGGCGGACCACGGCGGCATCGCGGTCGGCTTCGAGCAGCTCACGCTCAGCGGCGGCAAGACGATCAGCATCCCGTGCCCGCGCTGCTCGCCGGAGACCGACGACAGCCCCTGGCCGTACGACGTCTCCCACGAACTCGCGCACCTCCTTGGCCAGCTCTACGCCCTGCCGCACCTCCGCCGCCAACACCTCACCCCGTGCGCGGACTTCGCCTCGGACCGCGAGGGGCACCTGTGGCAGCTGGTCTTCCCGTACCGCGAGCCGGACTCCACCGAGGCGACCTCGCCCCGCCCCTGACCTGATCACCCGTCCCGGAAGGACCCATCCCTGATGACCAACACAGCGCCGATCCGAACCACTACAGCCCTACGTCACCGCAAGCTCGCCGTCGACGCCTTCAATGAGGCACAGGCCCACTATGAGATCGCCGTCCTCGACCACGTCGCCGCGCTCGTAGCCGAGGCGTACCCGGAGACGACGCACCTCACCTTCGACCACTCCGCGCACGACCGGAGGATCGAGCTGCACGCTCTGTGGACCACTCGCCACGACGGTACGGAGGAGCAGCTTCTCGACGTACGCCAGGACGGCGCCACCGCCGCCCTCGACCTGGACGAACTCGCCGACGATCTGAGCGACGCGCTCGCCGGACTGCACTCGGCGGCCTGGAGCACCGTACGGCCCGATCCCAGACCGGACCGGCGCTGGGTACTCGACCTTCCTCCGGCCGACCGGGCTGAACGGCTCGCCGAGCTCGTACGAGCGCACCATCCGAAAGCCGGGCTGGTCACGGTCGAGTTCGTCGGCCGCGGGTGCCGGGTACTCAACGTCGACCGTGCGGACGTCACGAAGCTCAGCATCGACGTGATCGCCGGGCCGAGGCCGGCCAGCGGCGAAGGCTCGCTGTTCCCGCAGGAGACCGAGCGGCAGATCTCGGCACTCGTCCTGCAGATCCATGCCCTGCCGCACCTGCGCGCCCAGCACCTCGTACGGGTTGGGGGCCCGGCGACGCACACGGCGCTTCTCCTGCTCCCCCAGACGAACACGCACGGGGAGTGAGGTGTCATGTCCCTGCTCATTCAGCGCCAGCCAGCCGTGCCTTCCGTACCCGCCGTGCACGCCCAGACCATCGCGGCGAACGTGCTGAAGACCTGGCCCACGGCGATCGGCCTGACCATCGAGTACGTCGCACACCACGACCACGGCCCGCGCGGCGCCGTCACCTTCGCCGTCGTACGAGCCCTAGAACCGTGGCCCAGCCCCGTACTGATCCGCTGCGACGGCTACGGCCACATCGCCCGCGGCTGCGAACACCCACGCCCCGACGGAGAACCCTGCTGGCACCCCTCGGCCCCGCACCTCTCCCTGCGCGACCACGGCTTGTGCCCGCACCACCTGCCACCCCTCGCCGTCCAGGAATGGGTCAAGCACCCTGAGCTGCCGCTCTACGGACTCGTCACCAGCGTCGACCCGGACGGCACCGTCGTCATCGACTTCGCGAGCGGCGAACTCACCTTCCACGCCGCGCAGGTGCCGCGAGTTCCTCCGCACATTGCCGAAGCGCTCGGCCGCGGGCCGCTCGACGGCCCCGTGTCCCTGATCGACGAGTAGCCGAACCACCTCCGGTGGCCGTGTGCGAGAAGGCCGCCGAAGCACTCAACTCCCTTGTCTACAACGAAAAGAGAGCCCTCAGCATGAACGGTCACGCCGTAGTCGCCCTCGGCTTCACCAGACCCGTGTACGTCCACGAGCTGCGCCCCGGCGACGTGTTCGCCTTCCCCGACGCACCGAGCACCCCACTCACCGTGATTGGCGTCGAGAAGACCGCCCTCTTCGCCGAACTCACCCTCCTCGCCCTCACCGTCCGCGGCCGCGACGAGCCGCTGCACCTCCCGGCCAACACCCCCGTCAAGGCCCTACGCATGCTCCGCACGGTCAACCTTGCCTGCCTACTGTGCCGCAAGAGCCAGGACATCGAACTGGACCTCCCGCACGACGGCGAACCCCTCTCCCTGGTCTGCGCCGACCACGTCCCCGACCTGGACGAGCTCACGGAGACCGAGTGATGGCCCTCCACTACCTCAGCGCCGTCCAACTCCTGCGCCGCGCCGACGAAGAGAAGGCCCGCGCCCTGTACGCCGACGTCATCGAAGCCCTCGAACAGCACTGCACGGACGTCGGCGTGGACTGGCCCGGCAACGAGCTCAACATCACCGTCCAATTAACGACCGACGGCGAACAGTACGTCGCGATCTCAGGCCGCGAGTCGCTCCCCTGGTACGACGCCCGCAGCGAGCTCGGCGGCTGGAAGGCCGTGCACGTCGACAACACGTACGGCACGGCCAAGGTCATCTACGACACCACCACGGACGAGGGCGAGCCGCCCGGCGACATGTCCCTCGAACCCCTCGCCGAGGAGATCGGCTCGTACGTCAACGGTTGGCGCGCCGAACACGGCGGATAGCCCCAGCCCCTCCACACCACACCAGGGGGCCGCGCCTACGACATCGATCGGCCGGCCCCCTACCCCACCCATGCCTGATTCAAGAAAGGGGCACCCTTGTGCTGACCTTCACCGTCGGCAGCGGACCGGCCCTCGAGGTCGCAGAGTTCGCCGACTTCGACACCGGACAAGCCGTCTACCGCGTCACCGACATCGGCGCCTTCACCCTCGGCTGGGAACCCGACCGACACCCCGAGGCCGTCCAGGACCCGATGGAGGAGATCCTCCAAGTCGCGTACGGCACTGGCCCGTACGGCTTCCGCATGGACGAGGCGCCGGTCCTCTTCGGCGTCACGCTCGCCGGTACCGAGTCCTTCCCCCGCACCGCCCTCGACGCGGGCGCCCTCCGCCTCCGCCCGTACCGCCTGATCATCAGCGCCCCCGTACGCGCTCCGAAGGGCACAGCCCGCCGGACCACCGCCATCGTCGCCGCCCTGGCCCGTCACTGGCTCGCCCAGCCCTGGACCCCGGAGCTGCGCCGCGCTCACGAACACCACTGCGCACCCCACTCCTTGAACCGCTACAGCGGCCTCATCGCACAGCACGAGGAACGCATGCGGCGCCTCCGCGAGCACCACGCCTACTACCTACAGCGAGCCGAACGCGCCACGGCGATCCTCCAGGCGGGCCCTGCATCTGTCCCCGCGGGCGCTCCACCACACCCGTTCGCTCCGGCGGACACTCCGCCCGCCGAGACGGCGGGGCGGTGACCCGGTGATGGTCCAGTTCGACCTGTTCGGCGAGGTGGAGCAAAAACTCGAGGAGCGCGCTAGACATCGCGAGGCGGAGGCCGCCAAGCCCAACCCAGCCCAGACCCCTCGACGCAGGAAGTACGCAGCACCCCGCGATCCCTACCAGCATGCCAACAAGATCGCCGAGAACGTCATGTCCGCCTGGTACAGCAGCTACGGCGGCAACCGCATGGACGTCCCCCTCGGCACCGTCGCAGCGCTCTGCTTCTTCCGCGAACCACTGATCGCCGACTGGCTGCTCACCCTCGAACCAGCCCACTTCCCGCCACTGCTGCGGGAGATCTGGGGCGTCCAATGGTCCGCACGCCCGGACCTGATCGAGGTCGCACGCCCGCTCCACGCCTGGGTGGAGGAGAACCCGGACGACTACCGACTACGCGCCGTCCAGGCCGTGGTGCACACCGCGGTGAACACGGGCCTGCTCGACATCACCGCCGAGGAGGACCCGTACCTGCGCTCCCGCGCGGACATCCTCAGCCCCCTCCTCACGGGCCTGCGCCACAAGAGCGACAAGAAGTGGCGCGGCGAGTACCACACACCGCCCTGCATCACCGACCTGATGGCACAAGTCCTCGTCGACGACGACACCTGCGGACCGGGCATGTCCGTACGCGAACCCGCCATCGGCAGCGGCGGCATGTTCCGCTCTGTCGCCCAACGCATGCGCGAACTCAACCTCAACCCGCACGACTTCCGCTGGTACGGCAACGACATCGACCCCCTGTCGACCGCCTGCGCCGCCGTGAACGCCATCGTCTGGGACCTCGGCCCCAACGTCGCCATCTGGTGCGCCAACACCTTCGCCGAACACGACGGCGGCCTGGCCAAGGCCCTCGCCGAACGCGCCGCGATCATCAAGCACCGCAACGCCGTCGTCGAACAAGCCCTGTTCGAGCACAGGGCACGCCGAATGATCGACGCGCTCGACCGGCTCCTCGAGGGAACGGCGGCTTGAGAGCCCCGTCCCGATTCACCCGCGGCCCACCGCAGGCATGGCCCTCAACCCACACCTCGCCAGACGACCGAGAAGGACACCCGTGAGCCCCACGAAAACCAGTACTCCGCAAGACCCCGACACCCGGAAGACGGAGCGCGTCATCCCCGCGGACTTCGCCGAGTACGTCACTGCCATCGCAACAGGACTCGGCGACGGCTGGACCGTCGCCACCGACGGTGACTCCCGCCCGGACCTGACCGCGTACCTCGCCCACCCCGACGGCCGCCGCATCGGCATCAAACGCCTCTGGCGAGGCGAGGCAGTCCAGACCTGGGCCCTCGCCGTACCACCCCGCGAGTTCGATAACGAGGGCGACGCCGCGTCGTACACCGACAGCCTCAAGCACCTGACCAACGGCATCCGCTACAACGTCGGCGTCTGCTTCACCAACAACCCACCCGCCGCGACCACCGCACGGAACATCCGCACCAGGCTCCTGCCGGCATTCGACGGCAAACGCCCGCCGCTGCGCGCCTTCCCGAAGAAGCGCCCGCGTCCCACATCGGCCAAGAAGGCCGCCACACCCACCACTTCAACGAAAGCCGCCGACGCTTCGAAGCCACCCGCAAAGGGCCAGAAGAGGAAGACGGCGCCCGCGAGGAAGACCGAGCCGAAGAAGAGCGCGACCGCCGCCCGGCCACGACGCGGCACAAAGCCAGCAGCGGGCACGGCAAAACCGAGGGACACCGCACCGTAGTCGGAAGTCGCAGCCCACCGAATCCGTCACGAGCAACTGACCAACACCCCGGGTGCGGGACGCACCACAAGCCCGCCCCGCACCCGCCACACACCAGCAGCACAGAGAACTGTCATGACACAACTGGACCTATTCGGCGAGAAGCAAGCCGCCCTCGACCGCAACTCCGCCCGCGCGGCAGAACACGCGACCCGAGCCGCCCGCCACGCCACCTACCTCGAACCCCTAAAGATCGACTGCTGCACCGGCGAACCCATCCCACCCGACGAACACGGCTGCCCCCAGTACCGCTGCGGACGCTGCGGCGCCCTCGACTTCGCCGGCACCTTCGCCTTCACCCACGACCGCGGCTGGGGCGGCTGCTACGCCGACACGGAACCCACCCTCGGCACCGGCAATACGATCCACCAGGTCGGCCTCTCCGCCTATCGCCACGACAACCAGCACTACCCGCCCTGCGCCCGCCCTAACTGCGGCCACGCACGCGGAGCCCACCAGAGCGTGCCGCCCGCCGCGCCCGAGGACTCCAGGTGTTACGAGTACTGCGGCTGCCTCGGCTACGTCGTCCCGCCTGTGGCTAGCCCGCCCCTCTCTTGCTAGCCGAGCGCTCGAAAGATTGGCCGGATCTATGCGACAGCGAAATCTTCGCAAAGCGGGATGCACCAGACAGATACCAACTCGCCCCATCGAAGGCAGCGACGGCCGTCCTAACGCAGCCGCACCCACCGGGAATTGCGGCTCGGCGACCTCCGTACAACCGGGGAATTGAACCCTCGCCCCGAAAGCCGAGCGGTGCTCAAGAGAACGCGCTTGACGGCGCCACCTGGGAGGCTCGACCCGGCAACGCCCCGCCGTCGGACTCAACAACTCCGGTGAGGCCAAGTGAGGCCAGAGTGGGACCAGTCGGTCTCGGTGAGACCAAAGTGGGACCGTCGTGCCTGGTACACCCCAGAAGAGTTCGGGACCGTCCGGGACTCGATAGGACCCTTATTCACGCTCTACAGAGCCCATATGACGCCTCGGCAGCTCCGCCACCCGCCGAACCCGCTGGTCCCCCATACAACTAACTCCGAATACTCATTAAGCTACTTGACTTGCTCCTAAAGCGGGTGTCGCAGGTTCGAATCCTGCCGGGGGCACAGGGTCTGACCAGCGCGTTTACCTCTGCGAGGTAGGCGCGCTGTTCGTCGTAGCCATGGCATTAACCATGAATAGGTTCCAGAACCATGGCGACCAAGACATCCAGGCGACGTCAGCGCGGCAGCATCCGACCCAACGGGGCCGGTTTTCAGGTCCGGGTCTACGCCGGGCGTGACCCGCTCACGAAGAAGGACATCTACCTCCACGAGCAGGCCGAGACAGAGCCCGAGGCAGAGAAGGCGCGCACGAGGCTCCTCCACCAGGTCGACGAGAAGCGCCACCCCAAGACGCAGGTGACCATGTCCTTCCTCCTCGACCGCTGGCTCGGTGTCGCCGAGCTGGACGAGACGTCGTACGAGCGGGCCGAGGGCATCATCCGCAACTACCTCAAGCCGACCTTCGGTGACCTGAAGGCCGGCAAGCTGACCGCTGAGATGCTGGAGCTGTTCTACTCCCGGCTGCGGAAGTGCCGTGAGCAGTGCGAGGGCCGACGCAATGGCAAGGCCGACCCGAAGACCAAGCAGAAGCACGTCTGCCAGACCCTCGAACCGAACTCCATCCGGAAGATTCACTTCATCCTCCGGCCTGCACTCGACCGCGGCCTGCGGTGGGGCTACGTGACGTCGAACGTCGCAGCCCTCGCCGAGCCGCCCTCCCAGCCCAAGCCGAACCCCGACCCACCGACTCCCGAAGAAGCGGTCCTCGTTCTCAACACGGCCTGGCAGCGGGACCTGGACTGGGGGACGTTTCTGTTCATGACGATGGTGACCGGCTCGCGCCGGGGCGAGATGTGCGCGTTGCGCTGGTCGGACATCAATCTCGACCGGCTCGAACTGTTCGTGAAGCACTCCATCAACGGCCGCCGGATCAAGGACACCAAGACCCATCAGCGCCGTAAGCAGGCCATCGACGTGATCACACGTTCCGTTCTGGTCGCCCACCGAGCCCGTGCTGAAGAACGCTGCAGGGCGCTCGGCGGTGAACTCGCGCGCGTTGCCTTCGTGTTCTCCGGCGAAGCCGACAGCTCCGCCCCGCTCGTGCCGTCGAGCGTCAGCCAGCGATACCGCCGCCTCGCGAAGAACCTGAAGATCCACACCCACCGCCTGAAGGACCTGCGCGCGTACAACGTGACCGAGCTCCTGGGCGCCGGTGCCGACGTACGAACCGTCGCCGGCCGCGTCGGCCACGGCGGCGGAGGTGCGACCACGCTGAAGTACTACGCGGCCTTCCTGGCCACCTCGGACCGCCAGGCCGTCACCGCCTTCGCCAAGCAGCTGCCGGTGCCAGAAGGGCTGCTCGCCGAGCAGCCGGTCACGACCTTCATCAACGGGCTGCGCCTGGTCTGCGGGTGCGGCAACGAGTCGCTGTGGGCGATGCTCGTCGTCACCGACGACGGGGCCGAAGCCCTGTGCGGCCAGTGCGAGGCAGCCGTCCAAGCCCGCCCGGACACGGAGGTGGGTCCCCTCGGCAGGACCACCAAGATGGAGGCAGCCCCACCTCGAGAACTCGCTCCCTGGGAGGCGATCGCCCAAGAGCTCGCTGGTGCCATCAAGGACGGCACGATGCTCCCCGGTGAGGATGTCCCCACCGTCGGCGACATCGCCCAGGCCCACGGCGTCTCGGTCGGTACCGCGCACCGGGCCTTCACCCAGCTGAAGAAGGACGGATTGATCGAGGTCAGCCGAGGTCGTCGTGCCGTCGTCCGTGAGGTCCACGAGGAGGCCTCCAACGCCGAACGCAGTCAGGGCATGTCGTCGACCAGAGCAAGTCCCGACGGCCGTCCGCTATGACAGTTCCCGGGGCCCTCAGCTTGGGAAGCTGCGATCATTCGAGGCCTGTCCGGGCAATGAACTGGGGGAACGCCCTGGCTGCCGCCTCCTCAGGCCGGACCGCTTTCACCGCCATTCCCCGCTGTTCCCCGCCTGATCTGGTGCGCTTGTGGTGCGGCCGCCCGGTGCGCGCGTTCCGCTGTGCCGACGCGCACCTGGGGCTGCTGGGCGAGCAGGCCGCTGTCCGTAGGTGATCAGAGCCCCGGCTTTCCAGAGTGAGTGCTCCCCGGCTGGCAGCTGGGAGGGCGACGAGAAGGGTGCCCTCGCCGGCGTCATGGCTGATCAGGTCGAGCGACCGCTCCCGACTGGATCACCCCAGGTCGAACGCGTTCGGCAGGCCGGCCTTGAAGCGGAAGTGGTCGTGGCGCTTGAGGCTCTCGAGCTCCGGCGGCCGGAACAGCGGGGTGACCGTGCAGCGCGGCGCACTCGAACCTGCTTGATCCAGAAGGGCATTGACCGCCTGACGGGCCGAGGCGTTCGCGCCCTCCATGGTGGCGAGGTCGATGTCCACGGCGACGTAATCCCCGGACAGGAAGAAGTTCGGGACCGTGGTCCTGGCCGAAGGGCGGTTGTGCAGCGTGCCCACGGGGTGGATCAGCAGCTCGTCCTGGTTGGTCGGGTGCGGGGTGCCGATCCCGTCCACTCCGGGGTCCAGGAACCACGAGTGCAGCGTGCTGTCGCGCAGCACTGTCTTGCCGGTGTCGTTGAGTGCGTCCTTGAGCTGTGCCCACACCTCGCGTGCGACCTCCTCGCGGGTGCACTGTTTAGCCGTTTTGCCGTACAGGACGCCGGGCTTGTCCCACTCGGAGATATCCACCGACAGACACTCCTTGGCCACGCCGTCGCCGTAGTCGGCGGCGAAGTCACGCCCTGGCCAGTGCCGGGCCTGGGCGATCGCGGTCAGCGACCATGGCGAGTCGATGCAGTTGAAGTGGCCCTGTACCACGGGCGGCGTCTCGGTCAGATAGAACTGAAGGCCCGTCATCCAGTCCGTCTGCAGCTTGTCGCAGCGTGCCAACTGTGGGTCGGCAGCGCGTAGTCCGGCACTCCAGGTGCGCCGCGCGTGCTCCACCGGCATGGCGGAGACATAGTGATCGGCAGTTATGGAGCGAAGGACGCCGTCCGTATCCTCGATGACGGCCTCGGAGACCCGCCCGTCTCCGCCCAGCCTCACCTCGTGCACGGTCCAGCCGATACGGAACTCCACGCCCAGGGAAGTGAGATGAGCCACCCAGGGGTCGATCCAGGCCTCATTGGTGGGTGCGTTGAGGATCCGGTCGGGTGGGCCGTCCGCACCCCGGCCGAGCGCGTTGAAAACGAAGGCCTCGCCGAGGGTGCCGACCGTGCGGGTGCTGGCCTCCTCAGCCTTGGTGGCGACGATGTTGCGGGTGACGCCGACCGCGAGGATGCGCTGGTACTCCTTCGACATCTGCCCGGCGCGTACGAAAGTCCACCAAGGGGTGGCTTCCCAGGTGGAGTTGCGGCGCGCGTCGCAACTGGTCAGGAAGACGACGGCGCGGTTCACGAAGTACGCGATCTCATGGAGAGGAAGATTGAATCCCGTCTCCAGGAGGCCGGTGAGGGCGCGTCTGATGTCGTCGAGGGTGAGCTCGGCGGGCTCCTTCTCCCCGGGGATGGGTATCCGCAGATCCTCGCGGCCGTTGTTCCGCGCGAACATCATCTCCTTGGGTGCGATCAGGTTGTCCCAGACGCCGCCTGCGTTCCCGGGAAAGGGGATGCGCCGCATCGTGTCGGGGAGGTTGTGGTAGATCCCCGGGATGAAGCGGAACCCGTGCTCCGCGGGCAGTGGCTTGCGGCTTCCCTTCGCGCTGTCCGGTACGTCCATGGAGCGGGCCTTGCCGCCGAGCGCCCGGCGCTCGTAGACGGTCACCGCGAAGCCCCGCTCGGCGAGTTCATGCGCCGCGGTCAGCCCGGCGACGCCACCGCCGAGCACGGCGACGGCCTGCTGCCGTCCCTGCGCCGGTGCCGCTGAAGCCGCCGTGCCGGTGCCCAGCGCCACAGCCCCGCCTGCGGCAGCGGCCCCCACCACAAAGGTGCGTCGAGTGCTGCCCGTTCGCCCCATGACCGGTCTCCCCTACCGTCGGTAACGCCTGTGGTCCGGCGGAGGAGCCTAAGGGAGTACCCCTCGACGCGGAAGGCATGGACATGACTGACGTGGGCATGCGCGCGAATGTGGCGCGTTTGCGTCACCCGCTCCAATGAAGACCCCAGGTCAGTGACCTGGGGTCTTCATTGGAGCGGGTGACGAGAATCGAACTCGCGCTCTCAACTTGGGAAGCTGCGATCATTCGATGCTTTCCGGGCAATGACCTCAAGGAACGCCCCGGTTGCCGCCTCCTCAGGCTGGGCCGCTTTCACCGTGATTCCCCGCTGTTCCCCGCCTCATCTGGTGCGCTTGTGGTGCGGCCCGCCCGGCGCCCGGCTCTGACGGACTGACCGTACGTGCAGGCGCGTTGGCAGGCGCATCAGAGATGGCGCTTGGACGCTCTGACCAGTCGACTGATGTCGTCGCGGGTCTTCACCCTGCGCCGGTCCAGTTCGGTTCTGCTGTCCGTCTTGGGCAGGGCTGTTACGTCCGCAAGTACAGCTTCTGCCGCCTCGCTCAAGGCTTCGTCATCGGTGAGCATCTGCACCCGGAAGAGAGCTTCTTGGGCGCTGGAGCGCAGGTCGTATGCGCGGACTCGCACCACGCCGGGGTCCTCGTGTGGTGGTTGTTCGTGTTCGCAGAACCAGAGATGTACCAGGCAGCGGCGGTAGTTGATGAGTGCGCCGGCGTAGGCGGAGTAAGCATCGAGTCGCTCCTGGCGGAGCCTCTCATGGCGCGTGAACTGATGCCCCTTGTCGGTGGTGCGGTGCTGAAACGCCAGGGTGAGCCCCGAGCCGAGCAGGGTCCCCAGAACGGCTATGGCACTGGCGATGATGGTCTCCACACCCCAAGCTGATCACGTATCGCCGAAGGGGCGCAGTACCCGTTCCGCTCTCACACCAACACGATTTCCAACTGTGTTGGTGGGGTGGCGGGCTGTGTGCAGGGGCGTTCACCTGCGTTCATGGGTGGCTCATCACCAGGCCGGGATCGGCTCCGGGTCTCCGCTGAACGCCGGTGACCCCGGCTGAATGAGACGGAAACTGAGACGGTCCGTCCGGCGGCCGTTGTCAGTGACCTCGTCTAGTGTCCGGCCATGAGCATGATCGGTGAGTACCTGCGTGTCACGGCTGCTGAGCTTGACCGAGCGATCCACGCCCCCGACTGGGCTCTGGACTTCGTCGAAGAGGTCCAGGAGGCCGAGGAGGAGTCGGAGCCCGCGCTGGCCGAGGCGCGTCACTACAGCACGTACAAGACCTGGGACATGCTCCGCTTCCTGCTGGCGCGCGCCGAGTTCCCCGTGAACGTGATCCACGGCGAGGAACCGTTCACCGAGGATGAGGATTGGGGATACGGGCCTCCGAGGTACCTGCGGCCTGAACGGGTCCGCCTCGCGGCGGAAGCTCTGCGGGCCACCAGCTATGCCCAGCTCATCAGCGGCGTGGACCCTGCCGAACTGACCAGCGCCGAGGTGTATCCGCTCGGATGGAGTGAGCCTGGCTCGCTGGAGTGGGGGCGTCCTTGGTACGACGGTCTCACGCAGTTCTTCGAGGCTGCTGCCAGAGCGGACGACGCGATGCTCGTCTGGCTGGACTGACGGGCCAAGACAGCAGTGAGACCTCAGCTTGGGAAGCTTGGGTTCTCGATGGGAGGCTGCTTGGCTGAACTGCGGCGGAGCGGGCGCGGGGCCTGACTGTCCGGTGCCCTGGTCCCCGCCATTCCCCGTGGTTCCCCGCACGATCTGGCACGGGATCGGCCGTCCGATCCGTACGTCTGCCTTGAGCCACGGACTACTCGTAGGTGGTCGCAGCTCGTAGAGCTTGTGCGAAGAGGCTCCAGTGACCCGCTGGCGGGCAGATTGCGACCGGCGTTGCTGTACCCGCCGTCCGCGTCGTCCAGGCGGTACGGGTTGATCGAGGAAGGCAAACGGCGCACGCAGGTGGTGATCGACAACGACCCCGTGCTGTGGTTCATGCTGCATCTGCGCGATCAATCGGAGCCGCGAGGTCTTCCGGCGTTGACGGCGCACATTCCCAGCCTCGCCAGCGAAGCCAACGCGCAAGGTATGGAGGGATGTTGAGGTCTGGGGTGTGTCCAATGGCGGTCGGCTTCCGGCAAGATTGCACAGCACTGGCAAGGTCGAAGTCGGGTTACCCGCGGCCTTCCAGGGAAAGATCTAGAGTGCATCTCAGTGAGTCGGAGGGGGCTGCTCATGAGCGGTACATCACGGTCGCGTCACGACAGGACAGAGCCAGCGCCGCCGCCCGAGCGCGGCTCCGATCGCTTCAGCGACGATCCCCCTGATCCCCTCGCCTCGCTGCTGGCCAAGGTCAACAAGGGGGAACACATTTCGACTCCTGGGGACAACGCGGGCGGCGAAGACCGCGACCCCCATGATGAGGAATGGCGGGAACATGATCGACACGGCCCCTATGCGCAGGGGCGTCGCCGGAGGAACTAACGCACAGGGCGGAGTCCCCGTCTGCGGCAGCGCAGGCGTGGACTTGGCGTGAAAGCTGCTCACGCGGGCTGGAGCGGAGCGGCTTGCAAGGTTGTCACGCAGTTAGACACTCAGTGCGTCTCGCACGCGGAGCGGTGGCTCAATCTTCTAGAGGCCACGTAGCGCCTCGTACAGGTCGCTGTAGGCGGTCCAACAGTCGATGCTGCCGTCGTCGTACAGGCTGCCCATGTACCAGTCATAGTCATCGACAGGCTTCACGAGACACAGGCTGTGGAACCCGAGAACGATCTCCGGGTGTGGCATCTCGTGGGCCTCGCCGAAGCCGACCCACTTCACTGGCCGATCGGGATTCAGGGCGACAGCCTCTTGGTCCCCCGATACATCGCGGATCTGCTGAAGAGTCCATCCCCGGGGAAGTCGCGCATCGGCCATCTACGGACGATCTCACTCGCCAGGCTTAGATCACCGCTTTAGGAGTTCGATCCCCCTGCGGAGGGACCTGCCTGAACGGGGTTCGGCGGTCGCTCGTCGATCCGACTGAGGTTGCTTCGGTGCGCCATCGTTCGTCGCCGTTGATGTCAGCGCGACGGGCTATGCGCTGATGGGCAACACTCGTGCCTGCTGGCGGGCTTGGGCCCTCAGCTCCTTGAGGCGGTCATGGAACGCGTTGTGGCGGTTCTGGTCGAGGTTCAGCGGCAGGTCGAGTTGAGAGATGAGCTCCGACTCCAGGGCCCACGGCTCGGCATGCTCGATCCAGCACACTCGGGCGTTCTCGGCCATCCACTGGCTGAGGGTGGCTTCCCCAGCCTTGCCGAAGGTCAGGCGCGTGCCGCTGCCTACACGGCGCAGTTCGAGCCCGAGCAGGCAGCCGAGGGTAAGCCGCAGTGTCGACCCGGCCGCGTTGCCCCGATAGTGGTACCGCACTCGTTTCCGCAGGTTCTGCGTGCTGGTCCGGTTCGCCATGTACCGCGGGGCGATGCCCACGTAAAGCAGGCGGCCGGCGTCCAGCTCCTGGTGCGGCGCCTGCTCGAAGTGCCACCCGTAGACCCCCGCCACCGCTGAAACTGGACTCGGGCGCTTCAAGACCTCCTGCGCCGACCACAGTCGAACGGGAGTGGTGAGAGCGGTAGCTTCCACGGAGCCTCCAGATGAGCCACGGGCTGACAGCCGCAGGCTACTTGCTGATGCCGACACAGCACGCGGTCTCACGGTTGCGCAGGCCCTCAGCTTGGGAAGCTGCGGGCATGTGGTGGCGGAGTGGGCTCGCTCACTGCCCACTGTTCCCGCATGATCTGGCACACCTCCGTCAATCCATGTGGCCCCTCTCCATTAGCGTGGTGCGCAGCCGCCGGTATTCAGCGGTATCGGCAAGAGAAGTAGCGGAGAGGAGTGAACTTCTAGCGTATGTGGCAACCTCTCTCCGATCCCACTCTTCTTCAAGCCCTCTAACAAGGGAATCAAGTATCGCCAACGTTTCCGTTGACTGCTCCTGATCTGCAGCCCTCTCAGCCACGGATTGCGGCAAATCGATCTTTCCGCGAGTGGCGCTGAGAGTATTCAGCATGACGCTATTCCATGTTTCGTCCGAGATGACCTTCACTTCCGCCATCCAGCCAAATCCGAGGAGTTCCTGTGAATGTTCTTCTACGGCTAGCTTCCAGAATTCTACAGCCGTATCGGAATACTCGTCTGAAACATTTTCACCTCGCAGGACGAGACCAAGTGCTTTGCCTGCCTCGGAGATGTCGCCCGCGTTTCCAGAAAGGAAAGAAATATTCTCCCTCGGGGTGTAACCAGGGACACCCCAAAGCATTGCGATCACATAATGGGAAAGGGAATTCTGTACCCCTTTACGGACAGAGTCTCTGACGGAGCTTCGGTAATTTTCGAGAAGCCATTCGTAAGGTTGACCCCACTGCAATGCGAGATCGACAGCCGTCTGTCCCATTGTCGGAGGGGCTTCGTCACCGAAGAGTTTTGGCGCGATGGCCTCAAGCCATTCGGGAGAAACGTATGCGATGAATCTGGCTTTGGGGGCGATAATGGCGCGAGCTTCAGCACCGTCACGGCCCGTTAGCATGAGCAGTGAGTCGATGATGCGCGGACCCTCTGCGCGAGTACTGCCATTTTTGTGCTCCATCGAAATGACGGAGAAGGTAGCTTCCAGAGCCTGTGTGAATGGCCTATTGAGCGCCGTCTCCAGGTAATCTACTGAGCTTGAGATGATGCCGGAAGATTCGGACCTGTCTTCAACCTCACTGGCAAGGACGGACCAGACGTATTCACCTCGCTCCCCAAAGCCGATGTTTGAGTGGGCAAGCGCCTTAATGAGAGATACACCCGCATGTTCCGTCGGCCGCCATGTAGGGTCATAGTCGAAATCATCTTTTCCCAAAACTATGACTGGCCACGGATGAGTACGCGTCAACTCGATCAAGTCAACTATCTTGTCAGCAGCCTCCGTCCCTACTGCGGAAATACCTTTGGCCAGGCCCAGCAGATAATGAGCTATGTATGTGGGGTGGCGAAGCTGGCTGGCAATAACCACTGGATCTCGCGCCCACTCTTCAGTATTGGACGATACGGTTGACTCTAGGGCCCTCCCGAGCTCGCGTGCGCTAACTAGCCACTCGGCATTGCTGGGTGACCAGTTGGCGATCCACTGTGCCGCATCTTGAGGTGACATGGCACTTAGTTCTTCACTGCTTATAGGACTTCTACCGTAACCAAACGTTGCCCGAATGGGCTCTTTACGCTTTACCGGTGGCCCATATGAGCCTGAAATCACCGCCACCGCAGTCGACCATGGTGCGCTCACCTGCGCAGGAAGGAAGGCGCTCCAGCGGTAGGCTCGACGCCATTCTTCATTCACATTGCGCTCGCTCAGGGCGGTCCCAAGTTCCTGAAGCCCAGGTGGAGTGCCCAGGGAGGTTTGCCATGCGGAAACGTATGAGCCCTCTGGACATTCATTAACTACGCGTTGAATCAATTTCTCATCATCTACAAGTGGATCACGTTTCGCAATGGCAGAAACTAGCTCCTGAGTAATCGATTCAATTTCAACATCCCGCGAATTTGCGAGAACCCACGACCGGGCTCGCTCTTGAACGGAGTCAGGAAGCGGGCTGATCGAGGCGAGTAGATCGCTCGATGTGCATGATTCAACCAGATTATTGAGAAGGCAGGCTAGCCCGCGCAACAAGGTTGGAAGGATTCCGCGCTCGGGTTGAACTGCCGAGTACTCGCCCAGAGATGCGTTTTGCATTACAAAGAGCGCGTAAGACAAATCTTCTTCCGGAACGTCGGATATCCGGTACGCCAGAATCTTGAGCCGCTTGGGGCCATTCTCCTGGTTCACTCCCAAGCAGTAAGTGTCCATGAATTTTTTGACGTAGGCCTGAGAGTGCACCCAGTTAGAGTGGTTTAATACAATGCTAGCCACAAATTCTATAAATGCCCCTGTGTCGGTGTCGGCTTCACTCGCGCTCACGGCAAAGCTGGAAATTGCTTGTGATCGCGGATACTTTTTCAGGCAGAGTTTTAGGGTTGGGTGGCCGTATTTTCCGATTTCGAGAGCTGCTCGTGCGGGATACCACGACGCCGACTCGGTGAGAATGGACTTTTTTGCTATCCTTTCAATGATGCCCGCCAATTTAGGGGCATGGTCCTTCTTGAGCGCGTCAACCGCAGCAAACATTGGCCAACCTTGGCGATCTGTTGGCGGGTCCAGTAGCTGCGTTACTACAAGAAGATCGAGCCATGCGGGGTGGTCAAGTTGCCCCAGGAATCTATGAAGATGGTAGGGGCTCACAATCAACAATTTTAGCTTCTCAAGGTCTTGCGATGTAAGGGCCTGCAATCGCGCCAATTCATCGAGTTCAGCCATGCGAATTTCAGGCGGCGTAAAAAGTTGTCGCAGTATGGAAACGCAGTCCAGCCACAGGCTTCTGGCCGCGTCAATCGCTATCCCGCGGTGTAGACCCCTATCCAGACGGCCCAAGATCTTTTGATACGACGTGATTGGGGCTACGTCTCCAGTGGTAAGTGGCTGGGTGCCAGTGCGGTTTACGATCACTGCAATCAATCGTCGCTGATGTACGGCGTCCTGCTTATGGAAAATATCGAGAGCGTCAACCTTGGTGAAGAGTCGCTGCAATGCGCTTTCTCTATCTTCTGCGGTGAGGTCGGCGGCGGCCGTAAGTTGCTGTTTGGCTTCGACGACCTCGCGGGACAGGACCTTCCATTCTCCGCCCGTACTGGCTGCGTTCTGCGAAGAAGGGATCGCCTTCATCGCCTCTCTTAGGGCATATGCAATAAGGGATCCATGCTCTGGTATGGAGTCGTCGTCAAAAGCGATCAGGGCTTGAGCCGATCGTAGGAAGCTGACTGCGCGCTTGCCGTCGTCGTTCAGCTCATCGACGAGATGAGACAGCAGCGTCTCGTCCAGTTCTGGAGTCTCCATATTCCCTTTTAGCACACCGCCACAACCCGCGACACCTCGTTGAACACGAAGCTGAGTCTGCGAGTACAGGTCGGTGGAGCGGCTTTGGGGTGGCGCTGCTTTGGGGCGAGTGATCATGGCCCCGTAAGCTTCCGGCGCGTCGGGCAGTCTGTGGACCTGCCCGTTAAAGCACGACGTTGGGGCCATGATCTTAGAGGCTCGCGCCAAAGTGGCTCCGTAAAGCCGTGGAGCCGACCGCCCCAGCCACGGCGTACCCCTTCTACGGCAAGCGGCTGATTGCTATACGCGCGGCACGGGCGCCGGCCGGGCTGGAGCGGGGCGGAGACAGGAGCGCAGGCCCGGCCGGGGGCCGGGCCGCGCGCGGGGAGCGGAGCGAGCCGCCTTGAAACCCGTAGAGAGAGTTGTAGCTCAGAGGGTGTACGGCAGTGTCCGGTCCCGGTAGATGCTTGACACTTCGGTCCCAGCTGATGGTTGACAGTGGCCGTGTTCGGCTTTTCTGTGCGCGTCGTTGCGGTGCGTGTGGGGAGGCCGGGATTGGCGCTGGTGGAGTTGTCGGTTGTCGAGCAGCGATATCGGGCTGTGCTTGCGGTGTTGGCGGGTGCGACGGTGACGGAGGTCGCCGCTCAGCTGGGGGTGTCCCGGCAGACGGTGAGCGGGTGGAAGTCCCGGTATGAGGCTGCTGGTCTGGCGGGGTTGGCGGACCGGTCGCGTAGGCCGGCGTCGTGTCCGCATCAGGCGTCTGCGGAGGTGGAGGCGGCGGTGTGTGAGCTGCGGCGCAGGCATCCTCGGTGGGGGCCGCGGCGGATCGCTCATGTGCTGGAGCGGGCTGGGTCGGTGGCGCCGGTGCCGTCACGGATGACGGTGTATCGGATCCTGGTGCGGCATGGCCTGGTGGAGCCGGGGGTGCGGCGCCGGAAGCGGTCGGATTACAAGCGCTGGCAGCGGGATCGGCCGATGCAGTTGTGGCAGATGGACATCGTCGGCGGGGTGATGCTGGTCGACCCGGTCACGGGCGAGTTGTCCGAGGCGAAGGTCGTGACCGGTGTGGACGATCATTCCCGGTACTGCGTGATCGCGTCGGTGGTCGAGCGGGCGACCGGGCGGGCGGTGTGTGCGGCGTTCGCCCGGGCCCTGCAGGCGTTCGGGGTGCCGGAGGAGGTGCTCACCGACAACGGCAAGCAGTTCACCGACCGGTTCGGGCAGGGCGGTGAGGTGCTGTTCGACCGGATCTGTAGGGAGAACGGGATCGCGCACCGGCTGACCCAGCCGGCGTCGCCGACCACGACGGGCAAGGTCGAGCGGTTCCACCAGACGCTGCGGCGCGAACTCCTCGACGATTGTGGGGCGTTCGAGAGCATCGGGGCGGCCCAAGTGGCGCTGGATGCGTGGGTTCAGGAGTACAACTCCGTGCGTCCGCATCAGGCGCTGGACATGCAGTCTCCGGCGGACCGGTTTGCTTCTGTTCCCGAGCAGGAGCGGGAGGTGCTTGGTCTGAAGGTGCCCGGGGTTCTCTCACTCGTCCCGCAGCAGCGGACGGCCCCGGCGGAGGTGGTCACCGCCGTGGAGTCGGCTGAGCTGGTTCCTGCCGTGATGGCGCCGAAGACGTCCGGCCTGCCGGTTCAGGGGCCCGATGGTGTGATGCCGGTCGAGCACGGTGGGCCGGTGGAGTTCGAGCGGGTGGTGCCTGCGAGTGGGAATCTGCAGGTCGCGGGCAAGCAGTTCTGGCTGGGGCCTGTCCGTTCGGGGCTGACGGTGACCTTCTGGGCCGACACGCAGGTGATCCACCTACTGATCGCCGGGGCGCGGATCAAGACGGTGCGCTCCCACCTGTCGGTGGCAGACCTGGCCCAGCTCGCGGCTCGGGGCGGGCGCGCGGCCGGACCATCACCGCTGCCGACCGGGGAGGGGGCCGCGTTCGAGGTCGACCGGACGGTGAACAACAGCGGGCTGGTGAGCCTGGCCGGGCGCCAGGTGCTGGCGGCGGAGATCCTGGGCGGACGGCAGGTGAGCATCCGGATCGACGAGGCCACACTGTCGTTCTTCGATCCGTCCTCGCGGGAGCTGCTGCGGGTGCGGCCCAACCCGCTCGGCCCCGGCGAGGTGCAGCGGCTGCGTGGTCTGCGGCCCGCGGGCCCGCCGCCCCGGCCGCGGGTGGAGCCGGTGCGGGTCCAGCGACGGGTCAGCGCGGTCGGCACGGTCATGGTCTGCCGCCAGGTCGTCTCCCTCGGCCGCCCCTACGCAGGCCGGACCGTGACCGTGCACGTGTCGGACTCGACGATCACCGTCCACCTGGACGGCCAGGTCCGAGTCATCCAGCGCACCACCGACATTCCCGTCCGCCACGTGAAGGCGAACAAGCCCCACAAGGTTTCCGATGTTGTCTAGGCCCACCGTCAAGCATCAGCTGGGACCAGAATGTCAAACATCACCTGGGACTAGACAGGGTGTACGGCGAGGACGACGGTGTGATGCGCACGCTCGTGGCCGAGCACGCCATCGCCGTGCTCCTCGTCGGCCACATCACCAAGACGCTGACGGCGCTGCAGCTCAGCTACATGGGCTGACACCCCCGGCCTGAGGGTCATCTACGGCCCCAGCGGCCGGTCGAATTTGGGGCCAGCGGCCTGGTCGTACTGCCGGATCACGAGATGTCGGCCAGGGTGGGCCGCCTGGATCTGGGCGCAATGGTGGACCACCGCACCGAGAGATCCTTTGCGTCCTGTCCCGAACCCGAGGAGTTCCCCCGTATCGACGTCATGGACTCGGTAGTGGATGTCTTCCTTCAACGGGCTTGCCACCGTGAGCGGCTCGCCCTGCCAGGAGTCAGTCACTCTCTTCCTTCCTGATCACGTCGCTGGGTGAAGGGCACGCGGGCTAGGAGGCAATTTCCCATTGAGCGGCCGACCCCCCGGAGCCAAACAGGCCGTCGAATCGGCGAGCAATTCTCCCAGAAATCAAGAAGTACGGCGCCCCCGAACCGGCAATGCTGTGTGGGCCCTCCTGCCCTGCAATGAGAACGTCGTGCGGCGCCAGCACGTCGAGATCGTCGAACACGTAGTAGACCGGGAGTCGTGTCCACGCGACGAGCTGCAAGTGGGCGTGCACAGCCGCTCGTTCGACGGCGTGCCGACCAGTGCTCCTGCTGGTCATGCGGCTCTTGCAGTCGATCAGCACGAGATCCTTACTTTTCGCTGCGATGAGGTCAGGGATCCACCTGATGAAGCTGTCGGTTCCCCGAAGAGCATCTTGGAGTCTCTTGGTCAGCAAGCCTTGCCCCTAGGGGTTGACTTCCCACCCACGCATGGTGAGTTGTTCAGCGACGTATTGCTCGTGAGCGTCGCCTACCGCTTTCCGCTGCTGAAAGCTCGCCATGCCTGCAGTGTGGCCCGCCCTGCGGGATACGTAACTCGGCGTGGGCTGAACCCGGCCAGTCCCATCCAGTCTCAGTAGTTGTCACTGCGTTCGGGTGAGTCCGTGGACGTCCGACTGTGTACGGCTACGTTCAAAGCAAGTTGGCCGAAAGTCACCCGCAGAACCACGCTTTCCGAGAGGCGGCTTCACGTTGGAGTGCGTTGCCTTTCCCGAGCTACAGGTATCAGCGTGGCCTGGTACTCGGTGGCTGCTGTGCAGCTTGAAGTTCGGGCCTCTCGTTCGCCATCTCAGTGTGCCGGGCAGTGGTCTTACCGTCTCCGCGAACATCTTGCCTGAGGCTCGTCAATGCTGCGTGCCGCGCTCTCGCCTGTGCGTGCGCCTCGGTCATGCGGGCCAGCAACTGCTCGTAGTGCGGGCTGAGAAGCTGTTGTCTTTCCGGAGTTGAGGACTGCGTTTCCGCTGGTCGGGCGTAGGGTCGGCGGTCCCGTGGGAGTAGTGGCCTGTCGTGCTGTCGCTGCCCGGGAGGTCGTGGATGCCGTCGGTGGTTGGGCTGTTGGAACAGCGTGAGCTGGGTGCTCGCCGTCGCGTGGACGAGCTGCGGGAGGAGGCCGACCGCGTCCAGGCCGAACTGGCCGTGGCCGAGCGGGAATGGCAGGAGTGGGCCATCGCCCGCTCGCGGGTCGGCGAGGTGCTGGCCCCGGCGGACGAACCCATGCAGGACCATGCCCGGGTCGACCGGACCGCGCAGGCCGCCGAGGAGCGGACCGGAAAGACCGCGCGAGTGCCGGGGGCGGCGAAGGCGAAGTCGCAGGTGCCGGTGTGGCGTGAGGGGCTGGACAGGTCGGTGCTGTCGGTGGACTACCAGCGCATCCTGGACGTGCTCGCGGACCGGTGCCGGCTCGGGCAGGGGCCGCTGACCTGCCAGGAGATGGCCGCCTTGTTCGGCATGGACGTGGTGCCGGCGCGGGTGGAGGCGCTGCGGTCGAAGGCGAAACGACTGGTCGCGCGCGGCTGGCTGGCCGAGCCCGCGCCGGGCCGGTTCACGCCTGCTGCGGGCGTGAGCGGGCAAGGCGGCGGGTCATGAGCAGGGTCATCGACCAGTAGACCATCGCCTCGGCGCTGGTGGTGCGCCGCTCGTAGTCGCGGGCCAGGCGGCGGGTGCGCATCAGGTGGGCGAAGAGATGCTCGACGATCCACCGCTTGGGCAGCACCACGAAGCCGCGTATGTCGTCGCTGCGTTTGACGATCGCCAGGACCACCGCGAGGAAGGTGAAGCAGTACTCGATGAGGTTGCCGGTGTAGCCGCCGTCGGCCCAGACGAGGGCGAGGCGGTGATGCGCGTCGGCCACCTGCTCAAGCAGCACCCGGGCGGCGGCGCGGTCGCCGACATCCGCGGCGGTGACCATCACCCCGAGCAGCAGGCCGAGGGTGTCGACCACGACGTGCCGCTTGCGCCCGTTGACCAGCTTCCCGCCGTCGAACCCGCGACTGTCCGCACCGACAACAGCGTCCGCCTTCACCGACTGCGAGTCGATCACTGCGGCCGTCGGCTCCGCGTCGCGGCCCACTTTCTCGCGGACCTGCCCACGTAGCCGGTCGTGGAACTCCTTGACCAGGCCATGGTCGCGCCAGCGGCGGAAAAACGCGTATACCCGGTCCCACGGCGGGAAGTCGGCCGGCATCGCCCGCCACTTGATGCCGTTGTCAACGAGGTAGCGGATCGCATCGAGTACAGCCCGGTGGCAGTACGCCTCCGGCCGGCCGCCGCGACCGCGCATCCAGCCCGGCACCGGCAGCAGCGGCCGGACGGCCGGAGGCACTCCGCGTCCGTCATGTCCGTCGGGTAGCGCGGCCGCCGCGTTTCATTGTCGGCGGCGTTTCCGAACCGGTGAGCCAGGCAGTCACACTCCCAGGTGACCGAGCTGGACTGCCCGGCCGTCGGCACGGAAGACTGCTGCACCAGGGCCTCCTGCTGCTCGGTGATTCGACACCAACGAGCTGTTCAGGAGGCCCTGTCCGTATGCGCCAAGCGCCCCACGATCACCCAATCGGGACTCCCGTTCGACGCGCATCTCTCAAGATCGGAAAGACAACAGCTTCTCAGGTCTGCCCTTGGGCCCGAAGCTGTTGGCACGCGGCCAACTGGCCGACCGCCTCTTCGAGGCTGCAGTCGGCCAGAGACGGAATCACCAGATCAGCCTGAGACAAGTCCATGTCGGACGTGACCCCATTGGGGACCGCGACGCATGAGAGCCCTGCCAGATTAGCCGCGCGGATCCCATTGGGGGAATCCTCGACAGCAAGGGCAGCCTCAGGAGGCACTCCAAGAGCCGCACACGTCCGCAGGTAGAGGTCAGGCGCAGGCTTGCCCGGGATTCCCGGCCCACCACAAGAGATCGCCGTAAAGCTGCCAGCCACGTTTAGACGGCGCAGGTTGCCCACGACCCAATCGGACGGAGAGCTGGAGGCCACACCAAGCAATACGCCCCGTTCGCTCGCTTCCCTCAGCCAGCTCGTCACTCCCGGCAGGAGACCTGTTCGCGCACAAAGCTCTCTGCTCCGTTGCACTCTCCAGCGCCGCGCCTCGGGTTCGTCTATATCCGTCGGACAGGACTTCAACAGGCTCGGCATCAAGTCACGGTGCAGCGACGAGCCGATTCGCTGCTTCCACTCGACCAGCGATGGAGGCGGACATCCATACTGGGCGAACAGATCTATCCACGACTGAAGCAGCGACGTCTCCGTGTCCACGATGACACCATCGAAGTCGAATACAACTGCGCGGACACCGAAACCGTGGCCCGACGGCCTCGCCCTAGTGTCAGGTTTCATGCTGTGACTCCCACCGTCCTCGGTCAGATACCCGGAAGGCGCCAGAGGCCCTATCACCACAGGTGGCGCAGTGACTCGACGAGATTAGGTACAAGATCACGATCTCGCGCCACCTTCTCGTGTGCCGACCGGCAGATCTTCCGTGTCTCCTCTGCCGAATAGCTGAGCGCACGCCTGATCGCGTCTGTCAGCGATCCGACGTCGGTAGCAGAGTAGAAGAGCCCTGTCTGGCCGTCCTCTATCTGCTCGACGAAGCCGTCGCAGGCCGGCGCGACCACGACGGGGCCTCCGTTCCTGGCCCACATGGCCACCTCGAAGGGCACGTTGGCCAACGGCTCACCGAGCGAGGTGCAGGCAACAACCCGTGTCTCCTCTAGCGCACACAGAGCCCTCGGGAGCTCCCGCGTGAAGCGAGGGACGAGCGTCGCCCGGATGCCGTGCTCGGCGATGAGCCTCCGGTACTCGTCCAGGGTCGGCCCCGAGTGACTGTGAGGGACCGCGACCAGCGCCAGGTGCACCTGGTCCCGGATCGGACCGAGAGACCGTATGAGCGTGTCCACCCCCTTGACGGGGTCTGCCCTTCCAAAGGAAAGGACAATAGGGCGGTCGACGGGGATACCCCACTGCGCGACCGTACGGCGCGCTTCTTCCTGAGGGCATGCCTGCAGGTCGCGACTCGCCAGATCAAGGCTGGAGCGAAAAGGTATCAATCGCTCGGTCCGCAGCCCGTACACATCACGAAGGTGGGACGTAAAAAACTGGCCGATATCGGCCACCCAAGCGCGGCGAGAACCGTTGACATGCCGGATGCAATCCTGTTCCCAATCCCTTCTCCCTGCAGTCGGTTTGGTCCCGCGAATCGCGTCCGTGCTGTATAAGGCCTGCACCGTCTTGATGTCGGCGGCATGGGAGCTGGCCCTGTCGGCAATGTACCGAGAAACACCAGCGAAAGGGGTGTCGACGGCAATGACGACCAACTCGTCTAGCTCTTTGGAGACGCGGACCGCGACATCGGCGGCCTCCCTGGACAGAGCCTCCCACGTGTCGACGGACCAGAGACCCGACGTGGCGCCAGAAGGCAACTTGAAGAGTCGTCCGTCCGATTTCTCGATGACGCGCTGAGCCCACACCAGGTCGTCTTCGCTGTAGGCGAGGGTCCGGGTGCCGGGTGCCGGGAAGGCGACGTCGACGGTGAAAGGACACAACATGCTCACGAGATCCGCCCGTCGCTCATCCAGCGTTCCCAAGAGCGTCTTCGTCTGCCTGCCGATGCCGTTGGTGTTGTTGCACACACCGTTGTATGTGCAGTAGAGAATCCCGCGCTTCAAATTGATCACCTCGGAACGGTGCGATCTCACACTAGTAGTTTTCTTGCCCGCATTTCTTCTCGGCGGGGGACAAGCAATGTCGCCAAACTGCGGATCAACCCACCCGCCACAAGAGCCAGCGCGGGCCCCAGACCGACGCCGACAGCGTTGCTCAGCCCCTGGGCGAGAGCTGCTCCGAAAAGGGCTCCCAAGGGGTGGGCCGTCCAGGTGAGCGTTTTCATTGTCGCCACTACGCGTCCCATGCTGGTGTCGTCGACGACGGACTGGCGAATGACGGCAGCGTTGATATTCCACACGGGCAGGAAGAAGGCTGAAATGGCTGCTATGAGACACATAATGAGGATCTTCTCGCCTGTCAGTGACAGCGGGACAAAGAGCCACGGCACACCGAGCATTACCGAGCCCAGGGTCATGGTCCGCGCCAACCCGAGCGCCCTGGTGACTTTCCTGGCGAAGAGCGCTCCAAGACAGGCACCCAGGCTTCCTGAAGTCAGGATGATTCCCAGCCACATAGGGTCGAGCTGCAGCCCGCGATAAACAAAAACCGGAAGCACCGCCAGTATGATGGCGAAGCCGAAGTTCGAAGTCGTCGACTTCAGAGCGAGGGGCAGCAGCACAGCGTCGTTCTTCACCATGAGCAGACCTGCTCTTATTTCATGCGTGATCCTCGGGCGAGACTGAACCCTCATATGCGTCTCAGGAGCCCTCGGCAGGCCTAGAACGGACACAGCGGACATCGCGGCGTTGGCAACCAGTGCAAAGGGCGCACCGAACATCTTGATGAGAAAGCCGGAGAGGGCGGGTCCCGCGACCTGGGAGACCGAACGGCTCGCTTCGAGGCCGGAATAAGCCGTGTGCAGACTCCGGGTGCCCGCAGCCGCTGGGACATAGGCCTGCACGGCGATCTCGAAGAAGACAGCAGCCGTGCCGATGACGAATCCGGCGATGTACATCTGGCCCAGTCCGAGCAGATCAAACGCGGCGGCCATGGGTATTGAGATGACACTCAACAGTCGGATCACGTCGGCACAGACAATCAGACGTCGGCGCGAGAAGCGGTCGGTGAGGGCCCCTGCGAATAGCCCGGCAAGGGGGTAGCCGAGGCTGACCGCGGCGTTGAGTGCCCCGGCCTCGACAGCCGAGGCGTTCAGCATCAGGATCGCGATCGTGGGCAGGGCCGACTCCGTGATCTGGTCGCCCAGCATGCTGGCCGACTGGCACACCAGGAACCTGCTGTAACGCCGGCTCATCTGCGGGCCGCATCAATCCAGTCCTCAAGCGAATGATTCGAGAGACGCACGTACACTTCCCGGTAGAGATCGGCTGTTCTCTGGATGATCCGGCCGGGAATATGCGGAGCAGGGAGGGAACGATTCCATCGCTGCGATGTCAGCCACTCCTTGATCGCACGCCGATCGAAGGACAACGGAACCTCGCCAGGACTCCAGGACCCCGCAAGCCAGAATCGACTCGAGTCGGGGGTGAGGACTTCGTCGGCGAGGGCGATCCGCCCCACCTCATCGAAGCCAAACTCGAACTTGGTGTCGGCGATGACGATGCCCCGAGGCCGGGCGACACGGACGGCCTGATCATAGAGATCGAGACTGCGTTTCTTGAGGGTCTCGAAGACATCGTTCCCCACCAGGTCGGCCGCAGCACCGGCCGAAAGGTTCTGGTCACCTTCATTGCGCTTGAGTGCGGGCGTGAACAATGGCTCAGGAAAGGGGTCGGCGAACCTCATTCCCTTGGGCATCACCTCACCTCCAACTCGCCCGGTGCTGCGGTACTCGTCCCAGGCCGACCCGGTGATGTGCCCACGCACCACACATTCAAGGGGAATCATCCTGAGTTTTCTCACGACGACCGCCCGACCGGCGAGATGTGAGATCTGGTCCGGAAGATCAGATGCCCGCCATGCGAGCAGATGGTGCGGGGCACTGTCCAGGTTGTCCAGCCAGAATTTCGTCAGTGCCGTGACGACCAGTCCTTTGTCCGGAACCTCGTCGTTGAGCACGGTGTCGAACGCCGACATCCGGTCGCTGGCTATAAGGGCAAGCTCGCCCTGCATCCGCGGACCGTGCGGGGGCACTACCTCGTAGATGTCGCGGACCTTTCCCGACGAGCTATACCGCAACTGATTCCCCGCTGTGCCGCCCAGCGGCCGCGACAAGCTCAGAAGAGGACTTTCCCAGGCGTCGGGAAACGGGATTTCAGCCATCGCCGGTGCCCCCGACCGGGACTGATGCTTCTCCATACTCTGTCACCTCTACGGATCGCGAAAATCGGCTTCTTTCGTGGACCGTCAATCCCAGCCTGTGGTATCCGGATCCGAAGCCGCTTTGATGGCCACCGAAGCGATGGGTGAGGCGAAGAACCGATCGTCCGCGCCGTCAACCGTGGCCGCTAAAACGGGCGCAGCGAGACCGAGAACGAGAGTGATCTTCACAATGCTCTTGCAGGTTCGAGACATGGTGGGCCCCCATTCAGGACCAGAAGGAAACGGGCAGGAATCGGAAGGCGGACTGAGTCCGGTCCTTGCCGACGAATTCAGCTTCGTCGTCGCGACTGCCGGTTGTCAGCACTCGTCGCTGGCCTGATCAGGCAGATGCATAGTCCGTCCATCGTCTCCGTCGCCCGCCCCTACCTCCCGGTCGAAGAACACGCCGACCAAGGCGCCGGAATGACTGGTGATGCGGCACTCGTTCAAGGCCGGCTCCGTACTCACGGCAAGCGTCACCGCTTCGAGGGCAATCCTCTCGGCACTCAGTAGGGACTCTGCCGCAATGAACAGACCGAGGGTGACGATCCCCGGCTGATTGGTGTGCACACTGACATGGTCGACTGCGCCCTCGGGTGCGGCATGGGCGAGCAACAGCTGGTTCAGCCGCTCAGGAGGGACAAAGTCATGCGATGTGTTGATGCGGACGTGGATGAGATACATCCCACCCACCCTCCGAGACCGACACAAGGGGCGACAAGGCGCATACCTGGACGCTTTATGCGAGGGACGGAATCGGTCATCCCCGAGGAGAGATTCAGTTAGTGCTGTTTACAACCTCCTGGTGTTGAATCATGCTCTAAGCATGTGTCCCTGAGGGGAGGGATCTGTTGTGTTGGAGACCTTGGGGCTGGACGAAACCGCTGAGAACGTTTACCGAGCGATGCTCGGCCGACCTCAGGCCGACTTATCCGACCTCCGACAGCACCTTGACATCTCCGAAGCCTCACTGAGGGCGGCGCTCGACCGCCTCAGCGAGCTCGCCCTGGTACGCCAAGCCCAGGATGATCCGCAATGCTTCCGGGCTGTGGATCCCGCGGTCAGCATGAAGGTTCTGATCGCCCGCCAGGAGGAACGGCTGGCCGCCGAGCAGCAGCGGGTCGAACAGACCCGACTCGCAGTCACGAAGCTGATGGCGGACTTCGCGGCGTCCCGCCCCCGAAAGCACCCCTCCGACGTCGAGCAGCTCGACGGGATCGACGAGATCCGCGATCGGATCAACGTGCTGTGCCGTGAGGTGCAGAGTGAGGTCATGACTCTGGCCCCTGGCGGCGGCCAGAGCGCCGCGAGTATGGAAGCGGCCAAGCCGCAGGATGCCGAATTGCTCAGACGGGGCGTGACCATGCGGACGGTGTACCTGGACAGTGTCCGCAACAGTCCGTCGACGTTGAAGTACGCGAAGTGGCTTACTGAACTCGGCGGCCAAGTGCGCACGGTGCCGTCTCTGCCCATTCGCCTGATGGTCCTGGACCGCAAGTTCGCCGTCCTGCCCACGGACGGCGACAACAGTGCGGCCGGTGCCATGATCCTCACAGGCAGCGGTGCGCTGGTCGCACTTAGCGCCTTCTTCGAATCTGTCTGGGAAAACGGCAGGCCCCTCGGAGTATCCGCCACTCAGCGGGACGAGCAGGGTTTGACAAGCCAGGAGTCGGAAGCGCTTCGCCTTCTGGGGCAGGGCTTTACCGATGAGGCGATAGCGAAGCGGCTTGGCGTGTCGTCCCGCACGGCACGCCGGATCGCCGCTGACCTCATGGAGACACTCCAGGCTCGCAGCCGGTTTCAAGCCGGCGCTCGGGCCGTTGCACGAGAGTGGCTCACAGGAGAGGAGTAGCGCGTCCGTGGCCTCGCTCGGTCGGCAGCGGGCCTCGACGACGTCGGATGCTGGCTCAGTCAAGACTTCCGTTTGGGAGACCCGACTCGATCGCTGCTGTAGGGCAACGTCCGCAAGGTCGTCCTCGCAGCTTGGATGGCCGCAGGTCGCCCCGAGGCCCGCGAACTCCTCAAGATCGACCCGACACGCCACCCATACCGCGCGGCTGACCCACGCACAGCTCCAGGCCGCGCTCAGGCGGGCCGGTCGCAGGCTCGGCATCGAGACGGAGGCCCACCCGCCTCCGTGACATCTTCCGCGCCGAGAGTGGGCCCACCAGCCGCCGCTCGTCGAGTGCGCGCTCGGCAGCCGCCGGCGCCCTCGCGATGGCGGTGGAAGAAGCGTTCCCTCAGCACCCGGACGCCGAGATCCTGCTGACCTTCCCCGGGCTCGGCATCCAGCTCGCCGCCCGAATCCTGACTGAGATCGGGGACGACCGCACCCGCTTCGCGGACTGAAGGCCTACGCCAGCTCCTCATAGGCGCGCAGCTGGGGCGCCTCCGCGCGTGTGCAAGCCGTGCTTCTAGCCGTGAACCACAGACAAAACCTGCACTCCCAGGCACCCCAGGTGTCATCCTGAAGACGAAAGAAGCAGGTAGGAGCCATGGGCTACAGATCCTGTTGCCCTCCTAAAGCGGGTGTCGCAGGTTCGAATCCTGCCGGGGGCACAGGGTCTGACCAGCGCGTTTACCTCACAGAGGTAGGCGCGCTGATCTTTGTGGCCACGGCATTGGCCACGAATAGGTTCCGTTGTCATGGCGAACACGACATCCAAGCGCCGTCAGCGCGGCAGCATCCGGCCCCACGGGGACGGCTTCCAGGTCCGGGTCTACGCAGGGCATGACCCGCTCACCAAGAAGGAAATCCGCCTCACCGAACAGGCTGAGACCTGGCCCGAGGCCGAGAAGATCCGCACCCGGCTCCTCAATCAGGTCGATGAGCAACGGCATCCCAAGACCCAGGTCACCATGGGATTCCTCCTCGACCGCTGGCTCAGCGTCGCCGAGCTAGACGTCGACACGTCGTACGCGCGGGCCGAGGGCATCATCCGCAACTACCTCAAGCCGACATTCGGCGACCTCAAGGCCGGCAAGCTCACGGCCGAGATGCTAGAGCTCTTCTACGCCCGCCTCCGGCACTGTCAGGAACAGTGCGAGGGCCGCCGCAATGGCAAGACCGACCCGCAGACGAAGCAGAAGCACGTCTGCGAGCCGCTCGCCGCGAACACCGTCCGCAAGATTCACTTCATCCTGCGGCCCGCACTCAACCGCGGCCTGCGCTGGGGCTACGTGACAAGCAATGTCGCAGCCCTCGCCGAGCCTCCCTCTTAGCCACAACCGAACCCGGACCCTCCCACCCCCGAGGAAGCGGCTCTCGCTCTCAACACGGCCTGGCAGCAGGATCTGGACTGGGGCGCGTTTCTGTTCATGACGATGGTGACCGGCTCGCGCCGCGGCGAGATGTGCGCCCTGCGCTGGTCGGACATCAACCTCGACCGCCTCGAACTCTTCGTAAAGCACTCCATCAACGGCCGCCGGATCAAGGACACCAAGACCCATCAGCGCCGCAAGCAGGCCATCGACGTGATCACACGTTCCGTTCTGGTCGCCCACCGAGCCCGTGCTGAAGAACGCTGCAGGGCGCTCGGCGGTGAACTCGCCCGCGTTGCCTTCGTGTTCTCCGGCGAAGCCGACAGCTCCGCCCCGCTCGTGCCGTCGAGCGTCAGCCAGCGATACCGCCGCCTTGCGAAGAACCTGAAGATCCACACCCACCGTCTGAAGGACCTGCGCGCGTACAACGTGACGGAGCTCCTGGGAGCCGGTACCGACGTACGAACCGTCGCCGGCCGCGTCGGCCACGGCGGCGGAGGTGCGACCACGCTGAAGTACTACGCGGCCTTCCTGGCCACCTCGGACCGCCAGGCCGTCACCGCCTTCGCCAAGCAGCTGCCGGTGCCAGAAGAGCTGCTGGCCGAGCAGCCGGTCACGACCTTCATCAACGGGCTGCGCCTGGTCTGCGAGTGCGGGAACGAGTCGCTGTGGGCGATGCTGGTGGTCACCGAGGATGGTGCTGAGGCCTTGTGCGGGCAGTGCGAGGCAGCCGTCCAAACCCGCCCGGACGCGGCCGTGGGCCCCATCGGCAGGACCATCAAGGTCGATGCTGCCCCGCCCCGCGAGCTCGCTCCCTGGGAGGCGATCGCCCAAGAGCTCGCGGGTGCCATCAAGGACGGCACGATGCTGCCCGGCGAGGACGTCCCCACGGTCGGCGACATCGCCCAGGCCCACGGCGTCTCGGTCGGTACCGCGCACCGCGCCTTCACCCAACTGAAGAAGGACGGCCTGATCGAGGTCAGTCGCGGCCGTCGGGCCGTCGTCCGCGAGGTCCACGAGGAGGCCTCCAACGCCCAATGCTGCCAGGGCATGTCGTCGACCAGAGCAAGTTCCGACGGCAGTCGGCTATGACAGGTCCCGGGCCCCCGAAAAGGGGGCGCTCTGAAGGAACAAGAGCCGCGAGAGGGACAATCCGACGCCGACGGCCGCGCTGAACGGCGCCAGACCCGCCGACGGCACCGCGCCCGCTTGAAGGCTGCTGAACTAGGGCGTTCCCGGGGCGGGTTGACCAGCAAAATCCATCTGGCGGCCGACCGGCGCTGCCGCCCGCTGGCGTTCGTCCTCGCGCCCGGACAGGCCGGCGACAGCCCGCAGTTCGTCCCGGTCCTGGAGCGGATCAAGGTGCGCGGGCCGGTCGGACGCCCGAAGACCCGGCCGGACGCGGTGGCCGCCGACAAGGCGTACTCCTCCCGCCGCAACCGCCGCTACCTGCGAGGACGAGGGATCCGCAGGGTGATCCCGGAGAAGGTGGACCAGGCCGCCAACCGCAAGAACCGCGGCCCGCGCGGCGGCCGCCCCGTCAGCCACGACGCGGACTTGTACACCGAACGCAACACCGTGGAGCGGTGCATCAACCGCCTGCGGAACTGGCGCGGCATAGCGACCCGCTTCGACAAGACCCCGCAGAGCTACGAGGCCGGGCTCCACCTGTGCGGTGCGATGCTCTGGCTCCGCAGCATCGCACCGCATTCGTGATCAAACTCCAGACAGGACCTAGCCCGGGCCGTTCACGTCGTCGAAGTGGAGAATCGCCAGTTGCGGCAATCTGCCGGCTCTGATGGTGTCGTTCGCGTACTACCCACGAGGCAGGGCACAACTGCCCGCTGAGGCGTGCGACGTTGGGCGCCACACTCATAACGGCCGCGTGGAAGGAGGCCCTCAAGAGACGACGTTGACCGAGTTCTAGCTGCCATACGCACGGCGTACGGCAGCTGTCTGCCCATAATCGCCGTATCAGTGGCCAGTCGCCGTTTCGGCGGATGCTGATGAGGTCGGAATGATGGGGCCGCCCCTTCCGTAACTTGGGCTAAGCAACCTCAGCGACGTCCGGCCGGCTAAGCAGCGACGAGTTCCACGACGCGCTGGAGATCGCGACCGGTGCGAAAGCAAGCAAGATGGGTCATGCAAGGTCCCGAGATCGGAAGTGGGCTGCCGGCTCGGCAGCTGCCAGATCGGCTGCACTCGGTCGGCCCGGGCTGGCATCCGTTGCTCCTGCGCCTACACGAACAACTCCTCGCCGTTGACCCGGGCTACCGGATCGATGACTTGAAGGAGAAGCTCGGCGGGGTCCGTATCCACGTCACCGCTGCCTCCACTGCCGCGCGCCCTGCGATGCGGTCCCTTCTCGCTGAAGCCGAAGCGCAGTCCGAGACGACTTGCGAGTTCTGTGGAGGGCCTGGGCGTCGTCGGCGACGGAGTGACGCCTCGACAGGCTGGATCAAAACAGTGTGCGACAGTTGCCACGATGCGTGGTCGGCCCACAGGATCCTGATCATCAACGGCGAGGTACACCACCGGCGGTCGGGAAGTAGCTAAGCGACATCGCTGCGGCATATCGGGCCCTTGGCGTCGCCAGCACCCGCAAGAATCAGCACCCATTGTGACATCTAACCGACAACTGATGTCAGGCCCCGTTGACGACGGTCGTCACCCCCGCAGGCCACCCCATCGCCGGTGGCCGGCATCCGCTCAGTAGAGCCGGAAGACCCGTACCTCGCCGACGTCCGGGCTGACAACCTGCACAACGGACACATCGCCGTCTCGCGCGTGGCGCAACAACTCCGGCACTCCCGCTCGCGCGGCGAACAGGGTCGAGCGCACGCCCAGGAACCCGGCCGCCAGCACGATTCAGTGCCAGCGCCCGGAACATCCGTCGGCCCGTGCCATGCGCTGCTCGTTTGCGGTCAACGCAGGGACTCGCGCCATGACGCGCCTCCCAGAAGTCATTCCCAGGACCCTCAGAGCCCGGCATTCGCGCCGTGTCGTACATGCCGTTCACCGCACCACTGCTGTCGTGCCGTACGGTCGGCCCGCGCCAGAACATCACCCCATGACCGGGTGAGGCAGGGCGCGACCGCAAGCGGGCGGGTCCGCGCAGAACGCCACCCGGATCGGTCGGGGTAGCGCTTGCGACCAGCGCGCCTACGGCCGCTCAACGTGGATCAGCGGGCGTAGCCGCCGTCGGCCATGATGGTCTGGCCAGTCACGAAGGCAGCGTCGTCGCTGGTGAGGAAGGCAATGGTGCCGGTCAAGTCTTCCGGCAGCCCGTTGCGCTTGATGGCCTGGGACTGTGCGGCCGCCGTGAGGGCTTCCTGCGGGTGGGCATTCAGGACGCCGGGTGTGATGGTCAGGGTCGGGCCGACCGCGTTGACGGTGATGCCGAACGGGGCGAGGTCGTTGGCCAGTCCGCGGCTGAAGCCGATGTTGCCCATCTTGCTCGCCATGTAGTGGGACATGCCGGGCGCGTTGGTGACGATTGAGTTGGAGGTCAGGTTGACGATGCGGCCCCAGCCGCTCTTCTTCATGGTCGGCAGCAGGGCCTTGACCATGAGGAACTGCGAGTCGAGGTTGACCGCGATGACGCGCCGCCAAGTGTCGTAGTCCAGCTCCTCGATGTCGAGGAAGGGGGAAATGCCGGCGTTGTTGACCAGGATGTCCGCCCGCCCGAACCGGTCGGCGACCTCCTTGCCCACGGCCGCGGTCTGGTCGGGATTGGACACGTCGCCTGTGAGACCCAGCACCGGGTGTCCTTTGTCGGCGAGCAAGGCGACGGTTTCCTCGGGGCTGTTGAGGTCGACCGCGACGACGGTCGCGCCGCGTGCGGCGAGGTCGACGGCGATGGCCTGGCCGATGCCGCGTCCGGCGCCGGTGACAACGGCCACTCGGTCCGTGTGTGTCTGGGGAACTGACATGTCAGAAACTCCTTTGTTGCGAACTTCCGGTCCCGCGCCTCGTGGCACGGTGCCCGGGACTTCTTTTCCGGCCCCCGCCCGGGTGAGCGTCACGCCGCGCGGCCGGCCTTGAGGGTCCTGGCGACGTTGGCGATCCGCTTGCCCTGGTAGGCGCCAGAGACGCGGGCCGTGCTGTCGCCGGGGATCTCTCCCTGGGCACCGGTCACGTGCGAGGTTCCGTAGGGATTGCCGTCGGTGAACTTGACGGGGTCGGTGAAGCCGGAGGGCTTTCCCCGGGCCGGGCGATGTGCAACCGGCGCTTCGCAAGTGCTACCGGCCGGGCCGCTCGGGCTCCATCCGGAAGCAGGCGAAGCGGGTCTTCGCGGCGGCCGTGCGCAGCTCGTCGTCGGTGGGCTGCCGGTCGCCCGGGAGGCCGAGCATCAGCCCCTTGGCGGCCTTCGGGCCTTTGCGCCGGCCGAACTCAGCCAGCAGGGCGGCGACTTCCTCGGCGTCCTCGACGACTGTCGGGACGGCGCTGTGGTCCTGGCCGCGGATGCGCAGCCGGACGGCGGGCCCTTGGCGCATGCTGGGGATCCAGCTGAGCTGGGAGGACATGGCGAGCACCGTGCCGGGGTCCCAGTCGAAGTAGCCGATGGGGACCGTGAATTCGCGGCCCGTCCTGTGCCCCTTGTAGGTGAGCAGCATCAGGCGCCCGCTCAGTGGCTTGTGGAAGCGGGAGGCGAGCAGCGGCCGTACGACCTTGTTGGCGGCTCGGAAGATCTTCACCATGGGTGGCCTGGTCGGGTTCGCCGCGGGTGTGCCGGAGGTGCTCACCAGGTGCCGCCGGGGGCGGTGTGGACGATCTCGGCCTGGTCGCGTTTGGTGTAGGCGTCCCAGTAGTGCTCGGCGATGGTCTCGGGCTCGGTGCCGGGACCGCTGCCGATGAACACCCCGATCGCCACGTGTGCGGCGTGGACCCCGTGTTCGGCAAGGTCGATGCCCAGAACCATGGCGTAGTTGCGCAGGGCTGCCGCCGCGACGCCGATGCTGCCGAACGCGCCGCCCATCGGCCGGACCGAGGAGGCGCCCGTGGAGAACAGCAGGGTGCCACTGCCGCGTTCGAGCATGGCGGGCAGCACCTGACGGACCGCGGCAACCGCTCCGTACAGGTAGTAGTCGAGCTGCTTGTGGAGATCCTGCGCCGTGGCGTCGACGGCGGCAGCGCCGGCGAAAGCGGGGTCGGCGGGCGAGTACTCCAGTACGTCGACGGCCCCGAACCGGTCGGCGACCGCGGCGAGCGCCGACTGCAGCGAGTCGGGACGCGTCACGTCCGCGGCGAAGCCCGCGGCCTCGATGCCCTCCTCGGCGAGCCGCGCGGCGAGCGCGTCGAGCTTCTCCTGGGTGCGGGAGACCAGGGCGACCTGGAAACCCTCCCTTCCGAAGCGGCGGGCGATGGACAGGCCCAGGCCGGGGCCTGCCCCGATGACGGCGATGACGGGCATGGGTGGTGCTCCTGTGGTCGGACGGGCTGGACGGATGAGGCGCACCTCCCGCCCCGACAGCAGTCAGGACTGAAAGTCGAGGGCAGCCTCATGTTCTTGGATCGTAGCAGAGAATATGAGGCACCCCTCCGGTTGGTAGGCTGAGGGACATGGCCATCGACCCTCCGTCCGCCTCCGCCGGGAACCCGGCCCCTGCCCGCCCCCTGCGGCGCGACGCGCAGCGCAATCGCGACGCCCTGCTCACCGCGGCCCGCTCCTGCTTCGCCGAGCAGGGCTTGGAGGCACCCCTGGAGCAGGTGGCCAAGCGGGCCGGGGTGGCCATCGGCACGCTGTACCGGCACTTCCCCACCCGGCTGGACCTGGTGCAGGCGACCTTCGCCGAGAAGCTGGCCGTCTGGCGGGAGGCCGCCGAGAAGGCCGTCACCATGGATGACGCCTGGGCGGGGCTGTGCCACTTCCTGGAGACGATGTGCGAACTCCAGTCACAGGACCGGGGGTTCAACGACCTGGCCTCCATGCGGTTGCCGGAGAGCGCCTGCCTGGCCGGCGCCCAGACCCGCATCCGCGAACTCGGTGTACACATCGTCGAGCGTGCGCAGGAGCAGGGCAGCCTGCGCCCCGACCTCACCCCCGAGGACCTTGCCTTCGTCATCTGGTCGCACAGCCGCGTCACCGAGGCCACCCATGCCATCGCCCCGGACGCCTGGCGCCGCCACCTCTACCTCCTGCTCGACGGCTTCCGAACCGACCGCGCCCACCCGCTGCCGGCGCCGCCGCTCACCGAGGAGCAGCTGTACCGCGCCATGATCAGCCTCGGCGGAAACGGGGCCTGCGGCGCCTGACCGTCGGGACGCGTCGTTGTCTCAACGCGCCGCGGGGACCCCCTGCCCGAGCCGGCCCAGCGGTCCGGGTCGGCCCGGCGGCGGGGCGTCCGGCGCGCGCTTCGGCGCCTGGGCGGATGTGTGGTGATACCCCCTGGGGTACATAACGCCGGAATGGGGTGGGGCATTCCGCCGACACACCGCTGCCCGGGCCGGAGAGTGTCAGGTGCGGTGCACGGCGCGGCGCAGCGGGCAGCGGGCAGCGGGCAGCGGGCAGCGGGCAGCGGGCAGCGGGCAGCGGGCAGCGGGCGACGAAGCCGTAGCAGACGCCCGCACCGGCGCCCAGCGAGGCGATGGCCGCCAGGACCGGGACCGCTACGTGGGCGGGGGCCTGCTGGATCAGGACGAAGGTGCCCATGGCCAGCACGAACCAGGCGAAGAGCCGGGAGAGGGCGTGGGCGGGGACGCGTCCGGCCAGCCGGGCTCCGGCCAGGCTGCCGACGACAGCGAACCCGGTGACGGCCAGGGTCAGGCTCCAGTCGATCTGGACGCTCGAGAGGTAGCCGGCGAAGCCCGCAGCGGACTTCATGGCGATGACCAGCAGTGAGGTGCCCACGGCCACCGGCATGGGCAGGCCGCCCAGCAGGGCCAGGGCGGGGACGACGAGGAAGCCGCCGCCCGCGCCGACCAGGCCGGTGGTGCGGCGAGCGCCGCGGCCACCGTGAGCGCGCTGAACAGCACGGTGCGGCCCGCGGTGGCGACGGTCCGCAGCACTGCTTCCGCGCCGGGGCCCCGGTCGGCCAGTTCCTCGCGGTAGCGGGAGACGATCAGCAGGCCGAAGTCGATGGACAGGCCGAGGCCCAGGGCGAAGGCCAGGCTCATCGCGCCGGTGGAGACGTCCATGAACTCCGTGGCGACCCGCAGGCCCGCCATGGTGAGCAGCAGGGAGACGATCCCGCCCAGCAGCGGGATCAAGGCGGCCACCAGCCCGCGGAAGACCAGGAAGAGCACCACCAGGATGACCGGGGTGGCGAGGAGTTCGGCCTGTGCCAGGTCGGTGTCCGAGACCTCGGCGACCTGGACGTGACCGGCAGTGGCGCCGCCGAGCAAGGCGCGGCCACGCAGGGCCGGATCGTCGTCGATGGCCTGCTGGAGCTCCTCCTCGGCCCGTACGCTCCGCTGGTCCGTCAGGGACCCCACGGCGCCCACGACCACGGTGCTGCGCCCATCCCTGGAGATCAGCGCGGTGCCCCCGGGAGAGGTGTAGTCGACCACCTGCTCGACCTCGGGACGGGATCGCAGGAGCGCCGCGGCGGCGGCGACCGCCTTCGGCGGGGTGGTGGTCGCCTCGACCGGTTCGTCGGTGCGCACCAACAGGACATGGCCCTGCTGGGGGTCGATGCCCGTGGCGCGCTCGATGATCTCGCGGGCCGCGACGTTGCTGCCGCCGGGATCGTCGTAGTCTGCCTTGCCGTTGGAGAGTCTCTCCGCCACTCGTGCAGCTTCAACAGCAGGCCGTGGCGGGCGAGTTCAGCGGTCAGCGGGGCTGTGAGCCCACTGAGGGTGGAGTGTCCGGTGACCGCGACGGAGAACGTCTTGCGGACCGGACCGCTGGACCGGCTGCGCGCACGAACCCCGGCGAGGGACACGAGAGCAGCCCACCACGTGTATCAGGTGGGCCGCTCTCAGTTCCTCAGGCTGGACCGGGATCGAAGATCTCGTGTCCGCCGACCCGGCGCCAGATGACGTGCGGCTCACCCTCGCGGAGTTCGTCTCCGTACTGCCAGGTGGCGCGCCCGTCAGGCGCCCAGGTCATTTCCATGATGGGACGTTCGCCGTCAGGGAGTCTGACTCCCTGGACCGGCTTGACCCGGAGGCCGGGCCGAAACTGCCCAGTCGCAACATCCGGTACGAACTTGTTCCGGACGGTGTCCTCGAACCGCTCTCGCTCCCGCGGAAGGAGCTTCTTGAAGTCGCGGTCGAAGCGGGCAGTCATTGCGAAAGTCGGCAATAGGGCCTCCAGGCGGGTCGAAGTCAGCTCTCCTTGTCGAGGTGCGCGAACATGCCGTCCACGTCCTCGTGGCGGGTCGTGCGCCCAGCCGCGATGTCCTCGCTGGCCTCGCGCTCACCCGCCTGCCACCGCTCCGTCCAGAACCAAGCCTGATCGGTGCGGATCTTCCTCAGTCCGTGAACCTCGACGACGCCGGCGTCGTTGATCTCGAACTCAAGCTCGTCGCCTGGGGAGACCCCCAGCGCCTCGCGTACGCCTGCGGGTAGCGTCAGCTGCCCCTTGTCGCGCACGCTGGCCTGGAACGTAGCCGCAGCCATGGATGACCTCCCACTCTCACCTTCCATGTCTCCTTCGCTACTCAGACTACCCAGGATTTCCCCAAATTGCGACTCTCCAACTCTCCAACTTTCTCACAGTCTACCATCGCCGATAGTAGACCTGGAGCGGCCCGCGTGCGTACGCGGTGTGGGTGCCGTCGCCGAGCTGCGGGTGGTGCGCCCCAAGCCCAAGTCCGTCCACGACCACGCGCTACGCCAGATCCACCAGGGCTCTGCACGGCCGTCTCAGTCCCGCGCCGCCCCGGGCAGGGACAGGTCCCAGTACGCGGCGTACCGGTCGGCGCGGCGCAGCAACTCCTCGTGGCTGCCCTGTTCGACCACCCGCCCGGCGTCCAGGAAGGCGACGCGGTCGGCCCGGCGCACGGTCCCCATGCGGTGCGCCACCAGCACCACGGTCCGGCCCGCCATCAGCTGCTCGATGCCGGCGTGCACGGCCGCCTCGTTCACCGGGTCCAGGGCCGAAGTGATCTCGTCGAGCAGCACGATCGGCGCGTCCTTCAGCAGCGCGCGGGCGATGGAGACGCGCTGCCGCTCGCCGCCCGACAGCAGCGCCCCGCCCTCGCCCACGTCCGCCGACCAGCCGCCGGGCAGCAGCTCGATCACCTCGTCGAGACGGGCCGCGGCGGCCGCGGCCCGTACCTCGGCGTCGGTGGCGTCCGGGCGGCCGAGGCGCACGTTCTCCTCGATCGTGCCGTCGAAGAGGTAGACGTCCTGGAAGACGATGGCGATCCGCGCCATCAGCGCCGCGGTGTCCATCTCCCGTACGTCCACGCCGCCGATCCGCACCGCGCCCGCGTCGACGTCGTAGAAGCGGGCGAGCAGCTGCAACAGCGTCGTCTTGCCCGCGCCTGACGGCCCGACGACGGCGAGCCGCCGGCCCTCGGGTACGGACAGCGTCACTCCGTCGGCGACCGCGCGGTCGCCGTGCCGGAAGGTGACCGCGTCGAACACGACGTCGTGACCAGCCGGTTCGCGCGGCACGCGAGGCTCCGGCAGCGGCTCGGTGCTGAGGACGTCGTCGAGGCGGGTGAGTTCGGCGCGGGCGGCTCGGATGCCGCCACTCATCTCGGCGAGGGACAGCAGCGGGTCGGCGCAGCGGGCGGCGAGCACCAGGACCGCGAGCACCTCGGCCGCGCCGATGTCCCCGCCGAGGGCGAGGTACGCGCCGAGTGCGAGCAGCGCGGTGAACACCGCCTGCACGGTGACCGCAAGACCCAGCACACCTGGCAGCGCCGAAAGGGTGGAGCGACGCGAGGCGCGGCGCAGTTCCTTCAGGGAGTCGTCCAGCAAACCGAATCGCTCGCCGGTGCGGCCGCCGGCGCGCAGCACCGGCTGGGCCTGGAGGTACTCGATGACGCGGCCGGTGGCCGCGCGCTCGCGTTCCACGCGCTCCGCGTCGGTCGCCGTCGTCGCGCGGGCCGTACGCAGCTGGACCGCGGCCACCAACGGCACAGCGGCCAGGCCGGCAAGCCCCAGCTGCCAGTTGAAGGCGAGCATCACGACGACGATCGTCAGCGGCGTCACACAGGCGGAGATGAACGGCGCCAGCAGGTGCGCGATCACGCCCATCGCCTGCAACACCCCCTGGCTGGCGAGGACGGACACCTCGCCGGTGCGGCCGGGTTGATACCAGCCGATGGGCAACCTGGCGAGGTGTTCGCCGAGGCGCTCGTACATGCCGTGCAGCATCGTCGTGCCCACGCGGAAACCGGAGCGGTCGCTGACGTACCGCAGCACCGCGTAGACCGCGACCGCCGCGCCGAAGGCGGCCAGCCAGGGCCGGGCGTCCTCGGGTGTGCTGCCGAAGAGCGCGCGCAGCACGGGCACCAGCAGGGCGTACGACAGTCCCTCGGCGAGGGCGGTCGCCGTCATCAGGGCAATGGTGCGGCGCACCGGCCCGGCGTACTCGTGGCCGAGCACATGCAGCAGTGTGCTGATCATCGGGCCTCTTCCCCTTCCATGGCATCGGCTTCCATGGCACGGGCTTCCGTGGCATCGGCTTCCATGGCACCGGCGTGGATCTTCCAGAATTCGGCGAATGCGCCGCCCCGCGCGAGGAGTTCCGCGGTCGTGCCCCGCTCCACGATCTCGCCGTCGCGCAGCATCACGACGGTGTCGGCGTCGGCGATCGTCTCCAAGCGGTGGGCGATGACCAGCGTCGTCCGCTCCTCCCGGGTCTGCGCCAGCGCCTCGCGCACCGCCTGCTCGGTCTGCGGGTCGGCGAAGGCGGTGGCCTCGTCGAGGACCAGGACGGGGGCGTCTGCGAGCAGGGCGCGGGCGATGGAGACGCGCTGCGCCTCGCCGCCGGAGAGGCGGGCGTCCTCGCCGATCACCGAGTCGTAGCCGCGGGGCAGTTCGAGGACGCGGTCGTGGATGCTCGCCCGGCGGGCGGCGCGGACAACGGCGTCGCGGTCGGCGTGCGGGACGGCGAGGGCGATGTTGTCCGCGACCGAGGCGCGCAGCAGCCGGACGTCCTGGAAGACGAAGGACACCCGCCGGTACAGCTCCTGGCTGCCCACCTCACGCAGGTCGACGCCGCCGAGGAGCACGGAGCCGTGCGTCGGGTCGTAGAACCGCGGCAGCAGCTGCACCAGCGTGGACTTGCCGCTGCCGGACGGCCCGACCACGGCGGTGATCGTCCCCGGCTCCAGCACAAGGTCGATCCCGCGCAGCACCTCGCGCCCGGCCTCGGCACCCTCGTACCCAAAACGGACGTCCCGCAGCTCCACCCGGTGCCCCTCGGGCGCCACCGGCCGTACGGGCTCGGGCAGCGACGGCTCGGCGAGTACGTCCCGGATGCGGCCGACGGCGCGTCGCGCGGCCTGGAGGTCGTCGAAGCCGTGCCCGAGCGCGGCCACGGGCGCGGTCAGCCCGAGGCCGAGGAGCAGGAAGGGCAGCAGGTCCGCCGGGGCGAGCCCGCCCCCGGTGATCCGGTACGCGCCGCCGACCAGCACCGCCAGCAGCACGAACGGCGGCGACAGCGCCACCTGCATCCCGGCGGCGACCCCGGAAAGACCGCGCACCATCCGGTAGAAGCTCCGGGTGAAGTCGCCCACCGCGGTACGGAACGCGCTGTGCGCCCGCTCCGACCCGCCGAACGCCTTCACCACCGCGATGCCCTGTACGAACTCGACCACCGACGCCGAGATCCGCCCCATCGCGGCGTCGAACTCCTTCTGCTCGCGCAGCCGCGTAGGGGTCATCATCAGCGGCACCAGCGCGACCGCCAGCAGCACAGGGATCAGCGTGATCAGCGTCAGCCGCCAGTCCACGGTGAAGAGGTAGCCGAGCGAGACCAGCGGCACCACGAAGGCGGAGACCAGCTCGCCCGGCGTGTGGGCGATGAGCGGGTGCACGGCGCTGACGTCCTCACCCACCAGCTTCGCCAGCTCCCCGGTCCGCCGCCGCGCCAGCCGGCCGATCGGCACCCGCCCGAGCCGCGCGGCGAGTTGCCGGCGCAGCGACAGCTGCACCCGGGTGTCGAGGAGGTGTCCGACGCCGGACGAGGCGGCCATGAACAGCAGCCGTACGAGCAGCCCTGCCGCGCCCGCGATCACGACGTCGCGCACGTGCCCGTCGTCGGCCGGCCCCGGCGCCAGCAGCGTACGGCCGAGTTCGACGACCGCGAGGAGCGGCGCCAGGCCGGCGACAGCGCCGATGACCTGCAGGACGACGACGAATGCGAAGCCGCCCGCGTACGGGCGCAACAGACGGGCCACACCCGGTGGTGGCGGTGCGGTGGTTCCGGTGGAAGTCATGCGCTCACCTTCGCCGCGACCGCGGCCCGCTGGATTGAAGAAATGTTCCGTTCGGGCGGGCCCGTAGCATGGACACATGTCAACTGCCGTGCGCCGACGCGTCGTTGCCCCCGTGTGGCAGGTCACGCGCCCGGCCCGGCCCGGCCGCGTACCCGGCGTCGTCCTGGCGGGGTTCCGCGACCGCGGCCCGGCTCCGGTCGACCACCGGCTCGACCCGCACCCCGTGCTGACGCTGGCGCTGGCATGCGGCGAGGCGGTGCTCGGCATCGACAAGTCGACGGGGCGGCAGCACCGCGGCAGCCTTGTCACCGGGCTCGGATTCGGCGCCGGCGGTGCGGCGCGGGTGCGGGCCGCGAACGTCGAGTGGGTGCAGGTGCGCCTGTCCCCCGCCATCGCGCGCGCCGTGCTTGGCGTGGACCCTGCTGAGCTGGAGAGCTCCGTGGTGGCCCTGGACGACCTGTGGGGAGAGCGGCGGGCGGCCCGGCTGCGCGAGCAGCTGGCCCAGGCCGCCTCGTGGGAGGAACGCTTCGCGCTCGTCGAAGCGTTCCTCGCCCGGCTGTCCGCCGCGGGGCCCGCCATCGAGCCGGAGCTGGCCTGGGCCTGGGACCGTATCGTCGCCGGGCACGGCCAGGTGCGGGTCGAAGGGCTGGCCGACGAGCTGGGCTGGAGCCGCAAGCGCCTGTGGTCCCGCTTCCACGCGCAGCTCGGCCTGCCGCCCAAGCGCGCCGCGAAGCTCGTCCGCTACGACTGGGCCGCCACCCGCCTGGCCGGGGGCCAGGCGGCGGCCAGGGTCGCGGCCGACTGCGGCTACGCCGACCAGTCCCATCTGCACCGGGACGTCGTGGCGTTCACCGGTGTGACCCCCGCAACCCTGTCCGGCCAGTCGCTCGTCGCGACGGCCGACATGGCGTGGGTGGACCACGTGCCACGCCTCTAGGGCCCATGGGGCCATGCCCCGGCCGCCCGTCTCGACGGGCCGCACCGGCCACCGCCGCCAAGCGGCGGAGATACCCGAGGTGGACGAGTTCCCGCGCGGAGTACGGATGTACGGTCCCGTCACCGGCGCCGACAGCCCGCTCGCGCCGCCGACGCGGGCGACTCCGGCTGAACGGCGGCTTCGTGGGACGGTGCGATCTGGGCTCGCGCACGAAGGACCACCCGGCTACGGCCACGGCGGCGGAGGCGCCATCACGCTCAAGTACTACGCGGCCGTCCTGGCCACCTCCGACCGCCAGGCCGTCACCGCCTTCGCCAAGCAACTGCCGGTGCCAGAAGGGCTGCTCGCCTGGCAGCCGGTCACGACCTTCATCAACGGGCTGCTCTGGTCTGCGGGTGCGGTAACGAGTCGCTGTGAGCAACGCTCGTCATCACCGACAGCGGGGCCGAAGCCCTGTGCGGCCAGTGCGAGGCAGCCGTCCAAGCCTGCCCGGACACAGAGGTGGGTCCCCTCGGACCACCAAGATGGAGGCAGCCCCACCTCGCGAACTCGCTCCCCCGGAGGCGATCGCCCAGCGCGTCCCCGCGGGTGAATGGCCGCGCGTGGCCATAGCCGGCGTCGAAAGACCCGCTGGGGGTGCCGGACGGCCGGACAGTCCTTGGACGGCCCGCGATCGTCCAAGGACCGTCCGGCCCAGCTCCAGGTCTTGGCTCTCGTACTTGTGTCAGCGCCAGTGGCCGATTTCGACGTTCTCCAGGACGCCCAGGGCGTCCGGCACCAGGACTGCCGCCGAATAGTAGGCCGTGACCAGGTACGAGATGATCGCCTGCTCGCTGATGCCCATGAAGCGAACGGACAGGCTCGGTTCGATCTCGTCCGGGATGCCGCTCTGCCTGAGCCCGATGACGCCCGCTTCCGACTCGCCCGTACGCATGCAGATGATCGATGTCGTACGGGCGTCGGAGATCGGGATCTTGTTGCAGGGGAAGATCGGCACACCGCGCCAGGCGGGCACGTGGTGGCCGTGCACCTCCACCGTGTCCGGGTACAGACCCCGCTTGCTGCACTCCCGTCCGAACGCGGCGATCGCCCTGGGGTGGGCGAGGAAGAGCTTGGATCCGCGGCGCCTGCTGAGCAGTTCGTCCATGTCGTCGGGGCTGGGCACACCGGCGTGTGGCTGCAGCCGCTGGTCGTACTCACAGTTGTGGAGCAGGCCGAACTCGCGGTTGTTGACGAGTTCGTGCTCCTGGCGTTCCTTGAGTGCCTCGACGGTGAGCCGCAACTGCTGCTCCGTCTGGTTCATCGGCTGGTTGTAGAGGTCGGCGACCCTGCTGTGGATCCGCAGCACCGTCTGCGCGACGCTCAGTTCGTACTCGCGCGGGGCCGGTTCGTAGTCCACGAAGGTGTGCGGCAGCAGGGCCTCTCCGACGTGTCCGGCCGACAGGTCGATCGCGGCCTCACCGTATTTGTTGGTGCGCTGCTCGGGAACGGACCGCACCTGCTCCAGGTGGGCTTGGAGCGATGCGGAACGGTCCGCCAGTGTCAGGACATCCTGCCGGGTGAGTGCGAGAACGGTGCAATGGGTCAGGGCACGTGCCGTGAATTCCCAGATGCCGTCGGAGGCGGTGAGGCATTGGTCGCCGAAGTAGGCGCCGTCGGCCAGTACACCGAGCACGGCGTCATCTCCGTAGGGCCCGGAGCCCACTTTCTCGACCTTGCCGTGCGCCAGCAGGAACACCGTGTCCGCCTGGCCGCCGAAGGAGGCGAGGACGTCCCCGGGCTCGTATTCCTGTTGCCGGCAGCGCCGCGCCAGTTCGCCGAGCACCTCGAGGTCGCCGTAGTCCCGCAGCGTCGGAAGCTCCCCCAGCTCGGCCGGGATCACCTCCACCTGGTCCCCCGTCTTCACGAAGGTCACGCGCCCGTCCCCGACCGCATAGTTCAGCCGGCGGTTCACCCGGTAGGTGCCACCTTCCACCTGGACCCAGGGCAGCATCCGCAGCAGCCACCTGGAGGTGATCTCCTGCATCTGCGGGACGGACTTGGTGGTGGTGGCCAGGTTCCGCGCGGCCGACGTCGCCAGGCTCTGCTGGCTCCGGTCCTGCTCCGTGCGGTTCTCGCTACCCGCCTCGACCGACATGTATTTCCCCCAAGCGTTTGTGATGGAGAATCAGTTTTTCGACAGTTTTTCGACGTGCTGAAAAAGCGTGACATTTGAAACCGGCGCTTTTCCATAACTCAAACGAGTGGGAATGAAATGCCACCGAACGGGCACCACCGAGCATTCCCCAGAGGACTACTTCCGCTTTGACGGGCTCTTTTCGGGCATGAAATTGAGCCCACATGCGAGGGCCGGGATATGAGCCGCTGATGTGCCGAGACCTGTGGGACGGGTGGGCGGGCTGGTCCAGCCACCCACCGGGCGGCGCAGTTCGGCCTCCTCGTACCGGTGGCACTGCTGGTGCCAGATGAGGATTCCGGCAAGCCAGTGCTTGAGCTCCTGTGCGTACCCGGTGAGCGTGGCCCGTGTGCCGGAGTCGAGATTCAGCTGGTCGAACATCTCCGGAAGCTCGGTGGACACCACGCGTTCGAACTCCCGCATCCGCGAGGTCATCAGATCGGCGACGATGCCGAGCGCTTCGGTGAGGCCGCAGTCGAAGAAGTCCTGGACCACGAGGACGGCGTTGTGGATCTCACCCTCGAACTCGATCTCCTTCTGGTACGAGTACAGGTCGTTGATCAGGGCCGCGTAGTCCGCCGCCGAGTTCTGCATCGCCTGGACGGGACGGCTCCGGTACGCCTCCGGCGGCACCGTGCGCCCGTGGGACAGGCGGCACAGACTCATGGTGAGGTCCGCCCCGAAGGTCTTGCGCCGCATCTCGATGTAGTCGACCGGGTCGGGGACGCGGTTCTCCGCCGCGTTGCACAGTTCCCACACCCAGCTGCCGGTCATGTCCTCGATGGTGCCGCGGAACGCGCGGCGTGCGGCGGTCGTCATCGGGCCGGCCGTACGGGACCACAGGTCCGCGAGCCCGCGTTCCAGCGCGTTCGCCGGGGTGGGGACCGCCGTGGAGTCCACCGGCATGAACGCGGACAGCCGCTCGTTGCACAGCCTGGCGCCGGTGAGGTCGGACCGGGGTCCGAACACGGCGGGGTAGTAGTCGTCGGCGTACGTTCCCCAGGTGAGCCAGTGCGTCGTCAGGTCCAGCTCTTCGGGGGAGGCGTCCGGATGGATGCCCGCCGAGCACAGGGCGAAGTCGAAGGCCCGCAGCTTGTGTTCGTCCCAGATGCCGGGACCGGGCACGCCGGGCAGCGGCTCCAGCATGCCCACCGTGCGGGCCCAGTCGACGACGTGCTCGCGTGAGTCGTCCAGATGAGGACTCAGCTCTGTGGTGAACGGCATGTACAGCTCGGGGACGGGGACCGGCCCGACCCGCTGGAACGGCACATGCGCGTGGCTGCGCAACCGCTTCGGCATCGTCGCCGCCACCGAGGCCGTGATGCGGGCCGCGGAGGTGCCCAGACCGGTCGGACCGTGCAGGACACCCGCCAGGCCGCCCGCCGGACCGCCCGGGATGGCTGACGCGCTCGCCCTGACCGGTGAGCCCCCGGCCGTTGAGCCTGCGGTCGTCGAGCCCCCGGCCGCGCCGTTCATATAGCGGCTGGAGCGCATGTGCCATTCGTGGCCGCCCGCCTGCCAGTCCTGGAGTCCCTTGACGTAGGCCAGGACGTCGGCGCAGGACTGCGGGGGCAGGCCGTGCTCGGCGAACAACGGTGCCAGCTCGGTCAGCGCGGTGTGCTCGAACTGCTGCAGCCGAGAGGTGAGCAGCTCGTTGACGGCGTCGGCGGCCTGCTGGGTGTCGCAGCCCAGGAACTTCTCGAAGACCAGTACGCCGTTGGAGAGTTCACCCTCGTCCTCGATCTCCCGCTGGTAGGAGAACAGGTCGTTCCGCAGGTGCACCGCGTCGGAGAAGGCGTCCCGGAGCACGAGCATGGGACGGCAGGCAGCGATCGGCTCCGGCACCTCGGCGCCCGCGGCGTACTCGACGAGACCCGCGGACCAGGGGGCACCGCCCACCTTGCGCCGCATCTCGATGTACTCCAGCGGATTGGCGACACGGCCGTCGGAGATGTTGCGCAGCTCCCACAGGGATTCCTCGAGCAGGGCTTTCGTGCTCGTCGCGAACCGGCGGCGCCAGTCCTGGGACATGGCCGGCACGGTGCGGGCCCACAGGTCGGCCAGGCCGCGCTCGACCGCGCTGGCCGGCTCCGCGGGCGCACCCCCGGGCTCCATCGGCATGAAGGCCGGCAACCGGTCGAGGTAGGCGCGGGCTCCGGAAAGGTCCTGGCTGCGCTTGAAACGCCGCAGGAAGTCGTCGTCGAAGAAGAACACCCACACGTACCACTCGGTGACCAAGGTCAGCTCGGCGGCCGGGGCATCGGGATGGGTGTACGAGCACAGCAAGGCGTAGTCGTGGGAGTCGAAGTCACGGCTGTCCCAGACCTCCGACCCCTCGATCATCCCCATCCTGCGGGCCCAGGTCTTGGAGTCCTTCCGCACCGTCTCCAGGTGGGGGCTGAGCCGTGCCGGGTACGGCTCGTAGAAGTCCGGAAGTTTGAAGGGCTGTGACATGGTCTGCCTCTCGTTCCTCTCTGTGGAGGTGCTGCTTTCCGGATGCGTCGCTCTTTCGGACGACGGGCTCTCCGGGACGGCGCCGTGGCCGTGGCCGACGGCGGTCAGCGTGCGGCTGAGCCGACGGCGGTCAGCGTGCGGTTGAGTCGACGGCGGGGAAGAGGTCGAGGAAGGGGCCGGCCGCCGTGCCGGCGTCCCGGCTGAAGGACGAGTCGAATTCCCAGATCAAGAAGAGCAGGAAGGCGATCAGGGCGCTGAACAGGCCGGCGAGCAGCAATTCCGGTGGGGAGGTGCGGATCTGCAGGGTGAAGATCATGCCGATCGTCACCAGCGCGCCCGCGATGAGACCGAACCAGACCACACCCGGCATCGCCCCACCCGCGCTGTCGCCCCGGGAACCCCGGGCGTCATCGGCGACGGCGACCTGGTCGACCATCGGCTGGTAGGCCCGGTCCTCCTGGTCGGTCCGCGGTTCGTAGCCGGCGACGTCCTTGCGTACCCGCGCGAACAATTCCGTTCCCCGGTCGGACAGTTCGCCGTGATCGGCCATGACCTGCCACTCCTCGTCGACCACATACTGCACGTAGGCGTCGATGTCCTTCTTGATGCGGTCCCGTACGGCCGCCGGGTACGCCTGGGCACGCTCGTTGACCTCGTGCAGGGCCTGGGCCTCGGCGCGTACGTTCTCATGCGCGGCACCGCGCGCCTCCCAGCCACCGGCGATGGCGAGTCCGAGCACGATCGCGTAGACAACGCCGATCATCATGGTCATGTACTCGATGACATCGGGGGTCTCGGTGGGATCGTCGTCGTCAGGGATACGCCGGTGCCTGAGCAGGGTGATGGCCAGAACCACCACGCAGGCCGAGGCCATCACCAGGGCCAGGACCAGCCATTGCGACATGGAGCCTCCGTAGAGCGGCAGGGTCGGTGGGGCTTGCGGTGGGGGCCTGGTCCGGTCGCTGCGTTTCAGCCTGTGGCGGTGGTGAGGGGGCGCGAACCGGGCCCTAACGGCCGCCGCCCCCGGACGAGGAACGTGTGCGCAGGGCCGCCGCGGCCAGGACCGCCGGAGCGATGAGCAGCAGGGCCAGGGTCATCAACGGGGTCCCGTCGCGTGTCGCTCTGCGCGGCGGGGCTTGGTACGTCCGGTGCTTGACGGGTTGCGGGGCCGGCGCCGCCCGCTCCGGCTGTTTCGGCTTCTGGCTCGGCGTACCGGCCGCCTTCGAGGGGTGCGGCCGGGTCGGCACGGGAAGCGCGGTCTGCGGAGCCGCGGCCCTCGGTGGGGAGGGCGTGGGTGCCGGGAAGGTAGGAGTGGGGGCAGGTGGCGTAGGGGTGGGTGCCGGTGCGGTACGGGTGGGGGCAGGGGGGCTCGGAAGCGAGGGCTCAGGACGCGGAGTAGGTGGGGGCGTCGCGGGCGGCGTGGCGGGTGGCCTCTCGCACGGTCGCTTCCATACGAGGCTCAGCTGCGGATGGGGCGCCGTGCGCGCTGTCACGGCCACGTACGAGTGCGGGCAGGCGTCACACCCCACGGTCAGGAGGGAGTGGCTGCCCTCGGTGTCAACGACGATCCCACGGCATCCAGGCGCGGGCCCCGCCGTCACTTCGACACGTACACCGTGGGACGGCGGGTTGTCCGTGTCGGCCGAATCCGCCCGCACCGCACCACCCGTGAGTGCAACCGAGCCCAGCACGACAACGGCGGCGATGCTCACTCGCGTCAGTCCCCCGCGGGCCGGCCTGATCCCCCACTCCGTCATGTCTTCAAGACTGTGCAGGCAGACCTGCGGGCAATCGGGATACGTCGCGCACCCCTCGGACGAGCCATGCCACGACCTGCTGTGCGAATAGACAGGAGCGGGGTGCCTCCGGCGGTTGGGCGGGTGCGGGTGGGTTGTGGTTGCTCGCGCAGTTCCCCGCGCCCCTAGGTGGTTGGTGGGTGCGGGGCCGCGGGCCGGTGCGTCAGCCCGTCGCCAACAGGGCATACGGCCCCTTGCTTCCACAGGGTGCTGGTGTGCCCAGACCGAAGCTAAGCGACGGGCATACGACGCACCGGCCCACGTCCCCTCCCGCCGGAGGGAGGGTGCCGGTTTCGTCGTGGTGCGGGCTTTTCGGTTCGCTTGCTCTTCAGGGTGCGGGCAGTCGCAGGCTGTTTAGGGGCGCGGGGAACTGCGCGACCAGCCACAACGCACCCGCAGACGCGACACGAAGTGTCACCCACCACCCCCTGGCGGGGGGCCTGGGGCGGAGCCCCAGTTTCGGGAAGGGGCGGGGCTGGGGAACAGTGCGAAGCCACAACGCACCCGCAGCCGCGATACAACATGTCGCCCCCACCCCGGTAGGCACCCCACCCGGCAATCGGACGCTTACGAGCCCGTGACGTGCGAACGCGAACTGGATGCCGTTTGACGATTGACGTGGCACCATCAGGGTCGCCGGACACCCGCGAGTCCGTGTCCCCGGGCCCGCGGGGCGAAGAGGCGGAGCCGACGACTGGCAGCAGCAACTCCTGAAGGATGTGTCCATGCGGCGGACCCTGAAGACGTCGGACCCTGTACGAGCCCGGTCCCTGCGCAGGGCGCTCATCGCGCTTCTGGTTGCCGCTGTTGCCACCGCCCTGGTGATCGGCGGCATTGCCGTGTCCAACGCGGTGAACCAGCCGGAGCTTCGGATACGCGGCATCCCCAGCAACGGCGTGCTGAACGCCGCCGCGCTTTCCAAGGGCACGCTCACGGTGGACACCGAAGACACGGACGGCAGCGGCGACGACGCGTCGCTGAACAGTGAGGCGCTGCGCAATGTCGAGGTCAGGCTGAACGGCGAGATCGTTCCCACCCTCTGGGTCGGAAACCACCGGGTGCTCGATGTGGCGGCGTTGCGGGACGGGAACTACGAGCTGACGGTGACCACCGACCTGGGCCTGCTCTGGAGCGAGATCACTCTCAGTCGCCGCTTCGTCGTGGACACCACCAAGTCTTGATCCCAAGGTCCCTCGTACGGAGTCCGACGGCCTTTCAGTGGCTGCCCGCACGCCCGTTCCTCAACGGGCGTGCGCGTCACTCCTCACCCGCCCCGTTCGACGTCGCGCAGGCGATGAGGAGTACACCCAGCACGACGTTCCATACGCTGAGCCAGGTCGGCATATCCAGGACGCGATGCCCTCCGATGCCCATCACAACGAGGTAGAACCCGGACATCCTCATGAAGTGCGGCGGCACGCGGCCCCCCTCGTCGAGTCGAACGGATGACTGCGGAATCGGCGAAATCCGCGTATCTCAACGCGACATCGGGATGGCTATCGGGCCTCGACAGCTGTCGCACTTCGGCAGGTAGGGATTGTCGCTGGCTTCGAGTGCGCAGTTCGCGCAGAGCAACCGGCCGCATGCGGTGCAGATCAGGGCTATGCCATCAAGTGCGCCGTCATGACTGACCGTCACGGACGACTGGGACTGAAGCCTCTCACCGTCGCCCTTTTCGGGTAAGGCACGGAAATCCCATGGATGTGTCGCTCAGTTGCAAGCGCCCCCACACGAACCCGAACAAAATTACAGGCCTCTGGGACACGAGAGGCACGAGGTACGACTTCCATGAACGAAACGACCACGACTCACGCGGCAACGGACGAGGCGGCCGGCGACCCGGCGGCGGATGTCGCAGGCCTGATGCAGATGATCGCCGGCGGCGCGATCCTCCAGACCCTGCACGCGGTTGCCGAACTCAACATCGCCGACCACCTTGCCGACGGAGCTCGCACGGCGAAGGAGGTGGCCGAGCGCGAGGGCAGCCATGAGCGGTCCACGTTCCGTTTGATGCGTGCCGCCGCTTCGCTGGGAGTGCTCAGTTACGAAGGGTCGGGGCGCTTCGGCCTGACCGGGCGGGGCCAGATGCTGCGTACCGATGTGCCGGGCTCCCTGCGCTCCTTGGTGCTGATCCAGGCCGGGGAGTCGCACTGGCAGCCCTGGAGCCTGTTCCCCGAGGCGGTGCGGCAGGGCACGAGCCAGGCGAAGAAGGCGCTGGGCGCGGACGTCTTCGACTACTACGCGCGGCCGGAGAAGGCCGACAAGGCCAAGCTGTTCGCCGATTCCATGCGGGACTTGGCCGGCATGGTGACCCAGGGCATCCTGGCCGAGGCCGACACAAAGGGCCTGTCCACGGCGATCGACGTCGGTGGCGGCGACGGACACCTCGTACTGGCGCTCATGGAGGCCGATCCCGCTCTGCAGGGCCAGGTACTCGACCTGCCGCACGCCATCGAGGACGCGATCCAGCAGGCCGAACGGCGGGGCCTGTCCGACCGTTTCTCCGGTGTGCCGGGCGACTTCTTCGACGAAGTACGCAACGCGGATCTCTACCTCCTCAAGACCGTGCTCCACGACTGGGACGACGAGCGCTGTACGACGATCCTGCGCAACTGCCGTTCCGCGGCGGGCGAAGGCGGGCGCGCCCTGGTGGTGGAAATGCTCGTCGACCAGGAGATCGGCAAGCCCGACTTCGCCACCATCGCGGACGTGACGATGCTCTGCGTCACGGGCGGCATCGAACGAGACCTTGACGAATTCGACGCGCTCTTCGAGGCCACCTGCTGGCGCCGCGGCAAGACCTACCCCGTCGGCGGCGGCTACTTCGCCATGGAACTCGAGGCCATCTGACCAGCTGGTCAGGGGAATGCCATGTCAACAATTCTCATTACCGGTGCCAATCGGGGTATTGGCTACGAAACGGCCCGTGCCCTCATCACCGAGGGCCACACCGTATGGCTGGGCTGCCGGGACGAGGCCCGAGGGGAGCGCGCCGCCGACGAGCTGGGCGGGCGATTCGTACGGCTCGACGTCACCGACGACGCCTCCGCCCAAGCTGCCGCCGCGACCGTCGGCCAACTCGACGTACTGGTCAACAACGCGGGCCTGCTGGAACCGCCGACGCACATCGGAAACCTCACGTCCGACCTCGTGCACCAGATTTTCGACACCAATGTCTTCGGTGCCGTACGCGTCACGACGGCCTTTCTGCCTCTCCTCTCGGAGTCGACGCGGCCGGCGGTCGTCAACGTGACCAGCAGCATTGGCTCGTTGGCCAAATCGGCCGATCCGGACGACGAATTCGCCGCCTACCCGCAGGATGTGTATCGCGCTTCCAAGGCGGCCCTCAATATGTTCACCGTCCAGTACGCCAAGGCATATCCGGCTATGCGGATCAATTGCGTAGACCCGGGTCTGACGGCGACCGACATGATGGGCGGTCAGGTGGGCCAGCCGCCGGCCCAAGCGGCCGCGACCGTCGCCAAGGTTGCTCTCCTCGGCCCGGACGGCCCGACGGGACAGTTCCTCGGTGCCGACGGGGTCGTCCCGTGGTGACCTGGGACGCAAAGCCCAGCGGGGACGCGAAGCCCAGGGCGGCCCTCACCGAGACCATCGACCGCTTCGTCGACAGCTTCAACGTCCAGGACCTCGACCTCGCCATGTCCTTCTTCGCCGAGGACGCCGAGTACCGTCCCGGCGACGGCGCCGTCCACCGCGGACCCGCACAGATCCGTGCCGCGTTCGTGCCGATCTTCTCGGGGAAGTTCGGCCTGGTCACCTTCGACGAACACGACCGGCTCATCGACGAACAGCAGCGTCGCGCGGCCATCCGCTGGACCTGCCGTCTCGACCTGGCGCCCCAGCACACCTGCGGCACCAAGTCTGTGCTGCGCTGGGCCCTCCGCGCCCGCTACGGCAGCCGGATGCGCTGGGAAGGAACCGACATCTTCCACTTCGACGAGGAGCTGCGCATCACCGGCAAGTACACCTACGCGAGCTTCCGCCGCCCCATCATGCTCAAGGGCTGACCACTGACCGTCTGGTGCTACGTCAGCCAGGGCGCCCCCGCGCCCTGGCTGACGTCCGCTCAGGCGACCGTCGCCTCGATGATCGAGTACGGAGTCGACGTCGGTACGACCCTGTCGATGCCGACGCCGGCAGCGTTGAGCAGCGATTCGTACTCCGCCCGGTTCCGTTCCATCCCGGGCGCCATGCCGAGCATCGTGAGGTCGCTCATCTTGGCCAGATGCGGTTCACCGCCGTCCGGCACGACGGTCTCGATGACCAGCACCCGCGCTCCGGATCCGCCTGCCTTGGCCACCGACTGGAGCAGGCGCACAGCGGAGGCGTCGTCCCAGTCGTGAAGGATGGCACTGAGTACGTATACGTCCGCGGCGGGCACGCTGTCGAAGAAGTCACCGCCGACGACCTCGACCCGGCCGTCGAGCCCGCGGGCGGCGATGGTGGCCCGCGCCGCCTGCGTCACCGGCGGCAGGTCGAAGACGATCCCCCGGCGGTCGGGCAGGTCCTTGATGAGTTCGACCAGAACGCTGCCGTCGGCTCCCCCGATGTCGGCGACCAGCTCACCGGCGGGCAGTGCGTAGTCGTCGAACATGCCGGTACGAAGGCCCTTGGTGACCGAGGCCATCGCATCGCTGAGCAACTGCGCCCGGTCCGGGTTCTCGGTCACCCAGTCGATGAAGGACTTCCCGAGGTGGTGGTTCGCGGCGGGCTCGCCCGTCTTGACCGTGTGGAGCAGATCGCCGAAGGGTGCGTAGTGGGTCTCCATCCACATGAGCGCCACCGCGTGCAGCGAGTCGTCGGCATTGCGGGACAGCGTCGCGCCGATAGGTGTCAGGGACACCTCGTCACCGTCGAGGAGAAACACCCCCATCGACGCGAGCGTGCGCAGCAGGCGGCGCAGGTGCTGGACCTGCGCGCCGGATAGCTCCGCCAGTTCGCTCACCGTCAGCGGGCCGCCGGCCTCGTCCAGCATCGTCGGCAGGTCCAGCTTGGCCACGACGTAGACGGCCTGGGAGACCTGAAAGCCTCCCGCCATCTGCAACATGACATCTGTCGGCTTCGGTATCGGCATCGGCGGGTTCATCAGCGCTCTCCTCTTTGTCCTCATTTATGCGTAGCACCCGGAACCGCACTGGGTTTGCCACTCCCGGCGAAGCTTAGGAAGGCCGGCGCAGCACGACCTTGAACCACAGCGGCATCAGGACGGAACATCCGCGCCACGAGACAACGTTGTCCAAGCGCATGGAGGTGGACGATGACCAACGCTGCACCGAAGACCGAGGGGTCGCGCGGGGCGTTCTTACTGGACTCGACCCGCGCGGGCGCCGGGCCGCGCGGGTCGAGGCCTTACGGCGCGAGTGGGAGTCGCAGCTCGGCGCCGTCTTCCGGCTGCCGGCCTTGAGCCCGGACTCGATCGGGGACTTCCGGGTCAAGGCCCGCGGCGCCAGGGTGCGCGACGCGGTGGTCGTCGATGTCCACGGCGCGTCAGGCGCTCGGGGAAACGCCATCCTCGGCAACGTCGAGGATCAGGTTCGGATGCGACGCACTCATCGCGGCAGACGGCGACGTCACGGAGTCACACGTGACCGCCGTGATCGGCAAGGGCGGCTGGGACGCCGCGGCGGGGGCGGCGGCGGCCCGGGAGTTCCTGGCCGTCTGACCGCACCCCCGTGTCAATCTCAGTGCCAGTTCTCGGCGTCATACATGTACACCACCAGAGCACGCCCCTCGGCGCGCGAGGCGGCGCGGGCCAACTCGGTTGCGGCGGCGTAGTCGTACGCGTCCTCGGCGGCCGTCATCTCGGTCGGCGACGTCAGGATCCGGTACCCGCAGACGCTGCGCTTCCAGTTGTCCAGGTACAGCGTCTCGCCGGCGGGCGTGTCCACCGGGTCGACGCGAGGGTCGCGATGCAGCACCGGCCATTCCCGTACGAGGTCACCATGGCGGTGGATGGCCACCTTCTGGGCCATCCGGAGGATCTTGTAGCCCCACGGGACATACAGGTGCAGATCACGGTGGCCGAACCAGGCGGGATCGGCGAACGCCGAGGTGGGCCGGTGGCCGCCGAAGAGGACGTACTGCGTCTCGGTGCGCTCGCTGTCGAAGGGATCGAGACGGTCCGCCTCATCCGGCGGGTAGGGCCAGTAGTCCATGCTCCCGATGCTGCCAGGCCCCACTGACAACGCCGGGCGCGTGACGGCGTCAGGCGCTGAGTGCGGTGCGCAGCGTGGACGCCATCAGCTCGATGGCCTCCTTGGCCTCGGGCACCGGACCGGTGTGGGTGAAGTAGTGGTCGACGCCCGTGAAGACGCGGTGGGTGACCGTGACACCCGCGGCCTCCAGAGCCTTGGCGTACGCGTCGCCCTCGTCGCGCAGGCGGTCGTGCTCCGCGGTGATGACCAGGGCCGGCGGCAGACCGGCGAGGTCGTCGGCCAGCGCGGGCGAGACGAGGGGATCCGCGCGTTCGGCCGGGTCCGGGACGTAGGCGGCGGTGAAGATCCGTATGAGGTGGGGGTTGAGCAGCGGCTTGGCGATGGGGGACAGCTTGGTGGACGGGTCGGCGGCCTGGTCGAGCGGCGCGGAGTCGATGATCTGCAGCCGGGGAGTGAAGGTGCCGCGGTCCCGGGCCATGCGGCACACCCCGGCGGTGAGGTTGGCTCCGGCGCTGTGTCCGCCCACGGCGAGGCGCGAGCCGTCCCAGCCACCCGCGGTGCCGTTGTCGGCGACCCACGCGCAGACGTCGTACGCCTGCGTGAGGGGGGCGGGATACGGCCGCTGCGGGGCGACGTCGTAGTCCACGTTGATCACGACGCAGCCGGCGGTGGCCGCGATGGAGCGGCACATGTGGTCGTCCTGCTCGGGGCGGCGCACGACGAAGCCGCCGCCGTGGAAGTTGACGTACACCGGGGCGGGGGTGGCGGTGGAGGCCGGCGGTCGGTACACCGTGCAATTCACCGGTCCGGCGCTCGTGGGCACCTGGAGGCCTTCGGTGCGCTTGGGGACGTCCGTGAAGCGCAGTTCCTCGTGTACGCGGGTCATCATGCCGCTGAGCAGCAACTGGATGCCTCTGGCCTGGACGTCGGTGCTGAAGGGCATGGTCCAACCACCTATCACTGAAACATTAAATTAACAGGTTTCCTGATGATGAACTCTCGACTCGCGTCGCGCAATGGGAGCGTCTTCCGCAGGACCGTTTGGGGTGTGAGGTAGCTCTCATTCGACCCCATTTATTGAAAATGATTTTCAAACCCCTAGAATTGCCACTCGAGTGCAGCCCCTCGTACGCGCCCGATCGATCCAGGTCCGGTCCTGTCCGAAAGCTGCCCATCGGGCAGGCCGCCGCACGAAGGAGTTGCAGTGAGTCCGACCCCCGGCTATGTGGAGCGCCGTGTCCCGGCCGCCGGTGATCCGGTCGCCACGGCGGCCGCGCTCGCGGTGACGGCGACCGGCCCGTACGTCGGGTACGAACGGCACGGGACCGTCGCGTGGGCGGAGGGGAGCGCATCTCGGTCTCGGTCACCGAGCGCGGTGCCGTACTGCGTCCGGCGGGCGGGCGGCCGGAACAGCGGGCGCCCGGGCGGCCCCTCGACGCGTTCGCCGAGGCGTTGTCGCTCGTCGAGATGAGCGGCTGGAGGGCGTACGGCTGGGCGGGTTTCGACCTCGCCCACGTTCTCTCGGGTGCCACGCATGGCGCCGCGAACGGGTCCGGGCTTCCGGAGCTGGTGCGGCTGATGGTGCTGAGCCGCGAGATCAGGCTGGACGGAGGTACGGCCCTGCTGCGTGCCCAAGACCTGGACGGTCTCGACGAGTTGGAGCTGCGTCTGGCTGCGGCGCGCGTCCGGGCGGATTCGTGGGTGCCGACCGCCGGGCCCGAGGTGACGGCGGACGTGGAGGGCCATGGCAGCGAGGAGTACCGGACTTCGGTGGCCCGTGCCGTGGCCGACATCAGGGCGGGGCTGCTGGAGAAGGTGATCCTGTCGCGGACGGTGCCTGTCCGTGGCCTGCTCGATCTGCCCGCCACCTATCTCGCCGGACGTCGTGCGAACGCTCCCGCGCGGTCCTTCCTGTTGCGGCTCGGTGGCTGGGAGGCCGCCGGGTTCAGCCCCGAGATCAGCGATGGCGGCGCTGAGCGCCCAGTTCGCGCGCCACGGCCGCCGCTTCAAGGAACTCGACCGGCTGCTCGCCACCGACCGGGAGCGGCGGCACGAGGCCGAGCCTGCGGCCGTGGCGACGCTGGAGCCCGAGCCCGATCCCACGATGCCGTACGGATCGGAACGCACAAGACGCCTGTGGGCGCGAGCAGTTGCTGCTCGCGCCCACAGGCGTCTTCGTTCGCTCGTACGTCGCTGGGGGGCGCCCTTCTTCGGGGGGGCGCCCCCAGCGACGTATCGGGGCTACGGCGTACGGCCGCGTCCCGATACAGGTTGCAGGCCAACGGCGGGGAAGCTCGGGCGCTCGAGGAGGACAGCGAGCGCGGCCGACTCAGCGGCAACCAGCGACGAGCTCGGCGCTGGTCGCCAGCGCCAGCCACCGAAGCGCGGCGGGCCGCGCGGGCGCGCCCTCGGAAGGGACACGGCCCGCCTTCCTGCCGTGAGCCGTCAGGCAGTTGCCTCGGCCTCCTGCTCCTCCGGTACGGCCACCGCCAGCCGGTCCTTGCCGCGGATCAGGACCAGCGCGACCACCGCCCCGACCATCGCCACCACACCCGCGATCAGGCTGATCTGCGCCAGCCCGTCCGTCAGCGCTCCCCGCGCCGCCTCGAGTACGCCCTCCCGCGCCGCGGGCGGAAGCCCCTCCGCCAGCTGCTCGAACTACCCCGAGGTCCGCGCCGCCCGCGGCGGAGAACGCGCCGATCGCCGACTGCCGCGCCCGGCCGGTGAACGCGCCCGCGATCAGCGCCAGCGCCGTGGACAGCACCAGCGCGCCACCGACGCCCTGGATCGCACGCCCCGCGATAAGCCAGCCGACACTCGGCGCGGCGCCACAGACGAGCGAGGCCAGCGTGAACACCGCCACGCCGACCAGGAACACCGGCCGGCGGCCGATGCGGTCGGATATCGAGCCGGCGGGCAGCAGTAGGGCGGCGAACATCAGCGTGTAACCGTTCACCACCCACTGCAGATCCCCGAGTTGAGCGTCGAGGTCGGCCGCCACCTGCGGGAGGGCGACGTTGACGACGGTGATGTCGAGGGTGATCAGTACAGCGGCCAGACACGTCATCGCGAGCAGCCAGCGGCTGCCGCCGTCCGGGGACGAGGAACCGGCCTCCGCGGTCGGAACCTTGTCGTTGTCCGCGTCCGGGGACCGTTCGGTCATGGGCCACCTCTCAGACCCTTTGTGCACTACGTACACTAAAGGTCAGAGCGCCACAACGGGCAATGAAGAAGAGGAACTTCAGGCCACGGGAACCTCACTCGCACCCACATCACATACCGGTCCGACGACGCGGAATCAGCGCGAGTTCAGCCCGGCAGCAGCCCGTCGATCAACGCGTCCAACCCGGCCCGGAACGCCCGGCCGGCCGCCCCCGGATCCAAGGGCACATCAGCCATACGCCGAACCCGCGGCAGCTCTTCCGCCCCGGACCTCAACAACAACCCCAGCCGCTCGCGACGGGCCGCGGGCAACGTCGCGGGCAGATTGGTCAGATGCCCGAACGTGAACCACCACAACGCCCAGTACGCATCCACGGCCTCCCGCTCACCGAGCCCCGCCCGCTCGAGCAGCTCCAACACCCGCTCCAGATACGGCAGTACGGCCGGCCCGAACAGCTCACCGCCGCGCAACGCCTCCACCGCCCAAGGGCTGGCAGCCAGATGGTCACGCAGACCGACAAAGGCAAGCGCCAGCAGCTCCCGGGACTCCCCGGCCTCTGGCAGACGCGGAAGCTGCCGAGCCACGTCATCGAGCATCGCGACGACCAGCTCACGCTTGTCCGACACATGCCGGTACAGCGCCATCGGCGACACACCGAGCTCAGCTGCCACCCGCCGAATCGTGACCGCGTCCAGCCCCTCCTGCTCGGCGATCCCCCGCCCGGTGTCCACGACCGCCGCCCGGCTCAACACCCCCCGCCGCCTGCGGCGATACGGCACTCCGCCCCCCACGCCCGCTGCACTCGACATGCCGAAACCCTAACGAACCTCCTGCACCCGCCCCGTCCGCCCCAACCATTCAGGACGCTCCGCGGGCACTCAGGGGTGTTGCCCCCGACATGCAGAATGACCACATGACGAAACGGGGAGAAGGCGACGGGTCCAACGACTCGTCCACCTACAACGCGCTCGCACTCTGGATCCCCCTAGGCATGGCCTTCGGCATCCCCTTCGGGGCGCTCGCGGACAATGTGGGTCTCGGGATCGCGCTCGGTCTGGGATTCGGGGTGGCAATCGGTGTCGCCCGAGGCCGGACTCAGCAGCAGCGCGACGAGGCTCCGAACGACGACCTCTGAGGTGAGGCGGCCGCGGGCCGAGCGGCGGCAGGCGAACTCCCGCCGGGATTCGCCAGACTGCCGCCCCGCCACCCGATCGCCGACTACCGTACGAACATGCCGCGCTACCCACTGCGGTCGCATGAGGAGGAGCCCGATGTCATCGCCCTGTGACCCGAAGTACGCACCCGTCGGCGACATCGGCGGAGCGCTCTTGATGATCGACTCTCGGCTCAAAGCCATCTACGACAGCAAGACCGAGACCGAAAGCGAGAGCGACGCCGAACAGCAGCAGATGGTCGAGCAGTTCGCCGCCTCTTTGGGCCCTACGGGAATCGATGAGCTGCTGGAGGGCACGGGCACGCTCATCTACTCGTTCATGGAGTGGCTGCGGAAAGCCTGCGAGGACCACGACAAGGACGTCATCGAGTACGTGGTGCCCGCCCTCGTGGCCACGATGCGCATGATGCCCAAGACCTTCCGCCCCGAGGTCATCCCCACCATGGCCGGCCTGCTCATCGCCGCGGGCACCGGCCTCAGCCCCAACTTGTGGCGCGAACAGTACGGCCCCTGGACCGACGCCGAGATGACTCCCCTGGAAGCCACAGCCGTCCTCCTCGCAGAGCACATCAACAGGGTCACCGACGACCAGGACTTCGCCACCCGCCTGATCACCGAGGCCCTGACAAGGACGGACCAGACGGACCAAGGGTGACGCGCGCGGGGGCGCCGTGGGCCTCGGCACAGCCGTCGCCTGGAGTTCCAGCGTGCTGGCCAACTCCCTTACGGTCGGGGTGCGAGGTGAACAACTCAGCGGAGTTGTTCCGTCGTTGACGTCCCCTGATGGGTGGCTGGTGCTGCTGGTCGGCACACTGGTGTGGGCAGGACGGACGGTCGGCGCCTCTTGGGTGCGGTCCAGTGCGGTCGCGGCCCTGATGGCAGCGGCGTACGCCGGGGCGTTTCTGCTGCTGCCCTCCTGACTCATTCGCCCCCCCATGACCGTGGCCACACCCCACCGGAGTTCCATGCTGCACCGCTTCATCTTCAAGACCCTGGGAAATCCCAGGCTCATCGCGTTCGGCCTGCGCTGCTGGATCGTGGTGGTGGACGGGATCGCTCGTCCTGGTGTCCGGATAGCCGGTGGAATTGCCGCTATAGGGGCCGGGGCCAGTGCGATCGGCTACTTCTTCGTGTTCCGAGCCACCGAGGCGGACACACGCCGGGCGGTGGAGACCTCTAACGATGTCACGGGCAACCCGGACAACGTGATGGAGCTTCTCCAACTTCTCAACGTGGCTTGGCTGATCAGTGGAGTCACCCTGCTGACGTTGGGCCTGCTGGTCACGCTCGCCCGGTCCGGCAGCCTGCTGATGATCGTGGGCGGTGCGCTGTGGTGGGCGCCGCTCGGCTTCCTCGGACTGAGGCTTTCGACGGCACCGGAGCCGAAGTTCCTGGCTGGGGCGTTTCTGGTGCTGGTGATTCCTGCCACCATCCTCTGCCCGGCCCAACGGTTCGGCAGCGCAAGGGGCCCGGGACGGGGACGGTCGCCTCAAGGCGAGGCGGCTCCCGCCGATGCGTAAGCGTGCATGGATGTGGATCCGGGCAGTGGCCGCACTCCTGCTGGCGGACCTGCGAAGGCGTCTGAACCTGACGGTCGGCGCGGGAAGTTCGGGCCGCCGGCGCCGCCGTTCGGCCCGGCTCGTCGTCTGCGCCGGCGCGGCGGCGGCATTCGGGGCGCTGGTCGTCCTGGGGCGGACGCTGGGCACCCTCGCGCCGCCGTCCACCGTGTCCGGCGACACTCTGGCCGCATGGACCTGGGCACCTGCCGTGCTGTGGGCCGTTCACCAGCTCATGAGCGTGGAGCCAGGGCTCGGGCGCGCGCTGGTGCGCCCGCCGGACGAGAGCGTGTTGCGTTCTCTGCCCATCAGCCGCGGCCAGGTGGTGGCAGCCCGGCTCGTCCTGCCCGTGGCCGGGACCGCCCTCGCGCTGCTGCTCGCTGTCGGTGCGGTGGTGGTGCCGTGGCTTGCCGCCACCCCAGCGGGCCGGGAAGTACTGCCCCTGCTCATGGTCAATCTGGCCGGTGTGGTCATGACCGTTGCCGTGCTGCGCGTCCTGCTGGTAGCCGCCTTCATGGTCCGCGTAGTGCGCGTCGCCCACATCCCCCGGGTGGTGCTGTCGGTGGCCGTCGGATGCCTGCTCGGCATCTTGGCCGCTCCCTTCGTCCGCGTACTGGGTGAAGACGCCCACCAGGCCGAGCAGCGGCTGGCGCGGGCGCTCGGCGACGCGGTCACCGGAAATCGTCCACAGCTGTGGACGGCCCTGCACGAGCAGGACCAGCTCGCCTGGACAACGGCCGGATACGCGATGGCGGTGCTGGGCCTGCTGGCCTTGGCAGTTGTACGGGTACGAGGCACCGCCCGCCGCGACGAGACCGATGCGGCCGTCACCTACACGCACACCCGCGCCTCCACTCCCGCTGACCGGCCGGCCCCACGCGATCCCACATGGCGCTTGACCTGGCTACGGCTTCGGCGCGGGCACCCGGAGACCGTCGGCGGTCTTGCCCGGCTGCAGCGACTGAGCATCCTCACGGGGACGGTCTGCGCCACCGTCGTCGCCCTGGGAAACCCGCTGTGGCAGCTCCACCCCTCGGCGCTCGGAGGCATCTTCGTCGCGGCCGCGCTGATCACCACCAGTGAGGTGGTTCAGGTCTGCGGCATCGAGGCGGACCGCGGCTGGGACCTCCTGCGCCAGACCCCCGGTCCGACCGGAGCCTGGCCGGTCGGCAAGGCTCTGACCTCCGCGGTCACCGTAGGGGCGGTGATCGGACCGTTCTGCCTCGGTGCGGCAGCACTGGGCGGGGTGAGCAGTGCGCTGGAGTGGACGGCAGCCCTGCTGGCGTTGGTCGTCGTGTCTGTCGCGACAGGCACGGCCACCGTACTCACCCACTACTGCGTGCCACGCGCGGAGGGTTTCGAGGGCGGGCGGATCTCCCGGGGGCCGAGTGCGGAGATCGTGGACGGCGTGTTCATCGCGCTGTTCACCCTGCCGGTGACGGCGGGTGCGGGGCTGTGCGCCACGCTCCTGGACGGCAGCGCCCTACCCGTGGCCCAGTCCGTGCTGCTCGTCGTGTCCCTCATGGCCGCCTTCGCCTGTCTGGGTTCGGTGCGCACGCGAGACCTTCCGACGGCATGGCCGACGTCACTCGACGCCCAGAAAGCCGGGACAGCGAAATGATCGACATCGACGGCCTGGTCGTACGCCGCGGCGACACCGTGGTCCTGGACGGATTCAGCGCCTGGATCGCGGAGGGAGAAACGGTCCGCGTCGCCGGGGCCAACGGCTGCGGCAAGAGCACCCTGCTGAACGTGCTCGCCGGCCTGCACCGCCCCACCGCCGGCCGTGTCACCGTCGCCGGACAGCCACCGGGTGACCGAGCGGTGCGAGCGCTGCGCGGCTTCCTCCAGGAACCCCCGCCGCTCTACGAACACCTCACCGTCTGGGAGCAGTTGGCGCTTATAGCGGGGCTATGGGGCCTGCGTACGGGCAAACTGCTGGAACGCGCCGATGCCCTGGGACTGGCCGACCGACAGGACAACCTGGTGGGTGAACTGTCCCTGGGCCAGCGCAAGAAGCTCGGGTTCGTCTGTGCCACCGCTCACGACCCAGAGCTGCTGCTGCTCGACGAACCGTTCAATGCACTGGACGAAACAGCCGAGCGCGCCGTACGAGACGACCTGGACCGCCGGCGCAAGGACGGCCGGACGATCGTCCTGGTGTCCCACACAACCGCCCCGGTCACCGGGCTCCTCGACCGGACCATCGAGCTGACGGCAAGGCAGGACGCGTGATCGAGGTGCAGAGCCTGGTGCCGAGTACGGCCCCGGGACGATCCGCGGCTCTCTGTCCGCCGTCCCTCAGTTCGGCGAGGTGCAGCCGTTCGCGGACGCGCCGCTGTATGACGCCATGGTGCTGAATCTGACCTGAGCACGGGGTGCTGGTGTCGATCCGCCGCCGTGCGGGGTCCCCCGGCAGCAGCCGGGAGACCCCGTCGGATGTGCGGGCCGGTCTCAGCTCTTGCCGAGCAGGCGCCAGATCTGGTTCTTCTTGTTGGTCAGGGTGCTCGCGGGGTCGCAGGTCCACTGGTGGATCTTCGCGCCGGCCGTGGTCGAGATCTCGCTGACGTCGACGCACTTGCCGCTGTGGACGGCGGTCAGTTGGTAGTCCTTGCTGTTGCCCAGCGCGGTGACGGGGTTGAGGGTGAACATCTGGTTGGTGGCCCCGTTGCAGGTGTACTGGATGACGGCGGCGCCGTTGGCCGTGGAGCGGCCCGAGACGTCCAGGCACTTGCCGCTGTGCTGGTTGACCACCGCGTAGGTGTTCGCCCGGCCCGCGACCGGCTTGAAGTCGAACATCTGCTGGTAGCCGCCCTCGCAGTGGAACTGCTGGTACTGCGTGCCGTTGCTCGTGGACAGGTTGGTGTCGTCCAGGCACTGGTTGCTGTGCTGGACGACCGCGACCGTGGAGATCGTGGTGTTGGACGGCGGGAGCAGGGTGACGGTGTAGCCGTCCCTGGAATCCGTCCACGGCACGCTGACGGAAGCGGAGTTGCCGCTGACGGTCAGGGTCTGGTCGGAGACGGTGACCGGGCCGGACACTGCGGCGCCGCCGTTGTTGGGAACGCGCTGGACGACAGCGCGGACCCGGCCGTTCTCCACCAAGGACGTGGTGTCGAGCCGGTTGAGGGCGACGGTCACATTTCCGGTGTTGCCGTTGCTGCCCAGCAGGATCTTGGCGTTCCGGGCCGTGTTGTCCTTGGTGGCCAGGCCGTCTGTGCCGGTACCCGGGACGACGTTCACGATGTTGCCGGTCTGGGAGCCGTAGTACCGGTAGAGGAACCACTCGCCCAGCGGCAGGTACTGTCCCGCGCTGTTCTTGGTGAGCAGGTTCGCCTGGAAGTCGTGCAGGTTGTCGGCGGAGGCCCAGTTGGCGCGCAGGCCGTCCGCCCCGGCCCGCTCGAGACGGGAGATGTACCAGCCGCCACGGCCCGGGGTCTGCTCGTCGGGGTTGGCGTACTCGTTGATCTGGAACGGGCGGCTCGTGGTCATCGCCCGGGACGCCAGCTTCGACCTGACGGCGTTCGAGTCGGCGACGGGGTCGCCGGGCAGGTCGTGCCAGCTGTAGATGTTGGGCTGGACGTTGTTGGCCTTGACGTAGTCCAGGTACGTGTCCCACCAGGCCGAGCCGCCCGACGCGGGCTTGCCGGCGGTGCTGGCGCCGACGATCACCGCGTTCGGGAAGACCGCGCGGATCCGCTGGTAGGCCCGCTTCCACATCTCCAGGTACTGGGCCTGCGGCCGGTCCCAGAAGGGATGCCAGTCGGGTTCGTTCCAGATGTCCCACTGGATGTCGGTCATGCCCGCAGCCTTCGCGTCGGCGAGCAGGCGGTCGTAGAAGGCGTCGAAGCGGGACCAGTCGCCGTTGTCACCCGGGAAGGTGGGCGATGACGTGCCGTCGGCACCCCACAGGTCGTGCGGCAGGATGGCGAAGGTCCCGCCGAGCGCCTTGGTGCGCTTGTACTGGGCCAGGGTGGAGTTCCACCGGCGGTCGTACTTGCCGGCCACCCAGCCGCCGGGATTGTCCAGTTGGGCGCCCCCGGCCCGCATGAACTGCCACTTGATGTCCTTGTAGAAGTGCTCCTGGGGCAGAGAGCCGTTCTCGGACATGCCGTAGATCGTGCCCGAGGCGCGGTAGGTGGGGGCGCCCCCGGCGTTGGCGAAGTCGACCGTGACGGTGGTGTCGGCGGCCTGGGCCGTCGTGCCGGGCAGGACGACGGCCGCTACCGACGCGAGCAACGCGGCGAGCGCGGTGGTCCGCCGAAGACGGCGGACTCCTGCGGAGCCGGGCGCCGCGGTGCGTCTGGGCGGAGGAAAGGCGGGGGACATACGCATGTGTTCTCCCGAGGGGGTGGGTGCTGCCTGGGCGGGGGGTGCCCAGGGGTCTCTCAGCCGCCGGTGTGCGCGGCGGGTGCGGCGTGCCGGAGCTCGTGGGCTTCGGCGAGGAGGAGGTAGCTGCTGGCGGTCCAGGTGTAGGCGCGGTCGCGCAGGCCCGCCCCGGTCAGGGCGTCGAAGTTCTCCGCGAAGCCGTTGGTCTCGCACAGGGTGCGGAAGCGGGCGCTGATCTCGTCCGCGAGGCGCACGTGGCCGGCGCGGCGCAGGCCGTCCTCGACGAGGACGGTGGCGGGGGCCCAGATCGGGCCGCGCCAATAGCCGTCCGCCAAGTAGTGCGGTGAGGTGGGCAGTTCGGTGGCCAGGCCGAACGCGGTCAGGTGTGCCTCGATACGTTCGGCCAGTACGCTGCTGACCTCCTCCGGCAGGTATTCGCCCAGCGCGATCGGCATCAGGTCGAGCAGGCTGGAGGTGCTCCAGGTGTCCCCGCTGTGGACCGCGCGGGCGACGAACCGGTCACCGGTCCAGAGCTGGTCGAGCATCGCGGCCTGGGTCGCGTCAGCCGTACGCGTCCACCGCCGGGCCTCGTCGGAGCGCCCCAACTCGGTGGCCAGGGCGGCGAGTTCACGTAGCTGGAGGATGAGGAAGGCGGCCAGATCGGCGGTGACGATCACCCGCTGGGGGTCGAAGGTCGTGGCGTTGTCCCAGCCGCTGTCGTTGCCGTGCTGGTAGTGCGGCAGGGCGGCGCCGGGTGCTCGCCGGGCTGTGAGCCAGAAGTCGGTCCAGCGGCTCAGCCTGTGGTACGTCTCGGCCAGTTCCGCCCGGTCGAGGGGTTCGGGGAGGCGTCGGCGCAGCTGCCCCAGGGTCCAGCCGTGGATGGGCGGTTTGACGAAGTTGTAGAGCACCTCGGAGTGCGTGACCGAGTCGGGCAGCGCCCCGCTGTCGTCCTGGTGGTCGAAGGGCAACGAGAACTGGTCCCAGGCCAGATCGGGTGAACCGGCCGCCAGGGCAAGGGCGTTGAAGCAGTGGTCCCAGCTCCAGACCTTGTCCATCCAGTGCTTGGACATCAGCACCGCGGGCCGGGTGACCAGGCCCGCCGGGCGCACGGTCGCGGACCACACCACGTAGGCGGCGAGTTCGGCGGCCGGGGTGCTGGAGGAGCGCCAGGGGGCCGCCACGTCGGCGAACTCGGCGAACGAGCGCTGCGCCGCCGCCACGACCTGGTCGAACGTCGCCGAGGAGGTGAAGGGCCGCCGCGCCGAGTCCAGCTCCTCGACGGCGATCTCCCACGCCCCGCCGGTCCCGCCGCCCCCGTCGGCATCCGCGGTGACGGTGACACCGCGCTCGCCGCTGCCGAGAGCCTCCGTGCCGGACGAGTCGGCCACGGCACCGGACAGCACGGTGATCCGATAGCGACGCCCGGTCTCGTACGAGGTGAGCAGGTACGCGCCGTCGACCGGGTCGCGGTAGAAGTAGCTGCCGCTGAACGGGGTCAGGGTCTTCGCCGCCGCGGCGACGCGCAGGTCAAGCCCCTCGCCGCGCAGGCGGACGGTGTCCGGTGTCTCGTAGGCGAGCTCGATCTGCCCGTCCGCACTGGTCCAGCTGAGCAGACCCGGTGTCGCCTCCACGCGGGTCTCGGCCCGGTCGCCGGTGGCCGCGTCGAGGGGGACCAGACGCAGGACCGCGTGCATGCCGTTCTGGTGCGAGACCAGGTGGAGGTCCTCGGCGTACGTCTTCTCCGCCACGACGGGCGAGAGGTCGAACCAGGATCCGTACGTGCTGAACGGGATGTCATGGAGGGAGAAGGCCGGTCCGGATCGGGCCGCGGTCATGAGGGGTTACTCGATTCTTCAGCGGTGGAGGTGGAGAGGTGTGCCGGTGGTCAGGGAGGAGGTCAGTCCTTGACGGCTCCGGCGGTCACGCCTGCGGCGACGTAGCGCTGGGCGAGGACGAGGATCACCGCGGCCGGCAGTGAGGCCACGACGGCGGTGGCCATGATGGCGTTCCACTCCTGGTTGTTGTTGCCGATGTACTGGTAGATGCCGAGGGTGATCGGCTCGTTGGCGCCGCCGTTGACCAGCGTGCTGGCGAAGATGAAGTCGGACCAGGACCACAGGAACGCGAACAGCGACACCGTGACGATCGAGTTGCGGCTCATCGGCAGCACGACCGACCAGAAGGTGCGCAGCGGCCCGGCTCCGTCCATCTGCGCGGCCTGAAGCAGTTCGCCGGGGATGCCGGACATGAACGCGGTGAAGATCAGAACCGCGAAGGGGACGGCCAGGGTGGAGTCCGCGACGATCAGGCCGGGGACCGACTGGAGCAGGCCGAGGCTCAGGTAGATGGCGTAGAAGCCCATCGCCATGATGATGCCGGGGATCATCTGGGCGACCAGGAAGAGGAAGCTGAGTACTCCGCCGCCGCGCGGGCGCAGCTTGGCCAGGGCGTAGCCGGCGGGCGCGGCCAGCGCCACGGTCAGTACGACCGTGCCCAAGCCGATGACCAAACTCGTGGCGAGATAAGGGAGTTGCTGGTCGAGGACGGCACGGTAACCGTCCAGCGTGCCGTTCATGGGAAACAAGTCGGGTGGCGACTTGCGCATGTCCTGGTCGCGAGTGAAGGACACGTTCAGCATCCAGTAGACCGGGAAGAGCATCACGGCCGTGAGCGCGAGGCCCGTCGCCGTCTGCCACCAGGTGGTCCGGCCCAGGCTCCGGCCCCGGCGCGGACGGGGGCGCGGTCGTGTTGTGCTCACGGTGGTCATGAGGCGTACTGCTTTCGCTGGACCCTCAGGTACACCAGGCCGAAGACCAGGGCGGCGACGACGAGCAGGTTGCCGACGGCCGCACCGGGGCCGAAGGCGGGCAGCAGGTTGCCGAAGCCGAGCTGGTAGGACCAGGTGGCGAAGGTGGTGGACGAGTCGGCCGGGCCGCCCTTGGTCATGATCCAGATGATGTCGAAGACCTTGAGCGTGTAGACCAGGCCCAGCAGCAGGGTGATGGCGGACACCGGGCGCAGCAGCGGGAAGGTGATGCGCCAGAACCGCTGCCAGGCGTTCGCGCCGTCGAGAGCCGCCGCCTCGTACAGGCTGGCGGGGATGGACTGCAGACCGCTGTAGAGCACCACCAGGTTGAAGGGGACGCCGATCCAGACGTTCGCGATGATCACCGAGGTCAGCGACCAGGACGGCGAGGTCAGCCAGTTCACCGCGTCGATCCCGACGGCGTGCAGGGCGGCGTTGACGACACCGGAGTCGCTGTTGAGCATCCACGACCAGGTGGAGGCCGACACGATCAGCGGCAGCAGCCACGGTACGAGGAACAGGGCGCGCAGCGTCGCGGAGAGCCGGAAGTGCTGGGTGAAGAAGACCGCGAGGGCCAGGCCGATGGCGTACTGGAAGACCAGCGACACCACCGTGAACACCACGGTGTGCATCAGTGCGGGGGCGAACGTCGGGTCGTCGAAGACCGTCAGGTAGTTCTCCAGGCCCGTGAAGGGTGCGTCGCCCTGGACGAAGGAGCGGACCGTGTAGTTACGGAGGCTCAGGTCGACGTTGCGGTAGAGCGGATAGGCGTAGAAGAGGACGAGGTAGAGGGTCACCGGGGCGAGGAATCCCCAGGCGGCCAACTGCTGGGAGGTGGGACGGCGCCGTGGCGCCCTGCGCGGCGGGGGCGGCGCGGCGTGGGCCGCCCCCTTCCGGCTCTGCACGGTCCGACGGTCCGGCAGCTGTGTCGTGCGGTTCATCAACGGGCCCCGGGTTCCGGTTACTTGACGGCGTCCTGCGCCGCGGTGAGCGCGTCCTTCGGCGACTGCGAACCGCTCAGGGCCGACTGGACCGCCTTCCACATCTGCTCGGAGATCTTGGGGTACTTGGTGCCGAGGTCGTCACTGGTACGTCCCTTGGCGGCCTTGACCGCGTCCACCCAGGGCTCCAGCTTCGGGTCGGCCGCGACCTGCTTGTCCTGCACCTCGCCGGTGGGCGCGACGTACGACAGGGTGGTGTCGGTGTCGAGCAGGTTCTGTGAGCTGGTCAGGCAGGCCACGAGCTTCTGCGAGGTGGCGTAGCGGCCGGTCTCGCTCTGCACGGGGATGGTGACGAACTCCCCGCCTGTCGGGGCGGCGGCGCTGCCTCCCTTGGCGGCCGGTACGGGGATGACCCCGTACTCGAAGCCGGCCTTCTCGGCGCCCGCGAGCTGCCAGGTGCCGTTCTCGGCGAAGGCGTAGTCGCCGCTCGTGAACTCCTGCCAGCTGGTGGTCTGGGTGTTGTTGATCACCGAGTTGGGGGCGTAGCCCTTCTTCAGCCAGTCGCTCCACAGCTTCAGCGCCGAGACGCCCTCGGACGAGTCGAGTTCGGTCAGCTGCGCGCCGGAGCCCCAGAACCACGGCAGGAACTGGAAGCTGCCCTCCTCCGTGCCGATCGCGGAGAAGGTGATGCCCTTCTTGCCCGCCTTGTCGACCTTCGCCAGCGCCGCCGTCAGCGAGGCCCAGTCCTTCACCGAGGCGATGTCCACGCCCGCGGCCTTGAGGACCTCCTTGTTGTAGTACAGGGCCAGGGTGTTGGCGCCGATCGGCGTGCCGTACGTCTTCCCGCCCGTCTGACCGGCCGCGAGAAGGTTCGGCTCCACGTCCGAGGTGTCCAGCTTGTTGTCGTCGGTCGTGGTCAGCACCCCGCCCTCGGCGAGGGTCGACACCACGGGGTTGTCGACGATGAGCACGTCGGCGGAGTTGTCCTGCTGCGCCGCCAGCAGCGCCTTGTTGGTCAGGTCGCTGGTGTCGTACGCCGTCCTCTTGATCTTCACGCCGGCTTCGGTACCGCAGCTGTCCAGCAGCTTCGCCCACGCCGAGCTCTTGTCGAACTGCGGGTAGGGGTCCCAGACGGTGTACGTACCGCCGTCCGCCGACTTCGCGGACGTGTTGCCGTCGCCTGAGGAGCATGCGGCGGTGGAGGCGGTGAGGGCGACGACGGTCATGGCCGCGGCGGCGAGACGGCGTCTGGCGGATCTGTTCATGGGGCTGTTCATGGGGCTGTTCCTCTGGTTTTTGGCGTGGGCGTGCCAGGGAGCGGTGGTGATGGGTGAGTGAGAGGGCTTCAGTCGGCCGAGCCGCCGGTAAGGCGGTTCGACAAAGGCAGTTGAGGGCGTGCGAGGGGAAGGGTGGGGGACGCGGAGGGTGTTGGCGGAGGGTGTTATTGGTCGGAAGGGCGGGCGTCAGGGGTCATGTCAGGTGCCATGCCGGAGCCGGATTCAGCCCGTACGTCACTGGGGTCAGCCGGTGCTTGCGGGTCCGGTACCTGCGGGCCCGGTGCTTGCAGGCCCGGTGCCTGCGGGCCCGGTGCTTGCAGGCCCGGTGCCTGCGAGCCCGGTGCCTGCGGGCCCGGTGCCTGCGGGCCCGGTGCTGGCACGCAGTGAGATCGGTGGCGCGAGCAGGTGGTGCCGGGCCGGTGCGTCGGGATGGTCGAGCCGCTCGACCAGCAGGTCGACGGCGAGGCGGCCCATCTGTTCCGCGGGCACGTCCGCGGCCGTGAGCTGCGGGGTTACCGTCTCCGCCCACCGGCTGGCGACAACCCCGGTGACGGAGAAGTCGCGCGGCACATGGCGGCCGGCGTTGGCCAGCCCCCGGTAGAGACCGCCCAGCGCGGCCTCGTTGAGTGTGACGAGCGCCGTGGTGGCCGGCTCGTCGTACAGGATCCGCTCCAGACAGGCCTGGCCGGAGGACGCGTCATCACCGCAGCAGTACGTACGGCTGGTGACTCCGCGCTCCGCCGCGGCCTTGGTGAAACCCTCGAGCCCACGGTGAGCGGATTCGTACCCGGCTCGCAGGAGCTGTTCGGGCCGGTTGACGAAGGCGATCGTGCGGTGCCCGAGGTCGGCGAGGTGGTGGACACAGGCCTCCGCCAGCGCGGTGTGGTCAAGCCCGACCCACCAGTCGTTCTCCGGATGTGCCGTGCGGCCGATGGCGACGGCGGGTAGGCCCACCGAGTTGAGGTGCTCGAACCTGTCGTCATGGAGCCGGAGCTCCATCAGGATCGCGCCGTCGACCCGACGCTCACCCAGGAGCCGCTGGAACGAGCGGTCGCTGTCCATACCGCTGGGAGAGAGCAGCACGTCGTAGTCCTTGGCCGCGCCGGCCTCGACGACACTGCCGATGAAATCGAGCTGCATGCCGGTGTAGTGGTTACCGGCCGGCGGGAAGACCAGACCGATGGTGTTGGTCCGGCCGTTGGCCAGGGCGCGCGCACTCGCGTTGGGCTGGTAGCCCAGCTCGTCGATGACCCGCTGGATCTTCTGCCGGGTGCCGTCCGACACCGGCCGTTTGCCGCTCAGCACATACGACACGGTGCTGCGCGAGACACCGGCCCGCTTGGCGATCTCACCAATGTTCACGGCACTCCTTGCTCGAACTGCCCGAACCGGTTCGACGATCTCGGGGAGGAGACCGACGTCGGCCGCTGGCGCTGAGGGCTTTATATCGATGCCGACCGGTTGTCGAACCGGTTCGCGTGAAGTGAAGGTAGGTTCAAGCCATGGGGCTGTCAATGCCTCTGCGCACTTCCCGTAACAGCGACGAAACCTCGCCGAGGCGGCACTCGCTCTCGCCCGCGACGCCGCATATCGCCTGCTACCTGCGGAGATCGCTGTCTCGTGACTCGACTCACGCCGGGCGGCCGACCGACGCACCGCAGGTTTCTGCGTCTCGGGTATTGCTGGCCGGTTTTCCTCGGTGCTAGCTTCCCGATCCGGTTGGCGTTCGAACCGGTTCGACCTCGTCGGCGGGCACATGTGCTGGCCGCCGCATGGATCCCTCGCGGCACGGTTTCCTCGTACGCCGGCACCGGGCCCAACAGCGGCACATGGTTCCCGTACGCCCGCTCGTACAGCATCGCCGCACCTTGCAGTCCACCAGGCCGCCGTCCGCTCCCCCGGGCCGACGTCCTGGTGTGCCGGGCCGAGCCGGGTCGGGTCTGCCAGGGCCGTAGGTAGGGGCTACGCCGGGAAGAGTTCGGGCAGCAGCCGGTGGGCGTCGGTGCGGGCCGGTTCGACCGCGTCGACGGGCGCCGACGAGGCCGGCCAGCGCAGCGTCAGGCCGATGTGCGCCCAGCCGCCGACGGTGGCCAGGAACTTGTCCAGCGCCGGGTTGGACAGCCCGCGGGCCTGCAACGGCGCGATGTGCCGGACGAAGAACTCACCGATGCGCCGCTCCACGTCGGCGGCCGCGGCCGGATCCGTCGTCATCAGCCGGTACCACGCGACCGCGCCGCGGGGCGACATGGCCGCGATGTTGGAGTAGCTGCCGTGCGCGCCGCGGGCCAGCCCGGAGGCCAGCAGGTGACCGGGCACGAAGATCGACAACTGGGGCACGGCGTCCGCCATGGCCGCGTACCAGGCGGCGTCGCCACCGGCCATCTTGACCCCGACGAGTTGCGGGACCTCCGCGGCCACCCGTCCGAGGAGCGGCGGCGGCACCTGGGTCTTGGCGTGCGGCGGGCTGTAGAGCACCAACGGCACGTCGCCGGCCGTCTCAGCGGCACCGACCAGAAAGCGCACCACCTCGTCATCGCACAGTGGGACCCAGTCCGGCAGGATCACCTGGATGGCGCCCGGTCGCAGCGCGGCCGCGCGCCGGATGCGATCGAGCATCGTCGGGGCGGCCGGATGCGAGGCACCGATCTGGTACGGCACCCCGGCCGCCTCGCACCGCCCCGCCAGCACCGCGTTCACCCGGTCGAACTCGGCTTCGTCCAGGGTGTGGAACTCGCCCGCCGTGCCGTGGACGTAGACGCCGTCGACGCCGCTGGCCAGCAGCACGTCGACCTGACCCGCCAACCGGTCCCAGTCGATGTCACCCCGCCCTTCGACGGGGAGTAGAAGCGTGCCCCACACTCCGGTGACCTGGTCCGCGGCCAATGGCTTCATCAGGGCTCCCTCCGGAGGGGGCGAGTTCAGCGTCGGGCCCAACCCAGGGCTCATGTCGGGCCCGACCCAGGGCTCATGAGGATGCCGCACCGAAACGCAGGCCGACAGACGGCCCGAACCGATTCACCAGACTTGCATGAAAGAAACTTTCATCGAAGAAAGTTTCATCAAGGAAACCCTCCCGGCCATCCGTGTGCGGGTCTCCCGCGTCCTCAACGAAGCGCCCTGCCGGTCATTGAGGTCGGCGAGGGTGAAGGCGGTGTTGGCGGGGCCACCACCGGGAGTCCCGGCTGGATCCGTACAAGCCACTGATCGACGGGATTCTGCAGGCGGATCTGGATGCGCCAGCCAAGCAGCGGCATACCGCTCCGGACCTCCTTCTTCACCCGAGTCGGCGCGACGACTCTCCACCACCAGGTGCGGGACCTGGCGGTGGACTACACCACACTCAGGTAGACGCGACTGCCCACTCGGTGAAGATCTTGAGGAGGCCGTTCCCGTGGCGTGGCCACCGACGAGGATGTGGTCATGTTTCCCGACAGTTCACAGCGAGTACTGGCCGTCGTGGCACTGGCCGCGCTGGCGGCCGTTCCCCTGGCCTGCGACTCGCCGCCGGGAAAGGCGAAGCAGGAGGTCCCCGACTTCAACGGCGACGGCTACGCCGACCTCGTGGCCCCCGGCACGCTCAGCACGGTGGACGGCGTCGAACGGGCGGGCGCCGTCTCCGTCGTGTACGGCTCGCGGTCCGGCCCCGCCACCGAGCACGGCCAGGTGATCAGCCGGGCCACCAAGGGGACCCTGGGCCGGCTCGCGGCCCGCGGAACGGGGTTCGGGGACAGCCCGGTCGCGCGTGACCTCGACGGCGACGGCTTCACCGACCTGGCGGTGACGGTGAGCACCGACATCGACGACCGTCACGGGACGGTCGTGCTGTGGGGCTCGTCCACGGGCCTGTCCGGCGGTACGACGCTGCCGGGCGGCTGGGGTCTGCACGGCGGCGACTTCGACGGGGACGGCCAGGCCGACCTGCTGCTCGGCAGCTACTACGGGAGCGACCGGCGAGACGGCGACGGGCCGACCGTCCTGTACGGCCCGCTCTCCCGCGACGGGAAGGCACACCGGAAGGACTCTCTCGGCACCGACTGGGGCGACGACATCGGCCCGCGCGGGATCCTCGTGGGGGACCTGACCGGCGACGGCCGGGACGACCTCGTCACCAGCCAGGGTTTCGAGGAGATGCAGGAGCACGGCCGCTTCTTCAAGGGCGACGAAGACGGCCTGGAACAACACGCCAGCGACGACATCAACTCGTACAGCTCGAACGGAGTGGTCGCCGACTTCGACGGGGACGGGTACGGCGATCTCGTCGTCCGCGACGTCGGCATGGTCTCGGAGGACAGCGAGTACCGTCCTGGCGAACTGCGCGTCTTCCGCGGCTCGGATTCCGGACCCGGCTCCCGCGCGCAACAGATCACCCAGGAGTCGCTGGACCTGCCCGGCCTCGACGAGCAGGCGGTGGGCGACGGGTTCGGTGACGTCCTCGCGGCGGCCGACGTCAACGGCGACGGCTACGCGGACCTCGCGATCGGCCTCCCCGGCGAGGACACCGGCCAGGTCCCGGACACGGGCGCGGTCGTCCTGCTCCTGGGCGGCAAGAAGGGCCTCACCGCCTCCGGCGCCCAGGTCATCAGCCAGGACACCCCTGGCGTTCCGGGCAGGGGCGAGCAGGGCGACGGGTTCGGCTCGGCCCTGCGGACGGGGGACTTGAACCACGACGGCCACCCCGACCTGGCCGTGGGTGCCCCCGGCGAGAACGGCACGGTGCAGAAGTCGGGTGCCGTCTGGATCCTGAACGGCACGGCCAATGGCCTCTCGACCGCGAACGTCACCTCGTTCGGCCCCGCCGCCCTGGGCGCGCCCGAGAAGGGCTACGACGGGACCGACCTCGATGTGCAGGGGACGTACTTCGGCGGGAATTTCACGGCCGGCGAGGACGGCTGCGTGGCCGCCGCCCGGGGAGGGGACAACGGCAGCTCTTCCTGCGCTCTGCCCAACGACGGCGGCATGAACGGCTGGTCCATGACCGCCGCAAGCGTGGCCGCCGCCGCCTCGGTACTGTTTGCTATCAGCTACCGGCGCAGGAAGACGTCCCCTTCCGGTCCGGCGAAAACGTCCTGGTGGCTGACGCGCTTCGAACGTGAGCCACGCCCGCCTGTCGGTTCATGACCGGTGACCGGGACAGGCGGCCCCAGGGAACTGCCCGTCATAGCCCTTCAGGTGCGTAGACGTTGAATTCTGCGATTGACCACCAATTGCGCGCAACATTGGCGGTGTTGACGACCTTGATGTAGCGAGCTGTCTGCGTCGGGAAGGAAATCAGGTGGACTCGCTGGCCGTCTGCAACGGAAGAAACCTTGGTCCAGTCGGTTCCATCCGCAGATACGTATACGTCTGCGCTTCGCGCATAGTCGCTGACACTGCCGCCGACGTCCAGCACAATCTTGTCGAACGTCTGCGTCTGTCCCATGTCCACTTGGATCGACAGGCCGTCGTACTGCCCTGTTCCGGAGCTGTACCGGGTGTCGGAATTACCATCCAGCATGTTTCCGGGGGCATCCGACGGACTTGCATCCGAGGCCTTTGCGCTCCAACCCGTCCGCGGCAGCGCTGGTCCTAGATCTATGACGTCGAACGAAGATCCACCTGCATCCGCTCCGCTGGTTCCCCTCACGGAGACTGTGACCTTCCCCGCCGGAAGTCCCTTCGGAACGTAAGCGCTGATACTCGTGTCCGACCAGCTGTCTATTTCGGCATAGGCTGATCCGAAATACACCGTACCCAGCCCCTGAGCGTCACCGAAACCAGTGCCGCGAATCGTGAATTTGGAGCGCGGCATGCCTTGGGCCGGCTTCAAACTGCTGAAGGCCGGCGTCGGAAGGCTCGACAGCTTCTTGGTTGTGAACATCGCCGAGGTTCCGCTTGGCAGCGTATAGGTGTACGAGCCGTCGGTGGACATCTTGAAAGTCTGGCTGTCGGCGGTCCCGTTGAATACTACGGTGACCTGTGACCCTTCCTTGCTGGTCCAGGTCTTCATCTGGAGGCCGTTTGATACCGCTGTCGGGGCCGTGATCGAACCGGATCCACGTGAGGACCCGTATACATTGATGTCGCCGATTGCCCACCAGAAACCGGATGCCGCTGTGCTGACGATACGAATGTATCGTGCCGTCCGGCTCGGCAACGTGACGGCTATCTTTCCTATGCCCCCGCTGCCGCTTGCAATCGCGCTGCCCCAATCGTCACCGCCGTTCGAAACGTATATCTGGTACTTGGTGACGTAGTCGAACGAATTATTAACGCCGGTGTCGAGGACGATTTTGTTGAAGCTCATAGGGCTCCCCAGGTCGATCTGGAACCAGTCGCCGCTCGTCGGCGCATGCCCGAGACTCCACCGTGTGTCGATATCGCCGTCGATCGCGTTCGCGGCCACTCCCCAATCCGGCTGCGCCGAAGCCGTGGCGGTCCACTTGCTGCGGCTCAGTGCCCTTCCTGGCGTCTGGACAGAAGCTCCGATCGGAAGGGAGTAGGTGACCAGCTTGTTTCCGGTACGGAGGGGATTCTGATAGGGCAGCAGTGCCGGATCGTACGTGACGGTGATCGGACCTGATGGCGACTTGAACATAAAGTCATGTGTCGGGTCCGAGACCTTGGTCGCCGCAGGGGTACGGCCGCTCTGCTTAGGCCCGGAATACGTGAAGGTGACGGCGTCGCCCGTGTTCAGGGTGTAGTCGAACGACTGCGTCCCGTCGGCAACGCTGAAGGTTTTCGCCGTGCTCCCCGAGTTGTACGCGATCAGGACCTTCGATCCGTCCGGGTTCTGGAACGCGACGTTCTCTATGCTTCCTTCGCCGAAGGTGTTCGAGTAGATCCGACGTGCTCCAGGCTTTACGAACTTGCTGGCGTGAGCGAGGGCGTAGTAGTCCACGTTGTAGGACACCCGCCCGTCGGCCGGATCGATCGTGAGCAAGCCCCGAAGCATGGGTATGCCGGCCGTGTCACTGTTGAGCGGGCCCCTGTCGGGGTCGAGTGCGATGTTCCACAGCATCACCCCGTTCGCCCAACTGCGCGTGCCCTTGATGATCCAGGTACCGAGCGCCTCACTGAACGCTGTCTGCTTGCTGTCCTGCCAGACACCTCCAGTGGCTTCCGTGATGTAGGTTTCTTTGCTCGGATAGTCGTTGTGGACCACAGTCTGGTAATTCGGGTTACCGCTGTAGATGTGCCATCCGGTTCCCGCGGTGTACTTGGAGGCAGCTGGGTCGCTGAAAATCGTCTCGGGATACGAGGGCACATCCCAGTTGTGATCCCAGGCCAGAATCTTCGTGGAAATTCCGTTGGCCTCGAACGCCTTGCCGATCTCCTGAATCAACTCGGATTCCTGGTAAGCGGACAGGAACATTCCGGGCCAGGTGGGCGTACCCATGGGTTCGTTCTGCGGGGAGATGAAGGAGATGGGCACACCGGCTTTGTCGTAGGCCTGGATGAACTTTACAAAGTAGTTGGCCAGCGCCGACTTGTACTCGCCCTTCAGGGTGCCTCCTATCATGGAATCGGAGGTCTTCATCCAGCCGGGTGGGCTCCATGGGTTGGCCATGATTTTGAGGGACGGGTTGAGGGAGAGGGCCTGCCGCAAGGCCGGAATGATGTACGGCACGTCATGCTGGATGGAGAATTCGGACAGCGTCGGATCCGTTTGTCCCGCCGGCATGTCGTTGTAGGAGTAATTCCCGGACGCGTTGAAGTCCGTGGCGCCCATCGGAGAGCGGAGCAGACTGAGGCCGATGCCCTTCGAGGGATCAAACAGCTTCTCCATCAACTTGCTTCGCTCAGCAGTGGACAGCTTGTCGATGAGCCAGGCGGAGGAGTCGGTCATAGCCGCACCGAAGCCCTGGACCCTTTGGTACTTGACGCTGTCGTCGATCTTGATCGTCAGCGGGTTGGCCGTTCTCTTTTCCTTGAACAGCACATCACGCTGGCCTACAACCCACTTGTCGGCCGACACGTCCGTCAGCCAGACCCGTACGGAATTGCCACGTGGGGCCTGCTTCAGCTGCGGGGCGGCGACAGCGTTCCCGGAAAGCTGGGTCGAGGCGGCAGCGACACCAATGGCGGTGGTAAGGAACTTGCGTCGTCCGAGACCGTACGAGCTCATGGAAGATCCTCCTTCGGACCTGTTTGTTCAGTACTGGGGAAAGCGGGTGGGACACATTGCCGAGGTGGGGGATCGACCGGTTGGAGTCGGTTCTACGGCGACGCCGGCGTCGGCTCTGCGGCGCCGGTGCTCGGTTCCTTGATCACGAGCGGATGCAGCTCCCATGCGTCGACCGCGAAGCCGAGGCGCGTACCCGGTGCGCTGCCGGCCTGCAGTCGCCACGGCCCCTGGCCTGTCGGGTAGAAGCGCAGGGTGAGGACCTGGCCGGTGGTGGTCAGGAAGATTTCGGCGATGGAATGGTCGACGACGACGCGCAGGTCGACGGCTCGATCGGCTGGGCAGGGCATCCGGTAGGAGCCGCGGCGGGCCCGGGTGTCCAGTGAGGCGTGGTCGCGGTCGACGACCAGTTCGCCGGTATCGGCATCGAGGTGGATGTCGAGGTACTCGGAGCCGTCCGGGGTGGTGAGGAGCCGCAGGCCGGCGTTTCCGGTCGGCTCCAGACGGGCCGTCAGGTCGAAGGCGCGACCCACGCTGCCGAGGTCCACCGGCTGCGGGCCGTGCGTCGCGCCTTCGGCGTGGAGGGTGTGTCTGCCGCGCAGGGCAAGCAGTTCGGTCGCGGGCCGCTGGCGCAGCGAACCGTCATCGTCGACGTGGATCTCGCGGGGCAGGGTGAGGACGCCGGCCCATCCGTCCGCGACCGCCCAGGCTTCGTCGCGGGCTTCCCATGACCAACCCCACAGCAACCACCGATTGCCCGGGGCGCGCAGCAGGGCGGGTGCGTAACAGTCGGGGCCGTGGTCGACGGGGACCGGTGGGCCGGCCTCGAAGTGGCCGTCACGTTCTTCGCCGATCAGGGCTGCGACGCTCTGCGGGCCGGTGGGTAGGTTCCATGCGCTGAAGATGAGCGCGTCGCGTCCGTCGGCTGCCGTTGCCGGGAGGTACTGGGGGCATTCCCAGCCCTCGCCGGTGAGCAGGTCGGTGCCGCTGATCGGCTCCTTCTCGCGGGCCGCGAAGGGCCCCCGGTAGGTCCAGTCCTCCAGGTCGGGCGAGTCGTACAGGAGGGCTGCGGCGCGGCCGTCCGCGAGGGCGGCGCCGACCAGCATCCGCCAGCCGTCGCCGTGCTGCCAGACGTATGGGTCGCGGTACATGGTGCAGCCCTCGGGCAGCTCGGGGATGAGCAGTTCGCCCCGCGGGCTAAAGCTTCTGCCGCCGTCGTGAGAGCCGGCGCAGGTGACCGGCTGGTGCTGGAACGAGCGGGCCTCGCGGTGCGCGGAGTAGAAGGCGACGAGACGGTCGCCGTCGGAGACGGCGTTGCCGGAGAAGCAGCCGTCGGCGTCCAGGCCATCCGGGGTGGGGGACAGAGCGATCGGCAGCGGCTCCCAGGTAAGTAGGTCGGGGCTGCGGAAGTGGCCCCAGTGCACGGTCGCGTGGTTCGCGCCGTACGGGTTGTACTGGTAGCACACGTGGTAGTAGCCGTCGTGGAAGACCAGCCCGTTGGGGTCGTTGATCCAGTTGCGGGGCGGGCGCAGGTGCGCCACGGGGCGGTGCGGATCACGGGGTGTGGTGGACACACGCGTGCCTTTCGGTGTTTCAGAGTGGACCCGCCCCGCCGGCCTTCGGATTAGCGGGGCGGCGGGCCGGCGGGGCGGGGGTCTTCAAGGCCGTACAGAGGCCGTACAGAGGCCGTACAGCCCGTACGCGGCCTTCAGTTCCGGATGCGGAAGCCTGTGCTCAACTGCTGCTCGCGCCGTGAGCTGGGGCCGACGCGGAGGGCGAACTCACCTGGTTCGACCACTCGGCGGTTGTCGGCCGTGACGAGTGAGCACTGCGAGGCGGGGATGCTGAGGCTGACGTCCAGGGCTTCGCCGGGCGCGATCTCGACCTGGGTGAAACCCTTCAGCTCCTGCTCGGCCCAAGTGACGCTGGTGGTCAGGTCGCTGACGTACGCCTGCACGGTTTCCAGGGCCGGGCGGCTGCCGCTGTTGGTGAGCCGCACCGTCGCGTTGATGGTCCCGTCGGCGGAGACGTCCGGGTCGTGCACGGCCAGGTCGGAGTACGTGACGGTGGTGTAGCTGAGGCCCTCGCCGAACGCGAACAGGGGGTCCTGGCTGAGATCCGCGTAGCGGTTCCCGTGCTGGCCTCGCACCTGGTTGTAGAAGACGGGCTGCTGTCCTACGTGGCGTGCGAAGGAGACGGGGAGCCGGCCGCTGGGTTCGATGAGTCCGAGGAGGAGTTCGGCGAGGGCGCGTCCGCCGCGCATGCCCGGGTTGAACGCCTCGATGAGTGCCGCCGCGTTCAGTGCCGAGTCCGGGAGGGTGCTCGGCTTGGACTGGGCGAGTACGACGATCATCGGTGTGCCGGTGGCGGCGACCGCGTCCAGCAGTGCGATCTGGCCGCCCTGAAGGTCGAGCGTGGCCGTGGAGCGCACCTCGCCGGTGAGTGCGATGGTGTCCCCCACGACCACGACGGCGTAGTCGGCGGCCTCTGCGGCAGCGGTGGCTTCCCGAAGTTGGGCCTGGTCGACCGGGGCGGGGGTGAAAACGGTCGGCTGCGGTTGGCCGTCGGGCCCGGTGGACCACCCCGTGTCCCGGTCGGGGCTTTCGATGTCGGCTCCGCGGGCGTATGTGATGGTCCAGTCGGCGGGTGCCACGGCGTGCAGGCCGTCGAGCACCGTCTCCACCGACGCGCGTGGGTGGCCTTCGGGCATCCACGGAACCTGACCGGAGGCGCCCGCCCAGTCGCCGAGTATGGCTTCCGTGCTGTCGGCGTTCGGGCCGATCACCGCGATCGTCCGCGGTGTGCCCTGGCTTGCGGCGCGGCCGGTTCCGTCCTCCCGGGACAGCCCGCCTTCGAGGGGCAGGAGCCCGTCGTTGCGCAGCAACACCAGGGAACGACGGGCGGTTTCGAGGTTGAGGTCCGCGTGTACGCGGCAGCCGATCACCTGCGCCTGCCGCTCAGGGTCGGGTGTGCGCGGGTCCTCGAAGAGTCCGAGCTCGAACTTCAGCCGCAGCACCCGCCGTACGGCGTCATCGATCTCCTTCTCGTCGACCAGGCCGCGGGCGACCGCCTCCTGCGCGCCCTCGAAGAACTGCGGCGTGGCCATGATGAGGTCGTTCCCGGAGTTGACGGCAACCGCCGCCGCCTCGGCGTAGTCGGCGCAGGTCCGCTGGTCGTAGACCATCCGTCCGACGTTGTCCCAGTCGGTCACCAGCGTGCCGGTGAAGCCCCACTCACCCTTGAGCACATCGTTGATCAGCCACTGGTTCGCGGTGATGGGCACCCCGTCGATCGACTGGTACCCGAGCATGAAGCCGCGGCAGCCGGCCCGAACCGCCTCCTCGAACGGGGGCAGGAACCACGAGCGCAGCTTGCGCGGGCTGAGATCGGCCTCGCTCGCGTCGCGCCCGCCCAGGGTTTCGGAGTAGCCCGCGAAGTGCTTGGCGTACGCCAGCACGGCGGTCGGGTCGCCAAGACCCTCGCCCTGGTAGCCACGTACCATCGCCGCCCCCAACTCGCCGATCAGGAACGGGTCTTCGCCGAACGTCTCGTTGATCCGGCCCCAGCGCAGGTCGCGGGTGATGCACAGCACCGGGGAGAACGTCCCGTGGATTCCGGTCGCCGCGATCTCGGTCGCGGCCACCCGGGCCACCCGGTGCAGCAAGGACGGATCCCAGCTGCAGGCCATGGCCAGCTGGGTCGGGAAGATGGTCGCGCCCGGCCAGAACGAGTGGCCGTGGATGCCGTCGTCGGCTGTCAGCAGCGGAATGCCGAGCCGGGTCTGCCCGGCCAGTTCCATGGCCTGCGGCAGCAGCTCTGGCGACACATGCAGGACCGAACCGGACAGCTTGGCCGTCACGATGTCCGCCAGGTCCCCGTGTTGTGCGTCGAGCATCAGCAACTGCCCGACCTTCTCCGGCAGCGTCATCCGGGACAGCAAGTCCTCGGTCCTCGCTTCTACTGACGCTTCCGGATCCAGGTACGCGGCAGGGCGGACCGGCTGTCCCACTGTGTTCTCCAAGTGATGAGTCGTACGGGGTGGGGGAGTTGATGAGCGACGGCGAACGCTTCGTCACTTCAGGCCGGTCGTGGCGATGCCGGCCACGAACTGCCGCTGGAAGATCAAGAACACGATCATCACCGGCAGCAGGACGACCATGGCGCCGGCGAGCAGGATGCCGAAGCGGGTGAAGGACTGTCCGCTGCTGGCCAGGGCGAGGCCGACGGGGAGGGTGTACTGGCTCTCGTTCTGGGCCACGACCAGCGGCCACAGGAAGTTGTTCCAGGAGCCGAGGAAGGTGATGATCCCGAGCGTGGCGAGAGCCGGCTTGGTCAGCGGCAGGATGATCTTCGCGAAGATGGCCAGTTCGCGGCAGCCGTCGACGCGGGCGGCGTCGATGAGCTCGTCGGGCAGGGTGGAGATGAACTGCCGCATCAGGAACACCCCGAAGGGCGTGGCCAGGAACGGCAGGATCAGCCCGAGCAGTGAGCCGGTCAGCTGCATGTTGGCCACCAGCACGTACAGCGGGACGAAGGTGACCAGGCCGGGGACCATGAGCGTCCCCAGGACCAGCAGGAAAACGGCGCGCTGTCCGCGGAACTCCAGCTTGGCCAGGGCGTATCCGAGCATCGAGCAGAAGATCAGGTTGCCCGCTGTGACGGCGAGGGCCACGATCAGGGAGTTGCCGAACATGCTCGTGAAGTCGAGCGTGCTGAACAGCTCGCCGTAGTTGGCGGTCGTGGGCGACGTGGGTATCAGGACGGGCGGCACCTTGCGGATGTCGGCCTCGGGCTTGAACGACCCGGACAGCATCCACAGGAACGGGGCGACCATCAGCAGCAGGGCGCCGGCGAGCGGGATGTACAGCCAGGGCCGGCCCCAGTTCTGCCGGACGCGGCGGCGCCTCAGGGAGCGGTCCGTGCCTGGTTGTGGTGTTTGGAGAGTCGAGAGGGTGCTCATGGTCGTCAGTCCTTGTCTCGCAGTACGCGGAACTGCAGGACGGTCAGCGCCACGATGAGGACGAAGATGACGTAGCCGGCGGCCGACGCCATCTCGTAGTTGCCGTTGCCGAACTGTTTGTAGGCGTACAACGTGGCCGACAGGGTGGAGTCCAGCGGTCCGCCGTCGGTCATGACGAACGGCTCGTCGAAGAACTGCAGATAGCCGATGCCTGTGGTCACAGCGGTCAGCAGCAGGGCCGGACGCAGGAGCGGGAAGGTGACCCGCCAGAACCGCTGCCACGGCCCGGCGCCGTCGAGTTCGGCCGCTTCCATCAGCGACTGCGGTACGGACTGCAGTCCCGCCAGCATGATGATCATGACCGTGCCGAGGTTGCGCCACACCGCCATCAAGATCATGACGGGCAGAGCGAACCGGGTGTCCGCCAGCCAGGCCGGACCGTCGATCCCGAACCAGCCCAGGACGAGGTTCACCAGCCCCGAGCGCGGCTCCAGGAGCGTCTTCCACACCACGGCGACGGCCACGATGCTCGTGATCACCGGCAGATAGAAGCCGACCCGGAAGACCGCGCGGAAGCGGCGGATGCCCCGATCGAGGGCAACCGCCGCCGCGAGCCCGGCGGCCAGGGTCAGGGGCAGGGCCACCAGGACGAAGACGCCCGTGTTACGCAGGGCGGTGAAGAACTGCGGGTCCTCAAAGAGCCGTACGTAGTTGTCGAGGCCGACGAACGCCACGTTCAGCGGCGTACGCAGGTCCGAGCTCTTGGTGTCGGTCAGGCCCATCATCAGCGACCACACCACCGGCACCAGCATGAAGGACGCGAACAGCGCGAGGAACGGGGCGGCAAGCATCCAGGCGGCCCGGGCCTGCCTGCCGCGCGCCGTGCTGCGGTGGCCGAAGCGCCGGCGACCGGGGTTCTGTTCCGGCCGTGCGGTGCCCGGCTCGTGGGTGTCGCCCCGCTCGGGGAGCGTTTTCGTGGACATGGATGTCATCCGTCCGTACGAGGGATACTCACGCGGCGGCGCTCAGCGACCGGTGCCGATGCTGGTGGCCTTGGACTGCAGCGTCTTCTGCACCTGGGCGACGGTGGCCTTGCCGAGGGTCAGCTTCTCCAGTTCGGAGTCGATGGCGTCGGCGATCTGCTGCCAGGTCGTGATGGCGGGCGGCGCCTTGCCGACCTCGAGCTGCTCGGCGAACGGCTTCAGGTTTTCGTCCTCGGTCAGCTTCCCCTCGGTCCACGCCTGGGGCGAAGGAGGCAGGCTGCCGGTGGCCTTGGAATAGGTCGCGAGGTTGGCGGGCTCGGTCAGGAACTGGGCGAACTTCCATGCCGTGTCGGGGTTCTTGGCCTCCTTGAACACCGCCAGGTCGGTGCCGCCCGCGAACGCGGCGGGCTGCTTGGTGTACGGCACCGGCATGGTCTTCCACTTGCCGTCCAGCTTCGGGGAGTCCTTGTGGAAGGTGCCGCCGGCCCACGCGCCCTCCTGGTAGACGGCGGTCAGCCCGTCCTGGAAGCTCTGCACGTTGTCCGCCCTGTCGGTCGGCGCCAGGCCCTGCTTCGGGACGCTCGCGTAGTCCTCCAGCGCCTTGGCGACCTCGGGCGTGTCGAAGGTGAACTTCTCGGTCTCGGCGTCGTAGATGTCGCCGCCCTCCTGCCAGACCATGGGCAGCCAGAAGATCCAGGAGTTGAAGCCCATCACCAGCCCGCTGGCATGGCGCAGCTTGGGGTTCTCCTTGCCGACGGTGGCCTGAATGGCCTTGAGGTCCTTGATGTATCCGGCCCGGTCGTCGGCGAGGGCGCCCTTGATGCCGGCCTTCGTGGTGAGGTCGGTCCGGTAGTAGATCGCTTGGGTGTCGGCGATGAACGGGATGCCGTACGAGGTGTCCTTGTACTTGGTGGTGTCCCACTGGCCGGGGTAGAAGTCCGAGGACTTGATCGACTTCGGAGTGGCCTGGAAGCCGTTCAAGGCGGCCATCTCCGCCATCCAGGTGCTGCCCACCATGGACATGTCCGGTGTATTGCCGCCGGCTATCGCGGTGGTCAGCTTGTCGTGGGCGCCGTCCCACGGCACCGCGGTGATCTTGACATCGGCGTCCGGGTTCTCCTGCTCGAACTTCTTGGCCAGCGCCTTCATGTCTTCGTCGGGGTCACCCAGGGACCACATGACCACCGTCCCCTTGGCCTTGCCCGCGCCGATCTCGGCGGGCGCATCCTTGCCGGGGCCGGAATCCTCGCTCCGGCCGCAGCCGGTGGCCACCAAGGCTGCCGTGACGGTGACGCACAGGGTCTGGAGAGTTCTGACGGCGTGACGGGTTGCGATACGCATAGTGCGGCTCCTTGCCGTTGAGCGATACAGGCGCGGGGGGCGAAGGGTGAGAGTGGGGTGTGCGAGGCGCACCGTTCGGTGTCCCGGATCGGGACACGCGGGGGGAGGGTGCGTGTGGGCGTGGCCGCGTGAACGCAGGCGCAGCCGCGGGGAGTTCTGATGAGTTGCGAGGAGTTGTGAGAAGGCGAGACCGAAGAGGTTCGCCGAGGTTTCAAGAAGAGAAGTCTCAAGGAGACGGGGGGCGGTGCGTCACCGGCAACGCACCGCCCGACCGCGCTGGGGCACCATCACTGACGTAGCGCGATGACGTCCCGTCAGTTCGGCTTCGGCTTCGGCTCTAACGTCGAGCCACGGATCACCAGGCTGGTGGGAATGACGCGCGAGGCGGCGGCCTCCGGCGATCTCCGCACATGGTCGAGCAGCAGACGGGCCGCCGCCTCCCCCATCTCCCGCATCGGCTGGCGGATGGTGGTGAGTCCCGGATAGGTGTACGACGCCAGCTCGACGTCATCGAACCCCACCACGGCGACATCCCCCGGAACCTTGAGGCCGGCCTCGTGCAAGGCCGCAAGCACGCCGGCCGCCATGGGGTCGTTGTGCCCGAAGACCGCGTCGAACTCCACACCGTCCGCGAGGGCTTGCGCGACCGCGCTCCGACTGCTGTCGAAACGGAAGTCGCCGCAGATGACGCTGCGTTGGCCGAGTTCGATCCCGGCCTGCGCATAGACGTCGACGAAGCCGCCCAGCCGTTCCTGAGTACAGCCGTACTCATCAGGACCGGTGACCACCAGAGGGCGGTGGCGCCCGAGGTCCAGCAGGTGGCGCGCCGCCTGCTCACCGCCCTCCCGGTTGGTGGTGGCCACGTAGGGGAATCCCGGCCGCTGGAAGCGGTCGTCGATCAGCACCACCGGCAGCCCCGCTTCGTGCAGTTCCGTGATGGTTCCCATGGCACCCTCGGGCTCTATCACCAGCAGACCGTCGAACGACTTGGCAGCGACCTGCAGGCCCAGTCTGCGCAGTGACTCCTCACCACGGTTCACGGTCAGCATGCGCAGTCCGAAGCCCTCGGTCTCCAGCGTGGCGACGACCGACTGCACGATGCCGGCCCAGGCCCAGGCCATATCAGGGACCAGCATGCCGATCATCTGCGTCGTGCCGCGGGCGAGACCCACTGCCCCGGCGCTCGGCACATAACCGAGTTCCGATATCGCGTTACGGACCTTCAAGACGGTGTTCTCGTTGATCTCGCCCTTGCCGTTCAGCACCCGCGAGACCGTCGTCTTGCTGACCCCGGCCCGCGTGGCCACGTCGGCGATCGTGACTCCCATGTCACCTCCCCTCCCTTCCTGCAGAGGCGGAAGAACTTCCTCCCGCACCGAAGGGCCGATCGTACAGAGACCCGTGCAACCGGTACCGGAAGCGGTTCCGGAACCGGTTTCGGTACCGGTTCCGGCAGTGAAGCACCGAGGGGCCCGAGCGGTCAACACCCCGGAAACAACTCGTTAACCGGCCACTCGGGGGCGCCCTGCCGGCCCGTACCGAAGCAATCTCGCCCGCACCCGTTGACGTACTGGCCGGATTGGGCTTCATAATCGGGGCACTCGATGTCATCGATGACACAAGTCATCGTTGACACCCTTGGCTACGGCGTCGACGTCGGTATCGGCCTGGGGTGTCACTTTTCGGTCCGTCCGCGCCGGAGCCGCAGTCACCGCTGCCCGGACGACCGCGGGACTAGGAGACACCATGAGCTCTGTACGCGTACCCCGGCATGCCCGCATACGGATGATGGCGGCGGTGGCGACGGTCTGCGCCCTGTCCGCGACCCCGCTCGCTCCCCAGGCCGTCGCCGCCGACACCCCGACGTATACCGAGACCTACAGACCCCAGTTCCACTTCACTCCGAAGAAGAACTGGATGAACGACCCCAACGGCCTCGTCTACTACAAGGGCGAGTACCACCTCTTCTACCAGTACAACCCGAACGGCAACTCCTGGGGCGACATGTCCTGGGGGCATGCGGTGAGCAAGGACCTCGTGCACTGGGAGGAGTTGCCGCTCGCCCTGTCGCACGACGACGAGGAGATGGTGTTCTCCGGCAGTGCGGTCGTCGACTGGAACAACACCACCGGGTTCGGTACGAAGAAGAACCCGCCCATGGTGGCGATCTACACCAGCGCCTACAAGGAGGGCGGCAAGCAGGCCCAGTCGCTCGCCTACAGCACCGACCGAGGTCGTACCTGGACCAAGTACCAGGGCAATCCCGTCATCGACATCGGCTCCGACAACTTCCGCGACCCCAAGGTCCAGTGGCACGCGCCCACCAAGAGCTGGCTGATGACGGTGTCGCTGTCCGCCGAGCACAAGGTGCGGTTCTACTCGTCCAAGAACCTCAAGGACTGGGAGCTGCAGAGTGAGTTCGGGCCGGCCGGTGCGACGGGCGGCGTGTGGGAGTGCCCCGACCTGTTCCCCCTCGCGGTCGACGGGGACCCGGACAACATCAAGTGGGTCCTGGTCGTCAACATCAACCCTGGTGGTATCGCGGGCGGTTCGGCCGCCCAGTACTTCATCGGCGACTTCGACGGCAAGAAGTTCACGGCGGACGACAAGGGCAGCTACACCCCGCCCGTCGGCACGGTGGTGCAGGACTTCGAGAACACAGGCTTCGGTGAGTGGACGACGACCGGAACCGCGTTCGGCCAGGGACCGGCAGCCGGGGCGGTGGACGGGCAGGAGGGCGTCGAGGGCTTCGACGGCAAGGGCCTCGCCAACAGCTTCCACGGCGGTGACGGGACCACCGGCACGCTCAGCTCGCCCGAATTCACCGTCGACAGCCCCTACTTGAACTTCAAGATCGGTGGCGGGCGGCATCCGCACGAGGCCGGGACCGTCATGGACAGCACTCCGCCCGAGGGTACGGTCCTCGCCGACTTCGAAGGCGGAACCTACGGCGACTGGACGGCGACCGGGGAGGCCTTCGGCACCGCACCGGCCACCGGCACCCTCCCCGGCCAGCAGGGCGTGTCCGGCTTCCTGGGAGACGGGCTGGCCAACACCTTCCTGAAGGGCGACTCCAGCACCGGCACCCTCACGTCGCCCGAGTTCACGATCGACAAGAAGTACGTCAACTTCCTTGTCGGCGGCGGCAATCACCCGGCCGGCTCCGACAACGCGACTGCGGTTGAGCTCCTCGTGGACGGCCAGGTCGTCCGCAGCGCCACCGGGAAGGACGCCGAGGCGCTCAACTGGGCCTCCTGGGACGTCGGCGACCTCGCCGGCAAGAAGGCGCGGATACGGATCGTCGACGACAACACCGGCGGCTGGGGCCACCTCAACGTCGACCACATCGTGCTGTCCGACACTCAGGCACGGCGCGTCTCCCAGGAGACGTCCGTGAACCTGCTCGTCGACGGCAAGGTCGTCCGCAGCGCGACCGGCGCCGACAGCGAGACCCTGGACTGGGCGTCCTTCGACGTGCGCCCGTACGCCGGTAAGAAGGCGCGGATCCAGGTCGTCGACATGAACACCGGCGGCTGGGGCCACGTCCTGGCCGACCAGTTCACCGCCGCAGAGAAGCCCGCCAAGTCCGTTGTGCAGCGCGCCGATTGGGCCGACTACGGCAAGGACTACTACGCGGCGGTGTCCTGGGAGAACGCCCCGGGCGGCAAGCGCTACATGATCGGCTGGATGAACAACTGGGACTACGGCCAGTCCGTCCCCACCTCCCCCTGGCGCGGCGCGCAGAGCGTTCCGAGGGAGATGGCCCTGCGCACCGTCGACGGCCAAGTCCGGCTGACCAGCAAGCCGGTGGGCAGCGTGAAGTCCCTGCGGCAGATGCGCCCGGCGACGGCGTCCGGGATCACGGTCAAGAGCACCTCCAAGCCTCTGATCAGCCGTGGGGCCAAGGGCAAGGCGCTCGACATCGAGGCGACCTTCTCCCTCAAGGACGCCGACCGCTTCGGCCTGAAGGTCCGCACCGGCGCGGGCGGCGAGGAGACCGTCATCGGTTACGACGCCACGACGCAGGAGCTGTACGTCGACCGCACCCGCTCCGGCGTCGGCGACTTCAACAGCACCTTCCCGGGCGTCCAGACCGCCCCCCTGAAGGCCAAGAACGGCAAGGTCAAGCTCCGTATCCTCGTCGACTGGTCATCCGTCGAGGTCTTCGGCGGCAACGGCGAGGCCGTGATCACCGACCAGATCTTCCCCGACCCCGCCAGCACCGGCGTCGAGGTCTTCGCCGAGGGCGGCACCGCCACCCTCGACCACCTGCGGGCGTGGCAGCTGAAGTCCGTCTGGCGGTGACGGGTCGCAGGTCCGCGCGCCGGCCGGCCAGAAGCGGCTTCCGGCGCGCGGCTCTCGGCTCTCGGCTCTCGGCTCTCGGCTCTCGGCTCTCGGCGAGGCAGGCACCGCCGCGAAGGGGGCGGCGACGTTATCCCGCCAGGTGCGCAGGCCCTCGGCTCAATGGATCCCTGTCGCAGTTCCGATGCGGCAGGCAGGATGATCGTCGTGATCCATGCCTTGGATGAAGGAGCGTTCCGCTGTGACGCATGCTCACGAGGAAGAAGTCCTGGCCCGCATCGCCAAGGGGCTCGTCTACACCGAGTCCGAAGCGGCCTTCCAGGCCCCTCGGCGCCGCACCGAGCAGATCTTCGAGTACAACCACACGCCACCGAGCGAAACGGAGAAGCGTCGATCGTTACTCGTCGCGATCTTCGGCTCGGTCGGTGAACGCACGGTGCTGCTGCCGCCGTTCCACGCCGGATTCGGCAGCAACGTCCACATCGGCGACGACTTCTTCGGGAACGTGAACCTCACGTTCGTCGACGACGTGGACATCCGCATAGGCAACGGTGTCATGATCGCGCCCAGCGTCACCCTGACCACGACGGGACACCCGGTACATCCCTCACGACGCGTCGACTTCGGACGGTTCTCGGAACCGATCGTGATCGAGGACAAGGTGTGGATCGGCAGCAACGCGGTGGTCCTGCCCGGCGTTCGCATCGGATACGGGTCGGTCATCGGCGCCGGCAGCGTCGTCAGCCGCAGCATTCCCCCGATGACCGTCGCGGTCGGAACCCCTTGCCGGGTGGTCCGCGCCATCACTGACGAGGATCTCACCACACGTACCGCCGGGTATTAGTGCCGTTACGGACGTGCTGCCAGCGGATCAAGGAACGTCAGTACGGAGCCGTCCTCCTCGATCAGCGGGATGAGCGCGGCGTTGAACGGGGCGCCGTACGGGGCGTTCAGGTGTGCCTTGAAGGCGGCCTCGTCGCGGTAGGCCTCGAAGATCCAGTAGGCGCGTGGGTTGGCCGACTTGGTGTAGACGTCGAAGGCCAGGTTGCCTTTCTCTTCGCGCACCTTCAGGGCGTACTCCCGGATCAGGCGGGCGACTTCGGCCTCCGATCCCTCTCGGGCGGTGAACTCGGCGAGCAGGGTTTTCGTCATGGCTGCGGGTCCTTGTCCGTGGGTGGGGGTCCGTGAGTGTAGGTCAGTGAGTGGAGGTCAGTGGGTGGAGGCGCTGCTCTTCTCGTGAATGCGGTGGCGGAACGGGCACGTTGCGGGCAGTGGCCGAACGGCTTTCGGGCGGGCGGCCGCCGCGGGCGTTGCCGATTTGTGTCCGGTACTAGGCATTGACGTTGCCTGGAAACGGAGTCCATCATCCTGGCCAAGCAGTGTCAACGATGACATAAGTCAACGATGACACCTCGGGACGGCATGCCCCGATGCCGGCCGCTCGCCCGCAATCCCGCAGGAGTCGTTCATGTCACGCATCTCTCGTCTGCCGTCCTCCTTGATCAGAGCCGCTGCTTGCACGGGCGTCGCGGCCCTCGCCCTGACCGCCTGTGGATCCGGATCGGAATCGGGCACCGCGAGCAGCGGTTCGGGCGACGTCAAGGTCGGTCTGATCACCAAGACCGACACCAACCCGTTCTTCGTGAAGATGAAGGAGGGCGCGGAGAAGTCCGCGAAGGCCGAAGGCGTCGAGCTCATGACCGCGGCCGGCAAGTTCGACGGCGACAACGCCGGTCAGGTCACCGCCATCGAGAACATGGTCGCCGCCGGCGTGAAGGGCATCCTGATCACCCCGAGCGACTCCAAGGCGATCGTGCCGGCCCTCGAGAAGGCCAAGGCCCAGGGTGTGCTGGTCATCGCCCTGGACACGCCGACCGAGCCGGAGAGCGCGGTCGACGCCCTGTTCGCCACCGACAACCTCAAGGCCGGCGAGCTGATCGGCGAGTACGCCAAGGCGGCCATGAAGGGCAAGGACGCGAAGATAGCCACCCTCGACCTGGCGCCGGGCGTCTCCGTCGGCGTCCAGCGGCACAACGGCTTCCTGAAGGGCTTCGGCATCAAGGAGGGCGACCCCTCCGTCGTCTGCTCCCAGGACACCGGAGGCGACCAGGCCAAGGGCCAGACCGCGATGGAGAACTGCCTCCAGAAGGAACCCGGCATCAACGTCGTCTACACCATCAACGAGCCCGCCGCGCTGGGTGCGTACACCGCGCTCAAGGCCAAGGGCCGGGAGAAGGACGTACTGATCGTCTCCGTCGACGGCGGCTGCACCGGGACCGAGGCCGTCAAGGGCGGCACGATCGCCGCGACGTCGCAGCAGTACCCGCTGAAGATGGCCGCCGAGGGCGTCAAGGCCGTCGTGACGTTCGCCAAGGACGGCAAGAAGGCGTCGGGTTACACCGACACCGGTGTCACTCTCATCACCGACAAGGTGCAGGACGGGGTCACGTCCAAGGACACCGCGTACGGGCTGGAGAACTGCTGGGGCTGAGCCGCCGCGCCCCTCAACTGCCGCCGTAGCTAAGGCCGTTGACGCCGCACGCCCGCCGTTGCGGCCGTGACTCCCGCCGTTGCCGCCGTAGCTGCCGTAGTTGCCGCCGTTCGAAACCCCTCAGCGGGGCGGCCGTCCCCCTCCTCCCCGGCCGGGGCGGCCGCCCCCTCGTCCTCTTGCCGACCGACAAAAGACTTCTGTCTTCCGACAAGGACTCGCATGACTGCCACGTCCACGCCCCCGAGCAAAACCTCGCCGTACGCGGAGCTCAAAGCACCGACCACGGCCCGCCGACTGCTCATGCAACCGACCACCGGCCCCCTGGTCGCCCTCCTCCTGGCCTGTGTCTTCTTCTCCTTCTCGACCGACCAGTTCCTCACGGGCGGGAACTTCTCGCTGATCGTGCAGCAGGTCATGGTCGTCGGCACCCTCGCCATCGGCCAGACGCTGATCATCCTCACCGCGGGCATCGATCTCTCCTGCGGTGCCGTGATGGCGTTCGGCAGCATCGTGATCGCCAAGATGGCGGCCGAGGGATCCCTGCCGCCGCTCGCCGCGATCGCGCTGGGCCTGGTCGTCTGTGGCGGCTTCGGTCTGCTCAACGGGGCGTTGGTGCAGAAGATCCCGCTGCCGCCGTTCATCGTGACCCTCGGCATGCTGAACGTGGCGTTCGCGCTGACCCACATCTACTCCGAGGAGCAGACGGTCACCAATCTGCCCGGCCCGCTGACGGCGCTCGGGCAGACCTTCCCGCTCGGCAAGACCGACATCACGTACGGGTCGCTGGTCACCATCGCCCTGTTCCTCCTCGTCGCGTACGCGCTGAGCAGCACCAGCTGGGGCCGGCATGTCCACGCGTTGGGCAACAGCCCGGAAGCAGCCCGGCTGAACGGCATCCGCACCTCCCGCCTGACCATCGGCGTCTACACCGCGGCCGGCGTCCTCTACGGCATCGCCGCCCTGTTGCTCATCTCCCGTACCGGAGTCGGCGACCCGCAGGCCGGGCAGACCGACAACCTCGACAGCATCACCGCGGTGGTGCTCGGCGGCACGAGCCTGTTCGGCGGACGCGGATCGGTTCTGGGCACGTTCATCGGCGTTCTCATCGTCGGCGTCTTCCGTAACGGCCTGCAGCTGATGGGTGTCGCCTCCATCTACCAGACCCTGATCACCGGTGTCCTGGTGATCCTCGCGGTGACCGTCGACCAGCTCTCCCGGAAGAAGGCCCGATGACCACCTCAACTCCGGCCCCTGTCTTGCAGGCCCGCGGTCTGGTCAAGCGCTACGGCCATGTCACCGCCATCGACGGCGCCGACTTCGACTTGCTGCCCGGCGAGGTCCTCGCGGTCATCGGCGACAACGGAGCCGGCAAGACGAGCCTCATCAAGGCGCTCACCGGCGCGGTGGTCCCCGACGAGGGCGAAATCCGCCTCAACGGGAAGCCCATCGCCTTCTCCGGCCCGCAAAGCGCCCGGGCCCACGGCATCGAGACGGTGTATCAGGACCTCGCGGTGGCCGCCTCCATGGACATCGCCTCCAACATGTTCCTCGGCCGCGAACTGCGCCGCCCCGGGATCCTCGGCAACGCCTTCCGCATGCTCGACAAGAAGCGCATGCGCCAGGAGGCCGCCGAGCACATGGCCGACCTGAAGATCGGTCTGCGCTCGCTGACGCAGTCGGTCGAGACGCTCTCCGGGGGACAGCGGCAGGCCGTCGCCGTCGCACGTGCCGTCGCATGGGCCCGTAGCGTCGTCGTCATGGACGAACCGACCGCCGCCCTCGGTGTCAAGGAGTCCGGCCAGGTCCTCGACCTCATCCGCCGGGTCCGGGACAAGGGCATGCCGGTCGTCCTGATCAGCCACAACATGCCGCACGTCTTCGAGATCGCCGACCGGATCCACGTACACCGGCTGGGCCGGCGCGCGGCCGTGATCAAGCCGTCCGACTACTCCATGGCCGAGGTCGTCGCCATCATGACCGGCGCGCTGACCGTCGACGAGGCCGGAGATACTGTCGTGGCGGATTCCGCGGCGGCCAAGGCCGCGGGTGTCCAGGCCAGCTGACGACCCGACGGAAGCAACTCACGGGTTCCGGCCCGGGCAGGAACCCGTGAGTTACGAGCGCAGGAGACCGTTTCCGCCATGGCAGCGAACCGCCGCCCCACCCTGGCCGATGTCGCACGAGAAGTCGGCGTCAGCGCCAAGACCGTCTCGCGTGTCCTCAACGAGGACGGACCCGTCTCGGCTCAGACGCGGGAACAGGTACTCGCCGCGATGGCCAGGCTGGGCTTCCAGCCGAACCTCATGGCGCGCAACATCCGCGTCGGCGGTCCGGACACCACCATCGGACTGGTCATCCCCGACCTCGCCAACCCCTTCTTCGGAGCCGTGGCCCGCGCCATCGAGGACACCGTCCGGGACCGGGGCCTGACCCTGCTCATGGGCTCCTCCGCCGACGACCCCGACCGCGAACGCGCCCTGACGGACAAGTTCCTAGCCCGGCGCGTCAGCATCCTGATCGTCGTGCCGTCCGTGGGCGCCGACCACTCCCACCTCAAGTCGCACCGTACGGCGGGGCTGCCCGTCGTCTTCCTCGACCGCCCGGGAGTCGGCCTGTCCACGGACAGCGTCGTCAGCACCAACCGCGCCGGCTCCCACGAGGGCGTCGCCCACCTCGTCGCCCACGGGCACCGCCGCATCGGATTCGTCGGCGACCTGCCCGTCAAGCTGTACACCCGCCGCGAGCGCCTCACCGGCTACCGGGCGGCTCTGCAGGAAGCCGACATCCCCTACGACCGCTCGTTGCTCGCCAGCGCACACGATCAGCCGGGGGCCGAGGCCGCGACCGCCCAGCTCCTCGAACTGGCCGATCCCCCCACGGCGTTGTTCGCCGGAAACAACATCATGGCGCTCGGCATCGTCGCCGAACTCGCCCGCAGCAAGCGCAAGGACGTAGCCGTCGTCGCCTTCGACGACGTCTCCCTCGCCGAGGCACTGGAACCGGCCCTGACCGTCGTCGCCCAGGACCCCGAAGAACTCGGCCGCAGCGCCGCGGCCACCGCACTGTCCCGCCTCGACGGCGACCGCTCCCGGGCTCGCACCATCACCGTCCCCACCCGGCTGATCGTCCGGGGCTCGGGAGAACAACCCGCGCCCAAGCCGTAAGCGCGGCCTGCCCCTGACGGCCGATGGCCATCAGAGCGGCTTGAGGCGGGCCTTGAGCAGGCAGGTCTTCAGGGCGTACGGCTACGCGAGCCCGTCCACCCCTCCCTCCACCCACACCCGCAGACACGACGGGTGCCCCACGTCCATGTGCACGCTGTTCGTGGCTACGGCGGTGCGGCGGGCCGCTGCCTCCGGGGTGCCGGTGTTGGTGTTGACGTCGAAGCGGGGGAAGTTGCTGGAGGAGATGTCGAGGCGGATGCGGTGGCCGGCGGCGAAGCGGTTCGCCGTGTCGGGGGCGGTGACCTCGATCTCGTACACCTGGCCCGGAGTGAGCAACTCCGGCTTCTCGGTGGAGCGGTGGAACGACAGCGGGCGATGCCGTCGGTGAGTCGATCCTGTGCGGGGTCGTCGCCCTCGCCGGCTGGGTGCTGCACGTCTCCGGGCTGCGGGTCGAGGATCCCTCCTCGGGTGATCAGGTCGGCGTACGCAACGCCCTGTCGGCGGACGCCGTACGGGACCTGATCACCGGCGCCGAGGAGCCCTTCGTCACCTTCGGCCCGCTCGGCATCGTGCTCTGGTACGCCACCGACTCGCCACGGATGTCATCCAGCGACTGGGCCACGATGTCCTCGCGACCGTGGCGCGGTGAACCGCCCGACGGGCGAAGCGCGTCCTCCGTCCGAGCGAGGAGGCAATGTGGTCGTACGCGGGGTGCGCGACGCGCAAGAGCGGCGGAGTGGGCGGCGGTGGGAGTACGGGCTCGTCGCCTGTGCCCTCTGCGTTGCCGGGCTGCTGGTCTTGCACTCCGCCGTGCCCAACTGGGTTGGGCGTCTTGGGAGTTTCCTGGAGACGTTTCTTCCGTGGCTGGGGGCGGCCGTTCCGCTGCTGGGCGGGGTCGCCCTGCTCAAGCGGTCGGTGGTGGGGCTGCTTGCCTGTCTGGTGCCCGCGCTTGCCTGGTTCTGGATGTTCGGCGGGCTGTGGTTCGGGGCGTCGCCGGGCTCGTACGACCTGACCGTCGTCCAGCACAACGTGGCCGACGACAAGTTCGACCCCTCCGGCACCGCACGGGCACTGCTCGGCGCGCGCGGCGACCTCGTGGCCGTACAGGAGCTGACGCCCGCGGCGCGCGCCGCGTACGAGGACGTCCTGGGCGGCTCGCTCCCCCACCGGGCGGTACGCGGCACGGTCGGGCTCTGGTCCGCGTACCCCCTGTCGGACGTGCGGCCCGTGGACATCCGGCCCGCCGGCTTCCCGGACAGCTGGCAGCGCGGACTGCGCGCCACAGTCGCCGCGCCCGAGGGCGAGGTCGCGGTGTACGTGGCCCACCTGCCGTCGATCCGCCTCGGCGCGACCGGCCTGGCATCGGCGGCCCGCGACGAGAGCGCGGCACTGCTCGGGGAGCAGATCGCGTCCGACCCGGCCGAACGGCTCCTGGTCGTGGGCGACCTCAACGGCACCGTGCAGGACCGAGGGCTGGATCCGCTCACCTCCCAACTGTCCGCTCCCGACGCGGGATTCGCGTTCAGCTGGCCAGCCTCCCTGCCAGTGGCGCGGATCGACCACGTACTCGGCAAGGAGGTCGAGGTGACCGAGGTGTCGACCCTGGACTCGACCGGAAGCGACCACTTGCCGATCGTCGGCCGCGTACGTCTTGGCTCATGACGCCCATCCCCGTGGCCCAACTCGCCGAACTCACTGCCCCGTTCCGCACTTACCTCTGACGTAATCGACGCTCCGGCAGTGTCCCGGCAGGCTGGGCTCCATGACGACTGACACCACGCATACCGCCACCGCCACCGCTGACGCCACCCGCGCCACCGTCCAGAAGTTCCTCGCCCTCCGCCTCGCCGGGGACACCGAGGGGCTCACCGCGCTCTTCGCCGACGACGTCGACTGGATGCTCGCCGAGAATCCTGTGGTCCCGTGGATCAGGCCCCGGTCCACCACCGCCGAATGCGCCGCTCAGGCTGCGGAGTTGGCCGAGCACACCGTGGCCGAGGACGCCCGCGCGTCCGTCGACACGATCCTCGTCGACGGCACCGACGCCGTTCTGATGGGGCACCTCTCGGGGACCGTCCGCGCGACGGGCAAGTCCTTCGCGGGTCCCTTCGCGCTGCGGCTCAGCGTCGAGGGTGGGCGGATCACCCGGCACCACCTGTACGAGAACAGTGTGTCGATCGCGGCGGCGTGTACGCCCTGACGCAGGGGCTCAGGCCGCCGTGTACCCCAACTGCCGTCGCATGTACGGGGTCATGAGGTTCTTCGCCTTGGCCAGGGCGCTGGTGCGGCCGCCCAGGACCGCTGTTTCGCCGCCCGGTACGGGGAGCATCGTCACGCCGTCTGCCGGGCCGAAGGGGACGATCAGGGGGGTGCGGTGGATCGGGCGGTAGAAGCGGGGCTCCTTGCGGTGTTTGCCGGAGCTTTGGAGGTACATGCGGATGTTGTGGGCGGCCAGGTCTGCTTGGGCGAGTGCGGCGGGGGTGAGTTTGAGTTCGCTGATGTTGTTCACGTCGCCTACCGCGAACACGTCTTTCCAGCCCTCTACCCGGAGTGACTTGTCGACCTTGACCTGGCCGGCCGGGTTCAGCCAGTCGCCGTGTCCGGCCAGGCGGAGCCAGAGCGTGTTGGGGGTGGTGCCCGTGGTCCAGAAGGAGAGGTCGGCTTCGATGATGGTGCCGCGGGCGTCGCGGTAGGTGCCGAAGTCGTAGCCGGGGGACATGAAGGAGTCGAGCCGTACCTCCACGTTGTGGGATTCCAGCCAGGAGCGGGCCTTGCGCCCGGCCCGTGCGCTGCCCGTGGAGTCGAGCAGCGCGGCACCGGAGTGGGCGAGCGTGACGCGGGCGTCCGGCCGGGCCAGCCGTATCTCGGCGGCGAGTTCGACGCCGGAGGGACCGCCGCCGACGACGAGGGCATGCTCGGCATGGGCGATGTTCTGCTGGTGCTCGGCGAACGACTTGGCCGCCTCTTCGGGCGTCGTACCGGTGAAGCGGGCCGGTTCGGGGTAGTCGGCGCCGGTGGCGATCACCACCACGTCGTACGGCAGCCGTTCACCCGTGGCGAGCGCCACCTGCCGTTCCGTGGTGTCGATGCGGACCACCTTGCCCACGGCCACCCGGCCCTTGGTGAGCAGCCGGTCGTACGGGATGAAGGGCGCCCCCGTCCACTCCGGGTCCACGCCCGCGCGCAGTGAGGCGATGCGGTGGAAGAAGACCTCTTTGCGGTCCACGAGCGTGACGCGCGCCTGCCCGTCCAACCGTTTCGCCAGACGGACGCCCGCATAACCGCCGCCGATCACCACTACGTCGCGGTCCCGCACGTCAACTCTCCTGTGCCTTGTGGGGGTAACGGGGGCCGCGACACATGCCGTCGTGTTTCGGCAACCCGACTGCTGGCGAGCGTATGACTTGAAACTTAAAGTTGCGGTTTTGTTTGGTGTGAATTCTGTGAAGTGACGTGACGAATGAGCCGATGTATGGCCCGTCTCGAGTAACGGTCCTGACCGGGCGGGCGGATTCCGCCGCTTCGGCCCCCTTCCCTTCGGGACCCCTCCCGGCCGAGCTGGTCTCGCCTGGGACTTGGCGGACGGGTTCGAGGCGCACAGCGGCAAACCCGGCAACCGACCGCGGCAAGCACGACGAGACCTGGCTGGGAAAAGTGACCGCCCGCCACGCCTACCACCTCACGGCCAGCACCCTGGAGGCCCAGGGCTTCAGCATGGCCGAGGAGACGGTGGAGCGGGACGGGACGGTCAGGATGGTGCTGCGGCGGTTCGAGTGAGCCGCTCTGAAGGGGACGTCAGACCGTCGGCTCGAGGGGCTCGGTGAGGTCCGGCAGGGTCGGGAAATCGGGAAGTCCCGGGTAGCTGCTCCCGCTCACCATGTACGCGCAGTTGGTGTACTCGTAGCCGGGTTCGATGCTCATGCCGTCGGCCTCGTTCGTGACGTCCTCCGAATCATCGCCGGCGTACTTGATGAGGGTGTGGTAGTCGCCGGCGGGCAGGTTGAGGAAGTCGGTCGGGTAGTAGGTCGAACTGTTCTTGCAGGCGACGTCCTGGGCCGCCGCCCTGCTGGAGTACTTGGTGCAGCCGTCGCAGGCCGCGAGGGTGATACGGCCGGTGACCGGGCCGGTGTAGAGGAACTCGACCGGGGTCGGGGAATCGTTGCTGATCTCCAGGGGCATCTTGGCGCCGCCCGGGCTACGGGACGGCGGCAGCTTCTTGCCCGCCTCGGGCCGCTCCTCGGCGATCTCCGCGGCGATGGCGATCTGCCAGGCGCGCTTCGCGTTCTTGTTGTCCTTGTACGTGTCGGCGAAGTCGCTGAGCGTGGCGGCCGCCGCGCCGAACTTGTCGTCCTTGAACTCGTCGACCCCGCAGGCGTACGTGCCGGACTCCACCGCGTTCTCGGCGTCCGTACGCAGCCCGTCGCCGGGGCTGCCCTCGGGCAGGCCGCCCACGGTCGTGCTGATGGCCTGCAACTTCTCGTTGGCCGGGCAGGGGTCGCTGCCCTTCAGCGCCTTGGACTGGTCGGCGATCTTCGCGCTGACGGCCGGTCCGACCTTGGCGGCCGGTTCCGAGTCGGCGAAGTCCCGCAGGAGTTCGGCCAGTTCCCCGCCGTTCGCCGTCGATGTGGGCACGGCGTCGGAGCCGAGGTCCGTGATGCCGCACTCGTAGAGCGAGGTGGCGAGGGGCTCCTCGGGCCAGGAAGTGAGGGAGCCGAACTGCATGCCCTTCATTCGGTCGGGCAGCTTCCACAGATACTTCAGCGGTTCCAGGGCCTCGCAGTACTCCTTCTCGCGGTACGGCGCGCCGACTGTGTCGTAGAACCGGTCGAGGCTGCCGGGGACGCGCTTGGCCGCCCGGCTGCCGGGATGGTCGTCGCCGAGCGCACGGTAGGCCTTCAGCGCGCGCTCGTAGTCATCCTTCGCCTCGGCGAAGCCGCCGTCGCGCTGCGAGGCGGTGGTGACCAGCCGGTCCGTCTTGTCGAGCCGGTCGAGGAGCATCTGCTGATACGCCTCTTCCCGCGCCGCCTCGTACCCCACGGCTCCTCCGGCCGGCACGACGAGCAGCGCCAGCCCGAGCCCGGCGGCGACCATCGGCCGCACCGGCAACGTGAGCCGCGTACGGCGTCCGAGCCACGCCCCGTGGGCCGCGGCCAGCACCAGTACGAGGCCGTACGCCCACACCGCCCCGCCCGGAACCCCGTCCGGGTCGGCGGGCAGCGCGGCCACCAGCAGCCAGCCGGTCGCGATCCAGCACAGGGCGGCCTGCGGCCAGCGCCGCATGAATACGTACCCCAGCCCGAGCCCGCTGAGGTTGAACAGCCCCGCCGCCGCAGCCCGCCACGAGTCCGGCGGCACAGCATCCTCGGGCTCGTCCTCCGGCAGCGTGTAGGTCAACCACTCGGAGGCCGGCGGGACGGAGGGCGGGCTTTGGGGGAGCGGGGGCGGGGGTGAGGACGGGGGCGCGGGCGGCAGCGGAGGCACCGCCGGCGCGGGCGCCGCGGGCGCCGCGGGCCCGGGCGGTGCCGGAGGTACGTCGGGCGCGGGCGCCGCGGGCTCGGGCGATGACGGGGGTACGTCGGGCGCGGACGGAGGTGTGTCCGGCGCGGACGCCACGGGCCCGGGCGGCACCGGAGCTTCCGACGCGGCGGACGCAGGCTCGGGCCACGACGGAGGTACGTCCGGCACGGTCGATGCGGGCTCGGGCGATGACGGGGGTACGTCGGGCGCGGACGGAGGTGTGTCCGGCGCGGACGCCACGGGCCCGGGCGGCACCGGAGCTTCCGACGCGGCGGACGCAGGCTCGGGCGATGACGGAGGTACGTCCGGCACGGTCGATGCGGGCTCGGGCGATGACGGAGGTACGTCGGGCGCGGACGGAGGTGTGTCCGGCGCGGACGCCACGGGCCCGGGCGGCACCGGAGCTTCCGACGCGGCGGACGCAGGCCCGGGCGATGACGGGGGTACGTCCGGCGGAGGCGGCGCGGACGACGCAGGCTGGGACCCCGACGGAGGCACTTCCGACGGAAGCGGCGCGGACGACGCAGGCGGCGCGGACGGAGGTACGTCCGACGCGGAGGACGCCGGCTCGGGCGACGACGGCGGCGCGTCGGCCACGGACGATGCGGGCTCGCGCGACACCGGAGGCACGTCCGACGGAGGCAGCGCAGACAGCGCGCGCTCGGACCCCGGCGGAGTCGCGTCCGACGGAGGCACATCGGCCACGGACGATGCGGGCTCGCGCGACGACGGAGGTACGTCCGACGGAAGCGGCGCGGACGACGCAGGCGGCGCGGACGGAGGTACTTCCGACGCGGAGGACGCCGGCTCGGGCGACGACGGCGGCGCGTCGGCCACGGACGATGCGGGCTCGGGCGACACCGGAGGCACGTCCGACGGAGGCGGCGCAGACAGCGCGCGCTCGGACCCCGGCGGAGTCGCGTCCGACGGAGGCACATCGGCCACGGACGATGCGGGCTCGCGCGACGACGGAGGTACGTCCGACGGAAGCGGCGCAGACGACGCAGGCACGGAGCCCGGCGGAGGCGGCGCGGACGACATGGGCTCGGGTCCTGGCGGAGGTGCGTCCGGCGGGGGCCCGGGCGGTGCCGGAGTTACGGACGGCGGTGGCGGCGAAGGCGGTGGCGTGTCTTCCGGCTCTGGTCCGCCGCTCGACGGCTCTTGTGTGCCACCGGCCCCCGTTGGCTCTTCGGACCCACTCATACCGACTCACTCCCCCAACTGCCGTATGGACAGGACATCTTGCCCCATTTACAGGTTCCTTATGCTCCCGCAGGTCACTGGGGAGGGGTCCCGAGCGCACGGAAGAAAACTGAACGGAAGGTGACGGGCCGATCACTCTCGTGCCCGTGACGGAGAGCGCAGCCGGAGCCCTGCGCAATAATCGGGACATGGCCTCCTCGTCCTCCGTTTCCGAGATCCGCCGAGCCACGTTCGCCCGACGGCTGCCCACGGAGCTCACGGCACTCGCCGGCCCTACCCACGGGACCGTGAAACTGCCGCTGCACCTGGCCTGGTCCGGGCTTACCGAGTTCGACCTGGACGAGCCACGCCTGCGCATGAGTTACTACCGCATCGTCCTGGCCGAGGCTCTCCACGACGACCTGGTCCAGTACCTCGACCGGGACCTCCTCATCAGCATGTGGCCGACCCTGCGCACGCTGATCAGCCGCGACCTCCGCGATGTCTGGGAATCCGCCTTTACCGAGCTGGCGCAACGCACCCAGGCTGTTGCGTGAATCTGACCGAACTGCACCGCCGCCTGCTCGCCGACGTACTCGCCGTAGGCACTCCCTATCCGCTCGCGCTCACCGGCGGCTATGCCGTGCAGGCCCACGGCCTGGTCGCCCGCCTGAGCCAGGACCTCGACGTCGCTACCGAGAACCCTGAACCCATGGCGGAGATCGCTGCGACCGTGCGCGCGGGGTTGGAGGAACGGGGCTGGCAGGTCAGGGAGTTGAAGGCCGAGCCGCTCTCCGCGCGCCTGATCGTCGCCGACCCGGACAGCGGCGAGGAGTGCGAGGTCGACGTCCTCAAGGAAACCCTCTGGCATCCGCCCGTACAGACCGAGTACGGGCTGGTCCTCGCCCTCGAAGATGTCGTCGGCACCAAAGTCCGAGCCCTGGCCGACCGCGGCCTCGCCCGTGACCTCGTCGACGTCCGAGCCGCCGCCGACCGCTGGAGCCGCCCGGAACTCGAAGAACTGGGCCGCCGCCACGCCCCGGACACCTTCGACCTCTCCGACCTCCAGGCCCGCCTGGTCGGCACGGAGTGGATCGACGACAGGGAGTTCGCCGCCTACGGAGTGGATGACGAGGCGATCTCGAACCTGCGCCGCTGGGCGCAGGAGTGGGCGGACGACATCGCGGAACGGCTCATGGAGATGGACGTTCCGGAAGACGAATGACCGTACCGAGAGAGTGCGGCTACGGCTGCGGCCCGGGGGGGGTGGGGAGGCTGTTGCGGGAAATTGTGACACTTGGCCCCTCGAGTGTCACAATTTCCCGCAACAGCCTCCCCCTGCCCTGACGAGAACCTCGCCCGCCGGCGTCCGAAAGTAGAGCACCGACCGTCCCGCCCGCCGCCGCTGGACGAGCCCGGCGTCGAGCAGGATCTTCAGGTGGCGGCCGACGGAGCCGAGTCCGTAGCCCGTGACGGCCACCAACTGGCTCGTACTCAAAGGGGAGTTGAGGAGAGCGAGTACGCCGGCCCGTGCGGGGCCGAGCAGCCTGTTGAGGCTTTCGGGTGCGGCGGACGGCTCCGCTCCGGCCAGGGCGCCCGAGCACGGGTACACGACCGCGTAACGGTGCGGCTCCTTCCAGGAGACCCAGCCGTGCCGCTGGGGCGTGACCGGGACGAAGAAGAGTTCGGCGCCGGAGATCTCGCGGGGCGGGTATTCGTGCAGGTTGACCTGGAGCCGGTTCTGGCCGAGCCAGCGCATGCCCGGCCGCATGGCGTCGAGCGCGGCAGCCCAGCCGCCCTGGCTCAACTGGGCGGTACGGGCGACGACATCGGCTTCGAGTACGCGTCGCCGCCGGGCCCAGTAGGGGCGTACGGCTTCGGCCCATACGTACTGGAGCAGGTCGGCGGCACGGGCCGGAAGGTCGTCGCGGTCCTGGAGGATGCGCGGCAGCGGGTCGCCGCGCAGGGCGTGCGGGCTGCCGCCCAGGGCGACGGCGAGGTGGGAGCGGGCGGCCTCGGGCGACGCCTCCCGTACGCGCGCCACTTCCGCCTCGAACTCCTCCGGCTCTCCCGTCGGGGTCGGCGTGAGGAAGTCGGCGATCCACGCCTTGCCGAGACCGGCCCGTACGAGGGCGGCGGTGACAGGATCGGCCGCCAACCGCCTTCTGTACCAGCCCAGATGGGCATCGAGCCAGGCCCGCTCGCCGGGGTGCGCGGCCGTCCCCGCGTGCAGCAACTTGAGACCGGCGAAGGTCTCGGCGAGCGGCGACAGCACGAAACGGCTCCCGGCGAGGGTGTCGGCGTTGACCTGCCACCACCCCATGCCTGTCCGCCCCCGGTCTCGCGGTTTCGCCTCAGTGCGAAACATTAACGGCCGGGATCCGGACGCTCCGAGACTCCGCTCATGCGCTCCTACCAATCCCTGTTCCGCACACGGGAGTTCACGCCGCTGTTCCTGACCTCCCTCGTCCAGGTCGCCCCGCAGACGATGAGCGGACTGGCCCTGGGCACGCTGGTGTACGACGCCACCGACTCGCCCCTGCTCTCGGCGCTGAGCATGTTCGGCCCGTCCCTGGCCCAAGTCCTGGGCGCGACCACGCTCCTGTCGGCGGCCGACCGGCTGCCGCCCCGGGCGACGATGACGGGCATCGCGCTGACATTCGCGGCGGGTACGGCGGTCCTGGCGACGCCCGTGCCCCTGTGGGCGATCTTCGCCCTGATCCTGCTGCTGGGCCTGGTGGCCTCACTGAGCGGCGGAGTCCGCTGGGGTCTGCTGAACGAGATCCTGCCCAAGGACGGCTATCTGCTGGGGCGTTCGGTCTTCAACATGGCGAACGGGCTCACGCAGATCACCGGGTACGCGACCGGTGGCGTCCTGGTCACGCTCCTGTCGCCACGCGGCACGCTGCTCACGGCCGCCGCGCTCTACCTCGCGGCAGCGATCACGGCCCGCGTCGGCCTGACCCGCCGCCCGCCCCGCGCGTCGGGCCGCCCCTCCGTCGCCGAGACCTGGCGCACGAACGCCCGCCTGTGGTCGTACGCACCCCGCCGCAACGTCTACCTGCTCCTCTGGCTCCCGAACGGCCTGATCGTCGGCTGCGAGTCCCTGTACGTCCCGTACGCCCCCGACCACGCAGGCATGCTCTTCGCGTGCGCGGCGCTCGGGATGTTCGTGGGGGACGTGACGGTCGGTCGCTTCCTCCCGCCCGGCGTACGGCAACGGTTCGGCATCCCGCTGCTTCTGCTGCTGGCCGCGCCCTACCTGGTGTTCACGCTGCGGCCGGGTGTGCCGGTGGCGGCGGCCGTCGTGGCCGTGGCCTCCGTCGGCTTCGGCGCGAGCCTGGTCCAACAGGAACGGCTGATGTCCCTGACCCCATCCGAACTCAGCGGCCACGCCCTCGGGTTGCACTCCGCCGGGATGCTCACGATGCAGGGGGTGAGCGCGGGGCTGGCGGGGGCGGTGGCCCAACTGACGTCGGCGGGCGTGGCGATGGTGGTGATGGCCGCCGCGTCGATCGCGGTGACGGTGTCGCTGTCAGTCGCGGTCGCGCGCGAGCGTGAGGAACGACGTCCAGGTGGCGGGGGTGACGGTGAAAAGCGGGCCGTCGGGGGTCTTGGAGTCGCGGATGTGGATGGCTGAGGGGTGGGTGGCTACCTCGACGCAGTCGCCTCCCTCGCTGCCGCTGTAGCTGGACTTCCGCCATGCGTAGGCGACTTCGAGGCAGTCGCCGCCTTCGTCGCCGCTGTAAGTCGACTTGAACCAGTACAGTGCGCCGCTCATTGCTCTCCCAGCAGACGGTCCAACAGGCTCCTGGTGTCTTCGGTGTTGAGGGCCTGCGTCCGCAGCATCGCATACTTCTGCGCGAGGATCGCCACCTCGTCCGGATCACCGACCAGCTGGCTGCCGCGCTGAGTCTCGCTGTAGGCCAGGCGCTGGTGATCGGGTGTCTCCAGCAGGACGAAGGAACCGTTGAGTCCGGCGTGAGTGGTGCGGCCGAACGGCATCACCTGCAAGGCAAGTCCGGGCAGTTCGGCGTACTCGCGCAGGCGCCGCAACTGCTCCACGTACACCTCCTTGCCACCCAGGAAGTCCATGAGTACCGCCTCCCAGATCACGAAGCTGGTGGTCGGCGGCACCTTGCGGTGCAGAATCTGCTGGCGCTCGATACGCGCCGCGACCTTCTGCTCGATCTCGTCCTCGTCGTAGACGGGAACGCGGCTGCGGAAGACCGCCCGGGCGTAAGCCGTCGTCTGCAACTGACCGGGCAGCACCTGGTTCTGGTAGGAGGAAATCGCGATCGCCTGCTGCTCGTAGTCGACGAACTCCTCGGCGAAGCGCGGGATGAGGTCCACCTCGGGCATGTTGTCCACGGCCGCGACCAACACCCCCTTGCTGTCGAGGATCTTGTCCAACAGCTCCGCGAAGTCCGCCTTCAACGGCCGTCTGCCCTGCTCGATCGAAGCGATCGTCTCCTCTTCCACCGACGCCCGCCCGGCAAGCGTCCGTTGGGTGAAACCGGCCGCCCGCCGCAGCACGGCCAACTGCGCGCCGACCATCTTCATCGCCGATGCGTTCTTGCGCGAACGCTTCCTGGAGTTCATACGGGTCCAACTCCCCACCGCGGTACGTACGTTCACGGCGACAGGCCCGTACAAGAATTCCGTACGAGCCCACGCACTGCTCCATCATGAGCACAGAGCGTGACACTCGTCCCGTGAACAACGAAAACTCACCCGCTCCCCGCGAACGCTTCTACCGGCGAGAACGCCAATCGATCCCGGCGGCAAGGGAGTTCACGAAGGCCGCGCTGAAGGACTGGGGCGTACCGCCAGCGACGTACGACGACGTCCTGCTGTGCGTCAGCGAGCTCACCACCAACGCGCTGCTCCACGGCGTACCCCCGGGCCGGGGCTTCCGCCTCTGCCTGTTCCCGCACGGCGACGGCCTGCTCCGCGTGGAGGTCCACGACAGCGGCGACGGACAGCCGCGCGTCGTACCGTCCGCAGGAGAGTCGGGGCGCGGCCTGCTGCTCGTGTCGGCGGTGGCGGACAAGTGGGGCGTGGCCGAGCGGGACCCGGGGAAGATCGTGTGGTGCGAGTTCGCGTACGCCGTACGGGAGTTGGCTAGCGGGCCACGAACTGCGTGAGGATCGCCTGGACTTCGTAGATGTCGACGCCCTTGGTGAAGGTCTTCTCGATCGGGGCCGGGATGCCGGAGATCCAGATCTTCAGTTCGGCGTCGAGGTCGAAGTGGCCGGCGGTCTCGACGGAGAAGTGGGTGATGCTGCGGTACGGGACGGAGTGGTACTCCGTCTTCTTGCCGGTGATGCCCTGCTTGTCGATCAGGATGAGGCGGCGGTCGGTGAAGAGGATGGTGTCCCGGATCAGCAGGTACGCGGCGTACACCTGCTCGTCCATGCCGAGCAGTCGCGCGTACTCGTGCTGGGCCTTCGCGGGATCGACGGTGTGGGCGTTTCCGAACAGTGCCATCTGAAGTCCCCCAGTGGATGGTGAAGTTGGCGGCTCGCGTACCGCCAACTCGCTCTTCCTTCAGTGTCGCAGGACGTCCCGTCAAATGACGTTGACGGTGTCGAGGAAGCGGGCGCCGAGGTCGGTGTCGCCGGTGATGGTCACGTCGCGGTCGCGCCAGGACGAGCGCTGCGTGCCCCAGTCGGGGAAGGTCAGCGCGGGGGCGGTGATGTGCGCGGCGACCTTGCCGTCGGACGGAGCCAGGCCGCCTGCCTCGTCGATCCACCAAGTCCCGCCACCGGGGCCGGTGAGCGTCAGGGCGACGCGGGCGTCGAGCCCGGCTACCGGCGCCTTGGCGACCTGGTTGCTCAGTACGGCGATCATCCAGGTCAGGACCGCGCGCATGCGGTCCGCGTCGGTGGGCGGTACGGGCCGGCCGAGCGCTGGGGCCATGTCGTGGCGCAGGTGGGTGTGATGGTCGAAGACGAGGGCGCCAGCCATCAGCAGACCCAGGGGGAAGCGACCGAGTTCGGCCAGCCGCATCCGCGCTCGGGCGGCGGGCGTGCGTCTGACGAGGTCGAGGATCGTGGTGGCGCGTCGGCTGGCGCGCTGGTATTCGGCCGTCACCTTGGCGCGGCGCCAGTTCCGCCGTCGGTCGACGGGGTCCTCGTTCGCCTGTTCCAGGCTGGCAGCGAAGGTCGTGCGCAGTCCGGTGGGTACGTAGAAGCTCCGTGCCGTCGCACCTATGTGGGCGACGACGTCGGCGATGCGCCAGCCGGCTGCGGCGCTGGGCGCGGTCCATTCGTCGTCGGTGAGGCCGCTGGTGAAGTTCAGCATCTCGGCTCGTTCGGCGCGCAGGGCGGCGGCCATGTTCGGCAGGTCGGCGGGGGGCAGGCGCTTGCTCATGTCGTTGTCTTCCCTGGTGGTCAGGCGGGGCGGCGGATGGCCTGTACGGCCGTGTCGTAGAGGTCGAAGGTGTCGGCCTTTCCGCCCAGGCGCACCCACTCTTCTGTCGCGGCCTGGAGGCAGGTGATGGCCGCGGCCGCGATCGCGCGCGCCTCCAGGGCACGGTGGTCGGACTCGGGCAGCCGCGGCTCGATGAGCGGTGCGAACAGGTCTTGCCAGCGCGCCTGCTTCTCGGCGTGGCCGGCGCGCAGGGATTCGTTGCCGAACAGCAGGGTGACCAGTTCGAGGCGGCGCTCGGCGGTGCTCTCGATCTCCTCGAGCGCCTGGAACGCCGCACGCAGCGCTGTCCACGGGTCCTCGTCGGCCGGGCGCTCGGCGAGCCGCGCGGCGATCAACTCCCCTTGCTCGGACAGGCCGTTGAGGGCGAGGTCTTCCTTGTTGCGGAAGTAGTTGAACAGGGTCCGCTTGGAGACGCCCGCCGCGGCGGCGATCTCCTCGAGTGTCGTGTCGTCGTACCCCTTGGCGGCGAACAGTTCGAGGGCGGTACGGGCGATCAGCGCGCGAACCATCGAGCGGGTCTGCTCACGAAGAGATGCCGGTTTCTGAGCCATGCACCGATGGTACATCTCTTCGCGCGATGCAATTCCTTGCACTCAGTGCAAGCACGTGCGTAGAGTGCAGCCATGAGCAAAATCGACTATCGCCGCCAGACCGTCATCGTCACCGGAGCCAGCTCCGGGCTCGGCGCGGAATTCGCCCGCCAACTGGCCCGTCGCGGCGCGGATCTCGTACTCGTCGCCCGCCGCGCGGACCGGCTCAAGGACCTCGCCGACGAACTCACCCGCGCCCACGGCGTCACGGTGACCGTCGTCGCCCGCGACCTCGGCCAGCCCGACGCCGGCCGCACGCTACGCACCGAACTCGAATCCCGCGGCATCCACGCCACCGGCCTCGTCAACAACGCCGGCTTCGCCACCCACAACGCCCTCACCGACGAAGACCCGGACCGCCTGCAGAGCATGATCGCGCTGAACGTCAACGCCCTGGTCGACCTCAGCCGCGCCTACATCGACCCGCTGACCTCCACCGACACCGGAATCCTGATCAACGTCGCCAGCCTGCTGGGCTTCCAGCCGACCCCGTACCTGAGCGTCTACGGCGCCACCAAGGCCTTCGTCCTCAGCTTCACCGAATCTCTCTGGGAGGAGAGCCGCGACACCGGCCTACGCGTCCTCGCCGTGTGCCCCGGCGCCACGCAGACCGAGTTCTACGACGCCGCCGGCAGCCAGTCGGCCGACTACGGCGCGAAGCGAGTCACCCCCGAGCACGTCGTCAGGACCGCCCTGGACACGCTCGACCGCCGCTCCGCGCCCCCGTCGGTGATCACCAACGGCCGCCCGCTGGCCCTTGCCAGCAAGGTCCTGCCGCGCCGCCTGATCGTCCGGTTCATGGGCCGGATGGCCCGCCGTTGACGGGCGCTGCTCCTCCGACGCCCTGCTCAACTTCTTCCTAGAAGTCCCGTCAGAGCCGCGCGGCGCCCGTCACCGACATCATCAGCGAGTACAGCGACGTCGTCGCCGTGATGAACATGCGGTTGTTCTTCGGGCCGCCGAAAGCGATGTTGGAGACCGTTTCGGGGATCAGCAGGCGGCCGATGAGGGTGCCGTCGGGGTCGTAGCAGTGGACGCCGTCGTCGCAGGCGGCCACCCACAGGCGGCCCTCGTCGTCGAAGCGGATGTTGTCGAAGACTCCGCCGCCGGGGCGGCATTCGGCGAAGACCTTGCCCTCGCCGAGCGTGCCGTCGTCGTGGACGTCGAAGACGCGGACCTGGTTGAGGCGGGTGTCGGAGACGTACAACTGGCGCTCGTCCGGGGAGAGTACGAGCCCGTTCGGGCCGCGGAAGCCGTCGGCGGCCAGGGTCACGGAGCCGGTCGCCGGGTCGAGGCGGTAGACGTTGCAGGCGCCGATCTCGCTCTCCGCCCGGTGCCCCTCGTAGTCACTGAGGATCCCGAAGTCGGGGTCGGAGAACCACAGCATGCCGTCGGAACGTACGACCGCGTCGTTCGGGCTGTTGAGCCGCTTGCCGTCGTAACGGTCGGCCAGGACCGTCACCCGCCCGTCGTGCTCGGTGCGCGTCACGCGGCGGTTGCCCTGCTCGCAGCTGATCAGGCGGCCCTGGCGGTCGACGGTGTTGCCGTTGCTGTGGCCGGCCGGTGTGCGGAACACGCCGACCGTGCCGGTCGTCTCGTCCCAGCGCAGGAGGCGGTCGTTGGGGATGTCGCTCCAGATGACCTGGCGCCAGGCGGGGAGGTAGAGCGGGCCCTCGGCCCAGCGGCAGTCGTCGTACAGGCGCTCCAGACGCATGTCGCCGAGCGTGCAGCGGCCGGTGCGGAAGCGGTCGTCGAGTGTCTCGTAGATCCCATTCACCTTGGTCACGCGGGCGACCTTACCCAGCACGGTTAGCATCCGGGCATGACCACTGACGAATCATCTGCATCCGTGTACGACGTCGACATCGATGCCCTCCAGGGCGGCTCCGCCGACCTCGGGCAGTACAAGGGCAAGGCCGTACTCATCGTGAACGTTGCCTCCAGGTGCGGGCTCACTCCGCAGTACGCGGGCCTCGAGCGGCTGCACGAGCGGTACGCCGCGCAGGGCTTCACCGTGCTCGGGGTGCCCTGCAACCAGTTCATGGGCCAGGAGCCCGGGACGTCCGAGGAGATCGCGGAGTTCTGCTCGGCGACGTACGGCGTGACGTTCCCGCTGACCGAGAAGGTCGAGGTGAACGGGGACGGGCGGCACGCGCTGTACGAGCGGCTCGTGGCGACCGAGGACGCCGAGGGCCACAGCGGCGACATCCGCTGGAACTTCGAGAAGTTCCTCCTCGGCCGCGACGGCACGGTCCTCGCCCGCTTCTCCCCGCAGACGGAGCCGGAGTCCGCGGAACTCGTGGCGGCGGTGGAGAAGGCCGTCGTGTAACGCCACTTGACGGCCCACTTGACCTTGCCCCTGGGGCAGGGATCACCGTCCTCGTCACCGGGCGGCAGTCGCCCGGTGACGGAGGATGGTGCTTGAGCGCCGGGTGACCGGAGCGCCCCATTACGGACTCCCGTTACGGACTCCCGCACACTCGTAGGTCGGGCCTCGGGCGAGGCGGGGTGTCGGTCAGCCGGGCGGGAGGCGCAGTGTGGCTGTCGCGCCTCCGTCGGGCGCATTGGCGAACTCCAGGCGTGCCCGGATGACTTGTGCCTGGCCCAGCGCGATCGTCAGCCCGAGGCCGTGGCCCTGGCCGCGCTCAACCGCTCCGGTTCGGAAGCGTTGCGGCCCGTGCGCGAGCAGCTCCGCCGGGAAGCCCGGGCCGTGGTCGCGTACGACGATGGTGGCGCCGTCCACGGTCACGGTGACCGGTGCCCGCCCGTGCCGGTGGGCGTTGCCGACCAGGTTCGCGAGGATCCGGTCCAGCCGCCGTGGATCGGTGCGTACCGTCCCGGCGGCCGCCGCCGATACCCGCACCGTCAGCCCGGTGCGCCGTACCGAATCCTCCACCAGCTCGCCGAGCGGAACGGTCGCCGGCTCAGCCTGTTCCGCGCCCGCGTCCAGCTTCGACACCTCAAGCAGCTCCTCGACCAGCGTGCGCAGCACCCGGACCCGGTCCCGTACCAGATCGGTCGCCTCGCTCTCGGGCAGCAGTTCCGCCGAGGTGACCAGTCCCATCAGCGGGGTCCGCAGTTCGTGCGCCACATCGGCGGTGAACCGCTGCTCGCTGCGCAGCCGCCGCTCCAGGCTGCCCGCCATGTGGTCGACGGCCACCGAGATGTCCGCGATCTCGTCCCTGCTCCGCCCCGGGCCGCCGGTCCGCGCGTCCAGTTCACCTTCGGTGATGCGGCGCGCGGTGGCGGCGACCCTGCGCAGCCTCCGGACCAGGAGCTCGGTGGCCAGCGCTGACAGCGGAAGTACTGTGGCCAGCGCCGCGATCGCCGCGTACGCCATGTGCCGGTCGAGTGCCTGACGGCTGAGCCAGTCGAGGTCCATGTGGACGCGGACGCCCGTCCATCGGCCCTCGGACTCCTGGGCGGCCCACATCCAGGGCACATGTGCCACACGTGTGTCGTACCAGGTCTGAGGTCTGCCGTCGGCCTCGCGTACCTGCTCACGGAGAGTACGGGGCAGTTCGTGGGGGCTTCTGATGACGGCGTCGGCCGCGCCGGGCTTTCGCTGCCACGCGTCGGCGAGTTCGCTGAGAGCGCTGGCCTCGCCCTCCGCGATCGAGCGCTCGTACGTCGCTCTGTGCACGAGGACCCCGATGACCAGGGCGACCACGCAGCAGGCGATGCCCACCAACGCAGTGATCTTCCAGCGCAGCGAGGCGAAGGGGCGTGTCATGTCAGGGCGGGTCATGTCAGCGCACGAGCTTGTAGCCGAAGCCGCGGACGGTCTCGATCCGCTCGGCGCCGATCTTCTTGCGCAGCCGCTGCACGCACAGGTCCACGACCCTGCTGTCACCGTCCCAGCCGTAGTCCCACACATTGCGCAGCAGCGTCTGCCGCTCCAGCACCGTCCCCGGATGCGCGGCGAACTCCAGCAGCAGCCGCAGCTCGGTCGGCGTCAGGACCACGGGCTCACCTGCCACCCGCGCCTCCAGCCCGTCCGTGTCGAGCGTCAGGTCTCCGAAGGTGAGCACCGACTGGCCGTCGAGGGTCGGCTCGGTGCGGGTGAAGGTGGCCCTGCGCAGCAGCGCGCGTATCCGCGCCACCAGAACCGGGGACTCGACGGGCTTGACGACGTAGTCGTCCGCGCCTGCCTCCAGTCCCCCGACGACGTCGAGCGAGTCGCCGCGCGCGGACATCATCAGGATCGGCACCAAGCTGGTCTCCCGCACCCGTCGGCACAGTCCGATGCCGTCAAGGCCCGGCAGCATCACGTCCAGGAGCAGCAGGTCGTGTCCGCCCGCGCGGAACAGCTCAAGGCCTGCCAGCCCGTCCTCCGCGGATGCCACCGTGTAGCCGTAGCGCTCCAGCATGAGCCCCACGGCCCTGCGGATCACGGCGTCGTCCTCGACGAGGAGCACGTTCACGGACTCGGCCACCTGCCTCACCTGCTTACTTGTCACCCGCACGATTCAACGACACCAGGCACCACACGAGTAAGAAGGAAGACGGCCATCAGAGGTTGGCCGATGCGGCGACCGGGCGGCGATCGGGCGGTGATCGGCCGGTGATCGCTCCCGGTACGCGGCAGCGTCCATGCCGCCGCGGGATCGACCCCTGCCGTTCCAGGGCGCGTGCGCCAGGGCTGACACACAACTGAGCGGCTGCCGCGACGCGCCTGATACGTGGGTGAGACCAGCCGGAGGACTGCCCGGCCCAGGATCGGGGCCGGACGGGACGGCCGGGTGCTGTTCCTCCGTGCAAGCCCGCCGGAGCGGTGCCCGGCGGCGGACGAAAGGGACTCACTCATGCGTAAGTGGACAACAAGCCGAAGGGCGGCCGCGGTCCTGACGACGGGGGTCGCGGCGACCGCGACCCTGATGGCCGCCTTACCGGCGCAGGGCATCGTGGGTGGCACCGAGTCAACCCGCGCCTACTCGTTCATGGGCTCCTTCCAGCCGTCCTTCCCCGCCCCACCGCGCCCGGACAAACACGGCTGTGGGGTGGCGGTCCTCGCACCGCAATGGGTCCTGACCGCCAGCCACTGCGCCGGCCGGAACCCGACCGGCGCGAAGACGGGTGTCCCACGTGGCTGGAAGGTCCGGGTCGGGTCACTGGACACCCGCTCCGGAGGCGAGGTCGCCGAGGTCGACCACTACTACCGGCTGGCGACCAGTAGCGATGAGGGCGGGTTCTGGGGCCGCGACCTCGCGTTGATGCACCTGAAGACCCCGGTTCGGGCCAAGCCGGTACGGATCGCTTCGGCCACACCGCCGGACAACGCACCCGTCCGCATCATGGGCTGGGGCATGACCTGCGACGACACCGACAACGCGGCGTGTTCCCCCACGCGGCTGCGGGAGGCCGACACCGTGGTGCAGCCGATCTCGACGTGTCCGTCAGCCAGTAGCGGAGAGTTGTGCGTCGGCAGCCCCGACGGCAGCGTCGCCGCGTCCAACATGGACTCCGGCGGTCCCGCGCTGGTCCGCGACGGCGGCCGGTGGGCCGTGGCCGGTGTGGTCAGCGGCCCCGACGAAAGCGGCAAGACGCTGTACACCGATGTCACCCAGCACGCCGACTGGCTCAACGGCATCATCAAAGGCACCGACGTGCCCGCCGATGATCCGATCCCTGACGTGGCAGGCTCGGTGGACCTGGGCGGCTGTGCAGGCTCAGTGGTCCGCACCCCCGCCTCCCGGTCGCAGGACCCGGCGCTGTTGCTGACCAACGGTCACTGTGTGGAAGGACAGCGGCCCGCGCCCGGAACCGCGATAGTGGACCAGCCGGCCGGCCGCGAGGTGCCCATCGCCGACCGCCAGGGCTACCCACAGACCACCGCCCGTGCGAAACGGCTGGTGTACGCGACGATGACCGGCACCGACATCGCGCTCTACCGCCTGGACAAGACCTACGCGCAGTTGAAGGCCGAGGGCGCGAAGATCTTCCGGCTCACTTCCACTCCCGTACGCGCGGGCGACCCGCTGACCATGGCCTACACCAGCCGCCGCTTCGACTGCACCGCCGAGGCCGTGGTCACGCACCTGCGGGAGGGCGGCTACCAGCAGGACGACTCGATCCGCTACACCACCGGCGAAGACTGCGCCCCTTCGCACGGCACATCCGGTTCGGCGCTGCTGGCCCCCGACGGCACCACGGTCGTAGGGATCCACAACACCCACAACGTCGCCGGCGAGCAGTGCACCGACAACAACCCCTGCGAGGTGGGTCCGGACGGAGCCGTGACCTCCGTGCAGGGCCGTGGTTACGGCCAGCAGGTGTACCCGATCGCGGCCTGCCTGACCAAGGGCTCACGACTGGACCTGTCCCGCCAGGGCTGCGCCCTCACCGGCGCCACACCCCGCCCCTGACGACCACGACAGCCACTCCGGTGACCACAACCGATAGCGCCTCCGGCTGTAGCCATCTGGTCCTCATGGATGTTGGTACGCCCTGTCACCGGACCTGCGGAGCACGACTCACCGAACCTGCGGAGCACTAACCCCAACCCCGAGGAGCGCCTCCCGCATCTCCTCGGGGCACCCCGTGCCACGCGGCAACTGGTACCGCGCCGCAAGGCGATACGTACCGGCACGCGGAGCCACCAGCTCCGTCCACTCGTCGCCCTTCGCGTCCTCCTCCGCCTCCATCAGACACCCGGCGACGTTCTCGAACGACTTCGGAGCGTCCTCGTCGACCTCCCGCAACGCCTTGGACTCCTCCGTCTCCTCCGGAGGCGTGACGCTCTTGCCCTCGGCGTCGACCAGGCCCAGCCACGGCGAGTACGGGACACGTATCAGCACCCGCCCCGCCTCCTTCACCCGGATCGTCATCTCGTCCTGCCCGGCCCGCTCGACGACGGCGGGCGGGTCGGCGAGCGGCGTGGGATCGGTGACCTTGAAGAGCTGCCAGTTGGCGTCGCCCCAGATCTGCTTCAGATAGGGCTGGCCGCGCTGCACGAGCTCGCGTTCGCGCTCGCCGCCATCCCCGTCTAGCTCGTCCTTGGGCAGCACGACGTAGTGGACGGCCCAGCGCTTGAGCCACTCGTGATAGTTGGCGGAGTTCAGGGTGTCGTCGTAGAAGAGCGGGTTGCGCTCCATGTCGGCCTGCCGGTTCCAGCCCCGGGCGAGGTTCACATACGGCGCGAGCGCGGACGCCTCGCGGTGCGAGCGGGCCGGTACGACCTCCACGCGGCCCTTCTCGGCGCCCACCTCCTGGAGCTGGTCGACGATCGGGGCGAGCTCACGCGCCCAGGACGCGGCGGGCATCGCGTTGATGGTGTCGTCCACCGCCTTGAAGCCGATCCACACGACGAACCCCACACAGGCCACGACCAGCGCGTACCACCTGCGCGAACGCGGCACCGTGAACGGCAGCGCCGCCAGCAGCACGACCCCCGCGAACAGCATCGCGAGCCGCGTGATGTTGGACCCGATCTGCGAGCTGATCAACCAGACGAGGACGACGGACAGCCCGTACACCCCGGCCGTGATCCGGACCGTCTTCCACTCCCTCGGGACGAGGAACACGACGAAGCCCGAGAACAGGAAGGGCAGCACGACCGACCCGAACATCATCGGCTGCGTACCGGAGAACGGGAACAGCCACGCCGACACGCCCACGACGGCAGCGGGCGCGAGCCCCAGCGCGTACGCCCCCGGCCGCCGCTTCTGCAGGAACAGCGCCACCGCGACCAGCCCCACGAACAGCCCCGCCACCGGCGACGCGGCGGTCGCGATCGCGGCGAGCGGGGCGGCGCACAGCGCCTTGGCCCAGCGCTTGTAGCGCCAGCGGTACGGCCAGCAGAAGACGACTGCGGTCGCGCCCAGCGCGAACACCATGCCGAGACCGAAGGTCACCCGGCCGGACACGGCGTTGCAGAAGAGCCCGAACACGCCCATCAGGGCGGGCCACTTCACATCCCGTACGGCCCAGCTGCGCATGAGGATCAGCGTGAGCAGGCCCGCCGAGACGGTCCCCGCGATCATCATCGTCGGCCGCACACCGAGCACCGACATCAGATACGGCGACACCACGCTGTACGACACGGGGTGCATGCCCCCGTACCAGGCGAGGTTGTACGCCGAGCCCGGGTGCCGCCCGACGAACTCCGCCCAGGCGTCCTGCGCCGCGAGATCGCCCCCGCTGTTGGCGAACGTGAAGAACCAGACGACGTGCAGCACACCGGCGAGGGCTGTGGCGAGGGTGGCGGGGTGGCGGAGGAAGCGGGCGAAGGGGGCGGGTCCCGTCGGGGACGTCGGGGACGTCGGCGGTGCGGCGGAGTCGCGGCCTTCCCGCGCTGCACGGCCTTCCCGCGCTGCGTGGCCTTCCCGCGCTGCGTGGCCTTCCCGCGCTGCGTGGCTGTCGCCGCCGGTCTCGTCGCGGCTGCGGTCGTGGGCCCCTTGAGGCGCTTCCCGGGTGCCGTCGTGGGCCTCTTGAGGCGCTTCCCGGGTGCCGTCGTGGGCCCCTTGAGGCGCTTCGCGGGTGCCGTCGTGGGTCTGGTCGCGGCCCTCGGCCTCCCGCGCATGCTCAGCTGCATGCTCGGCTATTCGCGGGCCGGCTCCTCGGCTCGGCTCGGCGTCTTCGGCGTGCGTCGACTCCGCTGTCGCCACGTAAAAGGCACTCCCCGTGTCTCATTGTTCGCTGTCGGCCGGGCTCCGCGACCCGCCAGCGGTCTTGGTGAACTCCGGTGCGATACCGCGCCCTAGGGAGGCCGCAGGCCTCTCAGGGGCGCCGGGCTGTGTACATTTGCGGCTCCACCGCGCGGGCGCGACCAGCCCCCACCGGCCCGCAGGTTCATCACCGTTCCTCCAGCGGAGCGCTAGCGCTCCGATCCTTGCGACGCTAGCACGCACCCCGCCGGCGGTCGCCCGGACGGGGCGAGGCACGTACGCCACGCAGCGTGACCGGGGCGTACGTGCCCTCAACTCACCCATGGGGCGCGGTAGAGGTCCCTCCGGCCTCAGCTCACGCGGGTGAGCTTGGAGCCGTAGTCCGGTTCGGTGAGGTCCTTCTGAAGGGCCACCGGGACCTCGACGGCGTCGCCCGTGCCGTCACCGACGCTCAGCGAGCCGACCTTGGTTCCCGCCTTCGCCTCGTGCGGAATCTCCGTACCGTCGTCGCTGAGGGCGAGCTCGACGGTCTTGCCGGCCCAGCCCACCGCGGAGACGTCCTGCGTGGCGACGACCGGGGTGCGGCCGCCGAGCCCGTCGTCCACGTACCCGACGACGTCGCCCTTCTTCAGGATCTTCGACGAGGTCAGGGCGTCCTGGGCGGCGACCATCGCGGTCTTGCTGACCGCGTTGACGGTGTCGATGATCGGCGGCGCGTGCTGGCCGAGGATCGCGCCGACGACGGTCACGACCTCGCCGTCCACGTCCTCGGTGGCGGCGAACAGCAGGTTGCCGCCGGCCTTGGTGGTGGAGCCGGTCTTGATGCCGATGGCGTTGTCGTACGGGACGAGGCGGTTGTAGTTCTGCCACTCCTTGCCCGAGGGGTCCTTCCAGACGGGCAGCCTGGTGATGTCCGTCAGCGCCTTCATCTGGACCAGCTCGTTGCCGAGCTTCACCTGGTCCTCGGCGGTGGAGACGGTCGTCTCCTTCAGGCCGGAGGGGTCGGTGTACTTCGTGTTCTTCATCCCGAGGTCGGCGGCGGCGTCGTTCATCTTCTTGACGAACGCGGCCTCGTCGCCGCCCGAGTCCCAACGGGCCAGCAGCCTCGCGACGTTGTTCGCGGACGGAATCATGATGGCCGCGAGCGCCTGCCGCTGGGTGAGGGTGTCGCCCTCCTTGATGGTGTTGAGCGTGGACTCGTTCTGCTCGTCGTTGTCGTAACCGCCCTCCGTCTCGGCCTTCGCGTCGACGGGGATGTTCTTGCCCTCCTCGTCGGGCTTCAGCGGGTGGTCCTTGAGGATCACGTACGCGGTCATGGCCTTGGCGACCGAGCCGATGGCGACGGGCTGCTGCTTGCCGAAGTTGTCGACGGTGCCGATGCCGTTGACGTCCATCCAGCCCTGGCCCTCCTGGGGCCACGGCAGGCTGACCTTGTCGCCCTCGAAGGTGTACGTCTGGTCGGCCGTCAGCGCCAGCTCGGGCGCCGGCAAGGGCCGTACGGCCTGCACCACCGCGAACACCACGGCCACCAGGATGACCAACGGCGTCCAGATCTTGACCCGCCGCACAATCGTCCGCACCGGAGTCTCCGGAGGCGGCGGGGTATTCGTCAGCTCAGCCAGCAGATCAAGCGGCGGCTTGGGCGGCAACGGCTGCTGAGCGGTCCGCTCGGGCCCGATCTGCGCGATGGCGGCGGTCTCGGCGGCTGGCGGAACAGCCGGCTTCTCCGGCGGTCCATCCGGCTTCTCCGGCGAAGCGACCGGCTTCTCCTTGGGAGCAGCCGGTTCGTCGAGCGGCTTGAGCGCCACGAACTTGCTCGTGCGCTCGGACTCACGCTCGACGGGGGGCTTGTCGCCGCCGGGCTTGTCTCCGTCGGGCTTCTCGGCGCCGGGCTCGGCACCCTTGGGCTTCTCGTCCGGCTTCGCGTCGCCGGGCTTGTCATCCGGCTTGGCATCGCCCACCTTGAGCGTGGTGGTGGGCTGATCAACAGCGGGCGCCCGCACCTTGAAGGTGGCGGTGGGCTGGTCGACGGGACGCTTGGACTTGTCGTCAACGGCACCAGAGCCGGGCTCGCCGTCGTCGTCCCGGTCGGTGACCGGGGTGGCTCCGCCGCCGGCGCGGGGGTCACGCTTCGCATCGGCGTCCTGGGCGGGCGCGGAGTCGGGCTCCGCTCCAGCGTCCTGGCGGGTCGCGGAGCCGGATTTCGCGTCGGCGCCGGGGGCGGGGGCGGTTTCGTCGGCGGGGGCGGAGTCCACCTCCGGCTCAACCTCGTCGCCGCCCTGCTCGGGCGCGGAGTCAGCCTTGGCACCGGGGGCGGGGCGGACTTCGCCGACGGGCGCGGCACCGGCCTCAGGCTCGTCCGCGTCGCCGCCTTGCTCGGGCGCGGAGTCGGCCTTGGCGCCGGAGGCAGGGGTGGCTTCGCCGACGGGGGCTGCACCCGCCTCCGGCTCGACCTCGTCGCCGCCCTGTGCGGCTCCGGAGTCAGACTTCGCGCCGACGCCCGAGGCGGGGGCGGCATCGCCGCCGGAGGCGCCAGCGTCGGGAGCAGTCTTGTCGCCGGGGGCGGCATCCGCCTTCGACTCATCCGCGTCGGCACCACGGCCGCTGGCCGGGGTGCCCTCGGCCGAGAGCTCCGCGTCCTCCACGTGCCCGTCATCGGAGCCGCCTACAGGGCGGTCGTCCTTCGCGTCACCAGACGCGTCCTCGTCGGCGGCAGGCTCCGCGTCAACGTCGCGGGCGGCGACGGCCGAGGAGGCCTCGCCGTCGGCACCTGAGGCGGCAGCCATCCCGGCGGAGGCGGTGTCCTCCGGCTCGTCCGCCTCGGCGCCACGGCCACCGGCCGGAGTGTCGTCGCCCGTGGACTCGGCGTCCGACTGCGCGTCGGCGCCCCCGTCCGCCGACTCGGCGTCCGGCCGCTCGCCATCCTCTGCGACCTCGGTCTCGGAGACGCCCGCAGGACGGTCGACCTTCGCGCCACCGGAAGCATCCTCGCCGGAGGCAGACGCCCTGTCGGCGTCCTGGCCCTCGGCCGAGACGGCTACGCCGTCGCCGGCGTCAGCTGCGGTTCCGGCAGCGGCGAGAGCGCCTTCGCCGACGGCGGCGTCCGCCTCGGAGTCGCCTGCCCCGGATCCGCGGCCACCGGACGGAGCATCCTCGCCCGTCGGCTCGCCGTCCGACCGCTCGGCGTCCTCTGCACGCCGGGCCTCGGAGCCGCTCGCCGGGCGGCCCCCCTGCGCGTCACCGGACACGTCCCCGTCGGAGGACTCCGCGTCAGCCTCCTGGGCCGCGGTGCCCGAGGGCTCCGTGCCCTCGGTGTTGCCCGCAGACAGGTCGTCCTTCGTTTCCACGGTGCCGGAGGAGGCGCCCTTCGCCTCGACGGCTTCCTCCGACTCGGGGTCCGAACCGCCCCCGGCGTCCGAAGCCGAACCTGCCTCGGATTCCGCACGCCCCTCGGAGTCCGTACGAGCCCCCTCGGCGCCGACCTCCGCCTCCGGAGCCGTACCGTCATCGCCCTCATCGGCCGAAGGCGCCGCGTCCCCGTCGACCTCGAAGTCGTCGTCACTCTCCGCCCCGGACCGCGACTCACGGTCTCCCGAACCCGAACCCGAACCCGAACCTGGACCCGAACCGGCACCCTCGCCGCCCTCGGCCCCGGCGTCCGCCCCCGCAACCCAAGCCGCCACAGCGTCCCGCAGCCGGGTGTCACCCGACTGGGACGACGGCGACGGCGGGGACGACTGGGAGCCGTTCGCACCGGAGCCCGCGGCGTCCTCCGCTTCCGCTTTCGAAGCAGCCGCAGCGTCCTCCCGCCCCGGGGAACCCTCAGCAGTCAAGCCCTCCGCCCCTGCAGTGTCCGACGTGTCCGACGTGTCCGGCGTGTTCGACGCAACCGACCCTGAAGCGTCCGTACCCGAGGTACCCGGAGCCGACACTTCCGCAAGGCCGCGTGTGGAGAACACCGCCGTAGCCGTGTCCACCCGCCCGCGCGAAGCGGTCACCGTCTCGCGCGCCACCGCGAGCCGCGGATCCGCGCCCGGCGCGGGACGCGGATCGGAGCCGCGCCCGCCCGAGGAGGCAGGACCGGGAACCGGAGCCGTACTCCCCGACGTCGGTTCTGCCGACGACTCGTGCTGCTTCGACCTGTCGGGGGACTCGCCCGTCACCGATGCCTCCTCCATGCGCCACTCACCGTGCGCCCAACCGAACCATGAACCGTTGAAGAGCCGCCAACAGACGCCCGGAATCGATGTCCGAACCATGTACCAGTGTCCTGTGTGCGGGCTTAACCCCTGCGGTAGACGAGAACGACATACCTATCGGTTCCACTACATTCCGGTCACGCACCCTCGACAGACCGATGTGAGAGGGGTCACCCTGTCATTCATCCACGCGGGGAGGCATGGATGGGCAGGAGCCGCAGAACGATTCCGGAGGAGCTTCTGCTGCTGGCGCTGGACCCGACCACGGGTACCACCGCACAGCCGCAGTCGCTCGACCTTGGTCTGGCCGGAGCACAGCTAGTGGAGCTGGCGCTGGCCGGACGGATAGCCCCAGACGGGGATCGTATCGCCGTGGTTGCACCACGGCCGACCGGAGATCCGACTTTGGACTGCGCGTTGGAGTTGCTGCGAAGGCGTGGCGCTCCCGTGCGTGCCGTTCACTGGATCGGCGGGCCCCGACTGGGGCTGCGCCAGACATATCTCTCGCATCTGGAGCGCTGCGGCATGGTCCATGCCGTCGCGGGACAGATGTGCGGGGTGCTTCCGACGACTCGCTACCAAGCGACGGACACGGAGATCAGCCGGGAGATCAAGGCCCGGCTGGACAGTGCGATCCGCACCGGCGTACCGCCGGACCCGCGGACCGCCGCACTGGCCGCGCTGGCGCACGCCGTCGGCCTGGGCAAGCACCTCTACCCGGGGAACGAAGGGCGCTCCTCGCGCTCCCGCCTCCGGGATCTGATCAGGCACGACCCCATGGGCGGACTCGTGGCGCACGCCGTGATGGACGTCCAGAACGGTGTGGCCGCACAGCCACGCCGCAGCCCGGCCCCGTCGCCCGGCCGTCAGGCCGCCGCCGGAGCCAGGCCCGCACCGGAACCCGCACGGGGCGTTCCGATGCAACCGCGCCGAGGATCGATGGCGCGCGCCGTGGCCCACTGAACCGCCAGGCCACGGCAACAACAGCACAGCACCACCCACCGTCAGCGCCGCACCGCAAGTCCCCAAGACCCGGTTCGGGAGCCGCTGAGCCGCGCGGGGCAGCAGGCCGTACGTCCGGACGACGACACGACCCGCCGCCCCGCGCGGCCATGTCTCGGCGTACGAGCACCCTGCGGTTCCGCCGCGTTGGCGCGCCCGGCGCCCCGAGTTGGCGCGCGCGGCGCCCCGAAGGAGGCCGCAGGCCTCTTTAGGGGCGCGGGGCTGTGACATATGCGGCTCCGCCGCGTGGGCGCGCTCAGCCACGACGCACCCGCAGGTAACTCATTGGCCTTCAGCGGAGCGCACCGGCAGGCAACTTCTTCAGCGAAGCGCCCCGCATATCTACCGTTTTCCAGCGCGGCCAGCGCCATGGTGGCAATCTGCTGCAGAGCAGACACGCAAAGTACAGGCCGCACGCAGCCGGAGGTGCACGTCCCGTGGCGTCCAATGTCAATCCCACCGTCAGGCGACGCCGGCTGGGCCAGGAGCTGCGCCGGCTCCGCGAGCTCAAGGGCATGACCGCCGAGGAGGTCGCCGAGCGCCTGCTCGTCTCGCAGTCGAAGATCAGCCGCCTCGAGAACGGCCGGCGCAGCATCAGCCCACGCGACGTCAGAGACCTCTGCGGGGTGTACGAGGTCGAGGACCAGAGAATGGTCGAGGGCCTGATGGAGATGGCCAAAGCCTCTCGCCAGCAGGGCTGGTGGCACGCGTTCGGGGACATCCCGTACAGCGTCTACATCGGCCTCGAGACCGACGCCGAATCCCTGCGGGTCTACGAGCCCCAGATCGTCACCGGACTGCTCCAGACCCCCACGTACGCCGAAGCCATCGTCCGCGGCGGCTCCCCCGAGTCCTCGGACGCCGAGATCGAGAAACGCGTCCAGGTACGGCTGCGGCGCCAGGAGCGCATCAACGCCGACAAAGACCCGCTGCGCCTCTGGGTCGTACTGGACGAGGCCTCGCTGCGCCGCGTGGTCGGCGACAACAACGTGATGCGGGAGCAGTTGGAGCACCTCAACGAGATGGCCCAACTCCCGCATATCACCGTGCAGATACTGCCCTTCGACGTCGGCGCGCACTCCGGTCTGGCCGGCCAGTACGCGATCCTGGAGTTCGCCGACGCGGCCGATTCGAGCGTGGTCTACATCGAGGGCGTCACCAGCGACCTGTACCTGGAGAAGGCGCCGGACGTGCAGAAGTACAGCCTCATGTACGAGCATCTGCGGGCCCAGGCGCTCAACCCCGAGCGGTCGCGGCAGATCATCGCCGATATCGCGAAGGTGTACGCCCGCGGAGGCGGCGTGGACTGAAGGGCGCAGGGTATACCAAAGCGCGCACAGGTGGAAGGTTCAGCTGGAATATGCCACCCAGACGAGTGAACGGCTCCCCCGGATGCGGAAGTTGGCGAGTAGCGTCGATCACGCCACTCGATCAACAAAGTTGGCGCGAACTGCGCTGTGGCCCCAATGGCCCGGTGACCTCGGCCAGCGATTCACCATCGGAGCGAACATGGCAATTCTGCAAGGCGCCACGAAGACCTGGACGAAGTCCTCGTACTCCTCCCCCAACAGCGCGTGCGTCGAGGTCAAGTCACCCACCACCTCGGCCCTCGCCGTTCGCGACTCCAAGGCCCCCGAGGGCCCGAGCCTGGCCTTCCCGGCCGAGGCATGGAGTGTCTTCGTGACATCGGTCAAGCAGTGAGACCCGAGGGTCCCTGAGGACCCTCGACCCCCCACTGGCCGAGCCAACCAACTCCACAAGTTCCACAGCACCAACAAGAGCCCTCTCGACTGGCCGCCGTCACCAGCCGAGGGGGCTGCTGTCTTTGAACTACGCGCGCCCGCCCGCCAGTTCAGCGCAAGCGATCCACGTACCGATCCGTCCCCGGCACGGTGGGAATGAACGGCGCCACCAACTCCACCCTCCCCAGCCCCGCCTCCGCCACCGGCTCCTCCAGCCCCGTGAAGTACTCCTCCCAGCACTCCCGCGGATCCGCCTCCACGAACCACAGCAACGTCAGCCGCGTATCGACCCCTTCGACCTGCTTCACATACGACATCCGATCGCCGGGAAGCGGAGTCGGCCGAAAGATCGTGACCATCGCGGAGGGCGAGCCGGCGAGGCGTTTGGGAAGGTGCTTGGCCCGCAGCCACTCCAGCAACTCGGCCCGCTGCTCCGCCCCTTCCGCATCGATGACCTCGACCACCAGCCCCGCATACGGATGGTCCAGCGCGTGGAAGTCGCGCGGGCCCGCCGCCCCGTCCCGGTACACCGTCGCCTCGTGGTCCTGGAACGCCGTGAAGACGTGCGTACGGTCCTGATAGACGCGGCCGTCGCGGTTGAGCCGCTTGTTGATGCCGACGGTCCACTTCATGTGGTCGTCGTAGCGGCCGTCGGTGACCCAGTACGTGGAGATGTAGCAGCCGGCGGTGACCGGCTGGGCGACCGCCGACTTCTCGGGGTAGCGCAGGAGTTGGAGGTCGCGGGTGGCGACCCAGCGGCGGCCCGCGTACATCCAGGGCATCGCCATCGCGCCGGCGTAGTAGTGATCGTCCTCGTACCAGCGGTTGTACGCGTACTCGTGGCCCGGATGCGGCTCGACCATGGTGATCAGGGCGTGGCCCGGATGGACACCGTACGGGCCCGTGGCGGCCAGCTCCGCGTACACCTCACTGCGGGTCTCCTCACTCATGCCGTTCCCCTTCCTTCCTCCGGCGGACGCCCATACTCTGACGCCCCGTCAGAAAATCCGCCAGAGTCAGGAGGCCTTGGCATGTCACTGCTCGCGGGCAGGACCGTGATCGTCTCGGGAGTCGGTGCCGGGCTCGGGCACCAGGTCGCGGCGGCGGTCGTACGGGACGGCGGGAACGCCGTTCTCGGGGCGCGTACGGAGGCGAATCTCGCCAAGGCCGCGGCGGAGATCGATCCGGAGGGCGCGCACACGGCGTACCGCGCGACGGACATCACCGACGAGGCGCAGTGCGAGGCGCTGGCCGCGCTCGCGGCCGAGCGGTTCGGGCGGGTCGACGCCGTGGTCCATGTCGCCGCCTTGGACAGCTACTTCGGTGGTCTTCAGGACGCGGACTTCGCCACCTGGCAGTCCGTCATCGATGTGAACCTGCTCGGCACGTTGCGTATGACGCGCGCCTGTCTGCCCGCGCTGAAGGAACGTGGCGGGTCGGTCGTCTTCATCGGGACGCAGTCGGCCATCGCCGCCCCCACGCAGGTGCGGCAGATGGCGTACGCGGCCTCGAAGGGCGCGTTGACGTCCGCGATGTACTCCCTGGCAAGGGAGTTGGGGCCGCACCGGGTCCGGGTGAACACCGTGTTGCCGGGGTGGATGTGGGGGCCGCCGGTCGAGGCGTATGTCCAGTTTTCGGCACACAATGCGGGCGTGCCGGAGGCTGACGTGCTGGAGCGGCTGACGTCTCGTATGGCGCTTCCGGAGTTGGCCACGGACTCGGACGTGGCCGATGCCGCGGTATTCCTGGCCTCGGAGCGGGCGCGGGCGATCACGGGGCAGTCTTTGCTGGTCAACGCGGGGGAGTTGATGCGTTAGGCCCGCCTCGGAAGCGTTCAGGAACATGAACCGAGGTCAGTAAGCAGAACTATTTTACCCCCTCTTGACGGTACGGGGCGTTGTCGTCGCCATGTCAGCGAACTGACGATGAGCGGGCGCTTCACGACCCTGAACGGGACCCTGAGAACCCTAAGAGGGGGGCATATGAACGGTCTCGACTGGACCGTACTGATCGGCTACTTCGGTGTGATGGTCGCGATCGGCGTCTGGTCCCACAAGCGCGTCGACAACGTCAGCGACTTCTTCACCGCCGGCGGCAAGATGCCGTGGTGGCTGTCCGGCATCTCCCACCACATGTCCGGCTACAGCGCGGTGATGTTCACCGGCTACGCGGCCATCGCCTATACGTACGGGGTCACTTCGTACGTCACCTGGTCCTTCCCCATCGCCATCGGCATCGCGATCGGCGCCCGCCTCTTCGCACCCCGGCTCAACCGCGTGCGCGCACGGCTGCACGTGTCCTCCCCGCTGGAGTATCTGAAGAACCGTTACAACCTGCCCACGCAGCAGGCCCTCGCCTGGTCCGGCGTCCTGCTGAAGATCGTGGACGTGGGCGCCAAGTGGGCGGCGATCGCGACCCTGTTGTCCGTGTTCACCGGGGTCTCGCTCAACATGGGCATCCTCATCACCGGTGCGGTGACGGCCGTGTACTGCACGGTCGGCGGTCTGTGGGCGGACGCGCTGACCGAACTCGGCCAGTTCATCATCCAGTTCGTCGCCGGTATCGCGATGCTGATCGCCGTCATGGCCGAGCTGGGCGGCTTCAGCACGCTGTGGAGCGTCTGGGACGAGCCCGCGCTCGACGGGCACAGCGAGCCGCTGGCCGGCCCGTACATGATGGTCTTCCTGATCGCGTACCTGTTCATCAAGACCTTCGAGTACAACGGCGGCATGTGGAACCAGGCCCAGCGCTACATGGCCACGGATTCCGCGAAGTCCGCGACGCGCTCGGCCTACCTGTCCGCCCTGCTCTGGCTCATCTGGCCGCTGGTGCTGTTCTTCCCCATGTGGGTGGCGCCGCTGATCATCCAGACGGACGTGCCGGCCGATTCGTACGCGCTGATGGCCGAACAGCTGCTGCCGCACGGGCTGTTGGGCCTGGTCATCGTCGGTTTCTTCTCGCACACGATGGCGATGTGTTCGTCGGACGCCAACGCGATCGCCGCCGTCGTCACGCGTGACATCATGCCCGCGGTCTCGCGGAAGGTGCGCCAGTGGGACACCCGGACGGGGCTGCTGGCCGCGCGCTGGGCCACGCTGCTGTTCCTCGGTCTGTCGATGGCCATCGCGACGCAGGTCAACTCCGACTTCTTCGGCGACATCATCACGGTCGTCATCAAGTGGGTCGCGGGGCTCATGGGCCCGATCGCGATCCCGCTGATGCTGGGCCTGCTGCCGTGGTTCCGCAAGAGCGGCCCGACGGCCGCGCTGATCAGCTGGGGCCTCGGCCTCGTCACGTTCTGGCTGGTCAACTACCCGATCCACTGGAACCTCGACGGCGGCGTCCCGCTCCAATACCAAGTGTCGATTCCGCTCGCCGTCTCGCTCGTCCTCTACATCCTCATCGGCTACGTGAAGCCGGAGGACACCCCGGAGCGGGACGAGATCATCGCGAAGATCAACAACGATGACGACGGCTCGGGTTCGGCGGCCGCGGCGATCCCGACGCCGGCGGGGGCGGCGGATGATGTGGTGGGGGCGCCGGTCAAGGACTGAGCGGCGTATGCGTAGGGCTGTGAGGGTGGCCGCTCCTCGATGAGCGGCCACCCTCCGTGCTGACCGAACGTCAGTTGCCGGGCTTCTGACCTATCTTGTCGACGACGCCGACGCCGAGCAGGGCTTCCTTGTCCGAGCCCAGGTAGTTGAGGGACTCCTTGTCGAAGACCCACACACCGCGGTCGTCGCGGTCCTTGAAGCTCAGGCCGATGCCGGGGCGCCCCGCGAAGTCCTTCGTGTTCTCGACCACCGAGACGCCCGGGATCTTCGCCGCGGCACGGTAGAGCGCGGCGCCCACCTCGGGCAGGAGCGTCGCCTCGTCGAGCATGCCGCCGATCGCCTCCAGTGCCGCGGCGTAGTGGGTCGGGCCCTGCCCCTTCGTGTCGGCGTAGATCTTCTCGATCAGCACGTCGGGGTCGGTGGGCAGCGCCTCCAGCTCGCGGTACGTGGTGACGTTCGGGTCGGGGGACAGTGTCATGTCCCTCGTGCCCCTGGCGAACGCGTTCAACGGGTCCCGCGGCTTGGGCGGCGGGCCATTCAGCACCGTCATCCGGCTGAGTCCCTGGCGTTTGCCGTCGACGGCGGTCCAACGCGAGTCGCGGTATTTGCGGTGGATCCGGATGTCCTCCTCCAAGAGCCGGGTGTCCATGGCGCCCTGCGTACGGATGTAGACGTACTGGTCGTCGCGGACGGGCTCCGTCTCCTTGGTCGCGGCGACCGCGGCGATGCGGTTCAGGAGGTCGACGGCCTCCTGGTCGGTGCTGGGGGTCTCGGATGCGCTGGTGGCGATGACGACCGTGGTGGCGACGGCGGTCGCGGTGGCGAGGGGTATGGCGATCATGGCGAACCGGCGGCGGGGACGGGCGGCGGGCTTCCGGGGCGCGCGGGTCGCCGCGGTGTCCTGGGCGCCCTGGGATTTCGGAGTGGCCCCGGTTTCCGGGGCGTCCTGGGTGAGCTCTCGCATCAGATGGTCCTTCAGCAGGTCATGGCGGTCGCTCGTCAGGACCGGGTCGCCCGGGCTGGGCAGCAGCCTGGCCAGTTCCTCGCGCTCTGCGCGCTCTTCGGGATTCATCGGGGCTTCTCCTGTGTCGACCGGGCCGCTTCGGGGCGGCCACCCGGTACCTGTCCGGTGCGGGGGCAGGGTCTCGGTTTTTCCGGTGGCCGGCGGGCGGGCGCGCCCCGGGTCAGTTCCTCCTCCGCGAGGCGCCGCAGGCGCTGCCTGGCCCGGGCGAGGCGGGACCGCACGGTGCTGGCCGGGACGCCGAGGGCCTCGCCCGCAGCCGCGTAGCTCAGCCCCGACCAGACGCACAGGGCGAACACTTCGCGCTCGGGTCGGCGGAGCCGGCCGAGTGCGGCGCGGGCGGCGGCGAGCCGTTCGGTGTCCGCCATGCGGCCGAGGAGTTCGTCGGCGAAGTCGGGCACGGTGTCGTGTTCCGCCGGGCGGTCCGGGAGCCGGGCGAGCGCGGCGCTGTGCCGGCGGGCGGCGCGGCGGGTGTTGCGCAGGACGTTGGTGGCGATGCCGTAGAGCCAGGGCCGCAGCCCGTCGCCCTCGGACAACTCGCCGTCAGGGAGCCCCTGTTCAGGGGCCGGCGCGTCGGGTCTCAGCCGCTCCCGGAGCCGCCAGGCCTCCAGGAAGGTCAGGGACACCACGTCCTCCGCGGCGCCCAGGTCTCCGGTCAGCCGGGCGGCATGGCTGTACACGGCCCGGGCGTGCGCGCCGAACAGTTCGGCGAAGGCATCCGGGTCACCGGCCCGTATCCGGGCACGTAAGGAAAGTTCCACAACCAGCCCTGTCCGCTCGCCGCGCCGCGTCTCTGTGGTGTCGGTCACATGCGCGCCGGTGTCGGTCACACGGGCGCGGGTGTCGGCGTCGGTCATACGCACGCCGGTGTCGGTTATACGCGCGCCGCATCAGCGCCAGGAACCTGATGCCGGCCTCACGCCCGCGGATACCGCGCCAGCCACCCCGGCGACGACCCGGCCGGTCCGTGCAGCGCGGGCCCCTGGGTCATCTCCATCGCGAAGTCGTCGGCGAGGACGAGCATCGTGGGGCGGCCCTCCAGTTCGGCGAGCCAGGCCGGCGGGAGGGCCGTCTCGCCGTGCAGGGCGCCGAGGAGGGCGCCGGTGAGGGCTCCGGCGGCGCCCGAGGGGCCGCCGTGGTTCACGGAGAGGCACAGCCCGTGCCGGGTGTCCTCGCCGACCAGCGCGCAGTACACGGCGACCGACAGCAGTCCCTCCGCCGTACCGGACCCGGCCAGCTCCTCGATCCGGGCCGGCGTGGGCATGCCCTGCCGTACGGCACCCAGCGCGTACTGCAGGGCGTCGGTCACCGGCTGCTGCCCCGGCCAGTCGGCGAGCAACTGGAGCGAGCGCTGTACGGCGGCGTCGAGGCTCTCGCCGCGCGCCAGTCCGTGCACGATCAGGGCGTACGCCCCTGCCGACAGATAGGCGACGGGATGGCCGTGGGTCTGGGCCGCGCACTCGACGGCGAGCTGCATCACCAGCTGCGGCTCCCAGCCGACGAGCAGCCCGAACGGCGCGGAACGGGCCGCGGCCTCGGCGCCCATCTCCTCCAGGTTCTTGGGGGCGTCCAGGGTGCCCATCATGTCGTCGGCGAGGCCGACCAGGCAGGCGCGGGCGGGGTCGCGGCGGGCGTACAGCCACTCTTCGCGAGCCAGCCAGCCGTCCTCCTTGCGGCGCTCGTCGGGGCCCCAGTCGTGCTGCGTGGCGGCCCATCTGAGGTACGCGCGGTGGAGGTCCGTCGGCGGATGCCAGGCGCCGGTGTCCCGGCGGACCTGGGCCCGGATCAGTCCGTCGATGCTGAAGAGGGTGAGCTGGGTCAGATGCGAGACGGCGCCACGGCTGCCGTGACCGAAGGGCAGGTCGAGGACGCCCTCCGGGCCGTACTCCGCGCGGATCTCGTCCATCGAGAGCGCCCCGACCGGCGAGCCCAGCGCATCACCGAGGGCCGCGCCCAGCAACGTGCCCCGCACCCGGCTGCGGAAGTCCTGCTGCTCGGCACGCCCCCAGACGGCACCGGACGTCGCACCCACCGAGGCCTCCTGAAGATCCCGTCCCGCACGGCTACCGTCCCGCACGGCTCTGACAGCTCAGCACTGTAATCGAACGGGAACAGTCGGTTGAGGGCCGGAACGGTTTGCGAATTCTGGGCGGGGATGTGGGGCGGCGCGAGGTGTGCGTACTCAGGCTAGGAGACGGCGGAAACGGGGAATAGGCGGAAGGCCAACGCCCTTCTTCCTCAAGGGACTTGACCCATCACAGAGGGAAACTCACGGGGATGCCCATGAGGGCATTCATTGGGGCATTCATGGGAACTTCAGGGGGATTTTCATGACGAACACCGGAGGCGGACGGGCACTCCCCGTCGCGGCGGCCCTGCTCACCGGCACGGTCGCGCTCTATATGGCGCTGGTCGCGTTCGGCAACATCACCGACTACGGCACGAACCAGCAGTTCGTACGCCATGTCCTGGCCATGGACACCACATTCAAGGACGACGACCTGATGTGGCGCGCGATCGAGTCCCGCACGCTCCAGGACATCGCCTACGTGGCCATCATCGCCTGGGAGACCCTGGCGGCCCTCGTCCTCATCACCGCCACAGCCCTGTACGGCGCGGGCCTGCGCCGCATGGACCTGACCCGGGCCCGCCGCGCGAGCACGGCAGGTCTGCTCATGACGATGCTCCTCTTCGGCGCCGGCTTCATCGCCATCGGCGGCGAGTGGTTCTCCATGTGGCAGTCGGAGGACTGGAACGGCCTGGACGCGGCCCTCCGAGTCTTCGTACTGAGCGGGGTGGTGCTGCTGGTGGTACAGCTGCCGGGGGCGGCGGGGCGTGCGACGGGGGGTGGTGACGTCAGCCGTACCAGGTGACGTTGCACCCCGAGAGTCATCCGATTGACTTCGGAATACGTTCCGAAGTACCGTCGGATCATGTCCGCTCCCACGGTCGCCTTCTCAGAGCTGTCGAAGAATTCGAAGCGCGTAGCCGAGACTCTCGATCGGTCCCAGCGTGTGCACATCACGCGTCGGGACGGTGAGGATCTCTACCTCACCACGGCACGCCATGACCAGCAGCGTGAGGAGACGGCCGACATCACGGCCCGCCTTCTCGCCGCTCTCGTCCGCAGCGATGCCGGTGAGCGGGCCATACAGCGTGCGCTTCCCTCCGTCTTCCCGTGGGTCCGGCACCTGTCGCAGGACGAGCTGAAGCAGTTCGTGGCCGGACTCATCGACGCCACGTACGACGCGGCCCAGTTGGACGTGCACGTCAATCTCCACCGAGTCGTCGTGGAGTGGCGCGCAACGGCACGCATCCTCGCCGACCCCGAGCTGACCTCGCAGCTCACCCGCCCGCTGCCGGACGAGGACCACGGCGAGGTGACCGCCCCGTGAGCCCGAAGCGCGGCGATGACGTCGCCCCACCGCCCGTCGGCGGGGAATGGCGTCTGCGATTCGCGACGAACGAGGCAGCGAAAGGACGGGGCGAACTGGGGGCCGAGGCGCCGGGGAACACGCGACGCTGCTTCGAGGCACTACGCAGCGATCCCCTGTCCCGAGCGGATCCCGACCGTCAGCACCGGCTGCGCGGTCGTCTGGCCACGGGCAACCTGGGTGGCCGCGAGTACCCCCAGTGGGAGTACGAGGTGACAGCGGGAGGGCGCGTGCGCTACCTCGTCGACGAAGCGCGCCGCACCGTGCACCTGGTCTTCGCATCCACCCGCCATCCCAAAGACACCGAGCGATAACGGCAACTACTCCGCTTCCGTACCCCTACTCGACCACCGAAACCGTCGTCCCCGTCGAACCGAAATCCCAGATCGCGGCCCCGTCTGCCGTGCGGGTGCGGATTCCGCCCGTTTCGACTCCAGGGTCGGGCGACGGTGATGAGCCGTCCTTGGCGTTGGAGAAGGCGATCGAGACGCCGGAGCGGGTGGAGAAGTAGACGACGTTTTCGATCGGGACGTCGTCGTAGCCGGTCGCTGAGGCGTTGCGGAAGGTGACCGTGTAGGTGCCGGGCAGGGGGCTTACCGAGCCCGGCCAGACCGTGAACGTGCGGCGGGCGTCCTTGCCGGAGTCGACCAGCCATACGCGTCGCTGGCTGAGGGAGTAGACGATGCGTCGGCCCGTGCCCGAGTCGTTCGGTACCGCCGCCGGCGCGGACGGGCTTGCCGAGGCCGAAGGGCTCGCGGAGGCGGTCGGCTTGGGCTGGGCCGCCTGGTCGGCGCGTACGGCCAGGAACGCGACCACCGCGACGGCGACCACGGTCAGCGTGGTGACCCAGACCCATGGGGACAGCCGTCGTTGCGCGGGCAGCCTTCGTCGGGTGGTCACCGGCACGTACCTCCTCCCCCTCGTCCGCGGCCTGGCTCAGTCCAGCACCGGCAGCAGCTCCGGCAGATGGCCGTCCGAAGCCGACGCCGCCCGCTGCCGTTCCTCCGGGACCTCCCCGTACAGCGTCGTGCGCGGACGCGCCGGACGGCCCGCCGCCTCCGCCACCGCGATCAGGTCCTTGACGGACTTGTACGAGCCGTAACTCGAGCCCGCCATACGGGAGATGGTTTCCTCCATGAGCGTGCCGCCGAGGTCGTTCGCGCCGGAGCGCAGCATCTCGGCCGCGCCCTCCGTCCCCAGCTTCACCCAACTCGTCTGGATGTTGGGGATGTAGGGGTGCAGCAGCAGCCTCGCCATCGCCACCACCGCACGGTTGTCGCGAGTCGTCGGGCCGGGGCGCGCGATGCCCGCCAAGTACACGGGCGCATTGGTGTGGATGAACGGCAGCGTCACGAACTCCGTGAAACCGCCCGTCTGTTGCTGGATCCGCGCCAGCGTCCGGAAGTGGCCGAGCCAGTGCCGGGGCTGGTCCACATGCCCGTACATCATCGTGGACGAGGAACGGATGCCCAGCTCGTGCGCGGTCGTCACGACCTCGATCCAGGTCGCCGTGGGCAGCTTGCCCTTGGTGAGGATCCAGCGGACCTCGTCGTCGAGGATCTCGGCGGCCGTGCCGGGGATGGAGCCGAGGCCGGCCTCCTTGGCGGCGGTCAGCCATTCGCGAATCGACATCCCGGTACGGGTCGCGCCGTTCACCACCTCCATCGGCGAGAAGGCGTGGACGTGCATGCCGGGGACGCGTTCCTTCACGGCCCGCGCGATGTCGAAATACGCGGTGCCGGGCAGGTCGGGGTGGATCCCGCCCTGCATGCAAACCTCAACCGCCCCGACATCCCAAGCCTGTTGGGCGCGGTCCGCCACCTGCTTCATCGACAGCGTGTACGCGTCGGCGTCCGTGCGGCGCTGGGCGAAGGCGCAGAAACGGCAGCCGGTGTAGCAGACGTTGGTGAAGTTGATGTTCCTCGTCACGATGTACGTGACGTCGTCGCCGACCGCCGACTTGCGGACGTCGTCCGCGATACGGCACAAGGCGTCCAGGGCAGGGCCGTCGGCGTGCAGCAGGGCCAGCGCCTCGTCGTCGGTGAGCCGGGTGGGGTCGTCGGCCGCCGTGGCGAGGGCCGCCCGTACGTCCGTGTCGATCCGCGAGGGCACCATCCCGGGCGCCGCGGCCTCCCGCAGCGCCTCCCAGTCGCCGTACACCTCGTCGAAGTCGTTCCGGCGGTCGCCCGTACGCCCCTCGGTGTCGATGGTGCGATGCAGGTCGGTGCGGCCGGAGGAAGTGAACGCCTCGTCCGGCTCCTGCCACGGGTGGCCCTCGACGACGGCGTCGGGGTTCGCCAGGCCGGTCTCCGGGTCGGCCAGGGCCCGTACGTGCGGCAGCAGCCGCGGGTCCAGCCAGGGCTCGCCGCGCTGTACGAACTCCGGGTACACACACAGCCGTTCACGCAACTCGAAGCCCGCCTGACCGGACTGCTCGGCGAGTTGGTCGATCTGCGGCCAGGGCCGCTCGGGATTGACGTGGTCGATGGTGAGCGGCGAGACGCCACCCCAGTCGTCGATACCGGCGCCGATGAGCCGCCCGTACTCGAAGTCCACGAGATTGGGCGGCGCCTGGAGGCAGGCGGACGGGCCCATGATGTGCCGCGCGACGGCCACCGTGGCGACGAGATCGTCCAGCTCCGCGTCCGGCATCCCGCGCATCGCCGTGTCCGGCTTGGCGCGGAAGTTCTGGATGATCAGCTCCTGGATGCCGTGGTACGCCCGCGAGATCTTGCGCAGCGCGAACAGCGACTCGGCGCGTTCCTCGTACGTCTCCCCGATCCCGATCAGCAGCCCGCTGGTGAACGGCACGGACGACCGCCCCGCGTCCTCCAGCACCCGCAGCCGCACGGCCGGTTCCTTGTCGGGCGAGCCGTAGTGCGGGCCGCCCGGCTCGGACCACAGCCGGGTGGCGGTGGTCTCCAGCATCATTCCCATGCTGGGCGCGACGGGCTTGAGCCGCTGGAAGTCGGTCCACGACATGACGCCGGGGTTGAGGTGCGGCAGCAGCCCCGTCTCCTCCAGGATGCGGATCGAGATGGCCCGTACGTACGCGATGGTGTCGTCGTAACCGTGCGCGTCCAGCCACTCGCGCGCCTCGGGCCACCGCTCCTCGGGCTTGTCGCCGAGGGTGATCAGGGCTTCCTTGCAACCGAGTTCGGCCCCGCGCCGCGCGATGTCGAGCACCTCGTCCGGCGACATGAACATCCCGTGCCCGGCCCGGCGCAGCTTGCCGGGAACGGTGACGAAGGTGCAGTAGTGGCACTTGTCCCGGCACAACCTGGTCAGCGGAATGAACACGCTCTTCGAGTACGTGATGACGCCGGCCCGGCCCGCGGCCTCCAGGCCCGCGTCCCGCACCCGCCCGGCGGACACCACCAGGTCGTCCAGGTCCTCACCGCGCGCCTGAAGCAGCACGGCCGCCTCGGTGACATCGAGCGCGACGCCGTCACGGGCACGTTTGAGGGCCCTCCGCATGGCGTTCGCGGTGGGCCCGGTTCCGGAACTCGCGGAAGTCGTCATCCTTCGAGCATACGGTCGCATTGATCAGGCACTCTGAGGGCCGTGTCACAAGTAACGCGGCCCGGCCCCACGGCGCGCTACACGTATTTCGCGTAGTCGTCCAGCACGCGCAGTACCTCCGCCTCCCCGGCAGGCGGCAGTTGCAGCACGACCTCCTCGATGCCGAGGTCCGCGTAGTGCGCGAGCTTGCCGGGGGTGGGCAGCACGGCGTACGGCACGACCTGGAGCGCCTCCGGGTCGCGGCCCGACTCGGTCCAGGCGGACCGCAGGACCGGCATCGACTCGGTCAGCCCCCGGCCACCGATCGGCAGCCAGCCGTCCGCGTACTCACTGATGTGGGAGAAGAGCTTCGGCCCGGCCGCTCCCCCGACCAGCGTGCGCGGCCCGACGACCGGACCACGCGGCTTCTGTACGGGTTTGGGATAGGCGTAGCTTGCCCGTACGGACCCGAAGTCGCCCTCGTACGCGGTGGGTTCGGCCGCCCACAGCGCCCGCATCAGCGCCATCCGGTCCCGGCCCAGCTCCCGCCGCGTACGCCAGTCGACGCCGTGGTCGGCGGCTTCCTCCACGTTCCAGCCGAAGCCGATGCCGAGCGTGAAGCGGCCGCCGGAGAGGTGGTCGAGCGTCGCGACCTGCTTGGCGAGATCGATGGGGTCGTGCTGGGCGACGAGGGTGATGCCGGTACCGAGACCGAGCCCCGTGGTGACCGCCGCCGCCTGGCCGAGCGCGACGAAGGGGTCGAGGGTGCGGCCGTACTCGGGAGGCAGCTCGCCGCCCGCCGGGTACGGCGTCGTCCGCTCGACCGGGATGTGCGTGTGCTCGGGGAGGTAGAGCCCGGCGAAAGCGCGCTGCTCCAGCTCGCGGGCGAGCCGGGTCGGGCTGATGGTCTCGTCGGTGAGGAAGATCGTCGTGGAGATCCGCATGAGGCCTTCCTAGCCTGACTGACGGCCAGAGTCCATACCGACCGGTCGGACGTCCTTCGGCGCGTGCCTCGTCAAACGCCTCGGAAGGCGTCGGAAGTCATGGCAGGGCGCTCCCTGGAAGCACCGATGAAAGCTGCCGATTCCCTTCCCTTGCACGGGAGTTCACGGCTCAATACGAAACTGGTACGTGCCATCCCCTGCCAGACCCCACACCCTGGGAGCAGCAGCATGTGCGAGGACGACCACGGAATCGGCAGACGCGCCCTGTTCGTGACGGGAGCCGCCGCCGCGCTTACGTTGGGAAGCGTGAGTTTCCCGAGCGAGGCCGCCGACGCCGCAGCGGACCACGAGACGAGAACGGTGCGCGGCACACTGCCCACCGGCTCCCCCGACTTCGTGTATCTGCCGGTCGAAGTCCCGGACGGCGTACGGGAGATCAAGGTCGCGTACACCTACGAGAAGCCGTCCGTCCCCGCCGGCACCGCGGGCAACGCGCTCGACATCGGCATCTTCGACCAGCGCGGCACGGAATTGGGCGGCAAGGGCTTCCGCGGCTGGTCGGGCGGCGCGCGCACGGAGTTCTTCATCCGCGCCGACGACGCCACGCCCGGCTATATCCCGGGCCCGGTCCGCGAGGGAACCTGGTACATCGCGCTCGGCCCCTACACCGTGGCCCCGCAGGGACTCCCGTACGAGATCACCATCACGCTCACCTACGGCGAACCCGGCGCCGCCGTGAAGCCGAAGTACCCGCCCACACGCGCCAAGGGCCGCGGCCGCGCCTGGTACCGCGGCGACTGTCACCTGCACTCCTGGTATTCCGACGGCCGCCGCACCCCCGCCGAGATCGCGACCCTCGCCCGCGAGGCCGGCCTGGACTTCATCAACACCTCCGAGCACAACACCCATGCCGCGCACGCCCATTGGGCCGACGCGGCGGGCGACGACCTGCTCGTCCTGCTGGGCGAGGAGGTGACGACGAGGAACGGCCACGTCGTCGCACTCGGCACGGACCCGGGGACGTTCATCGACTGGCGCTACCGCGCCCGCGACAACCGTTTCGGCAAGTACGCCCGCGAGATCCGCCGTTCCGGAGGCCTGGTCGTCCCCGCCCACCCGCACGCCACCTGCATCGGCTGCAACTGGAAGTTCGGCTTCGGCGAGGCGGACGTGGTCGAGGTGTGGAACGGCCCGTACGGCCCCGACGACGAGGTCTCCCTGGCCGACTGGGACGGGATGCTCGTCGCGTCGGTCCGCGACGGCCGCGACTGGATCCCGGCGATGGGCAACAGCGACGCCCACCGCCCGCCGGACCCCGTAGGCACTCCGCAGACGGTCGTCCTCGCCGACGACCTGACCCGCGATGCCATCCAGGAGGGCCTGAAGGCAGGCCGCTCCTACGTCGCCGAGTCCAAGTCGGTGTCGTTGTCCTTCACCGCCTCGGGGCCCAAGGGCGAACACGCGGGTATCGGCGGCCGCTTGAAGGTCGACCGCGACGACCCGGTCACCGTCCGCCTGGAAGTCACCGGCGCCCCCCGCTGCACGGCCCGCTTCGTCACGGACCAGGGCGTCCTGCACACCAGCCCCGTCCTCCCGGTCTCGGGCTCCGGCACGGTGGAGTGGCGTACGACGGCTCAGTACGCGGCGTACGTACGGGCGGAGCTCCGGCACGAGGCGGCAGTGGCACCGCTGCCCGGGGCACTGGCGGCGTTCACGAACCCGATCTTCTTGGGGCGGTAGGGACGGCCCGCCTGAGAGACTTCTCGAGTCACCGACGAGAAGGACCAGGGCCTCATGTCCCGCTTCCATGACCTCAAGTTCCGTGCCGTCACGACGTTCCAGCGGCGCGTAGCCAACCCGCTGTCCAGACGACTGCCCTTCCAGACACTCCTAGAGACCACAGGCCGAAAGTCGGGCCGGCCGCGCCGAACCCCACTCGGCGGAAGCCGCGTCGGGAACGAGTTCTGGATCGTCTCCGAGTACGGCGAGAAGTCCCAGTACGTACGCAACATCCAGGCGAACCCAAGAGTCCGCGTCCGCATCAAGGGCCGCTGGCACACCGGGACGGCCCACTTGCTCCCCGAGGACGACCCGATCGCCCGCCTGCGCAAGCTGCCCCGCGCGAACAGCACGGCGGTACGGCTGGTGGGGACAGATCTGCTGACGGTGCGGGTGGATCTGGACGACTGAGGCGCGTTCAGAGGGGGCTCCCCCCCCCAGAGGCTGTTTCGCGAAAATGTGACACTCGGCAGTCGAAGTGTCACATTTTCGCGCGCGAGGGTAGGGCAGACGCCCTCCTCTGCCCGGCTGCAGTGCCTGCGGCGCGTGAACTCCCCGTCCACCTCGGGCAGTTGGGCCGGTTTTTGTCACGTGCGCGTATAGACCTCTGGACTTGTCTGTTTCACGGTGGTCTTTCCTACCCGCATGGAGGGACCCAGCAGTGAGACGAAGACGATTTGTGGCAGGAACGATCGGCACCGTTTCGGGGATCGCGCTCGGTGCGGGCTCGGTCCGGGCCAACGGGCGGGCGGCCCGTGCCCAAGACTGGCAGGCCGTGCCGGCGCCCGGCAGTACCCCGGCCGCGCAGTTACGCCGTATCGCCGCTGCCGGACCCGAACTGGCCTGGGCCGTGGGCGAGGAGGGCCGTGCCGGGCCGTCGCAGGGACGGGGGCTGGCCATGGTCTGGGACGGCAGCGCCTGGTCGAAGACCGACCTGTCGTATCCGACGTATACGCGGTTGAGCGACGTCGCCGTTGTCAGTGCCACCGCGGCGTGGAGTGTGGGCATGCCTGCCGACGAGGGCATGAGCCCGTTGCTGAGCTGGGACGGAACCGCGTGGCGCGAGGCCGCGTTCCCGGGCCTCGGCGAGCCGGACGTCCGGATGGACGCGGTGGCGGTCGGCCCCGACCGGCGGGTGTGGGTCAGCGGCAGCCGCGGCGGCAGCGCCGGCCTGCTGCAGGGGGACGGGCGGAAATGGCAGTGGCTGGACCCGCTGCCTGCCGCGAGCGCGAACCTGTACCGGGTCGTTGTGCGCTCGCCGGACGAGATCTGGGTGAGCGGCGACCAGGCACGGGCAACCGGTGACGGATGGTCCGGACTCGTGGCCCGCTGGAACGGAGAGTGGACGGTCCTGCCGCCGATCACAGGCCTCCGCCTGAGCATCGGCGATCTGCATCCGGCCGCTCCGGACGACGTATGGGCGGTGGGCACCGAAGCCGGCATCGGCGGACCACCGGGCCGCCCCGGCAACCCCGTTCTGGCCCACTGGGACGGCACGGCCTGGACGCGGGTTCAACCGGGCTTCACCGTCGGGTCGTTGACCGGAATCGCGGCCGACGCCGAGGGCCGCGCCGCATGGATATCGGGCTGGAACTTCCGGGACCAGACCCGCAGCACCTACCTGCGGCGAGACGGCGACGCCTGGACCGTCACACGAGGGCCGGCCGGCACGGCGACGGCCCCGTACCTCAGCGACGTGACGTCCATCCCCGGCACCGCCGGCTTCTGGTCGGCGGGCATGACAAGCCCCACCCCCGCTCCTCCGACCGAGGCATACACGGAACGTCTGGACGCCTAGCCCCGCGGCGCGCGCGTTCGAGAGGCGGTCCAGCCCCGCTGAGGACGCCCTGCGGTGCCGGCCCAGGGGGCAGGCACCGCAGGGAAGGGCTGGTGTTCCACGGGCCTACGGATCCATGACCTGTGGATCACGAAAGTAGTAGACGACCGTCACTCCCATGCCGGGCGTATGCGTGTACACGACGGTGATCGCCTCGGCTGAGTCGTGGGCGAGAGGTGTCGTATAGGTGTACTCCACGGAGGGCGGGCGCCAGCCGGGGATCTCGCGCCCCGCCGCCGGATCCCGTGCGATGACCGTGAGCGCCTCGCGGACCACTTCCCGCTCCCCCTCCGTGAGGTCGCCGTACGCCTTCTTGGCGGGTTCGGCCTCCCCGAAAGTGTCTGGGGCAGCGTGCGCCCGATGGTGACCCACAGCGGCAAGCCGTACGTGCACCTGGGCATCGTCCGCGCGGACGCGGCCGAACGGATGGCCGAGGCCATGCGGACCCCGGACAAGCCCGTTGAGATGTGAGCGGTGCGGGGACGGGACGGCGTGCAGGGCCGCGTCGTCCAGCCGCCCCCCTGCGAAAAGGGGATGCACCGGTAGTCCCTCCCTGTGTTGCATGGCCCCATGGTGTCCACCGACCGACTGCTCGCCTTCGCGGCCATGTCCTTCCTGCTGATCGTGGTGCCCGGTCCGAGCGTGCTGTTCGTGATCGGGCGGGCGCTGGCGCAGGGGCGTCGCGCCGCGCTGACCACCGTCGTGGGGAACACGCTCGGCGCGTACGTGCTCGTCGTGGCCGTGGCGCTGGGCATCGGTTCGATCGTGGAGCGCTCCGTGCTGGTCTTCACGGCGCTGAAACTGGCCGGCGGTGCCTACCTGGTGTACCTGGGGGTGAAGGCATGGCGGCAACGGGGTTCGTTGCAGGCGGCGTTCAGCGGTGACGCGACCACGGCCGGCGGTCGGCGCACGCTGTGGGAGGGGTTCGCGGTGGGGATCGCCAACCCCAAGACCATCGTGTTCTTCGCCGCCGTACTGCCCCAGTTCGTCGACCGCGCCCAAGGACACGTAGTGGCCCAGATGCTGCTGCTCGGCCTGGTCTTCAACGTCATCGCTCTGGCGTCCGACAGCGTGTGGGGACTGGTCGCCGCCACCGCACGGGGCTGGTTCGCCCGGTCACCGCGGCGGCTTTCCCTGGTCGGCGGGGCGGGCGGGCTCACCATGGTGGGCCTCGGGGTCACCGTCGCCGCGACCGGGCGCAAAGAATAGCCGCCCCCGCCGACCCGGTCAGGCCGGGCGTTCCTACGGCGGCCACGCCTTGCGCATGAGGAGAGTATGATGCTCGCATGACGATCAACATGACGATGAGCCTGCCCGATGACGTAGCCGCCTTCGTGAAGGCCAAGGGGAACGCTTCCGCGTACACCGCCCGGATACTGCGCCGCCAGATGCTCACCGAGCAGTTGGAGAAGTCTGCGCGGGTGCGGGCCGAGGCCGGGATAGTGACTACGGCCGCTGAGCCCGCTGAAAGTGAAGACGCCACGCTGGAGCGCTGGGCGCGGGTGGCGGGTCGGTGAACCGCGGACACGTCTACCAACTGTCCTTCGCCGGGGGACCCGCCCACGTCCTGGTGATCTCGTCCGACGCCCTCAACGCACAGAACAAAACCGCGACCTGCGTACTCATCTATCCGCAGCAGGTGCGCGAGGCGACGCTCGTCGACATTCCGGTCAGCGCCCCCTCGTCAGGCACCATCGTGCTCGGCGAGTTCCGCACGTTGTCCGCTCCCCGCTTCACCGAAGACCTGGGGCCGGTGGACGAACGCGTCATGGAAGCCGTGGAGATCGGACTCCGCGCCGTCTTCGACCTGTAGCGCGGCCGGGTGGCGCGGTCCGCGTCATCCCGGCCACACGATCGACTGCACCTCGCTGTACGCATGCAGCGCGTACGAACCCACGTCCCTCCCCACCCCGCTCTTCTTGAAGCCCCCGAACGGGGCCTCCATGTTCCGCCCGACCGTGTTGACGCCGACACCGCCCGCGCGCAAGCGGCGGGCCACCCGGAATGCGCGTGCCACGTCCCCCGACCACACGTAGTCGATGAGGCCGTAGTCGCTGTCGTTGGCCAGCTCGACACCCTCCTCCTCGTCATCGAAGGGGATGACCACGACCACCGGGCCGAAGATCTCCTCCCGGGCGACCCGCATGTCGTTCGTGCAGTCCGTGAGGAGCGTGGGAGCGACGTAGAAGCCCGTGTCGTACGCAGGGCGCTCGCCGCCCGCGACCACCCGCGCACCCTCCTTGCGACCCAGCTCGACGTACGACTCGACGCGATCCCGGTGTGCCGCCGAGATCACCGGGCCCACGACCGTGCCCTCGGCGCGCGGATCGCCCACCTTCAAGTAGCCCGCGTACGAGGCGAGTTGGTCGACCACGCGGTCGTACACCGCCCGCTGCGCGAGCACCCGCGTCGGTGCCGTACAGATCTGCCCGCTGTAGAAGGAGAAGGTCGTCCCGATCCCCCGTACCGCCGACGCCACGTCCGCGTCGTCGAAGACGATCGCCGCGCCCTTGCCGCCGAGCTCCATGAGCTGGCGTTTCATGTCGCGCCCGCACACCTCGGCGATGCGCTGTCCGACCGCCGTCGAACCGGTGAAGCTGACCATGTCCACGTCACCCGAGTCGACGGCCGCCTCACCGACCTCCGCCCGCGAGCCGCTCACCACGTTCACCACACCCGGTGGCACTCCCGCCGACTCCAGCGCCTCCGCCATCCGGTAGACCGACAGCGGGTCCTGGGGCGCGGGCTTCACCACCACCGTGTTGCCCATCGCCAGGGCCGGGGCGATCTTGCCGGCCGGGTTCGCCCAGGGGTTGTTGTACGAGGTGATGCAGGTGACGACGCCCACCGGCTGGCGTACGGCCAGCGCGCCCATGACGGCCGCCTTGCCGAACGGGCCCGCCTCGTTGATCTGCGGGACCAGCGCCTCCTCGACCGGCTCCAGCGCGCCCTTCGCGTACCGCCGGAAACGGGCCGCGCCCACCCCCACCTGCATCCCACGCGCCGTCCCGGTCGTGGCACCGCTCTCCGCCTGGGCGAGTTCGGCGTACGGGACGAGGTTGCGCTGGATGATGTCCGCCGCCCGGTCCAGGATCGCCGCACGCTCCGAAGGGGACGTACGTGACCACGGCCCGAAGGCCTCGCGAGCCGCGGCCGCCGCCGCGAGCACCTGATCCCGCGAGGCCTCCGGCGCCAGCCCGACGACCCCCTCGGTCGCCGGGTCGACCACCTCGTAGTGCCCGCCGTCCGGCTCGACCCACGAACCGCCGATGAACAGCCGCTGCTCGTCCGTCACTCCGTACTCACCTCGGTACGCACCTCGCTACTCGCCTCGGTCACTTGGTGCTCACCGTCCGCGTGTCCCGGCCCGACCGCAGCACCTTCCCCGGCACCGCCCCCGTCACCTCATCCCCGCGAATCGCCTCGACCCCGTTCACCCAGACCGCCGTGATCCCGATCGCCTTGGAGTCCAGCCGCGGGCTGTCTCCCGGCAGGTCGTGCACCAGCGTGGCCGTACCGGCGTCGATGCGTTCCGGGTCGAACAGGACGAGGTCGGCATGCCACCCCTCGGCGATCCGCCCGCGTTCCCGCAGGCCGAAGAGCTGGGCGGGATCGTCGGTGAGCATCTGCACGGCCTGCTCCAGCGTCGCGAGCTTCCGCCCGCGCAGACAGTCCCCGATGAACCGCGTCGTGTACGGCGCCCCGCACATCCGGTCCAGATGCGCCCCGGCGTCGGACCCGCCCAGCATCACGTCCTCGTGCTGCCAGGTCTCGGCGCGCAGCGCCCAGGAGGCGGGGTCGTTGTCGGGCGGCATGGGCCAAAGGACCGTACGCATCTGGTCGTTGGCGCAGATCTCGACGATGCACTCGAAGGGTTCCTGGCCGCGCTCGGCCGCGATGTCCCGTACGACACGGCCGCTCAGCCCCTCGTTCTCCGGACTGTACGTATCCCCGATGACGTAGCGCCCGAAGTCGGCGAGCCGGCGGAAAACGCCCGCCTCCTTGCTGTCCGCGCGGCGCAGCATCTCGGTCCGTACGTCCTTGTCGCGGAGTTTCGCGATCCGCTCGGGCACCGGCAGGCCGAGGATCTCGCCCCAGCCGGGGATCAGGTTGAGCGCGCAGAAGGTACCGAGCGACATGTTCATCGGCGTGAGGATCGGCATCGTCAGCGCGATGATCCGGCCACCGGCCTTACGGGCACGCTCACTTGCCGCCAGCTGCCGCGGTACGCGCTCGGGGACGGACGCGTCGATCGTCAGGACGTTCCAGTTCAGGGGCCGACCCGCCGACGCACTCATCTCCACGAAGAGATCGATCTCGTCATCACTGAACTGATCGAGGCACCCCGCCACAATGGCCTCGATCTGCGTGCCTTCGTGCTCCGCGACGGCCCGGGACAGGGCAAGCAGCTCGGCCGGTTTCGCATGCCGCGAGGCGACGGGCTTCCCGTCCCCGTCGGAGTGCGAGGAGGACTGGGTGGTCGACAGCCCCCAGCCTCCCGCGTCCATCGACTCATGGAACAGCCGCAGCATGTCTGCCATTTGACTCTCGGAAGGCTGCCCACCCACAGCATCGGGCCCCATCACATACCGCCGCAACGCACAATGCCCCACCATGAACCCCGCGTTGACGGCAATCCGCCCTTCAAGAGCATCGAGATACTCCCCAAACGAATGCCAACTCCAAGGCGCCCCCTCCTCAAGCGCCACGAGTGACATCCCCTCCACCTTGGACATCATCCGCCGCGTGTAGTCGGCGTCGTCGGGCCGAGAGGGGTTCAGGGGCGCGAGCGTGAAGCCACAGTTCCCGCCGGCGACGGTAGTCACCCCGTGGTTGAGGGAGGGAGTCGCGTACGGATCCCAGAAGAGCTGAGCGTCGTAGTGGGTGTGGGGATCGACAAAGCCGGGGGCGAGAACGAGCCCGGCGGCGTCCTCGGACGTCCGGGCCTCCTCGCTGACCGCTTTACCGATGACGGCGATACGACCGTCACGTATGCCCACGTCGGCGGTGTACGCGGGCTTTCCCGTCCCATCCACGACGGTCGCACCCTTGATCAGATGGTCGAGCATGGCGCATACCTCCTCAGCCGCTCTGGGCTACTTGTCAAAGTTCGGTGCGGTACCGCGCCCCTTCAGGGGCGCGGGGAACTGCGCGACCAGCCACAAACGGCCCGCGCCCAAAGGACGAACCGCAGCTCCCCGGCTCAACCCAGCGGAGCGATCACGCGGCTTGCCGGAACCGCAAGGTTCGATGCACCGGATCCGTATCGATCTTCGGAATCACGTGCTCCCCGACAAGCCGAATCGTCTGCAACGTGTCCTCCCGCGAGATCCCGATCGGCAGCCCGAACGACAACTGATCGGCCCCGGCCTGCTCCCACCTCTTGCACTGCGTGAGCACCTCATCCGGATCCCCGCAGATCAACAACTCCTCAGCGATGAGATGCTCGATGATCTCCTCGCTGAACTCAGGAAGCGTCTCCGGCCAGACAGGGAACCCCTCCGGCCGAGGAAACGTGTCGTGGTACCGGAACACCAGCGACTGCAGATAGTGCAGATTCCCGCCGGCGGCAATCCGCACCGCCTCCTCATGCGTAGGCGCACAGACAGCCGTGGACGTCACCATGACGTTGTCGTTGACGAACGCACCCACCGGCTCCGCCTCGACCACCGCCGTCTTGTACTGCTCCAGCACCCACTCCATGTCGGAGACCTTCTGCACGCTGAAGCCGAGCACGCCCAGCCCCTTACGGGCGGCCATGGCGTACGAGGGCGGGGACCCGGCCGCGTACCACATGGCGGGGTGCGCCTTCCCGTACGGCTTGGGGAGGACCTTGCGCGGCGGCAGCGACCAGTGCTTGCCCTGGAACCCGACGTACTCCTCCTGGAGCCACATCTTCGGGAACTCGGCGATGGTCTCTTCCCAGATCTCCTTGGTGTAGTTCATGTCGGTGACGCCGGGGATGAAGCCGAGGATCTCGTGCGAACCCGCGCCCCGCCCGCTGCCGAACTCGAAGCGGCCCTCGGAGAGATGGTCGAGCATCGCGACCTTCTCGGCGACCTTCACGGGGTGGTTGACCTGGGCGAGGGGGTTGAAGATCCCCGAACCCAGATGGATCCGCTCGGTGGCGTGCGCCAGATACCCGAGGAAGACCTCGTTCGCCGAGAGGTGCGAGTACTCCTCCAGGAAGTGGTGCTCGGACGCCCAGGCGTACTTGAAGCCGGACTTGTCCGCCTGGATGACGTACTCGGTCTCCTCCATCAGCGCCTTGTGCTCGGCGAGCGGATCGGTCTCGGCCCGCTTGCCCACGTATCCCTGTACAAAGAGCCCGAATTCCAAGGAGGTTCACCGTCCCCAACATCGGCTTGAAGCGGATCTGACGGAGCGTCAGTTCTGCTGCGCAGACTGTCGCACCGCACCCGCGAAGGGTCAATAGCTCACGAGACGTCAGGACGTCAGAGCACGCTGACCCCGGCCAGCCAGCCCCCGTCGATCACGAAGGGCTGCCCCGTGATGTACGAGGAGTCGTCGCCGGAGAGGAAGAGGACCAGCCGCGCCACCTCCTCCGGCTGCCCGATCCGCCCGAGCGGCACCCGCTTGCGGTACAGCCGGTCGATGCCGGCCGCGGCCTTCTCGGCGTCCTCGTCCGGGTTGAGCTGGGCCGGGTTGCTCATGGCGGTGTCGATCGCGCCCGGACAGACGGCGTTGACGCGGATACCCTTCCCGGCCAGCTCCAGCGCGGCCACCCGCGTCAGCCCGACGATCGCGTGCTTGGTCGCCGCGTACGCGCCGATCCAGGCCATGCCCGTCATCCCCGCGTACGAGGCGGTGTTCACGATCGTGCCGCCGCCCGCCGCCTCGATCTCGGGCGCGACGGTCTTGATGCCGAGGAAGACCCCGACCTGGTTGACCTGCACGATCTGCTGGAACTCCTCGAGCGGGGTGCTGACCAGCTCGTTGAAGCGCAGGATCCCGGCGTTGTTCACCAGCCCGTCGATCCGCCCGTGCGCCTCCTTGGCCACGGCCACCGCCGACTGCCAGTCGGCCTCCTGGCTCACGTCGAGGTGCACGTACCGCGCGCCCAACTCCTTGGCCAGCGCCTCCCCTTGATCGTCCAGTACGTCCCCGATGACGACCTCGGCGCCCTCCGCGACGAAGAGCCGCGCCTCCTGCTCACCCTGGCCGCGCGCGGCACCGGTGATGAGGACGACGCGTCCGTCGAGCTTGCCCATGGGTTTCTCCTTCAGCGGTGGAGGACGCGCGTTGACTGTGTTCCTGATGCCTCGTCACACGCGTGGCGACAGCCCCCATGGTCTTAGCTGACGAGGCGTCAGGCAAGGGTTGGCGGCTTCGGTGGGGACAGCACGGCGCTCATTGGGGCAAGGGGTGATGGCGTTCGAGGCGTGTGGCAATGGACACGCCAAGTAACCGGCCGGTAGGGACATTTGACTCTGTCGGGGCCACGAAGCGATCGCCAATATTTCTCAACGGGAAGGCAAAGGAACTCCCAACAAATCCCCCCTCAAGGAGAGGCCAGGCCGTGGCCAAGAGGCGATTCAAGAACAAGAAGATCCGGTACGTGGCGATCGGCGCGGCGATCACGACAGGTGCCGCCGTTGCCACCGTTCTCCTGCCGTCGGCCAACGCCGCCGAGGAGAAGACGCCGGAACAGATCATCAGGCTGTGCGAGAGGACCAAGGTCCTCAACGGCGAGAAGCAGTCCCTCGAAGACTTTGGTGGCCATGGGATCGCCGGCCCCACTTTCGAGTCCGACACCTGCGACTTCGTCGAGGCGAAGGAGCTGGAGTTCTTCGACGGCCCCACGGAGAAGGTCTCGATCGACTTCCCGAACTGCGAGCCCAACTCCACCAAGCCGACGGAGGCCGAGTTCAAATGGACAGCGACCGTGGGCCAGGGTGAGGGCAAGTACACCGCGACACAGCAAGGTGCCGGTGGAGGGCTCTTCGGCGCCCTGAGCGGGTCCTGGCTCAAGCACAAGGGAACGACCGACATCACCGTCGATACGGTCACCGCCAGCGACAGCGAAAAAATACCTGTTCCGGTCGGCAAAGTCCTCCACATGGAGTTCACGCCGAAGATGCAGCGCATGACGGGCGAATGGCGCGTGAAGATCAACGCCCGTGAGGCGACCACCACCACCAATGCCGTCCCCGAGCAGAACTACACGGCGTCGGAAGTCGTCGAGGGACCCGTCATTCTGCCGGGAGCGGCCGGCGCTCCCGGAATCGCGGACGGGACTCCCGACCCCGTCTTTACCGATTGCTGACGGACGCCCGCAGCCCAACCCCCCGCACTTCCCCCCTCAAGGAGACGCACCATGACACGCAGCAGTCGCAAGGGAAATCACCGGAGCAGGAAGAAGCGCATCACCTTCATGCTGGCTCCAGTGGTGGCCGCCGGCGTGGCCGTTCCGCTGATGTACTCGGCGGGTGCCGCCACCCCCTCCGAAGTGTCCAGGGACTGCGCGGAGGACGCCGCCACCCTGGAGAACTGCGAATTCGTCGACGTCCAGGTCAAGAGGAACAACCTGGGGCCCAACAAGCGCGTTTCCACCCCGTCCAACAACTGCGGGTTCACCACCGAACGTGAGAAGTCCTTCGGCGTGGCCACGTCCGTGACGAGGTTCATCACGCTCGAAGACGGCTTCGTCGCCGCCGCCGACTCGAAGCTGGGGAACTCGTTCTTCGAGATCGGCGCCAAGTTCAACACGACGGAGTTCAACCTCACGCGTGACGACAAGGGGACCGGCTTCGACTTCACCCTGCCGGGCACGGTGATGCCCGACCACATCGGCTTCTTCATGTGGTCCGAGAAGCGCACCGACGTGAGCGGATACCTCAGGGCCACGTACAAGGAGGAGCAGAACGGCCAGAAGGTGTTCTTCTCCCCCAGTGAGGGCGGCACGAGCGTGCACGTCTTCTATCCGCAGCTCCTGAAGAACGGCACTCCTGACGGCCGTCTCTGGATACGCAACGTGAAGTGCGGTACGCCGGAGGCCGAGGAATTCCAGGACAGCAGCAGCCCGCAGAGCGCCGAGATCGCCGAGATCCGCGCCGAGTCGGAGCAGCCCGGATTCGGCAAGGGCGGCGCGAACATCACGGACGTCGAGGTCCCGCTGTCGGAGATCCCGGCGCCGTAGCTCGTCGGCGGACGGCGACAGCCGACGGCGACACACGGAGCACAACCGGCCCCCGCGCGCACGCGGGGGCTTCTTCCGTGGCCGTCACGGCAACGTCAGCTCGGGGACCCCAGGCTGTCGCCCTGCCTGATGCCCTGCCTGACGCCCAGCCAGCGCAGGACCGCGTCCGTACTCCCCCGGGCGTCGAGCTTGGCGTAGATGTTGCTGAGGTTGTTGCGGACGGTCTTCTCGGTCAGCCTCAGCCGCACGCCGATCTCCTGCGCGCCCAAGCCCGTGGACAGTAACTCCATGATCTGGAGCTCGCGGGGCGAGAGCAGGGCCCTCAGTCGTTGCCGGGCGTCGTCGCGCGGGGGCGCCATCCGTTGCGCGCACTCCCTGAGGGCCGCGCACGCCGCCGGCGAGAGATAGGTGTGGCCGGTCGTGGCTCCTACGACCGCCGCGGAGAGCATGCAGGTGCAGTAGTCGCCTTCGACCAGGTAGCCGGCTCCGCCGCGGAAGACGTCGACGATCGTCTCGGGGTCACGGTCGGGGCTGATCACGATCACTGATGCGTTCATGTCACCCATAAGGCTGAGCAGCCGCGGGAAGGCGTCCACCGGGTTCTCGCAGGGCAGCACCACGACGTCCACGGCGTCGGCGTGCTCGCGCAGCGCTTGATGGGGCTCGGGCGCGTGCACCACTCGGCCCACGTACGGATCGTCCGGGGCCGGCCAGTCGTCATGCGGCCAGTCATCCTCGGCACAGGCCAGGACGACGGTCAGTCTCCGGGAAAAGCCCACGGGAACGAGGGGATGGGGGGAGTGATTCGCGGTGCTGACGTGCCTGGAAGATCGCATTTCGCGGGTCCTTCAGCCGAAGTCGTGACGTCATTACGTACGGGGCTCGGCGTGGACCTGTTCAAATCTTCAAAGAATTCCTGTCATGCTGTCTGACAGGTCGCTCCGCTGGGTTGGGGCGGGGCGACTGAGCAGAGGGTGCTGCAAGTTGTTTGTCGGCTGACGGCTCGTTGTGGTTGCTCGCGCCCCGCGGCGGAGCCGCACATGTCACAGCCCCGCGTCCCTGAGGTCCGTGCGTGGGTCGGGGACGCGGGCCGGTAGGAGGGTGCCGGGTATCGAGGGTGTGGGCTTTTCAGGGTTGGAGTTGGGGGGCCACCTCCGAGCCGAACGTGTGCATCTGGTCCGTCAGTTCGGTCCGGCTGCGGGAGCGGAACCGTACCTGGATCTGGTGAACGCCCATTGCCTGGTACGCCCGTAGCGACTCGGCCAGCGCTTCGGGAGGGCCGGAGAGAGTGCGACGCCCGACGTCCCACCCCGGCTCCCCCACGTAGAGCGGCTCGGTGATGGCGCCGACGACGACCGGCTCGGCGACGCCCGCCTCCTCCCGTATCCGCTTCAGTTGGGCGATCTGGGACGGGAGTCGGTCCCGCGGATCCCCCTGGGGCAGCCACCCGTCCCCCTTGACCGCGGCCCGGCGCAGGGCGGCGGGCGAGGAACCGCCGACCCAGATGGGTACGTGAGCCTGCGTCGGCCGGGGCCGCTGACCGAGCCCTTCGAAGTCGTACAACTTCCCGTGATGCTCAGGGAATTCGTCGGGGCCCAGGGCAGATCGCAGCGCGTCGATGCTCTCGTCGAGTACGGGTCCGCGACGCTCGAAGTCGACCCCGAGCGCCTCGAACTCCTCCTGTACGTGGCCGGCGCCGACGCCGAGGATCAAGCGGCCCCCGCTCAGGTGGTCGAGGGTCGCGTACTGCTTGGCCGTGATGAGCGGGTGCCGGAGTCCGACCACGGCGACATGGCTGAGCAGGCGTACGCGCTCGGTGGCCGAGGCCAGGAACGCGAGGGTGGCGACGGGGTCGTACCAGACGGTGCTCATCGCGGACGCGAGCCGGCGCGGGATGGCGACGTGGTCGCAGCTCGCGATGTACGCGAAGCCGGAGCGGTCGGCGGTACGGGCGATCTCGACGAGGTCGTCAGGACCGGCCGCCGCCTCCCACGCCTCGGCGTAGATCGTGCTCTGCGACTGGATCGGGAGCTGCATCCCGTACTGCGGTCCGTGCTGCGGTCCGTGCTGCGGTCCGTGCTGCAGTCCGATGCTCAACTGGCACCGCCCGGTCCGGCCCAGAGCCCGTCCGCCGTCAGCCCCAGCAGCTCGATCGCGTTCCGCCGTACGATCCGGTCGACGACGTCCGCGTCCAGGTGCCCCATCTGCGCCTCGCAGACCTCGCGGGACTTGGGCCAGGTGGAGTCGGAGTGGGGGTAGTCGGTCTCGTAGAGCACGTTCGGGACGCCGATCGCGTCGAGGTTCTTCAGGCCGAAGGCGTCGTCGAAGAAGCAGCCGTAGACGTGCTCGGCGAAGAGTTCGGAGGGCGGGCGGTGGACCTTGTCGGCGACTCCGCCCCAGCCGCGGTTCTCCTCCCAGACGACGTCCGCGCGCTCCAGGATGTACGGGATCCAGCCGATCTGGCCCTCCGCGTACATGACCTTGAGGTTCGGGAAGCGTTCGAACTTGCCGCTCATCAGCCAGTCGACCATCGAGAAGCAGCAGTTGGCGAAGGTGATGGTGGAGCCGACGGCGGGCGGCGCGTCCGCGGAGGTGGACGGCATCTTGCTGCTGGACCCGATGTGCATGGCGATGACGGTGCCGGTCTCGTCGCAGGCGGCGAGGAACGGGTCCCAGTCGTCCGTGTGGACGGACGGCAGTCCGAGGTGCGGGGGGATCTCGGAGAAGGCGACGGCGCGTACGCCGCGAGCGGCATTGCGGCGCACCTCCGCAGCCGCCAGCTCGGCGTCCCAGAGAGGGATGAGCGTGAGCGGTATCAGCCGTCCCTGCGCCTCGGGGCCGCACCACTCCTCGACCATCCAGTCGTTGTACGCGCGCACCCCCAGCAGACCGAGTTCGTGGTCCTTCGCCTCCGTGAAGGTCTGGCCGCAGAAGCGGGGGAAGGTGGGGAAGCAGACGGCGCTCTGGACGTGGTTGACGTCCATGTCGGCGAGGCGCTGCGGGACGTCGTACGAGCCGGGGCGCATCTGCTCGTACGTGATGATCTCGAGCTTGATCTCGTCGCGGGAGTACCCGACGGCGGTGTCGAGGCGGGTGAGGGGGCGGTGCAGGTCCTCGTAGACCCACCAGTCGCCGATGGGGCCGTCGTCTCCGGGGTTGCCCATGACGGGGGCGAACTTGCCGCCCAGGAAGGTCATTTCCTTCAACGGTGCGCGGACAATACGGGGGCCTCGGTCCTGGTACTTCGACGGGAGCCGGTCCCGCCAGACGTTGGGGGGCTCGACCGTGTGGTCGTCCACCGAGATGATCTTCGGGAAGGTCTCCATGGTCTCCATGGGGTCTTACGGTAGCGCTGATCTGACGGGGCGTCAGCTATGCGGGCGCCGTCCCGCCGCGCGTGCGGTCGACGGCTGCCCGGCCGAGCCGTCCCTGTATCCGTAGGCGGTAAGCGGTCTCTAGGTTGAGAGGACCGTGTGAGGGCTATGTGAGACGTTTCAGTCCATGGCATGTCCGCCTGTGATCGGCGTCTCCCACGGCTGACGTATCCGGCGGTCACAAGGCAAACTGGCCTGGTTGTCATGACAGTTCGACAGGGGTTTTCGGCAGGGGGACAGCGATGGACGGTGTACCGCGAGTAGAGCCGCTGGAGCAGGAGCGCCCCGAGAAATCGGCCGCGCCGCTCCGCTTCAGCCTGCTCGGCCCGGTACGCGCCTGGCAGGGCGCGGAGCCACTGCCCACCGGTTCCCCGCAGCAGCGCGCGCTGCTCGCGGCACTGCTCCTGCGCGAGGGCCGTACGGCCACGGCGTCCGAACTGATCGACGCTCTCTGGGGCGAGGAGCCCCCTTCGCAAGCGCTGGCGGCGGTCCGTACGTACGCCTCCCGCCTCCGAAAGGTCCTCGGCTCCGGGGTCCTCGTCAGCGAGTCCGGCGGGTACGCGATCCGCTCGCTCGGCGAGGGAGCGCTCGACCTCGCCCTGGCCCAGGAGTTGGCGGCGGACGCGGAGAAGGCCCGTAATGCCGGGGATCTGTGCCATGCGCGCGTCCTGCTGAACAAGGCGCTGAGCCTGTGGGACGGGGAGGTACTGGCGGGCGTGCCGGGTCCGTACGCGGACACGCAGCGGACCCGGTTGGAGGAGTGGCGGCTCCAACTGGTCGAGACCCGGCTCGACATGGATCTCGAACAGGGCTGCCACGCGGAGGCCGTCTCCGAGCTGACCGCCCTGACGGCGGCCCATCCGCTGCGCGAGCGCCTGCGCGAACTGTTGATGCTCGCGCTGTACCGCAGCGGGCGCCAGGCGGAGGCGCTGGCGGTGTACGCGGACACGCGGCGCCTGCTGGCGGATGAGCTGGGCGTGGACCCGCGGCCGGATCTGAAGGACTTGCAGCAGCGGATCTTGCAGGCGGACCCGGCCCTGGCCGAACCGTCGGCGCCGGTGGAGGAGCCCGCGGCCGCACCGGTGAAACCGGCCCAACTCCCCGCCACCGTCTCGGACTTCACCGGCCGTGCGTCCTTCGTGGCCGAACTGAGCGAGGTGCTGTCGGCGGCGTCGGCGGCCGAGGGCCGGGTGATGGCGGTGTCGGCGTTGGCCGGTATCGGGGGCGTGGGGAAGACGACGCTGGCGGTGCATGTGGCACATCAGGCGCGGTCCGCCTTCCCGGACGGGCAGTTGTACGTGGACCTCCAGGGGGCGGGGGCGCGGGCGGCCGAGCCGGAGACGGTGCTGGGGGCTTTTCTACGGGCCCTGGGGACTGCCGACTCTGCCATCCCGGATTCGCTGGAGGAGCGGGCGGCTCTGTACCGGTCGGTCCTGGACGGGCGGCGAGTGCTCGTGCTGCTGGACAACGCGCGGGACGCCGCCCAGGTGCGTCCGCTCCTGCCCGGTACGGAGGGGTGCGCGGCGCTGGTCACTTCGCGCGTACGGATGGTGGATCTCGCAGGCGCGCATCTGGTGGACCTGGACGTGATGTCGCCCGAGGAAGCGCTGCTGCTCTTCACGAAGATCGTGGGCGAGGAACGGGTGGCTTCGGAGCGGGAGGCCGCCCTGGACGTGGTCGCGGCCTGCGGTTTCCTGCCCCTCGCCATCCGGATCGCGGCGTCGCGGCTGGCCGCCCGTCGTACGTGGACGGTGTCGGTGCTGGCGGCGAAGCTGGGCGATGAACGGCGGCGGCTTGATGAGCTGCAGGCCGGGGATCTGGCGGTGAAGGCCACGTTCGAGCTGGGGTACGGGCAGTTGGAGCCGGCACAGGCCCGGGCGTTCCGGCTGCTGGGGCTGGCGGACGGTCCGGACATCTCGCTGGCCGCCGCCGCGGCCGTACTGGACCTTCCACCGGACGACACCGAGGACTTGCTGGAGTCGCTCGTTGATACGTCGCTGCTGGAGTCCGCGGCGCCGGGTCGTTATCGGTACCACGACTTGGTGCGGCTCTACGCGCGTGCATGCGCGGAGAGGGACGAGCAGCCGCCGAGCGAGCGGGCGGCGGCGATGTCGCGGTTGCTGGACTTCTACCTGGCCACGGCTGCGGGGGTTTACGCGATCGAGCGGCCGGGGGACGGGCTGGTGGACCACTTGGAGCCAACGGTGTACGCGGGGCTCCGGTTCACTGAGGGCGCCGCTGCCCTGGACTGGCTGTACACAGAGGCGGCTTCCTTGTTGGCCTGCGTTCGGCAATCCGCGGGCACAGACAGGCTGCGACGTGCAGTCGATCTCCTGTGGATGGCCAAGGATCTGACCGAATCAGGAGCGAACTCCCACCAGTACGAGGCAACGGCCAGGGCGGCGTGTGAGGCCACACGGGCTGCGGGAGACGTACGTGCGGAGGGTCGAGCACGTACAACCCTCACCAACGTCCTCCTGGTCTCCGGACGTATCGAGCAGGCGGCAGAACAGGCCGAGCTCGCCATGGAACTCGCGGCCTCCGCGGGGGACATCACCGCGAGGAGCTGGGCATCCAACGACCGGGGCATCATGTTCCTGCGACAGCAGCGGTACGTGGACGCCAAGACGCTCTTCGACCAGGCGATAGAGGGCTACCAGGCGGTCGGCAACAGGCTCAATGAAGCAGTCACCCTGGTCAACCTCTCCCGCACCCACCTGGGTATGGGCAACGTCGCGAAGGCGATCGAGATCGCACAGCACGCACTCGCGGTCCACGCCGAGCTTGGCAGGCCGATGCGCCGTGCCAACGGGCATTACGTCCTGGGCATGGCGTTGACCAGAGCCGGACGTCACGCCGAGGCGCTCCGCGAGCTCTCCGACGCCCTGAGCATCTTCAGCGACCATCGACAGCGGCTCTGGGAGGGAACCACCAACTTCCGGATCGCCGAAGCGCATCTCGCCGCCCGTCACCCCGCACGAGCGGCCCAAGGGGCTGAACAGGCGCTCGCCCTGGGCTGCGTCGGCGGCGACTGGATGCGGGGCAACGCCCTGACCCTCCTCGGGCGGGCACTCTCCGCCCTGGGACAGGCAGACCGGGCCCAGGCGTGCTGGCGGGAGGCCCTCAACCTCTACGAAAAGAGCGGCGTCACCGAGGAAGCCGACGAGGTACGCGCGTTGCTCAGGCCTACCGCAGCGGCCTGAGGGCGCCTTGGCAACAGGAGATGCTCCAGTGTGTTGCGGACGTTCAGCATTCGTTTATCGCCGCAAGGCACTGTCATATCTGTCACACCGTCGCGTCGGGGGGCAGACGGTCTGACGAGGAGCCCGACCGGGGGATACGGCTCCGCGACGCCCGTCCGGTGGCCCTCGGGGGAGCAACCGGGCGGGCGTTCCTCACTCCGCACTCACCAGAGAAGAGGAAGTTGAGCACATGACCGAGAAGGCCAAGGACACGGACATCAAGCCGCTGGACAACCAGGCGCCCAGCCAGCCGGTGGCGGACGGGGACGTCAAGCCGCTGGACAACCAGGCGCCCAGCGAGCCGGTGGCGGACGGGGACGCCACCACTCAGGACAACCAAGCGCCCAGCGAGCCGGTGAAGGCGAAGCCGGTCAGGCCTCTGGATAACCAGGCGCCGAGCTGACACTCCAAGTAGCCCATTTCCCGACGGGGATCGGCCGCGGCGGCGCGGAGGGGGAACCGCCGCGGCCGAGGCGTGTCCGATGGGGGTCGAGCCAGGTGGGCTCGACCCCCATCGGCATGCTCGGCCTCGCCCGCCTACACCCTCCGACCACCTCAAACCGCCCAGGTCTTCAGCACCGCCCCAACACTCCGCACCGTACAGCTCTCCTTCTTCAACTCAGCCACCAGCGCGGCGACCCTCTCCTGATCCAGCTTGGACGGCACCCCCGAAGCGACCAGGTAGGCATGGGCCACCGCCACGGCGACCCGTACGTTCGAACGCTCCAGCCACCGCATACGCCCCAGCGAGTGAGCGAGGGCGGCGGCCTTGGCGAAGGCGCCGTGATAGACGTCCTGGCCGACGAGGACGGCCCGGTGACGTTCGACAGCGGCGACGGGCACGCCGTAGTCGTCGATACCCGGATCATCCACGCCGGCCCGCTGGGCGACCTCGAGGAGCCAGGCGATATCCACTTGGACGGTCACGAACCGGACTCCCCTTCCAGCTCGTCGATCAGATCCCCGTACTCGTCGAGCACCTCCTGCGCCGCGGCCATGAAGACCGCACGCACACGCTCGTTGTCGCTACGGATCAGCTGCTCGACGTACTCGTTGACCGGTATCCGCCTCGTTTCCGCAGCCTGCCTGGCCATCTCGGCGGTCTCGTCGTCCATACGGATGTTGATCTGCGTCTTGGCCATGGCCTGAAGGTACCACCTGATACCAACCTGCCGGACGACGTCATTCACCCCCCACCTCGCACCACACCGTCTTGCCCGCCACCCCCTGCTCCACGCCCCACCGCAACGTCACCGCATCAAGCAGCGCCAGCCCCCGCCCCGACTCGTCCTCCCCCGTGGCACACACGAGAACGGGGAGGGAATGCGGCTCGGGGTCGGCCACCTCGACCCGGATCCGGCCGCCGTCCGTACGCTCCACCCGTACGCGGACCGGGGTCCCCTCCCCCACATGCCGGACCACATTGGCGACCAGCTCGGTGACACAGAGCTGGACGTCGGCGCAGGGGGCACCCAGGTGCCGACGGACCGTGCGGCGCAGGTCGGGAACGGCCTTGGGGAGGGCGAGCAGTTCGAGTTCAAGGACCGACGAGGCGTTCACTGCGCGGCCGCCTCTCGGAGTACGGCGGCGAGTTTGCGCGCGGTGGCGGCGTTGCAATTGCCGAGCGCGATCAGTCCGGCCGAGGGCGGGTACGTACCCGCGAAGGTCGGCAGGTCCACGCTCAGGGAGGGGAGCGTGATGCCGTGAGCTGCAAGGGCGGCCTGGAGTTCGCTGACGCAGCGCTCCACGTCGTGGGCGGTGGGGGCCGGAGGTTGCGGGTCTTGCATGGGTACGCCTTTCCATACGTGCAGCGAATGCGCTCTGTGACGATTCAGACACACATTGACGTCAAGAGGCGTACCGTAAAAGAGGTTTGGGCTTCCGGGCGCGAACTGTGGAACTGGGCAAGGCAGTTGTGGATTGGGCGGAAGCCATGGTGCGACGCAAGGACATCGACGGCTCGGAGAGCGTCCCGACCTTCTACGGCAAGGAACTGCGGTGGAAGCGGGAGGAAGCGGGGCTCACGCTTCAGCAGTTGGTCGAGGGGAGCTTCTACGGACAGAGCCACCTCAGCGAGATCGAACGCGGCGAGCGGCGCATGCCGCGCGACCTGGCGCAGCACGTGGACCGGGTCCTGAAGACCGACGGCTTCTTCGAGCGCCGGTGCGAGGACGTACGCAAGGCGCGAAGGCCGGGGCACGCGGAGTACTTCGCGGATGTCGCGGAGATGGAGCAGCTTGCGGAGACGATCGAGGACTGGGCGCCGATGATCGTGCCTGGACTGCTGCAGACGGCTGCGTATGCGCGTGCGATCGTACGGGCGGCCATGCCCTGGGCCTCGGACGACGAGGTCGAGGAGAAGGTGAGCGCTCGGATGGCGCGGGCGGAGCTCTTCAACTCAGAGAATCCGCCGAAGTTCTGGGCGATCCTCGACGAGTCGCTGATCCGTCGCCCGGCCCTCCCGGACGAGCAGATGGCCGAACTGCTGGATCACATCGCTGAGGTGGTCCGGACCACGCATTCCATTCTGCAGATCGTCCCGGAGAAGGCCGCCGCTCACCCGTTCATGATGGGCATGACCAGGATCATGACCTTCCCGGACGCTCCTCCCCTGGTGTACGTCGAGAGCCTGCACAGCGGCCAAGTCATCGACTACCCGGCGCTCGTGAAGCAGTACCGAGAGTCGTACGATCTGCTCAGGGCCGCCGCACTGCCGCCTGAGGCGTCCCTGGCCATGATCGAGGCTGCGGCAGAGGACTATCGAAATGGCAAGCCACGAGATTGATTTGACCGCTGCGCTCTGGCGGAAGAGCAGCTACAGCAACGGCACCGGTGGCGAGTGCGTGGAGGTGGCCCTCGGTCACCCCGGAGCAATCCCCGTCCGCGACTCCAAGTCCCACAACGGCCCCATGCTCCTGATCGGCCCCACCGCCTGGTCCACCTTCATCGCGAACCTCGGGGAACAAGGCGAGTAAATGGCAAGCACCGACTTTGACTTGAGCAAGGCGCGCTGGAGGAAGAGCAGCTATAGCAACGACACCGGCGGTGATTGCGTAGAGGTAGCCCTCAACCTCCCCGGAGCAATCCCCGTCCGCGACTCCAAGTCCCACAACGGCCCCGTACTCCTGCTCAGCCTCGCCGCCTGGTCCGCCTTCCTCTCGAACCTCAAGAAGTAATTGATGCGATGAAGGAGCGGGGCGGTCGTTGCGGGCCGTCCCAGCTCAGACCCGTCGGCCTGAACCCGCCCTGGTTGCTTCGGAGTTGCGGCGATGCGGCCGCCCGCCCCGGGCTCCGTACCGGTTGCGGGAAAATGTGACACTTGACCCCTTCAGTGTCACATTTTCCGTAGCTCGCCTACCCACCCACCGGCCGTCGGCCGCTGAGCCGGCCCGGCGTGCCGGCGAGGCGCGAGCGCGCCCACGCCCTCCGGGTGACCACGTTCCCCAGCCCACCTACCCACCCACCCGGCCGTCGGCCGCTGAGCCGGCCCGGCGTGCCGGCGAGGCGCGAGCGCGCCCACGCCCTCCGGGTGACCACGTTCCCCACCGCACCCTCGGCCGACCTGGGACACCCTTCCTCGGGCCGCCCGCTCGCTTCTCACCCGTGCTGGAACGGCCCGAGTCAAGGGTCGGCCGGAGGCCGATCGGCGTAGCCGACGCGTAGCGCAGCGGAGCGCCCTTTACTCGGGACGTGGAAGCACGACACTGACCAAGAAGCGGGCGGTCCCCACGGGACCTTCATAAGCTGACGTAGGCCCTCACCCGGCGGAAGGTCGGGCAAGTCCGCCGCGCACCCCTCACAAGCAAGTCCGCGATCGCCCTCGCGCTCGAAGCCCCGGCGCTCGGAGCGGACAGAGCTCGCGGCTGGTTGAAGCTCGTCGACCTGAACGCCAAGCTCGCCCGCCGAGACCATCGCACGCCTGCGCATGCACGACGCGGGCCTCCACCCCGAGAGCCAAGCCGAACTCCGTACGCCCAACGGGCGCCGCCGCTACCTGGACTTCCTCTTCCGGGCCGAGGGCCTGGCCGTCGAGATCGAGGGCTACGCCTACCACGGCACCCGCGAGTCCCACCGCCGTGACATCGCCCGGTTCAACGAGATCCACCAGTGCAAGGAAGTCCGGGACGGCCTCGCCACGCTCCGCGGCTCCGTAGCGGGGGGATCTTAGGTTGTCGGCTTCCGCGGGACTGAGCAGAAGTCATCAGCGCTACCGACCCCAACCCCGCTCCACTTGGCTCGCGCGCCCCGTCCCTACAAACTCCCTCAAACCCGCTTCACCGCCCCCGCAATTCCCCCTTCACCGCCCCCGCAATTCCCCCTTCACCACCTTCCCGCTCGCATTCCGAGGCAACTCCCCCACGAACTCCACCACCCGCGGCACCTTGTAGTTCGCCATCTCGCGGCGCGCCCACGCGATCAGGTCGTCCGAGGTCAGGGTCGAGCCGGGGCGGCGTACGACATAGGCCTTGCCCACCTCGCCGAGGCGGCCGTCCGGGATGCCGATCACCGCGACGTCCGCCACGTCCGGGTGGAGGCCGAGGAGTTGCTCGATCTCCGCCGGGTACGCGTTGAAGCCGCCGACGATGAACATGTCCTTGATGCGGTCGGTGATACGGAGGTTGCCCGCGGAATCCAGGACGCCGACATCCCCCGTACGCAGCCAGCCGTCCGGCGTCAGCACGGTGGCCGTCGACTGCGGGTCCTCGAAGTAGCCCTGCATGACGTTGAAGCCGCGAACCAGGACCTCTCCCGGGGTGTCGGGCGGCAGGGCCGCTCCCGTCGGGTCCACGACCTTCACCTCCGTGTCCGGGATCGCCCGCCCCGACGTGGACGCGATCACCGCCGGTTCGTCGCCGCGGCGGCACATCGTGACGATGCCGCTCGCTTCGGAGAGTCCGTACGCGGTCAGGACCGTCCCGACGCCGAGTTCCGTACGGAGGCGTTCCACCAGCCGGAGGGGGACGACGGCGGCGCCCGTCACCACCAGGCGCAGGGCCGAGAGGTCGTACGAGTCTCGGGACGGGTGGTCCAGGAGGGACTGGTGGAGCGTCGGTGGGCCGGGGAGGACCGAGATCCGTTCCGAGGCGATGTTCGCCAGCGCCGTGTCGATGTTGAACACCGGCTGCGGGACCATCGTCGCGCCCCGCATCAGGCAGGCGATGACACCGGCCTTGTAGCCGAAGGTGTGGAAGAAGGGGTTCACGATCAGGTAGCGGTCGCCGGTACGGAGACCTGCCAGGTCGCTCCACACCTCGTACGCCCGCAGGGTCTGCGCATGCGTGATCACCGCGCCCTTGGGACGGCCGGTCGTACCCGAGGTGAAGATGATGTCGGAGGGAGAGTCGGGGGACAGGGCCGCTGAGCGCGCCCGTACCTCCGGCTCCCCCACCCCGTCTCCGCTCGCCAGGAAGTCCTTCCACGTACGGAAGTCGGCGGGCGCGTCGTCCGACAGCACCACCACCTGCTCCAGGCACGGCAGTCCGGGGAGCGGTCCGGCACCGGGCCCTTCCGACGTCGGCCCTTCCGACGTCGGCCCCTCCGAAGCCGCCCTCCGCAACGACGCCACATACGACGTCCCCAAGAACGTCCCCGTCACGAACAACAACCTGGCCCGGCTGCGCTCCAGCACATACGCCGCCTCAGCCCCCTTGAAGCGCGTGTTCAGCGGTACGAGCACCGCCCCGGCCGACACCGCGCCCAGCGCCGAGACGATCCAGTCCAGCGAGTTCGGCGCCCAGATGGCCACGCGGTCGCCGGTCTGGACACCGTTCGCGATACAGGCCGCCGCGGCTCGCTCCACGCGGGCGCCCAGTTCCGCGTAGGAGACGCGCGTACGGCCCTCCACGACCGCCTCGGCGTCCCCGTACCGGTCGGCCGCCGCACGGACCAGCCCCGGGATGCTGCCCCACTCCAGGTCCCCGCGCATCGCAAGCCTCCCCATACCAACAGGCGTACCACTAGCTGACTACCCGTCAGATTAGCTGTAGCCTGACGCACTGTCAGCAGTACGGACTCCAGGGAGGTACGTACCCATGGCCGGGCTCAAGGACGCGACCGCCATCGTCGGCATCGGTCAGACCCCATTCGCCAAGCAACTCCCGGAGTCCGAGAAGACCTTGGCCTGCCGCGCCGTACTCGCCGCGCTCGACGACGCCGGGATCCCGCCGAGCGAGGTCGACGCGCTCGCCTCGTACACGATGGAGGAGACCGACGAGGTCGAGCTGGCGAAGGCGATCGGCGCCGGGGATCTCACCTTCTTCAGCAAGGTGGGCTACGGCGGGGGCGGTTCGTGCGCCACCGTCGCCCATCTCGCGGCCGCGATCGCCACCGGGCAGGCCTCCGTCGGGGTCGCCTGGCGGTCGCGGAAGCGGGGTTCCGGGCCGAGGCCCTGGAAGAACACGGCCGTCCAACTCCCCACCCCCGCCCAGTGGACCCGCCCCTTCGGCCTCCTCCGCCCGGCCGACGAGATCGCCATGCTCGCGCGCCGCTATATGCACGAGTACGGCGCGACCCGCGACCACCTCTTCAACGTCGCCCTCGCCTGCCGCAACCGCGCCAACCAGAACCCCGCCGCGATGATGTACGAGCGCCCGCTGACCCGCGAGATGTACATGACCTCCCGCTGGATCAGCGAACCCCTCTGCCTCTTCGACAACTGCCTCGAGACGGACGGGGCGTTGGCCTGCGTGATCGTGTCGAAGGAACGGGCCCGCGACTGCCGGCACACACCCGTGTACGTCCACTCCGCCGCCCAGGGCCTGCCCGCCCAGCACCACGGCATGGTCAACTACTGGAACGACGACCCGCTGACCGGCCCGGCGTGGACCGCCGCCCGACACCTGTGGAAGCAGGCGGACTTCGGCCCACATGACGTGGATGTCGCGCAGATCTACGACGCCTTCACGGCACTCATCCCGCTCTCCCTCGAGGGCTACGGCTTCTGCGATCGCGGCGAGGGCGGGGCGTTCACGGAAGGGGGCGCTCTCGAGATGGGAGGGCGGCTGCCGATCAACACCAGCGGCGGAGGACTCTCCGAGGCGTACGTCCATGGCTTCAACCTCATCAACGAGGGCGTGAAGCAGTTGCGCGGGACGAGCACCGCCCAGGTCCCGGACGCTTCGACGTGCCTGGTCACGGCGGGCGAGGGGGTTCCGACCTCCGCGATCCTCCTACGGAACTGACGAGCTGAGGAACATGAGGAGTACGTGGACTATGAGGAGCATGAGGAGTTGACGATGCCAGCGCCGGGAGATTCTCCGTCCCTCCTGTCCCCCGTCCTCGACGACGACGGCGCCCCCTTCTGGGAGTACGCCGCCCGAGGCGAACTCCGCGTCCAGGCCTGCGCCGACTGCGGCGAACTCCGGTTCCCGCCGCGGCCCTGCTGCCCCCACTGCCAGTCCTTCGCGAACAAGTGGCGGCTGATGAGCGGGAAGGGGCGGATCTGGTCGTACGTCGTCCCGCATCCGCCGCTGCTTCCGGCGTACGCGGAGCTGGCGCCGTACAACGTGATCGTCGTCGAACTCGCCGAGGCGCCGCACATCCGGCTCGTCGGGAATCTCGTCAGCGGCGCCGGCGCCGCCCTCAACTCCCTTCCGCCGGAACGGATTCGGATCGGCGCGAAGGTGCAGGTGGTGTTCGAGGGAACGGCCCACCTCCCCCAGTGGACCCTGGAGCGCCCGTGACCATACGCCTCACCACGGACAAGGGCACCGGCGTCGCCGTCGTCACCCTCGACCGGCCCGAGCGGCTGAACGCGATCGATGTCGCCATGGCCGACGAACTCACTCAGGTATGGCGTGAGTTGCGGTTCGACGACTCCGTACGGGCCGTCGTGCTCACGGGAGCCGGGGAGCGGGCCTTCTGCACCGGCCTCGACCGGGACGCCGTCGTCCCGCAGCCGAACTCGCCGTACATGCAGGACGATCCGCTGCTGCGCATCGGGCCGAAGACGAACGACCTGTGGAAGCCGGTCGTCGCCGCCGTGGAGGGGATGGCCTGTGGCGGGGCCTTCTACCTGCTCGGCGAGAGCGACTTCCTCATCGCCGGTGCCGACGCCACCTTCTTCGACCCGCACACCACGTACGGCATGGTCAGCGCGTACGAGTCGGTGCTGATGGCACAGCGGATGCCGTACGGGGAGGTCGCGCGGATGATGCTGATGGGGACGGCGGAGCGGATCTCGGCGCGGCGGGCGTATGAGGTCGGACTGGTGTCCGAACTCACCGAGGCGGGCGGGGCGTTGAACGCCGCGGCCGCCTGCGCCGGTGTCATCGCCGGGTATCCGACGGAGGGCGTACAGGGCACTGTCCGCGCACTGTGGGCAGCGAAGGAGGCCGGCCTGGCGCAGGGGTTCGCGCAGGCCCCACATCTCATCTCGCTGGGGAACCTGCCCGCGGCCCGCCAGGCGGAACTGTTCGCTGCCCGGCGAGCGGGCGGTTATCGCGTCCGATGAGGAGGCGGTGTGTCAGTCAGCTCGCGGGTGCAAGCCGGTCGGCCACGCAGGGGTCGACCCGCGTCGCAACGCCCTGGCTGGACAGGTCCACTTGTACCGTCGCCGTTTAAGTGGGTCCGGGGCGCAGCCTGAGCAGGGCCTGGGGCAGAGCCCGAAGGGGGTCCGGGGCAGAACCCCGAGCGGGGGCCAAGGGCGCAACCCTGGAAGAGGGCCAGGGACAGAGCCCCGAGCGGGGGCCAAGGGCGCAACCCCAACGGGGGTCCAGGGCAGAGCCCCGAGCGGGACCGGGGCGCGGAACTCTAAGGGCGGGCCGGGGCGCAGCCCCGAGCAGGGCCGGAGACGCATCCCCGAGCAGGGCCCAGGGCAGAGCCCGAAGGGGGTCCGGGGCAGAACCCCGAGCGGGGGCCAAGGGCGCAACCCCAACGGGGGTCCAGGGCAGAGCCCCGAGCGGGACCGGGGCGCGGAACTCTAAGGGCGGGCCGGGGCGCAGCCCCGAGCAGGGCCGGAGACGCATCCCCGAGCAGGGCCCGGGGCAGAGCCCGAAGGGGGTCCGGGGCAGAACCCCGAGCGGGGGCCAAGGGCGCAACCCTGGAAGAGGGCCAGGGACAGAGCCCCGAGCGGGGGCCAAGGGCGCAACCCCAACGGGGGTCCAGGGCAGAGCCCCGAGCGGGACCGGGGGCGGAACTCTAAGGGCGGGCCGGGGCGCAGCCCCGAGCAGGGCCGGAGACGCATCCCCGAGCAGGGCCCGGGGGCGCCGCCCTAAGAGGGTCTGGGCGCGGAGCCTCCAGCGGGACCGGGGCGCAGCCCCAAGGGGAGTCCGGGGCGCAGCCCCAAGCGGAACCGGGGGGCGGAACCCCGAGGGGGTCCGGGGCGCAGCCCCAAGGGGTTCCGGGGCATAGCCCCGAGCAGGGCTAGGGGCTATGCCCCGAAGGGGGTCTGGGGGCGTAGCCCCCAGCGGGGCCCGGGGCCGGCCCCGGGATGGGACGGGTAGGGGCGGCGGGGGCGAAACAAGCCCCCGTCACGACGTCCGTGCCGTCCCCGTCCCCTTCTCCGCGTCCAACGCGTACACGCACCGGTCCTTGCTGCACGCGTACACCACCCCGTCCTTGACGACCGGCGCACCCGTGATCTCGCCGCCCGTGGCGAGCTTCCAGCGCAGGCGGCCGTCGTCGGCCTTCAGGGTGTACAGAAGGTGGTCCGTGGAGCCGAAGTGGATGCGGCCGTCGGCCACCGCAGGGGAGCCGACGAGGTCGCCGCCAGCCTGGAAGCGCCACTGAGGGGTGCCGGTGACGGCGTTCAGGGTGTAGAGGCCCTTGCCGCTGCCCACGTGGACGTGCCCGGCCTCGACGAGCACGGGGTCGATCGAGGCCCGGGACTCGGTGGCGATACGCCAGCGGTCACGGCCATCCGTGGCGTCGAGCGCGTACACCGTACCGAGGTAGTCGGCGAGGTAGACCCCGCCACCCGTGACGGCGGGCCCGGGCGCGAAGGTCGGCGGGCTCAGGAAGACGGCGGGCGCCTCGAAGTGCCAGCGGACGTGTCCGCCGGCGACATCGATGGCGAGGACACGGGTGCCGGCGGACACGTACACGTACCCGTCGTCGCCATGGGTGAGCCGGAGCGGAACGCCGCCGCAGGAGGCCGCGTCACCGATCGGATAGGACCAGCGCTCGTCGCCCGTACGCGCGTCGAGGGCACGCAGCCGGGCGTCCTTCCACACGTACACCGTTCCGTCGTGGATGACGGGCCCGGCCTCGGGGGACTCGAAGTCGGCCTGGGCACCGGTGAGTTCCCAGAGCTTCTGGCCGCTGGAAGCCTCCCAGGCCTGTACGCCGCCGCCGCGGGTGCCGGTGACGACGGTGCCGCGGTCGGCCTTGAGGGAGTACACCCAGGCGTCGGTCGGCAGCCGCCACAGGTCGCCGCCCTCGCGGGCGTCCAGGGCGAAGAGGGTGGGCCCGTCCGAGGCGTGGATCCGGCCGTCCGAGACGGTCATCGACCAGGCGACGTCCCGCGTCTTGAAGCGGCGGCGGCCGGTCCCCACGTCGAGGGCGTGCACTTCGAAGGAGGTGACGTAGACGAGATCGCCGGCGACGGCGGGCGTACCCCACACGTCGTTCGACATACGGAAGCGCCACGGCCGCCAGGACGAGCCGGAGTCGGGCTCGGGGGCCGCCGTGGGCGCGGGTACGGCGGGGTCGGCGCCGTTGACGCCGGGGCGCGGGCGGGCCCAGGAGGCGGCGAGTCCCGCGTCCGGAGGAGGCGCCTTCACGGCGGCGGCGCGGGCGTCGGAGACCCGCGGGCCCGGCCCGATGGGCACGGGGGCCCCTGCGAGTCGTACGGGCCCGTTGTCGGGAGCGCCACCGTGCCGGCCGGCGCCCGCGCCGACGGGGACGGGCGGGTCATGCGCCGGCGGAGGCGGCACCGCAGGCGCCGCGGGCCCGGCGGCGGCCCCGGCATCGGGCGCACCCCGCCCGCCACTGCGCCCGCCGCCGGACGACGACGGCTTCGCCGGACGCCCCCCGCGCCGCGTCTCGATCAGGCTCACCGCCCGCTCGGGCAGCCACGCGGACGCCGTACCGCTGTCGTCGGAGCCCGAGCCGAACAGATGCGGGGCGAGCTGGGCCTGGAGGTCGGCGGGGTTGGGGCGGGCCGTGGCCTCCATCTGCATACAGGACTCGATCAGCGGCCGCAGTTCCTCGGGGAGGCCTTCGAGGTCCGGACCTTCCCGCAGCAGCATGAAGACGGTCTCTACGGGGTTCGCGCCGTGGAAGGGCGCATGGCCGGTGGCGGCGAACACGAGCATCGAGCCGAGCGAGAACACATCGCTCGCACCGGTCACGCTGCGTGAGTCCTTGGCCTGCTCCGGTGACATATAGGCAGGGGTGCCGACGGCGACGTTGGTCATCGTCAGCCGGGTGTTGGAGACACCGGACGCGATACCGAAGTCGATCACGCGCGGTCCGTCCTCGACGACGAGGACGTTCGAGGGCTTCAGGTCGCGGTGGACGAGCCCGGCGCCGTGGATCGACTGCAGCGCCTCCGCGACGCCCGCCGCCAGCCAGCGCACCGCCTGGGCCGGGAGCGGCCCGCACTCGGTCACTATCTCCTCGAGCGAGGGCGCGGGCACGAACGCGGTGGCCAGCCACGGCACGGCCGCGCGCGGGTCGGCGTCGACCACAGCCGCCGTGTAGAAGCCGGACACGGCACGGGCCGCCTCGACCTCGCGCGCGAAGCGGACCCGGAACAGCTGGTCCTCGGCGAGTTCCGTACGGACCGTCTTGATCGCCACCCGCCGGCCCGAAGCCGAGCGCGCCAGATAGACCAGCCCCATGCCGCCGGCACCCAGCCGTCCCAGCACCTCGAACGGCCCGATCCGTCGCGGATCGTGCTGCGTCAGCTGATCCACCACTTGCCTGCCACCTCCCCGTACGCGGCTGTGTTTCCAGCCACTGCGCAGCGTCTCACCACCGAACCGCTCCGGCGGCACGCACTCCGATTCTTCCTGGCCCGGCCACCGGTTGCGAACCCGGGGCCGGACCTGGATGTCTCAGGGCGTTCCGGGACAATTACGTCACGTCTCACTCGCCGCTCAGTACCTTTCTGTACTTTTTCAGCGCTTCTCGACTGTCTTCAGCGCTGGAGCACCGCGAAAGACGCTCCTTGATTGTCGGTGACGACCGCCACACTGCCGTACGACGCTTCGAAGGGAAGCACCTGGATTCGGCCGCCCAGTCGGATCACCGTACCCATTGCCTCATCACAGTCCGCCACCCCGAAGTGGACAAGAAAGTGCGGCGGCATCTCGGCCGGGAAGACATCCGCGATCGCTACGCGGCCGAAGTCCGGCGCGGCATCGGGGCCCAGGAGGGTGTCATGGAAGAGCTCGCCGTAGAAGTCGTCGGCGACCTTGGTGTCCCGGGCGTACAGCTCGACCCAGGCGAAGCTGCCCGGCTCGTGCCGCCGCTCAAAACCGGCGTGCTCGCCGCCCTCCCACAGCCCGAACACCGCGCCCTCCGGATCCGCGGCAAGCGCCACCATGCCGTACGCGTCCACCGGCACCGGATCCGTGATCACCTGACCGCCCGCTGCCCGGATCCGCCCGGCCAGGCCGAAGGCGTCCGGAGTCGCGAAGTACACCGTCCACACGGTCGGCATCCGCCCGTCCCGCTTGGGCGTGAGCGCCGCGACGGCCCGGCCTTCGCCGTAGGCCCAGGTGGAGGCCCCGTACCCCGCTTCGAAGGTCCACCCGAAGAGCTCGCCGTAGAAGCGCTTGCCCGCCTCCACATCGGGGAGCTGGGCATCGACCCAGCAGGGGACGCCCTCCCCGAAACCGGCGTCACCGGCGCCCGTGGCAGAAGACTGGGATTCGGCCATACTGCCAAGCTAAGCGCCTCCCCCACATCTCGCAGGCCGGCCGCACCCCATTTGCAGTCGGCCGAATCGCGCCCCGATCACCCCTCGGTAAGCTGACGGCATGACAGGACAAGTGCGTACCGTCGACGGCCGAGTGGCCGGACGGCGTGGGCAGGCGACTCGGCAGAAGCTGCTCGACTGCCTCAGTGAAATGCTCAGCTCGTCGCCCTACCGGGACGTCAAAGTCATCGACGTCGCGCGGAAGGCGGGCACGTCACCGGCGACTTTCTACCAGTACTTCCCGGACGTCGAGGGCGCCGTCCTGGAGATCGCCGAGCAAATGGCCGCGGAGGGCGCGGGGTTGACCGAACTCCTCGAGGGGCGGTCCTGGGTCGGTAAGGCCGGCTGGCAGACCTCTCAGGACCTCGTCGACGGGTTCCTCGACTTCTGGCGCAAAAACGATGCCATCCTGCGCGTCGTCGACCTGGGAGCAGCGGAGGGGGACAAACGGTTCTACAAGATCCGCATGAAGATCCTGAACTCCGTGAACAACTCCCTTACGAACACGGTCAAGGAGCTGCAAGCCAAGGGCAAGGTCGACAAGGACGTGAACCCGGCGGCGATGGCCGGCTCACTCGTCGCGATGCTCGCGGCGGTCGCCTCGCACCAGAAGGGCTTCCAGTCCTGGGGCGTGAAGCAGGCCGAACTCAAGCCGAATCTGGCCCTGTTGGTGCATATGGGCGTGACCGGCAGGAAACCGACGAGATAGTTCAATCCCAGTCATTGTTAGTACGGTTTGGTACCCCCCACACTCCCCCACGCTTCGTAGGCCCAAATCCTGTCAGGCAGACGGCAGTTCACTTCGGAGTCCGCTCCGGTGAACTGCCGTTTGTCGCGTTGCGGGCCTCTCACTGCGGCTCGCATTACGGGGCTCGTTTACGGGCCCTCTCCACGTCGTACGAGCCTGAAGATCCGTATCTCTCGAGTGACCCGTGCCTGGTATGTCGCGTACGGCGGCCAGAAGTCCAGCAGCGCCTTCCATACCGTGTCCCGGTCCTCGCCCTGCAGGGGCTGGGCGGTGACGGGGATGTCCCGGCCCTTCCAGTTGATCTCCGCGTCGGGGTGCGCGAGGAGGTTGGCGGTCCAGGCGGGGTGGTCCGTACGCCCGAAGTTGGACCCGATGAGAATCCAGGTCCCGCCTTCTTCCGGCATGCAGGCGAGCGGCGTACGCCGGGGGAGCCCACTCCGCGCCCCGCGCGCCGTGAGGATGACGCCGGGCAGCAGTTGGGCGCTGAGCAGGACTTTTCCACGGGTGAGCCGGTGTACGGCACGGTCCATCGCGGGGATGAGGCGCGGGGCGACGCGGGCGAAGGTCCGGGTCGAGGAGACGCGCTGCACTGCCTTCCGCACCGCTTCGGGTACGCGCCGGGCGTTCGGCACGTGGTGTCCTCCCTGAGGTCCGTGTGCTCCCTGTGCTCCCTGTGCTCCCTGTGCTCCGTTGGGCATCAGACCGCCACCTCGCCGCCGTCGAAGAGGTGCGCTTCCTCGGCAGCGTAGGCCCGCAGCCGGTGCACCGGCCCGAACAGCAGCTCGTCGCCGGCCGCCCGCTTGAAGTACAGGTGCGCCTCGTGTTCCCAGGTGAACCCGATCCCGCCGTGTAGCTGCACACCTTCGGAGGCGGTGGCGCGCAAGGCTTCCAGGGCCTGGGCGAGCGCCAGCCCGCCGACGCGCTCGTCGCTCGCGGCAGTCGCCTCGGTGGTCGCGGGGTTCGTGGCAGTCGCAGCCGCCGCCCAGGCCGCGTAGTAGGCGGCCGAGCGCGCCGCCTGGACCTGCACATACAGGTCGGCCAGCCGGTGCTTGACCGCCTGGAACGACCCGATCGCCCTCCCGAACTGCTCCCGCTGCTTGACGTACTCGACGGTCCGCTCCAGTACGCGATCGGCGGCACCGACCGCTTCGGCGGCGAGGGCGGCGGCCGCGGTGTCCCCGACGGCGGAGAGCGTGCCGACGACATCGGCGGACTCGTCCTCGCCGAGCAACTCCGCCTGTACGTCCCGGAGTTGGATACGCGCCTGCGGACGGGTCTGGTCGAGCGACGTCTGCCGTACGCGTACGAGCCCGTGGGCCCCCTCCCGTACGAGGAACAGCAGCGTGCGGGAGCGGGAGAACCCACCGGTGTGCGCGGCCACGAGCAGCAGCCCCGCACTGTGCCCGTCCAGCACCTGATCGACCTGCCCGTAGAGCCGCCAGTCACCGCCTTCCGAGCGCTTGGCCTGTACGCCGCCCGCTCGGCCGCCGCCCGCCCAGTCGCCGTGGTTGCCGCCGGTCAGACCGAGGGCGGTGGCGAGACACGTGCCGGGTACGGCGAGGGCGGCGGTCAGCTCGCCGGAGGCGATGCGCGGCAGGAGCTTGCTTCGCTGCTCCTCGGTGCCGAGGGCGCGGAGCAGAGGGCCGCTCAGTACGGCGGTGGACAGGAGAGGCGAGGGGGCCAGGACGCGGCCCAACTCCTCATTCGCGAGGGCGAGTTCGGTGGTCGAGCAGCCGACCCCGCCGTACGTCTCGGGGAGCGCGAGCCCCGGCAACCCGAGCTGTCCGGCGAGGGCTTCCCAGAGCGTGGGGTCATAGCCATCCGCGGTTTCCACGGCGGCCCTGACCTCCTCCGGGCCGCAGCGTTTGAGGAGCAGTTCGCGCAGGGTGCGGCGGATCTCGTCCTGTTCGGCGGTGAAGCGGGCGTCCATGGGCCCCTCCTCCTGGGAATCTGACGGCGCGTCATGGTAGAGCGGGGGCCGCGAGATGCACAGGGGTGTGCGCAAGCTGCGACGCTCTCCCGGAGTCGGCAATATCTGATGTACCGTCAGATTCATGACTCAGTCTCGGTCTCAGCCCCAGCCTCGGTCTCGATCTCGGGCTCAGCGGAAGGCGAGTAAGGCACGGAAGGTGGCGGTGGTCGGCGTCTCCCTCTCCGACTGCGGCCGGGTGGACGAGGCAACCCCGTACGCCCTGCACGCACAGGCGGCCCGCCGGGCCCTGGCCGACTCGGGACTCGGCCGCGAGGTCGTCGACGGCTTGGCCTCGGCGGGCCTCGGCACGCTCGCGCCCGTCGAGGTGGCGGAGTATCTGGGCCTGCGGCCGACGTGGGTCGACTCGACGTCGGTGGGCGGCTCGACCTGGGAGGTCATGGCGGCCCACGCGGCGGACGCGATCGCCGCCGGGCACGCGAACGCGGTCCTGCTGGTGTACGGGTCCACGGCCCGCGCGGACATCAAGGCGGGCCGTCGTACCGGGAACCTGTCGTTCGGCGCACGCGGCCCGCTGCAGTTCGAGGTTCCGTACGGGCACACCCTGATCGCCAAGTACGCCATGGCCGCCCGCCGCCACATGATCGAATACGGCACCACGATCGAGCAGCTGGCCTCCGTCGCCGTCCAGGCGCGCGCCAACGCGGCGCTGAACCCGGACGCCATGTTCCGCGACCCGATCACGATCGACGACGTCCTGTCGGGCCCGATGATCGCGGACCCCTTCACCAAACTGCACTGCTGCCTACGCTCCGACGGCGGCGCGGCGGTCCTCCTGGCAGCCGAGGAGTACGTACGAGACTGCCGCACACCCCCGATCTGGATCCTCGGCACCGGCGAACACGTCTCCCACACGACCATGTCCGAGTGGCCGGACTTCACGGTGTCCCCGGCGGCGGTGAGCGGCCGGCTCGCCTTCGAGCGAGCGGGCGTACGACCGGACGAGATCGACTTCGCAGAGATCTACGACGCCTTCACCTACATGACGCTCGTAACCCTGGAGGACCTCGGCTTCTGCCAGAAGGGCGAGGGCGGCGCGTTCGTCGAGAAGGGCCGGCTCCTGGTGGGCGGGGACCTGCCGGTGAACACGGACGGAGGCGGCCTGTCAGCCCAACACCCGGGCATGCGGGGGTTGTTCCTCCTCGTGGAGGCGGTGCGGCAGTTGCGGGGGGAGGCGGGTGCGCGTCAAGTGCGCCGGAGGCACGGGGAATTGCCCCAGTTGGCTGTCGCGTCCGGTACGGGTGGGTGGTTCTGCTCGTCGGGGACGGTGGTGTTGGGGCGGGAGTGAGGAACGGGGCAGGCTCCTCGTTCGGGTGAACCGGACGTGACCCACCCTCCGAAGGCCGGAAACTGGAGCGGCTGGTACGACACCAGCATCCCGATCGCCGAGAAGCGCTCTGGCCCACATCGGTGAGCCGGCAACGAAGGAGTACGGATGAGCACCGTCCGCTGGGAGGAAGTCAAGCGCCGGGTCCACGCGCAGCAGAGGGCTGCGGGGATCCCGGTCCGGTCGCCCCAGGAGAAGCGGGCCCACATGGAACGGCTTCTCGCCGAGGTGCGGGCCTACAAGCTGGCGGAGATCCGTCGCGAGCAGGACCTCACCCAGCGGGACATCGCCGACTCGATGGGGGTCTCAACGCCACGGATCTCGGCGATCGAGCACGGCGAGATCGACCGTACGGAGGTGGCCACCCTGCGCGCCTACGTACGCGCCTTGGGTGGCGAGCTCAGGGTGGTGGCGGACTTCGGGGGCGCTGCTTACACGGTTGGCTGAGCCGGCGCGCTGCGCCGCGAATCCGAGGAGTGAGGGTGAGGCCCCGGCCGCGGTTCGGGCCGGGGCCTCAGCAGGGCCCGGGACGTCCGTCGGAATTACCTCGACTCGCAGCCGCTACGCGTGCAGAGGTCCTTGTTGACGATGCCCGCGGACCGCAGGTCGACCCACACGTGGTGTGCTCCGCCCGCCACGTCGGCGTCCAACGTGAAGCCGTGCCCCCGGCTGCCGTTGCAGACCTCGCGGACCTGTTCGTCGAGCTTCCTGCCGCCCTCCGTCCACGTGCTGTACTTCACGGAGGCACAGCCGGTGGGGACCGTGAGCTTGCCGCCCACCCGGACCGACTGGTTGTACCAGACCAGGTTGCCCGACACGACCTCGTTGTAGCGGTTCGAGACGTAGTAACTCGTCTCCGGATAGGCGTCGGCCGCGCCGTGCGCGTTCGTCGCGGCGCCCGTCAGGGCGAGCATGGCTCCAGCGGCGACCGCTCCCGCGCGTATGCGCTTGGACATGGCTGTCTTCCCTCTCTGCCAACGTGCCTTTGACGTGAGCTCGCCTGCCGTTCATGTGCGCACTGCAGGGAACTGAAGGATTCGGACTCCTTTGAGACCACCGCGACTTGGGACAATTGCCGCCGCGGGGAGGCGGCGCCCGGGAGATCCACCGAACCCCCCTCCCGCTCGGTGGAGTCCCGGTGCGCCGCGACGACCACAACGTACGTACCTGTGGCCCGGGGCACATCGGGGCTGGCCCTGAGTCACAAACAAGCCACCGGGGCACGGCGGTCCGCCCCCGCGCGCCCGGCCGGTTCCGTGCTGCGGCGGACCGTGCCGACCGGCGGCGCTCTTATCGTCATGCCGTGGAAGGGACCGGGGGGAGAACCAACTTCCGCTCACAGCTGCTGCCTTGGGCCGTCGTCGCGCTCGCGGCCGGGGTCTGCGGGGCATGGGCCTACGGCCGCGCGGGGGCGTCCCGGGCGGATCTCGTACGCGATGTGGCGGTGGGCTGGTCGTACGCGGCTGCCGGGCTGGTCGCCTGGTGGCGGCGGCCCGCCAATCGCACCGGCCGGCTGATGCTGGCCGAAGGGATCACCTGGTTCATCGGAAACCTGCAAGGCACCGGCGTACCGCTGCTGTTCGCCCTCGGCGCCTGGGGCGAGGCGCTGAACCTGGCCGTGCTGGCGCATCTGCTGCTCGCATTTCCCGACGGACGGCTCGCCACGACCCTGGACCGGGGCGTGGTGGCGGTCGGCTACGGTCTGGTGGCCGTCGGCGGACTGCTGCGGGTGACCCTGTACGACCCGGCGGTCAGCTCCGAGGCCAGCTACCTGTCCTGCGGTGACTGCGGCCCGGACGCGAACGCCCTGCTCCTGTGGTCCGATCCGGCGCTGTTCGACGCGGTCGACCTGGTCTACCGCTGGGCGGGGGCGCTCCTCACCGTCGTATGCCTGGTGGCGCTCGTACGGCGCTGGCGGCTCGCCTGCCCGGCACGGCGGCGTGTGCTGATGCCGGCCTCGGTGGCGATCGCCGTCGCTGTGGCCTTCGTGGGGTGGGAGGTCCTCTACGTGCTGGCCCCGGGCGCCCTCGATGCCGCGAACGCGCTGCTGACCTGGCCGTCGGACGCGAGCCAGATCGCCGTACCGTTCGCCTTCCTGGCCGGCCTGCTGCGTATGCGGCTGCACCGGGCCTCGGTGGGCAACCTGGTCATCGAGGTCGGCGCGGATCCGACACCGCGGCAGGTGCAGAACGTACTGGTGCGGGTGCTCGGGGATCCTTCCCTGCGGCTCGGCCTGCGGGCCGAGGAGGGCACTACGGAGGGCACCTCCGCCTACGTCGACCCCGACGGGCGGCCCCTCCCGCTCCCCCGGCCCGGCAGTGGGCTGGGTGCCACGGCCGTGGAGGACCCGGCCGACTCCGGGACACCCATGGCGGTGCTGGTGCATGACGTCGCGCTCGACGAGGACAAGGAGTTGATGTCGGCCGTGTGCGGGGCGGTCCGGCTGTGTCTGCGGACCAGCCGGCTGCGGGCGGAGGTCGCCACGCGCACTCGGGAGGCGGCCGACTTCGGTTCGCGGCTGTTGCGGGCCGTGGACGAGGAACGGCGGCGGCTGGAACGGGATCTGCACGACGGGGCCCAGACAAGGCTGGTCTTCGCCCTGATGACGCTGCGCCGCCTGGACGCCGGGCTGTCCCGGGGCCCCGACCCCGCGCTGCGGCTCACGGTCGCCGAGGCCGAACGGTGCCTGCGCCAGGCGCTGGACGAGCTGCGGGACCTCGCCCACGGCATCCACCCGGCCGTACTCACCCGGGACGGTCTCGCGCCGGCCGTCACCGCCCTCGCGGAACAGGCACAGGTGCCGGTCGTCGTCATGGTCGAGCCCGGACGGTTCGCGCCGCTGACGGAGACCACCGCGTACTTCGTCGTCTCCGAGGCGCTGGCGAACGCGGCGAAGCACGCCAAGGCCGAGGCGGTCAGCGTCTCCGGGCGACGCGAGGGCGACCGGCTGGTGATCGAGGTGGCCGACGACGGCGTCGGCGGAGCCGACCCGGCACTCGGCACCGGGCTGCGCGGCCTCACCGACCGGGTCACCGCCTCCGGCGGCACACTGCACGTGGACAGCCCAACCGGGGGCGGGACGCGAGTACGAATGGAGCTGCCGTGCGACTGATCGTGGCCGAGGACTCCGTACTGCTGCGCGAGGGCCTCGTACGGCTGCTGCGGGACGCGGGACTCACCGTCGTCGGCCAGGCCGGCTGCGCGGACACGCTCCTCCGCCTGGTCGCCGAGCTGCGCCCCGACGTGGCGCTGGTCGACATCCGCATGCCCCCGACCCACACGGACGAGGGCGTACGGGCAGCCGCTCGGATACGGGACCGCTTCCCGGAGACCGGCGTCCTGTTGCTCTCCCAGTACGTCGAGACCGGCACCGCGGTCCAGGAACTCTCCCGCGCCCCGGGCGGCTTCGGCTACCTCCTCAAGGACCGCATCGCCGACCCCTCGGAACTCACCGAGGGAATCAAGCGTGTGGCGGCCGGCGAACCCTTCATCGACCCGGAGATCGTCCGCCGCCTCCTGGGCCGCCGCCGCGTGGACGGCGCACTCGAAACGCTCACCCGGCGCGAGGGCGAAGTGCTGGCGCTGATGGCGGAGGGCCGCTCCAACGAGTCGATCAGCCGCTGCCTGCGCATCGGCGGCAAGACCGTCGAGACACATGTGCGCAGCATCTTCATGAAGCTGGGCATGGAGCCGGATCTGGAACATCACCGGCGGGTGCTGGCCGTACTCGCCTATCTGCAGGCGTGAGCCGGCCGTCGCGGCACGCAGCGGCAGGCGTGAGCCGGCCGTCGCGGCACGCAGCCGGCTCGGAATACCGGGCAGTACGGGGCACGCTGAATTTGAGGAGAACCGTCCGTACTGTCCGCATCCTGAAGAGTGGAGGAGACCGAGATGGCGCTGAGTCGCGAAGAGCGTGAGCAGTTCCTGGCTGAGCCGCATATCGCCGCGTTCGCGGTGGATGCCGGGGAGGGGCGGGGTCCGGTCACCGTGCCGGTCTGGTACCAGTACGCGTCCGACGGCACCGTATGGATCCTGACCGGGCTCGATTCCCGCAAGAACCGGCTGATCGGCGCGGCGGGCCGATTCTCCCTGCTGGTCGACCGGCTCGAGCCCACCATCCGGTACGTATCGGTCGAGGGCCCGGTCATCGACACGATCCCCGCCACCATCGAACACCTCCGGGAACTCGCCACCCGCTACCTCCCGCCCGAGAAGGTCGACGGCTACGTCGACTTCGCCTGGAAGGAACACGGCGAGCAGGTGGTCGTCCGCATGCGCCCCGAGCACTGGCTGTCGTCGGACCTCGGGCAGGTCTGAGGCGCGCCCCGTACGGGACGTCACGTACGGGACGTCACATACGGAACGTGTGGACGGCGAAGTCCCGTACCGGCCGATAGCCGATCCGCTGATACAGCGCGTTGCTGGTCGGATTGGCGAGGTCGGTGAAGAGCAGCACCTCGTCGGCGCCCGCGGCCTGCGCGGCGCGGCTGACCGCGGCGGTGACGGCAGTGGCGTAACCGTGCCCCCGCAGAGCGGGCGGGGTGTAGACGGGCGCGATACGGATCTGCCCGGCGACCTTCGGCAGGGCGCCCGCCATCGAGACGGGCGTACCGTCCGGGGTCACCCAGAAAGTGATGCCGCCGTGGGCGATCCGGCCCTCGGCCCAGCGGTCCGAGTCGCGCATGGCCGGCCCGCCGGCCGCCGCAGCGAACTCGGCGTGCCACCGCGCGGCCAGCGCGCGGTCGTCCCCGGTGGCGAGCCTCGCTCTGCCGGGCGGGGCCGGGGCGGGGGGTGCGAGCGTACCGAGCCGGTAGAGCCGCTGGTTCGTCGTGAGCTGGGCGGTGGTTCCGGTACGGCGTTCCCAGGCGGTCGCGACGGCGGCGGCCGTGTCCGCGGGGCCGTTGACACCGGGGAGTGCGGAACCTGCCTCCGAGAGGCGCGCGGCGAGGGCATCGGCGGCTTCGGGGGTGGTGGGGGTGAGATTGAGTTCGTACGGCGGTGTCCGCAGGGCGGTGGCCCGCACGGCACCGTCCCGGTCCGTGAGCCACGCGAAGTGCGGCGGCTCCGGCCCGTAAGCGGCCGGTCCCCGGCTGCCCAGCGCGTCCGTGACCGTCAACTGCACGGTGTGCAGGGCGGGTTCCGAGCGCAGGAAGCCCCCGGCGCGGTCGAGGAAGACCTCGAGGTCACGGGTGAGGTGCCAGTCGGACGCAACGGAAGCCATGCGCAATGATCCCGTGGACCGCGCCCGCCACGCTCGCGATTTACGCCGGGCTCGAGTCGCCGCTCGTCTGGTGGGGCCCTGGGATGCGGCCTGGTTTGGGGCTCGGGTTTTCGGCCGCCCGCGAGGCCGCCCGCGACCGGCGGGATGCCCTGTCGGGCGATACTCGCCCCATGGAAACGGATCTTCACGAGCTGCTGCGCTCCCTGCGCGTGTGGGACACCGAGTTGCCCGGCTTCGACCCGGCCGAGGCGCCCGACGAGCCGCTGCCCCTCTTCGCGCGCTGGCTCGCGGAGGCGGCGGCGGCCGGTCAGACCGAGCCGCACACCATGTCGCTCGCGACATCGGACGAGAACGGCCTGCCCGACGTCCGCACGGTGATGCTGCACGGCGCCGACGCAAAAGGCTGGTCCTTCGCCACCCACGCCACCAGCCGCAAAGGCCGCCACCTGGCCACCCGCCCCTACGCGGCCCTCGGCTTCTACTGGCCGACACAGGGCCGCCAGGTACGCGTACGCGGCCCTGTCGCACTCGCCTCACCGGAGGAATCCCAAGCAGACCTGCACGCCCGCTCGACCGGCGCCCTGGCAGCGGCTCTTGTCGGCCACCAGAGCGAAGTACTGGATTCTGTCGGGGAGTTGACGCGCGCGTCGGAGTCCGCCTGGGAGCAGGCGCAACGGGAGCCCGACGCCCAGGCCCCCTCCTGGACCCTGTACCGCGTCCAGCCGAACGAGGTGGAGTTCTTCCAGGGGCACGCCCAGCGACGTCACGTACGCCTCGACTATCGCCGTACGGACGGCGGTTGGACCAGGCAGTTGCTGTGGCCGTGAGGACGGAGGGGTGACTCGCAGCTCATCGCGGAGCGGCCGGCTCCGGATCCGTGGCGAGCCGGGCGTGCAGGTGGACGTCCCGGAACGCGTCGCGGCGGCCCGCCTCGAACATCGCGTCGCGCAGGGTGCCCTCGAGGAGAAAGCCGCAGCGGTTCGCGATGTGGCAGGAGGCGTCGTGCCCGAGGGCGTGGCCCAACTCCAGGCGGTGGAGGCCGAGTTCGGTGAGGGCCCAGCGGGAGACGAGCGCCAGCGCACGCGTCGCGACCCGGTGACCACGGGCCTCTGGAAGGACCCAGTAGCCGACGCGGGCGCAGCGTGTGGCGGTGTGGATCGTGTGGACGCCGATATCGCCGAGCGTCGCGCCGGTGGTCTCGTCCGTGACGCGGAAGGAGGCGGCGCTACCGTCGGCCGCGTTCTCGGCCCGCGAGCGGAGCGCGTCCCGGGCGCCGTCGACGTCGGTGACCGTCTTGAGCGGCGTGTTCCAGCGCTGGAACTCCGGGTCGGTCCTGCCGCGCAGCCACGCCTCCACATCACGGTCGGACTCCGGGTCCCAGGAACACAACCGCAGTCCGTGGCCGTGCAGTTCGGGGAACGGACGGACGAGGAACCGCGCTTGGACATGGGCCATCGCCCCATTGAAACCCGTACGTCTTCACGCCTCACATCCGGGGCCGGAACACCGGCACCACGACATCCGCCGCGTCCTCCCCCGCCCCCTCCCCCGCCTCCCGGAACGTCACCTCAAGCCCCATCCCGGCCCGCAGCGCGCCCTCCTCGCAGTCCACCACCTCGGTCATCATCCGCGGCCCCTCGGCGAGATCGACGACGGCAGCCACGTACGGCGTACGACTCCCGAAGGGCGGGAGATCGTTACGGTGGACCACCGACCAGGTGTAGAGCGCGGCGCGCCCGCTCGCCCGCTCCCAGGCCACGTCCTCGCTCCAGCAGTACGGGCAGAACTCGCGCGGGTAGTGATGGGCCCGCCCGCACGCCCCGCACCGCCGCAGGAGCAGCTCCCCCCGGCCGGCCGCCTCCCAGTACGCCCGCGTGAAGGCATCCCCCTCCGGCACATCGAATCGCGCCGCCGCCATCAGAACAGCCCCAGTGCGCTGTCCAGCGACCACGTCTGCCAGGACATCCCGAACAACGCCACCAGGGAAATCAGCGCCATCATCGAGTTCTGCCCCTGCTCGGCCCAGTCGTGGATCATGAGGACGAGGTAGAGGAGGTTGAGGAGCAGGCCGCCGACCAGGGCGATCGGAGTCAGGAAGCCGACGATCAGGCCTAGTCCCAGGGCGAGTTCCGCATACACGACGACGTACGCCATGGCCCTCGGCCGAGGCGCGACGACGACGTCGAAGCCGCTGCGCACGGCGGTCCAGCGGTGCTTCGCCGCGACATCCGCCGCCCAAGCGATCCCCGTTCCCCGCTCGAACCACGCCTTCTTGTCCTTGTGCCGCCAGCTCTCCAGCCACCACAGCCCGAGCCCGATACGCAGCACGGCGCCCCATTCCGCACCGGTGAGCCAGATCGTGTCCATGGATTTCCCTGCGGTCGAAGGAATCTGACGATACGTCAGTTCAGCGGATGCGCGGCGGTCACGCAAGACCGGGCGGAGGCGAGACTCTTCCCGTAGCCGGCCGCGACAGAGCCCAGTCGGCCGGTGTTAGCGTTCGACCGCATGGACGACGGCGTGATGGACGACGGCGTGTACGTGGGCAACGCGGGCAAGGACGCGGCGCTGGACCGCGGATGGCTGCTCGGGCACTTCAAGGACGAGGGTGACCCTCGGCAGAGCGACGCGGTGGAGATCAAGTGGGGCATCCACCCCAGCGGTGACGAGCGAGCGCAATGGGTGCGGGGCGAGGAACGCACGGCCCTGCTGGTTCTCATCAGCGGCCGCTTCCGGGTCGAACTCCCCGGCCGCAGCGTCCTGCTGGAACGCCAGGGCGACTACGTCATATGGGGCCACGGAGTGGACCACTCCTGGGTCGCGGAGGAGGAGTCGGTGGTGCTGACCGTGCGGTGGCCGTCCGTTCCCGGATACGCGGTGCCGCAGCAGGAGCGCCACGAATCCCACCCACTCTCCCCACAGCCGTGATCGATTCGCAATCGATTCCGGGCTTGACCGATACCCATCAAGTGACGTGGTGAATACGCTCTGGCGCATGGCCGACTCTTCCGACGCGACGCGTCCTGAAACGCACCACGCGGTGCCGTCCCACGAAGACCGACCCGTGTACGTCATCGGCGGCGGCCCGGGCGGACTCTCCGCGGCGTACGCCCTGCGCGCCCAGGGCGTACGAGCCGTCGTACTCGAGCGATCCGAGCATGTCGGGGCGTCCTGGCGGCGGCATTACGACCGGCTGCATCTGCATACGACCCGGAGGTTGTCGTCCCTGCCTGGCCTGGCGATGCCGCGCTCGTTCGGGCGCTGGGTCTCGCGGGACAACGTGGTGCGGTATCTGGAGAAGTACGCGGAATACCACGAGCTCGAGGTGGTCACCGGGGTGGAGGTCTCCCGCGTGGAGCCCGCCGCGGACGGCACCGGCTGGCTGTTGCGGGCCACCGGCGGGCGCGAGCTGACCGGTAGCGCGGTCGTGATCGCCACCGGCTACAACCACACGCCCCACGTGCCCGACTGGCCGGGCCGCGACGCGTACAGCGGCGAGCTCCTGCACGCGGGCCAGTACCGCAACGCCGCCCCCTACGCCGGCCGCGACGTCCTCGTCGTCGGCATCGGCAACACGGGCGCCGAGATCGCCGTCGACCTCGTCGAGGGCGGGGCCTCGCGCGTACGGCTCTCGGTGCGTACCGCGCCGCACATCCTGCGCCGGTCCACGGCCGGGTGGCCCGCCCAGCGCACCGGGATTCTCGTACGGCGGCTGCCGGTCTCCTTGGTGGACCGGCTGGCCGGGCCGGTGGGGAAGATCAGCGTGCCGGACCTGTCGGCCCACGGCCTTCCCCGGCCCGACACCGGGCTCTACTCCCGCGTGAACGAGGGCTCGATCCCGGTGCAGGACGTCGGCCTGATCGACGCCGTGCGCAAGGGGCAGGTCGAGATCGTGTCCGCCGTCGACGGTTTCGAGGACGGCAAGGTCGTCCTCGCGAACGGCGACCGGATCGGCCCGGACGTCGTCATCGCCGCGACCGGCTACCGCCGCGCCCTGGAAGACCTCGTCGGCCACCTCGGCGTCCTGGACGAACGCGGCCGCCCAGTCGTCCACGGCCCCCGCACCCCGAACAACGCCCCCGGCCTCTACTTCACCGGCTTCACCAACCCCATCAGCGGCATGCTCCGCGAACTCGCCCTGGACGCCCAGAAGATCGCGAAGGCGATCGCGAGGGCGGACAGGCGGAGGTAGTGGGCACGGAGGTGCACACGGCATCCGGGGTCGCCCGGCGCATCCGGTATCCGGGGCCGCCTGACGTCTCCGGCATCCGGGGCCGCCTGAGGTATCCGGCATTCGGGGCAGCCTGACGCATCCGGATGCCGTCCGCCCATGTTCCCGTGACGACCGTCGCGGGTACCAAACACGTTGTAGGTTCTCAACCCGTCCGCCCAGTCGGATTGCCTTGACCTGCGGTTCTTCTGACTGTCTCAAAGGCAGGCCGCGCTATTTGTCTCAGCCTCACACCCACCGGAGCCAGGCTCTTTGTTGGCCTGGCAATTCGATTCTCGCCGCACCAGATGGTGCGAGCAGGATGAACCGCGCGGCGGTTGCCGCCGAGCGCGTTCTCCCCGGCGATCCGGCCCTTCGCTGGCCTGGCGGCGGACAGGTGCCGCACAGCAGCCGCCGCACCTCCGCCGACCACTGATTCTCCAGGGCTCGGCCAATCCGACGAGGCTCTCCTGCGTGATCGGGCCAGAGCCGGATGAAGCCCCGTACTCGACGTAGGCGGTGCCGTGGGTCGCCCGGAGGTAGCGCTCTTCGACGACGCGTAGCTACGGCATCCTCATCCGCGCGGCAACCGCCGCGGTCGAAACGCTGGGCGCAACCGTCTCTGTGGGTGTGGCCTCGGCATCTGCCGTGGAAGCGGCGGGCCCCGGCCTGGCTGCGTCGTCGGAAGTGACCTTTCCTCGTCGCGAACCGCGTGTCTGGTCGCAGCGCTGCCTCGGGTCGGGTGCAGAGGCGATCAGTGCTTGTGCGGCTCTCCTCTGTGGACCGGGCCGTGCGGAGCCTCGCAGTGCGATGCGTCGCCCGCAGAGTCACCGGGCAGGGCCAACTGCAACATCTTCTCCGGAGCGTGGTCCACCTGAAGGGTGCTGTGAGTGATGCCGTAGTCGTGCCGCAGCAGTTCCTCCAGGTCTCGGCGGACGGCGTGGCAGTCGCCGCCGGGCTCGACCAGGACGTGTGCGGACAGGGCGGACTGGCCGGAGGTGATCTGCCAGACGTGCAGGTCGTGGACCTCGACGACGGCCGTCTGGGCGACGAGCTTGTCACCGAGCGTGTCGGGGTCGACATCAGCCGGGGCGGCCTCCAGGAATATCCGGCCCGACTCGCGCAGCAGCCCGTACCCGGCCTTCACCATCAGCGCGACGACCACGAGCGTGGCGATGCCGTCGGCGCGGGCGAACCCGGTGAGCAGCACGATCAGACCAGCCACCGCGGTGCCGACGAAGGCGAACAGGTCGTTGAGGATGTGCTGGTAGGCGCCCTCGACATTGAGCGAGGAGCGGTTGGCCTTGGAGATGCACCAGGCGGCTGCGATGTTCACCACGATCCCGGCGAGTGCTGTGCCGAACACCAGCCCGCCCTCCACCTCCGGCGGATCGATCAGGCGGTGCACGGCCTCGTACGCCAGCCAGGCGCCGAGCAGGAGCAGGGTCAGGCCGTTGGCCTGGGCGGACAGGATCTCGGCTCGCTTGAGGCCGTAGGTGAAGCCGCCGCGGGCGGGGCGTGCGGACAGCCGCATGGCGATCAGTGCGAGGACGATGGACACGGCGTCGGTCAGCATGTGGGCCGCGTCGGAGATGAGGGCGAGGGACTGGGCGATGATGCCGATGACGACCTCGATCGCCATGAACGCCGTGATCAGCGTGAGCGCGATCCCCAACCAGCGGCGATCGGCGTCCGCGGAGACGCCGTGGGAGTGCCCGGCGTGCCCGCCCGCTCCGCGCTCGTGCGCCGGGCCGTGCTCATGACTGTGGTCACTCATGCTGTACGCCTTCCCCCTCGCGACGGATGCCTCGCATGCAGTGAAACGCATGGGTTCGCGAATCACCAAAGGCTGCATCGGTGACCGTTGTCATGTCCGTTAGCAGGCCTCTGACCTGCGGAAATTTGCCAACCAGTGATCGTTCCCAAGTGGCGGCGTCACGAGCCCCACCCTGTCGTGAACGGGTCGGCGAGTCGGTCGGTACGCTTCCAGGGCGTACGGGTTCTGCAGTCCCGTAGGCCGCCATCCGCTCCCCGTCCGAACCAGCGACGGACTCCCGAAAGCCGCGACCTGATGCGACCGCCCCACCCGACACAAGCCGGCTCGCCGACGTCCGGTGCGCTGCGCGCACTACGGGCCGGGCTGCTGGCAGTGCTGTGTGTGCTGCTGCCGCTGGCCGGACATGTCCTGTCGCAGGGGCATGCGCCGCGGTGGGTCATCGTGGTCGGGATGGCGGCGGTGGCCGGGCCGGGCGCGGCGGTTCTGACGCGGCATCGGCTGACGGACACCCAGCTGCTGGGCGTACTCGCCCTCGCGCAACTCGCCTACCACCTCGCCTACTCGTTGCCGGGTGCCTGCGTGGCGGTGACGGGACAGGACGGCACCTTCGGCGGCTCGTCCTGGCTGGTCGAGCACGACGCGGCGTCCGGGCCGCCGCCCGGTGTGCTGCTCGCCGGGCACCTGATCACCTTGCTGCTCGCCGCCCGTCTGATGGGCGTCACGGAGCGGTTGCTGTGGCAGAGCAGGCCGCTGCTGGCCGCCCTACGACGCCTGCTCGTGTTCGTCTGGCCGCTGCTGAACGGCCGTCACAGCACCGGTCCGCAGATCGCGCTCCCCGACAGCACCTCGCCGCTGATGTCGGTGCTGCTCGTGCGGTTGAACGAGGGCAGGGCTCCGCCGTCCGCCGGGCACGGCCCATTCGCCCTTCTCCGGCCGACGCCGATCGGCGCCCCCTGCATGCCCTGACGGGTCTGACGCGAGGGCCGCCCGGCGGGCCGGTCCCTCCACCCCGGTGGCCACGTCGCCGGGGCCACAGAGAGTCCCGCGTCATGAACGTCACCGACCGGCGTGCCGTCCGCACGGCGGCACGCACCCTCGTCGCACCCGCCGCCCTGGCGGTCCTGGCCACTACCGCCCCGCAGGCCGCAGCCCACACCGAACTCGATACCACCAGTCCGGGCACGGGCGCCACACTCGCCGGACTGCCCCCGCGCATCGCGCTGTCCTTCAGCGACGCGATGACTCAGAAGTACTCCAAGGTCGCCGTCACCGGCCCAGGCGGCGCCTCGGCCGCCGCGGGCGACCCGCAGGTCGAGGGCAGGGCCGTCAGCCTTCCCCTCGACACCGGCTCCCCAGCCGGCCGCTACACCGTGGGCTATCGGGTCGTCTCCGCCGACGGCCATCCCGTCTCGGGCTCGTACACCTTCACCGTCAAGCAGACGGACAGTCCCAGCCCGTCTCCGCGTGCGGCGGAATCGGCCAATGCGCCGGCTCGGCAGCCCGAGTCGGACCAGGCCGGTGGCGAGTCTTCGGACGCGGGCGGCACCATGCTGATCGGTGCCGGTGTGCTGGCCGTCGCCGTGGCGGCCGCGGGCGGGATTATGGCGCGGCGGAGGCGAGCCGGTCGTGGCCACTGACACCACCAAGACCCGGCGGCTACCGCCTCTGTCCCTCGTGCTGGTCGCATCGGTCGGCCTCGCCGTAGCCGTGACAGTGGCCGCCGTGCGCGCCGGTGGCGGCGCGACGTCCGAGATCCCCGGGATCCCGGACGCGGGGGTCGTGACCGCCTGGGGGCTGCCCGTGGCCCGCACCGTCACGAATGCCGCCGCGGTGGCCACCGTCGGCTCGCTGCTCCTGGTCGTCGTCCTGCTGCCGGGCGGCAAGAGGCTCGGCCCCACGCAGCTGCGTTACCTCAACTGGGCTGTGGCGGCAGGGGCGTTGTGGGCTGCCGCCTCGGCCGCCACCCTGGTGTTCACGCTCTCGGACCTGTTCGCCCGGCCGGTCGGCGACGTCGTGTCCCCCGCTGTGCTGGCCGACTTCGTATCCACGGATGCCCAAGGGCGGTCGTATGCCCTGATGGTGGCCGCCGGAGGCGTCATCGGGACGCTCTGCGTGGGCATCGGTACGGCGCGCTGGGCCCGCCTGGCGCTCCTGGTGGCCCTCGCCGGACTGCTGCCGCCCGCCTTCACCGGCCACTCCTCGGCTTCCGGCAACCATGACGCGGCGGTCACCAGCCTCGCGCTGCACTTGGCCGGTGTGGCCCTGTGGGTCGGCGGGCTGGTCTTCGTGCTGGTCGTCGCGGCCCGGCGGGAGCCGGACACGGCGGCCGCAGCCCGCCGCTTCAGTCCCCTCGCCGGCTGGGCGCTGCTCGCGGTCGCGGCCAGCGGCATCGTCAATGCCGCGGTCCGGCTCCCGTCCCTGGGCGACGTGTTCACCAGCCGGTACGGGCTGATGGTCATCGGCAAGGCGGTCGCGCTCGCCCTGCTCGGTGCCGTCGGCTGGTGGCACCGCCGCCGCACGCTGCCCGCTCTCGCGGACGGCAGCCGACGGGCGTTCGTCCGGCTCGCGGCCGGCGAACTGCTGCTCATGGCCGCCGCGATGGGCCTCGCGGTGGGCCTGTCACGTACCCCGGCGCCCGGTGCCGAGGACGCGTCGCTCTCCTCCGCCGAGGAGTTGCTGGGCTTCCCCATGCCGCCGCCGCTCGGCGACTTCCCGTGGACGCCGCTGTTCACCCGGTGGCACTTCGACCCGCTGTTCGCGTTCGGCACCGCGGCGGCCGCCCTGCTGTACGTGGCGGGCGTACTGAAGTTGCGCGCCCGGGGCGACAAGTGGCCGGTCGGGCGCACCCTTTCGTGGCTGCTGGGCCTGGCGGTGACCGTGCTGGCGACCATGAGCGGGCTGGCCGTCTACGGCAAGGTGCTGTTCAGCGTGCACATGGGCCAGCACATGATCCTCGCGATGACGGTGCCGATCCTGCTCGTCCTGGGCGCGCCCGCCACCCTCGCCCTGCGCGCCCTGCCCCGCGCCCCCAAGGGCGAGCCGGACGGGCCGCGGGAGATGCTCCTCAAGCTGCTGCACAGCCGCTACGTGAAGGTCATCTCGCATCCGGTGGTGGCGAGCGTGCTGTTCATCGGCAGCGCCTTCGTCGTCTACTACAGCTCGCTCTTCGAGACCCTGATGCGCAGTCATCTGGGCCACATGTTCATGCTGGTGCATTTCCTGGCCGTCGGACTGCTGTTCTTCTGGGTCGTCATCGGCATCGACCCCGGACCGCACCGACCGCCCCATCTGGGCCGTCTGTTCGCGCTGATCCTGACGATGCCGTTCCACTCCTGGTTCAGCATCTCGCTGATGAGCTCGACCGCGCTGATCGGCGAGGGCTGGTGGTCCGCGCTCGACCGGCCCTGGGTCGAGTATCCGCTGGACGACCAGTACGACGCCGGGGCCATCGCCTGGGCCACCGGCGACATCCCCGTCCTGATCACCACGATCATCCTGGCCATCCAGTGGGTCCGCTCCGACCAGCGCGAGGCCCGCCGTATCGACCGGAAGATCGACCGCGGCGACGAGAACGACCCGCTGGCCGCCTACAACGCCTACCTGGCGAGCCTGCACGCCCGCGACCGGCAGCCCGCCCGCACCACCAACTCCGCACCCACCGAGGAATCGTGAAGAAGATCAAGAAGCACCTCATCGTCGCCGCGGCGCTCGTCGCCGCGTTCGCCGCCGCCCTCGGCGCCTTCCTGCTGTTCTCCCCCGACGACCGCGACGCCGGCGGCGTGAACGTGCAGCCCGCCGCCGAGGCCCTGCCGGTGCGCGCCAGCAGCCACCGCCTCACCGAGCCGAAGAAGAGCGAACTCACCATCGTGGAGTTCCTGGACTTCGAGTGCGAGGCATGCGGGGCGATGTACCCGGTGGTGGAGAAGCTGCGCGAGGAGTACGGCGACCGGGTCACCTTCGTCGCCCGCTACTTCCCCATGCCCGGCCACCGCAACGCCGAGCCGGCCGCACGCGCCGCCGAAGCCGCCGCCCGGCAGAGCAAGTTCGAGGAGATGTACACCAAGCTCTTCACCACCCAGAAGGAGTGGGGCGAGTCACAGGAGTGGAAGGAATCCGTCTTCCGCGGCTACGCGAAGCAACTCGGCCTGGACATGAAGAAGTTCGACGCCGACCTCGCCGATCCGGAGACCGCCGGACGCGTCCAGGCCGACCAGCGTGACGGCCTCGGACTGGGCGTGCAGGGCACTCCGACCTTCTTTGTCGACGGAACCATGATCCAAACCCCCGGTTCATACGAGGCGTTCAAGGCACTCATCGACAACCGACTGTCCGACTGACGCAAGCGGGGAGGCAGCACCATGCAGTACCTGATCGACCAGGCACGTGTCTTCCGCGCCCGCGCGGCGGCCCACACCGTGGACCTGGCCGACGTCGCCCGGCGCCACCGGCCGCGGGCGATGTTCATCTCCTGCTCCGACGCCCGCGTCGTACCCGCCCTGATCACCGCCGCTCAGCCAGGAGACCTCTTCGAACTGCGCACATACGGAGGGGTGATACCTCCATACGACGCGAAGACGCCGACCGGCGAAGGCCGGACGATGGAGTACGCGGTCAGCGAGCTGCACGTCTCGGACATCATCGTCTGCGGCCACTCGCACTGCGACGTCGTCACCGCGGCGATGCACAACAGCCTGGCGACCTCCGGCATCACGGAGTCCGACGACGACTCCGCCCCGCTGATCGGAGACCTCACCGCCACCGGGCACTGGCACGTCCTGACGCAGCTCGACGCGCTCAGCAACTACCCGTGCGTCGCGCCCCGGCTGGCCGACCGGTCGTTGCAGCTGCACGCCTGGTTCCACGACATCGACACCGGCACGACCCTGGCCCACCACGCCCGCGCCAGTGCCTTCCTGCCCCTGTGAACAGCCCCACCCGACCCGACGTATACGACAAGGTGAACGCCCGTGACCGCCCCCAGCCGACTCGCCTACGACGAACGCCTGGCCGCCCCGAGAATCTGGTGGGCCATCGCCGTCCTCTTCGGCCTCTCCCTGGCCCTGGTCTTCCTTCCCTACGGGCTGATCGCCGCGCTCATCGCCATGGCCATCGGCACCTGTCTGGCCGGGATGTACGTCAGCGCACAGGGATCGACACGCATCCGGGTCACCGGCGACACGTTGTTCGTAATGGACGCTCGCATCCCGCTGACCGCGTTGGGGCAGCCGGAGGTCCTCGACGGCGAGGAAGCGCGGGCCTGGCGGACGTACAAGGCGGACATGCGCGCGTTCATGGTGATGCGCAGCTTCATCCCCACCGCGGTGCGCGTCGAGGTCCTCGACCCCGACGACCCCACCCCGTACCTCTACCTCTCCACCCGGACGCCGGACCGGCTCGCCAAGGCGATCGGTGAGCGGGCCTGACCGTGCGGCGTCGTACCACTGTTGCCAGTACGGACGCCACCCGGTAGGGAAAGATGAGCGACCGTGCCGCGTGATCAGGTGACCGGGCATGAGGGACGTGCCGGAACAGGCCGGGCCAGCCGCGCGGGAGCATGCACACGGGCCGGTCTGTTCGCCGTGCTCGGCACCGTGCTCGCGACCTTCGGTCACCACGCGATCGCCGAAGGCACGGTGCCCTGGCGGCTGGTGGGCGCGGCGATCGTGGCCCAGTTCGTGGTGGTCTGGCCGCTGGCACGTCGCCGCTACGGGCCGGCCGCGACCGTGGTGGTCACGCTGGCGGTGCAGGGTGTGCTCCATCTGGCGCTGTCCTTCGCGGACGGCGACACGCAGGCGGCGGTGCCGGGGCACGCCGGGCATCTCGCTGCCGCCGCGGGGGACGGTCACGCCTGGCATCACGCCGGAGCGGCGATGACGACCGTGCATGCGGCCGCCGCGCTGGTCGTGGCCTGGCTGCTGCACCGGGCGGACGCGCGGATGACGGCCGCGCTCGGCACACTCCGCACGCTCGCCAGAGCGGCCGCGACCGCTCTGGCCCAGGTGCTGCCGCGACCGGTGTACGACACCGGCCGGGTGTTGTTCACGCTGCCCGGCCGCCGACCGGGCACCTCCTTCGAGCTAGTGCCACAAGCATGGGACGACGTACTGGAGCACGCGGTGGTGCGCAGGGGACCACCGCGGCGGGAGCACTTCCGCTCCGTCACCGGTCCCGGCATCCGCGGGACCGGTCTTTCCCGTATCAGCAAGGAGTTCCCCTGTGTCCATGTCCACCCATCTGGTGGCCCATGCCGGTCGCCGCATCGCTCTCGCCGGTGCCGCCGCGCTGACTGCCACGCTCACCCTGGCCACACCGGTCGCCGCGCACGCGGAGGTCGAGGCCGACAAGCCCCAGGCCCTGGCCGAGAAGGCCACCCTCAGCTTTGTCTCCGAGGCCGAGTCCGACACCGCCGGCTTCACCGAACTGCGCGTCGTACTGCCCGAGGGCATCGCTCCCGGTGACGTCACGCTCGACGAGGCTCCCAAGGGCTGGAAGCTGAAGGCCGCCGACGACGGGTACACCGTCGGCGGCCCCGCCCTGAAGACCGGCGTCGACGCCGAGCACAAGATCAAGATCCGGCAGCTGCCGGACGCGAAGGAGCTCGCATTCAAGACCGTCGAGACCTACAGCGACGGCGAAGTCTCCCGCTGGATCGAGCTGCCCAGCGGCGGCGAGGAACCCGAACAGCCCGCGCCGGTCCTGACGTTGAAGGCGGCGGCACCGGGCGCCACCCCCCTCAGCCCGAGCCCCACCGCAAGTGAGACGCCCACCCCGACCCCTACCCCCTCGGTCACCGAGTCGGCCACCACGGCCGCAGGCGCCGAAACCGAGAACACAGCCGCCGAGGAGGACGAGGGAAGCTCGGCCGGCGTGATCATCGGCGGGGTGGTCGTGGCCCTGCTGGTGCTCGGTGGCGGAGCATGGTGGCTGGCCAAGCGGCGCACCGCGTCGTCGCACAATTGACCCACTGCCTGCCGCGTCTGTGGGGCGGGACCCCTTCCGCCCCACAGACGAGTTCGGCCGATCAGGCAATACGAACGACCGCGATACGAGGCACACGGCAGCAGCTGCTCGAGGACGCAGGGGCCGCGATCCGGCCGAACGCTCTCGGGATGGCCACCGTCATAGCGGTAGCCGTCTCGGAGGGATCCACCATGCCCATGACTGCCGTACGCTTCGGTCCCCGTTTCATGTCCGCTGCCGTACTGATCGGGGCGCTGATGTGCGCCACTGCTGCCTGTGGCACCGAGGCGTCGACGTCCTCTGGATCCGCCGAGGGGACTGAGCCGAAGAGCGCCATCGGACAGAGTGAGATCACCTGGGAGGAGCCCGCCTCGTACGCGTACACGCTGACGTCGAGTGAACAGGCCCTGCATGGGACCTTCCGGGTGACGGTCCGAGACGGCAAAGCGGCAAAGGCCGTCGGCCTTGACGACAACGGCCGACAGGCGCTGCAGCAGGTACCTGGTCAAGTACCCACGATCGGCGACCTGTTGGAGAGGCTTGAACAGGCCCGGCGCGACAAAGTGAATACGGCGGAGGCGGAGTACGCCGGCGACGGGCACCCGGTACGGATCACCCTGGACGGGAACGAGAACACGATCGACGACGAAGCCCTGTACGTCATCAGCGCCTACGAACCAGCCATGAGCTAGGCCGTGACGGCGGACCGTTCAGCGAGGTGAGCCTGAGTCAGTGCACGCCCACTGCCTGGTTCGCGGCCACGAGATGGTGCGGCAGCCCAGCGAGGTTGTGGTGCCACTCAGCAGCCGACGTGGACCGGGACCAGTGCCGGGCGCCATCTACGCGGCGGAGCCCCGCACTCGGCATCAAGAGCGGTTGATCAGTTTTCTGACCTCGGAAGGAATCTCGTTGCCGGAGTGGACGGCGACGAAGCGAGCGTCACCGGGTTCTTCTCCCACCGCGATGGCGATGCTGGGATCCAGCCCCTCGACCGCATAGGCGGTCGTCGAGGTCGGCGTTGTCCGACCGTCGTCATCGTCGTTCGGTGTGTCGTCGCATGGCGGGAGGGTGGCGGGACCGAGCTTGTCCTCAACCGTGAAATCGATGTTCGCCACATCCGAGTACGTACGGTTCTTGTAGTCGACCAGGAACGCACAGGACGACGCGGACTCGCCGCCATCGTCGTCGCTCGACGACGTACAGGCGACGGACACCGCAAAGGTGGCTGCCGCCAGCAGTGTGCCAATGGATCCGCTCCGGCCGACCGGGAGTACGGCTTTCATCGAATGTGCCTCCTCGCGGAGCATCAGCTCCGGCTCAGTAGATACCGCGCAGGCCGAGGACATCACCCCTGCCAGCGTCCTGGCCTTGGTCGTGCACCTGAACGAGCTTCCGTACGTGGTGAGGTTCTCGTGCGCCCGGTAGGGCCTTTCAGTCCGAAGACGTGTCCGGCCTCATGAGTACGACGGTGCGGATATGGAATCCGTTCACGCGGCTGCTGGTCGGCCTGTCCGTGAAGCCGTCGTCGTGAGCGTTGGAGCGGACGCCGGCCTCGCGCACGTCGTCCGCCTCGTAGCTCGTGCAGGCCACGAAGTCGGCCTTGTGCGCGTCGGCCTGGTCGGCGTAGCCACAGTTGTTGCGGCTAGGGCATCGACCCGTCCGTGACCTCAGTACCGGCGTGACGGGCATCGGACGCGTTGCGCGGAACTTCGGCGGGCGGCGCGGTGAGCCGGGCGCGGCGCAGGGCCGGGGAGGCCGCGGCGACCGCCAGTGTGGCCACGACGCAGACCAGGCCGCCGGTGACCACGGCGGTGCGGGCGCTGGTCAGTTCGACGAGGAAGCCGACGGCGGCGTTGCCCAGGGCCGGCGAGACGCCGGCCTGGACCATCCACAGGCTGCTGACCGGTCCGCGCAGTTCGTCCGGTGTGCCGTGCTGGAGCAGGGCCGAGCACAGGGTCCCGGAGATGGGTCGCCCAGCCCGGCGAGGGCCAGCAGGGTGAGGGCGAGTGGGAGGTACGAGGTGGCGCCGAAGCCTGTCAGGGGCAGTCCCCACACCAGGACCGCGCCGATCAGGGCGTGACCGCCGGCGCGGCCGGTCCAGCCGCTGGTGGCCGCGCCCGCCCATCTGGAACTCGCGGATCTGCAACAACTGCCGCCGCCGTGGCTGCGCTCCGAGACGGAAGAGAAACTGCCTTACCTGAAGCGGGTCAGCGAGTTGGATCCCGACTCGCCCGACACGCTCTTCGAGTTCTCCCTGGACGTCTGCATCGACGGGATCGCGGCCCGTGCGCAGGCTTGAGTGGCCGGTCAGTAGTCCGGTAGTGGCCTGATGGTGACGTCCTTCGAGACGGTGACCTGGTCGATGTCGGTGGTGCGCACGGTAAGGCGCATGGTCCAGGTGCCGGGCAGCGGAAGCCGCAGGCTCTCCGTCCACCAATAGCCCTTCCTGTCCACGAGCTTCGCGTCCAGCGGGCCGATCCGCTGGGCGCGATGGGTGAGGGTGAGACGGAGTTCGGGAACGGTGGAGACACCGGTGTCGGGTCCGAACACCAGGGCCTGCACCGTGTTGTCGCCGACCTGCCCCGGGTCGAAGGTGATCTGCACCTTGCCTTGCCCGTTCGGCGTACCGACGTCGAACGGGACCGTCGCCACCGCCGCCGGGGGCCGCCGGGACGCGGTGGCAGCTGCGGCGCTCTCCTCGGCGGCGCGGCTGGGCTGGGTTCCGGTTAGCACGGTGGTGATCGCCAGGACGACGACACCGAGGACGGCTTCGGCGGCGACCGACCGGCGCAGCCCGCGCCGGTACCGGTCGGAGGGGGACGGAGGGCCAGAGGAGCCGGACGCGGACGGGGAGGAGCCGGACGGGTCGGGGTCGGACAGGTTGCAGTCGGACGGGTCGGGGCTGTCGGTGGGATCGCCCGGGCCGGGTGGCCCGGCATTGTCCCCGCCCCCGGTTGTGCCGCTGCCCGAGGAGGCGCTGACGCCCACGCGCTCCGCCACCCGTACGCGTTGCGGCTCTGCCGCCGAGTGGGCTTCCGTCGTCTGCGGTTCGTGGCCGAGTTGCGCGGTCCACCGGCGGGAGAACGCAGCCGCGGTCAGCACCAGGAACACGGCGGCGACCTTGAGCCTGAGGAGATTGCCGTACTCGGTGGTGGTGAGCGCGTCCAAGGAGCCGAGCTGCCGCCAGGACTGGTAGACCCCGGTGACAACCAGGACGGCGACCGCGGTGAATGCCAGCCGGGAGAAGCGCGCGACTGCCGCTGCCGGGATCACCGTGCCGGCGGGTGCCCGGAACAGGGCGAGGGTCAGCGCGACCAGACCGCCCAGCCACACCGCCATGGCCAACAGATGCAGCACGGACCCCGGGATCGCCAGCGGCACTTGGATACCGGTGGAGGCGTGCTCGGCCGCGGCCCACGTGAGGGCCAGGCCCAGGGCGAACAGCGCGCCCGCCGCACGTGCCCCGGTACCGAACTGCGAATTGTCGGCGGGCAGAGCGGTGGCGCCCACGGTGGACGGCGTGTCCGTACCATCGGCTGCGTCGGCGGCGGACTCGTGCCGTGTCTGCTCGGCCGTGCGGCGGTGTCGGGCGGTGAACAGCGCCGCGAGGGCGCCTGCGCCGGCCAGCAGCAACAGCCGTGTGCCCAGGGCCGCCCCGGTCCTGCCGGTGATGGTCCGGCCCAGGAGCGAGAGGTCGGCCACCGCGCTGAGACCTTGTCCGGTCTCGTAAGGGCCGCGGAGCAGCAGCAGGACGACGGTGGAGGCGGCCAGCGTCGTCCAGCCGCCGATCAGCAGCTTGCGCAGCGGGCGCAGCCCGGCCGCGGCGGGCCAGCAGACGAGGGCGAAGACGGCGACACCGATGAGCAGGGCGAGGCCGCCGTACGCGACGTAGCGGAAGAAGCCGTAGAGGCGGGAGGCGGCGCTGTCGTCCGGGGACTCGTCCGGCACTGCGGCGGTGGCGGCGGATGGTGTGCCGATGGAGAAGGTGAACGCGCCCGAGACTGGATGGCTGTCCGCGGAGACGACCCGCCAGGACACAATGTACGTACCCTCGGCCAGCTTCCCGCGCAGCAGCACCCGGGCGGTGCTCCCCTTCCCGCCCGCGTGCGTGATCGCGCCGCGGTCGACCCGCTCGTTCTTCGGGGACAGTACGCGCAGGGAGCCGTCGGAGAGGCTGACGTTCTCGGTGAAGGCGAGCGTGATGTGTTGCGGGGCCGTCTTGAGGACGGAGGTGTCGGCCGGTGCGGACCGGGTCAGGGTGGCGTGGGCGGAGGCCGGTCCGGCGCCGCCGAAAAGGAGGGCGAGCACGGCGCCGACCAGGAGGAGGGCGGTCAGCGGTGTCCTGGTCCGGCGCGATGCCGTGGGCATGAAGGAGCCTCCGGGTGGGTGGGTCGTACGGTGCGGTCGTGGCCCGGCCCGTGCGGGCTGCGGTGGTCGGGGGCGGAGCTGCCGCTACGACGTGCTCGGCGCCGGTGTCGGGCCGATGCCTTGCAGTTGCTGAATGGTCCCGCCGAGCTTGGTACGGAACTGCTCCAGCATCTCTGGCTCTTTCGCGCTGAGGATCCAGCGCGTGCCGACCAGGTACTTGCCCCCGTAGATGGCGGCGGAGTCCAGCCAGGTCTGCTTGTACTTCTCCTCGGGGAAGGTGGTGATGAGGTAGTCGACCTTCTTCGTGTGGCAGAGGCCCTGGCGCAGTTGGTCCGCCTCGATGCGGATCTTGGGCTTGCAGCCGGTCAGGTTGGCGATCACCTCGACCTTCGCAGGGGCCACGGCGGCCACAGGGCTGGTCGAGGGCTTGCGGTCCACCGCGGCACCGTCCTCGCCCCCGCTGCAGGCCGTGGCCAGAGGAAGGAGGGCCAGGCTCACGGCCAGCGCGGCACCGCGTATCAGGCGGGCGGTGGGCAGGGTGCGGCCGGTGCGTCCTCGCTCTGATTGGTCCGACTGCTCTGACTGTTCGGGATGGTGTGGCACGTGCCTCTCCGTTTCCGGGCTGTTCCCGTCCGCGGTCGGCGGCCAGGAACACGACAAGCGGTACGGGTGAATGCTGGTTACCGTTCACCCCATATGTCACGGAAAGTCCGTAGGGCGGTAGGCGAGCCGCCCAGGACCGGTCTTTACGCCGAGGCGCGGGTGCGCTCGGTTGAACGGTGTGGGCACCACGCCCGCACCGGAGTCGTCGATCTGCTGCGCGCCGTCCGGGTACGCGTCAACGAGCCGTGCCGAGCCGTCGGTTGAACGCTCGGTCGGCGACGGTGGTGCGTACCGGTGGCGGGGAGGTCGCGCGGAGCACGCTGCCGATCAGCAGCGGAAGGTCTGCAGGGTGGCGAGGTCGGGCGTAAGTCCGCCGCCGGGGTTCCAGACGTCTCTCGCCGCCCGGGGATGCGCCATGCCGGACACGATGACGAGGGACGCAATCGTCGCGCTCGCGCTCGCGTCCTCGGCGAGCGACGGCGGCTCGACGAGGTGAACTGCCCGGGGCGGCATGGCAAGAACGTCGTCGGCGGCCTCGTGGTACTGCGACCCGGTACCGGCGTGAGCCGCGGCGGACACGGAACCCTGCGCTGTCCTGGATTCTGATTCGATTGCGGGTGCCACGGCGGACACCGCGCCCGGAGTGGCCGAGGAGTGGTGGGGCAGTCCGAAGTGCAGCAGGACGGCAGCAGCCAGCAGCACGGCTGCCGCCGCCATGCGCCGCATCACCACCGGACCCCCGGATGTCTTCCTCGTACCGACACCGGAACGTTACCGGCCCGCTTCCCTCGAACATGCTGAACTCCCGGGTAGGAAAGGTGACATGAGCAACACCGGCACGCTCGTTGCAAGAGCAATTGCCCGGTTCGGAGGAGCTTGCCGGGTGTAGGGAGCCCGTGAGGAACGGGCGGCACTGCACCGCTGTCCACAGACGGCGGTGAGGCGGTGCAGGACAGCGATGGCTCGGTCGACGGGCGGGCCGCCCATGCACAGGGCAGGGGCGGGGCGGCCGGTTCCGCTCAACAGCGGAGGACGAGGGAGCCGGATGGCGCGTCGGGGACGAATGCATCCCTCGCGGCGGGTGACTTGAACGTCAGATGCCCACGGTGAAACCCGCGGACCAGGACTGCATCCGGCTGATGAGGTCGCTCCAAACTCCGGTCACCATCAGCAGCCCCATCGCGATCATCATGCCGCCGCCGACGCGCATCACCCACTGGTAGTGGCCCTTGACCCAGGCGAAGACACCGAGCGCCTTGCGGAAGGCCAGGCCCGCGGCCAGGAAGGGCAGTCCGAGACCCGCGCAGTACGCGACGGTCAGCACGGCCCCGCGGCCGGCACTCGCCTCGCTGAACGCCAGCGCCTGCACAGCGGCAAGGGTTGGGCCGATGCACGGGGTCCAGCCCAGGCCGAACAGCATCCCCAGCATCGGGGCACCGGCGAGGCCGGCAGTCGGGCGCCGGTGCAGTCGCCACTCGCGTCGGATTCCCGGTAGTACGTCCATGAACGACAGGCCCATCACGATGGTCAGCGCACCGAGGATCCGGATGAGTGGTTCTTGGTACTCCATCAGCGTGTTGCCCGCGTAGCCGAACGCGGCCCCGAACGACACGAACACCGCCGTGAACCCGGCCAGGAACAGCAGCGTGCCCGCCATGATGCGCCCGCGCCGGGCCTCGGCCAGATCCGCGCCGCTGACCCCCGTGACGTACGACAGGTAACCGGGTACAAGCGGCAGTACGCACGGGGAGAAGAAGGAGACAGCCCCGGCGAGCGCAGCGATCGGCAGCGCCAGCAGCAGTGAGCCGCTGACGACGGCGGCGTCGAGTCCGGCGGCCAGAGGCATCACTCAGTCTCCTTGCGTCCGGGGCGAGTTGAAGGGGCCGTCACAGAGGCCGTTACGCGCCCGGGCCCGGCTGGGGAGGGTCGTCACCGAGCCGGAGCTCACCTCATAGGCGCAGGCGCGCAGCCATCATCGTGCCGTCCTCCGTGCGCGGCACGATGCGTGCACAAGAGCCTCGCACGGTCGATCAGCGGCCGTGCGGCCGGGTTGGGCTCCCGGACCGGAACCGCATACCAAGCGACAGCTCATGATCAACCACCATATGGGCGGAGTGGACATGGCCCGCGCCTGCACCCAACAGTCCGAGGTGAAGCCAGAGAAAAAGCTCGCCCAGGGCATGGCCGAGGCCCAGCAGTCGGAGATTCAGCTCATGACCGACATGCTCAGGGAACGTGGCGCCGCGCCCAGGCAATGACGCCGACCGTGGGACGCCGTCGCCCGGCGGCGTCCCACGAGCCTCAAGCCCCGGTCACAGCGCAAGTCCCCTCTGCAGACGGCATCCAGTCCGATGATCAGCAGCCCTGAGGTGAGAGCGAGGAGGCCGAGCCAGCGGTAACCGGAAAGGAGCCCGAACGCGCCCCCCTTGCCTTGGAATTGCTCTCGCTGGCGCGGAGCATTCCTGACATCAGGGACTGCTTCAGCACTCACCACGAGCACTACGTCGTGCGCGTACGCGCGCTGCTCATCGAGGCATGCGTGACAGCCCCCGAGCCCCCGGAGGAAGCCCTGCCGCGGGCCGACGCCGCGGCACTCGCCCTGGCCTCCGTCATAGACGGCCTTGTCCTGCGCTGGACATTGGCGTCGACGCCTTTCGACCTGGAGCAGCGCCTCTGGGAGGCCGCCGAGGTGATCATTCAGGGCGTACGGCAGCCCGCGGCTTAGCCGGTGCGTGTGGGGCTCGTTGGCGTGCAAGACGGCTTGGACGAAGTCGGTGATGCGAGTGGTGCTGCACCGCCGCTTCCGCAGCAGTCGCCAGGTCTTGAGGGGACGGGGTGAACGCGAACGCCGACCGGCGCGATGCGGTGCGGTCCGGTTCAGTCACGGTTCAGCGGCGTTCGGCCATCCCGGGCACATGCGGCCGGTGTGTGTCTGGCAACAGGTGAGTAGTGCGCGTCATTGTGGACACCGAGGGCTTAGAGCGACGACGCGCCCCACCGGCGGGCCGTGGGGACGGGAGCCTTGGGGGGCAGGTGGAGTTCCGTGTGCTTGGACCGGTCGAGGTCTGGTCGCGGGGGCAGAGGCTGGGGCCGTTCCCGCAGAAGCCGACGGCGCTGCTGACTGCTGGGCTCGTGGACGCGGGGAAACTGGTGTCGGTCGACCGGCTGGTCGACGCCATGTGGGGAGACGATCCGCCGGCGTCCGCCGCGAAGTTGGTGCAGGCTCACATCGTCCGGCTGAGACAGGTACTGCACCGGCCGGGCGCCCGAGAAGTGATCTTGACGCGCCCACGCGGCTACCTGTTCCAGCCGGAGGAGGGGCGGCTGGATCTTCAGGCCACGCTCATCGGCGTCGGCCGACCCGCCCGCGAGGCGGCACGCCAGATCGCGGACCAGATGCGCTAACACCGGCCGGCCAAAGCGGACGCCGCCCCTCGGCATATTGGCCGGTGGGCCGGGGTTGCATCCGGTACCCAGGTACAGGTTTGCCTTCAGGTTCCAGGCCACTTCAGCCTGAGATGGCGATGACCGAGATGGGGTGCGCGATGACGTCGTGGGTGCCGGAGGCATGCAAGCTGCCGACCGTCGAGCAGCCGCTGCGGATCGCGGAGTTCGACGCGCTGTTCGCTTACGCGCTGATCGGCCTCAGCAGGCAACAGCCCGGCCGGGTGCGCCTGGTGCTGCACCAGACGGTGGAGGAACGGGCCCGGGAACTCGCGCAGCGGGAGACCGGCTGCTGCTCCTTCCTCTCCTTCACCTTCCACGGCGATGAGCAAGGCTGGCTGCTGATGGATATCAGGGCCCTGCTCAGTACGCCGCGGTCGTCGAGGCGCTCGCGGTGCGGGCCGAGGCCACGCGGACGGCGTCATGAGTGCAGGGACGCTGCGCAGCGGGCAGGTCGCCGAGGCCGCCGGGGTGAACCCGCAGACACTGCGCTACTACGAGCGACGCGGGCTGCTGCCCGAGCCGCAGCGGTCCAACGGTGGCCACCGGATGTATCCGCCGCATGCGGTCATCGTGCTGCGGGTGATCAAGGCCGCGCAGCGCCTTGGCTTCACCCTGGAAGGAGGTGGCCGAGCTGCTGGAGACCGGGGTACACCGGCACGGCCGCCGCGACGCCGGTCTGCAGCAGCAGGCCCAGCAGAAGATCGCCGAGATCGACTCGAAGATTGCCGACCTGACCGTCATCCGCGCCTTCCTCGCTGAGGCCGTCGCGGCGGGCTGCGACGACCTGACCCTGTGCGCGACAAGCCCCAGCTGTCCGCTGCCGTTCGCCGACCTCGCTGAGGAGGATCGCCATGGCGGACCGTGCTGCTGATGCTCAACGTGCTGGGCGGGCGCCGGGCGTCCTGGGTGCCCTGGGTGCCCTGGGTGCCCTGGGTGCCCTGGGTGCCCTGGGTGCCCTGGGTGCCCTGGGTGCCCTGGCAAGTCTCGCCTGCGTGGCGTGCTGCCTGTTGCCCCTGCTGGTCGCGGTCGGCGTGCTGGGTGGCGGTGCCGCTGCGGTGGTCGGCTGGCTGCCCGCCCTGGCCCTGGCGTTGGCCGTGGCGGCGGTCGGGACATGGTGGCTCGGTAGGCGGCGCGAGAGGAAAGGCTGCTCCTGCGCGCGGTCGGCGGCCGGGAGCGCGTGTGGGTGCCCGGGCAAGGCCGCCCCGGCGGCGGGCGGGCGCCCGTGACCTGGTTGGAGTCGCGCGCGTGACCGTCGCACGTTCCGTTGCCCTGTTCGTCGTCGCCGCGCTGTTCGAGATCGGCGGCGCCTGGCTGGTGTGGCAAGGCGTGCGGGAGAACAAGGGCTGGATCTGGGCCGGTGCCGGCGTCATCGCCCTCGGCGCGTACGGGTTCGTCGCCACCCTGCAGCACGACGCCGATTTCGGCCGCGTCCTCGCCGCCTACGGCGGCATCTTCATCGCCGGATCCATCGCCTGGGGCATGATCGCCGACGGCTACCGACCATGTTCGTTGGCCTCGCGCTCGTGTCCGCAGCAGCCTGTCTCATGGCACTCCAGGCGGCACCCGCCCCACCGGCCTCGGTCACGCGCTGACCGCACCCCGGCCACATGGCGATACGGCCCGGCGAGTTCGGGAGGCTGCCGGTATGGACTGGCGGACAGGGCTCGGCGGTCTGACCGCCGGACTGCTCATCTCGGTGGCGACCGCGCCGGTCGGCGTCTCGGGGGCACGTCTTCGCCGTCCCCAACCCCTCCGTGACGCCGACCAATCCGCTCTTCAACGTCGCGGCCAGGCCCGGAGCGCTGTGGCGGTATCGGAAGAACGGCGCACTGCGCGGACCACTCGCCCGACATCTAATCCTTGGGTGCCCGGCGTAGTCGTCGGCGCGGTCATCCGCGTCTTCGCCCTCCCTGGACCGGCCGTCTTCCGCGTCCTGATCGCCGCGCCGCTTCTCCCCCTCGGAGTGTGGCTGTGCACCGGCACCCGCACGGAAACTCCGGCTGGAACATCGGCGTTCTGGCGCTTGCCGTGAGCCTCACCGGCGGGATCTAACGGAAGGTTCGCCATGGCACAGCTGCTCTCAGCGCATCCGCCTGGACACTGAACCAGTCGAGGTCCTCGCGCGTTCTTCCACTCGTTTCACGGAAACTCAGCATCACCGAGCCGCGCCATCCGCCTCACGCCCCCTCAAACGTCGGGAAGGGCAGGCGTCCATCTCAGCGCACGCCGGAGGATAAGGGCATCACTCCCACGGGTACACCTGAGACGGTGGGTAGACACTGGGCGCCTCAGCCGAGAACTGGGCGTCAGCGTTGAGACCCTACACACGTGTCCGCCACAACTTCTTTGCGTGCAGGCCGGTTCCTGACGAGGCGTCAGTTCAGTAATCTGACACTACGTCAGTTATTGGCAGTCACACAGGAGCGGGCGGACCGATGCTTGGATCAACCCACGGCACCCTCACCACCGACTCCCGCCGGGCCCGGGTCATCGCCTGCGGCGAGCAACCGGCACCTGCCGTACACGGCAGGCCTGCCGCCACCGACGACCTCGACGTCAGCGGCCGGCCGCTGTACGCCGGCGTACCCGACCTCGACCGCTTCTTCCGCCCCGAGTCCGTGGCCGTCATCGGCGCCTCGGATGCCGAGGGGCGGCCGAACACCGGCATCACCAGGCAGTTGCTCTCCTGGGCCGAGCGGGTCGGCGCCCGGCTGCACCCGGTGCACCCCACCCGTCAGTCCGTCTTCGGCATATCCTGCGTCCCTTCTGTCGCGGACCTGCCCGAACAGGTCGACCTGGCCGTGCTGCTGGTCTCCGATCCCCTTCCTGTGGTCGAGGAACTCGCCGAGGCCAAGGTGAAGTTCGCGGTCGCCTTCGCCTCCGGGTTCGCCGAGACCGGAGCGGAGGGCGCCGCCGCGCAGGCCCGCCTCGCCGCCGCCGTGGAGCGCTCCGGGCTGCGGCTGCTCGGGCCGAACACCAACCTCAACGCCTTCGAGAGGTTCCGCGACGACCTGGACGGTCCGGCGATCGCGCTGATCACCCAGTCCGGGCACCAGGGGCGTCCCGTCTTCACGATGCAGGAGCTGGGCGTACGGCTCTCGCACTGGGCGCCCACCGGCAACGAGGCCGACCTGGAGACCGCCGACTTCATCTCCTACTTCGCCGAGCAGCCGGAGGTCGGCGCCATCGCCTGCTACGTCGAGGGACTGAAGGACGGCCGCGCCTTCATGCTCGCCGCCGACCGGGCCGCCCGGCGCGGTGTCCCCGTCGTCGCGGTCAAGGTCGGCCGCACGGAGACCGGCGCCCGCACGGCCGCCTCACACACCGGCAAGCTGACCGGCGCCGACGCGGTGGTGGACGCGGCGATGCGGCAGTACGGCGTGATCCGCGTCGACGGGCTCGACGAACTCCAGGACACCGCGGCCCTGTTGGCCCGCGCCCGCCCCCTGAGCCCCGACGGCGTCGTCGTGTATTCGATCTCGGGCGGCACGGGCGCGCACTTCTCGGACCTGGCGACAGAGGCGGGGCTGCCTCTGCCGCGGCTGTCGGACGCCAAGCAGGCCGAGCTGCACCAGTGGATACCGGAGTACCTCGATGTCGCCAACCCGGTCGACAACGGCGGGCACCCCGTGGGCGACTGGCGTGGCCGCAAAATCATCGACGCGATCCTCGACGACCCGGCGGTGGGCGTGCTGATCTGCCCGATCACCGGGCCCTTCCCGCCGATGAGCGATCAGCTGGCGCAGGACCTGGTGGACGCGGCGGAGCAGACGGACAAGCTGGTGTGCGTGGTGTGGGGATCGCCGGTCGGCACCGAGTCCGCGTACCGCGACACCCTGCTCGGCTCCTCCCGCGTCGCCACCTTTCGCACCTTCGCGAACTGCATCACGGCCGTCCGCGCCCACCTCGACCACGCCCGCTTCACCGCCTCGTACCGCTCCCCCTTCGACGAGGCGCCCCGCACGCATTCGCCCTCCTACCGCAAGGCCCAGGCGCTGATGCGGCCAGGACAGCAGCTGAGCGAGCACGCGGCGAAGCAGCTTCTGCGGGCGTACGGAATCCGCGTACCGCGCGAGCAGTTGGTGACCAGCGCGGCGGCGGCCGTGCGGGCGGCCGGGCTCGTCGGCTACCCCGTCGTGATGAAGGCCTCCGGCGCGCAGCTCGCCCACAAGACCGAACTCGGCCTGGTGAAGGTCGGGTTGACCTCCGCCAGTCAGGTCCGCGACGCCTACCGGGAGCTGACCGACATCGCCCGCTACGAAGGCGTCTCGCTCGACGGGGTCCTGGTGTGCCAGATGGTCGATCCCGGAGTCGAGATGGTCGTGGGCGTCACACAGGACGAGCTCTTCGGGCCGACCGTGACGGTCGGGCTCGGCGGCGTTCTCGTGGAGGTGCTGCGGGACACGGCCGTGCGCGTGCCGCCGTTCGGCGAGGAGCAGGCGCGGGCCATGCTCGACGAGCTGCGCGGGCGCGCGCTGCTCGACGGGGTCCGCGGGCGCCCCCCGTCCGACCTCGACGCGCTGGTCGAGGTCGTCCTCCGGGTGCAGCGCATGGCGCTCGAACTCGACGGCGAGCTGGCTGAGCTCGACATCAACCCGCTGATGGTGCTGCCCAGGGGGCAAGGGGCCGTCGCGCTGGACGCGATGGCGGTGTGCCGCTGAGGCGAGCGGTCCTCGCCACCGCCACCTCCATCCCCACCGCCACGCAGCAGCGCGAACGGCTCCCGCAATACCGCGTGCGGCTCCGACGGTCCCGCGAAGGGCGCCGGCGATCCCGCCAAGGGCGCCGACGATCCCGCGCACGGCCCCGACGGTTTCGCGTACAGCGCCGACGGCCCCGCGCACAGCACCGCACGTTCCGCGCACGGCAACCTTCACCCCCCGTACGAAACGGAGCACCCCCATGTCCGACTCCCCCCGTGAATCCCGTGAATCCCGTGAATCCCGTGAACCCCACGAATCCCCTGACTCATCCCACTCGTCCCGGAGCGCCGGTCCCGACCAGCGCTCCGGCCCCGAAATTTCCCTCGAGTCATTGGTACGGCACGCCACTGACAATCAGGTCGCGTGGATCACCCTCAACCGGCCCGAGGCGATGAACGCCATCACCTCTGACCAGCGAGAACGCCTGATCCAAATTTTTTCCGAGGCCTCCGCCGACCCGGACGTACGGGCCGTCGTCCTCACCGCGACGGGCCGCGGTTTCTGTGCGGGCGCCGACCTGCGGTGGGGGTCCCCCCGCTCGAGCGAAGCCGAGAGTGGGGGAGGGCCGGTCGCCGCGGAACGGGTCGCCGGCGATGTGGCCCGGGTCATCCGTCTCGGCGCCCAGCGCCTCATCGCCGCGGTTCTCGACTGCGAGAAACCGGTGATCGCCGCGGTGAACGGCACCGCGGCGGGAATCGGCGCGCACCTCGCGTTCGCCTGCGACCTGGTGATCGCCGCCGAGCCTGCCCGGTTCGTGGAGGTGTTCGTACGGCGCGGTCTGGTGCCCGACGGGGGCGGTGCCTACCTCCTCCCCCGGCTGGTCGGACCGCAGCGGGCCAAGGAGCTGATGTTCTTCGGCGACGCGCTGAGTGCCGCCGACGCCGAACGCCTCGGGCTCGTCAATCGCGTCGTACCGGCCGAGGAGCTGGAGAAGACGGCCCGCGAGTGGGCCGAGCGCCTCGCCGCCGGGCCTACCCGGGCCCTCGCCCTCACGAAGCAGCTCGTCAACGCCTCCCTGGACTCCGAACGTGCCACCGCGTTCGCCGCCGAGGCCGCCGCGCAGGAGATCAATATGACGACGGCGGATGCGAAGGAAGGGGTGGCGGCGTTCGTGGAGCGGCGCGGGGCCGAGTTCAGCGGGCGCTGAGGGGGTTTGGAGGGTCCTGGAGGGGCTTCTGGATGGCCTGAAGGCTTCCTATCTGACGGTGCGTCAGGTTCAATGGAGGGCGTGATGGGACACGCAGGGATGGCCGCCGCAGCCGTCCGTTACCTCAGGTCGGCCGGGGTCTCCACCGTCGCGGGACCGGTCGAGGCCTTGCCGCGGCCAGATCTGCGGGCTGTCGGGGACGACGAGCGGGCGCCGGTCGATCAGGGCGAATTCCGGCGCGTACTGGGGAACTTCGCGACCGGGGTGACCGTCGTCACCGCACCCGCCGCCGACGGCGAGGGCGGCCCCGCCGGTTTCGCCTGCCAGTCCTTCTCCTCCCTCTCCCTCGATCCGCCGCTGGTCGTGTTCATGGTCGCGCGTACGTCGACGACGTGGCCGCGGATCGCTCGCGCGGGCGTGTTCTGTGTGAACGTACTGGCGGCGCACCAGGGCGAGTTGTGCCGCGGGTTCGCGGTGACCGGGGCGGACAAGTTCGCGGGGGTCGTCTATGACGCGGCCCCGGTGTCGGGGTCGCCGCGGCTGGAGGGGGCGCTCGCGTGGATCGACTGCGCGATCCATGCGGTGCACACCGGCGGGGACCATCTGATCGTGGTGGGGCGGGTGCAGGCGCTGGGGGCGACCGACGGTGATGGCGCGCCTTTGCTGTTTCATCGGGGGCGGTTCGGACGCTTGAGCGACTGAAGTGGGGATTTCCCGGAAGCCGTTCATCAGTGCGAGTGATTCGTAGGATCAGGGCTGTCACTGTGCGTGTGGGTCGGCTTACCGTCTAGGCATGAACGAACCAACACGGATCGATATGTCCGAGCTCAATGAGCCCGGCGCGATGACCCGCCTCGTCGCGGGGCCCGGCCCCATCGAGGTCACCGACCACGGCGAGGTCATCCACGTACTCGAGCGGTATGACCGCCCGATGCGCGCCGAGGAGCTCATTGAGTTCTGGGAATCGGGCGGAGGCATCGACCGGGAGATGCTGGACGAGATCGACGCCTTGTTCTCCGGCTCGGACGAGTACACCGAGAGCGGAGACGAAGCCGCCTCATGAGCGCCACCTACGCACTCGCGGACACGTCGGTCTTCGTGGCCCGCGAGACCGGCCGCAGCATGGCCTCTCCCCTCCCGCGCAATGTCTTCATCTCGCCGGTCACGCTGGCATAGCTGTCCCTGGGCGTCCTGGCCTCGCGCGACGACGCGACGCGAGCCCGCCGCCTGTCCACCCTCACGGTCGCGTCGAGATATACGGTGCTCGCCCCTGATCGCATCGTCGCCTCCGTGTGGTCACAGATGATGACCGAAATCGCGAAGGCAGGCCGATCGATGCCCAAATCCCGCGTCAACGACGCCTGGATCGCGGCCACCGCTCGCATGCACGACCTCCCCGTCATCACCCAAGACGCCGGCTTCACCGCCTTCCCCGGCGTCCAGGTCATCCGGGTGTGACCGCGAGGCCGGTCGCCCCCACCGCCGGCCTCCTCCGGATCACCAACGCCATCAGCGCCGCCACCGCGCACAGCGCCCCCGAGGCGTACCAGACCACGTCGTACGAGCCGAAGGTGTCGCGGGCGAAGCCGCCGAGGAAGGCTACGAGGGCCGCGCCCACCTGGTGGGAGGCCAGAACCCAGCCGAAGACGATCGCGCTGTCGTCGCCGTACTGCTCGCGGCACAGGGCGAGGGTCGGCGGGACGGTGGCCACCCAGTCGAGGCCGTAGAAGACGATGAAGAAGACCATCGGGAGCTGCACCGAGGGCGCCAGCAGCATCGGCAGGAAGAGCAGCGATATGCCGCGCAGGGCGTAGTAGACGGCCAGCAGCCGCCGCGGCTCGAAGCGGTCCGTGAACCAGCCGGAGGCGATCGTGCCGACGACGTCGAAGACCCCGATGACCGCGAGCAGCGAAGCCGCCGCCGTGATCGGCATGCCATGGTCGTGGGCGGCGGGCACGAAGTGCGTCTGGATCAGGCCGTTCGTCGACGCGCCGCAGATCGCGAAGGTGCCGGCCAGCAGCCAGAAGGGGCCCGTACGGACTGCCGAGAAGAGGACGTTCACCGTGCGGCGGGCGGCGCCGGGCACGGGCGGCGGCTTCTCCACGAACTCCGGTGAACCGTACGGCTTCAGCCCCACGTCCGCCGGATGGTCCCGCAGCAGCAGCCATACGAAGGGGACGACGGCGAGGGCCGCCAGCGCCACCGTTACGGCGGCGGGACGCCAGTCATGCTCGGAGACAATCCACGACAGCAGCGGCAGAAAGATCAACTGTCCTGAGGCCGAGGCCGCCGTGAGGATTCCCGTCACCAGTCCGCGCCGCTCGGTGAACCACCGGTTGGTGACCGTCGCCGCGAACGCCAGCGCCATCGAGCCCGAGCCCAGCCCGACCAGCAGTCCCCAGCACAGGATCAGCTGCCAGGCCGCCGTCATCCACACGGTCGTGCCCGAGCCGATCGCGATCACGAGCAGAGCGACCGCGACCACCCGGCGGATCCCGAAGCGGTCCATCAGCGCGGCGGCGAACGGCGCGGTGAGCCCGTACAGCGCGAGATTGACGGACACCGCGAGCCCGATCGTGCCGCGCGACCAGTGGAACTCCTGGTGCAACGGATCGATGAGCAGGCCCGGCAGGGAGCGGAAGGCCGCGGCGCCGAGGATCGTCACGAAGGTGACGGCGGCGACGAACCACGCACGGTGCACGCGCACGGTCCGGCGCCGCTTTCTCTCGCTCTCGGGTTCCTGGTCCTGGACTGCTGAGGCGTCCTGAACATCTGAGGCTTCGGGAGTCTGCGTCACGTCATAGAGCTTCTGTGCTGCGACGACCGCGATCGAGTGGCCCGAGGGACAGCATTCGCTAGGATCGGGCCATGAGTGGTCTTCCGGCTCGGCATCGCGTCGTCGTCCTCGCCCTGGACGGGCTCCTCCCCTTCGAACTGGGCATCCCGCAGCGGATCTTCGGCCGCGCGAGGACCGCCGAGGGACGGCCGCTGTACGAGGTCGTCACCTGCTCGATCCGGCCGCCCGGCCCGGTCGAGACCGACGCCGACTTCGCCTTGCTCGTCGAGAACGGCCCCGAGGCGCTGGCCACGGCGGACACCGTCGTCGTGCCCTCCACGTACGAGCTCGGCCCGGTCTTCGAGGAGGGTGTGCTCACCGACGAACTGGCCGCCGCCCTCGGTCACATCCGGCCCGGCACCCGCCTCGTCTCCATCTGCACCGGCGGATACGTCCTCGCCGCCGCCGGCTGCCTCGACGGCCGCCCGGCGACCACGCACTGGTTCCACGCCGAGCACTTCCAGCGGCTCTTCCCGAAGGTCAAGGTCGACGCGGACGTGCTCTTCGTCGACGACGGGGACGTGCTCACCTCCGCCGGGGTCGCGGCCGGGATCGACCTGTGCATCCATCTCGTACGCCGCGACCACGGCACCGCCGTCGCCAACGACGTGGCCCGCCGCACCGTCGTACCACCGCACCGTGACGGCGGCCAGGCGCAGTACATCCAGCGGCCGGTGCCCGAGCCGCAGGTGGCGACCACGACCGCCGCCCGCGCCTGGGCGCTGGCCCGCCTCCACGAACCGCTCCAGCTACGCGACATGGCCGAGCAGGAGTCCATGTCCGTACGCACCTTCACGCGCCGCTTCCGCGAGGAGGCAGGCATCAGCCCAGGCCAGTGGCTCACCCAGCAGCGCGTCGAACGCGCCCGCCACCTCCTGGAGTCCACCGACCTGTCCATCGACCAGGTGGCCCGCGACGCCGGCTTCGGCACGGCTCAGTCGATGCGGCAGCATCTCCAGGCGGCGCTGGGGGTCACGCCGAGCGCGTACCGGCGTACGTTCCGGTCGGACAACCTCCGTGTGAGCAGCGGGAGTTGAGGCAGCTCCCGGGCCTCGGACCTCGGACCTCAGAAGGTCAGTACCCCTCTCGCCACCCGCCCCGCCTCCGCGTCTGCCTTCGCCTTCTCGAAGTCCTCGACCGGGTACGTCGCCGTCACCAGCTCGTCCAGCAGCAGGCGGCCTTCGCGGTACAGCTGGGCGTACAGGGCGATGTCGCGTTGGGGGCGGGAGGAGCCGTAGCGGCAGCCCAGGATCGACTTGTCCAGGTACATCGAGGAGACGAGGAAGGTCGCTTCCGCGGTGGCGGGCGGGACGCCGAGCAGGATCGCCTGGCCGTGGCGGTCGAGCAGGTCGATGGCCTGGCGGATGAGTTCGACTCGGCCCACGCACTCGAAGGCGTGGTCCGCGCCCGTCGGGAGGATGTCCCGCACCCCCTCCGTCGACGTGAGGAAGTGTGTCGCGCCGAACTGCCTCGCCGTCGCCTCCTTCGCCGGGTTCGCGTCCACGGCGACGATCGTGGACGCGCCCGCGATACGGGCGCCCTGGAGGACGTTCAGCCCGATCCCGCCCGTACCGATGACGATCACGCTGTCGCCGTGGTCCACGCGCGCGCGGTTCAGCACCGCGCCCACGCCCGTGAGCACGCCGCAGCCGATCAGCGCGGCGGAGGGCAGCGGGATGTCCTCGGGGATACGGACCGCCTGGACGGCCTTCACCAAGGTGCGTTCCGCGAAGGCCGAGTTGGACGCGAACTGGTACACCGGCCGGCCGTCCCGTGTGAACGGCTGCCCCGGCCGCCCGATCGCCTTGCGGCACATCGTCGGCCGCCCCCGGTCGCACTCCGCGCAGGCACCGCAGTTCGCGAGCGTGGAGAGCGACACATGGTCTCCGGGCCGTACATGCGTGACACCCGCGCCCACCGCCTCGACCACCCCCGCGCCCTCATGCCCGAGCACCACGGGAACGGGGAACGGAATGGTCCCGTCCACCACCGAGAGATCGCTGTGGCACAGCCCCGCCGCCGAGATCGCCACCTGCACCTCGCCCGGCCCCACGTCCCGTATCTCCAGGTCGTCGACGACCTGAGCCTGCTTCCCGTCGAAGATCACGCCCCGCATATGGCCACCTCAGCCCTTCGGTTCCCTCGGCAGGCCGAGCACCCGCTCGGCGATGATGGTGCGCTGGATCTCGTCCGAGCCGCCGTAGATGGTGTCGGCCCGGCTGAACAGGAACAGGTGTTGCAGGGGGTCCAGTTCGTACGGTTCTGAAGGCGTCCAGTCCGCTGGACCGACCGTCGCCTCGGCGCCCCGTACCTGCATCGCCAGCTCCCCGAGCCGCTGATGCCAGCGACCCCACAACAGCTTGGCGACACTGGGAGCCCCGGCGTCCGCAGTAGCCCCTGGTCCCCAACTGCCCAGCGTTCGCAACGCGTTCCACCGCATGGTCCGCAGCTCGGCCCACTGCCGCACCAGGCGATCGCGTACGACGGGATCGTCCGCAGCACCCGTCGAGACAGCCGTCTTCAGGACCCGCCCCAACTCCTGCGCGAAGCCCACCTGCTGGGCCAGCGTGGAGACGCCCCGCTCGAAGCCGAGCAGCCCCATCGCGACCCGCCAGCCCTGCCCCTCGCCGCCGACAACGTGCTCCACGCGCGCGTGCGCCCCGTCGAAGAAGACCTCGTTGAACTCACTGGTCCCCGTCATCTGCCGGATCGGCCGCACCTCGATCCGCCCCGGCTGATCCATCGGAACCAGCAGAAAGCTCAGCCCATGGTGCCGCCGCGACTCCGGATCGGTACGGGCCAGCACGAAGCACCAGTCCGCCTCATGGGCGAGGGAGGTCCAGATCTTCTGGCCGGTCACCAGGTACGAATCCCCGTCGCGTACGGCAGCGGTGCGCACCCCGGCTAGGTCCGACCCCGCCCCCGGCTCGCTGTAGCCCTGGCACCACAGCTCCTCACCACGGGCGATCGGCGGCAGGAAGCGGCTCTTTTGTTCCTCGGAGCCGTGCGCGAGGAGCGTCGGGGCCAGCAGGTTCTCCCCGATGTGACCGGACCGGGCGGGGGCGCGGGAGCGGGCGTACTCCTCGGCCCAGACGACCTGTTGGATGAGACTCGCGGTGCGGTTGCCGTATCCGCCGGCCTCCCAACCGAGCCCGATCCAGCCGGCCCGGCCGAGCTCCCGCTCCCACTCGCGCCGGGCCGGGTCGCCGACAAGGTGCGTACGCAGCCAGGCTCGTACCTCACTTCGGAAGGCCTCGTCCTCGGCGCTGAACCCGAACTCCATACGTCCGCAACCCCTTTGTGCGTTGTTATGCGTTCGGCCGTGTCTTCTCCGAAGCAGCTTTGGCCATCGCCTCCAACTGCTCCAGCATCGGCATCGGGTCCACGCCCACCGTCCCGGGCAGGAAGTCCGCGATCCGCTCCGGAGTCCAGGGCGTGCCCTCCGCATACGCCGCCCTCAGCTCCCTCGGCTGCGCCCACACCGCGATCTTGGGTCCGGCGATCGTGTAGACCTGCCCCGTGATGCCCTCGTCGCGGGCGCGGGCCGACAGCAGGTAGACGACCAGCGCGGCCACGTCCTCGGGTTCGCCGATTTCCTTGAGCTCCATGGGGACGTTCGCCGCCATGCGCGTACGGGCGACGGGTGCCACGGCGTTGGCGGTCACCCCGTATTTGTGCAGGCCGAGCGCGGCGCTCCGTACCAGCGAGATGATGCCGCCCTTCGCGGCGCTGTAGTTGGCCTGGGAGACGGATCCCTGGTGGTTGCCGCTGGTGAAGCCGATCAGCGTGCCCGCGCCCTGTTTCCGCATCACCGCGGAGGCGGCACGGAAGACCGTGAAGGTGCCCTTCAGGTGGGTGGCGAGGACGGGGTCCCATTCCTCCTCGGACATGTTGAACAGCATCCGTTCGCGCAGGATCCCTGCCACGCAGACGACGCCGTCGAGCCGCCCGTACGACGACAGCGCGGTGTCGACGACCCGCTGTCCGCCCGCCATCGTGGAGATGTCGTCGGCGACGGCGACCGCGTCGCCCCCGGCCGTCAGGATCTCCTTCACCACGGAGTCCGCGATGTCGCTGGTCGGTGAACCGCCGTCCACGGAGACGCCGTAGTCGTTGACGACGACCCGCGCTCCCTCGGCGGCTGCCGCGAGCGCGACGGCGCGTCCGATGCCCCGCCCCGCTCCGGTCACGGCGACGACCTTGTCTGCCAAGAAGTTCCCCACACCGGCCCCTTCCCGTCCCGCAGTTTCTGACGGACCGTTAGATTTGGATTCCAGTGCGATTCTACGACCCGTCAGATACCTGGCGACAAGCCCCGGGAGGCCCCGATGTCACTGCCGGCCGAGTTCCATGACATCGCCAAGCGCGTGAACAACTGGGGGCGCTGGGGCGCCGACGACGAGATCGGCACGCTGAACCTGATCACCGACGAGGTCGTACGCGAAGCCGCCGCGACCGTCCGCACCGGCCGTCGCGTCCCGCTCACGCTCCCCCTCCAGCAGGACGGCGTGCAGACCGGGATGATCCCTGGGCGCGTCAACCCGCTGCACACCATGGTGCAGATCAACCAGGAGATCTTCGGTCCCGGCACGGTCGCCTGCAGCGATGACGCCGTGACGATGGGGCTGCAGGCGGCGACCCACTGGGATGCGCTCAGCCATGTCTCACACTCGGGGAAGATCTACAACGGTCGTCCGGCCGACACCGTCACGGCGCACGCGGGCGCGGAGTTCAGCGGTATCGACAAGCCTCGGCACATCGTCTCGCGCGGCGTCCTGCTGGATGTGGCCCGCGCGCGGGGGACGGATCGCCTGGCGGGCGATCACGCGGTGACGCCGGAAGACCTGGAGGCGGCCGAGGAACTGGCGGGCACGCGGGTCCGCTCCGGTGACATCGTTCTCGTACGTACCGGGCAGGTCCAGCTCTATCTGGCGGGCGACAAGCATGCGTACGCGTATCCCTCGCCCGGGCTGTCCGTCCGTACTCCGGAGTGGTTTCACACGCGTGACGTCGCGGCGGTCGCGAATGACACCCTCACCTTTGAGGTGTTTCCTCCGGAAATAGAGGGGTTGTGGTTGCCTGTCCATGCCCTCGATCTCGTCGAGATGGGGATGCTTCAGGGGCAGAACTGGAATCTCGAAGAGTTGTCCACAGCCTGTGGACAAGAATCCAGCTATACGTTTCTACTGTCGGCGATGCCTGAACCGTTCGTCGGCGGTACGGGGACCCCTGTGGCGCCGGTCGCCATCCTCTGAGCTCCCGATCCTCCGAGCTCCCACTCCTCTGAGTTCGCACCGATCCGGTGTCGTACTGATCGGCTGGCGGCGCGCTCCGCTGCCCCGAGCACGGCACTGCGCGCCGCCATCCGGCTCCGGCGTACCCGCCCTGCCCCTCGGACGAACCCCGCTCGTGCGAGGACACCCCGTGGCCCTGTAGGAGCCGACGCCGAATTGCGACTCGCACTCGTCGAGGGTTCCCCGTCACCGGAACCCTCGTCGTCCCCTCACGGCGAATCGCTGACCACAAGCGTGATCAAACGGACACGTCACGTCAACACCTGGCCGGTGGTTCTGGAAGCACTCACCGGCGCACTCGGCTGCGCTGACCCTCCGCTGGGTGCGCGTTTGAGCCTGCGGGTTCGTTGTGGTTGTTCGCTCCCCCACTCTCGGCTGCTCCCCCACTCTCGGCTTCGCTCGAGCGGGGGGACCCCCATGAGCGGGGGCCCCCATCGCGGCGGAGCCGCAAATGTCACAGCCCCGCGCCCCTGAAGGGCGCGATTCCGCACCGTGCTATGGATGGCGCGCCCTGCGTGCGCGTTGCCCGCCGTTGGAGGTGCGTTTCGACGCCGCGGGTCCGCTGCGGCTTGTCGCGCAATTCCCCGCGCCCCTAAAGGGGCGCTGGACCGCGCCGCTGCTTCGGATGGCGCGCCCTGGGTGCGCCTTGCCCAGCGCTGGATGCGCGCTCGACACTGCGGGTGCGTCGTGGCTGGTCGCGCAGTTCCCCGCGCCCCTGAAGGGGTCTGCGGCCCCCCTCAGGCGCGGCTTTCTCAGACCGCCTCGTACGCCAAGTCCTCGTACGCCGACTTGCCGGCGCAGTACGCCCCCGCGCCGCCCTCGAACGTCGCAGGAGCCGTCTCGCATGTTGTCGTGGTCGTGCTGTGGGGCGAACTGCGGTCCACCTCGCACCAGATGCGTTTGCCTGCGCCCTCTGGGCTCCAGCCCCAGCGGTCGGCCAGGCCGTCCACCAGGGCCAGGCCGCGGCCGCCTGTTTCGTCGTTGTCGACGCAGCGGGGGCGTGGTGGGCGGGCGCTGGTGTCGGCCACCTCCAGGCGGACTGTGGCGGGGGCCTGGCCCGCAGTGCCGTCCCCCGCACCCGCGTCGGGCGCCGTGCCCGGCAGGGACAGGCGCAGTACGGCTGGACTTCCGGTGTGGACCACGGCGTTGGTGACCAGTTCGGAGACGAGGAGGATCAGCGTCTCGGCCAGTGGCTCATCGACTCTTATGGCCGAGCCGGCAATCCGCGAACGGACCCATCTCCGGGCTCGCCCCACCTCTGCGGGGTCGGGCCGGATCTCCAGCTGCACTTGAAGCACCTGCACCGTTCACACCATCCGAACCGGCGGACACATCGCCTCGTGACCGAGGGCCACAATCATGGGCAGAACAGGGATCACGGACTGTGATTCCCTTGCGTGACAGCATGGTTGACGTACAGTCACCCCAACAAGCGCTTCGGGCATATTCCAGCGCGAAGGAGTATGCGTACGGCATACTGTGCGACGCTCGTCACGGGAAGTCGAACGGGCTGGACCGGGGCTTGATCCCGCCCTGCGAGGGCGGCGCATCGCCGGGTCCGGAGCCACCTCAAGGGCAACACCGGGATGGCTCGGCCTCAGAACCACTCGCATCCCACACAAGGTACCGGAGCTCACCGCTGACTCCAGGCCGTGACGAGTCACACCTCGGACACAACCCGATATCGACGCACGGTAATTCCGGTATGCCACATTCCGCGACATCCGTCCGTTTCGGGGTGCCACGATCGGCGACAAAGGGCTCGCGCGGCGGGCGTTCAAGGGGCTCGCCTACCGTGCCGCCGGGGACAGCAGATGCTCCGCGAGTGCCTCCTCGGCGTCCGCCGCGCCGTGGCCCCGCCTGGCCCGCACCCAGGCGCGTTTGAGATGAAGGTGCACGTCGGACTCCCATGTGAAGCCCATGCCGCCGTGCACCTGAAGGCAGTCGCGGGCGCCCCGTTCGGCAGCCTCGTCGGCGAGCAGTCCGGCCGCGGCGATGTCGAGCGGGTCGGCCGTGACGGCGGCCGCGTACACCGCGACACGGGCCACCTCCACGCGCACCAGCATCTCCGCGCACAGGTGCTTGACCGCCTGGAAGGCCCCGATCGGTTGCCCGAACTGCTCGCGCGCCCGGGCGTGTTGCACGGCCGCTTCGCAGGTACGGGCTGCCGATCCGAGTTGCTCGGCGGCGGTGAGCAGGGCGGCAACGGGGTCGGCGGAGGCGCCGCGCGGGACGCGGTGGAGGGGTGTCAGCGGGTCCGCCGAGCGCATCGCGACCGCTCCCGTCACATCCCCACGTACGGTGTCGGCCTCGTCCAGCCACTCCACGAGGGTGCCGTCCACGGCTGCGACGACACATTCGCCGGTGGCGGCTCCGGGAACCTCGCCGGCCGCCAGGTGGGTGGCCACCAGCGGGCCGGGGAGCAGGGCGCGGCCCGCTTCCTCGAAGGCCAGGACCGCCTCGGGGAGCCCGAGCCCGACACCGCCGTCCGCCTCGGGGAGCCGCAGCGCGAAGAAGCCCGCCTCGCCGAGTTCGCGCCACAGGGCGCGATCGAGGTTCGGGGCGTCCACGGCGGCCCGGAGCTGTTCGCGTCCGAAGCGGCGCGTGAGGAGTTCACGTACTCCTGCTTGCAACGCCCGCTGGTCCTCCGTGAGTTGGAAACGCATGTCGGGAGGTCACCTGCCCTTCGGGAGGCCCAGGATTCGCTCGGCCACGATGTTCCGCTGGATCTGCGAGGTGCCGGCCGCGATGGTGTACGAGAGGGACGACAGCCGGTCCAGGGTCCAGTCGGCGGACAGGTCGAGCGACTCGGGGCCGAGGACATCGGCGGCGGTGTCGTACAGCTCTTGCCGCGCGTGTGAGTACCTCAGTTTGAAAACCGAACCCCCGATACCGGGGACGCCGCCGGTGCGTTCGGATTCGCCTACGTTCCACTGCGTGAGCCGCCACAGGGCGCGGAACTCGGCGTTCAGTCTGCCCAGCCGGCGTCGTAGCACCGGGTCGTCCCACCGGCCGTTCTTCCGTGCCTCACGGGCCAGTTCGCCCAGTACGCGGCGGCAGGCCACGACCTCGCCTACGAAGGCCGTGCCGCGCTCGAAGGAGAGGGTCACCATGGTCACGCGCCAGCCGTCGTTCTCCGGGCCGACCCGGTTGGCCACAGGGACCCGCACCTCGTCGAGGAAGACCTCCGCGAACTCGGTGGAGCCCGCGAGGGTGCGCAAGGGGCGGACCGTGATCCCTGGGGCGTCCATCGGCATCGCGAGCCAGGAGATGCCGCGGTGTTTGGGCGCCCGGGGATCCGTACGCACCAACAGCTCACACCAGTCGGCGACTTCTGCATGGGAAGTCCAGATTTTGGACCCACTCACTACGTAGTCGTCGCCGTCACGCCACGCGCGCGTGCGCAACGCCGCGAGGTCCGAGCCGGCGTCCGGCTCGCTGAACCCCTGGCACCACACCTCCTCGCCGCGGAGCACGGGCGGCAGCCAGCGCGCCCGCTGCTCGGCGGTGCCCTCGGCGGCGATCGTCGGCCCGGCGTGCAGCAGGCCGACGAAATTGGCCCCTACGTAGGGGGCGCCCGCCTTTTCCGTCTCCTCCAGGAAGATCAGATGCTGCGTCGGGGTCGCCCTGCGCCCGCCCGCGTCGACGGGCCAGTGCAGGCCCGCGTACCCGGCGTCGTACAGCATGCGCTGCCAGCCGAGGTCGTACGCGCGCCGGGCGGGCCAGTCGTCGGGGGATGGCTTCGGGGGGAGTGTGGGGAGCACCTTGCCCAGCCACTCGCGCAGCCGGGCGCGGAACTCCTCCTCTTCGGGCGTGTACGCGAGGTCCATGACGCGTCCGCTCGTCCTGTCCGGCTACTTGTCGAAGTCCAGGTCCAGCATGCGGATCGCGTTGCCGCGCATCAGCTTGTAGACCGTCTCGTCGTCGAGGCCCTTCACATGATCGAGGGCGACCTCCTTGGTGTGCGGGAAGGTCGAGTCGACGTGCGGGTAGTCGGTCTCGAAGGTCGCGTTGTCGCGACCGACCACGTCCAGCGAGGCGACGCCGTGCTTGTCGCGGAAGAAGCAGCAGAAGATCTGCCGGTAGTAGTACGTCGACGGAGGCTCGGGGATCAGGTCGCGCACCCCGCCCCAGGCGCGGTGTTCCTCCCAGACGTCGTCGGCGCGCTCCAGGGCGTACGGAATCCAGCCCATCTGGCCTTCGGAGTAGGCGAGCTTGAGCTGCGGGAACTTCACCAGGACGCCGCTGAACAGGAAGTCCATCATCGAGGCCATCGCGTTGTTGAAGCTGAGCGAGGCCTGGACCGCCGGGGGCGCGTCCGGGGAGGCGGCGGGCATCTGGGAGCTGGAGCCGATGTGCATGTTGACGACCGTTCCGGTCTCCTGGCAGATCGCGAAGAACGGGTCCCAGTAGCCGGAGTGGATGGACGGCAGCCCCAGGTAGGTGGGGATCTCGGAGAAGGTCACAGCCTTGACGCCGCGCGCCGCGTTCCGCTTGATCTCGGCGACCGCGAGGTCGATGTCCCACAGGGGGATGATGCACAGCGGGATGAGCCGGCCGCCGCTGTCGCCGCACCACTCCTCGACCATGAAGTCGTTGTACGCGCGCACACAGGCCAGCGCCACTTCCTTGTCGTGCGCCTCGGCGAAGGTCTGCCCGCAGAAGCGCGGAAAGGTCGGGAAGCACAGGCTGGCCTCGACGTGGTTGGCCTCCATGTCCTTGAGGCGCTCGACCGGGTCCCAGCAGCCCGGCCGCATCTCCGCGCGCGTGATGCCCTCCAGCGTCATCTCGTCGCGGTCGAAGCCGACGGCGGCGATATTGCGCTTGTACGGGAACTTGAGGTCCTCGTAGATCCACCAGTCGGTCGGCGGTCCGTCCGGGTCCATCGTGATCTGGTACTTGCCGCCCACGTACGCGAGTTCCCCGATGCCGGCGGTCAGCGGCTTGGGCCCGCGGTCCTGGTACTTCTTCGGCAGCCAGGTCTCGAAGAGGTGTGCGGGCTCGATGACGTGGTCGTCGACGCTGATGATCCGAGGCAGTTCGGTCATGGGTTCAGTCCCCTCCGGCGGGCGGGTGCGAGGGCCCGTATCTGATGGACCGTCAGAAAGAAGGCTAGCTCCGCACCCCTGGACCGACAAGGCGGCGCGGCCTACGCTCCTGGCTACGATCTGACTAGCCGTCAGTTTTAGGCCTCTTGGGGGATCCGTCGTGACTGCTGATACCGCGCACGCCCTCGGTACCTCGCGCACCTTCTGGGAGCTCGTCGAACGCCGTGCCGAGCTCACGCCCCGCCGTCCCGTCCTCCTCCAGGACGACCGCACCCTCACCTTCGAGGAGCTGCGTTCGGGAGCTGAGCGGGCGGCTGCGGGCCTGTACGGAATGGGGGTGCGCCCCGGCTCGGTCGTCGCCTGGCAGCTGCCCACGCGGATCGAGACGGTGCTGCTGGCGATGGCCCTGGCGCGGCTCGGGGCCGTGCAGACTCCGGTCATCCCCTTCTACCGGGACCGTGAAGTCGCCTTCGCGCTACGGGAGTCCGAGGCCGCGTACTTCGCCGTGCCGGGCCAGTGGCGCGGCTTCGACCACACGGAGATGGCGCACCGCATCGGGGCGCGGGGCGTCTTCGAGGCGTACGACTCGCTGCCCGACGGCGATCCGGACGTACTGCCCCCGCCGCCCTCCGACGGCACCGAGGTGCGCTGGATCTACTGGACCTCGGGCACCACCTCCGACCCCAAGGGCGTGCTGCACACGGACCGGTCGCTGATCGCGGGCGGGTCGTGTCTCGCGCACGCGCTGCATCTGTCGGCGGACGACGTCGGCTCGATCGCGTTCCCCTTCGCGCACATAGGGGGCCCGGACTATCTGGTGATGCTGCTGCTGTACGGGTTCCCGGCGGTGCTCTTCGAGAAGTTCGCGCTGCCGGAGTCCCTGGAGGGGTATCGCAAGCACGGGGTGACGGTGGCGGGCGGGTCGACGGCGTTCTACTCGATGTTCCTCGCCGAGCAGCGGAAGCAGCCCGGCACTCCGGTCATCCCGACGCTGCGGCTGCTCGCGGGCGGAGGGGCGCCGAAGCCGCCGGAGCTGCACCATGCCGTCGTACGGGAGATGGGGGTCCAGCTCACGCATGGGTACGGCATGACCGAGGTGCCGATGATCACGATGGGGTCGCCGGACGACAGCCCTGAGGACCTCGCGACGACCGAGGGGCGGCCTCCGGAGGGCATGGAGATACGGATCGTGGACGGGGAGGTGCGGCTGCGCGGGGAGGCCGTGTGCCAGGGCTATCTGGACCCGGCGCAGACCGCCGAGGCCTTCGACGAGGACGGTTTTCTCATCACCGGGGACCTTGGGCGGCTCACGGAGAGCGGCCATCTGGTGCTCACCGGGCGCCTGAAGGACGTCATCATCCGCAAGGGCGAGAACATCTCGGCCAAGGAGATCGAGGATCTGTTGCATCGGCATCCGGACGTCGGGGACGCCGCGGTGATCGGGCTGCCGGACGCCGAGCGTGGGGAGCGGGTCTGCGCGGTGGTCGAACAGCCGCCTGGGGCTTCGGCGTTGACACTGGAGGCGGTGACTTCGTATCTCCGTGCGGAAGGGCTGTCCGTGCACAAGCTGCCGGAGCAGTTGGAGGTGGTGGACGCCCTTCCGCGCAACGAGACGCTGCGGAAGGTCCTCAAGTACAAGCTGAGGGAGCGTTTTTCGGGGTCTACAGGGGCCGCATCAAAGAATGCGGCCTCTACGTAGGGGACGAAGTAGGGGGCGAAAACTACTCGGGCACCGTGAAATAGCGGGCGAAGGCGGTTACGATCTCCGGCTCGGTGATGCGGCCGTCGGCGTCTGCGTCGAGGGCGCCGGCCGCGGTGGTGGCGAGGTCGTCGGGTACGCCGAGGACCTTGAGGACGCGCGCGGCCTCATCGATCGTCACCGCGCCGTCCCGGTCGCTGTCGGCCACGGCGAGGGCCGCGTCCAGGAACGGGCGGGCGATGTCGGCGAACCGGTCCGGGTTGTCTCGGAGCCGCTTGACGGCGCCGTTCACGAACTCCTCGCGGGTGATCCGCTGGTCGCCGTCCCGGTCGGCTATCCCTGCCATGCCCTGCCAGAAGGCCTCCGCGCCGATGTAGAGGGCCTGCCCTCTGTCGGACCGGGCCGTCGTATCGAACTCGGCGAGCAGCTTCTTGGCCGCGCCGCTGAAGTCCTCGCGGTCGATATAGCCGTTGCCGTCCTGGTCGAAGGTGGCGAACCGGGCGGCGATCCGTCGCTCGTACTCGGTGCTGACCATGTCTTTTCAGGCCGCCTTACACATCAGATGGGGTGCGTCTGGCAGGGAGCGTACGACGCCGGGCGCTCCTGGGGAGCGGAAAACGACGCTTGTGCCAAGGACGGGGGAATTCCGCGACAACGCCGTGGCGAAGTCTCAAGGGCGATATTTCAGGGGCAATCGACGTTTGCGCGTGACGAAGGTCACGCCGACAGAAACGGTCCTCGGGCGATCGGTCCGAAGGTGCTCAGGCCGACAGGGGGCTCGACTCGTCGTCCACGGCCGCGTCGACGTCCGGGTAGACGTCGAAGAGGCGGCGTACGCCGAGGGCGCCCAGGACGCGGTTGACATGCGAACCGTCCACGGCTCCCTGGGCGGGGAGGATGAGACGGAGCTCGCCCTGACAGGAGCGGATCAGCCGGCGGGTGGCTATCAGTACGCCGACGCCGCTGGAATCGCAGAACAGCACTTCGGAGAGGTCGACCACGATGCTGCGGCGGCCGTCGGCCACGGCGTCGTGCACCCGCTGTCGCAGTACCGGTGACGTCACCAGATCCATCTCGCCCGATACCTGGAGCACGGCCCAGCCGCCCTGCTCGCCGTCGGTCACCCTGAGCGTCACGCGCCTGCCTCTCCCTCGACGATGCTGACCTTGAACCGGGCACCCCTGCACCGAGCCCCGAAAGGTCCCTGTAGACCCCGTAGATCCCGAAAGGCCCTCAGAGGCCAGGGGACGGAAGCGGAAGTGATTCCTACACTTCCCTGGGTGCGCGGCTGCCCCACCTTCGCTCCGTGAAACACCCGAATCCCGAATTGAATTGCGTCCCGGGCGCCCCTCGATTCGGTCGTACGCGGTCTACTTCGATCCTGTCTGATCAGAAGCAGAAAGGGTAGGCGCATGCACAGCGTGAGGAGAGCACTACCATCCGCGGCCCTCTCAGGGGCGCGCATTGCCGTAAAGGGACGTGCGCCGTCAGGGCCGACGACTACATTCGGGAAGATGCCGGGGACGCGGATCCGACGAGGTCCGAGGAGAATCCGGTGAACAAGGGACAGGTGCCGGGCACGACCGGGGGTGAGGGGGCCGCATGGCCGACAGGGACGCGCCGCCCCGCTGGGACCGCAAGATGCAGCAGCGGCTCGCACGGGGTGAGGCTGCCGCACTCGGTGAGCTTTACGACCGTTTCTCTTCACTTGTGCATGCTCTTGCCTATCGCGTGCTCAGTGACGAACGCGCCGCCGACAGCATCACCCGCGAGGTGTTCGCCCACGCCTGGGAGAACCCGGACGCGTACGACCCCAGGCAGGGCCCCCTCCGCTCCTGGATCGCCACGCTGACCCACCGGCTCGCCGTGCGGCGCCTGCGGGAGACCGAGGCGGCCGCGCTCGCCGAGGGCGGCCCGGGCAGCGCGGAGGAACTGGAGCGCAGGGTGCGTCGCGCCTCGGTGGCCGCCCGCGCCGACTACATCGTCACGGCGATGCCCGCCCCGCTGCGCGCGGCCCTGGACCTGGCGTACGTACAGCGCCGCGACTACCGCCAGGCCGCCGCCGACCTGGACGTCACCGAGGACGAGGCCCGCCGCCGGCTCCGCCTCGGCCTCCAACTGCTGGCCACCGCCCACGACAGCGGACCGTCCGGGGCCCTGCCCGAAGACGGGGGTGGACGGTGAGCGACGCGGACCATTTCGGGGCGTACGACAGAGAAGAGAAGAACGACGCACAGGGAGAGCAGGGGGAGCAGGGGGAGCACGCGAAATCGGAGGAGGAGCACCACGGCCCTGTGGGTGCCCAGGGCAACGGGCCACCGGGCCGGGTCGGCGGGGACGGAACAGCCGACCGGGACGGCGGCGTTGGACCACCCGGCTGGGACAGCAGCGACGGACCGCAGGGGCCGGGCGACGCCAAGGGCCCCGGCAGCGGCCAAGAGGCCGGAGGCCCGCTGCCCATCCCCATGCCGCGTTCCTCCGTGGAGGACACCGGGCTGCCGCTGCCCGATCCGCCGCCGGCGCCGTTGCTGCTCGAGCACCGGGTGCTGCAGTCGCTGCTCGGCGCCTGGGCGCTGGCCGCGTGCTCGCCCGAGGAGACGGCAGCCGTGGAGGAGCACCTCGGCCTCTGCGGGGCCTGCGCTGACGAGGCGCTGCGGCTGCGCGAGGCCGTCGGGCTGCTGCACAAGCCGGAGAGCCTCGACCTGGATCCGCGGCTGCGCTGCCAGGTCCTCGAGGGGGCTCTCGAGCGACGCCCGCCCCGTATCCCGGTGCCGGACTGGGCGGTCCCGTACGACGCGGAGGCCGCCCGGCTCGACGCGCTGCTCCAGGACTTCGGCGACGCCGAGTGGCACGCGCCCGTACGGCTGCACTGGTTCGAGGGCGACAAGCCCACGAGCCGGCGTACGACCGTCGCCAAGGTCATCGCCCACCTGCTGGCCGTCGACGGCTTCGTCGCCGTCGCCCTCGGCCTCGACGACCCGCTCGGCGACATCACCGCTCCCGCGCAGACCCCGGCGGGCCGCACCGAGGCCTTCTGGCGCGCGGCGCACTTCCCGCACACCCGGTCCGTACGCGGACCGTGGCGCGAGCAGAGCCACAACCTCGTGCGTACGGCGTCGTTCGCGGGCGGAGGCTCCGGGGAACTGTCCGTGCCGTACGGCGACTTCGAGCTGTCGTTGCAGGACGCGATGCTGGACCGGGCCTTCGAGTGCTGGGTGCACGCCGGGGATATCGCGGACGCCGTGGACTATCCGTACGAACCGCCCGCCCCGCGGCAGCTGCACCGGATTCTCGAACTCGCCGCCCGCATGCTGCCCCGAGTGCTGGCCGCCCGCCGCCAGGCGGGGCTCGCCGGGCCCGGCAGCGCGCGGCATCTCGTGCCGGCCGGTACGCCGGGCCGCACCCTGCGCCTGGAGATCGAGGGCTCCGGTGGCGGCGAATGGCTCATCCCGCTCGACTCCCCCGGCGCGCTGGCGTCCGCCGACCTCGAAGTGGCCCATGTGGCGCTCGACGGCGTCGAGTTCTGCCGACTGGCGGCCGGTCATATCTCGCCCCTGGAGGCGGCGGCCGGGCAGAAGGGCGACCGGGAGGCGATCAGGGACGTACTGTTCGCGGCGGCTTCAATGAGCCGGATGTAGCTGAGCCGGATGCAGGGTGCGTACGCCCACGCGCCAGGCCTCAGGGCGCTTCTGAAGCGTGCTGAGCCGACTTGCCGAAGTCCGGCGCGATACGGCGCCCCGTCAGGGGCGCGGGGCTGTGACATGTGCGGCTCCGCCGCGATGGGGGTCCCCCCGCTCTGGGGATCCCCCAGGCCCTTAAGGCACTGGGGGCGCAGCCGAGAGTGGGGGAGCGACCAGCGACAACGAACCCGCAGCTTCGAACCGCGCTCCCAGCGGAGCGCCTACGCGAAAACGACCGTGCGCCGTCCGTTCAGCAGGATCCGGCGCTCCGCGTGCCACTTGACCGCGCGGGCCAGCGCCTGGCACTCCACATCGCGACCTACGGCGACGAGTTGCTCCGGCGTGACCTCGTGGCCCACGCGCTCGACCTCCTGCTCGATGATCGGGCCCTCGTCCAGGTCGGCCGTCACATAGTGCGCGGTGGCGCCGATCAGCTTCACACCGCGCGCGTGCGCCTGGTGGTACGGCTTCGCGCCCTTGAAGCTCGGCAGGAAGGAGTGGTGGATGTTGATGATCCGGCCGCTCAACTGCTTGCACAGGTCGTCGGAAAGCACCTGCATATAGCGGGCGAGGACGACAAGCTCGACCTTCTCCTCGCGCACGAGCTCCAACAGCCGCGCCTCGGCCTGCGCCTTCGTGTCCTTGGTGACTGGCGTGTGATGGAAGGGGATGTCGTACGAGGCGACGAGTTCGGCGAAGTCGGTGTGGTTGGACACCACGGCGGCGATCTCGACGGGCAGCGCGCCGATCCGGGCGCGGAACAGCAGGTCGTTCAGACAGTGGCCGAACTTGCTGACCATGAGGACGACGCGCATCTTCTCCTCGGCGCGACCCAGCTGCCAGTCCATCTGGAAGGAGTCACCGATCGCGGCGAAGCTGGCCCGCAGCTTGTCCAGGCTGACCGGAGGCTCCGCGGAGAAGTGGACCCGCATGAAGAACAGTCCCGTGTCGTGATCGCCGAACTGCTGGCTGTCCTCGATGTTGCACCCGGTCATGAAGAGGTAGCTCGACACGGCGTGCACGATCCCCTTCTTGTCCGGGCAGGAGAGGGTCAGCACGTACTGGTCGGCCTGGTAGGCGGCGGGCTCGGCCCCGCGCACGGACTGCTCGGTCATGCCTGCCAGGGTCCCATATCGGTACGACACGATGGGCACTCGTCCCACTTCACGGACGTACGGCCCAGGGGTGCGGAGATACGGCCGAAGGTGCGGGCGTATCCACGTACGTGCTGCGTACGTACGGTCAGGCGGACCGGGTCATGATCCGGAGGACCTCGAGTGTGCGCGGCGGTACGTCCGGGTCCTCCCCGTCGCTCGCCGCCATCCGCACATGCGCGTCCCGGGCGGCCCGTACAGCCTCCGGCCACGCCTGGTGGTCGAGATACGCGGAGACGGGCGCGTCCGGACCCACCTGGTGCATGATCCGCAGTACGCGCAGTACAGCGCTGTCGACGAGCGCCGCCTCCTGCGAGTCCCGGAAGATCGTGCCGACGTATTTCTCGGCGGACCAGTTGTCCAGCCAGGTGTCCTCGACGAGGCGGTACACGGCGTCGGTGACGTCGCCGTACCCGTCCACGCCCGCGAGCCAGACGTTCTGCTGGAAGCCGGGGTCGGAGAGCATGTGCAGCGCGGAGCGCACATTGCTGCGCCAGCGCCACCACGGCATGTCGTTGAGTGCCATGCCGCCCATGGTGGATGAGCGGCGGCCATGACGGGAAGACTTCTCCGAACCTTGCACGGTCACCGATCGTACGTTCCCGCCCGAAACCGTCCTCGTGGACCCCCGCTATTCACCTTCGCGTAACCGAATGTTGAAGCAAGATCACTCGGGCATTTGGAATGTGGCGGAATCGTGCGTGTCCATGACCGGCAGGCGTAGCACCCCCCACCGTCTCAGCCCTCGACGCATCAAGGCCAGCATGCTGTCCGCGGGCGCCCTGGTGGCCTGTGCCTCCCTGGCCGCTGGATGCGGGGTGGTCTCCGGGGTCACGGGGGGCTCCGGAGGCGACACCGTCACCGTCATGACCATGGCGCCGGAAAAGACCAAGGCGACGAACAAGCCCGGTATGCCCGCCATGGCGAAGGCCTATGCCCGCTGGATCAACAAGGGCGGCGGCATCAACGGCCGCAAGTTGAACGTGATCACCTGCAACGAGCAGAACGACTCCGTGCGCGCCGCCGAGTGCGCTCGGCGCGCGGTCAAGGAGGACGTCGCCGCGGTCGTGGGCTCGTACAGCCAGTACGGCCGTTCCCTCCTCTCCCCGCTGGAGGCGGCCGGCATCCCGTACATAGGCGGATACGGCCTCACCGACGACGAGTTCACCAGCCCGCTCTCCTATCCCGTCAACGGCGGCCAGCCCGCGCTGCTGGCCGGACTCGGCCGGGAGCTCGCCACGAACTGCGGCCCCGTCGCCCTCGTACGCCCCGACACGATCGCCGGCGACGAACTGCCGGTACTGCTCGACTCCGGGCTCTCCGCCGAGAAGCACGCGGAGGCCGCCGATCTGCGGGCCGCCGACGACGCCACGGAGTACTCGCGGCATGCCGAGCAGGCGATCGAGCGGGCCACCTCCGACCCCGTGGGCAAGAAGGGGTGCGTGGTGCCCGCGCTCGGCGACCGCACCAGCACCTTCATGGACTCCTTCCGGCGCATCGCCGACGACTATCCGTCGGTGCGGACCGCGACCGTGCTCGGCAGCGTCGACCAGTCGGTGATCAACGCCACGGGCCGTACGTACGAGGGGTCGTACGTCACCGGCTGGTACCCCGCGTCGAGCGACTCGCGGTGGAAAGCGATGCGCGACGTGATCCAGAAGGAAGCCTTCGGCGACAACCGGATCGACGCCTCGGACGCGGGCGTGCAGACCACGTGGATCGCCTACGAGGTCCTGAAGAAGACCGTCGAGTCGCTGGGCGACGGCGAGGTGTCCGCCCGCACGGTGCGGCGCACGCTGGACGACGGCCTGAAGATCGAGACGGCCGGGCTGACGCCCACGCTGAGCTGGGCCTTCTCGGACCTGATCGCGGCGAGCGGCTTCCCCCGGTTGATCAACTCGAACGTGACCTTCCAGGTGGTGCGGGACGGGCAACTGGTGGCGGCTCGGAAGGGCTTCACTAACGTGTCCCGGATCCTCGAGAACGCCGGTTAGCTCCGCTGGTTGAGCGGGTGGGTTCGTTTTTGGTGCGGGTGCGTGGTGGTTGCTCACGCAGTTCCCCGCGCCCCTAAAGGGCGCGTCACTGGAGCCGCCAGCCACCAAGTGCCCGCACTTGCCCACTGCCCTGGCCCACCACGCACCTAAGGGGCGCGGGGCTGTGACATTAGCGGCTCCGCCGCGATGGGGGTCCCCCCGCTCATGGGGGTCCCCCCGCTCGAGCGAAGCCGAGAGTGGGGGAGGAGCCGAGAGTGGGGGAGCGACCAGCCACGACGGGCCTGCAGTCGCCCATGAAACCGAACCCACCACCCCCGTGGGCGCCCCGCGCCAGACCGGCGAAGGTCAGAGCTGCGTGGGCTGGCGTTCCGTCAAGCCGTACGTCTGGGCGATGGCGTTCCACAGCGGAGCGGCCTTCGCCTTCTGGGTGGTTGCGGTGCCGGATTCGCGGTTGCCCGCCCGGGTTTGGGGCGTGGTGCGGGCCTTGCCCTTGGGGCAGCCCTTCTTGGCGGCGACCTGGTCGGCCCAGGCCGCGTAGTGGTTGTCCGCCGCGGCGGAGGCCTTCCAGGCGCTGTTGAGGGCGGCGGTCAGTTGGGCGTGGTTCGGCAGCTTGTCGACGGAGAGGCCCGCGAGACGGGTGACCAGTTCGTTGCGCTGAGTGGCGGCGTTACGCAGGTCGGTGGCGGCCTGACCGAGGTTGGTGCACGTCCGTACGTTGGATACGGCCCTGATCACCGCGTCACGGCTGTCGTTGCTGTCCGCCAGGAGCTTGTCGAGGGCCACGGCCTGTGCCTTGGCCGGGTCGGCGGAGGCGGACGGCGACTCCTCCGCGGTGGGGGCGGTGGCTGCCACGGTCTTGTTCTCGTCGCCGCCGTCGTCGCCTCCGCTGTCGCTGAGCATGGCGCCCGCGCCGATACCGAGCACGGCGATGCCGACGCCCACGGCGGCGATGAGGGGGATACGGCCCCGGCTCCTGCCGCCGTTGCCGTTGCCACGGCTGCTGTCCGCCGATCCGCGCTCGCGCCGGGCTGCGGCCCGTCCGCCGGGCGCCCCCGGCAGGTCGACCTGCGGCAACTGCTGCGTGGCGTCCGGACCGTCCGATGCCTCCCGGAAGAGGTTGTCGAACTCGGCCGGTGGCTGCCGGTCACCCGGCGCACCCGGCCGTATCCCGTACGCCGCGCCGCCCCCTCCGGGCTGCGCGGGAACCGGCGGGATGTACTGCGTGGCCTGGGCGTCCGGGTCGCCGTCGGCGGCGGGAGGCATGGGGCCGGCACCCGCCCCTGCGGCGGCAGCTCCTGCGGCGGGCATCGACCCCGGACCGCCCTGCCGAACCCGGCCGAGGAACCGCGTCGCCTCGGCCTCGGAACCCGCCGACGCCTCCGGCGGCAGAGCCCCCGGACCCACCGGAGGGATGTACTGGGTGGCCCCCTCATCACCGGGCGCCCCGGCCGGAACCGGCGGCAGGTACTGGGTGGCGCCTTCGTCAGCACCGGCTGCGGGCGGCAGGGGCGCCGAGTGCCTGCCCTGCGCTTGCGCCGGAAGCTCGGCGGGAGGAAGGGGCGTCGCCGCTTGACCGGCTGAGGTCTGCGAGGGGTCGTACGCGGCTGATGTCGGGGATGCTGCGGGCCCGGCGGGAGCCTGCTGAGCGGTGGAGCCGGCGGACCCCTGCGGTGCCGGATGCTGAGCCGAGGGAAGCGGCGACGCCTGACCCGACGGTGGCTGGGAGGCGCCGTAGCCATCGGGCGCCTGCGAGGCGGCAGGCTCAGCAGGCCCTTGCGGGGCGCCGTGCCTGCCGGATCCGCGCGGCGCCGACTGCCCGGCGAAATCCGGCGAGGCTACGTAACTGCCCGGCGCCTGCGCCTCAGCCGGGCCACCTGGCATCTGCGAGGCCGGGTTCCCGGCCGGAGGCAGTGACGCCGCCTGGCCATGGGCAGCCTGCGGCGCGCCGTGCGCATCCGTCGTCTGCGAACCGGCGGGACCAGTAGACGTCTGCGAAGCGCCATATCCGACCTGCGGCTGCTGCCCTGCAGAGCCACCCGACGCCTGCGCCCCAGCCGGGCCACCCGGCATCTGCCCCGCCAGGTTCTCCGCCGGAGGCAGCCGCGCATTCTGGCCATCGGCAGCCTGCGACATGCCGTACGCATCCGACGCCTGCGAACCGGCAGGGCCGGCAGCCGCCTGCGAATCGCCGTATCCGATCTGGGGCTGCTGCCCAACGGAGCCGCCCGGCATCTGCGGTGCCGGGTTCCCCGCCGGAGGCAATGGCGCCGCCTGGCCATGGACAGCCTGCGGTGCCCCGAATCCGTCCGTCCGCTGCGGCGCCCCGTACCCCGCCGCCCCCTGCGGCGGCGAGGTCTGCCCCTCCGGCGGGAGCCCTCCCGCGTCAGCCGACTGCCCCACCTGGGGAGCCGATGCGTTGGCCGGAGGGTGCTGGTGGCCCCCAGCACCCGGCGCAGACGGGGCGGTGCCCCACTGGCGCAAGGCGTCGGCGTTCTGCGTCCCGTACTGCGGCGCCGAGGCGGAACCCTGCGTCCCGTACTGCGGCGCCGGGGCCGAGCCCTGCGCACCGTACTGCGACGCCTGATCGTGCCCCTGGGCTCCGTACCCCGCCCCCTGCGCGGAGCCCTGCACCCCATACCCCGACCCCGCGCCCTGATCGCCGTCCCACCCAGACGTGGAGTCGGACAGCGCGCCCCACGACGGTGCGGAGGCCTGCCCGTTCTGTGCCGGGTCCGGCCAACCCTCGGCCTGGCCGCCGTGCTCCGGACCCGGCGGAGTCTGTGGCGGTCGTCCGGGGCCCCAGGGCTGGTCCCAGGACTGGCCGCCTGCCGGGGTCGTGTGGTCCGGTGCGGCGCCCGGCAGGAGGGGGGCGCTGCCGTCGGACGGCAGCACGATGCCTTCGCGCGCTGGTCGCGGCGAGGGCTCCTCGCCCTGTCCGTTCTGCGTCACCGGGACTCCTACGAATGGGGGATCTACGGAATCGTCGGTTCACGCTACCGGGTCCCCACAACCCGATGCCACGCAGCTCAGGACGTGACCCTCGCCCCACCGCGCACGCGTAACGGAATCGCCGCGCGGGACGCTGTTAATGGCCCCGTTACGCGGCGGCCTGCAGATCCAGCCGCGCCCCGAACTCCCGTACCGCAGGCTCGTCCTGGTACGGCGTCAGCCGCTGCTGGAAGTCTTCCAGGTACTCGGCGCCACGGTTGGAGCGGAGCGTGTCGAGGAGTTCGACCGCCTTCATCCCCGTATGGCAGGCCTGTTCCACCTCACGCTGCTGCACCTGCGCGGTGGCCAGCAGGACGAACCCGATCGCCCGCCGCCGGGCGCGCGACTCCGGGTGCCCGGCGAGGGACTCCTCCGCGCACCGCGCGGCCGCCTGCGCCTGCCCGAGGTCCCGATGACAATGCGCCAACTCATCGGCCAGATATGCCTCGTCGAAGTGCGCGATCCACCGCGGATCGTCCCCGGAGGCGTCATCGACCGCCTCCATGGCGTTGACCGCCCGCCCCGACGCCACCTGGGCCGCCCGCGCGTCACCCATGAGCGCGTGCCCGCGCGCCTCCGCGGCGTGGAACATCGCCTCCGCACGCGGGGTCACCCGCCCACGCGCCCCCTCCTGCGCCGCGCGCGCCAACTGCGCGATCTCCCGCGGATTCCCGAGCTGCGTGGCCAGGTGGCTCATGGACGCGGCAAGAACGTAGCCGCCGTACCCTCGGTCCCCCGCCGCCTGGGCGAGCCGCAGCGCCTGGATGTAGTAGCGCTGCGCGAGCCCCGGCTGCCCGGTGTCGACGGCCATATAGCCCGCCAGCTCCGTCAACCGCGCGACCGCCGCGAACAGTTCACGCCCCACCGTTTCCCGGTACGAGCCCGCCAGCAGCCCGGAGACCACGCTGTTCAGGTAGTGCACGACCACCGGACGTACATGCCCGCTGCCATGCTGGTGGTCCAGGTCCACCAGCGCCTGCGTCATCGCCTTCACGGCCGCCACGTCCGCCGACCCCACCCGAGGCCCCGCCGAGCGCGCCACCTGTGCGTCCGGCGAGGAGATCAGCCAGTCGCGGCTCGGCTCGACGAGCGCGGAGGCGGCGACGGACGAGCCGGAGAGGAAGTCCCGCCGCCCCACGTCGCTGCGCCACAGCTCGCAGACCTGCTCTATGGCGCCGACGACGGTCGGCGAGAACTGCAAGCCCACCCCGGAGGCGAGGTTCTTGCCGTTCGCCATCCCGATCTCGTCGACCGTGACCGTCCGGCCCAGCTTGCGGCCGAGCGCCTCGGCGATGATGGCCGGCGCCCGCCCGCGCGGCTGCTGTCCGCGCAGCCAGCGCGCCACGGACGTTTTGTCGTAGCGCAGATCGAGACCGTGTTCCGCGCCGCACATGTTGACCCGGCGGGCCAGCCCGGCGTTCGAGCAGCCCGCTTCCTGGATGAGCGCCTGCAGTCGTTCGTTCGGCTGCCTTGCGACGAGCGGCCTTGCGGCCATGGCGTACCCCCTGTGGCTGCGGTGCCTGCCCACGCACCGAGTTGACGTGTCCTCAGCGGCCGAACCTCCGGTCCATGAAAGGAGCGAAAAGTTCCGGCCTCGAAGATCAATGCCCCGCCGACATACCGAAGATGCGGGACATATGAGGATTGCCGGGGTAATGGCTGGTGCCGTCCCCCACACCTGGCTACCCAGCCCCCGCTGCCGTTGCCCGTGCGCGCCCCCATCCATGCATCCATGCGCCCCACATGCGAAAACGGTGCTCCCCCACCGCGCACGCCGGGGCCGTAACGCCAAATGGGTGACGCAGTTGAGCTGAGCATGGAAGAGACGATCACGAGCACCGAAACCGCGCGGATCCCCAAGCAGCGCGGGGAGACTCTGCAGGACATCGCCGTGCGCTACGCCGAAGAGCGCCACTGGGACGTGTTTCCCGGCACTTGGCTGGAAGCCGTCGACGGGGTGCAGCACTGCTCGTGCGGCGAGCCCTCCTGCGTCGCGCCCGGGGCGCATCCGGCGCGGGAGGACTGGCCGACGCAGGCGACGGGCAGTGCGACCGTTGCGCGCCGGCTGTGGGCGAAGCAGCCGACCGCGTCGATTCTGCTGCCCACGGGCCGTACGTTCGACGCGATTTCCGTTCCGGAGACGGCGGGGTTCCTCGCGCTGGCCCGGATGAAGCGGATGGAGCTGTCGCTGGGGCCGGTGACCTGGACGCCGGATCGGCGGGTGCAGTTCTTCGTGCTGCCGGGGGCGAACGTGAAGGTGCCCGATCTTGTACGGAAGTTGGGGTGGCCGCTTGCGTCGCTGGATCTGGATGTGCTCGGGGAGGGGGCGTATGTGGCTGCGCCGCCTACGCGGTTCGGGGCGCACGGGAGGGTTCAGTGGGCCTGTCGGCCCACGCCCGAGAATCGTTGGCTGCCGGATGCGGAGGAGTTGATCTCGCCGATCGCTTATGCGTGTGGGCGGGATGTGCGGCGGTCGCTCCGCGGGTAGGCAGTTCGTCATCTGCGGGCCGGATGGGGCTGGTCGCTCCCCCACTCTCGGATGCTCCCCCAGTGCCTTAAGGGCCTGGGGGGACCCCCAGAGCGGGGGGACCCTCATCGCGGCGGAGCCGCAAATCGACACAGCCCCGCGCCTCCAAGGGGTCCTGCCCCGTCGGGTGCATGGCTGCCTGCGGGTTGTACCTGGCTGAGCGCGCAGTTCCCCGCCCCTACGGGGCCCCTGACAGGGCGCTCCCCCGTATCGTGCCCCCATGACCGAGGGAACAACGGCGGTTCAAGTCGCCGTACGCGTGCAGGGGTTGTGGAAGCGGTTCGGGGAGCAGATTGCTGTTGCGGGGGTTGATCTGGAGTTGCCCGCTGGGCGGTTCATCGGGCTGGTCGGGCCGAATGGGGCCGGGAAGACCACGACGTTGTCGATGGTGACCGGGCTGTTGCGGCCCGACCAGGGGTCCGTCGAGGTCGTCGGGCATGACGTGTGGCGGGATCCGGCTCAGGTCAAGGCGCGTATCGGGGTGTTGCCCGAGGGGCTGCGGCTGTTCGAGCGGCTGTCGGGGCGGGAACTCCTCGCGTACACCGGGCGGCTGCGGGGGCTGCCCGGTGCCGAGGTCGACAAGCGGGCCACCCAGCTCCTGGACGTACTGGACCTGGCCGGTGCCCAGCACAAGCTGGTCGTCGACTACTCGACGGGCATGCGGAAGAAGATCGCCCTCGCCTCCGCGCTGCTCCACAACCCCGAAGTCCTCTTCCTGGACGAGCCGTTCGAGGGGGTCGACCCCGTCTCCGCGCAGACGATCCGCGGCGTCCTGGAGCGCTACACCGCCTCCGGCGCCACCGTTGTCTTCTCCTCCCATGTCATGGAGCTGGTCGAGTCGCTGTGCGACTGGGTCGCCGTGATGGCCGCGGGCCGCATCCGCGCCCACGGCACGCTCGCCGAAGTGCGCGGCACGGAACGCTCCCTCCAGCAGGCGTTCCTCGAACTCGTCGGGGCGAACGGCCGCGACACCGCCTCCGACCTCGACTGGCTGGGCGGCGGCGCCCGATGACCACGGCCACCTCCGTCGGTTCGATCACCCCCGTCTTCGTACGGCTGAAGCTGTCCCTGCTGCGCAACGGTCTGCGGCAGTCGGCCGGGCGGCGGGCCGCCTACGTCGCGTCGATCGTCTTCACTCTGCTCTTCGCCGCGCTCCAGCTCATCGGCTTGATCGTGCTGCGCGGCAACGCGCACGCGGCGAGCGTCACCGTGCTGCTCACCGCCATCCTGGCGCTCGGCTGGGCCACGATGCCCCTGTTCTTCCCCAGCGGCGACGAGACGCTCGACCCCACCCGCCTGGTGATGCTGCCGCTGCAGCCGCGCCCTCTCGTGCGGGCCCTGCTGGTGGCCTCGCTGGTCGGGATCGGGCCGCTGTTCACGCTGTGCATGTTCGCCGGTTCGGTGATCGCGATGGCGCACGGCATGGCCGCGTACGTCACCGGGGTCGTCGCGATCGTCCTCGCGCTGCTGGTCTGCGTGGCCCTGGCGCGTGCCGTCGCGGCGGCCAACATCCGACTGCTGAGCAGCCGTAAGGGCCGCGATCTCGCCGTACTGAGCGGCCTGGTCATCGCCGTGGGCGCGCAGTTCGTCAACTTCGGGGCGCAGAAGCTCGGTTCCTCGGGCCTGTCGACGCTGGATCCGGCGGCCGAGGTGCTGCGCTGGGTGCCGCCCGCCTCGGCGATCGGCGCGGTGGACTCGGTGAGCGAGGGTTCGTACGCCACTGGAGTCGCCCAACTCGCCCTGAGCGCCGGAGCGTTGGTGGGCCTGCTGGCACTCTGGCAGCGGAGTCTGACCCGGCTGATGACCTCGCCGGACGGCTCCACGCTGCAGGCCGCCGAGCCCGCGCGGGACACGGCGGGCCGCTCCTCCGGCCTGTCCCGGCTGCTGCCCGCCGGGCGCACGGGCACGGTCATGGAGCGCAGCCTGCGGTATGTGTGGCGCGATCCGAAGACGAAGGCCGCGTGGGTGACCTACCTCGCGATCGGGCTGATCGTGCCGGTGTTCAACGCGCTGCAGGGCACCGGATCGATCTACCTCGCCTGCTTCGCCGCCGGGATGCTCGGGGTCCTGATGTACAACCAGTTCGGGCAGGACACGTCCGCGTTCTGGATGGTCGCGCTGACCATTTCCTCCACGCGGGACGCGTATGTCGAGCTGCGGGGCCGGGCGTTGGCGCTCCTGGTGATCACGCTCCCGTACGCGACGTTCGTGACCGTCCTGACCACGGCGATGCTCGGCGACTGGCCCGCCCTGCCCGAAGCCCTGGGCCTGTCCTTCGCACTGCTCGGCGCGATGCTGGCCACCGGCGCCTGGTCCTCCGCGCGCTACCCGTACTCGATCCCGCAGGAGGGCTACAAGAACGCGGCCCCCGGTCAGGCGGGCCTCGCCTGGATCTCCATCTTCGGCGGCATGCTCGCGGCGGCCCTGCTGTGCGCACCGGTCATCGCCTTCACGATCTGGCTGCATGGGTCGGCGGGCGGCGACGACTGGACATGGCTGCTGCTGCCGCTGGGGACCGCCTACGGCGCGGGGCTCACGCTGCTGGGACTGCGAATCTCCGCACCGCGGACGGCGGCGCGGCTGCCAGAGATTCTGACGGCGGTGAGCAAGGGCTGAGCCGCCCCCTGCGCCCCGAAAGATGCGCAGGGGGCGCCCCGTAAGGGGCGCGGGGCTGTGTCAATTGCGGCTCCGCCGCGATGGGGTCCCCCCCCCGCTCTGGGGGTCCCCCCAGGCCCTTAAGGCACTGGGGGAGCATCCGAGAGTGGGGGAGCGACCAGCCACGGGCGGTCCGCAGCCGAAGGACGGCGCGGTTCAACGGCGCTCGCTTTCAGGGTGCCCCTAGCGGAACCCCATCGCGGAGCCTCACGGCGGCGCGAGCCCCTCCAGAAACGGTTCAATCGCGGAGCGCCACGCCTCCGGCTGGTCGTAATGCACGAGGTGGCCTGCGTCGGCGACCTCCGCGTACTGGCCGTGAGGGAGGACGCGGACCATCTCCTGGGACTCGGCCCGGCCGAGTTCGCCGTCGAGGCCGCGGACGACGAGGGCGGGGCAGCGGACCTGGGCCAGTTCCTCCCAGTGCGCGTCGTAGACCCAGGTCTCGCGGGACTTGAGCATCTGGCCGGGGTCGAAGACGGGGCGCCAGCCGTCGTCGGACTCGGCCATGACTTCCGCGTAGAACTCGCCGCGGGAGGGGTTCGGGCGCTCCACCCAGGGGTCGTCCTCGCCGAACCACTTGCGGACGTCGGCGAGGGTGGCGAAGGGGACGGGCCAGGACTTGAACCACGCCTCCCATTCGCGCTGTGACGCCGCGCCGAGTGCGGAGGCCCGCATATCGCAGATGATCAGGCCGCGGACGAGGTCGGGGCGCTTCGCGGCGAGCTGCCAGGCGGTCAGCGCGCCCATGGAGTGGCCGATCAGTACGGCCGGCGCGAGACCGAGCTGTTCGAGCGCGGCCTCGGCGTCGTCGACATACGCCTCGCGTGTGTACGGGCCCTCGGGGGGTTTGTCGCTCTGGCCGTGGCCGCGCTGGTCGAGGGCGACGGCCCGATGCCGCTCGGAGAGCCAGCGGGCGGTGGACGCCCAGTGCGAGGCGCGGCCCATCAGGCCGTGCAGTAACAGCACGCCCGGCGTCCGGTCGACCTCCCCGGTCTTGGGAGGATCGGCGAACTCCCAGGCGGCGAGGCTTACGCCGCCTGCTCCGGTCACGTCGATGCGCCGCACCATACGTTGGCACCCCCCTTGATCCACTCGGCTTCCTCGTCCCACACGAGTCGGCCGCCGCTCCCGTACTGGCTCGTCGTTCCGCTGCTCCTGGTGCCTGTGCTCGCTGGTTGTGCCCGTTGCTTGTTCCTGCGTTCCGTGCGCTGGTTCCGTCACCACGCTATCGAAAACATGTTCGAAAGTGCGCTCCATGCACGGTAACACCCCTCGTTCGAGTGACCTCGTTCCGGGATTGACCGTCGCCGCCGAGGGGAGATCTTCTGCGGGAGGCGGGCCGCTCGGGGAAATCGGTCCGCAGGGGATGACCCTGGGAGCTCGGGGCTCCGGGTCAGCACAGGGGAGGACAGGCCCCGGCGCCGCAGGGCGCCGGGGCCCTCGAACGTTCTGTGGCGCATATGTCTCCCCCCTCCTCCCAGAGACAGACTTACACGCAACCCGTGAATGCGCTGCGCTCAGGAACGGTCAACTACCCGCAAAGAAAGGCCAGTTGGCGTACGTGTCAGGCCGGGTCATCGATGGCTTCGATGAACGTGGTGCGTTCGGCCACCCCTGTGGCAGGGGTGAACCGACCGGGCACCACCCCCACTGATCGGCGCCCGGGGCAACCTCTCCACGCCAGAGCCGCCCCTTCGGCCGACCCTGCGAGGAGATGGGAACCCTAACCCGACCGATCACTCGGCGTCAGCGCTTCGCTACGAAAACATGTGAAGCGGTGTCCGCCTCCAGCTCAGCCGCCTCGCCGCCGCTGCCCACCAGGACGCCACCCGCCGACTCCGTCACGCTGACCACCGAGCCGGGCTGCACGCCGGCCCGCCGCAGCGTGTACATCAGCTGGGCGTCCGTCTGGATGGGCTCGCCGATGCGGCGTACGACGACCGTCTTGCCGTCGGTCCCGGGGTCCAGGTCGGCCAGCGAGACCATGCCCTCGTCCAGGAACGGGTCGGCGCCGTCCTTCTCGCCCAGCTCCTCCAGGCCCGGGATCGGATTCCCGTACGGCGACTCGGTCGGGTGGCGCAGCAGCTCCAGTACGCGGCGCTCGACCGCCTCACTCATCACGTGCTCCCAGCGGCAGGCCTCGGCGTGCACCTGCTCCCACTCCAGACCGATCACGTCGACGAGCAGGCACTCCGCGAGACGGTGCTTGCGCATCACGCGCGTGGCCAGCCGGCGGCCCTCGTCCGTGAGCTCCAGATGCCGGTCGCTGGCGACCGCCACCAGGCCGTCGCGCTCCATCCGCGCCACCGTCTGGCTGACGGTCGGCCCGCTCTGGTCGAGCCGCTCGGCGATACGGGCGCGCATGGGGACCACACCTTCCTCCTCCAGCTCGAGGATGGTGCGGAGATACATCTCCGTGGTGTCGATCAGTCCGGACATACGTGCCCCTCGATGTGATCTGCCGGAGGCTGAGTGGCTCACCGGCGTGTGCGCTGGCCCTGACGTCAATTCTGACGCATCCCGCTGACAACCGTGTCGTGCGGGCGAAAGCAGAGGGTTACGAATGTCTGCGCTGCGGGTAGAAGACTGCCTCCGCGCCCGCCCAGTCGCCGTATTGACAGCGCACTGGTCCAGACCGCAACGTGATCCGCGGCACGACCGGGAGTACGGCCGTGGCGGGGCGGCGGTTCAGTGGCTTCCCCGGCGCGCGCTCAGCGACGCGACTTCGAAGGGGCTTCGCCGGTGACGAACAGTGGGAGCGAGTTGGGCGGGCGGTTCTTCGATGCCGCGATCGGGCTCCTGGAGCGGGTGCGGGACGAGGAGGCCGAGGGCATCGCGGCCGCCGGGACGCTGATCGCCGACACGGTCGCCGCCGAGGGACGGCTGTTCGCCTTCGGCGCCGGACACTCCTCGCTGGCCGCGCAGGAGATCGTCTACCGGGCGGGCGGCCTCGCGCTCATGAACCTGCTCGCCGTACCGGGCGCCGTCGGCGTGGACGTCGTACCGGCCACACTCGGCTCCGCCCTGGAACGCGTCGAAGGCCTCGCCGCCGCCGTCCTCGACTCCAGCCCCGCGCGCGCGGGAGACCTCCTCGTGATCATCTCCCTCTCCGGACGCAACGCCCTGCCCATCGAGATGGCCATGCACGCCCGCGCCCTGGGCCTCAAGGTCATCGGGGTCACATCGGTCGCGTACGCCTCCGAGACGAAGTCCCGGCACGCCTCGGGTACGTACCTCAAGGACCACTGCGACCTCGTCCTCGACTCGAAGATCGCGATCGGCGACGCGGAACTCACCCTCGACACCGTCCCCGCCCCCTTCGCCCCCGCCTCCGGCGTCGTCACCTCGGCGCTCCTCCAGGCGGTCATGGCCACCGCGGCGGGCGCCCTCGCGGACCGCGGCATCGAGCCCCCGCTCCTGCGCTCGGGGAACGTGGACGGGGGCCATGAATGGAACGCTCGCGTCTTCGAGGAGTACGCGGACCGGATCTTCTATCTCCGGTGAACCGGATCTTCTCTCTGCGGTGAACCGGTACCGGCGGTGAGGGTGCCGGTGGCGCGGCTCAGCCCCGCTCCCGTCCCTCCGCAAGACGCTCATCCGCCAGGTCCAGCAGCGCGGCGATCCGTACGGCGACGTCCTCGGCGTACATCGCGTCGGTCCGCTCGAACTGCGTACGGCTGGCGCCCCTCAGGAACGTCACGACGCCCAGGGTCCGGCCCCGGCTGCGCAGCACCGCGCACAGGGCGTGCACCGCGTCGGCCGGCCACTGCCGGGCGACGGCCCACTCGCGGATCTGCTCGGGATCCGACGCGCCCGCACTGGCGCGTACGGAACCGATCCGCTCCACACACTGGAAGGCGGGATGCCCTTCGGCGTACCGCGCGGGCAGCCCGGCACGTCCGTCAGCGGGCAGGCTGGGGCCGGGAGCGCCCGAGGGCGTGGCGGCGGCCCGTACGAGGCGAACCGTCTCCTCGCCGTCCCGTACGGAGCCGCCCGCGACCCGGTCGATCAGCGCGTGATCGGCGAACCCGGCCAGCGAGAAGTCCAGGTGGACGACCGCGGCCTCGGCCGGGTCCTCGCACTCGGCCGCCGCGCGCGCGGCGCGGTGCAGCTGGTTGGCCCGGAACCGCAGCTGCGAGGCCTCCTGCTCGCTCTGCTTGCTCTCGGTCACGTCCTGGAAGAGCCAGCCGACACCGAGCGGTACGGGCTCCTCCGCGAGCGGCGAGGACAGACGCAGGAAGCCACTCCGCCAGCACCGCCGCTTCTCGCCCTCCGGCGTGCGCACGGTCACCCACATCTCGGCGGGCGCGGGCGGCGCCCCCTCGGCGAGCACATGCGTCAGCGCACTCTCCAGCTCCTCGACACCCTGCGCGAGCAACTCACCCAGCGGGCGCCCCAGTACGGCCGTACGCCCTATGCCGAGCGCCCGAGCCGCGTGCGCGTTGACCACGGCGGGCCGCAGATCGGCGTCGACGAGTACGACGCCCCATGACGCGTCCTCGAGCAGCGCCTCGCTCAGGGCGATCGACCGCTCCAGATCGATCTGCGCGTGCACCTCACTGAAGGCGCAGTAGACCCCCGCGGGCTTCCCGTTGGGCCCCCGCACGGCCGCGGACTGCGTTCGTACGAGGACCCGTCCACCGTCCTTGGTGAGCAGCGCGAACTCGTGCACCTGCCGGCCCGGAGCGTGCATCGCCGACATCAGCCGGCTCTCGACCTCCTCGGCGTCCGCGGTCCGCACGGCCCACCCGGCGAACCCGCGCCGGCCGACCGCTTCCTCCGCGCTCCACCCGAGAATCCGCTCCGCCTCACGGTTCCAATGGGTCACGACACCGTCGGCGTCGAACGCGCACAACGCCGCGTCCATCCCATCCAGCAAAGCGGCAAGCAGATCGGCCCCGTCCCGCTCGGGCTCCTGCGGCCCGAGCTCGTCCGTGGTCCCACTACGCCGGGAAGCACTCACCTGGCACCCCCTGCAGGCCGTGTCGGCGTGTCCTGCGCGGTTCGCCCGCGCGCCCGTTCCCTCACTGCGAATCACTCACTAGTAATCATTCAACTCGAACGTGACGCAGCACACACCGGGTTCCCACAAGATTGAAGAAAATCGTTGCACCCCGGAAATGCACCTCACACGTCCCGCGGCCCCCATGCCAGTCAGTCGGACGGTACCGACGCCAAGTCCGCGACGACCGCCGCATGGTCGGACGGCCATACGCCGTCGACGGGACCGTCGCCCGCGCGGTGCACCGAGCGCACGTGGCCGAGCGCGTCCGGGCCCGGCGGTCCGACGTGGATGTAGTCCAGGCGGACGTCGGGATTGCCGGGCTTGATGTAGGGATTGGCCGCGGCCCAGGTGGCCGCCGGGGTCCCTGGATCCGCGTACTCCCAGGCGTCGAGGAACACCTGCCCGGGGACGGCCGGTGCCGTTTTGTAGCCGCCGAACAGCCGGATCTCGTCCGAGTCGGGCCAGGCGTTGAAATCCCCGGTGACGACCGGCGGAAACGCCGTCCCGCCGCGATGATCCGCGACAAACCCGGCGAGAACGCGGACCTGTTCGCACCGCACCGCCGAAGCGTGAGTGAGGGAGGTCAGGTGGGTCGTGAAGAACGGCACCGGATGGCCCGGCGCGTCCAGCCGCGTATACAGCGCCAGCCGCCCGTCGTCCTCCCCCTCAGGCTTCGGCAAGCGCACCACCGCCCGGTCCACGATGGGCCACCGACTGAGCACGGCGTTGCCGAGATCTACCGTCGAGTCCCCGAGCCTCTGCTGCCACCACTCGGGCGCCTCCGAAGCGGCCCAAGTCCAGTACAGCCCCAACTCATCCGCCAGCCACCCCGCCAGGTTCTCCCCACCACAGGCCCACACCTCCTGCAGCCCCACCACATCCGGCCGCAAATCCCGCAACACGGCCAGAACCGCCTTCCGCCGCTCCTCCCAAGGCCCGAACCGCCACCAGAGGTTCCACGTCACTACGCGCATGCGCGCCCTGCCTTCCCGAGATCACGGGCGTGTACGACTTGCGAACTGTCCGCGGCCAGGCGCCGCGTCGCCATCATCCTCACGATGACCTTGTCTTGACAGACCTTCGCACTAGAAGCTTAAAGTGCTAGACAACTAGATAAATGGAGGAACTGGTGATTGAGTTCCACCTGAACGGCCGTTCTGGCCTGTCTCCGTACCAGCAGCTGGTCCAGCAGGTGCGCCACGCGCTGCGGCTCGGCCTGCTCAAGGAAGGGGACAGGCTCCCCACGGTCAAGGAGGTGGCCCGGCAGATGGCGGTCAACCCGAACACCGTGCTCAAGGCGTACCGGGAGCTTGAGCACGAGGGGCTGGTGGCCGCCCGGCCAGGGGTGGGGACATTCGTGACCCGGACGCTGGCCGACGCCTCGCTCGCCGCGCACGGACCGCTCCAGAAGGACCTGCGGCGCTGGCTGGCCAAAGCCCGCCTGGCCGGGCTCGACGACGAGTCCATCGAGGCCCTGTTCATGAACACCTTTCGGACCGCCGCTGGAGAGGACATAGCGTGAGCGCCGTCTTACGAGCCCAGGACCTGGGCAAGAGATACAAGCAGCGCTGGGCGCTGCAGAACTGCGACCTGGACGTGCCCGCCGGGCGGGTCGTCGGCCTGGTCGGCCCCAACGGGGCAGGAAAGTCCACCCTGTTGAACCTTGCCTCCGGGATGCTGACCCCGACCGCGGGCACGATCGAGGTGTGCGGCGGCCGTCCCGCCAGCGGCCCCGCGCAGCTGGCCAAGGTCGGCTTCGTCGCCCAGGACACCCCCACCTACGCCGCCCTGAGCATCGCCGATCACCTGCGGCTCGGTGCCCGCCTCAACCCCGGCTGGGACGACGCCCTGGCCCGCGACCGCATCCGTCAGCTCGGCCTGGACCTCAAACAGAAGGCCGGGAGGCTGTCCGGCGGTCAGCGTGCGCAGCTCGCCCTCACCCTGGGCCTCGCCAAGCGGCCCGAGCTGCTGATCCTGGACGAGCCGGTCGCCGCACTCGACCCCCTCGCCCGCAGGGAGTTCATGCAGGACCTGATGGAGGCCGTCGCCGAACACGAGCTGAGCGTCGTGCTCTCCTCCCACCTGGTCTCCGACGTGGAACGGACCTGCGACTACGTCATCGTCCTGGTCGACTCCCGGGTCCAGGTGGCCGGCGACATCGACGACCTGGTCGCCTGCCACCACCGCCTCACCGGACCGCGCCGAGCCCCGGACACGCTCCCGGCCGGTCAGCACGTCATCACCGCCAGCCACACCGACCGGCAGACCACCCTCCTGGTGCGCACCGACACCGCGGTCCACGATCCCGTCTGGACCGTCAGCCCGCTCGACCTGGAAGACATCGTCCTGGCCTACATGACCCGGCCCGCCGATGCGGTACGTGACACCCGACCCGCACTGGAGGTCCTCCGATGATCTGGCTGACCTGGCGCCAGTTCCGCACCCAGGCCGCCGTGATCTTCGCCGCGGTGACCGCCCTCGCCGCCACCCTCGCGGCCACCGGCCCGCAACTGGCCGACCTCTACCGAACCGCCGGCAGCAGCCTGGTGGACCGGGTCTCCAGCGCGGACCAGACCCTCTACTACGCCGGACTGCTGGGTGTACTCGCCGTACCGGCCGTCATCGGGATGTTCTGGGGCGCACCGCTGATCTCCCGTGAACTGGAGACCGGCACCCACTACCTCGCATGGAACCAGGGCGTCACCCGCACCCGCTGGCTGGCAACCAAGCTGGGCCTCGGCGCGGCGGCCGCCATGACCGCCGCCGGACTGGCCGCACTCGCCGTGAGCTGGTGGAGCAGCCCCATCGACCGGGCCATCAACGGCGGCGGCGCGACGGACACGTACTTCCCGCGGCTCGACCCCGTGGCCTTCGCCGCACGAGGCGTCGCCCCCATGGCCCATGCCGCCTTCGCCTTCGTCCTGGGCGTCGCCCTCGGCCTCGTCATCCGCCGCACCCTGCCCGCGATGGCCACCACGCTCGTCGTCTACGCCACCGTCCAGATCACCGTGCCGATGTGGATCCGGCCCCACCTGGCCGCCACGGACCGGACCACCGTGCCGATCGAGCCCGGCGGCGCCCCCATCAGCATCCAGGAGGGCGCCAAGCAGATCGTCACGCACCCCGAAGTGCCCGGCGCCTGGCTCACCTCCCAGCAGACGCTGAACGCCGCCGGTCAGCCGGTCCCGGTACCGTCGTCCTTCGCCGACTGCCTGCACACCGAATCGGGCCCGCCCACCGCGCAGCAATTCGACGGCTGCCTCGCCGACCTCGGCGCCCAGGGCTACCAGCAGCAGGTGACCTACCAGCCCGCCGGCAACTTCTGGACCCTGCAATGGGCCGAGACCGGGCTCTACCTCGGCCTCGCCCTGGCCCTGACCGGGTTCTGCGCCTGGTGGATCCGCCGCCGACTGACCTGACCCGGCGTCTGTCGAACTGTCCGAGAGCCGGGCTCCGGAGCGGGAGCGAGGCCAGCCGGAATCCAGCCGCACCTCGCGGTGCCTCACGGCGTCGCCCGAGTCTGATCAGCACCGATGCGTCCATTGGACAGCGGGGTACGCGCACGGAAGATCCTCAGCGAGCGCGTCAGATAACCGCGGCATGAAGCGAACGGCGTCTGATGCGGCTCTAGCAGCAAGATCCGTTGCATGTTCAGGGAATGGGAGTGATTCGCACATATGGGCGCCTTCGGGGGAGATTGGCTTCCTGTGGCCGCTTGATCGCTAGCGTGATGGATGCACTCGAGAGGGGAGGTCACTCGCTCCTCGGCCGCAAGCCGCAGCCTTTGCCGTGTGACGGACAGGCCGAGTGACCAGCCCAAGTCATCACGATCCGCAAGATCAGCGAGGTGCCCTCGATGACTACGTTTTCTGCAGGCGAGCAGACCCACCCCAGCGTGCTTCCTCAGCGCCGGGCTCTGGAATCCGTGGGAGCAGACACCCCTGGGAGCAGGGACGAAACGGCTCACGGACAAAAACCGGTTGAGCGGTGGGCGATCGGTTCCTAGGGTGGGACCCACGCTGTGAAAGGAGGTGATCCGGTACATGTATGAAACCCGGACGAGCGAGGTGGCTGCGGGCTAGCGGCCCGTCACCACATCCAGTGCGGTGCCGGACCAGCGCGGGTTAGACACGCGCAGCCGGCCCAATCTCAAGCAGTCACCCGACCCGCGAGCTCGCCGGTAAGTCCGGCCGGCTCCCTCCTCGGAGGGGACCAGAGCTCGCGGGTCGTCTGCGTTCCAGCGCTCCAGGTACGCGAGGACTCGGTGCGCTCAGTGCGCGATGTCCCCGTAGCCCTCGATCTCGCGCGGGTCGCGCGTGCCGGGGCCCACGTAGCGCGCGGACGGCCGTACGAGGCGGCCCGTGCGCTTTTGTTCCAGGATGTGGGCTGACCAGCCTGCTGTGCGGGCGCAGGTGAACATCGAGGTGAACATGTGGGCGGGGACCTCGGCAAAGTCGAGGATGATGGCGGCCCAGAACTCGACGTTCGTCGCCAGGACTCGGTCGGGGCGGCGGGCGTGGAGTTCCGCGAGGGCCGCTTTTTCGAGGGCTTCGGCGATTTCGAAGCGGGGGGCGCCGAGTTCGCGGGCGGTGCGGCGGAGGACTCGGGCTCGGGGGTCTTCGGCGCGGTAGACGCGGTGGCCGAAGCCCATGAGGCGTTCGCCCTTGTCGAGGGCCTGGCGTACGTAGGCTTCGGCGTTCCCGGTGCGTTCGATCTCCTCGATCATGCCGAGTACGCGGGAGGGGGCGCCGCCGTGGAGGGGGCCGGACATGGCGCCGACCGCGCCGGAGAGGGCCGCCGCCACGTCTGCGCCGGTCGACGCGATGACGCGCGCCGTGAAGGTGGAGGCGTTCATGCCGTGTTCGGCGGCGGACGTCCAGTAGGCGTCGACTGCTGCTACGTGCTTGGGGTCGGGTTCGCCGCGCCAGCGGATCATGAAGCGTTCGACGACGGACTGGGCTTTGTCGATCTCGCGCTGGGGGACCATGGGCAGGCCCTGGCCGCGGGCGGACTGGGCGACGTAGGAGAGGGCCATGACGGCGGCGCGGGCGAGGTCTTCGCGGGCTTGCTGTTCGTCGATGTCCAGCAGGGGTTTGAGGCCCCAGACGGGTGCCAGCATGGCGAGGGCCGACTGGACGTCCACGCGGATGTCGCCGGAGTGGACGGGGATCGGGAAGGGCTCGGCGGGCGGCAGGCCGGGGTTGAAGGCGCCGTCGACGAGGAGCCCCCAGACGTTGCCGAAGGAGACATGGCCGACCAGATCCTCGATGTCGACGCCCCGGTATCGCAGGGCGCCGCCCTCCTTGTCCGGTTCGGCGATCTCCGTCTCGAAAGCGACGACTCCCTCGAGTCCGGGTACGAAGTCGGACATCAGGCGGCTCCTCATGATGTGGGCGACGGATGGTGCGGTGCGGGGTTGCGTTTTCGGGATTGGGTTTTTGGGGTTGCGTTCGGGGTTGCCGGTTGTGCGTACGTCAGTCATGGGCGGGTTGCCGACGTGCGGTTCCGCGGTCGTTGCTGGACTCGCGGTCCGTACGTGCGTGCGTACCCCGGTGATGCCCGCTGCGGCGGGCGGTCACCCGTTTCGGCCACAGGACGATATCCCTTGGTGCCACCTTTGGGGAGAGTTCGCGGCACTCAGTGCCATGTGTGAGGAAGCACACGCCCGGCGGGGACCCCTCGGTGTGGGGCGATCGGGATGCGGCAAGATGACCGCGTGACCGACCATGACCCCGTCCTCGACCCGGCCCTGATGCGTAAGCAGTACCGGGCCGAGGGACTCGACGAGACCGAGCTGGCCGACCACCCGATGGAGCAGTTCGCGCACTGGTTCCGGCAGGCGGCGAAGGCCGCGGCGCAGGGCGCGGTGTACGAGCCGAACGCCATGGTGGTGTCCACGGTGGACGCGGCGGGGCTGCCGAGTTCGCGGACGGTGCTGCTGAAGCAGTTCGACGAGCGGGGTTTCGTCTTCTACACGAACTACGCGTCCCGTAAGGCGCGCGATCTGGCGGAGAACGCGTACGTCTCGCTGCTGTTCCCCTGGCACGCACTGGCCCGCCAGGTCGTCGTCAGCGGTGTCGCGCGGCGTACGGGGCGTGATGAGACGGCCGCGTACTTCCGGACCCGTCCGCATGGCTCCCAGCTCGGCGCCTGGGCCAGCACGCAGTCCGCTGTCGTGTCCTCGCGGGCCGAACTCGACGCGGCGTACGCGGAGTTGGCCGCGCGTTACCCGGAGGGCGAGCAGGTTCCGGTGCCGCCGAACTGGGGTGGTTTCCGTGTCGAGCCGCAGACGGTCGAGTTCTGGCAGGGGCGGGAGAACCGGCTCCACGACCGGCTGCGGTATGTGGCGACGCCGGGCGGTGGGTGGCGGGTGGAGCGGCTCAGTCCCTGAGCGGCCGGGGGTCCGTGTTGGGCCGGAGTCCGTGCGCGATTCGGGGTCCGTGGGGTGTCAGTCGAGCACCCCGTCCAAGATCTCTCCCCATTGCGCGACGACCCGCTCTCGCCTCGCGCCGTCGTCCGTGAGGAGGTTGGCGAGGCCGAGGCCTCGGGCCATGTCCAGGAGGCCCTGGACGGTTTCGCGGACGCCGGGGCGGGATTCGTCCGCGCCGAGGAGGTCCACGGCTATGTGGTGGGTTTCGCGGCCTACTCGGGCCTCCAACTCCGTGACGCGGGGGCGGAGTTGGTCCTCGTTGGAGGCGGCGACCCAGAGGTGGAGGGCGGCGCGGAACAGTGGGCCCGTGTAGAGGTCGACCAGGGCGCGTACGACGGCGCGGCGGTCCGCGGGGCCGTCGGGGAAGAGGTCGCGCAGGGCGGTGGAGCGCTGTTCGGCGACGTACTCGACCGCTGCCGTGAAGAGGTCCTCGCGGGTCGGGAAGTGGTGCTGGGCGGCGCCGCGGGAGACCCCGGCGCGTTCGGCGACGACGGAGACCGTGGAGCCCGCCCAGCCGTGTTCGGCGAGGCAGGCGACGGCGGCCTCCAGGAGTCGCTTGCGGGTGGCGCGGCTGCGGTCCTGCTTGGGGGCGCGGTCCTGCTTGGGGGCGCGGTCCTGCTTGGGGTCCACAAGCCCGGCGTTCACAGCACCCATTCGGGATCCCGTCGTTCGAGGAGGGACGTTATGCCCTCGCGGGCGTCGGCGGAGGCGAACAGGCGGGCCGAGAGCCCGGCCAGTTCGCCGGCGTCCTGGTGGAAGGATTCCAGCACCTTAGCCGTGAGCAGCCGCTTCGTCTCCCGCAGGCCTTGGGGGGAGGCTCGGCGCAGGCCGTCGAGGATGGGTTCGAGCACTTCGTCTACGTCGCTGCCGGCCGCCGTCAGCAGGCCGATGCGTGCCGCTTCGGCCGATCCGAAGTCCTCGCCGGTGAGGTAGTAGCGGCTGAGGGCGCGTGGGTCGGTGCGGTGCAGGAGCGGCAACGAGATGACGGCGGGCGCGACGCCGATGCGTACCTCCGTGAAGGCGAAGGTGGCCTCGGCGCCCGCGACCGCGATGTCGGAGGCGCCGAGCAGGCCGAGGCCGCCCGCCCGTACGTGCCCGGTGATCCGGGCCACGACGGGTTTGCGCAGCTCGATGATCTGCCTCAGCAGCCGGACGATCGCCGTCGGCTGCGGGGTGTAGCGCAGGTCGGCGCCCGCGCAGAACGTGTTCCCGGTGTGGGTGAGGACGACGGCGCGTACGTCGCCGTCCTTGCCGCTCTGTTTCAGCGCGTCCGCCAGTTCGGCCACGAGGGCGATGGACAGGGCGTTGCGGTTGGCCGGTGAGTCGAGGGTGAGGGTGGTGATGCCGCGCTCGTGCGACCGGCGGACCAGGGTCATGCGCGCTCCCTCTGTTCCCGTCGCGGGACTGCGTATTCGCTGCGGAACATGGTTCCTCCTCGCGTGCCTGTCACAGCGGGTGCCGGTCAGTACGACTTGGGCAGGCCCAGGGTCTGGTGGGAGACGTAGTTGAGAATCATCTCCCGGCTGACGGGGGCGATTCGGGCCACACGGGACGCCGTGATGAGCGAGGCGAGGCCGAACTCGCTGGTCAGGCCGTTGCCGCCGAGGGTGTGTACGGCCTGGTCGACGGCTTTCACGCAGGCCTCGCCCGCCGCGTACTTCGCCATGTTGGCGGCCTCTCCTGCGGCGGTGTCGTCGCCCGCGTCGTACAGGGCGGCGGCCTTCTGCATCATCAGGCGGGCGAGTTCGAGGTCGATGTGGGCCTGCGCGAGGGGGTGCGCGATGGCCTGGTGGGCGCCGATGGGTTCCTTCCATACGGTGCGCTCGCGGGCGTATTCGACCGCCCTGGAGAGCGCGTAGCGGCCCATGCCGATCGCGAACGCGGCCGTCATGATGCGCTCCGGATTGAGCCCGGCGAAGAGCTGGAGCAGGCCGGCGTCTTCGTCGCCGACCAGTGCGTCGGCGGGCAGTCGTACGTCGTCGAGGGTGAGCTCGAACTGGTACTCCGTGGTGTGGAGTTCCATGTCGATGCGGCGGTGCTCGAAGCCGGCCGTGTCGCGCGGGACGATGAACAGGCAGGGCTTGAGCCTGCCCGTACGTGCGTCTTCCGTGCGGCCGACGATGAGGGTGGCGTCGGCCTTGTCCACGCCGGAGATGAAGACCTTACGGCCGGTGAGGAGCCAGTCGGTGCCATTGCCGTCGCGGCGGGCTGTGGTGGTGAGGCGGTGGCTGTTGGAGCCGGCGTCCGGTTCGGTGATGCCGAAGGCCATGAGGCGGGTGCCGTCTGCGAGGCCGGGCAGCCACTCCTGCTTCTGCTCTGTTGTGCCGAAGCGGGCGATTACCGTGCCGCAGATCGCCGGCGACACGATCATCATGAGGAGGGGGCAGCCTGCGGCTCCCAACTCCTCCAGGACTATGGAGAGTTCGGATATGCCGCCGCCTCCGCCGCCGTATTCCTCGGGGAGGTTGACTCCTAGGTAGCCGAGTTTGGCTGTCTCGGACCAGAGATCTTCGGGGGTGTGGTTGCGGCCGTGGCGTTTGCCCAGGGCTGCGACTGCTGATCGGAGGGCTGCGTGTTCTTCGGTTTCCACGACGGGGGACATGGGGCTCCTCAGGGGGAAGGGGGTTCGTTGTCCTGGACCACCGCTAGCAAGGTGCCGGGCTCTACCTGCTGGCCTGGAGTCGCGTGCAGGGCGCTCAGCGTGCCCGAGACCGGCGCCGAGATCTTGTGTTCCATCTTCATTGCCTCCAGCCAGATGAGGGGCTCCCCTGCCCGCACAACGGACCCCTCGGCCAGCCCCTCAGCGACCCGTACGACCGTGCCCGGCATCGGTGCCAGCAGGGAGCCGGGCTCTTGCTGGGCCGTGGGGTCGGGGAAGCGGGGGAGGGCCTTGAGGGCGGTGGTGTTCACGTACACCTCGTCGCCGTAGCGGGCCACGTCGAAGTTCCTTCGTACGCCGTCCACTTCGAGTACGACCCGGTCGGCGGCCGTGTGCAGGACGCGTACCCCGTCGGCGGTCAGACCGAGGCGGGTGTGGTGGTAGCGGACCTCGTGCTCGGTGCCGTCCATCAGGTAGCGCTTGGTCTGCGGCTGTGACGGCAGGTTGCGCCAGCCGCCGAAGCGGGAGCGGCCTTGCGCATCGGCGAGGGCGGCGGCCAGGGGTCCGTACGGGTCCGGCGCAGGCGTCGTCAGCTCGCCCAGGTGCCGGTCGTAGAAGCCCGTGTCCATGCGGCCCGACGTGAACTCCGGGTGCCGGAGCGAGCGTACGAGGAGGTCTCGGTTGGTGACCGGGCCGTGGATCGTCGCCCTCTCCAGGGCGCCTGCCAGCTTGCGCAGGGCCTCCGCGCGTGTGGGGGCGTGGGCGACGGCCTTGGCGAGCATCGGGTCGTAGTGGACGCCGATCGTGTCGCCGTCCTCGTAGCCCGTGTCGAGGCGGATTCCGGGGACGGTGAGGCGGTGCAGGGTGCCGGTCTGTGGGGTCCAGCCGTTCGCCGGGTCTTCCGCGTAGAGGCGGGCCTCGATCGCGTGGCCGGAGGGGAGCGGTGGGCTGCCGTCCAGGGCGGCGCCCTCGGCGATCCGGATCTGGAGGGCCACGAGGTCGATGCCGAACACCGCCTCCGTGACGGGGTGTTCGACCTGGAGCCGGGTGTTCATCTCCAGGAAGTGCGCCTTGCCGTCGGCTACGAGGAACTCGACCGTGCCCGCGCCCACGTAGCCGACCGTACGGGCCGCTCGTACCGCCATCGCGTACAAGGAGTCGGTCAGTTCGGATGTCAAACCCGGTGCCGGGGCCTCCTCGATCACCTTCTGGTGGCGGCGCTGGAGGGAGCAGTCGCGGGTGCCGAGCGGCCACACCGTGCCGTGCGTGTCGGCCAGGATCTGCACCTCGACATGCCGACCGCCCTCCACGTAGGGCTCGATGAAGACTTGGCCGTCTCCGAAGGCGCTCTGGGCCTCGGCCCGCGCTGCCGCCAACTCGCCTTCCAGGTCGCCGAGTCGGCGTACGACACGCATACCGCGCCCGCCTCCGCCCGCGGCGGCCTTCACCAGGACGGGCAGGTCGTCCTCGGTGACGTCCTTGGCGTCGGTCAGCGAGGCGAGCCCCATCAGCTCCTTGGCGCGTGTCTTGGAGGCCATCGCCTCGATCGCCTCGGGCGGCGGGCCGATCCAGACGAGGCCCGCGTCGAGGACGGCGCGCGCGAAGTCGGCGTTCTCGGAGAGGAAGCCGTAGCCGGGGTGCACGGCGTCCGCGCCCGCATTCAGGGCCGCCTTCACAATCAGTTCGCCGCGGAGGTACGTATCCGATGGCGCCGCGCCCGGCAGCCGTACCGCCGCGTCGGTCACGCGCGCGTGGAGGGCGTTTTCGTCGGCGTCCGAGTACACGGCGACCGTTCGGATTCCCAACTCACCGCAGGTGCGGAAGACACGGCAGGCGATCTCGCCCCGGTTGGCGACCAGCACACGGGAAATCACGGGCTCCCTCTCCTCACATCCGGAAGACGCCGAAGCCACCGCGTACGCCCTCATAGGGCGCCGTGTGGATCGCGGACAGGCACAGGCCGAGGACGGTGCGGGTGTCGCGCGGGTCGATGACCCCGTCGTCGTACAGCCGCCCGGACAGGAACATCGGCAGCGACTCGGCTTCGATCTGCTGCTCCACCATGGCGCGCAGCGCCGCGTCGCCGTCCTCGTCGTACGGCTGCCCCTTGGCCGCCGCGGACTGCCGGGCCACGATCGACAGGACTCCGGCGAGCTGTTGAGGCCCCATGACGGCCGACTTGGCGCTGGGCCAGGCGAACAGGAAACGCGGGTCGTACGCCCGCCCGCACATCCCGTAGTGACCGGCCCCGTAGGAGGCCCCCATGAGCACGGACAGGTGCGGGACCGTCGAGTTGGACACCGCGTTGATCATCATCGCGCCGTGCTTGATGATGCCGCCCTGCTCGTACTCCTTGCCGACCATGTAGCCGGTGGTGTTGTGCAGGAACAGCAGCGGGATGTCGCGCTGGTTGGCGAGCTGGATGAACTGGGCCGCCTTCTGGGACTCCTCGCTGAACAGCACCCCTTGGGCGTTGGCCAGCACGCCCACCGGATAGCCGTGGAGTGTGGCCCACCCGGTGGTGAGGCTCGTCCCGTAGAGCGACTTGAACTCGTCGAAGTCGGAGCCGTCGACGATACGGGCGATGACCTCGCGCGGGTCGAAGGGCACCTTCAGGTCGCCGGGGACGATGCCCAGGAGCTCGTCCTCGTCGTACTTGGGGGGCGCGGCCGGCCCCGGATCGTCGTACGCCTTGCGGTGGTTGAGGCGGGCGATCACCCGGCGGGCCTGGCGGAGGGCGTCCGGTTCGTCGACCGCGAAGTGGTCCGCGAGGCCCGACACGCGCGCGTGCATCTCGGCGCCGCCCAGGGACTCGTCGTCGCTCTCCTCGCCGGTGGCCATCTTCACCAAGGGCGGCCCGCCGAGGAACACTTTCGCCCTCTCCTTGACCATGATCACGTGGTCGGACATCCCGGGGATGTACGCGCCTCCGGCGGTCGAGTTCCCGAAGACGACCGCCACGGTCGGGATCCCGGCGGCGGACAGCCTGGTGAGGTCGCGGAAAATCGCGCCCCCAGGGATGAAGATTTCCTTCTGGGAGGGCAGATCGGCGCCACCGGACTCCACCAGGCTGATGCACGGCAGCCGGTTGGCGAGGGCGATGTCATTGGCCCGCAGCGCCTTTTTCAGGCTCCAGGGGTTGCTGGCTCCGCCGCGTACGGTCGGGTCGTTCGCGGTGATCAGGCACTCCACGCCCTCGACGACGCCGATCCCGGTGACGAGCGAGGCGCCGACGGAGTACTCGCTCCCCCAGGCGGCGAGCGGCGAGAGTTCGAGGAACGGCGTGTCGGGATCCAGCAACAGCTCGATGCGTTCGCGGGCGAGCAGCTTGCCGCGTTCGCGGTGCCGGGTGACGTACTTCTCGCCGCCGCCCGCGAGGGCCTTCGCGTGCTCGGCGTCGAGTTCGGCGAGCTTGCCGAGCATGGCTTCGCGGTGGGCCGTGTAGTCGGGGCCTGTGGTGTCGAGCGCGGTCGCCAGGACGGTCATAGGAGCGCCTCCGGGATGTCCAGGTGACGGGAGCGGAGCCATTCGCCGAGGGCCTTGGCCTGCGGGTCGAAGCGGGCCTGCGAGGCGACGCCCTCGCCGAGGAGTCCCTCGACGACGAAGTTCAGGGCGCGGAGATTGGGCAGCACGTGTCGTACGACCGTCAAGTCGGCGGTCTCCGGGAGGAGTTCGCGGAAGCGGTCGACGGTGAGGGCGTGCGCGAGCCAGCGCCAGGCATCGTGCGTGGGGGCCCAGAGGCCGACGTTCGCGTCGCCGCCCTTGTCGCCGCTGCGGGCGCCGGCGACTCGCCCGAGCGGCGCCCGCCGCACCCGGCCGTCGGGCAACGGCCCGGGCAGCACCAGCTCTTCGTCCATGTTCGCGAGCGGGCGCGTCCGGGTCGGCGGATCGATGCGTACGCGGCTGCCGTCGGGCAGCACGGCCGTGTGCGGGACGGCGCCCTGCTCGACGTACGCGGCCTCGAAGACTCCATACGGGCTGCCCTTCCCGGGTGGCGCCGTGACATGGAATCCCGGGTAACTGGCCAGCGCCAGCTCGACCGCGGCCCCGCTCAGCGCGCGCCCCACCACCTCGGGATCGGCGTCCCGCACCACGAGCCGCAGCAGCGCGCTCGCGGTCTCCTCGGTCGGGGCGTCGGCCCGGTCGGTGCGGGCCAGCTCCCAACTCACCTCATTGGGGCGGGCCTTGGCATTCGCCAGTGCGGCTTCCATCTGGTCCCGTACGAGGGCCGCCTTCTGCTCGACCTCAAGTCCCGTGAGAACGAAGACGACTTGGTTGCGGAAGCCGCCGAGCCGGTTGAGGCCGACTTTGAGGGTGGGCGGTGGGGGCTCGCCGCGTACGCCGTCGATGCGTACGCGATCCGGGCCCTCCTGGGTGAGCCGTACGGAGTCGAGGCGGGCGGTGACATCGGGGCCCGCGTACCGGACGGCGCCCGTCTCGTACAGGAGCTGCGCGGTGACCGTGCCGATGTCCACGACGCCGCCGGTGCCGTCGTGCTTGGTGATGACGCTCGAACCATCCGCGTGGACTTCGGCGAGCGGGAAGCCGGGGTGGAGGAAGGTGCTCCGGGGGTGGTCGGTGAAGCGGGCGTAGTTGCCGCCGGTGGCCTGGGTGCCGCACTCCAGGATGTGCCCGGCGACGACGGCGCCCGCAAGCCGGTCGTGGTCGTCCTGCCGCCAGCCGAAGTGGGCGACGGCGGGCCCGGTGACCAGCGCGGCATCGGTGACACGGCCGGTGACGACGATGTCCGCGCCCGCGCGCAGACAGGCGGCGATACCGAAGCCGCCGAGGTAGGCGTGCGCGGCGAGGCTGCCGGAGTACCGGGCGGTGAGGTCGTCGCCTTCGACGTGGGCGACGCGGACCGGGATGCCGAGGCGGTCCGCCAACTCCCTTACGGCGTCGGCGAGTCCGGCCGGGCTGAGGCCACCGGCGTTGGCGACGATGCGTACGCCTCGCTCGTGCGCGAGCCCGAGGCACTCCTCCAGCTGGCGCAGGAAGGTGCGGGCGTATCCGGCGGCGGGGTCTTTTTGCCGATCCCGTCCCAGGATGAGCATGGTGAGTTCGGCGAGGTAGTCGCCGGTGAGGACGTCCAGGGGGCCGCCGGTGAGCATTTCGCGCATCGCGTCGAAGCGGTCGCCGTAGAAGCCGGAGGCGTTGCCGATGCGGAGGGGTGGGGTCTGTTCCGGGCGCGTCTCCGGGCGCGTCTCCGGGATCGTTTCCGGGCTCACCCGGTGGCTCCCTTGGGCCCTTTAGGCTCGCGTCCCGCGCCCGGAGGTCCCGCGAAGGCCTGGGCGATGTCCAGCCACCGGTCGGCGTCCGGACCTTCGGCCTGCACTGCGAGGTCGGCGCGGTGGGCGCGCCGGGTGACCAGCAGGCAGAAGTCGAGCGCGGGTCCGGTGACGCGCTGGGGTGCGTCTTCAGGGCCGTACGCCCACACGTCGTCCCCCGACGGCGCCACGAGCTCGACGCGGAACTCCTCTTCCGGCGCGCTCAACCCCCGTACGGAGAAGGCGAAGTCGCGGGCGCGGACGCCGATGCGTACGACGTGGCGGAGGCGGTTGGTGGGGGTGCGCACGAGGCCGAGCGCGTCGGCGATGTCCTGCCCGTGGGCCCAGGTTTCCATGATCCGGCCGGTGGCCATGGAGGCGGTGGACATCGGCGGCCCGAACCAGGCGAAGCGCGCGCAGGGCGGTGCCGCTCGCAGCGCGACCTGCAGGAGCGCCCGGCTCTTACGCCACCGCGCGAGGAGCTCGGCGGGCGGGAGTCCGGCGCCTTCCTCGGCGCCCTCGTCCACGAAGGTGTCCGAGGACCCGAAGGCCTTCTGCACCTGCCTCGCGAAGGCCTCCGGGTCGTGCACGGCGAGCAGCGCGGCCCGGTCGGTCCAGGCGAGGTGCGCGATCTGGTGGGCGACGCTCCAGCCGGGCGCGGGCGTCGCACGCGCCCACTCGCCCTCGGTCAACTCCCTTACGAGCCGGTCGAGTTCGTCGCTCTCGTCGCGCAGGTCGTCGAGTACGGGCGTGGGGTCGGACACAGGGCCCTCCGGGGACGGCGGGTGTGGCGTGGTGTGCCTGGAGCATGGCAGCCGCCGGAAAAACAAGCAAGCATGCTTGGAAATTTTCCCAGCGGGGCGCTCCGCGGGAGGGGTGGTTCGAAGCTGCGGGTTCGTCGTGGCTGGTCGCCCGCGCGGCGGAGCCGCAAATTGATACAGCCCCGCGCCCCTTAAGGGGCCTGCGGCCCCTCGGGGCGCCGGTGCCGTGCGACGACTCAGCTGACGTTCCGGGCCTTTCCCCGCCCCACCTGCGTCCGTACCGCACCCATGCTCGCCGCGATGACCAGGCCGATCGCGAGGGACTCCGTCAGTGTGAGGGTCTGGCTGAGGATGAGGAAACCGGCGATGGCGGCGATGGCCGGTTCGAGGCTCATCATGATCGCGAAGGTGGAGGCGGGGAGGTGGCGCAGGGCGAGGAGTTCGAGGGTGTACGGGAGGACGGAGGAGAGAACGGCGACCGCGGCGCCCAGGGCGATCGTGGTCGGGTTCAGGAGCTTCGCCCCCGACTCGACGATGCCCAGCGGGAGAAACAGCACCGCCCCGATCACCATGGCCAGCGCGAGCCCGTCGGCCTGGGGGAATCGGCGGCCCGTACGCGCACTGAAGATGATGTACGCCGCCCACATCGCCCCCGCGGACAGGGCGAACGCGACGCCGACCGGATCGAGCGAGCCGAAGCCTCCGCCACCGAGCAGGAAGACGCCCGCGAGGGCGAGGCCGGCCCAGACGAAGTTGATGGCGCGACGGGAGGCCAGGACGGAGAGCGCGAGGGGCCCGAGCACTTCGAGGGTGACGGCGGGGCCGAGCGGGATGCGGGCGGCCGCCTGGTAGAAGAGCCCGTTCATGGCGGCCATGGTGATGCCGAAGAGGATGACGGTTCCCCAGTCGGCCCGCGAATGCCCCCGCAGCCGCGGCCGGCAGACGACGACCAGCACGACGGCGGCGACCACAAGCCGCAGGCTCACCACCCCGAGCGCCCCCGCCCGCGACATCAGACTCACGGCCAGCGCCCCACCGAACTGAACGGACACGCATCCGGCGAGCACCAGCCCGACGGGGCCGAGGGAGCCCCGTCGCCTCCTCGGGCCCGGTCCGCCTCCGGGCGCCGCGACAGCCTCCGGCTGCGTGGCGGCGCCCACGGCCGCGGTCGCGTCGGGCGACGGGGAGCGGGCTGCGCGGGGGAGGTTCACGAGGGCCATCCAGGAGGTTCGACTCTGTTCAGCATGCTGCACTTCGAGGTGCAGAATAGTGGTCTACGCAAGGAGCGTAAAGCCACTTAGCGGCTTACGAACGAGTTCAAACAGGGGCTGGCGGGACGCCCACCAGGGCACCGCAGTCGGCGATTGGAGGCTTTGGGACAGTTTTTCGGGCCCGTACGTGTCCCAAAGCTTCCAATCACCCAGGGAAGCAGCCTCGGCCGCCGACCCCGCACCTACGCCCCGGCCTCTTCGGAGGGCTTCGCGGGCTGCTCGGCGACGAAGGAGCCGAGGCCCGGCTCCGTATACGTCAGCCCTTCCTCGCGCAGCGCACTGAGAACCTTGTGCGCGGTCGCGTTGGCGATCCCGAACTCCGAGGTGAGCTGAACAACGGACGGGACACGCGTGCGCGGCGGATAGGTGCCGTCGGCGATCCGGCCGCGCACCACCTCGGCCACTTGGCGCCAGCGGGGGATGTCGGGAACAAATTCGATCACCGCTCCAGCATGCGCATGCTTAGGCTTCTACGCGATACAGGGAATACGTAGAACACCTAGCATGCCTAGATTGCTTGGAGTACGGTGAGGCCATGACCGACCTGATCCGCCGTCTCGCCGCCCGGCTGGGCCTCCTGCCTACCCCTCGCGGCACGCATCGCGTACGCCCACCCCACCTGGCGCCCAGCACCGCCCCGCCGCAGCCGCTCGAGATGCGGCTCCCGGCCCACCGCAGCCCCTACGGGCTGGACACCCCGCTCGACGCCACCGCGACAAGACCCGTACGCCCGTACGTGATCGCCCACGAGCAACGGTCGCGGCGCCGCGAACTGGCCCTGGCCACCCTGGGGTTGGACGCGCCCGGCCCGTACTGGATCCACGGGACGGAGGTCGCCTGATGAGACCGGAATCGCCGCAACCGCAGCCGCCACGGGAGGGGCGCCTGCTGCCCTGGCCCGGGGCCGAGGGCAAGCCCTGCTACCTGCTCACCGACGATTGCGGCGGACCCGTGTCCCGCCTGGCCGACGCCACGGAGTCCATCCAGCTCGATATGGGCACACAACTCCTCGCCCACGCCCACGACATGCTCCCGGGCACCCCGCCAGGCGACCTCCGTTTCCTCGCCGAGCGGCTGACCGAGGCCCTTCGCGACGCGCTCCGCGTCGCCGAAAGTCGCGGTCGACGGTTGAACCACTTGAACTGAGCGCGGCGGCAACGACATTCGTGCCCGAGTTGTGAAGGCCACTCCCGAACCTTCCCATTACGATCACGAACTCCCATATAGTGACGGCCAGTTGAGCACCAGGTGTCGCTTCCCGCCCAGGACACGACCGAGGACACGATTCATGACCGCGCCCATCCCTCCAGCGCGCCCCAGTACTGATCGGCCGTCCCTCGCGCACTCCAGGGGCGAGCGTCCCAGCCTGCGTGCCGTAGCGCCCGCGCCGTTGATCGCCGCTGTGCCGACCGCGTTGGCCGTTGTCGGGGCGGTTGTCGCGGCCCCGGAGTCGTTCCGCGTGCCTCTCGGGTTCGGTGCTGGAGCCGCTGCTCTGCTGTTATGCGCCGTCGTCGCCTTTGCGAGCCATGCCACGCAGAAGGCGCGCCTGTTACGGCGTCGGCTCGAAGCGGTCACCGACGATGCGGGGCGGCTGCTTCAGGAGCGGGCGCGGATCGCCGAAGTATCTGCCCGCGAACAGGCCCGGCTCACCAAGGAGTTCGAGCGGGTACGCGTACACGAGGCTGATCAGTTCGCTCAGGAGAAGACGCGCCTGAGTGCCGAACTCGCGCAGGAACGCGCCCGGCTCGGTGCGGAGAACGCCCGCCTGGCCGAGGAGTTGCGCCGGACCAGGACCGAGGGCGGCGCCGCCATCTCCGCCGCCGCCAACGCCGCCGGGCGGATGCAGGCCCAGGCCACCAGCATGCTCGCCGATCTGCGGGCCATGGAGGAGAAGCACTCCGACGAGGACGTACTCGCCGACCTCCTCCACCTCGACCACCGCACCGCGCAGGCGGGCCGGCTCGCCGACTCCGTCGCCGTTCTCGCGGGCGCGCGTTCGGGACGCCGCTGGGCGCGGCCCATCGTCATGGAGTCGATCCTGCGCGGCGCGATGGGCCGGATCGGCGGCTACCAGCGCGTCCGCCTCCACTCGGCCAGCGAGGCCGCGGTCGCCGGGCACGCCGCCGAAGGCGTCATGCACGCACTCGCCGAACTCCTCGACAACGCCGCGAACTTCTCGCCGCCCACCTCCGAAGTGCACGTCTACGTAGAGGAAGTACCGGCCGGCGTCATCGTCTCCGTCGAGGACGCCGGCCTGGTCATGGGCGACGTACAGCTACGCCGCGCCGAACGCGCCGTCGCTGGAGAAACCACCGAGATCGGCGGCCTCACCGGCACCCGCCTCGGCCTCGCCGTCGTGGGCCGCCTCGCCCGCAAGTACGGGCTGAAGGTCTCCTTCCGCCCCTCCGCCCGCGGCGGCACGGGCGTCCTCGTCCTGATCCCCCAGGACATCCTCGCGGGGCCGGGGGCTACGGAGCCGGCGCCTGCCGCGCTGCCGCGGGCCAGGTCTGGCGTCGAGGTCCAGATCCGGGCCTCAGGGGCGTACGGCCTCACCGGACCGGCCGCGTCGGAATCCGCGCCCGACGCGCTGCGGACCGAGCCGGGCGTCGAGGTCGAGGCCCGGACCCCAGGGGCGTACGGCCCCACCGGACCCGCCGCACCGGAATCCACACCCACCGCGCCGCGGGCCAAGCCCGGCGTCGAGGTGCAGGCCCAAGCCTCAGGGGCGTACGGTCTCACCGGACCCTCCGCGTCGGAATCCGCACCCACCCCGCCGCGGGCCAAGCCCGGCGTCGAGATCCAGGCCCGGACCTCAGGGGCGTACGGCCTCACCGGACCGGTTGCCCCGGAACCCGCACCCGCCTGGCCGCAGACCAAGCCCGAGGGCCAAACTCAGTCCCAGGCGCGCACCGCAGGGGCGTACGGCCTCACCGGACCGGCCGCGCCGGAATCCGCACCCGGCTCGCGGCAGACCACACCACGGCTACCGGTCCCGATCCCGACCCACACCCCGGAGTCGTACGCCACCGCCCGCGCCCTCCCCGACCTGGACCCGGAACCCGTCCCGACCCACGAATCCCCGGACCGCACCGGCGAGAGCGCGAGCACGACCGGGACCGGGACCGGGACCGGGAGCATCAGCGACAGCGAGCCCGACACCGTCAGCGGGCTCCCCAAGCGCCGCCGGGGTCGCACCCTCGCCGAAGCCGAGGCCCAAGCCGCAGCCGCTGCCCAAACCGAACGCACCCGCCCCGCAGCCTCCTCGCCCCGCCCCACCCCCGCCGAAAACGCCCGCATCCGCGCCGCCCGCTTCGGCAGCTTCCGTCAGGCGGTACGGGGCGCGACGGCGAGCGAGGCCGTACGAGCCGACGGCGCCGATCGCGTCGTACGGGACACCGCGCCCGACACCGAGCCGACCGCCACCCCGCAACCCCCCGCCCGCGCGACCCCCCACCCGGAAGGCGACCCCACCCCATGACCGGCACCACCGCGACCGTGAACGGCGACGAGAAGCTCAGTTGGCTCATCGAGGGCCTGCTGGAACGCACTTCGGGTGCCCGGCACGCGCTCGTGCTCTCCCGTGACGGGCTGAAGCTGTGCCGTACGGGAGGGCTCACCTCGGACCAGGCCGATCAACTCGCCGCGATCGCCGCCGGGATCCAGTCGCTGACCCATGGGGCGTCCGTGGAGTTCGGGGACGGCAGCGGGGGCATCCGGTCGGCGATGGCCGAGTTCTACGGCGGGGTCCTGTTCATCGTCGAGGCGGGCGCGGGCGTACACCTCGCCGTGGTCACCGACGAGGAGGCGGACGCCGGGGCCGTCGGGCACAACATGAGCGAGTTCGTGGAACAGCTCGGCGGACACCTGAACGCGCTGCCGCGTACGTCATGAGCCGCCCGGGCAGGGACGACGCGCCCGACCGGCTCTACACGCTCACCGGTGGACGCAGCCGGTCCGCGCCCGACACCCCCTTCGACCTGGTCACGCTGATCGTCGCCGAGTGCGATCCGGTGCCGGGTATGCAGTCCGAGCACGCGGCGATCCTGCGGCTGTGCGAGCGGCCGACGGCGGTCGTGGAGCTCGCCGCCCTGCTGCGGCTGCCGGTGAGCATCACCCGGATCCTGCTCTCCGACCTCCTCGCCGCGGGCCGCGTCCGGGCCCGTCATCCGCGCCGGGGCGATACGGGCGACGCCCCCGATCCCGACGTACTGGAGCAGGTGCTCGTTGGCCTCCGAAATCTCTGAGACGACTGAAACGGCAACGGCTACGGCTACGACGCGACCCGTTGCCCTCGGCGGGGAGCGGTTCCAGGCCGAACCCGCCGCGCTGTACCGGGAGTTGCGGCGCGAGCACGGTGCCGTGGCGCCGGTGGTCCTCGACGGGGACGTACCGGCGTGGCTCGTCCTCGGTTATCGCGAGCTGCATCAGGTCACCGGCGATCCCGTGCTGTTCAGCCGGGACTCCGGCCTGTGGAGCCAGTGGCCGCGCATCCCCGATGACTGGCCGCTGCTGCCGATGATCGGGCGTGGGCAGCCGTCGATCCTCTACACGGTCGGCGAGCGGCACCGCGAGCGCGCCGCGATGATCAGCGACGCGCTCGAAGCCGTCGACGCCTTCGAACTCCGGGGCCACGCCGAGAAGTTCGCCGACGAGCTGATCGACGCGATCTGCGCCAAGGGCGAGACGGACATCGTCGCGGACTACGCGATGCTGCTGCCCGTGCGCGTACTGGCGACGCTGTACGGGTTCGCCGAGGAGCAGGGGCCGGCTCTGGTCACCGCCCTCAACGACATGATCAACGGGCGCGAGAACGCCCTCGCGGGGCAGCGGCATCTCGCCACGTCCATGGCGCGACTGGTCGCGGACCGGGCGGCGCGGCCCGCGGACGACGTGGTGAGCCGCATGCTCGCCACGGGACATGCAAAAGAAGCCTCCGGCTTCACGTACGAGGAGATCACCCAGGACCTGATGGTGATGATGGCCGCGGGTCATCAGCCGACGGCGGACTGGATCGGCAACTCGTTGCGGCTGATGCTGACGGACGAGCGTTTCGCGGCCTCGCTGTTCGGCGGCCGGCATAGTGTCGCCGAGGCCATGAACGAGGTGCTGTGGGAGGACACGCCCACGCAGAACGTGGCCGGTCGCTGGGCCTCCCGCGACACCCAGCTCGGCGGCCGCCGTATCCGCGCGGGCGATCTGCTGCTGCTCGGCCTCCAGGCCGCCAACAGCGATCCGCAGGTACGGCTCGACGGCTCCGTCCTCACCGGCGGCAACAGCGCCCACTTCTCCTTCGGCCACGGCGAGCACCGCTGCCCGTTCCCGGCCCGGGAAGTCGCGGAGGTCATCGCGCGTACGGGCATCGAGGTGATCCTCGACCGGCTGCCGGACCTGGACCTTGCCGTACCGGCCGACTCGCTGACGCGCCGTCCGTCGCCGTGGCTGCGGGGGCTGATGGAGCTGCCGGTGAGGTTCACGCCGAGTCCGGCATTGGGCGGCGGCGCGCTCTGACCACCGCAGTCCAGCGGCGAGCGCGCCGTACCCCTGATGGCCACGCAAGCGCCGTATGCCGTATGACGACCGACCGTCACAGAAGCGCCGTACGTGTACTACGTCCGACCGCCACGCAAGCGCCGTACGACCCGACCTTGGAGGCCCCTGCCCATGACCACCGAGACGAGCCCGGCCGCCCCGGCCCGTATCGCCCTCGATCCCTTCGTCGCCGACCTCGACGGCGAGAGTGCCCGGTTGCGTGCCGCGGGGCCGCTCGCCGCCGTGGAGTTGCCGGGTGGGGTGCCGGTGTGGGCGGTCACGCAGCACGCCGAGGCCAGGCAGCTGCTGATCGATCCCCGGCTGGTGAAGGACATCAACGTCTGGGGCGCCTGGCGGCGCGGCGAGATCCCGCCGGACTGGCCGCTGATCGGGCTGGCGAACCCTGGCCGTTCGATGCTCACTGTGGACGGTGCGGAGCATCGCCGGATGCGTACGCTCGTCGCGCAGGCGCTGACGCAGCGGCGGGTGGAGCAGATGCGGGAGCGGATCACCAAGCTGACGGCCGATCTCCTCGACGCGCTGCCCCAGGGTGCGGGCGCCCCCGAAGTCGTCGACCTGAAGGCGGCGTTCGCGTATCCGCTGCCCATGTACGTCATCGCGGACCTCATGGGCATCGACGAGGCCCAACTCCCCCGTCTGAAGGAGCTGTTCGAGAAATTCTTCTCGACCCAGACGCCGCCCGAGGAAGTCATCGCCACGCTGACCGAGCTGGCGGGAATCATGGCGGAGACGGTCGCGACGAAACGCTCCGCTCCCGGCGACGACCTCACGAGCGCACTGATCCTCGCCTCCGAGGACGGTGACCATCTCACCGACGAGGAGATCGTTTCGACGCTCCAGTTGATGGTGGCGGCCGGTCACGAGACGACGATCTCCCTCATCGTCAACGCCGTCGTGAACCTGTCCACGCATCCCGAGCAGCGCGAGCTGGTGCTGGCCGGGGCGGCCGACTGGTCGTCGGTGATCGAGGAGACCCTGCGCTGGTCGACGCCCACGTCTCACGTCCTGATCCGGTTCGCGACGGAGGACGTCCGGGTCGGCGACAAAGTCCTCCCGGCGGGCGGCGCCCTGATCGTCTCGTACGCCGCGATCGGCCGCGACGAGAAGGCCCACGGCCCGACGGCCGGCGACTTCGACATCACGCGCGTCCCGGAGAACCGCCACATCTCCTTCGGCCACGGCCCTCACGTCTGCCCCGGCGCGGCCCTGTCCCGCCTGGAGGCAGCGGTCGCACTGCCCGCACTGTACGAACGCTTCCCTGAGCTGGAGTTGGCGGTCCCGGCGAGGAAGCTCCGCAACAAGCCGGTCGTGACGCAGAACGATTTGTTCGAGCTGCCGGTGCGATTGGGGGGCTGAGGGCTTCCCGACGTCATCGCCGCCGACCTCGCAGCCCGCAACGCCCGCTCGTGACTCGCCCCGGAGAGACACCGTGTATGTCATGCGACCGGCCACAGCAGCCGACGTTCCCGCCTACGCCGCGCTGATCCGCGACCGTGCCGCCTGGATGGTCCGGCGCGGCCTGGAGGGCGGCGAGGAACTGCCGGACCGTGCCGACCAGATCGCCGCCCAAGCCGCCGACGACGACACTCCGGTCTGGGCCATGACCGATGTCGAGGGACGCCTGATCGGCTGCACCAGCCTGTACGAGGAGACCCCGCACTGGGGCTGGACCGACGCCGAACGTGCCGAACCCGCGCTCTTCCTCGCAACCACCTTCACCGACCCGGCCCGTCGGGCCGAACGCCCCGGCGCCCTGATCGCCTCGTGGGCACTCGGACACGCGGCACTCAACGGCAAAGAGTGGGTACGGCGCGGCTGCGGGCACCCGGGCCTGGTCCGCTACTACCGCGACGTTCAGGGCTTCGAACTCGTCCACGCCACCGAACGCCACGGACACCCCGCCTACCTCCTGGCACGCAGGGCCGAAGAACTCGCCGACCTGCCCATCCGGTCGGCCATCAATGCCTGACCCGTAGCGCCGCTGGTGGTGTCAGCCCGTGCTGAGTGGCTCGGTGTTCTCGGCGTTCTCGGCGTCGAGCTGGTGGTCTGCCCAGACGTAGCTTTCGGGCAGCAAGTCGGTGATGAGGACGGTTCGGAGGCGGTCGCCCGCGCCGACGATGACCTTGAGGTCGGGGAAGTAATCGAGCAGGACCTGACGGCACCGGCCGCACGGAGGAACGACCCCTCGGTCGCGGTCGCCCACGGCGACGATCGTGTCCAGGTCGTAGGCGCCCTGGGCCGCCGCCGTGCCGATGAGGACCAGCTCGGCGCAGGGGCCTCCGGTGAAGTGGTAGGCGTTCACGGCGGTGACGATCCGGCCGCCCCGGGCACGGGCCGCGGCCGCCATGGTGTGGTTGTCGCCCCGGCAGCGTGTGCGAGCGATGTGCGCTGCGGCTTCTATGAGTTCGTGGTCTACGGGGTGGGTCTGCGTGGTCATCGTCTGTCTCTGCCTTCGTCGGGGTGTCAGGCGACGTTGGCCCGCGCGGCGAGGGCGTGCAAGCGGATATCGGCGGTGTCCGCGAGCGTGCTAGTTGGCTGTGACCGCTCTTCCGTTATGGCTACGGCTGCAGGAGGGTTCGGGCTCTGAGCAGGGTGAAGGAGGCTCGGCCGTACATCTGCCGTTTGATCGTCTTGATTCTGTGCAGTCCGGGCGCTACCGGCCCAGGCTCTGGCCCGGCCATCCCTCGGCGCTGTCCTGGCGCCGTCGGCGTGGGCGGTTGTCAGTCGACGGATGCCATGAAGTTCAGCATCCTGTGGTTGATCTCCTCCGCGTGGTCGATCTGCGGCCCGTGGCCCGTGTTGGAGATGATCTCGGCTCGGGCGCCGGGGACCAGGCGCGGCACGCGCTCCGCCTGCCGCTGCGGGTGCACGAGGAGGCTTCGCTTGCCGAGTACCAGATAGAGCGGAGTGCGGATGGTGGACAGCTCCTCCTCGGACAGGGGAAGCGGGGCAGGGCGGCGTATGCGGTAGGCGCGAACGGCCGTTCTGATCATCGTGCGCAGTTCCGGCATGACGAGGACCGGCTGTTCCAGCCAGGCCGCCAGCCGCGGGCGCAGTGCCTTGGGCGCGAAGGTCGCGAAGAGGCCGGCGAAGATCCAGACGAAGAAGCGCAGCCCCACTTTCTCAAGGCCGCCGGGGTCGAGCAGCGTGACCGAGGCGAGGCGACCGGGCCTGCGGTGCGCCTGGTTCAGGGCGAGCCATCCGCCGTAGGAGGTGCCGACGAGGTGCACGCGGTCAAGGCCGAGTCCGGCGAGGGTCTCGTCCAGCCACTGTGCGGCGCGCTCGGGCTGGTGGATCGATTCGCGCTGCACGCTGCGGCCGGGATCACCCGGGGTGTCGATCGCGTAGACCGGGCGGTCGGCGCTGAGGGCGGGGGTGTTCGGGTACCACATGGCGGAGCAGGAGCCCGCTCCGTGTACCAGGACGACGGGGGTGCGGGATCGAGCGGCCTCGTTCGCGGGGCCGTAGCGGTAGACGTGCGTGGTGCCGAAGGAGGTCTCCACGTCCTCTTCCGCGAGCGCGGGTGCGCCCAGTGCATAGACCGCGTCGCAGGCCGCGAAGTAGCGGTCGCGCCAGGCATCGCTCACGTAGCGGCCTATGTCGGCTCGGGCACGGACAGCAGTCTCGGACACGGTCACCTCCGGATCTCATTTTCGTGATACGAACGTACCACAACGTTGGTACGGCTGTATCATCAAGGTCCCACTGGGGCCACAACAGTGGAACGACGAGCGGAGAAACGGCCAATGCCCAAGCGCGTGGACCACGCAGAACGGCGCACCGAGATCGCCGAGGCACTGGTCCGCGTCGCCGGGCGACGCGGGCTGCATGCCGTGGGGATGCGCGATGTGGCAGCAGAGGCGGGCGTATCACTGCGGCTGGTGCAGTACTACTTCCAGACCAAGGAGAAGCTGCTGCTTTTCGGACTGGAGCACCTGACAGAGAGGTTCGGGGAACGGGCCTCCGCCCGTGTGCAGGCCGCCGGGGGCAGTCCCGGTCCGCGGGAAATGATCGAGGCGCTGCTGATGGCGGCGCTGCCGACCGACGAGGACAGCCGCACCTTCCACTTTGTCTACACCTCCTACGCCGTTCTGGCCGTGACCGACCAGGCACTCGCCGCCCAACCCTTCATCAAGAACCCGGATGCCGCAGAAGAGGCGGTAACCCAGCTCCTCCGGCAGGCACAAGAGGCAGCTCTGCTTGAGCCCGGTGTGGACGCACAGTTGGAGGCAGCCGGCCTGCTTGCCATGTCTGCGGGACTCGGCACCAGCATCCTCGTCGGCCAGCGCAGCCCGGAGTCTGCCATCGCCGTCCTGGACCACCGCCTGGACCGGATCTTCCGCACCGGTGATGCGGCTCGTTGATGGGCGGCCGACTCACCGCGTGGGAGCCGCTGTCGACGGGGCGATCGCATGCCCTGTCCAGCCGATCTCATACATACGGCGCCGTCGGCGTGAGGCGTCGAGTGCGCGTCGAGCGGTGTTGCCCGCGTCGGTCTGTCGGTCGCCTCCTCGGGAGGGGTCCCCGGGCCGGCGGTCTACAAATGCCGTACGGATTCCCCCACTTGAAAGCAGGAGGTCCACTGATGAGTACGCGCATGAGCCGGCGAGCCGCGAAGACTGCCCTGACGCTGACCACGGCGGGCGCACTGGGCTTCGGCCTGATGACGCCGTCCGCGTCGGCTGCCAACGGGCCCTGCTACGACGGGCGTTGCCAGGGCACCGTGTCGGCGCCCAAGACCATCAAGGTCAACAGCAGCAAGTTCGGGTTCGGGAAGCTGAAGATCACGTCCATCAGCTCCCGGTCCGTACGGATGTCGGCCGCCGGCGGGGCACTCACCGGCAGCACCAGCCCCGGCGGCGTCGTCCAGTTCAACAACCTCAAGATCTGGGTGAAGTCGGTCTCCGGCAGCAAGGCCAGGCTTCAGCTGTTCCCCACGCGTTACTGAGCCGGTCTGGTCTGTACGGGCCTGTCTGGGCCTGTACGAGCCCCTCTGGGCCTGTCGCCGAAGCCCGGCTGTGGGCTCCGTTTCCAGGGGCTGCCCCTGGGAACGGAGCCCTGTGCGCACCCCGCGGGGTTCCGGGGCGCCGCCCAGCGGGGCACAGGGGGCTGGCCCCGGGATGGGACGGGTAGGGGCGGCGGGGGCGAACTCACCCTGCGCCACCCACCGCCGTCTCATCCGACGGACGACGTTTCGCCCAGGTTTCCGGGAGCGGATAGGCTCCCAGCGTGGCTGAGATCCAGATTCCCGCTGACATCAAGCCCGCCGACGGACGATTCGGCTCGGGCCCCTCCAAGGTGCGGACGGAGGCGCTGGACGCGCTGGCCGCCACCGGTACGTCCCTCATGGGCACCTCCCACCGCCAGGCCCCGGTCAAGAACCTCGTCGGCAAGGTCCGCGAAGGCGTACGCGACCTCTTCTCCCTCCCCGAGGGGTACGAGGTCATCCTCGGCAACGGCGGCTCCACCGCGTTCTGGGACATCGCGACCCACGGACTGATCGAGACCAAGTCGCAGCACCTGAGCTTCGGCGAGTTCTCCTCCAAGTTCGCGAAGGCCGCGAAGCTCGCTCCCTGGCTGGCCGAGCCGACGGTCATCGCGAGCGACCCGGGCACGCACCCGGACCCGCAGGCCGAGGCGGGCGTGGACGTGTACGCGTTCACTCACAACGAGACCTCGACCGGCGTCGCGGCCCCCCTCAAGCGAGTCGCGGGCGCGGACGAGGGCTCCCTCGTCCTCGTGGACGCGACGAGCGGCGCCGGCGGCCTCCCCGTCGACATCGCCGAGACGGACGTCTACTACTTCGCCCCGCAGAAGTCCTTCGCCGCCGACGGCGGCCTGTGGATCGGCATCTTCTCCCCGGCCGCCATCGAGCGCGCCGAGCGCATCCACGCGAGCGGCCGCCACGTCCCGGAGTTCTTCTCGCTCCCGACGGCGATCGACAACTCCCGCAAGAACCAGACGTACAACACCCCCGCCCTCGCCACCCTCTTCCTCCTCAACGACCAGCTGGAGTGGCTGAACGGCCAGGGCGGCCTCGACTGGTCGGTCCGCCGCACCGCCTCCTCCGCCCGCACCCTCTACGGCTGGGCCGAGGACCTCAAGTACGCGAACCCCTTCGTCACCGACCCCGCCAAGCGCTCCCAGGTCATCGGCACGATCGACTTCTCGGACGAGATCGACGCCGCCGCCGTAGCCAAGACCCTCCGCGCCAACGGCATCGTCGACACCGAGCCGTACCGCAAGCTCGGCCGCAACCAGCTCCGCGTCGCGATGTTCCCGGCGATCGACCCGGCGGACATCGAGGCCCTGACGAAGTGCATCGACTACGTCATCGAGCGTCTCTGATCACGCACGTACGACCCACGCATGTACGACCCTGAAGGGCGCCCGGTGACCACCACCGGGCGCCCTTGTCGTGCGGGCTCGAGTGATGCGGGGCCGCGCGTCAGGAGCCGTTGCCGTTGCCGTGGTTGCCGCCGAGGGGCCCGAACTGGCGGGCAAGACTGTCCATGTCCCACTCAACGGGTCCGTCGAGTTCCTCGGTCCACGAGAGGGTGCCCGGGAAGACAGCATCCTGATACGTCGCCTCCCACTCTTCCTCACCCGGCAGCATCGCGATCCACGGCGGCGGGGAGTCCAGGACATCTGCTACGAACGCCAGCACAGTTGAGAATGACTCCCAGAGCGGATCGTCCTCCCAGAAACACCCCTGCTCGGGGTCGTAGCCCCCGATCCGCCCCGTCCTGGTGTCGACGATCTCCTCCCACGAGCCAATGTTGCCGATGGGCACGTACACGCTCTCTTCACCCTTGGTGAAGCGGCCCTGGGAGCGCGCCATCTCGCGCGCCATCTCGCGCGCGATCTCGTCTACGCCATACAGGACAACGCCAGGCGGAACGATCGTGACGAACCCCGATCCGTTGTGCCGCAGCAGCGACTGCTCGACATCCGGAGGAAGCCGGACGCCGATCTGATCGGAAAGTCTCGCGATGTCGTCCGGACTGGCCGGCCCCGGCAGCTTGTCTTCAGGCGCATACCGCACCAGCCACCGCTCGATCTTCTCCCACGACTCATCGACCGTCACCGGGCCGCTCCTTCGGGCGTCGTACGGCTACCGCGATCCGTCGCTCACTCTCGCCGCTCCTACTGAGCCATGTGCGATGGCTTTGAGCCAGTCCTCGACGGCAAGGACATCTGCCCACTGCGGGAACAGCTTTTCGGTGAGCATCGTGTGCACCTCGGGGTCGGTGTCGAGGCAGGCATCCGCCAGGACGGTGAGGCCGAAGTCCAGGTCGATGGCGTGCCACAGGGTGGACAGCACTACAGCGCTGGTGGCGATGCCGGTCAGAACGAGGCTGTCGATATCGCGAGCCCTGAGTACCAAGTCGAGGTCGCTGCCCGAGAACGCGCTCCCCCGCCTCTTGGTAACCACGACCTCGCCCTCCTGGGGCGCGACGTCGTCATGGATCTCGGTGCCAGGGGCCCCCTCGCGGAACAGGCCGGCCCGCACGGCGTTGGTGATCACCTTGTTGCGAGGGCTGACTTCTGGATCACCCGGCCGTAACGCGAACACCACGTAGATCACTGGGATGCCGGCAGCCCGAGCACCGTCGATCGCCCTGCGCAAACGCGGCAGATATCCGGAGCCGTCGTCGGCGATGGCCACGATGTCCCGTTGGACGTCCATCACCAGAAGTGCACTGTTCGCCATGCTTGCCGTCCCTTCTCCGTTGGGAATCAGGAGCAAGTCTGGTGGATCAACCGAGCTGCGGCGGAGGTTCCGGAGATCCAGATCGGGGCGGCTCGCCACGTACTGGCGCTCGCACGTGAAGCGCCCGGCACTTTCCCGTGCCGGGCGCCCCCATCTCCGTACCGCCGAAATCACCTGCTGAGCTCCTGGAAGCGCCGTACCGCCAGCGGCAGGAAGATCGCCGTCAGGATCACCGGCCACACGCCCGACATCAGCAGCGCGTGCTGCTCGACCCACGAGTCGCCGCTGCCGACCGGGGTGCCGAACAGCTCGCGCGTGGCAGCGGCCGTCGACGAGATCGGGTTCCAGGCCGCGACGAAGCCCAGCCAGTCCGGCATCAGTTGGGGTGCGACGAAGATGCTGGAGATCATGGTCAGCGGGAAGGCGACCGCGAACAGACCGCCCGCCGCCTCCGGGTTGGGGACCAGGAGGCCGAGCCACACGCCGAGCCAGATCAGTGAGAGGCGTAGCCACAGCAGCAGGCCGAAGGCGAGCAGGAAGTCCAAACCGCCGTTCGGCCGCCAGCCCATGGCGACCGCGGTGAGCATCAGGATCGTCAATTCCGCGCAGGCCATGATCAGATCGGTGGCACCGCGTCCGGCGACGACCGCCGACGGCGCCATGGGCATGGAGCGGAAGCGGTCGATGACGCCGTTCGTGGAGTCGTACACGACGAGCGTCGCGGTGTTGATGAAGCCGAAGGCCATCGTCATCACGAACATGCCGGGCATCAGGAAGTCCTTGTAGTCCCCGCCGCCGGGCACCTTCATCGCGCTGCCGAAGACGTACCCGTAGAGGAGGACGGAGAGGATCGGGAAGCCCAGCATCCAGGCGATGTTGACCGGTTGGCGCTGGTAGTGGGTGAGGCCGCGGCGCACGATGTTCCAGCAGTCGGCGAGGGCCCAGTAGGCGCGGCCGTGGCTGCTGCTCTGTCCGGTCGTCAGGTCGAGTGCGCTCATGCCGCCGCCCCTTCCTTGGAGTCCTGGGGGTTCTGAGGGTCCTGGGGGTCCTGCGGGTTCTCGGAAACGTCCGTGCGGTGTCCCGTCAGGCGCATGAAGACGTCGTCGAGGCTCGGCCTGCGCAGCCCCATGTCCTCCACCTGGACCCCCTCGTCCTGGAGGGTCCGTGCGACCTCGGTGAGCGCCGAGACCCGGTCGGTCACCGGTGCGTGCACCTTCAACTCGGTCTCGTCCGTCTCCGGTTCGGCATCGGAGACCTTGGCGAGGACCTTCACGGTGCGCGGGATGTCGGCGCGGTCGGCGAGGACGACCTCGAGGCGGTCGCCGCCGACCGTGTTCTTCAGCCCGTCCGGGGTGTCGTCGGCGATGGCGCGTCCCTGGTCGATCACGGTGATGTGCGAGGCGAGCTTGTCGGCCTCGTCCAAGTACTGGGTGGTCAGCAGTACGGTCGTGCCGCCTGCCACCAATGCCCGTACGGATTCCCAGACTTCGCCTCGGCCGCGGGGGTCGAGCCCGGTGGTCGGTTCGTCGAGGAACAGCACGGCCGGGGTGAGGATCATCGATGCGGCGAGGTCCAGGCGCCGCCGCATGCCTCCGCTGTACTTGCCGACTCCCTTGTCGGCCGCGTCCACCAGGTCGAACTGTTCCAGCAGTTCACCGGCCCGCAGGCGCGCCCTGCGTCCGCCCAGGTGGAAGAGCCGGCCGAACATCTCCAGGTTCTGCCGTCCCGTCAGCACCTCGTCCACCGCCGCGTACTGGCCGGTGAGGCCGATCCGGGCCCGTACCTCCCGCGGCTGCCGTGCCACGTCCAGGCCGGCCACCAGAGCCTGGCCGCCGTTGAGCTTGATGAGCGTCGACAGGATGCGGACGGCGGTGGTCTTGCCCGCGCCGTTCGGACCGAGCAGGCCGTGAACGGTTCCCTCCCGCACCGCCAGGTCGAAGCCGTCCAGTGCGCGCTTCTCCCCGTACCTCTTCTCGAGCCCCTCGGCCCGGACCGCGTAACCGGTCATGTGCACCCCTCCCGTGAGTCCTGAGATCCCGCTTCAGCCATAAACTGAGTACGCCGTACTCATTTGAGAGTACACCGTACCCAGTTTTCGGTCCAGGGATTATCCTGAGGCACATGACGAGCACGTCGGGTCCGGAGACCAGTGGCAGCGGAGACATCTCCGTCACCCTCAAACTGTTGTGGAACACGGGTAAGCGCCCCAGTCGCGGCCCCAAGCCGGCTCTGACGCTCGACCGGATCGTGGAAGCGGCCATCCAGATCGCGGACACGGAGGGCCTGGAGGCCGTCTCGATGCGCCGACTCTCCAAGGAACTCGGCACCGGGACGATGTCCCTGTACCGGTACGTCCCCGGCAAGGGCGAGCTGCTCGATCTGATGCTGGACCGCGTACAGCGGCCGACCGGGGACGAGGGCGCGCTCGGCGAGGGCTGGCGCGCCGCTCTGGAGGCTCTGGGGCGCGAGACCCTTGCCCTCTATCGGCGCCATCCCTGGTTGCTGCAGGTGAACCAGACGCGTCCGGTGCTCGGGCCGGGCGCTCTCGCCGGCATGGAGATGGTGCTCGCCCGTATCAAGCCCATGGGGCTGACCGACCCCGAGCTGATCTCGGCGATCATCATGATCGACGGGTACGTCATCGGGGCTGCCCGTACGCAGCTGTACCAGAAGGAGGCTGAGCGGAAGTCGGGCCTTACGGATGCGGAGTTCTGGGAGGCGCAGGCCCCCGTCCTGGAGAAGGCCATGACCAGCGACCGGTACCCCGTCCTCGCCTCACTCAGCGAAGACGCTTTCGGGACCGACTTCGATCACTTCGAGTTCGGTCTTCAGCGGATTCTGGATGGGCTGGAGGCGCTGGTCGCGCGGCGTGGTGGCGGGGCTTCGCGCGGCGAACAGTGACGGGTGGCTCCGCCGGTTGGGCAGGTCGGAGAGCTCGGTGGGTTGCGGAGTTTTACGGCTGCGAGTGCGTCGTGGCTGGTCGCTCCCCCACTCTCGGCTCCTCCCCCACTCTCGGCTTCGCTCGAGCGGGGGGACCCCCATGAGCGGGGGGACCCCCATCGCGGCGGAGCCGCCAATGTCACAGCCCCGCGCCCCTAAGAGGCCTGCGGCCTCCTTAAGGAGCGCGTACGGCACCGGGCTTCGTCAAGGCCTCTCAAGACCTGCGCCTGAACAGCCTCTTGAGCCCGTAGAGGACGACGACCCCGGCGCCGAGGGCGAGGGCGGCCCTCCTAAGGTTGTCGTTCGACCCGTCACCGTCACCGTCGCCGTCCCCGTCTGCGGACGAACTCCCGTCCCCCGAGGGGGATTTGCCGTCCTCCGCGCCGGGGACGCTGCCTGCCTCGACCGAACTCTGCTCCCCCTCGGTCCCGTACAGCAGCGTGGAGCCGTCCGGGGTATACGTCACAGACTCGCCCTGCCCCTGGAGCGGCACGCTCAGCCGGCCCTGGCGCTTCGGCTTCCCGTTGTTCCACTCGTACGCGATGCCGCCGAAGTAGCCGCGTACGGCGAGCTGTTGGCCGTCGGGAGAGAAGGCGGCGTCGGTGGTCCACAGGTCGATGGGGGCGATGGGCTTGAAGACGTTCGTGCCGGAGGAGGAGAGCTGGGCCGGGCCGTCGTACAGGTGCCCGCCGTCCTCCTGCTTGTCGATGATGTAGACGCGCCCGGTCTTGGGGTGCACGACGAGCGACTCGGCGTCGCGGGGTCCGTCGGAGTACTTCACCACGTACTGCGTGGCCTGGACCGTCTGGTCCTTGAGCTGCTTGGGCTCGGGCAGCCGGTAGACCCACACGAAGGACCACTCCACGCCGTCGTTGTCGCCGATGTCGCCGACGTAGATCTCGTTGTCCGGGCCGATGGAGATGGCCTCGATGTCGCGCGGGATGCCGACGCCGGTCATGGTGATCGTCGCGACGGTGTCGCCGGTTTTGCTGTCGACGGCGTAGAGGTAGGCGCCCTTGTCCTGGTCGTTGTGGGTCCAGTAGACGCCCTTGTGCTGGCGGGAGGCGGCGAGGCCGCTGGACTCGGTGATCCCCGGGTCCTTGATCGTGAACCCCTCCGAACCGTCGTCGCCGTCGGCGGCGACGGCGGCGGGCGCGCCGAGCGCGAGGACGAGCAGGGCTGAGGCGAGTAACGACAGCGAACGGCGCATGCCCCCAAGCGTGCCATCCCCGCACTGCGTTCCCGCACGGTGTTCAGCTTCACAGTCCTGATCGCGCCGTGATCAGGGATCTGGGAGGGATCTCGCGCCGTGGTCAGGGATGATGAGCGGATGCTCAGGTTCATGCCCGTAGGCGACTCCCAGACCATCGGCAGCGCGGGCGAACACACATGGCGTTACCGGATGTGGCAGCACCTGCGCGCGACGTACGGCGGCCCGTTCCGCATCGTCGGCCCCCGCGAGACGCTCTTCGACAAGGCGACGGACAAGGCCGACTCGTACGAGTACGCCGACCCCGACTTCCCCCGTTCCCACCTGGCGGGCTGGGGCGAGGGCTGGCTCCACATGACGCCACTGATCGCGGATGCGATACGCACTGAGCGCGCGGACGTCCTGCTGATCTCGCTGGGCCTGATCGACCTGGGCTTCTATACGGACGCGGACCACACGGCGGCGAACGTACGGCTCTTTGTGTCCGAGGCCCGCTCGGCCAACCCCCGCGTGGCGATGGTCTTCCTCCCCGTGATCCCGAACGTGAGGGCCGACACGGACACCGCCTTCGCCACCGAGGTAGCCCGCTTCAACGAGCTGCTGGCGAAGACGGTCGCGGACCTGGACGAACCATCGTCCCCACTGCTGCTGGCCTCGCCCCCGGAGTCGTACGACCTCAGCCGCGACACCCACGACGGCACGCACCCGAACGCATCGGGCGAGCACAAAATCGCGGCGGCTTTCGCCGAAGCGATGTACCAGGCCTGGGACTTGGGCGAGTCCTACGACCTCCGTCCTTGAGGAGGTCGGTTCGTGCTCGGGATCAGAACATCGTGTTGTCGTTGGCGGAGTTCTCCGGTACGTCCTGGATCACGTCCCAGTGCTCGACGATCTTTCCGTGTCGCACGCGGAACAGGTCGATGATCGCCTGGCCCCGCTCCCCCGGTGTGTTCACGTAGTGGCTGTGGACCGCCACAAGGTCACCCTCGGCGACGACCCGCTTCGGGGACACCTTCAGCTGGGGGAACGCGTCGAAGTACGCGCCCAGGCCCGCCTTCACGCCATCCACGCCGTCGGCGATGTTCGGGTTGTGCTGGTGGTATTCAGGACCCACGTACTTGTCGACGGCGGACAGGTCCTTCTTGACCAGGAGCTGGTCGACGTACGCCGTGACCAGCTTCTTGTTGTACGCGGTGAGCCAGCGCGGGCCCGGCTTGTTCGTACGGGGCCAACTCTCCGTGGAGAACATGTCGTTGCCGTTCACCGTGGTCGCCGGCACCTCCTGCGCCGTGTCCCAGTGCTCGGCGATCTTCCCGCCCTGGAAGCGGAAGATGTCGAAGACGGCGCTGCCGCGCGTACCCGGCGTCAGGACGACGTTGGAGTGCACGAGCACGAGGTCGCCCTCGGAGATGACCCGCTTGATGCCGTACTCGGCGTCCGGGAACTGCTGGCTGAGGGCGGTGCCGAGGTTCTTGAGGGCCTCGGAGCCGTCGGGAGCGAGCGGGTTGTGCTGGATGTAGTCGGGCCGGACGTAACGGTCGACGACCGACGTATCGCCTCGCTCGAACACGCCCTTGAGCACCTTGACGGCGACGGACTTCTGGTAGCCGAGGCGGGCGGAGTCGCCGTAGCCGACCTGGTGCACGGCGGCGACCGAAGCAGGAGCCGCGGCGGCGGGCACGACGGCCACGGCGGTGAGAGCTGCGGCGGCCATGAGCGCGGTGGCGAGGGTACGGCGGGCGGGTGCGGTGGTGGTCATGGGGTGCTGATCTCCGGTCCTGTGGGGAGGAAGGCGGTAAGCATGACCTTCAGGGCCTCTAAGTATTGAAAGTTCAAGCTCACACGGGCCAAAGGAAAGCACTAACCATCAGTTAGTGTCAAGATCGGCGTCCCGCGCGAAGACCCGCCCAACCGGTGCAGCGTGCGCTGGGGGCCGCCCCGTCAGGGTGCGCCCGCCACAGGGGCGCCCCGATAGGGGCGCGGGGCTGTATCAATTTGCGGCTCCGCCGCGATGGGGGTCCCCCGCTCATGGGGGTCCCCCCGCTCATGGGGGTCCCCCCGCTCGAGCGAAGCCGAGAGTGGGGGGAGGAGCCGAGAGTGGGGGAGGAGCCGAGAGTGGGGGAGGAGCCGAGAGTGGGGGAGGAGCCGAGAGTGGGGGAGCGACAAGCCACAACGAGCCCGCAGCCGCACACGATTCCCGACGCCCCACCCCGGTAGGCGCCCCACCCAGCCACGAACCCACCCGCCCGCGGTAGGCGCCCCACCCGCCGGAGGCAGCGGGGCCTGGGGGCGCAGCCCTCAGTTTCGGGAAGGGGCGGGGCTGGGGAGAAGTGACCACCGCGCACCGGCCACCGGCCGAGGTAGCGGCGGCCACCCCTGGCCCCCGACCTACCCCGTCACCAAGCGAACGCCTCCGGAGAAGGCCCCGGCCCCGGGAAGATCTCATCCAGCCCGGCCAGCAGTTCCTCGCCGAGCTCCAACTCGACGGCCCGCAGCGCGGACTCGAGCTGTTCGGCGGTACGCGGCCCGACGATCGGCCCCGTCACCCCCGGCCGCGTGAGCAACCAGGCCAGCCCCGCCTCCCCCGGCTCCACACCGTGCTTGTCGAGCAGATCCTCGTACGCCTGGATCTGCGCCCGCATCGCGGTGTTGGCGAGGGCGTCGGCGGCCCGGCCGCTCGCCCGTCGGCCTCCCTCGACCTCCTTCTTGATGACGCCGCCGAGCAGACCGCCGTGCAGCGGAGACCAGGGGATGACCCCCAGCCCGTACTCCTGCGCGGCGGGGATGACCTCCATCTCGGCCCGCCGCTCGGCGAGGTTGTAGAGGCACTGCTCGCTGACGAGGCCGATCGTGCCGTGGCGGCGGGCGGCGATCTCGTTGGCCTGGGCGATCTTGTAGCCGGGGAAGTTGGAGGACCCGACGTACAAGATCTTCCCCTGCTGGATGAGGGTGTCGATCGCCTGCCAGATCTCCTCGAAGGGAGTGCGGCGGTCGATGTGATGGAACTGGTAGAGGTCGATGTAGTCGGTCTGCAGCCGCTTGAGCGAAGCGTCCACCGCGCGCCGGATGTTGAGCGCGGAGAGCTTGTCGTGGTTGGGCCAGGGGCTGGCGCCGTCCGCGGCCATGTTGCCGTAGACCTTGGTGGCCAGGACCACCTTGTCGCGGCGGTCACCGCCCTTGGCGAACCAGTTTCCGATGATCGTTTCCGTACGGCCCTTGTTCTCGCCCCACCCGTAGACATTGGCCGTGTCGAAGAAGTTCAGGCCCGCGTCGAGTGCGGCGTCCATGATGGCGTGGCTGTCGGGTTCGTCGGTCTGCGGGCCGAAGTTCATGGTGCCGAGGACGAGTCGGCTGACCTTGAGTCCGGTACGTCCGAGCTGCGTGTACTTCATGAGGCAACAGCCAACGCCTTGGAGTCCGCTCAAGGCAAGGGCGTCCCGCCCGACTGTGCATCTCTGCGGCCCGGCGGCCACCGACTGTGCATCAACTCCTCGGCGGACTTGGCCGATTGTGCACGCGTGATCGTCACTCGGCAGACCTGTGCAGGCCCGCCGTGGCCGAAGATCAACCGACCCCGTACCATGATCGCCGCTCCTGGAAGCGCGTGATCCACCCCCGTCTTCGCCGGTCGCGGCGCTCCGGAGCGCTCCGACAACAACAGACTGAGGACTTACGTGCCCAAGCGCATCGCATCCCCCCACAACCGCCGCGCCGCCCGCCGGGGCTCGGCACTCACCGCCCTGGCCCTGACCACCGCCCTCACCGGCGCCGCCGTGACGGCGGCCCCGGCGGCCTCGGCGCTGTCCTGGAAGTGCAAGACCAGCACCAAGAGCATCGACCAGGCCAACTACGACGGCCCGTGGGCCGACCAGTGGGACGTCAAGGTCAAGACCTGCGCCGCCCGCTCCGGCTCGACGGTCTACGCCAAGGCCTCCGTCAGCTGGGACGGTCCGGCCGGCGGCGTCGACGCCGACATCTTCGACGGGGCCTACCTCCGCCTCGTGATCAAGAAGCAGCAGTCCGGTTCGGACCCGGTGAAGAAGGCCAAGAACGGCCACGGCATCCAGGCCAAGCTGGAGGACAGCGACAGCAACGGCAACTACAACAACAGCTACGGCACCGGCACGATCAGCTACCGCATGGGCTCCGCCAAGGGCTACGCGGACAGCACGCTGTACCTGGACTGGAACGACGACGGCGACGGCTACCACCGGCACGACTTCGCGGCCTCGCCGGCTCGCTGAGTCCCGCCTCAGCGGCTCGACCGCGCGGTTGCCGCCGAGGCTACGATCGCGCGGCACCGCCAGCCGTGCGTCCGGTCGGCCACCTGCGGGTCCGTTGTGGCTGGTCGCGCCCACGCGGCGGAGCCGCAAATTGATACAGCCCCGCGCCCCTAAAGGGGCGCTGCCGGTCCGCAGCGGTCCGCAAAGGGGCCTTGGCCACATCAGTTCGCCAAGGCCCCCTTTGCCCAGGCCGCTACTGCCCGCTACCCAGCGCCGACGCCAGTGCCACCACCACGAACATCAGCACCAGTACGCCGGCCATGATCCGGTTACGTGTCTTCGGGTCCACGTGGTCGAGCGTAACCGGAGGGTCTCAGGTGCCCGAGCCGAGGGCCCAGCGGGCGAGGGTCTCGTAGCGGGGGCGTTCGCCGGGTACGCCCGACCTGGGGAGATTGCTGCGGACCAGGCACAGCTCGGACACGGTCCACGGGCGCCCGGTGAAGCCGTCCAGCAGGGCGGTGTACGGCGCGAAGTCCGCCGGGCCCCGGCTCCGGGCGACGGTGAGATGCGGACGGTAGTGGCGGTGCTCCTCCATCGGTACGCCCGCCTTACGCGCCGCCGCCTCCGAACGCTCGGCCAGCAGCCGCATCGTACGCACGTCGCCACTCGCGCCGATCCACAGCGCCCGGCGCCCGAAGTGACCCCCGCCCCGCAGCTCCAGCCCGAACGGTTCCGTCCGCCGCGCCGCCCGCTCCAGCCGCGCCGACAGCTCCGGCACGACCTCGTCGTCGACCTCTCCGTAGAACGCGAGCGTGAAGTGCCAGCCGGGCCGCCCCGTCCAGCGCAGGCCACCGGCACCCGGCAGCTTCCCCAACTCATCGACAACCGGCGCGAGTTCAGCGATCACATCCTCCGGCGGCACCACAGCGGCGAAGAGTCTCATGGATCCAGTCTCCCCGGCTGTGCGCCTTCGCGCCGGAGCGTGACCCGGTCACCGTGCGTATCGTTGTACTGCGCGGCTGGACTCGAACGAGTCGCAGCCGGGGAGGAGCGCCACGATGACCGTCCTTGAAGACAGGATCGCGATGGCTGAAGACAGCGGCGAACTCACGCTCGACGCGATGTTCGAGTGGCTGGAGAAGATGCCCGTCCCCGAGGGATACAAGGTTGAGATCGTCGGGGGGAACGTCTTCATGTCACCGCAGCGGCAGACCCATTTTGAGATCATCTTCGACATCCTGGAGCAGCTGCGCGCCCGGTACCCCCGCAAGCGGCTGACGTCGGACGTGCGGATCGACTTTCCCGGACACCTGAACGGCTACGCCTGTGACGTAGCGGCACTGGCCGAGCGATCGGTGAAGGACAGCAAGGGCCGCTGGCGCTATCAGGACGTCGAGTTCATCGCCGAAGTCATCTCCAAGGACACCGCCACCAACGACTACGAGCCGAAGCTGGCCACGTACGCCGCAGCCGAGGTGCCGGTGTACTTGATCGTGGACCCGTACACCGGCAAGTGGCACCTGCACACGCTGCCGAAGGACGGCGAGTACCGGGGGCACCAGAGCCTCGACTTCGGCTACGAGATCGACCTGACGGGGACCGTGGTCGGCCTCGTCCTCAAGACCGACGAGTTCCCCCGCGACTGAGTACAGACCCGCCCTACACCACCGTCGCCAACTCCCGCTCCCGCGCCCCCTCCCGTGGCACGAAGCGGACCCGCGGATGACCGTGGTGCCAGCCCACCGACAGGCGCAGGCCGCCGACGCGGGCGAGGATCAGGCCCACCGTTGCCGCCGCCAGCAGTGAGATCAGGCCGCCGAACGCGAAGCCGATTCGGGCGCCGAAGGTGTCGGTGATCCAGCCGACTATGGGCGCCCCCAGGGGCGTACCGCCTACGAAGACCATCATGAACAGGCTCATGACGCGGCCGCGCATGGCGGGGTCGGTGGCCATCTGGACGCTGGCGTTGGCGGTGGTGTTGACCGTCAGGGCCGCCATGCCGGTGGGGATCATGAGCAGGGCGAAGAGCCAGTACGACGGGGAGAACGCCGCCGCGATCTCCAGTGCGCCGAACAGCACGGCCGCGCCCACCAGGAGCCGCAGCCGTACCGAGCCGCGGCGGGCGGTGAGCAGGGCTCCGGCGACCGAGCCGACCGCCATGAGGGTGTTGAGGAAGCCGTACGTGCCGGCGCCCGCGTGGTAGACCTCGTCGGCGAACGCGGTGAGCCAGATGGGGAAGTTGAAGCCGAAGGTGCCGACGAAACCGATGAGCACGATCGGCCAGATCAGTTCGGGCCGGGAGGCCACATAGTGCAGACCCTCGCGCAACTGGCCCTTGCCGCGCGGCACCCGTTCCACCTTGTGCAGCTCGCCCGTACGCATCAGGAGCAGGCCGGTGATGGGGGCGAGGAAGGCGAGTCCGTTGATCAGGAAGGCCCAGCCGCTGCCGACCGTCGAGATCAGGACGCCCGCGACGGCGGGGCCGATGAGGCGGGCGGAGTGGAAGTTGGCCGAGTTGAGGCTGACGGCGTTGCGTACCTGGTCGGGGCCGACCATCTCGGAGACGAAGGTCTGCCGGGTCGGGTTGTCGACGACGGTGACCATGCCGAGCAGGAACGCGATCAGATACACGTGCCAGACCTGCACCTGGCCGCTGAGCGTGAGCGCGGCGAGCGCGAGACCGCACAGGCCGAGCGCGCCCTGGGTGAAGAACAGCATGCGGCGCTTGGGGTAGCGGTCGGCGATGACTCCGCCGTACAGGCCGAAGAGCAGCATCGGCAGGAACTGCAGCGCGGTCGTGATGCCGACCGCGGCCGAGGAGCCGGTCAGGCTCAGCACCAGCCAGTCCTGGGTGATGCGGGACATCCAGGTACCGGTGTTGGAGACGATGGCTCCGCCGGCGAAGAGCCGGTAGTTCCGGATGCGGAGTGAGCTGAAGGTCGACGACTTGGCCGGCTGGGTCGTCGTCGTGGTGGTGGCGGTGGGGGAATCGGGGGTGTTCGGTCCGGGGGCGGAGGGTGCTCCGGGTCCCGTACTCAACAGGGTTCGCCTCCTTTGGCAAACGGCGACAGGGACGACGTACAGCTATGTGACGTACGGCTATGTACGGCTACAGATGCGCCAGCTTCTCCAGGACGGGCGCCGCCTCGCGGAGCTTGGCCCACTCGTCCTCGTCGAGGCCGTCGACCAGTCCGGCCAGCCACACGTTCCGCTTGCGGCGGCTCTCCTCGAGCATCGCCTCGGCGCGCTCGGTCTGCGTGACGACCTTCTGGCGCCGGTCCTCGGGATGCGGCTCCAGCCTGACCAGGCTCTTGGCTTCGAGCAGGGCGACGATGCGGGTCATCGAGGGCGGCTGCACATGTTCCTTGCGGGCGAGCTCGCCCGGTGTGGCGGAACCGCAGCGGGCGAGGGTGCCGAGTACCGACATCTCGGTCGGGCTCAGCGACTCGTCGACCCGCTGGTGCTTGAGTCGGCGCGACAGGCGCATCACGGCGGATCGCAGAGAGTTCACGGCGGCAGCGTCGTCGCCATGGGTCAGGTCAGGCATGTTGTTTAGGGTAACTCATTACTCTCGCTAAATACCACCCGGAAGGTCGACCCTTGCCCGTGACCCCGGCCACCAAACCCTGCCATCACCCATATGAGTGAGCTCGGGCCCAAAAATGACGCGTGGTACGGCCGACGGCGGCAACCCTCGTACCCATGGGGACCAGTGTGCTCAGTCTGCGGATGGACAAGGAGCTTCTCGAACGGCTCCGGGACCGTGCGGCGAAACGGGGAATGAGCGTCCAGGACTACGTCGTCCAGATGCTCGTCCGGGATGACTTCGACGAGCGGTTCCAGACCGCGGTCGAGGAGACGGAGCGGTTTTACGGGGTGACGTGACGGTTCTCGGTCGTGGCGGCGGTGGAGTCGTGGCCCGCTTCGGGACCGGCATCGGCATCGGTCTCGGTGACCGCGTCGGCGTCGGCGTCGGCTTCCGTACGGGCGTCCGCCTCGGCCTCAGCCTCGGTCGCGGCGCGCTTGAGCGCCGCCTCCCACCTGCGTACGTACCAGATGCCGATGAACCCGAGTCCCCCACCGGCCAGGCAGGTCCACAGCCACCACAGATACCCGTGGTCGTCGAACCAGCCGTAGAACGGGAGCTGCGCCAGGAAGAGGACGAACCAGAGGATCGTGCCACCCGTGACGGTGGCGACAACGGGCCCTTCAAGGGGTTCCGGTGCCTCATGCCTAGGTGTCCACTTCGCCATGGGAACAGCTTACGGGGGTGTACGGGGGCGGTCCCCGTGCCCTGGACGCCCCGCACATCCCGTAGACCCCGTACAACTGCGGCACCATTTCCGCCCGTTCCCGTCCTCCCATGGTCGGATCTTTGCCACGCGTGGCGTGTGGGGCCTCAAATCCCCCCGTAACGTCTTCTCCATGACGCACATTGACGCGGGCGCGGAACTCGATCCCGTGCATCCTGTGGCCAGCCCCCTCACCCGGGCGAGAGGCCTGACCACCGCCGAAGTCGCCGAGCGGGTGGCCCGGGGCGAGGTCAACGACGTACCGGTGCGCAGCAGCCGCTCCACGGTCGACATCATCCGCGCGAACGTCTTCACCCGCTTCAACGCGATCATCGGCGTGCTGTGGGTGATCATGCTGTCCGTGGCGCCGATCCAGGACAGCCTGTTCGGCTTCGTCATCCTGGCGAACACGGGCATCGGCATCATCCAGGAGTGGCGCGCGAAGAAGACCCTGGACTCGCTCGCGGTGATCGGCGAGGCACGGCCGACCGTACGCAGGGACGGGGCCGCGGCCGAGATCGGCACCTCCGAGATCGTGCTCGGGGATCTGATCGAGATCGGGCCCGGCGACAAGATCGTGGTGGACGGCGAGTGCGTCGAGACCGACAGCCTGGAGATCGACGAGTCGCTGCTCACCGGTGAGGCGGACCCGGTCGTCAAGCAGCCCGGCGACCAGGTCATGTCGGGCAGCTTCGTGGTGGCGGGCGGCGGCGCGTTCACCGCCACGAAGGTGGGGCGCGAGGCGTACGCGGCGCAGCTCGCCGAGGAGGCGAGCCGGTTCACGCTGGTCCACTCCGAGCTGCGTTCCGGTATCTCCACGATCCTCAAGTACGTGACATGGATGATGGTCCCGACCGCGATCGGCCTCATCATCAGCCAGCTCGTCGTCAAGGACAACGACTTCAAGGACTCGGTCGCGCGGACCGTCGGCGGCATCGTCCCGATGGTCCCCGAAGGTCTTGTGCTGCTGACGTCGGTGGCCTTCGCGATCGGCGTCATCCGGCTCGGCCGCAAGCAGTGCCTCGTGCAGGAACTCCCCGCCATCGAGGGTCTCGCCCGCGTCGACACCGTCTGCCTCGACAAGACGGGCACGCTGACCGAGGGCGGCATGGACGTCCGCGAGCTGCGTGCGCTGGACGGCAACGACGAGGCGTACGTACGCACCGTCCTCGGCGCCCTCGGGGACTCGGACCCGCGGCCGAACGCGTCCTTGCAGGCGATCATCGACACCTACCCGAACGGCTCGGGCTGGCGCTGCCTTCAGTCGCTGCCCTTCTCCTCCGCCCGCAAATACAGCGGGGCGTCCTTCAGCGAGAGCGACGGCGACTCGAGTACGTGGCTGCTCGGGGCGCCCGACGTACTGCTGCCCGACGGGGACCCGGCGCTCACCGAGACCGAGCGGCTCAACGAGGAGGGACTGCGGGTGCTGCTGCTGGCCCGGGCCGCGCGCGAGCTGGACGATCCCTCGGTCGCCGAGGGCGCCTCGCCCACCGCTCTCGTTGTCCTGGAGCAGCGGCTGCGCCCCGACGCCGCGGACACGCTGCGCTACTTCGACGAGCAGAACGTGCAGGCCAAGGTCATCTCCGGCGACAACGCCGTGTCCGTGGGCGCGGTCGCCGGAAAGCTGGGGCTCACCGGGAACGTCGTGGACGCGCGCCGGCTACCCGCCGAGCAGGACGAGATGGCCGAGGCGCTGGACTCGGGCACGGTGTTCGGGCGGGTCACCCCGCAGCAGAAGCGGGACATGGTGGGCGCGCTCCAGTCGCGCGGGCACACCGTCGCGATGACCGGCGACGGCGTGAACGACGTGCTGGCCCTCAAGGACGCCGACATCGGCGTCTCGATGGGGTCCGGTTCTGAGGCCACGCGGGCCGTGGCGCAGATCGTGCTGCTCAACAACAGTTTCGCGACGCTGCCTTCGGTGGTCGCGGAGGGGCGGCGGGTGATCGGGAACATCACCCGGGTCGCGACGTTGTTCCTCGTCAAGACGGTGTACTCCGTGCTGCTGGCGATCATGGTGGTGATCTCGCAGGTCGAGTATCCGTTCCTGCCCCGGCATCTGACCTTGCTGTCAACTCTGACGATCGGGGTGCCGGCGTTCTTCCTCGCGCTGGCGCCCAACAAGGAGCGGGCTCGGCCGCACTTTGTGCGGCGGGTTATGCGGTATGCGATTCCGGGGGGTGCGGTTGCTGCCGTCGCCACCTTTGCTACGTATCTGGTGGCGCGGGAGTACTACAGCGGGCCGGGGTCCTTGGCTGCGGAAACCAGTGCGGCGACGTTGACGCTGTTTCTGATCTCCATGTGGGTGCTGGCGATCATTGCCCGGCCGTACACGTGGTGGCGGGTGGGGCTGGTTGCCGCTATGGGGCTTGGGTTTGTGGTGGTGCTTGTTGTGCCGTGGCTGCAGGAGTTTTTCGCTTTGAAGTTGGTGGGGGCGACTATGCCGTGGACTGCGGTGGGGGTTGCGGTGGTGGCGGCGGGGACGCTGGAGGGGTTGTGGCGGTGGGTGGATCGGCGGTTTCCCGCGTAGGGGGTTTCTTTCCCCAGTCCCGCCCCTTCCCGGAACTGGGGGCTGCGCCCCCAGGCCCCCCTGCCTCCGGCGAGTGGGGCGCCTACCGGGGCGGGGGTGACGGTCATGTCGCGGCGGCGGGCGAGTCGTGGCTGGTCGCGCCCGCGCGGCGGAGCCGCAAATTGATACAGCCCCGCGCCCCTGTCGGGGCCCTTCAGTCGAACCAGCGGTCCCTCGCCAGCTCATCCGTCCTGGACGGGTCCTCCAGTAGTGCCGCTACCTCGAAGCGGCGGGGCCACTGGCCTGTCGCCCAGGCCAGGCCTGCTGCTACGCCCTCCAAGGTGGACGCGTGAAGGACGCCGTCTCGTGTGCGGCGCCAGTCGAGTTCGATGCCGGCCACGAAGAGTTCCTCGTGTTCTACGTATGTCTCGGGGGTCGCGCGGCCCAGTAGGACTCGGACGGAGTCAGGGACCTCGCGTTCTACGCCCTCGGACGTCACCTCGCCCGTTACCGACTCGCTCAGGCGGCGGACCTGGAACAGTTCGGCCAGGTCGGCGGCTTGGGACGGGCGTACGGGGAGCAGGGGGACGCCCGTTGTGAACGGGAGTAGGTCCGGGGAGTCCACTACCACCGCTTCGGAGGCGTCGACGACCACGATCTCGCCGTCCCGCACCGCCCGTAGCTCGTCGGGGAGCGTTACCTGCTCCGGGTCCAAGTCCGCCAACGCGCCGTACAGCGCGTGCAGTTGGGAGGACGAGACCTCTCGGTCCGGGTCGGCCAGGCGGTCCAGGAGTTCGGCTGCTCCGCCGGGTTCGGCCAGGAGGGCGGCTACTGAGGTGCGTACGCCTAGGGCCCGTAGTACCTGCTCGTCCTCGAAGCCCGTCGCGTCGGCTTCGTCGTACAGGCCGTGGAGGAGGGGGTCGCCGCCTGCCGCTCGCAAGCCCGCCGGGCGGCGGCCGTCCAGGACCGGGTGGCCCCGCAGCCACCACGCCGTGTACGGGCGGACGATCTCGTGGGTGCCGTCCGGGAGCAGGACGCGTACCGGCTGGGTGAGGGCGTCGCGCAGGGGTGGGCGGGAGAGCAGGGCGAGGGCCTGCGGCCAGCGGTCGTCGTCGACGAGGTCGAGATCCCGTACGGCGACGATCTCCGTGGCAACCGGCGGCACGGGCGTATCGGGCAGCCGGTCGAGGACGTCCTCGCACCACACGTCGACGGCGTCGAGCAGCCCGATGTCGTCAGGTTCGGCGAAGTCGCCCTCTCGGGGCTCCAGTTCGTCCGGGTCGAGGACGACATCGGTGGCGCGTACGAGGGCGAAGTTCGCCAGCACGCCGCAGGCGGCCAGCGGCTGCTCGCCCCAGCGTTCGGCCAACTCGGCGTCCACGGAGGCCAGTTCGTCCTCGCGCATGACCTGGGCGAAGGGGCTGCCGGGGAGGACGAGTTCACCGGCCGGGGCCAGTTCGCCCTCGTCGTCCGGGAGGGCGAGGGCGCCGAGCCAGGGTTCGTCGCCGGGTTCGAGGCCCGCGTCGCGTACCAGGGCGAGGACGGTGTCGGCGAGTTCCTCGGCGTCGGGGGCGTCCTCGTCCCAGCCGGCGTCGTCATCGAGGGATACGGCGACGGCGGCGCGTACCTGCGGGGTCGTGAGGACGGCGCGCGGGGTGGCGGGCAGGGCGCCGAGCTTCTCCAGGAGGGGGTGGGCGGCGTCCTGGTGGGCGACTTTGAGGCCGAGGCGGGCGAGGATCTCCGAGGTGGCGGCCCAGGTGTCGTGGGGGGTGGGGCCGTCGGGGAGAGGCAGGAGGATGTGGCGGGGGCCGATCGTCGTACGTCCGTCGGCGAGCGGTACGGGCAGCCCCGAGAGCCGGTCCGGGTCGACCCCGGCGAGGCTGTCGTACAGCCGCCGCCACCAGCCGGGCTCCTTCTCCAGACCCGCGAGCCGGTCGATCGCCTCAGTCAGCGGTACGCGCGCGACGCCCAGCGTGCGCAGCTCCACCCGGCGTTCGAGCCCGGCGGGGAGGAGGCTGGGCAGCACCTCGGCGAGGACCCGTACGGTCTCGACGCCGGCCCCTTCCACCACCTCGGCGTCGCGGGGGCGGAGCGCTTCGGGCAGGTCGGTGTCCTCGGCACGTGGCGTGATGGCCGGGGGCAGGAAGGCGGTACGCGGCAGCCGGTCGAGGATCGCCTGACGCAGCGCGCCGTCCAGCGCGCCCTTGCCGAGCGGGCCCGGCACCAGGTCGATGATCCCGGTCGAGACCGGCCGCCAGTCGGCGAGCAGTTCGGCGTACGCGTCCGCCGCCCGCTGCACGAGGAAGTCCGTGAGGGGGCCGGGGGCGGCATGGCGGCGGGTCGTGTCGAGGGGGAAGGAGGCGATGAGCAGGGCGGGTACGCCGAGCGCTTCGTCGCTCGGCGTGGGCGCGTGGACTACGGGGCTGGTGCGGGGGCGGGCCGGGGAGCCGTCGGCGTCAAGGGGCACCGCCCAGGTGACGGACCACTGCGGGCGCAGCCGCTCCTCTACGGGGCGGTCGGCGAGCAGGGCCGCCTCCAGGGCGCCGTACGCGGAGACGGCGCGCCAGCGCGTCGTACCGTTCCGCGAGTCCTCGATCGTGACGACGCCGCCTTCGCTGTGTCGCCGCAGCGTGCGTACGCCCTCTTCGCCCTCGCCTCCCTCGCCGGTCTCCACGATGACCTCTTCCAGGCCTGGCAGGGCGAGGAGCAGGGCGTCGTCGATGGAGTCGAGGAGGCGCTCGGTGAGGTCCTGGGCGGCGGGGTCGCGCAGCGGGAGGATCACGACGGTGTCGTACGGATCCGGGGCCGTGCCCTCCGCCGCGAACGGCAGCCTCAGCAGGGGCACATGGCCGTCTCGGCGGCGGATCTCGTCGCCCAGGCCCGGGCTGTGGCGGGCGGTGTCCGTGGCGAGTTCGCGGGCCTCGGCGAGGGACCAGCGGGCGCCGCCGTGGCGGCCGACGATGGCGGGCTCGTCGGTCACCGCGAGTACGGCGGCGAAGCCGACGCCGTAGCGGCCGACGGTGCCTTCGTGGTCCTCGCGTTTGGCGGAGGCGCGGAGGGTGGACAGCGACTCGACGCCGGCCGCGTCGAGGGGGGCGCCGGTGTTGGCGGCGACGAGGACGCCGCCGCGGAGGGTGAGCCGCAGGCGGCCCGGAACGCCGGCGCGGGCCGCGGCGTCGGCGGCGTTCTGCGCCAGCTCTACGACGAGGCGGTCGCGGTAGCCGCCGAGGGCCAGGTCCTCCTCGGCGTTCGCGTCCTCGCGGAACCGGGCCGGGCTGGCGGCCCAGGCGTCCAGCACCCCGCGTCGCAGCCGCCCCGTCCCGAACGGGTCCGCGCCCTCGGCCGCCGGCCGCACGAACTTGGTCACGGTTCTGTCTCCTTCTTCGGGGGTGCGGCCGTACTTGCCGCACGAAGGTACCGCGCCCCGTCACTCTCGGCTTCGCTCGAGTGGGGAGCTCCCATCGTTGCCGCGCCCCTGCAGAAACCGCAGCGCGCGGCACCCGGTCAGGGAAACGCCAGTGCGTCCGGCCCGAGCGGCGGGACCAGTCCTTCGGCCGCCGCCCGCGTGAGCAGTCCACGGACTGCGGCGTAGCCGTCCTCGCCGAGGTCTGCCGTGAACTCGTTGACGTACAGGCCGATGTGCTGGTCCGCGACCGACGGGTCCATCTCCTGGGCGTGTTCCAGGACGTACGGGCGGGAGGCCTCCGGGTCGTCCCAGGCGGCGCGGACGGACGTACGGATCGAGTCGGCGAGCAGTCCCAGCGCGTCCGCGCCCAGCGACCGTTTGGCGATGATCGCGCCCAGCGGGATCGGCAGCCCGGTGGTGTCCTCCCAGTGCTCGCCCATGTCCGCGAGCTTGTGCAGCCCGTACTTCTGGTACGTGAACCGCGCCTCGTGGATGACGAGCCCCGCGTCGACCCGCCCGTCCCGCACGGCGGGCATGATCTCGTGGAACGGCATGACCACGATCTCGCCGACACCCTCCGCAAGCGTGTCCGCCGCCCACAGGCGGAACAGCAGATAGGCCGTCGACCTCTCGCTCGGCACCGCGACCGTACGGCCCGTGAGGTCCACGCCCGGCTCCCGCGTGAGCACCAGCGGCCCGCAGCCCCGCCCCAGCGCGCCCCCGCAGGGCAGCAGGGCGTACTCGTCGAGGACGTACGGCAGCACGGCGTACGACACCTTCAGCACATCCAGCTCGGCGCGCTCGGCCATGCCGTTGGTGATGTCGATGTCCGCGAACGTCACCTCGAGCGCGGGCGCTCCGGGGATGCGTCCATGGGCCCAGGCGTCGAAGACGAAGGTGTCGTTGGGGCAGGGGGAGTAGGCGATCCGCACGGGCTGCTCAGTGGTCATGTGGCTTCCAACTCTCCAGTACGGGCGGGAGCTTCCCGAACGCCTCCGTGAGCGCCGCGAGCGCGTCGCCGATGCGCCAGGCGGCGCGGTCGCGGGGGCCGACGGGGTTGGACACGGCGCGCAGCTCCAGCACGGGCACACCGTGCGCGGCGGCCGCCTCCGCCACCCCGAACCCCTCCATCGCCTCGGCCAGCGCTCCCGGATGACGGTGCCGCAACTCGGCGGCACGCTCGGCGCTTCCGGTCACGGTGTTGACGGTGAGGACGGTGCCGGTACGGGCTCCCGTGACGGCCGCGACTTCTCGTACGAGTGATTCCGGCGGCCGGTGGCTGACGGACCCGAAGCCGAGTTCGGTGACCGGCACGAAGCCGTCCGGGGTCTCGGCGCCGAGGTCCGCGACGGTGATCTCGTCGGCGAGGACGAGGGACCCCAGGGGGGCCTCGGGCTGGAAGCCGCCGGCGATACCGGCCGAGACGACGAGGTCGTACGAGGTCCCGGTGAGCGCGGCAGTAGTGAGCGCGGTCGCGGTCGACGCGGCGGCCGCCGCCGAGCCCACGCCCGCGACGAGCAGGTCTACGGCGACGGGACCGCTGCCGCTGAACGCCGAAGCCACCGCGTCCCGTTCGGCGGGGACCGCGGTGGCTACGAGGATGTGCATGGGCGGCGGACCGGGCGGCTCAGGCGTCGTCGTTCTCGAGCTTGAAGTTCCACACGCCCTGGATGGCGTCACCGGACTGCTGGACGACGCTGACCCTCAGCTCCTTGGGGGCCTGCTGGCCCTGCTGGGGGGCGAAGAGGTCGACGCCCTGGAAGGAGTAGTACGACTTCTTGAGCGGCGCGATGACCTGCTGACCGTCGATCCACAGGGACCAGCCCTCGTCCGCGATGTCCGGGTCCACGCCGATGCGCAGCGTCTCGCCCTGCGGCACCCGGATCGTGTTCTCGGCCTTCTTCTGAGTGCACTTGGTGGCTTCGTCACGGGAGATGGCCTTGCCGTCCTCGTAGCACTCGGCCTCGGTGCTCTTCGTGGTCTTGCCGACCGTGACGGTCGCCATCGGCGTCGGCTTGTCACAGGCGGCCAGGACGAGGAGTCCGGCGGAAACAGCGCCGACGGCAGCGACGGCGCGACGACGGCGAACGTGGCCGTGTCCAGGAGCGGCACTGCCGCGGGGCAGGGAGGTCATGGGGGCAGGCTATCTGGCCTGGGGGGTGTCCCGGCCAACCGGGTCAGGCCACGCGGGCTCGCGGGCGGTCCCCGCGGTGCCGGGCCGCGCTCAGCAGTCCGCGGACCGTGGTGAGCCAGCCGGCGGCGACGATGGCGGTGGCCATTGCCATGCCGAGGGTGCCGTTGAGGGGCAGGGCGATACCGATCGCACCGCCGACCACCCAGGACATCTGCAGCAGGGTTTCCGAGCGCGCGAAGGCCGATGTACGGACCAGCTCGGGCACGTCGCGTTGGATCAGGGCGTCCAGCGACAGCTTGGACAGGGCCTGCGCGAAGCCGGCGAACGCGGCCAGTATGGCCACCAGGATCACCCCGAAGAACACCGCCGTCGTGATCGCGACCCCCAGTACCGCCGCGATCACCGTCACGATGATCAGCTCTGGAGCCCGCGATCTCAGCGCCGCTCCGACCGCCGTGCCCAGCGCGTTGCCTGCCCCCGCCGCGACGCCCACTATGCCCAGCGAGACCGCCGCGCTCACGCCCGCCAGGGGATGCTCGCGCAGCAGGAACGCCAGGAAGAAGATCAGGAACCCGGACAGTCCGCGCAAGGCCGCGTTCGCCGCGAGCGCGTGGGTGACAGCGGGTCCGACCGTACGCAGCCCGGGACGCTGTGGCGGCTTCAGGTGCGGCCCGTGCAGATGCTGCTCGTCCGCCGCCAGCAGCGCCTTGCCCTCGCCCTTCGCGGAGTCGACCTTGGACGGCAGCGTGAACGACAGGAACGTACCCGCCACGAAGATCACAAACGCCCCGTACAGCGGATAACGCGGCCCCAGCGCCTGAAGCCCCGCCCCGATCGGCGCCGCCACACCCGTGGCGAGCAGCCCGCCCAGCGTGACCCGCGAGTTCGCCTTCACCAGCGAGAAGTTGGGCGGCAGCAGCCGTGGCACGACCGCGCTTCTGACGACGCCGTACGCCTTCGACGCCACCAGGACGCCGAGGGCGGCCGGATACAGCTCGATGCTGCCTGTGACGACGGCGCCCGAGAGCAGCAGGGCCATGAACGCGCGCGCCATGAACGCGCCCGCCATCGCGGCGCGTCGGCCGTGCGGGAGGCGGTCCAGAAGGGGGCCGATGACGGGGGCGAGCAGCGTGAACGGAGCCATCGTGATCGCGAGGTACAGGGCCACTCGGCCACGGGCCTCGTCCGTCGGGACCGAGAAGAAGACCGTCGAGGCGAGCGCGACGGTGATCATCATGTCCCCGGCGCCGTTCACCCCGTGCAGCTCGATCAGCTTGCCGAGCCCGGATTCGCCCGCTCCATGCGCATGTGTCGCTTTACGGATGCCCCGCGCCGTCCCCGTGAACGGCAGATGCAGGGCACGCCCGACGGAACGGAGAGCCCCGCGCACTGGGCCTGCTCCGCTCATCCGACCACTTCCCTCGGCACCGACTCCGTCGAATCCGGCGGCACCTTGGGACGACCTCGCGGTTGCCACTCCGCAATAGTGCCCCTTGTTGGGGGGAGATAGTGCCTTACCCGCGCGTATGAGGGTCGAGTGGACCGTCGGGTCCGTGTAAAGGGCTGCGGACTCGGTGTGTGCCCGGCGGCGGCGAGAGGGTAGCGTGCGTAGCGCGCCCCCGCGACGGTGGTTCTCGGCCGCGCGCCTGACGGCCATCCCGCAGAATGGATGGTGTAGGTGCGCCCGAGTGCGATCGGGCGCGGACGTCGACGCGGCCCTCCCCCGGTGTCTCAACTGCCCGGGAGATGCCCCCAGCCGCTCCGTCCGCCCCTCCGACGAGGGATGGCGCACCCGTGAGACGGCGTAGGAGAGAAGCGATACCTGTGAGCGCGACAACGCGAAGCCGCACCCCCGACCGCCTGTGCGCCGAGGCGGTCGATCTCGCCAGGGCCGCCGCCGAGGAGGCCGCCGCGCCCGGCGTCGTCGGGGAGCACTCCGGGCTCGTCTCCGAAGGGGACCGCGTCGTCACGCACTTCTTCGAGTGCAAGGAGCCCGGCTATCGCGGCTGGCGCTGGGCGGTGACCGTCGCGCGCGCCTCGCGGGCGAAGCTCGTGACCCTCGACGAAACGGTGCTGCTGCCCGGGCCCGACGCGTTGCTCGCGCCCGAGTGGGTGCCGTGGAGCGAGCGGCTTCGGCCCGGGGACATGGGGCCGGGGGATCTGCTCCCCACGGACGCGGAGGATCTCCGGCTGGAGCCCGGGTTCACCGGCGAGGACGAGCCCGCGCCGAACTCGCCCGTCTCCGAGGAGATGGCCGAGCTCGTCGAGGCGGAGGATGTCGAGGTGACGGCCGGGGCGCCTGCGACGCTGCCCGTCGTACCGAGGCGTGGCTCGATCGCCGCGGTCGCGGAGGAACTGGGGCTTCGGCGGGCGCGGGTGCTGTCCCGGTACGGCCTCCATACCGCGGCCGATCGCTGGGAGGACACGCACGGTCCCAAGACCGCGATGGCTCAGGCGGCGCCGGCCTCGTGCGTGAGCTGCGGTTTCCTGTATCCGATCGGGGGGTCGCTGGGGCAGGCCTTCGGGGTCTGCGGCAACGAGTTCTCGCCGGCGGATGGTCGGGTGGTCTCGCTGGCGTACGGCTGCGGCGGGCACTCGGAGGCGGCGGTCATGCCGGCGCCTCCGCGGCCGGCCCCACCGGTCATCGACGAGACCCGCGTCGACCCGTTCCCCCTCCGCCCGTCCCCGGACTCGGGCTCCGTCCCACCGGCCCCGGACGAATCGTCGGCGGAACTGGGCCACTCCTGAACCACCGGGTTCAGTTGGCGGTTCCTTTTCCCCAGCCCCGCCCCTTCCCGGCTGTATCAATGCACAGCTACGCCCCTGGGCCCCACAATCAGATCCAGGTCGCGTCTCACTCTGAGCCCAAGCCTCCGCCGAGAGGGGCAAGGGCTCGGGCTCAGGGCGACCTACACGTCCAGCTGGTCCGCCACCGCCCGCAGCAGGCCCGCGATCTTCTTGCCGGAGGCCTTGTCCGGGTAGCGGCCCTTTTCGAGCATGGGCGTGATGTTCTCGAGCAGGGTGGTCAGGTCCTGGACGATCGACGCGAGTTCGTCCGGCTTGCGGCGCTGGGCGGCCGCCACGGAGGGGGTCGGGTCCAAGAGGACCACCGAGAGCGCCTGGTCGCCGCGCTGGCCTGCCACGACACCGAACTCCACGCGCTGCCCCGGCTTAAGAGCATCGACTCCGGCGGGCAGGACCGAGGAATGGACGAAGACATCGCCGCCGTCGTCGCGGGAGAGAAAGCCGAAGCCCTTCTCACTGTTGAACCACTTGACCTTGCCAGTCGGCAAAGCACACACTCCCTCGATCAGTCCCGAATCACCGCTGAACCACCTTACCGGGGCTCTCCCCAACGGCACACACCCTTAATCACGCATGGAAACGAGACTGGGTCCCCACTCGTGCCCACCGAGTCTCAGAGAGGCTCAGCGGTCCCGTCGAAGCACGACCCACGTGCCGGTTGGGAGTCGTCCCAATGTCAACCAGTGCGCCCTGCGCCTTGGCCGCCCCAGAATCCGGCACAGGTGCGCAAACGACGATGCCTCGCTCACGCTCAGCGAATGCCATCATGACCGCAAAGAAAAACCCCCAGATACAAAACTGCCTTCAACTTTGACAGTCGGGGCATATCAGGTGCAGTTACCGAGCCCCTGCCGTCTTCTCAGACAACCGCGCACGCCTTCTCACGCCCCTCAGACACTTGGGCACCGGCTCTGCAGTGAACTCCCTAAACTCGGGGTCAGTCCAATGAACTGGCACGTTGTGACCCACCAAAAGCCGGTCCGCCTCACCTTCTTTACTCAAGCTAAGCTCTTGGGCCATGGTCTGAATATCTCCCAGATCCATGACCATTCCCGCACCCGACTCGGGAATCGCGTCACTCCAGACCCATACCTTTACCTGGTACTTCCTCAAGAACTCTCTACGGTCTTCCTGGCATTTGGCTCCCCAGACCTCACTGTATTTCTTACCCGTAGCCCGCAGGGCAGGACTCATTCGTTCACATTCCTGCTTTTCTAGGAGAGCGACTTTCCCCGATAGACTCTTGTGCATGCGCTTGTAAGAGGCTTCCTGCCCCTCTCCGTCGTACTCCCCTGCGAGGAATTCAGCTTCCAGCTTTTCCAGCCGCGCCTTTGCGGACTGGAGCTCCCTTGCCTGAGACGGACCCGTACCGGCTCGCTCATACATGTCCCACTGGCCGATAGAGTCGCGGATAGCCTGATCAACCCAGGCATCAAGGATCTCCGCACGGACATAGGGACCACTCGTGCACGCCCCGCCCTTAAACTTGTTGGAGCACCGGTAGTACCTGTGCCCAGGAACCCTCGTACCATCTTTCCTCTTATGTCCGGAGTTCAGGAGAGAGGTAAACGGTGCACCGCACGCGCCACAGTGCGCGATACCGGCAAGCAAGCTCTTGGCGCCGGTACGGCTTTCCGCCTTCTCTGCCCTGGGAGCGGGCTTGATCTGATCCACGAGGTATTCCCATTGCTCCACGGTAGCCAACGGCTCCTCGGGGAGGATTACCGGCTCTCCCCCGTCATCCAAGAGAGCCTCGCCCTTGTACGTGTAGATACCGGGAACCCAAGGGGAACGGATGAACTTGTTGATGATGGTGGACTGCCACTGAGTTCCCCTAGTGGCCTCCCCCTTCAATTTTCTGAGGTGATCCGACCATGTGAGTACACCGCGAGCGTTGAAGTCGCGGGCGATTCGGTGCGTGGACTGCCCCTCACTGATGCGAGAGAAGATCTCTGTCACGTAGGGGTGGAAGTCCCGGTCGATCTCCAGAACCTTGCGCTTTCCTCCTTCAACGGCTTTGATCCGGTAGCCCGTAGGAGGAGCGCCCGTAAGCCACGAACGGTTCCCCAAGCGCGCCTGTACGCCGTTGACGATGCGCGCCTGGATCGCGTCCCACTCGGCCTCGGCGAAGACGGCCGTCATGCGTGCCATCATTTTCCCTTGAGGGGTGGAGAGGTCGAACCCTTCCTCTACGCAGACGATGAACTTGCCGTTCTGCTGCGCCCACTCCAACAGTTCGTTGAAGTGCATCGAGCGCCGGGTCAGCCGGTCCATCTTGGCCGCAATGATCACGTCGAACTCATCGACTCTGTCACTGAGCCAGCGTCCGAGCTTGGGCCGCTTGAAGGGGCTCATGGAGCCAGATATGTCGGTGTCCTCAGCCTCCCCGACCAAGACGCCGGACAAGTGCGGAGCGCTGACGTGGTGGCGGATCAGACCACGCTGCCACCCGATAGAGGTGGAGCCGTCAGAGTCAGCGGACAGGCGCAGGCATGCCAGGTATCGGAGACCAGGTGTCATGGGAGGAGACTAGCGGATTCTGTGTGCCTAGTTGACCGACTTACATTTACTGGTGGGCACACCAGACCCGGTCCCGTACTCGTCGGCTGGCGCTCTGGCCGAATAGTGAACGACTTGGGAAAACTACGCCCCCGGATTGTTCCTTCGGGCAGGGAACTACCCTGGTCGAGTGCGTGACAAAACCCAAGCGAATTCCGCCGAACCCGGTGACCGACTGGTCCGTACCGGCGGCATCGTCTTCTTCGTAGGGGCCGTGGCCACTCTGGTCACCGTGGCCCCCCTGCTGCTCGGCAAGTCGCCCTTCCCTGCGTACATGTTCGGCCTGAGCATGCTGATGGGCGTGGGCTTCCTGATCGCGGGAGCGGGCGTCCTGCGGACAGTGGCGGCACAGCGACGCCGGGCGCGCTCCGTGCAGTAAGGGGTCGGGGGTCTACGAGCGGTACCGGTCCAGCCAGTCGGGGAACGCCGTCAGGTCCGGGAGTACGACATCCGCACCCGCCGTACGCAGTTCCTCCGCGTCGCACGGCCCGGTCGCCACCGCGACGGACAGCGCCTCGGCGATCCGCGCACCGCGTACGTCACCGGTGTGGTCGCCGACGTAGACACCCGCCCCGTACTCGCGCAGGGCCTCCGCCTTGCGCTCGGCCCACAGGTTGCCGACGACGGCGTCGGCGGCGATGCCGAGGTGCTTCAGGTGCAGCTTGGCGTTGGGTTCGTACTTGGCGGTGACGACGACCGCGCGCCCGCCCGCGTCCTGTACGGCCGCGATCGCCTCGTGGGCGCCCGCCATCGCGGGCGTCGCGGCGATGGCGTGTGTGGGGTACATCTCACGACGGTAGACGTCGGCCATGGCGGCGACCTGGTCGGCCGGGAACCAGTTGACCAGCTCGTCCTCCAGCGGTGGCCCGAGCCGGGTGATGGCCAGATCGGCGTCGATGTACGTCCCCGTCCGCTCGGAGAGCGCCAGGTAGCAGGCGTGGATGCCGGGGCGGGAGTCGATGAGGGTCATATCGAGGTCGAAGCCGACGGTCAGCACCGGGGAAGTCATATGGGCCATTGTGCCCAGGGGGTTGTACGGGCCATGCGTCCGTCCGTGTCCACGGGTGGGGGCGGGCCCTTTGGACGTACGCCTACGACCGTTGCCGCTGCGCTCTCCACACCAGGTAGATCGCCGAGGCAACGGCCGCGCCCTTGAGGACCCAGGGCCAGGTCTCGGCGATCGCGTCGCTCATCTGGCCCTTGGCGATCTCGTCGCCCCAGCGCCCCTCCGTACGTCCCCACAGCCAGGTGATGCCCGCGGCGGCGACCAGACCGGGCACGCCCAGCACCGCGAACTTCGACTCGGCCGGAGTCAGCCGCCGCGACAGGTAGGCGATGAGCCAGCCGAGGCCGAGGACGACGAGGTTGCCGATGAAGGCACCGGCGACGAGGAGGGCGGCGGCGAGCAGGAGGAGGGGGCTGGGGGTGCCGCCTCCTCCTCCGGTACGGGGGCGGGGGCGGGCCGAGGGGAGGAAACGGCGCCGCTTCTTCGTCGTACCGGCCGTCTCGGCGGGCTCGGCCGCCTCGACGGGTACGGGTTCCTTGACCAGCTTCTTGGGCTGGGCAGGTACTTTCTGCGCGGGTTCGTCGGTGTCCTCGGTGTCCGTCGGCGGGGGCTTGAGGAGTTCGGGGATCTCCACGCCTCCCACGAATCCGGGCACGCTGTCCGTCAGCCCGAACGAACTCCGGTCCACCCGCCACCAGTCGGGTTCCCCGGAACCGAGCTCGTCCGTACCCGCAAGGTGCGGCGGAGAGGGTCCGTCACCGGGAAACGTCGGTACGTCACTTACTGCGGACGGCTCCCCGGACCGCGGCCGCGGGACGACGCGCCGCAGTCCCTTGGGGCGCTCTTCGGCTTCTTCGGTGCGCTGGGCGGGGACGGCGGGAGTGGGTTCCCTCCCGCTTCCCTCGCCTCCGTCGCTTGCCTCGCTGCCCGCCGCGGCGACGACGTCCTCCGGGGTGCCGAGGCGCGCGAGGATGCGCCGCACGGAGGCCGGGCTGTCGCCGCCCGCCCTGGCCCGGCGCCGGTCGATCTCGCCACGCAACTCGGTGACGAGCCGCATGCGCGCTCCTGACGGCAGCTGCCGGCTCTGAGCCAGGTCGCCGACGCGGCTCAGGTAGTCGAACACGAGCTTGTCGCTCTCAATCCCCACGAAGTCCCTCCGGGGGTGGCGGTATTGGTGTCGTCCTCAGCCCCCCTCGATGACCGTACCCGTGCCTCCGGCGGTTGTGCGGGTGCGGGTGCGTGGTGGTTGCTCGCGCAGTTCCCCGCGGGGTGCCTCCGGCGGTTGGGCGGGTGCGGGTTGTGTGTGGCTGGTCGCGCCCACGCGGCGGAGCCGCAAATTGACACAGCCCCGCGGGGTGCCTCCGGCGGTTGGGCGGGTGCGGGTTGAGTGTGGCTGGTCGCGCCCACGCGGCGGAGCCGCAAATTGACACAGCCCCGCGGGGTGCCTCCGGCGGTTGGGCGGGTGCGGGTTGAGTGTGGCTGCTCGCGCAGTTCCCCGCGGGGTGCCTCCGGCGGTTGGGCGGGTGCGGGTTGAGTGTGGCTGGTCGCGCAGTTCCCCGCGCCCCTGGGGTGCGTGGTGGGTGCGGGGCCGCGGTCCGGTGCGTCAGCCCGTCGCCAACAGGGCATACGACCCCGTGCTGACACAGGGCGCAGCAGTGCCCAGACCGAAGCTAAGCGACGGACATACGACGCACCGGCCCACGTCCCCTCCCACCGGCGGGAAGCTGCCGGTTTCGTGCGGGGCGCGGGCTTGTCGGCTCGCTTGCTCTTCGAGGGTGCGGCCAGTCGCAGGCTGTTTAGGGGCGCGGGGAACTGCGCGACCAGCCACGACGCACCCGCAGCCGCGACACGCAGTGTCACCACCACCCCCTGGCGGGGGCCTGGGGCGGAGCCCCAGTTTCGGGAAGGGGCGGGGCTGGGGAACAGTGCGAAGCCACGACGCACCCGCAGTCGCCCACGCACCGAACCCACCCACCCGATAGGCACCCCACCCACCCGCGGAAGGGCCCCACCCACCCCACGAACCCACCCGCCGGAGGCGCCCCTACCCCGCCGGAGGCAGCGGGGCCTGGGGGCGCAGCCTCCCCACGCGGCGGAGCCGCACATTGATACAGCCGGGAAGGGGCGGGGCTGGGGAAAAGAAACCCTCCGCCAGCGGACCCCGGCGGTCAGGGGTGAGCCAACCCCCGCGAACCCAACCCGCCCAACCGCCGGAGGCAACCCGCTACCGTGGGCAGGATGAGCGTCAACCACCGGCCCCCCGAGGACCCCGCACCCGCGAGCGCGACCCCCCGCTCACTCGCCGAGCAACTGCGGGCCCGCGACGACGCTTCCCTCGCCGCCCTCCTCCAGGCCCGCCCCGACCTCATCACCCCCGTCCCCACCGACCTCACCCAGCTGGCCACCCGCGCAGGCACCCGCGCATCAGTGGTCCGCGCCCTGGAACGCCTGGACCGTTTCGCCCTGCAGACGGCAGAGGCCCTGGCCGTGGCCCCGGACCCGGCAACGTACGACGTGCTCCTGGCACTGCTGGCAGGCGACGAGCGCGACCCGGAGGTCACCGCCGCCCTCCGCCGCGCGCTCACGACCCTGCGCGAGCAGGCGCTGGTGTGGGGCGCGGACGACCGCCTGCGCCTGGTGCGTACGGCCCGCGAACTGCTCGCGCCCTCCCCCCAGCACCCGTCCCCGACCGGCCTCGGCCCCACGGTCGCGGAGGCGACGGCGGGCATGTCGCCGGGCCGTATCCAGGAGATCCTCGCGGCGGCCGGACTGCCCACCACGCATGACGCGGTGTCAGCGGTGGCGTCGCTGACCGAGCTGTTCACCGACCGCCCCCGGATGCGGGCCCTGCTCGACGGAGCCCCGGCCGAGTCGTTGGAGGTGCTGTCGCGGCTGGTGTGGGGCCCGCCGTACGGGCAGGTCACGGCCGACCCGGCGCCCCGCCTGCGCTGGCTCCTCGACCGCGGACTGCTGCTGCCGACGGCGCCCGGCACGGTCGTACTCCCCCGCGAGGTCGCCCTGCATCTGAGGGCGGGCCGCGCGCATCAGAAGACGGAGCCGCTCCCGCCGGCCGTGGAGCCCGCCGTCACGCATCGTCCACAGGTTGTGGACGCGGCGGCGGCAAGCCAGGCGTACACCGCGCTCGCGACCGTCGAGGAGCTGCTCAAGGACTGGGACGAGGGCGGCCCGTCCGTGCTGCGTGCGGGCGGCCTGAGCGTACGGGACCTCAAGCGCACCGCGGTGGCCCTGGACGTGTCCGAGCCGATCGCGGCCTTCTGGGTCGAACTCGCTTACGCGGCGGGCCTGTTGGCCTCGGACGGCGAGGCCGACGAGCGGTACGCCGCGACCCCCGAGTACGACGTCTGGCGGGAGCTGCCCGCGGCCGAGCGCTGGACGCGGCTCGCCACCGTCTGGCTGACCGCGACCCGCACGCCGGGCCTGGTCGGCGGCCGGGACTCCAAGGACCGTACGCTCTCGGCGCTGGGCCCCGGCCTCGACCGCTCCGCCGCGCCCGAGGTCCGCCACCGCGTACTGGCCCTGCTCGCCGCGCTCCCCGAGGGCGCCGCGGCCTCCGCCGACTCCCTGATCGCCCGCCTCCACTGGGAACGTCCGCTGCGCGGCCCCCAGTCCCCGACCGGGCCCGACGATCTGCGTACGCGGCTCGCCCGATGGGCCCTGTCCGAGGCGGAGTTGCTCGGGATCACCGGTCGGGGCGCCCTGTCCACGCACGGCCGGGCTCTGCTCGCGACGCCGCCCGACGCACCCCTCGCGGGAGCCGAACTCGCCGCGGCCGCCTCCCGCGCCGGCCGCCTCCTCGCCCCCCACCTGCCCACGCCCCTCGACCACGTCCTGCTCCAGGCCGACCTCACCGCGGTCGCGCCGGGCCCGCTGGAGCGGCCGCTGGCGGACATGCTCGGGGTGCTCGCGGACGTGGAGTCGAAGGGCGGGGCGACGGTGTACCGGTTCACGCCGGGGTCCGTACGGCGGGCCCTTGACGCGGGCCAATCCGCCTCCGACCTGCACGCTTTCCTCGCCGCGCACTCGAGTACGCCGGTGCCGCAGCCCCTCACGTACCTGATCGACGATGTCGCCCGCAGGCACGGCCATCTGCGGATCGGCGCCGCGTCGGCGTACGTCCGCTGCGACGACGACGCCCTGCTGAACGAGATCCTCGCCGACAAGCGCTCCGCCGACCTGCGGCTGCGCCGGCTCGCGCCCACCGTGCTGGCCGCGCAGGCCGACCCGGCCACGCTCCTCGACGGTCTGCGCGCGATGGGCTTCGCGCCCGCCGCCGAGTCGGCGGAGGGCGACGTACTGATCGCGCGCGCCCATGCGCACCGGACGCCGCCGCGTACCGCCCCCGAGCCCGTACCCGACGGCCCGCCGGTTCCCGACGCCACCCTGCTGACCGCCGCGATCCGCGCCATCCGCGCGGGCGACCTGGCGTCCACGGCTCCCCGCAAGGCCGCCGCCGCCCCGGCGCCTAACGGCTCCCTGCCGCGCACCACCTCCGCCGAGACCCTCGCGACCATGCAGGCCGCGGTCCTCACCGGCGAGCCGCTGTGGATCGGCTACGTCAACGCGGAGGGCTCCGCCAGCCAGCGCGTCATCGCTCCGATTCGCGTCGAGGGCGGGTTCGTTACGGCTTACGACCACACCGCGGACGAAGTCCGTACGTATCCGCTGCACAGGATCACGGGTGTCGCGGAGCTGGCGGACGGCAGCGACAGCGCGTAGGCGCTCCGCTGGAGGTGCAGTTTTGAACCTGCAGGTCGGTGGGGGCTGGTCGCTCCCCCACTCTCGGCTTCGCTCGAGCGGGGGCACCCCCATCGCGGCGGAGCCGCAAATGTCACAGCCCCGCGCCCCTAACGGGGCGCAATGCACCCGGAGTTCATCTGTCACCCGTACGGGCGTACGCGGTGGATCATGCGCGCCACGCCGTGAGCTTCGCTCCCTTGAGGGACATCCAGACCCATCTCGCATCGCGGCGCGAGTCCGCGGGCAGCCACGGGTTGTCCTGATCAAGAGCGCACCGCCCGGCTGGAGTTCGGGCTGGTGCAGCAGAAAGAAAGTCCGTACATGCGCGTTGCCCGTCGTATCGCCACCGTTCTGACCGCCTCCGCCGTGATGGTCGGTGCCTTCGCCACCCAGGCCGCCGCCATCGCCATCGAAGCCGGCGGGGCCATGATCGAGGTCCCGATCTGACCCGACCCCGCATACCCCGCGGGCCGGACTCGGGATCCCGAGTCCGGCCCGTCCCCGCCTGAGTTGCCTGCTGAGCTTCCGACCGTGTTTCCGAAAGGCCTGAAACCCGTCATGCGTTCTCGTGCTGTCGCCACCACCACCCTGCTCGCCGCGGTCGCCCTCGTCGGCGCCCTCGCCTCTCAGGCCCAGGCCGCGCCCCCGTTGCCGCTGCCTCTGCCGGGCCCCGCGGCCGAGTCCCTCATCACGGAGGGCGCAACGATCGAGGGGCCGCTGATCAACAACATCAGTCTGCCCACGATGAAATAGCCCGCCGCATGCGGTAGCTGTCCCCGTCGAGCCGGACGATCTCCGCGTGGTGCGCGAGACGGTCGACCAGGGCGGGCGCGGCACCGCCGAAGATCTCCTCCCAGCGGCCGAGGGGACGGTCGCTGGTCACGATCAGCGAGGCCCGCTCGTAGCGGTGCGCGACGAGTTGGAAGAGGAGGTGGGAGGTGGCCGCGTCGAAGGGGGCGTAGCCGACCTCGTCGATGATCAGCAGGGGGTACGAGTCGAGGACGGCCAGTTCCTCGGCGAGCCGCCCCCTGTCCCGCGCCTCGATGAGCCGGTACGCCCACTCCGCGGCGGTCGCGAACAGCACCCCGTACCCCGCCTGGCAGGCCCGCACGCCGAGGCCGACGGCGAGATGCGTCTTGCCGGTGCCGGGCGGTCCGACGAACACCACGTTCCCGCAGGCGGCGACGAAGTCCAGCTTGCCGAGGCGGGCGACGGTCTCCCGGTCGAAGGAACGGGGGTGACTGTCGTCGAACTCCTCCAGCAGTTTCTGAGAGGGCAAACCAGCTTCCCGGATACGGGTCTCGGTCCCGGCGAGGGTCATCGAGCTGGTCACGGGGCTGGTGACAGGGCGTGCGTACGGCGCGGGAGGCTCGGTGGTGGAGGGGAACGCCGAGTGGACCGCCGGGCGGGTGGCCGACGTGGACGTGGACGGGGCGGCCGACTGAGCCGGAAGCGAGACCGCCGGAACCAGGACAGTCGGAACCGAGACGCCGGAAGCCGGGACGGCAGGGGCCGACACGGGCGTGGGCATCGGATGAGGCGCGGGCCCCGGCTCCGGCTTGGGCTTGGGCTTCGGCTCCGGCTCCTGTGACGCGTGGGCCTGGGCAGCCGCGTGGTCCTGGCCGGCAGGGTCCGTGGGCGTCGCATCATGCCCCCCATGCCCGGCCACCGCCCCAGCCGCTCCTCCCGCCCCGGACATGTACCAGAGGATCGCCGCCGAGAGGATGAACGCCATGTGGATCACCGTCCCCCACATCAGCGAGTGGCGTGAGGTGTGGTGGACGTCCACGAACATCTGGAGCAGGTGGACGGAGGAGATGCCCACGATGGCGGTGGCGAGCTTCACCTTCAGCACGTTGGCGTTGACGTGCGAGAGCCACTCGGGCTGGTCGCGGTGGCCCTCTAGTCCGATACGCGAGACAAAGGTCTCGTAGCCGCCGATGATCACCATGATCAGCAGGTTGGCGATCATCACGACATCGACGAGCTTGAGCACGGCGAGCATGACGTACGTCTCGGTCGCGTGCCCGCTCAGGATCCGGAGGATTAAGCTCCACAGCTCGTTGAAGAACTTGTAGACGTACACGGCCTGGGCGGCCACCAGGCCGAAGTACAACGGCGCTTGAAGCCATCTGGTGGCGAACAGGGCGTAGCCGAGCGTCGTGGTGGGCGGGGATGCGTTGGGCCTCAGCGGCCGCCTGCGAGTTACCTGCACGGTCCGCCATTGTTCGGAACCGAAGCCGCAAATAAGAATTCCCACCACTCATTGGAATGAAAAGACATCCAATAGGACGGGACACGGTGCGCTCCGCTGACGTCCGCGGCCAGACGCGGCCAGGGAGCACGGGGACGAATGCGCCCACCCCGTCCACGACCGCACACGCCGATGATCAGGCACACTGGACGTTTGACCGACCGAAAGGGTCCTCGTGTGAATGGTCCACTGATTGTCCAGAGTGACAAGACTCTGCTGCTCGAGGTCGATCATGAGCAGGCGGACGACTGTCGTCGGGCCATCGCACCGTTCGCGGAGCTGGAGCGGGCGCCCGAGCACATCCACACGTATCGGGTGACGCCGCTGGGGCTGTGGAACGCGCGGGCCGCCGGGCATGACGCCGAGCAGGTCGTGGACGCGTTGGTGCAGTTCAGCCGGTATCCGGTGCCGCATGCGCTGCTGGTCGACATCGCGGAGACGATGGACCGGTACGGGCGGCTGACCCTGTCCAAGCACCCGGCCCACGGTCTGGTGCTGACGACCACCGACCGGCCCGTACTCGAGGAGATCCTGCGCTCGAAGCGGATCATGCCGCTCGTGGGCGCCCGGATCGACCCGGACACCGTGGCCGTGCACCCTTCCGAGCGCGGGCAGATCAAGCAGACGCTGCTGAAGCTGGGCTGGCCGGCCGAGGACCTCGCCGGATACGTCGACGGTGAGGCCCATCCGATCGAGCTCGCCGAGGACGGCTGGGCGCTGCGGCCGTACCAGAAGCAAGCCGTGGAGAACTTCTGGCATGGCGGGTCAGGGGTTGTCGTACTCCCCTGTGGGGCCGGGAAGACGCTGGTCGGTGCCGGTTCGATGGCTCAAGCCAAGGCCACCACCCTGATCCTCGTCACCAACACCGTCTCCGCCCGGCAGTGGAAGCACGAGCTGGTGCGGCGTACGTCGCTGACGGAGGACGAGATCGGGGAGTACAGCGGTACGCGGAAGGAGATCCGGCCGGTCACCATCGCCACGTACCAGGTGCTGACGACGAGGCGGAAGGGCGTCTATCCGCACCTCGAGCTGTTCGACTCCCGTGACTGGGGGCTGATCATCTACGACGAGGTGCACCTGCTGCCGGCTCCGGTCTTCAAGTTCACGGCGGATCTGCAGGCGCGTCGGCGGCTCGGCCTGACGGCGACGCTCGTACGGGAGGACGGCCGCGAGTCGGACGTGTTCTCGCTCATCGGCCCGAAGCGTTTCGACGCACCCTGGAAGGAGATCGAGGCGCAGGGCTATATCGCGCCCGCGGACTGCGTCGAGGTCCGGGTGAATCTGACGGACGCCGAGCGGCTGGCGTACGCGACGGCCGAGACCGAGGAGAAGTACCGCTTCTGCGCGACCACCGAGACCAAGCGGAAGGTCACGGAGGCGCTGGTGCGGCGCTTCAAGGGGCAGCAGACGCTCGTCATCGGCCAGTACATCGACCAGCTCGACGAATTGGGCGAGCATCTGGACGCACCGGTCATCAAGGGCGAGACCAGCAACGCTCAGCGGGAGAAGCTCTTCGAGGCGTTCCGGCAGGGCGAGATCGGCGTGCTGGTCGTGTCGAAGGTCGCGAACTTCTCGATCGACCTGCCGGAGGCGACGGTCGCGATCCAGGTCTCGGGGACCTTCGGCTCCCGTCAGGAGGAGGCGCAGCGCCTCGGTCGCGTACTGCGTCCGAAGGCGGACGGTCATCAGGCGCACTTCTACTCGGTGGTCGCCCGCGACACCCTTGACCAGGACTTCGCGGCTCATCGGCAGCGGTTCCTGGCGGAGCAGGGATATGCGTACCGGATCGTGGACGCGGACGAGCTGCTGACGGAGAGCTGAGCGCGGGGGGTGCCCGCGGAGCGGCTCAGCGTCGGCGGCGTACGACGCCCGCTTCCTCGCCGTACTCCCCGAGCACGATCACATCGAAGGCGGCGGTCGCGAAGACCTTGACGGCGCGCAGGGCGTCGCCGAGGAGATGGCGGTGGTGACGGTCGTCGAGGGCGGTCGCACCGGCCGGCGGACCGTGCCGGGCGGACCCGGAAGCTGGGGTGAAGGTCGCTGCGCTCATGTTTCCATGATGCGATTCAGCCATCCGGGTGACATCGGTCTACGGGTCCAAACTCCGCGACCTCCGCATACGCCTCTGGGCTTACCCCTCCCCCTAAGGACCCACTAGGGGCATACCCGCCAGGGCGTACCTCAGGAGGAGAGGCCGCGCAATAAATGGTTGGCCCCGGCCTCCGCCCCTGTCCTAAAATCCCCGCTCTTGCCCGCCTCCCCCGTGGAGAGCCGCCGACCGGACGGAAACCGGTCGGCTACAGCCCCGCCGTACGACACGTACAGACACGTACGCAGGCACATACGGCGACGAGGCACACCCACGTAGCAGGACTCCACGCAGCAGGCCCCACGCTGCATGACCACGCCCCGGAGGCAGCCGCCGTGTCCACCCCGCCCGTCGACGACCCCCTCGATTCCCTCGACCCACTCGACCCGCTCTCCCGCGAGCGCGCCCACCTCGCCCGTTCCCGCGCGGCCCTCCGCGCCATGCGCGAGGACGTCGAGTCCCTCGACATCCGAGACGTCACCGCGAACTGGGTCAACAAGGAAGCCCTCACCCACCAGATCGACGAGCGCATCAGAGCCCTCGCGGACCTCGCCCACACTCCGCTGTTCTTCGGCCGCCTCGACTACCTGCACGAACCGGGCGCCGAGCAGGCGGAAGGCGCAGACGGTGAACGCTTCTACATCGGGCGCCGTCACGTGCACGACTCCGACGGCGACCCCATGGTCATCGACTGGCGCGCCCCCGTGTCCCAGCCCTTCTACCGGGCCTCCAAGAAGGACCCGATGGACATGGCGCTGCGCCGCCGGTTCGGATACACGGGCGGCGACCTCACCGCGTACGAGGACGAGCACCTCTCCGACCCCACAGAGGTTGCCGCGACCAGCAAGTTGCTCCAGCAGGAGATCGAGCGCCCGCGCGTCGGGCCGATGCGCGACATCGTGGCGACGATCCAGCCGGAGCAGGACGAGATCGTACGGTCCGGTCTGGGCGGAACGGTATGCGTGCAGGGTGGTCCGGGCACCGGTAAGACGGCCGTCGGTCTCCACCGGGTCGCGTATCTCCTCTACGCCCACCGCGAGCGGCTCGCCCGCACCGGCACCCTCGTCATCGGCCCGAACACCTCCTTCCTCCACTACATCGAGCAAGTGCTGCCCGCGCTGGGCGAGTTGGAGGTCAAGCAGGCGACGGTGGACGACCTGGTCGCGCATGTGGAGATGCGGGGCACGGACGAGGCGGCGGCCGCGATCATCAAGGGCGACGCACGGATGGCCGAGGTGCTGCGCCGGGCCGTCCGCTCGCATGTGACCATGCCGACCGAGCCCGTCGTGGTGGTCCGCGGCTCACGACGCTGGCGCGTCCCGGCGTACGAACTGGAGGAGATCGTCCAGGAGTTGCTCGACCGCGACATCCGCTACGGCGCCGCCCGCGAGGCCCTGCCGCAGCGCATCGCGCACGCCGTGCTCGTACAGATGGAGCGGTCCGGGGAGGCCCCCGACGATCGCGTACAGGACGCGGTCGCCCGCAACGCCGCCGTGAAGGCGGCGGTGAAGGCGATCTGGCCGCCGGTCGACCCCGCGAAGCTCGTGCTGCGGCTGCTCTCCGACGCCGACTTCCTCGCCGCACACGCGGACGGGATCCTCAGCGGGGACGAGCAGAAGACCATCCTGTGGGCCAAGCCCGCACGGTCGACGAAGTCCGCCAAGTGGTCGGCCGCGGACGCCGTACTGATCGACGAGGCGACGGATCTCGTCCAGCGCACGCACTCGCTCGGGCATGTGGTGCTCGACGAGGCGCAGGACCTGTCCCCCATGCAGTACCGGGCGGTGGGCCGACGCTGCACGACGGGTTCGGCGACCGTGCTCGGCGATCTGGCGCAGGGCACCACGCCCTGGGCGACGCGGAGTTGGGACGAGGCCCTCGCCCACCTGGGCAAGCGGGACGCCGTCGTCGAGGAGCTGACGGCCGGCTTCCGCGTCCCGACGGACGTCATCACGTACGCGTCACGGCTCCTCCCACACATCGCGCCCGGGCTCGCTCCGGTGACGTCGGTCCGCGAGAATCCGGGTTTCTTCGAGGTACGTACGACTGCGGGCGACACCGAAGTGGTGGGCGCCTGCGGGGAGTTGCTGCGCCAGGAAGGTTCGGTCGGGCTGATCGCGGCCGATGCCCGGATCCCGGCGCTGGCCGGGGCGCTGACGGCGGCGGGCATCACGTATCTCGGCCCGGGCGAGGAGACGACGCACGAGACCCGCCTCACGCTGGTCCCGGCCTCGCTCGCCAAGGGCCTGGAGTACGACTACGTGGTCCTGGACGAGCCCCGGGCCGTCGTCGACGCCGAGCCGGACGAACGCACCGGGCTGCGGCGCCTGTACGTCAGCCTGACACGAGCCGTGTCGGGGCTGATCGTGACGCATGCGGCGCCGTTGCCGCACCAACTGACTTGATCCATACGTTGGTTCACTGGGACGGCAGTCGCCAGTACTGCCGCTTGTCCTTCTCGCGGACGACGACGCCGAGCCGTGCCAGTTCCTTGCGCAGCTCCCGGGCGTCCTCGGCGTCGTCCTGCTTCTTGAGCGCCTTCTCGCGGGCCTTGAACAGGGCGTTCGCCCCCTCGGGGAGGCCCGGAGTGTCCGGGACCCAGCGTCGGAACTCGGCCGCGTACGGGTCGGCGTCCGCCCACGGGTAGCCGTGCTCGGTGAAGGCCTCGGCGAGGCGTCGCTTGGGCAGGCCGCAGTCCTCGCGGGCGAGTTCCTCGCTGTGGTGGCCGAGCAGTACGAGCTGTTTGCCGTCCGGGAAGACGAGGCGGATCTTGTCTCGCGCGAACTCCTCGGACTCGTCGCGGATGGTGAGCTCCACGTGGCTGCCGGAGACGCGGACGGCCAGCGACTCGTGCAGCAGGATGAGAGCCGCGAAGAGGCCCAGCAGCGCGCCTACGGTCACCGCGCCGATGGTCACCCACGGCTCGGGGGCCGAGTCCAACAGCTCCGCCGGCCCCTTGAACGGCGCCCACCGCAGGGTGACGAACCACCCCGCGAGCAGCCTGACCAGCTCGCCGACCACGGCTCCGGCCGCGACGCAGAGGGCCACGACGCCCCAGGTCGACTCGGCGAGCACGGTGGGCTCGCCGGGCCGACCCTCCTGGCCTGCCCGTGCGTCCGGCTCCTTCTGCATGTCCACACTCATGCGCCCTCCACCCGTTTTCTGCTGCGCAGCCCTCAGTGTGGCGAGCGACGGACCTCCGGTCATCAGCCGATGGTCTATGGCGATGCCACTTTGGTATGTGGTGCCGTGGGGCATGCGGGGCCAAGGGCGCCACCAGGAGGGTGGGTTCGGTGCGTGGGCGGCTGCGGGTGCATCGCGCAATTCCCCAGCCCCGCCCCTTCCCGAAACTGGGGCTCCGCTCGAGCGGGGGGACCCCCATCGCGGCGGATCTGCAAATTGACACCGCCCCGCGGGGTGCCTCCGGCGGTTGGGCGGGTGCGGGTTGTGTGTGGCTGGTCGCGCAGTTCCCCGCGCCCCTTGGGTGGTCGGTGGTGCGGGGCCGCGGTCCGGTGCGTCAGCCCGTCGCCAACAGGGCATACGGCCCCGTGCTTCCACAGGGCGCAGCAGTGCCCAGACCGAAGCTAAGCGACGGGCATAGGACGCACCGGCCCACGTCCCCTCCCACCGGAGGGAGGGTGCCGGTTTCGTCGGGGTGCGGGCGTGTCGGTTCGCTTGCTCGTCGGGGGTGCGGGCAGTCGCAGGCTGTTTAGGGGCGCGGGGAACTGCGCGAGCAGCCACGACGGGCCTGTAGTCGCGACACAACATGTCCCCCCTCCCCCTTCCCGAAACTGGGGCGAGTCGAGAGTGGGGGAGCGACCAGCCACAACGGCGCCGCAGCCGCGACACTAGGTGTCCCCCACCACCCCCTGGCGGGGGGCTGGGGGCGCAGCCCACAGTTTCGGGAAGGGGCGGGCCTGGGGAAAGGAACCACCAGCCACAACTCACCCGCAGATTCAAACCGCACCCAGCGGAGCGCCAAGCGCCGCCCGCCACTCGCGCACAGCGGCGGCGCACACGGGCTCCGCCCACCCACCAGGCCGCGCCGCCCCGCCGATATGGAACGCGTCCACTCCAGCCGCCCGCAGTCGCGGCACATGCTCGAGGCGAAGCCCGCCGCCCACCATGAGCCGCTGCTCATACCCCGGCTCCCCACCCCGCGCCGCCTCGACGAGCAGCGTGGGGAGCCCGGCGTCCACACCTCCCGCCGAGCCCGCCGAGAGATACGTATCGAGCCCGGGCAGATCCGCGAGCTGCTTACGCAGGGCATCGCGATCCGCCGCCCGGTCGATCGCACGGTGGAACGTCCACCGGCAGCCGTCCAGTTCAGCGACGACCCGCTCCACCGCGGCCACGTCCACGCCCCCACCCTCGTCCAGAAACCCGAGCACGAACTCATCGGCGCCCGCGCCCCGCAACTCCCGTGCGCGGCGCACCAGTTCACCAATATCACCGGCGGCGAACCCGTCCCCCAGCCGCAGCATCACGCGCAGCGAGATATCAACGGCGGCCCGGATCTCCGCGAACGTCCCGACCGACGGGGTGAGCCCGTCGGCCGCCATGTCGGAGACGACTTCGAGGCGATCCGCACCCCCGGCCCGGGCGGCGACCGCGTCCTCGGCATCCAGGGCGATCACCTCCAGGACTGCACGCTTGCTCATAGGACCTCTCCCCTTGGACGACGTGGACGGCTCGGACGACGATAGGTCTAGTCCAATCCAAGGGTACGCGGCGAAGGGGAACAATGCCCCCATGGCCGACCCCCAAGCGCTACGCACCCGCTGGCTCCACACCCTGCAACGGACCCGCACCACCTCCGCCCCCGACCCCGCCCCGTACGCCGACGACCTCCTAGCCCGCTGGTCCGAACCCCAACGCCGCTACCACACCCTCGACCACCTCACCGCGGTCCTGGACCACATCGACGTACTCGAGAAGTACGCGGACGACCCGGACCTGGTCCGCCTCGCCGCCTGGTTCCACGACGCCGTCTACCTCCCCGACCGCTCCGAGAACGAGGAACGCTCGGCCCGCCTGGCCGAACGCGCCCTGCCCGAAGCCGGTCTGCCACCAGAAGGGACGGCCGAGGTCGCCCGCCTGGTCCGCCTCACGGTCACCCACGACCCGTCCCCCGACGACCCCAACGGCCAGGTCCTCTGCGACGCCGACCTGGCGATCCTGGCGGCGCCCCCGAAGACGTACGCCGTCTACACGGCAGCCATCCGCGAGGAGTACGCCTTCGTCCCCTCCGAGGCCTTCCGCGAGGGCCGCGCCACGGTCCTGCGCCAACTCCTCGCCCTCCCCCACCTGTTCCGCACGCCGTACGGATCAAAAGAATGGGAGGCGACGGCGCGCTACAACATCGGCGCCGAGCTGGAGCTGCTCAACGCCGCTCAGTGACCACGTCCGGGCCATTGACCGCGTGCGGGTCTGTGACCACGTCCGGGCCAGTGACCGCATCCGGATCAGCGACCGTGTCCGGGAATGCCACTCCATCCCCCTCGGTTGTCCCTGAAGATGCCCTCCGCCGCCCGCGCTCCCGCCCGCATGCCCCTCGCCGTCTACATCCTCGGGCTCTCCGTCTTCGCCCTGGGCACCAGCGAGTTCATGCTGTCCGGCCTCCTGCCGGCCATCGCGGACGACATGAGCGTGTCGATTCCCCGTGCGGGCCTGCTGATATCGGCCTTCGCGATCGGGATGGTCGTCGGGGCGCCCCTCCTCGCCGTGGCAACCATCCGCCTCCCCCGCCGTACGACCCTGATCACCCTCATCACGGTCTTCGGGCTTGGCCAGATCGCGGGTGCCCTCGCGCCGAACTACGCCGTGCTGTTCGCGTCCCGGGTGATCAGTGCGCTGGCGTGTGCCGGGTTCTGGGCGGTCGGTGCCGCGGTCGCCGTCGCGATGGTGCCGGCGAACGCCCGTGCCCGCGCGCTCGCCGTGATGATCGGCGGTCTGTCGATCGCGAACGTTCTCGGTGTCCCGGCGGGTGCCTTCCTCGGTGATCACCTCGGCTGGCGCTCCGCCTTCTGGGCGGTCGCCGCCGCGTCCGCGATCGCCCTCGTCGGGGTCGTCACCCTCATCCCGGCCATTCCCCTCCCGGCCGAGAAACCCCGGCTCAAGCGTGAGCTGCGGATCTACCGGGACCGCCAGACCTGGCTCACCATCTCGATCGTCGCCCTCGCCGCGGGCGGCGTCTTCTGCACGTTCAGCTATCTCGCGCCGCTGCTGACGGACATGGCGGGCCTGGCGGAAGGCTGGGTGCCCACCGTTCTCGCACTCTTCGGGATCGGCGCGCTCGTCGGCACGACGATCGGCGGCCGGATCGCGGACGCGCACCTCTTCGGGGTACTGCTGTCCGGCATCGCGGCCTCGACGGTTCTTCTCATCGCTCTGGCCCTCCTCGGCCAGTACGCGTTCGCCGCCGTCACCCTCTCCTTCCTCCTAGGCGTCTCGGCCTTCTATACGGCTCCCGCGCTGAACGCCCGTATGTTCAATGTCGCGGGCGCCGCCCCGACCCTCGCCGGTGCCACCACCACGGCCGCCTTCAACCTCGGCAACACCGGCGGTCCCTGGCTCGGCGGCGTGGTCATCGACGCGGGGTTCGGGTACGCCTCGACAGCGTGGGCCGGTGCGGCCATGACGGTCACGGCGGGGGCGGCGAGCGCCGTCTCGCTGCGGCTTCATCGGCGTCCGGCTTCCCGAGTGGTCATCAAAGCCGCACCCGCCGACACCGATGAGGCGGTTATCCGGCACCGATGAGGCGGTTATTCAGTCCCGTTCCGCGAACTGACCACCTATCGTCGCCCCCATGCGAGACATGGGCGGGGATCAGATACAGGAAGCCGTCGCGGGTGCCGTGGCGGCGCTGCGGACAGCGGCCGGCGAGCGGGACTGGAGCGTCAAGGCAGGCCGCCTCGACTGGAGTTGCCGCAGAACAGCGGAGCACATCGCGTCGGATCTCATCGCGTACGCGGGCCAGATAGCGGGCCGCCCCACCGACCGGTACGTACCGTTCCGCATCGACTGCGCCCTGTGCGAGGGCCCCGACGACCTCCTGGAGGTCATCGAGGCGACCGGCGCCCTGCTCGCCGCAGCCGTCCGCACCGCGCCGCGCGAGGCGCGGGGCTTCCACCCGTACCCCTTCCGCAGCGCGAACCGCGAGGGCTTCGCCGCGATGGGCATCGCCGAGGTGCTCCTGCACACGCATGACATCGCCGAAGGACTGGGCATCGCGTACGAGCCCCCGGCCCAGCTCTGCGAGGACGTACTCACCCGGATCTTCCCGCACGTCCAGCCAGGACCCGACCACTGGCGCACCCTCCTGTGGGCCACCGGCCGCGGCGAGCTGCCCGGCCGCGCGCCGGTCACCGAGTGGCGCTGGATGAACAACCTCGTCATCCCCACCGAGCGGCTCACCCTGCAAGGGGTCACGCCCGCTGCCGCCACCGATCTGCGCATCGGCGGCACGGGCGGCTTCGAGTGGATCGAGGGCAAGCCTCAAGGGGGTACGGACGTGTCCTCCGGGCTGGTCGTGAAGGCGTACGAGAGGGGGAGACATCGCCCGGAGTGGGGCGTGTTCGTCCTGGTGCGCAGGTCGGACGGCCTCGCCATCGGAGGCATGGGTTTCCACGGCGTCCCCGACGACGAGGGCCGCGTCGAGGTCGGCTACGACCTGTCGGAACCGGCCCGCGGCAACGGCTACGCCACGGAGGCGCTGCGCGCGCTGTCCGCCTGGGCGCTGGCACGCGACGACGTGAAGCTGCTGTGCGCGAAGGTCGACCGCGCCAACACCCCTTCCCAGGGCGTGGTGTCGCGTGCGGGCTTCACGCGGGTGCGGGAGGACGAGGAGGAGTACGTATACGAGTTGCGCGCCGGCGAGCTGACCTGAGGGGCCCTACGTACGTGGCTGCGTACGTCCCTTGGGTCTGCGCAGCCCCGACTCGTGGAGCAGCCGCACCACCTCGCGGCTGCTGACCTCGACCGCTCCGGCGCGCACGCATTCCGCGTAACGATGCGACGGAATGTCGTAGTGATCCCGCTCGAAGGCCCGGCCCGGGACGCCCAACTCCGCGGCGAACAGGTGCAGTTCGTCGAACGACACGTCGCTGATCAGATGCGACCAGAGGTGCCCGTGGCCCGGCCAGACGGGCGGATCGATGTAGACCGTCACGAGGAGGCCGCTCCGCCGGAACCGCCAGAGCCACCGGGACCGCCGCCGGGCCCTCCCGTCGCCGAGCCGAGCGAGCCCACCGCCGAGACCTTCACGCCCGCCTTGTGGCACACCCAGTGCGGATCGGCCCCGAGTTCCGGTTCGACATCGAGGGCGTGGGGGTCACCGGCGCCGCAGACGGGGCACAGCGGCCAGCGCCCGTACCGCTCGAGCAACGCGTCCTGCACGTCCTGGGCGACCAGCCCCGCCACGTACTCCACCCCCTCCGGCCACTGCTCCACCCACCATCGCCGCTGCACCACCGACGCCTCGACGAGGGAGACGACATCGGCCTCGGCGACATCGCCCGCGACGAGATCGGCGATCACGAGCGCACGGGCGGCGTGCAGCGCCTGTTCCAGGGGGCTGATGGGGTGTGGGAAAGCGGGCTGTTCGGGCGGTTCGGGCTGTTCCATACGCCCATTGTGCGCCTACGGCCCAAGCGGCAGCGCGCCGTGAGGACGGCGCGGGCGTGAGGACGGCGCGGCCGTCAGGCACGCGGCCGTCAGGCACGCGGCCGTCAGGCACGCGGCCGTCAGGCACGCGGCCGTCAGGCACGCGGCCGTCAGAACTGCGCCCCCGTAAGGGGGCGCGGGGCTGTGTCGATATGCGGCTCCGCCGCGATGGGGGTCCCCCCGCTCGAGCGCAGCCGAGAGTGGGGGAGGGACCAGCCACGACGGACCCGCAGACGAGAACCCCTCCGAGCCACCCCTTGACCCTCCCGTCCGCCGAAAATACCTTTCAAAGGTGACCCCCAACGTGAAGGAAATTTTCGCAGGCGAGGCGCCGCCCGCCCCGGCGGCCCTCGCCGCCAAGGTCCGGACCCTCGCCCCGTCGATGACCCGCTCCATGCAGCGGGTCGCCGAGACCGTGGCCGGCGACCCCGCAGGCTGCGCGGCCCTCACGGTCACCGGCCTCGCGGAGCGAACCGGCACCAGCGAGGCCACGGTCGTCCGCACCGCCCGCCTCCTCGGCTACCCCGGCTACCGCGACCTGCGCCTGGCCCTCGCCGGCCTCGCCGCCCACCAGCAGTCGGGCCGTGCGCCCGCCGTCACGGCCGACATCGCGGTCGACGACCCGATCGCGGACGTCGTGGCGAAACTGGCGTACGACGAGCAGCAGACCCTCGCCGACACCGCGGCCGGCCTGGACACGGTCCAGCTCGGCGCGGCCGTCTCCGCGCTCGCGGCAGCCGGCCGTATCGACGTCTACGGCGTCGGCGCCTCCGGCCTGGTCGCCCAGGACCTCCACCAGAAGCTCCTGCGGATCGGGCTCATAGCCCACGCGTTCAGCGACCCGCACCTCGCGGTCACCAACGCCGTGCAGCTGCGCGCCAAGGACGTGGCTATAGCGATCACGCACTCCGGTTCGACCGGCGACGTCATCGAGCCGCTACGGGTCGCCTTCGAGCGGGGCGCCACGACGGTCGCGATCACCGGCCGACCGGATGGCCCGGTCTCGCAGTACGCCGACCACGTGCTCACCACGTCGACGGCCCGCGAGAGCGAGTTGCGGCCGGCCGCCATGTCGTCCCGTACGAGCCAACTGCTGGTGGTGGACTGCCTGTTCATAGGGGTGGCCCAGCGGACGTACGAGACGGCGGCGCCGGCGCTGTCCGCGTCTTACGAGGCGCTGGCGCACCGGCACGCTCCGCGGGGGGCGCGGTAGCCACAGGCCGTCTGTACGCTGCGGGCCGTACGTGGCTGGTCGCTCCCCCACTCTCGGCTGCGCTCGAGCGGGGGGGACCCCCATCGCGGCGGAGCCGCAAATCGATACAGCCCCGCGCCCCTTAGGGGCGCTCCCCTGCACCGGAGAATCAGATAGCAAGCCCCGGAACCACCCCCGGAAAGAGCCGCCCCACATGACCTCCCCCGCCGACGCCTCCTCCCCCTTCCGTGATGTACGGGACGAGTTGGAGACCCTGACCACCGAGGCGTTCCGTCCCGAGCTCGCTCGGATCGACCAACTGCCCACCCTTGAGATCGCGAAGATCATGAACGGGGAGGACGCGACCGTACCCACCGCCGTCGCCGCGCAGCTCCCGCGGATCGCCGCCGCGATCGACGCCATCGCGGACCGTATGGCGCACGGCGGACGTCTGGTCTACGCGGGCGCGGGCACTGCGGGCCGGCTCGGCGTGCTCGACGCGTCCGAGTGCCCGCCCACGTTCAACACGGATCCCTCCGAGGTCGTCGGCCTGATCGCAGGCGGCCCGGACGCCACGGTCAACTCGATCGAGGGCGCCGAGGACTCCAAGGAGCTGGCGGCCGAGGACCTGGACGCGCTGGGCATCACCGCCGCGGACACGGTGGTCGGTGTCTCGGCCTCGGGCCGGACGCCGTACGCGATCGGCGCGGTGGAACACGCGCGCGCCCTCGGCGCCCTGACCGTCGGCCTGTCCTGCAACGCGGACAGCGCACTCGCGGCAGCGGCCGACCACGGCATCGAGGTCGTCGTGGGCCCCGAGCTGCTGACCGGCTCGACGCGCCTGAAGGCGGGCACGGCCCAGAAGCTGGTCCTCAACATGCTCTCTACGATCACGATGATCCGCCTGGGCAAGACGTACGGGAACCTGATGGTCGACGTACGGGCCTCGAACGACAAGCTCCGGGCCCGTTCGCGCCGTATCGTCGCGCTGGCCACGGGGGCGCCGGACGACCAGATCGAGGCGGCCCTGAGCGCGGCCGACGGCGAGACGAAGAACGCGATCCTCGTCATCCTCGCCGACGTCGACGCCACGACCGCCGCCCGCCTGCTCACCGAGGCGAACGGTCACCTCCGGGCCGCTCTGCAGGCGGCCCTGGCGAGCGGCTGAGCAGGACCCGAGGAGCGCTCCGAGCAGCGGCCCGAGCCGACTCCCGGGGGCGACAGTCCCGCTCGAGTCCGGGCTTCCGGGGCGGACTGTCAGTGGCGCATGTGATTCTTGGGGACGTCGGCAGCAAGGCTCCCGGGAGGGGACGACCAACCATGAACCACGCACAGCTGACCGCCCTGGGCCGCGCCCTGCGGCTGCTCGGCGAGCACGGCGAGGCCCTGGGTGCGGACACACCCGACGCGAAGCTGCACGAGGTCAAGGCGGACCTGAAGCGGGCGCTGGACCTCCTGGAGGACACGGTCACCACGGCGGCCCCCACCACGCGCTGCGCCGAGCACCCCACAGGCCCGGTCGACGAGGACGCCCCCGACCTCTGCCTGCTCTGCGAGACCCGCCGCAGAATCGCCCGCCGCTCGAAGGTCAACGACTCGTTCACCCAGGGCCGTACGACCGCCCCGGACGAGACGCTCGAGCGCACGAAGTCCCGTTACGGCGTACGGGGCGACCGTCCCCAGCCCCAGCAGCGCTGGCTCCCCGAGATGTGGACCGGCCAGGTCTGGCAACTCTGCGGCACCCCCCGCCGCGACAAACAGGAAGCCGAGCTGTTCCTCGCCGCCCAGCGACGCAGCCCCCACCCCGGCATGGCCTACCGCCTGGTCCACGAGTTCACCGACTACGAGGTCCTACGCATCTGGGGCGAACCCCGCAAGATCGACATCGAACCGATGGGCAACCTGTAGCCGCGCGGCTTACGGCACGGAGCCGCGCTCCACGACCCACTCGGTGGGTTGCCCCGTGATCTGGGCAATGGCGTCGAAGTCCGCGTCGTAGTGCATCACGGTCACGCCGTGCCGCTCGGCCGTAGCGGCGATCAGTAAGTCCTGAACAGAGGCACACGTATGGTGTCCCTTTTCTGCCAGCAGTGCCTGGACCTCAGTGGCACGCTGACCGATGTCATCGGTCAGCGGCAGCAACTCGAACCCTTGACGGACCGAGCGCCCCTCGGCGTGGCTCTCGGCATCTCGGGCGCTGTACAGAATCTCCAGGTCGACCACAGCGCATGTGGCGACGAGCCCTCTGTCGACAAGGGGCCCGAGGACAGCCCGGACCGCGGGTTGCTTGGCCCGGGCCCATACGCTCTTGTCGACCAGGTATTTCGCTACCGCCACGCGCCCGCCATCACTTCCGGGTCGGCGAGGTCGTCAAAGATCCCCTCGTCCAGCATCTCCATGAACCGCCGCCGCTTGGCCACCGCCACGAGTTCGGCCGGCGCCGCGTTGACCGTGGCCCGCTCGGTCGTCGTGCCCAGTATCTCGGCGGCTTCAGCGACGAGTACGTCATCGATGTCGATCATGATCTGCAACAGGCACCTCCGGGCATGCGACTCTCCGATCATGTTTGCACCGACTTACCCGACTTGGGCACGGAAACCAACTCAGGGCAACCGCCCTTCCCAGTTGATCCGCCGCACCCGCGCCCGCAACACCTCCCCCGGATCCGCCTCCCCCAAGGCCTCCGGCGGGCAGTCCCACTCCCGCCCGCCACTCACCGGCCGCAGCTGTACGTAGCCGCCCTCGCGCCCCATCACCTGGCCGAGCCGCCCGTCCCGTACGTCGATGGCGTACTTCCCGTTCTCCGTGCTCACTGGCGGGCCTCGTGCAACGCGTCGGCCAGTCGCTTCGCTGTGTTCAGGTTGCAGCGGCCGAGTTCGACGAGCGGGTACGGCTCCCTGGTCGCGGCCGTCACCGGGTCCACACGGAGGGACGGCAACACGACGCCCAACTCGCTCAGCTCGTCCCGCAGTCGGCCCACGATCTCCTCGGCCTCCCGCAGCCACTCCATGGACGGCCCCCTGAAACTCATGGAGTTCGACGACGCGCCCCCGCTCTCCTTCGTGGAAGCACCGGACATGGGCAAGCTGCTGGACGACCCCGCCACGGTCGCCCGCCACACGCTGATGTTCAACCTCCTCGTCACGCCTCGCCCGCACGACAGGTCGGCTCAATGGCAGACAGCCGGTGGGCGGGGTAGGTGGGATGCAGAAATGTGACACTTCCGGGGTCGAGTGTCACATTTTCCCGCGATCGGCACTGAGGCGCGGGGCGACTGGACGCACCGGTGCAACTCCGAAGCGATCAAGACGAGTGAGGGCTGGCGAGAGCTGAGCCGGGGCCGTCCGCAGCGACCGCCCGGCCCAAGGCACGCCCACCCACCGGTTCATCGAGCCACCGGCCCGCAGCCTGCCCGAAGCTCAAGCGTCGAGCTCCGAGCCCTGCTTCTGAGGATTGGGAGGCGGGCTTCAACCCGCCCACCCTCCCCGCGAGTTGACCTGACGCGACCGACTTGCCACGGACAGTCACATGGGCTTAGCGTGCCCGCATAACGAACAACCCCCGCTAGGTGCGGCAAACACCTGCGGGGGCCTGACCTACGAGATCGAAAGCGACTCGATCCCATGGCTGAAGCCAACCTTAGTGGCACCTTCCTGCCCGCGCACGCCTCCCCGCACCCGATGGCCAACCCGGGTTACGGAAAACGCAGCGCCCCGGACCAACTCCCCCGCACGGCTCACGACTTCGCCCACCTCCCGCCCCGCGAAGCAGCCGTCGCCGCGTACATCGACCGGCTCCCGACCGGCGCCGACATCTCCGTAAAGACGCTGGCCAAGACGCTCCCGTACGGCCAGTGCGCCCTCCGCACGGCCCTCAACAACCTTCAGCGGACAGGCCACTTGCGCCGGGGCCGCGAACACCTGGCCGACTCGGGAAGCCCACGCTGGATCACCCGAACGTGGTTCTCACGGACGGCACGGGACGACGACTGGTGGGCGGCGTTCACGCGGGGGGACGTACCGAAGGAGTCACCGGAACCCCCTGACAGGCAGGGCGGCCCCACCCGCTCTCGCGCGTACATCCTCCTCGCGGCCCTCGGCCGTGCGACCCCGGCCCTGTCCCTGTCGGCCAAGGCCTGCGCAGACCTCGCCCCGCTGCTCACGGAGTGGTTCGCGAGGGGCGCCACCGACGAGCACGTACTCCAGGCCCTGACCGCAGGCCTCCCGACCCCGGTCCACAGCCCGGCCGCCCTCGTCCGCAACCGCCTGACCAGCAAGCTCCCACCCGAGCCCGCACCGGCCGCCACCCGCCCACCCCTTCGCGTACTGGAGTGCGCGAAGTGCGGCGCCCCGGGCCGCCCGGAGGCCCTGCCGGGCGGCGTTTGCGGCCCGTGCCGGGGCGAGGCCGAGCCCACCCGCCCCGCCACGCCCTTGTCACCCTCAGCGGTCCACGCCCGCGTCGCCGAACTCCGCGCGGCGTGCCGCTCCCGCGAAAGGACCACCACATGAACCCAAAGCACGCAGTCGCAGATGCGCATAGCTCTCCCGGCGAACTCGAAGAACTGCAGCGACTGCACGACGAGGCGGACATCGCGCAGGCTCGGGAGCGCGAGGCCTCCCCCACAGGACCGGCGCTCACCCATGACGCCTTCATGGCGCGGCTGGAGGCCGAGGAGCGCGGCGAGGCAGCGTCATGACCCACGCCGTTGCGTGGGAGCATCCGGCCACGTACCGGAGAGCCCCGGTCTGCTCCGCAGGGGCATACGACCCCTCCTCTCCACGTCTTGCCGCCCGGTACCGTGGCGTACCTGGAGACCGATCCGAGGAGATCCGCATGACCGCACAGCCTGCAGAGCCGGTACCGTCGGCGCCTCTCCAGGTACCACGTACCGTCGACGGCATCATGGCTGCCCTGCCCTCGGCTTCAGCCCGCATGGAGTTCCGAACCGCTTTCGGGCAGGCCGCGACAAGCCAGGAGCGGGAAGACATCATCGACGCGTGGTGGGCCGTTGCCATGACCCCGGACTGGGATGACCGTCTCGCCGACTCGGAAGCCGGGCGCAACCTTGTCTCGCTCGACGACATTGCGAAGAGGGCCGAAGCACCGTGACCCCACCGAAGTAGATCTTGTTCTTCGGGCAGCATGCGGACGAAAGCCTCGAACAGCTTCGGGGGCGTGATCCCGAACGTCACGCGGTCGCCATCAAACGGTTCCTCGATCTCGCCACCGACGCCGGCCAGGCGATCGACACAGGGTGGCCTCCGCCAGGACGCCTCGCCAGAGGCGCGTACGTCACGATGTGGCGGGACATCGGCCTCACTGTCACCTACCTGCCGCACCCGGATCGGAGGGAAGTGCACGTCGTCGGAGTCCTCGACAGTGGGCCCATGGTCTGAAGTCGGCCATTTCCACAACCAAATGCCCACTGTGATCCAGGCACGCCCGAGGGCGGCACCCCCACGAACAGGGATGCCGCCCTCGGTACTGGACTGGGGGTCCCCCCTTCTCGAACGAAGCCGAGAGCTTGGGGGAGGGTCCGACCCGGTGGAAGAACCGGATCAGAAGTCCATGTCACCGCCTGGCATGCCGCCGCCGGCCGGGGCGGCGCCCGCCTTCTCCGGCTTGTCGGCGATGACGGCCTCGGTGGTGAGGAACAGCGCGGCGATGGACGCGGCGTTCTGCAGGGCGGAACGCGTGACCTTCGCCGGGTCGATGATGCCCTCGGCGATCATGTCGACGTACTCGCCGGTCGCGGCGTTCAGACCGTGGCCGACCTGAAGGTTGCGGACCTTCTCCACGACGACGCCACCCTCGAGACCACCGTTGACGGCGATCTGCTTGAGCGGGGCCTCCAGGGCGAGCTTCACGGCGTTGGCGCCGGTCGCCTCGTCACCCTCGAGCTCCAGCTTCTCGAAGACCGTGGCGGCCTGGAGCAGGGCCACGCCACCACCGGCGACGATGCCCTCCTCGACGGCGGCCTTCGCGTTGCGAACGGCGTCCTCGATACGGTGCTTGCGCTCCTTGAGCTCGACCTCGGTGGCGGCACCGGCCTTGATGACGGCCACGCCGCCGGCCAGCTTCGCCAGGCGCTCCTGGAGCTTCTCGCGGTCGTAGTCCGAGTCGGAGTTCTCGATCTCGGCGCGGATCTGGTTGACCCGGCCGCCGACCTGCTCGGTGTCGCCGGCACCGTCGACGATCGTGGTCTCGTCCTTGGTGATGACGACCTTGCGGGCGCGGCCCAGGAGGTCCAGGGTCGCGTTCTCCAGCTTGAGGCCGACCTCCTCGGAGATGACCTCGCCGCCCGTGAGGATGGCGATGTCGCCGAGCATGGCCTTACGGCGGTCACCGAAGCCCGGAGCCTTGACGGCGACGGACTTGAAGGTGCCGCGGATCTTGTTGACGACCAGGGTCGACAGGGCCTCGCCCTCGACGTCCTCGGCGATGATCAGCAGCGGCTTGCCGGACTGCATGACCTTCTCGAGGAGCGGCAGCAGGTCCTTGACCGCGGAAATCTTCGAGTTGGCGATAAGGATGTACGGGTCGTCGAGGACGGCCTCCATACGCTCCATGTCGGTGGCGAAGTACGCCGAGATGTAGCCCTTGTCGAAGCGCATACCCTCGGTGAGCTCCAGCTCCAGACCGAAGGTCTGGGACTCCTCGACGGTGATGACGCCTTCCTTGCCGACCTTGTCCATGGCCTCGGCGATGAGCTCGCCGATCTGGGTGTCGGCGGCGGAGATGGAGGCGGTCGAAGCGATCTGCTCCTTGGTCTCCACGTCCTTGGCCTGGTCGAGCAGGGCACCGGAGACCGCCTCGACGGCCTTCTCGATACCGCGCTTCAGAGCCATGGGGTTGGCACCGGCGGCGACGTTGCGGAGGCCTTCCTTGACCAGCGCCTGGGCCAGGACGGTCGCGGTCGTCGTGCCGTCACCGGCGACGTCGTCCGTCTTCTTCGCGACCTCCTTGACCAGCTCGGCGCCGATCTTCTCGTACGGGTCCTCGAGCTCGATCTCCTTGGCGATGGAGACACCGTCGTTGGTGATCGTGGGGGCGCCCCACTTCTTCTCGAGGACGACGTTGCGGCCCTTGGGGCCGAGTGTCACCTTTACGGCGTCCGCGAGCTGGTTCATGCCGCGCTCGAGGCCTCGCCGCGCCTCCTCGTCGAACGCGATGATCTTGGCCATGTGAAGTGGTCCTCCCGGACTGGGGTGGATTGCTCCGGACCGCGCTGGCGCCCGCGACGGACGGCCTGCCTGCCCCGTGGTTCCTTGCCCCACTTGGCCTGCGGGCCTCACCGACCCGGTCCTCGTTGTCACTCTCACCTTCAGAGTGCTAACGCCAATGATTAGCACTCGACCCCCCCGAGTGCAAGGCGCGCCCGCGGAGCGGGCTCGTTGAGGGGTGGTGGTCGGGTGGCCGTTCAACGCAGCGCCCGCGGAGCGGGCTCCGTGAGGGGCGGTGGTCGGGTGGCGGGTGGGAGCAAGCGGCTATCGGGGAGTGAGAGGCCTGCCCCGGGGGTGTCCGGGAGGGGCCCGCAGGCATGCCGAAGGGCCCGTACCCCTTGAGGTACGAGCCCTTCGGAAGAAGAACGTGTCGCTGCAGATCAGTCGGCGCGTGCTTCAGCCGGCCACGCGGACCATGTCCGCCTGCGGCCCCTTCTGGCCCTGCGAGATTTCGAACTCAACTCGCTGACCTTCCTCCAGGGTGCGGTAGCCGTCCATCTGAATCGCGCTGTAGTGGACGAATACATCCGCACCACCGTCGACCGCGATGAAGCCGTACCCCTTCTCCGCGTTGAACCACTTGACGGTGCCCTGAGCCATGCCTAACTCCCCTATTACTGGCCCTTGCACAGATCCGCACTTCGCGGATCCGGGTCAGACCTCACCCCCCAACGGTTGGGGGTGTGCGCCGGAACGCGTCGACCGCGGCTGAATGTATCTGCCCAACTGCCGTCTGCAACAGGTCAGTCGGAGGAGAAATCTTGGCCATCGCCGATCCGGAATGTACGGAGAATTCACCCTAGAGGGGGGCAAGTCGGGCTCCATAAAAGGAGCGAATGACGCAAAAGACCTGCACACTTTGGCTACTTCTTATCGGGGGCCAATCAGGAATGCACATGCATTCGGCCCCGAGGAGCACCACGTTCCCCAACTGTACCGTGCTCAACCATATAGAATTGCCCCCTCCGTTTAACTCACGGAGGGGGCAATTCGATGAACCCTGAGTTACCTGCATTACCGAAGGTAACGATCAGCCTCCGGCAACGGCCGGAATGATCGAGACGCCGGCCCCGTCGGGCGTCGCCGTCTCCAGCCCCTGCTCGAACCGCACATCGTCATCGTTCACGTACACGTTGACGAACCGCCGCAGCTTGCCCTGGTCGTCCAGGACGCGCGCCGCGATACCGGTGTGGTTCTTCTCCAGGTCGGCGATGACCTCGGCGAGGGTCGACCCTTCGGCGGCGACCTCGGCCTTGCCGCCGGTGTAGGTGCGAAGGATGGTGGGGATGCGAACGTTGACGCTCATGGGGTTATGACCTCCGGTCGAGTAGAGCGCCCCTTCAGGGGCGCGGGGCGGTGACATTTGCGGCTCCGCCGCGATGGGGGTCCCCCCGCTCATGGGGTCCCCCCGCTCGAGCGAAGCCGAGAGCGGGGGAGCGACCAGCCCCACCGGCCCGCAGCGTGAATACAGCCCTTCCCGCGAAGCGCTACGCGAGGCCGGCCTCTCGGAACGAGTCGAGGCTGGGCCGGATCGTCGCGGTAAGACCCGTGCCGGCCACGGCGTCGAGGGTCTTCAGACCGTCACCCGTGTTCAGGACGACCGTGGTCAGCGCCGGATCCAGCACACCGTTCTCGATCAGCTTGCGCGCAACCCCCACCGTCACACCACCGGCGGTCTCCGCGAAGATCCCCTCGGTCCGCGCCAGCAGCTTGATCGCGTCCACGATCTGCTCGTCGTTGACGTCCTCGACGGCACCCCCGGTACGACGCGCGATGTCCAGCACGTACGGACCATCGGCAGGGTTACCGATCGCGAGCGACTTCGCGATCGTGTCCGGCTTCTGGGGCCGTACGACCTCATGGCCCGCCTTGTAGGCGACGGACACCGGCGAGCACCCTTCGGCCTGGGCGCCGAAGATCTTGTACGGCTTGTCCTCGACGAGCCCGAGCTTGATCAGCTCCTGCAGACCCTTGTCGATCTTCGTGAGCTGCGAGCCGGAGGCGATGGGCACCACCAGCTGGTCGGGGAGCTGCCAGCCGAGCTGCTCGCAGATCTCGTACGCGAGGGTCTTGGAGCCCTCGGCGTAGTACGGGCGCAGGTTGACGTTGACGAAGCCCCAGCCCTCGCCGGCCGGGTCGCCGATCAGCTCGGAGCAGAAGCGGTTCACGTCGTCGTAGTTGCCCTCGATGCCGACGAGTTCGCCGCCGTAGACCGCGGCCATGACGACCTTGCCCTGCTCCAGGTCGTGCGGGATGAACACGCAGGAGCGGAAGCCGGCGCGGGCGGCGGCGGCGCCGACGGCCCCGGCGAGGTTGCCCGTGGAGGAGCAGGAGAGGGTCGTGAAGTTGAAGGCACGGGCGGCCTCGATGGCCTGGGCGACGACGCGGTCCTTGAAGGAGTGCGTCGGGTTGCCGGAGTCGTCCTTCACGAAGAGCTTGCCGGGGTCGACGCCCAGTTCGCGCGCGAGGTTGTCGGCCTTGACGAGCTTGGTCCAGCCGGGGTTGATGTTCGGCTTCGTGGCCACGTCCGCGGGGACGGGCAGGAGAGGCGCGTACCGCCAGATGTTCGCGGGGCCCGCTTCGATGCGCTTACGGAGTTCCTCGGTGTCGTATGCCGAGAAGTCGTACGCGATCTCCAGCGGGCCGAAACACTCCTCGCAGGCGAAGACGGGGCCGAGCGGGACGCGGTGCCCGCATTCGCGGCAGGAGAGCGCGGCGGCGGGGCCGAGGTCTACAGAGTCCGTGGAGGCCGTGGAGTTCGCCGAGTCGGCGGAGGTGTCAGCGTTCGTGGTGCTTGCAACTGTCTGCGCAGCCATGTGAGGCGAGGCCCTTTCTCCTCATCTTCCTCACGACGCATCTCGCCGTGAGACGGATTTGGCACCTTCACTAGCCGGGAGCCTCGCGGAATCGATCATCTTCGATCGGTACGAGACCGGCTGGAGGGTTGCCGGGGCTTCAACGGGCCGTATCCCTCTGCCCCTCTGGATGAGCGCTATTCGGTTGTGAGTATGTGGTTGTCGGCTGGACGACCCGCGACATGCGATGGTCATCAGCGTTGTTCAAGACTGTAACCGAAGGCCTGGATCGTGGAGAGACCAGTCCGAACCGCGAGATGACAGTCACATCAGCCTTCTGCCGCAGTGGGCACTCGCGACCCGGTCCAATGCAAGGGAGAGCCGCACGTGCTGGAAGACGTCGAGCGCTGGCTGAACACGCGCTCCTGGTCCGTTGGCGACCGCCCGCTGAAGAAGCTCATCGCCGCGAAACGCGCGGCCAACTCCACGGTGAGCGTCGTACTGCCCGCGCTCAACGAGGAGGAGACCGTCGGCGAGATCGTCGCCGTGATCCGCCGCGAGCTGATGACCAAGAAGGTGCCCCTCGTCGACGAGATCGTGGTGATCGACTCGGGCTCGACGGACCGTACCTCCGAGGTCGCCGCCGACGCGGGCGCCCGCGTCGTACACCGCGACGACATACTCCCGCGGATGCCGGCCGTCCCCGGCAAGGGCGAGGTCCTGTGGCGCTCGCTGCTGGTCACGAGCGGGGACATCATCGCCTTCATCGACGCGGACCTGAAGGAGTTCTCCGCGGACTTCGTCTCGGGAATCGTCGGCCCGCTGCTCACCGATCCGGGCGTGGACCTCGTCAAGGCGATGTACGACCGCCCGCTGAACCTGCCGGGCGACCCCACCTCCGGCAGGACCGCCGCAGGCCAGGGCGGCCGCGTTACGGAACTCATGGCCCGCCCGCTGCTGAACATGCACTGGCCGCAGCTCGCCGGCTTCGTACAGCCGCTCGGCGGCGAGTACGCGGCCCGCCGCTCGCTGCTGGAGCAGTTGCCGTTCCCGGTCGGGTACGGGGTCGAGCTGGGCATGCTGATCGACGCCCTGCACTTGGTGGGCCTCGACGCCCTCGCCCAGGTCGACGTGGGCGTCCGCAAACACCGCCACCAGGACGGCCAGGCCCTCGGCCGCATGGCCGCCGCGATCTACCGCACGGCCCAGCTGCGACTGGCCCGCGGCCATCTCGTACGGCCGCGGATCACGCAGTTCGAGCGGGTGGATGCGGGATTCGCACCGCGTACGTATTCGGTGGACACGGAGGAACGGCCGCCTATGGCGGAGATCGAGGAGTACGCGGAGCGGAAGGCGGCGTAGGTAGCGACCGCGCCCCTGAACAGAGGGCCGACAGGCCCCTGTTCAGGGGCGCGGGGAACTGCGCGACCAGCCACAACGCACCGGCAGCCGCCACACGACAGCCCGCCTCGAGCTAATAGGCACCCTGCGGAACCCAGCGGCGCGGAAGCGTACGTTTGAGCGAAGCCACCCTGGGCTAAGTTGAGCCCTATGGCATCAACGCAAGCCCAGATTCTCGTCGCCTCCAACAGGGGCCCGATCTCGTACGCCCTGGACGAGATCGGCACGCTCAAAGCCAAGCGCGGCGGCGGCGGCCTGGTCTCCGGCCTGTCCGCGATCGGCCCGGAGGCCGGCGCGCTGTGGGTCTGCTCGGCCCTGGGCGACGGCGACCGCGAGGCCGTACGCCGCGGCGTAGGCGAAGAGGGCGTACGGATGCTGGACATCCCGGCGGACGTACACGAGGACGCGTACAACGGCGTAGCCAACTCCGTGCTGTGGTTCGTGAACCACATGCTCTACCAGACGCCACTGGAGCCGGCCTTCGACGCCGAATTCCGCAGGCAATGGGCGTCCTTCGAGACGTACAACCGGGCCTTCGCCGAGGCCCTGGCCGAGGAGGCGGCCCCGGGCGCCGCCGTACTCGTGCAGGACTACCACCTGACGCTGGCCCCCCGCATGCTGCGCGAGCTGCGCCCCGACCTGCGGATCGGGCACTTCTCGCATACGCCGTGGGCGCCGCCGGAGTACTTCCGGATGCTGCCCGACGACATCGCCGCGCAGTTGCTCGACGGAATCCTCGGCGCCGACCGGGCGGCGTTCCTGACCCAGCGGTGGGCGGACGCGTTCACCGACTGCTGCCATGCCGTGCTGGGGCCCGCCATTCCGTCGGGTACGCGCATCGGCGTGCACGGGCTCGGCGCGGACGCGGACTTTCTGCGGAAGCGGTCGCACGAGGCCGACGTGAACGAGCGGATCGTCGCGCTGCGGGAGCAGATCGGCGAGGGTCGTAAGGCGATCGTGCGGGTGGACCGGACGGAACTGTCCAAGAACATCGTGCGCGGGCTGCTGGCGTACCGGCAGCTCCTCGAGGACCAGCCGTCGTGGCGTGAGCGGGTCGTGCACGTGGCACTCGCGTATCCCTCGCGGCAGGACCTGGCCGTGTACCGCGACTACATGGCCGAGGTGCGACGGCTCGCGGACGAGATCAACTCCCAGTACGGGACGCCTGGTTGGACCCCGGTCGTGCTGCACCTGAAGGACGACTTCGCCCGCTCGCTCGCCGCGTACCGGCTGGCCGACGTGGCCCTCGTCAACCCCATCCGCGACGGGATGAACCTCGTCGCCAAGGAGGTGCCGGTCGTCTCCGACGAGGGGTGCGCGCTGGTGCTTTCGCGGGAGGCGGGGGCGTACGAGGAGTTGGGCGAGGATGCGATTGTGGTGAACCCGTACGACGTTGTGGGCACCGCCCGCGCCCTTCACTCGGCGCTGACGATGCCGCGTGATGAGCGGGCGGAGCGCACCAAGCGGCTGGCCGCCTCGGCTACTGCGCTTCCTCCGGCCCAGTGGTTTCTGGACCAGCTTGAAGCGCTTCGCTCCGCGGGTTAGCTCCGCTGGTTTGCGGGGTGCCTAATGGCTCGGGGCTTGATGTCGGTTGGCGGGTGCCGGTTCGTTGTGGCTGGTCGCTCCCCCACTCTCGACTCCGCTCGAGCGGGGGGACCCCCATCGCGGCGGAGCCGCAAATTGATACAGCCCCGCGCCCCTAAATGAAGGGCCTCCGGCCCCCATTTAGGGGCGCGGTTTAGTTCAGCCTCGTTGTCAGCGCCCTCAGTAGGCGTACGACGCCTGCCGGGCCCTCCACCACCAGGTCCGCGCGCTTCTCCAGCTCCGTCACCTCGTTGCTGCCGCTGCAGATCAGTAGGCCGGGGACGCCGTTCGCGCGGAGTTCCTCTACTGCCGCGAACGCCGGGAGGTCGCCCAAGTCGTCGCCGGCGTAGGCCACCGCACCGGCGTCGATCTCGCGTACGTACTCGCGGAGTGCTACGCCCTTGTCCATGCCCGGGGGGCGGAGTTCCAGGACCATGCGCCCCGGCTCCACCACCAGGCCGTGGCGGGTGGCGAGGTCCGTCAGGGGGTCGCGTAGGGCCTCGAAGGCGGCCTGTGGGTCCTCGGCGCGGCGGGTGTGGACCGCGACGGCTCGGCCCTTTTCCTCGATCCAGGTGCCCTGCCGGGCGCCGGACCGGTCGAGGATGCCGGGCAGTTCGGCCCGGACGGCGGCGACGCCGGGGTGGGGCGGGGGTGCCGTGACGGTTCCGGTGAGCGCGTCCCAGCGTTCGGCGCCGTAGTGGCCTAGGACGACGAGGTGTTCCAGGCCGGGTACGTCCGCGAAGCCGCCGTGGCGTACCGCGACCTCGGCCGGGCGGCCGGTGACGACGGCGACGGAGGCGACCTTCGGGGCGAGGGCGGCGAGCGCCGGTACCGCTTCGGGGTGGGCGCGTGCCTGCTCGGGGTCGGGGACGATCGGCGCGAGGGTGCCGTCGAAGTCGAAGGCGAGTACGGCCCGGCCGGGCCGCGCGAGGATGGCGTCGAGTCCGTCACGTCCCGCCGGGGTCGCGGGAGTCGGCAATGAGTCCGGTTGGCTGCCCATACGGCGACCCTATCCGCCCGGTCCGTCAGCGCTCGGCCCGGCGGGCGTCCCGTATTCGACGCAGCCGGTTCACGGTCACCGGGTCATGGGCCAGGGCCCGCGGCGCGTCGAGCAGGGCGTTCAGCAACTGGTAATACCGAACCGGCACCATCCCCAACTCCTCCCGTATGGCCCGCTCCTTGGCCCCGGGCGACTCCCAGCCACGCCGCTCCAGGGCCAGTACGTCGCGCTCCAGCGGAGTCAGTTCCTCTCCCATGCCCGCACGGTACCCGTGCCCCGGTGGAGGTCGCAGGCCTCCTCGGGGCGCGGGGCTCCTCGGGGCGCGGGGCTCCTCGGGGCGCGGGGCTGTATCGATTTGCGGCTCCGCCGCGATGGGGGTCCCCCCGCTCGAGCGGAGTCGAGAGTGGGGGAGCGACCAGCCACAACAAACCCGCAGCCGCCATACGACTCGCGCCCCAGCTAATAGGCACCCTGCGCGACCAGCGGAGCTACCCCGTAGGAACTACTCCGAGGTCTCTGCGGTGAAAGCCGACCGCTGCAGCGACCCCAGAACCGCGGCAGGCCGCGCATTGGGCCCCACCGCCTTCCCGATCTGCTGCTTGATGTCCGCGCTGACCTGCGCCCAGGACGTCTTGGCGACGGGATACAGCTCGGCGTTCTCGAGCTCTGACAGGAACGGGTCGAGATCCTTGTCGTTCTTGTCCTCGGCCATCGCATCGGAGGCGGACATGGTCACGGGCAGCAGATTGTACTCGTGGGAGAACTCGAGCACGTTCTTCTCGCTGTAGACGAAGTCGAGGAACTCGCCGATCTCCTCGCCGTTGCCGTTCTCCTTGAACGCCATCATCCAGTCGGCGACGCCCATCGTGGCCCTGGCCCTGCCGTCGACGCCGGGCATCGGCACCATGCCGTACTCCACGCCCTTCTTGTCGGCGGCCTGCATCAGCGAGGGGTGACCGTTCAGCATGCCGACCTCGCCGCGGGTGAACGCCTCGAAGGCGTCGGCGCGGTTGAGTTTGCCGGGCGGCGTCGGGCCGGTGAGGCCCTTGCCCACCAAGTCGTTCTTGAGCCAGTTGAAGGTCGCGATGTTCTGGTCGGAGTCGATGCCGTACGAGCCGACCGTGCCGGTGTAGCCGTCGCCGCCGCTGAGCAGCCACATCATGGTCTCGGCCTGGGCCTCCTCGGGGCCGAGGGGGAGCGCGTACGGGGTCTCGACGCCGCGGGACTTCAGGGTCTGGGCGGCGTCGGCCAGTTCGTCCCAGCTGCGCGGCGGGGTGAGGCCGGCCTCGTCGAAGAGCTCCTTGTTGTAGAACAGCAGCCGCGTGGAGGCGGCGAACGGCATGCCGTACGGCACCAGGCCCACCTCGCCCGCCTCGGCGAGTCTCGGGACGAAGTCGGCCTGGACGGGTATGGAGAGCAGCTCGTCGACCTCGTACAGCTGGCCCTTCGCGGCGTAGTCGGCGTACGCGCCGATCTGCGCCATGTCGGGTGCCTCCCCGTCGGCGACCATCTGTTTGACCTTGGCGTCGACCTCGTTCCACGAGTAAACGCTGACGTCGACCTCGATGCCGGGGTTCTTCTTCTCGTACTCCTTGACCAGCTTGTCCCAGTACTTCTGGGAGCTGTTCGCCTCGGAGTTGCCGTAGTCGGCGGCCACCAGCCTGAGCGTGGCGTTCTGGGGGGTGGAGGAGTCGGCGGAGCAGCCGCCGAGTGCCGCCGTCACGCCCATTGCGGACACCATCGAGATGAAACCTGTCACTCGTCGCCGCACCGTTGATTTCCCCATCTGTCGTACTCGTCACGGTAGTTGAAGTCCGGACAACCGGAATGCAAGGTCTACAGTACGCGAGTGGACTAGACCTCTCATGGGGTGAGGGGCGAGACTGTATCCCGTGAAACACGTCATCGCCCTCGATGTGGGCGGCACCGGGATGAAAGCCGCCCTCCTGGGGGCGGACGGCGCCATGCCCTCCGGGAGCCGAACCGGGACACGCAGCGATCAACGGCTACCGCTGCGGGACCCCGGCCTCTCCGTGCTGCACCGGGCCCGCCGCGCCACGAACCGGGACCGCGGTCCGGACGCCGTCGTGGAGGCGATCCTCGCCTTCGCCGCCGAGCTGCGCGACCACGGCGAGCGCCACTTCGGCGAGCCCGCGTCCGCCGCCGGCATCGCCGTCCCCGGCATCGTGGACGCCGAGCGCGGCCTCGCGGTGTACGCGGCCAACCTCGGCTGGCGGAACGTACCCCTGCGGGATCTGCTCGGCGAGCGCCTGTACGGCGTCCCGGTCGCCCTCGGCCACGATGTGCGCACCGGCGGCCTCGCCGAGGGACGGCTCGGGGCGGGGCAGGGAGCCGACCGCTTCCTGTTCGTGCCGCTCGGCACCGGGATCGCGGGCGCGATCGGCATCGACGGCCGGGTGGAGGCGGGCGCGCACGGCTTCGCGGGTGAGATCGGCCACGTCGTCGTACGACCCGGGGGCACCCCATGTCCATGCGGGCAGCGCGGTTGTCTGGAGCGGTACGCGTCCGCGTCGGCGGTGAGCGCGGCCTGGGCCGAGGCGTCCGGTGATCCGAAGGCGGACGCGGCGGACTGCGCGCAGGCCGTGCGGACCGGGGACCCCCGGGCGCTCGCGGTCTGGCAGGAGGCGGTGGACGCCCTCGCGGACGGCCTCGTCGCGGCCCTCACCCTGCTGGACCCCCGCACGCTGATCATCGGTGGCGGCCTGGCCGAGGCCGGGGAAACCTTGTTCACACCGCTACGGGCGGCGGTCGAGCGCCGGGTGACCTTCCAGAAGCTGCCCGCCATCGTCCCGGCGGCGCTCGGGGATACGGCCGGATGCCTGGGCGCGGGGCTACTGGCCTGGGATTTGCTCGACACCACACCTACGAAGCCGGAGGAACCCAGGGTGACGGCAACCCACCTAGGGGCGCGGGACGAGACATCATGCGGCTCCGCCGCGATGGGGGTCCCCCCGCTCGAGCGAAAGCCGAGAGTGGGGGAGCGACCAGCCACGCACGGCCCGCAGCCCGCAACCGGCAAAGCGCCCATCGTCCTGTCCGGCGCCCAAGTGGTCCTCCCCACCGGAATCGTGGACGGCGGCCGCGTAATCGTCGAGGGCACCCGGATCGCCGGGAGCGCACCCGATGATGCGCGCATGATCGACCTGCGAGGCCACTGGCTGGTGCCCGGCTTCGTCGATGTCCACAACCACGGCGGCGGAGGCGCCTCCTTCACCTCCGGCACGGTCGAGGACATCCTCAAGGGCGTCCACACGCACCGCCTCCACGGCACCACGACGACCGTCGCGTCGACCGTCACCGGCGATATGGACGTGCTCGCCCAACGCGCCGGGCTGCTCTCCGAGCTGGCCGAGCAGGGCGACATCGTGGGCATCCACTTCGAGGGACCGTTCATCTCGCCGTGCCGCAAGGGCGCGCACTCCGAGGAACTGCTGCGCCACCCGGACCCGGCCGAGGTGCGCAAGCTGATCGACGCGGCGCGCGGCCAGGCCACGATGGTGACGCTCGCCACGGAACTGCCGGGCGGCATCGACTCCGTACGCCTCCTCGCGGAGCACGGGGTGATCGCGGCGATCGGGCACACGGACGCTACGTACGAGCAGACGGTGGAGGCCATCGAGGCGGGCGCCACCGTGGCCACGCACCTCTACAACGCGATGCCCGTCCTCGGTCACCGCGCTCCCGGCCCGATCGCCGCGCTCCTGGAGGACGAGCGGATCACGGTCGAGTTGATCAACGACGGTACGCATCTGCATCCGGCGTCGCTCCAGCTGGCGTTCCGTCACGCGGGCGCAAGGCGGGTGGCGTTCATCACGGACGCGATGGACGCGGCGGGCTTCGGCGACGGCCGTTACATGCTCGGCCCGCTGGAGGTCGAGGTCAGCGAGGGCGTGGCGCGGCTGGTGGAGGGCGGCTCCATCGCGGGCTCGACCTTGACCCTGGACCGGGCCTTCAAGCGGGCCGTCACCGTGGACGGACTGGCCGTCGAGGACGTGGTCGCCGCCATCTCCGCCACCCCGGCCCGGCTGCTGGGCCTGTACGACCGGGTGGGTTCGCTGGAACCGGGCAAGGACGCGGACCTGGTGATCCTGGACGCCGACTTCGCTTTGAAGGGCGTGATGCGCCGCGGAGAATGGGTGGTTGAGCCCCAACTGGGCTGATTCTGCCGTTTGTTGAGCCGGGCGGCTGGCCTGCGGAACTGGGCCGACCGCCGTCCGGCTGGCATGATCGGTCATCCGGACAAGGCCGGACAAGGTAAGCGCGCACTCGGGGGAGGTCGGCCCGGATGATCCTCACGGTCACGCTGAACACCGCTCTCGACATCACGTACTACGTACCGTCCCTGCGCCCGCACGCCTCGCACCGCGTGACGGAGGTCACCGAACGCCCCGGCGGCAAGGGCCTGAACGTGGCCCGGGTGCTGGCGGCGCTCGGCCACGAGGTGACCGTGACGGGTTTCGTGGGCGGGGCGACCGGGCGCGCCCTCCAGGACCAACTCGCGTCCACCGAGGGCGTCGTGGACGCGCTGGTCCCGGTGACGGGTCCGACCCGCCGCACCATCGCGGTGGTCGACACGACGACCGGTGACACGACTCAGCTCAACGAGCCGGGCCCGCTCGTCTCCCCCGCCGAGTGGCGGGCGTTCCAGGACGCGTACGAGGAACTGCTGCCCGCGGCCTCCGCGGTGGCCCTGTGCGGCAGCCTCCCACCCGGCGTCCCGGTAGGCGCGTACGCCCAACTCGTCCGCACGGCCCGCTCCGCGTCGGTCCCGGTCCTCCTCGACACCAGCGGCGAACCCCTCCGCCGAGGCGTAGCCGCCCGCCCCGACCTCGTCAAACCGAACACCGACGAGCTGGCCGAACTCACCGGCTCCCACGAGCCGTTGCAGGCCACGCGGGACGCCCGCCGCCGCGGCGCCCACGCGGTGGTCGCCTCCCTGGGCCCGGAGGGCCTGCTGGCCCTGAACGCGGAGGGCCACTGGCGAGCGACACCGCCGGCCCCGGTCGAGGGCAACCCGACGGGGGCAGGCGACTCGGTCGTCGCGGGCCTGCTGTCGGGCCTGGTGGAGGGTCTGCCTTGGCCGGAGAGGCTGGCCCGCGCGGTCGCGTTGTCGACGGCGACGGTACTGGCGCCGGCGGCGGGCGAGTTCGACGGGCGGGCGTACGAGGAGTTGCTGGAGCAGGTAACGGTGACGGGCGAGTCCAGCGCGGCCTGAGAAGCCCTCGAGCCTGCTGCTAGCCCTTGCTCAGCGACAGCTGGTCGAGCACCGCGTCACACTGGTTGCCCTCGGCGCAGGCGATCTCGATGAGGTTGGCGCCCTTGGTCAGGTTGACCGGGGCCCAGGTCGTCTGCCAGCCCTTCTCCCAGTCGCCCTTCGGGGCCTGCTTCTCACCGATGAAGTTCTTCATGTTCAGCGGCGAGGTGTTCGGCTTGCCGTTGACCACGACGGTCGCGTTGGCGTCGACACCGGGGATGCCGTAGCGGACGTCCAGCCGGTAGGTGCCGGCCTTCTCGATGCCCTTGACGGCCCACACGACCTTGGCACCGACCTTGTTGAAGCCCGTCACATAGACACCGCCGCCCGCCTCGGCGCCCTTGAACTGGGTGTCGACGGTCGTGCCGCCCTCCAGACGCAGGGTTTTCGCGTCGATCTTCGGCAGCTCGGCCTCGTCCTTCGCCGGCTTCGAAGCCGGCGCGCTCGGCTCGGTGTTCTGCCCCGCCGTCGGCGTCGAACCCCCCGCCTCGTTCCCCCCGGGATCTTCGTCGCCGCCCATCATCGCGACCCCGATGCCGATCACGACGGCCGCGACCACGGCGATCGCGCCGATCAGGAGGCCCTTGGTGTTGGGACCACGGCCACGGCCACCACCGCCGCCGCCCATACCGCTGCTCGGCAGGGGCGTGCGCGTCGTGGGCGTGCCGCCGCCGAACGTCTCCGGGGCCTGGTAGTGCGACTGCCCGTACGTGTCCTGACCCTGCGGCGCCGGAGCCTGCGCGTACTGCGCGGTCGGCGCCGTCTGGGAAGCCTGCTGCGACTGCTGGGCCTGCTGGCCGTACTGGCGCTCGCCGACCGCCCGCACCCGGTTGACCGAACCGGGGTAGCCGTAGCCCACGCCTCCGTCTGGCGGCGTGGCTCCGGCGGCCTGACCGTCGGCGTAGAGATAGCCGAACGGGTCGTCGTCCTCGGGCGTGCTCGCGCCGTTGTTGCCGGGCGTCATCCCTAGGTCTCCTCAGCGGGTTTGGTGCAGATGCGATGGGTGGGTAGAGGGGCGAGCCTACCCGCTCTACAGGCCCCAAACGGGTGACTCAGCTCGCACAACACCTCTGACCTGCGCTTCAGCCCGCACGTCGATGTGCTTTGGGACGAGACCGTTTCTCTACGTACATCCGCTCGTCAGCGGACTTCAACACTTCGTCCGCAGTCATGCCGCAATGTGCCCATCCGATGCCGAAGCTCGCGCCGACCCGCATCGCGCGGCCGTCGACCCGGATCGGCTGGATGATCTCGTTACGCAGCCGGACCGCGAGGTCCTGTGCGTCGGCCCGGCCGAGCCCGTCGGCGAGGACCACGAACTCGTCGCCACCGAGCCGCGCGACCGTGTCCCCGTCCCGTACGCCGCTGCTCAATCGGCGCGCGACCTCGATCAGCACGGCGTCGCCGGCGTTGTGCCCGAAACGGTCGTTGATCGACTTGAAGCCGTCGAGGTCGCAGAAGAGCACCGCGAGCCCCTTCGTACCGTCGTCCGTCTCGCCCTGCGGCGCGATGGTGTGCACATGGTGGTCGTACGCGTCGAAGGCCTCGAGGGCCGGCCGGAAGTCGAACCCGTGCCCGTCCGCGTCGTACGCGGGCGCCCCGCCGTGCTCCCCTTGATCCCCGCCGTACTCGCCGTGCTGCGCATAGGCCGCGTCCAGCGTGTCCACCGGTCCCGGTGCCACGGCTGCGGGGCGGCTGCACAGCCGGGCGGAGAGCCGGGCGCGCAGTTCGGCGGAGTTCGGCAGTCCGGTGAGCGAGTCGTGCGAGGCGCGGTGGGCGAGCTGGAGCTCGCGGCGCTTGCGCTCCTCGATGTCCTCGACGTGGGTGAGCAGGAAGCGCGGCCCGTCGGCGGCGTCCGCGACCACGCTGTTGCGCAGGGAGACCCAGACATACGTCCCGTCGCGGCGCCCGAGCCGCAGCTCGGCGCGCCCGCCTTCCGCGGACGTACGCAGCAGGGTGCCGATGTCCTCGGGGTGGACCAGGTCGGAGAAGGAGTAGCGGCGCATCGCGGAGGCGGGGCGGCCGAGGAGGCGGCACAGCGCGTCGTTGGTCCGCAGGATGCGTCCGTGCTGGTCGCCGCCCATCTCGGCGATGGCCATGCCGGAAGGGGCGTACTCGAAGGCCTGGCGGAAGCTTTCCTCGCTGGCGCGCAGAGCCTGCTGCTCCCGCTCCAGGCGGACGAGGGCGCGCTGCATGTTGGCCCTGAGCCGGGCGTTGCTGATCGCGATGGCCGCCTGGAACGCGTACATCTGCAGTGCCTCGCGCCCCCAGGCGCCGGGAATCCGTCCGTTGCGCGGGCGGTCGACGGAGAGCACGCCGATCAGCTCGCCACAGGCGCCGCCGGGCACACCTGGCGTGTACATGGGCGCGAAGAGGCGGTCGGAGGGGTGCCACTCGTCCTCGAAGCGGGGCGGGGGGCCGTCGGTGTACCACTGCGGGACGTCGTCCTCGTCGAGGACCCAGCCCTCGGTGTGGGGTATGAAACGCAGGTCGCCCCAGGCCTCGCCCATGTTCAGCCGGCGCTCCCAGGAGGCGCGGGAGCCGACACGGCCGGTGATGAGCGCCTCGGCGGCGGAGTTCCCGGCGAAGGCGGCGACGACGAGGTCCCCGTCGGGGCGTACGAGATTCACGGCGGCGATTTCGTAGCCCAGACCCGTCACGACTCCGTCGGCGACGGTCTGCAGCGTGTCGGCCAGGCTGCGTGCCGTGTTCATGTCGGCCATGACCTGATGCAGCTGCCGCAGGGTCGCAAGACGGACGTACGGCTCCGACTCGGTCTCCATGCTCGCTCTCCCCGAGACCTCGACAGCAACTCCAGAGTTGTCCGGGCTTCTCGCCTGTCTTCTCGTTCTGTACTGATCGACTACCGATTGTGGACTGGTCGCTTACCGATCGCCTGGCCGATCCCCGGATCTCTTCTGGATCGCCTATCGATTGCAGCGTTCCCCGCCACTGAATCACAGCGCGCTCCCCACTCGGTACACAGGGTCAACAAAATATGGCCCTTGTGACTCAAGTCACAGCTAAAGATGAGCAGTTGAGTGGAGTTTCTGCGTTTTCACCGTGCGTTTACTGAACGCGAATATGTGGAGCCTGTGAGGTTACCGGACACAGAGCGATCGCCGGCCGGACGCCGGTGACCGGACGGGGACAGACAGGCCGGCAGGGCCGCGGTCGGGCGTCGGTCCTAGGACCCGTCTCGGGCGCTGGTCCGATGCGCGGACCGGAGCGGGGAGACTAGCGTCCGGTACGTGCTGACGACTCCTCCTGCCCCACGCGCGCCCCTCAACCCCACCGCTGACGGGCATGCTGATGGGGTGAGTGACGACGAGTTCCGCGCCGCCATGTCCCGGCTGGCCGCGGGCGTGGTGCTGGTGACCGCGCACGAGCCCGCGCTGGATCCCGAAGGGCCGGGAGGTGAGGACGTCGGAATGACGGCGACCGCCTTCATGTCCGTGTCCCTGGACCCGCCCCTGGTCCTGGTCAGCCTGCGCGAGGGTTCCCGCATGGACGACCTGCTCGACGAGCAGCCCCTGTGGGCGGTCTCGGTCCTCTCCGAGAGCCAGCGCCACATCGCGGGCCGCTTCGCCATGAAGGGCCGTATCTCCGACCGCCTCCTCTTCGAGGACATTCCGTACGTACGCGGAGAGGCCTCCGGGGCGCTGCTCGTACGCGGCGCCCTGGCGACCCTGGAATGCAGGACCGAGCAGCGGGTGCCCGCGGGCGATCACACGCTGGTGATAGGGCGGGTGCTGACGGCTTCGGTGCCGAGTGCGGACGGGGGGCCGCTGACGTACTTCAAGGGGCGGTACCGGCAGTTGGGGTAGGCCGCCCCTCTGATGGGCGGCGAGCGGGAAGCCGACGCTTACGGGCCGGTCGTCACCAATCGCGTCCGGAGCGTCCGCGCTTGGTCTCGGAGCGCTGCTTCTTCTGCCGCAGCCGGCGTTCGTTGATGCCGCGGGGGATGCGGGTGGTCCGGCGGGGCTTGGGCGGCGGGGCGGTGGCTTCGGCGAGCAGGGCGGCGAGGCGGACGGCGGCGGTCTCGCGGTTGCGCCACTGAGAACGGTGTTCGGAGGCTCGTACGCTGATGACTCCGTCGACGAGCTTCGGGGCGAGCCGTTCGAGGGCACGGGCCTTCCACACCTCGGGCAGGGCTTCCGTCTTCGCGAGGTCGAACCGCAGCTCCACCTGAGTGTCGCTCGTGTTGACATGCTGGCCACCGGGCCCCGAGGAGCGCGAGAAACGCCACACCAGCTCGGCCTCTGGGAGCGAGACGGAGCCGCGGATGACGTAGGGACCAGACATGGCTCCATGGTCGCGCGTGTGTCCGGTCCACGTCACGCGCTTTTTCCAGGGCCCTGGGCCTCTCGGGTAAAGAAAGTAAAGAGGGCGGAACCTGGGGGACCCCCCGCGGCGTTCATAGGGGTGACGGTAGCTTCGTCCCCGTACGAAGCACTGAGTTCAACGCACCGCACTTGTCGCACGTACGTCAACGATGGAAGGACTCCCAACAATGGCTGTAAGCCTGTCCAAGGGTGGCAACGTCTCGCTCACCAAGGAGGCTCCGGGCCTGACCGCTGTCACCGTGGGCCTCGGCTGGGACGTCCGCAGCACCACGGGGACCGACTTCGACCTGGACGCCTCGGCCATCGCGGTCAACCCCGAGGGCAAGGTCTACTCGGACGGTCACTTCATCTTCTTCAACAACAAGCAGACCCCGGACCAGACCATCGTCCACACCGGCGACAACCGCACGGGTGAGGGCGCGGGCGACGACGAGGCGATCAACGTCAACCTCGCGGGCCTGCCCGCCGACATCGACAAGATCGTCTTCCCGGTCTCCATCTACGACGCCGAGACCCGCTCCCAGAACTTCGGCCAGGTCCGCAACGCCTACATCCGCATCGTCAACCAGGCCGGCGGCACGGAGATCGCCCGCTACGACCTGTCCGAGGACGCCGCCACCGAGACGGCGATGGTCTTCGGCGAGCTGTACCGCAACGGCGCCGAGTGGAAGTTCCGCGCGGTGGGCCAGGGCTACGCCTCGGGCCTCGTGGGCATCGCCCAGGACTTCGGCGTGAACGTCTGAGGTTCAGCACGCCTGTTTTTTCGGAGCCCCCGGTCACTTGGTGACTGGGGGCTCCGCCCTTTTGCGCGGGGCCTCCTGACGAGCCGAAACCAGGGTCCGGGGTGAGCGGGGTGCCGCTCCGGGACCCGTCCCGGACACCTCCGCCGATGCTGTGTGCCTGGCTGTCGGGCCGACTGGCCGACTGGCCGTCGCACGAGCGAGGGGGACAAGGCATGGACGCCACATGGGCGGTCGCTGTTGTCATGGGGGCGCAGACGACGGCCGTGCTGATCCTCCCCGCCGACGGCCGGGCTGGGCTGAAGGCGCTCCTGGCCACCGTCTCCCTGCTCCTCGGTGAGGCGATGCTCGTCGGTGGCATGGACGGCGAGATCCTTCTCGCTGCCATGGCGTTGCTCTTGGGAGGACTGTTGTTCCTCGCGGAGCTGGCGGCAAGTCGCGACAGCCAACTGGTCCCGCTCCTGTGGATGGTCTGTGGAGGCTGGGGGATGGTCCTGATGGTGTGGCGACGCGACGACCTGGTCGAGTGGATGGAGACCAACCGCTCAGACCTGGCCGCCACTTGCTTGTCCGCCGCATTCCTCTTGGGCACGCTGGCGATGCGCCGTCGGCGGCTGCGGGAGACGCGCTGACGGTCTCGTCGGGAGGATCGCGACCTTGCCCCTTCGTCTCCTCATGGAGCGGGACACGACAAGGTGGGCGACGAGAGGTTGGGTGAACACGTGACCAGGGCCAGGCACAGAAACTGCGGTCGGCTGAGGTAGACGCCCGTAGATACGTCCCCGCCCCAGGTCAGCCTGGCGGCGGCCGAGGCGACAAGGAATGCGATTCGCACTGGTTCCCGCTCATGGAGGGAGTCGTACCGGGGTGCGTACTGGACGAGTTGGCCTTCCAGCCATGCCGCGGCCTCCTTCGGCTCCTCCCATGTGCCTCGGACGAGGCCAGCCGGTTTCAAGAGCCAATGGGCCGTCTCGACAGGCGGCACCTCGGACACCCGGAACTCGGCCGCCGCTTGTCGATGCCGCCGTACGACATCCGGGTCGCACCCGGGAGCGGGATCCGCGGGGGCGGGCCTGCGGATCCCCTCCTGGTCGAAGCGAGCTTTGTCGCCCACCCACAGGTAGCCATGGTGGTGCAACTGAGCTTCCTGTCCTACGCGCCGAGGCCGAAGCGAGCGGGGTCGATCCCGGCCGCGTCGAGTTCGGCCGTGGTGAACCTGAGGGGTTCCGCGTTCGGCTTCTTGCTGTCGCCCATGGCCCACGCGTCGCGACCAATCCGGGCCAGCGTCACGCAGGATTCACCATCGGGGTGGGTGTTGCCACCGCAGGCCTTGGAGAACTGAGCTCCGTCAATGGGCATGCAGTAAAGGTCGTTTCCGTTCATGGCTTACCTCTCTGACTGTTTGGAGGGAAGGGGAGTTGGGCGGAAATCAGGTCCAACTGGATTCGTCACAGGCGTTCTTCGAAACGAGGAAAACCCCCGGCCCCTGCGCCATAGTCCTGTCCCGGCAGAGCTCCTGCAGGACGGACCTGTTACTCCCGGTGGCCTTGGCAAGGTGGTCGACGAGAAGCTCCGCCTCTGAAGGGAGGAGGACCATCTCCGTGTCCGCCACGTGCCGACCGTTCTTCGTCAGCCAGACAGGAATACGAATGCGTCCGTCATCGTCCTTGTAGGCAGGGCGACTTGGAATCGGGTCCATGCGCCAGCCTCGGGCGACTGGTTCGCGCGTCGGCTTCGGGTTGGTTGGCATGCATTCATCTTCGGACCGTCATCCACTCAACTCCAGGTCTATTCCTGTGGTGGACTAAAGATCAACCCGATACGTTTCTGCCCAATCAGCGAACTGCTGCCGCGCGACGTCTCCGAAGAGCGCGAGCCGCTCGAACTGGTCGAATACGGCTCGGTGTTCAGCAATATCCCGAGAATCCCGAAACACCAGGCGTCCCGTGAAGTTCTCCACGGTTGCCAGGCGGTCGTCGTAGACCGTGAAGGTGTTCATCGGCCCACGCGGCATCGCGGCACCGACCGGAAGAACCCCCAGACGCACATTGGGGAGATGTGACAGCGACACCAACCTATCGATCTGCACAGCCATCGCCGGGAAGGGCACGATCGCCCATCTCGCAGCCTGCTCTGTCAGCAGGAAGGTGAAGTGCTTCGACGTGTCGTAGAGGACAGCCTGCCGCGCGAGCTTGCGAGCAACTGTGGTGGAGACGTCCCCTGGAGAATGGGTCAGGCTCGCTCTCACATACTCCGGAGTGGCGAGCAAACCCGTGATCATACTGGGAAGGAAGTACCGCAGTTCCGTGTACTCGGCCTCCAGCGCCGCCAGTTCAATCTGCCGCTTCTCCAGGCCTCTGCGCCTCGAGGATCGCTTGTCCTGCCATTCGGTATTGGCAATTCGAGCCAGCGCCAAGACGTCAGCGAGAACCTCCGGAGGCGCGTCAAGTGCTCGCAGGATCCGTTCGACGTCCATGAGCCTGGGCGTCTTTTTGCCCGTCTCAAATTTGCTGATCTGCGACTGAGACATATTGCAACGCCGAGCGAGCCGGTCCCCTGTGAGACCGGCCCGCTTCCGCAGTTCTCGCAGCCTGCTGGCCAAGTCGCTCTTGGACTGGCCCAGTTGCTCAGGCTCGTATGTCACCGTGCTCTTTCACGTACTCGGCGAAGGGCACCGCGTGGAGCATCGCGATACGCCTCCATTCCCGGTAGGGCCCGAGGTCGCCTTCGAACATCTCGCGACTGATCTGCGTGCCATCCGGACGGAAATTCAGGTGAACGATCCGAGCGTCATCGAACATCCACCAATCCTGGCCGGTCAGATGGAGGCCGTACTCCTCATCCGTGACATCGAGGATCCTGATGTCCTCACCGGCCTCGATGTTGCCTGGGATACCCCATGCGAACTGGTACCGCTGATAGTCGGTCAGCGGGCGACGCACCACTCTCACACGGCCGATGCGCCTGCCGGAGGCGACGTATCCGCGTACGCGCTCGTGCCAGCGCGCGTTGTGGTCACCTGGTTTGGGTTCTCCCCGAAGGAAGCGCGCGATGTTTTCGGCCTCTCTGGGCATGGTGTAGGTCGGCTGGGCCTCGAAGCGCCAGGCCTCTCGCTCGTAGGCGTCGAACACCGCCCGCCAATCATCACCATCCAAGAGCACGAACGGCCTCCCGCAGCACCGATTCCGGAATCTCGACGAGCCCTTCGCCATTGGGCACGGAGAATCCGTCGTAGACGTCACCTTGAACGACGATGGAGCTCCGCCCCGAGTGCCGGTAGACGTTCGGGCAGTCATCGTCGTCACAGTTCGGCCCATTCACCGTGCCAGTGAGCCGAGTCAATTCCTCACGTGCCACAAGACCTCCCGCTGCCCGGCCTCGAGCCGAGGCCATCCATGGACGACGTTACGGAGCGTGCCCGTGCGTGTCGAGATCGCCTCGGGGCTATTCCCGTTCCGGCATAAACGGGCCGCCCTTCAAGCTGCGTATCAGGGCCAGCAAGCCGTTTGGGGGCAGGGCGAGTACGTCGGTGGGGGTGTCGCTTTCGCGGAGGAGGACGTGGGGGTCGGTGTGGGCGAGTTCGAGGCAGTTCTCGCCGCCGGCCCCGGAGAAGGACGACTTCTGCCAGTTCACAGGCATGGTGTGGGCTCTCACAATTCTCGCGCGACGTCGTGGACGAACCGTCTGGAGCTCTCGGCGTCGAGCGCTGCTCGCTCCGCGAGGTCCAGCAGGGTGCCGTACTTCTTGAGCTGGGTGGCGATGCTGAGGAAGACGCCGCCCACGGCGCTGTCCACCTGGACCGTGTCCAGTTGAGGGACGACTCCCCCGGCGTAGAAGACCGGCTGAGTGGCCTCGACGAACTCTTCACTCGTGAAGGGGATGACCTTCAGCGTGACGGTGGGCCACTCGGAGACCTCCAGCAGGTGGCCGAGCTGCGCCTGCGCGACCTTGCGCCCGCCGATCCGCATCCTCAGGGCCGCCTCGTGGATCACCACGGTGAAGGGCGGCGGAGCGTCGCGCTCGAAGATCTGGCGGCGCTTCAGCCTGAACTCCACGCGGACGTCCACCTCCTCGGGAGGGAGGGGCGGGATGTTGCCGCCGTAGATCGCCCGCGCGTAGTCCTCCGTCTGGAAGGCGCCGGGGAGCGTCATCGGCTGGAGGGCGCGCAAGTACGTTGCGTGGTGCTCCAGTTCGGCCACGTCCAGGAAACCTGGGGCGAGGATTCCGCGGTACGCATCCCACCAGCCTTGCCCACGAGACTCCCGGGCGATCACGCTCAACGCGTCGACGAGTGCGGCGTCATCGCACGCATAGAACACCGCCAGCCGCCGGATCCGCTCCTCGCTGATGCCCAGCCGACCCGCCTCGATGTGGCTGATCTTGGCCTGATCGGTCGACAGCAGGCCTGCGGCTTCGCGGGCCGTCCTGCCTGCGGCCTCCCTCAACTTCCGCAGTTCCGTACCGAGTCGGACCTGGCGAGCGGAGGGGTTATCTCTCAGTGGCATGGGTTCCGTTCCTCTCGGCGTCCGAGTCTGCCGTGTCACGACGAGCAGGGTCCACTCACTCGAGTGAACCTTCCGGGGCAATCTTGCTCCACTGCAAGGTTGCCCCTACCTTCGAACCCGTCAGCGCGCGGCACGCCAGTAAACCCGCAGTGCAGTCACCGACCCCACGGTGCCCGAGCCACGGTGGCCCCGCCGCGCAACCCCTCTACACGAACGGAAAGTTGAAACCCATGAACACCAACACCGACCCCCCGACGTACCACCTCACCACCCCCAACTCACCCCTCAGCCCGAAGATCTGCCGTGACACCGTCGCCATACTCCTCGCCGCGACCGGCCACGCCCCGCACCTCGCCGACACCGCCCGCACCCTCGTCTCCGAGGTCGTCACCAATGCCGTACGGCACACCGGTACGCCAACCATCATGCTGGAGACGGCGGTTCTGGCGAACGGAGTACGCGTGGCCGTGTACGACGACGGGCCCGCCGGGCTGTTGCTTCCCACCGAAGCCGCGCAGGACAGCGAGGGCGGGCGCGGGTTACTGCTCGTGCAAGCCCTTGCGCACACTTGGGGCGTCGGCCCGGGGTACAACGCCGGCCGGAACGGCAAACACGTCTGGTTCGAGCTTCAAAGCCCGAGCGTGCCGCTGGAGGGATGACGGGCTAGTCGTCGTAGCAATCTCGGACTTGCCGGACGGGCGGCACGGCTCCATAGACTGAGCCTCCGTCCGCACTGTCTGGGGTAGCCATGACCAGTAGGTTCACCGAGTTGGTTGTCGACTGCCACGATCCGGAGCGGCTCGCAGCCTTCTGGTGCGCGGTCCTGGACTTCAAGGTGATCGACCGGAGCGAGGGCAAGGTTGAGATCGACTCCTGGGAGCCGACCGTCGAGGAGGTCCGGGCACGGCAGATGCCGCCCACACTGATGTTCATCCGGGTACCCGAGGGCAAGACCGTGAAGAACCGGCTCCGCCTAGACGTCAGCCCGATCGACCGCAGTACCGACGACGAGGTGGCCAACGAGTTCGACGTCATGCGCACCCTGGCAACGTCCAACTAGATGATCGGTCCCAAGGGTTAGTGGTCGTAAGCCGACAGTGAACGCAGGACGGACTGTCCGCTCTGGTCGTTCTCACAACACCCCGAGCCTTGCGGTCATGCCATGGACCGCAGGGGCGGGTGCTGCGTTGTTATCCCTGGGGGCTGGAGCAGTGGCGGAGGTTCGGGGCCGGGATCCTCGGTGACAACTACGCCGGTGGACGCGTGGTCGAACCCGGTCGGCCAGCGAGTGTTCTCGCTGGCCAGCGCGCCGGTCAGACGTGCCTGGAGAAGGTCGGCCGTGCTCAGGTCGGAGCCACGCAAGTCGGCCAGGCGAAGGTCGGCGCGGCGGAAGACAGCGCCGCCCGCGTCGGCCTTGCGCAGGTTCGCCTCGCGCAGGTCGGCCTCGGTGAAGTCCGCGTCACGCAAGTCGGTTTCGACCAGCCGTGCGCCCCGCAGGTCGGACAGAGCGAAGCGGGCCCGGCGCAGGATGGCGGTCTTGAGGTCGGCGTGCCGCAGGTTGACCGAGACGAGGGACGCCTGCGTCAGGTTGGCGTGGTACAGGCCCGCCGCCTCCATACAGGACCGGTCGAGGTTGACCTCATGCAGCCACAGCCCGTCGCAGTCGGCCCGGCGCAGGTCCGTGACGCTGAGGTTGACCCAGGACTGCTCCCGGGGTTGCAGCAACAACACTCCGAGGCCGGTCAGCGCCACCTGGGCATCGGCTGCACGGACCTCCAGTGGCGCGACATCGTTGATGGGCGCGTCGGCCGCTGGGGCGTCCGGTCCGGCGGGCGGCCAGGGCAGGTGTGTACGCAGGTAAGCGGCCTGGATGGAGATGACAGCCTCGCGGTCACGGGCGGAGTGCTCCGCGATCCGCCACAGCGCGTGGAGTCCGCCGATGCGTGTTTCCAGCTTGTCGCTGCCGAGCTGATCGACGGCCGTGCTGAACCGGTCGGTGACATAGCCCTCCTGGGTGGCGCGCAACCCGTCCTGACTGACGCGCAGTTGCCGCCATGTGGCATACGCGCCGAACAGCACGACCATGCCGCCCACGGCCTGCAGAAGTGTCGTACGGACGTCGTTCACCGCTTTCAGCCGGTCCTGCGCCGCGACGCTCGCCCCTGCGAGATCATGGTCGACCACCACACCCGGCAGGACGACGAGCACCACGCCCAGAACGGCCAACCCCGCCGTCCCGGCCAGCAGGGCCGCGATCGCACGACGCCTGACCAGCCGGTCGCGCCAGAGCCTGCGACCGCGGTCCGACCCCCCTGTCTCCATGGGTATGGGAGCCTAGGCGCCGCTCAATGAAACGATCAAGGTGCACGACCGGCTCGGGTTCCTGCTCTCGCGGATGAGCGAGTCCCTGACTGACGTACATGGCGGAGAATCGGGGCGTGCGGCCCTTGCGTGCCGCTGGAGGGATGACGGCTGGCGGACTCACGCCGCGGACGCGGCGCGCAGCAAGCGGAGTTGGCCGATCTCGGTGGCGTTCTTCATCAGTTCCGCGTTCACCCAGGCGAGCATGTGGGCGATGGTGTGGTCGGGGTCGTTCTGCCAGGGGAACGGGGCCGTGGCGTCCAGCTCCGTGTCGGTGAGGCGGTCCAGTACCGCCAGCCAGTCGGCGCGGAGGCCGCGCAGCCACTCGATGGTCGCCGTACCGTCGCCCGGCCAGGTGATCTCGGTCCGCTCCCGAGGCGTACGTCCCTGCGCGTGATCGATGGTCACGGTCCACCACCAGCCGATATGCCAGCTCAGCCAGCCGATGGTGGGGACCGGGACGGGGTCGGGCTCGGTTTCCGCCCAGTCCGGCACCCATGTCCCGTCTTCGTTCGGGCGCACCGTCCAGCAGTAAGGCGTGGGCTCCCACAGGAAGTCCTCGGGCTCCAGCCGCTCCAGGTGGTACTCGAAAAGCGACCAGGTCAGCTCGAACTGCCAGCGCAGCAGGTCAGGTTGGGATGCGTTATTCACCCGCCTATGCCATCCCGGACGGCGTGGCCGAAGCAACGAAATTACCCGGACGCGATCGACCCGGACAGGTCCTAGCCTGCGGACATGTCTCTCGAACCGCGCACCCCACGTCCGGCCGCCCGTATCGCCGTACTCGATCCGGAGGGAGCGGTCTTCCTCTTCCGGTACGACAACGATGAGGTCGGCATCCACTGGGCCATGCCCGGCGGCGGTCTCGAACCCGGTGAGAGCCCGCGCGAGGGCGCCCTGCGCGAACTCCGCGAGGAGACCGGCTGGACCGACCTCGCCCCCGGGCCCCTGCTGTGCACCTGGGAGCACGACTTCACGCGCATGAACGTCCCCGTCCGCCAGCACGAGCACATCTACGTGGCGTACGGGCCGCGCCGTGAGCCGGACGGCGACGACCACATCCGCGCCCTGCGCAGCGAGGAGGGCATGCTGGGCTGGAAGTGGTGGACCCGGAAGGAGCTCGCCGACGCAGCGGAGTCCGTGTGGCCGCCCGAACTGCCGCTACTGCTCACGGAGTTGGACGGGCGAGAGGCGTGACGCACGGAGGTACAGGGGCGAGCCCTGGCGCGGGTGCGGTCAGGCGTGGTCCGGTTTTCCCTTCCCGTACAGCCAGTCGTCCCAGATCGGGCCGAAGTCCTCGTCCGGTGCCTGCTGTTCCACGTACGCCGTGAAGTCGGAGGTGCTCGCGTTGCCGTGGCGGTGGGTGGTCGGCCAGCCGCGGAGGATGGCGTGGAAGGTGGCGTCGCCGGTCGTTTCGCGGATCTTGTGGAGGACCATGGCGCCGCGTTGGTAGACGGGGGCGTCGGAGATGTGCGCGGCGCTTGTCGGGCTCGCGGGCGGGAAGGCCCACAGGTTTTCGTAGGTGTCCTCGCCGTGGTCGTACAGCGCGTCGAAGGTGGCCTGGGCCGTGTCGCCGCCGTGGTCCTCCTGCCAGAGCCATTCCACGTATGTCGCGAAGCCCTCGTTCAGCCACATGTCTCGCCAGGTCGCGGGGGTTACGGAGTTGCCGTACCACTGGTGGGCCAGTTCGTGGACGAGGAGGGCGGTGTCGGGGGCGCCGGGGAAGACGGGGCGGTTCTGGGTCTCCAGGGCGTAGCCCGCGTCGTTCGCCCGATCGACGATCGCGCCGGTGGAGGAGAAGGGGTACGGGCCGAAGTTCCGCTCCGCCCACTGCATGATCTCAGGGATGCGGGCGAGGACCTTGGCGCTCGCCTTCGACTGGTCGGGGTCGACGGCCATGTACACCGGCAGGCCGTTCGCGGTCTTCGAGCGGCGTACGTCGTACTCGCCGATCGCGACCGTCGCCAGATACGTCGCCATCGGCTCCCCGACGTGCCAGGCGAAGGTCGTGCGGCCCTTCTCCGTCTTCTCGCGCCTCAACTCGCCGTTGGACACCGCCTTCAGGCCCTCGGGGACGGTGATCGTGATGTCGTACGTTGCCTTGTCGCTCGGGTGGTGGTTGCCGGGGAACCAGGCCATCGAGCCGGTGGGCTCGCCAAGGGCGAGGGCGCCGTCCGCCGTTCTCAGCCAGCCCTCTCGTGAACCGTCGGGGTCGGTGATCGTCTCGGGGCGCCCGGAGTAGCGGACGGTGGTGCGGAAGGTGGCGTTCCTGTCGAGGGCGTCGGGCGGGCGGATGGTCAGTTCGTGATCGCCGCCGCGGTGGAAGCGGGCGGACGCGTCGTCCACTTCGGCCGCGGTGACCTCCAGGCCCTTGAGGTCGAGGTTGAACGAGGTGAGGTCCTGCTTCGCCCGCGCTTCGATCTCCGCCGTTCCCGTCAGGCGGCGGGAGGTGGGGTCGTAGGTCAGGGTGAGGGCGTAGTGGGTTACGTCGTAGCCGCCATTGCCCGCTCTCGGGAAGTACGGGTCGCTCAGGCCGGGAGCGCCGGTCGTGTCCTGCGCACTGCCGCCGCCGCACGCGGTCAGGGCGAGGGCCAGGGCGGATGCGACGGCCGGTACGAGGCGGGCGGGTCGGGGCACGTTCGCGATCCTACGAGGATCGAGGCTGAGATCGGGGCACGTCAGGAGCCCGAGCGAGCGTGACACCATCACGTACGTGCTCGACATCGGCTACGCCCTCTCCGCCCGCTTCCCGGATCCTCCGCAGACCGACTACCGCCGCGCGGACGTCCGCGCCCTGCGGCACGACCTGTTCTGCGGCGACGTCTATCTCGCCGACACCAAGGCGGACCGGGAACTGTCCACAGCCTGGGGATGGGTGCCGGTGCTCGACTTCGCCTGGGCGCTGTGCGACATCGTGGAGCGGATCGACCGGGATCCGGCGGGGTCGCGGGCGTCGCGCCCGCAGCGGGCCGAACTGGACTTCACCGAGTCGACCGACCGGATGCTCTTCGAGCGGCGCTTCGGGTGGGTGGACATCGAGGCCGACTGGATGCCGGTGGAGGAGCCTGCGCTGACCTTCTCGCATGCCGAACTCCGGCGTGAGGCGCGGGACTTTTTGCATGATCTGATCGCTGACCTGTGCGATCTGCATGACGAGCTTGCGGAGAATCCGGCGATCTGGAGCCTGCAGGCACGGTTTCCTCGGGTGCCGTGACCCTGCGGGTGGGCTGGGGTGGGCGCTTCTTTTCCCCAGTCCCGCCCCTTCCCGAAACTGGGGGCTGCGCCCCAGGCCCCCAGCCTGCGGCTAGTGGGGCACCCACCGCAGTGGGTGGGTGGGGCGCCCACCGGGGTGGGTGTTGGGATCGTGTGCGGCTGCGGGTGCATTGGGGCTGGTCGCGCAGTTCCCCGCGCCCCTGAAAAGCCTGCGACCGCCCGCACCCTGAAGAGCCAGCGAACCGAAAAAGCCCGCACCCCGGAAGGGGCTCGCGCCCTCGTACCAGCCCGCGCGGGAAGCCCGGACCCCCGACTACCCGCAGCTTCCCGCCGGTGGGAGGGGACGTGGGCCGGTGCGTCCTATGCCCGTCGCTTAGCTTCGGTCTGGGCATCCCAGCACCCTGTGGAAGCAAGGGGCCGTATGCCCTGTTGGCGACGGGCTGACGCACCGGCCCGCGGCCCCGCACCCACCACGCACCCAAGGGGCGCGGGGAACTGCGCGAGCAACCACAACGCACCCGCACCCGCCAACCGCCGGAGGCACCCCGCGGGGCTGTGTCAATTTGCGGCTCCGCCGCGTGGGCGCGACCAGCCACAACGGACCGTCAGCCGACAACGAACCCAACCGCCCAACCGCCGGAGGCAACCGTCACCCCTCGGAGACCACCCGAACCCCCATCTCCGCCGCCAACACCGCCGCCAGATCCAGCAGTTGCGCCGGGCTGATCACCGCCCCCGCCAAGCGGTCCACCCCCCGCGCGATGTCCACCTCAGCCGCCCCCCGAAGGTCCACATCCGTCAGTGTCGCCGCGCTGAAGTCCACCCCCTTCAGCACGCAGTCGACGAACTCCACCCGCTCCAGCCGCGCACCCCCGAAGTCCGGCTCCACCAGCACGCAGCCTTCGAAGACGACGTCTCGGAGCCGGGCCTTGCGTAGGTTCAGGTAGTCGATCTTGCCGCCGCGGATCAGGACCCGTTCCAGTACGGCGCCGTGGAGTTGGACGCCGCCCAGTCTCGCGTCCACCAGCTCTACGTCGCGGAGGGTGACCTCGGCCAGATCCGTGCCTACGCCCCGTATCCCCGTGAGGACGGAGTCCATCACGCGGGCGTGGCGCAGGCGGGTCTCGTCCAGGGCGCAGTTCGTCAGTGCGCAGTCCATGAAGCGGGAGCCCGCGCCGTCCTGGCCGGCGAAGTCCGCGTCCTGGAACTCCAGGCCGTCGTAGTCCCCGTCGGGTTCCAACTCGCCGCCCCCGTGCGGTTCCAGCGGAGGCAGTCGCACCTCCGGGCGCCGCGCCGCCTTCACGCCCGTACCAGCACCACTCACACCCGTACCACCGCTCGTACCCGTACCACCGCCCGCGCGGCCCGCCGCTCTCCTCACCATGCCCCCCATCCTGCACCCCACCACTGACAAAGCCCTTGACCTGCACAAACGCCCGCGATGTCACACTCCAGGCCCCTCACAGAGTCATACCTACGAGTCACGCACACCCGCGCACCCATCCACGCGCACCCACCACACGCACGCACCGGACCAGAGGGAGACCCCAGCCATGCACCGCATCACCGTCATCGGCGGCGGCTTTGCCGGACTGACCGCGGCCATCACCGCTGCCGAGGCGGGCGCCAAGGTCACCATCTACGAGGCCCACCACACGCTCGGCGGGCGTGCCCGCACCGCGGAGGGGCCGTACAAGACCAACGAAGGGCCGCACGCCCTCTACAAGGGCGGCCCCCACTGGACCTGGCTCAAACAACGCGGGCTGATCGGCGAACTCGCCCCGCTCCCGCCGCTCGAAGCGGCCCGGCTGCGCCTCCGCCACAAGGGCGCCCTCCGCCGCACCCCGCCCTTCCCGATGCTCAAGCTTCTCCGCCGTACGGCCCAACAGGCGCCCGTGGACGTCGACTTCAAGACCTGGGCCACAGACATCGCCGGGGAGGAAGGCGCTAAGGCAGCCGCGTACTACTCCGCCGTCGCCCTCTTTCACCACGACCCGGGCGCCCTCTCCGCCGCCTTCGTGCAGGAACGGCTTCGGCGCGCCACGAAGTTGCCGCCGGAGGCGCACTACCCGCGCGGCGGCTGGGCGAGCGTCATCGACCGGATGGCGGCCCGCGCCTGGAACCTGGGCGTCCGCATGGAGACGCTCGCCCGGATCGACAGCCTCGACAGCCTTGACGAGCACGGCAGGCGCGGGCCCGTCATCGTCGCCACCTCCCTCGCGGCCGCCCGCCGGCTCCTCCGCGACGACTCGCTGACCTGGACGAGCGGCCGTACGGCCCTGATCGATCTGGCCGTACGGACCCGCCGGGGCGACGCATTCGCCGTGTCCGACCTGGATGCGGCGGGGTGGATCGAGCGGTTCACCGCCCAGGACCGTACGCTCGCCCCGGCCGGCGAACAGCTCATCCAGGGGCAGATCCCGATCGCGCCCCACGAGCCGCGGGCCGTCGGCATCGCCCGCGCCGAGGAACTGCTCGACCTCGCCTTCCCGGGCTGGCGCGAGCGCGTGACCTGGCGCAGCGAGGCCGTCGCCGACGGGCGTACCGGCGCCGTGGACTACCCCGGCACCAGTTGGCGCGACCGGCCCGCCGTCGACCGCGGTGACGGCGTCTACCTCGCGGGCGACCAGGTCGCGGCGCCCGGCGTGCTCTCCGAGGTGTCCTTCAACAGCGCCCTGACGGCCGTTTCCCTCGCCTTCGACATCCCGCGCAGGGCAGGGCTTGACCTCAAGCAAGCTTGAGGTACGAGGGTTGAGGGCACGAGCACGACGCTCACGAACACGAGGAGCCCTTCATGCACGCCATCCGCCTGCACGCCTTCGGCCCGGCCGAGAATCTCACGTACGAGCAGGTCGAGGCCCCGGAGCCGGGCCCCGGCCAGGTACGTATCGCCGTCGCCGCGGCAGGCGTCCACCTCCTCGACACCGCGATCCGCGAGGGCGTGCAAGGCCCGCTGCCCGAACTTCCCGCCCTGCCCACCATCCCCGGCCGCGAAGTCGCCGGCACCGTCGAGTCGGTCGGCGATGGCGTCGCCCAACTCTGGCTTGGCAAGCGCGTCGTGGCGCATCTCGGCTTCAACCCGGGCGGATACGCCGAACTGGCCGTCACCGACACCGACCGCCTCCACCAAGTCCCCGAGAACCTGGACTTCGCGCAGGCCGTCGCCATGATCGGCACGGGACGTACGACGATGGGGATCCTCCAGTTCGCCGAGCTCGGCCCCGGCTCCATGGCCGTGATCCCGGCCGCCGCCGGCGGTATCGGCACCCTTCTCGTGCAGTACGCCAAGAACGCCGGAGCCACCGTGATCGGCCTCGCGGGCGGCCCGGAGAAGGTGGCCCGTGTGGCGAAGAACGGTGCCGATCTCGCCGTCGACTACACGGACCCGGCCTGGCCCGACGAGGTCAAGTACTTCCTCTGGGGCCGGAAGGCCACGGTCGTCTTCGACGGCGTAGGAGGCGAAGTGGCCCGTACGGCCGTCGACTTCCTCGGACCCGGCGGCAAGCACATCGTCTTCGGCTGGTCCGGCGAAGGTCTGCACGACGGCAGCCCGCTCATCGTCGAGGGCGTGTCCGAGCAGGTCCTCGGGCCGGTGATGATGCAGAAGGCGGGCGGCCCCAATCCCGTACGCACGCTGGAACTCCGCGCCCTCAGCGAGGCCGCCGCCGGCCGCCTCAACCCGGCCGTCCAGCGCTTCCCCCTCGCAGAGGCGGCAGCCGCGCACCGGGCCCTGGAGAACCGGGGGACGATCGGCAAAGTGGTTCTGGAGCCGTGAAGTAACCGATCCCACTTTCGGTCTCCGGAGGAGACACCCACGGCCCTCAGAAGCTAACGTCCCGCGCATGAGCAGCACGGAGAGCGTGGGTGGCACTGAGCACACCGGCAGCACGGCCGGGGGAAACACCGCCCGCACCGTCGTCAACGGCGGCATATCGTTCTGGTACGCACAGCAGGGCCTCCCCGCGCCCCGCGAACCCCTCCCCTCGGACGCCGCCGCGGATGTCGTCATCGTCGGCGGCGGCTTCACCGGACTGTGGACCGCGTACTACCTCAAGAAGGCCGCCCCTTTCCTCCGTATCACCGTCCTTGAGCAGAAGTTCTGCGGCTACGGCGCCTCCGGCCGCAACGGCGGCTGGCTCTACAACGGCATCGCCGGACGCGACCGGCACGCGCGCGTGCACGGCCACGAGGCCGCCGTACGCCTCCAGAGGGCGATGAACGAGACGGTGGCGGAGGTCGTCCGGGTCGCCGAGGAGGAGTGCGTCGACGCGGACATCCACCAGGGAGGCGTACTCGAAGTCGCCTGTACACCCGCTCAGTTGGCTCGCCTGAAAGCATTCCATGAGGCAGAGCTGTCGTTCGGTGAGAAGGACCGCGAGTTGTACGGCGCCCGTGAGACCGCCGAGCGTGTCCGCGTCGCCGACGCCGTCGGCTCCACCTGGACGCCGCACGGGGCCCGCCTGAACCCCGTCAAGCTCGTCCAGGGACTCGCGAGGGCCGTCGAAGCGCTCGGCGTCACCATCCACGAGTCGACGCCCGTCACCGAGATCCGGCCGAAGCACGCGGTCACTCCGTACGGCACCGTCCGCGCGCCCTACGTCCTGCGCTGCACCGAGGGCTTCACCGCCTCGTTGAGGGGACAGAGACGCACCTGGCTCCCGATGAACTCGTCGATGATCGCCACCGAACCGCTCACCCCCGAGCAGTGGGCGTCGGTGGGGTGGGAGGGCCGCGAAACCCTCGGCGACATGGCGCACGCGTACATGTACGCGCAGCGCACGGCGGACGGCCGTATCGCGCTCGGGGGACGTGGCGTCCCGTACCGCTTCGGCTCGCGCACGGACAACGACGGCCGTACGCAGCCGGCGACGATCGAGGCGCTACGGGAGCTGCTTTTCCGTCTCTTTCCGCAGCTCACCGGGGTGGAAGTGGCGCACGCCTGGTCCGGTGTCCTCGGTGTGCCCCGGGACTGGTGCGCCACCGTCACCCTCGACCGTTCCACCGGGCTGGGCTGGGCCGGCGGCTATGTCGGCTCGGGAGTCGCCGCCACCAACCTCGCCGCCCGCACGCTGTGCGATCTGATCCAGCAGGATTCCGGGCAGTCCGGCGCGACGGAGCTGACCGCCCTGCCCTGGGTCGGTCACAAGGTCCGCAAGTGGGAACCGGAGCCGTTGCGCTGGATCGGGGTACACGGCATGTACGCGACGTATCGAGCCGCCGATCGCCGTGAACGGGGCACGCAGGCCGCGCAGTCGTCCCGGCTGGCACGTATCGCCGACCGGGTCGCGGGCCGCTGAGCAGGGGGCAACACACATGGACATGGACACCCGCATCGTCGACACCATCCGGTACACCGCCGACGGTCAGCTCCTCGACATCCACCAGGGCACCGACCCGGCCGCGCCGACCGTCCTCCTCTGGCACGGGCGCGGGCCCGCCGAGCGTGACGTCCTCGGCGCCCTCGCCGGTACCGTCGCCCGGCTCGGCGCCACCGTGATCGTTCCCGACTGGCGGCCCGACGCCGACGACGGGGGACGGCCGCACCTCGCGGCTTCCCTCCGCTTCACCTGGGATTACGTACCTGACCCGGCCCGTGTCGTGCTCGTCGGCTGGTCCCTCGGCGGCCGGGCCGCGATGGCCACCGCCCTTCGGCCCGACCCTCCGGAAGGCTGGCGTCCGGCCGCGGTGGTCGGCATCGCCGCCCGCTACAACCAGCCCGAACCCCTCCTCGGCCTCCCCTCCCCCATGGCCGTCTGCGCCAGCGCGCCGCCGCTGCCGATCCACCTGGTCCACGGAACGGCCGACAGGGTCTGCGACTTCAACAACGCCCTCGAGTTCCAGTCGGTCCTCGCCGACTGCGGCCGCCCGGCTCCGCTCACCGAACTCACCACGGACCACGCGGGCGCGGTCATGGCCGAGTACGCCCCGGAGTTGGGGCGCTGCCGCCCTGTCCACGGCGGCACACCGTACGAGGAGGGACTCCGCACCGCCCGCGTCATCGCGTCGGCGGCGGGGCTGGAGGTGCCCGAACTCGACAGCCGTGGAAGAAGAGCCCAGGTCAACGGCTGACGGTGACCTGGGCGCCAACAGACCATCGTCTGACGGCGTTACGTTCCACGGCGTGTCGTCCGACGGCGTGTCGTCCGACGGCATCGCCTGATGGCGCGTCGCCTGACGGCATCGTCTGACGGCGTCACTTCGCGGCGATGCCCTCCATGCCCGCCTCCTCGAAGACCGGCAGGTCCTCAGCGGTCGTGACCTTCGTGAGGGCGCCGTTCTTCTCGACACGGAAGCCGTCGACGGTGCCGGAGACGGCGTTCTGCACGTAGACGAACTTCTCGTCCTCGGTCACCGCGAGGTCGATCACGCCCTGGGAGTTGGCGGAGGGCGGGGTGGCGATGCCCACGTCGTTGGTGAGGGCGAGCTTGCCGCTCTTGGCCATGCGGTAGCCGCTGACCGTCGAGTTCCCGGTGTTGCCGCCGTAGAAGTAGTTGCCGGCGCGCACCAGCCAGCACAGCGTCTCCTGGCCGTTGGCCAGCGGCTGCTGCAGGACCTTCAGCTTGCCGTTGCGCTTCACCTGATACGCCGACACCGTCGACTTCTCGGCCTCCGCGACCAGCATCCGCTTGCCCGACTTGTCGAAGCTGATCGCGAACGGGACGCCGCCCGCGGACTTGTTGACGACCGGCTCGTCGACGGCGGGCAGCCCGTTCCGCTTCATCGGGAACACCTCGACCGTGTTGGCGGCCTTGGTGGTGACCACCAGGTTGCGGCCGTCCGGAGTGAACTCGACCTCACCGGGCGAGGTGTCGAAGCGCGGCACATTCTCGTTGTCCAGCCCCAGCGAACGATGCGAGCCCTTCAGCGGCTTGAGCCCCTTCTTGGTGATCGTGAAGCCCTGGACGCTGCCCGCTCCGCCCGCATTCATCACGTACGCCACCTTCCCGCGCACCGCGATGCTCGCCGGGAACTCCCCGCCCGAGTCCACCTGCTTCGGATCCTTCAGCTCGGTCCCCTCGACGCGGAACGAGGTCACCGTGCCACTGCCCGCGTTGACGGCGAGGAGCATCCCCGAGGCGTCGTCGTAGACGAGCGAGCCCTGGGAAGCGAGCGAGTCGGTGGGCGCGTCGATCTGGTCGCCGCCCTTGCCGCCGGTCGCGAACTCCCCTGCCGGCGACAGCTTTCCGTCGTCAGCCCGCGCGAACACGTGGATCATGTTCCCGTTCAGCTCGTTGCCCTGCACGAACACGGCCTGATCGGCTCCGGCCGACGTGGTGCGCGCGTACTGCCCGGCATTGGCCACGGACACCGCCGCCGTCACCGCCCCCACCGAGGCGAGCACTCCGGCCCCGATCATGACCCGCCGCGACTTGGACTTCGCCCGGTGCCCACTCCTGTGCCCAGTCTTGTGGTCACTGCGACGGCCATTCCTGTCGTACGTGTTGTACGCACCCACGCCCGGCTCCTCGGTCTCTCGTCCCCCACGTCCGCGCCCTGCGGAACAGCACAAGAGTGACCAGTGGGGGACGAGAGACGAACCGGATCCGGGCCCGCGTCAGGGTCTCGTAAGCGGTGCGCAAGGCTCTCGTAAGAACTCGTGAGAGCTCTTGAGAACTATTGGCAAACAGATCCGGAGGGCGTCAGCACTTCCAGGTCGCCCAGAACCACTTGCCCTTCATCGTGCCGTCCGGCCATAGCACCGGCGTCTTGATGTGGACGTCCGTGGAGCCCTGGCCCGGGTAGTACCAGTGGTAGTGGCCGTCCTTGCGCTTGCCGTAGTGGACCTCGAGCCAGCCCTGGGAGTTCCGCTCGTACGGCGCGAACCAGTAGCCGCCCGCCTCACCGGGCTTGATGGTCCCCTTGAGGGTGGTGCTGGCGCTGACCGTGTCGCCCGCCTTCCAGGTCTCCTCCTGCGAGACGCCGACGGACATGCCCCCTTTGAGGACGTCCGAGAAGCCGGCCTTGACCTCCACCGAGGTCGTCTGACTGAAGGAGTACTCGGTGGTGCGGTCGATCCGGAAGATGCGGTCGTAGCCCAGGTCGGAACTGCCCGCGCAGTTGTACACCGCGTTGCCGACCTGACGCCGCTTGCCCAGCTCGGTCCAGGCGTTGACCTCGTGGTACTGGCAGGAGTCGGCGTTGTCGTTGTTGCAGTCCCACATCACGTCGGGTCTGTCGTCGCCCCAGCCGGGGCTGGTGTTGGCGCTGGCCGTCCCCGTGGAGAAGGTGATCAGGAAGAGGGCCGCGGCGGGCGTCAGCATGGCAAGGCGACGGCGGCCGGTCTTGAGAGCCTTCATGGATGGGTTCTCCCGTCGGGTGGTTCGACACCCTCGTCGGGTGTTACGGCCGCTGTCCCGGCCGGGGGGAGAAGAGGGGGATGGCCGGGACAGCGACGGCTCAATCCTCAACGCTCGGGAATTGATCAGCCAGCCGCTCCATCAGGGCAATCAATCACCGGCCTGACGCATCAACCGCACACCGGGGCGCATCAATCGTCGACCGGGCCCACCCGCCGGGAGCATCACCGCCGTCGGCACATCACCGCCGTCGGACCGCATCACCGCCATCGGCACATCACCGCCATCGGGTACGTCACCGTCGTCGGGAGCATCACCGCCGTCGGGTACGTCACCCGCCCGCCGCGTGCGTCAGCCGCCCGCCGGGAGCATCACCGCCGTCGGCACGTCACCCCCGTCGGGTACGCCACTCGCCCGCCGGGTGTATCAGCCGCCCGCCGACCGCGTCACCCGCACACCCTCCGATACGGCACATCCGCCACGTGCGCCTCCCACTGCGCCCGCGTCAGACCGCCCGGATCGCCGCCGCCCTCCGCCACCCTCGCGCACACCGTCTCGACCGCCTTGGACGGTGCGATGGTGTACCGCTGGAGCGGAACGTGCGCGCTCCCCGCGTACACCGTGCCGCTGTCCGCGCTGAACGCCACCGTGTCGATCTTGTCGCCCGGTGTCGTCAGCGGGCCGCCGAGGGGCTGTTGGGTGTCGAGGTCCCAGAGCTGGAGCGTGCCCGCCTCGCCGCCCACGGCGAGGGTGCTTCCGTCGGGGCTGACGGCGAGGGCGTTCACGGCTTCCGAGCTGTCGCCGACGGGGTCCTCGGCGCTGTCGCCGGTGGAGCCCACGCCGACCGGGGCCGGGAACACGTTCCGGAGGATCCCGGCTCGCTCCCGGACCTTTCCGTCCCACAGCGCCACCCGGCCCGTCTGGTCCCCCGCCACCAGCCGCGAACCGTCCGCGGCGAAGGCGAGCGCGCCGATCTCGTCGCCCTGAACCAGGTTCTGTGCGGCTGCCTTGCCGTCCGGCAGGACGGCCGTGCGGGTGTCGCCGACCAGGAGTCCGCCGTCGGGGCGGACGGCGAGGTGGCTGCTGGACAGGGCCGGCAGAACCGCCGTTCTGCGGTGGGAGGCCGTGTCCCAGACCTCGTTGCTCAGTTCGCCGGCAGCCGAGGAGCGGGTGGCGTAGAGCGTGCGCGCGTCGGGGCCCAGGGCGAGGGTGAGCACCGCGGGTGCCGAAGTCCTCGTCGCCAGATCCAGCGTCGTACGGAACCGGCCGGGCGCGACGTCCCAGATCATGACGCGCTGCGGGGACGCCTCGTCGTCGGGCGCCGAGATTCCGTACGCGAGCGTCTTGCCGTCGGGGGCGAACGCCAGCAGTGGTGAGGTGCTCTCCGGGTGCACAGGCGTCTCGGGATCGCGGGAGACGGGGAGCGGCGGAGGCGGCAGCGTCCGCCGCAGCTTGCCGTCGGCGGTGTCGCGCAGCTCGAAGTGGTAACGGTCGCCGGTGCGGCGGGCGGTGGCGAGGGTGCGGCCGTCCGGGCTGATGCGCACCCCGTCCAGCGGCTCGTCGCGCCAGGCGGGCGTCACGGCGTGCGCGACGTCGAGGGAGTGGACCGTACCGCCCTCCAGGTAGCGCAGGACGGGGCGGTCGGGATCCCAGGCAAGGCCGCCGTACGGGTGCTGGTTGTTCAGGGAGTGCCGGAACACCGGGGCCGACTCGTCGACCGCGAGGCGCCACACCCTGACCTCCTCACCGTCCGCGGTCGCCAGGAACTTCCCGTCCTTGCTGAGGGAGGCGTACTTCACGCCCGGGTCGTCGATGTTCGCCAGCCGCCGCCCCGAGGGGACATCGAAGACGTGCATCCCGTCAAAGGTGTACGCGGCGAGCCTCCCCCAGCCTTCGGCCGGGGGGACCCCCATCTCGCTTCGCTCGCCTCCGTCGAACACGAGCTGCGGCCCTTCCGCGCTGCAGATCTCGCCGTCCCGTTCCCAGGCTCCTGGCAGCGTGCGCCCCGTCTTCAGGTCCCGTACCAGGGGCGTGCCCTCGTCGGGGCAGGCCGCGACCAGCCGGCCGTCCGCGCTCGACGCCACCAGCGTCGTATCCGCCGCCTTCGTGTCGTATCGCAGGCGGTCGTCGGCGGACGAGCGCACCTGCACCCGGTAGTCGCTCGTGTCACCCACGACGTAACTGGCACCGGAGAAGTCCACGGAGGCAGAGGCAGGCAGCCGGTCGCCGCGCCACCGCCCGGCGGCCGTGTCCCACAGCCGAGTTCCGTCGTCCCCGGTGATCGCCAGCAGCCGCCCGTCCGCAGCGGCCGCGCTCACCGTGCCGCCCTCCGGCAGGCGCCCCGAGGCGATCCGCCGGTGCCGGACCACGTCCCAGGTCCGCCAGACGCGTCCCTCGACGCTGAGCAGCCTGCGGCCCGAGTGGGTCAGGAAGCGGGTGGGGCCGTCGCCGGGCGCCGGGTCGATGAAGGAGTCGGGTTCCGGCTGGCCGAGTGAGCCCAGCAGGGCCCGCCGGGTCTCGGGCAGCTGCGCCGCGCGCCAGGCGGCGACGCCCAGCAGTTGCGCGGTGCGGGGATCGGTCGTACGCAGCGACTCCGCGACGGCGGCGATACGGCGGGCCGCCTCGTCGGTGCGCCGCCGCTGGTTGTCGCGATGCTCCAGCAACGCGACCAGTCCGGCCACGAGCGCCACCGCGAGTACGGCCGACAGCACGCCCACCGCTGCCCGTGCCCGGCGCGCCGAGTGGGCGGCGGCCTGGCGTTCCGCGTCGCGGGCCTCGAAGGCGGCGACGAGGAACTCCCGTTCCGCCACGGTCAGTTCGGGGTCGCATGCGGGGTTCGGGAACAGCTCTTCCGCTCGGGCCAGGCGGACGCCCCGGTACAGCGTGCCCGGGTCACGTTCGTGCTCCAGCCAGGCGCGGGCCGCCTCGGTGAGCGCCCGGTGGTGGCGCAGCCGCTCGCGGTCCTCCTCGATCCAGCCGTGCAGCCGGGGCCAGCGGGTGATCAGCGCCTCGTGGGCGAGGTGGACGGTCTCCTCGTCTGAGGTGAGGAGGCGGGCGCGGGCCAGCCGCTCCACCACCGGCGGCACGTAGGGGCACGCCCACGAATCGAGTTCGGCCCGGTTCAGCGGGCGCCGGGTGTCGGAGGTCCCGCGCCCGGGCTCGACCATCCGCAGCAGAAGACGGCGGGCCGCGTCCGCCTGGGCCGCGGTCAGCTGCCCGTACACCTCCTCCGCGCTGGCCGCGATGGCGCCGCCCACCCCGCCGGCCGCCTCGTACGAGGCCAGGGTCAGCAGCCGGCCGCGACGCCGCCGCCAGGTCTCCAGCAGCGCGTGCGAGAGCATCGGCAGCCCGCCCGGCTGGTCGAGGACCTCCTCGACGATCCGGGCGGTCAGCTCCCGCTCCACCAGCAGACCGGCCGCCTGCGCCGGTTTGACGACCGCCTCCCGCAATTCGTCCGCCGTCATCGGCCCGACCAGCAGCGCGGCGCCGCGCAGCATGTCCGCGAGTTCCCGGTGCTCGGCGCACCGGGCGTAGAAGTCCGCCCGCACCGCGATCAGCACCCGCAACCGGCTGTCCGGTTTCCGGGCGGCCAGCAGCAGGTCGATGAAGCGGGCCCGCTCGGCCTTGTCCCGGCACAGGGTGAAGACCTCCTCGAACTGGTCCACCACGACCCAGCTCTCCGGCTCGTCCTCGGCCGGGGCCAGCAGGTGCTCGTACCGGGCGGCGGGCCTGTCCCCCGGAGTGAGGATCCGCAACACCGCCGGTCTCCCCAGCTCCGCGATCTCCTCCTGAAGACGCGGGATCAGCCCGGCCCGCAGCAGCGACGACTTCCCGCTTCCGGACGCCCCGAACACCACCGCGAACCGCTGCTCGGACACCAGCTCGCACAGCTCGTGGACCAGCCGGTCCCGGCCGAAGAACAGGTCACGGTCGGCGGGCTCGAAGCGCGCGAGACCCCGGTACGGCGGCGCCGCGTCCTCGTCGGTCTTCTCGTCCGCGGGGCTCTCCGCGGCCTCCGTCTCGGCCGCCTTCCACCGCGGCTCCCACTCCTCGGGTTCGCCGCCACAGGCTCGTACGTACCCCTGGACCACGGCCAGCGACGGCAGCCGCTGCCCGGCCGCCGCCTGCGACAACGTCGTCGCCGAGAACCCCGCCGCCTGGGCCATGGTCCGGTACGACGGGCAGCCCGCGGCCTTGCGCAGCTGCCGCAACTCGTGGGCGAGGCGCTGCACCGGACCGGCAGCCGGATCCACCGTTCTTTCGGGACGTCCCACGAAGCCGTCCCCTTTCCTGTGGCAGTACGTGGCGTTACGTGTCTCTGGCAGTGCATGTCTGTTGTCCGTACGCACCTATGGCCGTACGTGGCTGTATGGCTGGCGAAAACGCCGTTCAGGGCGGCAAACGTACGGACCGCACCACTCGGGCGTGAACCCATTCCCGATGTGACATCGACCGTTGACAACGGCGACGAAACGGCCCGGCAAACAATCCAGTGCTGTCCACGAGGTTGATTGCCCTGGTGGAAGGGACGTGCCAATCAACGCTCCGGTTGCAAGCGTCGGTCAGGCACGACGCTCATTGCACACAAGGAGAAGCACATGAGTCCTGACATCGTTGTAGGCAGCCCTCCGGGCGGCCGACGCACCAGAACGACCATCGCAACCGCCGGCGCGGTACTGCTCGCGCTGCTCCTGGCCCTGCTCAGCCCCCTCGGTGCCACGAAAGCCTTCGCGATCGACGACGCGAACGACGTCGACTGGGACGTCAGCGGAGGCCGGGCCGGCTACCAGCAGATGATCAACGATGTCCGCGGCCGAGTGAACGAGAAAGCGATCTACGGCAACGGCGCACAGACGGTGTGGGCCACCGAAACGACCACCGACGACTTCTTCCTCGTCAACGTGTACGACGGGCCGAACCTGCTGACCCGAATCGTCATGAACGCCCACAACCTGTACGTGCAGGGCTTCTACAATCCCCGCGACCACACCTACCGCTACACCTCGGACGCGACCCTCCAGAACGTGAACTGGCTGCCGTCTTCGTCCACGGAACCGAACTCCGCAGAGGTGCTCCCGTTCTCGGGCAGCTACACCGCCAGCAATGGCCTGCCCGGCTACGCCGGCCAGACCAGAACGACGCCGATGTTCTCCACCCGCGATCTCCGGGACAACGCGAACGCGCTCAACAACCCGCCAGTCGTAGAAAACGACAGGAATGCCGCAGACCGCGCCAGGGCCGGGGCGCTCCTGTGGTTCGTGGAAGCCATCGCCGAAGGTGCCCGGTTCCACGCCATCTCCGACCGGATCATCAACGGCTGGACCGACGACTGGGGATACCGCTTCGATGACTCCGACGTGGGCCTGGTGACCAACTGGCAGGTGATCGGCGAAAACCTCCAGCGGCGCATGCGCGACACCACTGTGGCGCCGACCGCCCCGCAAGGGAGGTACGACTTCAGCACCTTCGCCGCCACCGCGGCCGTCCTCGCCCTTGCCATGTGGATATCCCCTACCTCCTGACCGGCAGACAGCTGATGCGTCGGCCCTCGGACGGCCCACCGGAGAACACCGGTGGCCGCCCGAGGGCGCTGCCGTGCGATGCCAGGCGGTCCACAGTGGCCGAACCCGGGCTCCTGGAGTTGGTGGGGCGGATGCGGGGTTCCTACTGTCGGATGCCCGCGGACATCACGAGCTCACTCCGTGATCAGTCACGCGGGTGCGGATCGTCGGTGCCCTGGGGCGTCGGACGCGGCCAGGCGCGGCCCGTGATCCGTTCGATGTCGGTGTTGAACTGCCGCAGGTCGGCGACGAAGCGCTGCAAACGCTCGGGCTCCCAACCGGCGACGACCTGGGTCAGGCCGTTGATGATCTCCTCGCGCTGCGCGGCAAGACGCTTCACGCCCTCTTCGGTGAGCCGGAACTTCCGGGCCACCCCGCCGTCCGGATCCAGCGTCCGCTCCACCAGGCCCTCCCGCAGCAGCGCCGAGGTCTGCCGCGTGAACGTGGACGCGGCGAGCCCGAACGCCTCGACGAAGTCCGGGATCGACATCGGTCCCTGCACTTCCAGCCTGCTGAGCAGCGCGTAGGCGCTACGGTCCAGGGCGCCCCCGCCGCGTACGCCACGCGGTGTCGACGACTCCCGGTTCCGCGTCAGGATCAGCAGCTCACGCTCGATGCGCTCCCCCGCCTCTCGGGCATCCACGCCGATCTCCCTTTGCCTGCACGGACGTTGGCGACAGGTGCGCTGCTCGCGTCACCGTCTCTTCCACCCTACGTCGATAATGCGCCATGCATGAAAAGTGCATGATGCACTATTGATGCATCATGCACGACGTACGTATCGTGCAACACCGTGAACGCGCCGTCGTCGGCGTCATCGCAGGCGTCGTCGACCTCGTCGGCACCGTTGTCGCACCACACCTCCCCCACGAGGAGACGCCAGATGAGCCAGAACGACCAGGTCATCCGTCTGCCGATACCCACCGAAGGCCCACTGGAGCCGCCCGCCGAATGGGAGCAGTTGCGCGGCCAGTGCCCGGTGGCCACCGTCGAACTCCCCAGCGGAGACACCGGCAAGCTCCTCACCCGCTACGACGACGTCAGAAACCTCCTCACCGACCCCCGCTTCGCCCGCCCCACCACCGAGGACAACAGCGCCAGGGTCGCCCCCGAAGGAGCAGGCGGCTCCGCCGCCACCGGCGACTACGAACTGGCCATCCCCGACAACGGCGAACCCCACCTCAGGTGGCGGCGACAGGTAGGCAAGTACTTCACCGCCAAACGCATGAGGGCACTACGCACCGGCATGACGGAGACGGCCGAAAACCTCATCGACGCCATGGTCGAACACGGCCGGCCCGCCGACCTCAAGGCCGCCCTCGGCTTCCCCCTCCCCGTGTACGTCATCTGCGACCTGCTCGGCGCCCCCGCCGACGACCGCGAACGCTTCTCCTACTGGTCCGACGCCTTCCTCAACGTCACCCGCTTCTCCAAGGACGAGACCCGCACCGCACACACCGAGTTCATCCAGTACATGAGCGACCTCATCGCAGCCAAGCGCACCGAACCCGGCGAAGACCTGCTCAGCATGCTGATCAAGGAAAGCGAGGCAGAAGGCGAGGGAATGACCGACGCCGAACTGCTGAGCACGGGGATGGGCCTCCTGGTCGCCGGCCACGAGACCACCGCCAACATGATCGGCAAGATGATCGCCATGCTCCTCACCGACCGCTCCCGCTGGGAACGCCTACTCGCCGACCCCACCCTCATCCGCACCGCGGTCGACGAAGCACTCCGCTACGACGCCAACCTCGGCACCTTCGGCATCCGCCGCTACCTCACCGAAGACACCAACATCAACGGAGAACAACTCCCAAGCGGCACCACAGTCTTCTGCGCCCTGTCCTCCGCCAACCGCGACGAGAACACCTTCACCAACCCCGACGACATGGACCTCACCCGCACCCCCAACCCCCACCTGACCTTCGGCGCCGGCCCCCACGCCTGCCTAGGCCAATCCCTCGCCCGCACCGAACTCCAAGTCGTCCTGGAAACCCTCCTCCACAAACTCCCCACCCTCACCCTGGCCGCCCCCACCGACGAACTACAACGAGTGGAAGGCCTACTGGTCGGCGGCCTACGCGAGGTCCCCGTGCGCTGGTAGCGAGCAGGAAGGAGGCCAAGAAACATGAAGATCAGCGTGGACGAGACGAAATGCTGCGGCGCCGGCCAATGCGCCCTGATCGCCCCCGACATCTTCGACCAGCGAGAAGAGGACGGCATCGTCACCCTCCTCGACCCCGAACCACCCCAGAACCAGCACCCCACCGTCCGAGAGGCGGCCGCCGTCTGCCCGGCCGCCGCCATCACACTCGACGACGCATGAACCCCGCGGGCGTGTTGTACCTATTCATGGAACCCCCTGCGGGGCGCCTGGTGGTCGCGGAGCTGCACCGCCGGACGATGAAGACGACCGACGGCCACGCCGCCCGAGAGACCCTGACGCACCCGCTGTTCACAGCCCTCGCCACCGATCAGGAGGTGCGGGACTGCCGTGCGCTCCTCGTCGACTGCGCGCTGGGAGCCGGGTCGCTCCCCAGCGAGTTGCGCGGCCAGCTCGCCAAGGCGCTGCGCAAGAGCGATCACGTGATTCGAGAAGACTTTGCCCATCTGGGGCAGGCGTACACAATTGGGCAAGAATGATCTTGATGGCAGCGAGTTGGAAGGCTCGTCACGTGGCGCTTCCCGGCAGCGGATACCGGCCAGATCGGCATGCTCCGCGCGTAGTCGCTGACAGACACCCCTTCGTCAGCGCATCCGGCGAGTCGGCCGTGCGAGCGGCGAGTGAGGCACCAACTGCGGTGCACGCCACCGTGCCGCGCGGAGCATGCCCTCGGGGCCTCTGACAGTCCTGTCCGCGCTGCACCACGGAGCCGATTCGCGGCCGCTGATCCCCGTTCGTACGCGCGAGACCCGCTCTGCCGCCCCGTCAAGTCACTGAGAAAAACGACCTATTTATGAATACCGCCCTCCCTCGATCGCATCACCCGGCTTCTGTAGGCCCACACCAGACCCTCGAACTTTTGTACGAAGATACGCCCATCATGGCCCGTGACGGCTCCTTGATCAGGCACGTTCTTGAGACACCCGAACTCGCCGTCCCGAACGTCCCGCCGGCCTGCGGCCCGTGGGTAAGCGGCCCGACCTGCGTGCCGCCTTCCTCGACGGCTACAGCCCACGGGCACGTCAGCCCCTTGGATACACGCATGCGGCGGCGGTGGGAGGGAATTCGGACGAAGGTGACCGGGCATGACCCCTCAGCCGCATAGATGTGTCCTGATATTCCAGGGAGGCCCCCGATGAAGTCCGGCGACATTCCCGTGCTGACCAGGCTCTCCGACTCGCATCACGCGATCCCCTCCGCCGACGAGGACGTTCGGGGCCGGAAGGTGACCGACCGCTCCGGAAACGAACTCGGCAAAGTGAGCGACCTGATCATCGACGAGGAGGAGCGTAAGGTCCGCTTCCTGCTCATGGAGCACGGCGGCTTCCTGGGCATCGGCGAAAAGAAGAGCTACATACCGGTCGACGCCGTGGCCGACGTGGCCGAGGACGAGATCCGCATCGACCGTACCCGGGACGATGTCGTCGACGCGCCCGAGTACGACCCGGAGCTCGTGGACCAGCGCGAATATTACGACCGGGTCTACACCCACTACGGATACGCCCCTTTCTGGGGCACCGGCTACATTCCCCCGCGCTTTCCCTACCGTGTGTGAGCGCCGTGCGCGCGGACACTCCATGCCCCTCATCAGGGTCCGCGCGTGGAGCGCTGACGGTGGGCGCCGCACAGCATTTCAAGCCATGCCCAACCGAACGGGCCGGGACGGCAGACCACATCGAGGGGCCCGCGATGTGCGGCTCACTCAGTACAAGGCCTGGTGAGACGCTACTGGTCGGCTCACCGCTGGTCTCTACGTGTGGCCTGAGCTGATGGCCCTGTGGCTCTGGTCGGCCGACCTGCCATGATCATCTCGGCCGCCTCGACGCGGACCGCGGACATGCCCACGCGGCGGCGCGTCACCCGCCCAACGGCCACGGCCCAGACACCCCGGCCGCATCCTCCAACGGGCGGCTCGCGCGACCAGCGTTGACACGGGCGTTCGGCCGCCACCACGTTGTCCGGTGCTGACCAGATGTTCGAGGGCAAGACGGACAGCTGCGTCCGCACGGTCTTCCGCCCTGACGGCTGAGCTGACCGGCGCAGCAACACGTTCCCGCCCTCACGGCTTCGTTTGACGTTCGCGCTGGTGGTGACCTGGCTGTCCATGACCGCAATGCCTCCTCGTCTCCGGATGAAGCGGAGCCGGGGCCTGGGGCTGCTGGACCCTCTGAACGGGGAGCCGCGGGCCCATGCGGTGATCGACGCACTCCGGACGGGGATACGGTCGCTGCCGCTGGGGCGCGGCCGGGACGTGCTGCACTACAGGTGGCTGGGGCACCCGGTGCTCTGTGCGAGGTACCGCTGTCCGAGGGCACGGTTGGTGCGGCCGCTCCCGTGCCCCTGGCACGTCAGCGCCTTTCGGCCCTCGATGGACGGAGCTGGAATGTGGGTACTCGTTGATGCGCATCCGGAGATCACGCAACCTCGGAGGTGACAGGAATGACGACCTCTCCCCGATCATCCATGGAAACCCATCCCGACATCCTCGACATGCGCATGCGCCACGAGATGGCCGAGCGCGCGGCGACCACCCCCCAGGCGCAGGCCGTGGAGACGATGGCTCTCCTCACGGGCCTGTATCTGGCGGCGTCGCCGTGGATCGCGGGGTTCAACGGCTTCACGACGCTGGCCGTCAGCAACCTGATCGTCGGCATCGCCTATGCGGTCCTGATGAGCGGTGGCTTCGGGCGTGCCTACGAGCGCACGCACAGCATGGCGTGGGCGGCCTGCGCCCTGGGCGTGTGGACCATCATCGCCCCCTGGGTCGTGGCAGGTGACGTCACCTCTACGAGGTCCATCGTCAGCAACGTCATCGTGGGTGTCGTCGCTCTGCTGCTGGGGCTGGCAGCCAGCGCCGCCGCCCGCCAAGCCGACTCACGTCGGTCAACCGGCCGAAACCGCGACATGCCGGCTGCCTAGAGGCCTGCCGGAGCCGGCTTGGCTTCATCGCGCGACCCTTACGCCCCGCTCACCGGCGACGGGCGGGAACCGAGCGCGGCTCCGGCGACACTCGTCCGGCGACTGACGCCTCCTATGGACCGCCGGCCTCGGCGGCCCATAGGGATGGGGGGAGTCACGGACGATCGGCGGGTTTCCGCGTGTACAGATCCAACTGTCGGCGAGTGAGCAGGCACGCCAGTGTGCTCACTCGCGGCGGCCTGCGCGAGAGCCGCAGGCCGCTGCTCGCGCCAGGCGGACCGTCGCGGCGTACGTCCACAAGCGGCAACCATCACCGCTGAGCATCTGACCATCACCGCCAGCTCCAACCGCCTCACGCCTGTACGCCAGCACCCAGGTCATCCCGCTCGGGCTCGGAGCCAGTAAGCCCGAGCGGTGCCGATACGGCACAGCGTCGTCAACGCGAGGATTCACGCCCGGACCAACGCGTGATCAGGAATTTCGATACAGCCCAACCGCCGTCGCCCCCCTTTCAGCCCGCATTCGCCCGTCCCGACAGCGCCGCGCCCACCCGGGCCGCGTGCGAGATCAGGGCCGCTTCGGAAGGGGAAGACACATTGTCTTCACCGACTGTTTCCTCGGGGCACAACGGGGCAACAGGCGACCGGGTGCGAAGCGCGCCCCAGCCAGGTTTGTCGCCGTACGGACGCAAACGGGCCCGGCCTCCGGGCGATCTTGCTTACGGTCCCACAGGATGGTGCCCGGTTGCCCGGCCGCGGAAATGACCACGTGGGCAGCCGTTTCCCGATGCGCGGCGGGCCGTACCGGCCGCCAGACCCCCAGGAGCACCCCCCATGACAGTGATGACGGACGCGCTCGTACCGGCATTGGAAGACGCCCGCGAGGCGCATGAGGCGGTGGTCGACCGCTTCCGGACCGATGCGACCATCACGCCGCCCGGCCCCTACCGGCACATGCTCGAAGAACAGGTGCACGACGTCCAGGACAGCCTTCAGCGCATCGAGCACCACGTGCGCGAGCTGCAGCCCCGCGGCCTCGTCGGGGACACCGTGGATATCGCGCGGTACATCGCGCGCAGCACCGTGCGCACCGCCATGCTGCCGCTGACCATCGGATCCGCGATCGTGACGGACATGCTGCGCGGCCGGCAGCCGAACGACGAACGGCGCCTGCTGAAGAACGCCGAAGACGAGTACGCGGTCACCGCCCGGGCACTGGCGGCCTGCCGGGCCGGACAGACCATCGCGGAAGAGATCCACGAGAAGGCCACCGCCGACCTGCTCGCCGCACTGCGCCGCCAGGACGAGGAACTGCTCGCAAGACTGGACGACAGTCTCGCCGATCGCGCGCGGACCGTGGCGGCCTCCGCCAACGGCTTCGGCGTGGAGAACGGCGGTGGCCTGACCGACGCGGCCGCCCGCACCGTGCGGACCGTCGCCGACCGGGTGCAGGATGTCGCCCGCAGTAGCGGACGGCGGGCCCGGGGTGCGGCCGAGGGCGCGGTGCGGGAAATGCCGGAGCCGACCCGGACGGCCGAAGAGGTCCAGGGTGCGGTGACCCGCGAGGAGGAATTGCCGATCGCCCGCTTCAGCCAGCTCAGCGTCGACGAAATCACCCAGCGGCTGCGCACACTCTCCCAGTCGGACCTGACCGTGATCGAGGGATACGAACGAGCCCACGGCTACCGGCGTCCGGTCCTGGACGCCATCGAGGAGCTGCGCGGCCCTGAGCCCTGGGACGGCTACGACACCATGGCCGAGAACCAGATCACCGCCCGGCTGCACGATGTTCCCTCCAGCGTCGCCCGCCAGGCCCTGGAGTACGAACGCCGCCACCAGCAGCGCCAGAAGGTCATCTCCGCCGCCGCAGCACGCACCACCCCGTGAGTCAAACAAGCGAGCCTCTGCCGCCGGGCGGGTGATGGCAGGGCAGCTCCGCCCTCTCCTGGAGCCCGGAGAAGGAAATCATGAACAGTCCTGGGGCCCGCCCTCACCGGCCCCAGGACTAGGGTCATCACAGCGCCCATCGCGTCGGAACCGTACCTAATGTCACTTTGGCGCAGCTCCCGGATGAGTGATCGTGACACCGTCCTGAGCCCGCCGGTGCAGGGGAATCGCTCTGACCTGCGGCGCAGGCCGGAAAGCACCGCCGAACAGACCCACGACCATGCCGCCGCCGAATGCTCGACCCACCCCGGCACCAGAGGCCTGGAGAGACCGACAAGTCCGAGTGCGGCCACAGGGGCGTGTGGGCGTGACGGTAACCGGTGCCTGCGGATCACCGCCGTTGGTGTGAACCGCCGACCCTCGCGGGAGCAGTCGTCCAGCAAAGCGCCGCCCGGTGGTTGTCGTCTGGTTGCCCCGGCGGCGACAGGCCCGGCCGATGCTCCCCTCAAGCAGACGGCCGCGGCCACCGGATCGCGAAGGCCGCATCCCCGCTGGCTTGGCGATCCGGGCCACCCGCAGCCACGCCGGCTGCTTGCCCAGCCCCTCCACGACACTCAAGGACGCCCGCCATGCCCAGCAACACGGAAACCGGTGAGGTCACCGGCACCAAGGACAAGGACTACAACCTGATCTGGTACATCGAGGCATGTCTCAGCAACGCTCTGCGGCTGGAAACCTACCTCCAGGACGCCCAGCGCGAGAACGACACGGAAGTCGTAGAGCTGTTCCGCAAGGCACAGGCCGACAGCCGCAAGGGCGCGGAACTGGGCAAGCAACTGCTGCGCACCCGGCTCGGCTCCTAGGACCCGCCTGTCGGCCGCCCGCTCCGTCAGCTCACGGCACCCGGGAAGGGCCCACACGCTCCGGCAGCGTTGCCGGTTCTCAATTCGATGTCGTGCAGGGCCCCAAGGGCCCGCAGGCCTCGCGCGTCCCAGTGCTGTAATCACGCCGCTGGCAGGCCCGGCCTGCCAGCGGCTGACATGTCGAAGAGGGCCAGCGATTCTGGCCCTTCCTCGTATCCCTCACGGCGCCTTCCGCGCCTGGCGATCCGGCTGCGGTCCGCTCGAAGGTGCGCCCGTGCCTGCTGCGGCGGAGGCTGGAGGCATGGATGTGCCCACGATGGATGTGCCCACGCAGGCGGTGTGGACCGGCTGGATCATGTTCGGCCTGGTCAGCCTGCCGGTGCAGTTGTTCCCCGCGACCCGACGGCACGGAGTGGATCTGCACGAAGTGCACGCCACCGACGGTGCCCGCATCCGGCACCGGCGTGTCTGCCAAGCCGAGCGTCGCGAGGTCGACAGGCCCGAGATCGCGAAAGGATATGAGACCCCGGACGGACGCACTGTGGTGCTGCGGGAAGAAGACCTCGAGGCCCTGCCGCTGCTCAGCAAGCATGTCATCGAGGTCCTCGGATTCGTCCCCGTCGACGGCCTGGACCCGCTCCTGTTCTCCCGCGGCTACTACGCCGCGCCGCACGGGCAGTCCGGGCAGCGGCCGTACGCACTGCTGGTAGCCGCACTGGCCAGAGCTGAGCGCGCAGCCGTGGCCAAGGTGACGCTGCAGTCCAGAGAGCGCTTGGCCGCACTGTGGCCGCGCCGCGACACTCTGGTTGTCCAGACCCTCCTGTGGCCCGAAGAAGTACGCGAACCCGGCGGCATGGGATCGACCACGCCGGTGACCGGGCAAGAACTGGAGCTCGCCTCCCTGCTGATGGCCCAGCTGCCCAGCATCGACCTCACCGCGCTGCACGACGAATACGCCATGGCGCTTGAGCAACTGGTCGCGGCGAAGGAATCCGGAGGCCAACCAATGCCGCCTCCTGAGCCGGAACCGACGGGGGACTTGATGGCCGCGCTGGAGGAGAGCCTACGCAAAGCCGCAGACCAGGGCCGCACGTCGGGCTGACCGCGGGCGCCATCTCCCAGCGAGCCGCAAGACGGGGTACGCACCGGGTGGGCGCAACACCAACCGTTCCTTGCGGGCGCCCAGGGGGCGGTCCACGCCAAGCAGCCGGTACGCCTAGGCGCAGGAGATGCTGAACTCCGCCGCGCGATATGCCTCCACGAGCCTTCCCTGTCAAGTTCAGCAAGTTGAGGTTGAGGCGATGTGATTGACACGGATGAGGTAGAGCTGCGGACCACTTGAGAGGGAGGGGATGTGGAAGGCCGGGTGAAAGGAGTTAGGAACGGTTAGTGGTGCGGTGTGCGTACCAGCGTCGGCGTAGCCAGTCTCCGATCTCCCCTACCGTGACCAGCAGCGCTGCGGAGGCGGCGCAGCGTAGGAAGCCCGTGGGCTGACCAGTGGTGCGGCTCAGCAGCCAAAGGATGAGTGTGAGCGTGGTCCACCAGAGGCTGACTGATCCGATCTCGCGCCGCCAGATCCGTGCCCTCGTCATGACGCGGCGCTTGCTGAGCGGTGCGAGGCGATGGCCGCGACCGCGCATCCGGTTGCGGCGACGACGCCTGCGGTGGCGGTAGCGGCCAAGGTGATCGCCGGTGAGGCGCCGGCCAGACGGGGGATCGCGTTGAGAGGCGCGGCGGCGTACAGCGCGAGGATGGCCCAGCCGCGCGGTGGCGTCGGGGCGAGCCGGGGGCGCAGACGCTTCGGCACGTGGCCGGTGACCATCGCCAGCCCGGCCGGGAGCAGGGTGATTGAGAAGAAAGCCAAGCCGATCCAGTGCCAGGTCATGAGGGCAGAGTTCTCCTGTGAGTGAGGGGGCGGGTCAGCTGCGGCGGTTGGCGGCGATCATGATGAGTCCTGTGATGAGCGCGGCGAGGCCGGTAGCAAGAATGGGGAAACCGGGCCCGGGTAGTACGTACATCGCTGCCCCGGTCAGAACCAATGGGGTCCCCGCGGCGGCCAGGACCGCTCCGATGCGTCGTTCGGACATGCTGCTCCAGATGCTGGCTGGTGGGTGGTCATGGGTGGGGTGTGCGGCGGTAGACCATGTTGTCGCAGAGCGCTCCGGTCGGCAGTGCCCCGGCTTGCCGGAGCGGGGGCGGAATGGAGTCATGCCATGGCGGCTACTGCTGCGGCTCCGGTGGCCAGGCCAGCGGTTGGGCGCGAATGCCGCTGCTGGTGATGTCCTGTCCGGCTGACGGAGTTCGCTGTACCGGTGCCGCCGGGACCGGCGACAGCACCCCCCGGATCATCAAGGACAGGGGCAAAGAGTCATACCGGCCCCGATGGCCACGAACCCGAACCGAACTCTACGACGAAGGTAATGGGCGACGTTGCGGCAGTTGGCGGGCGAGGGAGGCGACGATGTCGTCCAGGGCCAGGCGGCGCGCGTGCACTACCGCGATCCGCTCGTTCTCCCTCGGGGCCAGATCGCCCAGCCCGGCCCATAACGACCTCGGTTCGGCAGCTGAGGTGGCCCTGGTCCCAGTCGCGGTGGACCGCTTCCGCGCCGCCGGCACGCCGCATGAAGTGCTCCGGGTCCGCGGCCCAGTCCGCCAGACGGGCGATCTCCGGCGGCAGGTCCGAGGCCGCGGCAGTGGAGCCGCTACCGGAGGCGAAAGACGGATTGGGGGAAGAACGGCAGGTGAGAGAAGTCGGCGTGGCCAGGCACCAGGGTGGTCAGAATCGACTGCTCGAAAACCCGTCGTCCTGCGCGGTCAGCTCGTTGACCGCTCGCTCGACGTCTCGCCAGACCGTGACCGGCGGAATGTGTCGCAGAGACGGATCGAATCGGGGCTCCAGGGCGCGGTGCTTCTCCAGCACCTGCAACGGTCGGGCGGCGGCCGTCCGGGAGTTCCTCGGGAGGCCGACCAAAACCACACGTCCCCCGAAGGGCCCGAGACCAGCGGTTCCGCGTCGATCGGCGTTCACCGCATTCACCCGCCCGGCAACTCTGTCGAGGACTTCGGGCCCTCGAGGGCGGCCGGTCCTGCGGGGTGGTCGCCGGGCGCCGACGCCGGGCCGTCGGACGACGGATCGGCGTCGAACGCGGCAGCCTGGGGGCGGAGCGGGACGCCGTTGGTGCGCAGCACCTCCCGGACATCCAGGATCAAGGGGAAGACCTCGTGATTGCGGTCCTCGCCCTGCTCCTCCCACGCCCGTTGCTCGGCTTCGACGGCCATGCGGTCCTCGGCGAACACGCGCTCGGTGAACCGCCTGATGAACGGCCAGCCCAGATGAAGGACGCCGGGAATCCCGGGCTTCTCGATCATGAGTAGGCCGTAGGCGTGACACATGCGCTGCTCGGCGTCCTCGGGCACGTACGCGGCCCACAGACAGTAGGCCGGACCTTCGGCGCCCTCCGGGACCAGGTCAAGGGTCTGGTACGGGTAATCGGTGCGGATGGTCATCACGTCGGCGGAGTCGCTGCCGCCGATGCCCTCGGCGGCCAGCAGGGAGGCGCTGCGGTTCCGCTTACCTCCGGCATGGGTGAACAGGTACCTGGCCTCCACCGAACGCGGGCCGGTCCGGTGTTCCAGCAGCTCCGGGTGGAGCCTGCCGACGACACCCCGGTGGAGGAACTGGTGGTTCATGTCGAGCAGGTTCTCGTGCATGAACGAGTAGTGGCAGCGCACCGTCCGGGAGAAGGTCATGGTCTTGTACTTCGGTGAGCCGAAGGCCGGCAGGTCGGGCAGCGCGGTGACCGCTGCTTTCTCCGGGTCGCCCGGGAAGGCGAAGACCAGGCCGTATGCCTCGCGGACGGGGTAGCCGCGCACGCCGCGCGGCGGCCGGCCATCGCCCTTGGACAGGTACGGGATCTGAGAGATGCGACCGTCGCCACGATAGGCCCACGCGTGATAGCAGCAGCGGAGTGTCTCGCCCTCCACGACGCCCATGCTCAGCGGCACCTGCCGGTGGGCGCACCGGTCCTCCAGCGCGTAGACGGCACCGCTCTCCCCGCGGTAGAGCGCGATGCGCTCACCGGCGAACGCGGTCGCGATCACTCTCATGCTGCGCACGCTGCGGGACAGCGCGACCGGGTACCAGAAGTCCGGGTTCGCCCCGACGCGCCGCAGGTCGGTCATGCCCGCATTCGGATCGCGGTGTCCCGAGCGCCGACCGCTCCTGGCCCCGTCGGAGTCGGTCCCGGTCATACCTCTCCCTTGCACGCGTGACAACACCCCCCATCCTGGCGGCCGCCCGCCGGGCACGCCCTGCCCAGCGCGTCCGAACGGGTGAGCGGCCCGTCGGGCCTCGGCAAGCACCGTTCACGCATGAGGCCAGGCGTACTGGACGGTGACGTGTACAGCGGTGGGGTAGGCGGTGATGGTGCCATCCGCGTTGGTGTCCGGGACGGCGCGTGTGTCAGCAGCTCCAAGAGCGACGTCTTGAGTGCGACGTTTCCATCCGATCTGCATCGTTACCTATGAAATGTCGTGACGTCCCGCGCATGCGGTCGGAGTGGGTAGGCGTGCAGCAATCTCAGGAGCGGAAGCGGAGTGCCCATGGCCAGTACGAAGGTGTCCGGCGCCCCACGACGGCTCCGCCGTGGAGCGCCTGTCCACGCCCTGCTGCTGGAGTGCTCGGCACGCTTCGGCGACGCCTCCGACCCGGTCATTCCCGCCGGGTGGTGAACAGCCCGGCGCACTTCTCGTCGTCATCCCCGGTGAGCACCAGTACTTCGTCACCCACCCGCAACCGCGTGGAGCCGCTCACGGGGACGAGGCCGCCTTCGCGGACGACCAGGCTGATCCACGTGTCCTCGCCGATGTCGAGCTCGCCGACGCTGCTTCCGTCAGCCGCGGATCCCTCCTCGACCACATGGCGGGCGACGCCTTCCGGACGCTCCCGCAGCCGCACGCCCAGCGCCCAGGGTTCCAGCTCGACGGACCGCATCGGCACACGGCACAGCCGGGCCACCGTCGGCACCAGTGAGCCCTGGACGATGACGGAGAAGACGACCACGACGAACACCACGTCGTACAGGCGGTCGGCGTCGGCGACGCCGGAGCTGACGATGTAGCTACCGAGGAGGACCGGGACGGCCCCCTTGAGCCCGGTGAAGGCAAGGAATACCCGCTCCCCCGCACGCAGACGCATCCGCGACAGCAGGACGCCCATGACGATCGGGCGAGCCACGAAGACGAGCAGCACGGCCAGCAGCAGACCGTCCGTCCAGGCTCCTTCGGCGGTGAAGGTCCACAGAGGCACGGTCAGCCCCAGCACGGCGAAGGCGACGATCTCCCCGAGACTGCCCAGAGCGGTGTGGAAGCGTTCGATCTCCTTCTTGTAGGGAGCGCGTACGTCACCGAGCAGGACACCGGCGACGAAGACGGCCAGGAAACCCGAGCCATGCGCCACCGTCGTCAGCCCGTAGACCGTGAATGCTCCCGCGAGCGTACGCAGCGGATACAGCCCCTCGGCGGGCAGGGGCACCTTGCGCATGACCACCTTCAGCGCCCAGCCGCCCGCTGCACCCATCGCCGCGCCGATGGCCATCTCCTGCACGAAGACCAGTGCCGTGTGCTCGGCCGTATCGAGGGCCGAGCCGGCCGACGTGCCCAGCAGACCGGCTATCAGGGCGATGCCCACGGGGTCGTTGGCCCCCGACTCACCGGGCAGGAGGACACCGGGCCTGCCGGTGATCGTCCGGCGGCCGAGCACGGAGAAGACGACGGCCGGGTCGGTGGGCGCCAGCGCCGTGCCCAGCAGCAGGGCGGGGCGCCAGTCCAGCCCGAGCAGGAGGTGGGCCGCGCCGGCGACCAGAGCGGCGGTGGCGAAGGTGCCCAGCACGCCGATCGAGAGGATGGCACCGGCCTCCGGCCGGAAACGCCGCCAGCCGATCTCCATGCCGCCTTGGAAGAGCAGCACCACCAGGGCGACGGTCACGATGTCCTGCACCGTCGCCATCGACAGCTTCCGCAGTGCCGGGAAGAGGTCCACCGCGACGGCGGCGGTCACCAGGAAGAAGGCCGGGGCCGGGATTCGGCTGCGTTCGCTCAGCCGGTTGGACGCCACCGCCGCCATGGCGGCCAGCGCCACGACCAGCACGGCCAGTCCAAATGACCAGGTTCCCTCCACCTGCCGATCCTTCCTGTCGGAGGTGTCTCCGCCGGTGTCCGCCGGTCAGGGAGCGGCAGGTGGTGCCCCCTGGCTTGCCCCCTGTCGGTCAGGGACGCGGTATCACCGGTCGCGGAACGCACCCCGGCGACCACGGCGGGAGCGCCGTGCCCCGGCCAGTACGGCCAGTGCCACACCGGCGAGGCCGACGGCGCCCAGCGGCAGCAGGGCGCGCAGCCCCGGGGGTGCGGGGCGCTCGGGCTCGGCGTCCCGTCGTGCCCGCAGTGCCGCCGCCAGCACCTCCGCCAGGTGCCACGGGGCGCGTCCCGTACCGGCCTGCTCGACCTGCGTACGGCAGCTGAAACCGTCCGCGAGGACCAGCGTCGCTTCGTCCGCCTCCCGCACGGCGGGCAGCAGCCCCGCCTCGGCGCAGGCCATGGACACCTCGTAATGGCCCTTCTCGAAGCCGAAGTTGCCGGCCAGCCCGCAGCAGCCCTCATCCAGCACGTCGGCGTCCACACCGGCCCGTTCGAGCACCTTCCGTTCCGCATCGAAGCCCATGACGGCGTACTGATGGCAGTGCCGCTGGACTACCGCACGCGCGTCGACGGCCGGCGGCTGCCAGTCGTCGGCGCGTTCGACGAGCAGTTCGGCAAGGGTGCGAGTCTGGTTCCGCAGCCGGTCAACGTCGGGGTCTTTGGGCAGCAGTTCGGCCGCGTCGGCGCGGAAGACGGCGGTGCAGCTGGGTTCGAGTCCCACGACGGGTGTGCCGCGGCGCAGGTCCGCGCGCAGGACGTCGATCGTGTGGCCCAGGACCCGCTTGGCGACGCCCAGTTGCCCGGTGGAGATCCAGGTCAGTGCACAGCACACCGCCGCCTCGGGCACCTTGACCCGGAAACCCGCCGCCTCCAGGACCTCCACCGCTGCCCTGCCGATCGCGGGGTGGAAGTGCTCGGTAAAGGTGTCGGGCCACACCACGACCTCCCCTCGGTGTCCGTCACCGCCCGGTACGCCCCGCTCGCGCCACCACTCGGTGAAGCGTTGCTCGGCGAAGACGGGCACGTCCCGCTCGGGCACGATGCCGCCGAGCGTCTTGGCCACGCGGGCCACCCACCGCACCGAGGCCAGCGCGTTGACGGTACGGGGCGCGAGCGCGACCGCCCTGGCCACCGCCGGCAGCCAGCCCATCGAGTAGTGCGCGAGCGGCCGCAGTCGGCCCTGGTAGTGGTGGTGCAGGAACTCCGCCTTGTAGGTGGCCATGTCGACGTTGACCGGGCAGTCCGTCTTGCAGCCCTTGCAGGCCAGGCACAGGTCGAGGGCGTCGCGCACCTCGTGGGAACGCCACCCCGAATCGACCGGTGAGTCGCCTCGGACCATTTCGAACAGCAGCCGGGCGCGGCCCCTGGTGGAGTGCTCCTCCTCGCGGGTTGCCCCGTAGCTGGGGCACATCACCCCGCCCTCCAGGGAGCGGCATTTGCCGACCCCGACGCATCGGGCGGCGGCCCGGCTGAATTTGCCGTCGTCATGGGGGAAGGCGAAGGCGGTCTCCGGTTCCCACGGCAGGTAGTCGGATCCCAGGCGCAGGTCCTCGTCGAGGCGGTGCGGCAGGACGATCTTGCCGGGATTCATCCGGTTGCCCGGATCGAACAGCCCCTTGAGCCGTTCGAACGCCTCGATCAGTTCCGGCCCGAACATCTTCACCAGCAGTTCGCCCCGCGACTGACCGTCCCCGTGCTCGCCGGACAGCGATCCGCCGTAGGACACCACCAGGTCGGCGGCCTTCTCGACGAAGGCCCGCATCCGGGCGACGCCCTCCTCGGACTCCAGGTCGAAGGGGATGCGGGTGTGGACGCAGCCGTGACCGAAGTGCCCGTACACCGAGGGGTGTCCGTAGTCGAATTCCTCGTACAGCCGCTTCAGGTCGCGCAGATAGTCACCGAGGCGGTGCACGGGCACCGCGGAGTCCTCCCAGCCCTCCCAGGTGTCGGGCTGCCCGGGGACATGGGCGGTCGCGCCCAGGCCGGACTCGCGCACCCGCCACAGGTCGTGCACGTGCTGGGGGTCGTCGTACCAGGTGTGATCGACGTCGTCCGGCTTCGCGTCGATGAGGGCCTTCGCCCGGCCCTCGACCTCCTCGCGCGTGTCCCCCGCGAACTGCACGAACAGATACGCCCGGCCGCCGGGCAGAATCCGCAACGCGTCGGGATTGAGATGCTTCTGCTGCTGGAAGCGGATCAGCTGATGGTCCACGCCCTCCAGCGCCATCGGCTCGTGCTCCAGGACCGCCGGCACATGGTCGGCGGCCTCGCAGATGTCCCGGTAGCCGAGGACGACCAGGGCGGTATGCGCACGCACCGGCACCAGCTCCAGCTCCGCGCGCAGGACGGTGACCAGCGTGGACTCCGAACCGGTCAGCAGCTCGGCGACGTCGAAGCCCTGCTCGGGCAGGAGCGAGTCGAGGTTGTAGCCGGAGACCCGGCGCGGGATGTCGGGATAGCGCTCACGGACCTGGCCGGCGTACCGGTCCCGCAGCGCCGCCATCCCGCGGTACAGCTCCGCCTCCCGCCCCTGGCCGGACATCAGCCGCTCCAGCTCGGCATCCCCGGTCCGGCCGACCCACATGCGGGTCCCGTCGTAGGTCAGCACTTGAAGGCGGTGCAGGTTGTCGACGACCTTCCCGTACGCCTGGGCCGTCGACCCGCACGAGTTGTTGCCGATCATCCCGCCGAGGGTGCAGTTCGGGTGGGTGGCCGGCCTCGGCCCGTACTGCAGGCCGTACGCGGCCAGTTGCCGGTTCAGGTCGTCGAGCACGATGCCCGGCTCGACCACGCACCGCCGGTTGTCGGCGTCCACCGACAGGAGCCGGTTGCAGTACTTGCTCCAGTCCAGTACCACCGCCGTATTGCAGCACTCGCCCGCAAGGCTCGTGCCGCCGCCGCGGGAGAGCAGGGGCGCGCCGTACTCACGGCACACCGCCACCGCCTCCTCGGCGGCCTCGACCGTGCGGGGAACCACCACGCCGATGGGGACCTGCCGGTAGTTGGAACCGTCCGTCGAGTACGCGGCGCGCGTACCCGTGTCGAAGCGGACCTCGCCGTCGACCCGGTCGCGCAGATCCCGCTCGAGAGCACCGATGTCGATCTTCTCCGGCGAACGACGGACGACTGGCAGCGGGAGGTCCACCTGGTTCATGCGCAAGCCTTCCTCTTACGGATGGGACACGTACCGCTGTGGGATTGACCAGCCCGCGCCCCCGGTCAGGAGTCCATGCCGCGTGCTGTCGGGGCGTTCCTGGATGGTTCACCGTGCCTGGCACCGGGGCGTGGGCCCTCTTGGCCGGCGCGTGTCGGGCCCGGCGGATTCGCGGTCGGCGCTGCGCGTCGCGTGAAGTCAACGCCTCGAGCCGGTTCCGCGATGACGTCACTGCCGCCCCAGGGGACGTTCTTTCCTCTGCGATGCCGATGCCCTGAATTTCCTGTTCGTGTATCCCGGGCCGTTTTCCGGCAAACCGGAGAGCCGCGCATTCGGCCGTACCCGCAGGAGAGTCGGCTGGTACGCGCACAACAGGATCGGACAGCCATCCGAGTCGTCACTGGGACCCGGACCCGCGGGCGGCGGACATTCTGGCCGTCGCCCGTCCGATTCCGGCGCTCGTCCCGCTCACCACAACCGTCTGCTGTGTCGTCCGGCTCATAGGTCCTGCTCACTCGCCGTTTGTTGGTTACAGGTATCGCGTTCGCCGTACCGGAAAACGAACCCCGGACGCCAGGGCGAGGCGAGCACACCGGCGCCGATGAAGAAAAGCCACACGCCCGCAGGCCGTGCCATCCCCCCCCGAGTCGGGCGGCAAGCACCCCGATGGCCCGCGGCGAGGAAAGGACCACGGCCGACGGTCTCCCGTACCAGTCGGCGTTCACCAGCGTTTGCGCGGTAGCCGGGTGGGCACCCCGGCCGCATGGGCATGTGGGATGACCCAGCGCCCGCCACGAGGCATCGACCGGCGAGTCGGCTCGTGGCCGCGCCTCTGGCCGCGCTGCTGCTCGCCGGCTGCGTGCTGTACGAGGATCGCGACGACCCGGACGCGGCGCAGGCCTCTCCCGGAGCGGTGCGCGAGGTACCGCTCAGGGTCGTGGAGGAGGACGACCGGACGCTGGCGTTCGTCCCGGTAAGCATCGAAGGCGAGGGTCCCTTCATGTTCGCCCTGGACACCGGTGCCTCAGCCAGCGTCGTCGACGAGGACGTCGCCGACCGGGTGGGTCTGGAACGCACCGGCGAGCGCCAATCGGTGAGCGGGATCCTGGGCACCGGGCAGGTCCCCGTCGCCCGGGTGGACCAGTGGAGGGTTGGTGACGTACGCATCGACCCGGGTGAGGTCACGGTCATCGACCTCGGCCCTCCCAGGGGAGGCGGCGGCATTCAGGGACTGCTCGGCTCGGATGTGCTCAGCGACTACGGCTCGATCACCGTCGACTACGACGACGGCGTCCTCAAGATCCCCGCGCCGTGAGAACTGGGGCCTGCCCTTGCTGCCGCAGTCTGGACGGGTGGCGGCGCACGGGCGCGCTGCGCGCGAGTGTCTTGCCGCCGCCTGGAAATCCCCTCCTGTGCGGGGCACAGGCGACCGGCCTTCCTCCGATCACCGCCAGCGAACCGGCATCGTCACGAACCCCACAGGCATCACCCGAGACGCCTCCGTCGCCGGAGTTCGAGGCCACCGGTCCGGGGCGTCGGTGAACGCGACCACACCGAAAGTGTCCGTCCAACGGAGCACGCTCAGTTCGCCGGAGCGGACCACCGTCAGGTACTCCAGACTCGGAGACGCGTCCGCCGGCCGATCTTGGTAGAGAGGTGGCGCTCGTGCACGACGTACCACTGTGGCTGTGGACGGTCTTCGCGGTCACCGTTGTGGTGGCCTTGGCCGTCGATCTGCTGGCGCACCGGCGGGCACATGCCATCGGCTTACGGGACGCCGCCGTCTGGAGTGGGGTCTGGGTGGGCCTGGCCGTCGTCTTCGGCGCGCTCGTCTTCCTCGTGGTGGGCACCACCGCCGGCGTGGAATACACCACGGCGTGGCTGCTGGAGAAGAGCCTGTCGGCGGACAACCTCTTCGTCTTCGCGCTGATCTTCGGCTACTTCAAGGTGCCCCGCGAGTACCAGCACCGCGTGCTGTTCCTCGGTGTCCTCGGCGCCCTCGTCTTCCGCGGTCTCTTCCTCGCCGCCGGCGTGGCGGTGGTCAACCGCTTCACCGCCGTCCTGTTCGTCTTCGGCGCCTTCCTCTTCTACAGCGCGTACAAGATCCTCACCAAGGAAGAGGACAGTGTCGATCCCGGCAAGAGCCTCGCCGTACGGCTCCTGCGCAAGGTCATCCCCGTTCGGGACGAGTACGCGGGAGCCCGATTCTTCGTCCGGGAGGGCGGCAAGATCGTCGCCACCCCGCTGCTCGCCGTCGTCGCCGCGGTGGAAGGCGCCGACCTGGTCTTTGCTGTGGACAGCGTGCCCGCCGTCCTGGGCGTCAGCAGTGATGCCTTCATCGTCTACACCAGTAACGCCTTCGCGATCCTGGGCCTGCGCGCCCTGTATTTCCTGCTCGCCGATCTGATGGACCGCTTCCACTACCTCAGCAAGGGCCTGGCGCTGATTCTCGGCTTCATCGGGGTGAAACTGACCCTGCAGGCATCCCACGAAATCATCAGCACGGCGATTCCCGAGGTTCATTCGCTCCTCAGCCTCGGCGTGATCGTCACTGTCCTGGTCGTCTCCGTCGTGCTCAGCGTGTTGCGTCCCGCCCCGTCCGGCCGCGCCGACGAGCGGCCGGGAGCGGATGCTGGTGAACCTGTTTCGGGACCGCCGAGCGATTCCCGTAACGCTGCTGAAGAGGGCCGTGACGACACATGACCCCTACCCGTCCAGGTGGAGGCAAGAGTCAGCGGCAAGGAGCGCGAGGCAGCCTTGCGCCACTCGGCCGGCCTTCCCATGACCGAGGACGAGGTCCACCCAGCCCCGGCGGGCCGTACCCCAGCCTCCCGGCGTGCTTCGTGCACCTGGTCGCGGGTACCCGGCCTTGGCTGGTGTGGAGGCGGTGTCCGTCGGCTGTCGCGCCCCGCGGCACGACCGTGCCACCACCGCCGCAGTTGCCGTGGGCAGGCCCCCGTCGGACGGGTCTCGGCAGTCACTCGACACCGAGGTGACCGACCATGCAGTCCAGCGAGCTGGCGGGGGACGACCGGCTCACGGACCACAGGGGCCTGGGCCCGGGCACAGGGCGCGCCGACGAGGAGGAGGCCAGAACGCTCATGGACGGTGAAGGTCGCTGTGGCGCTGGCGATCCTGGCCGCTGTCGGGCTGCTGCTCAAGGCGATCCTCTCGGCGCCCGGCGGCGGTGAACACCAGTCGCCCAGCCGTACGGGCTGGCCCGTACGCGTCATCGCACGTCCTTGAGGGTCGGCCCGGAGCGGGCATGCCTTAAGGGATTTCCTGGGAGGCGAGATGGTGGATGCAAGACCCGTCATCGTCGGTGTCGATGACGCCGACGATCAGGATCACCTCGTGCGGTACGCGGCCCAGGAGGCCGTCCTGCGGGCCGTTCCCCTGCACATCGCCCACGCCATCCAACTGCCCGGAGCTTTCGGGAAGCCGGATGAGAAGGACGCCGAGGGGAAGACTGCCGCGGATCGAGGTGCGGCAGTGGTGGACCGGTTCGAGGCAGTGGCCCGGTCGGCGTTTCCCCACCTCACCGTCGCGGGAGAGCTGCCCTTCGGCGATCCCGCCGGGACCCTGGTGGTGCGCTCGGCGGAGGCGTCGCTCGTGGTGCTGGGTCATCGCGGCGCCGGCGGTTTCCCGCACCTGCCTCTCGGCTCGGTAAGCCTCCAAGTGGCCACGCACGCCCAGTGTCCGGTGCTGGTGACGCGTCCTGGCAGACCAGTCGAGACGCCGGGCCGGCGCATCGTCGTCGGTGCCGACCTCGTGCACTACTCGCCGGAGGCAGCGGAGTTCGCCTTCGCGGAGGCCGACCGCCGGGCGGCCCACGTCCAGGTCGTGCATGCCCTTCACCGGCCCGTGCTACTGCCTCTCCCACGCACCGGCACCGCACTGGAACCAGATATGCGCGAGATCGAGGACAGTGCCCGGCACTTCCTCGAGGAACGAATCGCCGAGCTCAGCGGACGGTACCCAGGCGTAACGGCCGGGCTGCGTCTCGACTGGACACATCCAGCGACGTACCTGACGGAGTTGTCCGAGGAGGCCGACCTGCTGGTGGTCGGCTCGCGCGGCCGAGCGGGCCTGCGCAGGCTTCTCCTCGGCTCGGTGAGCAGCGAGGTCCTGCACAGGGCACGCTGCCCCGTCGCCGTCGTCCCGGCAGCGGCGAACGAATAGGAGCACCTCACCAGGAGCCCAACACGGAGGAACCGGATGGAACCCACACGCCCCGCGCTTCCCGGTCCGCGTGCCGCGAGACAACGCCGCATGTATCCGCGCCGTCTGTACAGGCATGCCCATGACGGAGAGGGGAACCTCGGGAGGAATGGACGCCCCGGAGGCACGGCGTCCGGCCGCAGTAGACACCCGAGCATCGGTGGACGGACTGTGGAAGGAAGCAGATGGGGGGACAAGGCGAGCAAAGGGGTGCCGAGATGGAATGGTGGATCTGGCTCATCATCGCTCTCGCGATTCTCCTGGCTGCCCCCGCGGCCATCCTGTCCCTGCAGGCACGGCGCCGCTCCGGTGGCGTCATAGCCCAGGGCCGCCGGCCTCGGCGAGGAGGGCCGCGACGGTGACCAACTACATGCGAGCCAGCGAGATCGCCAAGAAACCAGTGGTCACTTTGGCGGGGGAAGACCTCGGGCAGGTCAAGGACCTCGTCTTCGACCCCTCGACGGGGAGCATCCGGTGCTTCACCCTCGCGGGCCGCGGCCTGCTGGCGGGGCCCCTCCATCGTGCGCTCTTGTGGGAGAACGTTCACTCCCTGGGGCCGCACGCGGTCATGGTGCGCGACGAGAGCGCCGTGGAGGAGGACGACAAGGCTGCCCGGTCGGGTGCGCGGAAACCGGGCGGGGGCAACGTGCTGGGTGTCGCGGTCACGACCCGCGGCGGAGCACGGCTGGGCAAGGTCACCGACGCCGTCGTCGAGGCAGGCAGGGCACCTGTGGTGGCGGGCTATGAGATCGAGACCGCCGAGCACCACCGTGTGCTGCTGCCGGTGGTCGGCCCTGTCACCGTCTCCGGCGAACGGGTGCTCGTTCCGGATGCCACCGCACAGCACAGCGCAGGTGACCTGGGAGGGTTCGGTGCCGCCGCGGAGCACCTGCGCGACCGCCTCCGGCACGACCAGGAGGACTGACTGATGCTCTTCACCAAGGCCCAGGGCAAGGCCGTCATGGACCTCACGACCGCCGAGACGGTCGGAACGGTCGCCACGTGCACCGTGGCACCGTCACCGGCGCGTATCGCCGGGCTGCGCCTCAAGACCCGAGGCCGCGGACACCGAACCCTGGAGTGGAGCAACGTGCAGTCGTTCGGTCCGGACACCGTCGCCGTCGACGAGGCCGGTCGAATCCGCGACGAGAAGACCATCGATCCCGGCGACCACGCCCACCCGGCGCACGACCCCCTCGGGAAAGCGGTGCTCACCGAAACAGGTCTCAACAAGGGCAGCGTGCGCGACCTCGAATTCGACGAGCAAACAGGGCGCATCAGTCGCCTGGTGACCGATGAGGAGCAGATCCCCGGTGACGAACTCCTCGCAGTGGGCAGCTACGCGGTTGTCGTCGCCGCCCCACAGTGACACCCGGGGCATCCAGCGTCCGTTTGGCAGGCACCGTCTCTCCTCCCTCACAAAGTCCGGCCCCGCCAGGTGGACGAGGAACTCAGCCAGTGGGTGACCCGGCTGATGTCCGAGGAGGTGACGATGCCGACAAGACGGCTGCCTTCCAGTACGAGGGCGCGGTGCACGGAGCCGCCTTGCAGCTCGGGCACGAGCCGCGCCAGCGGGTCATCGGGGTGGGGGGTGGGCAGGTCGTCGACCGGCACCATCACGCGTGCGACGGCGGTGGCCCCGCGCTCGGCCTCCGGGACCGCGTCGGCGCCCTTCAGGGTGACCAGGCCGACCGCGATGTTCTCGTTGTCGACGACGGGGAAGGCCGAGTGACGGAAGCGGAAGCGAGGCTCGGTGAGGAACTCGCTGACCGTGGCGGTGGACCGGACGGTCACCGGATCGGGAGTCATCGCCTCGCTCACCGGGATTCCGCCCAGCAGTTCACGGAGTCTGGCCTGGCCGCCTTCCACCGTGGCCATCGAGATGATGAACCAGCCGATGACCACCAGCCATATACCGCTGAAGACCGCCCCGACGAGCACGAGGTACAAGCCGATACCGATCAGCGCCCACCCCAGCATCCGTCCCGCAGCCGTGGCCACGGCTGTTGCGCGCAGTTGGCTACCGGTCTTCCGCCACACCATCGCGCGCAGCAGCCGGCCGCCGTCCAGCGGTGCGGCGGGCAGGGCGTTGAAGACGGCCAGCAGGATGTTGATCCCCGCCAGCCAGGCCAGCGCCTCCACCACGAGCCCGGCGTCGTACAGCCCGGCCAGCCCGGCAACCAGAGCGAACAGCACTCCGAGCACCAGGCTGACCAACGGCCCCACGCCGGCGATACGCAGTTCCGCTCCCGGTGTGGATGCCTCGCTCTTGAGCCGGGCGATCCCGCCGAGCAGCCACAGGGTGAGGTCGTCGACGGACACACCGTTGCGACGGGCCACCAGCGCATGGCTGATCTCATGAGCCAGCAGCGACAGCAGGAAGACCATCGCGGTCACCGCTGAGGCGAACCAGTACTGCCATGCCGGGCGATCGGGATGAGCTTCCGGGAAGCGGCCCTCTGCCAGCCCGAGAAGGATCAGGACGAAAATGACCAGGACGCTCCAGTGCACGCCCACCCGAATACCGGCCACACGGCCCAGTGAGAACGTCGCCCGCACAGCAGCCACCTCACTCGTCCATCGCCTCGGGTTGCCCCTGTGCGGGTGAGCACCCGACCACTGGCGAGAGGAGGCCGCCCGGCACTTCGAGGCACACAGACCGCCCTATGCGCATCAGCGTCGGCAGTCGACCCCGGCTGGGCGCCACCCGGGCGGTGTGAGGGGCAGTTGATGTCCCGCTGCGTATGAATGTTCCATTTGCTCAGGTCGCGCTCTTGATCCCAGTGACCCTCCCGGGCGTGACCAAACCTCGGCACACGGTGGGACCGTCCTGTCCCTCCCTGTGTCACCCGCAAGACCCTCGGGGCGCAGTCGGCCGTGAGACGTCCGGCAGCCGACGTGTCACGTGGACGTACGGTCCGACGCCTTACCGATCTGGCGTGGGCCGTTGGAGGTGGCTTACGCCAGAGCGGTTCGCCGTCGCGTACCTCCGGCCCGGCTGCGCGCTCGCGACGCGCCTTCCTGCGCCGATCATGGGGGAGAAACTATGGCATTCTGGCCAATCCGCCGAGATTCCCCGGCAGAGAGCGGGTTGCGGCAGGGGCAGGTGCCGAGAGACGAGAAGGCGGAGAGACGCGAGGGAGCGCCCGGTGAGCCCAGGTGTACAGCGGACCAGGCCGTGACCGAAGTGACCGAAGGCCGCGCACAGGTCCGGAGGCCGCAAGTCCCACCGCTCGGGCGTGCGCTGGTGCGCTGGACACGGACTACCGATCACAAGGTGATCGGTAATCTCTATATGGTCACCGCGTTTGGCTTCTTCCTTCTGGGCGGGGTGCTGGCGCTGTTGATGCGGGCCGAACTCGCCCGTCCCGGGCTGCAGTTGGTGAACCCGCATCAGTACAATCAGTGGTTCACCATTCACGGAACCGTCATGATGCTGCTGTTCGCGACACCGATGTTCGCCGGTTTCGCGAATGCCGTGATGCCGTTGCAGATCGGCGCGCCGGATGTGGCCTTCCCCCGGCTGAACGCTCTGTCGTACTGGATGTTCCTGTTCGGCGGCCTGATGGTGGTCAGCGGCTTTCTGGTACCGGGCGGGGCCGCGGCATTCGGCTGGTTCGCCTACGCGCCGCTGAACAGTGCGGTGTTCAGCCCGGGTGTGGGCGGCGACCTGTGGACCATGGGCCTTGTGGTGACCGGAGTGAGCACCACCTTGGGCGCGGTCAATTTCATCACCACCATCACCTGTCTGCGCGCGCCGGGAATGACGATGTTCCGGATGCCGATCTTCACCTGGAACATCCTGTTCACCTCGATCCTCGTGCTGCCCGCTTTCCCCGTGCTGACGGCGGCGCTGCTTGCCCTGGAATCGGACCGGAAGTTCGGTTCGCACATCTTCGACGCGGCGAACGGCGGAGCGATCCTGTGGCAGCACCTGTTCTGGTTCTTCGGACACCCCGAGGTCTATATCGTCGCGCTGCCGTTCTTCGGCATCATCACCGAGGTTCTTCCCGTCTTCTCCAGGAAGCCGATCTTCGGCTATCTCGGCCTGGTCGGTGCCACGATCGCCATCACGATGCTTTCGGCGGTGGTGTGGGCGCATCACATGTTCGCCACGGGTGCGGTGCTGCTGCCGTTCTTCGCCGCGGCATCGTTCCTGATCGCTGTGCCGACCGGGGTGAAGTTCTTCAACTGGATCGGCATCATGCGCTACGGCTCCCTGTCCTTCGAGACACCGATGCTGTTCGCAGTCGGCTTCCTGGTGTCCTTCCTGCTGGGCGGCCTGAGCGGAGTGATCATCGCGTCACCGCCTCTGGACTTCCACCTCACCGACAGCTATTTCATCGTCGCTCACCTTCACTACGTCCTCTTCGGCACCGTCGTCTTCGCGACGTTCGCGGGGTTCTACTTCTGGTGGCCGAAATTCACCGGGAAAATGCTCGACGAGCGACTCGGGAAGATCCATTTCTGGACGCTTTTCGTCGGTTTCCAGACGACGTTCCTGGTGCATCACTGGCTCGGTGAAATGGGAATGCCCCGGCGCTACGCGGACTATCTGGCTGCCGACGGGTTCACCTTGCTCAACACCGTTTCGTCCATCGGTTCCTTCCTGCTCGGCCTGTCGACGCTGCCGTTCCTCTACAACGTCTGGAAGACGGCGCGATACGGAAAGAAGGTCGAGTCCGACGACCCGTGGGGGTTCGGGCGTTCACTGGAGTGGGCGACCTCCTGCCCACCGCCGCGCCACAACTTCGCCGCCCTGCCGCGCATCCGCTCCGAATCACCGGCCTTCGACCTCCACCACCCTGGCATCGAACGGGAAGAGAAGAGGCGCCACGGATGAAAACGGAAGCCGTGCTCTTCGCCGGTGTGGCGGCGTTCTTCGCGGTCACGGCCGGGAGTTATGGCTGGTTCGCGGCCGACCCGGCCGGAACCGCCGTCCTGATCGTGGCCTTTGTCATGGCATCACTGGTGTCCTTCTTCCTCGCCGTCCAGTACCGGCGGCGCGGGCGCCGGCCGCAGGACCGCAGGGACGCCGAAGTGGCTCCGAGCACCGGCCCGGTGGAGTTCCTTCCGCCTGACAGCCCCTGGCCGATCACCGTCGCGGCCGGCTTCATCATCGTGGCGCTGGGTGTCGTGTTCGGGCTGTGGCTGCTACTGATCGGCCTCGGAGTGCTGACGCTGGGTGTCCTCGGCATGGTCTTCGAACACGCGGGGCGTCAGGATTCGCGCGAATCGTCCGCCGATCGGCCACGCTGAGCGGGCCGCCGGGCGGCCGACTCGACCAGGGACCCCTCCTCGGCGTCATCCGGCTGGGGGTGTGCGGAGGCCGCGTACCACGTGTGGAGCGCCGCTCGCAGCCGCGCGACCTTGCCCGCGGAAGCGTCCGGCTCCCGGGGCGGTGCCACCGGCAGGCTCCCCCGCATCAGGATGTGGCGCTCCTCGGACTCGACCGGCCGGTGGCTCTCCGTGTAGCCGCCCTCGACCGTCTGCCGTACCTCACCGGTCTCCACGCCCTTTGTGAGCCGCTCCTGTTCGGCGTCCCGCAGCGCCACGCAGACCCGCTTGGTCACCAGGAAGGCGACCACCGGCAGCACGATCACGGCCACGCGCAGCACCCAGGTCAGCGCCTCCAGGGAGACACGGAAGGTGAGCGCCACGATGTCGTTGCCGCCTGCCAGGAGCAGCACACCGTAGAAGACGACCCCTGCGACACCGAAGCCGGTACGCACGGGCCGGTCCCGGGGCCGGTCGCACAGATGATGCTCACGCCGGTCATCGGTCACCCACGCCTCGAAGAAGGGATACGCGTACAGGACCGCGAACAGCGCGGCGGGCAGGACCACGGCCGGCAGGAGCACGTTCCACATCAGCGTGTGCCCGGCAATCACCGTCTCCCATGGGGGGATCAGCCGCAGTGCGCCTTCCAGGAAGCCGACGTACCAGTCGGGCTGCGCGCCGGTCGACACCTGGTCCGGGCGGTAGGGCCCGTACACCCATACGGGGTTGATCTGCGCGAGCCCGCCCATTCCCACCAGCACGCCGAAGACCATGAAGAACAGCCCGCTGGATGAGGTGGCGAAATGCGGGACCATCGGCTTGCCGACGACGTTGCGGTTGGTCTTGCCGGGGCCCGCCCACTGGGTGTGTTTCAGATAGAACACCAGGATCAGATGGACCGTCACCAGAGCCAAGAGCAGACCGGGCAGCAGCAGAATATGCAGGCTGTACAGTCGGCCGATGATCTCTTCACCGGGGAACTCGCCGCCGAAGGCGAACATCGCGACGTAGGTCCCGACGACCGGAATCGACAGCATGATGCCCTGGGCGATCCGCATGCCGGTTCCGGAGAGCAGGTCATCGGGCAGCGAGTAACCGGCGAATCCCTCCGCGATGGCGAGCAGGAACAGCGTGACACCGATCAACCAGTTCCCCTCCCGGGGCCTACGGAAAGCCCCGGTGAAGAAGATACGCAGCATGTGCACCCCGATCGCCGCCACGAACACGAGGGCTGCCCAGTGGTGCATCTGACGGATCAGCAGACCACCGCGTACATCGAAGCTGATGTCCAGGGTGGAAGCGAAAGCCTCCGACATCCGGATGCCGTTCAGCGGGGTGTACGAACCGTTGTAGACGACCTCCGTCATGGACGGCTTGAAGAACAGCGTGAGGTAGATCCCGGTCAGAAAGAGGACGACAAAGCTGTAGAGGGCCAGTTCACCCAGATAAAAGGACCAGTGACTGGGGAAGGCCTTGCGCAGCAATCCACCGGCCTCACCGACCGGCAACCGTCCGTCGAGCGCAAAGGCGGTCCGGCGCGCCGCCCGCCGCATCCTCCGTTCCACGGCATACGCCTTCAGCCGAGTCCGCCGGAAGAAGATCACAGGCCGCTCCCGCTGTCTCTGCGTTTGCGATCAACCATAGGGAAGAATTGTCAGGGAGCGTCGACACGCGCCGCGGTCGCCCTCCGCACGTACGCCCAGTCACTCGACTTTGACCTTTTCCATTTCGGCCGATCTTCCAGTCGCTTCCATGGCGCAAGTACGAAGCGAACGAGGGACGACGGAATCCCCTCTTGCCGATGACGCCGATCCAGGCGATGGGCCGTGGATGCGGGAGCGCGAACGACAGCGCCGGAGCTCATACGCCGTCGAACAGGATCCGGCTCTACGATGACCGCGCGGGCTGGACGGTCTGCCACGGGAAATCCCCGGAATGCCGCACGAGTCGAGGCGAGCCCCATGCCCACCGCCAACTGCCCCCGGCATTCAGCCTCGTCGGCCCAGTCAACACCGCGCGAATCCTTGAGCAACACACCAATCAACACGACACACTCAGGCACAAAGCACACTCCAGGACCAACACTCTGCGTCCATGGAAACACTCGCCCCTGAGGCATCCGCGCCTCGAAGGCGTCAGGAACTGGGCTCTGTCGAAGGCCCGCTCTCCGCGCGATAGCAGATCTCGCACACCGGCCCGGAGCGGTTCACAACCAGGTCTGGCCGGTTGAGAAGCACGGCTGGGAGGCCGGCTTGGGCGCTGGTGGACACACTTCGCCGAACGGCTGTCCGGGCGCCAGGGCCCCATCGCGGTGCCCGTCGCCGCGATCTCCCATATCGGCACCGTGGTACGGCTGGCGTCCCCTGCCGCAGCGTTTCCGCAGTTGACGGCTCCCGAGCGGTGGCTGCGCCGCAATCTCATCTCGCGACTCCCGGGCGGCATGCGTGAAAGCGACTGATCTCCTCAGCGCCGAGGTGGTGGACACAAGCGGCCGCCGAATCGGCACCCTGCATGACATCCGCCTGCCCGTCCTTCGTCCAGCGGCCCGTGGCGCATCGACGCGGTCATGGTCGGACCGACCGCGCTGGCCTACCGGTTCGGCTACGCGGAGCACGACGTCACCGGCCCCTGACTCCTGGCAGCGGTGGCCAGTTGGCTCGGCCGCCGGACGAAGCGGATCCCCTGGGTGGAGGTTGTCTCGCTGGAGCAGCGGCGTCTGGTCGTCCGCGCACAAGGGAAGGAAGCATCCGCATGACGACAGAGGGGTTGGCGGTCCTCTTCGCCTGGCTGGAGTACCTCACTCTCATCACCCTGCTGGCCTGGTGGGTCTTGCGACACCGCCCCGGCGACCGGGAGGACCCGTAGGCAATTCCGGTACTGGTCACTTGGGCCGCGACCGCCTCGCTGCCCGGCGGGGGTGCCGGCTGATGACCGCGCCGGTGTTGATCAGCCAACGCTCCTAGGGCTGGCTGGTGCCCGGTTGTCCGGGGAGTCAGCTAGTGGCTTCCTCGGCGGCGGGGCGGGTCTGACGGTGATCGGCGGCGTACGCCGCGAAGACACGGCCCCGCGACCCGCCGTTGTACAGATGCCGCTGATCGAGCGTCTTGGCCAGATCATCCAAAGCGGCGGCCAGTACACCGGCCGTCAGACGTACATCCGTTCTTCCGGCCGCCTGTCCCCGCTCTGCGAGGAGAACAGCGTGGCGCACCATGACGGCCAGCGACGTACGATCCGCGCCATCGTGGAAGTAGTACGCCTCCGGGTACTGGGCGAAGTCGACGCGGACACGCACGACTTCCCCGGCCAGGCTGTCCAGCGTGGTCGCGCCTGCGGACGATTCCAGCAGCCGCATATCCGGGTCGGCGTGCCGGAGCAGGGCGAGCCGAACGGCCAGGGCTCTCCTGCGGGCCAGGGCCGGGTAGAGCTCCAGCACCCATGCCACGGTGGCGGACAACAGGACGAACCCGATCAGGGCCTCCAGCGGCGCTGCGACGCGGAGCCACCCTGCTTCCGGTGCGATGTCCCCCAGCCCCAGGGTGCCCACCATGACGAGCGACACGTACAGAGCGTCCAGCAGGTCGGCCCGCTCGGACGGCGAAAGCCCTTCGGCGAACGCGAACGATTCCGGCATGTGCGGCCAGTAGATCAACGCCCACCCCAGCACAACGGCAAGGGCCCATGTCCCGACGACGGCGACCATGCCGAGCGGCCCGACCAGTCCGGCCGTCCGATGCCAGAAGGGGAGCCGGTGGGAAAGCCTCCACATCGCGGTCATGATCAGCCGGCTCAGCCCGCCCCGACGAGTCGGGTGCCAAATCGTATGGAAAAGATCACGAAGGGCCACCAGCACGACGACAACACCGACTGCGGAGATCAACCAGCCCACGCGAACCACGCCTGTGCGGAGAGTGCCGGCCGTACCCCGCGTCGGACCGGCGAAGTACTCGGCGACGCATCCCCACCCCGTCGGCTCGGCGCACACCAGGCCGTGGACGAGCGCGACGGTGATGCAACCGCAGACCACATGGTCGCCTCCCCAAAGCCAACCGCATGCCGGCCCACGGCGCACAGCGCCAACTCCAGAGTGAGCGACGCGGCGATCGCACCCAAGCTCAGGAACCACCCACCCGTGGTGATCTCCATTCGGACCTCCGGATCGTTGCTCGGTCAGGCACTGCCCGTACCCCCTGGGCAACCGTCGCAGTAATGCCTCTCCACCCGTCCGTGGCGCACCGACAAGTTCATTGCTTCGGAAGCGTCCCGATCAGCGGACGCCAGCCATAAGTTGAGGCACTGATATCGGGCGCTGTCGGCGCTTCCGGACGATGGTCGACCTTCCTGGCCACCGGCAGCGGCCCGCCACATCGACGACGTGCACACCACGGCATTCGGGCGACTGCTCACCACGGCTACCCGGCGGAGTGGCATCACTGATTCGCCGCGACACCCCAAAGAGGCGCAGCGGCGGCCTTACGGGGATTCCTCCGCCTCCCGGCACACTGGGCAAGTCAGTTGGCGGGCCGCTCGGTCGTGGGTCACCTTGCCCGGGCTGGCGGGTCCGCGCAGTACCTTGCCCTCGGAGCGCACGTGATCAGCGCACACGGCCGCTCCGCACACGCGGCATACAGCGACCGCGGCCACCGTACGACCTTGCTGGACACATTCGTAGCAGTCCATAGCGTGGGCCTTTCGGTTGGGAGATCGGAGGGATCACCCAGTCGCGTCCTTTGAGTTCTCCCCTCATTCCCCCTCCCCTGGGTCCCCCCGCGGCTGCATGCGAAACAGGACGCCGCTCGGTCCGCCGCGGGGCCTTGACGTGCTGGTGCCAGACAACAGTGAGCAGGGATGCGCGCGGCGCGAGGGAAGGGCCGGCACGCGGGCCGCCAGTGCCACCACCAGAGTGGAGCCCCATCAGCGCGATGAGCACACCGACTTCGGTGACGTGTTCCGTCAGCAGTCGGTCATCCACGGGATCGATCACAGGCAGCGGCAGGGGGCAGCACTGCCGCGAGCAGCGCTCCCCCTCCCAACCATGCGAGCACCCCATCGGCGATCGTCACTGGGCTGTGCCTGTCCTTCCGTCACGCCGCCACGGCCCCGCGCGCATGCCGCACGGAAGCGCGGCCAACTATCCGCACGTAACCGACGCGACTGTGGCCCCAGCCCACGTAGGCCATCTCGTGCCCTGGGTGCGCCGCAGCGGGCCGGACCTGTCCGCGATCGCCGGGCCCGACGCCTTCTGGCTGCACACCCCCGTGGAGTTGCGCGGCAAGGACCTGACCACCATCGCCGAGTTCACGGTGTCCGCAGGACAGCGCATACCTTTCGTCCTGACACACGCCCCCTCCCACCTGCCCCGCCCGCAGCCCGTGGACGGCGAGAAAGCGATCGCGGACACCGAGACGTTCTGGACCTCGCGGATGTCCCGGTGCCGGTACGAGGGTCAGTGGCCGCAGGAGGTACGGCGCTCCCTGCTCCTGCTCAAGGCGCTCACCTACGCGCCCACGGGCGGCGTCCTGGCCGCGGCCACCACCTCCCTGCCCGAGCGGATCGGTGGAGTCCGCAACTGGGACTACCGCTACTGCTGGCTGCGGGACGCCGCCTTCACCCTGCAGGCGTTGCTCGGCACCGGTTACACCGCCGAGGCCGCGGCCTGGCGTGAGTGGCTGCTGCGCGCGGTCGCCAGCGATCCGGGAAAGCTGCAGATCATGTACGCGGTGGACGGCGCGCGCCGGCTGCCCGAGCACACCCTGGACTGGCTGTCCGGCTACGAAGGGTCCGCCCCGGTACGGATCGGCAACGCCGCCGCCGACCAGCTCCAGCTGGACGTCTGGGGAGCGGTGCTCGACACACTGCACCTGGCACGCGACACCGGGCTCACGATCACCCTAAGTGACACCCGCAACTGGCCGTACGTGGGGGGAATTTCTGGTGGCCGCTGTCAGTCGACCCCGCCGTGCCCTGTCCTAGCTCCACAGCGCTTGGTCGAAAAATCTTCTGCGTCGCTCAAGCGCCCGGCAGTAAAGGACTGTGACGCCTGTCGTTGTCGAGGCCGCCGGCAGGGTGCGGTGCCACTCGCCCCGAGCCCGACTGTCCGGCCCGCCGGAGCACGGGCCCGGACCGGCTGTTCGCCGGGCCGGGCCTCACGGGCTTCGACACGGTGACCTGGTCCGTGCCGGAGACACGGACGGTAGCCCTCATCGTCCAGTTCCCGGCGAGCGGGAGGTCCAGGGTGTCGGTGCCCCAGTAGCCACTCTGGTCGACGAGTTCGGCGTTCAGGGGGCCGACGCGCCGTGCGTGCTGGGTGTCAGTGAGGCGTAGTTCAGGGATGGCGGAGAGGCTTCGTCGGCACCGAAGGCCACGGCCTCCATCGCGTGCCAGCCAGCCTGGTTAGGCTGATGTGCACTTGCCGCACCCGCCAGGAACTCCCGTACCCAACCGGACCACCGTCAGGTCGCGTTGGACTGCCCGGTCACCGTGGAGGCCGCCGCGGACTCGGTGGCGGCTGGCCGGCTGCCCATCAGTACGGTCATGACCGCGAGCACCTCGACACCGATCAACACCTCGGCCAGCACGGGCTGAGCGGGCTGCGCCACTGCGTCTCGGGACCGGCTCGGACTTGTCCGGCTCGTAGGGGGCCCGGTCGTCCGGTCAGGCGGAGGGCTCTGGTTGCCGCCGCCCACAGTGACCAACGCGGGTTCCTCCTGGGGTACGCGCAGCAGCCGCTCGGTCGAGTTCCGGGAGCATCAACATGGCCAGGCCCCAGCAGGCGACGCAGCGGGCGCCCCCGTAAGCACGTCGACGGCGGGTTCGGCGGCGGACGGGTCGGGATGCCGTTCCGGCGGGCATCTTCGCACCGTGGGACCGGCGGTAGGGCCGCGGAGCGGCTATGGCCAGGCATCGGCTCCTCCACCCCGCCACTCGATCAGAGGCGTGACACCCGCCTCCTCATGTCCCAAAGTGATGCCCAGCCGGCGCACAATCGCCAGAACGTCCGCCACGCCATGCGCCACGCCCACCACCTTGCCCCTGACCGACACCTGGCGACCACTACCGCCGAAGGGCTGGTGCACTACCACGGGAGCCGCCCTTCCCCACTCGCTTCCCGGAGGCCGCGGGCAATCCCAGGGACCCAGCCCCGGCCCTGCCGCTCTCGTACGCCTTGCCATGGACGCGTCCGTCATGTGCCGATGCTCTCCCCACGCGCTCGCCCTGCCGTGACCACCTTCCGGTAAGTTTTGCATAATGCAAAAAGGATCCTGCGAGGACGTGGGCTGGTACGCGCACCACGACGTGGGCGCTGGCGGCTCTCGCCGTGGCCGTCGACGCCAGGACCGGCACGGGCTCGGTGGTCTTCCGCTGGTGCATCCAGACCTTCACGCCTCTTCTCCGACCATGCGGACTACGCGGCATCCCCCCCTCGGACAATCCGCACGTGCCATGGCTGGGCCTGTACTTCGTGCTGCTCACCCCTGTGCTGGGCGGCCTGCGGGACGAGCCGCCGGTGAACCGGTTCACCAAGGAGGTCCGCGGTTCTGGTCTTCCCGAAGTGATTCCGGCTGTCGCCCAGCGAGGCGGGCGGATCAGCCCCAAGGTATCGGCCGTCAAGACGCTCGCCTGCACCCTGACCATCCATTCCGGCGGCTCGGCCGGCCGCGAGGGGCCGATCGTGCGGCCCTCACCCCGCGCCCGGACGTGGACGTCAACACCAGTCCTCGACACTCACGCCCAGCCGGACCGCCGAGTGATCAACAAGGCGGCGACTGAGCCGCCCTGTCCGTTCCCGCCGCGGAGGCCTGCCAGGCAGGAGGGCCGGTTGCGGTGCGGGAGAGCCGATAGGAGCGCACGACCGCGACCACACACGCGGTGACGAGCGTGACCGCCCAGCCGCCCAGACCTCGCAGGGGGCCCGACCGGGACGTTCCGGCCTCCACACCGCGCGGCGGCACGCGCTCCTTCGCGTCGTACACGACGGCGAGCTCGTCGCCGGGTCGGGTGGCCTGACCGCAGCCGCGCCAGATGCGGACCCTCAGCGGTACGCCGTCGCCGTCGGCCACCGCGCAGAGGTAGCGCCCGCGGCCGGAGAGCGCTCCCGGCCCGCCCTCGACCGACGTGACCACTGCGGACTCAACTCGCCCCCGCTCCGCCAGAACCAGGCCCACGGCCGCCTGGGGCGCCTGAAGCGCGAGGCAGACTGCGAGCAGGGCGACGATGCCGACCAGCGCGCGTCCGGCCCGCATTACGCAGAGGTACAGAACGATCGCGACGGCACACACCAGGCCGCCCTCGCCGTCCGCCAGCCCGGGAATCCCGTACCAGGCGCCGGCGACCGTAGCCCCGACGATCGCCCCCACACCCACGGATCCGACCAGGAGTCCTTCAGCTGCCAGCCACCACGGCGGCAGGCCGACGAATTCGGCGGGCCCCCACACCGTGCTCCGCAGATGCGCCATCAGGCGCGGTTCCGGCATGGGCCGAGCGCGACGTCTTCGGCCCATGCGCGTCTCCCTCCAAGCGTTCTTCCACATCCAGCAGCCTGGTGTGACAGGCGAACGACCCGCACTGCCCGCGCCGGACGCGCACACGCTGCCCGCATCGCCGGGGCAGGCAGCGCGGGCCGCGCCTGGCAGCTCCCTTGCATTATGCAAAACCTGCCGGGCGCGGAGAAGCGCGGTTCGAATCCGACGGTGTCTCGGGGGCTCCGTCCGGTAGGACGGGCAGCGTCTGCGCACCGGTTCGCGAGGCACCTGAGTGTCTCGAGCAATTCAGAAACGTTCACGAATATTGGCAGCACCGGACGGGGCGGACTAGCCGAGGCACCCACAGGCTCAGGACCCCAGGCTTCCGGAAAAGGGCAGCAGCGGGTTCAACCGATTTATGCCACCCCGCTTCGATCCGGTCGGCGGGAGGCAGCCGGCGACGGCCACGAGGACCAGAAAGCAGCCCACGGCCAGTATGAAATGGACACGGTTGGCGCGAGACAGTCCGGCTGCTCCACCCGATCCTTGCGCCACTCCTCCTCTGCGTGTGCCGTTGCCCTCTGCCCTGACGGTGGCCCTGGCAGCTCGCGCAGCCCGGGCGGCAGGCGGAAGATCCCGCTCCGGCAGCCCGCAGACGCGAACCCCTGCCAGATTCGGGCAACCAGACGGCATCCCGGGCACCCGGACAGCTGCAGCGTCCGGTAGCCGGTCGGCTCTCGCGGTCAGGCGTGCCCGACCGTGGACGCCGTACTCACGGTGACAGGAACAGATGTCGTCCAGGGAGTGCCGGGACGGTTCTGTCAGACGTCACGGGCCACCGGGACGTCCATCGCCCAGCCCAACGGGTGCGGTTCCGTATCGTCCAGCGCCCTCGCGAGGGGCTCTCCGCCGGCCTCGTTGAAGGCGTTGAGGGCCTCGATGAGGGCCAGCCGCTGCGTAGGGGTGAGCCGTTCGACGATCGCAGCGATCTCGGCGCGGCGCCGGGCGGTGACGTCCCCGACCGTGCGGCGCCCCTCCGCGGTGAGCTGCAGGAGGGTCTCGCGGCGATTGCCGGGGTTGAGGTGCCGGTCCGCGAGTCCGGTCGCGATCAGCCGGTCGACCATCCGCATCGCGGTGGACGGCGCCACCTGGAGAAGGTCGGCAAGCGTAACCAGCTTGGTGGCCCCGCGTGTGGACAGCACCACCAGCATCCTGAACTGCGGGAGCGTCACTCTCTCCTCGACCTCGGCGAGGGAGCGAGCGGAGACCGCCACCAGCAGCCGCGACGCCGTCAGCACCGCACGGGTCACCGCGTCAACATCTTCCATCGCCCCCGCGGGGGTCTCGCGCTCCGGCATACGTCCTTTCTACCGCGCCGAAGTCACTGCTCATTCACGCGACGGGAGCCGATTTCCCCTACCCATGACCGTGGTACCGGAGCAGGAGCATCGCAGCGTCGTCGTGGGGCGGCCCAGCGGCATGCTGGGCAAGATCCGCGCGCAGGGCCTCCAGGGCGCGGTGCGCGTCGGGATCCTTCAGCAAGTGCGCGCGCTCGCCAAGGGAATAGAAGCGGCCATCCTCGTCGCGAGCCTCGGTGACGCCGTCGGTGTACAGCAGGAGCTGCTCACCAGGGGCGAAGTCCACCCGATAGGGCTTCGGGCCCTCGCTCCCGTGGGCGCCCAGCCCCAGCGGAAGGGCGTAGGCGGGCGGCTGCAGGAAGTCGACGGTGCCGTTGCGGCGTACGACCATCGGGGCCGGATGGCCGTAGTTGAGGAGGACGGCCTCGTGGCGTGCGCCGATCTCGGCGAGGATGGCGGTGACGAACTTCTCGCCCTCCAGCTCCCGGGCCACACTCCGCTCCAAGCGCTCGCCGAGCCCCGCCAGGTCATGCTCGTCGTGCGCCGCCTCCCGGAAGGCGCCGAGCACGACGGCTGCCGTCTCCACGGCGGCCAGGCCCTTGCCCTGCACATCGCCCACGATCACCCGGATGCCGTGCGGCGAGGCGACCACCTCGTACAGATCTCCGCCGATGCGCGCCTCCGCAGCGGCCGAGGTGTATGACACCGCCGCCTGAAGCGGCCCCGCCGTCAGCGGCACCGGTCGTAGCAGCACCCGCTGGGCCACCTCCGCGATCGACCGCACACTGGCCAGCTCCCCCTCGCGCCGCGAGCGCATCACGGCCGCCGCGAGGCCCACGCCGGTCACGCCGGCCACCGACGCCAGCGCCGTGAAACCGCGTCGCTCCTCGAACAGCCCGTCGTACAGCCCGAGTGCCACGCACAGCACCAGCGCGGCCAGTCCGAACACCGCCGTACGACGCCACCCTCCGACCAGCCCGGAGAACGCGGGCCCGAGCGACACGAGCGGGAGGAAGCCCACCCCTGGCCCGGCCACGACGTCCGCGACCGCCACCACCGCCATCACCAGCACCGGCATCCAGGACAGCACCGTCAAGCTCGATGGCGGCTTCTGGTCGGTCATGGCGTACTCCAGCGGTGTCGAGGCGCTCGAGAGCCGCCCCTTTCCTCTGCAGGCGCGCCTCCCTCACCTTTAGACTATGCAAAGGTCGCCCGGGTGAGGAGGCTCCCGACCCGGGTCGTTTACCCAATCGAGTCCGCGAGCCGACATTCCCGATCTGCGGAAGGTGACCATGGCGCACCGCGACACTGCACCTCGCCGCCCCCAACTCCCCACCGGGTGGCGGCGCCTGGCCGTGCGGCTGCCGATCCTGCTCTTCCGCGTGGGGCTGGGGCCGCTCTTCGGGAAACGGCTGCTCCTGCTGCACCACGTCGGCCGCTTCAGCGGCCTCGACCGCCGGGTGATCCTGGAAGTGGTGTCCCACGACCCGGCCGATGCGAGCTGGACCGTCGCCTCCGGCTTCGGACCGAAGGCCGACTGGTACCAGAACCTTCGCCGGCAGCCGAAGACCCTCATCCAGTCCGGCAACCGCCTGCACGCCGTCGCCGCCCACTTCCTCTCACGCGACGAAGGCGCCGAGATCATGGCCGGATACGCCCGGCGGCATCCCCGCACGGCCCGCCGCCTGTGCGCGTTCATGGGCCTTCCTGCGGACGGCGGCGAGGCGTCGTTCCGCGAGGCGGGGCGAGCCGTCCCCTTCGTCCGGCTCGACGATGTCTGCGGAAGCCGCCGCTCCGGACACGCGTGACGTCACGGACGATACGTCCGGGGCGTCGGGCCGCGGTAGCCGATTTCCCTTACACCGCGGCGATGCCTCCATGCGGGATCCGGCGAAGGCGGGCAGTCCGGTGGCGGTGGTGACCTTGACGAGCGAGCCGTTCCGGCCGACACGGGAGCCGTCGACCGTGCGTGCCGGAAGCGGGGCTCGACATGCACAGGAACCTCTCGTTCTCAGTCACCACCAGGTCTATGCACTCTGGGACTTGGCCGATGGAGGCGTGGCGACACCGATGTCGTTGGTGAGTGCGGTGCCGACCGTGCCGACCGGTGCGGTAGTCGGTGACGGTGGAATTGCCGGTGTGCCGCCGTAGAAGAAGTCGCCGGCACACTCCATCCGACACTCTGGGTCCCGGCCATTCGCCGACCGGCCACTGCGCGGCCTTGAGTCGGCTGCCGGCACAGCCCTGGCACGTACTGACCGTCGATCCCTTCGCCCCGAGCGCCGGCATGCGGCCGACTTCTCAAAACTGATCGCGAAGGGCACCTGACTGGCGGAATCGTCAGGCTCTCGCAAGGCCTGTGACCCCTGCCCCCGGCGCGACATCCACAGACAGCCACCGCGGCACGCGCCCCGCCACCCGAGACGTCGCGGAAAGCGGCCAGAAGACTGGCGATCTCATTTTGCGCTATGCAATGATCGGCCAGGGGGAGCCGACGGCCGATTACTGTCCGGCGCCCAGGAGGGAACCGGCAAGGTAACGCGGCACAGGACGGCACCGGCCGTCGGCGGGCCCCTCCACAACTCTGTCACTGCCTGACCTCGCAGCCGGTCCGGAGACTCAATGCGTACGGACTGACAGAGGGGATACGGATCGCAGAACAGAACCTGCTCCTACTCTGCGATACGGGCCGAAACAGTCCGTCGGCAGCCCGCCGACCGCGGAGTCGGGCGGAACGTTCAGGGGTGAGGCGGGCTCTGTCCGCAACCGTGAACAGGAGGGGAAGAGGGGACCGTGACCACCCAAGGGCCAGGCGGCCAGGGAACGCCCGAAGAGCGGGACGGCACACTGTCCGGCTCGGAGGAGGTCTGGCTGAAGTTCCTCACGGACAGCGAGGGCGCCATTCGCCGTTCCGCTCCCAGGGAACCCTCCGCCCGGGAGCGCGCTCCGGGGCGGCATCCCCGAACCTTCGACGCGGACAGGAAGGAGCGACGGTCGCGGTATTCGTATGAAGAGCCGGCCGACTGTGAGACGGACGCGGTTGGCGAACTGTGGCAGCCCGACGACCCGTGGGCCGGCCCGACCTGGCGGGAGCTGGACGGCCGCGCCAGGCTCCGACGCGTCGGCCGCGTAATCGTCACGGCTGCCTCGATCACTTTGGCCTTGGGTGCCTGGTCCTGGCTGTCCACCAGCGCGGACACTCCAGACGAACGGCCGGACGGCGCCATCGTGCAACAGATGGAAGACGCACCCCACGAGCAGTCCCCGGCAACCCGCTTCCTACCCGGATCCGCCGTCGCAGAGCCCTCTCCGTCGGCGGTCCCTGCCGGATGAGGATGGTGTCCGCTGCCGGGGACAGCGCCTCGTCCGCCCGGCCGGGATCAGGTGGCCGCCGGGTGCCAGGGTGCGGTGCAACTCGGCGAACACCTTCCGCCTTACGGAGTAGGCGTGTTACCGGAGGGGGGTCGGCGGGCGCCTGGCTGGGAGTGCCGGGATGCCGGCGGCGCAGGACTGCGCCCCCGATGAGCAGTGCGGCGAGGAGGGCGGCGACGGCTCCGGGGCCGATGGTGTCCAGGGTGTCGGCGAGGGTGCGCTGGATCGTGCCGGCGGCGTCGATGACCGGGTCCTGGGTGGCCGGGTTGTTCTGCACGCGGATCTCATACCAGCCGTAGTGGGCGACGTGGGCGCCGACGAGGCAGGAAGCGGTGAACGTCGGCGCGGCTCATGACGCAGACGGTGACGTCGTCGAGGGCTTCGGCGAAGGTGTCGTACATCCGCTGCCCGAGCAGCACCATCTCGCCGAAGATGGTGCCCGGGCTGGTGATCGCGCAGGTCAGGGCGCGGCCGTCGGCGGAGACCCGGAAGATCCGCACCCGGCTCTTCTTGAGGATGAACAGCACCTCGGCGGGCTGGGAGGGTGAGTAGAGCAGTTCTCCGGCGCTGTAGGTCTTCATCGGGGCCGGGGCGGCGATGGCGTTCATCTCCGCGTCGTCCAGGTCGCGGAAGATGTCGACCTCGGAGATACACCAGGTCTCCTGGGCCTCGTCGCCGGTGTGGGTCATGTGGTGTGGTTCCTCGCGTCGTCCCGGTGCCCACGGCGGGGGTGCGGCGCCCCACGCCGGGCCGGCCAGCGCGCCCGCGCTGTGGGCCAGACAGTAGTCGTCCGGGGCGCCGAGGAGAGGCTCGGTACCCCGGAGCGGTGCGCCGGGATCAGGTGTTGACGCTGGTGGTGTCGGTGTCATCCGGTTTGTCCGGTCGGTGCCGTTGCCCGCCGTCTGTGCGACGAGCGCGAAGGTTGCTCCGGCCAGGCGGCCGAAGACGAGGTGGCCGCCGAGGCTGGAGGAGGTGACGTCGTTCCATTCGAAGACGGGCATGCCCATGTTGGCGGGCATGATCCACAGGGCGCCGACGGTCCACCAGACCGCGCCGTAGGCCAGGCCGAGGACCACCGCGGGCGCGAGGCGCTGGGCGAACTGGCCCAGCAGCACGCCGAAGCCGATGCCCGCCAGCAGCGCGATGGACAGGTGGATCAGCCAGCCGACGACGGCGTTGGTCGAGCCGAGCAGCCCGGCGACCATGATGATCATCGTGGTGTCCGCCATCGGCCGCGACACTGACATCCAGATGCCGAGGCCCACGCCGCCGACCAGACCGGCCGCGGCACCCCAGACCGCGTGCACCGGGATGGCTGCCGTGCTCGGGGAAAGGTGCAGGGTCGTGGCCATGATGATCGTCCTCCTCTTGCGCCGACTTTCTGCTCTCGCTGCTGACGCTAGGACGCGGGGCATGTGCAGGGATGTGAGGGCGCTTACGTACCCGGCAGTACAGGCAGGGGGTCAGGTGGGCTTCACGGCGGTCAGCAGGGCGTAGCCGAGCGTGCCGTCCGCGACGGCGGCGCGGGCGGCGGCGAGCACGGCCGGGGCGGCGGTCAGGTCCACGCCCGCTGCGGTGAGGCGGGTCGGGGCGGTGATGCGCAGCAGGTTCAGCCGCGCCTCGATCTGGTCGATCATGCGGAGCAGGGCCGCATCATGGCGCTCGGTGGTCAGGATGCGCAGTCCGGCGGCGGCCAGGATGTCGGCGTACTCGGTCAGCGGGCGGGCGTCGGCGACGCAGGCGATCCGGGCACCGAGACCGGTCAGCTCGGGCGGCAGCCGGTCGGGGACGGCGGTCACGTCGGTGATGCCGACCCGGCCGCCAGGGCGCAGGACACGGGCGAATTCCGTGGCCGCTTGATCCTTGTCGGGGAAGGTGCACAGCGCGCACTCGCACACCACCGCGTCGAACACGCCGTCCGGGCAGGGCAGGTGCTCCGCGTCACCCGTGGTGAACAGGGCCCGCTCCGCCAACCCTGTTGCCTGCGCCGCTCCTTGGGCGAGGGCGGTATTGGCGGCCGAGTAGTCCACGCCGTCCACGCGTACCCCGTAGGTGTCGGCGAGCAGGAGTGCGGTGGTGCCCCGGCCCGAGGCCACGTCCAGGACCCGGCTGGCTGCGGTCAGTTGGAGGCGGTCGGCGAGACGGCGGGTCAGGGCGGTGCCACCGGGGTGGTAGGAGTCGCCGAGCAGCAGGGCGACGACATCCTTGGCGTAGGCGTCGGCGCAGCAGGCTTTGACCTCGTCGCTGTTCATGACCGCTGCCCCTCGGTCACGGTACGGGCGGTCTTCGAGCCGTACGGTGTCGGGGTGAGCCGGTCCGCGAGCGGCAGGGCGTTCGGCGCCACGTCCGCGACCGGTACGCCCGACATCTGGGCCCGGACCTGCTCGCGGTAGCCGGCCGAGTTGTAGGCGCAGAACGGGATCAGCCGCCCGTCGGGGGTGATCTCCTCGACGCAGCACTTCATCAATTGTTTGACATTGAGGGTGTAGGGGTCCTGGAAGTCCTGCACCACGATCATGAACGCTTTGTCGTTGAGGTTCTTCACGGCCTGTGGGAGGTCGATGCCGCACGAGTCCGCGCAGTCCAACGCCTCGGCGGTGGTCCGCAGTTGCTCTTCGGTGGTGGCGGTGCCCATGAACGCGGAGGCCGACCAGAGCTTCTCCAGGGCCTCGCGGATGCCTACGTCGGGCATGACGCGGTTGGTGACGTAGTCGAGGTAGTCCTCGACCTGGAGCAGACGCGGGATGGGCACCACGGTGCGGTTGCCCGGTTCCCCGTCCACGAGAAGGTAGGTGATGGAGCGGCAGGTGGGGAAACAGCAGGGCACGGGGAAGAAGTCGCCCTTCTGGAACCACTGCGGGCGCTGGGCATTGATGAGCTTGATGACGTCGGGGTTGGTGAGCCGCTGGAGCGGGTCGAACTCCACGTGTCGGCCCGAGTGGGTGACCGGCTGGAACGCCACCGAGCGCACGGCCGGGTGGTCGATGCCGTACTCGACGATGGCGCCCAACTCATGCTCGTTGAGGCCACGTTCGATGGCGGCGACGAGAGTGACCGTCAGTCCGGCCTCGGCGCAGTTGTCCAGCGCCCGTTGCTTGAACGTGCGCAGGTCCCGGCCGCGGATCTGACGGTGGGTGCGCTCGTCGAAGCCGTCGAACTGGAGATAGATGTTCACGGACCTGCCGGGGACCTGGTTGCGTTTGCCGAGCTCGGCGACGAAGTTCTTGTCGGTGGCGAGGCGGATGCCGTTGGTGTTGAGGTTGACGTTCTTGATCGGGCGGGCCTGGGCGAGGTCGATGAAGTCGAGGATGTGCTGGTGGATGGTGGGCTCGCCGCCGGAGAACATCACCACTTCTGCCTCGCCCTCCGAGGCGACGAAGGCGTCGAGCATGGTCGCGCACTGCTCGTGGGTGATGGCGTAGCCGTCGGGTTGGTGGCCGGAGTCGGCGAAGCAGATCGGGCAGTCCAGATTGCAGCCGGTGTTGACCTCGATGATGCCCAGGCAGGCGTGCTGCTTGTGCTCCGGGCACAGCCCGCAGTCGCTGGGGCAGCCGTCCTTCACCTCGGTCTGGAAGGTGAGCGGGATCGTGCCGGGCTTGTTGAAGCGGGCCGAGGACAGGTACTCCTCGGCGTCGCCGTACACCAGGGCCTCGAACTCGCCGTGCTCGCGGCAGCGTTTACGCAGATACACCTTGTTGTCACGGATGTTGACCTGGGCGTCGACGGGGATCTTGCACAGGGGGCAGATCGACTTGGTGAACTCCACGAACACCTCGTCGCGGTCCACCTTGCGCCGTGGCGCGGATGCCTGGGTCATCGGTACTCCTCACTCCGTTTGGGACGGGGTCGGCTGTTCGGCTTGGACACCGGAGCGTTCACGCCGTCCGGTCATCACACGTCCGCTTCCTCATTCCGTAGCCCGTCCCGGTTGCGAGCACCAGCCGTGCCGAGAGGCGTAGAGGTGCTGCCGCGCAGCAGCAGACCGGCGTAGAGCAGCAGGAGTGCGTCCTGGACGAGCACGAACCAGCTCAGCCGCTGGGGCAGGTAGCGGCCGAAGCAGCCGCAGTTGGTCACGGTGAGCCCGCGTGCATACGCCTGTGCCGCCAGCAGCGCCCACGCCACCGCAACGCCGGTGAACACCCACACCGGCACTCTCGCCCGGGATCGCGGACGGGCCAGGAACCACACCCCGCACACCAGCTCGCCCGCGATCAGTGCCACGGCGAGCGCGGTCGCGCCCGCCCCGGAGACCAGCCCGTACGCGGCCAGAATGCCGGGCATCCGGCGGAAGGACGCAAGCTGCCCGGCCGCCATCGCGACGAACAACACACCCAGCACGATCCGCAGCACCATGCCCCGCACGCTACGGCCGGAACGCGGCCGGGAACTGTAAGCGCGCTCACCGACCGGGCTCGCGGCCCGGCAGGCGGCAGCTTGTCGGGCGACGCGTCGCCGGAGGGGATACGCCTGCGGCGACGCGTCGCCGGAGGGGACACGCCTGCCTCCTCGGCACGCTCCCGGCCGTCCTGCTCGGCTTCGCCTGCTGCGTACCGACCGTTCTGCTCGTCCTCGGCACCGGCACCGCCGCCCGAACTGCTGCCGGTGCTACCGCCCTGGTGGGTCAGTCCAGGGAGTCGAGGGCGGCGAGGATGTCGGCCGGTTCGGCGCGGCGGGTGTAGTCGGTGTCGACGAAAGCCCAGCGGATGGTGCCGGCGCGGTCGATGACGTAGGTGGCGGGCAGCGGGAGGGTGCGCGGGTGGCCGTCGTTGACGCGCTGGAGATCGAAGCCGAGCCTGTCGTAGACGGCGGCGAGGTCGTCGGGGAGGTCGAAGGCCAGACCGTACTGCTTGGCGGTGTCGGAGCCGAGGTCGCTGAGCACGTCGAAGGCCAGCTGGTGCTTCTCAGTGAGGGAGACGGACTCGTCGGGGATCTGCGGGGAGACCGCCACCAGGCGGGCGCCGTGTGCGGTGATGGCGTCGTGGTGCTGCTGGAGGGCGCGCAGGGCGAGGTTGCAGTACGGGCACCAGGCGCCGCGGTAGAAGGTCAGCACGGCGGGGCCCTGGGCCAGCAGGTCGTCCAGGGACAGGGTGTGTCCGGTCGCCGTGGGGAGGGTGAAGCGGGGGGCCTGCGCGCCGACGGTCAGGGCGCGGTCGGCCCGGCCGGAGTCGGCCAGTTCCCGGCCGGCCCGCTGCATGATCTCCCGGATTTCGGCGGGGATCTGCTGCTGGCGGGCTTGGTAGAAGGCGCGCAGCTCGGCGTTGAGGGTCATGGGGATGGTCCTCCTGGGTCACGACTCAACTCGGAACGACCATTCCAAGATAGTGGAGGCGAGGGTATCCTGGAACCCTCGTTTCAAGTTGGTGGGTGAGGCATGCCGGACATCAAGCACTTCGACCCGGACACGGCCCTGGAGACGGTGGTCCGCCTGTTCTGGCGGCAGGGTGTGGCCTCCACCGGCATCCAGGACGTCGTCGCCGCGACCGGGCTCAACCGCTCCAGCCTGTACGCCACGTTCGGCGGCAAGCAGGAGCTCTACCGCGCCGCGCTGCGCCGCTACGTGGAACAGCGGTCCGAGCCGGCGTTCCGGCGGCTGGCCGAGGACGAGCGGGGACTGCCCGCCATCGCCGACTTCTTCACCGGCCTGATCGAGGCGCGCTGCTCGGGCGAGTACGCCCGCTGGGGCTGCATGGTGTCCAACGCGCATGCCGGGGCCGAGCACAGTGATTCCGAGGTGCGCGCCGTCCTGGACCGGCACCACCAGCAACTGCGGGACGCGATGCACGCGGCGCTCGTCACCGCCGATGCGCAGGGGCAGCTCTCCGCCGGCTGCGACCTCGGTGCCTGCGCCGACCTGCTGGCGCTGCTCGCGTATGGCGTCAACCTCCGCTCCCGCGCCGGAGCGGACGCACGTGACCTGGGCAGAACGGTGACCGCCGCCCTCGCCTCGCTCGGCGGCCCGGCGGCACCCTGACGGCTCCCGCCAGTCAGCGCCGGGCCCTGCGCTCCGCCTCCTCCTTGACCGCGGCGAGCGATCCGGCGACGGCCGCCTCCCAGCGGGCGGCCACCTTCTCACCCCACCAGGCTCCGGCCCGCCACAGGTCCGTGCCCAGCTCTCCCTCATACACCAAGCGGGTGCCCGCCGCCTGCTCGGTCAGGAGGAAGGCTTCGACCACATGCGGGACCGGTCCGCGCACCAGCCGGAAGTCGACGCGCTCGGGCCGGGTGAACCGCACAGTCTCCACCGTCACGGCCTTGATCCTGCCGCCGGCCAGCGGCGTGACGTGGGCGGCCAGCACCATGTCGCTGCCACGCTCGATGACCTGGACCTTCTCCCGCATCGCCCGCGTGGCCCGCCCCAGATACGGCTGGGCGATCACCTCGAACACGATGTCCCGGGGCGCGGCGACATGCAGCGTCTGTGGGCCAAGCGGCCGGATGCACCGGCCTACACCCATATCGAGCGGGAGCGCGCCGCTGACCAGCCCGGCATACCCGCCCGCGACGACGGCCGCGGCCCCGGCGGTCCAGGCGGCGGCCCGGGCCGGGCGGCCGGTCACGGCGTGGCCTCCGGCTCGCCCTCGACAGTGATGCCCTGCCAGAACGCGACATGGTTCTTGATCCGGCGGGCCAGCGGGCTCGGGTGCGGGTAGTACCAGGCCGCATCCGGGTTCACCACGCCGTCCACGGTGACGGTGTAGTACCGGGCCAGTCCCTTCCAGAAGCACAGCGACCGCGTTCGGCTCTGGGTGAAGTACTGGCGGTGCAGAGATTCGGGCGGGAAGTAGTGGTTGCCCTCGACGATCACCGTGCGGTCCGCTTCCGCGATCACCGCGTTGTTCCATACAGCCCGCAGCATGGCCATGCTCCTCGTCGCACCTCAAAGACCTTCCTTCGCCCTGCCACGCTATGCACGACCCGGCCCCGGTTCGGTGAGCGCGCTCACGGTTCTTCACACAAGGGTGAGGTCTACCGTGACCCACGTGAGGTCGCCCTGGTTCACGGAGGGGAAGACCATGGAACTCGTCGTGCTCGCGGTACCCGACTGCCCGAACGCGCCCGCGATGCTGCAGCGACTGGAGCAGGTGCTGCCCGAGAGTGCCGCGTCGGTGGACGTCCGGGTGATCAGCAGTGAGGAGGAGGCGGCCCGGTATGGCATGCACGGCTCCCCGACTCTGCTGGTCAACGGCACCGACCCCTTCGCTGTGCCGGAGGCGACTGTCAGCGTCTCGTGCCGGATCTACCGTGACGCCGACGGGCGTGCCGCCGGTGCCCCGAGCGTGGAGCAGCTGGCAGCGGCTCTCCAGCAGGCCCGCCCCGCCGGGGGCTGAGACGTCCCGCTGGAGCCGGCGGCCGAGAGTGTTTTGGCCCTGTGGCTTCGCTGTGGGTGCTCCAGGTTCCGCCTGCTGCGGGTGATGGTGGCCGGGCGGCGTGGAGGTAGGCGGAGTGCGGGAGTTCCAGCGGGGTGCGTGCGGCTGCACATCCTGCATCATGCGGCCGAGGTCAATGGTCGGGGAAGGGCGGTCGGTCCGGTCAGTGGCTGCCGGTCAGCTGTCCGGCAAGGCGCCCGTGCATGTCGGCGCTGGGCTTGTTCAGGCCGATGATCGTGACCTTCTTGCCCCGCTGGGCGTACTTGGTCTCGACCGCGTCCAGAGCGGCCACAGAGGAAGCGTCCCAGATGTGGGCGTCGGAGAGATCGATGACCACGTCGTCCGGGTCGTCCTTGTAGTTGAACTGGTAGACGAGGTCGTTGGAGGAGGCGAAGAACAGCTCGCCGGTGACCGCGTAGACGACCTGGTTGCCGTCGGGGTCGACGACGCCGGAGACGTTGACCATGTGCGCGACGCGCTTGGCGAAGATCACCATCGCGGTGATGCAGCCCACGACGACGCCGATGGCCAGGTTGTGGGTGGCGACCACACACGCGACCGTGACGACCATGACGGTCATCTCGCCGAGCGGCATCCGCTTGACGGTCTTGGGGGCGATGGAGTGCCAGTCGAAGGTGGCCACCGACACCATGATCATGACGGCGACCAGGGCGGCCATCGGGATGTCGGAGACAACCGGGCCGAAGGCGATGCACAGCACCATCAGGAAGGACCCCGCCAGGAACGTCGACAGGCGGGTGCGGGCCCCGGAGACCCGTACGTTGATCATGGTCTGGCCGATCATGGCACAGCCGCCCATGCCGCCGAAGAAGCCGGTGACGATGTTGGCGATGCCCTGACCGATCGACTCGCGGGTCTTGCCCGAGTGAGTGTCGGTGATGTCGTCGACCAGCTTGGCCGTCATCAGCGACTCCATCAGTCCGACCAGCGCCATGGCGAACGCGTACGGGGCGATGGTGGTCAGCGTGTCCATCGTGAAGGGCACATCGGGCAGGCCCGGCACGGGGAGGGAGGACGGCAGGTCGCCCTTGTCACCGACGGTCGGCACCGCGATCCCGGCCGCCACAGTGATCACCGTCAGGATGACGATGGAGACCAGCGGAGCCGGGACGACCGTGGTGACCTTGGGGAAGAACACCATCAGCGCCAAGCCGCCGATGACTAGCGGGTAGACCATCCACGGCACGCCCGTCAGCTCCGGCACCTGCGCCATGAAGATCAGGATGGCGAGGGCGTTGACGAAGCCGACCATGACACTGCGCGGCACAAACCGCATGAGCTTGGCCACACCGAGCGCGCCCAGGATCACCTGGAAGACTCCGCCGAGGATCACCGCCGCAACGAGGTAGCCCAGCCCGTGTTCCCGGTTGAGCGGGGCGATGACCAGGGCGATCGCGCCGGTCGCCGCGGAGATCATGGCCTTGCGGCCGCCCACGACCGAGATGACGACGGCCATCGTGAAGGAGGCGAACAGGCCGACCGCCGGGTCGACCCCGGCGATGATGGAGAAGGAGATCGCCTCGGGGATCAGGGCCAGGGCGACAACCAGACCGGCCAGCACCTCGGTGCGCAGGACCTTCGGGGAGTCGAGCCAGTCGGGTTTGGACAGGCGGAACTTCGGGGCTGCGGGCAGCAATGAGGACATGCAACCGTTTCTGTTCAGGCGCACGCGTCACCGGCGGGGGCACGTCCGCGTCGTACATGACTCCACGCACAGGAGGGGCGGAGTCCCTCGGCGGCCCGGCCACTTCAGCGAGGCCCAGCCGATCTGTGTGACAGCCGTCCGGCTGCCGGTCGGGCATCATGGCCCGGAAGTCTTGGGATGCCATCGGGGCCCGGTCGGGGCCCGCGCCATGACGGTTCGCTGGTGCCGTCCCTCTCGACGACAGCGGCGAACACGAAGAGACTCTACCCTGACGTGAGGGCAGAGTGCGGCGTACGGCATGCGAAGCACAGGTAAACGCCCATCAAGATCCTGTGATTCACCTCACGTAGGCTGCGGTGCTTTACGGATTCGAAGACCGAAGGAACAACGAAGGGGATCATGGGGCGATGACGGATCAGCGGCAGATGCAGATCGGCGAAGTGGCCGAACGGACCGGTTTGTCGCTGCGCACCATCCGGCACTACGAGGAAGTCGGCCTCGTCATCCCCTCGGCCCGCAGCAAGGGCGGCTTCCGGCTGTATACCGAGTCCGATGTCGAGCGGCTGATGGTGATCCGCCGGATGAAGCCGCTGGACTTCTCCCTGGAGGAGATGCGCGACCTGCTGGAGATCACAGACCGGCTCGCCGCCTCCGACAACCCGCCCTCCGGCGAGGAGCTGGAGCGCCTGCGGGAGCGGCTCGACTCCTACCGCAAGGTGGCCGACGCCCGCTGCGAGACCCTGCGGGCCCGCCTGGAGATGGCCGAGGACTTCGCCGCCACACTGCGCCGCCGCTTGCAGGCGGACGCCCGCGCAGGCGCCTGAGCCGCTCCGGTCGCGGTACGAGATGAGGGGTGCGGCCCGTGGCGGACCGCGCCCCTCGATGCTGTCCGGCCGCGTGACGGTCAGCCGCCAACAGCTCCCGGCACCTCTTCGGTGACGCCGTTCAGCGGCGAGGCCGGATCACTTCCGTCCCGAGCCCGACACGCCCATGACCACGACCAATGGAGCATGGTTCTCCGACATGCGTCCAGGCTAGGGTCTGCCTTCGAGTCCTGCGGTCTACAGCTCGATGACGACCTTGACGTCGTCCCGTTGTGGGATGAACGCCTCCGTTGCACGCTCCAGCGGCACCTCCCGGGTGATCATGCGTTCAAGCCATGGCAGGTCGGCCTTGGCCAGCGCGTCGGCAGCTTGGAGGTAGTGACGCAGGTTGGCGTTGACCGAGCCCACGACCGCGTCGTTCTGCAGCACGATCTCCCTGTTGATGGCGCCCGCGTCCACGGTCATCCTGCGGCCGGCGGGCGACACACCGGTCAGGCACACGACCCCGTAGGGTGCGGTGCCCGTCAGGGAGGCGAGGACGGGCTCGTTCGCGCCCGTGGCTTCGATGACGACATCCGGGCACACGGCGGAGACGACCTGCTCGATGTCCTCTGCGTGGTAAGTGGCTCCCAAGTCCCGTACCAGAGCGGGCTTGGGCCCTTCGGTCACCCGGTCGAGCACATGCACCTCCAGTCCGCGCTGTGTGCCCACGAGGGCAGCCAGCAGACCGATGGGCCCTGCACCGGTCACCAGGGCGCGACGAGGCTCGAACCACGAACGCGCTCCGACACGCTCGACCTGTTCCCATGCCTTCGCCACCACGGTGGTCGGCTCCATCAGCACCCCGACGTGCTCCAGGTGCGGCTCCAGCTTGACCGCGTAGTCGGCTTCCACGCACCACGCCTGCGCGCCGTAGCCGTCGATCTCTTTGATGCCGCGTTCGGTGTAGCGGCCGTTGCGGCACATGTCGAATTCTCCGCGTGCGCAGGCCCCGCACGGCTCGGGGTCCGGTCGGCGCACCACCCCGGCGACCAGGTCACCGGCCGAGAAGTCGCTGCCGGGCGGCGCCTGCCGCACCCGGCCGAGGGACTCATGCCCCAGGACCAGCCACTCACGCCCCGGAGGAGCCCAGCCGTACTCTCCCCGGACGATCTCCTTGTCCGTTCCGCACACCCCCACCGCCAGGCCCTGCACCAGCAGCTCGCCGGCTGCCGGGACGACGTCAGGCACATCCCGTACCTCTACGGATTCCTTCTCACCGGGCCGCACGGTCAATGCACGCATCGCCAACCTTGTCCCTTTCGCCATGCAGCGCTTCAGGGCCTCGCGCGCCGCTGCTGCTTGACACCGACCCCCGCCTTCATGTGTGTCCCGCTCACAGCTTTTCAGCACCAGTCGGCTGGGATCAGAGGACCTGGCCGGGTCCGTCACAGGCCGTGACCTGATCGTGAATGCGGTCAGCGGAACGCCGTGGCAGCTCCCATTCATCTGCAGGCTGGAACGGCCGGGGCGAACTGGGCTATTGGTGTGATGACGGCGCAGCGGCGTTGTCGTGGGTCTTGACTGCCCGTGGTGCAGTGTGTGGAACCTCTCCGGTGGAGGTGCCGTGCCGCCTACGACCCCTGCCACAAGATCATCTGCTTCGACGATTTGGTCATCAGCTCCGGCGACGCCCGCGAGACGCGGGCCGAGTTCCTCGCCTGGCACCGGCGAGGAACGGCCCAACGATCGAAGTGCACGGGCCGGCCGAGAGTTCTGGAAGCGTCACAGCGATCCCCCGGCGACAGCCGAGGGTGGGTTCAATCGCCGGACGTCTGCCCCCGACGCGGCGTCTGGGGCGACATCGCAGCCTCGGCCTCCGCCTTGGCGTCGCTCACCGCTGCGGCGGCCTGCTTCTCGGCCTCGTCAGCAGCCGCGGCGGCATCGAGCGAAACCGACGAGCCTGCATCGAGCTCCGGAATCCGGCTTTCGTGCGAGGTGTCGTCGGCGTCGGCGGTGGCTGCTTCCTCAGGTTGCCCAGTTTTGGGAGGTCCCGCCGTGGACTGGTCACCGAACGCCTGGGTGACGGTCCGGACTGCCTCGGTCAGCTCCCCCGGGATCACCCAGAACGTGTTGTTGTCGCTGCTCGCCAAGTGCGGGAGCGTCTCTAGGTACTTGTAGGCCAGGATCTTCGGGTCGGCGTTGTTGCGATGGACGGCCTGGAAGACCAGTTCCACCGCCTTTGCCTCGCCGTCCGCCCGCAGGATCATGGCTTGTTGGGTGCCCTGCGCCTCCAGGATGTCCTTCTGCTTCGTACCTTCCGCTGTGAGGATCTTGGCTTGCCGCTCCCCTTCGGCGTGCAGGATGGCCGCGCGCTTGTCACGCTCGGCCCGCATCTGCTTCTCCATCGCTTCCTTGATGGTGTGCGGTGGATCGATGGCCTTGATCTCGACGCGGTTGACCCGGATGCCCCACTTGCCGGTGGCATCGTCGAGGACGGCGCGGAGCCGGGAGTTGATCTCCTCACGCGAGGTGAGCGTCTCCTCCAGGTCCATGCTGCCGATGACGTTGCGCAGTGTGGTCACGGTGAGCTGGTCGATGGCCTGCAGGTAATCGGCGACTTCGTAGGCCGCCGACCGCGGGTCGGTGATCTGGTAGTAGAGGACGGTGTCGATGTTCACCACGAGGTTGTCCTCGGTGATCACCGGCCTGGGGTCGGACGAATAGACCTGCTCGCGCACGTCGAGCTTGGTGTTGATGCGGTCCGCCACCGGCAGAACCAGGTTCAGGCCGGGTTGCAGCGTCCGGCGGTATCTGCCGAACCGCTCGATGTTGTAGCGGCGCGCCTGCGGGACGATCCGCACGCTGGAGGCCACGAGGAAGACGACAACAATGGCCGCCACGAGAGTAAGGACGACAACTGGATCCACAGTGCCTCCGTTGCTGTGTGTTCAGCCTTCTCAGCCGTTCTCTGTCGTTCTCAGCCGTTCATGGAAGAAGTTCGCGGGGGTAGACGACGGCCGTGGCGCCTTCGATCTCCATGACGTCCACCAGCGCTCCCACCGGGATCACCAGGCTCTCGTCGAGGGCGCGGGCGGACCACTCCTCGCCGGACAGTTTGATCAGGCCGCGGGTCGCGGTGACCTCCTGCATGACCTCGGCCTGCTTGCCGATCAGCGCATCGCTGCCCTCGTAGGTGAGGGGTTGCTGTGCCATATGCCGCAGCGCGATCGGGCGGACGATGAGAAAGCCCGCTGCCGCTGCCGCCCCCAGGGCCAGGAGCTGGCCGAGAAGGCCGACTCCCACACCGGCGACTACGGCGGCAACCAACGCGGCGCCCGCCAGCAACCCGAAGACCAGTGTCAGCGTGAAGAACTCCGCGGCACCCAGTGCCGCGGCGGCGAACAGCCATACGTACCACGGCATCGAATCGCCCTCCTTCAGGGGCCTTCTGCACCAAGCTACCTCCCGAACCGCCGGGCAGAACAGACAGGGGAGGCGTGGTTGGTGACGCAGGGAGCGGCGAGCGGCGAGGTTGCGGACCGCCTCCCGCGCCGTGACCCGGCTGCTGGCTCGTGAGATGGCCGAGGCGGATGCTCGCCCAGGGATGGGCACCCCACCCCTGGGCGACCGGCCAACGACCGACCTCAGACGTGGCGTAGTTGCACAGACGTGGCGTAGTTGCACATACGACGCGTGCACGCAGCGGCTGCCCGCGTGCACGTCGGCCGATCTGCAGGCGCCGTACGGCCCGGACGCTGTGCCAGTTCGTCCCGGGCTCCCGCAGTCCACCGCCGTTCCTTGACCGTCACGTCGAGAGGCAGCAATTACGGCTCGAGCTCCTCGGCAGCCGACCGCAGACGCCGGGCAAGCGGCGCCGTCGATGCAGTCCAGACGAGCTGGTGTGCCACTGCGACTGCTGCGCGACCGACTTGGCCTGGCGCCTCGCCGTGGACGGTCCTGGCTGGTGAGGGTCTGTGACCGAGGGTGTGGCGTTCGCGTGCATGGGGAGTCATTCCTCGTCGGGTGGGTCTTCGGGGCCGCCGCTTCGGTGAGGGCGGTCTGGGTTCGGGGGCTTGGGGGCTGGGTTGCGCTGCTGTTCCCATGCGGTGTCGAACTGGTAGATGTCGGGGATGCCGTCGGCGTCCACGTCGGCCGTCTCCGCCTCGTACAGCTGTCGGTACCGGTTGTTTCGCACTCTCAGCAGGAGGCATGCCAGTAGCGCTGCGGTCAGTGATCCGAGGAGGACGGCGGCCTTGATGTGCTCTTGGTCCGCCGGATCGGGGTAGGCCAGTTCGCCGATGAGCAGCGAGACGGTGAAGCCGATTCCGGCGAGCATGGCCAGGGCGAGCACGTCGGCCAGCGCGAGTCCCGGGCCGAGTTGTGCGCGGGTGAAGCGGATGGCCAGGTACGTGCCGCCGAAGATGCCCAGCACCTTTCCCGCCGCGAGCCCCAGTGCCACGCCGAGTGGCTCCGGGCTGGTGACCACGGTTCCCAGCGTGTCGCCCGATACGCTCACTCCGGCCGCGAACAGGGCGAAGAGCGGGACGGCCACTCCTGCGGAGACGGGCCGGACCAGGTGGGCGATGTGCTCGGCCGGTCGGCGGCCCGCTTCTCCGTCCTTCGCCACACGCAGCAGCAGCCCCATGGCGACTCCGGCCACGGTGGCGTGGACGCCACTGGCGTAGGTCAGGCCCCAGATCACCAAGGCCAGCGGGATGTACCAGTACCAGCCGTGCACCCGCCTCTGGTCGTGCAGGTGGAAGAACAGACCGAGCCCGAGCACCGCGCCGACAAGGGCCGGCACGTTGATCGTCGACGTGTAGAAGAGAGCGATGACGAGAATGGCGCCCAGGTCGTCGACGATCGCAAGGGTCAGCAGAAAGGCACGCAGCGCGGAGGGCAGATGGGTGTCGATCACCGCGAGCACGCCCAGGGCGAAGGCGATGTCGGTGGCCATGGGGACGGCCCACCCGTTCCAGGTCCCGCCCATGGACGTGGCGACGATGCCGTAGACGAGCGCGGGGACGAGCATGCCGCTGACTGCCGCGACCACCGGCACGGTCGCCGCCTTGGGGTCTCGTAGCTCTCCGACCACCAGCTCGCGTTTCAGCTCGGCGCCGGCGACGAAGAAGAAGATCGCCAGCAGCCCGTCTGCCGTCCAGTGGGCAACGGAGAGGTCAAGGCCCAGTGCCGGAATACCGAAGTGGACGTCCCGTACCTCCTCATAGGAGGCTCTCAGCGGTGTGTTCGCCCACAGCAGCGCCACCGCAGCCGCGGCGAGCAGCAGGATGCCGCCGACGGTCTCCGTGCGCAGAGCCTTCGCCACGAAGGTGTATTCCGGCAGGGGAAGACGGCCGAGGAAGGTGCGGGGCCTGCTGTTGCGGTGAGGCATGCAGTCGGTTGCCTTTCGCACGGGGCCTTGAGAGGGGGTCTTGAGTGGTGGTCGGGTCGGCAGATGTGGTCAGACGGCCTGGAGGAGACGCTCGAGGAGGCGCGCGGCCGTGACCACGCCGAGTAGGCGGCCCGGATCTTCGTCGGACCGTTCGACCACGGCGATGAGAGGGCTTCGGCTGCGGGCCATCAGCTCCGCGATCTCGACGGCTGTCCAGTCGGGAGCGGCGGTGGGCAGGAACGGGCGTTGAGCAGGGAGGCAGTCGGCGACCGTACGCCCGCGCAGGGCACGGCAGAAGTGATCGGCATGCCGCTCGTCGATCACCCGGGCCAGTCCACCGTCTTCCTGGACGTAGCCCGGAAGCAGTGTCCTGACCACGTCACAGACAGGCAGGGCCGTGTACGGCTGCCCCACGGCGTCCATCACCAGCAGACCGGGCGGGCTCCGCTCCACGATCAGGCGCACGGCCTCGATCGCATCGGCGTTCTTGCTGGCCGAGACGTATGGCTCTGCGAGATCACGTGCGCGCACGGATTCCTCCCGGATAGGCGCTCGGTGGGTCGGTGGGCAGAAGTCCGGTGCCGCGGCCCGGGAGCCGTTGCCGTGGCGGTGTGCTCGACGGAGTTCGTCGCTCGCTCTGAACGCCCGTACCAGGGCTACGCGGGGATCCCGGGTCCTGGTCGGACCGGTACCCATCGCTGTTCAACACCGCGGTGACGCAGATGCCCAGGAAAGCGATGATGGCGAACACCGTGGCGGCGGTCACCCACCGGTTGCGCTGCTTCTCTTCTTCCTCAAGGCCGTCGTCCGACTGTGCTTGTGCCGCATCGGGGAACTGCTGGTTGAGCGCGTCCATGGTCGCGGCCAGTTCGGGATCGTCCTGGGCAAGGCGTCGTTCGAGCTGCGCGATGATGCGTCCGTCGTCCATCTCGGGATTCATGTCCACCACCTCGAGCCGAGAGCGAGTGTTCGCGCCGAAGCGCGCAGGGCGGATGCGAGTGCGCTACGTCTTCTCCCCACCGACGGCGTTTTGGGGCTGTCGAAGCATGTCGACGAGACGGAAGATCTCCATCGGCAGCGGGAAGATGAGAGTGGAGTTCCGCTCGGCGGAGATCTCGGCCATCGTGGACAGGATCCGCAGGTGAAGGGCCGCGGGATGGCCTTCGAGACGGTCCGCGGCGTCCGCCAGCGTCTCGGCCGCCTCGTACTCGCCCTTGGCGTGGATGACCTTGGCCCGCCGGTCGCGTTCGGACTCGGCCTGGCGCGCCATGGCGCGCCGCATTGCTTCGGGCAGTTCGACGTCCTTGACCTCGACGAGGGTCACCTTGACGCCCCACGGGTTGGTGACGTCGTCGATGATGCGCTGCAGCCGCTGGTTGATCTCGTCCCGGTTGATCAGCAGTTCGTCGAGATCGATCTGCCCGAGGATGCTGCGCAGTGTCGTCTGGGCGATCTGCGAGGTGCCCTTGATATGGTCCTCGATCGCCACGACCGAGCGGTTGGGGTCGACGACGTTGAAGTACGTCACGGCGTTGACCCGTACCGTGACGTTGTCCTTGGTGATCACGTCCTGCGGCGGGATGTCCATCGTCACGGTCCGCAGGGAGACGCGGACCATGCGGTCGACAACGGGAATGATGACGAACAGCCCCGGCCCTTTGGCGCCGATGATCCGTCCGAGACGGAAGATCACCCCGCGCTCGTACTCGGGCACGATCTTCACGGCGGCCATCAGCAGCATGAGCAGCACGACCGCGCCGATGATGATGCCGACCAGTCCTGAGTTCATGATCCGTCCTCCTGTCCGATGTGCGGGCCGTCGCGGATCTCGGCGCTGTCGACGATCAGGTCGAGACCGTCGATGGCCACGACGCGGACGTGTTGCCCGGCGGTGACGGGCGCGGCTCGGCCGCGGACGGTCCACCACGCGCCTTCGAGCAGTACCTGGCCGGTGTCGCCGTCGATCCGGCGCACGACGGCCTCGCGGCCCAGCAGACCTTCGTGTCCGGTGGTCGCCGGGGCCCGCCGGGCCCGCCAGGCCAGCCGTCCGGCGAGCAGGGAGCCGCCGCCGACGACCACGGCGGTCGGCCACAGCACGGCCGGGTCAACGCCCAGCTCACCGCGGAAGAGCAGGATCCCGGCGAACACCAGGGCCACCGTCCCGCCAGCGGCGAAGACACCGACTCCGGGCGTGAGCACTTCTGCGGCGAACAGGGCGGCGGCAAGGATCAGCAGGAGCAGGCCACCGACGTGGAAGGGCAGCACGCTCAGGGCGACGAATCCGAGCACGAGCAGGACGACCCCGATCGCACCGGCGAATCCCATCCCGGGGCTCGCCAGCTCGTAGATCACGGCCAGAGTCCCGATCGAGAGGAAGAGGAACGCCAGCTCCGGGCTGGCCAGCAGCTGCCGCACCTCACCGAAGAAGCCGAGATCGTGCTCCACCGTCCGGGCACCCGCGGTGTGCAGAACGACCTCGTGCTCGCCACCCTCCGGACCCACGACGACCCGGCGGCCGTCCAACTCGGTGAGCAGGCCCTCGCGTGACGGCGTCACGAGATCGACCACGTCGCTGCGTACAGCCTCCCGGTCGGAGACGGCCGCGCCGTCGCGCACCATGTCCCGGGCGAAGTCCGTGTTCCTGCCCCGTTGCTCGGCGATCGACACGGCGAATGCGACGGCGTCGTTGACGACCTTGTCGCTCGCCTCCTCGCCCTGACCGGTCACGGGTGTGCCGGCCCCGATGTGGGTGCCGGGCGCCATGGCCGCGACGTGCGCGGACAGCGCGATGTACGCGCCGGCCGACGCCGCGCGAGCACCGGACGGGGTCACGTACACGACGACCGGGACGTCCGACGCGAGAAAGTCCTGCACGATCTCCCGGGTGGACTGCAGCAGCCCGCCAGGGGTGTCCACCTCGATCACATAGGCCGCGTGCTGCTCACTCTCGGCGAGGTGAAGCCCCTCCTTCAGATGATCGGCGACAACGGGAGTGATGGTGCCGTCGACCCGTGTGACCAGCACACTCGGCGCCTGCGCCACGCTCACGGCAGGCGCGGTGAGGAGGCAGGCGAACGCGGCCAAGAGGACCTGGACGCATCTCCGGACGGGAGTCAGGGGCTGGCTTCGGGGCACGGCACGGTATCCCCTTGTTCCTCACACGGTTCTCAGCTGGGAGTTTTACTCACGGATTACCCTCGCCCCCCGGCCGGATGCTTGCTCACGGTGCCCAAGTAAGGCCGTCTCGCACAGCCGTTTTTTGCCGACCCACGGCAGAATGGCCCCATGCCGAGGCGAAAGAACGGCCAGAACGCCGCCGGCAGCGAAGCCGATGCCACGGTGCCGGGCGTCGCAGCTCCTGTAGGTAGCGGCCCCCCGGCTGCCAGTGCTCTGGACCCCTACCTGAAGCGGCTCGTCGGCATCTCCACCAGTAGGGAGCGGCTGGGTGAGCACGAACTTGAGGGGTTGCGGGAGGTGGCTGCTGCCGCGGCGGGCCGCGGCACCGCCCTCACGGCTCTGGTCTCCGAGTACCTCGACTCCGCCTGCCGGGTGTGGGGGGACCTGCCCGACACCCGCCGGGCGGAGGACCACGAGGGCGTGACAGCCGTGGTGTCCGCCCTCCTTCGGGCGGTCGCCGATGCGACGGTTGCGCTGACCGAGGGATACGAGACGGCCCACCGGGCAGCCATCCGGGGGGAGGAGGCGACACGGCGGGAGTTCGTCGACGACCTCCTGGAGGGGCGCACCGACCTCGGTCGGCTGGCCGAACGCGCCGAACGATTCGAGTTCCGGCTGCTCGGGCCGCACACCGTCGCCGTCGCGCGGGCGGCGAGCGCCTTCGGCGCGGGCGATCCCGCCACTCACTACGTCGAGGAGGCGCTGACCACCCGGTTCGCCGCGCGCGAGGTCCTGACCACCACCAAGGACGGTCTTCTGGTGTGTGTGTCCCGCGGCACAGGACCGGACGTTCCCGAAGCCTTCGCCGCCGCCGTGGGCGACGCGGTCGGCGACCAGCACCAGCTCGCCATCAGCCGGCCCCGGCGGGGCCCCGGTGGCATCGTCCGCTCCTACCAGGAAGCGCGCAGCACCCTCGATCTCGCCGCCCAGCTCGGTCTGTCCGCCCCGCTCGTCCACGCCGCGGACGTCCTGGTCTTCCAAGTCCTCGGCCGGGACCGCGCAGCCATCACCGACCTGGTGGCCACCGTCCTCGGCGGGCTGGAACAAGCACGCGGCGGTCCGCAACCGCTCCTGAACACCCTCACCGCCTACTTCGCCAGCGGCTGCCTGAACACCGCCACCGCCCGCCGCCTGGAGATGAGCGTGCGGACGGTCGCCTACCGGCTCAGTCGTATCCGGCAGCTCACCGGCCATGACCCCACCGACCCCGACCAGCGTTACATCCTGCAGACCGCCGCACTCGGCGCACGCCTGCTGGACTGGCCGTCGCAACCCATCCAGCCCGCCGACTGACCTTGAACGGCCCGACCTCATCACAGTGGACTACGCGACCGTCGGTGACCCACGCGGCGTGATCGCCGCCCTCAACGCCGAGCATGCGCGGTAGCTGTCAAAAGGCAGACGGCTCGGTGACATTTCCGCTGCTCGATGAGTCAGGCGAACCAGGCCGCCGTGGAGAGGTCCGGGCGTACCCCCCGGGTGGTGCGGACGACGGCGACCGCGCTGGAGATGAGACCGATGTGGCTGATGGCCTGCGGACAGTTGCCGAGATACGTGCCGTCGGACGGGTCGATCTGCTGGGCAGCAGCCCCAGGTGGTTGGCGCGGTCAAGTGTCGTGTTTTTGCCGTAGGCGGAACCTTGCCCTCGGCATGCTGCGGCGTCACGGCGCGGGACAGCGTCGGCCTGCCTCACTGGGAGGCTGTTGGCGAAGGACGGCCACCGCGGATGAGACCTCGATGACCGAGTCGAGGCCGAAGCCGATCGAGGCGGTGGATGAGGCGATCACGGTGATCGCGACGATCCCCGTCCTCACTCGACTTTCCCGGACCCTCATGGGCCGGGCGTCCACCAGTACGGTCTGCGGCGAAAGCGGTCTGTGCCGATCGGGCCCTGCCCGCTACAGTGCAAAGAACGCGTCAAGAAGGCGCGGGGTGTGCCGGGAAGTCTGGTCGGCGTTCAGGGGCCGTGTGCCCAAAGCGCCGACGCCCCGGAGGTCAGCCCCGATGGCCGCCGCCAGCCGTGACCGCTCCCCCTTCCTGGGATTCCTCGGACTTCCGCCCTGGCCGCAGTTATAGGCAATCACGCGCGCGCCTGCGCACCGGGCCGGTAAGCGGACTGGTGCTGCTTGTCGCGGCCGTGGTGGCCCTCATCCGGGCGAACACCTGACCACCGCAGCACCCTGGATTCCTTGCAGGGTTCTATTGATCCACTTTTTGTCCGAATCGGATGGTGACCGTGGAGCAGGCAGGCAGAACCGGCAGCGCAAGCATGCGGCAGCTCCTGCTGGCACTCGGCGAGCCGGTCATCGGCCTGGTCACCGCCCCCGCGGGACTCGATGTCGTGATCGAGAACGTGGTGATCCTGGATCCCGACGACGAGCCGGAGCCCTGCCCCGGAGCACTCGTACTGATCATCGGCGCCCGGGGCAGCAGAGCCCTCCGCCTCATACGCGCCATGGCGCACCAGGGCGCTGCCGCGGTGGCCGTCAAGATCGACCACACCGATGATCTCGACGACTTCAAGCGTGTCGCCGCCGAGACGGGTGTTGCGGCACTCGGTGTGCGCCCTGAGGCCCGTTGGGGGCTGCTCGACTCCGTTGCCAGAGGCGTTGTCGACGATGCGCGGGTGGCCGTGGTGCCGGAAGCCGGCCAGTCGGCGGAGCTGTTCGCGCTGGCCGAGACGGTGGCAGCCCTCACCGGTGGGATCGTCAGCATCGAGGACAGCACCAACCGGGTGCTGGCCTACTCACGGTCGGACGACGAGGTGGACGAGCTGCGCCGGCGGTCGATCCTGGGGTGGCAGGGCCCTGCCGAGTACCTCGCCCTTCTGCGGCAGTGGGGCGTTCTCGAACGGCTGCGCGCCGGTGACGACGTGGTGCACGTCGACGAGCATCCGGAGCGGGGAATCAGAAGGCGGCTGGCGATCGGCATCCGTGTCGACTCACAGCTTCTGGGGTCGATCTGGGTACAGGAAGGCAGACACAGGCTGGCGGACAGCGCCGGCACCGCGTTGATCGGCGCTGCCCGGGCGGCAGCGCTGCATCTCGTGCGCCGGCGTACGGGTACGCCTGCCGACCTTCAACTGGAACAGAGCCTGCTGAGCCGGATGCTCGACGGCCACATCGATCCGCGTACCTTCGCCGACAACATCGGTGTCGACCTGGGGAAGCCGGCGGTGGTCACGGCGTTCGCCCTGACCGGAAGCCTGCCCGGCGCCGGGCCGGGCGCGGATGCCGAGGCCGGCGCGGATGCCCATGCGGGGGCCGACCGTCCGAGGTTCGAGCTGCAGAGGTCGGTGATGACGAGTCTGATCTCCGTTCACGCCGCCGCGTACCGGCGCCGGGCGCTGGTCACGGGCGGCTCCCCCCGCGTCTACATGCTGCTGCCGGGGCTGCCGGAGCAGGGCGCCGAGAGCATCGCGCTCGGTCTGGCCGACGACATCGTGCGGGCGGCCCACCAGCGCCTGAATCTCGACGTCCGCGCGGCTGTCGGTTCCGCGGTCGGCGGCCTGGACTCGATCGCCAAGTCGAGAGCCGAGGCCGACTGCGTCCTCGACATTCTGACCTCGGGTGGGGAACGGAATGTGGCCACCATCGCCGACGTCCGCTCGGAGGTCCTGGTCAGGGAGACGCTGTCACTGCTCGAGAAGAACCCGCGTCTGAGGGACCCGCGGATCACCGCTCTCGTCGCGTACGACGCGGAGCACGACGCCGGCCTCGTACCGGCCGTGCTCTCCTACCTCGGTGCACTGGGTAATGTGCGTGCGGCCGCCCGGTCCCTCCACATCCATACGAACACCCTGCGCTACCGCCTGAAGCGGGCGAACGCGATCAGCGGAATCGATCTCGCCGATCCGCACCAGGGCCTGTTCTCCCATCTGCAGTTGCTGCTCGAGACCGGGTCGGAGCCCGTGGTGCACGGACCCTGACCCGGTCTCCCGCGGCTCACCGCCGCTCGTCGGTCCCGCTATACGGGCTCGTCCGCCGCGGCAGGTTCCGTGACGTCGCCGCGGGAGTGCAGCGACTGCCGGAACCGTGCCAGCTCCCGCTTGACGACGGGGGCGAGCAGATACAGGCCGATGATGTTGATCAGTGCGAGCAGGAAGAGTACTGCGTCGGTGAACGCGAGCACGCTGCCGAAGGACAGCACCGCACCCATCACGATGAACGTGCAGAAGATCAGCTGGAAGATGCGCTCGCTGACCTTGCTCCTGCCGAACAGGTGGGACCACGCCTTCTGGCCGTAGTAGGCCCAGGTGATCATGGTGGAGATGGCAAAGAGCACCACGGCCACGGTGAGGACGTGCGGGAACCAGGGGATCACCGTCTCGAAGGCTTCGGAGGTGACCGTGACACCGTCCACGGCCGTACCGTTGGCCGCGTACTCCGCCTTCGAGTCGTTCCAGTACCCGGTGTCCGCGATGACGATGGTCAGCGCGGTCATCGTGCAGATGACCACCGTGTCGATGAACGGCTCGAACAGGGCGACGAGTCCCTCGGTGGCCGGGTACTTCGTCTTCACGGCGGAGTGAGCGATGGGTGCCGACCCCAGACCCGCCTCGTTGGAGAACGCGGCACGGGTGAAGCCGACGATCAGCGCACCGATGACACCGCCGACCACCCCTTCGCCGGTGAAGGCGCCCGAGAAGATCTCGCCGAACGCCGCCGGCACCGCTGTGATGTTGAACAGGATGACGATCAGGCAGGCAGCGACGTAGATGATGGCCATGGCGGGGACCAGGCGGCTGGTCACCCTGCCGATCGACTTGATTCCGCCGACGATCACGGCGCCGACGACGACGGCGAGCACCACACCCATGATCAGCGCCGATCCGTCGCCGGCGAACGGGCCGTCTTCGCCTCCGGCGCTGTTACGGATCTGGCTGACGGTCTGGTTGGCCTGGAACATGTTGCCGCCACCGAGGCCGAAGAACAGAACCATGATGGCAGCGAGCCCTGCGAGGATCCTGCCCAGGTACGCACCGGCGGCTCCGGGCAGCCTCTCCGCCACTCCCTTGCGCAGGTACTGCATGGGGCCGCCGGACACGGAGCCGTCGGGGTGGTAGTCGCGGTAGCGGACCCCGAGCGTGCACTCGGTGAACTTCGAGGCCATACCGAGCAGGCCGCAGAGCACCATCCAGAAGGTGGCGCCCGCGCCGCCGATGGTGACCGCCACGCCCACGCCGGCGATGTTGCCCAGGCCGACCGTTCCGGACACGGCCGAGGTCAACGCCTGGAAGTGGGTGATCTCCCCCGGGTCGTCGGACTTGCTGTGCCTGCCCCGGAGGACCTGCAGGGCGAGTTTGAGTCCGCGTACCTGGATGAAACCGAAGTAGAGGGTGAAGACCAGACCGGCGAGAACGAGCCACGCCACGATCCATGGGAAGCCGGTCCCGAAGACCGTCACTTCCGCGAAGACGAAATCGCCGAGTCCGGTGGCCACCGGATCGAAGAACGAGTTGATGTTCTTCTCTATCGTTCCCAGAAGGCCCTGTTCCGCTTCCTGGGCCTGGAACCGGACGCTCGCGAATGCAGGCGCCACTTCTTCCATCCGAGCCATTGCGATCCCTTTCTCCAGCCCGGCGACACCGAGCTGCCAGCCCCAGACCGGGGCTTCACATGTCGGGAACCGTAGAGGGCGCCGACCGGCTGGGTCCCGGTGCGATCGGCCAAAGATCTGGCAGGTCATTCGTCAATCGGTCCGTCCGCGCCTGCCCTCGACGTCCTCACGCAGCCGCCACCCGCCGGAGGACTCCAGCGAGGCTGGGCGGAGGGTCCGTACCACTTCGCGCCTTGATGTGTACGGACCCGCTCGTTGTGCGTTGCGGCAGGTGAAACGGCGTCTGGTCGGATGAAGGGCAGGCGGTTAGGGTGTCCGGAACGCGTCGGTGTCCTGCCCAGGGGCGCCGTACGCAGGGTGTGCCGGGAAGTCTGGTCGGCGTCGAAGGGGCGTATGCCCTCACGCCGATGCCCCGGAGGTCTTCCTGATGGCTGCTGCCCCGCGTGAGCGTTCCACCTTCCTCGGCCTGCTGCCGTGGCCGGAGCGGACAGCGGTGGCCCAGGCCCTACGGACGGAAACCGTCGGCGGGCTGGTCCTTCTCGCAGCGGCCGTGGTGGCGCTGGTGTGGGCGAACACCCCGTGGAGCGGCACCTACGAGGAGATCCGCGACTTCCACTTCGGCATCCCCGCACTCGGCCTCGACCTGTCGGTGGAGCACTGGACCGCCGACGGACTGCTGGCTGTCTTCTTCCTGGTCGCAGGCATCGAGCTGAAACGCGAGCTCGTCGTGGGTTCGCTGCGTACTCCGGCCACGGCCGCACTGCCGGTCGTCGCCGCGCTGTGCGGCATGGCCGTGCCGGCCGCCGTCTACGCTGCCACCGCCACCGTCGGCGGGGGCAGTCTGGAGGGCTGGGCCGTGCCCATGGCCACCGACATCGCCTTCGCCCTCGCCGTCCTCGCCGTCATCAGCACCCACCTGCCCTCCGCGCTCCGCGCCTTCCTGCTCACCCTCGCCATCGTCGACGACCTCGGCGCGATCCTCGTCATCGCGATCTTCTTCACCAGTGACCTGAACTTCGCCGCCCTCGGCGGAGCCGTCGGCGGGCTGGTCGTCTTCTACGTACTCCAGCGGTACCGCGTGCGCGGCTGGTGGTGGTACGTACCGCTCGGCCTCACCATCTGGGCCCTGATGTACAACGGAGGCGTCCACGCCACCGTCGCCGGGGTGGCCATGGGCCTGCTCCTGCGCACGACCCGTGACGAGGACGAGGACGCCTCACCCGCCGAGCGGACCTCACATCTGCTGCACCCGGTCTCGGCAGGAGTGGCGGTACCGCTCTTCGCTCTCTTTGCCGCAGGCGTCGGATTCTCCGTCTCATCGCTGGCCGAGGTGTTCACCCAGCCGGAGCCGCTCGGCGTGGTGCTGGGCCTGGTAGTCGGCAAGACCGTGGGAATCTTCGCGGGCACCTACCTCGCCGCGCGCTTCACCCGGGCCCGCCTCAACCCCGACCTGGCCTGGGCAGATGTGTTCGCCCTGGCGGTGCTGGCAGGGATCGGCTTCACCGTGGCCCTGCTGATCGGGGAACTCGCCTTCCCCGACCCGGCCGATGCCGAGTACATCAAGGCCGCTGTGCTGCTGGGCTCGCTGATCGCCGCGGCCGTGGCGACGCTGCTGATCAAGCGCCGCAATGGGATCTACCGCCGTCTGTGGGAGGAGGAGACGCGGGACGAGGACGCCGATGGCATCCCCGACATCTATCAGCAGACCAACCCCGGACGCGGCAGCGTCACGGGCGACAGCTGAGGAGGACGGTCATGCGCGCACGGGACCTTGCTGAGCCCTGCCCCTTCGTGACCACGGACGACGACGCGATCAGCGCGGCCCGGATGCTGGCGGAGCAGTCGCTGCCGGCCCTGCTCGTCCTCGACGCCGATGGACAGCCCTACTCCATCGTGCCCGGCTCCCAGCTCATCCGGCAGCTCCTCCCCTCCTACATCATCGAAGACCCGCTGCTCGCCCATGTCGTCGACGAACGAACCGATGCCGAGGTCGCGGAACGGCTGACCGGGCTCACCGTCGCCGAGTGGGCGCCGCGCCGTCTGTACCCGCCGCCTGTGGTGGGGCCGGACGCGCGCCCGATGGAGGTCGCGGCACTGATGGCCAGTACACACAGCCCCCTGGTCGCCGTCGTGGAACGTGACGGCACCCAGGTGACGCTGCTCGGTACGGTCACCGCCGCCCGCCTCATGCACCACTTCCTTGAGGCCTCGTGAACGGCGCCCGGGCTTTACTGCCGGTGGTCATCGTGGCCGCCGCGCTGGTGATCAGGACCGCGATCGGTGAGATACGCCGGCCAGGCACCGTACGGGAGCAGTGGACGTCGGCGACGAGCGGCCGCGCCGTGGCTGCCGGGGTGGTGACGGCCGTGGCCATCACCGTGACGGGCTGGCAAGAGGCCGGACCGGCGGCATTGGCGTGGGCGATGCTGACCGGTGCGCTCGTCGCCTTGCTCATGGGCCGGCCGCCGAACAGGTCCTGACAACGCCTCACCCTCCGCTGTGACCGCCACCGCAGAGGCCTCCGCGAGGAGTTCGGTGTGCCCGTTCAGGAATGAATGCGTGGGGCAGACGCCTCCGCGCATACGCCCGTAGGCTGCCGCACCCGTGCTCTGACGGGCTGGGAAACGAAACCCGGTGAAGCGGCTCTCGGGACTTGCGCACCATGCCGGAATCCGGCAGTGTCCGGGAGGCCGGAGTGCCTGCAAAGAGTCTGTCAGTGCCGCGTAAAGGACGTGTAGGGTTCCTCGCGGTGTGCCGGGAAGCCTGGTCGGCGATCTGGAGAGAACTCTCTCCAGTCTCTTGGCTGATCGGGGGTCGTGGTCATGGTGCTCGTCGTTGTTTTCGGGGTGGCGCTGCTCGTCGCGGTGCTGCTGTCGGGCCTCGCGGCACGGACCGTATTGTCGACGTCGTTGCTCTTCCTGGTCGGTGGCGCGCTCGTCAGCGACGGGTTCCTCGGGCTGATCCACATCACGCCGGACAGCGAGATCGTGTCCGTGACGGCCGACTTGGCACTGTTCGCGGTGCTGTTCACCGATGGCATGCACGTCTCCTTCCCGAAGCTGCGGGAGAACTGGCGCAACCCGGTCCGCGCCCTCGGGCTCGGCATGCCGCTGGCGTTCGTCGGCATGGCGCTGATCACCCATTTCGTGGTGGGCCTGGACTGGACGACGTCCTTCCTCGTCGGCGCCGTCCTCGCGCCGACCGACCCGGTGTTCGCCTCGGCGATCGTCGGCCGCAAGGAAGTCCCGGCGAAACTACGGCAGTTGCTGAACGTGGAGAGCGGCATCAACGACGGGCTCGCCCTGCCGATCGTCCTCATCTTCATCGCCGCGGCCGGTCCCACATCCGGGCACGCCGAGGCGTCGCTCGGGAAGATCGCGCTGGAGCTGGTCCTCGGGCTGGTCTTCGGCGTCGTACTGCCGCTGGCCGTGATCGGCCTCGTACGCTTCCGGCTGCTGGGCGCCGAGCCCAAGCTGCAACCGCTGCTGCCGCTGGCCATCGGCGTGATCCTGTACGCCACGTGCCACCTCACCCACGCCAACCCCTACCTCGCCGCGTTCTCCGCCGGAGCGGTCCTCACCGCCCGCTCCCCCGAGGCGAAGACCGCGTTCGAGCCGCTCGGTGAGGCACTGGCCGAGCTGGCGAAGTTCGCGGCGCTGCTGGTGTTCGGCGCGCTGCTCACCCCGCAGCTCTTCGGGGACCTGTCAGTGGGCGGTTACGTCGCGGTCGTCCTGGCCATCGTGCTGATCCGGCCGGCCTCGCTGCTGCTGTCGCTGGTCGGCACCCGGTTCGACCAGCGGGAGAAGCTGGTCGCGGCCTGGTTCGGGCCGAAGGGGTTCGCCTCCGTGGTGTACGGGCTGCTGGTGCTGCAGGCCGGGATACCGCGGGGCGAGGAGGCGTTCACGCTCATCGCCGTGTGCATCGCCTTCTCGATCGTCGCGCACAGCAGCACCGACGTGCCGATCGCCCGCCTGTTCCACGTCGACGAGCTGGTCGGTGTGCCCGGTGCCCGCCAGGACGCGGACACCGCCCTCACCAAGCAGGAGTCCGGCCAAGTCGGCGCGTGAACTTGCCGAGCCCTACCCGTTCGTGTCCACCGTTCTCCGCGCTCACTCGTGGCGGCGACAAGATGATCAGGAGCAGCACGGCGAGTGCGGCCCACAGCACGGCGCGCGTCAAGGTGAGCCCCACGAGCCCCAGTCGAGCAACACCAGCATCCCAAAGAGCAGCGCTCCGGCGAACACCGCGCTGCGCAACTCCCGTACCCAGTAACGGTCATGAACCACTCCGACGGCAGCCACACGCTGAGTACTGCCTACTGAGCCACTCTTCTTGCTGCGCCGTTCCAAGCGAGCCACAGGAGGCACGCCGACGGGTCATGTCTCTGTCCGTGACAAAGCCGGCCCAGGGGCCGGGCGTACCGCATGACGGGCCCCGGGGTTGGCCATGAGGTGGCGAGGGTCGGCGACGCGCGTGATGGCGGACTCGACGGCGGCGACACGGTCGGCCAGCAGGCCCAGGGCGGCGACAGCCTTGGTGAGGGGGTCGCCCTCCGGGCCGCCGAGGGTCTGGGTACGGACGTACGCGGCCCTCAACTCGGCCCAGCGCGCCGTCTGTTCGGCGGTCAGCGTGTCGCGGAGCTCGGCCAGTTTCAGCAGGTTCGCCTCGGCTCCGGTGGTGAGGGTCTGGGCCTCGGCCGTGTAGTGGTCGTCCAGGACGGCGGCCAGCTCCGCGTCGTTCATGACGGGCTGGATGCGCTGGGCGATCTTGTTCATGTTGCGGTAGGAGCCCTGGAGCTGGAAGGGCGGCTCGGTGCGCGTGCTGTCCGTCTGGGCGGCTGAAGCGATGTAGGCCGCGTTCACCGCGAGGACCGTCTCGCGCGCGGTGAGCAGGTGGCGCAGGACCGCGAGGATCTGCTCCAGTTCGGCGGGGGCGTACGGGTGGGTGAGCTGGTCGGCGCGGGCCGTGGAGTCGCCCTCGGCCAGCCGGATCAGCAGGTCGAGGTCGGTGCGGTCGCGGCCCGCGAGGGGCGCCAGGATCGCGTTCGCGGTCAGGGCGTTCTCGATGAAGCTGACCGCGAAGGCGTCCTCCTTGCCGGTCAGGACGTCGCCGAGGTTCCATACGTCGGCACGGTTGGCCAGCATGTCCGGGACGCGGAAGCGGCTGCCCGACTCGGTGTAGGGGTTGCCTGCCATGCAGACCGCGAAGCGCTTGCCGCGCAGGTCGTAGGTGCGGGGCTCCCCGTCCCGTACGCCCTCGATACGGCGCGTGGCGTCGCACAGCGGGATGAACTTCTGCAGCAGCTCGGGCGAGGTGTGCTGGATGTCGTCCAGGTAGAGGAGCGTGTTGTTGCCCGCCTCCAGCGCGAAGTTGATCTTCTCGATCTCCTGGCGGGCGGTCACGTTCGGAGCTTCGGCCGGGTCGAGCGAGGTGACCGCGTGTCCGAGGGCCGGGCCGTTGACCTTGACCAGGACGAGACCGAGGCGGTCGGCGACGTACTCCATGAGCGTCGTCTTGCCGTAGCCGGGCGGCGAGATGAGCAGCAGCAGGCCGCCGCTGTCGGTGCGCTTGCCGTCGCCGGTCGTGCCGAGCTGCTTGGCGAGGTTGTCGCCGATGAGCGGGAGGTAGACCTCGTCGATGAGGCGGTTGCGTACGAACGCGGTCATGACGCGTGGGCGGTACTCGTCCAGTCGGATACGGGACCGCTCGGCGGTGACCAGAGCCGTGCGCTGCCGCTGGTAGGCGCGGTGGCCGGGCACGTCGCGGGTGCGGAAGTCGCCGGTGCGCGCGAGGAGTTCGTCGATGCGGACTGTGAGCGTACGGCCGGTGATGCGCGGGTGGGCGCCCAGAAGTCCCTCGACCGTCTCGGTCAGCGGCGCGTCGGACTCGTAGTGCGTCAGGTCCGGGCAGAGTTCGGCGGCCACGGCCTCGGCGAGGTCGCCGGCGTCGAGGTCCGTGCCGGTGGCGGAGGTGTACGCGGACAGCCACGCCTCCACCAGCTGGCGGCGTGCGGCGAGGTCGTCGAGTGCGGCGAGGTCCTCGTCGTACGCCGAAGTGCCCACCGTACGGCGGAACTTGTCGAGCAGTGTGCGCGCGGCCGAGCTGATGACGAACCCCTCGGGTCCGGCCGTCAGCTCCTCGAAGAGGTACGCGGCGGCGCGCGCCTGGTCGGCGTGCCCGGCCGACGTCCCACCGGCTGTGGCGGATCCGGTCTGCACGTTCCCCATCCTGGCGGGACCGGCCTGCGCGCTCCCCACCGTGGCGGAACCGGTCTGCACGCTGACCACCGTGGCGGGACCGGCTTTCGCGCCGATTTCGGCGTTCGGCTTACTCCGCGTCGCTCCCGCGGCATCCAATGCACCCGCCATGGCGGCGCGCCCGGCGGTCGTCCCGCCGGTCGTGGCGGGTCCGGTCGCCGCGCTCCCCACCGTGTCAGGACCGGCCACCGTGCCGATTTCGGCGCTCGGCCGACTCCCTGTCGCCCCCACGGCGGCCACTGCCATCCCGGCGCTCGACCCACTCCGCGTGGCCCCCGTGCCACCCAGCGCCCCCACCATCGCGGCGCGCGTCCCGGCCCACGAGCCGATCGCCTCCGCCAGCTCCCTCTCGAAGTCGGTGATCGCCGGGGCGAGTCCGAACGTGTCGCGGGCGCGGGCCAGTGACACGGCACGGCGAGTCCAGGCAGCGCGCTCGTCGTCGGTGGTGCCGTGGGACCAGAAGAGCTGGGCGGCGGCGCGGGCGGCGGGCCGGTGCCGCAGCGGGCCCGCTGTCTCGTGCAGACGCAGCAGCGCGGCGAGGATCGCGGTCGCGTCGTGGTCGTGGACGCCGCGCTCGTAGCCCTCGTCGTACGACGCCTCCGCGGCCTGCCGTACGAGGGCGGCGAGGTCGTCGGTCTCGGCCAGCGCGGCCGGGCCATGTTCGTCCAGGAGCCGGGCGGCGAGGTGTTCGGCCCGGTAGACGTCGGGGGACTCGGAGGGCAGGGGCCGGTCCCAGTACGGGCGGTTGGCCGCGAACTCCGGGTCCGTGACCGGTGAGCGGTAGTCCGTGCCGGTGAGCGCGAAGGCGAGACCGTCTCCGTGCGGGACCAGCGTGAGGTCGAGCGGCTGGGTGTTGACGGCGAAGCGGTGGCGGCCCAGGCGGAGGGTGCGGCCGTTGTCGGCGTACAGGTCGGTGCGGTCGCGCAGGGCGCGGGACGCCTCCTGACGGGCGGCCTTCAGTCGGCCGTCCAGCTCCTCCGCGCGGACCTGGTCGCCCAGTTCGCGCAGCTCGTCCGCCGTACGCCGGACCTTGGCGACCATCGGGTCGGAGGCGAAGTACGTGCTGACCGCGTCGGTGCCGGTGAGCGTGGCGGCGCGGCGTGCCACGGTCTCAAGGACCCGGGACGCCGAGGCGGCGAGCTGTTCGGCCCGGCGGGCGCGGGCGTCGGCGAGGGTCTGCTTGCGTGCGGAGAACGCCTCGTAGACCTCGGTGCGCTTGTCCGCCAGCTCGCCGAGGAAGTCGTCGAAGTCGGCGAAGCGGGCTTCCAGGTTCTCCAACTGGACGAGCAGGCGGGCGAGTTGCTCGTCGCAGGACTCCACGCTGTCGGCGGCGGTGAGCGCGCCGGCGGCGGACTGGCCGAGGAGTGCGAACTCGGCGGCGAACTCCGCGCGCCCCTCGTGGTCGAGGAGTTCGCGGCGGCGGGCGTCGAGCGTGGCGCGGGCACGGTTGACGCCGCCCAGGACCTCGGCGATGCGCTCCAGGATGGACGTACGGACCGTGGCGTCGCCGATGTCGAGTCCGGCGACGACCTCGGTGACGGTCTGCAGCCCGTCGGTCAGTTCGTCGAGGCGGGCCGTGACGGGTGCGGCCTCGGCGGCGGTGGTGATCGACTCGGCGTCCGTGACGAGTTGTTCGAGGTCCTGGTGGTGGCCGGTGAAGGCGTCCTCGCGGGCCAGGAAGGCGACGGCACGCTGCCCGAAGGTGGCCAGGTCCGCCTCGGCATCGGCGGTGAGTTCGTCGATGCGGGCGGTGTCCGCGTACCGCATCTCCTTGAGGGTGAGCAGGTGCCCCTGTGCGTGGCGCAGTTCGGTCAGGCCGCTCACCCAGGCGGCGGCGTTCCGTGGTGCCTCACCCCGCAGTCGCCGTACGAGCGAGGCGATGCGTGTGGCTGCCTCGCCGAGTGCGTCGGCGGCCTGCCGGGTGAGGGCCTGGACGGTCTCGAATTCGGTCAGCACCTGCTCGGCGGTGATCCGCACCTGCTCCAACGGGGCGCGTAGATCGCCGAGTTCGGGGTCACCCAGCCAGTGGTACGAGTCCGCCGCCCGGACGCACGCGGCGGCCAGCGCCGCGTACACCTCGGTCGTCGGGGTCGTCTCGGTGACGGCGCGCGTGACGGACAGGCAGTCGGAGATGCCGCGTACGAGGTCGGCGTTGCCGACGCGGGCCAGCGGTCCGGTGCCGGTGGGTGCGGTGGCGGCGTGCGTGTCGGAGACATACGGGGAACGCCACCGCTGGATGGGATGCACGCGTTGCGGCTCGTCGCTGTCGGCCCGCAGCACCGTGAGGGCGCCGTCGTCGAACAGGGCCCAGCCGTGGCAGGACAGTGGGGTGGCGACCTCCTTGCGGATCATGTTGTAAGGCAGCAGCAGGCTGCGGCCCTCCACGCGCGCGTGGAACGCGAACAGCACGTCCTCGCCGTTGGGCGAGCGGACCATGCGCTCGAACTCCAGGTCGGCCGTGTCCGTGCCGTCGAAGGTCTTGTACGCCCCGGTGGCCAGGCAGTAGCCGCCGGGAAAGACGATGCCCTGGTCCTCGGGCAGCCGGCGGCACGCCTGCCCGATGCCGTCGAGGCGTACGACGGCCTTGGTGAGGGTGTTGAAGACCAGATACCGGTGGGACTGCTCCTTGTAGGGGCGGATTCGCAGCAGGATCAGGGCGCCCACGCGCGCGTGGGCGATGTCCGCGTCGGCGAGCGACTGGAGCGGCTCGTCGACCGGTTCGGCGTACATCCCCTCCCCGGTCTCGGTGTTGTCCTCGACCTTGACGGTGAGGGTGCCGCCGACCGTCTCGACGAAGACCTCGCCCTGGACGGACACATGTGGGTGGCGGCCGAGGACGTGGTCCTCGCGCGTTGCCTCGGTCCACTCGAAGTCGTGGGAGGGCGGGAAGACATGGTCGCGCTCGCCGCGTGCGTCGAGGAAGGTCGCCCGGCCGTCGTCGGACAGCGCCCAGCGCAGGACGCGGATGTCGTCGGCCTTCTCGCCGGTCTGGAACACCGCCAGCAACTTGCCGTCGGTGCGGCGCAGTTGGAGGAGGTGGGCCTGACGGTAGTAGCGATAGAGGGCCGCGAACTCCCGTACGAACGCGGGGTCGTCGAGGAGACCCGGGACGGCGTCCTCGGGCAGCCGGTTCAGGTCGTGGTCGTGCAGCGCGAAGACGTCGGCCACCGTCGTCTCCGGCTTGAGGCCGAGGAACACGTTGTAGCCGAACAGCAGGTGGTCGCCGACGGCGACGATGTCGCGCGGCACGCAGTTGTGCTCGGTGCGGATGCGCTCGGTGCCGGTGAGTTCGAGCCGCGTCGAGCCGAACTCCTCGGTGCGGCGGGCGTTGAGCGCCTCGGCGCGCCGGGCGAGCTCGGTGGCCTGCGCGGCGAGGCGGTCGCGCAGCACTTCGTACGTACCGGTGTCGAGTACTTCGTACGTACCGGTGTCGAGCGTGTCGTACGTACCGGTGTCCAGGCCGGTTGCCATGGTCCAGCTTCCCTTCGAGGAGCAGGGTCCGCAGCTGCCGTCCCCTGTGCGGCAGCTGCGGACCCGTGGGGCGGGTGATCAGGCCTTGACGCCGCCGTTGAGTTCGGCGAGCGGCAGGTCGGCCAGGCCCAGTTCGCCCGCCCGGTCCATGAGCTGCTCCAGTCGGCCGGCGTTGGCTCCGCCCGTGTTCATCAGCTTCATCAGCAGCGCGGAGACGGTCAGGTTCTGCACGTCGGCCGTGGAGACCGAGCCGAGGACGCGGCTCAGGTCGTCGGTGAAGCTCGACGTGCCGTCCAGCCAGGGCCCGGCGAGCGCCTGCGCGGTCTCGGAGTGCTGTACGAAGCCGTCGACGCTCTTGCCGAGCGCGATCGAGGAGACGAGGCGGTCGAAGAAGACGGACTCCCCGCCGACGATGTTGATGTCGGCGTTCTCCAGGCCGGTCGCCAGCACCGTGGCCTGTGCCTCGGCGACCTGCCGCTGTACGTCCAGACCGGCCAGCCGGATGTCCTTCTCGGCCTCCAGACGCAGCCGGTACTCCTCGTGGCCGCGGGACGCGTCGTCGAGGGCGGCCATCGCGGCGGCCTTCTCGGTCAGCCCGGCCGCCTCGGCCTTCAGCCGGCCGCCGATCGCCTCGGCCTCCGCGTGCGCCTTCGCCCGTGCGCCCTCGGCCTCCGCCTTGAGGCGTGCCTGGGTGGCCTCCGCCTCCGCGAGGCCGGCCTTCTCGATGACCTCGGCCTCCTTGTCGCGGACCTGGACGGCCGCGAGCCCTTCGGCCGCCGCCTCGGCCTGGATGCCCTCGGCGAGCCGCAGCTTGGCCCGCGCGTCCAGGTCGGCGGCCTTCAACCCCGCTTCCGCCAGCGTGAGTTGCTCGGCCGCCCGGTGCGTGGCCGCCTGCTCGGCCGCCTCCGCCGCCTTGATGTCCTTGACCAGCTTCTCCTGCGCCTGAGCCTCGGCGGCGATGATCACGGTCTGCCGGCCGCGCTCGGCCTCCTCCACCGCGCGCAGCTTCTTGATGGACTCCTCCTGCTCGGCGACCGTACGGTCCACCGCGACCCGCTCCCGGATGACCTCGGCGATCTCCCGCTTCTCCGCCTCGACCTCCTTCTCGGCGGAGATCCGGGTCAGCTCGGTCTCCCGCTCCCGCGCGATGACTTCGAGGAGGCGGTCCTTCTCGATGCGCTCGTTCTCGATGGCGATGACCCGCTCGCGGTTCTTCTGCGCGACGGCCACCTCGCGGGCCTGGTTCTCCCGCTGGATGCCCAGCTGCTCCTCGGTCTTGAGGAACGCGCCCTGCGACCGCAGCCGCTCCTCCTCCATCACCCGCGCCGTCTCGGCCTCCTCACGGGCCCGTACGGTGTCGATCTCCCGCTTCTGCTTGATCTCGGCGTCTGCCTGACGGCGCTCCAGTTCGAGGATGGCCTCCCGGGCGTCGACGTTCTGCCGGGTGATCTCCTTCTCCTCGGTGCGCTGGAACTCGTTGGTGCGCACGTGCTCGATGGCCGTCAGCTCGGTGATCTTGCGGATGCCCTGTGCGTCCAGGACGTTGGCCGGGTCGAGCTGGGAGAGCGGCGTCTGCTCCAGGTAGTCGATCGCCGCGTCCTCCAGGTGGTAGCCGTTGAGGTCGATGCCGATGATCTCGATGATCCGGTACCGCAGTTCCTCGCGCTTGGTGTAGAGGTCGGTGAAGTCCATCTGCTTGCCGACGGTCTTCAGCGCCTCGGAGAACTTCGCGTTGAACAGCTCCTGCAGCGTGTCCTTGTCACTGGCACGGGTCGTGCCGATCGCCTGGGCGACCCTGATGACGTCCTCGACGGTCTTGTTGACCCGTACGAAGAACGAGATCCGGATGTCGGCGCGGATGTTGTCCCGGCAGATCAGCCCGTCCCGGCCGGTGCGGGTGATGTCGATGGTCTTCACCGAGATGTCCATCACCTCGGCCTTGTGCAGCACCGGCAGCACGACCTGCCCGGTGAACGTCACATCGACCTTCCGCATCTTCGAGACGATCAGCGCCTTGCCCTGCTCCACCTTGCGGAACAGCCGGGAGAAGACGAACAGCAGGGCGAGCGTGGCGAGCAGGACAGCGGCGACGAGCACGCCGATGCCCACGGTGGTGGCATCCATGGCATACGTCCTTGAGGCGTAAGGGAGTTGACTGATGAGGGAGAAAGGCGCCGGGGTGTGTCCGGGGGCGGCGCGGCTCAGGCAGCGCGGTCCCGCGGATGGAGCGCGTCGGCGCGATCTCGGGAGTCGAGCGCGGCGGCATACGGCGCGCCCCGGAAAGGTTCTTCGGCCTCATCGGCGGCACACGGCACAGTGATGCCGTCGCCGATGCGGGCCTCGGCGTGCCGGGGCGGCTCGGGTTCGTCGGGGAAGAGGCGGTGCAACGGCCGTACGAACAGGCAGGTCAGCCGCCAGGCGGCGAGCAGCACCCCGACCGGCACCACCAGGCGCAGCAGTCCGCCGAGGGTTCCCGAGGGCACGAACACGTCCAGCAGGATCGCCGCCCCCAGGCTGAGGAACCAGGCAAGCACCGTCAGCAGTGAGAACGCGACCGCGACCGGCACCCCGCCCATGCCCCAGGCGTCGAGGTCGGTATCCGCGTCGAAGCTGTCGGAGCCGGCCGCGCCGAAGGCGACGAGAACCCAGAATCCGACGACCACGACGAGGGCCGCGGTGAACAGAAGGGTGGGAAAGCCGGTAGCCGCTTCAAGAAACGCCCGCATGTCCACCCCCCGCTCATCACGTCATCGCATCTGGCCCGTGGAGAGGTCCGGGCCCCGGTGCCGGGAGTCGGCGTCCCTGCCGGTACCCGGCACCGGGGCTACCTGCGGCTTCCCCCGAGGACATCGTGCCTGCGGGAGACCCGCCCTCGCATTGCCGGATCCCGGCAGCATTCACCCGGGCCTCCATGCCGGTTCCCGTTAAGACGGCGTCACTGGCGCATCAAGATGCGGGAGCACTCCAGGAAACGAACGTCGCCCGCCTGAAGCACTGGGAGAGGGCCCGGAAACCGGCAACAAACCGTGCTCGTCGCTGCCCGGTCACCCCCCTGCCCCCGGCACCGTCGGACAGCCACCATTGGCGCATGGCCCGCTTCCAGCACACAGTGACACTCGCCCCCGTACCCCGCCGCTGGTTCGAGTCATGCGTCGTCATGCTCCACGACCTGGCGGAGAGTCTCGAAGAAGACGGGGTACGGCTGCGGCTGCCCGACGGACGTCCACTGCCGGAACTGCTCCTGGCCGAGGGAAGCCATCTGCGACCAGGCGCCCGTTACCGTCACGAGAGCGGCGACGCGGACGGGGAGCCTGATCCCGATGCGGCGCTCACGGTCCTGGCCTGGGACCGGCGACGGGAGACTGTCCTGGAGATCGTCACCCTCGACAGCAACCCCCACAACGCCACACACGCGGTCTGCACGCTCAGGCTCACCAGCGCCGAACGGCCACGGGATGCGGAAGTCTCGGGGGAGATGCGGACAAGCGGCGGCAGCTGGACGAAGTACACCAGCGGCAGCGGACGCCTCCATCTCGATCTCCGCAAGTGGTGGCCCTCCGCGGCAGGCTCCGGCCGCCTCACGGCCCCACCCCTCATCGGCACCCTCGACCACCCGCTCACCCACGCCACAGTGAAGGTCGTACCGCGTCTGGCCCAGGACGGGCAGTGGCGAGTCACCGTAAAGGTACGAGTCAAGGGCCGCTCCTTCGCCCGTCTGCTGCTCCCCGTCGCGATGGCCGTCGCCGGACGGCGGGTACGCGCAGCCTTCGCCGAGGCGCTGGACCACGCGGCGGAGTCGTGGAACGGACAGGTACCCGTGCTGGTCCGCAAGGACATGGAGCTACTGCGCCTGGAACTCATCGAGTCGCTGTTCAAGGCCGATGAGGAACACAAACCGGAGGCATCTCGATGACCCGGGTACTCGTGGTCGAGGACGATCCGCGGATCGTCCGGGCCTTGGCGCTCAATTTGAAGGCACGGATGTACGAGGTCGGCACCGCCTCCGACGGTGCCACGGCCCTGCGGTCGGTCGCCGCCGACCCGCCGGATGTGGTGCTGCTCGACCTCGGGCTGCCGGACATGGACGGCATCGACCTCATCAGAGCCCTGCGCGGCCGCGCCCGGGTGCCGATCCTGGTGGTCTCCGCCCGCCATGCCTCGCCGGAGAAGATCGCGGCCCTCGATGCCGGCGCCGACGACTATGTGACCAAGCCGTTCAGCATGGATGAGCTGATGGCCCGGGTGCGTGCCGCCGTCCGTCGCACCACGGACGTAGGGGCAGGTGAATCGGGGATCGTCACCACGGACGATTTCACCATCGACCTGCTCGCGAAGAGGGTCCGCCGCGGTGAGGAGAACGTACGCCTGACCCCGACACAGTGGCAGTTGCTGGAGGTGCTGATCCGCCACCCGGGGCGGCCGGTCAGCCACAGGCAACTGCTCCAAGAGGTATGGGGCCCGCCGTACGAGACGCAGACGAACTACCTGCGGGTCTACATGGCGCAGCTGCGGCGCAAACTGGAGACAGACCCCTCACATCCGCGGTATCTCATCACCGAGCCGGGCATGGGATACCGCTTCGAGAAGTAATCCCCTTCCTGTCCTGTCCTGTCCTGTCCTTTCCTGTCCCGTCCCGTCCGGTACCGGCCTGGCGACCCGCTGCTGTGGACGTGCGCGTGCACTTCCGCCACACGCCAGCTCTCGCGGCCACCGTGCTCGACGGCGCCGCCATCGCCCACGGGGCCTTCTTCATCTCGGGCACACTGTTGCCGGTGCTCGCCGTGGCGGCACCATCCCGCGCAGCCACCGTGGCTGTCATCGCGGGAGCGATGCCCGTACTGGGATCGCTGGTCCCTGCAGTGCTGTTCTTCGTGGCGAGGCTGCGGTCGGGCTGCTACAACACCGTGTCGACCGCCCGGAAGCCCTTCTGTCGACAAACGAAAAGGACACCCCTACTCACAGACACAACCACATAAGCCAGCAGCCGAGCTGCCCCTACACAGTTCGCTCGCATCACAGCGGCGCCATATCAACCGCTCGATTCACTCTTTGTTCAGCGAGAACGCCCCATTCATGGGCTCCTCCGACGCGGCAGCAATCCGGCCTGTCCGCCGCCACTGCCTGAGCACGGCCCGACCGTAGTTGTTCGTGCCGGCTACTCGATCCAATTCCGTCCCGTTCGGCGTGCGACCAGCAGCCTGCTGACGCTGGAAGTAGTCCCACATGACCTCCTCAGCGTTCTGCCCGGCCTTGGGTCGCGCGACCGAGGAAGAGCGAGAATCGCTGCTCTCGCTCTCGCGCTCACTGCGAGAGTCTCGCTGTGGTGCAGCGAGCCCGTCTCGCTTGGCTTCCGGTGCGCTCGGCCGTGGCTTCGGGACGAGACCGGAGGCCTGTTCTCGCGGCCCACTCTCGGTCCGTTCTCGGTCGCTGGACCGATGCGCGAGAAGTTCCACCGAGAACAGGAGGGCGACCGGCGGCCATCCCGCGACGAGCACTGGCTGCCAGGCGAGAGCCGGTGCTGCCGCGACGTTGGCCGCAAGGGACACTCCGATGCCGAGCAGAAACGCCATCGGGCACAGCCACGCCGCACCCACGTCTCAAGGTCAGCCGCGCGAGAACCGTCCTTGCGGGGCTCCTCGGCGGCCCTCATCGAGGCTCACCGCCCTTGCGGCCCCGCCGCGGGACCGCGACCGTAGCCGAAACTACGAGCTCACGGGCCCTGCGGGCTGGTCCTCTGTTTTCGTCGAGCCCCCTGTCGGATTCGAACCGACGACCTACGCATTACAAGTTGTCCGATCTTGGTCCAGGAGTGTCCACGGACGTCCATGGCGCAGCCAAAACCACTGGTCAGAGAAGCTTTCGGACGTCAGTGGACGGTAGCGGACCAACCTGGATCCCGTGGCAATCGAGACCACAACTGAGACCGAACTCCCAGGGGGCCGCCTTGGTCCGTTGAAACCAGTTGCGCGCCTCTACCTCACCCAAGGAACCTGGCGCGATGACGGAGCACGATGAACTAGATCTCCCCCTCGGGCGCATGGTCCGCACAGCAGCCCAATTTGAACTTCGCCTTGAACTGGTGGTGAAGCAGCTCTGCGAGAGCCCCTTTGGCGCGCTGCTTCTGAGCGGAGAATCCAGTAGTCGGCTTCTCAACGCGTGCCGAACCCTGCTTGAGGCGCACGACGAGATCCCACCGACACCGCGTGAGGAACTTCAGTCGATCTTGCGTGAGGGCAAAGCGCTGCTCGACAGGCGGCATCGGTACGTTCATGGTGCCGCTGGGATCGTGGGTGAGACAGGCGAGTTGTTGAGCATGCGGTTCCGCCGCATGAAGGCCGAACCCGAGTTCAGCAAGCGCAGCAGTGACGATCTCACCGAACTCGCGGACGCCTTCGACGAGCTCACCGATCGAGCAACCAAGTGGATGCTCGCCTGTGTCGCTGGCTTTGTCTCCTCATAGCCCCGGCATCCCTGTTGAACCCCAGTTTGGCCCCCGACTCTCGCCAGTTGCGCAGGCCGTGTCGGGCTCGGCAAAGCACGGCCGAGCCCGGTTGACAGCGTTCGGTGGTCATCAACCAGCAGCTCAGATCTGGTGACAAGGGTATGCATCGCCTATGAGGTCATTCAGGTCACTGGTCCCAGAACTTATAGGCGTGGGCTTCATAAATCGGGTCTCCGCGAGGTTTCAGAGACGGTACCTTGGGTGGTAGCCATCGAAGGAGTGGGAGCGAATGTCTAAGAACGACGATGATTTCGAGTTTGAGGCGCTTCTGAGTATTAACGAGGAAGAGGAAGAGGCGCAAAAAGGAGACGCCTCCCCAGCACCGGAAGAGGAGGCCGAGGTAAAGAAGATTGAGGCAGCAGGATTTGCCCTGTCACAATTTGGCGGCGATCGTTTCAGATTCGAAGAGACGAGGAGGCCTCTCAACTCTGCCCAGCGCCGCAGATACATCGTCACCAGAGAAAACCTGAGTGACGTCTCTTCCGTTATTTCTGATTATCGAGACTGTGATGGATACAAAGGCGTATTCCAGAACGGGGGATCGTACGTAGAGTATCTACTTCAGGTGTCCGGCAGCATCCTTCCTGCGGGTCGACTCATTGAGCGTCTAGAGTGGGACTATCAGCGCGCGGAATGTGACCACGAGTTCAATCCGTGGGCGATTCGAACCGAAAGGAGGCAGTATTCCCCTGGTTTCCACTTGACGGATCCATCCGGTGAGGTGTGTGTAGAGCTTTCGGAAATTAGCCCCATCGCGGCATTCAGGCTATCCAATGGCAGGCACATGCGATCGGATCTCGTTGACTATACGCTGAAGGTGATGGTCTCGTCGGCCAAGAATGCCGAAACGAAATTGGACATCGCGCAGCATGTTGCCGACGGCCTACTGTTTGAGCTCGACGCTAGGCGTGATCTAGGCATCAATCTGGTGCCGTGGGAACGGGCTCGGGTGACGAGTCGCGGGTCGAGGTACAGGGGCAAGTCGAGCATCTCTTTCCCTGCAACTTCCGTGCCGCGTGAGGTAGCGGCACTGTTTTCATTCGCCACCGAAGCCGCAGACAACCCGCCGTTTTCATTCCTTTCTTACTACCAGATCCTTGAATACTACATGCCGCTGACTTCAAAGCGGGATGCCTTGAGGCGGGTACGTCGAGAAATGCGCGATTTCTCATTCGATATCTCTAACGACGCTTCAGTGTTGAGAGTGCTAAATGTCGTTGAGCGAACGAAAGGGTTGAGCGAGGAGGAAGCGCTCAAGATTCTGGTGCGTGATTGCGTCCGCGAGGATAAGCTGAGGGAACTGTTTCAACTAGACGCCTTCGGAGAGTATTTCTCACAGAAGGGTCCTATAGTGGGAGTGCCGCCGGTCAGCTTGAAGGCGACGAATGAGACTGTTGCGATTCAGGCCGCCAAGAGGGTTTACGCCTTGAGGAATAGAATTGTTCACGCAAAAGATGACCCCAAATATGCTGAGACACCGCAATTGCTTCCGCGGAGCGGTGAGGCAAACTCTCTAGGTCCCGATATCGCGCTTGCGCGTTTTCTAGCCCTAGAGACTATCGCAGATACTCAAGACTGATGAGGGTTTTTCTTGGCCTAGCGCGCAATCGAGCAAGGTAGTCTCGCGCGGTGAGCCCCGCAGGCTAGAAGAAGCTTGTGGAGGCGGCCAGTCGGGTTGTCGACGTACTGCATGAGAACACGGTAGTGGCCTCGATCCTCTTGCGGTAACCAAACGGCACATAGCAAGAAGCGACGCCCCCGCGCAAGCGGATCGAACCTCTTGAGGGCGTTCTGGAAGCGCCCACGGCGTGCGAGGCTTGGACTTGACGACGAGCAGATGGAGAGGGAGAGCGAGTGTCGCAGCAGGCGAGCCCTCGGGGGACTTTCCTGAAGATCGCAGACGCGGTGAAGGCTCAAATTGAGGCCAATCCGGAGATGACGGTGCTGCCGTCAGCCGCTGACATCGTGCGCGACCACGGAGTCTCGCGAGGTGTGGCGCTCCGTGTGTTCCGCGCACTCCAGGCGGACGGTGTCGCGGAGCCGGTACGTGGCGGCCGATGGCGAGTAGTCAGGGCGGGGCAGCAGGAGGACAGTCGACCACTGGTCGACCGGATCGCCGATGTGATCGCAGAGGACCAGCTAGAGGTGGGGGCGGCGTTTCCGAGCGCATCAGCGTTGTGCGTGCGGTTCGGTGTATCGCGGCCCACCGTGAGCAGGGCTCTCGACAAGCTTGAGGCAGCCGGATGGCTGTCGGAGGGAGGGCAGGGGAAAGTGCGAACAGTGCGCGCTGTACCGAGCAGAGAGGAGCGTCCCCGACCTTGATTCGTACGGGACTGACAGAGTGGGCCTACCCCCTCGCAGAGTCGCTGCTCTCCGGGCCGCTGCCGCGCCGCTGGCAGCACTCCCTGGGTGTTGCAGAGCGAGCGCGCACCATTGCTGCCATGCTCGGCGAGGACGCTGAGCTGCTGGAAGCTGCCGCAATACTCCATGACATTGGCTACGCGCCGGACTTGGCCAAGAGCGGCTTTCACCCGCTGGACGGTGCCCGGTACCTCCGCGACGTGGCACACGCCGACAGCCGAGTCGTGCGTCTCGTGGCGCACCACTCGTGTGCGTGGATGGAGGCAGAAGCCCGCGGGCTTCGTGAGGAGCTGGAGTCTGAGTTCCCTCGCGAGACGCCCGAACTCACGGATGCTCTCTGCTACTGCGACATGAACACCACGCCGGACGGCACAGCCACTAACCCTGTCGACCGCGTGAACGAGATTGCCGGACGCTACGGACCAGACAGCCTCATCGGAACGTTCATCCGCCGCGCCGAACCCGAGATCCTGGCGAGCACGGCGCGCGTGCTCGAACGGCTCGCGGCCACCGAGCGTCAGCCGATGTAGGGAGCCGTCCGTGTCCGGTCCATCGCGTGCTGGATCCTCAGTTGCATGGTGGGATGGATGTCGTACGTAGACAGGTCCGCTGGGTCGACCCAGCGGACCTGAGTCGTTTCGTTGCTCGTACGGACTTCGCCCCCTACCGGCCGCGCTCGGAAGCACATGCTGAACTGCTGCCGGACCTCACCGTCGTCGTACTGAAGCACGTGCGCCGGGTCGGTGTAGATCCCGCACAGTTCGATGACCTCCACCTTGATGCCGGTCTCTTCCCAGACCTCCCGCACCACGGTGTCGCTGATGAACTCGCCCGCGTCGTGCCCTCCACCAGGAAGCGCCCAACGCCCGTTGTCGGAGCGCTTGATCAAGAGCACCTGCCCCGCGGAGTTCTGCACGAACGCCACGACGGACGGAACTACCGAATTGGCCGGCGGGGCGTCGGGGTTGTGGAAGTGGTCGATGCGTCCCATGCTCAGGCTCCCTTGAAGTCGGCTTCCGTTGCCTGGCGTGCGCCTCCCCAGGTTTGTTCGATGCTATTGGCGTACGTGTCGAACAGCCCGCCGCCCGGCAGTCGCCGCAGGTGAAGGACCGGAGCCATGTACGCGGCTACGCCGTAGACGTGCGTGTTCACCAGGATCTCGTCGTCAGCGCGGTACAGGGAGTTGTAGAGCGTGGCTTCGTGGAGCCGGAACCGTATCTCCGGGTGGCTCTCGAAGAGCGGGCGATAGTTGACCAGGGCGTTGCGGATCTTGCCATCCATGAAGCCGTGCCCCTCATCGATGCCGCGCTGCTTCACCGCTGGGCAGTTGGGATCCCCGAGCAGGATGCGTACCTGCGTCTGACCCATGTGTCCCCCCAGCTCCACCTTCTTCCTGAGCAGGTTGAGGAATTGGGGGTCCTCCGACAGGAACAGCCCCGCGTACACGAGGACATCGAGGTACTTCCCAGCACGCCCATACATCTCGCGCCAGAGCCCGGCTGGGACCATGTGGCGGTGCGGATAGACGTTGACGATCTCCGCCTTACTCAGGTCCGCAGCGCTGTCGACGGTGCGGCTGTCGTCCCACAGGGTTGTCACGTCCACCTTGAGCACTGACGCCGTCGCGTACTGGTGTCGCCGGTACGGCACCTTCCCCTGCGTGATCCAGCGTTCGACGGTCTTCGGGTTGACCTTGATTTTCTCCGCCAGGTCCTGCACCGACATGCCTTGGGCCAACAGGGCGGACCTCAAACGCTCGTTGGACATCTCTACCCCCGATGGGACGTCTAGGGACCTCTTGAAGGTAGCGAGATCGACCTGAGCTGTCCACGAAGGGGGTAACCAACTCCCCTGACCTGCAGCGATTCTGATGGTGCGCCAAGAAGTCCTGACACAAAGCCAAGAAATCTCGTCGGCCTACTTGACGCAAGCACAATGCAGTACCTGTAATACAGGTACTGCATCACACGCCAGCCGGAAGAACCGGGAAGGCGGCTTCGGTCGCACGCCAACGGGCTGGGAGTGGCGCTACTTGAGAACTGCATAGGTGGGCCCCGTCTCCCCGAGTCGAAAAGACGGCCGCGCGGCTATGACCGCGCATGTTCTCTCCGTTCCGCAGCGTCTGTGTGGCGCTGCGGCCGGTTGCCTCCCCCGCCCGTCCGGGCCGCACCTCGCGGTTCCGTACGGGCGGGGCTGAGGGGAGCCGGAACGTCCCTTCACTTCCTGGGAGTCCTTCATGAGCGTTGTTGAAATCGTGTCGTTCGGCTACCTGCACGCCGAGCCGCCGACCGCGCATCTGACCATCGATCTGCGTCACCACTTCCGTGACCCGCACGTGTCGCCGGAGCTCCGCTACATGACCGCGAACGACGAGCCGGTCCGCACCGCCGTGCTGAACACCCCTGGCATCACGGACCTGGTCGACGCCACCGCCACGGCGGTGGCCGCGTTCGCTTCCGGCCCCAGCGCCGGGATGGTCACCGTCGCCGACGGATGCGCGGGCGGCCGTCACCGCGCCCCGACGTTCGCCCGCGCGCTCGCCGACCGGCTGACGGCCGCTGGGCACACGGTCACCGTCCACCATCGCGACCTGGACAAGCCCGTCGTCCAGCGCTGATCTCCCAGCCGCGTCCGCGGCGTGGGTTCTTCCGGAGCAGTCGCCGTCTCACCACACGCCTGCGGCTGCTCCGGCTCCCTGTCCCTCCAACTCAGGAGCCTTCATGCGTACGTACATCGGCCGCCAACAGGCCATCTCACCCGAGGACTTCACGGAACTGGCGCTCGGTACCCCGATTGAGCTGTGGCTCGGTGTCGAGGGCGAGAGCGACGAAGAGCGCGCGGCCCGGCTGGACGCCGCCCGCGACATCCTCGCGGACCACCCGGAGCTCCCGGACGACGTAACCCGCGTCGTCGCCGAGGTGATCGAGGCGCACGCCCCCGAGCTGTTCAACGTCGTCCCGCTGCCCCGCCCGGCCCGGCTTCGCCGGTCCTCCCGGAAGGGAGCGGCGGCATGACTACCAAGGAGACGGCACCGGCCCCCGAGCGTGCGGCGGTGCCGCCGCTGACGAAGCCGGAGATGGGACTCGCTGGCATCGCCGCGCTCGGGGCGGCCGGAGTCGGCGCGCTGGGGTTCATCTCCTCGTTCGATGCGGTGTCGGCCGCCGCCGCGCGGTGGGGGTTCGCTGAGCCGTGGATTCTCCCGGTCGGCATCGACGGGGCGGTTCCGGTGTTCACCGTGGCCAACCTGCTGTTGATCCGGATGGACATGGCGCAGGCGTGGGTGCGGTTCGTGCCCTGGGTGCTCACCCTGATCACGTGCTGGCTGAACGTCGCGGCCGGACACTCCCTGTCGGCCAAGGTCGCGCACGGCACGATGCCGCTGCTGTGGGTGGTCTTCTCCGAGATCGCCGCCCACATCTACGCCGTACGGATCGGCGCGGCCACCGGCCGCCGCATAGAAAAGATCCGGTTCTCCCGCTGGCTGCTCGCCCCGCTGTCCACGTTCGCGCTGTGGCGCCGGATGACGCTATGGGAGGTCACCTCCTACTCGGTGGCGCTGGTCCGGGAGAAGGAACGGCAGTTGGCCCGTGCCGAGTTGCGCGAGCGCTACGGCCGCAAGTGGCGTTGGGAGACTCCGCGGCGTGAGCGCGTGATGCTGCGCATGGGCGAAATCGCCCCGGCCGCCGAGCAGGAGACGCCCGCGCTGCCCCCGATTGAGAATCCGCCGGCACAATCGCCCGCGGCGAAGCCGCGCCCGCGCCGGAAGCCTGCGAACAAAGGCAAGGGTGCGCCTCAGCGCACCTTCGAGGAGCTGCTGAGTGAGGCGCGCACGCTCACCGCGTCGTGGACGGATGCGGAGTTGAACGCGGAAGCCGTCCGTACCGCGGTGCGCTGCTCGGCTGGCAACGCGCGCAAGCTACGTGACGCGCTGAAGGCCGAGCGCGTCAACGCCCCGGCGCTGCACGTGGTTCCGTGATGTCCGCCGTCTACGGCAAGTGCTACGACCCGACCGGCGCGCTGCACGGCATCCCCACCTACCCGTGGCGGCTGGCCCCGGATGGTCTGGCGACTCGTCGTCAGTTACGCGCCCGCGGGCTGCGGCCCGGCGGTCAGCCGATCGCCGCTCAGGTGATGCGGGTCAACCGGCGCACCAGTGGCGTCCGCGTCGCCTACCTCTACCGCGTCGACGACGCCAAGCCGGTCCGGCCGATGACGTCGCGCAAGTGGGGCGCGCTCGCGCTGGCGATGCTCGCCCGCCGCACCTGCCCGCGCTGCCTGCTCGATGTCGGCTACTGCATCCCCCGCTCGTACGGCATCTGCGGCATGTGTCTCGCCGCCGAGGAACAGCGCACCCCGTGAAACACCCAACCCTGCGGCGGGGACCGGTCGCCCACCTCCTACAGCGACGGCCGGACCCCGCCCTTTCCTCCCCTTGGAAGGAACCTTCAGTGAAGCACCCCGACGACGAGAGCGAACTGTTCAACCGGCTCGAAGCCGAGATGAGCGCCGCCCCCGGAGCCGACTCCGGGGGTGAGGTGGTCGACCTCGACAAGGCCCGATCCGCCCGCGCGGAGTCGGCCGACTCGGCTGCCCGACCCGACACCGACGCGTCGCCCGACTCCGGACCGGACCAGTCGGCTGCCGAGTCGGGCGACCCGACCGCGCGTGTGATGGTCGACCAGTCGACGGTGAAGGCGACCGGTCCGGGCTACCTGGGTCGGCTACTGGCCGCGCAGCGTCGCCCGGTCGTTCCGGTGTGGCTCAAGTCGGTAGCGGAGCTGCGGACCGCATCCGCGTGGGTGGCCCGCCACTACGCCCACTCGGTCGGCTACCACGCGCTGCGCTCCCCGGTCTACGCCGCCCGACTCACCCTGCAAGCCCCGTCCGGTGCCGCACGGTTGGTGGGCGCCACCATGCGGTGGGTGGCCGACGCCGAGGGCGCCCCCGTACGCCGCGCCATGGTGGAGAAGGAAGACGCGGCGATGTACCTGAACCTGTCGCGCAAGCGCGACGCGCGCGTCCGGCTTCGCACCCTCGTGGCCGTGCTGGCCATGTTCGTAGGGCTCGGGGCGGCGCTCGCCCTGTACGTGCTCGCGCCCGACTGGCTTCAGGCGGTGGCGGTGGGCACCATCACGCTGGCCCTCGGCTACGCCGGACGCAAGGCCGACGACCCGGTCATCCACCGGGCGGTGGAGCTGCCCAAGGCCACCAAGCTCACCAGTGACATCGTGCTGCGCGCGCTCGGCTCGCTCGGCATCCCCGCCATCAACCAGGCCCAGGCCAAGGGGCGGGACGGCTTCGAGTTCACCGCCCCGATCACCCGCGACGGGCCCGGCTGGCGCGCCGAGGGCAACCTCCCCTACGGCGTGACGGTCACCGACGTCATCGAGCGCCGGGACCGGCTCGCGTCCGGACTGCGGCGCCCGCTGGGCTGCGTGTGGCCCGAGGCGGTGCCCGATGAGCACACCGGGCACCTGGTGCTCTGGGTCGGCGATCAGGACATGTCGACCGCGAAGAAGCCCAAGTGGCCACTGCTGACCAGCGGCAGCGTCAACCTGTTCAAGCCGGTCGCTTACGGCACCGACCAGCGCGGACGCTGGGTCGAGGTCACCCTGATGTACATCGCGGGCATCATCGGCGCCATCCCGCGCATGGGCAAGACGTTCCTGCTGCGCCTGCTGCTGCTCATCGCGGCCCTGGACCCGCGCGCTGAGCTGCACACCTACGACATGAAGGGCACCGGCGACCTGGACCCGGTCGGCAACGCCGTCTCACACCGGCATGCCGCGGGCGACGATGACGACGCCATCGAGTACGCCATCAGCGACTTCCGCGCGCTGCGCGAGGAGTTGCGGCGCCGCACCAAGGTGATCCGCTCACTTCCGCGGGACATCTGCCCGGAGTCCAAGGTGACCAGCGAACTCGCAGACAAGCGCTCCCTTGGCCTGCACCCGATCGTGATCGGGGTGGATGAGTGCCAAGTCCTGTTCGAGCACCCCAAGTACAAGGACGAGTTCGAGGAGATCGCAACCGACCTGGTCAAGCGCGGTCCGGCCACCGGCATCGTGCTGCTGCTCGCCACGCAGCGACCGGACGCCAAGGCACTGCCCACCGGGATCTCCGCGAACGCCTCAGCCCGCTGGTGCCTCAAGGTCATGGGCCAGCTCGAAAACGACATGGTGCTCGGCACGTCCGCCTACAAGCGCGGGGTGCGGGCGACCATGTTCGCCTGGGGTGACAAGGGCATCCACTACTTCGTCGGTGAAGGCTCCGACGCCCGGATCGTGGGGTCGGTGTACGTCGACGGCCCCGGCGCCGAAGCCATCGGCGCCCGCGCCCGCAAGCTCCGCGAGGAGGCAGGCACCCTCTCCGGCCACGCACTCGGGGAAGAGCCCGAGACGGTGGCGAGCGCGTACGACCTGCTCGCGGACATCCTCGCCGTGGTTCCGGCCAAGGAGCCCAAGGTGTGGTCCGAAACCGTCGTCGCCCGGCTCGCGGAGCTGCGGCCCGAGGTCTACGAAGGATGGGACCCCGAAGGGCTCGCCGCGGCCCTGAAGCCGCACGGCATCGCCACCGTTCAGGTGGGGCGCCGGATCGACGGCAAGTTCACGAACAAGCGCGGCATCGACCGCTCCCACATCACGACCGCGATTGCGGAGCGTAACGGAAAGCGGGACGCGGGCTGACTGACCGGAGCCGCTATCGATAGCAGCACACCCCGCTATCGATAGCGGCTCCGCTAGCGCCCCAAACCCGCTCTGATCAGGTCGCTAGCGGATAGCGGCCCACCTGCGCAAACCCCTGAAACCCGCCTGGGAGGGCCCGTCATGACCCCTGCCCTGCTCGCTATCACCCTCACCTTTGGCGTCACGCTGTGTTACGTCGCGGTGTGCGCTGCCTCCCCGTTCGGACCCTGCCGCAAGTGCCGCGGCTGGGGCTTCCGGATGAAGACCGACCGCAAGGGACGGCTCAAGCGCGGCAAGGACTGCCGCCGCTGCCGCGCGACCGGCAAGCGCGTACGCGTCGGCCGCCACCTCTACAACCTCTGGCTGCGCACCTACCGCGCAGGCACCGACACCCCGCGCCCGGAGGGTTCGCGATGAGCTTCGACATCTCCGCCGTGCTGCTGTTCGGCATCGCCTCCCTGTTCGCCGTCAAAACCAAGTCGACCGGAGCGGGCGCCGCGGTGCTGCTGTTCCTGTTCGGCTTCTTCGCCGCCGGGACCGGCGCGTACGAGCCCATCCGCGACCTGGTCGCATCCTTCGCCGACTTCCTGACCGAACTCGGCAACTGAACCGGAGGAACCCGTGAACGAACCCGCCAAGCACCCCAGGCCCAGCCACCGTGAGGCGGTGGAAGTCCACCGGCCCACCCCGCTCGCCCCCATGCCGTCGACGCCGGTCGTACCAGTGCAGCCGGGCAGCGTCCCGTCCGTGGCGAGCGTCGTCCTGCCGGACGGTCGCGTCGTCACCGGCTACACCCTCGAACCCGCCAAGCCCGAACCCGTCGCGGCCAAGCCGCCCGTCTCCCGTACGGCGGTGAACATCGCCCTCGGCGGCATCGGCTTCGGCGCGGTGTGCGGCGGGCTGTTCCTGCTGACCGCGTTCATCACCGCGCTGACCGCGCTGATCACTCAGCTCGTCACCCTCGCTGCCGTCATCTTCGGCGGCTGGGTCGCCGTGCAGGTCCTCAGCGCGAGCGGCCACCGCAGCGGGACCACGGTCAACATCCGCAAAGCCGTCTTCAAGCGCAACCACTTCCACGGCTGACCGCAAGGAGGAACCACGTGTTCGACGAAGACGAGCGGTACTGCGACGACTGCGCGAGCGAGTACTGCACCGGTCACGAGATGTGTGACGAGTGCTCCGGCGACGTCTGCAACGAGTGCGGCGGCTGCGACTGCCCCGAGTCGACCTGCCCCGGCTACATCGCCCACTACACCGGCACCGAGTGACCAAGGGAGCGCCGTGCTCAACGAACCGCAGCCCGACCCGATCTCGGATGAGCCCCTGGACATCGCGCCGCGCGGGTTCATCGGCACCGAGATGCAGCGCGCCACCCTGCACGCCGAACTCAAGGCCACAGGAGTCGAGTTGGGCGCGTACGACCGGCTGATCGTGGACTGGCTCGCCGGGTGGGACTACCCGACCGTCGCCACCATCGCGAGCCTCATCCGCCGCGCCGCCCACGGCCCGAAGTAGCTACGCCGGAGCGGGCGCCGTCTCACCACAAGCCTGCGCCCGCTCCGGTTCTCCAGTCCCTCCAAGAGAGCAGGAGACCTACAGCATGACCCAACGAGCGTCATTCGGGGAGGGCCGTCCGGCCCATGACACCCCATCGAGCGTGACGGGGGTGACGGCATGAACCGTCACCTCCTGTTCGCCGCCCTGGAGGCCGCGGAGCGAGGATGGGCCGTCCTCCCGCTGCGGCCCGGCGACAAGCGTCCGGCCCTGCACGGTGAAGACGTCTGCCCCGGCATCGGGGACTGTGCAGGCGGTCACCGCAAGTGGGAAGAGCGCGCCACCATCGACCCGGACCGCATCCGCCGCGCGTGGGGCGAGCTGCCGTTCAACGTCGGCATTGCGACCGGCCCGTCCGGGCTGGTCGTTGTCGACCTCGACATGCCCAAGCGCAAGAGCAAGGGCAGTACGGACACGCCTAACGGCGTGACGACCTTCACGGCGCTCTGCGAGCGCGCCGGGCACGCCGTGCCCACGACCCTCATGGTGCGGACTGCGAGCGGCGGGGTCCACCTGTACTTCACCGCCCCGCCCGGTGTCAGGCTCGGCAACACGGCCGGACGGCTCGGCAAGCGGATCGACACCCGCGCATGGGGCGGCTACGTCGTCGCCCCCGGCAGCCTCACCCCCACGGGCGCCTACGCGGTCGTCAACGACACGCCGCCCGCGCCGCTGCCGGACTGGCTGTACGCACGCCTGACGGTCCGTCAGGCATCGCGGGCACTAACGGCCGCACCGTCGACGGTTCGAGCCTCCAGCTACGCCGCAGCAGGCCTGAACGCGGAAACCGCGTCCGTGCGGCAGGCACCGGAGGGCGAGCGCAACGCCACGCTGCTGCGGGCGGCGCGAGCCTTGGGGCGGTTCATCGCGTGGGGCGACCTCCCCAGGGAGCAGGTGGAGGAGGCTCTTCAGTGGGCGGGGGAGCAGGCCGGTCTGTCGCCGCGGTCGTGTGAGGCGACCATTCGCAGCGGTCTGAACTGGTCGATTGCCCGCAACGGTCAGGAGAGGGCGGCATGAGCGCCCCGCCCCGCCCCCCACTGAAGAGCCTTCCCGCCACCCCGACCGGACCGCGTGCCGCCAAACGAGCGGTGCCCGGTCCGGCCGTGGGCGAGCCGAAAGGCGCCGCCCGCAAGGGCGTCCCTTCTGCTCTTCGTCCTGACCCGCACTCCGGCGACGGCCGGTACCCCATCGCGTGGCTGCACATCGCCGCACCGCGCGGTGCCGTGCCTACGGCCACCTCGACGTGCGCGTGTGGCTGGGACCGCAGCGCGGTCGGCCGCGCTCGCGTACTGGCCCTGATCGATGACCACACCGCCCACCGGGACGTGTGCCCGCTGCGCACCAACCAGGAAGGGAGGCAGGCGGCATGAGCACCAATCCGCCGGCACCCGCCACCGATGGCGCCGCACTGCTCGACGAGGTGGAGGCCTTCCACCGGCGCTTCAACATCTTCCCCCTCGAAGCCGCGTACGTCGCCGTGGCGTTGTGGGACGCGCACGCGCACCTGCTCGACTGCTTCGACTCCACACCGCGGCTCGCGTTCCTCTCCCCGGAGCCGGGCTCTGGCAAGTCCCGCGCGCTGGAGATCGTGGAAACCCTCGTGCCGCAACCGATGGTCGCGGTCAACGCGTCCGCTTCCGCGCTCTTCCGCGCGGTGTCCGGGATGGAGGGACGGCCCACGATCCTGTTCGACGAGATCGATACCGTCTTCGGGCCCAAGGCCGGAGAGAACGAACAGCTCCGCGGCTTCCTGAACGCCGGTCACCGACGCTCCGGCGTCATGTGGCGCTGCGTAGGCGACGGCTCCAACCAGCAGGTACAGGAGTTCCCGTCGTTCTGCGGAGTCGCGGTCGCCGGACTCGGCTCGCTGCCGGACACCATCCTGACCCGCTCCATCATCGTCCGCATGCGGCGCCGCGCACCGAACGAGCGGGTTGAGCCGTTCCGGCAGCGCATCCACGAGAAGGAAGGCCACGAACTACGGGACCGGCTCGCCACCTGGGCACAGTCCGTGCGCCACCTCGTCGACGGAGTGTTCCCGGAGCTCCCAGAGGGCATCAGCGACCGGCCCGCGGACGTATGGGAACCCCTGCTCGCCATCGCGGACGCGGCAGGCGGTGCGTGGCCGGAGCGGGCCCGAACTGCCTGCATCGAGCTGGTGAACGCGGCCAAGCTCGGAGACAAGGGAAGCATCGGTATCCGCCTGCTCACGGACCTGCGCGACTACGTGTTCAACGGCATCGACCGTCTGCCCACCGTCGCCATCCTCGACAGGCTCCACAGCCTCGAAGAGGCACCGTGGGCGGACATGAGCGGCAAGCCCCTCGATGCGCGCGGGCTGTCACGGATGCTGCGCGAGTACATGACCGCGGACAACACCCCCATCGCGGCCCGCAACATCAAGGCAGGCGGCAGCGTCATGAAGGGCTACTACGCGACGGACCTACACGACGCGTGGCAGCGCTACTGCCCACCCCCCGCGGAAAGTGCGCTACTTCCGCTACCTCCGCTACCGGGCAGCTCAGAGGCGGTCTCCGGGTAGCGGCAAGCCGCTACCCATCCGCTACCGCAACGCCCCATCCGCTACCCGCCCCGCGGCCACGATCGCGGGGCCGGTAGCGGCTCCATCCGCTACCCGCGCCGCTATCCGCTACCTCGATCAGTCCTCTGACCAGGGCGGTAGCGGAGGTAGCGGAAGTAGCGGACCTGACAGGAAGGGGGCCACCGCCCCCACAAGCCTGCCGAGGAGGCACCGCCATATGAGCACCGCCACTCAAGCCATCGAACCCCTTCTCTACACCCCCGAGGAAGCGGCTGAGGCTCTGCGCTACGGCCGATCGACCGTCTACGAGCTGATGGCCGCCGGAGTCCTGAAGTACGTCAAGGAAGGCCGCTCCCGCCGCATACGCCGAAGCGACCTTGAGGCCTACGTAAACAGCCTCGAACCGCTGCCCAACTGACCCAAGCTCAACCGAGGTGGCCCCGGACGTGATCCGGGGCCACCTCTCGTATGGAGGAGTACATGAGCCCCCGCAATCCGAACATGGAATCGTCCGTCTACGAGGGCAGTGACGGTTGGTGGCACGGCCGCGTCACGATGGGCGTCAAGGACGACGGCAGTCCGGACCGTCGCCACCGAAGGGCCAAGACCGAAGCCGAAGTACGCCGCAAGGTGCGCGAGTTGGAGAACCTCCGCGACAAGGGCCGTGCTCCCAAGGCCGGACGCAAGCCGACGGTGGCGGCATGGATGGAGACGTACCTCACCGACATCGCGAGCCTGAAGCTCAAGCCGCGGTCACTGGATGACTACTGGTCCAAGACCCGCAACGACATCATCCCCGGCATCGGCAAGCACCGGCTCGACAAACTCCAGCCGGAGCACCTGGAACGGATGTACCGCGCCATGCTCGACGAGGGGCACGCCCCTTCTCACGTGCTCAAGGTGCACCGCATTCTGTCGCGGGCCCTGAAGATTGCCCACCGCCGCCGGATCATCGGGGAGAACGTCGCCACGCTCGTGGACCCGCCGACCGTCGACGAGACTGAGGCGAACCCCTTCACGACCGACGAAGCGAAAGCCTTCCTGAAGGCTGCGGCCAAGCGCCCCACGTTCATGCGATGGTGCGTCGGCGTCGGGATGGGCTTCCGGCAGGGGGAGACGTTGGGCCTGCGGTGGCCGTACGTAGACCTCGAAAACGAGCTGTTCCACCCTCAGTGGCAGCTTCAACGGCTCACCTGGCGCCACGGCTGCAAGGACCCGCACGCCTGCGGTGACCGCCTCCACCGCTTCGAGCCATGCCCGCCGGACTGCAAGACGCACAAGAACTACAAGCGCGGCTGCCCCAAGCCGTGCACGAAGGCCTGCACGAAGCACGCCAGCGCGTGCCCGGATCGCAAGGGCGGTGGACTGGTCTTCACCCGCCCCAAGACCAAGAAGAGCACCAACCCCGTGCCGATTCCGCCGCCGTTCATCCCCTACCTGCGCGCGCACAAGACTCAACAGGAGGACATGAGGACAGCCGCAGGTGACGAGTGGCAGGACCACAAGGCGGTATTCACGCGGCCGGACGGTCGACCGCTGGACCCCCGAGCCGACTGGGAGGAGTTCAAGGACCTGCTCGCAGAGGCAGGCATAGACGACCGCCGCCTGTACGACGGCAGCCGACACACGGCAGGCACGATCCTCAACGAGCTGGGTGTGGACATGCCCACCATCATGGAGATCCTCCGGCACACCCAGATCAGCCAGACCCGCCGGTACGTGAAGGGAAGATCTCACCTCTCCAAGGATGCAATGCGCCGCATGGGAGACGCCTTCATGCCCCAGCCAGAACCCGCAAGTGAGACCAAAACTGAGACCGCGGACAACAGGGCAGCACGCGCGCGCCGTCGCCGCCGCGTCCGCTAAACGAAAAGCCCAGCTCAGACACTGTCTGGGCTGGGCTCGAGTGGAGCCCCCTGTCGGATTCGAACCGACGACCTACGCATTACAAGTGCGTTGCTCTGGCCAGCTGAGCTAAGGAGGCCTGCACGACGTGCCACGTGCGCGCCCGTGCAGTGTACCCACGTCACAGCAGGGTCCTGTCGAAGATTTTCGCGAAGTTCACAGTCCCCCGACTACTGACAGATCAGGCAAACGCCAGGTACCGTCCTGACCCAGTCCGCCCTGTGTGGACTGAACCACAACACCACAACGGAATCACCCGTAGTGGCACCACCTTCCACAACGGATCGTCCGGCACGTTCCTGCCGGTAGAAGGGGGCCCATCACCATGGCCACTGTCTCGTTCGACAAGGCGACCCGGATTTACCCGGGTTCCGAGAAGCCCGCCGTCGATGGTCTCGACATCGAGATCGAGGACGGCGAATTCCTTGTTCTGGTCGGTCCGTCCGGCTGCGGCAAGTCCACCTCGCTCCGGATGCTCGCGGGGCTCGAGGACGTGAACGCCGGCTCCATCCGCATCGGTGACCGTGACGTCACGCATCTGCCGCCGAAGGACCGGGACATCGCCATGGTGTTCCAGAACTACGCGCTGTACCCGCACATGACGGTCGCCGACAACATGGGCTTCGCGCTCAAGATCGCGGGTGTCAACAAGGCCGAGATCCGCCAGAAGGTGGAGGACGCGGCGAAGATCCTCGACCTCACCGACTACCTGGCGCGCAAGCCGAAGGCGCTCTCCGGTGGTCAGCGGCAGCGTGTGGCGATGGGTCGTGCCATCGTGCGTGAGCCGCAGGTGTTCCTCATGGACGAGCCGCTGTCGAACCTCGACGCCAAGCTGCGTGTGTCGACGCGTACGCAGATCGCGAGCCTGCAGCGCCGCCTGGGCATCACCACCGTGTACGTCACCCACGACCAGGTCGAGGCCATGACGATGGGCGACCGGGTGGCCGTACTGAAGGACGGTCTGCTCCAGCAGGTCGACTCGCCGCGCAACATGTACGACCGGCCGGCGAACCTGTTCGTCGCCGGGTTCATCGGCTCGCCGGCCATGAACCTGGTCGAGGTGCCGATCACGGACGGCGGCGTGAAGTTCGGCAACAGCGTGGTGCCGGTCAACCGGGAGGCCCTCTCGGCCGCCTCGGACCGCGGCGACCGCACCGTCACGGTCGGCGTCCGCCCGGAGCACTTCGACATCGTCGAGCAGAACGGCGGCGCCGCGAAGGCCCTGACCAAGGAGACCGAGGACGCCCCGGCGGGCCTCGCCGTCTCGGTGAACGTGGTCGAGGAGCTGGGCGCCGACGGTTACGTGTACGGCAGCGCCAAGGTCGGCGAAGAGCTCAAGGACCTGGTCGTCCGCGTCAGCGGCCGCGCGGTCCCGGAGAAGGGCGCCACGCTGCACGTCGTGCCGCGGCCGGGCGAGACCCACGTGTTCTCGACGTCCACGGGTGAGCGTCTCTCCGACTGAGGCTCCGGACTGAGGCACCCACAACAGAAGGCGCCCGTACCGGGTGAATTCGCCCACGTTGACGGAAGGGGCCCCGCAGCTTGCTGCGGGGCCCCTTTTTGCCGGTTTTCAGCCGGTCTTCCGTTGTCGACAAATACCCCGGCACACCGGTCATTTCGACCCGCGTACGTCAACTTCCCGCCCGAGTTTGAGCATTGGCCGTCGCTCGAACTGATTACCAAATGTCGCCAAATCATCACTCCGCGCTACCCTCACTCGCGTGAAGCACTCCACTAACCCCTCGACCAGTCCCTCGAAGCGGCACGGCCGTCGCCCCGCCGACCGCCCGACGCGGCACAGCCGCGGTCCGGCCCACCGGATCGGCCGTAGTCTCGCCCTCGTTCTGCCCGTCGTCCTGGTGCTCTCCGGGACACTCGCGGTCGCCACGGTCCCGTGGTCGAGGAGCGGCTCCTCCTCGGCCTCGGTGCTCGCCGCCTCCGCCGAGAAGGCGTCCTCGCGCTCCGCCTCCCGCGCCCCGCAGGACATGCTGCGCGACCAGCTCCTGCTCGAGTTGCAGGAGAAGGACGCGGGGGTGGCGCTCACGCATCTCCAGGAGGCGGTGAACGGCCGCCCGTCGCTCGCCAGGCACTGCGCCTCCATCGCCCGCGCGCTGGGCCGTGCCGCCGTCGCCAAGTACGGCCCGTCCCGCGCCCAGTCGTTCTCACGCCCCGTCTGCGACACGTCCTTCGCCACGGGCGTCGCCGGCGCCGGCGGCCAGGGCTGAAGGGCGGCCGGCTGACGGGCCGTAAGACACGGCCCGACGGCCGACGACACAAGCCCAGGCACAAGCCCACGCGCAAAGCCCCCGCAAAGCCCCCGCAAAGCCCCCGCACAACCCCCGAGCAAGCCCCGTACAAGCCCCGAGCGGGGCGCGACGTACAGTGCCGTTCATGAAGCATCCGAACGCCGCGTCGCGCCCCGTTCAAGCCGTTGTCCTGGCCGGTGGTCAGGGCTCGCGGCTGCGTCCCTACACCGACGACCGGCCCAAGCCGATGGTCGAGATCCCCGGCACGGGGACTCCGATCATCGGCCATCAGCTGGGCTGGCTCGCCGAGGAGGGCGTGACGGACGTGGTCGTCTCGTGCGGCCATCTCGCCGAGGTCCTCCAGCAGTGGCTGGAGTCGTCCGACCTCCCCGTCCGCGTCACCACCGTGGTCGAGAAGGAGCCCCTGGGCCGCGGCGGCGGCCTCAAGTTCGCCGCGCAGCATCTGCCGCACCCCGGCCAGCCGTGGTACGCGACGAACGGTGACATCTGGACCCGTTTCTCGCTGCGCGACATGGCGGACTTCCACACCGAGCGCGACGCGGTGGCGACCCTCGCCCTGGCCCGCCCCCGCATCCCGTGGGGCGCCGTCGAGACCGACAACTTCGGTCACATCACGGACTTCGTCGAGTCCCCGCCGACGTCGTACGAGGTCAATGCGGGCGTCTACGTCTTCTCCCCCGAGTTCACCGACATGCTGCCCGACCTCGGCGACCACGAGCGCACCACGTTCCCGCGCCTGGCCCGCGAGCGCCGCCTGTTCGGCTGCCCGCTCCCCCAGGGCGCGTACTGGCGCGCCATCGACACCGCGAAGGACCTCACGGAGGCGGCGAAGGAGCTGGCGGCACTGGGGCGTTGAGCGTCTCTGGAACTCTGTGTGTGCCTGAGTAACTCAGGCTTTTCGGGCGCGGCGTGGCCGTGTGGGGTCGCCCTCGGGGGGTCCGAACCTCGGGGTGAGGGGGTGGACCTCGGTGGCGTGCACGTGGTGGAAGCCGGTCCGCTGGGTGGCGCGGGTGCGCCGCCGGCAGGTTCCGCGGGGGAGCCGCACCCGCCCGCTCGGAGCAGGCTCCGGCCGGTGGGGGGCGGGTACTCCATGACCTGGCACCCGCCCCGGGAAGGGGGCTGGTGTCTGGGTGTCATGCCCCGCCGGACGCTTGACCACCCGGGTGGGGGTGGTGGCGGGGACCGTACGCACTTCGGGCATACGGCGGGAAGTCGATGACCGGCCGGCCGGGGAGGGCCGGGCCGGAGTGGGGCGGCGCTTGCCCGGGGTGGTCTTCGGCCCGGGCGGCCGGGGCGGTGCGGCCGCCTGTTGGCGGGCGCGGCGCAGCCGGCGGGTGGTCTTCTTCGGTCGGCGCAGGCAGGTGACGGTGCCCTCGACGGTGGTGCGGATGGTGCGGGTGCCGGTGGTGCGGTCGGTGCTGGTGTGGGTCTGGGCGAGCAGGCCGCGGGAGACGATCCGGCGGGCGGCCGCGTGGTCCCGGTCCAGCGACAGGCCACAGCTGGGGCAGTGGGCCCAGGTCCAGCCGCGCTCGGCAAGCCGGTCCGGCGCCGGGTGATGGCCCAGCGGCCCCAGGCATTGCGGGCAGCGTGCGGAGGTGCCCCGGGCGGGGACGGTGACCACGGTGATGCCCGCCGTGGCGGCCAGGTGCCGGATCGCCTCGGCGAGGGTGCCGCGGACCTGCCCGGACAGCCGGGCGTTGCCGCGCCGTTTGCCGCGGGCCTCCAGGGTGGCCAGGTCCTCCAGGTAGATGACGCTGGCGCCGAGTGCGAGGCTCTGGTCGATGGCCCAGCGGGCCGCCGCCCAGGCCAGCGCGTCGTTGAGGTGGCGGATGCGGGCGCACACCCGCGCGTGCTCCACTTCCAGCACTGCGGCCCGCCGGTGCAGGTCGTCCCAGGCCAGCAGGGGGGCACCGAGAGGTTCCGCGAGGGCGCGGTAGTGGTCGCGTCGGGCGGCGAGGTGTTCGCGGTGGCCGCGCAGCCGGTGCAGTTTCGCGCTGATGGCGGTGGCGTCGAAGAGCAGAGGGCGGCCGTCGGTGACCACCCGCCGGGCAGTTTTGGGGCCGGTCAGACGGCCCACCGTTCCGGTCAGCAGGGTGTTTACACCCCAGTCGAAGCCGACCGCCACGGTGTGCCCGGACGCCTTGGTGGCCGGGGCGGGCCGGGAGTGCGGCAGGTCCACCGCGATCCGCCCACCGCGGGTGGGGCGCGGGGTCGGGGTGTGCAGCACCGTCTCCGGGCCGACGGTGGCGGGCAGCCGCAGGTCGATCACATGCCAGGCCCACTCCCGCCCCGAGCCGGGGGCCGGGCACAGCGGGAGCTTCACCCGCAGCCGGGCCAGCCCCGCATCCACCCGCTGCAGGGTGACCTGCTGGCGGTCCGTCGCCGCCAGCAGCACCTGCGCGGCGATCTGGGGCGGCTCCTCCAGCTCGCACAGCCCGGCGGGCAGGCGCCCGTGCTCGGCCACATAGGCGCGGACCTGCCGGGTGCGGTTGCGGATCTCCGCATGGCCGACCCCGCTCGGCAGCAGCGCCTGCAACGCCTCCCACTCCGCCTGGGTGCGCCGGTGGGGGTCGGCGGGCCAGGTGGCCAGCACCGCCGCCACCACAGTGCGCCGATGCAGCGCCAGCCGCAGGGTGCGCGCCGCGTACTCCTCCGCACCCCGCCGCACCCGGTCCGACACATACACCCCCTCGGCGAAACTCGCCGTGTGCTGCCAGTTGAGGCGGCGCAGCGCCATCCAGCCCTTGGACGGCAACGGCTCACCCCGCCCGTCGACCCCGGCGGCCAGCACCTCCAGCGAACCCTCGTCCCACCGGGAAGCCACCAGGGCCCGGGTCAGCTCGCGGCTCAACTGGGCGAGAAAACCCACCCGCTCGTACAGCACCGCTTGACCGACCCGCTCGCCGCTGCCCTCGACCACGCCACCGAAGGCGGTACACGGCGCCGTCGCCATCAACCGGCCCACACCCACCACCCCCCTGCTCGGTCCCGAATCGGGCACATCCGTGCACCCGATCGGCCTAACGACCGACCCCCGCACAAAGACACGGCAGCCGACCGGCACCGCCCGAATCGCACAGGAAAACGCAGCAAAACCGCCAACAGTTGAAGACCCTCACGGCTGTCCGTACATGAGCCGTACGCACGTCATTTGTACGTACGTCAATGGGGCCCCGCACTCGTGAGAACTTCACGCGTGCGGGGCCCCAACTGCGTACCGGCGAAGGGCCGTTGTCCGGAACCGTTACCCGAGCAGACCGCCCACCAGGCTGCCCTCGTCCGAGCCGCCGCCGGAACCGCCGGAGCCGCCACCCGAGCCGTCGCCCGAGTCATTGCCGCCGCCGGTGCCTCCGGGGGACCCCGTTCCGCCCGTGCCGGCGCCGCCCGAAGAGGACGGGCCCGCGCTCGTGCTGGGCGCCTCGGCGGGTGGTGCCGTCTGCTGGGCGGGCGGGACCTGGCCGGTGCCCTGGGTTTCGCTGGGCTGTCCGGCGCCCTCGGTGGCGGACTCGCGGGAGGCGCCGGGGGTGTTCTTGTCGCCCTTCTCGGAGGGGCTGGCCGAAGTCGCGCCCTGGGTGGGCGAGTTGCCGGCCGAGGGGCTTTCCGAGCGGCGGTCGTCGCCGGACTCCTCGGGGAGCGGGGAGCCGGGGAGTTCGTTGCGCGGGGCCTCGCCGGGGCCGGGGACGACCACGCGGTCGGCGTCGCGGACGGCGCCGCCGAGCATGGAGCCGACGAGCAGGGTGAGCCCGACGACGAGGGTACTGATGAGGGCGCCGCGGCGCAGGACGTAACGGCGCAGCTCCCAGATGTGCGCGCGGGGCCCGAGCCTGCGCCAGGCGCCGCCCGCGAGGCGGCCGTCGATGGAGTAGACGGGGGCGCCCGCGATGATCAGCGGGATCCAGGCGGCGAGGTAGATGACGTCGGTCACGTCATAGGCGGGGACGCTCTTCCAGCTGACGGTGACCAGGAGCGCGGCCGCCATCAGCGCACCGACGGCGGCCGCGGCCCGCTGCCACAGGCCGAAGACGGTGAGGACGCCGACGATCACCTGGAAGAAGGCGATGAGGAGTCCGGAGCCGACGGGGTGTTCGAGGGCGAACTGCCTTAGTGGCTCGGCGACTTCCCAGGGTTGGAGGGTGTTGAGCCACTTGACCATGGAGCCGCGCTTGCCGCCGTCGAAGTAGTGCGGGTCGCAGAGCTTGCCCATGCCTGCGTAGAGGGAGATAAAGCCGAGGATGAGGCGCAGCGGGAGCAGGACGACGCCGAGGTTCATCCGGCGGCCGGGGTAGTACGCGTGCCGTACCGGGTCGGCGTGGCGTCCGCGCTGGATGTCCTCGCCGGTCTCGTCGTCGTACGGGTCGGCCTCGTACTCGCCCTCGTCGTACGGGTGTTGGCCGTACTCCTCGTCCGCGCTGCCCGAGGTGCGCATCTGCGGAAGGATCGGGGTCTGCGGCGTCTGGGGGGCGCGGGGGCCGCCGATGGTGGGGGTCGCGACGGTGGCGTCGGGATCCGCATCGGTGTCGGTGTCGTAGCCGCCGTATGCGCCATAGCCGCCGTATCCGGCGCCGCGGTAGCCGTTGCCGTTACCGCCGTATCCGCTGTCGCCGTATCCGTCGACGTCGTGGTCGATGCGCGGGATGACCTGGGTCGCGCCGGCGTCGCCCGTCGGTTCCTGGGCGCCGTGGTGCACGGTGGTGCTCCGCGCGGCCTGCAGCAGGCGGGTGGCGCCGGTGTCGTCGGGTGCAGACCGCCCGCTCCAGACGACGGGGGCGCGGCGGCGGGTGCCGGGGGTGCCGGTCGCGGGCCTGCGTGCGGGGTCGGCGGAGCTCAGGTGGCGTGCTACGCGCGGGGACTGCGTACGGGAGCCGGTGCCCAGCTGCACGCGGAAGCTCGCATGATTGACGATGACCTGCGCCGGATCGCTCGGCACCTTCACCATGCTCAGCGCGGGAGCGTCGTCGAAGCCCGACGTGCGGTCCCCCGTGGGTGTGCGGGGTGTTCTGGTGTCCACACTCATCTAACCGAGTGACGTGTCGTTAGGACACTGCCTTGACCGTCCCGATCTGTCCGGACTCCGTCAAGATCACCCCGCGCACCGTCAGGCGCGCCGTCGAGCCGCCTCGTAGAGCACGACTCCGGCCGCCACACCCGCGTTCAGCGACTCGGCACCGCCCGGCATCGGGATCCGTACGCGGTAGTCGCAGGTCTCGCCGACCAGCCGGGACAGGCCCTTGCCCTCGCTGCCGACGACGATGACGACGGGTCCTTCGAGCGCCTCCAGTTCCCCGATCTCGGCGTCGCCGTCGGCGGCCAGGCCGACGACGATGATGCCGGCCTTCTTGTACGCCTCCAGGGCGCGCGTCAGGTTGGTGGCGCGGGCGACGGGCGTACGGGCGGCGGTGCCCGCGGAGGTCTTCCAGGCGCCGGCGGTCATGCCGGCGGCGCGGCGCTCGGGGACGACGACGCCGTGGCCGCCGAAGGCGGAGACGGAGCGGACGACGGCGCCGAGGTTGCGCGGGTCGGTGACGCCGTCGAGCGCGACGATCAGCGGGTCCTCGCCCGCGTCGTACGCGGCGGCGGCGAGGTCCTCGGGGTGCGCGTACTCGTACGGCGGGATCTGCAGGACGAGGCCCTGGTGGTTGAGGCCGTTGGTCATGCGGTCGAGTTCGGGGCGGGGGGCTTCCATGAGGTGGATGCCGCCGCGCTCGCCGGCGAGCTGGAGCGCCTCGCGGACCCGCTCGTCGTTGTCGATGAACTGCTGCACGTAGAGCATGGTCGCGGGCACGCCCTCGCGCAGCGCCTCGACGACGGGGTTGCGGCCGACGACGAGTTCGGAGGTGGACTTGCCGCCGCGGCCCCTGGGGGCGGGACGGCGGGCGGTCTGCTTCGCCTGGGCGGCGGCGATGCGGTTCTTCTTGTGCCCCTTGCGCATCTCGGCGGGCGGGGTGGGGCCCTTGCCTTCCAGGCCCCGGCGTCGCTGGCCGCCGCTGCCGACCTGCGCGCCCTTCTTGCCGGACATGCGGCGGTTGTTTGCGGCCATGACCTACCTGTCTCTGTGTGAATGCGTGCGTGTGTACGTCTCTGAATGCGCTGTGCGTCTATGAAGTGTGCCGCCCGGAAGGCCGGGCGGCACAATCGATCAAGGATTCCGCCGCGGGATCAGCGCGGGCCGAGCGTCCAGCGAGGTCCTTGAGGGCTGTCTTCGATGACGAGCCCGGACTGGCTCAGCTGGTCGCGGATGGCGTCGGCGGTGGTCCAGTCCTTGCGGGCCCGGGCCGCCTCACGCTGCTCGAGGACCAGGCGTACGAGGCTGTCGACGACCCCGTGCAGGTCCTGGCCCTGGTCGCTCCCGCCGGCCCACTGCGGGTCGAGCGGGTCGAGACCGAGAACGCCGAGCATGGCCCTGACCTCGGCGAGCCGGGCGACGGCAGCGTCCTTGTCATCGGCGGCGAGCGCACTGTTGCCCTGCCGGACGGTGGTGTGCACGACGGCGAGGGCCCCTGGCACTCCCAGGTCGTCGTCCATGGCCTCGGCGAAGGCGGGCGGCACATCGGCCGCGGGCTCGACCGGCCCCGCCATGTCCACCACCCGCTGGATGAAGCCCTCGATCCGCGCGAACGCCGACTCGGCCTCGCGCAGGGCCTCTTCGCTGTACTCGATGGTGGAGCGGTAGTGCGGGGTGCCCAGGTAGTAGCGCAGCACGATGGGCCGCCACTGCTTGACCATCTCGCTGACGAGCACGGAGTTGCCGAGCGACTTCGACATCTTCTCGCCGCTCATGGTGACCCAGGCGTTGTGCACCCAGTACTTGGCGAACTCGTCCCCGAAGCCCCTGGCCTGGGCGATCTCATTCTCGTGGTGCGGGAAGATGAGATCGATCCCGCCGCCGTGGATGTCGAAGGCGGACCCCAGGTACTTGTGCGCCATGGCACTGCACTCCAGGTGCCAGCCCGGACGCCCCCGTCCCCAAGGCGTCTCCCAACTCGGCTCGCCCGGCTTGGCGGCCTTCCACATGGCGAAGTCGCGCGGATCCCGCTTCCCGGTCTCGCCCTCCTCGGAGGGCTGGCGAAGCTCGTCCAGGTCCTGATTGGACAGGGAGAGATAGCCGGGCAGGGAGCGCACGTCGAAGTAGACGTTGCCGTCGGCCTCGTAACCATGCCCGCGCTCGATGAGCGTGCGCATCATCTCGACCATCTCGGTGATGTGGCCGGTGGCGCGGGGTTCGTACGTGGGCGGCAGGCAGCCGAGGGCTTCGTAGCCGTCGTTGAACGCCCGCTCGTTCTCGTAACCGATGGACCACCAGGGCCGGTTCTGCTCCGCGGCCTTCTTGATGATCTTGTCGTCGATGTCCGTGACGTTGCGGATGAACGTCACGTCGTAGCCGCGGTACGCGAACCAGCGACGCAGGATGTCGAAGTTCAGATTCGACCTGACATGCCCGATGTGCGGCGCGGCCTGCACGGTGGCACCACACAGGTAGATCGAGACACAGCCCGCAGAGAGCGGGACGAAGTCACGAATCTGCCGGGCGCTGGTGTCGTACAGGCGAATAGTCACGGGTCCAAGGGTAGTGGGTGCCGCTACGGGGTTTGAGCGGTTGGCTCCGTTGTGACTGACGGCTCCGGGAGCGCCCCTTCAGGGGCGCGGGGAACTGCGCGAGCAACTACAACGAACCCGCAGCCGCGACACGAGGTATCACCCCACCCCGGTAGGCGTCCCACCCACCCCCGAACCTACACACCCGCGGTAGGCGCCCCACCCGCCGGAGGCAGCGGGGCCTGGGGGCGCAGCCCCCAGTTTCGGGAAGGGGCGGGACTGGGGAAAGAAACCGCCCACATCAGCCCGTACGCACGACCAACGCCGTAGCCACCGCCATCAACCCCTCCCCCCGCCCCGGAAACCCCAGCCCATCCGTAGTGGCGCCCGAAACCGAAACGGGCGCCCCCACCGCCCCGGACAACAACTCCTGCGCCTCATCCCGCCGCTTCCCGATCTTGGGCCGAGGCCCAACAACCTGAACGGCAACGTTCCCGATGACGAACCCAGCGTCACGCACGATTCGAGCCGCCTCGGCAAGCAACGTAACCCCGGACGCCCCGGCCCACTCGGGCCGCCCCGTCCCGAAATGAGCCCCAAGATCACCAAGCCCGGCAGCAGAGAACAACGCATTACAGGCGGCATGCGCGACGACATCCGCGTCGGAATGCCCGGCAAGCCCCGCCCCCTCGCCCTCCCACTTGAGCCCGGCACACCACAACTCCCGCCCCTCCTCAAAGGCGTGAATATCGGTACCGATCCCCACCTGCGGCAACACGAACGGCAGCGACGCCTCAGAACCCATCCTTGGCCCTCCGCCGCGCAAGGACCGCCTCGGCCAGCACCAGATCAAGCGGCCGCGTCACCTTGAACGCCTCCTCATGCCCCGGCACGACCACAACGGGCTTGCCCAACTGCTCGACCATGCTCGCGTCGTCGGTGACCCCGTCCGTGACGGTCTCGTGGGCGTGCAGCAGGGTGTCCCGGTCAAAGCCTTGCGGAGTCTGTACGGCCCGCAACCGCCCCCGCTCGGGAGTGGCGACGACCGGCTCGGGCGACCCGTCGGTCCGCGGCTCGACTTCCTTGACGGTGTCCGCAAGCGGCAGCGCGGGTACGACGGCGGGGGCCCCGTCCCGTACCGCCTCGATGACCGCGTCGACGGTGTCGACGGGAACGAGCGGCCGGGCCGCGTCGTGCACGAGCACGATGTCGATGCCGGGCGGCAGCACATCGAGGCCGAGCTTCACGGACTCCTGCCGACTCTCGCCACCGGGCACGACGAGGAAGTCGGTGCGCTCGGGCAGCGAATGCGAGCCCAGGAGCGACTTGACCTCGGCGGCCCCGTCGGGCGGCGCCACGACGACGACCAGCTGGACGGCACGCGATGCGGCCATGGCGCGTACCGCGTGAATGAGCATGGGAGTGCCGTTCAGCGCCCGTAGCGCTTTGGGAGCGCCAGGGCCGAGGCGCACGCCTCGGCCTGCGGCCGGAATCACGGCCGCGGTACCGGCCCCGGAACGGCGTGAATCGTCAGACATCGGTTCCTGTCGGGTGTGTGTACGTACGGGTGTGTACGGGATTGTGTACGGCCAGGTCCTGCCGGTTGTGCACCGGCCCGGTCTCGCCGGTTGTGCACGGCCAGGTCCGGTCGTCGGCCCGGCGTCAATCGCTCGTCGATCCGGCGTCCGCCGGACGTCAATCCGGCGCCCGCGAACGCCGCCCGGCACGCACCGGTTTGACCCGCCGGTTGACGTCGGTTTGACGACCGGGCCCGTATGGGTATGGCCTCAGCGTGCCGGGCGCGACGCCTTGACCGGGGACCCTTCCGTGACATCCGGTCGAGCCAGCTGCCCGGGCCCGGCACGCCAAGTATCGGCGGCCGGAAATTCATTACCCAGTCGCTCACGTACGGTCGTACGGTGTTCTGGGTGCGAGCATGCCGCAGCGCCCGGCGACAGAACTTACGTCATCGGGCACCGCGGCATTTCAATTGCGTACGCCGGACCGCTCGTATCGCCTCTGGTCGGGAAGCGATCAGAGAGTGACGGGCGTCAGGACGCGAGGACCTCGTCGAGCAGGGCCTCGGCCTTGTCCTCGTTCGTGTTCTCCGCGAGGGCGAGCTCGCTCACCAGGATCTGCCGAGCCTTGGCGAGCATGCGCTTCTCGCCGGCGGAGAGTCCACGCTCGCGCTCACGACGCCACAGGTCACGGACGACTTCCGCAACCTTGATGACATCACCGGAGGCGAGCTTCTCGAGATTTGCCTTGTAACGACGCGACCAGTTCGTGGGCTCCTCGGCATACGGCGCGCGCAGCACTTCGAAGACCCGGTCCAGCCCGTCCTGACCGACCACATCACGCACGCCGACGAACTCCGCATTGTCCGCTGGCACACGCACCGTCAGGTCGCCCTGGGCGACCTTCAGCACCAAGTAGGTCTTGTCCACGCCTTTGATCTGACGAGTTTCGATGGCCTCGATCAGCGCGGCCCCGTGATGGGGATAGACCACGGTGTCGCCAACCTTGAACGTCATGTGACAGGTACCCCTTCCGTGGCTATCCAGAGTAACACGAGAACCGCATCTTCTGAATGGCGTTTTCGCAGGTCAGGGCACATCTCGGGGCTTGACAACAGCGACAGGAACGTGCTTCGAGGGGGCGCGACAAGGGGGTATTCGCAGGTCGGAGCCGTTCCTCGAGGGGCGCGAAACCCGCCCGTTACAAGCCTTCGAAGGCTTACTCACGTGGCCGAACGTCCAGATTTGTCGGGTTCCAGAGGTGGGGCTTGGGCTACTCCGTTCGGTGATCGGGGGCGGGTACGAGACGATTCCGGAATTGATCACGCCATGCCGAAGATCAATTCTCTTGCGGATCTCTTGCGTAGTCCTGATCGCATTCCTTATGGGAAATGTTGTCAACGTGGCTCGGATCTACTTGTGTGCTCTTTGTGTACGTCGGGACATGAGGTGCGCTCTGCGCGGCGACCTCAAGAACACGCCACGATGCGACGGTCGCGGCGACCCCCGAGAGTGCCCGTAGAGGCGGGTCGGGTGCGGGAGCCCGGGGGCGGCTCGGTAACCTGAGGCCGCTGACCGACCTCAGTGCGGCTTTACAAGGCCGCCGCCCCTGCGTTCAAGGAGTTGCCGCCGCCGTGAGCAGCAGCCTTCGACGCGGCGCCCTCGCCGCCGCCGCCATCGCGTTCTCGATCGCCTCGCTCGCCGCGTGCGGCGCCGGAAGCAACGCCCAGTCGCTGGAGATCAGGCCGGACAACGCCGCGACCAGCGTGGGCGACATCCAGATCCAGAACGCCGTGGTGATCACCCAGCCCGACCCGGAGTCGACGGGCCCGTCCGCGATCTCCGCGACCCTGTTCAACAACGGCAACAGCGCTGAGACGCTGGAGTCGATCCGCGTGGCGGGCGTCAAGGAGCCCGTCACGCTCAAGCCCGCCGAGGGTTCCGGCCCGATCACGGTGCCGGCCGACGGCTCGGTGATTCTCGGCGGCAAGGGCAACGCCTCCGCCGTCCTGAACGGCGGCCGTGAGGCCCTGGAGGACGGCGAGGCGCAGCAGGTCACCTTCACCTTCAGCGAGACGGGTGCGGTGAATCTGCGGGCGTTCGTCGTCCCGTCCGAGGGCTACTACGCCGAGTGGGGCCCCTCCGAGACTCCCCAGGCGCCTGGTTCCGAGGGCTCCGGAAGCCCGAGCCCCAGCGGGTCCCCCTCCGGCACGCCGAACGAGCCGGGGAACGGTGAGGCCGGCGCGGACGGGTCCGGGCAGAACAGCCCCACGGACGCCGCGTCGCCGAGCGCGACGCCCACGGCTCCCGAGGGCGGCGAGGACGCGGCCGCCGGGCACTGAGCGTCGTAGGGCTGCGGAATTCTCGTACGTACTGAATTCTCGTACGTACGAAGGGCGGGACCCCTCTTTCCAGGGGTCCCGCCCTTCGTCGTGCTCAGCGTGCGAGGTGTTCGGCCTACGGCTCGAACTTGTACCCGAGACCCCGCACCGTCACCAGGTACCGGGGCGCGCCCGGGTCCGGCTCGATCTTGGCGCGGAGGCGCTTGACGTGGACGTCGAGGGTCTTGGTGTCACCGACGTAGTCGGCGCCCCAGACGCGGTCGATGAGCTGCATGCGGGTCAGCACGCGGCCCGCGTTGCGCAGCAGCATCTCCAGGAGGTCGAACTCCTTGAGGGGGAGGTCGACCTTGGAGCCGGAGACGGTGACCACATGGCGGTCGACGTCCATGCGGACCGGGCCGGCCTCCAGTGCGGCGGGGGTGACCTCCTCGGGCTCGCCGCGGCGGCGCAGTACGGCGCGGATGCGGGCGACCAGCTCGCGTGAGGAGAAGGGCTTGGTCACATAGTCGTCGGCTCCTATTTCCAGGCCGACGACCTTGTCGATCTCGCTGTCCTTGGCGGTGACCATGATCACCGGGACGTTGGAGCGGCTGCGCAGCTGGCGGCACACCTCGGTGCCGGGCAGTCCGGGCAGCATCAGATCGAGCAGGACGAGGTCGGCGCCGTTGCGCTCGAACTCGTCGAGGCCGTCGGGCCCGGTGGTCGCGATGGCGACCTCGAAGCCCTCCTTGCGGAGCATGTAGGACAGAGCGTCGCTGAAGGACTCCTCGTCCTCGACGACGAGCACTCGGGTCACGGAAGGACCTCCGGGGCAGAAAGCGATTCGTACGGGGATGTAGTGGGGGATGTGACGGTGGTCGTTCCGTCGGGCTGCCCGGTGTCGACGTCGTCGGCGAGTCCGGACGTGTGGTCGGTCGCGCGGTCGCGGGCCACGCCCGCCTCCGGCAGCCGGAGGGTGAAGGTGGAGCCCTGACCCTCGGAGCTCCACACCGTGACCTCCCCGCCGTGCGAGGCGGCCACGTGCTTGACGATCGCCAGGCCCAGGCCCGTACCGCCGGTGTGGCGGGAGCGGGCCGGGTCGACGCGGTAGAAGCGCTCGAAGATGCGCTCGCGGTCCTTCTCGGAGATGCCGATGCCCTGGTCGGTGACGGCGACCTCTATGAGGTCTCCGCCGGGCGCGGGGACCTTGCGGGCGGCGATTCCCACGCGCGTACGGGCGGGCGAGTAGTTGACGGCGTTCTCGACGAGGTTGCCGAGGGCGGCGGCCAGCTGGCCGCGGTTGCCCCAGATCTGCAGGTCGGCGGTTCCCGCCCGTCGCCCACCACCACCCTCATCCGAGGTCCCTACGGGCCCGCCCCCCACATTGGCGGCCATGGTGATCTGCTTGGTGCCGGCCTGGTGGCGGCAGCGGTCGATGGCCTCGGCGACGAGTTCGTCCACGCGTACGGGTTCGGCGTCCTCGAGGGGGTCGTCGTTCTGGACCCGGGAGAGGTCGATGAGTTCCTGGACGAGGTTGGTGAGGCGGGTGGCCTCTATCTGCATGCGTCCGGCGAAGCGTTCCACGGCCTCCGGGTCGTCGGCGGCGTCCATGACGGCCTCGGAGAGGAGGCTGAGCGCGCCGACGGGGGTCTTGAGCTCGTGGCTGACGTTGGCGACGAAGTCGCGTCGTACGGCCTCGATGCGGCGGGCCTCGGTGAGGTCCTCGACGAGGAGGAGTACGAGGCGGGAGCCGAGCGGGGCGACGCGGGCGGACACGGCGAGGGCCTCGCCGCGGCCGGTGCCGCGGCGAGGCAGGTCCAGCTCGACCTGCCGTATTTCGCCGTCGCGCCGGGTGTCTCGGGCCATCTGCAGCATGGGCTCGACGGCGAGTTTCCCGCCGCGTACGAGACCGAGGGCGTAGGCGGCGGAACTCGCCTTGACCACGGCGTCGGCCTCGTCGAGTACGACGGCGGAGGAGCGGAGCACGGACAGGACCGTGTCGACGCCCGGCGGAAGCACCGGGTCCGTGTGCAGTGACGTGCGCGTCGGCCGCTTCTGCTCACGCTCGCTCCAGCGGAACGCCAGCATGGCGATGACACCGGTGAGCACACCGGCGATCGCTGCCGCTGCGGCGACCGCCGCGTTCACGTCCATGGCTCCAGGTTAGGCATGACGTACGCCCCCCTTACACCGCCCAGAGTCTCGTGTCGCCCAGAGTTCACCGTGGGGACCGTGTCGGTTCACTTCCTCCGAGAGCTTCGTCGGAAGGCATACCAGCAGGGAGGGGCCATGTCGCTCACAGTTCACCTGGGTGATACGGATGGTTCATTTGTGGGGGCGGAAACGGACGCGTTCAGGCCGGACCGTGGGAGCGTGGGGTACGCGAGCCCCTCGGAATCCCGTAGGGGAATCGTGCATGGGGACCCGTGTACGGGGATCTCCGTGTACGGGATCCGGAAGCTGACGTAAGAGAGGGACATCCTGATGCGCGACGCGTACCACGAGGAACTTGACTCGATCGGCGAGGGCCTGGTCGAGATGGCCCGGCTCGTCGGGTCGGCGATCGGGCGCGCCACGACGGCGATGCTCGACTCCGACCTGAAGCTGGCGGAGACCGTGATCGCGGGCGACCAGAAGGTAGACGATCTCCAGCACGAGCTCGAGGCGCGGGCGATAGCCCTGCTGGCGCGGCAGCAGCCGGTCGCGACGGACCTGCGGATCGTGGTCACGTCGCTGCGGATGAGCGCGGACCTCGAGCGCTCGGGCGACCTCGCCCAGCATGTCGCGAAGCTCGCCCGCCTCCGTTTCCCGGAGCGCGCGGTCCCGCACGACCTGCACGCCACGATCCTGGAGATGGGCCAGCTCGCGCAGCGCCTGATGGCGAAGGCGGCGGAGGTCATCGTCACGAAGGACGTCGACCTCGCGCTCCAGCTGGAGCAGGACGACGACGCGATGGACACGCTGCACCGCGCCCTGTTCCAGCACCTCATGGACGACCGCTGGAAGCACGGCATCGAGACGGCCGTCGACGTCACGCTGCTGGGCCGCTACTACGAGCGCTTCGCGGACCATGCGGTGTCGGTGGCGAACCGGGTGGTGTACCTGGTGACGGGCGAGCACGCGGACGAGCTTCAGCAGGACGTGCAGCCGGTTACGGGGGTTGAGGGGGCGTAGGCGCTCCGCGGCAAGGTGTACGGGTCGGGTTGCGAGGGCGCGTACGGGCTGTTGCGGGGGCGTAGGCGCTCCGCGGCAAGGTGTACGGGTCGGGTTGCGAGGGCGCGTACGGGCTGTTGCGGGGGCGTGCGGCTCCGTCGCAAGGGCGTACGGGTTCGTGGTCGGTGCTTGGGAGCCTCGGTGCGCCGTTGATGCGCCGGGCGGTGGGGGCCTGCAATGGGCGTAGGCATCAGCCTTCGAGGAGGGACCATGGCCGAATCCCCCACCACCACCCCCGACCCGACCCGCGAGCGCGAGACGGAACAGCCCGCCGAGATCACCAGCCTCCCGCTGCTCGCCGCGTGCGGCTGCGGCGCGGGCTGCAGGTGCGGCTGCCAGTCGGGCAGCCCTTGCCAGTGCGGTTGAGTTCGTACGGCTCGTACGTCTTGCGGGGCTCGTACGACGGCTCGGTGTCCGGGCCGTCGTACGAGCCCCTGTGAGTCATTCGTACGTGCCTCTGTGAGCGGTCGCCCGCGTGGCCCTCCGGGCGCAGCATGGAGGAGAGGGGGCGGGCGAACTCGTCAGCGCGAGGAGGTGCGAGGCCATGACTCACTTCATGGACGTCCACCACGGAATGCAGGGCATCACGGCGGAACAGCTGAGGCAGGCCCACCAGGCGGACCTCGCCATCGAGCAAGAAGAGAACGTGCACTTCGAGAAGGCGTGGGCAGACCCCGAGTCCGGCACGGTCTACTGCCTCTCCGAGGCCCCCACCGCCGAAGCGGTCCAACGCATCCACGAACGCACCGGCCACAAGGCCGACGAGATCCATCCGGTGCCGCTGGAAGTGTGAGAGGGGGCGAACGACCCTCTCGGGGTGCGGCTACCTGCACCCTCGATCCGGTAGAGCACTCCATGGTTCCGGCGAACGGGCAACGGGATGGTTGAACCCAGCGAATCCAGAGGTTCACAGCTCCCAGCCGGAAGGAAACTCCCATGAAGGCGCCGCTGTCCACACAGACGAGCACCACGCAGGACGCCCCGGCCGCGATCCCTCACGAAAGCGACCTCACCGCGCTGCTCACCGCCTGGGAGCTGGCGCATGCGACCGCCACCGACCCCGAGTGGCGCCACCTCCTGGACGAACTCGCCCACCCCGACACCATCCAGGCGTTCCACCGCCTGGCCGGGGCAGCGGTTTGAGTCCGTACGTCCGGCGGGGCAGGCCCAGCCCAGGCCGACATCAAGTGTTGCTGTGGCTCGAACGCAAGAGGCCCCGGAGCGATCCGGGGCCTCTCAGTGCCGCCACCGTGCGACTCATGGCTTGCGGAACTGCTCCACCAACGCCACGTATCCGCTGGCGCCGTGACCGCTGGCCGCCGCTCGCTCGGCCAGTGCCTTCACGAGCCTCGGCAGCTCGGCGTTGACGCCGAGCGCCTCGCTCTCCTCGACCACGTGGGCCATCGCCGCCAGGTGGGTGCCGATAGTGCCGTCGTCGGCCGGGTAGATGCCGTCGTCTGCCTGCCGCGCGTAGCCCGGCAGCCAGCCGGCCACCGTGTCGATCGCCGTCTGTGCGATGGGGAGGTATGCCGTGGCGGAGACACCGGCCGTGCCGAGGATCGCGGCGCCGTTGAGGAAACCGTCGAGCATGCCCCACATGAGGACGAGCGTGGCCATCTCGTGCGTGGCCGACAGTCCGGGGTCATCGCCGAGGTGGAGACCCGTGCCGAGACTGCCCAGCGTGGACTCGTGGGCGTCGTACAGCGGTCGCGGCCCGCTGTAGGCGAGCACGGCGCCGGCCGTGCCGACGGCCTCGGGGACGGCCATGATCCCGCCGTCGAGGTAGCCGCCGCGGCGGCGCGCCACCTCCTCGGCAAACACTCTGGCACGCGAGGGTGTGCCCGAGGTCAGGTTCACCACGACCCGGCCGTCGAGCGGTCCGTCGAGGACGTCCGCCACGGCGTCGTAGTCCGACACGCAGACCACGACAAGCGGGGCAGCCGCAACCGCGGCCGCCGGAGACTCGGCGAGCGTCGCGCCCCGAGCCACGAGGTCGTCGGCCTTGGCCGTCGTGCGGTTCCACACGGTCGTCGGGTGTCCCGCGCGCAAGAACGCCCCGGCGAGGGCGCCGCCCATCAGTCCGAGGCCCAGAACAGTGACAGGTGTGCTGGTCTGCATCATGTGCTCCTTCTCCGCTCGGTGGCACAATCGTCAACGTTCACACCGGTATGAAGGTCAAGGGAGAATTCCCATGCTGATCGGGGAGCTGAGTCGGCGCACCGGGGTGAACCCGCACCAACTGCGGTACTACGAGGCGCAGGGCCTGCTGGTGCCCGACCGCGGCGACAACGGTTACCGCGAGTACGGCGACGACGCCGTGCTGACCGTGACCCAGATCAGGAAACTGCTCGACGCCGGGCTGTCGACCCAGGAGATCGGGTACCTCCAACCGTGCGTCACCGGCGCGGCCCCCGATCTGAGGCCCTGCCCGGAGACCCTTGACCTGCTACAGGCGCGCATCGCCGGACTGGACGAGCAGATCGACACGCTCGTCCAGTCCCGCCAGACACTGCGGGAGTACCTGGCGGCCACGCAGCGGCGGATCGCCGGCTAGACGCGGGCAGGGCGAACCACAGCGAACTTTCGCCGCGGCCGCGCGGGACCCGCCTGAACCGCTACGAGCCGTTGTGCGGCTCCGGCATGACCAGACGTCAGGTCGCGCATGGACGGAGGGCCGCGCACTTTTGGACGGAAGTCGTGCGGTTCTGGACGGAAGACGGATGCCCGACCGTCGGCTGCCTCTCTAGCGTCGACCGGACCGATGACGACCCGGACCGTCGAACCACCACCCAAAGGATCCGCATGCCCGCACCAGCCCTCATGGCCGCCCACCGTCTGCTTCGACAGGAGCCGAGCGCATGCTGACCATCCGCGGCATCTCCTACCTGTTCGGCGAGGCAAGTACCGACGACGTGCGGCGTGACATGGAGGTCATCACCCGGGATCTGCACTGCACCACCGTGATGCTCATCGGGGACGGGAAGGGGTTGATCGATGCCGCCCGCACTGCCCTCGAGACCGGTCTCGGCGTCTACATCCGGCCCAACGTTCCCGAGCTGCCTCAGCCGAAGCTGCTGGAGCACCTGGACGCCGTCGCCGAGGCGGCTGAAGAACTTCGCCGGGAACACCCGGACCGAGTGACGCTCCTGGTCGGCAGCGAGTTCTCCCACACCGTGCCCGGCATCGTCCCCGGACCTCGGTCTTTCCTGCGCCTGAAGCTCATCGTGCGTTTCCACCGCGTGCTGCGGCGCCGGATCGACCGGCGGCTCCACCGGCTGCTCACCACCGCCGTGACCACCGCGCGGCGCCGCTTCGGCGGGCCGGTCACCTACTCCGCGGCCGGATGGGAACACGTCGACTGGTCGCTGTTCGACCTGGTCGCCGTCAGCCTCTACCGCTCCGGCCGCAACCACCCCACCTACACGGACCGCCTGCGCAGCCTGGTCCGCGACCACGACAAGCCCGTCGTCATCACCGAGTTCGGGTGCGGTGCCTTCATAGGAGCCGACCAGCGGGGAGCCGGTTCCTTCTGGATCGTCAACTGGTTCGCCACACCCCCGCGCATCCGCGGCGACCACCCCCGCAACGAGGCCGTCCAGGCCCGCTACCTCGGTGAACTCATCGACCAGTACAACGCGGAGGGCGTACACGGCTGCTTCGTCTTCACCTTCGCCATGCCCGACTTCCCGCATCACGACGACCCTCGCCTCGACCTCGACAAGGCCGGCTTCGGGGTCATGGCGGTGACCGGCGACGGTGCGTGCAGACCCAAGGAGGCGTTCCACGAGGTCGCGCGGCGCTACGGCGACACAGCCGTGCAGGAATGACCGACCGACATGCCGCCACACTCTTGATCTGCGCTCGCTGCCCTGCAGCCGTGCGAACCCCGCGCTGAGGGCCCATAGTGCGCCCCGAGCGAACGAAGGCCCCTGATCTGCACCGTAAGCGCAGCTCAGGGGCCTGATCGTCATCCTTACTTCCTCTTGCCCTGGGTCTGGCGGGCCCGTTTTTCGGCCCTGGTCAGAGAGGTGCAGGCCCAACTGAACTGCGGCTGAGCGGTTGTTGGTGGTCGTCGTTGGTCGTTGCCGGTCGTCGTCGGAGGTCCCACAGAGGTCCCGGAGAGGGCCCCAACTTGGGGCGCGTCGGGACCTCTAGCGCTAGAGGTCAGACCCTCTACCGCTAGAGGTCTTGAGGTGAACGCGTAGATCGCGTTTACGTGGTGAGTCCCGCCCTTTCACAAGCGGCTTTGTACTTGGGCGTGCAGATCTGATCGATCGTGTACATGCCGTCCTTGACGACCGTGTCCTTGATGTTGTCGGCGGTCAGGGAGATCGGGGTGAGCAGGACGGCCGGGATGTCGTCGGTGGTGGGGCTGTCGACCATGTCTGGGGCGATGTCGCCGAGTTGTTCACCCTGGGCCAGGGCAACGGCCATTTCGGCGGCGGCATCGGCCTCAAGCTTGAAGGGCTTGTAGACGGTCATGTACTGCTCGCCGCTCACGATGCGCTGTACGGCCGTAATGTCGGCGTCCTGGCCGGTGACCGGGGGGAGCGGTGAGACCTTGGCGGCCCTGAGGGCGGAGATGACGCCGCCAGCGAGGCCGTCGTTGGCGGAGTAGACGCCGTCGATGTTGTCGGCGCCCAGAGCGGAGATGGCGCCGGACATGTTGATGTGGGCGTTATCCGGATTCCACTCGACGGTGTCGTACGCCTTCCCGATCTTCACCTTCCCCTGGAGGACAGACAGAGCGCCCCTCTTGAAGGCGGCCGAGTTCGGGTCGGCCGAGGAGCCATTCATCATGACGATCTGCCCGCCGTCCGCCTTGTCGCCCATGGCCTTGAGGAGCGCCCGGCCCTGGATCTCACCGACCTTCTCGCCGTCGAAGGAGACGTAGCCCGAGATCGGGCCCGTGGCGAGGCGGTCGTAGGCGACGACCGGGATGCCCGCGCGATCGGCCGTCTCGACCGAGGACCGGGCCACCTTGGCGTCGACGGGGTCGAGGATCAGGACCTCGACCCCCTTGGTGACCATGGAGTGAATCTGCTGGTGTTGGGTGGCCACATCCTCCTTGGCATTGGCGTACTCCACCGTGCAGTCGCCGCACAGGTCCTTGATCTTCTTCTCGATCAGGGGCCTGTCGAACTGCTCGGCGCGAGGGGTCCCGGCTCCCGGGAGCAGCAAGCCGATCGTCACGCCGCCCGTGCCGGAGGTGTTCCCGGCATTGCCGCAGGAGGCCAGGACGACGGCCAGGGACACCGCGGCCACAGAGACGGCGGCACGGCGCAGGTAGAGCTTCACGTGCGGGCACCTCCTTACCCGTCGACCGGACGCCGATCAGATCCTCATCCCAGTATGGGCAGGCACAGGGTGCTATGCGCAGGCACAAGGTGCGGAGGGCTGACCAGACTGCAGCAAGGGGCGGACGTTCCGGAGCCGCAAGTGCAAGAGCCGAGATACGGAACCGCTACAGCGCGGAGCCAGCAGCTCAGGACTACCTTGCGCGACTCCACGCCCTTGGACAGGAGGAGCCGGGGTTCCTGCCTCAGTGAGGTTGCGGGGTCCTGGACGCCGGGGAGAGCATCAAGGCCCTTGCCGAGTACTTCGGGCACTCGGACCCAGGCCTGACTCTGAAGGTGTACCGCACCTCATGCCGAGCAGTCGGGAGCGGGCCCGGAAGGCTCTCGGGCAGGCTCTCCGGCCGCAAGATCACACGGGCTGAGGTTCCAGAGAGGTTCCACGGCATGAAAATGCCCCCGAGTCGCGCCGTATGCGCAGCTCAGGGGCATGATCACAAAACCTACTTCTTCTTTCCCTGGTTCTTGACCGCCTCGATCGCCGCCGCGGCCGCCTCCGGGTCGAGGTACGTGCCGCCGGGGTTCACCGGCTTGAAGTCGGCGTCCAGTTCGTAGGACAGCGGGATGCCTGTCGGGATGTTCAGGCCCGCGATGTCCGCGTCCGAGATGCCGTCGAGGTGCTTGACGAGGGCGCGCAGCGAGTTGCCGTGGGCCGCCACCAGGACCGTGCGGCCGGTGAGGAGGTCGGGGACGATGCCGTCGAACCAGTACGGGAGCATGCGGACGACGACGTCCTTGAGGCACTCCGTCTGCGGGCGCAGCTCCGGCGGGAGGGTCGCGTAGCGCGGGTCCTCGAACTGCGAGTACTCGGCGTCGCGGTCCAGCGGCGGCGGAGGCGTGTCGTACGAGCGGCGCCACAGCATGAACTGTTCCTCGCCGAACTCGGCGAGCGTCTGCGCCTTGTCCTTGCCCTGGAGCGCGCCGTAGTGACGCTCGTTCAGGCGCCAGGTGCGGTGGACCGGGATCCACAGGCGGTCGGCGGCCTCCAGCGCGAGCTGCGCGGTGCGGATCGCGCGCTTCTGGAGGGAGGTGTGCACGACGTCGGGCAGCAGGCCGGCGTCCTTGAGCAGCTCACCGCCGCGGACTGCCTCCTTCTCGCCCTTCTCGTTGAGGTTGACGTCCACCCAGCCGGTGAACAGGTTCTTCGCGTTCCATTCGCTCTCGCCGTGGCGGAGGAGGATCAGCTTGTACGGTGCGTCGGCCATGCCCCGAGCGTAATAGACGCCCTGAATCCGTCGTGGGGCTGCCCGGCAGCCGGACAGTTGAGGACCCTCATTAATTGGAGGGCGGGGCAACGCTCCGCTCTTGTAAGTTACAGAGGGACCCTAAGCCGCTTACATCCGGGGGATTCCGATGTCACGCGCCGCCATGAAACGCGCCGTCCGCGAATCCGTCTCCGGCTTACCCCGCGCGTTCTGGTGGCTGTGGCTCAGCACGCTCGTCAACCGGCTCGGGGCCTTCGTCGCCACCTTCATGGCCCTGTATCTCACCCTCGAGCGCGGCTACTCCGCCTCGTACGCCGGTCTCGTCGTCGCACTCCACGGGCTCGGCGGGGTCGTCTCCTCCATCGTCGCGGGCGTGATGACCGACCGGCTCGGGCGGCGGCCCACCCTGCTCATCGCCCAGTCGTCGACGGCTGCGAGCGTCGCGCTGCTCGGCTTTATGCAGCACCCGGTCGCGATCGCCGCCGTCGCCTTCCTGGTCGGCGCGACCAGCAGCGCCTCCCGGCCCGCCGTGCAGGCGATGATGGCCGACATCGTCCCGCCCGAAGACCGGGTGCGGGCCCTCTCCCTCAACTACTGGGCGATCAACCTCGGGTTCGCGATCTCGTCGGCGGTCGCCGGATTTATCGCCGAGTACAGCTATGTCGCCGGGTTCCTGATCGAGGCCGGGATGACGCTCGCCTGCGCGATCGTCATCTTCGCCAAGTTGCCGGAATCCAGGCCCGTACGTACGGAGAAGGAAAAGGCGGCCGAGGAGGTGAGCCTCGGCACCGTTCTGCGCGACGGCCGGTTCATGGGCATGGTCGTGCTGTTCTTCCTCATCGCGCTGATCTTCATGCAGGGAATGGTGGGGCTGCCGGTGGCGATGGGGCAGGCGGGGTTCGCGCCCGCCGACTACGGCATGGCGATCGCCATCAACGGCGTCCTGATCGTCGTCCTCCAGATCCCCGTCACCCGCTTCCTCGAAGACCGTGATCCCGGGCGGCTGCTCGTCATCTCCTCGCTCTGCGCGGGGTACGGCTTCGGCCTCACCGCCTTCGCCGGGTCCCTCGGGCTCATCGCCCTCACCGTGTGCGTCTGGTCCCTCGCCGAGATCGTCATGGCCCCCATCCAGATGGGCCTGGTCGTCCGTCTCTCCCCGTTGCACGGCCGGGGCCGCTACCAGGGCGTCTACGCATCGACCTGGCCGGTGGCCAGCCTCGTCGCCCCCCTGATGGCGGGCGGGATCATCGACTGGCTGGGGGCGGAGTGGCTGTGGGGGACGTGTGCGGTGGTGGGGACGGTGGCGGGGGTCGGGTACTGGGTGCTGATGCGGGGGTTGCCGGATGAGGAGCCGGCGCCGGGATCCGCCGCGTCGCCCGCGAAGCCGGGGATCAGCGCGGCGTGAGCCATTCGGGCCGTACGCCCATGGGGCGCCCTCCCCATCCTCCCCGCCCCCCGCCTTCGACGAGCCCTGGGCGCCCGGCGCCCGGGACCCCTCCCCGCTCCAATACCCCATGGTTCAGGGGCTGCTGGATGGCGGGGTGCGCCGGGTCGCCGGCGCAGACGGGACACGAGAAGGGGCAGGGCTCATGGTCACTGAAGCGCCGGCGCGTATGCCGTTGCAGGTCAAGATCGCTGTGGTGGTGATGTGGATTCAGGCTGTCATCAATGGTCTGGGCGGGTTCTTCATCCTGGCCGAGGTGAACAGCCGAATCGAACACAACCAGGAGGTCGACGGTGTGATGCGGCCGTTGGCATACACCTCCATCGTGTTGGCGCTCGTCCTGCTCACCTGTGCCGTACTGGCACGGAAGCGGTACGCCTGGGTGCGTATCACCGTGCTCGTGATCGAGGCGTTCGCGGTACTCAGCGGCCTCATCGGGCTGGCCGCCTCAGGCGGCGCCCCCGCCGCCGCCTCGGGCCTCGCCTTCGCCCTCGTGATCGTGGTCGGGTTCAGCGGCGAGGGCGGGAAGTGGTTCGACCGCTGAGGGTCAGCAAACGGGACTCGGGCCAAGACCTCAGGGATGCATCCGCGCCCCCTTCACCACCTTGTCCACGCCGTTGCGCGGCCCGTACACCGCGAGGCCCACCAGGTCCAACTCCCCTGTGGGGACGGCCCGTACGGCCGCGCGGTTGTCCCGGTCGTTGCCCGTGGTGAACAGGTCCGACGTGAAAACCGAGCGGGGCAGAGCGCGGGTGAGGGCGCGGCTGTGGGCCGCGGTCAGGGTCTCCTTGGAGCCTTCGAAGATCATCACGGGCTGGCGGAACATCCGGAGGTACGGGGTTCCGTCGGCGTCCTCGTACGGCTCGCCGATCACCTCGGGCAGCTCGGTCCCCAGGCCGCTGACCAGGAAGGCGGTCACATTCAGGCGCTGCCAGGACTCCAGGTCGTCCCGCAGGAGTACGGCGATCTTGGTGTCGGTGGGGGTCCCCCCGCTCGAGCGAAGTCGAGAGTGGGGGAGGATGGGTTCGTTGTTCATGGGACGAGACTGACGGCCGCCGTACGCCACCGTCTTGTACGTTTCTTGCATGGTGCCCCGGCAGGAAGTGTCCGCCTGGCGCCCGCGTGTCCCGGGTGTCGTGGAGGTGTTCCACGCCCACTTCACCGAGTACGCGTACCCCATGCACGTACACGACGCGTGGACCCTGCTGATCGTCGACGACGGCGCCGTACGCTACGACCTCGACCGGCACGAGCACGGCACCCCGCACGACACGGTCACCCTGCTTCCGCCGCACGTGCCGCACAACGGCTCCCCCGCGACCCCGCACGGCTTCCGCAAGCGCGTCATCTACCTGGACGCGACCCAGCTCGACGAGAGCTTCATCGGCCCGGCGGTGGACGGCCCCGACCTGGCGGATCCCGTACTGCGCACGCGAGTTGGGCAACTGCACTCGGCTCTGCGGCAGCCCGGTGACGAGCTGGAGGCCGCGAGCCGACTCGCGCTCATCGGCGACAGGCTGCGAGGCCACCTGCGCCCCCGGTTGACTGACGACCGGCCGCCACCGGACCACGGCATCGCGCACACCCTGCGCGAACTCCTCGACGCCCGCCTCGTCCCGGGCATCGCCCTGGACGAGGCCGCGCGGCTCGTGCATGCCCATCCGGCCCATCTGGTACGGGCGTTCAGCGCGGCCTTCGGTATCGCGCCGCACCAGTACCTGATGTCACGCCGCGTCGACCGCGCCCGCCGGCTGCTCCTCGACGGTCACGCGCCGAGCGAGGTGGCCACGGCGACCGGCTTCTACGACCAGTCCCATCTGACGCGCCATTTCAAGCGGTTGGTGGGTGTGACCCCGGGGCGCTACCGCGGCAGCTCGCGCATGAGTTCTCGCGTCAGCTCACGCTGAGCCTCGTACAGATTCCGCGGTCGTACGACGTCCGTGGTGTCGTACAGCTCCAGGCGCGTGTGCAGGTCTCCGGCGAAGTCGGGTACGTCGATCTGGCCGAACTCGGTGCAGTGGTTGAGGCCGACGGTGACGCTGTACGGGGCCACGCCGTCGATCTTCACCAGGCCGGCCCGGTGGTTCGAGACGCGGATGTTCCAGTGGGTGAAGCGGGCTCCGAAGAGGGGTCCGGCGCTGTAGTCCCCTCCGTGGCGGCCGGTGTTGTTGACCGTGATGTCGGTGCGGACGTTCGCGAAGGGCATGCCGCGGTGTGAGTCGAAGGTGCCCATCCGCATATCGCCGCGCGACCAGACGTTGTAGGAGGACAGGCCTTCTACGTTGATGCCGTGGAGCTGGGTGCCGGACGGCGCCGGGGTCGTGCCCTGCTCGATCGTGAAGTCCTCGATGAGGTTGTCGTGCGAACCCTCGCGGCAGAAGTACGGGTGGTGTGAACCCCGGCCCGCGACACGGGTGTTGCGTAGGGTGCAGGCCGAGGCCGCCACCAGGCCGAAGCCGTTGTCCATATGGCGTACGACGACGTCGTCGGCCCAGCAGTCGTACGCGCACTGGAACGTGACGCCGTTGTAGCCCTGGTCGAGGAGGTGCGGCGGCTGCGGCGTCTCGACGGCCTCCAGGGTGAGGCCTTCGACGCCCGCGCCGGTGAGCGCCGTGACGTGGGTGGTGAGGCGCGGGTCCCACTCGGGGCGTATGTCGAGCGGGAGGGGGCGCTCCAGGGTGACCTTTTTGCCCTGCACGCGCGCGATGCGCACGGGCCACTCGTAGGGGACGTAACCGGTCAGCTTTGTCTTGTCGTCCCAGTGGTACGCCTCCGGGCCCGGGCCGCCGCCCGCCATGTGCTCCAGGAGGGTGTGGTCGGTGTCGTCGGCTAATCGGAGCAGGACAAGCCGGCCGGCCTTCAGGTGCTTCGCGTCGGCGACCGTCACCGACCACGAGCCCCGTCGCGCCGGTGCCACGGTGGTCAGCGTCTCCCACTCGTCCCGACTGTTCCCGGTCCAGCCTTCGAAGGGCCAGGCCTTCGCCCTGATCGCGGTGGCGAGTGAGTCCCAACGGGCCGTGGGGCAGAGCCAGATGAGTCCGCCCGCCCACGACCACGACGACTTGTCGCCGCCGTAACGCGATCCGTAGAGCCCGATCAGCTCGGTGAGGTTCTTGGTCGCGTACAGCTTCGTACGGTCGCTGCCGGCGCCGCGCAGGACGACGTTGGAGCAGCCGATGCGGATCAGGTTGTCGATGCGGTACGTGCCGGGCGGGACTACAACCGTGCCACCGCCGGCCCTTCCGGCGGCGGCGATGGCCCGGTTGATCGCGGGAGCGGAGTCGGTCACGCCGTCCGCCCTGGCGCCGTACGCGCGGACGTCGGCCACGACGGGGCGCCGGGGGAAGTGCGCCGCCCCGGCGCGGTGACCGGCTCGGCCGACGTACGGGATCTGCGGGTGCGTGAAGGGGGTTCTCACGAACTCCCGCCAGAGGGCCGGCACTTTGCCCGTACGTTCCCGGGGTACCGCCTGCGGGGAGGTGGCGGCCGCCGCCGGTCCGTCGGTCACGGCGCCGACGGCCACGGCCGCCGCGCTGTTCAGCAGTGCCCGTCTGGTGATACGCGCGTGCTTGGGGCGCTTCTCGTGTCCCCCAGGGTGCCCGCGTCGCTTTTCGTGCCTCTCGCCTGACTCCTTTGACTCCTTGCTCATGTACGCACGTCCTTCCAGGGATGGGTATTTCCATGGATGTGAACGACGTTCAGAATTGCGCCGGCGGTGAGCATGCCATGGGGCCCCAGAGCAGGGAAGAGGGCGTGCAGCGGTTAATCGATGGTTGATCGACCGAAACCAGGCGTCAGTTGGCGGGGCGCTGAGTCAGGTGAGTGAACGCGTCCAGGTTGCGGGTCGATTCGCCGCGCGAGACCCGCCAGGCGTACTCCTTGCGGATCGCGGACGCGAAACCGAGCTCAAGGAGGGTGTTGAAACCGCCGTCGGCTGCCTCCAGGACCGATCCGAGCAGCCGGTCGATCTCCTCGGATGTGACGGCGGCCAGGGGGAGTTTTCCGGTCACATAGACGTCGCCGAGCGGGTCGACGGCGTAACTGACGCCATAGAGCTTGAGGTTGCGCTCCAGGAGCCAGCGGTGGACGCCGGACTCGTTCTCGTCGGGGTGCCGGATCACGAAGGCGTTGAGGGACAGGGAGTGTCTGCCGACGATCAGGGAGACGGTCGTGGACAGCTTGCGGGTGCCGGGGAGCTTCACCACGTAGGTGCCGGGTTCGGGGCTTTCCCACTCCAGTTCGGCGTCCTTGAGGAACGCCTCGACGACCTGTGCGGCCTGCCGTTCGTCAGCCATGGTGGGAGCGTACGCGACGGCGGTGGTCGTGGACGGCGGCCGTGTAGACGTCCGCGGTGGCCGAGGCCGCGGTGTTCCAGCCGAAGGACTTGGCGTGCCAGGCGGCTGCCTCGCCCATCCGCTCCGGGAGCGCGGGATTGTCGGCGAAATCGCGCAGCACGCGCGCGTAGTCGGCAGGGTCGTGACCGGGGACCAAAAAGCCCGTCTCCTTGTCGCGTACGGCGACGGGGAGTCCGCCCACGGCGGCCGCGAGCACCGGAGTGCCGGTCGCCTGCGCCTCTATGGCGACGAGCCCGAACGACTCACTGTAGGAGGGCATCACGAGCACGGAGGCGGCCCGGAACCAGTCCGCCAGCTTGTCCTGGCCGACGGGCGGGCGGAACCAGACGACGTCGGCGATACCCAGGCGGGCGGCGAGTTTCTGCAGGCCTTCAGGCTTGGCGAGTCCGCTGCCGCTCGGACCGCCCACTACAGGGACCACGATTTTCGAGCGGAGCTCGGGGCGCTCCTGAAGGAGGACGGCCACCGCGCGCAGCAGTACATCGGGGGCCTTCAGGGGCTGGATGCGGCCCGCGAAGAGGGGGATCAGGGCGTCCTGCGGGAGCCCGAGACGGGCGCGGGCGGCGGCGCGGCCGTCGGCGGGGCGGAAGCGGTCGAGGTTCACGCCGGGGTGGACGACCGCGACCTTGCCGGGGTCGGCGTCGTAGTGGCGTACGAGTTCGTCGGCCTCTTCGGAGGTGTTGGCGATGAGGCGGTCGGCGGCGCGGACGATCTGGGTCTCGCCGATGACGCGGGCGGTCGGCTCGGGGGTGTCGCCCTCGGCCAGGGCGGCGTTCTTGACCTTCGCCATGGTGTGCATGGCGTGCACCAGGGGGGCGCCCCAGCGTTCGGCGGCCAGCCAGCCGACGTGGCCGGAGAGCCAGTAGTGCGAGTGCACCAGGTCGTAGTAGCCGGGGCGGTGACCGGCCCAGGCCTGCATCACGCCGTGCGTGAAGGCGCACAGCTGGGCGGGCAGGTCCTCCTTGGCGAGGCCTTCGTAGGGGCCGGCGTCGACGTGGCGTACGAGGACGCCGGGCGCGAGTTCCACCTTGGGCGGCAGGCCGCCGGTGGTCGCGCGCGTGAAGATCTCGACCTCGATGTTGATCGCGGCGAGGCGCTGGGCCAGCTCCACGATGTAGACGTTCATGCCGCCGGCGTCGCCCGTGCCGGGCTGGTGCAGTGGCGAGGTGTGCACGGAGAGCATCGCGACGCGGCGTGGCCTGCGGTGCAGCCTGAGCCTCGGGGGTGCCGCCGGAGAGCGGCGCCCGAGCCTGCTCACGTACTGGCTCACGTGGCGTTCCTCCTTGCTGCGGGCATGCCTGACCGGAGGACCTGGAGTGCCCTCCAATGCCGGAACACCGGAGCCCCCCGTTCCATTTCCTCTTTGCCGAAACATTGCCGAATCTCGCTCAACCGTTCGACGCTGCCGTGCGTAGACGTGGTGGCGGACACACCCAGGGCTCGCTGTCAGTGCCGCCCCCTAACCTCGTACGCATGACATCCCGCGCCCCCGCCCCCGTGGGAACGGTGACGCGCGGGACGACCAACCCCAACCGGCTGCGGCGCATGGACCGCTGGATCGCCGCCGTGCACGGCGCCGAACTGCGCCGGGCCGGCGAGGCGGTGGCCGTCGACCTCGGTTACGGGGCCGCGCACTGGACCCCGGCGGAGCTCCTCCAGCGGCTGCGCACCGTCGCTCCACGCACGCGCGTGGTCGGTGTCGAGATCGATCCGGCCCGGGTCGCGGCGGCGCTGCCCTACGAGCGCGAAGGGCTCGCCTTCCGGCACGGCGGCTTCGAGATCCCGCTCCCGGAGCGGCCCTCGCTGATCCGCGCGGCGAACGTGCTGCGTCAGTACGAGGAGGCGGAGGTCGCCGGCGTCTGGGCGCGACTGTGCGCCCGCCTCGCGCCGGCGTGCGCCAACTCGCGCGGGGGGCTCCTCGTCGAGGGCACCTGCGACGAGATCGGCCGACGGCACGTCTGGGTCGCGCTCGGCGCCGAGGGCCCGCGCACCGTCACGTTCGCCACCCGCCTCGGCTCCCTGGACCGCCCCTCCGACCTGGCCGAACGGCTCCCCAAGGCGCTCATCCACCGCAACGTCCCGGGTGAACCGGTGCACGCCTTCCTGCGCGACTTCGACCGCGCCTGGGCGGCAGCAGCGCCGTACGCCTCGTACGGCGTCCGGCAGCGCTGGATACGGGCCGTACGCGATCTGTCGGCCGACTGGCCGGTCACGGACGGCGTGACGCGCTGGCGACAGGGCGAAGTGACCGTGCGGTGGGGGGCGTTGGCGCCTCGGGGGTAGTCACGGCTGCCGTGGCCCGCGCCTTCTGGTGAGCCCGCGGCCGTGAACCGGCGTGCGGTGGTGCGACGATGCGGCAGCCCGCGCCCGTAGACCGGCATGCGGTGATGCGACAGCCCGCACCTGTGAACCGGCCTGCGGTGACGCGACGATGCGGCAGCCCGCACCCGTGAACCGGCCTGCGGTGACGCGACGATGCGGCAGCCCGCACCCGTGAACCGGCCTGCGGTGACGCGATGACGCGATGAGGCGGCGCGGTGGCGCGGTGGCGCGGTGATGCCGCGGGAAGGATCTCCGGCAGCAGCGGGAACGATCTCCGTGAGTCGTTCGTCACATGGGCGGGGAGATCATTGTCGAGTGGGCACGAGTGGGCAGGACCCGAGGGGAGTTGCCGAGTGGGCGGCGGCCTGAGGGGAGTTGAGGGAGGCGGCCTGTGGGGAGTTGGGGGAGTTCGCGTCTGCCTCTGTCGGATTGCGGGGCGCCATGGCACCATCCCCCGAGGCATCCGTAAGTTACTGACGGTAAATCAGCTTTGGGGAGCGGAGTATGGGAGCGGGCAAGCGGAGCCTGACCACGGTGACCATGGCCCTGGCCTGCGCGGCGGCCATCATGGCCGCGCCCGGGGTGGCGTACGCGGATCCGACACCGAGCCCGGCACCACGATCTCCGTCCTCAACGCCCGCGAGCACCAAGGACCTTGAGGCGATCCGCAAGAAGCTGGACAAGCTCTACCACGACGCCGCGGTCGCCACGGACGCGTACAACGCGGCGGAGGAGAAGGCCGACAAGCAGTCCGCCCAGATCGTCGAGCTGGCCCGCGCGATCGTCCAGGGCCAGGCGAAGCTGGACAAGTTGAAGGACCGGGCGGGTGCGGCGGCCCGCGCCCAGTACCGCAGCGGCGGACTGCCGCCCGAGGCGGAACTGATGCTCAGCGACAACCCGCAGCAGTATCTGGACGGCGCGGGCCGGGTGCGCCAGGGCGAGCGGGCGACCAAGAGCCTGCTCGCCGAACTGGCCCGTACGCAGAAGGACTTGAAGCAGTACGCGAAGGACGCCTCCGCCCAGTGGCAGAAGCTGGAGGGCAACCGCAAGGCCAAGGCCGAGGCGAAGAAGAAGGTCAAGAAGCAGATCGCCGCCGCCGAGAAGCTCGAGTCGGAGCTGGAGGAGGACGAGAAGGAGCGGCTGGCCGAGCTGGAGCGGGAGGCCGCGGCCAAGGCGCAGACGGCCTGGCTGGATTCCGGCGTACTCGATGACGTCAAGGGCGAGGCGACGGCGTCGGGCAAGAAGGCCGTGGAGTACGCGACGGAGCAGCTGGGCAAACAGTACGAATGGGGCGCCGAGGGCCCGAAGACGTTCGACTGCTCCGGCCTGACCTTGCAGGCATGGGCGGCGGCAGGCCAGGCCATCCCGCGTACGTCGCAGGAGCAGTGGAAGCAGCTCGACCGTGTCGACATCAAGGACATGCGCCCGGGCGACCTCATCATCTACAACTCCGACGCCAGCCATGTGGCGATGTACATAGGCGACGGCGCGATGATCCACGCCCCACGGCCGGGGCGGACGGTGACGGTCGCGGGTGCGGGATCCATGCCGATCCTGGGGGTCGTGCGTCCGGCTGCGTGAGGGACCGTGAGGGACGCGCGTGACGTGAAGGTGCGGACGGCGGTCGCTGCCGCAACTCCCTCCCATAACCGCTGATACGTGACGCATCCCACGTGACGTGCAGCACGTTCCGGGGCCCGGATCAACCCTGGCAACGTGACGTTCGTCATCACCTGGAGAGCCGACCGATGTCCAAATCCGTTAGGGGATGCGGCATATGACGGGGGCCGTTTTGCGTACCGATCGCTTTACGCCATTCCTTTGTGGCCACCGCTGACGCTATGGTCCCGGTCGGTGGGCTAGACCTTGTCCCACCGTGCCCTCGGGGGGAGGGAAGGAACCAAGACGATGCCCGTACCCGTACCGCGGCAGAGAGCGATCCCGGCCGTGGAAGGTGGTCAGGCTCGCGCCGCCTCCAGAATCGGCGCCACGGCCGGCACCGCGTCCACAGCGGGCGCCTCGGCCGCCCAGGCGCCGTCCTCGGCCATGCGCAACGCCGGTGAACCGGCCGGCAGCACCTCGCTGACGCTGCTCGTGATCGAGGACGACCCGGCCGGTTCGCTGAGCGTGCCCGAGCTGCTCGACTCGGCCGGCAAGCCGATCCGGGTCCGTACCGCGCGCAACCTCACCGAGGCCGAGCGGCTGCTCACCGACGACGTCCACTGCATCCTGCTCGACCTCGCGCTGCCGGCGCCCGGCCGGGCCGTAGAGGGCGACGACGAGCTGGCCACGCTCAAGCACGTACTTCGGCTCGCGCCCCGGCACGCCGTCCTCGCGCTCACCGCGTCCGGGGACGCCGAACGCGGTGCTGAGGCGGTGCGCGTCGGCGCCCAGGACTACCTCTTCCGCGATGAGCTGGACGGCCGGCTGCTCAGCCGCGCGATCCGGTACGCGGTGGAGCGCAAGCGGTCGGACACCGCCGAGCGCAAGCTCGCCGAGGGCCGGGTGCGTGCCCAGGAGAACCGCCGCCTGCATCGCGGGCTGCTGCCCAATCCCCTCCTGGAGGGCTCCTCACTGCGGTTCGCCGCGCGCTACCGGCCCGGCCGCTCGCGCGCACTGCTCGGGGGCGACTTCTACGACACCGTGCGCACTCCGGACGGCACCGTGCACGCCATGATCGGCGACGTCTGCGGGCATGGCCCCGACGAGGCGGCGCTCGGCGTGGAGCTGCGCATCGCCTGGCGCGCGCTCACGCTGGCCGGGCTGTGCGGCGACGAGCTGCTCGGCACGCTCCAGCAGGTCCTGGAGCACGAGCGGGACAACGACGAGATCTTCGCGACGCTCTGCACGGTCGACATCGCACCGGACGGCCGCCGCGCCGGCCTGTGCCTGGCCGGACACCCCACCCCGCTGATCGCCCGCTCCGGCCACGTCGCCGAACTGCTCCCGTACGAGAGCGGCGGCCCGGCCCTCGGCCTGCTGCCGAACGCCCGCTGGCCGCGCCGGCAGGTGGAGTTGGGCGGCGCGTGGAGCCTGATGCTCTACACGGACGGCCTGATAGAGGGCCATATCGGCGCCGGCAAGGAACGGCTCGGCCAGGAGGGAATGGTCGACATGGTCCGCCGCCAGCTGGCCAAGGGCCTGAGCGGCGAGGAACTCCTTACAGCGGCCGTGAACGAGGTCCGCGACCTCAACGGCGGGGAACTGACGGACGACGTGGCGGTACTGCTGCTGGAACGCCGGCTATGAGCCGCGTACGCCTGCGGGGGTCGGCACTGGCGGTAAGCCACGTACGCCTGCCCTGGTCAGCACCGCCCGTAAACCACGTACGGCCTGTGCTGGAACGCCAGCCGTAAGCCGCGTACGCCCTGGGTCAGCGCCGACGGTAAGCCACGTACGCCTGCCTGGGTCAGTGCCAGCTCGCTGGCAGCCGCGTACGCGTGCCGCAACGTCCGCCGTTATGCCTCAGCGTCCGCCGTTATAAGGCCCGTACGGACCGTCGCTGCTGCTGCCCCCGCGACGGCCGCCTCCTCCGCCACCCGAGACCTGCTTGATCGCGGGGCGTACGTCCACGAAGAAGACGATCGTCGCGATGAGGCCGGCGATCTGCAGGAAAAGGATCGGCACCAGGAGGTTCACGGCCACCGTGACGCCGAGAATGATCAGCCAGAACGGCTTGGTCTTCTTGTCCGCGGCGCGGTACGCGTCCTCGCGGGCCATCGCTGCCAGCACAAGCGCCGCCACGGCGAGCACCAGCATGGCGAGGAAGAGCAGCGACATGAAGCCGCCGAATGCCGTCATCAGCACTGTGCCCACCACCCGTGTCGAGTCGTCTCTACGCCGTCACCGTACCCGCAGAACGCGTCGGGGACTCCGATAGTGCCCGGAGTCCCCGACGGTTCTTGCGTTGGTGAATCTGTGTTTACGTCCCTACACGCCGCGCTTACTTGCTGGGGGGCGTCGTCTTCTTGGCCGTGGTCTTGCGGGCGGCCGGGGCCTTCTTGGCCGGGGCCGTCTTCTTCGCCTCGGCGGGCTCGGACTTGGCCGCGGCGGGCTTCTCGTCCTTGACCTCGGCAGCCGCGGGCGCGGCCGGCTCGGGGTTCGGCTCGACGGCGACCGCGAGCTCCTCGATGCCCTCGGCGGTCTCGCCGCGCCAGGTCTTCACGGTCTGCTCGCCGTGCTCGGCGACCTTCTCGTAGGTCTCGCGCGCCTTCACGGCGTACTCGGCGGCCACGCCGACGCTGCGGAGGGCGAAGTCCTGAGCGGTCTCACCGATCTTCTTCAGGTCGGTGTCGAGCGTGCTGATGAACTCCGTGACCTTGCCCTGAAGGGTCTCCTGCGCCTCCTTGGCGCGGGTGGTGGCCTTCTCCTGGACGGAGTTCGGGTCGATGTGCCGGACGGCCTCGATCTTGGACGGGGCCTCGGTGCGGATCTGCTCCACGATGGTGGGCACCTTCTTGGCCTGCTGGAAGGCCAGGTCGGCGGTGCCGGCGGCGAAGTAGAGCGGGGTCGGGTCGCTGAAGGTCTTGCGCAGGTCGTCGGTGATGGCCATGGCGATGGTCCTCCGGAAAGCTGTGAGTGAGGGTTTTATGTGGCGTTTTGTGCGACGGCGTACGACCGCTGCCGCATGGTGGGGCTACATCGCCCCTGGTCAGCTCGCGGACTGCCGACCGTGCGGTGCACCGCGATCGTTCTTGCCGTTCTTGTCGTTCGTATCGCTCTTGTGATCGTTGTTCTTCGTGTTCTTGTGCAGGCTGTCCTCGTCGTACGGGTCGTTCTGCTCGGCCTCGCTGCCGTCGGCCGTGCGGGCCCTGTCAACGGCGGTGACCCGGCCTTCCGTTACGCCCTGAGGGTCCAGATCATCCTGAACGCCCGGGATTTCCTCGACATCCTTGATCTCGAAGCCGTTCTCCTTGCGGAACGACTCGTAGATCTGGAGCAGCACTTGCTTCTGCCGCTCGCTGAGCGTCGGGTCGGCGATGATGACGGCTCGCGTCTCCACCTCGTCCCGGTCCCGCTCGGCGTCGAGGATCCCGGCCCGCACGTACAGCGTCTCGGCGGAGATCCGCAGGGCCTTGGCGACCTGCTGCAACACCTCCGCGCTCGGCTTGCGCAGCCCGCGCTCGATCTGGCTCAGATACGGATTGGACACCCCGGCGGCCTCGGCGAGCTGCCGCAGGCTCAACTGCGCATTGCGCCGCTGCTCCCGCAGATACTCACCAAGATTGCCGACGTTGAGCGTTGCCATGCCCCCACCTTGCCCCACCCCCGCTAACTATTGCAAGCAGACGCTTGCAATAGTGCGCTACGCCACTGTGTGGGGGCGGCGGCGTTGTCGGTGGGCTCTGCCAGGGTGTGCGTCGTGGATGAACTGGTGGAGCGGGTCGACGGTCAAGATCGTGTGGTGGGTGTGGTCAGCCGTCGGCAGGCCACCCGGGAGGGTTGGCTGCATCGGGTCGCCGTGACGGTGTGTCGTGGTGATCGTGGCCGGATCCTCGTCCACCGGCGGTCGGAGCACTTGTCGCGCTTCCCCGGGCTCTATGAGGTCGTGGTCGGTGGCGCGGTGAATGTCGGCGAGTCCTATGAACAGGCCGCCGCCCGGGAGTTGGCAGAGGAACTGGGCATTCGTGTGCTGCCGCGCTTGCTGTTCACGTTCATCAACCGCAGCGGCCTGAGCCTGCACTGGCTCGGCGTACACGAAGCCGTGATGCCGGACGCCGTGGCCCCCGATCCTGACGAGGTCGCCTGGCACGGCTGGCTGACCGAGCCGGAGCTTCGCTCGGCCATGCTGGAGTGGCGCTTCACCCCCGACAGCCACGAAGCCTTCAGCCGCTATCTCACGTTCCGGATCGCGCAGTCCTGACCTGGCTCGCCCTTCGGACTGGGGCGTCTTCTTGCGGGGTCGCCGCCGAGGGCGGTGAGGTTGTCGAGCAGGGCGCCGCCGCTGACGGTGCCGTACGGGTTCAGGGGCGGCCCCACGGTGTCCTGTACTGCTGGCGTCCCACTTACTGGCGCCGCGACGCGCACCCCGTAACCCCGCCTTCTGTCCCGCCGGAGGGCTGAGCCGGGCGGCTCACCGCTGTTGGCAGCCGGTTTCGGGGGGCTGGTCGTGCAGATAGCGGGACCGTTCCAGGGTGGTGAGCGTTGTGTCGATGGCCTCGCAGATGTTGCGGAGGGCGCGGGCCGGGTCGGGCAGGTCGATGTTCCGCAGCTCGACGGAGTTGCCCGTGCTGATGGCCAGGGTGCGTCCGTCCGGGCTGAACGCCACTGCTCCGGGCGAGCGGGTCCGCAGGGTGGTTCGGATCTGGCTGGTGTCAAGGTCCCACAGCTGGACTCCTCTTGCGCTGCTTGTGGCCAGGGTGCGTCCGTCGGGGCTGAGAGTCAGCGATGCCACCGGACCGCCGACACGGAAGCTGTCCTGGAGCTGACCGGTGCGCGGGTCCCATGTCTTCACCCAGCCGTTGCTGTCGCTTGCGGTGGCCAGGGTGTGCCCGTCTGGGCTGAACGCGGGGGACGACAGCCCGCTCCCGCCCGGCTCGATGATGTGCTGTGTACGGCCGGTTGCGGCGTCGAGCAGCGTTATCCGTTCGCCGGCCCCGATCCCCACGACGGCAAGTGTGCGGCCGTCCGGGGTGAACGCCAACGTTCTGACGGATCGGCCGTGATCGGTGTGGACGGTATGCAGTGCGCCGGTTGAAAGGTGCCAAATCCGCACCCACCCCTTCCCGCCGGCGATGGCGAGCCGCGTCCCGTCGGGACTGAAGACCGCCCTGATGGCGCCCAGGGCACGGCTTATGCGAAGACGGCCCGTGGCGACATCGCGGACCTCGATCACCACTCTGTTCTTTGTGGCCCTGGCGGCCAGGGCACGCCCAGTCGGGCTGAACCCCACGGCACCGAAGCGCCAAACCGGGAAACTCAGATGCTCTCCCCGGAGTGCCAGGTCGGTGTCGAGCGCCAGCGTGGCTTCATGATCACCGGTCCGGACATCCCAGAGCCGTACCGCCCCCTGGCCGGGCGGGCCTTGGTGAACTGTGGTCACCGTGCGTCCGTCCGGACTGAATGCCACGTCGTCAATGGACGTGTCAGCACGGCCTCGCAGAGTGATCTGCGGCTGATCAGCGGTTAGGCGGTGAACGCGAATGGCGGGGCCACCGTTACTTGCGGTGATCAGGGTGCGGCCGTCCGCGCTGAGGGCCACTTTCGGGGTCCCGCGTTCGTGGTGACCGGCGGTCACGGCGGCCCGCTCAGTGCCGGAGGCGGTGTCCCACAGTCGTACCGTGTCCCCGCGACCGGGGATGGCGAGGGTCCGCCCGTCCGGAGCGAAAGCCACTCCGTCCAACTCGCTTGCGCTGTCCCTGATGGTGCGCCGGACGATGCCGGTGGCCGTCTCCCGCAGTTGCACCGAACCGTCGGTGCGGACATCCGCGTATGTCCGGCCGTCTGGGCTGAAGGCCACCGCAGCGCCCTCAATCCGGTCGTCGTTGACGGTCCGGGTGCGGCCGGTGGCCACGTCCCACACGCGCACCTGTCCGTTGCGGCTCACCGCGGCCACGGCACGTCCGTCAGAGCCGAAGGCGACCGCCTCCGGGTCGGGGCGGCTGGTGAAGCTGTGCCGCTTGTGGCCGGTGGCCACATCCCACACCCGTACGGCCGCCAGGGAGGCGACAGCCACGGTACGGCCATCAGGGCTGAAGTCCACGCCGCGTACCGAACCGTCGGGGACAGTGAAGGTTCTGAGTTTCCTGCCGGCGACCGAGTCCAACAGGCCCACTGTCACGCCCGTGTCGTCGGCGGTAGCGACAGCGAGGGTGCGTCCGTCGGGGCTGAACGCCGCGATGTTGCCGCCGCTGTAGCCGGTGAACGTGTGCCGCAGCCGGCCCTCGGGCAGATCCCAGATCCGTACCTTGCCGTCTTGGCTGTTGGCGGCGACGGTATGTCCGTCCGCGCTGAGGGCGATGGAGGACACGGGCTCGCTGCCGCCGACCAGGCGCTTACGCAGCGGTAGCGCCGCCGCGGCATACAGGGCGGCGGTGGCCTCCCGGGTCGGACTGGTGCGGTAGGCGTGGACGGCGAGCAGTGCGGCGAGGTCGGGTTCGGAGTCCAGGAGTGCGCTGGACTGGGCGGCCAGTTGACGGGACTGGGCCAGGTGCTGGGCGGTGACCGCGCTCTGCCACTGCCCCACGGCGAGGCCGGCGGCGACGAGGGCGAGGCACAGAGCGACGGTGACCGCGGTGAGCACCAGCCGGTAACGGCGACGGCCCTTCTGCTCATGGTCACGACTGGCCTCGAGGAAGGCGTGCTCCAGGTCGGTCAGGTCCTCGCGCGGTGCGCCGCCGAAGTGTTCCTGGGCGGCGGCGAGCCGGCTTCCCCGGTACAAGGCGCCCTTTTCGCGGTTCAGTTCCCGCCAGGCGTGGGCCGCGTCGGTCAAGTTACGGTGCACACGCAGGCGTTCGCGGTCCTTCTCGATCCACCCGCGCAGCCGGGGCCAGGCATTGATCAGGGCCTCGTGGGCCAGCTCGACCGTGTCGCCGTCCAGGGTGAGCAGGCGCGCTCGGGCGAGTGCCTCCAGCACCTGGGCGGTGTCCTCCCGGCCGGTGCGGCCGGTGCCGGGCAGTTCCGCGCGTTCGACGGGGCGGCGGGTGTCGGGGGTCCCGTCACCAGGGGCGATCAGCCGCAGCAACACCCGGCGGGCGGCGGCTGCCTGGCCCTCGGTGAAACGGCCGTAGACCTTCTCGGCGGTCTTGGCGATCGCGCCGTCCAGACATCCTGCCGCCTCGTACCCCGCCATGGTCAGTGTCTTGCCGCGGCGCCGGCGCCAGGTCTCCAGCAACGCGTGAGACAGCAGCGGCAGCCCGCCCGGCGCGTCGCCGACCTCCTTGACCAGCCGGGCGGTGAGGGCACGTTCAACGGTCAGTCCGGCGGCCGTGGCCGGCTTGACGACGGCGTCGCGCAGTTCCGCCGGGCTCATCGCACCGGCCAGCAGGTTGGCGTCGCGCAGTGCGTCGGCCAGGTCGCGGTGCTCGGCGCAGTGGCCGTAGAAGTCGCCGCGTACCGCCAGCAGCACTCGTAAGCGGCTCTCGGGCTGCCGGGCGGCCAGCAGCAGGTCGATGAAGCGGCCACGTTCGGCGGCATCGTGGCAGAGGGTGAAGACCTCCTCGAACTGGTCGACGATCACGAACGTGTCCGCCCCGGCGCTGCCGTCGCCGGGCGTCGCGGGTGTGAGGAGGGGGCCGTGGCTACGGGCGGGGCGTTCGCCCGGGGTCAGGATCCGGATCGCGGCCGGGCGCAGGTCGGGCTCCTGAGTCTGCCGGAGTACGGGTATCAGGCCGGCCCGCAGCAGGGAGGACTTGCCGCTGCCGGAGGGGCCGAAGACCGCCGCGAACCGGCGGCGGCGCAGCAGATCGACCAGGTCGGCGGTGAGCTGCTCCCGGCCGAAGAACAAGGCGCTGTCACCGGTCTCGAACCGCGCCAGACCCCGGTACGGCGCAACCGACCCGCCACCGGAGCCATCGCCTGATCCGTCGCCTGATCCGTCGCCTGATCCGTCGCCTGTTCCGTCGCCTGTTCCGTCGTCATCCCGAGAGCCGTCACCCGCGGACTGCTCCACCGCCCCCTTCCACCGGGCCTCCCACTCCGCCAGGTCTCCACCGCACGCCCCCACATAGGCCAGGGCCACCGGCAGCGTCGGCAACTGCTCGCCCGCCGCGGCCTGCGACAGCGTGGTCACCGAGTAGCCCGCCCGCTGGGCCAGAGCCCGATACGTGATCCCGCCGACTTCCGCCCGCAGCTTGCGCAACTCGAACGCAAACCGCTGCACCGGACCCGCCGCCGGATCCACCGGCACCTCACGACGACCCGCCACGCCCCCCACCCCCTCCAGCCACGCCATTGTTCGGCCGCCAGAACGGTACTGCCGAACAATCCGCCGGCAGCTGAACTCGGTGATGAGAGCGGCGCGACCGCTCTGAGCGGAACCCCCTGCTGGTCCTCGCCGACCGGCAGGGCGGCCAGGCCACACCCACCCACCGAACACCTCATCCAAGAGGACGCTGCCTGCGCATGGAATCCCCACCCCTCACACCACGATTACTGGCAGCCATCACCACAACCCGTCCGTCGCGGCTGGGCTGGCTGGACGCCTTGCGCGGCATCGCCGCACTCGTCGTGGTGTTCGACCACTCGTCGTACGCCTTCATGGCGGACTTCCGGCGGGACTTGATGCCGCAGTTCAACACCAGCCGCTACGGCATCATGGTGTTCTTCCTGGTAAGCGGCTACATCATCCCCGCGTCGCTGGAGCGCCGCGGCTGCGTCCGTACGTTCTGGATCGGACGGATCTTCCGCGTGTACCCGCTGTGGGCGGCAGTCGTCGCAGGGCTCCTGACCGTCAATCTGCTGGGCATCGCGGAGATACGTGGCTTCGGCGAGCAGAGCGCTGCCGCCGTGGCTGTCGCCCACGCCACCATGCTCCAGGAGTTACTGGGGACACCCAATCTCCTGCTCATCCTGTGGACACTCTCGTACGAGATGGCCTTCTACCTGCTGGTCGTCGCTCTGTTCACGGTCCACCTCCACGAGCGGTCCGCGGCGGTCGCCGTCATCCTGGCCGTGCTCGCCGCTGTGAGCGTGGCAGCAGGGGTGGTGCTGCCGGCCTCTGCCCTGACCGGCCTGGTCGGCACCGGCCCGCTGATCGCCTTCGCCTCGATCGCCATGGGGGTCGCCATCTGCTGTGCGAGCGCCAGGTCGCCCGTACTCCGGGTGTTCGGGGGCGTGTTGGGCGGCGTACTGGCGCTTGGCCTGGTCCCGTTCAACGGCACGGTCCCGCTGTGGGAGGGCCTGGTGATCCTCGCCGTGATGTTCCTCGGCACCGCCGTCTACCGTGCCGAGAACGGTCAGAGCACCTGGCGGTACGCGGCTGGCACCGCCGTCATCGTGGTCGCCTGCGCCGTGGGGAGTGCGTACCGGTACGGCGACGGTGACCACTTCACACGGCGCGGCTGGATCCTCGCATTCCTGCTGGCCGTACTCACCTTCAGCGCCGGGCTGTTGTCGCGCCGCCGGCGCATACCGCGGATGCTGACCGGACTGGGAACGATCAGCTACTCGGTCTATCTGGTGCATCCCGTGCTGCTGGCGGTGATCGACGCCACGATCGGCCGGCGGCGACAGGACAGTCTCGCGCTCGAAGTGGCGTTCTTCGCCGCGCTGTTGCCGCTGTGCGTGCTGACCTACCGTTGCGTCGAAGGCCCGGGCCAGACCTGGGGCCGCCGATTGGCCAACCGCCTGCAGCCACCGTGACGAGCACCCGTGCCGCACCACAGATCGGCTCCGGCCGTCTCGGGAATCTCCGCCCCCGCAGCCGAGTTGCTTGCTGTTGCAGCGATGACAGCCGGAGACCGCGGTCCACCGCGGGGAGGAAGCGGGAGCCGATGAGCCTTCGTCAGTACGAGTACGCCCTTGCCGTTGCCGCGGAGGGGTCGGTGACGGCTGCGGCGGAGGTGCTGCGCGTCGCTCAACCGTCGGTGTCCCAGCAGATCCGCGGGCTGGAGCGGGAACTCGGGGTGGAGCTGTTCGCTCGTACGCCGAGCGGGCTGGTGCCCACCGCGGTCGGCCGTGCGTTTCTGCGGGAGGCGGAGGTCGCGGTGAGTGCGTCGCGGCGGGCGAGGGCGACCGCGCGGGCCGGTGCCGATGAGCTGGTGGGCGAGCTTGTGGTCGCGGTGCAAATGGGCTTCGGTACGCGGCAGTTGCCGGGCGCGCTGAGCGCGCTGCGTCGCCGGTTCCCGCGGCTGGAGGTCACCGTCTTCGAGGAGCCCAGCTCCGCCGAACTGGAGCGGCTGTGCCGCCGGGGCGTGCTGGACCTAGCGCTGATGGCGGCGTGCGAGCGGACTCCCGCCGACGCCCACCACCTCGGCGACGAGGAGTTCGTCGTGGTGCTGGGCGCCGGGCACCGGCAACTCGCCGCGGACCGGGTCGAGCTGCGGGAGCTGGACGGGGAGCCGTGGGTGAGGTTCGACCGCGACAGCGCGCTCGACGGCGTACTGCTGCACGTGCTGCGGGACAACGGTCTGACCCCGACCACGGCCGCCCGCGTGTCCCAGTCGGCGACGGCCGTGCGCTGGGCCGCGCACGGGCTGGGGGCGACGCTCGTCCCGGCCTCCGCGGTGCCCCACGGTTACGAGCACCTCGTACGGCCGGTGTTCCCGGTCGTGTCCCAGCCCGTGATCGCCGTGGTCCGGTCGGGCTCGGGCCCGGCGGGGACGGCCCTGCTCGAATTCCTGCGTCAGGAGACCTGGTCCGAATCCGATTCCGAATCCGATTTCGCTGCCTACTCGCCGGTGTCCTGACGGCCGGGAGAAGGAAGCAGGCGCCGTCGAATACCTTTCGACCAAGTCGAATTCCTTTTGACCAAGCAGGCGTTTCGGAATTAAAGGTCAGCTTCAGCCCCTGGGGAATTCACCGCCGTCCACGACGAGATTGCTCGCGGTCAGCCAGCTCGTCCGGTCGGAGACGAGGAACAGCACCGCTTGGGCGATGTCGTCGGGCTGACCCTCGCGGCCCAGCGGAGGGGTGTTGGTGGCCTGGCCGGCAGCCCCGGCCAGGCGGGCCCACTGCTCCCGCGTCGCTTCGCCGCCGGGGGTGGCGGTCCTGCCGGGAGACACGGTGTTGACCCGGATCCCGAACGGGGCGAGCTCCGCGGCCAGTCCCCGGCTGTAGTTCTCCAGCGCCGCCTTCGCCGCCGTGTAGTGCAGGAACGGTGGCGGCGTGGGCGGGACCGCGGCCGAGGAGACGTGCACGATCGCCCCCGAACGCCGTTCGCGCATCCCCGGTGCCAGCAGCGCGTCCAGCCGCACCGACGCCAGGAAGTTCAGGTCCAGCGCGTCCAGCCACACCTCTTCAGGGATGGCCAGGGCTCCCTTGTACGGTTGCGCCCCACCCGCGTTGTGGACCAGGACGTCCACCCCACCGAACACTTCCTGCGCGGCCGCGGCGAGCGCCTCCGCGCCGGCCCGAGTCCGTACGTCGGCCTCCACGAAGGTGGCCCCCTCCGGCACCGCGCTCGTCGCCGACCTGGCGGTGGTGAGCACCTCGGCACCAGCGTCCAGGAGTTGCCGTACGACGGCCGCTCCGATTCCGCGAGTACCACCCGTGACCAGGGCCCGCTTTCCCTTGAGTTCCCACATTCCCGGCCCGTTCTCGATAGTGGCCATGCCACCGATCCTCTCGATCGCGTAATAGTCAGCTCGACGGAAAATGGATCGACCGACGTGCACAGAGCGCGAATCCTCGGAGAAATCGGAGAAAACACGGTGAGCACCTCGTCGAGCTGTTTCACGGTACGTAGCGAAAAGAACGAGAGGCAAAGACGAAATTGCAGCACACCTTATAGGGAGTTCCTATGACATCCGATTGGGCTTCGTGGCACAGGCCTGGTCCGCTCCGTCCCGCCCCGTCCCGCCCCGTACGCCGCTGTACTACCCCGACGCGGTGACACTGGTGCCGGGCGCCGACCCCGGCGGCGCTGGTGGCCGGGATCGACACCACCGCACCCGGCGCCAATGAGAAATACGGCATTGCCCAACCGCCCGTGTTCCATTAGCGTCTCCCCCGTGACTGCCGGGTCGGCCATGGGCCACAAGCGAGTTGGGTTCCCGGCCTCCGCGTGAGGCCGGGGTGGGCCAGGGGCCCACCTTTTTCTGAGTCCGCGTATTGAGCGCGCGTTCCGCCGCGCCGTACGCCCTCCACCCCCTTCGTCACCCCTCTTCACCTCTCCTCTTCATCACCTCCCTCACCACGGTCGCCTTACGCGTTCGTATGCGCCCCGTGGCAATTCGCCCTGCCCGCACGCAGGGAAATCCCAGCAATCCACGAACCCCATCCGCATACCGCATCCACGTACCCCATAGCAGAAAGAGAAGAATGCCCAACGACTTCAACCAACCAGTCATCGAAGAGTTCCGCAGCAACGCCGGCCAGGTGGGCGGCTATTTCGAAGGAGCCCGGCTGCTCCTGCTGACCACCACGGGAGCCCGTACCGGCACCCGGCACACCACCCCCGTGGGCTACCTCCCCGACGGCGACAGGGTCCTGGTCATCGCCTCGGCAGGCGGTGCACCGAAGCACCCGGACTGGTTCAGCAACCTCGTCGCCCACCCCCAAGTCACCGTGGAAACAGGGGTGTTCACGTACGAGGCGCGGGCCGTTGTACTGCAGGGCGAGGAACGCGATCAGCTTTTCGCGCGGGCCGTCGAGGCCGAGCCGGGCTGGGCGGAGTACCAGGCGAAGACGGACCGCCTGCTCCCCGTGGTCGCCCTGCACGAGATCCCGAGCGACGGCCCGCCGAACGTGGCCGCCTCGTCGATGGGTGAGTACCTCCAGGTCATCCACGACGCGTTCCGCCGCGAACTCGCCCTGATCCGCAAGGAATTCGCCGACGCAGGGCCGGGCACCACCGCCCTCGGCGCCCAGCTCCGCGTCAACTGCCTGACCTTCTGCCAGGGCCTGCACAACCACCACACCGGCGAGGATGTCGCCATGTTCCCGGCCCTCGCCGCCCGCCACCCCGAACTCGCCCCGGTCATCGAGCGGTTGAGCCAGGAGCATGAGCAGATCGCTGCGCTGGTGGAGGAGTTGAAGGCAGTCATCGACACCGTGGGCCCAGGGAGCGAGGGCTCCCCCACACCCGTACGCAACGAACTCGCAGGCACGGAACTCGCCCGCAGGGACCTCGTACGCAAGGAAGTCGACCGCCTCACGGACGCACTCGAAGCCCATCTGATGTATGAGGAGGAGCAGTTGATCCCCATACTCGACGCGTCGGCGTGACGGTTCCGCCAGCCGTGATCAGCGGGCCACGGCTCACTGAATAGGCGAGTCGGGCGGCGGCAGTTGGACCGTGCGGTCCCGGTCGACGGAGTCGACGCCGTCGACCGCTTCCAGGGCCGGGATACGGTCCTCGGCGACCGTGCCGGAGAGCGTGCCCAGGATCGGCTGCTCTCCGGTGACCGTCAGCCCGGCCTGCCGCAGGGCCTCGACCACCTCCGCGAACCGGTCGGGGTCGACCGCGATGATGACCCCGACCGGTGCGGAACGGTTCGGCTCGTTCACGGGGCCTGGAGCAGGCCGGAGCCGACGTCCCTGACGGGCTGCGCCAGCGGGAACGCGCCCGCTTTCAGACGGGCGACGAGATCGGTCGCGGACCCGTTGGGGTTGGCCTCGGCGAGCAGGGCGAGGACACCGGCGACGTGCGGTGTGGCCATGCTCGTGCCGTTCAGGTTCTGGTACCTGCCGCGGGGGGCGGCCGAGCGTACGTCCCTGCCGGGCGCGGCGATGTTGATCTCGCCGCCCTGGCCGTTGATGCCGCCGTTGGAGAAGAACGACGGAGTGAGCGCCCTGTCGAGGGCGGCCACCGCGAGGATGGAGGGACAGTTGGCTGGCCGGCTGACGGGGTGGATGACCGGGGGCCGGTCGCTGTCGTTGCCCGCCGCGGCGACGATCACCGTCCCGCGCTCGAGCGCGCGCTGGGCGAGGATCTCGTACGTCTGCGGGAACAGCTCACCCGGCCTGACCAGGCCACCGAGCGACATGGAGATCACCCGCGCACCGCGGGCGACGGCCCAGGCCATGCCCGCCAGGATCTGGCCGTCCGCGCCGCTGCCCCCGTTGTTGAGGACCTTTCCGGCGAGGATCCGGGCGTCGCAGGCAACGCCGTACCGGGGTCCCTGCTGGGGTTTGGCCGGGCCGGCGACGGTGCCGATGCAGTGGGTGCCGTGGCCGTTGCCGTCCTCGACCGCCTCGCCGACCACGAAGGACATGGTGTCTTCGATGCAGCCGACCAGGTCCGGGTGGGTGATGTCCACGCCGGTGTCGAGGACGGCGACCTTCACACCGCGTCCGGTCAGGTGGGACAGATTGGCACGGATCGCCTGAAGGCCCCAGGTGAAGCTCTGTTCGTCCGAGGCCGGGCCCTGAGCGGCGGCGATCTCCGCCCTGGTGTGGCGGTCGACGATCTCCTCGTCACTGCGGTAGGCCGGGTAGAACTCCGTCGGCGCTTGCGTCGGGGCGGTGATCGGCATCGCGTACACCATGCGCTCCGGCTCCGCCGCGAGGATCGTCGGCTCGGCCTCGGCCGTGGTCACCAGCGCGTGACGCTGGTCGGACCGCACCTCGACGACGGCGGCGCCGATTTCCTCGAAGTGCACCGAGACGTCGGGGCGTTCCAGCAGTTCGGATACGTTCCCCACCTCGGCTCCGCGGACGCGCTCGACGGACGCGATGTCGGCGGAGGAACGCAGGGCGTTCAGTCCGCTCTCCTGGTTGCTCGGGTCGAGCAGGATCACGTACCGGCCGGTGTACTCCGTGCCCTGGCCCATACCCGGCCCGCCCTGCCCGTTGGGCCGCTCGCCGAAGGCGCGCCTGTCCATGGGTCCGTTCGCCATGTGGTCTTCCCGCTTTCTGTGCGCTCCCCCTGTGTCGTGGACGCGCGTCGGCACACGGGCTGTCGGGCGCCACGGATCGCGGGGCGCGGTTCAGTCGCGTATCGACGCGTACCGCCGTTGACCTGCGATGTTTTCCATGGCCAGGCCGTCAGCGTTGCCCCCCGTTCACGGTGGCACCGGGCACAGGGACCGGCAACTCAGGAACGCCGACGGGGTCGCGGGGGCCGAGCGACGGCAGGGACCGCGCGGACCCGGTCGAGCTGTCGATCAGTGGGTCAGTAGCTCAGACGGCCAGGCGGCCAGGCGGTCAGGCGGTCAGGCGGTCAGGCGGTCAGGCGGTCAGGCGGTCAGGCGAAGGGCAGCGCCCGGCTGTGCACCACATCAAGCCGGGACACGGCCCGGGTCAGTACGACATACAGCCGACGCAGCCCCCGCGCACTCGCCCTCGCCTCTCCCGCTACGTCGCCCTCCTCCCCCGCCTCCGCAATCGCCGCCGGCTCCACGACCACGACATGGTCGTACTCGAGCCCCTTGGCGACCCCGGCTCCCAACACCGCAACTCGCGCGCCCAGTTCGTCGGGCCCCGCCGACTCGATCCCCGCGGCCTCGAGCGCCTCCCCCACCCGTACGACATCGGAGTCGGCCGTGATGACCCCGATGGACCCTTCGCGGGCGAGCGCATCCCGAACGGCCGCGACGGTCTCACCGACGACGTCCGCGACCTCCACGACCTCGGCGACCTCGGCGACCTCGGCGACCTGCCGAATCCTCAACTCTCCGTCGCTCCGCAGGGATCGAGCCGCGGGCACCCGCACATCCAGCCGGGCCAGCAGCCGGGCTCGCGCAGACCTGCGTTACGCAGTCCGGTGTCGCGCAATCCCGTGTCGCTCATGCGGACGAGCGTACGCACCAGGGAGCCGCATGCGAGCGCCGCGTTCGGCCCGCCTCGGACGCCTTACGCGACGGTTCCCTGCCTCCAGTCAGGAATGGCCGCAAGATTCCACAGATCGTCGAAGTGCTTGTTCCACGTGGAAATGGCCGCGTCGGCTGCAGCCGTGCCCTCTCGGGACCAGACATTGAGGTCCGTGCTGTAGCCCTTGGGGTCGTAGAACTCCGGATCCAGGTGGTTCAGCCGCATACGGGCAGCCACGTTGTAGAGGCCGTGCAGGACTTGCTTCCGGTTGAAGATGCAGATCTTGTCCCGCGGAATGCCCAGATAGAGACGGTATTCGCACTCGACGGCGACTGTGCCGCCGGCCGTGACCTGCTCCGCGAGGCCCGACAAGATCCCGTCGTACTCCTGGCATTTCCGCTCAATGCGCTTACGGAATTCGGGGTCGTCCACAGGCGCCCCATCGGGCCCGACGCGGGAGGGCACTCTCATCGGTACGCGGAAGTCGGGCACCAGGATCCTGACGGTGACTCGCTTGGCCGGTCCGGGATCGACGGGCAGATCCTCCAGCCGGTGGTAGAGCTCGTTGTAAAGCGTCTCGCCGGTGTAACCAAGGAAGCTGATCTCCACCTTCCGGGCCCGGAAGGCCTCACTGACGAAGTTGCCGAGCTGGCGCGAGTTCACCAGCGCGCGGCTCGGCGTCCTGACCGACGAGGAGAGCTCCCTCACCGCGTCGTACAGCACATAGCCCACCAGGCTCAGCAGCGCACCGCCGAGAAACGCCTTGCCCTCCAGGGCGTCTCCGACCGGCTTGACGAACTGGGCGGTCAGCCCGCTGACAAAGATTCCGATCAGCAGGACCCGCGTCACCACGGGCTCCAACCGCTCCTGGTACCGCCTCAGCCGTAAGCCCCATCCACCGTCGGCTCCACCACTACCCGCCCCGGACATCAACGGCCCCCCTCACCTCGGGCCGTCCGGCGACGCGTCATGCGCCCACAGTGAACCCGGCCCGACTGATGCCGCCATGGTCTCCGTACGGCAACGCGCGGGCAAGATAGGGGTTCGCGGTAGCACGGGTAGGCATGCCGAGTGACCCCTTGGCCACCGCGAGGGTCACGGCGTACGAGTCGACCGCCCTGCGGACGTTCGGAGCGTCGAGGCTGGCGCCGGTGACCAGGCGGTCGAGATCCACGTAGGCAGAGCGGACGCTCTCGATCCACCGGTAGACGCGCCAGTCCTGCTGCCAGTCCTTCGTGTGCGCGACGGGAAGCTTGCCCGCCCAGCGGCGGAACATGCGCTCGCGGATCTCGGGCCGGGTCGGAGTGAGATGCATGTGCCGGACCAGGTCGTACAGCGGGTCGCCGACCATCGCCATTTCCCAGTCGATGATGGTGAGGGCGAATGGGTCGTCGCGGCGCACGAGGTTCCAGGGATTCAGATCACCGTGCAGCAGGGACAGCGAGCGCGGAGTCACGCGATGCCGGGACAGGATCCTCCTCAGCCCGGGGGCATCGGGCAGGCCGAGGACGCGTGCCATCTGCTTCGATTCCTTGGGCAGTTCCCGGACCAGCGCCACCAGCTGCTCACTCAGCCACCTGTAGAACTCCCACTCAGCTCCGTACTCAGCGAACGGGTCCAAGGGACCGTAATCGACCTCGGCCAGCGCGCAGAGCTGGTCCACGAGCCCGTCCGCCTCATGAGGCAGCAGTCCGTGCACCGGATGGCTGGGGGGCTGATCACCGTCAGGCGGACCGACATAGGTGTGGATGGCGAACGGGTCGTTCTGATAGCTCGTGCCCAGGGCCAGCACCCGCGGCGCCGTCACCGCGACCCGGGACCGTTCGATGGCCCGGAGCACGGCGTGCTCGCTGAGAAAGCTGGGCTCCCGGCGGCTGACCGATGCCACCTTGCGGCGTACGACGACTGGAAAGCCGATACCCGGGACCCGGACCACCGAGTTGAGGTGTGCGGTGCCCTTGAACACCCGGCTCGCGGGGGCCGCCCCCTCCGCGATCAACGCGTCGAATACCGCGGACCTCGGAAAGTCGGGATGCTCGGGAACCCTCGGATCCGGATCCCAGCTGATGACGTTGACCGACCGGACACCCTGGAGCCGATCAAGCCGGGACACCTGCCACCGGTAGAGAACTCTCTCGATCTCCGTCTCGCTCGCCACACTGGCGAGTCGAAGAGGTTTCGCGGCGGCTTCCAGAGCACTGCGCACGGATGCCGTCGCCTCGTCCAGGCTTTTCTGGTCGAACGATTCTTCTAGCGACTTCGCCGCACGCATCACATCAGGGAAGACGGACTGGGCCCGCTCGAAGTCGACGTAGTGGCGCAGGTCCTTGGCGAGCCCGTTCACGGCGAGAGGGCGCGTCGCCTGTACGGCCTCGGCCCACGCGTCGATCACCTCGTCCCACTGGAACTCCGGATACCGCATGCGGACGAGGTGTGTGGCGAGGTCGTGCAGAGGGTCCCCGTAGGACGCGAGTTCCCAGTCCACGCAGATCAGGGGCGGGGCACCGCTGTAGGTCACGATCACGTTGTCCCGGTGAAGATCCGCGTGCAGCAGGCTGTACGGGCGGCGAGCCATGGCGGGCACCCGGTCGGCCAGCCTGGTCAGAGCGTCCTCGGGGATACCCAAGGCTGCGAACAGCCCTCCGAAAGCAGTCCAATTGGGCTGACGGATCTGTCGGTCCGCGAGGCGCGCCAGCGTCCGCAGGAACCCCTGGCTGTCCTTGTCGTTGAGCGGCCAGACAGCGGGCAGCGGCGGCAACGTCTCCCTGCGCACCTGGGACATCTGTGCCAGCAGCTCGGCCAGCGCTTTGATCAGCAGCCTGTCGACCGGTTTGCCGTTCGGGCACACGTTGGAGAGCGGAACACCCTCCACGTAGCTGTGGACCGCAGAACCTCCACGCTCGGCCAGGCACTCCGGTACGTGGGGCAGGACGCCCTTGATCGCGTTCAGAATCTCCGACTCGTGCTGCCAGGTCCTGATCACGACCGGCACGGCCTCGGGCTTGCGGATCCGCACCGTCACGGATGTGCCGGCATCGCGCCGCACATGGCGGGACATGTCCTCGGTAAGAGGCAGCACATAGTTGCGGTTGTGATGACCGCCGCTCATCACCCCGTACAATTTCGCCAGGTCCACGAACTTGTCGTAGGCCTGATCGGCGGCGGATCGCCCCCCATACAAGCGGCTGGGATGAGGCACTGTGCGCACTGGCCGCTCCTGGCTGACGTTCGAAGGTGAGCACACCGTAGCGTCGGCGGAGATCGCTCACGACCGGAGTCCGTTAACTGTTGGTCTCAATGAGGTATACGAGCCCGCTGGGATGGGCATGCTTGACGGATTCGGCCGGGTTGCGGTCACTCCGCGAGCAAGTTCCAGACGGAGTCGAACCAAGACTGCATGCTGCCGACAGAGACCGATCCCTGCGAATTCGGATCCTCATCCTTGACGTAATGCGTGAGGGTGGCGCCGAAGCCGAGGACATCGAGCGCCTCGATCTCCTCGCCGCTGTCCAGACTGATGGGGCGCTCGATCACCTCGTACGGACCGTGCAGCACTTCGTCACCGTTGAACAGATACAGCTTGAACGTGGGGGTCAGCGGCGCATGACGGATCTTGACGTCGACGTTGGGGACCAGACCCTCGGTTCGCAGTTCCCGTAGGGCGCCTTGCAGCGACGTCGTGTGCAGGCGGGTGATGGCGAGCAGCCGTTGCCTCATGGCCTCGTCGTAAGCCGGGTCCTTGGCTCGCGGGTAGGGAAGTTCGAGCGTCTCGGACGGGAGCAGCATGCGCAGAGCGATGCGCTGCGGCGCTATCTCTCCCGCGCGGATGCGTTCGACCTGCACCCTGACATGGGCGTCGAGGGACTCGGAGGTCAGTGTGTAGGCATCCAGAGTGATCTCGGGCTGCTCGAACGCCTTACTGATGAGGCTGCCCAGCGTCACACCACGGCCCGGCTGCGCCGCCTTCGCCGTCGGGGACTGTATCCGCTGGGTCGTGATCACCCGGGTCCCACTGCCCTGGCGGGACTCGATCCACCCCTCTCCGGCCAACGCCTTGAGGACGCGCTGCACCGTGTCCCGGGAAACGTTGAAGTGATCGGCGAGCTCCCGCTGCGGCGGCAGACGGTCACCGACCTCGTACGTGCCGTCGGTCAAGCGAGTCCGCAGCGCGTCCAGCACGCGCTCGAACTCTCTGCCGCCCCCATCGCCGACCCAACCCTCAGCCACACACCGACCGTACCTCTCCTAGCCGACAAACAAACCAGTTCCAGTCAACTCACCAGTCCAACACGCCTGCCGGTTAAGGGATCAGACAGGCCGGGAAGACCAATCTAAGTCAACCAGTCCAATTGGCCGACTAGTTGATCGCTTCACTGGAAGTGTCAGAGACAAAGGGGGGGGCCATGGTCTTCTTCCAACTGCTGTCGGTCGTCATGGGCCTCGGCATAGAGCAGTTGATCCAATGGCGGTACGGGGCCATGGGCATCGTCTGTCTGCTGCTGATCACCTGTGGGGTCCGGGCTCGTAACTCGACATGCCTCACCGCCGGCGCCGTACTGTTCGTGCTGTTGATGGCTCAGGCCTGAGAACGGGTCTACGCCAACGTGTAGAAACCCAGGGTGACTTCGGGCTCGTCAATGGCCTCGCCGATCATTGGCCCCGGCCCCATCCGGCCCGACTTACCTCCGCCAACCACCAAGCGAACAAGCTCAACTGGCCACACGGTGGTTCGCCTCACCGCCCCCGCTCGCGGAGCATCTCCAGGAGGGGCTCGAACGACTCCACGACCACTTCGGCTCCGGCCTTCCGCAGCGCCCTGTCCTTGGCTTCGTTACGCGCGTAACCCAAGAAGCGGACTCCGGCGCTCATGGCCGCTTCGAAGTCCGATGCCGTGTCACCAATCATGAGCGCTTCGGAGGGCTTGGCGCCCAGGGCGTGCAGAGCGCGGTTCAGGCAGTGGGGATTCGGCTTCAGGAGCGAGAGGTCCTGCGTACGGCCGTAGATGTGCGGGGCGAAGCACTCCGACAGGCCGCGGGTGGCCAGGTAACGGGTGGCTGCCAGCGGGGAGTTGTTGGTCGCGACGGCCAGCCGGGCGCCCAGCGCGTGCCAGGTCCGGATCAGCGGATCCACGTACTCCGTGGGATACGCCGACTCCACGGCTCTCAGCTCCTGCAGGCTGAGACGTTTCTCCAGCTCGAATACCAGATCACTGTCAGGATGCCGGCCATCGACCAGCCGCAGCACGACGTGCGGATCGGGTTCTGTCTGCTCCTCCTCCGTGAGGAGCCCGCGCAGGCCTCTCTCCTCCAGCCACCGCACCTGGTCCTTGGCCACCTGCTCCGCCGTGTGCCCCGCGAACAACTTGCATATCGGGCCGTCGAAGTCGAAGAGCACAAAGCGCGCTCCGGCGATCAGTCCCCTCAGTTCCTCTGCCACGTTCCCTGTCTCTGCTGTCACCAGCTCAGTCTGCTGCGTCGTATCAGGAGTCACTAGGAGAGTGTCAGGTCAGTGGTGATGGTTGCCCAGAGGGCGTCGAACCACATCTGGGATTGTTCAACGAAGGCCGCGTCCCGTTCGCTTGCGGCTTTCTCGAAGGAGAAGAGGAGGGACTGGGAGCCCAAGGCGTCGTACATGTCGAGGGTTCCGGTGTCCCACTCCTCCTCACGGCGCGTCAGCATGTAGTACGCCATCAAGGCCTCGACCCCGTTGAGCAGGTACAACTTCACCGGCGGCGTGAACGGCAGCGCGCGGAACGTCACATGGACATCGATGCCGTGGGAAGCGCGCAAGGAGTGGAGGTTGTGGCGCAGGACGTGGCCCTGGGCGTTGCGCTGCTCCAGCCATCGGCGGTGGATCGCGTCGTCGTCGCTGCTGCCCTCCACCGAGACAGGGAAGGCCAGGTTGATTTTCCGGGACGGCAGCAGGATACGTACGTCGATGGATTCCGGGCGGATGGTGCCCTCGTGGATGTGGCGCACCGGTTCGGCCAGGGCCGTCAGCAGGGTCTCGGCGGTGAGGCAGGCCGCGTCGATGCGTACGTGCTTGGCCTTGAAGGCCTCCATCAGCTGCGGAGCCAGGCCCACCATCGTCGGCTGGGGCTCGTCGGTGGACGGGGACACCTCGGCGATCCGCGGCGGGCTGCCCTTGCTGACGTTGCTGAGCAGGCCGTCTTCCTGGAGGGCGCGGAGGGCCTGGCGGACCGTGCCGCGTTCCACGCCGAACTCCTCGGCGAGTTCGGCCTGCGTGGGCAGGCGGTCGCCCGCCTTCAGCTCGCCGCCGCGAATGCGGTCCCTGAGGATGTCGGCGATCTCCTGGGGCGTGAGCCTTCTGCTGCCGTTCACTGCGACGTTCTCCTGGGTCACAACCAAACGCTACAACTTTGCTCCATCTTAGGCGAGTTGTTCGGGAGTTGTTGGTTAGTCAGAACCAACTCCGGGTAAGTTATTCAATGTTGGCAACCAACTAAGCCAAGATGGCGGAACGCCCCCCTCCTTTCGCAACTACTTGGCAGCTACGCAGTACGCGCCCGAAAGCACCCGCTCTGCCCGCAGTGCCCGCCCTGCCCCTGGAAGCCCGCCACTCCCCGAAGGAGGATCCACCATGCCCGCCATCGCCTTCATCTCCGCAGTCTTCGTCGTCGGTTTCGAGGAGCTCGTCGAGTGGCGGTACGGTCCCGTCGGCATCCTGGGCCTGCTTCTGCTCAGCATCGGGATCAAGGCCAAGAGCCCCGCCTGCAGCTCGATCGGAGCGGTCCTGCTCGCCATACTCGTCTCGGGACCGGCCCTGTGAGCTGGGAAGACCCCGCCCCGAGTGAGTCACCGTCCGACGATCCTCCGCCCGACGATCCACCCGTGGGAGACCTCAGTTTGTGAGCTCAAGCTCCAGACTGATGGTCTCCCACAGTGCGTTGAACCACAGATGCGACTGCTCCACGAACGTGGTGTCCCGCAGCACGGGCCCCTGCTCGAAGGGGAACAGCATGGACCGCGTGCCTTGGGCGTCGTACACATCCAGTCGCTCATGGTCGATCTGCTCGCCGCGCCGCGTGAGCGTGTAGTACGCGAACAGCGCCTCCGCCCCGTTGAGCAGGTACAACTTCACCGGCGGCGTGAACGGCAGCGCGCGGAACGTGACATGGACGTCGATGCCATGGGTGGCCCGTAGAGCCAGCAGATTGTGGCGAAGCACCTGGCCCTGGGCGTTGCGCTGGGCCAGCCAGCGCTCGTGCACCACGTCGTCATCGCTGCCGCCGTCCACCGGGACGGGGAACGCGAGGTCGATGTCGCGGCTCGGCAGCAGGACCCGGACGTCGACCTTGGCCGGTTTCATACGGCCCTCGTGGATGAGCCGGAGGGGTTCGCCCATGGCGAGCGTGAGTGAGACCGCCGTCAGGCACAGGGCGTCGATCTCCACATGCGGGGCCTCGAACGCGGCCGCTATCCGCGGCGCCAGCGCCACCATGGTGGGCTGCGGTGTCTCGGGCCCGGGCAGGGCCTTGTCCGCGTCCTCGGCGACGGTCGCAGGACGCCCTTTGGACACGTTGGACAGCAGATGCTCCGACTGCAGGATGCGCAGCGCCTGGCGTACGGCACCGCGCTCGACGCCGAACTCGTCGGCCAGTTTGGCCTGCGTGGGCATGCGCTGGCCCGGCTGCAGCTCGCCGGACCTGATCCGACTGCGCAGCGCCTCAGCGACCTCTCGGTGTGACCGCTGCGGCCGCTGGGACCGTTGAGACCGATTCCGCCCATTGGCGGCAGCGCGTTCCGCGTCCACAACCAAACACTACAACTTCGCGCCATCTTTGGGCAGTTACCGGGAAGGTGGTTATGAGACGTCTCCAAGCGGAGATAAGCAGAGTGGAGTTGGTCGCCAACTTCAGCAACATGGCCAGGTTTTCGGAGAAGTTGGTAACCACCGGTGACTGGATCGGCCAGTTGGTCACCGCCGGTCACCGCGTCCCCATCCCGAAGGAGGGACCGTAATGCCGCTCATCGCCACCCTCGCCATCGCCGCCCTCATCATCGGCTTCGAACAGTTCGTCCAGCTGAAGTTCGGGGTGATGGGCCTCATCGCATTCGTTGCCCTCTCTGTCGGCATCAAGGCCAAGAACACGTACATCAGCGGTATCGGAGCAGTGATCCTCGTACTGCTGCTCACCCAGACCGGCTGACCGGACGCCACCGTCCGTCGTCAGTCCGGCTGGCCGGGCTCCCTCCTGGAGGGGAGCCGGGAGCTCGGCCAGACGGTTCCCATCGCGCTACGGAGGACAGGAGGTGACAGGACCTCAGAAGACGTCCGGGCACCAAGGCCGCCTGGACGTACGCAACAGGGCGTCGGCGGTGGTCGCGGCGCCCGCCCGCGACTCGGCCACCCGGCCGAGCGCGGCGAGCCGCACCGCCGACTCGTCCCCGAGCCAGAGCGCCGCCAACTCACCTGCGCCCAGCGTGAGTTCGGCGGCGTCGTTGGTTCGCGAGCAGCCCGCCCCGTCCGGTGACGCGTCCAGCCGGTACCGCCCGGCCGACAGACCGTCCCCGTCCGTGACCTCCAGTACGAGCGTCCCGGTACCGGTGTACGTACGCGCCTCAAGAGCCCGTACGACATCCAGGATCCGTACCCACAGCCAGTCGGCCTGCGTGGTGAGCCGCGCCGCCCGCGGGTCCGGCAGCAGGTGCGGCAGCAGGTCGTCCGGAGCGCGATGGCCCGTCTTCACCGCCGTGACCCAGTCCACCGAGCAGACGTGCTGCCACAGCGCGCGCTCGGCGGCCGGCGACACCGCGATCATGCCCTTCACCTTCGCCGTGTTCAGCGGCAGCTTGGCGTCGTCGTCCCACTCCCCGTCCGAGATGTAGGGGAGCAGGCCCTCGACCTCGCCGTCGGCGTTCCGGTACACGGCGTAGAAGGGCTCGGTCCACGAGGCCCGGTCCAGCGTCAGCACACCGGTGTTGACCTGCCACCACCGCTCGCCCCTGTCGACCACCCCCGGCTGCACCCGCCTGAGCCGCTCGTGCAGCTCCGGACCGATCTTGCGTACGTCCTCGCCGTCCACCAGGTCGATCCGCCCGCCGTCGTCCGGGCCCGCCCACCGGGGGTCCAGCCCCGACCGCGGCACCTCGATCGTCCACTCGGTGGCCGTGGTGGCCGGCCCGAAGCCGTACCGCCCGTAGATCGGATACTCGGCCGCGATCAACGTCGCCACCACGTCGCCCCGTTCCTTCGCGGCGGCCAGGTCCCGCGCCATCATCCGCGTGAGCAGCCCGCGCCGCCGGTGGGTGGAAGTGACGCTCACATTCGTGATGGCATCGGCGGGTACGACGTCGCCGCCCACCACCGTGAGCTCCTGCGCGAACGACCGGAACGTCGCCACGCACCGCCCGCCGTCGAAGGCTCCCAGCGTGCGCTCCGGCACGATGTACGAACTCCGGTCCGCGATCTCCGCCTCCGAGATGGCGGGCGGTCGCAGAAACCCGGTGTTCAGTGCGCGGATCCAGTCCGGGATCTCGGTCTCGGTGATCTGGCGTACGTCGATGTCCCGCACGCCCGGGCCCTGTATGTCCTGGTGACGGCTCATGGCTGTCAGCCTAGGCAGGTGGGCACGGGCTGCCCCAGGGGTTTTCCGGCGGCAGGATCACGGTGGAAGGGTGCATCAACCGCTGACCTGCTCGGCCTCCGGGAGCGGGTCTGCACGAACCGGCGCCCCCAATTCCCTGGCGGTGAGCGGAAGATACGTCAAGGGGCCGTGGTGGAACCGCCCGTGCCGGTGAGGCACTCTGTGCAGTTGTGGGGAGCTTTCCGTATCAGAGCGGGTCCAGGTCCAGGGACGATGCCGCGCACATGGTGGTGTGCGGGGACGACGCGTTGGCGCACCGGCTGGCGGCGGAGCTGCGCGGGGTCTACGGGGAGCAGGTGACGCTGGTCGTACCGTCCGCCGTGCGCACCGTACGGCCACCGGTCGTCGGCCGGGCGTCCGCGCTGCTCGACCGGGTGTCGGCGGCGGTGACCCGGGCGGCGGGCAGCGGCGGCAACGGCGGTGGCGGGGCTTCCTCGGACCGAGCCGCCGCTGGCGGGGCTTCCGCGGGCCGGGCCCCCGGTGCGGGGTCGCCTCCCGAACCCTTGGAGGCCGCCGAGCTGACCGAGGCCGTGCTCGCCGAGGCGGGCGTCGAGCGGGCGGACGCGCTGGCGCTCGTGTACGACGACGACGAGACGAACATCCGCGCCGCCCTCACCGCCCGCCGACTCAACCCCCGGCTCCGCCTGGTCATCCGGCTCTACAACCGCCGCCTGGGCCAGCACCTCGAGGCCCTGCTGGACCAGGCCTCGGCGCTGGCCATGGCGGGAGCGGGCACGGGGGACGGAGCCACTGCCGGTGCCGGTGATTCCCGGGAGCCCGGTCGGGAGCCCGGTGTCGTCGACGCCTCCACCACCGTCCTCTCCGACGCCGACACCGCCGCTCCCGCCCTGGCCGCGACCGCGGTGGCCGGGACCAGCAAGGTCGTACAGGCGGATGGGCTGATGCTGCGGGCCATGGAGCGACCGCCGCCCGGCCCCGGCCAGATCGCCGACCCCGGTCTGTGCACCCTGGCCCTGCTGTCGGCGACGACCAACGACCCGGCCGGCGCGGACGGTTCCGACAGCAGCGGTGAGCACGGCCCTCAACTCCTGCCCGACGAACGGTCCGTGGCCGCCGCGACCGGCCGTGGCACCGTCGTCCTGGAAACGGTGTCGTACTCGGGCCCCACCGCCCCCTCGGGCCGTGGCGTCGTGCCCGCCCTGCCCTTCGCCGCCCTGTTCTCCCGGCGCCTGCGCTGGTCGTTCGCAGGCCTGGTGGGCTGTGTGGTCGCGCTCGTGATCACGTCGTTGGTGGTGACGGACGAAAATCCGTTGCACGCCACCTATCTGACGCTGCTCGATCTCTTCGCCATCAACGAGCCCGCGCTCAACCAGTCGCAAGGCCGCCAAATTCTCCAACTCCTCACCAGTCTCGTCGGGTTGCTGCTCCTACCTGTCCTGCTCGCCGCGGTCCTCGAAGCCCTCGGCACCTTCCGCAGCGGTTCGGCGCTGCGCCGGCCGCCCCGCGGGCTCTCCGGCCATGTCGTCCTGCTCGGGCTCGGCAAGATCGGTACGCGTGTCCTCACGCGGTTGCGCGAACTCGACACCCCGGTGGTGTGCGTCGAGGCCGACCCCGAGGCCCGCGGGATCGCCACCGCGCGGCGCCTGCGTGTGCCCGTCGTCCTCGGCGACGTCACCCAGGAAGGCGTCCTGGAAGCCGCCAAGATCCACCGGGCCCACACACTGCTGGCGCTGACCAGCGCGGACACCACCAACCTCGAAGCCGCTCTGTACGCCAGGACGGTGCGCCCCGATCTGCGCGTCGTCCTGCGGCTGTACGACGACGACTTCGCCACCGCGGTGTACCGCACCCTGCGATCGGCCCACCCTTACGCGCTCACCCGCAGCCGAAGCGTCACCTACCTCGCCGCGCCCGCCTTCGCCGGAGCGATGATGGGCCGCCAGATCCTGGGCGCCATACCCGTCGAACGCCGCGTGCTGCTCTTCGCGGCCCTGGACGTCGCCGGGCACCCGCAACTGGACGGCCGGACGGTCGCCGAGGCCTTCCGCCCCGGCGCGTGGCGGGTCGTCGCCCTGGACACGACGGCCCCGGACGAACGCAGCCCCGACCTGGCCACCGACCCCGGCCCGGACGCCCCCGCAAGGACACCGGGCCTGGTCTGGGACCTGCCGCCCGGCTACGTCATGGGCGCCGGCGACCGCGTAGTCCTGGCCGCCACCCGCCGCGGCCTCGCGGAACTACTGGGCCGCCGGCGCCGCGACCGTACGAACCCATAAGCGGCCGACCGCGGCTCAGTAACGCTCCACCAAGTGCTCCCGCCCCGCCGGAGGTTCGTACGGCTCGGGCCAGAAGTCCGTCATCGATATGACGCGGCCCTGGTCGTCCCCGGTGAAGAACGCGATGCCGTACATCTCCTCCAGGCCCACCGTGAAGTGGACCCAGGTGACGACCTGCCCGGGCTCGGCGACTATGCGGTCGATCCGCAGGTGCCAGTCGCCGGGATACTCCCGGTTGAACTGGACGAACTTCTCTCGCCCGCGAATGCGCTCGCGCGTCTGGGGCAAGGTGTAGACGACGTCTTCCGCGAGGGTCTCCGCGAAGCCCGCCCAGTCGCGGGCCTCGGCCGTGGCCCAGAAGGTCTCAACTGTCTTGCGCAGATCGGTCAGTTCGCTCGGATCGGTCGATGTGGTCATACCGCGATAGTGCACCACGCCACTGACAATCGCCCTGACCTGCGAAAGTTCAGAAAGGCCACGAGTTATCCACAGGCTGAGGGCCTCGGCAGCGGAATGTCGGTGGGAGCGGGCAGTATGGGGTCATGACTGAGAGCAACGGGGCCAACCCGGACGAGGGGACCATCCCGCACCACGCGGCGATGCCGCACGACGAGGCCATGCCGGACTGGGAAAAGCGCTTCCGGGCGCCGCGGGTGTCCTTGCCGGACTGGGCGCAGGACGCACCGCACCGGTCGCTGTTCGTGTCCAACGCGACAGGGACGTACGAGTTGTACGCGTGGGATCGCGAGACGGGTGCCCAGCACCAGGTCACGGACCGGCCGAACGGCACGACGGACGGCGTGCTGACGCCCGACGGCGAGTGGATCTGGTGGTTCGACGACAAGGACGGGGACGAGTTCGGGATCTGGCGGCGCCGGCCGTTCGCCAGAGACGTGCGCGCCCGGTCCGGCCCCGACGAGCCCGCGGCCCCCGGTCTCGAACCGTCGTATCCCGCCGGGCTGGCGCTCGCGCGTGACGGACGTACGGCGGTCGTCGGCAGGTCGACCGATGAGGACGGTTCGACGATCTACGTCACGCGGGCCGGTGAAGACCCGGTGGAGATCTACCGTCACCGGGAGTCGGCGGGCGTCGGCGATCTCTCGCACGACGGCTCACTGATCGCGATCGAGCACACGGAGCACGGCGACGCGATGCACTCGGCGCTGCGGGTGCTGCGGCTGGACGGTTCGGCGGTCGCGGAGCTGGACGACACCAAGGGCGGCACGGTCGAGCTGGGCCTTGAGGTGCTGGGCTTCGCCCCGGTCGACGGCGACACCCGGCTGCTGGTCGGGCATCAGCGGCGCGGGCGCTGGGAGCCGATGCTGTGGGACGTGGCGACCGGCGAGGAGACCGACCTGGCGCTGACCGAGCGGCTGGACGGTGACCTGAGCGCCGAGTGGTATCCGGACGGTTCGGCGCTGCTGGTCGTGCACAGCTACGAGGCACGCAGCGAGCTGTGGCGGTACGACCTGGCGTCCCGCCGGCTCGAGCGGATCCCGACGCCGAAGGGCACGGTGTCGGGGGCGACGGCCCGCCCGGACGGCAGCGTGGAGTATCTGTGGTCGTCGGCGGCCGAGCCCCCGGTGGTCCGCTCCACGTCCGGCGAGGTGGTCCTGGATCCTCCGGGGATGAAGTCTCCGGGGTCGGTGCCCGTTCAGGACGTATGGGTGGACGGTCCGGGCGGCCGCATCCACGCCCTCGTGCAGCGGCCCGCGGGAGTTGCGGGTCCTCTGCCCACCGTCTTCGACATCCACGGCGGCCCGACCTGGCACGACAGCGATTCCTTCGCGGCGGGCCCGGCGGCGTGGGTGGACCACGGATACATGGTGATCCGGATCAACTACCGCGGCTCGACCGGATACGGCCGGGAGTGGACGGACGCGCTCAAGTACCGGGTCGGCCTGATCGAGTTGGAGGACGTGGCGGCCGTCCGGGAGTGGGCGGTGACTTCCGGCCTCGCCGACCCCGAGCGGCTGGTCCTCACCGGCGGCTCCTGGGGCGGGTACCTCACACTCCTGGGCCTCGGCACCGAGCCGGACGCCTGGGCCCTCGGCATCGCGGCGGTACCGGTCGCGGACTACGTCACGGCGTACCACGACGAGATGGAGGCGCTGAAGGCGATGGACCGCACCCTTCTCGGCGGCACACCGGAGGAGGTCCCCGAGCGCTTCGAGGCCTCGTCCCCTCTGACGTACGTCGACGCGGTCAAGGCGCCCGTCTACATCTCCGCCGGCGTGAACGACCCCCGCTGCCCCATCCGCCAGGTGGAGAACTACGTCACCCGCCTCGCCGCCCGAGACGCCGTCCACGAGGTGTACCGCTATGACGCGGGCCACGGCTCCCTGGTCGTGGACGAACGCATCAAGCAGGTCCGCCTGGAACTCGACTTCGCGGAGCGGCACCTGGGGAGGTGAGAGCGGAGGGCGCGTTTGCCGGGGGGCCGCAGCGAGGGGCCACCCCTCGCCCGGGCCGCGGGCAAGGGCCCCGTAACGTGGAGGGCGTGTACCGGTTCCTGCTGACCACTCCCCGCTGGTGGGCGATCAACGTCTTCGTGCTGCTGGCCATCCCGTTCTGCGTGTTCATGGGGTCATGGCAGTTGGGGCGGTTCGAGGACCGCGTCGAGAGCCACCGCACGGCCGAGGAGAAGGTGTCCGAGGACCAGCGGGCCGCGGCCCGGCCCCTCGCCGAGTTGCTGCCCGTGGACAAGGAGACGTCCGGCGAGCAGGCCACGGCGACGGGCCGGTACGGGAAGCAGTTGCTCGTGCCGGACCGCGAGCTGGACGGCAAGCGCGGCTACTACGTCCTGACGATGCTGCGTACCGACGACGGCAAGGCCCTGCCCGTGGTCCGGGGATGGCTGCCCGGTGACGCCGACACCGCGAAGGCCCCGGCCGCACCGTCCGGCGAGGTCACCGTGACCGGCGCGCTCCAGGCATCCGAGAATCCCGGCTCGGACGGCGTGAGCGCGGCCGGTGGTCTGCCCGCCGGCCAGACGGGCGCGATCAGCGCGGCGTCGCTGGTGAACCTGGTGCCGTACGACGTGTACGACGCCTGGGTCACGCTCGCTCGGGCCGACGCGGGGATGACGGCGGTGCCCGCGAAGGCTCCGCAGGACACGGGGCTGGACCTGAAGGCGTTCCAGAACCTCGGTTACACCGGCGAGTGGTTCGTCTTCGCTGGCTTCGTGGTCTTCATGTGGTACCGGCTGGTGCGCAGGGAGGTGGAGTTCGCGCAGGACGCTGCGCTGGGCCTGGCGGAGGAGCGGACTGGCGAGCCCGCCTCGTCGGCCGGGTCGGCCGAATCCGCCGGGCCAGCCGAACCCGCCCGGTCCGCCGAACCCGCCGGGCCAGCCGAACCCGCCCGGTCCGCCGGGCCAGCCGAACCCGCCGAGCCCGCCGGGTCCGCCGAACCCGCCGACGAGGCGCGCGGCGAGCCGAAGGCGTCGGCCTCGCCTACGGCCTGACGACAGCATCAGCCTTGCCCACGGGCCAGATGCAAGGCATCAGCCTTGCCTAGGGCCTGAGGCCCGGACCCGCTCAGCCTGGCTCCGCCGGGCTGGTTCCACGCTGCGGGTCCGTTGTGGCTGGTCGCGCAGTTCCCCGCGCCCCCAAAGGGCCTACGGCCCTCTCGGGGCGCGGTACCGCAGCGGACTTTGGCAGGGCCGCGTGGCGCCCCCGCCCCCCTGACCGGGCGCGGTACTGCAGCGGATCTAGGCAATCCGCCCAGCGTCAGGACGCCGCCAGCACCCCAGTCCGGTACACCGTCCCCGCGCACACGTCCGGCACCGTTGCTGAAGCTGTCGGGGCGCCGTCCTTTGCTGTGTTGGAGACCACGACGCTGCCGTCCTGGACGCCTTCCTCCGGGGCGAGTTGTGTGGTTGTGCCGTCGCCGGTGCCGCCCTCCGAACCCGAGGTCGTGCCGCCGCTGTCGCCGCCGGTGGTGGTGCCGTTCGTGGGGGTCGGCTCGTCGGGCGGGGTGGGGTCGTCGTCGGGGACGGTCGGGCAGGTCTCCGAGGGGACGAAGGCGAACTTCACCTCGTATGCCGCCCCGGGTTGCAGTACCAGCGTGCTGACCTCGGCCGACGGGGCGGGAAGCCCGGTCGCCGGGTCGCTCGAGGTATGGGCGACCACCTGGATCTTGGACGCGTCCGCCGCACCCTGCGGGAGGGCGGAGACGGTGCCGGAGCCGGTGACCGTGCAGGTGGCGGCGGAGACGTTGGAGATCTGGAAGGTGCCGTAGACGGTGCCGCCGGCGTCCGGGGAGCCGACGTTGGAGGTGGCGTTGCCTAGCTGCGTGGACGTACAGGCGGGTGCGTCGGCGGCCGAGAGCGTCGGTTCCGCTCCGCCGGTGGATGCGCCGCCGCTCTCCTCCTTGTCCTCGCCCGGCGTCTCCTTCTTGTCTTCCTTGTCCTTCTCTTTGTCCTTGCCCGGGGCGCTGCCGGGGCCGCTTGCGTCGCTGTCCTGGGAGGAGCCGCCCTGGCTGGACCCGCCCTGGGTCTGCGAGGTCTCGTGGCCGGCGATGGACGGGTCGGCGTCGGAGCCGGTCGAGTTCGAGACATGCACGAGGGCCGGGATCGCCGTGCCGACGAAGAGCGCGGCAGCGGCCATACCGACCACGGCCTGGCGCTTGCGGGCCCGCCGGACCGGCACCGCGCGCCGCAAGTGCTCCAGCGTGGCGTCGTCGTCGGCGGGCTCGAGCTCCTGCACGGCCTGGTGCAGCATCCTGCGCAAGGCCAGCTCGTCGGAGGCGAGACCCTCCGGTCCTGAGCCCTCCAGACCGGAGCCCTCCGGACCGGAGCCCTCCGCTACTCCCGAAGCGAAACCGCTCGACTCCCCCGCCCCGCTCGACTCCCGCGGGCCCGGATTCTCCGAGTGGCCGTGATTCACAGTTCCGTTCCCAGTGCCGTTTCCAGCGTGGCGCTCATGATCGTGCTCGTACCCATGCTCGTACTCGTTGTCGTCGCGAGCCCGCTCGCGATCGTGGTCGCTCATGCCGACGCCTCCATGGCGACGCGCAGGGCCGCGATGCCGCGCGAACCATACGCCTTCACCGAGCCCAGCGAAATGCCCAGCGTCTCGGCGACCTGCACCTCGGTCATGTCCGCGAAGTAGCGCAGGACGAGGACCTCGCGCTGCCTGCGCTGGAGCCCCTTCATGGCCTTGATCAGGTCGTCGCGCTCCAGCAGGTCGTACGCGCCCTCCTCGGCGCTCGCCATGTCGGGCATCGGCTTGGTCAGCAGCTTCAGGCCGAGTATGCGGCGGCGCAGCGCGGAGCGCGACAGGTTCACGACGGTCTGGCGCAGATACGCGAGGGTCTTCTCCGGGTCGCGGACGCGTTTGCGCGCCGAGTGCACCCGGATGAAGGCCTCCTGGACGACGTCCTCGCAGGAGGCGGTGTCGTCGAGGAGGAGCGCCGCGAGGCCCAGGAGAGAGCGGTAGTGGGCGCGGTAGGTCTCGGTGAGATGGTCGACGGTGGTGCCCGCGGCCATCGCGTCGTCAGCGCCCTCGCGCTGATCCGGGATGCGGGCGGGCCGAGCTGCGGGCATGGGCGCGATCACCGGCATGCCGCCGGGCCCACCGGACAAGCGGGGCCGACGGGGCGGGCGCAGGGCTGTGCCGCACGCTGCTGGGAATTCGAGTACCTCTGCCACGCAAGTTGGACACGTTTACCCCTGTCGGGGTTGTACGCGACAGGCATCACATTTGAGTCAGGCCGTGCGACTCCCGGCGCGACCCCCCGCGCGCCTGTCAACGCGTCGTATGCCCTCATGCGTACCAGCTCTTCCTCTATGCCCATGTGATCGCGGCGTCCGGACACCCCTCACGGGCGACCCCAAAGACGCTCCCCGCCCTCCGCGCGGTTGCGGAGGGCGGGGAGGGAAATCTTCGAACGCCGAAGGCTCCGGTTCTAGATCCGGACCAATGGGCGAACCATCAAACTGTCACAGATTCTACAAACGTTTCAGCCCAGTACCACACGATCATCGGCAAACCGGCCCGCACTCAGGACAGTTGCTCATGCCCCGGCCCCGCTCCCGGCCCCCTTCATTTCCCCCGCCACCAGCTCAGCGATCTGCGCCGTGTTCAGCGCGGAACCCTTCCTCAGGTTGTCCCCGCACACAAAAAGTTCCAGCGCCGTCGGGTCGTCAAGGGCCCGCCGGACGCGCCCCACCCACGTGGGATCCGTGCCCACCACGTCCGCCGGTGTCGGGAACTCCCCGGCGGCCGGATCGTCGAAGAGGACGACCCCGGGCGTGGTGGCGAGGATCTCGCGGGCCTGGTTCACGGTGACCTCACGCTCGAAGCAGGCGTGGACGGTCAGCGAGTGCGTCGTGATGACGGGCACGCGTACGCAGGTGACGGCGACGCGGAGGTCCGGCAGCCCGAGGATCTTGCGGGACTCGTCCCGTACCTTCATCTCCTCCGAGGACCAGCCGTCCTCCCGCGGAGTCCCGGCCCACGGCACCACATTGAGCGCCACCGGCTCGGGGAACGGCCCGGTGTTGTCCCCCACGGCCCGGCGTACGTCACCGGGGCTCGTCCCCAGCTCCGTACCCGCGACGAGCGACAACTGCTGCCGCAGGGTGTCGACGCCCCGGCGTCCGGCGCCGCTCACCGCCTGGTACGAGGACACCACCAGCTCACGCAGCCCCAACTCGGCGTGCAGTGCGCCGAGGGCCACGATCATGGACAGCGTCGTGCAGTTGGGGTTGGAGACGATGCCGCGCGGCCTCAGGCGGGCGGCGTGCGGATTGACCTCCGGGACCACCAGCGGCACATCCGGGTCCATCCGGAAGGCGCCGGAGTTGTCGACCACGACCGCGCCCTTGGACGTGGCGATGGGCGCCCAGCGCTCGGCCACCTCGTCCGGTACGTCGAACATGGCGACGTCGACGCCGTCGAAGGCGGCCTCGGTGAGCGCCACGACCTCGACCTCCTCGCCGCGCAGGGCCAGCTTGCGGCCGGCCGAGCGCGGCGAGGCGATCAGACGGATCTCACCCCAGATGTCCGCGCGCTGGGACAGGATCTGGAGCATGACCGTGCCGACGGCTCCGGTCGCTCCCACGACCGCGAGCGTCGGCTTTCCGGCACGCCCCGCAACCGCGGTCATCGGCGGCCGGTGCCTCCGTACGAGAGGCCTCCGCACGATCCGTACGAGGGGACGGTCATCGCCCGGTGCCTCCGTAGACGACGGCTTCGTCGCTGTCGGAGTCGAGACCGAAGGCGGTGTGCACGGCGCGGACGGCTTCGTTCACGTCGTCGGCGCGGGTGACCACCGAGATGCGGATCTCGGAGGTCGAGATCAGCTCGATGTTCACGCCCGCGTCGGACAGCGCCTCGAAGAAGCCCGCCGTGACGCCCGGGTTGGTCTTCATGCCGGCCCCGACCAGAGAGATCTTGCCGATCTGGTCGTCGTAGCGCAGCGACTCGAAGCCGATCGCCGTCTTCGCCCGCTCCAGTGCGTCGATGGCCTTGCGGCCCTCGGTCTTGGGGAGCGTGAAGGAGATGTCCGTCAGGCCGGTGGAGGCGGCGGACACGTTCTGCACGACCATGTCGATGTTGATCTCGGCATCGGCGATGGCGCGGAAGATGACGGCGGCCTCGCCCGGCTTGTCCGGGACACCGACGACCGTGACCTTGGCCTCGGAGGTGTCGTGTGCGACACCGGAGATGATGGCCTGCTCCACCTTCTGGTCCCCTTGCTGAATCGGCTCGTTGCTGACCCAGGTGCCCTTGAGTCCGCTGAAGGACGAGCGCACATGGATCGGGATGTTGTAGCGGCGGGCGTACTCCACACAGCGGTGGAGCAGCACCTTGGACCCGGAGGACGCCAGTTCCAGCATGTCCTCGAAGGAGATCCAGTCGATCTTCCGGGCCTTCTTCACCACGCGCGGGTCGGCGGTGAACACACCGTCGACGTCGGTGTAGATCTCGCAGACGTCGGCGTCGAGGGCCGCGGCCAGCGCGACCGCCGTGGTGTCGGAACCGCCACGACCAAGCGTGGTGATGTCCTTCTTGTCCTGGCTGACGCCCTGGAACCCGGCGACGATGGCGATGTTGCCCTCGTCGACCGACGTCTGGATCCGGCCCGGCGTGACATCGATGATCCGCGCTTTGTTGTGGACCGAGTCGGTGATCACACCTGCCTGGCTGCCGGTGAAGCTCTGGGCCTCGTGGCCCAGGTTTTTGATCGCCATCGCCAGCAGGGCCATGGAGATCCGCTCTCCGGCGGTCAGCAGCATGTCGAACTCCCGCCCGGCAGGAATCGGGGATACCTGCTCGGCGAGATCGATCAACTCATCCGTCGTGTCACCCATCGCCGACACCACGACGACCACCTGGTGGCCGTTCTTCTTGGCGTCGACGATCCGCTTGGCGACTCGCTTGATGCCTTCGGCATCCGCTACGGAGGAGCCTCCGTACTTCTGCACGACAAGGCCCACGTGCGCTCCTCGCTCATTCCGTCTGGTACCGCACACTGCGGTCGGCTCAGTCTAACGAGCGGCCGAACACCACCCGGGTGTTATCGCATCGTGAGATGTCCCGCTCACGACGTGATCACTCGACCCTGTCGCCGAGTGCTGCCAACGGCCCCTGGCGGCCCGGCCACTCCAGGACCGCACATGCCCCCTCAGTCAGGGCCCACTCGGAAAACTGCGCCGAAAGTGCGCCGAGTCACACCCGGCGAGGAGCCTGAGTTTTCAAGCACTAGGGTTCCGGCTGTGCGCGTACTTCTGGTGGAAGACGACGAGCCGATCGCCCAGTCGCTCCGGCGCGGCCTGACGCGATACGGCTTCGAGGTGGAATGGGTCACCACGGGCCGGGACGCTCTGGCCCACGAAGGGCCGTACGACGTCGTCCTCCTCGATCTCGGACTGCCCGACACCGACGGCCTCGACGTCTGCAAGACGCTACGGCAGCGCGGCGACGTGCCGATCATCGTGATCAGCGCGCGCAGCGACGAGACGGACCGGGTGGTGGGCCTGGAGCTCGGCGCCGACGACTACGTCTCCAAGCCCTTCGGCGTACGGGAGGTCATCGCACGCATACGAGCGGTGATGCGCCGCATGCAGCCGCGCGCCACCGAGGCGCCGGCGGAGGCCGGCCCCGACCGGTACGGGCCGCGCCTGACCATCGACCGCAAGGCCGCCCGCGTACGACTGGACGACGAGGAACTGGCCCTCGCGCCCAAGGAGTACGACCTGCTCGCGTTCCTCACCCAGGAGCCCGGCGCGCTGATGTCCCGCGAACAGATCATGGAAGCGGTCTGGGACGCGAACTGGTTCGGGCCGACCAAGACGCTCGACGTCCATGTGGCGGCGCTGCGGCGGAAACTCACGGACGCCATCACGATCGAGGCGGTACGGGGGGTCGGCTTCCGGCTGATCGTCCACGAGGACGGCGATCCGCGCGGGAGCGCGGGGAACGGCAGGAACGGCGGCGTGGGCGGCAAGGGTGGCGGCGTGAGCGGCGGCAGCTCCTCATGATCCGCCAGCTCATTCGCAGTTACGTCCTTCTCGTCGCCGTCGCGATCGCCCTGTTCACCGTGCCGGTGGCCTTCACGCTCACCGACCAGTTGCGGGACGACACCAAGCTGTCCGTCGAGCGCGAAGCCAGGACCATGGCGCTTCTGCTGGGCAACGGCAGCCAAGCCTCGTGCCAGGCTCTGGAGGAAATGGGCACGGCGTACAGCCTTAAGACGCCCGACGATGTCCAGGTCCTCTCCGAGGAGGCGCCCTGCGCGGGAGAACTGCCCCAGCCGGACCAGGACGCGGCCCTCACCAAGGCTCTGAACGAAGGCAAGCCCACCAGCGACTGGGGCTCCTCCTTCATCTGGGGTCCGCACCTGGTGGTCACCGTTCCCGCCCACGCGGATCCGGTGGTCCCGGGTGCGGTGGATCCGGGTGCGGACGATGCGAAGGGCCCGGTGGTCGGAGCCGTACGCATCGAGTACTCGACCGAGGACCTCACCGGACGGCTGTGGACCATCTGGGGCTTCCGGGCGATCCTCGCCGTGCTCGTGCTGGCCGTGGCCGCCGTGATCGGCGCCGTGGTGGCCCGTCGGCTGACCCGCCCCCTGCGCCAACTCAACGACATGGCGAGCAAGTTCAGCGACGGTGACCTCACGGCCCGTTCCCCCGTGACGGGCCCACAGGAGACACAGACGCTGGCCCGTACGCTCAACCAGGGCGCCGAACGCCTCGACACCCTCATGTCCGCGCAGCGCATCTTCGTCGCGGACGCCTCCCACCAGCTCCGTACGCCTCTGACGGCGCTGCGGCTGTCGCTGGACAACATCGCCGACGGTGTGGACGACGAGTTCGTCAAGGAGGACGTGGAGCAGGCGACGGCGGAGGTGGTCCGGATGAGCCGCCTGGTCAACGACCTGCTGGTGCTGGCGCGGGCCGAGGCCAAGGTGACCGCCGCGGAACCGCTGCCGCTGAGTGACGTACTGGAGGAGCGGCTGGCGGTGTGGCGGCCGGCCGCCGACGAGCGCGGAGTGTCGATCGCGCTCAGGGGGAGTGCCGACGGCCGGCTTCTTGTGCTGGCCAGTCCCGGTCATCTGGACCAGGTCCTGGACAACGTGCTCTCCAACGCCCTGGAGGTCTCACCGGACGGCGCGACCATCACCGTCCACGCGGAGTCCAAGGGCGATCAGGTGGTGCTGAAGGTGATGGACCAGGGCCCCGGTATGTCCGAGGCCGAGAAGTCCCGCGCCTTCGACCGCTTCTGGCGCGGTCAGGGCCTCACCGGGCGTTCCGGCTCAGGCCTGGGCCTCGCCGTCGTCAGGCAGTTGGTGACGGACGACGGCGGGACCGTCGCGCTCGAGGACGCCCCCGGGCGCGGTCTGTGCGTGGCGATCAGCCTTCGGGCAGCACCGAAGAGTGGTGGTTGACGATCTTCCACTCGCCGTTGCGCTTCTCGTACTCGTATGTGTAGCGGGCCTCGGCGACCGACTTCTCGCCGGTCTCGGGGTCGGTGATGTGGAAGTTGTACAGGCCGGCGTCGATCGCGGAGTCGTGGTCGAGAACGTTGATGACGGTCTTGACCTTCTCGCCGCGCGGCTTGTTCTCGAGGAAGTGCTCCATGTAGTCGACGATGCCGGCGCGGTCCGTACGCACCTCGGGCGACAGGGTGGGCAGCAGCACCGCGTCCTTGGCGTAGAGGTCGGCCACCTTCTCCGGGTCGCCGGTCTGCAGGGTCGCGTTCCACGTGTCGAAGAGGGCGGCGACCTCCTTCTTCGAGGGCTTGCCGGCCTTCTCGGGCGTGGCCGCGCTGATCCCCGCGGTCACCGTGGCGACGGAGACGAGGGCGGTGGCGGTGACGAGTGCGGCGCGTATACGGGTCTTGCGGGTCATCGCAACTCCAGTGCGGTCTAGGTAGGTTGCTCCCTTTCGCTTCCGCTGCGGTGGGAGTGACTCAAGATTCGCCTGGCACTGGTTAGGGCTGATCCAGCAGACGTGCAGGGGCCGGACAAGATCCGTCCAAAGACAGAGGGTGACACTTTGATCACGGGCGCATGGGCGGCGAACCTGCTGCTGGGCGGCATCATCCTGCTCGGTTCCTCCGTGCAGTGGCTGACCGGCATGGGCTTCGCGCTGGTCGCCGTACCCGCGCTCGTGCTCCTGCTCGGCCCGGCCGAAGGCGTCGCGCTGGCCAACTGCGCCGGCGGGGTCATCTGTCTCGCCGGCCTCACGGGCGGCTGGCGCCAGATACGCCCACGGGCGATGGTGCCGCTGTGCGCCGCGGCGGCATGCACCGTACCCGCCGGGACATGGGTGGCCCGACGACTGCCCGAGCCCGTCCTGCTCGCCTTCATGGGCGCACTGGTGACGGTGGCCGTGCTGCTGGTCATACGGGGCGCCCGGGTGCCGGCCCTGCGCGGCACCGGCGGCGCGGTGACCGCGGGCGCACTGGGCGGGTTCATGAACTCCGCCGCCGGGGTCGGCGGCCCGCCGGTCTCCCTGTACGCGGTCAACGCGGGCTGGCCGGTACGAGAGTTCGTCCCGAACGCGTTCTTCTACGGAGTGCTGGTCAACGCGTTCTCCGTAGCCGCGAACGGGCTGCCCCAACTCGCCCCGCCCATCTGGCTGTTGGCAGCCACCGGCATGGCCGCCGGCGCCGCCGTGGGGCGGGCGCTCGCGACTCGGGTGCCGGAGAAGGGGGCGCGGGGGTTGGTGCTGCTGCTGGCGTTGGGGGGCGGGATCACGACCCTGGCCAAGGGGTTGTGGGGGTTGTGATCCCTTGGCCAGGAGTCGAACTCGTTCAGGGACGTTCGACGCGGATGCGCTTACGGTTCGCGCATTCGACCAGGTCACGGATGTCACCCAGGTCATCGGTGACGATCGGTGCCTCGTCGTATGCGATCGACGCGAGGACGACACTCGCATCGACCACGTCCGAGGTCCCATTGCGACGGCAGAGCGCGCCCGCGGCCTTGGCGGCCACCTCCGTGAGCGGCAGAATTTCGCAGCCGTTCAGCACCCGATGCAGACGCGCCGCCGAAGCCCGCTCATCCCAGCACTGGGCAAGCACACCCGCAGGCACCAGCACCGAGACACCGGACGCCAGCGCCTCCCTGTGCCGCCACAGGAACCGCTGATTGTTCTTGGCCGCAGCGATCAGCGCGCCACTGTCGTAGACAACATGCTTCATGCGCTGCGCTGCTCCCGGTGCTCTTCCGCGAAGAGATCGTCAACCCATGCCCGAGCTTCTGCCTGCTCATCGGGCGTGGGCCAGCCATGCTCGTCGAAGTACTCGTCCATCGCCCGCAAGCCTTCGCGGACGATGCGACGCTTGTCGAGGTACTGCTCCAGTGCCCGGCTGATCACCGCCGAGATCTGCTCGTCCTCGGCAGCGGCGTACTGCCGCACTGCCGTTCCGAGCTCGGCATCCAGACTCACGCTGAACTTCACCTTCTCTGCCATATTACGAATGTAATCCGGGAACTCCGCTGGGGCCACCGGCACGCGGAGGCGCACGGGCGCCCCCGCACTCGGCGTCCCGGAGGCACAGCTGCGCGAAGTCCGCGTCCGCGTGCGGGGATTCGTCACCCACGGCGCGTTTTCCGTACCCCGTTTCGGCCATGGGGTGGGTGGGGCGCGGCAGGGCAGGACTAGGCTGGGCGCAAGCCACGATCGAGTTCCGTTCGATCCGTAGGGCCAGGCCCCGGAGCCGGTGTTGGCGCACCGACCGGGGCCGATCTTGTGCCGGGAACCTAGAGTGACTTTACGTTCAGATGCAAGCCGATCGCGGAACGTCACCCTTACGAGTTACGCACCCTCAACTCACGTACGGACTTGGTTGGTTGGGCTGTCCCCGTAAAAGCGCTGTGGGGCGCGGCATGCCCGCCGCGCCCCACATTCGTATCCGGACCTCGGTGCTCCCCGTGTTCGAGGCCTCGCAGTTCCGTCGGCCTTCGTTACTTGACCTCGCGCAAGCCCAGCGGCCCCGCCAGTTCCTCCGCCATGACCTTGCCGGCTTCCTCCTCCAGGGCGTCCTCGTTGAGGTCCTGGTCGGTGTCTAGGCCGTCGAGTTCTTCCAGGGGCTGGTTCAGGCGTACGTGGGCTACCAGGGACTGGAGGGCTCGGAGGGTGGCGGAGGCCGTGGAACCCCAGTTGGAGAAGTAGGAGAACTGCCACCACCACAGGGCCTCCGTGGTGCGGCCCGCCTTGTAGTGGGCCATGCCGTGGCGGAGGTCGGTGATGACGTCGGCCAGGTCGTCGGAGATACGGGCGGGGACCCGGCCCTTGCGGTGCTCGTACGGGTCGAAGACCTCGGAGTAGACGTCGATCGGGTCGAGCAGGGCGGCCAGACGCTCGCGGAGTTCGTCCACGTCCGGCTCGGGGCCGAGGTCGGGCTCGTAACGCTCCTCGGGAAGGATGTCCTCGTGGGCGCCGAGGCGGCCGCCCGCCAGCATCAGCTGGGAGACCTCGAGCAACAGGAAGGGCACGGCCGAGTCCGGCTCGTCGCCCTTGGCGACCTCGGTGACCGCGACGAGAAAGCTCTCGATCTGGTCCGCGATCTGGACCGCGAAGTCACCCGGGTCGTGAGCGGCCGCGTGCAGCGTGGCGTCAGACATCTAGAAGCCGACCTTCCTCATGAGCAAAAACACGTTCAGACATCCATGAGCCGCGTTCCCGCGAAGGCGCGGCCGTCTCAGTGGCGTTCGTCTCAGCCGTCTCAGCTATCTCAGCCGTCTCAGACATCGAGCAACCGCCTCCCTTCGAAGGCCCGGCCCAGGGTGACCTCATCGGCGTACTCGAGGTCACCGCCGACGGGCAGACCGCTGGCCAGGCGGGTGACCTTGAGGCCCATGGGCTTGATCATGCGGGCGAGATACGTGGCCGTCGCCTCGCCCTCCAGGTTCGGATCCGTGGCCAGGATCAGCTCCGTGACCGTGCCGTCCGCGAGCCGGGCCAGGAGTTCCCTTATCCGCAGGTCGTCCGGGCCGACGCCCTCGATCGGGCTGATCGCGCCGCCGAGGACGTGGTACTTGCCCCGGAACTCCCGCGTCCGCTCGATCGCCACGACATCCTTCGGCTCCTCCACCACGCAGATGACCGCGAGGTCGCGGCGCGTATCGCGGCAGATGTTGCACAGCTCCTCCTGCGCGACGTTCCCGCAGGTGGCGCAGAAGCGGACCTTGGCCTTCACTTCGAGAAGGGCCTGCGCGAGACGCCGTACGTCCGTCGGCTCCGCCTGCAGGATGTGGAAGGCGATCCGCTGCGCGCTCTTGGGACCGACGCCGGGGAGCCGCCCCAGTTCGTCGATGAGGTCCTGGACCACGCCTTCGTACAACGGATTGCCTTCCTGTTCACGCTCTCTCGGTACGTACCGTAATCGCGCTTGTCTTCTTGGTACGTACGGTAGTTGGCGTCCGGCCTTCTTAGAAGAGACGGCCGGATTGACTTAGAACGGCAGGCCGGGGATGCCGCTGCCGCCGCCCAGGCCCTGGGCCAGCGGGCCGAGCTTCTCCTGCTGGAGCGCCTGCGCGTTCTCGTTGGCCGCCTGGACCGCCGCGACGATCAGGTCGGCGAGGGTCTCGGTGTCTTCCGGGTCCACGGCCTTCGGGTCGATCTTGAGGGCGCGCAGTTCGCCGGAGCCCGTCACGGTCGCCTTCACCAGGCCGCCGCCCGCCTGACCGTCGACCTCGGTACGCGCCAGCTCCTCCTGGGCGTTCGCGAGGTCCTGCTGCATCTTCTGGGCCTGCTGGAGCAGCTGCTGCATATTGGGCTGGCCACCACCGGGAATCACGATCAGCTCCTGGTTTCGTACGGCTGTCCGGGCAGGGGTTTTCCGCCCGCGCGGGCGTTTCCCCGTCTGGCATGAGCCTACGTGGTCTACAGCGGCATCGCCCCAGCACTCTTTCGAGTGAGGCAAGGCGATTGCCTATACCTGATCAAGAACCACGTCCGAGCGTAAAACCCCCGATACCGGGGCCATCGCCACCCATTGGGAGGTAGTAAGGGTGGGGCGCTTCAGCAGCTTGCGGCACCCATGCGCCACGGTACCGTCACGCAACGTAACGATGAGGGAGCGTCGGTGAGCCAGCCGGAGATGCAGCCCGAAGGATCGGCCCAGGACGGCCGGGGTGACGGGCGGGGGGACGGTCGAGCTGACGGATATGGGAACGGAGTTCTGCCGGGTGCGCCCGGTGACTTGATGGGCCGGCCGTTTCCGGTCGGCGACTGGGCGGAGCCGGCGGAGCGGCTCCATGAGCTGTACCGGTGGGTGGAGGCGGGGGCGCTCGCCACGGCCTCCTGGTATCTCGCCGGGCGGGCGTGGAAGCGGCGGGGCGCGCGGGTGCTTCGGGCCGGTACGGCTGTGGGGGCGGTGGCCGGGGCCGCGTTGCCGGTGCTCGATCTCACGGGGGTGGTGGGCGGTGTGGCCCCCTGGGGTTATCTGGGACTCCTGGGTGGGGTCGCGTGTGTGGCGGTGGACCGTTTCTTCGGGGTCACGTCCGGGTGGATAAGGGACGTGGCCACGGCCCAGGCCGTGCAACGGCGGCTGCAGGCGCTGCAGTTCGACTGGACGTCGGAGTGTGTGCGGGAGGTTCTCGGGCCTACGGAGGGGACGGCGGCGGATGCCGCCGAGCGGTGCCTCGGGGTGTTGCGGCGGTTCTCCGAGGACGTTACGGAGCTGGTGCGGGCGGAGACGGCGGACTGGATGGTGGAGTTCCGCAACGGGGCCGCTCCGCTGGGGTTGCAGTCATCCGTGGCCGGGGCTTCGCGGCCGGATCCGTCGGCGCCGGGCGGGCGGCCCGCGCTTGCGCCGGGGGCGCGGCCGAACATGCCTCGGCAGCGGCCGCCGGAAGCTCGGTGACGCCCGCGGCGGAGCCGCTGATGGATACGGCGCCCCCGCCGCCCTTACCCGTCCCATACCAAGGGGCTCCGCCCCTGAACCCCGCTGGGGGCTGCGCCCCCAGACCCCCTCGGGGCTACGCCCCGGGGATGGGACGGGTAGGGGCGGCGGGGGCGAAACAACTCCCGGCCCGGCGCCGTCACGCCTGCGGCTGCGGAAAAGCCACCGGGCTCCGATACCCCGCCCGGCTCACCGCCCGCACCCCGAAGAACACGTTGTCCTTCGACAAGTCCACCTTGTGTTTCGTCACGTCGCCGACCGGAATCACGTGGGTCCAGTCGGGCTCCGTCGTCTCGCGCCATACGACCTCGTAGCCGGCGAGGTCGGGCTCGGAGCCGCGCGTCCAGCTCAGCTCGGTGGAGTTCGTGAGCGCGGCGGTGAGGATCTTGGCGCCTCGCGGGGTGCCGGGGGCCTGGGCCAGGCTCCAGAGGGCGGCCGCGTTGACGCGCGCCACGCGGGCGATGAAGGGGAAGTCGCAGAACTCCGGCAGGTCCCCGTACTGCTTGCCGTTCTCGACCCGTACGTCCTGGTGCTGGTGCGCGTAGTCCTCCGTCGGCTCGGTGAAGCGGGCGGCGGGATAGGCGCGTTCGAGGAACGGGATGTGGTCGCCGCCCCGACGGTAGCGGTCGCGGCGGTAGATGACGCGTACGTTCATGCCGGTCGCGGAGTTGTCCGCCGTGTCCCGCACGAAGCGGGCCAGCTGGCGGGTGGCGGAATCGTTCTCGCCGCCTACGGAGCGGCGGGTGTCGGCCTGTTCGGGGGTCTCCGAGCTGGGGACGCCCTCCGCGAAGAGGCGGATGGTGTACGGGTCCTTGGTGCCGTCGTCCGCCGTCGGGCTGCCCACGATGTCGTTGGTGAACATGCCCTGGACGTCCGCGTCCGTCGACCGGAACCGCTCTGCCATGTGCGCCGCCCCGTACAGCCCCTGCTCCTCCCCCGCCACCGCCGCGAACACGATGGTCGCGGCGGGGCGCCGCCCCGCCATCACCCGGGCCAGTTCCATGGCGACCGCCACCCCCGAGGCGTCGTCGTCCGCGCCCGGGGAGTCGGACGTGGCGTCCATGGGGTCGCTGCACCGGGAGTCGTAGTGGCCGGAGACCACGTAGATACGGTCCGGGGTGACCGAGCCGCGCAGGGTCGCGATGACGTTCGTGATGCGGGTGGGCGCGGGGATACGGTTCGCCGGCTGCTGGACGTACGACTGGAGTTCTGCCGTCATCCGGCCGCCGGAGGTCTTCGCGTACGACTTCATCTGGGCCAGGATCCAGTCGCGGGCCGCGCCGATGCCGCGCTTGGGGTCGTCCTGAGAGGAGAGGGTGTGGCGGGTGCCGAAGGAGGCGAGTTTGCGGACGGTCGCCTCGATGCGCTCGGGGTCGATCTCCCTTAACAGGGCGCGGAGTTCGCGGGACGGCGGCTGGGCGGTTGCGGGTGGACGCGTGCCGGTGGGCTCCATGGCCTTGGCCTGCGCGGCGACCGCGTCGGCGGACACCGCCACGGCCGCCGACGCCGCGGCCAGGACGTTTCTTCTGCTGGGACGGATGCGCCGCATGGATCCTCCCGGAACACGGGGTGGGGGAACGCCGTGACTTGCCATCGTTCTGCACGCGCCAGGCAGGGGCAAGGGCGCCCGGGGAGCCCTTGCCAGCCGATCAGCCGGCCTCGTCGCTCCTGGCCCTCTCGGCGCAGAGGTCGTTCCCGGTCGTCGTCTCGCACGGCACATGCCCATGGCCGCGGATCACGCTCTGGGCGGTGCCCCCGCGCATATAGGCGAGGAAGCTGCCGGTGAGGGAGCTCGCGGAGGGGCGGCCGTAGGTGTAGGCGTACTCGAGGCCGTAGTACGGGTAGGCGTTCTCGCCCTGCTCCAGGTCCTCGACGGAGGACTGGTGACCGTCGATGGCGAGCCGGTGCAGTCCGCGCCGCTCGGTGGCCTGGCTGAGTTCGCTGTAGCCGATGGCGCCGGGGATCTCGGCGACCTTGTCCAGCACCTGCTGCGTGGAGTCGAGCTCGCAGCGCGTGACCGGGTAGGACGAGTCTTCCTTGCTGCGGCAGTCCAGCGAGGTGCTGGGCACCCGCTCCCAGCTGTCCAGCACCTCCCGCTGGAACATCTGCCGCGTACCGGAGTCGGCGTCGCGGCTGACGAGGACGACGGGAAGGTCGGGGAGTCGTTTGTCGAGCTGCCGCCAGCGGGTGACCTCGCCGCGGTAGATGCGGCGTATGTCGTCCAGGGTCAGGCCCCCGCTCGGCCGGACGGCGTCGTTGACGACCAGGGTGAACAGGGACAACGCGACCCGGTTCGCGGTCAGTTCGGAGTCGTCGATGGTCTTGGGGCCGTCGGAGAAGGCGATGACGGCGGGCGAGTCCTTCGACTGGGCGCCCAGGGCGGCGAGTTCGTTGACCCCGGCCGTACTGCCGCGCGCGTCCACGGTGATGTCGGCGCCCTCGCAGTCCTCCTCGTACTCGTCCTCCAGGTCCTCCAGTGCGGGCTTGAACGCCGTCGATCCGGTGAGCGTCAGCTTGCCCGTCTCGCATTCGAGCGGCGGCGGAGTGTCGTCCCGGGCGACGATGATCGTGGCCAGGGTCATCACGCAGAGCGTGAGCAGTACGGTGATCAACCGGGCCGCGCGGCTGAACAGCGGCGGTTTGTCGTCCGGAAGAATCGCGCTGTTGGGATGCACCTCGCCGTCGCGGATGCCGCCTATGAGCCGTATGCCGCAGCCGACGTCCCCGCCCGACAGCAGTACGAGCAGCTTGAAGTGCTCGCCCCGGTTGAGCGGGACGCGGGGGATGCGCAGGACGCCGTCCTGATAGCCGAAGCCCGCGGCCGGGGTGAAGTGGTCCATGAGGTGATCGGTGCCGGCCGGCTGCGTGACCGACACACCCCGGATCACGCGGTCGCTGAACACCGCGGTGAGACCGTGCCGTTCACGCCCGGTGTAGTCGTTGTCGGCGATGCTCTGCGAGCCGTCGTTCTCGATGCGCAGCAGCACGAGCGTCGCGTCGGACATGTCCGACGCCTCGTCGAACAGCCCGAGCCGTACGTTCGCCCGCCCCGAACGCACGTCGTGCCCGATGGGGTTGTCCATCTGCACGCGGTAGCCGAGCCGCTTCCGCCGCGGCACCCGGCGCTCGTACCAGACCATCACGGCGGACGCCACGACACCGACGAGCGCCGTCGTCAGCGCGATGACGTTCTCCGCGCTCAGCCAATCCTGCACGTGAGCCACTCCCCCGAGCCTGACCCTGCGGGATCAAGGTACGGCTCTGGGTGGGGACATAAGGGACACGACAGCGGAAGTTCAGCTCCAGTTCAGCGAGTTCACAGCTGCGGACCTCAACTCGCTGCTCAGTCCGTCCTGTTGTACGTCAGCTCGGCGCCGCTCCCGTCGGTCAGGCGGCGCAGGCTGCCGTCCGGGAGGATGGTCAGCTCCGAGGCCTCGCCCGGGGTGCAGGAGCTGGGAGGTTCGCCGACGGTGACTGTGGACGGGCCGATGCGGAGCGGTCCGTCGGCGGTCGGGGCCGCGGCGAGCCTCGCCTGGAAGACGCAGTGGTACGTACGGTCGCCTTCGTCGCCCTCCAGCCTCTCCGGGCCGCCCGCCGTGAGCGAGAGCACGATGTCGCCGACCTGGCCCTGCTGGATGGTGAGCCTTCGGGTGTTGCTGCCCTGGTCGGTGCGGAAGACCGCCACCCAACTGCCGAGGTACTTGGTCGGGATCACACCGCCGACCGGGCTCTCCTCCGTGGCCTTCGATGGCTCGGCGGTCGGGTCCTGGTCCGGGTTCTGGCTGGTCGGGTCGGTTGTGGGTGCGCTGGCGGTCGGGGTCGCCGTGGTGTCGCCGCCCGCGCCGTTGCCGTCCTCGCCGCCGCTCATCAGCGCGTAGACCGATCCGCCTGCGGCGAGCGCGACGACCAGGGCCACCACGAGCAGGAAGGCGGTGGAGCGGCCGCTTCGGTGGGGTGGCTGCTGCGGGGCGCCGACTCCCGGCCCGTAGGCGGGCCCGTACGGGGGAGTCGAGCCCGGCGCGGGCGCGTACCCCTCGGGCGCACCCCAGGTGCCGGGCTGCTGCGGGTAACCGTATCCGGCGGGCTGCGGGTGCTGCTGTGGATAGCCGTAGGCCGGGCCCGGCGGAGGGGTCGGCGGAGGCGTGCCGCCCGAGTTGACCGTCGTGGGCAGGTGATCCAGCGGGGCGCTGCCCGGTGTGCCCGGCGAGGGCGGGGCGGAGTCGTCGGCGGCGGGGGCGTGTTCGGGGGAGGCTTCGGGGTGGGGAGCGGGGCTGGGGGCGTGGGGCTTTGGGGCGTCCGCGGCAGCCGGACCCGACGCGCCTCCCACGGCGGCCACGCCCGCGGCGCCCGCCGGACCCGCCGAACCTCCAGCCGCCGCCTTCGCGGAGCCCGCCGGACCCGCTGAACCTCCAGAGCCCGCCGGACCCGCCGGCTTCTCGGCGTTCCAGCCCCGCTCGGCCCCCTCCGCCGAACGCTGGGGATTCTCCGGCTTCTCCGGCTTCTCCGGGGCCTCCGACCCCTCCGGATTCTCGGTCTCCAGCAACTGCACAGCATGGCGCCCCAGTTGGGCCACCAGCATGCTCGGCAGCCAGGGGTCGCGGCTGCGGCCGTCGGCGACGGTGTCCTCCGCGCCGGTGCGTTCCAGGATGTCGTCGAGGCTCGGGCGGGCGGCCGGGTCCTTGCGCAGACAGAGCCGTACGAGATCGGCGAGGCCCTCCGGCAGCGGCTCCAGGTCCGGCTCCTCCTGCGCGATGCGGAACATCAGGGCGTGCACCCCGCTGTTGGAGGTGCCGAAGGGAAGCTCGCCGGTAGCCGCGTACGCGAGGACGGAACCCAGGCAGAAGACGTCGCAGGCCGGAGTGATGCGGTCGCCGCGGACCTGCTCGGGAGCCATGAACCCGGGCGAGCCGACGAGCGCGCCGGTCCGCGTCAGCCCTCCGTCGGTCACCGTCTCCAGGGCGCGCGCGATCCCGAAGTCGATGACGCGGGGGCCGTCGATCGTGACGAGTACGTTCGAGGGCTTGAGGTCGCGGTGGACGATCCCGGCGGCGTGGATGTCCTTGAGGGCGTGGGCGAGTCCCGCCGCGAGGATGCGTACGGAACGCTCCGGCAGCGGGCCGTGGTCGTGCCCGACGACGGTCTGCAGGGAGGGCCCGGCGACATAACCGGTCGCCACCCACGGAATCGCGGCCTCCGTGTCCGCGTCGAGCACGGGTGCGGTCCAGTACCCGCCGACCCGCCGCGCGTTCCGCACCTCCTGCCGGAACCGCGCCCGGAACTCCTCCTGCTCGGCGAGCTCCTGCCGCACCAGCTTCACGGCGACGGTACGGCCCCGGTCGGAACGCGCCAGATATATGTTCCCCATCCCGCCGGACCCCAGCCGCGCCAGCAGCCGGTACGCGCCGATCCGTCCCCCGCCTCCGGCCTGGGGGATGCCCGACGGCTCCCCCTGTCCCAGCTTCTCCATGGCCGGCGCCCCCTACCCCGTGCGTGTGCGACACGGTGAGGATAGTGCGGCCGTACGGGCTGGAAGGCCGGGCGGTCTCTACAGCTCCGTAACAGGTGGCGCGGTCGACGAGAGCTGGTCGAGCGCCTGTGACAGGCGTTCCAACACGCGTACGGTCTCGGCGAAGCCGTCGTCTCCGAGGGCGTCCGCGAGGCGGTCGGCGAGGGCCGCGTGGCCGGGGTGGATCTTCGCCATGGCGGCGCGGCCGTCCTCGGTCGGAGTGAGCAGTTTGGCGCGGCGGTGGGCGGGGTTGGGCGCGTACTCGGCTAGCCCCTTCTCGACGAGCAGGTCGGCGATCCGTTGCACGCTCTGGCGGGTGATGCCCATCGCGCGGGCGATCCCGGAGACGGGCAGGGGCTCGGACACCACGGCTCCGAGTACCTGCCACCAGGCCGCGGTCAGTCCGGCGGGCCGGGCCAACTCCTCTGCCACCGAGAGGAATTGGCCGTTGAGCCGGAAGACGCCGAGGGCGCTGCGGCTGAGCAGGTCCTGACGCTCGCGGCTCACTGGCCGGCCGCTTCGAGAACGGCGTACGCCTCCGGGTCCGAGTCGTGGAACAGCCGGTACCAGGCGTCCAGCACCTCGCCCTCGTACACACCGAGCATCCCGAACACCTCGCGGGCGAAGGCGACGGGTTCGGTGGGACCGGCGGTGATCAGCTTCCCGTCGGTCACGGCGTCGGCGTCTACGTACCGCTCGCCGCCCTTGTATCCGGTGGCGGCCAGATAGAAGGAGATGGCGCTGGTGTGGTCGCGGTCGTCGAGCAGGCCTTCGCGGGCCAGCCCGGCGGTGGCTCCGCAGATGGCGGCGACGGGGACGTCCGCGTCGAGGAAGCCGCGCGCCTTGCGGGCGAACGGTGCGAGGTCGTCGCTTGTGTCCCAGAGGTCGGCGCCGGTGAGGATCAGCAGGGAGCTGTCCTCGGGGCGTACGTCATCGAGGGCCAGGTCCGGCTGGATCCGCAGGCCGCCGATGCTCGTCACCGGTGCGCGACTGGGTCCCACGGTCCGGATCTCGTATCCGGCGCGGGCGAGATACGCGGTCGTGTGCCCGGTCTCCCAGTCGGCGAAGGTGTCGTAGACGGCGAGGTGGACAGGCTTACGGGCGGTTGTGGCGACCATGGCTTCTCCTCGGGTGGCTTGATGTTTATGTAAGCATGCTGTCATTTCGACAGCATGCTGTCAATAACCGGTTCCTCGCGAAGTCGAACGCGTATGGTGACGTGCTCGTAGATATGGACGTACGTGCTCGTAGATACGCGCGAGTACCGACCGATCGAGGAGGACCAGGACCATGCCCGGCACCGGCGGCAACGGCGCCGTGACGCGCAGCACGCTGCGACAGCAGATCGCGGACGCGCTGCGTGACGAGGTGCTGGCCGGGCGCCTGAAGCCGGGCCAGGAGTTCACGGTGAAGGAGATCGCCGAGCAGTACGGCGTCTCCGCGACCCCCGTCCGCGAGGCCCTGGTCGACCTGTCGGCGCAGGGTCTGCTGGACGCGGACCAGCACCGCGGTTTCCGCGTGCACGAGTACTCGCCGGCCGACTACCGGGACATGATCGAGGCCCGGAGCCTGGTCACGGACGGCCTGTTCCACCAGTACCTGGACGAGAAGTCCGACATCAGCCGGGCCGCCCGCGCCGCCCTGGACCCGCGCGCCGACGACCCGCGCCAAGCCGCCGTCCTCGCCGGAGTGCGCCGCCGCGGCGAGGAGGCCGAGCGGGCTGCCGCGGCCGGTGACCTGAACATACTGATCGGCTACGACCTGCGCTTCTGGCGCGAGCTCAGCAATCTGTTCGGCAACCCCTACCTCGCCGACTTCCTGCACCGGCTGCGCGTCCAGTCCTGGGTGTGCGCGGTCCAGTACCTGCATACGGTCGATCTGCGCGGCCACCTCTGGGCCGAGCACACCGCCCTCGTGGACGCCCTCGCCCGCCGCGACGCCGAGGCGGCACACGAGATCGTCACCGCGTACAACACGCACTCGCTGGCACTCATCGAACGGCTGGCGGCGGGATGAGACCTCATGGGGCGCATGGGGATGTGGGGCGGCGGGGCGTGGGTAGGCGGATCTGTACGACAAGGGCTTACGGCGCTTGCCAGCCATTACCCTGCTTTGACCACCGTGCTACCCGAGGAGTCATCTGTTGGCCTGTGACCTGTGGCTGGTCCCACTCGTCGACGTGTTGTGCCACACCCCCGACAACCCCTTCGCCGAGGAACTGGCGCTCTACGACAAGGCCCTGAGCGAGGCCGGACTCCCACCGGTGCCGGTGTACCAGTACATGCCAGGACTCTCCGGCGACGTGGCCCCCGTCGCGGGCTTCGACTACGACGCGCTGCATTTCCTGCGCCGCGCGTACCTGCTGCAGGTGCGCGGTCTCGCGGTGACCCCGGTCGACGACCTGGTTGGCGACTACGAGCAGTTGCTGGAGATCTTCGAGGCGACGGCCCAGCAGTCGCACCTGGTCTGGCACTACGACCACGCGGGCGCGTACGTCCCCGTCGACTTCCCGCACCCGCTCTCGAACGACGAACTCCTCGCGGGCGGCGGCCCCTTGGGCTCCTCCCAGACGCTGCTGCGCGAGCTGGAGTTCGTGGCCCCGTCGATCGGCATCGACCCCGCGAACCCGCCGCTGCCGCCGGAACCCCCCATGGCCCCCACGTCGCTGGAGGAACCGGCCGCCCCCGCTCCCTTCGACTCGAGCCCCTTCGCCCGGGAGCGGCATGTGTGGCTGGGCCTGCACGCGGCGGCTACGCGCAGCCTGGCGCAGGGGTCGATGATCGTCTTCAGCTGAGGGTCACCCCAGCTGCGACAGTCCCTTCTGCAGGTCTTCGAGGTTCATGATCGGACTTACCTCGACCTTGGCGTTGAGGTCGCTGAAGAACGGTTCACCGGTCGGGGGCAGCTCCGAGCTGTCCTTCATGTCGAAAATCAGGAAGCAGGTCCGCCGGCCATCCACAGGACCGAAGTAGGCGGCCTCCGGCTTGGTCTTCTCCAGCACCGACTTGATCAGCTCCTGGAGCTTGCCGCTGTGAATGACCTCGTTCGCCTTCTCAGTGTCCAGGGTCGCCTTGAGCATGACGCGCATCGCACGCACCTCTCCTCGGGGATTCGAGCTGGTCAACTTCTCAGCTTTTGTCCAGTATGTGCCGCGAACGAGGATGCGGCATGTGGACCATCTGGCGTATCCGGGCTCAGTCGGCCGGACGCCTGAGGCCGAGAACCTCGGCCTACCGGTGTGCCCCCGGTCGAGTGCGGGGCACACCGGTAGGCCAGGCTCGCTCATCCGGCCCAGGTCACCGTTGCCCCGGCACCCTGATGGCGTGTACGAGAGGCATGTCCGCGTACGGGGCCAGGGTCCGCGGTCACCACGTGCCGGCCGTCCGGCCAGTCCGGTGTCGGGCGGGACAGGTGGACCGCGTGGCCGAGACGCCACTCCACACCGTCACGCAGCAACGCGCCCACGGTGGACGCGCCCGCGAAGTCCAACTCGACGATCTCGGCCGCGGGCAGGGCCCCGGTGTGCTCCGCCGGCCCCTTGCGCAAACCGTCGGCGGCAGCCAGGCAGAGTGCGGGAACGTACACGTGCCGCCTCGGCCTGCTGGCCGGTTTTCCTGTCCGCTCCGGTAACCATGCCTCACGCCTCCCCTGTGTCACGGTCAACCGCATGGGGGTCCATGCTGCGGGACGGGGAGCGGAGAGGCGTGAGGCGGCGTCCCCTGAGAGAGAGTTGCCTGGATTCGCACAGCCATGAGGGCCTACGTCAAACGGCCACGGCCGAGACGTTGCCGCCGGGCAGTGTGGCGGCGTACGCATCGATGTCGTCGCGGTCGGAGGTGAGAACGCTGCCTCCGCCGTGACTGGCCGCGATGAAGACGGCCAGGGCGTCGACCGGATCGGGGCGCTTCTTCGGCGGTAGTGCAGCAGAACCGATCATGTCGCCGAGTGTCTTCCAGCCCTCGATGTTCACTCCTCCCGCACAGGGGAGACAGCGCGGCGGAAGACCGTCGGCGTACCGGGCCCTGTCAACGGGGTACACGAAGACATCGGCAAGGAGACGCTTCCAGGCGTAGGCCGTTTTCGGGCTTGTCCGCCATGCCTGTGACAGGGCGGGACCGGGGACGATCGGCTTGTGTCCGCCGGCCGTGACGAACCCCTTGTGCAGGATGTGCGCCCGGCGTTCCTGGTCGACCAGCGCCATCAGCATGCCCGTGTCGTACACGACCACGTTCACGCGGCGGCCTCGTTGTGCGGTGCAGAGCCGAGAATCGCGTCGACCTCCGCCTGCTCCCCCTCTGTCGGCTCGATGTCGTCGCCTGCCCAGACACCCGTACCAGCTTGCTCCTCGGCCTCCGTGCGCGCCTTCTGGAAGGGCTCGAAGATCTCCCTGACCCGATCCTGCTGGTCCATCTGCGCCTGGGCGGCGATCGCCAGGAACGTGGAAACGTCGAGTCCGGCGTCCGCGGCGTGCTCCCTTATCCGGTCACGCACCTCGGCCGGCATGCTGATCGAGAAACGTACAATCGCCATACCAGAACCGTAACACCAAGTGTTACGCAGCTGGGAGCCCCCGCCTGCACCGGGGAAGAGGCGGCTACGGTCGGCGTGGGCGACACGTTCGTGTTCGTGCCTCGTGCCGCCCACACCTGGAGAATCCGTTCCTACGGCCAGTGGACTCCCTGGCTGCCCACGGCGGGCTTGCGGCAGTCGGGCAGCTTGGACACCGGCGTGGTCACCGAGACCGTCGCGTCGTCGAGCGCGTAGCAGAGCTGGGCGTGCAGGACCTCCGCCTCAGCGGGCGTGAGGCGCAGCGCGAGGTCCGACTCGAAGGCACCGTCCCTGCGCAGCCAGAGATCGATGGTGAGCGTGCCGTCCTCGTCCCGCCGTACGGGCTTGCTGGGTACGCGACTTACCTGCATCCGGGGTTCGCTCATCAGGCCGCCACCCCCACGGACGCCATCGCCCGGCGCACGACCGGCTCGCCGATCCGATGCCCATGGATCACCTGGGGCCCGACGTCGATCCCGTCGAGCGCGAGCGCCAGCGCCCTACGGCGCATGCGCTGCTCGTGCGCGATCAGATAGGGACGGACACGGGAGGCGGGACGGCGTGCGGGCGCGGTTGCCGTTCTGCGTGACCGCAGCAGATACGGCGGCAGCGCGGGGATCTCGGCACCGGCGACGAGGAGCCGGTAACCCGGCGGTCGCCGGACCACGTCCGATGCCGGGATGGGGACGAGCACGCGCAAGAGGCACGCGAGGAAGAAGACGGCCACGTGCACGAGTGTTCGCGCGAGGCCGGGCCGGATACGGTTGGACATGCTGACGCTCCTACGAGGCGTTGGCCATGCCCCGGGGTGCTTCCGACACCGCCGGGGCTTCTACTTGCTCTGCAACCGACAGGTCACAGCATGTAGTTGAAACTGTAGCCCCAACATACGCGTCATCTCAATATTGAGGCGCATTGCTGCAAGGTTCGGCATATGCCTTCTTCGCTTGGATGCCCCGAACAACAACTGGCCCCCATCTGAGCCAGGTTGGGGGCCAGTTGGCTGGGAGCGCCTACGACGAGTGGCCGACCGCACCCGCCCTGATGCCGACCAGGAACGTGCGGAGCCGTTCCGATGTGGTCGTCACGATCGCACCCGGCTCATCGCTCTCACGTATGAGCACGTCATCGTCGCACAAGGCGACTTCGACGCAGTTGCCGTCGGAGTCCTCGGAGAACGAGGACTTACGCCACTGGACATCCACTCTTCTCACGCCTTCAGAGTTGCTGTACGACTTCACGAATGAACTCCCGTGAACGGTCAGGGTCCAGGGAACGCTCCTCCATACGATCCAAGACCATGCGGTAGTTCGCGCGATGAGTCTCGGCGTGGAGGAACCTTGACCCCAGACGCGTGTCCGACTGCACCGTGTCGAGCTGTGCAACAGGGCCGTAGGCGTACATGGTCGAGCTTCCGGCACTGGGGAATCCGCCGGCTGCGAACGGGAGAATCCGTACGGTCACATTCTCCCGATCGGACTGCTCCAGTAGGTACGCCAGTTGGCGCTTGGCTACCCGGGCACCGCCGAACAACATGCGCAACGCCGCCTCGTGGATGAGGAACGTGCACGACGGCGGCTCCTCCAGGTCAAGTACGGCGCTTCGCCTGACACGAAACTCGACCTTGCGGTCGAGGTCCTCGGGAGCGGGATCAGGGACCGCCTCCCCGATGACCGCACGTGCGTAGTCCTCGTGCTGGAGAAGCCCCGGCATGTGTGTGAGCTGCGCGGTGCGGAGTGCGACCGCATGGTGCTCCAACTCCGCCAGGTCCAGAAGAACCGCCGGGACGAGCCCCCTGTACGTGTCCCACCAGTTCGCACCCCGCTCCCTGGCCATCTCGGCAAGCGCGTCGACATACTTGCGGTCCGGGCAGGAGTAGTTGGCGGCCCATACACGGACACGGTCCGAACTCACGCCGTACCGGGCGGACTCCGTGTTACTGATCGTGGCCTTGTCGACGCGATGCAGTTCGGCAGCCTCGGTCAGCGACAACCCAACCTGCTCACGCATCTTGCGCAACTCTGCACCCAAACGCTGCTGCCGCTCAGTCGGAGGCTTCCTGGACGCCATCAGCCTGCCCCTTTCTCCATCACTCGCCGGCTTCTTGAACCTGGCGTAAGGGCTTGCTCTCGGCGTTGGGATTTCCGATGTGGTGCTGGACAGTCTCCCCCACCTTGGCCGGGGTGCCGTTCTTCACGAGGATGTCGACGTACTCGGACTCGGTGGCCTCGCCCTCGGCGAAGACGTGGACCTGGCGGGGTCTGCTGGATCGGCCCTTCGTCCCGCCTTCGCCCTTCCTCCACCCGCAGGGACCGGACATTCGCCACCCGGAATCCCAGCAGCATCCTGGCTCCTTCATGGCGGACAGATTAGTCACACCATGCGGCCGGCGTGGCCTGGTGCGCGGCGTGCGACGGCCGACGTACACAAGGTCGGCCGCCGCACGGCTGCCTCTTGGAAGCAGCGGATGGCGTCTCAGATGAACGAGTTGATCTCGATCGTCTCGTCCCGCCCCGGGCCCACGCCGATCGCCGAGATCGGCGCTCCCGACATCTCCTCCAGCGCCTTGACGTAGTCCTGGGCGTTCTTGGGGAGGTCGGCGAAGGTCTTGGCCTTGCTGATGTCCTCGGACCAGCCGGGGAGCAGCTCGTAGACCGGCTTCGCGTGGTGGAAGTCGGTCTGGGAGTACGGGAGTTCCTCTACTCGCTTGCCGTCGATCTCGTACGCCACGCAGACCGGGATCTGCTCCCAGCCGGTGAGGACGTCGAGCTTGGTGAGGAAGAAGTCGGTGAGGCCGTTGACGCGGGTCGCGTAACGGGCGATGACCGCGTCGAACCAGCCGCAGCGGCGGTCGCGGCCCGTCGTCACGCCGCGCTCGCCGCCGATGCGGCGCAGGGCCTCGCCGTCCTCGTCGAAGAGTTCGGTCGGGAAGGGGCCGGCGCCGACCCGGGTCGTGTAGGCCTTCAGGATGCCGATGACCCGGCTGATCTTCGTCGGGCCCACGCCCGCGCCCGTGCAGGCGCCGCCCGCGGTCGGGTTCGACGAGGTCACGAAGGGGTACGTGCCGTGGTCGATGTCGAGGAGCGTGCCCTGGCCGCCCTCGAAGAGGACCACCTTGTCGGCCTCCAGGGCCTGGTTGAGGACCAGGACGGTGTCGGCGACGTACTGCTCGATCTGCGCGGCGTAGCCCAGCAGTTCGTCCACGACCTGGCCGACGGCGATCGCGCGGCGGTTGTAGAGCTTGGTCAGGACCTGGTTCTTGATGTCGAGGGCCGCCTCGACCTTCTGGGTCAGGATCGACTCGTCGTACAGGTCCTGGACGCGGATGCCCACGCGGTTGATCTTGTCGGCGTAGGTGGGGCCGATGCCTCGGCCCGTCGTGCCGATCTTCCGCTTCCCGAGGAAGCGTTCCGTCACCTTGTCCACGGTGACGTTGTACGGCGTGATGATGTGAGCGTTTCCGCTGATCAGCAGCTTGGACGTGTCGACGCCGCGCTCGTTCAGACCGCTCAGCTCGGAGAGCAGGACCGACGGGTCGACGACGACACCGTTACCGATGACCGGCGTGCATCCGGGCGAGAGGATTCCGGAAGGGAGGAGATGCAGGGCGTACTTCTGGTCGCCCACGACCACCGTGTGGCCGGCGTTGTTGCCGCCCTGGTAGCGCACCACGTAGTCCACGGATCCACCGAGCAGGTCGGTGGCCTTTCCCTTGCCTTCGTCACCCCACTGAGCACCGAGCAGCACAAGTGCGGGCACAGGCGTACACCCCTTCCGGGTGGGGCATGTCCAACATCAGGGGCGTACGCTGCACGGCTTGTGCCGCGTACACCGGCGACCTTCGTTGGCCGCGACCCGTCGGACCGGATGCCCCGGAATAGACGAAGCCCCTGGCGCAATAGCGCAAGGGGCTCTTGCACAAAGATGCTACCCGAGGAAGCGAGGCATGACCGAGGTGGCTGCTTCCGACCAGCTTCTGGTGGTCATCGACCCGGTCGCCCGTCGCAATGACGGTGAGGCGGTACGGATCGCAAAAGACGTGCTCAGCGCGGGTGCGACCACGAAAGTATGCCTCCCCGACGGGCCCGAGGAATTCGCCAGGGCACTGCGTCGGCGAGGGTCCCGGCGGCCCGTTGTGGTGGGGGACGATCGTGCCCTGCTGCGTGCGGTGTCCGTTTTGCACCGGCAGCGGGAGCTGGCTGGATGTGCGCTGTCGGTCGTGCCGGTGGGCGGTGCGATCTCGCTCGTACGGTCCCTGGGGGTGCCCACGGGTGCAGTGGCGGGGGCGCGGGCGGTCCTGGACGGGGTCGAGCGGCGGCTGGACCTGCTCGTCGACGACAGCGACGGGGTGGTGCTGGGCGCGCTGCGGATCCCGCCGCTCGCCGCGCGGCCGGGGGCGGGGATGGGGACTACGGGGACGGACGAGGAGGACAGGGAGAGCGAGTCGGACGCCGAGCCGGGGGCTTCCTCCGGTCACCCCTGGCTGCGTACCTGCCAGTCCCTCGTCCGCACGCTGGTGCCCGTACGTCCGTCCCGTACCGCCTCCGCGAACGGCGGCTCCGGGCCGTCCCGGCTGCGGGTCGAGGTCGACGGGGTGACGCTGGTGGATCTGGACCAGCCGGTGGAGGGGGTGTCGGTGGCACCGGGGGACGCGGGCGTGGCCGAGGTCGAGGTCCGCCCGGTGTCGGTGGGCGCGGAGGCCTCACCGCTCCTGGCCCGGGGCAGCACGGTCACCGTGTCGGGCGCGCACTTCCGGTACCGGGCGGACGCCCTGGTGTCGGGGCCGGTACGGACGCGGACGTGGACGGTGCGGGCGGGGGCGTGGGGGCTGACGTTGCCGGGGGCGTGAGCGGCACGTTCCCGCGGTCAGCCGGTGCCGAAGTGCTCCTCCCGGTGGATCCGCCAGCGATCCATCATCTTGGTGAGCTCGCTGTCGAAGAACTCGAAGAACGCCAGGGTCTCGGCGAGCCGCCGTCCGGCGGGGGTCTCGGGGCCGAGACCGTCGACCCCCTCCCGCAAGGCGTACTCCCAGCGCTTGAGCACCGCGCCCCGATTGGTCGCCGCCTCGTACCACTGGTTGCTGTGGACGCGATACCGCTCGCGCCGGGAGCCGGGTTCACGCTCGCGCGAGACCATGTGCTGCTGCGCGAGATAGCGCACGGCTCCGGACACGGCGGCCGGGCTGATCTGCAGCTGCTCGCCGAGTTCGACGGAGGTCATCGCCCCGGAGTCGGAGGCGAGCAACGCCGCGAACACCCGGGCCGCCATCCGCTGCATCCCGGCCTCGACCAACTGCGCGGCGAAGCTCTCGACGAACTTCGAGACCGCCTCCGTATCCCGCCCCGCCTCAGTCGGTTCGCTCATCTTTCGATCCTCTCCGCTGCTCAGCGCCGCTCATCGCTGCTCCATGCGCCGTTATCGATTCTAGACGCCGCTTTTGACGCTTCCTTAACTTCACAAATTTGTGAAAGTAGCGTAGGTTCAAAATCATGACGAAGGCAATCTCTGTCTCCGGACTGCACAAGTCGTTCGGCAAGACTCACGCGCTGGACGGCCTCGACCTGGACGTCGAGACCGGCGAAGTCCACGGCTTCCTCGGCCCCAACGGCGCCGGGAAGTCCACCACCATCCGCGTCCTGCTGGGCCTGCTGCGCGCCGACGCGGGCGCGGCTCAGCTGCTTGGCCGCGACCCCTGGACCGACGCGGTGGAGCTGCACCGGCACCTCGCCTACGTTCCCGGCGACGTAGAGCTGTGGCCCAACCTCACCGGCGGCGAGGCCATCGACCTCCTCTCGCGGCTGCGCGGGGGAATCAACCGGCAGCGCCGGGACGAGCTCATCGAGCGCTTTGACCTCGACCCGACCAAGAAGGGCCGCGCGTACTCGAAGGGCAACCGGCAGAAGGTCGCCATCGTCGCCGCACTGGCCTCCGACGCCGAACTTCTGCTGCTCGACGAGCCGACGGCGGGCCTCGACCCCCTCATGGAGGTGGTCTTCCAGGACGTCATCTTCGAGGCGAAGGCCGCGGGCAAGACCGTTCTGCTGTCCAGCCACATCCTGGCCCAGGTGGAGAAGCTCGCCGACCGTGTGAGCATCATCCGGCTCGGGAAGATCGTGCAGTCGGGCACACTCAGCGAGATGCGGCACCTGACCCGCACGACGATCGAGGCCGAGACCGAGACCCCGGCCACCGGGCTCGACGGCCTGCCGGGCATCCACGACTTGCGGACGGACGAGGGCAGGGTGCGGTTCGCCGTCGACGGCGGTCAGCTCGACGGCGCGGTCCGCAAGCTGACCGAGTTCGGCATCCGCAGCCTGGTCAGCCACCCGCCGACGCTCGAAGAGCTCATGCTGCGCCACTACGGCGACGAGCTCTCCGCCAACGGGCACGGCAACGGCGACGGCAGGGGGCACGACAACGGCAAGTCCACCGCCACAAGTGACGGAGCCGTCCGATGACCACCGCAACCGCCACCACGCAGGCGCCCGCACCCGCCGGCACCGTAGCGGGCGGCAACTCGCTGGCCGGAACCCGCACCCTGATCCGCTTCAACCTGCGCCGCGACCGCGTTCGGCTCCCGGTGTGGATCCTCGCGCTGTTCCTGGGCACGGTCTCGACCGCGAGCAACTACAAGACGCTGTACCCCGACCCTGAGGACCGTGCCAACGCCGTCGAGACCATGGACAGCCCGGCCGGGCTCGCCATGTCCGGACCGCGGCACTACCTCGACGACTACAACTTCGGCTCGATGCTGGGCCACCAGATGCTCGGCTTCATGGCCGTCCTCGTCGGCCTGATGAGCGTCCTGATCATCACCCGGCACACCCGTAACGAGGAGGAGACCAACCGCGCCGAACTGGTGCGCTCCACCGTCGTGGGCCGGCACGCCCACCTGGCGGCCGCGCTCGCCGTCGCGGTGCTCGCCAACCTGGCCCTGGCCCTGCTGCTGGCCTTCGGCCTCAGCGGCCTGGGCATCGACGGCATCGACACGGGCGGCTCGCTGCTCTACGGCTTCGACCACGCGGCCGTCGGCATCGTGTTCGCCGCCGTCGCCGCGATCACCGTGCAGATCACCGCGCACACACGCGGCGCCTCCGGCATGGCGCTCGCGGTCATCGGCATCGCGTACGTCCTGCGCGCCGCCGGTGACGTGGGCAGCAACGGCGCACTGTCCTGGCTGTCGCCGATCGGCTGGGTGCAGCGTACATACGTGTACGTCGAAAACCGCTGGTGGCCGCTGCTGCTCTGCCTGGCGCTCGCCGTGCTCTGCGCTGCCGCCGGCTTCGTGCTCTCCACCAGGCGGGACGTGGGCGCGGGACTGCGGGCCACCCGGCTCGGCAACCCGGTCGCCTCCGACGCGCTGACCCGGCCATTCGGCTTCGCACTGCGGCTGCACCGCGGCACGCTCATCGGCTTCGGCGCGGGCCTCTTCGTGATGGGTGTGATGTACGGGTCGATCCTGGGCGACGCCGAGGACATGCTGCAGGACATCGACCAGATCCAGGAGGCCCTGCAACAAATCGGCGGCGCCAGCATGGCCGAGTCCTTCGCCTCCATGGTCATGGTGGTCATCACCGTCGTCGCCGCGGTGTACGTGGTGATGGCGGCGCTTCGGCCACGCTCCGAGGAGACCTCGGGCCGGGCCGAACCGCTCCTCGCGACCGGCCTGTCCCGCACCCGCTGGGTGGGCAGCCACCTGGCCGTCGCCATGACCGGTGGCACCCTGGTGCTGCTCCTCGCCGGGCTCGGCTTCGGCATCTCGGGGTCGGCCTCGACCGGTGACGGCGGGCTGCTCCTGAAACTGGTCGGCGCGGCGCTGGCCTACGCACCGGCGCTATGGGTCACCGTCGGGGTCGCGGTCGTGATCTTCGGCTGGTTCCCGCGGGCGAGCGCGGCGGCCTGGATCGTCCCTGTGTACGCGTTCGTCGTCGGCTACCTGGGCCAGATCCTGCAGTTCCCGGACTGGATGAACAACGTCTCCCCGTTCGGCCACGTGCCGCAGCTACCGGCCGCGGACATGAGCTGGACGCCACTGCTGCTCCTCACCCTGATCGCGGCGGGCCTGGTGTGGCTGGGCCTGGAGGGCTTCCGCCGACGGGACCTGGAGACGAAGTAGCGGCACCTTCAGGGTTTCCGGCGGTCGGCGGTCTCTCCGTCCGCCGGGAACCCTCGGGGCGGCGCGTGCGTCCTTGTTGACCATGGGGCGTAGGGCATCAGTGCCGGAATCCGTCGGATGCGGGGGCTGTCTGCTGTCGGTCGCGGGCCTGCTCACCGCGCTGTTCGTGTGGGGCGGTTCGAGGCGTACCCACGTGCACATGGGCGGCGGATTCGAGAACCAGGGCATGGACCTGAGCGTGCTGTGGACCGAGCTGCCGCTCGTCCTGGCCGCGGGCGCCCTGATACCGGCGACCGTATGGCTGACGGTGGGACGACTGCTGCGCGGGCGAGGGCCGCGCGCCGCCCGACTCCTCGTGCCGACGGCCGTCACGATCGGCGCTCTCGTGCTCTCCGCGTGGGCCCTGCACACCTGGGTGAACCCGCCCAGGCCGCCCTCGCCCGACGTACGGCTGTCGGACGATAGGCGGCTCTCAGACGACGTACGACTGTCAGACCTCCACTTGTAGCTCCTTCATGCCCCGGATGACGAAGTTCGGCTTGCGCTCCGGCTCGGCGGCCAGCCGGAGTGTCGGGGCTCGGTCGAGCAATGCGCCCATGGACGCGGCCAGTTCGATACGGGCGAGGGGCGCGCCGATGCAGTAGTGGATGCCCGCACTGAACGAGATGTGCGGGTTCTCGGCCCGGGCGAGATCGAGCCGCTCGGGCCGGTCGAAGACCGCCGGATCGTGGTTGGCGGAGCCGAAGAGCATCGCCACCTCACTCCCCCGCGGAATCACCGTCCCGTCGATCTCGATCTCATCCAGCACCCATCGCTCGAAGAGCTGAAGCGGCGTGTCGTAACGCATCAGTTCTTCCACAGCTGTGGACAACAGTCCGCGGTCGGCGCGGAGAGCCGCCAGCTGGTCGGGGTTGCGGAACAGCGCCCACCAGCCGTTGACCGTGGCGTTCACCGTCGCCTCGTGCCCCGCGTTGAGCAGCAGAACGCACGTGGAGATCATCTCCTGCTCGGTCAGCCGGTCGCCCTCCTCGTACGCCTCGATCAGCCCCGAGATCAGATCGCCCCCCGGCTCCTTGCGCCGAACCGCGATCAACTCCCGGAGATACTCGGTGAATTCGACCGACGCCCGCACCGCCTTCGCCGCCGTCTCCTCCGAGGGATTCAGCTCGTACATCCCGCAGATGTCCGCCGACCAGGGCCGCAGCGGCGCCCGGTCGGACTCCGGGATCCCCAGCATCTCGGCGATCACGGCGACCGGCAGCGGCTCGGCGACCGCCGTCAGCAGATCACCGCCACCGTCCGCCACGAGGCCCGCCACCAGCTCGTTCGCCAGCTTGTGGACGTACGGGCGCAGCCCCTCGACCGTACGCGGCGTGAACGCCTTCGACACCAGACGCCGGATCCGTGTGTGGTCCGGCGGCTCCAGGTCGAGCATGCCGTGGTCGTTGAGCACGTGGAACGGCTCGTGCTCGGCCGGCGGCGCCGTCCGCCCGAAGTCCTCGTGTGTGAACCGGTGCTGATACGTCCGCCCCAGCCGCCGGTCCCTCAACAACGCCGACACATCCGCATGCCGCGGCACCAGCCACTGGTTCGTGGGCTCGAAGTAGTGAACCCGCCCCCGGTCACGCAACTCGGCGTACGCGGGGTAGGGATCGTCGACGAACCCGGTATCCCAGGGGTCGAACGCGTCAAGTGCACGGTCGGAGTCGGAAGGGTCTGTCATGTCGGGACGCTAACCTGCCGCGTCTCGGCCCGCCAGAGCCGCCCCCTCCGTAGAACGCCACACCCGCCTCTGAACGGCACACGCTCCCGTCCCGGCGTGCCTCTCTTCCCGGCTTGCCCTTCCATCCCGGCTTGCCACCTCACCCCGAGGTGATCCTCACCCCGGAGTGACCAACCTCGCCTCGTATGCGAACACCGCCGCCTGGGTCCGGTCCCGCAGGCCCAGCTTCACCAGGATCCGGCTCACATGGGTCTTGATCGTCGACTCGGCGACCACGAGACGCCCGGCTATCTCACCGTTGGACAGGCCCTGCGCGATGAGTACCAGCACCTCCGTCTCCCGCTCGGTCAGATCGCCGTACGCCGCCGCCCGCGCCGTGGCCGACAGGCTCGGCGCCTCCGCCAACTTCGAGAACTCCGTGATCAACCGTCTGGTGACAGAGGGCGCGAGCAGGGCCTCGCCGGCCGCCACCACCCTTACCCCGTCCGCGAGTTGGCGTGCCGAGGCATCCTTCAGGAGGAAGCCCGACGCCCCTGCGCGCAGCGCCTGGTACACGTACTCGTCGAGGTCGAACGTGGTCAGCACCAGCACCTTGGCCCCGCCGTCCGCGGCGACTATCTCCCGGGTCGCCTCGATGCCGTTGAGCTCGGGCATACGGATGTCCATCAGGACCACGTCGGGTGCGAGTTCCCGCACTCGGTCCACCGCGTCCCGCCCGTTGACCGCCTCGCCGACAACCTCGATGTCCGGCATCGCGCCGAGCAGCACGGAGAACCCTTCGCGGACCATCATCTGGTCGTCAGCGATCAGCACCCGGATCGTCATGCGGAGTCTCCCGAGTCCCTCGAGGCCTCCGTGTCGGATACGGGCACCGGCAGGAACACCGTCACCTCGTACCCCCCGTCGTCCGTCGTCGCAGCCGTCATCTCGCCGTTCAGCATCGTCACCCGCTCCCGCATCCCCGTGAGCCCGTGCCCGGCACCGGGCGAGGGCTTCACCAGCTCGGTCGCCGGACCGTTGACGATCCGCAGACCTAGGCCGCCCAGCACATAACCGATCTCCACGCGGGCCGAGGCACCCGGCGCATGCCGTAGCGCGTTGCTCAGTGCCTCCTGGACTATTCGGTACGCGGACAGCTCTATGCCTTGCGGGAGTTCACGAACGGCTCCGGTGATCACCTTCTCGACGGTCAGGCCGGCGTTGCGCACATTGGTCAGCAACCCGTCCAGGTCGGCGAGGGTCGGCTGCGGGGCGTCGGGGGCCTCGTAGTCCTCCGCGCGGACGACACCGAGGACCCGGCGCAGTTCGGAGAGTGCGATCACCGCGTTCTCCCGTATCACCGCGAACGCGTGCTCCAGCTCCGGTGGCGGGTTCTCCACCCGGTAGGGCGCGGCCTCCGCCTGGATCGCGACCACCGACATGTGGTGGGCCACGACATCGTGCAGCTCGCGAGCGATGGTCGTACGCTCCTCGAGCAGGGTCCGCTTGGAACGCTCGTGTTCGGTCACCGTCTGCTGGGCGATCACCTGCCGCTCTGCCGTACGGCGTATGTGGACGACGGCGACGACCAGGAGGGCCAGTGCGGAGACGAACAGCATCGGGCCGGCGGTGGAGGAGTAGTAGTCCGAGCCGGCGACGAGCTCCGCGAGGATTCCATAGCAAGCCGTCAGGGCCCACATCCACGCTGCCGTGCGGGGACGCGTCCGGAGCGCCACGACCGTGAGCACCACCAGGTGCGCGGCAAAAGCACCGGGCGCCCACGGCCAGCCCGCAGAACCGCCGCCGCTGAGCACCGCGTCGAACGGAGTGACTGCGATCGACGCCCAGAAGGCGGCGATGGGTCGGACCAGCGTCAGCAGGACCGGGACCAAGACGAGGAGGGCCGCGATCATCGCGGTGGCCTCGTCGCCGTCGCTCGCGGTCCCGGCTATGAGCGCCGCCAGCAAGCCGCCCGCCAGCACCACGGCGTGCGGGGTCCACCCCGCGTACACCCGCAGGCGCCCGGGCAGCCGCCGGGTGATCGGGCCGTCCACGCTCATGCGCGGCAGCGGGCGGTAGGCGAACGCGTCGTGGAACAGCTCCTGCCGCATCCCGCGCAGGGCCTCCACGGCCAGCCGGTACTCAGGAGTGCGCGACTTGGCTCCGCCCCGTGGGGGTGTCGTCTGCGTCTGGGTCGTCTCGGTCACGTTGAAAACAGTAAGCGGCGGGCGGCTCGCGGTCGTCACCAGTGAGAATGGTCCTCCGGAATCCCTCTCAGGTACTACGGGTAGCCCGGGGGACCGGCGGAATCGGCGGTTCAGTACCCGGCGGGCCGTACCAGACCCGACTCGTACGCGAACACCGCCGCCTGCGTCCGGTCCCGCAGCCCCAACTTCACCAGGATCCGGCCCACATGGGTCTTCACCGTCTGCTCGGCGACCACCAGCCGCTCGGCGATCTCGGCGTTCGACAGACCCTGCGCGATCAGGGCGAGGACCTCCGTCTCGCGCTCGGTCAGCTCACCGACGCGCTCCTTGAGAGGGGCGCGGGGAGCCCCGTCGAGCTGGGAGAACCGGGCGATCAGCCGCCTCGTGATCCCGGGCGCGAGCAGTGCGTCCCCCGCGGCGACCACCCTGACCGCCTCCGCCAGCTTGTCGGCGGACGCGTCCTTCAGCAGAAACCCGGAGGCACCCGCGCGCAGCGCGTCATACACGTACTCGTCGAGATCGAACGTGGTCAGCACCAGCACCTTGATCTGCGGTGTCTTGTCGACGATGCGGCGAGTGGCCTCGATGCCGCCGAGTTCCGGCATGCGGATGTCCATCAGGACGACATCCGGGGCGAGTTCGGCGACCTGGGCGACCGCGTCCAGGCCGTCGACCGCCTGGCCGATCACATCGATGTCGGGCTGGGTGTTGAGCAGCACCGAGAAGCCCTGCCGGACCATCTGCTGGTCGTCGGCGATGAGTACGCGGATGGTGCCGCTCTTCATAATCGTTCTCCTGGGGATTCTGTGGAGTTGTCGGGGGTGGTGGCGTCGGGGGTAGTGGCGTCGTGAGCGGAGGCGTCGAGGGTGGCGGTTCCGGCGCGGGGCAGGAAGGCCTCCACCATGAAGCCGCCGTCGGACGTCTCCGTCGCCATGAGGGTGCCACCGAGCATCGCCGCGCGCTCCCGCATTCCCAGCAGACCATGTCCCGCACCCGGCGACGGCGGGGCGGGGCGCCGGGGCGCGGAGTTGGCGACCCGGATCTGCAGGCCACGCGGGACGTGCGTGAGCTCCACGCGCACCTCCGAACCGGGCGCGTGCCGCAGCGCGTTGCTCAGCGCCTCCTGGATGATCCGGTACGCGGACAGCTCCACACCCGGCGGCAACGGAAGCACCTCGCCGCTGATCTCGGTGTTCACCTTCATGCCGGCGGCGCGCGTGTTCTCGACGAGCACGTCGAGGCGGTCGAGGGTGGGTTGTGGCGCATCGGGGGCGGCTCCGGTACCGGGAGCGCCGATCCCGTACGGGTCCTCGGGGTTCTCCGAGCGCAGTACGCCCAGGACACGGCGCAGCTCGGTGAGCGCCTCCAGTGCGTTCTGCCGGATGCCGTCGAGGTTCTCCCTGAGCTCGTCGGAAGGGTCCTTGACCAGGTGGGGGGCGACCTGGGCCTGGATGGAGATCACCGACATGTGGTGGGCGACCACGTCGTGCAGCTCGCGCGCTATGCGGTTGCGCTCCTCGAGGACCGTACGGCGGGCGCGTTCCTCGGCGGTGATACCGGCCTGCTCGACGAGTTGGGTACGGGCTTCGCGGCGACCGCGCTGGGCGCTGCCGAGGAGGATGACGCCGGCGAACAGGGCCACGGCCAGCGTGCCCGTAGACGAGTAGTTCGCGGCACCGATGAGGCCCTGCACCACCCAGGTGACCAGCGCGGTCAGGGCGAACACCTCTGCGGAGACGCGGGTGGGTACCCGCAGCGCCAACAGGAACAGCACCATCGCGTGCGCGACCAGACCGGGCGGTCCCCATGGCCAGGGAGGAGTGAAGTCGAGCTGGTTCAGTTGAGACCGTGCTCCCATGGCCACCACGACCGTGGCCACCATCGACAGCTGCCACGCCGGGACCGGCCACCGCAGCGCCAACCCCACGGCGGCGCCCTGAGCCAGCGCGCACACCAGGCCGTACTCGGTACCCAGGTTGTAGCCGTCGCCGAACTGGTCCGCGTTGGCGATGGTGCTGCCGATCGCGACCAGGATCACCAGACCGTGCGGCAGCCAGCGCAACCACACCGAGGGCGGCAACGGGTCCGCCTTCCCGGTCCACAGGTCCTCGCGCAGCACCCGCAGTCCCCGCGCAAGGCGCTTCTCCACCGCTCTCATCCGCACAACCCTATGCACGGCGAACTCCCTTGGCCCCCGCCCTGCCACGCTGTACGTGGACCACGCGCGACAGGCGCCCACCGCGACGGCGGCGCCCCTGCTCGTAGGAGCGAAAGGCGGCCCAGCACACCAGGAGGGCGAGGGCGAAGACCGGGAGCCAGGCGAAGCGGGCCAGCACCCAGGCCAGGCTGTCGGGAGTGGTGTGCAGTCCCGGGAGACGGCCCGCGAACAGGCCCGTCGCGGTGACCGACATCAGCGCCGTCTGGTGCCACAGGAAGATCGTCATCGCGGAGAGGTTGACGAACGCCACCGCCGCCCACGCCACGGGCCGCCGCATCGCCCGGCGCAACGGCTCCCGGAGCAGCAACGCCAGACCGCACTGGGCCAGACCGAAGGTGACGGCGGCCAGGGTCGGCGGGTTGAGGTTGGAGACCGCGGAGCCGGGGACGCCGACCATCGACGCCGGGTAACCGGCCCACGCGACGAGCCCCGCGGTCGTCGCCGCACCACCGATCAGCAGCACCCACCCGGCACGTCGCGTCAGCTCACCCCGCATCCAGGCCGCCCCCAGCGTGTACGGGACCAGCCAGCCCGCCGCCACATTGATCCAGCCCAGCCAGGCCGGACCGCCGAAACCGAACCGTATGAGGTCCACATGGAGAACCACGGCCAGCGGCCACAGCGGGTTGACCCGGGCAACGAGTGGGGTCAGCGCCGTCAGCGCGGCGAAGACCAGCAAGAACCACAGGGGCGACAGGACGAGCTTCAGCAACGCATGCACCGTCGGCACACCCGTCCCCGTCACCAGCAGGCAGACGGCGGCCACCGTCCACAGGCCCAGCACGGCGGCCACCGGCCCGAAGAGGCGCGACAGCCGCGTACGCAGCCACCTCCCGTACGTGATGCCACGGGCCCGCGCCGACTTGTAACTCTTGGTCACCACATGCCCGCCCACCAGGAAGAACACCGCGAGCGTCTGGAAGACCCAGGAGACCGGGGCCAGCCATGGCATGTACGCCAGCGGGCTCGACGTACGCAGCGCGCCGCCGTCCGCGACCAGTGCCGTGACCAGCCAGTGGCCGAGCACTATGCCGAGTATCGCGAAGGCGCGCAGGGCGTCGAGGGAACGGTCGCGGTGGGGTGGGGTGGCGGTGTCGATCTGGTGGGCGGTGCGGTGGAGGCGGTGGAAGGCTTTTTGGGGGAGGCGTTTCCGGAGGGGGCCTTCTTGGGGGAGGCGTTTCCGGAGGAGGCCTGCTCCGGGGAGCGGGGGTGGGGTGGTGATGGGCAAGGTGCCGGGCTGGGCGGCGTTTCGCGTGGAGTCCTTCGGGGGGCCCTCCCCCTCCCCCACCCTCCCCCTCAACTTCAGCTCACGCATGGGTCACCTCCGCAGTCTCGCCAAGGACGATCCGGGCGAGGTTGTCCAGGGACACCGAGCCCGGCTTGAGGTAGTCGCTGTGGCCGCCGTCGCCCGCCGCGAAAACGCGCGCGCCGAAGTCCGACGACACGGGGTCGGTGCCGAAACCGACCGTGGTGCCGAACAGGTCGGCCTTGGTGTGCGGGACGTCCGCGATCCAGTCGTCGGCGCCCCGGCCCGCCCAGACGCGGGCGTTCGTGTGCAGTCCGGCAACGGAGTCGGCGCCGGTTCCGGGGCTGCCGAAGAGCGCGATGTCGGAGACATCGAGGTCGCCCTCGCCGATCTCAGCGCCCTGACCGCTTGCGGGGCGCGAGGCAACGGCGGCCCGGGACGCACCGGCGGGTTCGCCAGGCCCCGCGAACCGGGCGGAACCCGCGGCCCGGAAGGCGCTCTCGGCCGCCTCCGCGCACACAACGCTTCCGTACGAGTGGCACAGCAGCGAGACCTGGGCCTGCGGATTCAGGGCCTCCAACTCCCGTATGAATCCCCGCAGTTCAGGCGCCGCATCCTTCGCACGCCCCGTGGTGAGGACCTCGGGGCTTATGGTTCCGGGCGTCTCATAGCCGAGCCAGGCGACAACGGCGCCACGTATCCCGAGCCGTTTGTGCAAGGCGTCGGCGCCCGCGCGGAAGCGCTTGTACGTGTCCAGGTTCGTGTCGGAGCCGGGCACGAGCATGGCCACGCGCTCGGCCTTCGCGAGGTCGCCGAAGACCTCGATGGCGCGGCCGGAGCCTCGGGCGTCGAAGGAGAGGAAGTTCCGGCCCGGGGCCGCCATGGAGCGAACCGCCGCCGCGCGGCCGTGGTCGCCGTGGTCGGCGGCCATACGGGCAGCCTCGGCGGCGTTCGCACGGTTCGCGGCGTACGCCTCGTCCAGGGTGGCCGGGGTCACCGCCGTGAGGCGGGCCGGTGCGGGGGCCGGTATCCCCGGGTGCGCGGCAACGGCGGAGACCGGAACGACCACTGCCGCCGTGACCAGCACAGCAAGCAGACCGCGCGACAGCCGGCCGCGCCGCCGGAGCCACCCCGACCGCCGCACCCGAGCTGAACCAGCATCCGGACCAGCCGACGGAGCCGACGGAGCCGAACGAGCCGACCCAGCCGCCTCCTCCGCCCCCGCCGCCGAATCCGGCCTCGCCTCAGACTCTGGCCTCACTCCAGACTCTGGCCTCACTCCAGACTCTGGCCTCACTCCAGACTCTGACCTCACTCCAGACTCTGACCTCACTCCAGGCTCCGACAGCCTCAGCCTCCCCCGTACCCCCATGACGCCCGTGCCCCCAGTCCCAGCTCACCGACCCGCTCATCGGGCCTAACTGGAAAGGAAGTTACGGACGCGACCTCGTGGTCGGCGTCCCGCCAGGGAGCTCACCTGGGACGTAGCTCTCAGGTATTAGGGGTATTACCGGGCGGCCGAACCGGAGTGGCTGCCGTGCTCATATCTGGACTGACCGGTCACCGTTCGCCGCCGCCCGCCACAGCGGGACAGCCCCATGTCGGCCCACGTCACAGGGCTGATACCGTCCGGCCAACGTTCGAACAGCGTTGAGAGGTTGGAGCATGCCGGATGACGACGCAGCCCGTGTAGCCGCGGAACCGGACGCCGCCGTCGCTGCCCGCGCCGCAGCCGAGGAGCAGTCGGCCTTCTCGCATCCGCCTGTCGATCCCGACACCACCGCCGCGTACGGCGACCATCCCGACCAGGTGATCGACTTCTATGCGCCGCGCGGGGGCGAGGAGTCGGCCCCGTTCGTCATCGTTCTGCACGGGGGCGCCTGGCGGGCCGCGTACGACCGTCGGCACATCACGCCGTTCGCGGACTTCCTGGCCCGGCGCGGGTTCGCGGTGGCCAACGTCGAGTACCGGCGTGGCGGTGGCGGGCCGGGGGAGGGCGAAGGCGATGACGGTTCCGTCGCGGGGCGTTGGCCGGACACCTTCGACGACATCGCGGCGGCACTCGACGCGATCCCCGGTCTCGTACGGGATGCCCTGCCGCAGGCAGATGCGCGCCGTACGGTGATCACCGGCCACTCGGCGGGCGGGCAGCTCGCCCTGTGGGCCGCCGCCCGGCATCTGCTGCCGGAGGACGCACCCTGGCGTACGGATCGGCCCGCGCCGCTGCGCGGTGTCGTCGCGCTCGCTCCGATCGCGGACTTCGCCGTCGCCGAGAAGCTCGACGTGTGCGGAGGCGCGGCCCCTCAACTCCTGGGCGGGGAAGGGAAGTTCGCCGAGCGGCAGCCATACGCCGATCCCGCTCTCCTCCTCCCCACCGGAATCGCCACGACCCTGGTCCAGGGCCGCACGGATGTCGTCGTACCCCAGGCCGTCGCCGAGTCGTACGCGGACGCCGCGGCGAAGGCGGGCGAGGTGGTGGGGCTCACGCTCCTCGATGACGTGGGGCACTTCCCGCTGATCGATCCGGCCGCGGACGCGTGCGCGGTGGTGGCGGAGGAGATCGCACAGCTGGCCTGGTGAGTCGGTGGGCAATGGTGGATGTCACCAGGCGTGGGTGTCCCTGCTGCGGGCCGCGTCCCACGGCACGGCGAGCGGAGCCTCGCGGTGCTCGGGCGGCACCTTCCAGCTCGTGTGGCATTCGCTCTGCAACGGGCTTCCTCTCTGCCCTGTTGCGAAACGGTGGCCTACAAATTGTAGGTTCGGTTCATGGACGCCTAACGGGCACGAGCGAGTGCACCCACACGAAACAGGTCCGATCGCCGAGCCAAGGTAGGTACGCGTACTCAAGCCGCAGCCGTTCCCCCGCGACATGGTTGACCTCAACAGATCACGCAACACCGTGTCGTCTCGAAGGAGTTCGGAAATGGCTTCCTCTTTGCGTTCCCTGGCCCAGCCCCTTCGCCGCAACCTGGCGAACCCTGCCGCCCTCGGTTATCTGGCCGTTGTGGCCGCCGTCGGTGTCTGGGTCGGGGTGGACGCGCTGTTCGTCGAGCACGCGGATGCCAGTCTTGCGGGAGTCTGGCTGTTCGTCGTCACCGCTCCGACCTCGTTCCTGTTCTTGGCCCTTCCCGGCGCGCTGCCCATCATCGGCGTCGCTGTCGGAGCTGTCACCCAGGCGTCCGTGCTCGGCGCCGCGTACCGCTGGTTCCGTAACCGGCCCGCGCAGCGTGCCGGCATCAGCAACGCCTGACGCACCGCACCATCAACTTCGGACACGGCTGTGCGCGCAGCCACAGGCCGACGGCGGAGTCACACACAAGGTGCGGTCCCGCCGTCCCTGCAGGCGCGGGCAGTACGGCTCAGCCGACCACGCCCGCCAACACCCTCACCGCCCTCTCCACATCCCCGAACCCCACATACAACGGCGTGAAGCCGAAGCGCAGGATGTCCGGTTCGCGGAAGTCGCCGACCACGCCCCGCGCGATCAGGCGGCGCATCACCTCGCGTGCGTCATCGCAGCGCAGCGCGACCTGGCTGCCCCGGTCCGCGTGGGCCGTCGGCGTCACCGACTCCACGCGGCCCTCGGGGACGTAGGCCGCTACGCACTCCAGGAAGAAGTCCGTGAGGGCGAGGGACTTGGTGCGGACCGTTTCGATCGAGACGCCTTCCCATACCTCCAGCGCCGCCTCCAGGGCCAGCATGGAGAGGATGTCCGGGGTGCCGACGCGGCCGCGTGGTGCGCCCCGCGCGGGCTCGTACGAAGGCCGCATGCCGAAGGGGTCCACGTGGGAGTTCCAGCCGGGTAGCGGGGAGTCGAAGCGGTCCTGGAGGTCTCGGCGTACGTACAGGAAGGCGGGGGAACCGGGGCCGCCGTTCAGGTACTTGTACGTGCAGCCGACCGCCAGGTCCACGCCGTGCTCGTCGAGGCCCACCGGCAGGGCGCCCGCGCTGTGGCACAGGTCCCAGACCGCGACAGCCCCCGCCTCATGCACGGCCGCCGTCAAAGAAGGCAGGTCGTGGAGGCGGCCCGTGCGGTAGTCGACGTGGTTCAGCAGCACCGCCGCGGTACGCGGGCCGAGTGCCGGCCGTACGTCGCCGGGGGCCACCGCACGCACCGTACAGCCGGTCATACGGGCCGCCGACTCGGCGATGTAGCCATCCGTGGGGAAGGTTGTCGCATCCACCACGATCTCGTCGCGGCCATCCCCGGCCAGCCGTACCGCCCCGACAACCGCCTTGAAGACGTTGACACTTGTCGAGTCGCCCACCACGATCTGCCCGGCCGCCGCGCCCACCAGCGGAGCGATGCGGTCGCCGATCCGTTCGGGCGCCGTCCACCAGCCGCCTTCGTCCCAGGAGCGGATGCGCAGTTCGCCCCACTGGCGCCGTACGACGTCCTCGACGCGGCCGGGCACGGCCGTCGGCAGCGCGCCGAGCGAGTTCCCGTCCAGGTACACGACCTCATCCAGTACGAACTGCGAGCGCAGCTTGGCCAGTTCGTCGGCCGCGTCCAACTCCACGGACCTCGCGGTCAGTTCAGACATAGGACCGCGCCGTCCACAGCTCGGGGAACACGTTCTTCCGCGCCCGTTTCTCCAGCCAGGCCACGCCTGCCGAACCGCCGGTCCCGGGCTTCGCGCCCATCGCGCGCCGGGTCGCGACCAGGTGGTCGTTGCGCCACCGCCACACCAGCTCGGCGACGTCGGTCAACGCCTCGCCGAGGCGGGCCAGTTCGGAGGTGTCGTCGCCCGCGTACAGGGCCGCCCACACCTGCTCGACCTCGGGCGACGGCTCGTACCTGAGCGAGACGTCGCGTTCGAGTACGGCGGCGGGAATCGCGTACCCGCGCCGGGCCAGGAGCCTCAACACCTCGTCGTACAGGCTCGGTTCATGCAGCGCCTTCTCCAGCTCGGCGTGCACGCGCGGCGCGCCCCGGTGCGGTACGAGCATGGACGAGGACTTCTCGCCGAGCAGGAACTCCATCCGCCGGTACATCGCGGACTGGAAGCCGGAGCCTTCGCCGAGGGCGTTGCGGTACGAGTTGAACTGGGCCGGGGTCAGCTGGCCGAGGGGCTTCCATGAGGCGTTCAGCGCCTCCAGCTCCCGTACGGACCGCTTCAGCGCCGCCACCGCGACCGGTACGTCGTCCTCGCGCAGCGCCTTCGTCGCGGTCTCCCACTCGTGGACGATGACCGTGAACCACAGCTCCATCACCTGGGTCGTGACCAGGAAGACCATCTCTCCGGGATCGTCGGAGAGGGTGTGCTGGAGGTGGGTGAGCACATCCGCCTGTACGTAGTCCTCGTACGGGGTCGTGCCGTGGAAGTCGAGATGCGGGGTCTCGGGCTCTGCAGCCTCGTGGGACATCGCTGTCTCCTGTTGTGTACTCCGGGTAGCGGTCCGCCCCTGCCGTTTTCGACACGGGGGCCCCGGTCCCCACTCCGCATCTTGCGCAGTCGCTTCGCCGGATCGCAAGGGCGACCTGGTCACACCGGACCGGGCACCTGCTCCTCCGGGAACATCGCCGGTACAGCGAACACACAGCTTGTGAGGAGTGTGTGTCGACTCCCAGCTCACCTGCGGACGTTCATTTCGGCTTCTAGGTTGGGCATTTGGAGTTGAACGTTCGACATGGGGGGAACCGTGACGAACTCTGCCTCAGGCGCATGTGAAGGCGCCGGGAACGAGAGCACGACCGAGAGCACGACCGAGAGCACGACCGAGACCGACTGCAGCGGCATAGCCGGGACCGCGGCCGAGACCACAGCCGCGGACGGTGGCACGGCCCGGTCCGTATCCACCTCCGCATCCGAGAGCGACCCGGTGTTCGTCGACTCCAGTGGGCGTCGGCCCCGCTGGGTACGCCGTGTCGGGTGGGGGATGGGCGGCATCTGCGTCGCCTACTGCCTGACGCTCGGGCTGAGCCTCGCCGGGGCGGCACCCTTCGCACCCGAGACGCTGATGCCGCTACGCGACCCGGACCGCGAGGCGTCCATCGGTGCCGCCGACGGGCGGGACCGGGACGCGTCGGAGTCCAGCAGGGATGGACGTAACGATTCAGCACGGTCCGAGGCGGTGGACCCCTCGACCGGCCGGCCGAGCCCGACTCCGCCCTCCGAGGGAGCCGCGGACGAGCCGGCCGGCGGCAGCGACCCCGCCCCGGACCGGCCCGCTCCCCCCGACCGCCCGACGACGCCCACGACACCACCCGCCGCCGGGCCGCCCGCCGACAACGAGAACCCGGACGCCCCGGACGAGAACGACCCGGGCGAAGACCCGGCAGGCCCCACGGACCCCACTCCGAACGACCCCGCCCCCACCGACCCGACCCCCGAACCGTCCTCCCCCTCCGACTCCGGCGGCACAGGCGGCGGCAGCACCGGCGGAGGCGGTTCCGGCAGCGGCGGTGGCCTCGGTGACGTGGTCGACGACGTAGTGGACCCGGTCACCGACACAGTGGGCGGTCTCCTGGGCGGGGTCCTTGGGTGACGCGTCCCCCCGCCGGGCGCCGGTCGACGTCGACACCACCGCGTTCGACACCACCGGGGACCTCCCGGACCTCCCGGACCTCCGGGACGTCCCCGGCCTCGCCGTCCTCTCCGGCCTCCCCGACGTCCCGGCGGCGGCCCCGTCCGCACATCGTCGTCCCCTCCCTCGTCCTGCTGGCGCTGGTCTGCGTGCTCATGCTCGGCGGTTACGTACGAGGGGACTACGCCGCCGACCACCGCACCCACCCGCTGGTCGCGGACGGTGACGTACCGCGGAACGTCCTCAACGGCGGGCCCATCGTCGACGCCACCGGCGAACAGCCCCGCGCGCACCCCACGCCCGACCGCACCATCGTGCTGACCTTCGACGACGGCCCGGACCCGACCTGGACGCCGAAGGTCCTCGACGTGCTGCGCAAGCACCGGGTCCCGGGCTCTTTCTTCGTCACCGGCACCCAGACGTCGCGGCATCCGGGTCTCGTCGAGGACATGGTCGAGGGCGGGCACGAGATCGGGCTGCACACCTTCGGGCACCCCGACCTCGCGTACAAGGACGCGGCGGGCATCGACCGCGAGAACGCGCAGGCGCAGCTCGCGCTGGCGGGTGCGGCGGGGATCCACAGTTCGCTGTTCCGGCCCCCGTACTCCTCGAAGCCCGATGCCCTCGACAACGCGTCCTGGCCGGTGGTCGAGCGGCTCGGCGAGCAGGGCTATCTCGTCGCGTTCATCGACCGGGACACCGAGGACTGGAAGCGGCCGGGCGTCCAGAAGATCGTCGACGCGGCCGTGCCCGAGGGCGACGACGGGGCGATCGTCCTGCTGCACGACTCCGGCGGCGACCGCTCCCAGACCGTCGAGGCCCTGGATCGGTTGATCCCTCAACTCAAGGCGCGCGGCTACCGGTTCACCACCGTCGCCGACGCCGCCGGGTCCGGCCCGCTGAACCAGCCCGTGTCCGACACCGAGCTGTGGCGGGGCCGTGCCTTCGTGGCCGCGGTGGTCCTCTCGGAGTGGGCGCTGCCCGTGCTCGCCGGTCTGCTCGCCGTCGTCGGTGTCCTGGTGCTGGGCCGGTTCCTGGCGATGCTCGTCCTCGCCCGCCGCCACGCCCGTACCCGCCGGGCATCGGACTTCACCTGGGGAGACGGCGATCCGGTCACCGAACCGGTGAGCGTGATCATCCCCGCGTACAACGAGAGCGAGTGCATCGCCGACACCCTGCGCTCGCTCGCCGCGAGCGACCATCCCATCGAGATCATCGTGGTCGATGACGGTTCGACGGACGGCACGCCCGAGATCGCCGCCGCGCTCGACCTGCCGAACGTCACGGTCCTCACCCAGCGCAACAGCGGCAAGTCCGCCGCCCTCAACACCGGGATCGCACAGGCCCGTCACGACCTGATCGTGATGATGGACGGCGACACGGTCTTCGAAGCGGACACCGTACGGCAGTTGGTGCAGCCCTTCGCCGACCCCGCCGTCGGCGCGGTCGCGGGCAACGCCAAGGTCGGCAACCGCACCACCATGATCGGCCGCTGGCAGCACATCGAGTACGTGATGGGCTTCAACCTCGACCGCCGCATGTACGACCTGCTGCGCTGCATGCCCACCATCCCCGGCGCCATCGGCGCCTTCCGCCGCCTCGCGCTCGAGCAGGCCGGGCGGATGAGCGACGACACGCTCGCCGAGGACACCGACATCACCATGGCCCTGCACCGGGCGGGCTGGCAGGTGGTGTACGAGGAGAAGGCCCTCGCCCACACCGAGGCCCCGGGTTCGCTCGGCGAACTGTGGCGCCAGCGCTACCGGTGGTCGTACGGCACCATGCAGGCGATGTGGAAGCACCGCGGCGCACTGCGCGACAGCGGGCACTCCGGGCGTTTCGGCCGGGTCGGGCTGCCGCTGGTCACCGTCTTCATGGTGCTGACCCCGCTGCTCGCCCCGCTCATCGACCTCTTCGCCATCTACGGCTTCGTCTTCATGGACCCGGGGCGTACGGCCCTGGCCTGGTGCGCGGTGCTCGGCATCCAGGCCGCCTGCGCCGCGTACGCCTTCCGGCTCGACGGCGAACGGCTGCGGGAGCTGTGGGCGCTGCCGTTCCAGCAGCTGGTCTACCGGCAGTTGATGTACCTGGTGCTGATCCAGGCCTGCCTCACCGCGATCAGCGGCGGCCGACTGCGGTGGCAGAAGCTGCGCAGGACGGGGGAGGTGGGGGCGCGCGTCATGGCGAAGGGAGACGGGCCGAAGTCGGCGTCGGCGACTGCGATCGGCTCGATGACTTCGCTCGACTCGGCGGCTTCGCTCGGCTCGACGACTTCGCTCGGCAGCATCCCGGAGCAGAGGACCGCGAGGGCGGCGCCCTCCGCGCCCCCGGCCCGGCCCGCCGTACGCGACCGCTACCTCGATCTCCTCCGCTCCCTCGCCCTGGTCCGCGTCGTCACGTACCACACCTTCGGCTGGGCCTGGCTGACGCTCCTCTTCCCGTCGCTCGGGGTGATGTTCGCGCTGGCCGGCTCGTTGATGGCGCGCTCGCTGAGCAGGCCTGCGCTGTCCGTGATCCGCGGCAGGTTGCGGCGGCTGCTCATCCCGTTCTGGGTGTTCGCGGCCGTCGCGGTCTGCTGGATGCTGGCGCGCGGCTGGGATCCCGTACAACTGCCGCGGCTGCTGCTGTGGGTGGTGCCGTTGGGCGATCCGCCGGGCAGCGAGTGGGGCGCGCAGCTGACCGGGACACTCTGGTACGTACGCGCCTACCTCTGGTTCGTGCTCCTGTCCCCCGTGCTGCTGTGGGCGTGGCGGCGTGCCCCGCTTCCGCTTCTCGGGGGGTTTCTGGCGCTGGCCGTGGTCAGCCAGTACGAGCTGGTGGATTTGCCGGTCCTGGTCGATTCGGCCCTCACCGACTTCGGGGTCTTCGGTGCGTGCTGGCTGCTCGGCTTCGCCCACCAGGACGGTTCGCTGGACGCGCTGCGGGCCCGTACCGTCTGCGCGGCCTCGGCGCTGTTGCTGGCGGGCGGCGGCTGGTTCGCGTTCACGCATCCCACGGACGCGGGCTACGACCTGGGCTCGATTCCGCTCGGGCAGGCGCTGTGGTCGCTGGGGTTTGTGCTGCTCCTCATGCGATTCCGGCCGCGTTCGCTGCCTCGGTGGCCGTGGCTCGATGCATTTGTCCGGCTCTTCAACGCCCGTGCCGTCACGATCTACCTGTGGCATGAGGTCGCGCTGATCCTTGCCGTGGCGCTGACCGACCGGATGTGGCAGGTGCCGTTCCTGGAGCAGTATCTGCCGCTGGGTTCGGACTGGTTGCTGTTCCTGCTGGTCTGGCCGCTGCTCGCCGCGGCGATCGTGACGGTGGGCTGGGCCGAGGATCTCGCTTCCCGGAAACGGCCCCACCCGTGGCCCACGAAACCACCGGAGCCGCCGGAGCCACCGAAGAAGTCCCCGATCGCCGCCTCCGGGCCCTCGTCGTCCGGCGGGCCGTCGACTGCCCGAACGCCTGACCGCAAAGTGGCAGACTGCATGCATGACGACTCACAAGAACCTGCTCGGCGGCCCTGACCCGACGCACCTGCCGGAGAACGAAGACGCGTACCGCATGCTGGGCGAGGAGTCCCTCGCACCGGCCGAGGTCGCGGCGAAGCACCCTACGTTCTCGCTGGCCTGGGCCATGCTCGCCGATGACGCCTTCGAGGCGGGGCGCGTGGTGGAGTCGTACGCGTACGCACGTACCGGCTATCACCGGGGGCTCGACCAACTGCGGCGGTCCGGGTGGAAGGGGCATGGGCCCATTCCCTGGGACCATCGCGCCAATCGCGGCTTCCTGCGGTGCCTTGCGGCGCTCGCTCGCGCGGCCGACTCGATCGGTGAGAAGGATGAGGCGGAGCGGTGTTGGCAGTTCCTGCAGGACAGCAGTGCGGAGGCTTACGCGGCGCTTAAGCGGTAGAGGGTGCCCTGTGCTTGCCTAGTCACCCGGCGTCGGTGTGGGCGTCGCGGGGGGCTGCGCCCCCGGGCCCCCCTTTAGAGGTCGTACCTTGGGTGCGGGGCGTTTGTGGCTGATCGCGCAGTTCCCCGCGCCCCTGGAGGGGCGCTTCCCTTGCCCCCTCCAGGGGAGGAGCCGTTACGTTCCCATGGGTCTTGCACTCGGGCCGTCGGCAATCCGGCGCCGGCCGCCGCACCGTCGTGAAGGCGACCACCCCGCCCACCACGACAATCGCGGCGCACAACGGCATCGCCCGCGTAAACGCGTCGTCGAACGCGGCCGGCGAGCGATACGCCTCCGCCCCCATCCCCGCGGCCAGCGGCAGCGCTGCGACCGCCACCAGGCCCGCCGCGCGGGCCGCCGCGTTGTTGATGCCGCTGGCCAGGCCCGCGCGGGAGGCGTCAACCGACGCCAGTACCGTCGCCGTCAGCGGGGCGACCAGGGTGACCATGCCCAGGCCCAGCACCAGCAGCGCGGGCAGCACGTCCAGGACGTACGACGCGTCCGTGCCCACCCGCAGCATCAGCAGCATCCCCGTTGCGCACAGCAGCGGGCCCACCGTGAGCGGAATGCGCGGACCGATGCGTCGGCCCAGGTCTCCGGCGCGGGCCGACAGGAGCAGCATCAGGACGGTGATGGGCAGCAGCGCCGTACCGGCGCCGAGCGGCGAGTAGCCGGAGACGACCTGGAGCTGGAGCGCGGTGAGGAAGAAGAAGCCGCCGAAGGCCGCGTACACGCACAGGGTCACCACGTTGACCGCCGTGAACTGGCGGGACGCGAAGATGTCCAGCGGCATCATCGGGTCCGCCCGCCGCCGCTCGACGTACACGAAGGCGATGCCCGCCACCAGCCCTACGGTCGCCGTACCGGCGACGACCAGCGTGCCGCTCCGGGCCTCGATCAGGGCGTACGTCACCAGGGCGAGGGCCAGCGCGCCGAGGGCCGCACCGAGTACGTCGAAGCCGCGCCCGTGCTCGCGCCCGTCCTTCGACTCCGGTACGTGACGCACGGCGATCGGTGCGCACAGCAGCGCGACCGGGACGTTGAGCAGGAACACCCAGCGCCAGCCTGGGCCGTCCACCAGCCAGCCGCCCAGGAAAGGGCCGATCGCGGCGCCGATGCCCCCGAAGCCCGACCACAGACCGACCGCCTTCCCCCGGTCGTCGGGATGGAAGGACGCCTGGATCAGGGCAAGCGAGCCCGGGGTGAGCAGCGCACCGCCGATGCCCTGGAGGGCGCGGGCCGCGATGAGCACAGGGGCGTTCGGCGCGATGCCGCACAGCAGCGACGCCACCGCGAACCAGATCACGCCGACGACGAAGACCTTCCGCCGCCCGAAACGGTCACCCAGGGCGCCGCCCAGGAGGATCAGACCCGCGAGGGTCACCATGTACGCGTTGACGGTCCACTGAAGAGCGGCGAGATCGGCGTCCAGGTCACGGCCGATGCGCGGCAGCGCGACGTTCACCACCGTCGAGTCCAGCATCGCCATGCTCGAACCGAGCACCGTGGTCAGCAGGATCCATCTCCCCGCGGGGGTACCGATCCTGACGCCCGTGTTCTCCCGGCCCTCCTGGTCCTGCTCAAGGGCAGTCATACCCCGGAGCATACGGAACGGCCCGGCACCCCACAGGATCCCGGACCGTCCGAAAAGAGCGCCTACGCTTCCGACGCGCGTCCTACTTGACCAGCCGGCGCCTTACTTGATCTTCGTGCCGGTCGACCGGAGGTTCTGGCAGGCCTCCACCACACGCGCGGCCATCGACGCCTCGGCGGCCTTGCCCCACGTCCGCGGGTCGTACAGCTTCTTGGAGCCGACCTCGCCGTCGACCTTCAGGACGCCGTCGTAGTTCCGGAACATGTGGTCGGCGACGGGACGCGTGAAGGCGTACTGCGTGTCCGTGTCGATGTTCATCTTGACCACGCCGTTCTCCAGCGCGGTCGCGATCTCCTGCTCCGTGGAACCGGAGCCGCCGTGGAAGACGAAGTCGAACGGGGAGGCCTTGCCGTACTTGGCGCCGACGCCCTCGTTCAGCTCCTTGAGCAGCTCGGGACGGAGCACGACGTTGCCCGGCTTGTACACGCCGTGCACATTGCCGAACGACGCCGCCAGCAGGTAACGGCCCTTCTCGCCCAGGCCCAGCGCCTCGGCCGTACGGATCGCGTCGTCGACCGTCGTGTACAGGGAGTCGTTGATCTCGTGCGAGACGCCGTCCTCCTCGCCGCCCGTCGGGGTGATCTCCACCTCGAGGATGATCTTCGCGGCGCGGGCGCGCTCCAGGAGCTCCTGGCCGATCGTGAGGTTGTCGGCGAGGGTCTCCGCCGAGCCGTCCCACATGTGGGACTGGAACAGCGGGTTCTCGCCCCGCGCCACGCGCTCCTCGGAGATGGCCAGCAGCGGGCGTACGTACCCGTCGAGCTTGTCCTTCGGGCAGTGGTCCGTGTGCAGGGCGACCGTGATGTCGTACTTCTTGGCGACGATGTGCGCGAACTCGGCCAGCGCGACCGCACCGGTGACCATGTCCTTGCTGTGCTGGCCGCCCAGGAACTCCGCACCACCGGTGGACATCTGGATGATGCCGTCGCTCTCGGCCTCCGCGAAGCCGCGCAGCGCAGCGTGCAGGGTCTGCGACGAGGTCACGTTGATGGCCGGGTAGGCGAACTTGCCTGCCTTCGCCCGGTCGAGCATCTCGTTGTAGACCTCGGGGGTTGCGATGGGCATTGTCCGCTCCTTGTATGTGCGGGTGGAGTTCTGCTTACAGCCCTGACCTAGGGGGCGACGTCATCGTCGGCCCCATCTTTCCAGAATTGGCCGGATGATCCAGCCACGCGGCCCGGGCCTGTGGACAACTCCCGTTCGGGGCCTCGGGTCACCTGTGGACAACTCCCTGTGGACACAGCTCAGTCCAGGCCCAGCTCGTCCTTCGAGTACGCGAAGAGATACGGCACCCCGGCGCCCTCCTGGATCTTCTCGGCGGCGCCCGTGGCCCGGTCGACGATCGTCGCGACGGCGACCACCTCGGCCCCGGCCTCCCGTACCGCCTCGACGGCGGTCAGCGGGGAGCCGCCGGTGGTGGACGTGTCCTCGACGACCAGCACCCGCCGGCCCTTGATGTCCGGCCCCTCGACGCGGCGTTGCAGGCCGTGCGCCTTGGCGGCCTTGCGGACGACGAACGCGTCGAGCCGCCGTCCGCGCGCGGCGGCCGCATGCAGCATCGACGCGGCCACCGGGTCGGCGCCCATGGTGAGCCCGCCCACGGCGTCGTACGCGAGCCCGTCCGTCAGGTCGAGCAGCACCTGACCGACGAGCGGGGCGGCCTCGCCGTCGAGGGTGACGCGGCGCAGGTCCACGTAGTAGTCGGCCTCAAGACCCGAGGAGAGGGTCACCTTGCCGTGCACCACGGCCTTGTCCTTGATCTGCTGCAGCAGCGTGCCGCGTACGTCCGTCATGCCCGCCAGCTTAGAGCCGCCCGCAACGAGGTCCAGATGCCCTGGCTCAGAGCCGCCGCCAGGACCACGTGGTCGTGGCTTCCAGGGGCTCGATCGGGGTGACCAGGCGGGGCAGCGTGTTGAGCCCGTTGGGCGGACCGGTCTGCGGCTCCACACACACGGCCGCCTCCTGCTCGTCGTACACGACGACCCACTCCTCGCGGCTGGCCACCTTCAGCTCCAGCTGCCCCGGCCAGGTCAGGGTGACGTCGACACCGCCGGGCATCCCGAAGCAGTCGTCCCACGGCCCCGGCTTCGGGTCGAGCCGCCGCCCCGTGGGCAGATGGTCGTCGCCGCGCTCCTCCTGCCAGGCGGCCGAGAAGTCGATGCGTACGTCGTCACCGCCGAGGTTCCGGTTGAACCACGGGTGCCAGCCGATCTGCGCCGGAAAGGAATCGTCGTACGTCTCCACGGACATGGTCAGCGTCAGCGCGTCCGCGCCCAGCGAGAAGACCTGAGTGACGCGTCCCGCGTACGGCCACGGTTCGACGAGGTCGTACGTGATGACGGCTTCGGTCGCGCTCGTACGAGCCGTCCGCCAGGCCGCGTCGCGGGTGGTCCCGTGGATGGCGTGCGGCGGGGAGTTGAGCGGCAGTTGGTGCACGGTGGCCCCGTTCAGGAACCGCCCGTCCCTCAGACGCCCACACCAAGGCACCATCGGAAAGCTCCCGAACTTCCCACCCTGCCGCAGCAGTTCAAGCCCACCAACCCGCAGCCCACCGACCCGCCCGCCGTTCCCCGGCCGCACGGCCACCTCCGCGTCACCCGCGGTCAGCGTGATGTCTTCGTTATGCACGGCATGACCCTACTGGGCGGACGATTTAGGAGCGCGGCCGAGGGGGCGCCCCTTCGGGGGCGCGGGGAACCGCGCGATCAGCCACAACGGACCCGCGTCCGAGAATGGACCTGTCATCCCACCCCTTTATGGGGGGCCTGGGGCGCAGACCCCAGTTTCGGGAAGGGGCGGGATTGGGGAAAGAAACCCGCACGCCCCGCGACCCGGCTAGCGACGCCGCCGCAGCACGCGCCCCAACACGATGGCCGAGGCCACCACAAGCGCGGCGGCCGGCGCGGCCCAGCGCAGCGCCGCGTTGCCGGACACGGCCTCGGGCGCCGGCACCGGCGCATACCGCCCACGCGGCGGCGCGTGATCGACCTCCTCCGCGCTACGCCCGATCATCGTCCGCCGAGCATGCGCGGCCTCGGCAGGAGGCTCCCCGTCCTCATCGTCGTCCTCGAACCCACCCTCGAAGTCGTCCTCGGCGAACGGAACGAGCGGGGGCGGCGGAACCTCCGTCTCGTAGACGGAGGGTTCCTCGGCAGCCAAGGCCTCCCCGTCCCGGGCCCCTTCGGGCGGCGCGATCGCCGAGTCGGAACCGGCACTCGGCTCGGCGGCCGCGTCCTGCGCGGCTGGGTCGGACGCGGCCTCCGGCTCGGCAGCACCCTCGGTGTCACCAGCAACGGCCTCCGGCTCGGCAGCACCCTCGGCGTCACCAGCAACGGCCTCCGGCTCGGCAGCACCCTCGGCGTCACCAGCAACGGCCTCCGGCTCGGCAGCACCCTCGGCGTCACCAGCAACGGCCTCCGGCTCGGCAGCACCCTCGGCGTCACCAGCAACGGCCTCCGGCTCGGCAGCACCGTCGGTGTCACCAGCAACGGCCTCAGCCTCACCAGCGGACTCGGCGTCACCAGCGCCCTTCGCCGCAGCAGAAGCCTGCCCCGCGCTGGCGCCCTCCGCCTCACCAGGAGCCATAGGCTCGGCAGAGCCTTCGGCCTCACCGGCAGCCCCAGGCTCGATAGAAGCGACTGCCTCACCAGGCACCTTGGCCTCACCAGCGTCCGGCTCGGCAGAAGCCGCCGCCACACCAGCCGCCCCCGCCGGCCCCCCGAAGCCCCCCGCCAAGTTCTCCGCGAACCGACTCAGCAACCGCGCCCCCGCCGAAGCCACCGCATCCGACGCCAGCTCGGTAACCCGCCCGTCCCCCGAAGCCGTCCCCCCAAAGGCCAGCACCGAGCCCCCCTCAGCCGAGCGGAGCGACAACGTGAGCGCGAGCTTCACGGAGCCGGTCCCGCGGGCTTCGGTGGCGTCGCCTTCGATGGCGTACGAACCGTCGTCCTGGCCGGTGATCCGCAGCGTTCCGCGGTACGTGATGCTGTGGCTGCCGACGCGTACCTTCAGGCGTCCGGAGACAGGCTCCGTTCCCGCGTCCTGCTGGAGCCCGGGCACCGCCCGGGCCACCCGCGCGGGATCGGCGAGCGCTTCCCGGAGACGTTCGACGGGAACCGGAACGAACACCTCATGCTCCATGTCGGCCGAGCCTACCCAGCGTGGCCCGTTCCGCACCCATGTATCAGCGCATTCGGTTCAGCCCGCGTACCGCGGATGCACCAGCGTCGACGCGGGCAATCCCGGCACCCGGGTACGTTCCGCCGCCCGCGCCGCCCCGGGCAGGGACAGCACCGGTGCCGTACGGGACGCGAGGACGAAGCCCCAGTCGCGCGGCGCCCCCGCCGGACCGCTCGTACGGTCGGGCCCGGCCGCGAAGCCGGAGTCGCGGCCGCCCACCCGGTACGGCACGGTCCGCAGCCCCGCAGCCCGCAGCGTCGCGTCCACCGTCCAGAACACCCGCGGCCGGGACTCCACCGGACCCGCGTGCACGACGAGCCGCCCGCGCTCGGCGAGGACCCGCCGCGCGAGCCCGTAGAACTCCTGCGAGTACAGCTTCGTACTGGCCGTGATCCCGGGATCCGGCAGATCCGAGATCACCACGTCGTACGTGTCCGCGGTCTCCCTCAGCCACACGAATGCGTCCGCGTGCTGGACGCGCACCCGCGGATCCCCGAACGCGTCCTTGTTCAGCGCGGTCAGCGCCGGGTCGGTGCGCGCCAACCGCACGACGTCCGCGTCGAGTTCGGCCACATCGACCCGCCGTACGCCCGTGTGCCGGAGCACTTCGCGTACGGCGAGCCCGTCGCCGCCGCCGAGGATGAGCACGCGCGCGTGCGGGCCGTTTTCCATCGCCGGGTGCACCAACGACTCGTGATAGCGCCGTTCGTCGCGCCCGCTGACCCGCAGCCGCCCGTCGAGGAACAGGCTGAGCGGACGCCCGTCGGAGCCGCCCGCGAGGACGATCTCCTGTACGTCCGTCTGCAGCGCCACCCGTACGTCGTGGCCGTACACCGCCTGCCGCGCGGCCCGTTCGAAGTCGTCGACGTGGATGGCGGCGGAGCCGAGCAGCCCGAGGACGACGAGGTTGGCGACGACGAGCAGTTGGCGTCCGCGGCGGGTCAAGTCCTGCCGGAACAGGCCGAGTACGAGTGCACCGCCCGCGATCGCGTTGACGGCTCCGGTGATCAGCGCGCCGGTCAACTGGCCGAGCAGGGGCAGGAGCAGGAAGGGGAAGGCGAGTCCGCCGACCAGCGCGCCCACGTAGTCCGCGGCGAACAGGTCCGCGACCGCGCCGCCCGCGTCCTGTCGTCTGATCCGTTGGATCAGCTCCATCAGGAGGGGCACTTCGGCGCCGATGAGCAGTCCGATCACCAGTGAGAGGACGACGAGCAGATGACGGGAGCCGCCCTCCCAGGCCCCGCCCCAGTGGCCGGTCCAGGCGAAGGCGGCGTACTGGGCCATCGCGCTGCAGCCGCCGACCAGCGCGAGCAGCGCCTCGATCGCGCCGAAGCCGGCGGCGGCGTGGTGACGCAGGCGTTTGGCCACGAGTGAGCCGATGCCCATCGCGAAGACCATGACCGAGAGCACGACGGAGGCCTGGGTGACGGAGTCGCCTATCAAGTACGAGGCGAGGGCTACGAGTTCCAGTTCGTAGACGAGTCCGCAGGCTGCGCAGACGAAGACGCCCGCGAGTACTAGGGCGCGGCCTGTGGCTGCTTTGACCGGCAGCCGCGGACGGCCTCCGGCGGGAGCGTGCGGTTCGATCACCCCGGTCACAGTACGTCACGCCTGCAGCGGGCTGGGTCACTCGCACGTGTGGAGCTTCCGCCTGTTTCGTCTGCGGCTGCCGGTAGTTGGTGGTTGCTCGCGCCCACGCGGCGGAGCCGCAAATCAACACAGCCCCGCGCCCCTTACAGGGCCGCTACCGGAACCCTCACCCCAACTCTCGTCCTCGTCGCCACCAGTTGACCGTCCTGGGGATACGCGTGCCAAGTCCTCCAGTGGACCTGGCCCTCGTGGTGTTGGGCCAGTAGGGCTGTGAAGGCGTGGGGGTTGCCTGGGAAGACTCCTGCCAGGCCGTGGGGGTGGTCGGAGACCAGGGCCAGGAGTTCTTGGGCTCGGCCTGCGAAGGAGCCGCGTGACAACGTTTCTACTCGGGCCGCGAACTCGTACTCCCACTCTCCCACGCGTTTGGCGACGCCCAGCGGCAGGGGGGTGCTGCTGCCGGGGATACAGGCGACGGTCTCCGAACAGGTGCCGTTCTGTTCTTCCAGGAGGACCTGGTGGGAGGCGCCGAGGAGTCTCAACTGGAGCTTAGCGCCGGACAGTTCGAGGTCGAGGGTCGCGAGCGCGGGGAGCGGCTCGCGTCCCAGGGCCCAGGCGAGGTCGGCCGCGCGCGTGTCGGTATAGGCGGTGTTGAGATTCGTGAGCATGGGTCGGCTCCGCTGGCACGCAAAGGGTGAGTGGGTCCGTCGCACCCCGCGCCGGCGCCGGGAAATCGCCCGGTCTGCCTGCTCAGAAGGATGTGTCGGGGGCTGCGTCGGATTAGCAGGGAATCATGAAAAGCGCTTCTGCCAAAGCAGTTTTACCCATGTTCGTGCGGTTTCCATCCATCCGAGGGCTCCCCAGCTCACCAGTTCAACCTGGGAGTGCGCCCCCGGCTCCCGAGTGCGCCGCGCGCGCCCCAACTGCCAAGCGCCCTGCGGGACATGGACACACAGCAAGGCGTCCGCCGGAAAGTGTGACACTTTGGCGCTGAGTGTCACACTTCGGCGGACGCCTCATGGTGCCGGACGGCCCGGATGCGGTTCCCCCGCGGACCAGCTGCCCCGTGTCAGCTGCCTCCGCCGCCGCATCCTCCCCCGCCGCCCCCGCAGGACGACCCGCCTCCGCAGGCCGAGCCGCCGCTGCACGACGAACCCCCGTGGTAACCGCCGCCGCCCGAGGTCCACCAGCTGCCGCCCCGCCTGGAGCCTCTGTACGAACGTGAGCGCGACCTCCTGCTGTCGCTCTTCGCGATGACCACACCGATGACGACCACTGCTGCGACCACCGCCAGGATGATGCCGATGTTCATGGCGTCACCCTCCTTTCGTCGTTCCCCCGAAGCGACCCCCCGTGGGCGTTGCTTCTCACTTGTGTTTCGGTCTGCTTCCTTGCTGTTCCCGCTTGCTTCGTTCCGGGTTCCTTCTTGCGTGAGAGGGGGATGCCCCCGGCCCTCGGAGCTCAAGCCGGAGTTGAGCAACTCCAGAGGTTGCGCGCAGGATGGCCGCCATGACCTCCACCGCGCGCCCGCTCCTGAACCGCCGTCTCGCCGAGTTCGGGACGACGATCTTCGCCGAGATGTCCGCCCTGGCCCTGAGCACCGGCTCCATCAACCTCGGCCAGGGCTTTCCCGACACCGACGGCCCCGAGGAGATCCGCGAGGCGGCCGTACGGGCGCTGCGCGACGGCCGCGGCAACCAGTACCCGCCGGGCCCCGGCATCCCCGAGCTGCGCACGGCGATCGCCGCACATCAGGAGCGCCGGTACGGGCTCACGTACGACCCCGACACCGACGTCCTCGTCACGGCGGGCGCGACGGAGGCGATCGCGGCCGCGCTGCTCGCCCTGCTGGAACCCGGCGACGAGGTGATCGCGCTCGAGCCGTACTACGACTCGTACGCGGCCTGTATCGCGATGGCGGGCGGCACCCGTGTCCCCGTGACGCTGCGCCCGCACGAGGGCTCGTTCCGGCTGGACCTGGACGAGCTGCGCGACGCGGTCACCGACCGCACCCGCCTCCTGCTGATCAACACCCCGCACAACCCCACCGGCACGGTCCTCACCCGCGAGGAACTCACCGCGATCGCGGCACTCGCCGTGGAACGCGACCTCCTCGTCGTCACCGACGAGGTCTACGAACACCTGGTCTTCGACGAGGCCGAACACATCCCCCTCGCGACCCTTCCCGGAATGCGCGACCGCACGGTCACCATCGGGTCGGCCGGAAAGAGCTTCTCCTTCACCGGGTGGAAGGTCGGCTGGGTGACGGCGTCCCGGGAACTCGTCTCGGCCGTCCGCTCGGCCAAGCAGTTCCTGACGTACGTCGCTTCCGGGCCCTTCCAGTACGCCGTGGCCGAGGCTCTACGCCTGCCCGGAACGTACTTCGAGGAGTTCCGTGCGGACATGCGCGCCAAGCGGGACCTGCTCGCGGGCGGCCTGGAGCAGGCGGGCTTCAAGGTCTTCCGACCGGCCGGAACGTACTTCATCACCACCGACATCCGGCCCCTCGGCGAGAGCGACGGCTTCGCCTTCTGCCGCGCGCTGCCGGAGCGCTGCGGGGTGGTGGCGATCCCCAACGCCGTCTTCTACGACCACCGCGAGCAGGGCGCGCCCTTCGTACGGTTCGCCTTCTGCAAGCGGACGACAGTGCTGGAAGAGGCGGCCGCCCGGCTCAAGACGCTGACCGCATAACAGCCGGCGGCAGGCGTACCCGCACCGGGTGCCGACCACACGGGCCGGTGCTCATGACCCGACGGAGGTTTCCCCGCCGGTCCTCCTGCTCGGCCACCGGGCCGACCGACCCCGCGCAACCCGCGCCGCCGCGAGCGCCCGACCGCGGTAGCCGCGCAACTGGCTCCGGGACAGCCTGGCCCGCTGCCCGCCGCCCGCGATCAGGGCGTTGACCGACACCATCGGGTCGCCTCCGACCGTCCGCGCCACCAAGGCCCCGACCACCAGCGGGACCAGCACCACCGAGAGGGCCGAACCGGTGGCGGTGACCGTGGCGGTGGCTTTCCGGAGGGGGCGTGTGCGTGTGCTGTCCGTGGTCATGCCGACAGTGCACCAGCCGCCCCGGATCCGGGGATACCGGGCAACGTACTCAGTCGCTGCAGCCGGGATACTCAGGTCACGGGGCGCGCAGGGCGAGCGTGAGTTCGCCGATGACGCGGCCGTCGAGCACGCGTGTAGTCGATGGCTGAAGGCGGCTACGGAGCGGCTGCTCAAGCTACGGCAGTAGTCCGGCGGGGCGCGACCAGCGCCCGAAGGGGCGCGGGGCTGTATCAATTTGCGGCTCGGCCGCGTGGGCGCGACCAGCCCCAGCGGAGTGGTTGCTGCTGTGAGAGCCCTGCCACGACGGCGAGAGCCCGGCCCGGGTCCGCGACCTACTCTGGTCGCGCCCCCTGACCGGGCTCTCGTACGCGTACGGGGCGAGGCCCCTGGAAACCTGCGGACGCTACTCCGCGTCGTCGTCGGGCTTCTCGGCGTCGTTGACCTCCTGCTCGAGGCCGAGCTGCTCGACGAGCCACTTGTCGAACTCGATGGCGGCCCGCACCCAGCTGACCGTCGAGGACACGAAGTGCTCCAGGCTGACACCGGTACCGATCAGCATCTGCGCCTCGCCGATGAGGCGGACGGTGCCGTCGTCGTGCGTGTGGCTGTAGACCTTGGGCCACAGCGTGCGCCGGTTCCAGTCATCGATCGACTCGAGGAGCTGGGGCTTCTCGTCGATCTTGTGCGGGCGGTCGTAGAACGTCCGCACCGAGAAGACCTGCTGGTCTCCCTCGCCACGGAACATGAAGTACGTACGGAACTGCTCCCACGGCGCCGCGAGGTCACCCTCGTCGTCGACGACGTACTTCAGCTCCATCTGGTCCAGGAGCTGCTTCACGAGGTCCTGATCCGGGACGACGGGGCCCGCTGGTCCGCCGCTCTGCGGCTCTGGCTCGGGCTGGCCCCCGAAGTTCGGAATCGAGGACGGGTCGATGGACATACTTGGACACTCCTGTGCTCGTCTGGCTCGTCCGGCCATAGCTGAGACCAGACGTACACCGCCACCCTCTCTCTCTTGCCCCATGACCGGCAACCGCCCCAGGGAAAGGCCTCCCGAATGTGGCCGAATGAGCCCTGGTCCTGCGGTCTGCTCCTGCGATCTGCGCTCAGAACAGGCCGAGCTTGAGCATGAGGGCTTGGTCGACGTCCATCAGCTCGTCGGCATCGAGAGAGGCATTGAAGTGGCCGAGTCGCTCGGGCGTGACCGAGTGGATCTGGTCGGTCAGGACGCGTGTCGACTTCCCGTCGAGTTCGATCTCCGGGCGGTACCCAGCAGGGCCGGCACTCGCCGACGTGAGCGCGACCGTGACCGTGCTCGTTGAGAAGCGGTCGGACTGGATGACGACCGCGCAACGCCGCCCCTGCTGCTCGTGGCCGCGCGCATCGGGCGCGGCCTTGATCTCGTAGATCGCCCCCCGGAAGGTCACTCGGCGACACCCATGTACCGCTGAATGGCGAGCATCTCCGCCTGGTCGTCCGGGTCGTTGGCAAGGCGCTCGGCGTCAGCCTTCGCCTGCACGATCAGTTTCGCCCTGTACGCGCGCAGAAGCGCATGCCGCACGGCCTCCCTACGGGAGCCGTACTCCTCCACCAGTGCGCTCAGCGCTGTCTCCATGGCCTCGTCCGTGCGGACGTTCAGAGTGCCCATGGAGACAGCGTATTGCGCCGTATTACGCCGTATTACAACGTCTTGCCCGTCACCGGCCCCACGATCAGGCCATCCCCGAACGAGTCCACCCGTACCGTGTCGCCGTCCTTGATCTCCCCCGCGAGGATCTCCTTGGCCAGGCGGTCGCCGATGGCGGTCTGGACGAGGCGGCGGAGGGGGCGGGCACCGTAGGCCGGGTCCATGCCCTCGTCCGCGAGCCACGTCAGGGCCTCGTCGGTGACCTCCAGGGTGAGGCGGCGTTCGGCGAGGCGCTTGGTGAGGCGGTCGATCTGGAGCCTGGCGATGCGTTCCAGTTCGGGCTTCGTCAGGGCCGAGAAGACGACCAGGTCGTCCAGGCGGTTCAGGAACTCCGGCTTGAAGGAGGCGCGGACCACCTCGAGGACCTGCTCCTTCTTCTCCGCCTCGCTGGTGATGGGGTCGACCAGGAACTGGCTGCCCAGGTTCGAGGTGAGGATCAGGATCGTGTTGCGGAAGTCGACCGTGCGGCCCTGTCCGTCCGTGAGGCGTCCGTCGTCCAGCACCTGGAGCAGGATGTCGAAGACCTCCGCGTGCGCCTTCTCGACCTCGTCGAGGAGCACGACGCTGTACGGGCGACGGCGCACCGCCTCCGTCAGCTGGCCGCCCTCCTCGTAGCCGACATAGCCGGGCGGGGCGCCGACCAGCCGCGCCACGCTGTGCTTCTCGCTGTACTCCGACATGTCGATCCGGACCATCGCCCGCTCGTCGTCGAAGAGGAAGTCCGCGAGCGCCTTGGCCAGTTCGGTCTTGCCGACACCCGTCGGGCCGAGGAAGAGGAAGGATCCGGTGGGGCGGTCGGGGTCCGAGATACCCGCACGCGTGCGGCGTACGGCATCCGAGACGGCCCGTACGGCCTCGGTCTGGCCGATCAGCCGACGCCCCAACTCCTCCTCCATACGCAGCAGTTTCTGCGTCTCGCCCTCCAGGAGCCGCCCGGCGGGGATGCCGGTCCACGCGGCGACGACATCCGCGATGTCGTCCGCGCCGACCTCCTCCTTGACCATCGTGTCGGACTTGGACCCCGACTTGGACGCCTCCTCCTCTTCCTCGGAGGCGGCCTCCAAGTCCCGTTCCACGGCCGGGATCTCGCCGTACAGCAGCTTGGACGCGGTGTCGAAGTCGCCGTCGCGCTGGGCGCGTTCGGCCTGCCCGCGCAGTTCGTCGAGCTTCTCCTTCAGCTCACCGACCCGGTTCAGGGACTGCTTCTCCTTCTCCCAGCGGGCGGTGAGGCCGCGCAGCTCCTCCTCCTTGTCGGCGAGGTCACGGCGCAGCTTCTCCAGGCGTTCGCGGGAGGCGGGGTCGGTCTCCTTGCTGAGGGCGAGTTCCTCCATCCGCAACCGGTCGACGGCGCGCTGGAGTTCGTCGATCTCGACGGGGGACGAGTCGATCTCCATACGAAGCCGGGAGGCGGCCTCGTCGACCAGGTCGATGGCCTTGTCGGGCAGGAAGCGTGAGGTGATGTACCGGTCGGAGAGCGTGGCCGCGGCGACCAGCGCGCTGTCCGCGATCACCACCTTGTGATGGGCCTCGTACCGCCCCTTGAGCCCGCGCAGGATCGCGATCGAGTCCTCGACGGTCGGCTCGGCGACCAGCACCTGCTGGAAGCGCCGCTCCAGCGCCGCGTCCTTCTCGATGCGCTCGCGGTACTCGTCGAGGGTCGTGGCGCCGACCATGCGCAGCTCACCGCGCGCGAGCATGGGCTTGAGCATGTTGCCCGCGTCCATCGCCGAGTCACCGCCGGCGCCCGCGCCCACGACGGTGTGCAGCTCGTCGATGAACGTGATGATCTGCCCGTCGGAGTCCTTGATCTCCGCGAGCACGGTCTTCAGCCGCTCCTCGAACTCACCGCGGTACTTGGCGCCCGCCACCATCGCGCCCAGGTCGAGCGCCACGAGCCGCTTGTTCCTGAGGGACTCGGGCACGTCACCTTTGACGATGCGCTGGGCGAGTCCCTCGACGACGGCGGTCTTGCCGACGCCGGGCTCGCCGATGAGGACGGGGTTGTTCTTCGTACGTCGGGACAGCACCTGTACGACGCGCCGGATCTCCTGGTCCCGCCCGATGACGGGGTCGAGCTTGCCCTCACGCGCGGCGGCCGTGAAGTCGGTCCCGAACTTCTCGAGTGCCTTGTACTGGCCCTCGGGATCCGGTGTGGTCACGCGACGCCCTCCCCTCGTCTTCTGGAAGGCCTCCAGCAGCTTCTTCGCACTGGCGCCCTGCTGGGAGAGTACGTCCCCGGTCTGGCCCCCCTTCGCGGCGATGCCGATGAGCAGGTGCTCCGTGGAGAGGTACTCGTCGCCCAGCTCCTTGGCCCGCTCCGTGGCATCGGCGATCACGGCAAGCAGCTCACGGTTGGGCTGCGGAGGCGCGACGGTCGAGCCGGTCACGCTGGGCAGCGCGCTCAGTACGCGCTCGGCGCCGTTCCGTACGGCCGCCTGGTCCGCCTCCACCGCGGCCAGCAGGTCGGTGATGTTCTCGTTCTCCTGCCCCTCGAGCAGCGCCAGCAGCAAGTGCGCGGGGGTGAGATCCGGGTGCCCCTCGGACACGGCCCGATTGCTGGCCGCGTTGATCGCGTCCCGGCTCCTGTTGGTCAGCTCGGCGTCCACGTCCGCTGTCTCCTCCTTGCGTCAGCCGTCGTCAGGCGTGGTTCTGTCATCACTCAACGCTGACTTCAGCAACGTACATAAAGTTGAGTCTATTCCACTCAAGGAGGCGACGGAGGCCGGTCAAGGAGGCCGCTGCACGTGCAGACGAAAATCGACGGAATCCAGCCGCGCTTGACAGCGCCCGAACCACCGCATACCCGGAGATTCCGCACAAACGACAGCGGCGTCACCGTGTTCAGGTCACGGTGACGCCGCTGCGGGGGGAAGCACCTGAGCGATCTACTACGACGGGGGAATCGCGTCAGGCACTGCGGGGGGTGGCTGAGATGGTTCGTACGTCCGGGGCTTCCGGCTCGACCAGCCGGTGGTCGCGCTGGTCGAGGTTCACAAAGATCATTCCGTACCGAATGGCACACCGCACGGGTTGCGGCGCTCCACGCGGGCGCCGCAGACACCGGTACGCCCGCACGTCGTCGTCCTCGTCCCGGGTGACGACGACCGGCTCTCCGAAGACGGTCACCATCAGCGAGTCGCCGCTGTGGGGGATGGCGGTGACCAGGTCGATGAAGTGCCAGCCGGAGCGGTAGGCCGTGGCCATTTCCCGGCGGAAGGAGCGGTCGTCTGGAGGAGTCGTCATATCAAGACCAAATGCTGTCGTCCGTGCCGTCATGACCACCCTCGCCGACGGACTCCGCTGTCACCGCACTGAGTGACCAGATACTGTCAGCCGGCGCGTCACCCTTCGCCTGCGAGAGGCCGCTCAGCGTTCCGACGGCCACAACGGCGGAGAAGGCGGCGACAAGCACCGAGCGAAGCATTCTCTTACGCATAGTCGGCTTCGTCCTCACTTGAAGGTCCCCTCGTTCCCCCGTCCGATAAGACGATGGCTCATTCAGGCACGTCATGGCCACACACACAGTGCATCATGTTCCTGCACGTTCAGGACCCTGGGGGGTGGAGATTTGACAACAAATCAGGCCAAAGTGACACATCCCCACGCCATCACTGAACTGTGCGCCGAGGGCGGACACCTGTATGCGAACGCTCTGCGCACAGGACGTATCGCCCGCGCGGATGTGGAGGCCGCTCCTTGCCTCATGGAGTTCGCCCTCCTGCACCCGGATCCCGACGACGCCAACTGGCTGCGCCCCGTGCCCCCCTCGATCGCTTTGGCCCAGCGGCTCAATCCGATCGAGCACGAGATCTCCGAACGCAGGCGCACGTCGATCGAGCTGGCCGAAGTCTTCGAACCGTTCATGGCTCTCAGCGCACAGGACTCGGCCCCCACCCACTCGATCACGGTGCTCGAGGGTCTCGACCGCATCAACGCGGCCCTCGACCTGGCCACGACCCAGTGCCAGAACGAGATGCTCACGGTCCAGCCGAGCGCCCGCCACCCCGAACGCAGGGTCATCGAAGGGTTGGAGCGCGACAAGACCCTGATCGAACGCGGGGTGCGGATTCGGACCCTTTACCAGCACACGGCCAGGTACAGTCCCGAGCGGCTCGCCTACGTGGATCGTTTCGCCAGTGGTAAGGCGGAGTACCGCACCATCGACGAGCTGGTCGAGCGCCTCATCATCTGCGATGAGACCGTTGCCTTCATCCCCATCCGTGACGACCGCCAAGTCGCCCTGGAGCTCCGGCATCCGGGTCTCGTCAACTACCTGGTCAAGGTCTTCGAGTTCATGTGGGGCCGTGCGGTGCCGCTGAGCGCCAACGCTCCCTACGAAACCGCACCCGACGGCATCACCGACATCCAGCACTCCATCGCGAAGCTCCTCGTGGAGGGCTACGTCGACGAGGCCATAGCCCGCCGCCTCGGCATGAACGTACGTACCTGCCGAGCCCACATAGCCAAGCTGGCGTCATCGCTCGGCAGCGGTAGCCGTGCCCAACTCGGCTTCCTCATAGCGCAGTCGGGGATCCTGGACCAGGATCACTGAACGCCGAGGGAGGAGAGCCACAGGTGACCACAGGGCCGCACGGGCACAGAGCCGACGAGCCGTGCGAGGCAGGCCTGGAGCTGTATGCCCGCGCGTTACGCGAGGGCGGTGTCCACCATCAGGAGGCGGACCCTGTCCCCTGCCTGATCGATTCCTGCCTGCTTCAGCCGGACCTCGAGGACATGCACTGGCTGCGTCCCGTCGCCCCCGCCATAGCCCTCCCCCGGCTCCTGCACACCTCCGCCGAGGACATCGCGCGTCAGCGACAGAGCGAGGCACGCCTGGCCGAAGCGTTCGCGCCGCTCATGCGGATCGACGGCCGTCATACGGCAGCAGCCGACACCTCAATGATCAGCATCCACAGTGACAAACAGCGGATCAACCTGGCCATCACGCAGGCCATGGCTGATGCGAACGAGGAACTCCTCGCCATCCAGCCCCACATCGGCCAGCCCTCCAACACCCTGGCCGCCCTGGACCGTGACCAGGCACTGCTGGACCGGGGCGCCCGGATCCTCACCCTCTACCAGCACACCGCCCGCCACTGGCCCCCGGTGATCGCCCGCTACGAACTGATCAAGGGCGACGTCGAAGCGCGCACACTCGACGAACTCACCCAGCGGCTGCTCATCATCGACCGCACCGTGGCGTTCATCCCGGCGAACAAGGACCGCACGCTCGCTCTGGAAGTCCGCAACCCGGCCCTGATCACCTTCTTCGTCACCACCTTCGAACGCCTGTGGCGCCTGGGCACACCCATGTACCCCGAAGCGGTCCAGCGCCCGTCCCTCAACGGCATCACCCCCCGCCAGCGCGCCATCGCAAGCCTCCTCATTGAAGGCCACACAGACGCAGCGATCGCCGAACGCCTCGGCCTGAACGTCCGCACCGCCCGCGTCCACATCGCCAAACTCGCCGAAACCCTCGGCAGCGAAAGCCGCGCCCAACTCGGCTACCTCATCGCAGAATCAGGAATCCTCAAGCAGGAGGGAGCAGCGGAGTGACCACAGCGCCGCACCCGGCCCACGGCGTGGACGAACTGTGCGCGGCGGGATCAAAGCTGTACGAACGGGCTCTGCGCGAGGGGCGCGTACGCTGCGCGGACGCCGACGAAGTCCCCTGTCTCGTCGACTTCGGACTGCTGCACCCAGCTGTCAGGGATCTAGGCTGGTTGGAACCCGTCGCACCAGTCGTTGCCCTACACCGGTTACTGCGGACCTCCGAGGAACGCATCGCGGATGAACGAAGGCGCGAGGCCCGGCTGGCCACGGTGTTCGAGCCGCTCATGCGGATCGACGGCCGTCATACGGCAGTGGCCCCGACGATCAACATCCTCAACGGCAGACAGCGGATCAATCTGGCCATCACCGAGGCCATGGCCAACGCCGACGAGGAACTCCTTGCCATTCAGCCCCGCAGCAATTACGGCGGTCAGCGCGGCGGAATGCCCCGGTCCGACGTCATGGATCGAGACCAGGCCCTGCTCGACCGCGGCGGCCGCATACGCACCCTTTACCAGCACACGACGCGCTACCTGCCCTTCATCCTCGCCCGCTACGAACAGCTGAGGGGCGACGCAGAGGCCCGTACGCTCGATGAGGTCACCGACCGCCTCATCGTCGTCGACCGCGCGGTCGCCTTCATCCCTGCGAACGAGGACGGCACCCTTGCCCTGGAAGTCAGCCACCCCGCGCTCGTCGCGTACTTTGCCACCACCTTCGACCGCCTCTGGCGCCTGGCCACCCCCATGTACCCCGAAGCTGTCCAGCGCCCGTCACTTAACGGCATCACCGCCCGCCAACGTGCCATCGCAAGCCTCCTCATCGAAGGCCACACAGACGCAGCGATAGCCGCACGTCTCGGCCTGAACGTCCGCACCGCCCGAGTCCACATAGCCAAACTCGCCGCCGCTCTCGGCAGCGAAAGCCGCGCCCAACTCGGCTACCTCATCGGCCAGTCGGGAATTCTGGAGCAGCCGGCCCAGGAGCGGTGAGAGGCTCAAGCTCCGGGGAGCGCGGCGGGCCGTCGAGGCCCGCCTGGGCGATGCGGACCCCCAGTTGCGTACGGCTGGCGGCCCCCAGCGTCTCCGACAGCCGGGCGATGTGGGCCCGGCACGTACGGACGCTGATACCCAGTCGCTCCGCGACCACCGCGTCCTGGTGGCCCTCTGCCAGCAGCGCCGCGATGGAACGTTCGCGGTGGGTGATGCCCTCGATGCCGGTGTCCGGGAGGGGCGCGGTGAGGGGGATCGCGAGGCGCCAGAGCCGTTCGAAGACGGTGATCAGGTAGTCGACCAGCGCAGGGTGGCGCAGCTCCAGGGCGATCGTGCGGTCGGGGCTGGCGGGGATCAGGGCGACCGTCCGGTCGAAGACGATGAGCCGCTCGGGTACCTCGTCGAGGGTGCGGGCCTCGGCCGCGTCGCCCATCAGCTCCATGTAGTTGAGCAGGCCTTGCCCATGCCGGGCGACGTGCGTGTACAGGTCGCGCATCCGTACGCCCCGCCGGCGGAGCGCGAGTGCCCGGTGCAGCCCTTCGGAGAGCTCGTCCTCGCGGCGGATGCCGCCGGGCTGGACGGCCAGCACCTCGGACGTGCATGCCTCGGTCGCCGCGTCCATGGCGGCACGGATCCGGGGCAGTCCGTCGAGCACCCGGATCGCCACGCCCTCGGCGGGCGAACGCGCGTCGCCGCCCAGGGAGGCGTACCACTCGAAGGCGGACACGGTCGCACCCATGCGCGCCTGCGCCGCCACGACGTCCTCGTGCATCTCCCGCAGCAGCCGCGTCATGACTTCCTGCGGCGAGGTCGGCACCAGGTACCGCATGTCGTCGGGGTCGGGATGCAACAGCGCGAGCTCGACCAGACACGGCACGGCGTCGGCGTCCTCACGGGACACCCGGCCGCGCCGTACCGCCCGGGAGTACACCCGGTCCCCCGCGTCACACAGACGGTCAGCACCGTGCGGATGCGCCTGCGTCCCGTGCCCGGCCATCTCCCCAACCCCCGGTTCAAGCCTCTTCGGAGCGCCACTATGCGCGGCTGACCCGGCCTCCGCAACACGGCTCGACCTCATCTGCACCCTTTATCGACGCATTGGATCCGTATTTGTCCACCCCTCCGGATGGTCGGTTGCAACAAGCTGACGGCGGGAGCCCGCACGCACCCCAGCCCACGATCGAACGCCTTCCTCCCGAATCCGCCAGGCACCCAGAGGAACCTTGGCCGAATACCGATCGTTGGGGCGCCTCGCACATTGGCCACGCACCGGCCATGGTCTGGATTCCAATTGTTCCCACGCATCCACGTGAACTGCCGCCCACAAGTGATCACCTAGACAATAAGTGGGTCTGACCTGTGAGATCAGGGTTACCCAAGCTGTACACCCGCCTCAACTCACGGCCCTTTCCGTAGCACCGAGGTGGCACACAAGAGACGCAGGCCCAACTACTCCCTACCTGCGAATCCATGCATTACAGGCCACATCACGATGACCGATATAGCCCTATTCAACCGATAATCGAAGTATGCACCCCCTCCTCACGCAACAAGATGAGGGTGTATCCGAATAAGCGCCAGTGCAATTGTCGGCGCGCACGAAAACACGACCAAGCCTGCGGCCAGGTAAACCCTGAAAGACAGCTTTCCTCTAGGGCTTGCAATTCCCCCCATCGTCGATTTGCCATTTCCCCAATCGCTGGGGCCGCACGCCACGCTAAACAACCGACTGACGTGACCGTGCCCTGAGTGCATTCAACCCGCGCAGCGCGTCTAAACAAAGGAGAGATATGTGATCAGGAAAGCCATGACAGCGGCCACGATCGCCGTGTCGATCGTCATGATGGGTGCTGGTTCGGCCAGCGCGAACCCTGATGGCCCTGCGGCCAACCTCCACGACATGGCGGCCTGCAGCAATTGGTACAACTCAAAGTTCAAGTTCCACATCTGGTACAACTCGGGCCAAAGCGGTTCGTACCGAAATATCGGATACAGCGTGTACGACTTCAACGCCTTGAGACCGGGAGACGGGGCTGCCTACCCACTCCGGTTCTGCACCAAGAACGGCGCCAGCGCCCCTTGGCCCGGATCAGGACTGAAGATCAAGAACAACGCGGCCTCTGGCGAGAACTCGCACTACAAGTACATGGCAGAAGTCTGCTTCAACAGCGGGTACAAGGGCGTCCGAGACAAGATGGCCCCATACCAGCACATCAGCCAGTTCCGTTACGTCTACAACGAGAACGCCTCGTTCCGGTGGGTATAGAGACGCGGGCTTCATCCAATCGAGGGGGAACATCAGTGAATTCCAGAAGAGCGGCAATGCGGGTGGGAATTCCGCTCCTCACTGCCGGGGCTGTGTGCACCGTCGCGGTGATCAGTTCATCATCCGAACCAGACAGCCGAAAAGACCGCACCGTGCCGGCGACCGCCGCCAAGCAGCCTCAGGCTCCGCATGCGCCTGCAGCAGACCCCAAAGACCCGGCGACGTGGCGACTTCCCATCGCGGAGTACATGCCCACCACAGCCCAGACGCGGATGGTCGCCGGGCTCCGGGACGATCTCATCGACGCGTGTATGAAGGACGCGGGGTTCGGTCAATGGACCCCTGCCCCAGGTCTTCCCAGCATCGGCGGCAAGACGCTGACCGACTGGCGCTACGGCATCCATGACGCCACCCTGGCCGCCAAGGTATGCAGAGAAGCGCCGTGCCAGCCCACGGCAGCCGATCTGCTTGCCTGCACGCAGACAGCCCTGAATCTGCGCACGCATCCGCGGCATCGCTGGTGCCAGAACTGACCGCGCCCCGCCCTCCAGCCGACCGCCGCAGCACCTTCCCCTACGGAGCTGCGGCGGTCTCTTGCGCGCTGCCCGAATCCACCGACTCGAAGGGGAGTTCTCCCGTTGAGAGTGCTCAGACCCGTCCGCTCAGGGATCGCCGGCCTCGCGGCCACCGCAGTCCTCACCGGACTCATACAGGCCGTCGCTGTCGCCGACGAACCCGACTCCCAACCCGCCAGGCAACGAACAGAGAAATCGGCGACCACAGCACCGGACCCTGCGGCAGTGCCCGCAGGACAGCGGTCCCGGCTGCTCGGCAAGGACTGGCGCGCGTCAGAGGACCGCGCATGGACGACCAGCTCCGACGCGCAGGGCTTCCACATCCTCACGGCCGACAAGAACGATGGCTACGACTGGAAGACCGCCGCATCGCTCTCCGAGCCGGGCTTCGACGCGGACGCGTGGATCGGCAACGCCTGCGTCACCGCCTCCGGTAAACACGCCGTCGCCGTCTACGCACCCCGCACCTTCACCAACAAACCCGAGCTGATGACGAGAGGTGCCTTCACCGCGGTCGTCGAGTTGACCACTGGCAAAGTGACCAAACTGCCGGTGCAGTCATCCCTCGCGTACTTCTCGCCCGGCTGCGGGCAAGGTGAGACGGCGGTGGTGTCGCAGTTCACCGACGACAACGCGAAGCAGAGCAGAACCCGCCTGGTCACCGTCGACGCCCGGGCGGGCAAGGCCAGCAAGCCGCTCGCCGCCGCCCCCGACGGAACGATCCGCCTCCGCGAGAGCGACGACCCCCGCACCGCACTCACCACTGCCCCGCAGGGCCTCGCCACTCTGCTCGGCCACCTCCGGCGAAGCGCCAGCCATGATGGACGCGTGGGACGAGGGGGTTGAACGGCCGGGTGAGGTCAGGACCGCCTACGCGCCCCTCCTGGCGGCCCGGTGGCCCTCAACCGACCGACGAGTGCGAGCTGTTGCCGAAAGTCAACGGTTTGCGTATCGGTCAGGGAATTTCGGGAGTGAGGATGAACAGACCGCTGACCTGACCTTCCTTGTTGAAGGTGGCGCGGCCTTTCATCTGGCCGGCTTCGAATTCCAGCGGGATGTCCACGACCGTGTGGTCGCCCAGTTGCCGGACCAAGGGCTTGTCCATCCGTTCATAAGTCCCGACCATGCCGATGATCTCGGCCCAGGCGGCGGCTATCTGGTCGGGCGGAAGCTGCGCGGTCATCGTCGGGTCGAAGTGAGCGACGATCTCGTCGTGTCGTCCTTCGATCCAGTTGACGAACAGGTCGGTCGCGCGGTTCGCGGCATCCGGAAGTGCGGCGTTGCTCATGGGTTCTCCTGTCCGCGGGTCGAGGGGGCGTCCAAAGCGCTGGAACGCGGCCTGCCGTCTGACACCGAGCAGGTCACCGATCTCCTGCCAGGTGCGCCCGGCGGCACGGGCTCGCTCGACACTCACGCGCAACGCGGTGTCTGACATTGCAGCCAGGTCACGCGCGATCTTCACGCTGGTCAGCTCGGCGGGCACTGCGTCGTTGCGCTCGGTGGCGTCGGCGAGCAGGCGGGCGAGCGCCGCCATCTTGGCTGCTAGTTCGGCGAGTTCACTTCGTGGACTGCTCACGCTTGTAAAGGTTCCCTTGACGCCGATGGCGTATCAAGGGAACCTTTACAAGATCTGCCGATGGTCGCGCCTCACTCCCCCCGGTACAGCCGCTCGAGGTCGATCAGCTGGATGGACGGATCGGCAGCAGCGGCAGTCCGGAGGCCATCCGTGAACCCTGCGCCGCTGAAGCACAGCAGCCGCGTACCGGAGCCGTCCGTGCCCGAGCGCTTGCGCAGCAGCTCGCGGATACGGCCCAGTCGGTCGAGGTGCCCCGTGCCCATGGTCTCGTTCCACTTGGCCTCGCCGATCGCCAGCAGGACCTCGCGGCCGTCGTCCGTGCGGCCGAAGACCGCCAGGTCGACCTCTTGGCTGGTCTTCGCCGCGGGGTCCGCGACTGTGCCGGACTCGACGCGGGTGCGCTGGCCGCCCAGGGTGTCGGCGGAGGCGTACCAACGGGCCCAGGTGCGGCAGATCTGTTCGAAGTGCGGGCCGACGACCTTGCTGCGGAAGGTGGATTGGGACCGCTTCCAGACGGCCGGGGCCTGTCCCGACCGCTCCAGGTCGCTCCACTCCGGGCGCATCACGGCGTAGTAGAAGGTGAGGATGGGCTCGGCGATCCGGTAGGCGGAACGTTTGCCGTGGAAGGCGTCCGGATCGCGCGTGATCATGCCGGTGTCCTCGAGAACGGTCAGCGCGTGGCCGAGGTCGGTGGACTTGCGTTCCAGGAAGCTCGCGATGCCGCCTCGGGTGTGGTTACCCTGGGCGATGGCAGCGAGGACGCCGTGATAGAGCGCAGTGTCGCGCAGGTCCGGCTCCTCGGCGAGGAGGAAGCGTGCTTCGCGGAAGAGGGGGCGACCTGGATTGAGGACGTTGCGCAGTATCCAGGGGCCGAAGTCGTCGAGGTCGGCAGGGGTGTCGCCGAGCACGAACTCACGGCCGTAGGCGGGGGTGCCGCCCACCACGGAGTTGAGCACGAGAGCCAGGCGGGGGTCCTCGACGCCCCAGAACCGGGCAGCGGATCTGTAGTCGAGCGTCGGCACGACCAGCTCCAGGCTCGCCCGGCCGCGCAGCGGCGCCGTACCGGAGAGCAGGTTGCCCATGAAGGACAGCGCCGATCCGCACAGCAGCAGCCGGACAGGCCCGCCCTCCCGGCGCCCCTGCGGTCCGAGTGCGCGCTGGAGCAGGGACGGCAGCTCGGGCGAGGCCTTGACCAGGAACGGGAACTCGTCGAGTACGACGGTCAGTGGTCCGGTCTCCGGCGTCGCGAGCCGCATCATCGCCTCGACGGCCTCGTCCCAGTGCGCGAAACGGTACGGCGTCCGCCGCCCCTTGAACCGGGCCATCGCCGCGCCGAACTGCCGTAGCGATTCGGCCTCGGTGGCCTCACTGGCCGCGAAGAAGAACCCACCGTTCGCCCGGCACACCGCGTCCAGCAGGAAGGTCTTGCCTTGCCGCCGCCGTCCGGACACCACGCCCAATGTGGCCTCGGGACCTTGGTAACCCGCGTAACGCACGAGCTCGGCCCACTCGAAGTCGCGGTCGAACATGGTCTCGGGCTTCTCGGGTTTCTCGGGCTTGGGAATCACGGGGCCTCCGGTGTGCCGCTTCCTGCTGCCAGATCCAAGCAGCTTCAATGACCAGGGCATCTATTATAGGCGTGCTTATCATTGCTCCTGGGCGCCCCATCGGCGCAGCTGACGCCCCACCCCCGATCACCCCCGTGAACTGCCCGAAATCCCCCAGTGACCAGGGCGTTACCTACCACACCTACCGTCAGGCCATGGCGGACATATTTGACGCGTACGCGTTGGCCGACGCATGGGACGAGATGTTTGAGCGGCCGGGTGAGGTCAGGGCCGCCTATGAGCCGGTGCTGGCGGCGCTTCAACCGATGGAATCGGCCGAACTCCGGTTCAAGGCCGATCAGATGGCGCGCGCGTTCACGGATCGCGGCGTGACCTACGCCTTCGCGGGCGAGGAGAGACCCTGGCCGCTGGACCTCGTGCCGCGGGTCCTGGACGCGCTCGAGTGGGATCTGATCCAGCGCGGGGTCGCCCAGCGGGTCAGGGCGCTCGAGGCCTATCTCGCCGACGCGTACGGGCCGTGCCGGGCCTTCGAGGACGGGGTCGTCCCCTGGCGGCTGCTCCTCAACTCCGGGCACTTCCACCGGGCCGCGCACGGTGTGGAGCCGCCGGGCGGGGTGCGCATCCATGTCGCCGGCATCGATCTCGTACGCGACGAGGCGGGCGACTTCCGGGTCCTGGAGGACAACGTACGGGTGCCGTCGGGGGTCTCGTACGTCATCGAGAACCGGCGGGCGATGACCCGGATCTTCCCCTCCCTCTTCGCCGAACAGCAGGTGTGCCCGGTCGACGGCTACGGGCAGCGGCTGTACGCGGCGCTGCGCGCGGCCGCGCCCGACGGGGTCGGCGACCCGCGCGTCGTCGTCCTCACCCCCGGCCCGAGCAACGCCGCCTACTTCGAACACGCCCTCCTCGCCCGGCTGATGGGCGTGCAACTCGTCGAGGGCCACGACCTCGTCTGCCGCGGGAACCGCGTCTGGATGCGGACGACGCGCGGCGAGATGCCGGTTCATGTCGTATACCGGCGGCTCGACGACGACTTCCTCGACCCGCTCCACTTCCGCCCCGACTCCGTCATCGGCTGCCCCGGCATCATGAGCGCCGCCCAAGCGGGGAACGTCACACTCGCGAACGCCGTCGGCAACGGCATCGCGGACGACAAGCTGCTGTATACGTACGTCCCCGACCTCATCCGGTACTACCTCGCCGAGGAACCTGTCATCCCCAATGTCGAATCGTTTCGCCCCGAGGAGCCAGGGCAGTTGGAGGCCGTCCTCGACCAGCTCCACCAACTGGTGGTGAAGCCCGTCGACGGGGCGGGCGGGCAGGGCATCGTCATCGGTCCCCACGCGGACAAGGCCACGCTGGATCGCGTACGCAAAGAGGTCATCGCCGATCCGCGCGGCTGGATCGCTCAGCGTCCCGTCGCCCTGTCCACCTCGCCGACCCTCGCGGGCGAGCGGATGGCGCCGCGCCACATCGATCTGCGGCCGTTCGCCGTGAACGACGGCAGCGACGTGTGGGTGCTGCCCGGCGGGCTCACCCGGGTGGCGCTCCAGGAGGGCAACCTCATCGTCAACTCCAGCCAGGGCGGCGGCTCCAAGGACACCTGGGTGCTCGCGGAGGGTCCGGCCGGCGGGCCGCTTCCGGAGGAGCCCGGCGCCGTACCGGACGTCGCCCCGCGCCAGCTCGGCCCCGACGGGGAACGCCTCGTCCCGCAGGAAGGGGCGCAACAGCAGTGACGACCTCGCACCGGACACCCCCGGACGGCGCGAACACTGATCGAGGAGGTTCGGCCGTGAATGACGTGATCCTCTCCCGCATCGCCGAAGCACTGACCTGGACGGGCCGGTACGTCGAGCGGGCGGACGCCACCGGCCGCATCCTCGACGCGTATCTGCACCGGCTGCTTGAGGACCCCTGGCGGGACGAGGACGTGGCCTGCCGCTCGCTGTATGCGATCCTCGGCGTCGACGCGGGGGACACGCGCGTCGACATGCAGCAGGTCCTTGACCAGCTGGCCTTCGACGCCCGTTCCACCTGCTCGATCGAGGGTGCGCTGGGCGCGGCCCGCCTCAATGCCCGCAGCGCCCGCGAGGCCGTCTCCTCCGAGATGTGGGAGTGCCTCAACTCCACCTGGCACGCCCTCGCCGACCAGCGCATGGCAGCCCGCCGCACCGGCCCGTACGCCTATCTGGAACTCGTACGCCGCCGGGCCGCCCTCTTCTTCGGCCTGGCCGACTCGACGATGAGCCGCGACGACAGCTGGCGTTTCGTGGTGCTCGGCCGGAGCCTGGAGCGGGTGGACATGACCGTACGGTTGCTGTCCGTACGCGTGCTGGACGCTCCCCACGCGCCGGACTGGCCGACGCTGCTGAGTGCGAGCGGGGCGGACGAGGCGTACGCGCGCGTGTACGGCGGCTTCGGGGACACCGCCCGCGTGGCCGAATTCCTCATCATGGACCGGGAGTTCCCGCGTTCGGTACTGCACGCCCTGACCACGGCGGAGGAGTGTCTGGCGGCGCTGGGGCGTCCGCGCCAGGATCCGGCGCGGCGGCCGATCGGCCGGATGCGTACGCGGCTCGAGTACCAGGACTCGACCGCTCTCGAAGACGTACTCCCGTCCCTGCTGAGGGAGTTGCAGACGTCCTGCATGGCTTCCGCCGAGGCCGTCGCGGAGAAGTTCTTCCCGTACCAGGGGCCCGTCGAGTGGGCCCAGGAAGGAGCGTGAGCACGCCATGACGCGCAGACTCCGCATCCGGCACACCACGAAGGTGTCGTACGCCCAGGCCGCGGTCTCCTCCCACAACGAGGTCCGCATGACGCCGCTGACGCTCCCGACCCAGACCACGCTGGACGCCCGCGTGCTGGTGAACCCGTCCACGCCGACCTGGTCGTACTGGGACTACTGGGGCACCCAGGTCACCGGCTTCGACCTGATGGAACCGCACGCGGACCTGACGATCACGGCGGTGAGCCTGGTGGAGACGGCCCCGCCGAGCGGGCTGTCGGCGGCGCCGACCTGGGCGGAGGTGGCCGAACTGGTCGCGAAGTCCCGCCTGTTGGAGTACGCGGCGCCGACCTCCCGTACGACCATGCCCGACGCACTCGTCGAGCGGGCCCGTGCCGCCGCGGCCGGCCTGGATCCGCATGAGACGGCGGTGGCGGTGTCGTCCATGGTCGCCGACCACGTCAGGTACATCCCGGGCTCCACCGGGGTGAACACCGCCGCCGCGGAGGCCTGGGAGCAGGGCGCGGGCGTCTGCCAGGACATCGCGCACCTGACGGCGGGGCTGCTGCGTGCGCTCGGCCTGCCGACCCGCTATGTCTCCGGCTACCTGCACCCCGAGCGCGACGCTGAACTGCACCGCCCCGTCGAAGGCCAGAGCCACGCCTGGGTCGAGTACTGGGCGGGCGACTGGACCGGCTACGACCCCACCAACCGCGTCCGCGTCGACGAGTCCCATGTGGTCGTGGGCCGGGGCCGCGACTACGACGACGTGACGCCGCACAAGGGGGTGTACCGGGGAGTGGCCGGTGGGCCACCGGAGGTGACGGTGGAGTTCACGCGGGTGGCGTAGGAGGGGCGGGCGGGCGGATCCTGTTGGTGGTAGCTGTAGTCGGCCGTCTCCGGAGGTGATCGCGATGACGCACACGGCTGTCGGATGGCACGTGGAGCTGGAATTCGACGAGGACGACCAGCGCACCCGCGCCGCCGCCCTCGTACGACTCCGCGACGGAAGCGAGGTACGAGCCCACGGCTACGCCAAACGCCACCCCTCCGACTCCAACCAGCCGAGGGTGGGCGAAGAGGTGGCAGGAGCCAGGGCCCTGAACGAACTGGCCATGAAACTCCTGACCAAGGCCCATGACGAGATCGACGAGGCCTCGGGCCGTACGTCACATCCATTGACCGCGTGACCTCCACGCGGCGAAATCCGCCCCCATCCGGGACCGCCGCGCGCCTCAGCCGCGTGGCGGTCCGGCCACCTCTTCCGCCAGGCGCCAGACGCCGCTCGACGGGTTTACTTCGTGCTCCTTGCCCTCCGGAGACAGCGTCTTCGCCCTTCGGACCGCGTCGTGCCGGCCGTCGGCGAAATGACGAAAGTCGAGGCGTGCCTTGTCGTACCGCGGCAGATGCTTGGTGAGGTGCGGCAGCAGCCTGGCGTACGACTCGGCGTACGCGCCGTGATCCGTGAAGTGGAGCAACAGCCATAGCTCGAAGCACGGATTGGACACGGCGACCTTGACATCTCGCCGGATCGCGTCTGACACGGCACGGGGCACATCCCGGAATTCGTCAATGTCGAAGACATACCATGCCTCGTCGAAATCACCCGGCGATCGATCGCGTAAGTCCGCCGTGTACGAGACGAGCTGCGTCGGAGCACATGGGCGCTCCACCACGCGCAGAGCGACGGCCGGGTTCGCGGCGTGTGCCCTGAGGCCACGCAGGTAGGCGCTCTCGGTCACCAGGGCCCCGCACACCACGAGCAGCCGCTTACGTGCCTCGCGCACTCCTTGGGAGCGGGACAGATCCGTGTCGAACGAAGGGCGCCGCCGGCCGCTAGGTTTCCGCGTTCTCGTCATCCCTGTCCCCCCGTGCCACTACCGCGGCCGTGAATCGCTCGTCGTTCAGAAACGGGACCGCGCCGTAGCTGCCGCCCAGGTAGCGGCGCTCCCGGTTCTCCTCCTGGCGTGGCCTGAAGTCGGAGAGGGGGAACAGCGTCGTCTCACCGTGCTCGTCCTTCTCCACGAACCACACCTGGTCACGCTTCAGGATGTCCTCTCCGCCACTGCGTCCGAGCAGGCTCGCGTCGTGTGTGGTCAGCAGGAGCTGGGCGCCTCGTGGATTGGTTTCGGGTTCCTGGAAGAGCCTGATCAGATGAGCCGTCAGCCGTGGGTGCAAGCTGGCGTCCACCTCGTCGACCACCAGCAGCCCGCCCCGCTCGATCGCCTTGAGCACGGGGCCGGCGTAATCGAGGATGATGCGGGTGCCTTCCGACTGGTCACGCAGGTCGAGCCGAACGGCACCGTTGCGCCCCCGTTGCTCCACCCAGACACGGGACACCTCCTTGACCGCGCCACGCGAGGCCGCAGGCATCTCGTCCCCGAAGAGTGTCGCCTGACCGTCACCGCCCCGGCGCAGCGTCTCGCGAAGGCGCCGAGTCACGGGAAGGTAGTCCTCCATGACCTCGACACGTTCCACACCGGCGTTCTCGATGCCCAGGTCGGCGGCGCGCAGCAGTTCGACGACGGCCGGGGCCCGCTCCGGGTCCTCCAGGAGTTTCATGCTCGCGGGGCTGACGCCGTAGGGGCGAGCACCACCCGCGCGGAAGAGCACGGAACCGGAGAACCATGTGTATACGGGCTGAACCGCCTCCTGCTTGGAGCGTGCGGCGACCGAGATGAACAGGGCGTTCGGCTCGGTGATGTTCTTGATCACGTCCAGCTCGCGCTTGGGCGCCTTGTCTCCGAACTCGATCTCGTCTCCCGTGCGGTGGAAGACCTTCCTCCTGCGTCCCCGCGGGTAGCTGTAGAGCCACTCGTCAAGGACCTGCTCGGAGTCCACGCTGAAGCCGTACGTATGCCGGACCCCCCGTAGAAGCAGGTCCACCACATACCAAGAAGGTTCGGTGAGGCCCTCCTGGTCCAGCGCGAAGGGGTACCGCTCGATTCCCCCGCCGGGTTCGGCATCCCGGTGGGACGCCCGCACCATACGCGCCATGAATCGCAGCGCGTCGACGACATTGGACTTGCCCGAGGCGTTCGCGCCGAAGAGCGCGACGACTGGCACTGCCTGCCAGTCCGTGCCCTCGGGTCGGTCCGCGTCGTACACGGGGGTGAGACCGAGCTGCTGCTCATCCCTGATCGATCGGTGGTTGGTCACACGAAAACTTAGGAGCACGCGAATCACCTCCCTTCAGGGGTTTCATGCCCTGCCGTGCAGAAAAATCACGCGACTACGCGTCCAGCACCAGCGTACGCCCCGACTCGCTGCCGAGCTCGAACCAAACCCCCTTCGCATACCGCCCCGCCCGGTCGCCCGCCACACCCCACGCGTCGGCCACCTCGGCGACCAGCGCGAGGCCGCGGCCCCAGCAGGCGGTCGCCTCCGCCACGGGTGTGACCGGAGGGTCGCGGCTCTCGTCGTACACGCCGATCCGGAGCCGGGCGGGGGTGAGCTGGAAGCGGAGCATGGTGGAGCCCTTGCTGTGGAGGTGGACGTTCGTGACGAGCTCCGAGGTGCAGAGGGCCGCGGGCAGCACCAGGGGTTCGCGGTCGAGGGTGAGGAGTACGGCGCGCACGAAGTCCCGGCAGACCTTGGGTGCGGTGGCGTCGCCGGGGGCGAAGAGGCTGTAGTCGTACGTGAGTTGGGCAGGCAGGTGCGATGCCCTGCGGGCTGCTTCCATGGGGGATCGACTCCCGTCGCGATTCCGGAGAGTGGTTGGTGCGGCACACACGGTAGAGGAGATGGTTTAAATTGTTCAAGCTATTCGCTCAGGTCGGTGGACGAACTCCCTTGCCCTGGAGAGACTTTGGTAGACCGGACGAGGAGTAGCCCGTGGGATTGCGCACCACCATCAGCGAGCGTCAGCGACGACTCGGTGCCGAGCTCAAACAACTGCGCGAACAAGCAGGGTTGAGCGCTGGTGAGGCCGCCGCACGGATCGGCATGGGCCGCGCCCAGTTGAGCCAGATCGAGACCGCGAAGACGACCATTCTGACCGAGCGGCTCCGCGAGCTGTGCCGCATCTATGGATGCACAGATAAGACCTATGTCGACGCCCTGGTTGCCCTGTCGGAGGCAACGGGCAAGGGCTGGTGGAACGCGTACAAGCGGCCCATGGAACCGGGCGCACTCAGTCTGGCCGAACTCGAGGCGAACGCGGTGGCGCTACGGATGCACCAATCGCTGTTCATTCCGGGGCTGTTCCAGACCTCCGCGTACACACAAGCCATCTTCAACAGTCCGAAACTGGGCTTTGAGAACATCGAGGAGGCGCTGAAGTTCCGCATGGAACGGCAGCGCCTCCTCACACAGGAGAACCCGCCCACCGTGCACGCCGTGATCCACGAAGCGGCACTCCACATGCGATTCGGCGGCCCTGATGTGGTGCGCGAACAGTTGCTGCGGCTGGTCGAACTGGCTCGCCTACCTCACATCACGATCCAGATCTATCCATTCAGCTCGCAGGCGCACGCCGCGTTGAGCGGGAACTTCGTTCACATCATCCCCAGCGCCCCGCAGCTGAGCACGGTGGTCCTGGAACAGCCCAGCGGCGCACGCTATTTGAGCGAGCAGGCCCACCTTCAGCAGTACAGCGAGATGTTCGACCGGCTCATCGAGAACGCCCTCGCCCCCATCGACGTATCGTTGGCCCCGGAAGCACACTCAGTGAAGGACTCGCTGGCCCTCATCCAGCACCTTCTCTACACGCTTTAGGGGGAAGCCAAGATGTCCGAGCTCGACTGGCAGAAGTCGACGTTCAGCGGCGGCCCGCAGGGCGAGTGCGTCAACGTCGCCCTCGCCCCCGACGGAACCCTCCGCCTACGCGAGAGCGACGAACCCAGCACCGTACTGGCCACCGGACCCGCCCCCCTCGCCGCACTCCTCCGGCACCTCAAGGGCGAGCGCTGAAGTACCGCTCCAGAACCCCTACTTCTTCAGGCCGATCTCCTCGCAAGCCGCCTCGTACTTCGCAGTGCAGATGTCCGAGACCTTGTAGATGCCGTCGTCGATGACCGTGTCCTGGATGTTGTCCTTCGTCAGGGGGGAGACGAGGACCAGGTGGGCCGGGATGTCCTTGGTCGTCGGGCTGTCGACCTTGTCGCGGGTGAGGGCGTCGAACTCGATGTCCCAGCCGTGGGCTCGGGCGACGGCCAGTTCGGCGGCCGTTTCGGCCTCTTCGGGGTAGGGCTTGTAGACGCTCATGTACTGCTCGCCGGAGACGATCCGCTGCACCGCCTCGAGTTCCGCGTCCTGGCCGGTGATCGGCGGCAGGTCGGTGACGCCGGCCGCCTTCAGGGCGGAGACGATGCCGCCTGCCATGCCGTCGTTGGCGGAGTACACGCCGTCGATGTTCTCGGCGCCGATGGAGGAGATCGCGGCCATCATGTTGGCCCGCGCGTTCGACGGCTTCCAGTCCTTGGTGTCGTACTGCTTGGCGATGGTCACCTTGTCGCTGAGTTCGGCGAGGGCGGCCTTCTTGAACTGGGCCGCGTTCGGGTCGGTGAGCGCGCCGTTCATCATGACGATCTTCTCGGCCCTGCCGCCGTCCAGGGCCTCGGCGAGCGCCCGGCCCTGCACCTCCCCGACCTGCTGGCTGTCGAAGGAGATGTACGCGTCGATGGGGCCCTGCGCCAGCCGGTCGTACGCGATGACGGGGATGTCCGCGTCCTTCGCCTTCTGTACGCCGTCCGCGATGTCCTTGGCGTCCACCGCGTCCAGGAGCACCACGTCGACCTTGTCGTCGATCATCTGCTGGAGCTGCTGCTTCTGCTCGTCGGCGTCCCCGTCGGCATTGGCGTACTCGACCCTGCCCTTGCCCTTGGTCAGCTCGTCGACCGTCTTCTTGATGATGGGGTGGTCGAACTGCTCGTAGCGCTGGTTCGCCTTCTCCGGCAGCAGCAGGCCCACCGTGATGTCGTCGCCCTTGGTCGGCTCGGCCGACGCGCCCTCCGTATCGCTGTCGAGCACTCCACACGAGGCGAGCGAGAGAGTCAGGGTGGACACGGCCAGAGTTATGGCGATACGACGCATACGGTTGTTCACTTAATGGTGCCTTCCGAACGAGAGCGCAGATTTGCGACCCAGGTGACAAAAAGCCAACGCCCACGTATCCAAAGCGTCAAGGAATTCTGGTTAACGAGATCGCAACAGCACGCTGCGTGGTCGTTGTGAAGACACAGAGGTGAGTATCTGGAGGACCGGCGTGCAGCGATGAAGTACGCGTGATGGCCTGTCTATCGGCAGTTCACCCGCCCGCTCGCCACCCCGTTCACCATCTGCAAGCCCGGGAGTCCCGATGCGCAAAATCACACTCGCTATGGCCGTGTCCCTCGACGGCTTCTTCGAGGGCCCGAACCGCGAGATCGACTGGCATCTGGTCGACGAGGAAGTGCACCGCCACCACAACGAGCGCATCAAGCCGATGGGCGGCTTCCTGTTCGGGCGGGTCGTGTACGAGCTGATGTCCGACTTCTGGCCGACCGCCGACCAGGACCCCTCGGCTCCGGAGACGCAGCGGGAGTTCGCGGCCATCTACCGGGACATGCCGAAGATCGTGTACTCCCGCACGCTTCCCCCCGGTCCCGCCGAAGGGAACACGACCGTCGTGCCGGAGGTCGTACCCGAGGAGGTCAGGGCCCTCAAGGAGCAGCCCGGCGGAGACCTCGGGGTCGGCGGCGCGGAGCTCGCCGCGGAGTTCCGGCGGCATGACCTGATCGACGAGTACTGGCTCTACGTCACCCCGGTCATCCTGGGCCGCGGACGCCCCCTCTTCCCGGAATCGGACGCCACCACCCACCTCCGCCTCGCCGACACCCACACCTTCGGCAACGGGGTGGTGCTGCTGCGTTACGAGCGGCCCTGACCGTCGTCCGAGGGACCTTCCGGAGGGCGTTCCGGGAAGCGGAGGAGTCGGGCCGGCGGGGGCGGGCAGTGCTCGCTGTCGGGGTGCTGGCGCCGGACGTCGTCGTCGGTACGGGAGTTGGGGCCGGGCTCGGGACAGGCGCCGGAGCCCGGCTGTTCGGTCGCGCGGGCGTGTTCGTGCCAGCCGGCGCGGAACCAGTTCAGCTGGTGCCGTTGGAGTTCGTCCTCCGTGAGTACGCGTACGCCCTCCGGGCCGGCCGCCCGGAGCTTCTCGCCGAGCCCGATGAGCAGTTCGCCCACCAGCCTGGAGACGCGTTCCGCCTCGTCACCGCGGCCGTCGCCGCCCGGATTCCCCATGCCGTACCCCTCGGCTCGCTCGCGCCACTCCCTCGGCTCTCCCGTCAGGCGCCCTCCGGCAGGAACTGCCGCGCCACCTTGGCGAACAGCTCCCGCAGTTCGGGCGGAACACCCATCCTGCGAGCCGCCTCCTCGGGGCTCAGCTCCGCATGAGCGGCCCCCGGCACGGGGGGCTCGCCGCCCGCGACGACCGGCAGGTCGTCCTCCGACAGCCGGCCGGAGCGGATGAGCATCTCGCGCAGCGGGACGCCCAGTACGGCCGCGATACGCCGCATCGTCTCCAGGTCCGGCATGGACTGACGCTGCAACAGCCGGCTCACGGCGGCCCGATGCACCCCGGCATCGTCGGCGAGCTTCGAACGACCGCCGCCCCGCGGGCTGTCGATGTCGTAGCCACGGCCGCGCAGCAGATCCTCGATCCAGCCGGCGAATTCCTCGAGCCCCTCGGCCCGGTATCTGCGATCTGTACGGGCATCGGCCCGTGAGCTGGAACGCATATGTCCGCTCTCCCCTCGTCGCGCGGACAACGTACCGATCGCCCTCGCACCAAGGTGTGCGCGCGCTCGCGCGTAACTGTGGAGATTCGGCAACCGCCCTGGTGCCAGCGGCAGTTGATGTACGGCCTGGAGCGTCACCATCGCACCCACCTCCACGGAGGGTAGTCACTTGCGTACGCGCTCGCACCATGCGAGTCTATTCGCTCGCTCTTCGTCATCGAACATATGTTCCCACACTCGGAGCGACGAAGACCGGAGAAGAGCGCAGAAGAACACAAGAACGCAGAAGAGCGGCGAAGGCCGAGGAGACGAGGAGAGAGGAGCGACCACGATGACCGATGCCAAGCGCACAGCGTTTCGTACGGACAGGCTGCTGCGCGAGGACGCCGGGACGGAGGCCGACCATGACGACGACTGAAGCCGACGAGGTCGCGCTGGAGCTGGAACGCCTGCGCCGCTCGGTCGACGTCGGCTTCGCCACCACCCGTGGCGACCTGGCCCTCCTGCTCCAGCGCGCCGACCAGACGGACAAGACCCTCGACGAACACGAGACCCGCCTCGAAGCCCTGGAACGCGCCCGCTGGCCCCTGCCGTCCCTGGCCGCCCTCACGTCCTGCATCGCCTTGGCGGTGACGCTGTGGCAGGCGGCGGGGCGGTAGGCCCGCGATGCGGGAGTTGATGCGAGGCCGCTTACGGAAGCCGGCTCACCTCGATCCACTCCCGCAGCAGCCCCTCCCGCTCCGCCGCCCGAGGCGACCCGTCCTCCTGTGCACGCCCCCACTGGGCCATGGCGGCCAACGTCGCCCGCAGGGTGGCCTCGCCCGCCGTCAGGTGGGACAGGACCGCCAGCGAGAGGTCGTACTCCTCCTGGGAGTACCAGGCGGCCGCCGCGTACGCCGTCAACTCGGCGTCCTTGTCGACCGTTTCGATCGATACGGTCATCGTGGGCGCCTCGTCCGAGCCCAGGCCACCCACCGTCAGCGCCATCTCCAGCAGAGCGCCCGCCTGGCGCCTGAGGGACTTCACCGGTACGTCCACGACCGTCAGGGTCCGGACGTCGTCCCACGGCCACAGTCCCGACTGCCGGTCACCCAGGGCCACGACCCCCTCCGGCGTCAGCCGCACCCCCGGGGCGAGCCCGGACGGCTTCGCCCCCACATACACATCGCCCTCGGCGATCCAGAACAGCCCCACCATGGCCATGGGAAAGCTCCATTCCCCCAGTGATTCCAGTAGTCGGACAGATGATCGCAGCATGCGAACGGGAACGGGCCCGGAGGTTCAACCTCCGGGCCCGTCAAGGCAGTTGCGCTGTCCCTGGTCCCCTAGGCCCTGTCTCCCCGATCTTCGCGGGCACACGACGCCTGGCACGGCACCTCGCCGCACGGCCGCCTCACCCAAGTACGTCCAGTACGAGGGCGATGCGGCCGCACACCGATGCACCGCACCAGACGCCGCGCGCTGATCCGCGAAGATCGGAGAGACAGGACCTAGTAGATTGTCGCGGCTTAATTTCGCTGTGTGGTTGGGTAGAGGTGGCGTAGTTTCACGCGTGCGTCGTCGGTGGTGAACTGCCAGTCGACTTGGCGCTGGTTGCTGTTGGTCTGTTGCTGCCAGGCAGCAAGTTCGGCGTTGAGTACGGCGAGGTCGTCGAGGCGGCGGTCCAGGCACTGGCGGGTGAGCGCGGAGAGCTCGATCTCGGCGATGTTGAGCCAGGACCCGTGTTTGGGGGTGTGGTGGATCTCCAGGCGCTGGGTCAGCGCGAAGGCCTTTGCCGGGTCGAACGCCTCGTAGAGCGAGGCGGTGGTGTGGGTGTTGAGGTTGTCCATCACCAGCACGACCGTGGCGGCGTCGGGGTAGTCCACGGTCAGCAGGTGCTCGACCTGGTGCGCCCAGTCGACCCTGGTCCGGCGGGGCTGCGCGTCCACGCGTCGCCATCCGCGCAGCGGCTCGACCCAGCAGAAGATCGAGCAGGTCCCCGAGCGGACGTACTCGTTGTCCTCGCGGCGGTCACGGCCCGGCCGCGCGGGAAGCGGATCACGGACGTGGCCGAGCAACTGGTACGGTTTCTCGTCCATGCACACCACCGGGCGCGTCGGGTCGAAGGGCCGGTGGTAGACCGCCAGGACATCCTCCATCGCCGCGGCGAAGGCCGCATTCGCAGCGGGCGGGATGGTCCAGCACTTCTTCACGTGAGGGCGCAGTTCCGTTTTTTTAAGACCCGCCCGATCGTGGAGTGGTCCAGATCCGGGATGTCCTCGGCCAGCGCGACGTGCTTCTCCAGCAGGCGCAGCGACCAGCGGGCGTGTCCTTTGGGCGGCTTCGAGCAGGCCAGCGCAATCAGCCTTGCCTCGACCTCGCCGGTCACCGGGGAGGGCACCGGCGGCAGTGCGCGTTCCTTCCGGCCGACCGTGGCCCACACATCGCCGCCGGTCTCCGCGTACCGCTTCGAGATCAGGCGGACCGAATCGCACGAGACCCCGACCCGCTCCGCGATCACCGCCCGCGGAGCGACCTCGCCGGCCGAGGTGTCCAACGCGAGCAGCACCCGCGCCCGCCTGATCATCGACGCGCTGCGGACCCCCGTCGTCGTCACACGCTCCAACGCCCGACGGTCTTCGGCACTCAAGACAACCGGATACTTCTTCTGCGAGGACACGGCACCCCTGCCCGGCCGAACGGAAGCATCAAGCGAAGCCTGCCCGACCCCAACTCCACCAACCAGAACGACACTTAGTCGCGACAGTCTACTAGTCCGACTGCTGGCGCTTCGGGCGCCAGACCACCAGCGCGCTCGTCTGCTGGACGTCCTGGTACGGGACCAGGTCGCGGCGGTACGAGGCGTGGACCGCGGCCTCTCGCTGCTGCATCGCCGCGGCGGCGCCGTCCAGGGCCGCCTGCATTTCCGCTACGCGGGCCTGCAGCGCGGCGACCTGGTTCTCCAGTTCGATGATGCGCTTGATGCCGGCCAGGTTGATGCCCTCGTCCTGCGACAACTGCTGGACCGTGCGCAGCAGTTCGATGTCGCGGGCCGAGTAGCGCCGGCCCCGCCCGGCCGTGCGGTCGGGGGAGACCAGGCCGAGGCGGTCGTACTGGCGCAGGGTCTGGGGGTGCAGACCGGAGAGCTGGGCCGCCACCGAGATGACGTACACCGGGGTTTCCTCGGTCAGCTCGTACGGGTTGCGTCGACGGCCATCCATGGTCTCCTCATGCTCCCTTCGCCGCCTGGAACAGCTCGGCCCGCGGATCCTCGCCCGCGGTCGCCTCGCGGTACGCCTCGAGCGCGTCACGCGCCTTGCCCGACACATCCTTGGGGACCACGACCTCGACGGTGACCAGCAGGTCCCCGCGGGTGCCGTCCTTACGGACCGCGCCCTTGCCGCGGGCGCGCATCGTCCGCCCGTTGGGCGTGCCCGGCGGCAGTTTCAGGGTGACCGGCGGCCCGCCCAGGGTGGGCACCCGGACCTCCCCGCCCAGCGCCGCCTCGGCGAACGTCACCGGCACCGTCACCGTGAGGTTGTCGCCCCTGCGGCCGAAGACCGGGTGGGCTCCCACATGCACGATGACGTACAAGTCGCCCGCAGGACCGCCCCGTTCGCCCGGAGCGCCCTTGCCGCGCAGCCGGATCCGCTGGCCGTCGCTGACGCCCGCGGGGATCCGTACCTGCATCGTGCGCGAGGACTTGGCGCGGCCGCTGCCCTTGCAGATCTCGCAGGGGGTCTCCGCGAGCAGACCGCGGCCCTTGCAGTCGGGGCACGGGTCGGTGAGCGAGAAACCGCCGCCCGAACCGCGCGCCACCTGACCCGTGCCGACGCACGTCGAGCACACGCGCGGTGTGCCGTTCGCGTCGCCGGTGCCGGAACAGGCCTTGCAGGGTGACTGGGAGGACATCCGCAGCGGAACGGTCGCGCCGTCCACCGCCTCCGTGAAACTCAGCGTGACCTCGGACTCGATGTCCTGGCCGCGCCTGGGCTGCGTACGCGTGCCGGTGCCCGTGGCGCCGCCCCGGTTGAACAGGCCCCCGAAGACGTCACCGAGGCCGCCGCCGAATCCGCCGCCGGCGCCGCCCGCCCCGCCCTGGCCGGGTGCGCCTCCGAAGAGGTCGCCCAGGTCGAAGTTGAACGTGCCGCCGGCGCCCGCGCCGGGGCCCGGCCTGAAGCCGCCGTTGCCGAAGAGGGTGCGCGCCTCGTCGTACTCCTTGCGCTTCTTGGGGTCCCCGAGGATGTCGTTCGCCTCGGAGATCTCCTTGAAGCGCTCCTCGGCCTTGTCGTTCCCCTTGTTGGCGTCCGGGTGGTACTCGCGAGCGAGCTTCCGGTACGCCTTCTTGATCTCGGCCTCGGTGGCGTCTTTGGGGACGCCGAGGACCTTGTAGTAGTCCTTCTCGATGAAGTCCTTGGTGCTCATCCTCGACGTCCCTCCTTCCATCTCACGCGCCGTACGGTCCGTACGTTCATTCGTACGCCCCGTACGGCGCCGACGTCAGCCCTCGTCCGGGCCACCGTTCTCCTTGTCCTCGGCCGGCGACTGCGAGGATTCCGCCTCGTCGGCCTTGACGGTCTGCGCGCCCGGCTGCGGCTCGGCGACCGCCACCCGCGCGGGGCGGATGGTGCGCTCGCCGAAGCGATACCCCGGCTGCAGAATCGCCACGCACGTCGTCTCCGTGACGTCCGGGGCGTAACTGTGCATCAGGGCCTCGTGGATCGTCGGGTCGAAGGGCTCGCCCTCCTTGCCGAACTGCTGGAGGCCCAGCTTCGCCGCGACGGTCTCCAGCGACTCGGCCACCGACTTGAAGCCGCCGACCAGTTCGCCGTGATCCCGCGCGCGCCCGATGTCGTCGAGTACGGGCAGGAGCTCGGTCAGGAGGTTCGCGATGGCGATCTCCTTGACCTGGATCCGGTCCCGCTCGACCCGGCGGCGGTAGTTCTGGTACTCCGCCTGGAGCCGCTGGAGGTCCGCCGTGCGCTCACCGAGCGCCGTACGCACCTGGTCCAGCTGCGCCGTCAGAGCCGCCGTCTGCTGGGCTGCCTGCTGGGCTGCTGCCGCGTCCCCGGCCGGGGCCGCCCCCTCCTGAGGGGCGGCCTTCGGCTCCGCGTCATCAGAGGTGGCGCCGGAAGGGACGTCGGGCTGCTGCTGAGGCTGCGCCTGCTGCGGCTGCTGCTCGTCGAAGCCCGGGGTCTCCTCCGTCACGCGGCACCACCCTTCCGGTCCTTCTCGTCGTCGACGATCTCGGCGTCGACCACGTCATCTTCGGAGCCGCCGGCCTTGGCCTGCGCGCCACCCTCGGCGGCACCCTCAGGACCGCCCGGACCGCCCGCGGCCTGCGCGCCCTGAGCGTCGGCGTACATGGCCTGGCCCACCTTCTGCGAGACCGCGGCGACCTTCTCGGTGGCCGTACGGATCTCGGCGGTGTCCTCGCCCTTGAGCGCGGTCTTCAGCTCCTCGACGGCGGTCTCGACCTCGGTCTTGACCTCGCCGGGGACCTTGTCCTCGTTGTCCTTGAGGAACTTCTCCGTCTGGTAGACGAGCTGCTCGCCCTGGTTACGGGACTCGGCGGCCTCGCGGCGCTTGTGGTCCTCGTCCGCGTACTGCTCGGCCTCCTGGCGCATCCGGTCGACCTCGTCCTTCGGCAGCGAGGAGCCGCCGGTGACGGTCATCTTCTGCTCCTTGCCCGTGCCAAGGTCCTTGGCCGTGACGTGCATGATGCCGTTGGCGTCGATGTCGAAGGAGACCTCGATCTGCGGGACACCGCGCGGGGCCGGCGGCAGACCGGTCAGCTCGAACATCCCGAGCTTCTTGTTGTACGCCGCGATCTCGCGCTCGCCCTGGTAGACCTGGATCTGGACGGACGGCTGGTTGTCCTCGGCGGTGGTGAAGATCTCCGAGCGCTTGGTCGGGATCGTCGTGTTCCGCTCGATGAGCTTCGTCATGATCCCTCCCTTGGTCTCGATACCGAGGGACAGCGGGGTCACGTCGAGGAGCAGTACGTCCTTGACCTCGCCCTTGAGGACACCGGCCTGGAGCGCGGCGCCGATGGCGACGACCTCGTCCGGGTTCACACCCTTGTTGGCGTCCTGGCCGGCGGTCAGCTCCTTGACGAGCTCGGCGACGGCGGGCATACGGGTGGAGCCACCGACGAGAACGACGTGGTCGATCTCGCTGAGCTGGATGCCGGCGTCCTTGATGACGTTGTGGAACGGCGTCTTGCAGCGCTCCAGAAGGTCGGCCGTCAGCTGCTGGAACTGGGCGCGGGTGAGCTTCTCGTCCAGGTGCAGCGGGCCCTCGGCGGACGCCGTGATGTAGGGCAGGTTGATCGAGGTCTCCGTGGAGGACGACAGCTCGATCTTGGCCTTCTCCGCGGCCTCACGCAGGCGCTGGAGGGCCATCTTGTCCTTGCCCAGGTCCACGCCGTGACCGCTGGCGAACTGCTTCACCAGGTAGTCGACGACACGCTGGTCCCAGTCGTCACCACCGAGGTGGTTGTCGCCGTTCGTGGCCTTCACCTCGACGACGCCGTCGCCGATCTCGAGCAGCGAGACGTCGAAGGTGCCGCCACCGAGGTCGAAGACGAGGATCGTCTGGTCGTCCTTGTCGAGGCCGTAGGCCAGGGCGGCTGCCGTCGGCTCGTTCACGATCCGCAGGACGTTCAGGCCCGCGATCTCGCCGGCCTCCTTGGTGGCCTGGCGCTCCGAGTCGTTGAAGTACGCCGGGACGGTGATGACCGCGTCCGTGACCTTCTCGCCCAGGTACGACTCCGCGTCCCGCTTCAGCTTCTGCAGGATGAACGCGGAGATCTGCTGGGGGTTGAAGGGCTTGTTGTCGAGCTCGATCTTCCAGTCCGTACCCATGTGCCGCTTCACGGAGCGGATGGTCCGGTCTACGTTGGTGACCGCCTGGCGCTTGGCGACCTCGCCGACGAGCACCTCACCGTTCTTGGCGAAGGCGACGACGGACGGCGTGGTCCTGGCGCCCTCGGCGTTGGTGATGACGGTGGGCTCACCGCCCTCCAGAACGCTGACGACGGAGTTAGTCGTGCCCAGGTCGATGCCGACCGCACGTGCCATGGTTGATTCCTCCAGCTGACTTGAGTGGAACAGGCTCAAGTGTGCACGACGCTGACCGCTGGGTCAAAAGGGCTGAGTCTGCCCGGCTCAACTTTTATAGGAACCTTACCTTCAGGAGCCGGTTTTTCGCCTACGGGGCGGGTGCCTCCGGCGGTTGGGCGGGTGCGGGTCGAGTGTGGCTGGTCGCGCCCACGCGGCGGAGCCGCACATTGATACAGCCCCGCGCCCCTGAAGGGCGCGTCACTGGAGCCGCCAGCCACCAAGTACCCGTACTTGCCCACAGCCCGACCACCCACGGACCGCAGGGGCGCGGGGCCGTGGCATACATGGCCCCGCCGCGATGGGGCTCCGCTCGAGCGGAGCCGAGAGTGGGGAGCGACCAGCCACGACGGACCCGCAGTCGCCGACGAACCGAACCCACCCACACCGTAGGCGCCCCGCACAACCGAGCGGAGCGCACCGGCGGAGCGCTGAGGCGACCCTCAGCGACACAGATCACCGCGCACCTGGCTACAGTGCGGCGGAAGATATGGGTAGTCTCAGACGGACCGCATAAGTTACCGCTTAGTAATGACCTTCGAGCCAAGCTCGAAGACCCCTCGCAGGCCCGAGGAGCCCCGAAATGCAACTCGCCGCGATCGTCGTGTCGATGGTCCTCATGACAGTCGGCGTCGCCCTGTTCGGCCGTGCCATCGCGCAGATCTTCCGCTTCATGATGCTCGGCCAGCCCCTCCCGGCCGGCGCCCGGACCAACGACCCCGTCCTGCGCACCATCACCCTGGCCAAGGAGTTCCTCGGCCACACCAGGATGAACCGCTGGGGCATCGTCGGCATCGCGCACTGGTTCGTGGCGATCGGCTTCTACACGCTGCTCCTGACGATCGTGAACGCCATCGGCCAGCTCTTCGTGGCCGACTGGGTGCTGCCGATCATCGGTGACTGGGCGCCGTACAACGTCTTCGTCGAGTTCATCGGCACGATGACGGTCCTCGGCATCCTGGTCCTGATCGCCATCCGGCAGTTGTCCAGGCCGGGCAGGGCGGGCCGCAAGTCCCGCTTCGCGGGCTCGAACACCGGCCAGGCGTACTTCGTCGAGACGATCATCCTCATCGTCGGCGTCTGCATCTTCATGCTGCACGCGCTCGAGGGCGCCCAGCACCACGTCGAGAGCTACGAGGCCTCGTTCTTCATCTCGTACCCCGTGGTCTCGGCGTTGGAGGGGCTGGATCTCGCCACGCTCCAGAACCTCACCTACCTCTTCGCCGGCGTGAAGATCGCTGCCTCCTTCATCTGGATGATCACGGTCTCCCTGAAGACCGACATGGGTGTGGCCTGGCACCGCTTCCTGGGCTTCCCCAACATCTGGTTCAAGCGCAACGCCGACGGCTCGACCGCGCTGGGCGCCCTGCTGCCGATGACGTCCGGCGGCAAGCCCATCGACTTCACCGACCCCGGCGACGACGACGTCTTCGGCGTCTCCCAGGTCGAGCAGTACTCCTGGAAGGGCCTGCTGGACTTCTCCACGTGCACGGAGTGCGGCCGCTGCCAGTCGCAGTGCCCCGCCTGGAACACCGGCAAGCCCCTCTCCCCCAAGCTGCTCATCATGTCGCTGCGCGACCACGCGCACGCCAAGGCCCCGTACCTGCTGGCCGGCGGCGGCAAGACCATGGAGGGCGAGGAGAAGGCGTCCGAGGAGCAGCTCAAGGACGTCCCCGCGGCCGCTCTCGCGGAGGCCGAGCGCCCACTGATCGGCACCCTCGAAGAGAACGGCGTCATCGACCCGGACGTCCTGTGGTCCTGCACCACCTGCGGTGCCTGCGTCGAGCAGTGCCCCGTAGACATCGAGCACGTAGACCACATCGTCGACATGCGCCGCTACCAGGTGATGATCGAGTCCGCGTTCCCGAGCGAGGCGGGCACGATGCTCAAGAACCTGGAGAAGAAGGGCAACCCCTGGGGGCTCGCCAAGAAGCAGCGCCTGGAGTGGCTCAAGGAGGTCGACTTCGAGGTCCCGGTCGTCGGCAAGGACATCGAGGACCTGTCCGAGGTCGAGTACCTGTACTGGGTCGGCTGCGCGGGCGCGCTCGAAGACCGCGCCAAGAAGACCACCAAGGCCTTCGCCGAACTCCTCCACATCGCGGGCGTCAAGTTCGCGATCATGGGCGGCGACGAGAAGTGCACCGGCGACTCGGCGCGGAGGCTCGGCAACGAGCCGCTGTTCCAGGAGCTCGGCATGGAGAACGTCGCGGCCCTGAACATGGCCTACGGCGAGGACGAGGACGATCCCTCGACCAAGAAGCCCAAGTCCGCGAAGAAGATCGTCGCGACCTGCCCGCACTGCCTCAACACCCTCGGCAACGAGTACCCGCAGCTCGGCGGCGACTACGAGGTCATCCACCACACGCAGCTGCTCCAGCACCTCATCGACGACGGCAAGCTCATCCCCGTAACCCCCGTCGAGGGCCTGATCACGTACCACGACCCGTGCTACCTGGGCCGCCACAACAAGATCTACACGCCCCCGCGCGAGATCATCGGCAAGGTCCCGGGCCTCCGGAACGAGGAGATGCACCGCCACAAGGAGCGCGGCTTCTGCTGTGGCGCCGGTGGTGCGCGGATGTGGATGGAGGAGCGGATCGGCAAGCGCATCAACGACGAGCGCGTCGATGAGGCCCTGTCCCTGAACCCCGACATCGTCTCGACGGCCTGCCCGTTCTGCCTCGTCATGCTGACCGACTCGGTCAACGGCAAGAAGAACGACGGCAAGGCGAAGGAGTCCATCCAGGTCGTGGACGTGGCCCAGTTGCTGCTGGAGTCCGTGAAGACGCCGGCCGAGGACGACGAGCCGCCGGCGGGCGAGACGGACGCGGAGAGCGAGCCGGAGCCGCAGCCGGTGAAGTAGCGGCTCGGGTACGCAGGTAACGGCAGCCCGTCGGCAACGGGTACGGCTGGATAACGAAGCACCCCATGTCCCTGGTTCAAACCGGGAGCATGGGGTGTTGTCGTGAGATGAGAGTGACAAGAGGTGCGGTTCTGTTGACCTGCGCCGTCCTGCTGGGCGCCGCCGCCACCGGATGCGACGCGGCGGGCGAGGGCTCCGGGGACGGCGGAAGCAGGGGTACGGGTCCGGGGGCGCCCTCCGCTCCCAAGCCCCCGAACGCCACCTCGACCTCCACGGGCTTCACGCTCGGCGCCCTCGCCCAGGGCCCCGACCGCCCCGCAGCCGGTAAGTCCCAGGACCGCCCCCGCGAGGGCGACCTCAACGGTGACGGATACGACGACGTGGCCCTCGCCCGCACCGGCGCCGTCTACGTCGTGTACGGCTCGGCGGACGGCCCCGACCCCCGCACCCGTACGACCCTCGCCGTGGGCGGCGGCCACCCGGGCCGTGACGCCGACAACATGCCCCGGCTGCACCGCGCCGACCTGGACGGCGACGGGTTCACCGATCTGCTGGTCACGGTGAACGACGGCAAGCAGTACGCGCTGTGGGGCGGGGCGCGCGGCATCACGGGGATACGTCAACTCGCCGTCGGTGGCGAGGAGTTGGGCGAACTCGGCCCCGCGGGCGGCGACTTCGGCAGCGTCGCCGACTTCGACGGCGACGGCAGCGGGGACGTCTTCCGCCTCGGCCGCCCCGCCGGTTCGTCCGCCGGTTCCGCAGGGGTCGTCTTCCACGGCCCCTTCAACCGCCGTACGGGCAAACCGTCCCGCCAGACCGAACTCACCGACCCGATCCCCGCCGACAGCGCGCCCTACCAGTCCACCTCCGAGGACTACGACGGCGACGGCCGCGCCGAACTGACCGTGTGGTTCGAGTGGACCGACCCCGACAGCGAGGGGGACGGCGACCTGACCGTGCAAGGGGTGCACCATTTCCGCGGTACGGCACATGGGCTCGTACAAGCGCAGGAGTCCGAGCGCGGCGAGGAGTTCGCGGGACATCCCGGGGATGTGGACGGAGACGGCGACGACGAGCTGTATACGGCGAATTTCGCCGCCTTCGACCAGAAGATCACGATCAGCGTCAACTCAACGCCAGGGAGGGCGAGTTCCGCGTCGCCGGTCACCCTGACCGACCTCCCCGGCCTCAAGTCCCGCTGCTGCGGAGGCACCGAGGGCCGAGCGGTCGGTGACGTGACGGGCGACGGACGGCCCGATCTCGTACTGAGCGCGCCGGCGATGAACAGTGCCCACGGGCTCATCTTTCTCATACCTGATATCGCCCATGTCACGAAAGCCACCGAACCCCAAGCAGTGGACCTGGAATCCACAGGTGTGGACGGGGCGAACCGCGAGCCCGGCAAGGGCGGCAACAGGGAGTACATCCGCCACCGCCTGATCTCGAAGCCGCCGCTGCTGGACGTGAACGGCGACGGCCGCCTCGACGTGGTCGCCGCCTCCGGCAATCGGAGGACCGAGGACGGCTCCGCCACGCGCCGTAAGACGACCGGTTTCTGGGTCTTCCCCGGCTCCCCGGACGGCCTGGACACCGATGCCTCACGGCATGTCACGGAGGAGGACCTGGACCTTGAGTGACCGCAAAGGCGCCTGACGGGAACGCTCCCCATCCGCCGCCTTTCGTACGAACCGCTCAGGGCCAGACCCCTGTTGCGCCACTCATGGACATCCACGGACGCCGGTCCTCCGAGGGCCGGCTCTCGCCGCCCCCGGAGGACACGTGGGTTACCGCGCCGCGTAGCCGAAGCGGGCGCCGACCGACGGGAGGCCGCCCTGGCCAGGCCGGAAGGAGGTGACCGCGGCCACCGCGCCATTCGCGGTCACGTTGGACATCGGCAGGGCGTGAACGGCGCCGGTGCCCGGGCCGTACGGCATGCCGACGTACAGGTGGGTACCGGTGAAGTGGATGCTGCGGCCCAGGTACTGGTTGGTTCCCGGGGCGCCGGGGATGCCGTCGCCGTCGCCGGCCTCCAGCCACCTGTCGTTGACACCGGGGGCACCCAGGAGCGAGAAGGTCTGGACCGCACCCGCGTTCGCGGTCGTGCCGATAGCCTCGTTCGGGACGCCGACGGCCAGTTTCATCGTCGCCGTGGTGCTCACCGCGCGCGGCGCGGTGTTCACGGCGGTCAGGGTCGAGCCGAAGCGGTCGCCTGCCTCGGCGGTGCCGGACACGTCGTCGTCCGCGGTGCCCGACGAGAACGCGTTGGTCTGGGTGTACGTGCCCGAGGCGGCGATGCGGAACGTGATGACGTTGCCCGTGTCAGCCTTGTTGGTGCCGTCGATGGTGAGGTCCTCACCGGGTGAACCGACCGAGAGAATCGACTCGTTTGCGGTCGCCGCGCCCGACGGGCGGTACGGAGCCAGGGCCAGGGACTTGCCGAACTCGTCACCGGCCTCGGCACCGCCGGAGACCGTGTCCAGGTCCTGGTCGAGGCCGAACAGCGGGGTGGGGCGGCCCTCGGAGTTCAGCGTGTGGCTGAAGACCGCCAGGTTTCCGGCGTCCGCGTCGGCTCCGATGGCCTCACCGGGAGCGCCGACGGCGACGTGGTTGGCGTCGGCCGCGACGGTGCTGCCGAAGCCGTCGTTCGCCTCCACGCCACCCGGCACGCCCGTGGCGTCCTGGTGGGTGACGATGTTGGTGGAGCCGTGCAGGTACACGGCCATGCCCGCCTTGGCGGCGCCGCTGAGGCCCTCGCCGGGCACGCCGATCACCGCGAACGGCTCACCGGACGCGCTGGTACCGGCGGCGACGGCGTGGCCCATGCGGTCGCCCGCCTCGGGGGACGAGACGGCCAGAGAACCGTTGCCGGCGCCCTGCTCGAAGTGGGTGGCCTTCGTCGCACCCGTGCCGAGGCCGCCCGCCGCGCCGTAGAGGATGTCGGCGAAACCGGCGTCCGTGGCGCTGCCGACGTCCTCGGCGGGGGTGCCGACGACCAGATCGGTGCACCCGTCCTCGTTGTAGTCGACGGTGTCGATGGACTCGCCGAACCAGTCGCCCGCCTCGGAGCCGCCCGGCACCCAGTCGAGGTCCTGGTTGATCTCGGCGGTGCCCTTGCCGCCCCCGTACACGATGCGGACCACACCCGCGTCGGCGGCACCGCCGACGGTCGCCTTGGGGTCGGCGATGGCGATGTCCTCGACGGCGTCGCAGTTGAAGTCGGTGATGCGGTTCGCGCCGACCTTGGAGTTCACCCAGGAGGCCAGGTCGTCGACGCGGGCGACGATGCCGCCGGTGTCGGTCACGGTCGCGTCGATACCGAAGCAACCGGCCTGGTACGACTGGCTGCTGACGGCGACCAGCTGGTGCGTGCCGCCCGCCACGCGGACCATCGGCCCGCCGCTGTCACCCATGCACGCGGCCACACCGTCCTTGCCGGTGACCGCGGCCGTGGTGGCATCGGCAGCGTCCACCGAGAACGCGCCGGTGTGCAGCTTCAGCGGCGCCCACTCGGTCTTGGTACGCCCGTACCCGGCGAACTTCAGCTCCTCGCCCGCGGCGGGTGCGGTCGTGGCCAGGGCGAGGGGGGCGACATCGGTGACCGGCCGGTTCAGGCGGGCCAGGACCACATCACGGTCGGTACGCGGCACGAGCTCGACGACCTCGCGCACCGCACCCGCGGTACCGGTCACGTCGGAGCGGCCGATCGTCGCGGTCGTTTTCAGCGCCGGCTTGCCGGCCGACACCGCGAGACTGGCGGCCGGGTCGTCGGCGAAACAGCTGGCCGCGGTGAGCAGCCACTCCCGGTCGACCAGGACGCCGGAGCAGCCGCGGTCGTGGGCACCGATGATCAACTGGGCGGTGTAGGCGTACGTGGTGTCGGCGTCGGCGACCGGAGTGCCGGTGACGCCGAAAGCAGGGGCGATACCCAGGGCGAGCGAGCCGGCGATCAGGGACGTGGCCAGCGCGGCACGGCTGATGGTCCGGGAGGTCCCGTGGGTGGCGGGCAGCGCCGCGGCAGCGGACTGACCACGCTTGATGTATATGCGCACGGAAGGTCCTTTACTTACTGGAGCGGATCTCGACCAGCAAGTGGTCGCGCTTGTCGGGATCGGCCGTCTCACCGACAGAGGTCCAGGCGTTCTTGGCGATGTCGAAGGACTTCTCCTCGTCATCGACCGTCATGTCGACCTGGGTGTCGTAGTCGTTGCCGCGGATGCCGTAGACCGCCTTCATCTCCAGCGTCAGAAAGCCGCCCTTGCCGGTGACAAGGAAGCACGTCGGGTCCGCGTTGGACCGCGACAGCACCTGCAGTTCACCTGCCGCGCCCGTGCAGTCCGTGAGCAAGATGTGCCCGTCACCGCGCTTGAGGAGAATCCCCGTCTCCTCGAAGATCTTGTCGGCCCCTGGGTAGTTGAAGTCCTCCACGGCATACCGAGGAGTCCCCTCCGCAGCCGGGATGACCTCATCCGCCCCGCTTGCCGCCGAAGTCGACCACATCGCCGCGGCTGCTGCGAGTGCGGCACAGGCCGTCGCTATGGCGCGCCTGTTTCTTTTCATGCCATTACTCCGTCTCGTAAATGAACTGCCACCGGGCCGAAATGGCATTCGGCCGCACACGCTGCGACGCGAGGGCACACGTCAACTGCGGCGTGCCTCATTCGGGTGCGGTCGCGATTGGCGGGCAGGCGGACAGCACTACGCACAAGCCCGCCGGCGGGGAGCGCGCATCTCATTAAAGGACGCATCCACCCGACGTCAATTGACAGAGGAAATGGGGACAGGAAGCCCCCCTGCGGTCCACTGAATTTCCCTACAGACTCCCGGCGGCGGACCCATTGGAGAACGCGAGGCAGGCGGATGTCCACCGCAAAAATCCGACATTAGGACATAGAAGGGCCACCTCAAATGTGATCCGTGCCACTTCGCGAAAGGGTTGTACGGGGCCCGATAACGGGCCGATAAATATCCGGGGTTGCGCGCATCGAAAATAGCCGCACGTCTGGCAGCTCAGGCGGAATCTGGAAAATTTGGACACCCAATCTCCCCCCCTGGATCAATTGGAAATGCCTATGCAAGGATCCTTCGGGACGCAACGCACGGCAATTCAGATATCAGCCCAGGGAGGGGATTGAATACTATGCAGGTGAAAGACTGGGACCGTAGAACCTTCCTCCGGATGCTCGCCGGGGGAAGTGTTGCCGCAGCCGCCGGATCCTTGCTCAGCACGCGAGCCGCGTACGCTGCCGGGACTGCGGACGGGGTACCCATCACCGACCGCGGCAAGGCACTTGAAGCCCTCCGGACCGGTGGGCGCGGCACCCGCGAAGCCGCCGCCCGCGCGCTGGTGGGCACCGACGCCGACGTAGCAAGCTTCGTGGCCAACGACCTCGCCCGACTGCAGGTGGAGGACGCGCGGGTCGCGGTCCTGACGATGCTGCCGTATGCGGGCAAGGGCGTTTACGCCGCCGCGCAGACGGCGCTGTCCGGCACGGGAGCGGAAATCCATACGTTCCTGGCCTCCGGCTACCAGACGTCGCTGGCGGAGGACCGCCGGGTCGCTGTGCTGACCTTGATGAACAACGGCGGGCGAGCCATGAAGACCGCCGGCCAGAAGGCTCTGGACGACGGCAGCGCCAAGGCCCTTGACGACTTCCTGACCACCGGTCAGCACACCGCCCGGGCCGAAGACAACCGGGTGGACACCCTGACGGTCATGTTCGCGGGCGGACCCGAGGTCCAGAAGCAGGCGAACCGCGCACTGGACGCCGGCGTCGCGGACGTCGCCTGGTTCCTCGAGACCGGCCAGCACATCGCGCGCGCCCGTGACGAGGAGATGCTCTCCATCACCGAGCTGGCGAAACTGGTGGAGAAAGAGAGCGCGCGGGCCAAGGCCGAGACCGATGCGGCCAAGGAGGCCTCCGTCCAGGCCAAGGAGGCCGCGCGGCTGGCCAAGGAGGCCGCGCTCAAGGCGCAGCAGGAGACCGAGGCCGCTCAGGGGGATGCGGCCAAGGCCAGCGCTGCCGCAGGCCGTGCGGCCTCCGCCGCGACCGGTGCCGCGCAGGCCGCACGGACCGCCATCGGCGCCTCCGTCACCGCGGTGTCCGCCTCCCGGCGGGCCGCGTCCGCCGCGAGCGCCGCCGCGGCGGCCGCCGCCGCGGCGGGGCGCGCCGCCGCCCGCGCCAACGGTGCCGCGACCGCCGCTTCGAAGGACGCCGGCAAGGCGCAGGCCGCGCGCGACGCCGCCAAGGCCGCTCTCGCCGCGGCGAACAACGCCCGTACGGCCGCCGCCGCCGCCGACCACGCGGCGACCGCCTCCGACGAGGCCAGCAACTCCGCCAACGCGGCCGCCTCCGCCGGGCAGAACGCCGCCGCGGCCGCCAAGGCCGCCGCCGCGGCGGCCGAGTACTCGGGTGTTTCCGCCGCCAAGGCGCAGGAAGCCCGTCAGGCCGCCGCCGTGGCGCAGCGGGCCGCAGACACCGCGACCGCGGCGGCCGGCCGAGCCACCACCCTCGCCGGCCGGGCGGCAACGGCCGCCCGCGCTGCCCGGGATGCCGCCAACAGCGCTGCGGACCACGCCGAGAAGGCCGCCGGCTACGCCAACGACGCAGCCGACCACGCCGGCGAGGCACTCGACTACGCGAACAAGTCGACGACGCACGCCAACGCCGCCACCGAAGCGGCCGACAACGCCACCGACGCCGTACTGCAGGCGCAGTCGATCGAGCAGCTCACCCGGGACGCCGAGGCGGAGCAGCTGGCCGCCGAGGCTGAGCGCGCGGTGCTGGAGGCCCGGGAGCTCAAGGCGGCCGACGACGCCGCCCGGGCACGGGCAGAGAAGGTGCAGACCGAGCAGGCGGCGCTGGCGAAGGAGGCGACCGACCTCCTCGCGCAGGCGGCCGCGGAGACGGACCAGGCCAAGAAAGTCACCCTCGGCAGGCAGGCCGCGGTGGCGATCCAGCTGCAGGACACCGGCGTGTGGACCGGGGAGGCCGCGGCACAGGCCCTCTCCGGCGCCGACGCCGACCTGCTCGAGTGGCTGGAGACCGCACGGGTCAAGGCCGCGCAGATGGACGACCGGGACAAGGTCGTCGGTCTGGCCGAGTCCGGCAACGTCCACCTGGCCACGGCATCGCAGAACGTCCTGGCGGCGAACGACGCCGCTCAGGTCGAGAAGTTCCTGACGACCGGCGCATACGAGGCGCAGGCCGAGGACTACCGCGTGCACATCCTCAGTCTGATGAACGGGGCCGGCAAGGCCGTGACCACGGCCGGCAACGCGGCCCTGGACGACGGCAGCCCGAAGGCCCTGCACGACTTCCTCAGCAGCGGCTACGCCGCTGCGCAGGCGGAGGACGACCGCGTCACCATCCTCGCCACGCTGGACCAGGGCGGCGACTGGTACAAGGCCACCGCGCAGGCCGCCCTCGAAGGCCCCGCGTGGATGGTCCGCTCGTTCGTGGAGCGCGTCGGCATCCGGGCCACGCTGCTCGACCAGGACACGGCAACGCACGTCAATGCCGTACGGACGCTGATCGCGCAGGCCTCCCAGGTCGCCTGGGAGGCACAGCAGAGCGCCGCCGAAGCGCAGAAGGCCGCCGCCGAAGCCCGCGATGCGGCCGATGACGCCCAGGACTGGGCCGACAAGGCCAGTACGTATGCGCTCAAGGCCTCGGACTATGCCAAGGACGCGCTGGCCTCGGCGAACCAGGCGCAGCAGTCCGCGGACGCGGCCTTCAACTCCGCCAAGAAGGCCAACGACGCGGCTGCCACCGCCCGCCAGGCCGGACGCCGCGCCAACTACTACGCGAACCAGGCGCTCGCCTCCGCCACCAGGGCCGCCGAAGCCGCAGCGAGCGCCCAGGCCGCCGCGGACCGGGCCTACGCCGACAAGATCGCTGCCGGGGAGGACGCCGCCGCTGCCAAGGCGGCCTCGGACGAGGCGAAGAAGGTCGCGCGGGACAAGTACCGCCAGGAACAGGCGCAGAAGGCGGCCGAGGCCAAGGCGAAGGCCGAAGCGGACGCCGCGAACGGCACGGACCCGTCCGCCGACTCGACCCAGTGGCGCGATGTCCAGCCCTCCTTGGCCCAGGCCGAGAGCACGGACGACGCGATCAAGTACCTCAACATCGCCAGCGGTGTGTTCGGCGTCGCCGCCGCCGTGTCCGCCTTCACACCGTTCGCTCCTGTCGCGGTGCCGGTCCTCACCGCGCTCTCCTGGGGCAGCGGAATCCTGGCCGCCGGGCTGACCGGCGCCAAGTACGGCTGGACCAGCGACAAGTTCATCTCCGCAGTCGGCGGGCTCGCGGTCGCCGGTATCCTCGCCGGCCAGGGCTCCGTGGCGAAGTGGGGCCTGAGCTATGTCGACGACGGAATCTCCGCCGCAGCCCAGTCAGTTGGCAACGCGACCAAGCAGGTCACCGACTCGCTCGGTGGCCTGGCCGCAGGTGGCGCGTCGATCGTCGGCAGCCTGTTCGGATAAGTTCGCCCTACGGGGCGGGGTGAGCTGTCGTGTCACCCCGCCCCCCGCGTCAGATCTCCCACATGGAGCACAGCGTGTCCAGCATTCCCTCCGCCCCGGAGCTCCCCCTGGTGTTCTGGTGGGTTGTCGCCATCGCCGCATCAGTAGGATTCACCACCCTGTACCGGTCAGTTGCCACAAACCGGGCACAGCGCATCATGGCCATCGCCGGGCCTCTGGCCGGAATCGTCGCAGCAGTCCTTTTCGGTGCCGCCTACAAACTCCATCTCGGCCAACTCCTGCCGATGTACGGCTGCACGATCGCGGCGACATGGCTCGCAGGCGTGGGACACAGCAAGGAACTGCGTGAGATGTGGCGGACCAGCGCCGAAGAAGGAGATGAGAACGTCCGCATCTCTCCTTTGCTGACCCTTCAGTTCACCGCAAGTCTGCTGATCCTCTGCGGCCTGGGAATCTGGTTCGCCGCCAGTGCCTGATCCGCCGGCCCTCAGGCATCACGGCCCATGGAGTACAGCGTGTCCAGCATTTCCTCCGCCCCGGAGCTCCCCCTGGTGCTCTGGTGGGTTGTCGCCATCGGCGTATCCGTAGGATGCGTTACGTTTTACCGATCGGTAGCCGCAAATCGCGCACAAGAGATGATGTCAGTCGCAGGAATCCTGGTGATGGTTTTCGGTGTGATCATTTTCGCTGCTTCGAACAGGTTTCACCTGGGACAGCTGCTACCGATGTACAGCTCCGCCGTGGCAGCGCTTTGGTTCGCCGGTCTGGGACACCGGCCGGAGCTGCGCGAACTGTACAGAATCAGCGCGGAATCGGGAGATCAGAACGTGCGCATGTCTCGCCCATTGGCCCTTCAGGCCACGGCGTCTTTTGCCACCATATTGAGTCTCGGTGTGTGGTTCGCCGCCACTGCCTGATCCAGGCCCTGGCGGCGCGGGCTGACCGTGAACAGCATCGAGTGCTGAGCGCACCCTCTGGGCCCGCTTCGATGTCACGGAGGAGGACCTGGACCTTGGGTGACCGAAAAGGCGCCTGACGGGAACTCTCCCGGTCAGGCGCCTTTCGTACGAACCGCTCAGGGCAGGGCCCTGCTCGTGGGTTACCGCGCCGCGTAGCCGAAGCGGGTGCCGGTGGCGGGGAGGCCGCCCTGGCCGGGCTGGTAGGTGGTGATCGCGGTCGACGTGGCGCCGGCGGTCACGTTGGCCATCGGCAGGGCGTGCAGGGCGCCGTGGGTGCCCGGGCCGTACGGCATGCCGACGTACAGGTGGGTGCCGGTGAAGTGGAGGCTGCGGCCGACGAGTTGGTTGGCGCCCGGGGTGCCGGGGAGGCCGGCGTTGTTGCCGGGCTCCACCAACCTGTCGTTGGCGCCGGGGGCGCCCAGCAGGGAGAAGGTGTGGATGGTGCCCGCCTTGGCTGCCGTACCGACGGTCTCCTCCGGGACGCCCACCGCGAACTTCATCGTCGCCGTGGTGCTCACCGCGCGGGGTGCGGTGTTGACGGCGGTCACACTCCAGCCGAAGCGGTCGCCGGTCTCGGCGGTGCCGGTCACGTCGTCGCCGCCGACGCCCTGACTGTAGGAGTTGAGCTGGGTGAAGCTGCCGCCCGCGGTGGGGATGCGGAAGGTCAGGGCGGTGCCGGCGTCGGACTTGTTGGCGCCGCCGATGGTCAGGTCCTCGCCCCAGGCGCCGACGGTGAGGATCGACTCTGTGGCCGCCGCCGCGCCGGAGGGGCGGTAGGGGGTGATGGCCAGGGCGGAGCCGAACTGGTCGTTGGGCTCGGCGCTGCCGGAGACGGTGTCGAGGTCCTGTTCGAGGGCGAAGCGCGGGGTGGGCCTGCCCTCGGAATTCAGCGTGTGGTCGAAGACCGTGACCATGCCGGCGCCCGCGTCGGAGCCGATGGCCTCGCCGGGGGAGCCGATGGCGAAGCGGTTGCCGTCGGCGGTCATGGTGCTGCCGAAGCCGTCGCTGGCCTCCACGGTGCCCGGCACGTCCGTGCTGTCCTGGTGGACGGCGATATTGGTGGCGCCACGCAGATAGAAGAAGTCGCCCGCCCTGGCGACACTGCCAATGGACTCACCGGGCACACCGATGATCAGGAACGGTTCGCCCGCGGCGGTGGTACCGGCGGCCAGCGAGTCGCCCATGCGGTCACCGGCCTCGACGCCGGAGTCGCCGATGGCTCCGGCGCCCTGGCCCTCCTCGAGGTGAGTGCCCTTCTTCGCGCCGGTGCCCAGGCCGCCCGGAGCGCCGTGCAGGATGTCGACCACGCCGGGGTCGGCGACGTTGCCGATGTCCTCGCCGGCGGTGCCCACGACCAGCTCGGTGCAGCCGTCCTCGTCCCAGTCGACGGTGGCGATCTCCTGGCCGAACCAGTCACTGGGCTCGGAGTTGCCGGTCACCCAGTCCAGATCCTGGGTGATCTCGGCGGTGCCCTTACCGCCGCCGTACATGACGCGGACGAGTCCGGCGTTGGCGTCGCCGCCGACGGTGGCCTGCGGGTCGCTGATGGCGATGTCTTCGACGCCGTCGCAGTTGAAGTCGGTGACGCGGTTGGCGCCGACCTTGGAGTCCACCCAGGAGGCCAGGTCGTCCACGCGGGCGGTGATGGCGCCGGTGTCGGTGACGGCGGCGTCGATGCCGAAGCAACCGCCCTGGTACGACTGGCTGTTGACAGCGACCAGCTGGTGCGCGCCGCCCGCCACGCGGACCACGGGGCCGCCGGTGTCACCCATGCAGGCGGCCGCGCCGTCCTTGCCGGTGACCGTGGCCGTCGTGGCGGCGGCAGCGTCCACCGAGAACGCCCCGGTGTGCAGCTTCAGCGGCGCCCACTCGGTCTTGGTACGCCCGTACCCGGCGAACTTCAGCTCCTCGCCCGCGGCGGGCGCGGTGGTGGCCAGAGCAACGGGGGCGACATTGGTGACCGGCCGGTTCAGGCGGGCCAGGACCACATCACGGTCCGTACGCGGGACGAGCTCGACGACCTGGCGCACGGCACCGCCGGTGCCGGCCAGGTCGGAGCGGCCGATGGTCGCGGTCGTCTTCAGCGCCGGCTTGCCGGCGGGCACCGCGAGACTGGCGGCCGGGTTGTCGGCGAAGCAACTGGCCGCGGTGAGCAGCCACTCCCGGTCGACCAGAACGCCGGAGCAGCCACGGGCGTGGTCACCGACGATCAGCTGCGCGGTGTAGGCGTGGGTGGTGTCACCGGAGGCGACCTCGGGGCCGGTCACGGCGGCGGCGGGCGCGGCGGTCAGCGCAACGGATCCCGCGATCAGGGATGAGGCCAGTGCGGCAAGGCGCACGGGTCTGGTGTGTCGCATGAGTTCAGTTCCTTGAAGGCAGAGCGGGCAACGGGCTTGAACGGGGCGCTACTTGGAGGTCCTGATCTCCACGAGCATGTGCTCGCGACCCTCCGGGTCGGCGCTCTCGCCCACTGCCTGGAAGGAGTTCGCGGGGACGTCGACGGACGTCTCCTTGCTGTCGACGGTCAGGTCGAGCTCGGTGTCGTACGAGTTGGTCTGGACGCCGTAGACGGAGGCGATCTCCAGCGTCAGCCAGCCGGCATCACCGGTGACGCTGAAGCAGACCTTCTGATTCGCGCGGGAGTAGATCTCCAGCTGACCGGTCCCGCTGACGCACTCGGCCAGGGTGATGCGGCCGTCGCCGCGCTTGAGGACGACGCCCTGCTCTTCGAGGATCTTGTCCGCCTGCGGGTAGTTGAAGTCCTCGACCGCGTAGCCCGGGGCCTCGTCGGCGGCGGCTTCGACCGAGGTGGAGTTCTTGTCGGCGGGCGTTCCCGCCGGGCCCCCCGTCATCACGAGCCACGCCAGGGCACCCGCGGCCACGGAGGCGGCCAGGGTGCGCGCCACGAAGCGTCTGGTCCTTGGTGCGGTGGTGCTACGTGCCTTCATCTCGGTCCTAATCATCGGTTCCGGCCAAAGGCCCGGAACGGATCCAAAAACGGGCGTGAAAGCTGCGACACGCCAGGGTCCGCGATTCTTTTTAGAGACTTCAGCACGACGAAAAGTACGCATGCCAACGGAATCACCCCCCGCCCATATCCGCAGCTTCATGCATACAAAGCCGTTCACCTAAAGCTTGTCCATAGGTAATAGCTTCGCAAAATGGTCAGACGCGATAGATGGATCGTGACCTGCGTCACATCCAATAAGGGTTGTACGGAAAACTATCGAAGTTTAGAAAAGAAAAGATATCAGGTACGTAACATTCCGCTTTTTTGCGGCTTCCCGACACCCCGGGAACGGATAGCGGATTGATATTGACTCGGCAAAATTTCATCCGTACCTTCGAATTCCGTAGGCTCCTCAACCCCCGCGTGAATCACGCGAGTTGGGGAGCCGCCTCATGTTTTCGACAGCCGTATCCCATTACGGCCAAACGGGAGGATTTGCACTTTGTCAGCGTCATTGTGGAGCAGACGCCGGATACTCACGAGCGTCGCCGGCATTGCGGCGGTCCCCGTTCTGCCCTCGGTTCTCACCCTGGGCGCCACACCCGCCTACGCCGCCGATCCCACAGATACCGGTCTGCCAGACACCGACCGGGGCAAGGCCGTGTGGGCGTACAAGACAGGCGGCCGGTCCACCCGCGAAGCCGCCGCTATCGCCCTTGCCGGCTCTTCGGCTGCCGTATCGACCTTCCTCACCAGCGAACTGCAGCGGACAACCACGGACGACAACCGCTTCGCCATCTTTTCTGGTCTTTCCTACGCCGGCCCGTCCACCCGTGAGTCGGCTGAGACGGCGTTGTCCGCAGGGGACGACGCGATCGCCGACTACCTGCTCGACGGGTTCGCACAGCCCCTGGTGACGGACCTGCGGGTCGCGGTGTTCACCATCCTGAACAACAGCGGCACTGCTGTGAAGCGGGAGGCCAACAAAGCACTCAACACAGGCACCCAGGCGGCCCTGCGGAAGTTCCTCGAAGAGACTCAGTACACAGCTCGGCAGGAAGACGAACGGGTAGCGGTCTTCACCATCCTCAACACCGCCTCCCCCCAGGTGAAGCTGTATGCGGAGCGCGCCCTGAACGACGGAACCCCCCAGGCGATCCACCAGTTCCTGGTCTCCGGCCAGTTCATCGCTCGTGCTCGGGACGAAGAGGCTGCGACGATCGACCAGTTGGTGGCGATCGTGCAACGCGAGGGCAAGCGGGCCCAGCTCCAGACGGAACAGGCCGTCGCGGCCTCCGACCGCGCGAAGAAAGCCGCTGAGAAAGCCAAGGCCGCCGCGCTGCAGGCGGCGGAGGAGGCGCGCGCCGCCCAACAAGACGTCCGCAAGTCGGCCGTCGCCGCGAACAAGGCCGCGAGCGCCGCGGAGGGGGCCGCCGACGCCGCCAATACGGCGATCTCCGCTTCTCGCACCGCCCAGGCCGCCTCCAGCCGCGCCGCCCAGGCCGCCCAAGCCGCCGCTGCCGCCGCCGCATCGGCCGGAAGCGCCGCCTCCCGCGCCTACAACGCGGCCATCGCCGCCTCCAAGGACGCGTCTAAGGCCTCAGCCGCCCGCCAGGCCGCCCAGGGAGCCCGGGACGCCGCCAAGCGAGCGACCACCGCCGCCAAGGCTGCCGACCAGGCCGCCATCGCCTCCCAGAACGCCTCCGCTGCCGGATCTGCCGCCGCGAGCGCCGCGCAGAACGCCGCAGCTGCCGCCAACGCAGCCGCGAGCGCTGCCTCCAGCGCGGGCGCCGCCCAATCCCAGGCCGCGAGGGCCCGGGCCGCCGCCGCTGAGGCGGATGCCGCCGCGGCCCGGGCCACCCGCGCCGCGGGCACCGCGCAGACGCTGGCGAACAGGGCAGCCGCCGCTGCCCGCGTGGCGCGTGACGCCGCGAACAGCGCCGCCGCCCACGCTCTTAAGGCCGCCGACGCGGCCGACGATGCTGCCGCCAACGCGGGCAAGGCAATCGAGTACGCCAAGCGGTCCACCGACTACGCCAACGCGGCGGTTCAGGCGGCCACCACAGCCTCCAACGCCGTCAAGGAAGCCCAGGCGGTGGAGAAGGCGGCCCGCGAGGCGGAGACCGCGAGGATCGCCGAGGACACCGAAATCGGCGTCCTAGAGGCCCGTACCAGGGCCAAGGCCGAGACCGACGACGCCGCCCGGGCCGACCGGCAGCGCACCCAGTCGGACATGACCTCCTCGGAGATCAAGGACCTGATCGCCTCCGCCAAGACCGCGTTGAACTCCGGAGACACCGCCACCGCCGTCGCGACCGGCCGGAAGGCCGCCATCAAGCTCCTTGACGCCACCGGCAGCTGGACCCGAGAGGCCGCCGAGTTCGCCCTCGCCGGCACCGACGAGGATGTCGTCAACTGGATCGGCACCGACCGTATTCTCGCCCAAGGCCAGGACGACCGAGAGAACGTCCTCACCATCGCATCGGTCGCCCCCGCCGCCGTCGCCGAGGCCGCGCACCGAGCACTGGCCGCCGACGACCCGAACGCGGCACGCGACTTCCTCGACACCGGGGTCCTCGAGGCGGCAGCCGAAGAGAACCGCGTCCTGACCTTCGGAATCCTGAACGAGAACCCGGGGCCGGCGGTAAAGGCGAAGGCAGAGGCGGCGCTGAAGGACGGAAGCCCCCGAGCCCTGCACCGGTTCATCACCATCGAGCTGGCGGAGGCGGCTAAGGAGGACGACAGCATCGAGGTCTTCCGCCTCCTCAACTCCGGCGGCCCGTACATGAAGTCGGCGGCGCAGATAGTGCTGGAGGGCTCCGCCCGCATGCGGCGCGCCTTCGTCATCCGCGACAAGTTCCACGTCGCCCGCCTCGACCATGACCACGCCACCCACGTCGCCGCCATCCGCGCCGCCATCGCACACGCCGCGAAGGTCGCTGCGAAGGCCCGGGAGGACGCCGCCCTGGCGTCCAAGGCCGCGGCGGAAGCCCGCGAGGCGGCGGAGGAGGCGTCCGAGTGGGCGCTAAAGGCGCAGGGCTACGCCACCGACGCAGTGAACTCGGCGAAGGAAGCGAAGGCGAACGCGGACGACGCTGACAAGTCGGCTGCCGCCGCCGCCCAGTCTGCCAAGGCTGCTCAGTCGGCGGCGGTCACCGCGCGCAGCGCCGCACGTACCGCGAACTACTCGATGCGGCAGGCGGTGACGTCCGCGAAGCAGGCGGTGACGTCCGCCACCTCCGCCCAGGCCTCCGCCTCCGCCGCGGCGGCTTCAGCCCAACAAGCCGGGCAGGACGCGAAGACGGCGGCAGCCGCCGCCAGCGAGGCCCGCTCGGTAGCCGCCGCGAAGCGGCGGGTGGAGGCCGCCGAGGCCGCACGCAAGGTGGCCGAGGAAGCTCGGCAGCACGCACAGAACGGCACCAACCCCTCCCAGACCGCCGACAACGACGACGGCACCGGAGACACCAAGTACTGGGGCATGTGGCCGGAGGACATGGGGGACGACAAGGATTGGGCGAAGGCCACCGGGCATTGGAGCACGGTGTTCGGAGCGGCGTCGGTCGTGTTCGGAGCGGCCGCCCTGGTCTCCGGGCCGGCCGCCGCTATCTTCGGCCCGCTCGCTATCGGAGCCGGACTCATTTCCTGGGGCCTCCAGGGGGTGAGCACCATCTTTACTGGAAGGGGATACGGCTGGGGCAGCAGTGACTTCCACCAGGCCCTTGGCATCTTCATCCTCGGCGGTGCCTTCATCGGCAAGGCCGCAGTCCTCAAGAGAAGCGGTCTGGACGAGCAGATCGGCGCCAAAGTGTCCGGCCTCGTCAGTGACACTGTGACCGGGGTGATCGGCGTCCTCACCTGGTAAGTACCGTCGTGCCCTGGGGTGGCGCGTGCGTACCGTCACGTGAGTGCGCACGCACCACCCCGCCCTGTCAGACCTGTGCCCGCACATCCACCAACACGCCTACCAGCAGATCCGCCAGCAGAAGGAAGCCCGTGCTGACCTCCCATTTCTCCCGTACCGAATGGTGGATCGCGGCCTTCGTGGCCGGCCTCGCCCTGGCGGTGGCGATCCAGTCCCTGATCCTCGAGAAGAAGAACAAGTGGAAGGCATTCCTGCCACCCTTGGCCGCCGCGGTCTTCATCGCCCTCGACTCGGCGGTACGGGAGTACGAAGAAAACACCCCGCTGATGCTGTTCACCGCGACTGCTCTCGGCCTGGCGCTCACGCGAGTCATCTTCGCCGGACATATCAGGCGTCAGATGGAGCTGGTGCGTTCGGGCCGCCCCATGGAAAAGCTGACGGGCATGCAGACCACGGTCTTCTTCCTCACCTTCACAGCGGTCGTGGCTGCCATGGCTGCCTTCCTGTGACCACCGGACGACCTGCGGTGCTGACTTCCCACTTTCCCGCACCGACCGGTGGATCGCCGCCTTCGTAGCGGGCACCGCGGCGGCGGTGGCGATCCAGTCCCTGATCCTCGAGAAGAAGAACAACAAGTGGAAAGCTATCGTGCTCCCCTTGGGTGCCGCACTCGGCATCGCGCTGGACTCGGCGGTGCGGGAGTACGGGAGAAACACCCCGCTGGCGCTGTACACGATGGCCACCCTCAGCCTGACCCTGACGAGAGTCGTCTTCGCGCGCTACATCGGACGCCAGATCGGGCTGCCCGTTCCGGACAGCCCGTACCAGTACCGACGGGCGGTCAGATCGCCCTCTTCGCCCTCCATCTCGTGGTCATCATCATGGCCATCGCCGTCACCCTGTAAGTCCGGCCGGAGCCCTTGATGCCGATCTCCCTCTGGATCGTCGCAGTGATGATCCCGGAAGTCCTCGTATCCTGCGTCCTGATGCGCTGGCTCCCCGCGAAACACGAACGCTGGATCCCCCTCACGCTCATCCCGGCCATCGCCGCCCTCGCCGTCACCCTGCACTTCATCACCGGCACCCCCTGGCCGGCCACTCTCACCGCCTGCGCCGGATTCCTCTGGGGCATCGCCCTGGCCCTGCTCCCCTTCCGAGGCTGGATCTCCTCATGGACCCTCCCCGTCCACGGCGAGGCCCGGCTGCGCTGGCGCGAGGTGGTCCTGCTCGTGCCGACGGCACTGACTCCTCTGTCGACGACGCGGACGGACGCGGCGATGAAGAAGGCGTTGGCGGTGCGCCAGGTGGTGAGGGCGCGGGGGCCGTTCCCGCCACTGATGGGTGTGGCGCTGCTGGTGCTTCCGGTGGCGGGCGCGGCTGCGGCCCGGTGGGCCTTCGACGTGCTGTGAAACGGTCGTAAAACAACGCGGCCGCGCCGACACCGTTCAGCAGAAGGGCACCCCCCATGCTCGCGTCCGTATCCATCGGATGGCTGTGGCTGCTGGCCGCGGCGTCCACCGTCCTGTCCAGCTGCCTCATGGGCAGCATGGTCCCCCTGCGGAAGGCCCGTATCGCCTACCCGGTGAGCATGGTCTCCTGCGGCGCGGTCCTGATCGTCGTCTGTCGGTTGAACGGCATCGGCCTGACCGGGGCGCTCGTCGGGTACTCGTGTGCCCACATCGGCCTGACACTCGGCCTGCTCCCCCAGCGGAAGCTGTTCAGGGAGGTGGGCGAGCTGTGGCGCAGAGGCGAGCCCACGGACCACCTCAAGGCCCCGCTCCGGCACCAGGTCTTCCTGGCTGTCTGCGTGGTCGCCGTCTCGCTCGTCGGTTTCGCGCTGACCCGCTGAGCCGCGTACGGGACGCGCCGCCCCAGGGCGAGTGCCGGCGCCACGTCCCAGACCGGGTGATCAGGCCGCTGCTGGAAGCCGCCGCATCCCCATGTCCCGGCAGTAATTCCCTGCCCCGTGATGGCGATCCGTCGCCTTGGGTGCCGCTCGCCGCCGGACCGGTGGGGCATCGGCCGTACGGCGCTTGATGCCTGCGATCCGCTCGGGACGGGCTTACGTCCCAGGGTGTTCGGCAGCGTGGATCCTGCCGCGGCGAGGGGTGTATCGGAGCCGATACGGTCGGCGGTCACGTGAGCCCGCGTACCGCTGTCCGTACGCGCGTGGCCAGTTCGGCGGGACGGGGGCATAACCGAGGTTGGCGGCTGACTTCTGTGCCTCTTTACTGATGACGTAGTCGAGGAAGGAGCGCAGTACTGGGAGTTGCTGCGGATTGTTGCCCTTGGTGCAGACGAGGGCGTAGCCGATCTCGACCAGAGGGTAGGCGCCGGTGGCTTTGGTGGCGGGGTTCAGTTCTACCGCGAGGTCGACGGCGGTCTCGGACCGGACGGTGTGGTGATGCACGCCCTGGGCCCCTGCGAGCGAACCGCTGTGCTGACGGCCGCCCGGCGGATCCGTACGGGCCTCAGGACATGTTGCCCCGGCACACCGTCCCCTCGGCCGGGGTGCGGCCCGTGCGGAGGTAGGTGTCGACCGCCTCCGTGACGCAGCGGTTGTACGGGTACGTGCCGTGGCCCTCCTCCTCGGCCGTCAGGAGTACGCCGACACCGTCGCCCAGGGCGCGGGCCATGTGGCGGGCGCCGGGATATGGGGTGGTCGGGTCGCCGGTGCCGCCGACCACCAGGACGGGGGCCGCGCCGTCGGCGTTCACCTGGGGCGTGGCGCGCTCGCCGTCGAACGGCCAGTCGTAACAGAGGTAGACGCCGGTGGACCAGGCCGCGCCGAAGACAGGTGAGGCGGCTTTGACGCGGGCCTCGTCCCTGTCGAGGCGTTCGGAGCCAGGGCGCAGGTTGGAGTCCGCGCAGGTGATCGCGGTTCGGGCGACGCGGCTGTTGTCGCGCGGGGCCGGCGCGCGTTCGGCGGAGCCGATGTCGTCCGCGCCCTTGCTCAGCGGACCGCCGTCGTTGTGGTCGATCAGCGCGGTGAGAGCCTTGGCGAGCGGCGCCCAGCCGTCTGTGCCGAGGTCGAGATGGTCGCCGACGGTGTACGCGAGGTCGTCGGCGTCGAGGTTCCTTCCGCCGCCGGCCGGGGCGGGCTTCTTCTCCAGGCGGTCGGCCAGGCGCGCCATGCGTCGCGCGGCCTCCTCGGGCCCATCGCCGGTCGGGCAGTCGCGGATACGGGCCGCGCAGTGCGCAGCGAACCGGTCGAACGCCGCCTGGACCGCCTTGACCCGCGACACCCGCCGCTCGTTGAGGTCCTTGGTCGGATCGACGGGCGCTTCGAGGACGAGCCGTCCGACGTGCGACGGGTACAGGTGAGCGTAGACCGCGCCGAGCGTCGTTCCGTACGAGACGCCGAAGTAGTGCAGCCGCTCGTCGCCGAGGAGGTAGCGCATCAGGTCGAGGTCGCGCGCGGTGTGCGAGGTGCCGATGTACGGGAGGAGCGCCCCGGAGTGCTCAGCGCAGGCGTCGGCCCCCTCGTAGCCGGTGTCGTCCGCGGTCTTCCCGCAGCGCACGGGGATGGTCGCGCCAACGCCGCGCGGGTCGAAGGAGACCAAGTCGTAGCGGTCGAGGAGCGGCTTGTACTCGTTGAGGTATTCGGGCAATCCGTTCACGCCGGACTCGCCGGGGCCGCCGAAGTTGAGGACGAGTGAGCCGATGCGCCGGGCGTTCGGGCCGGTGGCCTTGCGGCGGATCAGGGCGACGTCGATCGTCCTGCCCTCTGGTTTCCGGTAGTCGAGGGGGGTCTTCATGGTGGCGCAGTCGTAGCCCGTGCGCGCGGTGGGCGGCGATGTGCAGCGGGACCAGTGCAGGCGCTGGCCGGTGGTGAGCGCGGTGGGCAGACCGGCGGGCGGGTTGCTCGCGGTGAACTCCGTACGCGGCTCCGCACTCCGGCCGGGAACGTCGTGGCCGGGAGCGTCGCGCTGAAACCAGGCGCCGACGGCCCCGATCACGGCGAGGACGACCACGGCGAGGATCCGCACACCGACCGAGAGGCCCGGTCTGCGGCTTCGTATCGGATGTGCGTCACTCATCGAAATCCCCGCGCTCCCGCCCCTGGACGCCCGCCCCGTGCCCGCATGCCCGTGTTCGTGATCGTCCGATCGTCGAATGAGTGCAGAGTACAAGCCGTCTCTGACAGCAGCTCAGCTCCTGGCGTCACGGATCCCGAACCCGGTGAACGTATGCGGTCACAGCACCATCAATACGTGGTCGAGATCGAGACGGACCGGGCCACGTTGATGCGGGCAGCGGAGGAATGGGACCAGTACCTTGCACCGTTTCCTCTGCGCTGAGGCTGTGGGACTGGCTGGTGGCGAGGACCGTCAATTGATCCGCGCGAACCGGCTTGGGACGGGTCCCCAGTCGGCTACGTACCGTCAAGGACCATGACTGCGTGGCTGGGGCTGCTGTTGCGGGGCGTCGGGCGGCTGCTGGTGGGGGTCGGTGGCCTCGGTGTCCCGCTCGGTTTGCTGCTGTTGCTTGATGCGCCGTGGCTGGACGGGGTCGGCCTCGCCGGGGTGAGTGCGATCGTCGCGGGTGTGGGGTGGGTGGTGCTGCGGGGCGGGCGGCGGCTTGGGACGACGCCTCAGTCCCTCGTCCGGGCCGGAGAGTGGGTCGAGTGGTCCCTCGTTCCGCCGCTGGCCGCGTTCGGGCTTCGGGTGGGGGTGGCTGCTCTGGGGGTGGGCGCCGTCCTGATCGGGGTGTTCGCCGGGCAGTCGCTGTCGTACCAGCTGGTTACGTTTGTTTTTGGCGGGTTCGTTCTCGCCATCGTTGCCATGCTGCTGGTCAGCGACATTCGGTCGCGCTGGGGAAGTGCGGTGTCGCACAAGGCGGATAGGGACGACGTACCGGACGTCGAGGACGGCGGGCGGCCCGCCGGTCTGGAGTGGGTGCTCCTACTGCTCTTCAGCGGCCTGAGTTTGACCGTACTCACGGCTGGCGTGCTGGACCTGCGACGCCGGGGCGAATGAGGAACTGCTGGTGATGGGGGTGCTCATCACCGTGGTGAGTGCGGTTCCTTCGATGGACTTGATCGCGCGCTGGCGGAGCAGCCGGTCAGCCGGTTCGTAGGTGGCGGATGAGGGCGGCGAGTCCAGTACCGCTGGTTGTTATTACGGTTCCGGGCTCGTCGCTTTCGCGGAGCCGCAGGGCTCCTTGGGTGGCGGCGACCTCCAGGCAGTTGGGCGCCTCACCCTCACCGGAAAACGAGGACTTCTGCCATACGACGGCGTCTGTCATTTCGGGCCTTTCATACGTGCTGCGCGAGCTGGTGGAGAAAGTCCTTCGACTCTACGACTCCCAGTGCCGACTTCTGCACCTGCACGAACGCCCACCGATACCTTTCCAACTGTGCTTCCGCATCCAGGCAGTTGCCGCCGTGCGGGGTGTCCACCAGGACGGTGTCCAACTGCGGAACAGGACCGCCAAGGATCAACACAGCGCTGTTGAACGTGAAGCCGTCTCGGTCGAACGGCACCACACGTACGGTGACGTGCGGCCGTTCGGACTGCTCCAGGATGTGTAGGAGCTGTCGCCGCGTAACTCCGCGGTCAGCCCTGCGGATCCGCAGGGCCGCCTCATGGATTACCACCTCGCAAGGGAGGTCATCCCGGCCCAAGACCTCCTGCCGCCGCAGACGGAACCGCGTACGAGCCTCGCGCTGCTCCTCGGCCATGCCCCAGCTCGGTTCGCTGTAGAGCGCTCGTACGTGCTCCTCGATTTGCAGCAATCCGGGGATGTGCACGATCTCGAACGACCTCAAGTGCGTTGAGTGGTGCTCCAGCTCAGCAAGATCCACGAACCCCCGTGGGACCAGGCCGCGATGCTCCTCCCACCAGCCGCGCACCCGCTCGGTCGCCATGACCTCCAGGGCGTCGACGAGCGGGGTGTCGCCCGCTCCGTAGTGGGTGGCCAGGAACCGTACGCGCTCCGCGCTCACCCCGACGCGACCTGCCTCCACATTGGAGAGCTTGCCCTCGTTGATGCCCGTCGCACGGGCCGCCTCCCGAAGGCCCAGCCCTGCCCGTTCCCGGAGCTTACGTAGCTCCTTGCCCAGGCGCTCCTGGCGAACGGTGATGACGCTTCTCGCAACCATCTGCCCCTCTTCTCCCGCAAGTTGAGGACACGATATTCGGGGACGAGCTTGACCCAGGTCAAGTTCGACCCCTACCTTCAGTGACGCGCCGCACACGCTGCGGAACGCCGGGACCACCGGAAGCGCACCGCCCCGCCCTGCCATGGCGGCCGCGGCAATGACACCGCCCGACACCGCCGCGCGCCTCACCCCTCCACTTCCGCTCCACTTCCACCGCCACCGCTCCGGGAGACCCGTATGCCAAAACCCCTCTGGGAGTACACGCTCTACATCCCCAACGACCCCCGAGCCGTCCCCATCAGCCGCCGCGCCCTCCGCGACATCCTCACCTCCCACCACCTCCCCACCCTCATCGAACCCGCCGAACTCCTCGCCTCCGAACTGCTCTCCAACGCGATCCGGCACACCGAAGGGCCCGCTGCCCTCAAGATCAGACAGTCGGGCCCTTCATTCCGCCTGGGCGCCTGGGACACGGATTCGACGCCTCCGGTGACCACGCCCAACCCGAGTACGTCGGGACACGGACTGCGCATCGTGGACGCGTACGCCGACGACTGGGGCTGGTTCAAAGTCAACGGCTCCGGCGGCAAGTTCATCTGGTGCGAACTCGGAGCCGAAGCCGGACCTCAGTTGTGACCCCTGCGCGGAGTCGGTACGGGCCGGGTCCTCACACAGGCCGCGCCGCGTTCGCCCATCCATTTGGATGGCCTCGTTTCATGATGGAAATCAGAGCACAATCAGAGTACGGTCTGAGTATGAGCATCGCGCAGGTGGCATCCGAATCGGAATCTGTCTCGTTCACCGATCTGTCCCGGAACCCGAAGGCCGTAGCTGCCAGGGCTGCTGCTCTGGGATGCCTGCGCGTCACGCACCGGGACGCGCCCGACATGGTGCTGACCACAGCCATACACGCAGAGCGCACCGAAGAAAACCTGACCACCGCGTCCCGGCTGTTTCTAGCCCTGATGAAGCGAGATGACGGCGCCAGGTCAGTTCTGCTCGCGCTCCCCGAGGTGTTCCCGTGGGTGCGGCACCTGAACGACGAGGAAGTCCGGGGATTCACTGTCGAGCTTCTGGATGCGCTGTCCGACGCCGCCGAGCTGGGGGCGAGGGATGCCGTGCACCGAGCGATCGTCTCGTGGCGGGCAGCCGCCCGCATCAACGCCGACCCTGACCAGCTCAGGGAAGCACTTCGTCCGCTGGGCGACGTCGACCTCGGCCCGGTCGAGGTGCACGAGTGAGCCCGAAGAAAGGCGATCGGGTCAGTGTCCCCCCACTGAGCGGCTGGAACGTCATCCACGGGACCACGGACGCTGCGACCGGTTGGGAGGAGCTGTGCCGGGTGGCGCTGCCGAGCGCGCATCGCTGCCTGGAAGCCCTTCGCACAGAACCGCTGTCGCGCGCCAACTGGAACCGTCAGCACCAGCTCCGCGGCAGGCATGCCACCAGGGAATGGAAGGGCTCCGAACTGGAGCAGTGGGAGTACGAGATCACCAGTGGCGGCCGGGTTCGCTACTTGGTCAGCCCAGAGACCTCCACAGTGATCCTGGTGTATGCCTCACCGCGTCACCCGAAGGACACCGAATAGCCTCACATTCCGTACCGCAGGATGTGCGAGGGCTGATGTGCGGGGGCTCCTCACCCCCAGTGGCTCACCCGGCGGCAGAGGCGAACAATTGCCTACGTAAGCCACAAACCGACCCAAGCCACGGAAGGTGGCGAGCATCATGGCTGAGCACCCGCACGCAGCACTGGTACGCAAGGGCTACGAGGCCTTTCAGCGCGGTGACATGGACACCCTGCGCGGGCTGATATCCGGGGACGCCGCGCACCACGTGCCGGGCGACCACCCCCTGTCCGGCGACTTCAAGGGCCAGGACTCGATCATCGACATGTACCGCCGGCTCAATGAAGAGACGAACGGCACCATGCGCGTCGAACTGCTCCATGTCCTCATCGACGGCCGGGGCCACGCGGTCACCCTGCACCGCTTCACGGCCGAGCGGGGCGGCAAGCAGCTCGACGAGAACGGTGGCCTCATCTTCCGGATCGTCGGGGACAAGTTCACCGACATCGACGAATGCATCGAGGACATCGAGAGGAGCAATGCCTTCTGGTCGTGACGCCGTATCTCGGTACCTCTCGCAGGTCCCGTCCCCCGTCCCGCACGTCGCACGGTAAAGCGACGGCAACGGCAGCCACGTACCGCAACCCTGAGCCGACCCTGAGCAGCCACGGAAAATCGGCTGGACAACCCCTTAGGGGATGTCACAGCTCAGCGTCAAAGCCGGGTCCGTTCTCCCGGGCCCGGCGCACGGCTCTGTGAGACCAGGTACGTTCGAATCGTGGCTGGATTCAGGATCGGACGCGGCCGGGACAACCGCACCCAAGCAAGCCCGCAACAGCACGGGCGGCAGCAACCGTACGGACAGCAGGCGCCCCAGGGCCGCCCGTCGTACGGCTATCCGCCTGCGCAGCAGCCGTACCCGCCGCAGGCGCAGCAGTACGGCAACGGCGGCGGACAGCAGTGGCCCCAGGCGAACGGCCACGGCGAGCCGGAGTACTTCGGTGACCACGATCACCACGCCCAGGGCCCGGACCCGTACGCGGCGAACAACCCGGGCCACACCCAGGCGTTCGGCGTCGGCGAGGACCCGTACAGCCAGGGCGGCACCTACCGCGCCGGCCAGGCGGCGCCCCCGGTGGGCCCGCGGCTGCACTGGAAGGAACTGCTGAGCGGCGTCATCATGCGCCCGAACCAGACGTTCCTGCAGATGCGCGACTACACGATGTGGGGCCCGGCCCTGATCGTGACGTTCCTGTACGGACTGCTGGCGGTCTTCGGCTTCGACGGCGCGCGCGAGGACGCGATCAACGCGACCCTCTCCAACGCCGTCCCCATCGTCCTGACGACGGCGGTCGCGATCGTGCTCAGCGCCTTCATCCTGGGCGTGGTCACCCACACCCTCGCGCGCCAGCTCGGCGGCGACGGCGCCTGGCAGCCCACGGTCGGCCTCTCCATGCTGATCATGTCGCTCACGGACGCACCCCGCCTGGTCGTGGCCCTGTTCATGGGCGGCGACGCACCGTTCGTCCAGATGCTGGGCTGGGCGACCTGGCTGGGAGCCGCCGCCCTGTTCACGCTGATGGTCAAGAAGTCCCACGACCTGCCGTGGCCGAAGGCGCTGGGCGCCTCGGCGATCCAACTGGTCGCGCTGCTGTCGATCATCAAGCTCGGGACGTTCTAAGCGGACCCCGAGCACGTAGGCGGTACGACGGGCGCAGTACACGTACGCACGTGTGCTGCGCCTCGGCATTTCCAGGCCGGCATTTCCCGGTCCGGTATTTCCCGGTCCGGTATTTCCCGGTCCGGCATTTTCCGGTCCGGTTGGTCTCGCGTCGTACGGCTCGCAAGCGCACGATGGACCCATGGACGGACGCGACGCACGCGACGTACAGGACCATCGCGACGTACAGAACCGGCGCGAAGTGCAGGCCGAACCGGCAGAGCAGGCCGAGCGCATCGTGCCGCACGACGGGCCCATCGGCGCCGCCCACGCGAGCGTCGAGCACGCCGGTGACGCGCACGCCGCGCACGTCGCCGACGCACACATCAGCGCGCTACGGGCCGTCAGCGCACCGTCGCGCGTGGCCGAGCCCGCCGAGGGCATCAGCACGGAGGAACTCGCGCTCGCGGCCCGCAACCACGGGCTGCCGCTGGAGGCGCTGCGCTACGAGGTCACCCCACCCGGACTCCACTACGTACTGGTCCACTACGACATCCCCACCGTCGGCGCGGGCGAGGTCGGCGACTGGACGCTCACCGTGCGGGGCCGCGTACGCAACCCGCTGTCCCTGGACCTGGCGACCCTGCGCTCGTTCCCGGCCGTCACCCACCGGGTGACGATGGAGTGCGCGGGGAACGGCCGGGCCCGGCTGAACCCGCGGCCCGTGAGCCAGCCCTGGCTGGTCGAGGCGGTCGGCACGGCTGACTGGACGGGGGTCCCGCTGCGTACGCTGCTCGCCGAGGCCGGCGTCGAACCGGACGCCGTCGAGGCCGTGTTCACCGGCGCCGACCACGGCGTGGAACGGGGCGTAGAGCAGGACTATCAGCGCAGCCTCCCCCTCTCCGACGCCACCGCCGACGACCCCGAGGTCCTGGTGGCGTACGAGATGAACGGCGCCCCACTGCCCCCGCAGCACGGCCACCCCGTACGCCTGGTGGTGCCCGGCTGGTACGGCATGGCCCATGTGAAATGGCTCCGCGACATCGCCCTGACCAGCACACCCTTCACGGGATTCCAGCAGGCGGTCGCCTACCGCTACCGCCGCTCGGCCGACAACCCGGACGACCCCGGCGAACCGGTCACCCGCATCGCCCCGCGGGCCCTGATGATCCCGCCGGGCTTCCCCGACTTCATGTCCCGCACTCGCGTCGTACGCCCCGGTCCTGTGCAGTTGGAGGGCCGCGCCTGGTCGGGCCACGCCCCGGTGACGAAGGTCGAGGTGAGCACGGACGACGGCGATACGTGGACCGAGGCCGCCCTCGACGAGGGGCTCAAGGAGAGCGCATGGGCGTGGCGGAGCTGGCGTACGACATGGGAGGCCTCCCCCGGCACCCACGTACTGTCCGCCCGCGCCACCGACGCCGCCGACCACACCCAACCCCTCGACCAGCCCTGGAACCGCGGTGGCTTCGGCAACAACCTCGTCCAGCGGATCCCGGTGATCTGCCTGCCGCCGGGCGACTGAAGACGTTCACGTACGTACTGGAGCTCTGGAGACATGGCCACGAAGACAGGCAACAAGGGCACTACGTCGGACACAGCCGCCCTGGCCGCGCTCGAGGGCGGCCCCGACGACCTGCCCGAGCGGATCGTCCCCGCCACGGCCCCGGCGGGCGAGGACCTGAAGATCCTGCACCGCGGCGGCTACGAACACTTCCGCCCGACGTCACGCCGCCAGGAGACGGAGAAGGGGAAGCTGCCGGTCTACGAGTGGTGGGAGCGCACGGAGATCGCCGAGTAGGCCCTCTTCAGTACGTGGTCCGGGCCTGGGTCCGGTTCTGGATCACACCTGGGTCCGGTGGAAGTTGAGGAAGGACCGCGAGGCGGTGGGCCCACGCTGACCCTGATAACGGGACCCGTACCGCTCAGACCCGTAAGGGAATTCGGCAGGCGAGCTCAGCCGGAACATGCACAACTGCCCGATCTTCATCCCCGGCCACAGCTTGATGGGCAGCGTGGCGAGATTGGACAGCTCAAGGGTTACGTGCCCGGAGAACCCGGGGTCGATGAACCCGGCGGTGGAATGCGTGACCAGCCCGAGCCGCCCCAGCGAACTCTTCCCCTCGAGCCTGGACGCGAGATCATCGGGCAGCGAGATCACCTCATACGTGCTCGCCAGCACGAACTCCCCGGGATGCAGGATGAACGGCTCGTCCCCGTCCGGCTCGACCAGCCGCGTCAGATCGGCCTGCTCGATGGAGGGGTCGATATGCGGGTAACGGTGATTCTCGAACACCCGGAAGTACCGGTCGAGCCGCACGTCGACGCTCGACGGCTGCACCATGGAATCGTCGTACGGAGCGATCCGGACCCGCCCGGAGTCGATCTCGGCCCGAATGTCCTTGTCAGAGAGAAGCACGACCTGAGGATACGCACGGCGTAGGGGCCCGCCACAATCCACCGAGTATCCGAGGACTGCGACGGGCCCCTATGGCCCCTACGAGGTGAAGCCGAAGCCGTGGTCCGGCCGCTACCGCTTGTCCATGGCCACGGATACGGGAACGGGTACGACGTTCCGAAGCCGGGCGCAGCGCGGACAGCGGATCAACCGGCCGGGGCCGAGGCGGTCGGCCTGCTGCATCGGAAGCTGGGCGGTGCTGAACACATGTCCTTCGGCACAACGGACAACGGTGCTGCGTTCCATCAAGTCCTCAGAGTCCCTTCCCCAAGAGCCGCGTCTGACTGACGTAAACCGCCACATTACGGGACGATCAGAACGGCCCTCCAGGCGGCACTCCGATCCCGCCCAACGCCTCTCCCACCCCTCCACCGTACGCCCCAACTCCCGCCCCACGCAGCCCCGTCCACCCACCGGGCCACCCCCGAAACGACCACAGGCCCCAGGGCATTTTCGACGCCCAGGGCCTGGCATGAGGTACAGTGAACCCGCGTTTCCGACGCCGCCCAGCGGCCGTCTTACGCGGGTGTAGTTTAATGGTAGAACATCAGCTTCCCAAGCTGAGAGCGCGAGTTCGATTCTCGTCACCCGCTCCATGACTAAGGCCCAGGTCAGAGACCCGGGCCTTTCTGCTGTGCGTCGTGATCAGTTGTCGCGTACCGGATTCGTGCCAGAAGCGCCCCGGCGGTCAACCGCCCCGAGCGGAAGAGGGGCCTGCGCCCTCCGAGCACGGACCCTCTCCGTCTGTGGCGGCGTAGTGCTCCTGCCTACACCTGGGCGCCGGACTTCCTGCGGCGTACGACGAACATCGCGCCGGCACCGGCTACCACGGCCACCCCGCCGACGATCCCAACCATTGGGAAGCGCGGAGCCGGAGCCCGTCTTCGCGAGGTTGCCGGTGATCTCCTTGGCATCGCCCTGCGGCTTCGCGCCCTCGGTGACGTCGGGCTTCTCGCCGTTCGGCTCGGAGTCCTCGCCCGGCTCGCCGCCGGCGGCGAGCACGGTGAACTCGTAGAAGTCGCCGTTGCCATAGCACGCGGACGCCTCACCCGCGTACACGGCCTGGCTCAGCGCGAACGACGAGCCCGCCGAGGCCTTGTCATCCACACGCACACGGCGGTCTACCCCGCCCTCGTTGCCCGGTGGCGCTGTACTCGGGGTCGGCGGAGCTGGGTTCGTCACTCGGAGCGTGTTCGTCGGCGGGGCCGAGCACCTGTGTAGGCCACCACCAGCAGCCTCCGCAAGGAGACCGCGCATCCGGCGGAGCAGCTCCGTGAACCCGGCCTGCGGCCGACCGGTTCGGACCGGGCCGTAGGCAATAGGCGAAGCTGAGCACTCCAGTGCGGAAGTGACATACAGGGAACGGGGGGGAACGGGGGAGGACCGAGCACGGCGGCACCGTAAGTGGCTGTGGGGGCTCTGCCTGCACGGTGCTCGTCCTGGTCATCGTCGGGTTCTCGGTCCGGGCTCCGGTGGCTCGCGGTGCGGATGACGAACGTGGTGACCGAGAAGCTCGGCTGGGGTGACGATCCGTTGCCCGCGCCGGAGGACGGGGCGGTACCCGACACCGGCACCTACGTGCCCCGCGCGGAAGCGAAGGGTTCCGCCTGCGACGCTCTCGCCACCACCCACGTCCCGACTGAAGGACGCGACGGGAAGGTCCGCATCGCCATCGCCGACGGCGTGGCCGTCGGCCTTGCACCCTGCGAATCCCTGACCGGCCACCCGCCGGCGGCAAGGCGGCCGAACCGGCTACTCAGGGGTTGTTCCTGCGCTGTGCCGACCTGGGTCGCGTGGTCTGGCGCGGAGCTCCAGACCACACCGCGCGTCTCGGGGCTCCTGCCGACGTGGTCGGTCAGCGGGTGACCATGACACCGTCCAGATGCACTGTGGCGCGGCCGGCCGAGCTACCCGACAGCACCCTCAGCTGGGCCCTGTGGGTGGTGATCTTCGTACCGAGTGTGTCGGCAGCGGCCAGCGACGACTGATGACAACAGCTCAGAACCCAGCTCGCCACAGCTCGGTCGCAAGAGCCGGAAGAACCAGTCAGTAGTCGGCCCGCGTGTCACCGGCCTACGGCTCGTGTCCTCCTGTGGAGGGTGATCGCCCGGCCGGCGGCTTGAACCGCCATGAGCGCAAGCCAGGTTCCCCCCAGGCACGGCCCAAGAAGGCCCCACCAGTCCACTACCGGCCTCGCAAGCACCTCCACGGCCCACCAGACGTCGTAGGCCACGATGCCGGTCAGCACCACAGCCAGGAGAGCCGTCGTCCACCAGCGCTCGGGCCACCCCTTGTCCACGTTGCTCCCCTTGTGCTCATCGCGGGACTCGGGCGTCGCTTCTCCCGGCCAGGACAAACAAGAGGCCCGCGAGCACGGAGCATCCGATACTGACAGCGATACCGACCATGACCGTGTCGTACGAGGCGTTCGAGAGCCGGGGTACGCCGTTGGCCAGCGTGCCCGCGTACAGGGACAGCAGTCCGAAGGCGCGCAGCCGCAAGCCGCCGGTGCGCTCGCGCATCCACGGCGGAACCCAACCGCGCAGCATCGCTGTCGACAGCGGCAGCAGGAGCACGCTGACGAACCCCAGTGCGATCCAGTGGTACAGCGGGTTGCCATGCACGAGCCCGCTCCCTCTCTTTTGTCCCGTCGCACGGAGTGGCCACCGCGCGACGCCGTGAACGATAGAGCCATACAGTGGCGGTCACCATGCCGGGTCCCGGCAGCCTTGCACGCCTCTCACCTGCATGGTGACGGCGGGAGGTCCCGCCGTTGCGTGCCGGTCGGCGGCGGGTCACCGCCGCCGACCGGCACGGCGCTCAGGGGTTCGGGGTTCAGGTGACAAGCGCGAGTACGGCGGTCAGGTGCCCGCAGAGTCCGAACACCGTGATCGGCCACACGGACGACAGTGTGGACGGCGAGGCGGCCAGGGGCGGGGAGCATACCGAGATGGGCCGGCGCCGACTGCTGCTCACCCGTGGCCGGGGTCCACGCTCGGGAAAGGCGTCACTGGCGATGTGGCTCCAGTGGCGATGCAGCCCAGCCGTCCGCGGACATGCCGCGGAAGTACTTGGTGGGCCGCCCTCGTCCCGCATGCTCACGAGTTCCCCTTCGCACCCGGTCGTCACCGGGCGCGAAGGGATCCCGGTCAGCGGGCGGCGACGGCGGCGATGAGGCGCTGTTCGGCGTCCTCGCCCGCCGCCACCTTGGGCAGCCGCCACATGAAGAGCGCGCCGACCAGCCACCACACGCCGACGATCGCCCACTCCGAAGGCCAGACGAGGGCCGCGGGCATGCCGGGCAGGTAGAGCACGCCGAGCCCCAGACTGAGCACCAGCGCGGCGACACCGACAGCCGGTCCGGCCGGGGTACGGAACGGGCGCTCCATGCCCGGCTCCCGGCGACGCAGCACGAGGAAGGACAGCACGACGACGACGTAGGCGACGACGATGTTGATGCCGCCCGCGTCGACCAGCCAGACCAGCATCGGCCGTCCGAAGAACGGGGCCAGTACCGAGAGGGCGCCGATGAAGACCACGGCGTTGGCCGGGGTGCGGTATTTCGGGTGCATCGTGCCGAACCAGGCGGGGATCATGCGGGACTCGGCCATGGCGTACAGCAGTCGGCTGCCGCCGATGAGGAAGGCGTTCCAACTCGTCAGGATGCCCGCGATGCCACCGATGACCAGGACGTTGCCCATGGCCTGGCTGTTCCACAGGGCGGTCATGGCGTCGGCTGCGGCGAGGTTGGACTCGGTGAGGGCCGAGGCGCTGAGACCGGAGCCCACGGTCAGCATGATCATGACGTACCACGCGGTCGCACAGAGCACGGAGATCACCAGAAGCCTGCCCACCTGGCGGTACGGGAGCTTGATCTCGCCGGCCGACTGCGGAATCACGTCGAATCCCACGAAGAGGAACGGCACGGCGACCAGCACCGTGAAGATGCCGTCCATGCCCCCGCTGACCATCGGCTCCATGTTGGCGGTCGAACCGCCCTTGAGGGCTCCGACGAGCAGCGCGGCGCCCGCGCAGAGCAGGAACAGCACCGCGATGGTCTGGAACACCGCCGCGGGACGTATGCCGATGTAGTTCACGGCCGTGATCGCGATCGCCGCGATCACGCCGACGGCGACCCAGCTCGCGTAGACGTCGTAGTCGGCGATCGTCCACATGTGCCCCACGAGCATGTCGGGGAAGAGGTTGACCATGCTGTGCGGCAGCGCGACGGCCTCGAACGCGGCGACCGACACATAGCCGAGGACCATGGCCCAGGAAGCCAGGAAGGCACCCCGGCCACCGAGTGCCCGCAGCGCGTAGTGGTGCTCGCCGCCCGCGTGCGGCATGGCGGAGACCAACTCCGCGTACGTCAGCCCGACGAGCGTGACGACCACGCCGCCGATGGTGATGGCGATGGCCGCGCCCACCGGCCCCGCGTCGCTGATGAAACCGGAGGTGAGAACGATCCACCCGAAACCGATCATGGCCCCGAAGGCCAGTGCCAGAACGTCTCCTCTGCCGAGCACTCTGAGGAATCCGCCGTTGTTGTCCGTCATTCGCCGATCCTGCCTGTCTGGGGGGTTTCTCGCGTCAGGAGAGACAGCAGTGGACCGGACGTCAGGACATGAGCACCAGAATCAGGGTGTACAACTTTCACCGTGTATCTATCCAGATCGATGAAATCCCCGGTCAGCCGCTTGACTCCATCAAGCGAGCCACACACATGTAACCCCGGGGACCTGCTTCCGTAACACGCGCGGCACTTGGCGAACCGGGCTTCACGACGTACCCGAATCCGGCAGTGTCGCGGGCCGGAAATCTGCCGCACGCCGCACAAGCGGGTGCGGCCCGGCTGACGGCACGATTCCGCACATGACCGATGGCCGGGAAGTGACCTGCCACTCTCCGCTCCAGAAGCGCGCCCTGTGGTTCCTCGTCGGACTCGGGGCGGCTGGGGCGACCCTGACCGCGGTACGCATGGTGTTCTGGGGCGGGCTCGTGGACGGATGGGCGTACGTGGGCCTGTTCGTCGCGCTGGTGAGCATCACGTGCCTGTGGGGGAACTTCGTCCAGGTGCGCGCCGACGCGTACGGGCTGCACTCCCGGGCGCCGCTGCGCCGCCGGAGCGTGCCGTGGCACGACATCGCCGACCTGCGCGTACACCTGCAGTACGGGCGCCACGGGCAGGAGTTCCGCCGTGTCGGCGTGGTACTGCGCGACGGACGCACACGGCGCCTTCTCCTGCCGCTGAGCGGGTCCTCCGAGGACCGACCGGACTTCGACGCGAAACTGGACGCGTTCCGCGCGCTGCACCGCCGTTACGGAGCCCCGGAGTCGAGGCATGTCCTCGTCATCTCGAAACACACCGCCGGGCGCGGTTCTGCGGTGTCACTGGGCCTGTGCGCGCTGCTGCTCGCGGGCGCGGGCCTGGCCGCATGGTTCGTGCCGATCGTCGAGTCGGAGAAGCAGGCGTGGGCGTCGGCTGCCCCGTGCACCGCCGAGACGCCCGCCGCGGAACGTGGAGAGTGCCTGACCAGCCTGCCTGCCGTTATCGCGCGGAAGGAGGCCGGCACAGCGAAGCAGCGCAGCTGGTTGTACTTCGCCGACAGTCGGCCTCTGGAGCGACTCTCGGTCTCGCAAGAGGGAGCCCAGGGGTTCGAGCCCGGCGATCGCGTCGAACTCACCGTCTGGCGCCACCAGGTGAGAGAGGTCACCGGAGAACACCATGTGTGGCGCGAGCACTTCACCGGCGCCGGAGAGGTGGCCGTCGTCGCGGCCGGGTGCGTCCTCGCCGCGGGCTATCCCGGCGCCCAGGCTCTGCTGCGCCGACGCGGGCGCCGACTGGCCGACGACGAGGTCCTGCCGTCGACGCTTCCGTTCGCGGGCGCGCTCGTCGCCACGGCCCTGTGGCTGCTGCCGCTCTGCTACCTCAACCCCACGCCCCTGCCCACCTCTCCCGTGGCCCTCATGTGGGCGTCCGCGGGCTCGCTGACCACGCTGGGCCTCTTCACCTGGGCCTGGCGCGCGACCCGTATCCGTACGCCCCACGAGACCGCAACGCCCAAGGAGTCCCCCGACGAGGAGGTGTTCCTGGCCGCCCGCTTCCTGGAGCCCACCGACTACAACCCGCACGGCTTCGGCACCCACATCGTCCTCGGCGGCGGCCCGCCCGCCGTCACACCCCACTCCGGCCCGGGGCGGTTCGCGGCGAAACGGATCCCGGTGGAGCGGCTCACCGTCAAGGACGTGCGGCGCCTGCGCGACGGCGACGGCGACGGCGACACCGTCCCCAGAAGCTGGCACATCGCCGAACTCGACGACGCGGGCGAGCCGGTCCGCCTCGCGGCCGCCCCGGCTGACCTGACCCGCGTCATCCGCGCGCTGGACCCTGCGAGAACCCCCGCGAACACCACGAACCCCGAGCCATGACCGCCTCGGGCCGCCTACGACGGCAACGGCCCAGGGTGCTGGTTCCCAGGAGGATGAACAGGGCTTCAAGGACCGCGTGAGCCGGCACCGTCGAGGGTCCATGCGCAGTCGCGACGGACACCCCGGGTCAGCCCGAGAGACGACGCGGTCCGGTCGGTGCGAGCACCGTGCGCGCGTATGTCCCGGCTGCCGACGGCGCCCGTGCCCACAGCGTGCCCGTAAGAGCGGACAACCACGGTCGACAACAGTGCGATCCGACCAGAACCACCACCGCAAGGATCATGCGTCTGCCCAGGTCAGAGCCCCAGATCCCGCCCAAGCGCCATGGCTTCCCAAGCTGAGAGCGCGAGTTCGATTCTCGTCACCCGCTCCACGATCAAGGCCCAGGTCAGCGACCTGGGCCTCTTTGTTGTCCCCGTGGATCACTCGCGGCGTGCCAGATTCGTGCCAGAACGCTGATCGTCCGGCTTGGCCGCCTGTTCTTCTGGCACGACCGCAGCTTCCTGGCGTGCCTTGCGTACGGTCGCGTCCAGCCCGGCAGCATCTTCCTGCTGTCGCTCCTCATCGGAGTGTTGATAGATCAGCGCCGCCTTCTCCGAGGACTGCCCGGCACGGACCATCGTGTCCTTGAGGGTAGCGCCGGAGCGCGTGGACAGGGTGTGTCCGGTGTGCCGGAGGTCGTAGAACCGGAAGCCCTCAAGCATGCCGACGATCTCACGCGCCTTGCGCCACCGCCGCCCGAACGTGCTGCGCCGGAAGGGAGCGCCCTTCTCACCGACGAAGAGCAGCCCATCGGGGCCCGGCTCGGCGTAGCTCTCCAGGTGCCAGCGGAGCTCCCGGCGGAGGAACGCGGGAAGAATCACAGACCGAGTTCCTGCCTCAGACTTGGTGTCGCCCTGGACGCGCCGCCCGTTCATCCGCTCCGGCTCGGCGAGGCGGACCCGGACGCGCAGGTTGTCGAGGTCGACGTCCCGGCGGCGGAGGCCGGCCAGCTCTTCCGGCCGCATCGGACCGTACGCACCGAGGTAGACCATGAGCCGCCACCGCATCCCTATGGCGTTGGCGAGCGCGTCGACCTGGGCGACGGTGGCGATGCGCCGCTCAGACGCCTTCTCTTTACCGGCGCCCTTGATCCGGCACGGATTCCGCGTGATCCACGTTGGCGCCCAGTGACGCGGTCAGTGCGACGAGGAACCAGCACCATCCGGCTGCTTTCGGTCCGCCGGAGCTGAGCCGCCGCCAGGCCGCCACCAACAGCAGGTCGACGGAGACCGGGTAGGCCCACGCCTTCCAGCCCTGCTGACCGGCGGCGTAGGCCAGGTCGTGCAGGTGGGCGAAGGACAGCGCGGCAGCGATCACCGCCTGGACGAGTACGGCGTCAACGCGGATGGGCAGCCGCATCACCGATCCTCGTCCGGCTCCTGGTCGCCGCCGGTCAGGGCGGCGGCGTAGATCTCCAGCGCCTTGACGCAGTCGGTGCAGGCGGCGGCCAGGTCGCGGGCGAAGGCCAGGTGATCGGCGATGGGAATCCGGTCGAAAACCGAGACGGTCAGGGAGTAGTCCTCTCCGTTGAGAGTGAGGATCGGGGTTCGGCGAGTGCCGTACTGGCTGAGGTGGACGTTGGTACCGGCGTCCGCGTAGAAGGACATCGAGGCGGTCACGAGGTTTCCTCTCGGTGTTCAGGCATGGCGGAGTAGGGACTTGGCGCAAGACGGCCGCGCCGGCAGTTGGAGCGGGTGCGCTTACTCGGTGACGGGGCGAGGGGCGGCCACGGGCCCGGACTCCTTCACGGGCACGGGCGGGACGTAGGGCCGGAAGGGCATGGCCCCAACGTCGTGCTTTGCCGGGCAGGTCCACAGACTGCCCGACGCGCCGGAAGGTTACGGGGCCATGATCACTCGCGCCAAAGCAGCTCCTGGCCAAAGTCGCTTCGCCGACCTATTCGCTACGGGCTCCCGCTCATCCCCCGATTCACCTGCTCAGCCCAACATGCGCTCCATCCTCGCGGCTCCTACCGTGGAAAAGTCAAGGTCGACGCCGGGGGGGGTACCCGCTTCATCGGGTGGCGCGTGTCGGCCCCGCACGGCACCGGAAGGCGGACCGGACATGGTCACAAGGTCAGACACCCCCGTTCTCGACACGCTCGCTGCCATGACAGTCGACTCGATCGAGCGCTGCGGCCTGGACGAGAACACGCTTATTCTCATCCGCCTTGCCGCGCTCGCGGCCATGGACGCACCGGCAATCTCCTACCTCGCGCATGTCGACCCTGCCATCAGGGCCAACCTGACGGCCGAGCAACTACAAGACGTTCTCGTTGCCATCGCCCCCGTTGTTGGCACGGCACGCGTCATGTCGGCCGCAACCCACATCACCGAGGCACTCGGCATCACCATCGCATTGGCCGAGGCGGAAGCCGAAACAATGGCCGAGGCGGAAGCCCAGAGCCGGAGCAAGTCCTGAGCGAAGCCCGATGAGGCGTACGGCCCTTCGCCTCGCGACAGAGGTGAGTGTCTAACTGCGTGACAACGCCGACGGGCAGCGGCGGACAAGCGCGGACGCCTGCGGACCATCGCAACAGGTGAGAGGCACGCAAGCCCAAGGTCGGACGCCCGCCCAAGTTACTTCGGGACAAAGAAGTCGTGGGCTCAGATCCCGCCACCCCAACAGTTGAAACACCAGGACAGGGGTCTGACCCGCATCGCGGGTCAGACCCCTGTCGGCCTCGCGCCAGCCTACAAGCGGCCTACAGCCAACCGCTGTCAGTCAGGACCCGCCCCGTAGAGCGTCAGCATCAGTGCCACAACGGCAACGCCGACCAAGAGCGCAGCGCCTAGCCGTTCGTCGCGCCGAGATTCACGCACAACGAAGCAGCCGACCAGGGCGATCAGGGCGAGAGTCAATGCGTCAGGCATTCACGCCTCCCGCCCGGCCGCTGCGCGGTCATCGACTCGACCGACAACAGGCGACTGAGCCGCTCGGAAACGGGACGTCTCCTCGCCATCCCGACTGTGACGCGCACGGCGACCGAGCCGCTTGAGTTTGCGGCGTACTCGCTCACCCAGAGCCTCGGCGTCACCCTGCACGTATGCCTGCGAAGTGAGGGCCAATACCGTGGCGGCCGCCTCGGTCCAACTCGACGTCCCCGAACGGCTCCAGGCGAGCGCGACTGCCCTCTCGATCGGGAACATCTGCTCCAGCACGACGAGCACACGCGGATCATCAGGCAGCGTCCCGGTAAGGATGTCGGCCGGGTCGGGCCCTCCAGCGACGAGGTCGGCGAGAGTCAGCCCATTCTCCAGAACGGGGACATCCAGGCTGAGCAGCCGCTCTCCGGCACAGCGCCGACGCCACAGTGGCGTGAGCTGTCGGTGGATCTCCCTCACCTCATGCATCAGCCGGGAGAGAGCCCCCCGGCGGATGGTGCCGTGCGTGTACAGGGTGCTCGCCCAGTCGCCAAGGAGAGCCGTGGTCACCGGTTCCTGCCAGCGGGCTCCACGCCACAGGCCGAGGTCAGCGGCCATGAACTTCTCGATGAGCTCAGTGTTGCCGAGCGCCGCCTCGTTCCGTGCTTCCACGGCGCGTGCCGCGAGTCTGGCCTCACGGGCCTCCGCACTAGCCTCCGGAGAAGTGGGCTTGGCGGTGGTGGCCGTTCTAGCCCATGGGCTGTCGATCTCCCCCTCGGTCCAGGTCTGCACGATCTGCCAGGGTTCGAGTTTGGAGTTGTCCCGGAACAGGCGCCCTGCCAGCAGTCGTCCACCGTCCCTTTCGTTACCGAAGTAGAAGTAGGAGCTGTCGCGGACTCCCCCATCGCCCCCGTACGCAATGAGGTCGCCCTCACCCAGTACGGGGAGGCGGCGAGTGGACTGTGGATCAATGGGTACGGACTTCGGCTCGGGAAGAACCCGCCACCGCCTGACCAGGCCGTAGCGTGCGTATAAGGCGTCGAGATCCTCGGCTTCCTCCGTCTCCGACACGTTCGCCTCGCGGGGCGGGACGGTCTTAGGCGATGCCGCCACTTCCTGTGCCTGCGGTTCTTCGGGAGCTTCGGGCGTCATGGGTGGTCCTCCGGCAGTTGATGGGCGAGCCTGTCCCCTTTCGGGCCCCGGATCGCCCCGAACCGGCAATCCTCACCCCGGAATTCAGAGTGATCCGCATCACAGCACCGGAGGTCGTGCTGATGTCTCCGGCCCGCCGCTCCATAGGCCTGGTCTTGGAGCGGTGCAGCGACGAATGACTCGTGCCAGACGCGTGCCAGATCGTGCGGGGAACCACAGGGAACAGCGGGGGAACCAATCGACCGTCTACCGCGCGTCTACGTCGCGCCGCCGCAGGTCAGGCCTGTAGGACGCTCTAGACGCCATGAGCTTCCCAAGCCGAGGGCCCACGCAACCGTGAGACCGCGTGCTGTGTCGGCATCAGCAAGTAGCCTGCGGCTGTCAGCCCGTGGCTCACCTGGAGGCTTCGTGGAAGCTACCGCTCTCACCACTCCCGTTCGACACCGGGCCGAGCCTGTGGCAACGGTCTGGAGACGGGTTCGCGCGATGTCCGCGACCACCGACCTTGCCCCGCTGCGGATGGTGCCCTTCAGGGTTCCGAGCACCCGCCTCGCGCTGAAGCCCATGAGCACGTCCCGAGGGGGCCTGGACGGCGCCTGGTGGCCCCGCTCCCGGGACTTGCCAGGCGAACTCTCCGCTCTGGCCGACGTGCTGGATCCTCTGTGGGGACGGATCACCCGGATCGCCGTCAACCCTCAGTACTGGCCGATCATCCCGCGCAAGCTGCCCGTCAACGGTCATGTGGTGAAGGTCGGTTGGTTCGCGCGGGAGCTGGACCCGTACAAGATCATGCTGCTGTCCTACACCGCCGGCCGGTGGGACCTGCTGGTGATACCGCCGGAGGTCAGCCCCCTGGCAGCCGCCCGGCTGATGGCCGCCGCGAGCGACGGCTCCTGCCCTCCGATGACCGCGAGCGAGCTCATGGCGACGGAACATGCCCTCCCCGGCAGCCCGACGGGTTATCGGGCACAGGTTCCTGAGGAGGCGTCGGAGGGCAGGGAGGGCACTTCCTCGTGTCACCCGGCCACCCCGACCGGGCCGAGGCGGCTGATCACAGGGATGTGACCGTGATCCTGATCGTTGCCGCGCTCCGGCCCTCGGCGCGACAACCGGACAGCGGCCGGGCCCGATGACGCCCCACCGCCGCAGAACGGACTGTTGGGACGACCCTGGCTGGTGAAGCTGCCGTATGGTGCTCCGTCTCGGCAAGGATGACCAGCGGCGACCGGTGCTGTCTCAGGCAACCACAGCCGGCCAGGGTGGGCGAGGCCCATCGCGCAGCTTCGCCATACGGACGGCACTCCCCGCACACCGCTCACGATCAGATGGGGTCGTCGCCCACGGCAGCGGCCATGAGCGGCTCGGCCGTATCGGGCAGGGTGTCGGGCGGTACGACCAGCAAGTCCCAGCGCCCCCGGCTGGGGGCAAGGAGACAGACCGTGTCCGGGGCGGACATAGTGGTGGACCTGCGCAGGCGCACGACCTGGTTGAAGACGAGCATCCGGCCGGGGGTCGCGGACCACGTCGCCCCGTTGACCGTGACACTGCTGATGTGTCCCCAGGCCTGCGGCAACCCGGCGAGCAACCGCGGGAGTTCCACCAGCAGTTCGTACGAGCGAGGCCACCACGCTCCGTCGATGCGGCGCGGCATGCCGGCGCGGGGTGCGAGACGCAGACGGAGGAGGGGGGACGAGGGAAGCGGGGGCTGCAGTGCGGTCGTCATGAAGGCTCCTGTCAACTGCCATGAGAAACGCGAGAAAAGGGGAAGGCCGGGTCCACACGCGGCGGGCGGCGACGCGGTCCGGTGCCGGCCAGCGCACGTCGTACACCCAGCTGAGGCGTTCGAGGAGGCGGATGACGGCGGCTGGACGGCGTTCAACGGGACGGCCGTTGAGGGGGTTCGGCCATGGACTTGGCGGAACTGAGCGACATGCGGAGCTCCTTGACCTCGGTGCGGGTGGCGCGGCCGGGGTCCGGGGCTGGTCCTGTGTGGACGGGTGGTTTGCTGCTCAGGGACGGTCAGGTGTTCTCGTTCGGTGCGTACGGTCCGTCGGCCGCCTGCTGGTCTCGATACGGGCGGCAATGGGCGCGAGGAGCGCGATGATTACGAGCGCGGAGAGTACGAGGGAGCCAGGGGCAGGCGCTGGCGCAGGTCCGTGGCTTTGAGGCCTGCCGGGTAGCTGCCGCCTTCGTCGAAGGCGAAGAACCAGCGGAGCGCATCGGCGACTTGTCGTGTCACTTCCGGGTACGGGGAGACGAATCGGACCTCGGCCGACGGCCCGTCGGGCAACGGCAGGGCTTCGGCGGTCATTTGGCGGAACCTGCCTCGAGCGCGAGCACCCGTTGTCGTGGAACCGCGAGGCCGAAACCGGCCTGGCACCGGCATACGAAGGGGCCTCGCCTGCTCCACCGTACTCCTGCATGCCGCGAAAGGAGGCGGACCCGGCTCGCGCGGCCGATCGCCGGGCGTCTCGCACCGCATCACCGGGCGCCGCACGCGGGTGGTGGTGATCCTGGCCGGGCTACGAGGCTTCCGTGGCGATCGGAAGCACTCGACCGGTGCCGGTGTCGATGAGGATCTGCGCCGCCTGTGTGAGGTTGTCGGCGCGGACGGCCCTGGCCATCGCGTCGCGCGCCGCGTCGGGTGTCGCGTGCGGCGGTACCACGAGCAGGGAGAAGAGATCTTGATCGCCCCGGGTGACGAGGACCGTGTCGTCGCCGACCGGAGAGGAGTCGATGTGCACGACACGGTCGTCGATGATCAACCGCGTCGGCAGTTCTTCCCAGGCACTGGAGTCCAGGCCGACGCGCGTGACAGGCCCGAGGTGTTCGGTCACCGCGGCGATCAGGCTGGGAAGCTCGGCGCCGATGTCGCGGGACCGTGGCCACCACGCACCGTCGAGGATTCCCGCGCGGTCGTGTGTCGTTTGCAACCGCAGGATGGCTGTTCCGGGCCGGACGGCCTGGTGGATCGCGTCCGGCAGGAGCTTCGCCTCACGTGAGAGATCGGGGTCGGGCATCGTCATCGCCTGTCTGCGGGTTCGCCGGTTCGCCGACCGCCTGGGGCGATGTCGGCGTCGCCGCCGGGGAAGCAAAGACGCTTCCTGGGTCCACGATACTCCGCACCGGCCACGACGAGGCTCGCCCAGACGCTGCCGCCCAATGGTCCGGTACCCAAGAAAACCGCAGGTCAACGCAGGTGCTCGGGGCCCGGCCCGGAGTACAGTGAACACCAGGAGTTCCTCGTACCCCAGCTGACGTTTCGTCGGTGCTCGGCGCGAGTGGCGGCAATCATGGCAACACTGCACGAGCGGAAGCACTACCGCGAAGCAATCATGAAAACCCTGTACGAGGCCACGGAAGGCAATCGCCTCCTCGGCGTCACCGGGGCGAAGCTGCGTGACGACTTGGGGATCCCCGAGCAGGATCTCGCCGCGGCCTGCACATATTTGGTGGGCGAAGGACTTGTCACGGCCGACTGGACGCCGGGGAAATGCACCCGCGATGGTCACGCTGACGCATCAGGGGATTCGGCTCATGGAGGCCGATGAGGGGGAGCGCGACTGACGCGACAGTGCCACTTCAGGACACCGGAGCCAGGGGCCGTATTTCCCGAAACCGCCTATGCCAGAAGGGCGTTTCAGCCATACGATGACAAATGGGTCGGCGCACTCTCACGTGCAATGGCCCGGAAGAGCGGCCCCGGTGTGTATACGCCGGGGCCGTTGCACAACCGGTGGCGCGCAGGCAGGGAGCAGGACATGATCCGTTCAGCCGACATCCGCGAGTGGCGCAACCATGACGTGGTCGACCCGAAACAGCACAAGATCGGCATGCTCGAAGCCATCTATGTGGACACGACCACCGACGAACCAGCCGTGGCCACCGTCAGGACCGGGCTTCCCACCCGCCAGCGGCTGGTCTTCGTCCCACGAGAGACGGCTGCCCGGGAGGTGTGGATCCGCAGGCCGCTGCGATGATCCTGCGGCCATCCCGGGAGGCGAGGCCCCACCCCAGCAGCACTCCTCACCGAGGCGAGCGGTCGGTGTCCGTACGGCTTGCTCGGCCGGCGCCTCGGCCGGGGCTGGGCGGACGGAATCGCCCGCGCCCTCGGGTTCGATGTCGATTGGCCGCCGGGCCGCCGCGCAGAGCGCGGTAAGTCCGCGCTGGGCACACCCGACGGGGCCCTTGCCCTCGGGCCGAGGAAGTTGAGGACCACTCAGATCGGTCACCTTGGCGGTGATCCTCGCCATGATCGCGTCCCGGTCGCCCTGCCGGAATCGCCCTGATCCGCCGGCTCAGCACTGGCATGACGCACGGATCGCGGACCTTGGCCGCAACGACGCCATGCCAGGGATCGAACACCGGAACCGCAGGTACCGCCGACCAGTCGGCGGTCGGACATACCGGGGATGAGGGCTTGGCAAGCCGTGGCCGGGATGCGCATCGCGTTGCATGCGTGTCCACACCGGCGCCGCAAGGTCGTCGTCAGTGCGGGCGGCAGCCGCCGGTTCGCCAGGGTCATGCCCGTCAGGGACGGAGCAACCCGGCTTGCCGGTCGTCCACGGCTGCGTGAGCGTAGGTGGTTGGAGAGTGACGAGGAACGGAGAGACGGAATGGTCGGTGTGCTCCGGCACCTGGCGCGGCCCGTCTGGCAGGGCGCCGGGCGGCTGACCACCCCGTTGCTGCCTGACGACTTTCTGGCCGTCGTCGATCCCCTGTGGTCGGCCAAGTGGCCGGCGGGCCGGGTGGAGGCGGTCTGGGCGGAGACGGCGGACGCGACGACGCTGACCGTGCGGGCGGGGCGTGGCTGGTCGGGGCATCGGGCCGCCGGGCAGTACGTGCCGGTGGGGGTGGGGATCGACGGCGCACTGCACTGGCGGACGTACTCGATCACGACGCCGCCGGACGGCTCCGGGCGTTTCGCGATCACCGTACGGGCAGTCCCGGACGGGCGGGTGTCCCCGCACCTGGCCCGCCGGGTCAGGTGCGGGGAGAGACTGCGCCTCGGTCCTGTCCAGGGGGATTTCGTGCTGCCCGGCCCGCCGCCTCCGCGCCTGCTGTTCTTGACCGGCGGTATCGGCATCACTCCCGCGGTGGCCATGCTGCGCGCGCTCGCCAGGCGCACGGGCCGCCGTCCGGACACCGTGCTGGTGCACAGCGCGCCGGACGCCGACCGGGTCGTCTTCGGCGGTGAGCTGCGTGCGATGGCCACCCGCGAAAGCTGGTTGACGCTGCACGAACACCACACCCGCCAAGAAGGGCGGCTGGATCGGGTACGCCTGGGCGCCCTGTGCCCCGACTGGGAGATGCGCGAGAGCTGGGCCTGCGGGCCGGAAGGGCTGCTCGCGTTCGCCGAGCGGGCCTGGCGCGACGCGGATGCCCGGCACCGGCTGCACCTGGAACGGTTCCGGCCGCCGTCACCGGCCGTGCCCGGCAGGGGACCGGGCGGGCACGGCGGGCGGGTGCGCTTCACCCGCAGCGGTGTCGAGACAGACGCCGGCCCGGCCACGTCCCTGCTGAATGCCGGTGAGGCGGCGGGTGTCGTCATGCCCAGCGGCTGCCGTATGGGCATCTGCCGCAGCTGCCTCAGCCCGCTGTCCGCCGGCCGGGTCCGCGACCTGCGGACCGGCGACGTACACGGCGAGCCGGGCGATGTGATCCAGACCTGCGTGTCGGCCGTCTGCGGCCCCGTGCATATCGACCTGTAGAGACCCACCCGCGCACATCGACCTGTAAAGACCATCTGCCGAGCCTCGATGCCTGTCGAGCCTCGAGCCTTTGGGAAGGGAGAACCAGTGGCCGCTGCGCTTGCTCTTGCGCCGTCCGAAGCCGACGCCTTCGGGCAGGAACTGGACCGCATCCGCGCCGAGGTGCTGGCCGAGCGCGGCACCGAGGACGCCCGCTACATCCGTACCCTCATCATCGTGCACCGCGCCCTGGAAGCCGGCGGCCGGGCCTCACTGGCGGTTTCCCTGCTGCCGCCCGCCTGGATGGCCGGGACGGCGATGCTCACCACCGCCAAGATCCTGGAGAACATGGAACTGGGCCACAACATCCTGCACGGCCAGTGGGACTGGATGCGTGACCCGGCCATCCACTCCACCACCTGGGAATGGGACTTCCCCACCCCGGCCGCCGCCTGGAAGCACACCCACAACGACCTGCACCACACCTGGACCAACGTGGTGGGCCGCGACCGCGACCTCGGCTACGTGGCCATGCGGATGAGCGAGGACCAGCCCTGGCGCCCCGTCCATCTCCTCCAGCCCCTCTACGGCGGGCCGCTGCTGGCACCGCTCTTCGAGTGGGCCATCGCGCTGTACGACCTGGAGCCCGAGGCCGTCGTCCAGGGTCGCAAGTCCGTACGCGCGTTCCTGGGCGACCTCGCCGGGATGGCCCGCAAGGGCGCACGGCAATTCACCAAGGACTACGTCCTCTTCCCGCTGCTGGCCGGCCCGTCCGCCCTGCCGTGCCTGCTCGGCAACCTCACCGCCAACACCGCCCGCAACATCTGGGCGCACACCGTGATCTTCTGCGGCCACTTCCCCGCCGGCGCGGAATCCTTCACCGAGGACGAGATCGAGGGCGAGTCGCGCGGCGAGTGGTACGTACGGCAGGCACTCGGCTCGGCGAACATCGACGGCGGCCCTCTCCTGCACGTCCTCACCGGCAACCTCAGCCACCAGATCGAGCACCATCTCTTCCCCGACCTGCCCAGCAACCGCTACGCTGAGATCGCGCCCCGGGTGCGCAAGCTGTGCGAGAAGTACGGCATCCCCTATACCACTGGCCCGCTGCTGCGGCAGTACGCCTCCACCTGGGCGCGTATCTGGCACATGGCGCTCCCGTAACACCCCCGTACCAGCCGGTTCGCCGACGCACGGGGCCGTGGCCCGCACAGGGGCCCGCGGCCTGTCGAACCGGCGCTGGGCGGTCACCTGTCACGACTCCGCGAGCCCTTGTCATCCATTGGTTGTGCATTCGAGGCCCGCACGGCTGTCGCCATCAACATGGCTGTTGAGACCGGCCTGACCTGCGACTCCCTCGCATACGCCGCCCTGTACACAGGCTGTGCCACAGGGGCCGCGTGGACGTTCCAACCGCCCTCGGCCCCGCACCCGGGCCTTGCCCAATCTCGGTCCCTACGACGTTATTCCGCGTGCCGGCGAGCGTCGGTCCCCCTGGGTATCACCGTGACGCCAGTGCCCGGTTCGGTGGGCCGGGACCACAGGACCGGGCATACGCGGCGACCTCGCCGTGTCCACGCCGGCTGCGTACAGCTCCTGCTCCAGGGCCCCCAGCCCTGCGGTTCCTTCTTGGGCATGCCTGCTCCTCCTCAATCCTCTGTGTCGCCGGTGTGGTCACGGTAGAGCTGCTCAGCCAGAGGAACGTTGCCTCGGTACCAGCGCTCCCAGTTCCCCGCTTTGTCGCCTCCAAGGAGCGACATGGCGCTGAGACATACATGTCGCGCCTGTACCTCGTTCGCGTTGCAACGCCGACGCCTGGACGGCCAAACGGCCGCACCGGGAACAGCCGGTCGGGCCGGCACGGTTACCTCGACCGAGGGACCGGCCCCACACGGGCGGGGAACACGGAGACCACAAGGTCGTCCGCCCCACCAGGGTTCGGGCCCCAGGATCGCGAAACGCCCGACGTGCACTCGGACCAATAAGTATTTCCGCAGGAGGACTGTTTTCATGACTGACCGGCCCTTGACGCTCATGGCAGTACACGCCCACCCCGACGACGAGGCCACCGGAACCGGAGGTGTCCTCGCGCGGTACGCGGCGGAAGGCATTCGCACGGTTCTCGTGACGTGTACCGACGGCGGTTGCGGTGACGGTCCGGGGGGTGTCAAGCCGGGCGATCCCGGACATGATCCGGCGGCGGTCGCCTTGATGCGCCGTCAAGAACTTGAGGCGAGCTGCGACGTCCTGAAGGTCAGCGATCTGGAGATGCTGGACTATGCCGACTCCGGGATGATGGGCTGGCCGAGCAACGACGCCCCCGGATCCTTCTGGCAGACCTCCGTGCAGGGAGGCGCGGCACGACTCGCGGAACTCATGCGGCACTACCGTCCTGATGTGGTCGTCACCTACGACGAGAATGGCTTCTACGGTCACCCCGACCACATTCAGGCCCATCGCATCACGATGGCGGCGCTGGAGATGACCGAGCTGACACCGAAGGTGTACTGGACGACGATGCCCCGCTCGATGATGCAGCGGTTCGGCGAGATCATGCGCGAGTTTCATCCGGACATGCCGGAGCCGGATCCTGCCGAGGCCGCCGCGATGGCCGAGATCGGGCTCCCCGACGATGAGATCACCACGTGGGTGGACACCACGGCGTTCAGCGGTCAGAAGTTCGACGCGTTGGCCGCGCACTCCAGTCAGGGCGAGAACATCTTCTTCCTCAAGATGGGCAAGGAGAGGTTCGGCGAGTTGATGGGCATGGAGACCTTCGTACGTGTCCAGGACGCCACCGGCGCGACCGTACCCGAGAACGATCTCTTCGCCGGACTGCGCTGATCCGCCCGTCCGGCCGGCCGGGAAAGCGCATCGACCGCACGGCACGATCGAGCGGGTCACACATCCGGAGGCTTGTCAGTGAGTTCCGCTCCGGCAGCCGGCGTCCATGCCCTTTCCGGGGGTGTCCTGGTTGATACGGGTGGGCCGCTGCCCGGGGTCGATCCCTGCCGGACCTCCGCACCAGACCGAGACCTCGCCCCGACATGACCGCCCAGCTTCTCGGCGGTCGGGGTGTCGGTGTCGCCGAGGACGAGATCGCCGTACCCGTCGCCGTCGAAGTCGCCCTTCGCGCCGGTGGTGCCGTCGGCACCGCCGAGTTCCGTGCGGACGTACCGGCCTTGCTGCCTACCGGCCCGCGAGCATGATGCCTCGCCTGCGGCACGGTGGCCGCCACGACGAGAGCGGCGGTGAGCAGTGTGAAGGATCGTGCGCGCAGGGCGGCTCCTTCCGACGCGGATACGGGCCCGCCCGTGAGCCGGGCGGGCCCGTCGAGGAGTGGTCGGGTCAGTCGGCGAAGTTGTGGCCGAACTGCGGGGAGCCGCTGGCCGAGATGCCGACGGTGGAGGTGTAGATGCCGCTGGAGGCGGACAGTGTGCCGTCGGCGCCGGAGCGCAGGGCGTAGACGGCGCCGTTGCCGCCGTTCTCGCCCAGCGCACCGACGATCACGTCGGCGCGGCCGTCGGCGTCGAGGTCGGTGAGGCGGACGTCGGAGCCGAAGAAGTCGTTCGTCTCGTTGGAGTTGGGTACGCCCGGGGTGTCCTGGCTGAGGAACCTCGCGCCCTGGCCGGTGATGCCGGAGCCGTCGGCCGCGCCGTACAGGACGGTGACCGCACCGGTGTCGGCGACGCCCGCGAGGTTCTCGCCCGGGGCGCCGACGACCAGGTCGAGGTGGCCGTCGCCGTTGATGTCGCCGAGGTCGATCTCGTCGGCGAAGGAGTCGCCGGTCTCGCTCGCGCCCGGGACACCCGAGCTGTCCTGGGTGAACGTCTGGGTGTCGCCGTAGGCGGGGCCGTCGGCGGTGCCGTGCACGATGTGCGCCGTGCCGCCCTTGTTGGCGCCCGCGACGCCCTCATCCCAGCGGAGGCCGATGACGATGTCGCCGTAGCCGTCCTCGTCCGTGTCACCGATGTCGGTGATGATGCCGGCGGGCAGCCTCTGGGCGCCGTTTCCGGTGGCGCCGCTCGCGCCGCCGGGCAGCCAGTAGTTGGCGTTGTAGTCGTCGTCGGTGGCGTAGCCGTTGACGATCAGGTCGTCGGTGCCGTCGCCGTTGATGTCGCCGGAGTGCAGGTGGAGCGGGCCGCCGCCGTCGGCGGCACCGGCGTAGATGGCTGCCTGCGCGGTGTAGCGGCCCCCCGTGCTGCCTTTGGTGCGGCCGAAGCCGCCACGGTGGATGTCGATGGTCGAGCCACTGGAGCCGAGGGCGATGTCGTCCTTGCCGTCGCCGTCGAAGTCACCGGCCTCAAGGGTGCGGCCGAAGAAGTCGTGCTTGGTCGGGCGCGGGTCGGTGAGGGTGGTGCCGCCCTTCAGACCGGTCGCCGAGCCCCACAGGATCACCGCGGTGCCGCCGTCGGTGTCCCCGCTGACGTCCTCGCCCGGGGCGCCCACGGCCAGGTCGTCGTAGCCGTCGCCGTCGAAGTCGCCGTACGCGGTGTCGGCTCCGAAGTAGTCGCCCTGCTCGGCGGTGCCCGGGACGCCGGTGGTGTTCTGGCTGATGGTGGCGTAGCGGTTGCCGGAGGCGCCACCGTAGACGACCGTGACCGTTCCGGCTCCGGACCGGCCGTTCACGTAGGCGGGCCCGGCGGAGACGGCCACGTCACCGTAGCCGTCGGCATTGAAGTCGGCCTGGGCGATGGCCGGGTGGTCGGCAGCCGACGCCGTTCCCGTGGCGGTCACGGCCAGTCCGCCCGTGAGGGCGGCAACCGCGGCGACGGCCACAGCGGTACGGGTGCGCTTGTGCATACGGATTCTCCTGCGGCAGGCGGGGGAGCCTGGCGGGCATCCCCTCGACGAAGCGACACACCATCCGCATTCGCCTGGAATTTCCCTGGGCTTTGCGAACAGTTGGCGTTCAGGAGACTCGGAGTGAGGGCCGAGGGTTGCACGTGAATTTCGGGAATCTGCGGGGCACCACGCGGGAGAGGGGCAACGCAGAACGGGCGGGCGGACCCGGCCGTCGCGGAGCGCAGGGCCCAGGAGCCTCGCGTATCAGCGCGGCAGCGCGATGCCGAACGTGCCGCCGTCGCTGCCCGCCGCCCACCCCAGCTCGGATTCGGCACTGGGACTTCGGCACCGGGATACCCGCGTGGAAGTGGCAGGTCGTCGGGCAGCACCCGGAACACCGCGTGGCGGCCCAGCAGGCATACGGCGCGGGCGTCGCGGCGGTCGAGGGGTTCACGGGCTCGAGCAGTGCATACGTCAGGTTGATGTCCTCAGACGCCGGCCTGATCCAGGGCATTCTGCAGGAACTGTTCGCAGCCCGCGCCGGTGTACGTGGCGCCTGACACCGTGTCGATGTTCGCGCTCTGCGCCGCCGGGGTCTCCTGAGCGAGCTTGGCGATGGCTGTGGAGGAGTGGAGGAGATGTCCCTCCTCCGCGCCGTCCCGTCAGGAGACTGGACGGCCGTCGCCCCGGCTCTCTTCGACGGCGTGCCCCCGGCACCGCGCCGCAGCGGGCGCCGTCCACAGGCGAGCGTGCGTCGGAGTTCCACCGGGGCGGGGCTTCAGGCGACGATCTGTTCGGCCTCGATCCTGCCCACCGCCTGACGGACCGCGTGCACGACGTCCCAGAAGACCTGCGTCGTGGTGTTCTTGCGGCCCGCCCGGGTGTTGGTGCCGAACATGACGGTACGCAGCGGCGTGGTGATCTCCAGTTGGGCGCCCTGGCCGAGCAGTGTGCGGTTCATGATGTTGGCCGGGTTCACCCCGCCCAGTCCTTCGCTGCCGGAGGCGTCCTCGGCCTGGATGCCGACTGCTGCGAGGCTCTCCATCAGATATTGCTTCAGCGTGGTGTTGAGTCCGCCGACCAACACCGCCTGGGTGCCGTCCGGGAGGCCGGCCCGAGACGTGGTGCAGCCGTGCAGGGAGACCACGTTGAGGGCGCCCGCGCACAGCGAGCGGGCAATCCGGTCGTCGCAATGGGTGGAGGTGACGCTCCTCCCGGGCTGCGTCCCCGAGGTTTGACCGAGTACCGGCGAAAGAAGGCCGCTTGGCACAGGGCAGCCGCACGCGCTACATTTTGGTCAGTCGCCCAATACGATCGACCAAGGAGAGGGAATGCCCGGTCGGACCAGCGCCGAACGCGGCCGGAATGTACGCGCGCAGCTGCTGGCGGCCGCCAGGGAGCTCATCGGCGAAGTCGGCTGGAACGCCGTGAGCACACGAGTCCTGGCCGAGCGAGCCGGTGTGCGTTCCGGACTCGTGCACTACCACTTCGAGTCGCTCCAGGCGCTGCTGCGCCAGGCCGCACTGGAAGAGATGAGCCACATGCTCGACGCCACCGCCTCACTCCTCGTCGAGGCGGCGAGCCCCGCCGACGGCGTCGAGGCGGTGCTGTACGAACTCGACCAGCACAACGGCGCCGACCCCGCATCTCTGCTGTTCACCGAGGCGTACCTCGCCGCCACACGCGATGCCCGGCTGCACGAGCGCATGAGCGAACTCATGACCGGCTTCCGCACCTCCCTCGCCGCGGCACTGGCCCGCTCGGGGCACCGCACCCCGGAGCACGCGGCGAGCGTGATCATGGCTGTCTTCGACGGCTTCGTACTCCACAAAGGTCTTGACCCGGAACTGTCGGCCGCTCGTATCGCCCCGCTCCTGCGCCGACTCACCAGCACCGACCAGAACGGAGCAGACTGATGAAAGCCGTCATCTGCGGTGCCGGCATCGCCGGCCTGGCCCTGGCCCACCGCCTGCGTCACCACGGGTGGGAGGTCCACGTCGTCGACCGCGCACCCGGGCCGCGCACCCAGGGGTACATGATCGACTTCTTCGGCCCCGGATACGAGGCCCTGACCGCGATGGGCCTGCAAGCGCGGCTACGGGAACTCGCCAGCCCTGTCGAAGAGCTCCGCTACATCGACGGCCGTGGCCGCGTGACCGTCAGCGTCGACTACGCCCTCTTTTCGAAGGCACTGAACGGCGAGATCGTCAGCATCATGCGCCCGGAGCTCGAACGCCTGCTCCGTGAGCGCGTCACCGATGAGATCGACCTCCGCTACGGCACCACCGTCGACCGGATCGACGACGACAAGGTCACGCTCTCCGACGGCACCGCGCTCGACGCCGATCTGATCGTGGGCGCGGACGGCGTGCACTCCCGCGTCCGCTCACTGGCCTTCGGTCCCGAACGCGGATACCTCCGGTACCTCGGCTTGCAGACCGGCGCCTTCGTCTTCACGGATCCAGAGGTCTTCGAGCAGGTCAGCGGCCGGTTCATACTCACCGAAACCCTCAACCGCCAGATGGGCTTCTACGGGCTCGGGGAAGGCCGCGTCGCGGTTTTCGCCGTGCGCCGCAGCACCGACCCGAAGCTGCCCGATGACCCGCGCGAAGAACTGCGTCGCGCATACACCGGCATGGGCTACCTGGCACAGCGCGCCCTGGAGCGATGCCCGCCTCCCGAGGAGATCTACTACGACCAGGTCGCCCAGACCGACATGCCGCGCTGGACCGACGGGCGGGTGGCGCTGGTCGGCGACGCCGCCCACGCGGTCTCGCTCATCGCCGGACAAGGCGCGTCCCTCGGCATCGCGGGGGCCTACGTGCTGGCCGAACGGCTGCACGCGGCGCCCTCGGTTCCCGAAGCGCTCGCCGACTACGAGCGGCGCTGGCGTCCGGTGGCGACCGAAGTCCAGCAGGCGGCCCGGGATCGCGTAACCGAGTGGTTCCTGCCGACCTCGTCGGCCAGACTCCTGTTGCGGCGCTGGGGGTTCCGCGCTATGCGCCTGCCCGGCCTCGACCGGCTGCTGATCGGCCCCTTGTTCCCGAAGAACCACCGGACCGTGGCCGAGCTGAGCGCCTGACCGCGCGGCGGCACGAGCCAACACTCGAAGGGGATCAGGAGAGCAGGGCAGTATTCGGAGGCCCAGGCCACCCGTCTCCGGACAGCCAGTGAGGGCACCATAGCCGCAGCGGATCGAGCGGCGAACAGCGGGGAAGCACGGGGGTCGACGAAGCCACCCGCCAACAACCTCGCCCACCTGCATGCCCCGAGTGCCCGGGCGGCGGCACAGGACCGCAGAGGGAACACCACAGGCTGCTGACGGGACCGGATTCGCGCCAGAACGTTGACGTCGGGCTCGACAGGCGCAGCGCCCGGGCCAGGGAGGTTTGGTCCGACCGCGCTCCGCGGGAAGCCGCCGAAGCAGGAGGAGAGCCCCGCCGGTGTAGAAGACGAACACGGCGGCGAAGCGGATCTGGATCGCCGTGGTCTCTTCAGGGGCAGTCGTACGTGAAGTGGGTGGTGACCGTGCGGTGGGTGGGGGACTGGATCCGTAGTTCGGCCCTTGCCGTGTAGTGGCCCTTGCCCTGGAAGGTCCACAGCAGGTGCAGACGTGCCTGTCTCTGGCCCCGGACCACCACTTCGTGCAGGACGCCCGAGGCGGTGCCGTCACTTCGGATCCAGCGGTAGGAGAGCGTGCCCGGCCGGCCGTTCGTGGCGACGAGGGCCACTATGTCCGCTGTGCCGTCGCATCCCAGAACCGTCGGCCGGGCCGTGACCGCCGCCGTACGCACCGCGACGGAGGGCCCGAGGCGCTGCCAGGCGAGGAAGGCGATGACGGCGATCAGCACGAGCGCGGGCAGAGCGTGTCTTCGCAGACGTCGGCGCGGGGGCACGCGAGGCGGCGGCACGGCGGACAGCGTCCTGTGGGTACGGTGCGCGACGGCGGCTGTCACCCCCGGGCCGAAACGCAGCACAGTGCCTTCGGCACGGTCGGGCAGCGTCGGCGGCGGCGGCAGGATCCCCGTGGAGGGCGGCCCGCCCAAGGTGGTCCCCGGCTCGGGCCTCTGGATCCAGTGGCTGGCCAGCACCGTGGCGCTGTACTCGGCGTCGGCGGAGCCGAGTTCGTCGCCCGGGGCGTGTTCGGCGCTCGGGGCGTGTTCGTCGCTCGGGGCGTGTTCGTCGCTCGGGGCGTGTTCGTCGGTGGGGCCGAGGTGGAGGGTGGAGGTGTGGTCGTCGGTGGGGCCGAGGTGGAGGGTGGAAGTGTGGTCGTCGGCCGGGTCGAGCACCCGGGTTTCGTCGGCGGAGCCGAACACCTGGGTGGGCTCCCAGTCTTCGGCAGACGACGCGGGAGTGCGGTCGTTGTGAGCGCTCATCGGAGGACACACCGCCTGGTCAGAAGCTGCTGCGAGGCGCCGCCGTCGGCGGAAGCCGGGGTGGTCGCGGCCTGCACCGTCCAGTAACAGCCGTTGCCCTGGAAGGTGTGGTCGACGGTGAGCGTGTACTGGGTGGCGCCGCTGCGCTCGAACGTCTGGGACGCACCGTCCGGGAGGCCGAGTTGTCCCCCGGTGTCGCCCGTGGACCACGAGACGGTGATGGAGAGCGGTCCGGTGCCGTCCGTGGTGATGTCGATCGTTGCCGATGCGGTCGTCGGACCCGTCTGCCGGAAGCCCGACACCGCGACGTCCTTGACGGCGGGAGCGGCCGGCCCGGTGGGGGCGTCCGGCGCGGTGGGGTCGGCCGGCGAGGTGGGGGCAGCGGTCGTCGGCGTCGCCTCGGTGGTCGCCGCGCCGGGTGTCGTCGTCTCAGGGGCCGGGTCCGTGGTGGCGGCGGATGCCGAGGGCTCGCCGGTGCCGTCCGTCGCCGAGTCCGAGGGCGACGGACTGGGGGACACGGTGGACGTCGGGGACGGCGGGGACGAGTTCGCCGACGCCGTCGGCGGAGCGATGAGCTCTCCCGACTCCACACCGGGCTGGGCTCTGGTGGTGGCCAGGGCCTGCGCCGCCTGCTGCGGATCCGCGCCCAGCGGAGTGTGCTGGATGCCGTAGGTCAGGACGACAGCCAGAAGCACGGCCGCACCGGCCACCAGCACCCCGGGCCGGCCGGGACGCCACGACTGCGCCCAGCCGCGGCCCGGTTCGCGGCTCAGGACCGTGCGTGCGGTGTCCGTCGTGGTACGCGGGGCACTGCGTGCCGAGGGCAGCAGCAGCGGCAGCAGGGCCACCAGCGCGGCGAGCCGACCGCGGCCGCGTTCCTCCCAGTCGGGCCCGTAGGCGGCGCCGGCCACCGCCTCCAGTTCCGTGACGAACTCCTCGGCGTGTGTGGGCCGTTGCCGCGGGTCCTTGGCCAGACCGCGCCTGACCAGCTCCCGCACCGCCTCGGGGGCCTCCTCGGCGGGGACGGGCGCGTCGACGTGCTGCAGCGCGAGTTCGGCGAGATTGTCACCCGAGTACGGCTTGTGGCCCGTCAGGCACTCGAAGAAGGTGGCCGTGGCCGCGTACACGTCGGCGGCGGGAGAGGCGGGCGCGCCGGTCCACTGCTCCGGGGCCATGTAGGCGGGGGTTCCCGCAGCGCCGACGCTGGTGCCGGCGTCCACCGCGATCCCGAAGTCGACCAGCTTGGACGATCCGTCCGGTACGACCAGGACGTTCGCCGGTTTGTAGTCGCGGTGGACGACGCCGATGCGGTGCGCGTCGGCCAGGCCGAGCAACGACCCCTTGAGGACCACGAGCGCGGCCTCGGGATCGAGCGGACTCTCCCTGGTCAGCAGGGTCCGCAACGAGACACCGTCCACCAGCTCCATCACGATGGCGGCGCCGTCCGGGCTCTCGACGTACTCGTACAACCCGGTGACGTACGGGCTCTCCAGGCCGCCGAGCAGCCGCGCCTCCGCCCTGAAGTCGCGTACGAAGTCCGGCCGGGTGCGCAGTGACTCGCTGAGGTACTTCACCGCGACCGGCACGCCCGTCTCCTCGTGCACGGCCAGGACGACCCGCCCGCTCGCCCCTGATCCGAGCTCCAGTGACTCGGTGTATCCGGGCACTCCCCATGTGTTCATCCCAGCCCCCAAGGCCGCACGTGCTACCGGAAGCCCACCCGCCCCGGAGCTTCGGCCACGCATTCAAAGACACGTTTTCAGCCACTGCGGTTGCGGTGCGGTATCCGGTATCCCCGTTCCGGACACCGGCAGCCGGGATATCGGAGGGAGCACCACTGGATAGTGCCTCAGAACCTGCACAGATCGGCCCGGAACGCCGGTAACAGTCCGGTGCACGGCCCACGTCCCACGCGGGTGCCCGACCGGTCCGACCCGTTTCCTGCCGCTTTTGCCGCGGCTGCGGAGTGAATCGCGGATGGCTGAAAAGATCACACGGGTCGAGCGGAGGCGCCACCGGTGACCGGAATTCCGGCCCCAGAAGAAGAGCGGCACGGCGGTGCGGTGTCGGCTGCCCCCACAGCACCATGAGGCACAGTCACGGCACCCGCCGCGTCCCCGGAAGCCGGTCCGAGCTCGGACGAAGATCGGGACTACGCGTTCCGCGTCCCTCCGCGCGGCCTGCAGGACCTGATCAGTTGCCTCACGCCGGATGCGTGTCCGCTCCTCCGAGTCCGAGCTGCGCGCAGGCCAGCAGAGCCACCTCGATGTCCAGTCGGTTCTCGGTGAGCGGGTGGCCGAGGATCTCCTCGGCCTTGCGTATGCGGTAGTGGACTGTGTTCTTGTGGACGTGCATACGTGCGGCGGCGTCGGTGAAACTGCCCTGCGCGTCGAGGAACACCTGCACGGTCTCGCGCAGGCGGACCGTGGCGCCGTCATCGTTCATGAGGTCCCCGAGGACGCGTCCGGCCCACGCCCTGACGTCGGCGAGGTGATCGACGAGGAGGCCGGCGAGTGCGACCTGGGAGTGGAGGACGAGCGCGCGGTGCGGGTCGGCCGCGGTGACGGCGACCGTGCGGGCGCGCTGCGCGTCCCGGAAGGTCTGTCGGAAGCCGTCGAGCCCGGGGGACGGGTCGTCGCCGACAGCGATCCGGAGTGCCGGGTGCTTGCCCAGTTCATGTTCGAGCAGGGGGAGGTTGAGGGTCGGTTCGGCGGTGGATGAGATCCATGCCCAGTACGTCCGTTCGTCGGCCGAGATCGTCAGCGGGGCCTTGCCCGTGGCCGCCGACAACATGGCCGCGCCGGCACGCAGTTGGGCCGCGTCCGGGTCGGGTGAACCAGGCCGCGACCAGATGATCGCGGCGAGGTGCCAGCCACGCAGAGACATCGACAGCATCTTCTCGGCCGATGCGAGGTCGAGCCCCTCGGTGTCGAGCACCGCGCGGACCTGGGCGGCGCGGGCCGCGTCGGAACGGGCGTCCCACCGGCTGCGCTCGTCCTCGTAGATGTCGATGATGCCCTCGATGACCTGGTCGATGTACCTGTTCGTCAGTCGCGCGATCTGGCTGGTCGCGGCCAGGGCGGCGTCGGTGGGCAGGTCGAGACGGCCAAGGGTGGTCATGGCCCGCTGGACGACCATGTGCTCGCCGAGGCGATAGGCGCGCAGGAGTGCCTCCAGTGACAGGCCGTGCTGGGCGAAGCGGCGGGCGTACTCCGCCGCGGCCGGCGGGACGGTGATGTCGTCGATGGAGATGTTCAGCGCCAGCATGTCGACGATCGCCGCCAGGTTCGACGCGGTGCTGGCGACCATCAGCCGTCGCACGGCGTCGTCGTGACGGAACTCGGGGATGACGTCGACGAACATCGAGGTCATCTCCGCGGTGATGTTCTCGAGATCGGCCTGGGTGCGCCTGGCGACGTCCCGCACGATCATGTCGACGTTGACGTTGGCGGCGCTCATGGCCGGACCGTACCCGAGACGTCCGCCTCCCGCTTTGTGACGGCGGCACAAAAAGGCGGGTTCGGGCTGGGACGCGAGCCCATGGTCGGACGCGTACTCCCTGCCTACCTTTCAGTTATTGCGTTGGTCTATTACCTTCGTCACGGTGCGACTCAATGGTGAGGAAATCGTGCAGCACATCGCCGAATTGCCGGACGTCCGGGCCGGCCGGAATCCCACCGGACCCTGTATCGCGGATGATCGCGAGCAGCTGGACAACGACGCTTTTCTGAAACGGGTCCGGTCCGCGGCGAGTGTCCTCCGCACTCATGGAATCGGTATCGGCGATGTGATCGCGGTGGCTCTTCCGAACCGTCTGGAACTCGTCGTCATCATGTTCGCGGCATGGCGGCTGGGCGCCGCGGTCACGCCGGTGAATCCCGGGCTGACCGATGCCGAGGCCCGCCATCAGATCGAGGATTCCGGAGCCAAGGTGGTGATCACCGATGACCGCGGCATGGGAACCCTGGACGTGGCCGCGTTCGCCGACACTCCCGCTGACCGGTCCCCGGACGCCGTCTCCCCCGCCTCCGACGCCCTCGCTCTGATCATCTACACGAGCGGGACCACCGGGCGCCCGAAGGGCGTCATGCTCGACCACGCCAACATCGCCGCGATGTGCCGGATGATCGTCCACGGCATCGGTCTGGACGAGACCGATCACAGTCTGCTGGTTCTGCCGTTGTTCCACGTCAACGGGATCGTGGTGAGCGTGCTGTCGCCCCTGCTGGCCGGTGGGCGGGCGACGATCGCGGGGCGTTTCCGGGCGCAGGTCTTCTTCGCCTCGGTCGAGGCCGCGCGGCCGACGTACTTCTCGGCGGTACCGGCGATCTACGCCATGCTCGTCTCGTTGCCGGACGACGTACGCCCGGACACCTCGTCGCTGCGCCGGGCGATCTGCGGGGCCGCGCCGATGCCCGCCGAGCTGATCGCCCGGTTCGAGAACCGGTTCGGGGTGCCGGTCGTCGAGGGCTACGGGCTGTCCGAGGGCACCTGCGCGTCGACGCTGAACCCTCCCCCAGCCTCCGGCCGGGGGGACCCCCATCTCGCTTCGCTCGCCGGGCCGCGCAAGCCGGGGACGGTCGGGCTCCCGCTGCCGGGGCAGACGGTGGCCGTGATGGACGCCGAGGGCCATCTCCTCGACGCCGGGTCGGTGGGCGAGGTGGTGGTCCGTGGCCCGAACGTCATGCGCGGCTATCTCGGGCTGCCGGACGAGACGGCCAGGACCGTCGTCGACGGCTGGCTGCACACCGGCGACGTCGGGCGCTTCGACACGGACGGCCATCTCGTTCTGGTCGACCGGATCAAGGACATGATCATCCGAGGCGGAGAGAACATCTACCCCAAGGAGATCGAGAACGTCCTGCACAGCCACCCGGCGGTGCTGGAAGCGGCGGTGGTCGGCGCGCCCGAACCGGTGCTCGGTGAGGTGCCGGTCGCGTACGTCACGCTGCTGCCGGGTGCCGCCGCCACGGCCGAGGAGCTCGTCGAGCACTGCCGCGGCTCGCTGGCCCGCGTCAAGGTACCGGTGTCGGTCGTGGTCACCGAGTCGCTGCCGAAGAATCCGGTGGGGAAGATCGACAAACCCCGCCTGCGCTCATTCACCGTGAGCTCGTAAAGCGATCACCCCACGTCAATCGCTCCACACCACTCCACATCACCCGGAAATTTTCATGTGCATTCCTGGTGTGGATCAGCACGCCCGAAAATCGGTACGAGAAAGGCGAGAACAATGGGGTTCAAAACAGGTGACTTCCCGCCGGTCGATCCGGAAACATTCCTGCACAAGCCTCTTCAGGAACGCATGAAAACGTTGGCCCTGCACTGGGTGGAGTACGGTTTCGGCTCGCCGAAGATGATTCCCACCACGTACGTGGTCAAGGTCCTCTTCCTGTACGTCCTCGCCGGTACGGCCCTGGTGACCTGGACCTCGGACGCCGGACCGTTCTGGGACGTCGCCCACTGGTGGGACCAGCCGGACGTCTACCAGAAGCTTCTGCTCTGGACGGCCTTCCTGGAGGCGCTGGGCGTGGCCGGCTCCTGGGGCCCGATCGCGGGCAAGTTCAAGCCGATGACCGGCGGCATTCTGTTCTGGGCCCGGCCCGGCACCATCCGGCTGCGTCCCTGGAAGGGGGTGCCGTTCACCGACGGTGACCGCCGCACGGTGGCCGATGTCGTCCTCTACCTGGCCTTCCTGGCGTCCCTGCTGACAGCGGTCGCGGTGCCCACCGACTCACTGGTGCGCCCGGCCCTGCTGATCGCGCCGATCGTGCTGTACGTCGCGTGCGGCCTGCGGGACAAGACGCTCTTCCTGGCCGCCCGGGGGGAGCAGTACCTGCCCGCGCTGGTGTTCTTCGCCGCCCTGTCCCTCACCGACATGATCGTCGCGGCGAAGCTGCTGATCTGCGTGGTGTGGATCGGCGCCGGGGTGTCGAAGTTCGGCCTTCACTTCACCAGCGTGGTGTCGCCGATGGTCTCCAACAGCCCCTGTGTCCCGTCGAGGCGGATCAAGCGGCTCCACTACCGCGACTTTCCCCATGACATCCGCCCGTCGAAGGCCGCGACCCTCGTGGCGCACATCGGTGGCACCACCGTCGAGATCGTCACCCCGCTGGTGCTGCTCTTCTCCACGAACCACTGGCTGACCGTCGCCGGCGTGGCGTTGATGGTCGTCTTCCACCTCTTCATCGTCTCGACGTTCCCGCTGGCGGTGCCGCTGGAGTGGAACATCCTGTTCGCGTACCTGTCGGTCTTCCTGTTCCTAGGCTTCCCGGCCCAGGACGGCTACGGCGTCGGCGACATGTCCTCGCCGTGGCTGACCGCCGGGATCGCCGCCGCACTTCTGTTCTTTCCCGTACTGGGCAATCTGCGCCCGGACCTGGTGTCGTTCCTGCCCTCGATGCGCCAGTACGCGGGCAACTGGGCCTCCGCGCTGTGGGTCTTCGCGCCGGGCGCGGAGCAGAAGCTGAACTCGCTGCCGCACCGCCCGACCACCAACCAGGTCGACCAGCTCCAGGCGATGGGCTACCCGGCGGCTGTCGCCGAGATCACCATGCAGCAGACGATCGCCTGGCGGTCGATGCACAGCCAGGGCCGCGGCCTGTTCTCCGTCCTCATGAAGAACCTTCCCGACCTCGACCAACGGACCGTGCGCGAAGCCGAGTTCGCGTGCAACTCGCTGATCGGGTTCAACTTCGGCGACGGCCACCTGCACAACATCGACCTCGTCAACGCCGTGCAGTCCCGGGTCGGGTTCGCCCCGGGCGAGTGGATCGTCGTATGGGTGGAGTCGCAGGCCATTCACCGCAAGGTGCAGCACTACCAGGTGATCGACGCCGCGCTGGGGGTCGTCGAGCGGGGTACGTGGAAGGTCGCCGACGCGGTCAAGGAGCAGCCGTGGCTGCCGAACGGCCCGATCCCGCTCGACGTGACCTGGACCCGCGAGCAGGTGCCGCCGGTGGTGGGGCAGGACACGGTGGAAAGCTTGACCACATGAGTAAGGCAATCGTGGTCGGCGCCGGCCCCAACGGGCTGGCCGCCGCCATCGCCCTGGCCCGGGAGGGCGTACAGGTCACCGTCCTCGAGGCGGCCGACGAGATCGGAGGCGGCACCCGCTCCGGTGAGGCGATCCTTCCCGGGCTGCTGCACGACCACTGCTCGGCCGTCCACCCGATGACCGTCGGCTCACCGTTCCTGCGCGAGCTCGGCCTGGACCGCTACGGGCTGCGGTGGGCGCTGCCGGAGATCGACTGCGTACATCCCCTGGACAGCGGCGCGGCAGGGGTGCTGCACCGCTCGGTCACCGAGACCGCGGCCGGTCTCGGCGGCGACGGCCGACGCTGGCGGTGGCTGTTCGACGGCCCGTCGGCGGCATACGACACCTTCGACGCCGACATCCTCGGCCCGCTGCTCCGCGTCCCACGGCACCCCGTCCGACTCGCCCGCTTCGGCGTCCCCGCGCTGGCCCCCGCGTCGCTGCTGGGCAAGGCGTTCGCGACCGAGGAGGCGCGGGCGCTGTGGGGCGGGGTGGCGGCACACGCCTTCCACCCTCTCGAGCGGCCACTGAGCGCCGCCATCGGACTCGGCATCCTCACCGCGGGGCACCGGCACGGCTGGGCCGTGGCCGTCGGCGGATCACGCCGCATCACCGACGCCATGGCCGCGCTGCTGACCGATCTCGGCGGGAAGGTCGAGACAGGCGTACGGGTGCGGTCGGCCTCCGAACTGCCGCCCACGGACGTAACCCTCTGGGATGTGGCGCCCACCGCACTGGCCGACATCCTGGGTGACCGGCTGCCGCCCCGGGTCGCCCGTGCCTACCGGCGGTTCCGGTACGGCCCGGGGGCGTTCAAGGTCGACTTCGCGGTCGAGGGCGGCGTGCCCTGGACCGCCGAAGCGGCGCGGCGGGCCGGCACGGTGCACGTCGGCGGCACGTACGCCGAGATCGCCGCCACGGAGCGGGACATCCACGCCGGACGGATGCCCGAGCGGCCGTTCGTCCTGGTCGGCCAGCAGTATCTGGCCGATCCCCTGCGGTCGGCCGGCGACGTGCACCCGGTGTGGACCTACGCCCACGTACCGGCCGACTGGTCCGGCGACGCCACAGTAGCGATCACCTCCCAGATCGAGCGGTTCGCCCCGGGGTTCCGGGACCGGATCGTCGGTACCGCGGTGCACACAACCACCGAATTCGCCGCATACAACCCGAACTACGTCGGCGGCAACATCATGACCGGCGCCAAGGACATCCCCCAGCTGCTGTTCGGCCCGCGGCCCACCCTGCACCCGTACGACACAGGTCTGCCCGGCCACTACCTGTGCTCCGCGGCCACCCCGCCCGGCCCCGGCGCACACGGAATGTGCGGAGCCCACGCCGCCGCACGAGCTCTGCGCCACCTCCAAGGGCAGACCTGGGACCCGTGACGCCGAGGCGGGGAGCGGCACCGGGGGTGAAGAAGCCGCAGCATGTACGCGTCTGCCTGCCCCGCCCGGCCCTGCGGCAAAGGATCGATGACTGTCCGCGCGCACCCGGCCGTCCGCCGGTCGGGAGGAGGTAGGCCCCGTCTACATCGGCGCCAACGGACGCGGCCTCCAGTACGGCGATCCTGACCCAGGCGCCCGAGCGGGGCCGCAGGCATGCATATTGGCCTGCGGCCCCGCCATAGCTGACCCGGCCATGTCCCGCAGGTTCGTGCAGGACGGGTCCTGAGATGCGCTGGTGATGTGTCATCTATGGAGCACGGTCCAACAATTCGTCATGGCTCAATCGAAATTAGATAGATATATTTGGCTAACTGTTTCGCGGTAGAGTCTGGCGTCGTCGAGCGGACCGTAGGCGGCCCGTCACTCAGAGCAGCGCTGGGGAACTTCCGTGGCAGTGCATGCACGTGCGTCGAAAAAGCAAGGCCCTCCGGAGAGAGGAGCCAGGCGGCAGCCGTCACTTCGCACGGCCCTGCTCATCCTGGCGTTGGTGCCCAGCGTGACTCTGGTCGCCCTATGGGCGACGACCTCCGTGCAGCTGTACACGGAGTGGCAGCAGCAGCGGCAGCGCAACGAGGCGTCCACCGAGGCCGCGCGGCCCATCATGGCCGCGTTCTTCAGCCTCCAGGAGGAACGGCGGCTCAGCGGTGCGGCACTGGGCGACTCCCGGTCGTACAAGGCGGAGTTGCAGAAGCAGCGCGGCCGAACCGACGCGGCCGTCAAGACCGTCCAGGCGCTCCCCGGCAGTGGATGGGACGCGCCGGACGACATCCGCCGCAACGTCGTCCAGGTGGGCAAGGACCTGGACAAGCTGGCCGACTACCGGACCGCCGTCGACCGGCGGGCCGCCTCCCAGCAGCAGACGTTCGACGACTACACCGGACTCATCGCCACCGACCTCAAGCTGTTCACCGTACTGAGCAATGTCGGCATCGCGGACATCGACTACCTCGCCCGGCCGGCCATCGACTCGGTCTGGGGCATGGAGATGATCTCGCGCGAGAGCGCGATCATCACCCGCGGCACCGTCACCGGGCGCCTCTCCGCCGGCGAACGCGGGCAGTTGGCCGAGTGGATCGGCTCCGAACGCTTCATCTACGACAACAAGGTCACGGCCCTTCTCCCCAGCGACCAGGCGACGCGGTACCGGAAGCTGATGGCCGGCAGTGCGTGGAAAGCGAAGACCGACGCCGAACAGGACGTGCTGCGTGGCTCCTCGTCCGGGTCGAACGCCTTCTCCGCCGAACTGGGCAAGACCTGGAGCCGCAGCGTCGGACAGGTCATGGGCCCGCTCCAGGGGCTCAACGGCGACTACTCGGCCACTCTCACGGCGGCCACGGACCGGGAGCTCGACTCCATGGTGACGAAGCTGGTCCTCACCAGCGCGATGGGCGCGGGGGCGGTGGTCGTGGTCATCGTCGTCAGCGCACTGCTCACCCGAATGCTGCGCCGCCGGATCTTCGCCCTCCGGCAGGCAGCCCTCGACCTGCAGACCCGGATGCCGGACGTGGTCGAACGCATGCGGAGGGGGGAGGCCGTCGACGCGGACGCCGAACTCCCGCCGATCCAGCACGGTCACGACGAACTCGGCCAACTGGGCCAGGCGCTCAACCTCGCTCGGCACAGCGCGCTGGACACCACCATGGCGCAGGTGGGGCAGTTCCGCGGATTCGAGAAACTCCTCCAGCGCATCGCCCGCCGCACTCAGCTGCTCATCGGGCTCCAGATGAAGAAGCTCAGCGAGCTGGAACGCCGGCACGAGGACCCGGAGGTCCTGGAGGGCCTCTTCGACCTGGACCATCTCACCGCCCGGCTGCGGCGGTACGAGGAGAACCTGGTGATCCTCGGCGGCGGCCAGCCGCAGCGGCGCTGGCGCAAACCCGTGCTGCTGCTGGATGTGCTCCGCTCCGCACAGAGCGAGGTCCAGGACTACCGCAGGATCCAGATCGAGGTCGAGGGCCGCGTCTGGCTCTCCGAACGAGCGGTCGGACTGGTGGTGCATGTGCTGGCCGAACTCATGGAGAACGCGGTGACGTTCTCGAGGCCGCCGACCCCCGTCGAGGTGTACGCCGCCCGAGTGGGACGCGGCCTCGCGGTGGAGATCGAAGACCGCGGCGTGGGCATGGACCCCGAGCAGTACGACGAGGCGAACCGGCTGATGGCCGACCCGCCCCGGCTGGACGTCCTGTCGCGTGCCGACGACGTCAGGCTCGGCCTCTATGTCGTATCCCGGCTGGCCCAGTCGCTCGGCATCAAGGTGGAGCTGCGGCCCTCGTCGTTCGGCGGCACCCGGGTGGTCGCCCTGATCCCCGACCATTTCGTCGTCGAGGACCCCGCGGATGCCGAGGGCTTCGGGGGTCCCGAGCCCGTGCCGGCGACGGTCGCCGCCCCGGGATGGCCCACCCCGGATCCAGTCACGACGGCCGAGCCGGGCCCGGCCCACGGCACGACGCCGGTGATCAACGTGTTCACCCCGCTCTCCCGCGCCGGGGCCGGGTCCGCGGTTCACCACGGTGACGCGTCCGCCGGGTGGCAGCCGCACCACGTTGTGCCGCCGGTGCACCACGACCCGACGGCGCAGCCGCTGCCCAAGCGGGTGCGGATGGCCAGCCTCGCCGACGAGTTGCGGGACCCCGACGCGAATGTGCGGGCGCACCCGGCCGGCGCGCAGGCCCCTGACCGGCCGGCCGCTCCGGCCCGTTCCGGGGCGACGATCGGCGCCTTCCAGCGCCAGTCCCGCCTGGCCCGGGGCGACGCCCACCACACCGGCGCCGTGTTCAGCAGTGCCGGAGCACACGGCGGCGCGGACCCGGGAGCCGTGGAGCGCGGCACCGGGGAACGCGACCGCACCGAAGCCCTCCCGTATCGCAGACGGACCCCGACGGAAGACTGACCATGACACAGCGAACGACCGCCACCCTTCAGGACCTCGACTGGTTGCTGGACGGCCTGGTCGAACAGGTGCCCGGCACCCAGCACGCCATCGTGCTGTCCGACGACGGGCTGGTGGTCAGCCAGTCCCGCACCATCGCCCGACGGGACGCGGAGCGCCTCGCCGCCGTGGCCACCGGCCAGCAGAGCCTGGCCCGAGGCGCCGGGAGCCTGTTCGGCGGTGGTCCGGTGCTCCAGGTGATCGTCGAGATGAGCGACCTCTGGCTGTTCATATCCGCCGCGGGCAGGGGTACCCACCTGGCTGTCGTCGCCTCCCAGGAGGTGGACGCCGAGCTCATGGCCGTGGCCATGCACACCCTGATGCAGCAGGTGGGCCAGCGTCTGGGCGCCGAGGCCCGCGTCGGTGCGCCACCCGTCGAGGGCGGTGTACGTGAGTGAGTCACTGGATGGACGACATGGAGGCCGAGGACGCCGACGACGCGGAATCCCTGTTCGTCAGGCCGTACACCATCACCCAGGGCCGGACGGCTCCGGTGCGCGACGACCTCACCCTCATCACCATCGTGACGACCGTCGAACCGCCGCCGGGCCGGGCCGGCACCCGTGGTCTGCAGCCCGAGCACCGCTCGATACTCCAGCAGTGCCTCCGGCCTGCGGCGGTGGCGGAGATCGCCGCCGAACTGAACCTGCCCGTGGCGGTGACGAAGATCCTGATCGACGATCTGGTCGCACTCGGCAGGGTGACAACCCGACCACCGATCGCCATGGCGGTAGGAAGCGAATCGAACATGACACTTCTGCGGGCGGTGAGGGATGGTCTTCGTAGAATCTGACCCGATCGGCGGCGCGCGCGCAGTCACGTCGCCCGCGGCGGTCAAGATCCTCGTGGCCGGTGGCTTCGGCGTGGGCAAGACGACGCTCGTCGCGGCGGTGAGTGAAGTGACTCCGCTGCGTACGGAGGAGTACATGACCGTCGCGAGTGTGGGCGTCGACGACGTCGGAGGCATCGAGGACAAGACCACCACCACCGTGGCCATGGACTTCGGCCGCATCACGGTGAACAGTCAACTGGTGGTCTACCTCTTCGGCACGCCCGGCCAGGAGCGCTTCTGGTTCATGTGGAACGACCTGGTGCAGGGCGCGCTCGGCGCGGTCGTCCTGGCCGACACCCGGCGACTGGAGTCCAGTTTCGCGTCCATCGACTTCTTCGAGAGCCGCGGCATCCCGTTCGTGGTCGGCGTCAACTGCTTCCACGGCCGGATGGACCGGGACGAGCGGGAGGTTCGTGAAGCGCTGGACCTGGGTCCCGAAGTGCCCCTGGTGATGGGGGACATGAGGCAGAAGTCGGTCGGCCGCGATCTGCTGGTGTCCCTCGTCGAGTACCTGATTGCGACCGGCCGATAGCGTCTCGGGAACTCTGTGTGCCTGAAGGTTCAGGCTTTTCGGGCGCGGCGTGACCGTGCGCGGTTGCCATCAAGTGGTCCGAACCTCGGGGTGAGGGGGTGGCTGAAGTTTCCCCGTGCTCTTGAACACGGTTCTGTCACGCGGCGAGGGCGTGGTCCGGCGAGATCGGCATACCAGTTGTCGTAGAGCTTCCAACGGCTCATGGCCCCCAGGGCGCCGACAACCACGCCCCGGGCGCTCACCAATTTCGGGCGCCCCCGGTGGGCTGCTGCTCGACCGCACCACAAGCGCACCAGAACGAGCGGGGAACAGCGGGGAATCACGGTGAAAGCAACCCGCCCGACACGGCCGTGATCCGACCGTTCGGCCAGGTCAGCATGCAGGCCACCCTCAAATGATCGCAGCTTCCCAAGCTGAGAGCGCGAGTTGGATTCTCGTCACCCGCTACACGATCAAGACCCAGGTCAGCGACCTGGGCCTCTTTGTTGTCTCCGTGGACACTCGCCGGCGTACGAGTCGGCCGCCGGCTCCGCCGACCGGCGGGCCCGACGGGTCACCGTCTCGCGGAACAGTGTGAGCAGCGAAGGGGAAACGCAGTTCGCCCTCGCTGATCCGCCAAGATCGCGTCAGAAGCTGTTGTGAGCATTATTCAACAAATTAAGTTCTCGATACTGCACCGGAATGTTGACATCCTGAGAGTCACTTCACAGGCGCTCGCGACGAGCTGCTCAGGGTTCGCCAAGGCTTTTCTCTCGACCTTCTATGAACCGTGCTACAGTGACCGAAAGTGCTGTGGATGTTCATACGGGGGATGATCCACATTGGAAAGCGGAATATTGTTTTCCGTTGTCGAGTACGCGCGTGATGCATTCCTGTTCGAGATCATGGTAGCCACTGTTACCGCGGGCATCTTATTTCGTACAAAACTAAAGTACCGCGCTCTCGAGAAATCCGTCCGGAATGAGAAGTTCCGTGAACGCGCTCGCATAGCCGCTGAGCTGCACGACGGTGCAGGTCATCGAATGCTCGCCATCGTCATGCACGCTCGTCAGCTGTCTGCGCAATCCGTCCATGCGCCAAAGGCGGCGCATGCCATCGAAGAACTGGCCGTGGAAGCCCAGCGCGAGATCCGTGCGGCTCTCGGTCGCCTGCCGCGGTCCGAGCAGGCGTCGGACGACGCCCCGCTGTCGGACCGGGTGACTGCCCTCGGCGTCGATCTTCCGGAAGTCGATCTCACCCTTCACTTCAGCGGTGTCGAAGCGGAGGAGAATCTGCACGCGAGCACACGACACGCTGCGCTGCGGATCATCCAGGAGGGCGTCAGCAACGCCATCAAGCACGGCGAGGGACCCATCGACGTACGGGTCGAGTTCGGCGAGCAGCTCCACGTCAGCATCGTCAACGGGCCTGCCCCCGGCAACGGCGCCGTCGCGCGTTCCCGGCTCCGCGGGGGCACCGTCGCCCCCTTGGTCCCCGGCTCCGGCCAGGGACTTCTCCATATGCGTCGACGCGCCGCCGAACTCGGCGGGTCCTTCTGCTACCAGGAGCTCCCCGGCGGCGGCGTACGGATCATGGCGACCCTGCCCAGCCGCCCCGGCCGGCCCGTGGAGGCAACCGCTTAGCCAGGACGAGCGGGATGGCACAGCGCGCGAGCCGACGTCGATTCGCCGAGTGCCCCGGATTCGCCGAAGGCCCCAACTTGTGCGTCGGCGTTGCTCGTTCGCATTTGGATCGATAGCGCGCAGGAAGGCTCATGGACCCGATACGTCTACTGATCGTCGATGACCAGCCGCTGGTGCGGCAGGGGCTGCGTGCCGTTTTCACGCCGCTCGACGACATCACTGTTCTCGGAGAGGCCGCGAACGGCGCCGAGGCACTGGAGCTGGTGCGGCGGACCACCCCGGACGTCGTGCTCATGGATGTGAACATGCCGTGGATGAGCGGCTTGGAGGCGACCAGGAGGATCTTCGCCGGCGGCTCGCACGACACCGCCCCCAAGATCGTCATCCTCACCATGTACGACCAGGACGAGTATGTCTTCGAGGCTCTCAGGGCCGGGGCCAGCGGTTTCCTGATCAAGGACTCCTCTCCGGCGCAGCTCGTCGAGGCGGTGCGGGCAGTGGCCGACGGCGGTGCGCTGCTGTCTCCTACGGTCACCCAGCAGCTCATCAGAGAGTTCGTCCGTCGGCCCGTTCTTCCCTCTGCCGCCGGTGCCGAACTGAAGTCCCTGACCGGCCGGGAACTCGATGTATTCCGCCTGCTCGTGCAGGGATACGGAAACGCGGTGATAGCGGAGAAGCTCGTCCTGGGGGAAAGCACCGTCAAATCGCATGTACAGCATCTGTACCGAAAACTGGGTGTGCGGGATCGCGTGCAGGTGGTCATCTACGCTTACGAGAACGGTTTGGTCTGACGGTTCCGTGGATGCCGTGGATTTATGGACTCCTCCTCCGAACGAGGGAGGAGGAATTCCCACCGAGTGAGGAAGACGATCCCCTTCGCTCATCTCTACTGTGGCCGTGTCATTGTGCCCGCCGCCACGGAACAGGAGATTCCTCATGGCCGATCGGATCCTTATCGTCGCCCGCATGGAACCGGAGAAAGCTCGGGAAGTCGCCGCCCTGTTCGAGGCTTCCGACCGGACTTCGCTGCCTACGGACCTCGGAGTGACCCGCCGCGAGCTCTTCCACTATCACGACGACCTCTATTTCCATCTGGTGGAGTTCGAGGGAGAAGCGGACCGCGCCATGGCCGCCGCCCGAGTGCGGGAGGACTTCCAGCAGCTCTGCGCCGATCTGGACCCTCTCATCTCGCCCTACGACCCGGCGACATGGCGCAGTCCGGCGGATGCCATGGCGACTTCCTTCTACCGGTGGACCGCCAAGGAAGGAGTGGAGCACTCCTGACCGGCGCCGCTTCGGAGCCGTGGCCCGCCCCCTGCGGCGGGCCGCGGCTCCGATGCGCGTGTCAGCCGCGCGCCGCACCCGCCGGGCTGACCGGCTGCGGATCGGCCGGCCGCTCGTCCGGCACCGCCTCCTCACGCAGCGGTGACGGCTCGACCCGCAGCAGGCGGGCGGCCCAGGCGGGCAGCCACCAGTTCCACTTGCCCATCATCGCCACCGTGGCGGGCACCAGGAGGCCGCGGATGAGAGTGGCGTCGATGAGGATGCCCAGGGCGATACCGGAGGCGAAGATCGACACGTCCAGTTCCCCGCCGGCGGCCATCGAGGCGAACGAGGAGAACAGGATCAGTGCGGCGCAGGTGACCAGCCTGCCGGTCCGTCCGACGCCGTCCACCACTGCGGTCCGAGTGGAACCGGTGCGGTCGTACTCCTCCCGGATGCGGGACAGGATGAACACCTCGTAGTCCATCGAAAGCCCGTACAGGAAGGCGAAGATCGTCACTGGTACGAAGGTTCCGATGGAGCCGTCCGGCTGGATGCCCAGCACGGTCTCGGTGCCCCACCCCCACTGCCAGAGGATGACCATCGCGCCCAGTACCGCCCCGAGCGACAGCAGGTTCAGCAGGATCGCCTTCAGGGGCAGCAGCAGCGACCGGAATGCCCGCGCCAGCATCACGAAGGTGACCAGCGACAGCACCGCCAGCATCCAGGGGAAGGCCGAGTAGGTCACGTCCACGTAGTCGATCTGCTGGGTGACGTTGCCACCGACCAGAGTGCCGTCCGGCACTCGGTCGACCACCCGGGCGATGGTGTCCTCGCCCGCGGCCGAGCCGCCTTCGTCGCTCGGCAGCACGGTGAGGACCGCGGAGCCGTCCCGGCGCCACTCCTCGTCCTCGGGCGCGGTGACCGCGTACACCCCGTCCGTGGTACGGAGGCTGGCCGCGACCTCTGCAGGATCGGTGCCCTGGGGCACGTAGACGTCGAAGGATGTCAGAGTGCCCGATGGCACACCGCTGTCCGTCAGGGCGGTGAGCCCCGCCCGGCCCGGACCGGAGTCGGCCAGCCGGTCGGTGGTCGGTACCGACAGATTGAGACCGAGCGCCGTGACGGACAGGGCCAGCAGAACCGCACCGCTCGCCGCGGCCGTCAGCCACCGGAAGCGCACCACGTTCCGGGCGACCGCGGTCCAGAAGCGTCCGGCGGACGCCTCCCGCTCGAGTGCGGGGCGGTCCGCGCGCCCGGCCTCCCGGCGGCGCTGGAGGCGTCGGCCCGAGGAACTGAGGAGCAGCGGCAGCAGGGTCAGCGAGATCAGGGCGCTCGCGGCGGTGACCATCATGCCGCCGATGCCGAGGCTGCGGATCAGCGGAATCGGCAGCAGCACCATGGTGACCAGGCCGATGGCGACCGCGCCGGCCGAGAAGACGATGGCATGCCCGGACGTGGCCATGGCGCGACGGACCGCGTCGTCGCCGTGATGGCCTTTGGCCTCCTCCTCACGCCAGCGGGTGACCAGGATCAGCGCGTAGTCGATCGCGATGCCGACGCCGAGGAGCGGCAGCATGATGACCGTCGTCTCGTGAACGCTGATGAACGGGCTCACGGCGAGCAGCCCCAGGAACGAGACGGGCACCGCGACCAACGCGGTCAGCAGCGGTACGAAGGCCAGGGCGGACCGAAAGACGTACAGCAGCACCGCGATCGCGGCGCCGATGGTGACCAGCAGCTTCACCGGGACGTTGAGACCGCCCTGGTCGGAGCCGGTCGCCAGCGTGTCGAGCCCGGTGACCTGGACCTCGGAATCCTTCGGCAGCTCGTCGCGCATGGCATCCACGATCAGCGGGCCGAGCGCGGGCGCCTCTCCGAGCGCGCTGCCCGGCAGCCCGCCCTGTTCGACGGGACCGCCGAAGACCAGCCCGAACGTCGTCCTGCCGTCCTCGCCGAGGAACGCCTCGTCCCCGGTGTTGGCATACGACGCGACGCGCGCGTCGACCTTCTCGGCCGCCGCGTCGAAGGCCCGGCCGAGGGCCTCCTTCGCCTCCGGGCTGTCGGCCCGCTGCCCCTCCGGCAGGGTCACGACAGGCACGAAGGGCCGTTCGTAGCCGCCGTTTCCGTACGTCTTCATGATCTGTTGGTTCGCCTCGTACCCGGGCAGGCCGGGGTAGGCGTTGCGCTCGTCCATGTTGGGGATCAGCAGGCCGATGGCTCCCCCTCCGGCGAGCAGCAGCAGGATGACGAGCATCCGAACGAGTCGCTTCCGTCCGAGAACGAATCCGCAGAGTTTCTCCATGCCACCAGGCCATCAGAGAGTTCTTAGGCCGCTCATCGACCGTTCTTAGAGAACTCTGTCAATGTGACGGCGGCCCTATGGACCGGCACGAATCGGGTGACACTTACGGTGTGACCTCAACGACGCTGCGTGTCCTGGTTGTTGACGACGAGAACTATCTGGCGGACCTCGTCGCCACCGCTCTGCGCTACGAAGGGTTCGACACCGCGGTGGCGGGCACCGGAGGAGCCGCCGCCGAACTCGTCGAAGCGTTCCGCCCGCATCTCATCGTGATGGACGTCATGCTGCCGGACGGCTCCGGCATCGATGCCTGTCGCCGGTTGCGGCAGGACGGCTGCCAGGCCCCCGTTGTGTTTCTGACGGCCCGTGACGCCACGGAGGACAAGATCGCCGGGCTGACGGTGGGCGGCGACGACTACGTCACCAAACCGTTCAGCCTGGAGGAGCTCATCGCGCGGATCCGCGCGGTGCTGCGCCGGACCTCGCGTCCGGAGGAACGCACCAAGCTCACTTTCGCCGACCTGGAGATCGACGACGAGGCACATGAGGTGCGCCGGCACGGGGTGCGGGTGGATCTGACGCCGACCGAGTTCAAGCTGCTGCGCTACCTGGTCGCGCATGCGGGGCGCGTCCTGTCGAAGCGTCAGATCCTGGACCACGTATGGGAGTACGACTTCGGAGGCAGCGACGCCGTGGTGCAGACGTACGTCTCCTATCTGCGGCGGAAGATCGACGCCTTCGAACCCACCCTGATCCAGACCGTGCCGCGGATCGGTTACGTCGTACGGATCCAGGAGACGGACACCCGGCGGCGGAAGACCGGGCAGCAGGACTCCGAGGTCGGCCGATGACCCTGCGCACCCGGCTGGTCCTGGTGCTCTCCGGGCTGCTGGCCCTGGGCATGGCGCTCTCCGTCGGTGCCACCTTCGGCGCGCTCCAGGACTGGCGTCACGACCAGAACGACGAGGTGCTCGCCGCCGTGTCGGGTCAACTGCGCGATGACCTGGCCGCGGAGCGGAGCGGCGGAGGGCTAGCTCTGCCCCGCTCTCAGGACCAGCTGACCGGCATCTGGCGGGCATCCGCCGAGAAGGGCGACCTCCCCTCCTTCTTCCAGCTCCGGTCGCGGGACGGCCAGGTGCGCCAGACCTCCGACTTCGGCGCCCGGCCGGATCTGCCGCGCACCCTGCCCTCCGAACTGTGGCCGGACCGGGCCACGGCCGACGACCCCTCCGGAGGCGCGTTCCACCCGGTTCAGGGCCCCGACGGCAGCGAGTGGCTGCTGCACTCCTCCCGGCTCTCCGACGGAATCCTGCTCGTGGGCATGAAGACGACCGTGGCCGGCGAACTGATGCACCGCACCGCGATGGTCGCGGCCACCTCCGCCGTGGTCGCCCTGCTGGCGGTGATCCTGCTCTCGTGGCGTGCCGTCCGCGCCGGACTGCGTCCGCTGGAGTCGATCGCGGAGACGGCCGGGGCGATCGGTGACGGCGATCTGGCCCGTCGGATCCCGGCCGCCGGACCGCGCACCGAGGTCGGCCGGCTCGGCAGCGCGCTGAACGCGATGCTCGGCCAGATCGAGTCTGCGTTCGACGAACGGCGCCGTACGGAGGAGCGGTTGCGCCGCTTCGTCGCCGACGCCTCGCACGAACTGCGCACACCGGTCGCCACCATCCGCGGCTACGCGGAGCTGTTCCGGCGGGGCGCCGCGCATCGGCCCGACGACCTCGCCCAGGCGATGGCCCGGATCGAGTCGGAGGCCCGCCGTATGGGATCCCTCGTCGAGGAGCTGCTGCTCCTCGCCAAGCTGGACCAGGGCCTGCCGCTGGCCAGGGAATCGGTCGACCTCGGAGCGCTGGCCGCGGAGGCGGTCGACGACGCCCGGGTCCTCGCCCCCGATCGTCTGCTGCTGCTGGAGACCGAGACGGACTCGGGCCCGGTGGTCGTCCGGGGCGACGCGGACCGGCTGCGGCAGGTCCTGGGGAATCTGCTGTCCAACGTTCGGCAGCACACTCCGGACGGGACCGAGGCCCAGGTACGGGTCGGTAGCCGGGACGGGCAGGCCGTGATCGAAGTGGCGGACAGCGGACCGGGCCTCGACGAGGAGCAGGCCCAGCACGTCTTCGAGCGCTTCTACCGCGTCGATGCCTCCCGCGCCCGCGTCCAGACGTCCGACGAAGGGCCGAAGGAGGGGGTCGGCCTCGGGCTGGCCATCGTCGCCGCGGTGGCCAAGGCCCACGGCGGCAGTGCCGAGGTCGACTCGGCCCCAGGCAAGGGCGCGACCTTCCGCGTGCACCTGCCGCTCGAGCACTCCTGAACGTGCAGGTCCGCGTGGACCACGCCGGTGAACCGGGAGGACCGCTTCCTGCCCGGCGCGGACGGGGGCCGGCTCGACGGCTCAGCCCGGCGACGTACGCGGGCCGGATCTCCGTACCCACCCTGGTGGTCCAGGGGCAGACCGACTAACTGTTCCCGCTCGACCAGGGCGACGCGATCGCACGGGCCGTCGCCGCGGGTGGCGCTCCTGTAGCCGTGGACTGGATCTCCGGCGGCCACGACGGCGGGGAGGACGAAGAAGGACATCGTCTCCTGAGCCCGACGGGCATGCCGCCGCGGGCCGTGAGGGGCATCCCGCCTCACGGCCCGCGGTGGCCACGGCCTGGTCGTGGCCGGCAACCGTGTCTCCGACTCAGAGCGTGCGCCTGCCGCTTCCCGGCAGGCCGAGGACCGCCGCGGAGTTGAAGCCGCCCTCGCCCCTGGCCACCACGAGAGCGGTGCGCAGGCCGGCGTTCTCCCGGGCGGCGGTGACCAGCTCCAGGTCGTCGCCGGGCCGCGCGGTCAGGTTCACCGACGGCGGGACGGTGTCGTGCGCCAGGGCGAGAGCCGCCCAGGACAGATCCAGTGCGGCTCCCCCCGAACACAGCCTGCCGGTGGCCGTCTTGGGCACCGCGACCGGCACACCCCGCCTGCCGAAGACCTCCACCAGGGCGTCCGACTCCCGGCGGTCGAGCAGCGGTTCGCCCGCTCCGTCGGCGAAGACCACATCGATCTGCTCCGGCGTCAGACCGGCCCGTACGACCGCCTCGCGGATCGCCCGCGCCAGCTGCCGGTGGTCCGGCGCGGGCTGTGTCGGATGGTGCGCGTCATGCGTCGACGCCGTACCGAGCACCTCGGCATACGGCGCGGGTGCGCCCCTGCGGGCGGCCCACTCGGCGTCCTCGACCACGAGCATCGCGCCGCCCTCGCCCGGCACGTGCCCGGGACTGTCCGCCGCGAACGGCCGGTAGGCCGTCGCAGGTTCCGGATCCCGGCTGAGCGTGGCCCTGTTCGCCTGACAGGCCATGGCGTACGGGGACAGCGGGGCCTCCGTCCCGCCGACCACGACCGCTCCCGTACCGCGCGCGATCAGCCGCCGCGCCTGGGCCAGGGCGTCGACCCCGCCCGCGCCGTCCGCGACAAGCACCCCGCAGGCGCCCTTGAGCTGGTCGCGGATGGAGAGCTGGCCGCTGCTCGCCGCGTAGAACCATCCGATCGACTGGTACGCCGTGACCGCGCTGGGCCCCTTGCTCCACAGGTTGTGGATCTCCCGCTGGCCGAAGGCGTTCCCGCCGGAGGCGCTGGCCGTGACCACGGACAGCTCGAAGGGGTCGTGCCGGTGCGGATCGAGCGCGGCGTCCTCGAAGGCCAGCCGGCCGGCGGCCAGGGCCATCCAGGTCCACCGGTCGGTCTGCACCCGCAACTTGCTCTCGACCGACGCGCTCTCGTCGAACCCGGTCACCCGGCCGGCCAGCGGCGAGGGCAGCTTCGACGTGTCGAACTCCTGGATCGGGCCGATCCGGCAGACCCGTTCCAAGGTGTTCTTCCAGTGCTCGGTGACGCCGATACCGGTGGGGGCGACCACACCGATCCCGGTGATGACACTGCGCCGTACGGTCATGCCGCACCGCCCTTCACCGTCTTCGAGAACACCATCGCCGACTGGAAGCCGCCGAAGCCGCTGCCCACCGACAACGCGTGGTCGACCCTGGTCTCCCGAGCGGTCAGCGGTGTGTAGTCCAGAGGGCATTCGGGATCGGGCGTGGTGAGGTTGGCCGTGGGCGGCACCACCCCGCGGTCGATGGCCAGCGCACAGGCCGCCATCTCGATCGAGCCGATCGCCCCCAGCGAGTGCCCGATCACCGACTTGATCGAGCTGATCGGCACCCGCCGGACGGCATCTCCGAGCGCGTACAGATAGGCGGCCGTCTCATGCCGGTCGTTCTGCTTGGTACCGGAGCCGTGGGCGCTGATGTACCCGAGGTCGTCGCAGTTCAGCCGCGCCTGCCCCATGACGTCCTTGACCGCCTCGCCCAGCTCGAACCCGTCCGGACGCAGCCCTGTCATGTGGAAGCCGTTGGCCCGCGCTGCGTAGCCGGCGATCTCGCAGTAGATCCGCGCCCCGCGGGCCCTGGCGTGCTCGTACTCCTCCACGATCAGTACCGCGCAGCCCTCGCCGAGTACGAAGCCCTTCCGGCCGGCGTCGAAGGGCCGTGATGCCAGCTCGGGAGTGTCGTTCAGCGGGCTGGTGGCCCGGATCGCATCGAAGCAGGCCACGGTGATCGGCGTGATCGGGGCATCCGAGGCGCCCGCGATCATGACATCCGCCTCGCCGTCCTCGATCAACCGCAGAGCGTGCCCGATGGCGTCGATCCCCGAGGTGCAGCCGGTGGACACCACCGCCGCCGGTCCGTGCACGCCGAATCGCACGGCGAGTTCGGTGGCGGCGCTGGACGGCACCAGCGCCTGATAGAGGAAGGGCATCGCGTGCTGCGGGTCGACCTCCCACTCCCGGGCGTGATCGCTGACGACCACGTACTCCTCTTCCAGGGTGATCGAGGCGCCGACGGCCGACCCGAGGCAGACCCCGACCCGTTCCGCGTCCGCCGCCGCGAGATCGAGCCCTGAGTCCTCGACGGCCTCCGCGGCCGAGGCGAGCGCGAACTGGGCGAACCGGTCCGTGCGGCGGATCTCTCGTGGCGTCAACCCGTGTCCGGCCGGGTCGAAGTCGCACTCCGCGGCGATACGCGACCGGAAGGGACTCGGATCAAAGGCGGTGACCGTACGGATCGCGGACTTTCCGCTGACGATCCGGTCCCAGAACTCCTCCCTCCCCGCACCGCCGGGGGCGATCACGCCGATGCCGGTGACGACGGCCCTGCGTGTCCGTTCACCGGACATCATGTGGCCCCCGGACCGGTGAGGGCCGCGGTGAGGGCGCCGTCCGCGGACGGCGCCGGGTCGCCCGGGCCCGGCTCGGTGTCCACATGGCCGAGGTGCGGCTCCGGAGCGAGCGGGCCGATCTGGAAGACGACCAGTGCCTGCTCGTCGCCCGTGCTGGTCAGCCGGTGCCGGACGTTGCGCGGTATGTGCAGCGCCTGTTCCGCGCCTACCGTGACGGGCTCGCCGTCCAGGTCGACCCGGAGTTCACCGCGGGCCACGAACAGGTACTCCTCGGAGTAGGGGTGGTAGTGCTCCGAGACGCCCTCGCCCGGCTTCAGGCGGACCGCACCGCAGAAGCCGGCGGACGTTCCCGCGTTCGGCGGCGCCAGCAGGGTGCGCAGGTCGCCGCCGCGCCGGGTGTTCGACGGCACGTCGTCCATGCCCACCACGCGGCACCGGGCCCGCTCCACCCGCTGTTTGATCAGCTGCATCTGTACCGCCGAGTTGCGGTTGATGCGCTCGGTCATCGCCGCCGTGTCCACCGGGGCGTCCGGCTTCATGTGGAAGTCCTGGACCCAGCGCATCCGGGTGCTGTCCGGTCCCAGCTCCTCGTAGGTCCAGGTGATGTTCATGAACTCGAACGGTCCGGTCTCCACCCGTCGGGCCCTGACCGTCCGTGCGTCCTTGTCCCAGTGGCGTTCCGAGACCCAGGACCACACCCGTTCCTGCTCGTCCGGGTGCATGGTCAGCCGGAACGTGGCCGAGGTCGGGGTCTCCTCCAGGATGTCGACACTCGCGTACTCGGAGAACAGCTCCGGCCAGCGGCGCAGATCGTTCGTACGGTCCCAGACGAAGCCGAAGGGGGCGTCGATGTCGATGAAGTTGTCGGTGTGGCCGATCACTACGTGTCTCCGTCCTCAGGCCGCTGCGGAAAGGCGGGCGTCGAGAAGTCGCTCGACGTCGGCGGGCGTGCTCTCCGGCGTGATCTCCTCCTCGATGTCGACGCCGTAGCGGCTCTTGATCCGGCTGGCCAGTTCGACGCGGGCCAGCGAGTCCAGGTCGAGGGCCTCGAAGGACTTGCCGAACGCCGACTCCCCCAGGCCCGGGTCGAGGCCGACAGCGGCGAGCATGGCGGTCAGTTCATTTCGTACGGTTTCCGAGGCACTCATGTCTCTTCTCCTTCGCCGGCCGGGCCGGCTGACGGTGTCGTGGATACGGCGTGCTCGGTCGACGAGGCCGAAGCGGTCGACGCATGGATGTGAAAGCGCAGCGAGCGGGCTTCCGTGAAGCAGTCGCGCATCGGCTTCACCAGATCCCGGTGTTCCTGGGACCTCTCCCAGGTCTCGAAGTCCGCGATGTCGCGCCACTCGCTGGTGATGAGCCACTGCTCCGGATCGGTGGTGGACTGGCAGACCTGGTCCTTCACATGACCGGGAACGCCCGTGGCCACCAGGAACCGGATCTTGTCGTAGGCGTCCAGGAACTCCTGCCGCCGTTCGGCGGGGACGCGGATCAGGAAGACCACCCGGGCCTTGGGCACGCTCACCGGGCCGGCCTTCCGGCGCCGGGAGGCGGCCCGCCCGCCAGTGCGGAGCTGAAGCCGAACTTCCCGACGACGGGCACCACACCGCCGTACAGTCCGTCGGACTCCGTGCCGGTGAGGAACCGGACGGCGCGGCCGACCAGTTCGGCCTCCACCGTGAGCGCGGGGTCGACGTGCGGCATCTCCTTGCGCATCTCGGGGGTGTCGACCAGGGTCAGCGAAATCAGGTTGGCGTGGATGCCACGGTTCTTGACCTCGTGGGCCATCGAGCGCATCCAGGTGGTCAGGGCCGCCTTGCTCGCGGCGTACGAGGACATCGCGGCGAGCGGCTCACCAGCCAGCGGAGTGCCGAAGTAGACCAGTCGTCCGCCCTCGCTCAGGTGGGGCAGGACCGCCTGGGTGGCGACCACCGCCGACAGGAAGTTGGCCTTCAGCTGTTCCTCGTACGCGGACACGTCGGTGAGCATCACCGGGCCCACCGAGAAGCCGCCCACGAGATGCACCAGGCCGTCCAGCCGGCCGAACCGTTGCACCGCCTCGGCTGCCGCGTGCTGGGCGCCCTCCGGCTCCGTGGCGTCGGCCGGCAGAGTCCCGACCGTTCCGGAACCGCCGAAGGTGGCGGCCAGTTCGGCGAGCCGTTTCTCGTTCCGGCCGGTGAGCAGCAGCTGGTCACCGCGGTCGGCGAGGCACCGCACCGTGGCCTCGCCCAGTCGGCCGGTCGCGCCGGTGACCAGCAGGGCCCGGGGGGCGCTCACGCGTCCTGCTCGAAGACGGCGACCCGGGTGGTGACGTGCTCCATCATCGCCTTCTGGAAGAACGCCCTGGCCCCGGCCGGCGAGCTCATGTCGCGGGGCTCGACCAGGAACTCGTCGAGCTTGCGCTCCAGTTCCTGGATGGCGGGCTGCCTGGCCAGGTGCGCCATCACCCTGGGAAGGCTGCCGTCGATCTCCATCATGCGGACGACCAGGCCGTCCTTCATGAAGATCGAGGTACCGAGCAGCCGCGCCCCGTCGGGCGTGACCCACTCCGGCGGCGTGTAGTTGGCGAGCAGGTCCTTGACCACGGCCTCGGTGCCTGGCTTGACCCGGAAGCTGATCGCGTAACGCTCCATCGCAGATCTCTCCTCACGAGATGACACGGAACGAGATGACACGGAAAGGGATGTGCCGACCGGCGGGTAACCGGCTGCGGCCAGCCTGCCGTTCGGGCCGCGCCCGGGTCTTCCGGCGGCCGGGCGAGATTCGCTCTCCCCACCCGGGAGGAGCTCTCCTCCCTCCGCACGGGGTCCTCCACCATTGGGCGGGGCTCTCCTCCCGGCGGTGGTCGGCCGGTTCGTCCCCGCGCGGGAAGACGCCGGTCGTGCCGTCGCCCTAGCGTTCGGGGCAGTGCGGCGCGGCCTTCCCCCCGTCGCGCCGTACTGCTTCTGCCTGCACGCGCCGTACTGCCTCTGCCTGCGGCCGCGTGCTGCATCCCGTGCCGATTCCCCATGAGGAGACGCAATGGCCGACGACCGCGACGAGGTCATCGTCATGGGCGGTGGAATCGCCGGGCTGACCACCGTGTTGGCCCTGCGAGCCGCCGGCATCCCCGCGAAGGCGTACGAACGGGCCCCGGCGCTGGGCGCGGCGGCGGCCGGCAACGGTCTGGTCGTCTGGCACAACGCGGTGCTCGCGCTGCGCACCATCGGCCTGGACAAACACCTGGACGCCATCGGGGCCGAACTCCGCCGCTACCGGTTCCGGTCCCGGCGCAGCGGCACTCTCGCCGACTGGTCCATCGAGCAGGGTGCCCGTCGGTACGGTGCCCCGGCCTATACCGTGAGCCGTCCCGCTCTGCACGGCATGCTCACCGACCTGGTCGGCGACGACCTGGTGCTCGGCGCCAGGTGTACGGACTTCACCGAGGACACCGACGGGGTGACGGTGCGGTTCGAGGACGGCCGTACGATCCGCGGCCCGCTGCTCATAGGGGCCGACGGCCTGCGCTCAACGGTCCGGCGCCGCCTGATGCCGTACGAGCCACCGCCCCGCTACGCGGGAATGACGGCCTGTCAGGGGATTGTCGACCTGCCTCTCGACCAGGTTCCTGCCGGAGTGTTCGTCAACACCTTCGGAGAGGGAAGTTTCTTCGTCCACTACCGCCTCGACGACAACGCGGTCTACTGGGACGCCGTTCTCAGCGACCGCATCGGACGCGACCTGGGCCGGACGGCCACCTCCCTCGGACTCGGCGTCCGGGAAGCTCTGCTACGGGAGTTCGGCCCCTGGCCGGACCCCGTACCGGCTCTGATCGAAGCCACCGCGGAACCCGAGATCCTGCCCGTGGACATCTTCGACCGGGACCCGGTACCCCGCTGGAGCACCGACCGCGTCACGCTGGTCGGCGACGCCGCGCAGCCGATGACCTTCAACCTCGGCCAGGGGGCCAACCAGGCCATCGAAGGAGCGGTCGTTCTCGCCCAGTGCCTGTCCGGCACACCCGTCGACGACGTGCCCGCCGCGCTTGCCGAATATGAGCGACGCCGCAGGGACCGCGCCGTACGCATCGCCCGCCGCTCCAGGGCCAACGGAGTGCTCAGCCGCTGGCAGAACCCGGCCGTGTGCCTGCTGCGCGACGCCTTCATGCGGGTGGCCTTCGACCGGCTGGTGTACCGCAAGACCTACGAACTCACCATGGACACCGACCTGGTCCCAGGACCACAGACGGCGGCGTGAGCCCTCGCCTGCACAGCCGGTGCGCCCCGGACAACAGGCCCCAGACAACGGGCCCCAGGCAACAGGAGGACACCCATGACCACCCAAGTCCGCCCCACCAGTGGGGTCAGCCGGACCGCCGTCATCATCGCGCAGGCTCGGGCGACCGAGGACGCCCGGCCCGACCGGCTGTTCACCGACCCGTACGCGCAGTCCTTCGTCGATGCCGTCGGATGGATCCAGGTCGCCGAGGCGGGCCGCCTCAACCAAGGACACTTCGTCCTGCGCACCCGCTTCTTCGACGACTACTTCCGGGGCGCCGCGCAGGCCGGCTGCCGTCAGGCCGTCCTGGTCGCGGCGGGCCTGGACACCCGGGCCTTCCGCCTCGACTGGCCGGACGGCTTCCGGCTCTTCGAGATCGATCTGCCCGGACTGATGGCCTTCAAGGAGGCCGTACTGGGAGTGCGCCAGGCCCGCCCGGCCTGCGACCGGACAGCGGTACGGGCCGACCTCCGCGACGACTGGCCCGCCGCGCTGCTCACCGCCGGTTTCGATCCGCAGCAGCCGACCGCCTGGCTGGTCGAGGGCCTGATGATGTATCTGGAACCGGCCGACAACGACCTTCTGCTCGACCGCATCGGATCGCTCTCGGCTCCGGGCAGCCGACTGGCGATCGAGCACATCAACCAGGCTTACACCGAACTTCCGCAGATGAGGGCGGTGCACGAGCGGCTGCGCAAGGTCGGCGCCGCATGGCGCTCCACGGTCGAGGACCCCCGCTCGTGGCTCGGCCGGCACGGGTGGGCCGCGACCGTGGTACCGCAGACCGAACTCGCCGCCCGGCACGGGCGTCCGGTCCCCGAGCTGACCGACCCGGAACGTGTCGGTGCCGCCCGGATGTGGCTGGTCGAGGCGGTCCGAACCGACGAGGCGGAGAGCGCCGCCCCCGCCGACCAGGTCAGTGAAGGGGAACAGACCGACCGGGCCGGCGCGCTGCGCGCCGCGGCAGGAGGCTGACATGCGTATCGCCGTCACCGGGTCCATCGCCACCGACCACTTGATGACCTTTCCCGGCCGTATTACAGAGCTGCTGATCCCTGACCGGCTGCACACGCTGTCACTGTCGTTTCTCGTCGACAGCCTCGAGATGCGCCGTGGCGGGGCCGCGGCCAACATCGCCTTCGGGCTCGGCCTGCTCGGCCTGGATCCCCTGCTGGTCGGCGCAGTGGGAGGCGACTTCGCCGACTACGAGATCTGGCTGAAGGAACACGGCGTCGACACCTCCGGAGTGCGGGTGTCGACCCGGCAGCCAACAGCCCGCTTCGTCTGTATGACGGACCAGGACTCCAACCAGATCGCCTCCTTCCATCCCGGCGCTATGGCCGAGGCACGCGACATCGACCTCCGGCAGCTCCTGACAGGAGATCAGGACATCGGCCTTGTCGTCGTCTCGCCCGATGACCCCGAAGCCATGCGGCTCCACACCGAGCAGTGCCGGGAACTCGGCGTGCCCTTCGCCGCGGATCCGTCCCGGCAACTCGCCCTCCTGACCGGCGCCGAAGTGCGTGACCTCGTACACGGCGCCCGCTGGCTCTTCACCAACGAGTACGAATCCGCCCTCCTTCTGAAGCGCACCGGATGGTGCGGCCAAGAGGTGCTCGACCGGGTCGGCGCGTGGGTCACCACCCTCGGCCCGGGCGGCGTCCGCATCGAGAGCGCCGATGGGCGCAGCACTACGGTGCCCACCGTCCCCGGAGTGCCGGTGGCGGATCCCACGGGTGTGGGCGACGCCTTTCGCGCGGGGTTCCTGGCCGCCTGTGGCTGGGGTCATCCCCCCGCCGTCGCAGCGCGCCTGGGATGCGTGCTGGCGGCCGAGTCGCTGGGCGGCCTCGGATCGCAGGACTACGAACTCACGCCGCGGCGGCTGCTCACCACCCTGGCCTCCGCCTACGACCACCGGACGGCGCAAGGGCTCGTACGGGATCTGCGGCACGTCGGACGGACGCGGACGACGGACGACCGCCGGGGCATGGCCGACGCTCGTCGGGCGTCGGCCGTGGCGACATCGAGTTGACGCGGTACGGCCGGTCCGTCGACGTCACACCCCGCAGTGGGCAGGGTACTCAGCAGCACAGTGATCGGCTTCAGGAAGCTCCGTGATGGTGTGAGAAAGGCCAGGGCGTAACCATATGAGCCGCCTGTCGTTCTACTGGTACATCCGCCGCGTGCTCGAAATGTGCGCGGTCTCCGCCGCCGGTGCCACGGCTTCGCCGAGGTGACCGGCCCAGCGTCCGGCGGGGCGGTATTGGGTGCCCCTGACCCGGAAGGGCCATGGGGAGTCCAGATACCGGCAATGCGTCACCGCCAGTGACGCTGCATGCGGGCTCTGCCCAAGGATCGGCCCGGACTCGTCCGCGCTCGTTACGCTTCCGCCCCTCGGGTCACGCGATAACCCAGGATCCTTAAGAGTTCCAGAGACGCTTTCCCTGGTCGAGTGTGAACTGAGCGCAGCGTTCCCAAGTGATCAGCGCCCGCCCTCCGAGCAGCGGTGCTCTTCGTTGCGGCGGCACCGGTCGGCATGGCGTGGTTCGCACCCGACCGCTGCTCGGCGGAGCCCCCTCGAACGGACCCGGCCCGCACCACGAGCCCTTCCCCCGCCGCCTCGGCGCCGAGCACCTGCTCTGCCACATGACAAGGACTGACCCTGCGTCACAGCACCCGCCGCAATCCCGGCAGTCGGCGCAGCACGGCAGCGAGCAGGAAGGCGGACAGTACCGCGGCGACGGACACCGCACCCCACGCTGCCGCCCCGGTCAGGCCCCGCCCCACGAGGTAGTACTGCAGAGTCACCGCGAGCGGCAGATGGATGATGTAGACGGCGTACGAGTCGGCGGCCAGCTCCCGCGAGAAGTGGCCGCATGCTGTGACCGTTTCGCGGAACAGGGTGAGCAGGCCGACGCCCAGCGCCACGCACAGGGCGCTGTCGTACACCGCCCACAGTGCGGAGGGGGCATCGAGCCCGCCGGGACCGAAGCAGGGCGCGTCCGCACCGAGGGCGAACAGCAACGCCACTCCCGCGAGTCCGCCGGTCAGCCACACCCAGCCGGTGCGGGCATCGAAGCGTTCGAGCCAGCCGTGGCGGTGGGCGAGGACGCCGAGGGTGAAGAAGGCGGCGTACTGCGGGAGTCGGGCGGGTTCAATCTGGAGGAAGTCCAGGAACGGGACCCAGGTGTCCAGCGGGTAGCGCAGGCGGATGGCGAAGGTGGCGGCGGCGATCGCGGCGGTGAGAGCGAGCAGGGCCCGGTGGCCCGGGACCGGCATCCCGCGACACTCACGGCGCGGGCGGCCCGATCGGCTCTTCAGGAGCCGGGCCGTCTGGCGGCACAGGACGTACAGCACGCTGTAGGCGAGCAGGTTCTGGATGAACCACAGGTGGCCGAACTGCAGGTCGGGCCAGGACGGGCCGGACCAGTCCGCGGGCTTGTCGCCCAACCCCAGGTACACGTCGGTGAAATAGCGGGGGAAGGAGATCGGCGGGTAACCGCGGTAGTGGACGTAGTACGCGTACATCAAGGCCGGCACGATCGTCAGCGCACCGACGAGCAGCGGCACCCCGAGACGCAGCAGACGGCCCGTCAGGAAGCGGCGGGGGCCCTTGCGGTCGTACGAGCCGGGCACGAAGACCGCTGATGCGAAGAAGAACAGGCTCATGAAGAACGCCCCGTCGACCGCGGACAGCGTCGCAAGGGCGCGGGTGCGCGGCTGGCCTTCGACGTACCACCAGTCGGCGGGGCCGTAGGGCTGGGCGGCGTGGTGGACGACGACCAGGATGGTCAGGGCGATGCGGAGGTTGTCCAGCCAGGCGAGGCGGTGGGCCGCCGGGGCTGGTGAACGCGACTGCTCGGAAAGTAAGGAAGAGGGAGTGTCCATGTGTTCATTCTTGTAAACACGTGCACACTCCGCACTGGTGCTAGCCCCCGTCCGCGCCCTCGAGGAAGCCGTAGTAGCCGCGCAGCAGGAGTTGCTGGTTGGCCGCGCTGCGGCGGGCCAGGACCTCGGGGGCGAACATCGGCTCGTCGAGGTTGGGCTGCATGACGCGTTCCAGCAAGAGGGGGCCGAGGATCAGGGAGAGCATCTGGAACGGAGCCCACTCCGCGTCGGGGCCGTGCTCTCCGTAGACCGCGGACAGTCGCTTCAGTTCCGCGCGGGCGCCGGACAACAGGCGGCTGAAGAGGGCCGCGCTCGCCTCGCTGTCCTCCAGCAGTGCGTGCCGCAGGTAGCCGCGCAGGACCGGATCCGCTCCGAAGACCCGGGCGGACACCTCGCCGAGGGAAGCCATCAGCCCCTTGTCAGGGTCCAGGTCCCTCAGTTGCTCGGTGATGCGGTCCAGCACGTACTCGTCGACGGCCGCCCGCAGGCCCTGCTTGGAGCCGAAGTGGCGGGTCACCAGCGCCGGTGACAGCCCGGCTGCGGCCGCCACCGCCCGTGTCGAGGTCGCCTCGAAACCGTTCTCGGCGAACAGCTCCAGGGCCGCCTCGCGCAGCCGTGCCCGCCCCGTCAGATCGCTCTTCGCCACCGCCCGCATGGCGGCAGCGTATCCACCGGCCGCAGTGGCCCGGTCAGCGGCGGCGCGCCTTGGCCCGGTCCAGCGGCGACGCCCAGCGCAGCCGGGCCGATCTGCGTCGGTCTGCATCGGAGTAGGGGACCGAGGCCCCCCTACCTCGTCTATGGGTCCAAAAGGCGGGCCAGCAGGTCGTCGAGGGTGACCATGCCGGTGAGCCGTCCGCTTTCGTCGGAGACGACGGCGAGGGAGGCGCGGTGTCGGCGCAGCTGCTCGATGGCGTGGCCGACGGTGTCGTGTGCGGCCAGTTCCGGTACCGGGCGGGCGAGTTCGCGGGCGGTGACGGCCCGGCCGCGGGCGCGGGCGATCAGCGCGTCGCGCGCGTGGACGGAGCCGACGACCAGAGACCCGTCGCGCACCAGCAGGCGGCTGCGGTCGTGCGCGGCCGCCGTGGCGAGGACGTCGTCGACGCCCGCCTGCGCCGGCACGGAGGTGATCTGGTCCGCGGGTATCCGGAGGTCGCCGACCGGGGTCTGGGGCTCGGTGAGCGAGCTGGTGATCAGCTCGGAGTCGTCCTTGGTGATCAGGCCGAGCCGCTCGGACTCGGCTACCAGGTGGGTGAGTTGCTCGCGGTTGTGGACCGAGGTGAGTTCGTCGCGCGGGGTCACCCGGCACAGCCGCACGAGGGCGTTGCTCACCGTGTTGAGCACAGAGATGAGGGGGCGTACGAGCCTCACCAGGCCCCGGAAGGGCGGGGTCAGCAGCATCGCGGAACGCTCGGGGTGGGCGATCGCCCAGGACTTGGGCGCCATCTCGCCGGCCACCATGTGCAGGAACACCACGATGATCATCGCGACGGCGAACGCGATGCCGTAACTCACGCCACTCGGCAGGCCCAACTTCTCCAGCAGCGGGTCGAGTTCGTGGGAGATCGCGGGCTTGGAGAGCGAGCCCAGGCCCAGCGTGCAGACGGTGATGCCGAGCTGGGCGCCGGCGAGCATCAGCGACAGTTCACGCATCCCGGCGAGAGCCGCCTTGGCACCGCGCTGCCCCTCCGCCGCCGCCTTTTCCATGCGGTGCCGCTTGGAGGCGACCAGGGCGAACTCGGCGGCGACGAAGAACCCGCTGCCGATCAGCAGCAGCACGGTGACGAAGAGCGCCATCGGGAAACTCATGCCTGCTCCTCCTCACGGCTCTGCGCCAGCTGCCGCAGCCGTACGCGCTCGGGGACGTGACGGTCGAGCGTGCGTACGTCGATCACCGCACGGCCGCCGTCGGGCAGATCGACGGTGACGCGGTCGCCGATGGCCGGGAAGCGTCCGAGCCGGTCCACGATCAGGCCGGCCACGGTGTCGTAGTCCTCCTCCTCGGGCAGCTCGATGCCGGTCGCCTCGGCGACCTCGTCAAGGCGGCGGCCGGCGTCCACCAGCCAGGCGTCCCCGTCGGGCACGGCGAGTTCCACGACCTGGTCGGACTCGTCGGCGATGTCGCCGACCAGTTCCTCGGCGATGTCCTCGTACGTGACGATGCCGGCCACGCCGCCGTGCTCGTCCAGCACGACGGCGAACTCGTCGTCGCGCTCGCGCATCTGGTCCACCGCATCGGGCAGTTGCAGCGTGTCGGGCAGCAGCAGCGGGATCCGGGCCAGGTCACCGGCAGTCGGGGCCAGGCCACCGGCAGTCGGGGCGAGGCCACCGTGGAAGTGGTCCGCGGACAGGGGCGTCAGCTCGCGTACACCGATCACGCCGATCACGTTGTCGGGGTGGTCGTCGAGGACGGGGTAGTTGGAGTGGCCGTGCTGGGCGATCAGCTCCACCGTCTCGGCGGCGGAGGCGTCCTTGCGTACGAAGGCCACGTCCGCGCGCGGCACCATCACCTCGTCCAGCGTCCGCTCGTTGAACTCCAGGGCATGGTCGAGGAGTTGGGCAGTGCGGGGCGGCAGCTCACCCTGCTCGTGGGACTCGCCGATGAGATGGCTGAGCTCCTCCAGGGTGGCGCCGTGGTGCAGCTCCTCCACCGGCTCGATGCCGACCTTGCGGACCAGCTTGTTCGCCGCACTGTCGAAGAGGTGCACCACCGGGCCGACGATCTTCAGGTACCCGAGGGTGGAGGCGGCCAGCGACTTGGCCAGCCGGTCCGGCACGGCGAGCGCGAGGTTCTTCGGCGCCAGCTCGCCGATCACCATCTGCAGAACGGTCGCCAGGACGAAGGCCAGGACGACCGAGATCCCGGAGACGGCGCCGTCGGGAACGCCGATGCCCGTCAGGACGGGCCTGAGCAGCGCGGACACGGACGGCTCGGCGAGGAAGCCGACGACCAGGCCGGTGACGGTGATGCCGAGCTGGGCGCCGGACAGCATGAACGACAGCCGCTCCAGCACCTTTACGGCGCGGGCGGCGCGCTTGTCGCCCGCTTCGGCCTCACGGGCGAGGGCGAGCCGGTCGGCGGCGACGTAGGCGAATTCCTGGGCGACGAAGTAACCGGTGCCGACGGTCAGGACGAGAACGGCCAGCAGGCCCAGTGCGGCACTCACTGAACACCACCCCGCCGTGTGCCGCGATCACGCTTCTGGTGGCGGGGTGGTCGGGGACTGTGCCCCGGAGGGTCCGTCGGTCTGGCGGACACGGGCTTGCTCCTTGGGTTGATGTGCAGTGGGTGAACGATGGGAGCTGACTCCGCGTTCCCGGTCCGCCCGCCGTGTCCGCGGGACGACACGCTCCGTATCCGATCCCTGAGCCCCGCCTTCCGTTGCGGCGGCTCGCCGGTCAGGACTCCGGCTGCTTCGGCTCCGTGATGCCACGCAGGATCAGGTCGGTGAGGGTGTCGATGGCCTCATCGGCCTCAAGCTCTCTGCCGATCGGTTCGCCACCTTGGATGATCCAGATGTGGCAGAACTGCTCCAGCATCGCGTTCACCGCGGAGGCCACGACCGCCGGGTCACCGGGCAGGGTGTGGCCGGCATCGGCGATCTGCTGCAGGTTCGCACGCATGAGGCCCAGCTGGGCGTGCCGGATCTGCATGAGCCGCTGCGCGAAGTCCGCGTTGACCATGGCGGCCTGGTGGAGCGCACGGATTTCCGGCCGGTGCGCGGTATAGACACGCCAGTACGCGGCCACCACCCGCTCGCGCAGCACGGTCCGCTGTGACAGATCGGCCGGACCGGGCTCGGGCTGCTCCTGCTGCGGCTGAGCGAGCCAGTCCAGCAGGAGCGCCTCCAGCAGCTCGTCCTTGCTCTTGAAGTGGCTGTAGAAGGAGCCCGCCGCGCGGCCCGCCTCCGCCGTGATGTCGGTGATCTTGGTGGCGAGGTAGCCCTGCCGGTCAAAGACGCGCCGGGCGGCCTCCTTCAGCGCTGCCTCGGTCTGGGCGGCCTGCTCCTTGCGACGGGTGGCCATGCCTCCCCTCCCTGCTCCGGGACACACTCAACAGACATGAATCCAGATTCAGTGAACTAACTTTCAGCCAACTTACCACGAGCCCTTGACGCCGGATCGGTGCGCATCTCAATCTGAATCTACATTCACTGAATAAACATTCACTGAACGTGGCGTCATTGCACGCCACGGAGGAGGCCACCGTGCGCAAGCCCTCGAACCGCCTGTCCCGCATCGCCCTGACCGCCCTACTCGGCGCCGGACTACTGATCAGCACGCCGGTCGTCGCTGCTGACGGTCACGGCGACGACCAGCCGCGCATGACGGCGAGCAGCCGCAGCCCCGAGCGGCGCGGCGCCCTGGTGGCGGCCGAGCACATCCAGCGCCTGTCGGCCAGGCAGGTCGCGACCACGCTTAAGGAGGCAGGGTTCGACGCCCGAGACGCCCGGCACGGCATCGACGCGTACCGGCTCGTGTACCGCACCGTCGACGCGTCCGGCCGGCCGACCACCGCCAGCGGCCTGGTCGTACTCCCCCGCGGCGGGTCCGAAACGCGGCTGCGCACCGTCTCCTACGCGCACGGCACGATCTGGAACCGGCATGACGCCCCGTCGGTCAAGGCGGGCACCACCGAGCGCGCCGCGGCCCTCGCCTTCGCCACCACCGGAGCCGCCGCACTCGCCCCCGACTACCTGGGCCTGGGCCTCGGCCCCGGCAATCACCCCTACATGCACGCGAAGACCGAGGCGAGCGCCTCACTGGACCTGCTGCGCGCAGGCCGCACCTTCGCCTTCACACACGGCCGGGTCCTCGACCGGCGCGTACAGGTCAGCGGCTTCTCGCAGGGCGGCCACGCGGCGATGGCCCTCGCCCGGGAGCTGGCAGAGGGCGCCGACCGGTCCCTCAAGCTCGGCGCCGTCGCGCCCATAAGCGGCCCGTACGACATGGGCGGGGTGCAACTGCCGGCCATGCTGGGCGGGCGGCTCGACCCCTACGAGGCCACGCTCGGCGTCGCGCAGTGGACCGTCGCCTGGAACGCCGTCTACCGCTTCTACGCCGACCCGTCCGAGGCGTTCCAAGCTCCGTACGACCAAATCGTCGAGAAGCTCTTCGACGGCGAGCACACCCTGGACGAGATCTTCGCCGAGCTGCCCGGCACCCCGCAGGAGCTGCTCACCCCGCAGTTCATCCAGCGGCTCGCCCATCCGACCGGGACCGTGGCCGAGGCATTCCGGGAGAACGACGCCACCTGCGCCTTCGGCCTCCGGGCGCCTGCCCGGCTCTATGCCGCCGCCGGCGACCCCTCGAACCTGCCCATCAACACCGAGCGCTGCCGGGATGCGTTGCGTCGCCACGGTGGGAACGCCTCGATAGTCGATCTGGGCGACATCGACCACGTGACCTCCGAGCAGCACGCGGTCCCGGCCGTCGCCCGCTGGTTCGCGACGCGCCCGTAACGCCGAGCGAGGCGTGGCTCCGCAAGGAGTCCGGAGCCGTCGGTTGCCCGCCCACCGCTTGAGCTGGATACGGGACTGTGTATGCCGGGCCGTCCTGTGCGTGGGCGGGCACAGGACGGCCCGGCGGTCACGCGGCGGCCGGGGTCGGGCCGACCAGTTCCGTCAGGACGTCCTCCATGGTGACGAAGCCGAGCACGGTGCCCGTCTCGCCGGTGACCGCGGCCAGGTGGCTGCCGTCGGCCCGCAGCGCGGTGAGAGTGTCGTCCAGCGGGGTGTCGATGCGGACCTTGGTGACGGGGTGCAGGGCCGTGCGCGGGAAGGGTTGGTCCCGGTCGGCGATGCCGAGGGTGTCCTTGATGTGGAGGTAGCCGAGCAGGGCCTTGTCCGGGCCGGTGACGGGAAAGCGGGAGAAGCCCGCCCGGGCGGCCGTCCGCTCCAGTTCGGCCGGGGTGATCGCGTGGTCGACGGTGTGCATCTGCTGGGCCGGGACCAGGATCTCGCCGACGGGGCGGGTACCCAGCTCCAGTGCGTCGCGCAGACGCTCGCCGTCTTCCGGTGAGAGCAGTCCGGCCTGGCTGGAGTCGAGCACCATGCGGGCGAGCTGGTCGTCGGTGAAGACGGCCTCCACCTCGTCCTTCGGTTCGACCCTGAGGAGCTTCAGCAGGGCGTTGGCGAAGGCGTTGATGCCGAAGATCACCGGCCGCAGAGCCCGGGTGAGGGCGACCAGCGGCGGGCCGAGCAGCAGCGCGGTCTGCGCAGGCGCGGCGAGCGCGATGTTCTTGGGGACCATCTCGCCGAACAGCATGTGCAGATACGTCGCCACGGTGAGCGCGATGACGAAGGCGACCGGGTGGACGAGGGCGTGCGGGATGTGCGCCGTCTCGAAGGCGGGCTCCAGCAGGTGCGCGATGGCGGGTTCGGCGACCGCGCCGAGGACCAGCGAGGAGACGGTGATACCGAGTTGGGCGGTGGCCATCATCGCGGAGAGGTGCTCCAGGCCCCACAACGTCATCCGGGCGCGCTTGTGGCCTTCCTGCGCGCGGGGTTCGATCTGACTGCGGCGCACCGAGATCAGGGCGAACTCGGCGCCGACGAAGAACGCGTTGGTCAGCAGCGTCAAGGCGCCGATGGCCAGTTGCAGAACAGTCATCGGACGGCCTCCTGCCGGTCCTGAAGGGACACCTGGACCGGCGCCGTGATGCGCACACGGTCCGCACGGTGGTGCTCGACGTCGAGGACGTCCAGGCGCCAGCCGTCCAGGTCGAGCACGTCACCCTTGGCCGGGATCCGCGCCAGCCGGGTGGCGACCAGGCCGGCCACCGTCTCGTACGGGCCTTCGGGCGCGGCGAGTCCTATCTCGGTCAGCTGGTCGATGCGGACGCTGCCGTCCGCCTCCCACACCGCGCGGCCGTCCGCCGCGGCGGGGGCGGGCAGCAGGTCAGGGACCTCGATCGGGTCGTGCTCGTCGCGGACTTCGCCGACGACCTCCTCGACGATGTCCTCCACCGTGGCCACGCCCGCCGTACCGCCGTACTCGTCGATGACCACGGCCATGGTGCGACTGGCCCGCATCCGCTCCAGCAGCCGGTCGGCGGGCAGGCTGTCGGGCACCAGCAGCGGGGCGGTGGCCAGCTCGGTGACCGGCGTGACGGCCCGCTCGGCGGGCTCCAGGGCCAGCACGTCACGGATGTGGACCGTGCCGACCACCTCGTCCAGGCTGTCGCGGTAGACCGGGAAACGGGACAGCCCCGTCGCATAGGTCAGATTGGCGGCGTCGGCGGCCGTCGCGTGCACTTCGAGGGCGCGGACGTCGACCCGCGGGGTCATCACGTTCTCCGCGGTCAGCTCGCTCAAGTGCAGCGTGCGCACGAACAGTTCGGCGGAGTCCGTCTCCAGCGCCCCTTCAGCGGCCGAGTGCTGGGCAAGCGCGACGAGTTCCTCGGGGCCGCGGGCAAAGGCCAGCTCCTCGGCGGGCTCCAGGCCGAAGCGGCGTACAAACCGGTTCGCGGTGTTGTTGAGGTGGCGGATGAACGGGCCGAACGCCGCCGTGAAGCCGCGCTGCGGTCCCGCGACCACCTTGGCGACAGCCAGCGGGCGGGAGATCGCCCAGTTCTTCGGCACCAGCTCGCCGACCACCATCAGCACCACGGTGGAGACGACCACGCCCAGCACGGTCGCCACCGACGAGGCGGCACCACCCAGGCCGATCGCCTTCAGCGGGCCGCGCAGCAGCGCCGCGAGGGACGGCTCGGCGAGCATGCCGATCACCAGCGAGGTGACCGTGATGCCCAGCTGGGCGCCGGACAGCTGGAACGTCAGACGGCGTACGGCCTTCAGCGCGCCGTCCGCGCCGCGCTCGCCCGCCTCGGCGGCGCGCTCCAGGTCGCCGCGCTCGACGGTGGTCAGGGAGAACTCGGCGGCGACGAACAGGGCGCAGGCGAGGGTGAGGAGCAGGGCAAGCAGAAGCAGCAGGATCTCGGTCACCGTGCCACCCCCGCTCCCTCACGCATGTGTCTCGGGCGGGTCGTGGCACGGCTGGTACTGGGAGGCTCACCCATTGCGGGACGTCGCTCCTTCTCGGCTCGGAGGGTCGGGCAGACCCTCGGGGGTCGGGAGGGCTGACACACCCTCCGGGCCATCGTAAAAGACGGGCAAAGCTTCCAGGTCATGTCCATTGCCGACCTGACGGGCGGCTTCTTTCGGACTTTCCCGCCACAGGCTTCAGGAAACAGCCTGGACCGGCCCCGAGAACCCTATGCTTCTACTCGGCTGTAGAGGGAGAACGTGAGGGCTACCCGGGTTGTTCCCATGCACCCGCACACCCATCCGCCCCCTCGTCACGAGAAACACACGCACATGAAGGAGTGGACGCCGCGATGGTGTTCAAACGGCTGCTCGGCTCGCTCGGTGTGGGCGGACCCACGGTGGACACGACCCTCGACCCGGGCCCGGTCCTGCCCGGTGCCGGCCTTACCGGTCAGGTCCATCTCAAGGGCGGCGACGCCGACTTCGACATCGAGCACATCACCCTGGAACTGGTGGCGCGGGTCGAGGCCGAACACGAGGACGGGGAGAGCGAAGGAGCAGTCTCCTTCGACCGGTTCAGCGTCGGCGGCAGCTTCCGGCTGGCCGCGGGCGAGCAGCAGAGCGTGCCGTTCGGCGTGACGTTGCCCTGGGAGACCCCGATCACCGAGTTGTACGGGCAACCGCTGGGCATCGTGCTCGGCGTGCGCACCGAGCTGGCGGTGGCCGGCGCGAAGGACAAGGGCGACCTCGACCAGCTCACGGTGCGCCCGCTGCCCGTGCAGGAGGCGATCCTCGAAGCCCTCGGCCGGCTCGGCTTCGGCTTCCGGTCCGCCGACCTGGAGTACGGCCGCATCGGCGGCACCGGGCAGCAACTGCCCTTCTACCAGGAGATCGAGCTCACCCCGGCGCCGCAGTACGCGCACGTCATCAACGAGATCGAGCTGACCTTCCTCGCCGCACCGGGCGGCATGGAGGTCGTCCTGGAGGCGGACAAGCGGGGCGGCTTCTCCTCCGAGGGACACGACGCTCTCACTCGCTTCACGGTCGGCCACCACGATGTCGAGCACCGGGACTGGAACACGGAAGTCGACGGCTGGATCCGGCAGTTGGCCGAGCACAGGGCCTCGTACGGATCGCACGCCGCGTACGGCTACCACGACCACCACGGCCACCACGAGCACCACGACGGCCACCGCTCCGGGCCGGGCATGGGCACCGCCGTCGCCGCCGGTGCGGCGGGTCTCGCGGTCGGTGTCGCCGGCGGCATGGTCGCGGCCGAAGTCGTCGACGAGGTCGGCGACTTCTTCGAGGGCGATGAGGAAGAGGAAGAGTGATCAGGAGGGAGGGGGCGAAGCCCGAGGCGCTCGCCCCCTTCCTCGTCACCCCACCCTGATAACTTCTACATTGCTGTAGAAGAATGCGGCGGTCAGGGCCCCTCCGGGCCCGGACCCACCTCTGACACGTACGGAGTTCTCATGGCCCTGTGGGACCGCATCAAGGATTCTGCATCGACGATGCAGACCCAGCTGATGGCGAAGAAGAACGACCTCAAGAGCGGCGCCTTCCGCGACGCGAGCATGGCGATGTGCGCGTTGGTGGCCGCCGCCGACGGCACCATCGACCCGGCCGAGCGCCGCCGGGTGGCCCAGCTCATCGCCACCAACGAGGTACTGCAGAACTTCCCCGCCGACGACCTCCAGCGCCGCTTCGACGACAACCTCAACAAACTGGTCGCCGACTTCGACTTCGGCAAGGTCAGCGTCCTGCAGGAGATCGCCAAGGCGAAGAAGAAGCCCGCCGAGGCGCGCGCCGTGATCCAGATCGGCATCGTCATCGGCGGCGCCGACGGCGACTTCGACAAGACCGAGCAGGCCATCGTCCGCGAGGCGTGCTTCACGCTCGACCTGCCGCCGCACGAGTTCGACCTCTGAGCGAAGGCGGAATGCGTGCCGGGCCGATGTCACGGAGACCTCGGCCCGGGGTCGGGTAGCCCGGAGCATCTCAGCCCCGGCCTACCCGACCCTCGCCCGGCCTGTCCCGGCACGGTCACCGCCAAGGCCCTGCTCACCGAACTCGGCCTCCCCTCCGGCCCAGCCTCGACCGCGCACTCGTCGCCGAGCGGGTCAGAGCGGTGTCGCCGCGTGCAGGATGAGGACCATCGTCACCGCGGAGTTCGCTGACGAGAGCGCGGACACCGCGGTTCCCGCCGCCGCGCCCCAGGCGGCCAGGCCCACCGAGGTGAACACCGACGGCCAGCTGCGCATCGCGGGCGGAGGGCCGAGCAGGGCGGCGACCCGGCGCGGCACCGGGCCCGGCGCGGCAAGAGACGCGAGCGTGGGTACCGGGGTGGCCCGGGAGACCAGGGCCGCCTTGCCGATCGCGCATGCCACGTCCCTGCGACTGCCGACGGCGTGGGCCGCCTCCTCGTCCGCCCACCGCTCCGCCGTGTAGGACACGGCCGTGCGCAGCGGCCGCAGGAACGGGTTGGCGCGCGCGGCCAGTTGGACGGCGAGCAGGAACCGATGGTGCCGGGCGGCGAGATGGGCGCGCTCGTGGGCGAACAGCGCGCGCCGTTCGGCCGGTTCGAGGCGGGACAGCAGGCCGGTGGTCACCACCACCCGACCCCGTCGCCCTTCGGGGAGGGCGTACGCGTACGGCACCTCGTCGGGCAGTACGGCCACCTCGGCGCCGGGCAGGCCGGCGAGTGCCCGGTGGGCGCGGCGGCGCACCCGCCCGTGCCGCCACAGCGTGCGGCCGCAGGCCAGCAGCACCGCGAGCAGCGCCGGAATGGCCGCCTTGCCGGCGACCTCGTCGTACGGCACCGCCTCGCGCACCTCGGGGTCCGACCAGCCGTCGGGCAGCGGGTTGCCGGGCAGTTGCGCGGTACCGACCACCATCAGTAGCCCCAGGCACACGGTGCTGCACACCGCCATCACCACGGCCAGCCCGGTCAGCAGCCGGGTGGCGGTCCGTGGATGCAGCCGCTGCTCGGCCAGGCGGGCGATCGGCCATGCCGTCAACGGCAGGACCAGCGGCAGAAAGACGAACACCCCCATGAGGCTTCAGTCTTCCCTCTCGCCCTTGGCTCGACCCAGCAGTTCGCGCAGCAGTCGTTCGTCGTCCGGTTGCAGGGAGGTGACGAAGCTGGCCAGCACCGCCTCCCGGTCACTTTCGGCGTCGAGCACCTTGCGCATCTTGTGCGCGGCCAAGCCCGCCTGGTCCGACGCCGGGGTCCAGGCGAAGGACCGGCCGGCGCGCTCGCGGGTGACCGCGCCCTTGGCCAGCAGCCGGGTGAGGATCGTGATCACCGTCGTATAGGCGAGGTCTTCGCCGAGGCGTTCCTGCACCCAGCCCGCGCTCGCCGGGCCGTCCGCCTCGCTCAGGGCCGACAGGACGAGCGCCTCGAGTTCACCCTGCCCCCGCCGGCGGGGACGCTGCCGCTGATCCGTCACGCTCTGTCTCCCTTCCGCCGACCCCGAATTCACGGGCGGTCCATCGTATCGACGACCCACAGCCGGCCACCGCGCCACGACCGGTGCTCCATCGCCCCTCACCACAACATCTACATGACTGTAGAAGTTACGCCACCTGGGCAACTTCCCTGCCCCACCGACGGCAACAACACAAGGAGATTCGACGCCGCCACCTGGGGCTCGGCCATCGCGGGCCCACTCGTCCCGCTGATCGGCTACCGCATCCTCTTCGGCAACTCCCGTGAATGACCGGCCACTTCACCGCGCCCACCACTTCTCGGCCATACGCGACACGGCCAACCTTCGAGGCTACGTAACCCCTTCCTCGCCTTCTACAGTGTTGTAGATTTTTATCCCGGGTCCGCCGGGTCCGCCGGGTCCGCCGGGTCCGCCGGGCCCTGACCTGACGCATCGAGAAGGAGTACGCAGTGGGAGTTTCCCTGGCCAAGGGTGGCAATGTCTCGCTCAACAAGGAGGCGCCGGGTCTGACCGCCGTCCTGGTCGGTCTGGGCTGGGATGTGCGCAGCACCACCGGCACCGACTTCGACCTCGACGCATCCGCGCTGCTGCTCGACACTTCCGGCAAAGTGCTCTCCGACCAGCACTTCGTCTTCTACAACAACCTGACCAGCCCGGACGGTTCGGTCGAGCACACCGGCGACAACCTCACCGGTGAGGGCGAGGGCGACGACGAGGCCGTCAAGGTGAACCTCGCCACCGTGCCCGCAGAGATCGACCGGGTCGTTTTCCCGGTGTCCATCCACGACGCCGAGAACCGCGGCCAGAGCTTCGGCCAGGTCCGCAACGCCTTCATCCGCGTCGTCAACCAGGCCGACGGCCAGGAACTGGCCCGCTACGACCTCTCCGAGGACGCCTCGACGGAGACCGCGATGGTCTTCGGCGAGCTGTACCGCAACGGTGCGGAGTGGAAGTTCCGCGCGGTCGGTCAGGGTTACGCGTCCGGCCTGGCCGGGATCGCCTCCGACTTCGGCGTCAACGTCTGACACAGGCAGCCCGCCCCCGGGCCTGATCCCCAGGGGCGGGCCCGGAACCGTCCCCCGCCACGCGCATCACCGACTCCAAGAGCGGCCCCCCGCTCGCCGGCCGGCAGCCGTGCCGGTCCGGGCGGGCTTGCAGCGGTTCCCGGACAGATCCATCAACAGCGTCAAACCCCGAAGGAGAGGCACCCCCCCCATGTCGGTCAACATGACCAAGGGTCAGCAGATCAGCCTGAACAAGGCCGACGGCAGCGCCCTGACCTCCGTCCGGATGGGCCTGGGCTGGCAGGCCGCGCCCCGCAAGGGCTTCCTCGCCAAGCTCGCCGGAGGCGGAGACATCGACCTGGACGCCTCGGCCGTGCTCTTCGCCGCCGGGCAGCCGGTGGACGTCGTCTTCTTCCAGCACCTGGTCAGTGATGACGGCTCCGTCCGGCACACCGGGGACAATCTCACCGGCGGGGCCGGCTCCGGAGGCGACGACGAGGCCGTCCTCGTCGATCTGGCCCGCGTCCCCGCACACGTCGACCAGATCGTCTTCACCGTCAACTCCTTCACCGGCCAGACCTTCGCCGAAGTGCAGAACGCGTTCTGCCGCCTGGTCGACGAGGCCACCGGAGCCGAACTGGCCCGCTACACGCTCACCGGCGGTGGGAAGCACACCGCCCAGATCATGGCCAAGGTCCACCGCACCGGCGGCAGCTGGCAGATGAAGGCCATCGGCGAACCCGCCACCGGCCGCACCTTCCAGGACCTGCTGCCGTCCATCGCACCCCACCTGTAGACCAGGGCTGCCCGCCCGCCTCCCTCGATGCGCCCAGGGCCGTCCCCGGACCGGGCCACACAGCAGAAAGGACCCGCATGTTCGGACTCAGCGAGCTCGCGATCATCCTTATCGTCGTCATAGCCGTCCTCGCCGCCAAGAAACTCCCCGACCTCGCCCGCTCGGCGGGCAAGTCGGCGCGCATCCTCAAGGCGGAGGCCAGGGCGCTCAAGGAGGAGGAGCAGGGTACGGCCGGGGAGCAGGCGGCCCCTCGCGTGATCCAGGGCGAGACCGGCGCACCCGGCCCAGCGGCCACCGATGCGCCCCGGTCCGCCACGCGACCGGGCGGCGAAGAGCCTCCGCGCGCCCAGGGCTGACGCACACGGTGTTCATACACCCAGGGCGCGCAGCAGCATCGGCAGGGAGTGGTGCAACTCCCGTTCTCCGTAGGCCGGATGGTGGGTGCCGGAGTGGAAGTGTCCGGTCACCGGGGCGCCGAGCCGGCGCAGCCGGGCATCCAGGGACCGGGTGAGGTCGTGGATGACGGCTTCCGCCGGGTCGTACGCGCTGCCCGGCGGGTCGAGCGGGCCTGGGGTGCCGTTCCCGGTCGAGAGGTAGACGGGGGTGTGGCGCAGGCGCTTGGCCAGATGCGGATGTCCATCAGGACGACGTCGGGCCGGGTCAGCCGCACCGCCTCCACGGCCTGCCGCCCGTCGGCCGCCTCCGCGACCACCACCAGGTCGTCGGTCAGGTCCAGCAGGGCGCGAAAGCCCGCCCGTACGACGGTCTGATCGTCCGCGAGGACCACACGCACTGTCACGGTCGCTCCCCTCCGTTGTCGCCGCGGGCCGGGAGTTCGGCCCGTACCCGGTAACCGCCGCCGGGCAGCGGCCCGTAGTCGATCCTGCCCCCGGCCGCCGCCGCCCGCTCCCGCATCCCTGCCGGCCCGAAACCGCCCGAGGCCGGTGGCGTGGCCGACGGACCGTCGTCGACGACCTCCACCGTCAGCCGACCGTCCCTCCGGACGACGGACACCGCCGCGTGCCGGGCGCCGGAGTGCTTGACGACGTTCGTGAGTGCTTCCTGGACGATCCGGTACACGGCGAGCCCCACCACCGGCGATACACCGTCCGGCTCTCCCTCCCGCCGGAGCGTGATCTCCACATCGCCCCCCGCGAACCGGTCGACCAGCTCGGCGAGCCGCTCGAGCCCCGGCGCCGGTTCCACCGGATCCCCCTCCGGCTCGCGCAGGACGGTGACGGTGGCCCGCAGCTCCCGTACGCCTCCTTGCCCGCCTCCCGCACCTGGCGCATCGCCGCCCGGGCCACCTCGGGCTTCACGTCGAACGCGTCCAGCGCCACGCCCGCCTGCACGGTCATCACCGCGACCGTGTGCGCGACGACGTCGTGCAGCTCACGGGCGATCCGCACCCGCTCCTCACGCACCCGACGCGCCGCCTCCCGTTCCCGGTCCTCCTCCGCACGGACGGCCCGGGCGGCGTACTCGGCCTGCAACTGCCGCCGCGTACGCACCACTTCACCCAGCAGCAGCGGCACCAGCGGCCACAGCATCTCCAGTACCGCCAGCCCCTGCGGGTTCACCACGTCGTTGCCGTATGAGCGCCCATGCCCGAGCGCGTACGACAGCGGGAGTACCCGCATACGCCCCGACGCGCCGCACCGGGCCGATCCAGGAAGAACCAGGGGCGGCGTCCAGCCCCGGGAAGCAGGAAGCGCTTTGCCGCACGGCCGCTTCGGGCGGCCCCTAGGCGACTCCCTGGAGTCGACCCTGAGACATCCCCCATCCGACCCTGAGATGTGTCAGGAATCTTTGACAGGTGCTCGCTAGGGCTGTCAGCCTTTTCTGACAGGTACGAGGGAAGGGGCGCGATGCCCGAGGTCGCTGATGACGACGGCGTACCGCCTCCGGCACCGACGGGCGACGAGTTGCTGAAGGTGCTCTCCGCGCTGGGCAATCCGCACCGGATGCGGATCGTCGCGGCGCTCATGGAAAGCCGGAACTACGTCAGCGCGCTGGCGCGCGAGATCGGTATGGGCCGACCGTTGCTGCACATGCATCTGCAGCGACTGGAGGCCGCCGGACTGGTCGTCGGCACGCTCGAACTCGCGGAGGACGGCAAAGCGATGAAGTACTTCGAAGTCACGGCTTTTTTCTACGAGTTGACGCCCCACGCCATCGCCCAGGCGGCGACGACCATCACCGAGACCGCTGACCGGACCGCGAAAGAGGAAGTGAAGTGAACAAGGAACTGGTGACGCTCGCCGCCGACGGATCCGAGGTGGAGGCCCTGGTCGGCGCCGTCGGCGCGGCCGGAGTCTTCGCCCTGCTCATCGTGATCGTCTGGCAGCTCGCCGCCACCTGGCGAGCCCGGATGCTGGCAGCGCGCGAGGAGCAGTACAAGGAGCTCGCGACGAAGTACGCCCAACTCCTCGAAGACACCGTGGAGTTGCAGCGCCGCACCGTCGAGGAACAGCGACAGACCCTGGACGAGCTGACGCAGACCCGGCTGGCGGTCGGCTCGATGGAGAAGATGATGCGCGAGATCGAATAGCAGCTGCCACAGGTGTACGGCCGGGAGCGCCAACTCCCGGCCGTACCGAGAAACACACACCCCGGACACACATCCCGTTCGCCACGGCAGGTCGTCACACCTCATGCGCCGTGGTGCGGGCCCCGTGCGCCCTGTGCCGGTCGCCGCACTGGCTACCGGTGGCGCGTTCCCCACGAAGGAGACTACTCATGCGTGCGCTGCTCAAGCGCGTCGCCCGTGCGCCCGGCGGGCGGCGTGGCAAATGGTTCGTCCTGGCCGCCTGGCTGATCGTGGCCGTCGCACTCGGCCCGCTGGCCGGGAAGCTCGGCGACGTCGAGGACTCGAGTGCCAACGCCTTCCTGCCGCGTGGCGCGGAGTCCGCGCGGGTCAACACGGAGCTGGAGAAGTTCCGTACGGACACGGTCATGCCCGCTGTCGTCGTCTACACCGGCGAGGGCGCGGACGAGAAGGCGGCCGCCGACCGGACGGCCTTCGCGCAGTTCGTCCCGCCTGGCGAGGAGGTCTCGCAGCCGATCCCGTCCGAGGACCGGGAAGCCCTGATGACCGTCGTCCCGCTGGACAGCGAGGACGACATCACTAGCAAGATCGACGAGCTGCGCAAGGTCGCCGGAGCCAATGCGCCGCCGGGTGTCGACGTCGAGGTCGGCGGACCCGCCGGCTCCCTCACGGACTCCGTCGCGGTCTTCGACGGCCTCGACTCGACGCTGCTGCTCGCCACCGGCCTGGTCGTGGCCGCACTGCTGCTGATCACGTACCGCAGCCCGTTCCTGTGGCTGCTGCCCCTGCTCTCCGTCGGCTTCGCGGCCGTCCTCACCCAGGTCACCACCTACCTGCTGGCCAAGCACGCCGGACTTCCGGTGGACCCGCAGAGCGCGGGCGTGCTGATGGTGCTCGTCTTCGGCGTCGGCACCGACTACGCGCTGCTGCTCATCGCCCGCTACCGCGAGGAACTGCACCGTCACGCCGACCGCCATGAGGCGATGCGCATCGCGCTCCGCCGCTCCGGACCGGCGATCCTCGCCTCGGCCGGCACCATCGCCGTCGGCCTGGCCTGCCTCGCCTTCGCCGACATCAACTCCTCCCGCTCGCTGGGACTGGTCGGCGCGGTCGGCGTCGTCTGCGCCTTCCTCGCGATGGTTACGGTGCTTCCGGCGCTGCTCGTCATCACCGGCCGCTGGGTGTTCTGGCCGTTCGTACCGCACCACGGCACCCCCGCCCGCAAGCCGCGCACCGTCTGGTCCCGCATCGGAACGGCCGTCGCCCGGCGCCCCCGCTGGTCGTGGATGATGTCCGTCGCCGCCACCGGCGTCCTTGCCCTCAGCGCGGTCGGCATCTCCATGGGCCTGACGCAGGCCGAGATGTTCCAGGACAAGCCCGAGTCGGTCGTCGCCCAGGAACGCATCTCGGCGCACTATCCGTCCGGCGCCTCCGACCCCGCGAAGATCGTCACCAGCACCGACCGGACCGGCCAGGTCCGGACCGCCGCGGCCGCGGTCGACGGCGTGGCCCGCGTCGAGAACGACGGCGATCGCACTCCAGACGGCCAACTCACCACCCTCTCCGTCGTGTTGCAGGACACCCCGGACAGCCAGGCCGCCAAGGACACGATCGACGACCTCCGCGACGCCGTGCACCAGGTCGAGGGCGCACACGCCCTCGTCGGCGGTACCACCGCGCAGACCCTCGACACCCAGCGGGCCGCCGACCGCGACCTGACCACGGTCATCCCGATCGTGCTCCTGGTCGTCCTGGCCGTCCTGATCTGGCTGCTGCGGGCCCTCGTTGCCCCGCTACTGCTTCTGGCCACCGTGGTGTTGTCGTACTTCGCCGCCCTCGGCGCCTCGAACCTGCTCTTCGAACACGTCCTGGGCTTCGCCGGCGTCGACTGGTCGATCCCGCTCATGGGCTTCGTCTTCCTGGTCGCCCTCGGCATCGACTACAACATCTTCCTCATGCACCGTGTGAAGGAGGAGGCCGCCCGCCTCGGCCACACGCACGGCGTCCTGGAAGGACTGACCAGTACCGGCGGCGTCATCACCTCCGCCGGCATCGTCCTCGCCGCCACCTTCGCGGTCTTCGCCGGTCTGCCACTGGTCACCATGGCCCAGATGGGTGTCCTGGTCGGCATCGGCGTCCTGCTGGACACCTTCCTCGTCCGTACGGTCCTGGTCCCAGCCCTCGCCCTGGACCTGGGCCGCTGGTTCTGGTGGCCGGGCCGCCTGTTCCGCGGGCTCCCGCACACCGAACCGGACGCTTCCGAGAGCGCCGGCTCGTCCTCGGCGCGGGACCGGGCCCACGAGGTCGCGTGAGGCACCTCGTCGGTTGCGGCCTGTTTGAGAGCGAATGCGCACCCGCAAGGGTGCGCATTCGCCGGCGCCGCCCGCGCAGGTGGGTGGCACGCCAGAAGCTGTCGGGCAACCCCCCACCGACTGCGCTGCCCGGTCGCGCCCACATGCTTCACCGAGCCAGGCAGCAGTCTCCGCATTTCGTGCCCGTGGGCGTGCGGTAGAAGAGGCAGCAGCTGCGGCGGCGGAAGGTCAGGTCGGGTCCGGTGAAGTGGCCGGTGCCGGCCAGGCGTCCGGTGGCCAGGAGGCCGGTGGTGAGTTCGGTGAGCGGGCCGCGCAGGGCCGGCCGTGCCGGCAGGAGTACCTGGGCTGTCCCGGCCAGTGCGGAGGCGGTGTTTCCGTCCAGGAGGCGGGGGGAGATCTTGACGCGGAGCCCGGCGGCCAGTGCGTTCAGGTGCTGCTCGACCACCAACTCGTAGAGCGCCTCGGTGAGGTGTGGGATCCGGTCGGCGTACCAGCCGGTGAGGGCGGGCAGCCACAGGGCGGGGCCGTCGTCGGCGCGGTGCAGCCCGGCCAGGTCGGGGACGATGCCGTGCAGGAGCGTGCAGGCCAGGACCGGGGACCACAGGCGTGCGGCGTGTCCGAGCTGCGCGATGGAGACGCCGATGCGTGCCTCGCGGGTGTCGTAGCGGTCGGCAACCGCCTCCGCGAGGTCGGTGAAACCGCGGGCGTAGGCGTCGGTGACCGGATGCCAGCCCTGGCCAGGGCCGCCCACGGCCAGGGTGAAGAATCCTCCGAGAGCCGCCACGTCCTCCAGGGCTGCGGCGACGGCCTCGGCGGGCGCGCGAGCGGATGCGGGTGTAGGTGCGGTCATGTCTGCGCGGCTCCCTGTCTGTGTCCGGGTCTGTGTCCGGGCGGGCGGTCGCCGGTCAGGTCGTGGCCGGTGAGCAGCGTCACCTGGGGCAGGCCGGTACGGGGATGCTCGGTGACGTCCGCCTCGACGCGGTAGACGTCGGCCAGCAGGGCGGGGGTGAGGACGTCCCGTGGTGCGCCGTGGGCGACCACACGTCCGGCCGCCATCACACAGAGGCGGTCGCAGAACGACGCGGCGAGGTTGAGGTCGTGCAGCGCGACGACGGCGGTGACTCCGAGGCGGCGGACGAGCCGGAGTGCGTCGAGCTGGTGGCGCAGGTCGAGGTGGTTGGTGGGCTCGTCCAGCACCATCGTCCCGGTCCGCTGGGCGAGTGCGCGGGCGATCAGGACGCGCTGCTTCTCCCCGCCCGACAGCCGCTCGAACGGCGCGTCGGCCAGGTCGGCGGCGTCGAGTTCCGACAAGGCCGCCATGACGATGGCGCGGTCATCGGCGTCGTCGCCCGCGAAGGCGCGCTTGTGCGGGGTGCGGCCCATGGCCACCACCTCGTACACGGTGAGCTCGAAGTCCCCGGCGTGCTCCTGCAGGACAGCCGCCAGGTGACGGGCCAGCCGCTTGCCGGGCATCCGCCAGACGTCCGTCCCGTCCAGCAACACCCGTCCCGAGGTGGGACGCAGCGCCCGGTAGACGGTCCGCAAGAGGGTGGACTTGCCGGCGCCGTTCGGGCCGACGAGCCCGACCACCTCCCCGGCAGACACCCTCAAGGAGACCTGGTCCACCAGCGGCCTGCCGTCGACGACCACCGACACGTCGTCGATGTCCAAGGCCCCGGGTGCCGCTTCCGGTCGTACGGTCATCGTGCCCTCCTGCGCATCAGCCAGAGGAAGAACGGGCCGCCGACCAGGGCGGTGAGGATGCCGACGGGGATCTCCTCGGGGTTCATGAGGGTGCGTGCGGCCAGGTCGGCGGCGATCAGGAAGGCCGCGCCGAGCAGGGCCGCGGCCGGGAGCGCACGGCGGTGGTCGGCCCCGACCAGGAGTCGTACGACGTGGGGCAGGATCAGGCCGACGAAGCCGATCTGGCCGCTGACCGCGACGATCGTGCCGATCATCAGCGCGACCACGGTGAACAGCGCGGCCCGGAAGCGGTGGACGTCCAGGCCGAGGGCTGCCGCGGCCTCCTCCCCGGCGAGCAGCAGGTTCAGCGGACGGCTCACACCGAGCAGGACGGCCGTGCCGAGCAGGACCGCGCCGGCCGGGATCCACACCATCGTCCAGGTGGTGCCGGCCAGTCCGCCGAGCATCCAGCGCAGCGCCGACTGCGTCTTGTGGGGGTCGTTGGAGGTGACCACGAGGAAACTCGCCACGGCCGACAGCACCTCGGCCATCGCCACGCCCGCCAGCACCAGCCGCACGGTGGTCATCCGTCCGCCGGAGCGGGCCAGGAAGTACACCGCGACCAGGGCCGCCAGCGCGCCGCAGAACGCCGCCAGCGGCAGCGAGAAGGCACCGAACAGCGTCACGTTGAAGACGAGGACCAGCACCGCGCCGACGCTCGCGCCCGACGAGACCCCCAGCAGCATCGGATCGGCGAGCGGATTGCGCACCAGGGCCTGCAACGCCATCCCCGCCACCGACAGTCCGGCTCCGACCACCGCGCACAGCAGTACCCGGGGCAGCCGGACGTCGGTGACGATCGTCTCGCGCACCGGGGGCCACGTCGGTTCGGCCAGGGCGGGGTGCAGTTGGTGGAGCAGGATGCCCCACACCTCCCCGGCCGGGATCGTGACCGAACCGGCCGCGATCCCGAACGTCGCCGCCACCGCGACCAGGGCGCCGAGCCCGGCCAGCACCAGGGCGTAGGGGAGCCTGCGGCGGCCGGTCACGGACTGCGCGGCCCCGGGCCCGGGAGCGCTCTTGCCGACCGCCTCGGCAGTCCCTGGCATCCTGCCCGCGTCGGCCCCGTCGGCGTCTCGGCCGGCGGCGGCCGGCTCCGTCACACCGGTCACCGGAAGCGGTCCGGGTGAAGCTGACGGGCCAGCGATGAAACGGCCGCGGGCACCCGTACGCCCAGGACGGTGGAGGACAGCGGCAGCACCGCGAACCGCTGGTTCTTGATGGCGGGTACGTCCTTCAGAGCCGGGTTGGCGAGCAGGAACTCCTTCTTCTGGGCCACGGTCTGGTCGCCGTAGTCGTAGATGACGATGACTTCGGGCGCCCGCTCGGCCACCTGCTCGAACGACACGTCGCCGAAGGGCTTGTCGAGCTCGGCGAAGAGGTTGACCCCGCCGGCCCGCTCGATCATGTCGTTGCCGATGCCCGCGCCGCCCGCGGTGAAGGCGGTCTTGTCGCCGCTGTCGTAGACGAACAGCTTGACCGGCTCGACGCCGTCGAGGCGCTCCTCCACCTCGTCCAAGGTGGCGTGCAGCCGCTCGATCTGCCGCTCGGCCCGCGCCGGGACGCCGAAGACCTTGGCGACCTCGCGGATCTCCTTGTCCATCAAGGTCATGGTCACCGGCCCGGACGGGCACTCCTCGAGGTTGAGGCGCGTGTTGACGCCGGCCTTGGTGAAGGCGTCACGGGAGCGGCCCTCCTTCTCGTCGAAGGTGGAGGACCAGCCGCCGTAGACGAAGTCGGGCTCGGCGGCCAGCAGCGTCTCGTACGACGGGTACTCCTTCGACAGCACCTTGACCTTGTCGTAGGCGGCCCGGTAGTCGGGGAGGATCTCGTCATCGAGGTAGCCCGTGCCGACCATCGACTTCTCCAGCCCGAGCGCCAGCATCACCTCGGTCGCGTGCTGGTTCAGCGACACCGCGCGCTGCGGCGGGCGCTGAAACGTCGTCTTCACCCCGCAGTTGGACACGGTGACCGGGAAGCCCTTCGCGGCCGGGCCGTTGGCGCCACCGGCGTCGTCCTGGGCGCTTGCGCCGCATCCGGAGATCAGCAGAGCTGTGGCCATGGCCAGCAGATAGGACAGCGGGCGTGTGCCCGTCATGGGAGGTTCCTCTCGTACGGGTGCTACGGACGGTCGGCGCGCGGACGGTCGGCGCGCGGGCTGCCGGTCTCAGGAGACCGCGCGGCGCCGAGGCGGGGTGAAGGCGTAGAGGTCGAGGATCTCGGGCCGGGGAGCGATGCCGGGGCCGCCCGCCCTCACCCAGGCGGCGATGTCCTCGGTCGCGGCCGGGTCGTTGACCAGACCCAGCCAGACCGGCCGCGCCCCGGCGGCCCGTCCGGCGGCGGAGGGCTGCACGACGATCACGTTGGCCTGATCGCACACGTCCAGGCATGCGGAGACGCGTACGGGGGCGGCCTCACGGAGGCGCGCGGTCTGCGCCGCGTGATCGACGCCGGTCACTTTGGGACTGCCGCAGCAGCAGTCCCGGCACACGACGACCCGGCACGGCACCTGGCCGGGCGGTATCGCCTCGACCGGTCCCCTGCCCCCCGGGCTCTCGTACGCCCCCTCGGCCGGCCTCACGGGCATGCCGAACCACCCTCCTCCGGGGAAATCCGCCCCGGGTTCGTCGAGGAGGCGACCGCGTGAGTCTCCTGGCTCTCGGGTCGAAGCTCGTCCCGGCCTTCCCACCCGTCTCCGGGCAGTGGCCTGTTCGGGATCCGCTCGCCGATCACAGTGGCGGGACCGCGCCGGATTCACACCGGCTTCCTCGTCCGCCGTCGCCTTGTCGCCGAGCATCATCGCATCTGAGGCACGGCGCGTCATCAGGGCGGTACCCAGGGGGCGTTACGCCTCTTGCCCGACAGCCTCTTGCCCGACAGGCGAAGCCGACGCGCCCTCTGCGGCGCTTCCGGGAACACCACTGCCGGTTCGGCGTCGAGGCGTCTCTGGACCGGCTGGAGGAGAACGCCCGTGGAGGAGACCGGGCCGCGCGGCATCACGTCGCGCTGCGCTCGCTCGCCTCTCTCATGTCCCGCTCCACGGCCCGGTTCTGCGCGGTGTCCGGCTGTCCCGCCGCGCTGCCCGGACGTCCGGCGCGGAGCAGTCCGCTCCAGTTCTCCCGGCTCCAGTCGGCCGGGCCGGTGGTACGCGTGAACTCCTCGACGAGGGAGAGGAACCGCGCGGGGTCGGTGTGGAACGGGAAGTGCCCGGCCCCCTCGAAGATCTCCAGGCGGCTGCCGGGCATCGCCTCGTGCGCCCCGTACGCGTGCCGTACGGGCACCACGCTGTCCCGGTCGCCCCAGATCAGCATCGTGGGCATGCCCTCGGTGAGGTAGCAGCGGTCGAGCATGGTCACCACCTGGCCGCGCCAGTCGACCACGGCGCGCAGGGTACGGATGAAGGCGCTGCGCGAGGTCGCGTCGGGAAGCGCGTCCACGAGGGTGAGCAACTCCGGTGCGTCCTGGCCCAGATCGGTGTCGAGGAGTCGCATCAGGTGGGCGAACAGGCGTGCTTGCACACCCATGCCGGGCAGGCGCAGCGCGGAGAGCATCAGATGGGCGCCGGGCAGCGACACCGCCCGCAGGACCGGATTCACCTCGCGGCCCACGCCGCCCGCGCTGACCAGGATCAGCCGCTCCGTGCGCTCCGGGAACTGGTACGCGAACTGCATGGCGACGCCGCCGCCGAGCGAGTGCCCGACCAGCGTGGCCTGTTCGATGTCGAGCGTGGACAGCAGGTCGCGCACCCCGTTCGCGTACGCGGCGACCGAGTAGTCGGCCCGGGGCTTCTCCGAGGCGCCGTGGCCGAGCAGGTCGGGGGCGATCACCGTGTGGGTGCGGGCGAGGTCGGGGATGAGCTCGGCCCAGGTCGCCGAGGAGTCGCCGATGCCGTGGATCAGGACGAGTACCGGGCCCTGGCCGGCCATGCGGTAGGCACGGCGGTAGCCGTGCACGACGCGGTGGTGCAGCCGTAGTTCTCCGTCGCCCACCGGGCGCAGCCGCTTGATGCGCTGCGGGCGCTCGCGCGGGACGTCGACCACCGGCTCACCTCCCGTTCCGGGCCGCAGAAAATACGGCTCCAGGCGCTCGGTTCCAGCGTAGGGCCCTTGTCTCACAAGGGATTTCGGTGAGGTTTCGCCTCCGCTAACCGCGCGAACCGACATGTACGGAAAGGGCATTGTCAGTGGCGGACGACAAGCTGGATCGTCGAGTGACAGCTGGACGCAGGCGACCGTGCGCGCCTAGCACTCCACCCGTAGTTATGGATCTTGATAGGCCGCCATCGACAAGCAGCCGAATGCGGGAAAGTGGGCGGAGTGAGTGCTCACTCATTGACGGAGTGAGCACTCACTCCGTACTCTTGCGGTCATGACAGCACCTAAGGAGAACCAGACCACCCGCCGCCGCGCTCCCGGCATGTCGCCGGAGGAGCGGCGCGCGATGATCATCCAGAGCGCGATCCCGCTGATCGCCGAGTACGGCGCCGCGGTGACGACCGCGAAGATCGCCCGCGCCGCGGGCATCGGCGAGGGCACGATCTTCCGGGTTTTCGCCGACAAGGACGAGCTGCTGCAGGCCTGCATGGCCGAGGCGCTCTCCCCCGAGCACGCGGTCCGCGAGCTCGACGCGATCGACGTATCCCAGCCGCTGCCCGACCGGCTCACGGAGGCGGCCGAGGCACTGCAGGCACACATGGACAGGATGGGCGCGATCCTCGGCTCGCTGGGGCATCGCGGCGGCAAGCACCCCGGCACGGTACGCGGCGCGGGCCGCGACGAGTCGATGACCCGTATCCGCGCGGCCCTCGCGGAGCTGCTGGAACCAGACAAGGCGGCCCTGCGCCGACCGCCGGAGCAGATCGCGGCCCTCTTCTTCGGGCTGCTCTTCACCCAGCCGCGTACGGAGGACGAGCCCGACCTGACCCCGCAGGAGCTGGTCGAGGTCTTCCTGCGCGGGGCGCTCTCGGGGGGCGCCAAGTGAGCGCGCGGAGAAGGCGCCTGGGAGTTACGGCCCTGGCCGTCCTGGCCCCCGTCCTGGTGTGGCTGGTCGCGGACCCACTGCTGGGGCACCGGCTGCGAATCGCCGACGGCGAGCAGACGCTCGACATCGGCGCCGTGCCCGTGGCGGTCGTCGCACTGCTCGCGTCGCTCTCCGGCTGGGGACTGCTGGCCGCCCTGGAGCGGTTCGTGGCGCGGCGCGCCCACGCCATCTGGACCGGGGTGGCCGGCGCCGTACTGGCCGTGTCCTTCCTGCCGTTCATCGGCGACGGCATGGACGGCGGCACCCGGGTCTCCCTCGCGCTGATGCACCTGGCGGTGGCGGCGGTCCTGATCCCGGGACTGGGCGGCAGATCCCCCGGGGCGGGAGCCGGTGCCGCTGGGGGATGACCGCCAGCACCAAGTACGCCGCGAACAGCGCCAGAGGGAAGCAGCCTGCCAAAGCGTCGCGCGGTGGGGGATGACCGGCAGAGTGTCCACCACGACGACGAGATGAACAGCGATGCAACCGCACCACCGGCCAACCGCCTGAAGCAGTGGCGTGGCATCGCCACTCGCTACGAGAAGACCGCGCCATCTACCTGACCGGACTCCACATCGCAGGCATCTTCCTCTGGTCCGATCGCTGATGCGCCTGAGACTACGTCCTGGCGATCTCTCGCCGGAGCTGACGGGTAAAGCGGCGAAGTAGGTCCAACGTCTCCTGGTGCTCGGCCCTGCGATCGTCCCCGCCCTCACTGGGCCGGGACTTCCAGACCCGACGCGCGAGAGTGTCGGCGAGTTCGACGGTGTCGTCGGCACACACCAGGTAGAGGGCCGACCGGGCTTCCTGCATCCGGCCCGACAGCTCGTTGCCCCCGGCACCGTCGTCACTCAGCTGTGATTCCCGGAGGTAGTCGATCAGCTGAGTCACGGCAGTGTTGAAGCCGATCCCGGCTTTGAGCTTCTGTTCGCGAAGCCACATGCGGTCTTGTCGGCGCGCGGTGAACCAAGAACCGAACACGGCCCCTATGAGGCCGAAACCGGCACCAATGGCCACGGACAGGATGTTCACCACGGTCAGCTCAGCTCCCCCGGCACACGATCAACGCCAGGCTACAGAAGCCGTCGAAGTGCCCAACCGATGAGCGCTCACACACCAAAGGAGGGGGCGACGCAGTCGCCCCCTCCATGCTCCACGCCGCCCTCTACGGCGACGAGGACCAAGCCGTGATCCTCACCTACGCGTGGGACCGCCTCCTGATCGACCCGGTACCGGGCCCCGAGGACCGGACAACTTCACCAGCCTCGAACCGATGACTCTGGCCGTGTGGGCAGTGCCGGCCAATGCCCACCCGATCGCTCCGGCAGGCTCCACCCTCCCCCGCCTTGCGACAGAGCTCCCACACACCTTCGCGCTGATCGACCCGCACCACGGCGCCGAAGGCATCACCCGCCAACTCGAAGAACTCGTCAGCCACTTGTCGCCAGCGTCGATCGATCTCCTGGACGTCGATCAATTCGAGGCCGAAGCCCGAGGCCGCGGAGTCACTCACACGGCCCTCCGCCGCATCGCCGACGTCGTCACTCGATCAGTGGCCACGCTGAAAGAACTCACTATCCGGGCTATTCGCGTTTCGCAGCGTTTGCATCATGTGTTCGACTTCCCTTGCCGCTGCCCAAGTCGGCCTATTCTCCTGATCCGATCGCCTACCGCTAAAGGCCGACAGGTGCTCCCAGTCGATCCCATATACGGCCTCCTCCGCTGTCTCGAAACCGTCAAAATGAGGAGCATCCGGGATAGCGCGGTAGTAGTCGATAATCTCTTTCATTTCTGCCGCGGACGAAACCGGCCCCTCGTGCGGCTGCGACCAGTCATCAATGGCATCTTTGGCGTATTCGTAGCGCACTGACTCAAGTGTCTCCAGGGCCTCTTCGACTTCCGCCCCTGGAGCATAGTGCTCCACATTAAGTAGCACACGCTCAGCCTCATCGATCAGTGTCCAATCACTGATGTCCGCCAAAGCCCACTCAATAGCAGAGGTGACGGCGTCAGCGAAGGCATGTCGACCTTCCGGCGTTTCATCCTCGTCGAGAATCTGCAGCAACGCGTTATAGTCCACCGCCCCGTTCGCTGCATTCATCCTCTCCTTATTCTCAGCAACCGCTTCAAGTCCCATGCCACGGATTACGGCAGAGCCGACATCTCGCCCAATCTCCAAGTACACCCAAGCTCGCCGGGCAAAGTCGATAACTGGCGCCCCTCGACGACTATGAGCGTCAAACGGTATAGCGCGAAATGCAGTAACCGCAGCCTCCTCCAACTCACGTTTGAGCTCCTTGTACGTCGAGAGCATGGGGCCATTGCCGGGGGCTGGAAATTGCAGCCACAGAGCCTCAAATTGCTCGTAATATCTGACGAGGCTCATTAGCGAGACGAGCTCTGCACTATCGGATTGAATGAGGTTAACGAAATAGTCGCGCACAGACGGATTATGGAAGCCTACATGGATTTCCCCAAGCCTCTGCGATGTTTTAAGCATGGTGCCGTCTAGAATACTCAGCGTCTTTTTGAGGTCACGCAGAGACTCCCCGTACATCCCCCAAAGATCCTGCAAATCCTTGAGTCGAATATTGGCGAGGAATGAAAATATGACCTTCAACAACTTTACGTCGGTGTCGCTGAGCTGGTGCGTGACTATATGGTCCCAGAGTCGATGGGGATCTTCCAGATTGGCAAGGATATCGCTGGGCGCCAGGTCGGGCTGGTCCGAAAGTAGCTCCGCCTCAGCAAGTGTTGCGGCCACGATCCGAGGATTGAAGTTGCGATGCTCGATGATGGGTCGGTAAATCTCCGGAGATGCAAACGATGCCTTGACGCTCGCGGGCAACGGGGAATTGTAGACGTGATTATAGAGGATGGATGCACGGCACCGAAAGGTGTAGTTCTTTAGATCGAGAACATACATCTGCGGGTCGAACGAATGCCTGTCAAGCCTCTCGTACCGCTGTTTAGCCTGAGCCAGAATGTATTCACGCGTGGTCAGAATCAACCTCTTGCTAGGATCGCGTGCCACCCTCTTCATGAGTGACAGAAGGCGACCGTCCTCATTCTTTCCCAGCTTTTCATCCAGCGTTGTCTGTCCCAGAAAATCATCATAGTAATAGACCTGCTTCACTTCATCGTCCCAGATGTGATTCACTTCCTCTGCGTCTTCCGATATTTCAACCAGCTCATACCCATCCCTGAGGTACTGAGCGCACAAGATGTGGGCGAGTGTTGTCTTGCCGACCCCAGGTATGCCCGCAATCACGCAGACGCGCTTTGTCTCCAGAATCTCTAGCGCCCGTACGTAGCTTGGGTTAACCGCATAGGTGAGGAGCGTCTGTTCTAGCTCTCGAACCAGCGCTTGAGATCGAGTAACGATATTTTTAACGAGCAGCGAGTTCAGCACGGATGCACTCGTTAGCCATAGACGCAGGTGCCTACGCACAACAAGTTCATGCTTGCGCAGCAAAGCGTCTATCTCGTCCTTTCCGTAAATGTCGTCGGGAGATTTCACATACGGCTGCAGGGCAGCAAAAAGTTTATCTTTGGAGCCCCTCGTAAGCGTTAGAGAGGTGGCCAACACGTACCTCGCAGGGTTAAGATGAGCCACCTTGACGGACTCAACCTTGGTGACATGCTCCACGAGTTTGGCGCGCGTAGACCTGTGCCAATGTTTGCATTGAATTATTAGCGATGAGCCATCGGGGTAGGTATGACGCAGATCTACGCCACCGTCGGCGCCCGAGGTGAAGATTTCGAACCGGAGCCCAAATTCTTCCTCGAACACGTCTTTACAGACCGCTTCGAAGTCGAAGTCTGTCAGGCGGCTCAACTCGAACGTTTCCAACGCGTCCCCCTCACAATGAGAGGTCCCAGTATCAGCCCGAAACCATCCGCGCGTCCCCCGTTCAGCGCATCACGGCCGGTGACCATGCTGCCTGCCCAGGCAACTGGTGGCGTTGATTCGACGTCAGGGCGGTGACGTGCAGCGCGGCTGGCCGTGGGGCTGCTGCTAAAGGACTGGGTGTTGTTGGCGGCGACATACCCTGGATAGCGGCCACCTACCAGAGGGGGGAACGTTGAAGTGTCAATCCCCTCCGAACGTGGAGACGTTCCTGTGCAGCCAGCTCTTCGGAGAGACCGGCCCAGTAGTCGTGTTCGTAGTCGATCGGGCTCTTGAACCCGCACACGCTGTAGCCGCCGCACGTTGTAGAAGTCCGTGATCCAGGTCGCGCTCCGTATCTGCGCCTCGGCACGGGTGGCGAAGGTGTGCCGGTGGACGTACTCGACCTTCAGGACGCTGTTGAACTCTTCGCTGACGGCGTTGTCGAAACATGATCCGACCCGGCCCATGGACGGGAGGACGCCCAGCCTGCGGCAAGCCCGCCTGAACCTGCGGGAGCCGTACTCGCTCCCGCGATCACTATGAAAAATGACGCCGCGCACGTCGCCGCCCCGGGTGGCCACGGCCATGTTGAGGGCGGCGACGACCAGGCCAGCGTCGTGACGGGCGCCCATCGCATAGCCGAGCAGGCGGCGGGAGAACAGGTCGATGACCGTGGCCAGATACAACTTGCCCTCCCCGGTCTCGATCTCCGTCATGTCCCCGCACCAGACCAGGTCGGGCGCCTCGGCGGTGAAGTCCCGCCGCACGAAGTCCGGGCTCGCCGGCCGCTTCCCGGGCCGGGTCAGCCCCCGTCGACGACGGACCTTGCGGGCGACCAGGCCGAGTTCGGCCATGAGCTTGGCGATGGTGTTCACCGACACCCGCCAGCCCTGACGCACCAGCGTGATCCAGATCTTCGGGGACCCGTAGGTGCCGCCCGACTTGGCGAACTCCGCCTTCACCGCCTCCACCACCTGCTGACGACGGACCTCACGGCTGGTGGGCCGGCGGTTGCGGTGCTTGTAGAACCACGACTCACTCACGCCCAACGCGCGGCAGGAGACGCGGTGCGGGATGCCGTGCGGCAGGGTCCTCTGGTCGCTGATCGTCCCGACGACGGACGCCGGGTCCGCCACGGCTACTTCACCCACAGGACCATGCAGCGTTTGAGGACATCACGCTCCATCGCCAGTTCCTTGTTGTCCCGTTTGAGCTGCGCATTCTCCCTCCGCAGCCGCTCCATCTCGTCACCGCCGCCACCCGGTGTGCTCCCGGCACGGCGAGCCCGCGACACCCAGCTGGCCAGCGTGGTCTCGTTGACCCCCAGATCCTTCGCGACCTCGGCGATGGTCTTGCCGGTCTCGGTGACGATCCGTACGGCCCCCTCACGGAACTCCGCGTCGAACTTCCGCCGCTTCTCTGCCATGACTCCCAACTTCCCCTGCAGTCAGGGTCTTCACGCTACGAGGGGAGGGACAAGGACGACCAGCCCCCGCCACGGCGAGGACCACGGGGGCCGGTTCACGTGCACGGCCGGCCTCCCCGTACCACCCGGCATCCCCGCCTTGCCGGCGTCGACCCGAAGCGTTCCCCGCCGGGTGGTCCTTGCCGCTCCGCAACGCGAGGCGAAGTGGTCCGGATCGGGAGGAAGTTAGGCCCGCCTCCGAGTCAGGCCCGTTGTCGGAGAGTGTCGTTGCGACCTCGGGCTGGCCCCTCCCGGGGTACCCGTCCAAGGCTCATCGGACGCGATTCGCCACCTTGGTGGCGCCGTTGAGCAGGTGCTCCAGCGGTCCGCGGCGGAGGAAGCGGGACCAGATCGCCGCGAACAGGGTGGCCCCGGCGATAAACCAGAGCAGCAGTGCGGCGGAGGCGGACTGCGGTGGGGTGGCCGCTTCGCCGGGGAGGGCGAGGATGGCCAGGATGTGGGCCACGTAGAGGGTCAGGGACATCGTGCCGACGGCGATGATCGGAGTTGCCAGCCGGCGCAGCCACAGGAGGCGGTCCATCGCCAGCGTCAGGCACAGGAGCACGGTGATCGCGATCCCGATGCTGCCGATGAGGTCGAACGTGGAGCCGGTGTGCGGCTCGGCTGCCAGCAGCCACCATGCGTCGGGGCCCCGCAACTCACCACCGACCGGCATGTCGAATGATCCCGATGCCGAGCCTGATCCCGATCCAGGTGCCATGCCGGGGTCCTTCATGGCACCAGGGTCCTTCATGTCGGCCACCTTCGCCGCGATCTTCTGAGCGCCGCCGGACAAGCGGAGCGCCAGCCACGAGACGCCGTATCCGAACACGATCAGCGCGGGACCGACCACGGCGAGCCGCCGCTGCACCGCGCCGGAGGTCAGATCCAGTCGGCCCAACGCCATGCCGGTGACCACGAACGTCATCCACGTGATCGCCGGGTAGAGGCCGGTGAGCAGGAGGTCGAGTACGCCCACGCCGGAGAGTCGCGCGATCGGGTCGTACGAGTCGATGGTGTTCACGATCGACTCGGTGAGCAGCGCTCGGAGGCCGTACGCCAGCTGCGGTGTGACGACCGCGAGTGCGACCGCGGTGATCGCGAGCGTCCTGGCCCGCAACCGCAGCAGGGGCAGGGCCAGCAGGAAGTACAGCGCGTAGAAGTTTAGGATTCCGGCGCCGCCGAAGTTGGTCATCGCCAATGCGCTGCCCAGCACCAGCAGGATCACGGCCCGGATCACGATCCGGGCCTTCGCCTGCCGGCCGGCCAGTCCGGTCTTCGGCTCGCGGCGGCCGGCGATCAGCATCAACGAGAACCCGGCGAGGGTGGCGAACAGCGCCGACGCCCGGCCGCTCGCCAGGCCCAGGAACCAGTCGCCGACGCCGCCGCCGGGCGTGGGGAAGGGGCCGACGTGCACGGCGAACATTCCGAATACGGCCAGTGCACGGGCGAGGTCCACCCCGACCAGCCGCGCCATCGGCGTCGGCCGTTCCGTCGCCGTGGCGGACTCGGGTGCGGAACCCACCGTGGCGGACTCGGGTGCGGCACGCACTGTGGCGGGCGCGGGTAAGGAATGCGCCGTGGCGGACTCGGGTGCGGATAAGGAACGCGGAGGCGCCTTCTTGGCGCTGTCGATCTCAGTCACTGGGACGACGTTGCCTGAGCGTAGGGGCGGTCAACCATCCGACGGGCTACGGGAGTTGCCCCGCCGGTCGGCTGAACGGCCCCCGCCGATCGACGGGGGCCGACGTCACCTGAACGTTGAACGACGCCTGCCTCACCACGAAGTGACGTCAAAGAAGTTCCCGGCTCAAGGCAACCCTTTGCGAAGCCTGTGACCACAAGGATTCGGATCTGGCCATTTCAGTGCCTGAATACGCCAATCCGCCATTCCTCTGGTGTACGGCATGCAAGGAGAGCACCTCCCCATGAACAACCCCACGAACGGCGGGCGCCGCGGGCGCCACCGCCGTCGCTGGACCGCCACCGGCCTGCTGCTCGGCGTACCCGCCGTCCTCGTGCCGTACCTTCTGTTCGCGCAGGAGGACTCGCAGGCCGCGACGGTCGACGGCGATGCCTACTACCGGCTGGTTTCCGTACGCAGCGGCAAGGTGCTGGACGTCAACGCCTTCTCCACCGCCGACGGCACCCGCATCCAGCAGTGGACCGACCAGAACACCGCCAACCAGCAGTGGAAGCTGAGACCCGCCAGGGACGGCTACTACGAGCTGGTGAACCGAAACAGCGGCAAAGTGCTGGGAATCGCGGGCGATTCGACCGCCCGGGCAGCCGCCGCCGAGCAGCAGACCGACAGCTCCTCCGCCTCCCAGGAGTGGCGGCTCGACGAGGTGAGCGGTTCCGACGCCGTCACCTTCACCTCCCGCAGGAGCGGCCAGGTCCTGGACGTCTCCGGAGGCTCCAGGGCCGACGGCGGGGCCGTCATCCAGTATCCCGGCAAGGGCAGCACCAACCAGCAGTGGAAGCTGGTGAAAACGGCCGAGACCCAGGCGGCAGGGACCCAGGAAACAGGGACCGGCACCGCGCAGACCCCGGCCACCGCCGCGGCCGGACCGTATGTGTGGAACAACGTCCAGGTGGTGGGCGGCGGTTACGTCACCGGGCTGGTGTTCAACCCGCGCGAGAAGGGCCTGCTGTACGCGCGTACCGACATGGGCGGCGCCTACCGCTGGGACGTCGCGGCCGAGCAGTGGATCCCGCTGACCGACTGGGTCGGCGACAAGGACTGGAACCTGCTGGGCATCGACTCGGTGGCCACCGACCCCGTCGACCCCGCCCGGCTCTATCTCGCAGCGGGCACCTACACCAACAGCTGGGCGGGCAACGGCGAGATCCTGCGCTCCAAGGACCGGGGCCGCACCTTCCAGCGCACCGACCTGCCCTTCAAGCTGGGCGCCAACGAGCCCGGCCGCGGCGCGGGCGAGCGGCTCGTGATCAACCCCTCGGACCCCGGCACCCTGCTGCTTGGCACCCGCAAGAACGGCCTGTGGCGCAGCACCGACCACGGCGTGACCTGGAACCAGGTCTCCTCGTTCCCGGTCAAGGACGGGGCGAGCAGCGGCGCGGGCATCTCCTTCGTGACGTACGGCCCGGCCGACAGCAAGACGATCTACGTCGGCGTCAACGACAAGTCCACCTCCCTGTATCGCTCCACCGACGGCGGCAGCACCTGGCAGGCCGTCTCCGGGCAGCCCACCGGCCAGATGCCGCAGCACGGCGTGCTCTCCGGCGACGGCTCGCTGTACCTGACGTACAGCAACAGCATCGGCCCCATGGACGCGACGGCGGGCTCGGTGTGGAAGTACACGCCGGCCGGCGGGGCGTGGAAGAACATCTCTCCGTCCCAGGGCAGCTACGGGTTCTCCGGTCTGGCCGTCGACCCGCAGAAGCCGTCCACGGTGATGGTGACCACCCTCGACCGCTGGTGGCCCGAGGACGAGATCTACCGGAGCACCGACGGCGGCGCGAACTGGAAGGCACTGGCCGACAAGTCGGAGCGGGACGCCTCCGCCGCTCCCTACGTCGGTACCGGCACCGGGCACTGGATGACCGCCCTGGCCATCGATCCCTTCGACTCCGGGCACGTGCTGTACGGCACCGGCAGCGGCATCTGGCGCAGCAAGGACGCGGGCGCCACCGACAGCGGCGGCACCAGCCACTGGACCGTGGGGGCCCGGGGGCTGGAGGAGACCGCGGTGCTGGACGCGGTCGCCCCGCCCGGCGGTGCCACCGTCATCTCCTCCATGGGCGACCTCGGCGGTTTCCACTACGGCGCCTCCACCGCCCTGGCCAAGGTGCCCGACGGGCGGCTGAAGAACCCGATGATGATCACCAGCACGGACATCGATTTCGCCCAGTCCGACCCCTCGGTGATGGTCCGCGTCGGCCGTGGCGGCGAGCAGGACGGCGCCTACTCCACCGACGGCGGCAGCAGCTGGAACGGCTTCAAGTCGGAGCCGGTGGGCAGCGCCGACAGTGGCCAGGTCGCGCTCGCGGCGGACGGCTCCGCCATCGTCTGGACCCAGGAGGGTCAGGCCCCGTACCGCTCGACCGACAAGGGCGCGACCTGGTCGAAGGTCAGCGGCCTGGGCAACGGCGCCGTGGTCGTCGCCGACCGCTCCTCGGCCAAGACCTTCTACTCACTGTCCGGCGGCACGCTCTACGCCAGCACCGACGGCGGCACGACCTTCACCGCCCGCGCCACCAACCTGCCCTCCGGCCGGCTCACGGCCGTCCCCGGCATCGCCGGTGACCTGTGGATCTCCGGCCATGACAAGGGGCTGCTGCACTCCACCGACGGCGGCCGCACCTTCACCACGCTCGACACGGTGAAGTCCGCCTCCGCCCTCGGCTTCGGCAAGGCCGCACCGGACGCCTCCTACCAGGCCCTGTACATGATCGGCACCGTCAAGGACGTCACCGGCGTCTTCCGCTCCACCGACAAGGGCGCCACCTGGCTCCGCGTCAACGACGACGCCCACCAGTGGGGCAACATCAGCGGCGGCGGCGTCGTCACCGGCGACCCCGACACCTACGGGCGCGTCTACATCGGCACCAACGGACGCGGCCTCCAGTACGGCGACCCGTCCTGACCCAGACGCCCGAGCGGGGCCGCAGGCATGCATATTGGCCTGCGGCCCCGCCGGTAGTTCCCGGCGCTGTTGTGGAGTCGAGTACTGCCTACTGGGGCCCTACACTCACCACCGGTAACCAATCGCCTTCACGTAACCGATGAGGGGATGTCTCGCATGCCACAGCTGCCGGCCTTCGACGTCATGACGGCGACCTGCCCGTCCCGCACCTCACTGGTTCGCATCGCCAACAAGTGGACGGCCATGGTGGTCATCGCCCTCAGTTCCGGCCGCATGCGCTTCCGCGAGCTGCGCGCCACCGTCGACGGCATCAGCGCCAAGGTCCTCACCGAGACCCTCCGGGACCTGGAACGGGACGGACTCGTCACCCGGCATGTGTACGCGGAGGTCCCGCCCAGGGTCGAGTACGAGCTCACCGAACTGGGTCGCACCCTGCACGCCCCGCTTCAGGCATTGGGCAGTTGGGCCGAGGACCACATCACCGAAGTACTCGCGGCACGCGAGAGTTACGACGCCCGCCAGCGGCCGTGACTGGTCACCAGAGGTCAACGATGCGGGTGGCCTACTGTCCCCAGAAGGCGTCCTCGGCGACCTGGTCGCCGGAGAACAGCCACATCTCGACGATCTTGCCGTCCTTGAGGCGCAGGACATCCACGCCGTCCATGCCCATGGAGGCGTCCTCGCGCTCGCCGGCGAAGTGGATCGAGGCGGCCACCATGTCGCCGTTGCCCATCAGGGTGTGGACCGTGTCGATGGCGAAGGAGCCCTGGCTGGCCTCCATCATTCCGCCGAGCATCGCGAAGACGGCGTCGCGCCCCTTGTGCTCGCCGGAGAACCGGTTGGCGCCCGGCTGGTGCCAGACGATCTCCTCGGCCAGGAGCTCGCCCACCTTGGCCAGGTCGCCCTTCTGCACGGCCTGGAAGTACTCACTCGCGATGTCGACGTTCTTGCCGGTCATGACAACACTCCTTACGCCCCTGACGTAGAGGCGATACGACTTGCCGTTACGGGTTCGCCCTGCTGTACCTCCATACTCACCATCAGTAACCAGTCACCTCAACGTAACCAATGGGCCAATGTGACGCACGCCACACACGACTTCGGCGCGCGTATCTCAGCCCCTCTCGAAGTGGCTCGGTCTGCCGTTCCGGTGGACCAGGCGGCCGAGCCGCTCCGCCCTCGCCCGCGGCATGAGCGTCCACCTGCCGTCGGAATCGCGTAGGGCGGCCGAGTGCCAGGGGGTGGTCCAAGCATCGGGTGCGTCGAGGAGGCGCATGCCGAACTTGGCGGCGCCGATGGGCTGGGGATGGATGGACAGGCGTACGGCGCGGGGGTGGTGCTCGGCGATGAGGTCGCCCCAGGCGCGGCTGCGCTGGATGACGCCGTAGGCGCGTCTACGGCGTTCGCGCTGGAGGGCGGAGCGGCTGCCGGTGAAGTCGGTGGTGTCGTCGAGGAGGAAGCGGGTGATGCCCCGATACAGGGCGAGGGTGGGGGCGTCGGCGCGGACCTCGGCGCGCAGGGCCTCCAGGGTGGGGGCGTACTGGTCGTGGACGCGGGCGCGTTTGGTGTCGTGGGGGAGGTCGCCGAGGACGTCGCGCAGGTCGAGGACGGACAGGTGGTGCAGGTCCAACGTCCGTATGACTGCACGGAGTTCGTCAGAGAGCGGGCGGCGGCACCAGTCTCCGCAACGCGAAACCCGCTTCGGTGGAGGACTGCTGGGCTTCTTCCATCACCGGCCTCCTGACCTTGCTCGGACAGCTCGGACACGGGAACCACGGCTGGATCCCCTACGGCCGTACCGATAGAGGAGTCGGCTCACACAAGGAGCGAGTTCCGTACGCCCCTGAATTGAGTTCTTCGTCAACAGGCAACCACACGCCCTTTTCACCTCTCTCACAGGTTGCTCACAGACTTGATCATGGCGCTCACAGACGAGGATCAGATGACCAGACAGCAGCACCACCGCAGTCGCCTGCAGCGTTCGGCGTTAGCCGCAGGCGCCGCGCTCACCGTCGCCGTCGCCGGGGCGGGAGCCGCTCCCGGAGCCGGGGCGGCCGAGGAGGGCACGGCAGGCAAGCCGAAGCTCAAGCTGATCGCCGCGTCGAACGCGGTGACAGCCGAACGCTGGGAGTGGGAGGGGGAGACCGGCGTCGACCTGGACCTGGGGACGTACGTCACCGTCGACAACGCGCCACTGGAGATCAAGGTCAAGCGCAAGTCGTACAAGGACCCCATAGTCGCCCAGCAGATCCTGCGCGACGGCACGAAGACCACGACCAAGACCCTCCCCGCCGGCCTGGTGAAGGACTTCACCGGGCTGCCCGGCTTCCTGGAGGTGTCTTTCGAGGACGCGGCAGGCCAGGAGGTGGCCAAGAGCAAGGGCAACTTCTGCCCGAACAACGCCTCCGGCCGTATCCGCCCCGACGGCGCGGCGACCTCCCACTATCCGCAGAGCTGCCCGACCAACCCGTTCACGCTGGGCTCGGTGTGGGGCGTGGAGAGGGGCTGGGCGTCCAACTCCAGCGCCTACGGCTACGACGAGCCGGTGGACCTGGCGGTCGGTGAGTACACGGCGAAGGTGCGGGTGGCGAAGAAGTACCGGGACCTGTTCGGCATCCCCAACGACCAGCCGACGATCAAGGTGACGGTGCGTGAGGAGAACGACGGGGGCGGCGGCGCGGGACTGACCGCCCGCTCCGGCCACTCCGGGCACTCCGGGCATCAGGCCGCCGGCCGCGCGGGCCACCACGGCCCCGACGCCCCCACCCCGGGCGCCCTCTCGCACGCCCTCGAGGACCGGGGCCTGGCCCACCACTTGGGCGACGGACCCGGCCACACCGACGGCTCCCGCATCGCGCCCGCACTGAAGCCGGCCACCAAGCGGCCCACCGGCCGGGCGAGCGTCCCGGCCGACGTGCCCAAGCCCGACCTGCGGTCCCTGCCCGCCTTCAACATCGCCATCAGCGACGGTGCGGACGGCGACGTGGCCGACAAGGACTACCTCGCCTTCAGCGCCAACGTCTGGAACGCGGGCCCCGCCCCCCTCGTCGTGGACGGCTTCCGCAGCCCCGGCAAGGACCTGATGGACGCCTACCAGTACTTCTACGACGCGGCCGGCAAGCAGGTCGGCTACACCCCCACCGGCACCATGGAGTGGGACCCGCGCGAGGGCCACGATCACTGGCACTTCACCGACTTCGCCAGCTACCGCCTGCTCAGCGCGGACCAGACGAAGGAGATCCGCAGCGGCAAGGAGGCGTTCTGCCTGGCCAACACTGACGCCGTCGACTACACGGTGAAGAACGCCAACTGGAAGCCGTTCAACACCGATCTGTCGACCGCCTGCGGCGAGGAGAACTCCATCTCCGTACGGGAGGTCCTCGACGTCGGCTCCGGTGACACGTACACCCAGGACATTCCCGGGCAGTCCTTCGACATCAGCGACGTGCCGAACGGCACGTACTACATCCAGGTCATCGCCAACCCGGAGAAGCGCCTCAAGGAGACGAACACCGGCAACAACGTCGCGCTGCGCAAGGTCGTCCTGAGCGGTGAGCCGGGCGCACGCTCGGTGACCGTGCCGCCGCACCATCTGATCGACGCCCCGTAAGGAGTCCGCGGTGCTCCTGGGACCCGTCGCTCCGGCGCGGGCCTCAGGGGCACCGGCACCGCGTCCCGGTGGTCACCGCGGCTCTCGTAGAGGAGCAACAGAGTCCCTTGCTACGGTGCGCCGATGTCCCATACCTGGGGAGTCCGGATGCCCGCGCGTTCATGGCGCGCCCTGAGTCCGGCCGCCTCCAGCGCGTAGTCGCTGACCTGGGCTTTTTAGCTGTCCCACAAGGGATCGGATCCCTTCTCAGCGCAGTTGCTCGGCCAGTCCGACGATGATGCCCTCCGGGCCGCGGAGGTAGCAGAGCAGGTAACTGTCCTCGAACTTGGCGATCTCGCCGACGAGTTCGGCGCCGTGAGGGCGCAGGCGGGCGACGGTGTCCGCGATGTCGTCGACGGCGAACATGACGCGGTGCGTGCCCAGAATGTTGTGCGGCCGGTTGCGCGGCCCGGCGCTGATCACCGCGGGACTGCGGTACTTCGCCAGCTCGAGCCGACTGTGACCGTCCGGGGTACGGAGCATCGCGATGTCACAGCGGACGCCGTCGAGTCCGGTGCACCGATCGGCGACGGGGCCCTCGACCTCCCCCCTGCCCTCCAGCTCCATACCGAGTTCCACGAAGAACGCGACGGCGGCATCCATGTCCCCGACGACGATGCCGACGTTGTCCATCCGCTGAATCGCCATGCTGGCTTCCCCTTCTTCCGCTTCTTCCGCGTGTTTCATCCTCGTACGGCCGGTGGTGGCCGCTGATGCCCCTGGGACGCAGCCGGTGGCACGTTCTCGACATCCGCAGACCGCCGAACTCGGAGAAATCTGGACCGCTCGTCGCCGGTCATCCGCGGAGGTAGGTGAGGACGGCGAGGACGCGGCGGTGGCCGTGGCCGTCGAGGTGGAGCTCGAGTTTCTGGAGGATGTTGCTGACGTGCTTGTTGACCGCTGCCTCGGTGACGTACAGCTCGCGGGCGATGGCGGTGTTGGTGCGCCCCTCGGCCATCAGGGCGAGGACCTCGCGCTCTCGGGGCGTGAGGCGCTGCAGGGGATCGCGGCGGCGGTTGAGAAGTTGGCGGACCACCTCGGGATCCACGACCGTCGCGCCCGCGGCGACCTGGGCGACCGCGTCGACGAACTCGCTGACGGCGCTGACGCGGTCCTTGAGGAGGTAGCCGACCCCGGTGTCGCTGCCGAGATCGAGCAGATGGGCTGCGTAGGACTGCTCGATGTACTGGCTGAGTACCAGGACCGGCAGGCTGGGGCGTTCCTGGCGCAGGGCGACGGCGGCGCGCAGGCCGTCGTCGGTGTTGTCCGGTGGCATGCGGACGTCGGTGACGACGATGTCGGGAGCGTGTTCCCGGACCGCCGCGATCAGGGCGTCCGCGTCGCCGACGGCGGCAAGCACCTGGTGGCCGAAGCGGGTGAGCACGCCGACCAGGCCGTCCCGCATCAGCGGGGAGTCCTCGGCGAGTACGACGGTCAACGGCACGGCAACTCCACGTGCATCAGGGTAGGCCCGCCCTGTGGGCTGGAGATGCGGAGTCTGCCGTCCGCCACGGCGACACGGTCGGCCAGGCCGACGAGTCCGGTGCCCGCCTCCGGTGTGGCGCCGCCGATGCCGTCGTCACTGACGGACAGGTCCAGCAGGTCGGTGTGCAGGCGGGCGTGCACCTCGACTCGGGTTGCCTGACTGTGCTTGACGGCGTTGGTCAGAGCCTCGGCGATCACGAAGTACGCCGCTGTCTCCACGGAGAGTGGCAGCCGACGAGGCAGGCGGATGTCGACCGTGACGGGCAGTACGGAGCGCCCCGCCAGGTTCTCGACCGCGGCGGCCAGACCGTGGTCGGTGAGGGCCTTCGGGTGGACGCCGCGGCTGAGCTCACGCAACTCGTCGACAGCGAGCGCCACTTGTTCCTGTGCCTTGGCGAGCCGGCCGGCCATAGGTGAGTCCGGCTCGGTGTCGAGGGCGGCCAGACCGAGCATCACGTTCAGGGAGACCAGCCGCTGCTGTGCCCCATCGTGAAGGTCCCGCTCGATCCGGCGCCGCTCCGCGTCGAAGGCATCGACCAGCCGCACCCTGGAGGCCCGTACGTCGGTGAGCTCACGGCCCAGTTCGCTGTCGCGCGGCGCCAGCATGAGACGGGTGACGGCCGCCCTGGCGCCGGCCCAGGCGGTGATGGTGTACGGCGCGGCGGCGAGCAGGCAGAGACCGACGATCACCAGCGGCCAGGCGCCGGCGTCGTCGAGGGGCGACATGATCACCAGTACGGGGACGACCAGGGCGAAGCCCAGGACGAGGAAGTCCATCCACCACAGAGCGGTCGCCGACACCGCGGTGAAGCCCAGCTCACGCCAGGTCGCGGGCTCTCGCAGCCGGGTTCGTACCCATCCGACGAGTCCCGGACGTTCGGGGGCCCGGTGCGGGTCCGGCACCGGGTCGAGGTCCACCAGGCGCAGGCGCCACCGCTCGAAGCGGGTGACGGCGACACCGGACAGCGCCACACCGAGCAGGATCGGCACCCCCGCCAACACCACCAGCGATACGGCCCCTGCGACCAGCGCCACCACGAGGACCGCGCCGGCAACGGCACCGAAGACCACACCGGACAGCAGATAGGCGAAGGACCGCCAGGGCCAGCTGGAGCCGAGCACCTTCAGCGGGTTCTGACCGAGCGCCTGCCAGGCGGTCCGATGTCGCATCCCTCGAACCTACCGAGCCGGGGATCTTGGGGCAGTAGTGCATGCACTACCTCTGAACTCGCGTGCGCGCCCGTGCGCCGGCAGGGGATGGACCGGTGCACTGGCCTGCATGAAGCTGATCACCGTCCCTACCGGCATGCGTCGCCGACTCGGCACCGTGCTGGCCGCGCTCGGCATCGCGGTCGCGGCCACCGCCGTACCGGCCTCCTCGGCCCCGCGGTCCACCGTCGCCCTGGAGTCCACCGCCGCCTCGGGGTCGTACGCCGCCCCGGATCCGGCCTCGATCGACCGATTCGTACGCGACTACCTGGAGCAGACCCGGCTGCCGGGCGCGGTGGTCGCCGTGACCGAGGGCGACCGGGTCGTCCACACCGCGGGATACGGGCACACCGCCTCCGGTCAGGCCATGACGGAGCGGACGCGCCTACCCGTGGCGTCACTGTCGAAGTCCATGACCGCACTCGCCGTCATGCAACTGGTAGAGGCGGGCAAAGTCGACCTGGACCAGCCTGTGCACCGCTATCTGCCCGAGTTCACCCTGGCCGACCGGCGTTCCCGGGAGATCACCGTCCGGCAGGTCCTGACCCAGACCTCCGGTATGGCCGACTCCGCCTACCCGGATCTGACCCGCGCCCAGCCGCACACCCTCAAAGAGGCCGTCGCCGCGATGCGCGAGGCGCCCCTCGCCGCCGAGCCAGGAACCCGGTACCGCTACCACAACCCCAACTACTTCGTCGCGGCACGCCTGGTGGAGGTGGTCAGCGGACAGCCCTTCGCCGACTACCTCTCCGTCAATCTCTTCGATCCGCTGCGCATGACGCACACCGCCTCCCTCGACACGACCACCGAGATGCCCGACCGGGCGCGCGGCTACGTCCGCGCCTACGGCACCGTGTTGTCCCGTCCGCACCCGCGCTGGTTCACCGCGGGCGGCCACGGTGTCGTCACCACGGCCGACGACCTCTCCCGGTGGCTCATCGCCCAGAACAACCAGGGCGTGTCCGCCGAGGACCGCCGTATCGCCACCGCACGCACCATCGAGCTGACGCACACCCCACCGAAGGCGCCGAAGGACACGGACTACGGGATGGGTTGGCGGCGGAATCGGCAGGGTGACGGGCCCGAGCAGATCCAGCACAGCGGCCAACTCCTGACCCACAACTCCATGGCCACACTGCTGCCCGACAGCCGGATCGGCATCGCGGTCGTCACCAATACCGGCCTGATCTCCGGAGACGACGCCGCCCAGATCTCGCAGGGCCTCGTCGACCTCGCGCGGGGCAAGAAGCCCGAGGTGGCGAAGCCCTTCTCGATGACGGCCGACTGGGTTCTGGCGGCCCTGACTCTGCTGGCGGCGGGTCTCGGCATCCGCGGTGTCCTGCGCGCGCCCCGATGGGCGCGGCGCTCCGCACGGCGACCATGGTGGCGTACGGCCCTGCGGTTGCTGCCCCAGACGCTCCCGATCCTCTTCCTCGCTCAACTCGCCGCGCTGCTCGGCCTGTTGATGAACCGCTCCGGAACCCTGGCGCAGACCACCTACGCCTGGCCGGCCCTTGTCGTATGCGCGGCAGTCGGGAGCCTCGCCTCCGTCGCGGTCGTCAGCGCCCGGGCTCTCGCCTTGTTCCGCTGCCGCCAACAGGCAATATCTGTGACCGCGAAATGAGAAATAGACGCCACGCTCGATGAAGATTCCTCACTCGGCAGGTGGAACAGAATTACTCAGGGCACACCGTCGATCGCACCGTGATACTGTCGATCCCAGTTGCAGTTGTGGTTCCCGAACGCTTGGGAGTGTTCTCGCCGGTTTTATACGCCGGTGGAGCTCCTTACATCTCCGGTTAATTTCCGGCGGGGTGATCATCGCGACGACGCGGAGTCCGCACAGTGTGGACTCCGAACACCGCCCCAAAGGAGATTCAATATGGCTACCGGCACCGTGAAGTGGTTCAACGCGGAAAAGGGCTTCGGCTTCATCGAGCAGGACGGCGGCGGCGCCGACGTCTTCGCTCACTACTCGAACATCGCCGCTCAGGGCTTCCGTGAGCTGTTGGAAGGCCAGAAGGTCACCTTCGACATCGCGCAGGGCCAGAAGGGCCCGACGGCCGAGAACATCGTTCCCGCCTGACGCCGGCACGTACTTCGCAGCTGGGGCCCGCACCTTGGGGTGCGGGCCCCAGCTGGTCGATTTTCGGGGCGCGGGCCATCTGACAGCCCGTCCTCCCCTCGCACTTTCAGCCGCAGCGTGATCCAGGGGGCATGGCCCAGGGCATGGCCCCCTTGATCCCCCATTCATCTCCTGCTGCATTCCTTACTGCATCCTCTGCTGCCGGGATCTCACTATTCTCGTGAGAGACAAATCTCACGCGTATCCCTGCGCATTCACCACGCATGCCTCGCACATTCCCTTCGGGATCCCATCCGATCCCGCATCGCCATCGGCTCGTTCTCGCGATTCTCTGCGCTGCTCAATTGCTGCGGGAATTCCTTGATTCGTGCCATATCAAGGAAGGTTCCGCATGAACCGCACCCGTACAAACGATCGCTTCGCCCGCACTCGCGCCGGAGGTTCCGGCTCCAAGAGGGGCGGCAGCCGCTACGGAGCCGGGGCCGGAAGCGCAGTCCCCGGCCGCTCCGGTACTCCGCGCCGTCCCGAAGGGTACGGACGTCGACAGGCCGCGCCTCAGGGTGAGTTCGCGCTGCCGAAGACGATCACCCCCGCGCTCGGTGCCGTCGAGACGTTCGCCGAACTCTCCATGCCTGCGCCGTTGCTGGCCGCGCTCGGCCACGAAGGCGTGACCGCACCGTTCCCGATCCAGGCGGCGACTCTGCCGAACTCCCTCGCCGGCCGCGACGTCCTCGGCCGTGGCCGCACCGGTTCGGGCAAGACGCTCGCCTTCGGCCTCGCGGTCCTCGCCCGTACGGCCGGTCAGCGCGCCGAGCCCCGGCAGCCGCTGGCCCTCGTCCTCGTACCCACCCGCGAGCTCGCCCAACAGGTCACCGACGCGCTCACTCCGTACGCCCGAGCTCTGCGGCTGCGGCTGACCACCGTGGTCGGCGGGATGTCGATCGGCAGGCAGGCCGGGGCACTGCGGGGCGGTGCGGAGGTCGTCGTCGCCACGCCTGGCCGGCTCAAGGACCTCATCGACCGCGGCGACTGCCGGCTGGACCGCGTCGCCATCACCGTTCTCGACGAGGCCGACCAGATGACCGACATGGGCTTCATGCCCCAGGTCACCGCGCTGCTCGACCAGGTGCGTCCCGAGGGTCAGCGGATGCTCTTCTCGGCCACCCTGGACCGTAACGTCGACCTGCTGGTCCGCCGCTATCTGCACGACCCGGTGGTCCACTCCGTCGACCCGTCCGCGGGTGCGGTCACCACCATGGAGCATCACGTACTCCACGTACGCGGCGCGGACAAGCACCGCACCACCACCGAGATCGCGGCCCGCGAGGGCCGGGTGCTCATGTTCCTGGACACCAAGCACGCGGTGGACCGGCTGACCGAGCATCTGCTGAACAGCGGCGTCCGCGCCGGCGCCCTGCACGGCGGCAAGTCCCAGCCGCAGCGCACCCGGACCCTGGACCGGTTCAAGGCCGGGCATGTGACGGTGCTGGTGGCGACCAATGTCGCGGCACGCGGAATCCACGTCGACAACCTCGATCTGGTCGTGAACGTCGATCCGCCCAGCGACCACAAGGACTATCTGCACCGTGGCGGCCGTACGGCACGCGCGGGCGAGTCCGGCAGCGTGGTCACCCTGGTGACCCCCAACCAGCGCCGCGACATGAGCCGGCTGATGGCCGCCGCCGGCATCACGCCCCAGACAACCCAAGTGAACTCGGGTGAAGCGGAGTTGACCCGCATCACAGGCGCTCAGGCCCCTTCGGGTGTCCCGGTCACCATCACGGTGCCGGTCGCGGAACGCCCCCGGCGCGGCGCCTCTTCCTCGTCCCCGTCCCGGGGCCGCCGCCGCGGTCGCCCCGCCCAGGGCCGACCCACCGGCGAGGCGGCACGCCGCACGGCACAGCGGCCGCCCGCCTCCAACCCGGCGGCCTAGAACCGACAGCTCCACCCTCCACGTACACGGACCGGGTCGTCTACGGGACGTCCTCGGCGCCGGTGGACCACTGGGCGTGCTCGCCCACTCCCGCGGACCCGCGTCAGCCGGCCGGTCAGCCCCGTACTCGTACTCCATCCCTGTGAGGCATCATGCGCTGTGTCATCGCCCGGTTCCCGTTCGAGTTCACCAAGCAAGAGGTAGTGGACTCCATGAAGGGCATCAAGCCCGAGGCCATCACGGGTGAGTCCGTGCTCATCGGCCGCCGCCACTATCCCGTCAAGCAAGTGGGCGAAGTCATCACCCGGCAGGACCGCCGTGACTTCACCAGCGGGGAAGTCACCCGCGCCATGAGCCGCCTCGGTTTCACCTGCCGCGACGGCGAGGAGAGCGCGCCCGCCGCCCCCGCCCTGACACCGCTGCAGGCCGCATCGGCCCTGCTTGGTACGCCCGCCTCCTGAGCAATGAGGACCGGCCGAAGCCGGCGGCATCACAGCAGCGACGAGAGCCCTGCCGACACACGTCGGCAGGGCTCTCGTCGTGAGCGTCTCAGGGTTCGGAGTAGCTGAAGTCGCCCACGGTCCAGGCACTGACGTCGCTGATCGCGACTCGGTACATGCCACCCGTCTCGGGGATCCCGACACTGCCCTGCAGGATCCGGGCGAGATGGAAGTGCAGGTGCGTGGGCGCCTCACCGCGGTCGGTTCGGTCCTCTGACCGATCGGCATCGAAGACACCGGAGAACTGGCCGAGACGGTCCGAGTCCTTCAGTACCTCCGACACGCGCTCCCTCCACACGGCTTCGGGCGCCAGCCGGCCGGTGATGACGGCTCCGCCCACCACCACGGTCAGCGACATCTGATTGCTTTGCGCGGACTCCACCTTGGCGGCGATGTCCGCGAGCAGGTCGTCAGGTTTCGACATGAGAGCCGATTTTATGCAGCGGTCGGTCCTCTGTGCCCATTTCCTGTACGTGACCTTGTACGGGATCTCCGGCGCCGACGCGATGCCGGCGCACGGGGGGGGTGGGGAGCCGAGCACCGGAGCGGTGGGGACCGGGGCGCTGGAGCGGTGGAGACCGGGGCGCTGGAGCGCATGGTTCACCGTGCCGCCGCTGTCGGTCGCCACTGTCAGTCGGCGCAAAATACCTACGCCTCGAGAGCACCGAAATCTATGCTCGCCGGAGTAGACATTGGCTGGTGATCTGGTTAAGGTTCCTTTCGTAGACACGGTCAAGAAGGCCCGGCAGACACGAACTGCCAGGCAGCGGTACATGAAGTTCGCAGGTCAGGGCGACTGTGGAGTTCCGAAGCCAGGTTGTTCGCAGGACGGTGACGGGGCTGACAGTCGCACTGGGCGGCTCGCAGGTTGAGGGGCCGCCGACAGCAGTACCAGCAGTTCGCATCACTCAGAGGAAGGACGGAGGGAGCAGACGCCATCAGGATCGCCCGGCCCGGGAAGCATCATCCGGTCGGGTACCGCAAGACCCGGATTGGAAGGTGGTCCCCGGTCACGAATCCGCGATCCCCGCATTTCCGGCCCTCTCCCGGGCCGGGCAGCGGAAACAGCAGGTCGGCAGAGCAGTAAGGCCGACAGATGGTGTTCAATCCCTTCGGGGCCCTGGTGCCGCACGGCACCAGGGCCCCTCGACGCGTCGTACAACGAGGTGTAAATGACAGCAGATACTCCGCTCAGCGGTCGTCTGGACGACGACGACTACCCCGCGTACACCATGGGCCGGGCCGCCGAAATGCTCGGCACCACCCCCGGCTTTCTCCGGGCCATCGGTGAGGCCCGTCTGATCACTCCGCTCCGCTCGGAAGGCGGGCACCGCCGGTACTCCCGTTACCAGCTGCGGATCGCCGCCCGCGCCCGCGAACTCGTCGACCAGGGGACCCCGATCGAGGCCGCCTGCCGCATCGTCATCCTCGAGGACCAGCTCGAGGAAGCGCAGCGCATCAACGCCGAGTACCGCCGCGCCGCGAAGGACGAGTCCGACAGTTCCAGCTGAGTACTTCGGCCAAGGCCCACTTCCCTATGGGCGACGGGCCCGGGTGGGGTGGCAACTTTCGGCGCTGGATCGTGTATTGGAGCGCGCCGGGAGGCCATCCGGCCAACGGCTGGGGAATGAACGTAGGCGACGCTGGAGAGAGACGCGCCGGAGCGGCGCAGGCCGGTCCGGTCCATCGCTGCGGTTCGGCCAGGGGCTCGTCGGGTCAACTGCCTCATCCCCTTGTTCACCGGCTGCGGCCCACCTTCTCCTGCGCCCCCGAGGACGGCGCCCGCTTCGTCCAGGACCGCATCGCCAAGGAGAGCGACGAGATCTGGGCCGTACTGGAGGCCGGTGGCCGGGTCTACATCTGCGGGGACGGCCGCCGCATGGCCCCCGCGGTGCGGGATGCGTTCATGGCGATCTACCGCAAGCACACCGGCGCGGGCGGCGACGAGGCCGGCGCCTGGCTGAACGCCCTGATCGAGTCTGGCCAGTACGTGGAAGACGTCTGGGCCGGCTGACCACCCAGAGTGCGCTGGTCCGGCTGACCACCCAGGGTGCGGCGCCGACGCCCACCGCACTCCCCGCCGAGCCCGGCGAGCCTGCCGGGCCCGCCGGGCCCGCCGACCGACAGGGCCACGGACGCCCCCTCCCCCCATGTCCGTGGCCCTGTCTTCTACGAAACGGGGCGCGGACGCTGCTGTGACGGTGACAGTGGCGGTGACGGCGGCAACGGCGAGGTCGGCCTGTTCCGCCCCGCCGTCACTTCGTCGGCAGGGCCATGAGCTCCATTCGGCCGCCGGCGAGCGCGACGACAGCGGAGACCAGAGCCTGCAGACAGATGAGCTCGGCCTCCTCGTCGGGCAGTGAGAGATGCTGCACCGAGAGGCCGTCGAAGCCGGCCAGGAAGAACCGGGCGAGGGTCTCCGCCGGCTGGGCGAGCTGGTGACCGGTGCGCTCGGCCGCCTCGGTCACCAGCTTCGTCGTCACGGCCATCGTCTCGCGGGAGTGGCTCTCAAGGGCTTCCTGCAGCCGCGGTGTCCGGAGCGCGAACATGGACAGTTCGTGGAGGAGCTGGTGGGTGGTCGGCTGCTCGCGCAGGGTCCGCCACAGGGCGGTGGCGAGCGCCGCGATCGACTCCTCGAAGCCGGCGTCCGCGGGCGCCGCCCGTTCGACCTGGGCGACCAGATCATGGGTGAGCTGCTCCATGACAGCCCGGTACAGATCTTCCTTGGTGCCGAAGGTGTAGTGCACCGTCGCCTGGGCCACGCCCAGCTCGGCCGCGATGGCACGGGTGCTTCCGGCAGCCACCCCCTCCCTGGTCATGAGGTCGATGGCGGCCTTGATCAGCTGAGGGCGGCGCTCCGCCGCGGAAACATGAGCCATGGGGAACATCATATCGACTTTGTCCAGCGATCAAGTCGTACGACCAAATTGCGGCGGCGGCACCACCGCGTGGACCGGTGGTGCCGCCTCGTGTCGCCTGCCCTGCGCCGGGATGGGCGGGCGGGATCAGTGGCTCAGCCCCTGCACTGCTGGGCCGCGCTGCAGCCCCGGTTGTAGTCGTTCGCCGGGAGCGCCGGGATGTTCAGGTCCTGGTCCAGGTCGAGGTCGGCGGTCGGGTCGGCAATCGGGTCGTAGCGGTAGTTGGGGACGTAGTTGGGGTTCGGCACCCAGCGTTCCTCGTCGAAGGTGACGCTCTGCATCTCGAGCCGGCCGTTGACCGCCCGCCCCGTCAGGCGGTAGATCTGCACGCCGGTGATCGCCTGGGGCGGAATCCTGTGGAAGAAGGCCCATTCGTCCTGGCTCCGGTAGTGCTCGTACATGGCCGGGTCCCCACGAAGCTGGTCGGGCACGTACAGGGGGACGCCGGTCACGAACCGCGGGTCGATCGTGTAGACGAAGGTCCTGACTTCGTGGGTCGAGTGTATGCAGTGGCTCATGACGAGCCATCCCACGACCGGGATGCTCTCGCCGATCGTCCAGCCCGGCCCCTGGCAACGCGGCTCAGCGGCCTGGTTCGCGAGGGTGATCTGCCCCTGGCTCCGGGCGAACGGCACCGCGACGTCCCGCGTACCCGACGTGGAGATGTAGCCGCTGTCGTTGGACCCGTGTCCGCCGTGGACATGGTTCCTGAGGTCGTAGTTCGTTCCCCGGGCTGTGAAGCCGTTGGCGAAGATGTCGTTCGGGTGCCGGGAGTCGCCGCGGTACACCACACCGGGCGTCGGTCTCTGCGACAGCGCGCCGTTGGGCTCGTCCTGCGCGCTCGCGGAACCGGTGGTCGTCACGAGCGCACCGGTGGCGATCAGCGTCACGAGAAGGAACCGCAGGACGAGATGGAAGGGCTTCGGCAGTCGGCGCTGCGTCCGCCACCGAGGCGCGCCGCGCTGGGGGCCCGCCACTGTGTGTGAGTGGGGCATACGTGGTTCTCCAGTGCTCGGTCTGCCGTTGTCCGGCCTGACTGCACCGAGGCTGGCGAGGGGAGAGTTGATGGTCACCCCCGTTTCATCAGGGAAATCAATTCGCGCCGGGTGAGGATTTGATTGGCGGAGGGGTTCGTTCGGTACGGCCGGCGGGGGTCGGGTCGGCGAAGGTCGGGTCGGCGACGCGCGCGTCACCTGTCGCCCTCGCTACTTGCAGCGACGGCCGCAGCCGCGCTCCTCATCCGGCTCCGATCATGATCAGAGAGCCGGATCCGACGGCCCCACGATCGCCCGCAGCGCCGCAAGGTGCCCCTGATACGCATCCCGGCCGCGCCGGGTCAGCCGGAGCCACACTCGCTGCCGGGTGTCGCGTACGGCCTTCCGCTGCTCGACGTAGCCGGCGTCCATCAGCACGGTGACGTGCTTGCTCAGCACGGAGGCAGAGAGATCGAGCTGCTTTTGGACCAGACCGAACTCCGCCTCGCCCGCAGCATCCAGGAGGGCGCAGATGCGCAGCCGGTTCGGGGCGTGGATGGTGGTGTCGAACCCCTCCAGCCGGTCGTGGATTTCGGCGCTCACGGCGTCTTCCGGTGCAGGCGTACGAAGGCAAGGTGGAAGCCGACGGACACGGCGACACCGATCAGCGAGGCCGCGAACAGCCACACCGGCCGTCCAGTGGCGCGGAAAGCGAACCCCGCTCCCACCAGCAGCACGGGCAGGCCGATGGTGAGCGGCACGGTCGCCCGCTTCGGCAGTACGTCCAACCGCAGCGCCACCCCGGTCTTGGCGCGCCACGCGTTCCCCGCGACGACGAACAGCGCCAGGTACACCGCGGCACTCGTCACGAGGATGGTCATCCACGCGGAACGCGGCAGCAGCCACTCCGGGTCGGCCATGAAGCCTCCGAACGTGATCGGGAGCGCGGCGATGTAGAGCGTGAGCGTGATGAAGAACCAGTTCGGCCACGGTGTGGCCGACAGCGCCGCGGCGGAGGCCCGTACGTGCTCGGTGTCGGCCAGGGCGGCATGGGCCTGCTCGGGCGTCAGTCGCACCCCGTTAGTTTCCATACCGGAAAGAGTAGCGGCCAGTTTCCGGCATGGAAAGAGACGAGTTTCCAGCACGGCAAGTGACCTGTCCGGCACTTTCGGCGAGTGCCGGACACCGCTGGTCGTACAGAGTCGTACACAACCGCCCGTACTGCCTGCCGCACGAGGCCTCACTCACTGTCGGCCGTGGCGGCCTTCGCGTTCCGTTTGTCGCTGACCACGTAGGCGAGTCCGGGAAGAAGCAGAGCCGCGATGAACCACACCTGAAGCGTGAACAACACCTCATCCCCGACCAGCCATCTGGTGAGCAGTGCTGCAGGCAGGACGACGACGAGGGTGAGCGCCCAGTTCTTGACTATGCCCAGACTGCCGCGCCGCGTTTCCCAGACGACCGTGACGGCCGCGAGAAGCACGTAGAAGGCTATGCGATCGACGGTCAGCTCCACCTGCCCGGTCCAATGGAACAGGCAGGAGAACAGCAGCACGACGCCGAATACGGAGCAGGTCATCGCGACCATACGCAGCACCCGGAGGGCGAGCGGAGCGCGGGCCCGTGCCCACGTCGCGGCAAACGCTCTGACATCGCCACCGACGACGTCCTGAGGTGTACGGCCCGCAGCCTCCGCGTCTTCCAGGTGCGCCGTGAGCTCGTCGAGCATCTCCCGTACGGATGCGTCATCGATCCCTCTGTACTCCCAGTTGCTGCGACAGACCGCGAGTATCTGCTCGTTCGTCATGGCGTGCGTCATGGCGCGCTCTCCCCCGTGATGGATTCGGTGTCCGTCAGGTTTCGGTGTCCGTCAGGTTTCGGTCCGTCAGGTTTCGGTGTCCGTCAGGATTCGGTGTCCGTCAGGATTCGGTCCACCTGCCCGGTGAAGGCGCGCCACACGGCCTGGCCGCTGGTCAGTTCGGCGCGCCCGGCCTCGGTCAGGCGGTAGTACTTGCGCGGGGCGCCGCCGCTCGAGGACGGCGCGCGGTACGAGGAGATGAGCCGCGCCCGTTCCATCCGGGCGAGCAGCGGATAGATGCTGCCCTCGCTCACCAACTCAAGCCCACTGTCCGCCAGCGCCTCCACGAACTCGTAGCCGTACCGCGGCCGACTGGAGATCAGCGACAGCAGACACAAATCAAGGACCCCACGCAGGAGCTGACTGCGCCGCTGGTCATCCGATTCGGGCGCCCCCTTTATCATGCGGTACAAGGTAGTCGGCATTGCCATGCACCGCAAGACACTTGCGCCGCAGGGCAGCCAGCCACCACGCAGGAACTCAGTCGATCCGGCCCCGTCCCGGCTCGGTCCCGACCCGTCCCGGCTCGGTCCCGACCCGTCCCGGCTCGGCAATTCCCACACTTCGAATCAGAGTGATATACATCACGCCGGAATTTTACCGAATGGGATTGATTGACTGATTACTGCTGGTAACAGCTGCACTCTTTTGAATCTCAATCGGGCATTCTCCACCACAGGTGGCAATTCAACCGATTCTCGAGGTCGGCGAAATTAGCACCCGCGACGGCCGGAGAGCCTCTTCGTCCTGGTCACTGGTGTGTGCGGGTGGCGGAGATTGTGTGCCGACGGCTGAATCCGTACGTCCTTATGGGCCGGGCGGACCTCGTCAGGGCCGGTCGGCGGTAGTACGGACGTTCATTGCCCGGTGCGCTCGCCGGTCCCCATAATGACCGGGCTCGCCAGCGCTGCGCTGCTTTGCTGCCAATGCCGGACCACTGAGTGAGGCCACGTATGAACAAGCATCGCCAGAAAAAGAAGCGCCGGAAGATATCCCGTACCGCAGTCATCGTGGTGGCTGCGGGCGCCGTGGGTATTCCTTCGGTCGCACTGGCGAGCGGCAGCGAGCTGGGAGGCTTGCGCAGTGTGGCGTCCTCCTGGCTGGGATGGGGCGGCGGCACATCGGATCAAGTAGCCGACGCGGAGCCCTCGCGGACGCCCTCCGCGTCCCCGGACACCCCCAAGGCGAGCCCTTCTCCTCGTACCACTCCGGCGAAAACCCGGAAAGCCTCCCCCTCGGCGTCCAAGAGCCCCAGTCCCACCCCGACGCGTCCCCGCACCAAGCCCGACAGGCCTGCTCCGCCTCCAAGCACGCCGACTCCGAAGACCACGCGTCCCAGCAAAGCTCCGAGCGCCCCCGCCAGCCCTGCGGATTCCGGCCCCACGAGTCGTGTGCTGGCTCTGGTCAACGCAGAACGCGAGAAGGCAGGTTGCGGCCCGGTGACCACGAACGCCAAGCTCACCAAGGCTGCCCAGAACCACAGCCAGGACATGGCCGACCACAAGAACATGTCGCACACCGGTTCCGACGGTTCGGACATGGGCGAGCGGCTCGCTCGCGTCGGATACAACTTCAGGTCGGCCGGCGAGAACGTCGCCGCCGGATACGGCACCCCCGAAAGCGTCATGGACGGCTGGATGAACAGCCCCGGCCACAAGGCCAACATCCTCAACTGCGGCTTCAAGGAGCTCGGCATCGGCCTGGCCCAGCCGGGCAACTACTGGACGCAGAACTTCGGGTCGTAGCCGGACGGCATCCCTGGCATGGGCCGACCTGCCCGCCGCGTCACGGTGTGTGGTTCGGGGGGCCGCCGTGGCCGGTTGAGGGCATCCATCTGCAGGGAGACGTCTGTGATCGTCTGGGTGAACGGTGCATTCGGCAGCGGGAAGAGCACGCTGGTGGATGAACTACGTCCGCGCTGGCCCGAGGCGCTGGTCTATGACCCGGAGATGGTCGGCTACGTGCTGCGCGAGATCGTTGAAGGACCAACCGGCGACTTTCAGGATCTGCGGCTGTGGAGGCGGCAGGTCGCGGACCTTGCCGTGGGACTCGTCGAGGAGTATGAGCGACCCGTTCTGGTGCCCATGACGCTGGTCAACCCCGGCTATGTCGAGGAGATCTTCGGCGCCCTGAAGGACGCGGGGATAGCTGTCCACCACTTCTTCCTCAAGGTCTCCGAGGACGTGTTGGTGAAGCGGATCGAAGGGCGGAGCTTCACGCCTGACGATCCCGCGCAGGATGAACGGGTGCGCGGGTGGTGCAAGTCCAAGATCGAGTCCTGTATGGCCGCAGTGGACTCGCTGCCCAGTGACACCGTGTTCCTGGACGGCGAGCTGAGCCCGCGGGAGTTGGCCGACGGCGTGCTGGCCCGCGTCGGCGCGGCCCCGGCCCGGTAATCCGGGACCTCGCCGACAGTCGGCCACTGGAGCGTCGCTCGGTCTCGAAGGAAGGGGCCCAGGGGTTCCGGCCCGGCGATCGCATGGATCGGTTCACGTCAGAACGCGCGACAGCGGAGAGCGCGAGTTCGATGCTCGTCGCCCGCTCCATGCGAAACCCCAGGTCAGTGGCCTGGAGCTTCGGTCTTGCCGCTGCCTCCCCTGTCCTTCTGGGCCGGCCCGTACTGCTTGCGCGCCTCAGCCAGTTGATGCCCACGGGCCTCCGCCAGAAGGCGGCGCGATCCGGCTTCCACCTCGGCGGGCTCCACTCCGGCCGAGTACAGCTCCTGCTCCAGGGTCTCCCAGTCCTGCGGGGCCTTCTTGGGCATGCCTGCTCCTCGTCAATCGCCTGTGTCGCCGGTGTGGCCGCGGCAGCCCATCGGGGCCGGGCTCGGTTGCCGAAGCCCGGAAGCGCGGAGTCACCCACACGACCTTCCGCCGCATCACCGAGGCACTGAATCTCAACGGCTCCCTGCGCGAGGACCTGCGCCAACTGCTCATCAGCAACCGCCCGCAGCAGTACACGCCGCCGCTGTGGAGCATCACGGCCAGTGGCCCGACGGACCATGGGGAACCGACACCATGAGCGCATTCAGCAGCGACCTCGGCCTGAGCGTGCAGGACACCACCGGCAACGGCACCGAACTCGACGTGGCAACCAACTTGCTGAACGGCGACATCAGACTGTCGATCCTCTGGACCCAAGAAATCCTGCTGTCCCCGGACGACGCCGACCAGGTAGCCCAAGCCCTTCAACAGGCCGCGGAACAAGGGCGCAGGATCGCAGCGGACACAAGGCGGCAGTTCGACGAGCGCCACTCAGGCTCAACCGAGCCTAAGGGCTGTCCCGCAAAGATCGGTTTGAGTGGCCCGGGGCGCTTGACCCCGGGCTTGCGGTCAATCAGGCGACCGCTCCACCCGCGTTTTGGATCAGCTGCTGGAGCACCTTCACCGTGGTGACGTAGTCCGCGTCGTCGATGCCCTCGTGGAGGGCGGCGCGGATCGCGGGGGCATTGCGGGCCAGATCGACGCGGGCCTGTTCCCCTTCCGGGGTGAGCCACAGCCGGTCCTCGGTGTCCTGGGTCAGCCAGCCGCGTTCAAGGAGCCTCTCTGCTTCCGCCGCCAGGTCGTCCTCTGGACGGATGTAGGAGGTCATTGCCTCCCGCAGCTCGGACAGGGTCATCCCCTCGCCGTCGGGCGAGATGTCGTTCACCGATAGGTTGCGCAGCAGCCAGAATTGGGGCTGGGTGTAGCCCTTTTCGGCCTGCTGGGCACGGGTGTACGCGATGAGCGCTTCGTAGGCGACACCGGTCCAGTACGCGGCGGGCTGTCCGGCGAGTTCGGCGTCGAGGATCTGCTGTGTCGTCATGGGGTATCCCCTCCGTGTTTCAGTGTGGAGCCCGCACACCGTGCAGGTCGTGGTGAGACCGTATGACCTCAAGTTCGGTTGAGGGCAAGCAGGTGATCTTCCGGGCGACTGTGGGTGCGGGAAGGAGGAACCTTGCCTCTGGCCCGGCAGCTAAGGGTTACTTGAGGCGTCGACCCCCGCCACGGACCGATCAACTCCCGGATTGGAAGGAGGAGCACAACCGCTCGCACAAGCAGGTCAGGGCCCGCGTCGAGCACACCTTCGCCCGCATGAAGGACTGGAAGATCCTGCGCGACGGCCGACTCAAAGGCGACGGCGTCCACCACGCCATCCTCGGCATCGCCCGCCTGCACGAGCTCCGGTAGGCAAGTGCGTCGTCAACGATGACGCCGCGAGCGGTGATCGCCCGATCCCACCGGGGAAGGGCAGAGATCTGATCCAGCGTCACCGTCTCGTTCATACCCGGCCACGGCCGTCCAGACAGGCCCATGCGCCAGCGCTCTCCCTGAAGGCCAACCACTCATGAATGCGGGTGGACCGTCACGACCGACCCACACCACCCCAGCCACGACACTCGCGATCATCTACACCCCTGAACGCCGCTCCAGTGCATGCTTCCTCGAAGGAAGCCCGTCCCCAAGGCAGTTCGGCGCGGCACCGGCCCATCTCACTTTCCGCCTCATTCAGCACCGCTCACGGCCGTTCAGATCGGACCTGGGCTGGCCCGTCGACTGGCGGCCGACCGTCCTTACCGCGGGGGGTACCTGCCGACGGGAACTCGCGAGGTCGGGCGACCCCATGACCCCACGTGAACGCCCCTACACACAGCCGATCGCCCCACCACCACAGTTGGAAAGCGTGCGCCTGTCATCGACCTGGGTCAGAGGTGTGCGCGGTCGGCGCTGACAGGTCATTGCCTGGCCATCGACGAAGCCCAGCCGTCGGTTAGGTCCCGGACGAGTCTCCGGGCCGCCCCCAGACAGGCCAGGGATGCAACCATTCCCTTCAGAGCTGGAACCCCCGGAAGCCGACCGCGCGCTTGAGACCATAGCCGCAGGCACTGACGACGGACCTGGTGGATGATCGCAGCTACCCATGCTGAGAGCGCGAGTGCGCCCGTCACCCGCTCCACGACAAACCCCAGGTCAGAGACCGGGGGTTGTTTATCGTCTATTCCTGCGGGCGGGGCGCAACAGTCGCACCATAAGGCCTGGGCGCCATGGCTCAACCGGGCGGCCTGACCGAGGACCGTATGCCGAGCCACTGCTCTGCGTTCCAGGCCTCGAAGCGTTCTGCCTCGGTGAAACCCAGCCTTGCTGCGAGGCGCATTGAGGGGGTGTTGGCGGTCTGGGTGGTGAGGACCACTGGTTCGCCGGGGAGGGCGGCGGTGAGCCAGTCGAGTGCTGCTGTGCACGCCTCGAAGGCGTATCCGTGTCCCCACGACCGTGGCAGGAACAGGTAGCCGAGATCGGCCTTTCCCGCGGCAGTCGGGCGATGGTGCTCCGGTGCTCTTCTGAGCAGGATTTGGCCGATCATCGCGCCGTCGAGCTCGACGACGAAGCTCCCGGGCCACCGTGCGGGCACCTCGGGCATCTCGAGCTCGAGTTCCTCACGCTGCCGGGGACCGCCGAGGTACGTATGCACCTCGGGTGAGGCGAGGAGTTCGATGAACGTCGCACGGTCTTGGGCCAACGGCTCGCGGAGCACGAGCCGTTGGGTTCTGATGGGGGCGGGTGGCCAGGCGACGGGCCCGAGTTCAATCATGGCGGGCAAGCTATCCCACGCCCCTGCCCAGGGATCCGAAAGATGGCCATCTCCGGCCGTCTGAGCTTGGTCTTCTCCCAGTCAGATGCCCAGCAGCCCCGCCAGCCATTACGCAGCGCCGGCGCGGGCCCGTCTCCACGCCGTCACGCCATCCTGTTCAACAAGTCGGCCAGTACGTCCGGCCGTTCCAGGGCGATGAAGTGGCCGGCCTTCGGCAGCTGCATGAAGTCGGCGGTCGGTAGCAGGTCCTTGTTGACTTGCCTGTCTGAGGGGCGGGACCAGTCCTTCTCTCCGTAGATGAGGTGGATGGGGGCCTTGACCTCGGGGTAGCGGGAGCGGGACGCGATGAGGCTGGGCAAGGCCTGGTAGACGGACCGGGCGACCGTCGCGTAGCCGGGGCGGGTGCCTACCTGGAGGAGTTCGTCCAGGTAGTCCTCCCGTAGTGCGGTCTTGTCGCCGAGGCCGCCCTCGAGGATTTTACGGAGGGCGGGCTTGGGCTCCACGCCGGCGATGACCTGGCCTACTCCTGGAGTGAGGACGCCGGTGACCACCACGCGGGCGAGGAGGCTGGAGCGGGCGATGCCGTCGCGGAAGTCGTACGCGTTGATCGCGACGACGCGTCGTACGCGCTCCGGGAGGTCGGCCGCGGTGGTCAGGGCGAGTACCGCGCCCATGGATTCTCCGGCCAACGTCACGTCGTGGAGGTCGAGTTCGGTGAGGAGGCGTTTGACGCCCGCGCGCATGGCCGGTTCGTCGTACGAGGCGCCGGGGACGATCTCCGAGTAGCCCATTCCGGGGAGGTCGAGGGCGTACACCGTGTAGCGGTCCGCGATCAGCGGGATGAGGTGGCGGAAGTGCTCGGCCTGGGTGCGCACGGTGTGCAGCAGGACCAGGGGGGCACCGGTGCCTGCCTTGAGGTAGCGCAGAGCTCCCTCGCGTCCCTCAAGTCCCGCGCGCGGGGTGATGGTGTGGCTGGTGGTCCCCGGGATGTGGATCGTGGGACGTGACTCGGGTCTGGGCATCTCGTCGGGCTCCTTGTATGTGAAGGGGTTACTTGGCCAGTTGGGCGTACAGAGCGGACAGGTCGTCGGCCAGGCCCGCCTTGACCTGGCGTGTGATGTCGTCGGCGAGTACCTCGTACGCGCCTGTCTCGACGCCGTCGAGGGCGAGGGCGGCGACGTCGCGCGGGTCGGACTTGGGTGCGTCGACGCCGGCCGCGAGGTCCGTGTCGACGTATCCCACGTGCAGTCCGGTTACGACGATGCCGCGCGGCTGCAGTTCCAGGCGCAGGGAGTTGGTCTGCGACCACAGGGCGGCCTTGGACGCGCTGTAGGAGCCGCCGAGCGCCAGCCAGGAGAGCACGGAGTGCACGTTGAGCACGTGGCCGCCGCCGTTGCGTTCGATGATCGGTACGAAGGCCCGGGTGAGCAGCAGGGGGCCGTAGAAGTTGGTCTCGAATTCCCGGCGTATGTCGTCGAGCGGGGAGTCGAGGAAGGAGGCGCCGACCGACGCGCCGGCGTTGTTGATCAGTACGGTGACGTCCTGCGCCTGTGCGGCGGCCGCCGCCACGGACGCCGGGTCGGTGACCTCCAGCGCTACCGGGACGGCGTCGGGGTGCGTCACGCTGCGCGGGTCGCGGGCCGTGGCGTACACCTTGCTGGCGCCGCGCTCGTACAGCTCCTCCACCAGGGCCTTGCCTATGCCTCGGCTGCCGCCGGTGACGAAGACGTTGGCGCCCTTCAGTGCGGTCATGACTGCCTCCAGAGAGTGGGAAACCGCTCGGTTTCCGCATACCGTAAACCGATCGGTTTCACTGCGCAAGCCCACGTTGCACCGCCGCCACCCCGTCCGCGAAGACGGCAACGGGTCCGGAGTGCTCAACTTCCGCCATCCACCGGACGGTGAGGGCGGATCGGGGGCGACCGGCAGCCCGGCCTTGCATGCCGAAACCGATCAGTTTACGGTGGTGAAACCGATCGGTTCCTCGCCGTGGAGGCGAGTCTCGAACCCGAATCCCCAGGAGTCAGGAGTACGGATGACTGCCGCGCGCGACGCCGAAGGGCAACCCACGGCCCCAGCTCCCCGGCTACCGGCGAAGCTGGCCGCCCACCCCTCCGTACGGGCCGTACTCGCCCGGCGCGCGGCCGGTGGCGTCGCGAGCCCGCCGGCGGTGATCGACGCGGCCTGGCTGCGCGAACTGTGCCTGGCGGCCGGGGCGGGCGACGCCGCCGCGGTCAGCCTGGACCACCCTGACCTGGTCGGCGAGCGTGAGTACGCGCAGTCCGCGCTGCCCGGCACCCGCACCCTGATCGCGATGGCGGTGCGGATGAATCGCGACAACTGCCGCTCGCCGGCCCGCAGTGTGGCCAACCAGGAGTTCCACCAGGCCGACGAGCAGGCCAACCACGCCGCCCGTAGCGTCACTCAGGCGTTGCAGGACGCCGGTTACCGCGCGCTCAATCCGTCCGTCGGTTTCCCGCAGGAGATGGATCGCTTTCCCAGTGAGCGGATCTGGGTGGTGGCGCACAAGACGGTCGCCGTGGCCGCCGGGCTCGGTGTGATGGGCCTGCACCGCAATGTCATCCACCCGAAGTTCGGCAGCTTCATCCTGCTGGTGACCGTCCTGGTGGACGCGGAGGTGAGCGAGTACGGGCAGCCGCTGGACTACAACCCGTGCATCGACTGCAAGTTGTGCGTCGCCGCCTGCCCGGTCGGCGCCATCGCCAAGGACGGTTCCTTCGACGCGCCGGCCTGCACCACGCACAACTACCGCGAGTTCATGAGCGGGTTCACCGACTGGGCGCAGACCGTGGCCGACAGCGAGGACGCCGCCGACTACCGCTCCCGGGTCAGCGATTCGGAGAACGCCTCGATGTGGCAGAGCCTGAGCTCACCTCCCGGCTACAAGTCCGGCTACTGCCTTGCCGTCTGCCCCGCCGGCGAGGACGTTCTGGGCCCCTACCTCGATGACCGCAAGACGTTCATGGACACCGTGCTGCGGCCGCTCCAGGACAAGAAGGAGACCCTGTACGTCCTGCCGGGCTCGCACGCGCAGGAGTACGCCCAACGCCGCTTCCCTCACAAGCCCCTCAAGGAAGTCACCGGCGGCTGGCATCCCCCGGCCAAGCGCTCTGCGTCCGACTGACCGGCCGTTCCGGCTCAGCGGACAACCTGCAACCTCGGGAAACCGATCAGTTTTCAATCTGTTGGAATCGAGTTAACCTCGCAGCATGACCACCGAGGCGAAGCCAAGTCCCCGCGAGCGGCTGCTGGAGGCAGCGGCCACGCTCACCTATCGAGCCGGTGTCGGTATCGGCGTCGAGGCGCTGTGCAAGGCGGCGGGGGTGTCGAAGCGCTCCATGTACCAGCTGTTCGCGAGCAAGGACGAGCTGCTGGCGGCCAGTCTCGAGCGGCGTACTTCCGCGTACGTGGAGATGCTCTTGCCCGCGGCGGGCGATGACCGTGAGCCTCGCGAACGGATCATGCATGTCTTCGAGCAGGTGGAAGCGCAGGCGGGCACGCCCGAGTTCCGCGGCTGCCCGTTCCTGGCCGCGCAGATCGAGCTCAAGGATCAGGACCATCCCGCGAGCTGGGTGGCCCACGAGGTCAAGGCGAACCTGACTGCCTTCTTCCGCGCCGAGGCCGAGCAGGGCGGTGCCGGCGATTCCGACCTGCTGGCCCGGCAGCTCAGCCTCGTCTTCGACGGCGCGAGCGCCCGCGCGGGAATCGGGGCCGACAAACTTACGGGGCTTGTCGCGCCCACGGTGACCACGCTGCTCGATGCGGCGGGCGTGCGCTGACGCGTCACCTTTCCGAAACGCCCCCTTGCGTCCCGTACTCGGGGGAAGTCCAACCTCGTTATCCCCGCCTCCGCAGGATGAACAAGCTGGCCGGCTGACGCAGAAGCGCTCCCTGGCGCCGCTGCGTGGACCCGTTAGCGGCGCGGTCCCGCGATGGCGTAGGCCGCGGTGCCGGTGACCGCGAGGACGACGGCCGTCCAGGTGCCCGCCGTCGTGCCGGGCGGCAGCAGCATCCAGGTCGCCACCTGCATCGGCGTATCCGTCGCGGGCGGGGCGACGAGCGAGAGCGAGAGCGAGGCGAACGGCAGCGTCCATGCGTACTGGCCGCCCGACAGCGCCGCGCCCAGGGCGGCCAGTCCCATCAGACCCGCGCTGCCCCGGACGACGAACGCGGTGGTGGCCATGTCCTCCCCCATCGTCTGCGCTGTCAGCAGCACGGCGGCGACGACCGCGCCGGCGAGCAGCACGTGCGCCGCTCTGCGGGTCACCCAGCGGATCGCGGCCGTCCGGTCCAGCGCGAGGTCCTGCCCGCTCAGCCCGATCGAGGCTGCCATCGCCCCCGTAGCGAGGACGAGCACGGGCATCCGCGGATCACCGGCTCCCTCGCCCCCGTCCCTGGCGAGTGCCCACGCCGCCACCGTGCTGATCACCACTGCGGCGAGCGAGGCGGGTACCTGACGCGAGCGCGCGTACAGCATCAGCCATCTCACCGGGGCGCACCGCCCTCCAGCACGGAGAACGCGTCGCCCTTGCAGGAGAGCGCGACGGCGCGCATCGCGTTGATCCGCGAGAGCTGCTCGGCCCGCGGAAGCGCGTTGAGTTCCTTCCACACCGTGCGGGTCTCGGCTTCGCCCCCGGGGCGCAAACGTGCCGACTCTCCGCCGGTGAGCGACCTGAGGTCACCGAGGACCCAGCCCGCCGCGACGGTCTGCGCTATTTGGTCTCCCCCGGTGCCGCTCCAGCCGACGGGGGAGCACCCGGGCACCATCCCCTTGGCGACCAGAGCCCGGGTCAGCTCCTCGCCCTTCGCCGCGGCGATGATCTCGTCGTCGAAGTCGAAGAGCACGGTGTGGCGGGACCACTGTGGCGTGGAGCCCTCCGGCAGTACGGCGGCGTTCTCCCGGACCGAGACCGGCGCCCGGCTGCCCAGGGCATCGTGCAGCAGGCGCAGCGCCTCCTTGCCGGGACCCGCCAGGTCGTCGAGTCGTGCCTGGTGGGTCTTCGTCACGCACACCGGGCCGTCGCACACCAGCGCCGCCGCGGCCTCGTCTACGACGTACATCCGGCGCGGGTCGGAGGGGAGGACGAGCAGGGCGAGCACCGCGCACGCCAGGACGGGCGTCAGGGCGATCAGCCGGGCGCGCAGGGTCGCGGCGACCAGCAGCGCGAAGCCGGTCGCGGCGATGCCGAGCAGCCAGATCGTCTGCCCGACGTGTACGGAGGCGGAGAGCGTGACGAGCACATCGCGCACCGCTTCCACCGCCGGTGACAGCAGGGAGATCCGGTTCGGCTCTGTGATCTCGACGCCCTCCATCGCGGTCGTCCGTGTCCGGCCCAGCGACATGTGCATGAGGGCCGTGAACACGAAGGCGGTCATGGCCAGCGCGGGCGGGGTGAGCGCGGACGGCAGGGCCCTCCCGGCCCCCATGCCCAGCACGGCACCCGCGACGAGGAAGAGCGCCCCCACCAGCGAGATCGGCAGCCATCCGAGGTGCGCGTACCCGGCGTTGGCGAACACTTGGACCCCACCCACGAGGACGAGGAGCGCGAAGGCCGAGGCCAGCGTCATCGCCGTCGCGCCCGCCAGCGTGGCCGCGCGGTGCCAGGCGGGCCGCGGCGTGCTCGTCAGCAGCTCGGACATCTTCGAGCGGTGGTCGCGCAGGCCCTGCAGCGCCCCGAGTCCCACGACGAGCGGCCACAGGTAGAACAGCAGGCCGCGGGTCCACAGGGCCAGGGGTGTCCATTGGGCCGTCCACGCCGTGGTGCCCGTCCACGACGCGACGTTGATCAGGTACAGGAACGCCAGCGCGGTCGTCAGGACCACGGCGCCGGCCCACGGGGCGATGGAGCGCTTCAGCTCGATGCGCAGGACACTGACGTTCACCAAGTGCCCCTTCCCTGCTGGGGCTTGAGCAGCATGGCCGAATAGCCGCGCTCCAGCGGGCTGTCGCCCTCGTGCTCCGTGCCGCCCACCGAGGCCAGCTCGTCCGGAGGGCCCTGGAAGACCAGCCGGCCCTCGGCGAAGAGCACCACGTCGGTGCAGGCGGCGGCGACGTCCTCCACCAGGTGGGTGGAGACGACCACGCAGGTGTCCGTACCGAGCTCCTGCAGCAGCTCGCGGAAGCGCAGCCGTTGCGCCGGGTCCAGGCCGACCGTGGGCTCGTCCAGCAGCAGGATCGACGGATCGTTGACGATGGCCTGGGCGATGCCGACCCTGCGCACCATGCCGCCCGACAGCGTCTTCATTCGCGCATCGGCGCGGTCCGCCAGACCCACCCGTTCCACGGCGCGTTGCACCGCCCCCGGGATGTCCGCCTTGGGGACCTGCTTCAGCCACGCCATGTACTCGACGAACTCGCGCACCGTGAAGCGCTTGTAGTAGCCGAACTCCTGCGGCAGATAGCCGATCCGGCGGCGCAGCGCACGGTGCTCGCCCCTGCCGCCCACGGACTCACCGAGCAACTCCAAGTTCCCCTCGGCGGGGCGCAGTACGGTGGCCAGCGCCCGGATGAGAGTGGTCTTCCCCGCCCCGTTGGGTCCGAGGAGGCCGTGGACGCCGGTGCCCAACGACAGGTCGAGCCCGTCGACGGCCATCCGTTTCCGGCCGGCCCTGACCTTCAGACCGGTGGCCCGGATCTCCCAGGCATAGGGCGTGGGCGCGATGTCGGCCGCGCTTACCGCGGGCATCATGCGGTTCCTTTCCGACGGTCCGATGCGCGGACCTGTCCGATGGGTTCGATGGGTTCGGTCGGTTCGGTCGGTTCGGTCGGTTCGGTCGGTTCGGTCGGTCCGATGGATCCGATGGGTTCGGTCGGTCCGATGCGCACACCGGTCCGATGGGTTCGACGGGTTCGGTCGGTTCGGTCGGTCCGGTCGGTCCGGTCGGTCCGATGGATCCGATGGGTTCGGTCGGTCCGATGCGCACACCGGTCCGATGGGTTCGACGGGTTCGGTCGGTTCGGTCGGTCCGGTCGGTCCGGCGGTCCGGTCGGTCCGATGGGATCGATGGGTTCCATCGGTCCGGTGGATCCGGCGGGTTCGATGGGTTCCATCGGTCCGGTGGATCCGTTGGGATCGATAGGTTCCATCGGTCCGGTGGGTCCGTTGGGATCGATAGGTTCCATCGGTCCGGTGGGTCCGTTGGGTTCGGTGGGTCATCGATGGGCTCCCAGCGCGGAGTACGCGCCCCTGCGGGCGATCACGACACCGATGCCGAGCGCGAGGATCAGCCCCCACACGGGCAGACCGCCCGACTGCAGAGCGAAGGCCGTACGGCTCGTGGCGAGCGTCGGCGCCACGATGACGGCGGCCCATACGGCCGTCAGCGCGACGGCGGCACGGGTCACTCCGATGACACCGCCGAGCGCCAGGGTCGTAGAGGTGAAGGCCAGACAGGGCAGCAGCCACTGGGCGGCCGTCACCCCCGTAACCCATCCGGCCATCAGCAGCGCGGGGACGACCACGGCGAGCACGGACGTGGTGCGGCGCAGCACCAGATAGAACCCGGCCATGGGCACCGAGGCCGTCAGTTCGTACGCCGGATCCAGGCCGCGGGACCAGGACGCCGCGACGCCGAGTACGGGCAGGACCGGGGCGAACAGCAGCACCAGCGACACCTCGCCGAAGCCGGGGCTGACCAGGTCGAGCAGCAGCGCGAGCAGTGTCATGCTCCCGACCATGGCCAGCCACGGCACCATCGCGGGCGTCAGCCACGTCGAAAGCCGCGCCGAGCAGCGCCGCGTGCGCGGCATCGTGGCGGTGGCGGCCAGGTGGGGTTCGAGGCCGGACCACACGGTGTCGACCAGCGCCGCCACGGCGGGCGCCTCGGCTGTGACGGCGGCCGACAGCCGGTCGCGGCACACTCCGCACGCCTCCAGATGGGCCTCCAGGGCCCACAACTCGTCGGTGGCGAGATCCGTGCCGCCGCGGGCGTAACCGTCGATGATCCGCATCGACGCGTGCTCCACGCTCATGCCAGCGCCTTCCGCATCGCGATCCGGGCCCGACGGGCACGGGTCTTGACCGTGCCCTCGGGCAGTCCGAGCAGGACGGCCGTCTCCCGGACGGACAGCCCGTCGAGCACCATGGCCTGCAGTACTTGTCTGAGTTCCGGCGCGAGGCGGCGCAGCGCGTCCCCGACGTCACCGCCGACGGTGGCCGCGAGTACCTCGTCCTCGGCGGCGGGCGCCGGGGGCAGCAAGGCGGCCGCGGGCGGCGGCTCCGCGTGGTGGGCCCTGCGCCGGAAGGCGTCGACGAGGCGGCGCGCCGCGATCGTCCACAGCCAGCCGACGGCCGTCCCTCCGACGGCGGCCCCGGCGAACGCGCCCGCCGCGCGCCACACCGCCAGATACGTCTCCTGCATGACCTCGGCGACGATCTGCTCGTCCGCGCAGCGACGGCGCAACCGCACCGCCAGCCACGGCGACGTACGCCGGTACAGCTCCTCGAACGCGGCACGGTCGCCCCTGGCCACCAGCCGGACGAGACGCTCCTCGTCCAGCTCGCCCGGTGCCTTCCTGACTGATCTCACACCCTCTAGACGCCCGGCCCGGACGGCAGGTTTTCCCTTCGGAGTGATCCCCGTCACACGCATGAAGGGGCCACTGGGCCACCTCCCCGTATACCGACTGTCGGGGTGCGAGGGAGGCGGACGGGTCAGATCACGCGGAAGAGGTCCGCGGCGGCGTGGACGTCGGTGAGGTCCTCGATGGCGCGGAGGTTGTCACAGAGGGCGTCCAGGACCGAGTCGGCTTCGGCTACGCGTGGGGCGCCGATGGCCACGCCGAAGACACGGAAGCCCAGCCGGTGCTTGGCGTCGTTCCAGCCGCGCATCCAGTCCTCGGTGACGCCGCAGTCGTCGTCGGTGAGCATCACGATGTCGCCGCGCATGCGGGCGGCGTCGTTGAACTCCTCCTCCAGCAGTTCGCCGGCCGCCGACAGCGGCCGCTGGTAGCTGGTGCCGCCGCCGAGGAAGCTCTCCGCGAAGTCGAGGACGCGGGCCACGTCGGCGGGCTCGTCGGCCGGGAAGCGGAAGACCCGGAGTTTGTCGGCGGCGGAGAACAGGATGCCGACGAAGTCACGCCCCGCGTCGCGGGCCTGGTCCAGCAGCGCCAGGGCGCACGCCTTGGCCCATGCTTCCCGGGTGACGCCGCCGGGCCCGGCCTCGTACATCGAGTGCGAGGTGTCCACGCACGCGATGACGGCGCCCCGGCCGGTGGCCTGATCGCCCTGGCTGTCGTAGAGCATCAGCTCGCCGGCGGCGTAGCGCGCGGCGAACACGGCGCGCAGTGCGGGCAGTCCGAGGCCCGCCAGTTCGGAGGGGATCACGCGGGAGAGGTCGTTGCCGAGCGTGACGCCGACCAGCTCGCCGGTGGCGTTCTCCACCTTGCGGGCGCGTTCGCCGCCGGCCATCTGCCGGAAGCGGCCGATCAGTTCGGCCCACTCGGCGAGACGGCTGGTGCGCAGCCGCTCGGCGAGCCGGGCGCGTTGGTCGTACGGCATCCGCTCCAACTGGCCGGGGCCGACGCCCCATGCACGCATCAGGGCGGCTTCGTCTCGTACGGCCTCGGCGGCCTTCGCCGCCGCGGTACGCGCGGTGGTACGGATTCCGGGGGCGGTCGCGGCGAGGGCCTGCGTGGCGGTCTGGCCAGCCTGACGCGCGGTGGCCTCGGCTGACTCGGCCGCCTCGATCGCCTTTTGTACGGCGTCGGCGTCGGCCGACAACTTGCCGTCCTCGTCGGCCTGTTGAAGCGCCTCGCTTACGGCGGTCGCCGCGTCGTCGGCGTCCTGCTGGGCCTTCCTCGCTTGCTCGGCCTGTGCCTGGGCGTCCCGGGAGTGTTCCAGCATCCGGCGCAGGGCGGAGGCCTGGGCGAGTACGGCCATGGCGGCGGCGTAGGGGTCACCGGCCGTTTCCCGGTGCAGTTCGGCGAACTCCGGGGACTCCAACAGCGCGGTGGTCGCTTGGTGGTTGACCAGCCGGGAGGGGTCCATTTCGGCGCGCTCGCGCAACCGGGGATTGACCTTGTAGGCGGCCAGGAAGGCGTCGGTCAGGAGGTCGGTGGTGAAGTCGGTGGCGGGGTTGGCGGTGTGGCCGTAGCGGTCCTTCAACTCCTCGGCCAGATCGCGGAGTCCGGCCGACTGCTCGTACGTGTCGCGCCATGTGATGCGGTCGAACCGGTCGGCGATCACGGCCGTGGTGTGCCGCTCGGGGGCGACGTCGGAACGGGCGAGCCACGTCGCAGCCCGGCTCGCCAACTCGTCGAGCCTGCTCGGTGTCTCGCCCATGGTCCCGGCCCCTGGTCCTGATTACCTGACCCTGACTACCTGGCCCTGCTGCCCTGTGTTCAGAGCTGCGCCTCCACCATGCTCGCGTCCACCGTTCCTGGGGACTGAGCAGGAGTAAGTCCGCTCAGCCGTACGCCCCGAACGGTCTTGGGCGCTCCCCCAGACTCCGTCCGGGGGGACCCCCAGGTCCCCGGCGTACTCAACCCCAGGTCGGCGACACGCATCCTGTGCGTGGTCCGGGCCCGGGAGGCCGGATCCCTCACGACCCGGCCATATGGGTACGGCCAGAGGCGACGGGGAGGCCCCGAACCATCACTCCGGTGGAGCGGGGGCCCCGCACTCCCCCAGCTACCGCTGGGGGTGCCCCCAGGCACCGTACCCGGCGTCCCAGATCGCACGATCGCCGTAGCCCGAACAGCCCACACTGCCGCAAGTCCGGAAGCCGACCATCACACGATCGAGGTAATCCGCCCTCGTGCGCACTTCTCGGCTGCGGGTGGTACCCCCAACGCCTCCGTAAGAACGCGCGCGCGAACCGCGCGCTGGCGGCCCGTGACCCTGTCGATGGCTGCGGTGGAGCGGCCCGCGCCCGCTGCCTCCTCGCGCAGCTTTTCCAGGCGCTTGCCCGCCATAGCCAGCTGATTGTGGGCCTTCTTGATGACCCACTCGCTCAGCGCCTCGCGGGACTGACCGGCCATGGCGTCGAGTTGGGCTTCCAGTTCCTCGATGGTGTCGGCGAGGTCGAGGGCCTCCTTGGCGTCGGGGTTGACCAGGTGCAGCACCTCGCGCTCGACGGTCGGGCGCTCGGCGGGGGAGTTCCACAGCACGTGCGTCAGCACGGACAGGTCGGTCTCGGCGACCGCCGGGCGGCCGTCGAGGTACGCGGATGCCTGGAGCAGGCCCACCGCCTGCCGCCAGCGGCGGTCGGAGGCGACGAGTTCCTTGCGGCGCAGGGCGGCCCGCAGCGTGCAGACCGCGTCCACGATCGCGTCGGGGACGTCCACGGCCGGGACGGCTTCGGTCACGGCGTGCTGCAACTCGGCCAGTTCGATGGTGGTGCGGGTCGGTGGGGCCGGGCGGCTGACGGCTGAGCGGACCAGTGCGGCGAAGTTCGAGGGGTCCTCGAGGTACCCGACCTCGATCCGTACCAGCAGGCGGTCGTAGATCGCGGCGGCGTCCTCTTCGGCGGGCAGTTCGTTGCTCGCGGTGATGGCGCCGATCAGGGGGCAGCGGATCGGCTCGCCGCCGTTCTCGGGGTGGTAAATGCGCTCGTTGAGGTAGCCCAGCGTCTCGTTCAGCGCCGCTGTGGAGCACTTGAAGATCTCGTCGATGAACGCGACGTGGGCGGTCGTGGCGCGGCCTTCGTAGACTTGGCGGTACTCGCCTCGGGCCAGGGCGGCGACGTCGATGGGGCCGAACATCCGCGTCGGCGCGGTGAACTTCGACAGCAGGATCTCCCAGTACGACGCCCCCTCGACACGGCCCGTGAGCTCCCGGGCCAGCTCGGACTTCGCCGTTCCGGGCGGGCCGAGCACTAAGGAGTGCTGTCCGGCCAGCAGCGTCACGACCAGCGTCCGCACCACGTCGGCCCGCTCGTAGAAACGGTCGGACAGCTCGTCGCTGATCGCCCGCAGCCTCTCGGCCGTGTCCTGCGCGTCCTGCGTCTCGTGCGTCTCCTGCACGTCCGGTGCGCCCATCTTCAACTCCCTGACGACAAGGCCTTGTTGGGCGCGAGACGGCCCTTTCCCTTCGACGGTACGACGAGGGCACATCATCGCGGCGCACAAGGGCGCACTCGTTCACGTACGGCACCCCCACTGCCGTACAAGAGTGTGCATGCGCACCATTTGCGTGATTAGCCTGATTTGAGAAGCTTAGCCTGACCTAACCACGGGTCCGGGCGTGCCCGGCAACGGAGGAGCGGCATCGTGAGTACGTCCCGGATGAGGCCCCTGCTGGCGTCGGCCCTCGGTGGCCTGCTGGCCCTGGGAGCCACGGGCTGCGCGGCGGAGAACGCCGCGCAGGCCGAGGCCGAAGCGGTGTCGGACGAGAAGATCACCGTGTACAGCGGCCGGAGCGAGGACCTCGTCAAGCCGGTGCTGGACGACTTCCAGAAGGCCAGCGGCATCACCGTCGAGGTGCGCTACGGCGATACCGCGCAGATGGCCGCCCAGCTGCAGGAAGAGGGCGACCGGAGCCCGGCGGACGTCTTCCTCGCCCAGGACGCGGGAGCCCTGGGGGCCGTGGCCGGGAGGGGCCTGTTCGCCAGGTTGCCCGGCGAGGTGCTGGACAAGGTGCCGGCGGCCTATCGGGACGAGGGCGGCGAGTGGGTCGGTGTGACGGGCCGCGTACGCACGATGGTCTACGACACCGACCGGGTCGCCGCGGCCGATCTGCCCGAGTCCGTCTTCGAGCTGACCGAGCCCGAGTGGAAGGGCAGGGTGGGCATCGCGCCGACGAACGGCTCCTTCCAGGCGTTCATCACCGCGATGCGGGTGGAGCACGGCGACCAGCGGACCGAGGAGTTCCTCGCGGGGCTGAAGGCCAACGACGCGCAGATCCGCGAGGGGAACGCCCCGATCGTCGCCGACGTCAACTCCGGCAAGCTCGCCTCCGGGCTGGTCAACCACTACTACGTGTACGAGCTGGCCAAGGAGGAGGGCACCTCCGTCGAGGCCCTCAAGGCGAAGAACCACTTCTTCCCGGACAAGAACATCGGCAGCCTGGTCAACGTCTCCGGTGTGGGCGTACTGGACAAGGCCGACGACGATCCCGACGTACGCGAGTTCGTCGACTATCTGCTCGGCACCCAGGCGCAGACCTACTTCGCCGAGGACACGTACGAGTACCCGCTGATCGACGGCGTCCGCACGGCCCCCGGCCTGCCCTCGCTGTCGTCGCTGAACGCACCGGACATCGACCTCGATGACCTGGACGACCTGGCCACCACCGTCGAAATGATCAAGGAATCGGGGCTCGTCTGAGCAGTACGCCGACCCTCGTCCTGCGCCGGGCGCGGCGACTGATGCCGCGACCGGCACTGGCCTGCGCGGCGCTGCTCGCCATCGGCGTCGCCCTCCTTCCGCTGGCCTACCTGGGCATACGGGCCGCTGAGGCGGGCGGGGACCGGATCGCCGGCGAGCTGATCACCGGGCGTACCGGGGAACTGGTCGTACGAAGCGTGGCGCTGGCCGCGGTCGTCACCGCGGCCTGCACGGTTCTGGGCGTGGCCGCGGCGTTCCTGGTCACCCGCACCGATCTGCCGGCCCGGCGGCTGTTCGGGGTGCTCGCCGCGCTTCCGCTGGCGGTTCCCAGCTATGTCGCGACCTTCGCCTGGGTGTCCACGGTGGGCGGCTTTGAAGGCTTCTGGGCGGCGGCCCTGGTGCTCACGCTGGTGTCGTACCCGTACGTCTATCTGCCGGTCGCGGCCGCGCTGGTCGGGGTGGATCCGGCGCAGGAGGAGGTGGCCCGGTCGCTGGGACGCGGTCCGTGGCGTACGACCGTCGGTGTGACACTGCGCGAGGTACGGCCCGCGGTGGCGGCCGGCGCGCTGCTCGTCGCGCTGTACGTGCTGTCCGACTTCGGCGCCGTGTCGATTCTGCGGGTGGAGGTCCTCACCCGGGCCGTCTTCACCTCGATCAACCTCGGCTTCGACCGCACCGGGGCGCTCGTACTCGCCATCGCCCTCGTCGCCCTCACGGCGCTGGTGCTGCTGGCCGAGCAGCTCAGCCGACGGCGTGCGGCCCGTTACGCCCGCCTCGGCGGTGGAACTCCCCGGCCGCCTACGCGACTGCGCCTGGGCCGGTCGCGCAGGGCGGCCGTACTCGGGCTCGCCGGTGTGATCGGGGCGGCGCTCGGTGTGCCTGCGCTGAGTCTGGTCCGGTGGTTCGGCGTGGGCGTCTCGCGGCCCGGGTCGCTGGGCGAACTCGCCGACGCCGCCGGGAACTCGCTGCAGGTCGCCCTGCTCGGGACGGCGCTGACCATGGTGCTGGCGCTGCCGGTCGGGCTGCTGTCCGCCCGCGCTCCCGGGCTGCTCTCCGTGGCCCTGGACCGGCTGGCGTATCTCTCGCATGCGCTGCCCGGCCTGGTCATCGGGCTGTCGCTGGTGTTCTTCGGCATCAATGTGGCCTACCCGCTCTACCAGAGCGTGTGGCTGCTCGCCCTCGCGTACGCGGCCTTGTTCCTGCCCCTCGCGGTCGCGGCCGTCGGCGCGGCCGCGGCACAGGCACCGCCCGGACTGGAGGAGGTGGCCCGTTCGCTCGGACGGCGACGGGCGTACGTACTCCGCACGGTGACCGTGCCGCTGGCCGCGCCCGGTATCGGCGCCGGCGCGGCACTGGTCTTCCTCACCTGCATGAAGGAGCTGCCCGCCACACTCCTGCTGCGCCCCACCGGCATGGACACCCTCGCCACCGGTCTGTGGAAGCACACCTCGGTCGCCGCGTACGCGGCCGCCGCACCCTATGCGGCCCTACTGGTGCTCATCGCCTCCGTGCCTACCTGGTGGCTGTCGGCCCGCACAGGCGTCCTCACGCGGACGGGCGGCTGATGACATGGCGGAACTGCGGATTTCCGGCGTCCACAAGGCTTACGGCCGCGTCCAGGCGCTGTCGGGCGTGGACCTCGGCGTCCGCTCCGGAGCGCTCTTCGCGGTCCTCGGCCCCTCCGGCTCGGGCAAGACGACGCTGCTGCGCTGCATCGCGGGCTTCGAGGCGCCGGACGCGGGAGAGATCCGTATCGACGGCCGACGTGTCGCCTGCCCCGGCGTATCGGTGCCGCCGGAGCGGCGGCGGATCGCCGTGGTGCCCCAAGAGGGCGCGCTCTTCCCGCACTTGTCCGTCCTGGGCAACGTCGCGTACGGGCTCGGCCGGGCCGCGCGGCGGGCCGGGCGGGCGGCCGCCGTTCTTGACCTGGTGGGCCTCGCGGGCTTCGAGGACCGGATGCCGCACCATCTCTCCGGCGGGCAGCAGCAGCGCGTCGCGGTCGCCCGGGCGCTCGCACCGCGCCCGCCGGTCGTGCTGCTCGACGAACCGTTCAACGCTCTCGACGCCGCGCTGCGCGCCGAAGTGCGACGCGACGTCTGGCAGGCCCTGCACGCCGACGGCGCCACGGCGGTCCTGGTCACCCATGACCAGGCGGAGGCCCTGTCGATGGCCGAGGAGATCGCGGTCATGCGGGACGGCCGGGTCGTCCAGAGCGGCCCGCCGGAGCTCCTCTACGGGTCACCGGCCGACCCGTGGGTGGCCGGGTTCGTCGGCGAGGCGGTGTGGCTGCCCGCTGTGCTGGACGGCGACCGGGCCCGCACGCCGCTGGGCACCGTACGCCTCACCCGATTTGAGGGCGGCGCGCCGAACGGTCCGACGCGCGTGCTGCTACGGCCCGAACAGATCACGCTCGTTTCGCCGGGAACCCGCGACGCGGTCACCGCGACCGTGGTGCGGCGCGACTTCTACGGCCACGACGCGGTGTTGGCCCTGCGCCTGGCGGACGGTACGCCGGTGGCCGCGCGGGTCTTCGACCCTGCCGCTCTGCCGCCGGCGGTTGGCGATGAGGTCGCCTTGCGGGTGCGTGGGACCGCTCGCGCCTTTCCGCCCGGCAGAGCCCTCTAAGCTAGTTGAGTGCTCAAGTTCGCGGCGACTGGCGTTCGCGGGTGCGTACGCCCGGGGCGCGCGACTGGTCGTGATCGGGGCGTCACCGAGAGTTCGGTGGCGGTGAGTCGGCGGCGGGGGGCGTCTGTGGTCCTTGGCCTGTTGGCGGCTCTGGTCACGGTGTTGGGGATGGTCGGCTACGGGACTCATGATCAGGCGGCGCACACTGTCGCCGCGATCTCGTCGGCGCCGGATGCGCGTGAGGCGCTGGGCGTCCAGCCCTCGCTGGGCGTCCGGGCCTCGCTGGGCGTCCGGGCCTCGCTGGGCGTCCGGGCCTCGCTGGGCGTCCGGGCCTCGTTGGACGTCGAGACCTCGTTGTACGTCGAGACCTCGTTGGGCGTCCCGGCTCCTTCAGACGCCGAGCCTCCATCGGACGCGTGGGACTCGCTGGGCCCCGAAGCGCGCGAGCACCTCTGTCCCGTACCGGACCATGACGAGTGCGAGGGCCGAGCGGCGGCGGACACGCCATCGACGGGGCCTGGATCGCACCCGCTTCCTCAGGCGACCTCCGCGCGCGTGGAGCCCCGGCCCGCCGCCGTCCCGGCGCCGGTCGGGGGCCAGCCTGCGGCTCGTCCCCCGAACCTCCACATGCTGCAGGTGCTGCGGACCTAGATCCGGATGCCTTACCGCACCCGATCACCGAAATCCGCCGATCTCCCTGCACGAGAGGCAGTTCGTCATGGCGTCCGCCAACAAATCCACGAACCCCAAGAACTCCAAGAACCCTAAGAACCCGAAAACCACGGACAAGGCTGCGAAGAACACCGCGCCCAAGACTTCGGCCAAGTCCCCGACCAAGAGCCCCACCAAGACCGCGAACAAGAGCTCGGGCAAGGAGCGGACCGCCGCCCGCCGCGCCCGTATAGAGGAGCAGCGCCGCGCCGAACGCGCTCGGGAGCGCCGCAGCCGGATCATCACGCTCGTCGCGGCCACCGCGATCCTGGCCGGTCTGGTGGGCGGCGGCGCGTATCTGATCAACGCCGCGAACGACAAGGAACAGGCTCAGGCAGCCCCGGTCAAGGGCGAGAAGAGCTGGAAGAAACTGGGCCAGGACCACGTCGACACCGAGGTCGACTACCCGATGACTCCCGCCGCGGGCGGCGACCACGACGCCACCTGGCAGAACTGCAACGCCGACGTCTACACACAGCCGATCCGCGACGAGAACGCCGTACACGCCCTGGAGCACGGCGCCGTCTGGGTCACGTACAACGACAAGGCCGCCGAGGCCGACGTGAAGACGCTGACGGACAAGGTGTCCAGGACGCCGTACAGCCTGATGAGCCCGTACGAGAACCAGTCGTCGCCCATCACGCTGACGGCCTGGGGACGCCAGCTGAACATCAAAAAGGCGTCCGACCCGCGCGTGGACGAGTTCTTCGACAAGTACGTCCAGGGGCCTCAGACGCCTGAGCCGGGTGCCGCCTGCACCGGGGGAATCTCGGCGTAGGCCTCGCCGGGGCGAGCAACCCGTCACTCGGCTGTACCTGACGGTGGCCCCGAGCCTCCCCCTCCTGAGGCTCGGGGCCACTGTGTTTTCCGCGTACTGACGCGTTACCGCGTTACCAGGTCAGGGCGTCTGCCATGGTCGACTGCCAGTACGAGACTCGGAGCGAGTCGTCGATGTGCACGCCCTTCGCGGGCAGTGACGGGCGGGCGGCGGCGCTCGCTTCCAGGTCGAAGTAGACCGCGAGGGACTTGGCCTTGTAGCCGCCCGAGCCGCTGCCGTCCGCGGCCGAGAGAAGGACGCTCGCGTAACCGGACTCGCCGGGAGCCAGCGTGACCACCGCCTGCGGCTTGGAGTCCTCGATGGCCGGCGGGACGGACTGGGCCTCGTCGAAACGGACGGCCGGGTAGCCGACCAGGTCACAGTTCCCCGCGCCGGTGTTGGTGACGGTGAGGAGCAGGTGGTTCAGGGGGCGGGAGACCTCCGTGGCGGTCGTACGGGTGGACTCGACGGAGCATCGGGAGGAGGCAGACGCCGAGTCGTCGTTCGAGCCGTTCGAGCCCTTGGTGCCCGAGGTGCCGCCCGTGGAATCGGACGAACCATTGGAACCCGTCGTGCCGATTGAACCGGCCGCGCCGCCCGTCGAGACTTCGGAGCCCGATCCCGAGCCCGAGCCCGCCGAGACGGTCTGACCCGACCCGGCAGAGGTCCCGCCGTTCGCCTTCGACGGAGACGCGGAAGGCTTGGTGGAGGCCGTGGACGCGGATCCCGCCGGTGCCGCCCCTTCGTTGTTGCCGTCCTCGCCGTTGTTGCACGCCGTCATCGTCAACGTGGCGGCCGTGAGTGCGGCGGCGACGAGCATGCGGGTGCGGTTGGAGCGTGTGGACATGTGAATCCCCCTGTGCGGTACGTGGCTTGGCATGGGCCGCTCGACCCGGTCCCGGGAGCGGCGTGCTTGGATGGCCCAAGCTTGTGAGGTGATCCGTCCCGCCCGCCACAACTGCCGGGGTATCCGGGACGCTGGAACGCTTGCGATAGCTCTGACCTGGGGGAATGACCTCCCCCTGGAATGGGGGTCCGGGACGTGGAGAGAGGGCGGAATGACGGCGGGGGACGAATTCTCGGAATTGCTGGGCCGGTTGAAGGAGCGGTCCGGGCTCAGTTACGGGGTGCTCGGCAAGCGGCTGCACACGAGTGCGTCCACGCTTCACCGTTACGTCAACGGGGATGCCGTACCGACGGATTACGCACCCGTGGAGCGGTTCGCGCGGGTATGCAAGGCGACGCCCGAGGAACTGGTGGAGCTGCACCGGCGGTGGGTGCTCGCGGATGCCCGGCGGAGGCAGAAGGCGGCCGGGAGTCCTGCGGAGGATGAGCGGCAGGCGCGTACGGCCGAGGGGGAACGGCAGGCGCGTACGACGGAAAGGGCGGCGGAGGCCGGGAGCGGGACCGGGGCGGCGGGATCCGCATCGGCCGGGTTGCCCGAACCCGCGGCCGGGTCCGAACCCGCGGACAGGTCCGGAGCCGCGGACAGGTTCGGAGCGGCGACCGGCTCCAACGTGCCGGCCGGATCCGAAGCAGCGGCCGACTCCAAAGGTCCGACCGGATCCGAAGCGCCGGCCGGATCCGGAGCGGCGGCCGAGGACTTTCCCGAGGTCGAGCGGCCGCACCTGGCGGAGGTCCCTGCGGCCCGGCGGCGGCGTACCGTCGTCCTCGCCGGAGCGGCCGTGGCCGCCGCCCTCGTGTCGGTCGCGCTCGTGGTGAATCTTGTGCCCGGCGGGGGCGAAGGCCAGGACGACCAGGGCGGGAAGGGGTCCGTCGGGGCCGCCGCCCCGCCCGTCGGCGAAAGCCCCGGGACCTCCAAGTCGCCCGGTGACAAGGGAAGTTCACCCTCGCCGTCGCGCTCACGCAGCGGCAGTCCTACGGTTTCCCCGTCCGACTCCGCTTCCGGCGCCGGCTCCCGGAACGGTGGGTCCGGTGCGGACCAGGGCGGCGGCGGTGCCGAGGACACGGCCACCGCGCCCCGCGTCACCGTCGATCCGTACCAGTGGGAAAACCAGTGCAGCCAGCACTACCTGCTCGACAAGAAGCCCGAGGAAGTACCTCCGCCGCCGGTTGAGCCCGAGGCGCGCGGGTGGGTCACCGCGCTCGGCGGGGTCGCCGGCGGGCAGCAGATGCTCAGGCTGAACGTGCAGGGCACCGGGAAGTCCACCGTCGTCCTGGACGTGCTCCATGTGCGAGTGGTGGAGAAGAGTGCGCCGCTCGACTGGAACGACTTCGCGATGGGCGTCGGCTGCGGTGGCGGCGTGAACACGACGGCCTTCGGTGTGAACCTCGACGCCGGAAGGCCCGCGGTCTCCCCCAAGGCCGGTCAGCGCGACTTCCCGTACAAGGTGAGCGAGTCCGATCCCGAGGTCTTCTACATCTTCGCGGACGCCCGCGCGCACAACGTGAGCTGGTACCTGGAGCTGGAATGGTCCAGCGGCGACCAGCAGGGCACGCTACGCGTCGACGACCACGGCCAGCCCTTCCGGACCAGCGGGAACGTGGGCCGGCCCGCGTACACCCGTCCCCTCGGAAGCTCCGAGTGGGGCCGGGATCTGCAGGACTCCGAGATTCCCGGCTGAGTACCCGACAGAGACGCGTGGCTGATCGGCGCCGGCCGCGAGGTCAGTAGCTCTTCCCAAACTCTTCTCAAACTCTTCTCAGCTGAGTTCAGCGGACGGGGTCGCCGGTGAGTTCGATCCGTCGTACGCAGGCCGCCAACGCCTTGAGTACGGCGTGGACTTCGAGCCGGGCCAGGCGGCGCAGGCGTGGTTGCTGTAGCCGAAGCCGAGCTACCCCACTCGAGCCCGCCACCGCTTGAGGCCCGGCGGCTCCCCTAGGGCGTACGGCAGCTTGCCGCCGCATAACACCGGACGGCCACCTTCTGCTCCGGGCTCCACTGCTGTTCGACTGTGGCCAGCAGCTGCCAGCCGAGCCGCTCGTACAGACCTGCCGCCGCAGTGTCCGAGGCCACCACGTCGAGCACCGGATGCAAGCCGCGATCCTGTGCTTCTGTGACAGCCTGCGTCATCAGCAGCGCACCGATCCCATGGCCGCGGGCCCACGGGGCGACGAACAATCGGTTGATCACGGCGATTGCGTCGGTGCTCACCCCTGTGCGAGCGCTCCACAGCCCGGGAGCCGCGTCTCCCACGTCGCTCTGCGACAGGCCGATATGGCCGGCCATGCGACCATCCAGTTCCGCTACCCATGAAGCCATGAGCGATGGCGGTGTGAGCCATGTACCCGGGAAGTCGGGCCAGTTCACCGGATAGCCGTCGTGCTCATGGACCTCTGCCAGCACCCACACACAGTCGCCGAGGTCGCGATCAGTCCGCTGTCGGACACTCGGGCGTACGTCCGCGCCGGACGCGCTCTCGCTCTTCACTGCGACATGGCAACACAACCCGAAGGCCAGTGACCATCGACTTTCGCCGCACCCCCTAGCCCACGACAGGGACATGGGGCACGGGACGGCAACTTTGCACACGTCGTAGGTCAGGGCGTCGTAGTCGCTGCGCCAGTCCACCCGGGCCGCGTCGCTGCCCGCGTGGATCTCGGCGGCGAACAGCTCCGTGCCCACGACGGTCAGCCGCACCTCGTGCGACTTGGGCACCCACTCCTGGAACAGGTGCACTGTCAGGGATACGGAGTCGTCGATGGTGCCGGGGTCGACCACGTGCGTGGGGACCCCGGTGCGGCGCCCGTCCGGGTACTCCAGCGGGCCGCCCATGAGCGGCTTGCAGATCACCGGGCCGCCCACGTCGTGGCAGAACTTCCGGGCTCTCTCCGGGTCCGTAGTGATCAGCGACCGGGGCGTACGGAACCCGCGCGCCGCCGCCACTGGAAGTTGTCCCGGCTTGTGGGAGGCGATGCCGTCCACGTCCGGCCGTGTCAGCCCGCCGCGGGACCGGCCGAGCGCCTGGCCAGCCGTCGTGCATGCCGGATCTTCCAGTTCCTCCCCCGCCGCAGCCCCTTTTTGCGGGCTCCGGCGGCGTGCTGGTGGGCACGGTTGATCGTGGAGTCGACCGACACCGTCCACTCCACGGTTCCGATGGAGTCGTCCCGGACCTGGACCTGCTCGAGCAGGCGGGCCCAGGTGCCGTCCGCCTCCCAGCGGGCGAACCGCTCATAGGGTCTGCCACGGACCCTAGCGTTCCGGCAGGTCACGCCACGGCGCACCGGTCCGCGACCGCCACAACACCCCGTTGATCACCTGCCGGTGATCCCGCCACGGACGCCCTCGCCCATCAACACCCGGCAGCAGAGGCGCTATCCGCTCCCATGCCGCATCCGTCAGCTCACCACGACCCAATACAAGATCAATTATCAGACAGGTCCTGGGCACGGTCCGGGCCCAGGGCGTCGCGGACGGCGGTCAGAATGGCCTCGGTGTCGGCGCCCAGGGCGCGGGCGGACGAAGTGAAGTCACGGGCGAGAGTGGCGAGTTGGACAGTGTGCGGGCGGGTCGGGCCGGTGGGCGACGCCGCCACCCGGGTGCCCGCGCCCCGACGGGTGCGGATCAGCTCGCCGGCCTCCAGCTCACGGTAGGCGCGGGCGACGGTGCCCGGTGCCAGCCCGAGGTCCGTGGCCAGCTGGCGCACGGTCGGCAGCCGGTCGCCCTCGGCCAGCCGCCCGGTGACGATCAGCGCGGCGAGCTGCGCGCGGATCTGCTCGTACGGCGGGACCTGGCTGGTGGTGTCGACGCGGACGGCGGCCTCACTCATCGTCGTAGGACCCCTCTGCCGCCGCCTCGTCGGCGACGGCCCGCGGTGCCACCACGGTGACCAGGGACCAGACGGCGGTGAACAGGTTCAGCAGGGCCAGCGGGTAGAACACCCAGAAGGTGAGCACGCCCAGCGCGCCGGCGCAGCCCGTCTCCGTCAGCGCGAGGGAGACCATCAGCACGGCGTACAGCTGCTGGCTGGACACCAACAGGCCCCAGGCGCCGGTGACCGCCCACGCGCGGTCGCGGCGCTGCTGCTCCTCACCCGGACCGTGGGCGATGCGGCGCAGGGCCCAGACGCAGGTGGGGGTGGCTATGGCGAGCGCGCCGAACATCGGGAGGGTGTAGTACAGGCCGGGCCAGGGGCCGGTGGTCGCCGGCATCCCGTTGCAGGTGAGGGTGAGGACCTTTCCCGTGCTGAAGACGCGGTCGGGGTCGACGGAGGCCGTGGCGGCCGTGATCACCAGCAGGACGACGAGGGAGAGCCCCTGGAGGGCGATCAGGGGACCCATGTGCGGCGGCACATGGTCTCTGACCAGGCGTGGTGCGAGACTCGCGGTGCGTACCGCCTCCTGGGGGCGCAGGGTCAGGGCGTCGGCGAGCAGGACACCCGCCACCGCGCACAGGCCGAAGGCCGTGAGGCAGAACACGACGCGCTGCTCGAACTCGACGTCCCCCAGTGTGGACAGCGCCTGCGCGACCACGAGGCCGATGGCCAGACCGGACCAGCGGGCGTAGTGGTCGGCGTGGTCGAGCAACCGGTACTGGGGCGGGGCGGTGTCGAGCATGCGGAGATCCCCCCGGATCATCTTGTATCAAGCGGTGAGTACAAGATGCCGTGGCCGGGGATCTTGTGTCAAACGTTCGATACAAGGTGGTGCGAGGGGAAGACGGGTTCCGGAGCGGGGCGGTTCCCGTGACGCGACAGGGAAGCGGTCGGCGGACGGGGAGGCGGTCGGTTCGACAGGGAGGTGGTCGGCCGACAGGGAGGCTGTCGGCCGAACGGCGACCGGTCAGTCGACGGTGATCGAGTCCGGCTGCGCCCGCAGGTAGACGTGCAAGTCCACCGGAGGGTGCGCCACCCGCCCGATCGGTGCGGGCACCGACTCGACGACCGTGCCCGGGGTGCACTCGCCGAAGTGGACCAGCGACGGACTGGCAGCGGGTGTACTCACCCTCGACGACGCCCGTGGACTCGTAGACATCGAAGGAGATGAAGCCGCCGTACGAGCCGTCTTGACGCCCCGACGCGCCTAACCGCATCGGCGGCTCACAGAACCCTCGTCATGAACGTGCTGTTGGAGTCGGGCTGATAGTCGGCGAACGGCGCACAACACACGAAGCTGAACTTCTCGTACAGCTTCCTGGCAGGGAGAAAGAAGTCGGCCGAGCCGGTCTCGAGACTCAGCCGCGCGAACCCCATGCGCTTGGCCTCGGCGATGACGTGCTCCAGCAGCGCCGACGCGATTCCACTGCGCTTACGCGCCGGAGTCGTACGCATCGACTTCAGCTCCGCGTGCCCCGCGTCCAGCCTCTTGATCGCCCCGCAGCCCACCACGGCGTCCCCGTCCCTGACCGACCAGAACGTGACCTCGGGCTTGCGAAGCTCGTCGAGATCGAGGGCGTGCTTGCTTTCCAGAGGAGTGATGGCCCGCATCTGCTGGACATGCTCGTCGAGGAACTCGGCGATCTCTGAACCGGAAAGGTCGTCCACCACGATCTCCACGCTGCCCGCCCTTCTCCGGGAGTCTCGGTGCGGCCGATGCTGCCACGTTCCCCGGACTGCGCGTGCTGATCCGGGAGCCCGCACCCTCCACCTGTTGCACTTATTTCGTTTGTTTCGAATAATGGCCGCGTGTAGATGCGACGCCCACCTTCCCGCACCGACAGGGGCGCACCATGACCAGGACAGAGATCCGGCCCGTGAAGCTGCCACCCGAAAGGGTCGCAGCCGCCACTCACGCCCTTACGCGGGTACGCAGTTACCTGGCATCGCATCAGGACATCACGCAGATCAATGTGACGGTCGAGGACGGAGAGCGCGAACCCCTCGCGCTGCCACGAGAAGCGGTGGAACTGCTTGCCGGCATGCTGGCCCACCTTGGGGCCGGCCGCGCCGTCTCGATCGTCCCGTCTGACGCCGAGCTGACCACACAGCAGGCGGCGGACATGCTCAACGTGTCGCGGCCCTTCCTGATCGGGCTGCTCGAGGCCGGGGAAATCGAGTACCGAACCGTCGGCACACACCGACGGATCACCGCATCCTCCCTGCTGGAGTACAAGCGCAAGGACGACCAGCATCGCCGCGAAGCCGCCGACGAGCTCACCCAGCTCGGCCAGGACATGGGAATGATCTAGCGCATGTCCTTCGTCGCTGTCTACGACGCCGACGTCCTCTACCCCAGCACCCTGCGCGACGTCCTTATCCGCGTCGCGCAGAGCGGGCTCGTCCAGGGCAAGTGGACGGATCAGATCCTCGACGAGACATTCCGTAACCTCCTCAAGGACCGCCCGGACATTCCGTCCGAGAGGCTCGACCGCTTGCGCACACTGATGAATGGCGCAGTCCGGGACTGCTTGGTCAAGGGATACGAGCCGCTGATCAATGCCGTGGAACTGCCGGACGCGGACGACCGGCATGTCCTGGCCGCGGCAGTCCGAGCCAAGGCACAGGTCATCGTCACCTTCAACCTGAAGGACTTCCCTACCGATGCCCTGGCACGCTGGGACGTCGAAGCTGTGCACCCGGACGCCTTCCTCGAAGCACAGATCGATCTGGCCCCGCAGGTCGTCTACGGCGATCGCGGACAGTTGGCGGAAACCACCCGGCACTGTGATCGACGTGATCACCAGGCTGGAGAGGCAGGGCCTGGTCGCTTCGGCGGCGGCACTGCGGTCGCTTGCAGTCACGCCCTGAACACCGTTGCCGTACGTGCAGCAGGCCAGTTGTCGATGATGTTCGCGGAGGCGTAGTCGATGACCCGGATCGTGATCGACCTCGATGACCAGCTGGTCGCGGATGTGGCCAAGGCCCTTGGTACCGGTACCGAGGAGGACACGGTGAACGCGGCCCTGCGCGAAGTGCTGGGGAACCGGCGGCGCCCTCTGGCGCTGGCCCGGCTGCGTGCCGCGGTGGAAGAGGGCGCTTTTGACCTGGACCTCTTCGAGTGCAAGGGGAGCTACCGCCGGTGAACCCCGGCCGCATGGTGATCAGCCCGATGACCGCCAAGACCCACATCAACCGGGCCATGACCAAACTCCACGCCCGCGACCGCGCCCAACTCGTGGTCATCGCCTACGAATCCGGCCTGGTGGCCCCGCGCGATCGCTGACACCCGCGGCAGTCATGTGGAAGCGTTTCCATACGGCAGTCGCGCATACGGTTCGACGCGTCACCGCCGGTGAACTCCAAGGAGCCCGGCCGCCCGGCCGGACATCGCCTACGCGGGCGAGTAGGCCTCCACTTTTTCGAGGCGTACGTCTTTTTCGTGACGCACGTCGTGCCCGCCGTGTCGGCCGGTTCGGCGTCGGGACCTACCCGCTCGCGACGCCGAACCGGACGACACAGCGACGGCGAGAACCGACAGCAGTACGAGCGCGAAGGCCGGGCCAAGTACCGTCCACGGCGCCAGTTCCACGTACGGCTGGTTCTCCGACAGCAGGCGGCCCCACTCCGGGGTCGGCGGCTGTTCGCCCAGGCCGAGGAAGCCGAGGGAGGCGAGGACGAGGACCGTGGTGGGCAGCCGGAGGAGGGCGTTGCGGAGGACGGACGGGAGTACGGCGGGGAGGTAGTGGTGGCGTAGCAGGTACCGGGGTCCGGCTCCGAAGGAGAGGGATGCGAGGAGGTGGCCGCTGGCCCGTTCCTGTTCGAGCAGGGCCGCGGTCTGGGCGGCGTATGGAGTCCAGGCGACCACGCACACCGCGCCCGCGGCGCCCCACACGGACGGCCCGGTGACCGCGGTGGTCAGCAGTCCGGCGAGTACGGCCGGCAGTGTGGACACCACTTCGGTCAGGCCCGCGCCCACCTGTGTCGCCATGCCGATCAGCAGTCCGAGGACGACGCCGACCGCCGTGACCGCGAAGGCCACGCCCGCCGTACGCAGCGCCCCGTGACCCAGCCGGGCCAGCAGATCGCGGCCGAGCGAGTCCGTGCCCAGCGGGTGCGCGGCTGACGGCGGGAGCAGCCGAGCCGCCGTGTCCACCTGGAGCGGGTCGCGCAGAAGGCCGGCTACGACCAGGGTGAGCAGGGCGGCGGCACAGAACCCGGCGACCCAGCGCGTGGAGCGTCGCCCCGCGAGCGCCGGCGGATGCAGGGCGGGCAGAGCGCCGTCCCGCAGGGCTGGGCCGAGGAGTACGCGGCGCAGGGCCTGGATCAACAGCCCCGCGACGACGCCGAGCAGGACGAGGACCAGCGTCGCGGTCTGCAGCGGCGGCAGGTCCTGGGCGATGGCGGCGTCCAGGGCGAGTCGGCCGAGCCCCGGGATGTTGAAGATCTTCTCCACCGCGACCGCGCCGCCGACCAGGGCGACGACGGACGGCAGGAGTTGCGGGAGTACACCGGCCAGGGTGCGGCGCAGCGCGTGCCGGGCGATATGACGGGGCGAGAACCCGTACGCGTGCCAGGTCCGCGCCCACGGCTCCTGGAAGGCGGCGGGCAGCGACTGGTCGAGGAGGCCGCCGATCACCGCGCCGGACGGTACGCCGAGGGCGAGCGCGGGCAGCACCATCGACATCGGTCCCGCCCAGCCGCTCGACGGGAACCAGCCCAGCCACACCCCGCACACGGTGGCGAGCAGCGAGGCGAGCAGGAACTTGGGCAGTGCGGCGAGTACGGCGGCGCCGGTGCCCGCCCGCCCCTGGCGCAGCCGTCGCCGGGAGCCGAGGTGCAGGGTGCGGGCGCAGACCAGCGCGGCCACCGCGATCGTCACCACGAGGGCGCCGAGCATCAGCGTCAGGGAGACCGCGAAGGCAGTGGTCACCTCCGGCAGGACCGGTTCGCCGGACACCCACGAGGTGCCCGCGTCGCCGCGCGGCAGTCCGCCCAGCCACTGCACGAGATGCGCGAACGGCCCTTCGTCCAGGTCCAGTTGCTCTCGTACGGCAGCCAGTTGCGCGGGGCTCGGATCGGCGTCGGCGGAGCGGGCGCGCAGGACCGTGAGGGCGGGGTCGGTCCCGGACAGCCACGGCAGCAGGGCGACGGCCGTCAGCAGCGCGGTCCCGGCGACGAGGCGGCCGACCCCCGCGCGCCACCGGGACGGGCGGGAGTCGGCACCGGCGGACTTGACGCTCATCCGGCGCTGCTTACTTCACATGGGTGTCGACGTCGACCAACGACCGCTCGCGCGGGTCGAGAAGCACGCCCTCGACGTCGGTGGCGATGCCCTGGACGACCTTCTCGTACACCAGCGGTACGACCGCGTCGGTGCGCAGGATCTCCGCCTCGGCCCGCATGATCTGCTGCTGACGTCGCTTCGTATCGCCTTCCTCGGCGGCGGACTTGATGGCCTGGTCGACCTTCGGGTCCTTGAGCCCGGCGATGTTGTAGACGCCGTCGCTGGTGTAGTCGCTGGCGAGGTACGCGACCGCGTCCCCGGTGTCGAGGAGCGTCACCCGGGAGAAGACGAGCGCGTCGTACTTGCCCGCGAGGAGGTCGGCCTCCATCTGCGTGTACTCGCGTACGTCCTGCTTGACCGTGAACCCGGCCTTCTCCAGCTGCTGTTGGAGGACGGTGGCGGCCTCGGGGAGTTCCGCGCGGTTGGTGTAGGTGGCCAGGCGCAGGGTCGTGCCCTTGGTCTTCGTCTTGACGTCGGCGGCGCTCGCGGCCTGCGCGCGTCCGTTCACGGCCACCCGGTTGTCGTCCGCCCAGGAGACGGCGGGCCCGAACAGGCCCTGCGCCGGGTCGGCGTACCCGCCGAAGACGGAGTCGACGAGGGCACCGCCGTCCACGGCCTCGCGAGCGGCGGCACGCAGCGTGGCGTCGGTGAAGATGCCGCTGCCGGTGTTGAGGACCAGGCTGTCGGTCCGTACGGAGGGCACCTCGTGCCGGGTGTCCTTGTCCAGCAACTTCGCCTGGGCCGTGGGGATCCACTCGGCGATGTCGACGTCGCCGCCGCGCAGGGCGCTCGCTCGGGCGGTACCGTCCAGGATCCAGGTCACGTCGACGCCGGGCGCCTTGGCCTTGCCGCCCCAGTAGCCGTCGAAGCGGTCGAGCGTGACCTTGCTCTTCCCGGTCAGCTTCGTGATCTCGAACGGCCCGGTGCCGGTGCCGACCGGGCTGACGGTGCCGTCCTTCGCGTACGCCTTCGGGGCGAGGATGCCGAGCGCGGGGCTGGCGAGCCGCAGTGGGAGCACCGGGTCGGCGGCCTTGGTGGTGAGCGTGACGGTGTCGGCGTCGTCGGCCTTGGCGGTGAGCGTCACATCGCTGAGGACGCGGGGCTTGGGCGCGGCCTTGCCCGCACGGTCGAGGGCGTTGACCACGGACTCGGCGGTGACGTCGGTGCCGTCCTGGAACGTGGCCTTGCGCAGCTCGAAGCTCCAGGTCGTGGGGTTCACCTGCTTCCAGGACTTCGCCAGCGCGGGCGCGGCAGCCCCGTCCTTGTTCAGCGCGGTGAGGCCTTCGGCCACGGAGAGCTTGCTCAGCACGGTGGCGTCATTGCTGTACGGGGACAGGGCCTGCACGGGCGGCACCGCGAGGGCGATCTTCAGCCGGCCGCCCGATCCCCCCGCGCCGTCGGTGGCCGAACCGCCCTCGTCCGACACGAAACAGCCGGTCAGCAGCGGGCCGAGAGCGAGCGCCGCGAGGAGGCCGCGGGTGGTGGTGCGCATGGTGGGTCCTGTCGTACGTCGTGCGGGAGGGCGATCGGGGCGGATCGGGGCGGGTCGGGGCGGGTCGATGTGGGTTACGCCCCGGCGCATGGCGTACGGCTTACGGCGACGGGGCCACGCAAGCATATGAGGCAAGCCTTACCAAAGTCCGACCGGGTGGGTGAATTCTTAACCATTGAGATCGTTACGCCTCTGCCGTCCGAGTCACGTCATGGAACTTCGCCGGGCGGGGAGGAGTTGGCGATAAGGACGTGCGAACGCACGCGAACGCACGCGAACGACCGTAGCGACAAACGACATGGGCTTACGCCGAGGTGGCACGGATGGCTATGTGGGACAAGATCAAGGACCAGGCCAAGGGTCTGCAGCAGGCCCAGGGGGCGCGGGGCGGCTCCGGTGGACACCGGCCGAGCGGCTCACGGTCCTCCGGGGGTTCGAAGGCTCAGATGGTGAGCATGCTCAAGTCCCAGCTCACCTCCCTCAAGACGGAGTTGAAGAGCGGTTCCTACCGCGACGCCAGCATGGCGATGTGCGCCCTGGTCGCCGCCGCCGACGGAAACGTCGACCCGGCCGAGCGGCAGCACGTGGAGGGGCTGATCGTCCAGAACGACGTCCTGCAGAACTTCCCGCCCGAGCAGCTCCGGCAGCGCTTCAACAAGCATGTCGACCAGCTCGCGTTCAACTTCCAGCAGGGCAAGACCGAGGTCCTTCAGGAGATCGCCAAGGCCGCGAAGAAGCCGACGGAGGCCAGGGCGGTCGTACAGACCGGCTTCGTCGTCGCGGGCGCGGACGGCTACATCGCACCCGCCGAGGAGCAGGTCCTGCGCGAGGCGTGCTCGGTACTCGGGCTGTCGGCCCAGGAGTTCGGCCTCTGACGGCGCCTTAGGGGTCCTGACGAGCGGACGGTCACAGCCAGGGTGGCAGGGTCACCGGCTCGGCCCGTTGTGCCCGGCCGGTGGTCCAGGCCAGCAGCTCCGCGGCCGGGGCCTCGACGATGGTCGGGGTCTCGGCCTGTGCCGCGGCCGTAGCTTCCGCCGTGGTTTCGGCCGTCGGCGGGCCGAAGCGCCAAGTGCGGCCCCGGTCGGTCGGGTTGAGGTGGACCGGTGGGCAGCCGGGGCGGGTGGACAGGGTGGCGGTGACGTCGTCGAGGAGGGCGTCGGTCAGCGCGGCGGGGAGGTCGGTGAAGGTCGCGCCCGCCGCGAGGTCGATGGTGTGCAGCCACACCTCCCGTACCCGCATCCAAGGGATCTCGGCGGCGGGGATGGTGCGGCCCAGGGCGCTGCGCACCTCGGTCCCCCAAGCCGTGGGGTCCAGGGCGGACAGGGCGTCGTCCAGTTCCGCGGCCGTCGACTTCAGCTGCTCGCGCAGGACGTCCGGCGGGAGGGTGGCCGAGGCGTCGATTTCGGCGGTGCGCTGCTCGCGGCTGGCGTACATCGGGGTGGGGACGCCCGTACGTGCCCAGGTGGCCAGCCGGACGAGGGCCTCGGCGTTGCGGGCGACGTGACCGATGACGTGTGCGCGGGTCCAGCCGGGGAGGCTGCTGGGGGCGCGCAGGTCGGGGTCGCTGAGGCGGTCGGTCGCGCCCAGCAGCAGGGCTGTGCCCTCGCGCATCCACGGCAGGGTGACGGTGAGATCGTGGCGACTGGTCATGGCGTACGGACTGGTCATGACGTACTGCTCCCGGGGGACGCGAGGCGGGCCGCGATGTCCGCGCGCAGTGCCTTCTTGTCGATCTTGCCGACCTTCGTAGCGGCCAACTCCTCTACGCACACGATGCGTTCGGGGAGTTTGAAGCGGGCGACCCCGGCCTCCTCCATGGCGGCGCGGATCGTGTCCAGGGTGGGAGCGGGGCGACCGGGTGCGGGTACGACGTAGAGGCAGACGCGCTCGCCCAGGACGGGATCGGGCATGGCCACGGCCGCTACCTGGCTGACGCCGTCGGTCAACTCGTAGACGAGGTTCTCGACTTCCTCCGCGGAGACCTTCTCCCCGCCCCGGTTGATCATGTCCTTGTCGCGGCCCTCGACGACGAGATTGCCCTCGGGCGTACGGCGGCAGATGTCGCCGCTGCGATACCAGCCGTCCTCGGTGAAGGCCCGCTTGTTGTGCTCGGGGGCGCGGTAGTAGCCGCGCGGGGTGTAGGGGCCGCGGGTGAGCAGGGAGCCGGGCTCGCCGTCGGGGACGTCCCGGTCGAGTTCGTCGACCAGCCGTACCTCGTCGTCGGGGCACACGGGGCGGCCCTGGGTGGTGCAGATGACGTCCTCGGAGTCGTCGAGGCGCGTGTAGTTGAGCAGGCCCTCTGCCATGCCGAACACCTGCTGGAGTGTCGTACCGAGTACGGGGCGGATACGGCGGGCCAGTTCGTCGGCGAGCCGGGAGCCGCCGACCTGGAGCACCCGCAGGCTCTTCATCTGCTGTGCCCCGTGCTGCTCGGCGTGTTCCAGCCAGCGTCCGGCGACCGCGGGTACGACGGCGGTGTGGGTGACCCGCTCCGCGGCGACGGTGGCGAAGACGCGAACCGGTTCTGGGCTGGGCAGCATCACGACCCGGCCGCCGGCCAGCAGGGTGCCGAGGATTCCGGGGCAGGCCAGCGGGAAGTTGTGCCCGGCGGGCAGGCTCACGAGGTAGACCGTGTCGGCGTCGACGGCGCTGACCTCAGCGCTGGCGCGGGAGTTGTAGGCGTAGTCGTCGTGGGTGCGGGCGATCAGTTTGGGCAGGCCGGTGGTGCCGCCGGAGAGCAGGAACACGGCGACGTCGCGGCTGCCGGGGGTTTCCGCGTCCAGGCGGGCGCGGTCGGCGGCGGGGTCCGTGCTCGGCGCGCACAGGGCGCGCAGGTCCACGCTGCCGGGGCCGACCTCGTCACCCGCGACCAGTACGTGCCAGGGGCCGGGTGCTTCCTTGCCGAGTTCGTGGGCGAGCGCCTGGTGGTCGAAGTCACGCAGCCGGTCGGGTACGGCGATGGCGGCGGCCTCGGAGTGTGCGGCCAGGTAGGCCAGTTCGAGGCGGCGGTGCGCGGGGAGCGCCATCACCGGCACGATCCCTGCGCGCAGACAGGCCCAGGTCAGGACCGTGAACTCCCAGCTGTTGGCGAGCTGGACCACGATCCGGTCGCCGGGGGCGAGTCCGCGGTCGAGCAGCCGTGTCGCCAACGCGTCGGTGCGGGCTGCGAGTTCGGCGTACGTGAGGCGGAGCTCGCCGTCGACGAGTGCGGTCGCGTCGGGTATGAGGTCGGCTCTCTCGCGCAGCAGGTCGCCCATCGGGCGGCCGGCCCAGTACCCGGCCGCCGTGTAGCGGTCGGCGTCGGGCTTCGGCCAGGGGACGGTGCCCTCACTGATGGGTGCGGCCATCAGTCACCACCTTCTTCTTGTGCCATTCCGGCAGGTCCGGCAGGTCCAGCAGCTCTAGCGGCGATACACACAGCATCCAGCGCCACGAGGCCGTGAGCGGTGATCCGTAGTGGGTTGATTTCGATCTCGGCGAGTTCGGGGTGGGCGGCGAGCAGAGCGCCGAGGGCCGCCGTCACTTGGCCGAGGGCGGCCCGGTCCAGTACGGGACCGCCGCGCCAGCCGTCGAGGAGGGCGTGTCCGGCCAGGTCGGCGGGCATCGTCGCGGCTTCCGTCGCGGTGAGCGGGGCGAGCCGGATGCTGACGTCTGCCAGCGCTTCGGCGGTGGTGCCGCCGAGGCCGACCAGGACGACCGGGCCGAACACGGGGTCCCTGCGGGCGCCGACCACGAGGTCCACGCCGGGCGGGGCCATCGCCTCGACGAGTACCTGCGGCGCTTCGGGGGCCGCCGCCACGGCTTCGCCTTCGGCGGTGTCTTTCCCACCCGCACCACCCGTGCGGGATTCATGGTCGGGTGCGGGTGGCCCTGGTGGGGCGGGCTCGCCGTCGGCGGCTGTGCGTCCGTGGTCGGCCCCGGCAGGCCCGACGGGCACGACGCCGTCCACCGCCGCGGCGAGGGGACCCGACGCTCCGGCGACCCCGGCCGCGCTGCCGCCGTCAACCGCCCCGCCGCTCGCGCCGGCGGCGCACCTGGCCGCCGCCTCGATCGCGTCCAGGGCCGCGTCCAGTTCGGCCGGGGTGCTTACGCCGAGGCGGACTCCGCCGATCTCGGTCTTGTGCAGTACGGCTGCGTCCAGCAACTTGACCGCGACCGGGCCGGGTAGTTCGGCCAGCGCCCGGTGGGCGGCGGCGCGATCCATGCAGGCTCGGCGGGGCATGGTCGGTATGTCCAGCCGGTCCAGGAGCGCCTTGGCCTGGTCCTCGTCCCAGGGTCCCGGGCCTGGCTCCACAGCCACCGCCACCCGAGGCGCACCCGCCCCGGCGGCCGTACGGTGCCGGGCGCGGGCGTCCGCCAGTAGCGCGCCGGTCATGGCGGCGAGGCCTTGCGGGTCGGCGGCCACCGGTACGCCCCGCTCCAGCAGGGCGCGGCGGACGCGTCGTACGTCGTCGCCCGTGCCGCCGACTCCGAGCAGCAGCGGCACGTTGTGACCGGCCGTGTCCACGGCCTCGAGCAGGTCGAAGGCGGCCGGTTCGTGGAGCGCGTACCCGGCGATCAGGTCCACGGCCAGGTCGGCGGCCACCGTGTTCAGTACGGCGCCGAAACCGGGGCCGGGCCGGCCGGTGTCGACCGGGTTCGCCTGGTACGTCAGCGGCGGCAGCACCTCGGCCAGTGCGCGCCGGGTGTCCGCGGTCAGCTCGGGCACGGCGGCGCGGCGCCCGCGCAGCTCGTCCAGGAGCAGCAGGCCGGGGCCGGCCTGGGCCGTCACCACGCCCACCCCCGGGTCGACGGCTGCGGGAAGGCGTACGAGCGACAACGCGCCCACCGCGTCGACCAGTTCACGTTCGTCGTCCACCAGCACGGCACCGGCCTGGGTGAGGGCCGCGCGGGTCGTACGCCAGGAGGTGGCGAGGGCGCCGGTGTGGGAGGCGGCGAAGGCGCCGACATCGTGGCGGCCGACGACGAGCGCGACGACCGGGCGGGTGGCGGCGAGCCGGGCGACCGCGCCGGTCAGTCGCCGCCCGTCGGCGACGGACTCGATGTGCAGCGCCACGGCGCCGGTGTGCGGATCGCCGGCCAGGTGCTCCAGTACGTCGGCGGCCGTGACGTCCACGCAGTTGCCGAGCCCTACGGCAAGGCTCACGCCGTGCCCGGCCTCGCTCAGCAGGAACGCCAGCGCGTGGTTGACACCGCCGCTGGCCGCCACGACGGCGACCCGGCCGGTCGGCACGTCGGCGGCACCGGGTACGAAGCTGGCGGTGAGGCCCCGGCCGGGCGCGAGGAACCCGGAGGTGTTCGGACCGAGCAGCCGGATACCGGTGCGCTCGACCACATCGGCCAGCTCGCGCTGATACCGCTCACCGTCCGCTCCGGCCTCGGCGAACCCGCCCCCGTAGACAACGGCGGCCCGAGCCCCGGCCTTGGCAGCCTCGGCAACGGCATCCGCGCACACCCTGGCCGGCAGGCAGACCAGGGCGAGGTCGATCGGGCCGTGCTCGGCGGCCTCCTCGACCGACGCATAGACCCCGGAGCCCGGCTCCGGATCACGCGCGTTGACGAGCGCCACGTACCCCGGAAACCCGGCAACGGAACGGGCCAGCGCGGCCCCCAGCTTCGCCGGGTCCCGGGAGGCACCGATGACGGCGATACCGCGGGGGGCGAAGAGCGCACCGAGCTCGGCGGACCCGGCGGGCTCGGCAAACGCCTCGCCCCAGATCCGCCCCGTGCCCGGCCACGCGTCCGGGCCGGACTCCGGCAGGACCGGGTGGGTAGCACCCACCGGTGCCCGATCGGGCCCGGCAGAGGCAGGGCTATAGGTTCCACCATCAGCCGTCGCCGCCTCCGGCGCTCCACCTCCCACTGCCCCGTTCACCGGGTCACCTCCCAAGCCGCCACGGTGTCGGCAGCAGCACCGACCAGATCCGTCCGCCCGGACAGCACGGCCGTGACCGCGCGGTCGCGGTCCAGCGTGTTGTCGACCAACAGGGCGGGCAGGTCGTGGTGCAGGCGGGCCCGCTCCGTGAGCAGGGCGCGGGTGTGGGCCGTACCGCCCTCCACGGTGACCAGGACGGGACCCACGGCCGCCAGGTCGGCCAGTCGCGCGTACGAGGCGGCCAGGCCCGTTTCGTCGTCCGGAGCCGTGATCCGGGCCCCCCAGGGCCCCGGCGCGTCCGACACCGACACACGCAGCGGCAGCGGATCCCCGGTGCCGCCCACCGCCGCGGTGCCGTCGGGCTCCACCAGCATGACCCGGCTCGGCAGCTGCCACGTACAGAGGTCGAACGGGGTGTCCAGCGGGTCGGAGCCGCCGTGCCGTGCCTGCCACTCGTCGTGACTGGTACGGACGAAGTCCGGCGCCCGTCGCGCCAGGCGGCCGTCCGTGATGCTGCGGGACAGGAAGTGGTACGCGAACTGCCAGGGCTCGAAGGCGTCGTGATACTCACCGAAGTGTTCCCACCAGCCGAGGCTGGGGCGGGCCGCGTTCTGGATGGCCTCCACCGAGGGGCGGGCGGCGGACTCGTACGCGGCGAGGGCGGCCGGGAGGTCGTCGCCGTGCTTGGCCAGGGCGGCGGACAGCGCGATCGCGTCCTCCATGGCCATCTTCGTGCCGGAGCCCACGGAGAAGTGCGCGGTGTGTGCGGCGTCGCCGAGCAGGACGACGGGGCGCGGCTCGGTGACGTACCAGTGGCGGGTGCGCCGGGTGCGGAAGTTGCCCCAGCGGGAGTTGTTGACCAGGAGCCGGTGTCCGTCGATCTGCTCGGCGAACAGCTCCTCCAGGTAGGCCTTCGTCGCCTCGTCGCTCGGTCCGGGCGGCTGCGTCACGTCGAACGCGTCAAGCCCCGCCGCCCGCCACGTCGCCTCGTCGGTCTCCACGATGAACGTGCTCACGTCCGCGCTGATCGGGTAGCCGTGCACCGCGAACACGCCGTGAGGACCGCGCTCGTGGACGAAGGTGAGCCCGTCGAACATGTAGTCCGTGCCGAACCAGATGAACTTCGCCGTTGCCGTCTCGACGGAGGGCTCAAGACGCTGCTCGATCGCCGTACGGATCCGCGAAGACGTGCCGTCGGCCGCGACCACGAGGTCGTAACCCTCCAGTTCGGACAGCGACTTCTCCGCCTCGAACCGCAGCTCCGCGCCCAGGTCACGGGCCCGCTCCTGGAGCAGCCCCAGCAGCGTACGGCGGGCGATCGCCGCCATGCCGTTGCCGCCGCAGCGGATCCGCTCGCCCTTCAGCCGTACCTCGATGTCCTCCCAGTGCCGGCCGTGCGCGTCCAGCGCCTCACGGAGCACGGGGTCCGCCTCGTGGATGCCGACGAGCGTCCGGTCGGAGAACACCACGCCGAAGCCGAACGCGTCGTCGGCCCGGTTGCGTTCGAAGACCGTCACCTCGGCGGACGGGTCGGCCTGCCGGATCAGGGCGGCGAAGAACAGCCCGCCCGGTCCGCCGCCGACGACAGCGATGCGCATGGTCAGCCCCTCACCAGGGTGTTACGGCACTCGCCGACGCCCTCGACGCGGGTCACCAGTTCGCTGCCCTCGGTCAGATAGCGCGGGGGCTTACGGGCGTGACCGACACCGCCGGGCGTGCCGGTGGCGATCAGGTCGCCGGGGACGAGGGTGACGATCCGCGAGATGTACGCCACCAGGGCCGCCGGGTCGAAGACCAGGTCGCCGGTGTCGGCCTTCTGCATCAGCTCCCCGTCGACGGAACAGGTCAACTCCCGTGCCAACGGCTGCTGTTCATCCGTGTCCGCTTCATCCGTGACGACCAGCCACGGCCCCACCGGCGTACTCGCCTCGAAGGTCTTGCCCTGCAGCCACTGCGGAGAGCGGTACTGGAAGTCGCGCGCGGTCACGTCGTTGACCACCGTGTATCCGGCGATCGCGGCGCGGGCCTGCTCGGGCGTGGCGTGCCGGACCTCGGTGCCGATGTACACGCCGAGTTCGGCCTCCCAGTCCACCGCGTCGGATCCGGCGGGCGGCGCCACCGGGTCGTACGCACCGACCTGGGCGCGGGCGAACTTGGCGAACAGCGTGGGGTGTTCGGGCAGTTCGCGGCCCATCTCCAGGATGTGGTTGCGGTAGTTGAGCCCGACGCACACGATCTTCTCGGGGGACGGGACCGGCGGCGCGTAGTCCACGGCGGTCAGTTCGTGGCGCGGACCGTCGGCGCTCGCGGCCTCGGCCCGCCAGCCGGGGCGGCGCAGCAGCGCGCCCAGGTCGGGGTGGCCGAGCTCGACGGCGAAGTCGTCGTCGATACGGACGGCCCGGGTGCCCTCGGTCGTACGGATGGTCGCGAGCCTCATGCGGAAGGCTCCTCTCGGTGCGTGCGGGCCAGACCGATCGCCTCGTAGACGGGATCGTCGGAGAAACGGAAGGCGTCCAGGCCGCTGTCGGTGGACAGGGTCAGCGGGGCCCAGGAGGGGACAGCGAACAGATCGCCCTTGGCGACGTCGTAGCGCTCGCCGCCCACCTCGACCGTGCCGGTGCCGTCGAAGACCTGCCACACCGAGGAGCCGACCACGCGGGTCGTCGCGGTACGGGCGCCGGGGCGCAGCCGGTGCATCTCGGTGCGGATCGTGGACAGCGCGTCCCGAGCGGTGGCCGGGTCGGTGAACCGTACGACCGCGTGGCCGGGGTCCACCACGCCCGGGTAGCCCTCGTCCTCCAGCTCCAGTTGGGCGGTGAGCGCGGCGTCGGTGTGCTCCCAGCGGTAGGCCATGAGCGGGGAGGAGGGCGTGGCGGGGGCGCCGACGGGGCGCAGGCCCGGGTGGCCCCACAGGCGTTCGTTGCGGGAGGCGGCCGGGGTGGCGCGGGTGCCCAGTTGATCCGGGCCGAACTCGAAGAATCCGGCGTCCAGTTGGCGGACGAGGGGTATGTCCAGGCCGTCGATCCAGGCCATCGGGCGGTCGGTGGTGTTGTGGTGCTCGTGGAAGTGCATGCCGGGCGTGAGCAGCAGGTCGCCGCGGCACATCGCCACCGGGTCGCCCTCCACGTTGGTCCACACGCCCTCGCCCTCCACCACGAAGCGGAACGCGGTCTGGGTGTGCCGGTGGGCCGGGGCCTCCTCACCGGGGCCGAGGTACTGGATCGCGGCCCACAGGGTGGGGGTGGCGTACGCGGTGCCGGGCAGGCCCGGATTGGCCAGCGCGATCGCCCGCCGCTCGCCGCCCCGGCCCACGGGGACCAGGTCGCCGCTGCGCGCGGCGAGCGGGTGGAGCACCGACCAGCGCCACAGGGCCGGCACGGCGTCCGGACGCGGCTGCTCGGTCATCAGACCCTCGCGCTGGGTCCACAGGGGTGTCAGATGCGCGGCCTCGAAGTCGGCGTAGAGCCTCTCCAGCGCGGCGCGTTCGTCGGTGATCGTCACGGGGTGGACTCACTCCTTCGGGATACCTGAGCCCAACGTACGACATTGAAATAACGGCCGTCTAGATTCTGAAACGCATTTCTTCGCCGACGCACCTCTGCGCCACAGGCGACGCAGCCCGCGCGGACCGCCCCTCGACCCGCCGCCGCCCAGCCCTGGAGCGCCCGCCGCGCACCCGGTCAGCCGCCGGCCGCGCCGATCACCTCGTCGACGTAGCCCTCCGCCTCCGCCCGCAGCAACCCATGGGCCTCCAGGAACACCTCGTGGAGGCGGCGGCCGGCCCAGTCCTCGGGGAGCAGTTCGGGAGGCAGGTCCGGGTCCCGGAACGGCAGCAGGCGGTAGTCGTGGACCAGGCGCATACGCTCGACCAGCGCGTCCCGGCCGCGCGGCACCCCGGCGCGGTAGTCGGCGAGGCGGGGCCGGTAGCGGTCGAGCAGCTCGCCGCACTCCTTGTTCAGGCCCGTCAGATCCCAGGACCTGGCCGCCATGTCCCGGTCTGCCGCGGCGGACTCGGAACGGGCGTGCAGCGCGTCGATCCGTACCGCGGACTCGTTCGCGAAGCTCTCCCTGACCTCCGCGATCCGGTCGTGCGGACTGATCCACACCGACGCCGACAGCATGCCGAAGCCCAGCCAGGACAGCTTCTTGCGCAGCTGCTCGCGCAGCGCCCGGTCGGCCTCGGGCACCGAGTAGATGACCATGTGCCACTGCCCGTCCCAGGGCCCGGGCGCCCGGGCGAAGATCCGTTCCCGGCCCTCGTCGAGGAGCCGCCACGAGGCGTCGGTGAGGACGTAGACGGTCTCCCTGCCCTCCCTTCGGGCATCGAGCCAGCCCTCCTTGCGCATCCGGGCGGCGACCACCCTGACCGTGCTCTCGGGCACGTCGAAGCAGTCCATCAGCGCGACCAGAGCACGCAGCCGGGCCTCGCCGCCCCGATAGCGCAGATAGTCGCCGAACAAGTCGAAGACCAGCGACCGCGGTTTCACAAGCACCTCCTCGGACCCCTGCGGGCCCTGCCCCTATACGTGTCAACCTCTTGACGATCGTCTCACAAGCGAAGGATATTTCACCCATACGACGGCCGTCACCGTGGCGGCACCCTTCGCGTCAAAGGAGACGCCATGGCAGACACCTTCGTTCTCATCTCCGGCGCCAGTCACGGCGGCTGGACCTGGCGTCTGGTGGCCGAACGGCTGCGCGCCGCCGGTCACCGAGTACTGGCCCCTGACCTGCCCGGCCTCACCGACGGCGCCGACCCCCGCGCGCACAGCCTGGCCGACGTCGGCGACTTCATCGTCGACCTCGTCGAACGGCACGACCTGCGCGACGTCACCCTGGTCGCACACAGCTGGGGCGGCTACCCGCTCACCGCCGCGGCACCGCGACTGGCCCCGCGACTGCGCAAGCTCATCTACTGGAGCGCGTTCGTCCCGGCGGAGGGGCGATGCCTGCTGGACGAGGTCCCGCCGCACTACACCGCAATGTTCCGCCAGGCCGCCGCCGCCTCCGGCAACGACGGCATCGTCTTCCCGTACGAGGTCTTCACGGCAGCCTTCATGCAGGACGGCGACGAGAGCACCCAGCGCCTGGTCCACGAACTGCTGGTGCCGCAGCCCCTGCGCTACTTCACCGAGACGGTCGCCCCCATCGACCCGGCCGCGCTCGGCGTCCCCGCGTCCTACGTCGTCGGCACCGAAGACCTGGCCCTGCCGCCCGGCGAGTACGGCTGGACGCCCCGCTTCCCGCAGCGCCTCGGCCCCGACACCCCGGTCATCGAGTTCGCCGGCACTCACGAGGCCCAGTTCACGCGGCCCGACGAGCTGACGGCGGCGCTGCTCAAGGCATGAGCGCCGCGCGACCGTAAACGAACCGCCCCGGCTGCGTGGGGACGCAGCCGGGGCGGTTCGTTTGTCACTCACGTCAGGCCCGTGCAGGCACCGCGTCCGGCGCGGGGGCGGCGGCCCGTTGGCCCTTGGGGAGCAGGAGGACCATGAGGGCCCCGGCGGCCGCCGGGATCGCGAAGGCGTAGAAGTTCCACTCCGTGGCCAGGTCGGACGCGAGCAGGATGCCGCCGAAGGTCGGTCCTACGACCGCGCCGAGCCGTCCGATGCCCAGGGTCCAGCCCAGCGCGGTCGCGCGGACCTCGGGCGGGAAGTGCATGGCGACATACGCGTTGACCATGATCTGCGTGCCGATGGTGCCGAACCCCGCGATCGCCACAAGCCCGTACATCACCCAGGAGGCCGTCGGCGAGCTCAGCAGGGAGATGGACAGGGCCGCCGCGACGAATGTCACCGCGGTCACCGGCTTCATGCCCAGCCTGTCGCCGACCGGCGCCACCAGGATGGATCCGACCGCCGCGCCGACGTTCATCATCACCAGGAACAGCAGCGAGCTCGACAGCGGATAGCCCGCCGACTTCATGATCTGCGGCAGCCAGGTGTTGAGCCCGTACACCAGCAGCAGACCGAAGAAGCTGGTGATCGCGAAGAGCACGGCGGGCCCGAAGTGGCGCCTGCTGAACAAGACGGCGACCGGGCTCTTCGCGCGTGCACCGGGCGCGGAGGGCACCGCCTCCGGCACGTGCGTGCCCAGCCTCTCGGCCAGTCGCGCGGCCTCGTCCGTACGGCCCTTGGCGACGAGGTAGCTGAGGGATTCCGGCAGGTGACGCCACAGGAGCGGGACGACGATCAGGAGCGGTGCGGCGCCGATCCAGTACATGATCCGGAAGCCGAACGCCGGCATGAGGGACAGCGCCAGCGTGGCGGCGAGTATGCCGCCGACCGGGTAGCCGGCGAACATCAGCGCGTTGTTCAGGCTGCGCCGGTGGGACGCCGAGTACTCGGCGGTCAGGGCGATCGCGGTGGGCATCACACCGCCGAGGCCGAGCCCGCCGAGCAGCCGGAACAGCCCGAAGAGCTCGGCGCTCGGTGCCAGCGCGCAGCCCGCCATGGCCAGCGAGAACCAGCTGACGCTGATCAGCATCACCTTGCGCCGGCCGACGGCGTCGGTGGCCACACCGGCGACCAGTGCGCCGACCAGCATCCCGACGAGGGCGTAACTGCCGATCACCCCGGCCTCGGGCGCGGTCAGTCCCCAGGGCTCGTACTGCATCAGGGCCGGCACCGTGGCCCCGTAAACGATCAGGTCATACCCGTCGAACATGATCACCGCGAAGCACAGCCCCAAGACCATGAGTTCACTGCGGCTTCTGGAACGGACGTCTCCTGGCGTCATTGCCACCACCATCCTGTACGGCTCTTGAGCGGAGGTCACCGATGCCGGGGAGTATGTGCCATATACAAAACGAACGTCAAGAATCTGACACGAATTACTGTCTCTGGCCTGTGGTTACTGATTCGAAACGATTTCGTTTCGCTACAACCAGGAGACGACCGTGATCGATTAGCCGGTACGAGCAGGCCGTCCGCCAGGCCTCACACCCTCCAGGTAGTGCCTGCTGTACCCCTGCTTGGGGCGTGCGCGGCAATGATCTGCGGGCCTGTGGTTGGTGTGCTGGACACGTCACATCAGCCGTCTCCGAAGGGGCCCCGCGATGAGTTCCCGAGCACAGGTCGCACCCGTCACCACCGCCAGCCGACCGACGCCCGCCGGCCCGGAGGGCGACCGCGGCAGTCTGCGGGACAGCATCCGTCGCCGTCCGTTGACCTGGTTCTTCTCGCTGGCCTATGTGTTGAGTTGGGCGGCGTGGACACCGTACGTACTGTCCGAGAACGGCCTGGGCGTCTGGGACTTCACCTTCCCCGGGGCCGCCGGCAGCTCCCAACTGCTCGGCGTGCTGCCCGGCGCCTACCTCGGGCCGATCGCGTCGGCCCTGCTGGTCACCGGCGTCACCGAGGGACGTAACGGACTACGGGCCTGGCGCCGGCGGATGACCAAGTTCAAGGTCAGCTGGCGCTGGTACGCCGTGGTGCTCGTCTCGGTGCCCGCGGCGCTGATCCTGGCGTCGGCCGCGCTCGCCGGCCGCGGCCCCGAACTGCCGTCCGCCATCGTGCTGGCCGCGTTCCTGCCCGGCCTGATCCTGCAGATGATCACGACAGGGCTCGCCGAGGAGCCCGGCTGGCGCGAGTTCGCCATGCCGCGCATGCAGCGCCGCTACGGCCCGGTGATCGCCACCCTCGTCGTCGGTGTCCTCTGGGGTTGCTGGCACCTGCCGCTGTTCCTGAGCGACTGGGGCGGCGGGCCGGACGTGGACGCCACGAAGCCGCTGGCGTTCGTGGTCTCCGCGATCGCCCTCAGCTTCGTCATGACCTGGGTGTTCAACCGCTCCGGCGGGAGCATGCCGCTGGTGATGCTGCTGCACTGCGGCATCAACAACTACATCTCCATCGCCTGGTCGGACATGTTCCCCTCCCTGTCCGCCGACGCCACGACCCACGCCCTCCTGCTCACCTCCACCGTCTCGGCCCTCGTCCTGCTGCTCGCCACCCGGGGCCGACTCGGCTACGTGCCGGAGGCCACGACCGCGCCGAAGCCGCTCACGGAGGTGTCCCCGCACCAGCCGCACCGCCCGTGAGCCGGGCCCGCTTGACCGCCACAGCAGCCGGGTCGGAGGGCCCATACGCCGAACCTCCCCGTCACGTCCGTGGATGTGACCGGGGAGGTTCGGCGTACGAGGCAGGCGCAGCTGTCGGATGGCCCCGGCAACCCCACCGGGTACGGCTCCTTCCCGCTGCGGGTGCAGTGGGAAGGAGCCGTCGGGCGGTCGGGGGGAGCGGTCGTGTCAGCGGGTGCCGAGTAGGGTGCGCCAGGTGTTCGGGCCGATGATGCCGTCGACCTGCAAGTGGTGGTTCTGCTGGAAGGCTTCCGTCGCCGACTTCGTCTTCGGGCCGAACTCGCCGTCGGCCGTGAGGCCGTAGCCGTAGACGTTCAGCTGCGTCTGCGCTGCCTTCACCGCCTGGCCGGACGAGCCGTGCTGCACCGTCTTGATCAGCTTTGACCAGGTGTCCGGGCCGATGACGCCGTCAGCGGCCAGGGACTGTGACCTCTGGAACTGGATCACCGCCGAGCGGGTGTCCGGGCCGAAGATGCCGTCGGCCTCGAGCCTGTAGCCGTGCGCGGTCAGCAGCTGCTGGGCGGACCGTACGTCCGCACCCTTGGAACCGCTCTGGAGGATCGGCCAGGAGGCACCGGGGGACGGGGCCTCCCCGCCGCCACCGCCACCGCCATCACCCAGCTTGACCGGGCGGAAGGGGTCGTAGTTGTCGCTGCCGATCCCGTACTTGAGCTGCCGGTGGGTCGTGCCGTACGTACCGCGCTGTTCGTACGCCCAGTAGGCGCTGTGCGACGCGTTCGCCCACTTCTCGAAGATCACTACGTGACGGAAGTCGCCGTCCGAGGTGCTGTAGTCGATCAGCAGGTCACCCTTCTTGAGCTGACTCGTGCTGCTGAGCCGCGTGGTGACACTCGAGTCGGCGAGCCCGACGGTGTTCAGGCCGGGCTTCCCCAGTCCGAGCGCCATGGAGACATAGCCGGAGCAGTCCTGGCGGTAGCCGTCCGTCCAATTGCGCTCCATGCTGTAGGGAACCGGGCTTCCGTTGTTGGCCGTGAGCCAGGTACGGGCCCGGTTGATCATCGTGTCGGGCGAGAGCGTCGCCGCGGCCGTGGCCATGGTCGACAGCTCGCTGGACTGGGTGACGAGCTTGCTGTCGGCCTCGGGCTCGGGCCCGTAGCCGGTCTCCTTCTGGGCGGCGACCGTCGCCGGCTTCGAGGAGTCGGTGGCGGCGAACGACGGTGTGACGGCGATTGTGGCCGCGACACCTCCGGCGGCGACGCCTATGAGAGTGACCCGCGCGCGGCGCGCGAGTCGGCTGCGAAGAGACATGGTTCCCCGTATTCCGTTTGTTTGCTGTGGCACGCCGAGCCGAGTGGGCCGACGGGCTTGGAATGCTTGTCGTTCATCGAGTGCCGCCTGCGGCCCTTGACGGGTTATCAGGACGGCAAGGACTGCTGCCGGGCCCGGCGTTGGTGTGAAGGCCGGGACCAGCCAGGCGGTTTCGTCCGGGTCACTGGGTGGACCGGAGGGGACGCACGCGGCCCGTCCTCTCCCCCGAAGGGAGGACGGGCCGCGGCGTTCGCTCAGGCGCAGAAGTTCGGGCCGTTGAAGTCCCAGAACGCGTCCTTGGTCTCCGGTCCGGCGCTCCCGTCGACGTCAAGGTTGTAGTTGCCGAAGCGGTTCAGGAAGAGCTGCAGCGCCACAACCGTGTTGCGGCCGACGATTCCGTCGATGGAGTCGCTGTAGTAGCCGAGGTCCCTGAACAGGCGCTGTGCCGCCTTCCAGCTGTTGGTGCCCAGCTGCCCGTCGATCGTGCCGGGGTTGTAATCCACGTCGCGCAGGAAGCACTGCCAGTGCTTGGCCCGGGTGGTGTTCAACCCCAGGTTCACCACCGCGAGCGGCGCGACCTCGGCGCTCGCCGCCTGCTGCTGTGCGGAGGCGGGAGCCGCCATGGCCGTGCCCGCGGTGGCCAGGCCGCCGGCGGCGATCCCGATCGCGGCGGTGACACTGACGAGTGCCTTCGTGAGAGTTCGCATGCTGTTCCCCTCGATTGACGTGCGATGGGCGGAGCCGACCGCACCGGCCGGCTCCGGCAACGAGACTGCGGGTTCGGTGGCATGCCCGGCCACAGCTGACGGAGAAGTGACCTCGTCCCGGGACGTCCCGCGCGCTGACCTGCTGAGATGCCGCTCACCGAGTCCCTGCGGCGGGACTGCCACGAAAGGGAATGGCTGATTCGGCGCCAGGGCGGGGCCGCACACGCAAGTGGCGTTCTCCGGAACTGCCTTCCGAAGAACGCCACTTGCAGGCGGGGTCCTGCGCTGTGATCCCCGTGACAGCTGATGCAGAATGAGCCCGGGACACGGGGGCCGGGATCGCGGTCCCCGGCGCGAGCGGGGGAAACATGTCGCGTTGGAAAGAGCTGCCTGCTGAACTGCATCCACACGTCCGCCAGTTGATCGTGCGACTGCGCAGACTGAAGGACCGCAGCGAACTGAGCACCCGTCAACTGGCCGCGAAGACCGGGTACAGCGCGAAGTCCTGGCAGCGCTATCTGAACGGCAGGTCTCTGCCGCCCCGCGAGGCCGTCGAGGCGATGGCCCGCGTCGCCGGTGACGATCCGCCCCGGCTGCTGGTGATGCACGAGATCGCCGCCCAACGCTGGGCGGAGGGACGGGCGGTCACCACCGACGCCCCCGAGGACGTCGCCGCGACACCGGCACACCCGCCGACGGATCAGCAGCCGTACCGGCGTCACCTGCGCGCCGCAGTCGCGGCGGGAGCCGTGGTCACGGTGCTGTCCGTCTCCGCGGCACTGCTGTTGGCCGTACGACTTACCGAGGCCCGCGCCCAGCTAGCGAACGACCGCAGCGATGTTGCCGCGACGACCCCGGCCACCGTGTCGGCGTCCCTGGTGCCGGTCATCTACACCTGCCGCCTTGAGCAGCGTGACGGCCGCTGGTATGCGGGCCTGAGCCGGACCACGGACATCCTCCTGTCCAACACCCAAGTGGGGCTCGAAGTGGCCGAGGCGCAGTGCCTGCTGGACCGGGCGGGCACCGCACCAGGGGAGATCGACGGCGTCTTCGGCCCGAAGACGCGGCGGGCGGTCGAGCGCATGCAGAAGCAGAACGGGCTGATCGTGAACGGAGTCATCGACCCGCCCACCTGGCAGGCCCTGCGGTCGGCGGATGCCAAGTGACCGCGGAACACACCCGGCTGGCCGCGGCACTGCGGGAGCTGCGGGCCGGTGCGGGGCTGAGCCTGGCGGCGCTGGCGGAGCGGACGGCGTACAGCAAGTCCTCGTGGGAGCGTTACCTCAACGGCAAGAGCCTGCCTCCTCGCCAGGCCGTACAGGAACTGTGCCGACTCGCGAACGAACCGGACGGGCGGCTGCTGGCCCTGTGGGAGATCGCCGAGTCGCACTGGAGCGGACGCGCGGGGGCCCCCGCGCCCGAGCCTCCAGGGGACGAGTCGCCGCGGCCACATCCGCAGGAGTCGCCGCCGCCCGCCGGGACCGGGTGGCGGCGACTCCACAGGGGCAGGCTCCTGGTGGCGCTGGCGTCGGCGTACACCGTGATCGTCGGTGGTGCCGCGGCCCTGCTGTTCCTCCTGTTGCCGGACTCGGAGGCTCAGGAGGACGGACCGCCGCCGGCCTCCGTTCCGTTCTCCCTCGCTCCCGAATGCCACGGAGCCGCCTGCGAGGGCCGGGACCCGATGCGCCTGATCTGCGGCATCGGCCCCGAAACCCTCGCCTCGCACCGCACGGCCACCGGCGCATACGTCGAGCTGCGCCACAGCAAGAAGTGCGGCGCGAGCTGGGCCCGGACCTGGGGGACCGCGATCGGCGACCGGCTGGACGTCACGGCAGGCGGCCCGACCCACAGCGTGCGCATCAAGAACAAGGACGACGCGGCAACCTTCATCTATACGGAGATGACCGAGGTCCGTCGCGGCAGCACGGTCCGCGCCTGCTTCCGGCCCGCGTCGGCCGACGGCGAGCAGGAGTGCATCGAGGCCCGGGTGGGCGAGGCCGTCACCACGACCCGGCCGCCTACTTGAACGGCACCGGAGGCCGTCGCCCTGGTACCCCACGTCAGGTGCAGTGGTACGTACTCAGCGACCACGCGCGCCCCCGGCGCCCGAGCCCGGGCGAGCGGGCACATTGTTGGGGCCCTGGTTGTACCCGCCGGGATTGTCGCCGGACGACGACCCCTCCAGGTCCAGCCAGGAGATGTCGATGACCCCCATGTCATTCAGGATGGCCAGCACGATGAACGCGAAAAGCCCCACGCCGAGCAGGGCAAAAAAGGCATCATCGAGTGAGGGCCGCTTGAGCTTCATCAGCGCTTCTCCCCCGTGCGCCGTGAACCGATAAGTCCCGTATAGACAGGGACTGCGCCCTCGCCGAGCTGGTTCCCGTATCAGCGCAGAACGCTACGAGCGCCACCAGTCCTGACTCTGCGGCGCCCCCTGCGAAGGACCGTAGTCCGGTGCGTCGTAGCCCGGAGTCCCGTACGCCCCCGTGCCGTAGCCGCCCGCCGGACCGTACCCACCCGCCGAGCCGTAACCCCCCGCTCCGTAACCCTGAGTCGCGTCATAAGCCGTCGCCGTCTCCGGCTGCCCCACCCGCGGCAGCGGCGTCGCATGCTCCATCGTGCCCTTCCAGGTGCGGGCCGGAGTACGACCGGCGTACCGGCCGAAGACGACGGCCGCGGCCGTGGCGGCCAGCACACCCGGCACCATCTCGTAGATGCCCGTCTCCAGCGGGCCGAGGAGTGGGTCGATGTCGTCCCACAGGAAGACCGTCAGGGCGCCGGTCACCATGCCGGCCTTCGCTCCGGCCGCCGTCATTCCCGGCCAGTACAGGGAGAGGAGGACGACCGGGCCGAAGGCGGCGCCGAAGCCGGCCCAGGCGTACGCGACGATGTCGAGCACCGCGCCGCCGCTGAGGGCGATGACGTACGCGACGACTGCGACGGCCACCACGCTCAGCCGGGCGACGAGCAGGAGCGAAGTGTCGGAGGCCCGGCGGTTGATGAACGCCCGGTAGAAGTCCTCGGTGAGGGAGGTGGCCGAGACCAGGAGTTGGCTGTCCACGGTGGACTTGATTGCGGCCAGTACCGCGACCAGCAGGATTCCGGCGATCCAGGGGTTGACGAGGCGGGTGGCCAGTTCGATGAAGACGGTCTCGGGGTTGTCGAGGGGGTCGGGGAGTACGGCGATCCCGGCCAGGCCGATGAACGAGGCGCCCGCCAGTACGACGGCCGCCCAGCTCACGCCCAGCCGGCGGGCCCGGGGTATGTCGGCGGTGCTGCGGATACTCATGAAGCGGCTCAGGATGTGGGGCTGGCCGAAGTAGCCGAGGCCCCAGGCGAGGAGGGAGATCATCGCGATGGTGCCGAGCGGGCCGCCGGTCGTCCAGACGTTGTCCGCGAACGATGCCTCGGCGGCCGGGTCGAGCAGCGCCGGGCTCGCGTCGCGGATCGCGTCGTTCAGGGCGCCGGGGCCGCCTGCCTTCCAGAGGGCGATCAGAGGGAGGGCGACCGCCGCGAGGAACATCAGGGCGCCCTGGACGGAGTGCGTGATGCTCAGGGCCGTGAAGCCGCCGAGGATGGTGTAGACGACGATCACCACGGCGAAGATGGTGAGCCCGGTCTCGAAGTCGGCGCCGAAGATCTCGTTGAAGAGGAGGCCGCCGGCGACCAGGCCGCTGGCGACGTAGACGGTGAAGAACACGACCGTGACGACGGCCGAGAGCGAGCGGAGCACGTGGCTGCGGTCCTCGAAACGTTCCTCCAGATACGAGGACAAGGTCACGGAATTACCGGCCTGCTCGGTGTAGGTGCGCAGGCGGGGCGCGACGAGCCGCCAGTTCAGATACGTACCGATGATCAGGCCTACGGCGATCCATGTCGCCCCTATCCCGGTCATGTACACGGCGCCGGGGAGGCCCAGGAACAACCAGCCGGACATGTCGCTCGCTCCGGCGGACAGGGCCGCCACCGGTGCACTGAGCCGGCGTCCGCCGACGGAGAAGTCTTCGAAGGTGCTGGTCTCTCCATGAGCCATCACCCCGATCATGACCATCGCGATCAGAAATACTCCAAAGGTGATCATGGCTGGGATGGTCAGGGTGATCATGCACTTTCTCCCTGCGATACGGCGACGAGCGCACCCACGGCGGCATATGCCAAAGGTGCGCACACTCACCTTTTCGGGCCGGAACGGCGCAGTGTAGGGGCTACGGTCCGTATCGGCGAGAGCACTGACAGGGGCAAGCGGCTCCATCGGTTCCGGATCGTGACGGGCATACGGCGGGGTGCAGCGGGGATACGCGGTTGCGAAGATCCTTCGAAGTTTGTGCAGAAGTTTGTGCAGAGGGTTGTGCAGAGGGTTGTGCGGAAGGTCGTGCAGGTGGCGTGGGCTCAGGCCCGGAGGCCACGGCGCAGTCGGCGGCCCAGCAGTTCGACGCCGACGCTGAGCACGAGCGAGGCCAGCAGGACGCTCGTGACCACCGGGAAGTCGAAGGACGCGAGGCGGTCGCCGAGGAGTACGCCGAGGCCCGCGGCGCCCACGACGCCGACCACGGCGGTGTCGCGTACGCAGATCTCGAAGCGGTAGAGCGTGTAGGTGATCAGGTGGTTCGCGGAGGGCGGGGCCATGGTGGCGACGGCCGCGACCGCGCGGGGGACGCCGGCGCCGAGCAGGGAATCGCGGGGGGCCAGGTCCATGGTTTCCCAGGCTTCGGCGACGAGGCGGGCGAGGATGCCGCCGGTGTAGAGGCCGAGGGCGAGGGCGCCGGGCAGTACGCCCGGGAACAGCGCAAGCAACGCGACGATCGCCCATACGGTCGGGGGGATCGACCGCAGGATCAGGAGCAGGAGGCGGGTGGTCCACCACGCCGCCCGCCGGGCCCAGACTGCCGCCGCTCGCCCCTTCGCGCCGCGTCGGTCGGCTCGCGGTCGGGTGGCCCAGGGGCCCACGACCAGGGTGATCACGACCGCGACGAGCATGGCGAGTACGGCCATGGCCACGGTGTCGAGGGCGGCGCCGGTCAGCGCCCGCCAGCCGCCTTCGGGGAGTGCGGGCGGCCACAGGTCGGAGAGCAGCCGGCCGCCGAGTTCGCGGGTGCGGGCCGAGGCGAGTCCGGCCGGTGAGAGGCCGGACCACCACCAGGCGACGGCGATCGCCGGCACCACGAGGGCGAGCGACCAGCGGGTCGTACGGGACAGGCCGCGTGACGAGCGGGCGGCCTCGCGCCCCACGGACCGGCCACGCGGCGACCGCCCTGCCTCGTGCCCGATGGCCGCCAGCAGCCGCCGCCCCCAACGCGACCGGCCCGCGGCGCGGGAGAGCTCGCGCCCCACGGACCCGCCCGCCTCGTGGGACAGGTCGCGGCCGACCGACCGGTCCGCCTCGCCGGAGCGCCCGCGCCCGGCCCACCGCCCCGCCGCGCGCGAACGCTCGCGTCCCTCGGAACCGCCCGCCTCGTGGGACAGGTCGCGGCCGACCGACCGGCCCGCCTCGCCAGAGCGCCCGCGCCCGACCCACCGCCCCGCCGCGCGCGAACGCTCGCGTCCCTCGGAACCGCCCGCCTCGCAGGACGGGGCGCGCCCGACCGACCGGCCCGCCTCGCCAGAGCGCCCGCGCCCGACCCACCGCCCCGCCGCGCGCGAACGCTCGCGTCCCTCGGAACCGCGCGCCTCGCAGGACGGGTCGCGGCCGACTGACACGTCCGCCTCACCGGACCGCCCGAGCCCGACCCACCGGCCCGCCTCGCCGGAGCGCCCGCGTCCCACGGACCCGCTCGCCCCGCGCGAACGCTCGCGCCCCACCGACCAGTCCGCACACGTCACCACCGCGACATCGGCTCGCACGCGGCTGCTCCACAGCTCTACGACCGCCGCGAGTGCCAGCAGGGCCGCGACCAGCGTCCAGACCTCGTCCCAGTTACGGGACTGAAGGCTCACCGTCAGCTCGAATCCCAGCCCTCCCACGCCCGCGACCCCGAGCACGACCGCGGACCTGAGGGCGCATTCGAACCGGTAGAAGGAGTACGACAGGAGCAGCGGGGCGGTGGCGGGCAGCAGGGCGTAGGCCAGTGCGGAGCACCGCTTGGCGCCGGCCGCGCGCAGCGAACGCAGCGGGGCGTCCGGTACCGCGTCGAAGGTCTCCCCGAAGACCTGGGCGCTCTGCGCACCGAACGGCAGGGCGAGCGCCAGAACGGCGACGAGCGGATCGAGACCGAGCACACTGACGAAGAACAACGCCCACACCAGCTCGTGCACCGAGCGGACGGCCACCAGTACGCCGCGCAGAACCAGCCGCGCCCCACCTACCGGCCACGGCAGACGGCCGCCACCCCACGCCACATCACTCAGCACCAGGCCCCCGACCAGGCCCAGTACCAGCGCCCCCACCGTCCCGAGCAACGCCAGAGCCAACGTCGTCGCCGTCGCCTCCAGCACCACCCTGAGGAACTCGCCCTCCAGGGAGGGATGCAGCGCACTCGCCGCGACATCGTCGAGCAGGGCGAGCCCGCCTCGGTTGACCAACTCGCCACCGGAGGGGACGGCGCGCCACGTCGCCCAGACCAGCAGCGCGGCCACGGCCACCACCGTCACGAGCCTTCGGAGCCGTACTCGCCTCCCGCTCACGGCCTTTCGCCCCGGCCTGGACGAAGACTCGGCCGGTGGCGTGGGCGGGGCGTCGAGCTGGAGCGTCATACGAGCTCGTAGAGATCGTGCAGGGCCGAGTCCTGCACCTCGGCGGCCGGACGGTCGAGGACGATCCGGCCCTCGCGCAGGCCCACCACGCGCGTGCAGTGCTCGCGGGCGAGCGCGGGCTGATGGAGGCTGACGACCAGCGTCCGTACCGTCGACGACGTACTGGGACTGGCGCCGAGCAGGTCGAGGATCCCCGCCGCCCGCACCGGATCGAGGCTGGAGACCGGCTCGTCGGCCACCACCAACTCCGGCGACTGCACCAGAAGCCGGGCGATCGCCACCCGCTGCCGTTCGCCGCCGGAGAGGCGCTCGGTGCGTTCGTGGAGGGCCCAGCCCAGGTCGACCCGGTCGAGGGCGTCCCGGACGACGTCGAGCGAGCGCGGCCAGACGAGCGAGGCCAGCGCGCGGGCGGTGCTCCACTGGCCGAGCCGGCCCGCGTTGACGTTGTGCAGCACCCGGACCTGCTCGATCAGGGCGAGGTGCTGGCTCACCGAGCCGATACGCCGCTGAAGGAGCCGTCGCCGCGCGGCAGTCAGGCCCGCGAGGTCCTCACCGAAGACCTCCACCGTGCCCGTGGTCGGTTCCAGCGAGCCGCCCAGCAGGGCAAGCAGCGTGCTCTTGCCGGCGCCGCTCGTACCGAGCACGGCGACCCGTTCCCCGGCATGGATCGTCAGGTCCAGCTCGCGCAGCGCCTCATGCGAGCCGAACCGGCGCCCCGCACCGCGGAGTTGAGCGACGGGCACACCTGAAGTCATCGCAGCAGCCCCAGCTCACGGGCCACGTCCTCGATCCGGTCGTACGCCGAATTCCTGGCCGGTACGAAGGACTTGGCGCCGAAGAGCTTCAGCAGCTCGGCGTCCTCGGGCTTCCGCTCGTCGAGCCCGAGGAGCAGGTCGCGCACCTTCTTCCGCGTACCGGCGCCGAAGGTGTCGTCGAGATCGGGACGTACGAGCCAGTGGTAGTCGGCGTAACCAGGAGTGCGCCACAGCACGACCACCTTGCTCAGGTCTACCTCCTTCGCCTCGACCGTGGCCTTCCACACCTGCTCGTTGACGGCGCCGACCTCGAAGCTGCCCTGCGCGACGACCTCGATGGTGGCGTCGTGGGAGCCGGAGAACCCCGGTTTCCCCCGCAGTTCGCTCTGCTCTAGCCCGGCCTGCCGCATGAAGTACTGGGGCATCAGCCGCCCGGAGGTGGACGTCTCGCTGCCGAAGCTGAACGTGTGCCCCGCGAGGCCGCGCAGTCCGTCCGCCTTCGCGAACGGCCGCAGCCCCGAGTCCTTGTGGGCGATGAACAGGCTGTGGAAATCGGCGTCGATATCGCGTTGCGCGATGGCGTCGGCGCCCCGTACGCGCTCGCGCGCCTGGACGCCGGTCAGTCCGCCCATCCAGGCCAGGTGGATGTCGCCGATCTCGAAGGCCCGTACCACGGCGGTGTAGTCGGTGACGGGGCGATAGGCGACCTTGAGCCCTGTCGCGTCGGCGAACCGCTCGGCCACCGACGGATAGAGCCGGTTCAGCAACTCGGGGTCCTGGTCGGGGATGGCGGAGATCCCGAGCTGCCGCGAGCGGGACCCGCTGCCGCTCCCGTTCGCGCTGCCCCCGCAGGCGCTCAGCAGGGCGGTCGCTCCGGTGGCTCCGGCGCCGAGGAGGAACGTACGGCGGGTCAACGGTCGTACCGGCATGGACACTTCCTGGCCTTCCTGACGTTCCTGATGGTGCTGAGTGGGCTCAGTCACGGGGCGACGGCGACGCCCGTCCCGGCGCGGCGGCGACCGTCCCGCCGACCACAGCGAGCGTCAGCAGAAAGGCCGCCGAAGTCGCGGTGCCACCCAGGGACGGGTCGGTGAAACCGATCTGCGCGTACAGGGACAGCGCGGCGCCCACCCCGACCACCGCCGCCACCCAGCCGAGGAAGGCGACCCGGCCGAACGTGGCCACGAGCACCGACGCGCCGGCCACCAACAGCACAAGGCCGCCGACGAGGTTGTACGCGCCGAGGCTGACCGACGGATCGGCGGACCCGAGGATGTAGCCGCGCGGGTCGAGCGGATCGTCGCCCGCCGTGCCCAGCACGGTGACGGCGCCCGCGATCACCGCGACCGCGCCCCACACCAGGCCGAGACCCCGGGCGGAACCCACGCGCGAACGCACCGCGTCGACGGCGAACACCCGCCCCGCCGAGGAGAACAGGATCACCACATGACCGCCGATCATCAGCCAGTACGCCCATGGCCATTCGTGCGGCCCATAGGCGACCGAAAGCCCGATGGCCAGCGACTGGGCGATGCCGAGCAGCGCGGCAGGCCGCACCCACGCACCCGTCAGCAGCAGCACCGCGAGCGCGGTCTCGGCGATGAGCACCCCCCACCCGAAGACCTCGATATTGGGCAGTACGACGTGCTCCACGATCCAGCTGTACGGCGGGAACACCGGGTCGTTCACGGCGAACTCGGTGAACTTGTAGAGCCCGGTTTTCGTGTTCTCCCCGAAGTCGGGCGGCCGCTTCCACGCCACGTTGTAGAGCCACATCAGGCCGAGCAGGATGCGCAGGAAGGCGGCGGCGACGGCCTGTTGACGAGGGACGGGGTCGGTCGCGGGGGCGAGGAGCCAGCGCAGGGGCGCGAGCCCGGGCGTACGCGTTCTCGTATCAGGCACAGCGGAACACCTCTCGTCCCGACCGGTCGGCGGCGTCCTGGACGGCGAGCGTGTCCCGTACGACTCCGAAGACCTCGGCCAGCGGCAACGGGGCGTCGGCGATCCGCAGATGCGGGTTGGTGACCGCCACCGGATGCCACCAGGCGCCGTCCACGGTGAGCGTGGGCTCGGGCTCCAGGTTCTCGAGCGCCACATGTACGCCCGTGTCGGCGAAGCCCTCCTGGGCCACCGGCCGGATGATCCGGTCCGGCGGGGCGATCCGGGCGTCGTCGAGGCGCCGGTGCAGCGCTTCGGCACCCTTCGGGTCCTCGTCGTACAGCGTGGCGGCCACTCGTACGCGGAACCCGAGCGAACGGGCCAGCTCGATCCCGTCGAATGCGCGCGCCCACGAGCCCGCGCCCCGCTGCCGGTCGTGCAGTTCGGGGGTGGCGGAGTCGAGGCTGATCTGGAGGACGACGTCGCGGTCCAGGCTTTCGAGGGTCTTGCGGCGGGTGCCCTTCGCGAAGATCATTCCGTTGGTCAGGACGGTACGTTCCAGGCCCTCCGCCGCCTCGATGAGCGAGTCCAGCTCCGGGTGCATGAAGGGCTCGCCGCCGGTGAGGAACACCTCGCGACCGCCCTGGGCCCTGAACTCCTCGAACACCTCGGTGGCGAGAGCCGGTTGGAAGCGCCGGGCGGCGGCCTTCGGGGAGGACTCGGCGCAGCAGTAGCCGCAGGCGAGGTTGCAGTCGAAGTTGGTGTAGATCCACAGGCGTCGGCCGACCGGTGTCCGCTCGCCCTGGCTGAAAACGGTGCCCGGCTGCTCCGTACGCCCGCTCCCGCCTCCCCCGCCGGCCTTGCTCACGGCGAACCACCAAGGCCCCTGCTCCGACTCGGCCACCCGGGTGACGACGTCATGCCCGACCAGCTCGGCCCAGACCGGCAGATCGACGTCGACGCTCGCCTCGGCGCTGCGCACGCCGAGCCGCTGACCAGGCTCGAGGCGCCGCATCGCGCGGGTGATCAGCAGCAGCAGACCGCTGCCGCAGTCCATGTCGCCGCCGTCGACCAGGGCGTCGACTGCGCCGAGGGGAGTCGGCGAAGTGGACGCCCGGTCCGGGCCTGTCAGTTCGACCATGGTTCCGACCGTAGCCATGGCCGGGCACGACGGGCAGTGGCTAGATCCTTACCGAACCATGACGGCGCCCGTCCGGGCTGCCGGGGCAGCCCCACCCGGTCTACGGTCGAACCATGACCGACCACGGCACCAGCCACGGCACCAGCCACGGCACCGGCCACGGCATCCAGCGCCCCGAGGACCCGGCGGCCCGGACGGACTTCTGGGAAGGCGTCCACCACAGCAAGGACGTCGACGGAGTCTCCTGGTGGCAGTCGGTCCCGGGACTCTCCCTTGGCCTGGTCGACAAGGCCGGAGTCGGCCTCGACGAGCCGATCATCGACGTGGGCGCCGGCTGGTCGACCCTGGTGGACCACCTGCTCGAACACGGCTACCGCGACCTGTCGGCAGTGGACCTGTCCACCACCGCCCTCCAAACGGTCCGCGACCGCCTCGGCCCGGCGGGCGCGGACGTCACCCTCACCGTGGCCGATGTCCTCGACCTGCGCATGGGCCGCGAGTACGCCCTGTGGCACGACCGCGCCGTCTACCACTTCCTCACCGAGCCCGACGAACGCGCCGACTACCTGACCTCCCTGAACCGGTCGTTGCGCCCCGGCGGCTCGCTCGTAGTGGCGACGTTCGGCCCCGACGGCCCCACCACCTGCAGCGGCCTCCCGATCGTCCGCTACACGCACACCGAGCTGGCCGCCGAGTTCCCCGGCTACGAACTCGTCGACACGGCGGGCGAAGAACACGTCACCCCCTGGGGTACGTCCCAGCAGTTCACGGCGATCCTGATGCGCCGCCGCTGAGTCGCGAGCCGGGGGGGTGGGCAGGCTGTTGCGCGAAAATGTGACACTTGAGGGGCCAAGTGTCACATTTCCCTGCAACAGCCTCCCCACCCACACGGAACAGTCAGGCCAGGTGCACCTCAAGCGCCGCCCGTACGCCCGACTCCAACGCCCCCTCGATCCATGACGGCTTGACCGACGTGTGATCGCCGGCGAAGTGCAACGGCCCCTCGGGGGCGCGGATGGCGGCGAGGAGTTCGGTGTGCTGGCCGGGCAGGAGAACGGACGCCTCGCCGTACGCGTACGGGTCGCGGAGCCAGCTCTGGGTGCGCCCGGCTCCCGTATAGAAGACCTCGACGCGCTGCCCGTACACCTGCTGAAGTCCGCGCAGCGCATGCGGATAGCGGGCGTCGTCGTCGAGGGAGTCCCAACGGGAGGCATCGTCGGCCCAGCTGTAGGAGGCGAGGACGACGCCGCCCTTGCTGCCGGGGATCGGGTGGGAGGGGTTGATCATGAAGCGGCTGGAGTTGTCGGAGACGGAACCGCCGCCGATGATGTGCGCCGCCTCGGGCTGGTCGCGGCCGGCCCAGCGGTTGGCGGCGTAGTAAGCGCGCTGGGCGTCGCTGATGTGCCCGTCGGGGACGGAGGGGTACGCACCCAGCAGACTCCCGTCTGCGGGCGCCTTCCCGCGCCGGTACTCCTCGTACAACCCGGGACGTACGGCCTCGAGCTCCCGCTTCCAGTCACCTTCCTCGAACTCCCACCAGCGACGGGCGAATTCGAGCAACACCTTGGTCGCGCTGTCGTAGTGCAGCTCGGCGATGGCACGGCGTTTGCCGTACGACATCAGCGGGCGGACCTGCACCTGCCGCAGCCCGGAGAACGGCACGGTGACGATCGCGAGGTCACCGGTGAACTCCTCCCGTACGACCTTGCCGTCGCGCCCCTCGGACACGGTGTCGATCCATACGCGCGGGCCACCGGCGCGGACGTGTGACAGGTCATCTTGCCGGTCCGGATCCCAGTACTCGATGTGCGTCGCGCGCCGGTCGAGGCGCAGCAGGTCGCGTACCTCGCGCAGCAGTGCGTCCGGGAGCGTCGCCGTGCCGCCGGCCAGCTCCCAGAACTCGGTGTCCGGGCTGATCAGCGACTGGCTGATGAAGCTGTGCACAAAGGACAGCGGCAGCCGTGAGGTCAGGTTCTCCAGGGTGCCGACGAGATCGATGGTGCGCTCGTCGAGGCCTGCCCCCTCGGTCAGGAACCGGTACATCGACCAGTCCCCGTACCGCTGGATCACCCGCGCCCAGCCGCGCACCCGCTCAGGCATGGGCTTGTCGACGCGCTTGCCGTCAGGACCGGCCGTACTGAACTCGTCCCGTACGGGGTCGAGGGCGTCGCGCAGGATCTTGGCGGACGGCGTGTCCCAGTACTTCCGCGGCACCCCGAAGGACCGGTTGACCTTCCGCGGCGCCTTGGCATACTCGGCGCGGCGTACGCGAATGCCGTTGACGTGCAGCCAGGCGTTGTTGACGGCCTTGCCCTCACCGTCGACGTCCACGAGATGGAACCGCCGCTTCTCGAGCCCGAGTTGGTCGATCAGCCTCATCACCAGCGGATGGCTGCCGGGGATCCGCATGGCCCCGGCTTCGGCGTACTGCCGCGCATCGGCAAAAGGCTGCGCCGCCTGCTCGTGCCCGCCGGTGCGGAAGGTCTTGATACGTCCCCCGACACGGTTGCCGTTGGCCTCCAGCAGCGTGACGTCGTGCCCGGCCCGCTTGAGCAGCCAGGCCGCCACAAGCCCGGCCGGGCCCGCACCGACGACCAGGACCTTCTTGGGGTCCTTGGTCTTCGGCCGAGGCAGACCGGAGTCGAGAATCTTCTCGTACGTCGGCACGAGCGCCCGGTTGTCGTCGTCGACGACCAGCAGCGCACGGGCGACGGCGAGACAGGTGGCCCAGTCGGCGGTGGATCTGGGCGGACAGGGCGCAGGCGCCTGTTGAGGCCCGGCGGGCGCATGTTGAGGCTGAGCGGGCGCCGCGACGGCCTCGCCCGCCGCGGCCGGACCGAGCGCCGCCGCGGTCGCGGCGGTACCGGCCACGGCGGTGACGGTGGCCGTGAACTCCCGCCGGGAGAACGGACGATGAGGGCTGGCTGCGGTGCGGATTTCATCCATGGGTCCTGGATAAGCGCGCAACCGTACGCCCAACAGCACGATCCCGGTTGATCACCTGAACGTGCGAGCGCACGGGGCACGCCCACTGCCACGCCCACCGCCCGAGCGCACGTGACGCTTCATCACGACCCTGAACACCATCACCGATCAGGCACCCGAGGTTTGCATCGTGGTTCCGCCACGGCGACGGCCACTGTGGTGGCGGGCACAAAACTTGTGGATCCCGCGGGTCACGAGGGGCCGTGGTAGAGCAGGCCCAGGGTGAGGGCGGCCACCGCTGTGGCCAGGAACGCGATCCCGCCTACGATGTTGCGGGAGCCCACCCGCAGGTGAGCGACGATTGCGCCGATGAAGTACAGCACGAGGCCGGAGGCGGCGAGAGTTCCCAGTAGCGGCACGGCGAGCCCGGCCAGCAGCCCCACGGTGCCCACTGCCAGCAACGTGCCCAGCACCGGTACATACTTCCGAGGTATGCCCTTCATGTCCGCCTGGGTCTTGGGGTATTCATGGCCGATCAGGTACGTGACGGCGGCGGCACCGTTGAAGACCGCGCCGAGGATGGTGACCGTGACGAAGGCGACGAACACGGTCTCTCCGCTCTGTGGGGGCGATGTTGCTGGGCGCCCCGTTGTGGAATGCCGTTCTCTGGATGACGAGCCGGCGAATCGATTTGTGACATCAGTAGATCTGGGTCAAAGACCTCACCGGGCCCCGTCCTTGATCACGACACGTTCCCCGTCTGAGCTCCGCAGGCCCCCCCGACCGAGCGGCCCCTGTCGTGCCTGGACGGGGTGCGAACCCTCCCCAGCCAGGGGCCCACTCACGGGAATGTGACAGTGAAGGGTCGCACTGTCACATTCCCGCGACCGCATACCCGGGTGCCCGGCCCCGACAGGTTCCCCAACCGCACCCGCGGTCGACCGCCACAGCTCAGAGCGCGATGAGACCCGCGGTCGTCGGCTTGAACCCGCAGGCGTCGAAGTAGAACGACCGCAGGTCGTCCTCGAAGTCGACGTGCAGCCATTCGCATTTGGCCGTACGGGCTTGTCGGGCGGCCTCGGCGACGAGCCCCGCTCCGATCCCGGAGTGGCGGTGGCCGAGTGCGACCACGGTGTCCAGGATGAACGCGTGGACGCCGCCGTCCCACGCGACGTTCACGAAGCCGACGAGGTCACCGTCATAGCGAGCGCAGACCCAACCAAGGCTGTGCCGCCGCACCCTGGCCAGCCAATCGACATCCAAGGTCTGATAGCCAAACCCCGCCGCATGTAACGCATTGAGAGCCGTGTTGTCGAAGTCGCCCCGCCACTCGTACGTGATCGTCATGTCGGCTTGCGGGCCATCGCGACGTAGCACGACACCTCGGCGTCCGAGATGTCGGCGGTTACTCTGCTGGACTCGGCCTGGCCGTCGGTGTTCCAGTGGTGGGGTAGGGCCACACCGGGCGGGATGGGGTCCAGGCCGTCCAGGAAGCGTTCGACCTCTGGCTTCGTGCGGGCTTGCGCTGGGATGCCGGCGGAGGCGTACACCTGGATCGCTCGGGCTATGCCCTCGGGGTCGAAGTCTGCTGTGACGTGGGACAGGACCAGGTGGGAGCCGGGGGCCAGGGCTGTCGTCAGGTGGGTGACCAGGGCGTACGGGTCTCGGGCGTCGGGGAAGAAGTGCAGGACGGCGTTCAGGCTGAGGGCTATCGGGCGGGTCAGGTCGAGGGTGGCGGTCAGGGCCGGGGAGGCTAGGAGTGTGGTGGGGTCGGCGGCGTCTGCCTCCACGTATGCCGTACGGCCCTGGGGCGTGCCGTTCAGGAGGCGGGCGGACTGGGCGCGGACCACCGGGTCGCGGTCGACGTAGACCACACGGGAGTCGGGTGCGACCTGCTGGGCGATTTCGTGGAGGTTCGGGCTGGTGGGGATGCCTGTGCCGATGTCCAGGAACTGGCGTATGCCTTGTTCGGCCAGGTAGCGGGTGGCTCGGTGCATCCATACCCGGTTGGTGCGGGCGATGACGATGATGCTCGGGAAGGCGGCGATGGCCCGGCCGGCTGCGGCGCGATCGGCGGCGTAGTTGTCGCGGCCCCCGAGGTAGTAGTCGTACATGCGGGCGCTGTGCGGCTGATCAGTGCGCAGATCCGTGAGATCGGTGGCGCTCATGTCGGACTCCTCCCCGTCGGTCCAGCCGCCCGTGGCGGGTCAGTACCGCGGGCGGCGCGGGCCTACCGAGGCTAACCCGAACAACTTCCGTTGCGCAGCGCCGAGTTGAGACGACAAGCGCGGCGGACGGCGAGGGCACGGGCCCTCACCGTCCGCCAGTCATCGATCCGCGTCAGCCTGCGTCAATCCACCTCAGTCCGCCGTCTGCGCCGGGTTCGCCGTGACCCTGCGCAGCAGTGGCCTGCTGGCGGCGATCGTGGCGAGCATCGCGAGGGTGCCTACCGTCACGCAGAGGGTCAGTTGCAGGGCGCCGGAGGCGTTGATCGTGCTGCCGAATGCCTCGTTGAACTGGAAGGCGCCGTAGACGCCCATCCCGGTGGTGCCGCCGGCCAGGACGGCCAGGGGGAGGGCCGTTTCGCGGGTGCGGGCGCGGTCCAGGAGCTTGAGGGGGGTGCCGGCCAGGCGCAGGAGGCCGTAGACGCGGCGGCGGTCTAGGACGTTCGCGGCGGCGGTCAGGCCGGCGGAGACGGCGGCGACCAGGAAGCTCATGGCCAGGGTGGCGGTGCTGACCATGCCGATGCGGTTCACGGGGACGTTGTCGAAGGCGCCGGCGTAGTCCTGGGTGAACGGCGGCCGGCCTGCCGCGACGGGGGTCAACGCGGTGGCGGCGGCGTCGAGTTGGTCCTCGCCGCCCGAGACCTGGGCGATCAGGCCCGGGCTGCCGCTCAGCAGGGTGAGGTAGTCGTCCTCGGACGGGGCGGTGACCGTGGCCTTGACGCCCGCCTCGCGCAGCAGCGTGCGGGCTTCGGTGACGGCGCGCTGGGTGGCCGCGGAGTCCGCGGTCAGCACCGCGACCTGGCCCTGCCGGTCGGGGCCGCCGTCGAACTGCAGCTGGCTGACCGAGAAGAACCCGGCGACGAAGCCGGCCAGGACCAGGCCGCTGACGGTGCGCCAGGCGCCGCCGGGGTCGTCGCTGAGCCGACGGGCCGCCAGCAGGGTCGCCGGGCGGCGGGCGTAACGGCCCACAACGCGGCCCAGCCGGTCCACGACCCAGGGGCCGAAGACCCAGAACGCGCCGTAGAACAGCGCCAGCAGCGCGAGCATCTGGCGGGGACCGAGCTGGCCGCCCTTTGTGGTGAGGAAGACATAGCCCAGCGTCCCGGCGAACAGTACGAGCCGGATCATGCGGGTGCGGCGCGGGTTGGCCTGCTGGGCGACGCCCAGCGGGGAGGTGGCGACCTGGCGCAGCATCGTCACCGCGCTGACCGTGATGAGCGCCGTCACCGCTAGCACCACGGCCGCGAACCAGGGCAGCCCCACCCACAGTTGACCCGTGTACCAGCCGCCGACGCCGTACGGGATCTCGGCGAGCGCGGGCAGCAGCGCCACGTACGCGAGGGCGCCGGTCAGAGCTCCGGCCCCGCCCACGGCCGCCGCCTCGGCGGCCGTCATGGCGATGATCTGCCGCGGGGTCGCCCCGGCCAGCCGCAGTGCGGCGAGCCGCTGCTCACGCCGGGCCGCGCCCAGCCGTCCGGCCGCCGCGGCGAGCACGATCACGGGCATCACCAGCAGGGCCACGCCGAGTACGGCCATCTGCTGGTCGAAGGAGGTGAACAGGCTCGCCCTGGTGGAGGTGAATCCTGCGACCTCGGCGCGCTCGGTCTGCCCCTCGTCGAAGAAGTTGCCGCCCTCGGCCGCCTTGGACACCGCCTCGTCGGACGATGCCCGTCCCACGACGGCGACGAGTTCGTCGGGGGAGGCGAGTCCGGCCGCGCCGAGCGTGCCGTACGACGCGGGCTTCGGGAGCCGGTCGGCCAGCTGGTTCGCGGGCAGCTCGCGCATCAGCTCGGCCAGCGCCGGGGATACGTACACCTCGCCCCGCTTCGGGAAGCTGCTCAGGCCGGGCGGGGCGGGCGTGGCCTTGCGGTCGGGCAGCTGAGCCAACGAGACGACGGTGACGGGCTTGTGGCGTACGTACGTCGTGGCGAGCGCCTGGACGGCGGTGGCCTGCTTCGCCGGTACGGCGTCGGGCGTACGCCAGTCAGTGCGGTCGGCACGCTCGCCGGAACCGAGGCTGACGGCGATCATCATCAACAGCACAAACGCGCTGACGGCGGCGACCACAGCGGCCAGCAACTGGCTCTGCAGGCCACGACGACCGGACGCCCGGGCAAGATGCCAGGTCAGGGGCAGAACGGGGGAACGCATGGGGTCTCCAGGAGGGTGGCATCGGCGGGCGACCGGCTACTCGCGGTCCCCTGGGGTGGGCTGGGCGGTCAAGCCACCGTGTACTGGCTGTAGTTGCTGATCCGGCCGTCCCGTACCTGGAGGATCCGGTGGCAGTGGGCGGCGACGTCCGCATCGTGCGTGACCATCACCAGGGCGGCGCCCTGGGCGCGGGTCACGGAGGTGAGGAGCTGGATGACCTCGGTGCTGGTGTTCTGGTCCAGGGCGCCGGTCGGCTCGTCGGCGAAGACCACGTCCGGTTCGACGACGAGCGCGCGGGCGATGGCGACGCGCTGCGCCTGGCCGCCAGAAAGCTGACCGGGGCGCCGGCGCTCCAGGCCCTCGAGCCCGAGCGGCGCGAACCAGCGACGGGCCCGCTCGACGGCCGCCTTACGGGGGACACCCTCCAGCATCAGCGGCAGCGCGACGTTCTCCTCGGCGGGTAGCTCCGGCAGCAGTTGGCCGAACTGGAAGACGAAGCCGAAGCGCTTACGGCGCAGGGCGCTGAGCCGGTTCTCGCCGAGGTTGTCGATGCGCTCGTCGCCCAACATCACCCGGCCGCCGTCGGGGCGGATGACCCCGGCGAGGACATGCAGGAGCGTCGACTTACCGGAACCCGACGGCCCCATGATCGCCAGGGAGTCACGCTCGCGGACCTCCACGTCCACGCCCGCGAGGGCCATGGTGGAGCCGTACTTCTTGATGAGGCCGTAACCGGCCAGGACGGTGCTCATGATGCGTCAGCCCTCTCGGATGCGTGATCGGGTGCGTGATCGGGGTGCGTGATCGGGGTGCGTGATCGGTCATCCCCCGGGGCCGGCTTCTCAGCGCTCGAACTTCCAGGTGACGGACGAGTCCGACGCCTTCACCACGGACACGGGAATGGACACCTTCTTGCCGTCTTCGCCCTTGCCGGTGCAGGTCACCTTGGTGCCGGTCACGGCTTTCAGGTCCGGGCAGCTCACCCCGGACACGTCGCCGCCGACCCAGGGCAGCGGGTGGTACTTGTTCTCGGTGCGGGCGCCGACGATGGTGCCGGACAGCGCCTTGTGACCGTTCACCTTCGCTTCCATCGTGGGGTGGTCGAGAGCGGTGGTGGACTCGGTGCCGGCCAGCAGATAGGTGCCGATACCGCCGACGGCGACCACGGCGGCCGCCCCACCGACGAGGCTGACGAGGGCCTTGCGCTGCATGACGTACTCCTGAACTCAGAGGAATGGAGCCCCAGTTGGCCGGGGGCTGGTCCCTGCTGGCCGTGGGGAGGAAGTGGCTCCACTCTCGCCCGCGGGCCCGGGCGCGCGCCTCAGCCGAACGGTCAGAAGCCGTCGGGCTTCACGCGTCAGCTCCTCGGCCATTCGGCCGAGGCTCGCGCCGACGGCCCTCACTTACGGTGACCGCAGGGGGCCGGACGGCCGCGGACGCCCCGGGGTTCATGTGCTGTTGACCACGTGCTCGAGGTCGTGGCCGCGTCATGCGCGACGGTTATCGTGGCGAAGCAAATCGAACGTGATGTACGTGATGTACGTGAGCAAGGTTGGCGGAGGCTGGGACGTGTCGGACGAGGGACGGCTCATCGCCGGGCGCTACCGGCTGGCCGAACGGATCGGCCGGGGCGGCATGGGCACGGTATGGCGCGCCGAGGACGAGGTCCTGGGCCGCCAGATCGCGCTGAAGCGACTGCACGCACACCACCACCTGTCCGACGACGAGCTCGCCACGCTGTACGAGCGCATGCGGCGCGAGGCGCGCAGCGCGGCCCGTATCACCCACCCCAACGTGGTCGTCGTACACGACGTCGTGGACGACGACGGCCTGCCCTGCATCGTCATGGAGTACGTGCCCTCGGTCACCCTCGGTGACCTGCTCAAGGACGACCGGACCCTGACGCCCGAGGAGGCGGCCCGGATCGGTCTCGGCATGATCGCCGCCCTGCGCGCCGCCCACGCCGCCGGAGTGCTGCACCGCGACGTCAAGCCCGGCAACGTACTGCTCGCCCACGACGACCGCGTGGTCCTCACCGACTTCGGCATCGCCATGACGGACGGCACCTCGACGCTGACGAAGACCGGCGAGATGGTCGGCTCGATCGACTACATGGCGCCCGAGCGGATGCGGGGCCACACCCCCGGACCGGCCTCGGACCTGTGGGCGCTGGGCGCCACGCTCCACCAGGCGCTGGAGGGACGGCCACCGTTCCGCAAGGACACGGCGATGGAGACGGCGTACGCCATCGCCACCGACCCCCTGGGCCCGATGACGCAGGCCGGTCCGCTGGAGCCGCTGATCGAGGCCTTGCTGGTCAAGGACCCGGACGAGCGGCCTACGGCGGAACAGACGGAGCGGGCGCTGCGGACCGTACGGGCGGGGGAGCCGACGGAGGTGCATGCGTTCGCGGGTACGGGCACGCGGACGGGGTCGGGGTCGGGGTCGGTCACGGGCTCCGCGACCGGTTCGGCGACGAGCTCGGCGGCCGGTCGGGGCCGGGCGTCGGACGCGTCAGGGGCGACGGACGCGCCGCGCGTGCCCACCAGGACCGAGGACGGCGGAGACGGCCGCGGCCGGAACCGGAGCCGGGGCGAGGACCGGGGCCGCGGACGCAAGCGCCGCGCCCTGCTCTGGAGCACCGTGGGCGCGACGGTGGCGGGCGCGGCCGTCGCAGGCACGCTCTACGTGACGGCGTACGAGGGCGGGGCGACCGACGACGCCACGCCGAGCCCCGGTACGACCAGCGCACCGCCGTACAAGCCGCCGCCCGTGCCCGAGGGCTACCACGTGGTCCGCGACGAGCGCCACGGCGTCTCCTTCCCCATCCCGGACGGCTGGAAGCTCAACAAGACGACCCCCGAGGGGGTCACCTACATCGACCCGACCAAGAAGGCCGAGATCACGTTCGGCGTCGTGGACCCCGCCGGCTCGCACCCCGTCGAGCACTTCAAGACCATCGAGGCCAACACCAAGGTCAACTACCCGACGTCGTACCGGAAGCTGCGCATGCAGAAGACGACGTTCCGGGGAGAGCCCGCAGCGATCTGGGAGTTCACCTTCCAGGGCCGCGCCCGAGCCTTCCGCGCCATCGACCTCGGCTACGGCCGGGAGGGCGCCAAGGAGTACGACATCTACCTCTCGGCCCCGGACGCCCAGTGGACGACCTTCCGCCCCGTCTTCGACAAGGTCAGGGACGGCTTCACCACGACGGGCTGAGGCGGCGAAGACGTACAGCCGCAGCACCAGGAAGCGCCCGATACCGGCGAGCCCGGAGGCGCCGAGATACACGGCCTGCTCGGTCACCACCCCGGGCGAAGACTGCACCGTGTGGAGAGCGAACATCGCCGCACAGGTCACCAGATAGGCGGCCGTCGCCGATCCCGCGGACTGCCAGTGCTGACGCCATCCGGCACGCCGCCGGCCCCCGAAGGTGAACCGCGCGTGCAACTCCGTGCACAGGAGCGTGGAGCCGACGGTGACCAGGGCGTTCGCCAGCGCCCACGGCATCAGCTCGGCCAGCAGTCCGACGGCACCACTGGAGAGGACCCCGATCCCGCCACCGCACAAGACGAAGCGGGCGAAAGAAGCGAGAGGGCCGGGGCGTACCGGCGACACAGGCGACACCGACGAAACCGGCGATACGGGCGCGGCCGAACTCGTGCGTATATCGGCCGCGTTCATAGCGGTTTCCTTCCGGCGGACGGGAGCGTTGAACCTCTGGGATCAACTGCTCCAACCCTGCCGCCACCAGCCCACAAGCACGATGACGCCCACTCCCGAACCGAAGGTAGGGCTGGCACTACCCCCAAGCCGGGGGCACTCCGCCCAAGCGGCGCCGCAAGGCATCCGCGACCAGCTCAGCGCCCCGCCACCTCAGCGCCCAGCCGCCTCAGCGCCCAGCCGCCTCCTTGCGCAAGAACCGCCGCAACCGCGCCTCCGGCCACGTGTTGATCACGTCGTCCTTGGTGAGCCAGCCCCGCTGCGCCGTGCCCACGCCATAACGCATGTTGGCCAGGTGGAGAGCGGCATGTGCGTCGCTGTCCACGGCGAACTTCACGCCATGCCGCCGCGCCCGCAGGATGTCCTCGTCCCGCAGGTCGAGCCGGTCCGGATGGGCGTTGATCTCCAGGGCCGTACCCGTGCGCGCACAGGCGGCGAAAACCGCGTCGAGGTCGGCGTCGACCCCCGGCCGCTTCCCGATGATGCGGGTCGTGGGGTGCCCGATGATGTTGACGTACGGGTTCTCGCAGGCCCGGACGAGGCGTCGGGTCAGCGCCTCGCGCCCCTGGTTGAAGTGCGAGTGCACGGAGGCCACGCACAGGTCGAAGCCGGAGAGGAACTCCGCGGGCCAGTCCACGTCTCCCTCGGGGTCGATGTTCAACTCGGCTCCGTGCAGGAGGCGCAGTCCCCCGCGTCGGCCACGGGTGCGATACGTGCCGTCCAGGGCCCGTACGCGCTCCCGCTGGGCCAGCATCCGTTCGTCGGTCATCCGCTGCATGTACAGGTTCGGACCGTGGTCGGTGATCGCGAAATACGCGTAACCACGCCCGGCCGCTGCCTCGATCATCTCCTCCAGCGGGGCGAGTCCGTCGGTGAGGTCGGTGTGGGTGTGCAGGTCGCCCTTGATGTCCGACTCCTCGACCAGGTCGGGCAGTTCACCGTGGAGCCCCGCCTCGATCTCGCCGCGGTCCTCACGCAGCGTCGGCGGGATCCAGGGCAGGCCGAGCCGGGCGTACACCTCCTCCTCGGTCTCGGAGACGATCTTCTCGCCGCTCTCGGCGTCGAACAGCCCGTACTCGGAGAGCTTGAGCTTGTGGTGCACGGCCCGTTCGCGGGTGCGGATGTTGTGCGCCTTCGAGCCGGTGAAGTACTGCAGGGCCGCTCCCCACGAGTCCGGCGGTACGACGCGCAGGTCCACGGACAGGCCCTTGGTGGTGCGGATCGACGTCTTCTTCTCGCCGTGCGCGATGACTTCGGAGACGTACGGCAGCTCGGTGAACGCCCGCATCAGCCGCGCCGAACTGTCCGCCGCGGCGAGTACGTCGATGTCGCCGATCGTCTCGCGGAAGCGGCGCAGCGAGCCGGCGTACGTGCAGCGCCGGCAGCCGGTGATGGCGGACAGCTCGGCGACGATGTCGTCGGCGACGTCCATGGCGACGTCGAGCAGAACGCGGTCGCCGGAGGACTGGAGAAGTTCGATGCCGTGGAGGATGTTCTCCTCCGTCTTCGGCCCGAAGCCCTTCAGGTCGCGCAGCCGTTCCTCGTGGATGGCGTCGGCCAGCTCCTCGACGGAGGAGATCCCCAGCTCCTCGTACAGGACACAGGCCTTCTTCGGGCCGAGCATGGGGATCTCCGTCAGCCGCCGGACCCCGGCGGGGATCCGCGAGCGCAGTTCCTCGACGGCGGAGACGCGGCCGCTGCGGAAGTACTCGAGGATCTTCTCGGCGGTGGACTTGCCGACGTTGGGGATCTCCTGGAGGCCCTTGAGGTCAAGGGTGGACACGTCGGCGTGGTAGCCGCCGATCGAGCGCGCGGCCTTCTCGTAGACGCGCGTGCGGTACGCGTCTCCTCCGGTGATCGAGATCAGGTCCGCGTACTCCTGAAAGAGGGCGGCGACCTCGTCGTTGGAACGAGCCACACCTTCAGAGTAGGCATCCACGGCCGGACTATTCATGGTCTATTCACGGCCCGCGAGTGCTTCGGCGGGAGCCGTGCGCAGGGCCCGCCGGGTGGGCAGCTCGATGGTGACGAAGGCGAGGCTGATGATCGTGAGCGCCGTGGCGGGCAGCAGCCAGACCGGGCCCGCGGGCCAGGGGCGGTGCAGGAAGCCGATGCCCAGGAGGGTGAGCGGGATCGCGGCCAGGGCCAGGCCCGCGGTGAGGGCGGCGGCGCCGATCACGGCGGCTTCGCGGCGCATCATGACGCGGATCTGCCGCGGGGTGGTGCCGTTCAGGCGGAGGGTGGCGATCTCGGCGCGGCGCTGGACGGTGGTGGCGACGAGCTTGTTGGCGATGCTGAGGAGGAGGTAGCCGAGGAGGACGACGATGGTGGCGAGGTTGACCCACACCTCGGGCGGGGCGTCGCTCAGACCGCCGCCGGTTCCGGTGTCGGTGGGCTCGAGCGTCAGGCCCGGCCGGGACCCGGCAAGCGCCGTGAGCTCACGCTGCGCCGAATCCGTACCGTCCGTGCGGACGAGGATGCTCTCGTCGAGGCCCGTCGTGGTGTGGCCCGCGGCGAGGTCCCGGGAGAGCGCGACCGGGCCGAAGCCGAGGCCGCGGTCGTAGATGGCGACGACCTGGGCCTTCACGCGGGTGCCGTCGCCGAGGATCAGGCCGACCCGCTTGCCCAGTCCGGCGCCACGGGAACGGGCGACGTCGCTGCTGACCGCGACGGTGTCGCCGCTGAGCCCGGCCAGGCTGCCGAACCGTACGTCCAGGTCCAGGACACTCCACGCGTCCGGAGTGAGGATCATCCCGGAGGAGGCCTCCACCTCGTCCTCGCCGAGAAGCTTGTAGGGCCAGACCACGGTCGTACTGCCGACGGGCGCCGCCGCCCGTACGCCGGAGGTCTCCCGTACCGCGTCGAGCGTGCCCTCGGGCAGTGCGCCGAGGGCCGGTGCGGTCAGTCGCTGCTGGGCGAGGGTGCCCGTGCGGACGTCGTCCGAGGTGGCCGTCATCACGGTCGTCTGGGCGAGGGTGTACGTCAGGACGAACACGACCGCCATCGCGAGGGTGCTGACGATGCCCGCGATGCGCAGGGCGTAACCGCGGACGTTGGCCACGGCCAGCCAGGTCGGCGCGTCGATACCCGGCCGCAGGCGCCGCGCAAGAGTGTCGCCGACGCGCTTGACTAGGGCGGGGCCTACCAGCGCGAGGCCGATCGCGCCGATGACGCCGGCGATGGAGGTCGCGGCCGCGCCGAGCACGGTCCGCGACAGCAGTGGTACGACCGACAGGGTCGTCGCGGCGAGGATGAGCAGCAGTCCGCCACGGGTCCGGATGCGGGACGGCTCACGGGGTTCGCTGCGCGACTCGGCGACCGCCTCCGTGGCCGGCAGCCGCGACGTACGCCAGGCGGCGCCCCGCGCGGACAGCTGGACGGCGGCGGCCAGCAGGAGTGCGGTGGCGAGCGCGGGCAGCGGGCTGAAGGTCAGGGGCAGGGCGTCGGGGAGCACGCCGCGTTCGACGAGCTGTTGCCGGAACTGTCCGGCCAGCAGATAGCCGAGGGCGGCCCCCGGCACGAGCGCCACGGCCGCGATCACCGTGGCCTGGGACGCGGCGAGCCGGCGGATCTGTTTCGGAGTGGCGCCGACGGCCCGCATGAGGGCCAGTTCGCGGCGCTGTCCGGCGATCGCGACGCCCAGCGCGCCGGCCATGACGAATCCGGTGATCAGCACGACGATCCCGGCGAGCGAGCCGGCGAGCAGGATGAGGAGGGTGCGCGAGGCCACGGCGTCGGGCGCGGCGAGGTCGCCCCGGTCTTCGCCGGTGGCCACCACGAGCTCGGTGTCGCGCAGTTGGTCGCGGACGGCCGTGGCGACGGAGTCCGCGGCGCCGGTCTCGGTACGCAGCCCGATCAGGTCTACGGTCCCGGCGCGGGCTCCGCTGTCGCGCCCGGCCAGCCGCTCGGCCGTCGCGTCGGCGAAGAAGACACCGGCTCCGGGCGCGTCGACGACTCCGGAGACGCGGTACTCGGTGGCGTCCCGCCCGGCCGCGACGACCTCGACCCGGTCGCCCGCCCGCACCCCCGCGGCGGCGGCCATGTCACGGTCCACGGCGACCTCACCGGAACCGTCCGGCTTCCGGCCGTCGACCGGCGCATCCCGAAGCATCCCGATGGAGGACCAGCCGTGCCCGGCCGTCTTCGGATCCTCACCCGGTACGACCCCACCGTCCCCGTCGACGAGCGCCGCGGGGAAGCTGACGTCGCGGATCACGTCCGTAACCCCGGGCAACTCGCCCAGCCGGTCAGCTACTTGGGCCGGAACCGTCCCCCGCTCCGGCAACGCGATCGGCAGATCCCCGCCCGGCCGGAAGGTCTGATCCGCCGACACCACGACGTCCGCCCCGGCGAGCCGCCCGGCCGGCAACTGCGACCGCAGACCGGACTCGGCCAGCACTCCGGTCCCGGTAACGAGCACCGCACCGCCGAGCACCGCACACGCCACCGCCACCAACGCGGCGACTCGATGCCGGGCCATCCGCACCGCGAAGTACCACATGCCCCTCAGCCCTCCAGCATGCCGAGCCGACCGGCCGACACAAACGACCCCGGGCCGACCCCGGTCACCACCCCAGCCCCGACGACCAACCCCGCCCCGCCCAGCACCGGCCACGCCGCCGCCGGCGCCCCGGCGATCCCGTGCGGAGCCCTGCGCACCGCGAAGTACCACATGGCCCTCAGCCCTCTCCCCTCGTGCCAAGCCGACCGGCCGACACATACGGCCCCAACCCGGCCCCGGCCACCACCCCGGCATCGGGGCTCAACCCCGCCCCACCCAGCACCGCCCACGCCGCCGCCGGCAACCCGGCGATCCGTTGCGGAGCCCTGCGCGCCGCGTCCGGAGCCCTACGCACCGCGAGCTGCAGCATGTTCCTCAGCCCTCTCCCAATGCGACGAGACGGGCGGCCAGCTCGCCGGCGGTGGGCGTGTGCAGCGTGTCCACGACCCGCCCGTCGGCCATCACCACGGCCTGGTGCGCCTGGGCGGCCGCGGCAGGGTCGTGGGTGACCATGACCACCGTCTGGCGCAGCTCGTCGACGAGGTCACGCAGCAGATGCAGGACCTCGTGGGCGCTGCGCAGATCCAGCGCCCCGGTCGGCTCGTCGGCGAACACGACGGCGGGCTTGGCCGCCAACGCCCGTACGATCGCGACCCGTTGCTGCTGCCCGCCGGACAGTTCGGCGGGCCGGTGCGTCAGCCGGTCGGCAAGACCGACGCGTTGGATCAGCGTCCGCAGCCACTCGTGGTCCGGGGCCCGGCCCGCGAGACGCAGCGGCAGCGTGATGTTGTCGGCGACGCTGAGCGAGGGCACCAGGTTGTACGACTGGAAGACGAAGCCGATGCGCTCACGGCGCAGTTCGGTCCGGCGGGTCTCGTTCAGGCCGGCGATCTCGTAACCGTCGATACGGACACTGCCGACGGTCGGGGCGTCCAGACCCGCCGCGCAGTGCATCAGCGTGCTCTTGCCGGACCCGGACGGGCCCATCACGGCGAGAAAGGTGCCGCGTTCGACGGTCAGCGACACGTCGTCGAGGGCCCGTACGCCCCCTGGATACGTCTTGCCGAGGTGCGCGAGCGCGATGGCGGGAGTGTGCTCCGAGGCCGGGGCCGCCGAAGTGGCCTCACCTCCCTTGACGAGTTTGCTCATCGACGACCCCGCAGGCGCTGAACGACCAGCGCGATCAGGCAGAGGGCGGTGACGGAACCGCAGGCGAGGTGGGCCGGGGTGCCGAGGGCGGCGTAAGTGACCACCATGTTGCCGATCGCGCTGATCACCAGCAGCACCCAGAGAAGGACGCGTGCGATTCCGCTCCCGGTGACGACGGTGAGCGGCTCGGCGGCGGGGTGCGCCTCGACGGCGGGGCGCGGCTGGGAGGCGGGGACCGGCCCGCCGATGGTCTCGGCGTTGTGGTCGACGGACGGGCTCGCGGACGTGTTGCCGGACTGGTTGGCGTACGTCCCGGAGGCGGTGGTGAGGCGGTAGGGGTCGGTCATTTTCGGGCTCCTGTTCCTGGTCGCCGCGGAGGTCTGCGGCCGGTTGCGTTGTCGTCACCGACGCTATGAATCGCGACCCCTCACGGCCGAGCCCGCCTGCCGCCCGGTTCGAGGTACAGCCTGCTGTACTTTCCGCGACTTCCCTCGCCTCGAGCTGACGGCCGACTGATCGGCCGCCTATGGTCGTTGCCCTAGGAGGAGCCCATGCCGAGCCAGCAGTACGTATCTGACGGCACCCCAAAGGCCCGTATCCGGGACATCGTTGTCCGGTCGGCCGGCGCCGCCCTCATGGCGCTCGAAAAGCTCGCCGGCGGATTCGGCACCGCCGTCCTGGCGCTGGCCGTCCTCCTCCTGGTGACCGTCAGCGCCGTGGCCTCCCTGGTCGGGGTGGGGCTGCTGATGGCGCCCGCCGCCCTGCGCGCCCTGCACGCCGTCGCCGACCGCGAACGTGACCGGCTCACCCGTTGGGGCCCGGAGCTGATCAGCCCGGGAACCGCACCGACCGAGCTGCGCCCGGCCCTTGCCGACCCCGGCACCCGGCGGGAGCTGGGCTGGCTGGCCACGCACGCGACACTGGGGCTGCTCCTTGGCCTGATCGGCGTGCTGTTGCCGCTCGTCGCGATCCGCGACACCGCGTTCCCGCTGCTGTGGCCGTTCGCGCCTGAGGACGCCAACAGCACGTCCATCGGTTTGGGCAACGCGCAGACCTTGGGGGAGGCCCTCGCCGTGACCCCGCTGGGCCTGGCCTGGATCGCCATCATGGTGGGGCTCGGGCCAGGCATGGCACAGCTGCAGGCGCTGCCGGGGCGCCGGTTGCTGTCGGCAGGACCCGACGCCGACCTGTCGCTACGGGTCGCCGAGCTGACCGCCACCCGGGCCGCCGCCCTCGACGCCCACGCCACCGAACTGCGCCGTATCGAGCGCTCGTTGCACGACGGCACCCAGAACCGGCTCGTCAACGTCACCGTCCTGCTCGGCGCCGCCCGCCGTATGGTGGCCCGCGACCCTGCCGGCGCCGACGAAATCCTCGAACGCGCGCAGAGCGCCGCCGAGGGCGCGCTGGCCGAACTGCGCTCGGTGTCCCGGAGCATCCTGCCGCCGGTCCTGGACGACCGCGGACTCGAAGGCGCGCTGAACGGTCTTGCCGCGGACTGCCCGGTGCCCTGCCGCGTCGACGTCGACACACCCGCGAGATGCGCGGTCTCCGTCGAGGCGACCGCCTACTTCATCGTGGCCGAAGCCCTCACCAACATCGCCAAACACAGCCACGCCCAGCACGCCACCGTCACCGTCCACAGCCACGACGGCCGACTGAACCTGCGCATCAGGGACGACGGCCGGGGCGGCGCGGACGAAACCGGCGGCTCCGGCCTGACCGGCATGCGCCGCCGCATCGCCGCCCACGACGGCACCCTCACCCTCACCAGCCCGCCCGGCGGGCCCACAACCCTCGAGGTGGACCTCCCATGCGGATCGTGATCGCCGAGGACGACCCCCTGCTGCGCGAAGGACTCGCCCTGCTGCTGCGGGCGGAGTCGCTGGACGTGGTGGCCACCGCCGGCACGGCCGACGGGATCCTCGACGCCATCGACGAACACAAGCCCGACGTCGCCATCCTCGACGTACGGATGCCCCCGACCCACACGGACGAGGGCATCGTCGCGGCCGTCGAGGCCAGATGCCGCCGCCCGGACCTGGCCGTGCTCGTCCTGTCCGCATACGTCGAGCAGAGCTTCGCCCACGAACTGCTCACCGGCGGCGTAACCGGCCTTGGTTATCTCCTCAAAGAGCGAGTCGGGCGGGTCGAGGAATTCCTGGACGCCCTGCGGCGGGTGGCGGACGGAGGCACCGCCATCGACCCCGAGGTCGTCGCCCAGCTCTTCACCCGCAGCCGCCACGACTCCCGCCTGGAACGCCTCAGCCCCCGCGAACGCGACGTACTGGCCCTCATGGCCGAGGGCCTGGGCAACTCCGCCATTGCCGAACGCCTGGTCGTCACGGACGGCGCCGTCCACAAACACATCCGCAGCATCTTCGCCAAGCTCGACCTGTCCCCCACCGACCAGGTGGACAGACGCGTCGCCGCGGTCCTCCAGTACCTGGAGGACGTACGCCACCGAGCCTGAGCACCCGTGTCCGGCTAGGCGGCTTGCCGAAGACCGGTGCGGTACCGCGCCCCTTCAGGGGCGCGGGGCTGTATCAATGTGCGGCTCCGCCGCGATGGGGGTCCCCCCGCTCGAGCGGAGCCGAGAGTGGGGGAGCGACCAGCCACGACGGACCCGCAGCTTCTCACCGCATCTCCAGCGGAGCGCCTAGGCAGGCACAGCAACGCCGTTGAACGTCGTCTCCGGCGTCTGAGGGCTGGTGAACCGCGCGTTGACGAGATACAGCCGGTCGCCCCAACGAGCGGCCGTGGCCGGCACGTCGAACCGGGGATCGGTGATCGTCCGCTTCAACGTGGCCGTGGTGACCTTCGCGTCGAGGTCCCAGACACTGATCAGGTTCTGCCGGTTCTGCACGACGTACAAGGTGCGGCCTATACGAACCAGCCCGTCGCCGTTGGCGACGTCGGCCTGCCCCTTCAGCGCGATCTTCTTCGCCTCGCCGGTCTTGATGTGGACGTGGTAGAGCTCTCCCGGCGTGCTCTTGACGACGATCAGCCCCCGGCCGTCAGGGGTGTCGACGATGCCGTTGGCGTTGTTCACGTCGGGCAACTGCACCCAGTCCCCGCCGAGCGGCAGACTGCGCACCTCGCCACCCCGGCCACGGGGTACGCCGTACAGCACGGCCTGACGCGAGTCGGTGAACCAGGCGCGATCGCCGAGCAGAATGACGTCGTTGACGAACGGCGCGGCGCTGTCGGTCAGTTGATACGTGGCCTTGAGCTTGCCGCTGCGCGAGTCGACGATGCGCGCGGTGCCCCCGGCGCCTCCGGCGAGATAGAGCAGCCCGTCATGGTCCAGCTTCAGCCCGATGGACGCCGTACCGGCAGCCCCCTCGAACAGAACACCACCCTTGCCGGTCCGCAGATCGGTGCGATAGACGGCACCGTTCGCACGGGACCCCATATAGGCGTACGGCTTTCTCCCGATGGTGATGCCCTCGGGCAACCACCCGTCCGGCAACGGAAACTCGTCCGGCCACGCACTCTTGACGACCCCGGCAGCGGCACTGGCCGTACCGGCACCAGCAGCCAGCGTGAGAGCGGCGGCAGCCCCGCCGAGAACGGCACGCCGGGACACCCGGCCTTGGTTCGGGGACATGGTTCCGTACCTCCATAAAAGCGGCGGTGAAACGCTAAGACCTCAGCAACTCATCAAACTGACACAGCACTTGAGAACGCTCTGCCCGCTCGAACGCCCCACCCTCGACCAGAGTTCCCCTGTGATTTCCCTGTGTACCGCCTGTGGCCCACAGCATGACCAGACCCCGGCCCTCAGCCCCCTGCGTGCAGCGATACGGCTCTGACCGCTGTTACGGCTATTCGATGACCGCGGTGGCTTCGACCTCGACCAGCAGGTCCGGCTCGCCCAGTGCCGCAACGCCCAGCAGAGTGATCGGCTTGACGGGATCGATGCCGAGCTTCGCCGAGGCCCGGCCCACGCCCTCACCAAGCAGCGGCATCTTCTCGGGACTCCAGTCGACGACGTAGATGGTCAACTTCGCCACGTCGTCGAAGGAGCCGCCGACCCCGGCCAGAGCGGTGGCGACATTGAGATAGCACTGCTCGACCTGAGCAGCGAAGTCTCCGTCACCGACGGGCCGCCCGTCGGCGTCGCGGGCAACCTGCCCCGCCAGAAACACCAGCTTCGATCCGGTGGCAACCGACAACTGCCGGTAGACCTCGGGCTTCGGCAACCCCTCGGGATTCACCAGCGTCACGGACATGATCGGCCTCTTCCTCTTGGCATCAGGGGCGCAGGATCAGCAACCCCTGAAAACATAGCAGCGTTATGTAATATGGAGCCATGGCGAGGACGAAAGACCCAGCGGTCCGCTCCCTGCTGCTCGACCGGGCCGCACACATGCTGCGTACGAGGCAACCGGTCACCCTCCGCACCCTGGTCGCCGGAACCGGCGTGTCAACGATGGCCGTCTACACCTACTTCGGCGGCATGGACGGTCTGTGGAAGGCACTGCGGCAAGAAGGCTTTACACGCCTGGCCGCCCAACTCGCAGCCGTCAAAATGACTCCGGACCCGGTACGAGACCTCGCCGCCCTGGGCGCCGCCTACCTGACCAACGCCCTGGAGAACCCCGACCTCTACCGCGTCATGTTCGACGCGAGCTTCGACCTCGAAGACACCGGCGCCGCGGACGAAACCCTCGACGGCCTCGTCCGCGCCGTCAACCGCGCCAAGACGAACAGCCGCTTCCGCGACGAGATCGACCCCCTGGAACTGGCAACACAAAGCTGGACCATCGGCCACGGACTAGCCTCCCTCATCGCCACAGGCCCCCTGCCACCCCAGGCACTCACGCACGGCGCACCCATGCTGACCGCGCTGTTCACGAGCGCAGGAGACGAACCTGACCGATGCCGCCAGTCGGTCGAGCGCGGCTGGGGACGGATCCACCGAGCCACGCCCGGTTCTCGCGATCGGAGCGACGGGCCTTCGTAGATCGTGATCTCGCTGGTGGCGCCTGTGGTCATGGGCCGGTCGATATCGGATCGCGTGAGACAGGTGCACGCTGGCACGCTGCCTGCATGGATCACGCGGAAGTACTGCTCATCGGAGGGCGGGCCGGAGTCGGCAAGACGACGGTGGGGTGGGAGGTTTCTGCGTTGCTGCGGGCTGCGGTGGTCCCACATGCGGTCATCGACGGTGACTTCATGGGGCAGGTACATCCGGCCCCGGAGGGGGACCCTCACCGCTCGGAGATCACGGAGAGCAATCTGACTGCGGTGTGGGCGAACTACGCCCAGCGCGGCTACCGCCGACTGATCTATACGAACACTCTGAGCGTGCTGCCCGAGTCGACGGGGATGTTCGAGCGCGCCTTGGGCCCGGGGGTGCGGATCGTACGGGTCCTCCTCACCGCCTCCGACGCCACCACCCGCGAGCGCCTGGTACGCCGGGAACTGGGCTCGGAACTGGAACACGAGCTGGCGGGCAGTGCCCGCAAGGCGCGACGGCTGGACCAGCGGGCCCCCGCGGACACCGTGCGGTTGGTGACGGACGGGCGGTCTGTCGTGGACATCGCCCGCGAAGTGGTGGCCGCCACCGACTGGACCGGGCGGCACTCCGCGAGTAATCCGTGATCGTGCCGACGGGCCCACCGTCAGGCGAAACTCAGCGCAAGCGGCGTTCCGCGATCAATACGCCCATTTCTCTGCAGCAGGATGAGGTCACCCACGGTTGCGCTTTTACCGAGCCCGAGTTCTTGAATCGGAACAGTCCCAGGCAGCCGCGTGGCGGCGATCGGCGTCAGGTGAAGCTCACCCTCTGGCGAAATTGCAGCCAGAGCCCCGGACAGCTCCTCAGGGCCAAGCTGCTCGACCACCTTACTCAATGGATCAAGCAAAACCGAGCAGACCACCTTGAGGCGGTGACTGTCCTTTCGCGGCAAAGCCTGCAACCGATCAAGGAAATCACGGTCCTGAACCGCCTCACCGAGGAGATGCATCACGGCCATCCGGTCATTGACGCGTTCGTCCTGCTCAGCCACAACCTCGAGCGCAGGCCGACCCTGCTGCATGGCCTGCAACGACTGAGAAACAAGGAGGTCGATCATCAGAGCTTCATCACGTTTTGGACGGTTAACCCCGTCACCGAGCCCTTGAGTTTCCAACCACTCATTCACTTCCGCCCAGCGCCAAACAAGGGACCGCCCAACAACCCCTTCGCTTGCGGGAAAACTCGACCCATCGCCTTTATGCCGCACACCCCTGACCCATTGATCAACATTCTGACGCGTCCTCTCAACCCGAGCCGCAATGTCAGACACACCAACCAAATCGCCGTCAATCCGCAACACGGAGATTTGCGGGAAGTCATTCTTGAGTGAATTGATCAGACCGTGGGCGGCAATGACACTATTAGGCCCTTCCCCGGTAACCACAAGGACCACTCTCCCCGACTGCGCCAGAAGAAGAGCGTCATAATTCTCATATAGCGCACTCACCGCGCTTTCATCATCGACCGAGATGCCGTCGACGATAAAGCTGAATTCGAATTCCATCGCCGTCGCTCCCACCACACTCGGCGCCCCAGAGTGCCAGTCTTGGGCAGCGAGCTCCTGTTGTCAATTGACAACAGGCCTCACGGTCCGGCGTGGATCACCGTCCGGGAGGGGGCAGCGACTGGCCGCCTGGGCGATACGTCGGGCCGCGTTGCCGGGGTTCTTGGGGGTGCCGGGCAACTCAACCTGCCCAAAAGCTGTCGGCTACGGCAGAACAAGTCGCCTGCGCCAGAAGCTAGTTGTTGCGAGAGACCGAAGGCGGTCGTGGTGCCATATCGGCGCACCTATGCGCCCGCCCTGCAAGGCACGTCAACTCAGGATGGGTGACGCAGGTCACAACCGCCCGTGTCATACGGAAAGTCCTCCCCCGTCGTGTCCCCTGCGCAAGGCACACCCGGTCAACGACCAACGGGGAGAAGCACATGAAGGTACGTACCGCACTTGCCGGCGCGGCAGCCGGCGCTGCGCTCCTGGCCGGTTCCGTCGCCGCGGCAGGGCCCGCCGCCGCGGCCGACACGGGCGCCCAGGCCACCTTCACCGTCTGGGCCACGGACGTGAACGTCCGTGACAACCCGAACGACGTCGCCACCTGCGACAACAACCCGTCGACCGCCAACTGCCCGCGTGTCGTCGGGAAGTTGCAGCCGAACCAGCCGTTCGAGGCGGTCTGCCAGAACCAGGGGCAGGTCGTGGGCGGCAACGAGTGGTGGGTGCTCGTCGAGCGCGGCGACATGCTCGGCTGGATGGCGAGCTACTACGTCGATCACCCGGACAACAAGCTGCCGAACGTTCCGGAATGCGGGATGTAAGCGAAGAGCGAAGCAAGAACGAAGCAAGAACGAAGGGGGATGAGCACCCTGAAGACACGCACTGCACGCACTGCACGCACTGCACGCACTGCACGCACTGCACGCACTGCACGCACTGCACGCACCAAGGGAACCCTCGGCCGCAAGGCCGCCGTCACGGCGGGGATCGCCGCCGCGGGGGCGCTGACCCTGACCGGCCCGCAGGCCATCGCCGCGGACACCCGGCCGGCGTCCGCCGAGGCCAAGGAGGTCTACGTCTGGGCGACGAACGTCCGCCTGCACGTGGAGCCCTACGTCAACTCGCCCTCGCCGGCGAAGGTGTCCCAAGAGACGCTGGTCGGCTTCTGCCAGAAGCAGGGCGACACGGTCACCGAACCGGGCCAGGGGACCAGCAGTTGGTGGACGCTCGTCGAGAAGCCGGGCGGCAGCGACAGCCTGTTCATCAGCAACGTCTACCTGGTGGGCGGCGAAAAGAGCGAGGGCATCCCCGACTGCTGACCGCCTGACAGGCACGCATAGACGAGTAGACGAGACATAGACCGAGAAGACGAGAAGCGGGATCCGGCTACGGGTCCCGCTGCTCTCATGCGGTGCCGGGACACCGGCCCCGGCACCCGCCGCCCCAAATCTTCGCCAAGCACGCCGCCCCGAGCCCGCCTTAACTTGCTTAACTAAATCAACGTACTTACATTTTATCCAACCGCGCATACCGACCGCACCGCCGCTCACCCGGAGGCCCGACCATGTCCCACGCCCAACCCCGCACCGCCGCCCCCGGCGCGGCAGCGCCCCCGCGGCCGAACGTCGTCGTGGCGGTGCTGGCCTTCGGCGGGATCGTGGTCTCGCTGATGCAGACCCTTGTCATTCCGATCGTTCCGGAGCTGCCCAGCCTCCTGAACGCCCCGGCGTCCGACACCGCCTGGGCCGTCACCGCCACCCTGCTCGCCGCCGCCGTCGCGACGCCGATGATGGGGCGGCTCGGCGACATGTACGGCAAGCGCCGGATGCTGCTGGTCAGCGTGGTGATGCTGGTGGCGGGGTCGGTCACGGCGGCGCTCAGCGAGTCCCTGGCCCCGATGATCGTGGGGCGCGCGTTGCAGGGTCTGTCGGCCGGTGTCATCCCGCTCGGCATCAGCATCATGCGCGACGAACTGCCCGCCGAACGGCTCGGCTCCGCCACCGCGCTGATGAGCGCCTCCCTCGGCGTCGGCGGCGCCCTCGGCCTGCCCGCCGCCGCGCTCATCGCCGACAACTTCGACTGGCACGTACTGTTCTGGGCCTCGGCCGGCATGGGTGTCGTCGCCCTGTTGCTCGTACTGGCCCTCGTACCGGAGTCCAAGGTGCGCACGGGAGGACGGTTCGACCTGGTCGGTGCGGTCGGGATGGCGGCGGGGCTGGTGTGCCTGCTGCTGGCGATCTCCAAGGGTGGGGACTGGGGCTGGGGCAGCGGCACCATCCTCGGCCTGTTCGGTGCGGCTGTCGTGATCCTGCTGGTGTGGGGCGTCTTCGAGCTGCGTACCAAGCAGCCGCTGGTCGATCTGCGGACCACCGCGCGTCGTCAGGTGCTGTTCACCAACCTCGCCTCGATAGCCGTCGGCTTCGCGATGTTCGCGATGTCCCTCGTCATTCCGCAGCTCCTGCAGTTGCCTGAGGCGACCGGATACGGTCTGGGTCAGTCGCTGCTCGCCGCCGGTCTGGTCATGGCACCGTCTGGCCTGGTGATGATGGCCCTGGCCCCGGTCTCCGCGGCCGTCTCCAAGGCCAAGGGCCCGAAGGTGACGCTGATGATCGGCTCCCTGATCGTGGCCGGCGGCTACGGGCTGAACATCGTGCTGATGGACGAGGTCTGGCACTTCATCCTGGTGTCCTGCGTCATCGGCGCCGGTATCGGCTTCACGTACGGTTCGATGCCCGCGCTGATCATGAGCGCCGTACCGATGTCCGAGACGGGCGCCGCGAACAGCCTCAACACCCTGATGCGGTCCATCGGTACGTCGGTCGCCAGCGCGGTCGCCGGCGTCATCCTGGCGCAGATGACCACCACCTTCGGCTCCACCGCCCTCCCCTCCGAGGACGGCTTCAAGGCGGTCCTGGCGATCGGTGTCGGCGCGGCCCTTCTCGCGTTCCTGCTCGCCTCGTTCCTTCCGCGGCGGCAGCCGGTCGCGGCCGAGACGTCCGGGACATCGGCCGGGGAGGTGGACGGGGGCACCGGCGACGCCGCCCTCGCGGCCATTCCCCGCCGACGCTGACGCCGACTCAGGCGCGCCGGTCACCGTTCCGCGGCCCCGCCGACCTCTGGACAAGGCGACTCTGGGCGACGACGGTACGGGACTCGCCCACGACGGCGATTAGTTCGGCCGGCCGCGACGGCGAACGGACCGCCGACGCCAGGTCGAGCAGGTCCTTGATCTCGCCGGAACAACTCAGGGGAGTCGTCCAGCCACCAGAGGACCACATGGGTGTCGAGCAGCAGTCGCATCAGTGCATCCCGAAAGCGTCGGCAATGTCGTCGGGCAGTTCATCGAAGTCATCGGGGATGTGGATCTGCCCCCGAAGCGAGCCCCGGCCGGTCCGCTTCACCTTGGGGCGCAGCGGCACCACCTTGGCCACCGGCTCCCCCGCCTTGCTGATCACGATCTCCTCACCGGTCGCGACCTGCTCCAGGATCCGTGAGAAGTGCGTCTTTGCTTCATGAACGTTGTACTGCCGTGCTGCTTCCATGGCCGCCTCTCCACACGATCACCAGGTGGACTAAGCATCGGACTAGGAGTAGCTCACCGCGCGGCCGTGGTCGCGGCGATGCGCAGGGCCTCTACCAGGTCGCGGTAGAGGGTGTCCGTCGTCAGGAGGTCCTCGTGGGTGCCTCGGGTTCGGATTCGGCCCTCCTCCATCACCACGATGGTGTCCGCGTCGATCACGGTCGACAGGCGGTGGGCGATCGTGACCACGGCGCCCGTGGCGGCGCGGGAGCGGATGCAGTCGTGGACGGCGGCTTCGGTGAGGCCGTCGAGTTGGGCGGTTGCCTCGTCCAGGAGGAGGACGTCGGGGGTGCGGAGCAGGGCTCGGGCCAGGGCGATGCGCTGGCGTTCGCCGCCCGAGACGGTCGTGGACGACAAGAGGGTGTCGAGGCCCTCGTCGAGGGTGTCGATCTTCTCGGCCAGGCGGACGTCGTGCAGGACCCGGCGTAGTTCGTCGTCCGTCGCGTCGGGGCGGGAGAGCAGCAGGTTGTCGCGGATCGTGCCGGGGACGATCGGGGTGTCCTGCTCGACGTACGCCAGTCGCGCCCGGATGTCGTCGTGGGTGTGGTCGCGGTACGGGCGGCCGTCCAGGAGGAGTTCGCCGCCCGTCGGTTCCAGGAAGCGCAGGATGAGGGAGAAGAGGGTCGTTTTGCCCGCGCCCGAGGGGCCGACGATCGCGGTGTGCCCGTGTCGGGGGACGGCCAGGTCGACGCCCCGTACAGCGGGCTCGACGTCGGGGCCGTAGGCGGCGGTGACCTGCCTCAGTTCCAGTACGGGGATGTCGTCACCGTCCCCAAGCCTCTGACCGGAGGACCGCACATCCCCGGTCCGCAGGCTCTCGGTCCGCAGGCTCTCGGTCCGCAGGCTCTCGGCCCGCAAGCTCTCGGCCCGCAAGCTCTCGGCCCGCAAGCTCTCGGCCCGCAAGCTCTCGGCCCGCAAGCTCTCGGCCCGCAAGCTCTCGGCCCGCAAGCTCTCGGTCTGCAAGTCGTCCGTCTCGCGGATGCGTTCCGCGGCGGCGATGCCGGACTGGAGTGCGGTGAGGTTCTGGCTGAGTTCGGTGATGGGTTCCATGAGGCCGAACGCGTACAGCAGGAAAGCGATCAGGCTGGACACCTCCAGCTGCCCCTCGCCGACCCGCCAGGCGCCCACCGCCAGAATCGCGATGATCGCCAACTGGATGCCCGACCACGAGATCGTCCAGGCCAGCGCCTCGCGGCGGACCGCGCGTACGCCGTACTCGGCCGACGAGCGCGCGTCGGCCACGATCCGCTCGGCCGTACGTTCCTCTGCGCGGCTCACCTTCACCGTACGGATGGCCCGCAGCGTGCCCTCCAGTACGCCGCCGAGCCGCCCGATGTGCTCCTGGGCCCGCTGCTGTGCCGTGGCGATCCCCGGCATGAGGACCGCGAACAGTACGGCGATCACGGCGACCGCCGCCACGGTCGTGCCGAGCAGTACGAGGTCGAGTACGCCCATCAGGACCAGGGTCCCCATCAGCATGATCGTGCCGTTGATCAGGCCGATCGGCACATTGGTGGCGGCCTCGCGCAGCAGCACCGTGTCGGAGGTGACGCGGGTGACCAGTTCGCCGGTCGGGCGCCGGGTGACGGCGGGCACCGTGGCCCGCAGGAAACGCCGCACCATCGACTCGCGGGCCTCCAGCACCACGCGCTCCCCCAGCGCGCCGAGCATGGACCACTGCCAGTACCCGACGGCGCCGCCGACCGCGAGCAGCACCAGCAGGACGACGACAGGGCCGGTCAGCGACGCCGAGTCGTCCAGCGCGTCGAGCACCCACTTGGTGACCATCGGCGTGGCAAGGCCCATCGCCGAACCGACCAGAGCCAGTAAAAGTCCTCGTACGAGGGCGGCTCGGTGGGGCCGGGCGAACGACCACAGCACACGCAGGCGGGGCGCGACCGCGTCCCGCTGAGTCGAGTGCGGAGTGGCTTGCTCCGCGGCTTGCTCCGTGGATTCCTCAGTGGTTTTGGGAACAGTCATGACACCGAGTGGAACACTCTTGTTCCACTAAGGGCAAGCGAGTTTCACTCCGGAATGGGGCGCTACCGTATGGGCATGAGTGACGACCGCACCGCGGTGACCGAGAGCGGGACGCGCGCGCGAACCCGGCGTGCCATCCTCGACGCCGCCGTCTCGCTCCTGTCCACCGACCAGTCCGCGTCGCTCGCCGACGTCGCGGCCGCCGCCGGTGTGGGGCGTACCACCGTTCATCGCTACTTCCCCGAGCGGTCCGCCCTGCTGGCGGCCATCGGCACGGACGTCCTCGACAGTGTCGCGGTCGCCACCGAGCGGGCCCGGCTCGAAGACGGCCCGGCCCTCAAGGCCCTGGAACGGCTCTGCCAGCAGCTCTTCGAGCTCGGCGACCGCCTCATGCTGCTGTTCGACATGCCGCAGTTCAGGAACTGGTCCGGCTGGGAGGAGGAGACCCCCGCCGACAAGGCGCTCCTACGCCTGATCCGCCGCGGCCAGGAGGAGGGCACGCTCGACCCCGAACCCGACGCCTACTGGATCCAGAACGTCCTGTGGGCCCTGCTCTACACGGCCTGGGAACAGTCCCGCGACTACGAAACCCCCAGGCATACGGCCCTGACCCTGTGCCTGCACACACTCCGCAAGGCCGTATCCCCGTGATCCGCAAGGGGCCCGCTCCTCAGTAGCCGTACCGACTCTTCAGATGGCGCCAGAAGTCGCGGAACATCCACTTGTCGAACTCCGTGATCTGGCCGGCGCTGCCCGCCTTCATCAGGAAGCAGCACTGGCCGGTCGGAGTCCAGTCGTAGAAGTCGTCGAGGCCGAAGGTGTGGCCGACCTCGTGCAGGTAGACGTGGATGTTCTCCTGGTCCAGGGCGCCGGTGAAGTACTCCTGGCCGACGCGCTGCCCCCAGTCACCGCCGGCCCCGCCCTGGAAGCCCTTGGTCAGCCACAGTGACTGGTCGTAGTGGCGGGCGGGGCCGCCGGGGCACTGTGAGTAGTCGCCGTCCTGGTGGAAGAAGCGGCCGCAGCCGGGCGCGCACTGCGGGGCTCCGCCCTCGTCCAGGATTCCGGTGTAGATGTCGACGGAGTTGTCGCTCCACTGGAGGGTGGAGCGGTCCTTGACGGCCCAGCCGACGATGTTGACGGGAACCTCGGTGTACGGCCAGGCATTGTGTCCCGTACCGCCTTCGACCATGGCGGCCATCCACTTGCCGAACTGCTTCTTCAGCGCGCCGTGGATCCGGTCGCGCAGCGCGGCGCTGACGGGGGCGTCGGACTCCCAGCGGACGCAGTAGTTGACGCTCCCCTTGTTGGCCATGATCTGGTCCCACCCGTAATTACGGAAGCCGTACAGGTCGGGATAGGTCGACTCGACGTGCTTCCACACCTCATCCAGTGGCTGCACCAGTTCCGCGGGCGGATCCCACTCCTCGGCGGCCTCGGTACGCGGAGCGAACGCACCGGCCGCCGCGACCAGCACGGCTAACAAGGTGACCAGACGAGCAAGGTACTTGCCCATGGTGATTCCTCCCGGTGGGGGACGGGGGTTCACACAGGGGTCGCCGCCGGGGCGGGCAAGGTTGCCCGCCCCGAAGCTCGGTCTTGCCGCCCGTCAGGCCGTCGCGCGGGCGAAGCGGAGGGTGGTGGTGACGGTGGTCAGGCCGCGCATCATGCCCAGCTGGTTCCAGGTCATGCCGAACTCGGCGCGGTCGACGGTCAGTTCGGCGGCCAGGGTGACCGCGTCGGCCGACGAGTCGGTGACGCGGGCGGTGAAGGACACGGGGCGGCTGATGCCGCGTACGGTCAGCTGGCCGGAGACCTCGGCGGTGTCGTCCGTACGCGGGGCGCAGCTGCGTACCGCGAAGGTGATGGCGGGGTGCCGGTCCACGTCGAAGAAGTCGGCGGAGCGCAGGTGCTTGTCGCGCTTGGTGTGCTTGGTGTCCAGGGAGGCGGCGTCGATGGTCACCGTGCCACTGGCGGAACCGTCGGGACGGACCTCGCCGTCGCCCGTGACGCCCGCGAAGGTGCCGTTGACGGTGACCATGCCCCACATCGTCTTCTGCCGGACGGCGACGGTGGAGCGGGCGGGGTCGAGCTGCCAGAGGCCGGTTTCGACTGCGACGGACATGACGTTTCTCCTGACGGGGCGTGTGTAACGGAAAGGGGCGATGGTTATCCAAATTTGGACAGCCACACGCTAGCGCGTAATCCAAAATTGGACAACCAGTCGGATAGAGTGGAGCATCATGGCCGACTCCACCGCTCCCACGGACCTGTCCGACCTGCCCGAGCCCTCGGGTGAGCAGCCCTCGGGCTGTCTCGCCGGTGACAGCGGGCTGCTGCCGGCGGAGCTCCGCGCCTGGATGCACCTGCTCGCCGCGGCCGGCGCGGTCGAGCAGCAGCTGCGCGCCCGCGTCAAGGACGCCCTCGGGATCTCGCACGACGAGTTCCTGATCGTGTGCCTGCTGGCCGACCAGCCCGGAGGCGGCCTGCGCATGACCCGCATCGCCGAACTCCTCGGCCGCCCCAAAACCCGGCTGACCTACCAGGTCGCCTGCCTCCAGCACGCCGGACTGGTCACCAAGGGGTCGGTCTGCGGCGACCGGCGCGGCATCGAAGTGACCCTCACCGAGAAGGCACGCCGGCTCCTGAACGACGCCTCGCCCCCACTCGCCCACGCCATCACCGACGCCGTCACCCGCGCCCTCGGCCCCGAGCAACGCGCCGCCCTGTGCGGCCTGCTGCCGGGCATCGCGGACGACGACCAGCAGCCCGCCGAGTCGCCGGACAGGAGCGCCCCGTGACCGGTCACTGCGCACCGCTCCCGCTCACCGGCATCACCGTCGTGAGCGTCGAGCAGGCCGTCGCCGCCCCGTTCGCCACGCGCCAGCTGGCCGATCTCGGGGCGCGGGTCATCAAGGTGGAGCGGCCGGGGGAGGGGGACTTCGCGCGGCGGTACGACACCACGGTCGACGGAGAGTCCAGCTACTTCGTGTGGCTCAACCGCTCCAAGGAATCCCTGACCCTCGACCTGAAGTCGGCACAGGGGCGGGAGATCCTGGAGCAACTGCTCGGCGGCGCCGACGTGTTCGTACAGAATCTGGCCCCGGGCGCGGCCGCCCGGCTGGGCCTCGGCGCGGCGGACCTGGCCGAACGGCACCCCTCCCTCATCCCCTGCTCCATCTCCGGTTACGGGAGCAGCGGGCCGTGGGCGCACCGAAAGGCGTACGACCTGCTCGTACAGTGCCAGACCGGCCTTGTCTCACTCACCGGGAACGAGCACGGGGCGGCCCGCGCGGGGGTGTCCGTCGCCGATATCGCCGCCGGGATGTACGCGTACTCGGGCATCCTCACCGCCCTCTACACCCGCGCGACCACCGGCGCCGCCCGCGCCGTGGAGGTCTCCCTCTTCGAAGCGCTGGCCGAGTGGATGAGCCAGCCCGCCTACTACACGCGTCACAGCGGAACCCAGCCGCCCCGCATCGGCACCCAGCACGCCACCATCGCCCCGTACGGCGCCTTCACCGCGGCCGACGGCAAGGACGTACTGTTCTCGATCCAGAACGAACGCGAGTGGGTCGCGCTGTGCGAGCGCTTCCTGGAGCGCCCGGAACTCGTCGACGATCCGCGCTTCGCCACCGGCTCGGACCGGGTGGCGCACCGCGACGAGATCAACGCGATCGTCGCCGAACGCTTCGGCCGCTCGGACAGCCGCGAGGTGGAGAAGCTGCTGGACGAGGCGGGCATCGCGAACGCCGGGGTCAATGACGTAGAGGAGTTCCTCGCCCATCCCGTACTCGCCGCGCGCGGGCGGTGGCAGGACGTACGCCTGCCCGGCGGGGGCGCGGTGCCGGCACTCCTGCCGCCGGTGGACCTGGCCGGGGCCCCGGCCCGTATGGACCCGGTGCCCGCGGTCGGGGAGCACACGGAGGGGATCCTGGCGGAGCTTGGGCACAGCGCGGAGGCTGTTGATGACCTTCGCATTGCGGGGGTCATCTGACCGGGGGCTGCGCCCCCAGGCCCCCCGCCAGGGGGTGGTGGGTGACACTGCGTGTCGCGGCTGCGGGTGCATTGTGGCTGGTCGCGCAGTTCCCCGCGCCCCTGAAAGCCTGCGGCTCCACTCAGCCATGGTCACGACGAACCCCGCAGCTCCCCGCAGCCCGCGCCCACCACGCACCCAAGGGGCGCGGGGCTGTGTCAATGTGCAGCTCCGCCGCGTGGGCGCGAGCAACCACGACGGCGCCGCAGCCGACAACGAACCCAACCGCTCAACCGCCGGAGGTACCCGCCGCTGCCGGGCGGACCATCACGCAGTCGAACTCAACGACCCGGCCCGTAGCCGGTTCGCGGGTCACCGGGTACATGCCTGTGATCTCGAAGCCGGCCTCCTCGTACAGGGCGACTGCCTCGTGCATGCGGGGGCTGCCCTCGTAGAGCTGGAGGAGGGCGACCTCCGACTGCATGCCTACGAAGTCGTCGACTCGTTTGCCGGCGCCTGCGAAGACCTCCAGGTCGTAGCCCTGGGTGTCCATCTTGAGGTAGGGGCGGGGGTCGGTGAGGCCGTCCAGGGCCTCGTCCATCACCGCGTCGAGGCGGCGGATCTCGATCTGCTCCATGGTCGCCTTGGCGAACCGCTTGTAGCGGCCCTTGCCGTACTCGGTGGGCGGGAGCAGGGAGTTCATGGAGTTCCAGTTGGCGTGGATCTCCATGGTGGCTTCTTCACGGCCGAGGCCGAAGTTGTAGACGTGCCAGTCCGGATCGTTCTCCGCCTTCTTCTGGAGCTTGGCGAAGTGCTCGGCGGTCGGCTCGAAGGAGACGATGCGGCCGGTGTAACCGTGACGGCGCAGGCGCCTGCCGTACTGGCCGGCGTTGGCGCCCACGTCGAAGACGCAGTTCACCTGGTACTTGTCCAGCACCGCGTTCACATGGTGGGCGCACAGGTAATCGGCGGCGGCCAGCTGGAGGACGCGCTCGTCGCCCTTCGTCGCCTCCGGGTCGAACAGCAGGTGCGCCCCGGTCTGCCCGAGCGCGGCGCTCTTCCACTTCGCCGGCTTCGGCTTGGCCTTGGACCCCTCGGTGCGACCGCGGGCCACCAGCCACGCGTCCTCGCCCACGGACGTCACCGTGTAACCGCTACTTCGGCGGGCCAGCAGATCAGTGCCCGCCTCGAGAGAGATCGGAGCACGCCCACGTCGACGGGAAACCAACGCCTCTCCCGGACCAAGATCGAGCACCTGCACGCCGAGCTTGGGAAGCAGCTTGAGTAGTCGCCTGTAAAGGGTCTGCATCCAGACACCCTTACATGCGAGCACCCGTTCGTTGAAGCGATCGCAGAACTTCCTGCTCCAGTAACGTCCCGTTCACGCGGGTACCGGAACCGAGCCGCGCAGGCGCTCACGCAGGGCCCTCACGCAGGACGCCAACACAGGGTGCTCGCGCCCTGGCGCCCGCATGCCCACTCCGCAGTCCCTCAGTCCCCACAACGTCAAGCCCCCGGCCCCCGCCCCGCCGGCTCCGGCGCCCCCTCCGCCTCGGGCGGCGTCGCGGCCCGCTGACGACGGACGACCGCCGTCAGGCGCGTACCCACCGGCTCCGTGAAGCGAGCCGTCAGCGGCCCGATCACCACCAGGATCAGCACATACGCCGTGGCCAGCGGCCCGAGCGACGGTTCGATGCCCGCCGTGACCGCGAGCCCGGCGATCACGATCGAGAACTCGCCGCGCGCCACCAGCGTGCCGCCCGCCCGCCAGCGCCCCTTCGTCGAGATCCCGGCCCGCCCGGCGGCCCAGTAACCCGTGGCGATCTTCGTGACGGCGGTGACCACGGCCAGCGCGAGCGCGGGCAGCAGCACCGGCGGAATGCTGGCCGGGTCGGTGTGCAGGCCGAAGAAGACGAAGAACACGGCGGCGAACAGATCCCGGAGCGGGGAGAGCAGATTGTGCGCGCCCTCCGCCACCTCCCCGGACAGCGCGATGCCGACCAGGAACGCGCCCACCGCCGCCGACACCTGGAGCTGCTGGGCGAGCCCGGCGACCAACAGGGTCAGACCGAGGACGACCAGGAGCAGCTTCTCGGGGTCGTCGCTGGAGACGAAACGGGAGATGAGGCGCCCGTACCGCACAGCGACGACGAGTACGAGCGCCGCCGCGCCGAGCGCGATGGCCAGCGTGAGGCTGCCCGAGGCGAGGCCCGCGCCGGCCACCAGGGCGGTGACGATCGGCAGATAGACGGCCATCGCCAGGTCTTCGAGGACCAGGATGCTGAGGATCACGGGAGTCTCACGGTTGCCGAGCCGCCCCAGGTCGCCGAGGACCTTGGCGATGACTCCGGAGGACGAGATCCAGGTGACTCCGGCGAGGACCACGGCGGCCACCGGACCCCAGCCGAGCAGCAGCGCCATGGCCGCGCCGGGCAGGGCGTTCAGGGCGGCGTCGACCAGGCCCGCCGGGTACTGGGTCTTGAGGTTGGTGACCAGATCGCTCGCCGTGTACTCGAGCCCCAGCATGAGCAGCAGTAGTACGACCCCGATCTCGGCGCCGATCGCCACGAACTCCTCGCTGGTGCCCAGCGGCAGCAACCCGCCTTCCCCGAAGGCCAGTCCGGCGAGCAGATACAGCGGGATGGGCGAGAACGAAAAACGGCCGGCGATACGGCCCAGCAGCCCCAGGCCGAGGATGATGGCGCCGAACTCGATCAGAAAGACCGCGGAACCGTGCACGTCCGGATCACTCCCGTCCGAGTATCGTCGCCGCCGTTTCCACGCCCTCGCGGGTGCCGATCACGATGAGGGTGTCCCCGCCGGCCAGCCGGAAATCCGGCGGGGGCGAGGGGATCGCCTCCGCCCGGCGCAGCACGGCGACGATCGACGCGCCGGTCTCGGTACGCATCTTGGTCTCGCCGAGCAGCCGTCCGTTCCAGTACGAGGTGCCGGCCAGTTCGAGGCGTTCGGCCACCAGGCCCAGTTCGGTGGTGGACAGCAGATTCGGGCTGTGGTGCGTGGGCAGCAGGGCGTCGACGAGGGCCGCCGCCTCCTTCGGCGTCAGATGCACGGACAGGGAGCAGGCGTCCGGGTCATCCGTGCGGTACGCGCTGAACGTCCGGTCACCGTCCCGGTGCGCGACCACCGAGAGGCGGCGCCGCTCACGTGTCGTCATGTCGTAGCGCACCCCGATCCCCGGCAACGGCGTACTGCTCAGGCGTGGTGTGCCCATGGCTGATCCCCTGTCCGATCCGTACGTACGTGTCCACGGGGCATACTCAGCCCCACATGCGCACCGTACGCAACCCGCATGAAGGCCGGCGCCCCTGGGCGGACGCCGGCCTCCACGGTCAGCCGGTCACTCGGTCCTCGGTCAGCCGGTCACTTCGATCTTCCCGTTGGCCGCCTCCGCGGGTACGGCCGTCTTGCCCGCCGTGATCCCCTTCAGCAGCTCGGCCAGGTCAACTCCCGTGGTGGAGCTGAGGAGTTCCATGCCCTGCGCGACGTTGTCGGCGACGGTACGGGACAGTTGGCTGGCGCCGTCCGTAGAGATCACCGTCATCTTGTCCACTGCGCTGAGCGGCTCGGACGCCTTGGCGACGACCTGCGGCAGCACCTCGACGAGCATCTGGAGCACGGCCGCGTCGCCGTACTGCGCGAACGCGTCCGCCTTCTTCCGCATGGCCTCAGCCTCGGCGGCACCCTTCGCACCGATCGCGGCGGCCTCGGACTCGCCCTCGATGCGCACCGCGTCGGCGAGAGCGGCGCGGTGCGCCTTCTCACCCTCACCGGTCAGCCGGGACCGCTGCGCATCCGCCTCGGCCTGCTTGACCAGGGCGATACGGCGGGCTTCGGCCTCCTGCTCGGCCTGGTAGCGGGCGGCGTCGGCGGGCTTGCGGACCTTGGTGTCCAATTCACGGTCGGTCAGCGCGGCCTGCCGCTCGGCGACCTTCTCCTGCTCGCTCAGGACCTCCTGGCTGCGCGCGGCCTCGGCCAGCGGACCCGCGGCAGCGGCACGTGCGGCGGCCTCGTCGGTCTCCGCCTTGATCTCGGCCTGCTTGAGCGCGAACGTCCGCTGGGCGATCGCGATCTCCTCCTCCGCCTTCAGCCGCGCCTGCTCGGCGGCCCGCCGGGCCACCGCCTCCGCGATGTCGGCCTCCTGCTTGGCCCGCGCGGCCTCCGGGCGGCCCAGGTCCTCCAGGTAGGAGCCCTCGGTGGTGATGTCCTGGATCTGGAAGGCGTCGAGCACCAGGCCCTGCCCGGACAGGCTGGCCTCGGCCTCCTCCGCGACCTGCCCCGCGAACGCGGCCCGGTCCCGGATGATGTCCTCCACCGACATCCGGCCCACGATGGACCTGAGCGCGCCGGACAGCACCTCCTGGGTGAAGCCGACGATCCCGCCCTGCTGCATCAGGAACCGCTGCGCCGCCGCCCGGATCGAGTCCTCGGAACCGCCGACCTTGACGATGGCCACGCCTTCGAGGTTGGCCTTGACGCCGCGCAGCGTGACCGCGCCGCGGACCGCGATCGGGATGTGCCGCGAGGACAGATCGAGGGTGAACTTCTGCTGCACGAACGGCACGACGAACACGCCGCCGCCGACCACGACCTTCTGCCCGCTGTTGTCGGTGAACACCCGCCCGGTCGACGGATCGGTGGCCTTCTTGCCACGCCGCCCGGTGACGATGAACGCCTCGCTCGGCCCGGCCACCTTGTACCGGGTGACGACGACGAGCGCGAGCAACACGAGGAGTACGACGACTCCGACGACGGCGATGAGGACTGGACTCATGGTGACTTCCCCCTTGCCGTCTCAGGGGACGGCAGATCGGTACGTACGAATGATGTGCGGGGTGTGCTGTACGGGCGGTGCCGTACGAGGTCTGAGGTGTGGGTCACCGTTCGACCTGGCGGACCGTCACCGACGTCGTCGACAAGGTGCCCTCGACCCAGATCTCGGCGCCCCGCGGGATCGCAGCGGCGCTCTTGGCCGCGTACTTCACCGGCTGGCCCGCGAGATACAGCAGCACCTCGCCATAGCCGTCGGCCGGGATCGCGGTGACCACGGAGCCGGAGGAGCCCACCAGGTCCTCGCTACGCGGCGTGACGGCGGGTTCGTCCCGCATCAGGGCCCGGCTGAGCCTCCAGGTCAGCCAGCCCGCCCCGGCACCCGCGCCGACGCCGACGGCGGTAGCAGGTCCGGCTCCGAGGCCCGTCGTGCCGAGCACGATCGCCCCGCCGAAGCCGAGCATCGAGATGAACCCGGCAATAACCGGCAGCGACAGCAGCCCGTCGAACAGCCCGTCCAGGACCCCGGCCCCGCCGAACAGCCCTTCCAGCACCCCGTCGAAGACGAGCGCCAGGACGAGCAGGACGATCCCCGCGATGCCGAGACCGAGAAAGAAGGTCATGCGGTACGCCTCCCCGTGTCCCCCGTGTATGCCGATTCACCTCGGCGTGCAGGGATCCTCTCACGCGGGTGACCCCCCACACATTGCCGTACTCCGGCAGTCTTTACACCGCCTTGATGCCGGTTCCGGGCCATGCGCCGGGGCGCGACCGCGGGCCACGATGGCCGGGCAGGAAAAGGAGAGCACGGGGGAGCTACGGGGGACGGATACGGGCCCCGGTGCCGGAGCGTCGAGGGGGAAGACACCGGCACCGGGGCCCAGTCATGTGCGCTGTCCGGTGCGCCGTCCCGTGCCTGTCCCGTGCCTGTCCCGTGCCTGTCTCGGCAGTGAACCACTCCCTGGCGGTCCGCCCCAGCCGTTTATGCGTTAGAAAGGCGTCAAGAGCTGATGACGTATGGGCTGATGACGTATCAAGGGGCGCTGATGGCGGGGCGGGACGTACCCGAGGAGTATCTGGACGGTTTCGCCGTCATCCTCGCGGACGCCTCGGCGACCGGCCGCCGGCTGACCCGCGACGAACTCGACTCCCGCCGGGCGCTGGGCGAACGTGCCGCCGAGGCCGGCTACGGGCTCCGTGCCCTCGTCGGCGCGCATCTGGCCGCCGCCCGCGTGCACGGGACGGCCGCGGGCCTCACCTCCGCGGACAGTGTGCTCGCCGCCGTCGAGCAGACCGTCGACGCCTTCGCGGAGGGGTACGAGCGGGCCCAGCGCCAGGCCGTACGCCAAGAGGAGGCGGTGCGCCGGGAGTTCATCGACGATCTGCTGTACGGACGCAGCGACCTGGGCCGGCTCGCCGAACGCGCCGAACGCTTCGGGCTGCGCCTGTCTCACGCGCACGCCGTCGCCGTGGCGCAAGGCAAGGCAGGGTACGACGAGGGCGACGCCGTCTCCCGCGAGGTGGAGCGCGCGCTGATCGGCCGGTTCGGCGACCGCAGCATCCTGGTCACCACCAAGGACGGCCGCCTCGTCTGCATCGCCCCCGGCGACCAGGACGAGGTCGTCACCTTCTTCGCCAAGCAGGCGTACGCGGCGACCGACGGCGGCCAGGTCGCCATCGGCCGCCCGCAGCCCGGCCCCGGCGGGGTCGTCCAGTCGTACGAGGAGGCCCTGAACGCCCTCGACCTCGCCGAACGCCTCGAGCTCGACGCCCCCGTACTCCGCGCCGCCGACCTCCTCGTCTACCCCGTCCTCACCCGCGACCGCCAGGCCATGGCGGACCTGGTGCGCAGCGCCCTCGGCCCGCTCCGGCAGGCCCGTGGCGGAGCCCGGCCCCTCCTCGACACCCTCACCGAGTACTTCGCCGCGGGCTGCGTAGCCGCGGAGGCGGCCCGCCGGCTGTCACTGAGCGTGCGGGCCCTCACGTACCGCCTGGACCGGATCCACCGCCTGACCGGCGCGAATCCGGCGGACCCGGTACACCGGTACACGCTGCAGACGGCGGTGATCGGGGCACGGCTGCTGGACTGGCCGGAGAAGGACTTCTGAGCTGAGCGCTCCGCTGGAAGCACAGTGAACCCGCGGGCCGTTGGGGGCGGGTCGCTCCCCCACTCTCGGCCCCGCCCGAGCAGGGGCCCCATCGCGGCGGAGCCGCGTTTGTCATGGCCCCGCGCCCCTTGTGGGGGGGCGCGATGCCGCACCGGACTTCACCAAGGCTGCTCAGAGGTCTGAGCTGGAGTTCGGGGCACAGCTCGAGGGGAGTCACCGCCCCTCATCCCCATGCGGCAGGATTCGGGCCATGACCGAGCGAGCCACGACCGAGCGCGACCGCCCCATCCGCGTTCTGATCGCCGACGATCAGGACATGGTGCGTACCGGGTTCCGTTTCTTCCTGGACGCGCAGCCTGACATCACTGTGGTCGCCGAGGCGGCGGACGGGGAGCAGGCCGTCGCGCTGGCGCGTGAGGCGCGGCCGGACGTGTGCCTGCTGGACATCCGTATGCCGAAGATGGACGGGCTGGAGGCGACGCGGTTGCTGGCGGGTCCGGAGGTTCCGGACCCGATGCGGGTCGTCGTGGTGACGACCTTCGACCTCGACGAGTACGTCTATGGCGCCCTGCGCGGAGGAGCCTGCGGCTTCCTCCTGAAGGACTCCGGCCCCACGCTCCTCGCGGAAGCGGTCCGTGCCGCCGCGGCCGGCGACTCCCTGGTGTCCCCCTCCATCACGGTCCGCCTCCTCAAACACGTAACGGCCCCCACGGCGACCCCCACACCGGCCGCGCCACCTCCGGCCCAGCCCCAAGAACCGCTCACGGACCGCGAGTTGGACGTAGTACGCCTGGTCGCGCTGGGCCGCACGAACGCCGAGATCGCCGCGGACCTGTACGTGTCCCTGTCCACGGTCAAGACCCACTTGGCCAGCGTTCAAATCAAACTGGCGGCGAGGAATCGCGTGGAGATCGCGGCGTGGGCGTGGCAGACGGGCAACGCGCATGCCTCCGGCGGTTGAGCGGTTGGGGCCGTGGGGTTTGGGGTGCGTGTTTCGACTGCGGGTGCGTCGTGGCTGGTCGCGCCCACGCGGCGGAGCCGCATATTGATACAGCCCCGCGCCCCTGAAGGGCGCTCCCGGAACCGCCAGCCACAAGGCTCAGCAGCCACCGTGTTCGCCAGCCACCACGTGCCCGGCCCCCTGCTACCCGCAGCTTCCCGTCGGCGGGAGGGGACGTGGGCCGGTGCGTCCTATGCCCGTCGCTTAGCTTCGGTCTGGGCACAGCTTCGCCCTGTGGGAGCAAGGGGCCGTATGCCCTGTTGGCGACGGGCTGACGCACCGGACCGCGGCCCCGCACCCACCAACCACCCAAGGGGCGCGGGGAACTGCGCGAGCAACCACAACGCACCCGCACCCGCCCAACCGCCGGAGGCACCCCGCGGGGCGGTGTCAATTTGCGGCTCCGCCGCGATGGGGGTCCCCCCGCTCGAGCGGAGTCGAGAGTGGGGGAGCGACCAGCCACAACGGCGCCGCAGCCGAAAACGAACCCAACCGCCCAACCGCGTCGGCGTAACTCTGGTGAATTCGCCCTAAATTTCAGTAAGTTGACCGCACTTCACCCGCACCACCCCACCCCGCCAAGGGAGCCGCACCCATGCCCCAGCAGCCGAAGACCTTTCGTGCCATCGACATCGGTGACGGCACCGACGGGATCTGGGCCGCTCATACGCAGGCCCTGTGGCCGGCCGCCGACAAGTGGCTGACCGAGGAGAGCAAGACTCCAAAAGGGGCCGCCCGGGCGCGGGAGTTGTTCGAGGCTCATATGCCGGAACTGGTGCCGGTACTCGACCGGTTGGCGGCCCAACTCGACCGGCCCCGAGGCGAAACCTTCCTCACCCTCGCCGGTATACGGCCGTTCTACGCGGGCTGCAGCCAGATCGGCGTCGGCGGCACCCTGCTGCGCAACTACGACTTCGACCCGGCCGACTGCGAAGGCACCATCGTCGCCTCGCACTTCCTCCGGCCCGTGATCGGTATGCAGGACGCCGGCTGGGGCCTGCTGGACGGTATGAACGACGCCGGCCTCGCCGTGTCGCTCACCTTCGGCGGACGCTTCGTGCACGGGCCCGGGTTCGCGATCCTCCTCGTGCTGCGGTACCTCCTCGAGACCTGCGAGACGGTCGACGAGGCCGTGGACAGGCTGCGTACGATCCCGATCGGCATCCCGCAGAACGTCACCCTCGTGGACGCCGACCGCGCCACGACCGTGTACGTCGGCCCCGACATCCCCCTCACCGAAGCCCCGGACGCCTGCGCCACCAACCACCAGCACCTGCCGGTCCCGGACGAGCAGGAACAGCAGAGCCGCACCCAGGAACGCCTGGCCACGGTCCGGGCGGCGGGCCTGGATCTCGCGGCACTGCTGAAGCCACCGCTGTACAACTCCGCGTACGAGTCGGGCTTGGGCACCCTGTACACCGCCCACTACCGCCCCACCGAGGGCCAGGTCACCTACCACTGGCCCACCGAAAGCTGGCACCAGTCCTTCGCGGACTTCACCCCGGGCACACGCACGGTGACCATGGGACGGTCGGAGTAAGGACTACCGACCGCGTCAGCCGTCACCGTCGGGTTCGGGCGACAGCCTCACCACGTCCTAGGCGGGGAACTTCACGCCGGTGAGGTTCTCGGAGACTGTCCACAGGCGTTGCTGGACTGTGCGGTCGTAGGACTCCGGGCTGGACTCGACGAGCTTCGGGTGGCCTCGGGAGCCGCCCATGCCGTCGGGGCCGTAGTACTGGGCGCCGTGGACGGCGGGGTCGGTGGCGGCGCGCAGGGTCGGTAGTGCGCCCATCTCCGGCTTCTGGCTCATCAAGGGCGCGATCACGGGGCTGATCACCCGCATCGCGGCCGGGAGGTTGCGCATGAGATCGGTGTTGGCCAGACCCGGGTGTGCGGCCACCGAGATCGTGGTGCCGCGCGAGGCGAGGCGGTGTTGCAGCTCGTAGGTGAACATCAGGTTCGCCAGCTTCGACTGCCCGTAGGCCGCTACGCGGCTGTAGGACCGCTCCGACTGCAGGTCGTCGAAGTGGATGCCGGCCCGTACGCGGTGGGCGAGGCTGCTGACCGTCACCACGCGCGAGCCCGGCACGGGGAGCAGCAGGTCCAGCACCAGCCCGGTGAACGCGAAGTGGCCGAGATGGTTGGTGCCGAACTGCAGCTCGAAGCCGTCACGCGTGGTCTGCTTCGGCGGGTACATCACACCGGCGTTGTTGATCAGCAGGTCGATCCCCGTGTGCGTTCCGTGCAGGTCGGCCGCGGCGGTGCGGATCGACTCCAGTGACGTCAGGTCCAGCTGCTGCACGGTGACGTCGCCGGACATGCGGGCGGCCGCCTGCCTGCCCTTCTCGACGTCCCGCACGGCCAGCACCACCGTCGCTCCGCGTTCCGCCAGGGCACGGGCGGTCTCGAAGCCAAGGCCGGTGTTGGCGCCGGTCACCACCGCCACCCGCCCCTTCTGATCGGGGATGTCGCGCTCGGTCCACTTCATGACAGTCTCCTTATAGACCGTTGGTCTGTTATGACTCGACGGTAAGAGACCGGTGGTCTACTGTCAAGAGACCGCTGGTTTGTAAACTGGGCGCATGACATTCCAGCGGGCGCGCAGCAAGGAGCAGCGCGAGATCCGGCGCCAGACGATCCTGGACACGGCGGCGGCGATGCTCGACGAGATGCCGGTGGCCGACCTGAGCCTCAACGAGCTGAGCCGTCGGGTCGGGCTGGCCAAGTCGAACGTGCTGCGTTACTTCGAGTCCCGTGAGGCGGTGCTGTTCGAACTGCTGGAGCGCGCCATGGCGAGATGCCTGGCGGAGCTGCCGGACGAACTGACCAAGGGCGTCGACCCACACCTGTCGGCGCGCGAACGCGGTGACCAGGTGGCCGCGGTACTCGGCGCGTCCCTCGCCCGCCACACGGTGCTGCTCGATCTCATCAACGCGCAGCCCAATGTGCTGGAGCACAACGTGTCCGTCGACGTGGTGGTGCGCCACAAGCGGTCGGCCATCGCCGGCCTCACGAACACGGCCGACCTCATCCGCCAGTACGTGCCGGAACTCGGCGACGACGCCCGGACGGTGGCCATGATGACGATGATCCTGGCCGGCGCCCTCTCGGCCTACTGCCGGCCCTCCGCCAGCGCTGCCGCCGCCTACGAAGCCGACCCCGCCGTGAGCGTGCTCCGCCTGGACCTGCGCACCACCCTGGAACACGCCACCGCCACGCTGATCGCGGGCACACTGGCACGCCCCTGACACCAAGGCACCGAGGCGCCGAGGAGCCCGCACAGCGGTACCGGTTAATCTGCCCGGAGCGTACGGAGGTACGGACGTACGACCGGGTGAGGCGGGAAGCAAGGGGCGTGGAGGAGAGAGGGAGTCTGGAGGAGAGAGGGAGTCTGGCCGACGGTGCGCGGTTGGTCGCGCGGGGGGTTGTGTATCTCGTCGTGGGCGGGGTCGCCCTCGTGGCGATCGTCACCGTCGGGTCCGTGCTCGGGCCGATGTTCGCGCTCGATCTCGCTACGCCTGCCATGGCGGCCTGGTGGACCGTGTTCACGTCCATCGCCGTGCAGGCGATGCCCTTTCTGCTGCTGGGGACGGCGGTGTCCGCGGGGATCGGGGCGTTCGTGCCGGAGCGGGTCTTCAGCCGCGTACTGCCCAAGAAACCGGCACTCGCCGTGCCCGTCGCGGGGGCGGCCGGGGTCGTGCTGCCCGGGTGTGAGTGCGCCTCCGTGCCCGTGGCCGACAGTCTGATGCGGCGCGGAGTCGCGCCCGCCGCCGCGCTCGCCTTTCTGCTGTCCGCGCCCGCCATCAATCCCGTCGTACTCGTCGCCACCTCCATCGCCTTCCCGGGCAACCCGGCCATGGTCGGCGCCCGGCTCGTCGCCTCGCTCGGCACCGCCGTGGTGATGGGGTGGCTGTGGGTCCGGTTCGGGAAGGAGGAGTGGCTGCCCCAGCGGCGTACGACCGGAAAGGGCTCGTCCCCTACCGGGTGGCGCGGCTTCCGGGACGGGTTCCAGCACGACTTTCTGCACGCGGGCGGCTTCCTCGTACTGGGCGCGGCCGCCGCGGCGACCTTCAACATCCTCGTCCCGCGTTCCGTGCTCGACGTCTTCACCGACTCCCCGTGGCTGTCGGTGCTGCTACTCGCCGTACTCGCCGTCATCCTGTGCGTCTGCTCCGAGGCAGACGCCTTCGTCGCGGCCTCGCTGACCGGGTTCTCGCCCACCGCGCGGCTCACCTTCATGGTGGTCGGACCGATGGTCGACCTGAAACTGTTCGCCCTCCAGGCAGGTACCTTCGGGCGGGCCTTCGCCATCCGGTTCTCGTCCGTGACCTGGGTCGTGGCCGTGGCGAGCAGTGTGGGCGTGGGGTGGTGGCTGCTATGAGGTTCCGTACGCAGGGGGTGTTGCTGCTTCTGTGCGGGGCGGCGCTGCTGAGGGTGGCCCTCTTCAGCGAGCTGTATCTGCGGTATGTGAAAGAGGGGCTGCGGCCCTATCTGGTCATCTCGGGCGTGCTGCTGCTCGTGCTCGGCGTGCTGGGCCTCGTCAGGCGTGAGAACGGCGACGGGGACAGTCGTGATCACGGCGAGCGCGACAGTCGTGATCAGGATGGCGGCGACCACGGGCACGATGACCGTCCAGGTCACGGCCACGGCCATGACCACACCCGCAGCCCCCGTATCGCCTGGCTCCTCGCCGCCCCCGCCCTCGCCCTCCTCATCTACCCGCCCCCCGCCCTCGGCTCGTACAGCGCCGAGCGCGAGGCGGCGAAGGTCGCGGCGCAGAGCGTCGGCACCTTCCCCAAGCTCCCGGCGGGGGATCCGGTCGAGCTGACGCTGGGCGCGTTCGCGTCGCGTGCGCAGTTCGACAGCGGCGCCTCCATGAAGGGGCGCACCCTCCGGCTGACCGGTTTCGTGACGAAGGACGACGACGGCAAGTGGTACGTCGCCCGCCTCTTCGTCAACTGCTGCGCCGCCGACGCCGCGCCCCTGAAGGTCCAGGTCCGCGGCGCCAAGGCCCCCGCCCGCGACACCTGGGTCACCGTCACAGGCACCTGGCACCGCACCGGCAAACCCGGCTCGGACGAGGCCCGCCCGGTCCTGAACGCCACCTCGGTGGAACGCGTCGACCAGCCGTCGAACCCGTACGAGAAGCGCTGAACCCTGGCCGGCCCCTGCCTGACTCCTTACTGACTCTCGGTCAACTACGGTGTTGTGCTTCGATGTACGCGACCCAGGGACCCGTAAACCCGACCCAGGGACCCGTAAACCCGACCCAGGGACCCGTGAACAACCCGTCCCCGACCCGTACACACGGCAGAGACGACCGGGTTGCACGGCGTCCCGCAGACTCCGGCGGGGGGCATGACCGAGGAAGAGTTCGACGCGTTCTACGCCGCCGCGTTCCCGCGGCTGACCGGCCAGCTCTACGCCTTCACCGGGGATCACGGCGAGGCACAGGACGTCGTCCAGGAGGCGTTCGTACGTGCCTGGGACCGGCGGCGGGAGTTCCTGGCCGAGGGGGCTCCCGAGGCGTGGATCCGCACCGTCGCGATGCGGCTCGCGGTGAGCCGCTGGCGGCGGGCGAGGCGTTGGCTGGAACTGGTGCGCCGCACCGCGCCGCCGGAGCACATGCCGGGGCCGGGTCCCGAGCGCACCGCGCTGGTCCAGGCCTTGCGGGAGCTGCCCGAGGTGCAGCGCCAAGCCGTCGTACTTCACCATCTGTGCGACCTCAGTGTCGAACAGGTAGCCTCCGAAACCGGTGCGCCCGTGGGCACGGTCAAGGCCCGGCTGTCCCGTGGCCGCGCGGCGCTGGCGCGGTGGCTGAGCGAGGCCGATGAACTGGCTGAGAGGGAGGACGACCGTGTCCGATGACCCCCGGCCCGCCGAGTCCCACCGCGCACTGGCCGGCGCCCTCCGCAAGTGGGCCGACGATCACGAGAGTCCGCCGCCCGTCCCGGGCGCCGAGATCCGCCGTCGTGCCGTACGCCGCCGACGTCGCCGTCACGCCTCCCTGGCCGCCGTCGGCACCAGTGTGGTGGCGGCCGTGTCGGTGGTCCTGAGCATGGCGTTCACCGGCGGGAAGGAGGGCCCCCACCACTCCAGGCCACCCGCGGCCACCCTCAAGGCACCGGGGCCGCCGTCCGCCGCCGGCTCGGTTCCCGCCGCGACCGTGAACCTCTCCCGGCGTGAACTGGTCGTCGGAGGGCGCGTCCTGCCCATCTCCACGGGGTCGGCCAAGACGCCGACGCCGACCGGCCGTATGACGGTCACCGGCAAGTACAAGGTCGCCGCGCTGCCCACCGACATGTTCGGACTCGAGCGTCGGTACGAGATGAAGGCGCCGTGGGTGATCCAGCTCCGTACGCCCCAGAACCGTACGAACTACATCGTCGCCTTCACCCCGGACGAGAAGGCTCCCGGCAACTACGACAGCACGACGGGATGGATCGGGCTCCGCCGCGGCGACGCGGAGTGGCTGTACCGGCGGCTCGATCGGGGTGCGGTGGTGGCCGTGGTGGGAGCGGCGCCCACGCCGACGCCGGTACCCGCGACACCCGCGCCGGTGCGGACGACGATGCCGCGCGGTTCGACGTCGTGACGTCCGCCGTGTCGGTACGTACGCCTGTGACGGATACGTACGTCTCTGTCCGTACGAACCTCTGTGGCCGTACGAACCTCTGTGCCCATGCGTACGTCAGTGCCCGTGCCCGTGGGGCATGAGCCGGTCGACCATGCGGCGGGCCGCTCCCGGACGGGCGGCGGGGACGGGGGGCAGTTCGGCCGGGCGTTCCCAGTCGCAGGGCGGGGAGGGGCGGCTCCGGGCGTCCCCGCCGGCATCCTCGCTGTGTTCCTTCAGGGCGACGCTCACGAGGCCCAGCAGGAGTTCGACGTCGGCGTCGCAGTCGAGGAGGACGGTGATCCAGGAGGCGCCAGGGCGTGCGCGGATGGCGCTGTTGTGGCGGAGCTGGGGGAGCAGGCGTTCGACCGCCGTGCGCGTGAGGTGGAGGTCGGCGGAATCGGCGGTGTGGAAATGGACGATCTCGTGTCCCGCCGAAGCGAAGGCCTGCCCAACGGTGCACTTGGGCGGGCCACTTACCAGGTTCGGCCAGCTCTCCAGGAGAGTCATGGCGCGATGGGCCGCGGTCATAACCACATACTTACGCACTCGTCACTTGGAAGACCACCCCCCGCTTCCGCCGGTTCGGCCGATCACCCGGTGGGCGGAGCCGGAAAGCCTAGGCGGAGAGCTTCTTCGATGTCCGCACCGCCGCCGCGAGCCGTTCGACCACCGGGGCCCAGCCCGCGTAACTGAAGCGCTCCTCCATCGACCACGGCGTGGTCTGTCCGGCCTTGATGGCGGGCAGCTCGCGCCAAGTCGGCTTCCTGTTGAGTTCCTTGGCGGGGAGGGCGTGTGAGCGGTTGTCGACCATGATCAGGTCGGCGTGGTGCTTGTCGGCGTTCTCCCAGCTCAGGAACTCCCAGAAGCCCCACTCGTCGGACTTCCTCCCCTCGACGAACTCGACGCCGAGGCTCTTGAAGTAGTTGAGGTCGCAGTACGAGTCGGGGACGGCGACGTACATCTGCTGGTCGTCCCCCGTCATCGCCATGACCTTGAGCCCGCCGTTCGCCTCGGCGGCCGCCTTCAAGGTCTCCACGGCCTTGTCGAAGCGGGCCTTCGCGTCGGTGGCCTTCTTCACCTTCAGATCCGCGCCGAGCGCCTCGGCGAGTTCAGCGGTACGCCTCAGGGGGTCGAGGAGCGAGGTGCGGGCGACGTTGATGCCCACGGTGGGTGCGAGGGCCTCGATCTTGTCCTTGCTCTCCTCGGGTACGTACCAGAGGTCGGGCGCCGGGAACATGTTGCTGATCAGCAGGTCCGGCTTCAGCGTCGCGTACTTCTCGATGTTGAACTCGCCGAACGCCGTGCCGAGGCTGGTCAGCTTCGATACGTCCATCTCGCCGGCCTGCGCATTGGGCTTGCCCCCGACCGGTTTGCTGGGCCCGAAGATGCCCTCGCACTCGATGCCGTAGTCGTAGAGCGCGGCTGCGGTACTCACGAACGCGACGAGCCGCTCCGGCGCTTTGTCGAGCTCGACGTTCTTCCCCCGGTCGTCCTTGAACGTCCAGGGCCCGCCGCTTCCGCTGTTCCCGGCCTGCGAGGGTTCGCCGTCGTCCCCACCGCAGGCGGCGACCAGCGGACCGAGGGCGAGTACGCCGCCGACTGCGAGAAGCCGCCGACGGGAAATGCTGTGCGGAGTCAGGGGGTTGCGTGAAGGGACGACACTGCGCATTAGGTGAGGCTAACCTAAGGGCCCTGCTGCCCAACAGTCCCCGGGAAGGGCGATGGGAACCCAGCCGGGATCACAGCCGCGCCCCCCGGATCGGAGTCGTGTCAGAGCGGCGGGTGCGCCGGTGCCGGCCCCAGCGTCGTGGTCCCCGGCGCGGTCTGGTGGCCCAGACCCGTCCGGTACGCGTCCAGCGCCGCCTCCACCCGGCCCGTACGCCGGAACAGGTCGCCCAGCATCCGGCACAGGTCCGCCAGATCCCCCGCCGCGCCCGCCCGCTCCAACAGGCTCAGCGCCCGCACATAGTGCTCCTCGGCCGACTCCGTGTCCCCCGCGTCCTCGGCGATGATCCCCAGCAGCCGATGAGCCGCCGCCGCATGAACGGCACCCCGCTCCGAGTTGAGATCCCCCAGCACATCGCGCAGCAGTTCCGCCGCCTCGGTCGATTTGCCCCGCCGGTGCAGGACGTCGGCCAGTTCCACCACCACCTGGCTGGTGTAGAGCGTCGCGCGCTTCGCGGCGAGGATCGCACGGGCCTCACGCAACTCGCTCTCGGCGCGGTCCAGTTGGCCGTTCTGGGCGTATACGTAGCCGCGCATCCAGTGGCAGTTGGCGAGTTCCGTACGGGTCTGGAGCTGGCGGTACAGTTCCGCCGCCTTCGCCAGGGATGCGTCCGCCTCCGCGATCCTGCCTTCGGCGAGCAGCGTACGGGCGACCGAGCGGTGCATACGGGCCACCAGTGCCGGATCCTCCACCTGCGGAGCCAGCGCCAGGGCGAACTCCGCGGCCTGGGCGGCGCGCGCGTGGGCGCCCATGTCCATGTACGGCCCGATCACGCTCGCGTAGAGGAGGACCAGGGCGCCGGGGTCGTGCAGGCCGGTGCGGTTGAGTTCGTCGAGGGCGGACTCCAACAGGTAGCAGGCGTACCGGAGTTCGCCCGCCAGGTAGTGGGCGACCGCCCGTCCGCGCAGGGCCGGCACCCGGATCGGTAACGGTGCGTCCGCGAGCCGTTTCTCCGCCTCCTCGAACCGGAGCCGGCCGGCGACCAGATCGCCGGACTCCAGGGCGCACTCGCCGAGCCCCAGCAGCGCGGCGGCGCACTCGGCGTCGAGCCCGTGCGCCTCTGCCTCCATCAGCAGCGCCGCGTACTGCTCTGCCGCGGCCTCCGCCTCCCCGGTGGCGAGGGTGCGCTGCGCGTCGGTGAGCCGCAGCCGCAGGGTCGTGGCGAGGTGGGCGGGACGGCCGGTGGCCAGTTCCTCGTACGCGACGCCGAGCCGGGCGGCGATATGCCGCAACGCCTCCTCCGAGGGCCGTACGCGCCCCGCCTCCAGCGTGGAGATGTAGGCCGGCGTGTACTTTCCCTCCGCCAACTGCTTCTGGGTCAGCCCACGTTCGGTACGCAGCTGCTGGACTCGGCGCCCGATGATTCCCGGGTCGTCACGCTCGGCCATGGCCCAAGCATGCCAGTAAGTCGACTTACCTCTACTGGTAACCCAACTTCCGTTCGTAACAAGCCAGTTAGTGCTCATGGAAAGCGGGCAGGAGAACTCCGATACCTCTTGCCCCACGGCCCGTTCCGCTCTACGTTAAGCGGCGCGTTAAACCTACGATTGCCCCCACTTAACGCACTGACGATGCGAGGTTGTCGCCGTGTTTCGACGCATGTCCACGCGCTATGTCTCGGCGCTTCACGTCACGGTCCGCCACGTCTCGACCCGCCACCTCTCGGCCCGCGATCTTTCCGTCCGCTACCTCCCGGCCCTGTGCGCCGCGATCGTCGCCTGCGCGGCGCTGATCAGCGCGGGGGCGGCGGGGGCGCATCACTGACGGTTCGCCGGCCGATCGACTCGGACCGATCGGCTCAGTCCGGTTCGGACCGTCCGGACCGTTCGGACCGTTCGGACCGATGAGTTTCCGCTCGGCATACGGTCTGAGGGAACGGGCGCGGATTGCGTCCCCTGCCGAAATGCGAATGCCGGATGCCGAAGCGGGAGTGATGCGTGATGAAACTGGTACTGCAGGAGTTTCTGTCGCTGGACGGTGTCTCCCAGGGGCCGGGCGCCCCGGACGAGGACACGAGTGACGGATTCACGCGGGGCGGATGGTTCGTACCGCATCTGGACGAGACGTTCGAGCGGTTGGCCGGTACGTGGATCGAGCAGGCGGACGCGTTTCTGTTCGGCCGCCGTACGTATCTGAACTTCGCGCGGGACTGGCCGAAGATGACCGAGCACCCGGCCGCCGCCATCCTGAACGGCCGGCCGAAATACGTGGCCTCCCACACCCTCACCCGAGCCGACTGGAACCCCACCACGATCCTCTCCGGCGACGTCTCCGCCCAGGTCGCCGAACTGAAACGCCAACCCGGCCGCGACCTCCAGATCCACGGCAGCGCCCGCCTCGGCCAGTCACTCCTGGCCGCCGGCCTGATCGACGAACTCCGCCTCGCGATCGCCCCCGTCGTCGTGGGCACCGGCCGCCGCCTGTTCCCGGACGGCGGCGCCCCGGCAGGCTTCCGCCTGGTGAGCAACGAGACGACACCGGGCGGCCTGACGATCCTGGTCCTGGAAGCGACGGGGCTTCCGGAGTACGGAACGTACGGGGCTGAGGGGTAGGGGGGTAGGGGGGTGCGGGGGCTGTTGCGAGAAAATGTGACACTCGGTGGGTCGAGTGTCACATTTCCGTGACTACGTGCCTGGGGGGCTAGAGGGAGGTGACGAAGGCGGCGAAGGCGTCCGGGGTGACGGTGAAGGCGCCGGCTTCGGGGTTCTTGGAGTCGCGGACGGCGATGTGGGGGGTGAGGTCGGCGACCTCCACGCATTCGCCACCGGTGTTGCCGCTGTAACTCGACTTACGCCACCGCGTGTTGGTCACGCCCTCGCTGGTCTCCATAGCGTTCCTCCATTACGCGGGTGATCAGTGCCGCCGAGTTCTCCACGGAGAGGGCGGCACCCTGCAGGTGAGCGTAACGGGGTGCGGCTTCCCGGACAGTCTCCGGGTTGGCAGTCATGTGCCCCGAGATCAGGTCTTCCGTGTAGATGATGTCCGGGTCATCCTCGAAGCGCATGCTCGTGAACGATCCGATGAGGCTTGCGTGTTCACCAGCCTCGTACGGCAGCACCTGGATTCGCACCCACCGGCGGTCGATGCAGCCCAACAAGTGGGCGAGTTGGTTGCGCATGACCGTCCGGCCACCGATCGGCCGGTGCAGTGCGGCCTCGTCCAGTACGACCCAAGTCAGCGGCGGGTGCTCCCGGGACAGGGTGCGCTGGCGTTCCATGCGGGCCGCCACCAGCTCCTCGAGCTTGCTCGGCATGCCCGTTGCCAGCACCGCGCGGGCGTACTCCTCCGTTTGCAGGAGCCCGTACACCAACTGCGCCTGGTACGTGCAGATGTAGGAGGCCCGCGCCTCCATGTCGGCGAACGGCTGGAACCAACTCGGCAGTTGCGACCGCAGCACCAGCCCAACCAACCGCGAGAAGGCGCCCTCCGTCTCGAGGGCCACGTCCACCCGTTCGCTGAACTCCCGCGTCGGGACCTTGTGCGCCGTTTCGATCTGCCCGATCAGGGACCCGGTGCAGAACACGGCGGCGCCCAACTGCTTCTGGCTGAGCCCGGCGGCCTCGCGGTAGCGGCGGAGTTCCGCGCCGTAGTAGTCCAGCGGGCTCGCGCTGGGGTCGAGGTGGCGGATATTCACCATGTGGCGCCAACTCTCAAGTGCACACGGCACATCGTTTCGTTCCGGGTGTAGCCGAGCGTAATCGGATCACTCCACTCTGGTGACGTTAATCACGCAACTGACCTTCAAGAGGCGGGTCTTGGCGCCAGGTATGGCGGCAACTTCACCGTCGGTGACCACTCGGCCCGGCACCTGCGCCGCATCCTCCGGGCGTATCTCATGGCATGGGAGATGCCCGAACTGATCGACGCGGCGGGCCTCGCGCTCACGGAACTGATCGCGAACGTCGTACGGCACGTACCGGGGCGGCGCTGCTCGCTGCTGATGCTGCGGACACCCGAGGGGCTGCGGGTCGAGGTGACGGACACGTGCCCTCCGCCAGTTCGTCGTCCACAGCTGTGGACGACGAACTGGCGGAGGGCGGCCGGGGCCTGCTGATCACCGAGGCGGTCACGGACCGCTGGGGCTGGCTGCCGCTGACGGGCGGCGGCCGTACCGGGAAGACCGTGTGGTTCGAGTGCGACGCCAAGGCGAACGCCTGACCGGCACGGTGGGGGCCGTGAACCGGTGGGCGACTGCAAGCGCGCCCGTCAGGAGCGCGGGGCTGTGTCAATTGGCGGCTCCGCCGCGTGGGCGGGACCAGCCACAACGAACCCGCAGCCGAGGTATGACCTCTTAATGCGGGCCTGGGGCGCAGCCCCAGAAAACCTGCCCCGCCCCGGGGGGACCCGTACGCTGCCATTCGTGACCTCTGCCGCCGCCCGTACCGCGCTGGACCTCACCGCCGACCTCCCGCTCCCGGCGCTAGAGGACTTCTACCGTGACCTGCACCGCCATCCGGAGCTGTCGCTCGCCGAGCACCGCACGGCGGGGCGGCTCGCGGAGCGGCTGCGGGCGGCGGGGTACGAGACGGTCGAGGGCGTCGGCGGTACGGGTGTGGTGGGGCTGCTGCGCAACGGCGACGGCCCGACCGTACTGCTGCGCGGCGACATGGACGCGCTGCCGGTCGCCGAGGAGACCGGGCTGCCGTACGCCTCCGAGGCTCCCGGCGTCATGCACGCCTGCGGACACGATCTGCACGTCACCTGGCTGGCGGGCGCCGCGTCCGCGCTGGCGGACGGGCGGGACACCTGGTCCGGCACGCTGCTCGTGGTGGGCCAGCCCGCCGAGGAGACGGGCGAGGGGGCGGCGGCGATGGTCGGGGACGGGTTGTACGAACGTTTCCCGCGCCCCGACGTCCTGCTCGCGCAGCACGCGACGCCCGGGCCTGCCGGGCTGTACGCGCACTCGCCCGGCCTGATCATGTCCGCCGCGACGGACGTCGACATCGTGGTGCACGGGGTGGGCGGCCACGGGTCCCGGCCGGAGGCGACGGTCGATCCGGTGGTGACGGCCGCGTACATCGTGACGCGCCTCCAGACCGTCGTATCAAGGGAGTTGGCGGCCCGGGAGTCCGCCGTCCTGACGGTGGGCAAGATCGAGGCCGGCACCCGGCACAACATCATCCCGTCCGAGGCGCACATCGCCCTCAACCTCCGTACGCAGTCCGCCGCCGTACGCGACCAGATGCTCGCCGCGATCCGCCGCGTCGCGGCGGGCGAATGCGCGGCAGCGGGCTGCCCGACCGAACCCACGATCACGATCGGCAGCAGCTTCCCGGTCACCGTGAACGACCTGGAAACCGACCGCCGCGTAGCCGCCGTCCACGGCGAGGTCTTCGGCCCGGACACGATCCTCGACTTCGGCCCCGTCATGGGCAGCGAGGACTTCCCCGTCCTCGCCGACGGCAACCTCCCCTACGCGTACTGGTTCGTGACCAGCACCCCCACCGACGTCTGGAACGAGGCATCCAAGGCCGGCGACCTACTGCAACAACTCGCAGAGGTCCCCAGCAACCACAGCCCCCACTTCGCCCCAGACCTGACGACGGTGGGTCCGGGCGTACGGACGCTGGTCTCGGGGGCACTGGAGATGCTGGCGGACCGGTGATTCGACCAGCTTTCCCTGGGATCGCTTCCGTCGTTGCCACAGACCCGGTGATGAGTTTTCGCGCCCGCGCCCGTCACACGTACGACGGGACACGACGAGGCGGAAGGATGACGTGATGAGTGCGGACACGTGGGTGGAGGAGCTGGGCGGGAGCGGGCTGGGGGAGGTCGATGAGGCGGCGTTCTCGGGGCTGGCGGAGCGGCATCGGCGGGAGCTGCATGTGCACTGCTACCGGATGCTCGGGTCGTTCGACGACGCCGAGGACACCGTGCAGGAGACGTTCCTGCGTGCCTGGCGGCGGCGGGAGACCTTCGAGGGGCGGTCGACGTTCCGGGCCTGGCTGTACCGGATCGCCACCAACGCCTGCCTGGACCTGATCGCCAAGGGCCGCCCGGAGCCCGCGACCGGCGGCGAGGTGCTGTGGCTGCAGCCCTACCCGGACCGGCTGCTCGACGAGCTGCCCGCGGGCGACGCGGACGAGCCGGAGAGCGTCGCCGTCGCGCGGGAGACGATCGAGCTGGCGTACCTGGTCGCGGTCCAGCACCTCGCGCCGCGCCCGCGGGCCGTGCTCATCCTGCGGGACGTGCTCGGCTGGCGGGCGAAGGACGTCGCGGAAGCCCTCGGGGTCTCCGTCAACTCCGTGAACAGCGCGCTGCAGCGGGCCCGCGCCGGCCTGCGGGAGCACCTGCCCGCCGACCGGCAGGACTGGACCGGCGGCGAGGAGGACGCCGGGACGCGCGAGCTGGTACGCCGCTACACCGACGCCAGCGTGGCCACGGACATCCCGGCGCTCACCGCGATGCTGCGGGACGACGTCCGCTGCTCGATGCCGCCCACGCCGGGCCTGCACGTCGGCCGCGACGCGGTGGTGAACGACTGGGTCGAGGGCGGCTTCGAGGGCATGAAGGGCCTGCGCGCCGTCCTCACCTCCGTGAACCGGCAGCCCGCCGCCGCCTTCTACCTCTGGCAGAAGCAGGAGGGCGCGTACCTGCCGCTGACGATCGACGTCCTGCGCGTCACCGGCGGGGCGATCACAGAGATCGTCACGTTCCATGACGACCAGTTCCCGCGCCTCGGGCTGCCGGAGCGCCTGCCGGCGGACGGCACGGAGTAGTCCCGGTAGTCCAGGCGCGGACGCTCGCGCTGTGCGGGGGGGCGAGCCCGGGCCGGTCCTCGGACTCGGCGCCGGGTACTGGTTCCGCGGCACGGGCGTCCGCGCCCTGCGGAACCCCGGCCGCCGCAGGGCGAGCGTGCGCATCGTCACCCCAACAGCCAGGACGGTCACGTCCCGCTAGTCGGCGATGTCGACCCCGTATCCGCGTGCCAGGGCGCCGAGCCCGTGGTCATAGCCCTGGCCGACGGCGCGCAGCCGCCAGAGCGGGCCCCTGCGGTAGATCTCCGCGAGCAGCATGGTGCGTTCGGTTGTCGCGGCGTCCAGGGTGGCCCGGGCGAGTGGTGCCCCGCTGCTGCCTAGGGCCGCACCGATCTGGATCGCGCCGACCGTACCGAAGGTGGCGGCGCTGTCGATGGCCGCGGCGACGACGACCTTGCGGGTCGCGGGCGGCATGGACGCCAGGTCGAGGGCGATGGTCTGTTCGGCCGGGCCGCCGGTGAGGAGCCGTACTGTGCCGGAGGGGCTCTCGGGAGCGCCGTAGAAGATGAAGTCCTCGTCGAAGGTGACCTGTTCGTCCTCGTCGAGGATGAAGGCGACGACGTCGATCTCGCAGTCGGCCTGCGGGGCCCAGCTCGCGGTGACGTAGCACTCGGGCGCGGGTGCGCCGTTCTGGATGGGCAGGTCGATGACGCCGCCCCTCGGCACGACCTGTGGTTCCTGCGCCCGGACGGCCGCCGTGCCCTGGTCGGCCACTGTCGGTGCGGTGAGCCAGTGTGCGTCGTGTACGGGGAGCTCAAGGGCGGTGATGCGGTTCATGCGGCGGTCCTTGGGGCCGCCGACGAGAAGGACGACATCGGTGACGCTCGCCGACAGGTTGATGGCCGCGGATCCGCCCAGTTCGACGACGCGGGTACGGGCCGCGACGGCGTCGGTATGGACACCGCCGACGACGAGGACCCGGCGGCCCTTCAGCGGCTCATCCGACGTACTCACCGGGCTCGCGGGCGGGCGGGGAGCGGGAACGGACCCGCTGGGTGAGAGCACCGGGAGGACAGGCTCGACCGGTGTGGATGTGGCAGAGCCCGTGGGGGATACGGGCGCGTCGGCCGGGGCTTGTGGCGTCACCGGCTCCGTCACCGGTGCGAGCACTGCAGCGGCTGTGGCTGTGGCAGCCGTCGCCTCATGCGCTGTCCCGGTTCGTACGTCGGTCAGCAGGCGCAGGAAGGTGGGCTCATCGATGACCGGTACGCCGTCGGCGATCGCGCGTCGGGCCTTTGCCGAATCGGACGTCGGGGCGTTGGTGACCAGTGCGCTGGTGTGCCGGCTGACGGACTGCATCATGTTCAGCCCGGCGGAGACAGCCCGACCGACCAACTCCGCCCGGGCGAGGGCGGTCTCCCCGGTGATCGCGATCTTCATCCCCTGCTGGAGAGGTCCGCCGGGAACGAGCCGTCCCGGGTTCCGGTACGCGCAGGGCGTCTTGGGCGGCTGCGGCGTGAACGTGGATTCTGCCCGCGGCGGGCAGCTCACCAGCGGCAACGGCAGATCGAGCCGTGCCGCCTCGCGCAGAGTCGCCCGCAGGATTCCCGCCAGCACGCGGGTGTCGTCGAGTGCGTCGTGCGCCCGCAGCTGCGGTACGCCGTAGTGAGCGGCGAGGGTGCCCAGTTTCATGTCCGCCGTCGGCGGATCCACCTGGCGATTGAGGGCCAGGGTGCACAACCGCCGTGACACCGGCAGCCACATCCGGGCACGGGCGAACTCGTAGGCCAGGAAGTCGTAGTCGAACTGGGCGTTGTGGGCGACCAGGACCCGGTCCTGGAGCATCGCGCCGATTCGCCCGGCGACCTGGTCGAAGGTCGGTGCACCCCGCAGCCGCTCAGGCGTCAGCCCGTGCACGTCCACCGGTCCCGGGTCGCATCCGGGGTTGAGCAGCGTGGAGAACTCCCCCGTCTGCTCGCCGTCCGGACCGATCGTCACCACCGCGACGGACAGCACCCGGTCCCGCCGAGGAGTGAGTCCGGAGGTCTCCACGTCGACCAGGGCCCAGTCGTGGGCGTAGTCGCCCATAGCGCGTGCGTCGAACGACGCGGAGGCGAGAGTCATGGCGCCAAGGATGATGGGCTATTCACCACTCCTTCAACCTGTATGCCGTTTTGCCCTGGTCCGGTGCGACGTTGTGCTTCTTACGGAGCCGTGACGTGTTGGGCGCGGAACCGCCGTTCCGGCGGTTGGCGGGCCTAGCGTTTTCGTATGCGAGTACTGGTCACCGGCGGAGCCGGGTTCATCGGGTCGGCGATCGTGGCCGCGCTTCGGGCGCGGGGGCATGAGGGGGTGGTGTACGACCTCGTGTCCGGGGGCGATGTGCGGGATCGGGACGCCGTGGGGCGGTCGCTCGACGGGATCGACGCCGTGTGTCATCAGGCGGCGATGGTGGGGCTGGGGAAGGGGTTCGAGGACGCGGCCGCGTATGTGAGCAGCAATGATCTCGGTACCGCTGTGCTGTTGTCGGCCATGGCGGACGCGGGGGTGCGGGGGCTGGTGCTCGCGGGGTCGATGGTGGTGTACGGGGAGGGGCGGTACGAGTGCGGGCGGCATGGGGTCGTACGGCCCGGTCCGCGGGATGTCGCCGACCTGGACGCCGGACGCTTCGAGCCCAACTGCCCTGTGTGCGGGGATGAATTGGCACCTGGGCTGGTGAGTGAGGGCGCCCCCGTCGATCCGCGGAACGTGTACGCCACGACCAAGCTCGCCCAAGAGCATCTGGCCGCCTCCTGGGCTCGGGCGGTGGACGGGCGGACGGTTTCGCTTCGGTACCACAACGTGTACGGGCCGGGGATGCCGCGGGACACCCCGTACGCCGGGGTCGCCTCCTTCTTCCGTTCCGCGCTGGCACGCGGGGAATCGCCGCGGGTCTTCGAGGACGGGGGCCAGCGCCGGGACTTCGTACACGTACGCGATGTGGCTGCCGCCAATGTGCTGGCACTGGAGGCCCTTTCGGACGCGGCCCCGTTCCGCGCGTACAACGTCGGCAGCGGCGATCCACACACGGTCGGCGACCTGGCCGAAACACTGGCCGCCGCCCACGGCGGACCCGCGCCCGTCGTCACCGGTGAGTACCGGCTAGGCGACGTCCGGCACATCACGGCCGATTCGGCGCGCGTGCGCGGGGAGTTGGGCTGGAAGCCGGAGGTGGGTTTCGAGGAGGGGGTGCGGGAATTCGCGACGGCGGCGGGGCTGAGGGGGTGCGCCCCGTAAGAGGCGCCGGGGGGTGCGCCTCGTAAGAGGCGCCGGGGGGTGCGCCCCGTAAGGGGCGCGGGGAACTGCGCGCCCAGCCACAACGCACCGTCAGCCGAGATACAACGCCCAAGGGGGGCCTGGGGGCGCAGCCCCCAGTTTCGGGAAGGGGCGGGGCTGGGGAAAGAAACCCCGCCCCCGGCGAAGCTCAGCCCACTCGCTGAGCAGCCCGAAGCTGCTCCAGACGCTGGTGCACATGCTCGAGCGCCCCCTCACGACGCCCCGGCACGCGGCCCCGCAACTCGACCAGGGCGCCACCCAGTTCGCGAGCAGCACCCGCGTCGGCGATACGCCCCCACTGGTGATGGGCCCGGTCGACAGCCGCCTCGACGGCGGGGGCGTCAGAAGACTGCCCCGCCCCGAGCCGCGCATCGGCCACGGCCATCCACGTCCGACAACTACGCACGGCATCCCCCGCGAACATGGCCAGATCAGCCCGCACCTCCATCCAGTGCACAACCTCATCCGACCCCGCCCCGTACACCCGCAACGCATCCTGCTCCCAACGAGCGGCCAGCCCATCGGCGTCCCCATGCCGCCCGTCCTCCACGGCGAAGGCAATCTCGACATGGGGGTCGGAGGAGACGGACGCCTCCGGCGATGCGGCGGAAGAAACGGAGGGCGCGGACGCCTCCGGCGGCACGGCGGGGACGAACGGCGCGGGCACCTTCGGCGGTGAGGCAGCCGAGGCAAGACCCGCGGGTGACTCCGGCCGCGAGCCGGCGCGTACGAACGGCGCAGGCACCTCTCCAGGTGACGCGGTGTGGACCGCCGACTCAGACTCCTCCCGCGATGCGGCAGCCGGGGCAAGGGATACGGGCGACTCCGTCGGCGAGCCGGCAGGGACGAACGGCGCAGGCACCTCCCCTGGCGCGGCAGCGTGGCCCGCCGACGCAGACGCCTCCCGCGGCGCAGACGCCTCCCGCGGCGCGGCCGCCGGAGCCAGGGATGCGGACGTCACCGACCGCGAGCCGGCAGGGACGAACGGCCCAGACGCCTCCCCCGACGCGCCAGCGTGAACCGCCGACACAGACCCCTCCCCCGACGCGGCCGCCGGAGCCAGGGATGCGGACGTCACCGACCGCGAGCCGGCAGGGACGAACGGCCCAGACGCCTCCCCCGACGCGGCAGCGTGAACCGCCGACGCAGACCCCTCCCCCGACGCGGCCGCCGGAGCCAGGGATGCGGACGTCACCGACCGCGAGCCGGCAGGGACGAACGGCCCAGACGCCTCCCCCGACGCGGCAGCGTGAACCGCCGACACAGACCCCTCCCCCGGTGAGCCGACGGGTACGGCCGACGCAGGCGCGTCCCGTGCCGGGGCGGCGTGGACCGTCGACGCAGACCCCTCCCGCGGTGAGCCGACGGGTACGGCCGACGCAGGCGCGCCCCCCGCCGGGACGGCGTAGGCGGCCCGCGCCGCCTCCGCGAACGGCGCCGCAGCCGCAGCCCCCGACGACTCCACCGCCAGCACAAGGTCCCGCCGGACGGCGTCCGGCTCCTCGCCGGCCACCCGTGTCAGCGCCTGCTGGTGCAACTCGTGCGGCGCCGGACGGTGGCCGCTGCGCAGGATCGTGGCGACGGACTTCATGTACGTCGGCAGGGCGAGCGTCCGCCGGGGCGGGGGCGGGGCGACCCGGCCGTACAGCCGGACCCCCGGCCCGACGGCGAGCGGCTGCGTGACCAGGTGCTGCCAGGTCTCCGCGTCGGCGTGCAGGTCGGCGAAGACCGTCGTACCGCCTGGCGCCCGCAGCCGAAGCTCCTCGCGGATCCAGTGCCAGGGGAAGCCGGTGTAGCGGACGGTCGACGGGGTCGTACGGGCCAGGGCCAGGTGCGGAAGCCGTTGGCGGCGGTCGAGTTGGAGCTGGCCGGTGACGAAGACCGTCAGCGGGCCGGGGGCCGTGGCGGCGGCGCGCAGGCGGGTCAGGACGGCCTGGGGCTCCAGAGGGTCGGCGAGTTCGACAACGTTCGCGGTGTCCGTGCCGGAGAGCACCGCGGGCGCCACCGCCGCGAGCACGGGAAGCACCGACGCCGCGTCCACCAGAGACCTCTTGCCCACCGGCGCGGCCGCCAGCAGCAGCACGGTTCCCGGCATAACTCCCGCCCCCTCTCCATCGACCAGCACGTCAGCACCGTAACCGCTGCGCGTGCAAAGCGGGGACAGGGCAGGGACAGAGCAGGGACGGATGGAGCCATGGGAGTCCGAAGACGGTGGATTCGAGCAAGTGGACGAAGTCGCTCACCCTACCTACGGGTACGTGTGACCATGGGTGCGCCTGTGAAGCTTTGAGGTCTCAAAAAGTCAGCAAAGGAACAGGACATGACCAAGCCTGTCCCCAACTCCCGTACAACCGCTGTCTCCTCGCCCTCCACTCCCTCGGGCGCCGCCCCCGCCACCCATCTCCTCGTGGTGGAGGACGACGTCGGAGTCCGCGACGTGCTTGCCACGGCCCTGGAATTCATCGGCTTCGAGGTGACCTGCGCAGCCACCGGCCACCAGGCCCTGCGCCTCGTCACACGGCGCATCCCCGACCTCGTCCTGCTCGACGTCAACCTCCCCGACCTCGACGGCTTCGAGGTATGCCGGACCCTGCGCGAACGGGACCTCACCATGCCCGTGCTGTTCCTCTCCGGGCGCAGCGGGGTCGACGACCGGGTGCACGGACTGGACGTGGGTGGTGATGACTTCGTCACCAAGCCGTTCGAGCTGAAGGAGGTGGCGGCCCGTATCCGCGCCCTGCTGCGCCGCACCGCCGAACGGCCCACGCCGCGCCGCTGCCTGAGCGTCGGTCATGTACAACTCGATCCCGACGCACACCAGGTGTGGGCGGCCGGGCGCCCGGTCCGGCTCACTCCCACCGAATTCGCCCTGCTGCGCTACCTGTTGGAGAACTCCGACCGGGTACTGACCCGCTCCCAGATACAGGAGCGCGTCTGGAACCACCGCGACGAGAGTTCCGGCATCGTGGACACCTGTGTCTACTACCTGCGGCGCAAGCTGGGCGACCAGGACCAGTCACTCATCCGTACCGTCCGCGGGGTGGGCTACCGGATGTCCGCGGTCTGACCGTCAGCGTCCGGTAGCCCGGACCGCCGAAGTCCATGTCGCGCCGCAACCTTCATCAAATCCTTATCCCGTACGGAGCGGTTCCGGATCCGCGCTCGCTTCACTGAGGCCGCGGCCTCCGCTCGGGGCTGCCCCTTCTTTCCCACCCCCACAGGGAGCACAGCAACATGTACTCCGTACGGAAGAAAATCGCGGCCGCCCTGGGCTCCGCGATCACCCTGGCCGCCCTCGTCGTGGCCACCCCCGGCACCGCCATGGCCGACCACGAGGAGCAGCCGACCGTCGCGCAGCTCCTCGAGCAGTGCAACAACGGCACGGACCGGTGCGAGTTCCACGTCGAGTCGGTCGAGAAGTACCTCGGCCCGGAGAAGCGGGTCACCTCCGACGCGTACAACTGCACGAGCGTCAACCAGAACCTGTCCAAGACGTGGTCGGACACCACGTCGACCGGCACCTCGACGACCCAGACCATAGAGTTCGGCGGCGCCTTCGAGGCCTTCACCGCCGGGTTCAGCAGCGCCACCGGGAAGACCTGGGAGAAGTCCCACACCGAGACGCACACCGAGAGCCTGTGGATCGGCCCGCAGAAGAAGGGCTGGCTCACCCACCGGGCGCACATGGTCAGGTCGCACGGCTACTACCAGCTCAACTTCGGCGACCGTTACTACGGCCACTACATCTGGTACGTCAACGACGTGACGATGACCGGCATCGACCCCGACAACACGTACGGCGAGAGCCCCGTGTTCCGCGAGGCGGCGACGGGCTCCGGCGACTGCTGAGCCGGCGGGCGAGATGCCAGTTCCCGCGCCCCTGTGAGGGGCGCGGGGCTGTGTCGATGTGCGGCTCCGCCGCGATGGGGGTCCCCCCGCTCATGGGGGTCCTCCCGCTCATGGGGGTCCCCCCGCTCGAGCGAAGCCGAGAGTGGGGGAGGAGCCGAGAGTGGGGGAGGAGCCGAGAGTGGGGGAGCGACCAGCCACAGCGCACCCGCAGCGTCAATCCCACCTGCGGAAGCGCTACACCTCCACGGTCGGCAACGTCACCTCAAACCGACAGCCCCCGGACACGTTCCGTACGATCGCCCGGCCCCGGTGGGCTTCCACAATCCCGCGCACAATCGCGAGCCCCAGCCCCGCCCCCGCCGGAGGCGTCCGCGCGTGCGTACCGCGCCACCCCGTGTCGAACACGCGAGGCAGATCCTCCTCAGGAATCCCCCCACAACTGTCCGTAACGGACAACACAACCCCCTCCGGCGACCGGTGCGCCGAAACGGCCACCGTCCCATCGGACGGCGTCCGCCGAATCGCGTTGACCAGCAGATTCCCCAGTACGCGACTCATCTCCTTGCCGTCCACCTCCACCGGCACCGGTTCGATCCCGGCCCCCACCAGCCGCACGCCGTGCTCACGGGCCAGTGCGTCCGCCCCCGCCAGCGCGTCCCCGACGAGGTCGTACACCGACATCCGCGAGGGGTTCAGCGCCAGCGCGCCGGCGTGGATGCGGGACAGTTCGAAGAGGTCGCCGACCATGTCGTTGAGCCGCTCGACCTCGGTACGGATCTGCCGCAGATACCGGTGCGGATCCGCCGCGACGCCGTCCTCCAGCGCCTCCGACATCGCGCGCAGTCCGGCCAACGGGGTGCGCAGGTCGTGCGAGATCCAGGCGACGAGTTCGCGCCGGGAGGTCTCCAGGGCGCGCTCACGTTCCCGGGACTCATGGAGCTTCGCGCTGGTGGCCGCCAACTCCCGGCTCAGCGCGGCGAGTTCGGCGGTTCCGCCACCGGCGGGGGCGGCGAAGTCACCGCCGTCGCCGAAAGAGCGGGCGGCGATCGTGAGCTCCCGGCTGCGGGCGACCACCCAGCGGCCCAGGAGCATCGCCGTCGGCACGGAGACCAGGGCCGCCATCGCGACGACGGTCGTCACGACGGCGAGGTCGTGCTCGTTCAGGAACATCCCCTGCGCGACCATGAGCGTCCCGGCCAGCATCGCGGTGACGGCCACGAACACCACGACGTGCAGCGAGACCGTGAGCGACCGGTGCCGGACCAGTCTCAGTACGAAGGCCCCCAACAGGCCTGCGACCACGGCACCCAGAAGGGCGCAGGCCGCGATGAGGAGCATGTCCTGCATGGGGGGTATTTCCTCCATGGCGATCACCGGTCCTCCCCTCCTTCCCCTTCGGAAACACCGGCCGCGTCAGCACCGGCCGTGTCGAACCGGTATCCCACGCCCCACACCGTCTGGATCAGCGCGGGCCGCGCCGGATCGGTCTCGATCTTGGCGCGCAGTCTTCGGACGTGGACGGTGACCGTGGAGAGGTCGCCGAAGTCCCAGCCCCAGACCTCGCGCATCAGCTCTTCGCGGCTGTACGCGTGTCCGGGGTTCCGGAGGAAGAAGGCGAGGAGGTCGAACTCGCGGACGGTGAGGGCGAGTTCCGTACCGTCCTTGGTGGCGCGGCGGCCCTCCGGGTCCACGCTGAGGCCGGCCGCGCGCAGCTGTCCGCGCGGTTCGGCGGAGGGTCGGCTCCGGCGCAGTACGGACTCGACGCGCAGTACCAGCTCGCGCGGGCTGAACGGCTTGGTGACGTAGTCGTCGGCGCCCACCTCGAGGCCGAGGATCCGGTCGTCCTCGTCGCCGCGGGCGGTCAGCATGATCACGGGTACGGGGCCCCGCCCGCGCATCCGGCGGCACACCTCCAGGCCGTCCATGCCGGGCAGCATCAGGTCCAGTACGACCAGGTCGGGCCAGTGCGCGGTGGCCTGCGCCAGCGCGGACGGGCCGTCGACGGCCCGGTCCACGACGTAACCGGCCCGGTCGAGATAACCCGAGACGATCTCGGCGACGGTGGGGTCGTCGTCGACGACGAGAACACGGGTGCCGGAGGTGTCGTACGGCTGCGGCTGCTGCTGGTGCATGTCGCCAGGGTCGCACTGCGGGCGCGCGGATGTCCTGCGTCCGGGGGGTGGAGGGCTCGGGCGTCCTTGATTCGTAAGGAGACGGGGCGCTCCGCTGGGGTGCGGGATTTGTTCGGTCGGTTCGACGCTGCGGGTTCGTTGTGGCTGGTCGCTCCCCCACTCTCGGCTCCTCCCCCACTCTCGGCTTCGCTCGAGCTGGGGGACCCCCATGAGCGGGGGGACCTCCATCGCGGCGGAGCCGCAAATTGACACAGCCCCGCGCCCCTAAAGGGGGCGATCCGAACCCGGCAGAAGGCGGGTGTACCGAGGCGGTGGACCGACGTCCGCGTTTCGTAAGGACGCACCGTCCGTTATGTCCGCTTCACGTTCGTACTGTGAAAGCCGTGTACCCGAATCCCACCACGAAACCCGACGTCGATGTCGTCCTGCCGTGCCTGAACGAAGCCGCCGCGCTCCCCTGGGTGCTGGCCCTCATCCCCGAGGGCTGGCGCGCGCTGGTCGTGGACAACGGTTCCACCGACGGCTCCGCCGACGTGGCCCGTGACCTCGGCGCGACCGTCATCCACGAGGAGCGGCGCGGCTTCGGCGCGGCCTGCCACGCGGGGCTGCTCGCCGCCACCGCGGACATCGTCTGCTTCTGCGACTGCGACGCCTCGCTGGACCCGTCCCTGCTGGTGCCCTTCGTGCGCGAGATCCGTGACGGCGAGGCCGATCTGGTGCTCGGGCGGCGGCGCCCGCAGGGCCGTGGCGCCTGGCCGGCACATGCCCGCGCGGGCAATCTCGCGCTGTCCCGGATGCTCCGCCGCCGCACCGGCGTACGCCTCCACGACCTCGGCCCCCTGCGCGCCGCCCGCCGCGAGGCCCTGCTCGGCCTCGGCCTCACGGACCGCCGCAGCGGTTACCCCCTGCAGATGGTCGTCCGCGCCGCCGACGCCGGCTGGCACATCGCCGAACACGACGTCCCGTACCTGCCACGCACCGGCACCTCCAAGGTCACCGGCACCTGGCGTGGCACGTGGCACGCGGTACGGGACATGCGCCGGGTGCTGACGGAGCCGGCGTACGCCACCGGGCGGGGAACCGGGCCGGGCGCCGGCCAAGTCCCTGGCCCGCACGTCGGCCGAAGCCTCGGCCAAGGTCCCGGCCCGGACGCCGGCCAAGTCCCTGGCCCGCACGTCGGCCGAAGCCTCGGCCAAGGTCCCGGCCCGGACGCCGGCCAAGGTCCCGGCCCCGCAACCGACCAAAGCCCCGGCCAAGGAACCGCCCCCGGACCCGTCCAAGGAGGAGCCCACCGATGACCACCCTGCTCGTCATCGCCAAGGAACCGCGACCCGGGCGCGTGAAGACGCGGCTGACCCCGCCGTTCACGCCCGAGGAGGCGGCGGCGCTCGCGGAGGCCGCGCTGGCGGACACCTTGAGCGCGGTGCTCGCGACGCCCGCCGACCGGCGGGTCCTGGTGCTCGACGGGGCGCCGGGGCCGTGGCTGCCGCCCGGCGTCGAGGTGGTCCCGCAGTGCGCGGGCGGGCTCGACGAACGGCTGGCCGCGGCGTTCGCGGACTGCACGGGACCGACGCTGCTCATCGGCATGGACACGCCTCAGGTGACCGCCGAACTCCTCACGTTCGGGGCCGACTTCACGGACTGCGACGCCTGGTTCGGGCCCGCGGAGGACGGCGGCTTCTGGGCGCTGGGGCTCGCCGAGCCCGACCCCGCCCTGCTGCGTGGCGTGCCGATGTCGACGCCCACGACAGGAGCCCTGCAACGGGACCGGCTCACGGGCGCCGGACTACGCGTGCGCGATCTGCCGCGGCTGCGGGACGTAGACACGGCGTATGACGCCTGGCTGGTCGCCGAGCAGGTCATGGTTCAGGGGCAGGGGGGCAGGTTCGCGGCGGAGTTCGACCGGCTGGCGGCGGGCGTACGGCGGTCGGACGTGGAGAAATCCGTCGCCGACCGATCTGCCGTCGAGCAGTCCGTCGCCGCGCGATCCGTCGCCGAAGGTTCCGTCGTCGAGCGCTCGGTCGTGGGGCGATGAGCACGGCGAGTACGGCGAGCGCGACGGATACAGATGCGAGTACGGGTACGGGGGCGGCGTCCGAGTGGTGCGTCGACCCGTACGCCGACGCCCTCCGCGACGGACGCGGTCCGCTCTTCCTGCGCCGTAACGACGGCTGGCTGCTCCCGCTCGAGGTCGAGCGGTGGTGCGCACGAGCCGACGCCGCCGATCTGTCGGCGCTGCGGCAGTGCGAAGGGGCCGTACTGGATGTGGGCTGCGGGCCCGGTCGGCTGGTCGCGGCCCTCGCCTTACAGGGCCGACCGGTCCTCGGGATAGACATCAGCGAGGCGGCCGTCAACCACACCGTGGAGCTCGGCGGACAGGCGCTGCGCCGCTCGGTGTTCGACCCGTTGCCGGGGGAGGGCCGCTGGAACACGGCGCTGCTCATCGACGGCAACATCGGCATCGGCGGCGACCCGGACGCCCTGCTGCGCCGTATCGCCCAACTCCTCGCCCCAGGCGGCCTGTTGATCGCCGAGACCGCGCCCGTGGACGTCGACGAGCAGGTCCAGGTGCACGTCACCGACGCCCAGGGCGCCGCCGGAACCCCGTTCCCCTGGGCCCGGCTCGGCAGCCGCGCCCTCCTGAGGCGCGCCCGCCGGCTCGGCTGGCGTACGGACGGTACAGACAGTCAGTGGACGGCGGACGGCCGCTGCTTCGTGGCCCTGCGCCGCGCCCGTACCGAACGGATCAACATCCACAGCGCCGACACCCCGAACAGCACCGCCGTCATCAGCAGCCAGCGCCCCAGGAACACATCGCCGGACGAGCCGGTGGACGCCTCGTAACGCCGCTCGACCCGCCCGCTGATCAGCGGAAACCACACCAGCAGCAGCAGTCCGGACAGGGCCGCCGGGACACGCACGAACATCAGCCACTCCCGGCGCCCGACCGCCCCGAGCACGGCCCGGACGAGCCGGTCGGCAGCGGCGTACAACGGCAGCAGCACGAGATCGTGCAACAGCGCCGCCCCGACGATCCACATCAGCACGCCCCACCAGTCCCCCGCGAGCAGCTGTACGCCGGCATACGCGACGAGCGCGAACGAGCAGGCCAGCAGCAGGAGTTGGAGGGGACTCTCGCCGTACCAGCGCCGCCACCGGTTCCGTACGCTCGTCATTCGCCCGCTCGTCCTCCGTACGCGCATCACAGGGCTCTTCATAGGGCTCCTCACAGGTCTCCGAACGTCAACCGGGACACCCACTTGGTGTTCAGCACTCCGGGTGCGGCGGGAACGATGATGCGCGCCGGGTAGCCGTGGTCGGGGGTCAGCGGCTCGCCGTTGACGTACAGGGCGAGCAGCGAGCGCGGGTCGCGGACCTGGTTGTCGCGCAGGGCGGCCCGCCGGAAGGAACCCGCACGCTGGAGCGACTCCACGAACAGATCGGGCTCCTGGCCGTGCTCGTACCCCGCCAACTCCGCCAGATCCCGCAGCCGTACGCCCCGCCACCACTGGTCGCCCGTCGACCAGCCCTCCACGCAGGCGATGGGCAACGCGGCGCTGTACAGCGGCAGTTCGTGCAGCTCCTCCCGGCTGAGCCGGACCGTACGACGCCCCTCGACGACGAGCCGCCATGCCTCGTCACTCGTCTCATCCGCCTTGATCCCCACCGCCGCAGCCGTCTTGTTGATCTGGAAGCCGCCGGGTCCCGAGCCGGGCTCCGGACCGCCGTGCGGCGCGAGAATCGCCGTCCGGCGCAGGGGGCCGTCGAAGTTCTGCCCCGCGGTCGTGGCGAACAGGAACAGCGAAGAGCCGCCGACGAGTTGGAGCGCGCCGCGCCGGGAGACGGTGGGCGGGTCGGACGTTGGCGCTTCGGGCCGGGGTTCGACCAACTCCCCTGCCTCTCCGCCTCGTTCGCGTCGGATATTGCGCAGGACCGTCGGCGTCTTCAGCGCCACGTGCGCTGCGAAGGCGGCGAAGAACACCCAGGCCCCGTAGAAGTGCAGGGGATAGAAGGAGCCGGGGAAGACGTAGTCGAGCTGGACGTTCAGCACGCCCGTCACGAACTCGAACAGCGCGCTTCCGACCAGTACGAGCAGCGAGAGCCGCTCCAGCGCGTGCCCGAGCGAGCGCGCGGGCGGCAGCTCGAACAGCTTCGGGATGACCGACCACAGCTTGGCGAGGAGTACGGGGATCAGGGCGATGCCGAGCGTGACGTGCGTGCCCTGGTTGAGGCGGTACAGCCAGGGCGGGTCGGTGGGCCAGGCGAAGAGGTAGAAGCCGAGGAGGCCCTTGTCCGGCGTCTTGTCGTTCACGGACGAGAGGTTCGGGTTGTACGCGGCGTACGACACGAGGCCCGTCACGAACAGGACGGTGATCCCGGCGAGCAGCACGACACCGAGCAGCGAGGTGAGCCGAGGGCCACGCAGAGGGCTGCGCCAGAAGGCGGGGGAGGTGGGGGAGATGGGGAGCCGTTCGCTCATGCCCCGACCGTAGGCCGGTACGGGCGGGCCGAGGGCGGCTCGACTCATGACGAAAGGCTGACGTTCGTGCTGGCCGGGACGCCGAGGCGTGGCCCCGGCCCTAGCGTTTCCGCTGTGAACCGTGACCTTCTCCGGGACCTCGGCCAAAAGCGGAACCAGGACGACGACCGGCACCGAGACGACTGCGACGGTCGCGGCGGCCGCGACGGTCGCGGCGGCCGCCGCCCTGAGGACCGTACCGGCCGTCCTGACGACCGTGCCGGCCTGCCTGACGACCGTACCGGCGTGCCCGACGACCTCGGCCGGGACATCGGCCTGGAAACCGGCCAGGATGTCGGGCAGTCCGTCGACTCAGGCAACGGGCAGGACGCCGGCCGCGGCTCCCGCGGCTCCCGTGCCGCCCGCCGAGGCCTTCGTCCTGACCTGTACGCCGCCGGAACCGCCGTCCTCCTCTTCGCCACAGCCGCCGTCGTCGGCCACATCCTCGAGAACACCTACGGCAACCTTCACCTCGCCTGGGCGCCGCTGTACGCCTGGTGGTCACCGCAGGTGGGACCCGGCACTCCGGCCGCGATCACGGTGGCCGTGGCGGTGATCGCGTACGGCCCCTCACTCGCGGCCCGCCTGCCATGGCGAGCGCTGGTCCCGCTGACCTGGTTCGTGGCCATGGCCTGGACGTGGTCGCTCGCCCTGATCGACGGCTGGTACTACGGCATCGAGCGGCGCCTCACCACCCGCTACGAGTACCTGACCGTCATCGACCGCTTCGACAACATCGGCGCGACCCTGCGCGGCTTCACCCAGCACATCCTGCTCGACTCCCTCGACCACTGGCCCCCGCACATCGCCGGCCACCCACCGGCCGCGACCCTCACCTTCGTCTGGCTGGACCGGATCGGCCTCGGGGGCGGAGGCTGGGCGGGCGTCTTCTGCATCACGGTCGGCGCTTCGGCCGCCGCGGCGGTACTCATCGCCGTTCGTTCCCTCGCCGACGAAACGCTGGCCCGCCGGGCCGCGCCGTTCGTCGCCCTGGCCCCCGCGGCGATCTGGGTCGGGGCCTCGGCGGACGGCTACTTCGCGGGGGTGACGGCATGGGCGGTGGCGCTGCTGGCACTGGCGGCGACGGGTGGCCGCAGGGTTCCGGCCTTCACGTACGGCTTCGGCTCCGGCCTGCTACTGGGCTTCACCGTCTATCTCTCCTACGGCCTGACCCTGTTCGCGATCATCGCCGCAGCCGTGCTCCTGCTGACCTGGCGCCGGTGGCCACCCACGCTCCTCCTCCCCCTGCTGGCGGGCGCGGCCGTAGCCCCCGTCGCCTTCACCCTCGCGGGCTTCAACTGGTGGGAGGCGTACCACCTGTTGGTCGAGCGCTACTACCAGGGCGCGGCTTCCATCCGCCCGTACTGGTACTTCGTGTGGGCCAACCTCGCCTGCACGGTGCTGCTCGTGGGGCTGGCGGGAGTGACGGGCCTGCGCCGCACGCTGGCCACCGTCCCGTCCGCTTTCCGCCGGCTCCGCACCGGCACCGTGACCTCCACCGACCGTCTCCTCGGCCTGGTCCTCGCCGGTTTCCTCATGGTCCTGGTCGCCGACCTCTCCGGCATGAGCAAGGCGGAGACGGAACGCATCTGGCTCCCCTTCGCCTTCTGGCTCCTGCCCGCGACGGCGCTGCTGCCGCGGGGCGGACAGCGGGCGTGGCTGGCCGCCCAGGTGACGGTGGCGCTTACGGTCAACCATCTGTTCCACACGGGGTGGTGAGCGCGGAGGGTTTCTTCTCGCGTACGTGAAACCTCAGGTTCTCCTCAGCACTTACGAGAATGCTTTGCCCCAGCTCAACGCACTGTCATGATCGCAACAGTTGTGAGCGAGTAGTCGGCCGCATCCAGCTCAGCCCAAGGAGGGCGACCTCATAAGTACAACTCGACGCTCTACACGCCCCGACGCGCTGGCTGGACCGTGCGGGAGAAGTGACGTGTCCCGGCGAACCCTTGCCGGCCTGAGCTTTGCGGCCGCGCTCATCTCTCTGACGGCTTGCTCGGCGGAGGACTCCGCGGCGAAGCCCGAGCAGCCGACCCAGTCGTCCAGGCCCAGCCCGGACGCAGCCATCGAGACCCCATCCGTCGACTCTGCGCAACCCTCGGTGGATCAGCCTCCGGAGCTGGACGGGACCGAGACTGTTGCTGCCGAGCAGGGTGTGACGTACGGCAGTCGCAGTATCGAGTTCGACAAGGGGAAGAAAGGCGACGCGCTGATCATCGCGGTGCGGTGTCAGGGCAAGGGGACGATCGACGTCACCGTGCGCCCCGCTGAGGTTTTGTTTCCGCTGCACTGCCTCGACGACGAGGTGAGCACCGCCTACAACCAGGTCGGCGTCTCCGGAGTCGAGAACGAGGGCACCGTCTCCGTCGAAGCACCCTCGACCGTGCGCTGGTCCATGACCATCGGCCGAGGTGAACCCGCGGCCGAGGACGACCCTGCTCCGGACGACGTCTGAACAAGGACGCACCTGGGCGTGCTCGATGCCTGTCGGGAGGGGTCCCGTAGGGGCGGCCTACCGTGCTCGTCGGCGTCGACGACGAAGGTGGGCGGGCGATGGTGGGCTTCTCGGTGGCCGTCAAGCGTGGCTTTACCAAGGCCTTCGACTTGCCCGCCCCGCCCCCCCGGTGTGCTCTGGAGGCAGGGGCGAGGAGAGAGGAGTGGGGTCATGGCTCATGCAGCGCCACGTGCCGCTCGGTGGTACGGGAGTCCCGCGCGGGTCGCAACCAAGCTCACCGCCCCCGTGCTCGGAGGGATCGTCTTCGGTCTGTGGGCCGCCGCCATCGGGCGGGACGCGGGGCCGATCACCGGCTGGAACGTCCTGCTGGGCGTCGTGGCCGCGGTCGCCTTCGTGGTCGCGTACCTCGGGCTGCGCCTGCTCGGTACGCATCTGCCCCGCGAGCTGCGTGCCGCCGCGTGGGCGGGCTTCGGCGGTGCCGCGGTCGGGTTCCTGCACGGCCTCACCGGCTCGAGCGTCCTGAGGTCGGCGGCCGTGGCGTTCGCGGTGGCGGCGGGCGTCTTCGCGGTCGTGTTCTACCGCTTCTACACAACGGAGGACTGACGGAGGACTGACGTCCGCGCGGCGGAGGACTTAGGCCTCCGGGGCGACCGCGGGACTAGGACAAAAAGCCCAGGACGAATCCAGTGCCGAAATCTACGATGAGTTTGCTGCCCGGTGGGGGTCTACATCTCAACGACAGCTCAGCACTCGTAGAGGACTGGATGGGGCGGACATGAAAAGCGACCACCTAGCCGGAGGGCCGGCCATCGAGACCGCCGGCCTGGTGAAGACCTTCGGCGACAACCGCGCCGTGGACGGCGTAGACCTGCGCATCGAGCGGGGCACGGTGTATGGCCTGCTCGGTCCGAACGGCGCGGGCAAGACGACCACGGTGCGGATGCTGGCGACCCTGCTCCGCCCCGACGGCGGCGAGGCCCACGTCTTCGGCCACGACGTCGTACGGGAGGCCGACGCGGTCCGCAGCCGGGTCAGCCTCACCGGACAGTACGCCTCCGTCGACGAGGACCTCACCGGCACCGAGAACCTCGTACTCCTGGGCCGTCTGACGGGGCACAGCAAGAAGGCCTCGTACGACCGCGCGGCCCAACTCCTCGCCGCATTCGGCCTTTCCGACGCGGCGGGCCGCCAGGTGAAGAACTACTCCGGCGGCATGCGGCGCCGTATCGACATCGCCGCGTCGATCCTCAACACCCCGGACCTGCTGTTCCTGGACGAGCCGACGACGGGCCTGGACCCGCGCAGCCGCAACCAGGTCTGGGAGATCGTACGAGCGGTCGTCGCTCAAGGCACGACGGTCCTCCTCACGACCCAGTACCTCGACGAGGCCGACCAGCTCGCGTCCCGGATCGCCGTCATCGACAAGGGCAAGGTCATCGCCGAGGGCACCAAGGGCGAGCTGAAGGCCTCGGTCGGCGCCGGTGCCGTACACGTACGGTTGCGGGACGCGGACAAGCGCCCCGACGCCGAGCTCCTGCTCAGGCAGGCCCTCGACGCGGACGTACAACTGGAACCCGATCCGGTGGCCCTGACCGCCCGGGTCGGCGGCAACGGCGACATGAACGGCTGCGGGCCCTCCGAAAAGGCCTCCCGCGCCCTCGCCGAACTCGCCCGCGCGGGCATCATCGTCGACAACTTCTCGCTGGGACAGCCGAGCCTGGACGAGGTGTTCCTGGCCCTCACCGGCAGCCCGACCGACCACGACCGGACGACCGAGGCACAGACCAAGGAGGCCACGGCATGAGCACCGCGACCCAGACCACCGAGAGCACGGAACTCGCCCCGGTCCGCACCGAAAGCCTGGCCGAATTGCTCGTCGCCAAGGAGCGGCCGCCGCGGCCGAACGCGCTGCAGACCTCGCTGACCTTCGGCTGGCGGGCGATGCTCAAGATCAAGCACGTACCGGAGCAGCTGTTCGATGTGACGGCGTTCCCGATCATGATGATCCTGATGTACACGTACCTGTTCGGCGGCGCCCTGGCCGGCTCACCCAGCGAGTACATCCAGTATCTGCTGCCCGGCATCCTCGTGATGTCCGTGTCCATGATCACGATGTATACGGGCCTCGCGATCAACATCGACATCGAGAAGGGCGTCTTCGACCGCTTCCGTTCCCTGCCGATCTGGCGGCCGTCGACGATGGTCGGCTATCTGCTCGGTGACGCCTTGCGCTACACGCTCGCGTCGATCGTGATGCTGACGGTCGGCCTGATCATGGGCTTCCGCCCGGACGGCGGCTTCACCGGCGTCGTGGCGGGCGTGGTGCTGCTGATCATCTTCTGCTTCGCCTTCTCGTGGGTGTGGACGATGGTCGGTCTGCTGATGCGCACGGAGAAGGGCGTGATGAGCGTCAGCATGATGGTGCTGTTCCCGCTGACGTTCCTCAGCGACATCTTCGTCAAGCCCGAGACGATGCCCGGCTGGCTGCAGGCCTTCGTCAACAACAACCCGATCACCCACGTCGCCTCCGCGGTCCGCGATCTGATGGCCGGCTCCTGGCCGACCGAGGAGATCGCGTGGACGCTGGGCTGGTCGGCGGTGTTCGTGGCGGTGCTGGGGCCGGTGACGATGCGGCTGTACAACCGCAAGTAGTTCCCAGACAGGTCCTGGGGGGACGGCGTCCCCCGGAAGAACGCAATCCGCGTCCGGATGCAGTCACCCCGGTCGTGCCCCGATGAATTCGGGGCACGACCGGGGTTCTTTCTTGAGCTGTGCACAGAGTCGGTGTTGGGAAACTCGCTGGTCGGAATGTCGGTGTCCGGAAAGTCCTCTCGGCGGTACTGATCGTCCTCGGCTGTCTTCTCGTGCCGCTCGGCGGGCTCTCGGTGTGGGCGAAGTACGAGATCGGCGACACCCGGCGGTACGTCGCCACGATGGGGCCGCTCGCCACCGGCCCCGAGGTGCGCGGGGCGGTCGCGGACACCCTCACCCACGGGATCATGACCAAGGTCGAGGCAGGGCGACTCGACGGCGAGCTCCGGCAGTTCGTACGCGAGGCGGCGCGGTCCTTCACCAGTACGCCCGCCTTCCGCACCGCCTGGGACACCGCGAACCGGGCCGCCCACGACGCCGTCCTACGGGCCCTGCGCGGCGAGCGCGACGACGCGGTCACGCTCGACCTCGCGCCCGTCACACAGCAGCTCAGGGACCGGCTGGCCGAGGACCGGGTGCCGCTGGCGCACCGTATCCCCGTGACGCACACCGAGATCACGGTGCTCGAGGGCCGGGAAGTGGCCGCGCTCCGGAAGGGTTTCCGCATGCTGGAGTTCGCGAGTTTCTGGCTCCCGGTCGCGGCGCTGGCGCTGGCCGTCGGCGGCATCCTCCTCGCGGTACGCCGCCGCCGCGCGATCATCGCGACGGCCCTGGGCGCGGCGCTGGGCGCGGCCCTCCTCGCCCTGGCCACGGCGGTGGTCCGCGCCCTGACGCTCGCCGACCTGCCGCCGCACGTCTCCCGCGCCGCGGCGGCCGCGGTCTACGACGCCCTCACGTCCACCCTCCGCACGGCGACGTGGACGATCCTCGCCCTCGGCCTCACGGTGGCCGCGACGGCCTGGCTCACGGGCCGTGTCGCGCGACATCGCGCACGATCCGCAGAGCCTCCTCCAGCTCGGGCACGGGAAGAGAGGCGAGCCCGAGCCTGACGGCGTCCGCCGGGGAGACGGGCGTGGCGGGCGGCGCGGCGGCCTGCGTGCGTGCAGCGGGTGTGGGTGCGGCCTGCGCGCGCTCGGCCTGGATGCGCTGGGCTTGCGTGCGCTGAGGCTCCACCGCGAACGCCCGCCCCGGCGTGAGCGCCACCCCGTGCGCCGCCGCCGCGGCCGTGAACGTGTCCGCGCGCCAGGGCGGCGGCAGCTCCCACCAGGTGTAGTACGCGTACGGATCGGCCCGTACGGCGAACTCCCCCAGCCACTCCCCGACGACCCGCTGCCGCGCCCGCGCGTCCGCCCGCTTGGCCGCGACGAGCCGCTCGACCGTCCCGTCGCCGATCCACCGCACCGCGGCCTCCAGCGCGAACCGCCCCGCCGTCCACCCGCCCGACCTCAACGCCTCCGCGACCGCGTCCACCCGCCCCCGCGGCACGACCAGGAAACCGACCGTGAGCCCGGGCGCGACGCGCTTCGACAGCCCGTCGACGAGGTACGTGCGCTCAGGGGCGTACGAGGCCAGGGGAGTGGGGTCCATCCGGCCCTCCCGGAGGAAGGACCAGATCCGGTCCTCCACGACCGGAAGATCCAACTCCCTTAGGGCATTGGCCAGTTGACGCCTCCTCCCGTCCCCCATCGTCACGGAGGTGGGATTGTGGAGCGTCGGCTGGACGTAAAGGGCGGACAGCGGTGCGGCGCGATGGGCGGCGGCGAGGCCATCGGCCCGTAGCCCCTCCTCATCCATCGCAATCGGTACGAGGGTGATGCCGAGCCGTGCCGCGATCTCCTTGACCAGCGGATACGTGAGCGCCTCCACGCCGACGCGGCCCCCGGGCCGTACGAGGGAGGCTAGGGCGCCCGCGATGGCCTGCCGGGCGTTCCCGGCGAAGAGGACCCTCTCCCGGTCGGGTCGCCACCCCGGACCGCCGAGCAGCCCGGCGGCGGCCTCGCGCGCGGCGGGCGTGCCGGTGGCGGGCGCCGTACGCGTCGCCTCCGCGAGCACATCGGCCCGCAACAGCGGCGCGAGCCCGACGGCGAGCAGCTCCGACTGCCCTTCCGCGAACGGGTAGTTGAGCTCCAGATTGAAACGGGGCCCGGCGGTCTCGCCCTCCCCGTCCCCCTCCTCGGCCAGCCCCCGCCCCGAAGGCAGCGGTCCCGCCCGTACGAAGGTCCCACGCCCCACCTCGCCGACCACGAGCCCTCTCCGCACCAACTCGGCGTAGACGCGCCCGGCCGTGGACCCGGCGATACGGCGCCGTCGCGCGAACACCCGCTGCGGCGGCAGCCGTTCACCGGGCTTGAGCCGCCCGGTGAGGATCTCCTCGGCCAGCCGGTCGGCGATCCGCCGGTAGTCCTCCACGAACGCTCATCTCCCCTCACCCTCGGGATTGCACCGAGGGCAAAGTTCTCATTGCACCGAGTAGTCGATGCCGCCTAGGGTCCACTCATGGCTCCCTACCTCGCATACGAGGACAAAGGCGCGAAACTCTCAAGTCCCCTGCCTCTTGTCCTGATCCACGGCCACCCGTTCGACCACACGATGTGGACGCCGCAGGTGCGGGCCTACTCCCCGACCCGCCGGGTGATCGCCCCGGACCTACGCGGTTACGGCGCCTCGCCGGTCGTCCCCGGCGTCACTCAACTCTCCACGTTCGCCGAGGACATAGCGGCCCTCCTGGACGAACTGCACGTTGACCACTTCGTCCTGGCCGGCCTGTCGATGGGCGGCCAGATCGCCATGGAGTGCTACGCCCAGTTCCCCGACCGCATCCGAGGCCTGATCCTGGCCGACACCTTCGCCTCCCCGGAGACCCCCGCAGGCAAGAAGTCCCGCAACGACATGGCCGACCGCCTCCTGAAGGAAGGCATGCACGGCTACGCGGACGAGGTCCTCCACAAGATGGTCGCCCCGTACGCCGACGCGTCGGTGTCCGCCCACGTCCACAACATGATGACCGCCACGCCCCCGGCAGGCGCGGCAGCAGCCCTACGAGGCCGGGCGGAACGCCCCGACTACCGCGACCTCCTGACCCGGGTCACGGTCCCATCCCTGGTGGTGGTCGGCGAGGACGACGAATACACCCCGGTCTCCGACGCGAAGACAATGGCCGAGACCCTCCCCGACGCCACGCTCCAGGTCATCCCGCGAGCGGCCCATATGCCGAACCTGGAACGCCCGGGGGAGTTCAACGAGGCGTTGGCGAGGTTCTTGGGCCGTGTCGACGGCTCGGCTTGAGCGGTTCCCTTCCCCAGCCCCGCCCCGCCCCTTCCCGAAACGGGGGGGCTGCGCCCCCCCCGGCCCCGCTGCCTCCGGCGGGTGGGCGCCTAGCGGGGTGGGGCGTTGGCGATTGTGCGCGGGTGCGGGTTGTGTTGGGTTGCTCGCGCAGTTCCCCGCGCCCCTTAAACGCAGGGGCGCGGGGCTGTGTCGATTTGCGGCTCCGCCGCGTGGGCGCGACCAGCCACGGACGGCCCGCAGCCGACGCACGACCTCCAGGGGGTCTGGGGGCGGAGCCCCCCACGCGGCGGAGCCGCAAATTGTTACAGCCGGGAAGGGGCGGGGCCGGGGAAATGAACCCTCCGCCCACCCACCCCGTCTTTGAGGGAGGATTCAGGCAGAACGGAAGGTGCGGACTTGAGTACTGCTACCGCTGAGGCAGACGAATGGGCCGACGCGCCGGCGGCCCGGCGCCCCGGGCGCACGGCCGGCGCCTGGATCGCCGCCCTGCTGCTCCTCGGCGTGAGCATCGTCGTAGGCTGCCGCATCGCCGACACGGACGGCATCACCCCCGTCCCCCAAGTCATCGCATTCCTGCCCTGGCTGCTCGCCCCCACCGGCCTCGCCCTCCTCCTCGCCGCCCTCGCCCGCTGGCGCGTAGGCCTCGTATGGGGCGTGCTCGCGGCAGCGGCGGTCGCCTGGTTCATCGAGCCGTACGGGAAGACGAGCGACCCGAAGGGCACCCCGGTCGCGGAGTTGCGCGTGCTGACGTCGAACGTCGAGTACGGCCAGGCCACCGACGAACTGATCGAGATCGTACGGAGCGAAAAGCCGGACCTCGTGTTCGTCGAGGAGTGCGAGACGACCTGCGACGAGAAGCTGACGCGGGCCTTCGGCGGCAAGCAAGCGGAGGGGGCCAGAGGCACGTACCCCTACCGGCAGGCCGTGGAAGGGTACGGCTCGGACGGCTCCGTCATCCTCAGCCGGTACCCCCTCAAGCCCGCCCCCGGCGTCAAGGGCACCATGGGCATGCCCGGCGCGATCGCCGACGTGAAGGGCCGCGAGGTGCGGGTCCAGCTCGCCCACCCCATGCCCCCGCTCCCGGCCCACGTGGACGACTGGCAACGGGAACTGCGCGCCCTCCGCGACTACGCCGCCGCCGACAAGACCCGCCCCACCATCCTCGCGGGCGACTTCAACGCCTCCCAGGACCACGCCGCGTTCCGCCGCATCCTGGACACGGGCCTGCGCGACGGCGCCCGTCTCACCGGCGACGCCCGCACGCCGACCTGGCCGACCCGAACGGTCCCGGCGTTCGGCACCCAGATCGACCACATCCTGGTCTCCGAGGACTTCGCGGCGAACAAGGCCCGCTTCCTGGACCTGAAGAACACGGACCACCGCTCGCTCCTCCTCGACGTGACCCTCCACGAACGTGACTGAACGCGGTGTGGGCCGCCCCTGTGCAGGAGGGGCGGCCCACACCAGTGGGGGGTGGCGACATGCGGTCTCGAAGCTGCGGGTGCGTCGTGGCTGGTCGCGCAGTTCCCCGCGCCCCCGATAGGGGCGCTGATGGAACCGCAGGTCCTATTGGCCCTGGTTCACCTTGTGCAGGGCCTTCGCCAAACCGTTGGCCCAAAGGCGCTCCACCTCGGCGCGCTCGTTCGCGTCGGGGTTGGCGTTGGTGCAGGACGGGCCGGGGCCGCCGCCGGACATGAGTTCGCTGCAGGGGCCCTCGTCGTGGTCCGGCAGGCCGAGGACGTGGCCGGTCTCGTGGGCGGTCACGCGGGTGGAGTCGTACTTCTCGTTCTGCGCGTAATCGAGGAAGAACGCGAGCCGCAGTTCGTGTCGCTGCCACCGGACCATCCGGCCGCGGCGAAGCCAGAGGTCAGCCTGCGTGATCTGGCCGACGACCGCTGGGTGGTCGACCCGACGGTCGACGGGGAGTGGGAGGCCGTGCAGCGGATGTTCCGCGCGGTCGGCGTCAACCCGCATGTCCTGCACGGCGATTACTACACGACGGACGCACTGGTCGCCACCGGCGAGGTCGTCGCCGTCTGCCAGCCGACCCACGTCGACGGCCCCACGATGGCGGTACGCCGCATCCACGGCGACCCCCTCGGCGTACGGCTGCTCCTCGCGGCCCGTACGCAGGAGGAGCTGGACGCCGTCTATCCGGAACTGGAGGAGGCGTACGAAGAGGTCGCCTTGCAGGCACCCGGGTATCGGGAGTGGCGGGAAACGACCGGGAAGCCCTCGAACAAAGGGGGGCGCCCCTCCGGAGAGGGGCGCCCCATGCACGTACACGCGAGAACTTGACGCTCAGGCGCCGATGTCGCGGCCGTCCTTGCGGTACACCGCGACCACGGACGGGCGGACGTACGTGCCCGGGCCGTCGGGCCAGGTGCTCGCAGGGTCCTCGACGGTGGCGCCGTCGATCTCGCCCGGGTGCTGGACCGCGACCAGGACACGGCGTTCCTGGATGATCGGGCCGCAGGTCTCGGCGCCCTTCGGCATGGTCAGGAACTGCTTCAGCTCACCGCGCCGGTCACCGCGCGTAGCTACGCCGAACAGGCCGTCGTGGTAGCCGAGTTGGGCGCCGTCGGTGGAGATCCACAGGTTGCCGTACCGGTCGAAGGCCACGTTGTCCGGGCAGGAGATCGGGCTGACCTTGTCCTTCGGGAAGCCGGCGAAGTAGGTCGCCGGGTCCTTCGGGTCGCCGGCCACGAGGAACAGCGACCAGGCGAACTTCGTGCTGTCGGCCTTGTTCCAGCGCTCGGTGAGCTCAAGGACGTGGCCGTGCTTGTTGGCGTTGCGCGGGTTGGCCTCGTCCGCCTTGGCGTTCGTACCGACACCGCGGTTGGTGTTGTTGGTGAGGGCGACGTACACCTTGCCGGTGTGCGGGTTCGGCTCGATGTCCTCGGGCCGGTCCATCTTCGTGGCGCCGACCTTGTCACCGGCGAGGCGCGTGAAGACGAAGACCTCCTCGGCGGTCATGCCCTCGACGTGCGAGACGGCACCCTTCGCCGTGGCGGTGGCCAGCGGGATCCACGTACCGCTGCCGTCGAACTCACCGTCCTTCGGCAGCTTGCCCGTGCCGTCGATCTCGATCGCCGGGGAGTCGCCGGTGAGCTTGGCGACGTACAGCGTGCCCTCGTCGAGGAGCGTCAGGTTGTGCTCGCGGGCCCGGCGGCTGTGGCCGTGGGCCATCCGCTTGCTGCCGACGAACTTGTAGAAGTAGTCGAAGCGCTCGTCGTCACCGGAGTAGACGACCGGACGGCCGTCGTGCGTGAGACGGACGGTCGCGCCCTCGTGCTTGAAGCGGCCGAGCGCGGTGCGCTTGCGGGGCGTGGAGGTGGGGTCGTACGGGTCGAGCTCGACGACATAGCCGAAACGGTGGACCTCGTTCGGCTCCTTGGCCACGTCGAACCGCTTGTCGAACAGCTCCCACTTGCGCTCGGAGGCGGCGGTGCCGATGCCGTAGCGCTTGTCCGTCGCCCGGCTGCTGTTGGCGAAGTACTGGTTGAAGTTCTCCTCGCCGTGCAGCGTCGTGCCCCAGGGGGTCTCGCCGCCCGCGCAGTTGTTGAGCGTGCCGAGGACCTTGGTGCCGGTCGGGTCGGCGGAGGTCTTGAGGAGGTCGGATCCGGCGGCCGGACCGGTCACCTTGAACTCGGTGGTCGCGGTAACGCGCCGGTTCAGGGGGTGACGGGCAACGGGGGTGAGCTTGCCGCTCTTCCGCTCCTCCTCCACGACCACGACGGACAGACCGTGCGCGGCCCAGGCGATCTCGACCTGCTCACGGGTGGGCGCGGCGTCGTCGTACCCCTTGAACATCAGAATCTCGTCGGTGTACTCGTGGTTCGCCACGAGCACCTGACGGCCGCGCTCGCCCGGCAGCGGGAGCAGGCCGAGGTAGTCGCAGTTGTAGCCGAACTGGCCCGCCTGCGCCTTGGCGCTCTGCTTGTCCGGGTCGAAGGCGGGGGCGCCGCGGAGGATGGGCTCGCCCCAGCGGATGACCACGTTCTGGGCGTAGCCCTCGGGGATCGTCACGGTGTCGGCGGTGTTCGGCGCGACGGGCGTGAACCGCAGGCCGCGCGCTCCCTTACCGCCCTTGTTGTACGCGGCGGGGGCCACGCCTTCGCCGGTCTGCGCGGCGGCCTCCGGGGCACCGGCGCCGACGACCGCACCCCCGGCTGCCGACGCGACCGTCACCACGGCGGCGGCCCGCATCATGGAACGGCGGCTGAGCGCACCGGCGATGACATCGCCGACGTACTCGTTGGTGGTGGTGTTGGGCACCTCGTGGAAGCAGGCGTCACCACACCGGAATCTACAAGTCATCGCAGAACGGCCACCGGGGTGCGATCCGGTGGAGCCGATCAGTGGCAGCAGGTTGCGCACGGTCCCTCCCAATATTTCCTGGGTCGGGCGTGACGCTAGGGGCACGCGCGTTCGGCAAGGCTGCCGCAAGGTGAACACGGAGTGAATGTGGGGGAGTTGGCGGGACGCTGCTGATGTGACGCTGCTGATGTGCTGACGTCGGCAGTCCGGGTCGATACCCGATCGAGTTCGGATCGAGTTCCGGCCCTGAAGAAGATCTCCAAATCTGGCGGCTAACCTTACGTGTCCGTCCTGGCCAGGGATTGACGGAAACAACTCATGCGAAGGGTTGCGCTCATGGGCATTCTCAACCTCCTGCGAAACGCATTCGGAAAGTCACGCAAGGGGCGTACGTCCGAGGGTGCCGATGTGCCTGCGGCAGCTGAGCGGGGGGCGCCGGCTTCGGTCCCGGCTCCAGCTGCGGAGCCGGCACCGGCAGCCGAGCCCGCGCCTCCGGCGGCTGAACGGGTGACTCCGGCGGCTGAGCGGACGGCTTCCGAGGCGGCGCCTCGGGGGCCTGAAGGGGCGGCTTCCGAGCAGGTGCCTCCGGCGGCTGAACGGGCGGCTTCCGAGGCGCGGGCTTCGGCGCCCGCACCGGCGAGTGAGCCCAACGGCTCCGCCAAGGGCTCCGCTGTGGATGACCTGGTGTCGGCGGCGTTCGACAACGTGACGGTGCCGGTGCCTGCGGCGCGGAACGGGGAGGGTGCGGCTGAGCCGGAGGCCCAGGCTGCGGCGGCTGTGCCGGAGGTGGAGGCCGAGCCCGTTGCGGCCAAGCCCGAGGTGGAGCACGAGCAAACGCCTGCGGCAGCTGAACCGGAGGCGAAGCCGGAGCCTGTTGCGGAGAAGGCCCCGGTGGCAGAGGCGGAGCCCGAGGTTGAGGCTGCCGCTGAGGAGCCGGTGTCCGAGGCGGCTCCCGAGCCGGAGCCTGCGACGGCTGAGGCGGCTCCCGAGCCGGAGCCGGTCGTCGAGCCGGAGCCCGGGCCCGTTGCGCCTGAGCCAGAGCCCGTCGTGGCCGAGGCCGCTCCGGAAACCGAGGCCGAGGAGGCGCCCGCCGCCGAGGCGATCCCGGCACCCACTCCCGAGCCGGAGCCGGTGCCGGCCGCCGCCGAGGTGGTTCCGGAAGCCGAGACCAAGCCTGAGCCCGTCGCTGCCGAGGCGACCCCGGCACCCGCGCCGGAGGCCGAACCGGTCGTCGCTGAGGCGACCCCGGAATCCGCGGCCGCGCCCGAGCCTGTCGTCGCAGACGTCAGCCCGGAGCCCGAGCCGGAGCCTGCCGCTGTCGAGGTGGCTCCGGTCGCCGCGCAGGCGGACGAACCTGCAGCCACCACGGGGGGTGCGGGTGGGAACGACGAGGCCGATGGCGATGCCGAGGCCGTCAAGGCGGACGTACCCGCAGTCGCGGCCGATGGCGAAGCCGAGGACGCAGACGACGCCCCGCTGCCGCAGGCGCTCCGCGAAGCCGAGGCCGTAGACACCGCCCAGCTGCCGCAGGCGCTCGTCACCGCCTACAACGCCGCCCGCGAAACCCTCACCACCCGCAAGCTCACCGGCACGACCGCCAAGGTCTACCTCGTCCTGGACCGCTCCGCCTCCATGCGCCCGTACTACAAGGACGGCTCCGCCCAGGCCCTCGGCGAACAGGCCCTCGCCCTCGCCGCCCACCTCGACCCCGAGGCCAAGGTCCACGTCGTCTTCTTCTCCACAGAACTCGACGGCACAGGCGAACTCACCCTCACCGACCACGAGAACAAGATCGACGACCTGCACGCAGGGCTGGGCCGCATGGGCCGTACCAGCTACCACGCAGCGGTCGAGGAGGTCGTAGGCCACTACGAGAAGTCCGGCACCAAGGACCCGGCTCTCGTGATCTTCCAAACGGACGGCGCCCCGGACGCCCGTACCCCCGCCACCCAGTCCCTCACGGACGCGGCGAAGAAGTACCCCGCCGTCTTCTTCTCCTTCGTCGCCTTCGGCGACCCGGAGAACAAGGCCTTCGACTACCTCCGCAAGCTCAAGACGGACAACACGGCCCACTTCCTGGCCGGCGAAACCCCACTCGAGCTGACCGACCAGGAGCTCTACGAGGGCGTACTGGCGAACTGGCGCCCGTAACTCCACACGCGCGCCGCACACTCGTCGCACAGCCGCCGAGGGGCGGACAGGACCGGGGAACCGGCATCCTGTCCGCCCCCCGAAACGCGTGTGAGTCGATCTCCATGGGGCCAGTAGGATTTCGACCATGGCGGCCACTGGATCCGAGAAGCAGGGTGAGAAGGCGTACTACGTCTCCACCCCCATTTACTACGTCAACGACGCTCCTCACCTGGGCCACGCCTATACGACCGTCGCAGGCGACGTGCTCTCGCGCTGGCACCGCCAGCGCGGTGAGAAGGTGTGGTACCTCACCGGCACGGACGAGCACGGTCAGAAGATCATGCGCACCGCCGAGGCGAACGGCGTCTCCCCGCAGGACTGGTGCGACAAGCTCGTCGAGGAGGCATGGAAGCCCCTCTGGGAGCACCTGGAGATCGCGAACGACGACTTCATCCGCACCACGCAGAAGCGGCACACGGACCGTGTGCAGGAGTTCGTCCAGGACCTCCACGACAAGGGCGAGATCTACAAGGGCGGCTACGAGGGCCCGTACTGCGTGGGCTGCGAGGAGTACAAGCTCCCCGGCGAGCTGCTCGACGGCGAGGGTGAGTACGCGGGCCAGAAGCTCTGCCCCGTCCACAAGAAGCCGGTGGAGCTCCTCAAGGAGGACAACTACTTCTTCAAGCTGAGCGAGTACGGCGACAAGCTGCTGGCTCACTACGAGGCCAACCCGGACTTCATCCAGCCCGAGTCCGCGCGCAACGAGGTCGTGAACTTCGTACGCCAGGGTCTGCAGGACCTGTCGATCTCCCGCTCGACGTTCGACTGGGGCATCCCCGTCCCGTGGGACACCAAGCACGTGATCTACGTATGGATCGACGCGCTGCTCAACTACGCCACGGCGGTCGGCTACAACGAGAACCCGGAGAAGTTCAACTCGACCTTCCCGGCCGACGTCCACCTGGTCGGCAAGGACATCCTCCGCTTCCACGCGATCATCTGGCCCGCGATGCTGATGGCGAACGGCCTGCCGCTGCCCGGCAAGATCGCCGCCAACGGCTGGCTGATGGTCGGCGGCGAGAAGATGAGCAAGTCGAACCTGACGGGCATCAAGCCACAGGACCTGACCTCGCACTTCGGCGTGGACGCGTACCGCTGGTACTTCCTGCGGGCCATCGCCTTCGGCCAGGACGGCTCCTTCTCGTGGGAGGACTTCACGGCCCGCTACACGAGCGAGCTGGCGAACGACTACGGCAACCTGGCCTCCCGCGTCGCGGCGATGGTCGGCAAGTACTTCGGCGGCACCCTGCCCGAGGCGACGGCGGCGGGCGAGGCGGAGGCGGCGATCCACGACGGCCTCGCCAAGGCGGTCACGGAGGCCGACCGGAAGATCGGCGACGAGCTGGACTTCCAGGGCGGCATCCTGGCGGCGTTCGACTTCGTCAAGCAGGTCAACGGCTACATCTCGGACGAGGAGCCGTGGAAGGTGGCCAAGGACCAGTCGGAGGAGGGCCGGGCTCGCCTCGCCACGATCCTCTACACGGCCGCGGAATCCCTGCGCGCGGTGGCGGTCCTCATGAACCCAATCATGCCGGACACCTCCCAGAAGCTCTGGGACTCCCTGGGCGCGGACGCCTCCCTCGGCGCCCTCGCGGACCAGAGGGTCCAGGAGGCGGGCGAGTGGGGCAAACTCCCGGCCGGTTCGACGGTGACGAAGGGCGCGGTCCTCTTCCCGCGCCTGGAGGAGAAGCCGAACGCGTAGCGCAAAAGGGCCCGGTTACGTCGTACGACGTGACCGGGCCCTTGCGTTTGGAAGCTCAGCTTCCTGAGGCGTACGTGACGAAGTCCGCCCACGCGTCCGGGGCCAGCGCCAACTGGGGGCCTTCGATGTTCTTGGAGTCGCGGACGTGCACCGTGGCGGGGCAGGTGGCGATCTCAACGCAGGAGTCACCTTCAGTGCCGCTGCTGTAGCTGCTCTTGAACCAGTCCAGCGCCACTTCGACGCAGTCGTTCGGGTTGCTGCTGTCGCTGTAGCTGCTCTTGAACCACGCCAGCTCGGAAGCGTCTCCGGCAGAGGCCTTGCGGATCATGTCTCTCCCAGCAGGTGTTCGATGAAGCCCAGTGACTCCCGTGCGGTCAGAGCCTCGGCTCGGATGATGCCATAGCGCAGTTCGAGGACCCTCAGCTGCCTCGGGTCGGAGACGGGACGGCCACCGAACTCGTCGTCCATGCGACCAACCGCCGTTCCGTCCCCGAACTTCAGCACCTGGATCCGTCCTCCCGTACCAGGATGGTCCCAGCGGTCCATCGGCATCACCTGAATTTCGACGTTCCGCAATTGCGCCAATTCCAGGAGGTGTTCGAACTGCCGACGCCTCACCATCTTGCCTCCGACGGGGCGCCTCAGCGTCACCTCTTCCTGAACGAAGCTGAGCTCAGGGGCCGGCGACCGCTCGAAGATCTCCTTCCGAGCCATGCGCGCCGCCACCGCTCGCTCCAGCTCGTCTTCCGAGAGCGAGGGGCGCCGAGTTCTCAGTAGCGCCCACGCGTATTCCTCGGTCTGCAGCAGCCCGTGCAGGTTGTGGTTGGCGTACGAGAGGATCTCAACCGCCTTGGCCTCCAACTGTGCGAGGTCCCGAACCTTTTTCGGATACCGGACCTTCGCCACGTCCTCCTTCATCGCGGAGATGAGCCCACCCGCGTCCAACACCTCGTCGGCCTTGTCCAGATACTCACCCCGAGGGATCCGCTTCCCTCCCTCGATCTTGTAGACAAGGTCTTCCCCGTACCCCACGGCCACCCCGAACTCGGCGGCCCGCATCCCCACCGCCTCCCGTCGCAGCCTGAGCTGCCGCCCCACGGTCGCGATGACCGCCAAACCCCAGTCGTCGTCCGGGTCGACCTCCCAACCCGGCTCATCCGCCTCGCTCTTGAGCCGTCGTACCTCGCCGTCCACCGACATACCGCGCCCCTCCGTCGTACCTCCGTGCCGCAACGCCCGTACCCGCACGGCCCGTTCCGACAGCCTGGACAACAGCGGACAAGGCCCGGACAGTCACCGTACGCACCGGCGTCGTCACTGTTCACGGTAAACATGCACCGCCACGCTCAGTGACGTGAACGAGAAAAAGACCCCCCAACTCGCCGCCCCAGCTCGCCACTTCAGCGTCCTGCTGTCCCCCACCCCACGCGGCGCCCGCCTCGCCCGCCTCCTCGCCACCGAGTGGCTACGCACCTGGGACCTGCCGTACGGAGTCGCCGACCGGGCCGCACACGTGGTCGCCGAACTCGGCGCGAACGCCGCCACCCACGGCCGCGTCACCGGCCGGGACTTCCGCCTCGCGCTCCTGGCCCACGCCGAGACCCTCCGCATCGAGGTGACGGACACACGAGGCGACAACCTCCCGCGCCTCCAACCGCCCACCCCCGAAACCGAGTCCGGCCGCGGCCTGCTCCTGGTCGAAGCCCTCGTGGACCGCTGTGGCGTCGAACTGGGCCCCGTCCCCCGAAAAACCGTATGGGCCGAACTCGACCTGACACAGGCACCGCACTCACCGGAACCTGGCGCCGTGTGCTCCGGCGGACCTGGCGCTCTTCCCAAAGAACCACGAGAGGGAAAGAAACCTGACCAAACCCCACCCCTTCTTCCCACGGCGCACGCTCACTCGCGCGAGTGAACATCGCCAACTCGGCTGGCTTCGGGAGGGGTTGCCTGATCTACGCTCAGCGCGACAACAGCAGACATGCGACGGCCCCCGCCGGGACGGCAATCCCAGTGCGAGGGCCTGACCACCGAGGAAGTCGAGACCTTCCTGATGGATACGCAGAACCCTAGCGTGCAGCCGCACGCCCAGACCCGTACCACGGGCAAAAACCAACGGCACCGGAACGCCCACGCGGGCGGCGTGATCCACGACAACTCCCGTCACACCACGCGCTTCACGGTGATCGGCAACCACCTCGCCCAGCACCCGGAGCTGTCCGCGCTGGCCATCGGGCTCGGCGTGCACATCCAGTCGCTGCCCGCCGGTGCCCGTGCCGACATCAAGACCCTCGCCGCCCGCTTCCCCGAGGGCCCGACCCGTATCGCCGCCGCCCTGCGCGAACTGGAAACCCACGGCTACCTGCGCCGCACCCGCGTACGCACGGAGAGCGGCCGGATCGTCACCCGTACCGTCTCCTGCAACCAGCCGGGCCGGCACGGGGACGCGAACGACGATGCGCCCAACGGCCCGGCCAAGCCCCCGGCCCGGCGGGCTGCCGAGCAGCGGAAGAAACCCTCACGCCGAGCCCTCCCCGCCGTACCGAAACCCGCATACGCCGCCCCGGCCCTCCTCCAAACAGCCGTCGACGTCCTCGCCACCCTCCGCCGCGAAGACCCCCGCCTCCTCTTCTCCGCCACGGACGCCGAACACCTCGCCCCCGGCGTAGCGGCCTGGCTGGAACGCGACCTCACCCCCACCGCCGTACGCCAAGCCCTGACCACCAACCTCCCACCCGACCCCCTACACCGCCCGGCCGCCCTCCTGGCCCACCGCCTCACCGCCCAACTCCCACCCCTCCCGCCGTACCGCACCCCCGAACGCCCCCCGCCCGTCAGGCACCCCCTCCGCAACTGCGAAGGCTGCGACCGCGCCTTCCGTGGCCCGGAACCGGGCACGTGCCGAGCGTGCGCGTCAGCGGGTGCATCTGCCGGAATCCACAGCGTCGCCGAGGCCGTACCGGCAAGGTGACCTGCACTGCCCCGCCATGATCGCTATGAGGACTTTCTCCCGCACCCGACAGGACCTCACGTGCTGCCTTCCTTCGCCGACAACGGATTCCTTCCTCTGGGCCGGTACTCCGTCTCTCTCGACGAGGCGGAGTCCATGCTGGTCAGCGCCCCCGAGTTCCGGGACTCCGCAACGCGCACGACACTGTGGGACGGCTTTCTCAGCTATGTCGATCGCTTCCTCACCCTTGAGGACACTTACGCGGACGCCTTGGACGGCCGCACGCTCGTCCACCGGGTATGGCTCGGCGGCAGCTTCGTCAGTGCGAAACCTGACCCCGGAAACATCGACGCGAGCCTCCTGATCGACACGCGAGCCGAACGTGCGGTGCGCGGCAAACCCGGATCCAAGTGGCTGACCACCGCTTTTCAAAGCCGGGACCGGATGAAGGAAAAGTTCGGCGTCTCGCCCCTCAGGATCGGGTACCGGCCCGTTGCCCATATCTTCGAACCGGAGCGCTTCACCTCCGAGGAACGGACATACTTCACACAACGCGGTGTGTGGGATGACTGGTGGCAGCGTTGTCGATTGCCCGACCAGGCCGACCGCTCGCCGTCGGAACAGAGTGCTACCCCGGCACGCGGATACCTGGAGGTGCGACTGTGACCGGCGACAGCTGGCGCGAGCGCAGGCGCGCGCTCTTGGGCAACGACCCCGCAGCGGCCGACAAGGCCGCACGTCTTCTCCAAGAGCTGGGCACTGAGAACAGGGACCACGAGGAGATCGAGGCTGAGCACCGGGCAAGCCGCCTGGCTGCGGCACGCGAGTACGCTCCGGATGCCCAGCTCGACGAAGAACTCCAGCTCCGACTGACGGGTCCGGACACGGAGGGTGGCGCTCTCCGCTTCCAATGGGGTGACGCCCTCCTCCACCCCATGGAGACGGCGGTCTCCGTGGCCGCAGGCACACCTGTCCAGCTGGAACTCACGGGCATCTCAGCAGGCAGCACAGTCGTGCACGCCCGCCCGATCGCTCCTGCCGTCCCTCCGGAGCCGCACGCCCTGGACACCCTCGCCACGTCCGCAGCGGGCACCGGCATGAGCACGCTCACCAAACTGCTGGCTGCACTGGAGTCCGAGAGCGACGTCCGCGAGTGGGCACGACTCTTCGACGCGGTGGAGGCACTGTCCCGTGCCCTGAGCAAGTACAGCCTCGACCTGGGCGTGACTTGGTACGGGGCCGACGGGGGCATGCGCCGGGCCCAGCTGACCGAAAGAGGCAGGCGCTATGTGGATCGGCTCCGGGAGACCAGGGACCGCGACCAAGAGATCATGATTTCCGGCCGCATCACGGAACTGCGCGAAAGCGGCTGGGTGAAGGTCAAGACAGGGACTGCCAAGAACGCGTACGCCTACGACGTTCGCTTCGAGGAGCCCGAGGTACTGCTGCGGATGCGCCCCGGTCTGGGCGACAACGTGCATTTCCGAGTCCGCTTTCGGCAACGGCTGGACTCCGTGGGCATCGCACGGTCCACCGAGTACACCTACCTGGGACCGGCGGCGGAACAGACGTCACTTCCTCTTGAACCGTAGAAGCACCCCCACCAAGCACCGCGGCCTCTCGTTCCTGACCATCGGGCCGACGGTGCACATCTCTCTTCGAAGGCGAGTAGCCGCAGACCATGGACCCCTCGCATTTCAAGGTGCGCACTCTGCAGGACCACCTGGACTCGGCCCGCGAACAAGGCCGTAACGAAGTCCGCTTCGAATCCATCATGGTCGTCTTGGAGCACCGCGGCATCGAAGTCCCCTTCTTCGTCCGCCAGCGGATCAGATACTGCATGTGCCCCGATCTCCTGCGCACCTGGCTCATTCGTGCCCTCACTGCCACATCTGCCGCCGAGGTCGTCTGGAACAAACCGCCACCGGGGAAGGCGAGAACCTGGAGAGGTGACGAGGAGCGCTGATCCGGGCGACTCCGTTTCTCCTACCTTGTCGAAGTCAAGACGCCGACCTTGTCTATGCGGTGTTCGGGGTTGCCCTTGTCGTCGCGCCAGAAGTTGCCGGCTGCGTTGTCCTCGGGGGTCGCGCAGGTGGAAATGGTGATCATGGCTTCGGTTGGCTGGCGGCCCGGGTGGCCGGGGACGGCGGCGCGCTGTTCGGCCAGGGAGCGTTCGGAGCGGAAGGACGTGCTTCTGGTGTCGGTGATCTCGTACTCGTAGACCTTCCCGCCTGCCGTGACGGTCACCGTGTCGCCCTCGTCGAGGGACGGGAGCTCGCGCAGGGGGCCGCCTGCGGAGAGGCGGTGGGCCGTGACCAGGTAGTTTCCGATCTCGCCGGGGCCTACGCCGCCGCGGCTGCCGTACGGGCTGGCTGCGACGCCCTCGTTCTGGATCCGTGTGCCGGGCCAGTCGTCGGTCGTGCCCTCGTACGGGACGACGCGTAGGTCCTTGAGGCCGATCTCCGGGATCGTCAGCGAGGCCTGCTGGGTCCGGGTGCTGGGCTTGGACGGAGTCGGGGTGGGGGAAGGGCTCTCGGGTGAGGGCTCGGCGGGGGGCGTCGTCGGCTCGGTCGTGGTGGAGGCTGTGCTCGGGGCGCGTGCGTCGGCGCCTGCGTCCGCATCCGCGCCGCCCGTGGAGCAGCCGACGAGCACGGCGACGACAGCGCCGGTGAGCGCGACGGAGAAAGCTCGGGAACGGGACATAGCACTCGGAACCGGTAGCCGGGACTCAACGACTCAACACAGAGAACAACGCCCAGAACGGACGAGGCGTTCCCCGCTCACGGCTCATGGTTCCCGGCCCTCGGCCTTCGGCCCTCACCGCAGAAGGCCAGCAGAGAGCCAACGTGAAAAGCGTGAACACTCTCCGGGAGAGTGTTCACGCTTTTCGCAGCAAATACCCGGCCGAGGGGACAAGCGCGAGGTCAGTAAAGATTCCTCAGCGAAGAACCCCCGCCCCCGCCGACTTCAGCAGCTCCGCCGGCAGACTCTTCGCCGACGTCTGCAGCCCCGCCGTCAGCGTCGGCTTCCAGTTCACCGTCGTCTTGATCTTCTTCGACGACGCGGAGTTGTACGCCGCGACGATGTCGCACACCTTGCCGTTGACGAGGTTGCCGCTGCCCGCGACCGAACCCGTGCCGTCGCCGCTCAGCAGCTTGGCGATCTTGCCTCCGGAGGGCACCGTCCAGGCGTTGTGCTCGGCGACGACCTGCGCCTTGGCACGGGAGTCGAGGCTGTACTTGGGGGCGTAACCGTTGACGGTCGTCGTGTCGTAGAAGTTGTTGTAGAGGTGGATCTGGCCGATGCGGGCCAGCGGGGCGCGCTGGGTGATGCCCTTCCACACGTTGTGGTGGATGGTGACGCGCAGCTTGCCCTTGGTGTCGGAGTCGCTGCTGCCGATCAGCATCGTCTTGTCGTGATTCGTGAACTGGTTCCGCTCCACGGTCACCAGGTCGGAGCCGTTGGTGATGTCCAGGGCGCCGTCATGGACCTGGTACTTACGGCCGAAGTACGTCTTCAGCGACTTGTCGAAGTTCGGCGCGTCCGTGAACGTGTTGTGGTCGGCCCAGACGTTCGTCGCGCCGCGCAGGGTCACCGAGTCGTAGTTGGAGTTCCACTCGCCCGACGAGCCGTCCGTCGGGTCCCACTGCGGGAAGCAGTCCTCGGTGGCGGAGAACGTGAGATTGCGGATGATGACGTTCTTCACGTCCTGCACCTGAAGGCTGCCGCCCTTGATGCCCGCCTTCGTGCCGGGGACGCCCACGATGGTCGTGTTGGCGGGCACCTTGAAGACGATGTTCTTCTTCTGCTTGGCCTCGGCGGCCTCGCGGGCGTTCTCCTGACTGCCGGACGGCATCTTCTTGCCGTACGTCTTCGGGTCGTACGCCTTGAGATAGGCGGCCAGCGAGTAACCCGTACCGGCGGCGTAGTCGGCGCAGCTCTTGCCGCCGTTCGCGTCGATCGTGCCCTTGATCTTGATGATCTTCGGCGTGGAGTCGGAGCCGTTGCCGAGCGCCTTCGCCAGCTGGGCGCGGGTGCTGACGGTGTAGACGTGCTTGGAGTCGGCCTTCGAGCCGCCCGTCGTACCGGAACCGCTCGCCGCCCAGCCGTCCTTCGCGGGCAGCGACTGGCGGGCCGGCTCGACGGCGGGCGGGGTGGCGTTCGCGTTCATCACAAAGGGAACCGCGCCGAGCCCGGCTGCCGCCACGGCGGCGGCCGACACCAGCGCGGTGCGCCGTCTGCGATGGGACCGGCGGTGGGAAGTGGATGCCACGGATGAGTCCTTACGTGGTTCAGGTGCACGCGAAGCGGAACGTGCACGAGGTTCGCGGAGCCCCGCGTGAACGGGGCTCCTGACTCATCTGTGGTCACGGGCACAAGAAAGGTTGCCGCCAAGTAGGCGAGACAGAGCGGGTGTTGAGCTGCAGGAGCTCGCCCCAGCCGAAGCGCCCCTTCCGGCTCCTCACCTCCGGCCGAAGCCCCCCTCCGGCGCCTCGCCCGCCGTCACCGTCGCGATCTCCTCCGCCGAGCCCAGTTCGCCGCCGGCCGCCAGGCCCCCCGTACTGTCGCCCGAGGTCTCGCCGCCCGCGTACACCGTGTACTCCTCCCCGCTCTCGATCCCGTCACCGGAGTAGACGAGGTTCTCGATCGACTTCGAGGTGACGTACGAGGCCACGACCTCGCCGTCAGCCTCCACGATGTGGAGGGTCGTGCCCGCCTCCACCGGCGAGTCGAGTGTGGCCGAGACCCAGCCCTGTTTGGACTCGGTGTCGGGGGCGACGGCCATGCCCGCGCTGCCGGCGGCGAGGAGGGTGCCGCCGCTGACGGTGAAGGAGCCGTTGACGTCGAGGGCGCCGTTGCCGCCCTGTTCCGGGCCGTTGACGACGACCGTGCCGCCGCTGATCTCGGCGGTGCCGTTGGAGTCGAAGCCGTCGCCGTCGGCGTTGATGACGAGGGTGCCGCCGGTGATGTTCGCGGTGTAGTCGCCCGTCTCACCGCCACCGCCGCCTCCGGGGCCGCCGCCCCGTCCGCCGACGCTGTCGGAGGTGTTCGTACCGCCGGATGCGTTGATGCCGTCGTCGCTGGAGGTGATGGTCGCCCTGCCGCCGCTGACCGTGATGTCCTTGCCTTCCAGTCCCTCGGTTGACGCCGTGACCTGCAACTCTCCCTTGCTGACGACCAGTTCGCCCTCCGCGTGCACACCGTCGTCGCCCGCCGAGACGCTGACGTCGGCGCCGCTGACGTGCACGGCCGCTTCACTGTGGACGGCGTCGGCGGACGAGTCCACGCTGACGGTGCCGCCCTCGAGAACCGCGATCACCCCCGACTTCAGCCCGTGCGCGGAGGAGTCGTCGGCGGCCTCGCTGGTGACGTCCAGCGATCCGCCCGTCAGCACGAGATCGGTGACCGCGTCGACCCCGTCGCCCTCGGCGGTCACCGCCACCGTGCCACCGTCGACGGCGATATAGCCCGCGTCCGCGTCCTCGGAGTTGTCGGCCTTGAGCCCGTCGCCCTTCGCGGTGACGGTGACCTTGCCGCCGTTCACGACGAGGTAGTTCTTGCCGCGGATCCCGTCGTCCACGGCGTCGACCGTGACCGTCCCGGAGGCGATGACCAGGCCGTCCGTACTCGCGATGCCGTCGTTGCCGTTGCCGTGCACGGTGAGCGTTCCGCCGCCCGCGACGGTGAGGTCGCCGGCGCTGTACAGGGCGGCGTTGGCGTCAGCGTCCTCGGCGTACGAGTCGGTGTCGGCGAGCGTGTTCTCGCTGCCGTCGGCCAGCACGACCACGAGCTTCTCCGCCTCGGTGGCGGCGATCGCCGCGCCGGAGGAACTGGCGATGTCGACCCCGTCCAGTACCAACTTCACCGTCGCGTCAGGGGCGTTGACGACGACCTGACCATCGCTGAGACTCCCGCTCAGCCGGTACGTGCCACCTGCGGTGATGGTCACCGTGGCCCCGTCGACCGTGACCCCGTCCGCCTCGGCGGAGGCCGACTCACCCTCCAGCTCGATGTCCACGGCCTCGGACTCGTCCCATTCCGCGTCACCGTCCGTGGCGTGGTGCTTCTGGTTGTCCGCGAGGACGGCGGCGGCGGTCTGCGTACCGTCCGCGACCCCGCCCGACGAGCCAGAGCTCGAACTCGACCCCGAGCCGGACGAGGAGTCGCTCTCACCGGACGAGCACCCGGCCAGCGCCGCCGTGGCCAGCACCATCGAGGCGAGGGCGCCCGCCACTTTCGTACGCAACTGCCGTGCCGATCTCATGCCCGTACGCCCGCTTCGACGGACCGTACGCCCGCTCCGGCTGATCGTTTTTTTGCTCATGCGAGGCTCCCGTGGAGTGCGGTGGGAAAGTGGCGCCGCAGGACGGGCAGCCAGCGGTTGGCGGGGAGTTCGGGGCGCAGGGCGGCGAGCCCGGTGCCGTACTTCGACACGGGACACGGCCGGTGCCCCAGCGACCAGAGCAGCCGGTCGGCATCCGAGCCCGCCCGGCCCGACTTGGTCTCGACGATGGCCCGGTCGTCGGTCCGCAGGGCGGTGCCGTCGGGCAGGGTCCAGGTCAGCCCGGTGTCTACGGTGAGCCGGCTCCCGGTGGCCGGGAAGAACAGCGTCGTACGCCGGTAGAACGTGGTGAGCGTGGGGACGAAGCGGAGCCCGGCGGAGTTGATCCCGGCCTCGGCGAGCACCGTGTCGGCGTACGCCCGGGCCTCGCCCCCGAGCCGCCGGAAGTCCCCTTCGTACGGGATGCGTTGCTTGACGGTGGTGCCGCGCGGGCCACGCGTCTTGATTTCGAAGAAGTGCCGGCCGGAATCCAGACCGGAATCCAGATACGTACGGATGCGGAGCTTGAACCGTCGCCTGCGGCGGCGCGCGGCCGCCAGATACCCGTCCATCTCAGGGGTGTCGAAGTAGATGGACCGATACCCGAACTCCCTCTGACCCCGGCCCATTTCGAGCACCCGGACGTCGCCGTCCAGGCCCCCGAGCACGAAGGGCAGATCGGCGACCGGGAGCATGTATTTGCGGTCCAGGCGGGTGAGCAGTTCGGCCCGCTCGACGAGTTCGTCCAGCCCGATCGGCGGCAGCGCGGCCACGAAGCGATCGATGGCGGCGGTCATGGCCGAACGCCTTGCGGGGCAGGCGACTTGAGCTCCTCGGGAACCCGCGTGCCGGCCCCGGACACGACGTACCGCACCTCGACGCGCGTCGTGTCATTGACGAGGTCGATGTCCTGCACCGACAGGTTCACCACCCGCCCGCCGAGCAGCACTTCGAGGTGCGAGCGGAGGGCGTCCTCATCGGTGTACGCGGAGTCGAGGCGCAGGCTCTGCTGCCGGTGCCGCGGGAACAGGCGGGGGTGATCTCCGACGTACAGGGTGATGACGATGAGCGCCATCAGCCCGGTGTTCATCAGGGTCACGGTTTCCGGGAGCCCGGCGAGGAGGCCGATGGCCAGCGCGGAGAAGTAGTACGCGATCTCGTGTTGCGCGATCTCGTACGACCGCAGCCGGATGATCGACAGCACTCCGAACAGGCCCATCCCGAGACCGAGCCCCACCGAGGCGGAACTGAGCGTCATCGCCACGGCGAGCACCCCGACGTTCACACCGAGGAAGGCGGCGATCAGGTCGCGCCGGTGGTGGCGCGGGAAGTACACGGCGAAGGTGAGGACGGCGATGGCAAGCAGGTCGGCCCCGACAAGTACCAGCTGGTTCATGGCCGTTGCCTCTTCCCGGGTCTCTGGTCATCTGCGATGGATGCGCTCATGACCACACGATCGGTGGGCCGGCTGTGAGGTTCCTTTTGGTTTTCTTAAGGAGGCTTGAGAAGTACGCGAGGCGGATGTGAGGTGAACTACTCGCAACCGGCGGTGCCCGTAATGGGACGGGGGAAAATCGCTCGCCCGTCGGCCGTACCGCAGGAGACCATGCGCCCATGCCCCACGCCGGACCGCCGACCTCAGCCGTACGCGTGCCCGCCCCGATCGCCGAACTGGCCGGAGACCGGCCGCTGTTGCCCGTCTGGCTGAACCAGTTGGGCGGCCTGACCTTCCGCATCGGCGACGACCGCGATCAGGGGCGGCTGTTCGCCAAGTGGGCACCGACGGGCTCCGGCCTGGACCTGCCCGCCGAGGTGGAACGGCTGTGCTGGGCACGGGACTTCACGCCCGTACCTCGAGTCCGCGAGTACGGAGCCGATGCGGACGGAGCCTGGCTCGTCACGTACGCACTGGCCGGCGAGAGCGCCGTCAGCCCCCGGTGGCAGGCGGATCCCGCCACGGCCGTACGCGCCTTGGGGGCGGGGCTGCGCGCCCTGCACGACCAACTGCCCGTCGCCGACTGCCCGTTCAGCTGGTCGGTGGAGCACCGTCTGGAACGGGCCCGTCGGTCAGGCCTCGCCGTACCGTCCGACCTGCCCGACGCCCCGCCGATCGACCGCCTCGTCGTCTGCCACGGCGACGCCTGCGCGCCCAACACCCTGCTGCACGACGACGGTTCCTGGTCCGCCCACGTGGACATGGGCGCCCTCGGCCTGGCCGACCGCTGGGCCGACCTGGCCGTCGCCACGTGGAGCACGGAGTGGAACTACGGCCCGGGCTGGGACGACACGCTCCTCGACGGGTACGGCATCGAGCCCGACCCGCAGCGGACCGACTTCTACCGGCGCCTCTGGAGCGTGACGTGAACCCGTAGCTGACGTCGGCTTGTGGCCGACGGATCAGCGCACGCCGCATCGGGGTCCGGGACACGGACCCAGGCCACCCACCCCCACGCCTCCAAGCACGCCACCTATCCCGCCCTCGAATCGGCCCGCCATGTCTGGGCTATGTAGAAGTAATCTACGTAGAAGATATCTACAATGAGCGCGGAGATCCCATGCCCACCCCTTTCGTAGGCCGTCAGGCTGAGCTGGCCCTCCTCGACAAGCGCCTCAGCCGGGTTGCCACCGACGGCGTCGGGGTCGCCGTCGCCATAAGGGGTCGGCGGCAGGTCGGAAAATCGCGGCTTGTGCAGGAGTTCTGCGACCGCACTCAGCGGCCGTACGTCTTCTTCACCGCGACCAAGGGCGCGTCCCCCGTGGAGAGCATCGCCGACTTCATGGCCGAGCTCAGGGAGTCCTCGCTGCCGGCCGACCCGGAACTCGTACCGAAGACCGCCCCCACGAACTGGCCCGACGCCCTGCGGGCGCTCGCCGCTGTGCTGCCCTCCTCGCCCGCCATCGTCGTCCTCGACGAACTGCCCTGGCTCGCCGAACAGGACCCCGTGTTCGACGGAGCGCTCCAGACTGCCTGGGACCGGCTGCTGTCAAGCCGGCCCGTGCTTCTGCTGCTGCTCGGCAGTGATCTTCACATGATGGAGCGATTCACGGCGTACGACCAGCCGTTCTACGGGCGGGCCGACTCGTTCGTGCTCGGTCCGCTCAATCCGGCCGAGACTGGGAGCGCACTGGGCCTGGACGCCGCCGACGCCATCGACGCGCACCTCGTCTCGGGCGGGCTGCCGGGCATTCTGCGTGCCTGGCCGCACGGCACGCCGGCGCTCGACTTCATCAAGACGGAGTGCGCCGACCCGGCCTCACCGCTCTTCGGTGTACCGGAGGCGGCCCTCATGGCCGAGTTCCCCGCGCCGGACCAGGCCCGCCGGGTACTGGAGGCGGTGGGCAGCGGAGACCGTACGCACGCCAACATCGCCGCGACGGCCGGCAGCCAGAGCGGTGCGCTGCCTTCCGGGATACTGTCCCCGCTGCTGCGCCGCCTCACCAACGAGAAGCGAGTGCTCGCCTCGGACACCCCGCTCGCCACCAACCCCGGCAAACCTGCGCTGTACCGCGTGGCCGACAGCAATCTGCGTCTCTATCTGGCCGCGACGCGGTCCGCCGCGGAGCTGTCCAGGCGTGGTCGTCCCGATGCCGCGTACCGCGTGGTCGAGCGACGGTGGGCGGCTTGGCGAGGGCGGGCCGTCGAGCCCCTGATCCGTGAGGCACTTGAACTGGCCGCGGTGACAGGCGAGTTCCCCTGGCCGGACACGGAAGTCGTCGGCGGCTGGTGGAACCGGCAGTTCTCGCCCGAGATCGACCTGGTCGGCGCCGACCGTGCTCCCGTCGCCGGGACCGTCTTCTTCGCGGGCTCTGTGAAGTGGCTGGCCTCCCCCTTCGACCAGCACGACCTGGCCGCGCTCGAGCAGGGCGCCGCCCAGGTGCCCGGATTCACCCCGGGCACCAGCGGTCTGGCCGTCGTGTCTCTCTCCGGCACATCCGGGAAAGTGGACGACGACAGGGTCGGGCTGGTGTGGGACGCCCGGGACGTGATCTCCGCGTGGCGTTCGTGAGTCACCGGGCCTCGCCCGTCGCCGGAGAGGAGGCCGGCGTCAGCTCGCTGAAGCGGACGCCGGGGCTCCCGGCCGGACGGAGTCGCCCGTGCCCGTGTTCGTCGCCTCCGGGTCCACGCCCACCGTGATAGTGCCGAGGACGCTCTTGGCGATGGCGGCCTTCTTGTAGTCCAGCTTGAGCAGGCCGCCCGTGGTGCCGCTCTGGTCGTAGATCGTGTCCTCGTCGAGGGCCGTGCGTTCCGTCGTCGACGTCGAGTACGGCTCCCACGGGGCGCTCACAGGTTGGCCCGGAACCGGCGTCGGTTCCGGGCCGAAGTCCGGTGCGGTAGCGCGCCCCGTAAGGGGCGCGGGGAACTGCGCGACCAGCCACGACGTACCCGCAGCCGAATACCTGCCCCTCCAGTGGAGCTACTTCGGCTGCGGCTTCCGCACAGAAAGGTGCAGCTCCCGCAGCCGCGTCTCCTCCAGCTCCGTCGGCGCCCCCATCATCAGATCCTGCGCGTTGCCGTTGAGCGGGAAGGCGATCGTCTCGCGGATGTTGGGCTCGTCGGCCAGGAGCATCACGATCCGGTCGACGCCCGGCGCGATGCCGCCGTGCGGGGGCGCGCCGAAGCGGAACGCCCGGAGCATGCCCGCGAACTCGCGCTCGACGGTCTCCGCCTCGTAGCCCGCGATGCCGAAGGCCTTGAGCATGATGTCCGGCTCGTGGTTCCGGATCGCGCCGGAGGACAGCTCGACGCCGTTGCAGACGATGTCGTACTGCCAGGCCAGGACGTCGAGGGGGTCCTGCGTCTCCAGGGCCTCCATGCCGCCCTGCGGCATCGAGAAGGGGTTGTGGGAGAAGTCGATCTTCCCCGTCTCCTCGTCCTTCTCGAACATCGGGAAGTCGACGACCCAGCAGAAGCGGAAGACGTCCTCCTCGAAGTGACCGGAGCGACGAGCGGCCTCGACCCGCACCGCGCCCATGATCTTCGAGACCTCGTCGAACTCGCCCGCGCCGAAGAACACCGCGTGCCCGGCGGCAAGAGACAGCCGCTTGGTCAGCTCCGCGACGTTCTCCTCCGTCAGGAACTTCGCGATCGGGCCGGTCAGCGAGCCGTCCTCACCGACCCGCACCCACGCCAGGCCCTTCGCGCCCTGCGAGACGGCGTAGTCACCGAGCTGGTCGAAGAACTTACGGGGCTGCGAGGACACGTCCGGCACCGGCAGCGCCCGTACGTGCTTGCCCGCGAAGGCCTTGAACTCCGAGCCCTCGAAGATGTCGGTGATGTCGGCCAGCTCCAGCTGGGCCCGCAGGTCCGGCTTGTCGGAGCCGTACTTCAGCATCGCCTCGCGGAACGGGATCCGCGGGAAGGGGGAGGTGACATGACGGCCGTTGCCGAACTCCTCGAACAGCTCCGTCATCAGCTGCTCGATCGGCCGGAACACGTCCTCCTGCTCGACGAAGGACATCTCCACGTCGAGCTGGTAGAACTCGCCCGGCGAACGGTCCGCCCGCGCGTCCTCGTCTCGGAAACAGGGCGCGATCTGGAAGTAGCGGTCGAAGCCGGAGATCATCAGCAGCTGCTTGAACTGCTGCGGGGCCTGCGGAAGGGCGTAGAACTTGCCCGGGTGCAGACGGGACGGGACGACGAAGTCGCGGGCGCCCTCGGGCGAGGTGGCGGTGAGGATCGGGGTCGCCAGCTCGTTGAAGCCGAGCGCCGTCATCTTGCTGCGGATCGCGGAGATGACCGCCGTACGCAGCATGATGTTGCGGTGCATGCGCTCGCGGCGCAGGTCCAGGAAGCGGTACTCCAGGCGCCGCTCCTCGTTCACACCGTCCTCGGTGTTGATCGTGAAGGGCAACGGGGCGGCGGCGCCGAGCAGTTCGACCTCGCTGACCTCGACCTCGACCTCGCCGGTCGGCAGGTCCGGGTTGATGTTCTCGGCGCCGCGCGAGACGACCTGGCCGTCGACGCGGACGGTCGACTCCTTGGAGAGCTTGTCCAGCGCCTCGTACGCGGCCGTGCCGGGACGGGCGACCAGCTGCGTGATGCCGTAGTGATCGCGCAGATCGATGAAGAGGATGCCGCCCAGGTCGCGCCGATTGTGCAGCCAGCCGCTCAGCCGGACGTCGCTGCCGACGTCAGAGGCGCGGAGCTCGCCGCAGGTGTGGGACCTGTACCGATGCATCGTCGTTCATCCAGCCTTCGCGGATCGGGGTCTTGGTGTCGCAGTCTGTGTGCCACAGCCTGTGTGCCGGCCTGTGCGTCACGGTCTGTGTTTCACGTGAAACACAGACCGTGTGAAACACAGACCCAAGCGTACCGGGGAGCCACAACCTGCCTCCCCACCATTACGGCCGGGTCACGACCATCACGGGCCGGTCACGGTCCGACCCCCTGAAGGGTGGCCTTTCTCCCTTTGGTGGCTTCTCACGATCACCTCTTCCTACAGTGGCCCAATGCGCACTGGTGAGCCCCTGCCCGCCGTGGGGGACGTCCTGGCCGCCCTCGCGACCGGCCTGTGGCGTTGGGACAACGCGGCCGAACTGGTCACTCTGGATGCCGAGGCCGCACGGCTGCTCGGACTGCCCGCCGAGGCGGTCACGCTGACAGAGGCCGGCGCCCGCGCCCGCTTCCACCCGGTCGACTGGAACGAGGTCAAACCGGTCGTCCAGCTCGCCGCCTCCGAGGGCACCATCGCCGAACTCCGGATGCGGGTCATGGACGAGCAGGGACGCGTACTGCGTACGGTGCGCAGCCGCTCCAAGCCGTCATACGACACTGAATCGCACTCTTACCAGCTGGTCGGCACCCTCCAGGAGGTCTCCGAGCCCCCGCCGGGCGCCGCCGCCCGCACCCCCGTCACCGGTGACTGGCGCCGCTCCCGCGAGGCGTTCCTGCTGGACGCGGGGCGCGCACTGGCCGAGGCCCGGTCCACGGCGGAGGTGCTGCGGGTCGCGGCCGGACTGTCGATGCCCGGCTTCTCACCGGATGGCCTGGCCGTCTACGGCACCCAGGGCGACCGGCTGACACTCATCGGCCACCACGGGCACCAGTCCGACGACGAAGGACCGTCCTCCGCGATGTCCGTGGACACGGACCATCCGGCCGCGGAGGTCGTACGCACCGGCCGTGCCGTCTATCTCTCCTCCCCGAAGGACTACCGGAAACGCTTCCCCGCCTGGTGGCCGCTCGCCCAGGGTTTCGGCCGGCAGTCGTGGGCGTTTCTGCCGCTCGTCGTCGCGGGCCGCACGATAGGCGCGTGGATGGCGGCCTTCACCTACCGCGTCTCCTTCACACCCGACGAACGCTCCGTCCTCACGACCGTGGCCCGCATGCTCGCGCAGGCCCTCTCCCGCGCCGGCGCCGCCGAGTCCGAACGCGAACTGACCGACGGCCTCCAGCGCTCGATGCTGCCCAACCTGGGGCCGCAGATCCCCGGCATGACCGTGGCCGCGCGGTACGTACCCACCGGCGGCGGACTCCAGGTCGGCGGCGACTGGTACGACATGATCCCGCTGCCCGGGGGCACCTCCCGGACGCAGCCCGGCGGCGGCAGATTCGCCCTGGTCATCGGCGACGTCCAGGGCCATGACGTACGCGCCGCCGGACTGATGGGCCAGCTGCGGATCGCGCTCAGGGCGTACGCCTCCGAAGGGCACCGCCCGGACGCCGTGCTGTCGCGCGCCTCCCGGTTCCTGTACGGGATGACGTCCGAGGAGGAGTCCGCCGACCTGCGCTTCGCGACCTGCCTGTACGTGGAGGTCGACCCCGAGACCGGCGTACTGGACATCGCCCGCGCCGGGCACCCGGACCCGGCGATACGGATGGCCGACGGGACCGTGCTGACCCGGCCGACCGCGGGCGGACTGCCGCTCGGCATCGACCCGGACGCGGACTATCCGACGACACGGCTCGCCCTGGAACCCGGCGAGACCATGCTGATCTGTACCGACGGGCTCATCGAGACCGGAGGGCACGACCTCGACACCGGCTGGCTCCGGATCCGCAAGATCCTGGAGAGCCACGACGGCGAGACGAGCGACCTGGAGGCCCTGGCCGACGCGCTCGTCCAGGCCGTGCACGGGCCTTCCTCGCACCACATGACCGGACCGCTCGTGGACCGCCGGGAGGACGACATCGCGGTCCTGCTGCTGTGCCGGCAGGGGGAGGGCTGCGGCTGCGGAGACCAGCCGGCGGCCCGGACGTCCGTACGCCGCACCGTGCTGACCGTGGCCCAGGCCGAACCCGAGCGTGTCGCTGACGCACGCCGCCAGCTGAAGGAGCTGCTGCACGACTGGTCCTCCGAGGACCAGATCGACTCGGCGGTGCTCCTGGTCTCGGAGATGGTCACGAACGTACTCGTGCACACGGACGCCGAAGCGCTGCTCGTCGCCGAGATGACGGGCGATGCGGGCGCCCGCCGAATCCGGGTCGAGGTCACCGACTGCAGCGACGCCCTGCCGCACAAGCGTCAGCCCGGAGAACTGGCGTCCTCCGGGCGGGGCTTGATGCTCATGGAGCTGCTCTCGGACGCCTGGGGAGTGGACCCGCGGGGCGAGGGCAAGAGCATCTGGTTCGAGCTCTACGAGCCGGACGGCGCCGAACCGGACGGCTCCGAACCGTCCGGTTCCGAATCGGACGGCTCCCGAGAGGCCGAGACCATCATCGGTACGTGATCATCCGTACGTGATCAGAGGTACTGGCCGTCGTCGGCACCCTCGTCCGACACCGGCCGCACCTTGACCGCGACGACGTTGGAACAGTTGACCAGCAGGGTCCCACTGTCGACGCCGTCACGGCCGTTCAGCTCGAAGCGCAGGGTGCGCTCCTGCTCCAGCGCCTCAATCACGCTGTCCTCCGCCGCCTCCAGCGACTCGAAGTCCCGGCTCCTGACGGCCAGCGGCTCCCCGACGACGGGATGGAACACGAGGTGGATTTCCGGATTCTCCTGCGCCATACCCGCCGTCCTTCCGCTCCGTGTCCCATCGACAGAGACGCGTTCCGCGTCCTGTGCGTCAGAGACCGCCCTCGGACATCCCGTGCACGGCCGGAATCGTACCCAGTCGTCCCTTCTGGAAGTCCTCGAAAGCCTGCTGCAGCTCCTCACGGGTGTTCATCACGAACGGCCCGTAGTGCGCCATCGGCTCACGGATCGGCTGGCCGCCGAGGAGGACAACCTCCAGGTCAGGCGTGTGCGAGTCCTGCTTCTCGTCCGCGCGGACGGTCAGCGAGGAGCCCGCGCCGAACACCGCGGTCTGGCCCAGATGGATCGGGCGGCGCTCCGCGCCCACGGCACCCTTGCCCGCCAGTACGTACGCGAGGCCGTTGAAGTCCTCACGCCAGGGCAGGGTGATCTCGGCGCCCGGCGCCAGCGTCGCGTGCACCATCGTGATCGGCGTGTGCGTGATGCCGGGGCCCTGGTGACCGTCCAGCTCACCGGCGATGACACGCAGCAGCGCGCCGCCGTCGGGGGTGCTGAGCAGCTGCACCTGACCGCCACGGATGTCCTGGTACCGCGGGGCCATCATCTTGTCCTTGGCCGGGAGGTTCACCCACAGCTGGAGGCCGTGGAAGAGACCGCCGGACATGACGAGCGACTCCGGCGGCGCCTCGATGTGGAGGAGGCCTGAACCGGCCGTCATCCACTGGGTGTCACCGTTGGTGATGGTGCCACCGCCGCCCTGACTGTCCTGGTGGTCGAAGATCCCGTCGATGATGTAGGTGACGGTCTCGAAGCCGCGGTGCGGGTGCCAAGGCGTGCCCTTCGGCTCCCCGGGTGCGTACTCCACCTCGCCCATCTGGTCCATCATGATGAACGGGTCGAGGTACTTGTAATTGATCCCCGCGAAGGCCCGGCGGACGGGGAAGCCCTCGCCCTCGAACCCACTTGGCGCGCTGGTCACCGCCAGCACCGGGCGGGCCACGGCCTCGGCCGACGCCACCACACGGGGCAGGGTCAGCGGGTTCTCGACGGTCACTGCAGGCATGTCGGTACCTCCTTGTGCTCCGAGTTTAGTTGACTATTGAACTTCCTGCCACCCGGAACAGAGAACGCCCGGAGGGAATTCCCTCCGGGCGCCTCGTGGTGTCGGGGCACGTCAGCCGTACATTCGGCGCATCGCGAAGTCGACCATCTGCTCGACCGCCTTCGCGTCGAAGACCATGCGGTGCTCGCCCTCCATGTCGAGGACGAAGCCGTAGCCGGTAGGGAGCAGGTCGATCACCTCGGCACCGGTGATCACGAAGTACTTGGACTCCTTGCCGGCGTACCGGCGCAGCTCCTTGAGCGAGGTGAACATCGGGATCACGGGCTGCTGGGTGTTGTGCAGCGCGAGGAAGCCGGGGTTGTCACCGCGCGGGCAGTAGACCTTGGACGTGGCGAAGACCTGCTGAAAGTCCTCGGCGGAGATCGCCCCCGTGGTGAACGCGCGCACCGCGTCCGCGAGCGAGGGCGGCGACGGCTCGGGGTAGAGCGGGCCGCTCTGCTGCCCGTACCCTCCGGGCTGGGGCGGCGGCTGAGGCTGCGCATACTGCTGCTGGCCGGGGCCCGCGGTCTGGTCGTAGCCGTACATGGGGGTCAGAGTAGCCGCCCTTCGCCTCCGACTGTTTCCAACCCCCACAAACCCACCCCACCCCACCCGGAGGGTTAGCTCACACTTGAGCCGCTAGGGGTTGATTCTTATTACCGACGGGTAGCATCATCGTGGCTACTTGTTGGTACACGAACCTAGGTCCGAGGATTCACCACCTCACCCGATCCCTTAACGGAGCCGTCGCCATGGGGCACTACAAGTCGAATCTCCGCGACATCGAGTTCAACCTCTTCGAGGTGCTCGGGCGCGACAAGCTGTACGGCAGCGGCCCGTTCGCGGAGATGGACGCCGAGACCGCCAAGAGCATCCTCGAAGAGCTGACCCGACTTTCGGAGAACGAGCTGGCGGAGTCCTTCGCGGACGCGGACCGCAACCCGCCGGTCTTCGACCCGGAGACCAACACCGCACCCGTACCGGCCAGCTTCAAGAAGAGCTACAAGGCCTTCATGGACTCCGAGTACTGGCGGCTCGGCCTGCCCGAGGAGATCGGTGGCACGACCGCCCCGCCGTCCCTGATCTGGGCGTACGCGGAGCTGGTTCTGGGCGCCAACCCGGCGGTGTGGATGTACTCCTCCGGCCCGGCGTTCGCCCGCATCCTCTTCGACGAGGGCACCGAGCAGCAGAAGCACATCGCCCAGATAGCCGTGGACCGGACCTGGGGTTCGACCATGGTGCTCACCGAGCCCGACGCGGGCTCGGACGTGGGCGCCGGGCGCACCAAGGCGGTTCAGCAGGAGGACGGCTCCTGGCACATCGAGGGCGTGAAGCGGTTCATCACGTCCGGTGAGCACGACATGGAGGAGAACATCCTTCACTACGTGCTCGCGCGGCCGGAAGGTGCCGGTCCCGGCACCAAAGGGCTGTCCCTCTTCCTCGTACCGAAGTACCTCTTCGACTTCGAGACCGGCGAGCTGGGCGAGCGCAACGGCGTGTACGCCACGAACGTCGAGCACAAGATGGGTCTCAAGGCCTCCAACACGTGCGAGATGACCTTCGGCGACCGCCACCCCGCCAAGGGCTGGCTGATCGGCGACAAGCACGACGGCATCCGCCAGATGTTCCGGATCATCGAGTTCGCCCGGATGATGGTCGGCACGAAGGCGATCTCCACGCTGTCGACGGGTTACCTGAACGCCCTTGAGTACGCCAAGGAGCGCGTCCAGGGCCCGGACCTCGCGAACTTCATGGACAAGACCGCCCCCAAGGTCACCATCACGCACCACCCAGACGTGCGCCGCTCGCTGATGACGCAGAAGGCGTACGCGGAGGGCATGCGCTCCCTCGTCATGTACACCGCGTCGGTCCAGGACGAGATCATGGTCAAGGAGGCCGCGGGCGAGGACACCGCCGCCCTCGAGGCCCTGAACGACCTGCTTCTGCCGATCGTGAAGGGCTACGGCTCCGAGAAGGCGTACGAGCAGCTGTCGCAGTCGCTGCAGACGTTCGGCGGCTCCGGCTATCTGCAGGAGTACCCGGTCGAGCAGTACATCCGGGACGCCAAGATCGACACCCTCTACGAGGGCACCACTGCGATCCAGGGCCAGGACTTCTTCTTCCGGAAGATCGTCCGCAACCAGGGTGCGGCGCTGAACTCACTCGCCGAGGACATCAAGAAGTTCCTGGCGATCGGTACGGGCGGCGAGGAGCTGTCGGCTGCCCGCGAGCAGCTCGCCAAGGCGGCCGTCGAGCTGGAGGCCATCGTCGGCCTGATGCTCACGGACCTCGCGGCGACCGAAAAGGACGTCAAGAACATCTACAAGGTCGGGCTCAACACCACCCGCCTGCTGATGGCCTCCGGTGATGTGGTCGTCGGCTACCTGCTGCTGAAGGGTGCCGCGGTCGCCGCCGAGAAGCTGGAGACGGCGCCGGCCAAGGACAAGGCCTTCTACACCGGCAAGATCGCCGCGGCCAAGTTCTTCGCGGCGAACGTCCTGCCGGGCGTCACCGGTGCGCGCAAGCTCGCCGAGGGCACCGACCTGGAGCTGATGGAGCTGGACGAAGCGGCCTTCTAGGAACGCTTCCGTACGCTTCGGCACATACGAGGCGGCCTTCCAGGAGCGTCCACGTACATACCGGAGCCCTACCGGAAAGTCACCTTCCGGTAGGCGGCCCCCTCCACATACCCCATACCAGGGCCCGTTCCCCATCGCCGGGAGCGGGCCCTCGTACGTCGTTAAGGTGAACCCATGCGCACACCCCCACGCTTTGATCGCGGCCATACCGACGACCTCATGTCCTTTCTGACGGCCAGCCCGTCGCCGTATCACGCGGTGGCGAACGCGGCCGAGCGGCTGGAGAAGGCCGGCTTCCGGCAGGTCGCCGAGACGGACGCGTGGGAGGGGGCGCACGGCGGGAAGTACGTGGTGCGCGGGGGCGCGCTCGTGGCCTGGTACGTGCCCGAGGGCGCCGATCCGCACACGCCCTTCCGGATCGTCGGAGCGCACACGGACTCCCCCAATCTGCGCGTGAAGCCGCAGCCGGACAGCGGAGCGCACGGCTGGCGCCAGGTCGCGGTCGAGATCTACGGCGGCCCGCTGCTCAACTCCTGGCTGGACCGCGACCTGGGCCTGGCCGGCCGGCTCTCGCTGCGCGACGGCACGACCCGCCTGGTGAACATCGACCGCGCCCTGCTGCGAGTCCCCCAACTCGCCATCCACCTGGACCGATCGGTCACCTCCGAGGGCCTCAAGCTCGACAAGCAGCGGCATCTGCAGCCGATCTGGGGGCTCGGCAACGACGTACGCGACGGGGATCTGATCCGTTTTCTCGAGCAGGAGTCCGGGCTGGCCGAGGGCGAGGTCACCGGCTGGGACCTGATGACGCACTCCATCGAGCCGCCGTCGTACCTGGGCCGGGACAGGGAGCTGCTCGCGGGTCCGCGCATGGACAACCTCCTGTCCGTGCACGCCGGTACGGCCGCGCTGGCGGCCGTCGCGACCTGCGATTCGGCCCTCCCGTTCATCCCGGTGCTGGCGGCGTTCGACCACGAGGAGAACGGCTCGCAGTCGGACACGGGGGCGGACGGTCCGCTGCTCGGAAGTGTGCTCGAGCGTTCGGTGTTCGCCCGCGGCGGTACGTACGAGGACAGGGCGCGCGCCTTCGCCGGCACGGTCTGCCTCTCCTCCGACACGGGCCACGCGGTCCACCCGAACTACGCCGAGCGGCACGACCCGACGCACCACCCGCGCGCGGGCGGCGGCCCCATCCTCAAAGTCAACGTCAACAACCGCTACGCCACGGACGGTTCGGGCCGCGCGGTCTTCGCCGCCGCCTGCGAGAAGGCCGCCGTGCCCTTCCAGTCCTTCGTCTCCAACAACTCGATGCCCTGCGGCACCACCATCGGCCCCATCACCGCCGCCCGCCACGGCATCAAGACGGTCGACATCGGCGTGGCCATCCTGTCCATGCACAGCGCCCGCGAACTGTGCGGCGCCGAGGACCCGTTCCTGCTGGCGAACGCGATGGTGGCGTTCCTGGAGGGTTAGAAGCCGAGTCCCGAACCTGTCTCCTCAAGTGAGTTGCCTCCGCATGGCCGGTCCGGCGGAGGGTACCCGGCCCGGGTCCGCAACAGCCGTGCGAACGGCGACAGAACACGGACAGGACAGGGAGGCCAGACTCATGGGTCTGGGTGGATGCATCATTCTGATCGCGGTAGGAGCCATTCTCACGTTCGCGACCGACTGGGACATGCAGGGAGTCAACCTCGACCTGGTCGGGATCATCCTGATCGTCGTCGGCCTGATCGGCGTCGCGACGTTCAGCAGCGTCGCCAAGCGCAGGCGCGTGGTGGTGCCGCCTTCGACACCGGTCGTCGAGGACGACGGGCACCACCATCGGCACCGGGACGGATACACCGACGGTTACGGCGTCTGATAGTCCACCACGTCAGGGCTGCGCCCCGAAGGGGCGCGGGGCCGTATTGATTTGCGGCTCCGCCGCGATGGGGGTCCCCCCGCTCGAGCGAATTCGAGAGTGGGGGAGCGACCAGCCACAGCGGACTCGCAGATGATCGACGGCCAATCTCTGCACCCACCAGCGGAGCGCCGACGCGTGTGAGACAAAAGAGGCATGGCCGGATTTATCGGCCGCCTGCGTTCGGTGCTGAGCGTCCGCACCGTCGCCCGGCAGGTCTTCGTGCTTCAGGTGGCGATCGTGGTGCTCCTCGTCGTCGCCGCGGTGACAGCCGTGTTGCTTCAGGTCCGCAGCGACAGCGAGCGCGAGGCCCGGAATCGTTCGCTCGCCGTGGCCGGGTCGTTCGCGAACGCGCCCGGTGTCGCGGCGGCCCTCGAAGGCCCGGATCCGACCGCCGTGCTCCAGCCGCGCGCGGAAGCCGCCCGCAGGGCGTCCGACGTGGACTTCATCGTGGTGATGACCACGGAAGGGATCCGCTACACCCACCCCAACCCCGAACAGATCGGCAAGCACTACATCGGCACCATCGATCGCGCCGTCGCGGGCGAAGTCGTACGGGAGACCTTCACCGGCACGCTAGGGCCGTCCGTGCGCGCCGTCGTCCCGGTCAGGGACGCGGACGACGAGATCGTCGGTCTGGTCGCCGCCGGTGTGACGCTGGCCAGCGTGGGCGGGGCGGTCGAGCACCAGCTGCCCGTGCTGTTCGGCTCGGCCGCCGTGGCCCTGGCCGTCGCCACCACCGGCACCGCCCTGGTCAGCAGGCGGCTGCGGCGCCAGACGCACGGGCTGGGGCCCGCCGAGATGACCCGGATGTACGAGCATCACGACGCGGTTCTGCATGCCGTACGGGAAGGCGTGCTGATCGTGGACGGCGACGGGCGGCTGGCGCTGGCCAACGACGAGGCGCGGCGGCTGCTCGAGCTGGGGCCGGACGCGGAGGGCCGGGCCGCGCTCGATCTGGGGCTCGGCCGCGACTTGGCCCGGCTGCTGGCCTCCGGGCGGGACGCCACCGACGAGGTGCACGTGACGCGGGACCGGCTGCTGGCGGTCAGCCAGCGGTCGACCGCGCGGGACGGCGGGCCGCCCGGCACCGTGGTCACCCTGCGCGACACCACCGAACTGCAGGCCGTCACCGGCCGGGCGGAGGCGGCCCAGGAGCGGCTGCGGCTGCTCTACGACGCCGGCCTGGAGATCGGCACCAGCCTCGACGTGACGCGTACGTCGCAGGAACTGGCGGACTTCGCGGTCCCCCGGTTCGCCGACTACGTCACCGTCGACCTGGCGGATCCCGTGCTGCGGGGCGGGGAGCCGAAGGAGGGCGACACGGATATGCGGCGGGTCGCGTTCCACGGCGTCAAGGAGGGCAGCCCCCTCTACCGGCTCGGCAAGCTGATCCACTTCGTACGGGACACTCCGCAGGCCGCCGGGTTCCTCGCCGGTGAGGCCGTGGTCGAGGCGGATCTGACCGCGTTCTCCGGCTGGCAGGTGCAGGACCCGGAACACTCCCGGGTGCTGGTGGAGTTCGGGATGCACTCGATGCTCACCGTCCCGCTGCGCGCCCGCGGCGTCGTCATGGGCGTGTCCACGTTCTGGCGCGCGGACCGGCCGGAGCCGTTCGACCAGGAGGACCTCTCCTTCGCCGAGGAGCTGGTGGCCCGCGCCGCCGTCAGCATCGACAACGCCCGCCGCTACACCCGCGAGCACGACATGGCCGTAACGCTGCAGCGCAGCCTGCTGCCGCGGGCCCTGCCCGACCAGAGCGCCCTGGAGGTGGCGTACCGCTATCTGCCCGCGCAGGCCGCGCGGGGCGGGGTCGGCGGGGACTGGTTCGACGTCATCCCGCTGCCGGGCGCGCGAGTGGCACTGGTCGTGGGCGACGTGGTCGGGCACGGCCTCCATGCGGCGGCCACGATGGGCCGGCTGCGGACCGCGATCCACAACTTCTCGACCCTGGACCTTCCGCCCGACGAACTCCTGTGGCACATGGACGAGTTGGTGGCGCGCATCGACCAGGACGAGAGCGGGGACGGAGATGCGGAGGAGGGTGCGCCGGTCACCGGGGCGACCTGCCTGTACGCGGTGTACGACCCCGCGTCCGGGGTGTGCACCGTCTCCCGCGCCGGTCATCTGGAGCCCGCGGTGGTCCGCCCGGACGGCAGCGTCGAGTTCCTCTCCGTCCCCGGCGGGCCTCCGCTGGGCCTCGGCAGCGGGCTTCCCTTCGAGGCGACGACGGTACGACTGTCCGAGGACAGCCGGCTCGTCCTGTACACGGACGGGCTCGTCGAGGGCCGGCGCCGGGACATCGACGAGGGCCTGGAGCTGCTGCGACACGCGCTGACCGGGCCCGGCCGGACGCCGGAGGAGACCTGCGACGCGGCCCTCGATGCCCTGCTGCCCGACCGGCCGCGCGACGACATCGCCCTGGTCGTCGCCCGCACCCGCACCCTCGGGGCCGACCGTACGGCGGCCTGGGAGGTACCGGCCGACCTGTCGGCGGTGGCGCGGGTCCGCGCGGCGGCGACCCGGACGCTTGAGGAATGGGGCCTGTCGGAGGAGGCGTTCACGACCGAGCTGATCCTCAGCGAACTGGTCACCAACGCCCTCCGCCACGCCACCGCCCCCATCCGCATCCGCCTGATCCGCGACCGCTCCCTGATCTGCGAAGTCTCGGACGCCAGCAGTACGGCCCCGCATCTGCGCCGGGCGGCCACGACGGACGAGGGCGGCCGGGGCCTGTTCCTGGTGTCGCAGTTCGCGGAGAGGTGGGGGACGCGGTACACGGGGGGCGGGAAGGTGATCTGGACGGAGCAGGTGCTGGGAGAGTGACGGCGGGTCCCGGCTTCGACCCGGAGCGGCCGGCCGTCGTCCGGTTCAGTGCCCGCGAACGTCCGGTTCAGCGCCGGCGCCGCGGCGGGTCCCGGTATCGCCCCGGAGCGGTCGGCCGTCTTCCGGTTCAGTGCCCGCGAACGTCCGGTTCAGCGCCGGCGCCGCGGCGGGTCCCGGTATCGCCCCGGAGTGGCCGGCCGTCTTCCGGTTCAGCGCCGGCGCCGCGGCGGGTCCCGGCTTCGACCCGGAGCGGTCGGCCGTCTTCCGGTTCAGCGCCGGCGCCGCGGCGGGTCCCGGCTTCGAGCCGGAGCGGTCGGCCGTCTTCCGGTTCAGCGCCGGCGCCGCGGCGGGTCCCGGCTTCGAGCCGGAGCGGTCGGCCGTCTTCCGGTTCAGCGTCCGCGAACGTCCGGTTCAGCGCTCGCGCCGCGGCGGTTCCAGCCCCAGCATCCTGTCCTTCAGCGCCGGGAACTGATCCCGGGTCACGCCAACCTTCGCCGGGTCGAACTCCACCGTGAGCACCTCCTCGTCCGGGCCCGCCTCGGCCAGTACCTCGCCCCAGGGATCCACCACGATCGAGTGACCGGCCTGCGGAACTCCCGCATGCGTACCGGCCGTTCCACACGCGAGGACGTACGACTGGTTTTCCACCGCGCGGGCCTGGGCCAGCAGCGTCCAGTGGGAGCGGCGGCGTTCGGGCCAGCCGGCGGGGATGACGAGGGTTTCGGCGCCGACGTCGACGAGACGGCGGAAGAGTTCGGGGAAGCGGAGGTCGTAGCAGGTCGCGAGGCCGAGCGTGGTCGACGGCAGTCGTACGGTGACGGCATCCGCGCCCGCGCTCATCAGCACCGCCTCGCCTTTGTCGAAGCCGAAGCGGTGGATCTTGCGGTACGAGGCGGTCAGTTCGCCGGAGGGGGAGAAGACGAGTGAGGTGTTGTAGAGGAGGCCGTCGGCGTCCCGTTCGGGGATGGAGCCCGCGTGCAGCCATACGCCCGCGTCGCTCGCCGCCTTGGCCATCGCCTCGTACGTCGGTCCGTGCAGCGGCTCTGCCTCGGTGCCGAAGGACTCGTAGGCGAACGCGCCCGTCGTCCACAGTTCGGGCAGCACCACCAGATCGGCACCGGACTGCTCGCGGACAAGGGCGGCCACGCGCTCTCGGCGCGCTTCGATCGATTCGCCCCCTTCGTCGTCGTATACACCGATCTGGATGAGGGAGGCGCGCACACTACCACCGTCCTGGCATTCGACCCGCGAAACGGGCCTACGATCGTCACACGAAAGCACTGCCGGGGTGCCTTGCAGCAGCGTAACTTAGCGGTCCAAGACACCCATGCCCGCGCACGAACCGCCCGAGGGGTCCCGTGAGTCTCCATCCCAGCCTTCAGAACTATGCCGACGCCTGGACCCACTCAGTGGAAGCGATATCCGAGCTGGTGCAGCCGCTCGTGGAGGGTGAGTGGAACCGGCGGACTCCCTGCCCGGGCTGGTCCGTCCGGGACATCGTCTCGCATGTGATCGGTATGGACTGCGAGATGCTCGGCGACCCGCGCCCGATCCACACGCTGCCGCGCGATCTGTACCACGTGACGAACGAGCACCAGCGGTACATGGAGATGCAGGTCGACGTACGCCGTCACCACACGGCACCGGAGATGACGTCCGAGCTGGAGTACACGATCATCCGCCGCAACCGGCAGCTGCGGAACGAGTCGCGCGAGCCGGACGCCAAGGTACGCGGTCCGCTGGGTACGGAGATCACCCTCGAACAGTCCATGCGCTACCGGGCGTTCGACGTCTGGGTGCACGAGCAGGACCTGCGCGCCGCGCTCGGCCGGCCGGGGAACCTGGACTCGCCGGGTGCGTACATCGTGCGCGACGAACTGCTCGCCGTACTGCCGAAGGTCGTCGCCAAGGAGGCGGGCGCGCCCGCCAACTCCGCGGTCGTCTTCGACGTCCACGGACCGGTCGACTTCCTGCGCACGGTCCGCGTCGACGCCGAGGGCAACGGGACGATAGACGGCGCCCCGTCGCTCGGTCCGGCGGCCACGCTCACGCTCGACTGGGAGACGTACTTCCGGCTGGCCTGCGGCCGGGTCACCATCGAAGCGGTGGCGGACCGCATCAAGACGGAGGGCGATCCGGAGCTGGCGGCGGCGATCCTGCGGCATTTCTTGGTGACGCAGTAGGTCGCGCAGTAGCTCACGCATTGGCGAGGGCCGCGGGTGCGCCGGGCGTCTGAGCGGGGATCGGGCCCCGGCGGGCGCGGAGTGTTCGCCTCGCGGCCCGCCGTGGGAGGCCCGCCGTCGTACGGTCGATGCTCGGGGCTCCGCGGTCAGCGGCCAGCGGCCAGCGGCCAGCGGCCAGCGGCCAGGCTCAGCGGTCCTCGGTGATGGTGGTCGCGATGCCGTCGGTGAGCTTGACCTCGGCGGAGACGCCGTTTTTGGCGGCGGCCTCCAGTTCGGCCGGGGTGCACTGGGTCAGCTCGGCGGAGTTCGGGCTTCCGCAGATGGTGCCCGCTCCGTAGATCAGGGTGTCGTCGGCGATGAAGAAGGCCTGCTCGACGCCCTTCATGTCGGACACCGTGAACTTGCCGGGCGCGAGGTAGCTGACGTTGCCGAACCATGTGCCGTTGACGCCCCCGGGGGTGCCGTTCTGCGCGTCGTGCCGTTCGCGGACCACGGTGGCGACGCCGTCCTTCATCGTCACGTCGGCGGTGACGGCCTTCTGCTTGGTGGCGGTCTCCAGCTCGTCGAGCGTGCACTGCGGGCGCTCCTCGGACTGCGGGCTGCCGCACACCTGGCCCGCGCCGTATACGAGCGTGTCCTCGGCGACGAAGAACGCCTGCTCCGTCTTGCCCGGGACCGTCACGGTGTACTTGCCCGGGGCGAGGTAACTGACCGTGCCGTTCTTGAACGTCCCGCTGACGCCCGACTTGGCGCCCGAGCCGTTGTTCGCGACCGGTGCCGAGTCCACCGAGTCCTGGTCCGTCGAGGACTTGGAGGTCCCGGAGTCCTTGGAGGCCTTGGACGACGAGCTGCCGGAGGACTTCGACGTGCCGGACGAGGAGTCGTTCTGGCACGCCGTCATCATTAATCCGGCGGTGGTGATCGCGGCGGTGACGACGAAGGCCTTGCGCAGGTGGCGGTTCATCATGGAAAACCCTTCCTGGGGCGCGGAGTTGCGGGACCTGGTGGGGCGTCGGCGCGCTTCCGCCGTGCCCCGCTGTGTGATCACTATGAGGTCCCGAAAGCCCCGCAGGTCACGCTCGTCCCCGCTTCACGACACCGTTGTCACGCGCCCATGACAGAGCAACATCTCGGCTGCGAAGGGCAGTTACGGACAACCACGCTGCGTCAGGCAGACAACCGGGCCGCGTCAGGCCGACCCGTGCGCCGCATCAGGCCGACACGTGCGCCGGTCACGCGGGCACGTGCACCGTCTCCACCCGGCTCGCGACCAGCCGTTCGCGCTCACGGCGAGCCGCCTGGCGGCGCAGCCGCAGGATCTGGCCGAGGCCGAGGGCCTGGAGCACGAACACGGCGGAGAAGGCGATGCCGTAGTCGTCGCCGGTCACGTCCAGCAGCGCACCGATCGCGAACAGCGTCGTCATCGAGGCCACGAAACCACCCATGTTGGTGATTCCGGAGGCCGTGCCCTGACGCTCGGGCGGGTTCGCGGGGCGGGCGAAGTCGAAGCCGATCATCGAAGCGGGGCCGCAGGCGCCGAGCACCGTGCAGAGCACGATCAGCAGCCACATCGGTGCGTGGTCGGCGGGATAGGCGAGCGTGGCGGCCCAGACGGCCGCCGTCGACAGCACCGTGCCGAGCGCCAGCGGAAGCCGTGCCGCGTGGTGCCGGGCGACGATCTGCCCGTACACCAGGCCGATGACCATGTTGGAGAGCACGACCAGCGTCAGCAGCTCACCGGCCGTCGCCCGCGAAAGACCCTGCGCCTCGACGAGGAACGGCATCCCCCACAGCAGCAGGAACACCATCGCCGGGAACTGCGTCGTGAAGTGCACCCACAGCCCGAGCCGCGTCCCGGGCTCCCGCCAGGACGCGACGATCTGCCGGCGCACATACGCGCCGCCCCGGTGCGGGAACGGCTCCGGCTCGTGCCCCTCGGGGTGGTCCTTGAGGAACAGCAGCATCAGTACGAGGACGACGACGCCCGCGAGCGAGCTCCCCGCGAAGGCCGCGGTCCAGCCGACGCCGTGCAGCAGCCGGGCCAGGACGAGCGTCGAGACGAGGTTGCCCGCCATGCCCACCAGGCCCGCCATCTGCGCGACCATCGGGCCGCGCCGGGCGGGGAACCAGCGCGCGCCGAGCCGCAGCACGCTGATGAACGTCATCGCGTCGCCGAGGCCTAGCAGTGCGCGGGCGGCCAGGGCCATCCCGTACGAGGGTGAGAAGGCGAAGCCCAGCTGACCTGCCGTGAACAGGAGTACGCCGATGGTCAGCACCTTCTTGGTGCCGAGCCGGTCCACCAGCAGGCCGACGGGTATCTGCATGCCCGCGTAGACGAGGAGCTGGAGGATCGAGAAGGTGGACAGCGCGGAGGCGCCCACGTCGAAGCGGTCGGCTGCGTCGAGTCCGGCCACCCCCAGGGACGTACGGAAGATGACCGCGACGAAGTAGACGGAGACGCCGACGGACCAGACGAGGACGGCGCGACGGCCGCCCGGCGGGTCGCCGGGGAGGGCGGCGGGCGTGGAGCGTGCCCGAGAGGTCATCGGACCTCACCCCGGGCCAGGTTGGAGAACCAGCTGACGTGCCGGTGGACCAGGTCGACGGCCGCCTCCGCGTCTCCGGAGCGCAGCGCTTCGAGGATCTCGCGATGTTCGGTGAGCGTCTTGGTGATGCGGTCGGGGTGGGCGTGCATCACGGCGACGCCCATGCGCAACTGCCGGTCGCGGAGCTGGTCGTAGAGCCGCGAGAGAATCTCGTTCCCGCCGCTGCGGACGATCTCGGCGTGGAAGCAGCGGTCGGTGACGGCGGCGCCCGCCAGATCCCCGGCCTCCGCCTGCTCCTTCTGCTTCTCGAGAAGCTGCGTGAGGCGCTCGATGAGCGCGGGCGAGGCCGGCACCGCCTTGCGGATCGCGTGCTCCTCGACGAGCTGCCGGGTCTCCACGACGTCGGCGATCTCCTGAGCGGAGACGGGCAGGACCAGCGCACCCTTCTTCGGGTAGAGCTTGATCAGCCCCTCGACCTCGAGCTTCAGCAGCGCCTCGCGAACGGGGGTGCGCGAAACCCCGACCGCCTCGGCCAGCTCGCCCTCGGTGAGCAGCGTCCCACCCTCGTAACGGCGCTCCAGGACGCCCTGCTTGACGTGCGCGTAGACGCGTTCGGCGGCGGGGGGCTGCTTGGCGGGCGATTGCTTGGCGGAGCGGGCCGCGGACGACGCGGTCCCGGTCGAGGTCGGGGAGGGTGCTGCAGGCATGCGCACAGCATAGATACAACACGTACGCATCGTCGCGGGCCGTCCAGGATTCGGGACGTACGGCGCTAAGGACACCCCGCCTCACGGATGGTGCAACCACCTGTGCTACTTACGTGTCATACGTGTCGCAGGGGCAGGCGATCCGCTCAGTCGCCGCCAAGTGACGCCCCCCTAGGGGCATTTGGGGCATACGACGTAATCGGGGTACTTAACTTGAAAACCGGCATTTGGAGCGCAGGGGTTCGCAGAGCCGCCGCCGTGGTCATCACCACCGGAGCCATGCTCGCGACCGGCGCCCTCACCGCGGCGCCCGCGCAGGCCCTCACCAAGCCCACGATCGCCGCCAAGGGCGGCTACGTGATGAACAACGGCACGGCCAGGACGCTCTACACAAAGGCCGCGGACACCCGCCGCTCCACCGGCTCCACCACGAAGATCATGACCGCGAAGGTCGTACTGTCGCAGCCGAACCTCAACCTGGACGCCAAGGTCACGGTCCAGAAGGCATACAGCGACTACATCGTCCAGAACAACTGGGCCTCGAACGCCAAGCTGATCGTCGGAGACAAGGTCACGGTCCGTCAGCTGCTGTACGGGCTGATGCTGCCGTCCGGCTGCGATGCCGCGTACGCGCTCGCCGACAAGTTCGGCTCCGGCTCGACGCGGGCCGCCCGCGTGAAGTCGTTCATCGGCAAGATGAACAAGCAGGCCAGGGACCTCGGCCTGACGAACACCCACTTCGACTCGTTCGACGGCATCGGCAGGGGCGCGAACTACTCCACGCCGCGCGACCTGACGAAGCTCGCCAGCAGCGCGATGAAGAGCCCCACGTTCCGCTCGATCGTCAAGACGAAGAAGTACACGGCGAAGACGACCACGAGGACCGGCGGCACCCGCACGATGGCGCCCTGGACGAACACGAACCCCCTCCTCGGCACCTACACCGGCGCCATCGGCGTCAAGACCGGCTCCGGCCCGGAGGCCAAGTACTGCCTGGTCTTCGCCGCCACGAGGAACGGCAAGACGGTCATCGGCACGGTGCTGGCGTCGACTTCGTCGACGAGTCGGGCATCGGATGCGAAGAAGATGATGGATTACGCGTTCAGGCGGTAGAGCGCCCTGGAGGCCGACGTCAGAGCGTCGGCTCCAGAGATACGACGGAGAGGGCCCGCCAGCGCCTACACGGCACGCGACGGGCCCTCTCCGAACCCCGGCACCGGCCGGCGGCGCCGGAGCCACCCGTTCCTGAACGCAGACGCAGGCACTCACGCAGGGCGCGGCGGCACGGCGTGCAGCTCCACCGGGATGTTCACGGGCTCGCCGCCCGGGCCGGGGGACACGGAAATCCGAGCGGCGATCTCCACCGCGCGCTCCATGCTGTCCACCTCGATCACCCAGTAACCGACCAGGAACTGTTCGTCCGGCCGGTACGGCCCCTGCGTGACCCGAGGTTCACCACCGGGGACGGCCTGCACCGTCGTAACCGCCTGGGGACCGGCAAGACCGCGGTCCTCCAGCAGCTCACCCCGCTTGCGCAACTCCTCGTCGAGCTCGACGTTGTACCGCACCAGCCGCTGCACGTCCTCCCCGGTCAGCGACCCCATGATCGCGTCCCAGTCATCGCGCTTGGACAACATCTGCACCATGTACTGCACGCCGGTCCTCCCATTCCCTCACTGAACCGCTCGCTCTTATTGACCGATTCGGGTGCGGGAACTCATCGCCCGGCTCAGCGGAGAAAAAAAGAGGGGCGCCGCAATCCGAGATTGCGGCGCCCCTCTCATCGTTGAACCCGTCCGGCCGAAGGCCTCACGCCCAAGTAATCAGCCGCTTCGGCTGCTCCAGGATCGCCGCCACATCCGCCAGCACCTTGGAGCCCAGCTCGCCGTCCACCAGGCGGTGGTCGAAGCTCAGCGCCAGCGTGGTGACCTGGCGGGGCTTGACCTTGCCCTTGTGGACCCACGGCTGGAGCTTGATGGCGCCGACGGCGAGGATCGCGGACTCGCCCGGGTTGAGCAGGGGCGTGCCGGTGTCGACGCCGAAGACGCCGACGTTCGTGATCGTGACCGTGCCGCCCTGCATTGCTGCCGGGGACGTCTTGCCCTCCCTGGCTGTCGACACCAACTCGCCCAAGGATTGCGCCAGTTCGGGCAGCGTTTTGGTGTGGGCGTCCTTGATGTTCGGGACGATCAGGCCGCGGGGGGTGGCCGCCGCGATGCCCAGGTTCACGTAGTGCTTGAGCACGATCTCCTGGTTCGCCTCGTCCCAGGACGCGTTCACCTCGGGGTGCCGCTTGATCGCCACCAGGAGGGCCTTGGCGATGAGCAGGAGGGGGTTCACGCGTAGGCCCGCGAGGTCCTTGTCCTGCTTGAGTTCCTCGATGAGCTTCATCGTGCGGGTCACGTCGACCGTCACGAACTCCGTGACATGCGGTGCCGTGAACGCCGAGTCGATCATCGCGGTCGCCGTGGCCTTGCGGACGCCCTTGATGGGGATACGGGTCTCACGGGCGCCCTCGTGCGACACCGCCGCCGGTGCCTGTGCGGGAGCGGCGACAGGTGTCTGCACCGGCTCGGGGGCCGGGGGCGCCGACGCCGCGTACACGTCCTCGCGCGTGATGATCCCGTCCGGCCCGGACGGGGTGACCGTCGCCAGGTCCACGCCGAGGTCCTTGGCCAGCTTGCGCACGGGCGGCTTCGCCAGCGGGCGGCCAGCCGCCGGAGCCGCACTACCGGCCGATGGCGGAGTGCCCACCGGAGACGGGCGGTCGGCAGGACTCGTGTGCCCGTTCAGCTCGCCCTGGACCGCGGCCGCAGCCGCAGCCTCGGGCTGCTGGGCCCCTGCCCGGGTCTGGGCCTGGGCCTGCTGAACCGGAACCCCCTTACGGGGACGCCGCTTCGTCGACGCCTCGGCCACGCCGTATCCGACCAGGACCGGTTTGCGCCCCTCGGGCTTCGGCGCCTCCTGAGCGGGCGGGGTCGTGGCCGGAGTCTCCGCAGGCGTCTCGGACTCCGCCGCCGGAGCAGGCCCACCGGCCCCGGCAGCCCCACCCCCCTCGTCGACCGTGATGATCGCCGTGCCTACGTCGACCGTCGTCCCTTCGGGGAACCGAAGCTCCCGCACGACCCCGTTGTACGGAATCGGCAGCTCGACGGCCGCCTTCGCCGTCTCGACCTCGCAGACCACCTGCCCGTCCGTGACGGAGTCACCAGGCTGCACGTACCACTTGAGGATCTCGGCCTCGGTGAGTCCCTCGCCCACGTCGGGCATCTTGAACTCCCGCACGGACGCTTCCGTCATCGTCGTCACGACCCTCTCCTCAGTACGCCAGCGAGCGGTCGACGGCATCGAGCACCCGGTCCAGGCCCGGAAGGTACTCGTCCTCCAGGCGTGCCGGCGGATACGGGGCGTGGTAGCCGCCGACCCGCAGAACGGGTGCCTCCAGGTGGTAGAAGCACCGCTCCGTGATGCGCGCGGCGATCTCCGCACCGGAGCCGAAGAACACCGGGGCCTCGTGGACCACGACCAGGCGGCCGGTCTTCTGGACCGAGGCCTGGACGGTGTCGAAGTCGATCGGCGAGACCGAGCGCAGGTCCAGGACCTCCAGCGACTTGCCCTCCTCCTCGGCAGCGTTCGCGACCTCCTGGCAGACCTTCACCATCGGGCCGTACGCGGCCAGCGTCAGGTCGCCGCCCTCGCGCACGACACGGGCCTTGTGCAGCGGCCCGGGGATCGCCTCGGCGTCGACCTCGGACTTGTCCCAGTACCGCCGCTTGGGCTCGAAGAAGATCACCGGGTCGTCGCTGTGGATGGCCTGCTGCATCATCCAGTAGGCGTCGCTCGCGTTCGACGGCGAGACCACCTTCAGGCCCGCCACATGCGCGAACAGCGCCTCCGGGGACTCCGAGTGGTGCTCTACGGCGCCGATTCCGCCACCGTACGGAATGCGGATGACGACCGGCAGCTTGATCTTGCCGAGCGCCCGCGCGTGCATCTTCGCGAGCTGCGTGACGATCTGGTCGTACGCCGGGAACACGAAGCCGTCGAACTGGATCTCCACCACCGGGCGGTAGCCGCGCAGTGCGAGGCCGATCGCCGTGCCGACGATGCCCGACTCGGCGAGCGGGGTGTCGATGACCCGGTCCTCGCCGAAGTCCTTCTGCAGACCGTCGGTGACCCGGAAGACACCGCCGAGCTTGCCGACGTCCTCGCCCATGATCAGGACCTTGGGATCGGCGTCGAGGGCCGTACGCAGCGATTCGTTGATCGCCTTGGCCAGCGCCATCTTTTCTGCCGCCATCGCTACTCGCCCTCCCCTTCCGCTACGAACGACGCCTGGTAGGCGGCGAACTGGGCCCGCTCCTCGTCGACGAGCGCGTGCCCGTCCGCGTACACGTTCTCGAAGATGGCGAAGTGGTCCGGATCCGGCATGGCACGGACCACTTCGCGCACTCGCCTGCCCAACGCCTCGCTCTCGGCTTCGAGTTCCCCGAAAAATCCCTCATTCGTGTCAGTTTCGGACGCCAGATAGCTGCGCAGGCGCTGGATCGGGTCCTTCGCCTCCCAGGAAATCCGCTCGTCGTCGTGCCGATAGCGGCTCGGGTCGTCGGAGGTGGTGTGCGCGCCCATGCGGTACGTGAAGGCCTCGACGAGCGTGGGTCCCTCACCCCGCCGGGCCCGCTCCAGGGCCCACTTGGTGACGGCCAGGCAAGCCAGTACGTCATTGCCGTCGACGCGTACGCCCGGGAAGCCGTATCCCTGCGCCCGCTGGTAGAGCGGGACGCGGGTCTGCTTCTCGGTGGGCTCGGAGATCGCCCACTGGTTGTTCTGGCAGAAGAACACCACGGGGGCGTTGTAGACCGCGGAGAAGGTGAACGATTCCGCAACATCGCCCTGGCTGGAGGCGCCGTCCCCGAAGTACGCGATCACGGCCGAGTCCGCGCCGTCCTTGGCCACGCCCATCGCGTAGCCGGTGGCGTGCAGGGTCTGCGAGCCGATGACGATCGTGTAGAGGTGGAAGTTGTTGCTGTTGGGGTCCCAGCCGCCGTTGTTCACGCCGCGGAACATGCCGAGCAGATTGGTCGGGTCGACGCCGCGGCACCAGGCGACGCCGTGCTCGCGGTAGGTCGGGAAGACGTAGTCGTCGTCGCGCAGGGCCCGCCCGGAGCCGATCTGGGCGGCCTCCTGGCCGAGCAGCGAGGCCCACAGGCCCAGCTCGCCCTGGCGCTGCAAAGAGGTCGCCTCGGCGTCGAAGCGGCGGGTGAGCACCATGTCGCGGTACAGACCGCGCAGCTCTTCGGGGGTGATGTCGGCGACGTACGGGTCGTACTCGGCGTGCTTGACGCGCTTGCCCTCCGGCGTCAGCAACTGCACCAGTTCGGTGCCTTTGCTCGCCGGCTTTTTGGCGCTGGTGCGTTTCGTACCGGCGCTGCGTCGCGGCTTGCGCGCGGCAGTGCTCTCCACGGTCACGTGTGCTCCTCCGTCGGTCCGGCCCCCCGGGATTGCCGGGTGACCAGTGCGGCTCGCCTGTTCCGGTACCCGTGCACGGGTAGGTGCCCTCGGCCGGGAACAGGCGTGACAGGTGCCCCGGCGAGCGCCCTGCAACTAGCACGTTACCCAGTGCCCCACACCCGTGGGAAACCCCTCCTGACCTGCGTTTTTGCTTGGATATCCAAGTAGTTTTTAGTCGGATTTCCTAACAGATCACTCAGGTCGGGAGCAGCCGCTGGTCACAGCCTTGCAGGGGGCCGGAACACCGGCACGTTATCCCGGTCACCCTGGGGACGGGAAGAGTTCGCCTTGGTGGAGCAGTGAGCACGTTTGGCCTCGCCCCCTCCCTCGCACCCCACCTGGGTGCCGGGGAGCCTCCCGAAACGGCACGCGCGCGTGGAGCCCGTTTTCGGGCCGCACGCGCGCGTAGAGGGTGCTTCGAGGCCGGTCTCAGGCCTAGCGCCTAGCCGCCGGTATTACCGCCGACGGTTTCCTCCGACGGATCCGCCGACGGCACCGAGGGATCCACGTCCGACGGATCCGCCGACGGCTCGTCCGCCGGATCCGACGCCGAGGGCTGCGGAGTCGAGGGGTCGGCCGTGGGCTCGCTCGGCGTCGCCGTCGGCTCGTCCGTCGGCTCGTCCGACGGCTCCGGATCCCTGGACGGCGTGTAGTCCGAGTCACCACCAGTGCCGGCGCCGTCGTCCTGCGAAGGCGTTTCCGCGTCCTCGGACGAGGGGCTCTCGCTCGGCGTCGGGTCCTTCTCGGTCTGCGAGGTCGTCGGCGACTGCGTGGTGCCGTCGCCCCCGCCACCGCTGTCGTCCCCTGTGCCCTGGAGGGCCAGCGCGACGCCCGCCCCGATGGCGATCACCGCGAGTACGGCCAGGATCCACAGCTTGCCGCGCCCGCCGCCCCGGTTGCCGTGGCCGTTGCCGTCGAAGCCGCCGTCGTCGCCCCCGCGGTTCGGCAGAATCGGCGCCGGGATCTGAGAGGTGCCCGAGTCGCTCTGGTGCGGCATGACGTTCGTGCCCGCCATGCCCATCGACGGGGTGCTGCCGGTCTCGTGCAGCATCACGGGGCCGGTGTTCCAGGTGCCGGTGTGGCCGCCCTGGTCGTACAGCATCTGCAGCGCGTACTGGACGAGGCCGCGCATCTCCTCGGCGGTCTGGAACCGGTCGTCCGGCTCCTTCGCGAGGGAGCGCATGACCAGGCCGTCCAGCTCCGGCGGCGCCACGTCCGAAGCCTCGGAAGGGGGCACCGGAATGTCCTGAACGTGCTGGTAGACCACCGACAACGGGGTCTCACCCGTGAACGGCGGCCGCAGCGCGAGAAGTTCGTACAGCAGACAGCCCGTCGCGTACAGGTCGCTGCGGTGGTCGACCGCCTTGCCGAGCGCCTGCTCGGGGGAGAGGTACTGGGGCGTGCCCATGACCATGCCGGTCTGGGTCATCGTCGACTGCGCGCCGTGCAGGGCGCGCGCGATGCCGAAGTCCATCACCTTCACCGCGCCGGTGTTGGTGATGATCACGTTCGCGGGCTTGATGTCGCGGTGCACGATGCCGTGCTGGTGCGAGTACGCCAGCGCCTCAAGCACACCGGAGACGATGATCAGCGCCTGCTCGGGGCCGGGGGCCTCGGCGTTGATCAGCAGATCGCGGATCGTACGGCCCTCGACGAGCTCCATGACGATGTACGGCACGGTGTTGCCGGCGATCACGTCCTCGCCGGAGTCGTAGACCGCCACCACCGCATGGTGGTTGAGGCCCGCCACCGACTGGGCCTCGCGCGTGAAGCGGGCCTTGGACACCGGGTCCTCGGCCAGGTCGGAACGCAGCAGCTTGACCGCGACCGTCCGCCCCAGGCGTACGTCCTCGGCCGCGAACACCTCGGCCATGCCACCCCGGCCGAGTCTGCGGGTCAGCCGATACCGGCCATCCCCGACAAGCCCGCCGTTACCCCACATGTCCGGCGCATCTGACATACCGCCGCCAGTCGCCTCGGGGTCGGACGGGCCCTGAGCGCGCTGCTGCTGTGCCATCAGTCCTCGCCGTCGTTTCACCCGCGTCCGCGCGGTGGTTGCTACCGTCTCCAACGGGCCACGCTACAGCCTCCACACGAGGCGCCGGTCCGAGATGGACGGGTCATGAAACCCGTAGCTGGTCTCCGGGTGCAAATTCTGTGTACCGGCCGCACGCCACCTGTAACGCTTCCGCGACGCTTCTTTCGCGTACGGTCACGGATCGGGCACCGCGCTTGACGTGTCAGTGCCCTCCGGCAGACTTGGCCGGGAATGGGTCAAAGGATCACCGACCGCGGGAGCACATCAGCAGCTTTCGCCCGCGCGACGGCGCACGCCAATGGGGGACGCAGAACATGAGCCAGGACGGCGCACAGGGCCGGTACGCGGGGCGTGCGGTCGCCGGCGGCCGCTATCAACTGCGTGATCTGCTCGGCGAGGGCGGCATGGCCTCGGTCCATCTCGCATACGACGCGGTGCTCGACAGGCAAGTAGCGATCAAGACACTTCACACAGAGCTGGGACGCGAACAAGCCTTCCGTGAGCGCTTCCGCCGCGAGGCCCAGGCAGTGGCGAAACTCACTCACACGAACATCGTCTCGGTCTTCGACACCGGCGAGGACACGCTGCTCGATAGCGGCTCCGCCGCGGGCTCCGGCGCGCCCACTCCATACATCGTCATGGAGTACATCGAGGGCAAGCCGCTCGGCTCCGTCCTCGAGGCGGACATCGCGCAGTACGGCGCGATGCCCTCCGACAAGGCCCTGAAGATCACCGCGGATGTGCTGGCGGCGCTGGAGATCAGCCACGAGATGGGCCTGGTCCACCGCGACATCAAGCCGGGCAACGTGATGATGACGAAGCGGAACGTCGTCAAGGTGATGGACTTCGGCATCGCCCGCGCCATGCAGTCCGGCGTCACCTCCATGACCCAGACCGGCATGGTGGTCGGCACCCCGCAGTACCTCTCGCCGGAGCAGGCGCTGGGCAGGGGCGTGGACGCCCGCTCGGACCTGTACTCCGTCGGCATCATGCTCTTCCAACTGGTCACCGGGCGGCTGCCGTTCGAAGCGGACTCGCCGCTGGCGATCGCGTACGCACACGTCCAGGAGGAGCCCGTCGCGCCCTCCTCGATCAACCGCTCGCTGCCGCCGGCCGTGGACTCGCTGATCGCCCGCGCGCTGAAGAAGAACCCGAACGAGCGCTTTCCGAGCGCCGAGGCGATGCGCGACGAGTGCCAGCGCGTGGCCCAGTCGCTGCACGCGGCCGCGCCGAGCATCGTCCCGGGCGCGCAGACGTCGAGCGGCGCCGGCGTCGGCTCCGCGGTCTTCCCGCCGGTCGGCCAGACGGGCCCGAGCGCGTCGGGGAACGTCCAGACGCCGTACACGCCCGGTCCGTACGGCCCGCCGACGCCCTCGCCCGCGCCGCAGTCCCCGGCCTACGGCTATCCGCAGCAGGGCGGCTACCCGACGCCTCCGCAGACCGCGGCGTACTCCCCGCAGCAGGGCATGTCGACCCCGCCGCCGTACACGATCTCCCCGCAGCAGCCCTCGGCCCCCTCCCCGGGTGGCGGCGGCAGCAAGAGCAACCTGCCGGTGATCGTCGGCTCGGCCGTCGTCGCGCTCACCGCCGTGGTCAGCCTGATCGTGGCGCTGAACATGGGCGGCGACGAGGAGGGTGGTGGCGGGGACGCCAGCGCGTCGCCGACGCAGCAGCAGGAGGCCGGGTACAAGGGGCCGGACCCGTCGAAGACGATCGATCCGGAGGAGTGCACGGAGCCGGACGAGTCGTACAACGACCCCAACAAGATCAAGCTGCCCGACTTCACCTTCAAGAACATCGACTCGGTGAAGAAGTGCATGCAACAGGCGGGCTGGCAGTACTCGGAAAAGCCGGTCGAAGAGAACACCTACGGCGACGGCACGATCATGAACCAGTTCCCCGCGAAGGACACGGACGTCGACCCCAACGACATGCCCAAGATCGAACTCGGGGTCTCGACGGGCAATCCGGCTTGATACTCCGGGCAGCCTGATCCTCTGGAGAGACAGGCCGGACACGCAGTCGGCTTGACACACGAACGGCCACGCGAAGGGGCCCGGCATCCGTGCCGGGCCCCTTTCGTCTGCGCGCCGCCGCTTTTCGCGTACGGATCTAGCAGTACGCCTCTACAAGTACCGCGCTCACAGGTACGGCCCGCCCGAGCGGCCGCCCTTGGGCGGCTCTTCGTCACCCTCGCCGCCGACCCCCGGCGGCAGGGCGCGGCGCATCTGCTCCAGCTGGGCACGGGCCGCCATCTGCTGGGCGAACAGCGTCGTCTGGATTCCGTGGAAGAGGCCCTCCAGCCAGCCCACCAACTGGGCCTGCGCGATACGCAGCTCCGCGTCGGAGGGGACCGCCTGTTCCGTGAACGGCAGGGACAGCCGCTCCAGCTCCTCGACGAGGTCCGGAGCGAGACCGTCCTCCAGCTCCTTCACCGAGCTGGCGTGGATCTCTTTGAGGCGGACCCGGCTCGCCTCGTCCAGAGGTGCCGCCCTCACCTCCTCCAGCAACTGCTTGATCATGCTCCCGATGCGCATGACCTTGGCGGGCTGCTCCACCATCTCCGTCACCGGGACCTCGCGGGAGTCGTCGTCTCCTCCGCCGCCGAGAGCCATGCCGTCCTGGCCTACGACCAGGATCTGTGGGTTCTCCGGCGACCTTTCGTTCCTCGGCATCTCCATGCCGCCATTCTCTCGCACGCGTACACCTCACCACCCTGGTGCCCCCTCGCGAAAGAGATCCATCACCGAATGCGACCAGATGCCGGATTGCGGGGCGCGTGTGACGCTTGATGCGTCTGGGCGCCCGAGCATCGGGAGGGGGTCACCGACATGACTCCGAGGCTTCGCACGCTGAGTACAACGGGCCTGCTGCTGGTCCTGACGACGGCACCCGCACCTGTCTCGTACGCGTCGTCGGCGCCGCCCCGCTTGTCTGCCGCGTCCGCCTCGCTCGCATTGCGCGTCGCCCCGCCGACCGCTTCGTACGCCGTCGAGCCCCGCCCCGCGGAGTCGCGCGCCGGCAGCAGTGCGGGCGTCGGGCGGCCGAGGCCGGGGGAGAAAGCCCCCGCCATACGCGAGGAGCTCGACCCCGGCGTCCCCGAGGTGCCGGATATCCCGGTCGCCCCGGAGACCGGCGTCGACGCAGGCGTACGACCCGACGTGGCCCCCGAGCCGTCACAGCACGCCGCGCCACCGTCCTCTTCCTCGGAACCCCTGTGGCACGTCTTCTCCCTGGGCAGCGGCCTGGTCCTCATCGGGCTCGGCCTGGGACTCGCGTTCCTCGGCCTGCGCGTACGGCGCGGCTGAGACGCCGTACGGGAGGGCGCTGAAGTCGTCTTACGGGAGCGTCAGCAGCACTTTTCCGATGTGCCCGCTCTCCTCCAGCACGCGGTGCGCCGCAGCCGCCTCGCTCATCGGCAGCTCACGGTCGACGACGGGACGTACATGCCCGCCGGAGATCAGCGGCCAGACGTGCTCGCGTACGGCCGCGACGATCGCCGCCTTCTCGGCGACGGGCCGGCCCCGCAACGAGGTCGCGGTGATGGCGGCCCGCTTGCCCAGGAGCGCGGCGAGGTTCAGTTCGCCCTTGACGCCGCCCTGGAGGCCGATGATCGCGAGGCGGCCGTTGGTGGCGAGCGCCTTGACGTTCCGGTCCAGGTACTTGGCGCCCATGATGTCGAGGATGACGTCCGCGCCCGCGCCGTCCGTGGCGGTCCTGATCTCCTCGACGAAGTCCTGCTCGCGGTAGTTGATCAGCACGTCCGCGCCCAGCTCGGCGCAGTGTTCCAGCTTCTCCTTGCTGCCCGCCGTGACGGCGACCTTCGCGCCGACGGCCTTGGCCAGCTGGATCGCCATGGTGCCGATGCCGCTCGCTCCGCCGTGCACGAGGAGGGTCTCGCCGGGGCGGAGGTGGGCGATCATGAAGACGTTTGACCAGACGGTGCAGGTCACCTCGGGCAGCGCGGCCGCCTGCTGAAGCCCGATGCCCTCGGGCACGGGCAGCAGTTGTCCGGCCGGTACGGCGACCTTCTCGGCGTACCCGCCGCCCGCGAGCAGCGCGCACACCTCGTCGCCGACGGCCCATCCCGAGACGCCGGGGCCGAGCGCGGCGATGCGTCCGGAGCATTCGAGTCCCGGGTACGGGGAGGTGCCGGGCGGTGGATCGTAGAAGCCCTGCCGCTGGAGGAGATCGGCGCGGTTGACCGCCCCGGCCACCACCTCGACCAGCACTTCGCCCTCTCCGGGCACCGGATCCGGGACCTCGTCCCATACCAGTGCCTCGGGTCCACCAGGTTCTGGAATCGTGATCGCACGCATGCGGCGAGGCTACTCCCGGGGTTTCGGCCGGCCGATGGCCCCTCCTGCGGACGGCTCGGGCCCGGGCAGGCGCTTGGTGTCGGGCGCGACCTGCGTATGCGGCGTCTTCCGCACGATGGTGATCAGACGGTCCGTCAACTGGAGCTTCCCGAGGGACGGATCGTCGTATCCGAGCACCCGATGCCCTCGTACGACGCTGACCACCAGGTCGTCCACTTCCCGCGGCCCGCGCCCCACCTCGGCCTTCACGACGGGCCGTTCGACGATGTCGAGCCCGCTGCCCTGCTGGATGAGGTCCTCCAGGACCATGCCCGCGCTGGGGCTGAGCACCGAGAGCCCGAGCAGCCGTCCGGCCGCGCTCGCGCTGGTGATGACGACGTCGGCACCGGACTGGCGCAGCAGCGGCGCGTTCTCCTCCTCGCGAACCGCGGCCACGATCTTCGCTCCGCGATTGAGCTGCCGGGCCGTCAGCGCCACCAGTACGGCTGTGTCGTCGCGCTGGGTCGCGATGATGATCTGCCGCGCCTTCTGTACCTCGGCCCTGAGCAATACGTCGCTGCGCGTGGCATCGCCGACCACACCGGCGTACCCGTCCGCCGTCGCCGCGTCGACCACCTTCGTACTGGGGTCGACGACCACGACCTGCTCCTTCTTCAGCCCCGTCGCACACACGGTCTGAATCGCCGACCGCCCCTTCGTCCCGAAGCCGATGACAACGGTGTGGTCTCTCAATGCGGTCCTCCAGCGGTTCAGTCGCCATTCCTCGCGAGTGCGCTCGGTGAGGACCTCGAGAGTGGTGCCGACCAGGATGATCAGGAAGAGCACGCGCAGCGGCGTGATCACAAAGATGTTGGTGAGCCGGGCGCCGTCGCTGACCGGGGCGATGTCGCCGTACCCGGTGGTCGAGAGGGTGACCGTCGCATAGTAGAAGGCGTCGAGCAGGTCGACGCCGTCGCCCGAGCTGTCCGTGTAGCCGTCGCGTCCGAGGTAGACGAGGAAACCGGTCGAGACCAGGATCAGCAGCGCCATGACGACGCGCTTGGCGACCTGGCGAAACGGGTGTTCCACGGTTCGGCGGGGAAGCCTCACCCGCTGGGTCACGAGACGTTCGTCGGCCTGGCGGGCGATCGCGTCATGGCCCGGAAGTTTCACGTGAAACACTCCCCGATCCGGTTCATATGAGAGTCACCCCGAGCCGGTTCATCCGAGGCCTGCCGCCATTCCGGCTGTCGCCCACGGCAGTTCGAGGATCTCAAGCTCCTGGCCGGGGCGGCCACCGCCGGGCGGGACGACCGCGAGCGCGTCGGCCACGGCGATGCCGCGCAGCATGGCCGGGCCGTTGTAGTGCAGCGACACGGCCCGCTCCTCGCGCAACACGACGGGGATCAGCCGGGTGTCGTACGGATGCCCGTGCGCCGCGTCCCCCAGCGGCAGCGTGTACGGCTCCGGGGCCGGGCGTCCCGCGAGCGTACGCAGCAGGGGTTCGGCCAGTGTGAGCAGGCCGGAGACGGCGGCGAGGGGGTTGCCGGGCAGACCGACGAGGTGCTGGTTCTTCCTGGTACGGGCCAGCAGCATGGGGTGGCCGGGGCGCACCTTGACGCCGTTCACGAGGAGCTGGGCTCCGATGCGGCGCAGGGTGGGGTGGACGTGGTCGACCGGGCCTGTGGCGGTGCCGCCGGTGGTGACGATGAGGTCGGCTTCGGAGTGCTGCAGTGCCTTGTGCAGGGCCTCGGCGTCGTCGCCGAGCCTGCGCACCGCGATGACGTCCGCGCCGAGCGCGCGCAGCCAGGGCGGCAGCATCGGGCCGAGCGCGTCGCGGATCAGGCCCTCGTGGGGCAGGCCCTCGGTGAGCAACTCGTCGCCCAGCACGAGGACTTCGGCGCTTGGGCGCGGGACGGCGGAGACGGTGTCGTATCCGGCGGCGGCCGCCAGCCCGAGCACGGGCGGGGTGATCAGCGTCCCGGGAGGCAGGAGGGCGTCACCGGAGCGGCATTCCTGGCCGCGCGGCCGGATGTCCTGGCCGTGCACGACGTCCCGGGTCGCGTGCAGCCGGTCCTTGTCGTCGGTGCGGCCGTGTTCACTGCGCAGGACAGCGGTGGCGTCCTGCGGGATGCGTGCGCCGGTCGCGATCCGGACCGCCTCGCCGTCGGTGAGCGGCGCCGGCTCGGAGTGCCCGGCGAGCACCCCTTCGGGCCGTACGTGCCAGGGGCCGGGTCCGGCGACCGCCCAGCCGTCCATCGCGGAGGTGTCGAACGACGGGAGGTCCGTGAGGGCGGTGAGGGGGGCGGCGAGGACGAGGCCCAGCGCGGCGTCGAGCGGGACAGAGACGGGGGCGGCCGGGGTGCGGGGGGCACGGGCGGCGGTGGCGCGTGCTTGCGGCCAGGGGGCGGCCTCGCCGGGCCGGTGGGCATCGCTGTCGTTGACCAAGGCGAGGGCCTCCTCCACGTCGAGGTCGACGTCCTCGTACTGCCCGTGAGCGGTCATCCGGCGTCCGGGCGGGCCTCGGTGGCGGTGGCGGACCCGGTGTCGGACGGAGCCGCGGAGGCATCCTCCTCCGCCCAGCGCAGCGCGAGCGCTGTCGCCTTGCGGGCGGCCTCGGCCACTGCCTCCGGGCCACCCTTGGCCTGCGCCGCCGCGTATCCGACCAGGAACGTCGTCAGCGGGGCCGCGGGCCGGGCCACATTGTGTGCGGCATCGCGGGCGAGATCGAGCAGGGCGCCGGTGTCGACCTCGAGGTCGATGCCCAGCTCTTCCTTGACTGCGGAAATCCATTCATCCAGCACGTGTCCATGCTCCCTGATACGTGCCCGGGCGGCAGAGATGTCGTCCCAGGTGTCGCAGTCGAAGGACGCGACGGGGTCGGTGATACGGGTCAGGTCGAGCGCAGCGGTGAGCAGCCGCAGCGGCAGCCCGGCCAGACCACCGTGCGCGGCGCCGAGCGCTGCCAGCTCACGGCGCAGTGCCGCACTCCGGTACGCGGCTACGAGCGGCTGGTCGCGGCCGTCGGGGTCGGTGAGCAGCACGCCTTCCGTGTCGGTCGACCGAAGGGCGGCCAGCAGCCGTCGTACCGTCTCCTCGTCGAGGAACGGCAGATCGGCGGAGAGCACCACGACATACGCCGCCGAGGTCCGCCGGAGCCCCGCGTCGAGCGCGGCCAGCGGACCCGCGCCGGGCGGGTCCTCTCGTGCCCACAGCACCGGGCGCGCGGTGGGCCTGCGGTCGGCGACGACCACGGTGGTGGCGGAGGAGGAGCAGGCGGCCAGGACCCGGTCGAGCAGCGGGCGACCGCCCACGCGCACACCAGGCTTGTCGGCGCCGCCGAGCCGCCGGGCGGCGCCTCCGGCGAGGACGACGGCGTCGTGTACTTCGACGCCGTCGTCACCGGGAGCGCCGGGAGCGCCGGGATCGCCGGGATCGCCGGAGGGCTGGTACGCGGTCACCCCACGAGTATGCGTGCCACGGCGATCACAGGGAACGGGCGATCACAGGGAACGCAGGAGTACCGCCGGCTGCTCCACGCAGTCCGCGACATAGCGCAGGAATCCGCCCGCCGTGCCGCCGTCGCACACCCGGTGGTCGAAGGTGAGCGAGAGCTGGACGACCTGCCGCACCGCCAGCTCGCCCTGATGCACCCAGGGCTTGGGTGCGATCCGGCCGACGCCGAGCATGGCCGCCTCGGGGTGGTTGATGATCGGCGTGGAGCCGTCGACGCCGAACACGCCATAGTTGTTCAACGTGAAGGTCCCGCCGGTGAGTTCCCCTGGCGTGAGCGTCCCGGTCCGCGCCACTTCGGTGAGCCGCGCGAACTCCGCGCTCAGCGACTGGGCGTCCCGCCCGTGCGCGTCCTTCACCACCGGCACGACGAGCCCCCGCTCGGTCTGCGCCGCGAACCCGAGGTGCACCTCGTCGAGCTGTACGACTTCCCGGGCGTCCATGTCGACCCTGGAGTTGAGCTCGGGATGGCGGGCGAGGGCGGCGGTGCAGATGCGGGCGAGCAGTGCGAGGAGGGAGATCTTCGGTCCGCCGGTGGCATTCATCGCGACGCGCGCGTTCAGGAGTTCCGTCGCGTCGGCATCCACCCAGCAGGTCGCGTCGGGGATCTCACGACGGCTGCGGGCGAGCTTGTCGGCGACGACACCGCGTATGCCTCGCAGGGGGATGCGGGTGCCGGGGGCCGCCGGTACCGGGGCGGCCTCATCGGCGGGCACGGCAGGCACGCGCGCGTGGGGGGCGGTTGAGGGCTCCGGCCCTGTGGGCGCGTACGCCACAGCCCCGGCTTCCGTCGCCCGGCCCCCGCGTGCACCGGCCGCACGCGCCGCGTGCTCCACGTCTGCCCGCAGAATCAGTCCGTCGGGGCCGGACCCCGCCAACTCCCGCAGATCCAGGCCGTATTCCCTGGCCAGCCGCCGTACGAGCGGAGAGATCACCGGCACCGGGCCGTCGCCACGGCTTCCGTTCGTGTCGCCCGGCCGGCCCTCGGTGGTGGCGACGTCCTGCGCGAGGCGGCGGGCGGCGGCTTCGTGCGCCGCCGTTCCCATGGCACCGCTGTCCGTGCCTCGGTCGGCGGCCGACGTGTCCGCGGCGCGAGCTGCGGACGTCGTCTCCGCACCGCGCCAGTCGGACGCCACGTCCGCACTGCGACCGGCCGACGCCACATCTGCGCTGCCAGGCCCCTCCGCGGGCCGGCCCGGCGGCCGTCGCCCGGCAGACGCCGGGCCCGTCGGCCGCACCCTTCCGCGCCGTGCGGGCGGTGTTCCCGTGCCGTATCCCACGAGTACGTTCCCGGACCCCTCGTCCGCGTCACCGGAGGCGGGCGCTCCGACCGCCACCGTCAACAGCGGTGCTCCGACGGGCAGTTCCGTGCCCTCCTCGCCGAAGCGGGCCGTGACCACGCCGCCGTACGGGCACGGCACCTCGACCATCGCCTTGGCCGTCTCGACCTCGACGACTGGCTGGTCGACGGCGACGACGTCGCCGACCTGGACGAGCCAGCGGACGATCTCCGCCTCGGTGAGCCCTTCGCCGAGGTCGGGCAGCTTGAATTCGAGGACCTGGGGCATCAGTTCTCCGCCTCCCACTGCAGCCGCGCGACCGCGTCCAGGATGCGGTCGACGCCGGGCAGATGGTGCCGCTCCAGCATCGGCGGCGGGTACGGGATGTCGAACCCGGCCACCCGCAGTACCGGCGCCTCCAGGTAGTGGAAGCACCGCTCGGTGACCCGCGCGGCGATCTCCCCGCCCGGTCCGCCGAAGGTCCCGGACTCGTGCACGACCACGGCCCGCCCCGTGCGCCGTACGGACGTGGTGACCGTCTCGTCGTCGAACGGCACCAGGGAGCGCAGATCGACGACTTCGAGGTTCCAGCCCTCGGCCTGCGCCGCCTCGACCGCCTCCAAGCAGACGGGCAGGGACGGCCCGTACGTGATCAGCGTGGCGCTCCGGCCCGAGCGCCGCACCACCGCGCGGCCTATCGGTTCAACGGCCGGTGGCTCCTCGGGGTTCCAGGAGTCCTTCGACCAGTACAGGCGCTTGGGTTCGAGGAAGACGACGGGATCGTCGGAGGCGATGGCCGCGCGCAGCAACCCGTATGCGTCGGCGACCGTGGCGGGCGTGACGACATGGAGCCCCGGAGTCGCCATGTAGTACGCCTCGGAGGAGTCGCTGTGGTGCTCGACGCCGCCGATGCCTCCCCCGTAGGGGACACGGATCGTGATCGGCAGCGGCATCGCCCCTCGGGTGCGGTTGCGCATCCGCGACACATGCGAGATCAGCTGCTCGAAGGCCGGGTACGCGAAGGCGTCGAACTGCATCTCCACGACCGGCCGCAGCCCGTACATGGCCATGCCGACGGCCGTCCCCAGGATGCCCGCCTCGGCCAGCGGCGTGTCCGTACAGCGGTCCTCGCCGAACTCCTTGGCGAGCCCGTCGGTGACCCGGAAGACCCCGCCTAGGGTGCCGACGTCCTCGCCCATGACGTGGACGGCCGGGTCGGCGGCCATCGCGTCACGGAGGGCACGGCCGAGGGCCTGCGCCATGGTGGCCGGTTTCACGGCGACCGTGGTCATCGCGGCGCTCCCTCCGACTCGTGATGCCGCTCCTGGGCGGCCAGTTCGGCCCGCAGCTGTGCCTCTTGCTCCAGGAGTTGGGTCGTGGGCTGGTCGTAGACGTGCCCGAAGAGGTCCATCGGGTCGAGCGCCGGGTCCTGGTTCATGCGCTCTCGCAGGTCCGCGGCCATGGCCTCGGCGTCCTCGCGGGCGGCCTGGATGCCGGCCTCGTCGAGGAGCCCGCGCTCGGTCAATGTGTGCTCCAGGAGGGCGATCGGGTCGTGTGCCCGCCAGGCCTCGACCTCCGAGTCGGCGCGGTAGCGCTTGTCGTCGTCGGCGTTCGTGTGGGCTTCCATGCGGTACGTCACCGCCTCCACGAGCGTCGGTCCACCTCCCGCGCGCGCGTGGGCCACGGCTTCGCCGAGGACCTGGTGCACCGCGGCCGCGTCGTTGCCGTCGACCAGGCGGCCCGGCATGCCGTAACCGACCGCCTTGTGGGCGAGGGACGGCGCGGCGGTCTGCTTGGCGAGCGGGACAGAGATCGCGAAGCCGTTGTTCTGGACGAGGAAGACGACCGGGGCCTGCCAGACGGCGGCGAAGTTCAGTGCCTCGTGGAAATCGCCCTCACTGGTGCCGCCGTCACCGACCAGGGCGAGCGCTACTACGTCATCGCCCTGGAGACGTGCGGCGTGCGCGAGGCCCACGGCGTGCGGGAGTTGGGTCGCGAGGGGGGTACACAGGGGCGCGATACGGCGCTCACGGGGGTCGTATCCGCTGTGCCAGTCGCCGCGCAGGAGGCCCAGGGCCTGGACGGGGTCGAGGCCGCGGGCGACGGCGGCGAGCGTGTCGCGGTAGCTGGGGAAGAGCCAGTCGCGCTCTTCGAGGACGAGCGCGGCGGCGACCTGGCAGGCCTCCTGGCCGGTGGAGGAGGGGTAGACCGCCAGCCGGCCCTGCTTGGTGAGTGCGGTGGCCTGCGTGTTGTAGCGACGGCCGCGCACCAGCTCCCCGTACAGACGGCGCAGCAACTCCGGGTCGGCCTCGGCCGCCGCGTCCGTGCCGAGGACGCGGTACGGAACTTCGTCCGGCAACAGTGGGGCGGGGTCGGTGCGGGGCTGCCAGGCAGGCGGCGGGGTGGGCCGATAGGCGCCCCGCTGCTCCATGACCGTCATGACGGCACCTCCTCGTGGGAGTGGTTCGGCGGCACACCGGTGTGATGCGCCTCACCTACCGATTGTTCGGTCGTCGGCACATTTTGGCTACAGGCAGCTTCAGGCTGTGGACAAACGGTTCTCCACAGCCTGGGATGGATGCAGTACGTCCATGGTATGGAGGCGGGGGGACATGGCACCTGAACAAATGGCCGAGGGACCGGAGGACGGCCGTGCCGACTCGCCTCCGCGTCCGCTGGACGCCATCGATCAGGACATCCTCCAGATGCTGCGCTCGGACGGCCGCGCCTCCATACGGTCCGTCGCCGAGCGCGTCCATGTGTCCCGGGCCAACGCCTACGCGCGCATCAACCGGCTCATCGAGGACGGCGTGATCCTCGGCTTCGGCGCCCGCATCAACCATGAGCGGGCCGGCAAGGGCGCCGCCGCCTACATCACCCTGAAGATCGTGCAGAACTCCTGGCGCACGGTGCGAGAACAGCTGCGCGCGCTCCCTGAGGTGGCCCATATCGCCCTGGTCAGCGGGGACTTCGATGTACTGCTCCTGGTGCACACGCCGGACAACAGGAATCTGCGCGACCTGGTGCTGACCCGCCTCCAGTCCATCCCGGAGGTGCTCAGCACCCGGACGCTGCTCGTCTTCGAGGAGGAGGACGTGGAGCCGGAGGGCTGATCTTCCCGCCCGCGGCCCGGCTGCTTCGGGGCGTGCGGCCCGGCCCTCATTCCTCTTTGCGGAGCCCCTCGAAGACCAACCGTACGACCGCGTCGGCGACTTCACGCTCGCTCACGCCCCGGCCGTCGGGCCGGTACCACTCGACGAGCGAGTTGATCATCCCGAAGACCAGCCTGGTGGCGAGCCCGAACTCCACGTCCGCGCGGACGTCGCCGTCGGCCGCCGCCTCCTTCATGAGCTCGGCCACCCTGTGGTCGAACTCCCGGCGCCGCTCCAGGGCCCAGCGCTCGGTGCCGGTGTTGCCGCGTACCCGCAGCAGGAGCGTCACGTACGGCAGTTCGGCGGTGAGCACCTCCACCATGCGCCGGGTGACGTACTCCAGTCGCCGCACGGCACGCCCCACGCGCGCGTGCTCCTCGTCGAGGATCCCGAAGAGGCCGTCCAGCGCCCGGCTCACGGCCCGCCGCAGCAGCTCCTCCTTGCCCGCGACGTGGTGGTATATCGACGACTTGGAGATACCGGCCGCTTTGGAGAGGTGCTCCATGGATGTGCCGTCGTAGCCGCGGTCGTTGAAGACCCGCACAGCGACGGAGAGCAGCGTCTCCGGGGTGTACGTGTCGCGCTTGGCGGTGGTCATGGGGTGCCCTCCCGCTTCTCGGAGGCGTACGCGTGGCGGTAGAGCGCGAGGGATGGCGCGTACCGTCCGGATGGGTCCCGCAGATTCAGCTCGTCCAGGACGTCGTACGCCCAGCTCTTGCCGAGCTTGCGGCTCCATTCGAAGGGCCCCAGCGGGTAGTTGACGCCCAGGCGCATCGCCGTGTCGATGTCCTCCTCGGTGGCCACCCCCTTGGTGACCGCGTCGTGCGCCAGGTCGATGATGCGGGCCACGGTGCGGGCGACGATCGACCCGGGTACGTCCCCGACGACGCTGACGTCCTTGCCGAGCGCCTGGAAGAGCCCGGTGGCCTCGGCGAGGGTCCCCGGCTGGGTGTCCTGCGAGGCGGACAGGGCGATCCGGGTCGCCTTGCGGTAGTCGAGCGCCAGGTCGAAGTAGACGACGTCTCGGAACTCGACGGAGGTCTGGCCGTCCGCGACGGCCAGCTGTCCGCCGCTGGGCAGCACCAGGCGGGTGCCGTGGTCCTCCTCGTCCTCGCGGACCTGGATGCCCGCCTCGCGGATCAGCGGGAGCAGTTCGGCCGCGGGGCCCAGGCTTCCCTCGGCGACGACGTACGCGGGCGGCTGGGCCTTCTCCGCGGTGTGCGGTTCGGGCCGCTCCGCGTCGTCCCCGTACGCGTACCAGCCGCGTCCGGTCTTGCGGCCGTGCCGGCCCGACTCGACGAGCCGCCGTTGGGCGAGCGAGGGCGTGAACCGCACGTCCTGGAAGAAGGCCTCCCATACGGAGCGGGTGACCGCCTCGTTGACGTCCTGTCCGATGAGGTCGGTCAGCTCGAAGGCGCCCATCTTGAAGCCACCGGATTCACGCAGGACGGCGTCGATCGTGGCGGGGTCGGCGGCCTGGGACTCGTACACCGCGAAGGCCTCGGCGTAGAAGGGCCGCGCGATGCGGTTGACGATGAAGCCGGGGGTGTCGGCGCAGGCGACCGGGGTCTTCCCCCAGGCGCGTGCCGTCTCATACGCGCGCGTGGCCGACGTGACGTCCGTCGCGAACCCGGAGACGACCTCCACGAGCGGCAGCAGCGGCGCGGGGTTGAAGAAGTGCAGGCCGACGAAGCGGCCGGGGTTGCTCAGAGCGCCGCCGATGGCGGTCACCGACAGGGAGGAGGTGTTGGTGGCGAGCAGGCAGTGGTCCGTGACGATCTCCTCGAGCTCGCGCATCAGCTGCTGCTTGACGTCGAGCCGCTCCAGTACGGCCTCGACGACGAGATGCGAGTCGGCCAGGTCGGCCAGGCTCTCGGCGGGGCTGAGGCGGGTGCGCGCGGCGTCCCGGTCGGCGCCGGTCATCCGGTCCTTCTCGACCAGCCTGTCGAGGCGGGCTCCGATGGCCTCGGCCGCGGCCCGGGCCCGGCCGGGGACGGCGTCGTACAGCCGCACGGGGTGGCCAGCGACCAGTGCGACCTGGGCGATGCCCTGGCCCATGGTGCCCGTGCCGACGACGGCCACCGGCGCGGCGAGGTCGAGTGCTGTCATGCTCGCGATCCTCCCGCACGGGGTTTTCCACAGCTTCGGCGGACCCCCTTGTCCCGACCGATCGTTCGGTTACTCTAACTCTGACTACCCACCCGTCGCCCACCACCACCCTGAACGAGACGCTTCGCGCCACACTTATCAATATGTCTGCCCAGGTCGCGAGCTCAACGAGGAGCTCTAGAGACGAGGAGTTGGTCCCTGATGGCCGCCGCCGAACTCACCGCGCACCAGCTGATCGCCCAGCACCGGCCCACCCTCGACCAGGCGCTGGAAACGATCCGCACGCGCGCGTACTGGTCCCCGCACCCCGAGCACCCCAAGGCGTACGGCGAGGACGGCAGCCTGAGCCTGGCGGAGGGCAAGGCCGCTTTTGATGCCCTCCTGGGGACCCGCCTCGATCTGGGCCAGCCCGGCACCGATGACTGGGTGGGCGGCGAAGTGTCCCCGTACGGAATCGAGTTGGGGGTCACCTATCCGCACGCGGACATCGACGTCCTGCTGCCCGCCATGAAGGCCGGGCAGCGCGCGTGGCGCCACGCGGGCGCTGAGATGCGCGCTGTGGTGTGTCTGGAGATCCTCAAGCGGATCAGCGACCGCACACATGAGTTCGCGCACGCGGTCATGCACACCAGTGGCCAGGCCTTCATGATGGCGTTCCAGGCGGGCGGCCCGCATGCCCAGGACCGCGGCCTGGAGGCGGTGGCGTACGCGTTTGTGGAGCAGGTCCGCACCCCGGACACCGCGGAGTGGACGAAGCCTCAGGGCAAGCGTGAGCCCCTCGCGCTGAACAAGCAGTTCATGCCGGTGCCGCGCGGCATCGCCCTGCTGATCGGCTGCAACACCTTCCCGACGTGGAACGGCTATCCGGGCCTGTTCGCCTCCCTGGCCACGGGCAACCCGGTCCTGGTCAAGCCCCACCCGCGCGCGGTGCTGCCGCTCGCCCTCACCATCCAGGTGGCGCGCGATGTGCTCGCCGAGGCGGGCTTCGACCCGAACCTGGTGGCGCTGGCCGCCGAGCGCCCCGGCGAAGGCATCGCCAAGACCTTGGCCACCCGCCCCGAGGTCCGGATCATCGACTACACAGGCTCGACGGCGTTCGGCGACTGGCTGGAGGCCAACGCCCGGCAGGCACAGGTCTACACGGAGAAGGCCGGCGTCAACACGGTGATCGTGGAGTCGACCGACAACTACAAGGGGATGCTGTCGAACCTCGCCTTCTCCTTGTCCCTCTACAGCGGCCAGATGTGCACGACCCCGCAGAACCTGCTGATCCCCCGCGACGGCATCCGTACGGAGGAGGGCCCCAAGTCGTACGACGAGGTGGTCGCCGATCTCGCCAAGTCGGTCGGCGGACTCCTCGGGGACGACGCCCGCGCGAACGCCCTGCTCGGCGCGATCGTGAACCCGGACGTGAAGGCCCGCCTGGAGGCCGCGTCTGGCCTTGGTGAGGTCGCCCTGGCTTCACGGGAGATCCGCAACCCGGAGTTCCCGGATGCGGTCGTCCGTACGCCCGTGATCGTGAAGCTGGACGGTGCCAAGCCCGACGCCGAGGCGGCCTACATGAGCGAATGCTTCGGGCCGGTCTCCTTCGCGGTCGCGGTTGACTCGGCCGATGAGGGCGTGGAGCTGTTGCGGCGGACGATCAGGGACAAGGGCGCGATGACGGTCGGCGCGTACACGACCTCCCAGGAGGTCGAGCAGGCTGTCCAGGAGGCCTGCCTGGAGGAGTGCGCCCAGCTTTCGCTGAACCTGACCGGCGGGGTGTACGTCAACCAGACGGCGGCCTTCTCGGACTTCCACGGCTCGGGCGGCAACCGGGCGGCGAACGCGGCGCTGTGCGACGGGGCGTTCGTGGCGAACCGTTTCCGGGTGGTGGAGGTGCGCCGGGAGGCGTGAGCCTGCGCCTCCGGAGGGTCAGGCCGGGCGGGCGTCAGGGCCGCCCGGCAGGGGCCCACTTCCGGCCGCGCCCCCGGCTGCGCTCCAGTGGAACAGGGTCATGGCCACGCTGGTGGCGAGGTTGTAACTGGACACCTGGGGGCGCATCGGCAGGGACACCAAGTGGTCGGCGCGGGCACGCAGTTCGTGCGACAGTCCGCTGCGTTCGGAGCCGAAGGCGAGCAGGGCGTCGTCCGGGAGCTTGAGGCCACGGATGTCCTCGCCTTCCGGGTCGAGGGCGAACACCGGGCCCGAGGGCAGTTCGTGCACGGCGAGCCGCTCCACGGCCGTTGCGAAGTGCAGCCCCGCCCCGCCGCGTACGACCGTGGGGTGCCAGGGATCGAGGGTGCCGGTCGTGACGACACCGGTCGCCCCGAAGCCGGCGGCGAGACGGATCACGGCTCCGGCGTTGCCCAGGTTGCGCGGATTGTCGAGCACCACGACGGGGGCGGGGCGCGGCGTGCGGGCCAGCGTCTCCAGGTTGGCCGCACGGGAGGGACGTACCGCCAAAGCGGCCACCGCGGTGGGGTGCGGCCGGGGGACGAAGGCTTTGAAGACCTCCTCCGGGACCTGAACCAGGAGCCGGTCGAGCGTGTCCCGTACGTCCGGGGCCAGTTCCTCGGCCAGCGCGAGGGCCGCCCGCCGGTCGGCGGTGACGGCCACCGGGACCTCAGCGTGGAAGCGTACGGCGTGCTTGAGGGCGTGGAAGCCGTCGAGCAGTACGGAGGTGCCGGCGAGCCGGTGCCAGGCGCGTACGGGGTCGTCGGGGGCCGTCATGCGGTGAAGCCTACGTGCGCCTGCTCGGCCTCCTCCGGGGTGCGCTGATCACCCTTGCGGGGCCCCGGGATCGTAGGGCGGCGGCCGCGGGAAAACAGCCGCACGCGCGCGCGTGCCGCCCATCCGCCGAGGCGGCGCAGGAAGGACGTCGGCAGGAAGACCGCGTCCGCCGCGATCATGGCGAGCGAGAAGAACGGCAGGCCGAGGACCACGGCGATCACGGCATGCTCGGTGATCATGGCTGCCAGCAGGACGTTCTTCACCCTCCGGTTGAACAGCGTGAAGGGGAAGGCGACCTGCACCGCGACCGTCCCGTATGTCACCAGCATCACCAGGGTGCCGTTCGCGGTCAGCAGGTCGGAGAGGGCGGGCCAGGGCGAGAAGTAGTCGAGGTGGAGCGGGTAGTAGACGGCGGTGCCGTCCTGCCAGCGCGAGCCCTGGATCTTGTACCAGCCGGCGGTCGCGTAGATCAGGCACGCCTCCGCCATGATCATGAACAGGGCGGCGTTGTGGCTGAGGTTGGCGAGGACATCCAGGAAGATCCGCGGCTCGGCGCTCCGCGCCCGGCGTGCCACCACCCACCACAGGCCCTGCGCCACCCACAGCCCCCAGAAGAACGTCAGCCAGCCGCCCAGGAAGCCGCCGTCGATCTTCCCCGCGAGCGTGGCCGCGGCCAGCAGGAATCCGAGCACACCCCACAGGGCGGGACCCACCCTGTCCGGCCCAGAACGCTCTCCACGCGCGCGTGCCTCACGCCCGCGACGTTCGCGCCGCTCGTCCAGGGACCACACCTGGCCGCAGCGCGTGAACACCAAGTAGATCGCCATCAGGTGGATGACGTTGTCGCCGCCGTCACCCATGAAGACGCTGCGGTTCTGCAGCGAGAGAACGCCGATCATGAAGAGCACGGACATGGCGCGGGTTCGCCAGCCCAGCATCAGCAGGGCGCTCGACAGCACGGCCAGTGCGTAGACGATCTCGAACCAGATCTGGCTGTCGGACCACATGAGGGCCGTGAAGGCGTGGTTGTCCGCTATGAGCTGCTGGGCGAGGTCCCAGCTCCAGGGGCCGTCGGGCCCGTACATGTCCCGGCGGTGCGGGAATTCCCGCAGCAGGAACAGCAGCCAGGTGGCGGCGAAGCCGATGCGTATGACGGCGCTCTGATACGGGCCGAGCGCCGAACCGGTGATCCGGGAGATGCCGCGTGCGAGCTTCCGGTCGAGGTGGGACTTGTGCTCGAGGGTGCCGGTGCGGTCGTCGCTGCTCACTGGGCCCCCGCCTCTGTCCTCGTGTCGCGCGTGCCTGCCGCCCGGTCGGCCTCGGTCACCGGCCACCAAGGCAGCTCGCGGAAGACCGGCTTTTCGGACACCTTCTCCGTGCTCCATGCCGGAGGCGGCACATTGGTCGTACGGGAGCGGACCTGGACCTGCTGGACGACCGCGCCCTTGCCGCCCGCCTGCTCTCGGTCCAGGCGCAGCACGACAAGGCGGCGCAGATAGCGCTCGGAGAGGTCGCCGCGCAGGCCGTCGGGACGGTTCTCGTTGTCGTGTGTGCCCACGTAGAAGTCCCAGGCGCGGCGCAGGGCGTTCTGCTGGGTGTGGCTGGGCAGCAGGTTGCCGTCGATGGCTGCGCCGTCCAGTGCGGAGAGGTCGTACCAGCGGGTTGTCCGGGTGCCGCCGTCCGCGGCCCGTACCTCGGCGCGGACCTGGACCGCGATGTTCTGCTGCAGCGGATTGGGGGCGAAGAGCTTCCAGTTCTGCTCGAACTCGGGATAGACCCACTCGTCGATCGCCTGCCCGTGCTGCTTCGTGACCGTGTTCGAGGGCGCGACGTGCAGAAACATCATGCCGAGGTGCACACAGGCGGCGACCGTGACTACGGCGAGGGCCAGGGCGAAGGCGATCTGGTAGCGGAGGGAAAGGACGGCTATGCCGGTGGGGGGAGGGGGTGTGGGGTCGTACTGCGGGGGCGCGGGGTCGTTCGGCGGGGGTGCGGTGGGGGCTGCGTGATCGTCCGGCGGGGAACCGGCAGGCGCTGCGCGGTCGTTCGGTGGGTGAGAGTCGGCAGCGGCGGGCTCAGGCTCGTCCGGCTGCTCGTGCCGGGGGTTCGAGCCCTCGTCGTACGCATCCATTCCGCCCCGTTTCCCGATGTCCGCCTGATTTCTGTCGCCGGCCGGACCGCTGCCGTACCGCCCGCGGGGTGCCGCGCCGCGACGTTCGCACCGGCACGGTACTTAAGCCCGCCCTCCCGGCACAGCCCCGGCGAACACAGCGGCCACGACCATGACGTTGTCCACAGCGGGTTATCCACAGCGGTTGACACCTTACGGCCCTCGTCCCACCATTGAATCGGACGAACCGAACGATCGGTCGGTAGCTTGATCAAGGTCGAGGGGGACCAGATGGCGACAGCAGCCGAGCACCGCACCGCCCGCGCACAGGCGGACGGGATGGCGGACGAGGCCGCGCGGACAGCGGCGTACGAGGCTGTCTTCGACGCCGCCGTGGCCGCCGACGAGCGCATCGAACCGCGCGACTGGATGCCCGACGCCTACCGCTCGACGCTGGTCCGGCAGATCGCGCAGCACGCACACTCCGAGATCATCGGCATGCAGCCCGAGGCCAACTGGATCACGCGCGCACCCTCTCTGCGCCGCAAGGCGATCCTGATGGCCAAGGTCCAGGACGAGGCCGGACACGGGCTCTACCTCTACAGCGCGGCGGAAACGCTCGGCACCAGCCGTGAAGAACTGCTCGACAAGCTGCACACCGGCCGCCAGAAGTACTCATCGATCTTCAACTACCCGACGCTGACCTGGGCGGACGTAGGCGCCATCGGCTGGCTGGTGGACGGCGCGGCGATCACCAACCAGGTGCCCCTGTGCCGCTGCTCATACGGTCCGTACGCGCGCGCGATGGTCCGCATCTGCAAGGAGGAGTCCTTCCACCAGCGCCAGGGATACGAGCTTCTGCTGACCCTCAGCCGCGGCACACCGGAGCAGCACGAGATGGCACAGGACGCGGTGAACCGCTGGTGGTGGCCCTCACTGATGATGTTCGGCCCGCCCGACGACGAGTCCGCGCACTCCGCGCAGTCGATGGCCTGGAAGATCAAGCGGCACTCGAACGACGAACTGCGCCAGCGCTTCGTAGACATCTGCGTCCCCCAGGCCGAATCCCTCGGACTCACGCTCCCCGACCCGGAGTTGAAGTGGAACGAGGAGCGGGGGCACCACGACTTCGGAGCGATCGACTGGACGGAGTTCTGGGAGGTCCTCAAGGGCAACGGTCCGTGCAACGAACAGCGGATAGACCAGCGCAGGCAAGCACACGAAGAGGGCGCATGGGTACGGGAAGCGGCGGCGGCCTACGCCGGCAAACACGCCGCAGGCAACGGGGAGGCGCGAGCATGACCACAAACGACTGGCCGCTGTGGGAGGTCTTCGTACGCTCGCGCCGCGGACTCTCGCACACCCACGCCGGCAGCCTGCACGCTCCGGACGCCGAGCTGGCGCTGCGCAACGCCCGCGATCTGTACACCCGGCGCGGCGAAGGCGTCTCCATCTGGGTCGTCCCCTCCACCGCGATCACGGCCTCCTCCCCGGACGAGAAGGATCCCTTCTTCGAACCGGCCGCCGACAAGCCGTACCGCCACCCCACGTTCTACGACATTCCGGAAGGGGTGAAGCACCTGTGACGGTCACCGCCGGTTCCGCGGCCGCCATCGCCCTCGGCGACGACGCCCTGGTGCTCTCGCACCGACTGGGGGAGTGGGCGGGCAAGGCGCCCGTACTCGAAGAGGAAGTGGCCCTCGCCAACATCGCCCTCGACCTGCTCGGCCAGGCACGGGTCCTCCTGTCGATGGCAGGCGACGAGGACGAGCTGGCATACCTCCGCGAGGAACGCGACTTCCGCAACCTCCAGCTGGTCGAGCAGCCGAACGGCGACTTCGCCCACACGATCGTCCGCCAGCTGTATTTCTCCACCTATCAGCGACTGCTGTACGCGGAACTGGCCTCCGGAGACGGCGAGTTCGCCCCGCTCGCGGCCAAGGCCGTCAAGGAGGTCGCCTACCACCAGGACCACGCCGAACAGTGGACGCTGCGACTGGGCGACGGCACTGCCGAGAGCCATCAGCGGATGCGAAAGGCCTGCGAGGGGCTGTGGCGGTACACCGGTGAGATGTTCCAGCCGATCGAGGGGGTGGACGTCAACTGGAAGGAGCTGGAAACCAGTTGGCTCGAGTCCGTCTCCGCCGTTCTGCGCCGGGCGACCCTCGACGTGCCGGAAGGCCCACGAACCGGGGCGTGGACCGCGGGTGCCGGACGCCAGGGGCTGCATACGGAACCCTTCGGTCGGATGCTCGCCGAGATGCAGCATCTGCACCGCAGCCACCCGGGGGCGTCATGGTGACCAGGACGACACCCCCCGAAGGGGAGACGACGCTCCTTGAGAAGGAGCTGCACAGGCTCGCCGGTTCCGTGCCCGATCCCGAGCTGCCGGTCCTGACCTTGGAAGAGCTGGGCGTGCTCCGCGCGGTCCACGTCCGTGGGGGCGGTGCGGTCGAGGTCGAGCTGACGCCCACGTACACCGGCTGCCCGGCCATCGAGGCCATGTCGGCGGATATCGAGAGGGTGCTGTACGAACACGGGGTGCCCGAGGTGACCGTACAGACCGTGCTCTCCCCTGCCTGGACCACGGACGACATCTCGGACGAAGGACGCCGCAAGCTACGGGAGTTCGGGATAGCACCGCCGCGTACGCAGCGGGCGAAGGGGCCGGTTCCGATATCGCTCGGCCCGACGCGGCCTGCCGCGCACACTCCGGACGGGGTGGCCGAAGCCCCACCGGATGCGGGCTCTCAGGCGGACCCCGTGCGCTGTCCGCACTGCGGCTCCGCCGACACCGAACTGCTCAGCCGCTTCTCGTCCACCGCGTGCAAGGCGCTGCGGCGATGTCTGTCCTGCCGTGAACCGTTCGACCACTTCAAGGAGTTGTGATGGCCCGCTTCCACACACTCCCGGTGGCCGCGGTCGACCAGCTGACCGACGACTCCGTCGCCCTGACCTTCGCGGTACCGCCGGAGCTGCGCGAGGAGTACCGGTACGCACCGGGCCAGCACCTGGCGCTGCGGCGCACGGTCGACGGCACAGAGATACGGCGCACGTACTCGATCTGCTCGCCGGCGCCCGACCCCGCTGCCGGGGAGGGCGACGGCCCCCGGACGCTGCGGGTAGGGGTGCGGCTCGTCGAGGGCGGGTCCTTCTCGACGTACGCCCTCAAGGAGATCGGTGTCGGCGACGAGTTGGAGGTGATGACACCAGCAGGCCGTTTCACACTCGAACCGGCGCCCGGGCTGTACGCGGCGGTGGTCGGCGGCAGTGGCATCACACCCGTGCTGTCGATCGTCACGACACTGCTGGCCCGAGAGCCCGAGGCGCGGTTCTGCCTCATACGCAGCGACCGTACGTCCGCCTCGACGATGTTCCTCGAGGAGGTCGCCGATCTGAAGGACCGCTTCCCGGAGCGGTTCCAGCTGGTGACGGTGCTCTCCCGCGAGGAGCAGCAGGCCGGTCTGCCCTCCGGTCGGCTCGACCGCGAGCGGCTCACAGGGCTGCTGCCGGCGCTGCTGCCGGTCGACGCGGTGTCGGGCTGGTTTCTGTGCGGGCCGTTCGGGCTGGTGCAGGGGGCGGAGCGGGCGTTGCGCGACCTCGGGGTCTCACGGAGCCGTATCCACGAGGAGATCTTCCATGTGGACGACGGGGCCGCACTAGCTGCCCCCGTGCCGACTCCCGCACACAGCACGGTGACCGCACGGCTCGACGGGCGCGCGGGCACCTGGCCGGTGCGGGACGGCGAGCCGCTCCTGGAGACGGTGCTGCGCAACCGCCCCGACGCCCCGTATGCCTGCCGGGGAGGGGTGTGCGGGACCTGCCGGGCGTTCCTGGTCTCCGGCGAGGTGCGCATGGACCGCAACTTCGCGCTGGAGCCGGAGGAGACAGAAGCGGGGTATGTGCTGGCATGCCAGTCCCATCCGGCAACGGAAAAGGTGGAGTTGGACTTCGACCGGTGAGCTTTGGCGGGTGAGCTGTGGTGGGTGAGCTGTGGCGGTGGCGAGTTTCGGGGGTGTTGAGCTCAGCCTGCCGACAGCTCCCGGGCTGCCGCACCGTTCCCTTTTCATAGAACTTGTTCTACCTTGACGCTCCGTCAGATCCATCGACGGGCCTATCCGCTCCGTCCGATGGATCAGGTACGCGTGGGAGGACAGGCTGTGGACTTCAGCTTCAGCGAGGAGCAGCAGGCGGCCGTGGAAGCGGCCCGGGCGGTGTTCGCCGGAGTCGCGCCGGACGGGGTGCCCTCACCCGCACTCACCGCGGGCGCCGTCGCGGACGACTTCGACCGGACGCTGTGGGGCAAGCTCGCCGACGCCGACCTGCTGAGCCTGCTGCTCGACGCGCGCTACGGCGGGGCGGGGCTGGACGCCATCGCGCTGTGCCTGGTGCTGCGCGAGTCGGCGAAGGTCCTCGCGCGGGTGCCGCTGCTGGAGAGCAGTGCGGCGGCGTTGGCCGTGCAGACGTACGGCGGTGAGGAGTTGAAGGCGGAGTTACTGGCGCGGGCCGGGCAGGGCGAGACGGTGCTGACCGTCGCCGCGAACGGCCGTACCGGACACGACGGCGCCGAACTGGCCGTCACCGCACGCCGGGAAGGCGACGTGTGGGTACTGGACGGGGTGCAGACGGCGGTTCCCTGGGGCTGCAACGCGGACTTCGTCGTCGTACCCGCGCTGAGCACCGGCTCAGGCCGCGCCGTGCTCGCCCTCGTACCGCGCGGCCACGAAGGCACCGCGCTCGCCGAGCAGGTCTCCACGACAGGAGAGCGGCTCGGCGAACTCCGGCTGGACTCCGTACGCCTCACCGCTCGCAACGTCATCGACGCCGACGGCGCCTGGGAGTCGCTACGGGATCTGCTCGCGACCGGCACGTGTGCGCTGGCGCTCGGCTTGGGCGAGCGCGTTCTCGGGATGACGAGTGAATACACCAGCAAACGAGAGCAGTTCGGATTCCCGGTCGCCACCTTCCAGGCGGTGGCCGTGCAGGCCGCCGACCGCTATGTCGATCTACGCGCGATGGAGGCGACCCTCTGGCAGGCCGCGTGGCGGATAAGCACCGGGGCGGGCGGTGCGCTGCCCGCGTCCGGCGACATAGCCGTGGCCAAGATCTGGGCCTCCGAGGGAGTACGACGCGTCGTCCAGACCGCGCAACATCTGCACGGAGGCTTCGGCGCCGACACCGACTACCCCCTGCACCGCTACCACGCCTGGGCCAAGCACCTGGAACTCTCCCTGGGCCCGGCAGCAGCCCACGAGGAAACGCTGGGCGACCTGCTGGCGGCGCACGCACTGGCGTGACGCCTCGCTAGAACGCGACGCCCCGCTAGAGGACGAAGCCCGGCTGGCCCTTGTCGTCCACGACAGGGCGCCCGGCCGCGGCCCAGACCTGCATACCGCCGTCGACGTTCACCGCGTCGATGCCCTGCTGGACGAGGTACATCGCGACCTGCGCGGAACGACTGCCCGAGCGGCAGATCACGTGGATCCTGCCGTCCTGCGGCGCCGCCTCGGTCAACTCGCCGTAGCGCGCCACGAATTCGCTGATGGGGATGTGCAGCGCCCCCGCCGCGTGACCGGCCTGCCACTCGTCGTCCTCCCGGACGTCCAGCAGAAAGTCTCCGTCCGCGAGATCTCCGACCTCGACCGTGGGCACACCAGCTCCGAATTGCATACGCCCGACGCTACCCGACCCGCCCACCACCTGCGCCCGGGGCACCGTGTACCCCAGTGAGGCCGGCCGACAGCCGGTGAAACTAGCCGAGCAAGCCCGCCAGCTCCGCCTCGCGCTCGCTCAGCTGCGTCAGCAACTGCTCGGCGATCTCCTCCAGCAGCCGGTCGGGGTCCTCCGGGGCGAGCTTGAGCATCGCGCCGATCGCGCTCTCCTCCAGGTCACGGGCCACAACGCTGAGCAGTTCCTTGCGCTCGGCGAGCCACTCGAGGCGGGCGTACAGCTCCTCGGCGCGGCTCGGGCGCCATTCCTTGGGTACGGGCCCGGCTGCCCATTCCTCGGACAGCTCCTGGAGCAGGGCCTCGTCCCCGCGGGCGTACGCGGCGTTGACCCGGGCGATGAACTCGTCCCGCCGCCGGCGCTCGGCATCGTCCTGCGCCAGATCGGGGTGCGCCTTGCGGACCAGTTCGCGGTAGAGCTTGCGGGCCTCGTCGCTCGGGCGCACGCGCTGCGGTGACCGAACCGGCTGCTCGGTCAGCATGGCCGAGGCCTCCGGGGACAGCCCGTCCGAGTCGAGCCAACCGTGGAACAGCTCCTCGACCCCCGGCATCGGCATGACCCTGGCCCGCGCCTCCTGCGCCTTGCGCATGTCCTCCGGGTCGCCGGTGCGGGCTGCCCGGGCCTCGGCGATCTGCGCGTCCAGTTCGTCGAGCCTCGCGTACATCGGCCCGAGCTTCTGGTGGTGCAACCGAGAGAAGTTCTCCACCTCGACGCGGAAGGTCTCCACCGCGATCTCGTACTCGATCAACGCCTGCTCAGCGGCACGCACGGCCCGCTCCAGCCGCTCCTCGGGCCGCACCTGCTCCTCACCGGAAGCCTCGTCGGCGGAATCCCCGCTCATGGAATCCTTCGCGGCAGAATCCCCGCTCGTGGACTGCTGATCCGCGGAATCCCCACTCGTAGACCGCTCGTCGGCGGAACCCTCACCAGCCGATCCCTCGCCCCCAGCCGACGGAACATCATCCGCCCACGGCCCCGGGGCCCCCTCCTCAACAGGCGGCTCGGACTGCGACTGCTCAGCTTCCGGCGTCATCACCCACCCAGCCTAGGTCACGAGCCGCCCGCCGACCGGAGTACTTAGCTGGACAGGCCTCTCGGGGGGCTCCCCCTCCCCCCGCCCCCACCCCGCCCCTCCCCCTCAAACCCCCAACTCCCCCACAACCCTCCCCGCCTTCACAGCCCCCACCAACTCCGCATGGTCCGCCTCCGTGCGGTCCGCGTAAGCCACCGAGAAGGACGCGATCGCCTCGTCCAGTTCCTCGCTCTTGCCGCAGTAGCCCGCGATCAGGCGGGGATCGGCGCTGTGGGCGTGCGCGCGGGCCAGCAGAGCGCCTGTCATCCGGGCGTAGTCGTCGATCTGGTCGGCGGCCAGGGCCGCCGGGTCCACGCTGCCCTTGCGGTTGCGGAACTGACGTACCTGGAAGGGCCGCCCGTCGACCGAGGTCCAGCCGAGCAGGATGTCGCTCACGACCTGCATGCGCTTCTGGCCGAGGACGACACGGCGGCCCTCGTGCTCGACCTCCGGCACCGTCAGGCCCGCCGTCCTCAGGTGCGGCACCAGGGCGGAGGGGCGGGTCTCCTTCACCTGGAGGACGAGAGGTTCGCCACGGTGGTCCAGCAGGAGCACCACGTACGAGCGCAGGCCCACGCTTCCCGTGCCTACCACGCGGAACGCGACGTCCTGCACCGCGTACCGCGCGAGGAGCGGGAGGCGGTCCTCGGAGAGCGTGGTCAGGTACTCCTCCAGCGACGCCGCCACCCCGGCGGCCTCCGCGTCGGGTATGCGCCGCAGCACCGGTGGCGCGTCGACGAAGCGGCGCCCGCCGCCCTCGACCGGCTCCGTCGACTTCGCGGCGAAGCGGCCACTGGTGTTGGCCCGCGCCTTCTCCGAGACCCGTTCCAGGGTGCCCAGCAGGTCGTGGGCGTCGGTGTGCGAGACCAGTTCCTCGTCCGCGATGGCGTTCCAGGCGTCCAGGGCCGGGAGTTTGGCGAGCAGCCGCATGGTGCGCCGGTAAGAGCCGGTCGCGTAGTGCGCCGCCTTGCGGCAGGTGTCCTCGCCCGCTCCCGCCTCCCGGCCCGCGAGGACCAGCGAGGTCGCGAGCCGTTTGAGGTCCCATTCCCAGGGCCCGTACACGGTCTCGTCGAAGTCGTTCAGGTCGATGACGAGGCCGCCGCGCGCGTCCGCGTAGAGGCCGAAGTTCGCCGCGTGCGCGTCCCCGCAGATCTGCGCGCCGATGCCTGTCATGGGCGTACGCGCCAGGTCGTATGCCATGAGTCCGGCCGAGCCGCGCAGGAAGGCGAAGGGGCTGGCGGCCATTCGTCCGACCCGTATCGCCGTGAGCTCGGGGATGCGGCCGCGGTTGGACTCCTCGACGGCGGTCACGGCGCTCGGCCGGTCACCGTTCCCGTCCAGGGAGGCGTGCGCTGCCCTCGAGACCCGCTCCCGCAGGGCCTTGCCCTCTTCCTTGGGAGACCCCTGTGCCGGCCACTGCGCGAACCCGCGCACATCGGCGACTCTGGCCCGTCCCGTCTGCTCCGTCTGCTCAGCCCGTGCTGCCACCGCGCCACCGCTCTCGCTCACTTGGACCGCCTCCCCCGTGCACGAACATCAACTTGCCACGACGGTACCGCCGGGCGCCGATCCGTGTGAGGGCCTGTGGACAACCCCGCGCCTGTGGAAAACTCCCAGGCCCGCCCTGTGATTGTCCTCACCCAAGACGCCCCGGCGCGATCCGGGGCGAGCCCGAGGCCACCCGGGCCCGCCCGGCCTGAACCCCGGACAACGCGAAAGCCCCGCAGGTCCAAGACCTGCGGGGCTTCATTTGTGCGCGAGGGGGGAGTTGAACCCCCACGCCCTTGCGGGCACTGGAACCTGAATCCAGCGCGTCTGCCTATTCCGCCACCCGCGCATTGGGTGTGTCGTCCGTCTCTCACCGAGGGGTGGGAGCGCCTGGCGACATGCAGAAGATTAGCACGCTGCCAAGGGTGGATTCACATCCCTTTCCGGGGGCAGCAACGAGGCAGGGGCGGGGCGGCAGACCCCGGGATCACCTGCGCAGCCGCCCCTCACGGTGCCTTGTGCCCCATCGCTGCCACCCGATACGTATCGGCCAGAACCTGTTCACGTATCAACCTCGTACCGGTCCCGGCCATCTCCCCAGGAGGCGGACAGGGACCACAGTCGGGTGCGGGACACTGTGGTGAAGCCACCTCTACGATCCTTCCCATGGGAGTGCCCAGGGGGAGTTCGAAGAGGAGCTCCGAAGGGAACTTCGGGAGGGGACTTCAGTGGGCGTCGACACCCGTCGACGGTGCCCACAGGGGGAACCAGCCGATTTCCCGGCGCGTGGATACGATCAGTAAGCAGTACCAGGACAGCGACGAAGGAGGAGGTGCCCCATGGGAGTCCTGAAGAAGTTCGAGCAGCGTCTCGAAGGTCTGGTCAACGGCACCTTCGCCAAGGTGTTCAAGTCCGAGGTCCAGCCCGTCGAGATCGCGGGAGCGCTGCAGCGCGAGTGCGACAACAACGCGACGATCTGGAACCGTGAGCGGACCGTCGTCCCCAACGACTTCATCGTGGAGCTGAGTACGCCGGACTTCGAGCGTCTCAGCCCCTACTCCGGCCAGCTCGGCGACGAGCTCGCCGGCATGGTGCGCGACTACGCGAAGCAGCAGCGCTACACCTTCATGGGCCCCATCAAGGTCCATCTGGAGAAGGCGGACGACCTCGACACCGGTCTGTACCGGGTACGCAGCCGTACGCTCGCCTCCTCCGCCAGCCAGCAGGCTCCGGAGCGCGCTCCCGCGGGAGGTCCGGCCGGCCGCCGCGAGGCCTACGGCTTCCCGCAGGCGGCCTCGCCTGCGGGCGCTCCGCCCATGCCGTCAGCGCCGCCGCCCGGTGGCCGTCCCGGCCCCGCGGCGCCGATGGCCCAGGGCCGTGGCGCGGCGGCTCCCGGCCCGCTGCCCGGTGCGCGCGTACGGCACTGGATCGAGATCAACGGCACTCGCCATCAGATCTCCCGCCCGACGCTCGTGCTGGGCCGCAGCACCGACGCCGACGTGCGGATCGACGACCCCGGCGTCTCGCGCCGGCACTGTGAGATCCGGACCGGAACGCCCTCGACGATCCAGGATCTCGGGTCCACCAACGGCATCGTGGTGGACGGGCAGCACACCACCCGCGCTACGCTCCGCGACGGCTCGCGGATCGTCGTGGGCAGCACCACCATCATTTACCGGCAAGCCGAAGGGTGAAGCGGGGGCAATGTCAGAGCTGACCCTCACGGTCATGCGGCTGGGTTTCCTGGCCGTACTGTGGCTGTTCGTGATCGTGGCCGTGCAGGTCATCCGCAGCGATCTGTTCGGAACGCGTGTCACACAGCGCGGCTCGCGCCGGGAGAGCGGACGGCCGCAAGCGGCCGCCCGGCGGCAGGACGCACCTCCGCAGCAGCGCCAGCAGGCGAGCGGCGGCGGCCGTCAACGCCGTGGCGCGCCCACCAAGCTCGTCGTCTCCGAGGGCATCCTCGAGGGAACGACGGTCGCGCTGCAGGGGCAGACCATCACGCTGGGGCGTGCGCACGACTCCACGATCGTCCTGGATGACGACTACGCCTCCAGCAGGCATGCCAGGATCTACCCGGACCGTGATGGCCAGTGGATCGTGGAGGACCTAGGGTCCACCAACGGTACGTATCTCGACCGGACCCGGCTGACGACCCCCACGCCGATTCCGCTGGGCGCGCCGATCCGCATCGGCAAGACCGTCATCGAGCTGCGGAAGTAGTACGACAATGAGCGAGCGGAGCGAGCACGCAGCGGCGGTCCCCTGGGCGGACCCCGGCGCGCTCCCGACCGGAGGGTGGGCACCGTGCGGATGTACCCGGAGCCGACGGGCGAGGTGCGCATGAGTCTGTCACTGCGCTTCGCCGCCGGATCGCACAAAGGCATGATCCGCGAGGGCAATGAGGACTCCGGTTATGCCGGTCCGCGCCTGCTCGCGATCGCCGACGGGATGGGCGGCCAGGCCGCCGGTGAGGTCGCCAGTTCCGAGGTGATCTCCACCATCGTCGCACTCGACGACGACGTGCCGGGTTCCGACATCCTGACCTCGCTGGGCACGGCCGTGCAGCGCGCCAACGACCAGCTTCGGCTGATGGTCGAGGAGGACCCCCAGCTCGAGGGCATGGGGACGACCCTCACGGCACTGCTGTGGACCGGGCAGCGGCTCGGTCTCGTGCATGTCGGCGACTCCCGTGCGTACCTGCTGCGGGACGGCGTGCTGACGCAGATCACCCAGGACCACACCTGGGTGCAGCGGCTCGTCGACGAGGGACGTATCACCGAGGACGAGGCCACCACGCACCCGCAGCGCTCGCTGCTGATGCGTGCGCTGGGCAGCGGCGACCATGTCGAGCCGGATCTGTCGATCCGTGAAGTCCGAGCAGGCGACCGGTACTTGATCTGCTCCGACGGTCTGTCGGGGGTGGTCAGCCACCAGACGATGGAGGACACTCTCGCCAGCTACCAGGGCCCGCAGGAGACCGTGCAGCAGCTGATCGAGCTCGCGCTGCGCGGCGGCGGCCCGGACAACATCACGGTGATCGTGGCCGACGTACTCGACATCGACGGTGGGGACACCCTCGCGGGGCAGATGTCCGACATCCCGGTCGTCGTGGGCGCGGTCGCCGAGAACCAGCAGCAGCAGTTGCACGACGACGGCACGATGCAGACGCCCGCGGGCCGCGCCTCCAGCCTCGGCCGTCCCGCGCCCTCGGGGGGCGGCGGCGAGTTCGGCCCGCCCGGCAGCGGCGACACGACGGGATACGTACCGACGGACGGCTTCGGCGACTACACCGAGGACGACTTCGTCAAGCCGCGCCGCGGACGCAAGTGGCTGAAGAGATCCCTCTACGGCGTGCTCGCGCTCGCCGTCATCGGCGGCGGGCTGTACGGCGGTTACCGCTGGACACAGACGCAGTACTACGTCGGCACCAAGGGCGAGCACGTCGCGCTGTACCGCGGTATCAGCCAGGATCTGGCCTGGGTTTCGCTGTCGAAGGTGGAAAAGGACCACCCCGAGATCGAACTCAAGTACCTGCCGCCGTATCAGCAGAAGCAGGTCGAGGCCACGATCGCCGAGGGCGGCCTCAGCGACGCCAGGTCGAAAATCGAGGAGTTGGCCACGCAGGCGTCAGCTTGCAAGAAGGACGCCGAACGCAGGCAGGCCGAGAGCCGTAATAACTCTCAGACAGGTGAAGGCGAAGCAGGCGGCACCACGGGAACCACAAGGACGTCCGTGGCGTCGAAGGCGACACCATCACCGACCCAGAGCCCGACCTCGCAGGCATCACCGTCCGCCGACCCGTCCCCCACCGCACCCACTCCCACACCCGGTCCCAGCCTCTCGGAGGAAGAGCAGAAGCTGGTCTCGCTGTGCGGTAAGCAGTAAGCAACGCACGCTGTGAGAGGCCCCGTTACGCGATGAGCAGTACTACGAACCCATCGACGCACCATACGTCCACGATCGGCGCCATCGGTGCGCCCAGCCGGCGCAACACCGAGCTGGCGCTGCTGGTGTTCGCCGTCGTCATCCCGGTGTTCGCCTACGCCAATGTGGGCCTGGCCGTCAACGACCAGGTCCCCTCGGGCCTGCTCGGCTACGGCCTGGGGCTCGGCCTGCTCGCCGCGGTCGGCCATCTCGTCGTACGGAAGTTCGCGCCGTATGCGGATCCGCTGATGCTGCCGCTGGCGACGCTCCTCAACGGACTCGGGCTGGTGATCATCTGGCGGCTCGACCAGTCGGAGCGCTTGCAGGCGAGCAACACGTTCGTCGAGGCGGCCCCCCGCCAGCTGCTGTACTCCGCGATGGGGCTCGCCCTGTTCGCGGTGGTGATGATCTTCCTCAAGGATCACCGCGTCCTTCAGCGCTACACCTACATCTCCATGGCCGGGGCCCTGTTCCTGCTGGTGCTGCCGCTGGTGCCGGGTCTCGGTTCAAACATCAACGGCGCCAGGATCTGGATCAGGATCCCCGGCCTCGGCAGCCTCCAGCCCGGCGAGTTCGCGAAGATCGCCCTCGCCGTCTTCTTCGCCGGGTACCTGATGGTGAAGCGGGACGCCCTCGCCCTCGCCAGCCGCCGTTTCCTGGGCCTGTACCTGCCGCGCGGCCGCGATCTCGGCCCGATTCTCGTCGTCTGGGCAATCTCGATCCTCATTCTGGTCTTCGAGACGGACCTCGGTACGTCGCTGCTGTTCTTCGGAATGTTCATCATCATGCTGTACGTCGCCACCGAGCGGACCAGCTGGATCGTCTTCGGTCTGCTGATGTCCGCAGTCGGTGCCGTCACCGTGGCGAGCTTCGAACCGCACATCCAGACGCGTGTGCAGGCCTGGCTCGACCCGATGCGCGAATACCAGCTCAGCCGCGCCGGGACCTACGACGGCGTCTTCCACTCCGAGCAGGCGATGCAGGCCCTCTGGGCCTTCGGCTCCGGCGGCACCCTCGGCACCGGCCTCGGCCAGGGCCAGTCCGACCTCATCGGCTTCGCCGCCAACTCCGACTTCATCCTCGCCACCTTCGGCGAGGAACTGGGCCTGGCCGGCGTCATGGCGATCCTGCTGATCTACGGCCTGATCGTGGAACGCGGCGTACGCACCGCCCTCGCCGCCCGCGACCCCTTCGGCAAGCTGCTCGCCGTCGGCCTCTCCGGCGCCTTCGCGCTCCAGGTCTTCGTGGTCGCCGGCGGCGTCATGGGCCTGATCCCGCTGACCGGTATGACTCTGCCGTTCGTCGCATACGGCGGTTCATCGGTGATCGCCAACTGGGCACTGATCGGCATCCTGCTCCGGATCAGCGACACCGCACGCCGACCGGCGCCGTCGCCCGCCCCGAACCCCGACGCCGAGATGACCCAGGTGGTCCGACCGTGAACAAACCCCTGCGCCGGATTGCGATCTTCTGCGGACTCCTGGTGATGGCGCTGCTGATCCGCGACAACTGGCTCCAGTACGTCATGGCCGACGAACTGAGGACCAACAAAGAAAACCGCCGGGTGACCATCTCCCGCTACGCCCAGCCGCGCGGCGACATCATCGTCGACGGCAAGCCGATCACCGGCTCCACCGAGACCTCGAGCGGCGACTACAAGTGGAAGCGCACCTACAAGGACGGCGAGATGTGGGCCCCCGTCACGGGCTACGCCTCGCAGGCCTTCGGCGCGACGCAGCTGGAATCCATCGAGGACGGCATCCTCACCGGCAACGACGACCGGCTGTTCTTCCGCCGCACCCTCGACATGATCACCGGCAAGAAGCAGAAGGGCGGCAACGTCGTCACCACCCTCAGCGGCGCCGCCCAGAAGGCGGCCTTCGAGGGCCTCGGTGACAAGAAGGGCGCCGTCGCCGCCATCGACCCATCCACCGGTGCGATCCTGGCGCTCGCCTCAACGCCGTCGTACGACCCGTCGACGTTCGCCGGGAACTCCACGGACACCGACACCAAGGCCTGGACCAAACTCCAGAAGAAGCAGAACCCCGACGACCCGATGCTCAACCGGGCGCTGCGCGAGACCTACCCGCCCGGCTCCACCTTCAAGGCGGTCACCGCGGCCGCGGCCCTGGAGCACGGCCTCGTCGAGGACCCCGACGCGAAGACCGATTCGCCGGACCCGTGGACCATGCCGGACACCACCACCGAGCTGCCGAACGAGGGCAACATCCCGTGTAAGGACGCGTCACTTCGCAACGCCCTGAAGTTCTCCTGCAACACCGTGTTCGGCAAGGTCGGCTCCGACCTCGGCAAGGACAAGATGCTGGAGACCGCCAAGAAGTTCGGCTTCAACGAGGAGCAGTTCGTACCGGTCCGCGCCAGCGCCTCCGTCTTCCCCACCGCCATGGACAGGCCGCAGACCGCGCTCAGTTCCATCGGCCAGTTCGACACCGCCACCACCCCGCTCCAAATGGCCATGGTGGCCTCGGCCATCGCCAACGACGGCACCCTCATGAAGCCGTACATGGTCGACCGGCTGATGGGCCAGAACGTGGACGTCGTCGAGCAGACCGAACCGAAGGAGATGAGCAAGCCGCTCTCCCCGGACAACGCCCAGAAACTCCAGTCGATGATGGAGACCGTCGTCGACGAGGGCACCGGCACCAAGGCGCAGATCCCGAACGTCAAGGTCGGCGGCAAGACCGGTACCGCCCAGCACGGCGTCAAGAACGAGCTGGCGCCGTACGCCTGGTTCATCTCGTACGCGAAGGCCGACGACGGCAGCTCGCCTGTCGCCGTCGCCGTCGTCGTCGAGGACAGCCAGGCCGAACGTGACGACATCTCCGGCGGCGGTCTCGCCGCACCGATCGCGAAGGACGTGATGAAGGCAGTACTCGACAGCAAGTGACCCCGCTCACGTCCCCTTCACATCGGTGCACGTTGCGATACCGGTCCTGTATCGGGTGACGGTTGTGGCCAGGTCAGTAAAGGCGAGCCGGGTACGGTATGCCCGGACAGCACACCGCCGGACCACACAACTGGGTGCGGTCGGAACCGACGGAGAGGGCTGGTAGGTAGCTATGGAAGAGCCGCGTCGCCTCGGCGGCCGGTACGAGCTGGGCCAGGTGCTCGGCCGTGGTGGCATGGCGGAGGTACATCTCGCCCATGACACACGGCTCGGCCGCACCGTGGCGGTGAAGACGCTGCGCGCGGACCTCGCGCGCGACCCGTCCTTCCAGGCCCGGTTCCGCCGGGAGGCCCAGTCGGCCGCCTCGCTCAACCATCCCGCGATCGTCGCCGTGTACGACACGGGTGAGGACTACATCGAGGGCATCTCCATCCCGTACATCGTGATGGAGTACGTCGACGGGTCCACGCTGCGCGAGCTGCTGCACTCCGGGCGCAAACTGCTGCCCGAGCGCGCCATGGAGATGACCATCGGCATCCTCCAGGCCCTCGAGTACTCACACCGCAACCAGATCGTCCACCGCGACATCAAGCCGGCGAACGTCATGCTGACGCGCAACGGCCAGGTCAAGGTCATGGACTTCGGCATCGCCCGCGCCATGGGCGACTCCGGCATGACGATGACGCAGACCGCCGCGGTCATCGGCACCGCCCAGTACCTCTCACCGGAGCAGGCCAAGGGCGAGCAGGTCGACGCCCGGTCCGACCTGTACTCCACCGGCTGCCTGCTCTACGAGCTGCTGACGGTCCGGCCGCCCTTCGTGGGCGACTCCCCGGTCTCCGTCGCGTACCAGCACGTACGCGAGGAGCCGCAGCCGCCGAGCAACTTCGACCCCGAGATCACGCCCGAGATGGACGCCATCGTCCTGAAGGCCCTGGTCAAGGACCCGGACTACCGCTACCAGTCCGCCGACGAGATGCGCGTCGACATCGAGGCCTGCCTCGACGGCCAGCCCGTCGCGGCCACCGCGGCTATGGGCTCCGTCGGCTACGGCGGCTACCCCGACGACAAGCCGACCACCGCCCTGCGCCCCACCCCCGGCGGCCAGCAGACGTCCATGCTCCCCCCGATGAACCCGGACGACGGCGGCTACGGCTTCGACGGAGGCGACCGCCGCCGCCCGAAGAAGAGCAACGCCTCTACGATCCTCCTGGTCGTCGCGGGCATCCTGGTCCTGGTCGGCGCGGTCCTGATCGGCCGGTGGGTGTTCAGCTCGACGGGCGGTGCGGGCGACGAGTCGTTCCCGGCACCCAACTTCGTCAACCGGACCTTGCCGGACGCCAGAGACATGGCGAAGAACGTCGACTTGAAGGTCGCGACGAAGGAACAGCCTTGCGATGACACCCCGAAGGGCAGTGTCTGCGACCAGACCCCGAAGGCGAAGGACCCGGTCAACAAGGGCGACACGGTCACGCTGACGGTGTCGACGGGGGCGCCGAAGATCGCTGTGCCGGACGTCAAGAATCTGCCCTTCGAGAAGGCTGAGGCCACGCTCACGGAGAAGGGCTTCGATGTCCAGAGGAAGACCGAGGAGTCGGACCGGACTGCCGGCATCGTCCTCGCCCAGGATCCGGAAGGCGGCTCGGAGGAGGAGAAGGGCTCGACCGTCACCCTGACCGTCGCCAAGGAGCAGGAGCAGGAAACCGTTCCGGACGTCACGGGCAGGACCTGTGACGAGGCCAAGGCCCAGATGGAGGCCAACAACCTCACCGGCGTCTGCGTCGACGTGGAGACGGACGACGACAACCTGGTCGGCAAGGTCATCGCCACCGACCCCGAGGCCAACTCCCAGGCCGATCCGAACTCCACGGTGAACATCCAGATCGGCAAGGAAGCCGAGGACGAGGAGAAGGTCCAGGTCCCGCAGGTGGTCGGCCGGACCGTGGGCCAGGCCAAGCAGATCCTGAACCAGGCCGGCTTCACGAACATCCAGTTCCAGCCGGGCGCCGACCAGAGCGACACCGCGCTCGTCCAGGACCAGGACCCGGACCCGGGCCAGCAGGTCGACGACCCGGCCGGCACAACGATCACCCTCAACACCATCGGCTTCAACAACAACGGCGGCAACAACAACGGCGGCGGAGACAACGGAGGCGGCGGCATATTCGGCGGCGTCAACGGCGCCTCCGCCCGCACCGAGGACTGACACCCACCCCGTCCTCATAGGGCCCGCATACGGCTCGTGAAAGAGGTCCGGCACCCTTCGTACGAAGGGTGCCGGACCTCTTTCACGAGTACTACGACTGAGTCCCACAGGACCCCAGTCACATCAGCGCAGCTCCTCCGGCGGCGTCCGCTCGTCGTCCACCTTCTCCACCCGGTCCAGCTCGCCCCACACCACGTACCGGTACGTGGAGGTGAAGACCGGGGTGCAGGTCGTCAGCGTGATGTAGCGGCCCGGCTTCTTCTTGCCGGATTCCTTGGGGACGGGGGCGAGGACATCGACGTTGTACTTGGAGGTCTCGGGGAGGGTCTCGTAGACCTTGTAGACGTACCACTCGTCCTTGGTCTCGAAGACGATCGGGTCGCCCTTCTTCAGCTTGTCGATGTTGTGGAACTTCGCGCCGTGCCCGTCGCGGTGCGCGGCCAGCGAGAAGTTGCCCTTCTTGTCCTGCGGGAGCGCGGACTTGATCGGGTCGGTGTAGTAGCCGGCGGTGCCGTCGTTGAGGGACTTGGCGGCGGTGCCCTTCTTGACCAGTACCTCGCCGTTCTTCATCGCGGGTACGTGCAGAAAGCCGATGCCGTCCTTGGTGTCCAGGCCGATCGGACCGCGGTCCTCGGCCCAGTGGTCGCGCACCTTGTCGCCCTGCTTGTCGGCCTTGCGGTCCGCGACGACGTTCGTCCACCACAGCGAGTAGGCCACGAACAGGCCGAGGATCAGGCCCGCCGTGATGAGCAGTTCACCGAAGACGCTGACGGCCATCGCGATCCGGCCGGGGCCGCGACGGCGCGGTGCGGGCGAATGCGCCGATGCCGCGGTCTGCTCTTCGTGGTCGGTCGTCGCTGCCACTCTTCATCTGTCCTTAACTGACGAGCGCATCCGGCTTGCCCTTGCTGCGCGGCCGTTCCTCGACCATCTTGCCCCAGACGATCATCCGGTACTTGCTGGTGAACTCGGGAGTGCAGGTCGTCAAAGTGATGTAGCGGCCCGCCGTGGTGAAACCCGACCCCTTGGGAATCGCGTCCAGGACGGCCGTATTGCTCGGCGCCGTCACCGGCAGGATCGACGCCATCGTGTAGACGAAGTACTGGTCCTGCGTCTCCACGACGATCGGATCGCCCGGCTGGAGCCGGTTGATGTACCGGAACGGCTCGCCATGCGTGTTGCGATGCCCGGCAAGCCCGAAGTTGCCCGTCTTCGCGTCCGGCATCGCCGTCTTCAGATCGTCCTCCGCGTAGTGACCGACCATGCCGCGGTCCAGCACCCGCTTCTTGTCGATGCCCTCGGCGATCGGCACGACCACATCCAGCTTCGGAATGTGCAGAAGGGCGAAGCCCTGCCCCGGCTCGAACGCCCCCGGCTTCCGCTTGCCGGCCGCCCAGTCGTTCTGCAGACTGCTCGCCGCACTGCCCGCCTGGGCCTCCGCCCGGATGTTCGTCCACCACAGCTGATACGTCACGAACAGCAGCATCAGCACGCCCGTGGTGATGAACACCTCACCGATCGCCCGGCTGGCCATCACCGCCATTCCGGGCTTCTGCGCCCGAGCCGCCCGCCGCGCCTCCACGCGCGAGCGCGGCGTCGCGCCGTGCTCCTCCGCCGACTGCTCGTGCGTCGGCCCGCCATGCCGCCCATGCCGCTTGGCGGCCTTACGGCGGGCCGCACGGCCACCGGCATCCGGGGCATGGGAACGGGCGTGCGTGGCAGACCTGGCAGCCCGCATGGACTCGCTGTCCGGTACCCGCAGCGCGACGGTCTCTTCATCGATCGGGGGCATCGGAGGGGGCGACGAAGCGGGCACGTACGGCTGGGAGTACGCCTCCTCCTGCCACGCCTCTCCGTACGACGGCTCCCCGTGATCGAGCCTCGGCCTCGGGGAGGGTTCGTCGTACGAAGGCTCGTGCGAGGGCTCGTTCGACGGTGAAGACTGCGGCTCCGCGTACGACGAAGCCGTCTGCTCCCCGTACCAGTCCCGCGCATACCCCTGCGGGTCGTACCACTCCTGCTCCGGCCCTGCAGCGCCGCCATACGCGGCAGCGGCCCCGTACACGGTGTCCTCACCGTACGGGGCGGCACTGTCGCGCTCGGGGCGCAGGGCGGTCACGCCGTGGCCCTGCCCACCACCGGGGCAAGCCCCGTCGACCTGGCCACGGCCTCCGGGTCACCGCACTCGGCCAGCCAGTTGGCCAGCATGCGGTGACCGTGCTCGGTCAGCACCGACTCGGGATGGAACTGCACACCCTCGACGGGCAGTTCACGATGCCGCAGCCCCATGATGATCCCGTCATGCGTACGGGCCGTGACCTCCAGCTCAGCCGGAACGGTGCCCGGCTCGGCGGCCAGCGAGTGGTAACGCGTCGCCGTGAAGGGCGACGGCAGCCCCGCGAAGACACCCCGCTCCGCGTGCTCGACGAGGGAGGTCTTGCCGTGCAGCAGTTCGGGCGCTCGGTCCACCACGCCGCCGTACGCCACCTGCATCGACTGCATGCCCAGGCAGACCCCGAAGACGGGGACACCGGTCGCCGCACAGTGCCGCACCATGTCGACGCAGACACCGGCCTCTTCCGGAGTGCCGGGCCCGGGCGACAGCAGCACACCCGCGAAGCCGTCCTGGGCATGCGCCGTCGACACCTCGTCGTTGCGCAGCACCTCGCACTCGGCGCCCAGCTGATACAGGTACTGGACCAGGTTGAAGACGAAGCTGTCGTAATTGTCGACGACGAGAATCCGCGCGCTCACTGGTTGTCCACCGTCACATCGTTGAAGGGAAGCAGCGGTTCGGCCCACGGGAAGACGTACTGGAACAGCACATAGACCACCGCGAGCACAAGCACGAGCGAAATCAGCGCCCGCATCAAGGTGTTTCCCGGCAGATGCCGCCAGATCCAGCCGTACATGCCGTCCCTTCCGTCGCCGTACCACACCAGACTAACGGCGCAGCGCCTCAGGTTTCCCAGCCTCCACGGGCTGTGTGGCATCAAGGTGCGCCCACACGATCAGCCGGTGGCTGCGGCCCCATTCCGGTTCACAGGTCGTCAGCGTCAGATAGCGGCCCTCGCGGGTGTATCCGGACTTGGGTGGCACAGGGTCGATCACGGCGATGTCCGTGGGCACTGTTTTGTAGGGCCCCTTGTCGATCCGGTACGTGAACCATGTCGTGCCGTCGGTCAGCACCACCGCGTCGCCGGCGCGCAGCTTGGGGAAGTCCTTGAACGGGTCCCCGTAGGTGCGGCGATGGCCCGCGACGGCGAAGTTGCCCTCCTGGCCGAGCTGCGCGGTGCTCGCGTAGTGGCCGAGGCCCTTCTTGAGGGTGTCGGTCTTCGTGCCTTCGAGGACGGGCTTGTTCCACGTGAAACCGAGCCTCGGGATGTACATGACGGCGAAGGGATCGCCGTCCTCGTACGGCGCCGGCGGCTCGGGATTCTCGGGAGTAGGGGCCCCAGACGCCTCGGACTCGGCCGCGACCGTCCCCTTCGACCACCGGTCCTGGAGGCTGGCGATCTGGTCGTCCATCGCACTGTCGGCCTTCACGCCCGTCCATAAGAGCACGTAGGCGACAAACAGCACGATCACGCTGCCACCGGTGATACACAGTTCGCTCAACGTCCTGATGATCACTCGCATCGGCGGCTCCCGGCGCGCTTACTCCACAGGCTTCGCGTAGTGGAGATCCACTGTGCCCGAGTAGCCGGGAAGAGTCACTGGCCCTTCCTCCTCGACTTTCCAGCCGAGCCCATAGACGTTGACGTACACCATGTAGTTCTGGATAGCGGGCGACGCGGTCAGGGCCCTCTGCAGTTTCTCCGGGTCACCGACCGCCGTGATCTTGTACGGGGGCGAGTAGACCCGGCCCTGAAGGATCAGGGTGTTGCCCACGCAGCGAACGGCACTGGTGGAGATCAACCGCTGATCCATGACCTTGATCCCCTTGGCACCGCCCTGCCACATGGCGTTGACCACGGCCTGCAGATCCTGCTGGTGAATGACCAGGTAGTCCGGCTGCGGCTCGGGATAACCGGGAAGCTTGGCCGTGGCGTTCGGCGGAGCATCGTTCAACGTGACCGTGAGCGCCTCGCCCTTGAGCTTCTGCGTACCCGCGTTCTTCTCCAGAGCCGCGAGCCTGTCGTCCTCCGCCTTCGTACTGCCGTCATCACGGTCGGCCAGCGCCTCGACGTCCTCACGCAAGGTCGCGTTGCTCTCGTCGAGCCGGCCGTTCTTGTGACTGCGCTCGTGAATGAGATCGGAGAGCTTCAGCAACGAGGCATCCGTCCGGATATTGGTGCCCTTGGCCGTATTGAAACTGGTGAAGAAGATCAACCCGGCGAGCGCGAACACAGCCGCCGTCAGCACACGCACCGGCCGAAATCGCCGCATACGCACAGGGCTGGAACTCGCCTGGGACGAGTCGGCAGAATTGCTCAACGTACCCTTATCTCCTTCGGCGCCGCGGAAGCACTACGCTAACGGACGCCCGGGGGAGCGCTAAGAGTCCCCTTGTACGCTGCCCCGGAGCCAGCCAACGTTCCCTGCGCGGCCACGCAGCGCATCGACAGGAGAGACCCTCGTGCCGAAGTCACGTATCCGCAAGAAGGCCGACTACACGCCGCCCCCGGCGAAGCAGGCAACCAATATCAAGCTGACCAGCCGCAGCTGGGTCGCTCCGGTCATGCTGGCCATGTTCCTCATCGGCCTGGCCTGGATCGTCGTTTTCTATGTGACGGACGGCTCACTGCCGATCGACGCGTTCGGCAACTGGAACATCGTGGTCGGCTTCGGGTTCATCGCCGCGGGATTCGCCGTTTCTACGCAGTGGAAGTAACGCGGCCCCAAGGTGTCGGGGAGCTGTACGCAAGTGCTGGCTCTCCCTGCCCATGAGAGTTATCCACAGCCATCCACAACCGTCCACAGTGGGGCGGTGGAAAACATCCGAAGATCTGTGGATAACCCATCGGGAGTTGACACCGGTGTGACTGGCCCACTGGGACCCAGAAGTCTGTTCGCCCCTTGTCCTGCCTGGGAAAACGCAGGTCAGCGACAAGGGGCACACCTGTTCCCACACAGCATGCACAAGATCCGGCACAGTCTGTGGACAACGCCGTCCCTCAGGTGAGCTGACCGGTCCTGACGAGTGTCATGACCACAACCGCGATCAGCACCAGTGCGCAGACGCCGTACTGGATCAGAGCCCGCCGTCCACGGGGTGCGTGGACCATCGCGTAGCCGATGACTACGCCGCCGACGAGGCCGCCGATGTGGGCTTCCCAGGCGATGTTGCTCCACCCGAAGGTGAAGATCAGGTTGATCACGAGGAGGGCGATGACGGGGCGCATGTCGTAGTTGAGGCGCCGCATGAGTATGGCGGTGGCGCCGAAGAGGCCGAAGATGGCGCCGGAGGCGCCGAGCGAGGGCTGGTTGGGTTCGGCGAGGAGGTAAGTGAGGGCGCTGCCTGCGAGGCCGGAGATTGCGTAGAGGGCGATGTAGCGGGCGCGGCCGAGGGCTGCTTCGAGGGGGCCGCCGATCCACCACAGGCTGAGCATGTTGAAGGCGATGTGGATGACGCTGCCGTGCAGGAACATGGCCGTGACGAGGCGGTACCACTGTCCTTCGGCGACGCCTTCGAGGCCGAGGCCCGGCACGAGGGCGCGGCCGATGAGGTCGAAGCTGTCGGTGAAGCGGTCGCCGATGGAGAGCTGCACGAGGAAGAGCGCGAGGTTGAGGCCGAGGAGGATCTTGGTGACGAGCCTCGGGTCTTCGGTGAGCGTGCCGCCTGCGAGGGTGCGCGGCTGGCTGGCGGTCGGTGAGTGGCCTGTGCCGGATCCGCTTCGTACGCACTCGGGGCACTGGAAGCCGACCGAGGCGCTGATCATGCACTCGGGGCAGATGGAGCGCTCGCAGCGGGTGCAGCTGATGCCGGTCTCCCGGTCGGGGTGCCGGTAGCAGGTGGGCAGGCTCTGGGCGTCCTGCGGTCCCTGCGGGCTGCCTGGCACCTGGTCCATGGGGTCCCCTCATTCTCCGTACGACGGGCACACGGCGGTGTCCCTGGGACGCGTACCCCAATGCACCGCCCCGCCCTTCCTTCTACGGACGGGCGGGGCACATTGGTTCCCTGGCCTTGGCGGTTGTGAGCGGAGGTTCGGGTCTCAGCGGGTCTCGACGACGACCGACTCGATGACCACGTCGTTGACGGGGCGGTCGGTGCGAGGGTTGGTCTGCATCGAGGCGATGGCGTCGACGACCTTCTGGCTGGCCGCGTCGGTGACCTCGCCGAAGATGGTGTGCTTCCGGGTCAGCCAGGCCGTCGGGGAGACGGTGATGAAGAACTGTGAGCCGTTGGTGCCCGGGCCGGCGTTCGCCATGGCCAGCAGGTACGGCCTGTCGAAGGCGAGGTCGGGGTGGAACTCGTCCTCGAACTGGTAGCCGGGGCCGCCTGTGCCGTTGCCCAGGGGGTCACCGCCCTGGATCATGAATCCGCTGATCACCCGGTGGAAGACCGTGCCGTCGTAGAGCCTGTCCGTGGTCTTCTCCCCGGTCTCGGGGTTGGTCCACTCACGCTCGCCCTTGGCGAGCTCGACGAAGTTCCGGACCGTCTTGGGCGCGTGGTTCGGCAGGAGCCGGACTTCGATATCGCCTTGGTTGGTCTTCAGGGTGGCGTAGAGCTGCTCAGCCACGATCTGCCTTCCGTTGTCCTTTGTGACGTCTCGATCCTCGCACGGTCGGCGCTGCCCGTCGTGCGTCGCCACCGTTCTGAGCTGCTTCGTACCTAAGGGGGGCATGGCCGGTGAATCCGTGGCATTGTCGTCGACAAGCCCTTGTTGCACCGTATTGATCAGTTATTGCCCCGCGTGCGCATGCAGTCGGTTCGCATGACCCGGATGCTCGCTCGCGAATGCCCCGGAGCGCTCCGACAGGCATGATCCCCATAAGGGTGGAAAGGTGAACTGTGTCTTTCTGGGGGATCTCCGCACTTCCCCCCGTACGCCACCGAGGAGGAGGATTCCCGTGACCCGCATCGACAGCGTGCGCGCCGCGACCGGCTCGGCGAAGGGCAGCGTGCTGCACGCCGCGGAAGCGGTGGCGCCTTACGCCGACACGGCCAAGGACCGGGCCGCGCACTACGCGCATGAAGCACGCGTACGGCTCGCGCCGAAGGTGTCGGCAGCCGCTCACCAGGCCGCCGATCAGGCTCGTACGCAGTACGACGCCCATCTCGCACCGCGGCTGGAGCAGGCACGCACTCATGTGCCGCCGAAGGTCGACTACGCCGCCCACGAGGCTGCGCTGCGCGCCCGCGTCGCCGCCCGGCAGGCCGCCGAGTACTCCCGGCCGAGGATCGATCAGGCCAGGGCGGCGGCCGGGCCGGTCCGCGAGGAGGCCGCGGCCCGTAGCACGGCGGCTCTGGCGGCGCTGCGCGGCCAGGTCTCGCCGAAGGAGATCGAGAAGCTGGCCCGTAAGCATCAGCGGCGGGCCAGGGTCGGACGCCTCGCGAAGGGACTGGCCGTTCTGGGCGTCCTGGCGGGCGGTGCCTTCGCCGCCTGGAAGTGGTGGGACAAGCAGGCCAACCCCGACTGGCTGGTGGAGCCGCCGGCCGCCACGGAGGTGCCGGACACCGGTCAGCTGACTTCGGTCGACGGCAGCGGCCAGGACGCGCTCGACCCGGAGGTCCAGGCGAAGCAGGCCGAGGCGGAGGCGGCGGAGCGCGACGAACGCGGCTGACGTAGCTGGTTCATGTCAGTTCGCCGCGGTTCGTGGCGGCCTTCATCGACTGGATTCAACGTCGCTTGGTTTCAATATCGCTGTGGGCCGGAGGCCTGAGGTCTCCGGCCCACAGCGATGTTTCACGTGGAACCGAGGGCCTGTGGAAACAGCCGAGGCGACCGAGGCGCATGGATCAGGCAAAGCCGGTACAGAAAGGCCCCTCCCACCGCGTTTCCGCAGGTCGGAGGGGCCTTCCGGGTGTGGAGCCTAGGGGAGTCGAACCCCTGACATCTGCCATGCAAAGACAGCGCTCTACCAACTGAGCTAAGGCCCCGGATGGGAAGCGTCCGCCGTGAGAATCTTCTCCCGGAAGAGCGTCGCAGCCCAGAGTACCGGGTTACCCCCAGGATCCTGCAAAAGGATTGGGGTCCCGGCGAACGACCACTCTCCATAAGATGCTCGACGTGGTTCGCTTCAGCGAACCGCGGTACGTAGCGATGGGGAGACGCGAATGGACGCCGCACAGCAGGAAGCAACCGCAAGAGCGCGGGAGCTTCAGCGGAATTGGTACGGAGAGCCGCTGGGGGCGCTCTTCCGTAGGCTCATAGACGACCTGGGGCTCAACCAGGCTCGTCTGGCGGGGGTATTGGGACTGTCCGCACCGATGTTGTCGCAGCTGATGAGTGGTCAGCGCGCCAAAATCGGTAACCCGGCGGTGGTGCAGCGAGTGCAGTTGCTGCAGGACCTCGCCGGTCAGGTCGCCGACGGCAGCGTGAGCGCCGCCGAGGCCACCGAGCGCATGGACGAGATAAAGAAGTCGCAGGGGGGCTCGGTGCTCAGCAACAGCACGCAGTCGACGAGCAGTTCGGGTGCTCCCACGGTCAAGCGGGTGGTACGCGAGATACAGTCGCTGCTCCGCTCCGTGGCGGCCGCGGGGGACATCATCGAGGCGGCGGACACCCTCGCCCCGAGCCACCCGGAACTGGCAGAGTTCCTCCGGGTCTACGGAGCGGGCCGCACCTCTGACGCGGTCGCGCACTACCAGTCCCACCAGAGCTGAGCCCACCGCCCGGCCGCTGAACCTCCCGTACTCCGCAGGTCTGTTGAGCCTGCTGGTTGCGGGGAGCGAGGCAGCCGGGCCTCTCGATGAGGCCGCCGTACCGACTGCCGAAGGGGGAGCGACGCACGACCATGGGTGAGGTCTTCGCCGGCCGGTACGAACTGGCCGATCCGATCGGGCGCGGGGGAGTCGGTGCGGTCTGGCGCGCCTGGGACCACCGGCGGCGCCGGTATGTGGCCGCCAAGGTCCTGCAACAGAGCGACGCGCACGCGCTGTTGCGCTTTGTGCGGGAGCAGGCGCTGCGGATCGATCACCCGCATGTGCTCGCTCCGGCCAGCTGGGCGGCCGACGACGACAAGGTTTTGTTCACCATGGACCTGGTGGGCGGAGGCTCGCTGGTCCATCTGATCGGGGACTACGGTCCCTTGCCGCCGGTGTTCGTCTGCACCCTGCTCGACCAGCTGCTGTCGGGGCTCGCCGCGGTGCACGCGGAGGGGGTCGTGCACCGCGACATCAAGCCTGCCAACATCCTGCTGGAGGCGACCGGAACGGCCCGTCCGCGGCTGCGGCTGTCCGACTTCGGCATCGCGATGCGTCTGGGCGAGCCGCGGCTGACGGAGACCAACTACGTTGTGGGTACGCCCGGTTACCTCGCACCCGAGCAACTGCTCGGCGAGGAGCCGGACTTCCCCGCCGACCTGTTTGCCGTGGGTCTGGTCGCCCTCTATCTGCTGGAAGGCGCCAAGCCCGACGCCAGGGCACTCATCGAGCACTTCGCGGCTCATGGCACTCCGGGTGCTCCCAAGGGCGTTCCCGAGCCGCTGTGGCAGGTCGTGGCCGCCTTGGTGCAGCCGGACCCACAAGCGCGGTTCCGCACCGCCACGGGGGCGCGCAAGGCCCTTGGCGCGGCCAGGGAGCTCCTGCCGGACCCGGGCCCCGACGACGAAGTGATCGAAATCTTCGACCAACTCGGCCCACTCCCGGCGGGGTTCGGCCCGGAGGGTCCGCTCCCAGCGGGGTTCGAACCGGACAGACCGCCGCCAGGGTCCGGCCCGGACGACAGGCTGCAGACGGGCTCCGGCCCAAACGCACCACTCCCTCCCGCTCCTGGCCGGGGGCACAACAGCGCTCCCCAGCACCCCAACCCGGGCCACGACAGCTCGGCTGACCACCCCAGCGCGGGCACTGCGCCGCCGCATCCGCAGACGGGTGCCGTCTCGTCCCCGGCCGACGCGGGCGCCGCACCCTCTGACGGCACCTCCACGGCCGTACCCCCTGTCGGCTCCCCCACGTCCGACGCCGTACCGCCTCCGCCCGCCCCCGATGCCGTAACCCCACAGCCCTCCCCGGCGTCCACGATGTCGGACACCGGCAGCTTCCACCTCCCGCCTCCGCCTCAACCCCGGACGGCCACCTCCTACACGCAGCGGCACCAGCAGGCACACCCACAGCGCGCCCCACAGCCCCAGCAGCCCGCTCAGCCCCAGCCCGAGCAAGCCCCCACTCCCCCCAACTCGTTCGCGCTCCCGGCTCCCGCCCACGCTCCGTCGTACGGACCCGCCCATGTGCCCTCCCCCCAGGTCGCGGCCCCCGCGTCGCAGCCGTACGCATTTGCCTCTACTGCTTCATACACCGCTCGCGACGTCCAGGTTCCCCCTCAGCCACAGCCAATTGCGCGGCGCCGCGGCAGGCGCGCGCTCCGGCGCCCCGGGCCGCCCGCGCAGGTGGCGATTCCGGTGCTGCTGCTGGCGTTGGTCTGCTTCGCGGTCGGGTTCTGGGCCCTGACTCAGATCTGAGCCAAGAGCCCGACAACTGAAAGCACGAGAGCCCCCGTGGCGCCCGAACCCCAGCCTGTGAGCCCTGGCCTGGGTCAGCCGCCTACGGTGCCCGCGGCGGCTCGTATCCCCGCGCGACCGCACCGCTAGCCATCGCCGACGAACCCCCCGCCCGCCTCCGGGCGACCACGGTCCACACCCCGAGCCCCAGCACGAGCACGCTCCCCGCACCGATCCCGCCAGCGGCCACGAGCTTCATCGTGGCGTCGCTGTCACCACCCTCGCGCCCGCTCGCTGCCGTGGCACCGCTTGCCGCCGCGTCCGTATCCTCCTCGGTGACCTCGAACACACCGCGCGGCTCGGCCGCTCCCGCGTACGCCGGCTCGGCGCCCGGCGCACCGCTCACCCGCACGCTCAGTAGCAGCTCGATCGCCCCGTCGCCGAACTTGTCGGCCGTCTCGGCGGCGAGATGCGCGGCAAGGTAGTACCAGCCGGCGAACCGCATCCCACCGACCTGGTCGTCGACGGTGTACCGGTTCTCGTACGCGACCGCGGGCAACGGCTCCAGGACAGCCGCCCTCGGCGTGCCGTCGTATTCGGTGCGAGCGTTGCCCACGAAGGCGCGTACGGGGTTGTGGAGCGACATGACGAGGGCGGTGCCAAGGAAGCCATCGCCGTCGGCCGCGCCCAGTTCGGCGGTGGCGTAGAGCTGTTGCCCCCAGTCGACCGGGACCCGGTAGTAGAGCGTCTGCCCAGCCCTGATGCCGCCTTTCCAGACGCCCTCCTCGAGGGCGCGCGCATCGTTGAAGCTCGTACCGCCCCTGCGGGGCTGCGCCGTGCCGCTGACGGGCTCTGGGGAGGCGGAGTTCCAGGTCTCGGGGGCCGTCGTAGGGCCGGTCTTCTCGAGGGCGGGCTCGGACACGTACTGAAGCTCCAGACTCCAGTCGTCCGGCGAGGAATCTGCTCGGCTGGTGCGTTCCACGGCCACGTAGTACGTCCCTGCCGTCTGACAGGCCAAGCCGTCGGGGCCGGCCCTGCGTGACGCCCAGGCGGTGAGGGGGCGCGGGCTCCCGGTAGGCCCGAACCGGGCTTCATCGGCGTCTCCGGAGAAGCAGGTGCGGCCGGCGGAGTCCTGGAGGGAGACCTTGATGCCGTCCGAGGAGGCGACCGTCGTCCCCGCCCTAGGGACTGCGGTGGCCGAGACGTACGCGTTGGAGGCGCTGTCGAGCCGGAGTCGGTAGTAGGCCTTCTCGTTGTTCTGGAGGGAGCTCCGGTAGGTCCCGCCCGGGGCGAGCTGTACGGCCTCGGTCCTGTTCGACGCGCCCTCGACCTGCCGGGCGTCGTCGGCAAAGGCGTACGGAACAGGGGAACCGGCCGCCATCCCCTGCTCGCGCGCTTGTGCTCGCGCCGGCCCGGGCAGCACCGCGACCGCGCACAGCGCTGCCATGCAGGTCATGACCGTACGGCCGCACCACCACTCCGTGCGCCGCCCCATCACGCGCCACCCCTCGTCGTAGCCCCGGATCGTCACTCTTCGGGCTGTCGCGAACCGGCATCATCCCGCCCCGAACACCGCGAAGCCCCGACCATCCTGCCCCGCCCGCCGCCGCGCCATCCCTGCTTCAGCGACACAAGCGCTTCCTGTGCATGGCGCCACAAAGACGGGGCGCGAAGACATGGCCACAGACTTGGAAACGGCCCTGGAGCCAACAAAAAACCCCGACCGCGAGGGCGGTCGGGGTCTGTACTGAGACTGTCGTCGCTACTCACGAACCCGTGGGCACGGAGTCAGTCGCCTCCGTCCACAGATCCTGCTCGGCGCGATCCGCCTGGATCTGGCGGTACACGAGGAGCCCGCCGATGGCGGCCAGTGCGACCAGGAGAAGCTTCTTCACCGCGCGACCTCGTCTTTCCTTGACGTAGGGGACCTCTGGCGCCCGACTATACACACCGACCGATACCGATCGGTGACCTGCGTCGGCCCTCAACTCCCGCCCGGCACACAGCCGTAGAAGCGGATGCCACGGCTCCGACCGCAGAGTGACAACTCACTGGATTCTGCAGTTTTCGGCACCTTCTTCCACTTTACGGATCTCTTGGGTCCATCCGGGTGGTGTTCATCTGAAGAGCGACGCCCCGCGAGCGTCGGTCCACCACTTCGCGGCCCTCATACACATCATGAGGAAAGTACGCAAATCGCCCAACCCGAAAGTGAGGGACCATGGTCAGGAACAAGGTCATGAAGCTGTGGACCGCCGTCATCACCGCCTTCATCGCACTGTGCACGACACTCGGACTGGTCACGACAGCCGCCGCGGCCACCCCGGTACCCCAGACCGAGCCCGCCCGCAAGGCGAGCCCCACGGTCACGGCCCCCGCGATGTCCCCCTGGGCCCTGTCCTTCAGCCACACCCTGCCTCCCACGATGAAGCAACGCATCCACGCCGAGGCCCACGGCTCCTCACCCAGCTGCCGCCACCGCCCACCGACGGACGACACAGCCTCCCAGGACGGGGAGGAGGCCGACTCCGCCACTCCGTGCACGACCTGACATAGACGACGCAGCCGCCGACTACCCCTCGATGACGATCACAGCCGGGCGAACTTGCGTGCGCCGCCGGACACGGAAAACCCCCAACCGCAACTGGTTGGGGGTCTTCGTAGTGTGGGGCTAACAGGATTTGAACCTGTGGCCTCATCCTTATCAGGGATGCGCTCTAACCAACTGAGCTATAGCCCCGCCGCGCTCTGCGGTGTACGTCCCGCGCGCTGACCTCTGAAGATTAGCGCACCTCCGGGTCAGTCCCAAAATCGATATCCGAGGTGGCCTCTTGCCTGCCCGGACGGCGTTCGAGCGCATCCCTGACAAGGATGCGCTCACATCGTCAAGAGGCGTTGAAGACGGTTACTCGTCTTCCGCGAGCGTCAGTTCGATGCCGCCGACGAATCCAGCCGAGAGGTTGTAGATGAACGCGCCGAGGGTGGCGAGCGCGGTGGCGAGGACGACGTCGATGACCGCGATGATCGACGTGAAGATGAGCACGCGCGGCAGCGACAGGAAGGACTGCAGATCGAAGCCGTTGGACTCGTTCGAGCCCGTGGCCTCGGAGATCGTGCCGCCCACCGTGGAGAAGACGCCCATGGCGTCCATGACCATCCACAGCACCGCGGCCGCGACGATCGTGCAGATGCCGAGCGCGATGGAGAGCAGGAAGCTGACCTTCATCACCGACCAAGGGTCGGCCTTGGCCACCCGAAGGCGCGCCTTGCGGGTGCGAGGTGTCGTACTCGCTCCGGTGCGCGGCCGGCGGACGGCGCCGGCCGCGGGCGGTGGCGGCGGCTGTGTCGGGTACGCCTGCGGCGGGTGGTACGGCTGTGCGGGCTGCTGGGGCTGCCGCTCGCCGGGCAACGGCGAACCGGAGGCCGGAGGCGCCGGCGCGCTGCCCGGCGCCGCGCCCGCCGCGTACTGCGGCGTCTGCGCGCCTCGGGTGTCCGTCACAGTTCCCCCCTGGGGTCCCTGAGAGTCATTGGGCGCTTGGGAGTCCTTCGCGTCCTTGGCGGGGCCACGGCCGCCGTCCGTCTCCGTACCGGTCGATCCGGCGCCCGTGGCTCCGCTCACGATGACTCACTCCTCGCGCTACTCGGCCGTGGACTCGTCGCCCCCGTCCGTCGTGCCGACGACCGTGTCGGCTTCGTCCGATTCGTCGACGTCCACAGCGTCGACCTCCTCGGCCTCGCGACCGGCCTCGGCGTTCCGAGCGATACCGACGACGGCATCGCGCTTGCCCAGATTGATCAGTTGGACGCCCATGGTGTCACGGCCCGTCTCCCTGACTTCGTTGACTCGCGTACGAATCACACCGCCCGACAGCGTGATGGCGAGGATCTCGTCCGTCTCCTCGACCACCAGCGCGCCGACGAGCGATCCGCGGTCCTCCACGATCTTGGCGGCCTTGATGCCGAGGCCACCGCGACCCTGGACGCGGTACTCGTCGACGGGTGTCCGCTTCGCGTACCCACCGTCGGTGGCAGTGAACACAAACGTACCGGTTCGAACAACATTCATCGAGAGCAGCTCGTCTCCCTGACGGAAGCTCATGCCCTTGACACCCGAGGTCGCGCGGCCCATGGGGCGCAGTGCGTCATCCGTCGCCGTGAACCTGATCGATTGCGCCTTCTTGCTGATCAGAAGCAGATCGTCCTCTGCTGAAACCAGCTCGGCACCGATCAGTTCATCGTCGGAACCGTCCTCCGTTTCACGGAGGTTGATCGCAATGACGCCGCCGGAACGCGGGGAATCGTAATCCTTGAGAGGCGTCTTCTTCACCAGGCCGCCCTTGGTGGCCAGTACGAGATAAGGCGCCGCTTCGTAGTCGCGGATCGCGAGGATCTCGGCGATCGCCTCGTCCGGCTGGAAGGCCAGCAGGTTCGCGACATGCTGGCCGCGCGCGTCCCGGCCGGCGTCCGGCAGTTCGTACGCCTTGGCCCGGTAGACGCGGCCCTTGTTGGTGAAGAACAGCAGCCAGTGGTGCGTCGTCGACACGAAGAAGTGGTCGACGATGTCGTCTTCCTTGAGCTTTGTGCCGCGTACGCCCTTGCCACCGCGCTTCTGGGATCGGTAGTCGTCGGTTTTTGTGCGCTTGACGTAGCCGCCGCGCGAGATGGTGACGACGATGTCCTCTTCTGCGATGAGGTCCTCGATGGACATGTCACCGTCGAAGGGCACCAGCTTGGAGCGGCGGTCGTCGGCGAACTTCTCGACGATCGCGGTGAGTTCCGCGCTGATGATGCCGCGCTGGCGGACCGGCGAGGCGAGGATCGCGTTGTACTCGGTGATCTTCGCCTGGAGTTCGTCGTGCTCCTGGACGATCTTCTGACGCTCCAGGGCGGCGAGGCGCCGCAGCTGCATCTCGAGGATGGCGTTGGCCTGGATCTCGTCGATCTCCAGGAGGCCCATCAGGCCCTCTCGCGCGATCTCGACGGTGTCGCTGCGCCGGATCAGTGCGATGACGTCATCGATGGCGTCCAGGGCCTTCAGAAGGCCGCGCAGGATGTGCGCGCGCTCCTCGGCCTTGCGCAGCCGGAACTTCGTACGCCGGACGATGACCTCGATCTGGTGCGCCACCCAGTGCCGGATGAACGCGTCGAGCGACAGCGTGCGCGGCACACCGTCCACCAGCGCCAGCATGTTGGCGCCGAAGTTCGTCTGCAGATCGGTGTGCTTGTACAGGTTGTTCAGTACGACCTTGGCGACCGCGTCGCGCTTCAGGACGATGACCAGGCGCTGGCCGGTACGGGACGAGGTCTCGTCGCGTACGTCCGCGATGCCGCCGATCTTGCCGTCCTTCACCAGGTCGGCGATCTTCTGCGCGAGGTTGTCCGGGTTGACCTGGTAGGGGAGTTCGGTGACCACCAGGCACTGGCGGTTCTGGATCTCCTCGACCTCGACGACCGCGCGCATCGTGATGGAGCCGCGGCCCGTGCGGTAGGCCTCCTCGATGCCTTTTCGACCCACTACTAGGGCGCCGCTCGGGAAATCGGGGCCCTTGATGCGCTCGATCAAGGCGTCGAGCAGTTCTTCGTGGGAGGCGTCGGGATTCTCCAGGTACCACTGGGCGCCGGCCGCGACCTCGCGCAGGTTGTGCGGCGGGATGTTGGTGGCCATGCCGACCGCGATCCCCGCCGAGCCGTTGACCAGCAGGTTCGGGAAGCGGGACGGCAGGACGGTCGGCTCCTGGGAGCGGCCGTCGTAGTTGTCCGTGAAATCGACGGTCTCCTCGTCGATGTCGCGGACCATCTCCATGGACAGCGGCGCCATCTTGCACTCGGTGTACCGCATGGCCGCCGCCGGGTCGTTGCCCGGAGAGCCGAAGTTGCCGTTGGAGTCCACCAGCGGCATCCGCATCGACCACGGCTGCGCGAGGCGGACCAGCGCGTCGTAGATCGAGGAGTCGCCGTGCGGGTGGTAGTTGCCCATGACGTCGCCGACGACGCGGGCGCACTTGTAGAAGCCCTTCTCGGGCCGGTAGCCGCCGTCGTACATGGCGTACAGGACGCGGCGGTGGACGGGCTTGAGACCGTCCCGTACGTCCGGCAGGGCGCGCGACACGATGACGGACATCGCGTAGTCGAGGTACGAGCGCTGCATCTCCGTCTCGAGCCCGACGGGCTCGACGCGCAGGGCAAGGCCCTCTTCCTCAGGCGTGACTGGAATGTTCTCGTCGGTCATTGCTGGTGAAGATCCTTTCTGGTGCGGTCAGCTGAGACCGACTCAGATGTCGAGGAACCGGACGTCCTTGGCGTTGCGCTGGATGAACTGGCGGCGCGCCTCGACGTCCTCGCCCATCAGGACCGAGAACAGGTCGTCGGCCTGGGCGGCGTCGTCGAGCGTGACCTGGCCGAGAACGCGGTGCTCCTGGTCCATGGTCGTGATGCGCAGCTCCTCGGCGTTCATCTCACCGAGACCCTTGAAGCGCTGGACCGAGTCCTCGCGAATGCGCTTGCCGTTCTGGCGGCCCAGCTCGATCAGCGCGTCGCGCTCGCGGTCGGAGTACGCGTACTCGAAGTCGTCCCGGCCCCACTTGATCTTGTAGAGCGGGGGACGCGACAGGAAAACGTGGCCCGCCTCGACCAGCGGCCGCATGAAGCGGAACAGGAACGTCAGCAGCAAGGTGTTGATGTGCTGGCCGTCGACATCGGCGTCCGCCATCAGAATGATCTTGTGATAGCGGAGCCTTGCGATGTCGAAGTCCTCGTGGACTCCGGTGCCGAAGGCCGAGATCAGCGCCTGGATTTCCTGGTTCTGCAGGATCTTGTCGATCCGCGCCTTCTCGACGTTGAGGATCTTGCCTCGGATCGGGAGGATCGCCTGGTACTCCGGGTTGCGGCCGGACTTGGCCGAGCCGCCGGCGGAGTCACCCTCGACGATGAAGATCTCGCACTTGGTGGGGTCGTTCGACTGGCAGTCGGAGAGCTTGCCCGGCAGGGACGCCGTCTCAAGGAGGCCCTTGCGCCTGGTGAGGTCCCGCGCCTTACGGGCCGCCACGCGCGCGGTGGCCGCCTGGATGCCCTTGCGGATGATGTCCGCGGCCTCGGTCGGGTTGCGGTCCAGCCAGTCGTTGAGGTGCTCGTAGACGACCTTCTGGACGAAGGTCTTCACCTCGGTGTTGCCCAGCTTGGTCTTGGTCTGGCCCTCGAACTGGGGCTCGCTCAGCTTGACCGAGATGATCGCGGTCAGACCCTCGCGGATGTCGTCGCCCGTGAGGTTGTCGTCCTTCTCACGCAGCAGCTTCTTGTCGCGCGCGTACTTGTTGACCAGGTTCGTCAGCGCAGCACGGAAACCCTCTTCGTGCGTACCGCCCTCATGCGTGTGGATGATGTTGGCGAAGGAGTACACACCCTCGCTGTAACCGCTGTTCCACTGCATGGCGAGTTCGAGGGAAAGGCTCTTGTCCTTGTCCTCGGCCTCCAGGTCGATCACGGTGGGATGCACCACGTCTCCCTTACGGGAGTTGAGGTACTTCACGAAATCGACGATGCCGCCCTCGTAGTGGTACGAGACGCTCTTGACCTCGTGCTTCTCGTCCTCGCCCGCCTCGTCCGCCCCGGCCGTGGCCTTCGCCGACTCGCGCTCGTCGGTGAGGTTGATCCTCAGCCCCTTGTTGAGGAACGCCATCTCCTGGAAACGCCGCGAGAGCGTCTCGAAGGAGTACTCGGTGCTCTCGAAGATGTCCGGGTCGGCCCAGAAGGTGACCGAGGTGCCGTGCTCGTCCGTGGCCTCGTGCTTGGCGAGCGGGGCCGTCGGGACCCCCAACTTGTAGTCCTGCGTCCAGCGATAGCCGTCGGTCTTGATCTCGACGGAGACCTTGGTCGACAGGGCGTTCACGACGGAGACACCCACGCCGTGCAGACCGCCGGAGACCGCGTAGCCGCCGCCGCCGAACTTTCCGCCCGCGTGCAGCACCGTCAGCACGACCTCGACGGCCGGCTTGCCCTCGGAGGGGATGATGCCGACCGGGATGCCACGACCGTTGTCCACAACCCGCACGCCGCCGTCGGCGAGGATCGTGACGTCGATGGTGTCCGCGTGGCCGGCCAGCGCCTCGTCGACGGAGTTGTCGACGACCTCTTGTACGAGGTGGTGCAGTCCGCGCTCACCGGTCGAGCCGATGTACATGCCGGGTCGCTTGCGGACCGCGTCCAGACCCTCGAGGACGGTGATGGCACTGGCGTCGTACAACGAGGCTGTGACCTCGCCGTTCGCGCCGGCGTCGGTGGACGGGATGTTCTCGTTGGGGTTGCCGGAATCGGCCACGAAGCGCCCTTTCTGGCACAGCACAGGCCAAGCTCTCAGCGGATGGCCGGAGCGGCTGCGGCGTGTTGCGTTGGTAAGCCTTAGTCAGCGTTGCTCGGTGTGTCCCACAAGTGGGGCGGGATTAGCCTCCAGTCTACCGGTAGCGCCGACAGTGATGGGCGTTTGCCGGTACCTGAGTACGCATGTGCCGCCCTGAACCATCATCGGCCGACTCCCGATATGCGGATGGGGGCTCCAGGAGGCTCACAACGCCACTCAGCGCTTCGAGCCGTCAACCCATGGCTACTTCGGAGTCATGTCGCGATTCGCAACCGCGTCCGGTGCTACGACGGGTGGTGCGCCGACGCCACGAAAGGGCCCTTGGCGGCTGCTGATGTGATGTCAGTCACCTGTGGATTACGGGGTCCGCTCCGGTCACCCGTAGGTGTCGCCGGGCCCGGTGCTGCCCGGGGCGCGCAGGGGGCCGTAGCGACGGGAGGGGCCGGCGGGATTGAGCACCTTGATCATCCGCACGGTGCCATGGCCCAGGTCCTCGTTGAGGCGCGCGACCAGAGCCGGAGTGAGACGGCGCAGCTCCGTCGCCCAGACCGTGGAGTCGCACTGCACGGTCAGCACGCGTTCGTCCTCGTCGTACCCCTGCGGCACGCAGTGCTGGGCCAGCTTCTCGCCGACGATCTCCGGCCACCGGCCCATCACGCCGCCCACGGCGGCCGGGGTCTCCCAACCCCGTTCGTTGATAAGCCGGTTGATGGCGGCGCCCAGCGCCATCGGATCGCGGCCGTCGGCGCGCGCGCCGGAGCGCAGACCACCGCGCCGCGCCTGCTTCTTCTGCTGTGCCGCGTCTCCACGCGCGCGTGCCTGTTCTTTCGCCGCGCGCAGGGCCACGCGCGCGAGGTCGACGCCGGACGGTTCGGGAGACTTGGGGGTCTTCTCCGGTTCGGGTGTGTTTTTGCTCATACGCGCTCCACCGCGCCCTCCGCCACCACGTACCGCGTGCCCGTCAGTACGGCCGGTACATCGTCGTCGACCGCCGCCGTCACCAGGACCTGCTCACCCGGCGCGACCAGCTCGGCGAGACGTTCGCGGCGCCGGGTGTCCAGCTCGGCGAACACGTCGTCGAGGACCAGCACCGGCTCGTTGCCCTCGGCCCGCAGCAGGTCGTACGAGGCCAGACGCAGCGCCAGCGCGTACGACCAGGACTCGCCGTGTGACGCGTATCCCTTTGCGGGCATCTGGCCAAGCTTCAGCAGTAGTTCGTCCCTGTGCGGGCCGACCAGGGTGACGCCCCGCTCGATCTCCTGCTTGCGGGATTCCGCCAGAGCCGCCATCAGCTGCTCGTGCAGCTCCTCGCGCGCGTGGCCGACGATTTCGGGCGAGGAGGGCTTGTACTCCAGGGCCACGGGGCCGCCGCCGGGCGCCAGCTGCTCGTACGTCTTGTCGGCCAGCGGCTGGAGCGCGGCGATCAGATCGAGCCGCTGCGCGAGCAACTCGGCGCCCACGCGCGCGAGATGCTGGTCCCATACGTCGAGCGTGGACAGGTCCATGGAGCGGCCGCCGTGGCGACGGGCCAGCGCCGCCGACTTGAGGAGGGTGTTGCGCTGCTTGAGCACGCGCTCGTAATCGGAGCGCACGCCCGCCATGCGCGGGGCGCGCGCGGTGATCAGCTCGTCCAGGAAGCGCCGACGCTCGCCCGGGTCGCCCTTGACGAGTGCGAGATCCTCGGGCGCGAACAGCACGGTCCGTACGATGCCGAGTACGTCACGGGGTCTGACCTGCGACGACCTGTTGATACGGGCGCGGTTCGCCTTCCCGGGGTTCAGCTCCAGCTCGACGAGCTGCTGGCGCTCGCCCTGCCGTACTTGCGCCCGGATGATCGCTCGGTCCGCGCCCACCCGCACCAGAGGCGCATCGGAGGAGACGCGGTGGCTTCCGAGGGTCGCCAGATAGCCGACCGCCTCGACAAGGTTCGTCTTGCCCTGCCCGTTGGGGCCCACGAAGGCGGTGACGCCCGGATCGAGCGCGACCTCGACCCGGGCGTACGAGCGGAAGTCGGCCAGCGACAGATGCGTGACGTGCATGGTCGTTCGCCGACCTCCCCCAACGTGTTGCTTCCGGTTGTCCCCGGCCTGTCCCCTGCTTGTGGACAACCAGGTCACCCCAGGTGTGGAGAACCTGGGACGTGGATTACTTCTTCTCGACCGCGTGGCCGCCAAACTGGTTCCGCAGCGCCGCGATCATCTTCATCTGCGGCGAATCGTCCTGCCGGGAGGAGAAGCGCGCGAAGAGCGACGCGGTGATCGCCGGCAGCGGAACCGCGTTGTCGATGGCGGCCTCCACAGTCCAGCGGCCCTCTCCGGAATCCTGTGCATAACCCTTGAGCTGCTCCAGGTGCTCGTCCTCGTCGAGGGCGCTGACCGCCAGGTCGAGCAGCCAGGAGCGGATGACCGTGCCCTCCTGCCAGGAGCGGAAGACCTCGCGTACGTCGGTGACGGAGTCGACGGCCTGCAGGAGCTCCCAGCCCTCGGCGTAGGCCTGCATCATCGCGTACTCGATACCGTTGTGGACCATCTTCGCGAAGTGCCCGGCGCCGACCTTGCCCGCGTGTACGGCGCCCGCGTCACCCTCCGGCTTGAGCGCGTCGAAGACCGGGCGCACCTTGGCTACGTTCTCGGCGTCGCCGCCGTACATCAGCGCGTAGCCGTACTCCAGGCCCCAGACGCCGCCCGAGACACCGCAGTCGACGAAGCCGATGCCCTTGGCCGCCAGCTCCTCGGCGTGCCGCTCGTCATCCGTCCAGCGCGAGTTGCCGCCGTCCACGACGACGTCGCCGGGCTCCAGGAGATCGGCGAGCTCATCGATGGTGGACTGGGTCGCCGCCCCGGCCGGGACCATCACCCACACCACGCGCGGAGCATCGAGCTTGCCCACAAGCTCCTCAAGGCTGTGGACATCGGCGAGGTCCGGATTGCGGTCGTATCCGAAGACGGTGTGGCCTGCGCGGCGTATGCGCTCGCGCATATTGCCGCCCATCTTGCCGAGACCGACGAGACCGAGCTCCATCAGGGTGTTCCTTCACTGACGACGTGGCGTGAGGGGCACTTTCGTACCTGCGTCCGAGCCTAAACCCGGACGCTCCCGCACATCTGTGGGCATAGCCGCTCAGACGTACGCCCTCACCTGCGGACTCTCGTCAGTAGCTCAGCCGCTCAGCCGCACCGGCATGATCAGGTACTTGTACGCCTCGTCCGCCTCCGCGTCCACGGCCGGCTTGCCGCTGAGGAGCGCCGGCTTGGTGGACGTCGTGAAGGAGAGCTGGGCCACCGGGGAGTCGATGGCGCTCAGGCCGTCGAGGAGGAACGTCGGGTTGAAGGCGATCGAGACGTCGTCGCCCTCCAGCTGGGCGTCGACCCTTTCCACAGCCTGTGCGTCGTCACTGGAGCCGGCCTCCAGGATCAGCACACCCTGCTCGAAGCTGAGCCGCACCGGCGTGTTCCGCTCGGCGACCAGGGCCACGCGCTTGACGGCCTCCACGAAGGGGGCGGTCTCGATGACGGCGATCGAGTTGAACTCTGTCGGGAACAGCGAGCGGTACTTCGGGAGGTCGCCCTCCAGCAGGCGCGTGGTCGTACGCCGGCCCGCGCCCTCGAAGCCGATCAGGCCCTCGCCCGCGCCCGAACCGGACAGCGCCAGGATCACGCTGTCACCGCTCGTGAGCGCCTTGGCGGTGTCCAGGAGCGTCTTGGCGGGCACCAGGGCGACCGCGGACGCCTCCGGGTTCTCCGGCTTCCACAGGAACTCGCGTACCGCGAAGCGGTAGCGGTCGGTGGACGCCAGCGTGACCGTGTCGCCCTCGATCTCGATGCGTACGCCGGTGAGGACGGGCAGCGTGTCGTCGCGGCCGGCGGCGATGGCCACCTGGGCGGCGGCGGAGGCGAAGACCTCACCGGGGACGGTGCCCGTGGCCGACGGCATCTGCGGCAGCGCGGGGTACTCCTCCACAGGCAGGGTGTGGAGCGTGAAGCGCGAGGAACCGCAGACCACCGTCGCCCGTACACCGTCTGTGGAAATCTCCACCGGCCGGTTGGGCAGGGCGCGGCAGATGTCGGCGAGCAGGCGGCCGGAGACGAGCACCGTGCCTTCCTCGTCGACCTCGGCGTCGACAGAGACGCGAGCCGAGACCTCGTAGTCGAAGCTGGACAGGCTCAGCGCGCCCTCCTCGGCCTTCAGCAGAAGGCCGGCGAGCACAGGCGCCGGCGGTCGTGCCGGGAGGCTGCGTGCCGCCCAGGCCACTGCCTCCGCGAGTACGTCGCGTTCCACCCGGATCTTCACCGTTGCCGCCTCCGTCTGTTGCCGGCGCTCTCGCCCTGCTTCGCGTTCGTCGTCTGACTCGGTGTCGCTCGGTCCGCTCAGGGGAAGGACACCGGGGACCAGTCTGACGCACAGCACTGACAGTCGGTGCCCCTCGGGGTCAAGTCGTTCCGAGCGGCACCTGAGGCGCCGAACGCGAGTTGTGCACAGCCCCCTCTTCGAAACGAATTCCCAGCTCTCTCTAGTTGGGAGTAGTAGTAGGGGCTGTGGATACCGTGGATAACCTCGTATACGCAGGTCAGCGCCGGTTTTTTGTCCACTGGCCCTGTGGGTGGAGGCGGTGGACAACCGGGGTTCGCTGTGGACGGGGAAAAGTTCTGCACACCCGATGCACAGGATCGGGGCAGTTCTCCCCAGCGGCGTCCCCAGGTTTACCCAGGTTCCCCACAGCCCAACCGGACACCTTGGTGTGACGCGGTTCACTCAGGGCGGTGAATGAGCACGTCAGGTTGCCGAACAGTGGACAGTGATGTGGAGAAACCGGAGATCGCTGGGGACAACCGGCCTCAGCCTGTGGGCCACCGGTGGACAACTTTCCCCACAGCCTGTGGATCTTCTCGTCGTCCACAGACTGTGGAGATCGTCTGTCCACGAATCCACAGTCGGCTGACCTGGCTTGATCCTCTTTTAGCAGTGCACCCTGTGGACACGTTCTGGACAACTTCCCGGTCCCCAGGGTGTGGACTCGAGAAAATACCGGAATCTGTGGAGGGTGGCCGTAACGCGGCGCGTATTCGAACAGCGGGTGCTCCTCGGGTGACCGCGGTTCGATGCAAAACACGGCCCGCATCGGCGGAGGACGACCGCAGAATGCGTACGAGAACCCGGCCGGAGCCGTACGAGAGCAGCGAAAGGCGCCCTCGGGGACGTGCCCCGGGGCGCCCTCAGTGACGTATGGAAAGAGCTGTCAGCTGTTCTTGATGCGGTTCGTGAGCTCGGTGACCTGGTTGTAGATGGAGCGGCGCTCGGCCATCAGGGCGCGGATCTTGCGGTCGGCGTGCATGACGGTCGTGTGGTCACGGTTGCCGAACTGTGCGCCGATCTTCGGGAGCGACAGGTCGGTGAGTTCCCGGCACAGGTACATGGCGATCTGCCGGGCCGTCACCAGGATGCGGCTGCGCGAAGCTCCGCACAGGTCCTCCACGGTGTGGCCGAAGTAGTCGGCGGTCGCGGCCATGATGGCCGTCGCCGTGATCTCAGGAGCCGCGTTCTCGCCGCCCGGGATCAGGTCCTTGAGGACGATCTCCGTGAGGCCGAGGTCGACCGGCTGCCGGTTGAGCGAGGCGAACGCCGTGACGCGGATCAGCGCGCCCTCCAGCTCGCGGATGTTCCGCGAGATCCGCGAGGCGATGAACTCCAGTACCTCCGGAGGGGCGTTGAGCTGCTCCTGCACCGCCTTCTTACGAAGGATGGCGATACGCGTCTCCAGCTCGGGCGGCTGGACATCGGTGATCAGCCCCCACTCGAAACGGTTCCGCAGCCGGTCCTCCAGGGTCACCAGCTGCTTGGGCGGCCGGTCCGAGGACAGCACGATCTGCTTGTTCGCGTTGTGGAGCGTGTTGAAGGTGTGGAAGAACTCCTCCTGCGTCGACTCCTTGTCCGCGAGGAACTGGATGTCGTCGACAAGAAGGATGTCCATCTCGCGGTAGCGCTTGCGGAAACTGTCGCCCTTGCCGTCGCGGATGGAGTTGATGAACTCGTTGGTGAACTCCTCCGAGCTCACATACCGGACGCGCGTGCCCGGGTAGAGGCTGCGGGCGTAGTGGCCGATCGCGTGCAGCAGGTGTGTCTTGCCGAGTCCCGACTCCCCGTAGATGAAGAGGGGGTTGTACGCCTTCGCTGGTGCCTCGGCGACGGCGACCGCGGCCGCGTGCGCGAAACGGTTCGAGGCTCCGATGACGAACGTGTCGAAGAGGTACTTCGGATTCAGGCGGGCGGTTGGCTCGCCCGGACCTGTCGCGGGGGCCGGCTGCGCGGCCAGCGGGCCGGGTGCGCCGCTGGGGGCGGGCAGGGTCGAGCCGACGGGGCCGCCGCGGTGGACGTGACCGCTGCCGGACGGCGACGGCTGCTCGGGCAGTTGGCGGCGGTCCGGCCGCTGGTCGTAGTCGGAGCGCGGCTGGTCGTAGTCGGCCCTCTGCTGCTCGTAGCGGGAGCGCTCCAGGGACTGTGGCCGGTAGTCCTGCTGAGGCGTGGCATAGGGGTCCCGCTCCGGGAAGCCGAGCCGTTGCTGCTGCCAGCCGTAGTCGTCGCCCTGCGAGGGCCGTGGCCAGCTGCCCTGCTCGGGGCGCGGCTGGTAGTCGGGATACGCAGGGCGGGCGGTGGGAAGCTGATCCGCGCGGGCGGTGGGAAGCTGATCCGCGCGGGGGGAGGGGAGTTGGTCGGCGCGGGCAGCGGGAAGCTGGTCGGGACGGCCCTGGTCGTGGTTGCGTTCGCGCGGTCGGTCGTCGTCGCGGTGGCGGCCGTACCCGTCGTATCCGTCGCGCCCCTCGTACGCGTCTCTTCCGTCTCGTCCCTCGTATCCGTCCCTGCCGCTCTGCGCGGACGGGAGTTCGGTCTCCTCATAGCGGGGTCGGCGCTGGGCGGGGGGCGTCGGCGGGGGTTCGCCGGCGGAGTCGTCGACGGTGATCGCGATACGGATCGGTCGGCCGCACTCGCGGCTCAGCGTGTCACTGACGATCGGCGCCAGGCGGCCCTCGAGCACACCTTTCGCGAATTCGTTAGGGACCGCGAGCAGCGCGGTGTCCGCGACCAGTGCCAGCGGCTGGCAGCGCTTGATCCAGTGCTCGTCCTTCGCCTCGACGCCCTGCCCTCGCCCTTCACCGAGGAGTTCCTCCAGTACGCGTGGCCACACTGCGGCAAGATCGGCAGGTACGTCAGCCACAGGGCACGCTCTCTCACGGGTCCCTCGAACGTGTGGTTCGCGGGACGGGTCGGGTTGTCACTCGGGTGGGCGGGTGGAACGAGGCGGTTGGGGCGGGGCGAACGAATCGGATGGGTCAGGAGAAGGGAACGAATCGAAGTCCAGCCACGGTAGTCAGGGCGACCGCTGCGGTTCAAGTTGTTGTCCCCAGCCTGTGGATAGTGTCTCCTGTCGCCGCTGGTTTGACCGGATGGCGTAGCCGCGCGTACCGTTGCCAGGTCGAGTTGTCGATGGTTGCTGCCGCCTGCCTCCGATGGGCATAGATCACGTACGAGTGATCGGGAAGCGGTGCACTCGGGCGTAAGCGAGCTACTCGTGGGCGCACGGTGACAGCCATGACGGCACCCCGCCATCTACCGATTCTTTCTGGAGCCCCCGAGTGAGCAAGCGCACCTTCCAGCCGAACAACCGTCGTCGCGCGAAGACCCACGGCTTCCGGCTGCGCATGCGCACCCGTGCCGGCCGCGCGATTCTCGCGTCCCGCCGTGGCAAGGGTCGCGCCCGCCTGTCCGCCTGATCGCAGTACAGGTCATGACGTGCTGCCTACCGAGAATCGGCTGAGGCGGCGCGAGGACTTCGCGACCGCGGTACGCCGGGGGCGCCGGGCCGGACGCCCGCTTCTCGTCGTCCACCTGCGTAGTGGTGCAATGGACCCGCACGCGCCTGGGGAGAGCGCTCCCCCGTCGCGTGCGGGTTTCGTTGTCAGCAAGGCGGTGGGGGGCGCGGTCGTTCGCAACAAGGTGAAGCGCAGACTTCGTCATCTGATGCGCGATCGAGTGGCCCTGCTGCCCCCCGGTAGCCTGGTAGTCGTACGAGCGCTGCCCGGTGCGGGTGACGCCGACCATGCACAGCTGGCCCAAGACCTGGATGCCGCTCTGCGGCGGCTACTGGGAGGGGGCGCGCGATGAAGTACCCACTGCTGGCTCTCATCAAGCTGTACCAGTGGACCATCAGCCCGCTGCTCGGGCCGGTGTGCAAGTACTACCCGTCGTGCTCCCACTACGGGTACCAGGCCATCGACCGTCATGGCGCGATCAAGGGAACGGCGCTCACTGCCTGGCGCATCCTGCGGTGCAATCCGTGGTCGCTGGGCGGCGTGGATCACGTACCGCCGCGCAAGCGTCCGCGGTGGCACGAAATGCTTCGTCACACCTGGAGCGCACGCAAGGGCGGGAACTCCGCCGCCGAACCGGCCACCGGAGGGCACGGTATGTCCGACCAGCCCTCGAGCCCGGCCGCCGAGACCCCGTCCCATGCTCAAGGAGCCTGATTAGTGGACACGATTGCCAGTCTCTTCAGCTTCATCACGACACCCGTTTCCTGGGTCATCGTCCAGTTCCACACGGTGTACGGCGCCCTCTTCGGCGATGACACCGGCTGGGCCTGGGGCCTTTCCATCGTGTCCCTGGTGATCCTGATCCGAATCTGCCTGATCCCGCTCTTCGTGAAGCAGATCAAGGCGACCCGGGCCATGCAGACGCTCCAGCCCGAGATGAAGAAGATCCAGGAGCGCTACAAGAACGACAAGCAGCGTCAGTCCGAAGAGATGATGAAGCTGTACAAGGAGACGGGCACCAACCCGCTTTCCTCGTGCCTTCCCATCCTGGCGCAGTCCCCGTTCTTCTTCGCCCTGTATCACGTGCTCAACAGCATCGCGAACAACGACACCGTCGGTGTGATCAACGATCGTCTGCTGGAGAGTGCCCAGCAGGCGCATATCTTCGGTGCGCCGCTTGCCGCGAAGTTCACCGACAGCTCGTCGGATGTCGCCGCGCTCGACGCCTCGCTGACCACCGTCCGCATCGTCACCGCGGTCATGATCCTCCTGATGTCGGCGTCGCAGTTCTACACGCAGCGCCAGCTGATGACGAAGAACGTCGACACCACGGTGAAGACACCGTTCATGCAGCAGCAGAAGATGCTGATGTACGTCTTCCCCATCATGTTCGCCGTCTTCGGCATCAACTTCCCCGTCGGTGTCCTCGTCTACTGGCTGACCACCAACGTGTGGACCATGGGCCAGCAGATGTACGTGATCCACAACAACCCGACCCCGGGTTCCAAGGCTCAGGCCTCCTACCTGGAGCGTCTGTACAAGCGCGTCACGCACCACGGCAAGACGCGCGGCCGCGGTGAGAAGGCCATCGTCAAGGCCATTGTCGCCAAGGGCCGTGACCGCAATGAGTACGAGCGCAAGTTCATCAACGGTCTGATCAAGGCGGGCCTCGCGGCCCAGGCCGATGGCACGGTGGTGAAGAGCGAGGTCACGACCGTCGCCGAGACCGAGGACGGCACCCCGGCGACCAGCACCCCCAAGCGTCAGCAGCCCAAGCGCCAGAGCAAGTCCCGGCGTCAGTCGGGCGCCAGCCATGGCGGTGCCGGTGGCGCCAAGACGACGGATGACTCCGGGGCGAAGACCTCCCTGAGCAAGTCCGACGGGCCACAGGACGCCAAGCCGACGGGGGGCAAGCCCGCCTCCGGCGGTAAGCCTGCCTCGGGTGGCAAGTCCACTTCCGGTGGCACACGCAGCAAGGCCCAGTCCGGACGCAAGGGTCCGCAGCGGCCCAAGTCCCCCTCCAAGAAGTAAGAAGGAGTCCATCCCGTGACGGAAGGCACCACCTCCGCCGCCACCGAGGGTGGCGACACCCTGACCCGCCTTGAGCAGGAGGGTGAAATCGCGGCGGACTACCTCGAGGGTCTGCTGGACATCGCGGATCTCGACGGCGACATCGACATGGACGTCGAGGCCGACCGCGCCGCTGTCTCGATCATCAGCGACACGGGCAGCCGTGACCTGCAGAAACTGGTCGGCCGTGACGGCGAGGTGCTCGAGGCTCTTCAGGAGCTCACGCGGCTGGCCGTTCACCGGGAGACCGGGGACCGTAGCCGGCTGATGCTGGACATCGCGGGCTACCGCGCCAGGAAGCGGGAGGAGCTGTCCGAGCTGGGCGCCAAGGCCGCCGCCGAGGTCAAGAGCTCTGGCGAGGCAGTGAAGCTGAAGCCGATGACGCCCTTCGAGCGCAAAGTGGTGCATGACGCGATCAAGGCCGCGGGTCTGCGCAGCGAGTCCGAGGGCGAGGAGCCGCAGCGCTTCGTCGTCGTGCTTCCCGCTTGAATCGGTACGTACGTTCCTCCGGCCCCGTCTGTTGCGCAGGCGGGGCCGAGCTTTGTCAGCCTGGTAGTGCCTGTTGGTTCCTTGTGGCCCTGGTGATCAGCGCCCAGTGCGCTTGTGCGGTACGGAAGGACGGTTCCCCGTGACGGAGGCAGCGGAGCTCCCCCCTGCGCCTGAGCAGGCCCGGGCGGTATTCGGCGATCGCTTCGCAAACGCGGTTCGGTACACGGAACTGCTGGCGGACGCAGGAGTACAGCGCGGACTGATCGGTCCCCGCGAAGTGCCTCGCCTGTGGGAGCGGCACTTGCTGAACTGCGCGGTGCTCTCGGAAGTCGTGCCTGAGGGTGTGACCGTGTGTGACGTCGGCTCCGGCGCCGGGCTGCCCGGCATCCCACTGGCCCTGGTCCGCCCGGACCTGAAGATCACGCTGCTCGAACCGCTGCTGCGGCGTACGAACTTCCTCACCGAGGTCGTAGAGCTGCTCGGCCTCGACCATGTGACCGTGGTCCGCGGCCGTGCCGAGGAGGTCCTGGGCAAGCTGCCTCCCGTCCATGTGGTGACGGCGCGGGCCGTGGCGCCCTTGGACCGCCTCGCAGCATGGGGAGTGCCGCTCCTGCGTCCGTACGGAGAGATGCTTCTACTCAAGGGCGACACCGCGGAGGAAGAGGTCAAGGGTGCCGGGGCCGCGCTGAGCAAGCTCGGTGCCGTGGAGACCTCCGTGCTCCACGTCGGTGAGGGTGTGGTGAGTCCGCTCGCTACTGTGGTGCGGGTGGAGGTCGGGGAAAGCCCAGGGGGTGTGCGCTTCGCGGCCAAGCGTGCCAAGGCTGCTCGGATCGGACGGGCGCGTCGTCGTCGCTGATCCGTCCTGACGACGAGACGTACTCCACACAAGCTGGCAAAACTACGCATGTCGGAGTGTCGCGCAGGCGCTGTCTCGGGCGCTGTGCATCGTGTTTCACGTGAAACGTCGCTCACTCCTGCATGGCATCATCAGTCGCGGCCGCGCTGCGGCCGAACCCCGCGACCGCAATCCCCTCGGATCCCTCAAGGGGAGACCTTCTCCGAGCAGCAACAGCTCCCCCGGAGAGGGTGCGGAGTTGTCCACAGAGGTGGATTTCTCCACAGAAGCACGGGCCTCGCTGGTTCACGACCCCGAAGGCATGGGAGGCTCTGTTCATTGCGAGCCTGAAGTCGAGGAGAGTGAATCCTTGCGGTCCGACGCCAACATCGCGGGACCGATGACCGATCCGGTCCCCGGTCCCCGTACCGAGTCGATGGGGGACGATGTTTCACGTGAAACACCGCCCCCGATGGACGACACTCCCATCGGTCGTGCTGCCCAACTGGCGGTGGAGGCTCTAGGCCGCGCCGGCGAGGGCCTGCCACGGCCTGAGCAGACCCGTGTGATGGTGGTTGCCAATCAGAAGGGCGGGGTGGGCAAGACCACGACGACGGTCAACCTCGCCGCGTCGCTTGCCTTGCACGGCGGGCGGGTCCTGGTGATTGACCTCGACCCTCAGGGCAATGCGTCCACTGCGCTGGGCATCGACCATCACGCCGAAGTCCCGTCCGTCTACGACGTCTTGGTCGAGAGCAAGCCGCTCTCCGAGGTCGTCCAGCCGGTCCCCGATGTCGAGGGTCTTTTCTGTGCACCTGCCACGATCGATCTCGCCGGTGCGGAGATCGAGCTGGTCTCTCTGGTGGCACGGGAGAGCCGTCTGCAACGAGCGATCCAGTCGTACGAGCAGCCGCTGGACTACATCCTCATCGACTGCCCGCCGTCGCTGGGCCTGCTGACGGTCAACGCACTGGTCGCCGGTGCGGAGGTCTTGATCCCGATTCAGTGCGAGTACTACGCGCTGGAGGGTCTGGGTCAGCTGCTGCGGAACGTCGACCTGGTGCGAGGGCATCTCAACCCCGCGCTGCATGTCTCGACGATTCTGCTCACCATGTACGACGGCCGGACGCGACTGGCGTCCCAGGTCGCGGACGAGGTGCGCAGCCACTTCGGCGAGGAGGTGCTGCGGACGAGCATTCCGCGCTCGGTCCGCATCTCCGAGGCGCCGAGCTACGGGCAGACAGTGCTGACCTACGACCCGGGGTCGAGCGGTGCCCTCTCCTATCTTGAGGCGGCACGGGAACTCGCGTTGCGCGGCGTCGGCGTGACGTATGACGCGCAGCATGCCCACTTGGGCGCACACAACGATCAGAGCATGGTGGAGGGGATCCAGTGAGCGAGCGACGGAGGGGGTTGGGCCGTGGTCTCGGCGCACTGATCCCGGCGGCCCCGGCAGGGGAGAAGACGGCGCCTCCGGCGGCGGGGGGAGCATCTACCTCTCCGGCCGCAGTGCCCGTACTCACCGCGGAGCGCGGAGTGGCGGCGGCGAAGGTCGCCACGCTTCCGCCGGGCAATGTTTCACATGAAACAGCGGAGCCTTCGGCGAACGGTTTCGCGGAAGCGCCCGCGGCTCCCGTCGGGGCGCACTTCGCCGAGCTGCCCCTCGACTCCATTTCGCCGAATCCACGCCAGCCTCGCGAGGTGTTCGACGAGGACGCTCTCGCCGAACTCGTCACCTCCATCAAGGAGGTCGGGCTTCTCCAACCCGTCGTCGTACGGCAGTTGGGCCCAGACCGCTACGAGCTGATCATGGGCGAACGGCGCTGGCGGGCTTGCCGTGAGGCAGGGCTCGAGGCCATCCCGGCGATTGTGCGGGCCACGGAGGACGAAAAGCTTCTCCTGGACGCGCTCCTGGAGAACCTGCACCGCGCTCAGCTGAACCCGCTGGAAGAGGCGGCTGCCTACGATCAGCTGCTGAAGGACTTCAACTGCACGCACGACCAGTTGGCAGACAGGATCGGCCGCTCGCGTCCGCAGGTCTCCAACACGCTGCGTCTGCTGAAGCTGTCGCCCGCGGTCCAGCGTCGTGTCGCCGCCGGAGTGCTCTCTGCAGGCCATGCGCGGGCCCTGCTCTCTGTCGACGACTCGGAGGAGCAGGACCGTCTGGCTCACCGCATCGTGGCCGAGGGACTCTCGGTGCGGGCGGTCGAGGAAATTGTCACCCTTATGGGATCGCGCCCCAAGTCCACTCCGCGCTCCAAGGGGCCGCGGGCCGGCACACGGGTCTCTCCGGCGCTGACCGACCTCGCCACGCGCCTCTCGGACCGCTTCGAGACCCGCGTGAAAGTCGACCTCGGCCAGAAGAAGGGAAAGATCACCGTTGAGTTCGCCTCAATAGATGATCTGGAACGAATCCTCGGCCAGCTGGCGCCGGGTGAAGGGCCGGTCCTCCAGAAGAGCCTCTTGGACGACGACGCCGAGGGCTCCGAAGCCTGAGCCTCAGGGGTGGTCACGATTCCTTTCGGCCGACCATCAGAGCGGGCCGTGTCCGGTGTGTACCGGAACACGGCCCGCTCTTTGCTTTCTGGCGGTATCGATGGAATCGCATCGTGGATACGATGCGATCGAGTATGGCGCATCCACCTGGCAGCACCTTCTGTGGGGAGGCGGAAGCCATGCGGGCGATGAACCGCACCGGACTGGTGAGCGCGGGCCTGGGGCTTGGCGCGGTCGGCGGCTTCGTCGGCAGCCTGCTCAGGGAAAGGAGCGCTCTGACTGCCGCTCGTGATGCCGCGGGCGAAGGAAGCGAGGAACTGCCTTCATGGGGCGTCGGCTCGTACCGCTCACGCTGGACAACCTCCAGGACCTTCCCAAGCGCTGCCGCACGTGCGTTTTCTGGGAGTTGGACCCAGTCAGCGGTCAGGCCGCGGTAAAGGCAGGCACACCAGAGCTGGAGAAGGAAGCGTGGATCTCCGCCGTCCTGCTGGAGTGGGGATCCTGTGGCCGGGTCGTCTATGTGGACGAGGTGCCGGTGGGCTTCGTCCTCTACGCGCCGCCCGCCTACGTGCCGCGCTCCACGGCGTTTCCCACGAGCCCGGTCTCCCCTGACGCGGTCCAGTTGATGACGGCCTTCATCATGCCGGGCTATCAGGGACAGGGACTCGGACGTGTGATGGTCCAGACGGTCGCCAAGGACCTGCTGCGGCGGGACTTCAAGGCGATCGAGGCCTTCGGAGACGCCCGGTGGAAGGAACCGGCCTGTGTCCTGCCCGCCGACCATCTGACCGCGGTGGGCTTCAAGACGGTCCGGCCCCATCCGACGTACCCGAGACTGCGGCTGGAGCTGCGCACCACGCTCTCCTGGAAGGAGGACGTGGAGCTCGCGCTCGACCGGCTTTTGGGGGCCGTACAGAAGGAGCCGGCCCTGCGGCCGCTATAGGCGCTCATGCGAATGGGCCATCCCCTCCGGGTTGGCCCATTCGTGTTTCACGTGAAACAACGCCGCGTCCGTGCAGCGCCACAGCCGACTACTCGGTAATGAAGTCTTCCAGGTCCCGGACGATTGCGGCCTTCGGCTTGGCACCGACGATGGTCTTGGCTACTTCGCCGCCCTGGTAGACGTTCAGGGTGGGGATGGACATGACGCCGTACTTGGCGGCCGTACCCGGGTTCTCGTCGATGTTGAGCTTGACGACCTCGATCTTGTCGCCGTACTCGGCGGCGATCGCCTCGAGCGAGGGCGCGATCTGACGGCACGGACCGCACCAGGCGGCCCAGAAGTCCACCAGGACGGGCTTGTCGCTCTTGAGGACATCCTGTTCGAAGGAGTCGTCGGTCACATGCTTCAGGGTGCCGGCCACTGCGGGCTCCTTAACTGGTTGGTGCGGTGGGGTGGTTGGGGGGTCAGACGGTGGTCTTCTCGGGCTCGGCCGCGGATTCGTCATCCGCGAGGGCCGCGAGGAAGCGCTCGGCGTCGAGGGCGGCGGAGCAGCCGGTGCCGGCCGCGGTGATCGCCTGGCGGTAGGTGTGGTCCACCACGTCGCCGCAGGCGAAGACACCCTGGATTTTCGTCCTGGTCGAGGGCGCGTCGACCTTGAGATAGCCCTCGTCGTCCAAGTCGAGCTGGCTCTTGAACAGCTCCGTGCGCGGGTCGTGGCCGATCGCGATGAACAGACCCGTCACCGGCAGTTCGGAGAGCTCCCCCGTCTTCACATTGCGCAGCTTCAAGCCGGAGAGCTTCTGGTCACCCTGGATCTCGGCGACCTCGCTGTCCCAGACGAACTTGATCTTCGAGTCGGCGAACGCGCGCTCCTGCATCGCCTTCGAGGCGCGCAGAGTGTCACGGCGGTGGACGACCGTCACGGACCTGGCGAACCGGGAGAGGAAGGTGGCCTCCTCCATCGCGGTGTCACCGCCGCCGATCACAGCGATGTCCTGGTCCTTGAAGAAGAAGCCGTCACAGGTCGCGCACCAGGAGACGCCGCGTCCGGAGAGCGCGTCCTCGTTGGGCAGACCAAGCTTGCGGTGCTGGGAGCCCGTGGCGATGATGACGGCCTTGGCGCGGTGCACGGTGCCAGCCGTGTCCGTGACCGTCTTGATCTCACCGGTGAGGTCGACCGCGACAATGTCGTCCGGAACGAGCTCGGCACCGAAGCGCTCGGCCTGGCCCCGCATGTTGTCCATGAGCTCGGGGCCCATGATGCCGTCCTGGAAGCCGGGGAAGTTCTCCACCTCGGTGGTGGTCATCAGCGCGCCACCTGCGGTGACGGCGCCCTCGAACACCAGTGGCTTGAGCGACGCGCGGGCGGTGTAGAGCGCCGCCGTATAGCCGGCGGGCCCGGAGCCGATGATGATCACGTTACGGACGTCGCTCACGGCTTGATTCCTCGTCTCTGACGACTGCTTCGTACGACCGGTGGGAGCCTGTCTCACAACTCTCACCCCACCCAACGGATCCTACGGGGCGTGCATTCCCGACTGTGTCCGGGCACACGGCGGCGGGATGTCCGCACGGCGACAGCATGGATGCCATGGACCGGAGTACCGGAGTGAAGCTCGCTCAGCGTCGCTCGTAGGACTGCCGCAGCAGCACCTTGCCAGCCGAGTCCGGGGACTTGGCGATGCAGGCGGAGTCGACAACATAAGCGGTGACCCGCGTCGCGTTGGAGGCGTCAGGCAGCACCACGAGATAGACCTTCGTGCTTTCGTAGGTGCCTGTCCTGTAGGCGAGGGCGGCTTCGTCACGACCGATGCCCTGCTGGATGCATTTGGGCACCGCGACTTTGGGCTCCCGCAGAGTGCTCGGCTCGTCAGAGTCGGACGCGGAACCCCAGGGTGACTGCTCTTTTCGACTGCCGCCGTCCTCGCCCTCGCTGTCGGCGAGGAGCTCCGTGACCTGACTCTCCAGCTTCCCCTCGGTGAAGGTGTTCGCGGCGTCGGCGCGCTCCTGCTCTGGAGTGGTGCCCGGAGTGTCGTCGCCCATCGACTGGAGAAGAAGGCCGCCCAACCCGAGCGCTGCGGCCGTGAACATGGCGCTGAGGACGACCGCGCCGCGACGGCCTCGCCGCGTGCGCTTCGTAGTACGTCCCGGTCCGGTGGCAGCGCGAGGGCGTCCTGCGGGACGGTCGGCCGCGGTCGATGTTTCACGTGAAACACGCGCGCCGTCGCTCTCGCCTGCCATGAGACGGGAGGCGCCCACGGGCTCCCGGCCGTCCGCAGTATCCGCGTCCGGCTCCCTGGCATTCAGGAGTGCCTCCGCGGCGAGAGCGGCATCGATGCGCTCCGCGACGTCGGTAGGCATGCGCGAGGGGCCCGGCAGTGTGCCGAGCATGCCTCGGATCTCTTCCAGCGATGCGTACACGTCGGCACAGAGAACGCAATCCTCCAGATGCCGGCGCACATCTGCCGTACGGGAAGGCGGGAGCAGACCTTCGGTGAGGTCGGAGATCTCCGTGACTTCCGGGTGCCCGGCCGTGTCGGTCGATGTCACGCTCGCCCACCTCCGCCCTTCACAGCAGTTGAATCACTTGGCCCTGCATCCGGTACTCCCGCTGCGGGTGGGACGGGTGTCCCCTGCGTGCGGTTCCGTTCTTCGCCCGACTTCTTGCTGTCCTCGCCACCTCCGGCGTCCGTACGCAGGTGTCTGAGCAGCGGGAGGAGCCGGGCTCTGCCACGTGCGCAACGGCTCTTGACTGTGCCGGTCGGCACGTCGAGCGCGCGGGCGGCCTCCGCCACGGGGTAGCCCTGCATGTCCACCAGGACGAGGGCGGCGCGCTGATCGGGCGGCAGGGTGCCGAGGGCTTCGAGGAGCTCGCGGTGCAGATCGTTGCGCTCGGCCGGCGCGGACGCCGACTCATGCGGCTCCAGTAGCTGCTCTAGGCGCTCCGTGTCATCGACGGGAGACGTCTTGCGGGAGGCCGCCTTGCGTGCGCGGTCGAGGCAGGCGTTCACCGTGATGCGGTGCAGCCACGTGGTGACGGCCGACTGGCCGCGGAAGGTGTGGGCGGCGCGATAAGCGGAGACGAGGGCGTCCTGGACCGCGTCAGCGGCCTCCTCACGGTCTCCCAGAGTCCGCAGGGCCACTGCCCAGAGCCGGTCGCGGTGGCGCCGCACAAGCTCACCGAAGGCGTCGGGGTCACCCTCGACATGGCGGGCGAGGAGATCCTGATCGCTCGTCCCGTCGTATCCGGCATCGTCTGCCATCGGACCCCCTCCCCTCGGCTTCAGCTGGTCACCTTGATGTCCGCTACTCGGCCACGGTAGTTACCCTCGTCGGTCAGCGGCAGTTCGGTCAGCCAGATCAAGAGATAGCGGGTCTCGACGGACTCGTCGGGCTTGAGCACTCCGGTCGTACCGGATCCTTGGGCGACCTTGGAGAAGGCATTAAAGGATGGGGGCTCCGCGCCCGCTTCGCCGGAGGCGGCTCGGAGCTCGACGGACGTGTCGCCCACAAAGGAGACGGTCACCTTCCCGACCTGCTGGACCTTGCCGAGGTCGAGAATGACGCCCACGCCCGACTTCAGACGACCGAAGTCGGCGCTCGTGTAGAAGCTCGTCTCCCAGTACGTGCCCGGACTGCTGTCGTGGGCCTTCTCTATGTCCTCCGGATTCTCGGATCCGTCGGCGCCGAACGGGTCGAAGGCGCGGGCACCCTGGATGGCGATCGGCTTGCTGGCCGGCTTCTTCGCACCCTTGTCGTTGTCGTCCGTCGTCTGCGTCTTGTCGGTGTCGTCGGACTTCCCACGCTCCATGAGGGCGTCTGCCAACTGCCAACTGCCAAGGCCCAGCGCGGCGATGAGCAACGCGGACACACCCCACTTGAGGGCCTTGCCGGTACGGCTCTGCAACGGGGGCGGAGGCGACGGCACCGGCTGCGTGACGCCGGACCCCGGTGCCTGACGCCCGTACGAGCCTTGCTGGTACGTGGTGCGCTGGTAGTCCGGCGGCCCGGTGAACGCGGGCTCGGGCGGGCGGATGCGCGGCATCTCGCCGATCGCCTTCACCAGCTCTTCCGGCGTGGTGCACGGCGGTTCCTGGCGGGAGGCCGTAGCACCGTCGTTGACGAGTGCGCGCATCGCGAGTTCCGCCAGACCACGGTGCACTCCGGCGCGCACCTGGTCGGGCGCGATGAGCCCGACGCCCTTCGGCAGCCCGGAGAGGCCGTATGCGTCGTTCTCATACGGCCACCGCTGGGTGAGGGCGGCGTACAGCAGCGCGCCGATCCCTTCAGTGTCGGTGCGCTGGGGGGTGTCGGAGCTGATGCCGCGCAGCGCGGCGTTCACGGCGAGCCCGCGGATACGCCACTGACCGGACGAGGAGCGCAGCACCGCGCCCGGGGTCAGCCGCAGATGCGCCAGCCCTTCGCGGTGCGCGGCCGCCATCGCCTGGGAGACCTGACTGACCATCTGATACGCGTCGTGCACCTCCAGCGGGCCGGCGGCTAGAAGCGTCGTCAGTTCTGTGGAGTCGGGCAGCCATTCCTGCACCACGTAGACCAGGTCGTTCTCCTCGACCGCGTCCAGCACTTGGACGAAGCGGGGATCGCCCAGGAGGGCGGCGGAACGGGCCGCCGCCAGGACGGAGCGCGCTCGCGGATGGTCTGCGGGCAGTAGGTGCACGCCGACGGCACGACGCAGCTTCTCGTCCACGGCACGCCAACTACTGAAACCGTCCAGACGGGTGACGCATTCTTCGAGCCGGTAGCGTCTGGCGAGCTTGTGGCCGCTGTGCAACTCGGGCGGTGAGGTCCTGTCGGGGCTCTCGTCCCCGCCGCTCCCCTGTGCCTCTTCGCTCTCCGAGATTTCCGTGTCCCGCTCCCGGTTCTGGGCCACCCCGTCGGCCGTGGACTGGTCCGCCTTGGCGGTCAGCGGCTCATCACCGCTGTTGTCTGCCACGTCGACGGCAGCCGTGCTCCGTTCCGCCACCGTCGTTCCTGCCTCCCCATCCGTTGCCCGCTGTCCGACGCCAAAGCCAATTGTGCCCACAGTCCACCGCTATGCACGACACACGGTCCCGGACGATGGTTGTGCGCGTACCCCGCTTCAGCGCCCGAGGCGCCCGCGGACCATGCCGACCATTCCGTTCAGTTCCTCGATGCGCATACGCCGAGCCGCGACGAAGAAGACGCCGAGCAGGGCGATGCCCCCGCCGAGGAGGGCGGCCAGGGAGCCGAGGACACCCTGCCCCAGCCCCTGGGTGATTCCGTAACAGGCCGCGGCGGCCAGCAGCGCCGCCGGTACCGAGGCGATGCCGAGCCGGGCGTACGTACGCAGGACGCGAGCTCCGTCCAAGTCACCGCCCAGCCTCTTGCGCAGCCTCTGCCAGGCCACGCCCACGCCGATCGCGTACGCGAGACCGTAGGACGCGGCCATGCCCGCCACCGCCCAGAGGGGCGGCAGAAGGATGTAGCAGAGCGCCGAGGCGCTCGCGTTGACGGCGGCCACAATGACCGTGTTGTAGAAGGGAGTCCGGGTGTCCTCGTACGCGTAGAAGGCGCGTAGCACGACGTATTGCACGGAGTACGGGATGAGGCCGAGCCCGAAGGCCATCAGCATGTAACCCATCTTCGTGGCCGCGTCGGTGCCGGAGGAGCCGAAGATCAGGGTGCACATCGGGACGCCGAGTGCGACGAAGCCGAAGGCGATCGGCACGATCGCGACGGCCGTGGTGCGCAGGCCCTGGGAGATGTCGTCGCGGACGGCACCCGCATCGCTTTCGGCGGCCGAACGCGAGAGTCTCGGCAACAGGGCAGCCATCAGCGAGACGGTGATGATGGCCTGCGGGAGTCCCCAGATGAGCTGAGCGTTGGCGTAGGCGCTGTAGCCCGTTCCGGGGGTTCCCGTGTCCGTGACCGCAGCGGTGGCCAGCTGGGTGACGACAAGGACGCCCGCCTGGTTGGCGAGGACGAACAGGATCGTCCACTTGGCGAGCATCGCCGTCTTGCCGAGGCCGTTGCCCTTCCAGTCGAAGCGCAGCCGCAGCCGGAACCCAGTTTCGCGCAGGTACGGGATCATCGCCAGGGCCTGGACGACAAGGCCGAGCAGGACACCGATACCGAGCAGCCGCTGGCCCTCCGGCGGGATGTTCCCCGCGGTCATCCCGGAGTTCGCCGACGTACCGTACACCCAGAGGAACATGCCGAGCGTCACGATGATGACGATGTTGTTGAGGACCGGAGTCCACATCATCGCGCCGAACTTGCCGCGGGCGTTGAGGATCTGGCCCATCACCACATGGATGCCCATGAAGAAGATCGAGGGCAGGAAGTAGCGGGTGAAGGTGATGCCAACCTCGTTGGCTGCGGCGTCATTGGCCACCGGCACCGACAGCATGCTGACCAGGAGCGGTGCGGCGAACATCGCGAGCAGGGTCAGCGCGCCGAGCGCCACCATGACAAGGGTCAGCAGACGGTTCGCATAGGCCTCACCCCCGTCGTCGTCCTCCTTCATGGCGCGCACGAGCTGCGGTACGAAGACGGAGTTGAGGCCGCCTCCCACCGTCAGGATGTAGATCATCGTCGGCAGCTGGTACGTGACCTGGAAGGTGTCGCCCAGGAGGGCGGTGCCCAGTGCGGCGACGATCAGCGCGGACCGGATGAAGCCCGTGAGGCGGGACACCATCGTGCCCGCCGCCATGACCGCGCTCGACTTCAGCAGACTCGACGCGCGGCCCGCAGACTTCTGCGGCGCGGCCGTGGGCGCCGACGCGGGCGCAGGCGGCGGAGACTGAGGGGCCGCGGGAGCCGGCTCGGGCGTGGGGGACGGCACACCAGGCGGAGAAGACACACCGGGCGAACCCGCAGGGGGATACGCGCCGCCCTGCTGCTGGTCACGGAAGAGATACGCGAAGGCATCAGGCTCGTGGCGCTGCTCGCCGGCCTGGGTCACCAGGTCGTCCACGCCCACGAACTGGGTCGTACGGGCGTCGTCACCGTAGGGAAGGTGCTGCGTCAGGCCGTCTGGCTCGGGCGCCGGGGTCTGCGCCCATACACGTGGATCGGGAGCGTGCGGCGGCTGCGGCGGCTGGGCGTAGAGCTGCTGCGGCGGGGGGTATGTGCCGGGCGGTGGCGGGGGATGCGCGGCGCGGTCGTACAACGCCTCGTCGACCGGATCCTGGGTGGCGCGATCCCGAACCCCGTAGGGATCCTGTCCGTAGGCGTCCTGGAGGTACGCGTCGGCGGGGGGCTGTGGCGGCACCTGTCCGGGCTCCGGCGGTCCCTGCGGCGGGTCGTCGGGGTAGCCGGAGCCCCCCGCGCCCTGACCGCGGTCACCGTCGTACGGCGCGTTCATGGTTACCCCACCTCATCGTCCCCGGGCCCACCGGCCACGACTTCGCTCAACGGTCCACTCTCTCACCCGTGCCGGACGGGTCGGTGCTTTCCGGTGCGGTGTCCGGTGAAGGGTCACTCGGCTGCTCCGGGTCGTCTTCCCTGGATCCCACTGGCGACGCCAACGCGGATTCCGCATCGGACCTCGGCCCCGACTCCGGGTGGAACGCCGCTTCACGACCAGCCTCGGCGTCGTCCTCAGCGCCGTCGTCCGGCCCCTCCTCGGCCCGCCTGGCGGCCGCGCGCTTGCGCTGGGTGTACATCCGGAACCCGGCGAGCACGAGCAGCAGCACACCGCCGGCGATGACGAGCATCACTGTGGGGGTGATCTCGGTGACGCTCACGTCGAACGTGATTTCCTCGCCATACGGTTGGCCGTCCTCCGTGTAGAGCTGGGCGGTCACCGCGTACCGGCCGTTGGCCCGGCCGTTGGCGGTGAACTTAACCGACTCGCTGTGCCCGCCCGACACCTCCACCCGCTGTTCCCAGTAGGCACGCTCACGCTCACCGATGCTCAGGCGCGACGGATGCTTCGACGTCAGGCGAAGCACCAGATGGTCGACGCCCTGGACGAGGTTGTTCTGCACGGTGATCGGAATCGTGGCGCTGCGGCCCGACAGCTTCGCCTCGGACTTTTTGATCAGTGCGACCTGCTCGGTGAGCTCGTCGATATACGCATCCACGCCATAGCGGTACACGACTTCCTCGGCTTCATGACCGCGCCAGGACGTGGACATCGCCCGGTTCAGGGCACGCCCGAAGGGGGTGATCACCCGGTCCTCCTCGGTGAGGATCACCCGGAATTTGTTGATCTTCCGCTGAATCTCCTCGACATGCTCGAAGGTTTTCGGCGGCAGTTCCTGCTTGCTGAGCGAGGAGGGGTACTCCGACTCCGAGGGGACCCGCGTGGTGGCGCCGGGGTCGGGCTTGGCCTCGGTGGCCGCGGACAGCTCCGCCGACTCCGACCAGTTCGCGCCCTGGAGGGCTGTGAGCGCCTGCGCCATCTCCTGGGCTTGGCTGGCTGACGGCATGCGCTGCGGGGCGACCACGATGCTGCGCTGCTTCCCAGGCTGCTGCAGGTTGATCATCAAGGTCTGGGCGAGGAATTCCTGCACGGCGAGCGTGGAGTTGCCGGCCACCGCCATGTCGCCCTGGAACGCCGTCGACAGGCGGGCGTCCGCGACCACCGCCGTCGTGCCGCCGCCGATGGGCCGGGCAGCACTGGGGGTGTACGACAGACCGCCGGTCTCCTGGAGGCTGTCACTGCGGGAGATCACCTTGTCGGCGCCGGCGGAGGTGGCGACCTTGACGATCGACGGGTCGATCGCTCCATTCGCGGGCCAGGCGTAGTCCGTGCTCGGCGTTACATGGAGGATCGACTCCACCGTGGTGGCGGCCACCTCTGTGGCGTCCTTGAGGTGGCTCAGCGACCCGGCGATCTTCGTGCCCTTGTGAGCCAACGACGCCAGATCTGGGTCGGCGAAGGGGAGGGCGACGACTTCCTTGCCCTCGACCGCCTTCTCCAGCTCGGCGAGCCACTGCTTGGCGACCTCCTTGTGGGTGCCCGCTGTGGTGGTGTCGGTGCCGGTCCGGATCTCGTAGCCGCCCACCATCGCGACCACGGAGGCCAAGAGGTCCGGATCGATCACCCACGTGACGTCCAGCTCCTTGCCGAGCGTGACGAGCTGCTGCAGCCGACCGCCGGGCGCGAGCTCCGCGGCCAGGTCGTCGTCCTTGAAGACGGGAGTCTGCTGCTCGTTCGAACCCGTCTCGGCCGTCATATGGGGGGTGGAGATCAGGGGCCAGAGGTACGTCGTCCTGCTCTTCCTCTCCGCAGCGTCAGGCTGCCAGGGCAGGAAGGTCCGCTCGATACCGAGAATCCGCTCGTACGGCTGGGCGGCGGTCTCCCCGGTGAGCGTGACCCCGAGCTGGTAGACGCCGTCGGCACCGAGTTCCAGCTCGTCCACAGGGACGGAGAGGCTGAAGCCTTGCGGGACGCCCGGCGCCAGCTTGGCGAAATCCTGCACGTATGAGCCGTCGACCTCGGTGCCCGCATAAGGGTTGTTCTTCGCGGCCGTGTCGATCGACGAGCGGCCGTTCATCGTCGGTCCCACGCGCAGACCGAGCTGGGCGTCCGTGACCGACTGCTTGCCGTTGTTCGTGATCCGGCCCGAGACGGTGAGCGTGTCGCCGTCCGAGGGAACGCTCGGGCTGAGTGAGTGCAGGGAGATGTCAACCGTTTTGGAGCCCGTGGCGGCGGCCACGGCGGTGCGCTCGGCGGCGTCCGCGGACGGCGAGGCGGGCAGCTGGAGAAGGCCGGCCAGCAGAGGCGCTCCGGCGAGCAGTACTCCGGTGCGCCGCAGCCACCGGCGGGCAGGTGAGGCACTCGTCCCCTGGAAGTCTGCCGCCTGGGCCACGCGCTCGTCCGTCCCTCGTCGTCGTCAGTGGTCGTCGGAATGTGCGTCCACGCATGGTAACGATGCGCGCTGAGGGGAAGTGCCGCGGTCCGCCCCACAAGATCGGGGGGCCGGGCCGGGCTGTCGCCTATGTGCACGTATTGAGGGAGGCGCCCCAACTGGGATCGGGTAAGCGCCTGCACACTTAATGGAGGCGCTCACCGTCGCCCGCGCCACGTACCCTTTTCTGTTGTGCCGAACGCCAACGAAGACAATCCCAACGCCCTGAGCCAGGTGCAGCACCGCGCGGTGAGTGAACTGCTGCGAGTGTCCCCCGTCGCCGACGATCTCGCCCGCCGTTTCCAGGAGGCCGGGTTCTCCCTCGCCCTGGTCGGCGGCTCGGTCCGGGACGCCCTGTTGGGCAGGCTCGGAAACGACCTGGACTTCACGACCGACGCCCGTCCCGAGGACGTACTGAAGATCGTGCGGCCCTGGGCGGACGCCGTATGGGAGGTCGGGATCGCCTTCGGGACGGTCGGGGCGCAGAAGGAAGCCCGTGTCGGGGACGCTGTTCAGCGTTTCGACATCGAGGTGACGACGTACCGCTCGGAGGCGTACGACCGGACCTCGCGCAAGCCCGAGGTCTCGTACGGCGACTCCATCGAGGAAGACCTGGTGCGCCGCGACTTCACGGTCAACGCGATGGCTGTGGCTCTTCCGGAGAAGGAGTTCATCGACCCGCACGACGGGCTGCGGGACCTGGCAGAGCGTGTGCTGCGTACCCCGGGTACTCCCGAGGCGTCCTTCTCCGACGATCCGCTACGGATGATGCGGGCCGCCCGCTTCGCCGCGCAGCTCGACTTCGAGGTGGCACCGGAGGTTGTCGCCGCGATGAAGGCCATGGCCGAGCGCATCGAGATCGTCTCCGCCGAGCGCGCCCGGGACGAGCTGAACAAGCTGATCCTCTCCGCGCATCCACGCAAGGGACTGACGCTGCTCGTCGACACCGGTCTCGCCGCGCATGTGCTGCCCGAGCTGCCCGCGCTGCGTCTGGAGCGTGACGAGCACCACCGGCACAAGGACGTCTACGACCACTCGCTGATCGTCCTCGAGCAGGCGATTGAGCTGGAGGAGGACGGTCCCGACCTCACCCTCCGACTCGCCGCGCTCCTGCATGACATCGGCAAGCCGCGCACGCGCCGCTTCGAGAAGGACGGCCGGGTCTCGTTCCACCACCACGAGGTGGTGGGCGCCAAGATGACCAAGAAGCGCATGACGGCCCTCAAGTACTCCAACGATCTCGTGAAGGACGTCTCGCGACTAGTCGAGCTGCACCTGCGTTTCCACGGCTACGGCACCGGGGAGTGGACGGACTCGGCGGTCCGCCGTTACGTACGGGACGCAGGCCCGCTCCTCGACCGCCTCCACAAGCTGACCCGCTCCGACTGCACCACGCGCAACAAGCGCAAGGCCGCGGCGCTCTCCCGCGCGTACGACGGCCTGGAGGAGCGCATCGCCCAGCTCCAGGAGCAGGAGGAACTGGACGCCATCCGGCCCGACCTCGACGGCAACCAGATCATGGAGGTCCTCGGTGTCGGCCCCGGCCCAGTCATCGGCCAGGCGTACAAGTTCCTGCTGGAGCTGCGCCTGGAGAACGGGCCGATGGAGCACGATGCGGCGGTGTCGGCCCTCAAGGAGTGGTGGGCCGCGCAGAGCTGAGTCGTGAAACGGGGCCATGTTTCACGTGAAACATGGCCCGACACGACTGGATCCGGATACGCCGAGGGCCGTTGTTTCACGTGAAACAACGGCCCTCGCGCGTCAGATGAGCTTCTACTTGGCGGGGTACTCCGACAGGCAGAGGGTGAACTCGCTGCTGCTACCGGTCTCGGTGTACTGGGCGTACTTGGTGCGGTCGCAGCTGGAGTCGTCGGTCTTCTTTTGCTCGACCTTGTACGCGGCCTTGGAGTCGCCGCAGTCCACGACCTCGAGCTCCGGATCGGTGGTGCTATTCGGGTTGCCGACGCTCATGCAGTCGCCGACCTCGGCGGTGGCGGCGTCGTCCCGGCTCGCGATGAAGCCGATGCCCGCCGCGATGACGGCGGCAACGACGACCGCGATGCGCAGGTAGAACTTGACTCCGCGCTTCCGCTGCTGGGGCGGGACCGGGGCGTACGGCGCGTTCGGCTGCTGCGGGTAGCCGGGCTGGCCGGGAAACTGAGGCTGGCCCTGAGGTGCCGTCTGGCCCTGGGCGAACGGATTCTGGCCCTGAGGCGGCTGCCCCTGAGCGTACGGGTTCTGGCCTTGGGGCGGCGGAGTGGTCACTTGTGGGTCCCCCTGGAACGTTGGGAGCGCGAAGCGCGAAATAAGACCCACGTAAGTTATCGGCCCCCACTGGCAACTCAGTGCACCGGAGACGCTCTGTGTCACTGATGTGACACTCGACGCCGTTCAAAGCGGGCCATAGACGCAGCAACTGCCGCGTAGACAACGGCCACTGTGACCACCAGGTGGACTGAGCGGCCGTCAGGAGGCAGCATCAGGGCGGCCACCCCGGCGGCGCCGACGAACGCGACGTTGAACAGCACGTCGTACACGGAGAAGATCCGGCCGCGGAAGCCGTCGTCGACGGACGACTGGACCACGGTGTCGGTGGCGATCTTCGCGCCCTGGGTGGTGAGGCCGAGGACGAAGGCTGAGATCAGTACGGGCACTTCGGTGAACGACAGACCGAGCGCGGGTTCCAGGACCGCGGCTGAACCGGCGCAGACGACGATCCAGCCGCCCGGCCCGAGCCGCCCGGCCGCCGTCGGGGTCACCACCGCCGCCACGAAGAAGCCGGCCCCGGAGATCCCCACGGCAAGGCCCAGGAGGGCGAGTCCGTCGTCGTCCGAGCCGGACGACCAGGCGTACCGGCAGAGCATCAGCACCATGACCGTCAGGGCGCCGAAACAGAACCGCATCAGCGTCATCGCGGTCAGCGCCCAGGCGGCCTCACGGCGTGCGGGCTCGGCCAGATGGCGCACACCGGCCACCAGGCCACGTGCCGTACCCGCCAGGGCCGCCTTCAGATGCGGCTGCACCAACTCCTGGTCGGGACCCAGCAGTTCTCGCGCCATACGCAGCGAGGCGAGTGCCGCGCACAGATAGAGCGCCGCTCCGACGAGGACGACCGCGGCGTCGGAGTCCGAGATGACGAGACGTACGACGAAGGCGATGCCGCCGCCCGCGGTCGCGGCGAGCGTCCCGGCCGTGGGCGACAGGGAGTTGGCCATCACCAGGCGCTCGGAGTCGACGACACGCGGCAGCGCGGCGGACAGACCCGCCAGGACGAAGCGGTTGACCGCGGTGACGCTCAGCGCGGAGGCGTAGAAGAGCCAGTCCGGGACACCGCTCACGATCAGCACGGCCGTCAGAGAGGCCAGCAACGCCCGCAGGAGGTTCCCGTACAGAAAAACCTGCCGACGTCGCCAGCGGTCCAGCAGCACGCCCGCGAAGGGGCCGACGAGCGAGTACGGGAGGAGGAGCACCGCCATCGCCGAGGCGATCGCAGCAGGCGAGGTCTGCCGCTCCGGCGAGAAGACGACGTACGTGGCGAGCGCGACCTGGTAGACACCGTCGGCGCCCTGGGACAGCAGCCGTACGGCGAGCAGGCGCCGGAAGTTCCGGACGCGCAGGAGTACGCGCAGGTCACGTACGACAGCCATGGGGCACAGCCTCACATACGAGGAGGGTCCCCGGGCGTACGCCCCGGAGACCCTCAACAGTCGTCTGAGCGAAGCTCTTAGCGCTCGACCTCGCCCTTGATGAACTTCTCGACGTTGTCCCGGGCCTCGTCGTCGAAGTACTGGACCGGCGGGGACTTCATGAAGTAGCTCGACGCCGAGAGGATCGGGCCGCCGATGCCGCGGTCCTTGGCGATCTTCGCGGCGCGCAGGGCGTCGATGATGACACCCGCGGAGTTCGGGGAGTCCCAGACCTCGAGCTTGTACTCCAGGTTCAGCGGGACGTCACCGAAAGCGCGGCCCTCGAGACGGACGTACGCCCACTTGCGGTCGTCCAGCCAGGCCACGTAGTCGGACGGGCCGATGTGGACGTTGTCCGCGCCCATGTCGCGGTCGCGGATCTGGGAGGTGACGGCCTGGGTCTTGGAGATCTTCTTCGACTCCAGGCGGTCCCGCTCGAGCATGTTCTTGAAGTCCATGTTGCCGCCGACGTTCAGCTGCATCGTGCGGTCCAGGACGACGCCCCGGTCCTCGAACAGCTTCGCCATGACGCGGTGCGTGATCGTCGCGCCGACCTGCGACTTGATGTCGTCGCCCACGATCGGGACGCCGGCCTCGGTGAACTTGTCCGCCCACTCCTTCGTGCCGGCGATGAAGACCGGAAGGGCGTTGACGAAGGCGACCTTGGCGTCGATGGCGCACTGGGCGTAGAACTTCGCCGCGTCCTCGGAGCCCACCGGGAGGTAGCAGACGAGGACATCGACCCGCTGGTCCTTGAGGACCTTGACGACGTCGACCGGGGCCTCGGCCGACTCCTCGATGGTCTCGCGGTAGTACCTGCCGAGCCCGTCCAGTGTGTGGCCGCGCTGCACGGGCACACCGGAGTTCGGGACGTCGCAGATCTTGATGGTGTTGTTCTCGCTGGCACCGATGGCGTCCGCGAGGTCGAGGCCTACCTTCTTCGCGTCGACGTCGAAGGCGGCCACGAACTCGATGTCACGGACGTGGTAGTCGCCGAACTGGACGTGCATCAGACCCGGCACCTTGCCCGCCGGGTCGGCGTCCTTGTAGTACTCGACGCCCTGGACCAGCGAGGCGGCGCAGTTGCCCACGCCGACGATGGCTACGCGAACCGAACCCATTCCGGTTGCTCCCTGTGTGTTCTCGGTGAAAGTCCTGAGCGGACTTCACGTGTCGGTGTCGTCGGACGGATCCGGCCGGGAGGTGTCCCCGTGCCGGGGCAGGCCGCCCGACTCTCCAGATGTGCTGTCGTGCTGAGCGGAGCCGTCCGCGGCGGGACGCCGCTGGTCCCGTCCGGCCCGCTCGCTCTCGATGAGCTCGTTCAGCCAGCGCACTTCGCGCTCCACGGACTCCATCCCGTGCCGCTGGAGCTCAAGGGTGTAGTCGTCGAGGCGCTCCCGGGTGCGTGCCAGGGAGGCGCGCATCTTCTCCAGGCGCTCCTCGAGACGACTGCGGCGGCCTTCGAGGACCCGCATACGTACATCCCGCGACGTCTGTCCGAAGAAGGCGAAGCGAGCGGCGAAGTGCTCGTCCTCGTACGCGTCGGGACCCGTCTGCGAGAGCAGCTCCTCGAAGTGCTCCTTACCTTCCGCCGTCAACCGATAGACGATTTTGGCGCGGCGCCCTGCGAGTGGAGCGGCAGGTGCTTCATCGCGGGCACCCCCCGATTCCTCGATCAACCAGCCGTTCGCGACCAGCGTCTTGAGGCAGGGGTAGAGCGTCCCGTAGCTGAACGCACGGAACACCCCCAGTGAGGTATTGAGACGTTTACGCAGCTCATAGCCGTGCATCGGGGACTCGCGGAGCAGGCCGAGTACGGCGAACTCGAGGATCCCGGAGCGCCGGCTCATGGTCGCCTCCTCTCAGCAGAGTCTTGCCGTGACGGTCGTTATGCCGAGCTGATGTATCGACTCGATACATCAGCACGATAGAACGGCCATCCGTACGCGACAAGAGGGAGCACGGTGAACGGCGTCACATCACCGATTCGTGGGAAGCAAGTTGCCTGTTTTGGGGTGACCTTCGGCCCTCAGGGGGTTTTGCCGGTGCGTAGTCTGTGCGCCATGCACATCACCGGGAACCAAGTGACGTTTGGGGACGTCCTCGTCCTCGGTGCGGTACGGGTGAATGACAGAACGACCGCATCCGTACTTCGGGGGGACCGGGAAACCAGCCGCCGTTTCCAGGCGCGCAAAGGTGCGCCTGCCCGAGGAGTAACCGTTCGATGAGCGAGCACCGTCGCAAACCGCCGCAGCCGCAAGGCGGCGGACGTGCCGCGGCCCGACGCGGCCTTACCAGCTCGTCCTCCGGTCGCCGCGCGGCACCGCGAGGCGCCACCGGGTCTCCTTCCGCCTCCTACGGCTCGGGAGGCGAGGAACGGCCGTACGGTGGCCGCGCAGAGGCCCGAAGGGCCGCCCAGAGAAGTACGAGCGGCGGTGGCCGGCGCAGAGCGGCCGACGGCGCGGGACGCGGCGGCCACGGTGGTGGCGGCCGCGGAGGCGGTCCCGTCGGGCCGAACGGGCCCGGGCGTGGCAGGGGCCGCGGGGCCGAGCCGCCCAGGAAGCGCCTCATCGACTATCCGCGCGCGGGCAAGTACGGCGCTGCGCGCTGGGTGCCCTCGTGGAGGCTTGTCTCTGGGCTGTGCATCGGCTTCCTCGGCAGCCTGGTGGCCGTTGCGGGCATCGGGTACGCCATGGTGAGCGTTCCGAACGTCGCCGAGGCCGCGACGGCGCAGAACAACGTCTACTACTGGTCTGACGGCACCGAGATGGTCGCCACGGGTGGTGAGACGAACCGCCAGATCATCAACCTCTCGCAGATTCCCAAGGCGATGCAGAACGCCGTCATCTCCCAGGAGAACAAGACCTTCTACGACGACAGCGGCATCGACCCGAAGGGCATCACCCGCGCCGTACTCACCATGGCCCGGGGCGGTGAGACGCAGGGCGGTTCCACGATCACCCAGCAGTACGTGAAGAACGCGATGCTGAATGACCAGTCGCAGACGCTCTCGCGGAAGTTCAAAGAGATCTTCGTCTCTGTCAAGGTGGGTACCACCGAACCCAAGGACACGATCCTCGAGGGCTACCTGAACACCGGTTACTACGGTCGCGGAGCCTACGGAATTCAGGCAGCGGCACGTGCTTACTTCAACAAGGATGCCGTCGACCTGAATGCGGGCGAATGCGCCTTCCTGTCGGCGACCCTCAAGGGCGCCACCTACTACGATCCAGCGGGTTCGACCTCCATCGACCCGGCCGCCACGCCCGACGCTAACAAGAAGCGGGCCCTCGGGCAGATGCAGGACACGCTCAGCAAGATGGTCGAGTACGGTCACCTGTCGGCAACGGAGCGAGCGAAGTACACGAAGCTCCCCAAGACCGAGAACCCGCGGTCGAATGCCCAGCTGAGCGGGCAGACCGGCTACCTCGTCGACCTCGCCAAGTCGTACATCGTCAACAACAGCGAGAAGACCGGGATCACGGCCGACAGGCTTCAGCAAGGCGGACTCGAGATCCACACGACCTTCGACAAGAAGATGGTCAACCAGCTCGAAGACGCGGTGAAGAAGGTCCAGAAGGAGAACATCAAGCCGAAGGAGCGTCCCGACACGGACACGCACGTCCAGTTCGGCGGCGCCTCGGTGGACCCGAAGGACGGCGCGATCAAGGCCATCTACGGTGGCGAGGACGCGACGAAGCACTTCACCAACAACGCTGACCAGACCGGCGCCCAGGTCGGGTCGACGTTCAAGCCGTTCGTGTTGGCGTCCGCGATGCAGTGGGGTGCGCGCAACCCCGATGGCGACCCGATCCAGGCGCAGGACGAGCGGACGATCGTCTCGCCCGAGAGCTTCTACAGCGGCAAGAACAAGCTCAAGATCGAGGACTACGACGGCACCGTCTGGCAGGACAACAAGGGCAAGGTGTGGCTGCAGAGGAACGACGGCGATGAGTCGTACAACGCCCCGAGCTACCGGATCGACCTCCGTGAAGCGATGAGAGTCTCGGCGAACTCCGCCTATGTGCAGCTCGGCATGGACGTAGGACTGGACAAGGTCAAGGAGGCAGCGGTCAGCGCGGGCGTCCTGGAGGGCAGTCTGGCCAGCGCGAACTACCCGTCCTTCTCGCTCGGCACATCCGACCCCAGCGCGATCCGTATGGCAGGCGCGTACGCCACCTTCGCGGCCAGCGGCCAGCAGAACGATCCATACTCGGTCAAGGAGATCGAAGACAAGGACGGAACGGTATTCAGGCACGCGGACGTCGCCAATCCTGAAACGGCCTTCACCTCCCAGGTCGCCGACAACGTGACCGACGTTCTGAAGACTGTCGTGGAAGACGGCACTGGTACCGCGGCGGCGCTCGGTGACCGTGAGGTGGCGGGCAAGACCGGTACCACCGACGGCAACAAGTCCGCCTGGTTCGTCGGCTACACCCCGCAGCTCTCGACCGCGATCTCCATGTACCGCATGGATGACGACGAGAACAGCAAGAAGCGCGAGTTCCTGGAGATGTTCGGGACGGGTGGCCAGAAGAAGATCCACGGTGCCTCGTTCCCGGCCGAGATCTGGCACGACTACATGGATGACGCGCTCAAGGGCAAGCCCGCGAAGGAGTTCCCGACGCCCGAGCCCATCGGTGAGGTCGTCAACGACATCCCGGTTCCGACTCCGACGCCCTCCGCCCCTGAGCCCGAGCCCGAGGATGACACCCCGACGCCGAGCCCGACGCCCAGCGAGCCGACGACGAGTCCCACGCCCTCGCCGAGCAACACCTGCGAACCCTTCGACTTCGAGTGCAACAACACCGGCGGAGAGGACAACGGTGGTGCTGACAACGGCGGAGTTGACGGAGGTGTCAGCGCTTCACCGACGGAGTCCGATCCGCCCGGGAACAACGGCGATAACAACAATGGGGGCATCTTCGGGTAGGACACGCAGTAGCCGTCACTGTGTGTGTTTCACGTGAAACACGCTGTTTCACGTGAAACAAGGGCCGCCGCACCGACAGGGTGCGGCGGCCCTTGTTGTAGCGGCCGCTTGTCGTAGACGGGGGCAGCGCCTTCAGCCATGCGACCGGCCACAGCGACTCGACGACCCAGCACACTCTCAGCTACGTACGGCAGGATGGTCAGCATGCCCAGCGCAGAGACGAAGCGAGCCAGCTCGTACGAGCCGGACACGGTACGGCCGACCAAGGAGGACGCGGTCGCCGCAACCGGCAGCGAGCTGATCGGTGGCCCCATCGGACGCCGCGCGCTGCTCGGCACGTCTTGGTGGACCCCTGTACGTGTCATCGCGCTCGTCGCGATCGGCATGTTCGCCCTTGGCATGGTGCAGAAGCTGCCGTGCTACGACGGCGCCTGGTTCTTCGGGGCCAGCTCGCAGTACACGCACGCGTGCTACTCAGACATCCCGCATCTCTACCAGGGCCGCGGCTTCGCCGAGGGGCTCGTGCCGTACTTCGACAAGCTCAGCGGCGATATGGAGTACCTCGAATACCCGGTCCTGACCGGCGTGTTCATGGAGGTCGCCTCCTGGCTGACACCGGGCAGCGGCAGCATCCAGGAACAGGCAAAGGTCTACTGGATGGTCAACTGCGGGATGCTGATGGCGTGTGCGGCGATCATCGCCGTCTGCGTCACCCGCACCCACCGCCGGCGGCCCTGGGACGGTCTGCTGGTCGCCCTCGCACCCGCCTTCGCGCTCACGGCCACCGTCAACTGGGACCTGCTGGCCGTCGCCCTGACTGCCGCCGCGATGCTGATGTGGGCGCGGAACCGCCCGTTCGCCTTCGGCGTCCTCCTGGGGCTTGCCACCGCCGCCAAGCTCTATCCTTTCCTGATCCTCGGGCCACTGCTCGTGCTGTGCTGGCGCGCGGGCCGGTGGCGGGAGTTCGGCACCGCGTTGCGCGGGGCGGGGGGCGCCTGGCTGGTCGTGAACCTCCCCGTGATGCTGCTCGCCCCCGAGGGCTGGTCGAAGTTCTACACATTCAGCCAGGAGCGCGGCGTCGACTTCGGTTCGTTCTGGCTCGTCCTGTCCCATCGCATGGACAGCCCGCCCACCACGGACACCGTCAACACGCTCGCCCTAGTGCTGATGCTGGTCTCCTGCCTGGGTGTGGCGGGACTCGCGCTGACCGCCCCGCGCAGGCCGCGCTTCGCCCAACTCGCCTTTCTGATCGTCGCGGCCTTCATCCTCACCAACAAGGTCTATTCACCCCAGTACGTGCTGTGGCTGATCCCCCTCGCCGCGCTGGCCCGCCCCAAATGGCGGGACTTCCTGATCTGGCAGGCGTGCGAGGTCGCCTACTTCCTAGGGATCTGGATGTACCTCGCGTACACGACCAGCGGAGACGCCCACAAGGGACTGCCGACCGACGGCTATCACGTCGCCATCGTCATCCACCTGTTGGGGACGCTCTACCTGTGTGCGGTCGTCGTACGCGACATCCTCATGCCGGAACAGGACGTGGTACGCCGGGCCGGGGACGACGACCCGACGGGTGGCGTACTGGATGGCGCGGAGGACCGCTTCGTACTGGGAGCCGCGGCCCATCCGCCGCAGCATGCAGCGCACTTCGACAGGCCGCAGGTGGAGTGGGGTCACCACGGGCCGTCGGCCGGCGGCGGTTCGCCCTGAGCGAACAGGGTGTAGGGGAACCACAGAGAAGGCCGTACACGGATTCCGTGTACGGCCTTTCCACTGAGGTTCGGGTGGTCAGCGCTCGACGACCCGGTCGAACTGCGTGGTGGTGTGGCGCAGATGGGCAACGAGTTCCTCGCCGACTTTCGGTTCCGGGGCGTCCGAGGGCACGAACAGGATCGAGACCTGCATGTGCGGAGGTTCCGCGAACCAGCGCTGCTTGCCGCCCCAGACGAACGGCGAGAGGTTCCGGTTGACCGTGGCGAGGCCTGCCCGGGCGACGCCCTTGGCGCGCGGCATGACGCCGTGCAGGGCCTTAGGGGCCTCCAGGCCCACCCCGTGCGACGTACCGCCCGCCACGACCACCAGCCAGCCGTCAGAGGCGGCCTTCTGCTGGCGATAGCCGAAGCGGTCGCCCTTGGCGACGGGAGTGACGTCCAGGACGGCTCCGCGGTACTCGGTCGCCTCGTGGTCTCCCAGCCACAGCCGCGTACCGATGCGGGCGCGGAAGCGGGTCCGCGGGAACTGCTGCTGCAGCCGGGCGAGTTCCTCGGCCTTGAGGTGGCTGACGAACATGGTGTGCAGCGGCAGCCGGGCCGCGCGCAGCCGGTCCATCCAGCCGATGACCTCCTCGACGGCGTCCGAGCCGTCGGTGCGGTCCAGCGGCAGATGGATCGCGAAGCCCTCCAGCCGTACGTTCTCTATGGCGGCGTGGAGTTGGGGCAGGTCGTGCTCGTTCACACCGTGCCGTTTCATCGAGGACATGACCTCGATGACGACGCGGGCGCCCACGAGGCCGTAGACCCCGTCGATCGACGACACGGAGCGGATCACGCGATCGGGCAGCGGCACGGGTTCCTCGCCCCGCCGGAACGGCGTCAGCACCAGCAGGTCACCGCCGAACCAGTCCTTGACCCGGGCGGCTTCGTACGTTGTGCCGACGGCGAGGATGTCCGAGCCCAGCCGAGTGGCCTCGTCCGCCAGCCGCTCATGGCCGAAGCCGTAGCCATTGCCCTTGCACACAGGGACGAGTCCGGGGAACTGCTCGGACACCTGCTTGTGGTGCGCCCGCCAGCGTGCGGTGTCGACGTAGAGCGTGAGCGCCATGGCCGGACCTGGAACCTTTCTCGTGGCTGCGGTGTATCAGAGGTATGAAGGCAAATTCTGATGCGTCAGCGGCGCGACATGTAGATGTCGAGCGCCTTGTGGAGCAGCTTGTTGAGCGGGAAGTCCCACTCGCCGAGGTATTCGGCGGCCTGGCCGCCCGTGCCCACCTTGAACTGGATGAGGCCGAAGAGGTGGTCGGTCTCATCGAGCGAGTCGGAGATGCCCCGCAGGTCATAGACCGTGGCACCGAGCGCGTAGGCGTCGCGCAGCATGCGCCACTGCATCGCGTTCGAGGGCCGGACCTCACGCCCGATGTTGTCCGAGGCGCCGTACGAGTACCAGACATGCCCGCCCACGACCAGCATCGTCGCGGCGGACAGGTTCACACCGTTGTGCCGGGCGAAGTACAGCCGCATGCGGTTGGGGTCCTCGTTGTTGAGGGCCGTCCACATGCGCTGGAAGTACGAGAGCGGGCGGGGCCGGAAGTGGTCGCGTACGGCCGTGATCTCGTAGAGACGCTGCCACTCCTCAAGGTCCTGGTAACCGCCCTGGACGACCTCGACGCCCGCCTTCTCGGCCTTCTTGATGTTGCGCCGCCACAGCTGGTTGAAGCCCTTGTGGACGTCCTCCAACGACCGGTTGGCCAGCGGCACTTGAAAGACATAGCGGGGTTGTACGTCGCCGAAGCCGGCCCCGCCGTCCTCGCCCTGCTGCCAGCCCATGCGACGCAGCCGGTCGGCGACCTCGAAGGCGCGCGGCTCGATGAAGTCGGCCTCGATGTCGCGCAGCCGCTTCACATCCGGATCCTGGATGCCCTTCTTGATCGAAGCGGCCTCCCAGCGCCGGATGATGACCGGCGGGCCCATCTTCACGGAGAAGGCGCCCTGCTGCTTGAGATGCGCGAGCATCGGATCCAGCCACTCGGTCAGATTTGGCGCGAACCAGTTGATGACCGGGCCCTCGGGCAGATAGGCGAGGTAGCGCTTGATCTTGGGCAGCTGCCGGTACAGCACAAGGCCCGCCCCGACCATCTCGCCTGTCCTGTCGTCGAACCATCCGAGATTCTCGGCGCGCCACTCCGCCTTGACGTCTGCCCAGGCCGGGACCTGCATGTGGCTCGCCGCGGGCAGGCTCTGGATGTACGCCAGATGCTGCTCTCGACTGATGGTCCTCAGGGTCAGGCTCATACGGGGCGCTCCTCGGGCTGGTGTGTCCCCATGGGTACAGGGGCTCCGGCTCTCGCGCCGAAGCCTACTGCGCCCTGCGAGCGCCCCGTCTGGCCGTACGGAACCTGGGCCCCGACCGATACGCGGCCGGAGCGTCTTGAGGTGTTATCCGGCTGTAGGACCGGGTGTTGGGAAGGTCGTGGGCCTGTGGTCGCCGCGCCAGTCCGGACGCGCCGGGGAGTCGCTCAGCCGAAAAGGCCCCCATGTGCCATGCCGAGGAAGAAGCCGACCCCCGCCGCACCGAGACCCAGCACCAGCCCGAAGCGCTGCCGTGTCGTCTCGGAGACGAACTGCCCGCTTGCCCCGGTGATGATTCCCACCAGACCCGTCCATGAGCTGACCAGATGGAGGTCGTCGAACAGCCCCGTGGTGAAGGCCGTCGCCCCGAGCACCAGCGTCACGGCCAGCAGCGTGTCCTGGAGCGGGTGGGGCTTGTGGTCGGTGGCGAACAGGGATCCGGCGATGTTGGGTCGCAATGTCTGTGCCATAGGGCACCTCCTGCGGAAAGCGGCGCATCGTAGCGCCTTGCACACCCGATGTGTACAGATTGGCGGCCTCCACCCCCGGATTTCAACCGGAAGCCGGTGTCCGGGTAGTCTGTACCGTCTGCACCGGTGTCTGTCCAGGCCATGACGCGGCTCCCACTCAGTTCACTGAGTGGCGGGTCCGATTGTCAGTGGTGGCCGATACCGTTGCGTACGCATCACAACCCTCCTGCCACGGAACGACCGTGGCCGCCGAGTCCAAAGGAGGTGGGTTCCACATGCGTCACTACGAGGTGATGGTCATCCTCGACCCCGATCTCGAGGAGCGCGCTGTCTCCCCGCTGATCGAGAACTTCCTCTCCGTTGTCCGTGAGGGCAACGGAAAGGTGGAGAAGGTCGACACCTGGGGCCGTCGTCGTCTCGCGTACGAGATCAAGAAGAAGCCCGAGGGCATCTACTCGGTCATCGACCTGCAGGCCGAGCCTGCGGTCGTCAAGGAGCTCGACCGCCAGATGAACCTGAACGAGTCGGTCCTCCGGACCAAGGTCCTTCGCCCCGAGATGCACTGAGCTCTCCCGCTCAGTTGATCTCGGGCATCGAGTAGCAGCACAAGCAGCCAGCAGCAAACCCGCCGAGAGGTTCCCCCAATGGCAGGCGAGACCGTCATCACGGTCGTCGGCAATCTTGTCGACGACCCCGAGCTGCGCTTCACCCCTTCCGGTGCGGCGGTCGCGAAGTTCCGTGTCGCGTCCACTCCCCGCACCTTCGACCGTCAGACCAATGAATGGAAGGACGGCGAGAGCCTGTTCCTGACGTGCTCGGTCTGGCGTCAGGCGGCGGAGAACGTCGCCGAGTCGCTCCAGCGAGGCATGCGCGTCATCGTGCAGGGTCGGCTGAAGCAGCGGTCCTACGAGGACCGTGAGGGCGTCAAGCGCACGGTCTACGAACTCGACGTCGACGAGGTCGGCGCGAGCCTGCGCAACGCCACGGCCAAGGTCACCAAGACCACCGGCCGAGGCGGCCAGGGTGGTTACAGCGGCGGTGGCGGAGGCGGCCAGCAGGGCGGCGGCTGGGGCTCAGGCCCCGGTGGCGGTCAGCAGCAGGGCGGCGGCGCTCCCGCCGACGATCCCTGGGCGACCGGTGCGCCGGCCGGCGGCGGCCAGCAGGGTGGCGGCGGTGGCGGCTGGGGCGGAAGCTCCGGCGGCTCCGGCGGCGGCTACTCGGACGAGCCCCCCTTCTAAGGGCGGGTTCGCACCCACACTTCTTGATCACACAGGAGATACACCATGGCGAAGCCGCCTGTGCGCAAGCCGAAGAAGAAGGTCTGCGCTTTCTGCAAGGACAAGGTCACGTACGTGGACTACAAGGACACGAACATGCTGCGGAAGTTCATTTCCGACCGCGGCAAGATCCGTGCCCGCCGCGTGACCGGCAACTGCACGCAGCATCAGCGTGACGTCGCCACGGCCGTCAAGAACAGCCGTGAGATGGCGCTGCTGCCCTACACCTCCACCGCGCGATAAGGGAAGGGTGACCGACACATGAAGATCATCCTCACCCACGAGGTCTCCGGCCTCGGCGCCGCGGGCGACGTCGTTGACGTCAAGGACGGTTACGCTCGCAACTACCTGATCCCGCGGAATTTCGCGATCCGCTGGACCAAGGGCGGCGAGAAGGACGTCGAGCAGATCCGTCGTGCTCGCAAGATCCATGAGATCCAGACCATCGAGCAGGCCAACGAGATCAAGGCCCGCCTCGAAGGCGTCAAGGTCCGCCTGGCCGTCCGCTCCGGCGACGCCGGTCGGCTCTTCGGTTCTGTCACCCCGGCCGACATCGCCTCGGCGATCAAGGCTTCCGGTGGCCCCGAGGTCGACAAGCGCCGTATCGAGCTGGGCTCGCCGATCAAGACGCTGGGCGCTCACGAGACGTCCGTGCGTCTGCACCCCGAGGTTGCCGCCAAGGTCAACATCGAGGTCGTCGCTGCCTGAGTGCTGCGATCGCTGAAGCAGTGTGGGGCCGTGCCTTTCGGGGTGCGGCCCCACATGCTTGCCCGTCGACTGTTGGCTGGTGGGTCCCTTGGCGGCTGACGTGTCGGTGGCGGGGAGGCATGGAGAGCATGTTTCACGTGAAACGGCGTGCATCAGTCCTCGAGTTGGTCCGCCGTTTCACGTGAAACCGAGCGAGCTTGGGGGCGATTCTGCTTCACCTGGTGCTGGATCGGCTTTTCTCAGCGCGTGGCGCCAGTGACGATCCAGCGACCCGAGCGGGAGCGCAGCCACAAGGTCAGCATTCGCAGAGCCATCATCAGGGTCATCGCTCCCCACAGCGCTGTCAGGCCGCCGCCGAGAACAGGTACGAGCAGGGCGACGGGAGTGAAGATGGCGAGTGTCACGAGCATCGCCCGTGCCAAGTACGGGCCGTCCCCGGCGCCCATCAGAACGCCGTCGAGGACGTAGACGATGCCGCAGATCGGCTGGGACAGGGCCACCACGACGAGAGCGGGCAGCGCCGCGTCCTTGACCATCGAGTCACTGGTAAACAGCGGGACGAAGAGCGGCCGGGTGACGATCACCAGCACACCGAGTACGACGCCGACCGCGATGCCCCACTGCACCATGCGGCGGCAGGCCTCACGGGCGCGTTGGGCGTCACCGGCGCCTAGGTAGCGACCGATGATCGCCTGACCGGCGATGGCGATCGCGTCCAGGGCGAAGGCGAGCAGACTCCACAGCCCCAGGATGATCTGGTGCGCGGCGATGTCCGCGTCGCCAAGTCGCGCCGCCACGCCGGTGGCGATCAACAGGATGGCCCGCAGCGAGAGTGTACGGATCAGCAGAGGCGCTCCGGCCTGGGCGCAGGCGCGTATCCCGGCGGCATCCGGCCGCAGCGAGGCACCGTGCTTACGTGCTCCACGAACGACGACGGCGAGATACACCGCGGCCATACCGCACTGGGCGATGACAGTGCCCCAGGCAGAGCCGGCGATGCCGAGGTCCGCGCCGTAGACGAGGCCGACGTTGAGGGCACCGTTGGCGATGAAGCCCGCGATGGCGACGTACAGCGGTGTCTTGGTGTCCTGCAGTCCGCGCAGGACTCCAGTGGCGGCGAGAACGACGAGCATCGCGGGGATGCCGAGCGCCGAGATCCGCAGATACGTGGTGGCGTAGGGGGCGGCGGTGTCCGAGGCGCCGAAGAGCTCCACCATGGCGGGGGCCATCGGCACGACGATGGCGATGATGGCTGCCCCCAGCAGGAGCGCGAGCCAGATGCCGTCCATGCCCTGACGGATCGCTGCTTGCAGATCGCCCGCGCCGACCCGGCGCGCGACGGCGGCTGTGGTGGCGTACGCCAGGAACACGAAGATGCTGACGGCTGTGGTGAGGAGGGCGGAGGCGACACCGAGACCGGCGAGTTGCGGAGTGCCGAGATGGCCGACGATGGCGCTGTCGGCCATGAGGAAGAGGGGCTCGACGACAAGTGCGCCGAAGGCCGGGACGGCCAGTGAGACGATCTCTCGGTCGTGCCGGCGCCGGGCAGCCTTGGGCTCCGCTGAGGCCTGTGTCATGCACATCAATCTAATCTTCCACAGGTAAGAGATGCAATGCTTGATAGGCCCTTACGTCTCTTCTTGTGTGAAGTGCCGTTGCGGGGCGTTCGTAACGATCTTGATTCTGCTGTGGAAGTTTTTCTTCTGCACAGCCGGTGGACGGGATATTTGCAGGTCATGGCTTGTTTGGAGGAGGAGGCCAAGGCTTGTTCACAGGTCTGTCCACCGGGTCGTGCACAGGTTTTGCGAGGTTCTCCACAGCATCCGGGCGGTCGTCCACATGGCCTGTGGATAACCAGATTGGCGGACGGTGCCCGCAGGCCTAACGTGGTCCGGCGCCCTGCTCCTCTTCCGTCCTCGGAAACCTCGCAAAAGCGACGGGTGAGAACCGGAGTTGGGCCTCTCATTTGTCAGTGCCGTGCCGTAGAAAGATGAGGCACGGCTAGGTCCGCTCGGCGGACGGGAGGAGGTGGCTCGGTGAGTATTTCCGAGCCCTTGGACGATCCGTGGGCCGACAGCGGTCCCAGTGATCGTCTGCCCGCCTCCCGTCGGCGTGATGGTGGCAGGGGGCGCGACGAGCAACACGATCGTGGACGGGACAACGGCGTCTGGGACGGCGGAGGTTCGTCCTTCGAGCGTGTGCCGCCCCAGGATCTGGACGCTGAGCAGTCCGTCCTCGGCGGCATGCTGCTGTCCAAGGACGCCATTGCCGATGTCGTCGAGTTGCTCAAGGGCCATGACTTCTACCGGCCGGCGCACGAGACCATCTACAGCGCGATCCTCGACCTCTACGCGAAGGGCGAGCCGGCCGACCCGATCACGATCGCCGCCGAGCTCACCAAGCGCGGTGAGATCAGTAAGGTCGGCGGCGTCTCGTATCTGCACGGCCTCGTTCAGACGGTGCCGACGGCGGCCAACGCCGAGTACTACGCGGAGATCGTCCACGAACGTGCGGTGCTGCGCCGCCTCGTGGAGGCTGGTACGCGCATCACGCAGATGGGGTACGCGGCCGACGGTGACGTCGACGAGATCGTCAACAGCGCCCAGGCAGAGATCTACGCGGTGACCGAGCAGCGCACCACGGAGGACTATCTGCCGCTCGGCGACATCATGGAGGGTGCGCTCGACGAGATCGAGGCGATCGGTTCGCGTTCGGGGGAGATGACCGGTGTGCCGACTGGCTTCACCGATCTCGACCAGCTCACGAATGGTCTGCACCCCGGCCAGATGATCATCATCGCCGCGCGACCTGCCATGGGTAAGTCCACGCTGGCGCTGGACTTCGCGCGGACGTGCTCGATCAAGCACAACATGCCGAGTGTGATCTTTTCGCTGGAAATGGGCCGCAATGAGATCGCGATGCGTCTGCTGTCGGCGGAGGCGCGGGTGGCTCTGCATCACATGCGTTCGGGCACTATGACGGACGAGGACTGGACCCGTCTCGCGCGCCGGATGCCGGATGTTTCGGCCGCTCCCCTCTACATCGACGACTCCCCGAACCTGTCGATGATGGAGATCCGCGCCAAGTGCCGTCGACTCAAGCAGCGCAGCGACCTGAAGCTCGTGGTCATCGACTATCTGCAGCTGATGCAGTCGGGCGGTTCCAAGCGGGCCGAGAGCCGCCAGCAGGAGGTCTCCGACATGTCGCGGAATCTGAAGCTTCTGGCCAAGGAGCTGGAGCTTCCGGTCATCGCGCTGTCGCAGCTGAACCGTGGCCCCGAGCAGCGTACGGACAAGAAGCCCATGGTCTCCGACCTGCGTGAATCCGGGTCGATCGAGCAGGACGCGGACATGGTGATCCTGCTGCACCGCGAGGATGCGTACGAGAAGGAGTCGCCGCGCGCCGGTGAGGCGGACATCATCGTCGGCAAGCACCGTAACGGTCCGACGGCGACGATCACGGTCGCCTTCCAGGGCCACTACTCGCGCTTTGTGGATATGCAGGCCTGAGTCTTCAGCTGTTGTCGCTGCGTCTTGCTTTCGGTCCGGTCGTGCTCCTGTCGGCGCTCGACGCCGGGCCTCCGACCAGGTGGACTGGGCTCATGACGACATCTCAGGAAGAGCTGCTGCTCGGAACGCGCCGGGCCCTGCTGCACCGTATTGCCACCGCTCAGGCCGAGGGCCGGGCGCCGTCGATGGTGGCGGTGGTCGTGCGGGGCGGGGAGGCGGTGTGGCACGGGGCGCGTACCTCGGTGGACGGGCATGGGCCGGACGAGAACGTGCAGTACCGGATCGGGTCGATCACCAAGACGTTCACCGCGGTGCTGATGATGCGGTTGCGGGACGAGGGAGTACTGGGCCTCGGTGATCCGCTGGAGAAGTATCTGCCGGGCACCGGAGCGGGGGAGGCGACGATCGCCGAACTGCTCGCGCATACGGGTGGGTTGGCGGCCGAGTCGCCCGCGCCCTGGTGGGAGCGTACGCCGGGCTCGCTGCGCCCGGAGCTCGCCGATGTGCTGGGCGAACAGCCGCACCGGCATCCCGTGGGGCGGCGGCACCATTACTCGAACCCCGGTTATACGTTGCTGGGCGCGTTGGTCGAGGAGCTGAGGGGCGCGCCTTGGGAGGAGGTCCTGCGGCGTGAGGTCCTCGAGCCCTTGGGACTGCACCGTACGAGCAGCCGCCCACAGGCACCGCACGCGGGCGGCTGGGCCGTGCATCCCTGGGCGGATGTGATGCTGCCGGAGCCTGCTGAGGACCTTGGGCGGATGGCGCCGGCCGGTCAGCTCTGGTCGACCACAGGCGATCTGGCGCGCTTCGCCGCCTTCCTGGCCGAGGGGGACGATCGTGTGCTGAGTGCACGGTCGGTGCAGGAGATGCGTACGCCCGCGGCGCCGCCTGAGGCCGATGAGGTGGCGGCCGGCGCGGCCTATGGCCTCGGCATGCAGATTCTGCACCGGGACGGGCGGATCCTTGTGGGGCATTCGGGATCCCTGCCGGGCTTCCTCGCCGGTCTTGTGATCAGCGTCGAGGACGATCTGGCCTCGGTCGTGCTCGCCAACTGCACCTCGGGCCCGTTGGTGATGACGGTTGCCGCGGACCTCGTGCGAATCGTCGCCGAGGCCGAACCCCGGGGCCCCGAGCCGTGGCGGCCGTTGCCGGAAGTCGACGCATCCGTACTGGAGTTGGCGGGGCCGTGGTACTGGGGCACGCAGGCCTCCGCACTGCGTCTCACCGCCGATGGAGGCGTCTCGCTCGGACCCCTGTCCGGCAATGGCCGTCGCTCGCGCTTCCGGGCCAATGGCGACGGGACGTGGACGGGGCTCGACGGCTACTACGCGGGGGAACTTCTGCGGGCCGTGCGGCGCCCCGACGGATCGGTGAGTCATCTGGACCTGGGGTCGTTCGTCTTCACGCGGCAGCCGTACGACGAGGGGGCGCCGGTGCCGGGCGGGGTGGATCCGGAGGGGTGGCGCGGGATTCGGTAGCCGCGGCATCGGACGAGCAGCGTGGTGCGCGACAAGGGCGTCCCGACCGAGAGCGTTCCACACGGGGGCGTCGTGTTTCACGTGAAACACGACGCGGCGGCAGGATGCATATACCGCTTCAGAGAGGAAGCTTGAACCCCACATGGGAGGCCGTGAACCCGAGCCGTTCGTAGAACCGGTGGGCGTCGGTGCGGGTGGCGTCGGAGGTCAGTTGGACCAACTGGCAGCCCTCGCGCCGGGATTGGTCGATGGCCCATTCGATGAGCTGGGAGCCCAGGCCGCTGCCGCGCTCGTCGGCGTGAACGCGAACGCCTTCGATGATCGAGCGGGTCGCTCCTTTACGGGACAGGCCAGGAACGATCGTGAGCTGGAGAGTGCCGACGACGCGGCCTTCGCGTTCGGCGACGACTAAGTGCTGGTTCGGGTCACCGCTCAGGCGTTTCAGCGCGGTCAGGTACGGAGCCAGGTCGTCCGGTGACTCGCGCTGGGCACCCAGCGGGTCGTCGGCAAGCATGGCGACGATGACCGGGATGTCGTCCGCATCAGCGGGTCGTATCTCAAGGTCTCCCATGGGGGCAGCCTATGTGGGCACGTCCTGCGCAGACGTGTCCGAGGCGGGCGTGGGCATGGCCGTCCACCACGGGTCCGCTGCCCAGGCGGTCTCTTACAGGGGCGACTCAGCCCGCCGCCACTGTCACTGGAGCGAACCTGCGCGTCCAGTCGCCGGGGAGGTCCGGGATGCCGTACGTCATTACCGTGTTGAAGCTGACAGAGGCAAGGCCGTGTGCCTTGACCCACGCCAGCAGTTCCTCGTGCCGTACGTCGATATCGGTGCGCAGTACCCGGGAGGTGTGGGCTGCCAGCGAGGCGATAAGCGCCTTCGCCGTCTCCGTGTCCTGGGCGATCAGCGGACCGACGACATGGTTGTCGAGATTGGGCCAGGCGGCCGCGTACCCGGTGATCTGCCCGTCTTCCTCGGCGACGCGAAGTTGGTCGGCGAAGGCCGGCAGTCGCGTGATCATGTGCGTGCGGTCGGTGCCGAAGACCTCTTGGTCGAGCCGGAGGATTGCGGGAAGATCCTCGGCCGTGGCCGTGCGCGTGGTGGCCTCCGGCTCCGGACCGCCGAGCGTGAAATGTCCGCGGACCATCTCGGCTCGGCCAGTGGTCTTGAAGCCCAACTCCTCGTAGAGCGGGCGGCCGTACGGCGTCGCATGCAGGGTCAGCGCGGTGGTGCCCTGTTCAGCGACAACATGACGCATCAGGCGGCGGCCGACGCCTTGCCGTGCGTGTCGTTGGGCGACCAGCACCATGCCGATCGCGGCCAGCTCGGGACGCTCCCGCGGTCCGTAGGAGGTCACGACGCAGGCACTGACGAGACCGCCGTCCGGGTCGTCGATGCCGTAACCCCTGCCCGCCGCCAGGAGCAGACCCCACTTGTGCTCTTCACGGGGCCAGCCCACGTCCTCGGACAAGTCGGCGCAGGCGGCGAGGTCACGGGGCGTCAGACGGCGGATGGGCAGGTCGGCAAGGGAAGGACTCGGCACGTTGGTCAGGCTGTCTGACGGGCGCGCTCGGCGTCCACCGATTTCCGGGCAGCCATACGTAGTTTTTGACCACGCCGAGTCAGTCCCCAGGGCTTGAGGACCGAGATCACCGTCATGAAGACATAGGCGGACAGCGACACGATCGGCCCGGCCAGTACCTCGCTGACGTCGGGCAGGGGGCCTCCCGCTGAGACGGCGGCGACCGCGGAGTTGACCCCAGGGCGCAGCGCGAACAACGTGGCGGTCATCGTGGCCAGAGTCAGCCAGAACTTCGTGTAGACCCATCGGTGCTTCGCCAGACCCCACGGAGTGCCCAGAGCCAGCACCAGACCGCTGAGGAACGTAAGGAACGCGAGGGGGAGCAGGAGCCAGTCGGCGAAGAGCTTCATGGCGCGGACGGAAGCCTCCACGGTCACTGCGGAACCGGTGGTGGTCGCGGTGATTCCGAGCGCGAGCAGGCCGAGCGTGAGCCCGAGCCAGCATGCTGAGGCGGCTACATGGACAACGAGGGTGGCCCGGCGTGCGGGGCGGGTTAGTTTCACGTGAAACACCGTGCCGGGCGCGAGCGTCGAGGACGTCTGACAGCGGGAGTAACTCCACGTACTAGCCTCGGCGTACAAAGCGGGACTTCATCTCTTCGATCCGTCAATGCGGATCAGCATCTGACGGGTTTGACCACGCACTCCTCTGTGGGGCGCGTGATCTGGTGGATGCCTATCAACTGGTCCGGCATTCCCGGTAATTGAAGGAATTGATGGTTCGCCCCGCGCAATTCTGGGCGCAAGGAACTGGGGACTTGTGCGGCGGACCGGGACCGGTAGGGTCGACTCCGGTTCCGGTGTGATGTGTGCGCGTCTCGCGTGCAGATCCCGCAGGGAACGAGCGCAGGTCAATGCAGCCTAACGGGACGGAGAGATCGAAGACCCGCATTCTCCGTAATGCGGCCAGGGTGTTGGTGAAGGGTGGGACGCTGCCATGGCGGTACTGCGGCCATTGTCACACTCTTGCCTTACTTGTCCGTAGAGGGCGGGATTTCGGGTTTGAATGTGCCCGAATTGGCCAGCGGGACAGAACGGAAAAACAAGCCGTCTGCGGGGGAAAGCAGGCATCTTCCGATCGAGGAAGTGCGCAGACCGACCGAAAGATGTTCGAGGCGAGGCACACCATGGACGCTCCGACCACCACGTCGGCCGACAACGGCACTTCAGGGGGCAGCGGCGAGGGCGGCTGGTTCACGCCGCGCAGGCAGCCGGAGCCGCCCGCGGGCGGCGAGCAGGAGACGACCGAGGGCAGCCGCCTGGCCGCGTTGCGCCCCGTGGGCAGGCCCGCGACGGACCACGGCGAGGCAGCGCAGAAACGAATAACTCCCCTCGCGGAAGCCGCTCCAGCCGACGCCGGTGCCACCGAAGCCAGAGCCGGCACCTCCAACGCCTCCCCTGCCGAGCCCCCCGGCGAGCCCCGCACTCCAGCCCAGCCAGACCCTCAACCCCGCGTCCCCGAACAGAGGTCAGCCCCCTCCCGCCCTGCATCCCCCGACGCAGTCCGTGTCCGACGCACCATGGCCGAGGTGGCCCCCATTGCCGACAAGGTCACCTCGTACTTCTACGCCCTGCTCTTCGTGCGCTACCCCGATCTGCGCCCGCTGTTCCCGGCCGCGATGGACACCCAGCGGGACCGGCTGCTCAAGGCGCTGCTGACCGCGGCCGAACACATCGACAACACCGAGGTCCTGGTCGCGTATCTGCAGAACCTCGGTCGCGGACACCGCAAGTACGGCACCCGTCCTGAGCACTACCCGGCTGTCGGTGAGTGCCTCATCGGCTCCCTGAGCCGGTACGCCTCGGCGGTCTGGGACGAGGAGACCGAGGCGGCGTGGATCCGGACGTATACGACGATCTCGCAGGTCATGATCGATGCCGCGGCCGCGGACGAGTTGCTGGCTCCGGCCTGGTGGCACGCCGAGGTCGTCTCGCACGACCTCAGAACCCCCGACGTCGCCGTCATCACCGTCCGCCCCGACCAGCCGTACCCCTTCCTCGCCGGGCAGTACACCAGCCTGGAGACTCCCTGGTGGCCGCGGATCTGGCGGCACTACTCCTTCGCCTCGGCAGCCCGCTCCGACGGCCTGCTGTCCTTCCATGTGAAGGCGGTCCCGGCAGGCTGGGTCTCCAATGCGCTCGTGCACCATGCCCGGCCCGGCGACATCATCCGGCTCGGCCCGCCGGCCGGCTCGATGACCGTCGATCACACCACCGACAGCGGGCTGCTCTGCTTGGGCGGCGGCACCGGGATCGCCCCGATCAAAGCACTCGTCGAGGACGTCGCCGAGCATGGCGAGCGGCGTCCGGTCGAAGTTTTCTACGGTGCCCGAACCGATCACGACCTGTATGACATCGACACGATGCTGCGGCTCCAGCAGATCCACCCCTGGCTCGCGGTCCGCCCGGTCGTCGACCAGCAGGCGCATGTCCAGCTCCCCGACGCCATACGGGAGTACGGGCCCTGGAACGAGTTCGACGCATATCTCTCGGGCCCGCCCGGCATGATCCGCAGCGGTGTGCACACGCTGAGAGACATCGGAATCCCGTCCGAGCGGATACGCCACGACTCGGTCGAGGAACTCGTCGCGGCCGTGGACTGACCCGCTGCCTGAGTAGCGGGGTGTCAGCCCAGGTCAGGCGCCTGCAGTGCCCGTACGCCCTCGATGTTGCCGTCCAGATAGTGCCGCAGCGACAGCGGTACGAGATGGACGGAGGCGATCCCGACACGGGTGAAGGGAATGCGTACGATCTCGTACTCGCCGCTGGGCTCGTCGATCTCGGGGCCATGGCGCTGGGCGGGGTCCATCGACTCCAGCCGGCACACGAAGAAGTGCTGGACTTTCACGCCAGTGGTGCTGGCGTCCGCACCGATGTGCTCGACAGTGTCGACGAAGCAGGGCACCACGTCGGTGATCTTGGCGCCGAGCTCTTCGTGGACTTCACGGTGGAGCGCGTCGACGACGGATGTGTCCTCCGGCTCGACCCCGCCGCCGGGCGTCAGCCAGTAGGGATCCACGCCGGGCTTGGTGCGCTTGATCAGGATCAGGTCATCGCCGTCCAGCAGGACGGCGCGGGCGGTGCGCTTGACCACGGGTCGGACGGTCATGGAAGGAATGTGGCCCGGCTGGTTCCACGTGAAACATCGCCCTCAGGACCAGTCAGTGGCGGCCTCCAGCAACCATTCGTGCGCCCGCGCGATATGCGGCATGGCGAGCGTGCCGGTGCGTACCACCAGGAAGTACGTACGCAGCGGGGGCACCGCGGGCTCGAGCAGTGCCACCACGTCGCCGGACTCCAGCGCCGATGCGCACAGATAGCGGGGCAACACCGCGAGCCCCGCGCCGGTGATCGCGCAGGCTAGGACCGCGCGCAGGTCTGGGACGATGATCGTGCCCGACGCTGCAGGGCGGGAGTCGAAGACGGCGGCCCAGTAGCGGGCGACGAACGGCAGCGACTCGTGCACCTCCACCACGGGGAAGTTCTCCAGCGCGGGCGCGCCCTCGCAGAGCAGCTTGTCGGAGCCGATACGGGCCTCCCAGCGCGGCGAGGCGACCAGGACGTGCTCCTCGTCGCAGAGCGGAGTCGCCGTGAGCAGGGCGCCGCGGGGACGGGCCGTACTGATGGCCAGATCGTGGTGTCCGGCGGCGAGCCCTTCCAATGTCTCCTCCGCATTGCCGAAGGAGGCCCGCAAAGCGAGGCCCTGGCCGTCGTCTCCGGTCAGCTCGGTCAACGCGGGCAGGGCGCGCTCGGCGGTGAACTCCGGTGGCCCGGCCAGGTGAAGGGTGCGTACGGACGAGGCTTCGTCGACTCCGGTCTCGGCGATCTCCACAAGAGCGTCCAGATGCGGGGCGGCCTTGTGGGCGAGTTCGTCGCCGATGGTCGTAGGGGTCACGCCGCGGGCCTGGCGCAGAAAGAGAGGCCGTCCCAGTTGACGTTCGAGGGTGCGGATTTGGGAGGTGACGGCCGGCTGCGAGAGGCCGAGCAGCGCGGCGGCGCGGGTGAAGGAGCCGGCCCGGTGCACGGTCACGAAGGTCCGTAGCAAGGCCAGATCCATGGTGTGTTGCCCCTCTCTCCAGCCCCACGGCAGCGCTCAACTATAAATAAGTCGATAGGTCTCTGTCGCTACTGTGATTGGACACTGACACAGAGTCAACTAGCCTTGTTCGCGCGGTTCTTCGCGCGCAGAACCGGGACGGTCCGAGCCACGAGGGGGGAGGCTCGGACCGTCCGCTGTCCACATCCGTGTTACTGACCGGTCGCTCCGGAGTCCTTCACCGCGCCGATTCGTCGAGGGCGCGCAGCACATCCGCCACCAGGTCACCGGGATCCTCAGCGCCGACCGAGAACCGGATGAAGCCCTCCCCGACCGCGTCCCCGCCCCAGCGGCCGCGCCGCTCGGCCGTGGACCGCACCCCGCCGAAGCTCGTGGCATCGTCCACCAGTCGCAGCGCCTCGAGGAAACGCTCGGCACGCGCGCGCGTGGGCAACGAAAACGACACCACACACCCGTAGCGCCGCATCTGCTGTGAGGCGATCTTGTACGAGGGATCGTCGGGCAGCCCCGGATAGCGCAGCCCCGTCACCACCTCGTCCCGGCCGCGCAGCGCCTCGGCCAGTGCCAGGGCGGTCGCGTTCTGCCGGTCGACGCGCAGCTGGAGCGTGGCGATGGAGCGGTGTGCGAGCCAGGCCTCCATCGGCCCCGGAATCGCTCCGGCGATCTTGCGCCAGCGCCGTACGGCGGTCATGGCCGAGGCGTCGCCACCGGTGACGTACCCCAGAAGGATGTCCCCGTGCCCGGTGAGCTGCTTGGTGCCGCTGGCCACCGCGAAGTCGGCGCCGAGCTCCAGTGGGCGTTGCCCGAGTGGGGTCGCGAGGGTGTTGTCGACAGCGACCAGGCAGCCACGCGCGCGTGCCGCCTCGGACAGCCGCCGGATGTCGCACACATCGAGCCCTGGGTTCGACGGGGTCTCGAGCCACAGCAGCTTCGCGCCGTCGAGAACCTCGAGCTGGGCGTCGCCGCTGGTCGACGCGGTGCGCACCTCGATGCCGTACGCCTCGAGCTGCGCGCGTATGAGCGGCAGCACCTGGTAACCGTCGCTGGGCAGCACGACCGCGTCGCCCGCGCGCAACTGCGAGAAGAGGACCGCCGAGATGGCCGCCATACCCGAGGCGAAGACAAGCGTTTCGACGCCGTCCTGTCCAGGCGCCTCCAGCTCGCCGATGGCGCGCTCAAGGTCGTTCCAGGTCGGGTTCTCGTCGCGGCCGTACGTGTACGGGCCCGTGGCCTCGCCCGGCAGGTGGTAGTGGGCGGCGAAGACCGGCCCCGGGAGAGCCGGTTCGTGCTTGACGGGGTCGGGCAGCCCGGCCCGCACCGCGCGCGTGCCGTCACCCACCCCAGTACCGAGATCCGTCATGCCGCCCGTCCCTCCACCTGCTCCTGAACCGCGGCGAGCAGTCCCACACTCGCCGCCTCCACCATCTCAAGGCACTCCTCGAAGCCGTCCATGCCGCCGTAGTAGGGGTCCGGTACGTCGAGGTCGTGGCCTGCGGAATCAGAGGGGGCGTTCGAAGCACCGGGGACGTGGTCGGGCGACGGGCGGGCGTACGAGCGCAGCAACCGGACCTTCTCCGCGTCCGCCGAGGTCGGCGCGAGGCGTCGCAGGGCCTCCAGATGGCCAGTGTCGAGCGCGATGACCAGGTCGAGCCAGGCGAACCACGACGCCCGGAACTGGCGGGCAGTGTGGTCGCAGTCGTAGCCGCTCGCCTCCAGAACGGAGACTGTACGCGGGTCGGCGCCGTCACCCTCGTGCCAGCCGCTGGTGCCGGCGCTGTCCACCTCGACCAGTCCGTCGAGCCCGGCCTCCGCCACACGCGCGCGGAAGACGGATTCGGCCATCGGAGAGCGGCAGATGTTGCCGGTGCAGACAAAGCACACGCGATAGGGCATCACGATCGCTCAGTCCTTGTCGGGGAGGACGACATTCAGCGCCCAGGAGATGATGGAGATGATCAGGCCGCCCAGGACGGCGGTCCAGAATCCCTCGACATGGAAGCTCAGGTCGAGTTTGTCCGCGAGCCATGAGGTGAGCAGCAGCATCAGGGCGTTGATCACCAGGGTGATCAGACCGAGCGTGAGGATGAACAGCGGGAAGGTCAGCACCTTCACGATGGGCTTGACCAGGAAGTTCACCACGCCGAAGATCAGCGCCACAAGGAGCAGAGTGCCGATCTCCTTGCCCGTGCTGTCGCCGGTCAGGGTGATTTTGTCGAGAAGCCAAACGGCGACGGCGAGAGCGCCCGCGTTGGCGATCGTCTTGACTACGAAATTCATCATGTGTCTGATCGTGGCAGACGAGATCGGTAACGAGTGCGGACGAGGGCGATGAAGGCATTCCGGCTGGACGAACTGGAGGCGGAGCGCGCCGCCAACGACGGTGCGTATCTCCAGTTTCTACGCGAGAAGAACATGTCGGTCGGCCTGTACGCGCTGAACGCGGGCACGCAGGACCCGCAGCAGCCCCACCGCCAGGACGAGGTGTACTTCGTCGTCAGCGGCCGTGCCGCGATCACGGTGGGCATGGAGACGACGCAGGTGGCGCGCGGCAGCGTCGTCTATGTGCCCGCGGGGGTGGCCCACAAGTTCCACCACATCAGCGAGGATCTGCGGGTTCTGGTGGTCTTCTCTCCGCCCGAGAGCTGAGGTCCCGTCTCAGGGTTCCCTAGGGGAACGATCAGGGGAGGACAAGGGATGCCGAGCCTCCGCCGGCACCCCTGCCGCGCCTAGCATCGAAGGCAGGACATTCGAGACTCGTCGCCCCCTCAGCAGGGGGCGGCGGGCAGAGAGACAAGGAACAAGGGCGATGCGTGAAATCTTCGCGGGGATGCCGTGGTGGGTGAAGTGGGTCGTGGTGCCGGTCATCGCTCTGGTCGTGTTCGGCGGAGTGATAGCGAGCGTCGTCGGGTTCGTGATCGGCCTGCTCTTCAAAGTGCTGGTGTTCGTGGCACTGGTCGGCGGAGTCATGTACGTCGTACGGAAGTTCATGACGAGCTCCTCATCACGAAGCGACTGGTAGAGCGCCTGGTGGAGCAGGTCGTGCAGTAGGTCGGGTGTGGCGGAAGCGGGCGGCGGGGCTTCCGCAGGGGTTGCCGACAACCGGTCGGCAATAACAGGAATCAACGATTCCCTCGGGGGAGGGAAGTTTCGGGCCAGGCCGTCCGCGAGCGGTGGCGGACGGTTAAAGTCCGGAATTCGACGCGGGGTTGATCCCCGCGGGCGGCGCACAGCCCCCTCCCGTGACACCCCGCACGGGTGGCCCCCTCGCGCGTAGGGAGTGACCCTTGGCCACTACTGACACCGCATCCCCAGGACCGAACGCCCCCTCCACCGAGCCGAACCCCACGACACTCATCGGATCCGTGCAGCGTGCGATGCGCCTCCTGGAATCCGCCGCCCAGCACGAACACGGGGCCCCCGCCAAGCAACTGGCCCGCGAGGCCCACCTCGCGCTGCCCACGGCGTACCACCTGCTGCGCACCCTGGCGCACGAAGGGTATCTACGCCGCGACAAGGGTCTGTTCTTCCTCGGTGAGGCGGCCGAGCGGCTCAGCAGCAGCGCCGCCCGGCAGAAACGTCGCAGCACGGTTGTCGAGGCGCTCGCGCAGTGGCGCGATTCGATCGGGGTGCCCGTGTACTACGCGGTCTACCGAGAGGGCGAGATCGACGTCCAGTGTGTCGCCGACACCCCGGCCAATCCGGCGGTCGAGGAATGGGCCGACTTCCGCGAGACCGGGCATGCCCACGCGATCGGCCAGTGTCTGCTGTCCCAGCTCGACGAGGAGGCCCGTCGCGACCACCTCGACCGGTATCCCGTGCAGTCGATCACTCCGTACACAGTGCGTGACGATCGCATCCTGTTGCGGCGCCTGGACGGGACCAAACGCATGCAGCCCGTGATCGAGCGTCAGGAATACGCGTTGGGAACGGTCTGCGCCGCGATTCCGATCATCGCGGGCACCACAGTCGGCTCGATGGCCATCTCCCTGCCCGCCCACCAGGCGGACCGACTTCTGCCCGCGGCACGTCAGTTGCAGAGCGAGATCGGCAGGCTGCCAGGGACGCTCGCCCTCTCTATCAGCATCTGAAAACTCACTCCTTGTGATCTGATGTGTACGTTCAGCAAGATGCCAGCAGTGTCAGGTGGATGGTTCCTGGCCAGTCGACGTCAGACGGCGGGGTAGGCGATGCGCGAGTCAGTAGTGCAGGCAGAGATCATGATGAGCTTTCTCGTGTCGGAGGAGCTCTCCTTCCGCATTCCGGTGGAGCTTCGATACGAGACCTGTGATCCCTACGCCGTGCGGCTGACCTTCCACCTGCCCGGCGATGCTCCGGTGACCTGGGCGTTCGGCCGGGAGCTGCTGATCGACGGAGTGGGGCGACCGTGTGGGGTCGGTGATGTGCACATTGCGCCCGCCGGCTCCGAGGGATTCGGTGATGTGCTGATCCGGCTCCAAGTGGGCGCCGATCAGGCGCTGTTCCGCTGCGGTGCGGTGCCGCTCGTGGCGTTCCTCGACCGCACGGACAAGCTGGTGCCACTGGGCCAGGAGCACTCCCTCGCCGACTTCGACACACATCTCGATGAGGCCCTGGACCGCATCCTGGCGGAGGAACAGAGCACGGGCTGAATCGTACGGTGCACAGGGTGCCGTAACGCTTCAGCGCTTGCGGCGGCGGCCCTTCCCCCCGAGTACCGGCGTCCTGACGCCCGCCTGTGCCTGCTCCGGCGGTCGTGCTGGCGTAGGCGTCTGCGCCTCAGACGCAGAGCCGGGGCGGTCCGCCGAGACCACGAGAGCGGCCAGGGCCGTAGTGACCGGCACGGAGGCGACCAGGCCGATCGAGCCGACGAGCGTGCGCACAATCTCCTCGGCGACCAGCTCACTGTTGGCCACCGTCCCCACACTGCTCTGCGCGATCGAGAACAGCAACAACAGGGGAAGCGCGGCGCCCGCATACGCGAGGACGAGCGTGTTGACCACGGACGCGATGTGGTCCCGGCCGATACGGATGCCCGCGCGGTACAGCCCGCGCCGGCCCATCGACGGATTGGCCGCGTGCAGCTCCCAGACCGCCGACGTCTGCGTCACCGTCACATCGTCGAGTACACCGAGCGAACCGATGATGACGCCCGCGAGCAGCAGACCGCTCATGTCGATGGTCGGATACAGACCATGGATCAGACCGGTGTTGTCGTCCGTATTGCCGGTGAGCGCGGACCAGCCGATGAACAGTGACCCGAGAATCCCGATCAGCAGGAGAGAGAGCAGGGTTCCGAGCACCGCGACCGATGTCCGGGCGGAGAGCCCATGGCAGGCGTAGAGCGCGATCAGCATGATCGCGCTGGCCCCGACGACCGCCACTACCAGGGGATTCGAGCCCTGAAGTATCGCGGGCAGGATGAAGAACGTCAGAAGAAGGAAGCTGACGGCCAGCGAGATCAGCGCCATGACGCCGCGCATCCGACCCACCACGACCACGGCGAGCGCGAAGATCCCTGCAAGCAGGGCCATCGGAAGCCTACGGTTCACGTCGGTGACCGAGTACTGGAGGTCCCTGGGGGCGTCGGGCGCATACGCCACGATCACCTCCTGCCCCTGGCTCAGCTGCCGAGACGAGTCCGGCTGGACGATCTCCGTGAAGGTACGGCCCTTGTCCTTGCCGGTGTCGACCCGGACCGTCGCCTTCTTGCAGACGCCGTTCGCCTGCTGCTGAGCGGAGGACCCCTCGGCGGTCGAGGTGTCGCCGGTCGGCGTGCCACCCGAGGCGTTGACGGACTTGCAGTCCACCTCGTCGACCTTGGTCACCGTGGCCTGCTGGGTCTGCCGGTCGAAACCGACGCCGGTGCGTTCGTGGGGTGGGGCACCGCCTGGCCACAGCACGCCTAGGCCCACGATGACCGCCGTGGCGAAGGGAATCAGCACTGCGGCGATGACCTTGCGCAGGTGTTTGGAGACGGGGGCTGGAGGGCCATGGCCATGGCTGTGCGCATGGTTGTGGCCATGACCGTCACCGGAGCCGTGGTTGTCGCCGGGGCCGGGCCCGTGAGGCGGTTCGGACGGGGGAAGCGGGGGTTGATGCGTTGTAGTCACCGACCGATCATCGCAAGAACGGAAGGGGCCCACTGTTCAGCGCGCCCAATATGACGCTAGCGTGGAGGGACCTTTTGCACACGCGGGAGCTCGGAGCACCGGGCTGAGAGGGCGCTGACCTCCGTCCCAGCGATGTTTCACGTGGAACATCGCCGTACGGAAACCGCTGCGTCGACCGCTGAACCTGTTACCGGGTAATGCCGGCGTAGGGAGTAGGTCTTATGACCAACAAGGACGTACGCACGCCTGCCTCCAGTCAGACGGACGGGGACTCTGCCTCGTCCGGGAACGGCGAGGCCAGGAAGTCCATCGGCTGGCACAAGGCGTATGTCGAGGGCTCGCGCCCCGACCTACGGGTGCCGGTCCGTCAGGTGCACCTCACCAACGGGCAGTCAGTCACCCTGTACGACACCTCCGGCCCATACACCGATCCGACCGTCGAGACCGATGTTCGCAGGGGCCTGGCGCCGCTGCGCGAGAACTGGATCATCGCCCGTGGCGACACCGAGGAGTATGCGGGCCGTCCCATCCGCCCCGAGGACGACGGGATCAAGCACACCTCGCCACGTGGCGGACTGCGTAACCTCGACGCTGTCTTCCCTGGGCGTCCGCGCCAGCCGCGCTGGGGCCGCAGCGGTACGGCCGTCACACAACTCGCGTACGCACGACGTGGCGAGATCACACCGGAAATGGAATTCGTGGCGGTCCGCGAGAACGTCGACCCCGAGGTCGTACGCGAAGAGATCGCTGCGGGACGGGCCGTCCTGCCGGCGAACGTCAACCACCCGGAGATCGAGCCGATGATCATCGGCAAGCGGTTCCTGGTGAAGGTCAACGCCAACATCGGCAATTCGGCGGTGACTTCCTCCATCGAGGAGGAGGTAGAGAAGATGACCTGGGCGACCCGATGGGGCGCCGACACGGTCATGGACCTGTCCACCGGACGCAATATCCACACCACCCGCGAGTGGGTGCTGCGCAACTCCCCCGTCCCCATCGGTACGGTTCCGCTCTACCAGGCGCTGGAGAAGGTCGACGGTCGCGCCGAGGAGCTGACCTGGGAGATCTACAAGGACACGGTCATCGAGCAGGCCGAACAGGGCGTGGACTACATGACCGTGCACGCGGGCGTGCGCCTGCCGTACGTACCGCTCACCGCGAACCGCAAGACCGGCATCGTCTCGCGCGGCGGCTCGATCATGGCGGCCTGGTGCCTGGCGCACCACAAGGAGTCGTTCCTCTACGAGAACTTCGAAGAGCTGTGCGAGATCCTGGCCGCCTACGACGTCACGTACTCGCTCGGCGACGGGCTGCGGCCCGGCTCGATCGCGGATGCCAACGACGCAGCCCAGTTCGCGGAGTTGAGGACGCTCGGGGAACTCAACACGATCGCCAAGCGTTTCAACGTACAGACCATGATCGAGGGCCCGGGACATATCCCGATGCACAAGATCAAGGAGAACATCGACCTTCAGCAGGAGATCTGTGATGAAGCTCCGTTCTATACGCTCGGCCCGCTGACGACGGACGTCGCGCCGGCGTACGACCACATCACCTCCGGCATCGGTGCCGCGATGATCGCCTGGTGGGGCACGGCCATGCTCTGCTATGTCACGCCCAAGGAACACCTGGGCCTGCCCAACCGTGACGACGTCAAGACCGGCGTCATCACCTACAAGATCGCCGCCCACGCAGCCGACCTCGCCAAGGGGCACCCAGGTGCGCAGGAATGGGACGACGCGCTGTCCGACGCCCGCTTCGAGTTCCGCTGGGAGGACCAGTTCAACCTGGCCCTCGACCCCGACACGGCCCGGGAGTTCCACGACGAAACTCTCCCGGCCGAGCCCGCAAAGACGGCTCACTTCTGCTCGATGTGCGGGCCGAAGTTCTGCTCGATGAAGATCTCCCAGGACATCCGCCGCGAGCACGGTGGTACGCAGACAGAGATCGAGGAAGGTATGGCGCAGAAGTCGAAGGAGTTCGCGGCCAGCGGGAACCGGGTGTATCTGCCGCTCGCGGACTGAACCTGGTCCGGGCACGGTGGCGGCAGACCGCTCCGGGCTCCGGCCCTCGACTTCGTGGTCGTGGGCCGGAGCGACCGTGCGGCTTGTCTCTGGCCGGGAGTTCGGGGTCCCGGTTCGGCTGCCTCTGGTCTTGCCCTGGCCGTACCTACTCCGGTTGATGCTCCGGGCCGCCGAAGTCCGGGCTTGAGAAGTCCGGGCTCGAGTAGGTGGGGCGGGGGCCTGCCGCGGGGCCGCCGTCGGGGCTGCTGAAGCCCGGGCGGTTGTAGCCGAGGTGGGGGATTCGGCTGGTCGGCTGCGGCGGTGTCGTACGGCCGAGGGCCGCTGAGCCCGGGTCGGCGAGTGCCTCTCGGAGGAACGGCATGATGCCGCGCTCCAGAAGGGCCTCGCGCCAGGCTTCCCTGGCCCGGGTCAGCTCCTCGCTGCCCTCACCCCGCGCGGCGGCCTGCAGCGAACTCTCTCCGTTGCGCAGGGCGGTGAGTAGCAGACCGACCGCGGCGATCAGGATCGCGGCCGCGGTCACCGCGCCGAAAACCCACCCGGTGTTGAGCAGGGTCTGGGCGAATGCCGGCTCCGGGTTGAGCATCTTCAGGAGGTAGCCGACGAGCAGGAAGATCGCCGAGGCGGTGCCGGCGAGGACGGGAGTGAGCACCGCGGCGACGGCGACGGCGCCCGCCCCGGAGGTCTCGGCGGCCTCCTCCACCGTGGCGGTGAGCCCTACCGCGCCCGTGCCTGGGTCCGTGGAGCTGGATTCCTCGTGGACGCGTGGAGTGGGCGCCGGCTGGCGCAGTTCCTCGCGGACCTTCACGTAGTGCTGATATTCGGTCGCCGCGGCCGCCGTGATGAGAGCGGATGCGTTGAGCGCCATGGTGCGCAGTTGTTCAGGGTTGAGGCGCTGGCCGACAGCGGCGAGTTCCGGACGGTTGGGTGCGGAGCGCAGCGCCTCATCGAGGATCCGCTCGTACTCTTGGCGGTCCTCGCTCAGCAGGTGCTGCGGAACGCTGTTCATGTGCATCCCCCGATGCTCCGTAGGGCTTGGGGCTCGGCATGCTGACGAGCCGTCGGGCAGAAACGGAGGGGAGCCTGCTACGGATAAGCCGATGGTAGAGCGGAGACGGCACGAGGTGACAGGGGGTTTCCAGAAATTGCCCCTAGGTACGCCCCGTACTGGATGGAAGAACGCCTGCCCGGAAAGGGGTCAGCTATCCAGGGGCAGTTGCTGGACCAGTAGCTTTCCGGCCATGGTCACGCCGCCGTCCATGGCGATGGCCAGCCCGTCCGCGTACACATGCGGTCCTTCGACCACCGGGCCCGCGGAATCGTCGTCGTCCTCCGAGCCGACCTCGCCGAGAAGATACGGAATGGGGCTGTGACCGTGGACGATTCGGGAGCCGCCGTACATGTCGAGGAGTTCGCGCACGGCCTGCGCGCCCCCGTCGTCGCGGAAGGCGAAGCGCTTGGTGAACTTGCGGAAGAGGTCCCAGCATTCATCTGCGTCGTTGCGCGTGAGGGCTTCGCGGACGGTGTCGTTGACGGCCTCGATGGAGTCGCCGTAGTCGAGATAGGCGGTGGTGTCGGAGTGCACGAGCAGGTGATCGTCCGCCAGCTCCATCGCGTCGAGACGGGCCATCCACTGCAGATGGTGATCTTCGAGGCGTTCCATGTCGGTCTTCTGGCCGCCGTTGAGCAGCCAGGCGGCCTGGAAAGTAGCCGTACCGGCACCGGAGTTGACGGGGGTGTCGCCGAATCGCTTGGCGCCGAGGAGCAGCAGTTCGTGATTGCCCATCAGCGCCTTGCAGTAGCCGCCGGCCGCGGCGGCCTCGGCGGACAGCCGCATCACGAGGTCGATGACGCCGATGCCGTCGGGCCCTCGGTCGGTGAAGTCTCCGAGGAACCACAGCCGTGCGGTGCCCGCCGACCAATTTCCGTCGATGTCGATGAGGCCCTTCTCGCGCAGGGCGGCAACGAGTTCGTCGAGGTAGCCGTGTACGTCGCCGACGACGTACAGCGGGCCCGGCCCGGCGGTGGACTGCGGGACGGTCGCGGCTTCGGGGCTGACCGGCACCTGAAGGGTGTCACCGCGGTTGATGACGGGCAGATCGCGCTGCGTCGGCGTGTAGCCCTCGGCGTCCTCTACCGGTCTGGTGCCCTCACCGGGAAGCATCTGCTGCACATGAGGCACCAGTTGCGGACGAGGTCCGGGCTGGGCGTACGGGCCGGAGGGCTGCGCATACGGATCGGCTTCGTGGACGTACGCGGGCACGCGGAAGTCGCGCACCGTCGGCGTTCGCACCTCGGGTCCCTGACCGGCCCCCTGAGTCATCGACCCCTCCACCACCATCGCGCCGCATCTGCACCGCATTGGACTGCCTGGTCGCAGCGGCCCGCGGTGTCGTGCGCCCATCATAGGAATGCGGATCGCGCCATGTGATGACCCAGGGGTGGTGAATCGGGGCAGGACCGCAGTTCACCGTGGTTTTCTCCCGAATTGGGAGGGGCGTTCTCACCGGATGTCACCGCCTGAGGTCATCTCTCCTCCGGTGATCGGGGCGGGCTGACGGTCGTACGCGGCGGCCGTCGATCGGAGGAGGACCGCACGATCAACTCCGTGGGTATCACTTGCTGGACCGGTTGGTCCGATTCGACCCCTTCGATGGCGTCGATGAGGAGCTGGACCACGGCCGTGCCGATGTGGCGCGGCTTGAGTGAAAGGGTGGTGAGGGGAGGCTCGGTGTTGGCGTATACGGCGGACTCGCTGCAGCACACGAGCAGCAGATCCTCCGGTACGCGCAGACCGTAGCGGCGGGCGGCCGCGAGGAGGTCGGTGCCGTTCGGGTCGAAGAGCCCGTACACGGCGTCGGGCCGGTCGGGGCGGGCGAGCAGTCGGTCGGCGGCGGCGGACCCTGCGCAGGGATCGTGCGCGGGGTAGGCCTCGTACACCGGATCCTGGCCGACGCGCTCGCACCAGTGCAGGTACGCGGTCGTCGACAGATGCGTGTAGGTATCGGTCGAGGTCCCGGTGAGCAGGCCGATCCGGCGGGCGCCCGCGTCGGCCAGGTGGTCGAGGATGCCGAGGACCGCGGCCTCGTGGTCGTTGTCCACCCAGGCGGTCACCGGCAGCGAGCCGGCGGGGCGGCCGTCGGAGACCACCGGTAAACCCTGCCGGACCAGTTCGCTGACGACGGGGTCCTGGTCGGAGGGGTCGATGACCACGGTTCCGTCCAGGGCCACGTTCGACCACACGTCGTGGCGCGAGGTGGCGGGGAGGATGACCAGGGCGTAGCCCCGGGCGAGCGCTGCCGAGGTGGCGGCTCTGGCCATCTCCGCGAAGTACGCGAACTCCGTGAAGGTGAAAGGTTCATCCCCGTAGGTCGTGACGGTCAGGCCGATGAGGCCGGACTTTCCGGTACGGAGCGTGCGGGCCGCGGCGGAGGGGCGATAGCCCAGCCGGTCGGCGACCTCGCGGACATGGCGTCGGGTGGCGTCCGGGAGCCGGCCCTTGCCGTTGAGTGCGTCGGACACGGTCGTGATGGAGACCCCGGCGGCGGCGGCCACGTCTCTGATGCCTGCCCGGCCCGGCCGGCTGCTTCGACGGGAGGTCTCCGCCCGGCTCACCTGGTGCTTCCCTGCTGCTGTCATGGCGAGCCGATAGTAGGGCTCATGCGGTGGGGTAGTGCGGACGCATATGCACTCGTTGACAGGCACGTTTCTGCAAGGTCGACCACACTCAATTGGCTTGGAACGGAAGGTAGTTGAGCGATTCAATGACAGTACGTCACTTGTCGGGGCGTATGAGCCTGCCGAAGGGGTCATGTTTCGAAGAGGTCTCAACTCACCTGCACGGGGGATGCGCGCCACGGCGTGAGCCACCGGCGCTTGAACCGGACAGCGGCGCGCCCCCCTCTTCGTACGCCTCCGTGGGCCGACGCCCGACGGGCCGTCTATGTGGTCGGTCCTGAGCCATACGCAGCGGCGCCGAATCCTCTTAAGGTGAGGAGTATTGGAAGCCGGTGGTGGTCATGAGGAGGACTGCGGTGAGCGAGACGAGCCCCAAGCTGCGTGCCGTGCTGGAGGGTATCCCCACGTACAAGCCGGGCAAGCCCGCCGCGGCAGCCGGGCGGGTGGCGTACAAGCTGTCCTCCAACGAGAACCCGTATCCGCCGCTGCCCGGGGTGATGGAGACCGTGGCCGCGGCGGCGGGGTCCTTCAACCGGTACCCGGATATGGCGTGCACGGGGCTGATGAGTGAGCTGGCGGACCGGTTCGCGGTGCCGCTCACGCATCTGTCCACCGGAACGGGCTCGGTCGGCGTCGCCCAGCAGCTGGTGCAGGCCACGAGCGGTCCCGGTGACGAGGTCATATACGCCTGGCGGTCCTTCGAGGCGTACCCGATCATCACGCAGATCAGCGGGGCGACGTCGGTGCAGGTGCCGCTGACGCCGGGGGATGTGCACGACCTCGACGCGATGGCGCACGCGGTCACCGAACGGACGCGGCTGATCTTCGTCTGCAACCCCAACAACCCCACCGGAACCGTGGTGCGCCGGTCCGAGCTGGAGCGCTTCCTCGACCGGGTGCCGAGCGACGTCCTGGTGGTCCTCGACGAGGCGTACCGGGAGTTCATCCGCGACCCCCAGGTGCCGGACGGTGTCGAGATCTACCGCGAGCGGCCGAACGTCTGCGTACTGCGTACGTTCTCCAAGGCGTACGGACTCGCCGGGCTTCGGGTCGGCTTCGCGATCGCCCATGAGCCGGTGGCGGCGGCACTGCGCAAGACCGCCGTGCCCTTCGGTGTGAGCCAGCTCGCGCAGGACGCGGCGGTCGCCTCGCTGCGCGCCGAGGACGCGCTCCTCGGCCGGGTGGGCTCGCTGGTGTGCGAGCGCACGCGCGTCGTCGAGGCCTTGCGGGGGCAGGGCTGGACAGTGCCCGAGACGCAGGCGAACTTCGTCTGGCTGCGGCTCGGCGAGCGCACGGTCGACTTCGCGGCGGCCTGTGAGCAGGCCGGAGTCGTTGTGCGGCCGTTCCCGGGGGAGGGCGTGCGCGTGACGATCGGCGAGACCGAGGCGAACGACATCTTCCTGAAGACGACGGAGGGGTTCCGCAAGGAGCTCTAGCCTCTGGCGGTCGGCAGGGTTCCGTCGTGGACGGGGCTCTGCCGGTGGTCTGCGTCCCCTATCTTCCGTGTCACTACGCTCTGACCTGCGCCTTCGTGGCAGGGCCCGGATGGTCCATGCTTAGGGACCCCCCACCCCTCACGCTCCGAACAGCCATGCGTCATAATTGCTTGTGAATGTGAACGCGTTCACAAGCATGCCCGGTTGATCCCGTGATGTGTGTGACAAGCGGGTCAAACTGCCGCTGTGACCACGGCGACGTAAGGAGACTGACGACGTGGACTTGGCTCTGGCGCCGGAGACCCTGGCGCGATGGCAGTTCGGCATCACCACCGTCTACCACTTCCTCTTCGTGCCTCTGACCATCTCGCTCGCCGCGCTCACCGCCGGGCTGGAGACCGCCTGGGTGCGTACGGGAAACGAGAAGTACCTCAGGGCGACGAAGTTCTGGGGGAAGCTCTTCCTGATCAACATCGCGATGGGTGTCGTGACAGGCATAGTGCAGGAGTTCCAGTTCGGCATGAACTGGTCCGACTACTCGCGCTTCGTCGGTGACGTCTTCGGTGCCCCGCTCGCCTTCGAGGCGCTGATCGCGTTCTTCTTCGAGTCCACGTTCATCGGTCTGTGGATCTTCGGCTGGGACAAGCTGCCGAAGAAGATCCACCTCGCGTGCATGTGGATGGTCTCGATCGGCACGATCCTGTCGGCGTACTTCATCCTCGCCGCCAACTCCTGGATGCAGCACCCCGTCGGCTACCGGATCAACGAACAGCGGGGCCGTGCCGAACTCACCGACTTCTGGTTGGTCCTGACTCAGAACACCGCGCTCGCCCAGGCCTTCCACACTCTCTCCGCGGCCTTCCTCACCGGTGGCGCCTTCATGGTCGGCATCGCCGCCTTCCATCTGACCCGCAAGAAGCACATCCCCGTGATGAAGACCTCGCTGCGGCTCGGCCTGGTCACCGTGGTCATCGGCGGCATGTTCACCGCGATCAGCGGAGATGTCCTCGGCAAGATCATGTACGAGCAGCAGCCGATGAAGATGGCGGCGGCCGAGGCACTGTGGGACGGCGAGGCGCCCGCGCCCTTCTCGGTCTTCGCCTACGGGGACGTCGACAAGGGCCACAACAAGGTGGCCGTCGAGATTCCGGGACTGCTGTCCTTCCTCGCCAAGGACGACTTCAGTTCGTACGTCCCCGGCATCAACGACGTCAACAAGGCCGAACAGGAGCGATACGGCCCGGGCGACTACCGCCCCAACATCCCGGTCGCGTACTGGGGCTTCCGCTGGATGATCGGCTTCGGTATGACGTCCTTGACCATCGGTCTGGTCGGGCTCTGGCTGACACGGAAGAAGTTCTTGCTGCCACAGCACCTGCGCATAGGGGACGACGAGGTGCCGCATCTCGTGCTGCTGCCCAAGAAGGCACTCGGCCCGACGCTCACCAAGTGGTACTGGCGCATCGCGATCCTGACCCTGGGCTTCCCGCTGATCGCCAACTCCTGGGGCTGGATCTTCACCGAGATGGGCCGCCAGCCGTGGGTCGTGTACGGCGTACTGCAAACCCGCGACGCGGTCTCCCCCGGCGTATCCCAGGGCGAGATCCTCACCTCGATGATCGTCTTCACGACTCTCTACGCGATCCTCGCCGTCATCGAGGTGAAGCTGCTCGTGAAGTACGTCAAGGCCGGACCGCCCGAACTCACCGAGGCCGACCTCAATCCGCCCACCAAGATCGGCGGCGACTCCCGTGACGCCGACAAGCCGATGGCCTTCTCCTACTAGGCCCAGGGAGCTGCAGAGTCATGGAACTTCACGACGTCTGGTTCGTCCTCATCGCCGTCCTGTGGATCGGCTACTTCTTCCTGGAGGGCTTCGACTTCGGGATCGGCGTCCTCACCCGGCTGCTCGCCCGTGACCGGGCCGAGAAGCGGGTGCTGATCAACACCATCGGGCCGGTCTGGGACGGCAACGAGGTCTGGCTGCTCTCCGCGGGCGGTGCGACCTTCGCAGCCTTCCCCGATTGGTACGCCACGCTCTTCTCCGGCTTCTATCTGCCGCTGCTGCTGATCCTGGTCTGCCTGATCGTCCGGGGAGTCGCCTTCGAGTACCGGGCGAAGCGGCCCGAGGAAAGCTGGCAGCGCAACTGGGAGAGCGCGATCTTCTGGAGCTCGCTGATCCCCGCGTTCCTGTGGGGTGTGGCCTTCGGCAACATTGTGCGGGGCGTGAAGATCGACCAGGACATGGAGTACGTCGGCAACCTCTGGGACCTGCTCAACCCGTACGCCATCCTGGGCGGCCTGGTCACGCTGACGCTGTTCACCTTCCATGGGGCGGTGTTCGCCGCGCTCAAGACGCTGGGCGATATCAGGGAGCGGGCGCGGAAACTGGCGCTGCGGCTCGGTGTGGTGACGGCTGTGCTCGCGCTGGTCTTCCTGGGCTGGACTCAGGCCGACAAGGGCGACAGTACGAGCTTGGTCGCGTTGATCGTGGCGGTGGTCGCGCTGGTCGCGGCGATCGGGGCGAACCAGGCGGGGCGCGAGGGCTGGGCGTTCACCTTGTCCGGTATCACCATCGTGACCGCCGTGGCGATGCTCTTCCTGACCCTCTTCCCGAACGTCATGCCGTCCTCACTCAATGACGACTGGAGCCTGACGGTCACCAATGCCTCGTCCAGCCCGTACACGCTGAAGATCATGACCTGGTGTGCAGTGATCGCGACGCCGGTCGTGATGGTCTACCAGGCGTGGACGTACTGGGTGTTCCGGAAGCGGATCGGTACGCAGCACATCGCTGAGGCCGCGCACTGAGCTCGCTCGCCACTGAATCCAGGGGCATGTTTCACGTGAAACGTGCCTGTCGAGGAGAAGGTGTGTTTCACGTGAAACACACCTGCTTGACCCGAGGGTGTGTTTCACGTGAAACCGATCGACCCGCGACTGCTCCGGTACGCCCGCGCCACTCGCCTCTTCCTGGTGGCGGTCGTAGTGCTGGGCGTTGCCGGGGCGGCGTTGGTCATTGCCCAGGCCATGCTCATCGCCGAGATAGTGGTCGGGGCCTTCCAGCACGGGCTGGAGGTCGCCGAACTCCGTACCCCACTCCTGCTGTTGGTGGCGGTCGCAGGTGGTCGGGCGCTCGTCTCATGGCTTACGGAACTCGCCGCGCACCGGGCTGGTGCGGCGGTCAAGTCGGAGCTGCGGGGGCGGCTGCTTGAGCGTGCTGGCGCGCTAGGACCGGGTTGGCTGGGCGGGCAGCGGACGGGGTCGCTGGTCGCGCTCGCCACCCGCGGAGTCGATGCGCTCGACGACTATTTCTCGCGCTACCTCCCGCAGTTGGGGCTCGCGGTGGTCGTGCCCGTGGCGGTGCTGGCGCGGATCGTCACGGAGGACTGGGTGTCGGCGGCGATCATCGCCGGCACGCTGCCCCTCATCCCCGTCTTCATGGTGCTCATCGGCTGGGCCACGCAGTCCCGGATGGATCGTCAATGGCGGCTGCTGTCACGGCTGTCGGGGCACTTCCTGGACGTGGTCGCCGGTCTGCCGACGCTCAAAGTGTTCGGGCGGGCGAAGGCACAGGCCGAGTCGATCCGGCGGATCACCGGCGACTACCGGCGGGCGACCATGCGGACCCTGCGGATCGCCTTCATCTCGTCCTTCGCGCTGGAACTGCTGGCCACGATCTCGGTCGCCCTGGTCGCGGTGACCATCGGGATGCGGCTCGTCCATGGCGAGATGGATCTGTACGTGGGGCTGGTCATCCTCGTTCTCGCGCCCGAGGCGTACCTGCCGCTGCGGCAGGTGGGGGCGCAGTACCACGCGGCGGCGGAAGGGCTGGCCGCCGCCGAGGAGATCTTCTCTGTGCTGGAGACGCCGGTGCCGGACTCCGGGACCGCGGTCGTGCCCGCCTCCGGCGGGATTCGCTTCGAGGGGGTGACGGTCCGGTACCCGGAGCGGTCGTCCGATGCCGTGTCGGATGTGTCGTTCACGGTCGAACCTGGCGAGACGGTGGCGCTCGTCGGGCCCAGTGGCATGGGCAAGTCGACGCTGCTGAATGCGCTGCTGGGGTTCGTGAAGCCGACCGCGGGCCGGGTGCGGATCGGGGGAGTCGATCTGGCCGAGGCCGACTTGGCCACGTGGCGTTCGCAGGTGGCCTGGGTGCCGCAGCGGCCCCATCTGTACGCGGGGGCCATCGCCGAGAACGTACGGCTGGCGCGTCCGGACGCGGACGATGCCGAAGTGACCAGGGCGCTGGGTGACGCTGGCGCGCTCGAGTTCGTGGACGCGCTGCCCGACGGGATACGGACCGAACTGGGCGAGGACGGAGCCGGGCTCTCCGCGGGACAGCGGCAACGGCTCGCGCTGGCCCGGGCGTTTCTCGCGGACCGGCCCGTGCTGCTGCTCGACGAGCCGACGGCTTCGCTGGACGGGGAGACCGAGGGCGAGGTGGTAGAAGCCGTCCGGCGCTTGGCGGTGGGGCGGACGGTGCTGCTCGTGGTGCATCGGCCGGCGTTGCTGCGGGTGGCGGATCGGGTGGTGCGGCTGGAGTCCGCAGTGCCAGACGCGGGAGCCGGACCTACACACACCGGCGGTACGGAGGCGCGCCGCACCGGAGCGGTGGCAGTCTCCACGGTCGACCAGGACGAACCGCCGCTCACCACTGAGGACCGGGGTGGCGTCCTCGGCCGCGTCCGCGCCATGGCCGGACCCAGGCGCGGCCGGCTCGCGCTCGCTCTTGTGCTCGGCAGCCTCGCGCTCGGCAGTGCCGTGGGGCTGATGGCCACCTCTGGGTGGCTGATCTCGCGGGCCTCTCAGCAGCCTCCCGTGCTGTATCTGATGGTCGCCGTCACGGCCACGCGGGCGTTCGGGATCGGGCGGGCCGTGTTCCGGTACGCCGAGCGGCTGGTGTCGCACGATGCCGTGCTGCGGATGCTGGCCGACACCCGCGTCGCCGTGTACCGGCGGCTCGAGCGGCTCGCTCCCGCCGGGCTGCGGACCACCCGGCGTGGTGACCTGCTTTCTCGGCTGGTCGCCGACGTCGACGCGCTGCAGGACTACTGGCTGCGCTGGCTGCTGCCCGCATCGGCAGCGGTCGTCGTGTCGGCCGCATCCGTGGGATTCACGGCCTGGCTACTGCCCGAGGCCGGTGCCGCCCTCGCCCTCGGACTGCTTGCCGCCGGAGCCGGCGTCCCACTGGTGACCGGTGCCGTCGCGCGCCGCGCCGAGCGCAGGCTGGCCCCCGCCCGCGGCGTCCTGGCTACCCGCGTTGCCGATCTCCTCACGGGGACGGCCGAGTTGACGGTCGCCGGGGCGCTGCCCGCACGCACCGCCGAAGCGCGGCGGGCCGATGCCGCGCTGACCCGCATCGCGTCGCGCACCGCGACCGCCACCGCGCTCGGCGACGGCCTCATCGCGCTCGTCTCCGGACTCACCGTGGCGGCCACCGCGCTCGTCGGCGCCCAAGCGGTCGCCGACGGACGCCTCAGCGGAGTGCTGATGGCCGTCGTCGTCCTCACCCCGCTCGCCGCGTTCGAGGCCGTCCTGAGCCTGCCGCTCGCGGTCCAGTACCGGCAGCGGGTGCGCAAGAGCGCGGAGCGCGTGTACGAGGTCCTGGACGCCCCCGATCCCGTACGCGAACCGGAGAGGCCGCGAGAGGCACCGGCGTCGCCGTTCCCGCTCGTCCTCCAGGAACTGTCCGCCCGCCACCACGGGCAGGACCGGGACGCGCTGGCCGGGCTCGACCTGACGCTCGCCCAAGGGCAGAGGATCGCCGTCGTCGGGCAGTCCGGGTCCGGCAAGACGACCCTCGCGCAGGTGCTGCTGCGGTTGCTGGACGCGGGCGCGGGGACGTACACACTGGGCGGCATGGACGCGTACGACCTGGGCGGTGACGACGTACGACGCCTGGTCGGGCTGTGTGCGCAGGACGCGCACCTCTTCGACAGCTCGGTGCGCGAGAATCTGCTGCTTGCCCGGAAGGACGCGACCGAGGAAGACCTGCGTGACGCACTCGGGCGGGCCCGGCTGCTCGACTGGGCCGACGGTCTGCCGGAGGGGCTCGACACCCTGATCGGCGAGCACGGGGCGCGGCTGTCCGGTGGGCAGCGGCAGCGGCTGGCGCTGGCCCGTGCACTGCTCGCCGACTTCCCGGTCCTCGTCCTCGACGAGCCAGCGGAGCACCTCGACCTTCCGACGGCCGACGCGCTGACCGCAGATCTGCTCGCCGCGACCGAGGGCAGTACGACACTGCTGATCACCCACCGGCTGGCGGGTCTGGAGGCCGTGGACGAGGTGATCGTGCTGGCGGACGGGCGTGTGGTGCAGCGGGGCCCGTACGAGGAACTGGCCGCCGTGGACGGTCCGCTGCGGGAGATGCGGGAGCGGGAGGAGGCATCGGAGCTGCTGGTGGCGGTTCGTTGAGGCGGTGCAGCCGCCGTACGTACCGCCCCGCTGACGGGCCACTCAAGTGCCATGAACCAGGCCGCTGTTCGGAGCAGCTGAGTGGTCCGTCCGTGGCATTCGGTCCCTCAGGTGTACGACTTGAACAGGACCGCGGCTCCGGCGCGGGACACGATCCGTTGCATGCGCCCATCTCGCCGCCATCCCCTGCTCCTACCGGCGCTGCTGTGCGCGCTGGCCCTTCTGGCAGCCGGGCCCACGGCGGCCAAGGGCGACTCCGGTGATCCGGAGGGCCTCAGCACCGAGGTGGTACGGCTCTTCGAAGAGGCGTCCGCTGCGACGCGGCGGTACGAGGCAGGGCGCAGGGAGGCCGAGGTGCAGCGGGCCCGGGCGCAGCGGCTGGAGCGGCTTCTCGCGCGGGAGCGGCGGAACATCGCCGTACTGCACGGGGACCTCGGCCGGATCGCGCGCGAGCAGTACCGCAACGGCGGGGGGCTTCCGTACACCGTGCAGTTGTTGCTCGCGGACAGCCCTGAGGAGTTGATGCGTGGTCAGCGTGCCGTGTGGCAGGCGGACCTGGCGGTCAACCACGCCGTCACCAAGAGCCGCCGCGCCGAGGCACGGCTCGCCGCCGACGAGGCGAAGGCCGCAAAGGCCTGGCTGGCGCTGGAACGGCGGAATACACGGCTCGCCGAGATGAAGCAGAGGATCGAGCAGAAGCTCGAGGCGGCGCAGTCGACGCTTCAAGGGCAGGCGGACGCCTCGGTCGCGGCGGGTGCGTGCCGGGGCGCCGTCCGGCTCGACCAGCCGGAGACGGGCCTCACGACGCAGTGGGTCGCGCCATTGGAGACGTACGAACTCTCCGCGGGCTTCGGCAGCGGTGGTGAGCACTGGGCGAGCCGGCACACGGGGCAGGACTTCGCGGTGGACATCGGCACGCCGGTGCGGTCGGTGGGTGAGGGGCGCGTGGTCAAGGTTTCGTGCGGCGGCCCGTTCGGCATCGAGGCCGTGGTGCGGCACGCCGGGGGCTACTACACGCAGTACGCGCACCTCGCGACGGTCGCCGTCGACCAGGGGGAGCGGGTGGCAACCGGGCAGTGGATCGGCCAGTCGGGCACCAGCGGCAACTCGACCGGCCCGCATCTCCACTTCGAGGTGCGCCTGACGCCGTATCACGGCTCGGGTGTCGACCCGGTGGGGTGGCTGGCCGAGCGCGGGGTGCAGCTCTACTAAGAGCGAGAGCCGGCATCTCTCGACTAGGAGAGACCCAGCATCCGCTCGATCACTACGGCCACCCCATCCTCGTTGTTGGCGACCGTGCGTCCGGAGGCCGCGGCGATCACGTCGGGATGTGCGTTGCCCATCGCGTACGACGTGCCTGCCCAGGTGAGCATTTCCACGTCGTTCGGCATGTCCCCGAAGGCGACGACCTCCTCGTGCGAGATGCCGCGCTCGGCGCAGCACAGCGCGAGCGTGCTGGCCTTGGAGACGCCGGGGCCGCTGATCTCCAGCAGGGCGCTGGGGCTGGAACGGGTCACGCCCGCACGGTCGGCGATGGCCAGGCGGGCGGTCATCAGGAAGTCGTCGGGGTCGATCTCGTGGTGGTACGCGAGAATCTTGAGTACCGGTTCGTCGGCGCCGGGACCGTCCGGCGCCAGGAGTTTCTCAGCGGGCGCGAGGTTGTCCGGGATCTCCATGTGCAGCTTCGGGTACGACGGCTCCTGGTGGAAGCCGTATGTCTGCTCGATGGCGAACACCGTTCCTGGCGCGGCCTCGCGGAGCAGTCGTACGGCATCGAGTGCGTTGTCCCGTGCCAACTCGCGGATCTTGACGAAGCGGTGGTTGCCGGCGCCGCCGTGCAGGTCGACCACGGCGGCGCCGTTCCCGCAGATGGCGAGGCCGTGACCGTGGACATGGTCGCTGACGACATCCATCCACCGGGCGGGGCGGCCGGTCACGAAGAAGACCTCGATGCCGGCCTCTTCGGCGGCGGCCAGAGCGGCGACCGTGCGCTGCGAGACGGAGTGGTCGTCGCGCAGCAGGGTGCCGTCCAGATCCGTTGCGATCAGCCGGGGTGGAACGGTGGGGGCCGGAGTCTGGGGCCGGCGGGTCGCTGAGGTCACGCCGCCATTGTCCCGCAGATGCCCGCACGACCGTGCGACGGACCGCACTTACGGCCCACGCCGCCCAGCGGGCTGCCGATGCGGCAGGTCAGTGCCGCTCGGGAAACCGCAGGTAGCGTGGGGGAACGGCGGTCGTGAGCCAGACGCCGTTGGCGCTGACCCGGAAGATATGGCCGTCGCGGTGCATGGCGGCGGCGTCCATGGAGAGCACGACGGGGCGGCCGCGGCGGGCGCCGACGCGGGTCGCGGTCTCGCGATCCGGGGAGAGGTGCACGTCGTGCCGGTTCATGGGCCTCAGGCCCTCGGCACGGATCGCGTCCAGGTTGCGGGCGACGGTCCCGTGGTAGAGGTACGCGGGTGGTGTCGCCGGGGGCAGACCGAGGTCCATCTCGATGGAGTGGCCCTGGCTGGCGCGGATCCGGATGCCCTCGATCGCGAAGCGCCGCTTGTCGTTGGTGGCCACCACGTGGTCGAGCTCGGCCCGCGTGAACCGGAAGCCGTGCGCTGCCGCCGCGGCCATCAGCGTCTCGATCTCGACCCAGCCGCCTTCGTCGAGGGTGAGCCCGATCCGGTCGGGTTGATGCCGCAGGTGTTTGGAGAGGTACTTCGACACCTTCACGGTGCGGCGTTCATCGATCTCGCCTTCGGTCTCGGATTCGTTCATGGCGCCAGGGTGCCTGGCGAGACGCTGATCACGCATTTTATTTGCGTGCGGAGGTTTGATCCACAGCCAAGTGCGTTATCCACAGGGCAAGTTGGTGTTACCTGTGGACAACTCTCCGTCGCTTTCCGTGTTTTCCTCAGCCCTCTCCTCACGGCGGTGGCTCCATCCGTCCGATCGGGCGCAGTGCCCTGGGGACGAAGCGGGCCATGAGGTGGGCCCCACGGGCCTCGGGAGTCACAGGCACCACGGGACAACTGCCGTCGGTTGTTCGACCTCAGGGGGACCCTTACGGGCCCGTAATACCGGAGAGTGACACGGATACAGCTCCCTGGGGTGACGTCCTGCTGTGGCCTGCGCCACTACCTTCGAATCGTGACTGTGATCGCGACCGAAAGCCTGAGCAAGCGGTTCCCGAGGGTAACCGCGCTTGACCGGCTCTCCGTGGACGTCGGGCCCGGTGTGACGGGACTCGTCGGAGCCAACGGAGCCGGCAAGTCCACACTGATCAAGATCCTGCTGGGTCTGTCCCCCGCCACCGAGGGCCGCGCCGAAGTGCTCGGCCTCGATGTCGCCACCAAGGGCGGCGACATCCGCGAGCGGGTCGGATACATGCCCGAGCACGACTGCCTGCCGCCAGATGTCTCGGCCACCGAGTTCGTCGTCCATATGGCGCGCATGTCCGGCCTGCCCCCGGCGGCGGCCCGCGAGCGCACCGCGGACACGCTGCGCCACGTCGGCCTCTACGAGGAGCGCTACCGCCCCATCGGCGGCTATTCGACCGGCATGAAGCAGCGCGTGAAGCTCGCGCAGGCCCTCGTCCACGACCCCCAGCTGGTCTTCCTCGACGAGCCGACCAACGGCCTCGACCCGGTCGGCCGCGACGAGATGCTCGGACTGATCCGCCGCATCCACACCGACTTCGGCATCTCGGTGCTGGTCACCTCGCATCTGCTGGGCGAGCTGGAGCGCACCTGCGACCACGTCGTCGTCATCGACGGCGGCAAGCTCCTGCGGGCCAGCTCCACCACGGACTTCACCCAGACCACGACGACTTTGGCGATCGAGGTCACCGACACCGACGATCACCCGGACGGCACCCGCGCGGTGCGCGAGGTGCTGCACACGCGCGGGATCGACACCCACGACGGCAGCGGACTGCCGGGCGCCGGTCACATCCTGCTGCTCACGGCGGACGGCGAGGAGACGTACGACCTCGTACGCGACATCGTCGCCGACCTCGGCCTCGGCCTGGTCCGTATGGAACAGCGCAGGCACCACATCTCGGAGGTCTTCAAGGACGCCGACGACGCGCGGGACGAAGAGCGGAAGGAGGCGGTCGGCCATGGCGGTTGAGCAGAGCCCGGCCCGGACCGGGGAGCAGACCCGGATCCACAACATCGGCTACCGCAACTACGACGGCCCGCGCCTGGGCCGCGCCTACGCCCGCCGTTCGCTCTACTCGCAGTCCCTGCGCGGCGCGTACGGCCTCGGCCGCTCGGTGAAGTCCAAGGTGCTGCCGATGCTGCTCTTCGTGGTGATGTGCGTGCCCGCCGCCATCATGGTGGCCGTCGCCGTCGCCACCAAGGCGAAGGACCTGCCGGTCGACTACACGCAGTACGCGATCTTCCTTCAGGCGGTCATCGGCCTGTACGTGGCCTCGCAGGCACCGCAGTCCGTGTCGCGCGACCTGCGCTTCAAGACCGTGCCGCTGTACTTCTCGCGCCCCATCGAGACCGCCGACTATGTGCGCGCCAAGTACGCGTCGCTGGCCTCTGCGATGTTCATCCTCACCGCCGCACCCCTGATCGTGCTCTATGTGGGCGCGCTACTGGCCAAGCTCGACTTCACCGACCAGACCAAGGGTTTCGCACAAGGGCTCGTCTCCGTGGCACTGCTCTCACTGCTCTTCGCCGGCATCGGCCTGGTCATCTCGGCGGTCACTCCGCGCCGCGGCTTCGGCATCGCGGCCGTCATCGCCACGCTGACCATCTCCTACGGGGCGGTGTCCACCGTCCAGGCCATCGCATTCGACCAGAACAGCACCGACGCGATCGCCTGGCTCGGCCTCTTCTCGCCCATCACGCTCATCGACGGAGTACAGACCGCCTTCCTCGGCGCCACATCCTCCTTCCCCGGAGAAGTGGGCCCCTCGAGCGGCGAGGGTGTCGTCTATCTCCTCGTCGTCCTGGGCCTCATCGCCGGCTGCTACGGCCTCCTGATGCGCCGCTACCGAAAGGTCGGACTGTGACTACGCTCAACATCGACCACGTATCACGCTGGTTCGGCAACGTGGTCGCCGTCAACGACATCACCATGACGATCGGCCCCGGCGTCACCGGCCTGCTCGGCCCGAACGGCGCGGGAAAGTCCACCCTAATCAACATGATGGGCGGCTTCCTCGCCCCCTCCACCGGCTCCGTCACACTCGACGGCCAGGCCGTCTGGCGCAACGAACAGATCTACCGGCAGATCGGCATCGTCCCCGAGCGCGAGGCGATGTACGACTTCCTCACCGGCCGCGAATTCGTCGTCGCCAACGCCGAGTTGCACGGCCTCGGCAAGAAGGCCGCCCAGAAGGCCCTCGCCACGGTCGAGATGGAGTACGCGCAGGACCGGAAGATCTCGACGTACTCCAAGGGCATGCGGCAGCGCGTGAAGATGGCCTCCGCGCTCGTCCACGAACCGTCCCTGCTGCTGCTCGACGAGCCCTTCAACGGCATGGACCCACGCCAGCGCATGCAGCTGATGGACCTGCTGCGCCGCATGGGTGACGAGGGCCGCACGGTGCTGTTCTCGTCGCACATCCTCGAAGAGGTCGAGCAACTCGCCTCGCACATCGAGGTGATCGTCGCCGGACGGCACGCCGCGAGCGGCGACTTCCGGCGCATCCGGCGTCTGATGACCGACCGCCCGCACCGCTACCTCGTGCGCTCCAGCGACGACCGCGCGCTCGCGGCCGCGCTCATCGCGGACCCGTCGACCTCCGGTATCGAAGTGGACCTCAAGGAGGGCGCGTTGCGCATCCAGGCGGTCGACTTCGGGCGCTTCACGGCGCTGCTGCCGCGGGTGGCCAGGGACCACGGCATCCGCCTGCTGGCGGTCTCGCCCTCGGACGAGTCGCTCGAGTCCGTCTTCTCGTATCTCGTAGCGGCGTAGGAGGCCGAAGATGTACGACCCCACAGTCGCCCGGCTCACCTACCGTGGCCTGCTCGGCCGCCGCCGGGCCCTCATCCTGGGCGCGCTGCCCGTCCTGCTGATCGTGATCTCCGTGGCGGTCCGTGCCTTCACCGGCACCGACGACCAGGTGGCCGCCGACGTCCTCGGCGGGTTCGCGCTGGCCACCATGGTGCCGATCATCGGTGTCATCGCCGGTACGGGCGCGATCGGCCCGGAGATCGACGATGGCTCGGTGGTGTATCTGCTCGCCAAGCCGATCAAGCGCCCCACGATCATCTTCACCAAGCTGATCGTCGCCATCGCCGTGACCATGGCGTTCTCCGCGATCCCGACGTTCCTCGCCGGGATGATCCTGAACGGCAACGGTCAGCAGATCGCCGTCGCGTACACCGTGGCCGCGCTGGTCGCCTCCATCGCGTACGCAGCACTCTTCCTGCTGCTCGGCACGGTCACTCGGCACGCGGTGGTCTTCGGGCTCGTCTACGCGCTCGTCTGGGAGGCCCTCTTCGGCTCCCTGGTGGCCGGGGCGCGCACGCTCAGCGTTCAGCAGTGGTCGCTCGCCGTGGCCCACGAGGTCACGGGCGGGGACCTCGTCACCTCCGATGTGGGTCTGGCGACGGGGACGGTGCTGCTGATCGCGGTGACCGTGGTCGCCACCTGGTTCGCGGGGCAGAAGCTGCGGACGCTGACGCTGGCCGGCGAGGAGTAGGCGCTCCGGGGAGTCGAGGCGGCTCCACGCGCGCGTGCTCGCAGTTGGGGGTGCACGCGCGCGTGGGGCCTCTTTTGATCTTGAGACCGGTTTTACGGGCGCAACGGCACACTTGTCCAAAGGGATGCACGGCAAGGAGGAACGGGGATGGCAAGGCAGGCACCGCGAAGTGACGGTCAGGGGGAGTCCGAGGACACCTGGGACGACCTCGTCCTGGACGAGGACTTCATACGGTCCGCCGAGACGGCCGAGCCGTCGGCGCGCGCCCGTATGCTCGCGGCCCGCTGGCGCAAGGGAGGTCCCGAACCGCAGCCCTGGCGGTCCGACGAGCCGCCCGCGGGCTGGTTCTTCAGCAAGGCGCGGCGGCGCAGGTGGCGCCGCTAGGCGCTCCGCTGGAGAGGCGGTTCGAAGCTGCGGGTCCGTCGTGGCTGGTCGCTCGCCCACTCCCGACTCCGCTCGAGCGGGGGGGGGGGACCCCCATCGCGGCGGAGCCGCACATTGATACAGTCCCGCGCCCCTAAGGCGCGCGACACCGCACCGGACTTCACTAAGGCCGCTCAGCCGCTTCCGGGCCGCCCAGCCCAGTGGTGCCGTTTAATTCGGTGGCGCCCAACTCGGCGTACGGGCAGAGTAGTTATGTCCAGGTCGCCGGGTTCCTCCGGTGCCGCATTCTGGGAGAGGAGCGCGACGATGCCCATCAGTAGCAGTCCGTCGAGCTCCCGACAGGGCAGCCCGCAGCGCACTCCGGAGTAGCTACCTCTCCGTCGAGTGCGCCCCGCACGGGGAGCTGCCCGGGGCGGCCGCTTCGAGCGCGCATATCGCGCGGGCCGCCCCTCCCGACATTGCCGCAACGCTGCCGCCGAGATCTGCCCTACGCCAGGTCACAGCGGCAGCGTTGCGCGCTCAGCCCAGCAACCGCTCCAGTACCACCGCGATCCCGTCGTCCTCGTTGGACAAGGTCATCTCGTCGGCGACCGCTTTGAGTTCCTCATGGGCGTTGGCCATGGCCACGCCGTGCGCGGACCAGTCGAACATCGGGATGTCGTTGGGCATGTCGCCGAAGGCGATCGTGTCGGCCGCCTTGACGCCCAGACGGCGGGCCGCGAGCGAGAGGCCCGTGGCCTTGGAGAGACCGAGGGGGAGGAGCTCGACGATGCCCTCGCCCGCCATGGTGACGGACACCAGACCACCGACCGCCTGACGTGCCGCGTCCGCGAGTTCGTCGTCGGTCAGACGCGGGTGCTGGATGTACAGCTTCGTCAGCGGCTCGGCCCACAGTTCCGTGCGGTCGGTGAACGGGACGGACTGCAGCTGTCCCTGGACCTGGTAGCCCGGGCCGATCAGGACGTCGCCGTCGAGGCCGTCACGGCTCGCGGCCAGTGCCAGCGGACCGACCTCCGCCTCGATCTTGGCGAGCGCCAGGCCGGCCAGCTGCCGGTCGAGGGTCAGCGTGGTGAGCAGGCGGTGCGCCCCCGCGTCGTACACCTGCGCGCCCTGAGCGCACACCGCGATCCCGTCGTACCCGAGTTCGTCGAGGATGTGGCGGGTCCAGGGCGCCGCCCGCCCGGTGACGACGATGTGCGCGGCGCCCGCCGCGGTGGCCGCGGCGAGCGCCTCACGGGTGCGCTCCGAGACCATCTCGTCGGAGCGCAGCAGCGTTCCGTCGAGATCGGTCGCGACGAGCTTGTACGGGAAGGCGGGAGCGGAGTCGCTCACTTGGCGGCCTTGGCGACCGGCTCCAGGATCTCCCGGCCACCCAGGAACGGCCGCAGCACCTCGGGCACGCGTACGGAGCCGTCGGCCTGCTGATGGTTCTCCAGGATCGCCACGATCGTGCGCGGTACGGCGCACAGCGTGCCGTTCAGCGTCGCGAGCGGCTTCACCGTCTTGCCGTCCCGCATACGGATCGCCAGGCGGCGCGACTGGAACTCCGTGCAGTCCGAAGTCGACGTCAGCTCGCGGTACTTGCCCTGGGTGGGGATCCACGCCTCGCAGTCGAACTTACGGGCTGCCGAGGACCCCAGGTCGGCCGAAGCCACGTCGATCACCCGGAACGGCAGCTCCAGCGAGGTCAGCCACTGCTTCTCCCAGTCCAGCAGGCGCTGGTGCTCGGCCGCCGAGTCCGCCGGGTCGACGTACGAGAACATCTCGACCTTGTCGAACTGGTGCACCCGGAAGATGCCGCGTGTGTCCTTGCCGTGCGAACCGGCCTCACGGCGGAAGCACGGCGAGAAGCCCGCGTAGCGCAGCGGGAGGCGGTCGCCGTCGATGATCTCGTCCATGTGGTACGCGGCGAGCGCCACCTCGGAGGTGCCGACCAGGTACAGGTCGTCATTGTCGAGGCGGTACACGTCCTGCGCGGCCTGGCCGAGGAAGCCCGTGCCGGCCATGGCCTGCGGGCGGACCAGCGCCGGAGTCAGCATCGGTGTGAAGCCGGCGGCCGTGGCCTGCGCCATCGCCGCGTTCACCAGCGCGAGCTCCAGGAGCGCGCCGATGCCGGTGAGGAAGTAGAAGCGCGAGCCGGAGACCTTGGCGCCGCGCTCGACGTCGATCGCCCCGAGCGTCGTGCCGAGCTCCAGGTGATCCTTCGGCTCGAAGCCCTCGGCCGCGAAGTCACGGATCGTGCCGTGCGTCTCCAGCGTGACGAAGTCCTCCTCGCCGCCGACCGGGACGTCGGGGTGCACGAGGTTGCCCAGCCGGAGCAGCAGCTCCTGGGTCTCGGCCGCTGCCTCGTCCTGCGCCGCGTCGGCCGCCTTGACGTCGGCGGCGAGCTGACCCGCCTTCTTCAGGAGCTCGGCCTTCTCGTCGCCGGAAGCCTTGGGGATGAGCTTGCCGAGCGCCTTCTGCTCGGCGCGCAGCTCGTCGAAGCGGAGGCCGGACGACCTGCGCCGCTCGTCGGCGGAGAGTAGGGCGTCGACGAGCGCGACGTCCTCTCCACGGGCGCGCTGCGACGCACGCACACGGTCGGGGTCCTCACGGAGCAGGCGAAGGTCAATCACCCCTCAAGGCTACCGGTGCGGTGTTCGGGCCCACGACCCGGTATTCCGATCTGTCGCCGCTGACCGTTATGCGAGAGTTGATCATGTATGTCAATGAAAGAGGCTCAAATCCCCTGAATGGGGCAGTGACGGTTCCGTGCATTGACCTGATTTCCTTGCGGGGAACGGGACTTGGGTCGTGGGTTGTCCACAGGGGCCCGCGCTCCTCGGAGAGTTATCCACAGGCTGTGCGAAAGATCTGTGGACTTCGGAGATGACCGTTCCGAAAGCGGCATGCGGGGGCGAAAAACCCCCGAGTCTGACCCGCTCTCCATGCCCTTTCGGGTGGAAATGGTTCGCTCCAAAGGGTGGGTTGAGGGAAACGGGTAGACGAAGTCCTATCTGCCGTGCTGTGGGTCCAGTTGGGGATCGAAGGGCGATTTGTCGACTGCATCACGCCTCGTTGTCGACTTGTCCCCAGGTCGAGAACGGGCCCTGTGGATAACTTCTGTGGATGAAGATGAGCGGCTGGTAGGACCGGCTTGGACCGGGCACGAACCAGGCATGGACCCGGCTTGGACCGGCTAGAAACGGCCGTCCTGGCAGCGCGCCAGCCAGTCCGAGGCCGCCGCGAACTCGCCGTCGGACGTCCCCGCTCCTGGAGTGCGTACGTCCTGGAGGTCGACCTCGGCCCGCGGATAGGACCCGAGGAACCGCACCTGCGGACACCTCCGCTTGAGGCCCATCAGCGCCTCGCCCACCCGGCGGTCCGCGATATGGCCCTCGGCGTCGATGGCGAAGCAGTAGTTGCCGATGCCCTCACCGGTCGGCCGGGACTGCAGCAGCATCAGGTTGACGCCGCGTACGGCGAACTCCTGGAGCAGTTCGAGCAGGGCGCCCGGGTGGTCGTCGCGCTGCCAGACGACCACGGACGTCTTGTCCGCGCCGGTCGGCGCCGCGGGCCGGGCGGGCTTGCCCACCAGCACGAACCGGGTCTGCGCGTTCTCCGCGTCGTGGATCCCGGTCTCCAGCGGCACCAGGCCGTACTTCTGGGCCGCGAACTCACCCGCGAAGGCCGCGTCGTAGCGTCCCTCCTGCACCAGGCGCGCGCCGTCCGCGTTCGAGGCCGCCGACTCCCAGATCACGTCCGGGAGGTTGTTCTTCATCCAGATGCGCACCTGCGGCTGGGCGGCCGGGTGCGCGGTCACCGTCTTGATCTCCGAGAGCTTCGTGCCAGGCCTGACCAGCAGGGCGAAGGTGATCGAGAGCAGCACCTCGCGGTAGATCATCAGCGGTTCGCCGGCGACCAGTTCGTCGAGCGTCGTGGTGATGCCGCCTTCGACGGAGTTCTCGATCGGGACGAAAGCCGCCTCGGCCTCGCCGCCTCGGACCGCGTCGAGCGCGGCGGGTACGGACACCATCGGGACGAGTTCCCGGGTGGCGGTCTCCGGGAGTGTGCGCAGGGCGACTTCGGTGAAGGTGCCCTCGGGGCCGAGATACGCGTAGCTGGCTGGCATGGCCTCACCCTAATGCGCCGTGCGCAGCCGGGTTGACGCTTCCGCTCCCGGCCGCCCCAGGGGGCTTTCTCACCCCTCCAGCAACCGCTGCCCCACGTACTCCCCCTTCGCCGCCCCGCCCGGCACCGCGAACAGTCCGCTCGCCTCGTGCCGGATGAACGTCGACAGCGCGTCTCCCCGGTCGAGCTTGCGCTGCACCGGTACGAAGCCGCGCAGCGGGTCGGCCTGCCAGCAGACGAAGAGCAGACCCGCGTCCGGTACGCCGTCCTCGTCGAAGCCGTCGTGGAAGGAGAACGGCCGGCGCAGTATGGCGGCGCCGCCGTTCTGGTCGGGCCGCGTGATGCGTGCGTGCGCGTTGATCGGGATGATGAGCTTGCCGGAGGCGTCCGTCTTCTCCAGCTCGGGCTCCGTGGTCTCGGTGCCGCCGGTCAGCGGTGCCCCGTCCGATTTGCGCCGCCCGATGACGTCCTCCTGGTCCTTGAGCGGGAGCTTCTCCCAGTCGTCGAGGAGCATGCGGATACGGCGTACGACGGCGTAGGAGCCCCCGGCCATCCATGCGGGCTCGCCCGCATCGGGTACGAAGATCCGCTGGTCGAAGTCTGCTTCGGACGGCTTCGGATTGCGTGTGCCGTCGATCTGTCCCATCAGGTTGCGGGCCGTCATCGGCTGAGCGGTGGCGCCCGGCGAGCGGTTGAAGCCGTTCATCTGCCAGCGGACCCGGGCCGCCGAACCGGCGTCCTTCTGGATCGCGCGCAGGGCATGGAAGGCGACAAGAGCGTCGTTCGCGCCGATCTGCACCCACAGGTCGCCGTCGCTGCGCGCCTTGTCGAGCTGGTCCGAGGAGAAGTCGGGCAGCGGGTCGAGGGCGACGGGGCGCTGCTTCTCCAGTCCCGTACGGGAGAAGAAGCTGTGCCCGAAGCCGAAGGTGACGGTCAGGGACGAGGGGCCCGCGTCACGTGCGACGGCCGTGTCCTCGCTGCCGGCCGCTTCGCCCGCCATCAGCCGCTGGGCCGTGGCGGACCAGCGGCGCAGCAGCGCGGCCGCCTCCCTGCGGCCCGTACTCCCCGCCAGATCGAAGGCGACGAGGTGGCCGCGTGCCTGGAGGGCGGTGGTGATGCCCGGCTGATGTTTCCCGTGAAACATCACCTCGTCCGCGCCGACCGAGCTGAGCGGCACGGCCTGATCTTCGGAGGGAGCCGCGACGTAACCGGCGGCCCCGCCCGCCGCACCGAGCGCGAGCCCCGTGGCACCGGCGGTACCGAGCAGCCGCCGCCGCGAAATGACCCCCTTGGGAGAGGTCTCCGGAGTGGATTGTTCAGCCATGGTGTCGTTCAGCCGATCTGCGCGTTCTTGTCGACGGTCACCTGGTCGATGTCGGAGGTCCGGACGGTGACCTCGATGTTCCAGTTGCCCGTCATGGGGATCTGCACCCCGGTCGCCGTCCAGTGCCCGGTGGCGATGCGGTCGGGGACCACGGGCAGGGGCCCGATGTCCTTTTCCTCGAGGGTGAGGGCGACCTTGACCTCGGGGATGTCGAAGGCCCTGCCGTTGGGCCGCTCCACGTAGACATGCATGTCGTTGCCGCCGACACGAGCCGGGTCGAGTTCAAGCCGTGCGATGCCCTTGCCGTCCTGGCCGCCCGTGTCGAACGGCATCTCCAGGGACAGTGCCGCGCTCTCCGGCTGCGAGGCGGCGGCGGTGGCGGCCTTGGCGTCCTCGACCGTGCGACCGGGTTCGGCGGAGGTCAGCGCGGTGGTCACGGCGAGCACGACCACGGCGACACCCGCCTCGGCGAGCACCGAGCGGCGTAGGCCCGAGCGTCGCGGGTCGGCGTCGCGGGCGCGCTTCTCGCGGGCGGTGGCCACGGCGGCCCGCTGCCGGGCCAGTTGGGCCGCACGCTTGCGGTCGCCGCCACCCACCTGCGCGGCGGCCAGCTCCTTCTCGTCCGTACGCTCCTCCACCTCTTCCGGCTCTTCTGAGTCGTCGCCCTCCTGCATGGCTTCCGGTGCCGACGTCAGCCGGGCGGTCCAGCGCCGGGAGAGCCACGCGATGCCGACGAGTACGGCCACCAGTCCGATCTTGACGAGCAGGAGCTGCCCGTACGACGTACCGGTGAGCGCCGACCAGGAGCCGAGCTGACGCCACGACTGGTAGATCCCGGTCGCGGCGAGGACGGCCACGCTGCCGAACGCGACGGTGGAGAAGCGGCGTACGGCGGACGCCTCGATGGACGGGGCGCGGTAGAGCGCTACCAGCAGTGCCGACAGGCCGCCCAGCCAGGCGGCGACGGCCAGCAGATGCAGGACGTCGACGGGCATCGCGATCCCGGTCTGGATGCCGGTCGAGGCATGCTCGGCCAGCGCCCAGGTCGCGGCCAGACCCGCCGCCACCACGAACCCGCCGACGGCCAGCCCGAAGGTGAGGTCCTGCCTCTCCTTCTCGTCATCGCGCTTCTCAAAGGCCCCGAAGAGTACGGCGATGAACAGCGCGCCCGCGGCGAGCAGCAGCAGCCGCGAGACCAGCGCCGCACCCGTCTTGGTCTCCAGCACCTGGCTGAGCAGACTCAGGTCGAAGATGTCCCCGACCTTCCCCGAGCCGGTGTACGAGCCGCGCAGCAGCAGCATGGCGAGCGTGGCCGCGGTGAGCGCGATCCACCCGGAGACCACGAGGCGCTGCACCGGACGCACACCGGCGCCGCGCTGCCAGCAGGCGAGTACGAAGGCCGCACCGCCGACGAAGAGGGTGAATCCCGCGTACGCCACATAGCGCGCGAAACCGTAGAGCCCGCCCACGACTCCGCCGCCCGCCTCCTGGTCGGACAGCGCGACGGAGGTCTTCGAGGGCGCGCCCACGGAGAAGGTGAAGGCCCCCGAGACGGGGTGGCTGTCCGCCGAAACGACCTGGTAGACGACGGTGAACGTGCCGTTGGGCAGGCCTTCGTGCAGATTCACGGCGTACGTGTTGCTGCCCAGCTCGGTGGTCTTGCCCTCGTCGACCTGCTTGCCCTTCGGATCCAGGACACGCACCGAGCCGTCGGACATCGCAACCTTCTCGGAGAAGGTCAGCGACACCTGGGAGGGCGCCTGCTCGACCACCGCTCCCTGCTGCGGGTCGCTCCCGGTCAGTGCGGCGTGCGCCGAGGCGGGCGCGGCCTGGGCGAACAGCGCGCCGGTGACGGCGAGGAGCAGCAACAACAGGATCCGTGCGCGGGGAGCGATGGCCTGCCTCACGGTGGTCCCTCCCTCAGTGGTGCGACGTCGACGAGGACTGCGCGGACGTCGGTTGGTACGTGGCGGACTTCACCGGCATCTCGACCGTGATCGGGTCGGTCTTGGTGAAGCGCAGCTTCACGGACACCGTCTCGCCCTCCTTGGGCCTGTGCTTCAGCTTCTCGAACATCAGGTGGTTGCCGCCGCTCTCGAGGACGAGCCGGCCGCCCGCGGGGATCTCCAGCGGGCCGGCCTCCTTCATCTGCTGGCCGGACGTCTGGTGAACGGTGACGTCCCCGGCGATGTCGCTGGTAGCGGAGACGAGGTCGTCGGAGCTGTCGCTCTCGTTGACGACGGTCAGGTAACCGGCAGCCAGCGAGTCCGTGACCGGCTGGGGCATGTAGGCGACCCGGACCGACAGGTCGGGCGCCGCGTCGGCGCCGTCGGCCGAGCCGCCGCAGCCCGCGAGGGCGAGACAGCCCGCTATGACGAGGGTCGGCGCGACGGGACGCCTCACGGTGTCTGCCCCTTGATCAGCTTGGGCAGGTCCTTGGTGTAGTCGTCGACGGTGGCGTCCTCCCCGTACAGCACATAGCCGGCGTCGGTCTTCGGCGAGAACGCGACGACCTGGGTGCCGTGCTCCGAGACGACCTTGCCGCTCTTGTCCTTCGTGGGCGGGTTGATGGAGATGCCGAGTTGCCGGGCGCCCGCCTGGATGGTGGAGAAGGAGCCGGTCAGGCCCACGGCGGCGGGGTCGATGCCCTTGAGCCACTTGCCGAGCTCGGCGGGCGTGTCCCGCTCCGGGTCGGTGGTGACGAACACGATGCGGAGCTTGTCCTGCTCGGCCTTGGGCAGCTGCTTCTTGGCGACGGCGATGTTGTTCATCGTCAGCGGGCAGACGTCGGGGCAGTTGGTGTAGCCGAAGTAGATCAGCGTCGGCTGTCCCTTGGTCGCCTCGCGGAGGTCGTACGACTTGCCCTGCGTGTCGGTGAGGACGAGGTCCGGCTTCTCGAAGGGTTTGTCGAGGACCGTCGCGGCCTTCTCGGTGCCAGTCTCGGCGGACACCTCGGCGACGGGCGAGCTGCTGCTGTTGTCGCTGCTGCCGCAGGCGGTCAGGGTCAGTGCGGCCGTGGCGGCCAGGGCGGCGGCGAACGTCTTCTTGCGCATAGAAAAAGGTCCCAGATGTGAGAGCTGCGGCCCGCACCGGGGTCGTACGGCGATGTACGACCCCGAGGGCACGCACCGGAGATGTCTTGGTTTCAGGCGTCGGAACGCCGGCGACCGGCCAGAACGCCGTACGCCACGCCCGCCGCGCCGACGACGATTCCCACGATGCCCAGAACGCGGGCCGTGGTGTCGCTGGTGTCGGAGGAAGAGGCGGCGGCGTCCCCAGTCGTCTCGTTGGAGGCGGCCTCAGCGTCTTCGCCCTCGCTGGATCCGCTGTCGGACGCCGACGAACCGTGGTGGCCGTCCTCGGCGGCGGACAGCGCGAGCACCGGCGCCGGGCTCTCGGGCTCTTCCTGGCCCTCCTGCGGTACCTCGATCCAGCGCACGACCTCCTTGTTGGAGTAGGTCTGGAGCGCCTTGAACACCAGCTCATCGGCGTTCTCGGGCAGTGCACCCATGGACACCGGGAACTGCTGGAAGTAGCCGGGCTCGATGCCCTTGCCGTCTGCGGTCCAGGTGACCTTGCTGACGGCCTCGTTGATCTTCTCGCCGTGCAGTTCGACGGGCTTGGCGAGCTTGGACTTGGTGACCTCGACCTTCCAGCCGTCGACGGGCGCCGGCATGACCGAGGCGAGCGGGTGCTCGGTCGGGAAGGTCACTTCGAGCTTGGTGGTCGAGGCGTTGTCGCGCTCGTTCGGCACCTTGAAGTTGACCGTCGCGTAGCCGCCCTTGGCGGCCGTGCCCTCCGGGTTCACGCTGACGTGCGCGAAGGCGGGGGCGGACAGAACGAGGACGGCCGAGGCGGCGACGGCACCGGCGGCGGCGATACGGGAAGCCTTCATGGCAGGGAGTACTCCACTTTCAGCAGTGGTTCGGTGAAAGAACGGGGTTGCGCACGCGAAAGGACGGGCACGCGCGCGTGCCGCATGACAGCACCCCCAGGAGTGGTGGTGCGTCGCGTCAGGCGGCGAGGACGAGGTCCGCGTCCGACGGCGGCCCGCGTCTGATCACCGAGTGCTGAAGAACGGTCGTACGGGGGACCGGCGGCCCGAGCTGCGTCGTGCGCGTTGTGCAGGGCGCCGCCTCGGGCGTACCCGGAAGCCCCGCCAGCAGGGCCCGTACGAGCGCCAGAGCCCGGCGCAGCGCGCGGGCCGGCCCCTCCCCGTGCGCCGACAGCCGCATCAGGCGCCGCAGCGCGAGGTCTCCGTGACGCAGCAGCCACCCGGCGGCGATGCCCGCGAGAACGTGCCCGAGGAGCATGGGCAGGGAGGGCAGCAGTGACGCCGAGGGGTCCGCGGCGGCCGTGATGGCGTCCGCGGAGTGGTGGTGCGCCGAGCTCCCCGCGCCGGTGCTCGCGGCCGCGTCGGGGTCGATCCCCGCGTCGGCGAGGATCCGCCGGGCTTGCGCCGGGCTGATCGCCGCGACGGACGTGCCGCACACGATCCGCGCGGCCCGCGCCACGAGCGAGGCGTCCGCGCTCCCGGGCGCCACAGCCGTGCCGTGCTGGCCGAGCGCGAAGAGGGTGTGCAGCGCGGTCTGGCCGACCACCAGCAGCGCGGCGATGCCCGGCAGCGAGCGCTCACGCCCGGCGAGCGGCGCCGCGACGGCGAAGACGGCGAGGAATCCGGTGCCCAGCGACCACAGCGGAATGCCCTCGCAGGAGGCGATCACGTGCCCGGCCCCGGCCAGCACGACGCAGACCGCGGCGAACGTCGCGGCCCTCGGAACCCGGAGATCACCTCCGGTGCGTGCGCGTAGTCGGGGGGCACTCATTGCGGGCTCATCATCGCACCGGGCCCACGCGCTCCACACAGCAGGTCCGCAAGGTTCCGTACGGACCGGAAGATCACGTTCTGGAGGGAGACGCCCTCATCTACACCGATCGCAACCGGCGGAACATCCGCCGTATGGGCGGCATCACGTCAATCTCGCGCTTACAGTCCGCCCCTTGGGGCAATACGTAACGGTATGTCGAGCCGCGGCCAGGAGGCGGGAGCATGAGCATCTGGTGGTCCCTCCATCTCCGGCGCGAAGCCGCGAGCGTCCCCCTCGCCCGACGCCTCCTGATGGGCACGATGGAGACCGCGGGGGTGGATCCGGATATCTCGTACGACCTCTCCGTCGCCCTGAGCGAAGCCTGCGCCAATGCCGTCGAGCACGGAGGTGAATCCTCCGAAGGACAGCAGGCCGAGGCCTTCCGGGTCACCGCCTACCTTGACGGCGAGAAGTGCCGCATCGAAGTGGCCGACTCCGGCCCCGGCTTCCCCTCCGCACGCAGGCGCGCTCCGCTCCGGCCCGCGCCCAGCGATGCCGAGCACGGCCGAGGCCTCTGCCTGATCGAGGAGCTCGCCGACCACGTCCAGATCGGCAACAAGCCGGGCCGGGGCGGCGCGGTCGTCAGCTTCGACAAGATTCTCAAGTGGAGGAAGGACGCTCCGCTGGTGGCGGTGTAGTGCTGCCGAAGGTGAGCCGGGGCGCTGTTTCACGTGAAACAGCGCCCCGGCTCACTTATGCGGAAGGGCCACTCAGCGCCTCAGAGGGTGGCGCGCAGATGGCTGATGGTGACGAAGTGATAGCCCTGAGCGGTCAGCGTGCGCAGGATCTGCGGGACGGCGGCGACCGAGGTGGGGTAGATGTCGTGCATCAGGACGACATCGTTGCGCTGCGTCGTGTCGATGACGGTCCGGGCGACTTTGGCCGCGTTGCGGTACTTCCAGTCCTCGGTGTCCACGTCCCACATCACCGGCGAGAGCGTGGTCGCGGCCTTCACCTGGGCGTTCATCGCGCCGTAGGGCGGGCGGAAGCAGGTAGGAGCCTTGCCGGTGGCTGCCTTGATGGCGTTGCTGGTGCGGTTGAGCTGGGAGGCGATCTGCTCGGTGGTGAGGTTGGTGAGATCGGGGTGGTTCCAGGAGTGGTTGCCGACCTCGTGTCCGGCTTTCGCTTCGGCGCGGACCAGCTCGGGGTGGGCGGCGACGTTCTGGCCGGTGGTGAAGAAGGTGGCGCGCGCCTTGTACTGCGCGAGGTAGCCCAGCAGGGTCCCGGTCTCTGGCGCAGCCGGTCCGTCGTCGAAGGTCAGCGCGATGCACTTGACCTTCTTGCAGTCGGTGTCGTCGTCGCCGGGGGTGGTGTGGGTGGGGACGGCAGGCTCGGGGACGTGTGCCGCGCCAAGGTCCAGCGAACGGCTGGGCTTCGTCGTCTGCCGCTGGACACGCTTTCCGAAGTCGGACAGCCAGGGCGTGACCGTCTGTTTGGGCAAGGCCACGATGAAGGTCCCGGCGGGTGCGACGCCCACCTCGCTGCGGTCGAAGGTCACCCGCAGTCCGCCGTCGGCGGTGAAGGCCATATCGTCCAGGGCGGCCGTGATGGAGTCCTCGGAAAGCGTGGCGTCGAAGAGGTCGGGGTCGAAGCCTTCGCGGCCCTTGAGCTGATCCTTCAAGGCGCCGACAAAGGCGTCCCGGGAGCTTTCGGTGACAAGCCCGAGGGCCGTTCGGTACGCGCCGGCCTTGCCGTCGTACCAGTACGTCCTCGTCGACAGGCCCGACCCGACGCCGCTGTGGTCCTGCGTGCTGAGCCGGACGCCGAGCACGTCGCCTGAGGCGGCCAGGAAGTGATGGCTGATGTTGAGCTCGCGGCCCTCCGCGGCGTCCGAGCCGCCCTCGCACACCCCCGAGCGGAAGCCGGCCAGGCGCCCCTCCACGTCCTTCTTCATCGCGGCCGTCATCGCCTCCGCACCGGGCACGTCCGGATAGCTCGTCGCGAAGGAGCAGGAACTGTGCTCGCTGCTGTCGCTGACCATCTCCAGACCTTTGATCTTCGACGGATCGACGGTGCGGACCGGCGAGGGGGCGGGGGTGGATCCGGGCCGCCCGCCGGCGGATCCCGTACCCGAGGAGCTGTCCGACCCGGACGTGCAGGCCGCCGTGAAGGAGAGGGCGCCGAGCAGCAGAAACGAGGGCAGCAGAGTGCGAGTGCGCATGAGACCAGAACCTGACTGAGGAGATGGGCGGACGCCGCCGACGGGACGCCGCGGTCGTTCTGGTCACTGATCGTTCAGTTCAGAGGCGTTTTTCAGCGACGCACAGAGCCACCCTGAACAATCGGCCCCTGGTTGATTTCCGCTGGTTTCAGACGCTTCAGTCGCGTTTGGTGCACACCTGCTCGTACGGCGCGTCAGGGACGTAGGTCCGCCACTGCGCTTCGGTCAGCCCGTCGCCGGTGCGCGCGCAGATGGTGCGGACGGCCCGGTCCGGGGCGATGGGGAGACGCTGGAGCGGTACATGGAGGCCGCCGGCGTAGACCGTGCCGCCGTCCTCGGCGAAGGCGAGGGAGCGGATCTCGTCGCCGGATGTGGGCAGGTCCGCCCCTAGGAGTTGTTGTCCGCCGGTGTCCCACAGCCGCAGGGTCCCGCCTGCGCCGCCCACCGCCAGCGTGCCGCCGTCGGATGAGAAGGCGAGTGCCCCGACCGCCTCCGGCTCGCCCTGGGAGGCCGTGTCCGAGGTGCCGGTCAGCGCCCCCGTACGGTGCCGGACGTCGCCGTCCCACAGGGTGATGTGCCCGGTGGAGTCGCCGATGGCGAGCCGGGTGCCGTCGGGGCTGAACGCCAGCGCGGTGACCTCGCGGCCATCGGCGAGCGCGCGCCCGATGACGTCTCCGGTGCCTGGATCGGCGTACTGATCGTCGGAATTCACCAGCAGATCTCCGTCCGGCCGCGCGGCCAGGACCTCCCCGGCAAAGCCCTGCACGGTCCCCGACCGCCGGTGGTTCTCGGTGTCCCAGACCTCCGTCCCATAGCTGTCGCTGTGGGTGGCGGAGCGGGCAGCTAGCAATGTACGGCCGCCGGGCCCCAGGGCGAGGGTGGTGGCCGGGCGATCGGCCGCGCCGGAGGTGTCGATGACCGTACGCACCTTATGCGCACGTACGTCCCACACGGTGAAGCGCAGCCGCAGTGAGGCACCCGAGGACTTGGTGTCGGCGACGGCCAGCGCGCTCCCGTCCGGGCTGAATGCGAGCAGGGGAGTTTCCTCGGCTGACACGCTGGGCAGCGCACCGAGCCTCGCGTGGGCCTGGACCGTACCTGTGCGCGTAGAACGCAGCTCGAAGCGGTAGCCGCCGCCGGACCGGGTGACGGTGGCCAGGGCGGCGCCGTCCGGGCTGAGCACGCTCGCGTCGGCCGGAGTGCTCTGCCACCGCGGAGTGAGCCGGTCGGTCAGGTCGAAGGTGTGGACCGTGGCGCCCGCGAGGTAGCGCAGGAGCCGAGGCTTGCCCGGGTCCCAGGTCAACCCGACGGCCTCATCCTTGGAAAGCTGCCGGTGGAAGACCTGCGTACCGCCGGTGGACAGTCTCCATACGGCGAGTTCGTGATCGTCCGCGGTGGCCAGGAACTCGCCGTCGGGGGAGAGAGCGGCCTGGGTGAAGCCGGTGATCCCGCCACTGGTGAAGTCGGCGACCGTGCGTCCGCTGCGGACGTCCCAGATCAGGGCGTCCGTACCGTAAGCGGCGGCCAGTCGTCGGCCGTCCGCGCTGAACTGCAGCAGGCGGGGCCCGTTGTCCGCGCCGGAGCCGGTGCCGCACAGGATCTTGTCCGCCCTCTCCCAGTCTCCGGGCAGCTGAGCGCCGTCCGCGGTGTCCCACAGCTCGAGTGGCCCGTCGGCGGGGCAGAGCGCGAGCAGACGTCCGCCGGGGCCGACGGCCGCCGTGGAGAGCGTGCGCGTAAGGCCGGTGCTGAAGAGGACCTTGCCGTCGTCCGTACGGTGCAGCCGGACCGTGCCCGGGCCGTTCGTGGGCGCGGTGAGGTACGCGCTCCCGTCGGGCGCGCTGCCTCTCATCGCGGCGTCGCCCAACTCGGCGGCGGGCCTCCCGAGCGGAAGGTTCCACAGCATTCCGCCTCCGTCCGGACCGAAGACGTCGAGGAACCTGGAGTCGGGCCCGACATCGCCCACCTCCGTACCGCTCGGCAGGCGGTAGGTGGCGGTGACCTTGTGGTCGGCCACGTTCCGGGCGGTCACCGCGGTTTCGTCGACGCTGAGCAGGGTCCGGCCACCGTCGGCGAGGAAACGCCGGACACCCTTTCCGACCAGGGGGTCGGTGAAGGCATCGCGCTCCGCTTGCACCAGAGAGCCCAGCAGTGCCGAGCGGGACTCGGTGAGCGGGGCGATCTTCCACGCCGCGACCCCGAGCAGGGCGGCGGTGCGGGGGTCGGTGGAGCGCAGACTGTCGGCCACAGTGGCCAGGCGGCGGGCGGCGGCCTTGGCGGCTTCCACCTGACTCACCCGGTCGCGCTGCCAGGCGACCAGACCGGCGGCCAGCGCCAGCACCAGGAACACGGACAGTCCGATGGTCAGGGAACGCGTCCGTCGTGCGGTGCGGGCCCTGGCCTCTCGCTCGGCGTCCCTGGCCGCGAGGGAAGCGGTGAGGAAGGCGCGCTCCAGCGGGGTGAGGTCGTCGTCTCGCTGCTGAGTGAGGTCCTGGTTGTGTACGCGGGTGAGGTCCTGGTTCGGTTCCTGGGTGCGGTCGTCGTTCGGGGGCCCGTGCCGGTTGAGGTCGTCTTCCGGCTCCTCCGGCCGCGCGTGGCAGTCGTCCGGCTGCCGGGCGAACAGCTCCTCGGCCCGGGCCAGCCGCGTACCTCGGTAGAGAGCGCCGGGGTCGCGCTCCAGCTCTTCCCAGGCGCGGGCGGCCTCGCCGAGCCGGCGTTGCGCGTGCAGCCGGTCCCGGCCCTCCTCGATCCAGCCCGCCAGGCGCGGCCAGCCGGTGATCAACGCCTCATGCGCAAGCTCCACGGTGTCGCCGTCCAGGGTGACCAGACGGGCGACGGCGAGACGTTCCAGCACTTCCTGCGCACCGTCATCGAGTTCGGCCCGGGAGGCCGGACGACGGGTGTCTGCCGTACCTCCCCCGCTCTCGACACCTCCCCCGCTCTCGACACCTCCCCCGGTCTCGACTTCTCCCGACCGGGAGGACCCCCATCCGGGCGCGATGAGCCGCAGCAGAACCCGCCGGGCGATACGTCCCTGCTCCGCCGACAGCCCGCCGTACACCTCTTCGGCGGTGGCGGCGATCGCGCCCCGTACGCCGCCTGTCTCCTCGTACGCCGCGAGAGTCAGCAACCGGCCGCGGCGGCGGCGCCAGGTCTCCAGCAAGGCGTGGGAGAGCATGGGCAGCCCGCCCGGCTGGTCGACGACTTCGTCGATGATCTGGGCGGTGAGAGCACGTTCCACGTTCAGGCCGGCGGAAGTAGCAGGGCCGGTGATCGCCTCGCGCAGCTCGTCCCGGCTCATCGGCCCGACCAGCAGATTGGCCCGGGAGGCGGCCTCGGCCAGGTCACGGTGGCCGGCGCAGTGCCCGTAGAAATCACCACGGACGGCGATCACCACGCGCAGCCGGCTCTCCGGCCGTCGTGCGGTGAGCAGCAGATCAAGGAACCGGCCGCGTTCTGCACGGTCCTGACACAGGGTGAACACTTCCTCGAACTGATCGATGATCAACCAGGTTTCCCCGCCACCGTTCCGCGCGACGAGCGCCTTCTCGTGCGTACGCGCGGGCCGCTCACCCGGAGTGAGCACACGGATCACCGCCGGCCGCTCCGGCCCCGCCGCCTGCCGCAGCCGCGGAATCAGCCCCGCCCGCAGCAGCGACGACTTGCCGCTGCCGGACGGCCCGAACACCGCCGCGAACCGGTGCTCGCGCACCAGCTCCACCAGTGAGACGACAAGGGTCTCCCTGCCGAAGAACAGATCGCTGTCGTCCGGCTCGAAGCGGGCCAGTCCCCGGTACGGCGGTCTCTCGTCCGGTGAGGGGGCCCGGACCTCGGTGTCCGCCTCCCGCCAGCGCCGTTCCCATTCGTCCGGGTCGGCATCCAGCGCCTCGGCGTACGCCCGCACCACCGACAGGGACGGCAACTGCTCACCGGCCGCCGCCTGGGACAGCGCGGTCGTGGAGTAACCCGCGCGCTTGGCCATCTCCCGGTACGGCGGCTTCCCGCCCTTCTCCCTCAGGACACGCAGCTCGTACGCGAGCCGCTGTATAGGGCCGGCATCGGGGTCGACCGGCTTCTCGCGTCGTCCCACCGGGAGCACCTTTCACATGCATCGACCCGCACAGCAGGCGTACAAGCTACGTTTCACCCCATCCCCGCGCAATCCTGCCCGAGCTGCGAAGCCGCCCACGGCGACGTCCGTCACACGTCCACTCTCAGGCCCTTCGCAGCCGCCCATCAGCGCCCTGACGGCTGCCCTCCCTACGTTTCCCCGCATGACGGGAAAGCGACCACCACGGAGACGGCCGCGTCACGGCCCTCACCGCGTGGGTCTCCTCCGCTGCCACATCCACGTAAACGTTTACGCAAAGGCTTACGTCAATGAGTAACCCCCTCGGACGAAACGCTGGCGCAGGCCGCCGTGACCGCTCTGACCAGGCAACTCGCGCTGGCCCCCAAGCCCGGTCTGCCCGACCCGCGCGATCTCGGCGTCCGCGCCACCGGCCAGGACCACAGCTCCCTGCGCTGGTCGGCCAAGGCGCTGGAGCCCGGCCTGGCCGCGATGGCGGCCGCCGCACGCCGTACTGGCTCGGCGACGCCCGAACTCCGCGCCGAGCTGGGCGCGATCGGGCGGTCCACGGAGCACTCGGTAGGGCTCGCGGGCGGCGGCCACCGAGGGGCGTTGTGGGTCCTGGGCCTGCTGGTCGCCGCGGCCGCCCTGGAACCCCGGGCCACCGGCCACGACCTGGCCGCGACCGCCAAGCGGCTCGCGCACACCCCGACCGGAAGGCGCCGCGCCGCCCCTCGCGCGGTTCGTCGGTCTCGGTGATGTACGGGGCCGCCGGGGCGCGAGTCGAGGCCCGGGCCGGATTCCCGCACGTACGCGGGGGCAGTGGACCCCTCAACAGAACCAATCAGCAAGCCATTTCATGCTCCAATTTCAGCATCGACCTGCCCTCTGACCAGCCTCGAGGAACCCGCGTGCCCCTGCCCAGTCGACCAGCGCCCGTGCTCCCCGCCCAGCCCTAGAGAACCCGCGTGCCCCTGCCCAGTCGACCGGCGCCCGTGCCGCCTGCTCACTCATCGAGAAACCCGCCAGCCCGCCGCCTCAGCCCTCCAGCACCCGCCCCAACACCTCCAACGCCTCCGGATAGACCCGCTCTCGAGGCGTCCCGTACCCCACCACCAGCCCCTGTGGCCGCCCCTCACGGGCCTCGTGCCAGTGCTCCCCGAGGCACCCCACCGCGAGCCCCTCCTCGGCGGCCCGTGCGAGCACCGCGTCCTCGTCCGCCACGTCCACCAGCGCGTGCAGCCCGGCCGCGATCCCGCGCACACTCCGGCGCGGCCCCAGCCGGGCCAGCAGCTGATCCCTCCGCCGCCGGTACCGCAGTCGGCAGGCGCGTATGTGCCGGTCGTAGGCATGGCTGGTGATCAGCTCGGCGAGGGCCAACTGGCCGATGGACTCGGTGTGGTGGTCGCTGTGCAGCTTGGCGTCGGCGACCGCGTCGACCAGGTGCGGCGGCAGCACCATCCAGCCGAGCCGCAGCGCGGGCCCGAGCGTCTTGGAGGCCGTCCCCAGGTAGACGACCTGTCCCGGCGCCATCCCCTGGAGTGCGCCCACGGGCTGTCTGTCGTAGCGGAACTCCCCGTCGTAGTCGTCCTCGACAATCAGCCCTCCACGCGCGCGTGCCCAGTCCGTGAGCGCCCGCCGCCGCTCCGGGTGGAGCGTGACTCCGGTGGGGTACTGGTGGGCGGGCGTGACCACGACAGCCGCCGCGTCGCCCAACTCCTCGGCTCGTGCGCCTCGTTCGTCGACGCTCACAGGGGCCACGGATCCGCCGTTGTGCCGGACCACGTCCCGGTGGAAGGGCAGCCCCGGGTCCTCCATGGCGATCCCCCCGGACCTCAGCACGCGTGTGAGGAGCGCGAGCCCCTGAACGTAACCGGACGTGATCACGATCCGCTCGGGCGGCGCAATCACCCCGCGAGCCCGCCCCAGGTACCCCGACAGGGCGGTCCGCAACTCGATCCGTCCGCGCGGATCGCCGTATTCGTACGCCATGGAGGGCGCCGCCGCGATGGCCCGCCGCAAGGCTCGCAACCAGGCCGCCGCCGGGAACGTACCGACGTCCGGACTGCCGGGCCGCAGATCAAAACGGGGCGCACGCGCGCGTGCCCCGTTCCCGGACGCGTCCAGAGATGTCGTGGGCAGCGCCGCCACCTCGGTCCCCGAACCCTGCCGAGCCGTCAGGTAACCCTCGGCCACGAGCTGGTCGTACGCCGCCTTCGCCGTCCCCCTGGAGACGCCCAGCTCGGCCGCAAGCCGCCGGGTCGCGGGCAGCCGCGTCCCCGGAGCGAGCCGCCCCTCGCGTACGGCATCCCGAAGAGCCCGCTCGAGCCCCACCCGACGCCCTGCCCGCGCATCCGGCTCCAGATGCAGATCAACACCGAAACCGGACCAGAAGTCGTCCACCAAAGCCGCCCCCCTAGGGCCTATCCGGCGGATCATGCCGGAGACGCGGGCCCTGGCACGCACATCTGCCGCGTTGTCGTCGGTCGCCGACTCCCCCACGCTCGAATCGAGCTCGCGCGGGGGGACCCCCATCGCGTCGACTCCCTCCTCCGCCTTGCAGCTGCACGCACCAGACCCCGCTCACCTCTGCTCGCCAGGCACCGTGAGTCTCCTCCGAGCTGATCCGCCGGACAGACCCTAGACACACCAAAAGGCCGGGTACCCAAAAGGGCACCCGGCCATCACTCTCGTATCAGCCCTTATAGGGAGGCCATTTCGGCCCCGCGTGACGAACTCGTCCAGTAGTCGCGAAAAGTCAGCCCTTCAGGGACGCCATCCACGCCTCGACCTCGTCAGAGCGGCGCGGCAACCCCGCCGAGAGGTTCTTGTTGCCGTCCTCCGTGACCAGGATGTCGTCCTCGATACGGACACCGATGCCGCGGTACTCCTCGGGCACGGTCAGGTCGTCCGCCTGGAAGTACAGGCCGGGCTCCACGGTCAGGCACATTCCCGGCTCCAGCGTGCCGTCCACGTACGTCTCCGTCCGCGCCGCCGCACAGTCGTGGACGTCCATGCCGAGCATGTGACCGGTGCCGTGCAGCGTCCAGCGGCGCTGCAGTCCCAGCTCCAGCACGCGCTCCACAGGGCCCTCGACCAGGCCCCACTCGACGAGCTTCTCGGTCAGCACGCGCTGCGCGGCATCGTGGAAGTCGCGGTACTTGGCGCCCGGCCGCACCGCCGCGATACCGGCCTCCTGGGCCTCGTACACGGCGTCGTAGATCTTCTTCTGGATCTCGCTGTACGTGCCGCTGATCGGCAGCGTGCGCGTCACGTCCGCCGTGTAGAGCGTGTGGGTCTCCACGCCCGCGTCCAGCAGCAGCAGGTCCCCGGAGCGGACGGCACCGTCGTTGCGCACCCAGTGCAGCGTGCAGGCGTGCGCGCCGGCCGCGCAGATGGATCCGTAACCGATGTCGTTGCCCTCGACCCGCGCGCGCAGGAAGAAGGTGCCCTCGATGTAGCGCTCGCTGGTCGCCTCGGCCTTGTCGAGGACCCGTACGACGTCCTCGAAGCCGCGCACGGTCGAGTCGACGGCCTTCTGCAGCTCGCCGGCCTCGAACGCGTCCTTGACCAGCCGGGCCTCGGAGAGGAAGACCCGCAGCTCCTCGTCGCGCTCCGCGGTCACCTTGTCGGTGAGCGCCGCCTCGACCCCGGCGTCGTGGCTGCGGACGACACGGACCGGCCCGGTCGCCTCGCGCAGCTTGTCGGGCAGCTCGCGGACGTCGGCGGCGGGGATGCCGTACAGCTGCTCGGCCTCGGCCAGGGAGTGGCGGCGGCCGACCCACAGCTCGCCGTGGCCGGAGAGCCAGAACTCGCCGTTCTCCCGGTCCGAGCGCGGCAGCAGGTAGATCGTCGCCCGGTGGCCGTCGCCCTTGGGCTCCAGGACGAGGACGCCGTCCTCGGTGAGGTTGCCGGTGAGGTACGCGTACTCGACGGAGGCGCGGAAGGGGTACTCCGTGTCGTTCGAGCGGGTCTTCAGGTTGCCCGCGGGAATGACCAGCCGCTCGCCCGGGAAGCGCGCGGAGAGCGCGGCGCGGCGGGCGGCGGTGTACTCGGCCTGGGGGATGGGCTCCAGGCCGTGCAGCTCGGTGTCGGCCCAGCCGGACTTCATGTTCTCGGCGAGCTCGTCGGACACACCGGGGTACAGACCGTTCTTGCGCTGCTTGATCGGCTCTTCAGACTCGTCCCCAGTCTCTGGAGTGAGCTCTTCGGCCACGGTCATCCTCCTAGATACGGCACTGGACCCCCTCCATCGTACGGTCGTACGGGAGAGGGCCCAGGGAGTCGGAAGCCCTTTTACATGCCCTTCGAGTCACGTGCCCGCCGAGCGGCTCACTCGAAGCGTGCCGCCAGCAAAACCACGTCCTCCTGTCCGTCGGACGCGTCGAGCTCCTGGGGCAGCATCGTGCGCAGCACATGGTCGGCGATCGCCCCCGGGTCCGCACGCAGCGGCCTCGGCACACTCGCCGCTGCCGCGTGCAGTCGCGCGAAGGCCCGGTCCATGGGATCGCCGGTGCGCTGCAGCAGACCGTCCGTGTACAGCAGAACCGTCTCTCCTGGCGCTGCCTGGAACTCCACGCTCGGCGCCTCCCAGCAGGCGAGCATGCCCAGCGGCGCCGACAGCGACGTCTCCACGTACTCCGTGCGCCGCTCACCGATCAGCAGCGGCGGGCTGTGCCCGGCCCCGGCCAGCGTGATCTTGCGCGAGGCGGGCTCGCAGTACGCGAACAGGGCTGTGGCGCTGCGGGCGGGCTCGGTCAGCCTGAGCAGCAGCTCCAGGTCGGACAGGACGGCGACGGGGTCCTCGCCCTCCATCACGGCGTACGCCCGCAGGGACGCCCTCAGCCGTCCCATGGCGGCCACCGCGCTGGGCCCCGACCCCGTGACGGACCCGACCGCGAGACCGAGCGCGGCGTCCGGCAGGGGCAGCGCGTCGTACCAGTCGCCGCCGCCGCGCGGACCGGTGCGATGCCGGGCGGCGAGCTGGACACCGAAGACCCGGGGCAGCCGCGCGGGAAGCAACTCCCCGGTGATCGTCGTGATGCACGCGCGCGTGCGCTCCAGTTCGACCAGCCGGGCCAGGTGCTCGGCTGCGTACCGGGCGTACAGACCGACGAGGTGCCGCTGCCGCTCGACCGGCTCGGCGGGCTCGTCGTACAGCCATACGGCGGCACCCAGACGGCCCGCAGTGTCGGTGGACAGCGGCAGCGCGTAGCTCGCGGCATAGCCGAGCCGGGCGGCCACCTCGCGGTGACGCGGGTCGAGCCCGTCCTCGGAGAACAGGTCGGGCTGTGCGATCTCACCATCGCCGCCGGGCAGCCCGTCCAGGATTTTTCCGTACGACATGCAGCGGCGCGGAATCGTTTCGATGTGACCGAGGTCGGAGCGGGCGAGGCCCAGGCCGATGGTCGTGTCCGGGCCGAGGCCGTCACCCGGCTCCATGACGACGAGACCGCGCCGGGCGCCTACGAGGGCGGCTCCTGCGCGCAGAAGTTCATGAAGTGCGTCACTCAGGGACGCTGTGCGGACCATCCGCTCGGTCAGTTCGTGCAGCGTCGTGAGATCGGACACCCAGCTGGCGAGACGGTCCTGGAGAACGGCTCCCGGGGGGTTTGGAGAAGGGGCCGCAGAGGTACCGGGGACGGCAGGCGCGGGCGCGACAGTGTGTGTGGGTGCCGGAACAGTTGAATCGATTCCGGCCACTTTCGGAGCGTGAGGGGAGTTCATGGCGTCCGACTTTCGGACCAGTGCGTTTTGCTCAAAAGCATCGCAAACCCCCATGTCATTCTGCGCCGCTAGCACTGTCTCCACATGTACACGTACTCGTGAGGGGATGTCCAGCATTGTCCTGCTGGGATTCCTGGTGTCCGACGGGGAACTTGAGAAAAGCAAAGTTGGCTTAAAACTGCCTCGGGTTACGGCGTATTGCGGTCGACTGGCCTTGTTCGACGGAGCGTCACAGCGGTCGTGATGGGTACGTACTCGGTGAAGGCCAGGGGTGGTTGGGATCCTCCCGGAACCTGGCGACGGACCCGGGCGTCTTAACCACCGACGACCGTGCCCCATCCTCCCGTGGCGGAGGCGGCAAGCAATACGCGCGACAGCAATCGCCAGGCGCCGCCACCCCCACGCCATGCCCATGCTGTTGATAGGCGCAGTATGGACGCGGACGAAGCCAGTGCTCGGCCCATAGGGGTTCCCCTTGTCCTGGACAGGGGTGTGATGCGCCAGTAGGTACGCACAGTGAAGTGATCGACACATGGTGTGATGTGGTCCTCGGTGTTGCCAGGCGTGCAACGGAAAGGAACGAGCGCTCATGCGCGAGATCCTCGGAAGGCGACGCAGGCTCTTTTCCAGGCGAAACACTGGAAGGCCTGAGATGCTCGGCGCGGCCCTGACATTCGCGACCGCATGGCAGTGGCCCGTACTCCCCGGCGTTGCGCCGGACCCGCAGGGGCGGGCGCGCTGCGGGTGCCCCGATCCGGAGTGCACGGTTCCCGGTGCCCACCCATTCGACCCCGGTCTCCTCGCGGCCACCACCGACGAGCGCATGGTGCGCTGGTGGTGGACGAACCGCCCTTCGGCGCCGATCATCCTCGCTACCGGCGGCCAGGCCCCGTGCGCGGTGAGCCTGCCGGCGCTCGCCGCCTCCCGCGCGCTCGGGGCGCTCGACCACATGGGCATGCGCCTCGGCCCGGTGATCGCGTCCCCCACGCGCTGGGCGCTGCTAGTGAAGCCGTACTCCTTCGAGCAGCTGGGTGAGCTGCTGTACGCAAAGGACTTCGTGCCCGGCTCGCTGCGCTTCCACGGGGAGGGCGGCTATCTCGCGCTGCCGCCGTCCGAGACCGGACAGGGCCAGATCCGCTGGGAGCGGGCAGCGCTGCCCGGCTCGGCCGCGCCCTGGGTGCCCGATGTGGAGGCCGTCGTGGACGCCGTGGTGGAGGCCCTCACTCGTCCGGGTGTGAGCGCACCCGAGTTGTAGGGGAATCGGGCGCGCGGCGAACCGAGCGCCCCCTCTTGGTCGTTATCGTCCTTTTCATGCTGTTTTTCTCCGGCGGGCGACCTCCGGGCTTCCGAAGAGTTCGTCTGCCGACACTGACGGGCGTTGCCGTGCTCGCGGCCACGCTGCCGCTGGCCGTGGCCTCCGCCGGGCCCGCAGGGCAGGAGGGTCCCGCGGCCGTACGTACCTCTGAACGCGTCTCCGACAAGGCGGCCGCATCGCGGCCCGGCCCGCTCAGAAGTCCGCTGTTGCTCGGCCGGGATCCCGTCGGCACCTCCCACTGCGGACCCGAACTCGCCTCCTCCGACGGCATCGAGGCGCAGACCTGCGTACTGACCCAGGGGCGGGACACCTGGGCGCGGACGTACTACCGCAATGCGACCGGCGACGACCTCACCGCCGTACTGACCCTCATGGCGCCCGGCGGGCGTACCGTCCGGATGCACTGCGCGGTGGGCGCGGACGACGAGCCAGGGGCGTGCGAGACGCCTCGGGAGCGCACGATCGGGGACGCGCGGGCGTACACGGCGGTGGTGGAATTCGCGGCGGGCGCTGAGGGGCCTCTGCTGCTGCGCTCGGGGAGCGAATCGGCTGTGTAGGGGCTCAACTCGCCTGGGGGGCGGGCGGGTTGGGGCGCGCGTCAAGGGCGGGCCGGGATCCGGAAACGCAAAGACCCGGTTGCTGGCGACGGGGGATGCACCAGCAACCGGGCTATTGAACGGTAACAAGAGATCGGCGGTTCGCAAATTCGATCTCGGCTATTCGGACAGCGATTTTCCTGCCATGACAGGGACTTGTGACAGGAGTCACCGGCTCCGCTAGAGCCCCCGCGGCTGACCGGTCGGTCAGCCGCGGACAGGGTGTCGAACGGGCCTCAACTCAGCGTGACCTGGCGGTTGGTGAGGCCGCCACGCGCCCGGCGCTCGTCCGCGGTGAGCGGTGCGTCGGTGGCCAGTGCGGCGGCCAGCCGCTCGGCGAATTCGGCGGCCGGCTTTTCGATGTCCTCCGCGGTGACATTGGTCGGCAGATCCCAGACCGGCACCGTGAGGCCGTGGGCTCGGAAGGAGCCCACGAGACGGGTGCCTTCTCCGAGGCTCGACCGGCCGGCCGCGTGCAGCCGCGCGAGCGCGTCCAGAAGCTGCTCCTCGGCGTGCGGCATGACCCAGCGCAGATGGTTCTTGTCCGGGGTCTCGCACCAGTACGCGGCGTCGACGCCCGACAGCTTCACGGTCGGGATGGCGGCGGCGTTGGCGCGCTCCAGGGACGCGGTCACGTCCGGAGTCGCGTGCTCCGAGTCCGGCACCCAGAACTCGAAACCCGAGTGCACAATGGGCTCGAACGGGCCCTTGGGATCGAGGAGTTCCTGCAGCCGCGGTCCGTCCGCCGGGGCGCGCCGGCCCTGTACGGGAGTGCCGGGCTCGGCGGTGAGCGCTCGCTGCAGGGTGTCGGCCAGGTCGCGGCTGATGTCGCCGGAAGAGGTGTCGTTCTGGAGGCCGATCATCACGGAGCCGTCGTCGCGGCGCAGCGCGGGCCACGCCATCGGCAGGACGGTCGCGAGCGTGACCGAAGGAACACCCTCCGGAAGGGGGTCCTTGAGCGTCAGCTGGACCGTGGCCGCGGGCACCAGCTCGCGCAACGCGACCCAGTCGCACTCGCCCGGCAGCCCCTCGAAGGGGCGCTGCACCAGTTCCGTCACGGCATGCGACGCGCTCCGCCCGTGACACGCCTTGTAGCGGCGGCCACTGCCACAGGGGCAGGGCTCACGGGCTCCCACAACCGGGATCTCGCCGTCCTGCGGCCTCGGCTGCCTGGCCTTCGTCTGGGATCGCTTCTTGGCCATCGTGGGTTTCTCCCGGTTACGGCGTCTGTCGTACGGGCGCGAGCCTAGCCGCTCGTACGAGGACCCACGGGACCCTGTGGATAACCTGCCGGCCCGTCGCGTCGTGCTGTAACCGGCCTTCCGGTCCAGCCTGTGCTGCAGCCGGACCGGAGCGTCAGTCCAGGTTGTCGAACGAGTCGCCGAAGTCCAGGTCGGGTACCGCGGACACCGACGGAGCCGTGATGCGCGCGGCGAAGTCTCCCCGCCGGCGCTCCGCGTGTGCGTCGTGGGCGTCCTTCTGGACGACCACCCACACCGTGACCTCGCCCTGGACGTCGTCCCTGACGCCCCAGTCGTCGGCCAGCGCGGTGATGATGTTCAGCCCACGGCCGCCGTGTGCGGTGACCGAGGGCGTGGCCGGAACCGGGCGGGTCGGACCACCGCCGTCCGTCACCTCGACGGTCAGCCGTCCACCTGGGTCGACCCGCCATGCGGCCCGGACGTCCCCGTCCCCCGCCAGCGCGTCGCCCAGCGGCCGGCCGTGCCGGCACGCGTTGCTCAACAGTTCGGAAAGGATCAGTACGGCATCGTCGATGACCGCTTCCGCGACGCCACCGGTGCGCAATTGAGCGCGCATCCGCTGTCTTGCTTCCCCCACGCCCGCAGGGCCATGGGGTACGGCCATGCTCGACGACGCGGGCACCTCCTGTGCCACCACCAACGCCACCCCCGAGACCTCCTTCGCCCCACGCCACGGTGTGGATGCCCCCCTGGACTGGACCGGAAACCGGCCAATGCACATGCAGTGACGCACTCGTAACCCTCGAACACGGACCGAACGCGCCGGAGCACTCCCCGTAATGGCGTGGCCGGATTTCGACGGTCTGGCCGAAGTCACCGGACCTCGCAGGTCAGCGGCCCAGCTGGTCCAGTACTGCGCGCGGGCGATTGGTGATGATGGCGTCGACACCCAGCTCGACACAGAGAGCGACGTCCTCGGGTTCGTTCACGGTCCATACGTGAACCTGATGCCCGGCCCGCTTCAGGCGCTCGATGTACAGCGGGTGGTTGCGCACGATCCGCATGGACGGGCCCGCGATACGGACACCCACGGGCAGCCGTCCGTCGCGCAGCCGGGGCGAGAGGAACTGGAGCAGATAGACCGTCGGCAGCGTCGGAGAGGCCGCCCGTACGCGCTGCAGCGAGCGCGCCGAGAAACTCATGACCCGTACGGGCGATTCGGCGGCGGAGGGCGGGGCGTCCAGGCCGAAGCGCTTCAGGAGGTACAGCAGACGCTCCTCGACCTGGCCCGCCCAGCGTGTGGGGTGTTTCGTCTCGATGGCCAGCTCCACAGAGCGGCCGGCGTCGGCGACGAGCTCAAGGAGACGCTCGAGCGTCAGGACGGACTGCTGCTCCCAGGACGGCGGCCGCTGCTGCTCCCAGTCGGGCGCCTCGTCGCGGTTCTTCCAGGAGCCGAAGTCCAGGGCGGCGAGATCGGCGAGCTCCAGGGCGGAGACGGCGCCGCGACCGTTGGAGGTGCGATTGATCCGGCGGTCGTGGACACAGACGAGATGGCCGTCCGCGGTCAGCCGGACATCGCACTCCAGGGCGTCCGCCCCGTCCTCGATCGCCTTCTCGTACGCCGCCAGGGTGTGCTCCGGGGCATCTTCGGAGGCGCCGCGATGGGCGACCACCTGAATCAGGTGCTGTCGTGCGTGGGTCACCGCGTCATGGTGCCACCACGCGCGCGTGGCTGCGTCATGCTGCACGCGCGCGTGGGTACGCGCTAAAGGCGGCCGCCCAGGGGCTGCGATGGTTATGTCGGACTGGTCCCATGTAAAGAAGTGAGGGGCCGAGTCCTCAGGTACAAAAGAAGGTCCTGAAAGCTCCCGGACCCACAGGCACCGCTTATGGCGCCCTGACGTCCCGTGGGAAAAGCTGACGGCATACAAAGAAGTACCTGCACATCTGAATCGCACCGGATCGCGGACACGTATACGCACCTATGAGTGAGCCGGACCGGGAGCGACCGGAAGAAGCAGCAGTGGATCGAGAGGAAGAGCTGTGAGCACCGAGAACGAGGGCAACAACGAGGGCAACGCGGTACCCCCCGCCCCGTCAGCCCCTCCCGTGCCGGTGGACGCTCCCGCTGCTTCCACGCGTCCGGAGCACGGAGTTCCGCCGCGGCCGGGGGCCCATCCGGAATCCCAGGAGGGCGATCCGACGGCCGTACTGCCGCCGGTGCCCCCGGGGGCGCCCGACGGCACACATGCGGCCCACGGTGCGGAGCCGGGCGCCTGGCCCCCTCCGCCTCCGCCGGCCACGCCCGCGTACGCGAACGGCGGCTCGGGTGCCGGCTGGGGATCCACGTACCAGCAGCCCGCGCCCAAGTCCGGCGGCGGCCGTGGCGGCCTGATCGCCGCGGTCCTGGTGGCCGCGCTCGTCGCGGGCGGCGTGGGCGGCGGCATCGGCTACTGGGCGGCCGACAGCAACGACTCCTCCACGGGCTCGACGACGGTGTCCGCCTCGCAGAGCGGCGGCGACTTCAAGCGGGAGGCGGGGACGGTCGCGGCGATCGCCAACCAGGCGCTGCCCAGCACCGTCACCATCGAGGCGGAGAGCGGCGGCGGCGAGGGCGGCACCGGCACCGGCTTCGTCATGGACAAGCAGGGCCACATCCTCACCAACAACCACGTCGTGGCGGAGGCCGTCGACGGCGGCAAGCTCTCCGCGACCTTCCCCAACGGCAAGAAGTACGACGCCGAGGTGGTCGGCAACGCACAGGGCTACGACGTCGCTGTCATCCAGCTCAAGAACCCGCCCGAGGACCTCAAGCCGCTGCCGCTCGGCGACTCCGAGAAGGTGGCCGTCGGCGACTCGACGATCGCGATCGGCGCGCCCTTCGGCCTGTCCAACACGGTGACCACGGGCATCATCAGCGCCAAGAACCGCCCGGTGGCCTCCAGTGACGGCAGCTCCACCGGCAAGGCCTCGTACATGAGCGCCCTGCAGACCGACGCCTCGATCAACCCGGGCAACTCCGGCGGTCCGCTCCTGGACGCGAAGGGCTCGGTGATCGGCATCAACTCGGCCATCCAGTCCGCGAGCGGGGGCCTGGGCGGTACCGGTCAGTCCGGCTCCATCGGCCTGGGCTTCGCGATCCCGATCAACCAGGCGAAGAACGTCGCTCAGCAGCTGATCAGGACCGGCGAGCCGGTCTACCCGGTGATCGGCGCCTCGGTCTCCCTCCAGGAGGGCACCGGCGGCGCGAGGATCACCGAGGAAGGCGCGGGCGGCGCGGACGCGGTCGAGAAGGGCGGCCCCGCCGACAAGGCAGGTCTCAAGCCGGGCGACGTCATCACCAAGATCGACGACACGGCGATCGACAGTGGCCCCGCCCTCATCGGCGAGATCTGGACCCACCAGCCCGGCGACACCGTCACGCTCACATACACCCGCGACGGCAAGACCAACACGACCGAGGTCACTCTCGGCGAACGTGAGGGCGACAGCTGACCCACCACGACAGCCGACCGGTTAGTCTTGATCCCGCGCCGATCTCCGGTCGGCGCGGGGTGGGTTGCCCGAGCGGCCTAAGGGAACGGTCTTGAAAACCGTCGTGGCAGCGATGTCACCGTGGGTTCAAATCCCACACCCACCGCAGGTCAGAAGGGGTGCCACTCTCCGGAGCGGCACCCCTTCCGCATGCGCCCTGACTCGCCCGTGCCCCAGGTCTGGGCAGTACGTCTGGGCCATCTGTGGGCCAGCGCGGAGGTACGGGCTTGCCCCCCGGCCTCCCTCACCCCTGCCGTCCCCCCACCAACCGCCGAGCCGACCCCACCGTCGACCGGGCCTCCCGTTCCGAAAGGCCCACCTGGAGTGCCGCGGCTACCAGGGGTTCGACGAGTTCGTCGCCGATGCCGTTCTCGTACGCCCGACAGGCTGCCCAGAAGAGGCGGGTGTTGCGTTGGCCCTCGTGGGCGGCGGCGACGAACTGGACCAGGCCCTGGCCGTGCCCGCCCGCTGAGGAGGGCGTGGGGTGGTGCGTTCGGGGTGGGGGCGTGAGCAGGCGCAGGAGGGCGCGTGGGCAGGGTGCGGGCGCCAGGTGGGACGTACCTGGAGCCGTGCTGTAGACGCCGTGTGCGGAGCGCGAGCCGGGGCCGACGAGGTAGCCGCCGGCTCCGCGGATGTCGATGCCGGGGGCGAGGCGGCCCGCGGAGTTGGGGACGACGACGTCGGGTGGACCGGACAGCCACAGGTGGCGGCCGCCGCTGGGGGTCAGGACGACGATCGTCTCCGGGATCGTGAACAGGTGGCGCAGGGCGAGTTCGCGCAGCGCCGCCGAGGAGTCGGTGCCCGATTTGGTGTCGAGGTCGATGCCGATGAGGTGGTGTGGCTCAAGACCGCAGGCGATGCCGTAGCCGGTGGCCCTGGGGGCGGCGGCGAAGAGTTCGCGAATGCGTTCCGGATCGGTGGAGGCGTCGTACACACCGTGTCCGAAGCGACCGCACTCGCCGTGGCAGGGCGGCGCTGTCGGGTCGGCGCGGTGTGGGGAGCGGAGCGCGGGGAGCTTGGTTTGGGACAGCGGGATGACGGCCAGTCCGCGTTCGGCGGCTGACAGCGCGTGTGCAAGGGCCAGCGTCGTGGCCTGCCGGTCGATGGTGGCCATGACTCCATGTTCGTACGTACGTTCGAAAAAAGGAAGAGGGGGCGGGCGTCCTGTGGAGGCGGTCGGGCCCCGGTTTCGGCGGGGTGTTTCCGGTGACCTTGACAGTGCCCATAATCTGACGGACAGTCAGAAATCCTTGTTCGTACGAGGTCCGGGAGGGCCGTCGTCGTGCACCTCGCCCCCACCGAGCGCCAGCGACGGCTGCGCGCCGAACTCCGTACGTACTTCCGGGAACTGATGCCTGACGGACCGCCGCGCGCCGCCGACTCGGGCCGACAGCGGGCGCTGCTTCGGCGCATCGGTGCCGACGGCTGGCTGGGGCTGGGCTGGCCGGTGGCGTACGGGGGTCAAGGACGCGGCGCCGATGAGCAGTTCGTGTTCTTCGACGAGGCCTATCGGGCGGGCGCGCCCGTCTCCATGGTCACGCTGAACACCGTCGGGCCGACGCTGATGAAGTACGGGACCGAGGAGCAGAAGGACTTCTTCCTGCCGCGGATTCTGCGCGGGGACCTCGTGTTCGCCATCGGGTACTCCGAGCCGTCGGCCGGGACCGACCTGGCCTCGCTGCGGATGCGCGCCGTGCGCGACGGCGGGGGCTGGATCGTCGACGGGCAGAAGATCTTCACTTCCAACGCGCAGAACGCCGACTGGATCTGGCTCGCCTGCCGCACCGACCCGGACGCGCCCAAGCACAAGGGAATCTCGATCCTGCTCGTGCCCACCGACGCCCCCGGATTCTCGTGGACGCCGATCGAGACGGTGGGCGGACTGACCACGACGGCCACCTACTACGACGGGATCCGCGTTCCGGCGGGCAATCTCGTCGGCGAGGAGAACGGCGGCTGGGGTCTCATCACCAACCAGCTCAACCATGAGCGGGTCGCGCTCGCGGCGATCGGCATGCAGGCCGAGGACTTCTACGCCGCCGCGCTGACCGCGGCCCGTACGCCCGATCCGGTGACCGGGCGGCGCAGGGTTGACGAGCCGTGGGTGCGATCGCGACTGGCCGAGGCGCATGCCCGGCTGGCGGCATCACGCCTGCTCAACTGGCGTTTGGTGGGGGATGTCGGGGCCGGTCGGCTGGCACCCGGCGATGCGAGCGGCGTGAAATTCGCGGGAACCGAATCGACGGTCGCGGTGTATCGAATGTGTCAGGAAATTGTGGGAGCGGACGGGCTGATCCGCTCGGGTTCGCCGGGGGTGTTCGAAGGCGGCGAGCTGGAGCGGATGAACAGAGCGGCGCAGATCAACACGTTCGGGGGCGGGGTGAGCGAGGTGCAGCGCGAGATCGTGGCGACGATGCGGCTCGGGATGACGAGGGGGCGGCGGTGAGCGAGGAGTCCGGCGGGGACCTCGAGGCACGGCTGAAGGCGTACGAGAGGCGGGCAGCAGCGGTCGCGGGAGTGGGCAAGGACCCGGTCAACGAGCCGATGATCCGGCACTGGTGCGAGGCGATGGGAGACAGAAATCCGGTGTATGCGGGACCGGATGCCATAGCTCCGCCGACCATGCTCCAGGTGTGGACCATGGGGGGACTGTCCGGGCATACGGGCCGGTCGCGGGCGTACGAGGAACTGCTCGGGTTGCTCGACGGCGCCGGGTACACCTCCGTGGTTGCCACCGACTGCGAACAGGAGTACCTGCGGCCGCTCCGACCAGGGGACGAGATCACCTTCGACTCGCTGATCGAATCGGTCTCCGCGCGCAAGACGACCAAGCTGGGCACGGGGTATTTCGTCACGACGCGGATGGATGTACGGGCAGGGGGGCGGCCGGCGGGGACACATCGCTTCCGGATCTTCAAGTACGCACCCGCGGTCCGGAAACCGAGGGATCAGGAGGCCGCGTCACCGGTCACCGAGATGCCGGCTTCGAAGGTGGCGCCACCGTCGACCGGGGCGACGGTTTCGGAGGCCTCGAAGGAGTCACGGCCCTGGCGTCCCCGTCCTGTCGTCAACCGTGACAACGCCGGTTTCTGGGAAGGCGTGGCCCGGCACCGGCTGCTGATCCAGCGCTGCGACGGCTGCAAGGCACTGCGCTTTCCCTGGCTGCCGGGGTGCAACGCATGCGGGTCACTGGAGTGGCACACGGTCGAGGCGAGCGGCGAGGGGACCGTCTACTCGTACGTCGTGATGCACCACCCGCCCTTCCCGGCCTTCGATCCTCCCTATGCGGTCGGGCTGATCGAACTCGCCGAGGGCGTGCGGATGATCAGCAACGTAGTGGGGGTGCCGCACGACGAGGTGCGCATCGGTATGCCGGTACGGCTCGAATTCGAGCGGGCGGACGAGGAGTTGGAGCTGCCGGTCTTCCGTGCCGTCGCGGCCGTCGAGGGGAGCGGAGGCTGACATGGACTTCACACCCACCGAGGAGCAGGCGGCGGCTCGTGAGCTGGCCGCGCGGATCTTCGGCGACCTGTCCACGCCCGAGCGGCTCGCCGCCGCCGGGACGGGCAGTGATGCCGAGCTGTGGAAGGCGCTGTGCGAGGCCGGACTCGTGGCCGCGGTCGCGGACATAGGGCTCCTCGGGCTGGTGCTCCTGCTCGAGGAACAGGGGCGGACGACGGCCCAGGCGCCGTTCGCGGCGAGCTGTGTGTACGGGCTGTCGGCGGTGTCGGCGCATGGATCGGCGGAGCAACGGGAGCGCCTGCTGCCGGGCATCGGGGAAGGGACGGTGGTGGTCAGCGGGGCGCTGCGCGAAGCGGCCGTACGGGCAAACGGCTCCGGGCAGTTGACCGGCACCGTCGCCGCGGTGCCGTGGCTCCGCGACGCCACGCATGTCCTGGTCGCGGACGACCAGCGCAGCCTGTGGCTGGTGCGGACCGCGGACGCGGAGTGTGTCCCCGTCGAGCTGACGGCGCCCTGGTCGGCGGGGCGGCTGACGCTGGACGGCACGCCGGCGGAGCGGCTCGGCGACGGGGCGGGAGACGGCATTCCGGCGGAGCGGCTCGGCGACGGGGCGGGAAGCGAGGGCGCGTACGGGAGCGGTGTGCGCCGGGACGGGGCGAGCGGTGGTGGGTCGTACGGGAACGGGGCGTACGAGCGCGAGGTGAACGGTGCGGGGGCGTACGCGAGCCGTGCGTACGACGACGTGCTCGCCACCGCGCGTACGGCCTTCGCGGGGCTGCAGGCCGGGGTGTGCGCGGGTTCGCTGGCCCGGGCGGTGGAGCACACCAACACCCGCGAGCAGTTCGGGCGGCCGCTCGCGGCCAAGCAAGGGGTCCAACTCAGAGCAGCGGACGCGTACATGGACACGGAGGCGATACGGGTCACGGCGTACGAGGCGGCCTGGCGACGTGACGAGGGGCTGGAGTACGCCAGTCATGCGCTGACCGCCGCGTGGTGGGCCTCGGAGGCGGGACAGCGCGTGGTGCACACGGGCCAGCATCTGCACGGCGGTATGGGAGCCGACCTCGACCATCCCGTGCACCGGCACTTTCTGTGGGGGCGACAGCTGGACGCGTATCTGGGATGCGGGAGCGAAGTGCTCCAGGAGCTGGGGGAGTTGATCGTGCGCGAAGAGGGCGACGGTGAGGGGGCGGGGGCGGCATGAGTGCCGGTGTCGGACAGGTGGTGCGCGTCGGCGATGAGCTGCCGCCGCTGGAGATCGAGATCACCCGCACGCTCATCGTCGCGGGGGCCATCGCCTCGCGCGACTACCAGGACGTGCACCACGACGCGGAGCTGGCACGGCAGAAGGGCTCGCCGGACATCTTCATGAACATCCTGACGACCAATGGCCTGGTCGGCCGCTACATCACGGACCACTTCGGTCCCACGGCCGTGCTCCGCAGAGTGGCGATCAGACTGGGAGCGCCCAACTACCCCGGCGACACCATGGTGTTGACCGGAACGGTCGAGGAGGTAGAGGACGAGGAGGTAGAGGACGCAGAGGGAGCCGCGGACCTCGAGGGCGATGATGCCGCGGAGCGCGAGGGCGACGAGGGCGACGAGGCCGCGGGCAAGACCGTCACGGTGCGGGTGGTCGGGGCCAACGGCATAGGCAAGCACGTCACGGGGACGGTGACCCTGACGGTCCCGGGCGGCGCCGACGGGGTGGGCCGGCCATGAGCGTACGGACGAGGGACACGCTCGGCGGACGGGCGGCGGTCGTGGGGATCGGGGCCACCGAGTTCTCCAAGGACTCGGGGCGCAGTGAGCTGCGGCTGGCGGTGGAAGCGGTGCGGGCCGCGCTCGACGACGCGGGGCTCACTGCGGCCGATGTGGACGGGATGGTGACGTTCACGATGGACACCAGTCCGGAGATCACGGTTGCCCAAGCCGCCGGTATGGGGGAGCTGTCCTTCTTCTCGCGGATCCACTACGGCGGCGGGGCGGCCTGCGCGACCGTTCAGCAGGCCGCGCTCGCGGTGGCGACGGGAGTGGCCGAAGTCGTGGTCTGCTACCGGGCGTTCAACGAGCGGTCGGGACGGAGATTCGGCTCCGGGGTGCAGCGGCGGGAGCCTTCGGCCGAGGGTGCGGCGCTCGGCTGGGGTCTGCCGTTCGGGCTGCTCACGCCCGCCTCCTGGGTGGCGATGGCGGCGCAGCGCTATCTGTACACGTATGGGCTGACGTCAGAGGCGTTCGGGCAGGTCGCGGTCGTGGACAGGAAGTATGCGGCGACCAATCCGGCGGCGTACTTCCACGGCAGACCGATCTCGCTCGCCGACCATGCCGCCTCGCGCTGGATCGTCGAACCGCTGCGGTTGCTGGACTGCTGCCAGGAGACCGACGGCGGCCAGGCCCTGGTCGTCACCTCCGTGGAGCGGGCGCGGGACCTGCCGCAGCCGCCGGCGGTGATCACGGCGGCGGCCCAGGGCGCCGGCCGGAGACAGGAGCAGATGACCAGCTTCTACCGGGACGATCTGACGGGGCTGCCGGAAATGGGCGTGGTGGCACGGCAGTTGTGGCGTACCTCCGGGCTGACGGCGGCCGAGATGGACGTGGGGATTCTGTACGACCACTTCACACCGTTCGTGCTGATGCAGCTGGAGGAGTTCGGGTTCTGCAAGCCGGGTGAGGCGGCGGACTTCGTCGCTGAGGAGCGGCTGCCGCTGAACACACATGGGGGACAGCTCGGAGAGGCGTACCTGCACGGGATGAACGGAGTGGCGGAGGCGGTACGGCAGCTGCGCGGGACGTCCGTGAACCAGATACCCGACGCCCGCCGGGTGCTGGTCACGGCGGGCACGGGGGTGCCGACGTCCGGGCTGATCCTGAGGGCGGACGACGGAGGCTGAAGCGGATGACGGAGGCTGAATACGGGCGCGCTGCGGGCCGCTACTCACCAGGGCCCACACTCGGAGCCTCTTCGTACTCCATCGGGACCGCGCGGACCCCCGCACTACTCCTGAGGGATGCGTCTCTCAGGGGTGGACCCTCAGGGGTACGGGCCGTCGCCTCCACCTCCAGGAGGTGGAGCTGGCGCCACTCCTACAACCTGAGGCGGACAAGGCTTCAGGACCTCCGGCCGATCCGCTCGAGTAGGGGGCGATCCTAGCGTGGAGCCATGACCACACCCGTCTGCACCAGCGCTTCGAACGCCGCTACGCCAAGGGCCCAGACCCTCGCGTACCCGTCGTTCGCGTCGTACGTGAAGGCCCGCCAGCCCGTGCTGCTGCGTACCGCGCGCTCGCTGACCGCGAACCCCAGCGACGCCGAGGATCTGTTGCAGACCGCGCTGACCAAGACGTATGTCGCGTGGGAGCGGATCGAGGACCACCGGGCGCTCGACGGTTACGTCCGCCGGGCCTTGCTGAACACGCGGACGTCGCAGTGGCGGAAGCGGAAGGTCGACGAGTTCGCGTGCGAGGAGCTGCCGGAGCCCCAGGCCCCGCCCGCCGGGGATCCGGCGGAGCAGCAGGCGCTTCACGACGCGATGTGGCGCGCGATCATGAGGTTGCCGGCGCGGCAGCGGGCGATGGTCGTCCTGAGGTACTACGAGGACCTGAGCGAGGTCCAGACGGCGGAGGTGCTCGGCGTCTCGGTGGGCACGGTCAAGTCTGCGGTGTCGCGTGCCCTCGGCAAGCTGCGCGAGGACCCGGAGTTGGGACCGGTTCGCTGACGCGTGCGGCATCATTGCTCAGGATCGTTTGCTCAGGGCTCCGCACCAGCCACCCCGTATCGGCCTTGAGGCCTCGTCGTCAAACGCCCACATACTGAAGGTCCTCGGCCACCTCACATATCCCGCCTCGGCACGGAATCCCTGCACACGTACGTGATCGATCATCCCCGTACTAGTGACATACCGCGCGGTATGTGCGCACAATCAGGCCCAAACCTTTCATGCCACCGCGCAGGCAATGTCGCCCCGGGAGGACGCCGTGCAGAGCACGATGCAGGACGTACCGCTGCTGATCTCGAGAATCCTGACCCACGGGTCGACCATCCACGGATCGTCTCAGGTGATCACGTGGACCGGCGAGGGGGAGCCGCAGCGGCGGTCCTTCGCCGAGATCGGGGCACGGGCCGCCCGCCTCGCGCACGCCCTGCGGGAGCTCGGAGTCGAAGAGGGCCAGCCCACGGGCACCTTGATGTGGAACAACGCCGAGCACGTCGAGGCGTACTACGCGATCCCCTGCATGGGCGCGGTGCTGCACACGCTCAACCTCCGGCTGCCCCCGGAGCAGCTGGCCTGGATCGTGAACCACGCCGCCGACCGGGTGGTGATCGCCAACGGCTCGCTGCTGCCGCTGCTCGCGCCGTTGCTGCCGCATCTGAAGTCGGTCGAGCATGTGATCGTCTCGGGTCCCGGTGACCGTTCGCTGCTGGACGGGGCGTCGGTTCAGGTGCACGAGTACGAGGAACTGATCGCGGACAAGCCGGAGACGTACGACTGGCCTGAGCTGGACGAACGCCAGGGTGCGGCCATGTGCTACACCTCCGGGACGACGGGTGACCCCAAGGGGGTCGTGTTCTCCCACCGTTCCGTCTATCTGCACTCCATGCAGATCAACATGGCGCAGTCCATGGGCCTCACCGACCAGGACACGTCCCTCGTCGTGGTCCCTCAGTTCCATGTGAACGCCTGGGGGGTGCCGCACGCGACGTTCATGACCGGTGTGAACATGCTGATGCCGGACCGTTTTCTCCAGCCGGGCCCGCTCGCCGAGATGATCGAGAGTGCGAAGCCGACGCATGCCGCTGCCGTCCCCACCATCTGGCAGGGGCTGCTCGGGGAGCTCAAGGCCAAGCCGCGGGATGTGAGTTCGCTGACGCAGGTCACCATCGGCGGCTCCGCCTGTCCGCCCTCCCTCATGAAGGCCTTCGACGAGCTGGGCATGCGCGTCTGCCACGCCTGGGGCATGACGGAGACCTCCCCGCTCGGCACCATCGCCCGTCCGCCGGCCCATGTGATCGGCACGGACGAGGAGTTCGCGTACCGCATCACGCAGGGCCGTTTCCCCACGAGCGTCGAGGCCCGGCTGACCGGCCCCGGCGGCGAGCGGCTGCCCTGGGACGGCGAGTCCGCGGGCGAGCTGGAGGTACGCGGTCCATGGATCGCGGGTGCGTACTACGGCGGCCATGGGGCCACCGAAGTCCTGCGCCCGGCCGACAAGTTCAGCGAGGACGGCTGGCTCAAGACCGGTGACGTCGGCACGATCAGCCCCGATGGCTTCCTGACTCTCACCGACCGTGCCAAGGACGTCATCAAGTCGGGAGGCGAGTGGATCTCGTCGGTGGAGCTGGAGAACGCGCTCATGGCGCACCCCGACGTCGCCGAGGCCGCCGTCGTCGCCGTCCCCGACGAGAAGTGGGGCGAACGCCCGCTGGCCACCGTCGTCCTCAAGGAGGGCGCCACCGCCGACTTCAACACCCTGCGCGCCTTCCTCGCCGAGGAGGGCAAGATCGCCAAGTGGCAACTCCCCGAACGCTGGACGGTCATCGAGGCGGTGCCGAAGACGAGCGTCGGCAAGTTCGACAAGAAGGTGCTGCGCAAGCAGTACGCCGCGGGTGACCTGGACATCACCCAGATCTGACGGGAGCTGTCAGTTCTGGCGGCTTTGGGCCGGAATGTGAGGTGGGGCGCTGTTTCACGTGAAACAGCGCCCCACCTCACATCTGCGAACTCGCCTATGCGAAACGATCAGTTTATGCCGATCCGTGCCAGCAGTTCCACGATCCTGCTCTGCACCTCGCTGCTCGTCGAGCGTTCGGCGAGGAACAGGACCGTCTCCCCCGCGGCCAGGCGCGGGAGTTCGGACTGGTCGACGGCGGCGGTGTAGACGACGAGCGGGGTGCGGTTCAACTGGCCGTTCGCGCGCAGCCAGTCGACGATTCCGGCACGGCGGCGGCGTACCTGCGTCAGGTCCATCACCACGAGGTTCGGCCGCATCTGCGCGGCCAGGGTGACGGCGTCCGCGTCGGACGAGGCCCGGGCGACCTGCATCCCGCGCCGCTCCAGCGCCGAGGTCAGCGCCAGCGCGATCTCCGCATGCTCCTCGATGAGCAGCACACGCGGCGGATGCTGCTCACTGTCGCGGGGCGCCAGCGCCTTCAGGAGTACGGCAGGGTCGGCGCCGTATGCCGCCTCGCGCGTCGCCTGCCCCAGTCCCGCCGTCACGAGCACCGGAACCTCGGCGGCGACGGCGGCCGTACGCAGCGACTGGAGCGCCGTACGCGTGATGGGCCCTGTCAGTGGGTCGACGAACAGCGCTGCCGGGAACGCGGCGATCTGCGCGTCCACCTCCTCGCGCGAGTGCACGATCACCGGCCGGTAACCGCGATCGCTCAGCGCCTGCTGCGTACCGACGTCCGGCGCGGGCCAGACCAGCAGCCGACGCGGGTTGTCCAGAGGCTCCGGGGGCAGCTCGTCGTCCATCGGCTGCGGCAGGGGCTGGTTCGCGACCTCTACCGCACCGCCAGGGCCGTCGAGCGGCTCGGGACCTTCGGCGGCGTTCTCGTCCGGGGCTCCTATGGCGTACGAGCGGCCGGGTCCCTCGGTGGCGTCGGCCGGCCGGGGGTCGGGCGCAGGTGCGGTCGCGGTCGGCTGGGGCTGGGGAGCTGACTGCTGAGGGTGCGGGCGGGCCGCCATCTCGTGTTGTCCGGTGGCGGATTCCGGGACGGGGGCGGCCTCGGGGATGGCTTCGTTACGGGTGCCGAGCTTGCGGCGGCGGCCGGAGCCGTTGGTCGCATGCGGAGGAGGCGTCTGGGCCTGGGCTTGGGGCTGAGCCTGAGGCTGGGCTTGCTGCTGAGCCTGAGCCTGGGGCTGCGGCGCGGGAGCCGCCAGGGGCGTGGGCTGGTTCGGCAGGGGCTGCTGGGCGTCGCTCATACGGCGACCGAACTCGACGCCCTGCCCGAGCGTGCGGACGCTGAAGGCGCGGCCCTGGGTGGAGTTGGGGTCCATGGGGGGCGCGGCGGCAACGGGCGCCGCGGGGGTCGGGGCTTCGGCGGGGAGGGGCTGGGCTGTGCGGGGCGCGTCCGCTTCGGCCGGAGCCGGAGCCGGAGCCGGGGCCGGGGCTTGGGCCTGGGTGGCGGGAGTAGCGCCCTGGGGAGCCGGAGTTTCGGTCGCGCCAGGCCAGGGCTGCGACTGGGACTGAGGGCTCGGAGCCGCCATGGGCTGAGGCTGGGGTTGCGGCTGAGGCTGGGGCTGGGCGTTCTGGGCGACGGGGGCGCCCCGAGGCGTCGTACCTGCAGCGGGGACCCCGCCTCCGGGCGGGGTCGCGGCAACGGCGGCAGCCTCCGCGGGAATCCCCTGCGGAGGTGCGCCCTGTGCCGGGACCATCGGCTGAGGCATGCCCTGCCCGGCGCCCCCCGGGACGATGACACTCTGGCCGGGAGCTCCCTGTTGCGAGACGCCTTGCGCGACCACCGGCTGTCCCGGAGCACCCTGGGAAGCGTCACCCTGGGCGGGAACCCCCTGAGCGGGAGCGAGTTGTGCCGGAGCCTCCTGAGGCACAGCCTGAGCGGGCGCCATCTGTCCGGGAACACCTTGCCCCGCGCCCGTGGCGTCCCCCTGTCGAGCCCGCCGCCGCCCGGTAGGCGCCGACACCGGATGCGGCTGTGGCGGAGTGTGGTCCTCGGCAGGATCGTGCAGGGCCGCATCATGACGACCATCGTCGGCCTGCGCGTAACCGACTTGCTGTTGGCCGGCCTGCCCGTGACCGACCTGCTGCTGACCGTTCTGAACCTGACCGGTCTGCCCGTGACCGATCGGCACCTGACCAGTCTGCCCATGAACGGGCTGCCCCTGGGCGGGCTGCTGCGCGGCATACCCTGGCCCACGGTCCGCCTCAGCCGGAGGCAGTGCGAACACCGAGCGCGGCTCCGCCTCCTGGGCGGCCTGGCGTTCGGCCGCCGCGGCCAGCGCACGCCGACGCCGCCCGGTAGGCCGGCCGGCTCCCTCACCGCCATGGCCCGACGGCAGTGCTGCCGGCAGCGCCTGCCGCTCACCGCCGATCTGCCGCGGACGCTGCCCCTCGGGCGCGGGCACGCCCTGCGGAGGCACCGTCGGCCCGAGCCCGGTGGCCGCGGCACCCGCGGCATGCTCGGCCGCGGTCACGACCGCACCCTCGGCAACCCCGCCGCCGCTCTCCGCGGGACTCGGCCGTCCCCGCCGCCGCCCGGTCCCACCGGACACCTGGGAACCCTCACCAGTCCCCTGCGCCGGAACGGGCACCTGCGCCAGCTGCGACTCATCCGCCGCGGCCCGCCTGCGCCGCCGCCCGGTGGGTGCGGCCGCCCCAGTCTCCGCTCCCGCCCCCGTCTCGGCCGAGTGCGTGACCTCGCTCTCCAGGAAGGCGTCCACCGAGGACCGTCGAGCCCGCCGCCTCCCGCCACCGGCCTGCGCGGGGACCTGCTCGGGCAGCGCCACGGCCGAACCGGGCCCACCCTCCGGCGAAGCACCCGAGCCCGCAGCCGCACCCACACCAAGTTCCGCCGCCGGAGCCTGAGCGGAAACCGCCCCGGCCCCGCCCCCGATGGGCACCTCGAGTACGAACGCACTGCCGCTCATCCCCGGCACCTCGTGCGTCTGCAGCACTCCGCCGTGCGCCCGCACGATCCCGCGCACGATCGGCTCATGCACCGGGTCTCCCCCGGCATACGGCCCGCGCACTTCGATCCGTACGACCTCGCCGCGCTGGGCCGCCGCCACGACGACCGTGTTGTCCATGTAGCCACCGGCCGAGACCGGCGCGTTGCCCGTCGAGTCGACGCCCGCGACGTCCGCGACGAGATGCGCGAGCGCGGTCGCGAGCCGCTGCGGGTCGACCTCGGCCTCGATGGGCGGCGCGTGCACGGCGAACTGCACCCGCCCGGGCCCGATCAGCTCTACGGCTCCGTCGACACCGGCTGCGACCACCGCGTCGAGCATGACCTTCGTCCGTACGACGTTCTCGGCCCCGGCGTCTAGCCGCTGGTAACCGAGCACGTTGTCGATGAGCGTGGTGATCCGGGAGTAGCCGGCCGCGAGGTGATGCAGCACCTGGTTGGCCTCGGGCCACAGCTGTCCGGCGTCGTCGGCGGCGAGGGCGGACAGGTCGCCGCGCAGCTGGTCGAGCGGACCGCGCAGGGACTGCCCGAGCACGGCGAGCAGCTGCTCGTGACGCGCGGCCAGCGCCTCGTACCGGTCCTTCTCCCGCTCGGCGAGCGCCGCGTACCGGTCGTCACCGGCGGCCAGCTCCTCCTCATGCGCCTCGCGCAGCCCGGCGAGTTCCCTGCCGTGCTCGTCCCGCAGCGCGTTCAGCGCCGCGGCATGCTCCTCGGCGGCCCGCGCGAGCTCCTCCCGATGCCGCTGGGCAGCCGCGTCCTTCTCCTCGACGAGCGCGTCGTACGCCCGCCGGTCCGTGAAGGTCAGCACCGCGCCGACGAGCTGGTCCCCATCCCGTACGGGCGCGGTCGTCAGGTCTACGGGCACCTTGTCGCCGTTCTTGGACCACAGCACCTGTCCCCGCACCCGATGCTTGCGCCCCGAACGGAGAGTGTCGGCGAGCGGCGACTCCTCGTACGGGAAGGGGGTGCCGTCGGCGCGGGAGTGCAGCGTCAGCGGATGGAGTTCCTGCCCGCCCAGGTCGCTGGCCCGGAAGCCGAGAATCTGCGCGGCGGCCGGATTGACGAGGACGACCCGTCCCTCGGTGTCGGTACCGACCACGCCCTCGGCGGCGGCCCGCAGAATCATCTCCGTCTGCCGCTGCGAACGCGCGAGTTCGGCCTCGGTGTCGACGGTGCCGGAGAGGTCACGTACGACAAGCATCAGCAGCTCATCGCTGGTGTAGCCGGAACTGTCGTACGCCTGCTGGCCGTTCTCCAGATTCGCGCTCGTGACCTCGACCGGGAACTCGCTGCTGTCGGTGCGCCGGGCCATCATCCGCCGCGGCTTGGTCCGCCCGCGCGGGTCGATGGTGTCGGGCCGGCGCATCGACCCGGGGATCAGTCGGGAGTCGAACTCGGGCAGCAGATCGAGCAGTCCGCGACCGACCAGAGCCGTGCCCGGAGCCTCGAAGGTTTCAAGGGCGATGGTGTTGGCGTTGACTACGGTCCCATTGGCGTTGACCAGCAACAACGCATCGGGAAGCGCGTCCAGTATGGCTGCGAGGCGAGCAGCGCCTCGGGATGGCCTGCTGCTCACGAGACGCTTCCTCCCTGTTACCGCACCTTGCCGACCGCGGAGGCCATCTTGCCAACCGGTCCGCGACGTGTCACGCGAGGGAGTCTACGGGCAGAGGTTGCGCTCGCGACGCCGGATGAGAGGGAGGTCGCACGCAGGAGAGAAGTAGAGAAGACGCAGAAGCTGTGACCTCGTCCTTCTCCTTGGCCCTCCTTTTCAGCCTTTCTCCTCAGCCCTCGTCCTTCAGCAGGGAGGTGCTTCTCAGGAACCGAGCTCCGGAAGTACGGGCACCATGGCGTCCCATCGCGCGATCTCGCACCCGTTACCGCGCTCGTACGTGGCGTCGACGGGCCGCCCGGCCCACGTCCCGGTGACGCGAGCGGTGGCCGGACCGCCGTACTGCATCGTGCACATCCCCCCGGGCTCGACGGGCGCGAACGGGTCCTCACCCCAGCCCGTCCGTCTGTCCAGCCGCTCGCAGGCGCCCGCGGCGTCGGGATGACTGCCACCCTCCGGATGACACTCCAGCTCGTACGCCCCGTCCAGCCCGTCCCCCGCGTCGCTGACCGTCACGGTGAGGCGGTCGCCCTCCCGGGCCGGCGTCGGCATATGGGGGAGCGGCGCAGGGGGAAGCGGTTCGGCGTACGCGGCCGGGGGCGTCGCCGCGAGCACGGCGAGGGAGGCGGTGGCGGAGGCGGCTGCGGTCAGGGCGAGACGGCGGAACATGAGGGCTCCACGGGGTGCGGGGGGATGGTCGGTCTGTGGTCGAAACGCTGGTCCGGGGCGCAGGCCCCACCCCTTTAACGCTGCCCGTCCCACGACGTTGCGCCGCGTTACGCCTTTGCCCTTCGCCCTTTCCGCCTAGTACCGTGGGGGGCGATTGGTGACACCCCGCTGGGCTGTGTCATCATCTGCACGCATCCACTCGCGCTCGCGCGGGGCGGCTGTGCTGGAGGCGTCGCCTAGTCCGGTCTATGGCGCCGCACTGCTAATGCGGTTTGGGACTTCAATCCCATCGAGGGTTCAAATCCCTCCGCCTCCGCCTCATGATCCCGAAGCCCTGGTCGCGACTGGCCGGGGCTTCGGTCGTTCCCCGACCATTCCAGGGCCGTTTTCGCAGGTCATACAGGGTTCACTAAACGGATTTCGCCAGGCGCCACCAGTCATGTAATGTTGTTCCCGCAACGCCGACCGGGCCCAAAAGCCCGCCAGGAAGAGCCAACACAACAGAACACACAGGCACTCGTAGCTTAACGGATAGAGCATCTGACTACGGATCAGAAGGTTGCAGGTTCGAATCCTGCCGAGTGCACACAGGTCAAAGGCCCCACCGGTTCGCCCGGTGGGGCCTTTGACATCAACGGGTGACATCAGTGCGGTCGGAAGTTGCCCTCAGTCGGTCGACTCCTCCCCCTCCGGTTCCTCGTCGGGGTCATGGAGATTGAGCGCGTCGTCCATGCGCTCCGCCGCCGCCCGGAGCGTCGTGTCCATCACATGCGCGTAGGTGTCGAGCGTCATCGTGATCGTGCTGTGCCCGAGCGTCTCCATGATCGTGCGAGCGTCCACCCCCTGTGAGAGCAGGAGGGAAGCGCACGTGTGCCGTAGATCGTGGACCCTGACGCGACGCACGTTCGCGTCTCGGCACAGGATCGTGAGCATCCGGTTCAGACTCCGGGGATCGGTGACGCGCCCCGTCGTCGTGGTGAAGATCAGCCCGTCAGGCTGGCCCGGCGCTGGCTGCCACTTCTTGCCCGCCACCTTGCGTTCCCGCTCCTGCTGCTCGCGGTGCTGGGTGAGCGCTCGTACGAGGTGCTGCGGCATGGACACCGTACGGATGGACCGTGTGGTCTTCGGCGTCCCGAAGAGCAGTTCCCGCCGGATGCGCTGCACGTTTCGGCGTACCCGGAGCTGTCGGTTCACGAGGTCTACGTCCGACCACGTGAGTCCGAGGGCTTCCCCGCGCCGCAGGCCGGTCGAGATGAGCAGCAACCACAGGGTGTACAGCCGGTGGGTGCGGGCGGTCTTGAGCAAGAGCCGTGCTTCGGCGCCGTCCAAGGGGCGCACCTCCTTGGGCGTGACGGTGGGGGTTTCGACGATGCGGGCGACGTTCCGAGCGATCAGCTCTTCGCGCATCGCTTGCTGGAGAGCGGATCGCAGCACAGCGTGGATGTACTGCACGGTCCGCGCGGAGGGGAGCCGCTTGCAGCATCGGCCCACGGCACAGCACGCGCGCTTGCCCTCGGGGCGCTCGCGGTCAGCGCCGCGCAGGCAGCAGAGGCACGAGCCCTTGAACTCCGTCAGGAAGCGGCGGACGTCCGCCGGGGAGAGCCGGTTGAGTCGTTTCTTGCCGAGCGCCGGCCGGATGTAGAGCCGGGTCAACCCCTCGTAGCTGTTGAGTGTGGCGGGCTTGAGTCGCTCCGGAGCGATCGTGGCGAGCCAGTAAGTCAGGTAGTCCCCGAAGGCCATCGTCGACGATGCGGCGGGGATGCCCTGACGGGTCTTCTCCTGCAACTCCGTCAGCTTGTCGGCCACTTCGTCGCGGGTCTTGCCGTAGACGAACTTCCTGGTGCGCGTCCCATCGGGGCGGTAGACGTAGGCGGCGGCGTGGTAGCGCCCGTCGGTGCGCTTGGTGATCGTTCCTTCGCCGTTGGCGCGTCGCTTGGCCATCAGGCAGCTTCCTCCAATCGGTCGCGCAAGTACGCGCGGACGCTGTCGACCGGGACGCGGCGGGCCCGACCGATCTTGATGCTGGGGAGTTCGTTCGAGCGGATCAGGTCGTAGACCTTGAACCGGCTGATCCGCAGGGCAGTCATGACCTCGGGAACGGTCAGGGCTTCTGGCGTCGTGGGTACGGCGGTGAGCACGTCGGAACCTCCGGGAGAGGGGAGAGCACTCTGGGCGCCCTTCTGAGGGGCGCTACTTCCGCTACTGCCGCTACCGCGCAGGTCAGGGGCCTGTTCGGGGTAGCGGGAAGGGGTAGCGGTAGCGGATGGGTAGCGGCGGGGTAGCGGCTGGCGATGCCGGTTGCCGCTACCCCGTTGTTGCTGGTCAGGCCACGTTTTCCGTGCCAGGTAGCGGAGGTAGCGGACTTTCCGGGGGTGGGGAGCAGTAGCGCGCCCACGCGTCCCACAGATCGGCGGCGTAGTAGCCCTTGAGGACGCTCCCGGCGGTCTTGATGTTGCGGGAGGCGATCGGCTCGTTGTCCGCCGTCATGTACTCCGCGAGCATCTTCGACAGGCGCCGGTTGTCGAGCGGCTTGCCGTGCAGATCGGCCCATGGGGCGTCGTCGAGGGCGTTGAGCCGGTCCAGGATGGCGACGGTGGGCAGGCGGTCGATGCCGACCATGACGTGATCGCGCAGGTCGGTCAGCAGCCGAACTCCCAAGCTGCCTTTGTCGTTGGCCTTGGACGCGGTCACCAGTGCCACGCATGCTTCGCGTGCCCGCTGTGGCCAGTCGCCGCCGGCTGCGTCGGCGATGGCGAGCAGGGGTTCCCACACGTCGGCGGGGCGGTCGGTGACGCCGTCGGGCATGTCCGGCCAGGCGCCCATGACGAACCCACGGGCGTGTTCGGCCCATTGGGCGAGCCGGTCACGCAGCTTGTGCCCCTCTGCCTCGTGGATGCGGGCCCGGAAGGGCTCTACCTTCTCGTTCCTGGCCCGGCGTCGCATGCGGATGACGACGGAACGGCTCATGATCGTGTCGGGCAGCGCTCCGAGTCCGGCGACCGCGACCGCGCAGTACGAGGGGAAGGCTTGCACGGTCTGGTTGCCGCCGTCGCCGATGCACCGGTAAGTGACCCCGGTACGGCGGTGTCCTGCGTTGAGGAATCCGCGCAGTTCCTCGTTGTCCCCCGCTTTCGGCCCAAAGACCGTGTCGATCTCGTCGAACAGGATCGTCGGCTTGCCGTTGCCCCCGGAGACGGACCGGAACAGAGCGGCGGCGGATGCGTTGACGGCGGTCATGGGCTGCGGCACGAGGGTTTCCACGATCTCCAGCGCGCGGGTCTTGCCCGACCCCGGTTCCGGGGAGAGGAAGGCGACACGGGGGGTGGAGTCGAAGCAGTCGAGCAGGTGGGCGTGCGCGTCCCACAGGGCGACGGCGACGTAGGCGGCCTCGTGGGGGAAGACGTTGAAGCGGCGGTGGAAGGCTTCCACCTCGTTGAGCAGTGCGGCCCCGTCGATGGTGTCGGTCATGCGGCGGCCCTCCCTTCCTGGGGGGTGCGGAGCGGGCAGGTGTCGCGGTGGGCTTCGTGGTCGGTGATCAGGGCCAGCACGCGGGCGTGGCCGATGGCGCTGCGGTCGCGTCCGCACAGGCACTTCGAGGTGGCGGTGGGCACGGCGCCGCGCGGCGCCACGATGTGCAGCCACGCCACGGGGTACCGGCCGTCGCCACGGCGCGGGTCAGGGTGAACAGCAGTGGGGACGCCTTCGGCGACGCCCTTTCGGTCGCCTACGGCCGTCGCGTCCACAGGCTGTGGAGCGGCATGGAGCCGAGCGTCGGCGGGGGTACGGCAGTCCAGGTGGGGGGAGTTGGGGCCGGTCATGAGGCTGCCTGCCGTGGTGTGGCGTGGGTGATGACCCAGTCCATGGCGCTGCGGATGGTGGTGCGGCACTCGGCCGGCGGGAGTCCGGTGGCCTCCCCCGCCGCCTGGATTGCCTGCTCTGCCACATGCCGGGGGAGGTGGCCCCACGCGACGAACCGGGCAATCTTGCAGGCGCTCTTGTGGAGCGTGTTGTTGCGGCCGTTCGGCCCGCCCTCGGACGCTGCCCGGATGACCGCGCATTCGCGGTCGAGCGCGGTGTTCGCTGCTCGGGTCCCGTCCCGAACAGGCATCAGCGTCACCTGTGCGGGCTTGGGCTGTGTGGTGAGCAGGGAGGCCAGCCACGTGGGCAGCGGGGCCACCGGAGCATCGTCGGCGACCTCGTACGTGCCGTCGGGGGTGGTGCTGCCGGGGGCGACGACGTATCCGCCCCACGCGCGGGTGTCGATGTGCTTGCCGAGCCGGTCCGCGCTGCACTTCAGCCGCATCCCGGCAGGGGCGGTGAAGTACAGGTGCTCCCCGCCGCGCGCGGTCCGCACCCGGTAGGTGCGCGGGACGGTCTGCCCGGTGCGCTCGCAGAGCGCCGCAAGGGAAGTCGCGCCGTCAGGCGCTCCTTTCGGCTCTTCGGGCTTGCACACGTCCAGGTCGACGACGAGCAGACCGGCCGGACCGGTGGCGATGCCCACGTTGTACGGGCGGGCGCCCCATGTGGCGTGGATCAACTCGGGGTCGGTGGTGGCGCGCTGTTCGGGCTTGCGGTGCCCGTCGGCGCAGCGCCCGGTGCGCGGGCATGCGCGTTCGGGGTGTCCGGCCGGCCGCTTGGCGTGCGGGTGCAGGGGGATGACGGGCCAGTCCCGACTCGCGGCTGTCAGCGCGGAGTCGAGCAGGCGCCGGTTTGCGGTCATCAGCCCGTTCACGCGGCCACCTCCAGCGTGCGGGAGGCGAGGAAGGCGCGGCCGATGAACTCGCTGTAGGCGGGAGGGATGCACTCGCGGATGCCCTCGCGGGTCATCCAGGGCACGCCCATCACGCGGCGTGCGAGGGGGACGCCGGAGAAGTTGCCGACGAACTGCCCGTACCAGCCCGGCGGGACGGGGCGGCCCATCTTCGCCTGCGGCACCGTGTGCGCGGGGTGGTGAGGCTGCGGGAGGCTGAACCCGCCGGTTTCGAAGTACCGGTGCCGGTAGGTCTGAAGCCCGACCATTGCCCCGCACAGCATCACCGGAGTGCGGAGTTTCGGGAGTGCGCCGCGTACGTTCTCGATCACCCACGGGCGCCCGGTGGTTTCCAGGGCGGCGCGGGTGGGGTCGATCAGGTCGGGGTGGGCGTTGCCGTGCAGCCGCTGGCAGTCACTGTCCAACTGGCAGGGCGGGGAGGCGTGGATGAAGTCGAACTCGGCTCCGTGCTCGCGGATGAAGGCGACCGCGTCGCCCTGTACGAACCGGTAGGGGTAGAGGGGCTGGGGGTCGATGTCGATGCCGGTCACGTCGAATCCGGCGTCGGCGTAGCCCTTGCCCGCGCCGCCCTGGCGGCAGAACGCGTCCAGCAGACGTGGCCTTAAGCCGCGGGCTCGCCGGATGTCGGTGGGTTGGGTCATGCTGGGTGTCTCCAGTTCTCTTTGAGCGTGCTGGATTGGCGGCGGCCCCGGTTCTTGGCGGAAGGGGGCCGCCGTTGTCGTGCGTCGGGAATCTCAGGCGGCGGCGGTGTCGTCGTCGCGCGTGGCGGTGAGCTGTCCGTCGCGGGTGCGGGTGATGTGTCCGGTGCTGGTCAGGTGCTTGACCGCCTTGGACACGGCGCCCTTCGACAACCCGGTCTGCTCGGCCAAGTCCTTTTGCCTGACCGGCCCGTCAGCGGTCTCGACGGCCTTGAGGACGCGGGCCGCCGCGCTGTCCGAGGCGGGCGCCGTGGATGCGGCGGCGGTGTCCTTCACGAGCGTGAGGACGGGCGCCGTCGCGGTGGCGGGTGCCGTGGTGCGCGACCACGGCGTACGGTCGGGCAGCGCGATGACGACGGCCTTGTCCATGTAGCGGACGTTGACCGGGTCGGGCTTGCGCTTGCCGTCCCGGACCAACGCCACGCCGGGAACGGGGAGTTCGTCGGCGTTCCAGCCCTTGGCCTGCGCGTCCTCCCCGAGCACCACGCGGGCTTCGGCCGGCGTGCGCACCGAGAGGCAGATGGCGATGCCGATCTGCGGGGCGATCTGCTTGGGGATGCCGTCGCCGATGGTCGGCTTCTGGGTCATCCACCACAGGTCGATGCACGCCGCGCGGCCCATCCGCGCGATGGACTCCAGCCCCGGCAGAGCCGAGCGGTTCACGGTGCGGGTCTTGCCGTCGCTGCTCTCGGTCTCGTACGGGACCTTGTCGGCGGCCGTCATGACCTCGGCACCCTCGTCCACGACGACCGTGATGCGGGGCCGCTCCGCCGTGGGCGTCCAGGTGTCCTGGCCCTTGGGCAGCACGGCGAGCCGCTCCAGCATCTCCGTCTCCAGCTCATCCACCACGTCGACGACGTCGCGGGGAGTGGAGGCGACGCGGGCGCGGTGGTCCCACAACCGGCCCTCCACCCGCTTGAGGTCGATGATGACCAGCGCGTTCGCCTCTCCCTCGGAGGCGTCGAACAGCAGCGGGCGGGAGGCCACCGACTTCCCCGCGCCGGAACGTCCGGCGATCAGCAGCCGCTCCCCGAGTGGCACCGTGACCGCGTCGCCGGTCACCGTGTCGACGCCGAGCGAGCGCCGTTCGGGCGTCCACACCAGGTCGTCACCGTCGGCGGCGGAGCGGGTGCGCAGGATCAGTTCCGCCCACCCGCCGCGCTTGCCCGCCTTGATCTGCATGCGCAGGGTGGTGCGGGCCCCGAGCAGCGCCCGCACGTGCTCCTCAGCGCTCCGCAGCTTGCCCGGCGTCCACTGCCCGTCGAGCCGGACGGCGCACACGATGCCCGACTCGGTCAGCGTCGGCTGTCCGGTCAACGTGCCTGCAAGACCGCGCTGTTCGGCGTGCTCCTTCCAGTGCTGCGGCTGAAGTCGCTTGAGCAGCGCGGCCTCTTCCGCATTGGGCTTGAGCCCGTCATCGTGACGGCCTCGCACGATGGCCCACACGATCGCGGCCGTGATGGCGATCGCCACGGCGACGGCCGACCACAGCCACACCCGCACCGGCACGGCCGGCAGCCAGATGTATCCGGCGACGGCCGCACCGAGCGCGGTCTTGGACGCGAACAGCCACAGCGGGTCGGGCACCCGACGCTTGGCGGCGGCCACCTCCCGCTCCGCGCGGTGACGGAGCGGGGTGACGCCCTCGGGGTCGATGGCACGGGCGGTGGCGAGCGCACGCTTGGCGTCGCGCACGAGGGGCTTGCGCTCAGCGCGCAGAGAGCGGCGGCGGTCGGCTTCCTTGCGCCAGTGATCGGCCGTCCAGCGGGCGGCGGTTGCTGCGTACTGGCGGTGGGTCCGCCACACTTGGGAGTGGCTCACGGAGTCCTCTTTCCGGGTCGGTGAGTCGGACGGTGGCGGGCCCTGCACGGCCCGCTGCCGTCACGGTGAGTAGTGCGGTTTCCGGTTTCCTGGTTTCCTACGGGCGCTCCTACGCGTGCGCGCGCGAGAACGGAAACTTCCCTCACGGAGCGTCGCTACGGGGCTTGTTGCGGCCGAACAGGCTTCGGGGGGTTCCGACCCACACCGAAGGGGTGTCAGACGCCCTACGGGCCGCCTACGGCTTCCCGCCCGTTCCGGGTCGGGCGGGAAGCCGTAGGCGGATCATGCGGGGCTCAGTGCTTGGGGCGGGCGAGGCGGAGGGTGATGCCGCCGATGCCGAGCGGTCCGGCCACGCTGCCGATCGCGATCGCGGTGTGGGCGGCGAAGTCGAGCAGCGCGACGAACGCGGCCACGAGACCGAACACCCCCATGGCACCCGCGCCCGCGATGGCGAGGGGGAACAGGTAGTTGCGCAGCGGGCGCCCGCTCTGGTCGGTGGTGTGTACGACGATGACGACCGGTTGCCCGGTGGCTTCGGCGCGGCGGTAGGCGTCGGCGGGAATGTGCGGGGCGATGATCCCCGGCGGGTCACGGTGGGCCATCAGGGCTCTCCCTCGGGATCAATGGGGACTCACGCAGGGCACACAGGCCCCGAGCGAGGTGGGGATGACGTATCCGGCATCGCGCCGGCACTCGGGGCAGATCCGCCGGGCACGGTTGGCCCTGGCCAGCGCGGCCCACCGCCGGGGCGTCATCGGCCGGACGGGCTTGGCGTGCTCGATGCGGTAGAGGTAAGCGACCAGCGGGCCCCGCCGTCGGCGGGGACGCCGGAGTTCGGCGGCCACGTCCTGACCACCCGGACGCAGCCCCATCGCACGGAGCTGGCGGCGGGTGGCCAGACCGTCAGGAGCGAGCCGCCACCGGTACACAGGCAGCGAGCCACTGGCCGGCGCGGTGGTCATCAGCGGCCCATGCCGGCCAGATCGACCGGAACACCGTTGACGGGACCGCGCAGTTCGGCGTACCGGGAAGAGACCCAGCCCACCGACCAGCCGCACAACTCGGCTGCGGTCCGCACCGACATGCCCTCGGCATGCGCGGCGGCCACGATGGCGCGGGCATCGTCCTCGGGCAGCTTGTCCGTGGCGGGTCCGGCGGACAGCAGCGCGGCGCGTTCACGCGCGGCCCGCTCCTCCCGCTCCGCCCGTTCACGACGCTCACGCTCAAGGCGCTCGGCCCGCTCCCGCTCAGCGCGTTCGGCGGCCTCCCGCTCACGGCGTTCACGCTCCCGCTGATCGTGTTCACGCTCGCGCTCACGGCGTTCACGCTCGGCCCGCTCAGCTTGTTCGCGAGCCTGCTCGCGCTCGCGTTCCTCGCGCCGCGCGGCGGCCTCCCGCTCGGCCTGTTCACGGACCATGCGGGCTTCGTGCTCACGCTGTTCACGCGCCAGAGAGGCGGCGTGCTCGCGTTCCTCGCGGGCCCGCCGCGCGGCCTCTTCACGCCGCTCGGCCATGGCACGTTCGCGGGCTTCCCGCTCGGCCTGCTGCTTTTCCTCCAGCGCCACAACGGCGGCGGTGATCGCGCGCCGGTAGGCGAGCCCGGTCTCTGCCGTGACGATCAGCAGCAGCGGCGCGACCGCATGCACGGCCACGCCGACCAGGTCGTTCTTCAGTGCGGAGTCGGCGACGTTGAGGGCGAGCGTCATGCAGCCGGTCATCCACCGCAGCGCGATGGGCCACCGTCCGCCGTTGCCCCCGAGCCGGGCGAGCACCGCATCCAGCCGGACCACGATGACCACGGCCGCATCCACCACGAGCGGGAGGATGGGTGCGGTCCAGTCCCACTTGTCGGGGGTGTGCTCGGCCGCGAGCGGGGTGACGGTGAGGATCGAATAGAGCATCGCGCCCGCCACGATCAGCCACGTGCCGACGGACAAAGCGCGCTCGGCTGAACGGATCTGAACGGCGTTCATGCGCTCACCTCCGACCATGAACGGACCCGGATCGCGGCGATCAGTACGACCGGGGAGGCGGGGTCGTCGGGGTTCTCGCTGTCCTCGGTCCACGTCCACTCAGCGCCCGGTACCGGCTCGAAGCCGAGCACGCTGAGCGCGTTCGTACGGTCCGTGAACGTCGGCACCGTGTGCCCGAACCGGTGCTCCGGCCACGCGTCGGTGGTGTTCAGCAGGACCACGTACAGACGCCAGCGGCCCGCACGGACGGACATCTGCGCGGTGAACTCCCGCGCGGTCTTCTGCCCGCTCACGCCGCGCCGCCCCGGTGCGCGTCCGTGGCCTGGTTCGCCAGCGCGGTCAGCAGCCGGCGGCGGGCCCGGCGGATACGCCGGGTGTCCAGCTCCGTGGGGGTGCGGTCCATGGTGATGATCTGCGTGTCCAGCAGCTCGACGCCGGCCAGGATGACCGGCATCTCCTGCTCGATCGCGTCCAGCTCGGCGTTCGTCGGCTCCATGAAGTCGGCGAACGCGGTAACAGCGTCCTGAACAGTGACGATGGGGTTCATGGGTCGTGTGTCCTTCCACAGGTGAACGGCCCGAACAGCGGCCCCGGTGTTCGAGCACCGGGGCCGCGCGCCGTTGAAGTCGGTAGATCCGGCTCCCCTCAGCGCTGCTCGTACGAGACGAGCAGCGGAGGCAACCGACCGCAGCGGGATAACTGCGGTGGATTGAGCAGTGCGACTGTCCCCTTCAGGTCTGCCGCTCCCGTGTGAGGTAGAGCGGCCGTGCCTGGCGAAGGCGTATGGGGACGTGACCTTTCGGTCAAAGCCCTCCGGGACTGACAAGGGGCCCGGGACCCTCCCCCCGACCGACGCGGGGCTCCTGGCGCGGCACTGCCGACCCCTCCGGAATGCATCGGAGGGGCTTGCGGCCACATCTAAAGACTGGACCGGTGGACCGGTCCAGTCAAGTGTCAGAGATTGGGGTGGAGTTGGCGATTCATCATCACCGCAGCTCAAGAGGCATGGGCGGCATAAAAAATAGCTGGACCGGCGGACCGGTCCAGCTCGATTTAGGGTTCCCTACATGGCGTAGGTGTCCACCTGCTCGAAGAGCGAGGACGGGGTGACGCCTTCCTCGCAGACCAACGGACGACCGTCCTCGTCGTATGCCGTGTGGAGGAGCACCGCGACCGCAGTAGCTGGCGCTACCTGCAAGCGGTCCGCCTCTGTGTCCGTAGCGAGGCGAACGGTGGTGATGTCCACTCCCTCGACCGGGAACCGACCCGTCTGCCGACGGACGTAGCGTGTCGTGCCCTCGGCGATGGGGGCAGTGTCGGCGAGGCGAGGTGCTGCCTCCGCGATCTCTGGGGGGAACCACGCTTCCACGCAGCTATTCGGGGTTCCGTCTGGGAGCTGGAGGACGCGAATGCGTCGGAGTGCTGACACTCCGGGGGAGATCCCAAGCGTGTTGGCCACGCGGGTGGGGGGTTCTGCCCAGTCGGGCGTACCGATCCGCAGGAACGGCATTCCGCCCAAGATGCGCGCCGACCCGGCTCGGCGGGCGCCAGCGGGGCGCGCCACGGGTGTCTCCGTGACGACGAAACCGGTGCCCTGCTTGGCCACCACCACGCCGTCGTTGCGCAGCACGTCCACGGCCTTGATGGCGGTGGCCCGTGATACGTCCCACTGCTCGGCCAGGTCGCGGCCGGACGGGATGGTGGCACCAGGGGCGAACTCACCAGCGGCGATGCGGGCGCGCAGAGACTCAGCGATCTCTTCGTACTTCAGAACGGCCATGGCTTCCCCTACTCCGCGCGCTGGACTGGTCCACCGGTACACAGGATACTTCGGCCATGTCGAATCTCGAATTGGCTCCCTCCGTGATGCGGTTCTACGGCGAGACAGTGAACGAGGACAGCCGCCTGCGCAGCTCGGCAGACGGACGTATGGAGTTGGTCAGGACTCAAGAGCTTCTCCGACGCTTCTTGCCCCCCGCGCCGGCGCGCGTGCTCGACGTGGGAGGGGGGACCGGGGTTCACGCTGAATGGCTTGTGAAGGACGGCTACGAGGTCACGCTCGTGGACCCCGTGCCCCGTCATGTCGAGAGCGCGGCGGCCGTGTGCTCGGCGATCGTGGGAGACGCTCGCGATCTGCGTGAGCCGGACGACAGCTTCGACGTTGTGCAGCTCCTTGGCCCGCTGTACCACCTGCCCGACCTCGATGATCGGCGTAGGGCGTTGGCGGAAGCCCGCCGCGTGGTGAAGCCGGGCGGATTGGTTGCGGCGGCTGCAATCAACCGTTACGCGTCGCTCTTCGAGCACGTCACATACGCCCACCTGCACCGCGAACGGATTCGTGACTCCGTTTCCAAGATCCTTGAGACGGCCGTCTATGACGGTGTACGAGGGTTCACCTTGTCCTACTTCCACCGTGCTGAAGAGCTTGTGGCGGAGTTGGTGGCCTCCGGGTTGACGGACGTGCAGGTTTTCGGCATCGAGGGGCCCGCATGGTCGCTCGTGAAGGCGGCCGAGCAGCAGCCGGGCGAGGGGCCCACAGACGAGCTGATTGCCTCCGCCATGGAGGCGGCGCGCATGGCAGAGCCGTACCCGGAGTTGCTCGCTGCCAGTTCGCATCTCCTGGCCATGGGCAGGGCTCCCGCTGACATCAACGCCTGACATCAACGGTGGCGAACACTGACGGACAGAGGCAGCCGTTCCGTCTGCCGTCCGCGCCGCTGTAAGTACGCGGGAGAGGGCACACATCGTTCGCGCACCCGCCTACGGATCAGAAGGTTGCAGGTTCGAATCCTGCCGAGTGCACAGCAGGCCAGAGGCCCCGTGGAGGAATCCACGGGGCCTCTGGCTTTTGCGTTGACGGCAGTGTTTGACGGCAACCGTGGATCGCGCGGTGGCAGGGCAAGCGTGCAGATCGTCGTCTTTCGTCCCATCTGTTGCCATCACCGCACTCATTCCGATAGAACCCGATACGCGCGGATCATCACGCCCTGGCCGCTGCTGAAGGTGACGTGCGCACGCCGTCCTTCTGGTGGATGCCTCGGCTGGACGGCAGTCCCCGCACCCCCGGTGGGGCTCCCGGGGATCGATCGTGTGAACCAGGGGGGTATCACCGCATGGCAATGACTAGGGGTGAAAAGGGATGGTTCGTTGGCGTAAGCGCTTTGGCCGTGGTGTTGCTCCTACTGCTACTCAGCTCTTGTGGCGACGACTGTGAGGACGTGGCGTCGACGCCGAGTGCGACGGTCACTGTCACGGCCACTCCGAGCCCGGCTGGGAGCCAGGTCGGGAAGAGCGTCGACAGCGCCTTGGAACGAGCACGGCAGACCGGGCTGAGCGTTGCGGTCCACGACGCCAGTAACCGGGACGAGGCTCCAGGCGGAGAGTGGACGGTGTGCTTCGAGAAGGCGACCTTGAGCAAGGTCGCGTTCGCTGCCGTGCCAGACGGGGCACCGTGCCCGAAGAAGGACGGTCAACGCATTCCCTGGCCCAAGATGCCGAACGTGAAGGGCACGACGTACGCCAAGGCAGTGGAGAAGTTGGGGGATGCCGTCGGTGAGGTAGCCATCGAGGCCGCCTACGCGGATGAGGCGGCCTACGACACGAACAACGACGATGGTGACTACGCGAATTGGAATGTGTGCTTCCAGAGCGTCAAGGCGGGGACTGCCCTGCCGTATGAACCAGATGTCACCCTGCACGCCGTGGAGAACGGCGAGGCGTGTCCGTCATCGAAGGGGCTTTACAAGGACCCCACGAACGATCCGGACTACGTCGACCCCGATTATGTCGACCCCGACGACGGATGGTCTGAAGACGACGGCAGCAGTGGGGACAGCGGTAGCAGCGAGGAGGACTACTACCCCGGTGATAAGGGTGGATGCCCGCCTGGCGGTTGCTACAACCCGTGTCCGCCCGGGGGCTGCAGATAGGGCACAAGGGCACGCGCCAGTGTTGCTTTGGCTCGGGCCCTCATAGGCGGAGTGAGACCTCCGGCTCATTTCAGGGCGTCCCCGACGCGGTCGAACGCCAAGCGCTGGGAGCCCAGCCGCACGAACGTGTAGATGTCCATGGTCACGCGGATGGAGCCATGGCCCAGAACTTCCATGATCATTCTGGCGTCGGATCCCTGTTCGTGGAGCAGGGACGCGCAGGTGCGGCGCAGGTCATGAAAGCGGACCTTACGGACTCCCGCGCGGGCGCACAGCGTCTCGAAGGAACGGTTCAGGTTGCGCGGCTCGATGGGGGTCCCGTTCTTCGTGGTGAAGACGAGGCCCTGCCTCGTCCCCTTCCAGTTGGCACCGGCCGCCTTCCGGTCGGCGATCTGCTGCGCGCGCTGGGCACGGAGCGCGGTCACGTACTCGGCCGGCAGGGCCACGCGGCGAGCCGAGCGCTGCGTTTTCGGCGCGACGATCAGCAGTTCGCCGCCGACCCGCTGTAGAGCCTGGCGCGCAGATCGACAAGATTCGCAACCAGCACATGTCCATCACCTGGCGCAACTTCATCCACGAGCGGTTCCGCCACAGCACCGGCGAGACCGCTCGGCGCCGCAAGCTGGTGGCCCTGGCACTCGGCCCGGAGGACTGGACACCGGCGGCTGAGATCAGGCACCTGTCACCGAAGATCGCCGAGGCTTACGCTGGCCTGACCGCCAAGACCATCTCCCGCGACCTCAACGCTCTTGAGCAGTTGGGCCTCATCACTAGGACCAGGACGGGCGTACAGCCCGCGCTGGAGCAGTTGCGTAGCTTCATTCCACTGCGAGCGACCCGAACTGAACAACGAGCTGCACGCTAGGCACCATCCGCGCTATGAGGCCCCGTCTCTCCTTCGGATGGCCGACAGCCCGCGCAACGGCCGTCCGGCCCAGACACCACGGCGTCCCCTGCACGGTCATGACGGCCGTGCAGGGGGCGTCGTGCCATGCTGTGGCGGTTTCCGGATGGGGAGGATGCAATGGCAGATACGCCGTTGACGCACAAGCAGGCGCTCGCCGCGGTGATTCAGGCTCTGGGCGGTACGTGGGACACGCAGCGCGCCGTACTGGCTCTGCGCGTCGCCGGGTATGAGCCGGCGAGCGAAGAGGCCGCGGGCAAGGAAGCCCGTGGCAAGCTGCGCGAACTCGCCGACGACGGTGTCATCGTGAGACCGGACCCGGGCCAGGCCGTCTATCGGCTGGCGTGACTGCCGCAAGCTGAAGCCCCCTGCGTGACCCACGGGCCGTGCAGGGGGCTTCTCGTCGTTCGGCCTACGGCTGTGATGCCTTGGCCTTCAGTTTCTCGTCCATCCAGTTGTAGGCCGCGGCGCTGCCCTGCTTGCCGGGCGACAGCTTGAGGATCGCGTGGTCTTCAGGCTTGCCACTGAGGTACGCCTCGGTGAGGACGTACGGCGTGCCGTCAAGACGGAAACGAACGCTGCCGTCTGAGTAGGCACGGATGCGGATTTTGCGGCCGTCGGGGAGCTCGATCGGCTCGGGCGCGTACACGCACTCCACTGTCTCGTCAGCCATAACTGACCTCCTAGGGGTCGTAACAGGCCGTTCTCTGAGGACGCCGGACGGTACTCCTCGCCGCGATTCGAAGGCAACTGCAGTGGGCGGGGCGCTTCGTCATGTCTCAGCGCTCCCACGGGCGGCGAGGCTCCTCGGCATTCGAGGGCTCGCCTGCGCTGCGGGCACGGACGGCTAGGCGGTAGCAGGCTCGCGTGGCAAAGGCGAGTAGGACGATGACGGCGACCCGTAGCAGGGCATCAGCGATACCGCTGCTGATGGCGAAGCTGCTTCGGGCGCCTTCGATATCCGCGTTCTGCCAGGCCTGTATCCCTGCACCTATCGCACCGAGGTGACAAGGCCGAATGCGAAGGTCAGGACGGTCCAGGGCGCCGACTTCATGAGTGTCTCCGAGGGTGCGGCGGATGGTCGGACGGTAGCGCTCTAGCCGTGGTGGGGGTTTTCGTCATGCTCTGGGTTCAGCGCAGAGCATCGATGGCCTTCACGATCAGGGCTCGAGCCAGCCGGGCCCGTCAGTGATGCAACGGGGTGCCAGATCCCCCGTCAGGACACGTCGGCGCGTAGCGAGTCGCCGAGGAACCCATCGGTGTAGGTCACGTACTTGGCAGTGAACTTGCCTTTGCCGGTGACGACTCCGCTGATGTTCTCGCCGGGGGCCAGGTCCACGGCTTCGAGCTGGTTCTCGTCGGCCGCCAACTCGTGGGAGTGCTTTGTGCCCTTGCTGTCGGTGATCGCGAAGTACAGCGGGTTGACGCTGATCGTGTCGTCGCTGTCGTTCTTGATCGTCACCTTCACGCTGGTGTAGTTACTGCCCTCGGCCAGGATGCTCGGGGCGAATGCCGTCTTCGTCGCGGTGACCTTCACGGGCGACTCCGGGGCCGGCTCCTCGGTGGGCTCCTCCTTCTCTGCCTCGGCATCGGCCGCGGTGTCCTCCCCGGCGCCGTCGTCCGTGGCGGTGGGCTCGGCGCTGACCGTGCTGCCCTTGCTGCTGCTGTCGTCGGAGCCGCCGCCGAGGGCGGCGCTGAAGATGCCGATGATGACGAAGAGCGCGATGATCCCGGCGCATCCGAGGCCGACGATCTTTCCGGTGCTGCTCTTTTTCGGGGGCTGCGGCGGCGGTGGTGCGCCCCAGCCCGGCTGCGGCTGCTGCTGCGGCGCGCCCCACTGGGCTGGCTGCTGTTGCGGCGCGCCCCACTGGGCTGGCTGCTGTTGCGGTGTTCCCCAGCCCGGCTGTTGCGGTGGCCCGTATCCGGGGTCCTGTGGGTATTGCTGGCTCATGTGCCCCCCTTGTGCTGTGTTTCGTGAGATGGGGGACGTTATCCGATGTAGGCGATACGTGAAGAGGTGGGTTGTTTCTGTTATCAGTCCGAGTGCAAATGGTGAAGGCCTGTCCGGGTGGTGGGTCCACGGGGCGGGCTCTGCGTGCCGTGGCGGGTCAGCCCTCGTCGCGCGCCGAGTGGTCAGTCCCGAAGGCGCAGCCCGGCGCGCCTCACGTGCACTGCGCCTCAGCGCGGGGTCAGCCCTGCCGCCGACGCTGCGCCGACCACCCGAGGTCCCGCGGCCCCTGATGCGCCTCTGAGCAAGCCGGAACGCGGCCACCGACACCCCGTCAGCCAAGCCGTGGGCGGTGAGATGGCGGCTGATCGTCGCCCGTGACACGCGCAGGTGGTGATGCTGCTGCAGATGCCAGGCGATGGTTTCCGGCCCGGCATCCAGGCCCTGTTCGGTCAGCTCCTTGCGGATGCGGACGATCAGGTCGACCGTGTCCGGATCGAGCGCGGTCGGTGAGGTTTTGGGGCGCCTCGAGCGCGGCTCGAACGCCGCCTCGCCTTCGGCTCGGTAGCGGGCCACCAGACGGCTGATCCAGCCCTGTGACACCCCGTAGGCCCGCGCGAGCTCGCCCTGAGTGCGGCCTTCTACGACGACAGCAGTGATCACCAGACGCCTCTTCGACATCGCCAGACCATGGCCCCGAGGTCATGCCGATGTCTTGAGACATCCCATTCCGATGTCCTGAGCGAGGACACTGCCGAGTGCACACAGGTCAAAGGCCCCGGAGTAATCCGGGGCCTCTGGCGTTTTCGGGCCGTGCGGCAGCGAAGTAGAGCAACGGGCTGATGTCAGGCGTCAGCTGGGCAGGTAGTGAGCCGCAGGTGGGCTCTGCCGGTGATCAGTGATGGCGGCTGTGACGGCGGAAACGACGGCGGTTGCGGCGAGGGTGCCCATCATGATCAATCCGACGCCGACCGCGAAGAGGCCGCTGGTGTCGTCCGACCAGTCGTAGAAGGCGGCTGTGGTCAGGCCGGCCGTGGGGCCGAGCACAGCGCCGACGAAGTAGCGCCGGGACGCCGCCCAGTACACCGGCACCAGCAGAGTCAGCACCAGACCGATTACCTGCCAGGCCTCGTACGGGCCGGTCATCGTGCCGTCAGGCTGCACGTCGTACTGCTGGTCCCAGCCCAGCCAGGCAGCCCACATGGCCATCGAGGCCCCGGCCGTCGCGAGGATCGACAGCAGATGGAGAACGGGTTTCCGTGGTCCTTGGCTCATGTCCCAAGCGTTTCGGCTGACGCCGTCACCGGACAGAGCGTGAGTACTCAGCTTGGACTGAGTACTTCGGCGCGTCCGCGGCCGATCGTGGGATGCGCGGGGCGCCTGCGGCGGGATCTCTCCCCGCGGTGGCATCTCTTGAGGGGACGAAAGGGAGATGTGATGCCGCTCTATCTAACGAGGTTCAGCTACACGCCGGAGACCTGGGCGAGGCTGATCGGTCACCCGGAGGACCGCGCGCAGGCCGCTCAGCAGTACATCGAGTCCGTCGGCGGGAAGCTCCACGGTTTCTGGTACGCCTTCGGCACGCACGACGGCTACAACCTGTGGGAGGCCCCGGACAACGTGTCCATGGCCGCGGTGGCGCTGGCGATCAGCGGAGGGGGTGCGCTCAGCTCGTTCGAGACGACTGTCCTGCTGACCGTCGACGAAACGCTGGAGGCCCTGCGCGCTGCCGGGCAAATCCAGTACCGGGCTCCTGGCGCGTCCACATAGACGGCAGCCCTGGCCGCGACGACGGCACACACAGGTGGGGGTCCCCGGTGAATCGCCGGGGACCCCTCGTTGTCAGTGGTGGCCTTTACGCTTTTGGTGATGGCACGGGTGTGGAGATGTACGGGGCTGCGGTGGGGTGTCGGCGGGCCCGTGCTCGGGTGGGGTGAGGGGCGGAGCAGTGCGTTGGCGTGGGGGAAGCGGGTGGCGTTCGCGGTGGTCGACGGGAGTGTGCGGACGTGTGTGGGGGCGCGGGGGAACAGCTGCCCGGTGCGGGCTGTCGTGTCCGGGCGGAGTGTCGGGGCGCAGTGTGAGGAGTGTGCGCGGCTGGAGCGGGCGCACTCCGTTGCCGCCGATACCGTCGCCGATGATCCGCGGCCGTATCACGTGTATCTCGCGTGGTTCGGGAGCGGGATGGTCAAGGTCGGGATCACTGCTGTCGAGCGGGGAGAGGCGAGGCTGCTGGAGCAAGGGGCCGTTGTCTTCAGCTGGCTCGGGCGGGGGCCCCTGATGGCCGCCCGGCGGAGTGAGGAGTTGTTGCGTACGGCTTTGGGGGTGCCGGATCGGATCGCGTACGACGCCAAGCGGGCCGTACGCAGTGTGCTGCCGGAGGCGGCGGTGCGGGCGGGCGAGGTCGAGGCGCTGCATGCGAAGGCCGTGGGGCTCGGTGGGTGGCCGGAGGCTCTGGAGCGGATGCCGTTCGTGGCCGTCGATCATGCCGGGGCGTTCGGGCTCGACGGGTTGCCGCCGGCTGTGGGCGTGGTGAGTGAACTCGTGGCGGGAGGTGTCGTGAGAGGGGAGCTGGTGGCTGCTGCCGGGCCCGATCTGCATCTGGCCGGCGAGCGTGGGGTCGTCGTCCTGGATACGCGGCTGATGAAGGGGTGGGAGCTGAGTGCCGCCGGTGCCGCCGGTGAGGGTGAACCGGCCGGTGCGGTGACGGTGCCTGTGCGGGAGTTCGGGGGTCAGCGGAACGGTCTGCAGGACGGGCTCTTCTGACAGCCGCTGGAGGAACGGTGCTGGACGTGGTGCGAAGTGCGCGCCGAAAGTGGGGGAGATGAGCGATCAATCCGGTGCGCCTGTCGTCGCGCATGCAGCTGTCGGCGCGCACGAACCGTCGTACTACGCCGCCGTGTTCACCTCCGTGCGCACGGGGGCGAACAACGGGTAGGGCGAGACGGCCGAGCGGAGGACTCGGGCTCGGGGACGACTGGCTGAGGGCGCTCTGTTACGGGAACGGGGCGCGGCTCTTCGGGCTGTGAGCCTCGCTTCGTGCCCGACAGCCCGACGGCCCGGCGCCGGACAAGGGCTTCCCAGGCGTTCCCTGAGTGGCTCCTGTGTGTTTCTCAGGTAATTCACAGGTTCCCGCAAGGGTGTTCTCAGAGCCGCCCAGCAATGTGTCGGCTATGACCACGACCTCGCCCCAGGGGCGCACCGAACTGCTGAGGCCGGACGGGAGCCCCGTCCGCGTGCTTGTGGTGGACGACGAGCAGTCGATCACCGAGCTGTTGTCCATGGCCCTGCGTTACGAAGGCTGGCAGATCCGCAGCGCGGGTGACGGCACCGGGGCGGTGCAGACCGCCCGGGAGTTCCGGCCCGATGCCGTGGTGCTCGACATGATGCTGCCCGACATGGACGGGCTGGCTGTGCTGGGCCGCCTGCGCCGTGAGCTGCCCGACGTTCCCGTCCTCTTTCTGACGGCGAAGGACGCCGTCGAGGACCGTATCGCCGGGCTGACCGCGGGTGGCGACGACTACGTCACCAAGCCGTTCAGCCTGGAGGAAGTCGTCGCGCGGCTGCGCGGGCTGATCCGCCGCTCCGGTGCCGCCGACCGGCGCTCCGACTCCACGCTCGTCGTCGGCGATCTCATGCTGGACGAGGACAGCCATGAGGTGTCGCGGGCCGGGGACAACATCCACCTCACCGCCACCGAGTTCGAGCTGCTGCGTTTCCTCATGCGCAACCCGCGTCGGGTGCTCAGCAAGGCGCAGATCCTCGACCGTGTGTGGTCGTACGACTTCGGCGGCCAGGCCAACGTCGTCGAGCTGTACATCTCCTACCTGCGCCGGAAGATAGACGCCGGGCGGGAGCCGATGATCCACACGCGGCGCGGAGCCGGTTACCTGATCAAGCCCGCGGCGTCATGAGCGGACGACGACAGCTGCGGCAGCAGCGGGGCCGACAGCCTCGGACGCTGCGGACGCGGCTTGTCGTCGCGTCTGTGGCGCTGATCGCGGTGGTGTGTGCGGTGATCGGGACGGTGACCACCATCGCGCTCAGCTCCCATCTGTACGAGCAGCTCGACGGCTCGCTGAAAGAGTCAGCCATGCGGGCGGCCGGCCCTCCGAAGGAGGTCGCCGACCGGCTCGACCCCGACGACATCGGCAAGCCGAAGCCGACGCTGTCGGAGTTCGTCCAGCGGGAAGGCCCGCAGCCCAGCGGCGGTGGCACTGTCGCCGCGAAGCTCGAGGACGGCAGCATCACCGAAGCCAAGGCCGGCAAGAAGACCGAGGGCGAGAACGGGGTGACCGACGTCAGCCCCAAGTCGCTCACCGCGGCGCAGCAGGCCGCCCTCGAGGATGTGCCGCGGGATGACGAGCCGCACACCGTTGACCTTCCGGGCCTCGGCGAATACCGCGTCCGGTACCAGAGTGGTGTGGACGGCGACTTCTACGTGGGCCTGTCCACCAAGGACGTCTCAGAGACCCTCAACACCCTCATCATCGTCGAGCTCAGCGTCACCGCCGCCGGCCTGGTCGCCGCCTCCCTGGCCGGCGCCACCATCGTGAGCGTCGCCCTCCGCCCCCTCCGCCGAGTAGCCGCCACCGCCACCCGAGTCTCCGAACTCCCCCTCCACAGCGGCGAGGTGACCCTCAACGAGCGCGTCCCCGAGTCCGAGACCGACCCCCATACGGAGGTCGGACAGGTCGGCGCCGCCCTCAACCGCATGCTCGACCACGTCCACGGCGCGCTGCACGCGCGCCAGGAGAGCGAGACACGCGTACGGCAGTTCGTCGCGGACGCCAGCCATGAGCTGCGTACGCCCCTCGCGTCCATCCGTGGATACGCCGAACTCACCCGGCGCGGAAGGGAAGAGACCGGGCCCGACACCCGGCACGCGCTCGGCCGGATCGAGTCCGAGGCCGGGCGGATGACCGGGCTCGTCGAGGACCTGCTGCTGCTCGCGCGGCTCGACGCCGGGCGCCCCCTCTCCTACGAGCACACCGACCTGTCCCCGCTGGTCGTGGACGCCGTGAGCGATGCGCGCGCGGCCGGGCGCGAGCACAACTGGCGGCTCGAGCTGCCGGACGAACCCGCGCTCGTGCAGGCCGACGCCGCCCGTATCCAGCAGGTCATGGTGAACCTGTTCGCGAACGCCCGTACGCACACCCCGCCCGGCACCACGGTGACGGCACGCGTGCACCGGCGGGGCTCCTGGGTGTGTCTGGACGTGCAGGACGACGGGCCCGGCATTCCACCGGATTTGCTGCCGCGTGTCTTCGAACGGTTCGCGCGGGGCGACTCGTCGCGCTCGCGTGCCTCCGGGTCCACGGGTCTCGGGCTCGCCATCGTGCAGGCCGTCGTGGCCGCGCACGACGGTGCGGTGACGGTCGACAGCGTGCCCGGGCGGACCGTCTTTACCGTGCATCTGCCCGCGGTGGCACCGGAATTGGCCTCTTCTCATGAGGCCTTCATTTCGGAAACAAGCTCGCAAACGTACTCACAGGCACACCACAGCACCACCACACGGGTGTAACAGGGCACTTGACGACAGTCGTCGTCATGCGAACCGAACCTTCTCCCGGCTCCCTGCCGGCGCGGGAGCACCTCCCGGCCGGGAATGCCGGAACGCCTGTCCTGGACGTAGTGATCCCCGTCTACAACGAGGAGAAGGACCTCCAGCCGTGCGTGCGCCGACTGCACGAGCATCTCGCGCGCACCTTCCCGTACTCGTTCCGCATCACCATCGCGGACAACGCCTCGACGGACGCCACCCCGCTGGTGGCGGCGCGGCTGGAGGCGGAGATCGGGGAGGTCAGGTCCTTCCGCCTGGAGCAGAAGGGCCGCGGCCGGGCCCTGCGGACCGTGTGGTCCGCCTCGGACGCCCCCGTCCTCGCCTATATGGACGTCGACCTCTCCACCGACCTCAACGCACTGCTCCCGCTGGTGGCCCCGCTGATCTCGGGCCACTCCGACCTCGCGATCGGCTCGCGCCTGGCCCGCTCCTCGCGGGTGGTGCGCGGTGCCAAGCGGGAGTTCATATCCCGTACGTACAACCTGATCCTGCGGGGCTCGCTGCAGGCCCGCTTCTCCGACGCCCAGTGCGGCTTCAAGGCGATCCGGCGGGAAGTGGCTCACGTGCTGCTGCCGCTTGTCGAGGACACCGGCTGGTTCTTCGACACCGAGATGCTGGTCCTGGCCGAACGGGCCGGACTGCGCATCCACGAGGTGCCGGTCGACTGGGTCGACGACCCCGATTCGACCGTGCACCTCGTGAAGACCGCGACCGACGATCTGTTGGGCGTGTGGCGCGTGGGTCGCGCCCTCGCCACCGGATCGCTGCCGCTCGACCGGCTCGCCCGGCCGTTCGGTGACGATCCGCGCGACCGCGAACTGACCGGCGTACCCACGGGACTCGCCCGGCAACTCGTCGGGTTCTGCGTCGTGGGTGCTCTGTCCACACTGTTCTATCTGCTGCTCTACAGCGGCTTCCGTACGTTCACGGGGTCGCAGTTCGCCAACGCGCTGGCCCTGCTGGTCTCGGCGGTCGCCAACACGGCGGCCAACCGGCGCCTCACCTTCGGCGTCCGCGGCCGCGAGCGGGCGATGCAGCACCAGGCGCAGGGCCTGGTCGTCTTCGGCATCGGCCTCGCCCTGACCAGTGGCTCGCTCGCCGCCCTGAACGCGGCGACGACCGACCCCGCGCACTCCACCGAACTGGCGGTGCTGATCGCCGCCAACCTCGCGGCGACGGTGCTGCGGTTCCTGCTCTTCCGGGCGTGGGTGTTCCCGGACCGGGGCGACGACTCGGCGTCAACGGTCGTGGCCTCGCACAACCCGGCCCCGCCCGTCTACGCGACGGCGACTCACTCTCCGTACGACAACTCTCCGTACGACAACTCTCCGTACGACAACTCTCCGTACGACAACTCTCCGTACGACAACTCTCCGTACGACAACTCTCCGTACGGCAGCGCTCCGTACGACAACCGAACCTGGGGGGACGCGACCATGCAGATGCAGCCGGTGCGCCCGAACGATCACGATCCGAGGGACGCACGATGACGACTACTCAGCCAACTGCCGTCCAGGAGACGGTTGTTCCAGCGGAGCCCATCGCGGCCCCCGAGGACGGCAGCCCCAAGCAGCCCTTCGTACGCCGCCTGTGGCGCGGGCGGCCCGAGGACCACCGCTGGGTACGGCCCGCGTTCCTCGGTACGCTGCTGCTGATCGGCGCGCTCTACACCTGGAACCTCACGGCCTCCGGGTACGCCAACTCCTTCTACTCCGCGGCCGTTCAGGCGGGCAGCCAGTCGTGGAAGGCGTTCTTCTTCGGCTCGCTCGACTCGGCGAACGCCATCACCGTCGACAAGCCCCCGGCCTCCCTGTGGCCGATGGCGCTGTCGGTGCGGCTGCTCGGTCTGAATTCCTTCGCGATCCTGTTCCCGCAGGTGCTCATGGCCGTCGCCACGGCGGGTGTGCTGTACGGGGCCGTGCGCCGGCGGTTCAACGCCGCGGCCGGCTTGATCACCATGGCGGTCTTCGCGCTCACGCCCGTCGCCGCGCTGATGTTCCGCTTCAACAACCCGGACGCGATGCTCGCGCTGCTGATGGCCGTCACGGTCTACTGCGTGCTGCGCGCCATGGAGAAGGCTCAGACGAAGTGGCTGGTGTGGGCGGGTGCCGCGGTCGGCCTCGCCTTCCTGGTGAAGACCCTCCAGGCCTTCCTGATCCTCCCGCCGCTCGCGCTGATCTACGTACTCTTCGCGCCGACGACCCTGCGCAGGCGCATCGGCCAGGTCCTTCTCGCGGGGCTTTCGATGGTCGTCGCGGGCGGCTGGTGGGTCGCGATCGTCGAGCTGTGGCCGGCCTCCTCGCGCCCGTACATCGGCGGCTCGCAGAACAACTCCTTCCTTGAACTGACCTTCGGCTACAACGGACTCGGCCGCATCAACGGCGAGGAGACCGGCAGCGTCGGCGGCGGTGGCAGGAGTGGTGGCTGGGGCGAGACCGGCTGGGACCGCATGTTCAGTTCGAACATCGGCGGTCAGATCTCCTGGCTGATCCCGGCGGCGCTGATCTTGTGCGTCGCGGCGGTGTTTCTGCTGCGCAGGGCAGGGCGTACGGACACGGCCCGTGCCGCGTTCCTCGCCTGGGGCGGCTCGCTGCTGATCACCATGGTGATCTTCAGCTTCATGCAGGGCATCTTCCACGAGTACTACACCGTCGCCCTGGCCCCCTACATCGCGCCGTTGATCGGTATGGGCGCGGTCGTGCTCTGGGAGGAGCGGGGCCGGATGTGGGCCTCGCTCACCCTGGCGGGCGTGATGACGGCGACGGCGGTGTGGGGGTACGTCCTCCTCAACCGTTCCTCCGATTACCTGCCGTGGCTGAAGTGGCTGGTCCTGGTCGGGGGCTTGGCCGCCGCGCTCGGTCTGATCTTCGTGAACAAGCTCGGTCGTCGACTGGCCATGGGGGTGGTCGGGTTGAGCTTCGTCACCGCGCTGGCCGGTCCGACGGCGTATACGCTCGCCACGCTGAACGAGGCCCACACCGGCTCGATCGTCACGGCCGGTCCGGCGGTCGCGGGTGGCCGTGGCGGCCCCGGTGGCGGTGGCGGTATGGGTGGCGGTCCCGGTGGCACGGGTGGCGGTCCCGGCGGGATGCCCGGCCAGAACCAGCAGAACGGCAACGGGCAGACACAGCAGAACGGCAATGGGCAGACACAGCAGAACGGAAATGGGCGGACGGGCCAGCCTCCGGCCGGCGCTGTGCCCGGCGGCGGCCAGAACCAGCAGGGGCAGCAGAACGGCAACACCCAGGGCCAGCAGCAGGGTGTCACGCCCGGCGCCCAGGGCGACGGCCGAGGTACGGGCGCCGGCGGTGGCCGCATGGGCGGTCTGCTCAACGGTGCGACCGTCGGCGACGAGGCCAAGGAGCTGCTGGAGGCGAACTCCGGTGACTACACCTGGGTCGCGGCGGCCATCGGCGCCCAGAACGCCGCGAGTTACCAGCTCGCCACCGGCGACCCGGTGATGGCGATCGGCGGCTTCAACGGCAGCGACCCGTCGCCGACACTGGCCGAGTTCAAGCAGTACGTGGCGGACGGCAAGATCCACTACTTCATCGCGGGCGGCGGCATGGGCGGCGGCGGCAACGACAGCTCCGGCACCGCGTCCCAGATCAGCGAGTGGGTGCAGGAGAACTTCAAGGAGGTGACGGTGGGTTCGTCCACGTTCTACGACCTGACGCAGTCGACGAGCTGACGGTTTCTGCTGGCGGGCGGTGGCCCGGGGTGCGTACGCGCCTCGGGCCACCGCCGTTGTCGTACGACGCCGGTGAGCGCGACGCCTTTGTCGTACAGCCGGAAACCGCGTTGTACGCCGTATAGGAACTGTTCTACGGTGTACAGCATGACCACGTCTCCCCAGGAACAAGCCAAGGAACAAGCCCAGGAGCAAGGGCAGGCGCAGCCCCAGGGCCACCCCCAGCGCTGGCTGATCCTCGGTGTGATCATGCTCGCGCAGCTCACCGTGCTCCTCGACAACACCGTTCTGAACGTCGCGATCCCGTCCCTCACGGACGAGTTGGGCGCGAGCACCGCGGACATCCAGTGGATGATCAACGCGTACTCGCTCGTGCAGTCGGGGCTGCTGCTCACGGCGGGCAGCGCGGCCGACCGTTACGGCCGCAGGAAGATGCTGGCCGCGGGCCTCGTGCTCTTCGGCGCGGGCTCGCTCTGGGCGGCCTTCGCGCAGTCGTCCACACAGCTCATCGCCGCCCGCGCGGGCATGGGCGTCGGCGGAGCGCTGCTGATCACCACGACGCTCGCCGTCGTCGTGCAGATCTTCGACGACACCGAGCGTGTGAAGGCGATCGGTATCTGGTCGACCGTCAACTCCCTCGGTTTCGCGGCCGGTCCGCTGCTCGGCGGTTTCATGCTGAACCACTTCTGGTGGGGCTCGCTCTTCCTGATCAACATCCCCGTCGCGCTCATCGGCCTCGCCGCCGTCATCAAGCTGGTGCCCGAGTCCAAGAACCCGCAGGGCGACCGCCCCGACCTGCTGGGCGCGCTGCTCTCGACGATCGGTATGGCCTCGGTGGTCTACGCGATCATCTCCGGCCCCGAGCATGGGTGGACGTCGGCGCAGGTCCTGGTGGCCGCGGCCGTCGGCGTACTGGTCCTCGGAGCGTTCACGCTCTGGGAGCTGCACGTCCCGTACCCGATGCTGGACATGCACTTCTTCCGCAACCAGCGCTTCATCGGCGCCGTGGCGGGCGCGATCCTGGTCGCCTTCGGCATGGGCGGTTCCCTCTTCTTGCTCACCCAGCATCTCCAATTCGTCCTCGGTTACGGGCCGTTGGAGGCGGGCCTGCGGCTGGCACCGCTCGCGGTGACCGTCGTGGCGCTGAACCTCACGGGCGTCGGTGCGAAGGTGCATGCGGTGCTCGGCACGCCCGCGACCATCGCGGCCGGTATGAGCATGCTCGCCTCCGGCCTCGCGGTGATCGCGCTGCTCGGCGGCGACAACTACGGCGGCATGCTGGCGGGACTCGTCATCATGGGCGCGGGCATCGCGTTCGCCATGCCCGCCATGGCGAACGCGATCATGAGCGCCATCCCGCCGGAGAAGGCGGGCGTGGGCGCGGGCATCAACGGCACGCTCGCCGAGTTCGGCAACGGCCTCGGTGTCGCGGTCCTCGGCGCCGTCCTCAACGCCCGTTTCGCCGCGCTGATCCTCCCGGTCGCTGCGGCCTCGCTGCCGGCCGCGCTCGCCTCGGCGGAGTCGGCTGGGGAGCGGGCGCGGATCATGGATGCGTTCTCCTCCGGTCTTGAGACCAGTCAGCTGGTGGGGGCCGCTGCGGTGCTCGTTGGAGGGCTGCTGGCGGCGGAGTTGTTGCGGCGGGCTGAGCGGGCGGATTCCGCGGGTTCTGTGGGTTCCGCGGAATCGGTGGAGGCCGAGGAGTCCGTGGACTCGGCGGAGTCTGCGTAACGATGTCTCGTAGAGGCACGCATGGCATCAGGCCGCGTTGTGTATCGAGCTCCGAGGAAGGTGCGCCATGGTGAGGGCGGGCGACCGGGACCGGGACCGGGCCAAAGGCCCGGCGCGGACGAGTGTCTGGCTGGAGGGGCGGCCGCGGGCGGCTCGGGGTGGTCAGCCCTCCGGGCTCGACCGGGAGCGGATCACCCGGGCGGCGGTGCGGCTGCTCGATGCCGAGGGGCCGGCCAAGTTCTCTATGCGCCGGCTGGCCGCCGAGCTGAACGTGACGGCGATGTCGGTCTACTGGTACGTGGACACCAAGGACGACCTGCTCGAACTCGCCCTCGACTCGGTCTTCGCCGAACTCGAGCTGCCCGATCCGGAGTCGGGCGAGGACTGGCGCGATCAGCTGCGCGCGCTGGCGGGTGGGTACCGGGCGCTGCTGGTGCGCCACCCCTGGGTGTCGCCGCTGATCGGCAGCTTCCTCAACATCGGCCCGCATTCGATGGCGTTCTCGCTGTGCGTGCAGCAGGTGATGCGTAACACCGGCCTGCCGGCGCACGGTCAGACGGGCGCGATCGCGGCCGTCTACCAGTTCGTGTACGGCTTCGGCACGATCGAGGGGCACTTCGTGCAGCGGTGCGCTGCCGCGGGGCTGTCGCAGGACGAGTACTTCCACCGGGCCATGAACACGATCCGTTCGCAGCCGGAGTTCGCCAAGGACTTCGAGCAGGCCACGGAGCTGATGGAAGCGCGGGGTGGGGACACGGTGGAGGAGATGCGGGAGCGGGACTTTGGGTTTGCGCTGGAGTTGCTGGTGGCGGGGATCGAGACGATGACGCTCCGCTGGGAGGGCCGTTCATAGCTGCGGGTGCGTTGTGGTTGCTCGCGCCCACGCGGCGGAGCCGCATATGTCACAGCCCCGCGCCCCTTGGGTGGGTGGTGGGTGCGGGGCCGCGTCGGGGGTGTCCGTCCTCGGACCGGCGCGCGTTGCTGTTGGCTGGTAGGGGGTGCCGGTGTTGGCGCGCCGGCCGCTGCGGGCGCACACCCCCGCCCCGTCCCCTTGCCGCCGTGGGCGGCTGCGGGGCCGTGGGGGTGCGGGCTCCCTCCCGGCGGCCTTTCCGGACCACGGGCATGCTCGGGGCGCGGGCGCCTTCCGGGCCGCGGGCTTGCTCGGGGCGCGGGCTCCCTCCCGGCGGGCTTTCCGGGCCGCGGGCTTGCTCGGGCGCGGGCGCCTTCCGGGCACGGGCTGCCCGGGTGCGGGCGCCTTCCGGGGCCGGGCTTTTCCGGTTCGCTTGCTTGTCGGGGCGCGGGCAGTCGCAGGCTTTTGCCTTTAGGGGCGCGGGGAACTGCGCGACCAGCCACAACGCACCCGCAGCCGCGACACGACTGTCACCCACCACCCCGGTAGGCACCCCACCCACCCGCGACAGGCCCCCCGGCCCACCCCAAGAATCCACCCACCCGCCGAAGGCACCCCACCCACCCGCCGAAGGCGGGGGCCTGGGGCGCAGCCCCCCACGCGGCGGAGCCGCAAATTGTTACAGCCGGGAAGGGGCGGGGCTGGGGAAAGAAACCCCCTACTCCTGCGGAGCAAGCCGCGCAGGGAAGCCCCCGGTCGCGACCGGCCCCCACCGCACCGGAGTGATCCGGATGATCGACTTGCCCTGCTTGAGCATCGCCGACCGGTACTCGTCCCAGTCAGGGTGCTCACCCGCGATATTCCGGTAGTACTCCACAAGCGGCTCGACCGACTCCGGCGGATCGATGACCTCGGCCGTGCCGTCGATCTGAACCCACGGCCCGTTCCAGTCATCGCTCAGAACGATGACACTGACCTGCGAGTCCCGCTTCGCGTTACGCGTCTTGGCCCGCTCGGGATACGTCGAGACGACAATCCGCCCCGCGTCATCGACCCCACAGGTCAGCGGCGACCCCTGCGGACTCCCATCGGCCCGCCGAGTAAGCAGCACGGCGCGATGGCGAGGACGTACAAAATCCAGCAGCTCGTCGAGGGACACGGACGTGTTCGTAGCGATGTTCGGTGCCATGGAGGCAGCCTAGGGTGAACGCCCGCCGAACGCCTGACGCGTACGACGGCAGCCCCTACCCTGACGGACATGGCCGCCGACGACCTCAGCCCCGACGAGCAGTGGCCGCTGCCACCCGCCTGGATGTGGGACTGCGCCGAGTGCGTCCGGCTGTACGAGGCGATGAAGCACGTACAGGCGGTCATCGCCGGACTGCACGCGACCGAGGGCTACGACGTCGACTGGGACTTCACGGACAGCGTCGTGGGCACGCAGATCAGCCTCAGCCGCCACCTCGCCGACGCCCACCCTCAGGAACTGCCCGACTGGGACCCGGCCTGCGCGACCTGCACGGGCCACCAGCGGGCCCTGGCCAGAACGGACCGCTCGCCCGAGATGCGCGCCGGGACGGAAATGGTGGCCGAGGAACACCGGGCCCGCCACCTGTTCGCCCCACCCCGCATGGTCGGCTTGATGTAGCGGGCCCTTGGCCTCGAACTACTCGCCGGGATGGCCGAGTTCGATGTCATGGTCGTCGACACCGAGCCCGTTCACGGTCAGCGCCGTCGCCACCGGCGGGTAACCCGTCGCGATCACGGTGTACTCCCCGCTGTCCAGATCGGCGAAGGCGTACGCCCCGTCCTCCCCGGTCGTAGCGGTGCCGACCACATTGCCCGCAGCGTCGACGAGCGTGACCCGGGCATCGGCGAGGGGCCCGTGCGGCGCCCGTACGATCCCCCGCAGCCGGGCGCCCGCCGTGAGGTCGACCTCGACTCGGGTCACTCCCGCGGCGCCGACCTCGACCGGCAGGGCGGCCGGCCGGTGCCCCGCCGCGTTCACGGCGACGGTCACGGTGCCGGGGACCAGTTCGGCGAAGTCGAACTCGCCCTGCTCGCCGGTGTTTCCGGTGGCCAGCACATCACCGCGTACGTCCGTGACGACGACCATGGCGTCCTTGACGGGCGTACCGCTCGCGGCGTCCCGCACCACACCGCCGATCCCGCTCGTACCGCTCACGAGGATGTCGTACGAGACCGGCTCGTCGTTCACGACGATCGTCGAAGCCTGCGGCTGGAACCCGTCGGCTGATGCGATCAGTACGTACGACCCCGCCCCCGGCGCGTCCAGCGCATAACCACCGTCCGCGTGCGTGACCGAGCGGCCCAACTGCCGTCCCCCGAGGGAGATCAGCGTGACGGCGGCCCGGGCGATGGGCGCGTTCCCGGCACCGCGTACATAGCCGCGTACGGGAATGCCACCACTCGCACGATCGGATTCCGCGGCGTCATCGACAGTCGCGGCAACAGGGTCGGCAACAGGGCTCTCCTGCTCGACCGGAGCCGCAGTCGGAGCCGTAGATGCGGCCTCGGCAGCCTGCGCCATCCCGCCCCGCGTCCTCAACGGGACCTCCTTGATGAACAGGGCCATGAGGAGGGCGAGCAGTGCCAGCGGCGCGGAGTACAGGAACACGTCCGCCACCCCGTGCCCGTACGCGCTCTCCACCACCGTGCGGACCGGCACGGGCAGCGCGTCGAGGTCCGGGATGCTGCCGTCGCCCGTGCCTGCGTGCCCGAAGGACGCGGCACCCGAACCGAGGCCCGCCAGGCCGTCCTTGACGTAGTCGGTGATCCGGTGGGCCAGGACCGCGCCCAGCGCCGAGACGCCCATGGCGCCGCCGAGCGAACGGAAGAAGGTGACCGTGGAGCTGGCGGCGCCCAGGTCGGTGGGGTCCACCTGGTTCTGCGTGCAGAGCACCAGGTTCTGCATCATCATGCCGACGCCGAGGCCCAGCAGGGCCATGAAGATCGCGATGTGCCAGTACGGGGTGTCGTACCGCATCGTGCCCAGCAGGCCGAGACCCGCGGTCACCAGCACCCCGCCGCCGATCAGCCAGCCCTTCCAGCGTCCGGTACGGGTGATGACCTGCCCGGAGACCGTCGAGGCGACGAACAGACCGCCGATCATCGGGATGGTCATGACGCCGGACATGGTCGGCGACTTGTCCCGGGCCAGCTGGAAGTACTGGCTGAAGAACACGGTCCCCGAGAACATCGCGACACCGACGAACAGCGAGGACAGGGAGGCCAGCGTGATGGTGCGGTTGCGGAAGAGCCGCAGCGGGATGATCGGCTCGCTCGCCTTCGCCTCCACGAGCACGAAGAGCAGCCCGAGGACGACGGAGCCACCGACCATCGCGTACGTCTGCCAGGACAGCCACGCGTACTTGTCACCGGCGAAGGTCACCCAGACCAGCAGCAGGCAGACCGCGGCGGAGATGAGGAAGGCACCGGCCCAGTCGACCTTGACCTTCCGCCTGACGACCGGGAGGTGCAGGGTGCGCTGGAGCACGATCAGGGCGATGACGGCGAACGGCACGCCGACGTAGAAGCACCAGCGCCAGCCCAGCCAGCTGGTGTCGGTGATGACACCGCCGACCAGCGGGCCGCCGACCATGGCGGTGGCGAAGGTGGCGCCGAGGTAGCCGTTGTACCGGCCGCGCTCCCGCGGGGCGATCATCGCCGCCATGATGATCTGGGCCAGCGCGGACAGCCCGCCCATGCCGATGCCCTGCACCGCGCGGAACGCGATGAGCGTGCCGGGGTTCTGCGACAGCCCGGCCGCCGCCGAGCCCAGCACGAAGATGACGAGGGCGAGTTGGATCAGCAGCTTCTTGGAGAAGAGGTCGGCGAGCTTGCCCCACAGTGGGGTGGATGCCGTCATCGTCAGCAGCGACGCGGTCACCACCCAGGTGTAGGCGCTCTGACCGCCGCCGAGGTCGCCGATGATCCTGGGCAGGGCGTTGGAGACGATCGTCGACGACAGAATCGCGACGAACATGCCGAGCAGCAGCCCGGTCAGCGCCTCCATGATCTGCCGGTGCGTCATCGGAGCGTCGCCGGATGCGCCTACTGAGTGCGGTGGGGGTCCCCCCGCTCGAGCGGAGCCGAGAGTGGGGGAGTGTGAGGCCCGCACACCGGTCGGTGCGGTCGTGGCCATGGGTTTCCTTCTTTTCTTACGTTCCGTCATGTCACGTCAGGTGCGGGGGTGGACGCCGCCGGTCGGCAGACGTCGAAACTGGCGCGCAGCCGTCCGAGGAGGTGATTGAGCTCTTCGACCTCGTCGTCGGACCAGTCCCCCAAGTAGTGGGCGAGCGCGTGTGTGTACCGCTCGGCGATCTCGGCGAGCTTGTCTCGCCCCGCGGGCGTGAGCCGCAGGATGCGCGACCGTTTGTCGGAGGGGTCGGGGGACCGGTCGATCCACCCGCGCTCCGCGACATGGGCCACATGCCGACTGGTCACCGACATATCGATGGCAAGCAGCTCCGCGAGCCGGCTCATCCGCATCTCCCCGTGCCGCTCAAGGAGCGTGAGCACGGCAGCGGCCCCTGCCGGGCACTCGTGCGGCAACACTCGCCCGAGCCCGCGCTTCACAGCTCCGATGGCACTGAGCTGGCGGGCGAGTTCTTGGTACTGGTCGCGAGCGGCGGCCATCACACCCCTCCTTTGTTGCTCTAGGCAACCATAAGATGTTTGGTTGCTACAGGCAAATGGGAGGGGGAGGGGTAGCCCTAAAACCTTGGCAAAGCACCACGAGCCCGTCCGCCCGCGCTTTTCAGCGAGGCCCAGCCGCAAATCAGCCCGTCTGGGGGCACCTCCCAGCGGTAGCTGGGGGAGCTTGAGGACGATGCCGTTCAGGCCGACAACGGGGCCCGGGGGCGGAGCCACCGTGACGGCGACACCGAGTCAGGGCGACCAGCACAAGCAGACGGCACCCCAGCACTTGGGCAAGCCGGAGGCATTCGCTAGGGTCCAGGGCCATGGCAAACACCCAGGGCCCCCAGGGCAACAACGACCCCGCGGGCAGCACCCAGATGTTCCGCGCCTTCGTCGACGAGGCCCCGCAGGGCCGCCGCCAGCAGGCCGCCTCGGCAGGCCCCCGTATCGGCGTGATCGTGGGCGTGATCGCGGCGGTCGCGATCGTGGCCGGCGTGGCCTGGCTCGCGTTCATGTAACCCGGGTACGGCGACAACTCGCGTACGCCGTAAGCCCCGTAACTCCCATACGCCGGAGCCCTACTCCCACCGCACGGACACGTCCTGCGTCTCGATGTGCATGCCCAGCGGCACACGCCACGCGTCGACGCACACTGTCCAGGTCTTCTCCTTGCGTGCCCCGGCGTTGACCGGTACGGGCAACTTCTCGGCCGACTTGATCGTGGCCCAGTCGATGCCGAGCGAGTCGATGATGTGCGTCTCGAAGGTCACCGTGCCCGAACGCACCGCGTTGCCCCCGGTGTTGTGGAAGTCGAGGGTGACCTTCTCGCACCAGCGCTGGTCGGTGGGTTTGCGCTCGGGTTCGCTCACTTTCAACGCGGCGGGCGCATTGGGCGCCGTACCGCCGCCGTTGTCGCTGCCGCCGTCGCCCGCGGACGACGAAGGCGCCGGGTTCTCTTCCGTACGCCCCTCTCCGCGCCCCTCCGCACGACCGGAACCGCCCTCGCCCTCTGGTGCGCCCTGACCCGCGGAGGCGGAAGGGCCAGGCAGCGGTTCCGCACCCGGCTCCCGGGCTCCACCAGAACCACCGCCATCGGGCGCACCATCCGAACCGCGATCTTCCTCGCCGCCCGTCGCCCCCTCCAGCGGCACCAGCGACACCTCGCCCGTAGGAGTCGCCCCGGACGCCGGAGGGGAACCACCGGCCGCCCCCACCGCGACGTACCCGTCGTCATCGCTCCCGCTGCCCGCGCTCATGGCGAGCACCCCGCCCAAACACACCACTACCGCCGCCGAGGCACCGGCCACGGCGCCCCGGCGGCCACGTATCCAAGTCACCTGACGCATCGCGCCAGTGTGGCTGACGCTACGTCAGATAGAAAGGGATGGAAGTGCATTGAGTGTTCCCGCGAGTGAACCTCCGCACCTCGTATCCCGTCTGACAGAGAGCCATGCCACTTCTGTCGGGTGACTCCCTTGCGGTTCGGGCAAGTTGGGACGCGAGGGGGCGTCCCGCCGGGGTGGTCAGTTCAGAGTTCAGAACGTCGGGAGACACCCCCACATGCGTCTTTCCTCCAATTCCCCCACTCACAGAACAGCGGTCCGGCGGATCACCACCGGCGTGCTCGCGGCCGGTGCGGCCCTCGGGCTCGCCGCCGCGTCCGTCGGTACGGCCCACGCCGCGGATTCGGCGGACCGCGGCCGGCCGGGCACCCGCATCATCGGCGGCACCGAACAGCCCGACGGCAAGCACCCGTTCATGGCGGCGCTGCTGCAGAAGGGTGCCGGCAACGCCCACGACCGGCAGTTCTGCGGCGGCAGCCTGCTGGCGCCCGATGTCGTGATGACGGCCGCGCACTGCGTCGAGGGCACGAAGCCCAAGGACATCGAGACCGTCGTCGGCCGGACCGTGCTGTCCAAGAAGAACCAGGGCCAGCTGCGCGACATCGCCGAGATAGTCGTCCACCCCCGCTACGCCGAGGGCGAGGGGGCGTACGACCTGGCGCTGCTGATGCTGGACGAGCCCGTCGAGGGCATCGCCCCGGTCAACCTGCCGACCGCGGGCACGGACGCGCTGATCCGTCCGGGCGCCAAGGCCACCGTCATCGGCTGGGGCAACACCGATACCGAGGTGACGAACTATCCGGACCGCCTGCGCGGGGTGGACGTGCCGATCGTGTCGCACATCGAGTGCAAGGCGTCGTATCCGCAGTACGACACGAAGGTCAACATGTGCGCCGGGGTCGAGGGCAAGGACTCCTGCCAGGGCGACAGCGGCGGCCCGATCTTCCGCAAGCTGCAGGGCCGCAAGGGCGTCTTCCAGGTCGGCATCACGTCGTACGGCGACGGCTGCGCGGCACAGGGCGCCCCCGGCGTGTACACGTACACCGGCTCCGCGAAGCTGTGGGACACGATGGAGGAGTCTGCGGCTGGTAAGCGGGCGCTGAACAAGCTGGGCAAATAAGCGCGGCTCATTTCGACGCGCGATGCCTGAGCCTCGTACGTACGGGGCTCAGGCATCGCGCCCCTTCAGGGGCGCGGGGCGGTGACATATTGCGGCTCCGCCGCGGGGCGCGACCAGCCACAACGAACCCGCAGTGTCGAACTGGCCCACCCAACGGAGCGAGGAGCGCGGAGCGACTAGTCCGAGATCAGCCCTTCCCGCAACTGCGCCAACGTCCGCGTAAGCAACCGCGAGACATGCATCTGCGAGATGCCGACCTCCTCGCCGATCTGCGACTGCGTCATGTTCGCGAAGAAGCGCAGCATGATGATCTGGCGCTCGCGAGGCGGCAGTTTGGCGAGCAGCGGCTTGAGGGACTCGCGGTACTCGACGCCCTCCAGCGCCGTGTCCTCGTAGCCGAGCCGGTCCGCGAGCGAGCCCTCGCCGCCGTCGTCCTCGGGGGCCGGGGAGTCGAGCGAAGACGCGGTGTACGCGTTGCCGACCGCCAGGCCGTCGACCACGTCCTCCTCGGACACGCCCAGTACGGCGGCGAGTTCGGGCACCGTCGGCGAACGGTCCAGCTTCTGGGAGAGCTCGTCGCTCGCCTTCGTCAGCGCGAGCCGCAGCTCCTGGAGCCGGCGCGGAACGCGGACCGACCACGAGGTGTCGCGGAAGAAGCGCTTGATCTCGCCCACGACCGTCGGCATCGCGAACGTCGGGAACTCCACGCCCCGTTCGCAGTCGAAGCGGTCGATCGCCTTGATCAGGCCGATGGTGCCGACCTGGACGATGTCCTCCATGGGCTCGTTACGGCTGCGGAAGCGGGCTGCCGCGTAGCGCACGAGCGGGAGGTTGAGCTCGATGAGGGTGTCTCGGACGTAGGCGCGCTCCGGGCTGTTCTCGTCGAGTGCGGCTAGCCGCAGGAACAGGGAGCGGGACAGGGTGCGGGTGTCGATGGCTTCCGTCGTCGAGGGGGGCGGGGCCGGAAGGGCCGGGAGGACCGGGCCGTCGCCAAGCGCACCGGCAACCGGTGCATCGACACTGTGAAGCACGTCGGGCGCGGACTCGCTCTGCGCGAGCTCAAGCACCTTCGAGCTGCCCTGATCTGCGGACATGCCACCCCCTTTGGGTCGCGGACGGTCGCGGCGGACGCTCCCGTCGAAGGAACGCAGCCTCCACCTGAATACCGGAGGCAGAGCTGCGGCAAACGCGCTTCCGGAAGAATGTCACATGTCGGCAACACGCTGTAGTGACTTGTCGACACTAAGGTGGTCAATCGGCCCTGGATAAATGGGGTATGGCCGTTTTTCATCACAGAACTGCCGGGAAAGTGACGTGCGGGCGATTCGCACCCGCGAGCTATGACTCGATCCTGTTTGCGGACCTCAGCCTGGCGAAGCTGCGGGCGAGCAGCCTTGACACATGCATCTGGGAGACGCCCAGTTCGGCACTGATCTGCGACTGGGTGAGATTGCTGTAGTAGCGCAGCAGCAGAATTCGCTGTTCCCGTTCCGGGAGTTGGACCAGGAGGTGCCGTACGAGATCACGGTGCTCGACTCCGTCCAGGGCCGGGTCCTCGTAGCCGAGCCGGTCGAGCAGGCCCGGCAGCCCGTCGCCCTCCTGGGCCGCTTCCAGGGAGGTGGCGTGGTACGAGCGTCCGGCCTCGAGGCAGGCCAGTACCTCCTCCTCGGCGATCCGCAGCCGCTCGGCGATCTCGGCGGTGGTGGGCGAGCGCCCGAACGCCGTCGTGAGGTCCTCGGTCGCGCTGTTCACCTGCACCCACAGTTCGTGCAGCCGACGCGGTACGTGCACGGTGCGGACGTTGTCCCGGAAGTACCGCTTGATCTCGCCGACGACCGTCGGCATCGCGAAGGTCGGGAACTGCACGCCCCGGTCCGGGTCGAAGCGGTCGATCGCGTTGATCAGCCCGATCGTGCCGACCTGGACGACGTCTTCCATGGGCTCGTTACGGCTCCGGAAGCGGGCGGCGGCGTAGCGCACGAGCGGCAGATTGGCCTCGATCAGCGCGCTGCGTACGCGATGGTGCTCGGGCGTACCCGGCCGCAGCTGCTTCAGCTCCCCGAAGAGCACCTGTGTGAGCGCCCGGGTGTCGGCGCTGCGACGTTTCTCGGGGGCAGGAGCAGGCGCCGGGGCCTCTTCCTGGGGCGGCGCAGTACTGGCCGACACGGTCAACGCCACCTCTTTGTCCTTCAGCCCTTGCAAACAACCCATGCAAACCGTGCAACTCATCCGTCAAAAGCGGTCATAGCATCACAAGACAGTCCACTGTGTGCAAGCACCGCAAAGAGTGGTGTTGATTCCCGAGTGGGGAGAACAGGCGCGTTTCAGCCCCGCATCATTCCGATAGGGGCTGGGGGTGGGGCCGGGGGCTGGGAGTCGTACGAGGCGAATGTGGCCGTACGCGTCAGTCGCCAGTCGTCTCAGTCGTCAGTCGTCTCGGTCGTCAGTCGTTGGCCCCGTTGGCGAGCCATGTCATGAAGTCGCCGACGGCCTGAGCGGCGTTCGATATGCCCTCGAACCCAATTTGCACATAGTCGGCGGCCTTGCCCGGGTCGGTGATGATCACGTACAGCACGAAGACCGCGAGCGCGTAGACGGCGATCTTCTTCGAATTCACCGCCACCGCGGCCTCCCCTGTTGACCTGCTTGTCGACCTGTTTGCCCCGCCAGGGCCCGTGTTCGCCGGCGGTGAGTGTAACTCGGGCACCTGTACTACCACCGATTCTGTCTTCGGCAGGTTTCCCCACACACCCCGCACCCACTCCGCACACGCGAAGGGCCCCGTCTCTCGACGGGGCCCTTCCAAAGCGGTAGCGGAGGGATTTGAACCCTCGGTGACTTGCGCCACACTCGCTTTCGAGGCGAGCTCCTTCGGCCGCTCGGACACGCTACCGGGAGAGATCCTAGCCCACGTTGGGGTGTGCGCCGAAATCCGTTTTGCGGGCCGGTTCGGGAGCGGGCGGGTCAGCGGGGCGGGTCAGCGGGTGCTGAAGAAGTCGGTGAGCAGGCGGGCGCACTCCTCGTCGAGTACGCCGCCGATCACTTCGGGGCGGTGGTTGAGGCGCCGGTCGCGTACGACGTCCCAGAGGGAGCCGGTCGCGCCGGCCTTCGCGTCGCGGGCGCCGTAGACGAGGCGGTCCACGCGGGACTGCACGATCGCGCCCGCGCACATCGTGCAGGGTTCGAGGGTCACGACGAGCGTGCAGTCCGTCAGCCGCCACTGTCCCAGTCCGGCGGCGGCGCGGCGGATGGCGAGGACCTCGGCGTGTGCCGTGGGATCGCCGGTGGCTTCGCGTTCGTTGTGTCCGGTGGCGAGCACCGTCGTACCGTCCGCGGACAGCACGACGGCGCCGACGGGGACGTCCCCGCCCCGGACGGCCAGTCGAGCCTCGTCCAGGGCGAGCCGCATCGCGGCCCGCCAGCGGTCGCGTACGGGGTCGCTTAGGGGTTCGTGCGCGTCCTGAGCGTTCAGCGGACGGTCTCCAGGACCTCCGCGGCGCCGAGCACCTCGGCGATCTCGTTCAGCGCGTCATTGCTGTCCAGGATGAGCAGTTCCTTCTCGTCCACGCCGAGGTCGGCGAGGATCTCGCGGTCTCCGATGGGTCCGGACAGCACGGCCTCGCCCGAAGCGGCCCCGCCGACGACGTCATCGTCGTCGTCGGAGTCGTTCTCGGGTTCACCGTCCTCCGTGCCGTCGAGGTCGAGGGAGTCCAGGTCCGGGACGTCGTCGCCCGGCTCCCTTCCGAGCAGTTCGTCCGTGAGCAGGATCTCGCCGTACGAGCTGCGGGCCGCGGCGGCGGCGTCCGAGACGTAGATACGAGGGTCGTCCTCGCCGTCCACGCGGACGACGCCGAACCACGCGTCCTCCTGCTCGATGAGTACGAGCACCGTGTCGTCTTCGGTCGAGGCTTCACGGGCCAGGTCGGCCAGGTCGGACAGGGTCTCCACATCGTCGAGCTCTGTGTCGCTCGCTTCCCACCCGTCTTCGGTGCGCGCGAGCAGTGCGGCGAAGTACACCGTGACTCTCCCACTGGTCATAGGCGTGCCGGTTGGGGATCCCCCCGGCGGAGGTTGCGGACGGGGAGTGCTGCGCCGAGCCCCGCCCACTCGGAATCGTGGCAGAAACTGAGCGTTCAGGAGAGGTCTTCGGCTCGCTGTGTCCCGGTCGCGTCGTCCCGGCCGTACGCGTGGCCCCTCACCTGGGCGCTCGGCGCCCGCCGTCAGCGGGATCGTACGCCGAGGAGAGCTCCGTGAGGCAACGGCTGTCCGGTGCCGACCCGTACGCCCCACCAGTGGCGCTCCGTTGTGCTGTGTACGGGCCTGTACGTGTCTGCCGTGGGCCCTCGCCTACCAGCGGAACGTGCGCATCCGCATGGCGTGCCGCAACCGCGCGGTCTTGACCCGCCGGGGCTGCACCCGATCCCGCAACTCCCGCGCCTCGGCGAGGTCCCGCAAGAACTGAGCCCGCCGCCGACGCCGCTCGGCATCACTTTCGGCCACGCCGAGGTCTGTTGCGCCGCTCGTGTCGCCGGCGCTTTCGGGGCCTTCAGCGCTTCCGGCGCCTGTGGCGGCGCCCGGGCGTGGCGGGCTTCCGGCGGCGGTTTCGGGCGGGCCGGACTGCCGGGCGGTTTCCCGCGGGGCCTCAGCCTGCGGAGGGCTTGCGCGGCCGGTCCTCCCCGGCGCGGCGGCGGACGCCCCGGGAGCCTTTCGCGGCGCGGGCGCGGCAGCCTTGCGCTGTGCGGGCCCGGCAGCATCTCGCGGTGCGGGCCCGGGGGCCTTTCGTCGTGCCGGCCCGGCAGGCTTTCGCTGGGCGGGCGTGGCGCCGCGCGCCAGCTCTCCGCCGGCTCCCCGACGGGACGTCCCCCGTGGCGCGGAGCTGTTCGTGGACTCCCCGGGCCGGCCGGAGGTCGCCTGGTTCTGTTCCCCGTTCCGCATAGGTCACCACCCCAGTCCGTCCCTGCCACCTTCCCCCGGATGGGCCGTTTGATGCGGGTTCGGGTTTGCGGGGGCGCGGCGGTGGGGCCCGGATACCCTGGCCGCATGCGTCTTCACGTCGTCGACCACCCTCTGGTCGCCCATAAGCTCACCACGCTGCGCGACCAGCGCACCGACTCCCCGACCTTCCGGCGGCTGGCCGACGAACTGGTCACCCTGCTCGCCTACGAGGCCACCCGTGACGTGCGTACCGAGCAGGTCGACATCGTGACGCCGGTGGCCGGGACCACCGGCGTCAAGCTGTCCCACCCGCGCCCCCTGGTCGTACCGATCCTGCGGGCCGGCCTCGGCATGCTGGACGGCATGGTGCGCCTGCTGCCGACCGCCGAGGTGGGCTTCCTGGGCATGATCCGCAACGAGGAGACGCTCCAGGCGTCCACGTACGCGAACCGCATGCCGGAGGACCTCTCCGGCCGCCAGGTGTACGTACTCGACCCCATGCTCGCCACGGGCGGCACCCTCGTCGCGGCCATCACGGAGCTGATCAAGCGCGGCGCCGACGACGTGACCGCTGTGGTGCTCCTGGCCGCCCCCGAGGGCGTCGAGGTCATGGAACGCGAGCTGGCCGGCACGCCGGTGACCGTCGTGACGGCGTCGGTCGACGAGCGGCTGAACGAGCACGGCTACATCGTGCCGGGGCTCGGAGACGCGGGGGACCGGATGTACGGGTCTGCGGAGTAGCCGGCCGAACCGGGCCGAAGGCCCGTTTGACCCGCCGACCGGCTAACAACCCTGCTTCGTCGGTGACGGCGTCGGCTTCGGGTCGGCCAGCGTGGTCAGGGCCTTGTCGGCGGCCGCCTTCGGCGTCAGCGCCTTGAAGCCGTTGCCGATGACGAGGTCGACCTCGGCGGGCTTCGTACGGGTGTCGGTCTTCAGCTGGGCGTCGGCCAGTTGGGTGCGGAGTACGGGGAGCGCGCTGTCGGTGGCCGCCGCGGAGCCGAGCAGTATCCCGGTGCCCTTGACCTTCTTGTCGTACTCCTTCGTCGCGTTGCCCACCTCGCCGATCTTGAAGCCGCGCTTCTTGAGTTCGTCCGCGGTGCTCTTGGCGAGGCCGCTGCGGGGTGTGGCGTTGAGGACGTTCACGGTGATCTGGCCGGGCTTCGGGAGGGCCTTGACCGGCGACTGCGAGGCGGACGGTGACGGCGAGGGCGTGCAGTCCGGTGCCGCGCCCACCGCTCCGGCCTTGTCGCCGCTGCCGGTGAACACGTCGATGAGCTGCAGCGTCCCCCAGCCGAGCAGACCGAGCGCGGCGGCGGAGCCGACGGCCGCGAACGCGAGCCTGCGGCGCCCGCGGTTGCGGCGCATCCGCGGGTACTTGTCCCCCGTGATCTTGTACTGGCCGCCCATCCCAGGGGGAGTCAGCATGCTCATGGGCGCAGCGTAGTGCGCCTGGGTGGCTATGCCTACTAGACGATCATTGCCCGGCGTCCAGTCCAACCCGAAAGGCCCAACGGGCGCACGAAGGGGGCGCGCTCAGTCGAGCTCGAGGACCCTGGCGTGCAGCACCTGGCGCTGCTGGAGCGCGGCGCGGACGGCTCTGTGGAGGCCGTCCTCCAGGTACAGGTCGCCCTGCCACTTCACGACATGCGCGAAGAGGTCGCCGTAGAACGTCGAGTCCTCGGCGAGCAGTGTTTCCAGGTCGAGCTGGCCCTTGGTCGTCACCAGCTGATCGAGGCGGACCGGGCGCGGCGCGACATCCGCCCACTGCCGGGTGCTTTCCCGGCCGTGGTCGGGGTACGGCCGGCCGTTTCCGATGCGCTTGAAGATCACACGGAAAGCCTACCGGTCATGACCTTCCGGGCGCAGCCAAGGCGCCGTAGTGGCCCCCGGAAATCACGCCGCGTGAGCGCTCCGCTGGTTGGGCAGTTCGAAAACTGCGGGTCCGTTGTGGCTGGTCGCGCAGGTCCCCGCGCCCCTGAAGGGGCGCTGGTCGCGCCCACGCGGCGGAGCCGCAAATCGATACAGCCCCGCGCCCCCTTGGAGGCTTGCCGCCCCTCGAGCGCGGTAGCGCGCCCGTACTTCGGCAACTCCGCTCATGCCACCACCGCGAGCAGCGTGGTAGCGGTCGTGGTCAGAGGCTCGTCCCCCGTCAGTACGGAACGGCTGCGGGCCTCTTCGGGGAGGATGCCCCGGGTGGCCAGCCGCCACAGGGTGTCCTGGTCCATCGTCACGTGTGCCGCGGCCTCCCCGCCGGGCGTGCCGGGAAGCCAGCGGTCGGCGTCCCGGATGGCCCACCAGGTGCCGCCCGCGGGGCCGGTGACGTCGAAACGCACGGTCGTTCCCCGCGGCCGGTCCACGGTGCGAAGCGTGTGCGGCAGGGCGCGCAGGAACGTGTCGATCACCGGGCCGAGCAGCTCCGGCTCGTCGGCACCGGGGCGTTCGACGGCGTCGCGGATCTGCTGCTGGTGCACCCAGAACTCCGTGTACTCGCGGGCGACGTCCAGCCAGGCGGGACTCGGCTCGTCCGTGGAGGCCCACGACACATCGACGGGGGCGGGGGCGTCGAGCCGGACACCGGCCCAGACCTCGTCGAGCTGCGGGCCGAGGTGCGCGAGCAGTTCGACCATCAGGCGCGGGCTGCACTGGCGCGTGGCCTCGACGAAGAGCCCGTTCACCCGCGCCAAGTACGCGGGCAGCGTCTCGTCGTCCGCGAACACGGCATCGCGCCACCCGTCCCGGAGACCCGAGAGGCGGCGCATGTAGTCGTTGAGGACATGGCCGACCACATCGTGCACATCCCACCCCGGGCAGACCGTCGGCCGCCCCCAGTCCCCGACCTCCAACGAGCCCAGCAGGTCGAGCAGCGCCCGGCGCTCACGCACGAACAGTGGACGGGTGTCGATGGCGGGCCCGAATAACGTCGTCATACGGCGACGCTAGGCGCCACGCCACCGGAAGTCCCCTACTTATCGGGGGACTTGCCCGAGGCCTTGCCCGAACCCGACCCCTTCGCCGCCTTGGCCGCCGCCTTCAGCTCCTGCTTATGGGCCCGGACCTTCGCCAGGGACTCGGGGCCCGTGATGTCCGCGACCGAGCGGAACGACTCTGGGGCGCCGTATGCGCCGGCGGCCTCGCGCCAGCCGTCTGGGCGTACGCCGAGTTGTTTGCCCAGGAGGGCCAGGAAGATCTGGGACTTCTGGGTGCCGAAGCCGGGGAGGGAGTTCAGGCGGTTGAGGAGTTCCACGCCGCTGGCCACGTCCTTCCAGAGCGCGGCGGCGTCGCCGTCGTAGTGCTCCACCAGGTACTGGCACAACTGTTGGATGCGCTTGGCCATCGAGCCGGGGTAGCGGTGCACCGCCGGTTTCGTGGCGAGGAGGGCGGCGAAGGCCTCGGGGTCGTACGCCGCGATCTCGTGTGCGTCGAGGTCGTCCGCGCCCATCCGCTGGGCGATGGTGTACGGGCCCGCGAACGCCCACTCCATCGGAATCTGCTGGTCCAGCAGCATGCCGACCAGCGCGGCCAGCGGACTGCGCCCGAGGAGTTCGTCGGCTTCGGGCTGCTGAGCGAGGTGAAGGGTCACGTCCATACTTCGAGCATCGCCCCATGCACCTCTTCACGCCCGCCCGGCGGCCAGCCCTCCACACTCGCTGAACACCACGCTCACCGGTCCCGCCAGTACCCCAGGGCGTGCAACCGCTGCTCCGGGCTCGCCAAGTCGCCGACGTGGACCGGGCGTTCGGTCGTTGGGTGCTGCGGTGCCTGCGGCCCCTTAGGGTCGGAGGATGGCCAGTGATATCACTCCCGAAGACCTCGTCGATCACTATCAGTTGGAGCCGATCCCCAAGGAAGGCGGGCGGTTCCGGGAGCTCTGGGCCGGGCCCGAGCGGGCGGACGGGCGGCCCGAGGGGACCTCGATCGTTGTGCTGCTGACCTCGGAGCCTGGGGATTTCTCGGCGATGCACCGGCTTCCCACCGATGAGGTGTGGCACTTCTATCTCGGTGATCCGCTGGAGATGCTGCTGCTCGACCCGGACGGTACGTCCCGCACCGTCGTCCTCGGTCCCGATGTGCTCGGTGGGCAGTACGTGCAGTTCACGGTGCCCGCGGGGACCTGGATGGGCGCGCGGGTCGTGGCGGGCGGCGCCTGGTCGTTCTTCGGGTGCACGATGGCGCCCGGGTTCACCTATGGAGGTTACGAGCACGGGGACGCGGCCGAGTTGACCGCGCGGTACCCGGCGGAGGCGGCGCGGATCTCCGCGCTGAGCCGGCCGTGAGTGGGTCGGCTGGGAGCGGGCTGCTTGACGGGCAGGTTGCGCTGGTGACCGGGGCTTCCGGCGGCATCGGGCGGGGGATCGCGTTGCGGTTCGCCGAGGCGGGGGCGGCGGTGGCCGTTCACTACCGTACGGACGCGGAAGGGGCCCGCGAGGTCGTCGGGCTCATCGAGGACGCGGGCGGCAGCGCGGTCGCCCTGCATGCCGAGCTGACCGTCGAGGCCGGGTGCCACCGTCTGGTGCGGGAGGCGGCGTGATGATCTGGTCGTAACCTCATGAGCCGCCCGTGGTTGCACCTGGCATACCCGCCGCGTGCTCGACATGCGCGCGGTCCCCGCCACCGGCACTGCGGCTTCGCCGTGGTGACCGGTCCAGCGTCCGGCGGGGCGGCAATCCCAGGGTGTGTCCGGCCCGAGCGGGTCGGCCACAGTCCAGATGTCGGCGATGCGTCACCGCCAGTGACGCCGCATGCGGGCTCTGCCCAAGGATCGGCCCGGATCAGTCCGTGCTCGTCGCCGCTTCCACCCCTCGGGGCCACGCGATGACCCAGGATCCTTAGAGTTCCAGAGACGCTTGATCGACCGCGAAGGTCCTGCGGAGGCCTGGCCGGACGGCGTACGGCGCTGGCAACAGGCCGTCCCCACCGGCCGGTTGGGCCGCCCGGAGGACGTCGGCGACGCCTGCGTGTTCCTGGCCTCCCCGATGGCCTCGTGGATCACGGGCCACGATCTGGTCGTGGATGGCGGGGTGTCGGCGCGACCTACGTGGTGAGGTCGGGCGGGGGCGCGCGGGTGCCGTGAGGACAGCCGGGGGCGCGCGGGGCTCGGAGGTGAGCACGGTGCTGCGTACATTCGTATCCCCATCCGGGGGCTGATACGCAGCGGGTACAGGGAGAGGAAGAGGCAACGTGGGCCGAATACCGCGGATGGTGGCGGCGCCGCGACGGGCGGTGGCCCTCGTCCTGATGCTGGGCACCCTGCTCCTGCTGGGCGGTGCCGGAACCGCGTCCGCGCACGCCTACGTGCGTGACACCAATCCACGCGAGGGAACCGTCCTCAAGACCGCCCCGAAACACGTCACCATGACCTTCACCGAGTCGGTCGGTATCGCCGACGACTCGATCCGGGTCCTCAGCCCCGACAACGTGCGCATGAACGCGGGCGCCACCGAGCACGCCGGCGGCTCCGACACCGTGCGAGTACGGCTCCAGAACGATCTGCCTGAGGGCACGTTCACCGTGGCCTGGCGGGTGGTCTCGGCGGACAGCCACCCGATCTCGGGCGCGTTCACGTTCTCGGTCGGCGCACCCTCGGCGACCACCGCGAACGCCTCCGCCGAGCCCGCCGTGGACCCCGCCTCCGGTCTGCTCTACGACCTGGCCCGATACGCCGCGTACACCGCCGGCGCGCTGCTCATCGGCGCGGCCACCTTCGTCCTCGCTTGCCGCCCGCCCGCCGTACGCCCCCTCCGGAAACTCTTCCGCCTCGCCTGGTGGACCCTGCTCCTGTCCACCGTCGCGCTGTTGTTCCTCCGCGGCCCGTACGCCCGCGGAACCGGCCCCGCGACCCTCCTCGACCTCTCCCTCCTCAAGGACACGCTGAGTGGCAGGCCGGGGTGGGCGCTGCTGGCGAGGCTGGTGCTGGTGGGGTTGGCGGGGGTCTTTCTCGTACGACTGGGGGGTGCGCGTGATGCGTCACGGGCGGACGTGCGGACGGCCGAGCGGGCGGACGATCGGACGGACGTGCTTGTGGACGAGCGGCCGAAGCTCGCCGTCGTCGTCTCGGGCGGGGTGCTCGCCGTGGCGCTGGCGGTCACCTGGGCTGCCGCCGAGCACGCGTCCGCGGGGATCCAGGTTCCCGTGGCGATCGTCTCCTCCGTACTGCATCTGCTCGCGATGGCGGTGTGGATGGGCGGCCTCGCGGCGCTGCTCACCACGCTGCGCCGGGACGAGACCCTGCCTTCGGCGGCGTCGGTGGCCCGTTTCTCGCGGCTCGCTTTCGCGTCCGTGGTGGTCCTGGTGATCACGGGTGTCTACCAATCGTGGCGGGGGCTCGGTTCGTGGGAAGCGCTCACCGGTACGTCGTACGGGCGGATCCTGGCCGCAAAGGTGGTTGCGGTGGTGCTGCTGCTGGGGGCGGCGGCGTACTCGCGGCGCTGGACGGCGGGGCTGGTCGCGGCTCAAGAGCCGGTGCGGGTGCGGGAGTTGGAGACGGTGGGGGCGGCGAGTACGAGTACAGGGGGTGGGGGCGCGGGTGACGAGACCGGCAAGGCCGAGGGGCTTGAGGAGCACGACGGCCGCGATGAGCCCGGCAAATCCGTCGACATCGGCGAAGGCGGCGAACACGCCGCGACCCCGCCCCCGCACCAGGCCCTGCGCCGTTCCGTGCTGGCCGAAGTCGTCGTAGGCGTCGTGGTGTTGCTGCTCACGACGGTTCTCACCGGCACCCAGCCGGGCCGGGCCGCGACCGAGACCCCGGCCACGTCTACGGCGCCGGCCGGTCAGCCCACGACCTCGATGACCCTGATCCCCTTCGACGTCGGCACTCCGAACGGCAAGGGCAAGGTCCAGATCGTTCTGGAGCCGGGTCGCGTCAACGAGAACACGGTCCAAGCGGTGGTCATCCGCTCCGACGGAGTCATCGCCACGGTCCCCGAACTCCGCCTCACCTTCACCCTGCCCACCGAGAAGATCGGCCCCATCGACGCCGAACTCACCGACCAGGGCGGCTACTGGGCCACCAACTCCCTCAACCTCCCCCTCCCCGGCACCTGGACCATGAAGGCCACGATCCGCACGTCGGACATCGACCAGGTGACGGTGTCGAAGAAGGTACAGATCTCGCCCTGAGCCTGCCGAAGTTCGGTGGTTCCGCGAGGAGGCCGCAGGCCGCTCAGGGGCGCGGGGCTGTGACATATGCGGCTCCACCGCGATGGGGGCCCCGCTCGAGCGAAGCCGAGAGTGGGGGAGCGACCAGCCACAACGCACCTGCAGTGTCCGCCGAGTGCGTCCCTCACCTTGACAAGAGGAAGCTCAAGTTTTATCACAGCAGGTGAGGCATGCAAGCGCCATTTGCAGGGCAAAGAGGAGGGAGAGATGGCGCGTTCGGTTGGTATCGACCTTGGGACGACGAACTCGGTGGTCTCGGTCCTCGAGGGCGGCGAGCCCACCGTCATCACGAACACGGAGGGCGCCAGGACGACCCCGTCGGTCGTGGCGTTCGCCAAGAGCAACGAGGTGCTGGTCGGCGAGATCGCCAAGCGCCAGGCGGTGACGAACGTCGAGCGCACCGCGCGGTCCGTCAAGCGGCACATGGGGGACCATGCGTGGCGTTTCCCCGACAAGGGGAGCATCGACGGGAAGCGCTACACCCCGCAGGAGATCTCCGCACGTGTCCTGCAGAAGCTCAAGCGCGACGCCGAGGCGTACCTGGGCGAGGACGTGACGGACGCGGTGATCACCGTACCCGCGTACTTCGACGACACCCAGCGCCAGGCGACCAAGGAAGCCGGTGAGATCGCCGGTCTCAACGTCCTGCGGATCATCAACGAGCCGACGGCCGCGGCCCTCGCGTACGGACTGGACAAGGAGAACGACCAGACGGTCCTGGTCTTCGACCTCGGGGGCGGAACTTTCGACGTGTCGCTCCTTGAGATGGGCGAGGGCGTCATCGAGGTGAAGGCCACGAACGGTGACACGCATCTCGGCGGTGACGACTGGGACCAGCGGATCGTCGACCACCTGGTCAAGCAGTTCAAGAACGCGTACGGCGTGGACCTGTCCAAGGACAAGATGGCCGTGCAGCGGCTGCGCGAGGCGGCGGAGAAGGCGAAGATCGAGCTGTCCAGCTCGTCGGAGACCAACATCAACCTGCCGTACATCACGGCCTCCGCGGAGGGCCCCCTGCACCTTGACGAGAAGCTGACGCGCGCCCAGTTCGAGCAGCTGACCAGTGATCTGCTCGACCGCTGCAAGGGTCCCTTCCACCAGGCGGTCAAGGACGCCGGGATCAAGCTGTCCGACATCGACCACGTGATCCTGGTGGGCGGTTCGACCCGGATGCCCGCGGTGACCTCGCTGGTCAAGGAGCTGACCGGCAAGGAGCCGCACAAGGGCGTCAACCCGGACGAGGTCGTGGCCGTCGGTGCCTCACTCCAGGCCGGTGTGCTCAAGGGCGAGGTCAAGGACGTACTGCTGCTGGATGTCACACCGCTGTCCCTCGGCATCGAGACCAAGGGCGGCATCATGACCAAGCTCATCGAGCGCAACACGACGATCCCGACGCGTCGTTCGGAGATCTTCACGACGGCGGAGGACAACCAGCCGTCCGTGACCGTGCAGGTCTTCCAGGGCGAGCGGGAGATCGCGGCGTACAACAAGAAGCTCGGCATGTTCGAGCTGATGGGCATCGCGCCCGCGCCGCGTGGTGTGCCGCAGATCGAGGTCGCCTTCGACATCGATGCCAACGGCATCATGCACGTCTCCGCGAAGGACCTCGGTACGGGCAAGGAGCAGAAGATGACCGTCACCGGTGGCTCCGCGCTTCCGAAGGACGACATCGACCGCATGGTCCGCGAGGCCGAACGGCACGCGGAGGAGGACCGCAGGCGCCGCGAGGCCGCCGAGACCCGTAACCAGGCGGAGCAGCTCGTCTACCAGACAGAGCGGCTCATCAAGGATCACGAAGACAGCGACGTGAAGATCCCGGCCGACGCGCGGAGCGAGACCGAGGCCGCGCTCGCGGACCTGAAGGAGCAGCTCAAGGGCGAGGACACCGCGGCCATCCGGCAGTCGATGGAGAAGGCGGCGACGGCCGCCCAGAAGATCGGCACCGCGATGTACGAGCAGTCGCGCGCGGGCAGCGAACAGGCGGGCCAGGCTGGGCAGTCCGGTGCCGGCGGGGACGACGAGGTGGTGGACGCCGAGATCGTCGACGACGACAGCTCACGGACGGGCGACAGCTCACGGACGGGCGACAGCTCACGGGCAGGCGACAGTTCACGGGCAGGCTGACGATGAACCGAACCCGGCCGCGGACGCAGGAGGAACTGGAGCGCCTGCTGGAGGAGCGCACCGCCGACCTCCAGCGAGTGAAGGCCGAGTACGACAACTACCGCAAGCGGGTACGCAGGGACCGGTTGGCCGTACGTCAGATCGCGGCGGCCAACGTCCTGCGTGCCCTCCTGCCCGTACTGGACGCCGTCGACCGCACGCGCAAGTACGAGCCCCTGACACCCGGCCTGAAGGACATCGCCGAAACGCTGGAGACCCAACTCGGTTCGCTGGGCCTGGAGTCCTTCGGGGAGGAGGGCGAACCCTTCGACCCCACGCGCCACGAAGCGGCCCGGCACCACGTCTCCCCGGACGCGGCCGACCTGACCTGCACGGAGATCCTCCGGCCCGGCTACCGCGTCGGCGACCGCCTGCTGCGGCCCGCCTTTGTGGAGGTGACGGGACCTGTCGTGGGGCCGGGGAATCCTGAACGGTGACCTCGGGTGTGCGGTTGCGCCGGTGGTGCCTGGCCCGGTGATTGCGCTGTCGGGGCCGCCCCCGGCTGGTTCCTGGCGTGCTCGTCCCGGCGCTGTCGGATCGCCTCGGCGACAGGCTCGGGGTCGGGTACGGAGACGGCGAGGCGGGCGTAGGGCGCGGAGGGCCGCAGGTCGACGAGGACCGCAGGACTGTTCGCGCGTACCGCGACGTAGTCCCGGCCCTGCGTGTGCTGCCACTCGCCCAGGCAGTAGCGGCCGGGACTCGACCGGCCGTGGCGCCGCCGGCCACGCAGCGCGCGCCACCAGTCCCGCTCGATCCGTACGTCGTTGACGGCCGCCAGCGGTATCCGGACCTCTTGGCGCAGGCCAAGAAGCCTCTCCAGCCCGGTCGGGCGAACCACGACGTCCTCACCGGCGACAACCAGCCGAGCCATCGAAGTCACCTCCTCCGACAGCTTGCGCCTGCCTACTACTCGCTCCTGGCTACTCGCTACTCGTTCGAGAACTCCTCCACCACCGTCGCTCCCAGCTCCCGAACGATCAACTCATGCCCCGACAACGCCGACTCGTCGAGGTCGGGATCGTCGTCCTCCGGGGTGTCGTCCTCCGGGGAGACAGGTGGCGGCTCCGGAGCCGAGGGGCGCGGCGGAGGCGTCGTCGATGCGGCGGGGGCCGGAGCGGGTGTGGCCGGAGCCTGAGCTGCGTTCGGCCCGGGCGTCGGGGCAGCGGGTTGCTGTGGTGCGGAGGGCCTGGACGCGGGTGGATTGGCGGGGCCTGAGGAGCCGTAGCCCCCGGCAGACGCGTAGCCCCCGCCGGTGCCGGGCCCGGCAGTCGGAGGTGCTGCCGCTGAACCCCCCGACGCATCGACGATCGCCTCGACCTTCCACTGCACCTGGAACTGCTCGGCCAACGCCTGGCGCAACACCTCCTCACTGCCGCTGCTCAGGAAGTTGTCGCGCGCCCCCGCGTTGACGAAGCCGAGCTGGAGCGTCGTACCGTCGAAGCCCGCGACCTGCGCGTTCTGACTGAGCAGGATCCACGTGAAACGGCGCCGGTTCTTCACCGCCTCAAGGATGTTCGGCCACAGCATGCGGGGGTCGGGCCCGCCGCTCACGGAAGCCGCCGGTGCGGAAGGGGCGGAAGGACCGGATGGGCCCGCAGGGGCGGATGGCGCGGGCCGACCCGTAGACGGCGGAGCCGTGGGGGTCTGCGACGACGCGGCCGGAGCCTGCCCCCCGCCCGCGGGCGCCGCCGTCGGCCACCCACCGGGACGCCGACCGCTGCCCGCGGCCGTCGCGGTGGGCCAGGCACCGGGCGCTTGCCCGGTGGAGGAAGCGCCCGGGGATGCGCCCGGGGGAGCGCCCGTCGGTGCCTGAGCGGGCGGTGCTTGAGCGGGCGGTTTCTGAGGGGACGGAGCTGCGGGCGCGGCTGGAGGCTGGGCGGCGGCGCCGCCCTGAGCCGCCGACCCGGCCCCCGCTTCCTGCGCCCTTCCAGCCGCCCGACCTGCACCGGCAACCGCACCCGCACCGGCCCCGGATCCCGAAGCCCCCGTCCCCCGCACCGCCGCCCGAGCCGCCTCCGGCCCGCTCCCCTGCGCACCAGCTGGCACCGCCGCCGAGCCGCCCTGCGCACTCCCGTGAACCGCACCCCCATGCACGTCGGGCCCAGGCACGTACCCCATGGCAGGCCCGGCCCCCGCCCCCGTGAAGTTGACCCCCCGCTCCAACCGGTCGAGCCGAGCCATGACGGACCGCTCATCGCCGTACGCCGCGGGCAGCAGCACCCGTGCACAGATCAACTCGAGCTGAAGCCGGGGCGCGGTGGCCCCCCTCATCTCCGTAAGCCCGTCATTGACGATGTCGGCGGCCCGGCTCAGCTCGGCCGCACCGAAAACCCCGGCCTGGGCCTGCATCCGCTCCACCACATCGGAGGGAGCATCGATGAGCCCCTTCTCCGCGGCATCGGGCACCGCCGCCAGAATCACCAGGTCCCTGAGCCGCTCCAGCAGATCGGCGACGAACCGCCGCGGATCGTTGCCCCCTTCGATGATCTGGTCCACGACCTCGAAGGCAGCGGCCCCATCCCCCGCCGCGAAGGCCTCGACGACGGAGTCCAGCAAGGACCCGTCCGTATACCCCAGCAGCGAGGTCGCCATGGCATACGTCACACCGTCCGCACCGACCGCGGCCAGCAGCTGATCCATGACGGACATGGAGTCACGTACGGACCCGGCCCCGGCCCGCACGACAAGCGGAAGGACCCCGTCCTCGACGGAAACGCCCTCACGCCCGCAGACCTCGGCCAGATACTCCCTCAGGGTCCCCGGCGGCACGAGCCGGAACGGGTAGTGATGCGTCCGCGACCGGATGGTCCCGATGACCTTCTCGGGCTCGGTCGTGGCGAAGATGAACTTGAGGTGCTCCGGCGGCTCCTCGACCACCTTCAGCAGGGCGTTGAAGCCCGCCGAGGTGACCATGTGCGCCTCGTCGATGATGTAGATCTTGTACCGGCTGCTGGCCGGCCCGAAGAAGGCCTTTTCCCGCAGGTCACGGGCATCGTCCACACCGCCGTGCGAGGCGGCGTCGATCTCGATGACGTCGATGGACCCCGGCCCGTTCCTGGCCAGGTCCTGGCAGGACTGGCACTCCCCGCAGGGCGTGGGCGTCGGCCCCTGCTCGCAGTTCAGACAGCGGGCCAGGATGCGCGCACTGGTCGTCTTTCCGCAGCCGCGCGGCCCGCTGAACAGGTACGCGTGATTGACCCGGTTGTTCCGCAGCGCCTGCTGCAACGGGTCGGTGACATGCTCCTGCCCGATGACCTCGGCGAACGACTCCGGGCGATAACGGCGGTACAGCGCGAGAGACGACACGCATACGAGGTTATAGGCGCCCACTGACAACCCGGACCGCCCGCGGAACAACCCCGTCGCCAGCCCCGTACGGACCCTCTGGATTCCCCCCGGAACGCAAGCGCCCCCCACGCACCCGCCAGAGCCAACCTACCCTTGCTGCCTTCCGGCCCTGGGGGAGTTCAGTCAGATAGCGCCGCGTGAGGGGCTCCGCACAGGGTACAGGATCTGACCGGCACGAACGAGTTCGCGACCACTCCCCGGAGTCCTGTAATGTTTCCGGCGGAGGATTCGCCTAGAGGCCTAGGGCGCACGCTTGGAAAGCGTGTTGGGGGCAACCCCTCACGAGTTCGAATCTCGTATCCTCCGCCAGTGCCTCACCGGGCACGACAAGGTAGCCCTGATCTGCGATTACGCGGATCGGGGCTTCTTTGCTCGGTGCTGGCTCGTGCTGCGGCTCACTGTCCTGGCGCCTATGCGCAGCGTCAGGAGCGCTGAGGACGTACGCACGTCGCTGATCGCAGAGCTTGAGTTGCATCTCAGCACGACCACGAACAAGCAAGGCCGTCCGTTCCAGCGCCGGACGATCAACGCCTACAAGTACGCGGCTGTCCAGCTCCACCACTGGCTCACGTCATCGCCGCAGATCAACGCGGTGGGTGTGGAAGTAACCAGCTTCACCGAGGTCGACACCGCCACGCTCAACCGCTTCTTCCGCTGGTACTACCAGGAGCACGACGTACCCAAGAGCCAGGACGGCAAAGGCGGGTACACCGACGGCACTAACACGGTGCAGCGCAACCTCCGCGCACTGTTCGCGTACCTGGCCGAGGAGTACGAGACTGAGGACCCGTACCTTGACCCGCGCTTGCAGCGCTACGCCACGCCTCCGATGGGCAAGCCAAAGACGCTGTCCGAGGAGTTCGTGAACGACACCCTGGCGATCACCGCATGGGGACCGGGGCGCAAGGACTTCCACACTGTCCGCGATCACGCGATCCTCCGCGTGCCCACCGAGGGCCTGCGCTCGGACGAGTTGCTGTCGTGAGACGTCCTGGCTGGTCAGCGAATGCCGGCGCGCAGGGCCAGCCATGCGAGAGGGCGCCTCGATGAGGCGCCCTCTCTGCTGGGTGTGGAACGTCAGACGGTGACGCGCTCAACCGTGCTCGCGGGGATGCGTTGGCGCTCGCCCTCCGTGTCAGTGAACTGGAGGAACTTGATGCTGCAGCCCGTCACGGCCTGAGCGGCGAACGGCTGCTCCACGCCCTTCACGCACACCTGAGCCGGGGTCTCCTTGTGGCCGCGCCACGTCTCAGGTGTGATCTCGACGGGAGCCGTCTCGGTCTTCTCAGGCTCGGCAGGCGCGGTCTCGACAGGGGCGGGCGTCTCGCTCGCGGCCTTCTTGGCGGCGCCCGGCTTGGGCGTTGCTGCCTTCACGGGCGCGGCAGATCAAGGTCGAGTACATCCACCGGCACCGGTTCGCCACCCGGACCGAGGCCCGGTTGAAGATCGCGACCTGGATCACCGGGTTCTACAACCCGAGACGGAGGCTCAGCGCGGCCGGCGGGATGCCACCGGAAGAGTTCGAACGGGTCATCACCGAAGCACGCAAGAAGAGCGCCCAGAAGCGCTAGGCCGCATATGAGAGGTCTCTACGAAACCAGGGGATTGACAGATCGGGTGCCTGCCCGTGCCGTACTCATGGGTGTGCGCCGCGATGTAGCCAGTCCCGGTGGGCATACGGAACCACGGGCAGGGCCACGGAGCCGTGCTGCCAAGGCCGAGGGAGCAGCCTCAGCGGATCTTCTTGAAGTCAGTGCGCACCGTGACCTCGACCCCGGCCAGGCTGAACCCGATCTCCTCACCGAAGCGGTAAGGCACGGCCGAGGTGTATTCGTCGCCTTTCGGCACTTGGTAGAGCACGCACTCCCCAGTCAGCACGTCCACGATCAGATACGTCGAAATCCCGCGCGCCGCGTACTGGTTGAGCTTGCGCCCGTAGTCCTGCCCGACCGTCGAACGGGACACGCTCTCCGCGACGAAATGCACATGCTTCTGATCGACGAACGCATCTCCCGGGCCGAGCGCGCCCGCGTCCACCACCAGCACATCGGGCTCGGGCGTGTACCCGTCCAGCTCTGGCAGTACTCCCTTGTCACGCGTGACGTGCAGACCGGACTCCCCGCCCAGCTGCTCCGCCAGCTGGGAGCGAATCGAATCGTCCGCCTCACTGTGCGCCTCCGTCACCGGCGACATGTACAGGCGCCCCTGATCGAACAGCAGCTTGACCGCCTTGGGCAACTTCATCGAACGTCGCACCTGGCTCAACCACTGCGCGTACTCCGGATACATCGTGCTCATCGCGCCTCCACGCCCATCACGGGGTACCGCCATCGTACGGGCCGGACGCAACGAGCCACCGGTCTTCCCAGGTGCCCGCTTCCAGCCTGCTACGTGACGGAAGTCGCCCTGTCCACGGCCGTTCACCTCGCTCAGGGACGGCAGGGCGGTCCCGTTGTTCCACAGTCCGAGGTGACCTCGGTGCCCGGCGAGGATTCCGTTCCGCAGCACAACCTCTCGGAGGGGCCGCTGAAGCGCGTGGTCGTGACGAATACGGCCAGGTCGGCTCCGAAGTGCACCTCGGCGCCCAGCAGGTCGCGTGGCTCCCGGCTCGCGATCGTGCTGACGACGCCACAAGCTCTCTGACCAGTGGGAACCCGCTGTCCGCTGGTTGCAGTTCTGGTTGCTTTCACCTCCGTCCAGGGCCGTCCGCGCACCATCCAGCCCCACGCCTCGCCGCAGGTCAGGACGCCCCGAGCGTTGCCGAACCCCCAGACGAACATTTGGAAAGCGTGTTGGGGGCAACCCCTCACGAGTTCGAATCTCGTATCCTCCGCCAGTGCCTCACCGGGCACGATGTCGAAGGGCCCCACTGTTCGCGGTGGGGCCCTTCGACGTTGTCCGTCTCGGGTTCCGTCTCAGTCGGTCGTCCTCAGTTCGTCGTCGGGCCCTGGTAAGGGTGGCAACACCAAGAGTATGGTCTGTTGTATGGCGACTACCAAGAAGGTGACGGTGACGATCCCCGCGGATCTCCTGGACGAGATCCGCGGGGAGGCGGCGGAGCGGGGCCTGTCGGCGTACGTCGCCGAGGCGCTTCGCTTCAAGCGCGACCGCGACCGGCTGCGGGAACTGTCCGACTGGCTGCAGGAGGAACACGGCCCGCTCAACGAGGAGGAGCGCACGGCAGCGTTCGAGGAACTGGAGGATCTCGACGCCGAGCACGAGCGCCGCCGCGCAGTCGGCAAGCGCGACGCCGGAGAGGCCCCGTGAAGAAGCGGGCCGGTGAGCACAGGCAGCGGCCACTGCGCGTCTTCGTACTCGACTGCGAAGCGCTGTCCCTGGCCGTGCGAGGCGACCGCAAGATGATCGCCTGGATCGACCTCGCAGCTCGAGGCGAAGCCGAGGTGGTGACGTCTCCGATGACGCTGGTCGAGGCGTACGACGGCAGGACCACCGAGCAGCGCTGGGACTGGGTGCTCTCGCGGCTCAAGGTCGCCGAGATCGGAAAGGACGAGGCCCGCCAGGCCCGCCGGCTTCTGGCTGATGCCAAGCTGCACGGCCACAAGTACGCGATCGACGCCGTGCTCGCCGTCATCGCGCGACAGCAGAAAGGGCAGGTCACCGTCTTCACCTCGGACGTGGACGACCTGGAGCAACTGGTCCCGGACTCGATCGTCGTCAAGAAGGTGTAAGCCCACGCTCTGTTCTCGGTTTTCGCAGGCGGGACGCCGGACTCCCCGTCCCGCTCACCGACGAAGGCCCCACGATCCACGAGGCCGACGTGGACGACGCGTGAGCTGCAACCAGCTAGCCCGCGCCGTCATGGCGGCCACCACCCTGGACGAGGTGGAGGCGCACAGCCGCGAAGTCTGCGGCTACTCGGAGATCGACTGCGAACGCAACAAGGCCGCATGGCTCAAGGAACAACCACCGGCGAAGCTCGACCCTGAAACCGTGCCGTCCCAACTCGCCCAGTTCGAGCCCGAAGCCGCGGAGTCACCCACACGACGTTTCGCCGCATCACCGACGCGCTGAACCTCAACGGCTCCCTGCGCGAGGACCTGCCCCAACTGCTCATCAGCAGCCGCCCGGAGCAGTACACGCCGCCGCTGTGGCACATCCCAGCGGAGGTGTCGAGTCTCAGTTGATGGTTGACGGGGTGGCGCCGGGTGAGGCTTGACGTCTGCCCTAGACGATCTTCCGGCGGTTGTGTTCGCCGGACTTGCGGACGACTACCTCCTTCCTGGTGACCCGGGGAACGGTGATGATCAGCTCGGTTCCCTGGAAGATGCGGATGCTGGTCTCGTCTAGATGGGCGGTGACGACCTGGCTGGCATAGCCGCGGCCGAGCTGGATGCGCTGTCCGGCGACCATGAGGCCGCCGGAGCTGCTGACGGTCCGCTCGGCGATCTGCGCGGCGGGCGGAGGCAGCAGCGGTGGGGGTCCGGCCGGACGGCCGCATTGCAGACGTCCGCAGGCGGAGGCCGACAGCGGACTGGGCAGGGTGGCCTTTGAGGACCCCCTGCTCGTCGAGGACATGCAGCACACGAGACCGACCACGCCGTCGCGGGCGTTCGATTCCTTCTCCGCCTACCCGGGTCCACCGAGACGGAGGGCGTTCCTTATCTCGCTGAGCTTCGCGGTCGTCGCCGGGGTCCACTCCGTCGCCTGCTCACCGAGACGGAGGGCGTTCTCAATCTCGCTCAGTTTCGCGGAGGACAGGGCGCCCGCCCGCTCGATCAGGTCGTCCCGGGACACGGTGGTCAGCCACGTGCAAGGGGTAAAGCCCGGACGCGGGAACGCGAACCGAAGCACGCCTTCAAAGGGCAGTCCTTCCACGGCGCCTACTGCCACTTCGACGCCCAGACCGGTGATGTCGACACCCGCCCGAGCGACGACCTGCATCACCCGGATCCCGGACGCGTCGTCTCCCGACAGCAGCACGACCGGCCGCCGCTCGTCGAACTCCACCCACCAGACTTCGCCACGTTGCACATGTCCTCCTGACACAGGACGGCGGGCGGACGCTGCGCGACCCCGACGCGCTGTGGAGACGGGTGCGGCCCACCCGTTGATCATCGGTGTGTGAAGACAAACGATCACGCGGTGGCCGCAGGTCACAGCGTAGACCCTGCCCGCTGGCAGGAGGCGTTCGAGGGCCTGATGAGCCGGATAGCGGGACGGTTCACACGGGTCGAACCCCGGTTCCGGGCACGGCAGTTGGTGCTCGGACTGCTGTCGGACCTGCCGCGCAAGAACTGCTGGACCATCGCCGAATGGGCCGCGGAGAGGACCCCGGACGGCATGCAGCATCTGCTGGGGCGGGCCAAGTGGGACGCCGACCGGGTCCAGTTGCTCGGATGCGGCTGGTCGGTGGTGACCACGAGCGTCATTCCCGGGGTGTCCGCATGTTCGACCGCGAACGTGGTCCGCCTCAGTTTCCGTCTCATTGAGCGCCCTCACGGTCGTTCAGGCGAGACCCGGAGCCGTCCTCAACAGGCAGGCGCACGCCCCGCGACTCTCGGCGGGCAGTCGGCGCCGACCTCCCCTGCGCAGGGCCTACGGAACTTGGCGGTAGATGTCGCGGCGATTGCCGACAGTCAGGACCCAAACGATCAGCTGACCGTCCTCGACGGTGTAGACGGCACGGTAGTCGCCGATCCGGAGCCGCCACCGGGCACTGTGCCCCTGAAGCACTTTGATGTCGAACGCGGCGGTGTCCCCCGCGTCCATCGCCTTCTGGAGCTCGGCGAGGCGGTGCAGGATGCGCAGGGCGTCCGGGCGCGGGACTTTGAGCATGTCCCGTTGAGCGTGCGGCGTGAAGCGCGTGACGTACCCCACGAGGTCAGCCCTGATGAGCGCGTAGCAGGGCGGCCATCTCTTCCAGTGAGGCCGACCCCTCCATGCCCTCGGACTCGGCTTCGTCGGCCAGCCGGTTGAGCCATGCCTCTTCGGCGTTCTCCGCGATCTCACGCAAGCGCTGGTACTCCTGGATGTCGATCACGACGGCTTCCTGCCTGCCACGCCGAGTGATGATCGTGGGGGTTTCCTCCCTGCGAGCACGGTCGATGACGTCGGCAAGGTGGCTGCGAACCTCGGCCATGGACTCAATCACCGGATCACTCATGTCATGAATGTAACAGATGTACATGAAGCTGGGACGATGCGGCGCAGTATGTGGTCCAGTACGGCGATCTCCCGCGCCCACCAACGCGCTCCGAGGCGCCACTACGATCGCCCGTCATGGACTGGCTGGAGCGCGTCGCGAAGCTGAGGCAGTGGAGCAGCAGGAGTGGGGCTCGGGCTCCGCATAAGCCTTTGCTGTTGCTGTACGCGCTTGGGCGGTTTCAGCGGGATGGGGATGGTGAGCTGCGGTACAGCGCCGTGGAAGGGGACCTCAAGAGGCTGTTGGATGAGTACGGGCCGCCTAACAGGACTACTCCTGCCTATCCGTTTCATCACCTGGTGAGCGATGGGGTGTGGGAGGTGCGTACCGATCGCGGGCCGGGCAGTCCGGGCAGTGGGGTGCGGGAGTTGCGGGCGGCGGGGGCCGCGGGGCGGTTGGCGCCGGAGTTGCGGGCGGCGTTGCGGCGTGAGCCGGCGTTGCTCGGACGGATGGCTCGGGTCCTGCTCGATCTGCACTTTCCGCCCTCGCTCCACGGTGACCTGTGCGAATCCGCGGGGCTGGAGCTGGAACCCGCGGAGACCGAGCATCTGTCGGCCGTGCGGAGGAAGCAGCGGGATCCGCGGTTGCGGGAGCTGGTGCTGACGGCGTACGAGTACCAGTGCGCCTTCTGCGGCTACGACGGCAGGATCGGGGCGGTGCCGGTCGGGTTGGAGGCCGCGCATGTGCGGTGGTGGGCGTTCGACGGGCCGGACGTCGTCGACAACGGCGTGTGTCTGTGCTCCCTGCACCACAAACTCTTCGACAAGGGCGTCCTGGGTATCGGTGACGGTCACCGCATCCTGGTCTCACAGCGCTTCGTGGGGCATAGTTCCGCCGCCCGCGAGCACGTCATAGCGCTCGCCGGCCGCCCGCTCATCGGGCCACAACCGGGCGTCGACCCCATCGCGGCCGCCCACCGTGCCTGGCACACCGACCAGGTCTTCCACGGCAGCCCACGTCCCGCCACGGCCGCCTGACCCGGCCGGCGGCCGCGCCTGCTCTCGGTGCTGCTGCCGCTGGAGCCGGTGACGGCGGGGCTTGTTGCCGTGATCATGCTGCTGGATGACTCCTGGAACGACCCGGCCCGGTGGAACGACCTCTTGATCGCCGTCTGGTTCACCGCTGACGCGCTGGCCAACCAGGGCTCGCGCCGGCCGGGCCTGCTGGTCGACCGGGCAGGAGGAATCGCCGGCATCGAGTTGGTGAACCTCGTCCAGTCCGTGGCCCGCACCCGCCAACTCGACCTGTACGCAAGGGTCGTACCCGAGGCGCGGAACGCGTCGACGGTGGTCGCCGACATGCTCGCGGCCGGCATCGACGGCTTCATCTACACCGGTACGCCCGAGCGCGCCGCCACGGTCGCCCGCGCCCTGGACGGAGAGGGCTTCTCGGGGCCGCGGTTCCTGGACGCGCCGTCCGCGACCGCGCCGTCCGCGACCGCGTCGTTCACGGCCGCGGCGGGCGGTGCGGCCGAGGGCTGGCGGACCGTGACCTCGTACAGCGATCCGGACAGCGCACCACTCGGCTTCGCCACCGCCTTCCGCGAGCGGTACGGCAGCGCGCCGGGCACCTGGGCGGCGGAGACGTACGACACCACTCGACCGGTCATCGACCGGCTCACCGACCTCGCCGGACCGAACGGGCGGCGGCCCAGCCGTGCGCAGCTCACGAAGGCCGTCTCCAAGGCCCGGTTCAAGGGGCTGACCATGACCTACGAGTTCGACGAGGCCGGCCAGCTCAAGCCGCTGAAGGTTCATCAGTACCGGGTCGAGGACGGGAAGTTCGCGTACGTCGGTGCGGTGGGCCAGGCCTGACGGCGGGGACGGGCTGTGCGTGCGCTGCGGGCCGAGGATCCCGAGTCGCTGGGCGGGCACCGGCTGCTCACCCGGCTCGGCTCGGGCGGCATGGGCATGGTGTATCTCGCCCGGACGACGGACGGTTCGCTTGCCGCGCTGAAGGTGATCCGCGCCGAGTACGCCGCCGATCCCGCCTTCCGGGCCCGGTTCCGCCGCGAGGTGCGGCTGGCCACCGGGCTCGCGGGGGCGGTGGGTGGTGCCGGTGACGGCCGCCGACCCGGACGCGCGCGAGCCGTGGCTGGCGACGGAGTTCGTGCCCGGTCCGTCGCTCGTGGAGGCGGTCGACGGCTACGGACCGGTACCCGCGCACACCGTGACAGCACTCGGCGCCCGGCTGGCCGAAGCGCTGGCCGAGGTGCTGGCCGAGGTGCACACGGCGGGACTGGTGCACCGGGACGTCAAGCCCGGCAACATCCTCCTCGCCCTCGACGGGCCCAGGCTGATCGACTTCGGCATCGCCCAGGGCACCGGCGCGACCGCGCTGACGGCCGCCGACACGGTGATCGGCAGCCCCGGCTACCTCTCCCCGGAACAGGCCCAGGCGCGGACGGGCGAGGTCGGCCCGCCCAGCGATGTCTTCTCCCTCGGCTGCGTGCTGGCGTATGCGGCCACCGGGCGGCGGCCGTTCGGCTCCGGCGACGCGGCGGCGGTCCTGTACCGCACGGTGTACGAGGATCCCGACACTGCTGGCCTCGACCGCCTCCTGCCGCCACGGGCGTACGAGGCGATCATCGGCTGCCTCGCCAAGGAACCGTGGCGCAGGCCCACGGCCGCCGGGCTCCGGACCGTGTTGGAGGCGGTGTCCGGTCGTACGGGCGGTGCGGTGGGGGAGTACAGCGCGGTCGGTCGTGCCGGGGGACACGACGGGCCGGGTGGCTGGCTGCCGCCCGAGGTGCTGCGGCTGGTGGCGGACCGTTCGGCGGGCGCCCTCAATCCGCCGCCGCGGCTGGAGCCTCCGGCCTCGCCGGATCCCGGGGGCGCAAAGCGGGGGCTGTCCCGGCGCCGGGTGCTGGCCATCGGTGGCTCGGCGGCGGCCGTGGTCGCCGCCTCGGGAACCGGACCGAACCCGCTTCCTCTACCAGGTCCGCAACGGCAGGTTCCGCTTTCTGGGGCGCCACGACCAGGTGCTGGGGGCGGACGTCGACCGGTAGGCGTGCCCCCGCGGTCGCGCCAGGCGAGGGGACTCCGCCGAGGTCATGGGCGAATGTGGCCGCCGTACGCCACGCGGTGGTCACCGCCGCTCGGGCCCGCGCCGTGCCTGCGGAGCTGTCGCCGTTCAGCACGATCGGGGCGCCCACGTGGACGTGGAGGCTGGGTCGGCGCAGTGGGGCTGTGGCGAGGCCGGCGATCTGCTTGATCGTGCTGCCCGAGGTGACGCGGCGGGAACCGGCCTGGCCGACGGGCACGATGGGGGCGCCGGTACGTTCGGCGAGGCGGGCCAGGCCGGTGCGGAAGTCGCCGGGGGGCGCCTCTGCGGCGTCCTTGCGGCCGGGCAGGCCGCCCTCGGCGTAGATGAGCAGGTACCTGCCCTGCTCAAGGGCCTGGGCGGCCAGGTCGAGTGCGGCCGAGGCCCGTGGGTCGCCGCGGTGTACGGGGATATGTCCTTCGCGGGTGAGGGAGCGACCGAGTACGGGCACGCGCCACAGACCGGCGGTGGCCATGATGACCGGTTCGACGCCGAGGCGGTGCAGCGCGGCGATCACGACAGCGGGGTCGGCGAGCGAGGTGTGGTTCGGGGCGATGATGCTGCCCGGCGGCAGGTCGGCGCCAGGGTCGGTGGTCACGGTCAAGCGGCCGAAGGCGGGCACCAGGAGGTCGGCTATGCGGCTGAGCATGGAGCGGTCTCCCGGTCTCGACGACGTTGACCTTCATCGTCGAAGGCGGAGCGTCCGTCCGGCCTGAGTCGCCGTACTCGGGGCCACGGCCACCGCCTCGGCGCTCAGGGCGCGCCCCTTCTCACGCACCTTGAGCGAGTAGAGGTACGACTCGTCCGACACCGCGGTGATCCGGCCGCCCCGGTCGACGGCGAGGGCGGACATGTTGCCGACGAAAACGCCGTCCAGCGTCTTCTTGTCGAGGTCGTCGGACAAGGCCCGTATACGGACCTGGCCGGAGCGGTCTCGCGACGGGGCGGACGAGGCCGGGTCATCGGCGGTGGTGGCGCCCTGGGCCAGAGCGGCACCCATGGTCATGGCCACTGTGATGCGCCTCGGGCGTCACAGCATGGCCGCACAGAAGGGGTGGTTGCGCAACCACGAGGGGCAGGGCGGACGGCCGCTACACCGCGCGGGTTCAACAAAATGTCAATCCACAGCGCGAAGGTCCGGATGTCTCTACTCGTCCAGCAAGTACCCATTGAGTAACTTGCGTAACCAGAGGTCCCAGAGGTCCCAGAGGCTCCGGGCCCCACCGGACGGGTCGGTGCCCTGGGCGGTCGGCACGCAACCCTCGTGGCACACGCCCGCGCCCTGCAGAAGACCGACGGCTCTGCCGCTGAACTCGCGAGCAGCAGCAGGCGTTGGACATCTTCACGGCTGTGGGCGTGCCGACGGAGGGGGACAAGGACCTCGACTGGTGACGTTCACCTCCGCCCAGCGCCCCTCCGGCAGGAGTTCAGGCCCGTTCTCGTAGCATGAGCGCCGTGACAGCCCGTGCACCGCTCCACCGCGAGCAGCCGCCACTGCCGTGGTGGCTGACGCTGTTGGTGCTGGGGCTGCTGGCCGGGCTGTTCGGGATGCATGGGCTCGCGCCGGGCGGGGCGTCCGTCGTCGGCGGCCATCACTCCGGCGCCGCCGCGCATGCGCACATGGCGAATGCGGACATGGCGCCCGTGAGCACCGAATCCGTCTGCCATGGCCACGGTGACGGCGGCGGTCATACGCAGCATGCCGATCCGGCGTGTGCCTCGGGCGCCGTCGGCGCGGGCCCAGCCCTTCCCGTGCTGATGCCCGACCCGGCCGGTCAGGCCGGGGCCCCGCTCGGTGGCCACCGGACCGTGGCTGCCGAACCAGAGGGCGGCCGTGCGCCTCCCTCACTCGCCGAACTGCAACTTCTGCGGATCTAGGACAAGGCCAGGCCGTACCCGCCGCTGCCGCATGCGTCGCGGCCGACAGGCGTACGGCCCTCAGCCATGTCCCGCGCCGACGGCGCACTCTTCCTCGCGACACCGCAGGAGTTCACGCATGTCCAAAGGCATGACCCAAACCCGTTCCCTCGTCCGTCGAGCCGCGCTCGCCGCGACGGCCGTATCCGCCGCCTTCGTCCTCGCCGCCTGCGGCAGCGACGACGGCTCGGACACCGGCGCCGAATCCGGCTCTGCCGCTGGCTCTGGCGCGCAGCCGTCGGCCTCGGCGAGCGCCGAAGACACCGCCGGCGCCCACAACGACCAGGACGTGTCGTTTGCGCAGGGCATGATCCCTCACCACCAGCAGGCCATTGAGATGGCCGGGATGGCCGCCGACCAGGCGTCCTCCGCCGAGGTCAAGGACCTGGCATCCCGTATCGAGAAGGCCCAGGACCCGGAGATCAAGACGATGACCGGCTGGCTGGAGTCCTGGGGCGAGGACATGCCCTCCGCCATGCCCGGCATGGACCACTCCGGCCACTCCTCCGACTCCGGCATGCCCGGGATGATGGGCAAGGAGGACATGGACGAGCTGATGAAAGCGTCCGGCAAGGACTTCGACACGAAGTTCCTGACCTTGATGGTCGAGCATCACGAGGGCGCCGTGGAGATGGCCACCACCGAGAAGGGGAAGGGCCAGTACGGGCCGGCCACGAAGATGGCGGACGACATCATCACCGCTCAGAAAGCCGAGATCGAGGAGATGAACAAGCTCCTCGGCAAGGACTGACGGTGACCGACGGGGGCTGACGAACACCGGCTGGGGCTCCGGCCTGCGGCATCGCAGGCCGGAGCCCCTGGCGTTGCCATATACCCCATACGGGTATACGTTCGGGACTGTGAGAGTCCCGCAACAGGCCGCCCTGCGACGGGAATGAGGCGAATGAAGGTCATGGACCACAGCACTCATCACACCGACACCACGCACGGCCACGACCACACGGCGACGCATACCGGCACCCACGCGGGAGCCTCCTGGTCCATGGCAGTGAAGGCGACCCTGCACTGCCTGACCGGATGCGCCATCGGCGAGATCCTCGGCATGGTCATCGGCACCGCATTGCTGTGGGGCAACCTGCCGACCATGGTCCTGGCGATCGCGCTGGCGTTCCTCTTCGGCTACTCGTTCACGCTGTTCGCGGTTCTCCGGGCGGGGCTGAACCTCAGGTCCGCGATCAAGGTCGCGCTGGCCGCCGACACCGTCTCGATCGCGGTGATGGAGTTCGTCGACAACGCCATCATCGCCCTCACGCCGGGCGCGATGGACGCGCACCTTTCCGACGGGCTGTTCTGGTCGGCTCTGCTGGGCGGGTTCGGGGTCGCCTTCCTGGTCACCACCCCGGTCAACAAGTGGATGATCGGCCGCGGCAAGGGCCACGCCGTCGTACATGCCCACCACTGAGCACCCGCATCGAGTGGTCCCGACCATGCCGCGACAACCCAGGTCGCTGATCTGGGCGTTCGGTATTTCGTGCGTGATGATGACGATCTGGCGGGTAAGTACCAAAATGGATCGAATGCCAGTGTGTGTGGTGCGCTCTCGAGTGCCGCGGCGACACATGCCCTGAGCTGTGAGGATCTCAGCGCGGTCGAGAACGCGACGAGAGCGAGATGAGCGACCATGGAGCAGCGCGCCGTCGACGACTGGGAAGCGCGTTCCGTCGGGGACATCGTGGGCGAGGCGCTCACCGCGCGCGCCAACATCGACGAACACGGCACCGTGACCGGGTGGAGCGAGGGTGCCGAGCACCTGCTCGGGTACACGTCGGCGCAGATTCTGGGCCGGCCGGCGGCCTCACTCCTCGCCGAGGAGCCCACGACGAGCGACCTCCCTGCCTTCTCGGAACTGCCGAGGTGGCACGGCACGCTCGGTCTCCGGCACCGCGACGGCCACCGCCTGGAGGCGAGGGTCCTGGCGCATCACAGGACGCCGGACGACGGGACCCGCGACTGGCTCCTGGTCTCCGCCGTGACCGGAGCGCAGCCCCGTCGTGACGACGAGGCGCTGGTGCGGCGGGGTTTGCTCGACTCCCCGTGCTGCGCGACCTCGGTGTACGACACGGACCTGCGCTTCCGCCGGTCCAACCGGTCCGGGCAGGCCTCACTGGGCCTGAGCGACGACGACATGCGTGGGCTGCGGCTGAGCGACGTGCTCCCCGAACCGATCGCGGAGGTCGTGGAGCGGCTGATGGTGCGGGCCCTGGAAACCGGCGAGACGCAGTACATGGAGAACCACGCGCGCGCCCCCGGCGAGGCCCGTGAGCACGCATGGTCGGTTCACCTCTACCGCCTGGAGGACCCGGACGGCCGCGTCCTGGGCGTGGCGTCCACCGGGCACGACATGACCGAGCAGTACTGGGCCCGCACGCGCCTCCAGCTGATCGCCGAGGCCAGTAGCCGTATCGGCAGCACGCTCGACGTGACGCGGACTGCGCAGGAGCTGGCGGACGTGGCGGTTCCGGGACTCGCCGACTTCATCAGTGTCGATCTCCTGGCGTCCCTCGACGACCTGCCCGAGCAGCCTCCGGAAGCGCTGACGGCGGGCGGCCGCCTCGTGCTGCGGCGCATCGCCCACCGATCCGTGTATCCGGGAAGCCCCGAGGCGGTCATCGCGCCGGGCGAGGTGGACGAGTACCCGGAGGGCTCCCCTCCGGCGGAGAGTCTGCGGTCGGGACGTGCCGTGCTGTACCAGGTGACCGAGCCGGCGATCGCCGACTGGGTGGCCGAGGATCCGCTCCGGTCCTCCCGGATCCGCGAGTTCGGCTTCCATTCGGTGATGACCGTGCCTCTGACGGCACGCGGAGCCACGCTGGGCGTCGTCGTCTTCGCTCGTCACCGGCACCCCGACCCGTTCCAGGAGGACGACCTGGTGCTGGCCGAGGAACTGGCGGCCCGGGCGGCGGTCTGCATCGACAACGCCCGCCGCTATACCCGCGAACGCAGCACGGCGGTAACCCTGCAGCGCAGCCTGCTGCCGCAGCGGCTGCCCGAGCAGGCCGCAATGGAGGTCGCCTTCCGCTACCTTCCGGCCGGTGCCCGGGCCGGGGTGGGCGGAGACTGGTTCGACGTGATCCCGTTGTCCGGAGCCAGGGTGGCGCTGGTGGTGGGCGATGTGGTGGGCCACGGCATCCATGCCTCCGCGACCATGGGACGGCTGCGTACGGCCGTACGGACCCTCGCCGACATCGATCTGCCCCCGGACGAACTGCTCACTCACCTCGACGACCTGGTCGGCCGTCTGGCTTTGGAGGCGGAGGGCGCGGAGCGGACCGCCGGGAACGCCGAAGAAGGAGAGACGACGGGAGACGTCGGGGCGACCTGTCTCTACGCTGTGTACGACCCCGTCTCCCGCCGTTGCACACTGGCCCGGGCCGGGCATCCGCTCCCGGTCGTGGTGAGCCCGGACGGCACCGCGGAACTGCTCGCCGTTCCGGCGGGACCCCCGCTGGGCCTGGGCGGACTGCCCTTCGAGGCGATGGAGACGGAACTGCCGGAGGGCAGCCTGCTCACCCTCTACACCGACGGCCTCATCAGTTCCCGCGACCACGACATCGACGACGGCGTCTCCCTGCTGCAGCGGGCCCTCGCCATTCCCGCGGCCTCCCTGGACGTGCTGTGCGACACAGTGCTCGCCACCTTGCTTCCCGGTCGGCCCGCCGACGACGTGGCCCTCCTCGTCGCCCGCACCCGGGCGCTCAAGGCCGACCGGGTCGCGACCTGGGAGGTGGCCCCGGATCCCGCCACCGTCGCCGACGCCCGCAAGAACGCCGTCGGTCAGCTGGCGGAATGGGGCCTGGCTGATGCGGCCTTCGTGACCGAGCTGATCGTCAGCGAACTGGTCACCAACGCCATACGGCACGCCGAGCCGCCCATCCAGCTGCGTCTCATCCACGACCGGAGTCTCATCTGCGAGGTCTCGGACGCCAGTAGTACGGCACCCCACATGCGCCGAGCCCGCACCTACGACGAGGGCGGCCGAGGCCTGCTCCTGGTCGCTCAGCTGACCCGGCGCTGGGGCACCCGCCACACCACCAAGGGCAAGACGATCTGGGCGGAACAGAGTCTCGAGTACGGCTGATGCCCGCCTGCGGCAGCGCGATCAGCCACACACAACCCGCATCCGCCGAACGGCACCCCAGCCCACCACCCCCGTAAGCACCCCGCCCACCCGCCGGAGCAGCCCGTTAGGCTGACCCCGTGAAGCTCCTCGTCATCGGCAGCGGTGCCCGCGAACACGCCCTGTGCCGCTCCCTCTCCCTCGATCCCGCCGTCACCGCCCTGCACTGCGCCCCCGGCAACGCGGGCATCGCCGAGGTGGCCGAGCTGCACCGGGTCGACGCCCTCGACGGCAAGGCCGTGGCCGCGCTGGCCACGGAACTCGACGCCGATCTGGTCGTCGTGGGCCCGGAGGCACCGCTCGTCGCAGGGGTCGCCGACGCCGTGCGCGAGGCGGGCATCCCGGCGTTCGGCCCCTCCAAGGAGGCCGCCCAGCTCGAGGGCTCCAAGGCCTTCGCCAAGGAGGTGATGGCGGCCGCGGGCGTCCCGACCGCCCGCTCCTACGTCTGCACCACGCCCGACGAGGTCGAGGTGGCGCTCGACGCCTTCGGCGCTCCGTACGTCGTGAAGGACGACGGCCTCGCGGCCGGCAAGGGCGTCGTCGTGACCGCCGACCTAGAGCAGGCCAGGGCGCACGCCAACGCCTGCGACCGTGTGGTCATCGAGGAGTTCCTCGACGGCCCCGAAGTCTCGCTCTTCGCGATCACCGACGGCGAGACCGTCGTCCCGCTGCAGCCCGCCCAGGACTTCAAGCGCGCCCTGGACGGCGACGAGGGCCCCAACACCGGCGGCATGGGCGCGTACTCCCCCCTCCCGTGGGCGGAGGCCGACCTCGTCGAGGAGGTCATGAACACCGTCCTCCAGCCGACCGTCGACGAGCTGCGCCGCCGCGGCACCCCCTTCTCCGGCCTCCTCTATGCGGGTTTGGCGATCACCAGCAGGGGCGTACGGGTCATCGAGTTCAACGCCCGCTTCGGCGACCCCGAGACCCAGGTCGTCCTGGCCCGCCTCAAGACCCCGCTCGCGGGCGTCCTCATGGGCGCCGCGCAGGGCACCCTCGCCGACTTCCCGGACCTGCGCTGGAGCGAGGACGCGGCCGTCACCGTGGTCATCGCCTCCCACAACTACCCCGCCACCCCGCGCACCGGCGACCCCATCGAAGGCCTCGACGAGGTAGCCGCACAGGACGCCCCGCACGCGTACGTCCTGCATGCCGGCACCCGGCGCGAAGGCGGCGCGATCGTCAGCGCGGGCGGCCGTGTGCTCTCCGTCACGGCGAGCGGTACGGACCTGGCCCGGGCCCGCGAACGCGCATACGCGGCCGTCGACCGCATCCGCCTCGACGGCTCGCATCACCGCACGGACATCGCGGCCAAGGCGGCGGCCGGATCGTAGCCCCCCATCTCACTCTTCTCACCCTTCCCATCAGGCCTTTCTCACCCCTCCCGTCAGCCACCTCTCCCCAAAGCCATTCCATCGAGTGACTGATCCCCTATCCGGCTGACGTGGGCCGGAGCCCCAACTAGGGTGCGGCGCAAGCGGGTCCGGCACTTGGCCCACCGGCATTGCGATGTCAGTCCTGGGTGCCACAGTGGGGGAGTGAGCAACGCCATGGACGACCGCCGGCAGTGGCTGGGTATGCACGCGCCGGGCGGCAAGAGGGGGTGACACCGGTCGTGTCCGGTACGGGTGTGGAGGTGAGCGCGCAGAGCGCGCGATCCCGGGCTCTCGCCGTGCTGCGTATCCGCAGCAGGGCGCTGGCCGTCGCCCTGCTGCCCACGGCCTTCGCCGTCGTCCTGCTCGTCGCCGGAGCCATGGACCATGTGGAGGGTGTGGGCTGGCGGCTCGCGACCTGGATCCTGGCGGCCGTCGCGTTCCTGGCACTCCTCGCCGCCGTGGGCATCGCCCTGGTCGTCGCCCGCTCCCGGCCGGCCGTGAGCCCCACGATCCCGATCCCGGAAGAGTCCGCGCCCGATCTGTACCGCATGGTGCGTGACCTGGCCGACCGCCTCGAGGTGCCCGCACCCTCCGCGATAGCGCTCACCCCGGACTGCGACAGCTGGCTGGAGGACCGCACCCACCGGGCCCACGGCCCACCCCGGCCCCAGTCCCCGGACGAGATAGCAGGCATACGCGGCCTCCAGACCCGTACGCCAGCCGCGCCCGTCCTCGTCATCGGCTCTCCCTTCCTGTGGTGGATGCGGGTCGGCGAGCTGCGCGCCGTCCTCGCACCGGTCGTCGCGGGTACGGGACCGTCGGCGCATCCCGACATAGCAGCGGCCCGCCGTTTTGTACGGGGCCTCGACGCGGCGGTGGCGGTGACGGCCGCCCCCACGCGCGGACCCGTCCCGCATGTGGCCCTCGCGGGTGTCGGCTGGGTCGCGCGTCTGCTCCTGCGCAGCTGTCGCGGCCATGCGGCGGAGATGGAGCGGGGCGTGGCGGCGGCGGCAGCCGATCGTGCACAGGCTGTGGACTACGGCCTGCGGATCGTCGCGCAGGAGCAGGTGGGGCTCGCGTATGCGGGCTGGGACCGGCTGCTGACCCGCGTCGCGCTGCCTGCGTGGCGCATGGGCCGCTGGCCGTCCCGCCTGGACGCGGGCGTCGTCGCGGCCCTCACCGAACTCTCCCGCCGCGACCGTCTCGCCGAGGGTTTCGCCTCCCGCCTCGGCGAGCGCCCGGCCTGCGACCTCCTCGAAGAGCCCGGCATGATCGACGAAGCCGCCTCCCTACTCGCCGCCCGCCTCTTCCACGGCGGCCCCGCCGAACCGGGCCCCGACTGGTCTCCCGTGGACTGGGACGACTACCCCGACGAGGTCGTCGACCGCAAATGGCGCACGGACGCGGCGCGGCTCCACCGGGTACTGGACGCGCAGGGCGTCAGCCGCTCCTCCGACCCGACGGCCTTGGCGCCGGGCGGCCCGACACTGGCTCGGGTGATGGACCACCTGACCGGCGCGGGGGCCTCCGGCGGTTCGGCGGGTGATGGTACGGCGGGCCGGGACGGTTCCGGAGGTGGTGACCGTTCCGGGGGCGGTGACGGTTCGGCGGGCGGCGAGGGTTCCGGGGGCGGTGACCGTTCGGCGGGGGGTGATACGGCGCGGGTCCCTCGGGAGACGGCCCCCGCCGAACCGGCCGCTGCGCGCGACGCCGATGCGTACGGTGTTGCGGCTGCCGATGCCGATGCCGAGGACGACGACGGAGGCGGCGTCGCCAATGCGCGGACCGCTGCGCTGGCGGCCGGCCTCAGCGCGGAGCTCGCCCGAGAGGAGGCTGCGGCGCCGGCGATACGTTCGGCGTCGCCGCCGGCCGCCGGTCCCCTCGGCCAGGGCGGCCCGGACGCCGCCCTCTGGGACGACGGAACGCTGCCGCTCTTTCCGCTTCAGCAGCCGCGGACGGCGCGCGAACTCCTCACCGATCACGTCACGGCGATGGTCTGCTGCGCCGCGATGGACACGGCAGGTGCGGTGCCGGGCCTCGACTGGCTAGACGGCCCGTCCCTCCTCATAAACGGCGAACGCTCCGCCGACCTCACGCCGCGAGTCCTCGCCCTGATAGAGGCCGGCGATCCCTGCCCCCTACGGGACTGGCTCCTCCGCATAGGCATCCGCGCGGAGAAGCCAGTCCGACTGGTCTGAGGTTCGTTGTTCGGGTGCGGGTTGCCTCCGGCGGTTGAGCAGGGGGTTCGTTTTTGTCTGCGGCGCCGTTGTGGCTGGTCGCTCCCCCACTCTCGAATTCGCTCGAGCGGGGGGACCCCCATCGCGGCGGAGCCGCAAATTGACACCGCCCCGCGGGGTGCCTCCGGCGGTTGGGCGGGTGCGGGTGCGTTGTGGTTGCTCGCGCAGTTCCCCGCGCCCCTGGGTTCGTGGTGGGTGCGGGGCCGTGGGCCGGTGCGTCAGCCCGTCGCCAACAGGGCATACGACTCCGTGCTTCCACAGGGCGTAGCTGTGCCCAGACCGAAGCTAAGCGACGGGCATAGGACGCACCGGCCCACGTCCCCTCCCGCCGGCGGGAAGCTGCGAGTAGTCGGGGGTGCAGGCGCATCGTGGCCGGCGAGCGTGGTGCCTGGTGAGGGTGATGGCTGGTGAGCCTGATAGTGGACGGCTCCAGGGGCGCCCCTTCAGGGGCGCGGGGCTGTAACAATATGCAGCTCCGCCGCGTGGGCGCGACCAGCCACGACGCACCCGCACCCGCGACACAACTGTCACCCCCGCCCGCGGTAGGCACCCACCCGCCCCACGAGCGAGCCCGCCCGCGGTAGGCACCCACCCACCCCACGAACCCACCCACCCGCCGAAGGCGCCCCACCCACCCCGCCGGAGGCAGCGGGGCCTGGGGGCGCAGCCCCCAGTTTCGGGAAGGGGCGGGGCTGGGGAAAGAAACGCCCCGCCCACGAACGCGGCACCGCACAGGCACACGCGGAGCCAAGGGCAGGCGATAACAACAAAACGTAACCACCCGCCTCCTTTATGTGATGTGCTGATACCGCGTCATTAGCGCAGCAAGGGCTTACGGGGGCACGAGGGAGGGGACAACGCATGGCCTCGGAGTACATCCGCCGCTGGGAATCGGGCGCACTGGCCCACGCCGTGACGGACCCCTTCGGCCAGGGCCCAGTCCCCTGGCTACGAGGCAGCGAACACTACTTCGACGACACCGGCCAGGTAGTCCCCTGGTACGTGGACGTAGACGCGGACCCCACCACCCCCACGGCCCCCCACACAACCCGCACAGCCACCCGCACCCCCAAGATCCCCACCCCCCGCTCCGCCGGAGGCCCCCGCTCGGCCGACGACGTCCACCGCCAGATCAAGGGCTTCACCTCCACCGGCGCGGCAGCCCCCGGCGAGGCCATCGACTTCCACATCACCGTCGACCCGCCCCAACAGTTCAGCGTGGACATCTACCGCATCGGCCACTACGCCGGCGAAGGCGCCAGCAAGATCACCACCAGCCCCCGCCTCCCCGGCATCGTGCAACCACCCCCGCTCACCGCCGACCGCACGATCTCCTGCCACCACTGGTGGCTCTCCTGGCGCCTCCAGATCCCGAGTTACTGGAGTATCGGCGCATACGTCGCCGTCCTCACCACCGTCGACGGCTACCGCTCCCACGTCCCCTTCACCGTCCGCGACTCCCACCCCGCCGACCTGCTGCTTCTCCTCCCGGACGTCACCTGGCAGGCGTACAACCTGTATCCGGAGGACGGCCGCACCGGCGCGAGCCTCTACCACGCCTGGGACGAGAAGGGCCGGCTGCTCGGCGAGGCGGACGCCGCGACGACGGTCTCGTTCGACCGACCGTACGCAGGCGCGGGCCTGCCCCTCCACGTCGGCCACGCCTACGACTTCATCCGCTGGGCCGAGCGCTACGGCTACGACCTCGCCTACGCCGACGCCCGCGACCTGCACGCAGGCCGCGTCGACCCCACCCGCTACCGCGGCCTCGTCTTCCCCGGCCACGACGAGTACTGGTCGGTGCCCATGCGCCGCACCACCGAACTCGCCCGCGAACACGGCACCTCGCTCGTCTTCCTCTCCGCCAACACCATGTACTGGCAGGCGGAGCTGAGCCCCTCCCCCTCAGGCGTCCCCGACCGCCTCCTCACCTGCCGAAAACGCCGCGGCCCCGGAAAACCCGCCCTCTGGCGCGACATCGACCGCCCGGAGCAGGAACTCCTGGGCATCCAGTACGCGGGCCGGGTCCCCGAACCGCACCCCCTGGTCGTCCGCAACGCCGAGCACTGGCTGTGGGAGTCCACCGGCGCACACGAGGGCGACGAACTGAAGGGCCTGGTCGCAGGCGAGGCCGACCGCTACTTCCCGCGCACCCCGCTCCCCGAGCACCAGGGCCGTATCCTCCTGGCCCACTCCCCGTACCGCGACGCCGAGGGCGCCCTCCGCCACCAGGAGACGTCCCTGTACCGCGCCCCCTCCGGCGCCCTGGTCTTCGCCTCCGGCACCTTCGCCTGGTCCCCGGCCCTGGACCGACCCGGCCACGTCGACGAACGCATCCAGCGAGCCACGGCCAACCTCCTGGACCGCATCTGCAAGCGCGACTGATCGACGACGACCAAGCCCCGGCACCCCCTCCCGACGAGCCCCAACGCGAAATGCACCCCCCGCATACGGGAGAATCGACCCCACCAGCACGTCACCGCGGGGAGGAACCGTGTCCGGATTCGTCGACAAGCCCGAGCCGATCGAGGTCCCGGGCCTGGTGCATCTGCACACCGGCAAGGTGCGCGAGCTGTACCAGAACGAGGCCGGCGACCTCGTGATGGTCGCCACTGACCGCATCTCCGCATACGACTGGGTGCTCCCCACCGAGATCCCCGACAAGGGTCGCGTACTGACGCAGCTCTCCCTGTGGTGGTTCGACCAGATCGCCGACCTGGTCCCCCACCACGTACTGAGCATCGACCTGCCGCCCGGCGCCCCCGCCGACTGGGAGGGCCGTACCGTCGTCTGCAAGTCCCTGCGGATGATCCCCGTCGAGTGCGTCGCCCGCGGCTATCTCACCGGCTCCGGCCTCGCCGAGTACCAGGAGACCCGCACCGTCTGCGGCCTCGCCCTCCCCGAGGGCCTGTCCGACGGCTCGGAGCTGCCCGCCCCGATCTTCACGCCCGCGACGAAGGCGGAAGTCGGCGAGCACGACGAGAACGTCTCGTACGAGGAAGTCGCCCGGCAGGTCGGAGCAGAGACCGCCGCGCAGCTGCGCCAGGCCACGCTCGCCGTCTACAGCCGTGGCCGTGACATCGCCCGCGACCGCGGGATCATCCTCGCGGACACGAAGTTCGAGTTCGGCTACGACGGCGAACGCCTCGTCATCGCCGACGAGGTGCTGACCCCCGACTCCTCCCGCTTCTGGCCCGCCGACCAGTGGCAGCCGGGCCGCCCGCAGCCCTCGTACGACAAGCAGTACGTACGCGACTGGCTGACCTCCCCCGACTCCGGCTGGGACCGGGCGAGCGAGCAGCCCCCGCCGCCCCTGCCCGAGCAGGTCGTCTCCGCGACCCGCGCCAAGTACGTCGAGGCGTACGAGCGCCTGACCGGCACCAGCTGGTCGTAAAGCCCGGTCGTAGACAACGAGAAAGCCCCCGGCCGATGACCGGGGGCTTCCTCTTCCTGAGCGGACGACGAGGTTCGAACTCGCGACCTCAACCTTGGCAAGGTTGCGCTCTACCAGCTGAGCTACGTCCGCGCTGCGCGTTGCGCGAAAGCCACTATACCCAACCTCGCTCCCGCGCGAGCCGCGCCGCCGTATGCCGATTCTCGGCCCCCAGTTTGGACGCGGCCGACGACAGATAGTTGCGTACGGTGCCCTGCGACAGCGCCGCCCGTTCCGCGATCTCGGCGACGGGCGCCCCCTCGGCCGAGAGCTCCAGCACCTCGGCCTCGCGCTCGGTCAGCGGCGAATCGCCGGCGGAGATCGCGTCGGCCGCCAACTCCGGGTCCACATAACGGTTCCCGGCATGCACGGTACGGATGATCTCCGCGAGCTTCTGCGCGCTGACGGTCTTCGGCACGAAGCCCCGCACCCCCGCCCCGAGAGCCCGCTTCAGATGCCCCGGCCGCCCATGACTCGTCACGATCAGCACCCGGCACGCAGGCAGCTCGGCCCGCAGCGATGTGGCCACCTTCACACCGTCCGCACCGGGCATCTGAAGATCCAGTACGGCCACATCGGGCGCATGAGCCCGAGCCATGGCCAAGGCCTCGGGCCCCGAAGCCGCCTCCGCCACCACAAGCAGATCGTCCTCCAGCCCGAGCAGCGCGGCCATCGCCCCCCGAATCAAATGCTCATCATCGGCAAGCAACAGCCGAACCCGCTGTACGGCCGTCATGAGGCAAATCCCCCGCTGATCCCGTCACCCATCGCCTTACGCACCGACCGTGGACCGGATGGCGACAGGGACGCCGAAGACGAAGCCGCCGAAGACGAGGCCGGGGCAGACCAACCTGCCGAAGACGAACTTGCCGGAGGGAAAGCCGGTGCAGACGCATCCGATGAATCCGCCGAAGACGCCGGAGGCGGCAACGCCGACGAAGACAACGGCACCCGAGCCACCACCCGAAACACCCCGCCCTCCGCAGGCCCCGCCTCCAGCGTCCCGTCAACCACAGATAGCCGCTCCCGCAACCCGGCCAGCCCGGAACCGGTGCCGGTCCCGCTCCCGCCGCGCGAATCCGACGGCGCCCCATCGTTCTCCACGGTCAGTACGACGAAACCGTCCGCCACCCGCAGCGACACATCACACCGCTCGGCGTTCCCATGCCGCAGCACATTCGTGGTCGCCTCCCGCACGACCCAGCCGAGCGCCGACTGGACGGCCGGGGGCAGCCCAGCAGGAGAGCCGGTCACCGTGCAGTTGACCCCGGCCGCGTTCAACACCCCCTGTGCACCGGCGAGTTCGGCACCGAGCTCGGCCTCGCGGTAGCCGCGTACGACCTCCCGTACTTCCTTCTGCGACTCCTGCGCTATCCGCTGCACCTCGATCATCTGCTCCACGGCTTCCGGCCGCTCACGCCGCGCGAGCTGCACGGCGAGCTCGCTCTTGAGGGCTATCACGGCCAGATTCCGTCCCATCACATCGTGCAGATCCCGCCCGAACCGCAGCCGCTCCTCGGCAACAGCGAGCCGGGTCTTGGTCTCACGGGCCGCGTCGAGTGCGTAGACGGAGTTGAGCAGCCAGACGGAGAACGCGCAGACGAACGTGTAGAACCCGACGGCGAGCAGCACCGCCCCGACCGTGACGAGTGCCGCGAGCGCGGGGACGCCCAGCGCCCAGGAGTAGGCGCCGGTGCCCAGGGCGAAGCCGAAGGCCGTGTATACCGTGCGCCGCGTCTCACGTACCGCCAACGCGAGTATGCCGGTCCCCCAGCCCAGGACACCGGTGAACATCGCCACCGCTGCCCCGGCCTTGTCGCCATCCGCGGGACCACGTGTCGCAACGGCGATGGCCATCATGGCGACCACGGCGGTGGCGACCGCGACTACCCACAGCAGCCGCACCGGCCGCGCCCGGGTGCCACGGATCCAGTCCAGGGCCCGCGACGCGAACACCGCGCTGAGCGCCGCATGCCCGACGACCATCAGGAACAGCACCCAGGACAGGGACGGGGGCATCGCCCCCAAGACCGGCAGCCCGAAGGTGCCGACCTCCACGAGCGCGAGGAAGTGGAACGACCAGCGCGTATACGTCTCCACCTTCGCCGGAGTGCTCTTCCCCCGCCACCAACTCCCGGCCCCGCGCATCTCCTTGCCCCCTGTACGTAAGCCGTCACCGCCGCGATTTCCCCGCAACCACCGTCGCACAGCAGACCAGCGGGAGCAGTGCACGCTGTCATCACTGCCCATGACAAATGTCATCCACCCAAGAGCCGATGCACGAACCAGAAGCGAGCAAGTGAGCCAGCGCGCACACGAAAAGGCCCCGGTCGCTGTGACCGGGGCTTTATCTCTGAACTTCTGACCTGGAGCGGACGACGAGGTTCGAACTCGCGACCTCAACCTTGGCAAGGTTGCGCTCTACCAACTGAGCTACGTCCGCATTGCATCCGACCGGCTCTCACCGATCGGCGCGAGCACCACCTTACCTGATCCAAAAGGATGCCCGGTAAGAGATGCAGAGCGGGTGACAGGAATTGCACACTGCGCCTTCCCCCTGGAAGGGGGATGTTCTACTACTGAACTACACCCGCGTAACTCCGTGAGCTGTGGCCTTTCGGCCCGGCCCTTCGGCGTGCTTCAGACTCTAGCTGATCGGACTGGGTGCAGCGCAAGTCGGTTGTCCCCAGGGCCCGCTGACGTATCCGGCGGGCCCTGAGGTGCCCCTCACTGAGCCGCGGTGAACGCCTCGTAGACCTTCTTCGGGATCCGTCCCCGCGCCGGTACGTCCATCTTGTTGGACTGGGCCCAGGCCCGTACGGCCGCCGGGTCGGGAGCCACCGCCGTCTGCCGGTAGGCCTTGCCGGAGCGTGAGCGCTTGCGGCCGGCCTCCACGTAGGGCGCGAGCGCCTTGCGCAGTTCCTTGGCGTTCGTTTGGTTGAGGTCGATCTCGTACGACTTGCCGTCCAGACCGAAGACGATCGTTTCCGCCGCTTCCGAGCCGTCGATGTCGTCGAAGAGAGTGACTACGACACGCTGCGCCACGAATATCGGTCCCTTCGTGCGGCATCTCTGGCGGCGACGTTGCGATGACGTGCACGGATGCCGACTGTTGGCTGATTTATTGAGGGGTATGGGGTCCGTGAAGTGCGCGGACTCATGGATCGAGCGAACGGGCAAAGTATCGCCTATTGCCAATTCCGCTGTACAGCTTCTGTTGTACAGCGTCTGCTGTACCGCTTCCGTTGTGCAGCCCTCGCTCAATGCAATGTGAAGCATGACTTAATCGGTATCGGTGTCCGACCGCAATAGGGTTCCAGATGTTGATCCGGATCTTTCCCTGGATTTTCCGTGAAGGAAGCCTGTTGATGCGGAATCGTGATGGCCGTCACGTAGATTCCTACCAATCTACTCGCGTAGAAATCTGGGCCGGGTAGTCTGAAGGAACCTGCTCAGCACCACACACCGGGAGTGCCAGTGGCACGCGTCGTAGTCGACGTCATGCTCAAGCCGGAGATCCTCGACCCCCAGGGCCAGGCGGTGCAGCGTGCACTGCCGCGCCTCGGTTTCCAGGGCATCTCCGACGTACGTCAGGGAAAGCGCTTCGAGCTCGAGGTGGACGGGCCGGTCGACGACACCGTGCTCGCCCGCATCCATGAACTCGCCGAATCCTTCCTCGCCAACACCGTGATCGAGGACTTCGCCGTCAAGGTGGAGGAAGTGAAGGCGGAGGCAGGAAAGTGACCGCTCGTATTGGCGTCGTCACATTTCCCGGCAGCCTCGACGACCGGGACACACAGCGTGCGATCCGGCTCGCGGGTGCCGAGCCCGTGGCGCTGTGGCACAAGGACAAGGACCTCAAGCAGGTCGACGCCGTGGTGTTGTGCGGCGGTTTCTCGTATGGCGACTATCTGCGCGCCGGTGCCATCGCGCGCTTCTCGCCGGTGATGGAGACCGTCATCGAGCAGGCGAAATCGGAAATGCCGGTGCTCGGCATCTGCAACGGTTTCCAGATCCTCACCGAGGCCCACCTTCTCCCCGGCGGGATGCTCGGAAATGATCACCTCCACTTCATCTGCCGCGACCAGAAGTTGCGGGTGGAGAACGCGGAAACGGCCTGGACCGTCGACTATGAAGCGGGCCAGGAGATCAACATCCCGCTGAAGAACATGGACGGGCGGTACGTCGCCGACGAGCGCACCCTCGACATGCTGGAGGCGGAGGGGCGCGTCGCCTTCCGCTATCTCGACTTCAACCCCAACGGCTCGATGCGCGACATCGCCGGTATCAGCAACGAGGCCGGCAACGTCGTAGGCCTGATGCCCCACCCGGAGCACGCCGTGGAGCCCCTCATCGGGACCGGCCGCACCGACGGCCTCCCCTTCTTCACCTCGATCCTCAAGAAGCTGGTCAACGTATGAGCCGCACTCCTCTGGACACGGTCGAGCACGCGGCCGCGACCCCGGACGTCGAGCTGCCCTGGGCCGAACTCGGCCTGAAGAAGGACGAGTACCAGCGCGTCGTGGAGATCCTCGGCCGCCGGCCCACCGGTGCCGAGCTCGCCATGTACTCGGTCATGTGGTCCGAGCACTGCTCGTACAAGAGCAGCAAGGTGCACCTGCGCCAGTTCGGCGAGAAGGCGCCGCAGTCCGACGCGCTGCTCGTCGGCATCGGTGAGAACGCGGGCGTCGTGGACGTCGGTCAGGGTTACGCGGTCACCTTCAAGGTCGAGTCGCACAATCACCCCTCGTACGTCGAGCCCTATCAGGGCGCGGCCACGGGCGTCGGCGGCATCGTGCGCGACATCATCGCGATGGGTGCGCGGCCGGTCGCCGTCGTCGATCCGCTGCGGTTCGGTGCGGCGGATCACCCCGACACCAAGCGCGTACTCCCCGGTGTCGTCGCCGGCATCGGCGGTTACGGCAACTGCCTGGGCCTGCCCAACATCGGCGGCGAGGTCGTCTTCGACGCCTGCTACCAGGGAAACCCGCTGGTCAACGCCGGTGCCATCGGCGTCATGCGGCACGAGGACATCCACCTCGCGAAGGCGTCCGGCGCGGGCAACAAGGTCATCCTGTACGGGGCTCGTACGGGCGGTGACGGCATCGGCGGCGCCTCGATCCTGGCGAGCGAGACCTTCGATGACGCCAAGCCTTCGAAGCGCCCCGCCGTCCAGGTCGGTGACCCCTTCCAGGAGAAGCTCCTCATCGAGTGCACCTTGGAAGCCTTCGCCGAGAAGCTGGTCGTCGGCATCCAGGACCTGGGGGCGGCGGGCCTGTCCTGCGCGACGTCCGAGCTGGCGTCCAACGGCTCCGGCGGTATGCGCGTGACCCTGGATGACGTACCGCTGCGTGACTCGACCCTCTCGCCCGAGGAAATCCTCATGAGCGAGTCGCAGGAACGCATGTGTGCGGTCGTGGAGCCGGAGAAGGTCGACCGGTTCCTGGAGATCTGCGACAAGTGGGATGTCATCGCGACCGTCATCGGTGAGGTGACGGACGGCGACCGGCTCGAGATCTACTGGCACGGCGGCAAGATCGTCGACGTCGACCCGCGCACGGTCGCGCACGACGGTCCGGTCTACGAGCGTCCGTACGCCCGTCCGTCCTGGCAGGACGCCCTCCAGGCGGACGACGCCAACAAGCTTCCACGACCGGCCGGTTCGGACGAGCTGAAGGACCAGGTCCTCAAGCTGGTGGCCTCCCCGAACCAGGCCTCCAAGTCCTGGATCACCTCCCAGTACGACCACTTCGTGCAGGGCAACACGGTGCTGGCGCAGCCCGAGGACTCGGGCATGATCCGTATCGACGAGGCGTCGGGTCTGGGCGTCGCGATCGCCACGGACGGCAACGGGCGGTACGCGAAGCTCGACCCGTACACGGGCGCGCAGTTGGCGCTCGCGGAGGCGTACCGCAATGTCGCCACCACCGGAGCCCAGCCGCTCGCCGTCTCCGACTGCCTGAACTTCGGCTCGCCCGAGGACCCGGCGGTGATGTGGCAGTTCGCGGAGGCCATCCGCGGACTGGCCGACGCCTGCCAGCAGTTGGGCACCCCGGTGACCGGCGGCAACGTCTCGCTCTACAACCAGACCGGCGAGGCGGCCATCCACCCGACCCCGGTCGTGGCCGTACTCGGCGTGATCGACGACGTGGCCCGCCGTACGCCGGTCGCCTTCCAGGAGGAGGGCCAGCTGCTGTACCTCCTCGGCGACACGCGTGAGGAGTTCGGCGGTTCGGCCTGGTCGCAGGTGGTCCACGACCACCTCGGCGGCCTCCCGCCCCAGGTCGACCTCGAGCGCGAGCGGCTGCTGGCCGAGATCCTGATCTCCGCCTCCCGCGACGGAATGATCGACTCCGCGCACGACCTGTCCGACGGCGGTCTGATCCAGGCGGTCGTCGAGTCGGCGCTGCTGGGTGGGAAGGGCGCACGCCTGATCGTTCCGGACGGGCTCGACGCCTTCACCTTCCTCCTCTCGGAGTCGGCGGGCCGTGCGGTCGTCGCGATCCCGCGCTCCGAGGAGCTCCGCTTCAACGACATGTGCGGGGCGCGGGGGCTGCCGGCTACCCGTATCGGTGTCGTGGACGGTGATGTGGTCGAGGTCCAGGGGGAATTCACGCTCACGCTGGACGAGCTGCGCGAGGCGCATGAGGGGACGATTCCGGCGATCCTGGCCTGACATTTAGTACGTCCCTGAAGGCCCCACCCTCCCGAGCTCGAGTCCGGAGGGTGGGGCCTTCTTCGGTCTCGGATCAGATGGCCTTGCACGTAATTACGTAGTTCCGTAATGTCGGAGGAGTGGCACTGGAAGAACGCGTCGCCGACCTCGAACGTCGGCTCGCGGCACTGGAAGGCGCTCAGCGCGGCGCACCTGACCCCGACGGCAGCGAATTCTGGGCCCTGAACGGGCTGAAGGAGCAGCTGGCCGAGGTGGGGGCCGCCGACGGAGGCGTCCTCTACACCGGCTCTGTACGCCTGCCAACGGGCGGGGAGTACGTCTGGCAGGTGGGCTTCCTCACCGAGGGCCTGCTGGAGGACGACTGGACGACGGCCGCCGAGGCGTTCGCAGCCCTCGGCCACCGCGTCCGGCTGCGGCTGCTCCGCGAAATCCTCGGCGGTCGGCGCACCGCCGCCGAACTCGCCGAGCTGGACGAGGTCGGCACGACCGGCCAGATCTACCACCACCTGCGCCAACTGACCGGCGCGGGCTGGCTGCACACCACCGGGCGGGGACGGTACGAGGTGCCGCCGCCGCGGGTCGTACCGCTGCTGGTGGCACTGGCGACGGCCCGCCCGTAAAACCGACGATCATGGGGGAACAATGTCCGCACGCAAGCTCGCCATGACGGCATTCCGAGGCCTCCAGCTGGGCTTCATCGTCCTGGTGATCGCCCACATCTGGTTCGACTTCGGGTATCCGATCCTGTGGAACCTCCTGGTGCTGGCCCTGGCGTACGTCCTCATCATGGTGTTGAACCGGTTGGGCGGCGGCGCCCCGGACGACAAGCGCGTGATACGGGAGGCCGTAGAGGTCGCCCCTCCCGTCACCGGCCGCTGGTCCGCCCTGAACAGCCCCGCCGACCGCACCCCGAGCCATGGACTCCACGCCTACGGCCAGACGTTCGCCATCGACGTCGTCGCCGAGCCCGAGCCGGGCGCCCGCCCCAGCTTCCGCGCCCTGTGGCCGCTGACCCGCCGCGCCACGGACTTCCCGGCGTTCGGCGCACCGATCCTGGCGGTCGCCGACGCCACGGTTGTACGGACGCACGACCGGCAGCGCGACCACCTGAGCCGTACGTCGTGGCCGGCACTGCTGTACCTGATGCTTGTCGAAGGCTCGATACGCGAGCTGTTCGGAGTCCACCGCATCCTCGGCAACCACCTCGTCCTCGACCTCGGCGAGGGCACATACGCCGCGTACGCCCACCTGCAGCGCGGCTCTCTCGCCGTCCGCGAAGGCGACCGGGTGCAGGCCGGACAGCTCATCGCCCGCTGCGGCAACTCCGGCAACTCCACTGAGCCCCACCTCCACTTCCAGCTGATGGACGGCCCGGACCCGGACACCGCCCGTGGTGTGCCCTTCCGCTGGCGCGGCATCGGAGTGCCGCGCAATCAGCAGGTGTTCGAGGTGACCTGCCCGGCTGTCAGTGCCGCCGACTAATGTCGCGCTCATGCCCCCGGCCAAGAAGCGCCCCCGCAGCTACGACCCCGCCAAGATCCGCGCCGCCGTCCTGGCCCAGTTCGGGAACGTACGGGCAGCCGTCCGCACCCTCACCCCCGAGCAGCTCGCGCTACCCACCCGGCTCGGCGAGTGGACCGTACGAGAGCTGGCCGTGCATATCGCCGCGGCCGCCGTCGAGAGCGTCAGCGGGACCATCGACCTGGAGCCGCCGGCGAAGGCCGAACTCGCCCTGCTGGAGTGGCCGTCCGCGACCGTCGACCCCGTGCTTGCCGCCGCCAACGCCGACCGGACCCGTGAACTCGCGCGCGAGCACCAGGACCTCGACGCGCTGTACGCCCGCACCGAGCAGCGGCTGGCCGAGCGGCTGGCCGTCACTCCGGGCGAGCGGCTGCTCGCCACCCGGCCCGGCTCCATGACTCTCGCCGACTACCTGGTCACCCGCACCGTTGAACTCGTCGTCCACACCGACGACCTGAACGCCGCCGTGCCCGGCCTCGACATCCCGTACGACCGTCAGGCCCTCGCCGCCTGCACCCGCCTGCTCGCCGACGCCCTCGCCGTGAAGGCGCCCGGCGCCTCCACGGAGGTCCGCGTTCCGCCGTTCGCGGTCGTGCAGTGCGTCGAGGGCCCGCGGCACACGCGCGGAACCCCGCCGAACGTCGTGGAGACGGACCCGCTGACCTGGATACGGCTCGCGACCGGGCGTACGGAATGGCATACGGCTCTCGCCGATGCCCAGGTCAGCGCCAGCGGCGAGCGGGCCGATCTGGGCGGGCTGCTTCCGCTGATGGGCTGAGACGCCGGGGGCGGACGGGAAGTTGAGCGAAAATGGAAGGGAACCAACCACCCCACCCGTCCCGTCACAGCGACATGCGAACGCAACGGCTTACTCTCAGCGTCCTGGCGGTCACCGGCCTGCTCGCCACCGCGGCCTGTGGCACGGAGAAAAGTGACGGCGGGTCCGCGTCCGTCGGCGCCGGACAGCAGACGAAAATCACCGGCAAACAGTGGAAAGTGGACAGCATGGACGTCGGGGGCACCACATACAAGGCCCCGGCCGACGCCCACATCGAGTTCGGCGAGGACGGCAAGGTGGGCGGCAACTACGGCTGCAACCACTTCGGGGCCACCGCCGAGATACAGGGCGAAACGATCAAGGTCGGCTCCGACACCCTGCAGACCAAGATGGCCTGCGGCGAGAAGCTGATGGAGTTCGAGGCCAAGATGGCCGAGACGATCTCCGACAGCACGATCACGGCCAAGGTCGACGGCGACAAGCTGACGCTCACCACCAAGGACGGGGACACGGTGAAGCTCACCGCGGAGAAGCCGGCCAAGCTCGAGGGCACGAAGTGGAGCGTCACCGGCAGCACCAACAAGGGCGGCACGGTCACCGCGCTGGCCTCCGAGGCCGAGGGCAAGGTGCACCTCACCTTCGACGGCAAGGGCAACGTCCACGGTCAGCTCGGCTGCAACAAGGTGACGGCGAAGGCGACCGTCAGCGACGGCCAGATCACTCTCGGGTCCCCTGGCACCACCCGCATGATGTGCTCCCCCTCACTCATGGAGACCGAAAAGGCCCTCCTGAAGCTGTTCAACGGCAAGGCCACCTACGAGATCAAGCAGCGCACCCTCACCCTGACCAGCGAAAACGGCAGCGGCTTCGAAGCCGTAGCCGCCAAGTGATCCACAACGAGCCCGAATCCCCCATTCGGACCAGTGGCCGAACTCGCCTACACTCGGTGGCGTGCCACGTGGTGACGGTCGACTCAGTCATGATCTGCTCCCCGGCGAGAAAGGACCCCAGGACGCTTGCGGCGTCTTCGGAGTCTGGGCTCCCGGCGAAGAGGTCGCCAAGCTCACTTACTTCGGGCTCTACGCCCTCCAGCATCGGGGCCAGGAATCCGCGGGAATCGCGGTCAGCAACGGCTCCAAGATCCTCGTCTTCAAGGACATGGGCCTGGTGTCCCAGGTCTTCGACGAGGCCTCACTCGGATCGCTCCAGGGTCATATCGCGGTCGGTCACGCCCGCTACTCGACCACCGGCGCCTCCGTGTGGGAGAACGCCCAGCCCACGTTCCGTGCGACCGCGCACGGCTCGATCGCGCTCGGCCACAACGGCAACCTGGTCAACACGGCCCAGCTCGCCGAGATGGTCGCCGACCTGCCCAAGCAGGAGGGCCGCACCCCGCGCGTGGCGGCCACCAACGACACCGACCTGCTGACGGCGCTCCTCGCCGCCCAGGTCGACGAGGACGGCAAGCCGCTGACCATCGAGGAGGCCTGCGCCAAGATCCTCCCCCAGGTCAAGGGCGCCTTCAGCCTCACCTTCATGGACGAGCACACGCTGTACGCCGCCCGCGACCCGCAGGGCATCCGCCCGCTGGTCCTGGGCCGCCTGGAGCGCGGCTGGGTCGTCGCCTCCGAGTCCGCCGCCCTCGACATCTGCGGCGCCAGCTTCGTACGCGAGATCGAGCCGGGCGAGTTCGTCGCCATCGACGAGAACGGCCTGCGCTCGTCGCGATTCGCGGAAGCGAAGCCCAAGGGCTGCGTCTTCGAGTACGTGTATCTGGCCCGCCCGGACACCGACATAGCCGGCCGGAACGTATACCTCTCGCGCGTCGAGATGGGCCGCAGGCTCGCCAAGGAAGCCCCGGTCGAGGCGGACCTCGTCATAGCGACCCCGGAGTCCGGCACGCCCGCCGCGATCGGTTACGCGGAGGCCTCCGGCATCCCCTTCGGTGCCGGTCTGGTGAAGAACGCGTACGTCGGCCGCACCTTCATCCAGCCTTCACAGACCATCCGCCAGCTGGGCATCCGACTGAAACTGAATCCCCTCAAGGAAGTCATCAAGGGCAAGCGCCTGATCGTCGTGGACGACTCGATCGTGCGCGGCAACACCCAGCGCGCGCTCGTGCGGATGCTGCGCGAGGCGGGCGCGGCCGAGGTCCACATCCGGATCTCTTCGCCGCCCGTGAAGTGGCCCTGCTTCTTCGGCATCGACTTCGCCACCCGCGCCGAGCTGATCGCCAACGGCATGACGGTCGAGGAGATCGGCAAGTCCCTGGGCGCCGACTCCCTGGCGTACATCTCCATCGACGGCATGATCGACGCGACCACCATCGCCAAGCCGAACCTGTGCCGCGCCTGCTTCGATGGCGAGTACCCGATGGACCTCCCGGACCCCGAACTGCTCGGCAAGCAGCTCCTGGAGACCGAGCTGGCCGCGGGCCCGGCGGCCACGGCCGCGGCCGACGCGATCCGTCGCCCGTAAGACACCGCAGCACACCCAGCGGTACGACACGAAAGCTCTCAAAGTCATGACTACTGAGACCTCAGGTGCCAGCTACGCGGCTGCCGGCGTCGACATCGAAGCGGGCGACCGCGCCGTGGAGCTCATGAAGGAGTGGGTGAAGAAGACGCGCCGCCCCGAGGTCCTCGGCGGCCTCGGCGGCTTCGCCGGCCTCTTCGACGCCTCCGCCCTCAAGCGCTACGAGCGCCCGCTGCTGGCCTCCGCCACGGACGGCGTCGGTACGAAGGTCGACCTCGCCCGGCAGCTCGGTGTGTACGACAGCATCGGCCACGACCTGGTCGCGATGGTCATGGACGACATCGTGGTGTGCGGCGCCGAGCCGCTCTTCATGACCGACTACATCTGCGTCGGCAAGGTCCACCCCGAGCGCGTCGCCGCCATCGTGAAGGGCATCGCCGAGGGCTGTGTGCTCGCGGGCTGCGCCCTGGTCGGCGGCGAGACCGCCGAGCACCCCGGGCTCCTCGGCCCGGACGACTTCGACGTCGCCGGCGCCGGCACCGGAGTGGTCGAAGCCGACCGGCTCCTGGGCGCCGATCGCATCCGTAAGGGTGATGCGGTCATCGCCATGGCGTCCTCCGGCCTTCACTCGAACGGGTACTCGCTCGTCCGCCACGTCCTCTTCGACCGCGCGCACCTGAGCCTCGACCAGCACATCGAGGACTTCGGCCGCACGCTAGGCGAGGAACTCCTCGAGCCCACCAAGATCTATTCTCTGGACTGCCTGGCCCTCACCCGCACCACCGAGGTACACGCCTTCTCCCACATCACAGGCGGCGGCCTGGCGGCCAACCTGGCCCGAGTGATCCCCGACGCCCTCCACGCCAGGGTCGACCGCGCCACGTGGACCCCGTCCCCGGTCTTCGACCTGGTAGGCACGACGGGCAAGGTAGACCGCCTGGAACTCGAGAAGACCCTGAACATGGGCGTAGGCATGATCGCGATCGTCCCCGAGGACTCAGCGGACGTAGCACTGTCCACACTGGCGGACCGCGGAGTGGACGCCTGGGTTGCAGGCGAGATCACGGCCAGAGACGACCAAGAGACGGGCGCGGAGCTGACCGGGGATTACGCCGCGTAGCCGTACTTGCTGAAGTCCGGTGCAGGGTAACCGCGGCCCGTTAGGGGCAAGCGCCTAACGACGCGGCCTTGCCGTTAGGGGCGCGGGGCTGTATCAATTTGCGGCTCCGCCGCGTGGGCGCGACCAGCCACGACGCACCCGCAGATCGCAACGAACCGCAGGTTCAAACGGCGAACCCAGCGGAGCGACGCCGCGCGCAGCGCAAAACCCGGCCCGGCGCGATATCAACCGCTCCGGACCGGGTGAAGCGCAACTAAGACAGTCAAGCGCCGCGACGCTGCTGCTGCGACGACGGACCGGACTCGTCGTCCTCGTCCTCATCGTCGTCGTTGTACAGATCCGCGTACTGGGCGTACGGGTCATCGTCTTCGTCATCCTCGAACGGCTCGCCGTTCGGCGGTTGGCTCGAAGTCGAAGCGCCCAGCTCACTGGCCAGACGCGACAGGTCAGTCCCGCCGCTGTTGTACTTCAGCTGGCGGGCGACCTTCGTCTGCTTGGCCTTGGCCCGGCCGCGCCCCATGGCTCGACCCCCTCGGTGACGGGGCTCGACGGCCCCAGAGTCTTGACACGCGTTCATGATCTAGAACGGGCTCTCCGTGGAGAGACCGGTCCGTAGGGCTTCCACGGTACCTGAGCCCGCGCCCATACGGTACGTCGCCCGCAGGACGTGCCGCCGCCCAGGACCCTCGGGGAGCCCTGTCCCCGCTGGTCAACCGCGATTTTAACCTCTTCTGGACGCACGACCCGCCGACGAACGTGAGAGTAATCTCCACGACCCGCCGGCGGGTACCCCGCGGAGTCCGGTACCGCGCGCGACCCTCAGCGGGACCGCGCCTCGGCCATCCGCTGCTCGGCGATCCGGTCGGCCGCCGCGGCCGGCGGAATCCCGTCTTCCTTCGCACGTGCGAAGATCGCCAACGTGGTGTCGTAGATCTTCGCGGCCTTCGCCTTGCACCGCTCGAAGTCGAAGCCATGGAGCTCGTCGGCCACCTGGATGACCCCGCCGGCGTTCACCACGTAGTCCGGGGCGTACAGGATCCCGCGGTCGGCGAGGTCCTTCTCGACGCCCGGGTGCGCGAGCTGGTTGTTGGCGGCCCCGCACACGATCCGCGCGGTGAGGGCCGGCACGGAGTCGTCGTCGAGCGCCCCGCCCAGCGCGCAGGGGGCGTAGATGTCGAGGCCGTCGACGCGGATCAGTTCCTCGGTGTCCTTGACGGCCACTACGTCCCGGTGCTGCTGGGTGATCCGCCGTACGGCCTCATCGCGTACGTCCGTGACGAAGACCTCGGCGCGCTCCGCCACGAGGTGTTCCACCAGGTGGCGGCCCACCTTGCCGACGCCCGCGATGCCGATCCGGCGGCCGCGCAGCGACGGATCGCCCCACAGGTGCTGGGCGGAGGCCCGCATGCCCTGATAGACGCCGTACGCGGTCAGCACGGAGGAGTCGCCGGCCCCGCCCTTCTCCGGCGAGCGGCCGGTGGTCCAGCGGCACTCCCGGGCCACGACGTCCATGTCGGCCACATACGTGCCGACGTCGCACGCCGTGACGTAACGGCCGCCGAGCGAGGCCACGAACCGGCCGTACGCGAGCAGCAGCTGCTCGGTCTTGATCTTCTCGGGGTCCCCGATGATCACGGCCTTGCCGCCGCCGTGGTCCAGCCCGGCCATGGCGTTCTTGTACGACATCCCGCGCGCGAGGTTCAGCGCGTCGGCGACGGCCTCTTCCTCGCTCGCGTACGGGTAGAAGCGCGTGCCGCCGAGGGCGGGGCCCAGGGCGGTCGAGTGGATGGCGATGACGGCCTTGAGGCCACTGGCGCGGTCCTGGCAGAGCACGACTTGCTCATGACCCCCCTGATCCGAGTGGAACAGGGTGTGCAGGACGCCGTCGGTTACGTAGGTCACGGTGGTGACTCCTGGGTAAGTAGCGGCGGTTCTGAGGGCGGGGCCCGTAAGGGTGGCGGGTTCCGTGACACGAGATTAGAGCCTCCGCGTACCCGCCACTGGCGCGGTGCTCAGGATCACCTTCTCCCGGAGTACGGTCACGTTGTGGCATCGGACGTCGAGCAGTGTGTCCCCGTGTCCCCGCGCGGGGGTTTCCAGGGTTTTCCGTCAGGTCCGCGGGGGAGGGAGCAAGCGTGCCCAAGGTGTCCTCGGTGATCGTCCCCTACGCGTCGTATCTGCGCGTGTACGAACCGCTGGCCGCCTTCCCGGAACCGGAACGCGGCCGCTGGGCGCGGTACGCGCGGCGCCCCGACCGGCCCTCGTACCAGGACGAACTGCGCCGTTCCCTGGCCGACTTGCTGCCCACGCCCCCGATCCCGGTGCCCGTGCACGAGAGCGGCGACGCCTTCGTCGCGGACGTGGACGGCGTGCTGTGCGTCTGCCCCTGGCGCACCCGGCTGCGCGGCTGGCAGGCCCTGGGCGAGCTGGCCGAGGAGCTGCCGGCGCCGGTCCTGGACGCGGTGCTGCCCCCGGTCGTACGCCGCCAGGCCGCCCAGGACTACGAGCGCTGGCTCAGCCGCAACCCCGACGCCCGCCCCTGGATCCGCACCTCGACCTGGCACGTACCGCTGAACTGGTTCGTGCTGGTCGGCGACGAGGAGCGGGAGTACGACAAAGGGTCGGAGAAGGACTCGCCCGTACTGCGCTACCGGACGCCCATGGTGCAGGCGCGGCGGCGGGTGGCGCGGGGACTGAAGGCGCTCAAGGACGCCATCGACGAGGGGCCGCTGATCGACGGGCTTGTCGATGTGGGGCGCTGGCTGGAGGAGTTCCATCCGCGCTCGCTCGTGGAGCTGGACTACGGCGGCCTGGTGCACGTCCTGCCCGCCGAACAACTCGACGGCGATCACTCGGCGGCGGATGTGGCCGAGGGGATCGAGGCGCTGCGTACGGGCGACGGGGTCGGGGCCGGGGAGGCGTACGGTCGGCTGGTCGAACGCTGGCGGGCGGTCCGGGATCGCCGTTCGGCGAACTGACGGGACGTAAGTCGCCATCAGGACTTTGCGGGTAAGGGTGATGGACAGCACTAACGCGGACCTTGCCCCAGACACCCCTCCTCGTGTCAAAATAGGACAAGGAGTCCGGGGAGGGCTCCATCTGCCCACGTATGGGTGGAATCTCAGCATTGCACGCTATGGGGGGTCTCGTGACTCCCGATCACCCCTGTGACTGATCGTCACAGGGGCGTGACTGTCCGCTATGGCATGGTCCATCGGCTTCCGTCGCTGATGAACACCTGAGAGGGCAATTCCATCGGTTTGGCCGACGCGGCTGGACAGATGGTGTAGTTGTAGTGCCGAGGACAAGCCGTTCGTCCTATAACCGACTCGACCCGCGTCCGCCATTTCGGGCAACGCGGGTCAAGGTGCAGAATTTAGAGGAATGAACCGAGAACGTTCGGTTCCCCCGAGGAGGCCGCTCATGACCGCTCGCACCCCTGATGCCGAGCCGCTGCTGACCCCCGCTGAGGTCGCCACGATGTTCCGCGTTGACCCGAAGACGGTCACGCGGTGGGCGAAGGCCGGCAAGCTCACGTCGATCCGTACGCTCGGCGGGCATCGCCGCTACCGCGAAGCTGAGGTCCGCGCGTTGCTCGCGGGCATCCCGCAGCAGCGTAGCGAAGCCTGAACAACTGCATAACAGGGCATTTCGGCAGGTTCCCCCAACGTGCCGAACTGCTCGAACCAAAGCTCCAAGCGACGCGGGTTCTGCCCCAACAGAGCCCACGCCCGAGCCAGAACCTCAAGCAACAAGGGTGCGTCGTCGATCGCGCTGGACTCCGCCGGGTCCAGCGCGATCTTTTTTGTGCGCGGGGGGTCGACGGAGCCTGTCGGGACCTGACGGGGTGTGAGCGTTCCTGGGGTGTGCGGGTGCTCTGTGAGCGATCTGGAGTGCTCTTTGAGTCCGGTTTGAGGTGGGCCCTCAGGGCGGGGTGCAATTGCACATATTAAATTGACCCGTTGTGAGTGGGGTGTGAGTACCGCCGTTTCGGAAACCTATGCAGTGACACCCGTCACACAGTAGAACCCTTGTGAGGCGGTGTTACCTCCGGTAGAGGGGGCAGCTCATGCCGATGCGGGGCTTTCGTCCTCCGCCAAGCCCTCCGGGCAGTCCGCGTCGTCCGAAGCGACCTCCATCGCCATGGCCAGGTTCTGTAGCCGGTGACAGATCGGACAGTGCCGAGTCAGATGCCGGTACCCCGAGGCAGCCTGCAGATGAGCCCGAAGCAAAGCCCGAGTCTCATGCCGAACGAACACGGCCATACGCCACCTCCAAGGCATCGGTAGCCCTTGGTGTTTGAGTACCCGCGGAATGTGACGCCGTCAATGGGCGGCGGCGGAGGGCGGTTGGGCGAGCGGTTGAGTGGTTGGCGGTCGCGCGGTTGGGGGCGGCCTGGTAGCAGACGGCTCGGGAAGCGTCCCTGAAGGGGCGCGGGGCTGTGTCGATTTGCGGCTCCGCCACGTGGGCGCGATCAGCCACAACGGACCGGCAGCCGCCCACGAACCCAACACCCCACCCCGTTGGGCGCGAACCCCACCACCCCGCGTGAGGCGCCCACCCACCCCGCCGGAGGCAGGAGGGGGCCTGGGGCCCAGCCCCCCCAGTTTCGGAAAGGGGCGGGGCTGGGGAAAAAGAACCCCACGCAAAAGGACCCGCACCCTTACCGGATGCGGGCCCTTCACCTAGGCGGTCCTGACGGGATTTGAACCCGCGGCCTCCACCTTGACAGGGTGGCGAGCACTCCAAACTGCTCCACAGGACCTGGTTTCGCAGGGCGATTGTCGCGTTGCGCTGCGAGAAGAGACTGTACAGGAGGGGACGGCCGAGGGGCGAACTCACCCAACGTACAGGCGCAGTTACGGGACGGCCGCGTCGATCGCCTTCACGATGCGTTTGTCGGAGACGGGGTACGCCGTGCCCAACGCGTGGGCGAAGTAGCTGACCCGCAACTCCTCGATCATCCACCGAATCTCCAGCACCTGCTGAGGCACAGGCCGCCCCGCAGGCAGCTGCTCAAGCAGCCACGCGTACTCGTCCCGCATCTCATGCACCTTCGCCATACGAGTCGTATCCCGCTGAACATTCGTAGGCATCTGCTGCAACCGCCGATCCACCGCCACCAGATACCGCATCAGATCCGGCAGCCGACGAATCCCCGCCTCCGTAACGAACCCCGGCTTCACAAGCCCGTCCAGCTGCCCCCGTGCGTCCGCAAGGTTCGCGAGCAACGCAGGACTCCGTACGGACTTCAGACGCCGCTCACACGCCTGCCAGGCGGCGAGCACCTGCTGGACCTGGTCGACCGTACGAACCGTCGTGTCCACGATCTCGGCCCGCACCTTGTCGTACAGCTTTCGATACGACTCCTCGTCCCAGGCCGGCCCGCCGAAGTCCCCGATCAGCTTGTCGGCGGCAGCCATCGCGCAGTCGTCGAACAGCGCCTGGATCGATCCGTGCGGGTTCGCCGACAGCGCCAGCTTCTGCGGGTTGGTGAGCTTCTGCGACGCGAACTTCGCCGGGTTCACCGGAATCCCCAGCAGGATCAGCCGCCGCGTCCCCTTCCACATCGCCTGCTGCTGCTCGGCCTCGGTGTCGAAGAGCCGTACGGAGACGGTGTCGCCGTCGTCGACGAGCGCCGGGAACGCCTTCACCGGCTGGCCGGCGCGACGCGTCTCGAAGATGCGCGTGAGCGAGCCGATCGTCCAGTCCGTGAGCCCCTTGCGCTCCAGGGCCTCCCCACCCGTCCGCTCGGCCGTGGCCGCTGCCGCCTGCGAGATCGCCTGCCGCGCCTTCGGCTTCAGGCGCAGCTTCAGCGCCTCCAGATCCTTGTCCTCGGCCAGCTTGCGGCGCCGCTCGTCGACGATCCGGAAGGTGATGCGGAGATGGTCAGGGACCTTCGTCCAGTCGAAGTCGTCGGGGGTGAGCGGCACGCCGACCATGCGCTTCAGTTCGCGCGCCATCGTCGTCGTCACCGGCTCCTGGAGGGGAACCGCCCGCTCCAGGAACTTCTGCGCGAAGTCGGGGGCAGGGACGTAATTCCGCCGGATCGGCTTCGGCAGCGACCGGATCAGCTCCGTGACGACCTGCTCCCTCAGTCCCGGGATCTGCCAGTCGAAGCCCTCGTCCGTGACCTGGTTGAGGACCTGGAGCGGGATGTGCACGGTCACGCCGTCCGCGTCGGCACCCGGCTCGAACTGGTACGTCACACGGAACTTGAGCCGCCCCTGACGCCACGCGTCCGGATAGTCGTCCTTGCTGACATCGCCGGCGCGCTCATTGATGAGCATCGACCGCTCGAAATCGAGCAGTTCGGGCTCCTCGCGGCGCTTGTGCTTCCACCAGGAGTCGAAATGCGCGCCCGATACGACATGTTCGGGCACCCGCTGGTCGTAGAAATCGAAGAGTGTGTCGTCGTCGACGAGGATGTCGCGGCGGCGGGCGCGGTGCTCCAACTCCTCGACCTCGGTGAGGAGTTTGCGGTTGTCGGCGAAGAACTTGTGGTGCGTACGCCAGTCGCCCTCGACGAGCGCGTTGCGAATGAAAAGTTCGCGGGACGTCTCCGGGTCGATCCGTCCGTAGTTGACCTTGCGCTGCGCGATGATCGGTACGCCGTACAGCGTGACCTTCTCGTACGCCATCACCGCCGCCTGGTCCTTTTCCCAGTGCGGTTCGCTGTACGTGCGCTTCAGCAGATGCCCGGCAAGAGGCTCGACCCACTCGGGCTCGATCTTCGCGTTCACGCGCGCCCAGAGACGTGACGTCTCGACAAGCTCGGCGGACATCACAAAACGCGGAGGCTTCTTGAAGAGCGCCGAACCCGGGAAGATCGCGAACTTGGCGTTCCGGGCGCCCAGATACTCGTTCTTCGCGCCCTCCTTCACGTCCTTCATACCGACGTGGGACAGCAGCCCGGCGAGGAGCGAGACATGGACGCTCTGGTCGCCCGCGTCCTCTTCATTCAGATGGATGCCCATCTGCTTGGCGACCGTACGAAGCTGGGAGTAGATGTCCTGCCACTCCCGGATCCGCAGGAAGTTCAGATACTCCTGCTTGCACATCCGCCGGAACGACGACGAACCCCGCTCCTTCTGCTGCTCCCGGATATACCGCCAGAGATTGAGAAAGGCGAGGAAATCGCTCGTCTCGTCCTTGAAGCGGGCGTGCTGCTGATCCGCCTGCGTCTGCTTGTCGGCCGGACGCTCACGCGGATCCTGAATGGACAGCGCGGCCGCGATCACCATCACCTCGCGCACACAGCCGTTCTTGTCGGCCTCCAGCACCATCCGCGCCAGCCGGGGGTCGACGGGCAGCTGCGCCAGCTTGCGCCCGGTCTCGGTGAGACGCTGTCGTACGTCCTTCTGCTTGGGGTCCAACGCGCCCAGCTCCTGGAGGAGTTGGACACCGTCACGGATGTTGCGGTGATCCGGCGGATCGATGAACGGAAACTTCTCTATGTCCCCGAGACCCGCGGCGGTCATCTGGAGAATGACGGAAGCCAGGTTCGTACGGAGGATCTCGGCGTCCGTGAACTCCGGCCGGGCGTTGAAGTCTTCTTCGCTGTACAGGCGGATACAGATGCCGTCACTGGTGCGCCCGCAGCGGCCCTTGCGCTGATTGGCACTGGCCTGCGAGATCGCCTCGATGGGGAGGCGCTGGACCTTCGTACGGTGGCTGTATCTGGAAATGCGGGCGGTACCCGGATCAATGACGTACTTGATCCCCGGAACCGTCAGCGACGTCTCCGCGACGTTGGTCGCCAGCACGATCCTGCGGCCCGTATGCGGCTGAAAGACGCGGTGCTGCTCGGCGTGCGAGAGCCGGGCGTAGAGGGGGAGTACTTCCGTGAACCGGTAGTTCTTCTTGGTGAGGGCATCGGCGGTGTCCCGGATCTCCCGCTCTCCCGAGAGGAAAACAAGGATGTCGCCCTTCCCCTCCCCTTGAAGCTCCTCCACGGCGTCGCAGATCGCGGTGATCTGGTCCCGGTCGACGTCTTCGCTGTCCTCTTCGAGGAGGGGCCGATATCGCACCTCGACGGGATAGGTCCGCCCACTGACCTCGACGATCGGGGCATCCCCGAAATGCCGGGAGAACCGCTCCGGATCGATGGTCGCCGAAGTGATGACGACCTTCAGATCCGGCCGCTTCGGCAGCAACTGCGCGAGATAGCCAAGCAGGAAGTCGATGTTCAGCGACCGCTCGTGCGCCTCATCGATGATGATCGTGTCGTACGCGCGCAGCTCACGGTCCGTCTGGATCTCCGCGAGCAGAATGCCGTCCGTCATGAGCTTGATGAAGGTGGCGTCCGGATTCACCTGATCGGTGAACCGCACCTTCCAGCCCACGGCCTCACCGAGGGGAGTGTCGAGTTCCTCGGCGACCCGCTCGGCGACGGTACGAGCCGCGATACGACGGGGCTGCGTATGCCCGATCATGCCTCGAACCCCGCGCCCCAGCTCGACACAGATCTTCGGAATCTGCGTTGTCTTACCAGACCCCGTCTCACCGGCGACGATCACCACCTGGTGATCACGGATGGCCGCCGCGATCTCATCCTTCTTCTGGCTGACCGGCAACTGCTCGGGATACGAAACGGCCGGCACCCGCGCCTGCCGCTCCGACATACGCGCCTCGGCCCTGGCCACCTCCGCCTCGATCTCGGCGAGCACGGCAGCCCGAGCCTCATCCTTACGAATCCGACGCGCCCCCTCCAGCCTGCGCCCAAGCCGATGCGCATCGCGCAGAGACAGCTCAGCCAGACGAGGGGCGAGATCACCGAGGGCGGGGGCAGAGTACGTAGACATACGGGGTCCAGGATCGCACCTCGGGAAAAGAGGTGGCGAATGGATTTGCGTTCCGCCCAGACCGTCCATGTCAGGAGGCCGCCGCCGCAGGCGACACCCCAGCACCAGAACGGTTCCGGTCGTCCGTGCGATACATCACTCAGTCGAGTGGTCGATCTTCGATTCCCAGATCGAATCCGGCGACGAGATCTAGATTCCTGTTCGTGAAGCTCGTCATCCGCGTGAAGCTGCTGCCGACGCCCCAACAGGCATCGGCGCTACAGGCCACCCTGCACGCCTGCAACGAAGCAGCCAATCACGCGTCCCGCTGCGCCTTCACAACCGGCATCCGCGAACGAGCACGGCTGAAGAAGCCCCAACGCGTCACGCTGAACTCCTGGGCCTTCGGGCAACTCGGCTCCTTCATCGCCTACAAGGCACGTAAGGCCGGAGTGCCCGTGGTGCACGTCAACCCGGCGTACACCAGCCAGGAATGCTCGCAGTGCCACCACATCGACAAGCGCAACCGGCCTCGCCAGGCCGTGTTCACGTGCAGATCCTGCGGCTTCGTTGAGCACGCGGATCTGAATGCGTCCCACACCATCGCCCAACGCGGCTGGTGGATGTGGGTCTGCGGGGCCGAGTCACAGGTCCCTGTCCTCAGGCTCGTGGCCTGAGGACAGGATGCGCCGGTTTCTGCCGAAGCCATCGGTGGGCCGAGCTGCAAGCCGGGGAGTGAATCCCGGGTAGCGGACGCGGACGCTCGTACAGCGAGGGATGGGACACATGAGAAGGCCCCGATCCGGAGATCGGGGCCTTGGTGGTGGCTGGGGCCGGGGTCGAACCGGCGACCTATCGCTTTTCAGGCGATCGCTCGTACCAACTGAGCTACCCAGCCGTCAAGAGATTTCGCAACGAAACCTCAGCGGTCCTGACGGGATTTGAACCCGCGGCCTCCACCTTGACAGGGTGGCGAGCACTCCAAACTGCTCCACAGGACCAAGCTGTTGCGTGCGAACAGTGTCGCACACGGGGTGGCGTGCTCCCAACGGGATTTGTGACCGGGGGTTCACGCTGTGGCGGCGAAATGTCGCTGGATCAGCGTATCAGACCGGGGGCCGTGGCCCGCACCTCTGACCTGCGGGGCCACGGCTTCCCGGTTCGGCGTTCACGCGTGGTCGGCTCGTGGCCGAGCGGTATCGGGATCATCTCTCCGCCCGGGCCCAGTGGCATGCCGCCCATGTGGAGGAAGGCGGCGTCGGTTCCGCAGATGCCGCAGGCGCGCACGCGCAGGAGTACGTCTCTGGGGCCGGGGACGGGGCGGTCGATGGTCACCACGTCGATGGAGCCTGAAGGGCCTGTCTGTACGGATTTCATCGTGGAGGTGATGGATGTGGTGGAGGTCATGGAGGGCTCGCTTGCTCGAGTAGTGGAGTACTGGGGTGGCGGGGCTCGTACGACACCGGTCGCGCCCGGGTTCGTACGAGCCCTGTCACGTCAGGTGGCCGACCAGCCGTTGTCGACGGGGAGGACGGCGCCGTTGATGTAGCTCGCGGCGTCGGAGGCGAGGAAGGCGATGGCGGCGGCTTGTTCCTCGGCGGTGGCGAGCTTGTCGCCTACGCCGAGACCGAGGTGGGGGCCGAGGACGGCGGGGCCGTGGGCGTCGGGGTGTACGGCGGGGCGGAGGTTGGTGGCGGTGCCGCCGGGGGCGATGGCGTTGGTCCTGATGCCGTTCTTGCGGTACATCACGGCGAGGGATTTGGTGAGGCCGACGATGCCGTGCTTGGAGGCGGTGTAGGCGGCTCCGGCGGCGCTGCCGCGGAGGGCGGCTTCGGAGGCGGTGAAGACGATCGCGGCGTTGCCCGCGGCGAGCAGGTGCGGCAGGGCGGCCCGGGTGAGGCGGAAGGGTGCGGTGAGGTTGACCCCGATGACGCTGTCCCACTCGTCGTCCTCGGTCTCGCCGAGGGCCGACATGTGGTCCATGATTCCGGCGTTGTTGACGAGGACGTTCAGGGCGCCGAAGGCCTGTACGGCGGTGTCGACGATCTCGTCGATGACCTTCTGGTCGCGGAGGTCGCCGATGACCGCCTTGGCTGTGCCGCCCGCTTCTTCGATGGTCTTGACGGTCTGTTCGGCGCCTTCCTGGTTGACGTCCGCGACCAGGACGCTCGCGCCTTCCTTGGCGAACTTCACGGCTGTGGCCTGGCCGATGCCGGAGCCCGCTCCGGTGACGATGACGCCGCGTCCTTGAAGGCCCGTGCTGGTCATGGGTGTGCTCCCTAAGGTTGTTGGCGAAGGGCTTATTTGAGTTAGGCAAGCATGTGGGATTACTTGAGTCAAGCAAATTCTCGCTGTTAAAGTGCAGAGCATGTCCACACCGCCCCCTGCAGCAGGTGACGTCTCCCCAGACGTGCTCATGATCGAGCGCGCTCTCACCCGCGCTGCGTATCTCTCCGGCAGAGCCCGGCAGCATGAGCGCCTCATGGCGCTCTCGGGGCTGCCGCTGGACCGTGCTGCCGTCGCGGTGCTGCGGCAGCTCGCCGAGAGCGAGCCGCTTCGGCTCGGGGAGCTGGCGGTCCGGTTGTCGGTGGAGGCCTCGCATGTCACCCGCCAAGTGCAGCATCTGGAGAGGGGCGGTTACGCGAGCCGGGTCCGCGACCCGGATGATCGCCGGGCGCAGCGGGTTCGGCTCACGCCGGCCGGTGAGGATGCGTTCGCTCGCATACGGGAGGCCGGCGCCCGGGGGATGCAGATGGCTCTCGCCGGTTGGTCGTCCGAGGAGTTGCGGCAGCTCGCCTCGCTCGTGCATCGGATGGTCGACGACTTCATGGGGCGGGCGGAGGCGGGACTTTAAGGTGCCGCCGCCTCCGGAGTACACGACCTACACGGATGGTCCTGCCATGTACGGGAGTCTCAGCGAGAAGCCGTCGCCGGCTCGTGGGGACGGGCAGCATGTGCTGGTCGTCGTCGATGATCCCGGTACCTCTGAACTCCTCACGACCACTTTGGAGTTGGCGGGCTATCGGGTCGGTACGGCGGGTACGGGGGCCGAGGCCGCGTTGCTGGTCGCGGAGTACCGGTTCGATCTTGTGGTGCTCGATGCCACGGTGCCGGATCTGGGCGGGCTGACGCGGGGGCGGCGCGTTGCCGCGCTGGACCGGCCGCCGACGCTTTTTCTGACCGCGTGTGAGTCGCTGGACTGTCTGGTGCCCGAGATCGGGCCGGGGGAGCAGGATTACGTCACCAAGCCGTTTCGTATCGCTGAAGTGCTGGCCAGGGCGCGGGTTTTACTGCGTGGGCGGAATCCCGTACGGGCGGGTGGGGCGCCTTGTTATCGGGATCTGGTGCTGGACGATGCGACGTGCCAGGCGCGGCGCGGGGAGAGGGTTTTCGATCTCACGCCTGCCGAGTACCGGCTGTTACGGCATCTGCTGGTCAATCCGGAGCGAGTGCTGTCGAAGGAGCAGATCAGCCGGCATGTGTGGGGTGAGTTCCGGGCCCGTAATGCGATCGAGCAGCTGGTCTCGCGGCTTCGGCGCAAGGTGGATCAGGAGGAGCCCGCGCTGATCCATACCCGGCGGGGTTTTGGGTACTGGCTGGGGGGCTCGAGCCGTTGACGGCCCGCGCCCTTACGGGGTCTCCCGGCGGGGTGCTCATCGCCGGAGATGGTGGTTTTCTGGGGGTGGGGCGTGGTTTGGCCGGGCCGTCTCGCGGTACCGCGGCGCGGTGACGAGAGGAGCGATCACGATGGACAAGGCACGACCGCATCCGGAAACCGTCTCCGTGGAGCTCAGCGGGTGCAGCAAGGAAGACGCCCGCGTCGTGTTCGACACGTTGTGCGCCTGCTTCAGCTCCGATCGGTGCGCTGAGGACGTACCGCAGGAGCTGTCGGCTACGCGGCCTACGGTGTGGCTCGGCACGTTCGATGTCGCCGATCCGCGTGAGGGTGCCCGGCCTGACCGTCCGGCTCGTCTCGCGGCGTCCGTCACGGCCGATGTGCAGGGCGGGTACTGGGCGATCGACCGGTTCCGGGCCACCTTGGATTCGCTGTTCTCCGTGCATGAGGTCAGTACGGCGTCGGGGGACCAGGAGGAGGAGTTGCATGTGCGGCTGGAGAGCCGGCGGCTTCAGGAGGCCTGAGTTTTAGGCCCGCCCGTACGGCCTCCGGTGTCTTTGCCTGTTCTTTACAACGCGGTTCCTCGCTGTCTCGTCTCTCTGCTCGATCTGTGACTCGCCCACTGAATCGGTGGGTGGGCGGAGCGACGAAAGAGAGCGACTGATGCGTCGAACTGTCCTTGCGGGCTTGGCACTTGTGGGTACGGCTGTGCTGGGGGGTGCGGTGCCCGCGGCTGCCGATGGGGGGAGCCCGACGGCGGCTCCGTCCGCCCCGGCGAGCGCCACTCTGCCCCCGTCGGAGCCGCCCACCGCGGCGCCGACGCCGAGCGCCACCACCGCTCCGGGCGGCTCTGACACTCCGGCTCCGACTGAAGCACCGACCTCTGTGGCGCCGAGCGGCGTGCCGACCGCCCTGCCGTCGGACGGGCAGGTCTCCGTCGTGCCTAGCGGGGCGCCTGACACCGGCGTGACGTCGGGGTCAGAGGAGTCCGGGGGTAATGGCGCGCTGATCGGGGGCGGTGCCGCGGTGCTCGTCGGGGGTGGTGCGGTGGTCTATCTCGTACGTCGGCGGAGGGCGACGGAGGTATGACGGCGCCGTCCAGGCGTGCGGTCGTCACGGCGGGGCTGGGGGCGTTGCTCGTCGGGTGCGGCGGTGGTGGCGGTGGTGGCGGTGAGGGTGGTGGGGGTGCGAGTGCTCGGGCCGGGGGCTCGCCCTCGCCTTCGCCGTCTGCCTCGAAGGTGAAGTCGGCGCGGCCGCTTGGGCGTTCGGAGCCGGTTGCTCTGCGGATTCCGGCTATCGAGGTCGAGACCCCGGTTATGCAGCTGGGGTTGGCCCGGGACGGGAGCGTGGAGGTGCCTCCGCTTACGGCGGATGACCGGGCCGGGTGGTATCGGCATTCGCCTACGCCCGGGCAGGTTGGGCCCTCGGTGATTCTTGGGCATGTCACGGTCGGGTCGTATGGGGATGGGGTGTTCCGGGACCTGGGGCGGTTGCGTCGGGGGGACGGGATTGTGGTGCGGCTGGAGAACGGCAGCGCTGCGGAGTTCGGGGTTACCGAGGTGCGGACGGTTGCCAAGGCGGAGTTTCCGGCGGATGACGTTTATGGGGACGTTGGTCGGCCGGAGCTGCGGCTCATTACGTGCGGGGGGCCGCGGCGGGGGGACTGGTATCGCGACAACGTGATCGCTTTCGCGGTGTTGCGGGCGTGAGTGGTTGACCCCAGCCCCGCCCCTTCCCGAAACGGGGGGGCTGCGCCCCCAGGCCCCCTGCCTCCGGCGGGTGGGGGGCGCCTACCTCGGGTGGGTGGGTCGTGGGGTGGGTGGGGCGCCTACCGGGGTGGGGTGACATGTCGCGGCGCGGCTGCGGGTTCGTCGTGGCTGGTCGCGCCCACGCGGCGGAGCCGCAAATTGACACAGCCCCGCGCCCCTTAAGGGGCCTGCGGCCCCCCAACAGGGCGCGGATACCTGGCCGGTGGAACGTATGCCACCGAATCAGGCTCCTTCCCTTCGAGTGTTCCGAACGAACCTGGAGAGCGTTGAAACGGTCCCGTGACGCGGCAGCCTCCGAGCTCTTTGCTGCCCTCTATCCGCGGCTTGCCGGCTGGTGTCGGCGGCTTGTTGATGATGATGAGACGGCTCATGAGGTCGCCTCTGAGGCGTTTACTCGGTTGTGGGGGCGGTGGGCCTCCGTCGAGGAGCCGCGGGGGTTTCTTTACGTCACCGCGGCCAATCTTGTGCGGGACCACTGGCGCAAAATGGAGCGTGAGCGGAGAGCTGTGCGCCGGGCTACCTCGGAGGCTGCCGTTCGGGGGCCGGTCGAGCAGGCTGACCCCACGGTTCGGTTACTGGTGCAGTCGTTGCCGGAGCGGCTGCGCGTACCGATCCTGTTGCACTACTACGCCGATATGCCGGTCCGGGAGGTGGCCCTGGTGACCGGGCGAAAGGAAGGAACCGTCAAGGCCGATCTTCATGCCGCTCGCGAACTGCTCCGTGCCCATCTTAGGAGAAGCTTTGACCACACGCTTTGACGATGGCAGCCCGGAGTTCGACGGCGAGGACCCTCTCGCGGTGATCCTCCGGCCGCCCTCCGAGCACCTTGCCCCGCCATCCGGCCGTTACGAGGCGATCCGCCGCCGTGCGGCTCGCCGACGGCTCCTCCGTGCCGCGGCCGGGGCCGGTCTCACGTGCGCGGTCGCCGTTCTCGTCGCCGTGCCGCTGCTGCGGTCCTCCGGCGGGCCCGAGTCGCCTGCGCCCCCGCTGGCCCCGCCTCCCGCGACCAGCCCCACTGCCCCGCCCGACCGGTCCACTCCGCCCAACTCCGCGGACCCGTCCGCCCCGTCCGCTCCGCCGGTACCGACGCCCGCGGAGCCCTCCAGCCCCGAGCCCTTCACCCCCGAGCCAACCGACGCGACCCCTCCGGGCGGCCCTGCCGCCTCGTGGCCTCCGCCCACCTCCGGCTCCGGTTCCGGGTCCGGCTCAAGTCCCATTCCCACCCTCGCCCCGTCGTCGGCGCCGACTTCGGACTGACGGAAACCGGAACGCCCTGAGCTCAGGCCTTCTCCGCCACGGCTCCCAGTTGCGGAACGAGCCCGGTTTCCGTTCCGGGTTCCAGGCGCCAGCGTGAGCAGGAGACGAGGCCCGGGTCCAGCAGCGTAAGGCCGTCGAAGTACGTGGCGACCTCGTCCTTGCTGCGGGCGGTGACCGGCGGCTTCGCGTTGGCGTTCCAGAAGGCCATCGCCTCCAGTTGGAGGTCGCCGCCGAGTTCGGGCTCCGTGGTGGGGTGGGTCAGGACCAGGAAGCTGCCGGGGGCGAGGGCCGCTACGAGGCGGTGTGCGATGGAGCGGGCCTCGGTGTCGTCGAGGACGAAGTTGAGGATGCCGAGCAGCATCAGGGCGACGGGCTTGGTGAAGTCGAGGGTGTCGGACGCGATGCGCAGGATGGCGTCCGGGTCGTGGACGTCGGCGTCGATGTAGTCGGTGGCGCCTTCGGCGGTGCTGGTCAGCAGGGCGCGGGCGTGTGAGAGGACGATGGGGTCGTTGTCGACGTACACGATCCGCGACTCGGGGGCGATCCGCTGGGCTATCTCATGGGTGTTCTCCAGCGCGGGCAGCCCGGTGCCGATGTCGAGGAACTGGCGTATCCCGCGCTCCTCGGCCAGGAAACGCACCGCACGGCTCAGGAACGCCCGGTCGGCGCGGGCGATGTCGCGGATGACGGGGATCATCCCGGCGACATGGTCACCCACCTGCTCGTCGACGGGGTAGTTGTCCTTGCCGCCCTGCCAGTAGTTCCATACGCGGGCGTTGTGCGCCGTCGTCGTGTCGATGCGTGGGGTCTCCATGCCGTCGGGCTGGTTCTCGCTCACGTCGTCCTCTCCTCGAACGTCCTTGGACGCTTCGTCCGCCGCGTAAGTCTCGTACGCCTCGTACGCCTCGTACGCCTCGTACGCCCAAGGGCCGGATGGCGCCGGGCAGTTGGTCACGGGCGTGGTACGGCCTGCCGGTGGGCGTCATTCTGCCGCCCCGGGCGTCGTACGTTTGTGGAGGATGCCGGTTTGCGGACGATGCCGACCGGGGTGCGCGTCTCGGGAGCGGACCTTCAACTGCCGCTGCGGGAACGGCTTTCGGCCCGAGCGGTGCATGCCTTCGCGGGCATGTGCCGGTCGGGCCGTAGGCCTGGCGGTTTGGCTACAGGCGTCGCTCAGTGGCGCGGTTCCCAGCGGAAGCGCCGGTGCACGCCGTACACGGCGACGGCCGTCCACGCCAAGGCGACCAGCGCCGCCCGGAGTTGTTCCGTCGCGCCCAGGTCTCCTGTCCAGCCGCCACGGAGCAGGTCCATCACCGGGGAGAACGGCAGCCAGGCGGCGATGTCGGCCGCCGCGTCCGGCAGCACCTCGCGGGGGGCGAAGACCCCGGAGGCGGACATGGTCACCAACAGGAAGGGCAGGAACGTCAGTTGTGCGCTCTCCGCGGTCCGGGTGAACGCCGCGGTCAGTGCCGCCGCTGCGACCAGCATCGCCACGCCGATGAGCAGGCCGGCCACCACAAGGTGCCAGGCGGCCGGTGCTTCCGCGTCCAGGAACACGGTCATCCCGGCCCCGAGCAGTACGGATTGCACGAGCACCAGCAGGAGTGCCGGGAGTGCGCCGCCGGTGAGGATTTCCCAGTCGCGCAGTTCGCCGGTGCGCAGCCGCTTCAGTACGAGGCCTTCGCGGCGTACGACGTACACCCCGACCAGGTTCGTATAGACGGCGAAGAACAGCGCGTTGGCCAGGGCGGCGGGCAGCATGACGGTGGCCACCGACAGGCCGGTGCCTTCGAGTTCCATCCCTTCGACCGCGCCGCGCATCGCGAAGGCCACCGCGCTGGGCAGGATCACCGCGTTGACCAGGGACGCCTTGCTGCGCAGCAGCAGGGTCAGCTCGGCGCGGCCGAGGGCGATCATGCGGGCCGCGGCGGTGGTGGTGGTCTGTGGGGTCGTGGCCGTGGACGTGGCCGAGGGTCCTTGTGCGGTACGGGCTGTTGGTGTCATCGTCGCGTCCCCTCGCGCTCCGGGTCCGCTCCCGCGAGACCCGTGCCGTTCTCCAGACCCTTGGCGATCTCCATGAACGCCTCCTCCAGCGTCGCCGACCGGGCGTCGAGGCCGCGCAGTTCCACGCCCTCGTCGCGGGCCCACACCAGCAGTGCGGTGGCGGTCCGTTGCAGATCGCCGGTCTCCAGCCGGACCGTCCGGCCGGACTGCTGGTGCGCAGTCACGCCCAGCGCGGCGAGCGGCGGCAGATCGCCCAGGAAGCGGTCGAGGGGCAGCTCGAAGCTGATCCGGGAGGGCCGTTCGGCGACCACGTCGGCCACCGTGCCGGACGTGGCGATCATCCCCCCGTGCATGATCGCCAGCCGGTCGGCCAGCAACTCCACCTCCTCCAGATAGTGCGTGGTGAGCAGCACCGTCGTGCCCTGTTCTTTCAGCTCGCGGACCAGGTCCCAGGTGTCGCGGCGGGACTGTGCGTCCAGGCCGGTCGTCGGCTCGTCGAGGAAGAGCACCTCCGGCCGCCCCAGCAGCGCCAGCGTGAGATCGAGCCGGCGCCGCTCGCCGCCGGAGAGCTGCTTGACCCGTACCGCCCCCCGCTCGGACAGGCCCGTCAGCTCCAGCGCCTCCGCCGCCGGCCGGGCCCCGCTGGTGCAGCCCGCCCACATGCGTACGGTCTCCATGACCGTCAACTCCGTGGGGAAGCCGCCCTCTTGGAGCATCACTCCGATACGGGGCCGGACGTCGGCGCGTTCGCGGTACGGGTCGCGGCCGAGCACGCGGACGGTTCCGGCGGCGGGGGCGGCCTGGCCCTCCAGGAGTTCCAGCGTGGAGGTCTTGCCGGCCCCGTTGGTCCCGAGGAGAGCGAAGAGCTCGCCCTGGGCGACCGTGAGGTCGACGCCCCGTACGGCCTCGAAGCCCTGATAGCGCCGCCGCAGACCGGCGGTTTCGATGACTGCGTCCATGCACTCCAGGCTCCCGGCCAGCGGGGGCAGTTGGGAGTGCGGTCTGTCATGGGCCCTCGTGACATCTGTCATGTACGGGTGGCGGTCGCGGAGTTGGGGCCATGGGGCGGTGGGGTCGTGGCCGGGGACCTGCGGTCGCGCTGTGGCGTCCCGTACGCGGTCTTGACCCTGGCGCGCACCGGCTGGAAGCCTGATCGTTCCGCTGGAAAGGTTCGCGCCCGCAACCGCTCGCATCAACGCCGATCGGAGCGCACCGCCATGGCTGACGACCATGTCCCCGCGGATGCCGCACCCGCCGGGGACGCAGACTTAGCCGGAGACCGCGACGCACCACCCGCGCAGCCCATGCGCCAGGTGATCGCCGCCAGCCTCTCCGGCGCCGCACTGGAGTGGTACGACTTCAACCTGTACGGGCTCTCCGCAGCCCTCGTCTTCAACAAGCTCTTCTTCCCCGACGTCAGCCCCGTGCTCGGCACCCTCGCCTCACTGGCCACCTTCGGTGTGGGCTTCGTCCTGCGACCGGTGGGCGCGCTGCTCTTCGGGCACCTCGGTGACCGCGTCGGCCGTAAGAAGTCCCTGGTGGCGACCATGCTCATCATCGGGACGTGCACCTTCCTGATCGGTCTGCTGCCCGACTACCACGCCATCGGCATCTGGGCGCCGGTGCTGCTGGTCACGCTGCGCATGGCCCAGGGCCTCGGCCTGGGCGGCGAATGGGCCGGCGCCTCGCTGCTCGCCGTCGAGCACGCCCCGCGTCACCGGCGCGGATTCTGGGGCAGCATTCCGCAGGCCGGCGGCCCCGTGGGGTACCTGATGGCCATCGGCCTCGTGAGCCTGTTCGCCCTGCTGCCGGAGGACGAGTTCCTGAGCTGGGGCTGGCGGGTGCCGTTCCTGCTGAGCATCGTGCTGATGGTCGCGGGCCTGCTCGTACGCCGGACCATCCAGGAGACCCCGGACTTCGAGCGGGTCAAGTCCGCCGGTGCGCGGGAGAGGGCGCCCCTTGCCGCGACGCTGCGGAAGTACCCGCGTACGACCGCGCTGGCCTTCGGTGCGCGACTGGGCGAGGCCTGCAGTTCGCAGGTCTACCAGCCGTTCATCATCGCGTACGCCACCACCACCCGTGGCTATCCGCAGTACGTCGCGCTCGTCGGCGTGGTCCTCTACAACGTGCTCGGGCTGCTGCTGATGCCCGTGGCGGGCGCCGTCTCGGACCGGATCGGCCGTAAGCCGCTGTATCTGACCGGCGCCGCGTTCGTCGCCGCCTCGGGCTTTCCATATCTCGCCCTGGTCGACGAGGGATCGACCGCTGCCGCGTGGAGTGCGATGGCCCTGGCGGGACTTGGCGGTGCGGTGTGCATGTCCAGCATCCAGGGCGCGTACTTCGCGGAGCTGTTCGGGGCGCGTGTGCGGTACTCGGCGCTCGGGATCGCCACGCAGGGTTCGGCGATGGTGGCCGGTTTCGTTCCGGCCATCGCGACGGCCCTGGTCGCGGGGGCTGGGGGGAGTTGGCCGGTGGGGGTGCTGTTGGCCGTTGTGGGCGCGATTTCGTTCGTATCGGCGTGGCTGTTGTCGGAGACGCGGGGTGGGGCGGAGGGGGAGCCTGCGGGTGATCCAGGTCCGCTGATGAAGGGCCGGAAGGGCGGGGCCACTTCGTGATCGGTGGGGGCGCCTCACGAACGGCCGGATTTACTCGTGATCGGCCGGGGCGCGTCATGAGCGACCGGACCACCTCGTGATCGGCCGGGGTACGTCATGAACGAAGGGCCCCATTCATCACCGGACTGCTTCACCACCGGACTACTTCGCCACCGACGTCACACCGAAACGGACCACGCACCATGCCCCTTCGCGATTTCCCCTACGGGCCCGCCGCTCCCACGCGCCGTCCGAACGTCCTCGTCTTCTTCACCGACCAGCAGCGCTGGGACACCACCGGCCTGCACGGGAACCCCATGGGCCTCACCCCCGCCCTCGACCGGCTCGCCGCGGACGGCGTGAGCGTGGACCGTTCCTTCACCTGTCAGCCCGTCTGCGCGCCCTCGCGCGCCAGCCTCCAGACCGGGCAGTACCCGACCACCACCGGGGTCTTCCGCAACGGCCTCCGCCTCCCGCGGGACACCCCGACCCTGGCCCGCGCGTTCCGGGACGCGGGCTACGCGACCGGCTACATCGGCAAGTGGCACCTCGCCGGGGGCCGTACGGCCGGCCCGGTGCCGGAGGAGGACCGGGCCGGATACGAGTACTGGCTCGCGGCCAACCTGCTGGAGTTCACCTCGGACGCGTACGAGACCACGCTGTACGACGGCGACGGCACCTCGCACCACTTCGACGGCTACCGCGCGGACGCGCTCGGCACGGCGGCCATCGACTTCATAGAGCGCGAGCGGGACGGGGGCCGAGACCGCTACCGGCCGTTCTTCCTCTTCCTGTCGTTCCTGGAGCCGCATCACCAGAACTCCCGCGACGACTATCCCGCTCCCACCGGCTACAGCGACCGCTACGACGACCCCTGGGTGCCCCCCGACCTCGCGGCCCTCGGCGGCGGCAACTGGGCGCAGAACCTGCCCGGTTACTACGGAATGGTGCGCCGACTGGACGAGGTGCTCGACCGCGTCGTCTCCGTCCTTGAGCGGCGCGGGGAACTGGACGACACCGTCATCCTCTTCACCTCCGACCACGGCTGCCACTTCAAGACCCGCAACAGCGAGTACAAACGCAGCGTCCACGACGCCTCCGTACGTGTGCCCACGGTGCTCCGCGGACCGGGCGGCCTCCGGGGCGGCGTACGCCTGCCGGACCTGGTCGCCCACGTCGACCTGCCGCCCACCCTGCTGCAGGCGGCGGGCCTGCCCGTACCCCCACAGATGCAAGGCCGCTCCCTGCTGCCGCTACTGCACGACTCAGCCCCCGACTGGCCGCAGGAGGTCCTGATCCAGATCAGCGAATCGGAAGTCGCCCGAGCCCTGCGCACGAACCGCTGGAAGTACGCCGCAACCGCCCCGAACGCCGACCCCTGGAACGACCCACGCGCCGACCACTACCAGGACGCCTACCTCTACGACCTGCACTCCGACCCCCACGAACTGACCAACCTCGCGGCCGACCCGGCATACGCCGAGGTACGAGCGGAGCTGAGGCAGCGACTCGTACAACGCATCGTCGAGAGCGGCGAACCGCGTCCGGTGATCACAGCGGGTGAGCCCGGCGGCGCGTAGGGGCGGCGAACTGCTGCGGCTGATACGGCGGCCGGAGCCCTCCCGCGAGGTGCCGGCGACCTCGGGTGGCAGTGCCACCCGAGTCTCACGTCAGGTCGAAGGCCAGCACGGTGACGGAGTGTGCCGGGAAGTCGTAGCAACCGTCCGGCGTCTCCACGACCGGGCGATGGCGGACGGCGACGACGTCCGGAGCACTCAGGCTGTTGGCGGCGAGCATGTCGTCCACGTCCGCGCCCAGATCGCGCACCTCGGCCACCGCCGGGAGGGCGCCGGTACGGCCGTCCCGCACGATGCGGGTGCGAATCGCCGTGTCCCGGCGGCGGTTGACGACGGCCAGGTGGAGGCGGCGGCCGTCGGCCGAGAGCGTGGCACTCGCGTCGAGGTACGGCACGACGCCGGGTCGGGTCGCGAACGCGCCGCCGCCCTCCCGGTTGTCGCCCTGACGTACGGCCGCGGTACGGGCCGGGCCCTCGACCGCGGTCGGCAGCGCCACCGGTCCGGTGTGGTTCTGGTACAGGTCCCACACGTGGTACGAGGCCGACTTCACGACTCCGGCCGGGCGGACTTCGAGCAGCCCGTTGGCGTTGACCAGATTGACCGTGTTGGCCATCGTCACCGGCGTCTGCAGGGAGACCGTCCGATGCAGGGTGTGGAAGACGCCCGCGTAGAACAGCGCGTCGGCCAAGGTGCGGGAGCTGTAGCGGTCGACCCGCAGCCGCCGCGGCGGCGGCTCGCCCGAGCCGTCCGGCAGCTCCCGCGGCGCGCTGCCGCCGTCGGCGCCGGGCGCCGGCTCTGGCCAGTCGGCAGGCTCCAGATGGCGGATGTTCCACTCGTCGAGCGCGAGTGCCGGCGGGCGCTCCAGACCTGCCTCGGCGGAGAGTTCGGCCACCAGGTGGGCGTAGTCCTGGATGCGCTGCTCGAAGTACAGCGGCTGGGCGACGACGGCCTCGTAGTCGTCGTCGCCGGCCCTGGCGGTGTACGGGTGCGTGGTGGCTCCGTAGAGGTGCAGCGAGAGGTAGTCGATCAGCGAGCCCGCCCGCTGGAGCACGGGCCGCGTCCATTCCTCCTGCTGCCAGGGGCTGCCGCAGGCGATCAGCCTGATCCCGGGATCGACCAGGCGCATGAAGCGGGCGTGCTCGCGGGCCGCGGCGGCGTACTCGGCCGCCGGGCGGTGGCCCATCTGCCACGGTCCGTAGGGCTCGTTGCCGATGCCCCAGTAGCGCACGCCGTACGGCTGCGGGTGGCCGTTTTCCTTGCGGCGGCGGGTGTAGGCGGTGTCGCCCGCGTAGTTGGTGTACTCCACCCAGCGCACCGCGTCGTCCACGCTGCGGCAGCCGTGCACCAGGAACGGCGCGGCCCCGACGTCCGCGCACCAGGCCAGGAACTCGTCGGTGCCGAAGCGGTTCGACTCCTCGCTGCCCCAGGCGAGTTCGAGCCGCCGCGGGCGCGCGGAGCGCTCCCCGATGCCGTCCTCCCAGTGGTACGGGGAGGTGAAGTTGCCGCCGGGCCAGCGGACGTTGGGGATGCCGAGCTCGCGGCACAGCGCGAGCACGTCCTTGCGGAAGCCGACCCGTACGCCGGGGCCCGGCTCGGACAGCGGTGAGCCCTCGTCGAGGACTCCGCCCTCGATGTTGCCGAAGAACGCCGACTCCAGGAAGTGGCCGTAGATGTCGCGCTCGATGCGGCCACAGGGGTGCTTGGTGTCGATGTCGATCAGTGCCTGCACGGTCAGTCGCCGGCCGGTCGGTTCTGCCTGCGGCGGACGTAGAGCCGGTTGCCCTCGGGCCCCGTCCATTCCAGGCGTACGACACCGGGGACGGCGGCGTCCGCGACGCGGGACGGGTGGGACCAGTACCCGGCCTTCGGATTGCGGAAGAACGTGGCCCAGAGCCCGCCCTCGTGGTCGCTGAAGAAGTTGTTGTGGCCCGCGCCGACGCCCGCCGTCCACCTCCGCGAGTACGGGCCTTCGAAGCGGTCGGCGACGGCGACGACCGCGTCGTACTGGTATTGCGTGCGGCCGGTGCCCGGCCGGTCGTAGGCGTAGCGCGTGGTGCCGTCGTCGGCGTCGGACGAGCGGTTCCAGGCGGCGTGCAGGAGGTAGTACTTGCCGCCGTGCTTGAAGACGTACGCGCCTTCGAGGTACGGCTCCTCGGGGTAGGGCGACTGCCGGAACTTCGGGAGGTCCGTCGTCGGGACGATGTCCTCCATGTCGTCTCGGAACTTGGCGTACAGGTCGTTGTGCAGCACGAGCCACGCGTCGTCGCCCTCGGCGTAGATGCTGCCGTCGATGTGGTGGTACGCGCCGGGCTCGATGAACGGCGGCCCGCCGGCGACGGGTTCGCCGAACGGCTTGTCGAGGTTGCCCTCGGCGAGCCGGTACGGACCCGCGACCCCGCCCTCACTGACCAGCAGGAACGAGCCGACCTTGCGCGAATGGTCACCCATGCACGCGACGATGTACCAGCGGCCGCGGACGTGGTGCACCTCCGGCGCCCACACGTTGCCGCGCTTGCCGAACTCGTCGTCGTGCCAGTACTGCTGCCAAGGGGCGACGACCGTGCGCCCGGGCCGGTTCTCGCCCGCGAACTCGGGCGACCACACCTTGCCCTTGTCGGCGCCGGGACGGATGCCGGTCGTGTCGGCGAGGCGCCACGGCCCGCGCAGCGACCGGGACACCCACACGAAGATGCCGTCGTTCCACGAAGCGGACGGGTCGGGTCCCGGTGCCCGGGTGGTGCCCGTGGCGACGTAGAGCGGACTGCCGTCCACGACGAAACAGTTGACGTAGGTGTCGCGCATCCAGACCCGGCCGCGCTCCTCGTCCCGGGGGCGCAGTTCGAGCGGCAGGATGAAGGAGTTGTCGTCGCGCGGCCAGAGGTCGGGGCGGGTGTCGGCGAGGCCGTACGGCTCGAGGTCGGGCCAGTTCTCCGGGTAGGGCCCGCCTTGTAAGCGTCGCGTCGCCGGGTCCGCCGTCGCGGAGATGGTGGGCAGGGCCGCCGCCACTCCCAGGGTGCCGGCGCCTGCCAGCAGGGTCCTACGGCCGATGGGCGGCCGGTTCATGTTGTCGGTCATCAGCCAAGTCCTCCCTCGTCGGGCCGCCCGGGGGACGGCATGACGCCCAGGATGCGAACGGCCGCGGTATTTCGTCAACAGTCCGGAAAAATATTCCGGCGATTTTGTTCCGACTCATTGACGAAAAAATTCGGCGCTCACATGCTGTCCGGCATGCAGCCCATGCATCCCATGCATCCACACGACGGCCCGCTGACGCGGCTCCGCCGCAGCCACGAGCAATCCGTTCTCGAGCTGCTCCGCAAGTACGGTCCGCTGAGCCGTGCCGAGTTGGGCACCCGCAGCGGGCTCTCCCGCACCACGCTCTACGACATCGTCGCCGGGCTGGTGACCAGCGGTGCGGTGGTCGCCGGCACGCCGTACGTCGAGGCGCGCAAGCGGGGGCGTCCGGTGGAGAAGCTCAGCCTCAACCCGGCCGCCGGGGAGGCGGTGGGCATCGACTTCGCGCGTCGTGCCGTGCATGTCGCCGCGGTCAACCTCGCCCATGAGGTGGTCGGTTCGGCCAGCGAGGGGCATGCCGGTGACCTGTCCTGGCCGGAGCGGGTGGACATCGCCGTACGGCTGCTCGACTCGCTGACGACCCGTGCGCCGGCCGGGGCCGGGGACGGGGCCGGGGACGGCGGCTCAGGGCGGGCCCAGGCCGTCCATCTCGGCGCGCTCCGCGCGATCGGCGTCGGCGTGGTCGGCCCGACCACCGACCCCGGCAGCGAGAGCGCCCACGCGCAGGGCATCGACGGCCTGCCGGACCTGCTGCGCAAGCGGTTCGGGGTGCCGGTGCTGCTCGACAACAACACCCGCCTCGCCGCGCTCGCCGAAGCGGTGTGGGGCGCGGCGGCGGACAGCGGCGACGTGCTCTACCTGCGGCTGTCGCACGGTGTGGGCGGCGGCCTGGTCGTGGGCGGCGCGCTGCACCGGGGCAGGTACGGACTGTCCGGCGAGTTCGGGCACATCACAGTGGACCCGGCCGGCGAGCGCTGCGAGTGCGGCAAGACCGGCTGCCTGGAAACGCGCGCCTCGCTCGATGCGGTCCTGCGCCGGTACCGGGAGGCGGGCGGCCGGGCGGACAGTCCCGCGGACTTCCTGGCCTCAGCGACGGCGGCCGACCGGCCCGCACTGGAAGTGCTGGATCGCGTCGGCGGCGAGGTCGGCCAAGTCCTCGCCGCGGTCTGTCACGCCGTCGGCCCCGGCGTGATCGTCGTCGGCGGTGAACTGGCCCAGGCCGGCGACGCCCTGCTCGCACCGGTCGAACAGGCCCTGCGGCAGCACCTGATGCCGCTCGCCCGGCACCACGTTGACGTACGGCGCGCCACGCTCGGCGAGGCCGGCAGCGCCCTGGGCGGCATCGCCCTCGTACTCCATGAAACCCCCCTGCTCACCCACTACCCGCAGCCCGTCGCCGAGGAGAACGCATGAGTCCACCAGTGAGGAACCCATGGCTGTGATCACCCCTCTCGACAAGACATCCGCCCCTGAACAGCAGCAGCGGCAGCAGCAAACGCGTCGTACCGTCCGGCCGCTGGTCCTGGGCGGCCTGGCACTCGTGGCGGGTATCGCCGTCTGGGCTGTTGTGGCCGCCCTCGGACTGGTCGAGAACCTGCCCACACCGGCGGCCGTGGCCAGCAAGGCGGGCACCATGATCGCCGACGGCACGCTGGCCTCCGATACGGCCGCCAGCCTGCGCCGGGTCTTCATAGGCTACGCACTCGGCGTGGTCGTGGCCGTCCCGGTCGGCTTTCTCATGGGCTGGTATCCGGCGGTGCGCGCCGTGGTCGAGCCGTACATCCAGTTCTTCCGCACCATCCCGCCGCTCGCGCTGATCCCGCTCGCCGTGGTGCTTCTCGGTATCGGCGAGGTGCCGAAGATCGCCGTGATCTACCTGGCCTCGTTCATGGCCTGCGTCGTGGCCTCCTTCCAGGGCGTCGTCGACGTGGACAAGACCCTGATCAACGCAGCCAGGGTGCTGGGCGCCTCGGACCGCGTCATCTTCGCCAAGGTGGTCGTGCCGGCGTCCACGCCGTTCATCCTCGTCGGCATGCGGATCGGCCTCGGCGCGTCCTGGGCCACCGTGGTCGCCGCCGAACTCATCGGTGCGCAGGAGGGGTTGGGCTACCGGATGCAGAAGGCGGCCACCTGGTTCGACATGGACGCGATCTTCGTATCGCTGATCACCATCGGAGTACTCGGGCTCGTCATGGACCGGCTGCTGCTGCTGGCCGAACGACGTCTCACCGGCTGGCAGGAGCGACGATGAACAGCAAGATCAGTTTCCGGGGTGTGGTGAAGACCTTCCCGCTGAAGGCTGCCACCTTCACGGCACTCGACGGGGTGGACCTGGACATCGCGGACCGGGAGTTCGTCACCGTCGTGGGTCCGTCCGGCTGCGGCAAGTCCACGCTGATGAGCATGGCCGCGGGACTGCAGGAGCCCGACTCGGGCAGCGTCCTGGTCGACGGGAAGCCGGTGTCGGGTCCCGGCCCCGACCGGGGTGTGATCTTCCAGCAGTACGCCCTGTTCCCCTGGCTGACCGTGCGGCAGAACGTGGAGTTCGGGCTCAAACTCGCCGCCGTACCCGCCGAGGAGCGCAGGCGGCGCGCGGACGCGGCCATCGGCCTCGTCGGACTCGGTGAGTTCGCCGACGCCCTGCCCAAGACGCTGTCCGGGGGCATGAAGCAGCGCTGCGCCATCGCCCGCGCGTACGCGGTGGACCCTCAAGTTCTGCTGATGGACGAGCCGTTCGGCGCTCTCGACGCGCTCACCCGGGTGCAGTTGCAGGACCAGCTCCTGGGGACCTGGAGCCAGGAGAAGCGGACCGTACTGTTCATCACCCATGACGTTGACGAGGCCGTCTACCTGGCCAACCGTGTCGTCATCATGGCGGCGGGCCCCGGGCGCATCCACCGCGTCATCGACGTGGACCTGCCCTATCCGCGTACGGAGGAGATCCGGCTGTCCCCGGAGTTCCGCCGCATCCGCAACGAGGTCTGGACGTCCGTGTACCACCAGGACGAAGCCGCCTCGGCCGCGTAACCGCCTGACGGCGGCCTTCTGTTACGCACCCTCGCACCGCACCGCACCGCACCGAGAGGATCCATCCACCATGCCCCGAAGCACGCTCAGGCACGCCCTGATGACACTGCCCGCCGTATTCATGCTGTCGCTGTCCGTGAGCGCGTGTTCCGGGAGCGGCTCCGGCGACGACTCCACGGTCAGGTTCGGCTACATCGGCGACTACAACGGGGCCAGTCTGCTGGCGATCGCCGAGAAGCAGCAGCTGTGGAAGAAGGCCGGGCTGACCGCGGAGGTGAAGTCGTTCAACAACGGCCCGGTGCAGATCCAGGCGCTCGGCGCAGGTGACCTCGACTACGGATACATCGGCCCGGGCGCGATGTGGCTGCCCGCGTCCGGCCAGTCCAAGATCATCGCCATCAATACGCTCACGTACGCGGACCGCGTCATAGGCCAGCCCGGGATGGACTCCATGAAGGACCTCAAGGGCAAGCGGATCGGCGTGCCCGAGGGCACCTCCGGCGACATGATCCTCAACATCGCGCTGGAGGAGGCCGGGATGACCGACAAGGACATCAACAAGGTCAACATGGATCCGTCCACGATCGTCTCCGCCTTCTCCTCCGGGAAGATCGACGCCGCCGGCTTCTTCTATCCGGCCATCGAGACCATCAAGCAGAAGGTGCCGGACCTGGTGGAGGTCGCCAGCACCAAGGACACGGGGGATTCCTTCCCCACCGCCTTCGTCGCCGGCAACAAGGTGCCGGAAGACAAGAACAGCAAGGTGGTCAAGGTGCTGCAGCAGGCCAACGACTGGCGCCAGGCACACCCCGAGGAGACCATCGCGCTCACCGCGAAGCTGCTGGAGGTCTCCGAGGCCCAGACGAAGGCCGACGCCTCCCACGTCCAGACCCTCTCCACCGCGGACCTGGCCGCCAAGTCGAAGAGCGGCGAAGTGGACGACTGGCTGAAGACACTCGGCGACTTCTTCGTACGCAACAAGCAGCTGGACGAGAACCCCGATCCCGGCGACTACTACGCGGGCGACCTCTACGAGCAGGCGCAGGGCGAATAGCGGACGGAAGCGTCCTCCGGGACGGGCCGCGTCCTTACGGCCCGCCAGGCAATGCGCCCCGTCCGTTCGTCACGTCCGTACGACTCGAAAGGCACCGCCGTGCGCCACAACTTGCTCTTCCTGATGACCGACCAGCATCGCGTCGACACCCTCGGCGCCTACGGCAACCCGCACGTGCGCACCCCCCACCTGGACCGCCTCGCCGCGCAGGGCACCCGCTTCGACAGCTGCTACACGCCGACCGCCATCTGCACTCCGGCCCGGGCCAGCCTGCTGACCGGCGCGGCACCCTTCAGGCACAAGCTGCTCGCCAACTACGAGCGCAATGTGGGGTACTTGGAGGACCTGGCCGACGACCAGTTCACCTTCGCCGAGCAACTGCGCGGCGAGGGCTACAACCTGGGCCTCCTCGGCAAGTGGCACGGCGGCGTCCGGCGCACCGCCGCCGACTACGGCTTCCAGGGCCCGGACCTCGCCGGCTGGCACAACCCCGTCGATCACCCCGACTACCTGGCCTACCTCAAGCAGAACGGCATGCCCGGGTACGCCATCAGCGACCGGATGCGCGGCACGACCCCCAACGGCAGCCCCGGCAACCTCCTCGCGGCCCGGCTGCACCAGCCCGTCGAGGCCACCTTCGAGTACTACCTGGCGACCCGCACCATCGAGATGCTCCACCGCTTCGCCGCGGACGAGCGGGCCGGGGAGGGCGCCCCGTTCTTCCTCGCCACCCACTTCTTCGGCCCGCACCTGCCGTACATCCTCCCCGACGCGTACTTCGACCTGTACGACCCGAGCTCGGTGGAGCTGCCCGCCTCCATCGGCGAGACCTTCGCGGGCAAGCCACCGGTGCAGAGCAACTACAGCAAGCTGTGGGCGTTCGACACCATGCCGATCGAGGACAGCCGCAAACTCATCGCCGTCTACTGGGGCTACGTCACCCTCATCGACGAGCAGATCGGCCGCATCCTCGACGCCGTACGGGAGTTGGGCCTGGACGAGCGCACCGCGGTGTGCTTCACCGCCGACCACGGCGAGTTCACCGGCGCCCACCGGCTGCACGACAAGGGCCCCGCCATGTACGAGGACATCTACCGCATCCCCGGGCTGCTGCGGGTGCCGGGCGCCGTACCCGGCCAGGTGCGCGAGGAGTTCGTCTCCCTCACCGACTACACGGCGACCATCCTGGAACTCGCCGGCAGCGACCCCGCCCCGGCCGTCGACAGCCGCAGCCTGCTGCCCCTCGCCCGCGGCGAACGACCGGCCTGGGACGAGCACCACCTGGCCGAGTACCACGGCCACCACTTCCCGTACCCGCAGCGCATGCTCCGCACCCGCCGGCACAAGCTGGTCGTCAACCCCGAGTCACACAACGAGCTGTACGACCTGCAGACCGACCCGCACGAGCTCCTCAACCGCTACGACCACCCGGAGCTCCGGGACGTACGCACCCAGTTGATGCACCGCATGTACCGCCTGCTACGGGACCGCGGCGACAACTTCTTCCACTGGATGACACCCATGTACGACGTGCCGACGGACCACGACACGACGCTGTCGTCGTTCGAGACGGAGGAGAGGGAGAAGGCGTGAGTGTGGTGACGCAGAGTAGCTGGTGCCCCCAACGGGATTCGGACAGCCACGGCACAACAAACCCGACGGGAACTAGCACTTTCCACGAACGTTGAGCTGCAGCGTCGCCACCGCGGAGTGTCCCCGAGTGACTGATCAAAACGCTGTAGCTGCCCAACGTCGCTGGATCAGCGCATCAGAAAACGCCCAGTGCTCTCAAGTCGGGCTGGATCTCCCTCAAGTCCCGTTGGCCGGGGAGGACCCTCGTCCTTCCTCACCAGTTCGCGTGGGCAGCCATCTCGGCAAGGAACTGCTCACCAGGAAGTTTGCCGGGGAGGACCGGGATGCCGACTGGTCCCGGAGACTCCTTGGTGCAGTGCGTGCAGTCCGGGTACCCCAGGCAGGAGACGATGCTTTCGCCCTCATCTCCCCATACGGCGGCCGGGTTGGGTGTCCAGGCCGGACGCGGCAGCGGCGCGTCGGGCAGCCAGGTGACGCCGCGCTCGTCCCACTCCACCCTCACCGCCACGGGGTGCCCTTCCCCGGTTCCGCGCCAGGCGGTGGCCACGTGGCGTCCGTCGTGTTCGCGGTCGAGGACACACGGCGTCGCAAGCTCCGGCGGCATGGTCCAGCACTCGCTCCGGGCCCAGTTCCGCCCGTCTGCACGGTGGTCGCCGTCGTGCGCGGGCACCCTCGCGCACAGCAGCGCCCCCGTGGGATCGGGTACTCCGCAGTCGTCGTTCACCGACATTTCGTTCGGCCTCCTTGGGGTGTCGCGGGGTCGGGGCGGGGAGATGTCAGAACGGCGGGCCGTCCGGGTCGTGAGGCTCGCCGGGCTCGGGCCAGATCCGCAGGACGACGTCCTCGTCCGCAGGCGTGGGCCCCAAGTGGGCGATGCCCGGCTGCCCCTCAGGGCGGCGGCCGCCTTCGCTGAGATTGCGCGGCCCGCAGACAGGAGCACCTCCGCCCCTGCAACGCGGACACAACCAGATCGGTTCACCCCCTGACCCGTTCACCAGTTGTCCGGAACTGGGAGCGCCCGGCTGGAGTCGCCGGGATTCCCCCGCCGTGCGGCAGGTCTGGTGGCTCACTTTTCATCCGCCGTACGTGGCCCTCGTTTCACCCTTGCCGAGAATCAGGAGCTTCCGGCGGCTGTCTGCTCGTGCCCCGTGGAATCACCATGGTGACTCATCGGGCGAGCACGATTTGCCCGTCCTCGCTCGCTCCATACGAACCGCGGGTCGGGGACGGGGCGAACACCGCCGTACGACTGGTTGTCCCGACGGAGCTGGACCGTCTGGACCTCGACATGGCTCAGGGTGACGGTGTCGGCCTCCAGGGCGGACCGCGCTTTCTGTGGAGTCGATTCCGTAGTCGTCGGCTGGTGGCGCATCCCCGAGAACGGGTCACGCCAGAAGTGTGACCGCGGAGTGCGCCAACGGTAGCGCAGAGCGAGCACGCGCAGGAGGAGGGCAAACACCGCCGTACCGACGGCCGTACCGACGTTGAGTACGCCGGCAACGTGGAGAGCAGCCGTCGAGCCCGCTCCGACCAGAGCGGGCAGCGCGTACAGATCGCGGTCCCACTTGAGCAGTGAACTGCGCAGCTCAGTGGCACGTAGAGCAGTCCCGGGAGACAACGGTCGACAAGGCGGCGGCATGCAGTGCTCTCGGTCTGCCCATGGCCTGACACCGACGGCGCGGGTACGGACTCGGATTGGGCGTCACCGCACTCCACGTAGGTACCGGGGGACAGCGGCTTCCCCACGGGGATGTCGCGCGGTCCTGTGAAGCCGAGTGAACCATTACCAAAAGTGGCCCGTGGTGGCCCTCTGAGCCGAATGCGCCGGTTATTGGACCAGTCCCGGAGAACCCCTTGCATACCTCGCGCCGTACACAAACACTTTCCGACGCCACGTCGGTACCGGGGCGGAGCCGCGTCTGGGAAGTCGACGTACTGCGCGGGTTCGCGCTGCTGGGCATCCTCCTGGTCAACGTCCAGATCATGGCTGGGCAGCAGGTGGGTCCGGAGGGCGAACTGGTCGTGTCACAGTCGGACAAGGTGGTCGAGTGGCTGGTCACAGCCCTGATCTCCGCCAAGTTCTACCTGATGTTCTCGTTCCTGTTCGGGTACAGCTTCACTCTGCAGCGAGCCTCGGCCGAGCGCGCGGGTGCACCCTTCGCACCTCGGCATCTACGCCGTCTGATCTGTCTGTTCCTGCTCGGCCTCGCTCACGGCGTGTTGCTGTTCTCAGGCGACGTCCTGATGGTTTACGCGGTGCTGAGTCTCGTACTGTTCTGGGTCCGGGACTCCGCGGCACGCACGCTGGTGCGGGCTGCGATCTGGCTCATAGTCGGTGCCTCGGCATGCCTGCTGGCCTGGGGAATGTCCACGGTCCGATTCGCAGAGCCGCTGGGGCCGCAGGACATCTCGTCCACGGTGAACGCGAGCGTGGCGGCCTGGCGGGGCGATCCCGGCTCGGTCGTCGGGGCCCATCTGCGGGTGCTGCATGACACGCTGGGCTGGAACGTCGTCTACTCGGCCGACATGCTGGCGGCCCTCCTGCTCGGACTCGCCGCGGGCCGACGTCGGATCCTCGCCGACAGCTTCCGGTACCGCGCGTGGCTGACACAGATCGTCATCTGCTGCCTGCCGATCGGGCTGGCCGGGAGTGTCTTCATGGCCATCTGCCGCAACGGGCCGCTCGATGCGCGCTGGTACGACGTCGGTTCGGCTGTCGGCGTGCTGACCGCTCCGTTCCTGTCCGTTGTGTACGTCTGCGGCCTGCTGCTCCTGTTACGCACCGGCCTCGGCCGGCGGGTCGGATGTGCCCTGGCCCCGGCCGGCCGGATGGCCTTGACCAACTACCTCACGCAGTCGTTGGTGATGGCCCTGGTCTTCACCGGATACGGTCTGGCGTGGTACGGCCGCTTCGGGATGACCGTGCTGCTACTTGGCTGCTTCGCCCTGTACGCGGCACAACTGACCCTGAGCAGCCACCTGTTGCGCCACGTACCGTACGGGCCGGCCGAATGGCTGTTGCGCACGGCTACCTTGGCGCGCAGGCCGTGAAGCCGCCAAGCGCAGCCCGCCGGGCCTGCTCCTCCTAAGGCTTCCGCAACGACACCCCCTCCCGCTCCCACCTGCCCTTCTCATCGGCACCCGCAGCGCCAAACCACGACAGGGCGATGGGAGACATATGCGACACGGGACCGAGAGTCACACCGGATCCCAAGGCAGTCTGACGGCTCGTCAACCAGGCGGGCACATAAGCCCGTACCTACCAGGACACCTGACCCTGAGCCTCGACACCGCACGTCCAGCTCGGGTCGGCGGTCGGCTCCAGGGCCTGTTCTGAGTTTCCCCGCGGCGCCGCGAATGAACCGTCTGCTGCTCCTGGCCGTGATGCCTGCGTCAGTCAGCGGACGGTGTCGGCATCGACGACTTCGGGAGCAGTGTCGGCTCGCTGGATGCAGCGGCGAATCCGCCCCCCACCTTCACGACAGAACCAAGGAGTGACATCCATGAGGTCCACCACACCCCGCTTAGGGGGGCGCACTTCCGGAAGACTTGTTCGCGTCGGCTTCGCAGCGAGCACCATCCTGGCCGCCATTGCAGCCACGTTGTTCGCCGCCGCACCGGAGAAGCTGGGCCTGGCGGCCGAATCGTCATCGTCGGAGGGACCGATTGTCGGATTGGCGGGCAAATGCATCGACGTGGCGGAGGGAAACAGCGCCAACGGCACCGCCGTTCAGCTCTTCGACTGCAACAGCACCGACGCGCAACTCGTGTCGAGACGAGCTGACGGAACCCTGCGGGTGTTCGGCAAGTGCCTGGACGCTCGCGACTTCGGGACCGCCGACGGGACGGCGGTCCACCTGTGGGACTGCCACGGCGGCCCCAACCAGCAGTGGGTGGTCAACGAGGCCCATGACATCGTCAACCCGGCCGCGGACAAGTGCTTGGACGTGCGGGACAGCAACGGCTCCAACGGCGCGCGCCTCCAGATCTGGACCTGCACGGGTGCCGCGAATCAGAAGTGGACCACCGCGAAGCCCGGGGCGCGACTGGCCAGCCGTGTCCCGGGGAGCGCGGGCTTCGTCGTGAGTGAGGCACAGTTCAGCCAGATGTTCCCGAATCGGAATTCTTTCTACACCTACAGCGGGCTGGTCACGGCGTTGAGCGCTCACCCCGGCTTCGCCGCCACCGGCAGCGACACCGTCAGGAAGCAGGAGGCCGCCGCCTTCCTCGCCAATGCAGGCCACGAGACCGGCGGCTTGCAGCACATTGTCGAGCAGAACACCGCCAACTACCCGCACTATTGCGACCCCAACCAGTCCTACGGCTGCCCTGCCGGGCAGGACGCCTATTACGGCCGTGGCCCGATCCAGCTCAGTTGGAATTACAACTACAAGGCGGCGGGCGACGCGTTGGGGATCGACCTGCTCAACAACCCCGGGCTGGTCCAGAACGATGCAGCTGTGGCCTGGAAGACGGCCCTGTGGTACTGGAACACCCAGTCCGGGCCGGGCACTACAACCCCACATGACAGCATGGTGAACCAGGCAGGCTTCGGCCAGACCATCCGCTCTATCAACGGGGCCCTGGAATGCGACGGTAAAAATCCCGCCCAGGTCCAGAGCCGCGTCCACTCCTACCAGCACTTCGCTCACATCCTCGGAGTTGCACCGGGAGCCGGTCTCTCCTGCTGAGACGGGCGGAACGAACGTCCTGAGTTCCTGGCGGTTGTCCCGCATGGGGCCTGCGTGCCGACACCCGAAGCAGTGGCACTACGACGGGAGGACCGCGAACGCCGGCGGCAACGCCTACCGCGGCGCGGGCCGACCCGCCGCGCAGGGACCGGCGAGCCGGGGCTGACAACCACAACCGATGCCCGGCCCGTGCGCAGTGCGGGCCAGGCGTCAGCCATGTCGTTCACACCGTCAATCTGACGGCCTCGAGCCAGCGCTCGTCGTTGATGCTGCCGCCGAAGATGTAGTCGTCCTGCTCGGCGCACAGCTGCCCGAGCCATCCCCTGGTACGGGTGCTGGCCTCCTGGCAGACCTTGCCCTCGGGGACAGCGATGGCGAAGCCCAGCATGTGCGGGGCGTCCTGTTCGGTGCTGCCGATGTAGTTGTCGGCGCCGTCGCCCACGCTGTTCCAGGCCGTCTTCCAACCGTCTTTGTGGACGAAGGCGTTGGCCGATGTGCCTGCCGTACCGGACACCGCGATGTTCCGCCGCCCGACGTCCCCGCCGACGCGTTGAAGGCTGCGCGCATCCTTCCCTGCATCTGCATGCGCGCACCGAGCGGCTGGGGCGACAGGCCCGGACGGCCCCGAAGCGTCATTCCCCAGCGACCCGCACGCCCGGCCCGCCTGTCCTTGTCCAGTGCAACGGGACCGGGCGGCGGGCCAGGTGCACGACGATGGCGAAGACACCGCCCCTTGTCGACTCCCTGATGGAACGCCTCGGCCGCATCCGCCGGATCGGCTACTCCGTCACGCGAGGAGAACTCGCCCCCGATGTGGTGGGCATCGCTGCGCCGATCCGTGACGAGAACAAGCCGGTCGGCGGCATCCTGAGTCGGGCCTCGCCCCGCATGCGTGACCTGCGGCCATGGCTTGGCCGCAGGCGCAGGTTGCCAGTCCTGTCCGCCCCGCGGGAAGCACGGCGGCGATGCGCTTCCGGGCTCAGGAGTGCTCCCCGGCGCTGCTGCCGACGAGCCACATCAGCAACACCTCGAACTCCCCGTTCTCCGTGCATCCAGGCTGTTCGCCGTCATGCCGGACGAGCTGAGTGAGCGCCCCCCGGCGCCACCAGTAGACGTGCGGACTGACCTGGCCCGCGGCGTCCTCGAAGTTGGCCGCGGCGAAGACGGTCATGGCATTGAGTGCCTGGACCAGGTTGGTGTCCTGAACGGTGCCGATGGGGCGAAAGGCCAGTTGGTGGCGGTGCGGCATGGCCACGAGAGCTCCGTTCGGGCCAAGGTCGCGCCCGGTGAGGTCCCGGGCGAGCTCGTTCATCGCCAGGGCTCGGCTGGCGGTGAAGAAGGAGTCGCCCATCACCACGTCGAAGCGCGTGCCGCCCGCGCTCCGAAGGACGGTGTGGCTCTCCACCGGAAGCGCACCGAGGTTGTCCAGCGCACGGATCCGCAGGTCGACGACGCCGCCCAGCAGTGCCAGGTATTCGTCGGGCAGCGTCATCACGCTCGCACCCATGTCCAGGGCGAGGACCTCGCACAGGCCGGGCGCGACGATACGCGCATGGGTGTACCGGGCGGCGTCCGGCTCGATGACGTCTTGGGTGACCACCCAGGGCCGCAGCCGGGCGAGAAGCTGCTCGGGTGCGAAGGTCTCCAGCGGGGACGGTCCGTCCACCACCTGCAGCAAGCGGCCGACGTGTTCGCGGATCACCTTGGGCCACCGTTTCCGCCCGCGGACGTCGTTGTGGCAGATCGCTGCCAGATTGGCCATGCCGAAGTGGCGTCCCGCGCTGTCGCTCACCGCGCCCGCATGGACGGTGACCTCCAGCCCGTGCTCGGCGAAGGCCTCACGGACCTGCGCCCGGAAATGCGCGCCTTCGTCGAGGGAGAAGAACCCGTACTCGGGGTCGCGTGGGGCGTCGTGGCGGTCACGACGCGGCGCGGGAGGGAGGATCCTCATACGTCAGCCCTTCTGGTCGGGGAGGCTCGCCACCGTGACGCCCTGGGCGGGCGCGCTCGGACGGCGACTGACCGTCCGTCGGTCGGTCGGTCGGTCGAGGGTGGTGATGGAGTCCGTTGCTGCCAGGACGCAACGGGAGCTGCCGCGTGAGGGTTCAAACCGCGACTCAAACCGTTGGGCTGGGAGCCGGGTGTGGCAGCGGGGCGTGGTTCGACTGCTTCGACGGTGGCGGGCGGCGACTGAACCGTACGGCGGACTGTGCCGTTGAGGAGATGTTCCCGCCCGGCAGCCGTATGGAGGCATACCTTGACGCAGTCACGCTCCCGCTCCGCGCATATGTCCCGTCGCGCCCTGCTGGGCGTACTCGGGGCCGCCGTCGCCGTACCCGGCGTCTCGGCGTGCTTGTCGGACAACGGAAAGTCCGCGACCGGAAACCTTGTCTTCACAGGAAACCGGACGTCGCGCCTGGTCAGGAACTTAGTCACGCGTGCGGAGTGGGGAGCCGACGAGTCCAAGCGCTTCGGGGCGGACGGAACCGAGACCTCACCGCCCAAGTTCTTCCCGCTCCAGGCGCTGACCTTGCATCACACCGCCACCGACAACGACGACCCCGACCCGGCGGCCACGGTGCGGAGGATCTACGAGGAGCACGCGGTCGACAACGACTGGGGCGACATCGGCTACCACTTCATCGTCGACGGCGAGGGCCGCGTCTACGAGGGTCGCTTCTCGGGCGACGACCCCATGCCCGCGCACGACGGCGACGGAAACGTGGTGACGGCCTTCCACACCAGCGGATTCAACTCGGGCAACCTCGGCATCGCACTTCTGGGCGACCTGGACGCGCGGCCGCCCACGGACGCGGCGTTGGAAGCCGTCAGCGGCCTGCTGGCGGTGCTGGCGCACATGCACCGCCTCGACCCCAAGGCGCACATCACTTACAAGAACCCGGTCGACGGTGCCACCAAGAAGACCCCGACGATGGGCGGTCACCGCGACTGGATGGAGAGCGGATGCCCCGGCGGACTGCTGTACGGCAAGCTCGACGCCCTGCGCGCAGCGGTGTCCGAGAGGCAGGCGGCCCATGCCATGGACGAGGCCGACCGCAGGGCGTAGAGCTGCTCGTGGCCACAGCGGCCGGCGTGGTGAGACGCGGGGCCAGGTCGCACCCACCTGACTGAACCGCCTCAGGGCACATCCCGTGGTGACCCCCATCAGCCGCGCGGTCGGTCGGTGCGGATGGGACCGAGCACGGATTCCCGCCGCGGACTCGGTCGTCACGACGTCGTACCGGCCACGGAGGTCCGCATTGCGCTTCTCGCCCCACACACCGACACGTTCCCGCGCCGAGTCACCGCCCACGCGGGCGCCGCGGCGGGACGGCCGGGTCCGGGAGATCGACGTCCTGCGCGGGTTCGCGCTGCTGGGCATCCTCCTGGTCAACGTTCAGGCCATGGCCGGGCCGCACATGGGCCCGGGTGGCCAGCCGATCACGTCGCGTGCCGACGAGGTGGCCGCGTGGCTGGTCACCGCTCTTGTCGGCAGCAAGTTCTATCTGCTCTTCTCGTTCCTGTTCGGGTACAGCTTCATCTTGCAGTGGGCCTCGGCCGAGCGCGCGGGGGTGGCCTTCGCCCCCAGGCACGTGCGCCGTCTGGCCTGTCTGTTCCTGCTCGGTCTCGCTCATGGCGTGCTGCTGTTCGACGGCGACGTCCTGATGATCTACGCCGTGCTGGGCCTCGTACTGTTCGCGGTCCGGGACATCGCGCCGCGTACGGCGGTATGGGCCGCGGCCTGGTTCGTCGCCGGTGCCTCCGTATGCCTGCTGGCTCGGGGCCTGATCACTGTCGCCTTCTCGGAACCCGCGCGTCCGCAGGACATCGCAGCCTGGGGGCACGAGATGGTGACGGCCTACCGGGGCGATCCTGGCTCGATCGTCCAGGCCAATCTGCAGTCGCTGCGCGGCAGGCTGGGCGGCAACATTGTGTACAGCGCCGACGTGCTGGCGGCCTTCCTGGTGGGCCTCGCCGCGGGCACACGCGGGGTGCTCGCCGCGCCCTTCCGGTACCGCGCGCGGATGGTGCGCATCGTCGCCTGGGGCCTGCCCATCGGTCTGGCCGGAAGCGTCTTCATGGCGGTGTGCCGCGACGGGCCGCTGGACTCGCGCTGGTATGACGTCGGATCGGCTGTCGGAGTGCTCACCGCCCCGGCGCTGACCGCCGCGTACGTCTGCGGCCTGCTGCTCCTGCTGCACACCCGCCCCGGTCGGCGAGTCGGCGACGCGCTGGCCCCGGCCGGCCGGCTGGCGCTGACCAACTACCTCACCCAGTCGCTGGTCATGGCACTCGTCTTCACCGGTTATGGCCTGGCCGGGTACGGCCGGTACGGCACCGTCGCGGTCCTGGCCGGGTGCTGCGTCCTGTACGCTGCGCAGCTCGCGTTCAGCAGATGGCTGACGCGCCATGTCGGGTACGGTCCGGCCGAGTGGCTGCTGCGCGCCGTAACTCTGGCGCACAGGCCATGAAGGCTCGGGGCCTGTCGGTCAGGCATGTCCTGACCGACAGGCCCCAGCCTGGCTGACAAGGTCCCACTAGTCGGCGGCACGTTTGTGCAGGGATACGGCATCCCTCTGCCACCTGCCCACGGCGTCCTCGACTCCCGTCGCGGCGGACCCCGCCCAGGATCGGGTGGCCCGCTCGGTGATCGCCGCCACCTCCGCCTTGGCCGCCGCGGAAATCGGGCCCGCGCCTGGCTCCTTGTACCAGGGGCGCAGGCGGATCAGGGCGGGCCGTACACCGGTGGCCAGGAGCAGTGCGGTGCCCTTGGGCAGGGCGCGGATCTTGTCCGCGGGCAGCACCGGGTCCAGCCGGTAGGAGTAGGAGCGGGAGGTGCCCTCCTTGCTCTTGGAGATTGACGGGGTACGCACGTCGGCCTGGCCGACGAGCTTGGAGATCTTCTCGACGAAGTCGGCGTCGTCGAGGCCGGCGCCGAGGAGTTTGATCGTGGCCGCGCTCCACATCGCGTCCATGCCCGCCTCGCCCCATACGCGGCTGCCCTGGCGGTAGCTCTGGAGCAGCGTGACGACGTTGATGCCGCGCGAGCCGAAGTGGCTGTACATGTCTGGCAGGTCGGAGATGCGGCAGACGTTCGCGGCCTCGTCGAGGACGGCGGTCATCGGCGGGTCGAGCCGACCGCCCATGCGCTCGGCTGCGACCACGCCCGCGCGCATCGTCGCGTCGGCGAGGCCCGCGATGACGCCCGCGGCCGAGCCGCCGCCGTCCTTGGACAGCAGGTAGAGGGTGTCCTGGGTGAGCACGTGCTCGTGCGGCTTGAACTGCGGACGATGCGGGTCGGGCGTCACCCAGGCCACGATCTCCGGGTCGAGCAGGCAGGCCACGCACTGCCGGGCGGTCTCGTAGATGCCGTCGCGGGTCTCCACCGCGCCACGGACCGTGCCCTGCAGCTGCTCGGCCATGGCGATCATGTTGACGTCCCGCAGCAGGTCGACCGGCGTGCGATCGGCGGGGTCGGCGAGCCAGGCCAGCAGGTCGAGCACGGAGGCCTTGCCGCGGGCGGCGGCGAGGAACAGGGCGGTGAGGGTGTTCTGGGCCGCGGAGATCCAGAAGTCCTTCTTGGACTGGTCGTCGTTGACGGAGGCCACGAAGTGTCCGGCCAGGCGGCGGGCGCCCTCGATGGTGTGGCAGTCGGCGAGGATGTCCCACCACATCTCGCGCGGGGTGTGGGCGATGCCCTGCGGGTCGAACGTCCACACCTTGCCGGTCTTCTCGCGTTCGCCGCGGGTGACGGCGTACACGTCGGACTTGTTGGACGTCAGCAGCACCGCGCCCTGGGCGCGCAGCACGCGCGGGACGGCGATGCCGGTGGACTTGCCGGCGCGCGGGGCCATCAGGTCCAGCTCCACGTCCTCGAAGGAGGAGCGCAGTTCGGGGCCGTTCGGTTCCAGGTCGCCGAGGAGGTTGCCGGTCTCGTCGGGGTGGAGGTGTTCCCGGCCCTTGAGCGAGGGGCGCAGGTTGCGGGCGCGGGCGGCGATGCCGTCCGGGCACATGGAGGCCAGCTCCCGCCGACCGGCCAGCCCTTTGGGCCGCGAGAGGAAGCGCATCACGCGGCGGCCGGCCAGGACGCCGACGGCGACGACCGCGCCGAAGAGCCCGACGATCCCGGCGGTCACGCCGACCGGCGACGCGTCCGGCCACAGCTTCCCCGTTCCCTCGGTGAGCAGGGTGCCGAAGGTGGTCAGGGCGAACGCCGGGGGATGCCAGCCCCCGCCGGTCAGCGCGGCGCCGATGGTCCCGCCGAGCCAGACGCCTCCGAAGAGCACCAGGCACGCGCCCGCCACCAGCACGATTGCCCACGGCGCCAGCTCGCTGCCGTACATCTTGCCCTTGGCCGCGGTCCCGCTCACCGGGACCACCCCCCGTTCTCGGTCGGCTGCTTGGACAGGGACGGTGCGGGTGCTTGCTCGACCACCTGTCCGGCCCCGGCCCAGCGCTTGTTGGTGTCGTGCAGATGCCGCTCGGTGTCGGTGATGGCAACCTGGATCGGGATGCCCGGCCGGCCACCGACCTTGATCAGGAAACGGCCGCGGCCGGGCGGTTCCTCGCGGTCCCCGTGCGCGGCCCAGCCCGGCGGCGAGGACCAGGAGGAGACGAGTTCGATCTCCCGGCGGGACAGCCCCACGATGTGGCCCAGCTCCTCCATCTCCTGGCGCGGCAGCCCCGCGCACACCACCATGCCGGCGCGCTCGACGAAGCCGCGCGCCTTGACCCGGTCGGCGTCGGTGCCCAGCGCCTCGGCGTCCTTCAGCGTGTGAGTGATCTTGGCGTCACCCAGGCCGAGGGTACGGTTGAGGCGGGTCAGGGCGTCGATGCGGTCGACGATGCCGGAGGCCGCGCGCAGTGGCCGCCACAGCTCGTCGAGCACGGTGAAGAACCAGCGCCGGGGCGCGAGTCCGGCGTCCGCCAGGGCGTGCGACGCGGCCACTGTGCCCAGCCCGTCGGACCATGCCGCCAGCATCGCCGCCGCGGTGAGCTGGGTGTCCGCCTCGCCGATCCGGGAGATGTCCACGCACACCGCGGGCGAATCGAGGTTGATGCGGGTGGAGGTCTCGGAGGCGAAGGTGTCCCCCAGCGGCCCGTCCAGGATGCCCAGCAGCGAGCGGTGCAGCGGGTCCACGGCGTCGCGGTAGCGGGTGTCGGATCCGCGGTCCAGGGTCACCGCCCGGACCCGGTCCGGCCCTTCGGTGAGGACCTGTACCAGGTCGGGCAGGAGGGGCGCGCGGTCCGGCGGCGTGCGTTCGCGCAGATGGTGCAGGGCCGCGGACAGCACGGACTGCTCGTGGTCGTCCATGGGGTTGTCGCGCACGATGGTGATGAGCGCGGCGACCATGTTCAGGACGCGGCCGTGCGTCTCGGAGACCAGCACGCGACCGGCCTCACCGCCGATGCGTCGGGCCGCGGTGCCCATGGCGCCGGGATCGAGGACGTTGATGCCGCCCACTCCGCGTCCGATGGAGACGACCTGGCCGCCCAGGGCGCGCACGGTGTCGGCGTAGTCGGGCTTGAGGTCGCCCAGCACCAGCGGCACCACACCGATGGCGGACAGACCGATGAGCATGCGGTTGACCAGGGTGGACTTGCCCAGGCCCGGCATGCCGAGCATGAACAGCGACGGGTTGGAGATGTAGTGGGCGCGGGTGAACCACGAGAAGGGGTCTCCGCACACAGTGGCCCCGGTGTACAGGTGCTGGCCCAGCGGGACGCCGGTCATGGGCGCGCCTGAGCCCGCCGCGAACGGCCAAAGCCCGCACGCCTGCACGGTGGTGGCGCGCCACATCGTCGGCGGGTCCAGGTTGGCGACCTGGCCGCCGCCGGGTCCGTGCCAGCCGCGCGGCGGCGCCAGTCGTTCCTTGGGTGGTCCGGCGGGCTTCTTGTTGTTCCCCTTCTTCTTGTTCTTCGGGGGCCTCCAGTCGGGGTCCTCGTCCTTGTACCTGATCTGGCCCGAGTCTTCGTCCTGGTACTTGCCCTTGCTCGTACCGCGTTTGTCCTTGATTTTCACAGTGCTTCCTTCAGCTCGCGCGGCACCAGCGTGTACTCCCACGGCAGGATCCCGGCCGGCAGCGTGCAGCTGAACGCCGCCGCCTGCATCCGGTCGGCAGGGCGCATCAACAGCCGTGCCCCGGCCAGCAGGTTGCGCACCGTCACGCCCGCGTCCTCCAGTTGGGCGTCGGTGTCGACCGTCACCGTGACCATCAGTGAGAACTCCACCAGGCCGGCCCCGGTGGCCTCCTCCACCGCCGTTTGCTCGGCGGCGCGCACCTCGTTGGCGGCACGCGCCTGCACCATGCCGCGCCGGGAGGTGGCCATGAACTGCGCCGCCCGCCGGTCGGCCTCGACGATGCGCGCCGAGGTCGCCGGATCGATGGGCCGGTACAGCAGCGCCACCCGCTTGCGACGGGTACCGGGCGCGTCCTCCAGCAGTCCGCGCAGCACCTGGGCACGCACCGTGCCGCGCGGTGCGAGGGTGAGCATCCAGGTGCGTGACACGCCCGAGTCGTGCTGGTACGCGTTGGTCTTCTCCACGGTCGCCGCGGGACCGGCGTCGTCCCACTCCAGCCCGGTGCCGCCGTGGACGGCTCGCGCTTCGAGTACGTCTCCCGCCACGGCCGGGTCGTAGGCCACCCGTACGACTTCGGCGATGCGCTCGGCCGACAAGGGGGCGGCGGGTCCGCCGCCCGCGCTCACCACTCCCGCCAGCAGACCGGGGATGCGGACGGCCAGGTCGGCGATGATGTCCTCGGCCTTGCGCTTCTGGCCGGGGGGCATCCCGTAGGTCAGCGCGAGGTAGGTGTGCATCTCCGACGACGCGGTCGGGTACCGCTCCACCACCTCCTCCATCACGGCCCGTGCCGCCGGAGGGGCGTCGGGGCGGAGACGCGGCAGCACCTCGTTGGCCAGCCGGGTTCCCGTGTCCGGGGCGGTCTCCACGACCACGCTGGCCCCGCGCAGGCCCGGTTCGCTGGACAGCCGGGACAGCCAGTGGCCCCATGACGCCACCCAGTTGTCGATCTGGTCGGGGTCGACCAGGGACCCGCCGTCGGGTTCGCAGCTGAGCACGATGGTGTACAGGTTGCGGCTGCGGTGGTGCAGCACACCGAACGGCTGGTCGTAGGCGTCCCTGCCCTCCATGACCCTGACCCGGCTCAGCAGTCCCGGCGGGCGGAACTTGCCGCCCGGCCGCGGGGACAGCGGACCGGAGACATAGCTGGTCCCCCCTTTGGCCTTGCGCCGGAACCAGCCGATGCGCACGGCCATGAGCGAGTAGACGTTGCGCCCGTCCTGCGTGCGGATGGCCAGCGGTACCAGGAACAGGGCCTGGAACACGATCACGACCAGCGCGAACTGGAGCGACATCATCGAGGCGATGATGTCGACGATGAGCCCGCCGAACAACACGATGGTGCCGACCAGGCCGAAGGGCCCAAGGCCCGGCCGTCGGGGCCTGCGCCAGTTCCCGTATGTCGGGTCGGCGATAGCGGCTTGGGTGGACATGGCTGTAGCTGCTTCCTTTCGGTTGGATGGAGCGTGGGGATGGCCGGGGGGAGGGAGGGCCGGTCCGCGTCTGACGGATGCCGGCCCTCACCGGGGCACGCCCCGACCCGCTCAGACGTCGCGGTCGAAGCCGGATACGGCCGGACGTCCCGTCGTACCCGGCCAGGTGACGGTCAACGGCCCGCGCCCTTTTCCCCGTCGGCGCTCTCGACGCCGCTCTTGGCGACGTTCGCGACTCCCTTGGCGACTTCCGACGCCACGACGATCGCGGCGAGGGCGGGGTTCGCCGCCGCGGCCGCCCCACCGCCGCCCGCCGCCGCGGACTTGCCCGCCTGCCCGGACCCGCCGCTCGCGCCCGCGCTTCCCCGGCCGCCCCCGCCGCCGGAGGTGCCTCCGCCGCCATTCGATCCCGAGGGGCCTCGGGATCCGGAGGGAGCATCACCCTGACTCCGGCCGCCCGCGTCGCCCAGGGACTTCGCTCCGGAGGCGACGCCGCCCATGACGGTGTCCCCGACGGCGTCGCCGCCGATGCCGGCCGTCGCCGGGACGATGATCCTCATCAGCGCCGGCAGGGCGATGGCCGACAGGAGCAGGGTGGCCATTCCCGCGATCTGCGTGTCGGCGCTCTCATGCGGTTCCGACGCGTCGACCATGATGGCCCCCGAGTACATGATGAGAGCGACCGTGGGCTTGTACAGCAGCCAGGCGGTCATCCAGCCGATGTGCTTGCGCCACCACGTGCCGCCCCAGTCCGTCATGGAGGCGGCAGCCGCCAACGGCAGTGTGCCCATCAGCATGATCATCACGCCGAGCCGGACCCACATCAGGAGCGCGTGGACGATGCCCGCAAGGATCAGCAGGCACCCGATGACCAGCAGCAGCATGTCCGGAATGCTGTCGTCGCAGTCGACGCCCTCCATCAGGTTGTTGAGGGTGTTGTCGAACAGGTGGTCGTAGTACCTCTCCATGAGGTCGACGAACGTGGTGATCACGGTGGTCGCGGCCGCGGCGACCACGACGACGCGCACGATGCCCTTCAGCGCGGTCGTGCCCGCTTCGCCGCGCCGTTCCAGAGCCATCTTCACGGCGGCGGCGAGTATCGAGCCGCACGCGAGATACATGACGATCCACCGTATCTCGGTGCCGATCTTGTCCGACGCGCCCGTGTTGATCGAATCGATGTCTCCTACGGCTTTGAAGATCCCGATGGCACCGGCGATGACGATCTTGGCCACCATCTCGATCATCTCGCCGATGGGGTCGTCGAACATCCCGAGAAGGTCGAGGCCGCCGTCGCACCCATCGCCCTGACCGGCCAAAAACATGTCACGCTCCCCACATGATGAAGCCGTCGGGTTTCGCTGCCCGTTGCACGGACGAGTAGAGGGACCCGTCGTCCTGGAGCGCCACCTTCCAGTCGCCCTCCCGCCAGCGCACGGACACCGACGTCGACAGGTAGCCGCCGATGGGGTTGGTGGCGAGCAGCCGTACGGTCGCGGAGTCGCCCGAGTACGACGCCAGGGAGAAGCCCACAAGCCTCCCGACGGCGCCCTCGTCCGGGTTTGTCTCGTCGGCCCTGGCCTTGCTGGCGACGAACGTGTCGCGCGGCTCGCCGGGCACGACCTGCTGCTCCGCGACGATGCGCCAGGCAGCGCCGCTCAACTCAACGGGGATGACGTGCGCCGCCAGCACCGCCCCCATGGGCGTGTGGGCGAAGCACCACCACATCGTGGCGTCGGTGCGCAGCGGGCCGGCCGAAGGCGAGGTGGGCACCATGAGGGCGACGAGCTTCTGCCACCGCACATCCTCCGGCGCGGCGGTCGGTTGCGCGGTGTCCCGGTCGTCGGTCCGGCAGTTCTCCGGCCGGCCGCCCGGACCCTTGCGGACCTGCTGCGGGTCGCCGGGAGACAGCGGGCCGCCGAGCCCGGCGAGCGTCTCCCGGCTGTCGGCCGCGCTGTCCGTACCCGTGGTGCTGTCCGTACCCGTGGTGTCGTTCACGAAGGCCACCAGCGTCATGACCACGATAAAGCCCAGAAGCACGGCCGAGTTGATCCGGGCTCGCTCTTTGGAGAGAATCCCGTTCACCGGGCCCTGTTTGCGACTTGTGCCAAACACGTCGATGGCCTTTCCTGCGGGCTGTTGGTCCTACTTGAAAAGGAATTGGACAATGGGTCCCGCAGTGGACACGAGGACGCATCCGCCCAACACCATGCCGAGGCGGCTCATGTGCTCGGAGCCCTCTCCGCGCTTCATGGACACGGCCATCATGATTCCCGTGATGAGGATGCCCGCCACGCCGGCGGCGGTGCCGGCCCAAGCGGCGATGCCCAGTACGGTGTCGACCGCGGTGGCGAGTTCCGGTGGCGCCTTCTTCTCCGGGTTGGGGATCTGAGCCAGGTAATTCCCGTCGGCGGCATGGAGGGAATGCAAGGTGTCCTTCATGAGATTCTCCGTTGTTTGCAACGAGTTACGGGTTTGTGTGGCTAGTTGAGAACTGGTAGCACCACGAAATTGACGAGCGGTCCGGCGCTGAGGCCGAGGACACAGGCACCAATGGCGAAGAACCCGCCCCTGAAATACGTCGCCCCCTCGCCCATTTCGCCACGGCGCAGCTGCATGGCCATCTGGACGCCCACGACGATCAGTCCTGCCACAGAGGCAGCCGTCACCATCCAGGTGAGGTAGCCGAGCAATTCGCCGACCTCGGGGTTGGGGTTGAAGGAGCCTCTGGGCCCGAAGTCGTCGGGATTGATGTCTGCCAAGAAGCTCAACGCGACCTCCCTGACTGCCCGGCCGGAGCCGAGACGGCGCGGGCCAGCGCCCGCACTGCCCTTGGCAGTTGGTCGATGTCCTCGCCGAGGCGCCAGGCCGGGACCCACGGAACGCGGTGGACCTTGGCTGCCGAACGCAGCACGCGCACGCGCCGGCCCAGCGGGCGCGGCAGCCGTCCCGGCGCGTCGGCGACGAGCACGACGGCCAGGAGATGCACTCCCGCGGGGTGCTCCCCCTTGCGCAGTGCGTTCAGCGCCTGGGACACCGCCCGCGTGCCCGCGTTGTGGGTGCGTGCCACCAGCAGCACCCGGCCGGGTTCGCCCCGGGCCGGGTCCGGCCACCGGCGGCCCACGTCCGCGCCGCCGAGTGCCCGCGCAAGGGTGCTCGCCCCGGCACCGCCGTGCGTGCTCACCCAGGCAACCCTTTGGCCCCGGTGGGCCGCCGACGCACGTTCCGCCGGTGCGGGGGGCCAGGACGGCGCGGTCTTTTGCGCGGGTCGCGATGGCGCTGACTGCACGGCCTGCGCGAGCGGCGGGGCCTGTGCGGCCCGTGCGACCGGCGCGGCGGGTGCCTGGGCCGCCTGTTGAGCGGCAGGTGCTTGGGCTGCCTGTTGAGCGGTTGGTCCGCGGACCCACATCTGTGCGCCGGCGGACGTCGCCGGTGGGACGCCCATGCGCATCCACCCCTTCCCTCGTTTCGCTTACGGCGACGGATCGATCCCGCTTTGAACTGATGCGCCGTCGTGTCCGTTGCGGCGTGCGGGCTCGCGGCGATCCGTCGGGCAGCCACTACGGGAAATCGGGTGACCTGGTTCAAGGCCTCCGGGGACCCATGTCGTGCAGGCGAACGCAAGGGGTGTGACTGGTCGTGAGCGCAAGTGGGGGCGGGGATGAGCAGGCCCAGAAGGACAAGACCAGGAACACCGTGCTCCTGGCCGGCATCGCCAGCGCGCCGCTCCTGGGGTGCCTCGCCTTCGTGCTCCTTCTGGTCCTCCTCATCGGGACGTTGGTCTCGCTCTTCCTCGGGTTTGTGTTCTGGCCGCTCATGCTCCTCTGCAAGATCAACCTCTTGCCCTGCGGCGATGACAGCGGCGGCGGCGAGGGCCTGAACAACGACCAGGTCGTTGCGGCATACGAGAGCGACGGAAAGGGCCAGCTGAACGCGAACACCGTGCCCTCGCAACATCTCTCGCTCGTCCAGGAAGCCGGGAGGGAGTGCACGCAGATCGGCGCCATCGTCATCGCGGCGCAGATCCAGCAGGAGTCCGGGTGGAACGAGAAGCTGGTCGGTCCCGACGGGGCCGAGGGCATCTCCCAAGTGCCCCCGGACAAGTTCGACGAGTTCGGCGAGGACGCGGACGACAACGACGAGACCTCGGCCCTGGACGCCGCGGACTCCATCAAGGCGCAGTCCAAGTACATGTGCTCGCTGGCCGAGGAGATCGACACGCTCATCGCCAACAACGAAGTCAAGGGGGACCGCCTGAACTTGACCCTGGCGGCGTACGAGACGGGCCTGGAGGCGGTCAAGCAGGCGAAGGGCGTACCGGACAACGACCGGGCGAGGAGCTACATCATCGGCGTCAGGTCGGGGTTCGCCCTGTACTCCAACTCCGTCGACATGCCCGGGGAGTCGGCGTACCCCTCTCTCAGCCCGCGGCCTACGCCCTCATCCTGACCAGCACAGCAAGGAGCCCACCAAGTGTTCGGCAAGCGCACCCGCAAGAACCTGGACGCACACCACGGCACGGAACCACGGCAACCGGCCCCCGACGAGGCGGTGGAGGTGCTGATTCGCCGTGACGGCAGTGCGCTCGTCAACGGCGCACCCTTCCCCGTACCGGACGGCGAACCCGTCCACGTCGCCGTGCTCGACGCGATGCACCGCGGCGCGCAGGCTCGGGGCGAGCCCGTGCAGGCGACGATCCTCGACCGTCAGGAGGGCTACGCCACCCGCGTCGAGGTCGCCCCCGACGGGTCGAGCCGGATCCTGCAGCACGAAAGACAGGAGGAACAGTGCGAGCCGGAGCCCGGGCCTGCCGCCGGGCCGCTCCTGGCCGAACTCCTGCCGGACGAACCGTTGGCCGGTTCGCCGTCGGTGGCGGGGGCCGGGCTGCCGTCGGCCCCCCGGCCGTCTCCGGCCGAGTCGCGGCCTGCTGTCGAGCCGTTCCCAGCCGGTCCTTCGTCGGCCGAGCCGCCGCTGTTCGGAGGCCCGTTGGCGGGTCCGCCGTCGGCCGCGGGGGACGGGCTTTCTCCGGGGTCCGAGCCCGTTCCGGCCGGTCCCTCGCTGGTCGAGCGGTCGTTGGCGGATTCGCCGCCGTCGGCGGCGGGAGTCGGGCTTTCTCCGGCGCCCGAGGAGCCCATTCCGTCCGAACTTCCATGGGCCGAGCGGTCGTTGGCGGATGTGCCGTCGGCCCCCGAGCCCGTTCCGGCCGGTCCTTCGTCGGCCGAACGGCCGTTGGCCGCACCGCCCTGGGCCACCGGGCCGTCCCCGGCCGGGCTCCCGCCCGCCGCCGCGGACACCCGGGTCCCGGCGGTCCCGGCCCAACTCTCCGAACTCGTCGCGCAGATCACCCGTGCCATGGACACCGGCAGCCTGGAACGCGCGGTGGCGCTCGCCTTCCGGCTGCGGGAGTACACCGCGCGCAGCTTCGGCGCCGAGCATCCGTGCACGCTCGAAGCGCGCGCCCTGGAGGCGTTCGCCGCGTACAGGAGCGGCAACCACCGCCTCGCGACGGCCACCTCCCTCAAACTCGCCCGGACCCGACACGAGTTGGGTGACCCCCGGGCACATGACGAACTGACGCGTGCGGTCGTCGCTTGGCGGCTGATCGACGACATACCGTCCGCCGTGGACCACGGACGGGCCCTGCTCGCCGTCTGGTCCGTACTCGCAGAACGGGGCGTTCGGTCCGCTCGGGACGAGACATTGATGCGCGGCGTCAATCGCCGTATGCACGCCCTCGCCGCTGCGGCGACCGCGCGCCAGACGGGTGCGGCCTGAGATAAAACGCGCAGGTCAACCGAGCAGCGGCGGCGGGAGCGCCCCAGCGCGGGCGCTCCCGCCGCCGCTGTACGTGGCCCTCCGCTTCGCCGGAACCCGCCGCTCCCGCCGTCAATCGAACGTCAACTCGACGTGGAACCCCGCTCGCAAGACTCCCGGTGAATCGAGGCCGCTGACCCCGGCCCCGAGACCTGATCTCTCGCCACGAGGTCACGGAACGAGGGAGTACGAACGTGAGCTGGACTGTAATGGGTTCCTCGGGAGCGGACAGCGCCCGGGAACGCGCTATGCGCACGCTCTACGACGAGCAGGGAAGTCCTCTGTACGCCTATGTGGTACGGCTGTTGGGAGGTGACCGGCACAGGGCCGAGGACGTGGTGCAGGAGACGCTGCTGCGCTGCTGGCGCACGCAGGACCTGGAGAACGGCCAGCCCCTGCGGCCGTGGCTGTTCAGGGTGGCCCGCAACCTCGTCGTCGACGAGTACCGCCTGCGGATGGCCCGCCCCCAGGAGGTCAACGGCAACGACTGGCTCGAGGACCTGCTGACGAAGTCGGACGGCGTCGACCGGTTGCTCTCCTCGATGATTCTCCAGGAGGCGTTCCAGAAGCTGTCGCCCAAGCACCGCGAGGTGCTGTACGAGACGTACTACACGGGCAGGTCGATGCGCGAGGCGGGCCTCGTGCTCGGTGTCCCGCCGGGCACCGTCAAGTCGCGCGTGCACCACGCGGTGCGGGCACTGCGCATGGCCATGGGCGTGGTCGAGGCCGCCGACGAGGAGGTCGGCGTCAGGCCCGCGTGGTCGTACACGTCCGCCGCATGACACAAGGCCGACGGGCCGCGGGAACACCAACTCCCGCGGCCCGTCAGTGTTTTCTCGACAGGTGCCGTCAGGGCGCGCGCCGTCAGGGGTGCGGGGCTGTATCAATTTGCGGCTCCGCCGCGATGGGGGTCCCCCGCTCGAGCGAAGCCGAGAGTGGGGAAGCGACCAGCCACAACGGACCCGCACCCGCCCACGCACCCAACCCACCACCTCCGCAGGCGCCCCACCCAACCGCCGGAGGCCAGGGCTCAGCCCGCCGTCGCCGCCCGGGTGTCCACCGCGGGCCGCTCCCAGGTCGGGAACGTACGGGTTCTCCGCGGCACGGGTGCCTCCGGCGCGGGGTGTTCCCGTGCCGTCGGCACGTTCGCGAGGCGGGCCTCTTCCAGCCACGTCCGGTGTTCCAGGGCGGCGTTGAGCGCCTCGCCGTCCTTGCCCGGGATCTGGCTGCGCAGGCGGATCACGGCGACCCCGGCGGACAGCGCGGTGTCGAGGTCGGTGATCTGCAGCCACAGCGTCTCGGCGCGGGCCGCCACCGCCTCGGCCCGCTCGCTGTCCCCCTGGTAGTGCCAGCGTTCGGCGACGTCGCGGTACAGCAGTACGCCGCCGAGGGCATCCCCGGCCAGGGCGGTGACCCGGGCCCGGACCTCGCGAATGCGCAGGGCGTCGGGGTCGGAGACCCCGAAGTGTTGCGCGGCCTGCCCGTCGAGCCGTGCGGCGAGCGCGGCGGCTCGGCCGACATGGCCCGCCTCGAGATACTCCCTGACCAGGGCCAGCTCCTGCGCCCCGGCATGCGCATCGGGCCCCGTCCGTGGGCCCCGTGCGGGCGCGATCCGGGCCGGGACGAGCGCGGCCGGTTGGGTGGTGGTGTGCGTGGTCGCTGCGGTCGGTTGAGTGGTTGTGCGTGCGGCGGCGGCGGCCGGTTGGGTGGTGGTGTGCGTGGTCGCTGCGGTCGGTCGGGTGGTTGTTCGTGCGGCGGCGGCCGGTTGGGTGGCTGTATGCACGGTGAGTGCGGCCGGTTGGGTGACCGGGTGCGCGGTGGGCGTGGCCGGCTCTGTGGCCCGACGCCTGGCGGGTGTGGCCGGTTCGGAGGCTGTATCGACGACGGGCGCCGCCGTCTCGATGGCCGTGGGCACGGCGGGCGCCGCTGATTCAGCGACCGCCCCCGCACGGCGCCCGGCTGCTCTCGCGGAACGCTTGTCGTGCCGTTTCTTCCCCGACTTTGCCCTTGATCCACCGCTGGGCAGCTCGCTCACCTCCCCGTCGGGTGAGATGGCCAGCTGAAACACGGTGCCGTCCGGCTCGGTCGCCTCGGCCCGCACAGGACGGCCCAGCCGGGCGGCCACCTCGGCGACCGCGTCGACGGCCGAAGCGCGGGTGGTATGCCCGGAGGCCGGCATCAGCGGACCGGAAGCGTCGACTCGGCCGTCGTCGTGCACGGTGAGGGCGTACACCGGCCACGCAGGCACTTCCGTGGACTCGGACTCGTTCGTCGCATGCATGAAGTTCCTCCGGGCTATTGGACGGTGACGTCGGCGACCCGCCACGCCTCGTCCGGTGCCGTGCGGGTGAGGCGCACAAACGCCACGACGGTGGTGGGCTCGCCCGCCCACCCGTCGCGGCCCTGAGGGGAGGTGGTGACGACCCACTGCCGCCATGCCTCGGTGTCGGTGTCAGCGGGCATCGCGGCGTCCTCGGCCTTCTCCAGCGTGACGATGGTGGAGGCGCGGTGCCCTACCCACTCCCGCCACTGGGCACCTGGAACCGAGCGGGGCCGGTGCTCGCGCACTCGCGCCGCGTACGCTTCGGTCAGCCAGCCCGCGTCCGCAGCGCGCACACTGGCGTCGCCGGGGCCGCTGTCGATGGTGGTGTCGAACGTCCACATCACCTTGAGCGCGCCCCAGCTGACCGCGTCGGCGTCCCTTTGGTCGGTGTCGCCGGGCCGGGTGACGCCTCCCCTGGGGGTGCCCCCAGAACCAGCCGGCAGGGGTGCGGCCCCGCGGGGGTCGTCCGGAGTCGGATACGGGCCGGTGCCGGTCGCGGCGGGAGCCGAGGACCTGGTGGGCGCACCCTGTTCGCCGCCGGAGCCGCACCCGCCCAGGGCGAGAGCGAGCGCGAGCACCGTCGCGGCCGCCGCGGTGGTGCCGTGCGTACGGGAGCGCGTATGGGAGGGCGTACGGGAGGGAGTCATCCGAGCCGCCTCACTTTCTGGGGCTTGTCGGCGTAGTAGGGCTCGTCGAGGCTGCTGATCTTGACCACGTCGCCGGTCTTCGGCGCGTGGATGAACTGACCCTGACCGATGTAGATGCCGATGTGGTCGTAGCTGCCGTTCAGGTTGAACCCGATCACGTCACCGGGCCGCATCTCGTCGCGCGGCACCGCTTCGCCCGCGGTGACCTGGAGTTGGGAGACGCGCGGCGGGAGTGTTTCGCCGTTGCTCGCGTGGTAGACCGCGTACTGGACGAGGCTGGAGCAGTCGAACCCGACCGTGTTCGCGCCCTGCGCGAACCCGCGTCCGGGGCCCTCCGGCCCGCCGCCGCCCCACGAGTACGGGGTGCCGAGCCACTTCCTGGCATGGGCCACCACCCGGTCGCCGAACGCGCCGCCGTTCTCGGCGTCGTCGGTGTTCCCGGCCGGTTCGCCGCCGGTGAAGCCGGCCATCGACGTGATGATCCGGGTGACGTAGGCCTGGGTCTCCGGGTACGGCGGCACGCCGCCGTATTCCTCCACCGCTCCGGGGCCCGCGTTGTAGGCGGCGAGCATCAGGCGTGTGGGGTCGCCGCCGAGATTCATCTCCTTGACCTTGCCCGCGAGCCAGCAGTCGTATCGGGCCTGGGTCATGATGGCGTCGCCCGGGGTGAACGGGTCGGCCACGCCGTCCGGTTCGGCACCGCTGTCCTTGCCGGCCGCGTCCACGCCCCATGTCGCCCAGGTGCCGGGTATGAACTGGCTCAGCCCTCGGGCGTCGGCAGGGCTCACCGCGGTGGGGTCCCAGCCCGACTCCGCCTGGATCTGCGCGGCCACCAACGGAGCGCTGGCCTCCGGGCACTGCTGGGCGGCCCGCTCGACCCACGGCACGAACTCGGCCGGGACGCGCTTGGCGTCGAGCGTGGTGGCGAACCCCGCGGGGGCGGCGTCCTCCTTCTGCTCCACGGCTCCCAGCACCGACAGGCCGACCAAGGAGCCGAGCAGCCCCAGGACGGCGCAGCCCGTCACCAGCATCGTCGATCTCGCCTGCGCGGTATGGCCGCTCATCTCCAACTCCCCAAAGAGACCCAGCGATTCGTAGGACATGCAATCCGAGACGTCACAACTCGCCTTATATGCCGCACTTCTGAAAAATCATCACTTGTGCCACAATGACAACTTATGTGTACTATCAGCTCGTTGCGTCAGTGATCGAAGGAGATGCCGTGGCGGGGGATGTACCGGTTGTCAATCCCTGGTTGCCGCAGTCGCGCCCTTCCGGGGGCAGCAACGGGAAACCTCGGCGAACGGTTCAGGGCGGGCAGGCCCGCGTGCCGACAGGCCTCACGGGGCCGGCGGTGCCGCAGGGTGCCGGAGTGCCGCGACCCGAGCGTGGGCTGCCCGTCGCCCGGGCGCGTCCGGGCGAGGAGCACGCATGGTGGTGGCTGGGCGTGCACGGCGGCGCGGGCGTCACCACGTTGAGGCGGGCCGTCCCCGGCGGCCGGGACGCGGGCCGCGCCTGGCCCGTGTCGGCGCAGTCCCAGCCGGTCGTACTCGTCGCCCGCTCCAGCGCGTACGGCATCAAGGCCGCGCAGAACGCCGCGCAGCAGTGGGCCTCCGGCATGGTCACCGGCATCGATCTGCTCGGCCTGGTCGTCGTCGCCGACGCTCCCGGCCGGCGCCCCAAGATCCTGCACAACCTGGTGCGGCTGGTCTCCGGCGCGGTCCCCCGGCTGTGGGAGATCCCGTGGGTGGAGCCCTGGCGGCTCGGCGAGCCGCCCACGTCGCATCTGCCCAAGGAGTGCGCGCCGCTGGCGCGCGACCTGACCCGACTCACCCGACCCGCGTAGGGAGAAGCACGTTGTCAAGCCTGCTGGCGGCCGCTCTGGACGCCTCACCGCACATAGCCCCTCTTGCGGACCTCGCCGCGCCGACCGCCGGGCCTTCGGGCGTGCCGGAGGTCGGCGGGGGAGAGGCGCCGCCCGGTGCCGACGGCCTGCTGAAGGTCCTCAAGTGGGTGGCCTGGAGCGTCACCGCGCTGTGCGTCGCGGGCCTCTTCGGCGTCGCCGCCAGGATGGCGGTCGACCACTCCAAGGGAGGCGGCCGTGAGCACGCCAGGGGACTCGGCTTCGTACTGGGGGCGTGCCTGCTCATCGGATCCGCCTCCGGAATCGTCGGAGCGCTCGTCTAGGCCGGTGTTCGTCTGGACCGGCGCGTTCGTCCAGGCGCCTCGGACCCGGCACCGATGAGGACTGACGACCCGTCACTACCTCTTGATCCGGCCAACCGGCCACCCGTCACCCGACAACCCACGAGGATGGGGGAAGGACCATGGCAGAGCCCGGCAACAGCGCGGCGGGCGGCGAGCCGCGCAGCCCGTGGCTGCGTACCGGCTTCGTCCTCGCCGCCGCGTTCATCGGCTTCGTCGCCGTCATCGGAGCGGCGGTCGCCTTCAGTTCGGACGGCTCCGGCAGGGGCGGCTCGAACGCGGCACACACGGCGGGGGATCCCGGAGTCCGCGCCGCGGAACCGCCACCGTCCGGGCCCCACGCCTCCGACGACGGTGGCGCCCCGTGCCCCGAACTGGCCGACAAGCAACAGGACGTGCCCACCTCCGCCCCGAAGGGCGTGACCTGGACCCTGTACCGCTCCGTCGCCCTCCCTGTCTCGAAGGCGGCGGGCCCGGCCGTGGCCGGGCAGGACATCGCGCGGTGCTATGCGCACACCCCCGTCGGCGCCCTCTTGGCCAGCAGCCAGATCAGCGTGCGCTACCTGGCCGCCGACGACTGGCTGAAGGTGACCCGCACACAGACCGTCGGCGCGGGCCGCGACGCCTACATCGCCGACCGGACCAAGGCGGAGCGGACGGCGCCCCCGGACGGGGAGGGCAGCACCTACGGACAGATCGCCGGATTCAAGTTCGTCACCTACAACGAGACCACCGCGGTGATCCAGACCGTGTGGCGGTTCCCGGACGGCCGTATGCAGGCCGCCACCACGACGGTGCTGTGGCAGGACGGCGACTGGCGGCTGGAGTACCCGGCCGCCCCGGCCGCTCCCACCCCGGTCGACTCCCTCGCCGGATACGCCGAGTGGGGAGGTGTGTGATGGCGGGCTGCGACTTCGGCTGGGTGTCCCCGACGATCGGCGGCTACTGCGTGGGCGACGGGGCGGGTACGGCCCCGAAGGACCTCGGTGACAACGCGTTCGACGACATCGCCGAGAGCGCCGCACAGGCGGCAAGCACCACCGTCAAGGCGCTCGGCAGCGCCTGGATGAACCTGGGCAGCCCCGACCTGAGCGACGACAGCGGCCCGGTGGCTTTCCTGCGCGGCTCCACGCTGTGGTTCACCTCCTTCGCCGCCGTACTGTGCCTGCTCGTCGCTGCCGGGCACATCGCCTGGCAGCGCCGCGGCGAGCCCGCCCGGCAAGCCCTTCAGGGGCTGCTCAACCTGGTGGTCGTCTCCTCGGCCGGGGTCGCCACGGTCAATCTGCTGACCGTGTCGGGTGACAAGTTCAGTGTCTGGATCATCGACAGGTCCACCGGCTGTCGGCAGATCAGTGCCACCGGCGAGCCGGTGGCGAGCTGCGTGGCCGAGTTCGACAAGCGCACCTCGGCCATGCTGGCGCTGGGCGAGACGGACTCGTCGTTCCTCGTCCTGATCATGTCCATGCTGGTGATCGCCGGCAGTGTGGCGCAGATCGCCCTGATGATCGTACGGATGGCCATGCTGGTGATCCTCACCGGCACGCTGCCCCTGTCGGCGGCGGCCAGCGGCACCGCCGGCGGCCGGGTCTGGTTCCGCAGGTCCGTGGGCTGGCTGCTGGCCTTCGTGCTGTACAAACCGGCCGCGGCCGTCGTGTACGCGGCAGCGTTCTCGATGACCGGCCAGACCCAGGACAACGACGTCGTCTCCATGGTCTCCGGGGTCGTACTGATCGTCCTGGCCTGCTTCACCCTGCCCGCGCTGATGCGGTTCGCCGCCCCGGTCGTCCAGGCGGCGGTATCCGGGACGGGCCGCGCGGCCAAGGCGTCCGCCGGTGCCGGCGGCCCGGCCGCGGCCACCGGGGCGCTGCCTGTTCCGCACCTGCGTGGCCTGGCCACCGGCCGGTCGGTGTCCGGGGCCGCCGTGAGCCCGGACGGGGCGGGAACGACCGGCGCGCGCACCGCCCCCGGCCCGGCAGCGAGCGGCCCGGCGCCCGCGCGAGGCGCCGACCGGGCACGCGGAGCACCGGACGGAGAGCACACCGCGACCAGTCCCACCCGGCCGGCACAGCCGACGGACCCGGCGGACGGCGAGCACACACACCCGTACGACCGGGAGGCGGCGGCCCCCGTTCCGGTGCCGGCCCGCCATCACACCGACGAGCAGCAGGAGAAGCCCCGTGGCAGCCACTGAAGCACCCACCCCCCGCACCTACGGCAACTTCCGCAAGCCCCGCACGTCCGGCCTGCGAGGCCTGTCCCTCGGGGCGACCATGCTGCTGTTCACCGGGCTGATCGCCGTCGTCCTGGCCACGCTGATCTCCGTATGGGCCGCGCTGGGTCTGGCGGTGGCGCTGGTGGTGGTCATGGCCCCGCTGGCGGTACGGGACAAGCACGGCCGCACGCTGATGCAGCGCGGCGCGGTCCGCCTGGCCTGGCGGCGCACCACGTCCTCCGGCGGAAACCTGTACCGCTCGGGTCCGCTGGGCCGGGCCGGCTACGGCACCTGCAAGCTGCCCGGCCTGGCCGCCGAATCCTCGCTGACGGAGGCGCGGGACGGCTACGGACGCCCGTTCGCCATGATCACGATCCCGTCGACCGGTCATCACACCGTCGTCATCTCCTGCGACGCGGACGGCGCCGCCCTCGTCAACGAGCAGCAGGTCGACACCTGGGTGGCCCACTGGGGCCAGTGGCTGTCCGCCCTGGGGGCCGAGCCGGGCCTCGTCGCCGCGAGCGTCACCGTGGAGACCGCCCCGGACTCCGGAGTCCGGCTCCAGCAGGAGATCGCCGCCAACGCCGTTGCCGAGGCTCCCCGCCTGGCCAGGTCGATGCTGCGGGAGGTGCTGTCCGCCTATCCCGCCGGTTCGGCGCAGATCGCCACGCGGATCGCGCTGACGTACTCGGGCGCGGCCCGCGCGGGCACACCCCGCCGCAGCGCCGAGGACATGGCCGTACACATCGGCGCCCGCCTGCCGGGCCTGACCGCCGGGCTTTCCATGACCGGCGCCGGAGCAGCCGTACCGATGACCGCCACCGAGCTCGCCGAGGCAGTGCGCGTCGCCTACGACCCGACCGTGGCGCCCCTCGTGGAAGAGGCGCGGGCCACCGGCGGCACCGGGCTGACCTGGGACCAGACCGGACCCATGGCGGCCCAGGAAGCCTGGGACCACTACCGGCACGACGGGGCGTTCAGCGTGACCTGGGCCATGACCGAGGCCCCGCAGGGCGAGGTCTTCTCCAACGTCCTGACCGGGCTCGTGCAGCCCAACCGCGACATCGCCCGCAAACGCGTCACGCTGCTGTACCGCCCGCACACCCGGGCCGAGGGAGCCCGCGTCGTCCAACAGGACTACAAGAACGCCCTGTTCAACGCCCAGCAGTCGCAGATCGGCCAGGCACGCGACGACGCGGAGGTGACCTCGGCGCGCAGGACCACCGAGGAACAGGCCCAGGGACATGGCGTGATCCGCTTCGGGCTGCTGGTCACGGCGACCGTCAGCTCCGCCGGGGAACTGGCGAAGGCGGCCGCGGCCGTGGACAACCTGGCACCCGCCGCCCGCATCGCGGTGCGACCCGTCTACGGCTCCCAGGCGGCGGCGTTCGCGGCGGCGCTGCCGCTGGGGCTGGTGCTGCCGCTGCATACGGCGTTGCCGCAGACCGTGCGGGACTCGATGTAGCGAAGGGCGCAGGGCGTAACAGAGGTCGGAGCAAACCGGAACAACGGAGGACTTGATGGCACGTACGACCAAGGAACCCCGCCAGGCGCGCCCAACGGCCCGTGGCTGGCCCGGCTCCGGCGGCGGCATGGTCGGCTACGTCGACCCCGCCCCGGAGTGGCGCGGCACCTCCGTGCAGGTCTGCGGGCTGTGGCCGTTCGGTGCCGGCGCAGGAACCCCCATGGTCGGGGTGCCGCTCGGCCGCGATCTCGATTCCGGGGCCACGGTGTGCTGCGACCCCGTGTCGTGGTTCACGCGCACGGGCCTGCTGGCGAACCCCTCGATGTTCGTCCTGGGCCGCCCCGGCCTCGGCAAGTCGACTGTCGTACGACGCATGGCACTCGGCCTGGCCGGCTACGGCGTCCACCCGCTGATCTTCGGCGACCTCAAGCCCGACTACGTGGACCTGATCCGGGCGATCGGCGGCCAGGTCATCAGCCTGGGCCGGGGCCGCGGCAACCTCAACGTCCTGGACCCCGGCGAATCGATCCAGGCCGCGGCCCGGCTCACCGGCGAAGCGCGCGGCCGGCTCCTCGCGGACATCCACGGCCGCCGCCTCCACATGGTGTCCGCGCTGGTGACCATCCTGCGCTCGGCACCGCCGACGGACCGGGAGGAGACGATCCTCTCGGCGGCGCTGAACGTCCTGGACGACCGCCACGGCCCGGACCGGGTACCGGTGCTCGGCGACCTCGTACAGGTCATCAAGGACGCCCCGGAGGCGGTGCGTTCGGTGGCGCTGGACCGCGGCGACATCACCCGCTACAGGGACATCACCGAGAACCTGGAGGCGTCGCTCACGGCCCTGCTGGGCGACGGGCGTCTGGGGGGCACCTTCGCCCGCCCGACGACTGAGGCGATGAAGCTCGACCGTCCTGTCTGCTTCGACATCAGCGGCATCGACGACAGCGAGGTTCTGCTACAGGCAGCGGCGCTGTTGTCCTGCTGGTCCTACGGCTTCGGCGCGGTCTCCGCGGCGCACGCGCTCGCGGACGCCGGACTGGAGCCGCAGCGCAACTACTTCCTCGTCATGGACGAGTTGTGGCGTGTCCTCCAGGCCGGTCGCGGCCTGGTCGACCGGGTCAACGCCCTCACCCGCCTGGACCGCCAGCGCGGCGTAGGCCACGCCATGATCACCCACACCCTCGACGACCTCCTCGCCCTGCCCAACGAGGAGGACCGCACCAAGGCCAAGGGCTTCGTCGAACGCGCGGGCATGGTGATCTGCGCGGGCCTGCCCCCGGCCGAAATGCCGCAGCTCTCCCAGGTCGTGGAGCTGACCGAACCGGAACAGCGCCTGCTGGTGGACTGGTCGACCCCGCCCGCCTGGGACGCCGCCCAGGGCCGCCGCGCCGACCCGCCCGGCCTCGGCAACTTCCTGATCAAGGTGGGAAGCCGTCCCGGGATACCTCTACATGTGGACCTGACGGCGGCGGAGCTGGAGGTCAACAACACCAACAAGAGGTGGAACAAGTAGCCGTATGCGGACGAGGCCCACGCGCGAGAACCGAACGGCGCCAAGATCCGTAGTGCCTGCTGACCCCCCACGACCGCCATCGGCGTGTTGAGTCGTGAACCAGAAGCCAATTTCCTTTTATGCGTAGGGTGATGGAAATGGGCATGATCAGGCGTTCTGCCGCTGCGGCCTCCGCCGTCCTCGCAGTGACCGCGATGATGGTCTCCTCGACGGGTTCCGCGTCCGCGGCGGAGACTCTTCCGGACGGCACCGTGCTCGTGTCGCATGAGGACGACGGCAGCACTGTGACGCTCCAGACGGGCCAGCAGCTCCGCGTATCTCTCCGGCCGGACCGGGCAGAGGAGGGTGTGACCTGGAAGTGGAGTGCGCCGTCCAGTTCGAACAGCAGCGTGCTGCAGCAGCTGGACGGGGCCGGCGGAGCCGAGGTGTCCACGGCGACCTTGCGGGGCCTTGAGCCGGGAACGGCGGTCGTCGGCGCTGAGGAGGGCTGCGAGGCCGACCCGGGGTCGGGGATCAGCTGCCCCTGCATCGCCATCACCTGGAAGATCACAGTCAACGTCGAGTAAGTCGGTGGTCACCGGTACCGGTAGCCACCAGTAGTCGGCGGCGGTCGCGGCGGGCGCTCACCGTACCCGCGCGAGACCGCCGCTCGCCGTTGACGGCCCGCTGAGCTGCGGGACAGCCGGACAGGCTGCCGCCACCTGGATGGAGGGGCGGAAGCCTGCGCCGGTTCCTTCGTGGTCGGTTGGTCAGCCGCAGGCGCCGTCGTCGTGCCACACGGCCCAGGAGGCCGGGTTGTCGGGTACGGCATCGGTGGAGTAGAAGGTCGCCCTGAACTTGTGGCCCGCGAAGGAGACCACGTCACCGGGGACGTACGACCGGGTGGAGCTCCACGCGGCCGGGCAGTCGCCGTTCTCTGCGCCGGTGCGGGCGATGGTTACGTGGATCCCGTTGGAGGCGGCGGACTCGTTCCCGGCCGCGTCCCGGGCTTTGACGGTGTAGTCGTGGGCGCTGTCCGCGGGCAAGTCGTTGAGCGTGGCGCTGGTGTCCGTGACCGTGGTGACCTTGCTGGAGCCGTCGTAGATGTCGTAACCGGTCACGCCGGCGTTGTCGTTGGAGGCGTCCCAGGCCAGCGACACGCTGGTCGGCGTCTGGCTGGCGGAGCGCAGGTTCGCTGGGGCGGACGGCGCCTGCGTGTCCCCGCCGCCACCGCCGCCGCTGCCGTTCCCGCCGTCGTTGACGAACTTCCAGGTGACGGGGACGACGCCGAGGTCCAGGTTGGGTTCCAGCTTCTGGAAGGCGGACTTACTCAGGTCGATCTGTTCCCGCGTGCACCCCATGCACTTGTCCTTGACCGGCAAGGTGAGCGTCTTGCCGTTGTAGGTGACCTCGATGGAAACGCCCTTGCAGAGGTTGTCATTGTTCGGGTTGGCGGAGGTGAACAACTCGTGGGAGACCGCGACGAGATCCTCGGTGACGGCGTTGATGCCGGGGCCGCACGCGCTCGGTCCCACGTCGTCGTACCAGGTCATCTTGCCGCTGGTGGTCTCGCTGACGGGGGCTGCGGACAAGTCCCGGCCGAGGCCGAAAACCGCGACCGCGACGGCGCCCAGCAGGGCACAGGCCAACAGGACCGTCATGACTGTTCTCTTCAGAGCATGCTGCATACGTCCTCCCCGGGACGGGTGAGATGGCGAACGGGACCAACCGCGCGTCGTATGCCGCGCGGCGACAGCGCAGACAAAACGGGGGGGGAACCCTTGCGCGGTTCAAAGCCCACCGACGTCGCCGAGCCTGGTCAGACGGAGTTCAGCCCCCCGGGGCCGCGCGCCGGCGCCGACGCGCATCGGGGTGGCCGGTGAGGGGCGCTGCGGCGTTCAGGCAGGTCACGCCATCGAAAAGCGGCAGTCAAGAGCTCACCGCCGCGGGCACTGTTCCCAGGACCTGCCACACGGCTGAGCAACCCGAACAACAAGCGGACGCCGCAACGACTGCACTTGTATGTCGCTCAGCCGTCCCAGGCCCATCTCGCGGATGAACGAGGCAACGTCGTCAAACCTTCGCCGACGCACGGTGGGTGGCAGATTCCGACGTCGCCTCGATGACGACCTCGCCGTCGACGGAGTGGCCGACCGTGGCGGTGTCAGGGCCGACTACTCGCTCATCGTGGCAGGCCCTGGCATTGGTGCCGGCATCGGCGCTCATCACCCAAAGCGGATTGCCCACGCGACCAACGCATACCCAGCGTCGGCCAGGCCGCAGAAAGGGGGTGTGGGCCGGCGGTTCGAGGCTGCCGGAAGGCTGGGGAAAGCCCAGGCCAGAAGGCTTCTGGCCTGGGCTTCTCGTTGCCGGTATCAGCCCGCGTACGGGCCGGTCCGTGGACTGCCCCGCGAGTTCCATGCCGGGGCTGTTCCCGGCCGGGCCCGTCGGGACTTTCACCTTCGGTTCATCGAGGCGGCGGCTTCGCCACCGAACCTCACCGGCCTCGGCCTGGGCTTGGGGCCCGCTGGGGGCCCCCGTTGCCACCTCCGTACCCGCCCCTATACCCGCCCCTATTTGTGGGTCCGGTCCCGTAGTAGGAGTTTCCACTGGCGTAGCTGACGGAGTTTGTGGTGTTTGTGGCGGGGTTTGTGGTGTTTGTGACGGAGGTTGTGCTGTAGGTGTAGGGGTAGGGATTTGTGGTGTTGGCGACGGGGGTTGTGCTGTAGGTGTAGGGGTTTGCGGTGTTGGTGGGGGCGTGGTTGCCCGCCGGTACCGTGTTCAGCGGGCGGGAAAAGTTCGGCCCCGGGTACCCCTGTGCTGGCGGGTACCCCTGTGCTGGCGGGTACCCCTGCCCCGGAAGGCTGTGGCCGGCTGGCAGTGTATTGCCAGGCGGCATCGTGGTCATCGGGATCGGCCGGGTGCTGTAAGGAAGGCTCTCTGTGGGCTGCCGCCCGGAAGCTGGTTGGCCATATGCGAGCGCACCGGTCGCCGTGCCAAGGTTATGTACCCCTTGATAGTCCAGCGCCCGGTTCGGGTCAGTGTTGGGGAGGTAGCTGATGCCGCCCATGACCGACGTGCCGGTGTGGATACCGGCGGCGACCGACCTCATCCAGTCCCCCCAGTTGCCGGTTTGAGCGGCGGACGCCGCGTACCGGACCATTCTCCTGGCTGCGCCACCCGCCTCCAGGGTGACGCCGGCCCCGGTGAGAACCGCCCCCACCACCGGATGCCTGGGCTGAGTCAGCCTGCCCGCCGCCTGGACGAGGTGAGGGCCGACGATCTCGGCGAAGTCCTTAAGCCCTTGACTGTTTTCGCGAGCCCATTGCCTCCCGGCTTCCCACGTGTCTACGAACCAACTGCCGTCCGACCGTTGGCCGGCCGCGTGGTACGTTCCACTCCCCCTAAGGTCGACCCACCTCAGCGTGGCTCGCCTGTCCGGCTCTCGAGTAGGGGCGCTGTCCTCGAGGCGATCGAGAGTTTGGATAGCTCGGCGGTCTTCCCCGTTCTGTTCCATGAAGGCACGCAGGCCTTCGATGCCCAAGTAGCTGTCGACGGAACTGGTGGAGTCGTCGCTACCCGAGCCTGTGTGATCTCGCCTTCGGGCTCCTTGAACCATCTCGGATCCTTTCACGAAGCAGGAGATCTGCTCGTGAGGAGCACAACGGAACCGGAGCCCCAACGGTTCAATGGACGCCGGCTCCCGGGGACGCTCATCGTAGAACTGGGAGCCCCGAAGGAGTCGCGCCCTCTCAGCCGTCACCAGGTGGCCAGTGAACCGTTCGCGGTGCGTGCACGTGTCATCCCTGCGCCAACCGAAGCCGCCGAGAGAAAGCAGGACAGCCATGTCCACTGAGACCGCCGAGGTCTCCGGAGCCGAGCGAGGCCCCGCTCCCGCCGAGGAGGCCGACGTGAAGCCGGACAGTGCGGCTCCCCAGGAGAAACCTCCGAGCCCACCACACTTCATCCTCTACATGGAGGGGCCCGAATACGGGCACACGCTGCGGCAGTTGACCCTATGGGCCCACCACGTGCTGCTGCCGGTCTATGGCAGGGAGGTCACCTCCACGGCCCCGTGGTGCTCCCGTTGGTGGGAGCACCCGGAGGCGGTCGCCCAGCTTCACGGACTGTGGCTCGCCTGGGGCGAGTTGACCGGTCCAGGCTCCGGGATGTGCGGGCCCGCGAACTGGCACCGCGACTACCTGGGACCGGTGATGGGCGCCCTCCGGGACCCGATGGGCCCCTTCGCCGGCTGCAAGCCCGGCGGCCACCGGCCGAAGGAGAAACCTCCCGTCGACGCCATGGACCCGTTTGGCCCGCCGCCCGGACCTCCGCCCCCGCCACCCCCTCCGGTCTGACCGAGGCGTTACGGGCAGCCGAGAGCGGATGTACGCCTTAGAAGCTGTTGTCTTTCCGGACATGATCGATGGGTTTCTGCTGGTCAGGCATAGTGCCCGGGGTTCGGTGGCAGGGATGGCGCGTCATGTTGTCCCGGCCGGGAGGGTGCTGTTGATGCCGTCGGTGATGGGGTTGTTGGAGGACCAGGAGCGTGCTGCCCGGCAGCGGGTGGAAGTACTGCGCGAGCAGACGGACCGGCTATTGGCGGAGTTGCACGAGGCGGAGACGGACTGGCAGGAGCTGGTGATCTCGCAGCGGAGGGTCAGCGGGGTGCTGGCCGGGCAACTCCGGGAGGAAGGAGCGGAGTTGGAGCAACCGGTGGCTGTCGCGGCCGAAGTGCCGGCGCCCGGACCGGTCGTGAACGCGGAGACGAAGACGCAGGTCGTGGCACCGGCCCGGCCGGGCTCGATCGTGCCGCGGTGGGGGCCGGGGGCCGACGTGCGCGCGCTGGCGGTGGAGCATCAGCGGATCGTGGCGGTGCTGGCCGAGGCGAAGCGGGCGGGCCGGGAACCGATGATCTGCCGGGAGATCGCGGAGGAGTTGGGGATCGAGCTGACCCCTTCGAAGATCGAGGGGGCGGTGCGTTCGCGGGCCCGCCGTCTGGCGGAGCGGGGATGGCTGGTGCGGACGGAGTCCGGCAGGTTCAGCCTCGCGGACGGGCCAGCCGACGCGTCATCAGCCTGATCATCGACCAGTGGATCATCGCTTCGCCGGTGTCGCAGCGGCGCTCGTAGTCCCGGGCGAGGCGACGGGAGTTGAGCAGCCACCCCAGCGTGCGCTCCACCATCCACCGCCTCGGCAGCACCACAAACCCCTTCATGTCGTCGCTGCGTTTGACGATTCTCACCGTGAGCTGGAGCTTCTTCCTGGCCCAGGTGACGAGCTTGCCGGTGTAGCCGCCGTCGGCCCACACCAGGCTGATCTTCGTGAAGCGGGCCCGCAGGCGGGGCAGGAGCGTCCGGGCCGCGTCCCGGTCGGTGATACTCGCGGCAGTGACCATGACCACCAGGAGCAGGCCTAGGCAGTCGGTGACGAGGTGCCGCTTGCGCCCGTTGATCTTCTTGCCGCCGTCGTAACCGCGTGACGTGGCCGGCACGGTCGCCGCCCCCTTCACCGACTGCGAGTCGACGATGGCCGCAGTCGGCTCCGGCGAGCGCCCGGCGTCCTCGCGGACCCTGTCACGCAGCCGGTCGTGGAGTTCGGCGGTGAGTCCGCGCTCGCGCCAGCGGCGGAAGAAGGCGTAAACCCGGTCCCAGGGCGGGAAGTCGGCCGGCATCGCCCGCCACTTGATGCCGTTGTCGACGACGTAGAAGATCGCGTCAATCATCTGGCGGTGGCAGTAGGCCTCGGGCCGGCCGCCCTGGCCCTCCAGCCAGGCCGGGACCGGAAGCCCGTCCCGGACCTCACTCCACTCGGCGTCCGTCATGTCCGTGTCGTAGGCCCGCGTCCGGTCCTGATGATCGGCCGCGTTCCCGAACCGGTGCGCGAGACAATCGCACACCGAGGGCGCCGAGTTGAACTCCACCGGCAAGGACGCGTAGAACAGCGACAACAGGGTCTCCCTGCACTCGAGTTGGTCTCAGCAACCCTCGTGCTGCACCGGAGACCCTGCCTTCATGCACCCGCCGGCGAAGATCACCCGGCACGGCCCGACATTTCGATCACAGTCGCGCTCATGATCGATAGGGATACAGGTTCTTACGCGCACGTCTGGTCCTGGTTGGCTCCGCTCAGCTCTTCCGGAAACTCCACTCATGGTCGTCGGCGGTATTGCAGCCAAAGAGCGTGGCGTTGGCGTACTTGGTCTTCGTGTCCGTCCTGGCCACGTCGAGACACAGGTCGCTGCTCTTCTGGTTGCGGACCCAGTACGTGCCGTTGGGGCGTTTGTCGAACCACCAGAGCTGGTTGTCCTCCTTGATGCTGGCGTTGCATACGGCCACGTCCACCGGTGTCGTCACTTGAGCGGAGCCCTGGCCTGTCGGTTCCAGGCAGCGGCCGGACTTGACGTTGCGGATCAGGTACAGGTCGGCTCCGCGGGTGCCGCTGCCCTTGGAGGCCGGGTGGATGAGCCACTCCTGGTTGTCGGTGGACGGAGTGCAGAAGCCGTCATGGGCCTGGGGGTTCCCCGTAACCTTGCCGGTGCCGGGAAGATCCAGGCAGAAGCCGTACTTCTTGTTCACGAACAGCACTTCGCCCTTGGGCATTTCGTCATTGCCCTCCGATTCCGAGGGCGCCGGCGGCTTCGGTTTCGGTGCGGGGGGTGGCGAGGCCGAAGCAGAGGCCGACTTCGATGGCGAGGCAGACGGCGACAGCGACGCCGACGGCGACGGGTTGGTGGACGGCGAGGAGCTCGGTGCGGGCCGGAGGTCCATAGGCGACCTGTCGATGCCGTTGCCCGCATTGGCGGCTTGTTCCTGCTTGTCTCCGCCTCCCGCTCCGCCGTCGCCCAGTGCCCACACCGAGCCGAAGGCGAGTGCCGCCACGGCGACGCCCACCGCCCCGATGACCAAGGGACGCTGGAGCAGGCTGGGCGCCTCGTACTCGTCGTCCGACTGGGGCCGTGCCTTTTTGCGGCTGGATTCCCCGGCGGCGGGGGCCGGGCTGTGAGCCGGAGTGACCTGTCGCCCCGCGGGCTGCGGTATCGCGTCCGCCTCGGTTCCGCCAGACCCGGCAACCCCTAACCCTAAAGGCCCTGCAGACCGGGCAGCCTTAGGCTCCCCTTCCTGACGCCGCTCCAACAGCCTGCTGGACCCATCCGGCGCCACCTCGATAATCGCCACATATCCCGCGGACGGGTCGGAGATGGCCGCCTTAACGGCGGCGCTCCGGCTGCGGGCGTATCCGTGCAGTGTGTCCAGGATCGAGATGTCGACCGACTCGCCCGGCATCACCGGCACGGGCTCGCCGTCGACGGCTGCGGAGCCGTCCGCGGAGATGACCACGGCGAAGTGGGAGGACGACCCGGACCCTTCCCCGGCGCGCCCCAGCCGACCGTCCCCGTCCCCGGGGGCGAGGGGTTCGTTCCCCGTGATCGACTTGTCCGCTCCTTCACCCCGGATCATGTCCATCCCTTCCGTACGCCGTCGGCCGGGTGGCCTCGTGCGAGTCCGCCTCAGCCCAAAACGTTGAAAGCGGCCTTAAATGATCACAAAGAAGGCACCACGGCCACCCCCTGCGCAACACAGGCAACGGGCGCCCGAGTAAAACAGCCCAGCCCCACCAGACACCAGTTTTGTTACTGATTCCTAAACAACCGTGAACGGAAATGAGCCATCAGTTCGCGCCTGCCGTGACATACGCCGTGACGGCGCACAATTCTCCCCGTGCCTCGCGGCAGCGTGGCCGGCCATGTCGGTCACGTGACGTGAACACGGCCGACAGGGCGGTCGGCAAGGCGCCGGGCGCGGCCCTTTACGAGGCTGTCGAGTCTGCTGGGCCTGCCGGGTCTGTCGAGCCTTGCAGCCGAGCGCGGAGGCGTGCGCGACGTCGGCGGCCAACTGGTCGTACAGACGTACGGGTAGGTACTCGCCCGGACAGGCCCCACCCAACCGGGCCTTCCGGCCGGGCCGGTCAGTGCGGCGGAAGCGGCCGGCGGGGCAAGGGCGCGAAGGTGCGAGGTCGACGCCTTGCCCCGCTCAGCAGCACTCAGCTCTTCCGGAAACTCCACTCATGGTCGTCGGCGGCATTGCAGCCAAAGAGCGTGGCGTTGGCGTACTTGGTCTTCGTGTCCGTCCTGGCCACGTCGAGACACAGGTCGCTGCTCTTCTGGTTGCGGACCCAGTACGTGCCGTTGGGGCGTTTGTCGAACCACCAGAGCTGGTTGTCTTCCTTGATGCTGGCGTTGCATACGGCCACGTCCACCGGTGCCGTCACTTGAGCGGAGCCCTGGCCTGTCGGTTCCAGGCAGCGGCCGGACTTGACGTTGCGGATCAGGTACAGGTCGGCTCCGCGGGTGCCGCTGCCCTTGGAGGCCGGGTGGATGAGCCACTCCTGGTTGTCGGTGGACGGAGTGCAGAAGCCGTCATGGGCCTGGGGGTTCCCCGTAACCTTGCCGGTGCCGGGAAGATCCAGGCAGAAGCCGTACTTCTTGTTCACGAACAGCACTTCGCCCTTGGGCATTTCGTCATTGCCCTCCGATTCCGAGGGCGCCGGCGGCTTCGGTTTCGGTGCGGGGGGTGGCGAGGCCGAAGCAGAGGCCGACTTCGATGGCGAGGCAGACGGCGACAGCGACGCCGACGGCGACGCGCTGATGGACGCGGAATCGCTCGGCGCGGGGCTGAGCGCCGGCGGAATCTTGTCCTTGTCCTTGTCCTTGCCCTCGGCCGAGCCGGCAGCGCTGTCCTGGGCCTTGCCGCCCCCCGAGCTGCTGCCGATCAGTATGAGCGGAACGACGACGGCAGCCGCCACGACGACGCTTACCACCCCGACGAACCATGGTCGCCTGTGCAGTGCGGGCGCCTCGTACTCGTCATCCGACTGGGGCAGTTTCCTGCCGCGGCTGGAGCCCTGGTCGAGGTCCGGGCCGAGAGCCGGGGTCGAGGCCCGCTGCGGCTGCGCAGGCTGGGCCATCATGTCCGCTTCGTCATCGTCGATCCCGGAGATGCCGGGGGACCCGGGACCGATGCCGGGGAAGCCGTGGTCCTCGCGACCGACGCCGGGGTGGCGGGGGTAGCCGGGGTCCTCGTCATCCACGCCGGAGAAGGGGGAGGACCCGGGACCGAGGCGGGGGAAGCCAGCGTCTTCGTGGTCGACACCGGGGTAACCCGGATCCTCGGCATCGGCCCCCGATAAGCCGACGTCCTTGGCATCGAAACCGGAGAACTCGGCAGAATCGGCGGATCCCGCAGAATCGGCGGATCCCGCAGAACCGGCGGATCCGGCAGGCCCGGTGGGCCCGGACCCGGTTCCGGTTCCGGTTCCGGCGGCCCCGGCGGGTCCGGCGGCCCCGCCGGCGGGCTCCTCGTCCCCGGCCAACTCCTCCTGGTGCTGTTCCAGAAGCCTGCTGGAGCCGTCGGGCGCGACCTCGACGATCGCCACGTAACCCGCGGACGGGTCGGAGATGGCCGCCTTCACGGGGGAGCTCCGGCTGCGCGCGTACCCGTGGAGCGTGTCCAGGATCGCGATGTCGACCGACTCGTCTCCCACAACCGGCACGGGTACGCCGTCAATGGTGGCGGAGCCGTCGGCCGAGATGATCACGGGGAGGGGAGAGGACTGCTCGGACGTCTCCCCGGGGGCCAGGTGCTTGTCCTCCGTCCTCGGCTTGTCCGTCTCATCGCCTTCTTCACCCAGGCTCATACCCATCCCTTCCTGATGTTGCCGTCCGCGTGGCCGCTGTCCGGGGCCGCCGTGTTCCCTCAAGCGGTCACAGACGGTACGTCACAGCGATCCCCGCACACCGCAACGGGTTCCGGGGCGAAACAGTTCAACTCCGCGCCCGTACCGGACATTTGCCTCGGGCGGTCCGGCCGCACGTAGTCCGTTCCGTCGATCCGCGAACAAAAGTGAACCGTATGCACGCTTTTGACGTGGGGACGGCTACGGCGGCCTCCAGGTCCCCCTCGTTCCTCGGTGGCCGGCCGGCCCTGCCGGCCGTGTGACGTGAACGCGGCCGGCAGGGCCTCCTCCGTACGTGAAGGGAGCGATCGCATGACGGCTGTTCAGTCCAAAACCAGCCGCTCTTCGAAGATTTCGACGACCCCGAAGATCTCGCCCTCGACGATCTCGAAGGCCTCGACGACCTCGAAGCCTTCCGAGTCTTCGAAGACGGATACGCCTGAGCCGGGTGTGCGGGACGACGCCTCGTTCCCGCAGACGCAGGACATGCCCGTCGGTGTGCACACGGCACTCCGGCGGGCCATCGCCGCGGGCGCGCCCGGTGTGCTGGCCCGGATGGACACACCTGACGGTCCGTACACCTGTGCCATGGGGGTGAGCGACACGGCGTCGGGTGCGCGAATGCAGCCGGACCTGCGGTTCCGCATCGGGGGTGTGGCGAACCTGTTCCTCAGCGTGCTCGTCATGCAACTCGTGGACGAGGGCCTCGACCTGGACGCCCCCGTGCGCACCTACCTGTCAGACCGGTCCGAGACCTTGACGGACCGCAAGGTGACGGTGCGGCAGATGGTCAGCCACCCCGACAGCCTCCACGATCGCACCGACGAGATGTTCACGGGCACGGTGCCCGGCTTCAAACCCGAACGCCGCCGCCTGCTGCCCGGACCGGGGCGGGGTTTCGCCTTCTCCCGTCGCCCGTCCTTCCGTCCTGCGTCGACGGAACAAGACGGCGGCCCCATCGGCGCGGACGCCGGTTTGGTGCTGGCCGGACGACTGGTCGAGGCCGTTACTGGCCGGTCGCTGGCCGAGCAGTACGAGACGCGGATCATCCGCCCCCTCGCGCTGACCGACACCTCGTACGACACCGCACGAGCCGACATCGAAGGCCCGCACGCACGCGGCCATCTCGCCCTCCACCGGCCGCGCCGACGGCTGGCGGACGTGACGGAGCAGACGGTGTGGTGGGCCGGGTCCGCCGGCGCGACGGTGTCGCGCGCCCGCGACCTCAACACGTTCCTGCGCGCCCTGCTGAGTGGCCGTCTGCTGTCCGGGCGCTCGCTCGCGGCCATGCTCGCCATGAGGCCGAGCGGCCTGTTCGGCTCACGCTTCCACGGGCTCGGCATCAGCCGTTACGACCTCGGCGACGGCCCCTCCGTCTACGGCCACACAGGCACCGCGCGCGGCTACACCGTCCACACCTTCGCCACGGGCGACGGCAGCCACAGCCTCACCGTCATGGCGAACACGTCCAACAACCGGGTGGTCGGCAAGGCGCTGGGCGCAAGTGTCTCAGCAGCGTTCGACAGCACCGCCGAGACGACGGCCGATACGTTCGACTAGGCCCTGTCGGGCAAGAGTTGGTCTGGACTGCCCGACGTCAAGGCGGCCGAGGTGCCCTCAAGTACTGCCCTCGAGCTCTTGGCGGCTTGGACAGAAAGGGCACACCTGCGGTTACGGATGAGTACGTTCCGTGGAGGATTACGGTGTCGCAGTCGACTGTATGTAGAGTGCACCCAGTGAGCGCAACCCTTGAAGATTCCGTGCGCTTTGCGGTGCTGGGGCCGGTCCGAGCATGGCATGGCGAGCGGGAACTGGACTTAGGTTCGCCGCAGCAGCGGGTGGTACTGGCGGCGTTGTTGTTGCGTCACGGGCGTCCCGTCACGGTCGGCGAGCTCGTCGACGCGGTCTGGGGCGAGGAGCCGCCGGCGGCAGCGGTATCCGTTCTGCGTACGTATGTGTCGCGGTTGCGCAAGGTGTTGGAGCCCGGGCGTGAGGCGGGTGAGTCTCCGCAGGTGATCGTCTCGGCCGCGGACGGATATCTGGCCCGCATCCCGGACGATGCCCTGGACCTGCGAGTGTTCGAGCAGCGGGTCGCCGAGGCGAAGAAGCTGCGCGCCGCTGACGGCGCGGACGGGGTGTCTGCCGCAGCGGACTTGTTGCGTGCCGCGCTCGGCGAGTGGGAGGGAACGCCGTTGGCGGGGCTGCCCGGCCCGTTGGCCGAGGCCGAGCGCTCCCGGTTGAACGAGGAGCGGCTGAACACGCTGGAGTCCCGGTTGGACCTTGATGTCCAGCTCGGGCGCCACGGCGAGGTGATCGCGGAGCTGACGTCGCTGACCGGTGAACATCCGTTGCGGGAGCGGCTGTGGCAGCTGCTGATGCTGGCGTTGTACCGGTCGGGGCGACAGGCCGAGGCGTTGGCGGCGTACCGCAGGGCACGGAGCACTCTGGTGGCCGAACTGGGCATCGAGCCCGGTACGCAGCTGCGGGAGCTGCACGACCGGATCCTGGCGGCCGACGCCACACTGGACCTGCAGCCCTCCCCGCCGCTGGAGGACGCATCCTCGCTGCTGATGGACGCCGACCCGTCGGCGGATCCGGCCGTCTCCCCCGGCGCGAACGCGGCCCGTCCCGCGCAGCTGCCCGCCGACCTGTCCACCTTCAGCGGCCGTCGCGCCGAACTCGACCAGACACGGGCCCTGTTGCCCGACGAGGCAGAGCATCCGGCCACGATGGTGATCAGCGTGATCTGCGGCATGGCCGGCATCGGCAAGACCACCCTGGCGGTGCACTGGGCCCACCAGATCGCCCACCGCTTTCCCGACGGCCAGCTCTACGTCAACCTGCGCGGCTTCGACCCCACCGGCTCGATCGTGTCGCCCGGGGACGCCATCCGCTCCTTCCTCGACGCGCTCGGCGTCCCGCCGCAGCGCATCCCCGCCAGCCTCGACGCCCAGGCGGCGCTCTACCGCAGCCTGCTCGCCGACCGGCGGATGCTCATCCTCCTGGACAACGCCCGTGACACCGAACAGATCCGCCCACTGCTGCCCGGCTCCCCCGGCTCCCTGGTCATCGTCACCAGCCGCAACCAGCTCACCGGCCTGATCGCCAACGACGGAGCGCATCCACTGACGCTCAACCCGATGACACGCACGGAAGCGCACAGCTTCCTGGTCCGCCGCCTCGGCGCCGGACGGCTGGTGGCGGAACCACAGGCGGTGGACGAGATCATCGCCCGCTGCGGTCGGCTGCCGCTGGCCCTGGCCGTCGTCGCCGCCCGGGCCGCCACCCATCCCGCCTTCACGCTCAGCGCCGTCGCCCAGGAACTGCGCGACAGCCAGGGCAGCCTCGACGCCTTCGCCGGGGGCGAACTCGCCACGGACGTACGAGCGGTCTTCTCCTGGTCGTACGAGGCCCTGTCCACCTCGGCCGCCCGGCTGTTCCACCTGCTGAGCCTGCACTCCGGACCCGACATCTCCGCCCCCGCCGCGGCCGCCCTCGCCGGGCTGCCGCTGCGTGAGGCACACGCCCTGCTCGCCGAACTCACGCACGCCTACCTGCTCACCGAGCACTCACCGGGCCGCTACGCACTGCACGACCTGCTGCGCGTCTACGCCGCCGAACGCGTCGCCACTGAAGAGACCCCGCAGGAACAGGACCGGGCCGTCGAACGGCTCCTGAGCTGGTATCTGCACACCGCGGACGCCACCTACCCGTTCCTCGCCCCGCAGCGTAGACGCGTACCCCTCGGGCCGCTGCCTCCCGGCTGCCGCCCTCTGGCGTTCGCCACGCACGACCAGGCCCTTGGGTGGTGCGAGACCGAACGGGTCAACCTCGTCAACGCCGTGCACCAGGCCGCGATCCGAGGCCGGCCGGACATCGCATGGCGCCTGCCCGCCGTTCTGTGGGGGTTCTTCTACCTCCGCAGCCATCTGCACGACTGGCTCTACGCCGCCCGAACAGGCCTTACGGCCTCCCACGGCGCCTCCGACCGCAGGGGCGTGGCCTGGGGCCTCGGGGACATGGCCGCGGCTCTGACACACATGCGCCGGTTCGACAAGGCGATCGGCCACCTCCGCCAGGCGATGGCCCTCTGCCGGGAGCTCGGGGACACGTACGGCAGGGCCCAGGCCCTGAGCAATCTGGGCAACACCTACCTCCAAGCCGGCCGACTCGACAAGGCCGTGGAGTACAGCCGCCGAGCGCTGGCCGTCGACCGGGCCCTCGGCAACGCCTGGGGGGAGGGAATCGACCTGGCCAGCCTGGGCGACGCCTACCAGCGGCTCGGCCGGTTCGAGGAGGCCATTGAATGCCTGGAGCAGGCGCTGACCGTGCTGCGTGCCATCGGCAACCGCTGGTTCGGCGGTGTCACGCTCGACATCCTCGGCACGGTCCACCACCGGCTCCACAACGCCGACACCGCGATCAGGTACTACCACCAGGCGCTTGAGGCCCATCGAGACGTCGGCAACCGATGGGGCGAGGGCCACACCCTCGGCCACCTCGGCGACGTCTACCAGGCCGCCGGCGCGCAGGAGGCGGCCCACACCAGCTGGCGGCAGGCACTGGCGATCTTCCAGGAGTTCGGTCACCCGGACGCCCGGGAGATCAGGGAGAGACTGCACAGCCTGGACACAGGTACGTTCAGGATCCGTATCTCGCGGGGCGACGACTCCTCGGCGCCGGTCGTGATACCGAACAGGTGACTCCTTCATCGCTGACCTTGCCAGACCGTGCCTGAGCTTGCCGACCGGTCTACCGCGTGCGTCGGCAAGTCCTGACGCCGGGGGCCGGCGTCCAGGGTCTGGTCGCCCGGGGCACGGTGACCGAGACGGCTTGCGCACGACTGCCACCGCCGCCGGGCAGATCACACCCGCTCCTGCGCATGGGTGCGTACCACTCGACCCCGTCAATCCCCTCAACGTGCGGACACCTCCGGCCGTGGGCCTCGCCGTGCCCCCTCCTGGATCACGGCGCGGATGAATCTGACACGGACGGGAGCTGAGAATGGTTCAACTTCTGTTCTGTGTCAGTCATGTACTTCGCGGTCGCGCGAGAGGGCGGCAATGAACATCGACGTTCTCGGCCTTCGGGCCCGCAACCGGGTCCGGCTCGGAGCCGCTCACACCGGACCGCGGGCCGAGCCGCCGGTGTCGGCCGAGTTGCCGACCCAGACGCGTCCGTGCGTCTTGTTCCCCAGGGTGACGGTGTGCTCGGCATCGTCGGCGCCCGCCACCCCGGAGACCCGGTCGCCGTGGTCGGAGGGAGGGGACTGCATCGCCGAGGCCACGACTGCCGCGACGACGAGAACGACCAGCAAGACCGTCAACAGAACTGGGTGTCTGCGCATACAGGATGCCCTTCTGGTCGGGCGGGCACTGGGGCGCGGGCACCGGGGGCCGGCGATCAGGGATCAGGTGGTGCCCGCACGTGCACGACGGAGGCGCGGCACGGACGGTTCACGAGGTGAGCGGTTCGGACACCGAATCCCGGTTCTGGCGATGCGGTATCGGCCCTTGAGAGACGGCGGACGATCCCGAGGGGACCCGCGGACACGGCGCACGCGGGCACGAGTGGAGTGCCCAGTGATGAACCGTTCATCCCGGCCGTTCGTTGTTCGTCACGTCAGCACTCCGACCATGAGAGAGGGGCACCATGGCCACTCCCGCCCAGCGTTCCCCAGGCTCCGAAGACAGGACGCTGACCAAGCGGCCTCCTGGCGGCGGGGACTTGGTGCAACAGCTGATTGATCTGGATGAAAGGGCAGCACGCAGCAGAGAACGCCGCAGGCGCTTGCAGGACGGGCTACGTCGCCTGTGGAGGTTGATGCGCTCGGCGCTCGGCGGGCGAAGCGCCTCATCCGCCGGTGGGATTGAGACCGACGGATTCGGCCAGACCGAGGTCCGGCCGGAGCCCCGCCCGGCTGTGGAGCGTACGGCGCCCGACCCGGCGACGATGGGTGAGCAACGCGCGCAGGCCGACACCTGGAAGCCGGTAGGTCGGAGGATGGGACGCCTCGAAGAGCGGGTCCGCGAACTTCCGCATCTCGCTCGAGAAGCCTTCGAGGATGCGGTTCTGAAACGGCTCAGGACGGATGACAACCTCCGGCAGCAATTCGACGCACATCCCGAGAAGTACCCGACTGTCGCGAAGTACGCGAGCAATGCGCAGACAAGGGAGATTTTCGACGCGGCAGCCAAGGAGATGCAGTTCGACACCCCCAGTCAGGCCGAGCGGGCCACGGCGTTGGAAGCGGAACGTCGGACCGCGTTGGGCCAAGCACTGGGGTCGGTCGGTCCGGAGCAGCTGGCCGAGGCCGAGCGGGCCGCGTGGGCTCAGGAAGCGGAACGTCGGACCGCGTTGGGCCAAGCGCTGGGGTCGGTCGGTCCGGAGCAGCTGGCCGAGACGCAACGCGGGGCCGAGGTGCCGAGAACGCCGGAGCAGCTGGCCGAGGCCGAGCGGGCCGCGTGGGCTCAGGAAGCGGAACGTCGGACCGCGTTGGGCCAAGCGCTGGGATCGGTCGCTCCCGAGCCGCAAGCCGAGACGGTGGCCGAGCGCTTTGTGCGCTCGGCGCAGCAAGTTGACGAGGCGTCCCCGGTCCGTACGGAAGGCGATCGTGTTGAGGCCGGGTTCACGGTCAGCCTTGCGGGCGGGAGTGAAACTGATCACCTAACTGCGGCCAAAAGCATTTCGGGGGAGCTAGACCGTGCCACGGAAGCGTTGGCAGAAATCGATAGGAGGATGTCGCAGGCCGCGGGAGTTGACCCTATTCCCGCACGACTAGGCGCGCCGGGGGCTTCGGAAGCGACACAGGAGTCGAACTTTCAATTCAGCCCCAGTATCAGGAATCATGACGGGATTACAAATTACGCACCACACTTCGCCGAAGGAAACCTACGCATGGCGAATTCGGCGGAATCTCCGGTTTCCCCGTCATCGGCGGCCCCTCGCTCCCTGCTCGGCGCCCAGGGCATGGAGCTTGTAGGCCTAGAGGTCCGCGCAACTTACAGGTCGACCGATACGAATGACACGCCGTCCAAAGGCTCCGATCCATCTCGGCCGGCGGTCCAGCAGTCCGGCAACCCGCAGAGGGGCAAAGGCCCCGGCCCCGGCCGTTAGCCCAGCAAAGCGACCCACCCCAGCTCTTCGATCACCTGGCGCACCAAGGTCGTACTCTTTCGGTGCTTGTGGGCGAGTGTGCAATTTTTGCGTTCTCGATGAGACGGTTCAACACTCGATGTCGATGTCGATGTCGGCTCGTTCCACCTGCCGCAGTCCATCAAGTCCGCCAATGCCACGGGCCGCGCCGGCTTTCCGGCGCGGCCCGCTTCCTGGCCCGTTGCTGTCGTTGCTGTCTATGTGTCAGGGCCCCTCATAGGGGACCGATGTGGGTCAGCCCGCCTCGCGGTACGCACGGCCGTTGGCGGTCGCGTTCGTGCCGTCGTAGAGGCCGGTCGGGCTGGTCTTGGTGCCAAGGGTGAACCACGCGTACCGCTGCACGAAGTCCAGGCTCTCCAGCATCGTCGCCGACGACTTGATGAAGGCGGTCTGTTCCTGCTCGTTGGGGTAGCGGGGTTTGCCCTGGGAGAAGTCGATGAGGCCGTACTCGGTCAGCCAGATCGGCTTCTTGTAGCGCTCGTGGATGCGCTGCAAGTAGCCGGCGAGCTGGTCGGTGGCTGCCGGGCCGAAGTCGGAGCCGTACCAGTGCACGGGGATGAAGTCGACCCGCAGGCCACGTTCGGCGGCTCCCTTCATGAAGCGGTCCAGCCAGCCGTCGGGTTTGTCGGCGTCGGTGGCGACCGCCGGGGCTCCGAGGGGCAGGCCGGTTTTCTCCAGTTGGGGCCACAGATCCAGGGCCTGTTCGGGGGTCATGTTGGCCTGGCTGGGCAGGTCGGGCTCGTTGAAGGTGAGGAGGTTCTTGCCTTCCTGCTTGGCTTTGCCCAGCTCGGCGTCGTTGACCGAGCCGGGGCCCCAGATCGTTGGGACGAACTCGACGCCGTCCGGCTTGGCGACCTCGCCGGTGGAGGAGGCCCAGTTGTGGTACCAGGACGCGCCGGACTCGGCCAGCGCCTTGTCGGCGCCGTCGAAGGGGTTGAGGTTGATGCCCTTCTTGCCGACCGCGGGCGCGGGGTCGCCGGGGTTCGGGTCGCTCGGACTGGGTTGCGGGTTCGGGTTGGGGTTCGTGGGGTTGGGGTTCTCGGGAGTGCCGTTTCCATGGAAGGTGACGGTCATGCCCTTGCACTTGCTGCACTGACGCATGACCTGGTTGCCCGATTCGGCGTCGTGCTTGGACCATGAGTAGGCCTTTGGGCACTTCTGGGCGAGCGCATCGCTGTAGGCGGTCTTCGCGTCCCGGTTCGGGTTGACGCACACCAGCGGCTTGCCCGTGGCCTGGTCCTTGGTCAGGTTCTCGGGCGGGCAGGCGGCCAGCAGATCAGTGGCGCAGCCCACCTCGGCGCACTCCCCGCCGTCCTCGGGCGGCGGCACACCGTCGGGGGTGATGGTGATGGGCGTCGATACGGCGTTGACGTAGCTGACGTCGTACCAGGGTGCCGCTGCGTCGCGCGTATCGAAGTTGAACTCAGCGAGGCTGGTGGGCTGTTCCCCGGTGGAGCACCGGTCGGCGTACGGCCCGCAGTCACCGACGGCGCAGTGGAACGTGCTGCCTTCCTCACCGGTGCAGCCCTTGCGGGGGAAGAGCGTGCCGCGCCAGTGCCCGGCGCCCGAGTTCTCGGGGATGGTGATCTTGGCGGACTGGCCCGGGTCAAGCGTCGGCAGCCCGGTGAGCGGGGCCGAGCCGTCGGCGCTGGCCGAGCTGCCGACCCAGATACGCTCGTCCGTCTTGTTCTGCAGAGTGACGGTGTGCTCGGCATCGCCGGCGGCAGCGGCCGGCGCCTCGGCGATGCTCTCGCCGGAGCCACGGGAAGCGGACTGGATCGCCGGGATTGTGGCTGCCACACCGACGATGACCAGTAAGAGAACTAGGAGAAGTGGTCGTCTGCGCATACATGCCTCTCAAGTCGGGCTCGTGTCGGATCGACGATCAGAGCGTGTGTCGGATCGTCGATCAGGCATCGCCTGCGTGCGCACGACGTGTGCGCGCGGCAGACGGTTCACTGGGACCGGCTTGGGTCGACGAGGCAGCGATTAACGGCCTGAAGGCACCTTCCGTGAGACCGGCGGTGCCGAAGCGATCTGTTGGTTATTGTCCAAGAAGTGATCGCAGCCGTCGACGATTCCTTGCGATTCGCTGTCAATCTTGCCCACAGGGCGGCTGAACGTGCCGTGGCTGTATGTGCCCCCAACGGGATTCGAACCCGTGCTACCGCCTTGAAAGGGCGGCGTCCTAGGCCGCTAGACGATGAGGGCTGGGGCCTGCCTGGGCGCCTCACGGCGCGTCGGGGACGTCAGCAGCATATGGGAGTCGGGGGGGATCGGCAAAACGGGTTAGGGGGAGGGGGAGGGGGAGGGAGCAAGGGGAGGCGAGGGGGAGCCGGGAGACGGCGATGCGGTGCCAGGAGACGGGGAACCAGGAGACGGGGAACCAGGGGATGGGGAGCCAGCCGATGGGGAACCCGGAGACGGCGATGGCGTCGGGGACGCGCCCGGTCGGTTCTCCTCCGGTAGGTGGCGGCTGACCTCCGCCGTGGTCAGGCCCAGGCCGCCCAGCTTGATCTCGTCCCAGGCCTGGAGGCGGCGGGTCTCGCGGTCCAGGTAGAGGACCGAGGTCTCGATCGGGTCGGGGTACTTGTTCTGCAGCGCGCGCAGCCCGCTTCCGCCCGTCGAGCCCTCGATGCGCAGGCGCGTGCCGTACTTCATGACCTCCATCTCCGGATGGTGGAGATGGCCCGCCAGTACGAGCGGCACCGTGCCGTCCACCTCGCGCGCGGCGTCCGGGTTGTGCGCGAGGGCGATGTCCACGGGCGTGCCCGCCGTCTCCTGGTCGCGGATCGCGGAGGCCAGACGGGCGCCCGCCAGCTCCTCCGAGGCGGTCACCTCCTTGGAGCGGTCGGGGGTGAACTGCGGGTCGCCCATGCCCGCGAACCGCAGACCCGCGACGGACACGGCCCGCCCGTCGTCCAGCACGTGCACGTTCTTCATGCGCTCCAGATACGCCTGCGTCTCCCGCGAATCGTGATTGCCGCGCACCCATACGTACGGGGCGCCCAGGTCGGCCGCCGGGTCCAGGAAGCCGTTCTCCGCCGTGGAGCCGTGGTCCATGGTGTCGCCGGAGTCGACGATCACATTGATCTTGTACTGCTTCACCAGCGAGGCGATGATCTTCCAGCTCGCCGGGTTGAGATGGATGTCGGAGACGTGCAGGACGCGGATGGTGGAGGGGTCGGGGGCGTACGCGGGAAGGGTGGACGTGGCGTCGTACAGCTTCGTCACGTTCGTCACCAGGCGCGCCAACTCCTTCTGGTAGACGTCGAATTCGCTGACGATGCTGCGGGCGTTGCCAACCACTGAGGGGGCACTGCTCAGCAGTCCGGAGAACTTCGGCTCCAGGACCGACTTGGGGTTCCAGGTCGCGAAGGCCGTCGCCCCGGAGGCCGTCAGCAGGGCGAGGGCCAGGCCGCCGGCCGCGAGGGCGCGGCGTGGGCGGCGGTAGACGGCGAGGCCGAGTGCGGTGGCGCCGGAGACGACGGCGACTCCGGAACGTACGGCCAGGTCGAGGGTGCCGTCGCCGACGTCGCTGGTGACCTCGTCCTGGAGGCCGGAGAGCCGTTCGGGGTGGTCGACGAGGGCCTGGGAGCGGACGGGGTCGAGCTGGTCCACGTCGACGTCGAGGCGGATCGGCGCGACATGGCTGCGCAGTTCGAGGGCTCCGAGCGGCGAGACGTTGATCTTCGTGCCGCCGGTGAAGGAGGGGCGCAGGGTCATGGTGGTGTCCATGGGGCCGACCGGGGCGCGTACGTTCCCCACGATCAGCAGGCCCAGCCAGGCCCCGACCAGCGCGACCATGATCAGGCCGAGGGCAGATTTAAAGGGCTGGCGCGGAGCGCCATCGAGTAGGGCGGTGGTGGGCGACGGGCGGGCGTACGGGTGCGGTTGGTGGACGAGTTCGATGACCGGGTGCGCGCGGCGAGCGCGATAGTGGCGTACCAGGGCGGCTGTTGCCTTGCGTACGTGGTGCAGAGCGGCGGCGGGGACGCGGGCCATTGGTCCCGTATGCCCAAGTCCGGGGCCGGATATGCCGCACGATCGGGGCCTCGTACGGCTCTCGCGGGTGACGTCCGTACCCGACAATGGCTCTGTGCTGGAGATGACGCGCGAGGAGTTCGAGGAACTGGTCTCCGAGGCCCTGGACCGGATCCCGCCGGAGCTGACACGGCTGATGGACAACGTGGCGGTGTTCGTCGAAGACGAACCGCCGAGCGACGATCCCGAGCTGCTCGGGCTGTACGAGGGGACTCCGCTGACGGACCGCGGCGAGTGGTACGCGGGCGTGCTGCCGGACCGGATCACGATCTACCGGGGGCCGACGCTGCGGATGTGCGAGTCGCGCGAGGACGTCGTCGCGGAAACGGAAGTGACGGTGGTTCACGAGATCGCCCACCACTTCGGGATCGACGATGCGCGGCTGCATGCCCTCGGGTACGGGTGAGGCCCGTACGTACGAGGTCTGTCTGTACGAGGCCTGCCTGTACGAGGCTCGTACGTGCGGCTTCGCGTAGGGACGCGGATAGGGATGAGATCCGTACCGTACGACTGTTGAAACCTGTTCTTGCGGCGGCGTGTCCTCTTGCGGGCGGCGGGAGTTGGGCAGGGGGACTGCTCGTCCCCGCCCCGGAGGTGGCTGCCCGTGCGCGCCCTGAACGTACCCGTCCGTCTGGCCGCCGTGGCCCTGGCCGTCACGGCGACCGCCGGCTGTATGAACGTCAGCGATGACGACGACGATGCGAGCAGTGCCCGGCCCTCGCACTCCGCGGGGCAGCGGGGTGGTGCGGCGCCCGACGGCGGTTCGGCGGTGACGGGCGGCGGCGGTGGCTCCGGGCTCGGCGGGGCGGGTGACGAAGAACACGGCTCGGCGGAGCCCGGTGCGTCGGCCTCGGGAGACCGGGGCGAAAGGGGGGACGCGGACGGGTCGGCAGCGCCGTCGCGGGACGCCGGCAGCGACCCCTCGTCGCCGTCCGAGCCGGGGAAGGGGAAGCCGAAACCGCAGGTCCCCGGGCCGACCGAGACGCATACGGCCCCGCCCCGTACGACTCCCCGGCCGAAGCCGCCCACGCCGCCGGAGCAGTCGCCCACGCCGTCGCCCACCCCGACCACCGCGGAGCCGTCCTCGTCGGCCCACCCGGAACCCACGACGCAGCTCGCGCAGCGGGAGCCGGCGCCGCAAGCGGGCGTAAGCGGCTGACCAGGGCCGACAGCGGCCGACCTGGGCTACGCGACCAGGGTCGGGCCGGGGCTGACGGGCCGATTTGCCTTGAGGGTCGGAGGGTGCGTATCTTGGTAGATCGTTTGATCCCATTTGCCCGGCGCCAATACAGAGCGCGCCGTGTGGCGCGTACTCTCCCTTGCCGTGGCTGGATCGCATTGAGGCGGTCGAATTGCGAACACGGAGTTGACGGGCGCGTGCCGACGAGACTCCGGAAGGTTTCGCATTCGCATGTCCATTTCCAGTACTGATCACGTCGTCGTGCCCGAGAACGAGGCCGTCGAAGTGCCCGAGTCTGCCGAGGCCGTCGAGGCCCAGGCCGCTGAGGCTCAGGCCGTCGAGGCCGAGGCTCCCACGACCCCCGAGGTCACCTTCGGCACCCTGGGGCTGCCCGAGGGCATCGTGCGCAAGCTCGCGCAGAACGGCGTGACCAACCCCTTCCCGATCCAGGCCGCGACCATCCCGGACGCCCTGGCCGGCAAGGACATCCTCGGCCGCGGTCGCACCGGCTCCGGCAAGACCCTCTCCTTCGGTCTGCCGCTGCTGGCGCAGCTGTCCGGCGGTCACACCGACAAGAAGAAGCCCCGCGGCGTCATCCTCACCCCGACCCGTGAGCTCGCGATGCAGGTCGCGGATGCCCTCCAGCCGTACGGCGACGTGCTCGGCCTGAAGATGAAGGTCGTCTGCGGCGGTACGTCGATGGGCAACCAGATCTACGCCCTCGAGCGCGGCGTCGACATCCTCGTCGCCACCCCCGGCCGGCTGCGCGACATCATCAACCGCGGCGCCTGCTCCCTGGAGAACGTCCAGGTCGCCGTGATCGACGAGGCCGACCAGATGTCCGACCTGGGCTTCCTGCCCGAGGTCACCGAACTTCTCGACCAGGTTCCGCCCGGCGGTCAGCGCATGCTGTTCTCGGCCACGATGGAGAACGAGATCTCCACGCTGGTCAAGCGCTACCTGAGCAACCCGGTCACGCACGAGGTCGACGCCGCCCAGGGCGCGGTGACGACCATGTCGCACCACATCCTCATCGTGAAGCCCAAGGACAAGGCGCCGGTCACCGCCGCGATCGCCTCCCGCAAGGGCCGCACGATCATCTTCGTACGTACGCAGCTGGGCGCCGACCGTATCGCCGAGCAGCTTCGTGACGCGGGCGTGAAGGCCGACGCGCTGCACGGCGGTATGACGCAGGGCGCGCGGACGCGGACGCTGGCCGACTTCAAGGACGGTTACGTCAACGCGCTCGTCGCCACCGACGTCGCCGCCCGTGGCATCCACGTCGACGGCATCGACCTGGTCCTGAACGTCGACCCGGCCGGTGACCACAAGGACTACCTGCACCGTTCCGGCCGTACGGCCCGCGCGGGCCGCTCCGGCACGGTCGTATCGCTGTCCCTGCCGCACCAGCGGCGGCAGATCTTCCGTCAGATGGAGGACGCGGGCGTCGACGCCTCGCGCCACATCATCCAGGGCGGTGCCGCCTTCGACCCGGAGGTCGCGGAGATCACCGGTGCCCGGTCGATGACCGAGGTGCAGGCCGAGTCGGCGGGCAACGCCGCGCAGCAGGCCGAGCGTGAGGTCGCCCAGCTCACCAAGCAGCTGGAGCGCGCACAGCGTCGTGCCACCGAGTTGCGCGAGGAGGCCGACCGGCTGCTCGCCCGTGCCGCGCGCGAGCGGGGCGACGACCCGGAGGCCGCGCTCGCCGAGGCCGCCGCCGTCGTGGAGGCTGCCGCGGCCGAGGCCGCGCTTGCCGCCGCCTCGGTGCCGGAGCAGGCGCCCGCGCCGGCGTACGAGCAGCCGCGGCAGCGTCGGGATGAGCGGGGCAGCTACGAGCGCCGGGATCGTCGTGACGACCGTCCGTCCGGTGGCTTCCGCCGGGACGACCGTCGTGACGACCGGCGTGATGGTGACCGTGGTGGGTTCCGTCGGGACGAGCGTCGTGATGGCGACCGTGGTGGTTTCCGTCGGGACGACCGTCCGTCGGGTGGCTCCGGTGGCTTCCGTCGTGATGACCGGCGTGACGGTGACCGGGGTGGCCGTTCCTTCGACCGTCGTGACGGTGAGCGTGGCGGGTTCCGTCGCGATGACCGCCGTGACGACCGGCGTGACGGTGACCGTGGTGGGTTCCGCCGTGATGAGCGTCGTGATGGCGACCGTGGTGGTTTCCGTCGGGACGACCGTCCGTCGGGTGGCTCCGGTGGTTTCCGCCGCGACGACCGGCGTGACGGCGACCGTCCCACCGGTGGTTTCCGCCGGGACGACCGTCCCTCCGGGCACCGGGGCAGCGACCGCCCGTTCAACCGCGACCGTCAGGGCGACCGTCCCTCGGGCGGCTTCCGCTCCGGCGGCCACGACCGCCCGTACGGCCGTCGTGACGACCACCGTGGCGCGGGCTCCGGCTCCGGTACTGGTTCATCGTTCGGCCGCCGCGACGACAAGCCGCGCTGGAAGCGCAACGGCTGACACACGCTAGCCCGCGGGGCCCCGACGACTTCGGTCGTCGGGGCCCCGCGGCGTTCGCGGCGCGGTATCGCGCCCGAGGGGGCCGCAGGCCCTCAAGGGGCGCGGGGCTGTGACACTTGCGGCTCCGCCGCGACGGGGGTCCCCCCGCTCAGACCGGGTACGACGCCTCCGCGCACGTGACGGAGGAGACGCACGACGCCTCCACGGCGGGCCCCAAGGGCATCGTGCAGTCGATCTGGACCTCGTGGATAGCGGGCTTCGTACTCCTGCTGGGCTTCACCTTCGCCATCCAGTCGTACGACGGTGCCCTCGGGTCCGCCACGGGTGTGCCGCCCGCGCAGATCCTCCTCGACGCGCTCGGCGCGACCGCGGGCAAGCTGCTCCTGCTGGTGATCATCGGGGCCCAGCTGTTCTGCGGCATGGCGTCCGTGACCGCCAACTCCCGCATGATCTACGCCTTTTCGCGCGACGGGGCGTTGCCCTACTCACACATCTGGCACACGGTCAGCCCGCGCACCCGTACGCCTGTCGCGGCCGTGTGGCTGGCGGCGGGGGAGCGCTGCTGCTCGGACTGCCGTACCTGATCAACGTGACCGCGTACGCGGCGGTGACCTCGATCGCCGTGATCGGCCTCTACATCGCGTACGTCATCCCGACCCTGCTCCGGCTCCGCAAGGGCGACGGCTTCGAACGCGGACCGTGGCACCTGGGCCGTTGGTCGGGCCCGATCGGCGTAATCGCGGTGTCCTGGGTCATCTTCATCACGATCCTGTTCATGCTGCCCCAGGTCTCCCCGGTCACCTGGGAAACCTTCAACTACGCCCCCATCGCCGTCCTCGTAGTCCTCGGCTTCGCCGCCGCCTGGTGGTACGCCCCGGCCCGCCACTGGTTCCTCAACCCCGACCACGAACGCACCCGCGCCCGAGAAGCGGCCCGCGCGAACGCCCCGGAACCGGTAGATCCCTGACGCTTCCACCCACCCACCGTGGCCGAGACCCCGATACCCGATCGGAGACCCGGCCACGTCCGGCTATGCTCGGGGGAGCAACATCGCCAGGGCCCTTAGCTCAATTGGCAGAGCAGTGGACTTTTAATCCATTGGTTGTGGGTTCGAGTCCCACAGGGCCTACGGAATCGCCCCCAGCTCAGTGGCACTTCGAGCTGGGGGCTAGTGCGTTCGGGCCGGTCCCGTGATCGTCAGCCGGCTCTTGCGGGGCGCTGGGTGGCGGTGTCGATGCCGTGTGCGAAGAGTGCCGCCTCGACCCGGTTGGTCACCTCGCACTTCGCGTAGACCGCCCGGATGTGGTCCTTCACCGTGCCCACGTGCAGGGCCAGCCGGCGCGCTATCTGGTCGTTGCTCAGCCCGTCGCTCAGCAGTGTCAGCACGTCCTGTTCGCGCGGGGTGAGCTGGGCGAGCCGCGTCACCTGGCTCGATCGCGTCGCCCACACCCGCAACCCGCCTGCCAGCAGCCGCACCGCGTGCACGAAGTCCCGGTCTGCCAGTGAAGGCGGCAGGACGCCGTTCAGGTATGTGGCACGGGACCGCTCGGTGTCGAACCCGCCGTAAGCCGCGAGCGCCAAGGGCTTGGGGCGGCCGAGAGCCGCGGTGGAAATCGCCTCGAGTCCCGAGGCCAAGCCGATCCGGCCGATCAGCACGAGGTCCGCTTCGGCTTCGGCGATCACCGCGGGTGCGTCCGCGCTGCCCAGGACGGCGCGAACTTCCGTCTCCGCCGCGTTCGTGAGCAGTGACTCCAGCTCGGCGCGCGCCCGCTCGTCGTCATCGATGATCACAACGCCAATGACGTCGTTCACGTCTTTCCCCCCCCAAAGACCGCCCCCGGCGAGTGAGTAGCACCGTCATGCGCGCTGGTCAGGCGCAGGGGTGAGCGGTGCTCCGAGGCGCTTTGCAAGTCTTCATTCGGCCATCTGGGATGTCAACCGCTGTTTCTCCTGGGGCTCGAGTTGTCTTCCGCTTCGTTCGGCGGGTCAACCGGAGGGGGCCGAAGAGCGGGGTACGCAGGGGCCTTGGCCCCTGGCACGGTGGCACACGGCTCGGACGAGATTCCGCCAGTCATGCCCCCGCCCCGCGGGAATCGGGGCGGGGACTGCCCCATGGCGGTATGGGGACGCCGAGCTTACGTCTTATGGAGGAACGTCATGAAGAAGTCCTACGGCCGTGCCGCCGTCGCCGGTGTCGGCGTCGCCGTCGCCGGCAGCGCGCTGCTGATGCTGGGCGTCGTGGCGCCCGCGGTTCTGGTCGGCTACTTCGGCTTCAACGCCGCCAACGCCGCCGCTGCCTACACCGCGATCATGGCCGGCATGAGCATCGCCGCCGCGCTGTCCGTCTTCGGTGGCGTCACCGCGGCCGGCGGCTGGGCCCTGTTCCTGCTGCGTCAGGCCATCGCCACCGCAGGCAAGAAGGCAGTCGTCAGGTAACACCTCGGGATCGGCCGGGTGCCGGGCCTACGTTGCCCGGCACCCGGCCGATCCCGGCGCGACCGCACACCAACCGACGGCGACAACGACAGGAAGCGGAACGGGAATGCCTGCCTTCAGCAGCGGAGCGGTCGGCTGGACGGTCGGCCTCGTACGCAGACAGCGCCTCGCGCTGCTGTCCGGCGCGCTCCTGTGGTTCGGCGCCATGGCCGCCGGTGCGGCGATCGGCGTCGGTGAGGGCTCCGGAGTGGAGACGAACCCGGCTCAGCCCGGCCTGGCCACCTGGTGGCACATCTTCAGCGCCAACGCCTCCGTGGCGCTTCTCGCGTTCGGCGGCGTGCTCACGCTGGGCATCTTCACCCTGCTGTTCACCCTGGTCTCCGGCACCCTGACCGGGCTGGGACTCGGCAAGGCGTACGCCGTGGCCGGTCCGTCCGTGATGGCCGCGCACGTACTGCCGCACGCCGTCGTCGAACTCCCCGCCATCGCCGTCGCGGTGGGCGCGGGCATCGCCCCGCTGCCGGCGCTGATCCGGCACCTCACCGGAGACCGGGTGCAACGTCCCCACGTCCGGGACGTGCTGACCGACTCCACCGGGCTGCTGTGCATCTGTCTGGCCCTGCTTCTCGTAGCCGCAACCATAGAAACGTGGGTGAGCACCCTGTGAACGCCACCGCACCCCGCCGGATGCAGGTGCTGTCGCTGCTGGCCGTCGCACCGGTGCTGGCGCTGCTGATGTTCCGGCTGCGCGACGTGTTCCGCGACGAGGTCGCCGCGACGCTGCCGGACGCGAGCGAGCAGGAAGTCAGCCTGGGTACGTGGGCCGCGGTCGCCGTGGGGTCTGTACTCAACGTTCTCGTGTACACAGCCGGGGTCCTGCTCATCGCGGCAGCCACGGCAGGGCTGTGCCGGTGGCTGGGATGCGAGGTGGAGTTCCGGCGGCTGCGGCATCTCGTCGGCGGAGTGTTCGCGCTGTATCTGCTGGTGCGTACCGTCGTGTTGGTCGCCCTGACCTTCACTGAGGTACCGAGTGCGAGCCTGATGGACTGGTTGACCCGCCCCGATCCGGGCCTGCTGCTCCTCGCTCTTGCCACCGGATGGGCGCTGCGCAAGGTGGCTCCCGAATTCGGCGTACTGCGGGTCGCGGGGTGTGCGGTCGCGCCTCCGCTGCTGCTGGCGCTGGCCCAGATCGTGCTCTAGGCGAGCTCCAGGCGTCCTTGAGGAGACCTGTGCCCATGACCGAACAAGAGCCCATGACCGAACAAGACGAGACACAGGCAGAGAAGCCGGACGGGCAGCGGCCGGGGAAGCAGCCAGGAAAGCAGGGAGGCACCCTGGTGTGGAGTCGGCGCGTGCTGCCGGCCGCCGCCGCGTTCACGACCCTCGTCGGGTGGACGCGGGCAGCCGTCTACGCGTCCAGCCGTGACGACGTCGTCGCCGCCGTCCACACGTCGTCGCAGGTGACCGAGTCCGCGCGGGCGACCGTCGTACAGATCCAGGACGCCCTGCAGTACGCGTGGATCGGCTTCCCGCTCGTACTGGTCCTGCTCGCGTTCATCGCCGCCGTTCTCAAGACGGGACAGGCTCTGCTGATCGCGATCAGCGGCTGCGTCGGTTCGTTCCTCGCCATGGCCGGACTGCTGTTCCCGTCCACGGGGATCCTGATCGCCCTCGCCGGAGCGTTCCTCGTCGGGATCATCGCGACCGTCTGCGCCGCGTTGCTGCCCGGAAGGACCTGAACTCCCAGATGGCAGCGCCCTTTCTGCGGGGATCGTTCCACTTGGCTCTGACCGACCGGCGGCGTTCCCTGAACCTGCTGCAGGGGCGGCCCACGCCTCGCTGGGCGCTCGTGGCGGTCGCCTGCTGTTATGCCCTCGGCGCGCTGGTCGGCCTGGCGGCGGCCGCCGGAGCCGGCGCTCTGGCCGGGCACTTCCAGCCCGCGCGCGAGGTGGACGTCGAGCGCGTCACGGCGTACGGATGGGTGCCCGTGACCGCCGCCCTCCTGGCGCTGGCGGCGTCGGTGCGGCTCGGTCAGGTCCGGCAGGTGATGTTCCCGAGCGACTTCCATGTGCTGCGCACTGTGCCGGTGAGCGCCGGGCAGTTGCTGTTCGTACGGCTCGTCGGGCCCGCCCTGCTGTCCCTGGCCGGCGTGGGCGTGGCCGGGACCGTGTTCCTGACGTGCTGGCTGGAGGGGCCGCCAGCGGAACTCGCGGTCGCCCTGGTGTGGGGCACCGTAGCCCTGGGCGGAGCGGCGCAACTGGCCGTCGCCGCCGGGTATCTGCTGATCCCGGTGCGGGCGGCGCAGCTCCGTACGTTCGTACTCGTCGGGGTCGCGGGGGTCGTGCTCGGGGCGGCCACCGTTCCGCTCGCCCGGCTGCTGCCCGCGGGCGGCAAGGAGGACACGGCGACCGCACTCTCCCGGCTCGGCGTGGACGCCCTCACCGGGCTGCGCCCCGCCTGGTGGAACGCCCTGCTCGAGGGCGGTGCCGTCGCGGTCCTCGCGGCGATGTGGCTGCCCGCCGCCGCCCTCGGCGCGCTCGCCGCCTTCGGGTTCGTACGGGCCGGGCGCGGGCGGGTGCTGCGTGAGGCGGACCCGCAGGGGATGCGGGTGCGTGGGCGCCCCGAGAGCTTCCGCGCGGGCCGCTCGCCCGCCGCACTGATCGCCGCCAAGGAGCTCCGGAGCATCCTGCGGGGCGCGCACACGCTCACCGGCGGGCTTCGCCGGATCGCGTTCGGGGCGGTCCTGCTGCTGGGCGTCGGGGTGGGGCATCTGCTGCTGGGCGGAGGCGGCTTGCCGGGGCTGCCGTTCACCGGCGCGGTGGGCGTGGTGGTCGGCATGGCGGCGCTGGCCTCGGACGAGGCGGTCCAGACATCGGGCCTGGAGGCGGAGCGGGGCTGCGCCGATCTGCTGCGGCAGTCCCCGCTGCCGTACGGGGCGCTGCTCGCGGGGAAGATCGTCGCGTTCGCCGGGGTGGTGGCCGTGCTGACCGCCCCGGCCGTCGCCGGATGGCTGCTGCTGTTCCGGGACCCCCTGCTGCCGCTGACCGCCGGATGGCTCGCCGCGTGCGTCGCGAGCGGCGTCGCCGCGGTGGCGACAGCGCTCGCCGTGCCGGCCCCCGAGAGCGCCGCGCAGACCCGGATCACCAGGTCGGGGACGGCGGATCTGCTCCAGCCGCTGCTGACCGCGGCGCTGATGGCACCCGCGCTGCTCACCACCTCCCTGATCGGGAAGTCCTCATCCCTGCTCGGGAAGTCTTCGCTCGCCGCCGCTGTCCCGCTCGCCGTCACGTTCGTCGTCCTCGTCGCCGCCGTCCGGTGGCTGGCAGGTCAGGACCGGCTGCCGCGGAAGTCATGGAGGAAGCACGCGTGATACGTACGAAAGACCTGACCGTACGGTTCGGGGAGAAGGTCGCCGTCGACCGGGTCGGCCTGCACATCGGCGAGGGCGAGTTCGCTCTGCTGTCCGGGCCCAACGGCTCCGGCAAGTCCACCCTTCTGCGAGTCCTCGCCGGGCTCCTGGAACCGTCCTCCGGGAGCGTGGAGATCGCCGGACAGGCGCCGGATGCCGCCGCCGTGCGGGCGCTGCGCGGTTTCGTCCAGGACGATCCGCCGCTGTACGAGTACCTGACCTCCCATGAACACCTGGCGTTCGCCGCACGGCTGTGGGACGTACCCGTCGAGGACGGCCTCGCGCTGCTGGCCCGCTTCGGCGCCGGGGACTGGGCGGGCACACTCATCCGGGACCTCTCCCTGGGCACCCGCAAGAAGGTCGGCCTTGCGGCGGCGCTCACCCACCGTCCCCGACTGCTGCTCCTGGACGAGCCGTTCAACGGCCTGGACGCCGGCTCCTGCGACGAACTCGCGCTCCTGCTGAAGGAAGCCCGCGACGAGGGGCGCACCGTCCTGCTGACCGCCCATGAGCCGCAGCATGTCGAGCAGTTGGTGGACCGCCATATCACTCTGGACCGCCGTATCTCTCTGGACCGCCGGGGGCACGCATGATCGAGATCGCAGGCCTCACCAAGCACTACGGAAGCCGTACCGCGGTCTCCGATCTCACCTTCGCGGTGCGGCCGGGCCGGGTGACCGGCTTCCTGGGACCCAACGGCGCCGGCAAGTCCACCACCATGCGCATGATCCTGGGCCTGGACCGCCCGAACCGCGGCACCGCCACCGTGGCGGGCCGGCGCTGCGCCGACTTCGCCGACCCGCTGCGCGAGGTGGGCGCGCTCCTCGACGCCGGCGCGATCCACGGCGGCCGTACCGCCCGCAATCACCTGCTCCAACTCGCGCAGAGCAACCGCATCCCCGCCGCCCGGGTCGACGAGGTCCTGGGTCTCGTCGGCCTCGCCGCCGCCGCGAACCACCGCGTCAAGGGTTTCTCGCTGGGCATGCGGCAGCGCCTGGGCATCGCCGCCGCGCTGCTGGGCGACCCACCCGTGCTGATCCTCGACGAGCCGGTCAACGGGCTCGACCCGGAGGGCATCCACTGGATCCGGCACCTGTTGCGGGGCTTGGCGGGCGAAGGGCGTACGGTCCTGGTTTCCAGCCACCTGATGAGCGAAATGGCCCTGTCCGCCGACCACTTGGTCGTCATAGGCAAAGGGCGGCTGCTCGCCGACATGCCGATGGCCGCGTTCGTGGAACGGCACTCGCGGCAGGCGGTGCGTGTCGCGACGCCGCGCCCGGCGGACCTGGAGCCGCTTCTTAAGGGTGCGGACCTGGAGTACGAGGCGGTGGAGTCCGGCCCGGACCACGGCGTGTTCGAGGTACGCGATGCCCGGGCGGCGACGATCGGCGACCTTGCGTCGGGAGCCGGGGTGCCGCTGCACGAACTGTTCACCCGGCGGGCGTCGTTGGAGGACGCCTACCTGACGCTGACCGCGGACTCCACCGAGTACCGCACCGGTACCGACGCCCAACGCCCCCGGGACGGAGCCCGACCATGACCACCACCACAACGCCCGGTCGGGGAAAGGTCACGGCGGTGCTGCTCTCCGAGCTCACCAAGCTCCGTACCGTCCGCTCGAGCGCATGGACCCTGTTCTCCGCGTGCGCGGTCACCGTCCTGCTCGCTCTCTGCTTCTCGCTGCTGTCCCGGTACGCCTCCGGGCAACTCGCCTCGGGGGAGGGCGCGGACCCCACCGGGGACCCGGTGTTCACCAGCTTCGGGGGGATGGTGCTGGGGCAGCACGCGATGGTCGTGTTCGGAGTGCTGGCGGTGTCCGGCGAGTACAGCAGCGGCTTGATCAGCACCTCGCTGCACGCCGTGCCGCGACGCGGGCTGCTGCTCGGCTGCAAAGCCGCCGTCGTGGGTGGGGCCGCGCTGCTCACCGGGTTGGTGACGTCGTTCACCTCGTACGCGGTGGGGCAGGCGGCCCTCGGCCCGTACGGCACCTCGCTCGGGGAGCCGGGCGTGCTGCGTGCCGTGTTCGGGGCAGGCCTGTACATGGCATTGCTCGCGGTGTTCGCCATGGGCGCGGCGACCGTGCTGCGCAGCCCTCTGCTCGCACTGGGCCTGCTGATCCCGTTCTTCTTCCTGGTCTCGCCGACCCTGGGCTCGCTGCCGAAAACGCAGACGGTCGCGCAGTACTTCCCGGACTCGGCGGGCATGCGGATCGCGCAGGTCGAGCAGTCGCCGGGCGCTCTAGGGCCGTGGACCGGTCTGGGCGTCCTGGTGCTGTGGACGGCGGTCGCGGTGGCGGCGGGGGTTGTCGCGCTGCGGGGCAGGGACGCCCGCTGATCGCGTGAGCTGAGGCTGCGCGTGTGAGGAGTTCGTGGCCACGACCGCCGGCGCTCTCCACTGCCATCTGCAGGGTGGCCCTCAGGTGTCGCTCGACGGGTGGAAGTAGCCGGGGCTCAACAGCAGCCGGAGTCGAGATAGCTCCGGACCGGGCGGGCAGTGCGCCAATTCGGTTGAGCACGAAGATCAGCCCGTGTTACCACTGGCGGGTTCGCGAAGGTTGACCACAAAACATCCGAAGGGCTGGCCGACATGGTGCTGGGGGACACGGTGAAGCTGCGGCCGATGGAGCCGTCGGACGCGGAGGCTCTGTGGCGGTGGAACCACGACCCTGACGTCATGCGCTGGATGAACGACGGCTACGCCCAGCCGCTGGCCCAGGTCCAGAAGCGGATGGAGGAGCGGCCGCGCAATGCGTACGGCGACGTCCTCTTCGGGGTCGAGGTGCTCTCCGACGCACAGCTCATCGGCCTGGTCACACTACGCGACGCCGAGCCGGAGACCGGATGCGCCGAACTCGACATCTACCTCGGCGAGAAGGAGTACTGGGGCCGCGGCTACGCCACCGACGCCATGCGGACGATCTGCCGCTACGGCTTCGAGAAGATGCGCCTGCACAAGATCACGCTGACCGTCGTCACCGAGAACCTCGCCGCCTACCGCGTCTACCAGAAGGTCGGCTTCGTCGAGGAAGGCAGGCTGCGTCAGGTCTTCCGACGCGATGGCCAGTGGTACGACATGTTCACCATGGGCCTGCTGGAAGGGGAGCTCCGCTCCTGAACTCGGACGCTCGCTCCGCACGAGGACCTGGCCGCACCGCTGGCCGGACGCGGCCACGAATGCGGCGGCCCGGCCGTCGATGCGGTGCGCTGTCGGCGCTGATCTCCGGTGCTAGGGCGTCCGCGCCGCGCGGGTCGTCGGCGCGGACCCCGCCGGAGCGCGGCCTCCAGGACCGCATTCCAGGCGGTAGCCGATGCCGCGGATCGAGTCGATGGTGCAGCAGCTCCTCGCCTCGTCCCGCAGTTTGTTGCGTACGCGCCGCACGTGCACGGTCAGGGTGTTGCTTTCCAGGGAGTCGACGCCCCACAGGGCCTGGGTCAGCTCGCGTCGGCCGATGACCCTGTTGGGGCGCTCCATGAGATAGCGCAGCAGGAGGAACTCACGTACCGGCAACCGCAGAGAGCGTCCGCGGACGTAGACGTGAAAGCCCGGGACATCAAGCTCGATGTCACCGATCACCAGCGTCTGATCCGAGCCGTCGGACGGATGATCGACTCTGAGCAGCGGGAGGATCTCCTCGGTGCGGTAGGGGCGGGCCACGAAGGCCACCGCTCCGGCCGACAGGGCCGCTGTTCCCTCGGTGGCGCCCTCAGGCCCGGCACCCACGATGACCGGCACCGGGTGGAGCCGGGCGATGAGCCCGGTGACCTTGGCCGCGTCCACGACCGGCAGCGGGGCGCCGAGGAGTACCGCCCTGGGGCTGTGGGTGCCTACCTGAAGCAGAGCCTCTGCGCCGTCGTGGCAGACCAAGGTCCGTACGTCCGCCGCTGAGAAACGGGCCAGAGCCGTCTTGGCGATGTCCGGATCGGGCTCGGCCAGCAGCAGGTCAGGGGCTGTGGCGTCTTCGGGGCCGCCGGGACCGCTGCCGGCCGCGGTCTCCGGTGGTCTCTGTGGCTTGGGCGTCAACCGTGGTACTCCTCTGGGCGATACGCGTACAGGGGCGGCGTGGCGTCGAGGGGCGGACGTCGGACGGGGGCGTCCGTCGGCCGAAGCGGCTGGACGTCGGACCGGTGCATCCGTCAGCCGAAGCGGCCGGAGATGTAGTCCTCGGTGCGCTGTTCGGAGGGGTTGGAGAAGATCCGCTCGGTCTCGTCGTACTCGACGAGCCGGCCGTGGCGTTCGCCCTTGTCGTCGACGTGCGCGGTGAAGAAGGCGGTGCGGTGGGAAACGCGGGCGGCCTGCTGCATGTTGTGGGTGACGACGATGATCGTGAACTCCCGCGCCAAATGCTCCATCAGGTCCTCGATCTTGGCGGTGGCGATCGGGTCCAGGGCCGAGCAGGGCTCGTCCATGAGGATCACCTCGGGCGAGACCGCGATCGTACGGGCGATGCACAGCCGCTGTTGCTGGCCGCCGGACAGGGCGAGCGCGGAGGTCTTTAGTTTGTCCTTGACCTCGTCCCACAGCGCGGCACGGGTGAGGGTCTCCTCGACCAGGTCGTCGAGGTTGCCCTTGAAGCCGCCCACCCGCGGCCCGTACGCGATGTTGTCGTAGATCGACTTGGGGAACGGGTTGGGCTTCTGGAAGACCATGCCGACCCGGCGGCGGACCTCGATGGGATCGACCTCGCGGCCGTACAGATTCTCGTTGTGGTAGCGGATTTTGCCGATCACGCGAGCCGTGGGGATGAGGTCGTTCATGCGGTTGAAGCAGCGGATCACGGTGGACTTGCCGCAGCCGGAGGGGCCGATCATCGCGGTGATCTGACGGTCGCCGATGGTCATGTTGACGTCGCGTACGGCCTCGTGGTCGCCGTAGAACACCGACAGGCTGCCGACCTCGAAGACCGGTGTGGTCAGCGGCGGGGCATCGTGAAAGGAGACTTGCGGGGCCGTCGTGCCGTTGGTGGAGTCGGTGCCGTTGGTGGAGTCGGTGGAGTCGGTGGAGTCGGTGGAGTCGGAGGGGGAGGCCGCGACGGTCGTCTTCCGCGCGTGCCGGAGGGCCCGCTGACGGAGGCGCTGGACGTGACGGAAGGGGTCTGGGGTCATGACGTGGTCACCAGCGGCGGGAGTAGTGGTTGCGGAGCCAGATGGCCAGGGAGTTCATGACCAGCAGGATCACCATGAGGATCACGATCGCGGCGGCGGCGAGTGAGGTGAACTCGGCGCGTGACTGGCTGATCCAGTTGAAGATCTGGATCGGCAGCACGGTGAAGGCGCTGTCCGGACCGCTCGGATTGAAGGTGATGAACGTCAGTCCGCCGAGCAGCAGCAGCGGAGCCGCCTCGCCGATGGCGCGGGACAGGGCGAGGATCGAACCGGTCGCCATGCCGGGCACCGCCGCCGGGAGCACCTGGCGCCAGATCGTCTGCCACTGCGTGGCGCCCAGCGCCAGCGACGCCTCGCGGATGGACGGCGGTACGGCACGGATCGCCTCCCGCGCGGCGATGATCACCGTGGGCAGGACCAGCAGCGACAGGGTGAGCGAGGCCGTCAGCACCGTCTGCCCGAAGCCCAGGCCGCGGGAGATGATGCCGAGACCGAGGATCCCGTAGACGATCGACGGAACCGCCGCCAGGTTCTGGATGTTGATCTCGATCGCGCGGTTCCACCAGCGCTCGGGGTCGGCGTATTCCTCCAGGTAGATCGCGGTGAGGACGCCGACGGGCAGACAGTAAAGGGCGGTGAAGCCGATCACCCAGATCGTGCCCATGATCGCCGACTGGGCGCCGGCCTGAGACGGGTCGATGATGTCGGGGAAGTTCGACCAGATACGGGAGTCCAGCCGGGGCCAGGCCTCCACCACGATGTACACGAGAAGGCAGCCGAGGAAGACCACACCGACGGAGAGCGAGACCCACAGGCTCAGCTGGAACAACCGCTCCCGCAACGGAGTTCCGCGGCCCTTGAGCCGCCGCACCTCCGGGACGCCGGCCTCCGGTCCCTTGTCGAGCACGCTGGTGCCCATCACTCGTACACCTCCCGGAACCTGCGCACCAGGCGAATGCTGACCAGGTTCATCACCAGCGTCATCACGAACAGCAGCGCGCCCACCGCGAAGATCGTCTGGTAGCCGATGGAGCCGGTCGGCAGGTCGCCGATGCCGGCCGCGGCGATGAACGCGGTCATCGTCTGCATGCCCTCAAGGGGGTCGAAGGACAGGTTGGGCCGGCCGCCGGCGGCGATCGCGACGATCATCGTCTCGCCGATCGCCCGGGAGACGCCCAGCACGATCGCGGCGACGATGCCGGACAGCGCGGCCGGGAAGACGACACGGGTGGCGACCTGCATACGGGACGATCCGAGCGCGAATGCTCCGTCGCGCAGATCGTTCGGTACTGCGGTCATGGCGTCCTCGGAGAGCGACGCGATCGTCGGGATGATCATGATGCCCATGACGAAGCCCGCCGAGAGCGCGTTGAAGACCTCCGGGCCCTCGCCACCGGGCCAGATGTCCTGCAGCAGCGGAGTGACGGCCTGCAGTGCGAAGAAGCCGTACACCACGGTGGGGATCCCCGCGAGGACCTCCAGGATCGGCTTGAAGAACGCGCGGACCCTGGGCCTGGCGTACTCGCTCAGGTACACCGCCGCGCCCAGCCCCAGCGGCACGGCCACGAGCAGCGCGATCAGGGTCACCATCAGCGTGCCGGAGACGAGTGGCAGGACGCCGAAGTGCGGCGGCTTGAACAGCGGCGACCAGTCGGTACCGGTGATGAAGTCGCCGAAGCTCACCTTGCCGAAGAAGTCGGCGGCGGGCGGGATGAGCGCGATGACGATACCGACGGTGGTCAGCACCGAGACCAGCGAGGCGGCCACCAGCAGCACCTTGATGGCCTTCTCGCCATAGCGCGGCTGGGACCGCTTCAGGAAGCCGGGACTTCCCGCAACGGCCCTGCGGCGCCGTATGCCCGCGGAGGTCATGACCTGTGCTGCTCCCGCAGCCTCTCCAGGTCCTTGTCCAGTTCGGCCTGCTGCTGGTCGTTCAGCGGCACGAACTGGGCCTTCTCGGCGATCTCGGCACTGTTCTCCACGTAGAACTCGACGAAGCCCTCGACCTCCGGCTTCTCCAGCGACGACGCCTTCGGGTAGATGAACAGCGGCCGCGACAGCGGCTTGTAGCTGCCGTCCTGCACGGTCTTGGAGTTCGGCTCGACACAGCCGTCACCGCCGTCGATCTTCAGGACCTTCAGCTCGTCCTTGTTCTCCTCGTAGTACGACAGGCCGAAGTAGCCCATGCCGCCCTCGGAGCCGGAGACACCCTGCACGGTGACGTTGTCGTCCTCGCTCGGCGAGTAGTCCGTACGGGAGGCGCCCTCCTCGCCGTTGATCGCCTCGGTGAAGTAGTCGAAGGTGCCCGAGTCGGTGCCCGCGCCGAACAACTCCAGCTCCTGGTCCGGGAACTCGGGGTCGACCTGGTTCCAGTTGTTGACCTTCGAGCCGGGCTCCCAGATCTTCTTCAGCTGCGCGACGGTGAGGCACTCGGCGAAGTCGTTGTCCTTGTTCACCACGATCGACAGCCCGTCGTTGGCGATATGGAGCTCCTCGTAGGCGATGCCCTCCTTCTCGCAGGCCGCCTTCTCGTCGTCCTCGATCGGGCGCGAGGCGTCAGAGATGTCGGTCTCGCCCGCGCAGAACTTCTCGAACCCGCCACCCGTACCGGAGGTGCCCACGGTCACCCTGACATCGGGGTTCTCCCCCTGAAAGAGCTGGGCCGCCGCCGTGGACAGCGGAGCCACCGTGCTGGAACCGTCCACGCGGATCGTGCCGGAGAGGTCGTCCTCGACTCTCGCTTCGGCTGTACCGGAGCCGCTGGCGGAACCACCGCACGCACTCGCGGTCAGCAGTACGGCGGCCGTCAGAGCCACGGGGGCAGCGGATCTGCGCAACGACGTGTGAAGCTCCATGTGGCATCCCATCCTCGTGTTGGCCGCACTCCCGTCTAACTATGAGATAGGCGGGCAAATTGATCTACTCGGACAATTCGACCGAAGCTCACAGATATGAACCACCAGTGAACGGTGCGCCGCCGTGCAGTGAAAACTCGCCGCTCGGGATGCCTTGAGCGGCGTTGCGGCGCGGAGGGGTTCCCGCGCTGGGTGTGAAGGGGCCGCGCGATATGACCCCTTCAGGCGCTCGGCTCGTCGTCTTCCGGTGCCGGCGCGTCGCTGGGCGGCTGCTCCACGACGAAGGAGCCCTTCCCGCGCACGGTGACGATCAGCCCGCGCTCGCGGAGTTCCTGTGCGGCCCGCCGTGCCGTGAGCCGTGCCACGCCGTACTCGTCGGCGAGGTGGTTCTCCGAGGGGATGGGCCTGTCCGGCGCCAGTTCGCCGGACGCGATTTTCCCGGCGATGACGTCGGCCAACTGCACGTAGAGCGGCCTCGCACTCATCGGGTCCAGGGCGGCGTCCGGCTCTGTCTTATCGCTCATACGTCCAACGTAGAGCGGCAGTGACCTGCACGGTCGGGCTGATCCCTCTGTACTTGTATGCAGAGGGATGCATCTCAGTTTCGGAGCTCCGGTGATCAGTTGCTGAACCGATGCTGGCCCGAAGGGCGGACGACCAGGGCATGGAGGGGCCCCGGATTGGCGTGCGGCCGGGGCTCACTGCGGTCATGGGGTCAGGCGTGCTTGGACGATGAGCGTGCCGATCTTCCGCCTGCCGGGCGGAGCCGCAAGCACCCCCGCCCGCACGTCCGTGTAGCCGTTCTCCTTCAGCATCCGCTCCCATGTCTCGGGCTCGAAGTCCCAGCGCTTGACGACGAGCGGGTCCTCGTCGGCGTCGCGTGGGATGTACGAAGCCTGGCAGCCGTAGCAGTCCTCCACGGCCGGCCGCTGTGAGAAGACCAGCACGCCCCCCGGCCGCAGACGCTCACGGATGGCGGGCAGGAGCAGGGCAGGATCGGTGAACCAGACCGCCCCGTATACCGAGTACACGCCGTCGTACGCGTCCGCAGTCTCACGCAGGAAAGCTGTGGCCTCCATCTGGCGCAGATCCAACCCCGGTACCCCTGCCCACCGCTCACGGGCGGCCCGAAGTTGGGCGGGCGAGATATCGACGCCCGTCGCGTGCATGCCCAGAGACGCAAGGTGCGCGACGTTGCCGCCCTTTCCGCATCCCAGGTCCAGGACGCGGGCATCAGCCTCGAGGCCGAGCACCTCCACGCCCGGCCCGTGGTCCTCATACTGAGTGCAGTTGAACCACGTCGTCTCACCGCGGGCGTTGACCGCGCGGCGCTCCGGGCGCTGGGCAGAGTAGGTGTCCCACGCGACACTCGTGTCTGTCACGACTTGCTCCGCTCATAGGGCCAGCCGCCCGGCTGCGACGCCGGACGGCTGGAGTGTCTTACACGTGGCGCCGGTTGTCAGCCGTCCTTGGGGCTGTCGTGGCATCCAGCGTGGCACTGGTTGCAATCGGCAGCCGAACGCCACAGATCGGCGTCGACTGTGTAGCCGGCGTCTTGGATCGCGGCCACGGTCTGCTCGCGTGCGGCCGCTGCGCCTCCCAGCATCTGCTCGTCCTCGTCAGTCGGTACGTGGTGGACGAACCGGCCGACGACCCGCTGGCAGAAGGCGGCGTAGTCGACGGTGTGCAGGATGAACGCGTGCCAGCCGTGGTCGACCAGCTCGCTTGGCACGAGTACCTGGCCGGACTGCCGGCCGGACGCGGCCACGAATGCGGCGGCCTGGCCGACGATGCGGTGTGCTGTTTCGGCGCTGATTTCCGGGTGATCTGTGGTGACGCGACGGACAAGCCGGCTCATCACCTCGCGGTCGACCAGGGTGACCGGGTCGATGGTGTCCACTGGATGCTCCAACGCGATGGTCACGTGATCCTCCTGTTGCGGACGGATGCCCCGGGTTTTCGGGGCGCTGACCCCTCCCGCCGCCGGGGTTCGCACGAAGGCGGGAAGGAGCTATCAGAAGCTGGTTGCGGCGGCTCGTGGTGATTTCGGATCTCGACGTTGCAGTCCGTCACACGAGACAGATCGCCCCGCCCCGAGGCCTGCTCGCGTTGACGCACCAGCGCCTGGCACACCCCGCACTCGGCCGGGGGCATGGGCTCGTCGAGGGGGAAGCCGAGGGTGATGAGTGGGTCCGTGGTCGTCGTCATCCGAGGGTCTCCGCGGGAAGTCGGTGCCCATCGCCAGGCCCGAGTGTGGCGGCGAGCAGGGCGGGGTTGTTCAGGACGCCGGAGCCGTCCGGGCGGTGGGGCCACAGGCGCCTGCAATTGGAACCAGCCGGTCGGCGGACACAGGAGTGGCCAGCCGGGCGGGTGCACGGTCGACTGGTGGATGCCGGGCAGGTTGTCTGCGGTGTCGGTCGGGATCAGCCACCACGCGCTGTCGACGCCCGGGTCAGCCAGGATCGGGCCGAGCCGGGGCGTCCCGATCCGCTGCATGGCGCCGATCGTGGCGACGAGCCGTACCTCTGCCGCGAGCCAGTGCTTGCGTCGTGATGGGAGCGAGGGCTTCCGCCTCCCACTCCTGGCGTACGAGGTCCGAGCGCGTGGAGCAGTCGGCGAGCCACGAGTCTCCGGTCTCGTGCACCTTGGCGATGCGCATCGTCGAGAGGGCCATGGCCAGGACCGTAGGCCGCCGGATTGCATGGCTGTGCGGTGATTGCGCGCAATTGCGCGAGAGGGTGTGCGACTTGCTGCGGATTGTTTACGTGAGGTCCAGAGACGCCCTTGCACGGCCGATCAGGCGACGTGCCGGCGTCCCGTACTCCGCGGACTCCGCGAGCCAATCCCACGCCCGCTCGTACAGGGCGATGTCCTCCTCGCCCGTCAGCCACAGCTCCTCGCTGATCGTCTCGACGATGACCAGCCTCTGGTCGTAGATCCAGAAGGCGTGCGGGGCCGTACGGCGCAACTGCGTGCCGAAGGGCAGGATCCCGAGTTCGACACGGCGCTGGCCGACGAGGTTGTACAGCCGGTCGAGTTGCTCGGCCATCACGTCTTCCGGGCACGAGCGGTGGTACAGGGCGGCCTCACACACCAGGAACCGGAAGGACTTCTCGGGGTCGTACAGCGACTCTTGGCGGCGCATCCGCGCCTCGACGGCGGCCTCGGTCGTCGGGGGTATGCCGCGGAACTCGGCGTTGCTGTCGAAGATGATGCGGGCGTACTCCGGTGTCTGGAACAGGCCCGGGATGCGCGATACCTCGAGGCCGCGGATCGTCTGGGTGTTCTCGGTCTGCCGTACGGCGATCTCCTGGCGGCCGCGGTGGCCGCCGGCCAACTGCCGGCGCCAGGACCGGTGTCGCTGCTTCATGTCCAGCGCGGCCCGCAAGCCCTGCAACTCAGCCTCGGCGTCCGGCCGACCGATGCCACGCGCCCATGCGGTGAGGTCGGCGGCGGTCGGGGTCTGCTTGCCGTTCTGGAGCCGGGACACCTTCGAGGGCTGCCAGCCGAGTTGGGCTGCGAGGTCCTTGCCTTCCAGACCGGCCTCGGCGCGTAGCTCACGCAGGCGCGCGCCGAGGGCCTCTCTGGCGGTCTGGTAGTCCGTCGTCACACGGTGGAACGTACTCGCCTGGCGAACTCCGTTGTAGGCACGGCGTGGTGCCATGCGGCGTCACGGGCCTGGCAGGCGGCGAGGACCTCGGCGGGGTCCTGGGTGACGTACACGCCGAGGGTGGTGTCTTCGTCGTCGAACGCGAACCGGACCAGGGTCTTCGAGTCAAAGAGCCAGAAGTCGTAGTCCGGCAGCCGCAGACGCTCGGCCTCCGTGCGGGTGAGGTTGCGGATGTCCTCGCCCGCGGCCAGGTTGCCGGGCGCGCTGGCGAGGAGGAACTCCTGCCCCTGGGTGGCCGGTTCGTCGACCAGGCGTACGCGCTCGAACCGCTTCCCGGCGGCGGTCTGCTCGGCGACGTTCTCGCGCCAGGCATTCGCGGGCTCGGCGGCGATGTCCTCCCCGGCCTGCCAGCGCTGCCACTTGGGACTGTTGCGGTCGGAGGCGTAGCCGCGGCGGGTCTCCAGCCGCCATGCGGTGTGCCGGAACTCCTGGAACAGGTGGGAGATCGACGCGAACGGCTGTAGCTCGGGGGCGGCACTTCGGGGCGCGTAGCGGGTCAACAGGCTTCGGGGGACGCGGACGAACGTCTCGGACGGCTTCACGTCGCGGAGCTGGGTGACGTGCTCTGGCTCGGTCTCGCGCTCCCCTTGGACGAGGATCTCGTCCGTGCCCTCGATCTCGTACAGGGTGGGGCAGTCGCCGTCGTCGCTGGTCGTGCCGATGAGCCGTAGCGTCATGTCGCCCTCCGTCTGCGCTGGTTGGACGTCCAGAATGCGTGGGATGGCGCGAGCATGCCCGACGATTGCGGCAGATTGCGCATGCTCCCAGGCTCATGCCGATTGCGCGCAAGCAGCCATACCGAAGCACCCATGCTGACGGGGCCACGTGAGACAACGCACGGCCTCTTCAGGCGTTCGGTTCGCCCTCCGCGGGCGCGTCACCGGATGGCTGCTCGGCCTGAACAAAGGTGCCCTTGATGGGGACTGTGATGACAAGGCCTTGATCGCGAAGCTCGCGCACGGCCCGGCGGATGGTGTTGACAGCCACGCCGTACTGCTCGGCGAGGGCGCGCTCGTTCGGAAGCCGGGCACCTGCGCGCAGGCGTCCTGTGCGGATCTGCTCGGCGATGTGGTGCACGACTTGGAGATACACGTAGACGTGACTCGTCGGGTCGGGCGCCCACCGATCGTTAGCCATAACCGCACGCTAAAGCGACTTGTAGCAACTCACCACGTGCGGGAACGTCCGCATGCAACCTGATGCTCCCTGTTGCTACCTATCGCAACCTAAGGCAAAGTGGAACACAGAAACCCCGGCGAGGTGGCTAGACCTCCCGGGGCACGGCCAACGCTGCATAGGAGCGTCGACATGCACGACCTTATCCGCCGCACTCTCGAATGGCTGCGCCTCCTCTTCGCGCCGGGCACCGGCAAACGGCGCCGCCGCCCCCACCGGCACCCTCACTTCTGCGTCCACTTCACCGTCGTACGCCGTCCCTCCTCTCCCGAATCCTCGAGCCTCCCTCGCCACCGCTCCCCGTACGGCCTCGTCACCCATCTCGACGGCGCCGACTCCGCCCTCGTACGCCCCTACCTCACCGCCCACGAACAAGAAGCCGCCCTCCAGGCGCGCCGCCGCCTCGCCCTCGTGCTGGCCGCAGACTTCGGGATCGACCTCGACCGGCACCTGATCGGCGCGCAGGAGGTGGCCGCCTGATGAAGCGCACCACCGGCCCCGCGACCACCTCCAACTCCCCCCGCCTGCTGCCCTGGCCGTCCCCCGACGGCAGCCCCTGTTACCTGATGACGGACAGCGGCGGCGGATACGTCTCCCGCTTCGCCGACGACCTGGAGGCCATGCAGCTCGACATGGGCGCCGACGTACTCGGCCTCGCCCGCACCGTGCTGGACGACCCCACGTCGCCGTACAGCGAGGTCCGCTACGCAGGCCTCCGCCTCGCCGAGTGCCTGACCGACGCCCTGCGCATCGCCGAGTCCCGAGGGCTGCGCCTGCCTCAACCGGACACCGAAGACGCCGAGGGCGTCGAGGAGGCCGAAGCGGCCGAACGCAGCACGGCCTAACGGGCCGAGACCCGGGGAGTGTTCATGGAAGACGTTTTGGCGAATCCCGCCGCCAGGTGACCAGTCTTGGGAATGTGACAGTCGAGTGCCGCACTGTCACATTCCCGCGACCGCCTACCGGGGGAGCGGCAGCGTCGCCCGGAGCGCACGCACTGCCGCCGGAATTCGTCAACAGCATCTGGTCGGCTAGCCCGGACCAAACCGCACCCGGCTACTTCACATTCCCCGCGAAGATCGCCGTCTCAGACTCAGACGACGGCGCCATCTCGACCTGCAGATACTCCTCGCCCTTCGGGACCTCGCACGCCATCCTTCGCCGTCATCGTCCGCCCCGGCATTACTTCCCGATGCTGATCTTGTCGTTGTCGAGGAGCGCTGTGTGCGTCGCCGCAGTGATGATCAGGAGCAGGAGAACGAAGCCGGAGAACGGGTTGCCGCTGTCCGCATTCGGGTCCAGGGCCACCATGATGCCGATAATGGCGATCTCGCCCACGATGTAGGCCACGGCCAGCCATGCCTTGACGACTCCCTTCACCGCGGCGACCACGAACGGCACGGCCGCGCACAGGCCGAGCGTGACGACTGGGACGAGTGTCCAGATCACCTTGGCGATGGTGGTGTTGAACATGCGAGGCTGAGCGGGGGTTAGCGGGGCGTTGAAGTAGGGGTTGCTGGCCATGGGTCCTCCCGTTGGTGTGTGGACGTGTGGGGCAGCGTGCTGGTGTTATGGCTGGTTGTCAGGTGTTTGGGATGGATTGACCCTTTCGGGTGACGCAGGGAGAGAGGCGCCCCAGAGGTCCCTGAGATCCGGCGGCTCCTTACTTCTGCTCGGCGCCGTACGGCTCCAGCACTCGCTGCAGGTCCGTCGGCCCCCACCTGCCGTACGCGGCCGGGCTACGGGCCGTCAGCCGGTGCAATTCCTCCTGCGCGAGGACGTGCGTCTCATGCGTGGGCTCGGCGGCCGCCCCGCTGGCGTCGTACAAGGCGCTGTTGGCGCGCCCTTCCGGGCCAGTGGCTGGTCGTCAAAATGTGACAGTGATGATTGGGGTGGCCCGGTCCGAGGGGCTGACTCGGAACGTGACCGGCGCTTCGGCTGCCGCGTTACGCCACCCTCATTGGTTGTGGGGTCGACCCGGCGTTCCAGGGTGCTGCTGAGTCAGGCGATCTGCCAGGCGCTGAGCAGCTCCCCGGGGCCGTAACCGCAACCGCCCGCTCAGCCGACCCCCGCGCCGAACCACTTCGCCATCCGACCGACCAACTCCTCCTGATCCTCACCCACCCACGCCACATGCCCATCCGGCCGCAACAGCACCGCCGGCACGTCCGCCACATCCAGCTCCTCGCTGACGTCCACGACATGGTCGACCCGTTCTTCCCAACCCGCCACCGAGAGCCGGCCGCCGGTCTGGTCGAGCAGCAGGCCGCGACCGGCGTGCATCAGCTCGTACAGGCGGCCGCCCTTCTCGAGCTTCACGTCCCGCACCCGCCGGCCGAGCAGTTCGTGCCCCTCGCCGAAGTCGTAGCGGACGCTGATCGCGGTGATCTTCTCGACCAGGTAGCGGCGTACGTCCTCGAAGTCCATCAGTTCCGACACCAGTCGGCGTACGGACTGGGGGCCCGGCTCGGTGGACATCAGCTCGGCCTGGGCGCGGGTGTTGTCCAGTACGTCGGCGGCCACCGGGTGTCGTTCGGTGTGGTAGCTGTCCAGCAGCCCCTCCGGTGCCCAGCCGGCCACCTCGGCGGCCAGTTTCCAGCCGAGGTTGAAGGCGTCCTGAACACCGAGGTTGAGGCCCTGCCCGCCCATCGGCGGGTGGATGTGCGCCGCGTCGCCGGCAAGCAGCACCCGGCCGACGCGGTAACGCTCGGCCTGCCGGGTGGCGTCGCCGAAGCGGGACAGCCAGCGCGGTGAGTGCACGCCGAAGTCCGTGCCGGCGTACACCCGCAGCTGCCGCTTGAACTCCTCGATGGTCGGCCGGACTTCGCGGTCCTCGGCCAGCCCCTCGGCGGGTACGACGACCCGGTACACCCCGTCCCCGAGATGCCCGAGGCCGAACCGCAGCTGCGTCTTGCGGACGTCCGCGACAACGGCGGCGATCGTCTCCTCGTCCTCGGTCACCTCCATCTCACCCAGCAGCGTCTCGGCCTTGGCGGGCTCACCGGGGAAGCCGACGCCGAGCAGCTTGCGCACCGTGCTGCGCCCGCCGTCGCAGCCGACGAGATGGCGCGAGCGCAGCCCCGTACCATCGGCCAGTTCGACGGTCACCCCGTCCTCGTCCTGGCTCAGCCCGACCACCTCGCAGCCGCGCCGGATCTCCGCGCCGAGCTCGGTGGCACGCTCCGTCAGCAGGCGGTCCGTGACCGGCTGCGGGATGCCGAGGACGTACGGATGTGCCGTGTCCAGCCGTTCCGGCGACGGTTTGGGGATGCCGGCGAAGAAACCACCGACGGGGTACTGCTTCCCGAGCGCGAGGAACCGCTCCAGCAGACCGCGCTGGTCCATCACCTCGATGCTGCGCGCGTGCAGACCGAGCGCGCGGACCACCGGGGTCGGCTCCGGCTCCTTGTCCAGCACGACCACGTGCACACCGTGCAGCCGTAGCTCACCGGCCAGCATCAAGCCCGTCGGTCCGGCGCCGGCGACGATCACGTCGATCATGAACCCCCCATTTCCGCAGGTCTTGGCCTTGGCCGGGCAATTCTGCGGTACGACGGGGGCCTTGCCGCAAGCCCCCGGGTGGGCTATACGTTGAGAGTGGCAAGGAGCGGACGTAACCCTCCTTGCCTTTCTTTTTGGCCCTGTTTTGAACGCGTTCAAATTTCTGCGGTAGGCTCCCCTGCATACCTAGGGGGAGCCCGATGAAGATCGTGATACCCGGAGGAACCGGGCAGGTAGGGACGATCCTGAACCGCGCACTGACCGCGGCCGGCCATGACGTCGTGGTCCTGACCAGACGGCCGCGACGCAAGGGTGAGATCCACTGGGACGGCGAGACCCTGGGCCCCTGGGCCGAGGCGATCGACGGCAGCGACATCGTGATCAACCTGGCCGGACGCAGCGTCAGTTGCCGCTACACCGCCGCCAATCTCCAGGCGATGATGGATTCCCGCGTCAACTCCGCCCGTGTGGTGGGGGAGTCGATCGCCGCCGCCGCTCAACCCCCGCGCGTCTGGCTGCAGATGAGTACGGCCACCATCTACGCCCACCGCTTCGACGCACCCCATGACGAGGCGACCGGCGTGTTCGGCGGCACGGAGCCCGGCGTCCCGGACTACTGGGCGTACAGCGTCGAGATCGCCAAAGCCTGGGAGCGGGAGCAGGAACGGGCCGAAACCCCGCACACCCGCAAGGTCGCCCTGCGCACGGCCATGGTGATGAGCCCCGACCGCGGAGGCGTCTTCGACGTCCTGCTGCGACTGGCGCGGCTCGGGCTCGGCGGACCGGTCGCGGGCGGCGCGCAGTACGTGTCCTGGATTCAGGACCGCGACTTCGTACGCGCCGTCGAGTTCCTGATCGACCGGGACGACCTGGCCGGTCCGGTGAACGTCGCCGCTCCCGAGCCTGTGCCGCAGCGCACGTTCATGCGCACGCTGCGCGCCGCATGGTGCGTTCCCGTGGGCCTGCCCGCCACGAAGTGGATGGCCGAACTCGGCGCGTTCGCGATGCGCTCGGACACCGAACTCCTGCTGAAGAGCCGTCGCGTCATCCCCGGCCGCCTGCTCGAAGCGGGCTTCGCCTTCGACCACGCCACATGGCCGGAGGCCGCCGAGGATCTCGTCGAGCGCGTACGAGACGACCGGGCGGCGCAGGTCGTACGACGTGAGCCCTCGGCCCCGCGTTCAAGGCGGGCCACAAGCTGACCGGTGACTGACCGGCGGGGGAGTCAGCCCGCGCTGAGTTCCGGCAGCGGCAGCGTGTGCTGGGTCTGGAGGACCTTGGCCCGCAGGTAGCGGACATTGTGGGCCGTCTTGAACACCCCTGTCGGGACCCGGTGTTGAACATCGACCCCGAGTGCGCGGAGCTGTTCCGCCTTGTCCGGGTTGTTGGACAGCAGGTCGAGGGACGAGATGCCCAGGGCGCTCAGCATCTGGGCCGCCGACGTGTAGTCGCGGGCGTCCTCCGGCAGGCCGAGGGCCGTGTTCGCGGCGTAGGTGTCGAGACCCTGCTCCTGGAGGGCGTACGCGTCGAGCTTGTTGTAGAGGCCGATGCCGCGGCCCTCCTGGCGGAGGTAGAGGAGTACGCCGCCGCGCGTGGCGATCTGCTCGACCGCCTCGCGGAGCTGCGGTCCGCAGTCACAGCGGGCCGAGCCGAAGACGTCGCCCGTCAGGCACTCGGAGTGGAGGCGGACCAGCGGGGTCGCCGACGGGGGGCCGAGGACGAGGGCCACGTGTTCCTGGCCGTCGGTCAGCCCGTGGAAGGTGACCGCGTCGGCGTCGACGCCGTAACCGTCGTGGAAACGCAGCGGGACCCGGACGCGTGCGCGCGGGGTGGCGGCGGGGAGCAGTTCGGGCATGCGGGTTCTCCGAGTCCGGGATCCGAGCAGCTTTCGGGTGCGTGCAGCTTTCGGTCTGCTTCAGATTTGAAGCAGGAGCTTGGATCGCGACCCTACCTCATGGTTAAAAGTTGAAGCAACAGTTCCGAGGCCCGTGCGCGGCGGCCCGAGGCCCGTGCGCCGCGGTCCGAGGCCCGTGCGCCGCGGTCCGAGGCCCGTGCGCCGCGGTCCGGAGGCCGTACGCGATGGCCCGAAACCCGTACGCCCCGGGCGGCAAAAACAAAAGGCAAGGAGGTTCACCCATCTCCTTGCCACTCTCAACTTATAGCGCACCGGGGGGCTTGCGGCAAGGCCCCCGTCGTGCCGCAGAATTGCCCGCCTAAGGCCAGGAATATGGCCAGGACCAGCGAAAACGGGGAGTCGCGAAGTGCGTGTGCTGTTGTCGACGTATGGGTCGCGCGGAGATGTCCAGCCGATGGCGGGACTCGCGGCGCGGTTACGAGAACTCGGCGCCGAGGTGCTTGTGTGCGCGCCGGCGGACGAGGAGTTCGCGAAGTTGCTGGCTGGTGTCGGCGTAGAGCTGTTGCCCTTCGGCCCGTCGGCGCGTGCGCTGACGAAGGCGGCGCCGTCGCTGCCCCCGGAGGGCCTGCCCCGGCGCGCGGCCGAGGTGATCGCCGGACTGTTCGACGTGGTCCTCCCGGCGGCCGAGGGCTGTGACGCGCTGGTGTCGACCGGCATGATGCCGGCCGCGGCGGGCGCGCGATCGGTGGCCGAGAAACTCGGCATCCCCTCCGTGTCCGTGACCTTCCAGCAGGTCACCCTGCCCTCGCCGCACCGCCCGCCGCTGGCGTATCCCGGTCGTCCGCTCCCGCCGGAGGTGACCGACAACCGGGCACTGTGGGACCTGGACGCCCAGAACATCAACGCGCTGTTCGGTGAGGCGCTCAACACCAACCGGGCGTCGATCGGCCTGCCCCCGGTGGACAACGTCCGCGACTATGTCATCGGCGACCAGCCGTGGCTGGCTACGGACCCGGTCCTCGACCCGTGGCAGAAGACGCCGGGCCTGGACGTCGTACAGACCGGAGCGTGGATCCTGCCGGACGAACGCCCGCTTCCGGCCGACCTGTTGGCGTTCCTGGAAGCGGGCGAATCGCCGGTGTACGTGGGCTTCGGCAGCATGCCCCTGCACGGTTCGGCGGACGCCGCCCAGGTGGCCGTCGAGGCGGTCCGCGCGCAGGGCCGCCGCGTACTCGTCTCCCGCGGCTGGGCCGACCTGGGCCTGATCGACGACCAAGACGACTGCTTCGCCGTCGGCGAGGTCAATCACCAGGTGCTGTTCGGCCGGGTGGCCGCGGTCGTGCACCATGGAGGCGCGGGCACCACGACGACGGCCGCGCGGGCAGGCGCGCCGCAGGTGGTGGTACCCCAGCTCGCTGACCAGCCGTACTGGGCGGGCCGGGTGGCCGAGCTGGGCATCGGCGCGGCTCACGACGGTCCGACTCCGACCTTCGAGTCCCTGTCCGCCGCGCTCACCACGGCCCTGACCCCCGAGACCCGCGCACAAGCGACCGCCGTGGCCGGCACGGTCCGCACCGACGGCGCGACGGTCGCGGCGAAGCTGCTGCTCGAAGCGGTCGGCTGAGCAGGGCCCGGATCGACCGTCCCGCGTGAACAGCGCGGGCCGGTCGATCCAGGCCCGAGAACGAGAACACGAGAACCGGAACTCAAGAACCGGAGCACGAGAACCGGAACACGAGAACCGGAACACGAGAACCGGAACACGAGAACCGGAACACGAGAACCGGAACACGAGAACCGGAACACGAGAACCGGAACACGAGAACCGGAACACGAGAACCGGAACACGAGAACCCGCACGCACAGGTGCGTACGTCACACCGCTCCAAAACGTCTTCCCGCGCGCAACGGTCGCCAGCGACCCCAGATCGGAGCCCTTCGCCGTGAACCCCCTGACCACCAGCGCGTTCGACCTCCCCGAAAACCTCTCCTCCAAGGCCGACCCCAAGCTGATCGCCGCCGACGAGCGGCACTTCGCGGCCATCGCCGAGTGCCTCGAGCAGACGATCGCCGAGGTGTCCGACCAACTAGACGCCGAGCGCAGGGCGCCCGGCGGAACCGGCCGGCAGGCGATGGACCGCGACACGGAGATCCACCGGCTGACCGCCCGCCTGCGCACACTGCGCCGCTTCGGCCTGGACCTGTGCCTCGGCCACATGATCGCCGACGACGACTCCGAACCCGTATACGTCGGACGACTCGGCCTCACGGACAGCACGGGCCGTCGGCTACTGGTCGACTGGCGCTCCCCGGCGGCCGAGCCCTTCTTCGGCGCCACCCACGCCAACCCCATGGGCCTGACGAGCCGTCGCAGGTACCGCTGGACCCGCCCCCACTCTCGGCTTCGCTCGAGCGGGGGGACCCCCATCCGGATCAGCGACTACTGGGACGAGGTGTTCACCGCCGACGGGCTGGAACGGCATGCCGCACTCGACGACCAGTCCGCCTTCATCGCCAGCCTGGGCACCAACCGGTCGCCGCGTATGCGCGACGTGCTCGGCACCATCCAGGCCGACCAGGACGCCATCATCCGCGCCGGATCGCGCGGCGCTCTCGTCGTGGACGGCGGTCCGGGTACGGGCAAGACGGTCGTCGCCCTGCACCGTTCCGCCTACCTCCTCTACTCCGACCCCCGCCTCGGACACCGCCGCGGCGGGGTGCTGTTCGTCGGCCCGCACCGGCCGTACCTGGATTACGTCGCCGATGTCCTCCCCAGCCTGGGAGAGGAGGGCGTACAGACCTGCACCCTGCGGGACCTCGTCGACGAGGGAGCCGCGGCGGCGGTCGAGGCCGACCCGGACGTGGCCCGGCTGAAGTCGTCCGCGGACCTGGTGAAGGCGATCGAGACGGCCGTACGGTTCTACGAGGAGCCGCCCGCCAAGGGCATGACCGTCACGACCCACTGGTCCGATGTCTGGCTCAGCGCCGACGACTGGACCGAAGCGTTCGAAGCAGCGGAACCCGGCACTCCGCACAACGATGGGCGCGCCCAGGTCTGGGACGAACTGCTCACGATCCTCGCGGACAAGCACGACGCCGAGGAGGCCCCGCCCGCCCTGCTCCGGAAGTCGCTGAACCAGAACCGGGAACTGCTTGCGGCCTTCAGCCACGCCTGGCCACTGCTCGAAGCGGCCGACCTCGTCGGAGACCTTTGGTCGGTCCCCGCCTACCTCCGCAAATGCGCCCCCTGGCTGACCCCTGACGAGGTCAAGAAGCTGCAGCGCAAGGAGGCTCCCCAGGCCTGGACGGTGTCCGACCTGCCCCTCCTGGACGCGGCCCGGCAGCGGCTCGGCGACCCGAAGACGGCCCGGCGCAAGCGCCGGCACCAGGCCATCCTCGCCGCCCAGCGCGAGCGCATGGAGCAGGTCGTCGACAACCTGATCGGGGCCGTGGCCAATTCCGGCGCCGACGGCGACGAGGGCATCGGCCTGGTGAGGATGCTGAGCGGCGAGGACGCGAAGGTCAGCCTGGTCGACGAGTCCGAACTGCCCACCCCCGACCCGGACTTGCTCGCCGGCCCGTTCGCCCACATCGTCGTCGACGAGGCCCAGGAACTGACCGACGCCGAATGGCAGATGCTGCTCCTCCGCTGCCCGTCCCGCAGCTTCACGATCGTCGGCGACCGCGCCCAGGCCCGGCACGGCTTCACGGAGTCATGGCAGGAACGGCTGGCGCGCATCGGCTTCGACCGCATCAACCAGGCGTCCCTGAGCATCAACTACCGCACACCGGAAGAGATCATGGCGGAGGCCGAGCCGGTCATCCGCGCCGCCCTCCCCGACGCCAACGTCCCGATCTCCATCCGCAGCGGCGGCGTCCCCGTCGTCCACGGAACCGTTTCGGCTCTGGACTCGATCCTCGACGACTGGCTCGCCACACACGCGGACGGGACCGCCTGCGTCATCGCCGCCCCCACATCCCGTACGACATCCGGATCCCGTACGGCATCTCCGGCGACGCCCCGATTCCGTACGACGTCATCCCGTGTCCGCTCCCTGACCCCGGAGCTCTCGAAGGGACTCGAGTTCGACTTGGTGGTCCTGATCGACCCGGAGAATTTCGGCGAAGGCATCGAAGGAGCCGTCGATCACTACGTCGCGATGACCCGGGCGACCCAGCAACTCGTCATCCTCACGACCACCTGACGCCGACACCGCCATCGCTTACGAACACTGCTGACTCGACGACCGCCGCCGCCACGGCAGGTCGTCCGACGCGGCCTTCCCCCCGTCCCCCTGAAGCGCCGCCGCAACCCCCGTGAAGATCTCCTCCAACTGCCCCACCTGCTCCTCGGTGAGGTGCTCGAACAACGCCGTGCGCACCATCTCGACATGCCCCGGCGCCGCCCGCTCCAGCACCGCCATCCCCTCGTCGGTCAGGACCGCGAGGCTCCCGCGCTTGTCCATCTGGCAGTCTTCGCGGCGTACGAGACCGTCCTTCTCCAGGCGGGTCACGGCGTACGTCAGCCGGCTGCGGGTGATCTTCAACGCCTGGGCGAGATCCGTCATCCGCAGAGTGCGCTGCGGAGTCTCGGAGAGGGCGGACAGGATCGTGTAGTACAGGTGCGGCATACCGGCCTCCTGTTGGAGCTGCCGGTCGAGCGCGTCCTCCAGGAGGTAGGAGGCGGCGATGTACGCGCGCCAGGCGCGTTGCTCCTCGGGGGTGAGCCAGCGGGTCGTCATGCCACCATTGTAGGTACTGTTTAAAAATTGAACCACCATCGGTCCAGTGCGAGCGGAGAGTACGCCCCATGCCCCACCCCTACGTCCTGTTGTCCGCGGCCGTCTCCCTCGACGGCTACCTGGACGACACCGGCCCCGAACGGCTGCGGCTCTCCGGCCCGGCCGACTTCGACCGGGTCGACGAGGTGCGGGCCCACTCCGACGCGATCCTGGTCGGCGCGGGCACCCTGCGCGCCGACAACCCCCGCCTCCTGGTCAACTCCGCCGAACGGCGCGCGGCCAGGGTCGCGGACGGCCGCCCGGAGTACCCGCTGAAGGTCACCGTCAGCGGCCGCGGAGACCTGGACCCGGCCCTCAACTTCTGGTCCACGGGCGGCGAGAAGGTCGTGTACACGACGGACCAGGGCGCCACGAAAGCCAACGCGGCCCTCCGCGGCCTCGGCGTCGACGTCGTCCCCGTAGGCCCGGAGCTCGACTGGCCGGCCGTACTCGAGCATCTTCACGACGTACGAGGCGTACGGCGGCTCATGGTCGAAGGCGGCGGGCGCGTGCATACGCAGCTGCTCCAGGAGGGCCTCGCGGACGAGCTGCAGCTCGCGCTCGCGCCCCTCCTCGTCGGGCAGCCGGACGCGCCCCGGATGTTCGGACCCGGCGGCTACCCGGGCGGGGTCCGCAACCGCATGCGGCTCGTGGAAACCCGGCCGGTGGGCGATGTGGTGCTCATGCGCTACGTGCCCACGGCGCCCGGCGCGGGCGGGCTGGCCTCCGCCGCCGACCGGCACTGGCTGGAGGTCGCCTGCGAGCTCGCCGCCCAGTGCCCGCCCTCACGGACCGCGTTCAGCGTCGGCGCGGTCGTCGTCGCGGCGGACGGTACGGAACTGGCCCGCGGGTACTCCCGCGAGTCCGACGAGGTCTCGCACGCCGAGGAGGCCGCGCTCGCGAAGCTCGACCCGGCCGACCCGCGCCTGCCCACCGCCACCGTCTACAGCAGCCTGGAACCCTGCGCCCGCCGCGCCTCCCGGCCCGCCCCCTGCGCCCGGCTGATCCTCGACGCGGGAGTACGCCGCGTGGTCACCGCCTGGCGCGAGCCGGACACGTTCGTCCGGTCCGCCGACGGCAGCGGACTGCTGGCCGCCGAGGGCGCCGAGGTCGTCGTACTCCCGGAATACGCGGAACGGGCCGCCGAGCCCAACCGCCATCTGCTCGGCCAGTGACCGGGAGGGATCGGTTGAGGGCAGGCGGCGAAAACCCGTGTGCAGAGCGTCCCGCGGATGGCGTACACTGGTCCTACCGACGCGGGGTGGAGCAGCTCGGTAGCTCGCTGGGCTCATAACCCAGAGGTCGCAGGTTCAAATCCTGTCCCCGCTACTGAACACTCAGGGCCGGAACCTACGGGTTCCGGCCCTGAGTGCTTTCCGGGGTTCCCGCCGGTCCTGTCCCGATGGCTACGCTCACCCACTCGGCCCGCACAGGTCGCCCCCCGACCACCCGCCGGGAACCCTGGACGGAGCGCGGTGACGCGGTGAAGGGCAGGAGACCAGTGGCGGGGCCCGGAGAAGTGGAGACTGGCGGACGGAGCGTCGCGTACCTCCGCACCCTCGTCCAGGCCCTCCCGGTGCTGCTGATCATCGCGGGGGTCTGCTACGACCTCCTCACCCCTCCTCCCTTCACCGCGGTGCCCTTCTTCACGGTCGCTCCGCTCATCGCCGCGCCCCTCTCCACCTTCGCCAACACGCTGCGCACCGGAGTCGTGTCCGTCGCCGCCCTCTCCCTGCTGCACATCAGGGGCGACTTCGACGCGGGCGCCGCCACCGAGGTGGCCACCGCGGCCGCCGTCGCCGTGCTGGCGCTCGCCATCAACCGCCTCGTACGCCGCAGTGACCAACGTCTCGCCTCTGCCCGCGAGATCGCGGAGGCGGCCCAGCGCGCCGTACTGCCCGAACCGGCCGAACGGATCGGCGGGCTCGACATCGCGGCGCGGTACGAGGCGGCTCAGGCGGACGCGTTCATCGGGGGCGATCTGTACGCCGTGCAGGACACCCCGCACGGCGTACGGCTCATCGTCGGCGACGTACGCGGGAAGGGCATGGGCGCGGTGGCGGCCGTGGCCGTGCTCATCGGGGCCTTCCGGGAGGCCGCCGAGCAGGAGGCGACCCTGGAGGCGGTGGCGCAGCGGCTGGAGCGGGCGTTGGTGCGCGAGGCCGCCCGGCGCGGCGGCCTCGAGGCGTTCGAGGGCTTCACCACCGCCGTACTGGCCGAGATCCCGCACGCCGACGCCGTCGTACGCCTCGTCCACCGCGGCCACCCGGGACCGCTCCTGCTCTACGGCGACGGCTCGCTGGACACGCTGAAGGACGAGGACCCCGCACTGCCGCTCGGGATGGGCGAGTTGGGCCCGTGGCCCGACCGGGCGCAGGAGGTCCCGTTCCCCGGCGGAGCCACCCTGCTCTTCTACACGGACGGGGTGACCGAGGCCCGGGACCGGCACGGCGTCTTCTTCGACCCGGCGGACAGACTCGCGGGCCGGACCTTCCACGGACCCCGGGCGCTGCTCGCCACGCTCGTGGAGGAAGTCGTACGGCACACGGGAGTCGGCGGCGCGACGGACGACATGGCGCTGCTGGCGGTCCGGAGACCGTGAGGCCGACGCGTGAGGCGGACGCGTGATGCCGGAGGCGGCCTCGTATCACCTTCCGTAGTCGGACGAACCCACTCCGCATAACAACTGAAACATTGTCAACAGCAGTCACAGCAGTGAATTGGAGCTGAGTCACGATCAACTCGCCCGATTCATCCCACTGATGACCTGAAAGTCCAGGCCAAGACTGCCAACGAATCTCCAGAACAGCTTGGAATCCAGGGCCTGCCTCTATTAACGTTCGATAACGCAGCGCGGTCGTCCCAGCCGACACAAGAGTCGGCTCCGTGCGCACGCGCCGAATCCTGCAAAGGAACCGGGGAACCACCAACTTGGGGTGAATCGGGCGTCGTTCCCGGTGGAGACACCGTGAGCAACGCACGTAGGAGACCTTCCTGCTCCGAACCCGTCAGCTAACCCGGTAGGCGGAAGGAAGGAAAGGAGTGCGCCTACGTGGCGTCCAACCGGCCTGCCCCCCAGACTTCGTTCGCGCCGAATGAGGAACCTGACACATTCGGCTACGGCAAACGCCAGGACGAGGAGACCTGGGAGGAGTGGAACCCCTCTGAGGATTCCCTCAAGCCCGTACGCGGCAGGCACCGCGTCGGCAAGCAGCGCGGCGGAGGCCTCGCACGCAGCTCCACGGTTCTGGGCGTCGGCGTCATCGCCGCCGTCAGCGCGGGCGGCATGGCCAGCGCGAACACCGGCAAGCCGCCGGTCTCGATCACTCTGCCCGACCTTCCGCTGATCTCGGGCGACACCGACGAAGAGCCCGGTTCCACGACTCCGCTCACCCACGCCGGTCTGAGCGCCGCGGACGCCGAGCAGGGCAACTCCGACGCCGGCGAGGCCCTTCGCGCCCGCATCATCCTCCAGGCCGAGCGCCAGCAGGACCAGGTCGACCAGGAGGCCAGGCAGGCCGCGGCGACCGCAGCCGCGAAGAAGGCCGCCGAGCAGGCCGCCAAGGAGCGCCAAGAGGCCAAGGCCAAGGCCGAAGCCGCCAAGGAGAAGGCGGCGGAGGAGGCCCGGCAGAAGGCTGAGGCGGAGCGCCTCGCCGAGCTCGCCAAGAGCTTCGCGCTGCCGACGTCCTCGTACACCATCACCTCGACCTTCGGGCAGTCCGGCGCGCTGTGGTCCTCCGGCACCCACACCGGCCTGGACTTCGCCGCTCCCTCGGGTACGCCGCTCAAGGCCGTCCACAGCGGCACCATCACCGAGGCCGGCTGGAACGGTTCGTACGGCTACCTCACGAAGCTCAAGCTCGACGACGGCACGGAGGTCTGGTACGCCCACCAGTCCTCGATCAGCGTCAGCGTCGGCCAGAAGGTCAGCACGGGCGAGGTCATCGGCCGCGTCGGCGCGACCGGCAATGTCACCGGGGCGCACCTCCACATGGAGGTCAAGACGGCGGGCGGCGACGGGATCGACCCGATGGCCTGGCTGCGGAGCAAGGGGCTCAACCCGTAAGTCCCGCAAGGTCTTTGACGCCATCCGCTTTCGGACGAGAAGCGGGTGGCGTCTTGGTTTTCGCTTGGTTTCGCCTGGTTCCGGGCTAGCTCCGGGCTAGTTCCGGTAGGGGTTGTACGCCGGGTAGGGCGACCCTTGGCCGTACGAGTTCCCGTAGGTGTTCCCGTACGTCGGCCACGGCGGCGGCGCCGGAGGAGGAGCCGTGGCCCGGGCCGCGTACGCCAGTGCGGGGCGGGCCAGCTCGCGGCGGGCCCAGAGCTCGTGGAGCAACTCCCGTTCCCGTACGACGAAATCGGTGCCCGCGCGGCCGCGGCGCCCCCGGTGGCGGAGGAACGCGAGAGAGGTCGCGTACGCCTCGTACTCCGCGACCGCCCGCCCCGCAGGCCGCCCTCCGTGATGCGTGGCCCACTCGCGGGCCAGCTTCCGCGCCTTCATCGAGCCGAGCACGAACGGCTCGGGAACCGTCAGCCAGCCCGCCATCGCGTACGCGGGCAGTTCGGTGCGGATCGTGCCGAGTTCGCGCTGCCGGGTCCAGATGGCCAGCCAGGTCAGCAGGCCGAACGCGGGCACCATGAACGCCGCGTACACCGCGAAGAAGCCGTACGTGCCGAAGGTCGACGAGCCGTTCCAGAGAGCATGCATGCCCATCGCCAGCAGCAGGCCCGTGAAGGGCAGCAGTACGCGTCGTATGTGCTGGCGGTCCGCGGAGAGCGCCGCGATGCCGAAGCCGATGCCGGTGAGCACGGTGAACAGCGGATGCGCGAAGGGCGACATGATCACGCGTACGAAGAAGGTGGCGGCGGTGACGGAGGCGATGCCGCCGTCACCGCTGCTCAGCTGGTCGGTGCCGAAGGCGGTGCCGAGGTAGAGGATGTTCTCGGTGAACGCGAAGCCGGTCGCGGTGACTCCGGCGATCACCACGCCGTCGACGATCCCGGTGAAGTCCCGTCTGCGGAACAGGAACACGAGTAAGACGGCGGCGGCCTTCGCGGTCTCCTCCACGACGGGTGCTATGACGGTCGCGCCGATCGTGTCGGCGCTGGAGGGGTCCGCGGTGGCGGTGGCTATCCAACGCGTGGCGAAACTGTTCGCCACGATCGCTATCAGCGCCGCCGCGCAGGCCCCCCAGGCGAACGCGAACGTCAGGTTCCGCCAGGGCCCCGGTTCGACCCGGTCCAGCCAGCGGAACGCGGCGATCAGCAGCGGGACGGGCAGTACGGCGAGGCCGAGGCCCACCAAAAAGCCCTCGGTACCGGTCTGTTCGCGGACCAGGGCCAGGATGACCAGACCGGAGAGGGCGAGCAGGGTGATCAGCGCGCCGTAACGCACCCACCTGCGGCGCCACCAGTGTGTATGCCGCCGGGTGCCTCCGGCGGGGGTGCCGGGGGGTGGGGGGTACGGCGGGTACGCCGGGTACGGGGGACTGGTGGACACAACATCGACCCTAACCAGGGAGAGGGTGGGCTCGCGACGGTACGTTTGCGCCCCGCTGGGTTCGCTGGGTTCGGGATGGCTTATGGGGTGCTGCGTCGGGCGTCGTGTCGGGTGCTGTGCGGCACGCGGTGGAACAGCAGGTCGTGCACCACATGGCCCTTGTCCAGGCCCTGGCTCTCGAAACGGGTCAGCGGGCGGAAGTCCGGGCGGGGCGCGTAGCCGCCGTCCGGCTGGGAGTTCTCGAAGTCCGGGTGCGCGCTGAGGACTTCGAGCATCACCTCGGCGTACGGCTCCCAGTCCGTGGCACAGTGCAGCAGCGCACCGGGCTTGAGGCGGGACGCGGCGAGTGTGAGGAATGCCGGCTGGATCAGGCGGCGCTTGTGGTGGCGCTTCTTGGGCCAGGGGTCCGGGAAGTAGACGCGCAGCCCGCTGAGGGAGTCCGGCTGGAGCATCTCCCTGAGCAGGATGATCGCGTCGCCGTTGGCGACCCGGATGTTGGACAGACCCTTCCGGTCCGCGAGATTGAGCAGGTTGCCCTGGCCAGGGGTGTGCACATCGACGGCGAGGATGTTGGTCTCGGGATCCTCGGCGGCCATCTGCGCGGTGGCCTCGCCCATCCCGAACCCGATCTCCAGCACGACGGGCTTGTCGTTCCCGAACAGATCGCTCAGATCGATCTTCCGCCGCCCATCGATATCCAGCCCCCACTTGGGCCACAGCCGCTGCAAGGCGTCCGCCTGCCCATGGGTGACCCGGCTCCGGCGCGGCTGGAAGCTACGGATCCGGCGCTCGAAGTGGGAGCCGGCCGGGTCGGCGCGGGGCCCGTCGGGGAAGCGGGGTTCGCCTTTGGCACGGGGGCGGGAGGGGCGCGGCTCTTCGGTGTTTTGACGCTCAGACACAGTGCGTTTGATTGTACGAGTGCCTCCGGCGGTTGGGTTCGTTGTCGGCTGACGGCGCCGTTGTGGCTGGTCGCGCCCACGCGGGGTGCCTCCGGCGGTTGGGCGGCTGCGGGTGCGTTGTGGTTGCTCGCGCCCGCGCGGCGGAGCCGCATATGTCACAGTCTCGCGCCGTTTGGGTGGGTGGTGGGTGCGGGGCCGCGTCGGGGGTGTCCGTCCTCGGACCGGCGCGCGTTGCTGTCGGCTGGTAGGGGGTGCCGGTGTTGGCGCGCCGGCCGCTGCGGGCGCACACCCCCGCCCCGTCCCCTTGCCGCCGTGGGCGGCTGCGGGGCCGTGGGGGTGCGGGCTCCCTCCGGGCGGCCTTTCCGGGCCGCGGGCTTGCTCGGGGCGCGGGCGCCTTCCGGGCCACGGGCTTGCTCGGGGCGCGGGCTCCCTCCGGGCGGGCTTACCAAGCCGCGGGCGGGTACGGGGCGAGGGCCCCTTCCGGGCCGGGGTCGCTTGATCGTCGGGGTGCGGGCAGTCGCAGGCTTTTGTTTTTAGGGGCGCGGGGAACTGCGCGACCAGCCACGACGCACCCGCAGCCGCGACACGACTGTCACCCCCCATCCCGGTAGGCACCCACCCGCCCCACCCACCCCGCCGGAGGCAGCGGGGCCTGGGGGCGCAGCCCCCAGTTTCGGGAAGGGGCGGGGCTGGGGAAAGAAAACCCCGCGTTTACGCCCGCCCCAACGCCACCAGAACCCTCCGCCCAACCTCACGCCCAATCGGCAGCGAAGCGGTAGCCGCAGGCGACGGCGCGTTCAGCACATGAACCGTCCGAGCCCCCTCCCGCAGAAGGAAGTCGTCGACCAACGTGCCGTCCCGAAGAACCGCCTGCGCCCGAACCCCCGCAGAAGCCGGAACCAGGTCATCCGAGGTCACCGCAGGCAACAACCGCCCCACAGCCTCAGCAAACGCCCTCTTCGACACCGACCGCCGCAGCTCACCCCCGCCATACCGCCAATGCCGCCGAGCAATCCGCCAAGCCCCCGGCCAGGCAAGCGTCGCCCCCAACTCCCGAGCCCGCACAGTCCGCCAGTCATACCCCTCCCGGGCCAAGGCAGGCACAGCATTCGGCCCGATATGAACACCCCCGTCGATCCCTCGAGTGAGATGCACCCCGAGGAACGGAAACGCAGGATCCGGCACCGGATAAACCAGCCCCTTCACCAGCCAAGGCCGCGCCAGCGAGTAGTACTCACCCCGGAACGGCACGATCCGCATCCCAGGCTCGTCCCCAGCAAGCCGAGCGATCTCGTCACAGTGCAGCCCCGCACAGTTGACGAGCACACGCGCGCGTACGACGTCCCCATCGCCCGTACGCACGGCGACCCCGAGGTCAGGCCGCCGATCGATGTACGTGACCTCCGCCCCGTACCGAATCGTCGCCCCCGAAGCCTCCGCAAGCTGCCGAGCGACCCCCACGAAGTCGCAGACCCCGGTCGTGGCGACGTGAATGGCGGCGAGCCCCCGCACCTCCGGTTCGTACTCGGCGATCTGGGACGCCCCCAGCTCCCGTACCGGAATCCCGTTCTCCCGCCCCCGCTGCACCAGCGCATGCAGCCGAGGCAACTCGTCCCGCTCCGTGGCGACGATCAGCTTCCCCGTCACGGCATGCGCGATCCCGTACTCCGCACAGAACTTGACCATCTCGGCCGCGCCCCGCACGGCAAACCGCGCCTTGAGCGACCCCGGCCGGTAGTAGATCCCGCTGTGGATCACCCCGCTGTTACGCCCCGTCTGGTGCCGAGCCGGCCCCGGCTCCTTCTCCAGCACCATCACCCGAGTCCCCGGCGCGGCCCGCGTAATCGCATAGGCCGTGGACAGCCCGACGATCCCCCCGCCGACCACGACCACATCACAGTCATAAACGATCACGCGCGGCACCTTCCCACCTCCCACTTAGATAGTGCACTGCGCCACTGACAACGCGCCGAAACCCGGAAGTCGCCGCAAGGCGGCGCGGCCGCTTGAGGGGCCGCAGGCCCGAAGGGGGCGCGGGGCTGTGTCGATCTGCGGCTCCGCCGCGTGGGCGCGAGCAACCACAACGAACCCGCAGCCCCAAAACAACATCAACTAGGCAGATGCGAAGGCACCCAGCCCTACGCGGGAGCGACTAGCAACGGCCGAGCCCTCTCCCGCAACTCAACAACCCGCGGCTCATCCCCATACGGCTCCAGCCGATGCAGAAGATCCTTCACGTACTCGGTGGTGCGCGCCGACGAAATCCGCCCCGCCACCTCCACCGCCCGCACCCCCTGCTCACACGCCGCGTCCAGGTTCCCGGACTCGAGCTCGGCAACCGCCGACACCACAAGCCGCAGCCCATGCGACCGCACAAACTCCTCCGTCGGCTTCGACAACGCCTGCTCGGTGAAGCGCCGCACCTGCCGAGGAGCCTTGAGATCGCGGTAACACTCCGCGGCATCGGCGGCGAAACGGTCGTACGAGTAGAAGCCGAGCCACGACGGGTCCTGGTCGCCGTCGCGGGCCCGCTCCAGCCAGCCCTCGGCGGCCTTCAGGGCCCCGCCGGCCGCCTGGGCGTCACCCGCGCGCGCGTGCGCGCGTGCCTCGACGAGGCTGAAGAAGCTCATGGTGCGGGCCGTCGCGAGGCCACGGTTGCGCTCCAGGGCGGCCTGGGCGAGGTCGACGCCCTCGTCGCCGAAGCCGCGGTACGTCGCTTGGAGGGACATGGAGGCGAGTACGTAGCCCCCTAGAGGCACATCGGCAGCCGCGCGCGCGAGACGCAGGGCCTGGATGTAGTACCGCTGGGCGGCCTCCTGCTGGCCGGTGTCGAAGGCCATCCACCCGGCAAGGCGGGTCAGTTCGGCCGAGGCGCCGAACAACGCCCGGCCCACCTCGTCCGAGTACGCGCCGAGCAGCAGCGGTGCCGCCTCCACTCGCAAGCACTCGGGCACCATGGACGAACGCCAGTCGCCGCCTCCGTACTTGGAGTCCCAGCGCCTGGCGTCCTCGGCGGCCTCACGCAGCTTCTGTACGTCGCTGTGGCCGACTTTCAGCGGTGCTCCGGAGCCGTCCACCGGGCTCGCGTCGCGGGCCACCGAACTGTCGGCCGGGGTTATCAGCCACCGGGAGGCGGGAGTCGCGTACGCGCTCACCGCGAACGAACCGGCCAGCGACTGCCAGATGCCTCCGGAGCCGGCTTTGCGCCCGGCGAGGTCGAGACGGTACAGGTCCGTCGCGGCGCGCACGGCCTGTCCTACGTCACGGGGGAAGGCGAGGCCCACTTCCGGGGCGGGATCCGCGTCCGCCAGACCGATCTCGTGGAGCGGTACGGGCCGGCCGAGCTTCTGGCCGATGGCCGCGGCGATGAGATGCGGGGCGGCACCCTGCGGCACCATGCCCTTCGACACCCATCTCGCCACCGAGGTCTTGTCATAGCGAAGAGTCAGTCCGCGCTGTGCGCCAAGATCGTTGACGCGACGGGCGAGGCCTGCGTTGCTGATTCCCGCGAGGGCGAGAACGGCGCCGAGTTTTTCGTTCGGCCCGCGTTGCTCCCTGGACATGCGCCACCCCTCGACACAGACGGCTGCCGCGTTGGCATAACCACGCGGCATTCGTAAACCCAGCGTAGTTCGCCGCATCCCATGCGTTAAGAGGCATAGTTCCGGATGGCGGGATTGTGGTCCGCGGGGAAGTACGCAGCGTTGTGGTGTGCTCCCGGTGTGTGGCTGTGCGCCCGGCCGTGCGCTCTTCTCCGGCCATCGTCGAATCGCTTCCATGGATCCTGCGTGGGTCGGCCCGCTGTACTGGATCCAGCGGGCTGGGGGACACCGCCGTCACATATCCCCGCGGGCGGCGGACCGGTCCGGGAGGCGAACTCCGCCTCCCGGATCGTGCGTTGAGCAAAGCCTGTACGGAGCGTGTGCACGCCCGTGCGCCCACCGCCGATTTGGCTGATTTTCGCCCCTGCCTTCTGCGCCCGAAAATCCCTTCTACCATGGCAGTTGAGGGCGCGTTGGGTGTCGTGGGGGAGCGAACCGGGGGCGCATTCGCGTCGTAATCTCCGTGCTCCGTGCGTGCGTTCGCTCCATTGCGGGCATCTCCCAAGGGGCGCACTCTGGGGTGCACAAGCGGCGGCAGGGACCCACCGGCGCGCTCTCTTCGTGGCAGCATGGTGCCCAGTTCGTACGGTGCACTGGTTGTCCACAGCCTGTGGAGGCGGCGATGCGGTGGTTGGTGGGGTGGAGCAGTACCGCCACTGCGGCTCCTGAGGCCGGCTCGGCGGGGGCCACGGGAAGCGACGGCGAGACCGTGCACCCGGTGGGGTCCCAACTCCTGTGGGGCGACCCGGATCCGCTCTGGGCGGTCGGCGACTGGCGCCCCGACGAGGTGCGCGTCGTGAAGGCCGACGCACAGAACCGGATCGCGGTGCTCGGCACCTGCGGCGCCTCCGACGAACAACTGCGCGTGGGCCTGGTCGCCGCGCGCGGAGGGGCACTTCGCCATCTGACGGCCTGGTCCGGCAGCTACACCGCCGTCGTCCAGGTGGGCCGCCGGGTGATGGTGTGCGGCGATCTGGCGGGCGCACGGCCGGTGTTCTACACCCCCTGGGCGGGCGGCACGGCGTACGCCACGGCCGCGCTCCCCCTCGCCGACCTCATCGAGGCCAACCTCGACTTCGGACACCTCGCAGCCATCCTCGCCGCCCCCGACGTACCCGCCGCCCTGCACAACTCCACGCCCTACCAGGGCGTGCAGCGCATTCCGCCGGGGCACGCGCTGGTCCTGCGCGCCGGCGCACGCGAGATCGCCGGGTACGAACAGGTGGCCTCCCTCGCCGTCGCGGCCGCCACCGTCGACCCCGACAGTGCGGTGGACGCCGTACGCGACGCCCTGGTGGAGTCCGTACGCGCCCGTCTCGCCGCTCCCCGCCATGTTCCCGGCGCCGATGTGGACCCTGGCCCCGTGCCCGGCATGGGCCCCGCCGAGCGGCGTGCGGCGCGCGGCATGCCCGTACCCGGCATAGGAGCCGACCTCTCCGGAGGCCCCGCTTCGGGAACTCTCGCCCTCCTTGCCGCCGGCCTCCCCGGAATGCCGGGCACCGTCCTGGGGCACGGCACGGGCGCCGGTGAGCGTCTCCTTGCCGTCACCTTCAACGACCTCGCCGTGAAGGGCCGCGAGGCCGAACTGGAGCGCGCCGGAACCCTGGCCGCCAACCCCCGGCTGCACCACGTAGTGGTCGCCGGCGGCGAAGAGGTCCTCCCCTACGCCGAGTTGGAGGGCCCGCTGACGGACGAACCGGGCCCCTCCCTGGTGACCGCCGCCCGCCACCGCGCACGGCTCGCCGCGGGCAGCGCGGACCACTTCACGGGGTACGGCGCCCGGCAGGTCCTGGACGCACACCCGGCACGCCTCGCCGACCTCCTGATGGACCGCAAACGACGTCACCTGGTGCGCCCCGTCGCCGCGTTGGCGAAGGCGGACGGCTCGGTCCTGGTCCCCGCGCGCGTGTACGGCGCGGCGCGCAAGCTCGCCCGTACGCCCTATCTCGTCGGCATACAGGGCCTCGCCGACCGGCTGCTGCACCGGAACTTCGACGAGCCCGGAGGTGCCGTAGGGGCGTCCCTCGCCGCGCTCACCTGGGGCAGACCCGGCCCCGCCGCGCGCTGGCTCACCGGCGAGGCGCTCGCTGAAGTATCGGTTCGCCTGACGGGCGCGACGTCCCGGGCGAGCGTCGGCCCCGGCCAACGCCCCGGCGACTTCCGCGCCCGCGCCGCCCTGGCCCGGCACGCCGCCGACCTCCGCATCCTCGAACAGGCCGCCGAGGTCCGCTTCCAGCGCCTGCACGCCCCCTTCCTCGACAACCAGGTCGTACGCGCCTGCCGCGCCCTCCCGGAGGCCCTCCGAGTCCAGCCCGGCGCCCGCGCCGCCATACTCCGTACGGTCCTGGAAGGCGCCGGAGTAGCCGACCTCCCCCCGGGCTGGGGCGCCCCCTCCCACGCCACCTCAGCAGCCGCAGCCCGCACGGGCCTGCGAGCCGCCGCCGACACCCTCGTCGACCTCTTCGACACCCCGCTCCTGGCCCAGGCAGGCCTGATAGAGGCCAGGGTCGTCCGCAAGGCCCTCCGAGCGGCGGCGGAGGGCGAGCCGTTGCCCCTGGAGGGCCTGGCGGACCTCGTCTCCCTGGAGGTGTGGCTGGGCCGCCTGCTGGACCGCAGGGGCACATGCTGGACGGGCACACCTGCGCGGGCGCGGGCGGTGCCTGGGGGGATTGCTCCGGAGCGGGGGGCGTTGGGGGCGGGAGCGACGGCTCGACGGGGGTAGGTTTCTCGCCCCCGCCGCCCTTACCCGTCCCATCCCTGGGGCTCCGCCCCCGACCCCGGTCCTCAAACGCCGGACGGGCTGATTTTCAGCCCGTCCGGCGTTTGAGGACGAGGCCGTTCAGGCCGATGCGGGGTCTGGGGCGCAGCCCCAGCGGGGGTCCAGGGGGCGGAGCCCCTTGGCTACGGGAAGGGGCGGGCTTGGGGAAAAGAAACCCCACACCCGCCCCAGCCCCATCGCCCTACGCGGGACGCGACCGCAGCCCCTCCAGCAGTATGTCCAGCAACCGCGCCGAAGCCGCAGCCTGCTGCGCCGCATCCGGCAGCGAAGGCGCCGCCGTGGCGATGACCAGCAGAACGTCCGACACGGTCACGTCCGCCCGCAGCTCACCCGCCGCCCGAGCCCGCTCCACAAGCCGCCCCACAACCTCGAGCAGCTGCGCAGCCCCGGCGTCGTCGACCTCCGCGACCTCCCCGTCGGAGGCCGACCGCTGCTCCACGAGCCGCAGCTCACCCGAGCCCGAGCCCGAGGCCAAACCCGAGCCCGAACCGGAGACAGACCCCGAACCGGAGACGGACCCCGACCCGTTGCCGGATCCCGCCCCGGACGCAGACACCGGCTGAACCCGCTGCTGCGGCACCAGCGCCTCGTCGAGAACGGCACCGTCCTCCACGACGCCAACCCGCAACACCTGCGGAGGCAACAACCGCCCCGCCCCCGACGCCACAGACGTCCGCAGGAAGCGCGAGAGCGCCGACCACGGCTCGTCCTCCTGGCCGAGCGCCGAACGGGCCTGGTCGGTCAGCCGGGAGGTCTCCTCCTCGGCGATCCGCCGGACCAGGACGTCCTTGCTCGGGAAGCGCCGGTACACCGTGCCGACGCCGACCCGTGCGCGCCGCGCCACGTCCTCCATCGGCGCGCCGTACCCCAGCTCGCCGAAGACTTCGCGCGCCGCACGCAGTACGTGCTCCAGATTGCGCTGTGCGTCCACGCGCAGCGGTGTCGACCGCGATGCGTCCCCCGCACCACGTCCGTTCCCCATCGCCGCACCGACCGCGCCGCCGGAAGCGATGGCAGACGCAGTTGACCAATGAGTTTCTTGAACATGCATATGTGTTCCCCCGGTAATGACGTCTCCCCCCGGAGACTCTCCCCGCCATTGACAAGCCGGAGCGGAGCGGAACAGGCATCGGTCCCACGACCCGGATACCCGTCGTACCAGTCGTGCGGGCCGGCCGAGTGCTTCCCCCTACACCCCGATGAGAGACGAACAATAGTTGAGCAAGGGTCAATTCAGAAGGGGCAGGTTCCGCACAGTGCGCCCCTCGATCGGAGTACGGGCCGCTTACGTCCCGATTAAGACACGTACAAGCACCCCATACTCCCCATCTGACCTGCACATCTTCCGCGCACTCCGGCAAATCGGCCAACTCTGCGCGTCTCAGGCGGTCGGTCACACAAATTGCCGGGGCTGTGGACAAAATCAAGAGCGCGTTGCGTCATGGGTGGGTGAAGACTGCGATCAACCGGGGGGCAACCCCCGGACCCCGGAACGGTACGCGCATTCTCATCGTCGGCGGTGGTTACGTCGGGATGTACACGGCTCTGCGTCTCCAGCGGAAGCTGAAACAGGAGCTCAAACGTGGCGACGTAGAAATTGTCGTGGTCACGCCAGACCCATATATGACCTATCAGCCGTTCCTGCCCGAAGCCGCCGCCGGAAACATCTCGCCCCGCCACGTCGTCGTGCCGCTGCGCCGCGTCCTCGACCAGTGCAAGATCGTCATCGGCGAGGCGCAGTCCATCGACCACGCCAAGCGCACCGCGACCCTCACCACCCTGGCCACCCAGGAGGAGGGCGCGGAGCCGGAGCAGATCTCCTACGACCAGCTCGTCCTCGCGCCCGGCTCCATCTCGCGCGTCCTCCCGGTCCCCGGCCTCGCCGACCACGGCATCGGCTTCAAGACCGTCGAAGAGGCCATCGGCCTGCGCAACCACGTCATCGAGCAGATGGACATCGCCTCCTCCACCCGCGACCCCGCGATCCGCGACGCGGCCCTGACCTTCGTCTTCGTAGGGGGCGGTTTCGCCGGAGTGGAGGCCCTCGGTGAACTCGAGGACATGGCCCGCTACACCGCGCGCTACTACCACAACGTCCAGCCCGAGGACATGAAGTGGATCCTCGTAGAGGCCTCGAACCGCATCCTGCCCGAGGTCGGCGAGGAGATGGGCAAGTACACCGTCACCGAGCTGCGCCGCCGCAATATCGACGTACGCCTGGAGACGCGCCTCGAGTCCTGCGTTGACCGGGTCGCCGTACTGAGTGACGGCGCGCGCTTCCCGACCCGTACGGTCGTCTGGACCGCCGGCGTCAAACCGCACCCCATCCTGGCCGCCACCGACCTCCCGCTGAACGAACGCGGACGCCTCAAGTGCACCGCCGAGCTGACCGTCGAGGGCGTCACGCACGCGTGGGCCGCCGGAGACGCCGCCGCCGTCCCCGACGTCACCGCCAAGGAGCCCGGCACGGAGACCGCCCCCAACGCCCAGCACGCGGTGCGCCAGGCCAGGACCCTCGGCGACAACATCGTCCACTCCCTGCGCGGAGAGCCCCTGGAGACGTACTCCCATGCGTACGCCGGCTCGGTGGCCTCTCTGGGACTGCACAAAGGCGTCGCGCACGTCTACGGGCGCAAGTTGAAGGGCTACTCCGCCTGGTTCATGCATCGCACGTACCACCTGAGCAGGGTGCCGACCTTCAACCGCAAGGCCCGGGTGATGGCCGAGTGGACGCTGGCGGGGCTCTTCAAGAGGGAGATCGTCTCCCTCGGTTCGCTCGAACATCCCCGTGCGGAGTTCGAACTCGCGGCCGGTGGAAAGCCTCCAGAGGACCCGAAGGGGTCGTCCTGACCGGACTCAGGAACTCCACCTCAGGGACCGGCGTCTGACGGATGTCGGTCCGGTCGGACACACTGGTCCACGACCATGGGCGGGCCGACCGCTCGCCCTTCAATCCCACGAGGCCTGTCCCACAGTGAACTTCACGCGCTTGAGCGCCCTGCTCCCCGGAACGCAGCGCCGCGCCGAGGCGCGGACCGGCAGCTCGTCGAACGCGCTCCCCCCGGAGGGCGGCTCCGTGCCCGCGGCCCGCGCCGAGCGGCAACACGGCAAGGAAGCCGCCGAAGACGCCGACACCGACGACCCCAAAACCCAACCGGTCCCCGCCGTCGACGAACTGCCGGTCCGCGAGGTCCTCGACCGCATCCCGGCCCTCGTCGCCCTCGTACACGGCCGGGAGCACCGCCTCGCGTACGTCAACGACGCCTACGTAGCGGCCTTCGGCGCACGTCCGGTCGGCGAGCCAGCGCGCGAGGCGCTGCCCGAGCTGGAGGAGATCGGCCTCCTGTCCCTCCTCGACCAGGTCCTGCGCAGCTCCAAGCCCCGTACGGTCCTGTCCCGCAAGGTCCCCAGCGGCCGCTCGTACACCTTCACGTGCACCCCCGTGCCCATCGACGGATCCACCCCTGAAGGAGGCGGCGTACTGATCTTCGCCGCCGACGTCACCGACCAGGCCGTGGCCGCCGACCGCCTCCGCCTCAGCGAACGCGAACTCCGCGAGACCGCGGTCACCCTCCAACGTTCCCTGCTGCCCCAGGACCTGGAGGAACCCGACGACCTGCGCGTCGCCGCCGTCTACCACCCCGGCGGCACGGAGGCCGCGGTCGGCGGCGACTGGTACGACGTCATCACCCTCGGCGGCGGCCGTACGGCACTGGTCATCGGCGACGTCATGGGCCGCGGCGTCCGCGCGGCAGCCGTCATGGGCCAACTCCGCACCGCCGTCCGCGCGTACGCCCGCCTCGACCTGCCCCCGCACGAGGTCCTCCAGCTCCTCGACGGCCTCGCCACGGAGATCGACGCCAACCAGATCGCCACCTGCGCGTACGCCGTCCACGACCCCAACGAGGGCCGCCTCGTGTACGCCTCCGCCGGCCACCTCCCGATCCTCGTACGCGACGACAGCGGCACCGTCCTGCGCGCCGAGGAACCCATCGGCCCGCCCCTCGGCACGGGCGGCTGGATGCACTCCTCCGGCTCCATCCCGCTCGGCCCCGGCTCCACCGCCGTGCTCTACACGGACGGCCTCGTCGAGCGCCGCGACAAGGACCTCGACGAGGGCATCGCCGCCCTGGAGGAGGCCCTCGCGGGCGCCACCGGCACACCCCAGGTGATCTGCGACCGCCTCGTCCGCTCGGCGGGCATGACGGCCGACCACGACGACGACGTGGCGGTCCTGGTGCTCCAGCACCCTTCCCGTACGGGTTCCGACGGCGAACTCTTCCGAAACGCCGCCCTGGAGCTGCTCGGCGGCGTGGAAGCGGCCCCACGCGCGCGTGCCTTCGCCTCCGGCGTCCTGACGAGCTGGCGCTTCCCCACGGACCTGCACGACCTCGGCGTCCTCGCCGCCAGCGAACTCGTCGCCAACTCCCTCCAGCACGGCACCCCGCCCATGCGCCTGCGCCTGCGCCGCACGGACCGCCGCCTGATCGTCGAGGTGACCGACGGCGACGACCACCTCCCACGCCGCCGCCGCGCCGAACCCGCCGACGAGGCCGGCCGCGGCATCGCGATCATCGCCACCATCGCCTCCAACTGGGGCTCACGCCGCACACCCGGCGGCGGCAAGTCGGTGTGGTGCGAGTTCGCACTTCCGCGTGCCACTTAGATCCATGGCCGCGCGGCATCTGGCCGATCGCCGCACACGGTGCTAGTAGCTCCTCCATGGCAGAGGAAACGGAATCGGGCTTCCAGCTCTCAGGCAGTGCTCCCGAGCGTTACGAGCGGTACGTCGCGCCGATCATGGCGCCCTTCGTCGAGGCGGTCGTGGACGCCGTCGACCTGTTCCCCGGAGCCACCGTGCTCGACCTCGCGTGCGGCACCGGCTTCGCGGCACGGGTGGCCGCCGCCCGGGTCGGTCCCGCGGGCCGGGTCTTCGGCGCCGACCCGAACGACGCCATGCTCAAGGTGGCCGAAGCACACCACCCCCGCATGTACCCGGACATCGAATTCACCGTGGCCCCCGCCGACCAACTCCCGTACGCCGACGACACCTTCGACGCGGTCGTCTGCCAACAAGGCGCCCAGTTCTTGTTCTTCCCCGACCCGAACGCGGCCCTCACGGAAACGGCCCGCGTAACCCGCCCCGGCGGCCACTTCGCCGCCACCACATGGGCCTCCATCGACAAGTCCCCCTACTTCGCCGCCCAGCACCGGGCCATCACAGAACACGGCGGCCCAGAAGCGGCCGCAGGCTTCGCCGCCGCCTTCTCCTCCGCGGAACGCGTCACGGCCGCCCTGCGCCAGGCGGGCTTCCAGGACATCGTCGACCGCGAGGTCACCTTCGGTATCGCCCTGCCCCCGCTACCGGACTACGCCGCCAACCACCTCTCCGCGCTCCCCTGGGGCCAGACGATCGCCGAAACCGGCGGCCAGGAAGCCCTCACCAACGCCGGCCGCATGGTCCACACCCTCCTCAAAGACCACACGGCCCCCGACGGCACAACGACGCTCTCCTTCACCTCGACCCTGATCACAGCCACCCGCTGACACATGCCAGAGGCGGCCGCCACCCCAAGGTGACGGCTGCCTCCGCATGCCTTCAGACCTTCGCCGCTACGGCCTCCGATGGCTCCGCACCCCGAGCGACCACCCGACTCCTCGCCAACGACGGCTGATTCTGTACGGGCGTCAGCTGCCGCCCCAGCCGCACGGCCAGGAACGTGATGCCCAGCGAGAACAGCAGGAACGTCACGACGTACGGCCCGTGCAGCGCCGCCCCCATAGGCCCGCCCACAGCGGGACCGACCGCCAGCGCAAGCTGCTTCACCAGGGCGAACGCCGAGTTGTACTGCCCCGCCATCCCCGCCGGCGCCAGATCGGCCACCAACGGCGCCACAGTCGGCGACAGCATCGCTTCCCCAAGCCCGAAGAGCGCGTACGTCGAGACGAACGCGGCCGTGGCCATCGCCTGACTCCCGTGCCCGAGCCCCGCATACCCGGCCACACCCCATGCGACGGCCCAGATCAGCCCCACAGCCGCGATCACCCGCGACCGCCGACGCCGCTCCACGAACCTCAACACCACGAACTGCGCGACCACGATCACCGCCGTGTTCGCGGCAAGAGCCGTACCCAGCGCGGAAGTCGAGATCCCCGCAGCCTCAACCCCGTACGCACTCAGCCCCGACTCGAACTGCCCATAACAGGCGAAGAACAGCACAAACCCCAGCACACACAACTGCACCATGGCCCGATTACCAAGAAGCTCTCTCCAGCTCCCCTTGGCCCGCGGCGCGTCGTTCCCGATCCGAGGTGCAAGCGGCATCCGTACGGTCCCCATGACCACGACCAGCAGCAGAAACATCGCCGCCTCGATCGAGAACAGCAACGTGAAGGAGCCCGGCCGCGTGGCATCGACAAGATGCCCACCGATGAGCCCACCGACCCCAAGCCCGAGATTCTGCAGAAAGAACTGCATGGCGAAGGCCCGCGACCGCGTCCCGGCCGTCGAAAAGTCCACGATCATCGTCGCCAGCGCCGGCTGCATCACGGCCTGCCCCGCCCCGAGCACCCCCGCCGCCACCAACACAGCCGCCGCACTGCTCGCAAGCCCCAGACCCAGCGCACCCAACGCAGCGGTGACCAGGGCAGCCAGCAACACCGGCAGCGCACCGCGCCGCACAATGGCCCGCCCGGCAAACGGCAGCACAACCAGCGCGGCCACCGCGAACACGGCAAGCACAAGCCCCGCCGTCACAGCACCGAGCTCCCGCACCTGCGCCACATAGACGTACAGATACGGAACGGTGAAGCCGAGCCCGAACGCGCCGAGTGCGTTGCCCACATGGATCCGACGCATCGCCGCGCCCCTCGCCCTGGTCACTGTCACCTGCTTCAGTAGAGTCGGAGAACTTAAAAGTGAAGACTTCAAATCTAAACTTAGACTCTGAACTCTACACACTGAAGGACTTAGACCCCAAGCGAGCACATGCCATACTTCGGCTCATGGGCGACACCCCCGGCGCTGGCGAGCCGACACTCGAAGAGCAGATCGCCGCGTACCAGCGCGAGTTCCAGGACCTCGACCCCCAGGTAGAGAAGATCGTCTCGGCCCTCGGCCGCCTCAACCGCCGTATGAACGTCGCCTACGGCCGCCAGACCGCCACCCTCGGCATCAGCAACGCCGAGTGGGAGGTCCTCAAGGCCCTCGTCCTCTCCGGCGCCCCCTACCGCATGGGCCCGAGCGACCTCGCCAAGCGCCTCGGCCTGACTCCGGCCGCGATGACCCACCGGATCGACCGCATGGTGGCCGAGGGCCTGGTCACCCGAGAGCGCGACGAGTCCAACCGCGTACGCGTCATCGTCGAGCTCACCACCGAGGGCCGCGAGAAGTGGCTGGCAGCCATGCGCCTCGCCAGCGTCTTCGAGGAGGACCTGCTCCAGGACCTCACCCAGGAGGAACGCGGAGTCCTGGGCGACGTCCTGACCCGCCTCCTCCGCCGCGTGGAGCACGCCCAGCCGGACGCCGGCGGCCGGCTCACCGACCTGGACTGACGGCACCCCCGAGGTTTGCCGAGCCGTCGCCAAGGGGAAGGTTGACAACCCCCTCGTGGATCCGTAAGGTTCTTCGAGTTGCCACGGGGCCGTAACGGTTCTGCGACAGCAACTCCCGCCGCAGAAGCGGCACACCAAATCACTAGTGCGATCTCCCTACGGGGTCAATTTCGGCATGCCCGAATTGAATTCCCATGGGCCCCGGCAGCCCCGATTAGGAACTGCCGACAGCATCCGCTAAAGTTTGGAACGTCGGAACGGCCCAACAGCCGCGAGGACAAAGCCAGTTGACTGGAGTCAGGCCCGAAAGGATCTGATACAGTCAACGTCGCCGGAAGGCCGAAAGGCCGGAAAGCGAGCCCCCCCCGACTGGGAACCGGACGCGAAAACGTCTGCTAAAGTCGGAAGCGCAAGACCGAAGGGAAGCCCGGAGGAAAGCCCGCGAGGGTGAGTACAAAGGAAGTGTCCGTTCCTTGAGAACTCAACAGCGTGCCAAAAATCAACGCCAGATATGTTGATACCCCGACACCGGGATTGTTCCTGGTGGCGAGGTTCCTTTGAAGAAAACACAGCGAGGACGCTGTGAACCTCCCGTTCATTCCGCGGGGGGTTCCGCTCTCGTGGTGTCATCCCGATTACGGGAATACATTCACGGAGAGTTTGATCCTGGCTCAGGACGAACGCTGGCGGCGTGCTTAACACATGCAAGTCGAACGATGAACCACTTCGGTGGGGATTAGTGGCGAACGGGTGAGTAACACGTGGGCAATCTGCCCTTCACTCTGGGACAAGCCCTGGAAACGGGGTCTAATACCGGATAACACTTCCACTCTCCTGAGTGGAGGTTAAAAGCTCCGGCGGTGAAGGATGAGCCCGCGGCCTATCAGCTTGTTGGTGAGGTAATGGCTCACCAAGGCGACGACGGGTAGCCGGCCTGAGAGGGCGACCGGCCACACTGGGACTGAGACACGGCCCAGACTCCTACGGGAGGCAGCAGTGGGGAATATTGCACAATGGGCGCAAGCCTGATGCAGCGACGCCGCGTGGGGGATGACGGCCTTCGGGTTGTAAACCTCTTTCAGCAGGGAAGAAGCGCAAGTGACGGTACCTGCAGAAGAAGCGCCGGCTAACTACGTGCCAGCAGCCGCGGTAATACGTAGGGCGCAAGCGTTGTCCGGAATTATTGGGCGTAAAGAGCTCGTAGGCGGCTTGTCGCGTCGGTTGTGAAAGCCCGGGGCTTAACCCCGGGTCTGCAGTCGATACGGGCAGGCTAGAGTTCGGTAGGGGAGATCGGAATTCCTGGTGTAGCGGTGAAATGCGCAGATATCAGGAGGAACACCGGTGGCGAAGGCGGATCTCTGGGCCGATACTGACGCTGAGGAGCGAAAGCGTGGGGAGCGAACAGGATTAGATACCCTGGTAGTCCACGCCGTAAACGGTGGGCACTAGGTGTGGGCAACATTCCACGTTGTCCGTGCCGCAGCTAACGCATTAAGTGCCCCGCCTGGGGAGTACGGCCGCAAGGCTAAAACTCAAAGGAATTGACGGGGGCCCGCACAAGCAGCGGAGCATGTGGCTTAATTCGACGCAACGCGAAGAACCTTACCAAGGCTTGACATACGCCGGAAAGCATCAGAGATGGTGCCCCCCTTGTGGTCGGTGTACAGGTGGTGCATGGCTGTCGTCAGCTCGTGTCGTGAGATGTTGGGTTAAGTCCCGCAACGAGCGCAACCCTTGTCCCGTGTTGCCAGCAACCTCTTCGGAGGGTTGGGGACTCACGGGAGACCGCCGGGGTCAACTCGGAGGAAGGTGGGGACGACGTCAAGTCATCATGCCCCTTATGTCTTGGGCTGCACACGTGCTACAATGGCCGGTACAATGAGCTGCGATACCGCAAGGTGGAGCGAATCTCAAAAAGCCGGTCTCAGTTCGGATTGGGGTCTGCAACTCGACCCCATGAAGTCGGAGTTGCTAGTAATCGCAGATCAGCAGTGCTGCGGTGAATACGTTCCCGGGCCTTGTACACACCGCCCGTCACGTCACGAAAGTCGGTAACACCCGAAGCCCGTGGCCCAACCAGCTTGTCTGGAGGGAGCGGTCGAAGGTGGGACTGGCGATTGGGACGAAGTCGTAACAAGGTAGCCGTACCGGAAGGTGCGGCTGGATCACCTCCTTTCTAAGGAGCACCTGGCCGCCAGACCTCGTCTGGTGGTCCAGAGCCACTACGCAGGCACACGTCCTGCGGTGGTCAGCTCATGGGTGGAACGTTGATTATTCGGCACACTTGACCTGCTCTGGGTCGCGAGTACTGCTTCGGCGTGGAAAGCGATGAGGAGAGGCAAGGGTGCCGGGCACGCTGTTGGGTGTCTGAAGGTACGGGCTTTCGAGTCTGAACCTTCGGTGCCGGCCCCGGTGAACTCGCCTGTGAAGGCGGGGTGACGGGTGGTTGGTCGTTGTTTGAGAACTGCACAGTGGACGCGAGCATCTGTGGCCAAGTTTTTAAGGGCGCACGGTGGATGCCTTGGTACCAGGAACCGATGAAGGACGTGGGAGGCCGCGATAGTCCCCGGGGAGCCGTCAACCAGGCTGTGATCCGGGGGTTTCCGAATGGGGAAACCCGGCAGTCGTCATGGGCTGTCACCCACTGCTGAACACATAGGCGGTGTGGAGGGAACGCGGGGAAGTGAAACATCTCAGTACCCGCAGGAAGAGAAAACAACCGTGATTCCGGGAGTAGTGGCGAGCGAAACCGGATGAGGCTAAACCGTATACGTGTGAGACCCGGCAGGGGTTGCGTGTACGGGGTTGTGGGATCTCTCTTTCACGGTCTGCCGGCCGTGAGACGAGTCAGAAATCGTTGATGTAGGCGAAGGACATGCGAAAGGTCCGGCGTAGAGGGTAAGACCCCCGTAGTCGAAACGTCAGCGACTCGTTGGAGAGACACCCAAGTAGCACGGGGCCCGAGAAATCCCGTGTGAATCTGGCGGGACCACCCGCTAAGCCTAAATATTCCCTGGTGACCGATAGCGGATAGTACCGTGAGGGAATGGTGAAAAGTACCCCGGGAGGGGAGTGAAATAGTACCTGAAACCGTGTGCCTACAAGCCGTGGGAGCGTCGCACATCAAGCTTGCTTGGTGTGTCGTGACTGCGTGCCTTTTGAAGAATGAGCCTGCGAGTTTGCGGTGTGTTGCGAGGTTAACCCGTGTGGGGGAGCCGTAGCGAAAGCGAGTCCGAACAGGGCGATTCAGTAGCGCGCTCAAGACCCGAAGCGGAGTGATCTAGCCATGGGCAGGCTGAAGCGCGGGTAAGACCGTGTGGAGGGCCGAACCCACCAGGGTTGAAAACCTGGGGGATGACCTGTGGTTAGGGGTGAAAGGCCAATCAAACTCCGTGATAGCTGGTTCTCCCCGAAATGCATTTAGGTGCAGCGTCGTGTGTTTCTTGCCGGAGGTAGAGCACTGGATAGGCGATGGGCCCTACCGGGTTACTGACCTTAGCCAAACTCCGAATGCCGGTAAGTGAGAGCGCGGCAGTGAGACTGTGGGGGATAAGCTCCATGGTCGAGAGGGAAACAGCCCAGAGCATCGACTAAGGCCCCTAAGCGTACGCTAAGTGGGAAAGGATGTGGAGTCGCAGAGACAACCAGGAGGTTGGCTTAGAAGCAGCCATCCTTGAAAGAGTGCGTAATAGCTCACTGGTCAAGTGATTCCGCGCCGACAATGTAGCGGGGCTCAAGCGTACCGCCGAAGTCGTGTCATTGCAGCATGAGGGCCAACGCCCGCTGTGATGGGTAGGGGAGCGTCGTGTGCCGGGTGAAGCAGCCGCGGAAGCGAGTTGTGGACGGTTCACGAGTGAGAATGCAGGCATGAGTAGCGATTCACACGTGGGAAACGTGTGCGCCGATTGACTAAGGGTTCCTGGGTCAAGCTGATCTGCCCAGGGTAAGTCGGGACCTAAGGCGAGGCCGACAGGCGTAGTCGATGGAGAACCGGTTGATATTCCGGTACCCGCTGTGAAGCGTCAAACATCGAATCCAGTGATGCTAAGCCCGTGAAGCCGCCCTGATCTCTTCGGAGTTGAGGGGAGTGGTGGAGCCGGTGACCCGATCTGGTAGTAGGTGAGTGATGGGGTGACGCAGGAAGGTAGTCCAGCCCGGGCGGTGGTTGTCCCGGGGTAAGGGTGTAGCCCGAACGATAGGCAAATCCGTCGTTCACCAAGGGTGAGACCTGATGCCGAGCCGATTGTGGTGAAGTGGATGATCCTATGCTGTCGAGAAAAGCCTCTAGCGAGTTTTATGGCGGCCCGTACCCTAAACCGACTCAGGTGGTCAGGTAGAGAATACCGAGGCGTTCGGGTGAACTATGGTTAAGGAACTCGGCAAAATGCCCCCGTAACTTCGGGAGAAGGGGGCCATTCCTGGTGATCCGTTTTACACGGTGAGCTGGGGGTGGCCGCAGAGACCAGCGAGAAGCGACTGTTTACTAAAAACACAGGTCCGTGCGAAGCCGTAAGGCGAGGTATACGGACTGACGCCTGCCCGGTGCTGGAACGTTAAGGGGACCGGTTAGTCTAGTTTCGACTAGGCGAAGCTGAGAACTTAAGCGCCAGTAAACGGCGGTGGTAACTATAACCATCCTAAGGTAGCGAAATTCCTTGTCGGGTAAGTTCCGACCTGCACGAATGGCGTAACGACTTCTCGACTGTCTCAACCATAGGCCCGGTGAAATTGCACTACGAGTAAAGATGCTCGTTTCGCGCAGCAGGACGGAAAGACCCCGGGACCTTTACTACAGTTTGATATTGGTGTTCGGTTCGGCTTGTGTAGGATAGCTGGGAGACTGTGAACTTCGCACGCCAGTGCGGGGGGAGTCGTCGTTGAAATACCAGTCTGGTCGTGCTGGATGTCTAACCCGGGTCCGTGATCCGGATCGGGGACAGTGTCTGATGGGTAGTTTAACTGGGGCGGTTGCCTCCTAAAGAGTAACGGAGGCGCCCAAAGGTTCCCTCAGCCTGGTTGGCAATCAGGTGGTGAGTGTAAGTGCACAAGGGAGCTTGACTGTGAGACCGACGGGTCGAGCAGGGACGAAAGTCGGGACTAGTGATCCGGCGGTGGCTTGTGGAAGCGCCGTCGCTCAACGGATAAAAGGTACCCCGGGGATAACAGGCTGATCTTCCCCAAGAGTCCATATCGACGGGATGGTTTGGCACCTCGATGTCGGCTCGTCGCATCCTGGGGCTGGAGTCGGTCCCAAGGGTTGGGCTGTTCGCCCATTAAAGCGGTACGCGAGCTGGGTTTAGAACGTCGTGAGACAGTTCGGTCCCTATCCGCTGTGCGCGTAGGAGTCTTGAGAAGGGCTGTCCCTAGTACGAGAGGACCGGGACGGACGAACCTCTGGTGTGCCAGTTGTTCTGCCAAGGGCATGGCTGGTTGGCTACGTTCGGGAGGGATAACCGCTGAAAGCATCTAAGCGGGAAGCCTGCTTCGAGATGAGGACTCCCACCCCCGTTGAGGGGTTAAGGCTCCCAGGAGACTACTGGGTTGATAGGCCAGATCTGGAAGGCGGGTAACCGCTGGAGGTGACTGGTACTAATAGGCCGAGGGCTTGTCCTCAGCTGCTCGCGTCCACTGTGTTGGTTCTGAAACCACGAACAACCCCTGTCCTGGGCCACAGGACGGTTGCCGGTTGAGTGTTTCACAGTGTTTCGGTGGTCATAGCGTGAGGGAAACGCCCGGTTACATTCCGAACCCGGAAGCTAAGCCTTACAGCGCCGATGGTACTGCAGGGGGGACCCTGTGGGAGAGTAGGACACCGCCGAACAAATATTGAGAAAGCCTCACACCTTTTGGTGTGGGGCTTTCTGCATTTCAGGTTCAGGATGGGCGCACCAGACTTGTGTCGTACGCCAGGATCACTGCCTGAACTCGGTCGCGCGCCCCTGTCTTGGCGAGAATTCGGCTTACGTGCGTCTTTACCGTCGACTCCGCGAGATGAAAGCGGGAAGAGATCTCGGAGTTCGTCCAGCCCTGGCCGATGACGGTGAGGATTTCACGCTCTCGTTCTGTCAGGACAGCGAGTCGGGGGTCCAGGAAGGTGGAGTCGGTCGTTGCCGCGGACGGCAGGTGTTGGGCGTACGCGTCGAGGAGCCGTCTGGTCAGGCTGGGTGCGACCACTGCGTCTCCTGTTGCCACCGCCCGGATGCCTGAGAGGAGCTCCTCGGGGAGGGCGTCCTTGATGAGGAAGCCGCTGGCGCCTGCGCGTAGGCCGGCGTATGCGTACTCGTCGAGGTCGAAGGTGGTGAGGATGAGGACGCGGGTGCGGTCGCCGGAGGCGACGATTCGGCGGGTGGCCTCGATGCCGTCGAGGCCGGGCATGCGGATGTCCATCAGGACGACATCGGGGCTGAGTTCGGCGGTCATACGGACCGCCTCCGTGCCGTTGCCTGCCTCGCCCAGCACGGTCATGTCGTCCTGGCTCTCCAGAAGCATGCGGAAACCTAAGCGCTGGAGTGGCTGGTCGTCGGTGATGAGGACGGTGGTCACGGAGTGGCTTCCTTCGGTGTGGCGTCCCATGGTGCGGGGAGGGCCGGGAGGCGGACGTGGACTCGCCAGCCGCCGGTCGGCTGGGGGCCTGCTTCAAGTGTTCCGTCGTACAGGGCTGTTCGCTCTCGCATTCCGGTGAGGCCGCGGCCCTGGGTGGCATCGGTCGCGTTCGGTGCGGGGCCTCCGCGTCCGGTGTCGGTGACTGACGCCGTGACGGCGCCCCCGTCCTCGTACGAGATCGAGACCTGTGAAGTGGCGTTCGGGCCGGCGTGTTTGAGGGTGTTGGTGAGGGCTTCCTGGATGACGCGGTAGATCGTGAGCTGGGTGCCGGCGGGGACGCGGACCGGAGGGCCCTCGATCTTGAGGCGTACGGGGAGGCCGGCTGAGCGTACGCCGTCGATGAGGTGGTCGAGGTCGGTGAGGGAGGGCTGGGGGGTCAGTTCGGCTGTGGGGGCTTCTTCGCGTAGGACGTCGAGGAGGCGGCGGAGTTCGGCTAGGGCCTGGCGGCTTGTTGTGCCGATCGCCTCCAGGGCCTGGGCTGCTCGGGCTGGGGACTTGGCGGCCGCGTACGAGCCGCCGTCGGCCAGGCCTGTGATGACGGAGAGGTTGTGGCCGATGATGTCGTGCATCTCGCGGGCGATGCGGGTGCGTTCCGCGACCGCGGCTAGCTGGGCCTGTTGGTCGCGTTCGACTTCGAGTTGGCGGGCGCGGTCGACGAGGGAGGCGAGGTACTCCTGGCGTGTGCGGACCGCGATGCCGCCGACCGCTGCCAGGGCGAGGCTCATCATGATCGGGGCGATCGTGGCGCCGGGGCCCTCCTTGTCGGGGTAGCGGTAGCCGAGGTGCCAGAAGGGCGCTGAGGCCAGCGCGTACGACCAGAGCAGGGTGCGCAGGCGGGTGCGCAGGGCGATGTTGAAGATGACGATGAGCAGGGTCATGGAGGCTTGCAGGGCCGCGCCCGCCCAGACGTTGGCGACGGAGAACGGCATCATCACCAGCAGGACGGCGAAGGGGTGGCTGCGGCGGCAGAAGAGGGGTAACGAGAAGCCCAGTGAGATCGTTCCGACCAGCCATGCCGGTGTGTCGGGGTTTTCGGTGACGTTCTTCCAGCCGCCGCTCGTGAAGTCGATGAGGCAGGCGGTCACGTAGAAGCCGGTGAGCAGGGTGTCCCACACCCACGGGTGGCGTCGGTCGAAGGCGCGGCCTCGTTGGATGATGCGGTGGAACTGGCGGGTGAGGGGCTGCCCGTTCGGCGTCCAGTCGCCCGGCCAGTCCTTTTCGCGTGTCGTCACCACGGGCCCATCTTTGTATGGAGTCCCGTCATACGTCGCGTCGTCATGGGTTGATGCTCGTCCGGGGTGGTGTGCGGGGCGTCGGACGGGGGTGGGAAATGGGGTGAGGGGCGTAGTACCTCGGTATTACGGTGGCGCTCATGGGCCCTGTGATTCGTTCTATACGTGCCGATGAGTGGGTGGCGGTGAAGGAGCTTCGGCTGGATGCGCTTCGGGATCCAGTGGCGCATCTTGCCTTTCTCGAGACATATGAGGAGGCGGTGGGGAAGCCTGACGGTTTTTGGCGGGAGCGGGCTGCGGGGGCTGCGGAGGGGGTGCTTGAGCGGCAGCAGTTTGTGGCTGAGGCGGGTGACGGGCGGTGGGTTGGGTCCGTTGTCGTGCTTGTTGAGGAGGCGGGGGCGGAGGGGACGTTCGGGGGTGTCAGTGAGGTGCGGCAGGGGCATCTCGTGGGGGTTTTTGTGCGGCCTGAGTGGCGGGGGCGGGGGGTTACCGAGCGGCTTTTCGCGCGTGCGGTGGAGTGGGCGTGGGGAGTGGCTGGGGTAGAGCGGGTGCGGTTGTATGTGGATGAGCGGAACTCGCGGGCCGAGGGATTTTACCGGAAGTTCGGGTTTGTGCCGTCGGGGGTGAGTGTTCCGGCGCCGGGGGAGAGTGGGGCGCGGGAGTTGGAGTTGGTGATGGAGCGGGTCTGAAGGGGCTTGCTCAGGTGGGGAGTTCCTCGTTGGGCCAGCGGGTGCGGGCCTGTTCTCGGGAGCGTAGAAGCGCGAGGGTGGGCATGCCTCGGTCGGGGCCTGTGGTGAGCAGGTCCGGGAGTTGAGGGAGCGGGGCCACCGCGGCTACGTCTTCCAGGACGAGGGTGAGTGGTGGGTCGAGGCGGCCGGAGGATGACCGTTCGGCCATGCGCCGGCCGCGCTCGACCACGCTTGAGGCGAGCGCCGTCAGAAGTGGCATCGCGCCCGGGTTCGCCTTGGGGTCCTCGATGGGTTCACCCACCACATAAAGCGTGCCCCCTTCGTTGACGAAGGAATCCAAGGTGAGGGCGTCAGTTCGGTTGGGGGTGCAGGCCTCGCGGACGTTCACTGTGAAGAGGGAGGACAGGGCGCGAGCCGTCAACTCCTGGGCGATGTCGCGGCGTTCGGGGTACGAGGTGAGGGCGGCCTCGAGTTCGCCTGCGGAACCGGAGGCGGCCTTGGGGTTCGTACGGAGGATGCGTACGGCTTCTTGGACGCCTGTGCCCTGGGCCCAGCGGTGGAGGTGGCGGATGGCGCGGCCGTCTGTTGCGGCGGCGTGGAGGTAGCTGCGGAGGAGGGTTTCCGCGGTGTCTGCGACCGCCTGGTCCATTTTTGCGGCGGGGCGGACCGGGGCGAGGAGGGCTGTTGCCCTGGCCCTTGCGGTGTCCTTGTCCTGGCAGCCGGTTGAGGGGGACCAGTGGAGGCGGGCCGGGGTGTCGCAGAGGTGGGAGGGGTCGTAGAGGAGGACGGGGCCGAGTTTTGCGCGGGCGTCCTTGGTGTCCGACCAGAGGGTCGGGCTGGAGGTGACGACGAGGGCGGGGCCCTCGGCGTCGCGGACTGCCTCGGTGGCCAGGGGGTGGCGGGTTTGGGGAGGGCCGAGGATTACGGGGCCGCGCCGTGGGCCGGGGATGGGGGGCTTTTCCCACCCGCCCGCCCGTTTATTGGGGGCTGCATAGGGAGCCGAACCGAACGGCGGCTCCGCCGGGGCGAAGGGGGATGTGGGGGGAGCGGGCGCGTGGGGGTGCGTCGGGCCGGAGGCGCCCAAGGGGCGGAGGACTGGGTCGGAGCCTGCCGCAGGCGGATGGCCTGAGCCGGAGTTGGCCGTGGGGTGGAGGGCTGAGTCGGCAGTGTCCCCGGGCAGGCGGTCCGAGCCGACGCCGGCCGCCGGTAGCCCGGAGCCTTCCGTGCCCCCGGCTGGGAAACCCGAGCCGGAGTCAGCCGAAGACGGATGGCCGGAGCCTGTCGCGCCCGCGGACGGAACTTCGATACCGGCGGTGGATGGGAACCCTGGGGCGGTCGCGCCCCCGGCTGGGAAGCCCGGCCCGGTGTCAGCGACCGGCCGAAGCCCCGAGCCGGCTCCAGGCCGACCGTCCGAACCAGCTGCACCCCCAGGCACCACACCCGAGCCGTATGCCCCGCCCGGCGGGAGTCCCCCGCCCCCAGGCGCAGCGCCCGAGCCAGCCGTGTCCCTCGGCAGACCCCCCGAGCCGTACGCTCCGCCCGTCGGGAGCCCTTGGTCCCCAGGCGCAGCGCCCGAGCCAGCCGTGTCCCTCGGCAGACCCCCCGAGCCGTACGCCCCGCCGGGCGCTGGTTGCGAGCTGGGCTGCCCGCCCGGCCGGAATCCCGAGTCCCCACGCTGATCCCCCGAGCCGTACGCCCCGCCCGGCGCCGTTTCCGAGCCGGGTCGCTCGCCCGGCCGGAGCCCCGAGTCCCCCCGCTGAACCCCCGAACCGGGCGCCTCGTCCTGCGGAACCCCCGAGCCCCCAGGCGCAGCGCCCGACCCAGCCGTCGCCGTGTCCCCCGGCCCGAACTCCGAGCCGTACGCCGCAGCCTTACGCCGACGCGACCTCCCCGCCCGCCACCTAGCCACCGTCCCCATCACGAACACCGTCAGCACGACCAGCACCATCAGCTGGCCGATGAACAGCCCCCAGAACAGGCCGTACCCCGTCAGCTGGCTCGCCGGAGTGTCCGGCCAGGCGCCTGCCACGTCGTGGGGGTGCTGGACCAGGTGGCGCATGGCCAGGGGCGTACGGGCGAAGGTGACCTTCGATGGCCAGGAGCCGTGGTCGAACACGGCCGCCAGGCCTGTTGCCGACCACACCAGCAACGTCATGCCCAGGAGGAAGGCGAGCACCCCGATCAGCAGGCCGTCGGGGACGCCTCCTTCGGACCGTTCGCCGCGTTCGTGAGACCGGTGTCGGTCGTCGTACGGACTCATCTTGCCCCCACCGCTCTCACCCTGCTTACGCCACTGTGGACTCGGACGAGTCGTCGAGGTCGCTGAGGTGTTGCTCCATGAAGGCCGCCGCTCGTTCTTCCGCCTCGAGCTCGGCGGCTCGTAGGGCGTCGTCGGAGAGGTCGGGGGTGGAGGACTCGGTCATGGCGCGGTCGGTGAAGACGAGGGGGCGTTCCATCTCGGTGATCAGGTGTTTGACCACCTGGACGTTGCCGTTGACGTCCCAGACCGCGATGCCGGGCGAGAGGGTGGGGATGATCTCCACCGCCCAGCGCGGGAGGCCCAGGACCCGGCCCGTCGCTCTCGCCTCGTCCGCCTTCTGGGCGTAGATCGTCCGCGTCGACGCCATCTTCAGGATGGCTGCCGCCTCCTTCGCTGCCGCTCCGTCCACCACGTCGGACAGGTGGTGCACCACTGCCACGAAAGACAGACCCAGCCGGCGCCCGAACTTCAGCAGTCGCTGGAAGAGCTGGGCCACGAACGGGCTGTTGATGATGTGCCAGGCCTCCTCGACGAGGAAGATGCGCTTCTTCCGGTCGGGGCGGATCCAGGTGTGCTCCAGCCATACGCCGACGATGGCCATCAGGATCGGCATGGCGATGGAGTTGCGATCGATGTGGGACAGGTCGAAGACGATGAGGGGGGCGTCGAGGTCGATGCCGACCGTCGTCGGGCCGTCGAACATTCCGCGCAGATCGCCGTCGACCAGGCGGTCGAGGACCAGCGCCACGTCCAGGCCCCAGGCTCGTACGTCGTCCAGAGCGACGTTCATCGCCTCGGCCGACTCCGGCTCGGGGTGGCGCAGTTGCTCGACGATGTCGGTGAGGACCGGCTGGCGGTTGGTGATCGTCTCGTTGACGTAGGCGTGCGCGACCTTCAGGGCGAAGCCGGAGCGTTCGTCGAGGCCGTGGCCCATCGCGACCTCGATGATCGTGCGGAGCAGGGCCAGCTGGCCTGTCGTGGTGATCGACGGGTCGAGCGGGTTGAGGCGGATTCCCATGTCCAGGGCCGCTGTCGGGTCGAGGCGGATGGGAGTTATACCCAGCTCCTGGGCGATGAGGTTCCATTCGCCCACCCCGTCCTCACCCTGCGCGTCGAGCACGACGACCTGGCGGTCGCGGAACCTCAACTGCCGTAGTACGTACGTCTTCTCCAGGGCCGACTTGCCGTTGCCGGACTCGCCGAGCACCAGCCAGTGCGGTGCCGGGAGCTGCTGTCCGTACAGCTGGAAGGGGTCGTAGATGTAGCCCTTCCCGGAGTACACCTCGCGGCCGATGATGACGCCGGAGTCGCCGAGGCCGGGCGCGGCGGTCGGGAGGTAGACCGCCTGGGCCTGCCCCGTCGACGTGCGCACCGGCAGCCGGGTCGTCTCGACCTTGCCGAACAGGAACGACGTGAAGGCTTCCGTGACGGCGGACAGCGGATCCCGCATGAAGTCCTACCTCCGGATGCCGGTCGCGAACGGGAGTGTGTTGACGAAGGCGCGGTGGTGCTCGCGGTCGCACCACTCGAGTTTCAGATACGACTTGCCGGCCGAGGCACGGATCGTCCGTTTGTCGCGGGCGAGCGCCTCGGGGGTACGGGAGGAGACGGTGATGTAGCCGACGAGGTTGACGCCGGCCGCGCCGCTCGCGAGGTCCTCGCCGCGCTGGTCCAGGCGGCTGTGCGAGGCGATGTCGCGGGGGTCGACGGTCCGGTTCATCTTGGCCTGGCGGCTGGCCTCCGCCTCGTCGTTCGTCTTCTCGGTCAGCATCCGCTCGATGGCGACCTCGGTGGGTTCGAGGTCCATCGTGACGGCCACCGTGCGGATTACGTCCGGGGTGTGGACGAGCAGCGGGGCGAGGAAGTTGACGCCCACCGGGGTCATCGGCCACTCCTTCACCCAGGCCGTGGCGTGGCACCAGGGGGCGCGGGTGGAGGACTCGCGGGTCTTCGCCTGGAGGTACGTCGGCTCCATGGCGTCCAGCTCGGCCGGCCAGGCGTTGCGTTTCGTCATCGCCTGGATGTGGTCGATGGGGTGGTCGGGGTCGTACATGGAGTGGACGAGGGATGCCAGGCGGCCCTGTCCGAGTGGCTGGCGTACGCGGATGTCGGCTTCCTGCAGGCGCGAGCAGATGTCCGTCAGCTCGCGCGCCATCACGACCGCGAGCCCCGCGTCCTTGTCCAGCTTCTTGCCGCCCTGGCCGCGGGCGGCGCGGGCCATCGCGTGGGCCTCGGCGGCGAGTTCGCGCGAGTAGTGCATACAGGCGACCAGGTAGGCGCGGTGCTGCTCGCTGCTGGTGGACACCATGGACTGGAGCTGGTCGTACGACTGCTGCAGCCAGCCGGGGGCGCGGTCGTCGCCTCGTACGGCGACGTCCTTGGCGTGTGCGTCCGGGTCGGCGGGAAGGGTGCGGGCGAGCATCTGGAGGCGGGTGACGAAGCCGTCGCCGTTCGCCACGTGCTTCAGCAGCACCCCGAAGCGGTCGACGAGGGCTTCCTGGTCCTCGGAGTCGCGCAGGCCGACGCCCGGGCCCTCGATCTCGATCGCGGCCGTGACGGTCTTCCGGTCGGCGTGCAGCAGGACGGCGATCTCGTCGGGGCCGAAGGGCGCCGCCAGCCACGTGATGCGTCCGATTCCGGGTGGCGGGCCGATCTCGACCTCGCGGCCGTCGATGTGGGTGCCGGCCTCCATGACGTTGCTGCGGTACGTGGTGCCGTTGCGCAGCGTCCGCTTATAACTGCGGTTGATCTCGAACCACTTGTAGAACGTGCGGCGCTTGTACGGCACGTACACCGCGGCCAGTGCCACCATCGGGAAGCCCACGAGCAGGACGATGCGCAGGGAGAGGACGGGGACGAGCAGGCCGCACATCATGCCGAGGAACGCGCCCACGATGATCAGCGCGATCTCGCCGGTCTCGCGGTTCTTCCCGACGATCGCGTTCGGCCGGGCGCGGCCGATCAGATATGTACGGCGGGGCGTGACCGGATGGGACACGGACACGTGGGACTCGGTCGTCAACGCCCTTCACCTCCCGAGCGGTTGGTACTACTGCTGCTGTTACGTGTGCCGGCATGGGGGGTGTTCGCCGGGCTGTTGCGCGGCGGGGGTGCTGCGGCTGGTACGGATCCGCCTCCTCCATTGGAGGACGGGCGCGTGCTGTGGGCGGCGACTCCGCCGGAGGCCGGGTTGGAGGGGCGGGGGCTGCTTTGGTTGCCGCCCTGGTTGCCGCCGCCGTTGTTGTCGGCGCGGGTGCTGTGGGTCTTGATGCCCTGGGCGACGAGGGTGGCCGGGGAGCTGATGACGGCCGCGGCCTTGCCTTCGGCGCCCTGCATGATGCGGTTGTTGCGGGAGTTGGCGATCTCGTCGCCGAAGCCCGGCACGAAGCGGTAGATCATCGCGCTGGCGAAGATGGCCAGCAGGATGATGGAGAGGCCGGAGACGACGGCGGAGAATGCGTCCGGTCCGTCCTCGGCGGACAGGGCGCCCGCGAGGCCGAGCACGATCACGATCACCGGCTTCACCAGGATCACCGCGATCATGATGCCCGCCCAGCGGCGGACGTGGCCCCACAGGTTCTTGTCGACGAGGCCCGCGTATACGACGGTCCCGAGCAGCGCGCCCACGTAGAGGAGGGCGGCTCGGATGACCAGCTCCAGCCACAGGACGCCCGCGGCGAGGATGGACACCAGGGAGACGACGATCAGCATGATCGGGCCGCCGCCGATGTCCTCGCCCTTCTCCAGGGCGCCGGAGAAGTTGCCGAAGAAGGTGTCCGTCTGGTTGCCGGTCGACTGGGCCAGGACTTCTGATACGCCGTCGGTTGCCGACACGACCGTGTAGAGGATCAGCGGCGTGAAGGCCGAGGCCAGCACGGTCAGCCAGAGGAAGCCGATCGCCTCCGAGATGGCCGTGGTGAGCGGCACGCCTCGTACGGCCCGCTTGGCGACCGCGAGCAGCCAGAGGACGAGGGTGAGGATCGTCGAGGCCGCGAAGACGACGGCGTACTGCTGGAGGAACTTGGGGTTCGTGAAGTCGACGCCGGCTGTTTCTTTGACGGCTTCGCTGAGCTTGTCGATGGTCCAGGAGGCGGCGTCGGCGCAGCCTTTGGCCAGGGAGGAGAGGGGGTCGAGGGTGGAGGTGGGGTCGGTTAGGGAGGGGCTGCCTCCGGGGCTGCTGTTGTCGCCGGGATCGCTCTCGCAGATCCTCTTGGCCTCGCCGGAGAGGAGGCCGCAGTTGTTGTCGGACGGCGTGGGCGTAGGCGTGGGGGCCGCTACAGCCCGCGTGGCCAGCAGGACGACGACGGTTTGTACGGCTGCGAGGGTTGCCGTGCCCTTGAGCACGCGGTGTGGGCTACCGGGCATACGTGAACCCTCCGTACTCTTCGACGGCCTTGGTCATGTCATCGGCCGTTGACGCGGTTTGGTCGCGTCCGACGGGGACCGGCCCGTCCTTCTGCTTGTAGTCGATGACCTTCCAGTCGTCGCCGACCCACTTCAGCTCGTACGTCGTCGTGTACCAGCTCTCGGTGACGGGGTTCCTGGAGCCGTCCCCGGAGAGGCCGAAAAGCGACGTGTACCAGACCTCGACGGAGGCGCTCTCGGCGCCGGCGGACTTGGCTTTGGTGCCGACCGGAATGATGCGCGAGACGAAGGTCTGGCCTCGCGGTGCGTCACCGTTCTTGTCCAGGCCGATGTTGGTCAGGAACTTCTCGCTGGAGTACGCCTTGTCGATGCTGGTCTGACGCTCGGCGGCGACGTCAGGGGCGTACACCGCCTCGACGATCTCGCGCCGCCGGTCAGCGTCGAACATCTCGGCGGAGCCCAACGCCACCGCATAGTTCGCCGCCGCCGACTCCGCCCCCTGCCCATCCTGCGCGAACCCCGAAGGAATCCCCCCGGCCTTCGTCTTAACGGGCTGCTCCCCGGACGCGGCCGTAGGCGCCGCCTCCGCTCTCTCCCCGCCTTCGTCCGACGAACCGGAATCGCCGCCGCCACGGTTCGCGAAGGCGATGGCCGCGATCAGGAGGACCACCACGCCCACCACCGTGATGAGGCTGCGGGAGGACGAACGGCCGCCGCGGCGTGCGCCGCCGTAGACGTCGCCGGCGCTGTCGGGGTAGCGCGTACGGGTCTGGCCGGAGCCCCCGTATCCGCCGTTGTCGCCGCGCGAACCGTGCTCGTCGCCGAGACTCATGCCGCGTACGCCCCTTCAACCTCGTGCTGGACCGCGTAGTCGTAGTACGACGGTAGCCGCGCTGCTTCCTTCGCGGGCGCGGTGTGGTGACTCGACATCAGGGAAACGCAACCTCAGCCGGTGGGCACGTCGGACGGGTGGGTTGGAGGGAACCGGGCGCACCCGGCCGGGTCAACGGGCCGGGCGGGCCTACACGGCCATTCCGTACACGATGGTGAACAGCGTGCCCAGTGAGCCGATGATGAAGACTCCGGTGAGACCCGCGATGATGAGGCCCTTGCCCTGTTCCGCACTGAAGGTGTCGCGCAGGGCCGTCGCGCCGATACGCTGCTTGGCCGCGCCCCAGATCGCGATGCCGAGGCAGAGCAGGATGGCGACCGCCATCACGACTTCGATCATCACTCGGGCTTCGTTGCCCAAGTCGCCGAACGGGCCCCAGTCCGGGGCGATTCCGCCGATGATCGTGGTGATGTCGCCCTCTTCGGCTGCGAAGAACATGTAAGTCACCGCCCCTTGTGGGTAGTTCCGTATCCCCTGCCTCCGCGCAGAGGTCAGGCATCATTGTCGCCGACGATGACGCTGTCGTATGTCGACTTGGCGTCATTGATTGGCGGGTTTCGTACGTACGGCTTGCCGCCGGCCCTCGGGAACCCGTGCGGTGCGTGGGACGGTATGCAAGTAGTAGTACAGTCACTCTGTGTATCACGGCAGGTCACGCCGGGCAATGAAGTACTTCCGGAACCTGCTGTGTGGTTCCGTCGTCGACCCCCTCTACGCGACGGCCGACTACTCCGCCCCGCCTTCGTGAGTCCGCTCACGTCCCATGTGCGCCGGTCCGTCGAGACGATGCCCTCTGGGTCGTTGCGTCTCCTGGTGTGTAGACGCCGCCCGTTCCGGCTTCGCGAAGGCTATCTCGATGTGGCGGTGGGGGAGCTGTCGGGGTGTCAGGAGTGGGGCTCCGGGGCAGGGTCTGCGGTCCGGGTCGTCCACGGTGTCAGGTCGGGGCGTTTGGCCGTACGTCCGTCTCCCGAGGAGCGGCCCCTCAGGCGCCGCCAGAGCCATGGGCCCAGGAAGCCCAGCGCCCAGCGTGTGTCGGCGGTCAGGGTGCGCAGGGCGGGGACGGGGGCGAGCGGTGGCAGCGGGGCGTACCAGTCCTCGTGGCCCGGCAGGCCGAGGGTGTGGGCCATGCCCTCGGCGATGCGGGTGTGGCCGAGTGGGCTTGCGTGGATGCGGTCCTGGCTCCAGAGGCGGGGGTCGGTGGTGACGGGGTGTGGGAACACGTCCAGGACGGCGACTCCGTGGCGCTCCGCGGCTGCGCGCAGGCGGGAGTTGAGGTCGAGGACTCGGGGCAGTGCGCGGCGCGTGAGCGGGGAGAGCTTGCCCATGTCGGGGTACGTGACGGTGGCCACCTGGGCGCCTGCCTCGGTGAGTCTCGCGAACATCTCCTCTATGTCTGCCATGACTCGGTCGGCGTTGAAGCTGGGGCGCAGTACGTCGTTCATGCCGGCCACCACGGTTGCCAGGTCCGGCTTGAGCGCCAGGGCTGGGGCGAGCTGTTCCGCCTTGATCTCGGCGGTCACTTTTCCGCGTACGGCGAGATTGGCGTACGTGAGGTCTGGCTGGCCTTCCGCCAGGAATTCTGCGAGGCGGTCTGCCCAGCCTCGGTACCCGATTGCCTCGTCGCCGTCGCCGATGCCCTCGGTTTGGCTGTCGCCGATGGCTACGTATCTCGTGTACGGGTGCGTGGTCATGGAGTTGAGCCTGGGGCTCGGGTTTGGCTGGCGTCAATGTGGCGTTCGCTGTGCGGTTCGCTGGTGGGGGGTTCTTTCCCCAGTCCCGCCCCTTCCCGAAACTGGGGCTGCGCCCCAGACCCCCGCCAGGGGGTGGTGGGTGACACTGCGTGTCGCGGCTGCGGGTTTGATGTGGCTTGTCGCGCCCACGCGGCGGAGCCGCAAATAGATACAGCCTCGCGCCCCTAAACGGGCGTCGCTGCTGGTCGCTCCCCCACTCTCGGCTGCTCCCCCACTCTCGGCTTCGCTCGAGCGGGGGGACCCCCATGAGCGGGGGGACCCCCATCGCGGCGGATCCGCAAATGTCACAGCCCCGCGCCCCTGGAAAAGCAAAGCCTGCGACTTTCCCGCGTCCCTTACGGGGCGTACCCGCCGGGAAGTGACCGGCGGCGGAACTCCCGTGGGGAGAGGCCGAATTCGCTTTTGAAGACTCTGCCGAAGTAACTCGGGTCGGTGATGCCCCAGCGGGCCGCCACGGCGTACGCCGGGACATCGGCCAGGGCGGGGTCGGCCAGGTCCTGGCGGATGCGGCTCAGGCGCCGTTGCCGGATGTGGTCGCCGAGTGTCTCCCCTCGATGCTGGAACAGGGCGTGCAAGGAGCGGACCGAGATGTGGTGGGCGGCGGCGATCCGGGCGGGCGAGAGTTCTTCGGTCAGGTGCCGGTCGATGTGTTCCAGGACGCGCAGCAGCCGGTGCGCGTGCGCAGGGGGCGTGTGCCGGCCTGCGTACTCGCGGACGAGGGTCCGGAGAACGCCGGTCACGTGCTCGCCCATCTCCCCTTTCGACAGCGGTCCGAGGCGATGACCGCGGTCGGCGAGTTCGACGAGCATTGAGGAGAGGATCCGGCCGCCGGGGGAAGACGTGAGCTCCTGGGCGACCATCGCGTCGGGGGTCTGCTGCAGGAGCGTGCTCGTGCCCGGGTCGAGTCTCATCAGGAACCAGCGGTAGTCGCGACCGAGGTCGAGACGGAACCGACGCCCGCCGCCGTAGAGGACGAAGTCGCCCGGGGACAGGGCGCATTGGCGGCCGTTCTGTTCGATCGTCACCTCTCCGGCCAGAAGCACCCCGACCAGGGAGTCGATTCCCACAGGGGAGACCGACGCGTGCGGCACGACCTGCGCCCGCTGCTCGCCGGCGATGTCACACGTGGTGATCGCGCCGAACCGCTCCGCCCGCAGCTCGGCGGCCCAGGGCGTCGCCGTCTTGACCAGTACGGCGTCGGACGCCCTGGCGCGGTCGTTGGACACGGTGTCCAGGTAGCCGAAGACGAGGGTGCCGTCCGTCCGGGCTTCGAGAGGCATCGGTTCCTCCTCTGCACTCCAGCACCAGAAGCGTGCGCTCTGGTGACAGCACGGCGGCGGGAATTGGCCGATAGTCCCACTCATCCCCGGTCCGCGGAAGTGGAAGGACGTCACCACGTGGACGTACTCCTGGCCATCCTCACGCTCTTCGGCCTCTACGGGCTCACCACCCTCGGCATGGCCGTGATCTTCGCGGCGACCCGGGTGGTGAACCTCGCGCAGGGCGACCTCATCATGGTGGGCGCCTACACGGCGGCGGTCCTCACGGGCCCGGCGTTCGGCTGGCGCGTGACCCTCGCCCTGGTGGCGAGTGCACCGCTGTTGTTGCTGATCGAACGGCTGCTGCTGCGGCGTCCCCTCGCGGACGGGCTGGCGACCATGCTCGTGACCTGGGGTGTCGGCATGGCGTTGCGGCAGGCGGCGGAGCTGTGGTTCACCTCCACCTCCCGGTCGGTCGATGCGCCGGTCGGCGGCACGGTGACGGTCCTGGGCACGCCCTATCCGGCGTACCGGCTGGTGTGCGGCCTGATCGCGGTCGCGGTCATCGGGCTGGTGCTGCTCGCCGCCTACCGTACGGACTGGGGCCTGACCCTGCGCGCGGTGGCCGACAACCCGGCCATGGCGGCGCTGCTGGGCACCGACCCGCGCCGGCTGCGCACCATCGCGTTCATCGTCGGCGGGCTGCTGGCCGTGCTGGCGGGAGCGCTGTACAGCCCGCTCCTCGCGGTGAATCCGACCATGGGCTTCGGCCTGCTGGTCCCCGTCTTCTTCGGTCTGCTGCTCAGCCGCCCCGGCGCGCTCGGGACGGCGGCGGGTGCCGCCCTGGCCATCGCCACGCTGTCGGTGCTGCTGCGCACCTGGCTGACCGACGTGCTGGCCGAGGTCTTCTTCTACCTGATCGTCGTCGCGGTCGCGGCGCTGCGCTCGCGTCCCTGGATTCGGAGGTACATGTCATGGCTCACACGCGTTCGCGTGCCGGCACGGGCATCCTGACCGCCGCCGCTCTGCTGGCGGTGACCGGCTGCGGCGGCTCGGCGATCTCGGACACCGGAAGCGACGGGGACGGACCCTTGAAGGTCGGCCTGATCGTGCCGCTCACCGGGCCCGTCTCCTCGACCGGCAAGGCCCTGCGCAACGCCTTCGAACTGGGCGTCGAGAAGGTCAACGAGGACGGTGGCGTGAACGGCGCGAACGTCGAGTTCGTCGTCGTCGACGACGGGGGCGACCCGGCCACGTCCACCCAGCTGGCTCGCAGACTCGTCCAGCGGGAAAAGGTGTCGATGCTGTTCGGCACGATCACCGGGGACACGGCCGAGGCCGTGACCAAGGTCGCCGATGACGCGAAGGTCCCGTTCGGGACGGCGATCCTCGGCGACACCGGGCAGTGCCATCCCTACGCGTGGGGGTTCGGCGAGAGCACGCGCCAGCTGCTCACCCCGACCATCCCCGCGCTGCTGGAGAAGTACGGGAAGAGGGTCGCCGTCGTCGGCTCCGACTACAACTTCCCGCACTACTACCTGCGCGTCGCCAAGGAGCAGGTGAAACGCGCCGGCGGCTCGGTCGTCGGCGAGGAGTTCAGCCCGATCGGGCAGACCGACTGGCAGCCGGTGATCAAGCGGCTCAAGGCCGCGAAGCCGGATGTGCTGCTGGCCATGGTCGTCGGTTCCGACGCGGTGTCGTTCAGCCAGCAGGCCAAGCAGTTCGGTCTGCTCAGCCCGCAACTCGGCTACGACGGCGCTCCGTTGGACAGCGACTACTACCCCGCCCTCAACGCCTTGGTGAACGGCCGTACGCACACCGTGCGCTGGACCGACCGGCTGGACGACCCGGACAGCCGCGCCTTCGTGGCCGACTACCGGAAGGCGTACAAGTTCAAAGGCCCGATGCCCGAGGTGGCGGGCAACGCGTACTTCGGCATCCAGTTCTTCCTGGGCGCCGCCGAGAAGGCCGAGAGCGCCGACGGTGAGGCGATCAACACCGAGATCGGGCGGCTGACCTTCGACTCGCCGCTCGGCGAGAACACCCGCTTCTCGGCGGCCAATCACATCCTGCAGGCAGACATGTTCCAGGCGACGATCAAGCCGGGTGGAGCGTACGAGGTCAGCCGTGAGCTCGGTCGTGTCGCCGACACCACACCCATGCCGGGGTGCTCATGATCAGCCCTGGCCATGACACCGACGGGCGCGGCGACGAGCAGGTCAAGGTGCTGTCGGCATCGTCCGCGCGCGGTGTACGCCGTCGGCTCCCGGCCGCGCCTCTCGGACGTAGCACCCGAGTCGGACGTAGCACCCGAGTCGGACGTAGCACCCGAGTCGGACGTAGCGCCCGAGTGGGGCCGGCGGTGCGCTTCGCGCTGCTGCTCGTGCTGCTGGCGGCGGCTCCGTTCGGGCTGAGCGCCTTCGCGGTGGCCACCCTGACGCTGGGCTTGTGCAACGGGCTGTTCGCTTACGGCCTGGACCTTTCCTGGGGGCGGGCGGGGCTGCTCAGCGTGGGTCACGCGTCCTTCTTCGGGCTCGGTGCCTACGCCGTCGCGCTCAGCCAGGAGCACGGCTGGCCGCTTGCCGTCCTGCTGGCGGCGGCTTTGGCGGCGGCCGTGGGCATCGCGGTGCTGGTGGTCCGGATCGGGCTGGCGTCCCGTGTGCCCGACGCGCCGCTCATCCTGCTGACGATCGGAGTGGGCCTGCTGCTCCAGCACGCGGCGAACAGCCTCACGGATCTGACCGGCGGGACCAACGGGCTGTCGGTGAGCGGCCGGGGAGTGGTCTCCGCCTACTACCTGACGCTCGTGGTGGTGGCCGCCGTGGTGGCCGTCACCAGCGTGACGGTGGTCCGCAGCCGGTTCGGCGCGCGGTTGATCGCCGCGTCCCGCAACCCCGAGCGCGCCGCCCAGGCCGGCATCGACCCGGTGCGCGTGCGGACCGGGGCGTTCGCCGTCGGGGCGGCCGTGTCGGCGGTCGCGGGCGCCTTGTACGCGCCCGCCGCCGGGCTGGTGTCACCGCAGGTCTTCGGGCTCGCCCTGTCGACCAGCGTGCTGGTCTGGCTCGCACTGGGCGGACGGGAGTCGACCGTGGGCCCGTTCCTCGGCGCCATCCTGATCACGGCGGGCGCTCAGATGCTCGGCAGTACGTGGCAGGGCTGGTACGTCCTCGCGCTCGCCGCCCTGTTCGTTCTGGTCGTACAGGTAGCCCCGGCGGGTCTGGCGGGGCTGGCCCGCCCATGGGCACGCGGCCCGGCGGTGAAGCTGCCCCCGGCTGCGGCGGCGCCACGGCACCGTGCTGACGACACGGCCCGCGGGGGAGCCGCCCTCGCGCTGACGGGCATCCGCAAGTCCTTCGGCCCGGTGGACGTGCTGTGCGGCGTGGACCTCACGGTCGAGGACGGCCGAACCGTCTGCCTGATCGGCCCCAACGGCGCGGGCAAGAGCACCCTGCTCGCCGTCGTCGCGGGCCAACTCGCCCCCGACGCGGGCGAGGTGCGGATCTTCGGCGCGGACGCCACCGCGCTCCCGGTCCAGGACCGCGTACGCCTGGGGGTGGGCCGGATGTTCCAGATCCCCAGCGTCCTGACGGCACTGTCTCCGGCCGACAACATCCGGCTGGCCCGCCTGGACGCGCCACGGCATGTCGAGCTGCCCGCCGAGTACGACGACCTGGCCGGCGACGAGACCCGTGAGGCCGGGGCCCTGCCGCTGGCCGACCGGCGCCGGCTGGAGCTGGCCATGGTGCTGGCCGGAGCGCCCCGGCTGATGCTGCTCGACGAACCCGCGGCCGGGCTCGGACCCGACGACGCCCGCGCGCTCGTCCACGAGCTGAAGCAGGTCTCCCGGCGTACGGGATGCGCACTGGTCGTCGTCGAACACGACATGGCGATCGTCCGGGAGCTGGCCGACGACGTCGTGGTCCTGCACGAGGGTCAGGTGATCGCCCATGGGTCGATGGACGAGATCGCCGCCGACCCGGCGGTGCGTCAGGCCTACCTGGGGGTGAGCCGATGATGCTGGAACTGGAGGGACTTGGCGGCGGGTACGGTCAGGCCGCCGTCGTCCGCGATGTGACCCTGCGGGTCGCCGAGGGCGAGCGGATCGCCCTGCTGGGACGCAACGGCACCGGCAAGACCACCCTGCTGCGCACCGTCTTCGGGCTGGCCGACCGGCAGGGCGGCGAGGTGCGTCTGGCGGGACGCCCCGTGCCGAGCGGCCGCCCCGACCTGCTCGCGCGCCGGGGCGCCGCACTGATGCCCGAGGACCGGGGAGTGTTCCCCACCCTCACCGTCGCGGAGAACCTCCGCCTGGCCACGCGCCGGGGCTTCGTCCCCGCGGTCGATCCCCACGAGATCTTCCCCCTGCTGACCGAACGCCGTCGGCAGCCCGCCGGAACGCTGTCCGGCGGGCAGAAACAGCAGCTCGGCATCGCCCGGTCGATCCTGTCCGGGCAGTCGCTGATCGTCGTGGACGAGCTCACCCAGGGTCTGCAGCCGTCGTTCGTCCAGCAGGTCCTGGAGGCGATGACCCGTATCGCCGCCACCGGAGTGGCAGTGGTGATGGTCGACCAGCATGCCGGGCTCCTTCTCGAGCGCTGCGACCGCGCGATCGTCATGCAGACGGGCCGGGTCGTCTTCGACGGCACGAGCAGCACGGACAACCGCGAGGAGCTCGACCGGCTGCTCGCCGTCGCCTGACTCCCTGCCCGCCACTTCTCCGCCACCCCCTTCCCTCAACTCCCCCCAAATGGCTACAGGTTGGAGCCCCCATGGACCCGTTCGACTCCGCCGTGCGTCTGGCAGAGGCGGTACGCGAGCGCGAGCTGAGCCCTGTCGAGATCGCCGACACCTATCTGGAGCGCATCGAGCGGTTCGATCGTGAGATCGGAGCGTTCGTCTGGCGCAACGACGAGGAGGTCCGCGAGGCCGCGCTGAAGGCCGAGCGGGCGGTGATGGAGGGCGGGGGACTGCCCGCCTTCCACGGGGTGCCCATACCCATCAAGGACGTGAACCTGGTCGCCGGGCAGCCCGCCACGTTCGGCAGCCTTGGGTGTGACGACACGCCTCGCACGGTCACCGACCCGGTCGTGACGAGGTTCCTGGACGCCGGCTTCCTGCTGATGGGCAGGACGAGCACCCCGGACATGGGCATGCTGACGGCTGCGGAGAGTTCCCGCTACGGCATCACCCGCAACCCCTGGAACACCGAGTACTCGCCGGGAGGATCGAGCGGCGGTGCCGCGGCGGCCGTCGCCGCGGGGCTCGCGCCCGTCGCCCACGCCAACGACGGCGGAGGCTCGATCCGTATGCCCTCCTCGTGCTGCGGGCTGGTCGGGCTCAAGCCGAGCCGCGGCCGGGTACCGCAGTACCTGGCGGCCTGGGAGCACGCCGCGGTCGAGGGAGCGATCACCCGGACGGTGCAGGACGCGGCGGCACTGCTGGATGTCATGAGCGTGCCGGACAACCTGGTCATGTACGGCGCGCCCGCGCCGGAGCGGCCGTTCTCCGAGGAAGTGGGGCGGGAGTCCGTACCGCTGCGGGTGGGCCTGCTGCTGGAGGCGCCCACCGGAGTTCCGGTGGACCCGGTGTGCGTGGCGGCGGCCGAGCGGACCGGAAAGCTACTGGAGTCGCTCGGCCACGCGGTCTTCCCGGTGTCGCCACGCTTCTTCAGCGAGGAGACGGGCCTCGGGTACGCGCAGACCGTCCTGGACGCGGCACTGTGGACCGCGCCCTACGACCGGCCGGAGCTGGCCGAACCGCATCTGCGGTTCCGGATGGAGCGAGCCAAGACGCGCCACGCGGGCGAGTACACACGGATGGCCGCGCTTCTGCAGCAGGAGGCCGTGGAGGTCCGGGCCCAGTGGGGCCGCGACTTCGACGTGCTGCTCACCCCGACCCTGGCCTGCCCGCCCCCGCCGGCCGGAGCCTGCCTGGCCGAGGCCACCGCCGATCCCGGCGGGTTCCGGATGACCGAGAACCAGATGATCTCGTTCACCTCCGTCTGCAACATCACCGGCCTGCCCGCCATCTCACTGCCGGTCCACACCTCGCCCGACGGTCTGCCCATCGGCAGCCAGCTGATCGGCGGTCCCTGGGACGAGGCGACACTCCTGCGGCTGGCCTCCGCCCTTGAAGAGCCGGCCGACTGGACCGTGCGCCGTCCGCCGGGCTTCGAGTGACCTTGGCCTGGTCCGAGTAGTACGCCACCTTTCCTCAGCCCACGCTTATATAAGTGGGCAGTGATACAGTGCTCCGTATGCACGCGTTCGATGTGCTCGGAGATCCCGTGCGGCGGCGGATTCTTGAGCTTCTCGCCGAGGGGGAGATGAGCTCGGGGGAAGTCAGCGAGGTCATCCGGCGGGAGTTCGGGATATCGCAGCCTGGGGTCTCGCAGCATCTCAAGGTGCTGCGGGAGAACGGGTTCGCCACCGTGCGGCCGGAAGGCACCCGGCGGCTCTATGCCGTGAACTCGGAGCCGCTGCGTGACATCGACGCGTGGCTGGACCGTTTCCGGCGGTTCTGGACCCCGCCGCTCGAGGCCCTGGCCACCGAACTCGCCCGGGGCAAGCGCGAGCGGCGGCTCCGCGAAGCCGGCGGGGACGGGGGCGGGGACGGGGGCGCAGAAGACCAAGTACCTCCTCCAAGGAGCAAGCCATGATCGACGTCACCCAGCAGATCAATGCCGTACGGCGCCAGGTCGGCAAGCGCGTGTTCAAGGCCGGCGAGGCGCGCGTCGTGACCATCAGCCAGACGTACGACTCGGACATCGAGGACGTCTGGGACGCTTGTACCAACGCCGAACGCATCCCGCGCTGGCTCATGCCCGTCTCCGGCGATCTGAGACTGGGCGGCCAGTACCAGCTGCACGGCAACGCGCACGGCACGATCGAGCGCTGCGACCCGCCCAAGGGCTTCGCCGCCACGTGGGAGTTCGAGCAGAGCGTCACCTGGATCGAGCTGCGGCTCACGCCGGAGGCGGAGGGCCGGACGCGCTTCGAGGTCGACCACATCGCCCATGTCGACGACGACACGAAGTGGCCGGAGTACGGGCCCGGCGCGGTCGGTGTCGGCTGGGACCTGATGGTCATGGGCCTGTATCTGCATCTGTCCTCCGGTCGCCCTGTGGATCACCAGGCGGCGGAGGCCTGGGTCATGTCCGATGAGGGCAAGCGCTTCGTCGAGCTGAGCAGCGAGGGCTGGTACGAGGCGAACGTTGCCTCCGGCGAGGACCCGGCTACGGCTCGGGCGGCTGCGGACGCGACGACTGCCGCGTACACCGGGGCGGAGGCGCCGCCGGAGGCCTGATGCGGAGAGGGCGGCGGTAGATGAAAGAACCTTCATCCAAGGCGCGGGGGCGATTCATCAAGGGCGGGCACCGTCGTACGCATGTCTCTGCCTCTGCCTCTGCCTGTACCTTCTGAGCAGTCTTCTCTGCCGCTGCCTTCGGCGTCCGAGTCCGTGCCCGAGGCGGGCGGTGCCTCCGACGGCGTACCGGATCTGCGTCTGCTGACCGGTCCCGACGCCGGTGAGTTGTTGGCGGCGGCCCTGGAGCCGGCCGGTCGGCAGTTGCTGTCCTGGCGCGTCGAGAACGTCGACCATCAGCCCGGTGACAGTTCTACCGCTGTGTATCGGGTGCAGGTCCGGGGGCCCGACGGGCGAACCGATGAAGAGAGGATCGGTGCCCGTGTCGGGCGTCTGCCGCGCGGGGCGACGGTGTTGGAGGACGGGGCCAACCGGGTCGCGGTGTGGCGTTTCCCGTACGACCCGTGGCTGCCCGCTCTTCCTTCGGCCTGTGATTCGGGGGCGCTCGCGCGGTTGCTGGAGGACGTCGGTTGTGGGGGTGGTCCGGTTCGGTATCGGGTGCGTGCGTACCGGCCCGGTCGTCGTGCCGTCGTCGAGGTGACCGGTTCGTACGGGCGGCTGTTCATCAAGGTCGTACGTCCGAGTCGTGTCGATGCCCTGCATCGGCGGCATCGTCTGCTCACCGACGCCGGTGTGCCCGCACCGGCCAGCCTCGGCTTCACGCCGGACGGGCTGGTCGTACTGCAGGCTCTGCCCGGCCGGACCTTGCGGGAGGTGCTGCGTGAGGGCGGTGGCGGTGGCAGGGGCGGGGGCCGCGCGCCGTCCGCGCAGGCGGTCCTCGGCCTGCTCGACCGGCTGCCGCCCGAACTGGCTTCGGGGACGCCCCGGCCCTCGTGGGCTGCCAAGGCTCCGCATTACGCGGCTGTTATCGGGGCTGCGGTGCCTGAACTGGCCGCTCGGGCGAGGGAGTTGGCGGAGGAGGTGGCGGTGGGCGTCGGCTCCGGGCCCGTAGTCACCGTGCACGGGGATCTGTACGAGAGTCAACTCCTTGTGGACGGCGGCCGGATCAGCGGGCTGCTGGACGTGGACACCGCGGGGCCCGGTGAACGTGTCGATGACCTGGGCTGTCTCCTCGGGCATCTGTCCGTTCTCGCACAGATCGACCGGGAGCGCGCCGATGCCATCAATCGGTTGGGCGCCGCTTATCTGACGGCGTTTGCGGGACTTGTGGACCCCGTCGAGCTGCGGCGTCGTACCGCTGCCGTGGTGTTGTCGCTTGCCACCGGTCCGCATCGGGTGCAGGAGGCGGGGTGGCAGGCGGCTACGCGCGCCCGGCTGGATATGGCTATGCGCTGGCTGCATCCCGGATGAGGGGTCTTTCACGTTGGGATGAGGGGTCTTTCACGGGCGCCCCATGAAGGCTTCATGGCCGGGGCCGAACTTGGAAGCAGAGCCCGAACCGCTCCGGAGCGGGCACCCAGGAAGGAACCACATCATGCGCATCACTCGACCGTGGCGCATAGCCGTTGCCGGTGTCGGCGCCACCGCAGTACTCGCCGGACTGGGCGGCGCGGCGGCAGCCACCGACCGCGGCATCGACCTGCACGACAAGTCCGACGCAGTGAATGTCAGCACGCAGCTCGGCGACGATGACGGCCGTGACGATGATGGTCGTGGGGACGACGGCCGCGACGATGACGGCCGCGATGATGACGGCCGTGGAGACGACGCCGACGACTCGTCGGGTTCCGCGGATTCGTCGGCCGGGTCTCCGGCTTCCCGCGACGGCTCGCCGGAGTCTGCGGACAGCCCGCTGGCCTCGCCGTTCGACTCGGCGGACTCGCCCAACGCGCCTGGCGGCGGGGCGGACTCGGGCAACAGCCCGGCGGGTTCCTCGGCTGACAGCCCGTTGGCCGCCTCCGGTGACAGCCCGAACGCGCCCGTGAAGCCCGCCGCGCCGAAGCCGGTTGCGGACGACTCGGCCGACTCGCCTGCCGCTCCGGCACCGGGGAGCGCCGACTCGGGCAACAGCGCCGCCAGTGCGGCCAGCGCCTCCTCCGCGAACTCTGCCCGTTCAGCCGGCTCGGCGGATTCCGCGGACTGATCCTGATCCTTCCGCACTCCCTCCCCTCTACCGCGGGCCCGGACGCGACGGCGACAGAGCCGTTCCGCCCGGGCCCATTGCCATGCGTACGTGCCTGACTGTGAGCAACGGCCCCAACAGCCCCCGCCGACGGTGGGCCTGACGTGGTCCCCCGCTCGCGCGGCATCAGCCCGCAGAGGAGGACTGCTCCAGCAGTTCAGCCGGCAGCGCACTGCGGGCACCGATCAGCTCGATGCCGAGCAGACGCCCTTCTGCGTCCACGTCGAGGATCACGTCTGCGTCCGCACCGATCCCGTCGACGACGACTTGCCGGGCGGCGGCACCGTCCGCGATGTGCGCGACGAGATAGACGTAAGCGGTGTCGTTCTCGCGGTCGTACGTGATGTGCATGGATCGCCTCTCGGGGAACGGGCTCAGTTGCGGCCGAAGTGGCCACGCCGACGACGACGCGCTCTCCGCGAATGCCCCTTTCCTCGTCGCGTAGGGATGCTGTTGGCGAATCCCGGCGGCAGTGCGAGCGCATCGCCCGACGCTCCCGGACTCTCGGTATGCAGTCGCGGGAATGTGACAGTCTGCCGCCCGTCTGTCACATTCCCGCGAGAGGCCCCCTGGCCGGAGAGGATTCGCCAACAGCAACCCTCGTAACGTAGGGCCATGGCTGCAGAGGAAGTTGGGAGCGAGGTCCGGTTCAAGTCGTCCCGCACCTTCCGAATGTGGCGTTACGGAGTGGGCCACTCCCAGTTGCTGCTACGTGCGACCCCGGGCGGGGCTGAGCCCCGCTGCGTCGACCTGCACTTTGAGGGCGTTGCTGCTGTCCAGCTCGGGATCCGGTACGTCGCCCCCGAAGTGCTGCTCGCTACAGAGCGCGAGCGCGCGGAACTGGAGGCATTGGCTCAGTCAGGTGCAGGCGTACGCCACATCGCCCTCGCCTTGCGAACCGAGGCCGGCGCCGGGCTCGTGCTGTGCAGAAGAGTCCGTGCCCTGCTAGGCGGCACGGATCCCTTCGGGGAGGTCGAGGGCGGCGAGGTGCTGTGGAGTTATCGCGTCTGATCCGTACGCCGTATGCTCCGCTTTCTGTGCGTCCGTGAACGAGGTGTTGCTCCACACCGTCAGGCGTATGGAGGAGGCAGGGAGTGCGCAGGCCGGGATGCTGTTCTTCGACGTACCCGGCGTGGTGAGCACAGCGCCTGACGCGTGATGCCCTCGAGGCGATACTGGCCTTATGACTCCAGCGAACCGCCCGGGCACAGTTCACTTACGTGCGTTCACCGAGGGCGACCTCGACTTCCTCGATCGGCTCTGCACGGATCCCGATGCGCTCGGCGAGTTCGAGTGGCCCGGATTCGGTGATCCGAGGGCACGCCGTAAGCGGTGGGAGAGTGACGGGTACATCTCCGCCGAGTCCGCGGCGGTTGCGATCGTGCGGGCCGACGACACGGTTATCGGCATCGCCAGCTGGAAGCGCGGCGGATCCCCGTTGGGTGTCACCTACGAGATCGGCGCGGCGGTGCTGCCCGAGCATCGAGGGCAGGGGGTGGGCACGGCGGCGCAGAAGCAACTCGTGGACTACCTGTTGGACCACACGACTGCGAACCGAATCGAAGCCCTCACAAATGGCGGCAACTTCGGCGAGCAGAAGGTGCTCGAACGCGTGGGGTTCCGTCAGGAAGGAGTCATGCGCGGCAGATCCTTCCAGCATGGCGAATACGTCGATGTGCTTGTCTACGGCCTGCTCCGCTCAGAACACCGTCCCGGAACCCCATGAGCATTCTCAGGGCCTACTCAAAGTCAGCTGGGAAAGGCTCACGGGGAGCGAAGATGATCTTGCAGCGCATGTCCTGGAGGGTGGAACAGTGGGCCTGCGGCGTCATCTCAAGAAGCTGCTCAACAAAGTCGAGCAAGACGATCAGAGCATCACGGAATTCACACTTCCCGGTTTCGCAGAACCCGAGTTGCACTACACCACAGACATCCCGTGGCCGTCGATGTGGGCCTTTGCAAGGTTCGCCTACATCTCCGAGCAGTACGGATATCGCTACGGCGGACTGAATCCTGACCTGGTCGGCACAGGCAGACCCTTCTTCATCTTCCGTCGCCTACCTGACGCGCGGCTTCGCGCGGAACAGGCGCATGCCCGGTTCCCCAAGGCTCTGAGCGGTGGCCAACTGCCCGGGATGCGCCCATGGCCATTTCCGGTCCTGTCACAGCCGGAGGTGCGGCGTGAAGTGAAGCTGCTGCATGCCCGGATCAGAGTCGACTACTTCAGCGTGCTGGGAAGGCAGCGCCTGAAGCCATGGTTCATCGCCATCGGGGTGGTGAGCCTGGCCCTCATCGTGGTGAACGGTCAGTTCAACTCCGCAGGAGTGCTGTTCGCCGCGGGCGCCGCAGTGACCTTGAGCGCGTTGCTCGTCACGTCCAGGATGCTCATGCGCCGTCGGCTCATGGCGTACCAGAGGATGCTCGACCGGGCCGGTATCACCTGGCGTCCCGGCTGTCAGCCGGATAACTGAAGCAGCGCGAACCCCAGGCCGTCCGAGCCTTGCGTCGGAGGCGGCCTGGACCGGGAGCGCCGGGGTGGACTGTCGCGAAAGCCGGTACTGGAGGCCGGTGAGCCGCCGACTCAGGCGGTGGGCGGCAAAGGGCCGGGACGACGGGCGGTGGGTCAGTGCTGTGGGGAATTGTCCCCCGGCACGCCCCGGCTGGCAGCCTCCAGGATCTGCGAGTACTTGGCGTACCTTCGGCGGGCCATTCGCATGCCCAGGAAGTACAGGCCGAAGACTGCCAGCCACACGCAGGCCCCAACCGTCATGCTCTTCGCGGTGAAACCGACCTTGGCAAGGGCGATGACTATAAGGACCGGTGCGATGAAGAGGAAGGGCAGCGTGCGCTTTCTCTGGACGTCACCGCTGAGGTCGACCTCGATGCGCGCGCGGAGAAGATCGACGGCGGGCCGGGTTTCCGGAAGTGGCCGCAGTCCGCTCGCCACGGGCTTCATGCCGGGCGTGGGCCCGCCGCGCGCAGCCGAGGGGTACTGTGCCCGGGTTGCCGCGGCGCGCTCACGCGCTTTGGGGCTGGAATCCCTGCGGAAGAGGAACACGGGACGGGCGCTGCCCGACAAGGTGAGTTCGAGACCGGCGTACAGGTAACCGTACTGCTCGGCAATGTAGGCGTACGCCGCAAACTTCCGCTTGGAGTTCCAAGGGGTCTGGAACGTGAAGGTCTCAGCGCCGCGCTCGTCTTCACGGAGCAGAGACCTGATGTGCCGCTCGACGCCCATTTCGCCTCCCCTTGGCCCGGGGCGTGACTCACTTCTGGCACCGCACTGCCCATCATCCTGGCGTCCATGATCGCATCGCAGATACCGTCCGTCGCAGCAGCCCCTCAGCGTCGGATGAACCAACGGGGCAAAGGATGAAGGGGGATGAGGCGGTGTCGTTCTTGAGATTCGCAGGCGCCGAGGTCAGGGAGATGTCGAGGAAACTCGAGACCGGCGACGGTCACATGAAGAGCGCATCCAAAAAGATGTCGGCAGCCGACGCCACCCGGATCGGGCACAGCGAGCTACAAACCGCCTGCGACGACTCTCTCCCGACACCTCGCGGCGTAAGTTCGCGGCCTTCGCCTATAACGCCGAGCAGTTCGGCTATCGGTACGACGGTCTGGCCCCGGGCATGTCGCCGAGCATGAGGCTTCCACTCACTCCGGTTCGCTGGGCCATGAACCTCAGTCGGCCGAACTGCCCCGGCGTGCAAGCGGGACGACGCATTGCACCAGCCAAGAGCTCGGTGGTGCCGCGTACCTGAGGCCATTCAACGGGAGCCTGGTGGCCGCCATTTGATGGTCTTTTGGGCGCTTTGAGGTCGATACGGAGCTGCCGGCGACGTCATTCGCTCTGGTGTGACCAGTGCCGCATCGATAGCGTTACTTCGCTCATGTCAACCCTCGCCCCACCGGGAGTCGTCAGTGAACCGCCGCCCCAACCTGCTCGCAGCGATCACGCTGACCGCCGCTGCGGCTTTGACGCGTGCCGCTGAGGAACAGCCGCTTCCCAACGGCGAGTTCGGTGCCGAGCAGGACGTGATCGTGCAGGAGATCCAGGCCATCAATCGCTAAACAGCACGCGGGGGAAAGTTCGCATGTCGTTCCTGAGGTTCTTCTCCGACGAAGTGAAGGAGATGGCTCGCACCCTGGAGAACAGCGGTGGCCGTATGAAGGAGGCGTCGAAGGAGATGGCGCGGGCGGACTCCAGCCAGGTCGGCCACGAAGGCCTTCAGTCCGCGTGCGACGACTTCGCCGAATCCTGGGACTACGGCTTCGGTCAGCTCTCCAAGCTGACGAAGGGCGTTTCCAAATTCGCCAACAAGGCTTCAGAGGAGTTCCTCAAGCTGGACCAGAAGCTATACGACGAATTGAAGAAGTCCGCAGAGAAGGAAAAGCAGTGAGTTTGGCCCGCTATATTAAGTGACCCGAAGTCAAGTTTTCACCGTATTCCTCAGGCGGCCCGTCTTGGGGGCCACTCCACGCCCGCTGCGGTTAGGCGGGCCAGGTGCTTGGTGCGCCGGTGGCGAGTTACGGCAAGGCCCACGAGGTACAGAGCGAAGAATACGAGCCAAATCCCTCCCGCGATGAGTACGCGTTCGACCGTGTAGCCAGGGAAGGCGAGGAAGATCGCCATGACAACTGGAAGAAGGAGGACATTACTCAAGACTCGTGGGTTATACCTACCGCACGCATCGACGACCATCCGGGAATACAGCAGATCCACTTCAGGTCGAGCTGTTGGATCTGGGCTGAGCCCATGGCCTGGCCGCATCCCGGGGAGCGCGCCGCCGCGCATCAGATCTGGATAGTCAGCCATGGTGGCAGCAACACGCTGTCGAGCATCGGATGTGCGCTGGAAGAGAAAATACGGATTATTCAGAGCGGCGCCTCCCGGCATGTGGCCCATATAGCGATATCCAAGTCTTTCTGCGACATACGCGAAGGCGGCAAATTTTTTCATTCCTGGGAAGTGGGGCCTTATCGAATGCTCATTCTTCTCCTCCGAAACAGCCTTCATCAGTTCGTTCAGCAGATGCCGCTCATCCACGACCCTTCCTCCTTCGACCACTGAGAGATGAGGGTGCCCATAGTGCCATCCACGCACCACTGGTAACTTACCGCCCCATCGAGAGCTCCTTCCGGAAGGAAGGGGCATGGTACGGATGGGCGACACGCGACCACGGGGGGAAGTCTGATGAGTTCTGAAATGTATCCAAATCTGGGCTTTGATCCGGCACCAGGCGATCTTGATTCTGTGAGAGACCTCGCGAGGGCCATCGGGCGAGTCACTCAGGGTGGCGACACGGCCCAGACGGAATTGCGCAAAATGGGCACTTCCGACGGTGTATGGGCAGGCAAGTCGGCCAACGCATTCAAAGAGACCTTCTCCGAAGTCCCCCCGTACTTGAAGAAATCTCTGGGTTCTTTGAGTACAGCACACCGGGCCCTCACCTCCTGGGAGAAGCAGCTTGACGGCTTTCAAGCCAGGGCCAGGAAGCTGGAAGAGGAGGCAGCGGAAGCAGTGCGGCGCGTGAACTCCGCCCAGGTCGCGATGGATGGTCTGCCCTCCTCCACATCCGGGATGTCGGACAAGGAGAAGGAGCAGCACGAGAAGGACTCCAAGAGCAAGAAGAATTCCCTGGACTCCGCGAACAGCGAGCTTTCTGCGATCCGCAGCCGGGCCCGCTCGCTCCACACCGAACATGAAAGTGCCGCGACGGACATCTCGCGTCTGGTCAAGGGAGCGGCTGACGACGCCCCTCCTGAGCCCAGTTGGTTCGAGGATGCGCTGAACGCTGCCAGTGACTTGCTCGGGGACGCTTGGGACACCATCACGGACCCCAACTTCTGGAAGATGATCGGCGATATCCTGGCAGATATCGCCATGGTTGTCGGTGTCCTCGCGCTCTTCTTCTCCGGCCTCGGGGTGGCGGCCTTCATTATTGCTGGGCTCGCTCTCGCCTTTCATCTGGCCGCCAAGGCCGGTGGCGCCGACGTGACCTGGGAGACAATTGCCTGGGACGCCGTTGGTGTATTCGCCGGCGGTCTCAGCCTGGCGGGTGGGCGTCTCGCTCAATCCGGCCGCGCCCTCGTCGCGGCCGGGCGCGAACTCCGCCTTTCCTCCGGCTTCATGAAGGCATTGGGGAACGTCAGGTTCGGCAACATCCGGGGCGGGCTGAAGGGACTGCCCAGCGGTGTCGCCAACTCCGCACGCGGTTTGGCCACCGCAGGAAAGGGATGGTCGTTCGTCGCCTCGGGCGTTGCGATCGACAAGGCCGCCACTTGGGCGGGCGCTTCCTTGGCCATTGGCTCCAATATGCACAACGGAACCTGGGATCAGGGCCGTTGGACAGATGGAGAGTTCAAGATCGGTGACATTCCGGTAGTCGGGCCGTTCATGGACTACTTCGGCCCGGTCGACGAGGACAAACCAGTGGCTCCGGGCCCCTTCCCGTCCACCTTCGACGCCCCGACCGCTCTCGCCTCCTCCGGCAGCACCTTCACCCAGCAACTCGACCCGTCGCAGATGGGTACGGCTGCATGAGCTTCAACGAAGGTATGACCGGCGACGTAACTCGCAGTGACAGGGCACCCTTTCATTACGCTTTCCACCATCAAGTCCCTGATGAATTCGTTCGGCTCCCCGAGCCGACGGCCTCTGACGGCTGGCGGCAGGCCATGGCAGAGCTGCTGCCCGAGTCGGACGAAGAACAGCAGGATGCCGCCAGTGAAGGCCTCCGCCGCCAGCTGCCGCTTTTGAGCGCGAGGGAGAACGTGGTCCTCACCGCCATGTGCGTCGGCACCGAGGAGGTGGACGGGGACGAGCGCTTGTCCATGGGCTTGCTCGCCGTGACCGTCCGGCCAAGCGAACACACCCCTTCCACTCGTCTCTTCACTGCTGAAGGGATTTATCAGGCCACCGCGCAGAAGTTCTTCTCCGGAATGCCCGAGGAACGCCTTGAGGAGATCGGCTTTCCGCTTGGCGAAGGGCTCCAGGGGCCCCAGGACATGGTGCTGGCCGCCAAACTGCCCGGCGGGCCTGCCGTCATGTCTACGTCCCTGCGCACCCTCCGCTTGCCCGATCTCGATGCCGGGCTCAAAATGCCTCCGCTTCCGATGGCCGCGCTCCAACTTGTCGTACCCGCACCGCACAGCTACTGCGTATACGTCACCATCTCCACCCCCTCTGTCTTCCTCCTTGACTCCTACAGCGCTCGCCTCGCGCATATCGGCCGCAGTCTGAAGTTCGACGATCTCCCCGCAGCAGATCAGCCACACCAGCCATAGCTCGTGATCCTTGTAGCCAATGGTGTTCGACAGCCTTGCCGGATCCGATCACTGGGAGCGCGTATGGCCGCGGCGCGGCGACACCTGAGGAAACTGCTGCTCAGCGCAGAACGGGGCGAGGAACTGCACGTCCTGCCCATGCCGTGGCTCTCCCACCGGAAGCTGGCTTCCTTCGCATACGTCGCCGAGCAGTACGGGTACCGCTATGACGGATTCGCCCCGGAGTATTCACCTTCGACTCCTACTCACGTTTTCGCCTTCCGCCGAACCGCAGACGCCCAGCAACGCGCCGCATCCACCATGGAGCAGTATCCTGACGCGCTTCGCGGCGGGCCTCTCCCCGGAATGCGTCCGGGCGGCAGCGGCCTGAGGCCGCTGCCCGAGGCGAGTCGCGAAGTCGCTCTGCTTCTGGCGCGGATCATGGTGGACGTCACCGGCAGTCAGTACAGAAGGAAGCGGATCCGGTTCGCGGTCACCGCCGCTGTGATCGGACTCGTTGTCATCCTCGTACGGGGGGCCTTCACTGCCGCCTCCGTGGATGGATTCCTGACCGGAATCCTGCCTGTAATCGGAGGCTTGAGCCTGTTGTTCCTTGCCGCATACGTGCTGGGCCGGAGGCTGTCACGTCGCTGGGCTGCCAAGTACCGCCGAATGCTGGACGAGGCCGGCGTTGAATGGCCCATCAACCGCTTGGGATGAACTCCTTCGCTGAGGTTGATCCGTCACTGCTATGACGGGTTCCGAGGCGGCGGCGTGATGTCCCCCGCGTCCTCGATGCCCTCCACGAAGTGGTCGAACTCGCCTGCCTGGACGCCGAGTACGAAGGCGTCCCACTTGCGGCGGTTGGTGGTGACGACGTTTTCCGGGTCGCTCGTTTCGCGGATGTAGACGGGGGATTCGGCGTCGTCTCCCTCGCCGAAGGCGATCTCGATCCAGGGGCCGGGGCCCTCGGCGTCTTCGGGTGCGGCGCGGACCCAGTCGAGGTTCGGGGGGATATCAGCCACGGTGGGTTTCCTTGGGGGTTTTGAGGGTGGTGAGGAGGGTGGAGAAGGCGGTTGGGGTGGTCTTGAGTATCGCTTTGGCCGGGTCGCTGCTTTCGGTGAGATGGAGCCTTCCTGCACTTGCGGCGACGTGTACGCAGGAGTCGCCCTCGGAGCAGTGGGTCGACTTCTGCCAGGCGTACGCACTCATGGGTGCTCCCTATAGGTCGTGGATGACGGCGAGGATCAGGTCTCGCGTCTTGTCGGGTGCAAGAGCGACGGCATCGAGGCGCTCGAAGAGGATGCGGTACTTGCGTAGTTGGGCCTCGGCATCCAGGAACTTGAGGCCGTGGGACTGGTCCAGGTGGACCGTGTCGAGTTCTGGCACCGGGCCGTGGGCGTAGTAGATGGACTGGCCTGAGCCGGGGTAGGCGCCGGCGTCGAACGTGATCGCACGCAAGGTGATGTGCTCCCGCTCGCTTGCGTCGAGCAGATGCTTGAGCTGCTGGCGGGACACGGACGAGCCGCCGACCTTCATCCGCAGCGCTGCCTCGTGGATGATCGCCTCGTACGGAGTGGGGTCGTCCCTGTACAGCACGGCCTGCCGCTTGACGCGGAACGAGATGCGGTGCTCGATGTCCGGCGGGGAGAGCTCCGTGACGCCTTGGCGGAAGATCTCGCGAGCGTGGTCGACGGTCTGGAGCAAGCCGGGGATGCGTGCCGTGACGGTGGTGCGCAACGACTGGGCGTGATGCTCCAGTTCGGCGAGATCGAGTAGCGGACTCGGCAGGATTTCGCGGTACTGCTCCCACCAGCCGCGCCTGCGGTCGCCGGTCATCGCGACGATGGCTTCGATCAGTGCCTTGTCCGAGCACTCATACTGGCAGGCCATGGTGCGTACGCGCTCAGGGCTCACGCCCGCGCGTCCGGCCTCCATGTTGCTGATCTGGTTCTGCTTGACGCGAAGCAGTTGACCGGCCTCGGTGGCATTCAGCCCTGCGCGCTCTCGAAGCTTGCGCAGCTCAACGCCCAAGCGGAGTTGACGACCCGTCGGGTTGCTTCTCACGGGCTTGGTCCGCCTCCTCGTTGCGGGTCACCCACACGGGTGGTGTATCACGAATTTAAGGGAGACCGTGTAATGCATTACACGGATGCCGCTAGCTTATAACTCGGCGCCTCCACCCAGAAGCACCCCGCTCGACGGAGCGGCCGCGGTCACTGGGCAACGTAATCAACCCTCACCCCAAACCACCCAACTTCCCTCCGAATCAGGAGACTTCCGATGGCAACCGTATCTCCGCCCTGGTCCTACACCCTCCAACTCCCGCACGATCCACGCGCACCGGGTATCGCCCGCGCAACCCTCCGTACGGTGCTGGCCGCACACGACCTCACCGAACTCGCCCCCACCGCCGAGCTGCTGGCGTCCGAGCTCCTCACCAACGCTCACCTGCACACCAAGGGCCCATACGCCCTCCGGCTCCGCTCGACCGAATCCCACGGGCTCTACGTCGCCGTATGGGACTCCGACCCGAGACTCCCGCCCGGCTTCGGCGACGCCGCCGACGTACATCCGGAAGCCGCCCCGGAGGCCGAAAACGGCCGCGGTCTGCACCTCGTGCGGGCCTGTGCCGACGCGTGGGGCGCTTCCGCCCCGCCCGAACTGGGCGGGTCCGAGGGCGGCAAGCTGCTGTGGGCCGAGTGTCAGGGCGGTGCCCTGCGATGTTGGCGTTTGGTTCAGAGAACGTTGCGCAAGTCGACTACCGGCTGGTCCTGTGCGAGATCGGATGCGAGGTAGGTGCGGTAACGGCCCTCGGCGAACATTTCCCGTAGGTACATTCCAGGAAAGTCCAGCAGATCACGTCGGTTCGCGAGGGCGATCCGGACCCGATAGTGGCTGTCTCCGTCGAGGACCAGGATGTCGCACCAGTCCGATTCCGGTGCTTCGAGGCCGATCAAGGTGATGCGGTCCTCGGCCATCGGCCCGACCCAGGCAGCCAAGTCCTCCAACAGCCACGCCATGTTCATCCAGGACGGAGCATCCGCGGCGGGCTGCCAGTCGTACTTGCGGCGCCCCTCACGTCCGGTCTCGGGCGGTTCGCCCTCGGAATACACGGGTGGCGCTGACGCGCCGTCGATCTCAGTGAACGTGATCTGCCGTGAGTCGACAGTGAGTCCGGTGACGCGGAAGCGGTCAAGTCCGAGTTCGAAGGCGACTTCCGATGCATGGGTGAGGAATTCGCTGTCCGAAGCAGCCACAGGTCCCCTTCTGAGGTAGTCGACCGCCCCGGCCGATGCGGCGGGGGCGGCCGAGCGGGAGTAGAGGCCTACCGCAGTTTGGTGTAGGACCCGACGTAGCGGAACCGGTCCTCGGTGACAGCGGCTGGGATCGTCTGCTTGAGCGGACTGTAGCCCGCGGCCAGGTTCTCGCTGTCTGTGGCCGTCGGTACCGCTCGTGCGGCTTGCAGCGTCCCGGTGGACGCGGAGGCTGCCAGGGGTTCATAGGAGCTCACGTACGTCTCGCTGCCGTCTGAAGCATCTCCCTCCTCCGCGGGAGCACTCCCATCCACGGGCGTGTTCTCGTCGGCGACATCGCCCTCTTCCACTACCTCGTCCGCGGGGGCGTCGCTGTTGTCAGGAGCGTCTTCCTCTGCGATGACGACGTTGTTCTCTTCCTCCGCGACGACGCTGTCCTCGGCGGCAAGCGAGCGTCGGTTCTCCTTCGCCAGGGCCTTACTGACCCAGTTCGGGCACCGCACGACGCCCTTGCAGTACATGGTGATGACGCCCTTGTCCTGGCCGTCACGCTGCACCTTCTGGTTGACCGAAAGGATCATCTTGTACTGCTTGACGAGGGTGCACCTCCCGTTGGTGCACCTGTACTTTCCCGCATAGCCCGTCATGTGATACGTCGTCGTGTTCCCGACACGATTGCGGTTCGGGGATTTCGCGATGTACTCGACCGCAGCGTACTTCGTGATGTTGTGCTTCTTCTTGACCTTGTTCCAGCCGAAGCCCTTGTCCTCTGCGCGGTTGTAGTAGCCGACCCGCAGAGAAGCCTTTCCCGGGCCGGAGTAGTCGAGGTGCTTGAGGATCCTGTACGCCGGGTTGGACGCGGCCGCCTCGGCTTCACCGCTGGTTGCAGCAGCTGCCGGAATGGCGGAGCCGCCGAGTATGACTGTTGCCGCGACGGCAGCCAGAGTGGTCTTGAATCGGTTCACTGTGGTGGTCTTCCCCCTGTGTAGGTTTGCGCCGCACTACAGGAGTCGGCACAAGGGGGACCTTAAGCAGTACATGATCAGGGTTCAAAGGCTTATCTAGAGACAACAGTTGTTATCCAGTCACCACTCATCCCTGATGTGTCCCGCGCCTCTCGGGTTCGAAGTCGCCACGGATCGCTTCCCTTTGTACGGGGATTCGCCACGTGCCGGGCGGAGGACTGGCTCGTAGGAAGCGGCCGGCCGGGACGAAGTCTGGTGCTCTGCCGGCCGGTGGGCGGGCGGTGATCATTCCGTGGTGGGGCGCCCGCCTCTACACTGACGGTCGGCGGACTAGGACTACCGTGCGGCGAGGGGCGGTTGACGGTGCGTAAGGCGTGGGTCGTGGGGATCGCCGTCACGGGGACGGGGCTCAGCTTCGTCATGCTGCTCGTTGTCGGGGTCTACATGACCGCGGGGAACCTTGCCAACGGGGTCGGGAAGGGCGCTGTCGGGCTGGCCAAGGGTGCTGTGCCGGGGGCTTATCAGGCGCTGGTGCAGAAGTGGGGGAATCTGTGCCCGGCCATCAACCCGGCGTTGCTGGCTGCGCAGTTGTATCAGGAGAGCGGGTTCAATCCGAAGGCGCAGAGTCCGGCCGCCGCGCAGGGGATAGCTCAGTTCATTCCGGGGACCTGGGCCACGCATGGGCTTGACGGGGACGGCGACGGTGATCGCGACGTATGGGATCCGAATGACGCGATTCCGTCGGCCGCTTCGTACGACTGCAAGCTCGCCTCGTATGTGAAGGACGCGCCCGGCGACCCGACGACGAACATGCTCGCCGCGTACAACGCGGGGCCGTACGCCGTCATCAAGTACGGGGGCGTGCCGCCGTACAAGGAGACGCAGAACTACGTCAAGACGATCACCACGCTGCAGGACAGCTTTGCCGCACCTGTGGGGCGCGTGCAGCCCTCGCAACAGGCGGCCGGGGCGATCGGGTACGCGCAGAAGAAGCTCGGGACGCTGTATCTGTGGGGTGGCAACGGGACCGCTGACCAGGGCGGACGCTTCGACTGTTCGGGGCTTACCAAGGCCGCGTACGAGAGTGTGGGGATCGAGCTGCCGCGGGTCGCCAACGATCAGTACAACGCCGGGCCGCACCCGAAGCGCGAGGAACTGCTGCCGGGCGATCTGGTGTTCTTCTCGGACGACCTCACCAATTCCCGGGCCATCCGGCATGTGGGCATTTACGTGGGCGGCGGGTACATGATCAACGCGCCGCGGCCGGGCGCCGTGATCCGGTTCGACCCGATCGATACGCCCGACTACTTCGGGGCGACCAGGGTCACCGAAGATGGCGCGAAGGCGTTGCCCACTCCCGTGTGATCTGGCCGAATCCTTCTGTTACTGGCTGTTACAGTCGCTCTCTCGCCCAGCCTCTGAGCTGCGAGAACGTATCTCTCTTCGATAACGTCTGCGTGATCATTCGGTGGACTGTGGAACGTAGAGGAGGGGACCATGCGTTCCATGGACGTACGCCTGACTAGAGCGACCAGTGACTAGCGATGGACGTACGACGTAGCCGATCACGGGGGTTGATGGCTCGGCGCATCGGACAGGTGCGCACGAATTGCACGAATTGCACGACGAAAAATCATGACGAAGGGGCCGCTGCACCATGGCTGGACTCGCCGAATCCGGGTCGAACCCCGACGTCGACTTGCTCTATGACATCAACGGACTGGCCAAGGACGCCCCCGGCTGGTTCGACGGGATCATGAAGTTCGTGGGTGAGTGGGGAATCCTGCTCGCCATGGTCCTGCTGGTGCTCGGGTGCTGGTGGACCGTACGGCGCCGGGGTGGCGAGGACGCCGCCTCCTCCGTGGCCGCGCTGATCTGGGCACCGCTCGCGGCGGGAATCGCTGTGCTGGTGAACGTGCCGATACGGGGCGTTGTGGAACGGCCGCGGCCCTTCCGTGAGCACGAAGGGCTCGAGGTCCTCATCGGGGGCAAGACCGACTACTCGTTCGTGAGCGATCACGCGACGCTCGTCATGGCGCTGGCCGTCGGGCTGTTCATGGCGAACCGGAAGTTCGGGCTGCTGGGGCTCGGGCTTGCGTTGGTCGAGGGGTTCCTCCGGGTCTATATGGGCGTGCATTACCCGACCGACGTCATCGGCGGGTTCGCCCTGGGGACGGCCGTCGTGCTGCTGCTCTCGCCGCTCGCCATGGCGTTGCTGACGCCGGTGACACGGGCCGCGGAGCGGTCGGCTCGGGCGGGGTGGGTGATCCGGGCTCGCGGCAACTTCCCTGATGGGCCTGAGGGGTCCGATGGGGCTGATGAGGGGGACGAGCAGGCGATATCCGAGGCCGACGCCGAGGCTGAAGCCGGGGCCGGTGCGGAGGAACGGGGCCTCGCGGCGTAGAAGGGCGTACGGGGCTTGCGTCACCGGTCCCGCCTCGGGTTCCGCCCCAGCGACCCGCGCCACCACCCGTCCCGCCACCAGTTCCGCCTCGGCGACCCGCACCGCCCTACAGCGCCTGCGGGTAAGCAAAGAAGCCGTCCGGGTCGTACCGCCTCTTCAGCTTCGTCAGGCGGTTCGCCGCCGGTCCGTAGTACGCCGTGCGCCAGTCCTTGAGCGTCGAGTCCGTGTAGTTCTGGTACGCCGCTCCCGAAGCGTGGCGCCTCATCGCGGCGTGCGCTTCGCCCAGCCACGACTGGGCCGCCGTGCCCGAGGTTCCCGCGCGCCAGGACGCGATGTACTGGGCCAGCAGGCGGGAGCGGCGGTGGACGAAGGCCGTTGCCGTGGGCGCCACGCGGTTGATCTCGCCGCCGAGCGCGGTCAGTTGGACGGTGCCGGCTCCGCCCCGTACCGACTCGATCTGGTTCAGCAGCGTCTGGGTGCCCGTCGTCGAGATCGCGCGGTCGAAGAAGTCCGAGCGGGCCGCGTACGTCTCGCGGCTCAGCGCGCCCTCGGGGGAGCGGCCGGGGGTGGTGCCGGGCAGGTGGCACTGGGCGTCGGAGGAGAAGGAGGAGCAGCCCGCGTACACCTCCATCGACTCCTCGTACGTACGGCGCTGAAGGGCGGCGTTGCTGGGCTGGGCGCCGAGGCGGTCGGCCAGGCGGTCCACCGCGTTCTGCAGCTCGCCCTGGGTACCGAGGGAGAAAGCGGTGATCGAGATGGTCGGGGCGGCGCCGGCCGTGTTCGCGAGGTGGAGCGAGGACCAGATCTCGTCGGGCTGGTCCGGGCCCCACTCCTGCCAGGCCGCGAGCACGGCGGCGGCCCGGGACCAGGGCCAGGTCAGGTTCGCGGTGACCGCCTGCGGGGCCGGGTGGGTGCGGAAACGCAGCTCGGTGACGACGCCGAAGTTGCCGTTGCCCGCGCCGCGCAGCGCCCAGAAGAGGTCCTTGTTGTCGTCGGCGTCGGCGGTCAGCTCCTTGCCGTCGGCGGTGATCAGGGTGGCCTGGGTGAGGCTGTCGCAGGTCAGGCCGTACGCACGCGATACCACGCCGTGGCCGCCGCCGAGCGTGAGGCCCGAGACGCCGACGCTCGGGCAGGAGCCGGCCGGAATCGTGACGCCCTTCGCGGTGAGCGCGCGGTAGACGTCGATCAGCTTGGCGCCCGCGCCGATGACCGCCTCGTTGCCCGAGGCCCGGACCTTGGCGATCGTCGATACGTCGACGATGAGGCGGCCGTTGCCCGAGGACCAGCCGGCGTAGGAGTGGCCGCCGTTGCGGATGGCGACGGGGACCTTGCGGGCTCGGGCGTACGCCAGTGCCGTACGGACGTCCTCGGCGTGGGAGACGTATGCGACGGCCGCCGGCTTCAGCGCGTCGAAGCGGGTGTTGTAGAGCTGGCGGGCGGCTGCCCAGGCCTCGTCGCCCGGGCGGACCAGGCTGCCGTCCAGGTCTTTGGCGAGGCCCGTGAGGTTGGCCGCGACCGGCCCGCTCTGCGTCTTGATCGGCGTACTTGACGTAGGCGCCCCCTCGGTGGGCTGCGGCTCGGATCCGCTGCCGCTGCACCCTGCGGTGACCGCGGCGGCGAGGGCCGCGGTGCCTCCGCCTACGAACGTACGCCGTCGCATGGTCGCCTCCCGTGGTTTCACGTGGAACGAGACGGGCTTGCGGAGTCGAGGGTTCCATCTCCTGCCGGTGAGTGGGAGGTGAGCGAGACTTCGGGAGATGGTCGGTGAGGCCCGGGCGGCTTCCATATACGTTGACCAGGAAGCAGGGAGGTGCGGAAACCCTCACGTGTTCTCCCCGTGAGCATTCCGTGACCTCACCGCACTGACGGCAGGGGTTCACCTTCCGTTCACTCACGGCCATCGGCCGCTTCACCTCTTCTGCCTAATTTCGGCCTTACGCGGTGCGTTGTGCGAGCTGAGGTTCGCACGCGTATCACTCGAATTCGGCGGGTGCGTGCCTGAATCGGTACGTATCGGCATGTACGACGTTGGCAAGTTACAGACGGCAGCCTCGTGCGGACGAGAGGCTGCACCACGACTTCGCACGCCGCCCATGGGGCGGCTCCTGGAAGGAACTCCCGAAAGTGAAGCTTCAGCGCAAGAACCGGCTTCGCGCCCTTTCCCTCGGTGCTGTCGCCGTCTCCAGCGCCCTGGCCCTGACGGCGTGCGGCTCCGACGACACCGGCGGCAACACCGGCGGCAGTGGCGGCGACAGCACCGCCGCGGAAAGCAACATCAAGTGTGACGACACCAAGGGGCAGCAGCTGCTCGCCGATGGTTCGTCCGCGCAGAAGAACGCGATGGACGCCTGGGTCAAGCAGTTCTCGCCCGCCTGCGGGGTGGAGATCAACTACAAGGCCGGTGGCTCGGGTGCCGGTGTCACGGCGTTCACCCAGGGGCAGGTCGCCTTCGCGGGTTCCGACTCCGCGCTGAAGCCCGAAGAGGTCGCCGCCTCCAAGAAGCAGTGTGAGGGTGGCCAGGGCATCAACCTCCCGATGGTCGGCGGCCCGATCGCGGTCGGCTACAAGCTCTCCGGCGTCGACAACCTGGTCCTGAACGCCGACACGCTGGCCAAGATCTTCAACGACCAGATCAAGACGTGGAACGACCCGGCGATCGCGGAGCTGAACCCCGACGCCAAGCTGCCCGCCACCAAGATCCAGGCCTTCCACCGCTCGGACGAGTCCGGCACCACGGACAACTTCACCAAGTACCTGAAGGAAGCGGCTCCCGACGTCTGGGGCAAGTACGAGGGCGGTAAGGCCTGGGAGGCCCCGGGCGGCCAGTCCGCTCCGCAGTCCTCCGGTCTCGCCGCGCAGGTGAAGCAGACCGAGGGCGCGATCGGCTACATGGAGCTGTCGTACGCCAAGGAGGGCATGGGCACGGTTGACCTCGACACCGGCGCCGGCACGCCGGTCGAGGCCACGGTCGAGAACGCCAGCAAGGCCATCGCCGCCGCCAAGCAGGTCGGCACCGGCAAGGACATGGCGCTGGAGCTCGACTACGCGACCAAGGCCGAGGGTGCCTACCCGATCGTCCTGGTCACGTACGAGATCGTCTGCGACAAGGGCAACAAGGCCGACACCCTGCCCGCCACCAAGGCGCTCCTGCGCTACATGGCGAGCGAGGACGGCCAGAAGATTCTCGCCGAGAACGACTACGCCCCCATGCCCCAGGAGATCATCGCCAAGGTCCGTACGACCGTCGAGGGCCTGAGCTGACCTGAGTGCGGCCCGGCCCGTTCTGACCGGGCCGGGCCGCACTTTCCGGTGCACCGCCGCCAGGAGCCGCTCATCACGGACGGCTCCGCAGACCGGAGAACCCCATGGGTATATCGACACAAGACACAGCGCCTCCCCCCACCCCCAAGCCTTCCGCGACCGAACAGAAGCGAGCGGCCCGCGGCGCCACCCGGCCCGGAGACCGGATCTTCCTCGGTCTCACCCGCGGTTCGGGCATCCTGCTGCTGGTGATCATGGCCGCCATCGCGGTCTTCCTCACGTATCGCGCCACGCTCGCGCTCAGCAAGAACGAGGGCAACTTCCTCACCACCCTCGAGTGGAACACCTCGGCCGACCCGCCGGTCTTCGGCATCGCCGTCCTGGCCTTCGGCACGGTGATCTCCTCGATCATCGCCCTGGTCATCGCGGTGCCGATCGCGGTCGCCATCGCGCTCTTCCTCACGCACTACGCCCCGCGCCGCCTCAGCGGCCCCATCGCGTACGTGATCGACCTGCTCGCCGCGGTGCCGTCCATCGTGTACGGCCTGTGGGGCGCCCTCGTCCTCGTGCCGTATCTGGTCGGGCTCTACAGCTGGCTGGACGAATACCTCGGCTGGACCGGCATCTTCGAGTGGCAGGGCGGCGCCCCCCGCACGATGCTCACCGTCGGCATCCTGCTCGCGATCATGATCCTGCCGATCATCACCAACGTGAGCCGTGAGGTCTTCAAGCAGGCCCCGCAGATGATCGAGGAGGCGGCTCTCGCCCTCGGTGCCACCCGCTGGGAGGTCATCCGCATGGCCGTCCTGCCCTTCGGCCGCTCCGGCGTGATCTCCGCCTCGATGCTCGGTCTCGGCCGCGCGCTCGGCGAGACGATGGCTGTGGCCACCGTGCTGTCGCCGGACTTCCTGATCCACGCCAGCCTGCTCGAACCGGGCGGCGGCACCTTCGCCCAGAACATCGCCAGCAAGTTCAGCGAGGCGACCCAGTTCGGCCGGGACGCGCTCATCGCCTCCGGTCTGGTCCTGTTCGTCATCACCCTGCTGGTCAACGGTGCGGCCCGCGCGATCATCGCCCGCCGCAAGGAGTACTCGGGGGCCAACGCATGAGCCACGCAGCCGTCACCGACAAGCGCCCCAGCACCCTGCGCGGCGCCCACCTCCCCAAGTGGTTCGCCTGGGCCACCGCAGCGGGCTCCCTCGCCCTCGCCGTCGGCATCGGCCTGGCGGCCGGCCTGCACAGCAAGGTCCAGTGGGGCCTGATCGCCTCGATCCTCTTCGTCCTCGGTACGTACGTCATCTCCACCAAGGTCGAGGGCAAGCGGCAGGCCACGGACCGCGTTGCGACCTCCGTGGTCTGGGTGGCCTTCCTGCTCGCCGTCATCCCGCTGGTCTCCCTGGTCTGGACGACCGTCTCGCGCGGTGTGAAGGTCCTCGACGGTTACTTCCTCACCCACTCGATGGGTGTGGTCGCGGACGACGAGGTGGGCGGCGGTATCAACCACGCCATCATCGGCACCGTGCAGCAGGTCGGCCTCGCCACCCTGATCGGTGCGCCCCTCGGTGTGCTCACCGCGATCTACCTGGTGGAGTACGGGCGCGGCAAGCTCGCCAAGTCCGTCACCTTCTTCGTCGACGTCATGACGGGTATCCCGTCGATCGTCGCGGGTCTGTTCATCCTCAGCATCATGCTGATGTTCGACATGCAGCCCTTCGGCTTCGCCGGATCGCTCGCGCTGGCCATCCTGATGATGCCGGTCGTGGTCCGCTCCACCGAGGAGATGCTCAAGCTCGTGCCGAACGAGCTGCGCGAGGCCTCCCTCGCGCTGGGCGTCCCCAAGTGGCGCACCATCATCAAGGTGGTCGTGCCGACCTCTATCGGCGGCATCACCACCGGCATCATGCTGGCGGTAGCCCGTATCGCAGGTGAGACCGCCCCCGTACTGCTGGTGGTGTTCGGCGGCGACTTCATCAACTCGAACCCGTTCGAGGACCCGCAGCAGTCGTTGCCGCTCTACGTCTACCAGCAGTACGGGGCGGGCGAGACCCCGTCGTACGACCGTGCCTGGGCCGCCGCGCTCGTGCTGATCGCCATCGTGATGATTCTCAACCTCGGGGCTCGCGGCATCGCCCGCTGGAAGGCCCCGAAGGCTGGTCGCTGACGCGGCCATACAGCGACCGGACTGAACTCCCGAAAGAAGCAGTGATCCCCATGGCCAAGCGAATCGACGTAAGCGGTCTGACCGCCTACTACAGCGCCCACAAGGCGATCGAAGACATCTCCATGACCGTCGAGCCCCGCTCCGTGACGGCCTTCATCGGCCCGTCCGGCTGCGGTAAGTCGACGTTCCTGCGCACGCTGAACCGTATGCACGAGGTCACCCCCGGTGGCCGGGTCGAGGGCAAGGTGTTGCTCGACGACGAGGACCTGTACGGGGCCGGGGTCGACCCCGTCGCCGTGCGCAGCACCATCGGCATGGTCTTCCAGCGGCCGAACCCCTTCCCGACGATGTCGATCTTCGACAACGTCGCGGCGGGGCTTCGGCTCAACGGCTCGTACAAGAAGTCCGAGCTGGCGGACGTCGTCGAGAAGTCCCTGAAGGGGGCGAACCTCTGGAACGAGGTCAAGGACCGGCTGAACAAGCCTGGTTCGGGGCTTTCCGGTGGTCAGCAGCAGCGGCTGTGCATCGCTCGTGCGATTGCGGTCGAGCCGCAGGTGCTGTTGATGGACGAGCCCTGCTCGGCTCTCGACCCGATCTCGACGCTTGCGATCGAGGATCTGATCGGGGAGCTGAAGGAGCGGTTCACGATTGTCATCGTGACGCACAACATGCAGCAGGCGGCTCGGGTTTCTGACCGTACGGCCTTCTTCAACCTCTCGGCGGTTGGGCAGCCGGGGAAGCTCATTGAGATCGATGAGACGGAGCGGATCTTTTCTAACCCGTCTGTTCAGGCGACCGAGGATTACATCTCGGGGCGCTTTGGCTGACGCCAGGCCCCTCGCGGTGCTGCATGGCGGTGCCACCGCGAGGTTGATAGGGCCCGCCCCTGGCTCCCGGGGGCGGGTCCGTCTTTGGGGCTTCGCCCCCGGGGCCGTTCGTGGCTGCGGCCCAGGACTCCCTGGGGCTGCGCCCCTCACCCCGCTTGGGGCTGTGCCTCGGACCTTCCTGGGGCTGCGCCCCTCACCCCGCTTGGGGCTGTGCCTCGGACCTTCCTGGGGCTGCGCCCCTCACCCCGCTTGAGTCTGCGCCCCCGGCCCGCTATGGGCTCCGCCCCTGGCGCCACCACGGTTTTCGCCCCCGCCGCCCCTTCCCGTCCCATCCCTGGGGCTGCGCCCCAGGCCCCACGCGGGGTGGGTGGACATGTCGTGGCGCGGCTGCGGGTTTGTTGTGGCTTGTCGCGCAGTTCCCCGCGCCCCTTACGGGGCGCCCCCTATCGGGGCGCCGTTCCCCCCTAACGCGGTGCCGTTGCGTGGGTTTCTGCGTCTCTTCTTGCCAGGCTTCTTGCTCTTCTTGCTGGGCCTCGCCAGCCGCAGGTGCAGCGGGCTACGCAGAAGCGGCCCTGGTCGACCGTTGTTGTGTGGTGTTCCGGGGGGTCGGCTTCGGACTGCTCTGCCACGTCACCACCGTACAGAGGGTTGAGTAAACGCTTGCTCAAAGGGCGTTGCGGCGTGACGGGGTCCCTGAGTCGTCGTTAAGGGCAACGACAGGAGGCGCGCTGAGGACGGCCCGGCTGGGGGTAGGCAGGCGATGGTGGAGCGGCAGCACACGGGTGGGGCCGGGGTGGTTGCCCTGGCCGTCACGGTGGCGGGGGTGATGGTGTGCGCCACCGGGTGCACGGGGAGTGGAGCCGCCGCTGAGAGCTCGGGCACCGCTGCCGCTCCGGCCGAGGTGTTGCGGCAGGCCTCCAAGAGCCTTGTGCGTGCGGGTAGTTCCAAGGCGCACACCTCTATGGAGATGGCCACCGGCGGCACCCGCGTGACCATTCGCGGCGAGGGCGTCTACGACTACCGGCGGCAGGTCGGCCGCCTGAAGGTACGCCTCCCTCAGGACCCGGCCGGCACCGACGGGCACCGCCCGATCACCGAACTGCTCGCCCCGGGCGCCCTCTACATGAAGAACCGCGGTGCCGGAGTGCCCGCCGACAAATGGGTCCGCGTCGACACCACCACCCTCTCCGACGGCAACCTCGTCACCGGCGGCGCCACCGACCCCTTCGCCGCCGCCGAACTGCTGCGGGGCACGCGCGAAGCGACGTACGTGGGGACGACGAGCGTGGCCGGCACTTCCGTACGGCACTATCGCGGCACCGCCGACCTCGACAAGGCGGCCGAGCGGGCGTCGGACGGCAATCGCGGACCCTTGCGGGCGGCGGCGAAGGGGTTCGCCACGGCTGACGTTCCCTTCGACGCCTACCTCGACGCAGAAGGACGCATCCGCAAGCTCCGGCACCGGTTCAGCTTTGTGAACGGGCAGCAGGAGGGTACGGTCGCGGTCGCCTCGACGCTGCTGTTGTACGACTTCGGCGCCCCCGTCGACGTACGACTGCCGGACGCTGGGGACATCTACGCGGGGAAGATCGCCGAGTAGTCGCAGCCCTGTGGTGGCCCGGAGCAGCCTGGCACGGCCGGAATGTGCGGGGCCGGAAATGGTCCGTTGGTGCCATGCGCTGTGTGTAGGCCGCTCCCTACTCTAGGAAGTCGGTGACGGCAGGAAGAGGTGATGCACGTGGCTCCGGCGCACGGTACGGCAGTTCAGGACCACGTGGCCCTCGCCGAGATCGAGCTGTGCGGCGACCTGATCATCGCGGCCTCGGCCGCCGGTGAGGACCGGCTCAGCCCCGCCCGCATCGACGAGGTGCTGAAACTGGCCGAGGAGCGCTTCCTCGAGGAGTACGGCGAGGACGCGGACGGATAAGAGCGAGGGGCGACCGCGCCCCTTAAGGGGCGCGGGGCTGGGTCAATTTGCGGCTCCGCCGCGATGGGGGTCCCCCCCCCGCTCGAGCGAAGTCGAGAGTGGGGGAGCGACCAGCCCCCACCGGCCCGCAGATGGACAACGCACGGCCGCCCCCGGAGGGTCACGTCCGCAACAGCCGGCCGATCGCCTTGGTCGCCTCCTCCACCTTCGCGTCGATCTCCGCGCCGCCCTTGAGGGCCGCGTCCGCGACGCAGTGGCGGAGGTGCTCCTCGAGGAGTTGGAGGGCGAAGGACTGGAGGGCCTTCGTGGAGGCCGAGACCTGGGTGAGTATGTCGATGCAGTAGACGTCCTCGTCGACCATCCGCTGCAGTCCGCGGATCTGGCCCTCGATCCGGCGCAGGCGTTTGAGGTGCTCGTCCTTCTGCTTGTGGTAGCCGTGGATCCCGCGGTCGTGGTCGGTCACCACGTCCGGGGCGCCCGCGGAGGGCGCGGTGTTTCCGGCCTCGGTCGTCGTCATCGCGTCCTCCTGTGCTCGTGCCGGCGAACGTGCCTGGTTCGTCGGGTTACGTATACCCGGGATGGGTATATGATAACGAATTTTGCTGGGTATACGGCTCTTGGCCCATGCGCCGATACCCCCGGTCGACCACTCAATGGACCCTGTGCGGAGCACTTTGCCTGATGGGTGACACTGGGGGACGGCCCGTTTCCCGTGGCTGGATGGTGCACCTAGCATCAGCCTGACCGAAACCGAAGCAATCCGAGGAACCCACGTGCGATTTCGTCTGACCCCCAGGGAGACGAGCTTCTACGACATGTTCGCCGCTTCCGCGGACAACATCGTCACGGGCTCCAAGCTCCTGATGGAACTGCTCGGGGCTGACGCCTCCGGCCGGACCGAGATCGCCGAGCGTATGCGGGCCGCGGAACATGCCGGTGACGATGCCACACACGCGATCTTCCACCAGTTGAACTCCTCGTTCATCACGCCGTTCGACCGTGAGGACATCTACAAACTCGCCTCGTGCCTCGACGACATCATGGACTTCATGGAGGAGGCCGTCGACCTGGTCGTCCTCTATAACGTCGAGGAGCTTCCGAAGGGCGTCGAACAGCAGATCGAGGTACTGGCGCGGGCGGCCGAGCTGACGGCCGAGGCCATGCCGAATCTGCGCACGATGGACAATCTCACCGAGTACTGGATCGAAGTCAACCGCCTGGAGAACCAGGCCGACCAGATCCACAGAAAGCTTCTTGCGCACCTGTTCAACGGCAAGTACGACGCCATCGAGGTGCTCAAGCTCAAGCAGATCGTGGATGTGCTGGAGGAAGCGGCGGACGCGTTCGAGCACGTGGCGAACACGGTGGAGACGATCGCCGTCAAGGAGTCCTGAGCACTCCATGGACACCTTCGCTCTGGTCGTGACCATCGGGGTCGCGCTCTTCTTCACGTACACCAACGGCTTTCACGATTCGGCGAACGCGATCGCCACGTCCGTGTCGACGCGGGCGCTGACGCCGAAGGCCGCGCTGATGATGGCCGCGGTCATGAACCTGGTCGGTGCCTTTCTGGGCAGCGAGGTCGCCAAGACCGTCAGCGAGGGGCTGATCTCCACGCCCGAGGGCTCGAAGGGGATGGGGATTCTCTTCGCGGCGCTGGTCGGCGCGATCACGTGGAACCTGATCACCTGGTACTTCGGGCTGCCGTCGTCCTCGTCCCATGCGCTGTTCGGTGGCATGGTCGGGGCGGCTCTGGCCGGCGGTACGACCGTGTACTGGTCCGGGGTGCTGGAGAAGATCGTCATCCCTATGTTCGTCTCGCCGCTGGTGGGGCTGGGCGTGGGTTATCTGGTGATGACCGCGATCATGTGGATCTTCCGGCATGCGAATCCGCACAAGGCGAAGCGGGGTTTTCGTATAGCGCAGACGGTGTCGGCGGCGGGGATGGCGCTTGGGCACGGGCTTCAGGACGCGCAGAAGACGATGGGCATCGTGGTGATGGCGCTGGTCATCGCCGATGTGGAGGACTACGGCGATCCGATACCGGTGTGGGTGAAGGTGGCCTGTGCGGTGATGTTGTCGCTGGGGACGTATGCGGGGGGCTGGCGCATTATGCGGACGCTGGGGCGGAAGATCATTGAGCTTGATCCGCCGCAGGGGTTTGCTGCGGAGACTACGGGGGCGTCGATCATGTTCGTCACGGCGTTCCTTTTCAAGGCGCCGATCTCTACGACGCATGTGATTACGTCGGCGATTATGGGGGTGGGGGCGACGAAGCGGCTGAATGCCGTGCGCTGGGGGGTTGCCAAGAACATCGTTCTGGGCTGGTTCATTACGATGCCGGCGGCGGCGCTGGTTGCTGCGCTGAGCTTTTGGGTTGTGAACCTGGCGTTTCTGTAGGCGGGGTTTTCGCCCCCGCCGCCCTTACCCTTCCCATACCAAAGGGCTCCGCCCCTGGACCCCGCTGGGGGCTGCGCCCCCAGGCCCCCTTTCGGGGCTGCGCCCCGGACCCCCTCGACGGGTCGTATCTCCGCTGCGGGTGCGTTGTGGTTGGTCGCGCAGTTCCCCGCGCCCCTTACGGGGCGCCCTCGACGGGTCGTATCTTCGCTGCGGGTGCGCTGGGGTTGCTCGCTCAGTTCCCCGCGTCCCTTACGGGCGCCTCTTACGGGGCGCCCCTTGCGTGGCGTAGTACTGCCAGTAGTTCGTCCACCAGTAGCTGGTCGCGTGGTTGGGTCAGGCGGTCCCTGGCTTCCGTTGGGGGTAGCCAGCGGAGGCGGTCTACCTCGTTGTTGGGGGTGAAGTGGCCCTCTGTTGCTTCGGCTGCCCAGTAGGTGACCTCCTTGGGGCGGCCGTTTGCCAGGTAGCGGACTGTGGGGAGGCGGGGGCCGGGGACGCAGGCGAAGCCTGTCTCCTCCTCTACCTCCCGTACCGCCCCTGCCAGGGGGTCTTCGTCGTGCTTCAGTTTGCCCTTGGGGTGTGACCAGTCGTCGTACTTGGGCCTGTGGACCAGGCAGATCTCCAGTTCGCTGTCGACGGGCGAGCGGCGCCACAGGACGCAGCCCGCCGCGAGAACGGGGTTGCCGTCGGTCGTCTGCACAGTCCCTCCCTGGGTCACGAAGTACCGACCGTCTCCCTTAACCAGGCTTGCCGAAACGCGAACCTGGCCGCTTCCACCTCGTGTCGCTGGTCCGCGTGCAGCACCCCGAGCGCGTACGCCGTCGCCGGGGCGATCCGCGGGGTACGGGCCGCCGATGCCGCCGCCGTGGCCGCCTCCGCCGCGTCCCGGTGCCGGTCGAGGGCTTGGCCTGCGTCCAACAGGCGTACGTCTACGGGGGCTTCCGTGCCGTACAGGACCTCGCGAGCGTAGCGGTGCAGGCGCAGCAGGAGGCGGACCTGGTGCCAGGGGGCGTCCTGTGGCTGCGGGGCCGGGTCCGCGGAGAGGCCGTGGACGAGGGCTTCCGCGTTGTACGGGTGGCCCGCGCTGACCAGGGGCAGTCCGGCGATGGCGTCGGTGAGGCGGTCCTCCGCGGCTGCCGCGAGCGGCTTGAGGCCGGCGCTGGTCGCGGCCGGGCTCAGCGGGACCTCGCTGGCCAGCACGGCGACGTTGTCCGCGACGGCGTGGAAGCGGCTGGAGCCGAGTGCCTGGAGGGCCGCGGAGTGGGCGCGCGTACGGGCCAGGGTCAGCTGGCGTTCCAGTAGGGCGCCCGCTTTGGCCGCGCCCACGGTGAGGTTGCTCTTCTCCTGACGCGGTTCTGACGACGCTTGTGCTGGTATCGGGGAGCAGCCCGACAGCCGGTTCAGGGCGCCGAGCAGGCGGTCGAGGCGGGACGCGTACGCGTGCTCGCGCGCCAGTGTGCCCGACAGCCAGGCAAGTTCGGGGCGCATGGCCTCCGACCAGTCCGTGTCCAGGAGCGGGCGGAAGGTGTGCAGGGTGCCGCTGATGCGGCGGGCCGAGCGGCGCAGGGCGCGGGCCGCGTCGACGGTCTCCTCCGTGCCGTTGCCGCCTGACGCCGTGCTGCCGCCCGTTTCGCGGTGCTGCCGCAGCGCGCGGAGGAACTCCGTGGCCTGGGCCTGGAGGTAGGCCTCCAGGGAGTCCCCGGCCACGGGTCCTGCCGCAGGGTCAAGGTGTTGCTTTGCCACGCCGGCGCCTCCGGGCGTCAATGAGCATCTCCTGGACGTTGCGCAGCAGCTGGCCGTCGCCGTCGGTCGCGTGGCGAGTCCACTCGCCGTCGGGGCCGAGGTGCCAGGAGGAGGTCTTGTCGGACATGCCGGTCTCGAGGAGCCGGTTGAGCGAGGCCCGGTGGGCCGGGTCCTTGACCCGGACCAGGGCCTCGATCCGGCGGTCGAGGTTGCGGTGCATCATGTCGGCGCTGCCGAACCACACCTCCGGTTCGCCGCCGTTGCCGAAGGCGAAGATGCGGGAGTGCTCGAGGAAACGGCCGAGGACGGAACGTACCCGTATGTTCTCGGACATGTCAGGCACTCCAGGCCGTACCGCGCAGATGCCGCGCACCCACACGTCCACGGGGACGCCCGCCTGCGACGCGCGGTAGAGGGCGTCGATGATCGCCTCGTCCACCATCGAGTTGACCTTGATACGGACATACGCGGGACGTCCGGCGCGATGGTGCTGCGCCTCCTTGTTGATCCGCGCGATCAGGCCGTCGCGCAGGGACTTGGGGGCGACGAGGAGGCGGCGGTAGGTCTCGCGGCGGGAGTAGCCGGAGAGCCGGTTGAAGAGGTCGGAGAGGTCCGCGCCTACCTGGGCGTCGGCGGTCAGCAGGCCGATGTCCTCGTACAGGCGGGCCGTCTTCGGGTGGTAGTTGCCCGTGCCCACATGGGAGTAGCGGGCCAGCGACTCGCCCTCCTGGCGGACCACCAGCGACAGCTTGCAGTGCGTCTTCAGGCCGACCAGCCCGTACACGACATGGCAGCCCGCCTCCTCAAGCTTGCGGGCCCACTTGATGTTGGCCTGCTCGTCGAAGCGTGCCTTGATCTCGACCAGGACGAGGACCTGCTTGCCGGACTCGGCGGCGTCGATGAGGGCGTCCACGATCGGCGAGTCGCCGGAGGTGCGGTACAGCGTCTGCTTGATCGCGAGTACGTCCGGGTCCGTCGCGGCCTGCTCCAGGAAGGCCTGCACGGAGGTGGAGAAGGAGTCGTACGGGTGGTGCAGCAGGACGTCGTGCTCCCGCAGGGCGGCGAAGATGTCCGGCGCCGACGCCGACTCGACCTCGGCGAGATCGCGGTGGGTGCCCGCGACGAACTTCGGGTACTTCAGCTCGGGCCGGTCGAGACGGCTGATACCGAAGAGGCCCGTGAGGTCCAGGGGGCCGGGCAGCGGATACACCTCGGCCTCGGAGACCTTCAGTTCACGCCGGAGGAGATTGAGGACGTACGGGTCGATGGACTCCTCGACCTCCAGGCGCACCGGCGGCCCGAAGCGGCGCCGCATGAGCTCCTTCTCCAGGGCCTGGAGGAGGTTCTCGGCGTCGTCCTCCTCGACCTCCAGGTCCTCGTTCCGGGTGACCCGGAACATGTGGGTCTCCAGGACCTCCATTCCCGGAAACAGCTCCTCCAGGTGGGCCGGTGCGGAAATCACGTCCTCCAGGGGGACGTAACGGCCGGGCGAGGCCTCCAGGAAGCGGGACAGCAGCGGGGGGACCTTGACGCGCGCGAAGTGGCGGTGGCCGGAGATCGGGTTCCTCAGGTCGACCGCGAGGTTCAGGGACAGGCCCGAGATGTACGGGAAGGGGTGCGCCGGGTCGACCGCGAGAGGCGTGAGGACCGGGAAGATCTGGTTGCGGAACAGCGTGAAGAGACGGGCCTGTTCCTTCTCCGTCAGCTCGTTCCAGCGGACCAGGTGTATGCCCTCCTCCGCGAGCTGAGGGGCCACGTCCTCCTGGTAGCAGGCGGCGTGCCGGGCCATCAGCTCACGGGAGCGGGCCCAGATCATCTCCAGCACTTCACGCGGCTGCAGACCGGAAGCCGAACGGGTCGCGACGCCGGTCGCGATACGCCGCTTCAGGCCGGCCACGCGGACCATGAAGAACTCGTCCAGGTTGCTGGCGAAGATCGCGAGGAAGTTCGCCCGCTCCAGGAGGGGCGTGTCCGGATCCTCGGCGAGCTCCAGGACGCGCTCGTTGAACGCGAGCCAGCTGCGCTCCCGGTCCAGGAAGCGGTTCGGCGGGAGCTGGGGGCCGACGCCGTCGGTCTCCTCGTACGCGTCGAGGTCGGCGTCGATGTCGGGCTCGAGGTCGGAGACCACGGCCGACACGGTGTGCGGTCGGTGCGCGGCGATGGAGCCGACGGAGGGCTGGGCGTGCTGGACCTGGAGGTCGGGCTGGGTCATGAACCCATTGTTCCGCGTCGGAACCGAAACGGGCGCGTCAGAAGAAGCGGGCGGGAGCGCGGCGACGAACTGCAGGCTCCTGCTCTCCTGTACCGGTGGGGGCTCGTTCTCCGGGGGAGGCGAAGGCTCGGGGACGGAGGGGCTCATTCACTGAGCGTCGCAAGTTCGTCTGAATCGATGGTTACGGCAACATGACGTACGGGACATGGAGGGGCGTCTCCCGGGGGTCCGCACCCCCGGGAGACGGATACGCCCTACCCCCGTGAGGGCGTACTACGCCGCAGCAGCCAGAAGGCGCCGGCGGTGGCAAGGACCGCGAGGGCCAGCGCGATGCCGGCGTCCATGAGCTGGAGCGGCCAGTGGTGGGACTGGGGATGGAAGACGGTGTAGTGCCCGGTGATGTCCCCTTCCTTCACGCAGCCCGGGCCCGGCAGGGCGCGGCAGGGATGGCTCTCGCTCCGTTCGCCGGAGGTGAGCACGTACCCGCTGCTCATGTGGAGGGCCGATTGCGGCAGCTGGTACCCGTCCGGGTCGGAGGCCGTCACGGACGAGGTGGGCCACAGGTCCCACCGGTACCGGTCCATGAGGTTGAAGAAGGCCAGGGCGGCGGCGAAGCCGAGGCCGGCGGCGGGCAGGGCCCTTTTCGTGACCAGCCCGGCGAGGGCCCCGAGGGCGAGGCCCGCGAGGGCATACGTGACGGCGGTCGGGCCGGTGGTGACGAAGGTGTGGCCGAAGTACCAGTCCAGGGCCAGGTCGGGGCCGCCGTCCTGGCGGGCCCAGACGTTCAGCAGGACGGCCGTGGTGGTGCCGGCGGTCAGCAGCAGGGCCGGGACGGCGAGCTTGGCGGCGAGCCAGCGCAGCGGGGTGACCGACTGGGTCCAGGCCAGTCGCGCGGTGCCGCTCTCCAGCTCCCGGCCGATGAGCGCGCCGCCCGCCCAGGCGGCGACGGGGAACATCACGTACGACAAGGCCGTGGCCGTCAGCGACACGATGCGGCGGTACGTCGTGTCGTCGAAGGTCGACGCGGTGAGGTTGAGGCAGTACGCGGAAGGGGTGCAGGGGCCGGTGCTCGCACGGGCGGTGTCCCCGATGACGTACATCCAGACCATGGCGGCCGCGAAGGCCACGAGGGCGGCGCCCCCGACGTACAGCGCCGTGCGGTGCAGGCGCAGCACCGACCAGGTCAGGCCGCGTGGTGCGAACCGACTGCGGAGGCGGGCGGCCGTCGGGACGGCGGCGAGGGCGGTCATACGGCGGCCTCCCGGGCGGCGGGGTCGAGGGTCAGCGCCGGGGCGTCCGGGCTGCGGAGATGGGCGAGGACCAGCTCCTCGAGGGACGGCTCGGCGGTCTGCCAGGCGCCGTCCAGAGGTCCGGCCGCGCGGACGAGGGCGGAGAGATGGCGGCCCGTGGTGCGGGACTCGACGACGGTGTGCGGCGCGAGGGTGTCGACGGCGTCGGCCGGGCCGGTGAGCAGGGTGTGCGCGGCGAGCAGGTCCTCCAGCGGGCCCGCGAGGCGCACCCGGCCGGCGCCGAGGAGCAGCAGGAAGTCGCAGGAGCCCTCGAGTTCGGCGACGACGTGGGAGGTCATCACCACCGTGGTGCCGCTCTCGGCGGCCTCGGCGAGCAGGGTGCCCATCAGTTCGTGGCGGGCCAGCGGGTCGAGGTCGGCCATCGGCTCGTCCAGGAGGAGGAGTTCGGGGCGCTTGCCGAGCGCGAGGGCGAGCGCGACCCGGGTGCGCTGGCCGCCGGAGAGGGAACGGACGCGCGCCTTGGGGTCCAAGTCCCCTTGTGCCACTACTCGTTCGGCCACGGTCGTGTCCCACCGGCCGGGGTTGAGTTCCTGGCCGAGGCGCAGGGTGTCGGCGACGGTGAGCTGGAGGTGCAGGGGCTTGTCCTGGGCGACGTACGCGATGCGCGCGCGGGCCTCGGTGGGGTGCGTGCCGAGCACGGTGAGCGAACCCTCGGTCGGCCCGAGCAGGCCTGCGGCGACGGCGAGCAGCGTCGTCTTGCCCGCGCCGTTGGGGCCGACGACCGCGCAGACGCGTCCGGCCGGGAGCCGGAGCGTGCAGTCGCGCAGCGCCCACTTTCCCCGCCGCCCGAACCGTTTGCCCAGCGCGGCCGCCTCGATGGCGGTGTCGGTCATTCCTGGTCCCCCTTGAGGTCTTCCTTGTGGTCTTCGTGCTTGTGGTCTTCGTGTTCTTCGTTGAGTTCCGCGGCGAACTGTTCGTCGAGTACGGCCGTGAAGAGCGCGGCCACGTCGTCCCGGTCCAGGCCCTCCGCGCGGGCGCGGGATGCCCAGTCGGACAGCTCGGCCGTCAGCGTTGAGTCCGCCCGGGCGGCGCCCAGGGAGCGCCGTACGAACGTGCCGAGGCCGCGCCGCGCCTCGACCAGGCCCTCGCGCTCCAGTTCGCGGTAGGCCTTCAGGACGGTGTTCGGATTGATGGCGGTGGCCTCCACGACCTCGCGGGCTGTGGGGAGCTTGTCGCCGGGTTCGAGCAGGCCCAGGCGGAGGGCCTGCTTGGTCTGCTGGACGATCTGGACGTAGGTGGCGACGCCTGTGCGCCGGTCGATGCGGTACGCGACCACTCGGACAACCACCCTTTCACTAATTGAGTAGTGAAAGGGTGGTGCACATGGGGTTGGGTGTCAAGGTCTTTCAGGATCCCGAGGATTCTTCCGGATCATGTGAACCGATCCGTGAACCGATCGGCGGGGCTCGTCCGATGAGGAGATGTGAGCGAAGAACGAAGCGACGGGGAGCTGCTGCGGGCAGTCGCGGCCGACGGGGACCGGCGCGCCTTCGAAGAGCTGTATCGGAGGTATGCGCAGTGGCTCACCGCACGGCTGCGCGGGCGCTGCGCCGATGCCGGGGTCGTCGACGACGTCGTGCAGGAGACGTTTCTCGCCGTGTGGCGGGGCACCGCCCGCTATCGGGAGGACGGCGATGTGGCCGGCTGGCTGTGGCGGATCGGCTCGCGCCGGCTGATCGACGCGTTGCGGAACGACGGGGCGCGAGGCCGGCTGCGGCAGGCGCTCGCCCGGCTGCGGCACCGGGACGAGGCGTCCGCGGAGGAGCGCGTGCTCGCGGGGGTTGAGCACGGGGACCTCGCGGGCGCCCTCGTCCGGCTGTCGCCGGAGCTGAGGGCCGTCCTCCAGGCCACGGTCATCGACGGGCTGACCACCCGGGAAGCGGCCGTCCTGCTGGGCATCCCGCCCGGCACGGTCAAGACGCGGGCGCTGCGGGCCCGCAAGCAGCTGCGGGAGGAGTTGGCATGAGCTGGCATGTAGCGGAGGACGATCTCCGCGCCTATGTACGGGGCGAACTGGCGCCGCCCATGCTCTGGTCCGCCGACGCGCACCTCGCCGCCTGCGCCGAGTGCCGGTCCGTGCTGAACGAGGTGGGCGACCCGGTGGCCTTGGACGAGGGCTGGGAGCGGCTGGACGCCGAGCTGGACGCGCCGAGGCCCGGGTTCGTCGAGTCGCTGCTTGTGCGGTTCGGCGTCGGGGACGACACCGCGCGGCTGCTCGCGGCCACGCCCGTGCTGCGGCTGTCCTGGCTGAGCGCGCTCATCGCCGTGCTGGTCATGACGATAGTGGCCACCCATTCCGTACGGTCCGCGGATTCGCCCACGCTGTTCCTCGCCCTCGCACCGCTGCTGCCGCTCGCCGGGGTCGCGCTGTCGTACGGGCCCGTGCTGGACCCGACGTACGAGATGGCGGTGGTCTCGCCGATGCACGGCTTCCGGCTGCTGATGATCAGAACGCTGGCCGTGCTGCCGGTCGGGCTCGGGGTCAACGGCCTGGCGAGCCTGGCCATGCCTTCGTACGGCCTGCTCGCGGCGGCCTGGCTCCTGCCGGCACTGGCGCTCACGGCCCTCGCTCTCGCGCTGACCCCGAGACTCGGCCCCGGCACCGCGCCTGCCCTGGTGGGTGGGGGCTGGGTGGTGTTGCTGGTGGTGGCCCACCTGATGGCGTCCTCGGGCAGCACACTCGCGCCGTTCACGGCTCAGGGGCAGGGGGCGGCGGCACTGGTCGCGGGTCTCGCCAGCTGGCTTCTCTACTACGTACGTGATCGTTTCGACTTCTCCAACGGGAGCACCGGGAGTGCCGTATGAACCTCACCTTCTCCACCGCCTCACGCAAGACGTGGAAGCTGCTCAAGGCCACGGTGGTGATGATCGCGTCGGTTGTCGTCTGGGTGCTGCGTTTCGTGCTCGAGGTCGTGCTCATATTCGGGCCGTCGTCCCGTGGCCGGGGGTCTTCGTCCAGCGGAGGGGACGACGGCTGAGGGCAACAGCGTTCGCTCTTACCTTCGCCTCTTCCCTCCCTCCCGCTTTCCGTAGGAGTTCCGTATGACCGACCTCCGTACGACACCCACGGTGTCCGCCTCCGGGCTGACCCTGCGCTATGGCAGAACGGCTGCCCTCGATGACGTGTCCTTGCGGCTCACGACCGGCGTGACCGGGCTGCTCGGGCCGAACGGCGCGGGCAAGACGACGCTGCTGCGGGTGCTGGCCACGGCCGTGCCCCCCGACCGGGGCGCGTTCACCGTGCTCGGGCACGATCCGGCCACCGCGGCGGGGCGCCAGGAGGTGCGGCGCAGGCTGGGTTACCTGCCACAGACGCCCGGCTTCCATACGGACTTCACGGCCTTCGCCTCCGTCGACTATGTGGCGATCCTCAAGGAGATGACCGACCGCGCGGCCCGGCACCGGGAAGTGCGGCGCGTTCTCGAGGCGGTCGATCTCGGGGACCACCGCGGCCTGCGGATCCGCCGGCTGTCGGGCGGAATGCGGCAGCGGGTCGCGTTGGCCGCCGCGCTCGTGGGCGACCCCGGTTTCCTCGTACTGGACGAGCCGACGGTCGGGCTCGATCCCGAACAGCGCATGCGCTTCCGGGAGTTGATCGCCACGGCGGGCGAGGGGCGTACGGTCCTGCTCTCCACCCACCAGACCGAGGACGTCGCGATGCTCTGCCACCGCGTGATCGTCCTGGCCGGCGGCCGGGTCCGCTTCGATGGCACCCCGGCCGAGCTGACCGCGCGGGCGGAGGGCCGGGTGTGGAGCGGTACGGAGCGGGATCCACGGGCGAAGGCCGCCTGGCGTACGGGGACGGGGGCTTTCCGGCACCTCGGGGATCCGCCGGAGGGGGCGTCGCTGCTCGAACCCACGCTGGAGGATGGGTACTTGCTGGCCCTTGAGGCTTCTGAGGACTCGGGGGTGGCGGCGTGAGTACGGACGTTTCGGAGGTACGGTCCGCCGGGTCGGCGGTGACCACGGACTCCGGCAGGCGCTGGAGAGCCGTGATCGCGCTCGCTCGCTTCGAGGCGCGTGAACTGTTCCTGCAGATCCCGGTGTTCATCCTGTTCCTGGCCTATGTGGTCGCGGCCGGCTGGGAATTGTGGCAGGGCGATGACGAGGCGGGGCCGTACCCGGTGCTCCAGGACGTGGACCGCTCCACGCAGTGGTCGTCGGTGCTCCTGTGGATAGCGCTGGTGATATGTGTCCACCGGGCCGTGCTGCGGTCCCGTCAGCAGGGCACGGACCGGCACATCGAAACCCTGGTCATGGAGCCGTGGCGACGCACGGTGGCGCATGCGCTGTCGGTGGTGCCGTTCGCCCTGGCGACCGCGCTGGTGGTTGCTGTCCAGTACACCTGGGCGGCGGTGCGGCCTGGAGCGGTCGGCTCGGGTTCGTTCTTCGAGCTGGTCGTGGGGCCGCTGTCCGTTCTGTTCTTCGGTGTCGTCGGAGTGCTGCTCGCGCGGGTGGTGCCGTCGGCGTTCGCCGTGCCGCTGCTTGTGGTGGGCGCCTTCGTCGCGGCCGAGTCGCTGACCTCGGCCACGGACGACGCGCACTGGGTGCAATGGCTGATGCCGGTCGTCGACAACAACCAGTCCATACCCGTGCCCTCCGATCTGCTGGGCCGTCCCGCCGAGTGGCACGCGCTGTATCTGGTGGGGCTGATCGTGCTTGCGGCGTGCGCGGCGGTGCTGGTCAGTGGCGGGCGGACGCGTGTGGTCAAGGCTGTCGCTGCGGGGGCGGCGGCGTTGACCCTGGTGGGGGTGGCGGGCCAGTCGCGGGGCGAGTCGCCCGCGCTGCTCGCGGAGCGGAAGCGGGCCTCGGTGGCGCCGGAGGAGTTCCAGACGTGCGTCCCGCACGGCCGGTCGACGTACTGCGCGTTCCTCGAGTGGGAGGGGCAGACCGGGGACTGGGCCTCGGTCGTCCGGCGCGTGCAGTCCCTCGCCGGCGGTTCCGCCGCGGGTGCGAAGCTGACGGTTCGCCAGCGCGTCAACCTCCTCTACGGCATCACCGGCAGCGCGGCGATCGACCCCTCCCGTACGCCGGGCCAGGTCACCGTCCGCACCTTGTGGGGCGGCAACTACACATCCGAGTTCGCCGTCGGGGTCGCCTCCGTGCTGGTCGCGGGCAACGAGGAAGCCGGCTCACTGTTGTGCGACGCCCGCGTCATTCCGGTGATGTGGCTGGCCCTCGGCACGATGGACGACCCGATAGCGAAACTCCGCGCTCTGCGGCTCGACGGCAGCGACATGGGCGGCGCTGTTGTCGGTACCCCCACGAATCCCTTGTCCATGGCGGCTCAACAGACGGAGGTGGTGAAGGAGTTGCTCCAGCGGCCGCGCTACAGCGTCGCGGCGAAGGTGAAGGCCCACTGGACGGAGTTGACATCTCCGGAGACTTCGGTGACGCGGGCGGCTGAGCTGTTGGATGTGCCTGTGCCGAAGGGGGACGACGGGGTGAACGAGAAGGGGGACTGCGAGACGGCTGCGTACAGATGACGGCAGTTGGCGGCAAGTGACGGCAACCGCATCGGGCGATCAGGCGGCCGTCGCGGCTGCTAGAGCCTCGCGCGCTGTGCGCGGCGCTACAACCCGTCCAGTACAGGCGGCGCTACGACCCGTCCAGTACAGGCGGTGCTACGACCCGTCCAGTACAGGCGGTTCTACGACTCCGTCCGGTACATCAGGTCCGTCTCGTACGTCACGAAGCCCAGGCGTTCGTAGACCGTCACCGCCGCTGTGTTGTCCGCGTCGACGTACAGCATCGCCGTGGGCAGGGCCTGGGCCGCCAGGTGGCGGAGGCCGATCGTGGTGAGGGCCTTGCCGAGGCCGCCGCCCTGGGCGCCGGGGCGTACGCCGAGGACGTAGACCTCGCCGAGGCCCTCCTCCGCGTGGACCTTCGTCCAGTGGAAGCCGATCAGCTCGTCGCCGCGGAAGGCCAGGAAGAAGCCGGAGGGGTCGAACCAGGGCTGCGCCTTGCGGTCGTCGAGGTCGCGTTGGGTGAGGGAGCCCTGTTCGGGGTGGTGGGCGAAGGCTTCGGCGTTCACGGCGAGCCAGGCCGCGTCGTCCTCGCCGGGGACGAAGGTGCGTACCGTCACGCCCGCGGGAAGCGTCGGCTCGGGCAGGTCGAAGTCGGTCAACGGGCGCCGTAGCTGGCGCAGTTCGCGGAAGAGGGTGAGGCCGAGGACTTGGGCGAGGTGGCGGGCGGCGGAGTGGCCGCCGTGGGCCCAGACGCGTAGCCGTTTGCCGGACTCGGCGAGCAGGGCGCTGCCGAGGGCTCGGCCGTGACCGCGGCCGCGGTGCGACGGGTGCACGACCAGCTCGGCGGCCGGGGCCTCGACCGGGTCGGTGTCCTCGAGCTGGGCGTAGCCGACGAGCTGGCCCTGCACGGTGAGCAGCAGGTGCCGGACTCCCTCCCGTCGCCCACCACCACCCTTGGCGGAATCGCTTCGCGATGCCCCTTCTGATTGGGGGCCTCCGGTCAGCTGCAGCCGGCCCTGCTCGGACACCGCTTGCTGACCGTCGGTCCGGGCGGACTCCTCGAGGAGGGCGAGGACTGCCTCGGTCTGGGCGGGGGTCAGTTCGGAGAGGGTGTCGAGGGTGCGAGTGGGGACGGCGGGGGCCGTGTCGTCGCTGGTCATGAGTATGAGAGTAAAGGGCTCGCGGCCCTACTGGATATGTTGGTTCGTACCTGCGGGTTCGTCGTGGCTGGTCGCGCAGTTCCCCGCGCCCCTTTCGGGCCCGCGCCCCTTTCGGGCCCGCGCCCCTTTCGGGCCCGCGCCCCTTTCGGGCCCGCGCCCCTTTCGGGCCCGCGCCCCTTTCGGGCCCGCGCCCCTTTCGGGCCCGCGCCCCTTTCGGGCCCGCGGCCCTCAAACGGGGCGCGGTACCGCACCCGGAGGAACGGGGGCACGGCGACTTGCCCCCTTCGCGCCGACTTGCCCCCAACGGCAACCAGTCCGTAACCCTGAACCCCTGTTCGCGCTACGCGCGTTGACTCTAGGCTGCCGCCGGACGGGGCCCAGAACTCAGCCGACCCACAGGGGGGCACATGTCAGCCAAACCTCAGCCGCACCACCGGAGACGCCGGACCCGGAGGCTCGTCGCGGCCGCCGCCGGAATCGCCACCGTTGGTGCGCTGATCGCCGCGTTGCCGGCGGCGGCGGGCGAGACCAAGAGCGAAGCCACGAGCAAGAAGCCCGGCGGCTATAACAAGCCGAGCCGGTACCAGGACGTGCAGTTGCTGTCGTTCAACGACCTGCACGGGAATCTGGAGCCGCCGTCCGGTTCTTCCGGCCGCGTCACCGAGGTGCACGAGGACGGTCACACCGAGACCATCGACGCCGGTGGTGTCGAGTACCTCGCGACGCATCTGCGCCAGGCGCGCAAGGGCAACAAGTACTCCGTCACCGCGGCCGGCGGCGACATGGTCGGCGCCTCCCCGCTGATCTCCGGGCTCTTCCACGACGAGCCCACCATCGAGGCGCTGAACAAGCTCGACCTGGACGTGACCAGCGTCGGCAACCACGAGTTCGACGAGGGCGCCAAGGAACTGGGCCGTCTGCAGAAGGGCGGCTGCCACCCCACCGACGGCTGCTACGTCGAGGGCAAGAAGTTCAAGGGCGCCGACTTCCCGTACCTCGCCGCCAACGTCCTCGACGAGAAGACCAAGAAGCCGATCCTCAAGCCTTACTGGGTGTGGAAGCAGAACGGCGTCAAGGTCGGCTTCATCGGAGTGACCCTGGAGGACACCCCGGGCATCGTCTCCGCGGAGGGCGTCAAGGGCCTGAAGTTCAAGGACGAGGTCGAGACGATCAACAAGTACGCCAAGCTGCTGGAGAAGCAGGGCGTCAAGTCGGTCGTCGCGCTGATCCATGAGGGCGGCTTCCCGGCGTCCACGGCGTACAACTACGACTGCGACTCGCCGGGCGCCGGCGACGGCATCTCCGGCCCGATCGTGGACATCGCGAAGAACATCACGCCGAAGGTCGACGCCCTGGTCACCGGCCACACGCACACCGCGTACGCCTGCACGATCAACGACCCCTCGGGCAAGCCGCGTACGGTCACCTCGGCCGCGTCCTTCGGCCGGCTCTACACCGACACGACGCTGACGTACGACCGCTGGACCGGCGACATCGCGCGTACGGCCGTCGACTCCGCGAACCACGTGGTCACCCGGGATGTTCCGAAGGCCGCGGACATGACCGAGCTGATCAAGAAGTGGAACACGCTCGCGGCGCCGATCGGCAACCGCGCCATCGGCCATATCTCGGCCGACATCCCCGCCACCGGCACCGAGTCCCCGCTCGGCGACCTGATCGCGGACGCGCAGCTCGCGCACGGCAAGGAGCTGGACCCTGAGACCGATCTCGCGCTGATGAACCCGGGCGGTATCCGTACGGGGCTGACGTTCGCGGCGAAGGGCGCCGAGGGCGATGGAGTCGTCACGTTTGCCGAGGGCTTCGCGGTGCAGCCGTTCGCCAACACGGTGAACCTGCAGGACTTCACCGGCGCCCAGCTCATCAAGGTGCTCCAGGAGCAGGTGACCGGCGCCAACGCGGCCGCACCCAAGGTCCTTCAGGTCTCCGACGGTCTGACGTACACCCTGGACCTGACGAAGACCGGCGCGGACCGTGTCGTCGCCGACTCGGTCAAGCTGAACGGTGCCGCCATCGATCCGGCCGCCACCTACCGTGTCGCCACCAACAGTTTCCTCGCGGGCGGCGGCGACGGCTTCACCACACTGGGCCAGGGCACGAACGAGCTCGTCGGCTCCGACGACCTGACGGCCCTGGAGAAGTACCTCACCGCCAACTCATCGGCCACGAACCCGATTTCGCCTCCCGCGGCGAACCGGATCACGGTCGTGCAGTGACGTCGTCAGGACCCTCGTCAGGGATCTCCTCAGGAATGTCCTGAGGGGTCCCGTGAGGAATCTCCCTTACTAGCAGTAGAACTTGCGGGTGGGGTCGGTACGCATGGTGAGATGAGCCGATGCGTACCCCCCACCCCATAGAGACGCATCCCGCAGCGACGCCTCCCTATACGAACCCGTACGACGAGCTCGGCGCCCTGGACGACGGGCCGCTGGAGGAGTTTCTGCACGAGGAGCACGACGACTACGAAGATCGTGAGGCCTCCGATGAGACCGGCGAGGACTGGGCCCCGCCCAACCACCGCCGGGGCGCCCGTACTCGCCGCCGGAAGAACCGTTTCGCGGGCCTGCCGCTTGCATTGAAGGCGGTGGTCGGGCTCGTCGTCCTCGCGGCGTTCCTGACCCTCGCCGATCGCTGGGCCCTCCTCTACGCCGAGCACAAGGCGGCCGACAAGCTCAAGGACCAGCTGGACCTGAGCGCCGCGCCCGAGGTGGAGATCGGCGGCTTCCCCTTCCTTACGCAGCTCGCCGACAGCCGGGTCGACTCGGTGAAGGTGACCGTGCCGGACGTGGCGGCGGACCGGGTTTCGCTCGCGAAGGTGTCGGCCACGGCCACGGGCATCCGGATCGAGGGCGGCCTCACTTCCGTACGGGGCGCCACCATCCCCCAGTTGCAGGGCGAGGTGCTGCTCTCCTTCGCGGACCTGAACCGCGAACTCGGCGCATCCCAGGTCACGTTCACCGGTCATGGCACGGACGAGGTGCGGGCGCGCGGCACGTTGCCCGTCGCCGGGCAGAATCTGCGGTTGCGCGCCGACGCGCGGATCCAGCGGGACGGCGACCGTGGGATCTCGACCGAGATCGACGGAATGCGCCTGGACATCGGCGACTTGGCGACCTACCGGCCGGGCTCCCGCCCCTCCGAGGGCCTGCACCTGACGTCCACGTCGGCCGAGCGCCTGGCCAAGGAGACCAAGAAGGCCAAGGCCCTGCTCGCCATCCCCGCGATCGTCGAACGCCTCGGCGTACCGCAGTCGGCGGTCCAGGAAGCGCTCCGCGACGACACCAAGCTCGCCGAACTCACCGGTTCCGCGGACTTCGCCCGCGAGGCGATGAACCTCAACCTCATCGACATCGCCGCGGACAACCCCGCGTTGCTGAAGCGCCTCGGCTTCGACCCGGCCCTCCTCGACGGCCTCACCCAGCTCACCCGCCCGGTCCTGGTCGACCGCCTCTCCCTCGGCTTCCGCCTCCCGAAGCCGGCGGACGGGGACGTACGACTGCAGGATGTACGGGTACAGAAGGACGGGATCCGGGTGCGGGTCACGGGAGAGGGGCTGTCGATCGGGGGTTAGCCCCCGGCCCGCCCCCGGCCCCCGGTATCAACTGAGCGTGCCTCCGCCCGAGTTCAGGTTGGGCGGAGGCACGCTGCCGTGGAGGGCGGTGCAGGCTACGTCACTTGGCGCAGGTCGCCGGGTCGAGGTTCTCCTGGATCTTGTCCTCGCGGCCGTCGGGGGAGCCGTCGGGGAGGAGCTTGTCGGAGATGCCGTCGATGTAGTAGCCGTGCGAGTAGATCTTCTGCCAGGAGGCGTCACGGCCGCGCCAGGTGGTGGTGTTCTCCCAGCTGTCCGCGTCGTTCGGGTCGCCGCCCTTGTGCCAGCTGTAGTTGGTGACGTTGAAGACGGGGTTCACGCGCACCACGCGCTGGTACGGCGTCCACGTCGTGGCGATCTGGGCGCACGCCGGGATGGACTTCTCGCTGCGGAGCTCGAAGGACGAGCTCTTCTCCCAGCCCCACTCGTAGCTGAAGCTGCTTTCCACGCCACCGCCGAAGAGGCCCTTGGCGAAGGAAAGGCTGATCTTGGCGCCCACGCTCTTCTTGGCGGACGTCTTCGTGGTGTAGTTCCGGACGATGGTTTCCTTGTCGTCCGTCGTGCCCTGGTTGCCGATCCAGCGGGAGGTGCGGACCGTCTCGCCCTTGATGGACCAGGTGGAGGACTGTGGGTAGGTGCAGTATCCGCTGAAGTACTCCCAGGGACCGGTGGGCGAGTGGCCGAGGCGCTCGGCCTCGGCGTACACCTCGTCGTAAGTCCGGAACTGCCCGGTCTCGACGTTGAGGGAGCCGTGGACCCGGCCGTCGTCGTCGGCCTCCTGGCTGCAGAGCCGCTCGATCATGAGGTCCGTGTCGCCGGGGTCCACACCCCGGATGTTGGTGGAGCCGCCCGGGCCGCCTGGGGCCGCGTTGGCGGTTCCGGCCGTGGCCGCGAGGCCGGTGACGGCCAGGGCGGTGGTCATCGTGACCAGGGCGCCCCTCTTCAGCACGGACTTGAGTGCGGATTTCACGTATGTACGCTCCTGCTTGCTCACCGGCACCGGATGACGCCGGTCTTGCCTTACGTGGGGGAAAAGCAGAGCCCGGCGGCGTCGGAGAGGCTGAGGAGCCGAGAAGAGGTGCGGGGGCCGCCGGTCAAGTGCCAGTGAAGCGGAAGTACTTCACAGCACCATCACGGTTTCATCAGAGACGTCTCAGAGAATGTGGGCGGACGGTGAGTCCGTATGACCGCGGCTACGGCCGCGTACGACTGCTGCGGCGGCCCGGTGCCCTGTGGCTTCCTGGAGTCGACTGGGCGACAATGACGCTTTGCGAAGTCCAGGCGGACGCTCGAAACTGCCAGCTCACCGGGCATCCCGGAGGGAGGACGTCATGCTCACGTTGGGCGACATGTGCGCGGAGCCTGACTTCTCGCTGCGTATCGTCGACGGCAGTCCGCCGGCCGCCGACCGGGTCGTCGATGCCGTACGGGTGCTGCCGGGGACCTCTTGGGAACGTGATCCGCTCGCGGATGTCGGCGACGAGCTCGTGGTGATCCGCCCGTTCGCGGACGGGCTCGCCGACCGGCAGTCGGGCAACGGCAAGAGCAAGGCCAGGGAAGCGGCCGAGCGGTTACTGCGCGAGCTGGCGCGGCAGCGGGCCGCGGCCCTGGTCGTGGCCGTCGACCGGCACGGGGCCGCGGCCGTTCCTGCCGCGATCCGCGTCTCGGCGGCCCGGCTGAGCCTGCCGTTGCTGACCACGACGAAGTCGCTTCAGCAGTGGAGCGAGCTGGCGCCGCGGGTGCGTGAGTACCGGCGCCGGCACGCGGAGTGGCAGGCCGAGCAGCTCGCCGCCCTCCTGAACCGGCTGCCCGACCGCCTCGACGACGCGGACGCGGCGGTGATGCAGCGCGTCGCCGACTGGCTGGCGGCGGCGCTGGAAGGCGAGGTGCTGGTCAGCGATCCGCAGCGGGGTGTGCTGGCCGCGTCGCCGGCGACGGCGCCGGGGACGTTCGCGCCGCTGCTGGTGGGCCGGAGTGTGGAGCCGCCCGGTGCCGTGACGCCGAACACGCGGTTCGTGCCGCTCGCCGGGGCGGGTTCGGGCGCGGTCCTTGCGGTGACCGCGAGTCGCCCGTTCGACGATGCCGGTACGGATCTGACGCGGCATGCGGCCAAGGTGCTGGGCCTGATCGACCAGGCCGGCCGACGGCACCACCAAGTGGCCGACTCCGAGCGGCAGTTGAGGCTCAGCGCCTTCCAGCTCCTCATGATCGGCGAGGAGGCCGCCGCCCAGCGGGTGATGGCTCCGCTCGCGCCGGGGCTGCTGGACATGGAATCCCTACGGGTCTACGTGATCGACTGCGCGGACGAGGACCGCGAGATCACCGCCCGGCTCGCCGAACGTGCGGTCGCCGACCACGCGTTGATGGTGCGCTGCCCCGCCTTCAACCACCTGATCATCCTGGATCCGGCGCGCGACGGCGCCCCCGGGAACACGTACGACCCTTCCGGCCTCCCGCTGACCTCGCCATCGGAGACGGCCGAAGAGCTGCGCCGGATCGTCACCTCGCTGTCCAGTCACCGTATGGGCGGCAGCCGGGTGTGCCAGCTCGGCGAGGTCGCGGACGCCTACGAGGAGGCCCGTAACGCCCTCGCGCAGGCGAGCCGGCTGCCCGACCGGGTCGCGCTCGGCGAGGACCGGATGCATCTCGTGGACGTACTGCCCCCGAAGACGGCGCGCCGCTGGGCCGGAACCCTGCTGCACCCCCTGCTGACCCTGCCCATGAGCCGCCGCGACCAGCTGCTGCGCACCCTGGACCTGGGCCTGGAGGTACGGCACAAGGCGGCCGGCCGCCTGCTGGGCGTTCACCGCAACACCGTGACGCACCGCATGAACACCTGCTTCGACCTGCTCGGCCTCGACCGCGACCGCGTTCTGAACCAGATCGCGGTGTCCACAGCCCTCAAGATCGTCATGGCGCACGGCCACGACGACCTCTCGGCCGACCCGGAGGCCGACTTCGCGGCGATGGTGTCGGTACCGGAGGTGCGGGCCTGGGCCGAGTCGTTCCTGCGCCCGCTGAAGGACGACCCGCGTGACCTCCCGCGCACACTGCGCGCGTGGCTGGAGAACGACACCCACGTGGAGTCGACGGCCACGGCTCTCGGCATCTCCCCGGTGACGGTACGCGCCCACCTCCGCACCGCCGCCCCCCTCATCCAACGCGAACTGACCCTGGACCTGGACGGCGACACCCTCCCGGACGACGACGACCACGTACTGAGCGGAGTACGCCCCCTCGCCTTCGCCCTCCACGCCACGACCGGCCGCCCGCTCCTGCCGTCCCGCCCTGTGCACGGCTGAGGACTTCGCCCCTCCGGTTGTGCGCGCGGGCCGCCGCCCGTGCACCGGGTGGGTGCGACCCCCGGTAACCGTGCACACGTGACATGGCACGGATCGCAGACGATCCCTAGCGTGTGCGTGGTCCGTTCCTTTGCCGGGGGAGAACGGGGGACGGAACGGGGGAACGTATGTCCGGGGCGGGGTGATCTCATCCCGCCCCGGACATACGGCCGACTGGGCGGCCCGAGGGGGGGGAGAGCCCGGGCGGCGGTCGGATCGCGGCGTCAGAGGGCCACGAGATCGACGACGTTGATCACGACGTGGCGGTTCGATACGACGTAGGTGATGAATCCGCCTTGGAAAGCGGCCGACCAACTGTTGTCCCGGTTGCTGATCGCGGGCGGACCGAACGGGTTCAGGCTGAGCCGCTTCTCGAGCTCCTCCAGCGATGCCCGCTGGGGCGAAGCCAAAGCCGCCTTGCGCTGTGCCGCACGATCCACGTACCTGATGGCGTACGCGCTCACCCACACCTGCCCGCATCGATGGGCTGGTTGTCGGCGTCGTACGCGTTGCCGTCCGCGTCGCGGAAGACCAGGCCCTCGGTGTCGCCCTCGGCCATGGCCTTGACGGTCTGCTCCACCTCGTCGAGGTAGCCGGGCGTCGCGCAGGCACAGGCGAAGGGGAACCACTTGTCGATCACGCCGTCGAGCGCCGAGTGATCGAAGTCCGCCGCCGCGCTCAGCCAGTCCTGCTCGAAGGCCTGCAACCAGTCGGGGCGCCGCTGCAGAGCTGCGCGAATCGCCTCCGGCGTTCTCTCGCAGGAGTTCGGATCCACCTCGTGAACCATGATCGGTTTCTCTTCTCCGGCGTGGGGCGGGTGTGGTGACCGGAGCTCCACGGTAGAGCGTTGCGGGTGTTGATCGCTGATGGATGCGACTGTCACGGTTTACTCGCCTCGGCAATCGGTCGTCTGGATGCGCGCGCCTCGGCTGGCCGCGATGCGCAGTACGTCGCTCAGGGATTCCGTTGCCCTTGTGAGGGCGAAGCGGACGGCTCGTTCGCCGGATTTGGTGTCTGCCAGTACTGCTCTGGCTCCTGCGAGTACCTGTTCTCCGGAGTGGAGTTGGGCCTCTTCTACGTCGTCGGCGAGCAGGGAGAGCATGCTCTCGTCGTTGTCGGTGCTGAGGTAGCAGGGCTTGCCCTCGGGGGTGGTCCAGGGCAGCAGGCGGAGGGGCGTCATACGCGGAGCTCCACTCCGTGGATGCAGCGGGGGCCGACGTCGATGCCCTGCACGGCCAGCCAGAGCTCGCGGCGGCGACGGCGTTGCAAACGCCGTTCGCGGTAGGTCAGTTGGGGCGGGGCGGCTCGGTGGCGGCCTCGGGCGGGCAGCAGTACGCGTAGCAAACACGTCAGCAGTGACTCGCAGACATCCGCGGTACGTGTGCGCATGTCGGGGCTCCTTCTTGCCGGTTGGCGTCCTCGTGACGAGCGGTGATTACCGTTCGTGTCTCGATGGTCACTGATGCGACGTACGCTGCGGAAGAGGTTTGGTGTTGTCTGGAGCGCCAGACAACGGGGAGGGGTGACGTGGGCGAACAGGTTGACGCGGAAGGGCAGTCGGGGCGCGCAGCCCTCGGGCGGACGTTGCGGCTCCTGCGGGAAAAGGCCGGTAAGTCGCTGGGGCAGTTGGCCGAGGAGACGGCGTACGACAAGAGCTATCTGTACCGCCTGGAAACGGGGGAACGGCTCTCCAAACGGGCGGTCATGGAGGACCTGGACAGGTATCACGGCACAGATGACCTGCTGGTTCGCTTGTGGCGCGCCGCGCGCAAGGAGGTCATCAAGGACAAGTACAAGGCCTTCATGGAACTGGAAGCCACGGCGCGCGTCATGTGGCTGTTCCAACTTCGGGTGCCGGGGCTGTTGCAGACCGAGGACTACGCCCGAGCGGTGTTGTCAGGGTTGTCTGGCGCGCAGACAACGGCTGGCAACGGCGAGGAAGTCGAGGAGCAGGTGGCCTTGCGCCTGGGACGGCAGGAGCTGCTGTACTGGGGTACGGCGCCGAGCGTGCGCGTGATCCTGGACGAAGGGGCGCTGCGGCGCGCGGTTCCCGACGCGAAGGTGTGGACAGACCAGCTGTCGCATCTGCTGGACGCGGCGGAACTCCCGAATGTCGCGCTCCAGGTGCTGCCCTACACCGCTGGCGTGCACGACCTCATGAACAGCGACCTCATCCTGTTGTGGCAGCGAGTCGGCGATCCCGTTGCCTACGTGGAAGGCAACGGGATCGGCGTTCTGATCGACGATCCGGACAAGGTCCTGTCCTACCGCTTGTCCTACGATCTGGTCAGGGACGCGGCCCTGACTCCGGTGGAGTCGACGGCGTTCATCAAGCGACTTCTGGAGGAGTGCAGATCATGAACCGAACCCCGGACCTCAGCACCGCCGTGTGGCGCAAGTCGTCCTACAGCGACGGGGGAGCCTCGAACTGCGTCGAGGTCGCCGACGGCTATGTCGGCGTAGTCCCGGTCCGTGACAGCAAAGCCCCGGACGGCGGCGCGCTGGTCTTCGGGACGTCGTCGTGGTCCGCGTTCGTGGGCGCGGTGAAGGAGACCGCGTGATCCCCGACCTCAGCGCCGCTGCCTGGCGCAAGTCGAGCTATAGCGACGGGGGAGCCAACAACTGCGTCGAGGTCGCCGACGGCTACCTCGGCATAGTCCCGGTCCGCGACAGCAAGACCCCGGACGGCGGCGTGCTCGTGTTCGGCGCGACCTCATGGGCGTCGTTCCTGGCACAGGTCAAGCACGAAGTGCGGGCCTAGAACGGCTCCGCTGCCCTCAGGATCCGCGCCGGCAGGTACGGCGACGTGACCCGGATGTTCCAGCCGCGGCGGCGTGCATGGCAGGTCAGGGCCAGGATGTCCAGGTTGATCGCGGCGTCGCAGTCTGTGGCGCGGTCGGCGATGCGGTGGTGGTCGCGGTGGGCTTCGAGGGCGTCGAGGAGGGCCAGGTTGAAGCTTTGTTCGTCGCCTTCGACGAGTTGGGAGAAGAGGACGGCCGGGGGCGGGAGGAAGGTCTGGTTCTTCGCCTTCTCGCAGTCCTGTAGCGCGCGGTCCGTGGCGGGTTCCGGGTCCTCGCCGCGCAGGTAGTCGTGCAGGGCCTCGCGGTACGAGGCGAAGAGGGAACCGTCCTTGCGGGCGCACGTCGGGCCGGCGAGGACCAGCGGCGCCAGGTCCTCGCGGCGGCCCGTGATCAGGGCGAAGCCGACGGCCTTGTGCCAGGCGCCGGGGCTCGCTTCCTCGTCGAGGCCCGCGGGATACCTCACCGTCGTACCGTCGATCGTCACCTCGACATCGGTGCCGGGTTCCGCGAGCGTCGTACGGAAGAGCGCGGCGCCCAACTCCGCGGCGAGCCGCAGGTTTCCGAGCTGGAGGTCCGTGACGTCGGCGGAGTGCGAGGCGCGGGTCTTGAAGAGGATCTCCTGGTCGGTCATCGCGTGCGTCAGCTGCCAGACGGCGAGTTGCTCGCCGGGCACCGGCGTGAAGGCCTCCCTGGTGAACCGCTCGAACTGAGCCGCGCTCTCCAGCGTCAGCGGCTGCGGATCCATGGGGCGCACGAACTCGACCACACCGTGGGCCAGTTCGGTGATCGCGTCCGCGCGCCGGTCACGGCCGTACGGGCCCACCCTCGGCGGTGCGGTCTCGAAACCGGTGATCAGCGCGTGCGGAAGGTAGCCGGTGTCGACGGGGGACGGCCAGCCCTCGCGGCGGTACGCCAGTGCCGTGAGCGCGAGGGGGAGCAGCGGCAGCAGGCTGTTCGGACGTGCTCCCGGACCGGGGATGTCGGTCAGGGGTAGCAGCAGCCGTACGACCGCCCTCCCGAACTCGTCCTGGTCGCCGACGGTCAGCGCGCGCAGGGCGTACAGGCCGATGCTGTACGGATGGTCGACGAGGTTCTCGGCGCTCCCGGTGCTCTCGGCGCTCTCGGCAGCGCGGGACCGCATTCGAGCGAGGGCCGCGTCGATCGCGGCGCGCTTCTCCTCGCGGGACGGCGGGTAGTTCGCGTCGTCGTCTCCGGTGTCGCCGATGACGTACGCCATGAAACCGTTGATCAGCTCGGCTTCGGGGTGTCCGGCCCGCCCCCTCTGGGGATGTTCGCGGGCGAAGTGGAAGGCCTCGCCGTGCCATTGGGCCTTGTCGGCGAGAACGGCCAGGCAGAAGGCGTCGAGCCACTTGGCAGCGGTGACGGACGTGGGGCTGCCCTCGGATCCGGCCTCGTAGACCATGCCCCAGTTGACGTAGTTGAGGAAGACCTGGAACTGGGCGTGCGGGTAGTACGCCGCATACGCCACGGCTCCGGCGGCGGCCTCGGCGGCGTCCTGCAACACCGCCTTCGCCTCCGGGGTGTGGAGATCCGGCGTCTCGACGGAGAGCGCGCCGAGGTAGTCGACGAACTCCTCGGCCACCATCCACCACTCGTACGACGTCACCGGCCCGGCCTTCGACATCGAATGGACCTGCGAGCCGATGCGGTTGCTGAAGTCCTCCCGTACGGCCGAAACCGCCGCCTCACCGACCCGATGCCGCTCTATCCGCTCCACTCGCACTGCCCGCTCCCCCTGTCCCCGTGTCCCCCTGTTCAAGATCCGGCCCCAGCCTAGATCGCGTGGGCGGCGGGCTTTCGACGGGGTGAGCTTCGGGTGGGTGCTGTCGGGGGTCGTAGCGGATGGCCGGGCCCCGGCCGTGGGGGCAACCACGGTGACGGCTCCGCCGATGAGCCAGGGGTGCCAGACTGCACCAAGCGACTGGTCCGCGTATGCGAAGGGTGTCAAGGGTGCGGCGGGCGTAAACACCATCGGGTGCAGTGGGGGAGGAGCCGGGACGGGAAGGCGTGCGGTCCGGTCACGGTGATGCCATGGCAGAGATCACGACCATTCAGGTGTCCCGGCGGGCCCGCGACCATCTCGCCCAGGTCGCCAAGGGGCCGGGGGGCCCTGGGGCAACTCGTCGAGGGGCTGGCAGCCCAGCAGCTCGCCGCAGACCAGATCGCGGAGTGTCGCCGCCACGCGCAAGGTGCTGCGTGAGCGGATGGGGTGCACGCTGACCGACGAGGAGTTCGGTCAAGGGCCGGACGTACTGGCCAACCTGTACGCCTTGGCCGTCGAGAAGGTCCTCGTCCAGGGCCTGCTGCCTCCGCCGGATCCCGTGCGCGGACAAGCCGCTCCGGGACGGTGAGCGTGGCTACGGTCGTAGACACGGCGCTTGGGAGGACATCGGTCATGGCTGCCCAGACTGCGGAACCCGATCCGATCGTGCCGCTCATGCCTGAGCGGACCCCGACGGCGTTGCGCAGGGCCATCGCCGAGGACGCGCCGCAGCTGAGGGGTGGGGTGGGTGGGCTGTTGCGGGAACTTGTGACACTTACACGTCCAAGTGTCACAAGTTCCCGCAACAGCCCTGCCCCCGCGGGGCAGTTGATGGACGAGGCGTGACGCACGTCACGGGAAGGCGGTGCCTCGTGCCGTACAGCTCATAGAGGTGACCACTCATATGCGAACCCGGGTACGGGCCGGGGATCCGAGCGCTTACGCCGAGCTCTTCGACACGTACTCCCGCGCGGTCTACAACCACGCGTTCCGGCTGACCGCGGACTGGTCGACGGCCGAGGACGTGATGGCCGCGACCTTCATGGAGGCGTGGCGGCTGCGGGACAGAGTCGACCCCGAGGGCGGTTCCCTACGGCCCTGGCTGCTGGGCATCGCCACGAACACGGCACGCAATCAATTCCGCAGCAACCGGCGCTACCGCCGTGCCGCGAACGCCGCCGCGGCGGCGGAACTCTCCGTGCCCGACCATGCCGAGGAGGTCGTCGACCGCGTCGACGACCGGCACCGCCTCGCCACCGCCCTCACCGCGCTCGCAGCCCTGCGCAGACCCGAACGCGAGGTCATCACGCTCTGCCTGGGGGAGGGCCTCGACTACGAGGCCGCGGCCGAGGCACTGGGCATCCCGGTGGGCACCGTCGCCTCCCGGCTCTCCCGGGCCCGTAAGAAGCTGCGCGCGATCGCCGAGGCCCAACTGGCGCGCCCCGTAAGCGACTTGGGTCGCCCCACTCCCGAAACCGCACTCGAGAAAGTTCGTGGAAAACGGGAAGCCCCCCGCCCCGCCCGACAGACAAGAGGCGACCACATGAACGCGATCCGGCCCGCACAGGAAGGAAACCGATGAACGCGAACACGTCCCGGCAGCACCCTGCCGAGGGGGATCGGGAGGCACAGCTTCTCTCCCAGACGGCGCGTGACCTGCCGACGGGCCGCCACGAGTTCCACAAGGAGCATCTGATGGCCCAGATCCACGAGCAGATCCAGCGCGAAGAGCGGGAAGAGCAGGGAGAGCGGGAAGCGCCCGCGGCGGCCGCGGCGACGCCCGGGAAGGTACGGCGATTCCGGCTGCCGCGCCCGGCGATCACGCTGCCCGCGATGGCGGCCGCCCTGTCCGCGGTGGTCGTCGGCGGCATGGTGACATCCGGCGGTGACGAGGGAGTGCGGGAGAGCGGCCTCGCCACCGGCCCGGCCCTGACCACCGACGTCGGTACCGCGACCACGAAGGGAGTGCCCCAGCTGATCGACCAGATCTCACTGGCGGCGGCAGAAAGCGATCACCCGACCGTCAAGCCCGGCCAGTACATCTACATCGAGTCCGTGGCGGCCGACACCTTCCTGAAGACCGTCGACGACAAGACCAGCCTGGCCAGCCACGAACTGCACCGCCGCCAGATCTGGAAGTCCCCGGACGGCGTCAAGGGCTGGCTGATCGACCCCGCCGTCAACCGCAGCCCGGAGGGCGAGACCCTGAGCCTGCCCGACGAGCAGGGCAACACCCCGAAGGCGGATCTCGGCAACCCGTCGTACGACTACCTGGCCAAGCTGACCACGGACCCCGACGCACTGCTGGCCAAGATCTACAAGGAGACCAAGGGCCAGGGGAACACCCCCGACCAGCAGGCCTTCGCCACCATCGGTGACCTGCTCAGCGAGAGCTACCCGCCGCCGGAGCTCTACTCGACACTGTTCGAGGCCGCCGCCAGGATTCCCGGCGTCGTCGTCGTCGACGACGCGGTGGACGCGGCCGGCCGGCACGGGGTGGCGGTGGCCCGGCTGGACGAGACGAGCGGGCAGCGCGAGGAGTGGATCTTCGACAAGAAGACCCATGTCTTCCTTGGCTCGCGCAATGTCCAGGTGAAGCAGCTCAACGGAGTGGACGCCCTGATCAAGCCCGGCACGGTGAACTTCACCATGGCCATCAAGAACCGCGCCGTGGTCGACGGCATGAAGCAGACACCGTCACAGGCGGGCTGAGACCGAACCCTCCGGGCCGCGTCCGTCCGACCCTTCCGGCCCACGTCCGTCCGGCGCGGTCCGGAAGAATCGGCTCAGTCCAGCGCGGGCGGCGGCGTCGGGGCGCCGGGCAACCGGATGGTCGCGGCCGTTCCGCCGCCCTCCGCCGGGGTCAATGTCACTTCGCCGCCTGCCTGTTGGACTGTGCGGGCCACGATGGACAGGCCCAGGCCCGAGCCTGGGAGGGCGCGGGCGGACGGGGAGCGCCAGAAGCGGTCGAAGACGTGGGGGAGGTCTTCGGTGGGGATGCCGGGACCGTGGTCGCGGACCGTCAGTTCGCCGGCCTTGAGGTTTACGTCGATCGTGGCGCCGTCGGGGCTGAACTTCACGGCGTTGTCGAGGACGTTCACGATCGCCCGCTCCAGTGCGGTGGGTTCGGCGCGTACGTACCAGGGCTCGAGGTCTGCCGTGATCGTCAGTTCCGGGCCGCGCAGGCGGGCGCGGCGCAGGGCCGACTCCACCGTTTCCTGGAGGTCCAGGATCTGGACGCGGTCGCCCTGCTGGCCCGAGTCCGAGCGGGACAGTTCCTGCAAGTCGCCGATCAGGGACGCCAGTTCGCTCATCTGGGCCTTCACGGAGGAGAGCAGCGCCTTGCGGTCCTCCGGCGGGATCGCCCGGCCTGTCTCCTCGCTGCGGCTGAGGAGTTCGATGTTCGTACGGAGCGAGGTCAGGGGCGTACGGAGTTCATGGCCGGCGTCCGCGATCAGTTGCTGTTGCAGGTCGCGGGAGGAGGCCAGGGACGCCGTCATCGAGTTGAAGGAGCGGGAGAGGCGGGCGATCTCGTCCTCGCTGTTGTCCTCCACCGGGATGCGGATCGTGAGGTCCTCGGTGCGGGCCACGTGCTCTACCGCGTCCGTGAGTTGGTCTACGGGGCGGAGGCCGGCGCGGGCGACCCACAGGCCCGTCACTCCCGCGCCCGCCACTCCGATACCGGAGACGGCGAGGAGGAGCAGGGCGAGTTCATTGAGGGTGGACTCGGTGCTGTGGAGGGGGTAGGCGACGAGGAGGGCGGTGCCCTCGGACACAACTTGGTCGCCGATGCTCACCTCGCCGAGGGGAATCGTCAGCACGCGTACGTGATTGCCGTCGCTGTCGGTGCCGTCGCGGAATCGCCCGCCGGAGGAGGCGTTCTCGATCGCATCGATGTCGCTGTCGGTGACCTTCACCGTGCCCGCGGAGTCGCCAAAGGCGCAGGGGGTGCCATCGGCCTTGACCAACTGGAAGTAGTAGTCGCTCCGGCGCTGGTAGCCATCCGTGTCGCCCGGTGTCTCGGGGCAGGTGCTGAGGAGCCTCTGGATCTCTGCGATCGATTGTGGTTTGTGCGACTTCGCCGTCAGATCGTCGTCCAGCTCGTCATACAACTTCGTCTGCACAACGAACCAGCAAGCCACCGAAACCGCCGCTACCGCGAACGCCACCGCCGCCGCAACCAGCAACGCCAAGCGCGAGCGAATCGGCAGCGACCGCAGGCGCCGTACGACCTTCGGGACTCCCTTCATTCCGCGCCGCCCGATCGCAGCACATACCCGACCCCCCGCACCGTGTGCACGAGGCGCGGCTCGCCGCCCGCCTCGGTCTTGCGGCGGAGGTACATGACGTACACGTCAAGGGAGTTGGAGGAGGGCTCGAAGTCGAAGCCCCAGACGGCCTTCAGGATCTGTTCGCGGGTGAGGACCTGGCGCGGGTGCGCCATGAACATCTCCAGCAGCGTGAACTCCGTACGGGTCAGCTCCACCTGCCGCCCGCCCCGCGTGACCTCGCGCGTGGCGAGGTCCATGCGGAGGTCGGCGAAGGTCATGGCCTCGTCGTCCTGGGTGGCGCCCGCGATGGACGCCGCGTACGAGCTGCGGCGCAGCAGGGCACGGATCCGGGCGAAGAGCTCGTCTAGTTCGAAGGGCTTGACCAGGTAGTCGTCGGCGCCGGCGTCGAGCCCGGTCACGCGGTCGCCGACCGTGTCGCGGGCGGTGAGCATGAGGATGGGCGTGGTGGTGCCGGCGCCGCGCATCCGGCGGGCGGCGGTGAGGCCGTCCATGCGGGGCATCTGGATGTCGAGGACGACCAGGTCGGGCTGGTACGCGGTGGCCTTCTCCAGCGCGTCCGCACCGTCGACGGCGACCTCGGTGTCGTATCCCTCGAAGGCGAGGCTGCGCTGGAGTGCTTCGCGCACCGCGGGCTCGTCGTCGACGATCAGGATGCGCTGGATGTCACGGTCGCCTTCGGCGGAGCTCATCGGGGTCAGTTCCTCGGGTGAGATGGGTCGTGGGGGCCGGCTCGGGCCGCCTTCAGCGTCGCACGTTTCCGGGAACGTTTGCGGCGTCGTACGGATCAAGCTCGTAAACCTGCTCAACTCCGTACGGTACGGCGACGGGCCGCCGCCCTGCGCGCGGGCCGGGCGGCGGTGGCGGGCGCCGGGGCCACCTCGGGCGCCCGCGCGAGCGGCGGGTGCAGGGCGCGGGCCACGTCGAGGGCGAGGGCGAAGGCGGCCGGCCCGGTGGCGGCGGGCCGGGCCGCCTCGTCTGCCGCGTGATGCGACACCTGCTTGATCGATACGTTCCTGGTCATGGCGACCTCCAAGGTCGTCCGGAGCCGCTGAGCCGCAGCTCGGTGTGGGTGGCTCAGTTGTCCGAGCCGCCGGCGCGCAGGGTGTTCAGGTCGGACTTGACGGTGTTGATCGGGATGGCGAAGCCGAGGCCGGCGCTGCCCGCGTTCGCCGAGGTGGCGGAAGCCGGCGAGTACATCGCGGAGTTGATGCCGATGATGTTGCCGTTCATGTCGATGAGCGCGCCGCCGGAGTTGCCGGGGTTGAGGGAGGCGTCCGTCTGGAGCGCCTTGTACGTCGTCGTCGACGAACCGGTGTCACCGTTGAACTCCTGGCCGCCGAAGCCGAACGGCCACTGGCCGTTGCCGCCGCCCTGGCCCTGACCCTGGTCCTGCTCCGTGGAGACGGTGACGTCACGGTCGAGCGCGGAGATGATGCCGCTGGTCACGGTGCCGGTCAGGCCCTCGGGGGAGCCGATCGCCACGACCTGGTCGCCCACCTTGACGCCGTCGGAGTTGCCGAGCGTCGCGGCCTTCATCCCGGAGGCGTCCTTCAGCTTGATCAGCGCGAGATCCTTCTTGCTGTCGGTGCCGACGACCTCCGCGGAGTACGACTTGCCGTCGCTCGTACGCACCTTGATCGAGTCGGCGCCGGAGACGACGTGGTTGTTGGTGATGATCTCGCCGTCGCCGGTGATGATCACTCCGGACCCGGTGGACTCGCCCACCGCAGAGGTCGCGTTGATCTCAACGATGCTCGGGCTGACGGCCTGGGCGACCCCGGCGACGGTGCCCTTCTGAGCGGTGGGCACGACGTTCGCGGTGGAACTGGTGGTCACCCCGGTGTCGTTCCCGCTCAGCTCCTGAAAGGCGTACGCGGTACCGCCGCCCACAGCCGCGGCGGCTATCGCCACGGCGGCCAGCAACGCCAACGGCCCCCGGGCACGCCCGCGGCGGTGGGCGCCGGCGGAGACCGGCTCGTTGAGGAGAGCGGTGGGGGTGGCGGCCGGTTGCGAGGGGTCGTGCGTCGGCGCGGCGCTGTACGCCGGCTCGTGCGCCGAGGCCGCGTTGTGCATCGGGTCGTGCGTCGAGGCCGTGTTATGCGTCGGCTCGTACGGCGGCGCCGGGTTGTGCGTCGGCGGCTCGTGCGCCGGCGGAGGCGGCCACTCCGGGTTTACGGGGGATCCCGCGGAGGGTCCCGCGAAAGCGGGGGGCTCCTGCTGGGAAGTGGCGTGCTCCTGCTGGGAGTACGCGGACTGCTGCTGCTGTTCGCCCTGGGGGTACTCGCCGTTGCGGCGGAAGCTCTCGGTCATGACTCAGAGCTTGGCCCCCAACCATGAGAGCTCCCTGAGTCCCTCCTGAGAAGCCCGCCAGAACCGCGTTTGCCCGATATAAAAGCGCCCCGTTAGGGGCGCGGGGCTGTGACATGTGCGGCTCCGCCGCGTGGGCGCGACCAGCCACGACGGACCTGCAGTCGAAGAACAGCCTTCCGGCTTCCGGGCCCCGTCAGGGGTGCGCGGCTGTCAAGCAGACGGCTCCCTCAGCCCCGTGAGGGGCGCGGGGAACTGCGCGACCAGCCCCAACGGACCCGCACCCGAAAAACTGCGCCAACCGGCGGAGCTACTCGCAGCCGCAAGACCGCCGCACAACCAACCGCGAAGGAAACTGCTTCAATCGCTCCCGGCGCGAGCCGACCGTCCTCAGCCCGTCGTCAAGGACGAGGTCAACCGCGGCGCGCGCCATCGCCGACCGGTCGGAGGCAACCGTCGTCATCGGCGGATCAGTAAGCGCCGCTTCCTTGATGTCGTCGAACCCGGCAACCGCCAACTCCCCCGGCACATCAATACGCAGCTCACGCGCCGCCCGCATCACACCGACCGCCTGGTCATCGGTGGAGCAGAAGATCGCAGGCGGCCGCTGCGGCCCGGACAGCAGCTCGAGGCCCACCTTGTAGGCGTCGTAACGGTTATAGGGGGCCTCGAAGAGGCGGCCCTCGGTCGACCGGCCGGCCTCCTGCATCGCACGCCGCCACCCCTCGACGTGGTCGGACACCGGGTCACCGACGGTCGGGGTCTCGGGAATACCGCCCAGACAGGCCACGTACTCGTGACCGTGCTCCAGGAGGTGACGCGTGGCGAGCTGGGCGCCGCCTATGTCGTCCGTCACGACGGCGACGTCGTCGATCGCCTCGGGCCGCTCGTGCAGCAGCACCACCCGGGCGTCCCACGCCTCGATCTCGGCGGCGGCGAGGTCGTTCATCGCGTGGCTGACGAGGATCAGCCCGGAGACCCGCATGCCGAGGAAGGCCCGCAGATAGTGGACCTCGCGCTCGCCGACGTAGTCGGAGTTGCCGACGAGCACCATTTTTCCGCGCTCGGAGGCGGCCTGTTCGACCGCGTGCGCCATCTCGCCGAAGAACGGCTGGCGCGCGTCCGGCACGATCAGGCCTATGAGGTCCGTCCGCCGCGAGGCCATGGCCTGGGCAACCCGGTCGGGCCGGTACCCCAGCTCCTTGATCGCGGCGAGTACACGCTCGCGCGTGGCCGGGGCGACCGGCCGGGGTCCGTTGTTGATGACATAGCTGACGACGGCGGTGGAAGTACCCGCCAGCCGCGCCACATCATCCCGAGTCACCTTGGCCACGCGCGGAGTCTACGCGGATGGACCTACCTCTGGGCAGGTCGTACGGCGGCTTCCTCGGCCTCCGCCGTGAGCCCGGCGTCCGAGGTGGCGTCCAGGTGCGCCGTCTCGTCCGCATCCTCCGGATTTGACCGCTCTGCCGGGGCCTTGACCTCGGTCGCGGTGCGGTCCAGCTTCTCCGGCGTAACGAATCGATAACCGACGTTCCGGACGGTCCCGATCAGCGACTCGTGCTCCGGACCGAGCTTCGCGCGCAGCCGCCGCACGTGCACGTCGACCGTGCGCGTACCGCCGAAGTAGTCGTAACCCCAGACCTCCTGGAGCAGCTGGGCGCGGGTGAAAACGCGACCAGGGTGCTGGGCCAGATACTTCAGCAGCTCGAACTCCTTGAAGGTCAGGTCCAGGACCCGGCCCTTGAGCTTGGCGCTGTAGGTGGCCTCGTCGACGGACAGATCGCCGTTACGGATCTCCATCGGGGAGTCGTCGTTGACGATCTGCTGGCGGCCCATGGCCAGCCGCAGCCGCGCCTCGACCTCCGCCGGGCCGGCGGTGTCCAGCAGTACGTCGTCGATGCCCCAGTCCGCGGTGACGGCCGCGAGACCGCCCTCCGTCACGACGAGGATCAGCGGACAGCCGGGGCCGGTCGACCGCAGCAACTGGCACAGGCTGCGTACCTGCGGCAGATCACGGCGGCCGTCGATGAGGATGACGTCGGCACCAGGGGTGTCGACGAGAGCGGGGCCCTCAGCCGGAGCCACGCGCACATTGTGCAGAAGCAGGCCGAGAGCGGGGAGCACCTCCGTCGACGGCTGAAGGGCATTGGTCAGGAGCAGCAGAGAACTCATCGTGTCCCACCTACCCGGGTCGTCCTACGGTCGTGCATGGTTCGCTCGCCCATAACGTCTGGTTCCTCCTCGGTCCCTGCGAGGACGTTTACGGCACTGCTTCGAACACTGTGCGGCTCCCGCGCCCCCGGGCGCCGCGGCTCGCGCTTTCACGACTTCACGTCGTACTTTCGCGTCGTATACAGCGTTCGTATACATCGCTCCTGAAAGCGCAAAAGGACCCGGGGGCTACGCTGCCCGAGTCCTTCATGCCCAGCAGAATAGCCCACATGAACCAAGGTCCGGCAGGTCATGTGACGCGATCTTTCAATCGTCCACTACCTGAGACAGCCCCGCGAGCCGAACAGCGGACGTTTCTGCGCACGGTCGACGGGGTCACGATCGATGCCCTGTACGAGCCTGGAAGGGGCACGTCAGCGCCGCCTTCCGAGCTTTCGGGGGCTCCGCCCGGCGATCATTCCAGCGGTCTTTCCGGCGACCTCGCGATCGTCGTCGCGCACGGCTTTACCGGAGATCTCGACCGGCCACATGTACGTCGGGTGGCAGGCTTTCTCGCGGAGCACGCGGCCGTCGTCACGTTCTCATTCCGGGGCCACGGGGCCTCCGGTGGGCTCTCCACGGTGGGCGACCGGGAGGTGCTCGACCTGGCGGCGGCGGTCGCCTGGGCACGAGAGCTCGGCCACACCCGCGTCGCCACGGTCGGCTTCTCGATGGGCGGATCGGTGGTGCTCCGGCATGCGGCGATGCACCGCCGAGGGGCAGCCCAGGAGAAAGTGGGGCGCACGGGAGCGTATACGGACGCGGTCGTGTCGGTGAGCGCCCCCGCGCGCTGGTACTACCGCGGTACGAAGCCCATGCGCCGCCTGCACTGGGTGGTGACCCGCCCGCTCGGCCGCACGATCAGCCGCTACGGCCTGCGCACCCGGATCCACCACCGCGACTGGGACCCGGTCCCCCTCTCCCCGGTCGAGTCGGTCCCCCTGATCGCCCCCACACCCCTGCTCATCGTCCACGGCGAACTCGACGGCTACTTCCCGCTGGACCACCCCCGGATGCTGGCCGCCGCGGGCGAGGGCCACGCAGAGCTGTGGCTGGAGGCGGGCATGGGGCACGCGGAGCACGCGGCGGACGATGCGCTGCTGGGGCGGATCGGTGCGTGGGCGGCGTCGGCCGCGCACTAGCCTGTCCGTGCCGACCGTAACCATGACAGTTACCGACTGACTCACTGACTGACTGATCGAGGAACCTGATGGCACAGGGCACGGTGCGTTACTGGGCCGCCGCCAAGGCCGCCGCCGGAGTCGCCGAGGAGCCGTACGACGCGGAGACCCTCGCCGAAGCGCTCGACGCGGCGCGCGAACGACACCCCGGCGAACTCGTCCGCGTCCTGCGGCGATGCTCGTTCCTCATCGACGGTGACCCCGTGGGCACCCGCGGACATGAGACGGTACGGCTGGCCGAGGGCGGCACGGTCGAGGTGCTCCCGCCGTTCGCAGGAGGGTGACGGGCATCATGAGCAACCAGCAGTGGCGGGCGCCCCGCTCGAGCGACGCCGAGGGCGGGGGATGGTCCGAGGAGGGCCACGGCTCCTATCAGAGCCACGGGTCCCGTGAGGGGCGTGGGTCCGAGGAGGGCCACGGCTCCCATCAGGTCCACGGCTCCCGTGAAGGCCTTGGGTCCCGTGAGGGGCATGGTTCCCACGAGGGCCGCGGCTCCCGTGAGGGGCACGGCTCCCATCAGCAGCAGCCCCGCTGGCCCGGGCAGCAGGCCTCCGACGAGGACCCGCAGCAGCAGACGCAGCAGTGGGAGGGGCAGACGTGGGACACGCAGACGCATGCGCGTCCGGTGCGGGTTGCGCCTCCGGCTGGCGGGCCGAATGCGGCTGCGGCTCCGCCTCCGGGTGCGGGTGTGGGGCCGTCTCCGGCTCGGACCCCGACTCCGGCTGCGGCGCCGAACGCGGTTCCGGCTGCAGCGCCGGATGCGGGTCCGGCTCCGACTCCGGCTGCGGGTTCGAATCCGGGTCCGGCTCCGGCTCCTGGTCAGGCTCCGGCTGAGCCGGTGTATGGGACGGGGCAGGGGTACGGGGTTCTTGGTTCCGGGTGGGATCGCGGGGCTGGGGAGTACGGGGCTCAGGGCCAGGCGTCGGGTTATGCGGCGCCGGCGTCGGATCAGCGGCCGCAGGGGTACGGAGCTCAAGCTCCGGCATCGGACCAGCGGTCCCAGGGATATGGAGCTCCCGCTCCGGTGTCGGACCAGCGGTCCCGGGAGTACGGGGCTCCAGCTCCGGGTTCGGCTCCGGGTTCGGCTTCGGCTTCGGACCAGCGGTCGCAGGAGTACGGGGCTCCGGCTTCGGATCTGCGGCCTCAGGGATATGGGGCTCCCACTCCCGCTCCGGTGTCGGACCAGCGGTCCCGGGAGTACGGGGCTCCAGCTCCGGGTTCGGCTCCGGGTTCGGCTTCGGCTTCGGACCAGCGGTCGCAGGAGTACGGGGCTCCGGCTTCGGATCTGCGGCCTCAGGGATATGGGGCTCCCACTCCCGCTCCGGTGTCGGACCAGCGGTCCCGGGAGTACGGGGCTCTGGCCTCGGACCAGGGGTCTCAGGGGTACGGGGCTCCAGCTCCGGGTTCTGCTTCGGATCAGCCGTCCCAGGTGTACGGGGCTCCGGCTTCGGCTTGGGATCACGCGGACCAGGGCCAGGGGTACGTGCAGGGGCCCGCGTACGGGGACTTCGCGCCCGCGCCCGCGTCTGCCGCTGCACCTGCGTCCGTGCCCGCAACTGTGCCCGCAACTGCGCCCGCGTCGGCGGCAGTTGGCGATCCGGCTGCCGCTGTCCCTGCCTCCGGTTCCGCCCCCGCCTACGGGCCGCCCACCCTCACCGGCAACCCCCGCGTCACCGACGCCCAGCGGGCCCGCGCCGAGGGGCGTTCGCCGATCATCGAACCGGGTGGGCAGCCGGCCGTGCTCACGGCGGTACTCGGGTTGCTGCTTGCGGGAACGGCGGCGGTCGGCGAGTACGCACTCGTCGTTCCGCTGGTGATCCTGCAGGCGGTGACCGCGGCGGGCTGGTTCCGGCTGAACGGCATGTGGCCCGCCCGGCAGGGCATCGCGCTGGCCTTCGCGGGTGCGCTCACGGCGGATGCCGTGCTGCTCTCGGCTGGGCGTGAACACGCCCCCGCCGCGATTCTCGGCACGCTCGGAGTGTGGGTCCTGCTCGTACTGGTCCTGCAGCTCCGTAGCCGGGCCGAACCCGATGAGCGGATGTACGGGCTGATGGCCACGGTTGCTTCTGCGGCGTTGGCCATTCTCGCGACTGGGCATCTCGCGGCGGTCGCGGATGCGGTGACGGTGGGTGGTGCGGCGGTTGCGGCGGCGATCCTGGCCCGCGCGCTTCCCCTGCCGACGCCGGCGTCGGTGCTTGTTGCCCTGCTGGCGGCGGCGGGTGTTGGCCTCGTGGCCGGCGGTCTGACCGACCTGGGCATGGACGGTGCCCTCCTCGGTGCCGCGGCCGGCGCCTGTGCCCTGATCGGCCACCGGGTCGCCAGTTACGACTACCCGTCCCGTTTCGTCCACTTCACGGCGGGAGTTGCCTTGCCGCTGGCGGCGGCGGCTCCGGCGGTGTACTTGCTGGGCAGGGCGCTGGGCTGAGGGCGGGGTTGTCTCGCCCCCGCCGCCCCTACCCGTCCCATACCAAGGGGCTCCGCCCCTTCGACCCCGCTGGGGCTCGGCCCAGACCCCACCAGGGGCTCCGCCACTGGACCCCATCGGCCTGAACGGCCTCGTCCTCAAACGCCGGACGGGCTGAAAAAACAGACCGTCCGGCGCTTGAGGACCGGGGGTCCGGGGGCTGGCCCCCGAGCGGGGTCCGGGGGCTGGCCCCCGAGCGGGGTCCGGGGCGGAGCCCCGAAGGGCGTCTGAGGGGATAGCCGGACGGGTAAGGGCGGCGGGGGCGAAAACCCCAGGCCCCCAACCCCCACCTGTCACCCCTTCTTTGCGAGGAGGTCCCGGTGTCCACGCCGGGGAGGAAGCGCATTCGGGTGTCGCGACGCGGAGTGTCGCCGCATCCGGTTCAAGGCGTGGAGCGCCCGTACCGCTGCCAGCCTTGGCGAGCAGCCGAAGTTCTTGGCCAGGGCCACCACGGCCCGCAAGGCCGCCGACGCCGCCATCGGCGCCACCAAACAGGCCCTGATCGAGATGGGCCGCAAGCACGGGCGGGACCTCCGCCTGGTCCACCCCGCGCACACCACGATGGACTGCGCGCAGTGCGGAGCGAGAGCCAAGCACGCACTGCCGCTGGGTGAGCGCACCTACACCTGCACCGCATGCGGAGTGTCCCGTCCGAGGGACAAGAACTCCGCCCGCGTGATGCTCGTCCGGGCTGGTCTCAACCCGGCTGGTGCCGAGGGCACAAGACCTCCTGGAGCGCTGCTCCAGGAGGCGGCCTGAGCCAGGAATCCCCTCTTCAGGGAGGGGAGGATTCAAAGGTGATCGACAACCCAACCCAATCCCCACCCCCCAACCCCCCACCCGAGTTACCCTCGCTCGACGGCCACCAGAGGCCGTCGATGCCGAGGTGGGGGAACACCAAGACATGCGCGCACTGCGAATACTCCTGATCGTCGCCGTCATTCTCGGCGGACTCTTCGTCATCGCCGACCGCGTACTCGTCGGCTTCGCCGAGGACGAGGCCGCGGACCAGCTGAAGACCAGCGAGGGCCTGGCCAGCACCCCCGACGTGTCGATCAAGGGCTTCCCCTTCCTCACCCAGATCGTCGGCGGCGAACTCGACGAGATAGAGGTCGGCATCCAGAATTACGAGGCGGACACCGGCGGCACTGTCCAGAACACCGGCCCCGACAAGATCCGTATCGACGACCTCACCGCCCAGATGCGCGGCGTCGCCTTCTCCGGCGACTACAGCTCCGCCACCGCCGACTCGGCCACCGGCTCGGCCACGATCTCGTACGACGAACTCCTCAAGGCCGCCAAGTCCGAACCGGTACAGCTCGCGAGCGGAGTCACCGCCGAAGTCGTCGGCCTCTCGGACGGCGGCAACGGCAAGATCAAGGTCGAGGTCGAGGCCACGGTGCTCGGCACCAAGCTCCCCCAGCCCGTCTCCGTACTGAGCACGGTCAGCGTCGAGGGCGACGTCGTCAGGGCGCGCGCCGACTCGCTCCCCGACCTCGGCGTCCAGCTCGCCGAGGACAAGGCTCGTACGGTCACCGATTTCCAGCAGCGCATCGACGGCCTCCCCGGCGGCATCAAGCTCGACAAGGTCGAGGCGGCCTCGAACGGCGTCGATATCACGGTGAAGGGTTCGGACGTCACACTCGCCGGGTAGGACGGGAGTCGATGTAAGACGGCAGTCGAGTCGATTTAAGACGGCAGTCGATGCGGGGCGGGGGCGCGCGTACGAAACCCTCCGCTGTCCGAAAGGCGAGACGCCCCCGTCCGCCCAGCAGATGCGATGAAGGCGACGCGTCTGCAAGGCCCGTACGAACGCGACCGAGCACGACTTCCCCGCCCCTTCATCCCGCATCGCGGACAATCACGTCTCATCATCCGACACGCCGGTGACATGCCAGCCCCACCCTCCCTACGATCGACCCCATGAAGCGACAGCAGGCGGATCTGACGAAGCGGCGGGCAGTAGACCTGTGCCGTGTCGCCGCCATGCTCTGTCGCACCTTCTGAGCGGAAGCGCCGTCTTCCGCGATCCCCGGGCCCTTTGACGCGCTCACCAGGTCAGGGCCACCCCCGTGCGCCACGTACGCCGCCGCTGTCCTGCGCGTACCGCACCCACTCATCGACGTACCGCCCCGCCGTAACTGCCCCGGAGGAGAAACAGAATGAGCCGCAGCGACGTCCTGGTTGACGCGGACTGGGTCCAGGAGCACCTGGACGACCCGAGTGTGGCCGTCGTCGAGGTGGACGAGGACACGTCCGCGTACGACAAGAACCACATCAAGAACGCGATCCGCATCGACTGGACCAAGGACCTCCAGGACCCGGTCCGCCGTGACTTCATCGACCAGGAGGGCTTCGAGAAGCTCCTGTCGGAGAAGGGCATCGCCAACGACACCACGGTCGTTCTCTACGGCGGCAACAACAACTGGTTCGCCTCGTACGCCTACTGGTACTTCAAGCTGTACGGCCACGAGAACGTCAAGCTCCTCGACGGCGGCCGCAAGAAGTGGGAGCTGGACTCCCGCGACCTCGTCGACGGCGCCCAGGTGCCGAACCGCCCGAAGACCGAGTACAAGGCCAAGCCGCAGGACACCTCGATCCGCGCCTTCCGTGACGATGTCGTCGCCGCGATCGGCGCGCAGAACCTGGTCGACGTCCGCTCGCCCGACGAGTTCAGCGGCAAGCTGCTCGCCCCGGCCCACCTGCCGCAGGAGCAGTCGCAGCGCCCCGGCCACGTGCCGAGCGCCCGCAACATCCCGTGGTCCAAGAACGCCAACGACGACGGCACCTTCAAGTCGGACGACGAGCTCAAGGAGCTCTACGCCGAGGAGCAGGTCGACCTCGCCAAGGACACCATCGCGTACTGCCGCATCGGTGAGCGCTCGGCCCTGACCTGGTTCGTCCTGCACGAGCTGCTCGGCGTCGAGAACGTCAAGAACTACGACGGTTCCTGGACCGAGTACGGCTCCCTCGTCGGCGTGCCGATCGAGCTCGGCGCCAACAAGTAAGCCCCCGACCTTTCAACTACCTCTCAGACTCTCAGGAGCAGCACATGTGTGGAGCGAAGGCCGGCGGCCCCGACGCCTCGACGATCAAGCCCGGTGAGACCACCATCCAGGGCCAGGTGACCAAGGACGGCGAGCCCGTGGTCGGCTACGTCCGCCTGCTTGACTCGACCGGCGAGTTCACCGCCGAGGTCCCGACCTCGGCGACCGGACAGTTCCGTTTCTACGCGGCCGAGGGCACGTGGACCGTACGCGCCCTCGTCCCGGGCGGTACCGCGGACCGTACGGTCGTCGCCCAGACGGGCGGGCTGTCCGAGGTCGCGATCGCCGTCTGAACGACGCCTGATTGCCGTCGGATCGCCGTTTGAACGGTCCGACGGCACGCACCGTATGAAAGGGCCGAAGGGCCGCACCCCTGGGAGTTGGACGCCACCACTTTTGGTCGGGGTGCGGCCCTTCGGCCTGCCCGGAACTCCGGGCCTCTCCGGGCCTACGCTGGAGGTATGTACGCACGACGGCGTCACGCCTACTTCGCCATGATGGGCACGTGCATCGGACTCTTCGTCCTGGCCTGGGGAGTCGTGCGGCTCTGGTCGATGCCCGTGGCCGTCGGGATGTGCGTCGTGGCGATGGTGATTCCGCCCCTCGCCGCCATGGTCGCCAACCGGCGCGGCCCGGACGACCGCTGGTGGGACGACCCCTCCGGCGATCCGAAGTCCGACGAGTGGTGGGACGAGTTGGACGGCAAGAAGCGGCGGCCTGGACGGTAAGAGCGGTAAGACTCGACGGTACGAAGCGCCGCCGCTAGAACGGGGCCATGACTCGTACGAAGGTGTCCACCGTCGTGCTCGACGCGCACGACGCGCATCAACTGGCCGATTTCTACGTGCGGTTGCTCGGGTACGAGGTACGTGGCGACGAGCCCGACTGGGTGCTCATCGGGCCCCCGGACGGGGACGGCGTCTCGCTCGCCTTCGAGACCGAGCGGGAGTACGTCCGGCCCGTCTGGCCCACCCGCAAACCCGGTGACCAGCAGATGATGCTGCACCTCGACATCGAGGTCGACGACCTGGAGGGCGAGACCGCGCGGGCCGTCGCGGCGGGCGCGACGCTCGCCGACTATCAGCCGCAGGACGATGTACGGGTGCTGCTGGACCCCTCCGGGCACCCGTTCTGCCTGTGGACACAGACAGACCCAACAGGTCAGTAGACGAGCGCCTGGGTGTCGTCCGCCAGCGCCTCCTGCACGAAGACCTGCGCCCCCGCGATCCGTACGCCCTCGATCACGTCCTTCTCCGTGATGTCCCGCCGGGCCGCGCACTGCGTACAGAGCGTGAGGCGGCCGCCGGCCAGTACCGATTCGAGCAGGTCGGGGAGCGGGGCCGCGTACGGCAGCTCGAACTCGGCGGCCTGGCCCGGCAGCGCGAACCACGCCGACTCACCGGTCAGCCAGAGCGAGACCTCCACCCCGCTGGCCACGGCGACCGCCGCCACCGTGAACGCCTGCGAGCACCGCTCGGGAGCGTCCGCCCCGGCCGTCACCTTGATCACGAGCTTCTTCGCCATAGGAAGAAGCCTAGGCGCTCCGCTGGAAGTGCAGTGATGAGGCCGCGGGCCGGTGGGGGCTGGTCGCTCCCCCACTCTCGGCTGCGCTCGAGCGGGGGGACCCCCATCGCGGCGGAGCCGCATATGTCACAGCCCCGCGCCCCTTTGGGGCGCTGCCCGAACCGCATCGGACTTCAGCATGGTTGCTTGGTCGCGGCACCTCGCACGGAGCGCCGTTCCACGGCCGCGTAAGCTGGAGCCCGGCTCTGTGTACGGGCCCTACGCCCAACCCCGCTCATTCAAGGAGCACCCTGTGCTTGAGATCTTCTTCGAGGTTCTGCTGATCCTGGTCTGCGTCGGCGTTCTCGCCTTCGCCGGGCTGACCGTGAAGAAGCTGTACCAGGGCCAGCGCTGAGCGCCGTCACGGACGCCCCCATCACCCACGTACGAGACTTCTGAGCTGATCATGATCGAGATCCCGTCCGACCTCCACAAGGACCTGGTCCCCCTCGCCTTCCTGCTCGGCAGCTGGACCGGCGCGGGCGTCCACGACTTCCCCGGTGCCGAGAAGTGCAACTTCGGCCAGGAAGTCAGCTTCAGCCACGACGGGCGGGACTTCCTCGAGTACCACTCGCGTACGTGGGTGCTGGACTCCGAGGGCAACAAGGTGAAGCCGCTGGAGACCGAGACCGGCTACTGGCGTATCGACGCCGACCGCAAGGTCGAGGTCGTGATGGTCCGCGACGACGGCGTCGTCGAGGTCTGGTACGGCGAGCTGGCCGACAAGAAGCCGCAGATCGACCTGGCGACGGACGCGGTCGCGCGCACGGCGGCCTCGGGCCCGTACAGCGGCGGCAAGCGCCTGTACGGCTACGTCAAGAGCGACCTCATGTGGGTCGGCGAGAAGCAGACCCCCGAGGTACCGCTCCGTCCCTACATGTCCGCCCAGCTCAAGAAGGTCGTCAGCCCCGAGGACGTCGAACGCTGGGCCAAGGCCCTTCCGGACGACATGCCGGACGACGGGATCGCGTTCTTCAAGTAGCCATAGACTTTCCAGTGTGGTGAGCACTCAGAGCAGTACCGGAAGCACCGGAAGCAGTGCCGAAGGCACTGACTGGAAGAGTGATCTGCGGCAGCGCGGGTACCGGCTGACGCCGCAGCGGCAGCTTGTGCTGGAGGCTGTGGACTCGCTGGAGCATGCGACGCCCGACGACATCCTCGGGGAAGTGCGGAAGACGGCGTCGGGGGTCAACATCTCCACCGTGTACCGGACGCTGGAGCTTCTCGAGGAGCTCGGGCTCGTCTCGCACGCCCACCTCGGGCACGGGGCGCCCACGTACCATCTCGCCGACCGTCATCACCATCTCCACCTGGTGTGCCGGGACTGCCGGAACGTCATCGAGGCGGATGTGTCGGTCGCCGCGGACTTCACGGCGCAGCTGCGGGAGAGCTTCGGGTTCGACACCGATATGAAGCACTTCGCGATCTTCGGCCGGTGCAAGGACTGCGCGGGCAAGAGCGCGAGCAGGAAATAAAACACGCAACTACTCGGTCGTAGGGTGTATGCCCATGAAGAGCCCCTTGCTGTCCCTGCCCGGTGCCGTGTCCGCCGAGGGCGTGGACGAAGGCGTCGCCGCGCACTACGGCGACCTGTTCCGCGAACAGCGTGCCCTCGCCGACGGCAGGGGTTTCGTCGACCTCTCGCACCGCGGCGTCATCACCGTCACCGGCGACGACCGGCTCAGCTGGCTGCACCTGCTGCTCACCCAGCACGTCTCCGACCTCCCGCCCGGCCACGCCACCGAGGCGCTGATCCTCTCCGCGCACGGCCATATCGAGCACGCGCTGTATCTCGTCGACGACGGGACGACCACGTGGGCCCATGTGGAGCCGGGTACGCAGGAGGCGCTGATCGCGTACCTGGAGTCGATGAAGTTCTTCTACCGGGTCGAAGTCGCGGACGGGACAAGCGAATTCGCGGTCGTGCATCTGCCGGCGGGTTCCATCGCCGAGGTGCCGGACGGTGTCGTCGTACGAGAGATGTCGTACGGGCGTGATCTGTTCCTGCCGCGCGGCGATCTGGAGTCGTACGCCGAGAAGCACGGGCCGGCCGCCGGGCTCCTGGCCTACGAGGCGCTGCGCGTCGAGCAGCACCGGCCGCGGCTCGGGTTCGAGACCGACCACCGGACCATTCCGCACGAGCTGGGCTGGATCGGTACGGCGGTGCATCTGCAGAAGGGCTGCTACCGGGGGCAGGAGACCGTCGCCCGCGTCCAGAACCTGGGCAAGCCGCCGAGGCGGCTGGTCTTCCTCCACCTGGACGGCAGCGAGGTGCATCTGCCGCCGCACGGTACGGAGATCCGGCTCGCGGAGGAGGGCCCGGAGGGGCGCAAGATCGGTTTCATCACGACGTCCGTACGTCATCACGAGCTCGGCCCGGTCGCCCTGGCGCTGGTGAAGCGGAACGTGCCGGTCGACGCGCCGCTGATGGCGGACTCGACGGCTGCCTCGCAGGAGGCCGTCGTCGAGGTGTAGGGCACGGGATCTTTCGCGGGGTTCACATCTCGAGCAGGACCGTGAACGGGCCGTCGTTCGTCAGCGATACGCGCATCTTGGCGCCGAAGCGGCCCGTCGCCACCGTCGCGCCGAGGGCACGGAGCTGGGCGACGACCTCGTCCACGAGGGGTTCGGCGATGTCGCCGGGGGCGGCGGCGTTCCAGGTGGGGCGGCGGCCCTTGCGGGCGTCGCCGTAGAGCGTGAACTGGCTGATGACGAGCAGCGGCGCGTCGATGTCGCTGCACGACTTCTCGTCGTCCAGCATCCGGATCGACCAGAGTTTGCGGGCCAGTTGGGCCGCCTTGTCCTTGGTGTCCTCGTGGGTGACGCCCACCAGGACGCACAGCCCCTCGCCGTTGATCTCTCCGACCGTCTCGCCGTCGACGACCACACTCGCGCCGTCAACCCTCTGTACCACCGCACGCATACGGACCATCATGCCGTGCGTCGGCTTGACCTCCGTAGGGGGTTCTCTGAGGTCTGTTTATCACTCCTTAAGCCTCCATCTGGGGCGTATCGGATGCACTCCGGCTCATAGCAGCCTGCGGAGCTGGCACGATGCATCCACACGCCGGTCGAGGGGACGGTTGAGGCATATGAGCACCATGAGCACATCGGGTATGGGGCAGTCACCACCTGCGGTCGCGGGGGCCATCGCAGGGGTACGACCGCCCGCGCAGCGGACCGACAGCCCGCCGGTCGAACGCGATCTGTCGGGCCTGGGGCTGCCCGAACTGCGCACCATGCGGCGGGGCGCGCAGCGGGACGAGGCGGATCTCAGCTACGTACGGCGGCTCGTCCAGGGGCGGATCGACATCCTGCGCGCGGAACTGGGGCGACGGGCCGAGCCCGCCCGGGACGCCGGGTCGTCCGCCGCGGCAACGGCTGCCGAGGGGGAGTCGGTCGGCTCATCCGTCTCTTCTGTCTCATCTGTCGTGGCGCGGTTGTCGGAGATCCTTACGGACATGCCCGCGCGGCAGCGTTCGTCGGCCCGGCATGTCACGCTCGGCACGCCGCACAGCGAGGAGTACCGGCGGCAGGCCGCGGACATGCTCGCGGAGGTGGAGCTGTCCGACCTCGAGGCCCGTACGGATCTGGAGCTGGACACCGCGATGGGCCGCCTCGTCCGGTACGAGCAGCAAGTCTCGCGCCGGCGCCGCCAGTTGCAGCGGACGGCCGACGACTGTGGCGCGGAGATCGCGCGCCGGTACCGCGAGGGCGAAGCGCGCGTGGACGACCTGCTTGTCTGAGGCGGCGTCGAGTTGGCGTCGAGTTCTTGTCGGCGTCGAGCCGCACCGCCCGTACGAGTGACGATTATCGGCCTGGTTCGGCCCTGCTCGGCCTGGGTTACCCGGCGTCACCCGATGTGACGCCGGGTGCGCTGGCTGAGCCCTTCTTTCGCCCTGCTTCAGAGCTGTACAGACGCTGATCGACAGCCCGCCAGAGTGGCCTTCCCGCACCACACTGGAAGGGGCAAGACACATGCGTAGTGCTGTGCGACCACAGCGCAGGGCCGTTCTCACCGGAGGACTGGCGGCGGCCGCCGTGGCCTTCCTCACCGGCTGTTCGTCGAAGACGGACGGCGGCGGGGCGGCGGACCCGGCTGCGGCCGCGGGGGCGGCGAAGAAGAGTCCCGCCACGCGCCCACCGGCCGCGGGCGAGCGGCCGGACTCGCCGTGGGCGGCGTTCGCGAGGCTCATGGAGGGCAACGAGCGCTGGGTGGACGGGCAGCTTCGGCACCCGGACCGGGATCCCCGTCGGCGTGAGTTCGTCGCCGAGGAGCAGGACCCGTTCGGCGTGGTCCTCTCCTGCATCGACTCCAGGGTGCCGCCGGAGCTGCTCTTCGACACCGGGCTCGGGGACCTGTTCGTGATGCGTACGGGCGGGCAGGTGGTCGGCGACGTGGTCACCGGTTCCGTCGAGTACGGCCCCATGACCTCCGGCACCCCGCTCATCGTCGTACTCGGTCACCAGCGCTGTGGCGCGGTCAAGGCGGCGCACAAGGCGCTTAAGGACAACAAGCCGCTGCCCGGCAACCTCCACTCGATCGCCGAGGCCCTGCGCCCCGCGTACGAGGTGATCGCCAAGGAGAAGCAGGCGGATCCGGTCGACGCCATGACTCGGGTGCACATCAAGAAGACCTCCGCCGACCTGCGGTCGAACAGGGATCTGGGGCCGCTGGTGGAGAAGGGCGAGCTGGCGGTCGTCAGTGCTTACTACTCGCTGGACTCGGGGCGGGTGGAGGTGCTGACGGGGGCGCCGACCGCCTGACGGAGAGCGCCAGGTAGGGAACAGGCAGGCCCGGCATGCCCGTGTGGGTATGCCGGGCCTGTCCGCGTCATGGCGGTGGCGCCTGCCCGCCTCTCGAAGGTGCCCTTGGCCCTTCGGGCACTGGGCCTTGAGCCCTTGAGCCCCTGAGCCCTTCGGCCTCAGGCCGATTCGTTGCGCCGGCTGCGCAGCCACCACGCCCCGCCGCCGAGTACCAGGACAGTCGCGGCGATGCCGACCGGTACGGCGACGGGCATGCCGTCGTCGCCCTCCGCGTTGTTCGCCGCGGGCTCCGCCGCCGGGGTCGACGTGCCGGTCTTCGGTTCGCTCGCGGCCGCGTCGGACGAGGGGGCCGAGGGTGTGGGCTCCTCCGAGGGGGTCGGGCTCACGGGCTTGGCGCCGGGGGCGGCGGGCTTCAGGTCCAGGCGGGGCGCGGGGTGACCGTGGCCGTGACCGTCCGAGCTGTCCTCTTCCTCGAGTTCGATCCAGCGGTCCACCTTGCCGTCGCTGTAGCTCTGCACGGTCTTGAAGACCAGCGACTTGGCGTCGGGCAACTGTCGTACGTTGACGACGTATTCGGCGTCCTCCCCGACGGCCAGCTTCGGTCCGGAGACGGTGTAACCCCGGTCGGTGGCGGTGAGCTTCCAGCCGGTCGGGCCCTTCTTGTAGGTGACGTCGCCGGGCGCGATGCCCTTGGGCAGGATCACCTCCAGCTTGCTGATGCCGGCCGTGCCGGACTCCGATGCCGCGGAGAAGGTCAGCGCGACGTTCTGGTCGAGGGCCCGGGCGCCCTCCGCCTCGACGTGCGCATGGGCGGCGGCCGGCCCCGCGGTGACGACGGCGACCACGAACGCGGCTGCCGTGAGGCCGCCGAGAGTGCCGACTCGGCGCAGGCTGCGGGGGAGGGGGAGGGCGGGGCTCGCGTACTGCACGGGGGCTCCTAGTAGCGGTGGTGTAGGGGGATTGGTTCGGGTCTCTGGGCGCCGCCGCCCAGCCCATGAGGCCGGGCGGCGGCAGCGGCGTACGGCCGCACAGGGGCCGTACGGAATTTCAGGCAGCCACCGCGGCCAGCGGCCGATGGCCTTCCGCCTCGTACAGTGACTCGATCAGTGAGCTGCGGGCGCGGGCCACGCGTGAGCGCACCGTGCCGACCGGGCAGCCGCTGAACCGGGCCGCCTCCTCGTAGGAAAGGCCCAGCATCTGGGTCAGTACGAAGGCCTCGCGGCGGTCGTCGGGCAGTGCGGCCAGGAGTTCCGCGAGGGCGATGCCGTCGTCGAAGCCGGGCAGGCCGCGCGGCTGGGCGTGCTCGGCGGCCGACTGCCAGTTGTCCCGGTCCGACAGGCGGGGCCGGGCGGAGGCGTACCGGAGGTTGTCGACGACCGCGCGGCGCGCGATGGCCAGCAGCCAACTCCGCGCCGAGGAACGGCCTTCGAAACGGTGCAGGCTGCCGAGGGCCCGCAGGAAGGTGTCCTGGGTCAGGTCGTCGGCGGCTTGCGGGTCGGCGCCGAGGTACGTCACGTAACGGCTGACGTCCCGGTGGAGGGCGCGCACGAACTTCTCGACGGCGTCCAGGTCACCGCCACGGGCGGCGAGCGCCCAGGACGTTATCGACTCGTCGTGCGGGCGATCGGCGCTGCGTGTGCTGTGCAGAGCAGGAGTGAACACGGGTGTCCTTCTCGGGGTCCGGGAACCAGGCCGCAGCACAGGGCTCGGCGGTTCCGGTGACTGTGGGTGGCTCCGGCTGTCGTCAGAGGACAGCGGGACCGGCGGGCGGACCCCGAGAAGTGATCGCGTATACGAGGAGAAGCTGCCGCAGCGCGTCAGCCGTACGGCCCCGGCGGGCGCGGACGCGCGGGCGGTACGGCGGCGCGGGCAGCCGGAGCGCCAGCCGCAGCGGTGCGACGAGCCATCCGGCGAGGACCCGCAGGATACGGAAGGCGGCGCGCTCACCGTGGGCGAGCCACAGTCCGCCCAGCAGGGCGGCGGCCAGGTGAGCGGCGAGCATGCTCGTGGTGGACATGCCGTCCATGAGGTGACCCGCGTGGGCCGTGGACGAGTCCATGGAGGACGTCATGCCCGCCATGTCATGGCCCATGGAGTGCGCGCCCGCCGGCGCCTCGTGGGAGTGCGTGCCGCTCCCCGGCGGCGTGCACAGCAGACGGCGCACCCAACTCTCGGCGAGCGACGCCGAATCCGGCCGTACGACCGCCTGCGCGAGCGAGAACACCGCGTGGAGGAGCACCTGGGTGGCGACCGCGAGGGAACCGACCACGAAGAGTCCGCGTTCCCGGCCGGCCAATCCCCATGCCATGCCGCCCGCGGCCACGGCTCCGGAGGCCAGCGCCCAGCCGGGCACGGCGACACCGGAGGTCATCACATGCCCCTGGACAGCGAACAGCACGCAGACGACCGCGAACATCGCGGCCCTCAGCGTACGAACACTCCGTCCAGCACTCATGGCGGCTTCATCCTTGCACCGGCAACTGGGCCGTCACAGCCCAATACGGACAACCACCGGGTGGGCCACTCAATCCGGTACGTGTGATCCAGGCCACTGGTGATCCAGCGGTACCGGCAATGTCGTTGTCGACCCCGCTGCCGTACGGGACACGCCGCCGGATGGCGCATCCGGACTGCGCTGCCGCAACTGGTGCATAAAGTGCGGAATATGAAGAAACGTAATATCGCCTACCTGGCATGCGCAGCAGCGGTCATCGGGACGGGGCTCGGGGCCGCCCCGCCGGCCGTCGGCCATACGGTCCACGTGGTCCAACCGGGACAGTCGATCCAGAAGGCGGTGGACGCCGCCGAACCGGGAGACACCGTCCTCCTGAGACGCGGCACCTACCGCGAGAGCGTCAACGTGAGCACACCCGGGCTCACGCTGCGCGGCATGGACCGCGGCGTCGTGATCAGGCCCGGCGCGAAGCCCAGCGCGAAGCCCAGCGCGAAGAAGGCCGCCAACAGCTGTGCCGCGAACGGCAACGGCATCTGCGTGGTGGGGACGAAGGACCGCAGAGTCGAGGACGTCACCATCGCCTCCCTGAAGGTGGCCGGCTTCGCCAAGAACGGCGTGTACAGCGCGCGGACCGACCATCTGACCGTGCGGAACGTGACCGCGGCGGACAACGGGGTGTGGGGCATCGCCCAGGAGAGCTCCGTACGCGGTGTGTTCCGGTGGAACACCGCCCGGGACAACGGTGACGCGGGCCTGTTCCTCGCCAACACGGTCACGGCCGAGAAGGGCGCCGCGGACAGCCGGGAAACGATGGTGGAGCACAACCGGCTGGAGGACAACCGCATCGGCGTCACCGTCCGGCGCCTGCGCAACCTCGGCGTCGTGGGCAACCACGTCACCGGCAACTGCGCCGGAGTCTTCGTCGTCGGCGACGAGAACAAGCCGAGGGCCGGCGATCTGGCCGTACGCGACAACCACATCTCGCGGAACAACGCGTACTGCCCGAAGACCGAACGGCTGCCCTTCCTGCAGGGCTCCGGCATCGTGCTGACCGGCGCCGAGCAGACGCTCGTGAGCGGGAACGAGATCTCGGAGAACGTCGGTACCTCGCCGTTGTCGGGCGGCATCGTCCTGTTCAAGAGCATGGTCGGCGTCACCAGCGAGCGGAACCGGATCAGCGGCAACTGGCTGGAGGGCAACGCGCCGGCCGACATCGTCAACACAGACACCGCCGGCAAGGGCAACACCTTCGAAGGCAACTCCTGCATGGCCTCCAGGCCCGCGGGACTGTGCTGACCCGCCGGCCGTATCCACCCGAGGATCAAGAGAAGTGAAGGAAGGAACGCGGCACATGACGACCGCACAGACCGCCCCGCCGCCCCCCATGAGGCTGAGGGAGCTCGTGTTCGGAGCGGCATGTGCCGCCGCCCTCCGCGCCGCCGTCCGGCTGGGCGTCGCCGACGCTCTCGGTGACGGCCCCATGGCCGTGGAGGATCTCGCGGGCGCCGTGAAGGCCGAACAGGGGCCGCTGCGGCGGCTGCTCAGGGCCCTGTCCTGTTACGGCGTCTTCGCCGAGCGGCCGGACGGGACGTTCGAGCACACCGACATGTCCCGGCTGCTGCGCGAGGACGACCCGCACAGCCTGCGCCATATCTCGCTGTGGTGCACCGAGCCATGGACCTGGGACGCGTGGCCCAGGCTCGACGAGGCGGTACGCACCGGCCGCAATGTCGTCGAGGAGTTGTACGGCAAGGAGTTCTTCACCTACCTCAACGAGGACGCCCCGGAATCGGCCGACGTCTTCAACCGGGCCATGACGACCTCCAGCGTGCAGTCCGCGCGGGACGTCGCCAACTTCCTTGATCTGTCCGGGAGTTCATCGGTGGCCGACATCGGGGGCGGTCAGGGGCATGTGGTGGCGAGCCTGCTGGAGAAGTACCCCTCGATGCACGGCGCGCTGCTCGATCTGCCGCGCGTGGTGGACAACGCCGATCCGCGGCTTCGTGTGGGCGGCGAGTTCGGCGACCGGATGCGCATCGTGGCCGGGGACTGCCGGGTGGCCGTTCCGATCAGGGCAGATGCGTACATCATCAAGAACATCCTGGAGTGGGACGACGACAGCACCGCCCGGACCCTGCGCAACGTCATCGAGGCGGGCGGGCCCGGGGCGCGCGTCGTCGTCATCGAGAACCTCGTCGACGACACGCCGTCGATGCGGTTCAGCACCGCCATGGACCTGCTGCTGCTCCTCAACGTCGGCGGGGCCAAGCACACCACCGAGAGCATGACCCGGCGGCTGACCGACGCGGGGCTGGCCATCGGGGACGTACGACCGGTCAATCCGTATCTGCACGCGTTCGACTGCACCGTGCCCGGGTGATCGGCGGGTGCCTCGGACGAGAGCTTGACCTGACGGCCGCCGGGCCCGCGACTGACTGACTGTCGCGGGCCCGGCGGCCGTTCGGCGTTGCGCGGTTCAGGCGGTGGGGTCACGCTCCCAGCGGTAGAAGCAGTGGGCCATCGCGTCCTTCGGGGAGCGCCAGGTGGCTGGGTCGTACGCGGTGACGTACGCCGACAGGCGCTCGCTGATGTCCCGGAACTCGGGGTGTCCGGCCATCTTGGCGATGGCCGGGCCGGGGTCCTGTTCGGACTCGATGAGGTGCAGGTACACCTCGCCGAACTGGAAGAGGCTGCGGCGGGCGACTCCCACGAGGTGCGGCAGTTCGCCCCGGTCGGACTCCTTGAAGATCTTGGCGATGTCGGGGGCAGAGCCCGGCGTCATCCGGGCGACGATCAGGCTCTGGTGCATGGACTTGGACTTGGACTTGGACTGGGGCATCGGCCTGTTCTCCGTCCGGGTCAGTCGGTGAGGGACGGCTCGCGGCGGCGCTGAGTGGCGGCCTGTTCGATGCGGTCCCGGATCAGGGCCATCTGGACCTTGGAGTTCTTGTTGATGTTGTCCGTCATCCAGGCGTCGTCGACCGGTGCGTCCGGCTTCATCGAGAAGTCCTGCGTCCACACCATCCGGGTGCCCTCCGGCACCTTCTTGTACTGCCAGCGGATGTTCATGTACGCGAAGGGGCCGGTCTCCACGCGGCGGGCGCGCACGCTGCGCGCGTCGCGGTCCGTTTCGCGCTCCGAGACCCAGCTCCAGACGGTGCCGTTCTCGTCGGGCTTCATGGTCAGCCGGAACGTGGTCTTGTTCCCCTCCTGGGAGAGGATCTCGACCGAGGCGTACTCGCTGAACAGCTGAGGCCAGTTCGCCACGTCGTTGGTCATGTCCCAGACCAGGTCCAGCGGGGCGGCGATGACGATGTCGTTCTCCGTGTGTCCGGTCATGTCACGCTCCCGCCACGAGGGCACCGTTGACGAGGTCGAGGAACTGCCGCGGGGTCTTGCAGCGCTCCGCGTCGGGAGGCAGCGGGGTGCCGTACCGCTTCTCCAGCTCGCCCACGACGCCGAGCAGACCGAGCGAGTCGATGCCGAGGGCGTCGAAGCCGGAGTCGCTGCGCTCCTGCAGTTCGCCCGGGGCGACGGTGACTCCGGCTGCCTTCTTCATGAGTTCGGCCAGCTCTTCCACGGTGATGTGATCACTCATGCCGTTCATCTCCTTTTTTGTTGGGTCGTTCGCCTACGGAGCGCTGGAGCCGGTGTCGAGAGCACGACCGTGCTCGACCCTCCTTCGTCGGGCACTCCGCGCTCCCCCAGACTTCGTCCGGGGGGACCCCCACGCGCTCTCGACACCGGCGCGCTCCTCCGGTTCACTCCCGGCGCTCGATGCTCGATCTTTCTGGTCGTTCGCCTATGGGGTGCCACGCCGCAGTACGAGCGCCGAGTTCGACCCCATGAGGCCCCGGCTGAGGATCAGCGCCGTGTGCAGCTCGGCGGCGCGGGCCCGGCCGGTCACGAGGTCGAGGTCATGGCAGACGTCGAAAACGTTGGGGGTGGGCGGGATCAGTCCGTGCTCCATCGCGAGTACGGCCGCCGCGGCGTCCAGCACGGACGCCGCGCAGTAGCCGCGGCCGATCCCGGTCTTGGGGGCCGTGACGGGTACGCGTCCGCCGTGCGCGCCGAGGGCGTCGGCGATGGCCAGGGCCTCGGCGCGGTCCGCCTCGGGTACGCCGAGGGCGTCGGCGAAGACCACGTCGATCTCTCCGGGGGCGCTGCCCGCCTCCTCCAGGGCGCCGCCGATGGCCCGGGCGAGCCCCTGCCGGGACTCGGCCCAGCGGGAGGCGCCGGTGAACGTGGCGGCGTGTCCGGCGACGGTGGCCCGTATGCTCGCGCCCCGCTCCCGGGCCGCGCGCTCGTCCTCCACGACGAGCATGGCGCCGCCCTCGGCGGGTACGAATCCGCAGGCCTCGGCGGTGAAGGGGCGGTAGGCGCGGGCCGGGTCCTGAGCGGTGCTCAGTTCCTGGTAGCCGAGCTGGCAGACCACCGAGTAGGGGGCCAGCGGTGCCTCGGTCGCGCCGGCCACGATCACATCGGTGCCGCGGCGTGCGGCCCGCGCCGCGTGCGCGAGGGCGTCCAGGCCGCCGGCCTCGTCGGCGGCGACGACCGAGCAGGGGCCCTTGAAGCCGCGGCGGATGGAGATCTGGCCGGTGCTGGCGGCGTAGAACCAGGCGATGGACTGGTACGGGCCGACATACCGGCTGCCCTTCCCCCACAGTTGCTGCAGCTCGCGCTGCCCGAACTCACCGCCGCCGGAACCCGCCGCGGTGACCACGCCCACGGAGAACGGCGATTCGCCGGTGTCGGCCTGGCCGAGGCGGGCGTCGTCCAGCGCGAGGTCGGACGCGGCCAGCGCGAAGTGCGTGAACCGGTCGGTCTGTACGAGATGGCGTTCCTCGACCGCCTCCGAGGCCTCGAAGCCCCGTACCTCGCCCGCCACCCGCAGCGGCAGATGCTCACAGCCCTCGCGGGTGACCCGGTCGAGGACGCTGATGCCCTCCTGCGTGGACTTCCAGAAGGACTCGGTGCTGGGTCCGTTGGGCGCGATCACACCGATTCCGGTGACGGCCGCACGCCGTGGCTGCGGTTCGCTCATCGTGCCTCCTTTGGCCGGGTCAGGATCACCGCGGACTGGAATCCGCCGAACCCGCTGCCCACGGAGAGCACGTTGTTGAGTCTCCGTTCGCGGGCGACGCGCGGGACGTAGTCCAGGTCGCATTCGGGGTCCGGGGTCTCGTAGTTCGCGGTGGGCGGGACCACCTGGTGGGCCAGGGCCAGCACGCAGGCGACGAGTTCGATCGCCCCGATCGCGCCGAGGGAGTGGCCCACCATGGACTTGATGGAGCTCATCGGGATGTCGTACGCGTGCTGTCCGAGGGCTCGTTTCACCGCGGCGGTCTCGTGCCGGTCGTTCTGCTGGGTGCCCGAGCCGTGCGCGTTGACGTAGTCGATCGCCGTGCCGGCGAGCCCCGCGTGGCCGAGGGCGGACTCGATCGCCCGGGCCATCTCCAGGCCCTCCTTGGTCAGGCCGGTCATGTGGTAGGCGTTGCCGAAGGTGGCGTAGCCGCTGAGCTCGCAGTAGATGTGGGCGCCGCGGGCCAGGGCGTGTTCGAGCTTCTCCAGGACGAGTACGGCGCTGCCCTCGCCCATGACGAACCCGTCACGGTTGGCGTCGAAGGGGCGGGATGCGTGGGCGGGGTCGTCGTTGTTCGCGGACGTGGCCTTGATGGCGTCGAAGCAGGCCATGGTGATCGGTGAGATCGGCGAGTCCGAGGCACCGGCTATGCAGATGTCCGCCCGGCCCTCCCCGACGGTGTGGAAGGCGTAGCCGACCGCATCGAGGCCCGAGGTGCAGCCCGTGGAGACGGTCTGCACCGGCCCGTGCGCCCCGAACCGCTCCGCCACCGCCGAGGCGAGCGTGCTCGGCGAGAACGCCCGCTCCAGATGCGGGCCGGCCTCCCGGTGGTCCACGTCCCAGCGCTCTCCGCGGTTGCTGACCAGGACATAGTCGTGCTCGAGGCGGGTCGTGCCGCCCACCGCGGTCCCGAGGGAGACCCCGACCCGCCAGGGGTCCTCCCGGCCGAGGTCCAGGCCGGCGTCGCGTATCGCTTCCTCCGCGGCGACCAGGGCGAACTGTACGTACCGGTCGGAGCGTGCGATCTGCTCCGCGTCCAGCCCGTGGGCCGCCGGATCGAAGTCGCACTCGGCGGCTATCCGCGAACGCAGGCCTGTCGGGTCGAAGAAGGTGATGCCCCGGGTCGCGGTACGCCCGCCCGCCAGGAGATCCCAGAACGCCGGTACACCGATGCCGCCCGGGGCGACGACGCCTATGCCGGTGACCGCCACGCGCCCGGTCATGAACCGACCTTGCGTCGGTCGACCGTCCGGCCCCCGGTCGTGCAGGCCCCCTCCGACGCGACCGCGACGGCCTCGGTCCCCTCGGTGTCGACGTGACCGAGCGGCGGGCTCGGCGCCAGCGGACCGAGGTGGAAGACGATGCGCGCCTCCACCTTGCCGACGTTGCGGAAACGGTGCCGCATACGAAGGGGGATCATGAGCCCCTGCTCGGGCCGCAGCGGAAGGGGGTCGCCGTCCAGGTCGACCTCCAGCTCCCCGCAGAGGACGTACACGAACTCCTCGGAGTACGGGTGGTAGTGCTCACCGATGCGGTCGCCGGGCTGCACGATGGCCACGCCCATGAAACCGCTGGTGGAGCCGACCGTAGCGGGGGTGAGCATGGCGCGGAGATCGCCGCCGCGCCGGGTGTTGGGCTCAACCTCGCTGAGATCCACGATTCTGGGACGGGGTTTGATCACGACGTTGCTCCGATCGTGTGCTGTGCCGACCTGAGAGCCGGTCGGCTTGAGGGCCGTGGTCGCCGCGACCCGCGTGGTGGACGGATCAGGCTTCGGTCGAGTCAGACTTCGGGCGAGCGGCGGTCGGTGACGAGGTCCATCCGGGCCAGGCCGATGAGGCGCTTGAGGTCCGTGTCGGCGGCCTTGTCCACAAGCGTCGTCAGCTCGGCCGCGGGACCGGGGTCCGGGAAGCCGAGAGCCAGCACCGGGTCGGCCGCCTCGAGGCCGCCGAGCACATCGATCAGCCGGACCACCACATCGCCGCGGTGGAAGATCGTGCTGCGCAGAATCGGGCTGTACGGACTGCCCGCCGCCGCCTCGTCCTGCCGCGCCAGAACCTCGGCCAGCCGCATGCCGAGACCCGGCCGCGCCGGGTAGTACAGCGCATGCCGCTCCGCCCGCGGGTTGTCCCGTTCCGCCGTCACATGGTGTACGGCGGGCAGCGCGGCCCGGGTGAAGAAGACCCGCGCGGACTCGGGGTCGTCGAGATCCCGGTCCTGCTCCAGGTAGGGGTTGATGGCCTCCTCCACGGCCCGTACCTCGGGCTGCCGGGCGACATGACGCAGCGCGGTGAGCAGGTCGCCCCGCACCTCGATGGCCCGCACGACCCGGTTGCCGTGCATGAACAGGGACGTACGGCACAGCCTGGTCGTGTCGTCGACCCGCGGCTCGGGCGAGGCGTAGTCGGCGAGGATCTTCGCGACCTCCGCCTCACTGCCCGGCTTCACCGTGAAGGTGAGAGCGTGCCGGATCACCCCGTCACCGATCCGCGGCGAGGCCTGCAGCCGGCGCTTCGCGGGAGTGGCCTCCGCCGGGCCACCGGTCTCGCGTACGACATGGAAGCGCAGCGACCTGGTGTCCCGTACACAACTGTGCAGCGGCTCCACCATCCGGACGTGCTCCTCGCTGTTCACCCAGGCGAGGAACGGCGGGGCGCTCTCCCACTCACTCGTGATGAGCCACTGGGAGGGGTTCTCGATCGACTGGCACAACTGGTCGCTGACATGCCCGGGAACGGACGCGACCTGGTTGCACAGCTGTTCGTACGCCTCCAGAAATTGCTGCTGGGCCCCGTCATGGACGTCCACCAGCAGGACGACACGAAGCCGGGAGCCGTCGAACACGGACTGGGAGACACGCTGCGAGACCTGGCGTGTCAGCCGTTCTGAAGCAGGTGCGGACGTGGTGGTCATCCTGCTCACATCTCCTTCGCGGGCAGAGGTGGACGTCGGCCGCGGTGCTGCGACATCGGCGTGCCTCGATCCTGTGTCCGCCTGCGGGAGCGCGCGACTCGTATGGACTACGCGGGTGATGGGCCATGAGGGAACCCCGGCACCCAACTGCACTGAGGTGGCCGGGGCTTCGGATGCCGGGGTTCAGACGAGATGGCCGAAGATCACCAGGTTCTCCGGGTAGTCCTTGGCCGAACGGTCGTAGACACCCGCGCATGTGATGAGCCGTACCTCGGCCCGGTTCGTGTCGCCGTAGACCCGATCGTTGGGGAACTTGTCCTTCTTGAACGTCTCCGCACTGTCGACCACGAACGACGCCCTACGCCCGTCGGCCCGCGCGACGTGGAGGACATCCCCCTTCTTCAGCTCACGCAGCCGCGCGAACACGGCCGCGGAGGTGGTGGTGTCGACATGCCCCGCGATGATCGACGTACCCAGCTCACCGGGCGAGGCCCCCGCGGCGTACCAGCCGACGAGGTTGGTGTTGTTGACGGGAGGCGCTTCGAGCTGGCCCTTGGCGTCGAGGCCGAGGTCGGTGAACGGGGCGTTGACCAGGATCTTCGGGATATGCAGCCGAGTGGGCTGCGAGCGAGGCAGCTGCTTCTCCGGCTTCACGGCCTGGGGAGGCGTCTGGGGCGTGGGCGTCTCCGCCTGGGGCGCGGCGGGCGGGGCCTGCTGGGCTGTGGGCGGGACAAGGGAGCGCTGCGGGGTCTCGGAGGCCGAGTTGAAGCCCTCGTACAGGGTGGCCGCGAGGACGACGAAGACCGCGGCGCAGAGCATGGTCAGGGCGGTGCGCAGCCGACTCGGGGGCGGGGGCGGGTCGTCGCTGGGGGAGGTGTTGGTGAAGGGGGTGCGGTCGGTAGAGGGGGGATAGGGCGGAGGAGCGGGCGGATAAGGGGGAGGGGACGGATAAGAGGAAGGGGGGGCTGCCATTCGGGGACCACCTCATTAGGACGCGGCAGCAGGGGAGGGGGAGAGCGGTTCTCGTGGCGGGCCCGTGCGGTACCGCGCCCCTAAAAGGAGGCCGAAGGCCTTCCTTTTAGGGGCGCGGGGCTGTGACATATGCGGCTCCGCCGCGTGGGCGCGACCAGCCACAACGGACCCGCAGCTTTCGAACCGCACTTCCAGCGGAGCGTCAGGGCCGCCACGCGGCGTGCAGGTGGCGGCCCCGACGGCTATGGCGGACGGCATCGGGGTCAGGCCACGCTGCCGGCAGTCTTCCTGCGGCGAGCCGCAAAAAGCCCCGCGGCGGCAACGCCCAGAACGGCCAGCCCACCCGCCGTCACCGACGGCTCGGAAAGCCCGCCCCCACCGGTGTGCACGCCACCGTGCGGCTTGTCGTGCTTGTCCTTCCAGTCCTTGCCGTACCCGTCCTTGCCGTGCCCGTCCTTGCCGTGCCCGTCCTTGCCGTACCCCTTGTCCCCGTTCTCCTTGCTCCAGTCGTCCGCGCCGACCGAGGTCAGCGCGCCACCGCCGGCCTTCACACCGCCGTGCGGCCAGTCGTGCTTGCCGTGCTTGTCGTGCTTGTCGTGCTTGTCGTGCTCCTTGCCGTAGGAGGAGGAGTTCTCGCCCTTGGAGGACGGGTCCCAGTCACTCGCGTAGGCGCCGGGAGCGCCGAGAGCCAGGACGGCCGAAGCCGCCGCGGTGGCCAGGATCATTCGAGCAGAGCGCATCTGACGTTCCTTCCGGGCGTGGCCGGGCAGCTGACACTGCGTCAGCTGAGTCACCCGACCCCGATGTGAACCACCGTCAGTCAGTTGTCAGCCGCCCACCACTCGGGACGCTCAGCCGGGTGATCGCCGGTACCGTTCAGCCCAGTGCCAGGACCGTCGTCAGCACCTGGCGCAGCGTCAACTCCGCATCTTGTAGGGGACCTGACGACCGCCAGGCGACGAACCCGTCGGGCCGTACGAGCACGGCGCCCGTACGAGTCGTGCCATGGCGCTCCGCCCAGTCCGCACCGTCCTCGACCGTCAGCTCGCAGTCGTCTCCGGAGCCCAGCCGGTACGAGACGAGCGGCACCGGCGACTCCTCGGCGATGCGGAGGGCGGCCTGATGCCAGCCGCTCGCCTCGTCGGCCTCGGCGTTGGCGCCGGCATCGCTGAGCAGGACCAGGGACCGCTCGTACAGGTCGAGGGTGGAGACGCGCCTGCCCTCGTGCCGTACCCACAGGTGGGGCGCCCGGCTGCCGGGTGCCCCGGTCAGGTCGAGCTTCTCCGGGACGACCGGGGCCGCTGGATCGGCGCCGACGACGGCGCCCTGCGGGTAACGGTGGCCGAGGACGACGTTGAGGATGCCCTGCCGTGGCCCGCCGCCCACGCCGGGCGGCGGGGCGAAACCGGGGTGGCTGTGCTCGGCCGACCGGACGGCGGCGCGGGCGCTGGTCGCCTCCGCCACCGGACGCCGTTCCATGTCGTACGTCTCCAACAGCCCTTCCCCTCCCCAGCCGCCGAGCACCGCGGCCAGCTTCCAGGCCAGGTTGTGGGCGTCCTGGATCCCGGTGTTGGAGCCGAAGGCGCCGGTCGGGGACATCTCATGGGCCGAGTCGCCGGCCAGGAAGACCCGCCCCGACCCGTAGCTGCGGGCCACGCGCTGGGCGGCGTGCCAGGGCGCCTTGCCGGTGATCTCGATGTCGAGGTCCGTGTCGCCGACCGCGCGGCGGATGTGGTCGGCACAGCGCTCGTCGGTGAACTCCTCGAGCGTTTCGCCGAGTTCGGGGTGCCAGGGGGCGTGGAAGACCCAGTTCTCGTGGTTGTCCACCGGCAGCAGCGCGCCGTCGGCTTCCGGGTTGGTCAGGTAGCAGACGATGAAGCGACGGTCGCCCACCACCTCGGCGAGGCGACGGGAACGGAAGGTCACGCTGATGTTGTGGAACAGGTCGCCGGGGCCGCTCTGGCCGATGCCGAGCTGTTCCCGTACGGGGCTTCGGGGGCCGTCGGCGGCGACGAGATAGTCCGCGCGGATGGTGGTGTGTTCGCCCGTCTGCCGGCTCTTGACCACCGCGCTGACTCCGGTGGAGTCGGCGTCGAACGACATCAGTTCGGTGGAGAACCGCAGGTCGCCGCCGAGTGCCGTAGCACGCTCGAGGAGCACCGGCTCCAGGTCGTCCTGACTGCACAGACACCAGGAACTCGGGCTGAAGCGGGCCAGCCCGCCGCCCGGGTCGATCTCCTTGAACAGCCACTCGCCCGCGTCGCCGACGAGGGTGGGCGTCTGCAGGATGCCGTGGTTCTCGGCGAGGGTTTCCGCGGCCTTCCGGATGGCCGGCTCGACACCGGCCACCCGGAACAGTTCCATCGTGCGTACGTTGTTGCCGCGGCCGCGGGGATGGAGGGACGTACCGGCATGACGCTCCACCAGCGTGTGCCGCACGCCCAGCCGGCCGAGAAAGAGCGAGGTCGACAGGCCGACGAGGGAACCGCCGACGATGAGGACCGGCACTTGGTGGGTTCTCGGGCCGGCTCGATCGGCTCTTACGTTCATCACGCGCCTCCAGAGTGTGTCGTGTCCACCGACTCGGCCGAATCCGGCCGGGATCTCCATGCATGCCCCGCGGCGCGGAGGGTGGCTCAGGCTTCACCCAGGAGCGGGGTGCCGGCGGTGACTCACTCCCGCCGGCCCCTTCACGAGCGGTGGGTGATCCAGCGGAGGACGGAATCGGTGACCGCGTCGCCGAGGGAGCTGATGGCGTCCACGGCGTACCGGTCGCCGGGGCGCGGTGCGATACCGCGGACGGTGAGTGCGGCGTACAGGTCCAGCCGGCGCTGGTCGGCGGCGCTGAGGACGGTGAAGTCCAGACGCTGAGCGGGATCGGGAGGCGGCAACAGGTGGTCGCTGGTGCCGATGGGGTCGCGGACGGGGTCGCAGATGGGGGCGTAGCCGGGCCAGACGTCCTCGGTCGGGGCGAGGGTGTCGCTGAATGCGGTCACCGCGGATCTCCCTTGCTCGGGTGTGTGTCTGCCCGTTGAAGTCGCCCGGTGGCTGCCGCTGGTTGCGTGATTCCCCGGCTATCCCTCGAATGCCGTAAAAGTAGGCATACGCGGAACGAATGGGTGGGCGCTCAGCCGGATACCCGTGCGGCATGGTACGGACACTGAGACGGCATGGAAGGCACGACGGACACGGCACGCACGCCGGGCACAGTACGGCCGACCAGCAGGCCGGGACCGTACGGGCCCCGGAGGCCGGACCGGACGCCGGGCCGGATGAGCAGGTGGAGCGGCAGGCGCCGGACACGCCGACGGATCTGCCCAAGCGCTCCTGGTGGGCGGTGCTGAAAGGGACCCTCAAGGAGTTCAAGAAGGACGAGCTGACCGACCGGGCCGCGGCGCTGACGTACTACGGGATCCTGGCGCTGTTCCCGGCGCTGCTGGCGTTGATCTCGGTGATCGGAGTCGCCGGGGAGTCGGCGACACGGCAGGTGCTGGACAACATCGAGAATCTCGCCCCGGGGGCCGCGCAGGACGTCCTGCGCAACGCCGTGCAGCAGTTGCAGGGCAACGCCGGGATCGGCTCCGTCATGGCGATCGTGGGTCTGGTGCTCGCGGTGTGGTCGGCCTCCGGCTATGTCGCCGCGTTCATCAGGAGCGCGAACGCGGTGTACGACGTTCCCGAGGGCCGTCCCGTGTGGAAGGTCCTGCCGGTACGGGTCGGGGTGACCGTAGCGCTGATGATCATGGCTGTGGTCAGTGCGGTGATCGTCGTGTTCACCGGCGCGCTGGCCCGGCAGGTCGGCACCACGCTGGGCGTTGGTGACACGGCACTGACGGTGTGGTCGTACGCCAAGTGGCCGGTGCTGGTGGTCCTCGTGACGGTCATGATCGCGATCCTGTACTGGGCGACGCCGAACGCGAGGGTCCGCGGCTTCCGCTGGATCACGCCCGGCAGTTTCCTGGCGCTGGTGATCTGGATGATCGCTTCGGCGGGGTTCGCGTTGTACGTGGCCAACTTCGGCTCGTACAACAAGACTTACGGCACGCTCGCCGGGGTGATCATTTTCCTGGTGTGGCTGTGGATCACCAACCTGGCGATTCTGCTCGGCTTGGAGTTCGACGCGGAGCTGGCCCGCCAGCGCGCCGTCGCGGGCGGCCACCCGGCCGAGAAGGAGCCGTACGTGCAGCCGCGCGACACCCGGAAGTGGGACGAGGAGGACCGACGCCGTCTCGAATCCTGAGGTCGCGGCTCACCGCCGGCCGGCGGTGAGCCGCGACCCAGCGTCTGGTGATGGGCTCAGGGCCTCGTAATGACGGAGAACTCCACTCCGAAGGGGTCCGTGATGGTGGCGCTCCGGCCGTAAGGGGTGTCCTCGGGGGTGTCGGCGGTGGCGCCCGCCGTGCGGGCGCGCTCCACCACCGCGTCCGTGTCGGCCACCTCGAACGTGGTCGCCCAGACGGACTTGGGGGCGCCCGGGAAGCCGAAGATGCCGCCGATCTCCTTGCCGTCCCCGCGGCGCAGGAAGGTGAAGTCGAAGTCGGGAAGGGTCTCGTTGAGGTCCAGGGTGTAGTCGAAGACGGCCGTGTAGAAGGCCCGTGCGGGTTCGGGGTCGGGGGTGACCAGGTCGTTCCGTACGAGCGAGCCGGGCTCGTTGACGACCTCGCAGCCGACGTGCGCCCGCCCCTCCCAGAGACCGAACCGGGCGCCGACCGGGTCCTCGGCGATGACCATACGGCCCTGATCCCCGACGTCCGTCGGCGCCTTGAGCAGGGAACCGCCCGCGTCCACGATGCGCTTGGCGGTGCCGTCGCAGTCCGCGGCGGCGAAGTACATGGTCCAGCCGAAGCCCGTGGTGGCCGGGGCCTGCGCGAGGGCCGCGGCGGGCCGGCCGCGCAGCAGGCACACGGTGCCGAGGCCGCTCTCCGCGCCCTTCGTGTCGTACTCCCAGCCGAAGAGCGCACCGTAGAACTCCATCGCGCGCTCCAGATCGGGCACCCGGAGGTCGATCCACGTGGGCGTACCGTCCGGCTGAATGCTGCTGACGTAACTCATCGCGTGCTCCCTGATGTCGGACGAGCGAGAATCCACCACGACAGTAGGAGCCGTATAGGCCGAATCCTGTCCTATATCTGCCCCGTGTCTGCCGCATATCTGCCCCTGATCTGCCCGCGTCCGTGTCACGCCGATGGAACCCAAAAGCAACACGTGAGGTCCTGTCCCGCCCCACCGACGGTCCTAGCATCGAGTCCATTCCACGCGCCTGGGGGGCCGGTGGAACTGGGGGAGGGCAGAGGGACCGTGATCCGCAGCAGATTCCGTAGGTCCGTCATGAACACCGCGGATGCCGGGGATGCAGGGGATACCACGCAGGCAGGCGTGCCCAAGTTGATCCACATCATCTGGATCGGCGAGCAGGCCTTCCCGTACCGGGACAACTTCCGCACCTGGAAGAAGCACCACCCCGACTACCGGGTCCAACTCTGGACCGACAAGAACCTCCCCACCCTGCACAACCAGTGGGTCTACGACGCCCTCGCCGACCAGCCGCCCGCCGTACGGGCCGACCTGCTCCGCCTCGAAATCCTCGCGCAGTACGGCGGCGTCTACACCGACGCCGACTCCTGGTGCACCCAGCCCATCGGCCCGCTGATCGACGAACTGCCCTTATTCGGCATGACCGGCAATTACGGCAACGTCCAGAACGCCACCCTCGGCGCCGTCCGGAACCACCCCGCCTACCGCATGGCCGTCGAAGGCGCCGGGGCGCACTATCTCCGCCTGGCCTACCAAAAGCGCAACAAGACCGAGAAGTACCAGGTCTTCGACATCTTCGGCACCCGCTACATCACCCCCATACTGCGTTCCTTCCCCGGCTTCACCCAGATCGACATGGGCGCGGCCAAGGGAAGCCGCCGCCTGATAGTCGTCGAGGGCCTGGACAAAACCAGCGATGCCTACATCGTCCACGCCAACGCCACCACCTGGAAAAAGCCGGGCACCGACAACCGGATCAGCCTGACCCCGGCCTGCCCCGAAAGCGGCTGATCCCGGCAGGGTTGGCTCGGGGACGCCGGGTATAAGCCGGGCAGCACCCGAGCTCCCGAGGTGAGGAGGTACGCGGATGTCCGGAATCCCCCGCCGGCTCGCCCAGGCGATCAGCCTGCTCGCCGCCCTGGCAATGCTGCTGTGGCTGGCGACCCTGCTCGTGGAGAACTTCTGAGGTCAGCTCGTCCGGTGCGTCAGGTGTTCGTTCTCGTGATGCTTGGTGATGTACCGCTGCGCCAGCAGCGCACCGGACAGCATGAGCGTCGGGAGGGCGACCAGCAGCGACCCGCCGATCCGGTCGTTCTGCGCTTTCAGACACGCGATGGAAGCCAATCCGCCGTCCGCGTCACCGCGGCTGCGGTACACGCCGTACCTGACCTTCCCCTCGTAGCGTAGAGACCGTGACTGCAGGGGAAGTTGGGAGTCATGGCGGGCAAGAGACGGAAGTTTGACGCGGAGTTCCGTGCGGGGGCTGTGCGGATCGTGACCGAGACCGGCAAGCCGATCACGCAGGTGGCGAAGGACCTCGGGATCAACGAGACCACGCTGGCCAGTTGGGTGTCCCGGGCCCGCAGGGCGGGAGGGGCCGAGACGGCTGGTGAGAGCGAGGAGCTCGCGCGGCTGCGGCGGGAGAACGCGCAGCTGAAGAAGGACAACAAGGAGCTGGCCATGGAGCGTGATGTGCTCAAACGCTGCATGGTCTTGTGGGTGAAGTAGCTGCGGCGGACCCGGCCGCAGTGGTCGGGGCGATCAGCGATGGTTCTACAAGTGGCGCCGCCGCCCGGCCGAGCCGACGAAGCGTGAGGTCAGAAGGACTGCCCTGGCCGAGCGGATCCGCTGCTTCTTCGACCGCTCCGGCCAGACGTACGGCTCCCCGAGGATCACGTTGGATCTGTGGGAGGAGGGCTGGCAGGTGTCGCAGAACACCGTCGCCGAGATCATGGCCGAGCTCGGCCTGCAGGGCCGCAAGCCGCCTCGTCGACGCCGCTCGCTGACCCGCCCCGGCAAGCGGAAAGCCGTCCCTGACCTGGTACGACGCAAGTTCGACGCCATCGCGCCCGACGTGCTGTGGTGGGGCGACATGACGGAGATCGACACCGGTGAGGGCACGCTCTACCTCGCATCCGTCCACGACGCCTTCTCCCGCCGCGCTCTGGGCTACGCGATGGGCGAGCGGCACGATACCGCGCTGGTCAGCGCCGCCCTGCAGATGGCGATCGCGACAAGAGACGGCCAGGTCGACGGCGTCATCTTCCACACGGACCGCGGCAGCGAATACACGTCCGAGGCGTTCCAGCAGCTGTGCGGCCGCTGGGGCGTGGTGCAGTCCATGGGGCGCGTCGGGTCCGCCCTGGACAACGCCGCCGCGGAGTCGTTCCACTCCGTCCTCAAAGTCGAGTACGTCCACCGGCACACGTTCCGTACGCGGGCCGAGGCCCGGCTGAAGACCGCGACGTGGATCGCAGACTTCTACAACACCAAGCGCCGCCACAGCGCGGCCGGCGGGAAACCGCCCGCTGAGTTCGAACGGATCATCCAGGAAGCGCGAGCCCGGACCGATCAGGAAGGCCAGGCCGCATAACCAACGTCTCTACGAAAACTGGGGATTGACAGGACTTCGCTGCTGTACCGATCAGGAATCGGACGCCTGTGATCCCTACGTGTTCTGTCTCTCTGCCTTCCTGATCCGGCGAAGGTGCACGGCTCCGGCAATCCAGCTTGCGAACAGTAGGCCAGATGCGGACTCTAGCATCGCGACGTAGCGGTCCCCATCCATGATCAACTCAGCAACGTAAATCCCCGCGCTAAAGCTTCCCAGCAGGAACCAGCAGACCGAGGCGTTACCAAGCGATCCACGTGTCTTCTGCATGTTGCTCATGATGAGTGCGATCAGGCCAAATGGCTATATCCCTACAGCTCTACTGAACAACGTTCTCGCTGACCAGCGAGGCTGAAGAAGCCCACGGCTCTGACCAGCTCAGATGCCGTGGGCTTCCGTCGTCGTTGGTTAGCGTCGGCTGACCTTGGACGGCCCAGAGACGGCGCGGACTTCGCGCCGGGCCGTCGCCAGTTTGGAAGATCGCGTATGCGGGCCCAACCTGACCTGGCAGAACGTTGACCTGCGTGTTCTCGGGAGAATCGCCGACGTTCCCCGTTGGTCCCCGCTGCTTGCTCTCCCGTCGGGCACGCAAGGGGCACGGATGGCTGCGTGTGTGTGGGCTAGGACGACGGAGTCGGCTTCCCGCGCCGGGTAAATCGACGGCAGGCTACCCAGAGGTTGACCAAGAACAGCACTGATCCGGCGATCGGCCAGCCTACGGATCCACCGTCGCGGTAGGTCTCGATACCGATCACCAGCAGCAGTGAACCGACCGTCACGCCCATTAGGGCGCGCCCTAGGTCGAGGAGGACGTCTGCCTGCCTCGCGGTCTTCGAAAGGCTGGCCACGGCTAGATCGTGACAGGTGATCGCGCTCGTTGCCAAGGGTTGTTTCTCTGCCGCGACCTGCACCTTTCCACGCGGTCGGCGGAGCGACTTTGGCCGGGAGCTGCTTTGGGGCGAGTGATCATGGCCCCGTAAGCTCATGGCGAGTCGGGCAGTCTGTGGACCTACCCGTTAAAGCACGACGTTGGGGCCATGATCTTCGAGGCTCGCCCCAAAGTGGCTGGCTGAAGTCGCGGAGCCGACCGCCCCGGCCACAGAGGGTGTCTCCCACTTCATGCCCGCAGCCGCCGAGCGCGCCGCAGAGGCGGCGCGCGCCCGCGCCGTGCGCGGGCCTTGACGCGACCAACGTCCGACGGGCCTTCCGCCAGGCGCTCAAGGATGCCGAGGGGATCAACGCCGACGAGTGGACGCCCAGAGAGCTCGGCACAGCTTCGTGTCCCTGCTCTCCGACCACGGCATCCCGCTGGAGACCATCGCCCTGTTGGTCGGCCACAGCAGTCAGGCCACCACAGAAGCCGTCTACCGAAAACAGCTCCGGCCCGTGATCACGAAGGGTGCCGAAGCGATGGACGACATCTTCGCCGAAGATCAGGAAGAGGAGGAGGCGGAAGACCAGGAAGAGGGTGACGAGGTGGCCTGATCAAATTCGTTTGGCCCCCCGTTTGGCCCCCCGAGCATGAAAGAGGGCCATTCGCGATCATGCGAATGGCCCTCTGACCAGCGTCGGGGTGGCGGGATTTGAACCCACGACCTCTTCGTCCCGAACGAAGCGCGCTGCCAAGCTGCGCTACACCCCGGTGTCGCTTTGAGCAGGCCACTTCGAGTGGGCTGTGTCGTGGCGACGTCGATTACTTTAGCCCACTGGTGGCTGGAGGCGAAATCCGGTTTTTCGGGAGCCGGCGGTGCGGAGCCGGCCGCTACTCCCGCCCCGCCAGCGTCAGCAACGTAGCCTCCGGCGGGCAGGCGAACCGTACCGGCGTGTAGCGGTTCGTGCCGCAGCCTGCCGAGACGTGCAGGTACGAGGTTCGGTCGGCCGACGTATGCGTGGACAGGCCCTTCACGCGGTCCGTGTCCAGGTCGCAGTTGGTGACGAAGGCGCCGTAGAAGGGGAGGCAGAGCTGGCCGCCGTGGGTGTGGCCGGCCAGGGTCAGGGGGTAGCCGTCCGCGGTGAAGGCGTCGAGGACGCGCAGGTACGGGGCGTGGACGATGCCCATCGAGAAGTCGGCCGAGTCGGAGGGGCCGCCGGCCACGCTCTCGTACCGGTCATGTTTGATGTGCGGGTCGTCCAGGCCGGTCAGCTCGATCTCCAGGCCGTCGATCTTCAGCGAACCCCGGACGTTCGTCAGGTTCAGCCAGCCCGCCGAGTTGAAGCCGTCGCGCAGGTCCTCCCACGGGTTGTGGAGGGCGCCTACGACGGGCGGGTTGCCGTTCAGCCCGTGCCGTCCCTGCACCTTTTCCAGCAAGTACCGGGCGGGGTTGCGGAGTCTGGGCCCGTAGTAGTCGTTCGAGCCGAAGACGTATGCGCCGGGGAACTCCATCAGCGGGCCGAGCGCGTCCAGGACCTCCGGGATCGCCTCCGAGTCGGAGAGGTTGTCCCCCGTGTTGATCACGAAGTCGGGGCGCAGCCCGGCCAGCGAGCGCAGCCAGCGCTGCTTCTTGCGCTGGCCGCTCACCATGTGGATGTCGGAGACCTGGAGGACACGGAGCGGGCGCATGCCCGGCGGCAGTACGGGCACCGTCACCCGCCGCAGGCGGAAGGAACGGGCCTCGAAACCCACCGAGTAGACCAGACCGGCGGCACCGGCCGCCGTGATTCCCAAAGGTACTCCGTATCGCGCGCGCATACGCCCATCGTGTCAGACGGCGCGTACCCCGAAGCCGCACGGCTGTCCCCACTGCCGTACGACCGAAGCCGCACGCCTCTCCCCAGGGCCGTACGACCGAAGCCGCACGGCGGCCTTCCCCGGGCAACCGAACGCGTGCCGCGGGAAAACGACGGGCCGTTGTCCCACCACACCTGCGACAATCGACCCCATGACCACGCTCAAGTCGAAGCTGCAGGAAGACCTCAACGCCGCGATCAAGGAGCGCGACGAGCTCCGCTCCTCGACGCTCCGGCTGACCCTCGCCGCGATCACGAAGGAGGAGGTCGCGGGCAAGGAGAAGCGCGAGCTCTCCGACGAGGAGATCACCAAGGTGATCACCCGTGAGGCGAAGAAGCGCCGTGAAGCCGCCGAGGCCTTCGCGCAGGGCGGTCGCGCCGAGTCGGCCGAGCGGGAGAAGGCGGAGGGCGAGATCCTCGCCGAGTACCTCCCCAAGCAGCTGTCCGACGACGAGCTCCAGCAGATCGTCGCCCAGGCGGTCGATGAGGCGAAGGCGGCCGGCGCCGAGGGCCCGCGCGCCATGGGCCAGGTCATGAAGATCGTGAACCCGAAGGTGGCGGGCCTGGCCGAGGGTGGCCGCGTCGCCGCACTGGTCAAGAAGCAGCTCGCGGGCTGAGGATCCGGACTCCCAGGCTGCACAGCCGTACTCCGAGGCCTGCACAGCCGTACGCGATACGCCGATACGACGGTGGGGGCGCCCCTTGCAACAAGGGGCGCCCCCACCGTCGTACGAGCATCAATGCCGTCGTACGGCGTCAACGGCCAGGAGGCTTACCGTCAACGGCCAAGAGGCCTACGGCCTACGGGAACCGACCGCCGTTCCCGTTCCCGCCATTCCCGTTGCCACCGCCGATCGTCCACTCCTCCGGGATCGAGAAGGACGGCTGGGGGATGGGGAGGTCACCTATGCCACCGTTGCCGTTCCCACCGTTGCCGTTCCCGCGGTCGTCGCCGTTGTCGCCGTCGCCCGGGCGGTCCCTGTCCTCGTCGGGCGGGTCGGGGATGACGACGGGGTTGAAGCCCGGGGCCTCCTTGCCCTCGAGGGCGCCGGTCATGGCGTCCTTCCAGATCGGGCCGGGCACCCTGCCGCCGTAAACCTTCTCGTGCCACTGGCCGCCGATCGTGATGTTCGACATCTTGACGGCCTGGGTGGCGCTGCCGACCCAGACGGCGCCGGACATGTTCGGCGTGTAGCCGACGAACCAGGCGTTCCTGCGCTCGTCGGTCGTACCCGTCTTACCCGCGTTGTCGCGGTCGGAGAGGCCTGCCTGCTGTCCCGTACCGGAGTCGACCACTCCGCCCAGCAGCTGGTTGATGGTGTCCGCCGTGGTCTCGGACATCGCCCTGCTGCAGGTCGACTTCGGAACCTCGATCGACTTGGTCTCGCCGCCCATCCGCCGGTTGATCGACTCGATGGCGATCGGCGTGCAGTACGTCCCGCGGTTGGCGAAGGTCGCGTACGCGCTCGCCATCGTCAGCGGCGAGATGCCGGTGGAGCCGAGAGTGAGGGAAGACGGCACGATCGGCAGCTTCTTGCCGTTGCCCTGCACGACGCCCATCTTGTCCAGGATCTTGGACACCGGGCACATGCCGATGTCCTCGATCATCTGCACGAAGTAGGTGTTGACGGATTTCTCCATCGCCTCCCGCAGGCGGTACGGGCCGACCTCGGACTCGTCCTCGTTCTCCACCTTGGCGCCTTCCGAGTTCCGCCAAGGACTCCCATCACAGGTCTGCACCGTCTCCGGATACGGCATTTCGAACGGTGCCGGGTACTCCTGGATCGGCGGGGTGCCCTCCTCGAGGGCGGCCGCGGCCAGGAACGGCTTGAAGGTCGAACCGGTCGGGAAGCCGAAGGCCGAGCCGCCGAAACCGCGGTCGACCGAGTAGTTGAGCTCGGTCTCGTTCTTGCCGTAGCCGAACGGCTTCGACTGGCCCATGCCGAGGATCTTGCCGGTGCCCGGCTCGACCAGCGTGGCCGCCGTGGCAACCTTGTCCGACTTCCGGACGTGGTTCTTGATCGAGGCCTGGACCGATTTCTGGGACTGCGGGTCGAGCGTCGTACGGATCGTCAGGCCGCCCTCGTTCCAGAGCTTCGCCCGGGCCTTCTTGGTCTTGCCGAAGACCTTGTCGTTCAGCACCAGTTCGCGGACGTAGTCACAGAAGAAGCTCGCGCCCTTGACTGCCGTAATACACCCGTTGTTCGGCTTGCTGACCTTCAGGCCGAGCGGCATCTCCTTGGCCTCGTCGGCCTCCGCCTGGGAGACGTTGCCCAGGTCGGCCATGCGTTGGAGCACCACGTTGCGCCGCTGTATCGCCTCTTGCTCGTCGTTGACCGGGTCGTAGCGGGTCGGTGACTGGACGACGCCGGCGAGCAGTGCGGCCTGCTCCAGCTTCAGGTCCTTGGCGGACGTGGAGAAGTAGCGCTGGGCCGCGGCCTCGACGCCGTAGGCCTGCTGGCCGAAGAACGTGATGTTCAGGTAGTTCTCGAGGATCTTCTTCTTGCCGAGCTCTTCCTCGACCTGAATCGCGTGCTTCAGTTCCTTGATCTTGCGACCGAGGGTCTGCTGCGTGGCCTGGGCGACAAGCGTCGGGTCGTCGCCGGCCTCCTCCACGAAGACGTTCTTCACGTACTGCTGCGTCAGCGTGGACGCGCCCTGGGACACTTCGCCGCTCTGCGCGTTCCGGTTGAGCGCGCGCAGGATGCCCTTGAGGTCCACCGCACCGTGCTTGTAGAAGCGGGAGTCCTCGATCGCGACGATCGCCTGCTGCATGTACGGCGAGATGTCCTTGAGTTCGACCACGGTGCGGTCGCGCGAGTAGACCGTGGCGATACGCCCGCCCTGGTTGTCCAGGATCGTGGTGCGCTGACTCAGCGGCGGACGCTTGAGGTTGGCGGGGATCTCGTCGAATCCCTCGACCGAGCCCTTGGCCGCCAGCCCGAGTGCGCCGGCCGCGGGCAGCGCGATGCCCGCCGCGACGGCTCCGGCGAGCACGCTGACACCCAGGAACTTGGCGGCCTGCTGAACCGGAGACAGGCCTCCACCCGATCGCTTGTTTGCCATGAGGGCAGCCTACGTTCTCATTCGCCGGACACGCGTATAGGCCTTGGCCTAAGCTGCTCACAACTGTCACAGCAGCAGGGCTACGTATCAATACGGCTGGCGACCCCGAATCGTTCCAGTCGATTCCCAACTTTTTTGTTGGGCTCGTGCCCGAATCCGCCTCATGTGTCACTTGGCGTCCGTTGTGACGCAGCTCAACTGTCCTGGTTTGCCAGGAAGGTTACGTATGCCGTCAGCTCACTCCGTTGGGTGATCTGCCGCGTACCCATAGTCCATTCGGGCCATTCAAGATTGGGCCCGCAGGGGCTGGTTGACTGTGCCCACCTTCCGTAACGTCCTCAACTGGCGGCGGTGAATATGCCGCTGCCGCCGTGGGGGAGCCTCGATTCGGGAGAGGACGGCGCCGGTATGGGCTGGGTAACCGACTGGAGTGCGCAGGCGGCCTGTCGCACTACCGATCCGGACGAACTGTTCGTTCAAGGAGCAGCGCAGAACAGGGCGAAGGCAGTGTGCACCGGATGTCCGGTGCGTACGGAATGCCTTGCCGACGCGCTGGACAACCGCGTCGAGTTCGGCGTGTGGGGAGGGATGACGGAGCGGGAGCGCCGCGCACTGCTGCGCAGGCGGCCAACCGTCACCTCCTGGCGCAGGCTGCTCGAGACAGCGCGCACTGAGTACGAGCGGGGGGCGGGCATTCTGCCCCTCGACGAGGAAGAGGTGTACGAGCACTACGCGGCGGTGGGCTGACCGCTCGCCGCGGTCACCTCCCGCGGAACCGCGGTCACGTCAGGTACGTACCGCCGCGGTCGCGCGTACCTACAAGCACCGTGCGCAGCCGTCCACGACTGCTGCCGTACGGGCCGTATACGACGCTGTCTGCGAACATGGGCCCGCGAGGTCCCGTACGCAGCCGGGTCCAGGCGACCCCGAGAGGCCCACGCAGCTCCGGCCGGACACGCACTACGAACCGGCCGCGAGCCGGTCCCCGATGTCCCGCAGCCCTGCGAGGTCGTGCACATCGCCGGGCAGCGCGGCCACTTCTGCCACCGCCACCTCGGGGTGGAGCGCGGTGAAGCGGTCGCGCGTGCGCTGCTCGCGGAAGAGCAGCCGCATGCGCTCGGCGTGCAACCTCAGTAGACCTGCGGTGAGTTGCTCGACGGTCCGGGCCGTCCCTGCTCCTTCGGCGTCGATCCGGTCCGCGGCGGGGGAGCCTGCGTCGGGTGCGGGAGCCTCGGGAACGGCGGAAGCGGGAGATTCTGAACTGTCATACGTGTCGGGAGAGTTACGAAGTCCAGCTTTCCCACCCTCCTGATCGACAATGCGGGCTTCCGCAAGATTTTCCGCGGCGGCGAGCGCCCGCTCGGCGGACAGCTGAGCGGCGCCGCTGCTGTGCACCCGGTTCAGCACCAGACCCGCCAGCGGCATGGTCTCGGCGGCCAGCCGCTCCACGAAGTACGCGGCCTCGCGCAGCGCGTCGCGCTCCGGGGCCGCCACCACCAGGAAGGCCGTGCCGGGTGCCTGGAGGAGCTTGTACGTGGCGTCCGCGCGGGTACGGAAACCACCGAAGGTGGTGTCCATCGCGGCCACGAACGTCTGGACGTCCTTGAGGAGTTGACCGCCGAGCAGCTTGCCCAGGGTGCCGGTCATCATCGACATCCCGACGTTCAGGAACTTCATCCCGGCCCGGCCGCCCAGCTTCGCCGGCGCGGTCAGCAGCCGGATCAGCCTGCCGTCCAGGAAGGAACCGAGCCGCTTAGGGGCGTCCAGGAAGTCCAGCGCCGAGCGGGACGGGGGCGTATCGACGACGATCAGGTCCCATTCGTCGCGGGCCCGCAGCTGGCCCAGCTTCTCCATCGCCATGTACTCCTGCGTGCCCGCGAAGCCCGCCGACAGCGACTGGTAGAAGGGATTGCCCAGAATCGCGGCGGCCCGCTCGGGATCCGCGTGCGCCTCGACGATCTCGTCGAAGGTGCGCTTCATGTCGAGCATCATCGCGTGCAGTTCGCCGTCCGCGGAGTCGTCGATGCCCTTCACCCGGCGCGGGGTGTTGTCGAGCGCGTCGATGCCCATCGACTGGGCCAGCCTGCGCGCCGGGTCGATGGTGAGGACGACCACCTTCCGGCCGCGCTCGGCCGCCCGCAGCCCGAGGGCCGCCGCGGTGGTGGTCTTGCCGACGCCGCCCGCCCCGCAGCAGACCACGATGCGGGTCTTCGGGTCGTCGAGCAGCGGGTCGACGTCCAGGACGCGGACCGGGTCCAAGCTCATGAGATCCCCTGCCGGCGCAGTTCGGTGGCGAGTTCGTACAGGCCCGCGAGGTCCAGTCCCTCGGCGAGCAGCGGGAGTTCGTGCAGCGAAAGGCCGAGCTCCTGGAGTACGGCCCGCTGCTCGCGCTCCAGTGCGTACCGCTCGGCGTACTCGTCCGCCTGGGTGAGCAGCGGTTCCACGAGCCGCTCGGCGACCCCGCCGCGGCGTGCGCCGCCGAGTCCGGCCGCGGACAGCGACTTGGCGATGGCCGTGCGCGGCACCTCGCGGGTGAGCGCCAGGTCGTCCTCGTCGAGGATCGTGGGCCGCACCATGTTCACGATGATCCTGCCCACCGGGAGCTTCGCGGCACGCAGTTCGGAGGCCCCGTCGACCGTCTCCTGGACGGGCATCTCCTCCAGGAGGGCCACCAAGTGCACGGCCGTCTCACGGGACTTGAGGACCCGCATGACGGCCTGGGCCTGGTTGTGTATCGGACCCATCTTGGCGAGGCCCGCCACCTCGTCGTTCACGTTCAGGAAGCGGGTGATGCGGCCCGTCGGCGGGGCGTCCATGACGACGTAGTCGTACACGAACCGCCCGGTCTTGTCCTTCCTGCGGACCGCCTCACAGGCCTTGCCGGTCAGTAGTACGTCCCTGAGGCCGGGCGCGATCGTCGTGGCGAAGTCGATGGCGCCGAGCTTCTTCAGGGCCCGTCCGGCGCCCCCCAGTTTGTAGAACATCTGGAGGTAGTCGAGAAGCGCCAGCTCGGGGTCTATGGCGAGGGCGAACACCTCCCCGCCCCCGGGTGCGACGGCGATCTTCCGCTCCTCATAGGGCAGCGCCTCCGTCTCGAAGAGTTGCGCGATGCCCTGCCTGCCCTCGACCTCGACCAGGAGGGTGCGCTTGCCCTCCGTGGCGAGGGCGAGCGCGAGGGCTGCGGCGACCGTCGTCTTACCGGTACCGCCCTTGCCGCTGACGACCTGGAGCCTGCTCACATCTTCGAGCCTAACCAGTCGGCGGCCGGGCTACGCAGGTGGCTGTGGACAACGGGTGGCGGAGGCTGTGGAGAACGTGCGGGGGAGCTGGGTACTGAGGTGTGCGGAGGCAGGCCGCAAGTCACGCGGAACCCAGGCCGCCGGGCGAGCGGAAGGCCGTGCGGGGCAGCGGATACAGTCGGCCACATGACCAAGTGGGAATACGTGACTGTGCCGCTGCTCGTCCATGCCACGAAGCAGATTCTGGACACCTGGGGCGAGGACGGCTGGGAGCTCGTCCAGGTCGTGCCCGGGCCGAACAACCCCGAGCAGCTGGTGGCCTACCTGAAGCGCGAGAAGCAGGCATGAGCGCCGTCGAGTCCAAGCTGGCCGAACTCGGGCTGACCCTGCCCGAGGTGGTGCCGCCGCTGGCCGCGTACCAGCCCGCTGTGCAGAGCGGGGTGTACGTCTACACCTCCGGCCAGCTCCCCATGGTGGACGGCAAGCTCGTGGCCACCGGCAAGGTGGGTGCGGAGGTCGCTCCGGAGGCGGCCAAGGAACTGGCCGCCACCTGTGCGCTGAACGCCCTGGCCGCGGTCAAGTCGATCGCGGGTGACCTCGACCGCGTCGCGCGCGTGGTCAAGGTCGTCGGCTTCGTGGCCTCGGCCCCCGACTTCACGGCCCAGCCCGCCGTCGTGAACGGCGCGAGCGAGCTGCTGGGCGCGGTCCTGGGCGACAAGGGCGTACACGCGCGAAGCGCGGTCGGGGTGGCGGTGCTGCCGCTGGACTCACCGGTGGAGGTCGAGATCCAGGTGGAGCTGACGGAGGCGTAGTCCGGTCCTCTGGGGCTGACGGAGGCGTAATCGGGCCCCCTGGGGAGCCGGTCGGTCGGTGATCGTTCGTGGATCGGGCTCCCTGGGGCGTTGGTTCCGCATTGGTTCCTCCGGGCGGCCCTTGGAGCAGGCGATTGTTGCCTCTCGAACATCAGCTCTCTACGGGATAGCCTCCGCGCATGGCGAATGGGCAGTGGTATCCACCGGAGTGGCCGGACCGTATCCGCGCGCTCGCGGAGGGCAGGCTCACACCGGTCGTCCCCAAGCGGGCGGCCACCGTCATGCTGCTCAAGGACACCGACGGCACTCCCGCCGTACACATGCTGCGCAGACGCGCCTCCATGGCCTTCGCCGGAGGCGCGTACGCCTATCCCGGAGGCGGCGTGGACCCCAGGGACGACGAGCGGCAGATCCGCTGGACGGGTCCCACGCGCGCGTGGTGGGCATCCCGGCTCGGCGTCGACGAGACCTCCGCCCAGGCGATCGTCTGCGCGGCGGTGCGCGAGACGTACGAGGAGGCGGGCGTGCTGCTCGCCGGCCCCACCCCGGACAGCGTTGTCGGCGACACCACGGGCGACGACTGGGAGGCGGACCGTGAAGCCCTGGTCGCCCGGGACGTCTCCTTCGCCGAGTTCCTGGAACGTAGGGGGCTCGTGCTGCGATCCGACCTCCTGGGGGCGTGGACGCGCTGGATCACCCCGGAGTTCGAACCTCGCCGCTACGACACATGGTTTTTCGTGGCCGCCCTCCCGGAGGGGCAGCGCACCCGCAATGCCTCTACGGAGGCCGAGAGCACCGTCTGGATCCGCCCCGGGGAGGCGGCGGACGCGTACGACAAGGGCGACCTCCTGATGATGCCGCCCACCATCGCGACCTTGCGCCAGCTCCGCTCATACGCCACTGCCGCCGAGGCCCTCGCCGCAGCACCCGGGCGCGACCTGGCCCCCGTCCTGGCCCAGGCCCGCCTGGAGAACGGCGAACTGGTACTGACCTGGCCGGGCCACGACGAGTTCACCAAGCACATCCCAACCGGTGGAGCCCCCGCATGACGGACGCAGCAGCCCTTCCCGGCCAGCCGCGGGGCGGGGGCCCATTTCTTCGTGCGTCCCTCGCACCGATTCGCGGCCACGCCGCGGTAGCGGCATATCGGGCACCGCGAGACGCTGTGCCGACCTCCGGCCGACTACGTGAGGTGCTGCCGCCCCCGATGGAAGGCGCCCACACATGACGGACGCAGCAGCCCTCCCGGGCCAGCCGCGGGGCGGGGCTCTCGACGGTCCCGCCACACCGCGTGCGATCAACGTTCTCGCGCCCAACGCGTCCCCGATGACGCTCGACGGGACGAACACGTGGATCGTGTCCGAGCCGGACTCCGAGCTCGCGGTGGTGATCGATCCGGGGCCCTTGGACGACGTACATCTGCGCAATGTCGTGGACACCGCCGAGAAGGCGGGCAAGCGGGTCGCGCTGACCCTGCTGACGCACGGGCACCCCGACCATGCCGAGGGCGCCACCCGGTTCGCGGAGCTGACCGGCACGAAGGTGCGGGCGCTCGACCCGGCGCTACGGCTCGGCGACGAGGGCCTGGCGGCCGGAGACGTGATCAGGACGGGCGGCCTGGAGCTGCGCGTCGTACCAACCCCCGGGCACACCGCCGACTCGCTCTGCTTCCATCTCCCCACCGACCAGGCAGTCTTGACCGGCGATACGATCCTGGGCCGAGGCACCACGGTCGTCGCCCACCCCGACGGCCGCCTCGGCGACTACCTGGACACCCTGCGCCGACTGCGGTCCCTGACAGTCGACGACGGCGTACACACGGTCCTACCGGGCCACGGCCCCGTCCTGGACGACGCCCAGGGAGCCGTCGAGTACTACCTGGCCCACCGAGCCCACCGCCTGGCCCAGATCGAAACAGCGGTCGAGGACGGCTACCGCACTCCGAGCGAGGTAGTGGCGCATGTGTACGCCGACGTGGACCGCTCGCTGTGGCCGGCGGCGGAGCTGTCGGTGCGGGCGCAGCTGGACTATCTGCGGGAGCACGGCCTCATCTAGGCCCCGTAAGGGGCGCGGGGCTGTGTCGATTTGCGGCTCCGCCGCGTGGGCGCGAGCAACCACGAAGCACCCGCAGTCGCGACACGACCTGTCACCCCACCCCTGGGCGGGGGCTCTCGGGCGCAGCCCCAGGGATGGGACGGGAAGGGGCGGCGGGGGCGAGACCCATCCCGCCCCGCCCACCCGGCGGGCGACAACAAAAGGGCCCCGCCCAACAAATGGGCGGGACCCCAGAGCCGTACGGCCAAGACCCAGCGTCAGCGCGACCGCTTGGCCAACCGCTCCACATCCAGCAAAATCACCGCACGCGCCTCCAGCCGAAGCCACCCACGCCCGGCAAAGTCGGCAAGCGCCTTGTTGACCGTCTCACGCGAGGCGCCGACCAACTGGGCGAGCTCTTCCTGCGTGAGGTCATGCACCACATGGATGCCCTCTTCGGACTGCACACCGAAGCGCCGCGACAGGTCGAGCAGCGCACGCGCAACCCGCCCGGGAACGTCCGAGAAGACCAGATCGGACATCTGATCGTTCGTCTTACGCAGCCGCCGCGCGACAGCGCGCAGCAGCGCGGCCGCCACCTCGGGCCGCGCGTTCAGCCACGGCTGAAGGTCGCCATGGCCCAGCCCCAGCAGCTTGACCTCGGTCAGCGCGCTGGCGGTCGCCGTACGCGGACCCGGGTCGAACAGCGACAGCTCGCCGATGAGCTCGCCGGGACCGAGGACGGCCAGCATGTTCTCGCGGCCGTCAGGGGACGTGCGGTGGAGCTTGACCTTGCCTTCGGTGACCACGTACAGGCGGTCACCCGGGTCACCCTCATGGAAGAGCGCGTCGCCGCGCGCGAGGGTCACCTCACTCATGGAGGCGCGGAGCTCCGCGGCCTGCTCGTCATCGAGCGCCGCGAAGAGCGGGGCGCGCCGCAGAACGTCGTCCACGAGTTCTCTCCTTGTCGACCTGCTCAGGGGATCTTGCTCCCCCGTGTACCAGGGGACGGTGCTCCCCATATTGCCGGACGGTCCAAACAGTGTGATCAGTCACAAGTCTGCCGCACGTACGTGCCGGACAGTGCGGCAGGGGGCCAATTGGCGTCCAATCCCGGAGGGCCGGGGCGGATGTCAGTGGTGGGCTTTAGGCTGGCCGGGTGTCCAAATCGCCGGTGAGAGCACAGGCCAAGGGGGCTGAACGGGTGGCTGCACGTCGCGATTCCGCTGTGGGCGAACAGAGCCCCGACGGAACGAAGAAAACGGCAAAGGCGGCACATCCGGCACCGGCCAAGCGGACGCCGGGTGCCGCGAAGAAGGCAACGGCTACGACGAAAAAGGCCGCGCCGGCGAAGAAGGCTGCTCGGACGGCGCCGGAGGCCGCTGCCGCCAAGGCCACCGCCAAGAAGGCAGCCGCTGCCAAGAAGGCCGCACCCGCGAAAACGGCCACCAAGAAGGCCGCACCCGCCAAAGCGCCGGCCGCCACTCCGCCCCGTAACGAATCCCGTACGGCCCTAGTCCGACGCGCCCGCCGTATCAACCGCGAGCTCGCCGAGGTCTACCCGTACGCCCACCCGGAGCTGGACTTCGAGAACCCCTTCCAGCTCGTGATCGCCACCGTCCTGTCGGCCCAGACGACCGACCTGCGGGTGAACCAGACGACGCCGACCCTCTTCGCCAAGTACCCCACCCCGGAGGACCTGGCCGCGGCGAACCCCGAAGAGGTCGAGGAGATCCTGCGGCCGTGCGGGTTCTTCCGGGCCAAGACCAAGTCGGTGATAGGGCTCTCCAAGGCTCTGCGGGACGACTTCGGTGGCGAGGTGCCCGGACGCCTGGAGGATCTGGTCAAGCTTCCCGGAGTGGGCCGTAAGACCGCCTTCGTCGTGCTCGGCAACGCCTTCGGGAGGCCGGGAATCACCGTGGACACCCACTTCCAGCGGCTCGTACGCCGCTGGCAGTGGACCGACGAGAAGGAGCCGGACAAGATCGAGGCGGTCGTGGGCTCGCTCTTCCCCAAGAGCGACTGGACGGACCTCTCCCACCACGTGATCTGGCACGGCCGCCGGATCTGCCACGCCCGCAAACCCGCCTGCGGCGCCTGCCCCATCGCCCCGCTCTGCCCGGCATACGGAGAGGGCGAGACGGACCCGGAGAAGGCCAAGAAGCTTCTGAAGTACGAGAAGGGCGGCTTCCCCGGTCAGCGCCTAAAGCCCCCGCAGGCTTATCTGGACGCGGGCGGCCTTCCCGCGCCGCCGCTCGGGGCGCCCGTACCGAGCGCGACCGCAGCGGATTCGGGATGACGGAACGATCGGACGGGCCACGGGCGTTGAGATCAGCAGAACGGGGGTGTCGATGACGCACGCGAGTGATATGCGAGGCGGCCAACTGAGCCTGAGCAAGGAGGGCCTGCCCGACTGGCTGGACCCGGTGGTGCACGCCGTGGAGACGGTGGAGCCGCTCCAGCTGAGCCGCTTCCTGCCGCCGGCCAACGGCGCGGGCCGCCAGTCCGCCGTACTGATCCTGTTCGGCGAGGGGGAGTGCGGCCCCGAGCTGCTGCTCATGGAGCGGGCCAGTTCGCTCAGATCGCATGCGGGGCAGCCGTCGTTCCCCGGTGGCGCCCTCGACCCCGAGGACGGCGACCCGAAGGCAGACGGGCCGCTGCGGGCCGCTCTCCGTGAGGCCGAGGAGGAGACCGGGCTCGACCCGAGCGGCGTCCAGCTCTTCGGCGTACTGCCCGCGCTCTACATCCCGGTGAGCGGCTTCGTGGTCACCCCGGTGCTGGGCTGGTGGCGTGAACGTACGCCGGTGGGTGTCGTCGATCCGAACGAGACGGCCCGGGTGTTCACGGTCCCCGTGGCGGATCTCACGGATCCCGCCAACCGCGCGACGACCGTCCACCCCAGCGGCCACCGAGGTCCGGCATTCCTGGTCGAATCGGCCCTCGTCTGGGGCTTCACGGCCGGAATCATCGACCGCCTCCTGCACTACTCGGGCTGGGAACGACCTTGGGACCGCACTAAGCAGGTCCCGCTCGACTGGCGCGCATGACAGGGTGGCACCCGTGCTGTGTCTTCCCGGTGGACGCTGTGTCCCATTGCCGCTGCGCGGCGGGCCGGACCCGCGGCCGGGCGATGGCGAAACGTGAAGTGACGAGGCGAGGCTTGAATCAGTGAACGTGCTGGACATCCTGCTGCTGGTCGCCGCCGTGTGGTTCGCGATCGTGGGCTATCGCCAGGGGTTCGTCGTCGGCATCCTGTCGGTGATCGGCTTCCTGGGCGGCGGTCTCGTCGCCGTCTACCTGCTGCCCGTCATCTGGGACGCCCTGACCGATGACGCCGAGGTGGGCACCACGGCCGCCGTTGTCGCGGTGGTCATCGTGATCGTCTGTGCCTCCGTCGGCCAGGCCCTCACCACCCACCTGGGCAACAAGCTGCGCCGGTACATCACCTGGTCCCCTGCCCGCGCCCTGGACGCCACGGGCGGCGCCCTGGTCAACGTCGTGGCGATGCTGCTGGTCGCCTGGCTGATCGGCTCAGCCCTCGCCGGTACGACACTGCCGACGCTCGGCAAGGAGGTCCGTAACTCCAAGGTGCTGCTCGGCGTGTCGCGGGCCCTTCCCGATCAGGCCGACACCTGGTTCGCCGACTTCTCCTCGGTCCTCGCGCAGAACGGCTTCCCGCAGGTCTTCAGCCCGTTCTCGAACGAGCCCATCAACGAAGTGCAGGCCCCCGACCCGGCCCTCGTCAACAGCCCGGTCGCCGCCCGCGCCCAGCATTCCATCGTCAAGGTCACCGGCACCGCCCAGAGCTGCGGCAAGGTCCTGGAAGGCACCGGCTTCGTCTTCGACCAGCGTCGCGTGATGACGAACGCGCACGTGGTGGGCGGCGTCGACGAGCCGTACGTCCAGATAGGCGGCGAGGGCAAGCGGTACGCCGGGAAGGTCGTGCTTTACGACTGGAAGCGCGACATCGCCGTACTCGACGTGCCCGAACTGCGCGCGCCCGCCCTCCAGTTCACGTCCGAGGACGCGGCGGGCGGCGACAGCGCGATCGTCGCGGGCTTCCCCGAGAACGGCTCGTACACCGTCGGCTCCGCGCGCGTACGCGGCCGCATCGCGCCCACCGGCCCGGACATCTACCACCGGGGCACCGTGCGCCGCGATGTCTACTCGCTCTACGCGACCGTGCGCCAGGGCAACTCCGGCGGCCCGCTGCTCACCCCGGACGGCAAGGTGTACGGAGTGGTCTTCGCGAAGTCCCTCGACGACCCGCAGACGGGGTACGCCCTCACCGCGGACGAGGTCCAGGAGGACATCGCCAAGGGCCGTACCGCCGTCCAGCAGGTGGACAGCGACAGCTGCGCGCTGTAACCGGGTGTGCCGTGAGCGGAGTCAGCCGCGAGGGTGGCGCAGGCGCGCCGAGACCCAGCGGGCCCGGCGCCTCAGAATGCGTGGGATGCCCAGCCGAGGGTCCGTGCCCTGCATCTGCGGGGCACCCCTCTGGTGGGAACTCAGACCACCGGCCGAGCGGCGGTTGCGTGCTGCGTCACTGTAGTCGTGCGTCCAGCCCATACTCCGACCCCTGCCCCTGCCCCAAGGTCGATAACCGCCCCCATGCCCCCCAATTGGCCTATGCGCCAGGCATTGGCCGTTCGTAGGACAGGTGTTCCCGTGGGAGGGCCCTCAGCGGGGGCTCGAGCGCTCCCGTGGACGGCTCAGCGATCCGGTTCTGGGTCCTTGAGCCAGTTGATGAGCTCGGTGGAGAACGCCACCGGATCCTCCTCGTGCGGAAAGTGCCCCAGCCCGTCGAACAGCCGCCAGCGGTACGGCGCTTCGACGTACTCCCCGGAGCCCGCCGCGCTGCGCGTCCGCATCACCGGATCGAGCGAGCCGTGCAAGTGCAGCGTCGGCACCCGCACCGGCCGCTTCATCCGGCGGTTGAACTGGATGCCGTCCGGCCGGGCCAGCGAACGCACCATCCAGCGGTACGGCTCGACCGAGCAGTGCGCCGTCGACGGGATGAGCATCGCCCGCTGGTACATGGCCACGTCCTCGTCGTCCGGCAGCCGAGGCCCGGACCAGTCCCGTACGAGACGGCCGACCAAGGCGCCTTCGTCGGCGACGAGTTGGCGCTCCGGGATCCAGGGCCGCTGAAAGCCCCAGATGTACGATCCCGCCTTGGTCTGCCTCATGTCCCTGAGCATCGCCGAGCGCCAGCGCCGGGGGTGCGGCATCGAGGCGACCGCGAGCCGGCGCACCAGCTTGGGGCGCATCACGGCCGCCGTCCACGCCAGATAGCCGCCGAGATCATGGCCGACCAGGGCCGCGTCGGGCTCGCCGAGGGACCGTACGACCCCGGTGATGTCGAGGGCGAGGTTCGCCGGATCGTAGCCGCGGGGCGTACGGTCGCTGCCGCCGACGCCCCGCAGGTCCATCGCGACCGCGCGGAAGCCCGCGTCGGCGAGCGCGACCAGCTGATGCCGCCAGGCCCACCAGAACTGCGGGAAGCCGTGCAGCAGCAGGACCAGGGGGCCGTCACCCATTTCCGCGATGTGGAAGCGCGCGCCGTTGGCGGCGACGTCCCGGTGACGCACCTCTTTCCCGCCGGGCACGTCGAGCCGTACGACCGAAGTGGGGAGCGCCGAGGGTGTGTCGGGGTCCGTCATGAGGACGAGCGTGCCACAGCCTTGACGCCCTCACCGACCCGGTCGGTCTCGTTCACCTGACGGGGGTGCGGCTTCGCGTTCTGCAGGACGGCCGCGGTCTCCTTGACCGAAGCCGCCGTCTTCTGCGGGCCCTTGCCCTTCTTCGCCTTCTTCGCGAAGACGACGCCGATCAGTGCAAGCACGCCCGCAACCAGCACGTTCGCGGCGAACGACAGCAGGAAGCAGACCGCGAGGTTCCAGTCACTCCAGGTGCGGATCCCGTACGCCAGCGCGAAGCTCAGCATCGGCAGGGAGAAGATCAGCACCGCCCCGGCCGCCGCGAAGGCGCCGCCGCCCACCGCACCGCGTTTGACGTCGCGCTTGAGCTGGGCCTTCGCCAGCGCGATCTCGTCGTGCACCAGCGCGGACATCTCGGTCGTCGCCGAGGCGAACAGCTGGCCGATGCTGCGTTCGGCGCCGACCGGGCTGCCGTCGGGTGCGCTCATCGCGTTCTCCCTGTTCTCTTGGGCGTCTCGACCCCTGAGCCCCTGGACTCTTGGGGCGTTTTGCGTGTGTGTCAGATCATGCCGGACCGTTGTTCTCCTCGCTTGCCCCGGCGGTCACTTCGGCAAGCCTGCGATGTTCGGCGGCCTTCCGCTCGTAGATGTCCGCCATCCTCAGGTGGTACTCCGGGTTGTCCTGCTCGTAGATGTCGGGGATGCCGTCGAGGTCCTCGTCCAGCTCCTCGGCCTCGCACAGCTTGCGGTACTTGGCGTTCCGAATCTTGAGCAGGACGCTCGCGACGACGGCCGCGATCAGGGAGCCCGTCAGGACGGCGGCCTTGATCTCGTCGGTGAGCACCTCGTCGCCCTCGAAGGCGAGTTCGCCGATGAGCAGCGAGACGGTGAAGCCGATGCCCGCGAGGGAGGACACCGCGAAGACGTCCGGCCAGGCCAGGTCCTCGGAAAGCTCGGCCCGGGTGAAGCGGGCCGCCAGCCACGTACCGCCGAAGATGCCGACCGCCTTGCCGACGACAAGACCGAGCACGACCCCCAGCGTCTCCGGCCGCGTGAACACCTCGCCGATCGCGTTGCCCGACACCGCGACCCCCGCGCTGAACAGCGCGAACAGCGGCACGGCGAAGCCCGCCGACAAGGGCCGTACGAGATGCTCGATGTGCTCACCCGGGGAGTGCGCCTCGCCCTCGTGTGTCGTGCAGCGCAGCATCAGGCCCATCGCGACACCGGCGATGGTGGCGTGGATGCCGCTGTTGTACATCAGCCCCCAGATGACCAGGGCGAGCGGCACGTACACATACCAGCCGCGTACGCCCCTCCTCAGCAGCAGCCAGAAGACGGCGAGGCCGACGACGGCGCCCCCGAGGGCCGCGAAGTCCAGGTGGTCGGTGAAGAACACCGCGATGATCAGGATCGCGAAGAGGTCGTCGACGACCGCGAGGGTGAGCAGGAAGGCGCGCAGGGCGCTCGGCAGCGACGTACCGATGACGGCGAGAACGGCGAGCGCGAAGGCGATATCGGTCGCGGTCGGCACGGCCCAGCCGGCGAGCGAGCCGCCGCCTGTGCTGCTGACCAGCGTGTAGACGAGCGCGGGCACCGCCATGCCGCAGAGCGCGGCGACGACCGGGAGTACGGCGGCCCTGGGGTCCTTGAGATCACCGGCGACCAGCTCACGCTTGAGCTCGATGCCGGCGACGAAGAAGAAGACCGCGAGCAGTCCGTCGGCGGCCCAGTGCCCGATGGAGAGATCGAGTCCGAGCGAGGCGGGCCCGAAGTGGAAGTCGCGGACGGACTCGTAGCTGTCCTTCCAGCCGCTGTTCGCCCAGATCAGCGCGGCGATCGCGGCGAGCAGCAGCAGCACGCCGCCGAGGGTTTCGGTGCGCAGGGCTTCCGCGACGAAGTTCCGCTCGGGGAGCGAGAGCCGTCCGAGGACCTTGCGCTTGGTGGCGGTGGGAGCGGGCGGGGGCGCGGGCACGTGGATTCGACCTCCGGTCGGTAGGCAGGGCAGAGCACATGCCGACCAGACTTCCCGGCGCACCTCAGGCTTCTTATCGCGTTGTTGACGCTTTCCTTAGCCTACCTAAGAAGGGCACCCGGCGCGCAGCCGGGTGCCCTTTCTCGTCGTACGTACGACTCTCAGGCCGTACGAACGACTGTGACCGTCATCGTCCGTACGACCGTCAGTCCTCGCTGGCCGCCGACGGGAGCTTCGTCTGGATCAGGTCCATCACCGTGGAGTCGGTGAGCGTGGTGACGTCACCGAGCTCGCGGTTCTCGGCGACGTCGCGCAGCAGACGGCGCATGATCTTGCCGGAGCGGGTCTTGGGCAGCTCGGCCACGGGAAGAATCCGCTTGGGCTTCGCGATCGGGCCGAGGGCCTTGCTGACGTGGGCGCGCAGCTCGCCCACCAGGTCCGCGGTCTCGGCGGCCGATCCGCGCAGGATCACGAAGGCCACGATCGCCTGGCCGGTGGTCTCGTCCGCCGCGCCCACGACCGCCGCCTCGGCGACGGAGGGGTGTGAGACGAGCGCCGACTCGACCTCGGTGGTGGAGATGTTGTGCCCGGACACGAGCATCACGTCGTCGACCCGGCCGAGCAGCCAGATGTCGCCGTCCTCGTCCTTCTTGGCACCGTCCCCGGCGAAGTACTTGCCCTCGAACCGCGACCAGTACGTGTCGAGGAACCGCTGGTCATCGCCCCAGATGGTGCGCAGCATCGACGGCCACGGCTCGGTGAGGACGAGATAGCCGCCGCCACCGTCCGGCACTTCGTTCGCCTCGTCGTCGACGACCGTCGCGGAGATGCCGGGCAGCGCGCGCTGCGCGGAACCGGGCTTGGCCTCCGTCACGCCCGGCAGCGGCGAGATCATCATCGCGCCGGTCTCGGTCTGCCACCAGGTGTCCACGACCGGGCACTTGTCGGCGCCGATGTGCTTGCGATACCAGATCCACGCCTCGGGGTTGATCGGCTCGCCCACCGACCCCAGCACGCGAAGGCTGGACAGGTCGAACTTCGCGGGGATGTCGTCGCCCCACTTCATGAACATGCGGATCACGGTGGGCGCGGTGTAGAGGATCGTCACGCCGTACTTCTGGATGATCTCCCAGAAGCGGCCCTGGTGAGGGGTGTCCGGCGTGCCCTCGTACATCACCTGCGTCGCGCCGTTCGCGAGCGGCCCGTACGTGATGTACGAGTGGCCCGTCACCCAGCCGATGTCGGCCGTGCACCAGTAGACGTCGGTCTCCGGCTTGAGGTCGAAGACGGCGTGATGGGTGTACGCGGCCTGCGTGAGGTAGCCGCCGGAGGTGTGCAGGATGCCCTTCGGCTTACCCGTCGTCCCCGAGGTGTAGAGGATGAACAGTGGCTGCTCGGCGTCGAACGCCTCGGGCGTGTGCTCCGCGGACTGCTTCTGCGTGATCTCGTGCCACCAGATGTCGCGGCCCTCGGTCCAGTCGACCTCCTGGCCCGTACGGCGCACGACGAGGACCTTGTCGACGCCGTCGACCCGCGCGACCGCCTCGTCGACGGCGGGCTTGAGCGCGGAGGGCTTGCCGCGGCGGTAGCCGCCGTCCGCGGTGATGACCAGCTTCGCGCTGGCATCCTCGATACGGGTGGCGATGGCGTCGGCCGAGAAGCCGCCGAAGACGACCGAGTGCGCGGCGCCGATACGGGCGCAGGCCAGCATCGCGACGACGGCTTCGGGAATCATCGGCAGGTAGATGGCGACCCGGTCGCCCTTCTCAACTCCGATCTCCGTAAGGGCGTTGGCGGCCCTGGAGACCTCGTCCTTCAACTCGGCGTAGGTGATGGCCTTGCTGTCGCCGGGCTCGCCCTCGAAGTGGATCGCGACCCGGTCGCCGTGCCCGGCCTCCACGTGGCGGTCTACGCAGTTGTACGCGACGTTCAGCTTTCCGTCCGCGAACCATTTGGCGAAGGGCGGGTTCGACCAGTCCAGCGTCTCGGTCGGCTCGGTGGCCCAGGTCAGCCGGCGCGCCTGCTCGGCCCAGAAACCGAGCCGGTCAGCCTTGGCCTGCTCGTACGCCTCCGCAGTGACGTTGGCGTTCGCGGCCAGGTCGGCGGGCGGCGCGAACCTGCGCTCCTCACGAAGCAGGTTGGCCAGGCTTTCGTTGCTCACGACATCTCCCTTTCCCAGGGTGTCCGTTGTGTCCCAGGCCAGCTCATCAGACGCGGACCCCTGGTGACAAGGGCCGTCGCCGAAATTGGTTTAGACCTGTTCGGGGCGGTGGTGGCCCCTGCACACAGGGGCCACACGTTTTCACGGACGGGGGAGGCGTGCGGTTCAGGCTCGTGGGTGGGCGAGCCTGGCCGCGGTGGGGTGTTTGCGGCTGGTTAAGGGCTGTTCGCGGGGTGGGCCGAGGCCCCGACTTCGTACAGCGCTCTCGCCTCTACCCGGTCGAACACCATGCCGCCGGGCTCGCCCTCGGACCGGTCGCCGGGCGCCTGCTGCTTGTCCGGTGCCTGCTGCTTCTCGGGCGACTTCTGACCGGCGGGCGCCTCCTGCCTATCGGGCGACTCTTGTCTGCCGGGCCACTCCTGGCTTTCGAGTGACCTCTGGCCTTCGGGCGCGCCCGTGAGCAGATACGCCTGGGCCTCGCCCACGTGGAAGTACATCCCGTGCAGTTCGAGCTCGCCCGCCCGCAGCGCCCGTGCCACGGACTCGTGGGCCCGTAGATGTTCCAACTGCTGCACCACGTTGGTCAGACAGAGCTGCTCGACGGCGTCGGCGGGCGCCCGTCCGGCAATCCTCGCCAGCGGCCCGTCCTTCGCGGCTACCCGCTCCAGACTCGGCAGCCCGTGCCGCAGCCACCGCTTCAACGGCGTCCGCCCACCGGTGGGTTCGGCGTGCAGCAGCGCCTGCATCGCCCCGCATCCGGAGTGCCCGCACACGGTGATGGATCTCACCTTGAGCACCTCCACCGCGTACTCGATCGCGGCCGCCACCGAGTCGTCACCGCTCTCCTCGCCGGGCGGCGGCACGAGATTGCCGACATTGCGTACGACGAAGAGGTCGCCGGGGCCACTGGAGGTGATCATCGAGGTGACCAGCCGGGAGTCGGCGCAGGTCAGGAAGAGCTGCGAGGGCTGCTGGCCCTCCCGCGCAAGCCGGGCCAGCTCGCCGCGCACCAGGGGAGCGGTGTTGCGCTGGAACGCGCTGATACCGCTGGCCAGTTCGCCCGCACCCCCGTCCGGCGGCGCGGTCCGCGACGGCTGCGCGCACTGGTGGTTGCGCCATGGTGTCCAGGGTCGGCAGTGGCACTGGGTGGCGCCCGCTGGCTCGGTGATCCTCGTGCCTCCCCGCCCGGTCAGTTCCACCGATCCGCCGTGCGTGGCGTGCGCGTTCTGCCAGTCCTGCAGCGACTCGTATGCCGCGTGGTCCATGAAGGAGCCATCCAACTCCACGACGGCATGGGCGCCTTGGGGCACCCGATGCAGCGCCCGGCTGAGCCGCGGCACGGCGAGAAACGTCAACTGCCCGCGGACGCGCACATGGTGGACGCCGTCCTCGTCCTCTTCGTGGGTGATGCGCGTACGGGTCAGCCGGTGCAGCGCCACGGCCACGGCTACGCCGACGCCGATCCCCACGCCTTCGAGGACGCCGAGGAGTACCACGCCCGCCGTGGTGGCCGCGTACACCAGGATCTCGCGGTGGCGGGTGACGGTGCGGATGTGGGTGATCGACACCATCTGTACGCCGACGGCCGCCACCAGCGCGGCGAGTGCGGCCAGCGGGATCAGGTCCAGTACGGGCACCAGCAGCAGTGCGGCGATCACGATCCACAGGCCGTGCAGCATCGTGGAGTTGCGGCTTACGGCGCCCGTCTGGACGTTGGCCGCGCTGCGCACCGCGACGCCCGTGACGGGCAGTCCGCCCAGCGCCCCGGAGACGATGTTCGCCGCGCCCTGGCCGCGTAGCTCCCGGTCGAGGTCCGCGCGCGGGATGCGCGGCCCCTTCTTGCGGGCGGCGGCCAGTTTGTCCACGGCCACCGCGGAGAGCAGCGACTCGACGCTGCCGACCAGCGCGATGGTCAGCACGGCCGCGGCGATGCCCAGTGCCGGCCCTTCCGGCAGCCCGGCGAGCGTGTGGTTGTTCCAGGAGGGCAGGTCGACCCGGGGCAGCCGCAGCCCGGCGACCATCGCAGCCGCCGTGGCCGCCGCGACCGCGGCGAGCGCCGCCGGCACTCTACGGACAACTCGCCCCGCCCGCCCAGGAATGCGCGGCCACAGCAGCAGTACGGCCAGCGTCAGGGCGCTCGTCGCCAGCGCCGCCAGATGCGGGTCGGCCAACTGGGCGGGCAACTCGCGGACGTTGTCGACGACGGAGCTGTGCGGTGAGCCGCCGAGCACGATGTGCAACTGGGCGACGGCGATGGTGATGCCGATGCCGGCCAGCATGCCGTGCACGATCGCGGGGCTCACGGCGAGGGCCGAGCGCGCCACCCGCAGGAAGCCCAGGGCGAGTTGGGTGAGCCCGGCGAGCACGGTGATGGCACACGTCGTACGCCAGCCGTACTGCTGGATGAGGTCGGCGGTGACCACCGTGAGCCCGGCAGCGGGCCCGCTCACCTGGAGCGGCGCGCCACCGAGCCGGCCGACCAGGAGCCCCCCTGCGGCGGCGGCGACGAGGCCCGCCTGCAACGGCGCCCCGGTCGCCAGGGCGATGCCGAGGGACAGCGGCAGCGCGATCAGGAAGACGGCGATCGAAGCGGACACATCGGCGGCCGCGATCCGGGGACCGCGGCGGCGGGCGGAGGGCGGGCTGTGCGGCCTCCCATCGTCGGGCAGATGCGAGGAGTCGTCGCTTCGAGGGGTGGTGCAAGTGGACATTTGGTTCCCGTCTCCTCTGGGACTACGCGGTCGCAAATGGGCTTCTGAATGCGGCCGTGGGACACGGCGTTACAGTTGCGGGATTTCTCAACTCTCGGTAAATGAATGGTAATGGAGAGTAAAGGCCAGGTGGTGGAAAATGGCGCAAATGGGCTAGTGATTCACCCTGGCGAGTTAATGCGTACTTTCATCGGCTTGTCGCACTAATTCCTTCGGACCCTCGTGCGACCTTGGCGGCGCTGTCGGTGTTCGCCCGGGTTTTCCCGGATCTGAAGGAAGTAGGTGGGCGGATGGTGGGCGCTACCCAGAGAATCGCCATGGGCGCCATGGGCGCCACGGTCGCCGCGCTCTGCGGGCTCGCGCTCGCGGGTTGTGCGATCGGCGAAGGCGGCGCGAAGAAGGCAGCGGGCGCTCGGGCGTCCAAGAGCGCTGCGGCGGGCGCCCAGGCGCCGAAGAGTGTGCTCCGTCTGATCGGCGACGGCTCCACGGCCTTCACCGGCGCACAGCCGCGTCTGCCCCGCCCCGAGCGGCTGAGGCCGGGTCAGAAGCCGCCGCAGTTCGTGGTGTTCTCGTGGGACGGCGCGGGCGAGGACAGCCAGAAGCTGTTCTCCCACTTCCGCGAGGTGGCCCGGGACAACAGGGCGACGATGACGTACTTCCTGAGCGGCGTGTACATGCTGCCGGACGAGAAGCGCGCCCTCTACCGTCCCCCGGGACGCTCAGCCGGCCGCTCCGACATCGGATTCAATGACGAGCAGGGCGTCAGGGACACGGCGGAGCAGTTGCGCGGCGCCTGGCTCGAGGGCAACGAGATCGGCACCCACTTCAACGGCCACTTCTGCGGCAGCGGTGGCGTCGGCGACTGGTCGGCCGAGGACTGGAAGAGTGAGATCGCCCAGGCCAAGTCGTTTGTGAAGTCCTGGAAGACCAACACGGGCACACAGCAGGCCTCCCCGTTGCCCTTCGACTACGACAAGGAACTGATCGGCGCCCGCACGCCATGCTTGGAGGGCCGGCAGAACTTCCTGCGCGCAGCCCGAGAGATGGGCTTCCGCTACGACACCAGCGGCGTCAACGACCAGGTCTGGCCCAAGAAGAAGCAGGGCCTGTGGGATCTGTCGATGCAGCTGGTCCCGTTCCCGGGACGCGACTTCGAGACGCTCGCCATGGACTACAACTTCATGGTCAACCAGTCGGGCCCCACATCCCGGGGCAACCGGGCGCAGCACGAGTACTGGGGCGACCAGATGCGCGACGGCCTGCTCAGAGGCTTCGCCCGTGCCTACCACGGCAACCGCGCGCCCCTGATCATCGGCAACCACTTCGAGTCCTGGAACGGCGGCACCTACATGCGCGCCGTGGAGGAGACCATCGAGCGCGTCTGCACCCGGCGTGAGGTGCGCTGCGTCTCCTTCCGGCAGCTCGCCGACTGGCTCGACGCCCAGGACCCGCGGACCCTGGCCAAGCTCCGCACCCTCGAGGTCGGCCAGGCCCCGAAGCAGGGCTGGACGTCGTTCCTCACCGCCCGGCCGGAGCGGCCCGCCCCCGCCTCGAAGGGCGCCGCGGGCGCCACGGCAGCAAAGCCGTAGCGCCCGGTCGGCTGACGCGAGCCGTCACGCCGTGGCGGTCTCGGCCTCGCGCAGTACGAAGTCGGGGTCGACCTGGGCGGCCAGGTCGGCGCCCGTCCGCTCGTTGCCCCAGGACTGCGCGTTCTTCAGGTGGAAGTGCACCATCTGACGCGTGTAGCGCTCCCAGTCGCGCAGCTCGTACGTGGCGTCCGCAGCGGACTGAAGTGCCTGCAGGGCGCGGCGGTTGACGTCCTCCAGGTGCTCGAAGCGGGGCGGCCGGCCCTTCTCCATGGCTCGCACCCAGTCCGAGTGCCCGACCGTCACCAGGAGGTCGTCACCGACTTCGGCGCGGAGGAAGTCGATGTCGTCCTGGCCCTGCACCTTGTTGCCGACGACCTTCAGGGTGACGCCGAAGTCGCGCGCGTACTCCTTGTACTGGCGGTAGACGGAGACCCCCTTCCGGGTCGGCTCGGCGACGAGGAAGGTGATGTCGAAGCGGGTGAACATGCCGGACGCGAAGGAGTCCGAGCCCGCCGTCATGTCGACGACGATGTACTCGCTCTGGCCGTCGACGAGATGATTCAGGCAGAGCTCCACTGCACCGGTCTTGGAGTGGTAGCAAGCCACTCCCAAATCGGCCTCGGTGAACGGGCCGGTGACCATCAAACGGACGGCCCCGCCGTCGAGTTCCACGGCTCGCGCACAGGCGTCGTACACCGGGTTGTTCTCGACCACCCGCAGCAGCCGGGAGCCCTCGCCGGGAGGGGTCGTCTTGATCATCGTCTCGGCGGAGGCGATACGCGGGTTGGAGCCGCGCAGGTAGTCCTTGATCAGCGGGAGCCGGTCGCCCATCGCGGGCAGTGCGGCGGCATCCGCCTCATCGAGTCCGAGTGCGGGCCCGAGGTGCTGGTTGATGTCGGCGTCGACCGCGACGACCGGCGATCCCGTGGTCGCGAGGTGACGGATGAAGAGCGAGGACAGGGTGGTCTTGCCGCTGCCGCCCTTCCCAACGAAAGCAATTTTCATGTTCAGTAAGCCTAGTGGTCAAATCACGTTGGGTCGCCGCCAAACGTGAAGAAGACCACTCCATCGTGGGGATGGTCACAGTGATGCGTAGTGTCGTACCCATGAGTACGACAGGTGCGAACGCCGACCCGCTCGCGACCCTGGGCTCGCTGCCCGGCGTCGCCGAATCCGTGGAGTCCGTGCGCAAGGCCGTGGACCGGGTGTACGGGCATCGCATCATGCGGCGCCGCAGTAACGAGATCACCTCCGAGGCCGCACTGCGCGGCGCGCGAGGCTCCGCCGCGCTGTCCGGCGCCGACTGGGCACTCGAAGAGGTGCGCCGGCGCACCGACTTCAGTGTTGACGGCGAGGCCAGAGTGGTGGGCGCAGCCCTCCGATTGACCGCCGAGGCAGGTCAACTCCTGTCCATCTGGCGGCAGTCGCCCCTTCGGGTACTCGCGCGACTACACCTGGTGGCGGCCGCGGACAAGGCGGACGAGGTGGGCCGGCCGCGGCAGGACGGCGAATCCGTCGACGAGCCGCTGATCGAACTGCCGCTGCCCGACGCGGCCGAGGTCGGGGGCCGCCTCGACGGCCTCGCGCAGCTGGTCATCGCGGGCAGCTCCGCACCCGCCCTGGTGACCGCCGCGGTGGTGCACGGCGAACTCCTCGCGCTGCGCCCCTTCGTCTCCCACAACGGCCTGGTCGCGCGCGCGGCCGAACGCATCGTCCTGGTCGGCAGTGGCCTCGACCCGAAGTCCGTCTGCCCGGCCGAGGTCGGCCAGGCGGAACAGGGCCGCGCGGCCTATCTGGCCGCCTTCGAGGGCTACGTTTCCGGCACCCCGGAGGGCATGGCGACCTGGATCGCCCACTGTGGCAAGGCGGTTGAGCTGGGCGCGCGGGAGTCGACGGCGGTGTGCGAGGCGCTGCAGCGCGGGGCGGCGTGACGTTCGGCATCTCGCGCCGTCACATCTGGCCTCGCGGCGCGGGCTTCTGCGCTCCGGGGCTCGAAAATGAGCCTCCTAGGAGGGCGAAAAACTCCCTGAACAGGGTTGCGGCGGTACGAGAGTTCGTACCGCCGCTGGCATGTTCACCGGGTTACCAAGCGTCCTCGAGATATTGCCCATCAGGTCGGGAACTTTGCCCGTCGCCTGGTGCGGCTGGCCCGTAATCGACGGGTCGACGTCGCGTGGGTGCCCAGTGTTCATGCTCGGTCCGTGGGGCCTTGGTTGCGTTTTAAAGGTGATCCTTTCGGATGATCCTTGGTCTCGCGGGCCGTTAACTTCTTTGTACTCCAGGACCGGAGGAAGCGGAAGCCCTAGCTGCGCTTCTTTACTTTTGGGTTCAAAGAGGACTGAATCGGTCACCCGGATCGTCACGGGGTGATTCGGCGGGCTCAGCCCACCACCGAACGGCGTCGGCTCGCGTACCAGACGAGGCCGGCGGTGGCCGCCGCCGCACCTATCGCCGCCGCCGCGACCAGGGCGGGCCGGGGCGGCACGGACAGCCGCTGCTTTAGTCGCACCGGATGGTGGAAGTCGAGTATGGGCCACGCGCGCGTAGTGGCCTCGCGGCGCAGCGCACGGTCGGGATTGACGGCGTGGGGATGGCCTACGGCTTCGAGCATCGGGATGTCGGTCGCGGAGTCGCTGTAGGCATAGCAGCGCGAGAGGTCGTACCCCTCGGACGCGGCCAGCTCCTTGATCGCCTCGGCCTTCGTCGGACCGTACGCGTAGTACTCCACATCGCCTGTGAAGCAGCCGTCGTCGCCCACGACCATGCGGGTCGCCACCACCCGGTCCGCGCCGAGCAGTTCACCGATGGGCTCGACGACCTCCGTCCCGGAGGTGGAGACGATCACGACATCGCGACCGGCGAGGTGGTGCTCCTCGATGAGGGACGCCGCCTCGTCGTAGATGATCGGGTCGATCAGGTCGTGCAGCGTCTCGGCGACGATCTCCTTGACCTGCTGGACGTTCCAGCCGCGGCAGAGCGCGGACAGATACTCGCGCATCCGCTCCATCTGGTCGTGGTCGGCGCCGCCCGCAAGGAAGACAAACTGGGCATATGCGGTACGCAACACAGCCCGGCGGTTGATCAGTCCACCTTGGTAGAACGACTTGCTGAACGTGAGCGTGCTCGACTTCGCAATGACCGTCTTGTCCAGATCAAAGAAGGCCGCTGTGCGGGGCAAGGAGTGGTTTTCCACGAGGGTGAGCATAGGCGCCCACCATTCGGCGTAAGGTGAGGCGCGTGGGTTTGCCTGAGAAGGCTCTCGGGTACACCATGGAAGTCACGGATCGTTCGCGACCGTGCTAACCCGGTCCGGCTCCTCCCCCCCCCGAGTCGGCCGTGGGGACGACCCCCGCTCTCCCCCCCGGCGGGGGTCGTCGCATGTCCGGGTGGGTTTTCTCTCTTCCTTCACTGAGCACCGGGTCCGCTGTGTGGGCTTCGGTGCTTCTTCGCATGTACGCATGATCCGTCACCGTGTGTAGTCGCTGTGCTGCTCTGTGGAAGTCGTACAACGGTCACCGGTTTGGGTGAACGCGATATTCACAACCATCGGGTCGTCCACAGTTATCGACCAAGATCCACACGATTTCCGGGATCGCTGCACCGTGATTCCAGCGCGTGCCGCCGGGTGCGAGTTCATGGCCGGTTCTGTTTGTCCGGAGCCTATGGCCGGTTCGTATCGGCGGTTCATATGGAGGACCGGTTGCCGGTTCTCGTGCGCGGCGGGATTCGCGGGGCCGCGGGGGCTTCGCGAGCAAGCAGCGAAGGGGGACGGAGATCGTGGCGGGAGCCATCACATACGACCGGACGTCGGCCGCCGAGGGGCGACAGGGCAGGCCGTTGATCGTCACGGAGGACGTGGAACTGCTGGACGACCTGCTGCGGCTGTGCGCCGCGGCGGGCGCCAGGCCCGAGGTCCACCACGGGGTGCCGGAGCGCGGAGGCGGCTGGGACACGGCGCCCTTGGTGCTGGTCGGCGATGATGCCGCGCGGCGGGTGCGCGGGGCAGGGCGCAGGCGCGGAGTGGTGCTGGTAGGGCGGGATCAGGACGATCCGGGGGTGTGGCAGCGGGCCGTGGAGATCGGCGCCGATCATGTCCTGCTGCTGCCCGATGGCGAACAATGGCTGGTCGACCGGATCGCCGACGTGGCCGAAGGAGTCGGCCCGCCAGCGCTCACCGTCGGCGTGATCGGCGGTCGCGGAGGGGCCGGTTCCTCCACGCTCGCCTGCGCGCTCGCGGTCACCTCGGCGCGCGAGGGGCGGCGCACCCTGCTCGTGGACGCGGATCCGCTGGGTGGCGGACTCGACGTACTCCTCGGTGGAGAGACGGCCGAGGGCCTGCGCTGGCCTGCCTTCGCCGGCTCGCGCGGCCGGGTCGGCGGCGGTGCTCTGGAGGAGTCGCTGCCCGAGCTGCACGCCTTGCGGGTCCTCAGCTGGGATCGCGGCGACTGTGTCGTCATCGCGCCCGAGGCCGTACGGGCTGTCCTGGCTGCGGCCCGACGGCGAGGCGGCACCGTGGTCGTGGACCTGCCGCGCCGGATCGACGAAGGCGTCGCGGAGGTTCTCGCCCAGCTGGACCTCGGGCTCCTCGTGGTCCCCGCCGAGCTGCGCGCCGTCGCGGCGGCAGGGCGGGTGGCGTCCGTGGTCGGCATGGTCCTGCGCGATTTGCGGGTCGCGGTACGAGGGCCGTACGCACCCGGCCTCGACGACAAGGAGGTGGCCCGACTGCTCGGGCTCCCCCTGGCGGGCGAAGTCCCCGTGGAGGCGGGACTGCCGGTGGCCCAGGAACGCGGGGCTCCACCCGGAGCCGACGCACGGGGACCGCTTGCTCGCTTCTGCTCCGCCTTCTGGGAGCGGGCCGCGATGGCGGGAGGGGGCGTATGAGCGGGGGCACGCGCGTGCGTGGCGGAGGGCTCGGTGGGCGTACGGGTGGTGCGGGGTTGCCTGTGGATGCTCGGGCGTTGGGCGGGCGCGCGGGTGCGGATTCGTCTGCGGGCGCGATGCCGATAGATGGCCGTACTGACGTGAATTGGCCTGCGCATGCGCGGTCGGCCAGTGGGGGAGCGGGAGTTGGGCCGTCTGTGGTTGCGGGGCCGGTCGGTGAGTCTGCGGGTGTGCGTTTTCCGGCGGGCGCGAGGTCGGCGGGTGGTCGTACAGGTGTGGGCTGGTCTGTGGATACGGGGCCGGTCGGCGGGCGTGTGGGAGTTGGGCCGTCTGTGGTTGCGGGGCCGGTCGGTGAGTGTACCGACGTGGGATTGCCGGCGGACGCGAGGCTGGGCGGCGGGCGTGCTGGCGTGAAGTGGCCCGCCGATGAAGAGCTGTTGGACGGGGTGCGGCAGTGGCTGGCCGAGAGTGGGGCCGAGCCGACTCCAGCCCGGGTGGCGCAGGCTTTGCGGGACCAGGGGCGGGTGCTGGGGGATGCCGAAGTGCTCGGCGCGGCCGAGCGGTTGCGCTCTGAGCTGGTCGGGACCGGCCCGCTGGAGCCGCTGCTCGCCGATCCCTCGGTGACCGATGTGCTGGTCTCGGCGCCCGACCGGGTGTGGGTGGACCGGGGCGGTGGCCTGGAGCTGACGGCCGTCTCCTTTCCGGACGCGGCGGCCGTACGACGGCTTGCGCAGCGCCTCGCGGCCGTGGCCGGGCGGCGGCTCGACGACGCGCACCCCTGGGTCGACGCCCGGCTTCCGGACGGCACGCGTCTGCATGCCGTGCTGCCACCGGTCGCGGTCGGCTCGACGTGCCTGTCGTTGCGGGTCGTGCGTCCGCGGGCGTTCACACTCGACGAGTTGGTGACGGCGGGGACGGTACCTCCGGGTGGCGACCGGGTGTTGAGGGCACTGCTCGATGCCCGGCTGTCTTTCTTGATCAGCGGTGGCACGGGCAGCGGCAAAACAACCCTCTTGAGTGCCCTTCTGGGGCTGATCGGACCGGGTGAGCGGATCGTGCTCGCCGAGGACTCGGCGGAGCTCCGCCCCGACCATCCCCATGTCGTACGCCTCGAATCCAGACCTGCCAACCAGGAGGGCGCCGGACTCGTCACGCTCCAAGACCTGGTGCGCCAGGCCCTGCGGATGCGGCCGGACCGGCTGGTGGTCGGCGAGGTGCGCGGGCCCGAAGTCGTCCATCTGCTGGCGGCTTTGAACACCGGGCACGAAGGCGGCTGCGGCACCGTCCACGCGAACGCCGCGGCCGGGGTGCCCGCCCGTTTGGAGGCGCTGGGTACGGCGGCGGGGCTCGACCGGGCGGCCCTGCACAGTCAGGTCGCGGCAGCCCTTTCGGTGGTGCTTCACCTCGTACGCGACCGGGCAGGGCGGCGGCGGATCGCCGAAGTTCATGTGCTGGAGCGGGATCCGGCGGGGCTCGTGGTGACGGTGCCGGCGCTGCGCTGGGGCGCGGAGGCCTTCGCGTATGAGCGGGGCTGGGAGCGGCTGCGGGGGCTGCTCGGTGAGAGGAGTGAGAGCTCGTGACGGGGGTCGGCGAGGTGCCGGGGGTTGCGGCGATGGTGTGTGCCGGGGCGGCGGCCTGGCTGATGAGCGGCCAGGGGCCAGGCGCTCGGCGGGCTCAACTGCTCTGCGCGGGCGGCGGGTTGGCGGGAGCCGGACCGCCGACGTGGGAGCGAAGGGCGCGGGAGCGGACCGCACCGGCTGTGGCGTGGCTACGGCGGCTGCATCGGCAACGGGGCGAGTGGTGGTCGCTGGTCGCCGGGGTGGTGGTCGCTCTGCTGGGGGCGTCCGTGGTCCCGCTCGTTGCGGGCGCGCTCGGGGTGCCGCTGGTGAGGCGGGCTCGACGGATGAGCCAGGCGCGCCGGATCCGGGAACGAAGGGCCGACGCGGTGATCGCGTTGTGCGGGGCGCTCGCGGGGGAGGTGCGCGCCGGGCGGCAGCCGGGCGAGGCGCTGCTGCGGGCCGCTCGTGATTCGGGCGGGCTCGGCGAGGCGCAGGCGGTGGTGCTGGCGGCAGCGCGGTTCGGCGGGGATGTGGCCGGCGCGCTCACGGATGCGGCACGGCGGCCGGGTGCCGAGGGACTGCTGGGTCTCGCCGCGTGCTGGCGGGTCGCCGTGGACCGGGGTGCCGGACTCGCAGCCGGGCTCGACCGGCTGGAGGCGGCACTCCGCGCGGAACGGGATCAACGGGCCGATCTACGCGCCCAGTTGGCGGGGGCACGGTCGACGGCAGTGCTGCTCGCGGGACTGCCCCTGCTGGGTCTGCTCCTCGGTACCGCGCTCGGCGCCGATCCGCTGCATGTCGTCCTGCACACCGGCGCGGGCCTGGCTTGTCTGCTGGTCGGCGGGGTTCTGGAGGGCGCCGGGGTGTGGTGGGCGCTGCGGATCGTACGGAAGGCGGAGGTGGGATGAGTACGGAGGCTGTCCACAGGCTGGGGATGGCCCTATGCCTGGTCGCGGGACTGTGGTCGCTCGCTTGGGTCCTTCGGACCGCGCGGCGGGAGCGGCGGGTGCGCAGGCGGCTGCGAGCGGTGCTGGTCGTCGTGGAACCGACGCCCACCGGACGACGCTTTGAGGTTCGGGCCCCGATGCGGGAGTGGCTGCCGGTGGTGGGTGCCGTCAGTGCCTGCTGGGTGTTCGTCGGCGGCGTTCCCGGGATCGTCGTGGGGCTCGTGGCCGGGTTCGGGGTGAGGCGGTGGCAGCGCAGGCCGACTCCAGCGGAAGAGCCTGACTCCGGACTGGCCGAGCAACAACTGCCCCTCGCTGCCGATCTGTTGGCGGCCTGCATCGTGGCCGGTGCCGGTCCCGTAGCGGCTGCTCAGGCCGTGGGGGAGGCGCTGGAAGGGCCTGTGGGAGAACGGCTAGCGCGGGGTGCGGCCGAGATGCGGCTCGGCGGTGAACCGGCTGAGGCATGGCGAGGGTTGGCCGCGTTGCCCGGCGCCCGGGCACTGGCCCGGCTGCTGGAGCGGGCCGGCGAGTCCGGCGTACCGGCGGCGAGTCCCGTCGGGCGCCTCGCCGCGGAGGCCCGCGCGGAGTGGGGACGTACCGCCACCACTCGTGCGCGGCGGGCGGCCGTCATGGTCACCGCGCCGGTGGGGCTGTGCTTCCTGCCCGCGTTCATCGCGATCGGGGTGCTTCCTGTGGTGATCGGGCTCGCGGACGGGGTGTTGGGAGGTGGTGGGTGACCGGCGAGGCGTGGTGAAGGGCGAGCGATGAACGGAACAGGTCCGGCACAGCCGGGCGAAGTGAATGAGTCGAACGAATCGAACGAGTCGACAGTGCGGATCTACACGGGGGTTCGGATGAGCAAGGCAATGCGGGTACGAGTGCGGGCCGGGCGGATGCAGGCGCTGGCGGGCAGGGCGTGGGCGGTGCCTACTGCCTGGGTGGTGCGGAGGGCTTCGGCGGCGCGGAGGGATGCCGGAATGGTGACTTCCGAGTACGCGATGGGGCTGATCGCGGCGGTGGGGTTCGCCGCGCTGCTCTACGAGGTGGTGACCAGTGGGCAGGTCAAGGGGGCTCTGCAGGACATCGTGGAACGAGCGCTCAATGGCCAGTTCTGAGGAGCGGGCGGCCCGTCCGGTACGGCGCCGGGGTCCGTTCCGGCGGCTGGCCGGGGACGGAGGGTTCGTAACGGCGGAGGCGGCCATGGTGCTGCCCGTGCTGATCGCGTTGGCGTTGGCACTGGTCTGGGCCCTGCTGGCCGCGTCCGCGCATATCCAGTGCGTGGACGCGGCCCGGGCGGGGGCACGTGCGGCGGCCCGCCAGGACCCGCCGGGCACGGTGACGACGGTGGCCCAGCAGACGGCGCCGGACGGGGCGCAGGTCACGGTTCGGCGCGAGGGCGACCTGGTGCGTGTGCGGGTTGCGGCGAAGCCTCCGGGGCCCGACGCGCTGGCTCTCGACCTGGAGCACGAGGCTGTGGCCCTGGCAGAGGAGACGGTGGGGGCGGGCGGATGACGAAGGGAAGCGAACGATGGTGGGTTTCGCGTAGGAGAGCGTTCTCCTCGGATCGGGGCTCGGCGACCGTCTTGGCGGTGGGTGTCATCGCGGTGCTGTGCGTCTTCTTCGGCGCCATCCTCGCGATGAGCCAAGCGGTGATGACCCGTCACCATGCCGGTGGCGCCGCCGACTTGGCGGCCCTCGCGGCGGCCGACCACTGGATGGAGGGCGGTACGGCGGCCTGCGCCCAGGCGGACCGGGTGGCGCGGGCCCAGGGCACCCGCATCGTCCGGTGCGCCGTCTACGGCGAGATCTCGGACGTCAGGGTCGCGGCGGGGCGAGGGCTGTTCACTGCGGAGGTCAGGTCTCGGGCGGGCCCGGCGGGGCCGAAGCCTCCGGCGGGACCCGAGGGGGTGATAGCGCCGCCTCACTCCGCGGGTGAGGCAGCGGATCCGGAGAGGGGGTGAACCCGTGGAGGGACCCGGCGGGTGGCGCCACGTTCGCCGGCTTGGGAAGCGGGGGATCGGCCTCGCACGGAGCTCGCGAAGAGCCCACCGTGCACCTGGGAGTGAGGCCAGCTCCGCACCGGAGGTGACGCCGTAATCCGTTTCCGGCCGCCGGTCCGGGCGCGCCGCTGGGCCCGGACCCTCTGTTGGGGCCGACGCCAGGAATCCGACGCTCTACCCGTCCGCACCCTCACCCCCGGCTCCTGCTCGCGAAGCGGCCCCGGCCGCCTGTTCCTCCGGAGCACCCCGCAGCAGAACCGTCAGCAATCGAACAGCCCCCCGCTTGTGCAGTGGTTCGTTGCCGTTGCCGCACTTGGGGGACTGGATGCAGGACGGGCAGCCGGCCTCGCACTCGCAGGAGGCGATGGCCTGGCGGGTGGCCGTGAGCCACTCGCGAGCCGTGTGGAAGGCGCGCTCGGCGAAGCCCGCCCCGCCGGGGTGGCCGTCGTACACGAAGACCGTAGGGAGGAGGGTGTCCGGGTGCAGCGGGACGGAGACGCCACCGATGTCCCAGCGGTCGCAGGTGGCGAACAGCGGGAGCATGCCGATCGACGCATGCTCGGCGGCGTGCAGGGCTCCGCCGAGGATCTCCGGGGTCACGCGGGCGGCGTCGAGCTGGTCTTCGGTGACGGTCCACCACACGGCGCGGGTGCGGAGCGTACGAGGAGGGAGGTCGAGTTTCGTCTCGCCGAGCACTTCGCCGGTGATGACACGACGACGCAGGAAGGAGACGACTTGGTTGGTGACCTCGACGGAGCCGTAGCACAACCGGCCCTCGCCCCAGGGGACTTCGACGTCCGTTTCCAGGACGGAGATGGCCGTGGTGTCGCGGGCGACCGTCGAATACGGCGGGTTGGCCTCTTCGACCAGGGCGACCGAGTCCTCGAGGTCCAGTTCCTTCACCAGGTACGTACGGCCTTGGTGAAGGTGGACCGCCCCGTCGTGGACGCTGGTGTGCGCGGCGCCGACGTCGACTGTGCCCAGCAGCCGTCCTGAGCCGGCCTCGACGACCTGTACCGGATTGCCGCCTCCGCCACGGATGTCCGTGAGGTCGGCGGCTCGTTCCCGGCGCGTCCAGTGCCAGGCCTTCGTACGGCGGCGCAGCAGCTTCGCGGCCTCCAGTTGCGGAAGCAGATCGGCGGCGGCCGGGCCGAAGAGCGGCAGGTCCTCGTCCGTCAACGGGAGTTCGGCGGCGGCGGCGCACAGGTGGGGCGCGAGGACGTACGGGTTGTCGGGGTCGAGGACGGTGGACTCCACGGGCTGGTCGAACAGGGCTTCCGGGTGGTGGACGAGGAAGGTGTCCAGCGGGTCGTCGCGGGCAACCAGGACCGCGAGGGCGCCCTGCCCGGAGCGTCCCGCGCGTCCCGCCTGCTGCCACAGCGAGGCTCTCGTGCCGGGGTAGCCCGCGATGACGACGGCGTCCAGTCCCGAGACGTCGATGCCGAGTTCGAGGGCGGTGGTGGCGGCGAGGCCGAGGAGTTCGCCGGAGTGGAGGGCCTGCTCGAGGGCGCGGCGTTCCTCGGGGAGGTAGCCGCCTCGGTACGCGGCCACGCGCCGGGCCAGGGAGCGGTCGACCTCGGCGAGCCGTTCCTGGGCGATCACCGAGATCAGCTCGGCGCCCCGGCGGGACCGTACGAACGCGACCGAGCGGACGCCCTGCACGGTCAGGTCGGTGAGGAGGTCCGCGGTCTCGGCGGTGGCGGTACGGCGGACTGGGGCGCCCTTCTCGCCGTGGAGTTCGGTGAGCGGGGGCTCCCAGAGGGCGAACACCAGTTCGCCGCGTGGTGAGGCGTCGTCCGCGACCTCGACGACTGGGAGACCGGTCAGCCGGCGAGCGGCCACCGACGGTTCGGCGGCGGTCGCGGAGGCGAGGAGGAAGACGGGCGAGGAGCCGTACCGCGCGCACAGGCGGCGCAGCCGGCGCAGTACCTGGGCGACGTGCGAGCCGAAGACGCCGCGGTAGGTGTGGCACTCGTCGATGACGACATAGCGCAGCGCGCGGAGGAAGGAGGACCAGCGGGGGTGGGAGGGCAGTATCCCGCGGTGCAGCATGTCGGGGTTGGTCAGGACGTAGTTGGCGTACTGGCGTATCCACTCGCGTTCCTCGACGGGAGTGTCCCCGTCGTAGACGGCGGGACGCACCGCATTGCCCAGAGGATGTGAAATTTCCTTCACGGATCGGCACTGGTCCGCCGCGAGGGCCTTGGTCGGGGCGAGGTAGAGGGAGGTGGCGCCTCGTCCATTGGCGGCTTCCGAGCCATCGAGTAGAGACGACAGCACCGGGGCCAGGTACGCCAGCGACTTGCCCGAGGCGGTGCCTGTGGCGACGATCACTGAGTCGCCGTCCAGGGCGTGCTCGGCGGCTTGTGCCTGGTGGGCCCAGGGATGCTCGATGCCAGCGGCCTGTACTGCCGCGATCACCTCGGAGCGGATCCGGTCCGGCCAGACGGCATGGCGGCCCTCACGTGGGGGCAAGTGCTCCGTATGAGTGATGCGCGAAGCCCGGCTCGGCCCCGAGGCGAGCCGGTTCAGAACCGTGCTCGGAGCGGGTCGGGAAGCGGTGCCCGTCGAGGGTCGATCGGACCGGGGATTCTTGGCCATCGGCATCGAGTGTGTCACTGGCGTGACGGACAATGGGCCTAAGGCGTCGTGCACGCCTGCCGGTAAGTGATTGAATGCCATCGCGGCTGGCGAACAGTCCCGGGGGCGCCGCCGAGGTGTCCCGAGGGGCGACCGCTCGATAGCAAGGTGCTGGAGGATCCGTGGACCTGTCCCTGTCGACACGTACCGTCGGCGATCGTACGGTCGTCGAAGTCGGTGGCGAAATCGATGTATATACCGCGCCCAAGCTGCGCGAGCAGCTGGTCGAGCTGGTGAACGACGGCAGTTTTCATCTTGTCGTCGACATGGAGGGCGTGGACTTCCTCGACTCCACCGGGCTCGGCGTGCTGGTCGGCGGCCTGAAGCGGGTGCGTGCCCACGAGGGCTCGCTGCGACTGGTCTGCAACCAGGAGCGCATTCTGAAGATCTTCCGCATCACCGGCCTCACCAAGGTGTTCCCCATCCACACCTCGGTCGAGGAAGCGGTAGCGGCCACCGACTGAGTGGTCCTCGGTCGCGACCGAGCGGCTCTTGGCCGAAGGCCGGTTCCGGGCCGTGGGTCCGGAACGGAAGAAAGTCAACGAGGGGGGTTCGGGCCTCGCGGCCCGGCCCCCTGACAGCACGCCCGTAGTTCCGAGGGGGATGCATGGCCACCGTTGAACTCCGCTTCAGCGCGCTGCCCGAGCACGTCAGGACCGCCCGACTGGTGGCGGCAGCGGTGGCGCGCAGGTCCGGAGTGGACGAGGCCGTCCTCGACGAGGTCAGGCTCGCCGTCGGCGAGGCCTGTACGCGGGCCGTCGGGCTGCACCAGAGCGGCGGTATCTCGGCGCCGGTGCGGGTGCTGTTGATCGAGGAGGAGAAGCAGTTCTCCATCGAGGTCGGCGACGAGGCGCCGCATGCGGCTCCCGGCGAGAAGATGCCGGGCGCCGATGGCGGAGCCGGCGATCCGGACGCGGAGACCGAAGAGGACGAGATGGGTCTCGCGGTCATCAGCGGCCTTGTCGACGACGTGGAGGTCACCGCCGGTGAGAACGGCGGGCTGATCAGGATGAGCTGGCCCACCACGCCGTCGGCCACGCTCGTTCCCTGACCCCCTCACCCACGCAGTACGGAAAGGGCCCTGCTCAGCGGGGCCCTTTCTCGTTGTCGTGTTCGTGCACGCCCGTGCATGTGGATTGCGCGCGCGTTATCGTGAATGAATTCACGATCAGGCTTATGATCGGGTTTACCTCTGTCGCGCGTCAATGGATCAAGCGTCAATGCTTTTGAGGCATTACCGCTTTCGGGTTCCATGATGGTCCGTGGATCATTCACTGAAGAGCATGTGAAGGACGATTCCGCTTACCGCGCACTGTTTTGATCAGGTCCGGCTACCTACAATCCGTCCACATCTTGAGCTCAGCCCAAGCGTCAAGGAGGACGAATGGCGGGGCTTTCTACCCCTCATCAGTTTGACCAGCCCACAACCCTCGCGGCCGCGGTTCTGACCGACGACAACCGCCTCATCGTGATCTTCATCGCGGTCGTGGCCCTGGCGGCTCTCGTGGTCGCCGGGATCCTGGTACGCCAGGTTCTCGCGGCCGGCGAGGGCACCGACAGCATGAAGAAGATCGCGGCGGCGGTCCAGGAAGGCGCGAACGCCTATCTGACGCGCCAGTTGCGCACCCTCGGCGTATTCGCCGTCGCGGTGTTCTTCCTGCTCATGCTGTTGCCCGCGGACGACTGGAATCAGCGCGCCGGACGATCGGTCTTCTTCTTGATCGGCGCGGCGTTCTCGGCGACCACCGGCTATATCGGCATGTGGCTCGCCGTACGCAGCAATGTCCGCGTGGCCGCCGCGGCACGGGAAGCGACTCCGGCGGAAGGTGAACCCGAAAAGGATCTCACCGCCGTCTCGCACAAAGCCATGAAGATCGCTTTTCGAACGGGCGGCGTCGTCGGCATGTTCACGGTGGGGCTCGGTCTGCTGGGCGCCTCCTGTGTGGTGCTGGTGTACGCGGCCGACGCACCGAAAGTCCTGGAGGGCTTCGGTCTCGGTGCCGCGCTGATCGCGATGTTCATGCGTGTCGGCGGCGGCATCTTCACCAAGGCCGCCGACGTCGGCGCCGACCTGGTCGGCAAGGTCGAGCAGGGCATTCCGGAGGACGACCCGCGCAATGCCGCGACCATCGCCGACAACGTGGGCGACAACGTCGGCGACTGCGCCGGCATGGCCGCCGACCTCTTCGAGTCGTACGCCGTCACGCTCGTCGCCGCGCTCATCCTCGGCAGCGCGGCGTTCGGCGACTACGGGCTCGGCTTCCCGCTGATCGTGCCCGCGATCGGCGTGATCACCGCGATGATCGGCATCTTCGCGGTGGCCCCGCGTCGGGCCGACCGAAGCGGCATGAGCGCCATCAACCGCGGCTTCTTCATCTCCGCGGTGATCTCGATGGCGCTGGTGGCCGTGGCCGTGTTCATCTACCTCCCGTCCTCGTACGCGGAGCTGGACGGCGCGAACACGGAAGTCCTCGACAAGGGCGGCGACCCGCGGATCCTCGCGATCGTCGCCGTCGCGATCGGCATCGTGATGGCCGCGCTGATCCAGCAGCTGACCGGCTACTTCACCGAGACCACCCGTCGACCCGTACGGGACATCGGCAAGACCTCGCTCACCGGTCCGGCCACCGTCGTCCTGGCCGGTATCTCCCTCGGTCTCGAATCGGCTGTCTACACCGCCCTGTTGATCGGCCTCGGCGTGTACGGGGCGTTCCTGCTCGGCGGTACGTCGATCATGCTGGCGCTGTTCGCGGTGGCGCTGGCCGGTACCGGTCTGCTCACCACGGTCGGCGTGATCGTCGCCATGGACACCTTCGGTCCGGTCTCCGACAACGCGCAGGGCATCGCCGAGATGTCCGGTGACGTCGAGGGCGCGGGCGCGCAGGTGCTCACCGACCTGGACGCCGTCGGCAACACCACCAAGGCCATCACCAAGGGCATCGCCATCGCCACGGCCGTACTGGCGGCTGCGGCGCTCTTCGGCTCGTACCGTGACGCGATCCTCACGGCCGCGAACGAAGTGGGCGAGACGGTCACCGGCGAGGACGCGCCGCTGAACCTGATGATGGACATCTCGCAGCCCAACAACCTGGTCGGGCTCATCGCGGGTGCCGCGGTCGTCTTCCTCTTCTCGGGGCTGGCGATCAACGCGGTGTCGCGGTCCGCCGGGGCCGTGGTTTACGAGGTGCGGCGGCAGTTCCGCGAGCACCCCGGGATCATGGACTACACCGAGAAGCCCGAGTACGGACGCGTCGTCGACATCTGCACCAAGGACGCGCTGCGCGAGCTGGCCACGCCCGGCCTGCTCGCCGTACTGACGCCGATCGCGATCGGTTTCACGCTCGGGGTCGGCGCGCTCGGCTCGTTCCTCGCGGGCGCGATCGGCACGGGCACGCTGATGGCGGTCTTCCTCGCCAACTCCGGCGGCGCCTGGGACAACGCGAAGAAGCTCGTCGAGGACGGTCACCACGGCGGCAAGGGCAGCGAGGCCCATGCCGCCACGGTGATCGGCGACACGGTCGGCGACCCCTTCAAGGACACCGCCGGTCCCGCGATCAACCCCCTGCTGAAGGTGATGAACCTGGTGGCGCTGCTCATCGCGCCCGCGGTCGTCAAGTTCTCGTACGGGGAGGACAAGAGCGTGGGCATGCGCGTACTCATCGCGGTGCTCTCGCTCGCCGTGATCGTCGGCGCGGTGTACGTGTCCAAGCGGCGCGGTATCGCCGTGGGTGACGAAGACAACTCCGAACCGGCCTCCAAATCGCCGGATGCGGCGGTGGTTTCCTGAGCGATCGCTCCACGGCTTGGCCTTACGGCTGGTCAGGTTCCGCTCAACGAGCGGGCGGGCAGCGCGTCTTGACGCGTCGTCCGCCCGCTCGAGGGTTTTCGCGCCGGGTTCGTGAGCCTTCTCTCGCTTGGTGCAAATGGTTACAATATTTGACAAATCGGACTTCCATCTCGTGGGTGTCGCCCACTTGGCGTGTATGTTCCGGGGCCGAGAGCCATGGAAGGGACCAATCCGGTGAACAAGAAGCTCGCGGCCGCACTGTCCGGCGGTGCGGTACTGGTACTGGCGCTGTCGGGATGCGGCGGAGACGACAGCAGCGACAAGCTGAACTCCTGGGCCAAAGAGGTCTGCGACGAGGTGCAGCCGCAGGCGAAGAAGATCGAGGCCGCCAACACCTCCATCCAGAAGCAGACCTCGGACAACAGCACGCCGGCCGACGTCCAGGAGACGGACTCCCAGGCCTTCCAGGACATGTCCGACGCCTACAAGGCGATCGGCGCCGCCGTGAGCAAGGCCGGGGCGCCGGACGTCGAGGAGGGCAAGAAGAAGCAGACGGACGCCGTCAAGGAGCTCAACGGCATCTCCACGTCGTATGCCGACCTCAAGAAGCAGGTCGACGCGCTCGACACCAAGGATCAGGGGAAGTTCGCGGACGGGCTCAAGGACATCGCCACCGAGCTGGACAAGCTGGGCCAGAGCGGCAACGTCGCCCTGAACAAGCTGCAGGAGGGCGAGGTGGGCAAGGCGATGGCCAAGCAGGAGAGCTGCAAGTCCGCCGCCGGCTCGCCGTCGGCGACCAACGGCTGACCCCAGGAGACCGATCTCCGTCAACCGAGAAATGGCCCGGTACGCGCGCGTGCCGGGCCCTCGGCATGTGGTGGGCGGCTTGTTCTCCACAGGCCGCTTGTCCACAGGCGGCATGTTGTCCACAGGGGCAAGCGCCCCATCGGCGGGAGCGGCAACAATGGAGGCGTGAGTAACACCAGCCTGGCAACGCTGCCCTCGACCGACCGCTCCGACGTCACCGCGCGGTTGCGAGACGCCCTCCTGGGCGCCTCCTTCAGCGCCGACGGCCTGCTCGATCTGCTGGGCGCCTCTGCGTACGCGGCACTGGCCCGGAGCGAGACCGTGCCCGCACTCCGGGCGACCCGGGGCGACACGCCGCTGGAGACGCTCGTACGGCTGTTTCTGTTGCAGCAGCCCGTGCCGCACGCGCGCGTGGTGGACGTACTGCCGGTTCAGGACTGCCTGGAGGGCGGCTGGCTGACCAGGACCGGCGGGGACGAGGTCGCGGCGACGGTCGATGTCCGGCCGTACGGAGGGCCCGGCGGCGAGGACTGGTTCATCGTCGCCGACCTCGGGTGCGCGGTCGGCGGAGCCGGAGGCATCAGCAGCCGTGATGAACGGGTCGTACTCGGAGTGGGCGGCGCGTCCACAACCCTGTCGGGCATCACGGTGCGTACGCCCGTGCAGTCGGCGCTCGATCTCGGCACCGGCTCCGGGATCCAGGCGCTGCACGCCGCACAGCACGCCACAGGCGTGACCGCCACGGACGTCAACCCGCGCGCGCTGCACATCACCGCGCTCACGCTCGCCCTGTCCGGCGCACAGGGGGCCGATTTGCGCGAGGGCTCGCTCTTCGAGCCCGTCGGCGAGGAGACGTACGACCTGATCGTCTCCAACCCGCCCTTCGTCATCTCTCCCGGCGCACGGCTCACCTATCGGGACGGCGGGATGGGCGGGGACGATCTGTGCCGGGCGCTCGTTCAAGGGGCGGGTGCTCACCTCAACGAAGGGGGATATGCGCAGTTCCTTGCCAACTGGCAGCACGTGGAGGGGGAGGACTGGCAGGACCGGCTGCGGTCCTGGGTGCCGCGCGACTGTGACGCGTGGGTCGTGCAGCGTGAGGTGCAGGACGTCATGCAGTACGCCGAGTTGTGGCTGCGGGACGCCGGTGATCATCGTTCGGATCCGGTGGAGTACCAGGCGCGCTACGACGCCTGGCTCGACGAGTTCGAGGCGCGGAAAGTCAGAGCCGTGGGCTTCGGGTGGATCACCCTGCGCAAGTCGGGGGCCGCGCAGCCCTCGGTCGTCGTGGAGGAGTGGCCGCATCCCGTCGAACAGCCGCTCGGCGAGACGGTGCGCGCACACTTCGACCGCGTGGACTATCTGCGTGCGCACGACGACGCGGCGCTGCTCGCCGGGCACTTCAAGCTCTCGGGCGAGATCGTCCAGGAGCAGGTCGGGCTGCCCGGCGCCGAGGATCCGGAGCATGTCGTACTGCGCCAGAACCGCGGGATGCGGCGGGCCACCAAGGTCGACACGGTGGGCGCGGGCTTCGCGGGTGTGTGCGACGGCCAGCTCAGCGCGGGGCGAATTCTGGACGCCATCGCCCAACTGATCGGTGAGGACCCGGTGTTGCTGCGGGACCGTACGCCCGCGCAGATCCGGCTGCTGATCGAGCAGGGGTTCCTCGAGCCCGCCAGGTGAGCAATCGGACGTGGGGGAGCCCCACGACCGCCGAGCCGTCATGGATGGCGCGAAATCGCCGCGGCCGCACATTCGAACCGAGCCGGCGCGACGGCGGGGTGCGGTGTGCGGGGAGTCGCGCGGGTCTGTCCGCCGTGCGTTCACCGTGGGTTCGTGTGCTCGCCTCCCGGAGGTGTCACCCTCCCGTCCTTGGGCACCCAAGGGCGAAGGGAACGAACCATGGAGAACGGACCGGCGGTCTTCGCGGGATCGGTGTTCGCCCTGTTCGGAGCCGGACTGCTGGTGTGGACCGCGGCCCGGCTGCGGCACCGCGAACCCGTCGCCGAGGGGATGAGCCCGGCCGTGTCCGCGACGGTCGCGAGCTTTGCCGGGACGGCCGCGCTGCTGCTCGCGGTGTGGTGCTTCACACGCATCTGAGGAGCGCGTGTTTTGGTGCGACTCCGCGTTTGCGGACGGATGCCCGCCGGTGAACCGGAGTTGGTGCCTCCGAAGGGTCGAAGGCAAGATCTCCGCCCGGCATGATTCCGCCGTTTCGGTAACTGAGAGATCACGCTCCGTTTAGAGCCGAAACAGCAGGTCCACACTCCGGGCGGCAGGAATGCCGGGAGTCGGGTTACCGTTCGAGTGGCCGTTGCGGGCTTTTCCCGTTTGACACGGGGGCGGGATGTACCGTCACACTCCGCAGCGTCAGCACGATCCGACCCCCGGGACGAAGGACCGGGGCGAGACCCCCTGCGTCGACCGGAGAGAAGAGCGAAGTTGTCCCCGACCAGCGAGACCGCACACGGCGGCCGCCGACTCGTCATCGTCGAGTCGCCTGCCAAGGCGAAGACGATCAAGGGCTATCTCGGCCCTGGCTACGTCGTCGAAGCGAGCGTCGGGCACATCCGCGACCTCCCCAACGGCGCCGCGGAGGTGCCCGAGAAGTACACCGGCGAGGTGCGCCGCCTCGGCGTGGACGTCGAACACGACTTCCAGCCCATCTATGTCGTCAACGCCGACAAAAGGGCGCAGGTCAAGAAGCTCAAGGACCTGCTGCGCGACTCCGACGAGCTCTACCTCGCCACCGATGAGGACCGCGAGGGCGAGGCCATCGCCTGGCACCTCCAGGAGGTGCTCAAGCCCAAGGTCCCGGTCAAGCGGATGGTCTTCCACGAGATCACCAAGGCCGCGATCCAGGCCGCCGTCGCCAACCCGCGCGAGCTCAACCAGAAGCTCGTCGACGCCCAGGAGACCCGCCGCATCCTCGACCGCCTCTACGGCTACGAGGTCTCGCCGGTCCTGTGGAAGAAGGTCATGCCGCGGCTGTCGGCGGGCCGCGTCCAGTCCGTGGCGACCCGCCTGGTCGTCGAGCGGGAACGCGAGCGCATCGCGTTCCGTTCCGCCGAGTACTGGGACCTGACGGGAACCTTCGGCACGGGCCGCGCCGGCGACAAGAGCGACCCCTCCTCCCTGGTCGCCCGCCTGACGACGGTCGACGGCAGGCGTGTCGCCCAGGGCCGTGACTTCGACTCGCTCGGGCAGATCAAGAGCGCGAACACCCTCCACCTGGACGAGGCGAACGCCCGCGCGCTCGCCGCTGCCCTGGAGAACACCGATTTCTCCGTACGGTCCGTCGAGTCGAAGCCGTATCGTCGCTCCCCGTACGCACCGTTCCGCACGACGACGATGCAGCAGGAGGCCTCGCGCAAGCTCGGCTTCGGCGCGAAGGCCACGATGCAGGTGGCCCAGAAGCTGTACGAGAACGGCTTCATCACCTACATGCGTACGGACTCCACGACCCTCTCGGACACCGCGGTCGTCGCGGCCCGCGCCCAGGTCACGCAGCTGTACGGCGCCGACTACCTGCCGGACCGGCCGCGTACGTACGCCGGGAAGGTCAAGAACGCGCAGGAGGCGCACGAGGCGATTCGTCCCTCCGGGGACCGTTTCCGTACGCCTGCCGAGACCGGGCTGACCGGCGACCAGTTCAGGCTCTACGAGCTGATCTGGAAGCGGACCGTCGCCTCGCAGATGAAGGACGCGACCGGGAACTCGGTCACGGTGAAGATCGGTGGCCGCGCCGCGGACGGCCGGGATGCCGAATTCAGCGCCTCCGGCAAGACCATCACCTTCCACGGCTTCCTGAAGGCGTACGTCGAGGGCGCCGACGACCCGAACGCCGAGCTGGACGACCGCGAGCGCAGGCTGCCCCAGGTCGGCGAGGGCGACGCACTGTCCGCCGAGGAGATCTCGGTCGACGGCCACGCCACCAAGCCTCCGGCCCGCTACACCGAGGCCAGCCTGGTCAAGGAGCTCGAAGAACGCGAGATCGGCCGCCCGTCGACGTACGCGTCGATCATCGGGACCATCCTCGACCGCGGCTATGTCTTCAAGAAGGGCACGGCGCTCGTGCCCTCCTTCCTGTCCTTCGCCGTGGTCAACCTCCTGGAGAAGCACTTCGGGCGGCTCGTGGACTACGACTTCACCGCCAAGATGGAGGACGACCTCGACCGCATCGCGCGGGGCGAGGCGCGTGCCGTGCCGTGGCTGAAGCGCTTCTACTTCGGTGAAGGCGCGAACGGCGACCGCAGCGCGGCCGACTCGGGCAACGGCGACGGGGACCACCTGGGCGGCCTCAAGGAGCTCGTCACCGACCTGGGCGCCATCGACGCCCGCGAGGTGTCGTCGTTCCCCGTCGGCAACGACATCGTGCTGCGCGTCGGGCGTTACGGCCCCTACGTCGAGCGCGGCGAGAAGGACTCCGAGAACCACCAGCGCGCGGACGTCCCGGACGATCTCGCTCCGGACGAGCTGTCGGTCGAGTACGCGGAGGAACTGCTCGCCAAGCCGAGCGGCGACTTCGAGCTGGGCGCCGACCCCGTCACCGGCCGCCAGATCGTCGCCAAGGACGGGCGCTACGGGCCGTACGTCACCGAAGTGCTCCCCGAGGGCACCCCGAAGACCGGCAAGAACGCCGTCAAGCCGCGTACGGCCTCGCTCTTCAAGTCGATGTCCCTGGACACGGTCACTCTGGAGGACGCGCTCAAGCTGATGTCGCTGCCGCGCGTCGTCGGCAAGGACGCCGAGGGCGTGGAGATCACCGCGCAGAACGGGCGCTACGGGCCGTACCTGAAGAAGGGCACGGACTCGCGTTCGCTGCAGTCCGAGGAGCAGCTCTTCACGATCACGCTGGAAGAGGCCCTCGCCATCTACGCCCAGCCCAAGCAGCGCGGGCGGGCCGCCGCCAAGCCGCCGCTCAAGGAGCTGGGCACGGACCCGGTCAGTGAGAAGCCGGTCGTCGTCAAGGACGGGCGCTTCGGGCCGTACGTCACCGACGGCGAGACCAACGCGACCCTGCGGTCCGGCGACAGCGTCGAGGACATCACTCCGGAGCGGGGTTACGAACTGCTCGCGGAGAAGCGCGCCAAGGGGCCCGCCAAGAAGACGGCGAAGAAGGCCGCCGCCAAGAAAACGGCCACCAAGAAGGCCCCTGCCAAGAAAACGGCAGCCAAGAAGACGACGACTTCGAAGACGGCCGCCAAGAAGGCTCCGGCCAAGAAGGCAGCCACCAAGAAGGCGGCGGCTTCAGAGGGCTGAGCCTGATCACCCCGAGGCTGTGCTTCAGCGTCCCGGGGTGGGTTCCGGCGTCGTGCGGAGGCCTCGCATCCGTATGTGTGGGCGCCCCTTCGGGGTTGTCGGTGCCTCCCGATAGGCTGAACGCATGACGCGAGCGGAGCAGCCAACGGCCCACACCCCGGCCCCAGACGACGCCCTGGTCGCAGATTCACGAGAGCGCGCCGTCCGCGCGCTGCTCCGCCTGCCGCAGTTGAAGCGGCTGTGGAGCGCTCAGCTCGTGGGCAGCGTCGGCGACGCCCTCGCGCTGCTCGTCCTGGTCGTGCTCGCGTTCGAGGCGGCAGTCGCGGCGGGGTCCTTCGGGGGCAACTACCGCGGGGTGGCCTTCGCCGTCTCGGCCGTCTTCGGGGCGCGGATACTCGCGACGCTGCTCTTCGGAGCCGTACTCCTCGGACCGCTCACCTCCCTCACCTCCCAGGAGGGGCCGCTCGACCGCCGCTGGACCATGGTCGCGGCGGACGGTGTGCGGGCCGTACTGCTGATCATCGCGCCCCTGTGGATCGACTGGACGCCCGACGACGCGCTGGCCGTGATCCTGGTGACCGCGTTCGTCACCGGCGTCGCCGAGCGCTTCTGGACGGTGTGCAGGGAGAGCGCGGCGCCCGCGCTGCTGCCCGCGGCTCCCCCTGAGGGCGCGGCGGTGCGTCCGCTGCCGGACCACACGGAGACGCTGCGGCGGCTGTCGCTGCGTACGGGATTCGTGGCGGTGCCCCTGGCGGCCGCCGCTCTCGTCGTGGCCGGGCTGCTCAACAACCTGCTGGGCGCCGGAATCGCCTGGTTCGACCAGCATCAGGCGGCGCTCGCGTCGTATGTCGCGGCGGGCCTGTTCGCCGCCTCCCTGTCGGTGCTGACCGTTCTCGAGCTGCCCGACGCGCGCACCCCGCGCGCACGGTCGCCGCTCGAGGGCCTGCGCCGCCCCAAGTCGGGCACCGGCGTCGACAAGGGGCGTACGGGTTCGTTTCCGCTGCTGGTCCTGGCCTGCGCGGCCGTCGCCGCCGCGATCGCCGCCGGGGTCGCCGTCTCCGTGCTGCACGCCAAGGACCTGGGCGGCGGGCCGGTGATGTACGGGCTGCTGGTGGCGGCCCTGACCGGCGGCGTCGTTCTGGGCATCCGTACGGCTCCGAAGCTGCTGCCTCCGCTGTCGCGGCGCCGGCTGCTCTCGCTGGCCATCGCCTTCACGGGCCTGGCGCTGCTCGCCGCGGGGCTCGTCCCGGACGTCACCACGGTGATCCTGATCTCGGCGCTCGCCGGCATCGGCGCGGGCGTCGCAGCGAACACCGGGCACACGCTGCTCGATCAGGAGGCCGAGGATCACCGGCGGGCGCGTACGACGGAGCATCTCCACGCGGTCGTACGGGTCTACGTCGCCCTGGGCGCCCTGGTGGCCCCCGTGCTGGCGGCGGCGATCGGGCCGCACCGGCTGGAAAACGGCAAGTTCGTCTTCGCGCACGGCGGCGCCGCCTTCACCCTGATGCTGATCGGCGCACTCCTGCTGCCGGTCGCCGCGCTGGTGCTGGCCAAGGTCGACGACCGGTCCGGCGTACCCCTGCGGCACGATCTGCGGGACGCGCTGCGGGGCGGGGACGAGCCCGCGACGGCACCGGCCGCGAACGGGTTCTTCATCGCCCTGGAGGGCGGTGACGGGGCCGGAAAGTCGACGCAGGCCGAGGCGCTCGCCGAGTGGATCCGCTCCAAGGGACACGAAGTCGTGCTGACGCGCGAGCCGGGAGCCACGCCCGTGGGCAAGCGGCTGCGGTCGATCCTGCTGGACGTGTCGTCGGCCGGGCTGTCCCACCGCGCGGAGGCGTTGCTGTACGCCGCCGACCGCGCCGAGCACGTGGACACCGTGGTGCGGCCCGCGCTGGAGCGGGGCGCGGTGGTCATCTCGGACCGCTACACCGACTCGTCCGTGGCGTACCAGGGGGCCGGTCGCGATCTGTCCCCGACCGAGATCGCGCGGATCTCACGATGGGCGACCAACGGGCTGGTGCCTCATCTGACCGTGCTGCTCGATGTGTCGCCGGAGACCGCCCGGGAGCGTTTCACGGAGGCGCCGGACCGGCTGGAGTCGGAGCCCGCCGAGTTCCACGCGCGCGTGCGGGCCGGTTTCCTGACGCTCGCGGCCGCCGACCCCACGCGTTACCTGGTGGTCGACGGTGGCCAGGAGTCCGACGCCGTCACGACGGTGATACGGCACCGTCTCGACGTGATGCTGCCCCTCTCCGAGGCCGAGGTGAAGGCCCAGGAGGAGGCCCGTAAGGCGGCCGAGGAGGAGGCGCGGCGGCTCGCCGAGGAAGAGGCCGCCCGCAAGGCCGAGGAGGAGCGCCTCGAGCGCGAGCGGCAGGAACAGCTCGCCCGGCTGCGCGCGGAGGAAGAGGAACGCAAGCGGCGCGAACTGGAGGAGGCCCAGCGGCGCGAGCTGGAGCGGCAGGCCGAGGTGGCCCGGCAGCAGGCCGAAGAGGCGCGCCGGCGAGCCGAGGAGGAGCGGCAGCGACGGCTCGCGGAGGAGCAGGCGCGAGCGGCCGAGCAGGAGCGTCTGCGCAAGCAGGCCGAGGAGGAGGCGCGGCTCCGGGCCGAGGCCGAGGCGCGGCGCCTGGAGAAGCAGCGGAAGGCCGAGGAGGCGTTGCTCCGGGCCGAGGAGGCTCGCAGGGGAGCGGCGGCTGCGGCTGCCGCCAGTGCGGAGGCTTCGGGTTCCGGCGCTCCGGCTGATGGAGCGGCTGGTTCCGGCGCGACCACCCCCGACAACGAGATCACGGTGCCGACGCCCACGCCCGTCGTGCCGCCGACGAACGCTCCCGGCGGACCGGCGGACGACGAGACCACCGTGCTGCGCCCTGTGCCGCCCGGTGACGCTCCCGAAGCCGGGCCCGACGCGGAGGAGACAGCCGTGCTGCCGCAGCCTCCGGTGCCGCCGGGGGCCGCCGACGAGACGGCGGTACTGCCTCCGGTGGGCCCGGACGCGGACGAGACGGCCGTCCTTCCTCCCGTAAGGGAGGACCAGGCCGTACGGGACGACCGTGGCGGCGAGCAGCGGGGCGGTGGCCCGGCGGACCGGGTGCCCCCGGGGTACTTCCGCGACGAGCGGTCGGCGCCCGACGGTTCCGACGCCCGCACCCGCGAGCTGCCCCAGTTCGAGGCCGAGGGCGGCCCGCGTCGGCGGAACCGCTCGGACTGGGCCGAGGAGACACCGCTGGACGATCTTCCGTCGCTGGCGGACGAGTTGCTGGGCCCGCGTGAGGACGATGACATCGATGAGGGGCGCGGGCGTCGGGGGCGTCGGGGGCGCTGACGGGTTGGGTCGCGGGCGCGCGGATTGCTTTACGGGCGCGGGGCCTGCGACGAGGGCTTGCACGGCTTGTGTCGTTGGCGGCGGAGAGAAGGCGCGGGCGCTGACGGCTTGCGTCACGGGCGCGTGGGCTTGTGTCGCGGGGCGTTGACGAGACAGGCCAGGCGCGGGCGCTGACGGCTTGCGTCACGGGCGCGTGGGCTTGTGTCGCGGGGCGTTGACGAGACAGGCCAGGCGCGGGCGCTGACGGCTTGCGTCATGGGCGCTCGGGCTTGCGTCATGGGCTCGCGGGTTTGCGACGCGGCAGGCACCGCTGTGTCGCGGGCGCTGACGCGAGGGTGTGAGCGCTGACGCGGAGGCGTGAAGTCCCGTTGTCAGTGCCCTCCCGCACAATGGGACGCGGCAAGGCAGATGTGCGACGGAGGGGCGGCAACCCATGCCCGTATGGGACGACCTGGTGGGTCAGGAGAAGGTGAGCGAGCAGCTCGACGCCGCCGCCCGGGACGCAGACGCCCTGGTCACGGCGGTGGCCGCCGACACCCCGTTGCCCGAGACGTCGAAGATGACGCACGCCTGGCTGTTCACGGGTCCGCCGGGCTCCGGCCGTTCCACGGTGGCGAGGGCTTTCGCCGCGGCCCTCCAGTGCGTGAGCCCGGACCGTGCCCTTGGCGGAGCCCCCGGCTGCGGGTTCTGCGACGGCTGCCATACGAGCCTGATCGGTACGCACGCCGATGTGGAGATCGTCCGCACCGACCTCCTCTCGATCGGCGTCAAGGAGACCCGTGACTTGGTGCGCCGTGCCCAGCTGTCGCCCGCCACAGGCCGCTGGCAGGTCATCGTCCTGGAAGACGCCGACCGCCTCACGGAGGGCGCGGGCAACGTCCTGCTGAAGGCCGTCGAGGAGCCCGCCCCCCGCACGGTCTGGCTCCTGTGCGCGCCCTCCCTGGAGGACGTCCTGCCGACCATCCGCTCCCGCTGCCGCCACCTCACGCTCCGGACGCCTCCCGTGGCGGCGGTCGCCGACATCCTCGTACGCCGCGATGGCATCGAACCCGACGTAGCGGCCGTCGCCGCCCGCGCCACCCAGGGCCACGTCGGCCGCGCCCGCCGCCTGGCCACGGACCCGAGCGCCCGTGAGCGCCGCGCCGCCGTCCTCAAGCTCCCGCTCCGCGTCGACGACGTAGGCGGCTGCCTGAAGGCGGCCCAGGAGCTGATCGACGCGGCTTCCGAGGACGCCAAGCAGATGGCCGAGGAGATCGACGCCAAGGAGACGGAGGAGTTGAAGGCGGCGCTCGGCGCGGCCCAGGGCGGCCGGATGCCGCGCGGTACGGCGGGCGTGATGAAGGAACTGGAGGACAAGCAGAAGCGCCGCAGAACCCGCACACAGCGCGACAGCCTGGACCTGGCCCTGATCGACCTCACGGCCTTCTACCGAGACGTCCTCGCCCTCCAGTTCGGCAGCGACCGCGCCCTAGCCAACACGGAGATGCGGGACACTCTGGAGCGCCTCGCGCGCGCCACGACGCCGGAGACGACCCTGCGCCGCATAGAAGCGATCGCGGCCTGCCGCGAGGCCCTCGACCGCAATGTGGCGCCGCTGCTGGCGGTGGAGGCGATGACGATGGCGTTGCGGGCGGGGTGAGGACTACGGGAGTACCGGGGTAGTGGGCGGGCTCAGGGGGTTGTTGTGCAGAGAGTTGACGGGGTCACTCGTACGAGACGCTGCGGCGACCTTCGGTGGTCGATCCGTTGCACAGGGTTACGCTCGCTGGATGCACATCAGGCGCCAGTTCAGGCCAATCCGGGCCAGATCAACCCGTACCGGCCATCCCTGCGATTCCCACTCCTCCCACCACTTCCGCTCATCCTGCGTGTCCCGCCGCCTCCTCCATCTGTGGGGCACGCTGCTCGCCATCGGCGGACTGCTCATCTCCGCCTGTTCCGTGGGGAGTTCGACGACCTCCGCGAGCCGGGCGGAAGTATCGGCGCTGACCGCGCTGCCCAACGCCACACCGGGGGCGCTCGCTCCGTACTACAGCCAGAAGCTCAAGTGGCACGGCTGCGGCGCCCCCGGCTTCCAGTGCGCCACGCTCAAGGCCCCGCTCGACTACGACAAGCCGGCCTCCGGCGACATCAGCCTGGCCGTCACCCGCAAGAAGGCCACGGGCCCGGGCAGGCGACTGGGCTCGCTGCTGGTCAACCCGGGAGGCCCGGGCGGCTCGGCGACCGCTTATCTCCAGTCGTACGCGGGTGTCGGCTACCCGAAGGAGGTCCGCTCCCGCTACGACATGGTCGCCGTCGACCCACGCGGCGTCGCCGGCAGCGAACCGGTCGAATGCCTCACCGGCCGCGAGATGGACGCGTACACGCAGACGGACCTCACCCCCGACAACCGGCGCGAGAAGGGCCAACTGATCGACGCCGTCAAGGAGTTCACGGAGGGCTGCGGGCGGCGTTCGGCCCGAGTGCTGCGGCATGTGTCCACGGTCGAGGCGGCCCGCGACATGGACATCCTGCGGGGGGTGCTGGGCGACGAGAAGCTGACGTACGTCGGTGCCTCGTACGGGACGTTTCTGGGAGCGACGTACGCGGGTCTGTACCCGGATCGGGTGGGGCGGCTGGTCCTGGACGGCGCGATGGATCCGTCGCTGCCCGCGCGCCGGATGAACGAGGACCAGACGGCCGGCTTCGAGACGGCCTTCCGGGCCTTCGCGAAGGATTGCGTACGCAGATCGGACTGCCCGCTGGGCGGCGCGCGTACGACACCTGACCAGGTCGGCAAGAACCTGAAGGCCTTCTTCCGGCAGCTCGACGCCGCGCCCATCGGGGCCGACGACCCGGACGGCCGCAAGCTCGGGGAGTCGCTGGCGACGATGGGCGTCATCACGGCGATGTACGACGAGGCGGCCTGGCCACGACTGCGAGAGGCCCTGACCTCGGCCATGAAGAACAAGGACGGCGCGGGCCTGCTCGCCCTCGCCGACACCTACTACGAGCGCGGCCCCGACGGCCGGTACGCGAACCTGATGTCCGCGAACGCGGCGGTCAACTGCCTGGACTCCCCCGCCGCCTTCTCCTCCCCTGAAGCGCTCGAAGAAGCCCTCCCCTCCTTCGAGAAGGCCTCCCCGGTCTTCGGCGAAACCCTGGCCTGGGCCTCCCTGAACTGCACGTACTGGCCCGTCCACCCGACTGGCGAACCCCACCGCATCGAGGCGAAGGGCGCCGCACCCATCGTCGTGGTCGGCACCTCCCGCGACCCCGCGACCCCCTACGCGTGGTCCCAGTCCCTGGCCGCCCAGCTCTCCTCCGCCACCCTCCTGACCTACGACGGCGACGGCCACACCGCATACGGCCGAGGAAGCTCCTGCATCGACTCCACGCTCAACCGCTACCTCCTCGCAGGCACCCCTCCACCCCAGGGAAAGCGCTGCTCAGCCACCTGATCACGAGGCCCACCGGGGGTGCCCCCAGGGCCCGTACGGAGCACCCCCGGAAACTGTGTAGACTTACCGACGTTGCCGATCGCACCATAGTGCGGGCAGCCCGCCGCCTTAGCTCAGATGGCCAGAGCAACGCACTCGTAATGCGTAGGTCTCGGGTTCGAATCCCGAAGGCGGCTCCGGCAAAGGCCAGGTCACATAGCCCGTGACCTGGCTTTTTGTGTTGCTCGGGGCATGGCGCGTCACACGGCCGGGGTGCCGCGGGAATGGCTTGCGTGAGCGATGCGTGAGCGGAGCGGTCCGGTGCCCTACTTCTTGGGCTTCTTCTGCTTGCCCTTCCTCTTGGCCCTGGCCTCGGCTTTCGCCTTGGCCGCCGCCTTCTTCGCGGCCTTACGGGCCTCCTCCGCCTCGGTCTTCCGCTGAAGCGGGACCAGCTTGGCGGTGGCCTCCGCCGCGTTCTTGCCGACCTGCGGCAGGACGCTCTGGTAAATGTTCCGCGTGATCCGGGTGTCGCTGTGCCCAAGCGTGTCCGACACGATCTTCACGTCGATGCCGGCGGCGAGCATGAGCGTGGCCGCCCCGTGCCGGAGGTCGTGCATCCGGATCGGCGGGAGCCCGGAGGCGGCAACCAGGCGCTCGAAGAGGTCGGTCACCTTCCCCGGATGGAGCCAGGAGCCGTCTTCCTGCGTGAAAACCATGCCGGTCTCGACCCAGGCTGATCCCCACTCCTCGCGGTCCGCGTCCTGCTGTTCGCGGTGCCGCTTCAGGACGTTGACGGTGTCGTCGTCGAGCGCGATCACGCGGAAGCCGCTGTCTGTCTTGGGCTCGGAGGTCTCGACTTCCCACCCGTCCTGGACGAGCTGGGCGGAGACGGTCAGGGAGTGGTCATCGAGGTTGGTCTCCGACCAGGGCTGCCCGCATGCCTCGCCGCGCCGCAGGCCACGGAAGGCGATCAGGTGCCACATCGCGTACAGCGGGTCCTCCGCGACGAAGTCGAGGAACGCGCCAGTCTGTTCGGGCGTCCAGACCATCACGGGCGAGGGCTTCTCGCCCGTCTGCTCCCACTTGGCGACCCGCGCATCCGTCCACACCAAAGCCTTCGGCTTGCGCACGGGATCGAGTTCGACGTGGGCCGCCGGGTTGAAGGTGAGGATCTGCTGGCCGATCGCGTCGTTCAACGCAGCCCGCAGCGTGGCCTTGATACGCAGCCGGGTGGCCGGGCCGGTCACACGCCGGAACGGCGGCATGGCATCGATCGCCGCCTTCATCACCTTGCGGCGGGCGCGGTTGTCCGTGCCCTTCCACGGCACGGTGGCCAACTCCTCCACCGCGGCCCGGCGCTGGGCATTCTGCTCCAGGATCTCGGCATTGGCGTCGGCGATGGCCGTGAACATACCGCTGAGATGGCTCACGCGCAGGCGGTCGAGACGGTGGTGGCCGATCCGAGGCTTCAAATGGAACCGGATATCGGTCTCGTAGCGGGTGAGCCCCGACTTGCGGATGCGCTTGCCGTCGAGCCATCGGTCGAGCCACTCGCTGACGGTCAGGCGGCCGATCAGATCCTGACCGGACTTCAGGCGCCGTAGGGTTTCCTCGACATCGGGCAGCGGCGACTTCTGGTCGCCGACCTCCTGCAGCATGGAGGCGATCAGCTCCACGCCCTCGGGGTCGTCGGTGTCGGCGAGGCCGAGAAGCGCGCGAACGTGGTCAAGGTCGGCCTGGGCCGCCTGGGACTGTAAAACGTTCGGTTCTTGGGAGTTGAGAGACGGCCGTCCTACGGTCGTCTCAAAGCCCGAGCAACCAAGGGAAGCCGGCGGACGCGCCTGAGGTGCGGCGCCGAGAGCAACCTTCCTGCCCGTGACCTGCGGAGGACAGCGATGGCTCTTGCCTTGCAGAGTGCAACCGCTCCCGAGGCGACGCGCGGCGGATTACACAGCGCTTCCGGCGGCATAGCCAGTGCCGTTCCGCCGCAGGGAAGGGTTCCGCAGGTACACGGTCCGGGGAGAGACATGGACCAGCCAGTTCGCTTCGTCATCTCCTGCACCCGAGCACCGCAGCGAGTAGGGCAACTGCGCCGGATCAGTGCCGCCCATCTCCGGCTGTGGGGGATCGGCTCCTGCATCGACACAGCCAACCTGCTCATCAGCGAGTTGGTTACCAACGCCATCCGGTACGGCGAAACGGAGGACGTCAGCTTCTCCGTCTCGTACTGGCGGGGCGAGGTCCGCGTCGAGGTGGCTGACGGAACTCCGGGCCGGCCGCAGGTGAAGAGACCGGCCGCCGACGAGGAGAGCGGTCGAGGCATGCTGATCGTCGAAGCCCTCGCCGAGGACTAGGGGACAAGCGAGGACGACACACTCACGTGGTGCACCATCGCCGTACCGGAACCGGTGGTGCCCAGGTCGGGGTTCTGGTGCGAGTGGCGCCAGGAGGACGGCCAGCAGCTCGTGATCGCGTCCATGCCTACGCCGGACCGCGCGATCCGCTGGGCTCGCATCCAGATGCGCGTCATCGCCTCGGCCATCGACGCGTCGGTGGTTGGCGACGTCTGGGACTGGCTGTCCGACGGATGGCGTGAGCCTGCCGAAGCGCTGAAGAACGGCGAGGAGTTCACGCTGCCTCTCTCGGCCGGCCCGTACAAGTTCATCTGGCATGCCCGTCCGGTGCGCTTCGTGCCCGTGGTCGGCGGAACCCCTCTGCCTCACCTCGCGGAGGAGGAGCCGGAATGGGACTGAAGCCCGCCGAGCTGTGGAGCCGGTTCGACTGGCAAGGCGGGAGCTGCTTCAGGTGCGAGCGGACCGGACTTCCCGTGACGGAGATCGGCGATATCACCGTGGCAGGCGAGACCTTCGCCCTCCAAGCCTGCCAGTGGTGCATGTTCAGGCTCGAACAGCTCCACTACACGATGAGTGAGCGAGCCGTACGCCGGCAGCGCCCCCGGACGCCCGCGCCCGCACCGCCTCGCCCCACACCCAGTGGCCCACCAGCGCGCCACTCGACAGACCGCCCGCCCATGTCGCGTAGCTGGACAGCCGAGCCATGGGCGGGCCCTCGCCCCCGTCCCTGCCGTTCGAACTGGAGGCTCCCCCAAGACCTCAGAAGGGCAGGTCGGGGCAGGGACGGGTCCGCCCCCGACCACGAGAAGAAGAGAGGTGCCTTGGCGACCGAGGACCAGAAACCACAGGAACTGGACGACGACGAGCTGTTCGACCTCATCGGCGCGGTAGGCGCCGGTATCGGCGTCGCCGAGGACGAGGGCTTCCCCCAGCCGCCCGTCAGGTCGGCACGGACGTTGCGGAGGACGCGGCAGCCAAGCTCGCGGACCTCAAGCGCCAGGGGCAGACGTAGACCGCGCACCCACTTAGACCCCCGTCGGCAGGCACCAATCCGCATATCTCCCCGTGCCTGCCGGCGGGCCCATTTGCGCCACCCGACGAGAAGTGAGGGACTGATGAGCGTCACCGCGCCACCCGCCCGAAAGTGTCGGACTCTGTTGATTGTGTTGCCTGTGCAGAGCGCGCGGTCCTCGCAGGCTCGGCAGACAGCCGTCGGGAAGCGCACCGAGTACTGCGGACGGCCGTCCAGATAGGTCTCATTCCAGGGAAAGCTGGTTTCGCCGCGCGTGCAGGTGAGGGTGTGCTGCTCCCAGTTGGGGCGGAAGTCGCGTTTGTCAAAGCCAGGATGCTCTCGATTGCTGGACACCGTGCGAATGGGACCGTGAGCCTGATTCTGTACCCGGTGAGCGCCGTGTGAATGGTGGAGGGACTGTGGTTTCCGCACGCAAGGCCAAGGCAGGGGCCAAAGCGGTTCCCCGAGGGTTGCGACAAGTAACCAGGACAGGGGGGCGGCAGCACGGCCGGGCGCCGCCGGAGTGTCCAACCGCAAACCAGCCACGAACAGCCAGTCCGCGCGGGCATCGGGGCACACCGAACGGCACCCTTCCGCTCGGACTTGCGCGCGAAAACCGATCGGTTTACGATGAGGGAACCGATCGGTTTCTCGTCGCGAAGGCGGACGAGTCCCGAACCCCCATTACTTAGGAGGCGGATGGCCCCCACGCGACGCCGAAGGGTAACCGCCTAGTACTCCAGTGCGGTTTCGTGATCTATCCAGCAGGTTTGTCGGCGGATCGTCGTCGGTAGTGGCTGCGGCGGGCTGTTGCCTGGCGGCGTCTGCGCCAGTTGAACCAGTGCGGCAGTCTGGCCTCGACGCGGCGTTGGTCGACGAGGCTGTGCGCCACGCGGGGCCAAAAAGGTGTACCCAACGACACGGGAAGCGTACTCAGATTCCCGCGACCTCAGTCTTCACCCGAGCGCTGGAAGTGCGTTCTTCGCGGTCAGTCTCTGAGGTGGCGCAAATCGCGACCGACGTCAACATCATCATCAACAGCAATGCTGGTGTCCTGCTGCCGGTGCCCCGCGCCCGCCTAGAGCAGTGAACACCAGTTTCCTGATGCCGGAGAGGGTATTGGCAATGAGTGCGAATTCACAGAAGAAGAAGTTTTACGCCCTGAATATGTTTGATGTGGTCGACGTGGAGAAGTATGCGGCGTATTTCAGCCGTCTGCCCGAAGCGGCTCCGCAATATGGTGGTCGAATGGTGGCGTTTGGCCGTTTCCGGGACAACGTAACCGGTGACCTCCCGTCACGGCAGGTTCTGTTTCTCGTTGAATGGGACTCTGAAGAGGCGTTCAACAGCTTCCGGGACGATCCGGACTTGGTCGACTTGCATCCGCTGCGAGAGGACGGGACGGCATCCTATGTCTGGCAGACGTTCGATGGTCTCGATATGAGTGACCCCACCGACGTTTCGCTCGACGATGTACTGGCGGTGCTCAAGCCTTAAAACCCGCATCGCTACGGAGCCGGAGCCGGCTGGCGAGTCGTCGGCTGGCGAAGGCCGCCTCCGGCAAGCGCGGACTCCATTGGCGGCTTGGCGGTCCAGTTAGTACTCCAGCAGCGTTTCGCTATCTGGCCTGGTCAGGAGGTATCGCCCGGAGTGTAGTTGGCTGATGGCGTGTCAGGTGCGGTCTTGGCGGACCGCCCCTCCAAGGAGTGGATCCAGAAGGCTCGCCAGGCGAGGACGATGTCCGCCTCACCCAGCACTGGCACTGGACCGGCGAGATCACCACCGCCCTCGAACGACTCGCGCTGCTGCCCACCCCCGGCTGACCAGCAACCTTCCACAGTCCCGACGACAACATCCCCCGTCCCGGGCAGTGGAACCCGGCGCCCCACCCGACGCGACCACCGGGCCGTCGGCCTGCCCACCATCAGCTCCGGAAAGCGCAAAGGTTCACAGACACCGTCGGCAGTCCCTCACGAAAGACCGAGGCTAGCCTTGCTTGCAGTGGCTGAATACTTGGCCGCGCTTCTCGGAGAAGTGGCTGAGGACATCGGTTCTGACGGCGTTGGCAAGAGGGACGGGTGCGGGCCCGGTCCATTGTCGGAACACACCTCGGTTACGCATGCGAGGGCGTCACGGAAGACCTCCTCGACGGGCATTCGGCCATCGCTCACACATCCAGCACCAACCGCTCTCCTTCCGGTGCACGCGAGACGCAGGGCAGCATGGCGCCGGCCGCACGTTCGGTAGCGGTGAGCCGGCGGTCACGGTGATCGACATGGCCATGGGCCACCCGTACCCGGCAGGTGCCGCAAAATCCCTGGCGGCAGGAGAACGGCAGGTCTGGCAGGGCTTCTTGGAGAACATCCAGGGCGGAGCGGTCGTACGGCACTGGCAGAACCCGTCCGGTGGTGCCCAGTTGAAGTTCGAAGGGACGGCCGTCCGTGATCTGGGCCGGGGCGAATCGCTCGAAGTGCAGGGCTGACGCGCGGCTACCACCGAAGGCGCGCCGAACGCCGTCGATCATGGGCGCGGGCCCGCAGCAGTACACCGCACCCGTCGCCGGGCTCAAGCTCAAGAGATCGGCTGCTTCGGGCACGCCGGACTCGTCGTCAGGACGGATGGAGACTCGCCCGGGGGCTGCGGCCGCGAGTTCGGCCAGCTCTGCCGCGAAGGGCATCGAGCCGCGGCTGCGGCCGGTGTGCACGAGCCTCCAGTCCAGCCCGCGTCGGGCGGCTTCCCGGGCCATCGGCAGGATCGGGGTGATTCCGATGCCGCCCGCGATGAGCAGGATGGACGCTTCGGCGGCGAAGGGGAAGGCGTTCCGGGGCCCGGTGATGGCGACCCGCGTACCGTCTGTGAGGGCGTCGTGTACCTCGGCCGAACCGCCTGCGCCGTTGGCGATGCGGCGCACCGCGATGCGGTACCGGTACCGGTCGGCGGGGTCGCCGCACAGGGAGTACTGCCGTTTGCGGCCGGAGGGCAGGCGCAGTTCGATGTGGGCGCCGGGCTGCCAGGGCGGGAGTATTCCCCCGTCGGGTGCTGCCAGCCGCAGGGAGACGACGTCCTCGGCCTCTTGGTGCTTGGTGGCGACCACCAGTTCCCGGCTCGCGGGCATCCCGGTGGCTGATGGGTGCCTGGGAGGAGTGCTGCGCCGTGCGAGGCGCGTGACCGCGTGGTCGCTGAAAGCCGCCAGCTTCTGCATGAAGGAGTCGCTGCGCGGTCTGCCGTACAGGTCCGGCGGCCGGGTGACGGGGGTGCTGATGTCCATGGGATGCCTCGCTGGTTGCCGGGTCATCGGGCAGCTGCTCGGGCAGCGGGGGACGCCGCCAGGTAGGCGACCGCCTGCTGGGTCGAGCCCTCCTGGGTCGGGTGGTAGCCGGGGCGGAAGTAGCGCAGCACCGAGCGGGCGAACGCGCCCGGCGGGGGCAACAGGTCCTTGCGGGCGGCGGCCAGGTAGTCGCGGAAGCGGACCTTGACCCGGTCGTCGAGTTCGGGGTCGGCGTTCATCAGGAAGCGGACTCCGCGGATCCACAGCCGGGTCAGCACCGGAGCGGTGACGAGCATGCCGACCACTCGGCGCCGGTACCGGGGATCGAGGTGCACCAGCAGGTCGAACGCGACCGAACGATGTTCGACTTCCTCCGCGCCGTGCCAGCGGAACAGATCGAGCATCGCGGGGTCCGCGCCGGCCTTGTCCAGGTGCCCGTTGCTGAGAATCCAGTGACCCATGTACGCGGTGAAGTGCTCGAAGGCCGCTATGAGGGCGAGCCGTTGGAGGAGGTGCGCGTGGGTGGCGGCCGGCGTCAGCTCCGGCCGGTCTCCGAGCACCCTTCGGAAGATCCATTCGGACTGCAGGGTGTACGGAGCCGGGTCAAGACCCTTGGTGAGCAGGTGCTCCAGGACCTCCTGGTGCGCCTCGGCGTGCATCGCTTCCTGGCCGATGAAGCCGCGTACGTCCTCGCGCAGCCGGTCATCGGTGATCAGCGGCAGTGCCTGCTCGAAGGTGCGCACGAACCAGCGTTCGAGCTCGGGGAGCATGAGGTGGAGCACATCGAAGGTGTGGGTCGCGAAGGGCTCACCCGGCAGCCAGTGCAGCGGGGTGGTACTCCAGTCGAAGGTGATGTCCCGGGGTTGCAGCACCAGGTCGTGGTGGTCGATGGGCTCGGACGGACGTTCCGGGTGGGCATGTGCGGCTCGGAACATGACAGGTTCCTCCTCCGTCGGCGATCGGTGTGTGCGAAGAGGCGGTCAGGCAGTCGTCGTCCAGTACTGCTGGTCTGTTGGCCAGTACTGCTGGTCTGTTGGGCTGTCAGATCGGGTGCGTGGTGTGGTCCGGACTGCAGCGGGAGCTGGCTTCGACGTGGTCGGCGAATTCCGCGATCCGGGACGCGATCTCCGCGGGGTGGCTGAGCTGTACCCAGTGCCCGGCGTCGATCGGGCGCCGCTGTATCCGGCGCGTCCAATGCTCTACTCCGTACGACAGCACCGGGGTGACGCAGAAGTCGCGGGTGGGGATGATGAGTTGAACCGGGACGGTGGTCGGCCGGTCCCGGGGACGCAGCAGGCGGGGCAGCATGTTGGCGCGGTACAGCGCGATGCCGGACGCGGCGTCGCGGGCCAGCGTCGGCGCGGGGTAGGGGGTGTGCCCGGGTACGCCTTGGGAGCCGGTGAGGAAGGCGCGCCAGCGGTGTCCCAGTGCTCTCCAGGTCAGGGCGGGCAGGAGCGGGAAATGGAAGTAGGCGATGTACCAGGACCGTGCGGCCTGCCGCAGCAGCTTCGGCAGATCCGGATGCCGCGGGCGAAGGCGGGCCCGGATCAAGTGGCCGACGTGGTCCAGGCAGGGTCCGGAGATGGAGGTGAACGAGGCGATCCGCCCGGCCAGGCGGGTGCCGGTGACCGACTCCCAGGAGTGGATCGAACCCCAGTCGTGTCCGACCAGGTGCACCGGGCGGTCGGGGCTCACGGCGTCGAGAACCGCCTCCAGGTCGGCTTCCAGGCTGGACATCCGGTAGGCGCGCAGACCCCTGGGCCGGTGGGAGGCACCGGCTCCCCGCACGTCGAAGGCGGTGACGTGGAAGCGGTCGGCCAGGCGCTCGGCGACCGGGCGCCACGCGGCGCTGGTGTCCGGATAGCCGTGGACCAGCACCACCGCAGGAGCCGTGGACGCTCCCCATTGGTAGGCGGCCAACTCCACGCCGTCCGCAGTGATCCGGCGCTGCCGCAGGGCGGCCGGGCCGGTCATCGGCCACCACCGGCGCGGGTCAGTTCGCCGTAGTTCAGACCGCCGTGGAGGAAGCTGGGCAGCACCGGCCACTGCCGCTTGAAGGGGGCCAGCTCCGAGGATGGCAGGATCTGCAGCCAGCGCGGATCGCGCCGGCTGGGGCCGGCGAGGGTCTTCTCCTTGACCATGGAGTCGTACTGGTCGAGAGAGTCCTCCAGGGTGTTGGCGTTGGGCACCACCTCACGGCCGTAGAACGCGGCGTGGCGGCGCACCCCGGGGATGCGGGAGAGCTCGGGCTGCCAGTTGTCGGCCGAGATGCCGTTCTCGGAGGACACCCACACCCCGTCGGGGGTGTTCAGCACCAGGGAGTGGTTGCCGTCCGTATGGCCGGGGGTCCACAACAGGCTGACGCCGACACCGAGTTCGACATCGCCGTCGAAGGCGGTGACACGCTCGCCCGGCACCCCGTCCATGCCTCCGTCGACATACCAGGCCCACTGCATCGGATGCATCGACTCGAAGGTGCCCAGCTCCCTGCGGTGCACCAACAATCTGGCGCGCGGGAACAGCGCTTCGCGGGGCGCCCGTTCGCCGGGAACGGTGCTGGTACTTCCCATGATCATGCGCACGTCCTGGACGTGCAGGTGGTCGAAGCTGACGAAGTCCACGTCCTCGGGTCGCAGACCGCAGGAGGGCAGGACGGTGTTCGGGTCCTGGTAGTAGCGGGCGAAGGCGTGCTCGGTGAGAAAGTCCCCCGCCAGACGCTTGAGCTGGGCGTAGAACGGCGCTTGAGCCGTTCCGGCGGCGACGGTCGGCTCCCACACCAGTGTTTTCGGCTCACCGTCGAAGCCGTCGAACTGCACGACGAGCATCCGGTTGACGATGCTCACGAACGGGTTGACGGCGAGCGCGGCGCCGTGGAAGCCGAACCGGGTCGGGTACGGGGCGGCGGCGATGTCGAAACTGCGGACGGCGTGGATGCGGCCCTGCTGCACGAACCGCTCACGGTAGGTGGCCGCGGCGCTGCGCACGGCGCGCAGCCGGTCACCGCGGGGCCATACGTCGTGGACACCTTCGAATTCGGGGATGGGACGCGGAGCGGCGGCGTCCTGGGCCTTCTGGGCCTTCTTCGCGCTGGGCGTCGCCGGCTTGGGCGTGGTGGTCACGGGCTCATCCTTCGGGCAGGCGGGCGGTCCGGGTGCGCTGCTCGTAGGCCGCGCGGACCGCCCGGTCGGACAGGGCGGCGAGCTGGTCGGGGACAAGGAGGCGATGCAGGGCGTCACGGGCACGGCCCGGCAGCACCGCGGCCAGCCGGGTCAGGGCGGCCACCTGGCGTGGAACGAAGACCTCGAACCGCGGGCGCAACACGACGTCGAGCACCGCGTCGGCCACCTGATCCGTCGTCAGGCGTCGGGTGGGGCCGGTCGCGGTGCCCACGGCCAGCTCGGTGTCCACGACGCCGGGCATCACCAAGGACACGTGCACGCCGGTGCCGCGCAGTTCGGCGCGGACGGCTGTGCTGTAGCCGTGGATGGCGTGCTTCGTCGCCGCGTAGGTCGCCTCGCCGGCCGGGGCGACCTTGCTGGCGGCGGAAGCGATGTTCACCACGTGGCCGCGACCGCGTTTCCGCATCCCCGGGATCACGAGTTTCATCCCCCGCAGTACGCCGTGGACGTTGACGTCGAACTGGCGCAGGGCGGCTTCCTCCGGTTCCTCCTCGAAGGGGCCCACCCACATGATTCCGGCGTTGTTGATCAGCACGTCGATCGGCCCGAGTTGGGTCTCAACGGTGCGCAGGAAGTCCTCGAAGGAAGGTGTGTCGGTGACGTCGAGAGACAGCCCGAGCAGTCGACCACCGGGACGCGCGCCGATGGCACCAGCCGTCTCCATGGCAAGCTCCGCGTCGAGATCGCCGATCGCCACGGCGGCTCCGGCCGCGGCGAGCCGGGCCGCGACGGCACGCCCGATTCCGCGGCCCGCCCCGGTGACCGCGATCACTCGGCCGGTCAGCGGTTCTGTGCGGGGGAGCCTGTCGCGGTCTCTTCGGCCGAACGTGTCCGGGTACCTGGGCGGTGCTGCCACGGTGAGCCCCTTCCTTGCCCTGAGCATGAGGCGGAACTCCGAACGGCAAGCGGCCCCACGCGCTTCTGACACGATGCCATGTCAGATGAACTGACAAGCTAGAGTGTCAGTTCAGAGCACACCGGTGTCAACACCTCTGCAAAGGGGAGAAATGACCGGCACACAGACCACCGGGCGGCGCTACGGCGGACGCGATGCGGCGCAACGACAGCAGGAGCGCCGCACCCGCCTCATCCAGGCGGGCCTCGACCTGTTCGGCACGGCCGGATACGCCTCGGTCTCCGTCAAGCAGGTGTGCTCGCATGCCGGACTGACCGAGCGCTACTTCTACGAGTCGTTCCGCGACCGCGAAGACCTTCTCGCCGGGGTCTACAACGAGCTGATCACTGCGATCACAGCCGAAACCGCGCAGGCCGCAGCCGCTGCCGCACCCGATGTCGACGCCCAGCTGCGCGCCGGCCTCGAGGTGTTCATCCGCACACTGGCCGGCGACGCCCGCAAGGCCCGCCTGGTGCTCATCGAAGTCGTGGGCGCCAGCCCCCGCCTCGAAGTACGGCGCCGTGAGGTCCTGCACGAATTCGCCGCGATGGTCGCCGCCGTCGTCGGACCGCTCCCTGGCCCGGAAGGCTCTTCCAGCCGGCTCACCATGACCGCGATGAGCCTGGTCGGCGGGGTCAACGAACTCCTCGTGGACTGGACCCTCGGCCACCAGAACGCCACCGTCGAAGAACTGATCGACCTGTGCCACACCCTGTTCACCGCGGCCTACCGAGCCATCAGCGGTCAGCCCTGATCACGCAGGCCCGGATGCCTTCAGGAGCTTTCCGCTAGCCCACGGGCCCTGTTCAACGGCCCGGCGCACTCGGCGGCCCTGTTTCGATCAGGCAGGCCGGCGAGAACCACTGCACAATGAACGCAGGTGCGGCGCACCTGCCGGCTGTCGGATGGGTTCCACACCCATCGACCATCCGGAAACGACGCAAGGCGATCGGGCTGAGCGGCCGCGAACCATGGCGGGCCCGTTGCGTCGTGGGAGCTGCTAGACGATGGGGATCACTCACTGCCTGCGCTCCCGCTGGCGCGCCCGGGACCTGGCCCGCGCCGGACCCGACCCTGCCGTTGTTGCTGGGCGCCTCCACATGCCCAGGCCCGCTAAGTGCCCTGTATCTCTCGACCGCAGTCACTGTCCGTATTCGCGCGAGCGACGCATTCGGCAGGCTCGAGTACTGCGCGTCGCCATGATCGCCAGGCAATTGATGGGCAGCCGGGCGCCGGGGAGGCTGTGGTCTTGTCGGCATCGGCGCCCAGCGGCAGGGCACGGTCATTGGATTCCGGGAGCCTCATCCGGTCGGCCCGGACGCTCGCCGATCTGGTCATTGCCCCGTGCGGCGGTGGCTGCTGCGACGGCGTACCTCTGCATCTGCATCTGAGGCGTTTCGGGGTGCGTCGAGATCGGCCGCGTGTAACCGATCGCCATTGGGCTGCCCATGGCGCGGGAGGCCCTCTCGTGCCCCCGTCCTTCTGCCCATGCTCTCGAACGCCAGGCGGGCGTCTTCCGTGCTCCGCGTCAAGGCGGCGATCGCCTTCTCGCCTGGGATGAGTGGGAAGAGGTACGGCTGCGTGACACCGGCACGCTTGGCAATCGCCTCGGCAGACGTGCCGTAGTAGCCCTTGAGCGTGAACTCGCGATCGCAGCGCGCGGATGGCGCTGTCGCGTCTCTCCTGCCTGCTCGTCCGGCTCGTGCCGCCATGCCAGCGCGTGCCGGTCAGCTCCACCTGAAGCCGACCGGCGGCGCGGCCTGGGTTCAGTTCCGTGCTTGAGCTTGCGCAATGTAAACCGATCGCTTTACAGTGAGGATCAAGGGGAAACCGACCAGTTTCCCAGATGGCTTCGGGAGTGCATGATGACGACAAATCGGCCGGTGGCCCTCGTGACGGGCGCATCCTCCGGCATCGGCAAGCAGACCGCGCTCGCGCTGGTCGCGGCGGGTTTCGAGGTGGCCGGCACGGGCCGCGACACCTCGCGCGTCACCCCGCTGCGGGGTGTGACGTTCTTCGACCTCGACGTGGTCAGTGACAAGTCGGTCACCGCCGCGGTCCAGCAGGTGATCGACCGATTCGGGCGGATCGACGTCCTGGTCAACAACGCCGGCATCGGCTCGATCGGCGCGGCCGAGGAAACCTCTCTCGCGCAGGCCCAGGGCGTGTTCGACATCAACGTCTTCGGGGTCATGCGCATGGTCAAGGAGGTCCTGCCGCACATGCGCGCCCGGGGGCGCGGGCGCATCATCAACCTCTCGTCCGTGCAGGGGTTCATCCCCGCTCCCTACATGGCCGTCTACGGCGCGTCCAAGCATGCGATCGAGGGCTACTCCCAGTCCCTGGACCACGAGGTCCGGGAGTACGGCGTGCGGTCGCTCCTGGTCGAACCCGCCTATACCAACACCGGGTTCGAGGCCAACAGCGCCAAGCCCGACACCCCCCTGCAGGTCTACGCGGACCAGCGGCACATCTTCGACCGCCTGATGACGGAGGCGATCAAGAGCGGTGACGACCCCGCCGTGGTCGCCAAGGCGATCGTCACAGCGGCGACCGACACCAAGCCGAAACTGCGCTACGCCGCCGGCCCCATGGCCGCACGCGCACGCATGCTCCGCTTCGTTCCCGCCTGGGTCCTGGACAAGCAGATCCGCACGATGAACAAGCTGGCCGGCTGACCCCCGCCACCCGCGCACCCTGCCACCCACAAACCCGTTCGCGCCGTTGATACCGGGAGAGACCCATGTCCGAGACCCTGCACTCCGCCGCCGCTACCGTCGCGCGCTGGCGCTCCGCCGAGGAACGCGGTGATGTCGAAGCCGCGGTCGCGTGTCTGAGCCCGGACGTCGTGCTCAGCTCGCCGCTCACAGACCAGTTCCGCTTCGAGGGATCTGACCAGCTGCGTGACTTCCTGACCGTGGCGTTCGCGGCGGTCAAGGACGTCCGCTACCACACCCAGACCGGCGAGGGCGACGCGTACGCGCTGGTCTACCGGGCGCGGGTGGGTTCCCAGTCGTTCGAGGAGGTGCAGATGCTGCGGCTCGACGACCAGGCACGCATCACGGAGATCACGCTCTTCGGGCGTCCGATGCCGGCCCTCACCGCCCTGATGCACCTCATGGGTCCGGCGCTCGCTCGCCAGCAGGGCCGCCGGGGCCTTGCGACGCTCATGAGCGTCAGCACCGTACCCATTCACGCGATGGTCTCCTCGGGGGACCGCAGCATGGTCGCGAAGACCCGCCCGGCAGTCCGGCGGACCTGAGAGCACCAGGTCCACCGGCCGTTTGGCCCCGTTCCCCTTCCAGGAGTTGGTGGCAGCCGCAGGCGATGTCCCCGGCAGACAGCTTCAGGTCGCAGGAACGCACGAGGTACCTGCCGTCCAGGTGGGCTCCGGCTCGCCGTGCCCACACGGGCGAAGCCGACTCCCCGAGAGCGGCTGCTGGAGGCACCGTCCTCCACCGGCCACAGCAACGTCCGGCCAATCCCCCACGCGCCGAGGTGATGAGGCAACTCGCCTCGCTTTCCAGCAACTTGACCCAGCAGGAGACGCTCCCATGAAACGACGTACGTTCCTTACGGCGACCACCGCGTCGCTGGCCGCCACCCAACTCGCCGGGCCCGCCTACGCCTCCTCCTCCGGTTCAACAGCAGGTCACTACGAGGTCGTTGCCCGCTTCTGGGGCGCGATGCCGACGGGGGTCACCGTCTCGCGCCGCGGCCGCATCTTCGTCAACTTTCCCCGCTGGGGCGACGACGTCCCGTTCACCGTCGCCGAACTGCGAGGCGGGAAGCCGGTGGCCTACCCCGACGCCGAGGTGAACCGCCAGGACGCCTTGGACCTGGCCGGGCACTTCCAGTCGGTGCAGAGCGTGGTCGTCGATGCGGCCAACCGGCTGTGGATCCTCGACACCGGAAGCCCGTTGTTCGCCGGGTCCTCCTACGGCGGTCCGAAGCTCGTGGCGGTCGACCTGCGCACCGACCGGATCGTACAAAAGATCCTCTTCCCGCCCGAGGTGGTGCCGGCGAACAGCTACCCCAACGACGTGCGCTTCGACCTGCGGCGCGGCGCCGCGGGCATGGCGTTCATCACCGACTCGGGCGGCTCCAACGGCATCATCGTGGTCGACCTCGCCACCGGCCGCTCCTGGAAGCGCCTGGCCGGGCATCCCTCGGCGCTCCCGGACCAGCGGTTCCTCCCGGTCATCGAGGGCGAGCCCTTCATGGTCCGCCCCGCGGGCGGCGAGCCCACGCACTACGAGACCGGCTCCGACGGCATCGCTCTCAGCGCCGACGGCACGCGCCTGTACTACTGCCCGCTGTCCAGCCGCCGGCTGCACAGCGTGTCCACCGACGCCCTCGCCGACCCGGACGCCACGGACGCCGAGGTGGCGGCGACGGTCGAGGACCTCGGGTTCAAGCCGATGGCCGACGGCCTGGAGAGCGACGACAAGGGGCGGCTCTACGGCGGCGACCTGGAACACAACTCCCTCTGGCGCAGAAACCCGAACGGCACCTACCGCACCCTCGCCCAGGGGACCGACCTGATCTGGATCGACACCCTGTCCGTCGCCTCGGACCGGCACCTGTACGCCATCGCCAACCAGCTCAACCGGCTGTCGCCCTTCCACGAGGGCAAGGACCTGCGCCGCAAGCCCTATCTCCTGGTCCGCCTGCCGATCGACGCCGGGCCGGTCAGGCTCGTGTGACCTCTCCGGCTCGCGTCACGTGGCCGCCTGGTCGCTGTCCCGGTGCGCACCCTAGCCGTGCAGCGGGCGACCCCGCCCCGGGTGCTGCCCCGGGCGCGGACCCGGTCGAGGCAGGGCTTGCCGGTGCAGTGCGCTGCAGGGCTTGCGCGACCTGAAGCGGGGCCGCTCCCCTCACGGTTCGAAGCGACTCGATGACCAGGAGTGGCGTCGGCATTGAACGTTCCGAGGGTCGCCGGACCGCAATGAAGCTGTCCGTCCTTCTCCGGTTGTGAGCGTGTTGTCCGAGAGCGGAGTAAGTCATGAGTGGGGTTCACCCGTTCCGCGTTCTGCGTGCCAAACCCCTGTGGATCGCCAACGGCGTCATCACGGGCGTCCTCGCGCTGCTGTTCACCGTGTTCTATGTCGGGGCCAACATCGATCCCGTCGATCACATGAAGAATCTGCCCGTCGGCCTGGTGAACGCTGACAAGGGGGCCGCGGTCGGCGGCGAACAGGTCAACCTGGGGGCTCGGATCACCGAGTCGATCAAGAAGTCCACCGCGAGCGGGGGCAAGGTCGACTGGAAGGTGATGGACGAGAAGGAGATGAAGGAGGAACTCGGCGAGGGCAAGCTGTACGGCGCGCTCGTCGTCCCCGCCGAATTCACCTCCGCCACCACCGCACTCACCGGCACCGCGACCACCGGGGCCCCGACCCGTCCGGCGCTGACGGTGCTGACCAACCAGTCCGCCGGCAGCGTGGGATCCGGCCTGGCCCGGACGGCGACGACGCAGGCGGCCGAAAGCGCCTCGCTCCAGGTCGGCAAGGAGCTCACCGCCCAGAGCGGGCCCGGGCAGGCGGAACTGCCCATCGCGGCACGCCTCCTCCTGGCCGACCCGGCCGCCATCACGGTCAAGGACGGCCATCCCCTCGACGCGCACAGCGGCCTGGGCCTGACGGCCTTCTATTACGCGCTCGTCCTCGTGGTCTGCGGCATGCTGTCCGCCAACGTCATCAGCGGCCAGGTCGACCACGCGCTCGGCTACACCCACAACGACATGGGCCCGCTGCGCCTGCACCGCCCGCTCATCCGGGCGACCCGGGTGCAGGCCCTCGCTATCAGCAGCACTCTCATGGCCGGGCTGTCGCTGCTGATGGGGAGCCTGGTCATGCTGGGCGCGGTCGGCCTCATGGGGATGCACGCCGCCCATCTGCCACTGCTGTGGCTGTTCTCGGTGTGCGCCATCGCGGTCACCGGGATCGGTGCGCTCACACTGCTCGCCGTGTTCGGCACGCCCGGCATGCTGGTGGTCACTCTGGTCTTCATCGGGATGGCGGTGCCGACCGCCAACGCCACCACGCCGATTCAGGCGCTTCCCGGCTTCTACCGCTTCCTCGCGGAGTTCGAGCCGCTGCGGCAGATCACCGGCGGCATCCGCTCGATCCTCTACTACGACGCCCAGGCCGACGCCGGCCTGACCCGGGGCTGGGTCATGATGGCCGTCGGCCTCGTGGCGGCCGCCCTCTTCGGCTTCGGCGTGACCAGCTGGTACGACCGCAAGGGGCTGCACCGCATCCCCGCCGAGACGAAGCCCGAGAAGGTCGCTGCCCCGGCGTAGTGGGAGGCGGCTCACCCAAGACGGGGCCATTACTCGGAGTGGCCCCGGTGTGCGTCGCCCCCGTGGGGACGAGAGGCGCGTGCACCATCAAGGCTCGGCGGCGGTCTCTCTCCCAAGGCAGTCGCCGAGCCTCTGAGGGGCCTTCAGGCGTCCGCCCGACGGCGGGCGTCTCCCCGGCACCCATGGAAACCGATCGGTTTCTATTTCCTTCGATTCGAGTTAACCTCGCGGTATGGCTACCGAAGTCAAGCAAAGCCCCCGGGAGCGGCTGCTGGAGGCAGCAGCCACGCTCACCTACCGCGACGGCGTCGGCATCGGCGTCGTGGCGCTGTGCAAGGCGGCGGGGGTGTCGAAGCGCTCCATGTACCAGCTGTTCGAGAGCAAGGATGAACTGCTGGCGGCGAGCTTGACGGAGCGTTCCGCTGCCTTCGTGGCGAGGGCCCTGCCCCCGGCAGATGATGGCCGTTCCCCCCGCGAGCGGATCCTGTACGTCTTCGAGCGGGTGGAGTCGCAGGCGGGTGCGCCCGACTATCAAGGCTGCCGGTACCTGGCTGTGCAGATCGAGCTCAAGGATCAGACCCACCCCGCGAGCCGGATGGCCCACCAGATCAAAGCCAACCTGACGGCCTTTTTCCGTTCCGAGGCCGAACGGGGTGGGGCGAGCAACCCCGACCTGCTGGCCCGGCAGCTCATCCTGCTCTTCGACGGCGCCAGCGCCCGCGCGGGGATCGGCGCCGACAATCTGACCGGGCTCATCGCGCCCACTGTGACCACCCTGCTCGACGCGGCAGACATGCACTGATCCGCCCCGTCGTCGGGCAGGACCGGCGACCGAAGCGCTCTTTCGGGTTGATGCCCGACTCCGGCGGCCGGAGCAGCGCCCATGGCCTCACGCCCCTGCCTCCCTGTAATCGGAGGGAAGCCCGAAGGCCGCAAGAGTATTGCCGAGCATGCCGCAAGCCAAGAAGCCTGTGGTCGCGTGGACGTCGGCACCCAGCGACAGGTGCACGGTTTCCCACAGTCTCATCCAGCCGGCCCGGACGAGCTCGCCCGTCTGGCCATCGCCCTCAACCTCAGCGGCCGCGACGACGGCGTATCCCTGCATCTGCATCAGGAGCGTTTCGGGGCGCGCCGAGATCAGCCGCGCGTACGCGCCCGCCATGGCGCCCAGGGCCTGCTCGGTGCCCTCCACCCCCTCGGTTGCCCGCTCGAAAGCCAGGCGGTGTCTTCCACGCTCCGTACCAAGGCGGCGACGAAGATCGCCTTCTTGCCCGGGAAGACCCGGAAGAGGTACGGCTGCGTGACGCCGACGCGTTTGGCGATCGCCTCGGTGGAGGTGCCGTAGTAGCCCTTGAGCGCGAACTCGGCGATCGCTGCGCGGACGACGCTTTCGCGTCTCTCCTGCGCACTGATCCTGGCCATGCCGTCATTCTGCAGGCACCGGTCGGTTTGCGTCTGCCGGCAAGGTGCCTGAACGGGCTCCGGTCCGCAGGGCCCTTGAGACGGCCGACCGCCATGGGCCGGGCTCCTGTCTGCCGCGCGTCACAAACGGCGCTCCGCCCCATCTTGGGCGAGACGCCGCGGCCGCCGCGCAGCCCGATCGGCCTCAGCGTGCAGACAGTGGCACGGCCAGGACCGGGCTGGCGTTTGAGCTTGCGCACGGAAACCGATCAGTTTACTGTGAACGGAAACTGATCAGTTTCTAGCGAGTCAGGAGTCTATGATGACGACGAACCGGCCGGTGGCACTCGTGACGGGTGCGTCATCCGGCATCGGTAAGGAAACCGCGCTCGCCCTGGTCGCAGCCGGATTCGACGTGGTCGGCACCGGCCGCGACACCTCGCGCGTCGCCCCGCTCGGCGGTGTGACGTTCCTCGACCTCGACGTGGCCAGTGACGCCTCGGTCGCCACAGCGGTCCAGGAGGTGAGCGAGCGGTTCGGGCGGATCGATGTCCTGGTCAACAACGCCGGAATCGGCTCACTGGGTGCGGCCGAGGAAACCTCCCTCGAGCAGGCCCAGGGCGTCTTCGACACCAATGTCTTCGGGGTCATGCGCATGGTGAACGAGGTCCTGCCGTACATGCGCGGCCAGGGGCGCGGGCGCATCATCAACCTCTCGTCCGTGGTCGGATTCGTGCCCCAGCCATACATGGCCGTCTACGCCGCCTCCAAGCACGCGGTCGAGGGCTACACCGAGTCCCTGGACCACGAGGTCCGTGACCACGGCATCCGGGCGCTTCTCGTCGAACCCGCCTACACCAACACCGGATTCGAGACCAACAGCGCGCGGCCCGACACGCCTCTGCATGCCTACGAGAAGCAGCGGCAGACCGTCGACCGCGTGATGGCAGAGGCGATCAGGGACGGCGACGACCCCGCCGTCGTTGCCCGGGCGGTCGTCGCGGCAGCCACCGACGCGAAGCCGAAACTGCGCTACGCCGCCGGCCCCACGGCCGGACGCGCACGCCTGCTCCGCTTCGTTCCCGCCTGGGCCTTCGACCGGCAGATCCGCAAGATGAACCAGCTGGCCGGCTGACGCCTGCTCGCACTCACACACCCCGCAGGACAAACGACGCAATGGAGCGGCGCATGCCGGAGATTCAGATCGAGTTCGACGTTCCGGCGGAGATACGTGACGGCACGGTGCTGCGCGCGGATGTCTACCGGCCCGGCGGTACGGGACCGTGGCCGGTGCCGCTGAGCCGGCTGCCGCACGGCAAGCAGACGCCAATGATACGGATGGAAATCGATCGGTTTACGACGAGGGGGCCCGATCAGTTTTCGTCGCAGAGGCGGGCAGGTCCCGAACCCCCTCACTAGGAGTACGGACGGCTTTCCCGCGCGACACCCAAGGGCAGCACACGCAGATTCCCGCGACCTCAGTCTTCACCCGAGCGCCGGAAGTGCGTTCTTCACAGTCAGTTGAGGGGCGCGACTGGCAGCCCAAAAACAACGCTAACCGCTGCGGCCATTGGTCCCGGCTCGCGTCGAAGATGCGGGGGGTGATCTTCAGCTGGGGGTCAGTTCGGGGCCGGCGGGATGGCCTGGTCGATCAGCATTTCCGCGACTTCGTGGGCGTCGCGGAAGGGCTGGGTGTCATTGAGTGAGGTGGACAGCGCGCGGGCTCCGTCGAACAGCAGCGCCAGGCGGCGGGCGAGGGTTTCCGGGTCGGGGGCGCCTGCTTCGGCGGCAAGCCCAGCCAGGCGGTGGGTGAATGCTTGTTTGTGCTGTTGGACCAGTTCCGCCACCTCGGGCATGGTGCCTGCACCCTCGACGACGGCGTTGTGGAACACACATCCGCGATATACCCCGTCCGGGCTGGTCGGGGGTTCGCGGAACAAGGCGAGCAGGCGTTGCCGCGGATCGACGTCGTCGCGGGTCAGTTGCGCCACGGCGGGCACCGGCGGCTCGGCCCTGAAGCGCCCCAGGTAGGCGGCGACGATGGCCTCCTTGCTGGGGAAGTGCTGGTACAGGGTACGGCTGGACACGTGGGCCACCTCAGCGAGCCGGGCGACGCCGGTGGCGTGAATGCCGTCTCGTGAGAACAGTTCCGCCGCGGCGCGCAGGATGCGCTCCCGTGCGCCACGTCCACCCCGGTGGATCGTCTCGGTGCTGGTCACCACTCAAGTATAGCGGCCACTTTACTTCGGGCGGGTCGTCGGCTACGGTCAAGTGAAGTGATCGCTTTACTTGGAGGCGGCATCATGCGGTACCTGACCTTCGGCCGCGGCAACGGCCTGCGCGTCTCGGAATACGCTCTGGGAACCGCAACCTTCGGCACCCGGTGGGGCGCCGGCAGCGAGCGGAGTGAGACGGCTCGGATGCTGGACCGGTTCGCTGACGCGGGCGGTACCTTCCTCGACACCGCCGAGAGCTATCAGGCCGGCGAGTCCGAAGAGATCCTCGGGGAGTTGCTGACCACCCGGCGCGACCAGTTCACCGTGGCCACGAAGTTCGCTGTCGGCATCAACCCCACCTCGGGCGTGCAAGGCACCGGCGACTCCCGTCGGAACATGATCCGGGCGGTCGAGGGCAGCCTGGCCCGGCTCCGCACCGACCGCATCGACCTGCTGTGGGTCCATTTCCCGGACCCGGTCACCCCGACGACGGAGATCGTGCGTGCACTGGACGATCTGGTGCGCTCCGGGAAGATCCTCTACGCCGGGCTGTCGAACTTCCCGGCCTGGCGCACCGCGCGGGCCGTCACCCTCGCCGAGGTGCGCGGCTGGGCCCCGATCGTGGGCGTGCAGGTCGAGTACAGCCTCGTCGAACGCTCCGCCGACCGGGAAATCCTGCCGATGGCCGAAGCGCTCGGCTTGGGCGCGACATTCTGGTCACCGCTGGGCGGCGGGCTGCTGACCGGAAAGTATCGCCACCGGTCGGAGGGACGACTCACCACGCTGGGTCGACTGATCCACACCGAAGACACCGAACAGAAAAGCACCGTGCTCAACACCGTCCTGCGCATCGCCGACGAACTCGGCACCACCGCGGCGCAGGTCGCGATCGCGTGGCTACGGCACCGCGCGACAATCGCCACCACCGGACTCGTCCCGGTGATCGGCCCACGCACCGTGTCCCAATTGGACACCTACCTCGCCGCCCTCGACGTCGAAATCAGCCACGAGCAATACCAGCAACTGGACAAAGCCAGCCGGATCCCGCTCGGCCAACCCCACGAATCCGTAGCCGCCCGCACCCCGATCCTGCTCGGCGGCTCCGACATCGACTTCCGGCAACCGACCGTCCCCGTCGCCTGAAAGAAGAGCTCGGATGAAACGACGTACGTTCCTCGCAGCGGCGACCGCATCGATGGCCACCACCCAACTCGCTCGACCCGCCTATGCCGCCAGTTCAACCGCCTGGCACTAGGTGTGCTGACCGGACAGGTTGGTGGCGGCGATCAAGGACGGCGACGGGTGATCGTCGCGGCAGCGACCGACGTGAAGCCGAAGCTGCGCTACACCGCCGGCCCCCTGGCCGGATGCGCCAGCATACTGCGCCGCCTCGTTCCTGCCTGGGCCTTCGACAAGCAGATCCGCAAGCTCAACCAGCTCGACGGCTGACACCCGCCACCTGCAAACCCGATCGCGCCGTTCATACCGGGGAGAGACCCATGTCCGACACCCCACACTCCGCCGCCACTACCGCCGCGCGCCGGCGATCCGCCCTGGAACGCGGTGACGTCGACGCCGCGGCCGCGTGCCCTGAGCGCGGACGTCGTGCTCGTCCCGCCGCTCACCGAACAGTTCCACTTCGAGGGACCCGGCCAGCTGCGAGACTTCCTGGCCTCCGCGTTCACGGCGGTCGAGGACATCCGCCTCCACACCCAGACCGGCGAGGACAACGCCTACGCGGTGCTCCACAACGCGCGGGTAGGACCCAGCCGTTCGAGGAGGCGCAGCTGCTGCGACTCGACCACGAGGCACACATCAAGGAGATCACGCTCTTCGGGCGTCCGATGCCGGCCCTCACCGCGATGATGATCACCCTGGGGCCGGACCTCACCCTCCGGCAGGGCCGCCGTGGCCTCGCAGCGCTCCTGCGCGCCAGCGCCGCGCCGGCGCACGCGCTGGTCACCTTCGGGGACCGCAGCGTGGTCCCGCCGCCCCGGCCGGGAGCCCGGCGGACCTGACAAGACCAGGTGCGAGCACGGCCTCCAGCAATTCGATCTCGATGATCCAGCGGCGAATCTCTGACTCGCCGGGGCGATGACTCTGGCTCCGGAATCCTTCCCTTGAGTATGCAACCAGGAAAGTACAGGAAAGTAGGAGAAAGATGTCGACACGCTCACGCGCAAATCACGGGAAGAAAGGTCTCATACGGCACAGGACTGGCCGTGTGGCCATTGCTGTCACCGCTCTAGCACTGTTGCTTCAAGGTTGTGCCGGCTCCGCGCGGTCGGCCACCGAGGTCCGGGCTGCTGCAGGCACGGCGGCAAGTGGGGCACCGTCGCCCAAGTCCGGTGTGACGACTCCCCACGAAGGAGACGCCACTGTCGCCAACTACAAGTTCCGGGACGGCGAGACAATCGATCAGCTGAAACTCCATTACACCCTGCTCGGCGAACCACATAAAAACCAGAAGGGTGAGATCGATAACGCTATCTTGCTCCTTCACTGGACGGGCGCGAGCGGTAAGGCCCTGTTGACACCGGAGTTTCAACAGTCGCTTTTCGCGCCAGGGGCGCCATTTGATGTGACACGTTATCTGGTTGTCATTCCCGACGCGATCGGGCACGGTCAGTCGAGTAAGCCGAGCGACGGACTCAGAAGCAGATTCCCTCACTATGGGTACGGCGACATGGTCGATCTCCAGCACAAGCTCGTCACGGAGACACTCGGCATTTCGCATCTGCGCGCAGTCGTGGGGATGTCCATGGGCTGCATGAACGCCTGGCAGTGGGCAGAAGCCTACCCAACCGCGATGGACGGGATCATGCCAGTGGCGTGCTTCCCAGAGCCGATCAGCGGACGGAACCTGCTGTGGCGAAAAATCATCGTCGACCAAATAAAATCCGACCCAACCTGGAACGGCGGAAATTACCAACAACAGCCACCTGCGGCGGCGGCTGCTGGCAGCATTGCGCGCATGATGATCGACGGTGTCTCGCACCTGCAAGAAGAAGTCACCACACCCGGGCAGGCTGACCAGTTTATCCAGGCCGCCAAAGCGCAATACTCCGGCGGCGACGCCAATGACCTCATCTACTCGTTGGAGGCGTCCCAAGATTTCAACGCCGAGCCTCACCTGGGGAATATAACGGCCAAGGCGTATGCAGTGAACTTTGCCGACGACGAATTCTACCGCGACAGCCTAGGTATCCTGCAGCGAGACATGACCAGGGTGCAGCACGGAAGATACGTAGTACGCCCGACTACAGACGACTCAACGGGACACTTGTCGATGACACATCCAGCCCTGTGGAAAGACAAGGCGCAAACCTTCATGAAGTGGCTCAACGCCAACTGAGCCATGCTCCAAAACGGGCCAGTCGCGTTCGCTGCACGGTCGAGTTCGCCAGGCTGTCGCCGTTGAGACTGTGGCGCTGTCCAGGAGCGCACCTCTCCGTTGCTGACCGGCTGCACCGGTCTCTGCGGCAGCCACCTCGTCGTGGCGATCGGCAGGCGCGCTCAAAGGCACCCGATCCGGCTGGGGGTACCTCCCAGGCCCTTAAGGCACTGGGGGAGGACGGCATCGCCCTCACGCGACCGGAGTGATCGTGTGGGGGCGGTGCCGTCCAGGCCGACCGGCGTGTCCTCGGGCGTGAGGTACCCCGCCCTCCCTTTCCCGGACCACGGACCCGATCCATGCCGCCGGACCGCGGAGCGAACGCGGGCAACCAGAACGCCCAACACCGTTCGGGGCGTTCGGCTGAGCATGAATCCTGACACCAGGACTGACTCCCGCTCAGTCTTTGGGAACGGTGGTGCGGCGGCGGCGGCGCGTCCTGCGTGCAGGATCTCGGCGAGGCGTTCGGCCTGAGCGTCGACGGACTGGGGCCCGTTGCCGGTGAGCAGGGCGTGCTCTTCGTCCCAGACAACCTTGACGGCGAAGGTGTTCAGGGTGAGGTCGACGTCGTATCCGGCGCTCTTGAGCGCCACGTCGACGTAGTAGGTCAGGCGGGTGGCCTCGCCGGGCACCTTGGGATACCCCCGTCTCCAGCATCATCCGCTCGCCGTAGCGGGGAACGGTGGTGATGTTCGCGCCCTTGAAGGCGTGCCTCTCATCGGTGGTGACGGTGCCTTCGTCGCCGACGCGGTAGCGGGCGGACGTCAGCGCGATGGGAGCGTGGCAGATCAGCGAAACCGGCACCCGGCTGTCACGGAGGGTGTGCAGCAGCTCGCCCATCCACGGGTTGTCGTGGAAGTCGACCATCGGGGCGTGTCCTCCGGGCATGTGAACGAAGGCCAGGTCGGCGAGGGAGAGATCATCGGCGGGGTCGCGGTGCTTCTCGATCAGTTCCTGGAGCGAGTAGTACGTGCGCTGCTGCACCGCCTCAAAGGCGGCGACGACCTCGTCACGGATCGAGGCGGCCTCTGCATCGGTCTTGGGCAGGGGCTGCGAGACCGGAACGCGTCCCAGGTGACGCCGCGCGAGGTCCAGTTTCGACGTCACGGCGCTTCAGCAGGTCGGGGTTCTGCTCGCGCAGCGCCTGGGGGGTGGCGTGTTTCACGGCGCCTTGGAAGGTGGTGCGGGCGGATGCGCTGACCATGCGGCCAGCGGCGTGGAAGTTGAGGGCCAGGCCGTTGGCGCCCTGCTGGGGCGAGTTGAGCGACCGGTCGTGCGGAGCCACCGCCGCCGACCTGCGGATTCCGGCGATTTGATCGGCTACACCACCCGGCGGGACGCCATCTCCCGGCGGATAGATGCCGCCGGGACAGCCGGGACGAGGAGCGGTTCGTCTACGAAAGGGTCCGCGCCCGCGACGAAAGACGTCTTCGCCAGCAGATCCGGAAACTGAAGGAACTCCGGGCGGCAGACGCCGAGAACCTTCGCCAACTGCGGGAGGACAACGAAGCCCTTGCGTCCACGCCGCCGTCCAGGTCTTCGACCCTCTCCAGGACGGCGCCATCCGCATCCTTGACCTGCCGTCCCTCGACCAGGCGGCGACCATCGTGCACCGCGGCTCGATGGACACCGTGCTCCACCGCCCAGACCCTCGCCCGCTGGATCGACGCCCACGGCTACCAGTCGACCGGATACCCCCGCGAGATCAACCTGGAGTGCCCCGAGAACCGCGACGACTGGGTGACGGAACTACAGACCCCGGTGACCCGGGCCTGATCAATCGCACCACTTGCGCGGCGGCAAGCCAAGTCGCCCGATGGCTCCGGGGCCGTGCCGTCCGAGTAGGGAGGGAAGAGACACTGCTGCCGTCGTAGAGCCCTGGTCAGTGGCGTGTCATGCGTGAGCGATGCGTGAGCGGACTGTGTGGCACAAGCCGACACGGGCGGGGGACGGTGATCACGGCGAACGTGTTCTGACCAGGTACTTTCCGACAGCGCATCAGCGTCCGGAACCAGTCAGCACACCCCCACCAGCCCTCGTAATGCGTAGGTCTCGGGTTCGAATCCCGAAGGCGGCTCCGAGAAACCCCAGGACTCACTCGCCGTGACCTGGGGTTTCTGCTTTTGGGTGGCCTTGGAATCGGGTGCCTGTCGTGCATGGGCGGGTTTCTGCGGTGAGTATCGATGAGTTCGTGCAGGCGCTTCATGGGGGATCCCCGCCCACGGTCCGATCCCCTCCGTACGGCTGACCAAGATCTTCCGACAGCCCCAGCCGGTCCGGGGTGGTGACCAGCGCCCACCGGATCAACCAGGGCCTGCCCCTGCCGACAGACGGCCTGCCCGACTTGTTCCTCTTCGTGGAGGACGACGTCGACAACGCGGCGGTCTTGACGTCGACGTGGTGGCCAGGCGATTCCCGTGGAAATTCGGCCTCGACCCGCGTCGCGACGTCCAGGTGCCGGTCCTCATGCACCGCTGTCCCACCGGGCTTCCTCCGACCTGCCAGCTTCGCCGCCCTCCGCCTCTTGGCCGAGAGCCCACGTGACCAGATCTGAGCGCGCCTCAGCGGGTTGTCAGGCCGGCGTCAGTGAGGCGTCGTATCAGCGAGGACTTGCCGCGGTGCTGCTCGCGCAGGTCGTCAAGGCGCCGGGCGAACTCCTCGGGGGTGCCCGCCCGGTCGTGGACCTCGCGGAGATCCTTCAGAGGGTGACAGGGACGCCGTAGGGGCCGGGCTGTTTCTGCTCGATCAGGTTGGCGACATCCTCCAGGCTTGCCCGGCGTTCTCGGCCAGGTGGTCCAGGTGGTCCAGGTGGTCCAGGTGGTCCAGGTGGTCCAGGTGGTCCAGGTGGCCTCGCGGGCCGGCTGTTCGGCTCAGCAGGCCTGGGTGTGGGCCTGTTCCCGCTGCCGGGTGTGCTCGTTGCGCACCTCGTAGGCGGCGTCGAGGAGCTCTGCGGCTGAGCGGCGCCGGGTGGCGGTGGACGGTTCGGTTGTGCCGTCGTGGGACGCGGCGCGGTGGCGGGCCAGGAGTGCGGGGCCCGGCTGTGGGGCGGTGCCCAGGGCGGCGTCCAGCAGCAGGGCGTCCTTCTCACGTTGCGGCAGGGCGCGGATCCAGGCGGCGAGTGCGTCCTTGTCGATCGTCTGGGAAGGGGCGGCACCGCCGGCGCGGGCAGCAGCGGTGAGCAGGTGCGGGTCGATGTGCAGGAAGTCCGCCAAGGCCTGCTGCGGACCGGTGAGTTGGGCAAGCCCTGCGGGTACGGGCGGTTCGAGGGTGAAGGTGTACTCCTCCTCGTCGACGTCCTCCTCCAACTCCCAGCGGGTGAGCCCGGAAAGCCAGGCCAGGTAGAGGGGACGCAGGTCGCCCGCGGCGAGTTCGGTACGCAGGGTGGTGAACGAGGCGAGGGTGAAGGAGGTGTCGAAGTCCCACTCGCCGCCGTCCTCGGACGAGTAGGCGAAGTCGAGCAGCAGATGCCCGTTCCTGGTCCAGCAGGTCAAGGCGTCTTCCATACAGTACGGTTCGGCGCTGCGGGCGGGCAGCAGCGTGGTGGGCAGGCGCAGCATCAGGCGCCGCGACCCCCAGTTGGCGAAGTACAAGTGGGCGTCGTACAGCTGCTCCATCAGTCTGTGCTCATCGCCGCGGAAGTCGCCGTAGTGGTACTCGTTGACGAAGTGCGTCGTGCTGATCTGGGCCCGGCTCGACAGGGTCCGCACCTGCTCGAGCTCGTCCTTGGTCAACGGTCGGTCGATGGCCTGGAACTCGTAGTACTGGTACTCGCTCACGGCCGTGCAGCCTAGCGTCGTGTGCTGCGGCGCATGTAGCGGGGACCTGGCTTTGATCCCACCCCTCGGCACCGTCGGGTTCATGGAATCGGGCCGAGGACGACGGTCCCGCAGCGGTCGGAGGGCAGGCACGTCGTGGCGACACCGAGGGAACGGCCGGCGGAGCTGCTCGGCTGGGGTTTTCAGCGTCCGGCGGAGGCGCCTGTGGCCGACCTGGTCCTTGAGGTGGCCGGGGCCGGGCCGGTGAGTCTTCCGGTGCGGGTGCCCCAGGTGAAGCGGCTGATCATCGTGGATGGAGGCTGCGGCGTTCGTGGTGAAATGCCGCGCGGTCGCTCCTTCCGGTGGTTCACGGCTTCTGCCCGGTCGGCCGGTCGGCGTAGTCCTCGACCAGGCTGGCGACGAGTGAGAGCAGGGCGTCGGCGCGGTGCCGGTCCTCGTGCTGGTTGCGCAGGGCCTCGTCGAGTGCACGGAGGCGGGCCAGGGCGGCCGGGTTGCGGTCCCTCACCTCGTCGAGCAGCGGTGTGGTGATGAGGTCCAGGCATTGGGTGAGCAGGCGACGGGTGGAGGGGGAGGGCGGGTTGGGGTCGGAGGCGGCGAACCCCGTGGTCAGGTACCGGACCGGGTCGGTCAGGCTCCAGCCGACGACGGTGCCGTGCTGGACGAGGAGCGCCACGTCTGGGGCGATGCCGATGCGGGCCTCCAGCGGCTCGTCGAGGACGTCGAGGTCGCCCAGGCAGGTGAGCACGGTGTCTCCGGGGGAGCGGCAGAGCTCCGTGGTCACCTCCAGGCGGAAGTCCCGGGCCTCGTCCGCGCGAAGGCCGCCCGGGCGCACGGTGGGCGTGGCGGGAACGCGGGCGGCGTCCTCGGCATCGGCGGCCTCATAGGGCAATCGGAGCCCGGCGCCGGCCAGTTCCCGGCCGGCTTGGTCGAACCGGAGCTCGTCGGGAGCGTCCCACAGCCACTCCCGGCTGCCGAAAGTGTCCACGAGGAACCGCTGCCATTCCTTCACGTCCCCGTACTCCGCAATGCGCACACATTGGCCCGGGAAGTCGAAGCGCGGGGTGACGCGTAGTGGAGCGCCCGTCACCGTCGCATTCCAGTCGCCGTCGAGGGTGAGTCTCATGGTGAATGCCATCTCATCGAATCCGCACCGAGGGAGCCATGTAGCCGCTCTTGGCCGGAATCCTGGCTTCCACCACGTCCGCGCGCGTGATCGCCCCACCGGGAGCGATGGGGAGGCCGCCCAGCGCCGTGGCTCCGGAGTCTCTCCTCATGCCCGACGGGCCGTACGCCGTGATGACCTTGCCGCAGTGTCACGGTCGGCGCCGCCCGTCGATCCGCACGGACCGCACCGCACCCTGGCCCGCCGCCCAGTTCCTTGGTCTTCGTCCTCGTTCACAGTTCCCGTAGTCCTCCACGTAGGTGGCGATCAGCTCGAGCAGGGCGTCGGCCCGGTGCCGGTCATCGCGCTGCTCGCGCAGGGCCTTGTCGGCGGCCTGGAGGCGGGCCAGGGCGGCCGGTTCGCCGTCGACCAGGTCGTCGACCACCGGCGTGGTGACCAGGTCCAGGCATTCGGTGAGCAGCCGACGCGTGGTGTCGGACGGCGGGGCGGGATCGGGGTCGGCGAACCCAGTGGTCAAGTACCGGACCGGGTCGGTCAGATGCCAGCCGACGACAGTTCCGTGCTGGACGAGGAGCGCCACGTCTGGGGCGATGCCGATACAGGCCTCCAGCGGCTCGCTGAGGACGTCGAGGTCGCGCAGACAGATCAACACGGCGTCCCCGGGAGCGCGGCACAGCACTGCGCACATCTCATGCCGGAAGTCCCGGACCTCGTCCGCGTGGAGCCCGCCCTGGCGTACTGCGGGCATGACGGGAACGCGAACGGACGTCTCGTGGTTCGCGGAGACGTACGGCATCTGGAGTTCGGCTCCGACCAGCTTCCGGCTGTCCGGATCGAACCGGAAGGTGTCAGGGGCATCCCAAAGCCACTCCTTGCTGCCGAAGGTGGCCACAAGGAAGCGCTCACGTTCCTTCACGTTCGCGTAGTGCGCGACGTAGACGGAGTTGCCCGTGAAGCGGGGCGCGAGAGGCTGATCGGACGCTCGGCGTTCGCCCTCGCCGGTGTTCTGCACCGCCTCGGCCGGACGGACGAGGCCCGTGAGTTGTACCTGCAGTCGCTCGGACGGGCCGACAGGCGGCGCTCGGGCTTCGACCTGGCACGCGTCCACGACGCGCTCGCCGAACTGGACACAGCCGAAGGGCACCTGGTGGAGGCCGAGGAGCACCGTACTGCGGCCCGGACCCTCCGGCGGCGCAACGGCCTGGTGTAGACCCAGGCCACGGCTTGAAACAGCAGCATGACTCTGTTGGTGATGTTGGGCAGGTCATGCGGTGGCTGAGCACAGAGTGCGGAAGTGCGTGGCCCGGCGTCGTGTTCTGGGCGCGGTGTCGATCCAGTCGGCGATGCGGGCGACGTTGCAGGCCATCGCGGTGAGGACGTGCTGGACGTGGGTGCGGGCCAGGCCGCGGTAGCGGGAGCGGCGCAGCCCGTGGGCCCGGACGTTCTGCGAGAGGGTGGCCTCGATGCCGGCGCGGATCGCGTAACTGCGCTGCCATTGTTCGGTCTGCTGATCGAGCCGGTTGCGCGTTTGGATCTGGTGTAGCGGCCGGGGCAGCACTGCTACTGAGCGGGGCCGGGTCGCGGAGGACGTGCACTGTGTGCGGTCGGGGCAGGACCGGCAGTCTGCCTCGGCGAACCGGGCCTGCAGATAGGTGTTCCCCTTCATTCTCAGCTCGGTCCAGGACACACTCGTGGCGCCGCGTGGGCAGATCGCCTGCTCGTTGTCCCAGTCGATGGTGAAGGCCGCCTTGCCGAAGCCCGAACCGGCCTTGGCCTGGCTGCTGTGGTCGGCGACGACCGGGCCGAGCAGAGTGATGCCGTGCACCCGCTGTGCCCGCTCGATCCGTGCCGGGGAGATGTAGCCGGAATCGACGACATGCTCGGCGGGCAGCAACTGCCGTTCGGCGAGTTCGTCGTGGATGGTGTCGGTCAGCTCGATGTCCTGGACGGTGGAGATGGTGGTGGCGACATGGACCACCAGCTCGGGGCGTTCTTCGTCGCAGGTTTCTGTGAAATGTGTCCGGTATCCGCTCCAGGCGGTGTCCCGTTTGACGCAGTAGTGCGCATCGGTGTCATAGGGAGAGTCGAACCGCAGCGAGGCGGGCGGCAGGGCATGGCCGTCCCGCCAGCGCAGCAATCCGTCCGTGTCCCAGAAGTAGTGGTGGACCCAGACCTGGCGAAGGATCTCCATTTGAGGAAGAAGCCGCAGGTGGGGCGGGGTGTGCGCGGCCCAGGCGGCGGTGAGGACCTTCTGCCCGTCCCTGCCGAACTCCTCGGCCCGGGCGGTCACGGCCGCCTTCCCGCCCGGCAGTTTGCCGATCTCCACCCGGCGCCCGTACCGCTTGGCCCACTCGGGCTCGATCAGCGGAGTCAGCCAGGCGGGGGCGGCCTCGGCCAGTTCCTCCAGCGCCGCCCGCAGCGTCTCTGCGACCAGTTCCAGGCGGCTGAGGGTGCGCACCGCGGCCAGTACATGAGTGGCGTCGGTACGCTGCCGGCCCCCGGCCCTGAGCAGGCCGGCCTCCACCAGGCGGTCCAGCATCAGCTGCAGCAACTGGTCGGCGGCGCCGTCCTGTTCGGCCAACCGGGCCCTGAACTCGCACAGCACCGAGTGGTCGAACCCCGGATCCTCCAGCTCCAGACCAAGGGCATACTTCCAGTCGATCCTGGTGCGGACCGCATCCGCCGCCGCACGGTCGGAGAGATTCTCCGCGAACTGCAGCACCGACACCAGCGCCAGCTGTCCGGGTGACAGCCCCGGCTTGCCGTCGGAGGGATACAGCCCGACGAACTCGTCGTCCTCGAACAGAACATCGAGCCGGTCCCGGATGAGCATCGCCGGCGTGCCCTTCGGGCACGCCGCCCGCGCTGTCCGCACCGTCCTCACCGGAATCCGTTGGACACTCCTCGGCCGTAACGACACTGCCCCCACACCCCAAGATCCGAGGCCACCCCGCACTCCTCCAGCGAACCATCCGACGGACCCACCGTCAGCTCCCCGGACAACATCACCAACAGAGTCGCAGCATTGGGTCTAGAACACCTGCGTGGCTTCGGCGTCCGTGGCCGGGCGGAGGATGATGCGGAAAGTCCGTTCTCCGATGAGGCAGTTCAGCACGGTGGGGCTGTCCGGGGCGGGCCGGGGGGAGACCAACCGGGCGTGCACGGCCGACAGCGCGACGGCGGGGTCGATCCGTACGATCCGGCCTTCTTCGGAGCGCGGTTCGACCTGGACGGCGTACGTCTGCTCTTGACCGCGGACTCTGAGCAGGCACCCTCCGGACGGCAGCAGAGCCGCGGCCGAACGACAGCTCGGGTAAGCGGACAGGGCATGCCGAGTCCACCCGTCGGCGGTCCAGGCCAGGTCCACGGGGGCGGCGGAGGCCGGGAGCGGACGGCGGTACAACAGGCCTGCGGAACGGGAGAGTTGTTCGCCGGCGGCGCCGTGCTCCACGGCCAAGTGGTGGCCGGGCGGCCCGGTGCCGGCCGGGTGCCGGGTGATCCGGACGCCGGCCGCGTTGGTCTCCACATGGACGTCGAACGCCGCGGGGACACGCGTGGCGGGCGCGGGCGAGGGCAGCAGCCGGGGTGTGAGGCCGTGCGTGGGTGGCGCGAGACCGAGCAGGGCATAGACCTCGGCTCGCAGACGGTCCACGGCATCACCGGGTGGCGCGAACGCGGCCTCAGCGGCGGCGTGCCCGGGACCGGGCCGGTACGCCCGCAGTGCGTCGACGATGTCGTCGGTGCGTCCCAACTGCGGTATCCGGTCGAGGAGTACGCCCATCGGGCTGCCTGGGATCAGTTCGCCGCCGCCCTGGTGGACGCTCACGATGGGGCGGTCCTGGGCGGCGCAGTAGTACAGGGCGGTTGATCCGTGGTCAGTGACCAGGGCGTCGGCGGCAATCAGGACGGAGGCCCACTCCTCGTGGGGATCCGGCAGGATCATCCCGGCGTCGAGGGCCGGCGCGAGGCGTTCGGTCAGCTCGTACGTCCCGAGCAGGCTGCGCTCATTGGGATGGACCACGAGCGCCAACTGGTATTCGTCGTGGGGCAGTTGGGCCGCGAGCAGGGCGGGCAGTCCGGGGTGTCGCCGGATCAGGGATTCCGGCCCCCACGTGGAGACCAGGACCAGCAGCTTGCGGGCTCCGGTGCCCAACGCGGCCCGGTAGCGGTCTCGCAGGGACGACGAGGCGAGGACACGTTCCAGAGTGAGATCGCCGATCACCTTCGCGCGCCGGGCGGCCTGCGGATTCATGGCGGCCACTCTGGCGACCTGATCGGGATGGGCCAAGGCGTGCAGCGCTATCGGGGCGTCGTGATCGGTTCGTCGCAGATACGCCGGGTCCAGTCCGGAGGCCGAGTCGGCCGAACCCTCGCCGGGGATCGACTTGTTGAAGCCCGCGCCATGCGGCAGGAGGACGTGAGGGCCGCGCAGCAGCCTCAGGTCGCACTTCGGGCTGGCGGCGACGACCAGGTCGTACGAGCGACCGCGCGCCTCGCTCCATGGCACCGTGCGGCCTCCGAGGGCGTCGATCGCGGAGAGAGCGTCCGCTCCGAAGTCGGACCCGGGAACGAGGGTGAACAGGCGGGTGATTCGGTCGTCACCGGAAAATACCGGGAGAACGTCGAGCAGACGATAGAGGGCCACCGCCGACCGAGCCGCGAACAGAACCGTTCGCCCGTCGCCCGTCGCCCGTCGCCCGTCGCCCGTCGCCCGTCGCCCGTCGCCCGTCGCCCGTCGCCCGTCGCCCGTCGCCCGTCGCCCGTCGCCCGTCGCCCGTCGCCCGTCGCCCGTCGCCCGTCGCCCGTCGCCCGTCGCCCGTCGCCCGTAAGTGTCGAGTCTACCGAGAACCGGCCGACGGAACAGCTGTTTCCGCAGGTCAGGGCCGATTCCTTCGCGTCGTCGGGCGACATGATCCGATCCTATCGCGCACTGTTCGAAGGTCGCCGAGAGTGATCCACACCGCACATTCGGCAGGAGCGGTGTGGCATGCCGTGGCCGATTGTGAGGATGGCGGCATGAGTGACTGGGGAATCGCACTGATCGCCGCGGGATCGGCGATCGCGGGCAGCATCGTCACCGGCTGGTACGCCCGCAGCGCCGGCATCCGGCAGGCCGCAGCCGCGCGCCACGCGGGCGACCGTCAGGCGGACGCGCTGCTCGAATCGGTGCGCATGACGCTTCGCGCCGAGTCCGGCCACCGCGAGTTCGCCCTTCGCCGCCAGACCTACGCGGAGTTCCTCGGAGCCGCAGAGGTCAGCATCCTCACCGCGCGGAACGGGCGAGGTCAGGCCGACGACGACGTCTTGCTGCAACGCACCTTGGGCGGGGTGCTCCTGGAAGGCCCGCCGGATGCCGCCGCCGCGGCGCAGCATCTCGTCGACTGTCTGAGACGCCATGAGAGGCCTGACGAACTCAAGCGCGCGAAGCTGGCCTTCGTATCGGTGGCGCAGGAGTGCTGCCGGCCCCGGTGAACTTCCGTAAACCTTCTCCAGGTCTCCCTGCCAAGGCGCCCTGCTCACTGATGCCGGAGCCATGAAGACGGCCAAGGCCTGATCGCGGCGATGAAGCGCTACGAGTCCGCTGACTGAGCGCGCGCCGCATACAGCTCTGGCCAGGTCACATAGCACGTGAACTGGCCTCTTGTGTTGCTCGGAGCGTGACGCGTCACCCTGCCAGGGTGCCGCGGGATGGCTTGCGTGAGCGGAGCCGTCCGGTGCCTTCTTCGACCGGGTCTGCGTGAGCGGGCTGCGGTGCCGTGTGACCGCGGCGGCTTTGAGTCGCAGATGGTCAATGCTCCTGGCGTACCGGACTCTGTCGAAGTTCAGAGCCGCGAGGTCGTCCCGGTGGATGACGAAACGCGCGAAGAACGACTCGTGCTCTGGGATCTCAAAGGTGGCGAGGGTCACCCAGTCCTGTTTGAGGACGAGTTGCCATCCGCGTTTCGATACAAGATCTTCGGCTTCTGCGACTGTGTCGAAGAATTCCTGGACTGATGCACAGTTGTTTTCTGCGACCAGTTCTTCTTCGGCGATCGTGTACTCCGGGAATTCTTGGGGCGGATCGTTGTGCACACCCATGGCAATGCCTCGTTCCAGCGTCCGGTCGTCCGGCCAGATCTCGTGTGCCAGAGCGAGCAGGTCGCCCGGCCGTGGCACGTGGTCGCGGAGTTCCGCGACCGCGGGCCGCAGGTAGGGGACCTCGGCTTCTTCCCAGGTAAGCCACGAGGGCCAGTGGCACATCAGGGAGGCGTACAGGTCCTGCTCAGGCTGGATCGCCACATCCTCCGTGGCAGGCGGTGACACCTCGGTGGTCTCTACTCCCGCCGGTACGTAGATCACGCTGCCCGTCGGATTCTGAAAGTCTTCCTCGGCGAAGAAGAGCAGTGTGCCATCGGCCGGGAAGGTCACGTCGGTTCCCGGCGGCAGGTCGGCGCAGTCGACCGAACCGACGTATGGGATCGGCCAGCCTTCAAAACCTTCCTCGAGTTTGACCGTCGGCCAGGGGACCTCGGCAGGGAGTCTCGGCAGGCCGCCTATGCGGCCTGCCAGATTTCCCGGCCAGGGAATCGCGGATGGTTGGGGGTGATTCGCCGGTGGATCTAAGAGGCCGGGTGACAGATTGGCGTAGAGGCGCACGGTTGCCAGCCAGTGCTCGACTTCATCGGCCGGAAAACGACGCTCTGCCGCAAGTATGCGAAAGCGGTCTCGCTGATCCATCGCCACATGATCTCAGCACCGCGTCCTCCACTGCCCGGACGGGCAGCGCTCCGCCAGGCGTGAGCCAGTAGCTCGGACGGGCCCGGAAGCGTTCGATCTCTGCGTGCAACTCCGTCGCCCCCTTCGGCGGCGCGGAAGACCACGCCCGGATTGACCAGGCTCAGTCTCGTACGCTCTGCGTCGCGCGGCGCATGTTGCCAGAACGGCAACATGGCGTGCCGCATCGGCGGGAGCCGGGCAAGACTCAGAGCGTTCTCCGACAGCCGGACGCGTCCCGGGCACCGCGGCAGCCGGACGCGTCCCGGGCACCGCGGCAGCCGGACGCGTCCCTGGCAGTCGGACACGTACCCGGGCCGTCAGACGCGTACCCCGGTGGCCGGACCCCCTCCTAGACAAAGGAGCCCCCTGATGAGCAGTACCAACGCGGTCACGTTCTGGGACGGCGTCTACGCGGCCCGGTCGGCGGCCGCCGATCCGCGGCCGAACGTACGGCTCACCGAGACCGTCACGGGTCTGCCGCCCGGCGATGTGCTGGACCTCGGATGCGGCGAGGGCGGCGACGCGCTGTGGCTCGCCGGCCGGGGGTGGCACGTCACCGCCGTCGACGTCTCGGCCGTGGCCATCGAGCGGCTCGCCGGCCTTGCCGTCTCCCGTGGCCTGGGCGACCGGATCGCCGCCGCGCGGCACGACTTGCGTGAGTCCTTTCCGGACGGCGAGTTCGACCTCGTCTGTGCCCACTACCTGCACACCCCCTTCGACCTGGACAGGGCGAGCGTCCTGCGCGCGGCCGCGCACGCGCTGCGGCCGGGCGGACGGCTGCTGGTCGTCGACCATGGATCGACCGCTCCGTGGTCGTGGAACCAGGATCCCGACATCCGGTACCCGACCCCGGGGGAGGTCGCCGCGGACATCGGTCTGGACCCGGCGACGTGGACGGTCGAGCGGGCCGACGCGCCCCGCCGGATCGCGACCGGACCAGGAGGGCGTACCGCCGAGGTCACCGACCACGTCTTGATCATCCGCCGCACCGCCTGAAGCGGCGCCGCTTCCGCGAGGAGTCACCATGTCCACCACCCCTCGCCGCACACGCCGCGGCGACACCCCGCCGCCCCGGACCGGAAGCAGCGAGACCGAGGTGCTGCGCGGCTTCCTCGACTACCTTCGCCGCTCGATCGCCGCGAAGGTCGAGGGCGCCCCCGAACCGGAAGTCCGTACTGCCGCAGTGCCGTCCGGTACGAACCTGCTCGGCCTGCTGAACCACCTCACCTTCGTCGAGCGGGCGACGTTCCTCGGAGACCGGGTCACCGACTGGCCGGCGACCTTCCACGCCGCACCCGCGGACAGCGTCGCCGACGTCGTCGCCCGCTACCGGGAGGTGGTCGCGCAGGCGAACGACGTACTCGACGGCTGCACCGACCTCGCCGCACCGGTACCCCGCCCCCGGCCGAACAGCCCCGCTCCCAGCGTCCGTTGGGCGCTCACCCACATGATCGAGGAGACCGGCCGCCACGCCGGCCACGCGGACATCCTCCGCGAACTGATCGACGGCACGACCGGACGCTGACGCGGGCTCGCATTGGGTGTCAACCCGGTCCGGGTGAGGGACTTCGCAACACGCCCTACGCCAGAGGCTCGCCCGCACGTGATCGCGAGTTGATCGCGAGTGACGTTCGGCCGTTGTGCGCGTGTACGGCCGTCCGGCGCGTCCGGCGGCCGGGCAGCAGCCCGACGGCCTTCAGCCGCTTGTGCGAGCAGCGGGCGCCCAGGACGGACAATGCCGAGGAGACCAGCGACTTGGGCCCGCCCGCCTACTCAAGGGCCGACTACCGCTACCGCTCCCGTTCCCGCTGACCGGTCGCGGCGTTCGTCTGAGACAGAAGCGTCAGAAAGGCCCGGGTAGAGAACCGGCCGCGCGTACACGTCCCACAGCCTCCCGAGGAACAGCAGGCCGAACCTGGCCAGCCCCGCGGCGCGCGCGGCGGGGGGAGGAACCCTCCACCCGGAACGTTGGCGCACGGCATCGAGCTTCAGCGCAGAGGCGGCGGCGTGCAACATGAGGACGTAGGCGACTGATGAGGCCGAATGGGTGATTGTCTGCGCATCCGGGATTCGGAACCGTGCCCGCACGGAATGCATGGGATTTTCCCCGAATTCCCCATGCCCCGGAGGTGGGCTCCTTGACGCAGAACCCCCGGACAGCGACAGCGACCGACATGCATTTCCCTGACGGGCATGACGTGCGGATGATGCGATCCGTGCTGGAAACCGGCGGGTTGTGGACCGTCGACACGCAGGCTCCGTCGTACCAGCAGCTCCGGCCGTTCAATCAGCCGGACGGGGCGCTGTCCGCTCAGCTCGCGGAGGCCGGTGAAGAAGCGAGCGCCGCGTACTGGGAGACCGACGGGTTCCCGGTCCACAAGGGCCTGTCGACGCATTTGGCGAATCTGACGGGCATCGAGCAGCATCCCGATCCGGTAGCGGCCCATGTCATGGCCGTTTGTTCCGGCTACGCCTATTCGGGGGTGGAAACCGTCTCGATGATCACGGCGAGGATGGGGCTCGACAAAAACCACTGCCGCCTGATCTCGGCAACCGTCGACGCCATGTTCATCTGCTCCAGGGCGTTTCTGATCCAGAGCGGCGACGGGAAGGTGGTCATCCTCTGCTACAGAGGCACCGAACCGACGAATCTGGCCAATGGACTGACCGACGTCGATGTCGAACCGGAGCGGATCAACTACCAGTTCGAGGATCCCTGCGCCAGCGTGCACGCCGGCTTCTACCGCAATGTCCGGGCCACCCGCCACGAGGTCATGGAGGCGTTGCGGCGCGCGGTGGCGGGGCGATCGGTGCGTAAACCGGTGGAGGGCGAATCCGACAAGATGCCGGGGAAGCTCGAGGCGCTGTACATCACCGGGCACAGTCTCGGAGGCGCCATGGCCTCGATGATGGCCGTGATGCTGCGGCACGAGAAGAAATACGCGGCTGTCGCCGAACTCCTCAAGGGGGTCTACACGTTCGGCCAGCCGATGATCGGCGATCCGAGTTTCGCCCGAGCCTGCGAGAGCGACGCGGAGTTCAGCCGAAAGATCATCCGGTACGTTCACGGCGACGACGTCATTCCGCATTTTCCGCCGGTGACGGCAGGGCCGTACGAACACTTCGGGCGCGAGTACCGGTACCGGATCTCGCACCTTCAGCAGAGCGTGGCCGGCTGGTTGAGATACCTGGGGTCCTCGTACCAGCCGCAGACCGGGGCGTGGCGCGAGACGAACACGTACACGTCACAGATGTCGAGCTTCCTCGGTTTCGCGCTGGGCGCGACGACGCTGGCCGCACGGAAATCCCAGATCCTGCGGGCGCTTCCCGTCGTGTACTCGCTGGAGGACCATCTTCCCGCGCACTACATCGGGGCGCTGACCCCGGGGCGCGTATCGGACGAATTCGGCGATTGAGCTCGATCGTTCGATTGATTTTGATCAATTATGGGTCCCCGTCAGTTCACTGACGGGGACCCCGCGTTGTCGCGATAGCGTGGCATGGCAAGGAGTGCTGCGGAACGTGGGGCGGGTTCATGCGGATGCGGTTCGATGCCGGGGCCGAGGACGAGTTCCAGGTGGCTTGTGGGCTGCTGGTCGAACGGTTGGTGGGGTGGGCCGGGGAGCAGGGGCTGCCGGTGGACGGGTTTCTGGCCGGGGCGGCGCTGGACTATCGGCACCGGGCCACCGTTGACGGTCGGTTGGGGCTTTGGGAGCCGCGGCATGTGGAGGAGTTGCTGCTCTGCTGGCTGCCGCAGACGATCACCGAGCACTCGGGGGAGGAGCGCGGCGACGCCCCGGGCACGTTGCGCACGCTGCTGCGTTATCTGCACGCCTCGCAGTTGGCGGGCCCGCGCGGGCCCGCGCTCGAGGAATCCCTCGCGGCGGTCGACGCGGTGGCCGAGCAGTACTCGGCGGCGATGGCGGACCGTAGCCGCTGGGGCTTGGCGAGGTTCTGGATGACGACGGCTGCCGAGGAGGGCGTGGACCTCCAGGACGAGGCGGCGTTGCAGCGGTTCGTGGAGCGGGCGCAGCGCGGGGAGGTCGCGTACGACGAGGACGCCCTCGAGACGATCATGGAGCGGCGACTGGCCGGCGACTGGTTGTCCGACGCGGCCCGCGCCGAGCCGCAGCTGCCCGTGGCGCTCCCCGCGGATGGTGAACTGCGCCGGCAGGCCGAGGCGTCGGCGATCGTGGCGCAGTTGCGCGGGCTGGCCGAGTGGGCGGGGCGCGAGGGCCGTGCGGTGACGGCGACGGGGCGGCTGCGGATGGCCGATGCCCGCGAGCTGGTGGATGCGCTGGGCACCGGCGACAGCACCGAAGGGGTGCGCTCGTCGGCCGATCTGCCGCGGCTGGGGCTGCTGGTGGAGTGGGCGAAGAAGGCGCGGCTGGTGCGGGTGGCCAAGGGACGGCTGTACGCGGTGGCCAAGGCCCGGCCGGTGCTGGCCGACCCGCTGCAACTGTGGCTACGCGCCTTCGACGCATGCTTCGAGCTGCGGCAGGCGCTGGTCGGTGCGCGCAGCGGCTGGTACGTGGAGTCGATGCTCTTCGATGTGTACGAGGACATGCTGGAGGACGTGCTGAACACGCTCTACAGCCTGCCGTACCCGATGCCCTGGCCGCGGCTGCGGGACTCCGTACACCTGGGCTACCAGGCCGAGTTCCAGCTGGGCGGCCAGCCGGACGCCGTATCCCAGGCGTGGTTCGGGCATGCGGACCGGGACCTGCGGACGGTGCTCGACGTGCTCGTGGATCTCGGTGCGATCGAGCGGGACCGGGGGATGGCCGATCCGGTGTTCCTGGACGTCGACCTTTCCGACGGCCTTTCCGACGGCCTTTCCGACGGCCCTTCCGGCGGCCTTTCCGGCCCCGGGTCCGAGCTGCCTGCGGACCTGCCGCCGGAGCTCGCCGAGCTCCTGAGCGCCGTGGCGCCCGCGGACCCGGCGGTGGCGCGGGAGCGTGCCCGCGCCCAGCGTGAGGAACTGACCGCCGGGCCGGTCGAGCTCCTGCGTCTCACGGAGCTGGGCACCAGGGCCGTACGACAGCGGCTGCTGGCCGTCGGCCGGGACGCACCCCTGATCGGCGAGCTGGCCCAGGCGCCGGCGGCCGGTCTGCTGGGTGTGCTGGCCGACGACTACGATCCGGACGCCGCCCGTACGGAGCTGGCCGGCTGGATCGCGGCTCACGGAGAGCGGGATGCCGCGCTGCGGCAACTGACCGAGGCCGTACGGTCCATGCCGTTCCGTGTGCGTGCGCAGGCGATGTTCGCCGTGCTGCTGACGGGGCTGCCGGACGGCGAGGGCGAGCGGCTGCTGCGCGGACTGCGCGGCGACGCCCAGCTGGCGCCGCTCGCGCTGAGCGAACTGGCGCACCGTCAACTGCTGTCTCCCGAGGACATGACCGACGCCGAGCATCTGCTCGTGCTCGCCGAGAGCCTGCTTCAGCTGGTGGAACTGGCGGGCGGAGGGGACGCCGCCGTGGAGGCCCTGCGCGCCCAGGGCCCCGCCGCCAGGGACGCGATCGCCGCCGCATTGGACTCCGCGCACCCGGACCGGCCCGGACTCGAAGAGCTCCGGGCGCTGGCGGCTCGGGCGCGGGTCGCGTCGGGGCGCCATGCCCGCAATGCCCGGCGCTCCTCGGGCAAGAGGCGCGGCAAGCGAGGTCGCTGACCGGGCGCGTCGCTGGGGCTCGCGGTGTCAGGGGCCGCGGGGACGGGGCTCGCGCTGCCGGGGCTCGTGGCGCCATGCCCGCAATGCCCGGCGCTCCTCGGGCAAGAGGCGCGGCAAGCGAGGTCGCTGACCGGGCGCGTCGCTGGGGCTCGCGGTGTCAGGGGCCGCGGGGACGGGGCTCGCGCTGCCGGGGCTCGTGGCGCCATGCCCGCAATGCCCGGCGCTCCTCGGGCAAGAGGCGCGGCAAGCGAGGTCGCTGACCGGGCGCGTCGCTGGGGCTCGCGGTGTCAGGGGCCGCGGGGACGGGGCTCGCGCTGCCGGGGCTCGTGGCGCCATGCCCGCAATGCCCGGCGCTCCTCGGGCAAGAGGCGCGGCAAGCGAGGTCGCTGACCGGGCGCGTCGCTGGGGCTCGCGGTGTCAGGGGCCGCGGGGACGGGGCTCGCGCTGCCGGGGCTCGTGGCGCCATGCCCGCAATGCCCGGCGCTCCTCGGGCAAGAGGCGCGGCAAGCGAGGTCGCTGACCGGGCGCGTCGCTGGGGCTCGCGGTGTCAGGGGCCGCGGGGACGGGGCTCGCGCTGCCGGGGCTCGTGGCGCCCGGCTCGCAACGTCCGGCGCTCCTCGGGCAAGAGGCGCGGCAAGCGAGGCCGTTGACTGGGCCTATCGCCGGGGCTTGCGGCGCTGGGGCGCGCTGTCGGGGCCTGCGGCGCCGGGCTCGCAATGCCGGTGTTCCTCGGGCGAGAGGCGGGGCAGGCGAGGTCGCCGGCCGGGCGCGTCGCCGGGGCTCGCGCTGCCGAGGCTCGCGGCACCCGGCTCGCAATGCCCGGTGTTCCTCGGGCAAGAGGCGAGGTCGCTGACCGGGCGCGCGATGCCAGGGCCCGCGGGGACGGGCTCGTGATGCCGGCGCCCGCGGCGCCGGGCTCGTGGCGCCGCGTTCGCAACGTCCGGCGTTCCTCGGGGCAAGCGGGGCCGCTGACCGGGCACATTGCCGGGGCTCGCGACGCCGGGGCTCCTGGGGACGGGGCTTGCGGCGCCTGACGGGTCCCGTACCGGCGCGGCGCCCCACGGCGGGAACGGGCTGCGGTCCGGTCGGCGTCTCACGGCCGGAACGGGCCGCGCCCCCCGGGTCTCGTACGTCCTTGGCGGCCCTCCTCGGTGGCGCGCTACCGTCGGGTCGTGGTCGAGGAAGCCAGAGAAGCCGAGGAATGGGACGAGGCCGGGCTGCAGGCCGTACGTGTCGCCGTGCATGCCCAGGACGGGGTGGCGCTGCTTGCCGCGTTGCGCCGGGGACCCGAGCGTGAGGTGTTGCAGTTGGCCGGTGATGGTGTGGCCGGGGCTGCGGCGAGGGGGGTGCCGGGGGCTGGGGATACGGCGGCCTCGTTCGTCGGTGCGCTCGAGGAGCGTGGCTTTCGGGGTGATGAGGAGCTGGCCGATCGGTTGCGCGCGGCCATGGGACATGCGGCGATCCCCTTTCTGCGCCCCCTCGCGGTCGATCTGGAGATGCTGGCCATGGTGCTGGAGGGCGACCCGGCGGAGTCCGGCGGCCGGCTCGATCTGACGACCGGGGAGTGCTGGCCGGAGTTCACCGACGAGTTCGGGCCCGAGACCGCGGAACTGGACGATCCCGAGCGCTGGCTGAACGTGCCCAACCTGGGTTCCCGGCCCGCCTACCGGGACATGGAGCTGTTCATCGACGGGCTCGACGACGCCGCGCTCGCCGACCGGCTCCGGATCGCCATCGCCGGGCGGGGCGCTTTCCGCCGCTTCAAGGACGTCCTGGCCCGCGACGAGCGCGCCTGGCGTCGCTACCACCGCTTCACCGACGAACGACAGCGCGGCCGCGCCCGCGCCTGGCTGGCAGAGGAGGGCTACTGCCCGCGGCTTCCCGTACAGCGACTTTGACGCGCCTCATCGCGGGCCGCTTCGTCCGCAACTGAACCGGGTCCAGCAGCAGCCGGATGCCGCGAAGGGCCGGCCTGAGGTCGGGACTGATGAAGCCGCTACCACCGGCTCGCAGCGGCCCCGGACCCGGCCGCTTCATCGGCCCCCTGCACAAAGGCGTACGCGAAGCGAACGGAGCACACGGGGTGGGCACGCGGCGCCGGGAGGCCTGGTTGTCTCAGCCTCAGATCGCCTCCAGTGACGGAGTGGTCACCCATTGTCAGACCCAGGTGTCACAGTGGGAAGCACGGTGATCACGGGGGAGCGACATCATGACCGGTACGGCAGCGCAGTGCCTCACTCTCGAAGCGGCACGCAGGGAACTCGGCCTCAGGCGGGAGGAGTTCACTCTGGGGATCGAGCACGGCGTGATCCGTACGTGCTGGAGCGGGGGCGAGCTGTGCGTCAGAGCCGGCGAGGTCGTCCGATGGCGCGCGGCCCCGGGTGAACTCGCCGAACTCACCCGCCTGGTGCACGCGACGGAGACTGCCGGGCTCGCGGGGATCAGCAGGCATCGCTTCGACCAGTTGGCGCGCGCCGGGGCCATCCGGCCGGTCCGGTCGTACACCAACCGCTGTCACGCCGAGGTCTGGCAGTACTCGGCCGCTGGCGCGCGCCAGTTGCCCGAGCGTCGTCCCGAACTGTTCGGGGCCCGGCTGCCCGGCTGCCCGGCTCCTGGCCGGAGGGTTGGCCTCCAGGAACGTGGGGCTGTCCTCGTTGAGCCAGAGCATGGAGCGTTGTTGGCGTTGCTGGGGGTGACCGCCACGGTGCGGGCGCCGCCGCCTGCGTCGAAGGCGATCTCCAGGTCGGCGCCGGCGTCGCGGTAGGTGGCGTGGGCGAGTTCGTAGACGCCGAGGCCCAGGCGGCGCTGGCCCTCGTGCACCGCCTTGACCGTGAGGGTCTTCACCGGGTCCTCGGTGGGATAGGCGGTGCCCGCCTCCACCAGGGCCTCGAACTCGTAGGCACCGGTGTCCCAGTTGACGTGCCGGATGGCGTAGTCGTGCTGGAAGCGGTGGATCAGGCAGGCCGAGAGCAGGTCCAGGGCCTGTCGGGCCGTGTGGCCGAGGCCCGGGTAGCGCTGGAGCCTGGTCACTTCTGCCAGGTCGTGGCGTCGTAGGGAACCCATGGTTCTGGTGGGGACCCATTCCCGGGGGGCGAGGTCGTACAGGTTGACGGTGGTGCCCTCGCCCGCCACGGCGAGAACGTTGCTCTTGGGGGAAAGCCGTACACAGGGCCGTACGCGCGCGGCGCCGACGACTTCGATCCGGTCGTGTACGAGCTCGCGGGGCATGGGGATGTCGGCGGTCGGCGGTACCGCGAGGATCTCAGAACCCCGGGGACCGGTCCCGGCGCACGCCCGCCCACCCCCGCGCCAACCCTCCCCAGACCCTCAGCCCTTGATGCTCCCCGCCGTCAGCCCGCCCACGATGAACCGCTGGAAGATCGCGAACACGCACACCACCGGAACGCAGACGAGCGTCGCCGTGGCCATCAGCGCTCCCCACGCGGTCCCGTGCTGGCCGACGAAGGAGTTGAGGAGGACGGTGACGGGTTGTACGGAGGGCTCCTGGGCGAGGGTGAGGCCGAAGACGAACTCGCCCCAGCCGATGAGGAAGGAGAGCCCGGCCACCGCCACCAGGCCGGGCACCATGAGCGGCAGGACGATCCGGAGCAGTACGCCCATCAGCCCGCAGCCGTCGACCAGCGCGGCCTCCTCCACGTCCCGAGGCACGCCCTGCAGCACGGGACGCAGCACGATCACCGCGAACGGCAGGGTGAGGGTGGTGTCGGCGGCGATCAGGCCGATGTACGTGTCGTCGATGCCGGCCCGGCGTTCGAGGATGAACAGCGGGGCCGCCAGCACGATGCTGGGCGGCAGTTGGGCGACGAGGAGCGCGAGCACCATGGTGCCGGAGCCGCGCATCCGGACCCGGGCGAGCGCGTAGCTGAGGGGGACGCCGAAGAGCAGGGTGAGGGCGACGACTCCGCTGGAGATCACCAGGCTGTTGAAGAGGGCCTGGAGGAGGGCGTCGTCGTCCAGTGCCGCCGAGTAGTTCTCGGTGGTGGCGGGTGCGGGGATCCACCTCGGGGACTCGCCCAGAATCCGGTCCGGCTCCGTGAGGCTGGTGTTGAGCATCCAGTAGACCGGCAGCAGGAAGGCGGCGCAGATCAGCGTGGCGGTCGCCGTGAGCAGCCAGGGGCGGCGCGCCGGTTTCATACGGCACTTTCCTCCCGTTCCTCCCGGCGCAGCCGCCGTACGTAGCCGATGCCCGCGAGCAGCGGTACGACGAGCAGCAGCAGTCCGGCGGCGGCGCCCTCGCCGAACCGGAAGAACCTGAAGAAGACCTCGTACACATAAAGCGAAAGGACGGTGGTGGCGTCGACCGGGCCGCCGCCCGTCATCACGAAGATGAGGTCGAAGACCTTGAAGGTGTAGACGAGGCCGAGCAGCAGCACCGTCACCGAGACGGGCCGTATCAGCGGCAGCGTGATCCAGCGGAACCGCTGCCAGGCGCCCGCCCCGTCGATGGCGGCCGCCTCGTGCAGCTCCGGGTCGATGGTGTGCAGTCCGACCAGGAGCAGCAGCATGTTGAAGGGCACGCCGACCCATACGTTCGCGAAGACGACCCCGGCCAGGGAGGTGCCAGGGTCGATGAGCCAGTCGCGCGCCAGGGTGTCCGGGCCGATGGCGCGCAGCAGGGCGTTGTACGCGCCGGACTCGCCGTCGAGCATCCAGCGGAAGAGGGTGCCGCTGACGACCGGGGGCAGCAGCCAGGCCACCAGGAGCAGTGACCGGAGCAGGCCGTTGAGCGGGAAGGGCCGGGCGAAGAGCAGGGCCAGGGCGAAGCCGATCGTGAACTGGAACAGCAGCGAGCCCACCGTGAACACCACTGAGAGGCGGGCCGCGTGCCAGAAGTCCGGGTCGGAGACGGTGGCCCGGTAGTTCGCGAGCCCGTTGAACCGCGTGGCTCCGCCTAGCAGACCGCTCAGGCCCACGTCGTGCACGGAGGTCCAGGCGTTGTAGAGCAGGGGGTACGCCAGGAAGAGGGCGAGGAAGGCCAGGCCGGGGAGCGTGAAGAGATACCCGGTGCGTCTCAGGCGGGCCGAGGGCGTACGGGACGGGCGTAGCGCGAAGGTTCGGCGGTGTGGAGCGGCGGTGCGGGGTGGTCTCACAGCGGTGGTACGGGGTGGTCTCACCGCCGCTCCAGCGCCTCGTCGATCTTCCCGGCGGCGGTCCGCGCCGCGGCCGAGGGCGCGGCGGAGTCGGTGAGTACGGCCTGCTCGGCGTCGGCGACGGCACGGGAGATGTCCGGGTAGCCCGGCCCGTATGTGCGCGGACGGGCGAGGGACAGCTGGTCGAGGAAGAGCCGCTTGGCCGGTTCGGAGGCCCAAGTGCCCGCGTCGGCAAGGTCCTTGCGGGACGGGAGGTTGCCGAACGACTCCAGGTACGGCACCAGGACCGACCGGCGCTGCGTGTACTCCAGCACCTCCCACGCCTTGTCCTGCTTCTCGCTGCTCGCCATCACCACCCAGTTCTCGCCGCCCAGGCAGGTGGCGGACTCCTTGTCACGGGGGAGCGCGACGACACTCCACTCCAGATCCGTCGCCTTCTCCAGGGTGGGGATCTGCCACGGTCCGTTGATCTGCATCGCGGCGCGCCCGTCGATGAACCGGGTGTTGACGTCCTGCTGGGTCCAGCCCACGCACTGCTCGGACAGCGAACCCTTGGCGACCAGGTCGTCGAGGAAGGCCAGCGCGGTCTCGCCGTCGGTGGCGAAGGTGTCCAGGTCGCCGCCGGTCTGCCACAGGAACGGCAGGAACTGGAAGACGCCCTCCTCGGTCCTGATCGCGCTCATCGCCAGACCGAACCGGTTCCCGCTGGTCAACCGCTGTGCCGCGGCGGCCAGTTCGTCCCAGGTGGTGGGGGGTTCCACGTTCGCGGACCGGAGGATCTCGGTGTTGTAGTACAGGGCGAGGCAGTTGCTGTTGTTGGGGATGCCGAGGGTCTTGCCGTCGACCTGGCAGCCGGCCCAGGGACCCTCGTAGTACTGGTCCGCCTGTCCCCACTCCTCGACCCGCTCGGTGAGGTCGGCCAGCAGGTCGCTGCCGCCGAGGGAGTTCATCGAGACGTTGTCGACGATGGCGATGTCCGGGAGATCGCCGGAGACCGCGCCCAGGGTGATCTGCCGTTCCAGGTCCGCGAAGGGGAAGGTGCGGCGTCTGATGCGTACGTCCGGGACGCCCGCCTCGATGTCCTCGATGAGGGCTCTCATGCCGGGCTGGAAGTTCTCCAGGGTGAAGTAGTCCCACCAGGTGAGGGTGGTGGTCTCCCCGCGGCCCTGCTTTCGCTTTCCGGCGGCTTCGGTGGTTTCGGAATTCCCGCAGGACGCGAGGGCACCGGCCGTGCCGAGGGCGGCGGCTCCCGCACCCGCGGCACGCAGAAACGTACGGCGGTCACATGCACGACGGTCAAGGGTGGACGGCATACGAGGCTCCCATCGGCGTGGGGAGCGGCGCTCCCCTTCGTGGACTTCATGGACTCGGTTCAGGGATTCATGAACGCATGTACTCGGGCTCAGAAATCGGAACCCGGGAAGTCCGGTATGTCGGGAAACTCGGGGAGCGCCGGCTCCGGCTCCGCACCGGGCACCGGCCTGCACCTGCCCGTACTCGCGCGCAGTGAGATCAGCGGCTTCAGCAGCACATGCCGGGGAGGGGCGTCGGGTGAGGTGAGCCGTTCCATCATCAGCTCGACACCGACCCGGCTCATCTCCGCGGCCGGGATCTCGGCGGCGGTGAGCTCCGGTGTCACCTGCTCCGCCCAGCGCCCGGCCGCCACGCCGACGACGGAGAAGTCCCGGGGTACGGCACGGCCGTGCCGGATGAGCCCGCGGTAGAGGCCGGCGAGGGCCGCCTCGTTCATGGTGACGATCGCGGTGGTCGCCGGGTCGTCCCGCAGGATCCGCTCCAGTACCGCCTCGCCTCCGGCGGTGTCGTCGTCGCAGAGGTACGCGTGCGGGGTGAGCCCCAGTCGCTCCGTGGCCTCGGTGTAGCCCTCCAGCGCGAGGTGCGCAAAGCCGTAGCCGCTCTCGAAGAGCTGTCGCGACCGATTGACGAAGGCGATCCGGCTGTGCCCCAGATCAACGAGGTGCTGTACGCAACTGGCCGACAGCCCCGCGAAGTCCAGATCGACCCATCCGGTCTCCTCCGCCCGCCGGTTCCTGCCGATGGTGACGAACGGAAACCCCGCCTTGGCGAGATGCTCGACCCGGTCGTCGTCCCGCCGGATCTCCATCACGATCAGCCCGTCCACCTGCCGCTCGGCGAGAATCCGCTGGAACGAGGGCTCGTCCTCGGACCCGCTCGGCGAGAGCAACAGGTCGTAGCCGTACTCAGTGGCGGCCTCGGCCACTCCGCCGATGAAGTCGAGCTGCATGCCGGTGTAGTGCCGGCCGCGTCCGGCGGGCGGGTAGAGCAGCCCGAGGGTGTGCGTACGGCCACTTCCGGTGCCCGGTGCGCCGCCCCCGGACCCTGGGCTGCCCCCGGATCTTGGGCCGCCGCCGGGCCCTGCGCCGTCCCCGGACCCTGGGCTGCCCCCGGATCTTGGGCCGCCGCCGGGCCCTGCGCCGTCCCCGGACCCTGGGCTGCCCCCGGATCTTGGGCCGCCGCCGGGCCCTGCGTCGCCGCCGGACCCTGGGCTGCCCCCGGATCTTGGGCCGCCGCCGGGCCCTGCGTCGCCGCCGGACCCTGGGCTGCCCCCGGACCCTGGGCTGCCCCCGGATCTTGGGCCGCCGCCGGGCCCTGCGTCGCCGCCGGACCCTGGGCTGCCCCCGGACCCTGGGCTGCCCCCGGATCTTGGGCCGCCGCCGGGCCCTGCGTCGCCCCCGGACCCTGGGCTGCCCCCGGATCTTGGGCCGCCGCCGGGCCCTGCGCCGTCCCCGGACCTTGGGCTGCCCCCGGACCCGGGGCTGGCATCCTCGCGCCCCGCGTCGCCCCTGGACCTTGGGCTGTCGGCCTTACGCCCCGGGCCGTCGGCCTCACGTCCTGGGCCGTCGCCCTTACGGTCCCGGCCGCTGTCCTCACGCTCCGGGCGGCCGTCCTCGTGGTCCCGGCCGCCGCCGCCCCGGCCCCGGCCGCCGTCGTCGCGTCCCGGGTCGCTGTCCTCAAGCCCCGGTCCGCCATCCTCACGCTCCGGGCCGGCACCCCCCGTCCCTCTCCCCGGCCCGCCCGTTCGTCCGGTCATCTTCAGCTGACCGGGAGTGGTTGTTCGGCCCAGATCGTTTTGCCCGTGGCGGTCTGGCGGGTGCCCCAGCCCTGGGTGAGCTGGGCGACCATGTGCAGGCCGCGGCCGCCCTCGTCGAAGACGCGGGCGCGGCGCAGATGGGGCGCCGTGTTGCTGGCGTCGGAGACCTCGCAGATCAGGGCGCGGTCGCGGATGAGCCGCAGGCCGATGGGGACCGCTCCGTACCGGATGGCGTTGGTGACCAGTTCGCTCACCACCAGCTCGGTGATGAACGCCGCGTCCTCCAGACCCCAGGTCGCCAGTTGACGGGAGGTCTGGGCGCGGGCGGCGGCGACGATCGCCGGGTCGGACGGCAGGGCCCAGGCGGCGACCTGGTCGGCGTGCAGCGCGCGGGTGCGCGCGAGAAGGAGGGCCACGTCGTCGTCGCAGGCGTCGGGCAGCAGAGCCTTGAGGATGGCGTCGCAGGTGACGTCGAGCGAGGGCACGGGGGAGGCGAGGGCCTTGCAGAGCCGGTCGATTCCGGCACCGACGTCATGGTCGCGGGCCTCGATCAGTCCGTCCGTGTAGAAGGCGAGCAGGGAACCCTCGGGCAGTTCGATCTCGGTGGACTCGAAGGGCAGCCCGCCGACCCCAAGGAGCGGCCCGGGGGAGAGCTCGACCAGGGTGACCGTGCCGTCGGGCCGCAGCACGGCGGGCGGCGGATGGCCGGCGCTGGCCAGGGTGCACACGCGCGAGACCGGATCGTAGACGGCGTACAGACAGGTGGCGCCGATCTCGCCGAACTCACTGGGGTCCGGCAGGTCCGCGGAGAGGATGTCGTCGTCCGAGGAGAGATGGGTGACCAGGTCGTCGAGGTGGGTGAGGAGCTCGTCCGGCGGCAGATCGACGTCGGCGAGCGTACGTACCGCCGTACGCAGCCGCCCCATGGTCGCCGAGGCGTGCAGCCCGTGACCGACCACGTCCCCTACGACCAGGGCGACCCGCGTCCCGGACAGCGGCACCACGTCGAACCAGTCGCCGCCCACTCCGGCCCCCGAACCGGCCGGCAGGTAGCGGAACGCGACCTCGACGGCCGCCTGCTCGGGGAAGTCCCGCGGCAGGAGGCTGCGTTGGAGCGTGAGCGCGTTGCTGCGCTCGCGGGTGTAGCGCCGCGCGTTGTCCACGCCGACGGCCGCCCGCCCCGCCAGCTCCTCCGCGAGCACCAGATCGTCCTCCTCGAAGCGTTCCGAGGACCGGCCCCGGGCGAACACGGCCACCCCGAGCGTGATCCCGCGGGCCCGCAGCGGAACCGCCATGATCGAGTGGAAACCGTGCCCGCGTACGCTCGCGCTCCTGGCCTCGCTCTGCTCGATCCACCGCACGAAGTCGGGATCGTCCGCCCCGCTGAGCACCGCCCGCCCGGTCGCCAGACAGCGCGCCGGCGGCGAGTACGGGGGGTAGGTGTCGGCCTCGCCGAGGTCGACCACCGCCTCGGGCGAGTCCTCGGAGCCGGAGGCGTGCGCGATGCGCCGTAGCTCCACGTCCGCGTCGACCGGGCCGGCGACCGGTTCGTCCCCGCGGGTCACGGAGTCGAGCAGGTCCACGCTGATGAAGTCGGCGAGCCGGGGCACGACCAGATCGGCGAGTTCCTGGGCGGTACGGGTCACATCCAGGGTCGTCCCGATACAGGTGCCCGCCTCGTTCAGCAGGGCCAGCCGCTGCCGCGCCCAGTGCTGTTCGCTGCTGTCGAACGTGGCGGTGCCGACCCCGCACACGCGGCCGGTGGCGGGATCCCGGACGGGCCACATCTCGGTGACGCGGGCGTGCTCACGGAGGGCGGACCGGGCCGGTGTGGAGCGCTCGTAACGCGTCGGCGCCGCCTGCTCGGCGACCTGGTCGATGTGCCGCAGGAACGCCTCGTCGCCCTCATCGCCCTCGTCACCGGCGTCCTCTGCGTCTACTCCGCCCTCTTCGGCTCCCTCGTTCGTGTAATCCTCGCCGCACTGTGCTGACGCGGCAGCGCGCCACCCGCCCGCGTCCTTGGTGAACGCGGACAGGGCGATCGAGGACTGGGCGAAGGCCCACTCCACCACCTCGCCGCCGTCCACCTCGCCGCCGTCCACCTCGCGGTCGTACGCCGGCCCGGGCGCGTCCGTGGTGGCGGTCACGAGGTACGCCTCGGTCTCGCCGCCCCGGTCCAGCGAGGGAGTGGAGTGCAGGGTCAGATCGAGGCGGTGACCGTCCTGGTGGCGGAGGGCTGCCGTGCCGCTCCATTCCCGCGAGGCGGCCAAGGCGTAACCGGTGGCGTCGGAGAGTCCCACCGTGGCGAGCAGGTCGGCCGCGCGGCGCCCCACGATCTCCGGTGCGCTGTAGCCCAGCAGCCGGCGAGCTCCTTCGCTCCAGCCCGTGACGATGCCCTGAGGGCTGATGGTGGCTGTGGCGGTGCCGGCGGTGTCCATCGTTCGCTCAATTCGCGCCAGTCATGTCAGAGATAGTCCCGGTTAGTCCTCAGCGTGCGCGCTGAGGACTGAACGGACAAGTCGGACCCGCGTGTAGAACGAATGCGCCGATGACCGTACGAGGCCCGTACGAAGACCGCGCACCGTGAGCGCATCTTGGTCGCCGTACGTACCCCGAAGGGGAGCCTGGATCGGCTGCCCGCTCCGGCCCGCCGACGCAGCCTCCAACTCAAGGTGTACTTAAGACGTCCTTACCGTTAACGGCTAGCATCGTCCCCGTTGTCGAGTGAGTGGGGTGGGCATTGTGTCGGTCGAACCGCGGATCGCTGTCGCCGTGGTGACCATGGGGAACCGGCCCGCGGAGGTCGAAGCGCTGCTGGTCTCGGTGGCCAAGCAGGACCTCCCGCCGGCCAGAGTCGTCATCGTGGGGAACGGCTGCCCGCTGCCCGAGTTCACCGGCCTCCCCTGCGAGGTCACGGCCATCGAGCTCGACGAGAACCTCGGCTGCCCGGGCGGCCGGAACGTAGCGCTGCGGCAGCTGCGGGAGTTCGGCGACGTGGACGTCGTCGTCGAGCTGGACGACGACGGTCTGCTCGTCGACACCGACGTCCTCAGCAAGGTACGGGACCTGTACGCCGCCGATCCGCGTCTCGGCATCGTGGCCTTTCGCATCGCCGACGAGCACGGCGAGACCCAGCGGCGCCATGTGCCCCGGCTCGGCGCCAAGGACCCCCTGCGCGGCGGACTTGTGACGGGTTTCCTCGGGGGTGCGCACGCCTTCTCGATGGAGATGCTCGCGCAGATCGGCGACTGGCCCGCGGAGTTCTTCTTCGCGCACGAGGAGACCGACCTGGCGTGGCGGGCCGCGGACGCCGGCTGGACCATCCGTTACGTACCCGAGCTGCTGCTCCAGCACCCCAAGACCTCGCCCGCCCGGCACGCCATCTACCACCGCGTCACCGCACGCAACCGCGTCTGGCTGACCCGGCGTCGGCTGCCCCTCCCGCTCATCCCCGTCCATCTGGCCGTCTGGATCACCCTGACCCTCCTGCGCACGCGCTCCGTCGGCGGCCTGCGCGCCTGGTTCGGCGGCTTCGTGGAGGGCCTGAGGCAGCCGGGCGGCGAACGGCGCCCGATGCGCTGGCGAACGGTGTGGCGTCTGGCCCGCCTGGGCCGACCACCGGTCATCTGAGGTCCGCCGACCTGGGCGGCCTTTGCGAAGTCCGGCGCGGTAACCCCGCCCCGCGGGGGCCGCAGGCCCCCAAAGGGCGCGCGGCCGCGACGTATGCGGCTCCGGCGCAATGGTGGGGCTACCCCCGATCGAGCCTGCGGCCCTCTTGAGGGGCCGCAGGCCCCGACAGGGGCACGGGGCTGTGACATTTTGCGGCTCCGCCGCGATGGGGGTCCCCCGCTCATGGGGGTCCCCCGCTCATGGGGGTCCCCCCGATCGAGCGAAGCCGGGAGTGGGGAGAAGCCGAGAGTGGGAGAGCGACCAGCCCCCACCGGGCCGCAGATTCATCACCGTTCCCCAGCGGAGCGCACCTGCTTATTTGGCGTCCGCATAGCACTCCACCACCGCCGTCGTGAACGGAAACCGCACCGGCGTCTCGCCGAACGTCAGTCGGCCCGCCAGCCCAGCCGCCTCCCGGATCGCGGCCACCACCGTGTCCGCCTCCTCGGCCGGACAGTGCACGATCACCTCGTCGTGCTGGAAGAAGACCAGCTCGGCGGCGAGTCCCGAGCAGCTGCGCCGTAGCGCGGCGAGCAGCAGCAGGGCCCAGTCGGCGGCGCTGCCCTGGACGACGAAGTTACGGGCGAAGCGGCCACGCGCGCGGGAGTTGGTGGACGCGTAGCCCGGCACCCACTCGTCGCCGTCGGCGGGGGCAACGCGCTCGACAGGCGGCTCGTCCTGCGGAATCCCCGCCTCCTCGGCCGAGTCGGCGCCGCCCACCGCCGGAGGACACGTCCGCCCCAGCCACGTACGCACGAGCCGTCCCTCTTCGCCCGCCCGCGCCGCCTCGTCCACGTACGCGACGGCTCTGGGGAAGCGGCGGCGCAGCGCGGCGAGGTTCTTGAGGCCGTCGCCGGAGGTCTGGCCGTACACCGCGCTGAGCACCGCGAGTTTTGCCTGGTCGCGGTTGCCGGCGAAGGCGCGGTCGGAGACGGACTGGTAGAGGTCGGTCTCCCGCCCGGCGACCTCCATCAGGCCCGGGTCGCGCGAGATCGCGGCCAGGACGCGCGGCTCCATCTGGTCGGCGTCCGCCACGACGAGCCGCCAGCCCGGGTCGGCGATCACGGCGCGGCGGATCACCTTGGGGATCTGCAGCGCGCCTCCGCCATTGGTCACCCAGCGCCCGGTGACCGTCCCGCCCGGCAGGTACTCCGGCCGGAACCGCCCGTCCCGCACCCAGTCCTGCAGCCACGACCAGCCATGCGCGACCCAGATGCGGTACAGCGTCTTGTACTCCAGCAGTGGCTTCACGGCGGGATGTTCGACGGCCTCGATCTCCCACCGGCGCGTGGACTTCACCTTGATCCCGGCCTGCGCGAAGGCCTTGACCACATCGGCGGGCAGATCGGGCCGCACCCGGCGCCCGAACGCGGCCGACACCTCGTCCGTCAGCTCGGCAAGCCGCTTGGGCTCGCCCCCGCCCGCGTACCGCTCGCCCAGCAGCTCGTGCAGCACCTCGCGGTGCACCTCCGCGCTCCACGGCAGCCCGGACGCGTTCATCTCGCCGGCCACCAGCGTGCCCGCCGACTCGGCGGCGGTCAGCAGCCGCGTCCGGTCGGGGTGCGCGGTCGCGTCGTGACGCCGCTGCTGATCCGCGTACACCTCTATGAGCTGTTCCAGCGGTACGTGTACGGGGCGTGGCTCGAACAGGGAGGACTGCGAGCCCGGTTCGGCGGAACGCTGCGGCGGATCCGGCGGTACGGGGCCGCCGCGCAGCCTGGCCGACGCGGCTGCCGCCGACCGGGGTTCGCCGAGCCGCCCCTCGTGGCCGAGCAGGAGGTTCTCGGCGACCTCGATGTCGTAGCACCGCTCGACGCGGACGCCCGCGTCGAGGAGCCGGGGGTAGACCTCGCTCGTCGCCCGCCACACCCAGCGGGCGACCTGCGGCCGGGTGCGCACGGCCGTGACGAGGTCCGGCTCCTTCACGACCGGCCTCGCGGGCAGCCCGTCCGGGCCGAGGGGGGCGAGCTCGGCTCCGCCCTCCTCGGCCGGCGCGAGAGCCCACCGGTCGGTCATGATGGCGAGTCTCGCAGGAGGGTCTGACAACGGGGCGGCGCCGGCCGAACTGCTGAGGGCCTGGCAGGCCCGTGACCTGCGCTTTCAGTCCTGCTTCAGTCCCGTTCCAGTCCTGCTCAGGCCTCTTCCTGGAGCGCCTGCGCCACCTTCTCCAGCGACTTCGCGATGCTGGCCTCGGCCGCCGCCTTGTCCAGGCCCAGTCCGCTGAGTACGCCCGTGCCGCCCTCGTGCTCCAGCAGCGCGAGCAGGATGTGCTCCGTGCCGATGTAGTTGTGGCCGAGCCGGAGGGCCTCGCGGAAGGTGAGTTCGAGGGCTTTCTTGGCGTTGCCGTCGAAGGGGATGAGTGCGGGTACGTCCTCGGCGCGCGGCGGCAGGGCGGCGGTCGCCGCCTCGCGCACGGCGTCCAGGGTGACGCCTTGCGCCGTGATGGCCTTCGCCCCGAGGCCCTCCGGGTCGGCGATCAGGCCGAGGACCAGGTGCTCGGTGCGGATCTGGTCGTTGCCCGCGGTATTGGCCTCGTTCTGGGAGACGATCACCACGTTCCTGGCTCGTGGCGTGTAGCGGCTGAAGCCCTGGCTCGGGTCGAGGTCCGACTCCGCCTTCGGCACGAACCGCTTCTGGGCGGCCTGCCGGGTGACCCCCATGCTCTTGCCGATGTCCGTCCAGGACGCGCCCGAACGCCGGGCCTGGTCCACGAAGTGACCGATCAGGTGATCGGCCACGTCGCCGAGGTGATCCGCGGCGATCACCGCGTCCTGGAGCTGGTCGAGCGCGTCGGTGTGGACCTTCTTGATGGCTTCGATGAGGTCGTCGAGACGTACGGATGCCGTGACAGCTGAGTTCTCGGTCATGCGTCAACCGTAGGTTGACAGTGGAATGGGTGTCAACCTTGAGTTGACAACCGTCTGGGTGGCTACCCCCTCAGGATTCTGTGAATGCGTGGCGGCTGTGCACGAGCAATGCACGCAGGGCGGGGCCGCGCGTGCTCTTCCAGATCAGGGCGAGCAACGCTGATGTTTCGACGTCGTCGATGGTGCGGGCGATGAGCCGGTCGCCGTAATTCGCGGCCATCGAGTTGCTGAGGATGGCGACGCCGAGCCCGCGGGCGGCCAGGTCGGCAATGGCGTCCGCGGAGCTGGCTTGCAGCGCGATCGCGGGTTGGAGGCTCTGTGCAGCGCAGGCATGGTCGAATACCGTACGTAGGCCGGTGCCGAGTGGCATGCACACGATTGGGTGGGCCGCCAAGTCGCGCAGAGCGACCCGCCGCTGGTCCGCCAGGGGGTGCCCGGCCGGAACCGCCACGACGAGCCGCTCGCTGATGATGTTCAGCGCGTTCAGCCCGTGGGGGGTGGGGGCTGCGGTCCCGATGAGAGCCAGGTCGATGGTGCCGGCGCGAACGCCCTCGACGAGTCGGTCGGAGTTGTCCTCCAGCAGCGAGATCTCCACACCGGGATGCGCCCGGTGAAAGGTGGCGAGAGCGTCGAACAGCGGTGTGACGGTGCAGCCGATGACCATCCCAACCGTGAGCCGACCCCGGATCAGGTCGGTGACCTCGCCCACCGCTTGGCCGACCGCACCGGCTGCGGCCAGCGCGGCGCGGGCGTGTTCCAGCGCGGCCTTTCCCGCGGCAGTAAGGGTGGCCGTGCGGGCTGACCGGTCGAACAACTCGGCGCCGAGTTCGCGCTCCAACTGGCGGATCTGGGCGCTGACGCCGGACTGGCTGATGTGTACCCGCGCGGCCGCCCGAGTGAAGCTCTGTTCTTCGGCGACCGCGACGAGGTATTCCAACTGCCTCAGTTCCATGACTGGCAATTCTAGATTCCATAAGAACCATCTGTTGGACTTCTGAGCGGCGGCTGACCAGGCTGGAAGGCACCGAAGCCCGACGTCAGGAGGTACCCGTGCCGGAGTACGAGAAGGCCATGCGCCCCGAAGACATCACCCGCTTTTTCGTCGAGCGGTCCAACGCCGGTGACGCTGCCGGGGTCGCCGCACTGTACGAAGAGGACGCAGTGCTGGCCTACCCGCCCGGCGAACTGACGGTGGGACGGGAGGCGATCCACGCGCTGTGGGAAAAGGTGCTGGCCAACCGCCCCCAATTCGAGCCGGAACAACCGCTGCCCACGCTGGTCAGCGGCGATTTCGCCCTCACCTCGACCCCGCCGAAGGACGGGTCCGGCGCCCGAGCACAGGTCGTCCGCCGCCAGCCCGACGGAAGCTGGCTACGCCTCCTCGACCAGCCGGAGTTCGTCCCTCCCTTCCGCTGAACACCTCGGGCAACATCGCCGTCTTCGCGCTGAAGTTCGCGGTTGTTGCCCGGGCCTGCTACTTCGGCGAAGCCACCAGCAGTCGCACCGCGAGCCCCGTGAAGACCGCCCCGCTGAAGATGTTCAGGCCCCGGGCTACGCGCCGACTGCGGCGCAGCAGGTTGGAGAGGCGCCCGGAGAGCAGGCCGACCGAGGCGTCGACGGCGAATCCGATGACGACCAGGGTGACGCCGAGGGTGAGGAACTGGCCCATGACATGGCCGAGTTCGGGGTTCACGAACTGCGGCAGAAACGCCACGTTGAAGAGGATCACCTTCGGGTTGAGCAGATTGGTGACCGCCCCCTGCCAGAAGGCGCGCCGCCGGCCCGGCCCGACGGTGCCGCCCTCTTCGACCGGCACGGAGCGATCCCGGAACGCCTTGACCGCGAGGTAGAGCAGATACGCCGCTCCCACCCAGCGCAGTACGTGGTACAAGGTCGGCAGGGCGGTGAACAACGCCGAGAGCCCCAGCATCGCGGCCACCGCATGCACCAGCATCGCGAAGGCGACCCCGGCCGCGGCCATCACCCCCGCGACCGGACCACCCCGGCCGCCCATCGCCACGATGAACATCATGTCGGGCCCTGGACTCACAACCAACGCGAGTGCGGCCACCAGAAACGCTGCGTAGAGGGATGTGTCGACCATGCGCGCATACTTTCCGCCGCATCTACGGGACGCGACCCAATTTCACGAACTGAAACGGGGTGCCTACGGCGGTTGGGAGGATTCGCGCTTCGGCTCCACGACCGTCCCGAGCTCGACCTCACCCGGTCGCCGAGGCCGAGTAGGCGTCGACTTTCTTCGAGATGCTCACCGAGTCGTCGTGTGTCACAACGCGGACAGGCGTGGCAAACGCCTATATCCATAACAAGAGGGCGAAGGAGTCGATGCCCTTCCTGTCGCCGACATCAGGCCATCGCGTGGAGGCAGTTTGCCGGCCCAGGATGGGCATCCGGTAGGCATCATCACGGCCTTCATGGAGTGATCTTCGAGAAGGAGGCCGGATTTTGGCAGATCAGGAGCCGCGCGATGGAATATCGCCACGATAGTGGCTCGCCAGATTCCAGGTTTCTGCGGAAGAAAAGATCCGCGACCAGCTTGCCTCCGAAGAGGATTCTGGGGCTCTTCACGACCTAGTTCTTGAGCATCGCGAGGACGGCGTATGGGCCAGTGCAGCCTTCACGATGAACGCCGTTCCCAGGTCACGTTCATCCGTAGCCAGCGGATAATGCCGGACTTGAGTTTGGGATGGGATCCAGAATTTGCCGCCATGCTGTTTGAGACTCACTTGATCGAGTGGGTTCACGTGGACGCCAAACGCAGAGCACCAGATTCCAGCGGTGTGGTCCGCAACTAACACCTCCGCGAATTCGGCATCGCCGCCGGGTCGAGGCTCAGGCAGGTGTGTAGGGCCGTGGTCAGGCGGGTGTCGAGGAGTTGGCGGTCGGAGAGGTTGTCCGATGGTGGGGGTACGAGGGCGAAGGGGGCCGTCACGGTGAAGAGGGTGCGGGCCAGGGCCGCGTCGTCCGGGCCGGGGCGCCACAGGTAGAGGCCTGCTTGGAGCCAGTGCAGGGCTCGGGTGTGCAGTGTGGTGGTCGGTTCTGTCAGGGCGGTGAGGAGGAGGTCGGGGCTGGTGCGGGCGGTCGCTTGGGTTACGGGGTGTTCGCGTAGCAGCCGGGCCGCGTGCACGATCTGCGCTGGTAGGCGGCAGGGCTGGGGCAGTGTGCCGCCGGTGCAGCCGGCCACGTCCAGCAGGCGGTCCAGTTCTGACTCGCAGGCCTTCTGGATGAGGAGCCGGGAGTCCGGCCAGTTTCGGTAGAGGTACTGGCGGCTGGTGGCGGCCCGTCGTGCGATCTCCGCGATGGGCGGACGGCGCGGGCCGTGCTCGGCCAGTGTGGCGAGTACGGCTCGGTAGACGGTGCCGACTCCCGGCGGCGCATGGAGGCTCATGCGTGCAGCCTGCCGTGACGACGGCGGGGCCGTGCCCGGACCGGCCGTGGCTCACCCAGAGGGGTGGAGGGGTAGGGGTGTGTGCGCGGAAATGTGACACATGGGGGTGCGAGTGTCACATTTTCGCGCGAAGGGTGGTGAGGAGGGGGGTCCAGGCGTCGCGGGTGACGGTGAGGGTTGGGCCGCCAGGGTTCTTGGAGTCGCGGATGTGGATGGTGGTGGCGTGGGCTTGGGGACAGGTGGCTATCTCGACGCATTCGCCGCCGCTGTCGCTGCTGTACGACGACTTGTGCCAGTCGTACGCGACTTCGAGGCAAGCGCCGCCGCTGTCATTGCTGTAGCTCGACTTGAACCACCGAAGGGTGCCGCTCATTCCCGTTCTCCTGCCAACCGCTCGATGAGGCCCAGCGATTCTCGTGGGCCCAGGGCCTGTGAGCGGATCTTCGCATAGCGCTGTGCGTACGTCGTCACCTTTGAGGGGTCGCTCACAAGGATGCTCTCGTCCTGGGGTTCCAGGTAGGCGAGGTCTTCGTGCTCGGGGGTTTCCACCAGCGTCATATCGCCGCGGCAGCCCGCGTGTTCACCGTCCAGCCCGCAGTCCATCGGCAGTACCTGGAGCATCACATTGCGACGCCTGGAGCACTCCGCGAGGTGCAGGAGCTGCCCGTGCATGATCTTGTTGCTGCCGATGGTGCGCCGTAGCGCGGATTCCTCAACGACCAGCTCGATCAGCACTGTTGGATCGCGGTCGAACAGTGCCCGCCGCGCCAACCGTGCTTCGACCAGTTCCTCGACGCGCTCGTCCTTGTGGGGCGGATAGCCGCCGCCGATCAGCGCGCGAGCGTACTCCTCGGTCTGGAAGAGGCCGTGGACCACGAACGTCACGTACGTGGAGAGCGTCAGCGCACGCTGCTCCAGCAGCACGTAGTCCTTGAACTGCGCCGGGTACTTCTCCAACCGCATCAACGCCCGCGCCTTCTCGAACACCCCCAGCCCGCCCCCAAGCACCTCCTCCAGCTTGACGAGCATCTGATCGCTCGCGGGCTGCGCGCACGTCTCCATCGCGCTGATCGCCGCCGCCGTGTACCCGATCAGCTTCCCCAACTGCTCCTGGGAGAGGCCTCGTTGCTCACGCAGCGCCTTCGCCAGGGCGGCCACCATGCGCGCCGTACCGCCCGCTTCCGTCTTGTTCTCCGCCCGCGCCATTGCGGTCACCTCCGCACTCAACCGAAACCAACCGGTCCCAACCCGCCACCACTCGCTCCCGACCGTGGCCGACCGGCAACGCAAAGTCATGGAAACGCTAGCCGCGCCTACGGAAACTGTCCGCATGAATACGCAAAGTGATGAGGCAAACCTCGACGAGCCCCCACTCGACCCCGAAATCCCCGACGAGGCCCCTGAAGAGATCCCCGAACCCGACCCTGAGATCCCTGACCAAATCCCCGACGGGACTCCGGACTGGATCCCCGCCAGAGGCATCCAACTCCGCAAAGCCGGCGTCCAGTTCGACGCCGTACGCGTGGACGGCGACGAAGGCCGAGCCCTCGCCGACCGCCTCGCGCGGATGACCGGCGGCATCCCGGGCCCGGTGGTCGAGGAGGCGAACGGGAGGCGCGCGGTCTACTTCCTCGTGCCGGTCGGCAGTACGTCCTACCGGTCCTGGCCCGACGGCGTCACCCGTCTCACCGCCGGCCCGAACCGCGTCTCGTACATCCCGGTCCCCGCCCTCAACGGCCTCACCTGGCCGCTGACATGGCGTTACCGGCCGACGACGCGCGATCACCTCGTACACGCACTGCTCCTGCGCGGCGCCCTCCACCCCGAAGAGCCGTGACACGATCGAACACGTGAGTACGAGTACGCCCGGCACCATGACCGTGGACCGCGCCTTCGAAACCGCCCTGTACGCCGAGACCGACACGGCCCTCGACACCGGCGCGTCCCTGCTCGCCGCCGACCCCTCGGCGGACGCCGAACTCGCCCAGCGCGGCGAGGAGTTCATCGCCACGGCATGGCGGCGCGGCTGGCAGCCCGCCGATGTCGTACGGATCGTGCGACGCGAACTGGACGAAACGCACGTACGCCTGGTGTCGCGCCTGATCCTCAGTGCGGAGGCCCGCCACAAGCAGCCGCGCGGACGCCGATGGGCGGCCCAACTCGAAGACCTGGACTCCAGCGACGTACAAACCGAGCGCACGGACCGCTTCTCGTACGCGACCGCCGTCCTGGAGCTCTACCGCCTGCTCCTCCGCCTGCCACCCCTCGAACCACTCGACGACTCGACCGCCAAGCCGTCCCACAAGCCACCGGGGGAGCGGCAGGCGCCCGAGTCTCGCATCCTCCCCCGTATCCGCGCCCTACTCGCCAAGGCGGAGGCGACCGGCTACCCGGAGGAGGCGGAGGCGCTCACCGCCAAGGCTCAGGAGCTGATGGCGCGCCACAGCATCGACGAGGCGCTGCTCGCGGCGCGCACCCCCGCATCCGCCGACGCACCCGGCGCGTGCCGGATCGGGATCGACCCGCCGTACGAGACGGCCAAGGCCACCCTCCTCGACGCGGTCGCCGCAGCGAACCGTTGCCGCACCGTATGGAACGAAGCCCTCGGCTTCTCCACGGTGGTCGGCTTCGAAGCGGATCTGGAGGCCGTCGAACTCCTCCACACCTCACTGCTCGTGCAGGCGACCGCCGCGATGACGAAGGCGGAGGCAGCCGCCCGCGCGTCCGGTCGCCGCCGTACGAAAACCTTCCGGCAGTCGTTCCTGGCGGCGTACGCGCACCGCATCGCCACCCGCCTGAAGTCCGCCACCGAAACCCAGGTGACCGAGGACCTCCTCCCGGTCCTCGCCACCCGCGAGGCCGCGGTCAGCGACCGAACGGACCGCATGTTCCCGGAGATGACCACGACCCGCCTGCGCGGCGTCAACGACGCGGCGGGCTGGACCCAGGGCGCCGAGGCGGCGGACCGGGCCCAGGTCGAGCGACATCAGCAACTGCCCTGACCAGCAGACATCGGAAGAAGAGCTCACGACCCCAGGCTCGCCGTAGGCAACCCCTCAGGCCACTTCCCGTCTTCCGACCGCGTGTACGTCTCCTCCCCGAACCCCTCCCATGTGACCTTCATGGTCGAGGAGTTGACGGAGTCGATCACGCCCGCGGCCCGGTCCTTGTTGCCGTCGGTGCACTTCAGGGCGATCTTCTGCTCGCCCGAGGCCTCCCCGGCGGTCCCACTGCACACGGACCCGCCCGTCGAGAACAGCGCGGCCTTCGAACCGTCGACCATCAACGCGACGAGCTTGCCCTCCTTCGAGGCGACCCAGCTGCCTTGCAGCCCGTCGGCCCCGGCCGCACCCCCACCGGAACCACCGCCGGAGCCTCCGTCGGCGTCAGCCGAGCTGGCCGCCGCGCTCGGCTCCGGGGACGAGGCCTCGTCCCCGCCTCCGTCATCGCTGCCGCTGCACCCGGTCAGGACGAGCGCGGCAGCCAGCCCCGCCGCCACGGACGCGATCCGCGCCTGCCTGCGCGAGAAGGTCGCCGAAGTCACTGAAGCCCCCAAGGGTCTGGCCGAAGAAGCGGGTCGCCGAACGACCACACGCTGGTATCGACCGCAAGCTGGTAACGACCGCAAGCTACCAGTGCGTATACCAGGACCGTCCACCCAGGACCGACAGGACCGTAAGGAGCCGTCTACCAGGACGATTTGCGCACACCGGGCAGAAAGCCCGCGTGCGCCTGCTTCCGCAGATTGACCCGCGAGAGCCCGAAGTTGCGCAGGTACCCGCGCGGACGGCCGTCCACACTGTCCCGGTTGCGTACGCGCGTGGCGCTGGCGTCGCGCGGCTGCCTGCGCAGTTCCTCCTGGGCGGCGAGCTTCTCGGCCTCCGAGGAAGACGGTCGGCGGATGATCTCCTTCAGCTCGGCGCGGCGGGCGGCGTAGCGCGCGACGATCTCCTGGCGCTTCTCGTTCTTCGCGATCTTGCTCTTCTTTGCCATCAGACCTTCACTCCACGGGCACGAATCCTGGCCACGGCCGCCTCGATGCCGATCGTGTCGACAGTCTTGATCCCCTTGGTGCTGAGCTTCAGCCGTACGTGCCTGCCCTCGCTCGGCAGCCAGTAGCGCTTGCTCTGGATGTTGGGGTCGAAACGGCGGGACGTACGCCGATGGGAGTGGGAAATGGTGTTGCCGAAGCCGGGTTGGGCTCCGGTCAGCATGCAGTGGGCGGACATGGTGACGTACCTCTCTGGTTCGCTCTGCGACCCGTTATTGGAAACGGGACCCGTTTTCATATACTAGCCACATGGCACGCAACGAACTCCGTCCGGTCATCAAGCTCCGGTCCACGGCCGGGACCGGCTACACGTACGTCACACGCAAGAACCGGCGTAACGACCCCGACCGGCTGACCCTGCGCAAGTACGACCCCATGGTGGGCCGCCACGTCGACTTCCGAGAGGAGCGCTGATCCCGATGCGTGAGGGGATTCATCCGGCGTACGGCCCTGTCGTCTTCCGCGACCGTGCCGCCAACCACGCCTTCCTGACCCGCTCGACCATGACGAGCGAGAAGACCATCGAGTGGGAGGACGGCAACACCTACCCCGTCGTCGACGTCGAGATCTCGAACGTCAGCCACCCCTTCTACACGGGCACGGCCCGCGTGCTGGACACGGCGGGCCGCGTGGAGCGCTTCGAGCAGCGGTACGGGAAGCGCGGGGGCCGCTGATGCTGTCCGTCGCCATCGTCGGCGGGCTGCACGCCGATGCCCGCAAGGCGGCCGTCGACCGGCTGCTCGCGGACGTACCGGGGGCCGTCGCGCTGCACCATGACCTTGCGACCGCCGTGCAGGGCACGGTCGTCCGGACGATCCGCAACAGCGACGGACCGGTGTCGACCGGTGAGGCGCCGCTCGTCAACGACTGCGCCTGCTGTGCGCTGCGCGAGGACCTGGTGCCCGAGCTGGAGCGGCTCGCGGAGGACGGGACGACCCGGCTCGCGGTCGTCGAGCTGTGGGAGTCGGTCGAGCCCAAGGCGATGGCCGAGGTCGTCGCGGGCGCCGAACTCCGGCTGACCGGCGTGATCACGGCGGTCGACCCCGCGCTGGTGCTGCCGTATCTCGGCAACGGCGACGATCTCGCGGAGGCAGGCCTCGCCGCTGCCGCCACCGATCAGCGCACGATCGCGGACACGTTCGCGCGTCAGCTGGAGTACGCGCCCGTGCTCGCCGTCGTCGAGTCCGAGGCGGCCGATGACGAGGACCGGGCGCTGCTCGCCCAGCTCCATCCGACTGCCCGCCAAGTCCCGCTCGGCCACGGTGACTTGGCGGGTGCCGCGCTGGCCGGCTTCGACGTGGACGCCGCCGCCGCTGCCCAGCACCCTGCCTGTGCACTGCTGCCGGCCGAGGCCGACGAGTGCGGCGTCTCCACCCTCGTATGGACCCGTCGGCGTCCCTTCCACCCGGAGCGGCTGTACGCGGCGCTGGAGGATCTGACCTGTGCCGCGGCCCGCAGTCGCGGGCGGTTCTGGCTCGCGGACCGGCCCGACACGCTGCTGCACTGGGACGCGGCCGGAGGTGCCCTGTGCGTGGAGAACGCGGGCCCCTGGCTGGCCTCGCTGCCGGACGCGGCCTGGGAGATGGTGCCGCCGGTGCGGCGCGCCGCGGCGGCCCTCGACTGGCACCCGGAGCACGGCGACTGCTGCCAGCACCTGGTCTTCACCTCCCCGGGCCTGGACCGCGAGGGCCTTGAACGGGTCCTGGAGTCCTGCCTGTTGACCGAGGCGGAGTACGCGGCGGGCCGCACCGCCTGGAAACAGCTCCCGCCCGCCTTCGACACCCTCCTGGAGGTCTGACCCCATGCCCCGCAAGCCCGAGCGCAAGCCCCAGAAGTCCCGCCCCAACCCGCTGGACGTGGCCGGGATCACGTACATCGACTACAAGGACACCGATCTGCTGCGGAAGTTCATCTCGGACCGGGGGAAGATCCGCAGCCGCCGGGTCACCCGGGTTTCTTCCCAGCAGCAGCGCCAGTTGGCGCGGGCGATCAAGAACGCACGGGAGATGGCGTTGTTGCCGTACGCGTCACGGTAGTCACGCGCCGTCTCAACGGCCCTCCACCAGCGGTGTTCATGCCGCCGGTGGAGGGCCGCTGTCGTTGACGGCCGGTCAGTTCGGCGACTGTTCAATGGAACACAAACCGTGCGAGATGCGTCTGTTCCTACAGAACGAGGGATTCGACCCGTACGAGACCAGTACGGGACCGGCGCGAGCCCAACACGAGCCCAGTACGGGACCGGAGGCCGCATGCCATGCGATCTCCGGGGCAGGCGCCTGGTACGGCTGTGAACGTGTGAGGCGTGCGTGGGCGCTGTAACCGTAGGACCACCGCGCGTGCACGTGCATCTGCCCATGCATACGCACGTGAAGAGGGCTATGATCCGGGTCAATTGACCACTGCACCACTGGCACCAACAACGCCAACTGCGTCACCGGGGAGCGACCTGTGGACCACGACGTGTACAACGGCATGGCTGCCACGGAGCTGTATGGGGCGGCCTGGCAGAAGAGCAGGCACAGCAACTCCCAGGGCTCCTGCGTGGAGTTCGCCCGGCTGCCCGGAGGCGAGGTGGCGGTGCGCAACTCGCGCTTCCCGGACGGGCCCGCGCTCGTCTACACGCGCGCCGAGATCGAGGCCATGCTCCTGGGCATCAAGGACGGCGAGTTCGACCACCTGGTGACGGGCAACTGAGGGCGATCGCCCCCTCGCGCACCGTAACGCGCGTAGAACCGCGGCCCGAAAAAGCGCCGCGGTTCCTCAGCCGGCCGTATGGAGCCGGAACAGCGCCCATACGACCTTGCCGTTGAGCGTGCCCGCGAGCGGGTGCCAGCCCCAGCTGTCCGCGAACGAGTCCACCAGGAACAGTCCACGCCCCGACTCCGCCGAGCAGTCGTCCGAGTCGTGCGCCTCCGGGCTGTCGTGACTGGGGTCGCGCACGGCGCACACGAGTCTCCCGGTCCAGTGCATCAAGTGCAGCCGCACGGGCGGATCCTGTTCGGGTGCGCGCGGGGTGTCCGAGGGGAGCGCATGCCGCAGCGCGTTGGTGACCAGTTCCGAGACCACCAGGCAGACGTCGTCGAAGCGGTCGCCTATGTCCCACTCGTCCAGAGTTCCGCGCGTGAACTTCCGTGCGTCGCGCACCGCTTCGTAGCGGGCGGGCAGAGCACAGGAAGCGGCGTTGGACACGGCCGCGGGATCCAGTGGCGGAAGCCCCTGCCTTAACGGCTCGAGCATGGTCGATCCATTCGTCCCCATGCGAGGCACTCCCGGGAATTCGCGGTCGTTGCGATGCAGCGGTGGCGCGGGACCATGGTTCCGAATGCTTACGGCAGATGCAAGGGCAGATGCACGTGCACGCGCCTGAATTGGACCTTGACGTACCATTTCTTGCTCATTTTTTCCGCCATCTTCTTGCCGTTTTCTTGCCGTTGACGCCCCTCAGACCTCCCTCAGACCTCCCTCAGACCTCCCTCAGACCTCTCTCGGAACTCCCTCCGACCCTCCTTCCGGCCTCCCTCTGGCCGGTCTTCGCCTTGTCAGTTCCTGTCCAGCCGCCCCGCAGGTCTTGCCGTTTGTGTAACCGAACGAGTACACCGAGGAGTGATTTAGTGGCAGACTGCGGCCCCTGAGGACGGTTGGGGAGGCTGACGAACGTGAGCGCGCAAGAGTCGGGATCGGTGGTACGTCGCATGCTGCTCGGCTCGCAACTCAGGCGGCTGCGGGAGTCGCGCGGGATCACCCGGGAGGCGGCCGGGTACTCGATTCGTGCCTCCGAGTCGAAGATCAGCCGCATGGAGTTGGGGAGGGTGAGCTTCAAAACGCGTGACGTCGAGGATCTGTTGACGCTGTACGGCATCACCGACGAGACGGAGCGCAACTCACTGCTCTCCCTCGCCAAGGAGGCCAACGTCGCGGGCTGGTGGCACAGTTACTCGGACGTGCTGCCCACCTGGTTCCCGACCTACGTCGGCCTGGAGGGCGCCGCGTCCCTGATCCGGTCGTACGAAGTGCAGTTCGTGCACGGCCTGTTGCAGACCGAGGCGTACGCGCACGCGGTCGTCGAGCGCGGCATGAAGAACGCCAGCGTCTCCGACATCGACAAGCGGGTGGCGCTGCGCATGGAGCGCCAGAAGTACCTGGTGTCCGAGAACGCCCCGGACTTCCATGTCGTACTCGACGAAGCGGCGCTGCGACGTCCGTACGGTGACCGGGAAGTGATGCGGGGTCAGCTCCAGCACCTGATCGAGATCTCCGAGCGGCCGAACGTACGGCTTCAGGTCATGCCGTTCAGCTTCGGCGGGCATGCCGGCGAGAGCGGCGCCTTCACGGTGCTCACCTTCCCCGAGTCCGATCTGTCCGACGTGGTCTATCTGGAGCAGCTCACCAGCGCGCTGTATCTGGACAAGCACGAGGACGTCACCCAGTACGCGAAGGCGATGCAGCAGCTCCAGGACGACAGCCCGGGGCCGAACGAGAGCCGGGACGTGCTGCGGGGCCTGCTTCAGCTTTCCTGACACCCCTCTTCCTTGGAATTTTCACAGGTTCTCCTAGGTGTGTCCCAAGTCCCTTGGGACACAAGTACGATGACGCGTGATCAGACCTTGACCATGAATCGGGGATTGAGGGTCACATGTCGTCCTACTTCACGGACCTGGCTCAGCAGTACATCGACGGAGAGTGGCGTCCGGGGACGGGGTCCTGGGACATCATCGACTTCAACCCGTACGACGGCGAGAAGCTGGCGTCGATCACCATAGCCACGGTCGACGAAGTGGATCAGGCCTACAAGGCGGCCGCCCGCGCTCAGAAGGAATGGGCCGCGACCAACGCGTACGCACGGCGCGGGGTGTTCGAGAAGGCTCTGCGGATCATCGAGGACCGTGAGCAGGAGATCGCCGAGACGATCATCGCGGAGCTCGGCGGTACGCATCTGAAGGCGGGCTTCGAACTCCACCTCGCCAAGGAGTTCCTGCGCGAGGCGATCCATGTGGCGCTGCGCCCCGAGGGCCGGATCATCCCCTCGCCGGTCGACGGCAAGGAGAACCGCGTCTACCGCGTCCCGGTCGGCGTCGTCGGTGTGATCAGCCCCTTCAACTTCCCCTTCCTGCTGTCGCTGAAGTCCGTGGCGCCCGCCCTGGCGTTGGGTAACGCCGTGGTACTCAAGCCGCACCAGAACACCCCGATCTGCGGTGGCTCCCTGGTCGCGAAGATCTTCGAGGACGCGGGGCTGCCGGCCGGCCTGCTGAACGTCGTGATCACCGACATCGCGGAGATCGGCGACGCGTTCATCGAGCACCCGATCCCCAAGGTCATCTCCTTCACCGGCTCCGACAAGGTAGGCCGCCACGTCGCCACGGTCTGCGCCTCGCAGTTCAAGCGCGCCGTCCTCGAACTCGGCGGCAACAGCGCGCTGGTGGTCCTCGACGACGCCGATGTCGACTACGCGGTCGACGCGGCCGTCTTCAGCCGGTACGTGCACCAGGGCCAGGTCTGCATGGCCGCGAACCGCGTGCTCGTGGACCGCTCGCTCGAGGCGGAGTTCACCGAGAAGTTCGTCGCCAAGGTGAAGACCCTGAAGGCGGGCGACCCGCGCGACCCGCAGACGGTCATCGGCCCGGTCATCAACTCCTCGCAGGCGGACGCCCTTTCGGGCGCCGTCGACCAGGCGATCGCCGAGGGTGCCACCGCGCTCGTGCACGGCTCCACCACCGACAACCTCGTCGAGCCCAGCGTCCTGACGGACGTGCCCGCCGACGCGGCGATCCTCCAGCAGGAGATCTTCGGCCCGGTCGCGCTCCTCATCCCGTTCGACGGCGAGGAGGAGGCCGTACGCCTCGTCAACGACACCCCGTACGGCCTGAGCGGCGCCGTCCACACGGCCAACATCGAACGCGGCGTCTCCTTCGCCAAGCAGATCGACTCAGGCATGTTCCACGTGAACGACGGCACGGTCCACGACGAGCCCCTGGTCGCCTTCGGCGGCGAAAAGTCCTCGGGCATCGGCCGCCTGAACGGCGAGGCGACGGTCGAGGCGTTCACGACGCAGAAGTGGATCTCGGTGCAGCATGGGCGGAGCTTCTTTCCGTTCTGAGGCTCGGCTTCGGTGATCGACGGTCATGCACCCAGGTGCACACTGGGTGCATGACTGCTGAGCTGGAGGACCTCGAGGACGCGCTGGCTCTCGCCCGTCTGGAGCGTGATCGCGCTCTCGGGCGTACGGAACCTTCTGTCCCGCACGAAGAGGCGCGTCGCGCGCTGCTTGAAGCGGCGGGGCGCATCGCGGACAGTATCTGACCTACATCACCCGTAGCTTCGTCGGTGTCAGGCAAGAGGACGTACCGACGAAAGGCGGCCGGTCATGGTTGCTCACGTTTCCGCAGAGGCGCACGGTGATGAGCGTGGGGCGCTGCTCTCCTTTCTGGACGAGCAGCGTGGAGGCATCCGCCGGGCGGTGCTCGGACTGACGGACGAGCAGGCGGCTTCGCGGCCCAGTGCCAGTGAGTTGTCGCTCGCGGGGCTGGTCAAGCATGTTGCCGAGATCGAGCAGGGATGGATCGCGCGGGCCAAGAAGGAGGCCCCCGCGGTGCACCGCGACGAGTCGAACTGGCACGAGTGTTTCCAGCTCGTGGGTGACGAGACGCTCGAGTCGCAACTCGCGTACTGGGAGAAGGTCGCGGCCGAGACGGAGGCGTTCATCCGCTCGGTGCCCAGCCTCGATGACACCTTCCTGCTGGAGAAGACGTCCTGGAATCCGAAGGACGAATGGCTCTCCATGCGCTGGCTGTGCCTGCACCTGATCCGTGAGACGGCCCGGCATGCGGGTCACGCCGACATCATCCGCGAGTCCCTGGACGGGAAGACCGCCTTCGAACTCGTCGCTCTGGAGCAGGGCGCGAGCTGGAGCTGAACCGCTCGGTTCTACGCTGGCTCCATGTCAGCGATCCGTCTTCTCGTACTCGGTGCCGTCCGGCAGCACGGGCGCGCCCACGGTTACCAGGTGCGCAACGACCTGGAGTACTGGGGCGCACACGAGTGGTCCAACGCCAAGCCGGGGTCGATCTATCACGCGCTCAAGCAGATGGCGAAGCAGGGCCTGCTGCACGCGCACGAGATCGCGCCCTCCACGGCCGGCGGCCCGCCGCGCACCGAGTACGAGATCACGGAGAAGGGCACCGAGGAATACTTCGGGCTGCTCCGCCAGTACCTGACCGCGTACGACCAGAAGCCGGACGTACTCACGGCCGCGCTCGGCTTCATGGTCGACCTGGACCGTGCGGAGGTCCTCGAACTCCTCGAGGAGCGGGTGCACGCCATAGAGGAGTGGCGCAAGGGCGTCACCGAGTACTACACGCCCGAAGAAGGCCCCGGACAGCTCGGCCACATCGGCGAGATCATGAACTACTGGGTCACCTCCGCCGACACCGGTGCCCAGTGGACCCGCGGCCTGATCGAGCGGATCCGGGGCGGGGCGTACACGTTCTCGGGCGAGGGGGAGCCGTTCGTGGGCGTGCTCGCGGACGACCAGGAGAACCCGTACGGGACGGGGGAGTCCCATCCCGGGGACGCGCGCTGATCTCAGTCGGTTTGGCCGGGCGGGCACATTAATCAAGTTTGACTAAACGCTCGAGTGGGCATAGCCTTCACTGGCAAGCTACTAGTCAAGTTTGACTAAGCTGAACCGGAGGGAGCCGGATGACCGACGCGATCGTCGTCGAGAGCGTACGGAAGCGATACGGGGACAAGGCGGCCCTGGACGGGTTCGACCTGGCGGTGCGGGGCGGCACCGTGCACGGTCTGCTCGGGCCGAACGGGGCCGGCAAGACCACCGCGGTGCGCGTGCTGACCACGCTGCTGCGGCCGGACGAGGGGCGCGCGGAGGTAGCAGGGTACGACGTCGTACGGGAGGCCGGCCGGGTGCGGCGGCGTATCGGCCTGCTCGGCCAGCACGCCGCGCTCGACGAGGAACTCGGCGGACGGCAGAACCTGGAGATGTTCGGGCGCCTCTACCACCTGGGCACCCGGAACGCGCGCGTGCGGGCCGACGAGCTCCTGGAGCGCTTCGGCCTCGCGGACACGGGCCGCAAGGCGGTGAAGCAGTACAGCGGCGGCATGCGGCGCCGGCTGGATCTCGCCGCCTCCCTCATCACCGAGCCGGAGGTGCTCTTCCTGGACGAACCGACGACAGGGCTCGACCCGCGGGGCCGCGCGGAGGTGTGGGGCGCGGTGCGCTCCCTGGTCGGCGGCGGCACGACCGTACTGCTCACCACGCAGTACCTGGAGGAGGCCGACCAGCTCGCCGACCGCATCTCGGTCGTCGACCGGGGCCGGGTCATCGCGGACGGCACGGCGGACGAACTGAAGGCTAAGACCGGCGGCGACCGCATCGACGTGGTGCTGCGGGACGGCGGCCAACTGGGCGCGGCCGTCGCCCTGTTGCCCTTCGACAAGTCCGAGGTCTCCGTGGACGCCGACCGCCGCCTCCTCAGCGCCCCGGTCACCGACCGCATGGCGGCGCTCGCCGGGGCCGTACGCGCCCTGGAGGAGACCGGGATCGTGGCGGAGGACATCGCCTTGCGGCGGCCGACGCTGGACGAGGTGTTCCTGCACCTCACGGGAGACGACCCCGCAGGATCCACAGGAGACGAGCACCGCGATCACGCCGTGAAGGAGGCCGTGTGAGTACGACGTACGAAGAGAGCCGCTTGGCGACGTACGAGACGAGCCGTGACGGTGCGTGGACGTACGTCCTCACCGACTGCTGGACCATGACCCGGCGTGAACTCGCCCACTGGGCGCGGCAGCCGGTGCAGGTCGTGGTGGGCCTCGTCTTCCCCGTGATGCTGATGTTGATGTTCAGCTATCTCATCGGGGGCGGAGCGGGCATCGAGGGGAAGTACGTCGAATTCCTGGTGCCCGGAATGCTTGCGATGACCATGGCCTTCGGCCTCGACGCCACGATGGTCGCGGTGACCACGGACCTCAACAAGGGCGTGATCGACCGCTTCCGGTCCATGCCGATGACCAACGGCGCGGTCCTGGTGGGCCGTGCGGTCGCCGACATGCTCCAGTCGTTCCTCTCGCTGCTTGTGCTGATCGGTGTGGGACTCATGATCGGCTGGCGCTGGCACGGGTCGTTCGGGGCGCTGCTCGCCGGGATCGGGCTGTTGCTTCTGCTGCGGTTCGCGATGCTGTGGATCGGCATCCATCTGGCGATGATCGCGGGCAAGCCGGAGCTGGTGACGGCCGTACAGATTCTGGTCTGGCCGGTCGCCTTCCTCTCCAACGCCCTGGCCACACCCGAGTCCATGCCGTCCTGGCTGGGCGCCGTCGTCGAGTGGAACCCGATGTCGGCCACGGCCGAGGCGGTGCGCGGCCTGTTCGGCAACACCCCCTCGGGCAGCTCCTCCTGGGCCGCCGAGAACGCCGAACTGCTGGCGGTGGCCTGGCCGGTGGCGCTGGTGGCGGTGTTCTTCCCGCTGGCGGTACGGAGGTTCGGGCGGCTCAGCCGGTAGGCAGGGAAGCGTGTGGTCTCGCGCCGGAGCCCCGGACGTCGTCGGAAGGCGTTCGGGGCTCCGCTCGTTCGTGACGGGTCGGGTCGGGGCGCTGTTCGCGCGTTTTTCCGCCGGGGTTCACCTGCGGCTCTCGCCTGGGCGCCGGCCCAACAGCACTACCTTGCCGCGCAGTTCAGGCCATGCCTAAGGTGACTGCTACCACAAGCCGGTGGTTCTGACCAAACCGCCCGGGCCATGTGCAGTCGAAGGAACGGGCGCGCTTGCCCGTCGTAACGGGGGATCGAAATTGAGACAGCCGGTGGCTCTTCTGCGCGTCGATGACGTCAGCTATTCCTATGACGGCACTGTCAACGTGCTGCAGGACGTGTCCTTCACGGTTGAGGAAGGCGCGATCGTCGGTCTCGTCGGTCCCAACGGGTCCGGCAAGTCCACGCTGATCAGGAACATCTTCGACCTCGTACGCCTGCAGTCCGGGTCCGTCCGTATCGGCGGCCATGAGCACGTACGGCCCGAGGCGAAGCAGTTGGGCATGTATCTGTCCAGCAATGACTATCTGCCCGAGTTCCTCACGGCCCGTGAGTACATCTCCATGATGGGCAAGCTGTTCGACCTCGATGTCGATCACGATGAGGCCATCGGCCTGTTCCGCAGGTTCTCCATGGAGGGCCGCTACGACCATCTCATCGAGGACTACTCCCACGGCATGCGCAAGAAGACGCAGCTGGTGTCCGCGCTCGTCATGCGCCGGCCGCTGACCGTCATCGACGAGACCCTCAACGGCATCGACCTGGAAGCGCTGCACCTTGCCGAGAAGGAGTTCCGGCGGGTGCGCGATGCGGGCCGCTCGATCCTTTTGTGCACGCACGACTTCGCCGTGCTGGAACGCCTGGCCGACCGCACCCTCTTCCTGGACCTGGGCCACGTGGTGTGCGACGAGCCGACGAAGGACCTGGTCGACGAACACGGATCGCTGGCCGCGATGGTCTTCGACTACCTCGAAACGTTCCAGCGGTGACGGCGGTACGGCTGCGGCAGTCCGCGGTCCTGGCCCAGATGCTCCTCGTCTTCTTCCGCCGCCGGGTGCTGCGGGCCGGAGTCCTCAAATCCACCCCGGTCCGGGTGTTCGTCATGGTCGTGGCGGTTCTGCTGCTGGGCGTCATGTGCACCGCCTCGTACTTCTTCCTGCGCCCGCTGGTCGACGAGGCGCGTGTGTGGCGGCTGCTGTTCAACATCTCGACGGTGTCGCTGCTGCTGTGGGTGCAGATCGCGTTCCTGCTGGTCAAGGTGCTGTTCATCAACGCCGAGGGGATGCTCCAGCTCAGCTATCAGCTGCCGGTCACCAACCGGGAGCGGTCGACGGCGTTCCTCCTGTACGAAGCGGTGATGACCGCCGTCGTGGCCGCCGCAGGGCTGGTCTCCCTCGCGGTGAGCGCGCTGATCCTGCTCGGCCCGTCCGCGGCCGGATACATCACGGCCTCGATCATCCTGCCGGTCGCCCTGACCTACCTGACGCTGTCCGTTGTGTACCAGCTGTTGACCCGGATGTGGATGCTGATGGGGCTCAGCCGGATGGCGGGCATCCTCAACGTGCTCGTCCTGTTCGCGCTGCTGGTCTCCTACTCCGCGCAGATGACACCGGTGATCCGGGACATCTCCGACGCGTACCTGGACAAACGGACCGAGTACACCTGGATCACATCGGTGTCCTGGGCGTGGAACGAGCACGGGCCCTGGCTGACCCTGGCCGCCGCGGTGGCGCTGTCGGCCGCACTCACGGCGCTGGTCTTCGCGCTCGCCCCGAACCAGCACGTACGCCAGTCCCGCTACCTGAAACTGCCCGGAAGCGTGCGGCTGCGCGGCGTTCTGGGACCGTACGACTGGTGTCTGCTGCGCAGTACACAGACGGTGGCCGCCGCCGCGATGGCCCTCGCGGTCTTCGGCTACATCCTGCTGGCCAAACCCTCGATGAACCCGATGTGGGGCCTTGCCGCCCTGTCCTTCGGCGGCCTGTACCAGTTCACCGCCACCCAGCCGCTGCGCATGCTGCCCGGCACCCAGGCCTCCGCCTGGCGGGTCTACGCACGGCTCATCAGGGCGCAGCTGGTCCTGCTCACGGTGTTCGCCGTGCCCGCTCTCGCCCTCACATCGGCGATCTATCCGGACCGCTTCCTCTCCAGCGCGACGGCTCTGGCCAGCTGCATCGGCGGGGCGGTCATGACCACGTGCATCAGCATCGTGTTCCCCGCAGAGAAAGACAATCCGTTCTCCGTGTTCCTGGGGCTGTCCGTGGTCACCATCGTGCTGGGCGTGTCACTGATCGGCCTCGGCATGCTCAATCTCCCGCCCTGGGCGGTGATGTCCTGCCTCGCCGGGGCGGCCATCGCATTCGTCCTGTACGCGGTGCAAGGAATCCACACCAGCGAGTCGAGGAGAAGAAATGCTCAAGGCACGGTCGGTCATGACGGCCGCCATAGGGGCCGCGCTGAGCACCGTGACCAGCTCCTCAACGAGGTGCCCGGCAACTGACCTGGACGTCCGCACCGTTGGCTGGGCGGTGGGCGGCCTCCAGGTTGTCCCAGTTGTCTCACAGTGCATCCTGGAAGGGTCGGTGGAACCCGGCGTAGGCGCTTTGCGTTGATAGCTTTAGTCGCCCGAAGCAGAACCGCCTGCATTTTCCCTTCACCCTTCAGGAGCCCGGATCGTGACGCTTGCCCTTGGACCAAGCTGGTTGGATCCGGACTATCTCCTCAGCACGTTCGGCATCTGGGGACTGCTCGTCATCGTCTTCGCCGAGTCGGGCCTGCTCATCGGCTTCTTCCTGCCGGGTGACTCGCTGCTGTTCACGGCGGGGCTGCTGATCGCCGAGGGCACGCTGGACTTCCCGCTGTGGGCGGCCGTCGTGCTGATCTGTGTCGCCGCGATCCTCGGCGACCAGGCGGGCTACATGTTCGGCAAGAAGGTGGGGCCCGCGCTGTTCAAGCGCCCGGACTCACGCTTCTTCAAACAGGAGAACGTGGTCAAGGCCCACGACTTCTTCGAGAAGTACGGCCCCAAGTCCCTCGTCCTGGCCCGCTTCGTGCCCATCGTGCGGACATTCACGCCGATCATCGCGGGCGTCAGCGGCATGCGATACCGCTCGTTCCTCACGTTCAACATCATCGGCGGCATCCTCTGGGGCGCGGGCGTCACGCTGCTCGGCCATTGGCTGGGCCAGATCGACTTCGTGAAGAAGAACATCGAGGCGATCCTCATCCTGATCGTCTTCCTCTCCGTACTCCCGATCATCATCGAGCTCCTGAAGGCCCGCGGTAAGTCGAAGAAGGGCGCGCAGCAGGCCCCGGAGGCGCCGCCCGCGATGGACGACGCGACGACGCAGCTGCGCGCCGTGCCACCGGTCCATGAGGACCAGAGGACGTACGGCCACGAGGGCCGCCAGGACCAGGGGGCGTACGGCCACCAGGGCCAAGGCCAGGGATACGGCCCCCAAGGCGGCCAGGGCTACCCGCAGCAGCAGCCGCAACAGCAGCCCCCGTACGGCTCGGACCAGGGCTACGGGCAGCAGCAGGGCCAGCCGCCCTACGCCGCCCAGTACCCGCAGGGCCAGCAGTACCCCCAGGGCCAGCAATATCCCCAGGGCCAGGGCTACCCGTACGGCCAGAGTCAGGACTACCCGCAGGGCTGAGCGGACGCGGGCAGTCCCGCGCCCTGAGGGGGCCGGAGGCCCCGTAAGGGGCGCGGGACTGTATCGATTTGCGGCTCCGCCGCGTGGGCGCGACCAGCCACAATGCACCCGCAGTCGCCAGCGAAACCGGCAGCCCCGAGCTATAAGGCGCCCGGCGCCAGAACCCGCACCCGGCGTCAGAACCCTCGCGTCCGCTTCGCCGCACGCCGCCCCTCGGTCGAAACCCCCGGCAACCGCATAAACAACCGCGAAATCTCCGACCCAAGGTTCACGCCAATAGCGATGGCCATCGCAAGCGCCGCAGCCTTGGACAGCGAGACCAGCCCGCCGTCCACGTCATTCTGGGCGATGGACAACAGCCCGAAGTACGTCGCCGAACCCGGCAGCAACGGCCCGATCGCCGCCGTCGTATACGGCAGGGCAGAAGCGAACCGGAAACGCGACAGCAACTGCCCGAACAGCCCCACTACCCCCGCAGCGACAGCCGTGGAGGCGACCGGCGACAACCCGCCCGGGTAATGCATCGCCCCGTACACCGACCAAGCCACGCCACCATTAAGGGTCACCATCAGCACGGTGGATCGTTCCTGCTGGAGCAGTACGGCGAAGGCCAGCGCCAGCAGCATCGAGGCGACGATCGCCACCACAGGCTGCTGGGAGCTGCTCACGGCGATATCCGGATCCAGCTCCGCGCCCAGCTTCACCCCGAAATACAGCGCCAGCAGAACCCCGGTGACGATGCCCACGTAGAAGTACATGACCTCCAGCAGACGCGCGGCGGCGGTGATGTAGAAGCCCGTCAGCCCGTCCTGGACGCCCGCGACCAGCGCCCGCCCTGGTAGCAGCGCGAAGAGCCCACCGGTGACCACCGCGGACGACGCCACGTCGACGTTCGCCAGCGTGAGCGCGATACCGATCGCGGCCGGAGGCATCGCGGCCACCGTGAACTGGTAGAACTCGGGCAGACCGCGCCCCGCGCACAGCCACGCCAGCCGGTCGCCGAGCATCGCACCGAGCGCGGCGGCGACGAACACGACGGCGCCACCACCGACGAGTACGGACGCCGCGCCCGCGAGGAGCCCGGCGGCACCGGTCAGGACCCAGCCGGGATAGGGGTGCCGGTTGCGTCGTATCTCCGCGAGCCGCCGGTAGGCCTCCTCCAGGGAGACCTCGGTCTCGTCGTCGCTGATGTCGTCGACGAGCCGGTACACGGCCGCGAGCCGCGTGTAGTCGGTGGCCCGGCGGCGGACCGTCCGCGAGGCGGTGATCGGATCATCCACCAGGGATGGCTGGTACGACATGGACAGCAGCGTGAAGGTGACGTTCGGCTCGCAGCGGTCCAGGCCGTACGAGCGGCAGACGGCGAGCATCGCCGCCTCCACGTCCTCGGCGCCCTCGCCGCCCGCGAGCAGCAGTTCGCCGATACGCAGCGTCAGGTCGAGCACGCGCGGGACGGCGGGGCCGCCGTCGTCCTCCGTGCGCTGGACGGGCTCGGCGACGGGCCGGTCGGCCACCGGCATACGCAGCATCGTGCGCATCCGGTCCTGCCAGGGCACCTCCTTGGTCAGCTTGACCACGGGGATGCCGGTCGGCGGGGTGAAGGCGGGCGCCCGGTACGTACGCGGGGCGTTGAACGCGGAGCCCGCGCGCTCGGCGGACGGCGGCTCGGGCGGCGCGAGACCCTCCGGGATCGCGAACTCCGACGTCGTATGCGACTCGTCCTCGAAGGCCGCCGCCACCCCGCTCGGCGGCGCGAACGCACTCCTCGCCTCGTCCGACTGCGGCTTACGGTCCTCCCAGTCCAGCTCGGCCACCAGCTCCCGCCCCACTTCTCAATACGTCCGTTTCTGATACGTCCGTTCTCGTATGGGTCCCCCATACGCCGTATCTCTGATGTACGCCTCAGCGCAAGAACACACGAAAGAACACACGAACGGGCCGCGTCACCCATCGGGTCACGCGGCCCGCCGGTACATCACTTGGCCTCAGTGGCCGCCGGTCTCCTTGAAACGCTTGTAGGAGCGCTCGATCTCGGCCTCCGCGTCCGTGCGGCCCACCCAGTTGGCGCCCTCTACGGACTTGCCGGGCTCAAGGTCCTTGTAGACCTCGAAGAAGTGCTGGATCTCCAGACGGTCGAACTCCGACACGTGGTGGATGTCACGGAGGTGCTCCACGCGCGGGTCGTGCGCGGGCACGCACAGCAGCTTGTCGTCGCCGCCGGCCTCGTCCGTCATACGGAACATGCCGATCGTGCGGCACTGGATGAGGCAGCCGGGGAAGGTCGGCTCGTCCAGGATGACGAGGGCGTCCAGCGGGTCGCCGTCCTCGCCGAGGGTGTTCTCGACGAAGCCATAGTCGGCCGGGTAGCTGGTCGAGGTGAAGAGTCGACGGTCCAGGCGGATCCGACCGGTCTCGTGGTCCACCTCGTACTTGTTCCGCGAACCCTTCGGAATCTCGATCGTGACGTCGAACTCCACCGGTGGCTCCTCCATGATCAACACATACGTCTGGTGGTTAAGTGTCCCTCACGCAGGTGTGTGATCGCGAAAGGGGTTGGTGTCCGTGCCGGAGCTGAAGGCTTGGCGGGCCGCGCGACCGCATGTGGAGCGGTTCGCGCGGGCCGTGCGGCCGTGGCTGGTACGGGCCTTGGAGACCGTGAGGCCGTGGCTCGTACGGGCCGTGGAAGCCGTCAGGCGGTCGCTCGTACAAGCCTTGGGGGCGGTGCGACCGTGGTTCGCACGGTTGACCACCGTGCAGTTCACGGCGGGCGCCGCCCTCCTCGGCCTCGCACTCGCGGCAACCGTGGTGACCGCGGCCGGCCCTTGGGACTCCAGCGGTCAGCGTACGGCCGAGCGGGACTTTGCGGCGTCGCGGGAGGTGGCAGGTGGCGCAGATCACGGCACCGGATCCGGCCCTGGATCCGGTACGGCTCCGAAGGCGCCGCGTCCCGCACCCAGCGCCCCCTCTGTACTCGCGGGACTCGGGGGCACGACCGGCTCCGTTTCCGCGCCTGCCGAGAAGGCTCTCGGCGACGTCCTCGGCCCGCTGCTCGACGACTCGTCGCTGGGTTCGGAACGTACGGCCGCGGTCGTCGACGTGGCCACCGGCAAGCAGCTGTACGGCAGGGCCGCGGACGAAGCGCTGACACCGGCCTCCACCACGAAGATCGCCACCGCCGTCGCGGCACTTTCCGCCGCGGGCGCCGACCACCGCATCGCGACCCGCACGGCCCTCGAACCCGGCACCAAGGAACTTGTCCTCGTCGGCGGCGGCGACCCCACCCTGACCGCCCGCGAGGAAGCGAACGGCAATGCCAGCCTGCGTACGCTCGCCGACAAGACCGCCGACGCCCTCAAGGCCCGCAAGCTGGACGCGGTGACGCTCTCGTACGACACGACGCTGTACGACGGCCCCGCTCTGCACCCCATCGGCCCCGACAACGCCAACCTCGCGCCGGTCACCGCCCTGATGACCGACGAGGGCCGCCTCGACGACTCGTCCTCCGGCCCCGCGGACCGCAGCAGGGACCCGGCGGCGGACGCGGCCCGCCAGTTCGCGGCCCTCCTGAACGACCGCGGCATCAAGACCAAGTCCCCCGGCCCCTCCAAGGCGACGGGCCGCGCGGAGACGCTCGCGAAGGTCGAGTCCCCGCCCCTGTCCGCCCTGGTCGAGCGGATGCTGACCAACAGCGACAACGACATCGCCGAGGCCCTGGCCCGCCAGACCGCACTAGCCTCTGGCGAACAGGCCAGCTTCGAAGGCGCCTCGGCGGCGATCCGTACGCAGCTGAAGAAGCTCGAACTCCCCCTGGAAGGCGTCAAGTTCGCAGACGGCAGCGGCCTGGACCGAGCCGACCGCCTCACCGCGAACCTCCTCACAGCCCTCCTCGCCAAGGCAGCCGCCCCCGACCACCCCGAACTCCGCCCCGCCCTGACCGGCCTCCCAGTAGCAGGCTTCACCGGCACCCTCCGCAACCGCTACACGGACCAGCCCGGCACAGGAGTCGTAAGAGCAAAGACGGGCACGCTGACAGGCGTACATGCCTTGGCCGGCACGGTGGTGGACTCCGAGGGCCGCCTACTGGCCTTCGCTTTCCTGACCTCTTCGGACCACCCAACGGACCCGGCAACAACGCAAAAGGCGCTGGACGGCGCGGCTTCGGCACTGGCGAACTGCGGCTGCGGCGCGTGAGGGGGCTTGCGGCCTGAGGGGGCTTGCGGCGCGTGACGGGGCTGTGGCGCTGACGCGACTACGCCCTTGAAAGGGGGCCGCAGGCCCTCCTTTCAAGGGCGCGGGGAACTGCGCGCCCAGCCACACACAACCCGCAGCCGAGCTGCAACAGGAACCCCCACGAACCCCACACTCTGCACCCAGCGGCAGCGCTCACGTACGGTTGAGGGCATGACGAGCATCGGTGGTGCCGAGATGGTCGACTGGAATCTCGCGGTGGCGACCGCGACCCGGCTCGTAAGGCCGGGTCCAGAGGTGAGTCGCGACGAGGCCAGGGCCGTCGTCGCGGAGCTGCGCCGGCATGCGAAAGCGTCGGAGCAGCACGTACGCGAGTACACGCAGATGGGCAGCGAGGACCTGCGTGACACCCCGATCCTCGTCGTCGACCGCCCGGGCTGGGTCCGGGCGAACGTCGCCGGGTTCAGGGAAATCCTGAAACCGCTGCTCGACAAGATGCAGGAACGTCGCGGCAGCTCGCCGGGCGGAGCCGTCCTCGGCGCCGTAGGCGGCAAGGTCACCGGCGTAGAGCTGGGCATGCTCCTGTCGTTCCTGGCCTCCAGGGTGCTCGGCCAGTACGAGACCTTCGCCCCGGCGACCCGCGAACTCCCGGCAGGGGAGAACGGCGGCGGCAGGCTGCTCCTGGTCGCCCCGAACATCGTGCACGTGGAGCGCGAACTCGACGTGCAGCCCCACGACTTCAGGCTTTGGGTCTGTCTGCACGAGGAGACGCACCGGACGCAGTTCACGGCCGTGCCCTGGCTGCGCGACCACCTCGAGGGCGAGATCCAGTCTTTCCTGGAGGAGACCGAGGTCGATCCCATGACGGTCCTCGAGCGCATCCGGGAGGCCGCGCAGACGCTCGCCGGCAGCCGGCCCGAGGGCGAGGAGGGCGACGACGGCGGACGGTCCCTCGTCGAGATCGTCCAGACGCCCGCCCAGCGCGAGATCCTCGGTCGGCTGACCGCTGTGATGTCCCTTCTGGAGGGCCACGCGGACTTCGTGATGGACGGCGTGGGGCCCGCCGTGGTCCCGTCCGTCGCCGAGATCCGCGAGAAGTTCCAGCAGCGCCGCCAGCGCGGCGCCTCCCGCCTCGACCTGGCGCTGCGCAAGCTGCTCGGCCTTGACGCCAAGCTGCGCCAGTACCGGGACGGGGAGCGTTTCGTACGGGCGGTCGTGGACCAGGTCGGCATGGAGGGGTTCAACCGCGTGTGGACCTCGCCGAACACGCTCCCCACCAAGTCGGAGATCTCCAAACCGGCGGATTGGGTTGCGCGGGTGCACCGCAAGGCAGAGTCGTGAACTGAATCCGGCCGAGGGCAGGTGAGCGCCCCCGCTATCACCCGTCCGAGGGACCGTGGGGCATGGGTAGGCGTGCAATGCTCGGGGAACGGCCCGTTTCTGTCACCATCTAGGCACTCTGCGTGACCGAAGATCGGGCTCACCCCCGACAATTTCATGAAGGGAACCGGACATGGGTCCCCATCCAGCGGTCGCGGCGATACGCCTGGCGGTCCGCCGCGTCCTCCACGAGATCCTCCACGACGTCCTCACCGACCACACGCCCGCCCACCCCGACACTGAGCGCTCCGACACCGCGCACGAGCAGTCGCCCCCGCCGCTCGTGCTCGTGGCATGCTCCGGCGGCGCCGACTCCATGGCGCTCGCCTCCGCCCTCGCCTTCGAAGCCCGCAAGCTCGGCATCCGCGCCGGTGGCATCACCGTTGACCACGGTCTGCAGCCCGGCTCCGATCTGCGCGCAGCCGAAGTCGTCGTAAGACTCACCGAACTCGGCCTTGACCCCGTCGAGTCCATCGGTGTCTCCGTAGGCCGGGAGGGAGGGCCCGAGGCCGCCGCCCGGGACGCGCGGTACGCCGCTCTGGACGCCGCCGCCGAGCGCCACGGCGCCGCCGCGGTCCTGCTCGGCCACACCCGTGACGACCAGGCCGAGACCGTACTGCTCGGACTCGCCCGCGGCTCCGGCATCCGCTCCCTCTCCGGCATGGCCGCTGTCTCCGGAGGCCCGGGAGCCGCCCGCCGCTACCGCCGCCCCTTCCTGCAGCTCGACCGGCACACCGCCCGCAAGGCCTGCATGGTCCAGTCGCTCCCCGTCTGGGAAGACCCGCACAACTCCGACCCGGCCTATACGAGGTCACGCCTGCGCCACGAGGGCCTGCCCGCCCTGGAGAAGGCGCTCGGCAAGGGCGTCGTCGAAGCCCTCGCCCGTACGGCACAGTTGTCCCGCGACGACGCCGACGCCCTCGACGCGTGGGCCCGCCAGGCCGAGGCCTCCGTCCGGGACGCCGCCGGCCTCCTGGAGTGCGCCAAGCTGTACGCGCTGCCGCCCGCCGTGCGCCGCCGGATCCTGCGCCGCGCCGCCATCGAGGCCGGGGCGCCCGCCGGTTCACTGTTCGCCCGGCACATCGAGGAGATCGACCGGCTGATCACCGGCTGGCGCGGCCAGGGAGCCATCAACCTGCCGGGCAAAGTCGTCGCCCAACGGCAGGGTGGCAGACTGGTGATTCGGCAAGGCTGAATGCGGGCCTTCCGCCGGTCCCTTGCGGGGGCCGTGGGCGGCCCGAGTGGCCGCCATACATGCGGGACGACCGAAAGTGATGCGGGTGGACGCGAAAGACATGGGCACCGATCTCAAGTCGGTGCTCATCACCAAGGAAGAGATCGACGCGAAGCTGGCCGAGCTGGCCGCGAAGATCGACGCGGAGTACGCGGGCAAGGACCTGCTGCTCGTCGGAGTTCTCAAGGGCGCCGTGATGGTCATGGCGGACCTGGCGCGCGCTCTGTCCACCCCCGTCACCATGGACTGGATGGCCGTGTCCTCGTACGGCGCGGGTACGCAGTCCTCCGGCGTCGTGCGGATCCTGAAGGACCTCGACACCGACATCAAGGGCAAGCACGTCCTGATCGTCGAGGACATCATCGACTCCGGTCTGACGCTGTCCTGGCTGATCTCCAACCTCGGCTCGCGCGAGCCCGCCTCGCTCAAGGTGTGCACGCTGCTGCGCAAGCCGGAGGCCGCCAAGGTCGCGATCGACGTGGAGTGGGCCGGCTTCGACATCCCGAACGAGTTTGTCGTGGGCTACGGCCTCGACTACGCGGAGAAGTACCGGAATCTGCCGTTCGTCGGTACGCTCGCGCCTCATGTCTACGGTGGCTGAGGCACTCTCGTAGAGAGTGGCGAACCCCACGCTCCATGTGAAGACGGGCCGGGAACCCTTGCGGGTTCCGCGCCGTTGGAGCATGCGTAGACGGGTTTGTCAGCCGGACCGTGCGGCTTCGGGTGACAATGCTGGGGTACCGTCAAAAACAGTCTTATCAAACTCACTATGGCAGGAGGGACGGGGCGGCACCGCTCCGTATGGATGGACGTGAAGCGATACTTCCGTGGGCCGGTCATGTGGATCGTGCTGGCCGTCCTTGCCGTGGTCGTGTTGATGCAGGTCGTCGGCTCGTCCGGCGGCTACAAGACGGTGGACACCGGCCAGGTCGTCCAGGCGATCAGTGACAACAAGATCGAGTCGGCCAAGCTGACCACCGGCGACGAGCAGATCATCAAGGTCGAGCTCAAGGACGGCGAAAAGGTCGAGGGCAGCTCGAAGATTCAGGCGAGTTACATCGGCGACCAGGGCGCCAATCTCGCCAACACATTGCAGACCAAGTACGAGGACAAGCAGATCGCGGACGGCTACACAGTTTCGCCGTCCAAGCAGAACCCGTTCGTCGGCATCCTGCTCTCCCTGCTGCCGTTCGTCCTCATCGTGGTCGTCTTCCTGTTCCTGATGAACCAGATGCAGGGCGGCGGCTCCCGAGTCATGAACTTCGGGAAGTCCAAGGCCAAGCTCATCACCAAGGACACCCCGAAGACGACGTTCTCCGACGTCGCGGGCTCGGACGAGGCCGTCGAGGAGCTCCACGAGATCAAGGAGTTCCTCCAGGAGCCGGCCAAGTTCCAGGCCGTCGGGGCGAAGATCCCCAAGGGCGTACTGCTGTACGGCCCGCCCGGTACGGGTAAGACGCTGCTCGCGCGTGCTGTCGCGGGCGAGGCCGGCGTCCCCTTCTACTCGATCTCCGGTTCCGACTTCGTCGAGATGTTCGTCGGTGTCGGTGCCTCCCGGGTCCGTGACCTGTTCGAGCAGGCCAAGGCGAACGCCCCGGCGATCGTCTTCGTCGACGAGATCGACGCGGTGGGCCGTCACCGCGGTGCCGGTCTCGGCGGCGGTCACGACGAGCGCGAGCAGACGCTGAACCAGCTGCTCGTCGAGATGGACGGCTTCGATGTGAAGGGCGGTGTGATTCTCATCGCCGCCACGAACCGGCCCGACATCCTCGACCCGGCCCTTCTGCGGCCCGGCCGTTTCGACCGCCAGATCGCGGTCGACCGCCCGGACATGCAGGGCCGTCTGGAGATCCTCAAGGTTCACCAGAAGGGCAAGCCGGTCGCGCCGGACGTCGACCTGTCCGCAGTGGCGCGTCGTACGCCGGGCTTCACCGGCGCCGACCTGTCGAACGTGCTGAACGAGGCTGCGCTGCTCACCGCGCGCAGCAACCAGAAGCTGATCGACAACCACATGCTGGACGAGGCGATCGACCGTGTGGTCGCGGGCCCGCAGAAGCGGACCCGGATCATGTCGGACAAGGAGAAGAAGATCACCGCGTACCACGAGGGCGGTCACGCCCTGGTCGCGGCGGCCTCACCGAACTCCGATCCGGTCCACAAGATCACGATCCTCTCCAGAGGCCGTGCTCTCGGCTACACGATGGTGCTCCCGGACGAGGACAAGTACTCGACCACGCGCAACGAGATGCTCGACCAGCTCGCGTACATGCTGGGCGGACGCGCGGCCGAAGAGCTCGTCTTCCATGACCCGACCACGGGCGCGGCGAACGACATCGAGAAGGCCACGGCCACCGCGCGAGCGATGGTCACGCAGTACGGCATGACCGAGCGTCTCGGCGCGATCAAGTTCGGCGGCGACAACAGCGAGCCCTTCCTCGGACGTGAGATGGCTCACCAGCGCGACTACTCGGAAGAGGTCGCCGCGCTCGTCGACGAAGAGGTCAAGAAGCTCATCGAGACGGCGCACAACGAGGCCTGGGAGATCCTGGTCGAGAACCGCGACGTCCTCGACAACCTGGTGCTCAAGCTCCTGGAGAAGGAGACGCTGGGCAAGGAGGAGATCGCCGAGATCTTCGCCCCCATCGTCAAGCGCCCGGCCCGCCCCGCGTGGACCGGCTCCTCCAGGCGCACTCCGTCCACCCGCCCGCCGGTGCTCTCCCCCAAGGAGCTGTCGCTGACGAACGGGGCGAACGGTGCGGCGCCGGCGATCACCGCGAAGTCGAACCCTGCCGCCGAGGCGGCGCTTCCGGTGGCCGAGCCGGCTCCTGAGGAGCGTCCCGAGAGCTGACCCACCCTGCCGGTCACCTCATCCGGCCCGGAACAGATGCCGCGCCCCCCTGGTCTAGCCTGGGGGGCGCGGCATATTCGTATGCCCGTACATGCAGCGCGTGATCCGTACGCGTGGAGGCACAGGAACGAGGCACCAGATGATCGACCCCGTGAGGCTGGACGGCGAGGGCGAGGTCGGCGAGTTCGACGAGAAGCGCGCCGAGAATGCCGTACGAGAGTTGCTGATCGCGGTCGGTGAGGACCCGGACCGGGAGGGGCTGCGGGAGACGCCGGGGCGGGTGGCCCGGGCGTACCGGGAGCTGCTGGCCGGGTTGCGGCAGGAGCCCGAGGATGTGCTGACGACGACGTTCGATCTGGGGCACGACGAGATGGTCCTGGTGAAGGACATCGAGATCGTCTCGCTGTGTGAGCATCATCTGCTGCCGTTTCATGGGGTGGCCCATGTCGGGTACATCCCGGCCGAGACCGGGAAGATCACCGGGTTGTCGAAGCTGGCGCGGCTTGTGGAGGTGTTCGCGCGGCGGCCGCAGGTGCAGGAACGACTCACCACGCAGATCGCGGACTCGCTGATGCGGATTCTTGAGGCGCGGGGCGCCATTGTGGTCATCGAGGCCGAGCACATGTGTATGTCGGTGCGGGGGATACGTAAGCCGGGGGCTAAGACGACGACGTCTGCTGTGCGTGGGCAGTTGCGGGATGCCACGACGCGTGCGGAGGCTATGAGTCTCATCCTGGCTCGGTGAGCCTCGGGTGAGCTGCGTTCCGTAGCGTCTGCCTGGTTGTTGTTCGTGTGGGGGTGCGGGCTCGTTGTGGCTTGTCGCGCAGTTCCCCGCGCCCCTGGGGTGGCTGAGGTGCGTTCGACCCTGCGGGCCGTCGTGAGCTTGTCGCGCAGTTCCTCGCGCCCCTCAAGGGGCGCTGAGCGCGCCCGCGCGGCGGAGCCGCAAATTGATACAGCCCCGCGCCCCTACGGGGCGCGGCCCCTCGTCGTGTCCTTACGCCGCCGGGGCCGCGTTGCCGTTTGTGTCTTCGTCGTCTGGGAGTTTGCAGACTCGTTCCAGGAAGAAGGCTGCGGCTATTACTGCGATTCCTGCCAGGACTGAGAAGCCGGCGTAGATCGCTTGGTCGCGGCGGGAGGGGATTTCCAGGGACTCCAGGAGGAAGGCGCCTGTTCCGCCGTACATGCCGGCTACCAGGGCGGCTACCAGGGCGCTGGCTTGGCCGAAAACCACTGCTCGGGCCGCTACCAGGGGGTCGACGCCTGTGGCGCCTGGGCGGCGTTCGCGTTGGGCCTTGAGGCGGGCTCTCAGGGAGAGTGCAGTGGCCAGAAGGACCACGGCGATCAGGGCCAGGACGATGGGGGCGGCGAGGGGGACCCGGGGGAGCGTGCCCACCGCGTTCCACAGGCGGGCGCCCGCCCAGGACAGCACGCCGGCGACCACGAACACGCCGACCAGCGTCCTGATGCGCAGCTCTTTCACGATGCCCCTTCGTCGCAGCCGGAAATGGCCCGGTAGATGATCCGGTAGACCTTAACGACTAGTCGGGCAGCTGTAGTTCCAGGTCGGCGCGGGGCGCGACACCTTCGCGGGGGACGGAGGCCAGCAGCCCGGCCACCGGGCCTACACCCGGGAGCTGGGCGTCCGGCTCCACGTCGAGCCAGGGGGCGAGGACGAAGGCCCGCTCGTGCGCGCGCGGGTGCGGGAGGGTGAGCTCCGGGTCGTCGGAGACCATGTCGGCGTACGCGACGATGTCCACGTCGATCGTGCGGGGGCCCCAGCGCTCGTCCCGTACGCGATGGAAGGCCTCCTCGACCGCGTGCGCCCGCTCCAGCAGGGAGGACGGGGGGAGCGTGGTGCGCAGGACGACGACCGCGTTGAAGTACGTCGGCTGGCTGTCCGGCTGCACGCCCCAGGGCTCCGTCTCGTACACCGGAGAGACCGCCTTGACGCGTACGCCGGGAGTGTCCTCCAGAGCGTCGACGGCACCCTGGAGCGTCTCCAGGCGGTTGCCGAGGTTCGAGCCGAGGGAGAGCACGGCCCGTTTGGGGTTGTGCAGGGTGGTGTCGGCGGCGTCCACTCGTTCCACGACGGAGGCGGGCACCGGCTGTACGGTCGGGTCGCTCTGACCCTCGGTCAACGAGGCAGTCATACTCGGCTCCGGGTGATGGTGACGGTCACGTCGTCGAAGGGGACGGTGATCGGTGCGTCCGGTTTGTGGACGCAGACCTCGACCTCCTGGACCCCGTCGTGTTTCAGACACGCCTGGGCGATGCGCTCGGCGAGCGTCTCGATGAGATCCACGGGCTCGCCCTCGACGACGGCCACGACCTCCTCGGCCACTATGCCGTAGTGCACGGTCTTCGCCAGGTCGTCGTCGGCAGCGGCCGGCCGGGTGTCCAGGCCCAGCGAAAGGTCCACGATGAAGGTCTGGCCCTCCTCGCGTTCCCTGGGGAAGACACCGTGGTGCCCGCGGGCCTTCAGGCCGCGCAGCGCGACACGATCCACGCGAATCACTCCTGCAGTCGTCGGTAACGGCGGTCACCGCCTTATCGGTCAGCACACCAGCCACAGTCGAATCTACCTGCGAGCACTGACAACGCTCCGTCACCGGGGCCCGGGCCCGGGCGCAGGCCAGGAGGTTTCATCGGCTGTTCGTCTGGAGGGACCCGGCGGCTCACGGGCTGGTCCCCGCCCATACCCGGGGCCACGCGATCCCAACCACTACTTGGCCCCTACCCACTCAGGAGGGAGAGTCGTCGCTCTCTTCCTCGCCGGATTCGGCCAACACGGGGGAGGCGTGGTGCGACCACAGTTTCCAGCCCTCGGATGTGCGGCGGAACACATTCGTGGCGACGACGAGCTGACCCACCAGCGGACCCAGTTCGTCGCTGTCCTCCGGGGCCGGGCCGCCACTGAGGATGTTCTCGGTGCACGTCACCAGGGCGGTGTCGGAGATGACGGACACATGCACGTCCGTCAGGAAGAACTGGATGTACTCGGTGTTCGCCATGATCAGCGCGTACGAGCGGAGCACCTCGCCGCGGCCGGTCAGTACGGGCCAGCCGGGGTGGACGCAGGAGACCTCGGCGCCCCGGTCCGTGGCTTCGGTGGTTTCGGCATCCTCCAGGTCTTCGGGATCCGCGGTGTGTTCGGCTCCGTCGATGTCCATGGGGGCGAGCCAGAGCGTCGACAGCTCTTCGAAGTCGCCTCGTTCCATCGCCTCGTAGAAGGCGGTGTTGACGCGGGCGACCTCTTCGACGTCGGTGCGGGGTGCGCTCACCGGGCTCCTTCTGCCGCCCGGGCGCCTTCCACGGCCCTGGCCACCCGGACCGCGTCGGCGGTGGCCCGCACCTCGTGGACGCGGACCGCCCACGCCCCCTGGTGGGCGGCGAGCGCGGAGACGGCGGCGGTGGCGGCGTCGCGTTCCCTGGCGGGCGGCGGGGCGCCCTGGGGCCCGGCCAGTACGCGGCCGAGGAACCGCTTCCGGGAAGCGGCCACCAGTACGGGGTGGCCGAGGTCGAGGAGGCGGTCGAGGTGGGCGAGGAGCGTCAGGTCGTGCTCGGCCTCCTTGGAGAAGCCGAGGCCCGGGTCGACGACGATGCGGTCCGCGGCGATGCCTCCCTCGAGAACGGCCGCCACGCGCGCGTGCAGCTCGTCGACGACTTCGGAGACGACGTCCTCGTACCGTCCCTGGACGTTTCCGCCCTCGAGGAAGCCGCGCCAGTGCATGACCACGAAGGGGGCGCCGGAGTCCGCGACGACCGGGATCATCGTGGGGTCGGCGAGGCCGCCGCTGACGTCGTTGACGAGGGCGGCGCCGGCAGCGAGCGCGCGCTCGGCTACCGAGGCGCGCATGGTGTCGACGGAGACGGTGACGCCTTCGGAGGCGAGACCGCGTACGACCGGGATGACGCGTTTGAGTTCCTCGGCCTCGTCGACGCGGGTGGCGCCGGGGCGGGTGGACTCGCCGCCCACGTCGACCAGGTCCGCGCCCTCCGTGACCAGGTCGAGGCCGTGCTTGACGGCTGCCGTCGTGTCGAACCACCGGCCGCCGTCCGAGAAGGAGTCGGGCGTGACGTTCACGACCCCCATGACGGCGCACCGGTCCCATACCGGGAGCCCTGCCACTTGGCCTCGCCCGCTGTTCTTGGTCATACGCCCAGCGTAGGCCTCTGGCGTCGGACCGGTTCGTCCACGGGGGCCGAGAGGCGCCGGCGGCGACCCCCTCGTGTGGTGGCCGGAGCGTTTGCATACGCGGGCGTCTGTCGGGCCTCTGTGCGGTGTCGCTGTCACTGGAGTGACTGTTTCGCGTGACCTCTGAGTGTTGAGGTGGTGTCAATCCCCGGAAGTGGCTGGGTTTTTACGGGGCGGGGCTCCAAGATTCGCCTACGCGCGGTAAGTTTCTGGCCATGCCACGTGGACGTCACCGTCATTCCCCACCACTGCACCGGCTGCTGCCCCCCTCGGCGATCGCAGGCGTCTCGCTCCTCTGTGCCGCCGGGCCCTGGTTGTTCTCGGACGCGTGGGTGCTTCGCGGACTGGCCGCGGGCGCCGCGGCGACGGCTGTCGTGGGCGCGGTCGTCATGCGCCACTGGGACGTGTCCGCGGGCAAACGCGTCGCGGACCTCACGCGCGCGCGTGCGAGCGACGAGTGGCGCCACGAAGAGCGGGTCGCCGAGCTCGAGACCGACCTCGACGAGTCGCGCGAGCTGCGCACCAAGCTGGAGCACCGGCTCCGCGAGAAGCGGGCGGAGCTCCAGGGGCTGCGCAACGAACACGCCGCCCTGCTGCGGCGGTACGCCACCGCGGAGACCGAGCGGGCCAGCGTCCTGGAGAGCCGCCGACGCCTCGCCATAGAGTCCACGACTCCGGCTCGTGCCCTGCCCGCGGCGGCTTCGGCGGACCCGGTGGCCGAGGCCACCGAGAAGCCCGCTCCCGCCGCCCGCGCCGCGGCTTCGGTGCTCTACGCGAAGGCCAACGCGGCGCTGGACCGGCTGGCAGAGGCGGCCACCACACACGTGGACGTGGCCGAGGGCGAGCCTTGGACGGACGGGGCGCCGAAGGACGAGGCGGCGAAGGACGGTTCGGCGGAGGGCAGTTCGCCGGAGGACGCAGCGGCGACGGACGCATCCGCTACGGAGGCATCCGCGAAGGACGAGGCGACGAAGGACGATTCGGCGGAGGATGGTTCGGCGGAGGGCAGTTCGCCGGAGGACGCAGCGGCGACGGGCACATCCGCTACGGAGGCGTCCGCAAAGGAAGCGTCAGCACAGGGCGCTTCCGCAACGGGTGTCGCCGCCACGGACGTATCGGCACAGGACGTTTCCGCTACGGACGCTCCCGAACCGGACGCTTCCGAAGACGCGAACGCTTCGTCCGCGTTGGACAGCCCCACGGACGGCGCCCCGGCGGCAGACACACCCGACGGCAGCGAGTCCCCGAACAGCGGTTCCCCTGAAGGCGGTTCGGCCTCCGACGAGCCCGAGCCCGGCAAGTCCCCGAAGGCCGCACCCGCGAAGGCCGCAGCCAAGAGTGCCCCCGTGAAGCCCGGTGCGCCGAAGAGCGCACCTCCGGCGGGCGGCCCGGGCAAGGGCGGGCCCCCGCCCGGTGGTTCGCCGAAGGGCGGCTCCCGCAAGAAGGCCCCCGCGACGGGCGAGGCCGGGAAGGAGGGCGAGGCGACGCAGGGGAAGCCCCAGGCGGTCGGCAGCCATGAGCGCACGGCCGCCGCGCACGCACCGACGCCCGCCGAGTCCCCGGCCCGCGTAGCCGCACCGACGCCCGCCGAAACCCCAGCCGGCGCAGCCGCACCGGCGCCCGCCGCGTCCTCCACCACCGCAGCCGATCTGAGGCCCGCCCACCAGGCCGGGCTTCCCTCTGGGCACTTCACCGTGCCCAAGGCCGTGGCGGTCGTTCCTGCCTCTCCCGTACGGCGGCCCTCCGTAGAGGGCGGTTTCGACTTCTTCGGTACGCAGCAGGAGGCGTCCCGGGCCGCCCTGGAATCCGTACAGAACGAGGACCTCGCCGACGTGGTCGGCCAGGAGGCGCTCGCTCTCCACAAGGCCGAGTCCGAGGCGCAGTTCAAGCCCGCGGACGAGGAGTCCCGCGGAGTCGGCCAGCAGGTCATCGATCTGACCGCGCACGACGAGACCGAGCAGATCGACGTGGCGGAACTGCGGAGCGCGGTTTCCTGAGCGTCAGCGGCAATAAGTGCGGCAATAGGTCATGAGGGCAGTGGCAGCGAAAGGCGCCACTGCCCTCACCTGTCTGCTGCGCCCTCTGCCGTCCACAGCTCAAGCCCCGGCCATCCACCGATCCGGCCGGGCCTCCCGCCGCCCCGTCCGCGACCGGTCCGCCTGCCCGTACAGCAGCTCCGCCGCCTCCGAGGCGTCCCGCAGCCGGGCCGTCACCGTCTTGTTGGCGCCCGTCTCGATGTGCACATGGGCCAGCCCTTTGGCGCGCATCCACGGCCCTTGCTCCATGCGTACGCTCTGGACCTTGCCGTGCGGTACGAGCGCGAGGCTGCGGCGCAGCAGCCCGTGCCGGGACGCGAAGACGGTGTCGGTGACGGCAAGTCCGTAACCCCGCCACCAGAGCGGCATGCACCAGCGAGCCCGGCGCGGCGGTCGCGACAGCGCACCCGGCACCGTCACGCCCGGCAGCACCCGCGCGATCACCGACTCGGCGACCTCGCGCGGAGCGACCGGCACGAGCACGGAGTTGGACGAGCCCGCCACATCCAGCTCGACCCGGACCCAGTCCCGTCGCCGCCACAGCAGCGGTTCGACGATGCGGACGGTCTGTACGCGCCCGGGCGGCACCGTCTCATGCGTACGGTCGAGCAGTCCGTGGTCGAGACGGAGCCCGTCCGGGGAATCGCCCACGGTCCAGTCGTACTCGCCGACGAAGCGCCCTACGCTGCTCGCGCCCGCCGCGCCGAGCAGCGGCAGCGCGACCGCGAGGACCGTCCACAGGCTGCCCGAGAGCCACCACACCAGCGGTGGTACGACGAGCGCGGCGACCAGCGATCCCCAGGTGGCGCCCGACAGCACCAGGGACACGGCGAGGACCCGGGCCGGTACGTGCAGCAACTGCCGGGCCGGCGCCTCGCCCACCTCGTGTGCCGTCTCGGGGGCGAAACCGGCGGCGCGGGCGAGGAGTTCGGCCCGTAGAACACGGGCTTCGTCCTCGCCCAGGAAGGCGAGTTCGTCCTTCTTGTCGGTCCCTATCACGTCGAGTTTGAGTTTGGAGACGCCCGCGAGGCGGGCCAGCAGCGGCTGGGTGACGTCGACGGCCTGGAGCCGGTCGAGCCGGATGTGTGCCGAGCGCCGGAACAACAGGCCCGTACGGATGCGCAGTTCGGTGTCGGTCACCGCGAAGTGGGTGAACCACCAGGTCAGAAAGCCGTACAGGGCGGCGGCCGGAATGACGATGGCGATCGCGATCAGCAGGGTGCCGGTCGTCAGGTGGGCCAGCTGCCGCTGCGTCTGGTCGGGGTCGTGCACCGCCCAGCCGGCGATCACGGCGATCGGCGCCCAGGCGCGGCGCAGCGGCGTCACGGGATGCAGCCGCCGCTCCGTAACGGGCTTCTCCTGGCGCACGTCGTGCTCGACGTCGCCGATGTCTGATGTCGTCACAGCCCCGCCGATCTGGCCTCGCCCAGCTCCGTGAGCCGGTCCCGCAGCCGTTCCGCCTCGGCCGGGTCGAGGCCCGGAATGCGTGCGTCGGTCGCCGCTGCGGCCGTGTGCAGTTGCACGCTCGCCAGCCCGAAGTGCCGCTCTACGGGACCCGAGGTCACCTCGACCAGCTGCATGCGCCCGTACGGCACGACCGTCTCCTCACGCCACAGCACACCCCGGCTGATCAGCAGGTCGTCCGCGCGCTCCGCGTACCGCCAGGACCGCCAGTTGCGGCCCAGCATCGCCCAGCCCCACAGCAGCAGCGCCAGCGGCAGCAGCGCGAAGGTCGCCCAGCCGGGGCCGACGAGCAGGCCGAGCGGCAGCCCCGTACCGAGCGTCAGCGGCACCAGCCAGACCACGAGCAGCAGTCGGCGCATCCGCAGCAGCCCCGGCGGCAGGCCGGTCCACACGGGCTCGGGCTCGGACTCGGTGCTCCTGGTGGTGCCCATGTTTCCCCTGCTCCCCGTCTCCATTCCGCAAGCGTACGTACGAGACACTGTTCCCATGACTCCCACGAAGGAGACCACGGTCGGCATCGGCGGCGCCGCGGAGAGCACCGACATGGTGCTCAACATCGGCCCCCAGCACCCGTCCACGCACGGTGTACTGCGCCTCAGGCTCGTGCTGGACGGCGAGCGGATCCAGCATGCGGAGCCGGTCATCGGCTATATGCACCGCGGCGCGGAGAAGCTCTTCGAGGCGCGCGACTACCGCCAGATCATCGTGCTCGCCAACCGCCACGACTGGCTCTCCGCCTTCTCGAACGAGCTGGGTGTCGTCCTCGCCGTGGAACGCATGCTCGGCATGGAGGTCCCGGCCCGCGCGGTGTGGATGCGCACGCTCCTCGCGGAGCTGAACCGCGTCCTGAACCATCTGATGTTCCTCGGTTCGTACCCGCTTGAGCTGGGCGGAATCACCCCGGTCTTCTACGCCTTCAGGGAGCGCGAGGAACTCCAGGCCGTCATGGAGGAGATCTCCGGCGGACGCATGCACTACATGTTCAACCGCGTAGGCGGCCTCAAGGAGGACCTCCCCGCTGGATGGACCGCACGCGCGCGTGCCGCCGTCGCGGACGTCCGCTCGCGCATGGACGTGTACGACAACCTGGTGGTGGGCAACGAGATCTTCCGCGGGCGCACGCGCGACGTGGGCCGGATGTCCCCGGAGACGGTGCACGCCTACGGAGTGAGCGGTCCCCTCGCCCGCGCCTCCGGCGTCGACTTCGATCTGCGCCGCGACGAGCCGTATCTGGCGTACAGGGAGCTGGGCGAAGTCCTGAAGGTCGTCACGCGGCAGGAGGGCGACTGTCTGGCCCGCTTCGAGGTCCTCCTGGAGCAGACCCACAACTCCCTGGACCTCGCCGACGCCTGCCTGGACCGGCTCGCCGAGCTGCCGCCCGGTCCGGTCAACCAGCGGCTCCCGAAGGTTCTCAAGGCCCCGGAGGGCCACACATACGCCTGGACCGAGAACCCGCTCGGCATCAACGGCTACTACCTCGTCAGCAAGGGCGACAAGACCCCGTACCGGCTGAAGCTGCGCTCGGCCTCGTACAACAACATCCAGGCCTTGGTGGAGCTGCTGCCGGGGACACTGGTCGCGGACATGGTGGCGATCCTGGGATCACTGTTCTTCGTGGTCGGGGACATCGACAAGTAGGGCTTCTCCGGCTCCCCGGTCTGTCCGTGCTCTCCGTAGAGGGCTGTTTTCGCCGGGCAGCGGCTCGGGCAGCGGATCGGACATCGGCTCGGGCAGCGGGTTCGGAATTCCAACTGGCTGTACGAGCCAGCCGAAGTCGCCGAGTCCGCCGGGAGCCGTCAGCTCGGCGGCCTCACCGGCGCCGGCGAGGGCCCGTATGTACGCCGTCGGGTCGGTGGAGGCCAGCGACAGCGGCGGGCGGCCGCCGCTCACGCCCAGGGCGTGCAGGGCGTCCCGCTGGGTCAGGAGGCGCGCTCCGGGCAGCGCGCACGCGTCCAGCGCCACATGCGCCGTGATGTCGCAGGACCCGTCCGGTACGGGCGCCGTCTCGCGGCCCTCGCGGAAGCCGGTGAGCGTTCCGAAGGGCGGGCGCGCGTCCGCTCGGTGGGAGTAGTCGACGGCCACGGCGAGACCCCGGTCGAGGGTGGCCACGGCGGATGCCCAGGCGGCGTCCCTGGGGAGGCCGATTTCGGCACGCAGCCCTTCGGGATGCTGATGTGCTTCGTTTGCTTCGGGGCGCTGATTTTCAGGGAGCGGCCACCACCGCGCCAGCCACTCCGCGTCCGCTCCGGAGACCGGCTCCCCGAGGGATTCGGTGCCGTCCTCCCGTACGAGGACCAGCCGTGGCACTCCGTCCGCGTCCACCTCGGCCACGTCCAGGGGCACGTTGTCCAGCCACTCGTTCGCGAACAGCAGTCCGGAGAAGCCCGCCGGAGGCTGTGCGCACCACTCGATCCGGTGGTTGAGGCCGGCGGGCCGGTCGGCGCGTTCGACGGCGTACCCGCGCGCGCGGGAGGCCACTTCGGAGGGAAGGGCCTCCAGGACGCCGGTGACCAGCTCGCCGCGGCCCGCGCCCATGTCGACGAAGGCGAGCTCGGCGGGCCGGCCGAGCGCCTCGTCGACCCGGCACAGGAGCCGGGCCACAGCGCCCGCGAACAGCGACGACGCGTGCACGGAGGTGCGGAAATGCCCCGCGGGCCCCTCAGGCCGCCGATAGAACCCTGAAGGCCCGTACAGCGCCTCCTCGGCAGCCTGCCGCCACCTGCGCCGGCCCTCCGCCGCCTCGTGTGCGTCTTGTCTCACGGCTTGTCTCACGACGCCAGGCTAAGCGGGCTTTGGGCGCCGGGAATTAGCAGGTCTCCACCTTGGGGAGTACGTACGGTGGTCGCGGATCGACCCTCCGGTTGACCCCTGCACACTGCACCCTTCCCTACGCTGGGTTACGTGCAGCGCCTCTATGACTTCCTCCGCAGGCACCCGATGTGGGTCGACAGCTTCTGGGCCGTCCTCCTGCTCGGGATTTCTGTGCTGGGCGGATCGGTGACGGAGGAGGCCCGAGGGGCCGAACTTCCGGCCGTCACGTTTCCGATCATGATCCTCCTGAGCCTGGTGGTCGCGCTGCGCCGCCGAATGCCGGAGAAGATGCTGATCCTGGCGCTGCTGCTCGGCCTGGTGCAGCTGATCGCGGACACAGGGACGCTGCCCGCCAACTTCGCCTTCCTGGTGATCATTTACACGGTCGCGGCGGACGGCGCCCGCTGGGCCTCCCGGATCGCGCTGACCTCCGGCCTGTGCGCCGCTCCCGTCGCACAAATGCGCTGGCCGGCCGATCAGGGCGTCGGGAGCAGCATCGCCATAGTGATCTTCCAAACCGTTCCGTTCGCGCTCGCCTGGGTGCTCGGCGACTCGGTCCGCACCCGCCGCGCCTACCTCTCGCAGCTGGAGGAGCGCGCCGACCGGCTGGAGAGGGAGCGCGAGGCCCAGTCCAAGGTCGCGGTCGCCGCGGAGCGGGCCCGGATCGCCCGCGAGCTGCACGACGTGGTCGCGCACAACGTGTCGGTGATGGTGGTGCAGGCCGACGGGGCCGCGTACGTCCTGGACACCGCCCCCGACCAGGCCAAGAAGGCCCTGGAGACCATCTCGGGAACGGGCCGTCAGGCCCTCGCCGAAATGCGCCGCCTGCTCGGCGTGCTGCGCACCGGCGAGCACCAGGAGAGCGGCGAATACGTCCCCCAGCCCGACGTCGACCAGCTCGACGACCTCATCGAGGAGGTCCGTACGGCCGGTCTCCCCGTCGACTACAAGATCGAGGGCACCCCGCGGCCGCTGCCGAGCGGCGTCGAGCTCACCGCGTACCGCATCGTCCAGGAGGCGCTCACCAACACGCGCAAGCACGGGGGGTCCAACGTCGGCGCGAGCGTGCGCCTGGTCTACTTCGACGACGGCCTCGGGCTGCTCGTCGAGGACGACGGGAAGGGCGCCCCGCACGAGTTGTACGAGGACGGTGGCATCGACGGCAGGGGACACGGCCTGATCGGCATGCGGGAGCGCGTCGGTATGGTCGGCGGCACCCTGGACGCGGGGCCGCGCCCGGGCGGCGGCTTCCGGATCAGTGCCCTGCTCCCGCTCAAGCCCGCCAATTGACACGTGCACGCCCCACTGACCGCACCGCGAACCGACCGCCCACGCACCGCCCGCACCCGCACCGCCCGTCCATGAACCGACCGGAGGACCCAGGAATGCCGATCCGCGTGATGCTCGTCGACGACCAGGTGCTGCTGCGCACCGGGTTCCGGATGGTGCTCGCCGCCCAGCCGGACATGGAGGTCGTCGCGGAGGCGGGCGACGGTGTCGAGGCCCTCCAGGTGCTGCGTTCGACCACCGTCGACGTCGTCCTGATGGACGTACGCATGCCGAAGCTGGACGGCGTGGAGACGACCCGCCGTATCTGCTTGGAGCCGGACCCGCCGAAGGTGCTGATCTTGACCACCTTCGACCTCGACGAGTACGCCTTCTCCGGGCTGAAGGCGGGCGCCTCCGGCTTCATGCTCAAGGATGTGCCGCCCGGCGAACTCCTCGCCGCGATCCGCGCCGTCCACAGCGGCGACGCGGTGGTCGCGCCCTCCACGACCCGCCGCCTCCTGGACCGGTTCGCGCCGATGCTGCCGAGCGGCGGCAAGGAGCCCCAGCACAAGGAGCTGGAGCGGCTGACCGACCGGGAGCGCGAGGTGATGATCCTGGTCGCGCAGGGCCTGTCGAACGGCGAGATCGCCGCCCGCCTCGTCCTCTCGGAGGCGACGGTCAAGACGCACGTGGGGCGCATCCTCACCAAGCTGGGGCTGCGGGACCGGGTGCAGGTCGTGGTCCTGGCGTACGAGACGGGTCTTGTACGGGCCGGGGGACAGGGCTGAGCGGGCCCTGGCGGGCGTTCTGCGTGAACGTGACCGAGGCGTGACCGTCAGCCACTAAGGTCTCCGCATGCTCCTGTGGATCAACGGCCCCTTCGGGGGCGGCAAGACACAGACCGCACACGAGATCCAGCGCCGTCTGCCCGGCAGCGTCATCTGCGACCCGGAGCACGCCGGCTTCGGGCTCCGCCGCATGCTGCCGCCCGAACTGCGCGGAAACTTCCAGGACTTGGTGTCCTGGCGCCAGGGCGTCGTCGAGGTGCTCGACCTCGCCCTCGCCAAGCACGATGGCGTGGTGATCGCCCCCATGACCGTCACGGACTTCGGCTACTTCGACGAGACCGTCGGGCGGCTGCGCGAAAAGGGCCACGACGTACGGCACTTCTCGCTCCTCGCCCAGCGCGAGACCGTCCTGAAGCGGCTGCGCGAGCGCGGCTTCGGCCACCTCCTCCAGTACGTCGCCGGCAAGGGTGCCCCCTTGCGCAGGGAGAGTTGGGCGGTGGAGCAGCTCGACCACTGCCTGGAGCGGCTGCGCGAGCCGGAGTTCGCCGAGCACCTGTGGACGGACGACACGACAGTCCCCAAGACCGCCGACCGGATCGCCGTACTGGCCGGGCTGACGCTCACGCCGAACAAGGAGGGGGCGTTGCGGACGCGGCTGCGGCAGATACGGGTCGGGGTCAAGCACATCCGGTTCGACTGAAGGGCCCCGCTCCGGTGAAGTACGCGCTCCGGCTGTTCAGGCTCCCGAGCGGGGCAGCCGCGCCACGAAGTCGGCTACGGCCTTCCTGACGTCCTCCGCGGTCCACTCCAGGCCCGCCTCGGCCACCGCCACCTCCGTGACCGACAGCCCCGGCACCCTGTCCGGGAACCAACGACGGAACAGTGCCGTCTTGGTCTCCTCGACCTGCCGTACGACCGCCTCGTTGAGCTTCTCGTGGTCGTACGCCAGCCACACCCGGAACTCATGCGTGTGCGGCTCCTCGGGGTGGACGCGACTCCAGGGGACGCCCGCCGCCCTGAAGCCCTCGCGCAGCGCCGCGGCGACCACGCGCGCGTGGGCCACGTATTCCGGCAGCCGGGGCAGCTCCTTCTCCAGGCCGATCAGCGCCGACAGGGCCGTCGGGAACTGCTGGAAGACTTGGCCGCCGTACCGGTGCCGCCAGGCCTTCGCCTCGTCGACGAGGGTCCGCGGGCCCGCGAGCGCCGCGCCGCCCAGCCCTCCCAGGGACTTGTAGAACGACACGTACACGCTGTCCGCGAGGCCTGCGATCTCCTCCAGGGGGCGCCCGAAATGCGGGGTGCACTCCCACAGACGTGCCCCATCGAAGTGGACCACCGCGTCGCGCTCCCGCGCCGCGTCCACCAGCTCGGAGAGCCCCTCCCAGGAGGGCAGCATGAAACCGGCGTCCCGGAGAGGCAGTTCGAGCATCAGGGCCCCGAAGGGCTCCTCGAAGTCCCGTATCTCCTCGGCGGTGGGCAGCCGGGGCTCGTACGTCAGATGGACGGTCCGCAGACCGCTCACCGCGGAGAAGGCGTCGCGTTCGTGCACCTCGGGGTGGGCGAGCGGATGCAGGGCCACTACGGGGTTGCCGGTACGGCCCGCCCAGCAGCGCAACGCGACCTGCTGGGCCATGGTGCCGGTGGGGAAGAAGGCGGCGGCCTCCTTGCCGAGGAGGCCCGCGACCCGCTCCTCCAGGGTCTCGACGATCCCGTCGCCGAACACGTCCACCGGCTGGTCCAGGTCGTACACCCCTGGCGCCGCCTCCATCAGCCGTGCCAGCCGCTCGCCGACCGTGGCGTGGAAACCGGGCCGCCACAGTGTTCGTTCGGCCCCTCGGACGGCAGCCCACCGCTGCGCCTGCTGCTGCTCGGCCGACTGCTCCGGGCCCTCTTGCGCCGACTCTGCCTCGCGCTGCTCCGCCGTATCGCTCATCCCTGGATCATGCAGCTCGGCGGCGGCCGGGCACGCGAAATTCCCACAACTTCCCACAGCCTGTGGACAACAAAACGGGCCCGGAACGGATCGCGTTAACATGACGAGAAATCGTCCGGTACCCCGAGCGGACTGGAACGGAAGGCCGCCGTCGAGTGAGTACAGTCCCACAACCAGACCCCAAGGACCGCCCCGCGCGGCTCACCGTCGGCGTCGTCGGTGCCGGCCGCGTGGGGCCCGCTCTTGCCGCGTCGTTGCAGCTCGCCGGGCATCGGCCGGTGGCCGTCTCCGGGGTCTCGGACGCCTCCGTACGGCGTGCGGCCCAGCTCCTGCCCGACGTACCGCTGGTGACGCCCGCGCAGGTCATGGAGCGGGCCGAGCTCGTGCTCCTGACGGTCCCGGACGACGCCCTGCCGGGGCTGGTCGAGGGGCTCGCCGAGACGGGTGCCGTACGGCCGGGGCAGCTGCTCGTGCACACTTCCGGGCGGTACGGCGCGAAGGTGCTGGACCCCGCGCTGCGGGCCGGTGCGCTGCCGTTGGCGTTGCATCCCGCGATGACGTTCACCGGCACTCCTGTGGACGTACAGCGGCTTGCCGGGTGCTCTTTCGGGGTCACCGCGCCCGAGGAGCTGCGGCTGGCCGCTGAGGCGCTGGTCATCGAGATGGGCGGCGAGCCCGAGTGGATCGCCGAGGCCGCCCGGCCGCTGTACCACGCGGCCCTCGCGCTCGGCGCCAACCACCTGGTGACCCTGGTCGCCGAGTCCATGGAGCTGCTGCGTACGGCGGGCGTGGAGGCCCCCGACCGGATGCTGGGTCCGCTGCTCGGCGCGGCCCTGGACAATGCCCTCAGGTCCGGCGACGCGGCCCTCACAGGACCCGTCGCGCGCGGTGACGCGGGTACGGTCGCCGCGCACATCGCGGAGTTGCGCAAGCACGCGCCGGGAGCCGTGGCCGGCTATCTGGCGATGGCCCGCGCGACCGCCGACCGCGCCCTCGCCCACGGATTGCTGAAGCCGGAGCTCGCAGAGGACCTTCTCGGGGTACTGGCAGACGGGACCGACGGCACCGAGGGAGACGCCCGATGACCAACGCCCTGCTGCGCACCGCCGACGGGCTCCACGCGCGCGTGCGCACCGGACGCCGTGCCGTCGTGATGACCATGGGCGCCCTGCACGAGGGCCACGCGACCCTGATCCGCACCGCCCGCGGGATCGCGGGCGGCGACGGAGAGGTCGTCGTCACGGTCTTCGTGAACCCCCTCCAGTTCGGCGCGGGCGAGGACCTCGACCGTTACCCGCGCACCTTGGACGCCGACGTGAAGATCGCCGAACAGGCGGGCGCGGACGTCGTGTTCGCCCCCTCCGTGGACGAGGTCTACCCGGGCGGCGAGCCCCAGGTCCGTATCAGCGCGGGCCCCATGGGCGAGCGCCTGGAGGGTGCCGCACGGCCCGGCCACTTCGACGGCATGCTCACCGTCGTCGCCAAGCTGCTGCACCTGACCCGCCCCGATGTGGCGCTGTACGGGCAGAAGGACGCCCAGCAGCTCGCCCTGATCCGCCGCATGGTGCGCGATCTGAACTTCGGGGTGGAGATCGTCGGCGTACCGACGGTGCGCGAGGAGGACGGCCTCGCCCTGTCCAGCCGTAACCGCTACCTCTCGGCCGCCGAGCGCCGCACCGCGCTCGCCCTCTCCCAGGCCCTGTTCGCGGGCAGCGACCGGCACGCCGCACAGGAGGCCCTACGCGCGCGTGCCCGCGAAGTGCCCACCACGCACGCGCGTGCCGAGGCCCTCAGCGCGCTGGGCGAGTCCCGCGCCGCGGCCGACGCGCACGCCGTCGCCAAAGCGGTGCCGGGCGGCCCCGCCGCGGTCCGCGCCGCCGCCCGCCTCGTCCTCGACGACGCCGCCCGTATGCACCCCCCGCTCGCCCTGGACTACTTGGCGCTGGTCGATCCGTCCGACTTCACCGAGATCCCGGACGACTACACCGGCGAGGCGATCCTCGCCGTCGCCGCCCGGGTCGGGACGACCCGGCTGATCGACAACATTCCGCTGACCTTCGGAGCCGCCTCGTGACCAGCACAGGCATACGCCCGCCCGTCTCCCACCACCACCCTCAAACGAGAGCGCTCCGCGCTCACCCCCGTTTGAACGCCCCCGCCCCTGGCTGGTTCATCGCCGCCGACGTCGTGGTCGTCGGCTCCGGAGTCGCCGGACTCACCGCGGCCCTGCGCTGCGACGCCGCCGGGCTGCGGACCGTCGTCGTCACCAAGGCCATGCTCGACGACGGCTCCACGCGCTGGGCGCAGGGCGGCATCGCGGCGGCCCTCGGCGAGGGCGACACCCCCGAGCAGCACCTGGACGACACGCTGGTGGCGGGCGCGGGCCTGTGTGACGAGCAGGCGGTACGCCTTCTCGTCACCGAGGGCCCCGACGCCGTACGTCGCCTTATCGCGACCGGCGCCCACTTCGACGAGTCCGAGCAGGGCGACCTGGAGCTCACCCGCGAGGGCGGCCACCACCGCCGCCGTATCGCGCACGCGGGCGGCGACGCGACGGGCGCCGAGATCTCCCGGGCCCTTGTCGAGGCGGTACGCGCGCGTGGGCTGCGTACGATCGAGAACGCCCTGGTCCTGGACGTGCTGACGGACGCCGACGGCCGCACCGCGGGCGTCACGCTGCATGTCATGGGAGAGGGCCAGCACGACGGCGTGGGAGCCGTTCATGCACCCGCCGTGGTCCTCGCCACCGGCGGCATGGGCCAGGTCTTCTCGGCGACCACCAACCCGTCCGTGTCCACCGGGGACGGCGTCGCGCTCGCCCTGCGCGCCGGGGCCGAGGTCAGCGACCTGGAGTTCGTGCAGTTCCACCCGACCGTGCTGTTCCTCGGCCCGGACGCCGAGGGTCAGCAGCCGCTGGTCTCCGAGGCGGTACGGGGCGAGGGCGCCCACCTCGTCGACGCGGACGGCGTGCGCTTCATGGTCGGCCAGCACGAGTTGGCCGAACTCGCTCCCCGGGACATCGTCGCCAAGGGCATCATGCGGCGCATGCAGGAGCAGGGCGCCGAGCACATGTACCTGGACGCCCGGCACTTCGGCGCCGACATGTGGGAGCACCGATTCCCCACGATCCTCGCCGCCTGCCGCGCCCACGGCATCGACCCGGTCACCGAGCCCGTCCCGGTCGCCCCGGCCGCCCACTACGCCTCCGGAGGCGTCCGCACGGACTCCCAGGGCCGTACGACGGTCCCCGGGCTGTACGCGTGCGGGGAGGTGGCCTGCACGGGGGTGCACGGCGCCAACCGGCTCGCCTCCAACTCCCTCCTGGAGGGCCTCGTCTACGCCGAGCGCATCGCGGCCGACATCGCCACGCGCCGCGAGGAAAACCGCCTCTACGCGCGCGTGCCCGCGCCGGTTGCCTACCCGGAGCAGCCCGTCCACCCGCTCCTCGACCCCGAGGCGCGGTTCGCGATCCAACGGGTCATGAGCGACGGTGCCGGCGTCCTGCGGTCCGCCGAGTCCCTGGAGCGGGCGGCCGACCGCCTCGAGCAACTGCACTCCGACGCCCGCGACGCACTCGCCGAGAACGGCAAGACCGCCGAGCCCGGCGTCGACACCTGGGAGTCCACCAACCTCCTGTGCGTGGCCCGCGTCCTGGTCGCCGCCGCCCGCCTGCGCGAGGAGACCCGAGGCTGCCACTGGCGCGAGGACCACGCCGACCGCGACGACAACAAGTGGTCCCGCCACATCGTCGTACGGCTGAATCCGGACCGAACCCTCGCCGTACACACCACCGACACAGCAGACTTCCCCCCGACACGGCAGCCCCGGCCGACCCGCACTCCCCAGGAGCAGTGACAGCAGTGAGCAGCACCCCCGACCTTCCCCTCCTCTCCAGCGGTGGCTGTGGCGACGGCTGCGGCTGTGGTGCCGCAGGTGCCGAAGACGAGTACGACACCGATCCCATGGAGTGCGGCCTAGACCCGGCCCTCGCGGCCCTCCTCGCCGACGCCGGGCTCGACCCCGTCGAGGTGGAGGACATCGCGCACCTGGCCATCGACGAGGATCTCGACCACGGCGTGGACGTCACCACGGTCGCGACCATCCCCGAAGAGGCCGTCTCCACCGCCGACTTCACCGCCCGTGAGGCGGGCGTCGTGGCGGGCTTGAGGATCGCCGAGGCGGTCGTCTCGGTGGTCTGCACGGACGAGTTCGAGGTCGAGCGCCACGTCGACGACGGCGACCGCGTGGCGGCAGGGCAGAAGCTCCTGAGCATCACCAGCCGAACCCGCGACCTCCTGACGGCCGAACGCAGCGCCCTGAACCTCCTGTGCCGCCTCTCCGGCATCGCGACCGCCACGCGCGCGTGGGCGGACGTTCTGGAGGGCACGAAGGCGCGCGTGCGCGACACCCGCAAGACGACGCCCGGACTGCGCTCCCTGGAGAAGTTCGCGGTGCGCTGCGGCGGCGGCGTCAACCACCGCATGTCCCTCTCGGACGCGGCCCTGGTCAAGGACAACCACGTGGTCGCCGCGGGCGGCGTCGCCCAGGCCTTCAAGGCCGTACGGGAGACCTTCCCGGACGTACCGATCGAGGTCGAGGTCGACACTCTGGACCAGCTCCGCGAGGTCGTGGACGCGGGCGCCGATCTGATCCTCCTGGACAACTTCACGCCCGGAGAGTGCGAGGAAGCCGTCGCCCTGGTCGACGGCCGCGCGTACCTGGAGGCCTCGGGCCGCCTCACCCTGGACAACGCGGCGGCGTACGCGCGCACCGGCGTCGACTACCTCGCCGTGGGCGCCCTCACCCACTCCTCGCCGATCCTCGACATCGGCCTCGACCTGCGAGCGGCGGAGTAGGTACGGGTCATGCTGCTGACCATCGACGTGGGCAACACCCACACCGTCCTCGGCCTCTTCGACGGCGACGACATCGTCGAGCACTGGCGCATCTCGACGGACGCACGCCGCACGGCCGACGAGCTGGCCGTGCTCTTGCAGGGCCTCATGGGCATGCACCCGCTCCTCGGCGACGAACTGGGCGACGGCATCGACGGCATCGCGATCTGCGCCACCGTCCCCTCCGTCCTGCACGAGCTCCGCGAAGTCACCCGCCGCTACTACGGCGACGTCCCCGCCATCCTCGTCGAGCCCGGCGTCAAGACCGGCGTGCCGATCCTGATGGACAATCCCAAGGAGGTCGGCGCGGACCGCATCATCAACGCGGTCGCCGCCGTCGAGCTCTATGGCGGCCCCGCGATCGTCGTCGACTTCGGCACGGCGACGACGTTCGACGCGGTCAGTGCGCGCGGGGAGTACGTCGGCGGGGTCATCGCCCCCGGCATCGAGATCTCGGTCGAGGCGCTCGGCGTACGCGGCGCCCAGCTCCGCAAGATCGAGGTGGCCCGGCCGCGCAGCGTGATCGGCAAGAACACCGTAGAGGCCATGCAGTCGGGCATCATCTACGGTTTCGCCGGCCAGGTCGACGGCGTCGTGAACCGGGTCGCCCGCGAGCTGGCCACCGACCCGGACGACGTCACGGTCATCGCAACGGGCGGACTCGCGCCGATGGTCCTGGGTGAGTCATCGGTAATCGACGAGCACGAGCCGTGGCTGACATTGATCGGGCTGAGACTGGTTTACGAGCGGAACGTCTCGCGTTCTTGAGTTGTCGGCTGCGGCGCCGTCGTGACCGGTCGCGCAGTTCCCCGCGCCCCTAAAGGGCGCGTCCCTGGAGCCGCCAGCTACCAGTGCCCGCAGCTTCCCACCGGCGGGAGGGGACGTGGGCCGGTGCGTCGTATGCCCGTCGCTCAGGTTCGGTCTCAGGTCACCCGCACTGTGTACCGACACCGGGCCGTATGCCCCGCCTGCGACGGGCTGACGCACCGGCCCGCGGCGCCGTGCCCACCACTCACCCAGGGGCGCGGGGCTGTGTCGATTTGCGGCTCCGCCGCGCGGGCGCGACCAGCCACAACGGGCCCGCAGTCGCCACTGAACCGAACCCACCCGCCCGGTGGGCGTCCTGCCGAACCGCCGGAGGCATTCCGCGAAGGTTGTCTGATTAGTGCGTATCGTCGGCCTCATGGCTACCCCTTACGCCCGCACGCACGCGCGTGCCGCCGCCGAGGACCCCGAAAAGAAGCCGGCGAAGAAGCCCGCCACTCAGCCGGCGCCGGCGCCGAAGCCGAAAACCGAGCCGCAACGCACCCCCAAGCCGGCCCAGCCGCACCGCCCCATCCCCACCCCGGGCGAGGTCTTCCCGCCCAGACGCAAGCCGCCCACCCCACCCGGCAAGCCCCCGCAGCAGCTCGCCCCCACCCCCTGGCTACTCTGAAAGGCATGGACTACGTCTCCGCGCTCGTACCCCCGGTAGTGATGGCTGTGTTCTTCACCGCTCTGATCGTGACGATCGTGAAGACCCAGGGCGGCGCCAACAAGGCCAAGGAGGACGCGGTCGTCGACGCCGCCCTCGCGCGTGCCGAGAACACTCGCCAGGCCTCCGGCGACCGTGATCGAAACGCCGACGCCTGAACTCGTACGCCCCTTTTGTTGACAACTATCCATCAAAGCCATGTTTGTAATGCTTTGAGTGGAATGTCCCACTAGGGTCAGAGCTGTGCCTCGCCCCTTGGGAGAACTCGAAGACGCGGTCATGTCGCGGGTGTGGAAGTGGAACCGCCCGGTGACCGTTCGAGAAGTCCTGGAAGATCTTCAGCAGGAACGGTCCATCGCCTACACCACGGTGATGACCGTTTTGGACAATCTCCATCAGAAGGGCTGGGTGCGCCGCGAAGCGGAAGGCCGGGCCTATCGATATGAGGCGGTCTCCACCCGCGCCGCCTACGCGGCCGCGCTGATGAACGAGGCCTGGTCGCGGAGCGACAACCCGGCCGCCGCTCTCGTCGCCTTCTTCGGCATGATGTCGCCGGAACAGCGCGCTGCACTGCGTGACGCCCTCCGCATCGTGGAAGGCCCGGAATCGACGAGCGGCGAAACGACGGCCGGCGAAAGCGAGAACCCCGCCGCCCCCGAGGGCGACACCGGGCGATAACGTCCGGTCATGCCAGCAGAGCAGTCCGAAGTCGCCACCCGTAATGCCGTCACTGTCCGCCGGGCCAGGACCAGCGATGTCCCCGCGGTACGCCGACTCCTTGACGCCTACGTCCGCGGCGGCATCCTGCTCGACAAAGCCACGGTGACGCTTTACGAGGACATCCAGGAGTTCTGGGTCGCGGAACGGGATGCCGGTGCAAGTGCCGAGGTGGTCGGCTGCGGTGCACTGCACGTGATGTGGGAAGACCTCGCGGAAGTTCGTACTCTCGCAGTGGATCCCGCGCTCAAGGGTGCCGGCGTCGGACATCAGTTGCTGGGGAAGTTGGTGGAGACCGCCCGCTGGCTCGGCGTTCGCCGGGTATTCTGCCTGACCTTCGAAGTCGACTTCTTCGCGAAGCACGGCTTCGTGGAGATCGGTGAGACTCCCGTTGACCCCGAGGTCTACGCCGAGCTACTGCGTTCCTATGACGAGGGCGTCGCGGAGTTCCTGGGTCTCGAACGAGTGAAACCGAACACCTTGGGCAACAGCCGGATGCTTCTGCATCTGTGATCGTCCACTTCGAATACGCCCGGCACCCCTTGCCCGGGGGCTCTATGTCCGAAACGCGTACGTTTTCGGTCTTCTCAGGTCGGGTCGGTCTCTCCCGGTCTCTCCCAGGGGTTTGTGTTTTTCCAGCAAAAGCGGTTTGCTTTCGGACGTACTGCAGTAGTGCATATAACAGGGGGCATGAATCAGCGGCATCCGCCGCGGACCCTCGGCCCTGAAGTTATCGATGAAAGGAAATCCGGTGGCACAGAAGGTTCAGGTCCTTCTTGTCGATGACCTCGACGGCGGCGAGGCGGACGAGACCGTGACGTTCGCGCTGGACGGCAAGACGTACGAGATCGATCTCACCACCGCCAATGCGGACAAGCTCCGCGGCCTTCTCGACCCGTACGTGAAGAGCGGTCGTCGTACCGGAGGCCGTGCTTCCGGGGGGCGTGGCAAGGCGCGCGCCGCTTCCGGTGGGAGTCAGGACACCGCGCAGATCCGTGCTTGGGCGAAGGAGAACGGTTACGAGGTCAATGACCGTGGCCGTGTTCCGGCGTCCATTCGCGAGGCTTACGAGAAGGCCAACGCCTGAGTTCGGGCTTGGCGAAGGCGGATCCGGTGGCACTGCGTTGCCATCGTGTCCACGAGACGTACGAGATCGGGGGCGCCCCCACCGCCCCCGCCGAGCGCCGACAGTGTCGGCAACGCAGGCTCCACCTCGCAGTCCGGCTCTGGGGGCCGCAGCCAGACGGCGGCCCCCTGCGAGCCGTCCACCGTGCTGCCTCGCATGCTCCCTGTATGCCGCGGCAGCGGCGCCTCGATGCGCCCGCCCGCGCCGATCGCCCTGAGGTCCAGCGCGAGAGACCCCCACTCCAGCCAGTCGAGCAGCCCCGGCAGCTCGTCCGCGCTTCCCGCGGTCACCAGAAGCAGCATCCGGTCCGCCCGCACGGCCACCGGAGAGCCGGGGCCCAGATGCCGCAGCGCCGCGTGACCCGCCTCCGCGGGCACCTCCAGGACATCGAAGCGCAGGCCCGTCAGCAGCTCGACGGGAGGTCCGGGCACTGTCGCCCAGCCCAGTTCGTTCTCGTACCAACGGCGCACCTGGTCGTCGGTGTCCAGAGGGCGGCGAGGGAGAGGAACGGCGACAAATGGGTGTGGCGCGGTGGGGGTGCCCCCGGACGGAGTCTGAGGGAGCCTCGATGAGGGGCGGTGGTCGGGAGACGGGTGGGCCATACCAGGAGCAACCGTCAAAACAGGCTTCAAGTTACGTTGGGTGTTCGGATGTGTACGTCGAGTGCTGGAAACGGGGGCGTGTGGAAGCGCTCGGCGGCGCAAGGATGTTCGCCCATAGCGGAGGGAATGGGTGCGCGCGGCATGGACTGTCAGTGCGTACGGGTAAGACATCCCTAGTGGGAGGGGCGACACGCAAGGCTCAGGCATCTCACGTTCGCCATCGGCGTACAGCTGGTGTGGGTATCTGCCTGGCCTGCGGGAACATCGTCTCGCACCATCGGGTTGGAGCAGATGTCGGCGTTCGGCGATTGGGAGGCCAAGGACGGGTGTCGGCAGATGGAATGAGCGGTCCCCGCTTGCGGGACTAAGCTGCGGAAGGACAGGGAGGGGAGCGTCCCCTTACTGCCTGACCGCTCTGAGGAGCGATTAACGATGTTCGAGAGGTTCACCGACCGCGCGCGGCGGGTTGTCGTCCTGGCTCAGGAAGAAGCCCGGATGCTCAACCACAACTACATCGGCACCGAGCACATCCTCCTGGGCCTGATCCACGAGGGTGAGGGTGTCGCCGCTAAGGCCCTGGAGAGCCTCGGGATTTCGCTCGAGGCGGTCCGCCAGCAGGTGGAGGAGATCATCGGGCAGGGGCAGCAGGCCCCGTCCGGGCACATCCCCTTCACCCCCCGTGCCAAGAAGGTCCTGGAGCTGTCGCTCCGCGAGGCCCTTCAGCTGGGCCACAACTACATCGGCACGGAGCACATCCTGCTCGGCCTGATCCGTGAGGGCGAGGGCGTCGCCGCCCAGGTCCTGGTCAAGCTGGGCGCTGATCTCAACCGGGTGCGGCAGCAGGTCATCCAGCTGCTCTCCGGCTACCAGGGCAAGGAGACCGCCGCCGCAGGTGGGCCTGCCGAGGGCACCCCCTCGACGTCCCTGGTCCTCGACCAGTTCGGCCGGAACCTCACCCAGGCCGCTCGTGAGTCCAAGCTCGACCCGGTCATCGGGCGCGAGAAGGAGATCGAGCGGGTCATGCAGGTGCTGTCCCGCCGTACGAAGAACAACCCCGTGCTCATCGGCGAGCCCGGCGTCGGCAAGACCGCCGTCGTCGAGGGCCTGGCGCAGGCCATCGTCAAGGGCGAGGTGCCCGAGACCCTCAAGGACAAGCACCTCTACACCCTGGACCTGGGTGCGCTGGTCGCCGGCTCCCGCTACCGCGGTGACTTCGAGGAGCGCCTGAAGAAGGTGCTCAAGGAGATCCGCACCCGCGGCGACATCATCCTGTTCATCGACGAGCTGCACACGCTGGTCGGTGCGGGTGCCGCCGAGGGCGCCATCGACGCCGCTTCGATCCTGAAGCCGATGCTGGCCCGCGGTGAGCTGCAGACCATCGGTGCCACCACGCTCGACGAGTACCGCAAGCACCTGGAGAAGGACGCCGCGCTCGAGCGCCGCTTCCAGCCCATCCAGGTCGCGGAGCCGTCTCTGCCGCACACCATCGAGATCCTCAAGGGCCTGCGCGACCGGTACGAGGCGCACCACCGCGTCTCGATCACCGACGAGGCCCTCGTCCAGGCCGCGACGCTGGCCGACCGGTACATCTCGGACCGCTTCCTGCCGGACAAGGCGATCGACCTGATCGACGAGGCCGGTTCCCGGATGCGCATCCGCCGGATGACCGCGCCGCCGGACCTCCGCGAGTTCGACGAGAAGATCGCCGGCGTGCGCCGTGACAAGGAGTCCGCGATCGACTCGCAGGACTTCGAGAAGGCCGCCTCTCTCCGCGACAAGGAGAAGCAGCTCCTGGCCGCCAAGGCCAAGCGGGAGAAGGAGTGGAAGGCCGGCGACATGGACGTCGTCGCCGAGGTCGACGGCGAGCTGATCGCCGAGGTCCTCGCGACCGCCACCGGCATCCCGGTCTTCAAGCTGACCGAGGAGGAGTCGAGCCGCCTGCTGCGCATGGAGGACGAGCTCCACAAGCGGGTCATCGGCCAGACGGACGCCGTCAAGGCGCTCTCGAAGGCGATCCGCCGTACGCGTGCCGGTCTGAAGGACCCGAAGCGTCCCGGTGGTTCGTTCATCTTCGCCGGCCCGTCCGGTGTCGGTAAGACCGAGCTGTCCAAGGCGCTCGCCGAGTTCCTCTTCGGTGACGAGGACGCGCTGATCTCCCTCGACATGTCGGAGTTCAGCGAGAAGCACACGGTCTCCCGCCTCTTCGGTTCGCCTCCCGGTTACGTGGGCTACGAAGAGGGCGGTCAGCTCACGGAGAAGGTCCGCCGTAAGCCGTTCTCGGTCGTCCTGTTCGACGAGGTCGAGAAGGCACACCCGGACATCTTCAACTCGCTGCTGCAGATCCTGGAGGACGGTCGGCTGACCGACTCCCAGGGCCGGGTCGTGGACTTCAAGAACACGGTCATCATCATGACGACCAACCTCGGCACGCGGGACATCTCCAAGGGCTTCAACCTGGGCTTCGCGGCCTCGGGCGACAAGAAGTCCAACTACGAGCGCATGAAGAACAAGGTCTCGGACGAGCTCAAGCAGCACTTCCGGCCCGAGTTCCTCAACCGCGTCGACGACGTGGTGGTCTTCCCGCAGCTGACGCAGGAGGACATCCTGCGGATCGTCGACCTGATGATCGGCAAGGTCGACGAGCGCCTCAAGGACCGGGACATGGGCATCGAGCTCTCCCAGTCCGCGAAGGAGCTGCTGGCCAAGAAGGGTTACGACCCCGTGCTCGGCGCGCGTCCGCTGCGTCGCACGATCCAGCGTGAGGTCGAGGACAGCCTGTCGGAGAAGATCCTCTTCGGCGAGCTGCGTCCCGGCCACATCGTGGTCGTCGACACGGAGGGAGAGGGCGAGACCAAGACCTTCACCTTCCGCGGCGAGGAGAAGTCGGCGCTGCCGGACGTCCCGCCGATCGAGCAGGCCGCAGGCGGGGCCGGTCCCAACCTGAGCAAGGAGGCCTGACCCTCCGGGGTTGAGCCGCAGAGAACCGAGAAGGGGGCCGGTGCTTTCACAGCACCGGCCCCCTTCGCATGCCCGATAGCGGGCTGGGGCTACGGGTGGCTTACGACAGCTGGCCGTCGTAGTCCGGCAGCTTGAACGCCTTCTCCGCGTGGCCGCCGGAGAGATCGGTGGGGGTGTTGCCTATGTTCGCGATGATCGTGTAGCCCTTGGCCTCGATCTCGGCGCGCTTGGCGGTCTTGTACTCGGCCTTGTCCCGGAAGAGATCGCCGAAGTTGCGGACGTAGAGGCCGGACACCTTGTAGCCACGGTGCTTGAGGTTGTAGTCGGTCACGGAGCCGATGATGTCCGGGCGCGCGGTCACGAAGAACAGGGCGACGCCGTGGTCCTGGGCGTACTTGGCGACTTCGAGGACGGGCGCGTTCGCCGGCGACGGGTAGCTGAAGCCGAAGTCGGTCTCCAGCGTGGTGTTGTCGATATCGAAGACGATCGCCTGCTTCTCGCCCGGCTTCGTGTTGGCGATCCGCTGCTTGAGGTACGGGAACGCCTCGTTCATGACCGCCTGGCAGTCCTTCTGCCAGGTGTCGTAGTCGACGTCCGCCGCGGCGGCGGCAGCAGTGGTGGTGGCAGCGGCTGGTGCCGCTGCGGGCGCCGCTGCCGGGCTCGCGGCGGCGACCGGGGTCACCAGGGCGGCGGTGACGGCCGTGGCGGCGGCGGTCACGCCGACGAGGCGTCGCTTCCAGCTTCTTCCTGTCATGGGGGGTTCCTCTCGCGTCTGAGTCGCGTCGCGTCGAAGCATTGGGGGGCATTGCGGGTCGACCGACGTACATGGGCCGCGCTGCATCGTCACGGGCGTGTGAGGCCACAGGGAGGCGGTGGCATTACCGGCTGGTAACTGTAGGGTGCCGAAGAGGAGTTGGGCTAGATGTCGGCGCTCGGCTGCGCCGTGGGCAGGGCTACAGCACGCCGTGGTCTTGCCGGACGGTGTGTGTGCCGGGCAGGAGCGCGAGGATGTGCTCCGGGACTTCCGTCGCATCCCGGGCAAGGAGGAAGGAGACAGACTCCAACCCTGGAAAGAAAGCCGGTACGGCCGAGAGGTCTTCGTTTCCGGTGAAATTGTTGAAGTGGAGGTGCCTAATGTCTGGCAGGACGGGCCCTTCGGTCCACGGGACCGCGGTCCAGTTGAGGCGCAATTCCGTCAGCTCCGGTAGCAGCGCGACCTCTTCGTAATCTTCGGGGGTGAGCGGTTGGAGGAGAAGGGCCAGGCTCAGCGTCTTCACTGAGTGCATATGACGCAGTCCGCGCAGTCCGGTGAACCTGAGGGCATTCTTGGTGAATCGCAGATACGTCAGCGGAAGCTCGGGGAGTGCGGCATCGAGGGAATCACCGTGGAGGGGAACGCCGGTGTAGAACTTGCGCAGGGTGGCCGAGGCTGAAAGTGCGGCGAGCGCCCCCGGCTTCTCCAGGCCCGCCATAACGTCCAACGACAGCCATTTCAGCGGCAGCTCGGCCAAGGGTGCCAGGTCGTCCACGTACGGATTGCTGCTGATGTTCAGATAGTCGAGCCTGTGCAGCGGCGAAACGAAGCTCAGGTCACGCAGCTTCTGGTTGGCCTGTAGAACGAGCTGGCGGGTTTCGTCCGGTACGAGCCAGGAACTCAGTTCCGCCGGCTCGATGTTCCCGACGACCTGCACTTGGGCGCGACCGCCGAGGGAATGCAGGGCGCGCAGTTGGGCGGTCGAGTGGACGACGAAGAAGAGCTCGTCCGGCAGCAGGTGGGCGATGACGTCGGACGCGTACTGCTCGGTGTCGAACCGTTTCCAAGCCCAGGAGAGTTGGGCGCGCACCGACAGGGACGTGTGCGTGCGGAAGCGGGCCAGGAACGGGACGGCCGCGTCCGTGCCGATGAGCGAGGCGGTGACCACCACCGCTCTGGCCTCCGCGTCGGACAGGCCCTCCGGACCGGGCAGCAGCTCCAGGACGAGCGGGCCCACCGCGGCCAGCTCCCGGGCTTCCTCCGTCGTACGTGGTGGGAGCAGCATGGCCGCCTGTTCCTCCACGTCGGCCCGGACCTGCGGGTCGAGTTCGGTGGCGTGTTCGAGGCAGGCGAGGGCGAGGATGCGGATGCGGGTGACCACGGGGCCCTCGACGTGATGAACGGACAAGAGCAAGTCGCGCAGGAACCCGGCCCGTTCACGAGGCCGTGCATGGGCCACCGCCATCCTGATCACGTCCGACCACTGGGAGTCGGACGCGTTGCGGACCAGGAGTCCGAAGTCGCCGTCCTCCACGGCCGCCTTCGCGCCGAGGTAGTCCTGGAAGGTGCGGTGGACGAACTCGACGGTGCCCAGGGCCGGTTCGCGCAGCAGTCCGCTGCGTATGAGGAGGTGGCGGTAGATCGCGGGGGCGTCGCCCTGGCTCGCCACGGCCGGCAGGGACGGGAGGGCGTCGGCGATGATGCGTTCGGCGCGTTCGCGGTCCATTTCCAGGCGGTTGTTGCGGATCAGCCAGTAGGCGAGGCGCTGGAGGAGCTGGATCTGGGGGAGTTCGGTGAGCTGGATGCCGTCGCGCGGATCCCGGGGCAGCATGTCGCGCTCCTGGTCGCGGCGTGCGAGGAGCATGGAGAGGGCGGCGTCGTACAACTCCTGCCGCCCGTGCGGGAGATAGCCGCGCCGGTCGCGGTGCAGGGCGCAGATCAGGCCGCACATCAGGGGGTTGGTGGCGAGTTTGCCCAGGTCCGGCTTGGTGCGTACGGCCTCCAGGAGCGAGGTCTCGTACGCGGTGAGGCGTTCCGGGTCGGGGGCGTCGATACGGGCCGCCGTATGCCAGCGTTCGATGAACGCGGCCACGTCCGTGCTGCTCATCGGCGCGAGGGCCAGTTCGGTGAAGCCGTCCGCGGCGAGCCAGTCCTCGCGTACGGCCGAGGGGCGCGAGGTGACCAGCCACTGGTTGCCCGGGTAGGCGTCGAGGAGGTCGCGCAGCCAGCGGCGGGTGCGCTCGCGGTCGGGCTCCGGGATCTCGTCGAGGCCGTCGACGAGCAGCAGCCCGCGACCCGCCGTGAGCACCCGGTCCGGCCAGCCGTTAGGTGCCGCGCCGTGGAGGGGAACGCGGGCGGCGGCCAGGAAGTCGGCGGGCGCGGGCAGTCCGTCGGCGCGGCGGACGAGCGTACGCAGCGGCAGTACGAAGGGGACGCGGTCCTCGCGCTCACCCCGCGCCGCCGTCACGGCGAGCCACTGCACCAGCGTCGTCTTGCCTGAGCCCGCCACGCCGCGCAGCAGGACCAGGTCGTGGTCGGCGAAAGCCTCCTCGGCGGGGAGCGGGCTGCCGGTCGCGGCGATATAGCCGCCGCCCTCCGGCTCCTGGTCGTCGGTGGGGCGCAGGGCCTGGAGGGTGAGGTAGGCGGCGTCGAGGGGCCAGCGGTCGGGAGAATTGGCCAAGTCGATCCCGTAGATGGTGAGTTGACTGTGCCTGGTCGCTACGTACGAGAGGTAGCGGTGCTCGAAGGATGCGTCCGCACTGCCCGGGAGCGGGTTTCGGGCAATCAACTCGTCCATTTTCGCCAGGAGTTCGGCCTGGCGGCGGGTCTGCTCGACGAGGGTGCGGGGTACGAAGGCGGACCGTTGCGTGAAGAAGTGCAGGATGTGCAGGCAGGCCGTGTCGAGGAGCCGCTCGTAGAACAGCGCCGAGTCGAAGGCGAGGTCGCGATCGGGGTTCCCGGCGGCCTGGCGCAGGCGGAGGGCGAGGTCCGTGTGGCCGAGTTCCACGGCCTGTACGTCCGTCATGGTGAGGTCGCCGAGGGCGTGGAGGGTGCCGGCCAGGGCGTGGACCACGGCCTGTTCCTCGTCGGCGGGGAGAGGGCGCTCGCCGCTCTTCAACGCGCGTTTGACCAGCTCGGCGGCGACTTTGGTGACGTCCTTCTCGGTCAGGGACCGTTTCTCGCCGGCGAAGGAGACGTACGCCGAGATGCGTACGGGCTGGTCGACCAGGGCCGCTCCCGGGCCCTCCGTCACGAACAGTTTCCTGACGAGCGGGCTGATCACGCTCGACGCCAACCGGACGCCTACGGACGCTGGTTCCATGTCGCTCCCCCGAGGGCATGGCAGGTGGGTGATCAGCGTAACTGGTAAACCCATTGGCCCTTCAAGCTCGCTCGCGGGAGGATCCGCGATGTCCAGACCTGCCAACAGAGGGAGCCGTGATGGGCGCCGACGAACCCGAAGTCCGTACGACAGCAGGGGTGTTGCGAGGGGAGCAAGAGGCGGGCCTTGCGGTGTTCCGCGGAATTCCCTTCGCTCAGCCGCCCGTCGGTGCGCTGCGATTCGGGGCGCCCCAGGCCGTGCGGGGCTGGGACGGCGTACGGAAGGCCGTGGCGTACGGGCCGCCGCCTCCGCAGGCCTCGGCGTTCGGGATGGACGCGCTGAACCAGGGCACGGGTGACGACTGGCTGACGCTCAACGTGTGGACGCCCGACCCGGGTTCGGGCGCCGGGCTGCCGGTGATGGTGTGGCTGTACGGGGGCGCGTACAGCATCGGGATGTCCAGTCTGCCCGAGTACGACGGCGGGCGGCTGGCGCGCCAGGGCGTGGTCGTCGTGACGCTCAACTACCGGGTGGGGATAGAGGGGTTCGGGCTCATCGAGGGGGCACCGGCCAATCGTGGGCTGCTCGACCAGGTCGCCGCGCTGGAGTGGGTGCGCGAGAACATCCGGGCGTTCGGCGGCGATCCGGACCAGGTCACTGTGTTCGGCGAGTCGGCTGGGGCCGGGTCGGTGGCCGCGCTGCTGGCGATGCCGCGCGCGGCCGGGCTGTTCCGGCGGGCCGTCGCGCAGAGTGTGCCCGGTACGTTCTTCTCCGCCGAGCTCGCGGCTGACTTCGCCCGCGCTTTCGCCGATGAGTTGGGTCTACGGCCGACCGCCGCCGACTTCGGCACGGTGGCGCCAAGTCGGCTGCCCGCGGCGGGAGATGCGGTGGGTGCTGCCATGCGTGGGTCCCTGAAGCGGTGGGGGGCGGTGGCGCATACGTCCGTCCCGCTCGCGCCGGTCGTCGACGGAGAGGTTCTGCCGGTCGATCCGTGGCAGGCGCTTGCCTCCGGGGCCGGGCGGGAGATCGAACTCGTCGTCGGGCACACGCGAGACGAGTTCCGCCTCTTCATGGCGCTCGGCGGCATGCTCGGTGAGGTGACGGAGGAGCGGGCGGCCGTGGCGCTGGAGGTGTTCGCTCCCGGCAGGGAGGACGCGTACCGCGCCGCGTTCCCGGACGCCGGCCCCGAGGAGCTGTACGAACTCGTCAACTCCGACTGGCTGTTCCGTATGCCGTCGCTACGGCTGGCCGAGGCGCAGATCGGCGGAGGCGGTCGTGCGCACTTCTACGAGCTGACATGGTCCGCTCCGGGTATGGGCGGAGGGCTGGGCGCCTGCCATGGGCTCGATGTGCCGCTGGTGTTCGGCACCTTGGACGGGGGGCTGCCCGCGATGCTGCTCGGCGAGACACCACCTCCGGAGGCGGAGGAGCTGTCCGCGCGCTTCCGCTCCGCGTGGACGGGGTTCGCGTCGGGCGACGGGCCCGGCTGGCCCGCGTATGACCTGGAACAGCGGCTCGTCCAGGTCTTCGACACGAGTCCGGCGGTGGCGGCGTATCCGGAGGAGGCGTCGCGGGAGATTTGGCGGGGGCATGTGTTCGGGGCGTTGCCCCTGGTGGGTCAGTCGCTTGGTGGGTCAGTCGCTGGTGGGTGAATCGCTGGCGGTAGTGCCGGTTGGGGGTTAGTCCGGGAGCAACTCGTGCTGTCGGCACCACTCTTCGATGTTGTGGCCGCTGCCTTCGACGGCCGCTCGCCAGTGTCCGTCGGCGGTGATCGCCTCCTGGAGCGAGAGGTGGATCGAGAAGACGCGGTCGAGTCCGGTGATCCGGAAGATGCGGACGATACGGTCGCTGTCGATCACGAGCCGGAGTGAGCCCTCGTGGGTCCGCAGCCGTTTGAGGCTGCCCACGAGGGCGCCCAGGCCGGTGGAGTCGAGGAAGTCCACGTTCCGCATGTCCGCGATGACGTGGACGACGTCCTTGTCGAGGAGATCGATGATGCCCTCGCGCAGCGTCGGAGCCGTATAGACGTCGATCTCGCCGGCGACCTGGAGGACGGCGCAATTGCCGCCTGCGGGGATGGAGTTCAGGTTTAAGTCGCGCACGTCGGTCTCCTGTGTCGGCGTTGGATCGTCATGAGCTGGCACTGTGTTGTCATTGTGTGGAGTGACAACGAGTTGCGTGTGACTACGGTAGGTCGGTCGGCAAGGCTTGTCAACGGGGGACTTTCGCTGTCATCATGGAGAATGACGTAGCGGAGTGTGGAGGATGACGCGAGGAGAGGGAGTACGGGTGCGGGTCGAAGAGGCCATCGGAAAGCAGATCGCGCGCTTCAGGGAAGCCCGACGGCTGTCGCTGACGGAACTGGGCGAGGCGATGGGCCAGTACCTCGACCGCCCCTGGAGCCGCCAGGCCGTCCACCAGGCCGAACGGGGCCGCCGCGCCTTCACCGCAGCCGAACTGACCGCCATCGCCCTGGCCCTGGACACCTCGGTCCCCGCACTGTTCCTCACGGAAGCGGAACAGATCGAACTGCCGGGCCGCACCATCTCGCCCGAGGAGTACCGAGGGATCCTCCTGTACGCGGGCAAGGACGCCCCCTTGGACGGGGTCGACGAGCTGCTCGTGGCCCTGCACGACATCGGGGAGGTCCTGTCGAGGCCGACGCTGGCGCGGCTGGCGAAGATCGGGGCGGTGGCGGAGCAGGTGGCGGGGCCGGGGGTGTCCGGGCGGCCGGGTGAAGCGAGGCCGTGATGTGGCCCCGTGGCAATTGTCCAACGAGCTGTTGGATAATCGGCTCCGGCGCCGGGTGTGGGCCATCCAGGCACGCTCATGACTGTACGGAGTCGATCGCGTCCTGGACGACGCGACTCAAGTCGTCTTCAGATGGGACGAGTTCGCGCTCTCCTGGAGGGAGCGTTGAGTAGGACGTCGCGGCCAGAGGGCGGTTGCTGCCGTCCAGAGCGATCTGCACGGCGGCCTTGTCGTGGTCGGCTGCCACGAGGAACCCGATCGTCTTGTCGTCGAGTTTCGGATCGCGTACGAGCTGGTCGACCACACCCACGTAGAAGTTGAGCTTGCCGACGTGTTCGGGGCGGGCCTCTTTCGTCTTGAGTTCAAAGACGAAGTAGCGGCGTAGCTTGAGGTGGTAGAAGAGCAGGTCGATTCGGTATTCGTTGCTGCCGATGGTGACCGGGTACTGGCGGCCGACGAAGGCGAAACCCACGCCGAGTTCGGTCAGGAAGCGGACCATGTTGGCCACGATTGCCTCTTCGAGTTCACGCTCGACGCGATCCTTGTCGAGGCCCAGGAAGTCGAGGCGGTACGGGTCTCGGGCCAAGTCTTTGAGTGTCGCCGAGCCCTCTGGGACGGTCACCTCGAAGTTGGTGGCGGCTGAGCCCTGGGTGAGGTGCAGGTCCTGGTGGATGAAGCGGCTGAGGAGGTCTCGGGACCAGCCGTTGCGGACGGCTTCGGTGACGTAGAAGTCCAGTTCAGCCTGGGTGTCGAGCCTGTCCAGCATGAGCATGATGTGACCCCACGGCAATTGTGCAGCAGGCTGCTGCACAATTGGCTCCGGCCAGACGCGGGCCATCTTGTGCATGTACATCAGGCTCCGGCGGGAGAAGCCGCGCTGGTTCGGGAAGGCCGTTTTCAGGTCCGCGGCGAGCCGGCCCACGACCTTGGTGCCCCAGCCCTCCTGCTCCTGACGGGCCAGGATGAGCTTGCCGATCTGCCAGTACATCTGGACCAGTTCGGTGTTCACGGCCCGCTGTGCGCGGAGGCGTGCGCCCGCGACGGTTTCCTTGACCTCACCCAAGAGGTCGCCGTACCAGGAGGGCAGGGTGCCCTGCTGAGCGGGGAGGCTGGGCTTGGCCTCGACGTTCTCGTGCATGAGGTGAGGCTCGCGCACGGTGATCGTTACGCGGGGGCGAACCGTTTCATGTCACCCGAACGTGTTGGGTTGGTGCAAGTGTTCGCATGAGGGCGGCCAGGCCGGTGGGGGGGCGTAGAGGCGGTTGGCGCCGCCGGCTTCGCTGAATGATGACCGCGGGCAGTCGTAGGCATCGATGGGAACCCGCGCAGTGCGCCAAGGCGTGGTGCGCGATGCGACGCCGACCCCCGTCGTCACCCTGTCACGCGACCGGTGGTGGCGGCGCGGTGACCGACCGGGAACGGTGGTGCGCCGACCGGGTTCGCTGCCACGGCGACCTCGCCTGGCTGCGGCAGCTGCGGCTGGACCTCGGCGGGCGCTACTTCAGCCCGGCTGAACGCCGACCACCGTGCCCCGAGCGCGTAGTGCGCGTCACATCCCAAGGCCTCTGGATCTTGCTCTCCGGTGACATGACGCACAGGCGATTTGTCCGGTACTAGGGCGAGTAGTGGTGGAGCAGTGCGGGGCAAAACGGACCTTTGGGTCGGTGGGTGTAGTGCGGTCTCGGAGGCGGTCGGGTCTGGCTTGGAGGGGTGGGGTCAGGGGGTAAGCGGAAGGCTGTGAAGTGGGGTTAAACCAGACTTCCAGGAGGAAACGCGGAGGTTCCAATACGGGTCGGCGCTCGTGTCAAGAAGGAGGAAGTTTCAGCGTCAAGTACGACTTCAAGTCGTAGATGGGTGCTTTGTGGGACATCGGCATCACGGGTTACCAAGGGACGCCTCGCCCGGCGCATCGACAGCGCGTCGGGTGTGTTCATGCCCGTCACCCGGAGGTAGTCCCCATGTCGCTGCGCATCACCAAGTCCCACGTTCTCGGTACGTCCCCGCTCCGTGCCCGGGCGGCTGTCCTGGCCGCCGGGCTGGGGGTGTCGGTCGCGCTGGGGACCGGGGTCGCGGTCGCCGCCGGTGGTGCGGCGAGCGCTGAGGCGGTGCCGGCTGCTGCTGCTCAGAAGGCCGCCGTCAAGAAGGCGGCGAAGCCGTCCTGGGTCGACCCGGTCAAGAAGTACAAGCTCTCCGCCAGCTACGCCCAGGCCGGCAACATGTGGAACTCCACCCACTCCGGCCAGGACTTCGCCGTCCCCTCCGGCTCCAAGGTCTTCGCCACGCATGGCGGCACCGTCGTCAAGGCGGGCGGCAACGGCGCCGGTGACGGGCCCGCGTACGGCAACGCCGTCGTCATCAAGCACGGCAACGGGACCTACTCCCAGTACGCCCACCTGTCGCGTGTCCAGGTGAAGGCCGGCCAGATCGTCGGCACCGGTCAGCAGATCGCGCTCTCCGGCAACACCGGCAACTCCAGCGGTCCGCACCTGCACTTCGAGATCCGTACGTCCCCCAACTACGGCTCCGCGATAGACCCCGTACGCTTCCTGCGCACCAAGGGCGTAACCCTCTAAGGGTCTGAAGGGGCGTTCAGGTCCCTTCAGCTTCGTGGGTCCGGGTGATCAGCTCGGTGGCGACCTCCAGGACGGCCTTGCGCTTCTCCTCGGGGTCGCCTTCGAGGTCCCTGAGGGTGAACAGTCCGGCGTGGATGGAGAACAGGGCGGTGACGCAGCGGACCTGGTCGGTCATCGTGGCGTCCGGCTCTCTGAGCAGGTCCACCATGCGGAGCATGCGTTCCTTGAAGTCCTCGCCGGAGCGCAGTTCGCGTACGGCCGCCTGGTTCTCCTGCATGAAACGGAAGAGCGGGGCCGCTTCGGTGAGGGCCTCGCTGTAGCGGTTGAGGATCTCGCGCTTCGTCTCGAGGGTGCGCGGCTGCTGCTTGCCCCACTCGATCAGCTCGTCCATCGGCTTCGTCAGGTCCTGGAAGAGGCTGATCAGGATGTCTTCCTTGGACTTGAAGTGGTAGTAGAGCGCCGCCTTCGTGACGTTCAGCCGCTCCGCGATCTCGCGCAGGGACGTCTTCTCGTAGCCCTGCTCGGCGAAGAGTTCGAGGGCCACGTCCTGGATGCGCTGGCGGGTGTGTCCGCGTTGCTGCCTGCTGGCGCCCATCGTGGCTGCTCCTCGGGGTTCGTGGTGGGTAAAGAAAAACTTACTTGACGCCCGGCTAGTTCCGCACCTACGTTCCGAGTGTAGTCAACTTGCCGGGCGGCAAGTTAGTGGCGGGGCGGGCATCAGGGAGTGGGGACCATGGCGGACACCGAGGCAGTGGTGGACAGCGAGGGCAAGCAACCCCGGAGCGTACGGGTCGTGCTGCTCGCGCTGATGATCGCGATGCTGCTCGCGATGCTCGACAACATGATCATCGGGACCGCCATGCCGACGATCGTCGGCGAACTCGGCGGACTCGAGCATCTGTCGTGGGTCGTCACCGCGTACACGCTCGCGACCGCCGCCTCCACCCCGATCTGGGGCAAGCTCGGCGACATGTACGGGCGCAAGGGCATCTTCATGACCTCGATCGTGCTCTTTCTGATCGGGTCGGCCCTGAGCGGAATGGCCCAGGACATGATGCAGTTGATCGCGTTCCGGGCCGTTCAGGGGCTCGGTGCCGGTGGTCTGATGGTCGGCGTCATGGCGATCATCGGTGATCTGATACCGCCCCGCGAGCGCGGCAAGTACCAGGGCATGATGGCCGGCGTGATGGCGCTCGCCATGATCGGCGGGCCGCTCGTCGGCGGCACCATCACCGACCACTGGGGCTGGCGCTGGTCCTTCTACATCAACCTGCCGCTCGGCGCCGTGGCGCTCCTCGCCATCAGCGCCGTACTGCATCTGCCGAAGAAGCGGGCGCAGGCGCGGATCGACTATCTGGGGGCCGGGCTGCTGGCCGTGGGTATCACCGCGATCGTGCTGGTCACCACGTGGGGTGGCAGCGAGTACGCCTGGGGCTCCGCCGTGATCATGGAGCTGATCGCGATCGGGGTCGCCGCGCTGGTGGGCTTCGTGTTCGTGCAGACCAAGGCCGCCGAGCCGGTGATGCCGCTGCACATCTTCCGCAGCCGTAACTTCTCGCTGATGTCGGTGATCGGCTTCATCGTCGGCTTCGTGATGTTCGGCGCGACGCTGTTCCTGCCGCTGTACCAGCAGTCCGTGCAGGGGGCGTCCGCGACGAACTCCGGGCTGCTGTTGCTGCCGATGCTCGGGGCGATGCTCGTCGTGTCGATGATCGCGGGGCGGGTGACCACGAACACGGGGCGGTACAAGGTGTTTCCGGTCGTGGGCAGTGGGCTGATGGTCGTCGGGCTGTTTCTGCTCGCGCAGATGGACACGGATACGTCGCGGGTCACGTCCGGTCTGTATATGGCGGTCCTCGGCGCGGGCATGGGGTGTCTGATGCAGATCACCATGCTGGTGTCGCAGAACAGCGTCGAGATGAAGGACATGGGTGTCGCGTCCTCGTCCACGACCCTGTTCCGTACGCTCGGGGCGTCCTTCGGGGTCGCGATCATGGGGGCGCTGTTCAACAGCCGGGTCCAGGATGTGATGGCCGAGCGGGGCGGGGCGGCGGGGTCCGCCGCTACCTCGCAGTCGGCGCAGTTGGATGCGGCGGGTATGGCGAGGCTGCCGGAGGCGGCGCGGGACGCGTATCAGCATGCGGTGTCGTCCGGTACGCACTCGGCGTTCTTGTTGGGCGCGGTTGTGGCTGTTGTCGCTCTGGTGGCGGCGGTGTTTGTGAAGGAGGTGCCGCTGAAGGGGGCGGCGGCGCCGGAGGCGGGGGAGGGCGCGGGGGATGACGGGGTGGGGGCGAAGGGGGCGTCGGTGGCGGGGGCCGTGTGAGTTCGCCCCCGCCGCCCTTACCCGTCCCATACCAAGGGGCTCCGCCCCTGGACCCCGCTCGGGGCTTCGCCCCGGACCCCATCGGCCTGAACGGCCTCGTCCTCAAACTCCCCCAGCTACCTCCCCCAGCTACCGCTGGGGGTGCCCCCAGAGGTGCCCCCAGCGGTGCCCCCAGACGGGCTGATTGATGCGGGCCTGCGCTGACAAGGTTCGGCCGCGCCAGATCAGCCGTCGGCGATGGCCGCGCAGGTTCAGCCCTTCGGCGAACGCCGCGCAAAATCAGCCCCTTGGGGGTCCCCCCCAGCGGTAGCTGGGGGAGTTTGAGGAGCGGGGGTCCGGGGGCTGGCCCCCGAAACGGGGTCCGGGGCGAAGCCCCGAAAGGGGGCCTGGGGGCGCAGCCCCCAGCGGGGTCCCAAGGGCGGAGCCCCTGGGTATGGGACGGGTAAGGGTGGCGGGGGCGGAACACGCGCGGCGGAGCGTTGTCAGTGGCGCGTGCCACCATCGACGGCATGGACAAGATGCGGCAGCTGCGGCTGGCCAAGGATGCGATGGATCGGGACTGGGCGGAGCCCGGGCTCGACCTCGATGCCGTGGCCGCGCACGCCGGGTACTCGCGGTATCACTTCATACGCGCCTTCAAGGAGGCGTATGGGGAGACGCCCGGGCAGTACCTGACGCACCGCCGCATCGAACGGGCCGAGGACCTGCTGCGCACCGCGGACCTGTCGGTGACGGAGATCTGCCACCTCGTCGGCTTCAGCAGCCTCGGTACGTTCTCGGCCCGTTTCAAGGCGCTGACCGGACTGACGCCCAGCGAATACCGGGTCAAGCACGGGGGACGCGGAACCGCCCTCATACCGGGGTGCTACGTCATGCACTGGGCCGGCGGCTTCAGATCGGCTCCTGCCGGCGCAGAGCCCAGTGCCCAGCCCCATGCACAGCGCAATTCTGGAGAAGCGGGCTGACTGCGCCACTGCCTACCGTGACATGACAAGCACGAACCGCAGCCTTCGCGGCCCGGCAGTCCGCATCTCACCAGTCCCAGGAGCACGTCATGATCAAAGGTCTCGCCATCTCGACCGTCTGGGTCCTTGACCAGGACCGGGCGAAGAAGTTCTACACGGAGAAGCTCGGCCTCGAGGTCCGTACGGACATGACGATGGGTGAGGGCGGCATGCGCTGGCTCACCGTCGGTTTCCCGGATCAGCCCGGCGTCGAGCTCACGCTGATGGTGCCGAACGGGCCAGGGATGGACCCCGAGTCCGCCGAGATGATCAAGAAGCTTGTCGCCAAGGGCGCCCTCGGCGCGGGCGTGCTGACCACCGACGACATCCACGGCGACTACAAGAGGCTCAAGGACCGCGGCGTGGAGTTTCTCCAGGAACCCCAGGAGCGGCCGTACGGCACAGAGGCGCTGTTCCGCGACGACTCCGGGAACTGGTTCTCGTTCACCCAGCCCCGCGAGGGAGGTCTCGACCTGGACAAGGACTGGTCCTGCTGAAGCCCCGGGGGCGCCGCACCGGCGCCCTACTCCGGCAGCATCGGATAGCTCCCCGTATTCGTCGGTGCGTGCTCCGGCAGCCACAGCACCGCCACCGCGCCCTCCGCGGGCATGTCCTCCGGCATACCCACGGGACGTACGTTGCGGAAGGTGAGCCGCGCGCCGAGTACGCGGGCCTGGCCTGCCGCGATGGTCAGGCCGAGGCCGTGGCCGTGGCCCGCCCGGTCCTTGCTCCCGGTGCGGAAGCGGCTCGGCCCGTCGGCGAGCAATTCCTCGGGGAAGCCCGGCCCATGGTCGCGTACGCGGATGACCCGGCCCTCCACCGTGACCTCGATGGGCGGTCGGCCGTGCTTGGCCGCGTTGACCAGCAGGTTGATGAGGACGCGCTCCAGACGGCGCGGGTCGGTGATGACCTGCGACTCGTGTACGACCCGTACCTTGATGTCCGCGTCCCGCGCCGCCACCCGCCGGGCCACGAACTCGCCGAGCGCGATCTCCTGCAACTCGGCCCGCTCGGAGGCGCTGTCCAGCCGCGCCACCTCCAGGACGTCCTCGACGAGCGTACGCATCGCCTGCGCCCGGTCCCGTACGAGCTCCGTCGGCCGGCCCGGCGGCAGCAGCTCGGCCGCCGTGAGCAGCCCGGTCACCGGCGTACGCAGCTCGTGCGCGATATCGGCGGTCACCCGGCGCTCGGCCTCGATGCGCTGGCTGAGCGCGTCCGCCATCGCGTCCACCGCCCGCGCGAGGTCATCGGTCTCGTCGCGTACGACGCCGCCGATGGCGTCCCGCACTCGTACATCCGTCTCGCCCCGCGCGACCTGCCGGGCCGCCGTGGCCGCCTTGCGCAGCCGCCGCGAGAGTTGGCCGCCGATGAGGACGCCGAGCGCGCAGCCGCCGAAGACGACCGCGATCGAACCGATGAGCAGCGCCTTGTCGAGGTCGTCAAGGACGGTGGCGCTGCGGTCGGCCATGTGCGTCGACATGATCCGGCCGTCCTTGAGCGGTACGGCGGCCCAGATGTCGGGCGCCCCGCCGGGGCTCTCCGCCACGTACGTCGCTCGTCGGCCCGCCGCGGCCTTGGCCAGCAGGTCCTTCGGCAGGTCCGGATCGTCGATCTTGATTCCGGGGAAGTTGGCCCGCCCGGACGTCTCGTAGTTCCGCTGCGCGATCTGTACGCGTGTGTCCGCCAGGTCGCGGGCGTTGGAGAGCACCGAGTACCGGGCGGCGTTGTGCACGACCACGCTCAGAGTGACGGCCATCAACGCCCCGACCAGGGCGATCGCCGCGCTGAACTTCCACCTGAGACCCGTACGCAACATCGGTCGTCGCGTGAACCTCCGACGGCGTCCCGGACTGCGGTCTTCCGGACTGCGGTCTTCCCGATTGCCGCTCGGATTCCCGCCCTGAACGGTGTCCGGACTGCTGCTCGGGCAGTCGCCCGCATTCCCGCTCGGATTCCTGTTCGGACGCTTGCTCGTCCCCCGCATGCCCCGCATGATCCGGTCAGGCCTTCAACTTGTAGCCGAAACCGCGGACCGTCTCGATCCGGTCCTGGCCGATCTTCGTACGCAGCCGCTGCACATGGACGTCGACGACGCGGGTGTCGCCGCCCCAGCCGTAGTCCCACACCCGCTCGAGCAGCTTGTCGCGCGACAGGACCGTACCCGGCGCGGACGAGAACTCCAGGAGCAGCCGCATCTCGGTGGGCGTCAACGCCACCGGCTCACCGCCCCTACGGACCTCCATGCCCTCCCTGTCGATCTCCAGATCGCCGTCACCGAACGACAGCACACCCCCGTCGACGGACGAGGAACCCTCCGCCTCGGCGGCGGCCCGCTGCCCGCTCGCGTGCCCGAAGCGCCGCAGCACCGCACGGAGACGGGCGACCAGGACTGCCCCGTCGAAGGGCTTGGTGACGTAGTCGTCGGCGCCCGCCTCCAGGCCCAGTACGACATCGATGGAGTCGGCGCGGGCCGACAGCATGATCACCGGGACCGTGGACTCGTCACGGATCCGACGGCACAGCGAGACGCCGTCCAGGCCCGGCACCATCACATCGAGCAGCGCGATGTCGGGCTGGTCCGCGCGGAACGCCTCCAGGCCGGCCAGCCCGTCGGGCACGGCGGTGACCACGAAGCCGTCACGCTCCAGCGCGAGCTGGGTGGCCTCGCGGATGACGTCGTCGTCCTCGACGAACAGGACGTGGGTCTGCTCTGCCATCCGGTGCTCTCAGTTCTCCGTCGGTCGAGTGTCGGTCGAGTGTGGCGGTCGAGTGTCGGTCGGGTCGGCTGCCCGGTCGGGGTCAGGATCAGGTCAGTTTTCGGTCAGAGGGCAGGTGCCAGTCAAGGCCAGACGCTCCTCTGGATGTCAGTCCTCGGCCGGGGACGGCGGCACGCTCTCCGTCACCTTGCTGTAGTCGCTGTGGTTGCGGGTCTGCTCCATGAAGTGGCCTGAGATCCAGCTGTACGTGATCACTTCCTCCCCGGACGGAAACTCCACCGGGTCGCCCTTCTCGTACACCTGCTGGGTGACCACCAGGTCGCCCCGGTCGATCTCCGCGTAGACCGGCGGCTCCTCGGCCTTGAAGACGTTCTCGTACTCGCCGCCCTGTCCGCGATACACATACGAGCCGACTCCGACCGCATCGCCGCAAGTCAGCACGTTGACCACGATGTCGTCCACGGCCCCGCCCGTCAGCTTGCCGTACGACACGTCGACCGGGTACTCGTCGGCGACACACGGCTGCAGATCACGCTTGACCGCCGCGCTGACCTCCGGGTCGGCCTTGAGGAGCTGGACCGCGTCCACGCTCGGCTCGGCCGAGGACTGTGAGGGCGCGGGCGTGACGGCGCCCACCGACACCGAGTCGGAACGGGCCGGGCCCTCGTCGCGGGCGCCGGTGCCGCCCGAAGCGCAGGCGGATACCAAAAGGCCGAGGGCGGCGATCACAGCCACTGCCGTGATCGCCGCCTTCAGGGCTCCGGGGGCCCGTGGGGGCTCCGTGCCGGGGCCTGTGTCTAGGCCGCGCAACGCTCCCGCTCCTTACCCGCCTTGCCCGGTACGAACGCGCGCCCCTCAAAGCCGCGGCTCTCCAGCTCTTCGCGGAGCCGGGCCAGGGCCCGGTGCAGCGTGCTCTTGACCGTTCCGGCCGACATGCCGAGGGCGGCGGCCGTCTCTTCCGTGGACATCTGCTCCCAGTGTCGCAGCACTACGACACTGCGCTGCTTCGGAGCCAGAACTTTCAAGATGTCCATCAGCAGCGCGCGGTCCGCGTGCTGCTCGGTCGAGTCGTCCACGCTCGCGTCCGGCAGCGCCTCGGTGGGGACCTCCTCCAGCTTGCGGGCCCGCCACCACTCCGTACGCGTGTTGATCATGACACGGCGCAGGTAGGCGTCGGCGAGCCGCTTGTCGGATATGCCGTCCCAGCGGCCGTACGTCCGTACCAGCGCCGTCTGCAGCAGGTCCTGGGCGTCGATCGGGTCCGGCACCAGTCGGCGGGCACTGCGCAGCAGCGCGTCCTGCCTGGTGCGTACGTACTCTTCGAACTCGAGCACCTCGCCGTGCGCCATGTCCAACCGCCTCCGATCCCCGTTTCCGACCTGCCCGCTGTCGGCTGTTCGCTGCTTCGTGTACCGCTGGTCCGCGGTACGGCAATGAAGCTACGGAGGGCTTGTCACGAGGCTGTCCGAGCGAGCCTGCGACAAGCGCTCGGCTGTCCGTCGGTTGTGTAACGGAAGTAGGGCGGGAGTAAAGAGCTGTGGGGGATGGGGCGGGATTGGGCGGAATTGCCTGCGGCGTTGGTGTCGGTTGCCTGTCAGTGGGCTGTGACGCGCGCTCTGGAAGCTGCCGGAATCTGTGGGTCAGCTGTGGGAGAGGCGTACCTGTCAGATGGGGCGGGAGGGTTGGTACCCCTCAGGTGAGGGGGAGTCAGTGGTACCTGTCAGGTGAGCGGGAGTCGGTACAGGCCGCCCGGGAGGGGTTCGACCAGTCCGTCTGCGACCAGGCCGTCCAGGGCGCGGGCGCGCTGCACCGGCTCGTTCCAGACGCGGTCGAGGACCGGCTGCGGGACCGGTCCGACCGCCTCGCGCAGCACCGCGAGGAGCCGGCCGCGCACCTGGCGGTCCGTACCCGCGTACGTCTGACCGCGACGCGGCGGCCCCTCGTGCGCGGGCTTGCCGGCCAGGCGCCAGGCGCACTGGGCCGCGATCGGGCACCGTACGCAACTCTCGTTCCTCGCCGTGCAGATCAGCGCGCCGAGTTCCATGGAGGCGGCGGCCCAGCGCGAGGCCGTGTGCTCGTCCTCGGGCAACAGGGCGCGGGCGAGCTTGCGTTCGGCGGCGGTGGTGGCGTTCGGGGGGTATTGCACGCCGGTGACGGCTCGCGCGAGCACGCGGCGCACGTTGGTGTCGAGGACGGCGTGACGTTGCCCGTACGCGAACGAGGCCACCGCCGCGGCCGTGTACTCGCCGATGCCCGGCAGGGCGAGCAGCTTCGCATGATCCGTGGGTACGTCCCCGCCGTGGCGCTCCGCTATGGCGGTGGCGGCTCCGTGCAGCCGCAGCGCGCGCCGCGGGTAACCGAGGCGTCCCCAGGCGCGGACGGCCTCGCCCGGGGACTCCTCGGCGAGGTCGGCGGGCCGGGGCCAGCGCTTGAGCCACTGCTCGTACACCGGCAGCACGCGGTTCACCGGCGTCTGCTGCAGCATGAACTCGCTGACCATGACACCCCAGGGGCCGGCTTCGGGCCGCCGCCAGGGGAGGTCGCGGGCGTTCTCTTCGAACCAGTGGATGACGGGGGTGTGGAGGGTTTCGGTGGGCGCAGTCATGACGCCCCCGATCCTGCCACGTGCCTCCGGCGGTTGGGCGGAATGGGTTCGTTATCGGCTGACGGTGCGTCGTGCCTCCGGCGGTTGGGTTCGTTGTCGGCTGCGGCGCCGTCGTGGCCGGTCGCGCCAGCCCCGCGGGGTGCCTCCGGCGGTTGGGCGGGTGCGGGTGCGTGGTGGTTGCTCGCGCAGTTCCCCGCGCCCCTGGGGTGGTTGGTGGGTGCGGGGCCGCGGTCCGGTGCGTCAGCCCGTCGCCAACAGGGCATACGGCCCCTTGCTCCCACAGGGCGAAGCTGTGCCCAGACCGAAGCTAAGCGACGGGCATAGGACGCACCGGCCCACGTCCCCTCCCGCCGGCGGGAAGCTGCGGGTAGTCGGGGGCGGGTGGGTGGTGGCTGGTGAGCATGGCGACTGGTGAGCTATGTGGCTGACGGTTCCGGGAGCGCCCCGTCAGGGGCGCGGGGCTGTACCAATATGCGGCTCCGCCGCGTGGGCGCGACCAGCCACAACGCACCCGCAGCCGCGACAAAACATGTCACCCCACCCCGGTAGGCACCCCACCCACGAACCCGCGGTAGGCGCGCCCCACCCACCCCACCAACGCACCCACACATCCGCAGTAGCGCCCCACTCCGCCGGAGGCAGAGGGGCCTGGGGGCGCAGCCCCCAGTTTCGGGAAGGGGCGGGGCTGGGGAAAGAAAAACCTCCAGCCCAGCCCTGCGAAGGGGAACCCTGACGATCGGCAGGGGCGGCAGCCCTGCGCCCGCTTGTAGCGTCGGGGCGATGGAACGTCGTCGGAGGAGGGCCACAGACGCCCTGCTGTGGGCGGCCCTGGCCCTCCCGGTGGCCACAGCCGACCGCATAGGCCTGAACGAACCCCGCACCCCAGCGGAGCAACTCACCGGCACCGCAACCCTCGCCGCAGCCGTAGCGATACGACGCAAAAGCCCACTCACGGCCTTCGCCGCAACCGCAGCCCTCAGCCTGGCCTCCGAACCCGCCCTCCTCACCCTCTCCTACGGCCCAGCCCTCGCCACCTTCGCCCTCCTCCTCGGCCTGCACGCACAACAAACCCGCCCCGCCCTGACGGCATTCGGTGCGATCGCCGTCATCGGCACCCTCCAGATCGCGGTACGGGGAGCAGACCCGTCCGCCCAGTGGCTCGTACTCATCGCCACGCTGCACTTCGGCGTCGTATTCCCCTGGCTCGGCGGCCGCTACTGGCGCCAGAGCCGCCAAAACGTGGAGCGGGAGCAACGGATCGCCGAGGACCGGGCGCGACTGCGCGAACGGGCCCGTATCGCCCAGGACATGCACGACTCCCTAGGCCACGAACTGAGCCTGATCGCCCTGCGCGCCGGCGCCCTCCAACTCGCCCCCGACCTCGCGGAGCACCACCGCAAGGCCGCTGCCGACCTCCGCGAGGCCGCCTCCGACGCCACGGAACGGCTCCACCGCATCATCGGCCTCCTGAGAGAGGACGACGACGGGCCAACCCCGCTGACCCCGGCCAACGAGACCGTCGAGGAACTCGTGGCCCGCACGGCGGAGTCGGGCCTCCGGGTGCGCTGGGAGGCGACGGGGACGGCCGATCCGTACTCGCCGCTCGTCGAGCGGATCGTCCACCGGGTCGTACGCGAAGCCCTGACCAACGCCGCCCGGCACGCCCCTGGCGCGGCGGTCACCGTAGCGGTGCGGCGAGAGGCCGACGGCACGGAGGTGAGCGTGGTCAACGAGGCGGCGGCTACGGAAGCGGGTTCGTCGTCCGGGGGATCGGGGTTGCTGGGGCTGCGGACGCTGGTCGAGGGTGTCGGAGGCCGGTTCGAGGCAGGGCCGTACGGGGAGGGCTTCCGGGTCGTGGCGTACGTACCTGCCGCATCGGTCGCTCTTGTCGCCTCGGGCGAGGAGGCCGCCGAGCACCTCCCACCGAGACCGCTCGGCACCCCCTCTCCGCGTGCCCGGCGCCGCGTAGTCGTGTCCCTCGTGGGTGCCGTCGCCGTCGGAGCCGTCATTCTGGGCGGAGCCTTCGCCTGGTACGCGTACACGAAGACACACTCGGCCCTGAAGCCCGCCGACTATGCCGCACTGCGCCTCGGAACCCCGCTCGACGAGGCCGAACGGGTCCTGCCCGACCGCACGGTGAGCGACCCACCGGTGGAACGCGCGCCCGCCGCGCCGAAGGGAACCGACTGCCGCTACTACCGCGCGAGCAGCGAACTCTTCGTCTCCGTCGAACACTTCAGGCTCTGTTTCGACGACAGGGAGCGGCTGGTCGCCAAGGACGTGGTCCCCAGAGGCGATACGGCCGGACAGACGCGCAAGGAGGGGAAGGAACGGTGAGTGGGGTGATCCGCGTACTCCTGGCCGACGACGAGGCGATGGTCCGCGCCGGCGTGAAGGCGATCCTCGACGCCGGAGGCGGGGGCGGCATCGAGGTCGTCGCCGAGGCCGCCGACGGATGTGAAGCCGTCGCGCTGACGCAGGCTCACCGGCCCGACGTGGCGCTGCTCGACATCCGGATGCCGCGCCTGGACGGGCTCGCGGCCGCCGAGGAGATCGTACGGACCGCGCCCGGAACGGCGGTTGCGATCCTGACGACTTTCTCGGAGGACACGTGCGTGGCCCGGGCACTGGGCGGCGGTGCCACGGGATTCCTGTTGAAGTCGGGTGATCCGCACGAACTCGTCGCGGGGGTGCGGGCGGTCGCGGACGGCGCCGCGTTCCTCTCGCCGAAGGTGGCCCGGCATGTGATCGACGGTTTCGGCGCCGGGCGAAGGCTGAGCCGCGAGGCCGCCGCCCGTGACCGCGTCGCACTGCTCACCCCACGCGAACGCGAAGTCCTCGGCCTCCTCGGAGCCGGCCTCTCGAACCCCGAGATCGCCGCCCGCCTGCACCTTGTCGAGGGCACGGTGAAGGCGTACGTGAGCGCGATCCTCGACCGATTGGAGGTCAGAAACCGCGTCCAGGCGGCGATCGTCGCGTACGAGGCGGGCTTGGTCGAGTAGTGGAGTAGCGGAGGCGCCGGGACAAGTGGCGTCACTTCAGGTCCGACGCCCCCGCAAACCACCGCACCGGCCCTGCCGCCGACCCCCGCATTGCCTCCGCCACCCGTGCCGCCGGATGCACCGTCAGACGTACGAAGATGAAGGCGCCGAGCGCGCCAAGGACCAGGCCCGCCACCGTGTCACGCGGGTAATGCACGCCCACGAACACCCGCGAGAAGGCCATGAGCAGGGCCATCGGCGTCGTCAGCCATAAGATGCCGCGCCAGGTGAGCGCCAGCGCCACCGTGGCGGCGCCCGCGATCGTGGCGTGGTTGCTGGGAAAGGACCAGTCACCGTGTGGCGGGCAGTCGACGAGTGGGGCGGTCGCGCCGACTGCGGCCCGGCACGGCCGTTCCTCGTCGATGACGGACTTGAGCAACTCGCTGCACACATACGCCACAGCCGTAGCCAGAGGCGCAAGCACCGCGACCGCGAACGCCCCCGTTTCGCTCCGCCGCCGACGCCACCAGGCGACGAGGAAGAGGACGCCGTAGAGCAGCAGTCCGGCCTCCGTCCATAACTCGGCCAGGTGTTGCACCCAAGTCGGGCTGCCATGGGCGACATCGCTGATCTCTAGGTAAAGGTCAGAGTCCATGGTCACGGACGGTATTCGGACCTCGTACGGCATCACACCCAGCGATCGTCGGGACCCGGACCTGACGAAAGACGGGTGCATTGGGGCGTTGCGGTTCCAGGAGCGCCCCTTCAGGGGCGCGGGGAACTGCGCGATAAGCCACAATGAACCCGCGGCCGCCAATGAACTGAACCCACCCGCCCTGTAGGCACCCCGGCCCAACCGCCGGAGGCACAGACTCCGGGATGATGATCCGGAAAAGTTGAGGCTTACGGCGGCGGGTGGGGACGGCGAAGCCGCCGATCTCTCGTAAGGTTTGCGCCGTGGGATCTCTGCGCAATCCTGTCGGGCCGCTTCCCTCCTCCATCTACTGGCGACGGAGGGCCGTTCTGGTGTCCTTGGTCGCGCTGTTGGCGCTGCTGGTCACCTGGATCGTCACCTCGGGCGGCGGGGGCGGCAACAACGGCGCGAACGGGTCCAACGGCAAGAACCCCGCGCCCTCCATCACGCCCGGCCCCACCAGTTCGGGACCCGCGATCAGCGAAGCCCCGGGCGGACGCGACGAGTCGGGCGAGGAGAACGGGGGCAACGGCGGTAGCGGGGGGAGCGAAGGAAGCGGCGGGTCCGGCGACTCCGGCGGTGACTCCGCGGGCTCCGGTGGCGCGGACGGCTCTTCCGGTGGCGCGGGTGGCGGTTCTGGTGGTGGTTCGGCCGGCGTAGGGGGCGGCGGTGTCTCCGGGGATACGGTTCCCGCCGGGTCCAGCCTTCCCAACTGCACGCCTGGAGCAGTCAAGTTGACGCTGCGCAGCGTCAAGAACACGTACTCCCCCGATGAGCAGCCGAAAGTAGAGCTCCTCGTCACGAACTCCTCCGCCACCGACTGCAAGCTCGATCTCGGCCCGAAGGAAGCGGTGCTGACGATCACTCAGGCAGGCGGCGACGACGAGATGTGGTCCTCCTCCGACTGCCCGACGGGCGCCGGAAGCGTCCTGTACCGCATCCCGGGGCAGGACACCGTCACCCGCACCCTGGAGTGGAACCGCAAGGCCAGCGCCCCCGAGTGCGGCACGCCTCCGGCGGGTTCGGCGACCGCGGGCACGTACTTGGTCGAAGCCACGGTTCCGGGCCTGACGACGGCCCGCACGTCGTTCGTCCTGGCAAAGGACTGAGTCAGGGCGCCTACCGGGAGGGCGGGTTCGGTTCAGTGGCGACTGCGGGTGCGTCGTGGTTGCTCGCGCAGTTCCCCGCGCCCCTAAACAGCCTGCGACTGGCTGCACCCCCGAAGAGCAAGCGAACCGAAAAAGCCCGCACCCCGACGAAACCGGCACCCTCCCGCCGGCGGGAGGGGACGTGGGCCGGTGCGTCCTATGCCCGTCGCTTAGCTTCGGTCTGGGCACACCAGCACCCTGTGTCAGCACGGGGTCGTATGTCCTGTTGGCGACGGGCTGACGCACCGGACCGCGGCCCCGCACCCACCAACCACCCAAGGGGCGCGGGGAACTGCGCGACCAGCCACACACAACCCGCACCCGCCCAACCGCCGGAGGCACCCCGCGGGGCTGGCGCGACCGGCCACGACGGCGCCGCAGCCGACAACGAACCCATTCCGCCCAACCGCCGGAGGCACCCCGCGGGGCGGTGTCAATTTGCGGCTCCGCCGCGATGGGGGTCCCCCCGCTCGAGCGAATTCGAGAGTGGGGGAGCGACCAGCCACAACGGGCCGTCAGCCGACAACGAAGCCAACTGCCCAACCGCCGGAGGCGCCACGCACCCGCAGCGACAAACAAACCCAACTGCCCAGCCGTCGGCTAGACATACCGTTCGAGAATCGAAGACTCCGCCAGCCGCGAAAGCCCCTCCCGGACACTCCGCGCCCGAGCCTCCCCCACACCATCCACCGTCTGCAGGTCATCCACACTCGCGGCAAGCAGCTTCTGCAGGCCCCCAAAGTGCTCGACCAGCCGGTCGATGATCGCGCCAGGCAGCCGCGGCACCTTGGCAAGAAGCCGGAAGCCGCGCGGCGACACCGCAGAGTCAAGGGTCTCGGGCGCGCCCGTGTAACCCAACGCCCGCGCCACCGTAGGCAGTTCGAGCAACTCCGCATGCGTGAGCGCATTGAGCTCGGAGAGGGCCTCGTTGACCGTGCGGGAGCGCTTGGCGGTCGGCTCCGGAACGTAGTCCCGTACGACGAGCTCACGCTCGGGCTCGACGCCCGCGATCAACTCGTCCAGCTGGAGGGAGAGGAGGCGCCCGTCCGTGCCCAACTCGACCACGTACTCGGCGATCTCCGTGGCGATCCGCCGCACCATCTCCAGACGCTGGGCCACCGCCGAGACGTCCCGGACGGTGACAAGGTCCTCGATCTCGAGGGCGGACAGCGTGCCGGCGACCTCGTCGAGGCGGAGCTTGTAGCGCTCCAGCGTCGCCAGGGCCTGGTTGGCGCGGGAGAGGATCGCCGCCGAGTCCTCCAGAACGCGGCGCTGTCCGTCCACGTACAGCGCGATCAGGCGCATGGACTGGGAGACGGAGACGACGGGGAAGCCGACCTGCTTGGAGACCCGGTCGGCCGTGCGGTGCCGGGTGCCCGTCTCCTCGGTGGGGATGGTGGGGTCGGGCACCAGCTGTACACCCGCCCGCAGGATCTTGGTGATGTCCTTGTCGACGATGATGCCGCCGTCGAGCTTGCACAGCTCGCGCAGTCGGGTCGCCGTGAACTCGACGTCCAGGACGAAGCCGCCCGTGCACATCGACTCGACCGTCTTGTCCCAGCCGAGCACGATGAGCCCGCCGGTGTTGCCGCGGAGAATCCGCTCCAGGCCGTCGCGGAGACCCGTGCCGGGTGCCACGGCGCTCAGTGAGGCGCGCATCAGCCCATCGGCACCGGAGCTCCCACCGGACTTTCCGGGAGCTGCCGCCCGGTCATTGGCTGCCACTGCACTCCTCCGGTCGCAGGTTCTGGGGCGCTCCCGTTTCGCATACTTCGTTCGTACGGACGGTCGAGACCTGGGCAAAGTCTACCGGCGCTCCTCCTCGTCCCGTGGGGCCTCTCGCCGACGCGACCTCGGGAGCACCCGCAGCGCGTCCCCCATGTCGGCCACTTCCAGGACCTTCATCCCGGCAGGGATCTTGCCGGGATCGCCTGGTACGAGCGCGTGCGTGAAGCCCAGACGGTGCGCTTCGGCGAGTCTGCGCTGGACGCCCGTGACCCGTCTGACCTCGCCTGCGAGGCCGACTTCGCCGATCGCGACGAGGTTCTTGGGGAGCGGAGTGTCACTCGCGGCGGAGGCCAGGGCGAGGGCGATCGCCAGGTCCGCGGCCGGCTCGGAGAGCTTCACGCCGCCGACCGTCGCGGAGTAGATGTCCCGCTTTCCCAGGGCGCTGATCCGGCCGCGCTGCTCCAGGACGGCGAGCATCATCGAGACGCGAGAGGTCTCCAGGCCCGAGGTCGTACGCCTGGGGGAGGGGATCTGCGAGTCGACCGTGAGCGCCTGGACCTCGGCGACCAGGGGGCGGCGGCCTTCGAGGGTGACGGTCAGGCAGGTGCCGGGGACGGGCTCGGCGCGGCGGGTGAGGAACAGGCCGCTGGGGTCGGCGAGTCCGGTGATGCCCTCGTCGTGCAGCTCGAAGCAGCCGACCTCGTCCGTCGTGCCGTACCGGTTCTTGACGCCTCGTACGAGCCTGAGGCGCGCGTGCCGGTCGCCCTCGAAGTGCAGCACGACGTCCACGAGGTGCTCCAGGAGGCGGGGGCCCGCGATGGCGCCGTCCTTGGTGACATGGCCCACAAGGAGTGTGGACATGCCGCGCTCCTTGGAGGCGCGGATCAGGGCTCCGGCCACCTCGCGGACCTGTGCCATGCCGCCGGGGGCGCCGTCGATCTCCGGAGAGGCCACGGTCTGTACGGAGTCGAGGATCAGGAGGGACGGCTTCACCGCGTCCAAGTGGCCGAGGACGGCGGCCAGATCGGTCTCCGCGGCGAGATACAGGTGGTCGTCGATCGCCTTGATGCGGTCGGCACGGAGGCGGACCTGGCTCGCGGACTCCTCACCGGTGATGTAGAGCGTGCGATGTTCGTCACTTGCCGACTTGGCCGCCACGTCCAGCAGCAGCGTGGACTTGCCGACGCCCGGCTCGCCCGCGACGAGCACGACCGCGCCCGGCACCAGTCCGCCGCCGAGGACCCGGTCCAGCTCCGGTACGCCGGTCGGGCGGGCGGTCGCCGTGCGGCCGTCGACCTGGCCGATGGGCACCGCGGACGTCGTGACCCGGCCGGGGGTCGTCGTACGGACCGCGGGCGCGCCGTACTCCTCGACCGTCCCCCAGGCCTGGCACTCGGGGCAGCGGCCGAGCCACTTGGCCGTCTGCCAGCCGCATTCGGTGCAGCGGTAGGACGGCCGGTCCTTCGCGGTCTTCGTACGGGCAGCCATGGACGAAACCGTAACCGCCACCACTGACAACGCCGTCCCCACCCAGGAAGCCGCCCACGAACCTGCCCATGACCACGTGCTTCCGGCCTCGTCGCCGAGATCGGGCACTCCATCGCAAACCAGCTGCAATCCGTACGGAACGCGCCGCGGAATTAACCGCTCCTGTCCCCTTATGAGGGATCGTTTCACCCGTATGGATTAAAACTGCTCACGCGGGAGGAAGCGGCCCACACCCGGCGCCTACGGTCCCTCGGGTGATGAGCCGCAGTCCGGAAACCACCACGCACACCACCGGCGCACTCCCGGCGCACGGTGCCGCACCCGACCCTGCCGCACTCGGCCGGGCAGCGGTCCGTACGTCGGCGCAGTGCCCGCCCGCGCGCTACGAGCCGTATCTGGACGGCCTGTTCACGTACTGCCTGTCCGTGCTTTGCGACCACGACGCGGCGGTCGCCGCCCTCGGTGACGCCCTCGCGCTCGCCGAGCGCCGCGGCCCGCGCGGCGTGCGGGCCCCCGACGAGCGCAGGGCCTGGCTGTACGCCCTCGCCCGCTGGGCGTGCCTGCGCAAGCTGGCCGAGACCACGGACAAGGACACCGACCGGCAGGGCAATCGGTGGTCCGGCAGGCAGGCCAAACAGGGCCCGGGGGCCGCCGGGCCCGTCGGGCAGAAACGTCGCGGCACGCGCGCGTGGGACGCCGAATCGGACGTAGAAGACCCCGAAGAGGACCGTCGCCGTCGTGAACTCGCCCTGCTCGCCTGGCCGGAGGCCGCCGGGACCACGCCCGAGCAGCGCGAAGCGCTCGAACTCGCAGTACGGCACCAGCTCGCTGCCGGGGAAGTGGCCGCCGTCCTCGGTATGGAACTGCTCGCCGCCCGCGAACTCCTCGGCGCCGCCGCCTGCGAGATCGAGCGCACCCGCGCGGCCCTCGCCGTCGTCGAGACCGGCGCCTGCCCGGGCGTCGCCCGGCTCACCGGAGACCGGCTGGTCCTCAGCACGCCCCTGCGCCGCGAACTGGTCCGGCACGTCGACGACTGCCCGCGCTGCCGCCGTACCGCCGAGCGCGCGATCCCCGGCTCCTGGCCCGGCACGAGCGTCACGCCCGCCGCGCTCCCCGTACTCGAAGCCCCGCGCGCGGCCCTCTCCAGGGCGATGGCGCGTGCCCCACGCGCGCGGAGTGCCACTCCGCGCTTCGACCGGCGCGGTTTCCCGATGGACCCCAAGGTCCACGCGGCCCGCCGTAGCCGCCTTCGCGCGCGTGCCGTCACGACGACGGTCGTCGTCACCGTGGTGGCGGCTCCCGTACTCGCAGTGTGGGCGGCCTACCGAGGAGCCCCCCTCACCGGCGAGGGCTCGCCGGGCCGCCCGATCACCGCGAGCGAGGCGCACGGCCCTGCCGCACTCGGCGGCGAGCAGGCGGACGACGCAGCCGACGCGGACGACTACAAGAACGCGGATCGCGCCGACGCGAAGCCGGAACCGCAGCTCAGCAAGGGAATCGGCAAAGGCGCCGGGGAGGGAAAACGTTCGTCCGACGTCTCCGTACGCGTCACCGGCGGGGCCTCCGGCGACCGGAAAAACGGCCTCTCCGTAGAAGCCGATTCCAGCGGCGACATGACGTTGATCACCCTGAGGGCATCCGGTGGTTCCCCGGTCCACTGGTCCGCGCACACTGGCGCCTCCTGGCTCTACTTCAGCCAGTCGTCGGGAACGCTGTCGCCAGGCGAGTCGTTGACGATCAAGGTGTATGTCGACCAACTCCGCGAGCCGAACGGCCCCTGGAGCGCGCGGGTGTCGATCGCACCCGCGGGCGCGGCGGTCTCGATCAACGGCTATGGCACGGCAGGCCCGTCACACCCGGGCCCGGGCCCTGCCCCGGACGCGACCCCCAGCGCTCCCGCACCGTCCGCCCCGGACCCCACACCCAGCGACCCGAACCCCTCGTCCCCCGAACCCACGCCCAGCGACACGACCCCGTCCGAGCCGGACCCGACCCCCACTCCCGAGACCAAGGCCTCGCCCCCGCCGCCGAGTGACGACAGCAGCCCGAGCCCTCAAGACACGGAAGGAAACTGAGGGCTCAATCCACCGGGTCCGCCGGATGCGGTGCCACCAACGGCAGCCGGGACGCCAGCCGTTCCTCGCACAGCTCGACCAGCCGGTCGTACGCGGCCTTGCCCATCATCTCGATGAGCTCCGGCCGGTACGTGACGTACACCGGCTCACCGGAGCCGTGCGCGGACGTCGCCGACGTGCACCACCAGTGCAGGTCGTGGCCGCCCGGGCCCCAGCCGCGGCGGTCGTACTCGCCGATAGAGATCTGGAGTACGCGGGTGTCGTCGGGCCGGTCGATCCAGTCGTACGTCCGTCGCACCGGGAGCTGCCAGCAGACGTCCGGCTTGGTCTCCAGGGGCTCGCGGCCCTCCTTCAGCGCCAGGATGTGCAGCGAGCAGCCCGCGCCACCCTCGAAGCCGGGGCGGTTCTGGAAGATGCACGAGCCCTGGTAGGGGCGGGTCTGCCGGGAGCCCTCGTCGTCCGTCGAGACCCAGCCGGTCTCCACGCCGACGTCATGGTTCTGCCAGATCTCCGGCGTGAGTCTCGCCACATGCCCCGCTACGCGCTTCTCGTCGTCCTCGTCCGAGAAATGGGCGCCGAGCGTGCAGCACCCGTCGTCCGCGCGGCCCGCCTGGATGCCCTGGCAGCCGCTGCCGAAGATGCAGTTCCAGCGCGAGGTCAGCCAGGTCAGGTCGCAGCGGAAGACCTGCTCGTCGTCGGCCGGATCCGGGAACTCCACCCACGCGCGCGCGAAATCGAGCCCCTTCTCGTCCGGTTCGGACGCCGGGACGGCGGCCTTCTGCGGAAAGAGCTTCGGGGACTTTTTCGGGGACTTCTTGGTCTTGCCGGTTGCCTTCGCCTGCGAAGAACCCTTGGCCGATGTGTCCGAGCCTGCCGGTTTGGCGGTTTTGTCGTTCTTCGCCTTTTTCGTCTTTGGCACGTGTCCAGGGTAAGTCGCCCAAGACTGCTCCGGGGACCAGCAGGGGGGCCGGCTCGCAGTAGCGTTCCGTCCATGAGACTCGGTGTCCTCGACGTGGGTTCGAACACGGTGCACCTCCTGGTGGTGGATGCACACCCTGGCGCGCGCCCGTTGCCCGCGCATTCACACAAGGCGGAGCTGCGGCTCGCTCAACTGCTCGACGAGAGCGGGTCGATCGGCCCCGAGGGCGTCGACAAACTGATCTCCGTCGTCCGGGAGGCGCTCGACGCGGCCGAGGACAAGGGCGTCGAGGACCTCCTGACGTTCGCGACCTCCGCCGTACGCGAGGCGACCAACGCCGACGACGTACTGGACCGGGTGCGCACCGAAACGGGCGTGGAACTCCAGGTCCTCACCGGCGCGGAGGAGGCCCGGCTCACCTTCCTCGCCGCCCGCCGCTGGTTCGGCTGGTCGGCCGGAAAGCTGCTGGTCATCGACATCGGCGGCGGCTCCCTGGAGATCGCGTACGGCATCGACGAGGAACCCGACGCGGCCGTTTCGCTCCCGCTCGGCGCGGGTCGGCTGACGGCCGCCTGGCTGCCCGGCGACCCACCGGACCCCGCGGACGTCAAGGCGCTGCGTCGCCATGTACGCGCCCAGATCGCCCGTACGGTCGGAGAGTTCAGCCGCTTCGGCTCCCCCGACCACGTGGTGGCCACCTCCAAGACCTTCCGCCAGCTCGCCCGCATAGCAGGAGCCGCCCGCTCAGCAGAGGGCCTCTACGTACAACGCGAACTAAAACGCCGCTCCCTGGAGGACTGGGTCCCCCAACTGGCCACGATGACGACAGAGCAGCGAGCAGAACTCCCCGGTGTCTCAGAGGGCAGAGCAGGCCAACTCCTGGCAGGCGCGTTGGTGGCTGAGGGCGCGATGGACTTGTTCGGAGTGGAGACGCTGGAGATCTGCCCCTGGGCTCTCAGGGAGGGCGTAATCCTCCGGCGCCTGGATCAGATGGCGACGACGTAAAAGGGCGGGCGCAGCCCGCCAGGGGCGCGGGGCTGTATCAATTTGCGGCTCCGCCGCGTGGGCGCGACAAGCCACAACGAACCCGCACCCGCCCACGGCGAAACAACAACGGCGATTAGGCGAACCGAACGACAACCAACGGCACCCTTCGGCCAAGCCGAACCGCCCCCGCACAACCGCCGGAGGCACCCCGTACTCTGTCCTTCGTGGCAGAACCAGTGGTCCGCATCCCGGATGCGAAGGTCGCGCTGTCGACGGCCTCTGTCTATCCGGAGTCAACGGCGACGGCCTTCGAGATCGCCGCGCGCCTCGGGTACGACGGGGTCGAGGTCATGGTGTGGACCGACCCGGTCAGCCAGGACATCGAGGCGCTGCGCAGGCTCAGCGACTACCACCAGATTCCGGTCCTGGCTGTCCACGCCCCCTGCCTGCTCATCACCCAGCGCGTCTGGTCCACCGACCCCTGGGTCAAGCTCCAGCGCGCCCGGTCCGCCGCCGAGAAGCTCGGCGCTTCGACGGTCGTCGTGCATCCGCCGTTCCGCTGGCAGCGTCAGTACGCCCGCGACTTCGTCACGGGGATCTGGCGGATGGCCAACGAGACGGACGTACGGTTCGCCGTCGAAAACATGTACCCCTGGCGTTACCGCGACCGCGAGATGCTCGCGTACGCCCCCGACTGGGACGTGACGAAGGACGACTACCGCCACTTCACGATCGACCTGAGCCATGCCTCCACGGCCCGCGCCGACGCCATGCAGTTGCTCGACCGCATGGGCGACCGCCTCGGCCACGTCCACCTCGCCGACGGCCGGGGTTCGGCGAAGGACGAGCACCTCGTCCCGGGACGCGGCAACCAGCCCTGCGCCGAGCTCCTCGAGCGGCTCGCGCTGAGTGGCTTCGACGGCCATGTCGTCATCGAGGTCAACACCCGCCGGGCCATGTCCAGCGCCGAACGCGAGGCCGACCTCGCCGAGGCCCTCGCCTTCACCCGGCTCCACCTCGCCTCGGCGCTGCGGGTCGCCGGCTCATGACCGACACGGCCCCCCGACGTCGCGGACGGCCCTCCCGTACGCAGTCGGCGGACGCCCCCGCGACACGTGACCGCATCCTGGCGGCGGCCCGCGAGGAGTTCTCGGAGCGCGGCTACGACAAGACGTCCGTACGCGGCATCGCCAAGGCGGCCGGGGTCGACTCGGCGCTCGTGCATCACTACTTCGGCACCAAGGAGCAGGTTTTCGAGGCGGCCGTCGAGGTCGCCTTCGCACCCGCCCTGAAAGTGCGGGACACGGTCCTCGAAGGCCCCCTCGACGAGGTCGGCGAGCGGATGACGCGCGTCATCTTCGGCCTCTGGGAGAACCCGGTGACGCGGACGCCCCTCCTCGCGATCGTCCGGTCGGCGGTGAACAACGAGACCGCGGCCGCCGTCTTCCGCCGCCTCGTCGCCGCGCAACTGATGCGCCGCATCGCCGGCCGACTCGACGTACCGGATGCGGAACTGCGCACCGAACTTGCGGCCGCCCAGCTCGTGGGCGTCGCGATGATGCGGTACGTGATCAAGATCGAGCCGGTGGCGTCGGCGGACCCGGAGCAGGTCATCGCGCGGATCGCGCCGGTGGTTCAGGGGCATCTGACGGGTCCCTGAACGAGGGCCCCGAACGAGTCTTTGTCACGGTCGCCGACCGAGACACACATCCCGTATTCCGGACGAGCCGTCGGGATGTCGGAGCACCGGCGTACGCTCGAAATCTGTCAGAACTCTCTGAAGGAGCGAGCGACGATGCCCGATCTGAGGTCCCGCACTGTCACCCACGGCCGCAACATGGCGGGCGCCCGCGCCCTAATGCGCGCCTCCGGTGTACCGGGCGCGGACATCGGCCGGAAGCCGATCATCGCGGTCGCCAACTCCTTCACCGAGTTCGTGCCCGGCCACACCCACCTGGCGCCGGTCGGCCGGATCGTCAGCGAGGCGGTCACGGCGGCGGGCGGCATCCCGCGCGAGTTCAACACGATCGCCGTCGACGACGGCATCGCGATGGGCCACGGAGGCATGCTGTACAGCCTCCCCTCCCGCGACCTGATCGCGGACAGCGTCGAGTACATGGTGGAAGCCCACTGCGCCGACGCCCTGATCTGCATCTCCAACTGCGACAAGATCACCCCGGGCATGCTCATGGCGGCCCTGCGCCTGAACATCCCGACGGTCTTCGTCTCCGGCGGTCCCATGGAGGCCGGCCGCGCGACGCTGGTCGACGGCACGGTCCGTACGCTCGACCTCATCGACGCGATCTCCGACGCGGTCAACGACAAGGTCTCGGACGAGGACATCCTCCGTATCGAGGAGAACGCCTGTCCCACCTGCGGTTCCTGTTCCGGCATGTTCACCGCCAACTCCATGAACTGCCTGACCGAGGCCATCGGCCTTTCCCTCCCCGGCAACGGCTCGGTCCTCGCCACGCACACGGCCCGCAAGGAGCTGTACGAGCGGGCCGGCGCCACCGTCGTCGAGCTGACCAAGCGCTACTACGACGAGGACGACGCCTCCGTCCTCCCGCGCGCCATCGCCACGCACGCGGCCTTCGAGAACGCCATGGCCCTCGACATCGCCATGGGCGGCTCCACCAACACGATCCTGCACCTGCTGGCCGCCGCCCAGGAGGCCGGAGCCGGCTACGACCTGAACGACATCGACGCCGTCTCCCGCCGCGTCCCGTGCCTGGCGAAGGTCGCGCCCAACGTCGCGGCGACGCGGACGTACTACATGGAGGACGTGCACCGCGCCGGCGGCATCCCCGCGATCCTCGGCGAGCTCTACCGCGGCGGCCTGCTGAACGAGGACGTCCACACCGTCCACAGCCCTTCCATCAAGGAGTGGCTGGACGCCTGGGACATCCGCAGCGGCTCGGCTTCGGAGGAGGCCATGGAGCTGTGGCACGCGGCCCCCGGCTGCAAGCGTTCCGCCGAGGCCTTCTCCCAGTCCGAGCGCTGGGAGGAACTCGACACGGACGCGGCGAACGGCTGCATCCGCGACGTCGCCCACGCGTACTCGAAGGACGGCGGCCTGGCCGTCCTCAAGGGCAACCTCGCCGTGGACGGCTGCGTCGTGAAGACGGCCGGCGTCGACCCGTCGATCTGGACCTTCGAGGGCCCTGCGGTGGTCTGCGAGTCGCAGGAGGAGGCCGTCGAGAAGATCCTCGCCAAGCAGATCACCGAGGGTGACGTCATCGTCATCCGCTACGAGGGCCCCAAGGGCGGCCCCGGCATGCAGGAGATGCTCTACCCGACCTCGTATCTGAAGGGCCGCGGCCTCGGCAAGGCCTGCGCCCTGGTGACGGACGGCCGCTTCTCCGGCGGCACCTCGGGCCTGTCGATCGGCCACGCCTCCCCGGAGGCGGCGTCCGGCGGCACCATCGCCCTGGTCCAGGACGGCGACCGCATCCGCATCGACATCCCGAACCGCTCGATCGACCTGCTGGTCTCCGAAGAGGAACTGGCCACCCGCCGCACGGCCCTGAACGGCACGTACGCCCCGAAGAACCGCGACCGAAAGGTCTCGGCGGCCCTGAGGGCGTACGCGGCGATGGCGACGAGCGCGGACAAGGGGGCCGTGCGGGATGTGTCGATGCTGGGCTGATGCCTAGGTGAGCGCTAATTGAAGACTGAATAAGGGCCGCCTCCTGTTCATCGGGGGCGGTCCTTGCACGATGCCTGAGGGCTCCCTTCGTCAAGTCCGGTGCTGTATCGCGCCCTGTAAGGGGCGCGGGCCGTGTCGATATGCGGCCCGCCGCGTGGGCGCGACCAGCCCCCACCGGCCCGCGGGTTCATGACGGCGCTCTTGACGGGGCCCCTAGTGCGACCAGGCCGCCGGGTCGCGTCCGTCGACGGCGAACACGGTGCCGTCGGGCGCGCTGGCATACACGCGACCGCCTGCGAGCACCGGCTCCGGAAGGGACCCCGCGACCCGGTCGGAGTGCTTTCCGAGCCGTGGGGGCGTCTGGCCGAGGAGCTTGCCGGTGCGGGCGTCGGCGGCGAGGAGCCGCCCGTCCGGGGCGCTGACGTACACATGCCGGTCGTCGGCCACGGGACCCGAGGTCCGGGAGGTACCCGTCTCCAGCCGCCACAGCTGCCGACGCGCGTCCATGTCGACGGCGACCAGCGTTCCGCCGGTGCCGCTGAGGTGGACGACATTTCCGCGCACAGTGCCGTGGGCCTCCGAGAGCGTGACGGGCAGGGTTACTCGCCGCGTCTTTCCGCTGGCCGGGGTGTAACGGACGACGGCCTTCGTCTCGCCGTACAGCGCATCTGCCGAGGTGAAGAAGGCGTGCCCCTTCGCCGTGCCGAGGAGTTCCAACTGCCCCTGCAGCCGCACGTCCCACCGCACTGCGCCGGTCCGCGGATCCACCGCCGTGATGTGGGTGCTCGTCCCGTCGTCGGACGTGCTCACCGCGTACGCGAGGGGGTCCCCGGCGAACGTGGTGAAGTACGGCGTGGCGTGCCCCGGAATCGGACGGCTCCACTTGGTGTCGCCCGAGGCGCCGTCCACCCCGGTGACCGTCCCGTCGGCGCCCGTGAGCAGCAGCAGGCCCCCGGCGCTCGCGATGCCGTTGTGCGTGGGCAGGTTCCGCTGCCAGCGGGCCTTGCCCGAGGCGGGGGCGAGCGCCGCCGTACGGCGCCCCTGGTCGTCCAGTGAGGCCTGCACGAGCCCGGCCGACAGGAGCGGCGGCCCGCTCGAGGTCTCGTCGGTGACGGAGTGCCGCCACAACCGACGGCCGTCGGAAGGATCGAGGGCGAAGACCAGCCCGGTCTGCGCACACAGCAACTTCCCTGCTCCGTACGAGCATTGGGGCGCACCTTGGCCGCCGTCCCCGGACGTTGCCTTCACTTCCCACGGGTTGAACCGGGCCGGCGCGCTCCGTGCCGCGTTGCCCTTCGGCGCCGTTGCCGTACGTCCGTCATCGAGCAGCGTTACGGAGGCCAGCACGCCGAGCGAGGCAAGCCCGAGCGCTCCGGCTCCGAGGGCGACCCGTCTGACGAGGCGCTTTCTGGACTGCGGCCCGGCTTCTTGGGCTGCTGCTTCTGCTGCCTCTCGTTCCGCTGCCGCCTCACGCTCGGCTGCTTCTCGTTCGGCTCCCGCAGCGAACTCCTGGGCCTGTTCCTCCTTTTCGGTTCCTACGGGCTCTTCCGTACGTTCCGTACGAGGCTTAGGTCTCGGCGCCGGCGCGTCCCACCCCGTCCGCTGCCCCGGTATGAACGCCTGCGTGTCGTACGAGGCCGCCACCGACCGCAGCTCCCGCATCAACTCGTCGGGCGTGGGCCGGTCCTCGGGCTCCTTCGCCAGACAGCGCAGTACGAGCGGCGCGAGCCCTTCCGGTACGTCGGTCAGGTCAGGCTCGTCGTGCACGACCTGGTAGGCGACGATGTACGGGCTGTCGGAGTCGAACGGTCCGCGCCCGGTCGCCGCGTGCACCATCACCGACCCGAGCGCGAAAACGTCGGCGGCGGGCCCGACCTCGCGAGGCCGCCGGAACTGCTCCGGCGCCATGAAGGGCGGCGTACCGATCAACTTGCCGGTCTCGGTGCGCAGTTCGCTGTCCTTCGGCCGGGAGATACCGAAGTCGATGACTTTCGGCCCGTCCTCGGCGAGCAGCACATTGCTCGGCTTCAGATCCCGGTGCACCACGCCGACGCGGTGAATATCACGCAGCGCCTCCGCAAGCCCGGCCATCAGACGGCGCAACTGCGCCGGAGGCATGGACCCGTTCCGCTTCACCTGGTCGGCGAGGGTTGGACCCGGGATGAACAGCGTGGCCATCCAGGGCCGTTCGGCCTCCGGATCGGCGTCGACGACCGGTGCGGTGAAGGCACCGCTGACCTTGCGCGCCGCGGCCACCTCCTGCCGGAAACGCCCCCGGAACTCGCGGTCCTTGGCGTACTGGGCATGCACCACCTTCACGGCGACCCGCATCCCGGACGTGCTCCGGGCCAGATGTACGACGCCCATGCCACCCGAACCCAGGCAGGACTCGAGGCGGTAGTGACCGGCGTACTCGGGAAGTTCCGCTTCCGCGCCCGCTTCCGCGTCCCGCTGTGGCGCCATGGGAAACACCCCCGTGCTGATCGTCCGCGCGCGCGACGCACGGAGCCTAGTCGATGACTCGTACGGGGCTGAGGTGGCTTGTTAATCTCCATGTGCGAGTTGTGTACATGCGTTTCATGACGTGATTTAGGGGAATCAACGGGACCCCATGACAGACATGGGGCTCAACGGGGGAGGTTTTGCATGTCAGTTGACCGTGCAGAAGAGGTGGCGGGCAGAGACGAGACGGACGACGTCACCACCACGGCCGTGCGCTATTACTCGGTCGCGCCCGGCTACCGGGTCAACGTCCGCAGCGGCCCCGGCACCAGCTACCGCATCGTCCGGGTCCTGCCGGAGGGCGCGCGCGTGCCCATCCACTGCCAGACGCCGGGCACACGGGTCACGGGCCCGTACGGCACGTCGAACATCTGGGACAACATCGCGAACGGCGAATACATCTCGGATGCGTACGTGAACACCGGCAGCGACGGCTACGTAGCGCCGCGCTGCTCCTGAACCCGGCGGAGCCCGCGGCAACTCCGGAGCCATAATCAGACGCGTGAGCGCAGAGAACGGCACCCCGGACACCACCACCGCGGGCTCCCAGGGTTTCCCGGGGCCCACGGCTGACACCGGCCCCCGCCCCGAACCCATCCGCTTCTTCGGCACGACCTGGCTGAACCACGACGACGGCTACGCCGCCCGCCGCATCGCCGCAGCCACCGGCTCGCTGGCCATCGCTGCCGCTGCCTGCCTGATCCTTCGCTTCGCCTACGAAGGTCTGCGGATCGCCGAGACCGGCGGCTTCGTCACGCTCCTCATGATCGTGATGTTCACGATCTGCAGCGCGCTGGCCTTCCGCCACACCTGGGGCAGCTACACCCGCCGCCCCGACCCCGAACGCCAGGCCTCCCTACGCGGCCTCCTGGCCATCGGCTTCATCGGCTCCCTCCTCGCCTACTTCTTCCGCTCCCTCATAGAGGCCCCCGGCGAAAAACTCCACCGCGAGGAATACGAGACGGCCCGCAAGCAACACGAGAAACGCGTCACCCGCCGCACGGGCAACCCATCGAAGAAGCGCCGCCGTTCTTAGCGAGCTGCCTGGCGGAGCGGTACCGCGCCCCTCCAGGGGCGCGCGGCTGCGACTACCCGCGCCCCATAGGGGCGCGGGGAACTGCGCGACCAGCCACGACGGACCCGCAGCTCCTCACTGCATTTCCAGCGGAGCGCTGTCACCGCCACCTACCGTTCCTGGGGACTGAGCAGGAGTAAGTCCGCTCAGCCGCACGCCCCGAACGGTCTTGGGCGCTCCCCCAGACTCCGTCCGGGGGGACCCCCAGGTCCCCGGCGTACTCAACCCCGGGGTGGCGACACGCATCCTGTCCGTGGTCCGGGCTCGGGAGGCCGGATCCCTCACGACCTGGCCATTTGGGTGCGGCCAGAGGCGACGGGGAGGCCCCGAACCATCACTCCGGTGGAGCGGGGGCCCCGCACTCCCCCAGCTACCGCTGGGGGTGCCCCCAGGCGCCGTACCCGGCGTCCCAGATCGCACGATCACCGTAGCCCGAACAGCCCACAACGCCGCAACCTCGGAAGGCCGACCATCACACGATCGAGCTAAACCGCCCTCGTTCACGCTCCCCGGTGAGCAGTTGGCAACCCCCTGCCACCATGGCCATATGTCCACGACGCCCCCACCACAGCCCTCCGCCCTCCACGCCGCCCGAGCCCACTCCTTCAATGCCGCCGCGGCCCAGTACGCCGCCAACCGCCCCTCCTACCCGCCCGCCCTCTTCGACGCGATCGAAGACCTGGCCGGTCACCCCCTCGCTGGCTCCCGCGTCGCGGACATCGGCGCCGGTACGGGCATAGCGACCGCACTGCTCCACGCCCGCGGCGCAGACGTCGTCGCCGTAGAGCCCGGCGACGGCATGGCGGCCCAGTTCCGCCGTTCCCTCCCCGACGTCCCCATCCTGCGGGGCGACGGCAACTCCCTCCCCCTGGCCACTGCCTCCACCGACTTCCTCACCTACGCCCAGTCCTGGCACTGGACCGATCCGGCCCGCTCGGTGCCGGAGGCATTCCGTGTCCTGCGCCCAGGCGGCTCGCTCGCTCTGTGGTGGAACACCAGCGCCCTGAAACTCCCGTGGATCGCCGAGCAGGCCAACCGCATCGAGCGCCACCTCGGCACCGCCCGCGAGGTGGACCGAAACGGCAACGGCCCCGAAGTCAGTGCCGCGCTCGCCGACCCCACCGGCCGCCTCGACTTCACCCGCCGTACGATCCGCTGGAGCCGCCACGTCCCCGTCGACACTCACCTCGCGAACATCGGCAGCCACTCGATCTTCCTCGTCAATGGCGAAGAACGCACCGCAGCCTTCCTCGCCGAGGAACGCCAGCACCTGCTCAAGGCCTTCCCAAACGGCACCGTCGAGGAGGTCTACGACGTAATCCTCCTGCTGGCCACCAACCCAACCACCAGCTCCTGACCCCACCCGACATCCCCGCCCGGAACCCCTCCACACGGCACCCGGCACCCAAGGACCCGCCGACGATCGAGACCGGCGGTGAGCGGCAACTGCCGGTTAACTCGCGATCCGCCTGCCCACCCGCTCCTCGCCTCGCGCCATGTCCACCCGAGCCCCCCGCGCTCCGCCTGCCCTCACGCCCACCCGGGCTCATCGAGCTCCGCCTCCCGCCACGCCCACCGGGCCGCCGCGCCCCGCCTCCCCTCACGCCCACGGGACCCTCGCGCCCACGCGCGCTCTTATGCATACCCGGGCGTCGTGCCCACCCGGGCGTCGTGCCCACCCGGGCGTCGTGCCCACCCGGGCCTCACACCCACGCGAGCCCTTACCCACGGGGGCATCGCACGCACAGGCGCGCCCTCACCCACGGGGGCATCACACCCACACGCGCGCCCTCACCCCGACACGCCCCCATGCCACAGCACCCCTCCCCTTGACGCACCCAGCCCCCGCGAGGATTATTCATCACATGATGAATTACGCGTCCAGGCCACCCAATGAGGGAGCACCCCGCCCCGACGAGACACCCGGCGCACCAGGCACCCCCGCCGTCCGCGCCGAAGGCCTCACCGTCGTCCGCGGCCCCCGCACGGTCCTGCGCGGTCTCGACTTCACCGTCCCGCGCGGCCAGGTCACCGGTCTCCTCGGTCCCTCCGGCTGCGGCAAGTCGACCCTGATGCGCGCGATCGTCGGCACCCAGGCCAAGGTCACCGGCACCCTCGACGTCCTCGACCGCCCCGCCGGCCACCCCACCCTCCGCACCCGCATCGGCTACGTCACCCAAGCCCCCTCCGTCTACGACGACCTGACGATCCGCCAGAACCTCGACTACTTCGCCGCGATCCTGGACCCCGGCCGCGGCTCCGCCGAGCGACGGCACGAGAACGTCACCCGCGCCATCGCCGACGTCGACCTCACCAGCCACGCCGACGCCCTGGCCGGCAACCTCTCCGGCGGCCAGCGCAGCCGCGTCTCCCTGGCTGTGGCCCTCCTCGGCACCCCCGAGCTCCTGGTCCTCGACGAACCCACGGTCGGCCTGGACCCCGTACTCCGCCGTGACCTGTGGAACCTCTTCCACGCCATCGCCGCAGAACGCGGCGCCACCCTCCTGATCTCCTCCCACGTCATGGACGAGGCCGAGCGCTGCCACCGCCTCCTCCTCATGCGCGAGGGCGAGATCCTCGCCGACGACACCCCCGACGCCCTGCGCCACCGCACCGACTCCGAGACAGTCGAGGCAGCCTTCTTGCACCTGGTCGACGAGGCGGTCGCGGCGAGCCGCAAGAAGGAGACGACGACGCGATGAGCACGACCACGAGTACGAGTACGCCCACGACCATGGCGCCCGCCCCGACGAGCGCGCTGAACGCTTCCCGCACCACCGCCACCGCGGCCCGGGTCCTGCGCCAACTCCGCCACGACCCGCGCACCATCGCGCTGATGATCCTCATCCCGTGCGTGATGCTGTTCCTGCTGCGCTACGTCTTCGACGGCAGCCAACGCACCTTCGACAACATCGGCGCCTCCCTCCTCGGCATCTTCCCGCTGATCACGATGTTCCTGGTGACGTCCATCGCCACCCTCCGCGAACGCACCTCCGGCACCCTGGAACGCCTCCTCGCCATGCCCCTCGGCAAGGCCGACCTCATCGCGGGCTACGCCCTCGCCTTCGGCGCCCTCGCCATCGTCCAGTCCGCCCTCGCCACCGGTCTCGCCGTCTGGGCCCTGGGTCTCGACGTCACGGGCTCGGCCTGGCTCCTCCTGCTCGTCGCTCTCCTCGACGCTCTCCTGGGCACGGCCCTCGGTCTCTTCGTCTCGGCCTTCGCCTCCTCGGAGTTCCAGGCCGTGCAGTTCATGCCGGCGGTGATCTTCCCCCAGCTCCTCCTCTGCGGCCTGTTCACTCCCCGTCCCAACATGCACCCCGTCCTCGAAGGCATCTCCAACGTCCTCCCCATGTCGTACGCAGTCGACGGCATGAACGAAGTCCTCCTGCACACCGACGTCACCGCCGACTTCATCCGAGACGTACTGATCGTCGCCGCCTGTGCCCTCCTGGTCCTCACCCTCGGCGCCGCAACCCTTCGCCGCCGCACCGCCTGACGCCCCAGCTCAGGGTCGCCATCCATCCCGCCCAGCGGACAACGGCGACCCACCCCGCGACCCCGGTGCGAGGATGGGCCCTGGACGACGCACCACCCCCGCCCGGAGGGCAACCGAACATGACCCAGAAAGTCGCAGTGCTCGGCACCGGCAAGATCGGCGAAGCCCTGCTCAGCGGAATGATCCGAGCCGGCTGGTCCCCCGCCGACCTCCTGGTCACCGCACGCCGCACGGAGCGAGCCGAAGAACTCCGCACGCGCTACGGCGTCACCCCGGTGACCAACCCCGAGGCAGCCAAGACCGCCGACACCCTGATCCTCACGGTCAAGCCTCAAGACATGGGCACCCTCCTCGTCGAACTGGCCCCACACGTCCCCGCCGACCGCCTCGTCATAAGCGGTGCGGCAGGCATCCCCACCTCCTTCTTCGAGGAGCGCCTCGCCCAAGGCACCCCCGTCGTCCGTGTCATGACGAACACCCCCGCCCTCGTCGACGAGGCCATGTCCGTCATCTCCGCCGGCAGCCACGCCACCGCCGAGCACCTCGCCCACGCCGAGGAGATCTTCGGCGCCGTAGGCAAGACGCTCCGCGTCCCCGAGTCCCAACAGGACGCCTGCACCGCCCTCTCCGGCTCAGGACCGGCGTACTTCTTCTACCTGGTAGAGGCCATGACCGACGCGGGCATCCTCCTCGGCCTGCCCCGCGAAAAAGCACACGACCTCATCGTCCAGTCCGCGATCGGCGCCGCCGTCATGCTCCGCGACAGCGGCGAACACCCCGTGAAACTCCGCGAGAACGTCACATCCCCCGCGGGCACCACGATCAACGCCATCCGCGAACTGGAGAACCACGGCGTACGAGCCGCCCTCATCGCCGCAATCGAGGCAGCCCGCGACCGCGGCCGCGAACTGGCCTCCGGCAGCAACACCTGACGCCCACCCCCGGCGCCGGGCCTGGACCCCGCCCGTCCAGACACCCGGCGCCAGGTCGGACCAACTCAGCCGTCACGCCGGCGAAAGCAACCCGATCGCCCGGTACGCCGCGTCCACCGTCGGCCGCGCCATCTCTCTGGCCTTCTCCGCACCATCCCGCAACACCCCCTCCACATACGCAGGATCCGCGCACAGCTCGCTGTGCCTCTCCTGTACGGGCCTGAGGAGCTCGACCACAGCCTCGGCGGTGTCCTTCTTCAAAGATCCGTACGACTCATATACACCGGCCAGGCCCTCGGGGTTCCCACTTTCACAGGCCGCGAGGATCTCCAGAAGATTCGAGACCCCCGGTCGTCCCTCCGGGTCGTACACGACATCCCGCCCGCTGTCGGTCACCGCCCGCATGATCTTCTTCCGGATCACCTCCGGCTCATCGAGCAGATACACGATCCCCGGCCCGACATCCTCGGACTTCCCCATCTTCGACGTCGGCTCCTGAAGGTTCATCACCCGCGTCGCCACCGCCGGATGCGTGGCCCGAGGCACCACGAACGTATGCCCGTACCGCTGGTTGAACCGCACCGCCAGATCCCGCGCCAGCTCCACATGCTGCGTCTGGTCGTCCCCGACCGGCACCTCAGCCGTCCCATACGCCAGGATGTCCGCCGCCATCAGCACCGGATACGTCAGCAGCGACAGCCGTACGCTCCCACCCCGCCTCCGCTCCCGCGCGGCCTTCTCCTTGTACTGGATCATCCGCCGCATCTCGCCGTCCGAAGCCACGCACTCCAGCAGATACGACAGCCGCGCATGCTCATCCACATGACTCTGTACGAACACGGTGCACAGCTTGGGATCAAGCCCCGAGGCCAGCAACAGCGTGGCCGCCTGCCGACTGAGCCTGCGCACCCGACCTGGATCGTGATCCACGGTCAGCGCATGCAGGTCGACGACACAGAACAGTGCGTCGGCGCAGTGCTGATCGACATCGGCCCAACGCCGTACGGCCCCCAGGTAGTTCCCCAGCGTCAGATGCCCCGTCGGCTTGACCCCGCTGAAGATCCGCGTCATCTCTCTACCTCCCGGTCAGGACCACCGCTGCCCGCCGGCCGGGCTCTCCAGGAGGGAGAAACAAGAACGGCCGCCGAGGCGGCGGCCGTTGAGTACATACGTGAACTCGGCCGCCCTCAGGCGGCCCACCACAGCTGGGTGCACGCATGCGTTGTCATACGTCCGAGAGTACCCCTCCCGGGTGCTCTACGGCGCCGAGTTGACACGCCCGAACCCGCTCCGTACTGTTCTCCGAGTTGTCCGACGTGAGCGCCGACTCCGGTCGGTCCCC